>CAWAQE010000001.1:0-15729 GCA_963784105.1 uncultured Gammaproteobacteria bacterium
ATTGAACCCCCGACACGCGGATTTTCAGCCCGCTGTCGGGTGTTCCAGGGGTTTATAAATCAATCACTTGCAGCGTCTTGCCGACCCCTTCCCAGGCACACCAAGGCACAATCCTGGCACATTCAATCTGAGTTGGTCACGTTCCTGGCACAGGCTCGGCGGGCTCGGCTGAAAACCGAGTTCGTCGCTATGCTGCTAGAATTATCGAAGCGACTGCCGCGCAAAGCCAGTAAAGCGGGGCCCTGCGCCGAAGTTGCAACCACAGATCGAACTCATCCAGCAGCTGCCGCGAGCCAAGCAGCGCTTTGTCATCAAGATGCTCGATACCGAGTCACGGCAAGCCGCACGGTAATCGGCGCAGGAGAACCTATGCACGCCCAGGTGCGCGGGATTCCCGCCTATTCCTGGCGCATCCTCTATCAGCTGCGCGAGGACCAGGTATTCGATGCACCAGAACCGTATATCAAGCTCTCAGATGTGGACGACAGCCTCCTTCAGCATCTTGATGCTCTTGCCGACGCGCAGTGCCATTATGATATTCCAGACCCCTAGACCGACAATCGGCAGCCCGATGAGAATGAATGAGAACGGCACTCCGAGGGCAAGTGAGGCGGCCGCAAGAATCCACATAAGCGTTACAGGCTGGTAGTAGTGGTTGCCCGCTGTTACGTTGTGTATGGCATCAACTTGCAAGACACCATGCTTATCCTTCCCTGCCGCAATTACCCGGTCACCATCCGCAATCGCAACCAACTCCTTGGTCTTGAGATTGGCAGGTTTCCCACCAATTCTGAATGATGTCATTTGGTTCGATACAACCATCATTCGTCCTTTGCCACCACTCACGGACCCTGATCCGAAGGTTTCCGATCCTCTGGCTAAACCTGAGACCTGTCCGTCCAACAGAACAATCGCCATTGTTGTCTCCTTACAATCTGGTTTTTTCCGAAACAGACTTATAAACACGACTCAAAGAACTAGTACAAACCTCCGATCGCACCCCGACTCAAATCGTGGCCGGAGCGATCAATTGGATGGAGCTAAAACGCAACCGCCGTTTAATTCGATGTTAGGGCTGTTGAATCTGAACTTAACGGGCGGGTTGTTCGCCACTGTGGGGGTGGCCACGTAAAACTCTCCGTCGCGGCTATAGGTTACCGCGGTCGTGCGTGAATCTAGTGCCCCGTTGAACCCTACATGGAACGTCACAGTCACGGTTGTTTCGGTAAATTGAATTTTCGCGAGGTGATAATCGCAATTGAGGCTCGATGGTGGTCTCCACGTGCCAATGAACGGATGGGACCTCCCGCATCCGGAAGCAATCAAGACTAGGACAGTCACCGCAATCATCCGCAGCCGCCACATGTGCATTGGCATTTCTTCCCTCTCTATGTTGATCCGTATCTCCGTTTTAGCTCCCAACCGCTCCATAACCGGTACGGCACAAAAACTTCTCAGGACCTGGCAAGCGTGTTGTTACTTGTCCGGGGGTCCTAAGAAGGATATGAAAGCCACGTTGAGTTCCTTTTGGGGAACAAAATTTGTTTTGTGAGCGCCCAAGTGATCCGCATCCAGCTTATCGATCGGTCCGTCCCAGCATAAGCTGACATATTGTGTTCCAACTCCGGCGGCACGGGGACCTCTTCTGCGATCTATGACTAGCGTGAAATCTTTGATTGGAGTCTTCCAGGAGTTTGCCGTTGTCAAAATATAGTCCACCCAGCCAATCCGCAGCAGCACCGCTCTTGGAACGTACTTCCTGATTGCCTGATCTGCCAGGCTCCTTTGCAACGATGGATCAACGCAGGCGTGCTCACCCTCATTAAGCATGTCATGAGGATGCGGCTTGTTGGATGCCAAATCTTCTGGATTAATCAACTCGAATCCAATGCTGGGCGTGTATTCATGTCGAACGTGCAATAGCTTGTGAGCGGGAAACGTCTGTGTCCAATAGTACGCCTTCACAACCTGCCAGCGCGGCGCGCTGTCGGCCGCATTGAGGCCTAAACCAGAGAGCTTTTGGACTTGGTTCTTAGACAGCTTTGCGATGTCACCCTTTGGCGCATCCCCCTGGGAGGCATAGTCTCCGCCGAATGACGCAATATCTATTTTCAGGGCTTTGAGAAGATCCGTGTGATCCTTGCCATTCAGTTGCGCCCGAACGTCAATGTTGTACTTCAATTCCTTGCCATCCACCCACAGACGAAAATCATTGAAACCTGGAATATTGACTGGATCATCAGTTTTATTGCCGTAAGGTGGAATTGGAAACGCCACTTCGGTCGTGATGTCCTTATCCGTATCGTTTAGGAATTCGTATTCGACCGTTACCTTGGACTCGCCGATTGTCAGGCGCTCCTTCTCCATGGATATGTTCGCCTCACGGCGCAACTGAATCCCTCCAACGGCGCTTGACGCTGCGCTATCATTGCCAAGAGCAAGAGGGCCACCGATCCACATGAGCGTTGCCACCAAGTAAACGTGGTTGCGAAGTTGGTTCATCGAATTGAGCCCCACCCTGAGCCCCATCAAAATTACCTCCCCCTAAGAGAATGGCGCTTGCACAGGCCTGAAATAATCGCTCGTCGGCATTACGGATGAGCTGATCGTCGGTCTTGTCGAAAACCCAAGCGATCGAAATGAGGTCGGCGCCGTCGAAAAAATTTGATTCCCGACCGTATTTCTCTCTCCTATTTTTCGCGCGTAAGGAGCGCATCCCCATCAGCAGTTTTAAAGTTCAGATGATCCTGGTCTACAACGGTCAATGTCATTTTTTGACCTGCTTCATCAATGGCAGTTATTTGATTTCCACTTCTTTGCCACTTAACTTTTGAAGAGCCTTGCTTTGATCCAAGCATACTCGCCCCTACGCTCGGATATATCGTGGTTGAATCAGGGGTAAAGATCATTTTACCTGCATCTATGCCCATTACACTCATGTCCCATGTTCCTTGAACATCTTTACCTGCGTTACCACAAGCAGTTAATGAAAGCCCGAAAATAAATAAAATGGAACCGTAGAAAGCTAAACTTCTCATGAGTTCTCCTTGCTCTGTGCCGATTTTGGCGATCGTGGCCGCAGTCATCTGCAGTCCCCGCGTAACGACGATGATCTGCTTCATCTGATCCTCCTAGTAATTGAATTCCTCGTTTATAGCTGCGGTTTCACGCCCGAAGCTTTCTGCTCTTGCTGCTGGCGCTGCTGTTCGTGTAGGGATATCGCTTCCGCCATCAATTTCTGAATGTCGTCCACGGCAACAGAATCTCCGACGAGCCATTCGTTCAAGGCATTGAGCACCTTGGGATCGGTGGACCCATCCCACCCGACCCACAGATGGACGCCGCACTCGCGCCAATAAGAGCTCGGCTGACTGAGGCCGATGTTAGGAACAACCCCGTAAGAAAGTCCTATATTCCTATTACTTAGATTGCCCATAACATTTGCGCAGGTCACAAGAATCGTTGGGTCCCTAGAGATAACCTGCTTCCCGGCTTTGTCGAAAACCCACGAGACGTCAGTGATGCCGGCGGTATTCACGCCCTGACTTGATTCAGGGCCGTATTTCTCTCTCACCTGTTGCACCGTCTTGTCCACGAGGGGCCGCTGATTGGGGGGGAAAGGCGCCCTTCGGACGATGTAAAACGCCCTGCCGGGCTGCGTCACTGTGAAGGCGACTTCGATAATCTCCTGAGCCGGAAGCCCGCCCGTGTACGGGGGGCCGGCGGCAAGGATCTCCATGAATTTGCCTACGCCGAGCTTTTGGTCATTTATGGGTTGTTTTCTGATATCTATCGGGAGCGACGGATTGTGCGCCTTAATTGCGGCCTGAATTTCCGCGACACTCATGCCGAGCTTCATCCCCAGAATGTCGAAGCCCGCAGTATTGGGCGCGCCTTGCGCCGCCCTGAGCGGAGAACTGATGTCCATGAGGATCAAGAGAATCGCGAAAGCGATTGCCGCTTGCTTGGATAGATATTTCAAGCTGGTCTTGAAGAGCATGGCCACAATCGCGACGTAAGGTAAAGTCTTGGTCATTCGCAAAACCTCCCAACAAAAAAACGCAATAGTCTAATTTTCATCAAAGCAATTCGAGTCAACGTATCGGTCGCCACCATTGCGACGGACATAGGCGTTGCCACAAGAGACACTGTGGGTAGATATGTTGGCGCGGCCACGGCAGCCATTAGGCACCGACGACCTACCGTCGGCTCCGCAAGCGCTCAGCGTTGAAAAAGTCGACGGCATAAGCAAGATGCGGGGGAACGAGCGCCAGGCGGTGCTGCGAAAAATTGCCGCGTTCCGCAAACGCCAAAAACAGGTTCTGAGATTCATCGGAGATGATTCCACGCAATCGCAGGCGGTCGCGCATTGATCGCCAAACCTGCACCAAACCCTGGGGCGTCGAGGGAAATCGTGTCCAAGATCCCTAAATCAAGTTTTTAGTTTTCTGCCGGTGCTACGATACGCCGATTTTCGGGTAGTTGTTAGCGGCCTATTGACCTGCTAGGACTGCGGATTTGGCCAGCATTCGCTGCGGTAGCGTTCCGGCCAAGTGCTTATCCGTAAAGGCGGCCAAGTGGAAAGGCGGCTCAAACAGCGGCATCGGCGCGTCCCGGTTTCCCGTCCCGCATCAACAACTTCGTCACGATGGCCGCGACGCTGTTCTCGTGGCCGCCGTCCCGTAGCTTTTTCAGCTCTTGGCGGATGTAATCCGGGCCGAGCTTTTCTTTGGCGTCGTGGACTACTGCCGCTGGGATGCGTTCAGCTTTTATTTTGTTAGCGACATTCCTATCGAACGATGTGCCGTCGCTTTTCGACCAGGAGCGTGTGGGGATAGCAACGGCACAGATGTTTCCTGCGCGGTGGCAGTTTGCACATGCGCCCGGCCTGCCAACGGTGCGGCCGACGGTCTTGGCGGTTTCCTATTCCGGGCAACTAGTGATCGAGGTGAATTTGGTGCCAGAATTTATGCCGAGGCCTCCGCCTGAAAAGAACGCGGTCGCCCACGCGGAAATAGGCGGAAATGTCGCAGGTAGAGTACCGTTTGGCAACAGGTTCCCGCGGCCTAGTAGCTTTACGGATAAGAGGACAGGGCCGCTAGGTTTGGACACGCTAAGGACAGCGTCGAACTTCGTGCTCACGGGCGAGGTCACTATCTCTAACGCATGCAGTTCAGACGGATAACTTTTGCCCGCGACTATGAGGCTGACGCTAGTGCCGGGCACCATCTGAGTGAGGCCTCCTGCGCCGTTGCCTACCACCGACCACGAGTAGCTGGCATTGTCGCCCGGACGCACGTCGACCCTTGGGGGCGGCAATTTCTTTAGATTCAGAGTCACGCTGGACGGTGTACCGTTAAACTGATAGCACTGGGCGCTTGTTATCCGAGCACTGAACATCGCCATCGCAGCGAGTCCGAAAACAGTAAGTGTTCGCACATAAACCATATGCTACTTCCATTTCTCCAGGATTCCCGTTTTTTCCCGGATGGCCATTCTTTATACACCCAAGATTGTTACAAATGAACTTAAACCTACATGTAATTTACCTCTCTGATCAAAGGAGGTGAGACACCGGTTCAGAACTCCATGTCCTCAAATTCACTATAACATCAGCCGCATGCGTGATTCGAATCTGGGCTGGAGGCTCATTCGCTGCCATGCATCCGCCGTCGACAACGACGGCAGCGAGTCCGGACGGGGTTCTTCACGTTTCCTCGACACCCCCTCCATGTATCCTGCGCAGCCGGCAAGGCGGCTTGTGGCCTTCGCAACGCTCGCCGGTTCGACTGGAGAAGGAGCCACAGCCATGGCGACGGTGAGAATCTATCGAGGACATTGGGTCGTTCGAGGACGCGGCCACTCGATGGCTCAAGAGCAATGTCAGGATTCGACCCTCCACGCGACGCAGCTACGGGCGAATCAGGTGAAGCTGGGCAGGCGCTCGATCAAGGCGCTCATCCACATTAAGATCGCCTTCATATTCCCCAAGGTTGCGAACCGAATGACATTTATCCAGCACGCGCCACACTTCCGGACCCAATCCGAGCGTGTGGGGCAATGCTTGAAAGACGTTGTAACGATTGGTCGGCCGATATCCATACCAACGCAGGGCTGCCAAACAAAGCGCGTGCGCGGCGTTGTAGGCAAGATCAAAGCGGCTTTCCAGTGAGTTTGAATTTTTCGCGGAATCAGTCAAACGAGCCAGTGCAGATCGCCTTAAGCCTGCGAATTCCTTCGCGTCGGGTGCTTCCTTTTGAAGCGCTCTGCCGGGGTCACATAAATTCTCAAGCGGCGAGGCCACGACCTTCTCCAATCACCCACAGTTTTGGTTGCGCCATCACACGCTTGACGAAGGCGTTACCATCCAGAATCCGTTTGTCGATTTCGTTTGGTGAATACAGGGTTGGGTTTACGGTACGCTGCAGCCGGTTCGTCGCGGGCTCAAGAGCAGCGAACAGATCGGCATACGCAACTTTCTCGCTTATCACCATGAGATCGATGTCGCTCTTCGCGGTGTCCTTACCCTTCGCGATGGAACCGTATATGAACGCCTGATCGATCTGCGCCGCTAGTGGCGCGAGAGCTGCTTGCAAAACATCCACCAGGCCCGATGTCTTCAATATCAAACCACGTAGTTCCTCGAATATGGACGCCGATGCATTGGCTTGATAGTGTTTCTGATTGCCCACGCGCCTGACTGTCACTAGCTCCGCGGCCTCAAGCTGCGCGAGTTCACGCTGAACTGCACCAGACCCGGAGCATGCCAAAGCGATCAGCTCATTTGCGTAGAAACTACGTGCATGATTTCCAAACAATACAGCCAAGACCCGCTGCTGTACCTTCGTAAACAGCGCGTCGGCGACGCCGGAGGTTACCGGTGCCTGACAAGTGGTCTTTCGCTTCTTGGTACCCATTTTGGGTATCTTAGTACCCAATTTGGGTATTGGACAGGGAGGGAATTGAACCCCCGACACGCGGATTTTCAGCCCATTGTCGTGGTTTCTAGGGGCTTATGAATCAATCACTTGCAGCGCTTGCCAGCCCCCTTCCCAGGCACACCAAGGCACAGTCCTGGCACAGTCAATCTGAGTTGGTCACCATCCTGACGCAGCCGCCGCGTCGGTCCGACTCCAGTTCTACTTCGCTGCTGACCTCGGAAACGACCAGAGGATAGAAAGCGGCAAGGCAAACCTGCCAGGCCCAAAAGAAAGAACCTGGTCTCCCAAATAAACAACGAAGGCCGCTCCGTGATGGGCCTTGCCCGGCCCTTCTTTCAGGAACCAGTCGAGGTGGCGAAAATCGTCCTGATCTACTGACGTGGATGCCTTCATCTCGAAAAGTGCAGGATTTCCTCTGTTGGGGACCACCCGGTTTCCTCGATTGAAGACCACCTAATTTCCTGAGTTCGGGACCACCCGATTTCCTCAGTTGGGGACCACCTGCGGGGCGCTTTGAAAGCGCCCGAATGGCGCCAAGGGTCCGCCGATGATGAGATTTCCGTTGATTTGCACCGTGGCCGCCGTTGCCCCCATGGCCGCCGCCGTGCGCCGATATCCCCGGCCGCCTGAACCGATCCGGCTACCTTCGTGGGTCCACACGAAGGAGTTGACGATATGGGGGTACGCAGCATGACGGTGCGGCGGTTTGAGGAGATCCGGCGGCGATTGTCGGAAGGTCGGGGACTGCGCGAGATCGCCCGGGCGCTCAGCTGCTCGCGCGATACGGTACGCGAGGTTCGCGACGGCTTGAGGGTGTCGCCGGACGCGCCCAAGGCGTTGCCGGATCCGCTGTGGATGCTGCAGGTCGATTGGCCGCCGCTCATCCACGATCTTGGGCTCGGCCACCCGCTGAAGTTCCTGTGGGAGGAGCGGGCCCAGCACCTGACGACCTACTCGAACTTTTGGAAGCAGTTCTACCGCAAGTTCCCGCAGTACCGCCAGGCCAGCGTCACCGCCCGGGAGTTCGATCCCGGCGAAAGGGTCGAAGTCGATTACGCCGGCGATCCCATCGAGTGGTTTGATCTCAAGACGGGCGAGATCCACCAAGCCTGGGTGTTTGTCGCCGTGCTCGGCTTCAGCCAGCTGATGTATGCACGCGCGGCCGAGGACATGCAGGGCCGCAACTGGCTCGGCTGTCATCGCCGTATGTTCGTCTTCTACGCCGGCGTCACGCATGTGCTCGTGCCCGACTGCTTGAAGCAAGGCGTGCTCAAGTGCCACTTGTACGATCCGGATCTAAATCCCGCCTACGCCGCGCTCGGTGTGCACTTCGCCACGGCGATCGTTCCCGCTCGTCCCGGACATCCGAAGGATAAAGCGCTGGTCGAGAACGGCGTAAAACTGCTGATGCGCTACCAGCGCTTCCGCTATCGACGCACGCGCCTCACCTCGCTCGCGCAAGTCAACCAGGCGCTCGAGGAGTGTGTCAAGCGCATCAATGATCGCCGCCATACCCGGTTCGGGGTGTCGCGCCGCGATCGCTTCGAGGCGCTCGAGAAAACCGCGCTCAAACCTCTGCCGCAGGCTGAGTTCGACGGCGGGGAGTGGAAGGAAGCGAAGCTGCACGCCGACTGCTATGTCAGCGTCGAGAGCGATTATTACAGCGCCCCGCATATCCACCGCCACAAGAAGCTGCGGATCAAGATCACCGAGAACCATGTCGAGATCTTTCTCAATCTCGAGCGCCTGGCCATCCACCCGCGCAGTCGGCACAAAGAAGGGCGGCGTATCAAGATCGATGAGCACTTCCCGCCCAACTCTGTGGGCTACTACGAGGCGACGCCGCAAAAGTTGCTGTCGCAGTCGCGTTTTATACACCCGGACTTGAATGCTTTGTTCGTCGAGCTGTTCAACGCGGACGTCTATGGCCACCTGCGCCGGGCGCAAGGCTTCGTGCGTACCTGCACGAAGGAGATCAACACCGCCGGGCACGAGACCGCCAGCGTTCGCATCGCCGCGGCGATCCTCACCATGCGCCGCTACAACCGCTACCGCGTGCCGTACTTCCACGATCTGCTCGTGCAGGCGGCCAAGCGTCCCCCATCCCCCGAGGCTGACCGCGAGATCGTGCGCCGCCCCGGCAACCCCATGCTGCGTTACGCCGGCGGCGCCGCCGCCGACGTTGACGCTGCTGTTCCCACCATCAACCAGGAGAGTTTAGATTTATGAGTACCGCAATCGCTAAGAATCTGATGGCCGAGATGAAGCTCTTGGGCATGTTCGCCGCCTTCGATCAAAGCGTGACGGATGCCACCCGCGATCAAACCAGCTACACCGAGTTCCTCGACACACTGCTGCAGGCCGAGTCCGACTATCGGCAAGAGCGCAAAACCGGATATCGCATCAAGGCAGCCAAGTTCACGTTGCGCCCGGCCTTTGAAGACATCGACTTCACCGCCAGCCGTTCGATCAGCAAGGCCCAGATCAAGGAACTCTACGGCATGCAGTGGCTAGCTGAAGGGCGCCCGGTACTCTTGATCGGCCAGACCGGTGTCGGCAAGACCTTCATCGCCCAGGCTACTGGCCTTCACGCCTGTGCGTGCGGCAAATCGGTCATGTACATGACCGTGACCACCTGGCTCGAGAATGTCGCGCTCGCGCGATCGAGCGGAACCTACCTGCGCTACCGTGACAAACTGGCCAAGCCCGACGTCCTAATCCTCGACGACATGGGAATGCGCAAGATGTCGTCCATCGAGGCGCAGGATCTGTGCGAAATCCTCGAAGAAAGATCCATCGCCAAGTCAACCATCTTCACAACGCAGCTGCCCCTCGATCACTGGTCCGAGGTGATTGCCGATCCCGTCATCGCCGACGCGATCCGCGACCGGCTGCAGCACTCCGCTCTGACCATCAACATCACCGGCGAGAGTTATCGCGGCGTCAAAGCACGAAAACTTGCCAGCAAGAAAAAAGACGCGTAAGAATCGTCGCCTTCGGCTCCGCCGGTAACCCCGTCAGGGTGGTACCCAACTTAGGAAATCAGGCGGTCCCCAACTGGGAAATCCTGCAAAAGGGCGAGGATGCGCCCCGGCGCTTGCGCCACTATGTCGATCTCTCGGGGAGCGTAACGCCAGTGGTACAAATGCCAACGCCGCTTCAGGAACGGCAGGGATTTCTCCAGCTCGCAGAACACAAAGCTTTCGAGAATATGACCGAGGGCGACGGGATCGGCACGGAGCCCGAAGCTCGCGGCGTCTTCGCCGCGCAATGCCGTGGCGCAGCCCGTGTCCATGAAGTGAAGTTTCGGGGATCTGACCTCCTTGCGGGCGCCTGAAGCCGTCCACGCCCCGAGACGGTGAATAATTCCAAGACGCGAGAGAATGTCGAGATACGCGTTGACCGTTTCCTTGCGGGCGCCGTAGCGAGCCATCCGGTCTCCATCTTCGAGCGGTCGGATCTCGGGGAATCCGCCACGCACCAGCAAATCGATGGCATCCGATCGCCGGAAATGGGCAGGAGTTGGGAGATGCTTAGCCGAGAGCGCCGACTGGTCCGCGACGACGTCGAGCAGGCGACAGGGTCCTGCGCGCTCGATCTCCGCGGCGCTCAAGGGACGGATAAAAAAAGCTATTACGTCATAGTAAAAAAGGCTACTAGTAGAATGGAAAATTGCCTATCGGCGCCCGATTGGACGAAAATAGCCGCCTCGTTCCGGCTGAAAGCTCATGCAAGACGATTTTGAGCACAAGTGCGCATGCGGGCACAGATCGACCGCTCCAGGTTTGGACCGCGATGCTCTGCGCGATGCCCATCGCTGAGGAGGAGTCTGTGTTCGCCACGCTCACGGCCAAGCAGGCCGAGACCTCGTGCAAAATCTTGAAGCGGCGTCCCGAAAACAGGGTCACACATTGAACATATGAGTCGGATCACAGTGGATAACGTTGCTGCGGCGGTCCGCAAGGTTCGCGGCATGAGCGCGAAGGAGAAGGAAGCATTAACCGACGAGATTTATCTGCGTCAGCCGCATTTACTGGCTTCCTGTTTGGTTCAATCCAGGCTCGGCGTCGATCCCAGCGCCATCGAGTTCCTGCTCAACATCCTGCTCGTGTGCTATCAATCCATGAAGGAGTCGGGTTTGCAGTGGTCCGTCATTACCGAAGAGGAGCAGGAGCGGCAGATGCAACGCTGGATCGGCGCGGTACAGTTCTCAGAACACGCAATGAGGTCCGCCGCGGACGGCGCTCGAGAGCAATACGCCAGTCAACATCCAGAGCAACCGCTGTTGGCATTTGTCGTGAGTGAAGCGAACCAGTGGCTGCGCGAGATTTCCGAGCGTAACGCAGAGGCGCAGTCCGACAAGTTCGTTATGATGGCATCCATGAACTTGGTGAACTGCATCGCGGGCGCTCCGGTTTCACCCGCTATCCATGGGTAATTCCTGGATCGTCGACCTTCGGCACTATCTCGACCCGTCGGGCGCGATCGCCGATATGCCTACCCCAGCAAGACTACTAGCCGAGTACTTCGCGAGCATCGTCGTCGATGCCACGGCCAATCTTGATGACGAACCCAGCGTCCGCTGTCGCCGACGTCCGGGACGGCGCCGTTGCACCGGCATCATCATGTCGTATCCCAGCGCCGACGACCTGGAGCGCATTCATTGGCACTGTCCCGTTTGCAACGACAACGGATTCATCAGCGGCTGGCAAGACACGATCTGGGACGGGTTCGCGGTAAACGAGAGGGCTCACTAAGACTCAACCATACGCTCGGCTGACTGCTTGCCTCCGATCAGCCGACACGCGGATATTTCGTCTGGCGAGACTGGTAACTATAAGAAAAATAAAGGATTTTATGGTGGCCAGGGAGGGAATTGAACCCCCGACACGCGGATTTTCAGCGTTCCAGGAAGATACCAGGGCTTTATAAATCAGTCACTTGCAGCGTTTTGCCACCCCTTCCCTGGCTGATCAAGGCACAATCCTGGCACACCAAATCTGAATTCGACACGTGCCGGTCACTGGGTGATTCGTCGCGGCGAATCGAGCCACCTGATGGACTGCCTCAGCTCGCCTTGCTGTTCGGATCTTTTGCGACGACCTTGCCGTTTTCCCACACATATATCGGGGTGCCATGCATGCGCGCGACTTCACGTGCCGTACGCGCGCTTTTTCTCAAACCACGGCCTACACCCGCCGAGAAGCTTTCCACCTTCTTTGGTCGTTTAGATCGTGTATTCAAGGCCCATGCTCCACAAGTTTCGGTGCTGCCCCTGAATTCTCATATATTGTCCAACGATCCGCCAGGGGACGGTAGATATCGAGGAAATTGATCCAACCGCGCTTGAATCGTCGGATCACGTCGGTGCGCGGAACGTCATGGCCGCCTTGCCGCACGCGCGCTGCCAGCCGCCGCAGAGCGAGCTGTGGTGATACGAGACACAGATAGGCGATCTCAATCGAATAGCCTCGCTTTTTCCACAATTGAATTCGCTTCGCGTATTGCAGCCCGCTCAACGTGCTCTCGAATGCAAAATCCGCTTTCATCTCCACCAGTCGATCTAGCTCTCGTAGAACGAGTTTGCCAGCTGAGACCGCTGCCAATTGCGGCTGTAATGGAGACATGCCACCGGCGATCAGGTCTGCGTTAATGAAATGAATGAGACCGGCAATTTCGGGCAAGTAATCCCGGGCGAAGGTTGTTTTGCCTGCGCCGTTCGGGCCCGCGATTATGAGGCAGCGCGGTTTCTGTCGTTTCCTGGCCATTCGGGATTGTATCAACCTGGCACCGTCGACTGCATTGTTTTGAAACGCGCATTCGGAGCCAAGGTCCCGACGCGATCTCTGAGTAGAGCATGCCTAGAGTACCAGTGCCGACTCAGCGCACAGCTCTTGGAATTTCATATCGCGGCGCATATTCGCCGAGCAACGTGAAGTCCGGCTTGCCCGGCCCCATATCGATCGCTACCAGATTCCCTGGCATGGCGACTTTGTTGAGCCCGATGCAGCGTACACCCGAAACCTCCGCGTCGACGCGGGTGTGATGGTGGCCAAAGAAACAGACGCGCGGCCGAAGTCGTACCAGAAGCTCATCCAGCCCTGCCGCTTCGCTGATGTAACCCGCACCCTGACGATGCCGCTCGAAACGCACGCCTGCTGGCGCGTCATGCGTCAACACGATGTCCACACCGCTGACATCGGCGAGCCGCTCAATCTCGTCTGACGTGTAATGCCGCTTAGCGTAGCCTTGGAGCCGGTCAGAACGGCGTCGATAATCGGACGGACCATAACAACCTCCGACGCCACCCACGCGAATAGCGCCGGCATCGTGATCTTGGAGGTCGACCACACTGCCATTTCGGAGATAGGTCAGACCGGGTAGCACTTGCGAGTCTTGACATGCGTCAAGCCACACGAAGTCCTCATGATTGCCCTTGATGAAAACGGTCGGCCGCGGCGCTGCCCGATTCTCACGGAACCACGCCGGAAAGTCACCCGCGCCCTCATGATGGCGCGTCGCCTTATCGATCCGGTTCGGATCGGGCCAGACACCGAAATCGCCGACATGCAGCACGTGGTCAAAGCAAACGCCAAGCAATGCTTCGAACGCGGATACGTCCTGGTAAAGACGGTCCATCGCTCCGTGAATATCGCCGGCCGCACAGATGAGCACTGCCTATTCTCCATTACTAACGCAGCTGACGTGCTTTGATTTCCCGTGACGAGATCTGCCGCTTGGTAACCGCATAGAGTTCGTTCGATCCGTAGAGTCGTTCGCATTGCTGCAGCTCGGCGTGGGTCGTCCGTGAGATGTGTCTTCGCAGCACCACGTCATACCGCGGCTCCGCGAGCACGCGCCGCCTCGGTGTGCCGGCGACGACTTTTTCAACGACGCGCTCCTTCGGCAAGGCTTCAACCTCGATGCTAAACCAGAGGCCTCCAAGCAGCAGTAGCAATGTTCGCTCATCCACCACGCGACGGCGCGCGGCGATTTCGGCGGCTTCATGCTCACGATGCTCTGCATCACGCCAGCGCCACGAGCGATAATGCCGGTTCCGGCAGATCAGTCCTGTACGCGGATCGACATACAGCTCCTGAGAGATGCCGAACTTTCGATTCAGAAATCCCCAGCGTTCCGCAAGATCAACCAGTCGGCCATCGCGAACCTCGACGTCGATCGCGATGAAATCGCGGATGTGCTGATGGATATGCTGCTGCACCGTATTGCGCCGATCGATCCCCGCGCAGATCTCGCTGAACACCTTGTTCCAGGGACGTCCGAGCTGCGCACGCAGGTAGCGCCGTAGCGGCGCTAGATTCTCATTGAGAATCGGCCGGCCGTAGCCTGCGCGCATACCAAGTCGCGTCGGCCCGTCAAAATCGTTACGGAACCGATTGGCAAGCGCCTCACGCTCGCTCGGCCCGCCCAAGCATTTCGTTGACGATAGTGTCGTAGCCGCAAACCACCGGAGCCAGGATCGGGGAACGTGCGCTGATCTCGATCAGCAGCTCCGGACGCAGCGCCTGATCACGTGGATAGAGGGATTCATACGACAAGAGGATCGCGATGTAGCGATTCTGATTGCCGGCTTTGACAGCCTCGTCGGAGATGTCATATCCCTGTTTCCGCAAGCGCGCGAGGACTTCAGCCTTGACATGACTTAGCATGCGCTTCTGAGCGGAGCCGCTCAGTCCGTCCGGCAGAATGACCCGCAGATCGACATCCTCCGAGATTCGTTCGGTAAGACGGTGCGCTTTGGAAACCGCGGTGCCACCACACAGCAAGAACTGTGCTTCATTGCCTTGGTACACGACCGGTTCAGCGAAGCACGAGAACACTTCGGTGATGAAGAAGTCCTTTTCTATCTGGGCCGTGGACACACGGGCAGCATGCTCAGCAAGAAAAGCGTCAGTCAGTTCGGATTGCGTCTTCGTCAACCGCTTCATGAATATTCGATGACGCGCGGCCCAAAGGCGATCCTGCGCCTTACGCGCGCCCCCGACACCGCAATACGATCACCAGCCGGCACTTGCATTGTGCGTCCCTCGATGTAATCCAACGCAGCCTGGCTCGGCTTCGGCGAATGACCCAGGCGACGCAGCGCCTGGTAGCCGATTTCGATGAGAGGAGCTGACGGAATTGGCTTGCCTGAAAGCACCGACCGTTTCGCGCGCGCGTACAGGCCGTAGCCCACTTGTACGAGCAGACCTTCGCCCACGAGTTTGCGCAGTTCGCGGCCGACGACATCGTAGGCGCCAAAATCGGCGAAATCGGCGCGCACGAAGACGTCCATCCGCCTAGTGCGGCGGATCCGCTCAGCAATGCGATCTCGGATGGTAGCGGGCTTCCTAGTCATGACACAAATATACGACCTATAAACCTTAATAATGCTAGCAGAAATAGATAATTACTGCACTCCGTCACCCTGACTGTGACCGATGAGCGAATTCAAGCGAGGGCTGGTGCATGTCGTGTCAGAGAGCTCAGAGAGTTGCCTCTACGCCGATGCCGGTGCTCTGAAAATTCATGGCACAATCCTGGCACCAGCTACCGCCGAGGCAGAAACCGCTCGAATCGTAACTAAAAGACAAATAAGGCGTTTTCTGTCCAGAGAGGGCAATTGCCCCTCCGACACGCGGATATTTGGTCAGGAGGGCGCCGTCTAGATGCATATCATTGATTTAATTCATAAAATTAGCACTGAACCTTATCTAGGGATTTATGATGGCGAGAGTTTTCAGCGCGCCAAAAAGTCACGCAAACTATTGATTTTATTGGTATTGGT
>CAWAQE010000002.1:0-679451 GCA_963784105.1 uncultured Gammaproteobacteria bacterium
GGCCAGGGAGGGAATTGAACCCCCGACACGCGGATTTTCAGTCCGCTGCTCTACCAACTGAGCTACCTGGCCTTCTCGAAGAGCCGCGTATTAAACAGGCGGGATCGCGCCTCGTCAATGAACAATCACAAAATCAGCCACTTAGGTCGGGACCGCCGCTCTTCCCCGCTATTTCGGCACGAATTCCTTCGGCTTCTCCGACCCCGCCCCGAACAGAAACTTCTCCATTTCTGCCACCAGGAACGCCCGCGCCTTGGGCTCGATCGGCGTCAGCCGGTTCTCATTGATCAGCATGGTCTGATGCGCCACCCACTGCGCCCAGGCCTCCTTGGAAATGCTGGCGTAGATCCGTTTGCCCAGCTCGCCGGGGTACGGCAGGTAGTCGAGGCCCTCGGCCTCGCGCTTCAAGAGAACACATTGAATTTGCGTGCCATGCCGCCAATCTTACGCTAACCGGCCACCGCTTAAACGCAGCCGCTCGAACAGCTGCCGTATGGGCTGCGGCAACCCCACCCGCGGCGGATCGCCCAGCCGGTACCACAGCCGATCGTCGCCCTCGTGAACGACCGCCGGGTTCGGCCGGCAGCGCACGCGCAGGGGATTGAGCCGCAAATCGAAGTGCGTAAACGCGTGATGGATCGGTGCGAGCCCATGCGATTGCGACTCCGGCTCGCCGATTTCCCGCCGGCACCAATCGAGCGCCGCGAACTCGCTCTCGAACTGCGGCGGCGACCACAGCCCGCCCCACAAGTCCCGCGGCCGGCCGCCGCTCCACCAGCACCGCCACCGCGCCCTCGCTGCCCGTCTCGGCGATCAGCAGCGTCGCCTCGCGCGACCCCCTCGTTCGCTTCTGCTTCGGGCTGGGCAACTCCGCCTGCCGCCCCTCGAGCGCGGCGACGCAACCGGAACTCATCGGGCACACCGTGCAGGCGGGCCGCGCGCGGCTGCACACCGTCGCCCCCAGATCCATGATGGCCTGGGTATACGCGCCCACCCTCAAAGCCGGCGTGCAGGCATCCGCCTGCGCCCACATCCGCGCGATCACGGCCGCCGACCCCGGATCTCCGGCGATCCCGAACACCCGCGCCAGCACCCGCTTCACGTTGCCGTCGAGAATCGGATGCCGCTGCTCCGCGCGACAGCGCCAGAATCGCGCCCGCGGTGGAGCGCCCGATCCCCGGCAGCGCCGTCACCGCCTCGATATCCTTCGGGAAACTCCCCGCCATGCTGCGCCACCAGCGCCTGCGCGCAGGCCTGCAAATTCCGCGCCCGCGCGTAATACCCCAACCCCGTCCACAGATGCAGCACCTCATCCAGCGGCGCCGCCGCCAGCGACCGCACATCGGGAAAGCGCGCCATGAAGCGCTCGTAGTACGGAATCACCGTGGCGACCTGGGTCTGCTGCAGCATCACCTCCGACACCCACACCCGATACGGCGTCGGATTCTGCTGCCACGGCAAATGATGCCGCCCGTGGATCTCGAACCAGGCGAGCAGCCGCTCGGTGAATTGCTGCCGGTTCCAAGCTCATCTTGCTGAACAATCCCTTCAAGCCGTTTTTCTCCAGCACATCCTGCAGCTTCTGCTTGAGCTGCCCCTTGGCCAGCGCCTCCACATCCGGCCGCACCGTCGGGTCCACATAAGTCCCCGTGACTTGAGCGGAATGTCGGCGAGGCTCGCGCCCGGCGCCTTCAAGACGCTCGCCAGCATCTGAAAATCGATGGCCTTGCTCGCGAGATTCGCGCTGCCCTGCCCCGTCACTCGCAGCACCGGCGAGGAAATGGTCAGATCCGAGGTCCTCGCGACGCCATTGGCTGATCTCCGCCGACATCTTGAAGGCATCGAACGGGGTGTGCGGCGGATTGCTGCGCGGCGGCGCCGGCTTCACGCTTGATCAGCGCCTGCGCCCGCGCCAGCTCATACCCCACATCCACGCCCTCCAGCGCCCCGTTCGCCAGATTCGCGTCGAAATGTCCGTTCAGCGTCCGCAGGATGCGCGTCCAGTGCCGCGCCGCGCGCCGTGGCCTTGAGGTTCACATTGCCGCGCCCCGACAGTCGCCCCTTGTACGACGTGCCGGCCAGCAGGCGCGCCATATCGACCCCGCTCAAATGCTCATCCAGGCTCAATGCCGGCGCCGCGCCGCGCTCATCCACCGTGATGTTGCCGGAATAGTGGCCGCCGTCGATCTGCGCCAGCGACGGGAAACAAGTGCGCCACCTCGTCCTTCAGCCGCCAGCGTCACCCGCACATTCGCGAAATCCAGCGGCGACAAATGCAGCGACCCCACGCTCAACACGCCGTCCGCCTCGAGGCTCGCCGACGCGCCGCCCGCCGACACCGCCCCACCGCCCGCCTGGCCTCCCCCACCGCTCCGCCTTCGCCGCCGCTCCGTCTCCCGCGCCCGGCGTCCGGGTCCGCGCTCAGATACCGATCCAAATTGATCTGATCCACGGTCAGAGCGAACTTCAGCGCCCGCGGCTCCCCGGCCCAGGCGACGCTGCCCTTCAGATGCGTGTCATCCAGCTGCGCCTGCAATGGATCCAAGCGCACCCCGCCCGCGCCATAGCTGAACTCGCTGCTGGCGGAGAGCTGCGCCAGTGCCCGCGGATCGCTGGTCTTGGGCAGCGCGATGCCGATGCGCGGCGCAAACTCGTGCAGCACCAGAGGCGCCAGCGTCACCGAGCCCGTCACGCTCAAATCGTCGAGAATCTTCGTCGCCTGCAGTTTCCCCGTGACATGCGCGCTCGAGTAGCTCATGCGCGAACGCCGGCACGGCCAGCGTCTGCCCCGAAAGATCCGCCTCGACGGCCGGCGCCGACACCTCCCAATGCACCGGCGGCCCATCGCCCGGCCGGCCAAGAGCCCGCTGAAGCTCACTGCCTCCAACCGCAGCCGCTTGAATTGCGCATCCGCGCTCAAATCGAATTTGGCATTCAAGCTCAGGCTCTCGTCCGGCACACCGCGGTTGGCCTGGAAGGCGATGCTCACCGGCGTGACCGCATGGCCGCCGAAGGCGCCCGTCTCCAGATTGAGATTCTCGACCACCATGCCTTGGTAGCTCACCCGCCCATTCGTGATCCGTATGCCGGCAAGCTCCGCGAGAGGTCCGCCGCATCGGCCGCGCCGCCGGTCTTTGCCGCGGGTCCCGGTGATGCGGCCGCCGAATCCTCCCAATTACCCACGCCCTCGCGCATTCTTGCCAGCCGCAAGTCCAGCCCATCGAGGTCCACCCGGTCCATGTCCAGCCGCTTCGCCAGCAGCGGGAACAGCCTGACCCGCACCGAGGCATGCTTGAAGGCGACAAAGGGCTCCTCCCCGAACCCCGGCGGATTGCCCAGGCTGGCCGGCCCCAATTCCAGCGCCACCCAGGGAAACACCGAGAGCTTGATATCCCCGGTCAAAACCAGGTCCCGGCCCGTCGATTGCTTGACCGCGGCGGCGATTTGACCCTTGTAATCGTTGGGGTTGACCGACAGCCACACGGCCAGCAGCGCGGCCGCGAGAAGAACGAGGATTCCGCCCACCACCCCCGCCAGAATCTTGACTGTCCGCATGCGCGCGCCCCTGTGAATTTGACGCCCGATCATAGCTCAAGAGGCCGCCTGGGCCGCCGATAACCTGGGCTTGGGGGCGCACGCCACCCGCCTTGGATGTCGCATGCGCAGTCGGCCGAATAGCAGCAAGTTGCACGCTGGTTTGAGCAAGCCATCCGGCGATCACGGCCTATTGCCGGCCGCGCCCGCCCCCAGCTACGCACACTCTCACCACACTCCGACTTTCTCGAGTTTGCTCAGGCCGCCGGCGGCTTCGGCGTCTTCGATTTGAACCTCGTGACCGGCGAGATCAGCGGCACCGCCGCTGTTCTTCGATCTCATCGGCCTGCCCAGCCACCGGCTCGCGCTCACCCGCGAGGAATGGGTGGCCACCATCCACCCCGAAGACCTGGAAGCCGTGGTTCTGGCCTTGGGCGCCGCCATCGACTCCGGCACCAAGTACCAGTCCGAATACCGCACCCTGCTGCTGAACGGCGAGGTGCGCTGGCTCGCCGGCCGCGGCGCAAGTATCGAAGGACGCCGAGGGCCGGCCCGCCCGCGCCATCGGCACCTTCAGCGACATCACCGAGCGCAAGCAGCTCGAAGAGAAGCTGCGCTACGCCACCGAGTCGCTGAACATCGCCCAGACCGCCGCGGGCCTCGCCACCTTCGATTTCAATTTCGGCCGCAACACCCGCATCTGCTCCGATAATTTCCACGCGCTGCTCGGCATCCCGCCCTCGACCAAGCTCGACGATCTGGACCTGCCTGCTGTCGCGGGTGCATCCCGACGATGTCGCCCGCATGCGCAGCGCGCCCATCGACACCACCCCGGAAGATCCCTCCTATCGCTGCGAATACCGCGTGCATGCTCGACGGCGGCGGCGAACGCTGGATCGGCGAGAAAGCCACGGTGTCGCGCGACAAGTCCGGCGAGGTGGTGCGCATCACCGGCGCCATCGTCGACATCAGCGACTTGAAGCGCACCGAAGCGGCCTTGGACTCCATCGAAAGCCGCTTCGAGCGCGCGCGATGCGCGGCACCCAGGACGGCCTGTGGGAAATCGACCTCGTCACCGACATCCCCTGGTTCGGCCTGCGCTTCGAGGAAATGCTGGGCTACGGCGTCGGCGAGCTGAGCGTCTCCCGCGAGCGCCTTCAAGAGCTGGTGCATCCCGACGACTCGCAGAGTCTCCAAGGCCTGCCATCGAGAATCATCTGCGGCACCACACCGTCTACGATGTGGAATTTCGCGCTGCGGCACAAGGCCGGCCACTACGAATGGGTGCGCTCGCGCGCCCAGGCCGATCGCGCCGCCGGACGGCACGCCGCTGCGCCTGGCCGGCTCCACGCAGCTCATCACCGACCGCAAGCTCGCCGAGCAGGCCACCCTCGATGCCAAGCTCGCGGCCGAAGCGGCCAACCGCGCCAAGAGCAACTTCCTCGCCAACGTCAGCCACGAAATCCGCACCCCCATGAACGGCGTCATCGGCATGTCGCAGATCCTCTCGGAAACCCCCCTGGACAACACCCAGCGCGAATACGTCGACATCATCCGCGGCAGCGCCAAGGCCCTGCTCTCCCTCATCAACGACGTGCTCGATCTCTCCAAGATCGAGGCCGATCGCCTGGAGCTGGAGCACGTGGACTTCGATCCTGCGCGACGTGATCTACGAGACCGTGGCCGCCATGGCCCTGCAATCGGCCGTCAAGGGCATCGAAATCATCGTCAACATCGAGCACCGACATGCCCGTGCATGGCGCGCGGCGACCCGGGCCGCCTGCGCCAGATCATCATGAACCTGATCGGCAACGCCATCAAGTTCACGCACGAAGGCCACGTGGTCCTCGACGCCACCGGCTCGCGTCGACGAACACGGCCGCCTCACCCTGCGCATCGAGGTCACCGACACCGGCATCGGCATTCCCGGCCGATCGCCTCGACCGCCTGTTCAAGACCTTCTCGCAAATCGATTCCTCCACCACCCGCCACTACGGCGGCAGCGGCTTGGGACTGTCCATCGTCAAGCGCCTCGCCGAACTCATGGGCGGCGAGGTCGGCGTGCGCAGCGAAGCCGGGCCGCGGCTCGACGCTTCTGGGTCACCGTCGAAGGTCGATGCCGTGCTCGGAGCAGCCGCAGCGCGAGCCCGTCGGCCTCGGCCGCCGCATGCTCATCGTCGATGACGTCCCCGCCAGCCGCCGCAGCCTCGCCAGCAAACTCGGGCTCGTCGCGCTTCGAGACCGTCTCGGTGGCGGGCGTCGACGAAGCCATGGGAGCAGCTCGACAAGGACAATGCCTTCGATCTCGTGCTCGCCGATGAACTCATGCCCATGAAAGGCGGCCTCGATCTGCTGGCGGCGCTGCGCGCCGATCCGCGCTATGCCGGCCTGCCCTTCATTCTGCTGTCCCTGTTCGGCGCCGAGCAGGACACCACGGAACGCGCGTACCGCCCGGATGCCGTGGCCTTCAAGCCCATCCGCGCCGCCGCCCTCACCGCCCTCGTGGATCAGGTGCTCACCGGCAAGATGCCGCGCAAGGCGCAGCTCCCGCTCGCACAGCCCAGGCCAATCCCACCTTCCGCGGCCACACGCATCCTGCTGGTGGAGGACAATCCCGTGAATCAGCGCGTCGCGCAGCGCCTGCTGCAGAAGCTCGCGGCCGACGTCACCATCGCCAACAACGGCGCCGAAGCCTTGGAACGCCTCGCCGAGAACACCTTCGACGCCGTGCTCATGGATTGCCAGATGCCCGTCATGGACGGCTTCACCGCCACCCGGCGCATTCGCGAGACCGAGCGCCAGAGCGGCCGCGGCAAGCGCCTGCCCATCATCGCCCTCACCGCCAATG
Source organism: uncultured Gammaproteobacteria bacterium (assembly GCA_963784105.1). Lineage (GTDB taxonomy): Bacteria > Pseudomonadota > Gammaproteobacteria > Steroidobacterales > Steroidobacteraceae > Bog-1198. The sequence goes on from CAWAQE010000002.1 coordinate 6,383, forward strand.
TCATGAGCGAAGACCGCGAAAGCTGTATCGCCGCCGGCATGGATGCGCACCTAGGCAAGCCCATCGAACCGGCTCAACTGATCGACTGCCTCAGCCGCTACTTGAAGCCCGATACCGCCCCATCGGAAGTCGACATGAACGCCCTGCGCGAGCTCACCGGCGGCGACGCAGAGTTCGAGCGGGAGCTCGTGGAGACCTTCGTCAGCAGCGGCGATGAGTGCCTGGCCGAGATTCTCGCGGCGCTGCGCACCGGCGATCTTGAAACCATCGGCAAGCGCGCCCACGCCCTCAAGGGCGCCAGCGCCAACATTCACGCCACCGGCCTCGCCGCCGCCGCCTCGACACTGGAAAGCGCCGCCCGCAAGAACCTGCGCGGCGAAATCGACGGCCTGGTTCAGGAGCTGCGAGAAAGGTTGCAGGCCGTCAACGCCGAGTTACGCAAGGCGGGGTAAGCCCGCCGGCTTTTCAGCCAATTGCCTTGAGCGGCGGCGGCGGCACGGCCGCCATCTCCAGTCCGCAGGTCCGGTCCCGTCCATCCTGCTTGCTGCGATACAGGCATTCGTCCGCGCAACGTATAAGTGCATCTACCTTCAGTCCAATATCCGGACCGCTGGGCCCCGTGGACGCCACACCGAAACTGGCGGTGATCAATGCATCGCCCGCGCGGGTCGCGAACGGCGTTGCCGCGATCACGGCGCGAATCTTCTCCGCCACCGACATCGCGCCCTCATGGGCGGTTTCCGGCAACACGATCAGAAATTCCTCGCCGCCGTAGCGCGACACCCAGTCGCTGTTGCCGCGGATGGATTTCTGCGCCCTCGCGGCGAATTGCTGCAAGCACATCGTCGCCCGCGGCATGGCCGCGCACATCGTTGATCTGCTTGAAATGATCGATGTCGCACATGAGCACCGACAAGGGAAAGGCATAGCGGCGGCAACGCTCCAGCTCGCGCGGCAGCTGCTCCATGAGATAGCGGCGGTTGTAGGCGCCCGTGAGCGCATCGGTGATCGACAGAATGCGATTGCGCTGGTTCGCCACCCGCAGCGAATGCTCGAGGTTCAAAATGCGCCTTCCGGCATTCAGGCGGGCGATCAATTCAGGCTCGTGCACGGGCTTGATCAGATAGTCATCGGCGCCCGCTTCCAGGCCCGCGATGATGTGCTCCTTGGAATCGCGTGCCGTGAGCAGCAGTGCATACACATACCCGTCGAGCTGCAGGTTGCGCACCGCCTTGCACAGGGTGACGCCGTCCATTTCCGGCATTTCCCAATCGGTCACCAGCATGGGGTAGTAGCGCTTGGTCATCCGGTCGAGCGCATCGGAACCGTTGGCCACGGCATCGACTTCGTACCCCGCCTTCTTCAGAAAGCGGGTCATCAGCATCCGCGTCACCGGATCGTCCTCGGCGAGCAAAATCGTCGGCGAAGGGACGACTGTGATGGAGGTCACAGATTCCAATTCAGACACGTTTGGGAACCCTCACCCGGTTTCTAGTACTTGGGTCTATCGGCGCAACATGCGTCGACTTGACCCAAACCGGCGTGACTTATTGTAAATCCCCGTACTACCGCACACGAATCCTTCATGCGGGAATTGTGCACTGATCCCTGAGGGATATCCCTAATCGGCGCCCGGCCGCCCCTGCCCAGGTTCGCCGTCCGGGTCTTGGGGCCCCCGCCGGTCTCGGTGCCGCCGCCAGTCTTTGCGGCTGCCGCCGGTCTTAAGGGCCGGCGCCGGTCTCAGGGACCGCCGCCGGTCTCGCTGGTCGGGCCGGTGGGTTCCTTGACGCCATAGCCCGTGGCGGCCGCTTCACGGCCGGTGAACCAGTTCACCGCGTACTGCACCAGTTGAGTACCGGTGGTGAGATTCAGCTTGCGCTTGATGCGCTGCCGGTGCGATTCCACCGTCTTGATGCTGAGGTTCAAAGAGTGCGCGGTTTCGCGGGTGCTCATGCCCTTGCCGATCATGTGCAGAATCTGCAATTCGCGATTGCTCAGCCGGTCGATGGGATTGGCCGATATGTACGTGCCGCCGGCCGCGAACTTCTGAATCATGTTGTTGCCGACGGCCTCGGACACATAGATGCCGCCGTCGAGCACGCGCCGCAGCGATACCAGGAATTGTTCGCTGGCGGCCTGCTTCATGATGTAGCCGTTGGCGCCGGCGGACAGCATGCGCTCGGCATAAATGGTTTCATCGTGCATGGACAGCACCAGAATCGGCAGCTGCGGATGATGGGCGCGCACGTCGCGCACCAGCTCGATGCCATCGCCCTGCTTCAGGCTGATGTCGGCGATCACCACATCGGGGCTGAGCTCCTTGATGGCGCTGCGCGCATCGCGCGCGGTTTCGGCCTCGCCGCAGACGGTGAGGTCCTCCTCGTTTTCCATGACGCGGCGCAATCCCTGACGGACGATCGGATGGTCATCGACGATCAATACCCGCCGGACCCTGCGCTTTCCCGCATTGGCTCCCGAGTTGGAAACCTGGGAACGCACCCATGTACTGTTCGCAGCCATCATTACTCGCTCCTTAATTGACGCGCACCGGCTGTACGGCCGCCATCAACGGTTGTTCCCCCGAAATTCGAACCACAGTCCCGCGTGGCTCGTGGGGAGCAATCTCAAACCTCGCGCCAATCATACCGGCACGATACTTCATTATCTTCAAACCCATACCAGTATATGGCGACGTTGGAGGGCGAAAACCCTCACCGTTATCGGTGATACATAGCAAAAAGGTGTTCCGGGTGACCAACAGGAAGATTTCGACCGCCGTGGCATGGCCGTGCCGGGCGGAATTCGTGAGCGCCTCTTGTGCTATGCGGTAGAGATGGCTTGAGTCCGTTTCATCGAGAGTGAGCTCCGGCCACACCTCGGCCCGGAAATTAACCTCCAAGCCGTACAAGTCCCGGCTGCGGGAGGCGAGCTCCCGCAGTGCGAAGACCAGCCCTCCGGTCTCCGTGCGCACCGGCAACAGTCCGCGCGCCAGCGAGCGCGCATTCTCGATCGACTGGTTGACCAGCCCGACGATTTCATTCACCGAATCCACCGCCTCGGGGCAGCGCTGACGCACCTGGCCCGCGAGGCCTCGCAGCATCAATGCCACGCCGGTCAGTTCCTGCCCCAGGCCATCGTGCAAGTCGCGGCCGATGCTCTGCCGCTCGCGCCCCGATACATCGAGAATTTCCTGCTCCAGGCGCTTGCGCTCGGTGATGTCGCGAGTCGAAATCGAAATGCCCGTGGCGATGCCGTCGTCGCGGACCAGCACGGCGCGGTTTTCGAAATACCGCACCTCATCGCCCCCGCCCGACTCGAACTCGTAAGTCGCGGTCTCACCCGTGTCCAAAATCTGGCGCAGCTTGTGCACGGCTGCATCGCGCGCCTCTGCCGGCAAGAGAACGCCGATCTCTCGCCCGATGATTTCCTCGATGCTCATGCCGCCGACGCTCTTGTTGATGAAGCGGACCCGAAGCTGGGTATCGACCAGCAGCAGCGTGTCCGCCGCATTCGCCGTGGTGGCGCGCAGCAGCTCCTCGGAGCGGCGCAGCCGCACTTCGGAATCGCGCCGTTCGGTAATGTCCTGAATGACCCCCACCAAGCCGCGCGGCAGGCCGGCATCGCCAAACAAGGGCCGCGCGATGGCCGCGTACCAATGGTACCGGCCGCTGTCGGATTTGAGCCGAAACTCCCTCTGTACTTCGGACTCCGCCGCAAAGGCATCTTCGATGGCCCGGCTCACCACCTGCCGATCCGCGGGATGCACCCGCGTCATTAATTTCTTCATGCCCGAGAACACGTTCGGCAAGTCCACCTTGGGCCCATCGACGATGGCGAACTCGAACTCATCCCTCGCCCGGTCCCAGCGAAAGGCGTGCATGTTCGCCATGCTCATCGACAGCTTCAGCCACCCGGTGCTGTTCTCCAGGGCGATTTGCGCCGCCTTCTGCGCCTGCACGTTCTGCACGGAACCGAAGGCGCGGAACGGGCGGCCGTCGAGCATCTCCAGATGCCCGATGATCCGCACCCACAGGCGCTGGTTCTTCAAGGTCGTGATTTCGAGCTCGAGCTCGAGCTGGCCTCCGGTCACTTCCGATCGCCGGCAGGCATTGTGGAAACGCTGCCGCGATTCCGGCGTGCATTGCGCCAGCATCGAGTGCCAGGACACCGCGAATTCCTCCGGGCTGGCCTCATAGATGCGGTACATCTCATCCGTCCAAGTCAGCTCCCGCGTCGCATAGCTATATTCCCAGCCGCCCATTTTGGCGGCGCGCTGAGTTTCAGCCAGAAGATCGGTGACGCGGTTGATTTCCGACACATCGACGCAGCAGTCGATGGCGCGCACCGGATCCCCGCCGGCGTTGCGCTGAATGAGGCCGCGCTCCAGTATGGAGCGGTAGCGCCCGCGCACATCCCGAACACGGTAGGTGGCCGTCCAGCCTCGGCCATTGAGCAGCCCCAGGTTGATCGCCTTCTTGGTCGACTCGAAATCGGCGGGATGGATTCGCGCGTACCAGGCATCCGCGGTCGCCTCGAGTTCGCCGGGCTCGAGGCCCAACACCTCGAGCACGCCTCGGGAGCGATGCACGTGGCCGCTGGCAATATCCCATTCAGAGATGATGCCGTTGACGGCCTCCGCCGCCAGACGAAACACCTCCTCGCGCTGGGCCAGCTGGCACTGCGCCGTTTTGCGCTCGGTGATGTCCCGGGAATTGATGACCACACCCGCGATCAGCGGATTATCGAGCGCGGAAGTGAAGCTCGACTCCAGCCAGCGATAGGAGCCGTCCTTGTGCCGGATGCGAAATTCCCACGAATAGCCCTTGATCTCGCCGTCGACCAATTGCCGGTACTTGGCGTGCAGAGACTCGCAGTCGTCCGGGTGCACGTGATCGAACAAATTATTGGATTGCCGCTCCTCGGAGGTATAGCCGAGAGCGTTTCTTACGCCGCCGCTCACGTACTGCACCTTTCCATCCGGCGCGGCAACCGTGATGATGTCGCGCGCATGTTCGGTAAGCGCCAATAAGCGGCGCTCGCTGCTATTGTGCGAGCGCCTGCTCAGGGAGCGCTCGGTGACGTCGACCGACAGCACCGCCAGACCGACGATTTCCGACGCGTTTTTCAGCGGCTGTACATCGACTTCGAACCATCGCGTGAAGCCCGTCACGGAGGCGATTTCAACCGCATCCTCGTGGAAAGAGCGGCCCTGCAGGGCGCGCGCAAAGACGTCCGGGTGCAGCGCGGAGGCCGGCGTCAGCCGCAGCGCAGAAGCGCCGCGCAACCCGCCCGCGGGAGACGCCCCCGAGCGAAACGCGCCCGCATTGGCGTAGGTGACTCGCAGGTCCTTGTCCAGGATCAGAAGATCGAAGGGCAGATTGTCGATGGCCGCCAATACGTCGGGCTCAGAGATCGCCGGAGCGAAGGTCAGCATGACCAGGCGTTGATCGGCCGACATGGTCAATGGCTTGATTTCCGTCACGGCGGATATCTCGCCCTGCGCGCTCCGCCATTCAAGCACTTGGACAGCGGACGATCCGGTGTCCGGCATCGATGCCAGCGTGGCGTCGATCGCCGCCGCCGACGGGCCCGCGAGCCACCGATGCAGCGAGGATTCCATCAAACCCGCCGGCTCCGCAGCCGTCAGACAGCGGCGCGCGGACGCATTGGCAAGTACCACGGGTAGGTGCTTGTGGCGGGCATCGATCACCACCACAGCCTCACGCAGACTATCTAGAGCCGCATCCGCTAAGGCCCGCGTCGAACTGGTCGCAAGCCTCAGATAATCCGGAGATGTTGCCATCCTTTCGTACTCCGGTCCCGAGCAGAAATCCCCGACTTCCTAGCATATACGGTCCACACGGACGCGGAGTACCCCTAGCCTGAATATGCGGGATCCCCCTAGAACAAGAGTATGCAACCACCACTTGGCGGCAGGCTTCGCTCGGAGTATGGCCGAGGCGTCACTTCTTGAACAGATCGTCCAGCGCCGACTTCGCCCGCGCGAGTTCCGCCCCATCCTTCGCTACGTAGGCCCCCGCCTTCGGCTTGAAGTGATCGCAAAAATTCGCCTCATCCTTCTTGCGCACCTCCTCCGCCGTCGGCTCCTTGCAGTGCTTCGCATACGACGTGTCGTACTCAACGCACATCCTGCACACGTGCAATTCCGCATTACACGCCTTGCAAACATCAAGGCGCCGAAGCGGCAAACTAAGCGCCGACAACGACGCGCCGCAATTCCAGCAGACTAGGGAGTGAGACATGGGGCGACGCTCGAAGGACGGACGGGCGGTGAAACTCCACTCTGTAAAAGCCGTCTAAGGTCCAGGCGGCGTGCAGCAGGCTCGACTTGCGAGCATAGCGCCGAAGCGGCACTGTGGCCCCGATATTGTGGGTAGATCCTGCAGGCTTTTCGAGCCTACAGGAGTCACCTCGCGTTTAAGACCGTCTTGCGGCTAGTCTAGCCAGGTATGCGTACCCGTCGAAGACGGAGTGGCACTGACCTGTACTAGCTTGGAGGTTCCTACAATAGAAGATGTACCGACAATTGACCTGGGCCTCACGGCCGAAGTGCCTACGATGGACGATGTACCGACGATCGACGAGGTGCCCACAATCGATGAAGTGCCTACGATCGATGAAGTGCCTACGATCGACGACGTCCCTACGATCGAGGAAGTACCCACAATCGACCAAAGCTTCACTAACGAAGTGCCAACAATCGACCAGAACCTGGCGAGCGAGGTGCCTACGATAGACGACGTGCCCACAATGGACGAGGTGCCGACGATCGAGGATGTACCCACAATCGATGAAGTGCCCACAATCGAGCGCGGCTTGACCAGCGAGGTACCCACGATCGACGACGTACCCACAATGGATCTGGGCTTGACGGTCGACGTGCCTACGATGGACGAGGTGCCCACGATCGAGGAAGTACCCACGATCGATGAAGTGCCCACGATCGAACGCGGCCTAACCAGCGAGGTGCCTACGATCGACGACGTACCCACAATGGACCTGGGTTTGACGGTCGACGTGCCTACGATGGACGAGGTGCCTACTATCGAGGATGTACCGACGATCGACGACGTGCCTACGATCGATGAAGTGCCTACGATCGATGAAGTGCCGACTATCGATCGGGGCTTCACCAGCGAGGTGCCCACTATCGAAGAGGTACCAACGATCGACCGCGGCTTCACGAGCGACGTGCCTACGATCGACGACGTGCCCACAATCGACCTGGGCTTGATGGTCGACGTGCCCACGATGGACGAGGTGCCGACGATCGACGACGTGCCGACAATTGATGAAGTGCCTACGATGGACGAGGTGCCCACGATCGATGAAGTGCCCACAATCGACCTGGGTTTCACGAGCGAGGTACCCACGATCGAGGAAGTACCAACGATCGACCGCGGCTTCACCAGCGAAGTGCCGACAATCGAGGAGGTACCGACAATCGACGACGTGCCGACGATCGACCGCGGCTTAACGAGCGAAGTGCCTACGATCGATGACGTACCCACAATGGAGCTGGGCTTGACGGTCGACGTGCCCACGATGGACGAGGTACCGACAATCGACGACGTGCCAACAATCGATGAAGTGCCCACGATCGATGAAGTGCCCACGATCGACGAAGTACCCACAATGGATGAAGTACCGACGATCGATGACGTACCGACTATCGACGAGGTGCCGACGATCGATGAAGTGCCTACGATCGACCGAGGCTTCACCAGCGACGTGCCCACGATCGACGAAGTCCCCACGATTGATCGTGTACCCGACGTTCCGACGATGGACGAAGTCCCCACGATGGAACTCGGGGTCACGGCGTTCGCGAGTAATAGTCCTTTCGCCGCGGGTCGAATGCCCACAGCCTCGATCACCTCTCCCGCCTCAACCTTGGCAGAGCTGGCCATCGAGGGAGTGAGGTCGACACCCAATCCGTCGACCGTTGCCCTACCCAATGACTCGTCGACCGACAGCACCTTGGCCTTAACGAATAGAGTGGTCGCCCCGGGGACGTATGCTTCTTTGAGTCTGACTGACTGAGCGGGCGGGTGCGTCGAGCGCACCGGTGACGGCAAGCAGGTCACCCGGCTGAATCATCTGAAGCGCGCTGGCCTGATCCTCCACCGGGACGCCGTTGTACGAAAACAGCGTCTCCTTTGCCACGGACACATGTTGACCCGCGACCAGAAGTACGCCATGCGCGCGGTCGATGCTTTCAACATCTCCCAACACCTGCAGCTCAGCCCCGTAAAGGTTCTTCAGTTGTGCTCCCGTCACTTCCGCTTGCACAGGCATGGCCGCCGCGCAGCAAAGCATGGTGACTGCACCGCTGATGATCGCCCTGGTCATCCCCAACGTCCTGTCGTTCCTGTCCTTCATCCCCTTCCCCTTCAACTTAGAGTTCGAGTCAATGTATCGGTTGTGTAAATTCGATTGCGTCCCGCAAGCGCGTCTCGTCGGGAGCTGATTCCACGTAAAGAAAACATTGCAGACCGGCGCGGATATCCGCCGTTTCGCCGGGCCTGACACCCATTTTTTCCTGCAAATCCACTGCCGCAAAAGTGTCGACGCGCTGCAGGAATTGGCCGCCGAAAACTTTCAAGTAACCCTGCAACTCAAGTAGTTGCGCGCCGGTCAAGGGCGCATCGACGATCATCGTTCGCTCGAATAGATCGGTGCCGTCTCTCTTGTTGCGCGTGTTGTTTTCCAAAGTCGAAAGCAGGGATTCGACGAGACTGGCCATCCGGCCGAGATTCTCAGGCGAAAGACTCGGCTCGATATATTCTTGCTTCAGGGGCTTCCAGATGTTGAGTCCGACTTCTGTCACCGCACCCACTCGCTGAAGTTCTTTCAATACGACGTGGGGTGAAACGCCCGGCGCATGACGGCCCGTCAAATTTGCAAAACTGAGCGGACTATCCTCGAACGGCAAATCCACCGGGAAACCGTAGGGCCCAACGTAGTCCCGGTCGTTGTGCCAACCATGCAATACGCGGGCAAACGGATTCGATACCTCAAGCAGTTCGCTGGAGTCGAACCGCTCCTGTTCGACCAACGCAGCTTTAACTTCCTGAGGCGTCATGCCTGTTAGCGCGCACACGGATGAAACCGATGACTTCATTCCCTTCCCTACAAAGTCCTTGGCAGCCGATTCCACGAACGCCATTTGTGCAATGGCAGCAAAATGAGAATATGTAAGACCTTCCCGCAACATAATTCTCACCAGCGGCCTGAGTAACCGCACGAGCGATAGCGACAGGGCCGTTTTTACATTATCCGGCATTTGTGAGCGATTTCACACAATTAATAAACAAATTGGTGTTTTCTCTTAATCTGGGGTTTCCTAAGCTTATGTCAAAATTTTGAAAATGTATGCACCAAGCCACTGAAATCCCTGGTGTTGCGGTAACCCGGCGCCGACAAGTACTTGAATCTGCGTGGGTTGTGCTGCGGTGCGGGGTATTGCTGGCTGTCATAACGGGGTCCGCCGGATGCGGAGAGAAGCGGCACGGCAGTGAAATCGCTCCCGCAGCGCAGCAAGGCGATAAGTCAAATGCGGACCGCATACTCAGACGCGGATTGCCGGGTGAGCCCCGCACCCTGGACCCTCAAGTTGGCCGAGGACACATTTTCCTTTCCCGTATTGCGCGATCTCTACGAGGGACTGACGGCGGAAGACCGCAACGGGAAAATCGTCCCAGGCGATGCAGAATCGTGGACTGTCGATAAGACCGGCACTATCTATACGTTTCAACTCCGGCCGAATGCCAAGTGGTCCGATGGCGACCCCATCAGCGCCGAGGAATTCGTTCAGGGCCTGCGGCGAGCTGTCGATCCCCAAACAGCTTCAGGCTCCTCCGCATGGTTGAGCGTCATAAAGGGCGCAGACGACATCATTGCCGGCCGGAAAAAGGTCACCGACCTCGGTGTGACCGCACTCGACCAGTCCCGGGTGCAAATCGAGCTGGAGCATCCCGCTCCATTTGTTTTGCAAGTCCTTTCTCAACCTATAGCCGCCCCGCTGCATATGCACGCGGATGCAAAAGGCCCTCCCCCTCCCGATCAGCCGAAAGTTTCCAACGGCGCCTACACATTGGTTCGTAGGGTCCCTGGTTCGTACATCGAGTTCGCTCGAAATCCAAATTATTGGGACGCGTCCCATGTGTGGATTGAACGAGTTCGGTACATCAATGCGGAATCGGAGGCCACCGAGATGCGAGAATACGTCGCCGGCCAGGTGGACATGACCTCCACGATTCCAGCGCCGGATCTCGAGCGCATCGCTCGCGAACTACGGCGCTCAAATACAGACTGCACCCATTCTCGGAACGCTTTACCTCGCCTTGGATCTCACCAAAGCACCCCTTCGAGACAATCGCGACCTGCGCCAGGCACTGTCCATGGCGGTTGACAGAGATTTGATCTCCCGAGCACGTCACGGTCGGAGTGACATCCGCCTATTCATTCGTGGCCAACGGCATCAGCGACTACAAACCACCCGCGTACTCATGGTCCGGGTGGCCGCGCGAACGCCAGTTGGCGTATGCCCGCGAGCTCTATGCCCGCGCCGGATATTCGGAGCAAAATCCACTTCATCTGACGCTGTACTTCAACAGCGGCGAAACCAATCAGCGAGTCATGATCGCCATCGCCGCCAGCTGGAAACAAAATCTCGGCGTCGACACCAATCTCGTCAGCGACGAATTTCGAGTATTTCTGGCCGGGCGAAAGGATCGCAGCCGCTGGGACGTCGCTCGTCTGGGTTGGTACGCGGATTACGATGATCCCGCGAGCTTTCTCGACGTCTTCACGAAGAACAGTATTCAGAACGATCCGGGCTACATCAGCGCCGAATTCAACAAACTGATCGACGCCGCCCGAATCGAACCGGATCCGAATGCGCGCATGACGCTGCTGCGGAAATCCGAAGACGTGCTGCTCAACGACTATCCCATAATACCCGTGTACTTCTACACTGCTCGCCGATTGGTGAAACCCTACCTCGGCGGCGCCGCAATCACTCCTCTCAATCACAGCTATTCAAAGCATTTATACTGGAAGGACGCATCGTAAGTAATCCCACAGCGATGGCTGCGTCGGCTACATAGTTGCATAAGCTCAATCACTCCCTCTTCATCCACCTGATCCGCCCCGCCCGCGGCGGAGCCGCCGCCGTCGTCATCGTCTTTGCAGTGCTTCTCGCCTTTGCCGCCAAGTTCGGCCTGGCGGGCATCCCGATCGCCTTGATATTGACGTCCTGGTTCTTCAAGTACGCCTACGTTCTGTTCGACCACACGGTCCGAGGCTTCGACGAGCCGCCGACGCTCGACATCCAGATGGTGAATCCCCTCGACGAGCAGCGCCCGCTCGCTCAAGTGCCATCCTGGCCTGATTTGCGCCGCCGTGATTTTCGTACGCCACACCCTGGGCTCCGTACTTCGCCATCATCGTCGCCGGGCGTCGCGGCGCTGCTGCTGCCCGCCTCGGTCGCCATCCTCGGGCTGGAGGGAAATCTATTCAAGGCGGCCTACCCCGTGGCCTGGGTGCGCATGGTCTTCGGTTTGGGTCCCCTGTACCTCCTCGTTCTCGCGATCATCGGCGGCTACTGCCTTACTTATAGTGCTGCTGGGAGATGGGAACTGTGGTTGCCGGTGCAAATCGCCATATGCATGTTTTGCATTCTCTCTATATTCAGCGTTCTGGGCGGCGCCCTGTACGAGCGGCGTCACGAGCTGGGGCTCGGAAACCTGGGCCTCTCCCGAACGCACCGAGGAACTCCGCAGCGCGGCAGGATCTGCGACCGAAGCGAGAAAGAGGTCATGGGACGCCTATGGACAGATGCGCGCCGGCTCGCACACCGACGCATGGCAACGATTGCAAGCCTGGCTCGACGGCCCGCGGCAATGCCCCCGAAGACTACCGCTGGCTCTGCGGCCGCGTCGCCGCCTGGGGCGATCCGCGCTACGTGACCCGCCTCACCGAGGACTACGTCGATCGGCTGCTCACTGCTGAAGCGCAACGGCGAGGCGCTCGACGTCGGTCGGCGCCCGCCTCGCCGACGACCCCTCCTTTCGCCCCAAGTCCGCCGCCGCCACCCTGCAGATCGCGCGAATCGCCGCCGCCGGCGGCGGCACGCCGCGGCGTCGCGCGCACCCTGCTCGCGGATTTTCCCACGCGCTTTGCCGGCGACCCCAGCGTCCCCGCCGCGGATGCGCTGGCACGCCAATTGGAGCGCTAACGCACCAAAGCGCACACTCGACGGGCCGCCCGCGCCTTGACTTGGTGCATCATTGCGGCGCAATAGCCGCAAGTACATGATTGCGTACGAGCGCTCGGCTTGGCATGGAATTCGCTCAAAATCCAAACGGAGGGGGATTTTTGGCCGGCAAACCTTACAACGAGATGACCCTGGGCGATGGTGCGGCCCGCGCCCACTACCTGCGCTATGCCCAATGGCTCACCCAACAGCCCGCGGAGCGGCTGGCGCAGAAGCGCGCCGAGGCCGACGCCCTGTTCCATCGCGTCGGCATCACCTTCGCCGTGTACGGCCAGGAAGAAGGCGCCGAGCGCCTCATCCCCTTCGACATCGTGCCCCGCGTCCTGCCGCGCGAAGAATGGATTCAGCTCGAGAGCGGCCTGAAGCAGCGAGTCCGCGCCCTCAACGCCTTCATTCACGACATTTACCACGACCAACAGATTCTCAAAGCGGGCGTGCATCCCCGCTGAAGCAGGTTCTCTGCAACTCTCAGTACCGCCCTGAGATGCAAGGCGTCGATGTGCCCGGGGGCATCTACGCCCACATCGCCGGCATCGACATCGTGCGCGACGACGCCGGCGAATTCCGCGTCCTCGAAGACAACCTGCGCGTCCCCTCCGGCGTCTCCTACATGCTCGAGAACCGCAAAATGATGATGCGCCTGTTCCCCGAACTCTTCTCCGGGCACCGCGTGGCGCCGGTCGAACACTACCCCGATGTGCTGCTCGACAATTTGCGCAGCGTCGCGCCCATCGGAGTCGCCGATCCCACCGTGGTTCTATTGACCGCAGGCGCGCACAACAGCGCCTATTTCGAGCACGCGTTTCTGGCGCAACAAATGGGCATCGAACTGGTGGAAGGCCAGGACCTCTTCGTCCGTGACGAAGCGGTATTCATGCGCACCACCCAAGGCCCGCAGCGCGTCGATGTGATTTACCGCCGCATCGACGACGACTTCCTCGATCCCCTGGTGTTCCGGCCCGACTCCATGCTCGGCGTGCCCGGGCTGCTGACCGCCTACCGCGCCGGCCACGTCACCATCGCCAACGCCATCGGCACCGGCGTCGCCGACGACAAATCCATTTATCCCTACGTGCCCGAGATGATTCGCTTCTATCTCGGCCAGACGCCCATCATCGGCAATGTGCACACCTGGATGTTGCGCCGCAAAGAGGACAGGGACTACGTGCTCGCCCACCTGCCCGAGCTCGTGGTCAAGGAAGTCCACGGCGCCGGCGGCTACGGCATGCTCATCGGACCCGCCGCCACCAAGGCGGAAATCGACCTGTTCCGCAAGCAAATCCTCGCCACTCCCGAACGCTACATCGCGCAGCCCACGCTGGCCCTGTCCACCTGCCCCACCTTCGCCGACGAACGCCTGGCGCCCCGCCACATCGACTTGCGCCCCTTCGTGCTGTCGGGCCGCGATGTCACCATCGTTCCCGGCGGCCTCACCCGCGTCGCCCTGCGCAACGGCTCGCTGGTCGTCAACTCCTCCCAGGGCGGCGGCACCAAGGACACCTGGGTGCTGGAAACAATGACGCTAAAACACGCGATCGGATCTCAATGCCCGCGACCGCTGATGCTCAGCCGCACCGCCGATCATCTCTACTGGATGTCGCGCTACATCGAACGCGCCGAGAGCCTCGCGCGCCTGGTCGACGCGCACTACCGCATGTCGCTGCTGCCGCACTCCGGCGGCACCCTGGAGCAGTCCCTGAGCGCCACCATGACGGCGCTGCACATGGAAGAGGCCTATCGCAAACGGCACGACACGGTCGAGCCCGCCGCCGTGTTCGAATTCGTGAGCCTGGATCGAGACTATGCCGGCAGCATCTTCAGCTGCCTGCGCTCGGCGCGCGAGAACGCCCGCGCCGTGCGCGGCTCGCTGACCTCGGAGCTGTGGGAGACCCTGAATTCCACCTGGCTCGAGCTGCGCTCGCTCGTTGCCCGCCGCTCGCAGCATGCGGACATCGGCGACTTCGTCGAGTGGGTCAAGGAACGCTCCCACCTGACCCGCGGCGTCAGCCATCGGCACCATGATGCGCGACGAAGCCTTTCACTTCACGCGCATCGGCACCTTTCTCGAGCGCGCCGACAGCACCGCCCGCATTCTCACGCGCGCATCAAGGCGACCTCGTGCCCGGCGCCGACGCCAGCGAGGTGCCCGACCCCTACGAATGGAGCGTGCTGCTGCGCGCGCTCTCCGCCTTCGAAGTCTACCGGCGCGCCTTCCGCGACGTGATCACGCCCGCTGCAAGGTGGCGCAGCTGCTCATCCTGCGCGACGACATGCCGCGCTCGCTGCTGCGCTGCTGCAAAGAGGTGTACCAGAACCTGAAGTCGGTGGCGAACGAACAATCGGCCGAGACCGAACGGCGCGCCGGCGAAATGCATGCCATGCTGCATTTCACGCGCATGGAGGAAATCACCGCCGGCGGCCTGCCGCGCTTTCTCGAGCAGTTTCTGGCGCGCGTGCGCGATCTCGGCGATCGCATCGCCTCGGATTTCCTATTGCCCCCAGCGGAGGCGTGAGCCCATGCAAATGCACATTCGGCACGAAACGCGCTACCGCTACGAGCGGCCCGTCAAATACAGCGTCCAAAGCCTGCACCTGACACCGCGCCGCGACTTGAGCCAGCGCGCCCTGTCATGGACCATCACCGCTCCCGGCCGGCGCCTCGAGCAAGTGGACGCCTACGGCAATATTTCGCACCTGCTCACCATCGAAGAGCCGCACCGCGAAATTCAAATCGTCGTGCGCGGCGTGGTCGAAACCGTCGACACCGAGGGCCGCCAGGACGACGGACCCCTCTCGCCCCTAGCCTATCTCGCGCCCACCCCGCTGACCGCCCCCAACGACGAACTGCGCGCCTTCGCGCACAACGCCCTGCGCACCGTCACCGAGCCGCGGGCCCGCGCCCAAGCCCTGGCCGAAGCCGTGTTCGACGCGGTGCGCTACAAGATCCGGCACCAGCGACGTGCAGGACAGCGCCGCAGTGGCGTTCCGCAGCGGCGAAGGCGTTTGCCAGGACCACGCTCATGTGTTCATCGCCTCTGCCCGCGCAGTCGGCATGCCTGCGCGTTACGTCAGCGGCTATCTCTACACCGGCGACACCCAGGATGCCGCCAGCCATGCCTGGGTCGATGTCTGGCTGGGCGCCGAAATCGGCTGGCAGAGCATGGACGTGACCCACAAGCGCCCCGCCGTGCGCACCTACTGCCGCCTCGCCGTCGGCCGCGACTACCTGGATGCCGCGCCCGTCCGCGGCGTGCGCCAGGGCGGCGGCGGCGAGAAAATGGAAGCCAACGTGACGGTCGCGGAGTCGGCGGAACAGCAGCAATAATGCGCCGGCCGCAGAGTCGGCCCGAGCGCGAGTTAACGCGACGGCCGCCGGGGCGCGCACAAGCAGCACCAGACACCCGTCACAGCGCCGACCGCCGATCCGGCTCAACGTCGGCGGTTCATGTAGAATTTCGCTCCATGACTTACTGCGTCGGCCTGCTGGTCGACACCGGGCTCGTAATGCTGTCCGATTCACGGACCAACGCCGGCGTCGATCAGGTCAATACTTTCCGCAAAATGGCGACGTTCCAGCACGCGAACGACCGCGTGCTGGTGCTGATGTCGGCGGGAAATCTCGCCATCACCCAGGCCGTGGTCAACCTCCTGCAAGAAGCACCCGGCGGCGCTCCAGAGACATCCGCTGCCGGCGCATCCGCGAGGCTGCCGCGCCTTTTTCAGGCATCCAACATGTTCAATGCCGCGCGCGTGGTGGGCGATGCCCTGCGCGAAATCCACGAACGCGACGCCGAGTCCTTGAAGGAACAGGGACTCGAATTCAACGGCACCTTCATGCTGGGCGGCCAGATCAAGGGGGAAGAGCCGCGCCTGTTTCATATCTATTCCGCCGGCAATTTCATCGAGTCCTCGCTCGACACGCCCTATTTTCAGATCGGCGAATCGAAGTACGGCAAACCCATCATCGACCGGGTCATCTCTCGCAGCAGCAGTCTGGCGCAAGCCGCGAAGTGCGCCCTGGTCTCCATGGATTCCACCATCCGCTCGAACCTTTCCGTTGGACCGCCGCTCGACCTCGCCATCATCCGCCGCGACGAATTCAAGCTCGCCACCCACATCAGCATCGACGTGGACAACGAGTATTTCGCACTCATCCGCAAGCGCTGGGGCCAGGCGCTTCAAGAAGTCTTCAGCGAACTGCCCAATCCGAATTGGTAGCGCGGGCGGCCCCGAAGGAAAGCGAGAGAGCTAATTCTTTGGAGACGCCTTTTGAGACTCAGCCGACGGATCGCCCGCCTCGCCACGGGATGCATCGGCTTCGCCCGGACAGAAGGTCTTTGGCAGCAGCCCGCCGGGCGCATACGGACTCGCTCCGGCCACCGCGACCTGGTAGCAGCTTGAATTGATCCATACGATCCAGTCTCCGCTCGCCGTCTTGTAGTGCTCGCCGGCGGCGTGCCGCAACTTCGGCCACCACCAGTCTTCCGCGGGTGAGCCCGATATGAAATTGCCCTCAGGCTCATGGTTGCGGATCTCGAATGCCTGCACGGCGCGGCGCGCTTCGGCCTTCCAATCCACTCCCGGCCCGCTGCCGTTCGACGCAGCCGCCGCAGGCGCCGGTGAAGGCGAGGTTGCATCGAGCACCGGCGGCGCCAGTGCGATGAGCGTATTTCCGCTCAAAGATTTGGGCCGGGAGTTTTTGAAGCGTACCTTGGGGGTACTCGGCGGCGGCAGGTACAGCAATTCGACCGGATAGTCCGCGGACAGAGAAATACTTTGAACTCGGGATCCCATCATCAGCGCCGCGAAGAAGGCCAAATGCAAGGCCAGCACTACCAACAGCGCAACGTACCGCGAAACTCCCCAGCCCCTCGTCTGATCCATTTACAGACTTCCTGTTGCGGCAGCCGGATGCCTGGTGATTGACCCACCCTGCAGGATTTGGTTCCTGGTCATCGCATACAGCGCCCAGCGGCCGCCGGTAATCTATACTGTCTAATTAACCGCCGCATACCCGTAAGGCCGGATGATCGCAGACTGGACAACCCTACAAGTGCTGGCGGTGCTGTTTCTCGCAACATTTGTGCGCTCCGCGTTCGGCTTTGGCGAAGCGCTCATTGCCGTACCGCTGCTGGCCCTCATCATGCCCATGGATGTGGCCGCGCCGGTGGCGGTGCTGATTTCCATCACGGTGGCCGTGGTCGTCCTCGCGCAGGATTGGCGTCACGTACACGGGCGCAGCGCCGGATGGCTGATACTCTCGACTCTGGTCGGAACTCCGCTCGGGCTCCTGCTGCTGACCAAAGTGGAAGGCAGCATCGTCAAGGCCTGCCTTGGCATCATCATCGTGGCGTTTTCGACGTACTCCCTGCTCGACCGCAAGCGCATGGCGCTCAAGGACGATCGATGGGCGTGGAGCTTCGGCTTCGGGGCCGGCGTGCTGGGCGGCGCCTACGGCATGAATGGACCGCCGCTGGTCATGTACGGCGCGCTGCGCGGCTGGTCGCCGCAGCGCTTTCGCGCCACGCTGCAGGGATATTTCCTGCCCGCCGGCCTGATGACTCTGGCGGGTTACTGGCTGGCCGGCCTGTGGAAGCCCATCGTCAACCACTACTATTTGATTTCACTGCCCGCGGTGCTCGTGGCGATCTTTCTCGGCCGCGCGTTCAGCGGCCGCATGGATGAGCGCAGCTTTCTTCGCTACATCCACTTAGGGCTCCTCGTGGTGGGCGGCATGCTGTTGTTGCATGTCGTTGCCGATCGAACTTAACCCCTGCCGATTGCACTTGGCCCTTGCCGATCGGACTCAGCCCGTGCCCATCGCGCTCAGCCGTTGCCGGTCGACCCCGGCCGACGCACCCGCTCTTCGCCCGCGAAGCGGGCAAGCGTATGCTCCAGCCGCCGCTCATACCAATAACGGAAATTGCGGCAATGCGACAAAGGGGATCGAACGTGACTACCAACATACAGATGAAGGTGACGGGCGGGATGTGCGCAGTGTTCATGCTGGGCCTATGGGCGGCGCCGGTGGGCGCGCAGACGAGCGAGGTAAAGGAGAAGCCGCCCATGTACACCTACTTCGCGAACTGGGCGATTCCACGCGCTCGCTGGGCCGAGATGGAAAAGGCGAGATCGGCCAACGGCAAAATTCTCGATCAGGCAATCTCCAGCGGAACGCTCGTCGCTTACGGAAGTGATGTGACCCTGATTCATCAAGACGAGGGACCCACGCACGACGATTGGTGGAGTGCGATGTCCATGGCCGGATTACTCAATGTCCTGGACGAGATGTACAAATCCGGAACGGCGACATCGCCGATCCTGAGCAGCGCCACGAAGCACTCGGACTCGATATACGTCACTCGATTCTACAATTGGCGCTCCGGGTCATGGAAAGGCGCTTACACGCATACTGCGTCCTACAAGCTCAAAGCCGATGCGCCGAATGACGCGGTCGAGATGCTGAGCAAGAGCTTCATCGTACCCTTGATGGAGAAACTCCTGGCGAACGGCACCATCGTCGAGTACGAGGTCGACGAGGAAGCCATCCATACTGAGTCGCCCGACATGTTCTGGATCGACTACATCACCTCGACCGCCGAAGGCCAGGACAAAGTGATGGCCGCCCTGCACGAAGCCATACAAAGCAACCCGCTGTCGGGTCCGGCTTTCGGCTCCATGGTGGACTTTGCCCCGCACCGCGACTATCTCTTGCGCACCGAGGCCGTCTACAAGTAATCGCCTTCGAGTCTTTAGGCTAAGCATGTGCAGCCCGTACGGGGCTGCACGTGCTTAGCGTTCTTGGACCTTTCGTGCGGCATAGGCACGCAATCCATTGGCATTTCGATTTCACCGCGCGGGCCGGCGATTACCGCCTGGCGGCGCTGCTGCAAGCGATATTGCACGTTACAGATCGAGTACCGAGTCCAGTCCTCGATGTACGCCGACCAGGTTCGCTACCTTGTGAATGGCGAGCAGAGCCCCATCGACGTACGGGCGGGCACTACCGCCAGAGTCGTGGCGGATTGTCAGTCGTTGATCGGGCATGCCGAAGATTATCTCGGCGCTGATCACGTATCCGGGCAGTCGAATAGAGTGAATCTGGGAACCGGACAGTGTGGCACCGCGGGCCTCCCGCGGCCCTACAGTCGCGTCCACGGGCACGGACGGTTCGGCACGACGCACTTTCGACAAGCGCGCCGCGAGTTCCCGGGCCGTCCCACTCGGCGCATCGATCCTATCGCTGTGCGCATAGTCAATGATTTCCCACTGCGGAATGGGCTTGGCGGCCGCTTCAGCAAACTTCTGCCGCAACACGACTGTCAGGGCAAAATTGCCGCAGGCGATGACCCCTCGCTGTCGCCGGCGTGCCTGCGAGACACCGCTGCGACGAGCACGAGATCCGCGGTACGCGCAATCGAGCGGGCGAGCTCGGAACCCGCCCAGCCAGTTGCGCCCGCCAGGCATACTTTGATCGCCATGGAATTTGTCTCTTGCAGTTTGAGGTTTTGACGCCTAACGATACCGCGCACGTGCGCGTACGTCGATGGGAAGGAACGGTTGCACTGGCAGACGTGCCCTCGCACGCTTTATTAGCGGCATTGAGACGATGAACCAAAACGCGGTAGCTGCAACGGCATTCACCTGAGCCTCTCGGGCCTAGCCGAGGCGCGAGCGCGCAGCTTACTTGATTGGGAAATTACGGCGGGTTCTCTACAACGTCATTTCAAGTATTTGTCGAACCAGGCGAGCGTGCGCTCGAGCGCATCCTGCGCGTCCTTCGGATCGCGTAGCCCGTGCCCCTCGCCTGGGTAGATCATGATGGCCGTCGGCACCCCGAGCGTCTTGAGCGCATGCCAGAACTCCTGGGTCTGGGGCGCAGGACACTCGATGTCGCGCTCGCCGACGTATGCGAAGGTCGGCGTACGGACGTTCTTGATATAGGTGATTGGCGAGGAGCGCGCATACACCGCCGGGTCGTCGTACACCGATGCACCGAAGTACGGCAGCATCCAGGCGTCGATACCATTCTCGCCATAATACGACAGCATGTCGCTGATGCCCGCGGCGGCGACCGCGGCCTTGAAGCGGTTCGTTTGCGTGACCGCCCACATGCTCATGTAGCCGCCGTAACTGCCACCGGTGATACCGAGGCGCCCCTCATCGATCGGAGCTGCGGCCTCGGCAGCGTCGATGCCGGTGAGGTCATCACGCAGGTCGCCATAGCCAAAATCGCGGATGTTGGCGGCGGTGAAGCGCTCGCCCTGCCCGAAGCTGCCGCGGGGGTTCGGATAAAAAACCGCCCACCCCCTTTGAATCAGAGCTGTTCGCAGACCCGGTCCGGAGAAGGACGGACGCGAGGCCGCGGCGGGCCCACCATGCACAACGGTCACCATCGGGATCTTGCCACTGGCGTGGAGTGGCAGCAGCAACCAGCCCTGCACGTCGAAGCCCTCATTGCGCCAGACGAGGCTGCGCGCCTCGAACGGGGCGGTCATGCCGGCGTTCACATGGGTGAGATCGCGCCATTTGCCCAGCCGGCCCACGCGTATTTCCGGTGGCTGGGTATAGGTCTCGTATGCAGCCGCGAGGGTCTCGGATGGACAGGACCAGGACGCGCCGGCGTACTTCCCGTGCAGAGTTTCCGTACCGCTCCACAGAACGCGTGGTGTTGCGGCAGAACGCCCGGTACCCAACTCGACTATTTGCTGCTGGTCGCCCGCGAGCAGCGCGGCACGCAGCTTCCCCTGGCAGCTCCATGCCAGGGACGTGCCTGAGGCCCGCATGGAAGGCGTAATGTTGATTGCCGCGCCGCTTTCGAGGTCCACGGTATACACGTCCCCGCCGGTGGAACCGAAATCGCTCATGATTCCGGCAATAAAGGCCACGGTCTTCCCGTCGCGCGACACAGTCGGATCGGCGAGCTGTTGCCGAAGGTCGGCCGGTTGGTATAGGACTCGCGCCTCACCACTCGGTGCGAAGGCATAAAGCTTGGCGGTCCACCAGTTGTCATCACCGTCGCCCGGAGCGGCCGTGCCCACAAAGCCGGCACCGCCCGGGCGCCAGTCGTATTGATACACGAATAGGTTCGGCGGCGACTCCCACCGCAGAGTCCCGTCAATGAGTGTGGCGATCCGCTGCTCCGGGGGCGCCGCATCCAGGTCGCCGGCAACCGCGGCTCCCGCTTCCGTGGCACCTACCTCCTTGCGGGCATTTGCGATCGCGAGCAGGGCAAGTGTGCCCTCGTTGCTGTACTTCAAGCCCGTGATCGTGCCACCGAAGTTGAGCAGGCGCGTCAGCTTGGCGTCAGCCGGCGTGACATCATAAACAGCGTACGAATGAGTGCCGGGAGTGCGTAGCGCAAAACTCAAATGCCGGCTGTCCGGACTCCACGCAGGCGTGCTGGGCCAGCACTGTGGCACGCGACCGCATGGCAGCGCGACATGCGTTTCCGCGCCGTCCGCGACGCGCCGCACGACCAGCTCGCGAATCTCAGGAGGACTGCCGCCCGGCGGGGAATCGCCTTCCACAGATGCCACATAGGTCCCATTCGGCGCGATGACGACCTCCAAGAAGCGATGGACCAATCGCGTGGTCGAGGCATCCGGCGCCGCCGCTGCGGCGCTCGTCACCAAAGCGAATCCGCATCCGGCCAAGGCGATGCCAACAAGAATCCGCGTTGCCTGCACGGCCCACCCACGTTGTGCGCGATTCACACGATGTTCGATCATCGTCGTTTACCTCAGTTGCGGCGGAATCCCTTCTTCGAAGATTCGGCAATCATTTCACGGATTTTGAACACTTGCTCGACAAGGTTGCCTCCATCCGCGAACCACCGGTGTGAGGCCGCCAATTCCGAGCCCTCTATGACCGCTCCTCGCCCCGACCCCCCGCCCAGATATTTACCAAGCGGTCGCCCGATGCGGTCAATTCCCGGCGTCGACCCTGTGCGGACTGTCGTCAGGGTCTGCTTTCCGGCTTGCTGTATTTGTCGTAAACGTAGAATGCGCCCCCAACGACGAGCGGAACCAAAGCCCAATATAGAAAAGCGAAGCCGGAGCTCCTCGGCACCGGCTCAGGATGATATTTCGATGGTGTGTACCCGGTCACGAAAATAAAAAGTGCGAATATGAAATACAAAATGGCGATGCCAAAACACGCCTCATACCATGTACGAGCGATTCTCCAGAGACGTTGCCGAATCAGGGGACGCAATGAAAGAAACCAGGCTAGAGCTGCCAAAAATAGGATCAATGCGAGGAAAAGCGGCCATGCCCGCAACTGTGGGGCCCTGCTGGTTGGCCACCGCCTCACCAGACCCGCGACCAGAGGCGCCAATAAGAACAGAAGGAAAAGCGCGGCGCCGCCCTGTGAAAACCTCCATGATCTTCGCTTTTTCACGCGGACCTCGCCTTGCCCCGATTCATACTTGCGCCTCTGCTCACGTGTAGTTTAGTCGTCCCGGCATTTCACGGCCATTGGCCGGTCCTCGCTGGGCCGGCGTCGCGTAAATCTCCATCCCTTTCCCATTCACGGTTCGGCCACTAGTGGGAATGTTTCTCAGACAATTCGGTTGAGCTGCGTTAGGTCAGCCCATCCATAAGCAAGTTCGACCAGGACAACATCGTTGCGGACGTCCTCCCGCTCGCCAATCACGTGGGCACTATTCCGTTCATAGAATCGTCGAGCGACGAGATTGTCTCTAAGGACCCATAGGCTGGCGGCCATGAGGGCGCGACTCACCAAATCTGCCGCCATGGTGCGCAACAACCTTGCCCCTATTCCTTTTCTTTGAAAGGTACGCAAGACGTAAATCGCACTAATTTCTCCGTCGAATCCCTTGATCTTTAAATTCTCGGTACGTTGCGCGCCGCATGACCCAAAGCCAGCGAGCATTCCATCGAGCTCTGCTAAGTGGACTACCGTAGACCCCAATGATGCCGGCTGGCGCACAACTTGATCCCACATAGCCGCTCGACTTTCCACTGAAAGCGCTGCCAACATCGCGTCAGGCAAGATGCCGTCATAAGTCTCTCGCCACGAGGCTACATGCATGCTCGCAAGCATCGGGACGTCATTTGCGCTGGCTGTCCGGATCTCCAATACGTCGCTGTATGCCATCCTTTTCGATTCTCACATCCACCGCCACAATGAATATTTACACACCGAATGGCGGTTATACAGCGCGTACCCGGGTTGGATGACGCCGCCAGCCATAAGTATTAAAACCCACGGATCGCAGCCATTCAACAACATGAGCAAGGAGCTTGCTACCAATGCCCCTGCCCTCGTATGCAGGCACCACAGCCAAGACAAGAATCTCGCCGGTCTCCCCATCGCCGTTACAGAAGCCGACGAGATCCGAAGCGGCTCTGCAAGCTGCTCTCTTGAGATTGGGTTTTCTCTGGTACGGGCGCGAACTGAGAAGAGTCTCTCTACATCGGATGGCAGTGTTTCCCGGAATGTCAGTTCCACGTCCCCTCCTATTGCACACGCCCATTCCCGGTCATTTTTGGGAAAGTTCCGGGATCTGCCTTCGCCCTTCACCGATCAGTCTACCGCGCGCCGCGAATGACAGCTTACAGGCGCGCAATTCCGGCGGTCGAATGATTCAAAGTGGGCGGCAGCTACCAGATGCGGTCAAATTCCGGTGTCGTTGAGGATTGTCCGACGCCTGCCCGTGTGCGCGCAGCTATCCAGTCCCGTAGAGACTGATGGGCAGGGGTTGGGCAATCCTTAACGCATGGAGACCTGCCAGACAGGCAAATTACTAAATTGAGTAAGCGCGCACGCCATGATCTGTCGTAAGGGCGATGCGGCCGTGGACGGCAGCTTTGGAGGCACTCACGAAGTGTGAATTTTAGCCAGCTAAGGGAAGTCGGATGTAACCGGCCACCTTTGCCGGACAACGCCCTTCAGCAACAGCCACGCAGCGAGGGCAATCATTGCCGCGAACATCGGTGCGAGCAGCAAGTCAGAATCGTATTGCGGCAACACAACGGCAATCACGTTCTTGACGATGAAGCCTGTGCCGGCGAACAGCAGGAGGGCTCCGAGCCAGCGGGGGAAATACGCTGAGCGATAGAACAGATACCCGCGCAGCGCCGTCGCAATGCCGTAGAACACCATGAAGACTGTTCCACCATAGCCGTACAACGTCAGCGCCGAATAGATGAATAGCGTGCCCTGATCGATTGTCAGATGCTTCTGGACAGCTGCGTCGAGAATTGGAATCGACGCGATGAAGTAGAACAGCTCAGATGTAGCGAAAGTAACGGTGGAGACGATCCCGAAGAAGGCTGCCAGAAGCGAGAGCGTGGAACTCACCGGTCGTAGTAGAACGTAGAATATGACAGTAAGCGTGACGTCGCAGACCGCATCGATGAGGTAAACCAGGAAACTGAGCCGGAAAAGGTGAGGTGAGGCGGCAACATTAGCGGCGGTGGCATTCGGATCGGCGGCGACCAGTAATTTGCCCGGAACGTAAACTTCCGCAAAGCCGCCGGCAAATATCGATATCACTACGAGCACGCCGGCGACAGCGGCGAGCCGTCGCGCTTGCTCCGCATACATCGGATGGTCCTCCCCAGTGTTATGACGCGCTGCCGTTCATTCATGCACCAATACAGATCATCCTCCCTGAAGACCGACTTTGGGAGCCCTCATCAGCGCGAATTTCCGGTGTTGGCCGACCGCTGCCTGATGCGATCAATGCCCGGACTGGCTCGGAGTTGCCGAATGCGACCGGCCTACGGGGAGAGTGCATTCGCGCGCCAGGTTGCCGTAATTTGGCGGACGCGGCGAAATGGGCGGCGCAGCCGCCTTCTGTCCGGCAGCGCCGGCGTCAAGGCTCGCCTTTCCACTCACTCACGGCAATCCAGACGCCTAGCCAACAGAAAAAGAACCCAAGGCTAAGAAACGGATGGTGAGGCGATTTGACGAACGGAATGAAGGCAAGCCACACGGTCATCCAGATTGCGATGGTCACCCAACCTCGCCAGTCCAGCGGCCGCCTACCGCCCAAAATAGGCCTGGGTCCGAACCAGTAAGGAGGCCTATCGTCCGGGGTACTTCGTGTTGAACCCACAATTGATCTGGCGGTGCGAGTCATGGCGTATAACGTAGCAGGCGATGAATTGATTTGCGACTTGGGCGAGTCCAATTATGCGTGTCTGTCTTTCGGAGTGAGTAAACTGTGACGAGTGCCCGATTTTGGCTGGCCGCCCCACGATGGAGATCGCCGGCGAACTCACCCTTTCGACCCCGGGGGATCGTAGAGGATGTCTGCTTTCGAAGTGCCCACGATTGCGGCAGACTTGGTGCCTGTTCGGGAAGCCTGTCAATACTCGGCAACCTCAGTCAATCGTGAATGGCAAATCTGGTTGATCGGTGGCCGGGCTAGTTCTGAAGAACACTATATTTTGCGTCGCCCACATGAACTAAGATCGCTGGAGGAATCGCTAGTCGCGTGTCGAATATCGTGAAAATCCAGTACGAATTTACCGTCGATGACATGGCCGACGTCATGCGGCGCGCGGTAAAGCGAAAAAGACTGTGGCTGACGTGGCGTTGGCGTCGCAGAGCAATAGAATCCACGTTGCTGGGTTCGCTCCTCTACTTGATTATTGAAGGACCTGCGGCGAACCGCGTGGCAGGTGCTGCGCTTTTCGCTGTCATGAGTTACCTCGCAACATGGTTGATCCGAAGTCAGTCCCTCGGTGCAAGCTACCCGCGTTTGTTTCGTGAACATGCGGGTGGCGATGGACCGTTCGTATTTGAGCTTGAAATCACGAGCGAAGCTCTTATCGCGACCCAGCTAGGCGAGACACATCGTCGCGATTGGACTTCCGTTACCAAAATTACCGAAGCCAAGGGCGGAATAGAACTCGACACACGCAGCGGGCTGGTGTTTGCTCGCGATAGTGGATTCAAGTCATCGGCGGAAAGGTCTGAGTTTTTGAATTTGGCTCGCCGATTTCTCACGGAAAACCAGACTAAAGCGTCTTGACGGAACGGGGACACTGCCGACTCGTCGCGACCCAAACGAGTCGGTCATCAATGACCGCAATCGAGCAGTCGAATTTCTCACGTCCTTATCGCCTAGTACCTCGGCTCAGTAATTTTGACCGGTTCAAGCAGCCACCGGGATGGCATTCGCGGGCGAGTTGATCTGCGGATAGGCGTGGCGCATTTTCTTGCGCGCTTTCTCGCAGTCGAACATCCATTGGATTTTCTCTCGATTCGCATTGCGACGGCGCTCCCAGGTGGCGATCTCTGATTCCAACTCCGAGCGTTGCTCGATGCGCCGGTCCAGACACATCGTGCGTAGCACGCCGATCTCGATTTCCACCATGTTCAGCCAGCTGGCATGCTTCGGGGTGTAGTGGAACTCGATCCTGCTCATGATCCGCCGCGCCTCGGGCGGGGCAAACGTGTTGTACAACGCGGCGGCCGAGTGCGTGGACAGATTGTCCAGCACGACTCGGATCTTCTGCGCCCGCGGGTAATGTAAATCCACCAGATCGCGCATACAGGCGGCAAAATCTTGCCCCGTGCGGTGATCCGTGACCTTCACATGCCGCCACGGCCGATGGGCATCGACCATGACGAACAGGTTCGCCGTGCCGTTACGACGATACTCACTGTCGTAGCGCTGCGCGTGTCCGGGAACGGCGGCAAGGGGATTGCGGACTTCGCCAATCAGCTGCACCGGACTTTCGTCAAAGCTCACCACCGGATGGTTCACCGCGGGCGTCTTGGCATATAAATCCAACACATCCTCCATCCGCGCCACGTACTCGGCATCGACTTTCGCGATGCACCACATCTTGCGCTGCCAGGGTTTTAAGGCGTTCTCGTGCAGCCGGCGCCGGATCGTCTCGCGCGACAATCCCGCATGCTCGGTCAGCTCAACCATGCGCCCGGCCAGTAATTTCAGCGTACAGCGTGCACACCCCGCAGGGGCCTTCGAACACGCCGTCGCCGCTTAAGATCGCCTGCAACTCCAGCCGTTCCGACTCGCTCAATTCCACCCGATACCTTACATTCACTACTCGGTTCCTTTGCCGAAAGACCTGTAGTGAAGCAATTTGCATGCCTGAGGATCGCCCCTCGCAAACACCGGCTTTTACCGCCCTCCAAGGTCAGTACCTGGCCTTCCTCTACGCCTATACTCAACTCAACCGCCGGCCCCCGGCAGAGCGTGACTTCCAGGACTACTTCCAAGTCACCGCCCCCTCGGTGCATCAAATGATCCTCACTCTCGAGCGCTTCGGATTCATCCGCCGTACTCCAGGAGCCGCGCGCAGCATCGCGCTTCTCCTGCCACCCGAGTCGCTGCCGATCTTGCGTTGAGCCTTTCCAACCGGTCAAAATCACTGAGCCGAGGTACTAGTGATTTGGCCGCTACTTGCCCTACGCAGTATTACCGGCTATATTACAGGGCATACTTACGGAGAAAACTATGAGCGACACAGCACAGAAGCGAGCGTTGCGAAATTATCGCTCCCGCCTGACGAAGCGAGGGATCGCCCGATTCGAGGTGCTCGGACTCGATGCAGATCGTGACTTGATCCGCTCTGTCGCACGACGACTCGCGGAAGACAGCCCAGATTCGGCCCGAATTCGAGCCGCTATCGGCCGCACAATCTCGGGCGATCCGCCGAAGAGAGGCGGAATTCTTGCGGCGCTGCGTCGATCGCCACTTGTAGGTGCCGATCTCGAATTCGTGCGTTCCAGGGAAACCGGCCGCAAGGTTGACCTTTGACCCGCTACCTTCTCGACACGAACGTCATCAGCAATATAACGAAGCCGGAGCCGTCCGAATCGCTATTGGAATGGATGGGTATGCAATCCGATGGCGACTTGTTCATCTCCTCCCTGACGGTCGCTGAAATCCGGCGCGGCATACTGGATAAACCAAAGGGCAAAAAACGCGAACGATTGGAGGCGTGGTTTGTCGGACCGGAGGGTCCGCAGTCGCTTTTCAAAGGGAGGATATTGCCGTTTGACGAGAAGGCGGCATTGGTCTGGGCTCGTCTCATGTCTGAAGGTCGCGCCGCCGGGAAACCCAGAAGCGACCTGGATATGATTGTCGCTGCCGTCGCCGAAACATACGAGTGCGTGATTGTAACGGACAATGAAAAGCACTTCTCGGGGCTTGAAGTCCTCAATCCTTTGCGAACACCACGGTGACCCCGCAAGTCGATCGGCGCCGCCCTCATCCTAATCACGGGTTTCGACCCCCGTTGTTGCCGATCGCGAACGGCAGTTATAGGGTAATTCGCTGCAGCCTCCTTATTAGCCGGAACTGGTCGAGGCCACGAGCTGCCTATCTGATCGCCGTAGCCTGAGACCAAACGACCTGCCAAAGGCCGTGGATCAATTCGTATGAGTCGGTATGCCAGCAGTGAAAAGAGGCTTGGCCTCTGCCTGAGTCCACCTCCAGCCTTGCCTGATATCGCAGCAATGCCACGTTCGCGTGCATGCGGACATCCATTTCCTCAGGGTCCCATGCCATGTACTTCAGTTGGCCGGTTTCAATCTCGCCAAGGTACTGATCTCCCAGGTATAAGTGACCAGTTGGCGTTATAAGTTGAAAGTCGACCGCGTGAAGCTGCCGTGTGAGCTCCATATTTCGCTCAACCAGGGCCTGAAGCCGCGATCGTTCCAATTTACGGAATGCATCTGCATTTGTTATGAGTGCCGATGAGTTGATTTTCTGCCCTGTCACGGCAGTGCGCCGCGCGGACAGTGTTTAGGTGGTTGCTGACCAACTACACGGCAGTTGTGCGCTACAAGCATGACATTTTTGTCCACTGAAGAATCCCTACGTCGATACTATCGCAAGCCGCGAACGACCGCTTCAGGGTCGCCGTTTCGGAGTCGTCCCTGACCGGTTATAGCCGAGCGGAGCCGTTGGCGGACGACTCTGCCGTCAAGGACTCGTCATGACCGATCAGCGACAATCCAGACTGAGGAATGCGCGGCGCCGTGCCGGTTAGACCGGAACAGAGCGATGCAATCCTGCACCGAGGGAAATCACACCCAGGCTTGCGGCAAGGACGCAGACACACAAGCCTACGACCTTAAACGCGCCATGCCGCTTCCTGCTCGCGTCAACGTTAACCGTTGGCTCATCCATAAATGCCCCCGATTGGTCGGTTTTGTGACTCTTGAAGAATTTTAAACGCTCGCCGCGCTAGCCCCCTGCGCGCCCGCCCCGTCCGCATACTTCCACTGCAGCTGCGCAAGCTTCGGCACCATCCACAGCCAGCCGATCAATCCCAGCAGGCTCACCCCCGCAGCCACCACGAAGGCGTTCGTGAAATGTCCGGTGGTTTGGATGATGACCCCCGTGAGCCAGGGTGCAATCGTTCCCGGCAGATTGCCCAGCGAATTCTGAATCCCCACCCAGCGGCCGGAGGCGCGCGGGCCGGCCAGAATCTGGCACATGGCGTAGACGCCCGGCGAGGAAGCGCCGCACAGCGCCAGATAGATGAACATATTGACGAGCGCCGTCGTCGGCGAGCCCAGCGCCATGCACAGCATGCAGACCACCGATCCCAGGTGCGCGATGGCCATGACCGACTTGTACGCCGCATTCGCCGATCCGCCGCGCGTGATGTAGCGATCGATGGCCCATCCCGCGGCCAGCGCGCTCAAGGCGCATCCCACGTAGGCGAGCGTGGCCAGCTGCGTCATCCGGATCACCGAGAATCCACGCTCGGCTTGCAGATACGAGGGCATCCAGCTCAGCATGAAGTAAAACACATAGTTGCTCGAGAAGAGCCCGAGTGCCGTACCCCAGAGCGAGGGTTGCCGCAGTATCATCCCCCACGTCGGCGAATCACCCGCCGTGGGCGGGCGCACCGCCGTGCGCACCTGGCCTGCCACCTGCGACCACGGCAGCAGCCACAGGAGCGACAGCGCACCGAAAACCAAGAACGACGAACGCCACCCGAAATGCGCCATCAGCATGCCGCCGGCATAAGTGCCCACCGCAGGACCCACCAGGTACGCCAAGGCGACGATCCCATTGGCCGTGCCCAGGCCCTCGGCGGGTACGACCGCCGCCATTATTTTCGCCACGCTGGGGAAACCCGAACTCTCGCCCAGGCCCAGCAGCAGCCTTAAAACCAGCAGGCTGCTGAAGGTATGCACCACGCCGGTCAGCATGGTGGCCGATGCCCAGATGGTGAGTCCGGCCGCGAGAATGCGATGCGCACCGTAGCGCTCCGCGAGCCAGCCCACCGGAATCTGCAGGAAGGTGTACGTCCAGAAGAAGGCGGACATCAACATGCCCATCTGGGCGTAATTCAAATGCAGGTCGCCCTGCATCAGGTGCGCCGCCGTGGGCATGGTGCCGCGGTCGACGTAGTTGATGAACAGCACCGCGGCCAGCAGGAATACGATCGGACTGCGGGCCGCCCGCGCCGGATCAATCACCGCTGAGGCGGGCGATTTCAGCTCGCGTAATCCGAGTGGCCGCGGTCGAGAACCCTCTTCAAGGCATCGAAGTGCAGGTCGGCGCGATCGCGCCCGCCGACTGCGCCCCCCGTGCTGAACTGCGCCACCGTCTTCTTGATGACGGCCTCCGGAATGAGCCGCAGCGGCCGCCCGGTCGACAGCGCCAGCACCTGCGCCTGCGCCGCGCGCTCCAGGAAGTACAGCCGCTCGAATGCCTGCGGCACCGTATTGCCGACGACCAGCACCCCATGATTGGCCAACATGAGCACCGATTTGTCGCCCAGCACCCGCGCCATGCGCTCTCCCTCCGACTCATCGTAGGCGAGGCCGTTGTAATTCGGGTCGTAGGCGATGTCCTCGTAGAAGCCCAGTGCGCTTTGCACCGCCATCTCCAGGCGCGAATTCTCCAGCATGCACAGCGCCGTCGCGTACACCATGTGAGTGTGCAGCACGCAGCGCCCCTGCGGCGACAGCCGATGCACCGGCTGATGGATATAGAGCGCCGTGTCTTCCACCGATCCCTGCCCGCTCAACACCCGGCCCTTGAAATCAACCACCAGGAAATCGCTGGCTTTCACCTCGGACCAATGCATGCCGAACGGCGCGAGCAAGAATCGGTCCGAGTGGCCCGGCACCAGCATGGTCATGTGATTGTCGATGCCCTCATTCAGCCCGAAGCGATCCGCCAGTCGATAACACGCCGCGAGATCGACTCGGGCGCTGCGCTCCGCCTCTGCAGAGGGTTGTGCAGGCTTGAGACCGGCATTCATGACGGTTGTCCGAAAAGAGCGGCCACTTTGATTTGAATGGCCGGCAGCGCCCGCGGCGAAATGGTGTCGGCAGCGGTGCCTTCGAGAGTTCGCGCGTAGCCATCCACGGTCGGGTCGCCGTAGACGTAGAGGCGCTCGCCCCGCACATCGACGACCCAGTATTCCACGATGCCATGCCGCGCGTAGAGCGCGCGCTTGGTGCTTTGATCATAGGCGAGACTGCTGTCGGATATCTCAACCAGCAGCAACACATCGGCCGCCGTAGGTCTGCGCCCCGAGTAAAAGTCCGCGCGCCGTTTCAGCAGCATCAGATCCGGATTCGGCACGGAAAAATTACCGAGCCTGACTGACCCGCCCGGAGACACCATCGCCGAATCCGCCACGGACAGCACCAAAAGCTCAGTCAATCGAGCCATGACCGCCGAATGCGGCGGATTGATCCTCGGCTCATTGATCATATCCCCGTCGATCAATTCGACCCGATCGTACTTCGTCAGCACTCCGGTCTCGATCATTTTCTCATAGCGATCCACACTGATGCGCGTGCGCTCGGGAACCATGACACTCATAGATGCTCCGGTTTTCGATCCGACCAACATCATACCGCGGCCGACCGTGGTGTCCGCTGGCTAAAATAAGGTAAACGCGACGATTCGACAACTCCGGGCATCACTGCAGCAGCCGATCCAGCACCGGCAGCGGCACGGCCCCCTCCTCGAGTGCCCGCTCATGGAAAGCCTTGAGATTGAATGCCGCTCCCTGCCTGGCCTGCACATGCTCGCGCACGGCCAGCCAGCCCTTCAAGCCCGCATAGTAGGTGGGCAGCTGGCAGGAAGAGAGCTTGGCGCGCTGCAGCTTCGCGGTCGCCTCCTCCTTTTCTTGGTAGGTGCTCTTGGTCATCAGGTCGAGCGCTTGGTTGTCGGTCATGCCCATGGTTTGCAGACGTATGTCCAAAATCGTATTGGCCAGCACACGCAGCATTTGCTTCAGCATCGTGAGCCGGTAACCCGGCGTGTCGCCCAAATATCCCTGGTCCGCCATCAATTGCTGGGCATAGACCGCCCAACCCTCGACATACGGGCCGTTGCCGAAGATATTGCGCAGCAGACGGCGCGAGCGCGGCTGCACCTCGTTCGCGTACTCGCCCTGCACGTAGTGACCCGGCATCGCCTCATGCACGGTCAGATGCTGCACTCCCGAGAAATTATATTCGCGCAGCTTCGAATCGATACGCTCCTGCGGCCATGTGCTCGGAATCGGCGTCACCCAGAAAAACGCCCCGAGCTTCGGCTCCAGCGCCGGCGCCGGATTGAAGCCCCCGACGCTGTACAGGCCCCGCATGAACACCGGCGTCTCGATGACCTCCAAATTCGCGTTGGGCGGCAGCGTCAAAAGATCCTTGGCCTTGACGAAGGCCGTCGCGGTGCTCAGCGCCTGCTTGGCCGATGCGATGAAGTCCGCCGCCGTTGCATGCTGGCGCGCCACGTCCGCCAGCGCCTGCTCGACCGTCTTCGGCGCCGCGAGCTGCGCAATTTGCGCGCGCGTCTTGACCAGATCCGCCTCCGCCTCCGCGAGCAGCGCCTCGGGGGTCTTGCCGGTCGCGAGCACGAGGCGAAATTTCTTGGCGTAGAGATCCTTCCCCAGCCGCCAATCGCTTTTCCTCTCCGCTAGGTGGTCCTCGAGCCAATGGTTGAACCCGTTCAGCGAGGCAATCGCGGCCGCGGCGGCCTGGTCATAGCGCATGCGCTCTTCCGGCGGACAGTCGGCGCGCAGCGTGGTGTCGATGAGGCCGACATTGCCGGCGTTTTCATCGCGCGCCACGTTGTTCCAAACTTCCGGCGAATCCTGCAGGTTCGCCTCCGCCTGACTGATCAGCTCCGGAACCTTGTTCAATCGATTGATGATATGCCGGTAGCGCTCCAGTGGCGGGGCGTAATGCAGCACATAGTGCGTGTACAAGCCGTTGCCCAGCAGCTCGACATAGGTGGTCGGATTGTGCCGGTAGCTCTGAATCTCATCCAGTTCCAGGCGCGAGGCACCCAGCGCATCGCGCATGATGTCGATATCGGCACGCTGCTCCGCGTCGAGCGAGCCGGTATCGAGCTTGGCGATCCGCGCCTCGATGTCATGCAGGAAGCTTCGCGAGGCGGCGATCCCCGCCGGGCTGAAATCATCCAGCATGTCATCCAGCGATTCGCCGTGATGAACGTGGTATCCATAGCTGGTGGCGGTCGTCGGCGAAAGCGCCAGCGTGCCGAAAACGAAATCATCCACCAGCTGCTCGAAGCCGCCCGTCGCCGCCTTGGCACTCGCCGCCGCCGGCTTGGCATCGGTGCTGGCCGCCCAGGTACCCGAACAGCAGACAGCGCCCACGAAACAGCAAGCAAGTCGAAAGCGTTGAAATTTGTTCATCGCCTATCTTCGGGCAATTCGCGCCGCCGGGCAATTCAGAGTCTTTAGGTTAAAATACCCCCCGCCAGGTGCCGCCCCGCGGTACGGACACGTACAGCATTGCCAATGCCCCCACCACCCCGCGCCGGTTCGACACGCTCGAGTCCGTGCCGATGAATTTCCCAAAGCTCGCCCTTCGCATTGCCTTCGGTGTCGCGGCGCTGATTCTGATCCTCGCGCCGGCGCTGTGGCTGAGGCCGCCCGACATCCTGCGCGTCGGCGCCAATTACACCGCAAAGATGGTCTGCTCCAATGTGTTTCTCGCCGGACGCGACCCGGACGAGGTGCTGCGCACCGACGTGCAGGCCCCCGGGGTCGCGCTGCTGCGCCTCATGCAAGTCTCCGTCGATCGGGACCGCCGTTTGGTGCGCGCGGGACTATTCGGCTTCATCGGCGACGGGCTGGCCCTGGCGCGGCCGGGCCGAGGCTGTGCCGTCATCCCCGACGCCAATGTGGAATTCGCGGAGCATGTCGGTTCGCTCAGCGCCATCGTCGAAACCGCGGTGACCGTGGCCGCGGCAAACGCCGCCCGGACATTCGCGCCCGAAATCATCGGCGCCGACTGGCCGGAGGGCAAGATCGTGGCGGCCGCCGCGCCGCTCGACCGTCTCCTGACCGACGATGCGCTCGCGGGCCCCGGCATGCGCGCCATCGTGGTCGTGCATCGGGGCCGCATCGTGGCCGAGCGCTATGGCGCCGGGTTCTCGGCGGCGACACCGCTGCTCGGCTGGTCCATGACCAAGAGCGTGCTCGCCGGCCTGGTGGGCGCGCTGATCAAAGAGGGCCGGCTCACGCTCGATGAATCCGCCGGGTGGGCGACGCCTACCGGGGATGGCCGCGCCCGCATCCGGATCGCGGACCTATTGTCCATGTCGAGCGGCCTGCGTTTCAACGAGGCCTACGGCGCAGTGTCGGATGTCACGCGCATGCTCTACCTGCAGCCCGACATGGCGGCGTTCGCGAGCTCGCAGCCGGAGATACATCCCGCGGGCGAGTTCTGGAGCTACTCGAGCGGCGGCGCCAACATTCTCGCGCGCATCGTGCAAGATGCGGCGGGCCCGCTGGGCGCCGGCGTCGCGTCAGAAAAACTGTTCAAGCCCTTGGGCATGGCGAGCGCCACGATCGAGACCGACGAAGACGGCACCCTCGTAGGCTCTTCCTACATGTATGCCACCGCCCGCGACTGGGCCCGGTACGGACTCTTCCTGCTGCAAGACGGCGTCTGGCGGGGTCAGGAAATACTCCCCCGGGGCTATGTCGCCATGATGGCCTCGCCCGTCGCCGCCTCGGGCGGACAGTACGGCCACGGCCTGGTCTGGCTCTGGGGCTCCGACGCCCTCGTTCCCGGCAAGAACCCGGACTTGGCCTTCGGCATTCCCGCCGACACCTTCTGGATGGAGGGCCATGACGGCCAGAGCATCGCCATCATTCCCTCGCGCCAGCTGGTCGTCGTGCGCCTGGGACTCACGCCCTCGCGAGATCGCTACCGGCCGCAGCCCTTGGTGAAGGCCATCCTCGATGCAGTGAAGTGATGCCGGCTCCCGACACCACGGCCGCATGCCGCCACCTTCAGCAAGCCCGCGCCACGGCCGGGTGCCGGCTCATTCAGCGCGCCTTCGCCACGGCCGAGTGCCGGCGCCCTCAGCGAGCCTGCTCCGCGTAGAGCTTGACCAGCGAGAACAAGAAGTCCCGGCCGTCATACAGCGATTGCACGCGAATGCGTTCGTTCAGACCATGAATATTGCTGAGGTCGGGATCGATGAACATGCCGCTCAAGCCGTAGGTAGGTATGCCCGCGTGAGCGAGATAAATGGCGTCCGTGCCGGCCGCCTGCAGCACCGGGACCACTTGAATGCCCGGATACAGGCGCGCCGTCACCTGCTCGATCGGCTTCATGATGGCGGGAGTCAGCGGCGGCGGCAGCACCGTGGGATCGGAAGGCTCGATGGTGGTGACGGAAATCTGCGGGTCGGCCAATACGCTCTCCAGCGTCTCGCGCACCGACTCGACCGAGACCCCCGGGAATATGCGGCAATTGATGTTGGCGCGCGCCCGTTGCGGCAAGGCATTGCTGGCATGCCCGGCATTCATCAAGGTGGCGACGCAGGTGGTTCGCAGCATGGCATTCAGCCGCGGATCCTCCGACAGGATGGCCGCCGCCTGCGCATTCGATGGATCATCGACCAGCGCCTTCATGGCGGCGCCGGTGTCGCCGCCGACGATCGTCGACATGCGCTTGAAGTAGCTCCGCGTCGTGTCGTTCATTTGCACCGGAAAATCATAGCCGCTGAGCCGCGTCAGGCCCGCGGCGAGATGATAGATGGCGTTGTTCTTGACGGGCCGGGAACTGTGGCCGCCCGGGTTCACGACTTCGAGGCCATAGTCCTGGTCGGTCTTCTCGCCCGCCTCGATTTCCATGACGACGCGGTGTCCCTCGGCGTCCAGAACCCCATAGGCGAACTCATTGAGAGCGAAAGCGGCATCGATGAGCTGCCGCTCATGCGTGGCCAGATACTCGGCACCCTCGAAGGCCGCGCCCGCCTCCTCGCCGCAGGTCAGCGCCATCTTGATGGCGCGCTTTGGTCTATATCCTGCCTTGCGCAGGCGAATCAACGTATCGACCCAGACGGCGGCCATCGATTTGTCGTCGAAGGTACCGCGGCCATAAAAGTACCCGCCCTCCTCGACCAGCGTGAACGGGTCGCGCGTCCAATCCTCGCGCCGCGCCTCCACCACATCGAGATGCGCCAGCAATAAAATGGCCTTTGCCGCGCGATCGATGCCCGGCAGCACGGCGACGAGCCCGCCGTCCTTGGGATGCTCGGCCACCGAGAAGGGGTGCAGATCCGACGCCGGATATCCCGCCGCCCGCAGGCGCGCCTGCATTTTCTCCGCCGCCAGCGTGCAGCTGCCGATGGAATGACTGGTATTGGTCTCGATGAGCTCCCGGTACAGGTCGAGGAAGGCGATCTGGTCGGGGCGCGGCGCGTGCGCCGCCGATGACGCTGCTGTCGCCGCTGCCGGTGACGCGCCTGCCGGCGACGCGATTGCTAGCGACGCTGCCGCCGCCGTTGCAGCCATGGCCGAGGCGATCGCGACCGCCGCCGCGCAGGGCGCAATTCTCGATAACAGGAAAGAACGCTGAAGCCATTGGCGCACCGGCTGGATCATCGATGGTCCTCTCAAGAAGCGTTGGGGGGTGCGGTCTCAACTGCCGCTGCCTCATCGAGCCGGCGGCGGCGCGCGACCCATGCGTACACCGGAGCGCATCCGATCAGCAGTAAGGCGGCGAATACGCCGGAGCGCCGGTCTTCCATGATCGCCGCGCTCCACAGGAGTAGGCAGCCCCCCAGCACGATGAGGGTGGTGTACGGAAACCCGAATGCCCGATACGGCCGCGGCATGGCCGGCTCTTTCCGCCGCAGCACGAACAGCGCCGTATAGGCCGAAACGTAGTTGAGCAGGAACAGCACGGCGGCTACCGCCACGATCTGCTCGAAGGTGCCGCTCATGATGAGCGCCGCCGCACCGAGGCTCGACACCGCCAGCGCAACCCGGGGCGTGCCGCCCGCACTGACCAGCGCCGCCTTCTTCGTGAAGAAGCCGTCCCGGCCGATGGCCAGGAGTATGCGCGGCGTCAACAGCATCACGGCGTTGACCAGACTCAGCACCGTCAGCAGCGAAATCACGGTGACGAGCTCGGCGCCGCCATGCGGCAAGACAACCCGCGCGGCATCGGCGGCGGGCAGTTGCGAGGCGGCCAGCACCGGCAGCGGCAGCACCCTTAGGATGGCGATGTTGATGATCACGTACATCGCGGCCACCAACACCGTGCCGCCGATGAGCGCGCGCGGCATGGTCAGCGCCGGCTGCGTGCTCTCCTCGGCCATGTAGATGGGCGAGTACCAGCCGTCATAAGTCAAAAACACCGCTCGCAGCGCGGACACGACCGCCGCAATCATGGCCATCGACATCAGCGGCAGCGATACGGCCGAGGTCGGCAGCGGCACGCTCGACGCCGCGGCCGGCGGCGAGAGGAAGCAGCCGGCCACCAGCACCATGAGCATGAGGCCGACGCTCAAGCTGATGATGCGCGTGAGCGTGCTGCCCATGCGCAGCCCCGCCCAATGCAGGGCCGTGAATACAGCGATGATGGCGATGGCGAGCGCCCGAGGATTGGCGGCCAGAGCCGGCCACAGCTTGCCGAAGAACACCGCCGCCGTGAGCGCACCATAGGCCAGCGAGGCCACCTGGTTCACCCAGTCGCTCCACCCCACCACGAATCCCGGCCCATTGCCGAAGGCCCGCCGGGCATACACATAAAAGCCGCCCGCCTCCGGGAGCATGGCAGCGAGCTCCGCCACCGCCACAGCGCCGAGCAGCGAGTACAATCCGCCAAAAATCCAAAACAGCACGATCAAGCGAGAATCGCCGAGCGCCGCAGCCAAGGTTCCCGGCAGGCGCAGTATGCCCACCCCGACCGTGCCGCCGAACACCATCGCCAAACCGAAACCCAGCCCCAAGATCCGCGTCAGCGGACGCGCTTTCTGGGTCATGAACCGGTTATCTCGGCGGGTATCACGACGGCAAGCTTGCGGGAGACGCGGCTCGACCGCAAGCACCGTTCGCTTGGCCTCAAAGTGCGGCGCCCACTCGATGGACTCGCGCTTGACCTCAAGTTAAGTTGAGGTTGTGGCTTGGAGTCTCGCCACCCTGGCGGTCGCGAAAATCGCCGCCAATCTATCGGGGCTCGCCGCGGGAATCTCCATCGCCGCCACGAAGGCCGCGGCCTTCTGGGTATTCGCCGCCTTCGTGCCGCTACTCATCCTTGCCCTGATTTGCGCCTGGGTGTTCACGGAGAACCGCAAGGAAAACGCGTAAACGCTCTTGGGCGGCCTCGCCGCCGCGCGCGCGGCGCTGAATTGTTACATCCGCGTGAAACTTTCATGTCACGCGAGCGGGGCGAAACGTGACGGCCTCCCTGGCCGGAGGCTGCGGTTAATTCAAAGATGCGGCTCGAACACTTAACGGCACATCCATCCATCTGCAACATGACTGACGCACGGCGCGAAGCGGAAATACCCACCGTGGCAACTCTGCTCGCCGAAAGACGCCTGCATCCGGTATTTCAGCCGATTCTCGACGTCTCCCAATGCAGCATCCTGGCTCACGAGGGACTGATACGCGGGCCCGCCGGATCCGCGCTGCACTTGCCGAATGCCTTGTTTCCCGCGGCCATCGCCGCGGGCCTGATGAACGAGCTCGAGTTCGCCGCCGCCCGGGTCATATTCACAAGCTACGCCCGAAGCCGCAGCGAGGGTCTCCTGTTCGTGAATTTCTCCGCGCGCTCGGTCATGCATCTGGAAACCGAGCACGGCCGCCGGCAGTTTCAGGACACACTGCGCCATTGCGATATGCCGGCGCGCTCGCTGGTCATCGAGATCACCGAACACGAACGCGTCGAGGACCACCAGGTCCTGGGACAGGTCATCCAATTTCTGCGCGGCATCGGTGTCGCCGTCGCGCTCGATGACTTCGGCGACGGCAAGTCGAGCCTGCGGCTCTGGGCTGAACTGCAGCCGGAATTCCTGAAGATAGACCGCTACTTCTGCCACGGCATCCATTTGGACGGCAAGAAGGTACAGACCGTCAAGGCCATGCTGCAGCTTGCCGAGAACTTCGGCAGCCGCGTGATCGCCGAGGGCATCGAAGACACCTCCGATTTGCGCGTGATGCGCGACTTGGGCGTGGCATTCGTACAAGGCTATGCCACGGGACGCCCCGCGGCCGAGCCCACCGGCACCATTCCCGCGGCGGCGCTGTCCGTCCTGTCGGGCAGAGAGATCTCGGTATTTCCCGCGTCCCGTCGCGCGTCCCAATTTGCACCCAAGGCCGGTCAATTGCTCATCGATGCGCCGGCCGTCGCCCCCGCGAACACCAACCAGGAATTGCTGGAACTCTTCAAGAGCCGCCCCCGGCTGCACGCCCTCGCCGTGGTAGATCAGGGCAGCCCGGTGGGTCTGATCAACCGGCGGGTGTTCACGGAAAGGTACATGCTGCCCTACTACCCGGAAATCTACGGGCGAAAGAGCTGCACCGCATTCATGGACGCCAATCCCGTGTTGATTGAAGTCAGCCAGCCCCTGGAAGATCTGGTGCAAGTCCTGACCTCCGAGGATCAGCGCTATCTCAGCGACGGTTTCGTACTGGTGGACGCAGGGCGGTACGCCGGACTCGGCACGGCCGAGCAGCTGGTGCGCTCGGTGACGGAACTGCGCATCGAGGCCGCCAGGCATGCCAATCCGCTCACCTTTCTTCCCGGCAACATCCCCATCAGCGAGCACATCCGCCGCTTGATCGCGGGAAACCATGGCTTCGCCGCGAGCTACTGCGACCTGAACAACTTCAAGCCCTACAACGATCGATTCGGCTACTGGCAGGGCGACAAAATGATCCGGCTGCTCGCCGGCCTCATCGTGTCGGAGTGCGATCCGCAGCGAGACTTCGCCGGTCACGTCGGAGGCGACGATTTCGTGGTGCTGTTTCAAAGCGCCGATTGGGAGCGTCGCTGCATGCGGCTTATATCGCGCTTCAACACGGCGGCGCTCGAGCTGTTCGATCCCGAAACCCGCCGCCGCGGCAGCATCGAAGCCGAAGATCGAAGAGGCATCTGCACCAGCTTCCCGCTCACCACCCTGTCGATCGGCGGCCTGTACGTGGCGCCCGGAGACTTCCACGTCCCCGAGGATGTGGCCTCCGCCGCGGCCGCAGCCAAGCACCGCGCCAAGAGGGCGAGCGCCGGCCTCTACATCCATGCCCGCGATGCCGGCCGGCACATCCTCGGGGAAGGACCGCTCGCAGCCGCGCTGGACTACGCAGCCGCGCTGGACTACGCCGCCAACGCTTCCTAGCCGCGCCCCGCGCCGGCGATCCCGGAATCGACGGCCCCCCGGCCTCGGCGAACCTGCACCAACGAATCCGCGAACTAGCGGTTGCGCGCCAGCGCCGCGCTGGTAGCCGCGCGCCATTCCTCCATCATGCGGGCATAGGCCTGCGGCTCGAGGAAATCCTCGACGAAGGCCGCCGCTCCTTCATGCAACGGCGTCAGCGTATACGTCACACTCACATCCGTGCCGCCCTCCCTGGAATCGCTGCAAACCACGTCCACCAAACCGATATTGGAACCCTGCGCCAGGCGCGCGTAGCCGGCGCGCCCCTCCGAGGGCCGAAACTCCACCACGATCCAGGTCGTGGCCTCACCCTCATGATTGCAAGTTCGAAACGCGCTGCCGCGCTCCTCCGCGCCGCTCAGCAGCACCGGGTCCCAGCCGGGCACCCACTCGCGCTCGCCGCGGGCCGTGAACAGCGCGAAGACCCGCTCGCGCGGCGCGTCCAAGTGAAATCGGCCGGTCTGAGTGCGGGGCTTGGGGGGCATGGGCGTGGCGGGCATGGGCGAATCTGGTTGGTACATTAGTACCATGGTACCAAGCATGCCTCGCATGCGCAAACCTGCGATCATTGGCGTCAAACACCTTGAAGGGAACTCCCCATGACCGCCAAGAAGTCCGCTCCGCACCCGACGCCGCCGCGGGAAATCGAACGGGTTCAGACCGGCGTGCGGCTGGAGAAGCGGCTGCTCAAGGTGCTCAAGGGCCTGGCGGAATACCTCGATCTGTCGCTCGGCGACCTGCTCGAAGGCATCGCCCTGCACGCCTTGGAGAACAAGCCGCCCTTCAAGCGATTGACGCTGGACAAGATTGCGCAGCTACGCCGTGTCTACGGATTCGATCTGGTAGCCTCGGACAGCCATCGGCTGCGGGAGCATGAAGCGGGCGGCCTATGACCACCTTTCTGCTCGCGTTCGGCGCCTTGTTCTCCATCGTCAACCCGCTCTCAGGCGCCTTCATATTCTTCGGCGCCACGCGCGAGCTCGAACCGCGGGTCCGCTCGCAGGTGTCGCGCTGGGTGGCCATCTACTCCTTCTCGATCGTCACTGTATCGCTCTACGTCGGCGCCTACGTCCTGAGCTTCTTCGGCGTCTCCATCCCCGTGCTCAGGGTGGCCGGCGGGATCGTCGTCGCCGCCTCCGGCTGGCGCATGCTGAATCAGCCCGACGCCACCGAGCAGCGCCGCAGCGAGACCCCCACCCCCCGCTCCATCGACGTCAGCCCCAGCCGGCTGGCGTTCTATCCGCTCACCATGCCGCTCACGACCGGCCCTGGAACCATATCGGTCGCCATCTCTCTGGGCGCCGGCAGGCCCAGGGGATTTCATCCCCCGCTGCTCGAGTTCTTCCTCGAGACGCTCGCCGCCGTGGTGCTGCTCGCCATACTGGTGTATGCCTTCTACCGCAACTCGGCGCGCCTCGCGGGCCTGATGGGCGCCACGGGCACCACTATCGTGGTGCGCCTGTCGGCGTTCCTACTGTTCTGCATCGGCATCCAAGTGCTGTGGAACGGCGCAGCCGAACTCCTCGGCACTCTGCCCATCGGTACCGCGGGCGTGAGCTGAGCCGCCGCGCGCGTGGCTTAACGGCGTGCGTAGGAGTTTTCACCTGTTCGATTAGAAAACCAACTATCGCGGGACAAACGGTAATTGCAGTGTGTTCGAAGCACGTGCCCAGCCGGGACACCGGGATGCTCAAACGTGGCGGTGTCCATTTGCATGCCAAGACGCTCCATGACGGCGCACGATCGGGCGTTAGCGGGCACAGTGAACGATACAATTTCTGACAGCCCCAGGGTCTCGAAGGCAACATGCAGTGCGCCTCGCGCGGCTTCAGTGGCAAACCCTCGACGCCAATATGCCCGCGCCAGTCTCCACAGTATCTCCACGCAAGGCGATACTGGCAGGTCATCCCGTGGGATGTTCAGCCCGACACAGCCGATGAATTCGCCCGATTTCTTGATCTCGGCCGCCCATACCCCCCACCCGCGCTCCGCTATGAGACGTTCGCAGTGATCCGCC
Organism: uncultured Gammaproteobacteria bacterium; assembly: GCA_963784105.1. GTDB lineage: Bacteria > Pseudomonadota > Gammaproteobacteria > Steroidobacterales > Steroidobacteraceae > Bog-1198. Next base: position 49,340 of record CAWAQE010000002.1, read on the forward strand.
ATCGCATCGCTTTTCTCACGCGTCAATGGTGATGGGAAATGCGCCATGACAATGGGATCGGCGTTGAGCGCGGCAAATGGCTCGCGATCCGACGCTCGCCACTGCCTCAAAAACAGCCGCGGCGTCTCGAATTCAATCGGGGCATTCACCGCCTAACAACGGACGGCCGCACGGAGCGGATTGACGAGCTTGCCTCCCAAGAACACTGCGGGAACAGCCGGAATGACGGCGCCGAGGTTGTACCACCATGGGAAGCGGGGCCAGTAGAGGACGAGATGCAGGACGGCGAGATAGATCCCCACCAGCCCAGCCAGCACCCACACCGCTTCGCGGTGCTTCGCGATCTTTCCCGTTGCCCAACCGGCTCCAATCTCGGCGAGGACCCAGAACACCAGGTTGCAGCAAGCCATCGGTGGCGTGAATGTAAACACACCCTGTCTCGTCCACTCGCGTCCATGAATTGCATAGTCGGGCCAGAGCCGCGCCAGGACCATCGCAAGAGCCAAGAACCCCACCATCCACACAACAGCGCCGACCACGACGCCGAGTACGCCGCGCACCATGTTGCTAACCTCCGTTACATCGACAGGGGATCGGCATGTCATCCATCCACGCGCTCTTGCAAGATATTAATCTACTTGTGCAATAACCGCTCAGTGACAGCGACCTCGATTGCAAAAATGCCGTCCCTAACGCAGGGTCGTATCCCAGGAACTCTCTAGCGCACGCTCAAGTTGCTTCTCAGATCCCCTTGGATAGTTTCGCGCCAACGAAGCGGCCAATGCCTGCGAAAGCAGAATCGAGTTGTTGAGCCGATGGCGCCCCGCCTCGTGTGTACACGCAGATGACGATTGGAAAGTCGGCCTTGGGCCAGACGACGGCAATGTCACCCGCCGCGTCGCTGCCGTTGTTCCCGGTCTTGTCCCCAATGACCCAAGCGGCGGGGAGCCCGGCCCGCAACCGATTGGCGCCTGTCCGACAGCCGACCAGCCACTCCGTGAAAATGGTTCGCGATGGGTCCGACAGCACTCGGCCAAGGACAAAGCGGCGCAGTGTCTGCGCCATCGCAGCAGGGGTGGTTGTGTCCCGCGAATTGCCAAGCGGTGTCCGGTTAAGGAATGGCTCCGGGTCGTCAAGGCGGGTTATCCGATCTCCGTTCTTGCGCCAGAATGCCGTCAACGCCGGCGGGCCGCCGACACGGGAGAGCAGGAGGTTCGCGCAGGTATTGTCACTCTCCTCAACCGCACCCCTGCACATTTCCCTTACCGAAAGCGAACCCTTGGACAGGTTGGCTTTTGCAACCGGGGCGTACCAGTCTTGGATGTCGGCGGCGCCGTAGGAGATGAACGTCTCGAGACTATCCTGACCACGATCGACTCGTGAGAGAACGCAAGCAGCGAGCGACGCCTTGAATGTGCTGCACATCACGAAGCGCTCATCAGCCCTCCAGGACAGCTTCGCACCGGTTCGAATGTTTTCCGCATAAACACCGATGTGCCCGCCGCTGCCCCTCTCATAGTCCGAAATCGCGGCGATCGGGGCCTCTTGAGCGTGCGACGACAAGGCGAGGAAGGCCGAGCCGCTCCACAGAAAGTCACGTCTGTTCAATTCACACCCTTTGACGCAGTCAGCGGTCCGCCCGAGCGCCGGGGGCCCCCACGTAGATGACGCCCTCCTTCATGACCAGCAGCGGGTGTTCGGTCACATGCATGTCGATGAGGGGGTTGCCGGGAACCGCCACCACATCCGCGAATTTTCCGGCCGTGAGCGTCCCCGTTTTATCGGCAATGCCCAGCAAGTCGGCGCCGTTGGCGGTCCCCGCCATCAGCGCCTGCGCCGCGCCCAAGCCGTTTTTGGTCATCAGCGAGAATTCGCGCGCGTTCAAGCCATGCGGCTCGACCCCGGCATCCGTGCCCATGGCGATGGGCACCCCGATCTTGACCGCATGCTGGAACATCTGCTGCGCCTGCGCGGCTGCGGCGCGCGCCTTGACGGCGATGGCCGGCGGAAACGTGTCCAGGTGCTCGCCCACCCAGGCGCCGGCGAAAAGCGTCGCCACGAGGTAGACGTGCTTCTTCTTCATCTCCTGCAGCGTGTCGTCCTTCAGAAAGGTGCCGTGCTCTATCGAATCGACTCCGGCTGCAATGGCCATTTTCGCGGCGCGGTCACCGTGGCAGTGCGCAGCCACCTTGCGCCCCCAATTATGGGCCTCAGAGACGATGGCGTTCATTTCTTCCTGGGTCAGCTGGGGATTGTCCACCGGATCGGACAGCGACAGCACGCCGCCCGACGGCATGAACTTGATGACGTCAGCGCCGTACTTGATCTGGTAGCGCACGGCTGCGCGGCACTCATCCGGGCCGTTGCACACTCCCCGGATCGGCCCCGCCACGGCGATGCGCTGCGGCGGCACCGGATCTTGATCGGCATGACCCCCGGTCGAGCCGATCGCGTAGTTGGCAATCAGCATACGCGGGCCCGGAATCATTCCGGCGTTGATCCCATTGCGCAGTCCCAGCGAAATATAGTCGGTGGAGCCGAGATCGCGCACGGTGGTGATGCCCGCCTCGAGAGTGGTCTTCGCATAGTGCGCGCCGTACATCGCCTGCTCGGCGGGGAAACGCATGACGCTGTCGAACCAATCGTGATACCAATGGGGGCCCGCTTCCTGCCCCAGGTGCACATGGGCATCGATGAACCCGGGCAACAAGGTGGCGTCGCCGAGATCGATCACCTGCGCGCCTTCGGGAATCTGCGCATCGCTCCCCACCGCCAGGATCTTGCTGCCCGAAACCACCACCACGCCGTGGTCCACCAACCGGCCGGACACCGAATCGAACAGGTGCGCGGCCTTCAGCACGATGGGCCGGGGCGCCGCGGCAGGAGCATCGGCGGCGCTCCACTGCGCGAAAATCATGGCCGCCATCCCGAATACCCAGTAACGCGCCGATGTACGCAGATTCATGGAGACCCCTATCGTTTGAGCTATTGAGTTCGCAGGGCGGGAAGAATAACTCAAGATCGAAGGGTTCGTTAAATCTCCGTCCACTGCCGCAACAGGCTGTGGTAGTGCCCCGCGAGCCGCACCAAGGACTCCGGATCCGACTTCAGTTCAGTCAGCCGCTGAATGGTGCGGTCCAGCTCGAACAGCTGCTCACGCTGCAGATCGTCGCGAATCAAGCTCTGAATCCAGAACACGCAGGCGAGGCGCGTGCCGCGAGTCACGGGACTCACGCGGTGCCGCGACGTCGAGGTGTAGACGATCGCGTCCCCGGCGGCCAGCTTGACGGTCTCACGGCCGAAATCACTCTCGATGATGAGTTCGCCTCCCTCGTAGGACTCCGGAGGCGCCAGGAACAGGGTCGCGGAAAGATCCGTGCGCAGCTTCTGCCCCGTGCCCGGGATCATGCGCACCGCCCCGTCCACATGAGTACCGAATTGCATGCCCTCGCCGTAGCGATTGAACACCGGCGGATAAACTCGATGCGGCAGCACCGCGCTGATGAACAAGGGATTGCGCTCCAGCTCCGCGACGACCAGACCGCCCAGCTCGCGCGCCGCCGCGCTTGCCTCCTCGATCTGCTGATTCTTCTTGACCGGCGCGCCTTGATGCCCCGCGGTGACGCGGCCGTCCACCCAGGGTGCGGCCGCGCCGCCGAGCGCCTGCCGCACCGTCGTCAGTTGATCTTCGCTCAGCAACTTCGGAATGCGTAAGAACAAGGATCACCCGGCGGCTTGCGCTTGCAAGCGGGCGGCAAGCCGGCGCAAAGCCTCGCCCCCGTCGGCGTCGGCCGCGCGGGCGTTACCGGCCGCGCTGGGGTCGGCATCTGCGCCAGATTCGGGGTCCGCGCCGGCGGCAGCGCGAGCCAGTATGTCGATGACCGCGCGCCGGATACTCGCCGCGCCGCCGGCCGCCGCACGCTCGAACCAAACCGCCGCCTCGGCGAGGCGGCCCTCGTGCAGCAGCAGGCTGGCCCAGTTGTACTGTCCGCGAAAATACCCGGCCTCGGCCGAACGCCGGTACCACACGGCGGCGGCGGGGAGGTCGCGCGCCGTTCCCCAACCTTCCTCGCAGCACCGGCCCGCCAAGCTCATGGCCCGCTCATGCCGCTGTTCGGCCGCCCGCAGGTAGTACGTGTACGCTCGGGTCGCATCGCGCGGCACGCCGCGCCCATCCAAGTACAGGTGGCCCAGGTTGTACTGTGCCCAGGCGTGACCCGCGTCCGCGGCGCGATGATACTGCTCGGCCGCCGCAGCCGGATCCTCGGGCGTACCCCAGCCATTATCGAGGCATCGTCCGACCATGTTGATGGCATCGAGGTCGCCGCGCGACGCCGCACGCCGAAACCAGCCGAGCGCCGCGGCCGGATCCTTGGGCCTGCCCGTACCCTCGAGCAGCATACGGCCATAGCACAGCTGCGCCTGCGGCAAACCCTCCATGGCGGTGACTTGCACCCAGTCCGCGGCACGCTTCGGCTCCTGTGAAAATAGAGCGTTCAGCCGCCGAGCACTCAAGCCCGACAGGAGGGAAGTGATGGACAGCGCGGCTGAGGACATGATCTGGCGCGCGCTCAAAAGCGATAGTTCGCCATGCCGATGAGCGTGCGGCCGGCGCTCGGCACAGCATGGTTCTCGGCGACGCCCGTGTAATAGAAGCCGGTGAAATACAGCTTGTCCGCCACATTGTTGAGATTCAGCTGCAGCTTCAAATGCTCGCTGACTTCATACGAGGCCATGGCATTGAAGACCACGTACCCGGGCACGCCGGCCGTATTGTCCGTATCCGCAAAGCGATGGCTCATGGCGGTGAAGCCGCCGCCGATCGCCCAGGCCGGCGCGGGTTCCACGGTGCTCCACAAATTAAACGCATCGTGCGGCGAATTGGGCGCCGATTTGCCCAGTGCCAGAGGATCGGTGGTGGCCGTGATCTTGTCGTTCAAGTGAGTGTAGTTGGCGGTAAGCTCCCAAACTTCAGCGAGGTAGCCGTTGACGCCGAGTTCCACTCCCTTCACCCGCTGATCGAAGGGCATCTGCTGCACCGTCGGGTCATCGGGGTCCGAATTGCGCGCGTTGTCGACCCGGGTGTCGAATAGAGCCGCCGTTATCTCGGCCTTGCCGCTCGATATCTTCACCTTCGTCCCCAACTCGACCGTGCTGTTCTTTTCCGGCGCCAGACTCTGATCGGAGGGCGCGACGATGAGATACTCGATCACCGGGTTGTACGAGGTGCCGTAAGACAGATAGTAGCTCTGCGCGGCGTCCGGCTTGAAAATCACCGCGGCCCGCGGGCTCACGAAGGTATCGGTGCGCGAGAATCCGCTGTCCGTGAACGCTTCGCTGAAACTCGAACCGAAGCGGTCCCAACGCAGTCCGGCGTCCACATCCCACTGCGGCCCAAGGGCGATGCTGTTCAGCGCGTACACGCTCACATCCTTGCCACGGCCCTTCGGATTCGAATACACGGTGAGCGGAGTGGGCGGCGTATCGAAGGGATCGGGATCGAGCAAGGGCGTCGGCGCGATGTCGTCCAGGCCGTTGGTGTAGCGGCTCACATTGGACTGCTCCTTGCTGAGCTCCAGTCCTGTGGTCAATGCGTCCTTGAACCCCGCCACCTCGAATCGCGCGGTCACATCCGTGCGGTTGATGGCCAGGCTCGTGGTGCCGGCGCTGCTCGGCTGGTCGCGCGAGACCTTGATGTCCGCGTAGGGCGTGCCCGGCGGCGGGGGCGCCACGAAATCGTTGCCGAGAAAGGACCCGCTCACCAGGTACTCGAATCCGTAGTTGGCGTACCGCAGGCTGTCGCTCAACGTGAGCTCGTCGCTGAAATCATGCTCGAAGCGCACGGTGCCGATATTGGTATTGGTGCGCGTGCGGTCGTAGTTGACCAGACCGTAGTAGTTGCTGCGGTCGACCGCGGCCGGCGCTCCGTCGATGAAGGGAATGCCGTAGTCCGGGATATTGTTTTCCTCTTCCTTGAAATAACTCAGCGTCAGCCGCGTCGGCGTGTCGATGCCGAAGGCCAGAGTCGGGGCAACTCCGTAGCGCCGATAGAGAACCTGGTCGCGCTCAACGACGCCGTTGCGCTGGTCCATCACGGTGACGCGCGCCGCCGCGGAATCGCCGAGCGGCAAGTTGAAGTCGCCCGTGCCGCGCCAGAAGCCGGCCTGGCCCGCCGACACGCTCAACGCGGCCAGCGGCGTCAATAGAGGCTGCTTGCTGATGCTGTTGATCACCCCGGAAGTGGAGCCCCGGCCGAACACCGCCGATGCCGGCCCCAGCAATACGGAAATCGCGTCCGAATTGAAAGTGTCGCGCTGATACTGGCCGATGTCGCGCACGCCATCGAGAAAGAAGCTGTCAGGAATCGATAGGCCCCGCAAATTCACCGAATCCCCGTGAGCGCCGCCTTCCCCCGAATTCAAAGTGACCCCCGGAACATTGCGCAGCGCATCCTGGACCAGAGTGAGGTTCTGCTCCGCCAGTTCTTTTTTCTCTATGGTGTCGACGGACTGGGAGATGTCCCGGCTGGATTGGATGGCCGTCCCCGTCACCTCCACGCTGGGCAGCGGCGGCTGCTCGCCGGCCGCCGGCGCGGCGACGTCCGCCCTCGCATGACCGGAAATGAGCGCCGTGACCGCGAACCCCGCCGCCGTGAAGCAAAGCTGGGCGGCACCGGTGCCTGTGCCGGCGCCGTTGGTGGCGCCGTTGACCTCGCCGGCGCGCAAAGCCGCGGCAGCGTTCGAGGCGCCCGCATCTCGGGGGTGATTTTGCTGCATGAGGCCGAATCCAAAATAGCCAGGTCTAGGCTGGATATAATGCTAACACGAATCATTCTTATTATGATTCTTAAGCCAATCGCAAGTCCAGCGAATGCATGAAGGCAAGGGAATCGGGGGCTAGGGGCGCCGGCGCAGGCCCGCGGGAATCAACATAATCCCCAGCAGTTCAAACAGGCCGTGCGCGACCAAGGCCATCAAGGCGGCCGGGACAGCGCCCGTCAGGATGGTGTCGATATCGTTCAAGGCGAGTCCTGACACGATGGGAGCCCCGTAGCCCCCCGCTCCCACCAGCGCCGCGAGCGTTGCCGTGCCGATGCTGACGATGGTCGCCGTCTTGATCCCCGCGAGCAGCGTCGGACTTGCGAGCGGCAGCACCACCCGGAAGAGAACCTGGCGGCGGTTCAATCCAAAGGCGCGCGCATTCTCCACGTGAATCGGATTCACGGCGCGGATCCCGGTGAAGGTGTTCAGCACCACCGGCAACAGGCTGTACAAGCACAGCGCCGCCAGCGCGGGTTTGGTGCCCACCCCGAACACGGGAATGAGAAAGCACAGCAGCGCGAGCGAGGGGATGGTCTGCACCACGGCGCTCGACAATAGGATGGCCTGTCCGGCGGCGTGGAACCGCACCGCCGTCACGCCGAGCGGTATGCCGATCAGCACGGAAAACAGCAGCGACACTCCGACCAGCCACAGATGTTCCTTGGTGCGGCGTGCGATTTCGTGCAGCCATCCCTTCGACTCCGGGTTCTCGGCGCCCAAGAATCGCGCGGCTATCTTATCGAAGCTGATCTTCTGAATATCGGCTTGCGCATTCATGTCGAGCATGGCCTCGGCGCTGATCTTGCCCTCGAGCCCGAGCAGCGCCTGCCACTCGCGCGGGTGCGCGTCCACGAAGGATTTTCTCGCCACCCAGACCGCCTGATACACGGGAAAATAATTGTGATCGTCGCGCAGCACCCGCAAATTGAGTTTCTTGATTTTCGCATCCGTGGAATACACATCGATCAAGTCGACGGCATTCTTGTCGATCGCCTGGAAGCTCAAGGAGTGCTCCATTCGATTGACGCTTTTCGGATTGAAGCTCAGGTGGTAGCTCTCGATCAATCCGGGATATCCATCCTTGCGATCCATGAACTCGTAGCTGAACGCCGCCCTGACGGTGGACTCGATGGGGATCAAATCGCCGATCGAGTGCAGATCATGTTGCTGCGCGAACTCCTCTTTCACCGCCAGCGCATAGGTGTCGTTGAAGCCCAGCGACCCGGATATGGTCAGCCCCATGGGCGCGAGAGCCCGGCGGATCTCATCGATGGACTTCAATTCGGGCCGCTTGAGAATGGCCTCCGCCAGGGTTCCCGTGTAGTCCGCGTACACATCGATGGCGCCGCTCCTCAATGCCTCGAATAAAATGCCCGTGCTGCCCATCCCCAGCTTGCGGGTCACCGGCACATGCGATGAGGCCTCGATGGTTTGCGCCGCCACCTCGCCCAGAATATAGCCCTCGGTGAAAATCTTGCCGCCGACGACGATGCTGTCGGCCGCCGGCGCGGCGCGCGGCGTCAGGACGCCGAACGCCAGGACCCCCAGCGTAAGGACACCGGGCAGCAGCGCCGCCACGCTCGCTGCGCGCTTCATTGCAGCTCGCTCGCATCGGGCACGGTGCGCTGCGCATTGATGAATTGGCTGACGAAGGGACTGGCTGGATTCAGCAGCAGCTCACGGTAAGTCCCGCTCTGCAGTATGTTGCCCTCGTGCAGCATGGTGATCCGCTCCGCGAGATACACGGCCTCGCCGAGATCGTGCGTGACCAGCAGCACCGTTTTTCCGAGCCTTTGGAAAATGGATTTCAGCTCCCGCTGCAAAGTACGGCGTATGAGCGGATCCAAGGCGGCCATGGGCTCATCGAGCAGCATCACCGCCGGATCCATCATCGCGGCGCGCATGATGGCGACTCTCTGTTTCTGGCCGCCGCTCATCTCGCGCGGAAAGCGCGTGAGAATCTGCGCATCCAGGTCCACGACCTTGCGCAATTCCTCCATGCGCTCATTGATCTTAGGCTTACTCCATCCCCGCAGCTTCGCCACCAAGGCGACGTTGTTGCCTCCCGAAATATGCGGGAAAAGGCCGCCGTCCTGCGGAACGTATCCGATGCGATCGGCCCAATCGGCCTGCGTGACCGACAGCAGCGCCTGATCGTTGATCTTGACGTAGCCCTTGTCGAATGGAATCAGTCCCAGCGTGATCCGCAGCAGCGTGGTCTTTCCCGAGCCGCTCGAGCCGATCAACGCATGGGTGGCGCCCTTCGGAACACTTAAGTTCACGTCCGCGAGGACGGATCTATCCTCGAAGGTCTTGTATATATTCTGCAGTTCGAGCATGGAACATGCACTTACGACGCCGATTCGACCACGGTGCCCTGGTGATACAGAATCTTCCAGCCGGCGCCCGACCGGCGCCAGAGCGTCGCCCTGCGCGTCACGCGGGAGCCCTGGTGCAGGGTGTACGTCACCAGGTAGTTCCGGGGAGCGATCTCCAGACAGTGGAACCCCTCGGTCTTCCACGCATCCACCTCGCCCTTCGGCAGCCTATTCTCCAGAGTCTCCAGTATGTACTCTCTGCTGTAGAGGCGGCCCGATGCTCCCACCTCCCAGAACGCCGCATCCGTCATCTTCTCGAAGTCGCCGCGGCTCGCGCCGAGCTCCGGCCGGTGGAATATGGGTTCGCGCCGCTTCAATTCCTCGAGGATGGGGCGAAGGTGCGCGGCGGTGGTGAGCGTGGGTTCCATGCCTACTCGCGAATTTTAAGGCTGCGCCGCGACGACGGCGATTTCAATTCTGTATTCGGCCGACGCCAGCTGGGGGCTGACGACCGTGGCACGCGCGGGCGCTTCGCCTTTGACCACCCATGACTCCCAGACGGCATTCATTTCCGCGAAGCTGGCCATATCGGTGAGCCAGATGGTCGCCGACAACAGCCGGCTCTTGTCCGTGTTCGCTTCTGCCAGCAGAGCGTCGATCGCGGCAAGAATGCCTCGCGTTTGGATGGCGACGCTCGCACCGGAGGCAACCTGACCGGCCAAGTATACCGTCTTATTGTGGATCACCGCCTGCGACATGCGCGTGCCGGTTTGGATTCGCCTGATCGTCATCATCTCTCCTTGGGGTTTGCCGATGCTGCTAGGGTATACCGGCCGGGCGATATGATTCATGATCATTGTGTGCCGGCGGGCGGTATTGTAAATCTGACAATGGCGTGGACTTGAAGGGGGCGGCATGGATTTGGGAATTCGCGGACGCACGGCCATCGTCTGTGCATCGAGCCAGGGACTTGGGCTGGCTTGCGCCAGTGCACTCGCCGAGGCCGGAGTGTCCCTGGTCATCAATGGGCGAAACAGTACCCTGCTCGACCAGGCGGCGCAGCAAATCCGGCGCACCACGGGAGTGAATGTCACGCCGGTGGTCGCCGATGTGTCGACGGCGGAAGGTCAAGCCGCACTACTGGCAGCCTGTCCGCAGCCCGACATCCTGGTCAACAACAACGGCGGTCCGCCGTTCCGCGACTTTCGCGAGTTGGATCGCCAGGCCATGCTGACCGGAGTCACCATGAACATGGTGACTCCCATCGAGCTCGTTCAGAAAGTCATCGACGCCATGGCCAAGCGCGAGTTCGGCAGAATCGTGAATATCACCTCGATCAGCGTCAAGATGCCCCTCTCAGGACTGGATTTGTCGAGCGCGGCGCGGGCCGGTCTCACGGCATTCCTGGCCGGAGTCGCCCGCACGGTCGCCGACAAGAACGTCACCATCAACAATCTGCTGCCGGGCAGCTTCAATACTCAGCGGCTGCGCAACGGCTTCGCGGCTGCTTCGAAGAAAACCGGACAACCGGAATCGGCGCTGGTGGCGCAAGCCATGACGGAGATTCCCGCCAGGCGCTTCGGCACCCCCGCGGAGTTCGGACAGTTCTGTGCTTTTCTGTGCAGCGTCCATGCCTCCTACCTGACCGGCCAGAACATCCTGCTGGACGGCGGAGCATATCCGGCCGCCTTTTGATTCGCCCCGAGGGCCGGTAGACACCGGTTGTGTTCTGCGGTCCGCTGCGCGCTATCGGCGAATTCGATCGATCCCCGTCAGCAGGGAATAGAAGGAGCGGAGCAGAGGCAGATCCAAGTTCAACCGCGCCGCCTCGCGCACCGCAAACCCGAGAGTTTCTTCCAGTTCCAGCGGGCGCTGGGCTTCGAAATCCTGAAGCGTGGACATGCGGTGTTCCGGGGCGCTCGACCTGAGGCGCTCACCCGCGGCTCGAATGGTGGCCACGGCCGCTTCCTCCGCGGCACCGGCGATGCTCGCCACGGGCAGCGGCGAGCGGTCGGAGAGCGTGATGCGGCGCGCTGCCGCCAATGCACCGATTTCGCGGACCAGACGGGCAGCCACGGCTGCCAAATCCGGATCGATCAGGAACTTCCACGTCGGGGCGCGGGTCGTCACCGCCAGCACCATCAATGCGGTCCAGGCAGCGAATTTGGACCACTCGAGACTTTGAATGTCGGCGACGCAGCGGCAGCGAACGCCGGCGGCGTCGATGACCTGCGCGATGTGCCGCGCTCTGCCCCGTTCGGCGGCCGCCGGCTCCGTCTCGGCCAGCTCACCTATCGCGAGCAGTTCATTGCGAGTGAACAAAACCTCTCCGCTCGCGAGCAATTCAGCGCTGGTGTCGGCCAGAGCACCGAGTACCCGCCCCCACCCCCACACCGCGGCGAGCTGCTCATTCTTCGTCAGCCCATTCTGGATCGAAAACGCGGTGCCGACGGCCGCGTGCCGCAGCGGCTCGAGGGCCGCCTGAGTGCCGTGGGACTTGGTCGCGACGATCAAGACATCGGCGCCTTCGAATTGGGCCGGGTCGGTCAGCACACGCACGGCTTGAGAGAATTCCGCCAACCCGGTAATTCGCAGGCCGTGGCGCTCGATCTCTTGGGCGCGCCGCCCCCGGGCCAAGAGCACGACCTCATGTCCCGCTCGCGCGAGGTGAGCACCGACGATGGATCCCATCGCGCCGCCGCCGAGGACTGCGAATGTCAGCGTGCCTGCCATGATCTGTCAATCGCTCCTCTGCTGCAAATTGCCGCAGCTCCTTGTAGCGCCGCGCCCGCGGAAAAACCAGTGCCGGACAGCGAATAATCTCGCGCCGCCCGGCCCAAATCCACCGCGAATGAGCGGCGCCGCCGGCCGGCTTGCCAGTTCCGCGGCAGCGGTGGATGATTGGCCTCCTTCACACCAGCCCTGAAGGCATCCCATGTCGTTCGAAAGGATTCGCAACCTGACTTCTCTAGTACTAGCCGGAATGATGCTCATCTACGGTACGGCGCGAGCCGGCGACCCGGGTGCGCCCCCCTCCCCCCAGCAGCCGGTGACGGACACCTATCACGGCGTGACCGTGTCGGACCCGTATCGCTGGCTGGAAGATCCGCACAGCGGCCCAGTGCGTGACTGGAGCGAAGCGCAGGATAAGCGCACTCGTACCTATCTTGACGGACTGCCGCAGCGTGCGCCGATTTACAAGCAACTGCTGAGCCAGATCTCCGCCACCTCGAGCTCCTACCATGCGCTGCAGGCCGCGGGCGGCCGGATCTTTGCGCTCTACGACCAGCCGCCCAAGCAGCAGCCCATGATCGCCGTGCTGACGAATGCGGCGGACCCTGCACTAGCCCGCATCGTCGTCGATCCGAACACCTTGAACCCCAAGGGAACGACGGCCATCGACTGGTTCGTGCCCTCGCCCGACGGCACTCTCGTCGCGGTATCTCTGTCGGACAATGGCAGCGAAGACGGCACCCTGCATCTGTTCGAGGTCAGTTCCGGCAAGGAAGTGGGCGAGCCGATTCCGCGGGTGCAATATCCGACCGGCGGCGGCAGCCTGGCATGGCGCGCCGACAGCAAGGGTTTCTGGTACACGCGCTATCCCGGGCCCGACCGGCCCCACGACGAACAACATTTCTTCCAGCAGGTGTATTTCCATCCGATCGGCGGCGACTCCAGCCGCGACGCCTACGTTCTCGGCAAGGGCTTGCCCAAGGTGGCGGAAATCAGCCTGGAAAACCGCTTCAACCCGAACATCGTCGTGGTATCGGTTGCGAACGGCGACGGCGGCGAATTCGCGCACTACTTGATCGATTCCGGCGGGACAGTACGGCAGATTACGCGTTTCGAGGACAAGGTGGTCGCGGTGACCGCCGCAGCGGACGGCGCGCTGTACCTGGTGTCGCGCCAGAACGCCCCGCGCGGGAAAATACTCAAGCTCGAGCCCGGGACCACGGATCTCGATCGCGCCGCCGTTCTCGTCGCCGAGTCCGACGCCGTCATCTTGAGCGGCGGTCAGGCCGGCGGCGATCCCATGGCTCTCACCTCGCACGCTCTGTACGTGCGCGAACTGATCGGCGGTCCATCGCGGGTGGCCATCTTCGATCACGCAGGCAAGCCTCGAGGCACATTGCCCCTGCCGGATCTGGCGACCGTCAACCAGGTAGAGCCCTTGAGCGACGGAACGCTGCTCTATTCCATCGAGACCTATTTGCGCCCGCCGTATTTTTCCAGATACGACGAGCGGACGAAGCAGAGTTCCGAATCAAAGCTGGTGCAGACCAGCCCCGTGTCATTCTCCGACGCCGAAGTCGTCAGGGAGTTCGCCACCTCCAAGGACGGCACGTCGGTCCCCCTCAACATCATTCGCCGCAAGGGCGCCGCGCGTTCGCCCTCCACTCCGCTGCTCCTGACCGGCTACGGCGGCTACAGCATCAGTCTCACGCCCAGATTCCTCGGGCCCAACACACGGCTGTGGCTCGACGGCGGCGGAATATACGTCATCGCCAACTTGCGCGGCGGCGGCGAGTTCGGCGAAACCTGGCATCAGCAGGGGGCGCTGACGCATAAACAAAACGTCTTCGACGATTTTATCGCGTCGGCGCAATACCTGATTGCACATCACGATACCGACCCCGGTCATCTGGCCATCATCGGCGGCAGCAACGGTGGCTTGCTGATGGGCGCCGCCTTTACGCAGCACCCCGAACTATTCCGCGCCGTGGCATCGATGGTGGGGATCTACGACATGCTGCGCGTCGAGTTGGATCCCAATGGCGCGTTCAATACCACGGAATTCGGCTCCGTGAAGGACCCGGCCCAATTCAAAGCGCTGTACGCCTACTCGCCCTACCATCATGTGAAGACCGGCACCGCCTATCCGGCGATCTTCATGGCCACCGGTGCCACCGACGGACGCGTCAATCCCGCGCACTCGCGCAAAATGATCGCACGCCTGCAGGCCGCGACGACTTCGGGCAAGCCCATCTATCTCAGCATCAACGAGCACGCCGGGCACGGCATCGGCAGCGCCCTGTCCATCCGCGTGAACCAATCCGCCGACATCTACAGCTTTCTATTCGATCAACTCGGAATGCGTCTGCCACCGCACTGACCGCGCGCCGGCGTCATTCACAGCGATTCAACCTCCTTCTCGGTCAGCATTCGCCACCCTCCCTTGGGCAATTCGCCCAGCTTGAGCTGACCGATGGCCACACGAACCAGCCGCAGCACCGATACATCGAAGGCCTCCAGCAAGCGGCGTATCTGACGATTGCGGCCTTCGTCGAGCACGACCTCCAGCCAGGCATTCTTGTCGCCGCCGCGCAGACTGCGGGCGGACCGAACCGCCAGCTGCGCGCCGTCCACCACGGCGCCGCGCTCGAGGTCCGCCGACAACGTCGCCTCCGGCAATCGATCGATTTGCACATGGTAGGTTTTCGGCGGCCCCGAGTCCGGGTCGGTGACGCGGGCGGCCCATACCGGGTCATTGCTGAACAAGAGCAGACCCTCACTGGCTTTGTCGAGCCGTCCCACCGGCGCGAGCCATGGCAGAGCCGCGCCGGCAAAGCAGCTATATACGGTCGCGCGGCCCTTCTCATCCCGCGCCGTCGTCACCAAGCCGCGAGGCTTGTTCAGCATGACCACGATTCGCGGCGCCCGCGCCGACACCCGCCCGTCGATATCGATGCGGTCCGCGCCCTGCCGCACCGGATATTCCGCGTTGCGCACCAGGGCGCCGTTGACGCGGACCCGCCCCTCCCGCACCCATTGGGCGGCCTGAGTGCGCGAACCCAGACCTAGCTTTGAGATCACGCGGGCCACTCCATGACGCCGCGGCCCAGGACTCGGCCCGTTCGATCCATGGCGAGGCGGCCTCCCGGTCATCGGCGCAACCCAGCTCTAGCCGCGCGATGGCCGAGTGCGAAACAAGACCCAGGCGCCGACGAGCATGGACACCGCCCATCCCCCGGGAGTGATCAGCATTTGCGCATAGGCCGGCGAAAAATCGCCGACGATGCGCAACGCGCCCGCCGTCCCTGTGATGATGGGCCGCAGGTTGAACGCCACGGCGGCCAAGACCGCCGCGATCGCGGCACTCCGGCGCCACAATCGGATGCGCTGTGTCCGCTCGATTCTCCGCAGCATGTCCACCATGAATCGATCGCGCCCGAGCGGCTGGTGCGCCCGCCCGAAGGCCGCAGCGATATCCGGATCCCATTCATCGAGCATGATGTTCACCATAGGCCTGCAGCAGCTCACGCAAGCGCGCAGCCCCGCGCGCGACATGCGACTTCACCGTGCCGAGCGGCATCTCGGTGCTCTCGCTGATCTCGGCGTGACTCATGCCCTCACTATACGCCAGCACCACGCACAGTCTCGCCTCCGGCGCCAGCGCCGCGAGCGCAGCGTCCAAGTCCATGCGCACCGTCACCGCGGAGGCTTGCGCGGCCCCGCCTCCCAGAGCCGCATCACTGAGATCCACATCGCTCAGATCCGCGTCGCGCGGATCCGAACCGCTCGGCGCCATATCGCCCAGCGCGACTTCGTGCTTCCTGACCCGCGCCTGCTGCAGCCAGCAATTCACCGCCAGCTTGCGCAGCCATGCCCCGAATGCGGCCGGCGATTTCAGAGTCCCGATGGACTTCCAGGCCCGCAAGAACGCCTGCTGCGCCAAGTCATCGGCCAGCGCCGGGTCTCGGGTCAAACGGCGCAGCATATTTCTGATCCCGTCCTGCCTGCGGCGCACCAGTTCCCCGTACGCAGCATCATCGCCATGCATTGCCAATGCCACGACGGCGCCTTCAGCGGCTTCGCCGAGCTTGCGGCTCGGCGGCGACCGGCTCACGGGGCGGCATTGCGCGGCCGCCCGCGCTCACGTGCCTCGGCCAGCACCTTGGCGCCGATGATCAGGCCGATGCCCACGCAGATCGCCACCACTCCCCCGCCCAAAATCGGAAAGAACGCGATGGGGCGGACCTGGCTCACGAAAAAAGCCAGCATGCAAATGCCGACCCCGGACGCCACGCAGATGATGCCGCCCAGCTTGACGTACACCGGCTCCACCTCCCTCCCTTGATGCCCGCTGGATGTCAATTTTTCGATCAGCGCCGGATCCAGCTGCAGTCCCTTCTCCACGGCCATGCGGAGCACATCGACCCCGGCGCGCCGCCGCTTGTAGTCGGTGACGATCCCTGCCACTGCCGCGGCACCGATGAATATCCAAAAGGCCGCTCCCACCAAGTAGGGTCCGATATTCTGCACTGCAATCTCCTCGTGAACCTCGTGACTGTACGCATAAGATGCGTCTCACCGGCCGATTGGATGCAAATGCTTCAGCGAATATTCTTTTCACGGCGGCCGCGCCGACATCCGCATCATAATGAAGGCCGCGATGAGATTGCCGGCGGCGCGCGCCTTTGCCTTATTTTTACCGGTGTCCGGGATACCTGAGTCGCGGCGGCGAACCACCGGGCGCATGAACGCCGCCGGTGTACTTGAGGTAAAGTAGGCGGCCGGACATCCCATCGATCATGAAGCCAACCGACTCACGCACCTCCCTTCAGCTTCGCTCGCTCGTCAAAAGAAGCGGCGAACTGGAGCTGGCGCTGGTCCGAGTGCCCATCCCCGCCCCGGCGGCCAACGAGGTCCTGATACGCGTCGAGGCCGCGCCCATCAACCCCTCGGATCTCGGCCTGCTCTTCGCGGGGGCCGACATGACGCAGGCGGTTCAGCAGGGCACGGAGCGCGAACCTCGGGTGACGGCGCCCCTCTCGGAGGCGGCGCTCCGAGGCGTGGCGGCCCGCGTCGAGCAATCCATGCCGGTCGGCAACGAGGGCGCGGGCACGGTCGTCGAGGCCGGCGCGTCGCAGTCGGCGCAAGCTCTGCTCGGCAAGACCGTGGCCGCGCTGGGCGGCGCGATGTACTCGCAATACCGTTGCGTGCTCGCCGAGCAATGCCTGGTGCTGCCGGCGGATGCAACGCCGGCCGAAGGGGCGTCGGCCTTCATCAACCCGCTCACGGCGCTCGGCATGGTCGAGACCCTGCGCAGCGAAGGCCACACGGCGTTGGTGCATACCGCGGCCGCCTCCAACCTGGGGCGGATGCTCAATCGCATTTGCATCAAGGATGGCATTCCCCTGGTGAACATCGTCCGCAACCAAGAACAGATCGACGTGCTGCGCCAGTTGGGCGCAGTCCATGTCTGCAACTCCGCCTCGCCCGGCTTCATAGAGGATCTCACCGGGACCTTGAGCCTTACCGGCGCGACGCTGGCCTTCGATGCCATCGGCGGCGGCAAGCTCGCGGGTCAGATTCTGTCCTGCATGGAGTCGGCCCTCAACAGCAAGGCCACGCAATACAGCCGCTACGGCTCGGCGACGCACAAGCAGGTCTATATTTACGGAGCTCTGGGCCAGGGTCCGATAGAGCTCAGCCGCAATGTCGGCTTGGCATGGGGCGTGGGCGGCTGGCTGGTCACCCCCTTCCTGCAAAGGATCGGACCCGCCGCCACGCAAAGACTCAAAGCACGCGTTGCCGCGGAACTGAAGACCACCTTCGCCAGCCGCTACGCCGGCGAGGTCTCGCTGGCCGAAGCGCTGGGACTTGACAGGATCGCGATTTATGGCAAAACCGCGACCGGCCGGAAATACCTGATCAACCCGAACAAGGACCTCTGACCCCAAGGGTCGCTCCGGTGAACCGGCCGACGCGAGGCTTTTTTTGCGCCGATGCGGCGGCCATCGCAGGGAACCTCCGGCGACCCTCAAGCTCAAAGGAATGCGCCTACCATAGCGGGCGATGCGAATCTGTCAAATAGGATAAAGGCTGATGAATCAAAAACTTGCAGCGATCCACGAAACACGGGCCACGCCGCTGGAATCCGACGCGGCGCTGCGTGCCGCGCGCGAGACCGTGCTGGACAATTCCACCTGGATCGCGCCCCTGCAATCGGAGATGGCGCGCGTCATCGTCGGGCAGAAACATTTGCTGGATAGGCTCTTAGTCGCGCTGCTGACCAATGGCCACGTCCTCCTGGAGGGCGTGCCCGGATTGGCCAAGACCCTGGCCCTGAAAACCCTGGCCAATGGCGTCGACGTGCAGTTCAAGCGGCTGCAATTCACACCCGACATGCTGCCCGCCGACATCGTCGGCACCATGATCTACAACCCCCAGGACGGCGCCTTTCGCACCAAGCACGGGCCTATTTTCAGCAATCTCATCCTGGCGGACGAGATCAACCGCGCGCCGGCGAAAGTGCAGAGCGCCCTGCTCGAAGCCATGCAGGAGCGCCAAGTCACCATCGGCGATGAGACCTACCCGCTGCCCAATCCCTTTCTGGTGCTGGCGACGCAGAATCCTCTGGAACAGGAAGGCACCTACCCGCTGCCGGAGGCGCAGATCGACCGGTTCATGATGAAGGTGGTGGTGAGCTACCCCAACCGCGCCGAAGAGCGCGCCATCCTGGACGCCATGGCGACATCGGAGGCCTTGCCGAGCGCCCGTCCCGTCGTCTCCGCGCAGCAGATCCTGAACGCCCGCCACGTGGTCAACACGCTCTACGTGGACGACAAGATCAGGAATTACATCGTGGACCTGGTGCTCGCGACGCGCCCACCCATCGCGGCGTCCTTGAAGCTCAACGGCTATATTCAAACCGGCGCCTCGCCGCGCGCAACCATCAACCTGACCCTGGCCGCGCGCGCCATCGCATTCCTCAACGGCCGCCACTATGTGACCCCACAGGACGTCAAGACCATCGCCATGGACGTGCTGCGTCACCGGGTCACTGTGACCTACGAGGCGGAAGCGGAAAACATCACCCCCGAGGACGTGATACAGAAGATTCTCGACGCCCTCCCCGTGCCCTGACACCCATGCCGACGGATACCAGCAAGTCCACGAAATCCATCATGAGCGGTATGCGGCAATTGGAGATCCGCACGCGCCGCATGGTCAACGACAGCCTCGCCGGCGAATACCATTCGGTATTCAAGGGGCGCGGCATGGACTTCGATGAGGTGCGCGAATACAGCCCCGGCGACGAAGTGCGCACCATCGATTGGAATGTCACGGCGCGCGCCGGCCGCCCCTTCGTCAAGAAGTTCACCGAGGAGCGCGAGCTCACGATTCTATTGCTGGTGGACATCAGCGCCTCGGGAAACTTCGGCTCGGCCGCGCTCAGCAAACGCGATCTCGCCGCGGAGCTTGCCAGCCTGCTGGCCTTTTCCGCCATCCGCAACAGCGACAAGGTCGGCCTGCTGCTCTACACCGATCGCATCGAGCGCTACCTGCCTCCTAAAAAAGGCCGGCGGCATGTGCTGCGCGTCGTGCGCGACATCCTCTACCACACGCCCGAGGGCCGCGGCACCGATAGCGTGAAGGCACTCGATGTCGCCAATCACGTGCTCCACCGGCGCGCCATCGTGTTCCTGATTTCCGATTTCCAGTCCCCCGGGGATCCGGAGCGTGCCCGCGCCGACTTGCGCCGCGCCATGCGTCAAACCAACAGGCGCCACGATCTCATCGCCGTCCAGATCGCGGACCCCGAGAGAGAGAACTGCCCAATGTCGGAGTTCTCGCGCTCGAAGATGCGGAAACCGGCGAGGTCATCGAACTCGACACCGCCAATGCCGCCGTGCGCAAGCGCTTCAACGAGTTGGGGCTGGAACAGTCGCGGCGCCTGGTGAACGACTTTCGCTCCGAAGGCATCGACACTCTGGAACTCAAGACCGATTCGCCCTACATGCCGGCCCTCCAGAGATTCTTCAAAACCCGCGAACGCCGCCGCGTATGAGCGTCCGCATGAGCAATCGCGCCTCCCATGCGAGCGCCGTCGTGGCAATCGGTCTCGTGGCGGTGTTTGCGGGGACCCCGTGTTTCGCGCAGACCGCTGCGTCCGATCCTCCTGCAGCGCCCGCTTCCGCGCCCGCGCCCGTGACTCTGGCTCCCTCGACGCCCGACCTTTTTTTCCCCCCGGCACCCACCCACGCTCCCGTGCCTGCATTCGCGCCTCCATCTACACCGGCGCGTGTATCTCCAACGGCACCCACATCTAGTTCTGGTTCTGCGCCGGCACCTACGTCCGGATCTGGGACTGCGTCCGCGCCCGGCGAAGATATTCGCGACATTCGCGGGCCCAAGGACCTCTTTCCCGTGTGGCTGGTGCCGGCGCTCATAGCCGCAGCCGTGCTGCTCGCGGCCGGCGGCTTCGCCTGGTGGCGCTGGAGGCGGCGCCGGCGCGTGCCGCGAGCGCTGCTGCCCTTCGAGGCCGCTCTGCAGCGCCTCGAAGACATCCGCAAGCTCCTGGATTCCGCGAGCGCGCGCGAGTTCTCCATCGCCGTGTCGGACATCGTGCGCCAGTACATCGAAGTGCAGTTCCGGGTCACCGCCACCCATCGCACCACCGAGGAGTTTCTGCGCGATCTGCTCGAATCCTCGAATGCATCGCTCGCCGCGCATCGGAATCTGCTGGCGGAATTTCTCAATCAATGCGATCTGGCCAAATTCGCCGGCGTGTCCCTGTCGCGCCCGATACTCGAATCGCTGCACGGCAGCGCGCGCAGCTTCGTGATCGAATCGTCCAAACCTCTGCCGGCCCCCGGGACCGCAGAGACCCCGCCGCACATGAGGGAGGCTCGTGATTCGCTTCCTACAACCTGAGTGGCTGTGGCTTCTGACGCTGCTGCCTCTGCTCATGCTGTTGCGCGGGCGGCGCGGCCCGGTCGCCGCCGTCGAATTCTCCGACGTGAAGGTCGCCCGGGCAGTCGCCCGCACCCACCGCGCCCGTGCGGGATACTGGGTGTGGCTGTTTCCCCTGCTCGCCGCGGCCCTCATGATCGTCGGCCTCGCGCGCCCGCAGCGCGCCCACAGCCGCACCACCGTGACCGCCAACGGCATCGACATCGTGCTCGGCCTGGATGTGTCCGGCTCCATGCAAGCGCTGGATTTTGAAATAGACGACCGCCGCGTGAACCGCATCCAGGTCGTCAAGTCCGTGGTGTCGAAATTCATCGAGGAGCGCCCCAACGACCGCATCGGCCTCATCGCCTTCGCCGCCGCACCCTACTTGGTCAGTCCGCTCACCCTCGATCATGACTGGCTGCAGCAGAATCTCGAGCGCGTCAACACGGCCATCGCCAGCGACGACGGCACCGCCATCGGCTCGGCGATCGCCGCCAGCGTCAACCGCTTGCGCACCACCGCGGCGAAATCCAAAGTCGTCATTCTGCTCACCGACGGCATGAACAACACCGGCAAGATATCGCCGCTTGCCGCCGCCGAAGCCGCTAAGGCGCTGGGCGTGAAGATCTACACCATCGGCGTCGGCGTGCGCGGCATGGCGCCCATACCCGTGAAGGATCAAGCCGGCAACACTCACCTGATCATGGATCGGGTGGACGTCGACGAGAAGACTCTGCAAGCGGTGGCAAGTGAGACCGGCGGCACGTTTTACCGGGCGACGGACACGGACTCCTTGGAAAAGATCTACGAGCAGATCAATCGGCTCGAGACGACGGCACAAACCGTGCAAAAGTTCGAACACAGCGAAGAGCTTTATTCCTGGGCGCTGATCCCCGCGGCAGCCCTCCTTGGATTCGGCTTGCTGCTGCAGTACACGCGCTTTCGGAGATTGCCGTGACGTTCAGCCATCCTCTGTGGCTGCCTGCCGGCTTGGTTGCCTGCCTGTGCCTCGTTTGGCTGTGGCATCGCCACGATTCCCGCCAGCGCGCCGAGCTCGCGCGCTTCGTCTCCGCGCACCTTCGCGAGCAGCTCACGCTGTCGGTGTCCGTCGGCCGGCGGCGCATCCAGCGCGGGCTGTCGCTCGCGGCGCTGGCCCTGCTGTTCGCCGCGCTCGCAGGCCCGCTGGTGGGATATCGCTGGGAGCTCATCACCCGCCGCGGCAATGAAATCATCTTTGCCGTGGATACATCGCGCAGCATGTCCACCCCGGATGTGAAGCCCGACCGGCTCACCCGAGCCAAGCTCGCCATCGACGACTTCACCAACCAGCTGGACGGCGATGCGGTCGGACTGGTGGCCTTTGCGGGCGAGGCCTTTCTGGTATGCCCCATCACCCTCGACTATGGTGCGTTTCACGAATCGCTGAGTGCGATCGACACCCATACCATCGCACGCGGCGGTACCGATATAACGAGCGCCATTCAGGCAGCCGACGCGGCCCTGCGGCGCCGTCCGGGCAGCGATAAAATCCTCATCCTGGTCACCGACGGCGAGGATCTCGAGGGCGATGCATTGGTCGCGGCGCAGAACGCGGCGAAGGCTGACGGACTCAAGATCTACACCGTCGGTGTGGGTACACCGCAGGGCGATCTCATTCCGATCGCGGCGAGCTCTAACGCCGGGTTCGTCAAGGACGCCTCCGGCGCCTTCGTCAAATCGCGGCTCGACGAACCTGCATTGAAGGCCATCGCGGCAGCCACCGGCGGACTGTATGCCCCGCTCGGGGCGCAGGGGCAGGGACTCGAGACCATATATAAGGAGGGCTTGGCGCCGACGGCAAAGCACAATCTCACCTCGCGCCGGCAGAAGATATACACCCAGCGCTATCAATGGCCCTTGGCGGCATCGTTGGCCCTGCTCCTCGCCAGTCTTATGGTCGGCACACGGCGGCGGGTCACCGCCCGGCGCCGCGAGCGGGCCGCCGCATCGCGGCGGGCATTGCTCGAACCGGCCGCAGTGTCAGGCCTCGCATTGCTGCTGGCGTTTGCGCCGGCCGCCACCGTGCGCGCCTCGACCGTGAGCGCACAAGAAGCGTACAAGAAGGGAGATTTCGCCACCGCCGAGGCCGAATATGCCGCGGCGGCGAAAGAGGACCCCAAGAAGCCCGAGTTGCAATTCAACGCAGGCACGGCCGCCTATCGCGCCGGGCAATTCCCGCAGGCGGCGCAGGCGTTTCAGCAGTCCATCAGCCGCGCCACATCGGGCGGCGCAGAACGCCTTGCCGACCAGGAAGACGCCTACTACAACCTCGGCAACACCCTGTATCGCACCGGCCAGAAAACCGAGCAGAGCTCTCCCGAGCAGACCCTGAAGACGTGGACCGATGCCGTGAAGGCCTACGATACGGCGCTGCAACTGCGCGCCGACGATGCCGACAGCAAGTACAACCGCGATTTCGTCAAGCGCAAGATCGATGAGCTGAAGAAAAAGCAGAACCAAAATCAGGATCAGTCGCAAGATCAAAACAAAAACCAGAACCAGGGCCAGGGCCAGGGCCAGGGTCAGGGGCAAGGCCAGAAGCAACAGCAGGACCCAAAGCAAAATCAGCCTCCGCAAAACCAGCCGCCGCCGAATCAGAAGCCTGGTCAGCAGCCGCCTCCCAACCAACAGCCACCGGGGCAGCAACCGCCCCCCAATTCGCAGCAGCCGAGTCAGCAGCCGAATCAGCCGCCGCAAAACCAGCAGCCACCGAATGGCGGCTCACCGCCGCCCAATCAGCAGCCGCCGCCGCAGGATCAATCCAAGCCCGGCCAAGGCCAACCAAAACCCGCCGCCGGCAGCGGCCAGCCCCCGCCTCAAGATGCCGGCGATCAGTCCGATGCCCAGCGTCCTCCCGGTCAGATGACCCCCGAAGAGGCGCGTGAATTGCTGGATTCGCAGAAAGGAGATGAGCGGCACGCACTGGGTGTGCCGTTCGCACGCAAGGAGCCGAACTCGCCTCCCGACAAGCCGGTCAGAGATTGGTGATGAAAACGAGTACTCTTCTGAAAGGACTATTAGCCTCGATTGTGACCTGTGTTTTCGCGGCGGGCATAGGCAGCGCCGACACTCCCTCGGTGGACGCCACCATCGAGCCGTCGCAAATCTCGATGGGAGAGTCGGCTCAGCTCACCATCACCACCTCGGGCAGCGGCACGCTGTCGATCCCCCTGCCGGAGGTATCCGGATTGGAATTCCGAGTCGTCGGCCAATCGCGCCAATTCGAGATGATCAACGGCGCGACCATGCAATCGACATCGACCATCGTCCGGGTCACCCCGGAACAACCCGGTATATTCACCATTCCCGGCCTTACACCGAAATCATCGCCCTTGGTGCTGCGAGTCATTCCAGGCAATGGCGACTCCTCGTCATCCGGCGGCGGCGCATCGCCCGGCGCGGCGCCTCTCCTGCCGGGCGGATCGAGCAGCGGCGGTGTGCACTTGACCCCGGATGGTTCGGCCTTCGTGAACCTGGAGATTCCCAAGCACGAGATCTATGTCGGCGAAAGCGTTCCGGTGGAAATACAGGTGGGCATGCGCGATGGATTCGTCGCCTCGATCAATGGCCTGCCGACGCTCAACAGCGGCGACTTCACCCTCAATAATCTATCGCGCCAGCCCCAGCATGCGGCTAAGACCGTCGACGGCAAGCCCTTCACGGTATACACCTGGCGCACTCTCATGGCGGCCGTCAAACCGGGTACCTATTCGGTCAGCTTCGAAACGCCGATGACGGTCCGGGTCCGCACCCAGCCGCAGCGGGATTCCATGCTGGACGATCTCCTGGGCGATCCCTTCCTGCAGAATATCTTCGGCGCCACCGTGTCGAAAAACGTCACCGTGAGCAGTCCGCAAGCGCAGATCAAAGTATTGCCGTTGCCGACGCAGGGAAGGCCATCCGACTTCGGCGGCGCCGTCGGCACCTTCAAGATCAGCACCGACGTATCGGCGACCAAGAATACCGCGGGCGATCCGCTGACGCTTCGCATGCACGTGAGCGGCGCCGGCAATTTCGACCGCGTGGAAAGCAGCATGCTCGGCGCCGACCCTGAGTGGAAGACCTATGATCCCAAGGCCAGCTTCAGCGCCACCGATCCCACCGGGTACCGGGGGGAAAAGACCTTCGAGCAGCCCCTCATCGCATCGCAACCGGGCGACCAGACCATTCCGCCGCTCAGCTTCAGCTATTTCGACCCGGAGACCCGCCGCTACGAAACAGCCCACAGTTCGCCTCTGCACGTCATGGTGTCCCCATCCGCGAGCAGTGCCGCGAACGGGCCCCCGCCGCCAAGCACCGCAGGCGCGCCGGCTGCCGATGAATCGCACACCGGCCTTCGCCCCGACCACGCCGTAACCGATGCACATGTGAATACACTAACCCCCCTGTATTTTCAGCCGCGGTTTCTGGCGCTCCCATCCGTTCTAGCGCTGCTGTTCGGAAGTGCATGGTTCGAGCTGCGCCGCCGCGAGCGCAATGCAAACGACAAAGAGCGCGAACGCGAACGAATCACGGCGCAAATGACCCGCTCCCTGCTGGAACGGATGGCGGCCGCATCAGCCGCAGGAGATGCCGCCGCCTTCTTTAGCGCCGCGCGCTCCGCCCTACAACAAACCTTCGGCGCTCGCTGGCAGATCGCGCTCCCGGGACAGATAACCACGTCCGAAGTAGACGCACATTACGAAGGCGGCGATAAAGACGATGTCCACCAGATCTTCTCTCTCGCGGATGAAGCCAATTACTCGCAAGATGATCTGACGAGCGCCGATTTCGATCGATGGACCCAGCTCGTTCGCCGCCAAATTGGCGGCCAGGAGGCAGCATGACCCGCCGCCTGCCATGGAGTGCATTGCTCATCGCGCTGCCGTTGTGGGCATCGTCGAGCCTCGCCGCGCCGTCGCCGTCGTACGCGTCCGCATCGACCTCGGCACCGGCATCGGCATTGACATCGACAGCCGCTACGGCAGCGACGTCGACCTCGACTGCAGCGTCAAATTCTGTTTCGACCATGTCTCCGACTTCGGCTTCGGTGGGATATTCGGCGTCCACCCTCTATAACTGGGCAAACGCCTACGCACGCAGCGGCAAACCGGGACTGGCGGTTCTCAATTATGAGCGCGCGCGGTTGCTGGACCCGCAAGATCCCGACATCGGTGCCAACCTGCGCCACGTTCGCGAAGTGTCCGGACTTCCGCAAGAATCGCACAACTGGCTGGAGCGCACGGCGGGAATCGTGGGTCCGCAGGCCACGCCCTGGATTGGAGTCTTGGGGCTATTGCTTGCCGGCAGCTGCGGTCTCGCACGGCTGTTCTACTCCGGACATCGGCGCAAACTGCTCCTTGCCACGCTTCTCGGGATCACGCTTCTTGGGATATCCATCGCCAACGGCATCCTGCTATGGCCCGTCATGCACGAAGCGGTCGTGGTCAGTCGCACGGCACCGGTTCGCGTATCTCCGGCGACGATTGCCGAACAGCTCTTCGAACTGCCGGAAGCAACGATAGTCAGCACCGGCGCCGAACACGATGGCTTCGTCCTCGTTCGAACCACCGAAGGCCGCACGGGCTGGGCGCCGAGCGCGAGCCTCGCACCTATCGTGCCGAAGCGAGCCACGCACACCGGTTGAGCAACCTGTATGCTCACTGCAGTCTCCCTATCAAAGGGCAGACACCGTTCAAGTGTGGATGAGCCGCCCGCCCGCGAAGGCCCAATTCTCCCACGACGTTTCCTTGAAACAGACCATCACGTTCTCGGTGTCAATGCCCGCGCGCGCGAGTGTACCCATCAACTCCTCGAGCAGTTTCTTCTTTACCTTGACGCTTCGCCCCACCGACCACAGGATCTCGATGAGGGCAAAATCCTCGTTTCGCCCCGTCTTGACATCGGGGTAGGACGGATCGAATCGGAAGTCTTCTTCCTCTAGCTCCATGACCCGTTGAAACTTGTCTGTCGCAGGGACGCCGGATGAAATCAGCGCAGCGTGCACGGCATTCAGTATTGTTGCTTTGAAGGCGCTCGTCTTTGGTTTGCGGACTGTGAGCGTGACAAGTGGCATGAGGACTCCTTGGGGGGGGTGCCTAACGATGAGCTAGATGCGGCATTGCCGAGCAAACCCACCAAAGTTTTCAAAACGAGTGTGAGCAAACCTACCAAAGTGATGTGAGCAAACCCAACAAAGTGAGGGTGGACGACATAGATCGCGGCGTGTGAAATGCCAGGCATGGCAGGCCGAATTCCTCGCTCTCTCACGAAAAAGCGCAATCAGCTGGCCTACGAAGGCGAGCAGCTGCGGGGCCGTCTGGCCGTCGTCGGAACCGAGCTCGCGGCGCTCGACTATGCGCTGACTGTGATCATGACGTGCCCCTGCCCTTAGTGCCACGGCGGCGGTTCGTAAAGTCCAAAGTTATCACGTTGCCTGTTCGATGTGCTTGATGCTCCGCTCATGTCTTAAACGCCACGCTGCGGCGAACTCCGCTGGTGTTTGATATCCCAATGCGCTGTGCGGTCTTTGCTGGTTGTAATCTCGTGTCCAGGTCGCAAAGATTTCCCGCGCTTCGCTCAGCGATCAAAACCAATGCTCGTTCAAGCATTCGTCTCGGAACTTGCCGTTGAAGCTCTCAACGTACGCGTTCTGCGTCGGTTTGCCGGCCTGTATCAGACGCAGTTCGACCTTGTGCTGATAGGCCCATTGATCGAGGGCCTTGCTGGTAAACTCCGGGCGCTGGTCGGTGCGGATCGTGATTGGGAGCGAACGAAAACGCGCTGCCCGATCGAGCGCACAGGCGACGTATTGGCCCGAGATGCCGTGATCGACGACGATATCGACTGCTTCCTTGGTGAAGTCATCGACGATGGTGAGGCACTTCAAGCGGCGTCCGTAATCGAGCTTGTCGCTCACAAAATCAATCGACCAGTATTGGTTCGGTCCCTGCGGGATCAGCAGCGGCCGGCGTTCCACCGCGACGCCCTTGCGCCGCCGCCGCTTCGGCACCTGCAGGTTCTCCTGGCAATACAACCGATGCACACGCTTTACGTTCACGCTCACCCCCTCGCGTCGCAGCAGCGCATGAATACATCGATAGCCGAAGCGTCGCCGTTCCGCCGCCAGCTGCTTGATCCGCGCCCGTAACTGCTCGATCGGCGCTGCAGCACCAGGCCCGCAGTGCAATACCGTGTGTGACAGTGCGAGCAATCCGCACGCCCTGCGTTCTGAGATCGCCGTCTTCGCCCGCATCGCCTGCACTGCATCGCGCCGCGCCTGCGGGCTCACCGTTTTCCCCGCGCCACCACTTTGAGCGCCTCGATATCGAGCATCGCCTCCGCCAGCAGCTTCTTCAGCTTCGCGATCTCACCCTCGAGCTCACGGAGCTTGCGCGCATCGGTCGCTTCCATCCCGCAGAACCGGCCACGCCACTTATAAAACGTCGCGTCGCTAAAACCGTGCTTGCGGCACAAATCCTTCACCGCCACGCCGCTCTCGGCTTGCTTCAAAAATCCAACAATCTGCTCGTCTGTAAATCGCCCTTTCATGTCCGTTCCCTCTCTGGAAAACGGACTTTACTAACCTTCCGGTGGCACTGAAAATGGGGGGCACGTCACTACCGGCCTCGCAGGCTTCACTCAAGAGCTCCGTCATCAGGGGTACCCGATACGCCCCCGTGGGGGTCACGGTGTAGAGCTTCTCCGAGCGGCTGAACCCCGTCAGGAGGGTGACGATGTAATGCTCGGTGCTCTCTTGAACCTTGAGCTGTTGTTTGGCGGCGATGGCGCGAAAGACGTCTCGAAAGTATTCTAAAACGCTACTCACGTGGTAAATCAGCGGTGTCTCATTCATAGGGGTGTCCTCACATGTGTGTTTGTATCCTATGAAGATGCAGCGACCCGCCGACCCACCCTTTTTTTAGGGCACACCGGCGGCTCGGACGATGATCAAGGGAAGCTTAAAAAGGAGCACCCGAGCGGCGCTCGGGACAGGGGGTTCGCGCGCGGGGCGAAAGAGGGGTTGCCCGGCGTGGCAACCGAAGTCACCCGCGGCGGCATGGGGCTTTTAAGGCCGAGTATCGAGTTGACCCTACCGAGCAATCCCGCCCACTTGTCAGGTGTCCATCCGATCGTGGCGCCCTCTTCTTTTAAGACAGCGCCAGGGGGCTGGAGAAGACCGGAGTGCGCTACGCACTGGGCAATAAAAACCAGTTATCGCCCAGTGCCTCCTTTCTTTAAAAGAGCCCGCTGCCCCTCAAAAGAGTTAGGCGCTAGGTGACCAACCTCCGAAAGGGGGACACCTCACAGGGCCGATGCGCTGTACCACACAAAGCGGCCCGCAACTTTAAAGGGTGACAGTGGCCGGTTTTCATATCGCGCAACTTCTAAGGCAGTGAGATCGTGATGAGATCCGCTTCGGTCGCACTCGACATCATCAAGCTGGTGTTAGAGCCGGGGTAGATGGCGAGGCCTGAGGGTTGCGAGAGCGATCCCGGCAGAGCGCCGAGCTCATTACCGACCGAGCCCTTCGCGCCCGTAACGGTCGATACGGTGTTGGTCGTGTCGATTTTCCGGATGACGTTGTTGAACTGATCGGCGACGTAGATGTTGCCAAGGTAATCGACCGCAAGCGCAGTGGGCAGCGCAAACTCGGCGGCGCTCGCCGGTCCCTCGACATAGCCTGCGGTGCCTGCGACTCCTGCGATGGTGGTCACGACGCCGGCGGAGGTGACTTTTCTGATGGCGTCATTATAGGTGTCCGCGACATAGAGGTTGCCGCTGGCATCGATCGCGATCCCGCGCGGCTGTTGAAACTTCGCGGCCGTGCCCGTTCCGTCGAGCGATCCGCAGGTACTACCGGCGAAGACGGTTGCAGCGCCGCCTGCCGGCACTTCGACGATCGTGCAGTTGATCGGGTCGATCGCGAACACATCACCCTTGGCATCGACGGCGAGATTCCAGGGCGATTGGATGAGCGCAGTGTTGCTCGCCAGGGTCCCCACCGTATAGACGCCGTTGCTGACCGTGATCTTGCGGATGCTTTGGGTCCCGGGATCGCCAATATAGATGTTGCCGGAGCCATCGACCGCCACGCCCGTAGGATAGGTGAAGCGCGCGCCATTGCCGGTGCCATCGGTATTGCCCGGCGTTCCGGCGAGGCCCGCGATGGTCGTCGTGGTTCCAGTAGGTCCCACTTTGCGAACCGTGCTGGCGGAAGCGTCCGGCACGAACGTATTGCCGTTCGCATCGATCGCGATCCCGTTCAAAAACTCAAAGCGCGCGGCGCTCGCAGCGCCATCGGTGGTACCGCTCGTCTCGGGTACCCCGCCAATGGTCGAGACGACGCCGGAGCCAGCGTAGACCTGGCGCAGCGTAGAGTAATCGCCGACCACGAGCGTATTGGCCGTGCCTGTCCCGACCGTCGAAGTGATCGCGATGCCCTCGAGATTTTGAAAGCCCGCCGCGGCGCCGGTGCCATCCAGAATGGAGAGGTTGGCGGGCGAGCCTGCAATCGTCGTCACGACGCCCGTGGAGGCAACCACCTGGCGCATGGCGTGATTTTGCATGTCAGAGACATACAGATTGCCATTGACATCAACGACGATGCCGGAAGGAGCGCAGAACGCCGCCCCTGTTTTTGTGCCATTCACGTAGCCACACGTGTTGGTGCCCACGTTCCCCGCGATCGTGGTCAGCGTGTAGGTTTGACCGGGGCCCGATGCCGGGGCGGTTGCCACCCTGATCAGATTCCCGTTGGCCATGTAGACGGAGGGGGTGATTGGCTGAAAGCCGCCCGCGCCCGGCGCCGTCAGTGCACCGGTGAGTGCAAGCTTTGCGGCGGCGCCCGCCCCGTCGGCCAGCCCCGCAGCGCAGGTCCCGCCGAGTAGCGTGGAAACGGCGCCTGTCAAGGTCACCATGCGCAGGGCGCAGTTGACAGAATCAAAGACGTAAAGGACCCCGTAGCCAAAGGCGATGTCGGTCGGGAAGTGAAAGAGCGCCCCGCTCCCGGTGCCGTCCTGAAGGCCGACGGCGCCCGCGACACCCGCGAGGGTGGTGACGTTGCCGGAGGTGTCGATCTTGCGGATGACGGAGTTTTGCATGTCGGCAACGTAGAGGTTGCCGGTGGTGTCGTAGGCAAGGCCCCCGCCATGCGTCACGTAGAAGAAATTAAACTCCGCACTCGCCGCCGGACCATCCTTGTATCCGGCGGTACCGGTGCCGGCGAGCGTTGAAATCGCCCCTGTGGAGGTATCGAAGCTGCGAATCTTCTGTGAGCCGATGTCGATGAAGGTGAGGGTCGAGTGGCCGGCGGCATTGACAGGTCCGCCGATCACAGCCCCTGCGCCATTCATGCGCGCAATGCCTGCTGCACCGTCCAGATTACCCACACCACCCGGGGCTCCCGCAAGGAGGGCAATGGGCGGGGAAATGGTGAGCGTCATGGGTTGGCTGGTAATGCTCGTCACGACGTTGGTGATGGTGACCGTGAAAGCCGCGCCATGATCTTTGGCAAGGGTCGGGTTCAATATGAGCGATGAGTTCGTTGCCCCTGATATCGCGGTGCCGTTTTCCTTCCACTGGTAAATAAGGGGTGCGGTTCCCGTAGCGGTCACGGAGAGCGTGGCGGATCCGCCCACCGGAGCCTGCACGTTCGAGGTTTGCTGTGAGATAGCCGGCGGGATGTTGACGGTCAGCGTGGCGGCGTTGCTCGCTTGGTTACCGGCCGAGTTCGAAACGGCCACGGTGAAACTGGCGCCGTTATCCGTCGCTGCGGTCGAGGCGATCTGATACGTCGAGGAGGTGGAGCCGGAGATCGCCACGCCGCCCCGAGACCACTGATAGGTGAGTGGCGAGGTTCCGGTCGCGGTCACGCTGAATGTTGCACTCGCGCCCTGATTCACCGTCACGCTCTGTGGTTGTGCGGTAATGGAAGGAGCCACGGCCGGAGGTGTCGAGGGCCCGCCGCCGCCCCCGCCGCAGGCCGTGATGAGAAGTGAAAGTTGGCAAAGTGCGAGTACACCGCCCAGGCGGCGCAGCTCTTTTCGTGCGCAGCGGATCGCGCCCAGGAGGCTGAGAAGCACGAGTCCCAGCCCGTCAAAAGATCCTCCACCACCGCCGGAGCTTCCCCCAGCCGAGGGCGGGGTCGGTGTCGGTGCGGGGGGACTGACCGAGAGAGTGGGACTGTATTGGATGGAGCTGTCAACGCAGTAATGCGACGTGGTGGTGCAGTTCACAGGATCGTACTCCTCAACAAAGATCGTCACGTAATAGGTGCCAGCAGGCGGCGTGTTCATCACGGATTGCGAAAAACTCGTGTTCTGGCAGTACTCCGTGGGGGTGAGTTGGCCGTTCGGAACCGTGCAGGTGTTCTGCAGCGGCTCGATGAGAAGGTCGTAGCCGCTATTGGGCTGGCCGGCAGCGTAGGGCGCTGTGAGCGCCCAGACATCAAACCTTAAACTTCCGGTGGTTCTCGACGGGGAGTTATTGATGATCTCATTCACTTTCACGGCGAGTGAACCGTTGCTTAAGCTGTAGGTGGACGGTCCGACAAAGTCCACCCCTCCCGCGGTATTGCCTGGTTGACCCCCGGAGGTGATGGTGAAGGTGCCGGGGAAATTGACGTACGACACCCAACAGTAAAAGTCCGGCTGCGGACAGCCTCCGGTGCTGTTGTACTCCGTGAGAAAGAGCGTCGCGTAATACGTGCCCGCCGGTGGCAGCGTGAGCGGCCCCGTCACCACGATGGCGTTGCAGCTCCCCAGCGGCGCGAGCGCAGAATTGGGGCAGCCCGGGGGCAGGGAGGATTCGGCCAGCTTATAGCCGTTGGGGGAGAGTCCCGTGCCCGACATGGGGGACACGAGCGCCCAGACTTCCAGGCGCAGCGAGCCACTCGCCACATTGGGAGAGTTGTTGATCACCTGATCGACCTTGATCTGCAAGTCGGCTCCCGACTGCACCGTCTGGTAACTGACGTTGCCCACGATTGCGAGCGAGGTGCCCTGGCTCCCAGTCCCGCCACTCCCGCCGGTCGAGGTTTGAGCTGAGCAGCTGGCCGTGTCATAGGCCGTCGTGTTGCCTTCCCCGCTTCCCATGGGATTGATGGCGCTCACGAGAGTGTAGGGGCCACCGGTGGGAATCGTGGACTGCCCGGTGACCGCCCAGCTCGGGTCCTCCGATCCTGTCTGCAGGTTGTAAAAGCCGATGAGACCGCTGCAGACGAAGGGAGCCCCTGCGTTGTTGGTCACGATGATCGCGATGTTGTCGGCTTGGTTTGAGTCCTCGAAATCCGTGATCTGGACCAGGATGTTCGGATTCCCGACATCGATCGTGCCGACGACGGTCTGCGCGTGGGCGAGGGAGACGGCGAGCCACGATAGAGCGAGCGAGAGAAGCGTGCGCTTCATGAGTGAGACCCCTTAGTTGTTGTCCTTACCAGCGTTGCGGTCCGCTTTTAATTAATCTCATCGCACCGCAAAGCGTGAGGCGGCGCATCACCCATTTGGGGTATTCGAAGGCGGATACCTCAGATGGGGGTAGTGCGGGCAGCGTTTGTGTGGTGTGCTGGCCTCTTCCAAACTTTAGGTCCACGACACAGTCCATGCCCGGTCGGGATCATCAGCAAGCGCTCGTAGCAGCGGTCAAAAAAGAATGGTGTCTCACGCCGGCGGAAGCCCGCTCGGTCAGCGCTTTGGCCACCGGGCGGAGCACCCAGCAAATCGCGACCGACTATGCGATCTCAATCCACACGGTGCGCACGCAATTAAAACGCGCGATGGTCAAGGCCGGGGCTCACTCGCAAAGCGCTCTGGTGGCCTCGGTGTACACGCTCTTGCATTCACCGGCTGGGCGGGGCAACGGAGCCAAGGCGCGAGCCCGATGAAGCTGCCGTTTCCGGTCGCGCCGCCATCAAAGGCGAGGCGCCCGATCCACGCGGCACAAGCTCCAGTGCCAGCGTGTGCGCAAGCTCAATCTGCGAGCGGATTGCGCTCTTACCGGAAAATGGATTTAAGCTGCGTTCGCGCGGTATGCACGCTAACACCGAGATTGCCCGCAGTTGGTGGGGTTGACTAACAAAAGAAGCGCACCCGATGCACCCACCCTGTCAGCCGCCGCGAGCATGGCGCGATCCCACGCTGCCACATCGAGGGAGCCTGCGTAGGTCAAAGGGCATGGCACCGTCAGCTCGCCTGATGCTGCAGCGAGGATAGCCTTGCTGCGAAAGCAAGCAGTGCCGCCTGTTTGTGAAGGCCCGTCTTGTCGAACACGGTTTTCAACTGTGTACGTGCGGTGTGCAGGCTGATGTTCAGCGCGAGCGCCGCATCCCGTAGGTCTTCGCCTGCGATCAGCCGGGCGATTAGCCGTTGCTCCGCGAGTGTTAGAGAGAAGAGTTTCGCGAGATCACAGGCAGCATCCGCGTTGGGCACGACCGGCGTCACCCAGATGAGGGCAGCAACCGACGCCGGATACGCTCCGGACTCCGCGGCACTCAGCGGCGCCCCGCTCACGAGTGCCTGCGCGCGGGTGCGGCCGTCGGTCACCACAACTTTAAAGCAAATGCCACCCAGGAGCTGATGCAGCGTTCGCGCGAGCGAGCGCTCCTCCAGGACGGCCGGGTTGGGAATGAGCGTCCCGTCGCAGATTTTAAGCCAACGACCCTCACGAAGGATCTCG
This sequence comes from uncultured Gammaproteobacteria bacterium, assembly GCA_963784105.1. Classification (GTDB taxonomy): domain Bacteria; phylum Pseudomonadota; class Gammaproteobacteria; order Steroidobacterales; family Steroidobacteraceae; genus Bog-1198. The sequence continues at coordinate 83,853 of CAWAQE010000002.1, forward strand.
TCTCCCGCACGGTTGGTAATCACGACGCGACCGCAGGGTTCAATACCGAACACGGCCGAGGTCAGGGCATCGAGTGCGTTCTCGCGGGCGCGCGCCAGCAAACGCAGCGACTGCGCGGCCCAGTAATTATGCGAGGCAACCGCCAGATGCGGCGCCAGGGCGGACAGGCGCGCCACATCCTCTTTGGAGAATGCATCGTGCCCCAGTCCGCGATAGAAGCTTAAGGCGATCGGGCCATAGCCACTCGAGGGCTCCGCCGCTGCGAGGCAGACGTTCATCATCCGATCAATGTTCATCGGCCGCAGATACTCGTTATGAAACGCCGTTTTTTTGTACTCGCGGTAATCGAGCAATTGCTCGCCCGGGTTAACGAGTCCCACTCCCACGCGGCCCGTGCGCAGCGCCCCCTGGTACCAGACATCGTGCTGCCCCCAGTACTCCGCGTACTGCTTCATGAAGAGCGGATCGAACTCAAAGAGCTGGCACCACGCCTTGATGCCGGCGGCCGCGGGCGGCCGGACGAGGGATCCGCCCGTCGCTGCAAACGCTCGGCATAGCTCATTGCCGATCGTGCTCCAGGCATCCTCGGCGAGCGCCGCGGAGTGGATGGTGAGGATCAGCGCATCGACGCTTGGGGCCTGTTGCGTTATGAACTTGCTCCCTTAAGTTTCCGCGGGAGATCAGCCGACGCCTGGCTCAAGGGGTCGCCCCGGAAAATGAAACGCTGTCGGCAAGCTCGACGTCTCCTCTTCTTGAAGAGAGGGGTAGGCTAGAATGCGAGCGATCATTCGCAGCGCCACTGACGCGTCGAACGGGAGGTATGGCTGAAGGCGGCTCGAAGTCCTGGAGCCTCGACAAACGTCGTGTCCATGATCCCTTCACTGGTTTTCTCATTATTGCACGCTTAACTCTATACCTTTTTGTTACCCCAGCGGTAGTGGCGGAGGCAGCAGTCATGGTTGTCCGGAGGGGGTTGTGTGTTCATTCATTGCGAGGACCCATAACCAGGGAGCGCTCTGTGCCACGAACCGAAGTCAAATATCGCAGGCTTAGTGGCCGAATAGGCGCTTTGTTCAAGGCCGGTCCCTGTCATATCACAGCAAATTACCGCACCCGACCGCTCAAAACCGATACGTTAAGTGCGCCCTGCGCTTCCGAGGCCTCATGGATACGACGACCAAAGACGGAGTAGACCCCACCGTCCATGAATGGACCGATGACTTCGACGCTACGGCGCGGCACGTGCCCAACAGCTATCATGGCCAAAAGGCGCTTCGGCATATTGATAGATTCGTTACTCGGTAATCCCAGATTCCAATTTCACATAAGCGCCGAGATATCGAAGAATGCGACCCCGCGCCCCATTTCCGGAAACCCACCTGTCGCCGTCGCAAACCCCTATGTTTTCAGCCTTGCGAGTGGTGTGTTTGCTCACACGTATTATGTTTGGTGGCTTTGCTCGGCAATGCCGGCTAGATGAGATTATTAGATGCTACTTGGACCTCGGACTTTAGTCACCCCGCCGCGAGCGGCGAGGCTCTGCCACAGCGACGCGGCTATGGAGCCGCATTAATCGAAGGCAGTTCATCTCAGTCATCGAACCTCTCCATGTCTCACCGCGTTGCCACCCGCGATCGCTCCAACACCTAGGCGGCGCCCTCGGAAATGTGGACATCAGCGATCCAGTTCGCTTGCCTACGCGCAAGACGCGGCTGTTCCGCCTCTCCTTCGAAATTGGCAGCTTGCCGGCGCAGATGCGACGAGTCAAAATTCTCAAATGTATTGACATTAACGACAGCGTACACATGATTCTCGATATCACTCGTGACAATCGGAACCGCTCCACAGCGGGTACAGACGTAGAATTCGGCGGTCTCAGTTCCAAACGCGTACCTTGACACGGCACCCGCTTCCCGCACAGTAACCGAAAGCTTGGCATCCCGATTGGAAGTCCAAGCACCACCGTGCTTGACGCAAAATGAGCAGCCACACTCGCGTGCGACTACGTCGGACGGAACCCCCGGCCAATCGAGCACGAAGGCTATATTTCCGCAGTGACACTTACCGTGAATGAGCATTGGGTCCGCCAATGAAGCGGTAGCCCGCATCGTTCAATCTTGACCCAACGCCAGCCATTTCCGCCTTATCAAAGTCTGAGATCGTGCGAACGTCGTAGATCGAGCCGCTCGGAAGCCTAAGTTCGTCTCTGACAAATGGAACGACATCGGTACACGGAACAGCGCTTCCCTGTTCCTCACGATAGAGAGCGACAACGCACGCGTGACGCTTGCCGTCAAAAGTAATGATTACGTCCGGCTTTGCCGCAATGGGCGGTGCCGCTGGGGCTGGTGCGTTGGCCGAGGGTCCACACCCGGCGATTGATACGCAAAGAGTCATAGCAGCAAGCACTGCCAGTATGTCCATGATGCCCGCTAACGATGAGGATGAACGACGAGACTTCGCTGCCCTATAACGAAGCTGACTTATCCAGATCATCGACTCCCTCCTAGGCTCACCGAAGACGAGACCCGCACCGCCGCCCCACGCGTGGCACGCGTATTCGGATTTCCCCTTGGGGCGCCGGCTCTCGTTGAACATCCGGCGTCTCGCCCCCGCCGGCTGTGAGGTCGCGCACAGGATTACAAACCGGTTGCCACCGGCTCACGACGCCGGGTTATTATAGGCCGTCGATCAACGCAAGGAGCGAGCATGGTCACGGAATCGAACAAGTTATATGCCCCGCCCAAAAGCGCGGTCAAGGACGTTGACGGCGACGATGCGCACGAACTGGCGTCTAGGTCGGCGCGCTTGGGGGCCTACATGCTCGACGGCCTTGCAGGCTTCATCTGGTTCACGCCGGCTTACGCCACGCATTTTGCGGCAATTGCGCAACAGTCGCGCGGCAACCCGCTGGCAATCTGGATCAACCTCGCGAAAACCGGCGGCTGGTTTTATTTCGGCCTCATCGGTGCGCTGGCCGTACTCGCGATCGACATCACCTTATTGGCGCGCAATGGCCAGACGATCGGCAAGAAGCTGCTGGGCATCAAAATCGTGCGCGTCGACAGGTCTCCGGTATCGTTGTTTAGGGCCTTTTTTCTGCGCTATGTCTGCAATACTTTTCTGACGCTCATTCCGCTCATCGGCTCCCTGTATTCCTTGGTCGACTGCCTGATGATATTCAGCGGGTCGCGACGAACGGTCCACGACCACATCGCCGATACCGTCGTCATTAAAGCTTGATCTCGGCCATAGACACGGTCATAACGGCGGAAACACCCGAGGGCATCGCGATTTCGATGCGCGCGGCGGGCTTTCCCGTGCGATGCATGGCCTTTCTGATCGACGCCGCGATACGCTACATGATCGTTTCCACCGTCGCCACAGTCCTCAATTTCGGGGGCCATGTGGGCAGAGGTGTACTGCTGATCATCGTTTTCCTGATTCTGTGGCTTTATCCTGTCATCTTTGAATTGACGCCGGCCGCAGCCACGCCGGGAAAGCGCGTGATGGGCATTCAAGTGATCATGGCCAACGGCCTGCCCCTCACCCCCGGGGGCTGCCTGATCCGCAACTTGATGCGCGCGGTCGACATGCTGCCTCTCCTGTATGCCTTCGCCATCGTGTCCATGCTGTTGCGTCGGGACGCCCGCCGGCTCGGCGACCTGGCGGCGGGCACGCTGGTCGTGTATCGCGATCGGGCCTCGCCGACGAGCGATTTCGGTGCCGGCGAGCCCCTGCGCCCACCCCTCCCCTTGACCATCCGTCAGCAGACGGCCATCGCCGCCTTCGGCTGGCGGATCACTCGACTCACACCGGAGCGCGCCGAGGAAATCGCAGTTTTGGCCGCCGACGCCGTACCGGGCGCGAAAGACTCGGCCGTGGCGACCCGCTTGGTCGGGATTGCGCGTTGGCAGCACGGTCAGCGGGGCGTGATCCCGCGAGACGCGGCGGAGCAGACGTGACGCCGTTCGACTTTCAAGCCGCGAACCAGGCCGGCTGGAACGAACTCGAAAGCGAACTCGGACGCAACCAACGCCAAATGGATCCCGACCGGTTCCTTGCCCTGTATCGGCTATGTTGCGAACATCTGGCGCTCGCCCGATCGCGCGGCTTTCCGCTGCACGTCATCGAGCGCCTCTCCTCGATCACCTCACGCGCGCACCAGATCATTTACCGCCAGAGCGATGCCGGCCTCGAGCGAATCGCTCGAGCATTGCTCGAGGACTTCCCGGCCATGGTGCGCAGGCTCTGGGCCTACATCGCGGTCGCGGCGGCGCTTCTCATGATTCCGACGATCGCGATCGCGGTCGCGACCTACCTCAGGCCGGACTTGATTCTCTCCATCGTGGATCGCAATACAGCCGCGGCGTTCGAGCAGATGTACAGTCCCGCCGCGCAGGCCATCGGCCGGCCGCGCGACATCGCGAGCGACTGGCTGATGTTCGGTTTCTACATCAAGAACAACATCGGCATTGCCTTTCAATGCTATGCCACGGGAGTGGTGTTCGGCTTGGGATCCTTGTATTTCCTGCTGGCCAACGGTGCGTTCGGAGGCGGTATCGCCGGCTACGTCGCCTCCCTGGGCTACGGCGGCACATTCTTCCCCTTCGTTGCCACGCATTCGGCATTCGAATTGACGGCGATCGTCCTGTGCGGAGCCGGCGGCCTGCGCATCGGTCAATCCGTATTGTTGCCGGGCCGGCTGACCCGGGTCGCCGCATTGGAGCTTGCAGCCCGGGAGACCAGCCTGATCGTGTTCGGCGCCGCGGTCATGCTGGTGATCGCGGCCGCCATCGAGGCATTCTGGTCATCGGCTCCGTGGGTAACACCCACGGCAAAGTACACTTGCGCAGGATTTTGCTGGGCTTTGGTGCTTTGCTTCTTTTTGCGGCGACCCCATGCAAAATGACGCAGTGGACGTGGTGTGGCGGCCCCGCAGCACTTGGGAGGGCTGCGATTTAGGTATTCGTCTCCTGCAATCCTGGCTGCGTCCGGCGTTCACCTGCTACCTCGCGGTCGCGGTACCCCTGTTCTGCCTCTTCGCCGCCACCGGCGCCGTTGCCGCATGGCTGCCGTTCCTGCTGATCTGGATCTCGAAGCCCTGGCTCGACCGGACGGTCTTGTTCGTGCTGTCGCGCGCGCTGTTCGGCCGGCCAACCTCGCCGCTCGACGTGTGGCGCGCACGCGCCGACGTTTGGTGGCACCAGCTGCTTGCCACCCTCACGCTGCGCCGGCTGACCGCGTCCCGGTCTTTCACGCAACCCATCGTTCAGCTCGAGGGCCTCCGCGGGGCGGAATTGCGCGCGCGGATGAGCCAGCTCGCCGCGCGGCATCGGGGCGTTGCGCGCGCCGCGACCCAGGCATTCGGCGGCGGCCGAATTCGCATTGTTCGTCAGCCTGTTTTTCTTGCAGGTTTGGCTTGCGCCGCACACGGATGCGCGACCCTTGGGGCGATTTGCGCTCGCTTGCGCGCCCCGCGCACGCGTGGGTCAGCACCCTTGAATACGCGGCGGTCGTCTGCTTTCTCGAGCCCTTCTACGTCGCTGCCGGCTTTGGGATGTACCTGAATCGGCGCGTCGAACTCGAGGCATGGGATATCGAACAGGAGTTTCGTCGTGCGTTCGCGCGCTAAAGCCATTGCGCTCGCCGTACTGATCGGTCCGCTGTGGGTCCGCTCACGCTGGCCGCCGATGCCGTCAAATCGGGGCCGCTCCCGTATACCGTACATCTCCCCGGCAACCATTGACGATGCCGTCGCGGATCTGCGTCATGATCCGAACCTCGGCGGCCAGACCAAGATCCGTACGCTGCGATGGGTCACCCCGGCCCAACCGCGACCTCCACCGACCTCGCCCAGTTGGATCATCGGATTGTTCGACTATCTCGGCCAATTCGGCGGATTGTTGCTGTGGATGGCGGGTGCCGCAGGGGTGGCGGTGGCGGCGGTTTGGATCCTGCGGCTGCTCAAATCAGGCGCACCGCGCGCCGTTCCGGTCCAACCCGATGTCGCCGATCGCCAGGTGCTCGATCTCGATATCCGCCCCGACTCCCTGCCCGACGACGTCGGCGCCGCGGCGATCGAGCTGCTGCGCGCCGGGCGCATGCGCGACTCCCTGTCGCTCCTGTACCGGGCTTCGCTCTCCTCCGCGGTGCACCGCTTCGGGGTGACCTTGGGCGCTCATCACACCGAGCGCGAGGTGCTCAAAGCGGTGAAAGTCGCGCTCGACGATGCCCGCGCCCGCTATTTCGCGGACCTGGTGGCGATCTGGCAAAGGGTCGTCTACGCCGGCGAGTCCGTGTCGCCCGAGGCGGTCCTTCCGCTCTGCGCAGGGTTCTCTACCCACTTCGATCGGCCGCCACCGTGAACGGCAGGCGCTGGTCGGTAATTGCTGGTGGCCGTGATCCTGGCGGCCGCCGCCGTCTGGATCGCCATGCACACCTATTGGGACTACGCCACTGGTGGACAATCCCCCGCAGGGCGAGGCCCTACGCAATCGCTACTACACCTTCGAGAAACTGGTGCAGAGGTTCGCCATCCACACGAGGCAAGTTCCCACCTTGCGGACACTGCCCGCGGCCGATGGTGTGTTGCTCGTCGACGATTTGCGAGGGGCACCGCTTCACATCGAGCGCGCTCGAAGAATGGGTCGCAGGCGGCGGCCGGTTGCTGATATCGCCCGGTGCATTGCTGTCCAATCGCCAAGCTGCAAGCGTGGAGCGGTATAGGCAGAGCGTCGCCCGGATCCAACGACGAGGATGGCGCGCCCGGCGCTCCTCGGCGCGCGACGGGTCCCGATGATGACTGCGCGCCTTACTCGGAGCGTCTAGCAGGCCGCGAAACCGGAAGGAGCCTTCGCGCCTGTCTAGGAACGCATTCGCGTCGCGTTCTCGAGCATGCGCACTCCCGCATGGTCTTTGTCGAACGGGTATGGATTTCAGATGCTGCGCGTCGATATCGGCAAAGGCAGTGTCGCCGTGATTGCGTGCGAATGTTTGATGGGCAACAAAAGCCTGCTGCGGGCAGACCATGCGCGCATCGTATTCGATTCGATTCCCTTGAGGCTCGGCGATCACGTGGACATTCTCAATCCCGTCAGCGCGGAAAGCCTGCCGGCCCTGTTGTGGCGTCTCGCGGCGGCCGCGATCCTCTGCGCTCTGGCCGCCGTCGGATTGACGATCTGGCGCAACCTGCCGCGCTTCGGGCGGATCGCTGCCTCGCCGCCGCCGCTGCGCCGCTCGCTCGCCGAACAGATTCGCGCCACGGCACGCTTTGCCTGGCGTACTCGACGCCTCGCCTCCCTGCGCCGGGCCGAGCGCAGGCGCTCACCGAGCTGGCCTGCCGGAGGCTCGCATTCTATGAACGGATGGACGCCGGGCAGCGCATCGGCGCATTGGCGGCGCGCACGGGTCTCGACTCCGGCGTCTTGCGCGACGCGCTGAGTGAAAATCCCGACGGCGGCGCGGAATCGCAACGGACGGCAATCATGCTGCTCGAGAAAGTGCGGCGACAATTGAGTCATTCTTAAAAACAAGGTGCGCGAGCATGAATGATGAATCGAATACGATACTGCGGGCCGGCGAATTGCTGGCGAAGCTGCGCGAAAGCGTCGGCAAGGCGCTCGTCGGGCAGACCGCGGTCGTCGACCAGACCATCATCGCCCTCTGCGTCTCGGGGCATGTGCTGGTCGAGGGCGTGCCGGGCCTCGGCAAGACATTGTTGGTCCGCGCTCTGGCACAGGCCATGTCCCTGAACGTGGCGCGCATACAATTCACGCCCGATCTCATGCCCTCGGACATCACGGGTCACGCCGTCCTCGACACGGCAACGCGGGAGATGCGCATCGTGCGCGGCCCGGTATTCACGAATTTGCTGTTGGCCGACGAAATCAACCGTGCGCCGGCCAAGACGCAAAGCGCACTGCTCGAGGTCATGCAGGAATATCAGGTGACCCTGGAAGGCCAGACTCTGCACCTGCCCAAGCCCTTCATGGTGCTGGCGACCCAGAATCCCGTCGAAACCGAGGGCACCTATCCGCTGCCCGAGGCCCAGCTGGACCGCTTCCTATTGAAGATCGTCATGAACTATCCGAGCGAGGCGGAAGAGGTGGACGTGGTACTGCGCACCACCACCGGCCAAAGCGGCGATCAACTCCCGCTCTCGGGCGTGACCGCCGTCTTGAACGAAAGGGCTGTGCTCGCCTTGCAGAATCTTACCGCCCGCCAGCACGTCGATCCGGCGGTGGTCGACTATGCGGTACGCATCGCCCGCGCCACGCGCGAGTGGCCCGGCATCGCCATGGGCGCCGGTTCACGCGGCCCCATTGCACTGGTGCGGGCCGCCAAAGCGGTCGCCCTGATGGAGGCGCGCTCATTCGTGATTCCGGACGACATCAAGTCGGTGGCCCTCGGGGTGATGCGCCACCGTATCGTCCTGTCCGCAGACGCGCAGCTCGACGGGCGCCGGATCGACGATCTGCTTCGCGGCATTCTCGAGGCGACGGCCGCGCCGCGCGTGTAAGACGACCGGATGCTCACCGCCGTCATTCCATCGAGACCGCTGATCGCCATCTTCGCGGGCGGCGCTGCCATCTGCACTGCGTTGGCCTTTACATCGACTGCTTCCAGCGTCGTCGAAGGCGCTACCGCTGGCGGCGGTCGTGCTCGTGTTCGCGCTGTGCGGCGTCGGATCTGCTGCTGAGCGTCCTGGATTGGCGCCGCGCGCCCCTGGAAATGCACCGTCATCTGCCCCACGCCTTCGCCATCGGTGTGCCGGTCACGGTGCAGGTGAGCCTCGATAACCAGGGCGATACGCGACGGCTCGGCCGGTATCAGGAGTATGCCGACCCCACGCTCGTGATGCCCCGATTGCCGCTGCCCTTTCGATGTCGGTCCGCGGCAGCGCGAACTGCTGGACATTGAAGTGACGCCCACCGCGCGCGGATTGCAGCGTTTCGACGCCGGTCAGGTTCGCCTGCGCTCGCGTCTGGGCATGCTGGACCTGGATTTTCGGATCGGCATGAGCGAGTCGCGCCGGGTGTTCCCCAACTTCCAGGAACAGGCCCGGTTTGCGTGGCTGGCCGGCGACCGCCGCGTCCAGTCGACGGGGCTGAAGTCCGTGCAGCGGCGCGGATCGGGCACGGACTTCGATCAATTGGTCGACTATCAAGCCGGGGATCCGATCCGTCACATCGATTGGAAGGCGACGGAGAAGCATGACCGGCCCATCGTCCGCAAGTTTCAGGACGAACGCGATCAGGATGTGATCATATTGCTCGACTGCGGCCGCCGCATGCGCGCCGACGACACGCAGCACGGAATCGGTGCGACGCATTTCGATCAGTGTTTGAACGCGCTGATGCTGCTCGCGTTCGTGGCCTTGAGCCACGGGGATGCGGTCGGCGCCATGACTTTCGGCGGCGGCGACGGTGCGGAAAAGCGCTTCGCACCGCGCAAGGGACAGCAAACCCTCAATGCCTTGATGGCGGATCTTGCCGACGTGGAGGCCACGGCGACGTTTTCCGATTACGAACACATCGCGGCCGAATGCGTCACGCAACGGCGAAAGCGCGGGCTGGTCGTGATGATCACCAACAGCCGCAACGAGGACGCGCCGCAACTCGGCGCCGCCCTGGCGCTGCTGCGTACCCGGCATATTGTCATTCTGGCGAACCTGCGCGAAGAGGTAGTGGCGCTGATCGAAGGACAAGCGCTGACCAACCCGGAAAGCGCGCTCGAGTGCGCCGCCGCGCTGGAATACGCCCACGCGCGCGATCGGCTGCTCAAGCGGCTCGCAAACAACGGGGTGCGGACCATCGATTGCGAACCCCGCCGCCTCGGCGTGGAGCTCGTGAATCATTACCGAGCGCTCAAGCGAGCCGGAACCATTTGACCCGATTGCTAGATGCCGGCGAACGCGTAGATGAGCCACGCGACCAAGAGACAGACGCCCGCCAGAGCGATACCCGCCACCGGTATTCGAAACCAATAAAGCAGGCCCACCACGAAATAGATCACTGCAATAACGACGAAGACGAATAATATCCAGGCCGGCAGGACCGCTGTGCCGAGAACGAAGCCGGCCCCAATGCAAACCGCGCCAAAGAGCACGGCGCCGAGGCTGTGGCTGAAATTGAATCCAACCCAAGCACGCCACATCGTTGTGCGGGTCCCGGAGAGTCGCAATTTGGATTCGGCCATCGCCTTGGATTCGGCCATCGCCCGTGCAACGGCCGGGTCATCGGGAACCAAGCGACGAGGCCGGCCGATGTCGAGGTACGTGTAGAGAGCATGTAGAAGCCCCAGCAGGACAAACATGCCACCGCCGAAATCGAGAAGAAATCTGACAATACGCATGTGGGGCGATGTCTAGTGAAGACGTTGAGCGATGGACGGTTGCGATCGCTCCAACCGAGTGCGAGAAGACGTGCTGCGAATGACCCAAGCGATAAAAGGCACGGCCATAATAATCTTGAGTTGGTCAGTTACGAAGAATACTGGGTGACTGTTCCAAATAAGAGGCCAAACGCTCGAGATGAGCGAGGGAACGACGGCCACGACGGTTGTCATCGCAGCGGCCAGCAATCCCAGCTGCACGGCTATCTTCCGAGCAAGGAGCACTGCCGCAAGCGCCACAGGAAAAGCCGCAGACAGAACAGCAAACGTATGAAGCGCGATCAGCCATGCGAGCGCGCCAATACGTCGGCTGGGAAAGACTCCAACCCACCACACCGGCCTATCGTGCGCACTTACCCAGCCGACGATGTATATGAGCAAATAGTAATATGCCGCAGCCAGGGCTACCGCAATGAGAGCGAACCGAAGCCGGGCGTTGGCGGTCATGTCAGCTTCGCGTTAGTGCAAGCGATAGGTACAGCCGATACATTGGTTTATACCCCGATGTAGGCACACAAAGAACAGCGCTCAGGCAAATCGCGACACCCAACAAGGTTGAGCGATGGCGATTGCCTTGGACGCCATCCGCGATCGCCCGCGCGGTTGCAGGTACTACTTCTTGGCAGGAGCCGCAAACCAGCGGCTGAACCAGCCGACGCTCCGTCTGCGAAAATCGGCGCGATCCTTCGCCTTGCCCAACACATGACCTTCGTTCTCATACACATAGAACTCGGCCGGCACTCCGAGCGCCTGCAACGCCGTATAGAACTCTTCGCTCTGCGGCATCGGGCATTCCAGATCGCGCTCGCCGACCGTCATCAGCACTGGCGTGGTGACGCCAGGCATGTGCATGATCGGTGATGCCTTGAGATAGGGGGCCGCGTTCTCGTAGACCGAGCCGCCGAAATTGACCTGATCCGATCCGGCCTGCGGCGCCTCGCCTTCGATGGAAAGCCAGTCTGAGACGCCGGCGTGTGCGACCGCGGCACGAAACCGATGCGTCTGCGTGACCGCCCACATCGCCATGTAGCCGCCGTACGAGCCGCCCATGATCCCCAACCGCGCGTCGTCGATTGGAGCCGCCCTCTCCGCCGCGTCGACACCGGTCAGCACATCGCGCCAATCGTCGCCGCCGAGGTCCTCGATGCTCGCCGAGGCAAATGCTTCGCCCTGACCAAAACTCCCACGGTAATTCGGTTCGAAGACATCCCACCCTGCGCCGATCAGAGCCCCTGCAGTGCTTGATGCAGGCACAAAATGACTGGTAGAAGCCGCCTCCGGTCCGCCATGCACGAGTACCACCATGGGCCGCTTGGCCCCCGGGTCTCCCCCCTTCGGTTGCAGCAGCCATCCTTGCACCTCGAACCCATCATTGCGCCACGTCACCGAACGCGCGGTAAACGACGGCGCAATTCCCGCGTTCTCGCGCGTGATTGCGTGCCATTGGCCTATGGCTCCCACTACGATTTCGGGGGGTGCCGAAAAGCTCGACTCCACCGCTGCAACCCCGCGGGGGCCGCACGACAACCCGCCGCCCGCGCCGCCCCCAAGCGACTCCTGCCCAGACCAGAGAGACTTCGTCCCCGCCGCATCCAAACTGCGGATAGAGAGCGTATCGCCGGCGAGCATCATCGCCGTGAGTCCCGCTCCGCATCGCCAATCGATCGCCGTGACTGTGGCGTGCGAACCGGGGGTGAGATTCACGGGCACCGCCCCTGGCTGGTCCAAACGCAGCATAAAGGCGTCGCCACCGGTCGAACCGAAGTCGCTCATCCAGCCGCCGATGAACGCCATGCTTTTCCCATCGGTAGATACCGTGGGCGACGCAAGCTGTTCGCGGGGTCCCGGTGCGAACAGCAGGCGTGCTCCGCTGCCGTCGAACGCGTAGAGCTTGGCTACCCACCACTGACTATCACCGTCGCCCTCGGCCGCCGTTCCCACGAAACCGCCACCGGGCAAGAAATCGTATTCGTACACATAGAGATTGGGTGGCGAAATAAAACGCACCGTTCCGCCCTCGACCACCGCAATACGCTGTTCGTCGGTTTCACCGCCGATTTCGCCGACCGACGGTGCGCCTGCCTCGGTGCGCCCCACCTGCTTGTGGGCCTTCGGCGTCGCCAGCACGGCGAGCACTTTGCCCCGTCCGTAGCGAAGTCCATCCAGGGTTCCTTCGAAAGTAAGCACCCGTTGCGCGTTGCCGGTCGCGATCTCAACGGTCTCGATATCCGTCGCCCCATCCTTGGGCCGCGACACCAGAAAGGAGAGCCGGCCATCGCGGCTCCAGCTGGGCGATGACACCTTGCAATCGGGTCCGGCGGTACAGGGCAGCTTCACCGTCACCGCTCCGCCTGAGAGATCGCGAATGACCAGCAACTGCGGCACGTCGCTGTCGCCGCCGTCATCCTGCGTCTCGATAGCTGCAACATGGCGGCCGTCCGGCGCGATGGCCACCGCTTTGAAATCATGCACGCCCGGTGCGGCGAGCGCGGCCAAAGGCACAACAAGAGCTGCGGCGAGGGTGATCGTCAGACGCATCAGAAATCGTAGCACGCGGCGGGGTGGATCGCCATGCGAGGGAAATGCCAATCCCAGGCTAGTCGCTTAGACATTCCACGTCAGCGTCAGACGAAGGCACTTTATCTCAATCATCGACTCCTCCTTGGCCCACCGAAGACGCGGCCCGCGATCGCTCGAACCGGTTGTTAGCTTTCTGTGTGCGACGCCAATTCTTCGCGCACAATTTCGCGCACCTGTTTGGCTGTGAGCGGCTTCTCCGCGACGCCGTGATGCGCCCGGAGCGCATCGTTGATCAGCGTCTGATATCCCTTTCCAGAGCGGTCCGCAGTCAGCCTGAAGCGGTCAAGCACTTCGTCATCCAGGTATATCGTAATGCGCGTTTTTCCCTTGGAAGAGACAACAGCACCACGTTTGCCTTTCGAAAAGTCATATTCCTTTTTCATAAGATTTGCGCTCCTTGGCCGAAGCAGAGCGAACCGAGATTAATCGGATTTCTTCAATAGTGATCGCCAAGGGATCACGCAACACACCGTCCCCGGTGGCCAGGGATACACCGTGTTTCGCGATATTCGCGGCGTTCTTCTTTGGGTCGAACTCCGGACTCATATTTTAATTATATGCATAATGTGCATATACGTCAAGAACCGCCAACGAGGCCGGATCAGGAAGCTAACGATGAGGTTGAGCGACGCGGGGTTGCGTTGTCGACAAACGAAGCTGATTTATCCTGATCATCGACTCCCTCCTTGGCTCACCGAAGACGACACCCGCGATCGCTCGAACCGATTAGATCGCATCGCATGAAAATGGCGCGGTGGGCGTGCCCTGGTGAAACACCATCTGCCAGCCCAGCGCCTCGTGGCGCCAGATGGACGAGCGATTAATATGCCGCTCAAGGCATCCAGAAGGAGAAATATAAGCTGACTTGTAAGTGAGCAGGATCACAGATGGCGCCAGCTCCACGATTGCGAATCCTTGCGCGTGCACTTTTGCTGAGTTGGACTCTGAGAGCAGTTGCTCGATGATTTGCGCCTGGGTATATGCGGCCCCCGAGCGGCCGAACTCACGGAACTCTGGGTGCAAAAGCGTCGCAAGACGTTTGCGACTACAACGCACGCAGGGATCATGGAGCTCACGCTCAAGTGATTGCAATGTGGACAGCAGTGAGTCGGTCGGCATATGCGGTCTAACAATCAAATAGAGAACGATATCGTCGCATAACTCCCCCTCCCATTTCCCTCACGCATCTAAAACACCCCAACCGCGCGCCCAACCTCGACGCCGACAGAACACATGATGAGTCATCCGCCTCCGCCCCCGACTTCCCCTCTTCTCACCCCCCACTCTCCGCCTGCACCCGATAAACGTCCGCATCCAGCCTCTCCATGATCCGCGACGGATTCTTGAGCGGCGTGAACCCGAACTGCGCATACAGCCCGTGCGCATCCCGCGTCGCCAGCATGAACCGCCGCAAACCCTGTAATTCCTCTTGGCCGCAGATTACCTCGAGCATCCATTTCGACAGCCCCTTGCCCCGGTGAGCCTCGAGAACGTACACATCGGCCAGATACGCAAAGGTGGCCTTATCGGTAATCACCCGCGCGAATCCCACCTGAGCGCTCCCGTGAAGCAGCCCGAAACACAGTGAGTTCGCGATCGCCCGCTCGACCACCCCCCGGGGCACCCCGGGGGACCAGTAGCTTCGCGTCAGAAAATCGTGGATTGCCCCCACGTCCAGGTCGCCCCGATCCGTCGTGATGCGGTACCCGCCCCGGCGCACGCCGTCGCTCATGGTCAACTCAGATACTCCCCGCCGCAGCCTACCGCCCGATCCCCGCCTCGCTGGTCAAGTACACCGCAAACGTTCCCAGCCAGTGGCCGCCCACATAGTGCTCGCCCGTCACAGCGGGAAGCGCCGCCTCCCGATGACGCGCCGCCAGAGCCTGCAGCCCCTGAACGCGGGCGTCGCCCGGCTCGAGTCCATGGGCGATGCCCTGAAGCATCCAGGCGCGGCTCAAATTCAGTCCATCGAGATGCGCGAGTTTCGGGTCGGCGCGATCCGTCACCACCGCCGGCTCCAGCCAGGCGGGACCCGCCTTCTCGCGCAATCTCCGGCAGGAAGCCGGACAGCCAGCGGCCGAACTCGGCGGGCGCCAACACCCGGCGCATGAAGTCCGCCTCCGCCAGACAGGGCGACAAAAAGTCCTCGCCCGACGGCTCGTATTGGATCGGGCAACGACGGTCTTTGGAATAGAACCGCTGCGCCGCGTCCGCCAGCACGCTGCGCATTGGCGCATCGCCGGCGACGCCCGCCCAATCCCAGATCAAGCCGAACGAGAACGCGGTCTGATCGTGCTCGCCGACCCGAATCGGGATAGTGCAGCTTGGGGACCCAGCTCTTCAGCCGCGCGGCCGCCTCGGTCTCGAGCGGCCGCAGCACCGCCGCCCACTCGCGTGCCTGGGGATCATCCCAGCTGCGCAGCTCCGCCGACAATTGCAGCAGCCAGGCAAGCCCATAGGGCCGCTCGAAGGACGCCCGATCCGCGCGCTGCAAGATACGCGACTTCGCCCGCGATATTCTCGCCGTGAAGCTGCGCGCCAGTTCCGCCCGCGCCGTCGCCGCAAAGGGTGCATCCGGAAACAGCCGCACCAGGCGCACCAGCAGCCAGTGGCCGTGCACATCCGAGTGCCAGTCGTAGCAGCCATAGAACGCCGGATTCAGTACATGCGGCGGACGCGCGTCCGCATCGCTGTCCAGCGTGTGACTGATGTGGTTGGGATACTCCGCGTGCAGGCACTTGAGCGCGAGACCCGCGAAACGCGCCGCGCGCCGCGGGAGCCATGCACCATCGCCGGGCCGCGATCCGCCGGCGCCGCCAGGCGCGGCCGCACGCTCATGGACACTAGAATATCCTGCAAGGCAGGTTGCTCGGCGCATGAGGGCATATCCTTTGATGCTACATCCAGATCCCGCATCCTAAAGGATCGGCCTTGCGCCGCAAAACGCTAAACTACTCGAATCGCTGAACCTAGGGAGCACCCTGATGGCCGATCCACAGAATCCACTCTGGCCGGAACTCGACTACGGCGCCTGGAAAGAAACCCGCGCCACGCTGCAGCTATGGACGCAGATCGTCGGCAAGATCCGCCTGATGCAAACCCCCTGGCTGAATCACAGCTGGCACGTGCCGCTGTACGTCAACTCCAAGGGCCTCACCACCTCGCCCATCGCGCACGGATCCCGCTCCTTCGACATTCAATTCGATTTCATCGAGCACGCGCTCGACATCACCGTCAGCGATGGCGGCGCGCGCCGCTTGCACTTGCGGCCGCAGAGCGTCGCCGACTTCTACGGCGCCGTGATGGCCGCGCTCGCCGAACTCGGCTGGCCGTCGCCATCAACGAAAACCCCTGCGAGATCGCCGGCGCCACCGCCTTCAGCCAGGACCGGACGCATGCACAGCCTACGATGCCGAATATGCCGGCCGCTTCTGGCAGGTGCTGCTGCAAACCGACCGCGTGCTGAAGAAATTTCGCACCGGCTTTCTCGGCAAGTGCAGCCCCGTGCATTTCTTCTGGGGAAGCTTCGATCTCGCGGTCACCCGCTTCTCCGGCCGCCGCGCCCCGCCCTTCACCGGCAGCGCTCCCGGAGTGGCGCCAGCAAGTGATGCGCGAAGCCTATTCGCACGAGGTCAGCAGCGCCGGATTCTGGCCCGGCGGCAACGGCACCGACTTTCCCGCATTCTATTCCTACGCCTACCCGCGTGCCCGCCCGCTTCCGAGAGTCCGCGGTCCAGCCCGCCGGCGCCTATTTCAGCGAAGCGCTGGGCGAGTTCCTGCTCCCCTACGAAACCGTCCGCACCGCCGCAGATCCGGACGCCGCCTTGCTCGCCTTCCTGCAAAGCACCTATGAAGCGGCCGCCGTCACCGCAGACTGGGATCGCGACGCGCTCGAATGCCCGCAGCGGACGCCCCTGCGTGCCCCGCGGCCTCTGACGCGCACGGGGTCCCGGACGCCATCGACTTCGGACCGCGCAATCGGCTTATACATGTCGAACGGCCAGGGGGAGCTATCGCCATGACACCGCACGACCGTCGCTGGACCTAGCGATCCACCTGCGGCGAACCAGCCTGGCCGATCGTCCTCTGCATCGCCGCCCTGCTCCTGCCCGGACTGTCCGGCGGCGCACTTGCCGCCGACGCCGAACCGTCGCCGTCGCAGGCCGAGTTCGGCGGTCAGTGCACCGAAGCGCTGGCCGCAAGGCCGGCACGTGATGACCGACTGCGCCACCACCTGGACCGACAAGGACGGCAAGACCTATTGCTTCAGCGGCGAGGACGCCAAGAAATCCTTCCTGGAAAATCCCACCGAGAATCTGCAGAGCGCGCGCGCCTTCATGGCCGCCAGCAGCGTCGAGTCCACCGAAAAGGCCATGCAGGACTTCTCCGGCTCCGATGCCGAAGCCGCTGGTCAAAGAACTGATCAACGCCAAGCTCAAGGCGAACAACGGCATCTTCCCCATCGACGATCCGCTCAACGGCGAGCATTTGAAGCTCGCCTACGACGACATCGACTTCACCCGCACCATCGACGGCTACGGCTTCTTTCCGGACGTGAAATTCCACGATCCGCAGGACGCGCAGAAAAAATACCTGATCGATTTCTGGGTCATGCCCGAGGGCGGCAAGCTGCAAGTGCAGGAAACCCGCATCTACAAGGCACCGCTCATGTCGGACGGGAAGTGGACCACCATGGAGCGCCAGCCCATACCCTGGTGGTGGATACCCGCCTCCGAACATCCCGGTCATCTGGCAACCAAGCGCGGCTGGGAAGTGATGTCCGCCGTCGAGCAGAACGCGTTGAAGCAGAGCCTGAAGAACAACGGCGTGTTCAAGCTCAAGGACGACAAGACCGGCAAGGAGCTGGAGCTCGAGTTCGTCGACACCCACCAGCCGGTGCGGCAGCTCGACGACGGCCACTACTTCGCCTGCACGGATTTTCGCGTCGCCGGCACCAAGGATCAGATCTACGACATCGATTTCTGGGTCGGACGACAAGGACGGCAAGATGACCGTCGATCAGACCAAGGTCCACAAGGTGCCGGAACTCAAAGGCGGTCAGTGGATCCAGGTGCCGCGCTACGAGTGGAAGGACATCGGCAACTCGCACGTCGTGCCCTGACAGCCTTGCCTCAATGGCACGGCCCCGACGGCGTTGCCGTGACGGCATTGTCCTGAGCACCGCAGCTCAGGATCGATGGCGGGACTTCGCAACCAGCTGCTTGAGCGAGCTCAAATCGGCGATGCCCGCGACGAGCTGCCTGCCGACCACGAAACCCGGCGTGCCCTCGAGGGAGAGCGCATGCGCCTCCTCATCGTTGCGCTCCAGCAGCGCTGCGATTTCCTTGGCGTGGCCGATCCTATCTTTCTTCAAGGCATCCATGTTCACGCCCGCGCTTTCGAGAATCGCATCCACCTGATCGTCCTGCGCCAGGCGCGGGCCGCCGATCAACGCATCGTGAGCAATGAGGTACTTGCCCTGCCATCCCGCCGCCAAGGCGGACGCCGCCGCGTACTCTGAAACCGGCCCCAAAATGGGCCAGTCCTTGTACAGCACGGCGATCTTAGGATCCTGGGCAAGCAAGGCTCGCAATACCGGAACCTCCTTCTTGCAATACGGGCAGTTGTAGTCGAAGTATTCGACGATGATCACATCCGGTTTGCGCGCACCCGCCGCCTCCGCGCCCGGATTGGCCAGCATTTGCTTCTGCCCGGCGGCGGTGATGAGGGCAACGTCCTGCGCCGATGCCGCCGTCGGCAGCACGAGCGCGCACACCAGAAACGAGAACAGGATGCGAACCTTTTGCATACCCCATCGTAACCTATTGCCCGCCGCGCCACTGGACCCTTGCCGGCCTCACTGGGACCCGCCGCGTCAGTGCACCGGCTGAATCAAGCCGGCATCATCCAGCTCCGTGGAGTTGATCCGCGGACTGACTGCATGGGCTAGCATCCATGCATCCTGGTAGGGCTTGAGCGCCGCCTTTGCTTGTACGGGTGTTCCGTGCAGCCAGGTATCGTAATCTCTGCGTCTCAGGATGGCGGGCATCCGCCCGCCCGAATGAGCGATCTTCGCCATCAAATCGTTCGCGGTCACGCGGATGACCGCACAACTCTCCATCACATCCCCATCCTCGCCCTCGGAACGATCCCACACGGCCGCCAAGCCGAATACCGCTCGATTCACCAGATGTACGAAGTAAGGCTGGCGGTAGTTCTCGGGCGTGAGCCGCCACACATAGAATCCCGACACCGGCAGGATGCAGCGCTGTCCCTCCAGCCAAGGCGTCCGAAAGATGCGTGAACGCTCGATGCGGGCCAGATCCGCGCACGCCGTGGCGGCGCCCGTCGGCTGACCCTCGGCCCACGACGGAATCAGCCCCCACCGCATCATCAAGCCCTCGGCCTGTCCCTCGTGCAGGCGGATGGCCGGCACGTACTGCTGCGCCGCGACGTTGAATTTCGGTGCGAATTTCCACCACGCCTTGGCCGGCAGAAACTCTCGTTCCGCCGCGGCCTGATCCGGAAGCACATAGCGATCGCACATAGGACCGAGAGATTACGGCCACTGCGCGCCTCAAAGCTGTGACGGACCTTGGGTCTTGCGCATTTCAGCCTTGGACTTGAACGTCCATGACCGGGCTCACGATCTTCCACAACCCCGCCCGCGGCCTCCTGCGCCAGAAGGGCACTCTCGTCAGCGGCTATCCAGCCCGCCGCCCGTACGCCCCCTTTCGTAAACCCGCAGCTCAGCCCGCTCCGCCCGCTTCGCCCAAAAACGCCCGCTCCGCGTCCGTCAAAGCGCGCGCGATGCGCTGCCCCCACTCCTCCTGCCCCGCCTCGTCGCTCACCAAGTCCTGGCGTATTTCAATTTCCACATGCGGCAGCCCGCGCGCCTCCGCATGGTGCGGAATGGTGTAATCCGTCTCATCGCTCACGAAGTAAGGTTCATTGTCGGCGACCACGAGACCACCTTCGCGCCGCAACATGTCGAGCACGAGGCCCGCAAACCTTCGGTCCCGGTTGTACAGAACCGCCGCGTGCATCTCCCGCCGCACGCCCTTGTAAATGTGCGTCATGCTGTGCTGAGCGACCAAGAGAGTGGTTCGCTTCTGCGCCGCTCGCTCGTCGAGCAACCCCTGCACATGTTCGTGATAAGGATCGAAAATTTCCGCCCGCCGCGCCGCCGCTTCGGCCTCGCTCAAGCCGAGATTGCCGGGAATCTCCACCGATTCGCTCCATCGAGGAATCGACGACGCCACCTTCGGATCCCGATTGCAGTCGATCACCAGGCGCGAATAATTCTGCGCCACCAAGGGCGCATCGAGCGCCGACGCCACCCGCCGCGCCACCGCCAAAGCGCCGATGTCCCAGGCGATGTGGCGCTCGAGCTCGGACGCCGGCAACCCAAGGTCATTCAACCGCCGTGGAATGCGCCGTCCCGCATGATCGACCACGATGACCATAGTGGATCGGCCCTGCCGACCTGCTACCAGGAAGGGCGATGGCTCATCGGCCGCCAGCAGCTTATAGGCCATTCACCAGCCCACCGCCTCGCCGTCCTTTCTAAAATCCGATCCCGCCCGATAGTAGCCGTCCACCCGCTTCGCCGCGCCCGATTCACCCGAGCTCTCGGCCGGCGGCTCACTCGCGGCGGCGGGCTGACTCGCAGTTGCCGGCTCATTCGCGCTTGCCGGCTGATTCGCGGTTGCCGGTTGCCTCGCGGTGGTCTGCTCATTCGCGCCGGTCGGTTCATTTGCAGTTGTCGGCTCATTCGCGGCCGGCGGCTGAGCGACGAACAGGATGGATTGCACGCCGCCGAGATCCTCTCCGTTCACGGATTTCACCGTGTGCCCCAGGGCCGCCAGCTGCGAGCCCACCAGATCGTATAGCGGCGCCTCCAGACTCAGCACATTCGACACCTGAGAGTGCCTGAACCGTGCCATATCCGCCGCCGCCTGCACATTGGCACCCAGATCCAGCATGTCGACCAGGAATTGCGCATGGCCCTGCGCCTGCATGTCGCCGCCCATCAACGTGACCGTCATCAGCGGCTCGCCCCCCTGCATCACGAATCCCGCGGACAGAGTATTGAAGGGTCTCTTGTGAGGATGAATGACGTTCGGGCTCTTCGGATTGAGCGTGAACAAGGCGCCGCGGTTGTGCAGCACGAAGCCGTACCCCGGCACCGTCACTCCGGAACCGAACGCCGTGAAATTGCTGTTCACCCACGACACCATGTTCCCCTCGCCGTCGGCGGTGGATAGAACGATGGTGTCGCCCGGCAGAGGATAATTCCCCTCGGGGCCCGGCGTCGACGCATGGTGCGGATCGACCCTGCGGCACAGCGACGCCGCATACGATTCCGACAACAGCCTGGCGAGCGGTATCGAAGCGAATTTTGGATCGGCGTTGTAGCGGTAAAGATCCGCATACGCCAGCTTCTTCGCCTCCACCAACATATGCCAATATTGCACGCTCGCCGGTCCCAGCGAAGCCAGCGTCGCACCCGGCGCCCACTGCGGCACGCAGGCCTGCAGAATGTTGAGCATCTCATTGGCCGCCCACGCCTGCGACGGCGGCGGCAATTCCAGGATGTCGTAGCCATGGTATTGCGTGTGGGCCGGCTCCACCCACTCACCCCGGTACCTGGCCAGATCCTTCAGAGTCATGGTCCCGCCGAGCGCCCACGACTTCGCGACGATGGCCGCCGCGATATCGCCCCGGTAGAACCCGCCCGCACCCTTCTCCTGCAGCACACGAAAGGTCCGCGCCAGGTCGGGATTTTTGAATATCTGCCCTGCCCGCGGCGGCTGGCCGTTCACGTACCACGTCTTGATGGAATCGGGGTCCGGTTCCGTGCAGCATTTCTCCAAAGGCAGTGCGTTGGGCAACCGCCATTCGTGCGCGATGCGTTCGGATACGGGAAAGCCTTTCTCCGCGTACTCCACTGCCGGTTCCAGGACCTCCTTGAAAGTGAGCTTGCCGAAGCGTTTGAGCGCCGCGTGCCATCCCCAGACGGCGCCCGGGACGGTCACCGGCAAGATGCCGTTCAGCGGCATCCCCGAAGTCGGTCCCCAATTCTGCGGATTCCAGTGATAGCCCAAGGAATTGAAGTGCGACAGCGTTGCACCCGAGGGCGCCGTGCCGCTCGCATTCAAGACATAAATCTTCTTGTCCTTGGCGATGTAAATGACCGCGAAGACATCGCCGCCCACCCCCACCATCATCGGCTCCACCAGATTCAGCATGGCCGCGGTGGCCACCGCGGCATCGATGGCGTTGCCGCCCCGCATGAGAATCTGCAGCCCCGCCTGCGCGGCGAGCGGCTGGCTGGTCACCACCATCCCGTGCTGCGCCATCACCTCAGAGCGGCTCTGCGCCGGCCACCCTTCCGCGCGAACGCCGCGAACCGCGCTGCAAAACGCCGGCGGCGGCGCGGCCCCACACCCGGCACCGATCAGTGGAGTCTGTGCGAACACGCACCCCGCACCCAAAACACCGGCCAGCAATTGCGCCGCCGCAACCCAACTGGATATGTTCACAGGACGAGCTGAGTGCTGGACATTTTCACAGGACGATGTGTTTGCCGGATATTTTCACAGCGCCCACTGTCGCAGGATGTTGTCACGGCCGGCTCTTCTACCGGATTTTCTGCTGGATTTTCTGCTGGATTTTTCAACGCTGGCCCTCTGCTGGATTTTTCACTGCCGGCCCTCGCTTGCGGGTCCAAACCTGCCAATGGTCAATCCATGCCAGCCAATCCATGCCTGCGTGCGAACATGATACTACCCAAAAATTACGACGTGCCACCCTGGATTTAACGTCGTTATCACCAAGATACGGCCTTAGGTCGCGCGCAGATCCTCCACCACCCTTCCCATCCTGGCTATCTCCTCATCGTGAGGTGGGTCGCGCAGCGTCTCCTTGAGCCCGTCGGCATACCATTCGCGCATGCTGCCGATGCCCAATAAGCGGTCGGCGTAGGCCGCGGCCGTGGTATCTAAGGGAAGGCCGTACGTCTGGACTCTAAATGCCACCGGCGCATAGAAAGCGTCGACCGCGGTGAATGCCGCACCTGCGAGGAACGGACCGCCGAAGCGCCGCAGCCCATCGTTCCATAGGGTGCCGAGCCGGGCGACATCGCGCTCCAGCGCCGCCGGAAATTCATTGAGCCGGACCCGCTGCCCGCAGCTCATCGAACAGCGATTGCGCAATTCGCCGAACCCCGAATGCATCTCCGCCGCTGCACACCGGGCCCACGCACGCGCGCCTGCCTCTGCCGGCCAGACACCGTCGTGGCGCTCCGCAAGGTATTCCGCGATGGCGAGCGAATCCCAAACCACCGTGTCGCCGTCGACCAGGCAGGGAACCTTGCCGCTGGGGGAAATCTTGCGGTAGCTCTGCCAGCTCGATTCCTCCCCGAAAAACAGCAAGTGCTCCCGAAACGCGATCTTCCGCTCGCGCATCAGCACCCATGGCCGCAGCGACCAGGACGAATAATTTTTGTTCGCAATGTATAAGTCGTACATCGGTTTCGCCCCCTCGAGAACGCATACGCGGCATCTAAAGATACCTCGCCGCGCCCCTCATTGCGCAGGCAATCGCGAAACCACGCTCCTCGTCCCGTTGTCGCCGCTCCTCGGCCCCGCTCTTTGGAAGCTTAACGCGATGGCGAGCAGACGGCGCCGGACGACTGCCCCTGCGCACCTTCCATCCAACGCAGCGAGCCGGGCGTGGTCAGCATCTCGCCCGTTTCCAGCAGCGTCTTCAATCCGGACAGAACCATCGGCCAGCCGCCATACAGCTGAGTGTTGGCATCCTCGCGCAATTGATCATGCGTTACCTTGAGCAGACAGGAGTCCCCGATCGCCTCGATTTCCCATGTCACCCGTGAAGTCCCCTCGCTCTTGACGTCCTCGCCCCAGAGCGCCCGAAAACTCTGCACCAGCCGCCGGGGCGGATCGACCTCCAAATTTTCGCCTTCGAAAATCAGGTTTCCGCCGCCGGACCCTTGGTAGTGGGAGGACGGCGTCCAATCCGAGGTCACCACCGCGCCAAAGGTGTATTTGCGGCGCATCTCAGGGTCGGTGATTGCCTTCCACAGGCGCACGGGCGTCGTCTTGATGTAGATTTCGAATACCTTCTGCATCGTCTTGTCCTCCAAATGGTGTTTGAGATCGCTGAGCGCCGCGGCCCAGGGCGCAGTGAACTTATTCACCCAGCGATCGTGAATGAGCCGGATCGGAACCGCGTTCAGGAAATGCAGCTTCTCGCGCCCCTGCCGCCGCGTTACGACCAGACCCGCCTCCTCCAGCAACCTCAAGTGCTTCATGACGCCGAATCGCGTCATCGGCAGCTTTTTTTCCAGAGCGCTCAGAGTCTGTCCATCTTCCTTGAATAGTTTGTCGAGCAGCTTGCGCCGCGTCGGATCCGAGAGCGCCTTGAACACTTCATCCATGGCGCTCAACAATACGTGACCATTTAGTCACCTGTCAAGCCGTGCTCGCCGGACACGCAGAATTGCGCCCCTGCGCGTCGTCCCTCCGGGAAATTTACACAGCAAGCGCGTCCCTCTATGTTGGGACTGAACCGCGGATGGAGCCCCCCCCTGCAGCGGTTGGCTCAGAGTCGAACGCTGAGAACGTTTGCGGAGGGCTCGATGGCCGCAGGGCTGCCGGGCCGCATTTGAGCTAGCCACGCATTGAATGATCGAGACAGAGTCGCTAACATCGATAGTGAAAGGAGATGGCATTCCTCCTCAAAACCGCCGTTACCACGGCTGATGATGCCTACGCTCTAACCGGACGGTCAGCGTAGTCACGTTCGCATCCTGTCCGACTTTTCGACTCAGAGACAGGTGTATGTGGAAATCAATCATTGCAATTTCATTGGGAGCAAGCCTTGGCGCCCTGTTGCGCTGGGTGTTGGGTCTGTCGCTCAACCGCTACTTCCCGGCGCTTCCCCCGGGCACCCTCGCCGCGAATCTGCTGGGTGGTTATATCATTGGGATGGCGGTCGCGTTCTTTGCGTCCTTTTCCGGCTTATCACCCGAGTGGCGCCTCTTCGTCATCACCGGCTTCTGCGGTGGACTGACGACCTTCTCGACGTTTTCCTCGGAAATTGTGACGCTTTTGCAGCAAGGCCGACCGCTCTTCGCGTGTGGCGCGGCGGCGGTGCATTTGTCCGGCTCGGTGCTGATGACCTTGGCCGGCATCGGGACGGTCGCATGGGCTAGAAGTTGGAACATCGTGTAAGACCCCGAAGGAGTCGGTTATGAAGGGCTCATTCTTACGGTTGTATGTCCATGAAGGGCAACGGCATCATCACCAGCTCGCCTGGGAGTGGCTACTCGTACAGGCGAATCAACTCGGCATCCATGGCGGGTCGGCGTTTCGCGCCATGGCCGGATTCGGACGGCATCACAAGCTGCGTGAAGCGAAGTTCTTCGAGCTTGCAGGTTCGCTCACCGTGGAGATCGAATTCATCGTCACGGATCAGGAAGCGCAGCAACTGCTTACTCTGATTCATCACGAAAAGATTCCATTGTTCTACGCCCGCATACCCGCCTGCTTTGGGGTGATCGACCCGGGCACGGCACAAGCCCCATCGATTACCGCCGGCGAATGACCGGCGAGTTGCCGCATCGCCATCGGGGAGGGTCCTTCATGCAAGGCTCATTTTTGAGGTTCTATGTGCACGATGGGCAGCGCCACCACCATGGCATCGTCTGGGAATGGTTGCTGATGCAAGCCAATAAGCGCGGCCTCCGCGGCGGAACAGCGTTTCGCGCGATGGCCGGATTCGGGCGGCACCACAAGTTGAGCGAAGAGAAATTCTTCGATCTTTCCGGCTCGCAAGTCATCGAAATCGAATTTGTGGTGACGGATCAAGAAGCGCAGCAAATGCTCGACCTCGTGCACCGAGAAGGGATTCCGCTCTTTTATGCGTATATTCCCGCGAGCTTCGATGCGATCGATCTGCATACAACCGCGCCGCCGTCCATCGTCGAGGGCGATTGAATCGGGATCCGACCGCTTGCCGACCGGCATCGTACCGCCCACCTCAGTCATCACGACAGCGCGAGTTCTCCCAACCCTATCGCGAGCGCCAGTATCAAGGCCAGTAACACGTATGCCGCATAAGCGTTGATGTGCCCATGATGCATCGCCGCCAGATCGCGCGCCAATTCCAAGGCCCTGTTCTTTGCCGGCCGCAGAACCAGCCGATCCATGATATGCACCGCCTGGCGCTCGCGGCGGATGGCCGTACGGAAATGATTCGCCACCGTCGCGCGCGTGTCCTCCACCGTCGTCGGGTGGAAAATCGCTTCGAAGATCACCCGTACCGGGTTGGAAAATCCCGTGGCCGTGTAAGTCATTTCCGGGAGCAGCCGCCGCACCCCGCCGTCCCATCGCTCGCGCCTCGCCAGTCGACGGGTGCGCGTCAGCCACAAGCGAATGATGATGTAGGTCAGAAGCAGCAGACCGATCAGCGCAAGCAGCATGTAGGAAGTCGACATGGCAAAGACCACCGGATTTTCCGTGGCGCCCCTATGCAGCACCACCAGCCCGCGTCCGGGGAAAACGGCTTGGCCCGCCTGCGCACCCAAATCGTGAAACTCGCCAACCAATTGCGCCGGCAACCCGTCATGCCCCGGCGCCTGAGCAAAGAACGGCGGCACCAGGGCATCGGCCGCGCTGCTGCCGGCCAGCTGCGTCGATGCCGGATCGAGCATCGGGATCACGTACGTCGGTAGTACACCCAAGGCGAGGCACAGCACCCCGAGGATGGTCATGGATGCGAGCACGGGCAGGGCGGCTTCGGTCACCCGCCGCTCCTCGAGCCGGCGCATTCCCAGAAAGCTCATTGCGTACACCTTCACGAAGCAGGTCACTGCCAGCGCCGCAGTCAGCGCGAGTCCGGCTCCGCACAGGGCGAACACGATCTTCGCACCGGTCGACGACAGTTCCGCCGAGCGCAGCATCACCTGTAGCGTGAGCCACTCACTGACGAAGCCGTTGAAGGGCGGCAGCGCGCTGATCGACAGCGTGCCGGCGAGGAAGCCGAGCGCGGTCAGCGGCATCCATTTGATCAGGCCGCCGAGCCGGTCCATATCGCGCGTGCCGGTCTGCGTCTCCACGGCACCAACGCCGAAAAACAGCAGCGCCTTGTAGAGCGAATGATTGATCATGTGGTAGAGCGCCGCGACGAAGGCCATGGCCGCGAGCACCGGATGCTTCGTGGCGACGAACACCATCCCCGCGCCGAAGCCGGCGACGACGATGCCGACGTTTTCGATGGAGCTGTGCGCCAGCATCGCCTTCAGATCGTTGTCGGTGGTCGCGTAAAGAATCCCGAGCAGCGCAGAAGCGGTTCCGACGACGAGTGCAATCAGGCCCGTGCCGGCCTGCGTGGCCGGCATGAGATCGGCGTTGACCCGCAGAATGCCGTACAGGCCGAGGTTCAGCGTTGCGCCGGCAAGCACCGGCGCGAACGCGCGCGGGGCGGCCGCGTAAGCGGGCTGCAGCCAGGAATTCACGGGGACGAGACCGGCCTTCACGCCGAACCCGAAGAACGTGAGGAGGAAGACTCCCCAGCGGGCGTTCGCGCCCAGCGCCGAGGCGCCGGCTTTGAGCGCGTCGAATTCCAGCGAACTCGCACCGAGCGCGAGCACGAGGAAGCCGAGCGCGGCCGAGAGCGTTCCGGCCTCGCCCATTGCGAGCAGCAGATATGCCGATCCGACTTGACCGTTCTCCCGGTCCGGGCTGGTTACCACGAGCAGGTAGCACAGGATGGACATGACTTCCCACGCCAGCAGGAACAGCAGCGCGTCGCCCGCGATCAGGATGAGAACGACCGACGCATACAGCGCGAGAAGCAGCACCGTGAACGCGCGCTCGTGGCCGCGGAACGACTCGCGCCTCAATTCCCCGGCCGCGTAGATCGAGGCGGGAAAAAGCACCAGCCCTGCGGCCAGCACGAACGCCGCCGAAAGAAGATCGAGGCGCAGATGTGAGCGTCGTCAGCCCGGACAACGACCATAGCGGCTGGGCGAATACCTCGCCGGTCAGAAGAACCTCGGCACCCGCCGCCACCGCCGCGACTGCGGCGAGGCAGCCGAACCCCGCGAGAACCATCCCCTGGCGCGCCGGACGCACCGCCAGCGAGAGCAGGATGCCGGCGCCGCAGGCCGCGAAGAGCACGATAACGAGCGTCGCGGTGCCCATCAGCGCCCCGCTGCAGCCGGCTTGTACCCGGCCGGAGCCGGCGACTGCGGCGGATTGCGTCCAACCGCCACGAGTAGGCCGTGCAGGATCGCGAGCGGCGGCGGCGGATTGCCCGGCACTTCCACATCCACCGGCAGCACGTCCGCCACGCCGTTCGCGCACGCGAAGCTTCCGGCGAACACCCCGCCCGACAGGGCGCATGCGCCGACGGCGACGACTCGTTTCGGCGTCGGCATGGCGTCGTAGACCTTCTTGAGCGCGAAGCGCATCTGATCGGTCACGGGGCCGACGACCAGCAGCACGTCCGCGTGGCGCGGGGAGGGCGTGATGAAAAAGCCGAGCCGGTGCATGTTGTAATACGGATTGTTGAGTTGCTTCACCTCGTTCAAGCACGCGCCGCAGTCGCCCGCGTCCACGACGAGGATGTGGATGGAGCGCCGGAACGCCCGGCCCAATTCGTTTTTCAGCGGCGGCGCGGCGGCGGCGCCGGCCCATTCGTAGGTCGTGTCCCAGTTGAGCGCGCGCCCGACACGCCGGACGCAACGGTAGCAATGAACGCAACGGCGGCTGTCCACCGAGATTTCTCCCTCCGTTCGATCGAGCGCGTGCGTGAGGCACCGTTCGACGAGCCCCGCCGCGTCGGCGCCGAAATCGCCGCCGCGGGGCAGTCCCGGCGTAACGCCCGCGGCAGTTTCCCTACTGCGCGGATAGGCGGTGGTCTTAATTCCGGTGCGAATGCCCTTGATGACCCATTGGCTCATATGCGGCCCCTTGTCTTCACGATCATCGGTCGTTCTCGGCCACGGACAGATCGAATGTCGAAAGAATGATGGGAAAATCCTGGAATGCGAATTTCTCCGCGGCGAGGTGAAAGCTGTGCCAGTTCGCGAACGACGGCGTGATCACGCGGTAGCGTGCGATCCGCCCATCTGCATCCAGCCTCACCCAGTGGAACGTGGCGCCGCGGGGTGCCTCGACCGAGCCCAGTGCCGCACCCGGTCGGATATTCACCGGGCGGCACACCTCGCCTTCGGTCAAGACGGCGGTCGCCTGTTCCATGATGCGGACGGATTGCCGGCCTTCCGCGAACAACACCCGAAGTCGCGCGTAGCCATCGCCTTCCAGTTCGGTCGGCACCTCATAATTGAACGCCTCGTAGCCCGAATAGGGCTGCGCGCGGCGCAAATCGCGGGCGAGTCCCGACGCACGCGCCACCGGGCCGACCAGACTGTAGGCCTTCGCGGTCGCCGCCGAGATGACGCCGACCTCCTCGATCCGATCGAGAAAACTGCTTGAGATGCTCAGCCGCCGCTCGAGTTCATTCAGCCTCTTGAGGATATCCTGCGACCGGCTGAGCGCCTTGCGGCAGGCATCGGTCGGCAGATCGCACAGGAGCCCTCCCGGAGCGAGCAGGCCGAACAGGTAGCGATGACCCGTGAGTTCGCCCGAGACGCGCAGCAGTTCCTCCTCCAAGAGTCCTGCCTGGCTGGTGGCGACGACCAATGCCGTGGACTCGCAGATTTCCTGGATCGCGCCCGCATGCTGACGCAACCGCTCGAGCTCGGCCAGGAACACGCGCAGCGTCCGCGCGCGCTCCGGCACTTCCGCGCCGCCGATCGATTCGACGGCCAGGGAGAAGGCCAGTCCGTGCGCGAAGGCCGTCGTCGCCGCGAACCGTTCCGCGAGCAGCAGCACTTCCTCGACCGTCTTGCCCTCGGCAAGCTTCTCGACGGCGCGCCATTTGTAGAACAGGCGCGTCGAGGAGCGGATGACGTCTTCGCCTACCGTTTCGAGCAGAAAATGCACCGATTCCGTCACGCCGGAGAAGACGGGGCCGACGGGCATGACGAACGCACCCGGCTCGTGGACGATGCGCCGAGGGCGCCAGTCGGTGTCCGGACGGCGGTTTTGCATCGCCGCATGCGCGTCGAAGGCGCGGCGCATCGGCTCGACGTGCTCCTGCCAGGCGTCGTCGTGGAGCACGAAATCACCCAGATGCGGATGGCCCTCGAAACGCATGCCGAACAAATCCTCCGCTTCGCGCTCGTGCCAGTCCGCCGCGTGAATCCACTCGACGACGCTCGGGAACGCATTCTCCGCCAACGGCGAGCTCACCAGCACGTGCACCCAGCCGGCTGCGCGTTCACCGTAAAACACGTAGCGTAAGTGCCAGTCGCTCGCGCCTTCCTCGACGATCAGACCCGCAAAGCTGAAATCCCATTCCTCGACGAGTCGGCGGCACACTTCGATGAGCGCCGTGCGGGTGCATGTCACTTCAGCCGTCAACCTCGAGGCGTCGAAGCCGTACTGCCCTTGCCCGAGCCGGCGGCCTTCGATCTGATCCTGTAATTCGGTGGGGTTCATCGGCATTTCATCTCGTTACCGCGGCAGCGGCCAGAGTGAGAAGATCTTGCAGCGGCTGGGGAACGTAGACACCGAGCACGAGCACCGGCACGGCGGCCACAAACAGCGCCAACCGGCAGCTGAAAGGTAAGTGGAACGCCTCGGCTGTTTCCCGTCCGGGATTTCCGTGCTCCAGTGCGCCGTTCGCCGGCGCGCCGAAGACCATGCGGTTCACATGGGCCATGATGCCGAAAAACGCGACGACGATGAAGATGGCGAGAACTCCGGTCGCGACGTACTGTCCTTGAGCCAGGGCCGCCTTTAGAATCACGAATTCGCTCAAGAATACCGCGAGCGGCGGCGCGCCTGTGATCGCGAGCCCGGCGACAATGAGCGCCGCGCCTGCCAGCGGGGACCGGCGGATCAGCCCGCGTACGGCGGCGATTTCGCGCGTTCCCACGGCCAGCAACGCTGCGCCCGCGGCAAAGAAGCAAAAGGATTTCGTCACCGAATGACTGACGATTTGCTGCATGGCTCCGTAATCGGCCGCGGAAGTGCCCAGTCCGATCGCCGCCAGGATGATGCCCATGTGTTCGACCGTGGAGAATGCGAACAGCCGTTTGTAGTCCTTCACCTGGAGCAACAGGAAAGCAGCGGTGCCCACGGAAATCAGGCCGAGAACGAGCGCCCAGGTACCGGCGTGCGCGCCGGGCACGGCCTGCACCACCGGGAATAGCCGCAAGATCACATAGAGTATGGAGGTGGTTTCGATCCCGGAGAGCAGCGCGCACACCGGCGACGGAGCCTGGCTGTGGGCGTCCGGCAGCCAGGTGTGCATCGGAACGAGACCGACTTTCGTGCCCAGGCCGATCAAAATGAGCAGGAACGCCGTTTGCAGCAGAAGCGCCGGCATCCTAGGGGCGGCCATCACCAGCCCAGACCAGGTGTAGGTGCCCCCACCCTCCGAGTGCATCGCGGCGAACAACACTAGAAAGCCGAACAGGGCGACACCCGCCCCCATCAGGGACAGCACCACGTACTTCCAAGCCGCTTCCAGCGCTTCGCGAGTGTTATCGAAGGAGACGAGCAGCGCCGAACACAGCGTAGTCAGCTCGACCACGATCCACACCAGCGTCGGCTCAGCCAGCACCGGAATGGCGAGCATGGAAAAGATAAAGAGGTTGTAGTTCGCGTGATAAAGCCGCAGCTTTTTTGATGTCAGGCCGCCATGCCCCATGTAGCCGACGGAGTAAATCGCGGCGGTGGTTCCGACCAGGGCGATGAGCAGCAAAATCAGTGCGCTCAGTCCGTCCACGGCGATCCACTTCGACCACGCCGGCGCGAGGAGTTCGCCGGGAACGTTGCGTGCCACGACCAGCCGCGCAAGCCGCGCGACGAGAATCAGATCGGCCACGCAGGACACGACCGTCACACCCGGTATCCAACGCCTCCCAAGGGGAACGCAAACGAGCACCGCGGCAACGAGCGGCAGCAACAAGATGATGATGACGCTCACAGCGGCGCCACGTCGGCGTCCGACGCCCCGCTCGTTTCCTTCAGACTCGCCAATGCGCCGACGGCTGTGCTGCCGATCTGTTTCTGAACGGCGCGGACGAGCACGCCCATGATGAACACGATGACCAAGCCGTCCGTGGCAACGGCGAGCTCGACCAGCATCCC
This sequence comes from uncultured Gammaproteobacteria bacterium, assembly GCA_963784105.1. GTDB lineage: Bacteria > Pseudomonadota > Gammaproteobacteria > Steroidobacterales > Steroidobacteraceae > Bog-1198. Next base: position 116,081 of record CAWAQE010000002.1, read on the forward strand.
AAGGTCGCGCGCGATCGAAATCCCCGCGAGGAACGCGCCGTTCTCCATGACGAGGAGTCCGATGAGCAGGGACAGCGCTTCACGCCGCACCGTGAGGGTGAACGCGCCGAGCAGCAGCACAGCGATGCCGATCGGCACGTTCGGGCCGCGGGCCTCCGGTCCGACCGCGTTGGCCAGCGGAATACCGACAAAATAGGCGCCGATCGCAAGCGCCAACGCGATGGTCAGAGCGATCGGAATGTTCAGTACCTGGTCGATTTCTCGGCGCGTGTATATCTCCGCCGGGGAGGTTCTCCGCAACAGCCAAGGGACGATGATGGGCTTGCTTATCAGGTTGACCACCGCCACGCCGTAGAGATGTTCTGAGCCGTAGCGCAAGCCCAGCAGCACCGCGGACGCCGCGAGCAGCAGCGATTGCACGATGAACAGATTCAAGCAGGCGCGCGCCTGGCGCATCGCGACGATGCCGAAGGCGGTCAGCAAGAACAGTCCCGCCGCCAGCGCATTGAGATTTTCCAGCAGTTGCTTGGTCGCATCGTTCATATGGCGTCAAGGCAAAAAGACCTGGGCGATCATTGCCGCCACCGAGGTGATGAAGGCCGCGCCGAGGAATTCGACGATGCGAAACAGCCGCAATTTGGACAGCGTGGACTCGATGACCACCAACACGAGCAGAAAGCAGAAAACCTTGAACAGCACCATCGGTATGGCGAGCAGCACTGCCCCATAGCTTTGTTCTCGTGCCAACCCCCACGGCATCAGCAGAACGTTCAGAAAAACGCAGAGGAGCACGAAGAATTTCATCTGGCCGCCCCACTTCACCAACGCGAAGCCGCGGCCGGAGTATTCGAGCGACTTGGACTCGTCGATCATCGCCAGCTCGAAGTGGCCGGTGGGATTGTCAACCGGGATGCGCCCGCCCTCGGCGAGAATCAGCATGACAAACGCCAGCACGAGCAGTACGTGCGACGGTGCGAAGAAATTCGCGAGCGGGGTCACCCATTTCTGCTGGACGATGTAAGGGATGGTGGAACCGGCCACGAACGACACGGTGAAGAACACGATCATGAACACGGGCTCGGCGAGAAAGCCCACCATGCGGGTGCGGCTGGCGCCGACGGGACCGTAGGGATTGGCCGTATCCACCGCGGCCAGGGTGGCGAAGAATCCGCCCAGTGCCAGCACGAAGCCGGCGCCGAGCATATCGCCCATGAACGCGAAGAAGAGCGGATAGCTCGTTAGCACCGGAATCAGCAGCACCACAAAAATCGGCGTGACGAAAATGATGTATGGAGCAAATCGGAAAATCCATGAGCTGTCCTCAGACACGATTTCGTCTTTGTGGAACAGCTTCCAAAGATCCCGGTAAGGCTGAAAGACGCTCGGCCCGCGCTTGGACTGCACCATTTCCTGGAGCCGCGACAGGACCCCGCTCGCCAGCGGCGCAAAAATGAGCACCACCGCGACCTGCAGGACGTTGAACAGGATGCGATCAAGCACGACTGTTCACCCCGCCGGAACATAGGCACGCACCCGTAGGTGCGTAGCGGTGCCGCCTTTCCGGCCGGTACACCGTGGGGGGTGGCTCGCAGTTGGACTATCGAACGCGGGCGGGCGGGCGGGCACGCAGGTGCCGTGCGCCGGTCGAGCTAGTGAACATTGAGGTTCTGCTGCCACCAAACCCTCTCTTCGTGTTGAGATTGGATTTTGGTAGGCATCATCAGCCGGGTCCCGGCGGTTAAGGAGGAATGCCATCTCCTATGAGCTGAATATACTGGCTGCGCCCGCCGGCGGCAAGCCGCCCACGCGTCGACTGTCCGCCAACGGCCTGTCCCGGTTGGCAGCCGACGCGGGCTTGCGCATCGCCCGCTGACGCTCTACGATTTCGGTCAGGGAGATGGCATCCTCCCCTGACAAACCGCCCCGCGGCTGATGACGCCTACCTGTAGCACCGAATCGTCGGGCGGTTGTAGGCGGGTCAAACCTTCCTCCCGTCGATTCGAGCGACTCCTCGGTTGCGTCCTGCGCGAATGACGTACTTGCAACGGTGCGCGTGGGGCACACCTCGACGGAGGATCGGTCATGCACCCCAACATCAACGCGCTGCGCCGGGATGTCGGGAGACGCTTGCGGCGAGGGGAGCATATGGTTCTTTACGGGCCGTGCGGCAGCGGCAAGTCGACACTCCTTGCTGATCTGGAAACCCGTCTGACCGCCGCCGGCATTCCCTGCGCACGCGCAGGGGCGACTCACAGTCTCGATGACATTACGCGTGCGCTCGAGCAGGCTTATCCTGACGCGGGTACCGTCGAGGTACCACCGCGAGGGGCGCAGCCACGGTTGTGGAATGTTGCCGATTTGCAAGGCGGTGTGCTGCTGCTGGATCATCTGACCGACGTCAGTAATGCAATGATCAGATTTCTGCGCCGTCTGCGCGGCGTCGGCGTATTGACCGTCGTGGACGTCGAGGTGGAGTGCGCACGGCGGCGCATGAAACCGTGGCGGCTCGGCGCACTCTCCATGCGCATGCCGGCCGTACCCGACGCGCTCTTGCGCGAACTGCTGCAGGCCCGATTCACCGACCTGCACGTCCCCTTGCCGGGACCGGACGTCGAGCAGCGGCTGGTGCGGGCGGCCCGTGGCCGACCGGGCTGGATTCTCAAGTGCGTGGAACTTCAGACGCAGGACCGGTATTGGCAGGGAGCACAGCTCTTCGTGTCGGCGTTGTCTTCCGATGCCGAAATTGCGCTGCGGCAGGTGGCGCTCAGCATGCTGAGCTCGAATGAGGCAATCGATCCGCCCGGCGGCAAACTACACACCTTGAAATCAGTCGCCAATAGACCGCCACGGTGACTCGACGGATACTGGACCAACCCGCGACCTAAGCGACTGCCGGACGAAACCATGCCCTCTGCAAATCAGATTCTCTCGACCTATCAAATCATCAAGCCGCACATTCGCCGTACTCCCGTCATCGACGTGGACGGCGCGGATTTCGGCATCGAGGCAGCGCGCCTGGTCTTGAAGCTGGAATCCCTGCAGCATGCGGGATCGTTCAAGGCGCGCGGCGCCTTCACCCATCTTCTGACACGCACCGTGCCCGCGGCCGGCGTGGTGGCGGCATCCGGTGGAAATCATGGAGCCGCGGTGGCCTACGCCGCCATGAAACGGCGCATCCCGGCCAAGATCTTCGTGCCGGAGGTTGCCTCAGCCGCCAAAATCCAACAGATTTCCGCCTACGGCGCGGATCTCAAGATCTCCGGAGAGCGCTACGCCGATGCCCTCATGGCGAGCGAAGCATGGGTGGCCCAGTCCGGCGCCATGCCCATCCACGCCTTCGATCAGGAAGAAACCCTGCTCGGCCAAGGCACCGTGGGCCTCGAGCTCGAGGAACAGGCAGCCGACATCACCACCCTCCTCGTCGCCGTCGGCGGCGGCGGCCTGATTGCCGGAATCGCCTCCTGGTATCAAGGACGGGTCAAGGTGATAGGAGTCGAACCCGAACGAGCGCCCACCCTCAACCGTGCGCTCGCCGCCGGCCGGCCGGTGGACGCCGAGGCGGGCGGAATTGCCGCGGACTCCCTGGCTCCGCGCCGGGTGGGCGAACTGGTATTCCCCATCATTCAACGCCATGTCAGCTCGACCGTACTGGTCACCGACGACGCCATCCTCGATGCACAGCGGCTCCTGTGGAAATCCCTGCGCCTCGTGGCCGAGCCCGGCGGCGCCGCGGCCCTGGCGGCCCTCACCTCCCACCGATACCTGCCCGCCGCAAATGAACGCATCGCCGTCCTGATCTGCGGCGGCAACACCACCGCCGTCGATTTCGAACGCTAGCGCAACGCAGCTCTGCTTTGAATCGCCGGGAGTGACTTTGAATTGCCGGGAACGGCGCCACAATTCCTATGGATTTTGCCCCGTCGAGCGCGCACCCTAGCCCCGGAAGAAGGGCCGTTGCCCCGGCGCAGTAGGTCCTCTCACCAGGCTGCCCATCAAATCCTCAAGGGGAGAATCAACATGGCTATGTACATGCTCATGGCGAAGTATTCCGCAGCGGCGCTGAAGGCGATTGGAGAGACCGGCAGCGATCGCGAAGCGATGGCGCGCAAGGCCGTAGAGGCCGCGGGCGGCAAGCTGCACGGTTTCTACGGCATGTTCGGGCAAGAATACGGATTGGCAATGATCGTCGAGGCCCCCGGACACGCCGAATACATCGGCGGCGTCATGCCGGCGATCAACAGCGGCACCTTCGAATCGTACAAGACCATTCCGCTGTACACCTGGAGCGACGTGACGAAAGCCCTGCCCATCGCAAAAAAGGTGAGCGCGGTCTACAAATCGCCGATGGGCTGAGGCATCCGAGGCTGCGCGCGCCTTTCACGCGCGCGCAGCCCGATTCTAGGTGGATGGCAGTGAATCAGTGTCCACCAACATCCTCCCGCATTGTGAAGCGGCCCGTCCGCCCGTGGCGCGTCCTGAGCTCAGGTTTGCACACTTTTCGGTGTGTATCCCTGTTCGCTCCGAGCGCTCCAGCGGTACAGATTCTCATCCCCGCAATGAGGGCATTTGATCGCAGTCAATTGATCATCGAAATCCGTCAACGCTTTGCCGCCCGGTGCTGCAGCCGCAATCGCGATGACTCGCCCGCACGAACGGTTCTTGCACAGCCATCCTACGTAGACCTCGCCCGGCACCATCTGCTGCGCCGCCCTGACATCGACATGGCGCAACGGTGCCGACGCGACGGGTTTGTGAGATGGCGTACCCCGGCCTTTTGTTGGACGTTTAATCGCCATTGACGCCCCTCCGCTGATGAACATGGAAGAGCCTACCGCGGCCGCGACGGCTCTACCAGCCCCGAGCGCGCCGCACATCCGTGCATCGTCAGTGAGCGCTCACCTCACCAAGGATCTCGTGACACATCGCGCGCACTTGCTTCGTCGTCATGGCAGCGAATACGCCATTCCAGGCCGAAGACTTGGTGTCATAGGTCTCCGTGGCCCATGTTTCTCCGGTCTTCAGGTCGCGAAATCCAACTTGCGCGTTGATGAACGCATTCCCCGTCATTATTCCGAACGCCACCCGAGCTCCAATGGAGACATAGCGGTAGTCTACGACATTGACTACGACCAAGGCACCCTCCGAACCCGTGGGCTGGGGCGCCCCGTCCTGCATCGAAAACTGCGCCTCGGCTTCGTGAAATTCATCCGAGCACTCATCGTTCCAGATGCCTTTGAAACCAGTCCAGTCTTTGGCGGACGTCGTAACGTCGCTGCCGGTCAGGTTGAGGACAACGTGCTTGCCCGGAGCCTTGGTACCAACGGGCACCGGCGCACCCCCGTCCTGCCTCTGGACAGTCGCCGCACATCCCGCCATTGACAATACAAGACTCAACGGCCAGATCAATCGTTTGTAATACATGACCTCTCCCAAAAGTTTCTGTCGGTTCCAGGGTGAGGCCCCGCCTCAACTCGGCTCACCTCATCTCAAAGTCGGAGCCAGTCACTTCGGGCGCCGGCCGGGCACCGAGCGGGTCGATCATGACCCAGAACAGGTTGGTCGGCTGTGAAGTAGTCCTCGGTGTCATTGGAGCGCTCACGATCGACGCCTTTCGGGTCAACCGAAGCTCTTCACTCCACAGGCACGGCTCCCCTGCGCTCCGCCCCGAAGTAACGCGCACCCGCCCCCAACGCCGAAACCGCGGCGCTCGCTGTTGCGCACTTCGGCCCGCTCAAAAGAGTCCGAGTGACCCATGCCGCGCCCACACTGGCGCCGCCGATAGCGCGTCCCGCTCGACGCCTTGCCTCTTCGCCTTTACCCCCGCCCGCATCAGTGGGCGCGCCCGCCTCGAACCGCGCACACCCGCCAAACAACCAAGGCCCGAGAGACGACACCTCCCCCGGCGCGCACCGCGCATCCCCCGTCGCGCGAATCACACCCGGATACGCCGCCGGATAAACCGCCGCCCCCCGCGCCGGCATGGACGCAACGACGATGCAGCCCGCGCCCACCGCGCGTCCCACCGCGCCCGCCAGCACCGCCCGGTCGGCCTCCAGCCCCAGACTCATGTGAACGAGATCCGCACCCCCCGCAACCGCCCAGTCAATGGCCGCCGCCACCCCCGCGCTGCTCGCCGGCCCCGCACTCGAGAACACTTGACCCAGCATCAGCTCGTACGCCGCACCGCTGTCCGCGAACAAACGCGCAATGCGCGAGCCATGGCCGCTGCCATCCGCCGATGCCGTCCGCGTCTCCACTCGCCCGCCATCGGATACGAATGCCGCCGCATCGCAAGCCCCCGGCCACTCGCCGCAACTGTCGATGAGCGCAATACGCCAAGTCATACTCAACCCACCAGAAGCGCCGGGCGAAGTCTGCCGCCCTCGAGTTGCCAGCACGCATCCGTCCCCTCGATATCGCCCGCCCGGTGCGTGATCACGAGCCGCGTCCGATCCGCAAATGTGCCGTCCAGCGAGCGATGCACCGCGCGCGCCGCCTCCACATCCAGGCCGCTCGTCGCCTCATCCAGAATCACGATCAACGGCCGCGCCAGCGCCGCGCGTGCAATCGCGATGCGCTGCCTCTGCCCCGTCGACAGCCCCGCCCCCCCCTCACCCACCGCAGTCGCGTAACCCTGCGGCAGAGCGCTGACGAAATCATCCACCAGCGCCTGGCGCGCCGCCTCCAGCACACTCGCCTCGTCGACCTCCGGGTTCCCATAGCGCAGATTGTCCAAGATCGAGCCCCGGAACAGCACGGGCGAATGCTCGACGACCACGATGCGCCGGCGCAGATCAGCCAGCTTGAATTCATTGAGCGGCCGACCGTCCAAAAGAATCCGTCCCGATTCTGGATCGACGAAGCGGCGTAGCATATCCGCCATCGTCGTCTTCCCGGCCCCTGACGCGCCGCGCAGCACCACCTTGCTGCCGGCCGGAATATCCACACTCATCTCATCGAGCACCGGCCTTCCCTCCGCCGTAGCTCCGATGCTGACGGATTCGAAACGCAGCGCGCCGCGCGCGGCAAAGGGCACCGCGATCGCATCGGCGGACTCGAGGACACAAGGCAGCTCGAGCAACTCCTCCACCCGCACCAAGCTCACCCGTGCCCGCTGATAGCCCGTGTACAGCGAGGCAATGGACGCCGCCGACCCGGAGCTGCGCCCCAGATAGGCGACGAACGCCACCAGAGTGCCCACGCTCAAGTGCCCCTGTAGCACATACCAGCCGCCCAGCACGAATGTCCCCGCGGTCGCGGCATGACCCAGCAGTCCCGCGAACGATCCCGTCGCGTACGTCACGATCTGCTGGCCCTGCACACGATCCAGGTAGGCCTCACCCAAGGCATCGAGCCGGCGCCGCTCCAGCTCCTCCGCCGCCGACGCCTGCACATGGCGCGCGCCCGCCAAGGTCTCGACCAGAAATCCGCTCAAGCGGCCCGCCGCCTCGCGCAACGCGCGCGTGCTGGCCTCGATGCGCGGCCGCGCATACTGGCGCACCAAGAGCTGCAGCGGCAGTAAGGCCGCTACAGCCAAGGTCAAACGCCACGAAAGCCCCAGCATGACCGCGCCGACCGTGACCAAGGTCAGCACGCTGCTGACGAAGGAGGCCGCCGCATCCGTGCCGAAGCGCTGCACCTCCGCGATATCCCCATCGAGCCGGCTCACGAGATCTCCCACCGGAACCCGCGCCAGGCGCCGCGGCGAGACGCGCAGCAGATGCTCGTACACCGCGCCCCGCAGCGAGAACAACGCCCGCCCCGAGGCGCGCACGTAAATCACCCGATGCACGCCGCCCAGCAAGAATCCCGCCGCCGCCAGACCCAGCATCCCGAGGCAGGCGCCGCCTAAGCGCGCAAACTGCCGGCCGATCAGACCCTGATCGATGACGATCCGCGTGAGCAGAGGCTGCGCCGCCGACATCGCGGCGATCAAGAGCCCGAGCAGCAGCGCCGCGATCAGCGTGCCGAACTGCGGCCGCAGATGCGGCCACAGCAGCTGGCGGATGCCCCGAGATTTACCTGCCGTGGATGACACGCAGCGTCGACAGCGTCTGGTCGCTGCAGCCCGGCAACTTCAGAATGGCTTTCTTCTCCAGACTCGCCGCATCGTAGAACCCCACGTCGCAGTTCGTGCCCCCCAGATAAATCTCACGCCCGTCCGACGCCACGTTCACCGCGTAGAAAGTGTGATCCAGCGACACCCGCTTCTCGAGCTTGTGGCCCTCCACGTCGATGCTCGACAGCGTCGTATAAACACCGTACGCATGCTTGCGGTCGGGGCTCAGCACCGTCGAAAAGATCAGCGCCGACAGCGGCTCGAAATCCGCATAGGACAGAGCGCCGCTCTTGAGATCCAGCGACATCAGCGCCGTCATCGGCACGCTCTCGCCGCCCTTCTTGAGGTCCGAGTAAATCGGACTCGTGAACACCCCCGTGGGCTCGCTCACCGGCCAGAATGCCAGCAGATCGGGCTGCGAATGATCCTCTATCGCCCATTTCTGAATACCGCGCGTCCCCAACAGCTTCCCCGTGTTGAGGTCATACTCATAGAGATCGAAACCCACCGCATAGAAACTCCGGCCGCTCGGCCGCACCAGCAGCATGTGGATGCGGCGCGGCGCCGGGTAGCTATGCACCGCCTTCGCCGCCAAACCCCCATCGGTGCGGAACACCGCGAAGCGCGGCTCCTCGACCACATATTCGCTGGGCTTGAGCTTGGTCGGCAATTCATAGGCCACCAGCTCCTTGCCGTCGGGCGTGATCATCAGCGCGAAGAAATCCTTGACCCGCTCATCGGCCGTGGACAAATCCGCGCGAAACACCTCGCGTCCCGTCGCAAGGTCCACCCCCACGATTCTTTCCATCTTGTCGACCAATAGATAAGCCGTACGCTGATCGGGCGACATCACGATGGTGAATATCTGCCCTTCCGTGCCGGCGACGTGATACTCCGTGCGCACGCTGCGCGTCGCCGCGTCGATGATGAATAGCTCGTCCGGCTTCGCGGCCGTGATCAGCCAGTCTCCCGTGCGGGCGCCCAAGTTCGGGTCCGCGGCGGTGTGCGGGCCCGCGGCGGTGTGCGGGCCCGCGCCAGTGTGCTGGCCGGCGGCGGTGTTTGTGGCCGCGGTGAAGTACCCCTCGGCGCGCGCATTCCCCGCCATACCCACCGACAAGGCAAGTACGGCACCCGCGGACCGGGCGCACAGTGACCATACCAATGACATCCTCACTCTCCTGCTCATTTCTTCGGGAACACAGAATCAAGGTCGCGCCAATCCCCCGGCGCCGACGGCTTGCCCGCATCCCAGCCCGGATAGGTCCCCATGGTGTCCGGCACCTGCGCCGGCCACCAGCAGGGGTCCGAACAGCCGTAAAGATCCGCTTCCATGGGCTGGCACAGAGAGGCGACTCCCCCGAAAGGATCCACCTCCCACCCCGGGTCGAAGGTGGTCGCGCATCCCGCCACGGTTTCCATGGCCAGCACCTCGGCCACATGGCCCTCGGCGACGGCATCGAGCAGCAGCTCGGCTTTGTGATTGGTCGGTTTCAGTTCGCTCATGCGACGGCACTCCGCGGTTCGAGATGTCGGGTAAAAAAGCCCGGGTTATGACGCTGAATGTCGGCATACACACGCACGCCGAAATCCACCCAGCTGCGCAGCAAGTCGCAGTAGTGATAGGTGCGATGGTGCGCATCGCCGAACCGCGAATAGGACTCGTGATAGCAGCCCCCCGCGCACAAGTTTCGGATCCGGCAGGTCTCGCAATGCGTGCCCTCCCGGTCCATGGCCTTGTCGATGAAGGCGCCGAGACGTTCGCCGTCGATTCCCGAGGCCACATTGCCGAACGTCGGCAGATCCGAGCCCGTGAAGCGATGACAGAGATTGAGCTCACCCTCGCCGTCCACCGCGAGCAGCCCCACTCCCGCACCGCATGGCAGCGACTTGCGCCGCCCCTCGTGCAAATCCGTCATCAGCTGATGCATGTTGGAGAAGCCATTGTTCTCTCCGCGCAGCGCCGCACGCCGGTAGTCCTCGCCCAGCCTCTCGAAGGCGCGATGCACCTCCTTGAGCTCCGCGTCCGACAGCGCATGGCCCGCCTCCGCCGCCGCCGTCACCGGCGCATAGCCCACTTCGTGAAAGCCGATCTCCCCCCTCAAGTGCGCGTGAATCGCCTCCACCTCCGTGGTGCCGCCGCCCAGCGTCACGCGCGCCCCCACCGGTCTCGACCGATATCGCTCCAGCAGCACCCGCACCTTGCGCGCCACCACCTCGTAAGTTCCCCGTCCGCCGACGCTCTTGCGGTGCCGGTCGTGGATGTCCTTCGGCCCATCGATGGAAATCGAAATGCCGAACCGATGCGCATCGAAATAATCGATCAGCGCCGGCGTCAGCAAGGTCGCATTCGTGGTCATGGAAAAATCCATCTTCCGGCCCGCCCGCGCCGCCTCCGCCTCGGCGTAGCCCACCACCTGTTTGATCAGCGCCACATTGCTCAGCGGCTCGCCGCCGAAGAATACGATGTTCACCCGCTCGCGCGCCGCCCCCGCCTTGAGCAGCAGATCGACGCTGCGCGCCGCCGTCACGAAATCCATCTTGCGCCCGTCCGCAGGCTTCGCCAGATCCTCCTTGTAGCAATACGTGCACGACAGATTGCAGCCGGTATTCACGTTCAGCACCAGCGTGCTCAGCGGATACGCGCTCACCTTGACGCTGCTCGGATTGATGGGCCTCAGGCTCCCCGAAGGCTGCAGCATCTCGAGCTTGCGCAGTTCCGCCGCGAAGGCCCGCACCCGCGCCGGCGAATACCGGTCCGCCAGCAGCGCCACCAGCTCATCGACGCTGTCGCCCCCCCGCCTCCCTGCAATGCTCGATGACCGACAGCCCGAGCGAATCCACGCCGAACACCGCCGTCGTCGGCACATGCAAGAGATATGCGTCCGCCTCCGTACGCACCAGATGCCCGTTCCAGGCATTCCACTCCAGCCGCTCGGTCGTCGTTTGCATCAGTGCCCCCTCAGTAAATCGGCGGAGTATCCAACGCTGCACGGTCACTATCAGATGCCCGTGACCCTCGACGGTGCGGCCGCCATCCTGCACACGCGCCAGCACCGTCAGATTGCCCACATTGTCCCCCGAAAATTCCCGCGCCGGATTCGGCCCCGCCGCGCTCGGCAGGAAGCATCCGCGCCCATCGAAGTGTCCCGCGATATTTTTCATCTTCTGTGCGCTTCGCCTCCGCATTGAACGGCGTGGACGTCCACTCAGCCGGCACCGGACCGAGCGAGCAGCAAACTCCCGTCCGGCAGCCGCGTCGAAGCAATCGCCTCGAATTGCGCCGTCACGGGCGCAACCCGCCCGCCGCCGAGCCGCGCAATGCCATAACTTGGCAGCACATCGACCTGATCGATTTGTCGCGTACACCGCAAGCTTGCCCACAGCGCCCGCCGCCGCGCCGCCCACCGACACAGTACGCAGCCCAGGCACCGCATCCGCCGCCACCGTCACCCGCGCCCGGATCACGTGCGGCTCGCGCTTCACGTCCGCGGCCACCGTGCCTGCACCGAACGACAACGAATCCGCCGCCTCTCGCCCACTAGCCGCCTCCCGCCCGCTAGCCGCCGAGCCGATCCCATTGCCGACGATGGTCACCGCCGTAGTGGTTCCGGTGCGCAATGCCTGCGGAAACACCGCCAACACCTCCGCAGGACCCGTCTCGCGGATTGCGATCCATTCGCCGCCGTCCTCCGCATGCTCCGCATCGAACCACCGCCCCGTGATGCGGTTGCCGTCTTCCGATACCGCATACACCTCGCGCAAGCGAGCGGTCGCCCACCTGCGCGCTGCCGCGCCATTCATACCCTGTGTACACGATGGCCTTGGACACCCCGCCGAACTTGAAGCCCGCGACATCGGCCAACTGGTAGCTCGCCCGGTAGTCCCCGCCCGCCTCATGACCGGCGGCGTCGCGTTCAATGCGCGCCGTCCCATAAAAATCTTTCCCGCCCGGCACATGACCGACGATCACCCAGCTGCCGCTCAAGTCCCGCGCCGGCCGCGCCTTCCAATCGCTCCACGCAGCCGAAGAAAGCGGAAACAGCGCCGCAAGCTTCCCTGGCAGGGGACCGCTGGCAATCTGCCACCAAGGCCGGTCGCGCCCCGACTCGGAATATTCGATGGAAGGCCATTGCCCCACATGCGTGCTGCTGAGTTTCCGCCATTCATCTTCGTCCCGGCGCTGCAGCGACACGCGCGCCAGCGAATGACAGCGCCCGCACATCACCCCGATTTGCGGTCCCAAGTCGATGTCCTGCGCGTTGGGTCGCCGCTCGAGCGCAAAGCGGCCCGCCGCGGATTCGGACGGTGCCAGGCCCTGCGTGTCCGCCAGGTAGCGAATGATGGATCCGCGCACCTCCTCATCGAGCGCGAGCCCATGCACCTGGTGCATACGAAACAAAGTCATTTCCCAGCCCTCGGGCGTCTTGCGTATCTCGCTGATGCGTTCAAACCGGCCCGCGTGTTCCTGGTGACAGCCGCTGCAGTAAGTGCGGACCAACTCCTGTCCCGACGCAGGCGCCGGGGCAGCCTCCGACGCTGCATGGCAGCCCAGCCCCAACACCAGCACGCCCGCCACCGATTTCCAAAATTTAGCGACACCGATCGACACGGAATTAACCTCCTAACGAAAGGCTTGGGCTGACTTGCCGTAGCGCGGCGCCCGTCTTCTGTAACCATTGCACGGCCGATGTCACGGCCGACTGCGGCCGGTCGAGCGCCTCGGCCGCACCGGCAATCGTTGCGCTCTCCGCCGCGTCGAGATACGCCTTGAGCGCAGCCAGCGGCACCCCATCCACATGCCACAGTCCTCGGGGATGCTCAGCCGTGACGATGACCTCGCGCTCCAGGATGCGGCCCCGATCGAGCACCGGGCGGCGCTCGATGCGCACCGCAGCCGTGCGCGACGCGCCATCGAGCGACGCTGAGTGTCCGGCCGCGCCGGCCGGCAGCAGTGCAGCGTACTCAGCCGCGACGCCCGACCAGAATTCTCCGCGGCCGGCATTCTCGCCATAGAAGCTCACGGCCGCCCGGACCGCCTGCTGCCAAGCCTCCTCGCGACGCTCGGCGACGAAGCGCTGCGCCAGCGGCGCGTCCCCGCCTTCCATGATCGATTGAATCACGGTTGCCGTCAGGCGCGCACCGCGCAGCGCCTCGTACACACCCTGCCCCGACAAGGGATCCAGAGCGAGAGCCGCATCGCCCACCCGCCACACAGTCGGATCTCGCCCGATCGCGCCGAGCCGCGCATGCGCAGGCCTCGCCACAGGGGCGCCTCGCGCCGAAGCACCGTCGAGCGCGCGCGCGAGCGCCGGGATTTGTGCCGCCGCCGCTGCGATCCACCGCGCCGCAGGCCCCGCGCGCGGCCGCCCGACCGTCTGGACCCAGAGCGCCTCGCCGTGCTGCGCCCACCAGCACCAGCCACGATCGCACGCGCCGATTCCCGTTCCCGACGATTCCCGCCATTGCCCGCGGAAGCCCTGTCCGTAGGCCAGCAACACCGGCCCCCGGCGCTGTGTGCCGCGCCGGCCGCGGGCTTCGATGAGCACCGGTGCCTGGAGGCTATCGCCGCTGCGCAAGTACACGCGCCAGTGTTCCTCTTCGCGCCTCGTGCTCGTCACCATGTCCGGCCGGAGCACCGCCCCCTCCGAGAGCGCACGGCCGCGCAGCGCCTCCGCCAGCCGCGAGCGCTCCACCAGCCATTCGCGGCCCTCAACGAGGCGGCCGTCCGCCCACATCCCGCGCCGCGCGAACGGCCCGGCGATCACGCCGCTCTGCACATCCAAACCTTCCTCGGCCAGCAGCGCGCGGCTGCGCGCCGACAACCCCTCCCAGCCCGGCCGCGACCCCATGCCGACCAATGCCACCCGGACCCCCGCCGCCGCCAGCCGCCGCGCCGCCACGCTGCCGGCCGGCCCCGCGCCGCACACGATGGCACGAACATCATGGATGGCCTCACGCGTGCTCCTGATCCTTGAGATTGAGCTCCGAGCGCAAGTGCTCGCGGATCAAATATTTTTGCACCTTGCCGCTGATGGTGAGCGGAAAGCTCTCCACGAAGCGCACATAGCGCGGCACCTTGTAGTGCGCGATTTGCCCGCGGCAAAACTCCTGGATTTCCTCCTCGGTGGCCGTCATGCCGCCGCGCAGCCGTATGCACGCGCAGACCGCCTCGCCGTACTTGGCGTCCGGCACGCCGACCACGGCCACATCGAGCACCGCCGGGTGCCGGTAGAGAAATTCCTCGATTTCCCGCGGCGAGACGTTCTCGCCGCCGCGGATGATCATGTCCTTCACGCGGCCGACGATGTTGCAATAGCCCTCATCGTCGATGACCGCCAGATCGCCCGTGTGCATCCAGCCGCCGGCATCGATGGCTTCCCGCGTGCGCTCGGCATCCTCCCAGTAGCCGCGCATCACGCTGTAGCCGCGGGTCAGCAGTCTCGCCGGCCGTACCGCGCGGCGTGACGCGCCCCTCCGCATCGATGATTTTCACCTGCACATGGGGATGCACCCGGCCGACGGTGCCCACGCGCCGCTCCAAGCGGATCGTCGGGCCGGCTTTGAAAGCTGACCGGGCTGGTTTCCGTCATGCCGTAGCATATCGTCACTTCCGGCATGTGCATCTCTGCGACCACCCGGCGCATCACGGCGATCGGACACGGCGATCCCGCCATGATGCCGGTGCGCAGCGACGACAGATCGAACTCGCCGAATCGCGGGTGCTCCAATTCCGCGATGAACATGGTCGGCACGCCATGCAGCGCCGTGCAGCGCTCGCCCGCCACGGTCTCGAAGCACCGCCAGCGGCTCGAAGCCCTCGCCCGGCAGCACGCTCGCCGCGCCATGCGTCATGGCGGCCAGCACGCCGAGCACCATGCCGAAGCAGTGATACAGGGGCACCGGAATGCAGACCCTGTCATCGGCGCCGAGCCGCATGCCCTCGCCGACGAAGAAGCCATTGTTCACGATATTGAAATGCGTCAGCGTCGCGCCCTTCGGCGTGCCCGTCGTGCCGCTGGTGAACTGGATGTTGAAAATCTGATCCGCATCCAGCAGTCCGCGTTCATCGATTCGCGGCCGTAGCCGCCATCGCCTCGCCGCCGTCCTGCCCGGCGGCGAGCAGATCGTCGAAGGACAGAGTGCCGCTCAAAGGCTCCCTGCCCAGCTGCACCAGCAGCCGAAGCTCCGGGAAGGCCGCGCACTCGCAGCCGGCCGGGCGCGGCCGTGCGCAGTTCCGGGATCAGGGCATTGCAGCATGGCGGCGTAGTCGCTGGTCTTGAAGCGCGGCGCGAACACCAGCGCGCGGCAGCCCACCAGGCGCAGCGCGAACTCGAGCTCCGTGCTGCGGTACGCCGGATTGATGTTCACCAGCACCAGCCCCGCCCGCGCCGCCGCAAACATGGTCAATACCCACTCGGCGCAGTTCGGCGCCCAGATGCCGATGCGCTCTCCCGGCTCGAGCCCGCAGGCGAGCATTCCTCGCGCCACCCGCTCCACCTCGCGGTCGAACTCGGCAAAGCGTCAGCCGCAGCGACTGGAACGGCGACACCAGCGCGTGCGCGGTCAGGGCCCTCCGCGGCGGCGGCCTTCAGGACGCCGTCCACGGTGCGATAGAGCAGCGGCCGATCGCTGGTGCCCGACACGAAGCTCAAGCGGGGTGGCCCACCGATCGGACGCATGTGACCTCAGCTCATTCGGAGGCTAGAAATGATAGTGCGCATCGACGCCAAACATACGCGGTATGCCCACGTGGCGGTAGTCGAAGCCGAAGCCTTGCACGTCGACCGCATTGGTCAAATAGAACTTATTGGCGATGTTGCGCCCCCAGATCCCGACATCCCACTGCATCGTTCCCCGAGGCCAGGCTCAAGCGCCCGTTCAAGCAGCGAATACCCGCCCTGCGAAATCGCATCCTCGTTGGGCAGCGCCAGATACTGCTTCGAGTTGTAGTTCGTGTCGACATGAACGTTGACCTTGGCCGCATCCACGTGACCAAGCCTCCCAGTCCATGGCCAGCGTGCCGGAGAAATGCGGCGCGTACGGCAGCTGCTGGCCGTCGATGGAACCGGTGGCGAGCGACGCCCTCCTGCACTTCGCGAGTGCAAGAAGCCCGGCGCTCGCACGCAGGGTCAGCGAGTCCGCACCGGCCGCGTGACCACCTCGAGTTCGCCGCCGTCGATTTTGGATTTGCCTAGATTGACGAGCGGCTGCTGGCCGGTGGGATAGACATCGATGATCTGCTGGTTCTTGTACTGGTAGTGGAACACCGCCCCGTCCACCTGCAGCCGATGATCGAGCCAGGAGGTCTTGAAGCCCGCCTCGTAGGAATCCAATGTCTCCGGCTTCACCGTGGTCAGATCGCTGGGCGTGAACAAGAACTGGGCATTGAACGCCGCCGAGCGATAGCCCTTGCTGTAATTGATATACAGCAGCGCATCCGGGGTCAGCGTGAAATCGATGCCCGCGCGGCCGGTGGTCGGCGGTGTTGTGCAAGAACTGGCTGCGCGTCTGATTGACCAGCTCGCTGTAGTTCGGGCGAGCCCGGCAGCGCCAGAGTCGGCCCGAACGTGCCGTTCGGCTGCAGGCTGAAAAAGCCCAGATTGGCGATGGGAACCTGGTCGCTGCCGCGCAGCTGATCGAGCGCGTTCTTCTGCGCGCCATTGTCATGGTTGTAGCGCAGACCCGCGCGCAGAGTGATCCAGTCCGCGAGCCTTGTAGCTGTCGTCCGTATACGTCGCCCAGCTGTTGCGGATCTGATCGAACGAGTTGAAGTAATCGCAGCCGAGATTGATGTTCGAGCCGATGCTGTAGCCCGAACCGGGACCGAACGAGCTCGCCTCGCAATCACGGTAGTCGTTGTAGGTGTTGAATGCCGGATCGGTGAAGATCTCGTTCTCGGTCGAGTTGAAGATGATCTCGTGCTGATAGTAGGCGCCGAGGATGTAGCGCAGCGGCGAATCGCCCGTGGACGTGAGGCGCAGATCCTGGGTCACCTGGCGCGTCTTGCCGATGTAGGGGATGCTCCAAATCTGGTACGGCGCCCCGTCCGTGCCTTCCGGATTGAACAGCGAGCCCTCATCCCAGGAAGTGATGGAGGTCACCTTGTTCACGGGCGACACCGTCCACTCGCCCGTCAGCGCCACGGCCTCGTTGTCCTGGCGGCGCCGCGGCGTGTAATCCTGCGCGATCTGGTAGTCGGTGAGCGGCACGCCGGTATAGGTGCCGTTCAGGGTGCGGAAATAGCCGGTGAATCCGACGCCGCCCGGATTGCCCGGCGAAGGAGGAGGAATGCGCCCGTCGATGATGGCGTAGTTCTGCGGATCCTGCATGCTCTTGGAGAATCGCAGCGTAAATTGCAGATCATCGCTCGCCTGGTAGAGCAGCGATAGCCGCATGCCGTACTGATCGACCCCCTCCAGATCCGGGTGCCCCGGCAGCACGTTTTGAATGAAGCCGTCCACCTTGGTATAGGTGAACGCAAACCGCACAGCCAGCCGGTCCGGAATGACGGCCGTCTGCAAATCGCCTTCGACTTCGCGCCGGTTGTAGTTGCCCACCCCCACTTTGATGTCGGCCTCGGTGTCGAAGCCGGGCTTGTGAGTAATGAAGTTGATCGCGCCGCCGGTGGTGTTCTTGCCGTACAGCGTTCCCTGCGGGCCGCGCAGCACTTCGACCCGCTCCAGGTCGTAGATCTCGACGCCGAACAGGGTGAAGTTCCCCTTGTAGACCTCGTCGATGTAGCTGGCCACCGGACTCGATTGATTGAGGCTGTAATCGAACATCGACACGCCGCGCAGCGAAAACAGCGGCGAGCCCTCGCCGACGATACCGTTCACTTGCAGATTGGGAACTTGCGTGACCAGATCCGACGGCGAATCCATCTTCAGCTGCGCGAGCTGCGCACTCGTGAGCGCCGTCACCGAAACCGGCACGCTTTGCAGCGTCTCCGAGCGCTTCTCGGCCGTGACGACGATCTCCTGGATGCCGTCGGCATCGGCCGCCGGGCTGTCCGCGCGCGCGGCCGCGGCGGCAAGCAGGGCGATGCCCATGGACGGCAGCATCCACCGGCCGATCTTGGTAATGCGCGCTTCTTTCTTGTACAAGTTGACTCCCCACCCTCAATCGATTGATGACCCGAGAACCCCCGCCCCTCTTCATCGCGTAGTCCGACGCCCTCTCATTCCGTGAGCTCTCCTCAGCCCGTGCGCTCCACTCGGCCCGTGGGCTCTCCTCAGCCCGCGATCCGCGTCCTCCTCAGCCCGTGATATTGATGCACACGGATTTGCTTTCGAGATACGAATAAACCGCCTCGCCCCCCAGTTCGCGGCCCCAGCCGGATTGTTTGTAGCCGCCGAACGGCATGGTCGCATCCAGCACGTTGTGGCAATTCACCCAGACCGTGCCGGCGCGAAGCTCGGGGCACGAGGCGCAGGATCTTGCCCACGTCCCGGCCCCAGATGCTGGCCGCCAGCCCATAAATCGAGTCGTTCGCGACGCGCGCGATGTCGGCCACGTCGTCGAAGGGCTGAGCGACGACCACCGGTCCGAAGATCTCTTCGCGCACCACGCGACATCTGGCTGATTCACGTTCACGAATACGGTCGGCTCGACGTAGTACCCGGGGGTCGCGAGCGCATGGCCGCCCGCGGCCGCGCGGGCCCCCGATGCGGCGCCGTCATTGAGATAGCGCGTGACCCGCTCGCGCTGAATCGAAGAGACCAGCGGACCGATCTGCGCGCTGGCATCGAGTCCGGGGCCGAGCTTCATGCTCTTCGCCTGATCGGCGATGCCGCTCACCACGCGGTCGAAGTGCTGCGCGGCCACATATAGGCGCGACCCCGCGCTGCAAACCTGCCCCTGATTGAAGAAGATCGCGCTCGCCGCCCCGGGAATGGCAACATCCAGGTCCGCGTCCGGCAGAATGATGGCGGGCGACTTGCCGCCCAGCTCCACCGTCACCTTCTTCATGTTTCCGGCGGCGGCCTGAACGATCAGCCGGCCAACCTCCGTGGACCCCGTGAAGGTGATCTTGTCCACTCCGGGATGGGCTGAGAGGGAAGCGCCGGCCGTGGGACCCATGCCGGTGACGACGTTGAGCACCCCTTTGGGAAATCCCGCCTCGAGCGCCAGCTCTCCGAGCTTGAGCGCAGTCAACGGCGTTTCCTCGGCCGGCTTCAATACTACGGTACAGCCCGCCGCCAGCGCCGGGGCGCACTTCCAGGTCGCCAGCAGAAAGGGGAAATTCCAGGCAATGACCGCGCCCACGACGCCCATGGGTTCGCGCGCCGAGAAAGCGGCGTACTGCTGACCGGGCACCAGCGTGCCGGACAGCGGCAAAGTCTTGCCCTCCAGCTTCGTCGGCCAGCCCGCCATATAGCGCCACACTTCCAGCGCATGCTTGATGTCGACGTGACGGGCCATGACCACCGACTTGCCATTGTCGATGGCCTCGAGCTCTGCGAGCTCGTCCGCGTGCCGCTCGATCAGGTCCGCCAGCCTATGCAGCACGCGTTCCCGGTCCACAGGCTTCATTTGCGCCCACTCCCCGCTCTCGAAGGCACGGCGCGCCGCCCCCACCGCCAGGTCCACGTCGGCCGCATCGCCAAGCGCGCAATGCGCAATGACTTGATCGCTCGACGGGTCGCGCACTTCGAAAGTCTTGCCGCTGGCGGCCGCCACCCAGGCACCGTCGATCAGGAGCTTGCGCGGCTTGGCCAGAAAGGCCGCGTTGGCAGGCATGATTCCGGTGAGGTCATTGACGAGAGCACTCTTTGAAGCGCCCGCTGCGACAGCGGTATTCATTCGGAACTCCAGGCTGATTGAGACCGTACGAAGGGGGCATGGCCCGACAGGGTCAGTATCGCCGTACCGGTACAACTTAAGGTATAAGTCCTAAGGAGCAGACGGACTAATACTTTGGTATCGCCCCCCGTGCCGGGAACACCATGAACACACCGAGTGCCGCGGATGCGCCGCCGAGAGTCTTGATCGCCGACGATCACCCGCTTTACTGCGATGCATTGCGGGCGGTCGTCCCGCAGGCCTGCCCCGGCGCCGACATAGGCGTAGCGGCTTCGCAGGAAGAAGTGCTCGCAGCCGTCCGGCCAGCGACTTCAACCTGATCTTGCTCGACCTGAATCTGCCGGGCGCCGTCGGGCTCTCCTGCCTGCTCGCGCTCAGGCGCATGGTGCCGACGACGCCCATCGTGGTGGTATCCGCGGTCGGCGACCCCAAAGTCATGCAGGACGCCATCATGGCCGGCGCCAGCGCCTTCATCCCCAAATCCGCGGCCAGTCAAGTCCTCATCAACGCCCTGAAAGTCATCCTCGCCGGCGGAACCTATATGCCGACCGGCATCCTCGCCGCGCTGCGCAATGCCGACAACACCGCCGGGCCCGGCGAACTCACGCTGCGCCAGCGCCGCGTTCTAGAATTGCTCTCCACCGGGCTGTCGAACAAGCGCATCGCGCGGGAACTGCAGATCAGCGAGATCACGGTCAAGGCGCATGTATCGGCGATTTTTCGCAAGCTCGGAGTGACCAACCGCATGCAAGCGGGCCTCGAAGCGCGACGCCTCCTCGACTCCAATTACTGACGAGCGACGCGCTCCAGCAGCGCACGCAGCTCAGCCAGGTTGAGCGGTTTCGGCAGCAGCATGAACCCCCGCTCGCGCGCCGCGGCGTGCAGCCGCGGGTCAGGATCGCTGGTCATGATCGCCGCGGGCGGTGCACGATCGAACTCGCGCCGCACCTCCTCGATTGCGGCATCGCCCTTCATCGAACCGGCGAGATGATAGTCGCTGATGATGAAATCCGGCGACAGATCGGCGCCGATGAGCTGCACCACCGCCTCAGTGGCCGTCGCTGCGGCGATGGGGCGATGACCCCACTTGACCAGCGTGGCGGCAAGACCGAGCCGCACACCGGGATCGTCGTCGATGACGGCGATCGCGAGGCTGGGGATGCGCGTCGCTCCGCCGGCGGCCTTTACCTGCGGCCGCGCCCGTCCGCGCGGCCGGCCGTACGGCACCACCACGCCGAACATGGACCCGCGTCCCGGTGTGGACCGCACCTCGCGGTTCAGGGACAGCAGTGTGGAAATGCGCTGCACGATCGACAGCCCGAGACCGATCCCGGTGGTACGGGCCCGGCCGCCGGCCGGGACCTGGTAATAGGCCGTAAAAATGGCCTCCAAGTGCTCACCCTCGATGCCTATGCCCGTATCGTGAACCGAGACCAGAAGCCCATCGCGCCGGCGCCTGCAGCCCACCAACACACGGCCTCGCGGCGTGTAGCGGATCGCATTGCTGATTAAATTGCGCAGCACCGTCTCGAGCAAGTGCATATCCGACCGCACCCAGGCGGTGGAGGACACGAAATCCAGCTCGAGGCCGGCCGAACGCGCCACGCCGCCGAACTCAGGCACGATCCGGTCGAGCACCGCACTCACCGGAAAGTCGACGTACTGCGGCTCGATGCCGCCCGAATCGAGGCGCGCGACGTCGAGCAGCGTATCGAGCAGGTTGCTGAGCGAGGCGAGCGCGACGCGCGCCTTGTTCAAGTAGTCCAAATCGAGGCCCGCCAGCGCCGCCTCGCTGATCGATTCCAGAAACAGCAGCGCCGAACTCAAGGGTTGCCGAAGATCATGGCTGGCCGCGGCCAGAAACCGCGTCTTGGTCTCGTTCGCGCGGTCGGCGAACTCCTTGGCCTGCTTGAGCGCCAGTTCGATTTCACGCCGCGACTCCAGCTCCCGCTTCAGCCGCAGATTCAGCTGCTCGTACTGATCGGTGCGCTGACGGATGGCCTCTTCCAGACTGGCCGCCGCCTGAAACCACGAGAACGCGCTCCCCTGGTCATCGACCGTCTTCTCCACGCGCACCATCAATGCCTTCACCGACTTCTTCAGCGCGCGGTTGTCCGCGCGCAAGCGCGCGAGAATCGCCGCCGCTGCTTTCCCCGACTTGCGCGCCGTCGCTGCCTTCTCCGGTTTGCTCGCCGTCGATGGCTTCCCGGGTCTGCTTGCCGAAGCTTTGCGGCGCTCGAGCACGGCCCTCATGACGGCGCGGCTATACCCAGGCAGGTGAAGGAATTGTTGGCATGGATGGTATTGAACTGCTCGCCGAGCGAGGAGAATCCGGTGACCGCGTGCTCCCGCAGCAGCGCCTCGATGCCCTTCGTCAGCCCCTGGCGTTCCATATAGTCGGTCCGCGCCGCGCAATCGGCGCCGATCACAAGTTCGGGCACACCGATCTGTCCGCGCATGGCCGCAAACAAACCATCGAGGCTGGCGATCATGTCTCGGGGCTTCGCGAGCGCGACCACCAGTCCCGGCTCCAGCGCGCACGCGAACTCCAGTGCGCCATCCGGGTAAATCCTCTGCATGCCGCGCGCGTAGTAGTGGCCGCCGATGCGTATCATCAGAGGGAACGGAGCAAAGTCGCCGCTCTCGCGCGGCGGGCGGCGAAACCCGCAGGCTGCCGCGTAGACCTGCAGCGCCGGACGGCCGTCGATCTCCCGCACCAACCGGCGCGCCGGATCGGCATCGGTGATGACGAATTTCTTGTCGCTCTGCATGTAGTGATTGTGGCAGTAAGCGATTACCGGCGAAGCCGATGCAACCAAGCAAAGAATCGCGGCGCCGCGCTTCGCGCTGCCGTGGTACAGCAATCGAGTGCTGCCCGGTGGATGACCGAGCGGATTGAAGTACAAATCCCCCGCGGAACCTCCGATCAAGGGCAGGCCGTTCAATTCCATGCCCAGCACCGCAGCGAGCCTCTCCTCGCAGCGCGATTCCGCGTCGACCAACAGCAGGGCGAAGCGATGCTCGAATGATGCGCTCAAGCCCTTCCCGAGTTCGAACTGCAGCTGGCGCACCCGGGCCCGCAGCTCAGGCAGGCCCATATCGGCAACGTCTTCGAACAGGGTGTCGGCCACGGCGAAACGGCCGGCCGGGAGCCGAAAGCCCACGATCGCGTCCGGCTCGAAGCCATTCGCGCTGATGACGCGCCCCGTCGAAGCGCCGACCACTCGCCGAATGCCGTGCAGCGCCAGCTCACGGCCCAGGACGCCCAAGTCATGCGCGCTGGACGCAAACACCATCGTCAGCGCACCCTCCGCACTATCCGCACCGCCGGCCGCACCGTCGGCTGCGATGGCGGCCGCGATGACGCCGGCGGCGGCGGCCGTATTTCCCGCCGCCCTAAATGAGGTGATGGGTTGCGCCGCGTTGCTCACCGCTCTGTGTCCCGGCTCTCGCCTCCCGCACGCCGCAGCTCTGGAAAATCCTCCTCCCAGAACTCCCCGGCCCGGCGCTCGCCCGCCGCCGTCCGATCGCGCTCCGACAGGCGCAGTTCGACGCGGCGGATCTTCCCGGAAATGGTCTTTGGCAAGTCCGCAAACTCCAGGCGCCGGATGCGTTTGAACGGCGAAACCCGCCCACGCACGTATTCTAAGATGGAGCGCGCGGTCGCCGCGTCGGCCGTCGCTCCCGCGGCCAGCACCACGAAGGCCTTGGGCACCGCCAGCCGCAACGGATCCGGGCTCGGCACGACGGCCGCTTCCGCGACGGCCGGATGTTCGATCAACACACTCTCCAGCTCGAAGGGACTGATTCGGTAGTCGGACGACTTGAACACATCGTCGAGGCGGCCGACGTAGGTCAAGTAGCCGTCGGCATCGCGGCTCGCCACATCGCCCGTGTGATAGTAGCCGTCGCGCATCACTTCCGCGGTCTTGTCCGGATCATCCAGATACCCCTGCATGAGGCCGACTGGACGCCGCTTCAGATCGAGGCAAATTTCTCCTTCCTCGCCCGCGCTGCCGTCGGCGGCGATGAGGGCGACGGCATAGCCGGGCAGCGGCCGGCCCATGGAACCCGGCTTCAACCGCTGACCCGGCGGATTACCGATCTGCGCCGTGGTCTCGGTCTGCCCGTAGCCGTCCCGGATCGTCAGGCCCCACGCGTCCCTGACCCGGTCGATGACTTCCGGGTTGAGCGGTTCGCCCGCACCCACCACCTCGCGCAAAACCACCGGCCAGCGCCGCAGGTTCTCTTGAATGAGCATGCGCCACACCGTCGGCGGCGCACAGAACGTCGTCACTTGGCAGCGCACCAGCTGATCGAGCAGCGCCTTGGCACTGAACCGCTCGAACTGATAGGCGAGTACGGTTGCTTCGGCATTCCAGGGTGCAAAGAAACACGACCACGCGTGCTTGGCCCAGCCCGGAGAACTCAAGTTCAAATGGACATCGCCGCGCCGCAGCCCGATCCAGTAAGCCGTCGACAGATGGCCGACCGAATAGGACGTTTGACAATGTGCGACCAGCTTCGGCTTGGCCGTGGTCCCTGAGGTGAAGTAGAGCAGCATCAGCGCATCGGCAGCCGTCGGCGCCGCGGCGCCGAATGCCGGTGCGGGCCGCATTGCTGGTCTCGAACTCGATCCAGCCCGGTGCCGTGCCGCCGACCGCGATGCGGATGGGCGCACCCGGCAAGCCGTCGAAGTGCCTCGCCAGTGTCCGATCCGCGACGACGGCGCGGACGCGCCCGCGCGCGAGGCGATCCATCGAGATCCGCCCGCTGCAGCAGCGTAGTCGCCGGAATCATCACCGCGCCCAGCTTCATGGTCGCCAGCATGGTTTCCCACAGGGCGACCACATTACCCAGCATGATGAGCACGCGATCGCCCGGGCCCACCCCCTGCGCGGCGAGAAAGTTCGCGACCTGATTCGAACGGCGCGCGAGCGCCGCAAAGCTCATCGTCTGGTCGCGGCCGCCATCGTCGACCACCCGCAGCGCCGGCCGCTCATTGCCGGCGGCAATCCGGTCAAAGTAGTCGATGGCCCAGTTGAAGTGCGGGATTGCCGGCCAGTCAAAGGATTGCAATGCCTGCTCGTGGGAGATGCCCTCGCGCAGCAGCCGATCGCGCAGTTCGATGAATGCCTCGCCGCCGTCCACGAAGACCTCGCTTATTCCGGATCAGCCACCCCGCCATCATGCCAGCGCGAGAGCCCTCCCGGCCCCCCACCTTCAGCACTATTGACGAAGGGCCGCGGAGCGCCGGCAGCCTTAGGCGAGGTCCGCCTCCTGCCGCCGCCGCAGCCGCTCCTCGGCTTCACGCCGCTCCTCTGCAATCTGATGTAGCACGGCCTCCACGTCCGCCGCGGCGAGGTCTTGCGCAAAGCACCCTGTAAGCACGGAATCGGGCTTGAGCTCGCCCGCCTCGTAGAGCATCCACATTTCCCGCGCATACTGCGTTTCGAGCAGTTCGGGCGCGGCGCGGCCGAACGTCGTTCGCATATTGTCGACATCGCGCTCGAGCATGGCGCGGGCGTTGTTGTTGCCCGAAGCGTTCACCGCCTGGGGTAGATCGATGATGACGGGACCGACGGCATCGAGCAGCACATTGAACTCGGAAAGGTCGCCGTGAATCATGCCGGCACAGAGCATGCGAGTGATCTGCACCATCATGAACGCATGCCACTCGAGCGCCTGCTCCGCGGTGATTTCGACGTCATTGAGCCGGGGCGCGGGCTCGCCTTGCTCATCCCGCACCAACTCCATCAGCAGCACCCCCTCGTGCACCAGATACGGCGCAGGGACGCGCACCCCCGCCCCGGCCAGCCGGTACAGGGCTTCCACCTCCGCGTTCTTCCATTCCGCTTCCTGCACCTTGCGGCCATGCCGGCCACGCTTGCCCATCGCCCGCGCATCGCGGCTGCTGCGCGTCTTGCGCCCCTCCTGGTATTGGGCCAGCTTGTGAAAGCCCCGCTGCTCGGCTTCCTTGTAAACCTTGGCACAGCGCAGCTCGCCGCCGCAGGCCACGATGTACACAGATGCTTCCTTGCCGCTCTTGAGGCTGCGCACGACGGTGTCGACCATGCCGTCGTCGACCAGCGGCTGTAGGCCCTTGGGAATTTTCATTGAAATATTTGACTCATTGTAGGTCGCCGGCATTGCCGATGCGGGCGCCAGGTGCGGCGAACTTTACAGGACTCCCGCGCTGCATTTTCAAACTTTGCAGGGTGCCTGCACCCAGGCCGGAGAAGTGGCATTGATTTGGCAACTCCACGGGCCAATGCCTGTCGCACGCCTGGCTGCCAATAGGCTCCTCAATTCGCGCCTATGCCGTATTATCAGGCCCTGCCGGGCGGGCTGCGCCCGCAGGCATGCGCGATACCAGGCGACATGATTATAGGGTGAGCCCAACGGCGGCGGCCAAGGTGATCTGACAGGTGAATCGGCTAAAACTCGGCAAAAGCGGCCCCATGGTCTCAGCACTGGGACTGGGGTGCATGGGCATGTCCGGAATGTACGGCCCGGCGGACCGCAAAGAAAGCCTGGCGACGCTGCAGGCGGCGGTCGAGGCCGGAATCAACCTGCTCGATACCGGCGATTTCTACGGCATGGGCCACAATGAATTGCTGATCTAATCATCGCACGCCGCAGAGCGCACAATCGGACCCTGCGTACGCCGCAAGCACTCAAACCCCATCGCATCAACCAGGAAATATCTGCATGACGTCAAGCGAAACGCGCGAACTTAAGCGCGGTATCGGTACCCGGCAATTGAGCATGATCGCAATCGGCGGCGCGATCGGCACCGGCCTGTTCTTCGCCAGCGGCGGCGCGATCGCCCAGGCCGGCCCCGGCGGCGCGATGCTGGCGTACGCGACCATGGGTTTTGCGGTTTATTGCATGATGCAGTCGCTGGGCGAGATGGCCACCCAATTGCCGATTCCCGGCTCATTCGAAGCCTATGCCGAGCGCTTCGTCGACCCCTCGCTGGGTTTTGCCGTGGGCTGGAACTACTGGTTCAGCTGGGCGATCACCCTGGCGGCCGAGCTGGTGGCCGGCGCCCTGATCGTGCAGTTCTGGTTCCCGCATTCGAACTCGACTCTCTGGGCCATGGGATTTTTCGCGGTGCTGCTGGCGCTGAATCTCTTGTCGGTCAGGGCATATGCCGAGGCGGAGTACTGGTTCGCCGGCATCAAGGTCGTCACCGTCATCATCTTCCTGGCGGTGGGCGCCCTGATGATCGCCGGCATGCTCGGCAGTCACAACGCCGGCTTCCACAATTGGACCCTGAGCGATGCCAAGGCAGGCACGCACGCTCCCTTCGTCGGCGGGCTCACCTCGGCGCTGGCGGTGTTCCTGGTCGCCGGCTTTTCTTTTCAAGGCACCGAAGGCGTGGGCCTCGCCGCGGCAGAAACCGCCAATCCCAGCAAGAACGTTCCCAAGGCCATCCGCACCGTGTTCTGGCGCATCCTGTTGTTCTACATCGGCTCGATCTTCGTGGTCGGCACATTGATCAGCTACACCGACCCCAACCTGTTGCACGGCGACGAGGGCCACATCGCCTTCTCGCCCTTCACCATGGTGTTCCAGCAGCTGCCGCGATTCGGGTATTACGCCGCCAACCTCATGAACGCGGTGATCCTCTCCTCGGTGCTGTCATGCGGGAATTCGTCCATGTACGTCGCCTCACGCATGCTGTACGCCATGGCCCACAGCCGCAAGGCCCCGAAGCTGTTCGGCAAGCTCAACGGGCGCGGCGTGCCGGTGGCGGCGCTCCTGGCCACCGGCTTGATCAGCGCGCTGGCCTTCTTCTCCACCGCGGTGGGCGACCAGAAGATCTACCAGATCTTCTACAATGCCTCGAGCCTGAGCGGCTTCCTGATCTGGCTCGGCATCGCGATCTGCCACCTGCGCTTCCGCAAAGCCTGGGTCGCGCAGGGCCGCAGCGTGGATGAACTGAAATTCAAATCCAAATTCTTTCCCTATGGCCCCTGGCTTGCGGTGATTTTGTTCGTGACGGTACTGTTCGGCGCCAACATCGGCGTGTTCCAGACCCCGGTGTTCTCCTGGTTCGACTTCATCACCGGCTACCTGATGATTCCGGTGGTCGTCGTCCTGTATTTTGGCCACAAATTCTGGAACAAGACCCGCCTGGTGCCTCTGAAGGACTGCAATTTCGAATTGGACTGACGAGGTACGGCCTGTGAAGCACGACGTCGAAATCCGCAAATTCCTGACCGAGCGCAGCATCGAGCACGTCAAGATCGGCGTTTGCGACACCGACGGGATCTTGCGCGGGAAATACCTCGCTCGCGACAAATTCCTGTCGGCTCTCGACAAGCATCTTGGGTTCTGCGACGTGATCCTGGGCTGGGACTCGAACGATCAGCTCTACGACAACACGAAGTTCACGGGCTGGCACACCGCCTACCCCGACGCCACGGTGCGCGTGCTGCCGCACACCCAGCGCAACATCCCCTTCGAACCGAAAACCGCCCTGTTTCTCGGGGAATTTGCAGGGGCCGCCGAATCGGTTTGCCCGCGCGGTGTCTTGCGGCGCGTGCTCGAGAGGGCGGCAGCCATGGGCTACGCGGTCAGCGCCGCCGCGGAATTCGAATTCTTCCTCTTCGAAGAGACGCCGCAGTCCGTCCGCGACAAGGGCTATCGCCAGCTCAAGACCATGACGCCGGGAGCCTTCGGCTACTCCGTTCTCAGAAGCTCCGTGCATTCGGATCTCTACCACGAATTGCTCGATCTCGGCCAGGCCATGCGCTTTCCCATCGAGGGCCTGCACACCGAGACGGGCCCGGGTGTCATCGAAGCCGCCCTGACGTACTGCGACGCCCTCGAAGCCGCCGATCGCGCGGTACTGTTCAAAACCTACGCCAAGGTTCTCGCACAGCGCCATGGCCTGATGGCGACATTCATGGCCAAGTGGTCCAACAGCGTCCCCGGTCAGAGCGGCCATCTGCACATTTCGATGCGCGATGCCCAAGGCGGCAGCGTGTTCCACGACCCATCGAAGCCGCATGAGATGTCCGACGCCATGCGCTGGTTCATCGGCGGCCAGCAGGCGCTGATGCCGGAACTACTCGCCATGGTCGCCGGCACCGTGAACAGCTATTCACGGCTCGTGCCGGGCTACTGGGCGCCGACCTCCGCGACCTGGGGCGTCGAGAACCGCACCACGGCGCTGCGCGTGATCCGCGGCGGCCCCTCGAGCCAGCGCGTCGAATATCGGATCGCGGCCGCCGACATCAATCCCTACATCGCGCTCGCCGCGGCCATAGGTTCCGGGCTTTGGGGCATCGAGCATCGCATCGAGCCGGATGCAGCCATCGAGGGCAACGCCTACGACCGGGAACACCCGGCGCACCGGCGCCTGCCCGCGACGCTCTACGAAGCCGCCGAGCGCCTGGCCGCTTCCAAGCCTGCGCGCGCGCTGTTCGGCGATGCCTTCGTCGAACACTACGCGGCAACCCGGCAATGGGAAGAACGAGAATTCCGCAAAGCCGTCACCGACTGGGAACTGGCCCGCTATTTCGAAATCATTTGAACTTCGACATCAAGAGTACCGGCATGGCAGGCACATTGAAAATGGCAGACACGTTGAAGACCATCAGCCCCGTTGACGGCCGCGTCTACGTCGAACGGCCGCTCGAGACCGCCGCCGGCATCGATCGCGCGCTGGATCTCGCCCGAGCGGCCCAGCCCGGCTGGGCGGCGCTGCCGCTGGCCGAGCGCTGCGCGGTCTTGGACAAAGCGGTGGACGCCTTCGTCGCCAAGGCAGCGGACATTGCGGCTGAAATCACCTGGCAGATGGGACGCCCGATTTGCCACTCGCCCGGCGAGATCCGCGGTTTTGAGGAGCGCGCACGCTACATGCTGGGGCTGGCGCCGGAGGCGCTCGCCGCGCTTCAACCCGGCGAGAAAGCCGGCTTTCAGCGGCAGATCAAGCGGGTACCGCTCGGTGTAGTCGCCGTCGTCGCGCCGTGGAATTATCCCTACTTGACGGCGGTCAATGCCGTGCTGCCGGCGCTGATTGCCGGCAATGCGGTGGTGCTCAAACATTCGCATCAGACGCCGCTGTGCGCCGAGAGATTTCTCCAGGCGTTCGCGAGCGCCGGCGTTCCGGCCGGCGTCTTTCAGTATCTGCACCTGTCTCATGCCGACACCGCACGCCTGATGAGCGACCGGCGCATCGCCGGCATCTGCTTCACGGGCTCGGTGTCCGGCGGCCGCGCCGTCGTCGCGGCGGCGGCCTCAGGGTTTGCCACCGCCGGACTCGAGCTCGGCGGCAAGGATCCCGCCTATGTTCGCGCCGACGCCAACCTCGCGCACGCCATCGAAACGCTGACGGACGGCGCCTTCTACAATGCCGGCCAGTCCTGCTGCGGCATCAAGCGAATTTACGTGGCGGCGCCGCACTACGAGGAATTCGTCGCCGGCGTCGTCGATCTCGCGAAAAAGTACCGCTTGGGCTCCCCGCTCGATCCGCAGACGACGATTGGACCCGTAGTGCGCACCTCCGCCGCCGAAGCGGTCCGCGCCCAGGTGCACGAAGCCGTCGCCCGCGGTGCCCGCCAGCTCAT
This sequence comes from uncultured Gammaproteobacteria bacterium, assembly GCA_963784105.1. Lineage (GTDB taxonomy): Bacteria > Pseudomonadota > Gammaproteobacteria > Steroidobacterales > Steroidobacteraceae > Bog-1198. Next base: position 146,525 of record CAWAQE010000002.1, read on the forward strand.
CGATGAGACTCTGTTTGCCGCCTCCGCACCGGGAACTCCGTACCTCGCGCCGCAGGTGCTGGTCGGCGTCGATCACTCCATGGCCATCATGCGCGAAGAGACCTTCGGCCCGGCGGTCGGCATCATGAAGGTCGACTCGGACGAGGAAGCCTTGCGGCTGATGAACGACAGCGACTTCGGACTCACGGCCGCGATATTCTCGGCGGACGCGGCGCGTGCCGAAGCGCTGGGGGACGCGCTCGAGACGGGCACGGTATTTTTGAATCGCTGCGACTATCTCGACCCCGCTCTCGCCTGGACCGGCGTCAAAAATTCGGGGCGCGGCTGCACCTTGTCGCGCGTCGGCTTCGAGCAGCTGACGCGGCCGAAGTCCTATCACTTCAGGGTGACGACATGAGCATGAATCTACGCGGCAATTGGAATTATCCGACCACCATCTGGGCCGGCCCCGGCCGCATCGCCGAACTTGCCGAGGCCTGCGCCATGGCCGGCATGAGGCGGCCGCTGATCGTCACCGACGAAGGGCTGGCCGGGGCGCCGATGATCAAGAGCGCGCTGGCCGCTCTGCGCGATTCCGCGCTGTTCGGCGGCGTCAGGGGAAATCCGGCTTCGAGCCACGTCGAAGCGGGCCTGCGGGCTTATCGCGCGGGCAACCACGATGGCGTCGTGGCCTTCGGCGGCGGATCGGCGCTCGACGCCGGCAAGGTCGTGGCGTTCATGTCGGGTCAAACTCGCCCGCTGTGGGATTTCGAGGACGTCGGCGATTGGTGGACCCGCGCGGACCCCGCCGGCATCGCGCCCGTCGTCGCGGTGCCGACCACGGCGGGCACCGGCTCGGAAGTCGGCCGGGCCGGCGTCATCCTCAACGAGGAGACCCACCAGAAAAAGATCATCTTCCATCCGCTGATGATGCCGCGCATCGTCATAGCCGACCCGGAATTGACCGTCGGGCTGCCGCGCGCCGTGACCGCCGCCACCGGCATCGACGCCTTCGTCCATTGCTTCGAGGCCTTCTGCGCGCCGGGATTCCATCCGCTCGCGGACGGCGTCGCGCTCGAGGGCATGCGGCTCATCCATCGTTACCTGCCGCGCGCCTGTGCGGACGGCAAGGACATCGAAGCGCGCGCCAATATGCTGGCGGCCGCGTCCATGGGCGCCACGGCTTTTCAGAAAGGTCTCGGCGGCGTGCATGCCATCGCCCATCCAGTGGGCTCGTGGTTCAACACCCATCACGGACTGACGAACGCCGTCATTCTCCCCTACGTCATGACATTCAACCGCTCCGCCATCGCCGACAAGGCCGATATCATTGCGCGCGTGCTCGACTTGCCGGTGCGCGGCTTCGATGGATTCTTCGCCTGGGTACTCAACATGCGCCGCGAGCTCGGAATACCGCACTCGCTCGCCGATATCGGAGTCAGCACCGACAAGGCCGCCATCATCGGCACGGAGGCGGCGATCGATCCATCGGCGGGCGGCAATCCCATCCCGGTCGATGCCGCGCAGCTGGAGCATATCTTCCGCGCGGCGGTGGACGGCCGGCTGGAGTCCGTGAAGGGCCCAGAATGACGGGCCCGCGGATCTTGATCATCGACGGCAACGTCGCCGAGATTCGCGCCCGGCAAACGGCGGCGCTGGGATATGACTCAGGACAAGGCTACGCACGGGTGCTGCGCCGCATCGACCCGACGTTGCGCATCGACATCCTCACCGCCGCCGACGGCGCAGCGCTTGCGCCGGGAGCGGGCCTTCAGGGCTATGACGGCGTCACCATGACGGGATCGGCGCTCAACATCTACAACGGAGGCGCTCCGGTGACGCGCCAGATCGATCTCGCCAAGGCGGTGTTTGACGCCGGCGTGCCGTTCTTCGGCAGCTGCTGGGGATTGCAGGTTGCCGTTACGGCCGCAGGCGGCGAAGTGCGCGCCAATCCGCGCGGCCGCGAGTTCGGGTTCGGCCGGCGCATTCTGCTCAACGACGCCGGCCGCGACCATCCCCTGTTCGCCGGCAAGCCCGCCGCGTTCGAGGCTCCCACCATTCATCGCGACGAGATCGCCTCGCTGCCTCCCGGCGCCGCGCTGCTGGCCGCCAACGACTTCGGCGTGCAAGCAGCCTCATTCACGCACGGCCGCGGCACTTTCTGGGGCGTGCAGTACCACCCGGAATACGACTACCTCGACATCGCCGCGGCGGCCGAGCGCTATGGCCAGACTCTGGTCACCGAGGGAATGTTCCGCGACGACGCCGAACTCTCGGCGTTCGCCGCCGAACTTCGCGCGCTGCAGGCGAACCCATCCGACGCCGCCCTTCTCTGGAAACACGGGCTGGGTCCCGCCATGCGCACCGACACGCTGCGCCTCCTCGAAATCCGCAACTGGCTGCAGGCCCAAGTGCTGCCGCGCGCGGCGCGCCACGGATCGTGACGTGGCGCAACACCCCATCTGCGCGGCTCCCCCATGAAGACGATGCTCACGAACTCCGGCGGCGGATTACTCATGGCCGCGGCCGTTGTACGGGAACCACCAAGCCTTCGCCTCCAGCACCGGCGCGGCAACGGCCCGCACGGCGGCGGCCTGCGCAGCGGCGGCCCGCGCGAGCGCCGGAACTGAATCGTCTCGTTCAGCGCCGAGCGCCTGGCGCAGACGCGGGTGACGCATGCCGCCAAAGGCGTGCGCGGCGTCTCCGCTCACCGGGTCGTTCACCCGAAATACACCTCCGCGTTCGCTCTCCAATACCTTCAGCGTGGCTTGAGTATCGTTCGTGTACACGGAGGCGCTGAAGAGGGATCCCGGTTCGCCGGCCCATCGCACCGCCTGAGCGAAATCCTCGACCGGTACGATCCTTATCACCGGCCCTAGAATTTCCTCGCGAGCCGGTACGCCGGCAGGACGCACGTCGGTCAGGATCGTCGGCTGAAAGAAGTGGCCCGGCAGCCCGGAGGGCCTGAACCGCCGGCCGCCGAGAATGAGCTTCGCGCCGGCGCGCAGTGCACGGCCGACCTGATCTTCAACTCTCCGGGCGGCCTCCAGCGAAATCAGGGGCCCGAGATCCGTGGACCGCTTGATCGGATCATCCACGTCGAGGAAACCCACACATTGGTGCATGCGCTGTGCAAACTCGGCGGCGATCGAACGCTCGACATAGACGTACTGGCCCGACGTGCAACCCTGACCGGCGTTCCTGAACCGGGCCCAGGCAATGCCCGCCACGGTGACATCGAGATCTGCATCTCCGCGGACGATGAACGCATCGACCGAGCCGAGTTGCAGCTCGGCCTGCCTGGCCGCCGCCGCGATCTCCCGGCCGGCTTGGGCAGATCCGGTAAAGTCGACTCGATCGACGCCGGCATGCCGGACGAGTGCTCTGCCTGTATCCGCACCGCCGGTGATGACATTGAGGACTCCCGCGGGAAGCACCGAGCAGGCCGCGGCCAGCTGCAAACTCGCCAGAGGATTCTGCGCAGGCGGCTTGAGGACCACGGTATTGCCCGCGGCAATCGCGGGCGCGACGGCGGCCGCCGTGATGAGCAAGGGAAAATTGAAGGGCACGATAGCGGCCACCACGCCGCAGGTCCGCGCGGCCGTCTCAGCGCGCGCGTTGCAGCGCTCGAAGACGGCCGCGGCCGCGTCGATGCAATCGGCGGACTCGCACAGCGGCTTTCCGCCCTCCTGCGTGAGCAAAGCCGCGAGCTCTCGCTTGCGTTCACGGATCTTGCCGGCGATCTCGCCGAGGAGCGCGCTACGGCGCGCCGCGGGCACTGCGCGCCATTCGAATAATGCCGCGCGCGCAGCGGCGACCGCGCGGGCAACATTCTCGGCGCCGCACTCGGGGACGGTACCGAGCCGTTCGAGCGTTGCCGGATTGGCGACCTCGCGGGTCCGTGCCTCGCCGGCATCGACCCAGGCGCCGTTGATGAAGATCCGATGCATTTAGCGGCGCCCCCACCGCCGCGCAAAACCCATGAATTCCGCCTGGCAGTGATTCAATTCGGTCGGCTATCGCTGCAGGGCGGTGCGCAGCAAGGACAGCCCCCGGCTCATATCCGGCAGATCCACGGATCCGTAGCCGAATATGAGGCCGGTCCTCGCCTGAGGCCCGAGATAGTACCTGCTGAGCGAATGTATTTTCACATTGTTCTGCAGTAATACTTCCGTCACCCGCTCGATATCCAGCGATGTGCGTGCAAGAGCGGCGACATGCATGCCATAGAACGAGGGGATGGGGTCCAGCCATTCCGCCAATTCCTCCTGCAGGAAGTCCAGCAGCAGCCGGCGGCGGCGCTTGTAGGTGCCGCGCATTTTGCGCACGTGATGCGCCAAGTGGCCTTCGGCGATGAAGCCCGCGACTCCCAACTGAACCGGTGTCGAGCAATGCCAGTCCATGCAGTTCTTCGCGGCAACCAGGGTTCGCATCGCCCAATCCGGCGCAATGATGAATCCCAACCGCAGCGCCGACAGCATGCACTTGGAGAAAGTCCCGACGTAGAACACGACATCGGCGGCGGCGGCGGTCCGAAGCGCCTCCAAGGGACTGCCGTCATAGCGGAATTCACCGTCGTAGTCGTCTTCCACGATGACCGCTCCCGAGGCGCGTGCGAACTCGATCAGCGCCTTGCGCCGGCGCATGGACATCGTCACGCCGAGAGGAAACTGATGCGAAGGACACACGCAAATGATGCCTACCTCTCGCGGAAGCTGCTCGACGATCAGTCCTTCATCGTCGACTCCGACGGGCGTGAGGCGCGCTCCCGCCGCGGCGAATGCCACCCGCATCGGCGGATAGCCCGGATCCTCGATGGCAACGACGGTTTCATTAGGTACGACGAGCGCTCTGGCGAGCAGATCGAACGCCTGCTGTGCACCTGAGGTGACGAGCACGTCGTCCGCCCGGCACACCACCGCGCGCGTCAAGGTGATGTGCTTGATGATGGCTTCGCGCAGCGAGTGGTTTCCCTGATTTCCCTGCGGGCTTTTGTAGCGCGCGGGTTTCCTCTCCAATCTCCGCAATTGCTTGGCGCTCACGCGGCGGAAAACGTCGAATGGGAAGAGCCGCGAGTCAACCAAGGCCGGGCGAAAATCGGCCTGCGCAACTTTACGCGGCGGCGAGGAATATTCCGGCTGATCGCGCCAAAAGCTCATCGCGCCCGTCACTTCCGGACGGAGCCAAAACTCGTTCAACCTGCGAGTGACCGCGGCGCGCGGCGAGGCAGGCAGCGTCGCCGCAGGGATCTTGTCGGCTACATAGGTGCCCGAACCGTGACGGGTGGTCACGTATCCTTCATTCAGAAGCGTTTCATAAACCTCGGCCAAGGTGTTCCGCGACACGCCGAAGAAGGCTTCGGACCTCCTCGTAGGCGGCAGTTTGGCCCCCGCACCCAACTTCCCCTCAAGAATCGCCGTCTTCAGTTGGCGGTACAGAGTCCGCGAAGACTCGCGCGAGCCCTTTGCCGCGAGATCAAGGCTGAATTCGAACAGTGGATCCATGGTGCCCGTTCACCGTACCAAAGAAGTGGCCCAGATACTTTTCCCCCAAGTGGCTCTTCAGAGACAGATTGCCCACGGCATAGATTCCTAAGTCGTTGCAGCCCATATGTTCTTGATTAGCCGGAGACTGTGCATGTTACATGAGCCGATCGGGCCCTCCTCGGCCCGCAGGGGCGAGATAGGCCCAATAATCGATGTGGCGCCGAAACAAGCAAGGCGCCGGCGTATTCTCCCCGGTGTGCTGCTGGGGTTGATCTCGTTCTACCTTCCGTCTGCCCCGGCCGCTGACTTGCCGAGCGAGGCGGCCGCGGCGGCGGTCGCCGACTCGTCGCGCCCCCCGACGGACACAGTCCGCGACGCCGACCGCAAACCAGCGGAGACGCTGGCATTTGCCGGCATCAAGCCCGGCGACAAGGTCGCCGACTATGCCGCCGGCTCGGGCTACTTCACCCGGCTGTTCGCCGACGTGACCGGCCCCGCGGGTCATGTCTACGCCAGTGTGCCCAGCGCTCTGTTCAAATATCCCAACATCGTCAAGGGAATTGCCGAGATCCAAGCCTTTGCCGTGACTCACCCGAATGTCACCGTAACCTTCGCGTCCGCGCTGGACGCCGCAAAATATCCGGAAAAGCTCGACGTGTTCTGGATTTCCCAGAACTATCATGATCTGCACGACAGCTTCATGGGGCCGGTGGACATGGCTGCGTTCAACCGCACGGTTTATGCGGCGCTCAAGCCCGGCGGAACCTACATCGTGCTCGACCATGTCGCCGCCAAAGGCTCGCCCGCCGACGTCACTGACACCCTGCACCGCATCGAGCCCTCCACGGTCCGCCGTGAAGTCGAGGCTGCGGGCTTCAAGTTCGCCGGGGAGAGCGCCCTGCTCGCCAATCCCGCGGACCCGCACACGGCCGGAGTCTTCGACCCCTCAATCCGAGGACGGACCGATCAATTCATTCTGAAATTCAGGAGACCACTGTGAAATTTCCGCGATGTATCGGCATGCTCGTCTTATCCGGTGCAATCGGCTGCCTCTCTGCGGCAGTTCCGGCCGGCGCCACGGGCGAAGGCGCCCAGGCAAACCAGACCGCAGCCCGCGACGGCGCGCATGACTTCGATTTTCACTTCGGGGTGTGGAGGACCCATATCAGGCGCATCCTGGACCCACTGTCGGGCTCGGCCAAGTCGATGGAGCTCAATGGAACGGTCAGCGTGCGCAAAGTCTGGGACGGCCGCGCCCAATTGGAGGAGATCGAGGCCGAAGGACCGAACGGCCACTGGGAAGGCTTGACGCTGTTCCTCTACAACCCCACGGCGCATCAATGGAGCCAGACCTTCGTCGACAGCAAGAGCGGGGTCCTGGCGCCGCCCATGATCGGCGCTTTCAAGGACGGCCGCGGCGAGCTCTTGTCTCAGGACACCTTCCGTGACCGGTCGATCCTGGTCCGAGGAGTCTGGTCCGACATCAAGCCGGACTCCTACCACTACGAAGAATCCTACTCCGACGACGGCGGCAAAACCTGGGCACCGGCTTTCATCGCAAACTTGACGCGGGAAAAGTAACGAGCAGTCTCGGGCGCACCCGGGCATGACTGGGACCCGAGACCGACCTCCTAGCTGGGCGATATCCTGATACGCGCATTGCTTGCACGGCTTGTTCGGATGGCCTAACGTGGCGTAGCGCAGACAGCTTCCCACGGAGGGCTCGTCGTTGGTCAGCGGTGCCAAAATTGTCCGCACAATGACCCGCTCGGGCGGGTTGGGCGTGCTGATCGCGTGCGTCGCGGGTTGCTCGCTGATTTCGTTGAAGAGTCCGGAAAAGCCATTGTCGCCGCGCGATCTCGACGCGCGCATCCTCACGCGCGAATACTCCGCCCGCTTCATCGGCGCCGTCCAACAGACATCCGACGAGATAGCGGCAGGTACCGACGACCCCGCAATACGCCTCAACGCCCTGCGATGGAAGATCGCCGCTGCGGCCAAGAGCCAGCGCGCCGCCGGCCAGATGGTCCCCATGATGAGTCTATTGGATACATGGGCGCTGTCGGTTCAAATGGCTGAGTATCTTGCGAGCGGCGCCGGACGGACGTTATTCGGCACACAGCAGGCCGGCGCCGTAACGCTTGCCGCCGGACTGGCACGGGACGCGGAGGACTTGGCACGGCGGCTGACGGCGCCGGACGAATTCCAGAAAGATCAGCAGTTCGTCGACGAGTACGCTCGAGCGCATCCGATTGAAAGCCTGGATTTCGCACGCGCATCCGTCGTGGATCTTTGGGCCCAAGATGCGGGTGCCCAAACCAAGCTCATCGACTCGCTTGGCACCGTCCCCGAGGCCTTGGCTGACGTCGGCGATCGCGTAAGGATGTATGGCGACACAGGCCCGGAGCAGGTGCTGTGGCAGGCCGAACTGGCGGCGCAGGAGTCCGGTGTCAGCAGCAAGGATCTGCGAGCCGCCCTGCAGCGATTCGATGAACGCATCGCGCGGCTCTATGCAATGGTCGATGCAACGCCGAAGCGGGTTGACGGTGTCGTGCGCGACGCAGGCAAGCGCTTCGATACGTCCTGGGACGAGGTGATGCGCGACGTTCGCGGCGAGGGAACGACGCTGACGGATTCGGTGAGCGCCGAACGGCAGGCGACGATGAGCGCCTTGGATGTGGAGCGCGCTGCCGTCGCCGCGGATGCCGCGCGAATTGCAAATCAAGTGGTCAAGGACGCCGGAGACCAGGTACGCCGTCTCGTCCGGGAAGCATTGCTCCTCATGATCGCATTGACGCTCGTCATGCTCGGCGTCCCGTTCGCCGCCGGCTACTTCGTGGGACGCGCGCGCCATCGTCAGCCGCCTTAGGAAATATACTTGACATAGGCAAGTATCTATTTCAACATCGCACTCATGGAAGAGCGCATTGAGCCCGCGGACCCCCATTCGACGCCGCAGACCATAGACACGGTTCGCCGCTTCAATCGCCTCTACACGCGCCAGCTGGGCTTGCTGGACCAGGGTCTGCTCGGCAGTAAATTTTCGCTCACCGAGAGCCGCATCCTTTACGAGATCGCGCATCGCAATGAGCCGACGGCGACGGAGATCGCCCGAGAACTCGGCGTCGACCTCGGATATTTGAGCCGGCTGCTCAAGAATTTCGAGCGCCGGCGCTTCATCAAGCGCACACGTTCGCCGGTCGATGCCCGCCAAAGCCGCCTGCTCCTGAGCGCGCAAGGACGTGCCGCCTTCGAGGCGCTCAATCGCGCCGCGCGCGACCAGGTCGCGGTGCTGATCGATCCCATGACCCCGGGCCAGAAGTGCGAACTCGTAACCGCCCTGAATAGCGTGCAGCGCCTGCTGCGATCCGATTCGGCGATGACCGAGGAACAACCGTATGCCATTCGGCCGCTGCAGATCGGCGACATCGGTTGGATCACCCATCGACAGGCCATTTTGTATTCGCAAGAATACGGCTGGGATGTGACCTATGAAGCTCTTGTGGCGGACATACTGGCCGGATTCGTCAAGAACTTCGACTCGACTTCGGAATCCGCCTGGATCGCCGAACGGCGCGGCGCCATCGTCGGTTCCGCATTCCTGGTCCGCGCATCGGCAAGGGTCGCGAAACTGCGGTTGCTGTACGTCGAACCGGCCGCCCGTGGCTTAGGGATCGGCAGGCTTCTCGTGCAAGAGTGCATCGCATTCGCCAGGACCAAACGCTACCGAACTCTCACGCTGTGGACCAACGACGTTCTCGTTTCCGCGCGGCGCATTTACCAAGCGGCCGGCTTTCAGTTAACCAAGGAAGAGCCGCACCACTCCTTCGGCAAGGATCTGCTCGGCCAAACCTGGGACCTAGCCCTTTGAGGCCGGGCCGGCTCTTGGCACTGCGAGATTGGCCCGCCGCCAACCGTCGGCAAACTACCGGCCGGCAATTCGCCGGATACCGTCCCTGATCGCCCGTTCCGTCAGCGATGAAAATCCAAACAGATACTGACATGGATCGCCGCCCTCCAGAAAGCATGGCTGGGCGCTTCGCAATTGAACCTTATTCCGTTCGGCACGCTCGCCCAGCGCCTTGTCGTCTATTCCAACGAATGCGTGCATTCCCGCTGCATCGCCATGGAACGTGACGGCGCCGCCGAAATGCCGGCGCAAAGACTCCAATAGCACTTCGCGCCGGCTGCCGTACAGGCGGCGCATGCGTCGAATATGCCGCTCCAGGTGCCCGTCGGCGATAAAGTCCCGCAGCGCCATCTGCTCCAATATCGGGGTGTAGTTGTCCGCCAGGCGTTTGGCTCGGGTGAATGCCGCCGTCAGATTCTCCGGCACGATCAGATATCCGATCCGCAATCCCGGGAACATCACCTTGGAAAAGGTGCCGCAGTAAATGACAGGCACCTCTTCTGCAAGTCCTTGCAGAGCCGGCAAAGGCGAGCCGCTGTATCGATACTCGCTGTCATAGTCGTCTTCGATGATGACCGCCGCTTGGCGGCGGGCCCAGGCGATCAGCTCCAATCGGCGGTTCAATGACATCGCGGCGCCGGTCGGGTATTGATGCGAAGGAGTCACGTAAGCCAGGCGCGCGCCGCGGCCAAGATGGCCGCAGATGAGCCCGTCGTCGTCTACGGGCACGGCCTGGAGCGCCGCTCCGTAGGCACTGAAGGTACGAATTGCCCCCGGGTAGCCGGGGTTCTCCACAGCCACTTTGTCGCCGCGCTCGAACAACAATCGAGCGCACAGATCCAGCGCCTGCTGCGAACCGTTGACCACGATTACCTGCGACGGGGAGCAATGGACGGCGCGCGATCTGCGCACATAGGCCGCGATTTCCTGCCGTAAGGGCTCGTACCCCCGCACTTGTTCCGCGTAGTCAAAGACATCGCGGCTCACGCGGCGCAAATGCCTCGACAAAATCCGCCGCCATTGCATCCACGGAAATCGTCCCTGGTCGGGGCCCCATTGGGAGAAGCACACGAACCCGGGCCGGCACGCGTCATGGGGGTAGTCCTCCGACAACCCGGCGCCGTAGCGCGACAGCGACGGGGCGGCTGTCCTTGCTGTCATGCGCTTCGCCCCGCTCTGCGCGCGAAGCGATCGATCGGGTAGCTCTCTGCACACGAAGGTTCCCGAGCCGCGTGCCGCCTGCAGGTAGCCCTCCGAAATCAACTGCTCGTAGGCTTGGGTGACCGTGCTGCGGGAGACCGCAAGCGTCAGCGCCAATTCGCGCGTCGAGGGCACCCGATCCCCCGAGGCAAAGCGTCCGCTCAATATGCCGCGCTGCCAGGCATCGTAAATCTGCCGATGGATGGGAATAGGAGAGGCCGGTTCTATGCTGATCGCCGGAGTCATAAGTGGACTGCACCACAATAGCAGAAGTGGCTATTTTATCCCTCCACTCGCCGCGGCACAGTACTATCGCCATGGAATACACCCTCCCAATGGAATACACCCCGACTCCGCGCACCGCGGTACGCCGGCTGAAGAAACGCGCCGCCTACGACAAGGCCGTCGTTCACGCCATTCTCGATGAGGGGTTCGTTTGCCACATCGGATTCGTCGTCGATGCCCAGCCTTACGTCATACCCACCATCTATGCCCGTGATGATGAACGCCTCTACTTCCACGGCGCCATGGCGAGCCGGATGTTGCGCACCTTGAGTTCGGGCATCGATGTGTGCGTGACCGTGACCCTCGTGGATGGCCTGGTCCTTGCCCGCTCGGCGTTTCACCATTCCATCAACTATCGTTCGGTCGTGGCTCTCGGCAAAGCGCGGCTCGTGGATGATCCGGACGAACGAATGCGGGCACTGCACCTCATCACCGATCATGCGGTACCGCAACGATGGAAGGCAGTGCGAGCTCCGAACGAGCTCGAGCTGAAGCAAACCAGCGTGCTGGCGCTGGCACTGCAGGAAGTATCCGCCAAAGTTCGCAGCGGACCGCCGGCGGATGACGAGGAAGACTATTCCCTGCCCATTTGGGCGGGCGTGCTCCCCCTGGAGACACACTTGCGTGCGGCGGTTGGCGACGATCGGGTGCTTCCCGAAGCGCCGAAACCCGACTTGGCCGGGTTCACGCGCTTCATCGTGCCCAAAGCACACGATGACACGTAGGTCTATTTAGCGCCGGATTCGCCCCTGCGGCACCAGAACCGTCAACTTCAATTCCGTGCGCTGTGCCACCCGTAGGATGTACTGCTCATAGCGGCATCGGCCGCGCCGGGCGTGCTGGAAGCTGCGGCTGCCGCCGTCGCGGGCAAGCACTTGCTGCGAGCGCCATGCGGATTCAAATGCGACGCTGGATGAGCACAGCTCATGGACCAAGGCCTGCCGCACCGGATCGTCCCGCCATGCCGCGGTGTCGGCGCGGTATTCGCCGACCAGCCGGCGCGCGCGCTCGTCCCAGTCGACGATGAATTTTCGTGCCCGCGGCTGAAGAAAGACGTAGCGCAGCAGATTTCGGTCCGCACGCCGCATTGCAGCCGGCTCGATACCGGGCGACGATGCGCCGCGGACGCCGAGCCAATCGGCAAACAGCTCCGCGGCGGGTCCGTTCCAGGCGACCGCATCCCAATGCCGATCCAGTATGTAGGCCGGTGTGCGCACGGCGCGCACGAGGGCCAAGAGATGCTGGGGATCGGCATGCTCGGACTGCGGCGGTTTCGGGTCCGCGCGCGAGACGAGTTCGAAAAGGTAGGCACGTTCGGCGCGCGACAAGCGCAAGCCGCCCGCGATGGCGTTCAGAGTTTCGACGGACACCGCGGTGGTGCGGCCCTGCTCGATCCACGTGTACCACGTCGCGCTGATCCCGCACAGCTGTGCGGCTTCTTCGCGGCGCAGGCCCGGCGCGCGGCGCCTGACGCCGCGCGGCAAATCAAAGTCTTCGGGGCGCAGGCAATCCCGGCGCGCACGCAGAAACTCAGCAAGCGAAGGCCGAGAGCGCTCGACAAAATCCGATGGAGAATCATCGCGCAGCGGCATGGTCTCGTTTCTTCAGAGCCTGGTAACTCTTATACTAGGATAAGTACCGATCTTGTACCAGGATGCCAGGTCGTTTAGCTTGACGGCCCCCCTCATGGAGCATGAAACAATGCGCACGCACGGCCAAGCGGTTCAAGATCAGTTCGATTCTCGGGCAGAGGCGTACCTGAACAGTAAGGTGCACGCCGAGGGCCCGGACCTTGCGCACGCGAAGGAACTTGTGAGCCGGGCCATTCCAGCGACGGGCAAAGCTGTCGACGTCGGCTGCGGCGCCGGTCACCTGAGCTTTGCCCTGGCCCCCAGCCTTGCCGGCATGGTCGCACTCGACCCGTCGCCGAACATGCTTGCCACGGTTCAGACAGCCGCCGCCGGCCGCGGCCTGACACAGATAGACACCCGGCAGGCAAGCGCGGAGTCGCTGCCCTTTGCCGACTCAGAATTCTGTCTCGCCTGCACTCGCTACAGCGCTCATCACTGGACGCATCTGGAGGCGGCGCTTGGCGAGATGCGGCGCGTTCTCCGGCCAAGCGGATACCTGCTCGTCATCGACCTCCTCGGGCATGAAGACCCCCTGGTCGATGTCCACTTGCAATCCATGGAGTTACTGCGAGATCCCTCTCATGTGCGCAATCGTTCGGCAGGGGAATGGCGGTCCTTGCTGGCTGCCGCGGGATTTACGGACATCCGCCAGGAGGAATGGCCCTTACGGCTGGCGTTCGCGTCGTGGGCCGAACGGATGCGCACTTCCGCCGAACGAGCCTCGATCATCCGCACGCTGCAGAATGAGGCGCCGCGTGAAGTGCGTGACGCGCTGGCATTCGAGCCGGACGGCTCCTTCACCGTGCGAACCGGCTTATTCTGGGCGCGTCCGGCGGTGTAACCCCGGACTAGGGGCCTCGACGAGGGCGGCCAGCACGCCGTCGCATTGGACGCGATGCATCCTCCGTCGCTGTGTCCGCCGACCAACCATAGGAAATGGCGGTCTGCAAACCCGCCTCCGGAACGGTCTCGACTCGAGTGTTGAAGCCCGTCTGTTGCGCGGATTGAATCCAGGCGAGAGCGAACAGTGGGAATCGAGCCCAAGCGCGATCCGTACCCGTTTCGCGGCTGGTTAATCTGCAGTGCTAGACTGTGGCGCAGGCAGGGGTAAAATTACGATCAGCGGCGGCGCTGTCTGTTAATTCCTCGCAGGCAGTGGCTGAACACTGGCGGTCCCGATGCATAATTGGCTTGGCGCGACTCTCACATGCGTGATTTTGAGCGTTCCAGTAGACGTCCACGCCGCTCCGGTCCCGCCCGTTCCCGAAAATCCCTTACAGGCGCAAAGGGCTTTGGGATTCAATCCCAAGACACGCTGTCCGGACCTTCGGATCACTGATGCGGGAACCATGGCGGTAGTTGTTTTCTGGCTCCCAAGCAGTGGGATCCCGTCACACATCTCCATCAGGTCGTCTTCGGGTTCGAATGCTCTGGATTCCGCGACGATCAGCTGCGTCTCCAGGCTTCGATTCGCAGCCGCAACCACGCTCGGCAGCGGCGATCCGATCGACTCGTGGCAGCAGATTGCCATGAGTTGGGCAAGTCGAGCATCTGAACCGATCGCGGGAGCGCCGGCGGAGATAACGGCGAATGCGAAACAGGATGACTCCCGCGGCCACGCCAACAACGTGACTGTGCATGTCTGCGTCGATGAAGCGGGAAAACTCGAACAGGACCCGACGATCGTCCACTCTTCGGGAATAGCATCTCTCGATCAGGCCGCTGTGAGAATTGCAGCATCCGGTTCTGCCAACTACCGGCCGGACACGTCGCCGAATGGGCCGCCCGCGTCCGGTTGCGCGCAGCTGACGATCAAGTTCGACATGAAGTAATGCGGGGTTAGCGATTTAAGAGCGCTTGGTGCACTGAGAATGTCTGGCCTATATTTTGGGTCGGCTGACTGAATCTGGCTGTAGGAAGTGGCGCGGGCGATGGGAATCGAATACATCGCGTGCGGTTAGCCTATTAGATTCATAGTGTTACGAGCAACGATGTTGCCGCGTGTGATTTTCGTGCGAAAAACACCGTCATACCTGAAATTTCAAGCGCTACGCAGACTGTCGGTCGCCGACTGATCTGTCGAGGTATTTGCATGAACGAGCATCCGGCCATAGCGGGCCGGTGGCACGCCGGCGTAACGGGCGAAGGCGATGCTGAAGGTGCTGGCCGAGCCGTAACCTACTTTTAGCGCCACCTGATCGAGGCCGAGCTCGCGCTCTCGCAGCAGCCGCTTGGCCAGCGCCATGCGCCAAGCAATGAGATACTCCATCGGTGGCAAACCCACCGTGCGGCTGAAGCGCGCGAAGAAAGCCGAGCGGGATAGGGCCGATTCGGCGGCGAGCTCAGCGACCGTCCAGGGATATTCGGGCCGCGCATGAAACGCGCATAGCGCGGCCGCCAGACGCTCGTCTGCAAGCCCTCGTGATAGGCCCGGCGAGGCTGCGGTTCCCACGCCGCACCGCAAAGCCTCGATCAGGAGCACCTCCAGAAGTCGCTCGAGCACGAGCTCGCGGGCCGGACGTTGCGCGCGGGTCTCGCCATCGACGAGCTGCATGAGCGTAACGAGCCGGGGCTCGCCGCGAGCGAGCACTACCTGCGGCAACAAAGGAACGAGCAGGGCCGCGTCCGGCGCGCCGAAGCTGCAGTGTCCGATGCGCATGCGTAGATCGGCCGGCCCGTCCTGGCGCCCCGCCATGAGCCGGCACAATCCACAAGCTTGGAGAAGCGAGCGGCGGGCTGCAGTAACGCGACGATTTCGGCGAGCGGATCGACTGTCATGACAGGACTATCGCTAAAGAAACAGAGACTCCTGCGTATATATGGTCTTGAACGCGGTGTCTATCATCACGTCCGTCCTTCAGTCTTTATGGATATGCCCCGTGCCCAAGATATTTATTACCGGCTGCTCGTCCGGCTTTGGCTTAGAAACCGCAAAGTTCTTCCTGAATCAGGACTGGGAAGTGATCGCGACCATGCGCAAACCGCAGAAAGATCTGCTCCGTCTTCCGAGCGCCTACTGCGCGTTCCGCGCCATGACGGACACGATTCCGGGCTGATGGCGGACAGTATTCCGGAGTGATGCCGGACAGCGTTCCGATGGGATGCCGGACAGTTTCGCTGCTGCAGCGGAATGCTGTCCGGCATGCCGGATTGGTGTCCGGCATGGCCTTGCCCGGAACGAAGCGTCCGGCACCGGTCGAATCGACGTAAGCCTTTGTTTTCCGCCATCCTTCGCTCTTTTTTTCACGAAAAGGAGCGACGGGGTGGCGCAACCGAGGCTTGCAATGCAAAAGATCAAAGATGTTCTCCGGCTGCACCTGCTCGGCGGGGTGGGGAGCTGCCGGCAACTGGCCCGTGCCGTGGGCTGCGGGAAGTCGGCGGTGGCGGACTGTTTACGGCGCGCGAAGGTCGCGAATCTAAACTCTTGGGCGTTGGTCGCCGAGCTCGATGAGGCGGAGCTGTCGCGGCGACTATATCCGGCCGTCGGCGTGACGCCGTCGCGGCCGGCGGCACGGCCGCTGCCGGACTGGACGAAGGTGCGCGAGGAGCTCGCACGCGCCGACCACCAAATGACGCTCGCGTTGCTGTGGGAGGAGTACAAAGGTCAGCACCCGAACGGCTACCAGTACTCGCAGTTCGCGGAGCTGTACCGGCGCTTTGAAAAGCGACTCTCGGTCGTGCTGCGTCAGCCGCATCGCGCCGGCGAGAAAT
Source organism: uncultured Gammaproteobacteria bacterium (assembly GCA_963784105.1). Lineage (GTDB taxonomy): Bacteria > Pseudomonadota > Gammaproteobacteria > Steroidobacterales > Steroidobacteraceae > Bog-1198. The sequence goes on from CAWAQE010000002.1 coordinate 162,727, forward strand.
GCTTCGTGGACTTCTGCGACGGCTTGCCGCTCTATGACGAACACACCGGCGAGCGGATCGCCACGGAGTTGTTCGTCGGCGCGCTCGGCGCGAGCTCCTATACCTTCGCGTGGGCGACGCTCTCGCAAGATCTGCCGACTTGGCTCGACTGCCATGTACGCATGTACGAATTTTTCTCGGGCGTCAGCGCGATCACCGTGCCAGACAATTTGAAGTCGGCGATCAAGTCCCCGGATCGATACGAGGCCGAGATCAACCCCGCGTACCGCGAGCTTGCCGAGCATTACGGGACTTGCATCATCGCGGCACGGGTCAAAAAACCGCGGGACAAAGGAAAAGAAGCTGCCGTTCGAAGCGCCGGACAACGCGCTACTTCAGATCATTGATATTCGCATACTCGATCGGTACGCCGTGGGTGTGATCCCCATGACTCGACGAAACAAATGATTGAAGGTCGATAAATCGCCAAATCCGTGATCGAGCGCGAGACGAGCCACTGGCTTCCCGGTGGCGCGCAGAGCCGTCGCAGCGGTGCGAATACGGCGACCCAGAATATATTGGTGCGGTGTCATGCCGGTCGTGCGCTTGAAGGTTCGAATAAAATGATACTTGCTCATGGCCACCTGCGCGGACAACTCGGCGAGGCTCAAGTCGCGCTCTAATCGGGCATCGATGTAGTCAAATACGGCCGCCATCCGTCGGGTCGTCGCCGGATTCGGCCTGCGGAGTGGTCTGTGGTTGGTTCCCGCTAAGCGCACAACGGTCCCGACCGCAGTGAGAATTGTATCCTCAAGGCCAAGTTTCGCATCCGGTATTGATGCCTGCTGAAAAGACACCGAAATAGACGCCAAGTCGAACACGGCTGGTAGGATGGCGGTGCGAAAGCGGCAGCGATTCGAACCCGAAGAGCCTGCAGCGATCTCCCCAAACAACTCACGGTCGATTTGCAGGCCCAAACATCGGTCGCCATGACTGTGCTCGTGCCCGCATTCATAACAAGAGCCGGCGTTGCCCAAGAGGAAGGCGCCCGGATATAGGATCCCTTCACCCGTGTCTGTTCGATATCGAAACGTGCCTGAGGTCACGAGTGCTATCGACACCTGATCATGCTGCTCTTCAAAAGTGCGATCATGGGGTCCCGCTGAGCACACATATTCCGTCAGCGACCACTGCGCTTCACGCGCAATTAACCGAAGTTTCGGCGGCACGTCTACCACGATTGGTACGGGTGTGCGCTGCTTGAAGGTTTGCAAGCCCATGTGCGCAATTTTCCCCAAGTTCCCGAAGAATTCCAAGGGATATTATCCTTGTCCGTGGGGCAAACCGCCCTAAATTGCGACCTGGTAAGTGCGTATGCTCAATCGCATCTCGATCCGCGTGGCTTCACTGCCCTATGCCAAAGTTTTCTATGACGCCACTTTCTCGTCGCTGGGCCACCAGCGGAAGCAACAGCGGACCCCGGAACTGAGCAGTGCGCACAGGCGCTATCCAATCGAGGAAAAGATTGTATGACGATCACGATTTCTCCGTTTCTCACCGCTCTCGGTTCCGAAGGTCCCCCAGCCGACCGAGCGAAAGACATGGACCTCTATGGATGGCTAATTGGAAGCTGGGACATGGACACGGTCCACTACCTGGGCGACGGCACAATTCAGAAATCGAATGGAGAGTGCCATTTTGGCTGGGTGCTCGAGGGCCGTGCGATTCAGGACATCTGGATCAGGCCCAAGCGCCCTGCGCCGTCCACGATGTACGGCACAACTTTGCGCATCTTCGATCCTGGAATCGGTGGCTGGCACATCATCTGGAACGATCCGCTCAACCAAGATTCCTCTCGCCAGATCGGGCGGGCCGAGGGGAATGACATTGTCCAGATCGGCGATGACTCGCGCGGCCTGAAAGTTCGATGGCGCTTTACTGAGATCACTGACAACAGCTTTCATTGGATCGGCGAGGAAAGATCTTCCGAGAGCGACCCTTGGCGAATCACATATGAACATTTAGCCCGCCGCACAAACCCCTGAGCCGCGTAGAGGACCGCAAGGACCGCCGGAAGAAGGCAAGCCAATCCGATCGTCACCGCGTGGTTGTGGCGCTTCGCCAGCGTGGCGGCGGCACATTCTCATTCATCCGCACCTGCGAAGCCTAGGGCGTCAAGATCGCCGGCGCCCGCATGGTTGCCAATGCCAAGTAGTTCGCGGATGAAGGGGCTCATTGGGATAGATAGTCTTCCCGATACCTGCCATTGGCCAGAGACCGGAATGGTTAAGGGTTGTCCGACACCTGCCGGTGTGCGCTGAGCTGTCCAAGCCCGGTGAGGCTTGGGGGCAGGTGTTGGACAAGCCTCCAGGGAGGAAACCGCGGGGACGTGCTGATACCAATCAGCAGCGGCGCGGATCTATGGGGATTTGAACGTTGATAGAAGCCAGTGAGGCGGAGATTGTCCGGGCTGCGTGATCGATATGTGTCGGTGGCGAGCCAGGCACGCAGCCGCACCGAGCGTTCAAGAGACGACAGTCGTGTCGGCAATGGAACGTTTTGCAGCACGAGGCCACGGGCGTTCGCGGTGGCATGATTTTGCAGTATGCCGCCGTAAAGGTTTTGTTGATTGACGCGATGTCGATCATGGTGTGGCCGAAGAATCTGGCGGGCCGCGGATGTGCTGAGCGCGCGCGAAGGTCTCGATGACGAGCATCGGCGCGCCGCAGAGTCGGCACACGAAGGTGGGCCTGGGGCAAGCGTGATCGGCGCTGCCGTCGCCGGGCTCAACGGGAGGCGTTAGCGCTGGCTCGTGCAGAAGCTCGCGAGCGGTGGTGATGTCGCGCTGGCGGTTGGCGTTGGCGAGCAAGCCGTAGTGACGGATGCGATGAAAGCCGGCGGGCAGCACGTGCAGCAGGAAGCGGCGCATGAACTCCTCAGTGGCCAAGCTCATCGTTTTGTAGCGTGTGCGCCCGTGTTCGCGGTAGTCCTTCCAGCGGAAGGTGACGCCGCGATCGTCCAAGGCGACGAGCCGCGAGTTGGAGATCGCGACCCGATGGGTGTAGCGGGACAGATAGGCGAGAACCTGCTCAGGTCCTGCGAAGGGGCGTTTGGCGTAGACCACCCATTCGCATTGGCGCAGTGGCATGAGCCAGTCAGCGAAGGCATCGGCGTCGGCCAAATCGACATGCTCGCCGAAGAACTTGAGTTGACCGGCACGATGAACGTTCTGCAGCTCTTCGAGGAAGCGACGGCGAAACAGACGCGACAGCACCCGGACCGATAGGAAGAACCCCGGCTTGCACGGTACCCAGCGGTCGGCATTCGGTGCGAGGCCGCCGCCGGGGACGATGCCATGCACGTGCGGATGGTGAGTCAGGGCCGAACCCCACGTGTGCAGCACGAGGGTGGTGCCGATCCGAGCACCCAAGTGCTTCGGATCGGCGGCGATCGTGCGCAACGTCTCGGCAGCGATGTCGAACAACAGACCATAGATAATCTCCTTGTTGGTGTAGGCGATGGCGCTGATGGGCGCAGGCAATGTGAACACGACGTGGTAGTACTGCACGGGCAAAAGATCCGCCTGGCGCGCTTCGAGCCAGCGCTGCGCGGCGCTGCTCTGGCACTTCGGACAGTGCCGATTGCGGCACGAGTTGTAGGCGATCTGCGGTTCTGCGCACGCCGAACAGCGCAGCGCGTGGCCGCCGAGCGCGAGGCTGCGGCACTGTTCGATGGCCGACATGACCTTCAACTGGCCGAGGCTCAGGTGCCCCCGCTGATGCTGGCGCAGGGTTGGCCCGTGGGCGCGGAAGATATCCGCGACCTCCAGGACATTACGTGGCACGAGCCGGTGCTACGTCGGCCGGGAACTCTCCAAGGGACTTAAGACTTTGCGCAAAGTCTCGGTGGCGACATGGGTATAGAGCGCGGTGGTCTCCAGTTTTTTGTGACCAAGCAGCACTTGGATGGTGCGGATATTTTCCCCCTGTTCGAGCAGATGGGTGGCAAACGCGTGGCGCAGCGAATGCATCGAGACGCGCTTGTCGATGCGCGCGGCAACCGCGGCTTCATGCACGGCGCGGTTCAACTGCCGTGTACTCATGGAGTCCACTGGATCGAGGCCAGGAAATAAATAACCGCCCGGCAGCACCTTGCCTTGGGCCCGGGCGAAGCGCCACCAGGTGCGCAGTCGCTCGAGCAGGAGTTGGGGCAGCAGCGCGTAGCGATCCTTCTGGCCCTTACCCTGCTCGACGCGCAACAGCATGCGCGCACTGTCAATGTCCCCGACTTTGAGCGCGATCACTTCGCTGACGCGAAGCCCCGCCCCATACGCGACCGACAGCGCGGTTTGATGCTTGAGGTTCTTCGCCGCATCGAGCAGGCGGCTCACTTCCTCCCGACTTAATATGATCGGCAAGGTGCGGGACATGCGCACGGGGTGCATCTTGGCCATCAACTCGGGCTGGCCGAGGGTTGCCTCGAATAAGAACTTCAGTCCCGTGATAGTGGCGTTGAGCGTGATCGCGGAGACCCCCTGATCGACGCAGTGCAGTTGGTAACGGCGCAGGTCTTCAGCCGTGGCCGTATCAGGCGAGCGGCCCAGAAATCGGGTGAAGTGAAGGACCGCACGAATGTAGGCGTCCCGGGTCTTGGGTGCCAGTTGCCGCATCCGCATCTCCTCGATCATGCGTTGACGCAGCGGTGAAACCTTGTGGGATGAATCGTTCATGGCTCTGCTCCGGTTGCAAAACGAGGCGGATCGCCTCACTTCGCAACTTACGAAACAGAGCCTCAAACATCAGCAATCCTCCGACCCCCAATCGGAGCTACCCCTACCGCGCGAGCGGTTTAGTCCACGGGTCCGCTTGCCGACGGTCCCTTCGGTCGCTTCTTCGTTGCCGGTGATCCCGATGGCTACGCGATCACCTTTCATACGGCGCGGAGCTGACCACAGTCCGCGCCTTCTAACCAGATTGAGCGGGCGCTTGCTGCTCACGTTGATCGGCCCATCCACCGCAGAAGATCTGAAGCCGTTGCGGCGTGCACCCTCTGACCGCTGACAACTGCAAGGCCGTCATTGGATATCCGATTTTCTCGTCGCCCGGATGAGCTGGACAAGCTTTCATAATCTGCCATAGCTTGCGTTTTAGAGAACTTGTGGCGAAATAGCGGACGAGCACAATCCGCCATATCTGGTCAGGCTCCCTGACGTGAAGCCAGCCGCACAAGCGCAGAGAGATCCCATTCGTCGTGAATCTCGCACGTGAAGCAGGTCGAGTCATTATGGTACGACCCGTGAATCCATTCGGCGTCGAAACCAGCGACGGCTGCGCCGCGTAAGTCCCGTTTATCGTCGAAGAGCCCAAGAATCGGCCTGACAACCGCGATTGCATTTTTGACGCTCACTGTCCAGCGCTCTGGGTAAGCGCCAAAATCATATTTGACGATGAATTCCGTGGATCCAACCGCAAATTGCACCGCGGGCATCACGAGATCTTCCTCCGGCGGTGGCGTTCTCATGGAATAGGTAGCTACCACCTGCGCGTCTTTCGCTCCAAACTTGTACATCAGACGTCGGATCAGCTCAATGTAGTCCCACCAGCCCTTGCTGTACTGCAATTGTTCGTCCGGGTTGTTGTCATTGACCCATCGGTCCAAGTCCATATGTTTTGCGCTCTCTTGAACCCAATTTGATACAGTAGTATATTCAATTTCATACAGAGGGAAAGAATTTTGCTATGACGACTCCTACGCGAGGACCCGCTTCCGCTCGGCGGCTTGGCCGTCCGCCCCGAGGTTGGGTACGTAAAAATCTGCATATCGACCAACGCAAACTCAATGTTGCGCGCAAGGCTCTGGGCGTCAAAACGGAAACCGAAGCCGTTGATGCCGCCCTCGACGCGATTGCCTTCCGGCAGGAGATCTCCGAGGGTATACAGAGCCTGCGGGCGGCTGGCGGTCTAAAGGACATCTATCAGGACTAGTTGGATTGCTCGGGCCGAGGCCAAGCGATGGCGCGCAAATACGTTCTCGACACCAATTTATACATCGACGCCATCCGGAACTCGCTGAAGGAACAGGCCCTCGAGGGTTTCTTGGAACGTAACGCACCGATGACATACATGAGCGCCGTTGTCATGCAGGAGCTGCGCGCTGGCGCTGTCACTGATGCGCAAGCCAAAGTCCTGCAAGACGGAATCTTCGACGTGTTCGAGCGTCGCAATCGCGTGGTGGTTCCGTCCGCAATGGCGTTCAAGGACTGCGGCCGCGTCCTGGCAACCCTATTTCGCCAGGATGGCGTGCCATACAAAGATCGACCACGCTCCCTGGTCAACGACATCTTGATTGCGATCACGTGCCGCGAAAATGGCTTTACCCTGCTGACTGCGGATGAGGACTTTAAGATGATCCGACCTCATCTTCGAGGCTTTACGCACGCTCCACCTTGGCCGGCGGACGCTAATTCTCGCCGGGCGACCAGAGGGCTCGGGTCAAACCGACCTAATCGCCTATGTGCACGGGCGTTCGCCGCATGAACAGTTGAGCCCGGATCATGGGATTGAGAGTGGAGCGGGCGATGGGAATCGAAAATACCGCCCGAGAACTGCGGACCCTTTCGAATCATGGTGTTGCAAGCGTGGATGAGCGCTGCGTGCGATTATTGTGCGAAAAGCGTTGCCACACCAGCCAATGCCAGCGAACCGCAGCCAGTGTGACGAATATATCGTTGGCATTCGGTTGTTGGGTGATTGACTGCAAATCGTTCGCTATTCTAGGTAGGGCGCGAGCACATTTTCGATCCATTTCATGAATGCGCGGACTCGGCGCGAGAGGTTGCGCCGATGCGCGACGACCAGGGAGACGTCGAGCGGCTTGTGCCGAAAATCTGGTAGAAGCTCTATCAACGCTCCACTCTCCAAGTATCGGCCAATCCCCAACAGGGGTGCCTGAATCAGTCCAAGGCCTGCGACACCGGCGGCTTCGTAGGTCTGCACGCTGTTGACGTGCAGCGCACCTCGCAGCTGAATCCTCGCGTAGCTGTCGCCGTGCGGATACTCCCATCCGTAGGGTTTTGCGCCGAGCGTCCGTGCGAAATGAATTGCCCGATGTTTCTGATGCCGCAGATCTTCCAGCGATCGAGGCACGCCATGGCGCGCCAGATAGGCAGGACTGGCGGCGTTGACCATGCGCAACTTGCCCAGCGGGCGGGCAATCAGCGTCTCGTCCCCGATGGGACCCAGCCGCAAGACGCAGTCAAACCCCTCTTGAACCAGATCAACTTGGCGATCCGTACTCGACACTTCCAGCTCCAACTCGGGATAAGTCGCCATGAAGGCCGGCAATGCCGGCACGATGGTGGTGCGCGCCAGCTCGCTCGGCAGATCAACCCGTAGGCGCCCGCGAAGTGCCACTCGATCGCTTGCGAACATTGAGTGCAGATCATCAACATCGGCAAGCAGGTCACGGGCACGTGCATGAAACACCCGTCCGTCTTCCGTCAACTGCACGCTACGCGTCGTCCGGTGCAGAAGCCTGACACCGACATCTTCTTCCAGCTTCCGGACCGCCGTTGAGGCCCTTCCCTTCTGAATCCCTAAGCTATCGGCTGCGTCGGTGAAGCTCCCCATGTCCGCGACCGTGATGAAAATAAGGAGGGGTTCGAGATTGTGCATTGTCGTGCCTCGGTATTGTTCACCGCAGAGAGAACAGTGAGTTCAGTTTCTCGGTGATTATCATACCTAAGAGACACAGTAAGCTACAAACATTGGGATTCCCCCAGAGGAGAGCGACAAGCGTTCGAAACTATGAAACTGCATCGGGTGCCTGAAACCTCAACCCTGCGTGGCGCCCTATGGGCCGGCCGGATAATGAGCGCGCTCGTTGTTATCGCTCTGGTGGCAGACGGCACTATTCAGCTTTTCGCGCCGGCACAGATCGCGAGCATGTTGCGGGAAACCGGGTTCGCGATCGACCTGATCCGTGTATTGGGTCCGATCATCCTCGCCTGCGCCATCCTTTACGCCATCCCAGCCACCGCCGTCCTCGGCGCGATCCTCGTGACGGGCTTTTTGGGAGGTGCCATCTGCGCCCATCTCCGCATTGGTGAGTTGGGGTCGCCGCCGGAAATCATTGCCCTGCTTCTGGGCGCGATGGCCTGGGGCGGCCTCTACGCGCGCGATCCCCGTATCCGGGCCATTCTGCCGCTCATTCGTTAAACCAACCGGGGCAGTGCTCTGTCCCTCAAGATCAGGAGAATACGCATGTTTTTAGTCATGGGAATCACGGGAAAAGTGGGCGGCGCGACGGCAGAACATCTGTTGGCGCACGGCAAGAAAGTACGCGCAGCGGGCATGGGATGATCACGGCCTTGTCGCTTCTGGAGCGTGGGTTTAGCGACCTGACATCGCCAATCGCATTTGTGCGTGCGGGTGGATTCTTCGAAAACTTCCTCTACGGCTTGCAGGTCGCGAAAGAAGGAACGCTACCGGTCTACTACAATCCGACGAATCGGAAATCCACCATGGTCGCGACTGCCGACATCGGAGCTGAGATCGCAACGCTTCTGAGCGGGCCTGCCTGGTCGGGCATCGGATCATCGAACTCGGTTCGATGGTCAGCGCGGATGAAGTCGCTGCGCAATTAGGTGAAGTCATGAAGCTCGAGGTCAAAGCCTTTGCCGTCCCGCGGGCCGCGTGGCCGGCAGCGTTCGAGCAGTTCGGCATTCCGAAGGGCCAGACCGGACCGGCTGAGGCGATGTTTGAGGCCGTCAACGCGGGGTGGATGGATCTCGGGATCGAGGGCACGGAACGCGTCGCGGGCACGACGTCCCCGCGCGATGTCTTCGCGTCAGCGATCGTGGCGGAGAGTTTGAAACGGGCCCGGTCGAAGTGAACTGCGGCGCTAACATTAAGAAAGATCGAGGTTAAACATGAAGATTCTTGTTTTAGGAGCCACGGGCGGAACCGGAGGGCTGATCACCCGCGACGCCGTGGCGAAAGGCCATTCCGTCGTGGCGTTGGTACGCTCAAAGGCCAGCGCCGACCTGCCGCGAGCCAGCATGATCGAGGGCGATGCTCGCGACGAGGCCACCCTCGCGCGCGCCATGGACGGCTGCGATGCCGTTGTCAGCGCCTTGGGCACCGGTATGGGCCGCCGCAAGGTCGACCTGCTGACCGTCGCAACACGCGCCCTGATCACGGCGATGACACGCAAAGGCGTGCGCCGTCTGGTCTGCGTCTCGGCCCTCGGGGTCGGCGACAGCCGTGGCCATGGCGGATTCGTGTTCGACCGGCTGTTCCAGCCTTTGCTGCTCAGCCAAGCCTACAAGGACAAGGAACGCCAGGAAGCCGCCATCCGCGCCAGTTCGCTCGACTGGGTCGTTGTCCGCCCCGCTATGCTTACCAACGACCCACCGCGTGGCCGCGTCAGGGCCACCGCCGACCTCGCAGGCGTTAACGGCGGCAAGATAGCGCGCGCCGATGTCGCTCAGTTCGTGGTCGAGCAATTGACGACCGACACCTGGTTGCGGCGGACACCCGTCATCCTGTGGTGAAGAGTGGTTTCATAGATAACTATTCGAACAGCATGGTGGCGTCGAACGACATCGGCGCGGAGGTCGCAACCCTTTTGACCGGGCCAGCGTGGTCAGGGCAGCGCGCCGTCGAGCTTGGTTCCACCTGCAGGCCGGGATTGAGTGACAACAAGTTGGGAATAAGCGGCAAAACATGAAGGCGGCCGAAAGTAGCCGATGCGGCGATCCTAATTAAACCCGAAACACCCAGCGTAGTTCTGGTCAGCTCGCTATCAGCGTCCTGCATCTCGTCGATGAGTGGCTTAGTCCGATCGTAGTATCTCCGCCCCTGATCCGTCAGGGTCACCCGGCGGGTACTTCTGTTGAACAGCATTACGCCCAGGCGTTTCTCCAACGCACCGATGGCCTTACTGATGGCGGACTGCGAATCCCCGGTCGTGCGCGCCGCGGCGGAAAAACCGCCTGCTTCAACCACGGCGATGAATGCGTCTAATTCGTGGAACCGATCCACTCATTCCTCCTAGAGAATTAATATTATGGAAATTTAGGCCATTATCATCGTTATCGACATCACACAAAATGCTGCTCTGTCATCAGATGAAGGAGTGCTGTCATGAATATTGATCTAACTGGCCGAAAGGCCGTCGTTACCGGGTCTACGGCAGGTATCGGCCGAGCTGTTGCCGAAGGGCTGGCGCGCGCCGGCGCTGCGGTAGTGATCAACGGCCGCGGCGAGGAACGGGTCGCTGCAGCGGTTGGCGATTTGCGCAAGCTTTTCCCAAAAGTTGAATTCACCGGCGTCTCGGCCGATCTTGCGACCGCGGAAGGCGCGGCGGACTTGTTCGCGCGGGCGCCGGATGCGGACATTCTCGTCAACAATGTGGGCACAGGGCGCCCAAAGCTCTTCTTCGAAATTGGCGACAGCGAATGGATCGATCTCTTCGAACTAAATGTCATGAGCGGCATTCGCGCCTCCCGCCACTATGTGCCGAACATGACGAAGCGCTGCTGGGGGCGTGTAGTGTTCATCAGCAGCGAGTCCGCGCTCGCCATCCCCAAGGACATGATTGACTACGCCATGACCAAGACCGCTCAGCTAGCCATCGCGAGGGGCTTGGCAGAGGTGGTCGGCGGAACGGGCGTCACCGTCAATTCGGTCCTCCCTGGTCCGACGAATTCGAAGATCATGGACGGTTGGATGAAGGCGAGCGCGAAAGAGCAAGGCATTACTCGAGACGAAGCCGAGCAGCAGTTCCTGAAAACGTTGCGCCCGACAACGCTCCTCAATCGCTTTGCGACAACCGAAGAAGTCGCAAACCTGGTCGTCTATGTCTGCTCGGAGCAGGCCTCGGCGACTACAGGCACTTCCTTGCGTGTCGACGGTGGTGTCGTTCGGACAATCGCGTGAGACACCCGTCGTTGGCACGCTTGACTTGGCGCCGAGAAGGGCAACGCAAATCGGTTCCCTCGCGGGGGTGGACGACTGCTCAAGTCAAATGCGCCTGCGTTCGTACGAGTGTCGCTGCATTGGCTGGCTTTGGCGAGCAATGGCTGGGATTGGAGCGGGCGATGGGAATCGAACCCACGGGGAAGGCGCTTCCGAGCCCTTAAAACAAGCGGTTTAGTGCGAATGCTGACGCCAAGTGTGATTAGCGTGTGAATTTTCGCGGCATGTGGGGCTATGTAAGGCTACGTAGGGATATATCGATGCGCGAGATTCCGAGGGGTGCGTAGGGATGCACGGTGGGCGAAATTCCGATTGACCCGGCCGCCTCATTTCAGGGAATTTGACAGATACGGCAGCAGCAAGCCCTGCTCGCTGCTGGCGATGAAGGGCCGGCCGGCGGGAAACAAGCTTGGAATATTGACCACCTGCAATAGCACCCATAGTCGCATGAAACGCTCACGATAGCGCACCCGACTGCCGCGCTTTTCCAAAATCGCATTGTTGCCTTTCAAAAAGGGACGCAATGCCGCGCCCACCGAGCTGTTGTTCTTGAAGCCCGCGAAGCGAATGAAAGAATCGGTGGAGGTCTCCTCGTCTTCCCGGATGGCAGTGGCAAAAAGCACGCGCCGCTGTGCGGGAGTTGCCGATTCAAGGATCAATTCGCCCCGCCGGCTCACCTCGGCAAGGAGTGCCGAAAAGGCCCGTTTGAGCTCATCTTGCCCCAAGCGTCCAGGCGTCGATTGTGTCCATAAGTGATAGGCAAGCTGTTGCTGGTCATTCGGCGACTCCCCGGCCAAGGCAAAAATCGCCTGCAGGGTGTCCGCGGACAATTCGCGCTTACCGCGCGCGAATTGCTCCTTGAAGAATTTCGCCATGTCCCCTCGTGGGATCGGCCCCACATCGAGAATCGTCGCGGATTGGTAAAAATGACTGCGCTCTGCAGTAAAGAGTTCGAGCATCGAGCCCCGGGCACTGCCAGCGAAGAGATAAGCCACATGGGTGTGACGCTGGATTTCGGCACGCAGCACCCCGAGCAAGTGACGCGACTCGCGCTCCTCGAGATTCTCGACGATCTCCTGGAACTCATCGAAGAACACGACCAGCGGCCGCCAGCGACTCGCCCGCTCGATTGCGTCCATGACGCGAATCACGGTAGAAGCCTTTGGCTTAGTCCGAGCGCTCACCGATAAAATTCCATGCAAGCTCAAATTCACTTCGCCGATGAACGCGAGCGCCTCTTTCAGGCGTTCCGGCAAGTGCTTGGTGAGCGCACGATGCGCTTCGAGCGTTGTTGAGAGCCGCAGCAGTAGTCGGTCGATGAAATCCTCAACGGAGTCGAGGCCTCGCAGATCAACCGCCACTAGGACCCGATCCGGCCGGGTCAGCGTATGCTCGACCAAGCTCGATTTACCCATGCGCCGCTCACCCAGAAGCACGATTCGTCGCTGATTGGCGGCCGCCTCGAGTACGCTCGACTCGAGTTGGGGGCGCGAACAGAAGGGTTTACCCGGGATCAGCACCTGGCCATACACAAAGGGATTGGGGATCGCCGCGGCGGTACTCATGGTGTCACTCGCTGGTTGGCTTTCAACACTGATCAATGTTAAATTTAACACTAATATGTGTTAATAGGCAACCAATAGCGCGGGCCCGACCTAGACGAGCTTATCAGCGTAGTGATACCCACCAATCTGAAATTCGGCATCGCATCGAATCTTGGGCTGGTGCGCCAGACAGCATCAAAATAATTGAGTGGACGCAACGGCTGCTTCCCAGAGAAGAATCAGGCAGTACCCGTTTCAAATCTACGAGAATGTCTCAGAAGGCTCGCCAGTGAGTCCGATCTTTGAAAACCTTGGCGAGCTTTCTTCATGGCTCGCTCAACAAGGGGCGTCACCGTCCTACATACAGGCGTTGATTGGCGATGGCCACGCCCCATCATTCGTTGTTCAAGACGGCCGCATCGTCGATGCGACGGTATTCCCCCACAAAAAGTGAAGCGCCCGTCGGCATTGCTCAAGAATGTAAAGATACTGGCGAGACAGAGGAAAAGCTCGCAATAAATGAAGTTTTGAAAGTACCACTCGGTCGATGACCCATCATTCCTTCCTCCGAATCGGCCATATTTCACGCCAGAGGCCGAAGTCTTCTACGAACACTGCGGTGATCACTGCCTTACGTCTGATACCGCAAAGCAGCCCTTGGCCACTGGCAGGATCGGGTCGAGTCCAGCCACCTGCGATCGCTCGCGCTATGGGGGGAGCGTGGGAATTCACACAATTTATTTTTGAAAACTTCTGCGTGTGACTGTACGTGTGAATCTAAGGGCAATGCAGGGTTTACGTGAGGCCATGAGACCGCCGCCCCCTTCCGCGTCCATTCCCAAGACTTTCCCATCGGATCAATGTCTTGAATCCAATCTTGTAGCCCTACATGGCCTGGCGTTGCCCGAGAATGGAGCGGGCGATGGGAATCGAACCCACGGCTCAAGCTTGGGAAGCTTGGGTATTACCATTATACGACGCCCGCGCAGGGTGGATTCTATGCGCCTCTCCGGCGTCAGCGCAAATCGAGCCGCCGGAGCGCCGGCCGGCGCGGTCAAGATTCGTATACCCAGCGCCCGCCCAGCATCGTCCGCTCCACCTTGATGTCGAGCCAATGCTCCGCGGGCACGGCAAAGGGATCGTCCTTGAGAACGACGAGGTCCGCGAGTTTCCCGGGTTCGATCGTGCCCTTGTCGTGCTCTTCGAATGAGACGTACGCGCCGTCGAGGGTCGCGGAACGTAGCGCCTCGGGCAGGGTGATGCGTTGTGTTGCGCCCCAGACGCGGCCGGTCGGATCCCGGCGCGTCGTCATGGAGTAAAGCCAGAGCATGGGCGACGGTGGGCTCGCGGTATAGTCCGAGGCGGTCGGCGGCCGCAATCCGGCGTCGATGAACGAACGGTAGGCGAACATGCGATTCAAACGTTCCTCGCCGTAGAAGTGCATGACATCGCCGTGGAAATTCACGTAGCCGGCAAAGGGAATGGGAATCGCGCCCACGGCGCGTATCCGCGCGATGAGCTGCGGGGTCACCACCGTGCAGTGTTCCAGCCTAAAGCGCGGATCGCGCCGCGGCGCCTCGCGAGCCAGCTGTTCGTATATGCCCAGCATGCGGTCGATGGCGCGCTCGCCGTTGGCGTGGGTTGCCAGTTGAAATCCGGCGAGCCATGCCTTGCGCGAATTCTCGTACAGGCTTTCCCGGGTGCCGCTTTCGACGCCGTAGTAATTCGGTATTCCGATGTAGGGTTCGGCCAGCCACGCAGTCCGCTCGGAGATCGAACCGTCGGCGAATTGTTTGATTCCTCCGATGCGAACCATGGAATCGCCGAATCCCGTGTGCAATCCCGCCGCGATGTAGCGGTCCAGGTAGGCGACATCCATGAGGCAGTACGCGCGATACAGCAGTTCGCCCGAGTCACGCGCATCTTGGTATCCCTGTAAGCCGTCGGGCGTCGCGTCGGCCTCGCACGCCGAGGTTACACCGTAGCTTGCGTACAATTTCGAGATCAGAGCGACGCTGCGCCTATGGTCGTCGCGAGTCAGCTCATTCGGGATTTTGTCGACCACGGCTTGCATGGCCTTGTCGGCCACCCGGCCGTTCAATTGACCGTCGGCGCCGTGTTCGAAGCGTCCCCCGGGCGGGTCCGGCGTCGTCGCATTGACCCCGGCCTGCGTCAGTGCCAGCGAATTCACATACGCCGTATGGCCGCCGCGGTGCGCGACGATCGCGGGGTGATCGGGAACCGCGGAATCGAGATCGGCGCGCGTCAGCGGGCGCGGCGTCTTCCCGTCATCGTAGAGATAGCCGCGCACCCATTGGCCCGCCGGCGTCTGCGCGGCGCGGGCGTGCAGCGCGGCGAGAATTTCATCGATCGAGTTCTTGTCGCAGGCGACGCTCTTCAGCTGCTGCAGGCCCGCCTCCCAAGGATGGGCATGTGCGTCATTGAATCCCGGGAGAACGCGCCGACGTCCGATATCGATACGGCGAGTATTCTTGCCGGCGAGGGCCAGAACCTCCCGATCCGGGCCGACGGCGAGGATTCGGCCGTCACGGATCGCGACCGCCGTCGCATCGGGCGCGGCCGGCTGCACGGTGTAGACCAGTGCATTGAAAAGAATCACATCGGGCTCTGCCCGACTCAGCCGCACCAGCGGCAACGCCGCGAGAGTCTTGATCATATCGCGGCGGGTGGTGCGCATCAGTATCTCCTGGGACGAATCAGCAGGCTCACGCCGCCGCCGGCGCGGCACCCGGCGTCACGTCGAATTTCGGCATATCAGCCGCGCAAGTAGGCATCGGTGCCCGTAAGCCAATCCTGGCGGGGCGGATTGAATACGTCCACATCCAGGGTATCTTCGAGCGCCAAAGCGCTATGCGGCAGATGCGACGGGATGACGAGCACTTCACCGGCGCGGACAATGACCTCCCGCTCTCCATTCGCCCCGAGGTGAAATTGCAGCGCACCCTCGAGGATGTAAGTGATCTGCTCGTTCTCGTGCGAATGCCGGGGCACGTCATCGCCCTTCTTGAAATGAACGTGGGCGATCATCATGCGGTGGCCGGTGATCAACCGCCGCGTGAGGTTGCCCTTGAGCTTTTCGGCGGGTATATCTTCCCATCGAAAGTGCTTGGCGTGCGACGCTTCCAGGGGATTGTCTGCAGCTGCGGTGTTCATCGGAAAACCCTCGAATTAGCGAAACTTGTCGTCAATCTGCAAATCGAGCGCAACTGCATGCCGATTGGTCTCGTTCGCAAGCCCGATGATTGCCACGAGTTCGGCATACTGTTCGGGCGTCATGCCTTTGTTGCGGGCCGCTGCACCGTGCGAGGCGATGCAGTACCGGCAGGCATTCGTCACGCTGACCGCCATATAAATGAGTTCCTTGGTGAGCGGATCGAGCGCGCCCGGACCCATGACTTCTTTTGAATTCGCCCACATCCGCCGCAGCGTGGGCGGGTGATGGGCGAGAACCTTCCAGTAATTATTGATCCAATCGGTCTTGCGCACCGCCATGATGTCGTCGTACACCGCCCGCACTTCGGGCGAAGCATCGGCATACTCGATCGGCGCTTGAGTTGCGGCACTGCGGCCGGCATTGGCGGCGTTCAAAGGACCACCGCGATGGCGGCTCTATGGACACCCATGACCCATGCACGCATGAACTCTCTCCTTCCAAGAATGGGGAAACGTTCGAGCAAGATTAACATGCGCCAAGCGCGGAGTGCTCGCACCGGCCGCCTTGAGCGGCGTCCGCTGCCGGACGCCGCTCAAGGCTTGCTCGAGCTCTATCTCAACGAGCCCTATCTCAACGCAAAGCCTTCAGCAAATTGGCAACATCAGGCACGCCGAGCCCGGTCGCCTGATCGTAGCCGCCATGCGCGCTGTAGTGCCAATTGTCGCCGTTGACGATGTCCCGCAGCGGCGCCTCGGAGCCTCGGTACGCAGCCCCGAATCTAGCCAAATCGTAAAGTGCGAAATTCAGCAAGCCGACGCGATGGCCCATCGCCTGATCGAACAGCGCCGTCACGCCGTTGAACTGAGGCGCGGCGAAACTCGTTCCGCCCCAGCCGGTTTGAATGCTGAATACCATCTGGTCGTCGGTGTAATAAACCTGATAGCCCGTCTGCGGATCCGAATTCAGCGAAAGATCCGGCACATTGCGGCCGAGATAGCCGCCGGGCAGCGTGACGACGAATGCGGGCGGTGTCTGCGAATAGTCGAGCTGTGTCTGACCGAACGCCGTCGTCTGAATGCCGGGCATGCCGAATTGATAAATCGGCAGCGGCACGTAGGAGCTGACTCCGCCCCCGCCTCCGGCGGGGTAGATGCCGCAGCTCAAAGGATCGAATGCCAGCGCATTGCACAGCGGCTCCAAGTAGTCCCAACCCCAGGTCTGCTCCGTCGGAATGTTGATGGTCAGGTTCTTCTTGCTGGTAATCGCATAAGTCTGCGGACCCGGCAGGGTGGTGCCGCCCATCGCGGTGACCCACTGTTGAGCGGCCGGATCGTCCACGGACAGAACCACTGCATTTTTCGGCACAGGCCACGACGGCGGCGTGAAGAAATCGGTGTCATCGTAGGCGCCCGCATCGCCGGCGGCCACATACATGCTTTGCCCCTGCAACGCCGCTTGCGCGAATAGATCGTTCAACGCCTTCAGTGTGCTGGTCGTACGGCCGGTGACGGGGTCGGTCACGATGTTGCCCTGCGAGGCTAAATCGAAGAATTCCCATTCGCCCCAGCTGCAGGAAATCGTATCCGCCGCGTTGCTGTCGATCGCCTTCGCGAATGCGTCGATGAATCCCTGGTCGGTGTTGGGCGCCTCGTACACCGTCACTTTCGAGCCCGGCGACAGGCCGCCGGACTGCTCGACATCGAGCGTAGTCTCGAGGGAGCCGCCCACATCGCTGACGGGGCCCGAACCGCCGTCGATTTGAACCTCACGGATTCGATTGGATGCGACGTTGAGCCCGAGCGCCTGCCAATACGCATAGGCGTCGCTTGGGGTGAACGACGCGAGGGTTACGATGCCGATGGTCGTTCCCTTTCCGGTCACGCCGCTGTGATACAGCGGATTCACGTCGTAATGATTGGCGAAATCGGTCACCGTCAGCGAGCCGGGCGCATTGGCGGCGTGAGGCGTGGCGGGTGCCGCGACCGCGGACAATTTGGCGTTGCTCTGCAGGCCCGCCGCGCGCATCAGATGCGGCCGGAAATGCGGCCGGGTATCGAGCCCGTCCACGCTCTGCACCGCATCGGCGATGGCGGATGCAACTTGCACCGCTCCCTCCGGCGCCCTAAAGATGTACGCGGAGGAAGTGGTTTCGACTTCGAAGGCATGCAGCCGCACGCCGAATTCGGCTTGAATCGCCGCCGCGCTCCCCGACACGCTGAGATGCGTGGCGGTGAGCTGCGAAACGCGCAGTCCGGCCTTCTGGAAATGCTGCGTCACGCGGGCAATGGTTTCGGGAGTGGGACCGAACTTGGAGGCGAATTGCTGAGGTGTCAGAAACTTCCGGTACCCGGGGCCTCCGGCCGAATAAGTCGCCTGCAGCAGCGATTCCAGTTGATCGGTATTGCGCAATTTCAATGCGACGGTCACCGTAACTTGCGCCTGACCGGCAACGTACTCGGCGGCGCCGAGATCAATGACTTCCGGTTTGACTTTGACGAGCGCCGCCGCTGCCGACGCACTACCCATGACTGTCGCCGCAACGGCGGCAACAACCCACATACGAGTCGCATGCATTGCAATCCCCTTGCTTATTGGACGTTAGTTCTATTCCCGCGCAGGGCGCGAGACCCCTTATGGGTTTAGCTTAACGCGCCTGGCGATCCCTTCACCAGACCAGTGAACATATTACATAACGTTTTCCGCACTGTCCGACTCGCCCGTGGCTTCGATTTCCACCAGCAAGTCCTCGCGGCAAACGTCCGCTTGCAAGTAGAGGACTGGAGTCGAAGACCCCAGCGACCTTGCCAGCTCCCTTTCAATGGTGCCCAGGTCCGATGGCCGCCGTACATAGACTTTGAACTTCAGTCCGCCGAGGGAATAGCGCGCGAGTCCGGCGACGCGATTCGCTTCGTCAAGCAGCGCCTCTATGTTGGCCATCGTCTCGCGAGTCTGCGCCCCGACATCCCCCTGGTGGATGGTCTCGTGACCGACGATGCTCGCGGTTCCGGAGACGAACAAATTCGTGCCTGCGGATCCGTTCAACAGGCAGGCTCGCGAAAAAATCGGGCTATGCCGGCCAAATTTCGGCGGATAGTGATAAGCGCTGGTCTGCCGCGGATTTTCGATCATCTTCGGCGCCTGGCGCGCGGCCAGGAAATAAATGGATATCGGGCTGCCCGCGGGAGACCCCAGGGCGCAGGCGGCCGGCACGGTTCCCACGATCGCTTGGCCTGAATTGCGGAAGGCCAGCTGCCGCGCGGAATTGAAGAGGCGATAGCGCTCGTCGCCGCCGGCTTCTCGATTGATTTCCGGCAAATAATTCCAAATGCGGATCAAGTGCCGGTGCTCGGTTTGCTCGAGCGCGGCAAAGATCTCCTGATAGGCCATCTCGGTGGCGCGCAGCAACGCCGCGGCGCCGGCTCCCTCGGCACTGCCCGGCATACCATCCGCCGCCTCGAGTGGCCGCTCGTCGAGCACGATGGAACCGAACAGCAGATCATCGCAGTAGCACAGGTGCACGCGGCTTTGCGCCGCACCCATCGACAGCCGTACGGGAGGTCCCGCGACTCGCCAGACCTCGCACAGATTGCCGATTGCACCCAGGGCGGGAGTCATGCTGGCGGTCACAGGCACCGACACCCCGTCGATCGACGGCCGCTTCTCGAAGCCGACGACCCCCAGGACATTTTGCCACCATGCCGGCGGCTGAGACGCCAGGGCGTCAGAGGTCAAGTAATCGAGCTGCAGAGCAGCCGCCGTGGCATGCGCGGTCGCCCTGGAAATCCGCGTGGTAGTCATTGACGGCAGTTTATCCTGCCTCTAGAGCGTGGGGTAGGCCGGTGGCACCGTAAGCCGCGCGGAGCCGAGCCGGCCTAAGAGCCAGTCTAAAATGCGACGTAGGGTCCGGTACCGACGGCAGTCGAGTCATCCTGGATTGCGGTGTAAACGGTACGACCGTAATAAAAGGGCAGGCCCCAATCGAAGGTCTCGGGCGAGCTCGAAAACGGCCCTGCCAGCAACGGCAGAGCCGCATCATCGCCTGAAAAGGTCTGAGCGTCGCCTACACTGAAGCTCTCGCTGACCGATACGCTATTTTGCCCCTGCAGGGTCGCAGTGAAGCTTTGTGTGCTCGCTGGGCAATAAAAGTCCGTCAAGCCGCTGGCGGTGCACTGCGTAATGTTGCTGTCGTTGAAGAAGATGCCGTTGGACCCGGTGTCCAAAAAGCTCTCAGAGAAAGTTTGGCCGTCGAAGACCGTCGTGAAATCTCCGTAGGACGGATCGACCGTCAAGATGGTTTGGCTGCCGGATTTGTTGTTCGACTGCGTGTCGATTCCGAAGATCAGGGAGCCGCTCACCGTCGCCGCCCCCGATGCGGCGACGGTGGGTAGCTGGATGATCACACCGTTGTTGTCGGTGGCAAAATAAGCGACGGGGTTGGTGACCTCGCTCGCCAGCGACGCGACCGTCGTAGGCTGGCAAGCCGCCGTCGCAGCGCACGCATAGTAAATCTGATTGTCCACCGTGGTCGTGCAGCCCGAGCCGCAGTCCGACGCGAATACACCGATACCCAGGATGCCGTTGGCGCCGAACGCGGCGACGGTATCTTCCTGCGCGCCAAGACCCTGGCAGTCCGCCGGGATGTTGGTGAAGTTCGGGTCGCCGATTACTTGTACCGGCACGGAGCTCGCGGATTCACCGGAGATTTGCACATCTGCCAAGGCGACGGAACCCCAGCTATAGCCATCGGCGAATGCGGTGCACTCGGCCAGCATGGTGCCGCTCGTTGCCGGCTGCACCGGCAAGCTGATGGTCAGCACCGGGGCGAGGATGCGCAACCCATAGGACATTGTATCCACTTGGATGTGATCGATGGTTTGGCAGCTCGTCGTGCTGCCGGGGACGCATACCGTGACGGTGGTGAACAGGGTATTGGCATCCGGACTGGTGCTGGTCGGACCGGCATCGACCACGACGCTGACCACGTTGGAGCCGGTCGGGGGAGGAGTCGAACTCCCGGAAAGTCCGGTCGCCGCTCCGCCACTGCCGCCTCCGCCGCAGGAGAGCGCGGATGCGCACAGGGCGGCGCAGACGCCGAGGCGCCAAGTGCGCAGCGGCACGGCGGCCCGCGCGAAGCTGAACGTCCATGGGGTTCCGGGTTCCGGCGCGCTGTGGGTCATCAATGCAGATCTCCAATGCTGACGCCGGCCGGTACGGCCTGCGGCAAGTACGCTCGTCCCGAGAAGTGCCGCATGTGGCCCCCGGCCTGCACCACCAGATCGGCTTGCTGGATTTGCAGGTGGTTATGGCCCGAGTGCTTGGCTTTCGCCGCCGCTACATAGTTATCGAAGTACTGTCCCAACGTCTGACGCAGATTCGGCGGGGTCGGACCGCTCCACGCGACCGCAAAAACCTTGCCATCCGACCCGACGAACTCGCGCACCAATGTCCCGGAAGGCAACTGAATCTCGTGCAGCCGATAGCCCGTACGTTCGGTGACTTTGCTGGTCCCATGAAGCTGCGCCACATCGGTAGTCACCGAAGTCTCCGGCTGACCGAGCGCCGCGCCCGCGATGCATGGACTCAAGGCCGCGGCGAGCGCCGCGCCGGCGAATACACAGTTCTTGACATTGGCAATCGATCGGGCCGTTGGCATGGTGTTGTCCTTCCCAGTCTTTCGAGCAAGATTACTCCATTTGGTTCACACATCCGATGGAAGGGTTCACACTGCGCATGTCGGGTTTCAACGACAGGCCGGGTGATTGCGGTATGGCCGCGCAGCCGGCGCGGCTGCGCGTGCTCCCAGACGGCGCTCCTACACAATTCTTGACGCGGAAAGAGGGGACGGCCCGGAATGAATTCGAGGAAGCATGGTCCTAAGCTCAAGTGTGATCAACTCTGGGAGCTTGTGACGTGAAAAGGTTCGCATGGATGACCGTCGCCGCAGTCGGATTGGCGATCCTGGGCTGCAATCTCACCAATAAATACACTGTCGGCGGCACGCTGACCGGTCTCACGGGCCAGGGTCTGGTCCTCGAACTCAATTCGGGCAATGGCTTGAGCCTTGCTTCGAACGGCGCATTCTCTTTCTCAGGGAGCATCGACAACGGCGACGCTTACTCGGTCACGGTCAGCACGCAGCCATCCAATCCATCGCAGGTCTGCACGGTCCAGAACGGTTCCGGCACCATCGACAAGGCCAATGTCACCAATGTCATCGTCACCTGCACACAGGCCGGGCGCTTCGCCTATGTCGCCAATGAGCTCTCGAATGACATGTCGGCTTATTCGATAAATTCCACGACGGGCCAGCTGACGCCCGTCGGCGGCTCGCCGTTTGCCTCCTTGGGTACGAGCCCTGCGTCGCTGATCGTGGATCCGAACGGCCAGTTTCTGTACGTTGCGAACAACGGCTCAAACGATGTTTCCGTATATGCCATCAATAACTCCACGGGAGCGCTTACCTCCGCGGGGACGCCAACCCCCACCGGCAGCGGCCCCGACGCCTTGGCCGTCGATCCTACGGACAGTTATCTCTACGTGGCAAACCTCGCCTCGAACACCGTATCCGCCTACACCATCGACAGCTCGACCGGCCTTTTGACCGAACTTACGAATTCGCCATTCGTCGTCGGTGCCGAGCCGTCCTCGCTGAAGATCGACCCGAGCGGCAGCTTCCTCTATGTCACCAATTTCCAAGACGGCACAGTCACCGCATTGGCCATCGACCCCGCCACCGGTTCCTTGAGCACCGTCGCCGGCTCGCCGTTCGGCGCCGGTGCGGGCGCCATCTCGGTGGCCATCGATCCCGCAGGAACCTTTGCCTACGTCGCCAATGAAACGGCCGCCAACATTACCGAGTATTCGATCAATGCCACCACCGGCAGCCTGACGGTGGTATCCGGCTCGCCCCTGACCACCGGAACCAGCCCCGAGTCGGTCGCTGTCGATCCTGCGGGCCGCTTCGTCTATGCGACGAACGTCACCGCCAAGAACCAGGTAGCCACGTACTCGATTACGCCGAGCACGGGCGCTTTGACTTTGTCCGGTTCTCCCCAAGCCTCGGGTACCTTCCCGATCGACATTGTGATCGACCCCTCCGGGCTCTTCGCCTATGTGGCAAACGATAATTCCAACGACATATCCGTGTACGCCGTCGATCCCACGACCGGCGTGCTCACGCCCGCAGCCGATTCACCGATCGCCGCGGGCAACGAGCCGCGCTCGATTGCCATCGACTGACGCACACCATCCACTGACCCGGTCCATCCGCTGACCGGCTCCATCCGCTGACCCACCACACCCACTGACCCGCGCCCGCAGCGCACCGGCGGGTCGCGCGGGACGCACCGCCGATGGGCCGCGCTCATTCGGTTAATGGGCTCATTCGGTTAATAGCGCAATCCTCGAGGTTATGGATAGTATGTGCGTCGGCGCACTTCGCCCGCAAAATGAGAGATCGACGCTAGATGAGCATCAATGATGTGACCGCCGGCAAGCATGTCCCGCATGAATTCAATGTGATCATTGAAATTCCCTCGCACAGTGAGCCGGTTAAGTACGAATTTGACAAGCAATCCGGCGCGCTGTTCGTGGATCGATTCATGATGACGTCGATGCACTACCCCGCCAATTACGGCTATGTGCCGCAAACCGTGGCCGAGGATGACGATCCGGTGGATGTACTGGTGCATACACCGTTTCCCTTGCTGCCTGGAGTGGTGGTGCGCTGCCGCGCCGTCGGGGTGCTGCGCATGGAGGATGAATCCGGCGGTGACGCCAAGCTGTTGGCGGTACCGGTAGATGAAATCTGTCCTCTGTTCGAACACTGGAAATCAATTGCCGATGTGCCGGAAATCCGCCTCCGGCAGATTCAACATTTCTTCGAACACTACAAGGATCTCGAAGCGGGCAAATGGGTCAAGATCATCGGCTGGGCGGGCCTCGAGGTCGCGCACGCTGAGATTCTGAACGGCATCCGGCGCTACGAAGCCGAAAAACAGGCTCAAACTTAGTTTTATGATCGGCGCTCGATCTCCCAGCTGCCACCGCATCCACCCGTAGCCGATGCCTGCGGCGGCCAATCGCGGACTGATGCTCGCGTTGGCGGGGATCGCAGTGTTGCTGGCGTTGACTCTGGCGGCCTACCGTGTGCCCGCGCCGCAGGGGCCGGACGCCTCCCCCGGCGCGTTCTCTGCCTACCGCGCCGAGTCGATCTGGCGGGAACTGCCCGGCAGTGGAGTCCCGCATCCGATCGGAAGCCCCGCGAATGCGCAAATTCGCGCCGCCATCGTCGAGCGCCTCTCCGCGTTGGGATACGTATCCGAACTGCAATCCGGCTTCGTGTGCAACGCCGACGGCGTATGCGGCAACCCCGTCAACATCGTCGCCAGACTCCGCGGCGGTCCGCCAGACCGGGATGCGGTTTTGCTGGCGGCGCACTACGACTCGGTGCCGGCGGGACCCGGCGCCTCGGATGATGGCGCCGCCGTGGCGAGCGTGCTGGAAATCGCGCGGATCGTGGCGGCGCGGCCGCCGCGGCGCCCCATCGTGCTGCTGATCACCGATGGCGAAGAAGCCGGGTTGCTCGGTGCGTGGCTGTTCGTCCACCGGCATCCCCTCTCGAAGCAAGTCATGGCGGCCGTCAATATGGAGGCGCGCGGCACCTCGGGTCTAAGCCTGATGTTCGAAACCGGCAGCGCGAACAGCTGGCTCATGCATCTCTACGGGTCCGCGATCGCGCGGCCGATCACCAATTCGCTCTATTACTTCGTGTACAAGCTGCTCCAGAACGACACGGACTTCACTGCCTTCAAGGCGGCGGGATACCAGGGATTCAATTTCGCCTTCATCGGGAACGTCGGCCGCTACCATACGCCGCTCGACAATGCGGCGAACGCCGGCGCAGGCAGCATTCAGCAGCAGGGCGACAACGCTCTGGCGGTTCTCTCCGCGCTGGCCGACTCCCCGACCTTGCATCCGCCCGTTGCGGAATCGGTCTTTTTCGACGTTTTTGCGCGCTCCCTCATTGTATGGCCGCCTGAATTCACTCTGGCGGCGGCGCTCGCCGCATTGCTCTTGACGCTCGCCGAGACCGTCGTCTTGCTGCGCGGCAGAGCGGTCGCCTTGCCGCAAATCATCTGGGGCGCAGTGGGCACCCTCGCCGCGCTCGTGCTGGGCGTGGCGCTGTGTACCGGGCTGCTCATCTTGGGGCTGGCCGTGGGCGCAGTGCCGCATCTTGACGGTGCCTCCTGGATTTCGCATCCGCTGCCCATGCATCTGGCGTCCGGCGCCATCGCCTTGCTGTGTGCGGCCGGTGCAAGCGCCTGGCTGGGGCAGCGCGCCGGCTTCTGGGGATTCTGGGTGGCGGCCGCTCTGCTTTGCGCGGTGCCGGCCGTGGCAAGTGCCGCCCTCATTCCAGGCGCGAGCTTCGTGTTCCTGCTGGCGGCCGCCGCCGCGGGTCTGGGAGCTGTGCCGGCCGCGGTGACCGTGGCCGCAGGCCGACCGACGGCCGATTGGGCGACCGAACTCGCGGCCCTCCTGCCCGTGCTGGCGATCTTCGCCGTCATGTTCCCCCTGCTACGGTTCCTCTATACGGCGCTGGGCAGCCCGGCATGGCCGGTATCGACACTGGTACTCGGCCTGGGGTGTTCCACCTTGCTGCCGCTCCTGGCATTGGCGACCCGGCGCGGCCGGTTGCGGGTGATTGTCATTGCCGCTGTGACGACGGTGGGCGGTGCGCTGATCACGTTCTGCCTGGCGCCCTATTCGGCCGAATGGCCGCAGCGAATCAATCTGGAGTATTGGTTGGACGCCGACTCGGGCCAGGCGCATTACTTGGCGCGATGCGAATCGTTGCGGCTGCCCGCGGCACTCGCCGGCGCCGCGCATTTCGATCCGGTGCCGCGGCCGCGCTTCGCGGGAAGCGCGTCCCTGGCGTTCTACGCCGACGCCCCGACGCAGCCGCTTCGCGGCACGCTCGCTGCCCCGGAACTCCTGTTGACCGCGGCGCCGACGCCCGCATCGCCACCCGGCACCGCATTGCCGGCGACCCCGCCGGCCGCTCGTATGGCGACCGCGCCGGCCACTCATTTGGCGGCCCCGGCCGCCGCCCATTTCGAGTTTCTCTTGCGCTCCGCGCGCGGCGCGCCCGAGGCGCTGGTGGTCTTCCCGGCAAGCGCCCATGTCGCGGAGGCCGTGTTTTCAACGGCGGCGGGCCCGGAACGGGCCAAGCTCAGCAAGCTGAAAGACGGCGCCACTCTGCTGGATGTGGTCTCACTGCCGGCGGCCGGCGTGGAATTCAGTGTCGATACGGCAGGGGAGTTGCCGTCGGTCCAAGTGTTCGACCAGAGCTACGACTTTCCAACGCAAGGGCAGGCCTTGCAGCGTGCGCGGCCGCCGAACGCGACCAGCTCGCAGGATGGCGATTTGACGGTGGTGCACCGCACCGTTTCGCTGGATCCTGCGGCCGAGCGCGGACCTTCGACTTAGCCATTCTTCGAGTGACTGGCGTGCAGCTCGGCCAGCTGCGGGTTGCCGATTTGCCGGATCGCCCGGACGACGGCCTCGTTACGGCATTTCTCGGTCAAACTCGACGCACCCAGATCTCGTACGGGCGAGTCAGGGCAGACTTGCTTGGCAGCCGCCATGATTCGGCCGTACAAATGGGCCACTCCCTCGTGGGTGGCGAGGTTCTGGTCGCTGTATTTGACGACGACGGTGGGCAGGTCGCTGTCCGGGGTGGCGGCACCGGCCGCACCAACCGCCATGACGCCCGCGAGGCTACCCAGCAACAGCAATCCGGCTTTGGCGCGCCCTGCGGCGCGGGCCGATCTGAAAGTGCTCATGAGATCTCTCCTAGGGTGAGGTAGCGTTGGATTACGCGTATATAAGACGCGAGCAGAGCCATCGGAGTCTGCGTCTCACCGTCGAGGTCGTCCCGCCCAGCGACGGTTTCGTCCCGAGCCCGGACCACGGGCTCCGCAATTGCCCGTCACTTGCGCTAGGCTTACCCCATGACCGGACTCAGTACGTCGGAATTCCCCTCCCGGCCCTTTGCCGGCGGGTTGAGCCTGCGCCAGTTTCTGGGCATCTGCGGCCTGTTCTGGGTGTATGTGGCCCTGTCCAACATTTTGTACGCGTACAGCATGCGTATCGGCATGTCGCGCATGACCAATGCTTCCTTGTTTGCCGCCTGGGATGCGCGGCTACTGCAGCATGTGTTGCTGCTGCCCATTTTGCTGGTGTCTTATTGGGCGTCGCTGCGGATTCAGTGGCGGCCGCTCCTGGTCGCGCTGCCCTTGCAGCTGATTCTCGGCACGGTGTTCGCGGCGGTCGCGTATCCGGCCATGCTGGTCTCGCAAATGACGTTGGGAAGCGACGACTGGCATGAGATGGCGGCGACGCATGTCGCCGGCCCGTGGTTCGATCCCTTCTTTCTGTCGCTGTGGCTGGCCAGTTTCGTGTCCTTTCTGCCGACCTATGGTTTCGGGCTGGCGCTGGTCACGGGTCTGGCGCTGTACACGCGATTTCGCAATTCAGAATTGCGGCTCGCGGCGCTGGAGCGGGAATGGAGCGCGGCCCGCTTGGCGGCATTGCGCATGCAGTTGTCGCCGCACACCCTCTTCAATCTGCTGCACACGATCCGCGGCTACATCGAATGGGACCCCAAGGGCGCGCAGTCCATGGTCGTACAGCTCGCGGATCTGCTGCGCCGGCTGCTGAACGCGGGGGAGCGCGACTTCGCGAAGCTGAGCGATGAATTGCAGTTCGTCAGATTGTATTTGGAATTGCAGCAACGGCGCTTCGCGGATCGCTTGAGCGTGATTCTGCCGACGTCGGCGGAGATCCCCGCGGTATGGGTGCCCAGTTTGATTTTGCAGCCCCTGGTCGAAAACGCCGTCGTGCATGGATTGGCCGGCCATCAAGGACTCGTGACGGTGCGCGTCACCGCGCAGATGTCGCAAAACGTGCTGACGCTGGCCGTGCTCAATACCATTGCGCCCGGCAAGCCGCTCGGTGCGGGAGGAATCGGCATCAATAATGTGCGCGAGCGCCTGGCCGTGCAGTTCGAGGGCCGTGCACACCTCGCCGCGGGCGGTGTCGACTCGCAATGGCGCAGCGAGATCACCATGCCGGCCATTCGCCAGTCGCCCGTGCGCGAAGAGCGGCCCGCGGAGGCCACGGCCTTAGCATGATGGATGTCATCATCGTCGACGACGAGCAGGCCGGCCGGCGCGCCTTGCGAGAATACTGCGAGGCTGAAAGCGACCTGCGCGTGGTGGGCGAATACGGCGACGGCGCGGCCGCTCTTGCCGCGATCCGGCTGCAGGCGCCGCAACTCTTGTTTCTCGACATTCAGATGGATCCTCTGAACGGCATCGAGCTCGCCCGCTCGCTGGACCCGTCCCGGCTGCCTTCGCTGGTGTTCGTCACCGCCTACGACACCTATGCGATCGAGGCGTTCGAAGTCAGCGCCGTCGACTACCTCCTCAAGCCGTTCGATCAGGAACGCTTTCGCAGAACGTTGGAGCGCGTGCGGCCGCGGCATGCGAAATCGGGAGCCGACGAGCGTCAGGCGCTGCTGGCCGGCCTGCTCGCGCAGCTGGAGCGCGGCGCCCGCTCTCCCGGCGAGGAGCGGCCGCGCCTGCTGGCGGAGTTCGGCGGCCACTTGCACGTGCTCGAGGCTGCCCAGGTGGAAATGATCGAGGCGGACCGCAACTATGTGGTGATCCGCGTCGGCAAGGACAGCTTTCACGCCCGCAGCACCTTGCAGCAGGCTGAACTCGCGCTGCGCTCGCAGCCCATGCTGCGCATCAGCCGCTCCTGTCTGGTCAACATGAACTACGTCAAGGAGGTAAATCGCACCCTGCGCGGCGATTTCATCCTGGTATTGGGCGGCGGCGCCACCGTGACCAGCAGCGAGGGATTCCGCGGCAAGGTCAAGGATTACATCAGCACGCTCAAGATCTCCTAAAGCCGCGGGCGGCGGCCCGCTCACAGCAGCTCCTCCGGCGCGAATGGGGCGAGCAGCTTCAAGGTGAAACGCTGCAACCGGGTGGTCTCCGGATCGGTGTACCAGGTCCTCTCCGCTCCCGGTTCGCCGCTCGACCACTCGATTTGATTGCTGTGATCTATCAGCTTGAGCTTGTAGCTGCCGTCCGCGCTGATGTCGTCGAGCAGGCTGGTGACCTGGCGCGCGATGTCCGAGCTGCGTATCACGAGCCCGAGCTCGCTGTTGATGCGCGCCGAACGGGCATCCATGTTCATCGATCCGATGAACACGGTCTTCTGATCGATCACCAAGGCCTTGGCGTGCAGGCTCGCGTTGGAACTGCGGAACGGGTGAAAGCGTGCGCGCTTCTGTCCGAGCTTCGGCCGCACCTCGGAGAGCTCGACGCCGAGCTTGAGCAGCGCCACGCGGTAGCGCGCATAGCCGGTGTGCACCAGGGGCGAATCGGTCGACGCCAGCGAGTTCGTGAGTATGCGAATGTGCACGCCCTCGCCCACGAGTTTGGCGAACATCGCGACCCCGTCCTCGCCGGGCACGAAATACGGGGAAATCACGATGAGCTCTTGCTTGGCGGAACGCATCAGCGCGCCGAGGTCGTTGGCAATCGTCTCCTCCTCGCCGGGCGAGGTCTCGCTGGCGATCTTCGCGGGCCGATCGGCGAGCACGGTGGCGGGCACCCATATCAGGTCGACTCTTCCCGATTCCAGCTCGGCCTCCAGCCATTCGGCGCTGGCGGGAGGTCCGCTCTCGGCGGCGGGCGGCGAGGCCGGCTCGGCGCTCACGGGCGAGGCCACCGAGGCGATGGGATAGGCGTACTTGCTGTTCCAAAAGGCGTCGAACGAGGCTGATAGCTGCGGCACGATGGCGCCGGCCGCCACCACGTCCAGATCGATGAAATTGTTGTACTGATCACGCGTGAAATACTGATCTCCGATGTTGCGTCCGCCGGTGATCGCCAGCGCGTTGTCGGCGACGAAGAGCTTGTTGTGCATGCGGTGATTGATGCGGCGAATGTCGCTCGCCGAGGCGAGGAATCGAGTCCAGGTCGCGAATCTTCCGCCCGGGAAGGGATTGAACACCCTGACCTCGACGTTCGCGTGTTCGCTCAAATGCATGAAGCGCCGGTCCTCGCCCACGGTATTGAGGTCGTCGACCAGGACGCGCACGCGCACGCCGCGGTCGGCCGCCATGCGTACATGGTGCAGCAGCAGCGCCGCGGATTCGTCCTGGTGAATGATGTAGTACTGAATGTCGAGAGTGCGTTCGGCATGATCGGCAAGCGCGATGAGATCGGCCAGCGCCTCTTCTCCCGACGTCAGCAAACGGATGCCCGAGAGGTTCTTGCGGGGTTCTTCGGCCGCGACCATGCGGCCGAGCGAGGTGGTTTGCGGATTCGGCAGCGCTTCGGTGCGAATCTTCTCGACATGCCGCGGCAGGCCGACGCAGCCGGACATCAGCAATCCGGCGGCAAGCATCGCGGGCCATATTGTACGCATCGAGGACATGATATCAGGCACACTTCGGGCCCATGCAGACGCATCGCCACATTCGCAGCTTCGTCCTGCGCGCCGGCCGCATGACGCCCGCGCAGGAACGCGCGCTCGCGGAACTATGGCCGTCTTATGGCGTGGATGTGGGCGATGACCCATTGGACTTGGAGGCGATTTTCGGGCGCCGAGCGCCACGCTGCCTCGAGATCGGCTTCGGGGTCGGGGAAGTGATCGGCAACCTGGCGGAGACTCATCCGCACATCGACTACTTAGGCATCGAGGTGCACCGGCCGGGGGTGGGCCGCCTTCTGCTGCGCGCAGCGCAGGCGGACTTGCGCAATTTGCGCATCGTTTGCCGGGACGCCGTCGAGGTATTGAAGGACGGGGTGCAGAACGATTCCTTCGACGAAATCCTGGTGTTCTTCCCGGATCCGTGGCACAAGAAGCGCCATCACAAACGGCGCCTGATCGATCGTGAGTTCGCGGCATTGCTCGCGGGCAAGCTGCGTCCCGCCGGAGTGCTGCGCCTGGCCACGGACTGGCAGGAGTACGCAGAGCAGATGCTGGCCGTGTGCAACGCCGACCCTCATCTCGCATCGTTGAGCGCGGATGGGACCTATGTGCCCCGACCGCAGTTCAGGCCCGCGACGCGCTTCGAGAGGCGCGGCGCCCGCCTGGGCCACGGCGTGTGGGATTTGGCATACACGAAGCTTGGGTAGGACCGCCCGCTGACTCAATCCATTTTTCTTAGCGGAAGCTGCCGCGAATTCCATCGATGATGAATTGCACGGCGAGTGCGGCGAGAATCACGCCCGATAGCCGGCTCGTCACATTGGCGCCTGTTACGCCGAGTACCTTCATCAGCCGCGGCGTGGCCAGCATCAGCGCCCAACAGACGACCACCACCAGCGCGACGACACAGAGGAAGCCCATGAACAGCAGCGGCTTGGCGCCGACTTCGGCCGCGGTGAGCAGAATGGTGGCCAGTGCGCCCGGCCCCGCGATGAAGGGGAACGCGAGCGGGAACACTGATATGTCCTCGCGCTTCTTGGCCTCTTCCTGCTCGGGAGTCGTCGAACGGGTGCCCGAGGTGCGCGCGAACACCATGTCGAGTGCGATCAGGAACAACAGCGTGCCGCCCGCGATACGGAATGCGTTCAGGGAGATCCCCATGATCTCCAGGAACTTCGCGCCCACCAGAGCGAACAGCACGCAGATGCCGAGTGCGATCACGCCGGCCTTGCCGGCCATTTTTTTCTTGTAGCGCGCGCTCGCGCCCTCGGTCAGGCCTGCAAACAGTGGGATCAGCGATATGGGATCGACCACGACGAAAAAGACGACGAAGAATTTAATCAGCGTTTCTATCACTGGCGATGCTGCTGCGCGCAAAAATTACATATTGCGCGAATGACTCATTGGTAGTTGAATGCAGGTGAGCATAGCAGTCGGAGGCCGGTAAGATGAACGCTATCAGGCCGATCGTTGGGCAATGGTATCGCGGGGGTACCAACGAGCTCTTTGAAGTGGTCGCCATCGACGACCAGGATCAAACCATAGAGATCCAATACTTCGACGGCACCGTCACCGAGATGGAATTCGACTCGTGGAACGAGCAGCTGCTGGACGAGCTCATCGATTCGGCCGATGCGCCCGAGGACTGGTCCGGCGCCGTGGATGTGGAAGCCGAGGACCTGGATCGTGAATTCGAGGACAACGCTCGAAGCCTCTGGTCCACTCCGCACGATCGTTCGCTGCGCCGCTGATTTTTCCGACCGGCGCCATGGCCGATCCGCCGCGGCGGCGGATACCGGTTTGGGCAGCCCGGCCTTTCGTCTAGCGCTTCGCGGCTTCGCGCATCGCCAGTTCATTGAGGCGCCGGCGAAAAATCACCAGCAGAATCAGGCCCGGCGTGGCGGTCAGGCAGGTGACCACGAAGAAATTCGCCCAGCCGATGGCGGTCACGACCTGCCCGGCGATCGCGCCCATGAAGACCCGCGGCACGGCCGCCAGCGCCGACAGCAGCGCGTACTGGGTTGCACTGTAATTCGGGCTGCATTGGGACACCAGGAAGGCCACGAACGCGGCCTGCCCCATGCCGCCGATGCCGGTGTCCAGGCTGGTCGCGAGCACCAGCAGCCAGAGTTTCTTTCCGGCGATCGCAAGCCACATATAGAGCAGATTGGTCAGCGCCTGACCGATGCCGAATATCAGCAGCGATCGAAACATTCCCCAGCGGATGTAGATGATCCCGCCGATACCCACGCCTATCATGGTCGATACGGTCATGTTCACCTTGCCGGCCAGGCTCAATTGCGCCAGCGAGAACCCGACACCTTTGATCATGAATGCGCTGTACAAGCTCAGCGCGAACGCGTCGCCCACCTTGTAGAGCAGCACCAGCAATATGAATCCCGCGGCGCCCTTCTGATTGAGCAGCTCGCGCAACGGCAGCCAGACCGCATCGGCCAAGGTCGGCGGCGGCCGGCCGGGCACTTCGGGCTCGGGCGCCCAAAACGTCGCGAGTATGGTGGCCGCCATGATGCAGCCGACCATCAAGAAGGCGAAGCGCCAGGCCAGGTCGGCTCCGACCCGCCGCTCGAGAACGGCGGCGATCAAGACGAGTACGGCGCCCGCCAGCATCGCGGCCGTCCGGTAACCGAAGGTGGTGGCGGCGGCGGCGAGCGCCCGCTCGCTGGGCGGAATCACATCGACCCGGTACGCGTCGAACACGATGTCCTGGGACGCGGATAGGAAGGCCACCAAGAGCGCGACTGCGCCGAGCACATAGGGCGCCTTGACGGGGAACAGAATCCCATCGCGGCGATGCATAGGGCCAAGCACGCCTGGTAAACCACGATCCATCCGCGGCGCCGGCCCAGGAGCGGCGGCATGTATCGGTCGAGCAGCGGCGCCCACAGGAATTTCAAGATGTAGGGGAAGCCGACCAAGCCGAAAATACCGATGGTCTTGATGTCCAGCCCGGAATCCGCGAGCCAGGCCTGCAAGGTAAAGCCGGTCAGGTTGAAGGGCAGCCCGGAGGCGAAGCTCAGCAGCAGGACCGCGGCCATCCGCTTGTCCCCCAGCGCCTGTAGTACCGTAGGCTTGGCGGCTTCCGTCAAACGCGAAAACCCCGCACCGTCATCAAGGAGCAGATTCCGGAACCGCTCCGGCCTTCGAGGTTCAGAATGACGATGCGCATGGCGCACGATAGTATCAGCCCCCATGACCTTGGCATATCAAAGTGATTTCATCGACTTGTGCGTGCGGCTCGGAGTCCTGAGATTCGGCGCCTTTACCCTGAAATCGGGGCGCGAGAGTCCGTATTTTTTCAACGCCGGCCTGTTCAACACCGGCGCCGCCATCGGCGCGGTGGGCCGCGCCTACGCGGCGGCACTCACGGCGTCGGGCCTGGAATTCGACATGCTGTTCGGTCCGGCCTACAAGGGCATCCCCCTGGTCACCATCACGGCGGCGGCGCTCGCGGAAACGCCAGGCCGCAGCGCACCGTTTGCCTTCAACCGCAAGGAAGCCAAGGATCACGGCGAGGGCGGCAGCATCGTCGGCAGCCCCTTGAGCGGGGGGGTATTGATCGTCGATGACGTCATCACGGCGGGCACGGCGATCCGCGAATCCGTCGAAATCATTCGCGGCGCCGGAGCGCGGCCGGCCGGCGTGCTGCTGGCCTTGGACCGCCAGGAACGAGCCCCCGAGAGCCGGCTGTCGGCGGTCCAGGAGGTGCGCGACCGCTACGCAATACCCGTGGTCTCGGTCCTCACCCTGGCCGACCTGATGGACCATATCTCGCGTCAGGGGCGCAGCGAGGACTTCCGGCGCATGCAGGCCTACCGGGAGCGCTATGGGCTTGCAGATTGAGGCACAGGCCCTGGAAAACCTGGAACGCTCCGCTCACAATGGCGGCCGTTTCTCCTAAGGATGCCCGCTTGAAAAACCTCGCCTGGATCCTATGCGCCGCGGCTCTGCTGGCCACACCGGGTTTCACGGCCACGCCCGGCAACAACGGCCGCGTCGTCTACAAGTGGGTGGACGAACATGGGATTACCCACTACGGCGATCAGGTCCCGCCGGAATACGCGGCGCAAGAGCGGCAAATCATCAATGCTCAAGGCGTGGAAATCAATCATCTCGATGCTCAAAAGACGCCCGAGCAACTGGCCGCCGAAGAGCAAAAGAGGATCGAGACCGAGCAGAGCCGCAACCGCGACCGAAACTTGCTGAACACCTATGCATCGGTGCAAGAGATCGAACGCCTGCGCGACCAGCGGGTGACGCTGCTGACCGACCAGATCAAGGTCACCTCGCAATTTCTCGAAACCCTGAACGGGAAACTGAATAAGCTGCGCGACAGCAGCTTGCGCTACAAGCCGTACAGCAGCGATCCCCATGCCCTGCCCATGCCGGATCAGGTCGCCGAGGATTTGGTGCGTGTGGGAAACGACATCCACACGCAGGAGCAGAACTTGCTGGAGAAACGCTCCGAGGAATCGACGATGAGCAAGCAATTCGAGAGCGACATCGATCGCTTCAAAGAACTGAAGAGCATCCATTGACGCCTAAGACTCGGGTTATATTGGGGGTTACGGGCGGCATCGCCGCCTACAAGAGCCCGGATCTGGTGCGCCGGCTCACGGAGCGCGGCGCGGACGTGCAAGTGGTCATGACGGCCGCGGCGCAGCGATTCGTGTCGCCCATGACCTTTCAGGCGGTCTCGGGCCGGCCGGCCCGCAGCGACCTGTGGGACGATGCGGCCGAAGCCGCCATGGGACACATCGAGCTGGCGCGATGGGCACAGGTGGTGCTGATCGCTCCCGCAAGCGCGGACTTCATTGCGCGATTGGCCGGCGGCCGGGCCGACGACTTGCTGGCCACTCTGTGCCTCGCCACCGACGCCCCGATCGTCATCGCGCCGGCGATGAATCGCCTCATGTGGGCCAACAAGGCCACCCAGGCCAACGTCGAAATCCTGGTGTCGCGCGGCCTGCGCATTCTCGGACCCGATTCCGGCAACCAGGCTTGCGGAGAAATCGGCGCCGGGCGCATGTGGGAGCCGGTGAAGCTCGCTGAGAGCTTGCTGGCACCTCCGGCCAACGCCGGCCTGCTGGCCGGGCTCAATGTTCTGATCACCGCGGGTCCGACGCGCGAGCGTATCGATCCGGTACGTTATCTTACCAATCGCAGTTCGGGGAAAATGGGATTTGCCGTCGCCGCCGCGGCCCGCGAGGCGGGCGCCCACGTCACCATCGTCACCGGACCCGTGCAGTTGCCGACGCCCACGGGCATCACGCGCATCAATGTGGAGAGCGCGCGCGAGATGTACGCCGCGGTTCACCGTCAAGTGGCGGATGCCGACGTGTTCATCGCGGCCGCGGCGGTGGCCGATTTTCAGCCGGTGACGGTCGCCAAGCAGAAAATCAAAAAGCAGGGCATCGCGGTCAAGCTCGATCTCGAGCCCGCGCCCGACATCGTCAAGTCGGTCGCCGACATGGCCAAGCGTCCCTTCGTGGTCGGATTCGCGGCCGAGACCAACGACGTGGAAGAGAACGCGCGCAGCAAGCTCAAGCGCAAGAAGCTCGACATGATCGCGGCCAATCAGGTCGGCGAAGGCATTGCCTTCGATTGCGACGATAATGCGCTCACGGTCATTTGGCCCGCCGGCAAGATCGAGGTTGCGCGCGGGCCGAAAATCGATGTCGCTCGACAGCTCATTGCCTTGATCGCCAGCCGCTTGCCGCCGCCCGACGGCAGCCCGCGGCGCGGTCCTCGCAAGCGCCGGCCCGCCGCCCTGCCGCGCGATCGGGTGCGCGCGCGCCGTGCGCGGCGCTAGGCCAACCGTGCGACGTACCGTCAAGCTGCGGATTCTAGATCCGCGCATCGGCCGAGAATTCCCCTTGCCGCAGCACGCCACCGCCGGTTCGGCGGGTATGGATCTGCGCGCCTGCATCGACGCCCCCGTGACGCTCTCGCCGGGCGGCGCCGAGCTGATTCCCACCGGCGTTTCGATTTACATCGAGGACCCCGCTCTTGCCGCGGTGCTGCTGCCGCGCTCCGGACTCGGCCACAAGAGCGGCATCGTGCTCGGCAATCTGGTCGGCCTGATCGATTCCGACTATCAGGGACCGCTGATGGTGTCGGTGTGGAATCGCGGCGCCGCGGCCTTCACCATCAACCCCGGGGATCGTATCGCGCAGATGGTGTTCGTGCCGGTGGTGCAGGTGGCATTCGACGTGGTGGAGGATTTCTCGGCGACCACTCGCGGTGCGGGCGGCTTCGGGAGCTCGGGACACGCTTGAGGGCCGCGAGCCCGACGCCAATCTGTGCGCTCGCCGACGAAATGCAGCTAGAGACTTGGGCGACCGCCCGGCATGCTCGCCGGCATGGCAATTCGGGATTGGCCCAGCGACGAACGACCGCGCGAGAAGCTGCTCGAAAAGGGCGCCGCGGCACTGTCCGACGCGGAGTTGCTGGCCATCCTGCTGCGCACGGGAACCCGCGGCCGTTCGGCGGTGGACCTCGCGCGCGACACGCTCAAGAGCTTTCATTCCCTGCGCAAATTGATCGCGGCCGATCGCCAGAGATTCTGTGCCGAACGGGGGCTTGGGCCGGCGCGGTTCGCGGAACTACAGGCGGCGGTGGAGATCGCCCGGCGGCAACTGTCGGAGTGCCTGCGCGCCGGCCCTTCGCTCGCCAGCCCGCGGGCAACCCGGGACTTTCTCTCCTCGCAGCTGCGCGATCTCGAGCACGAGGTGTTTTGCTGCCTGTACCTCGATAAGCGCCATCGCCTGATTCAATACCAGGAATTATTTCGCGGCACCATCGACGGCGCGAGCGTGCATCCGCGTGAAATCGTCAAGCTCGCCCTGCAGCGCAACGCCGCCGCGGTGATCATCGCGCACAACCACCCCTCGGGCGTGGCCGAGCCGAGCCAGGCCGACGAATTGATCACCCAACGGGTCAAGGAGGCGCTGGGCCTGGTCGACATCCGGCTGCTCGATCACATCATCGTCGGCGACGGCGCCAGCGTGTCACTGGCGGAACGTGGACTGGTTTAATTGCCGGCTCTGCATCAGCGCGGTCGCGTGCAGCATGAGGAATAACGGCACGAAGAATGCCGGGATCAGCAGCAGCGGCAGTGTCGCCATCGGAGCGGTGCTGATCTCTCCGGGTGCTCCCGTCGCGAAGAAGGCACTCACGGTTCCGATGCTGACGGCGACGATGAGGTCCAATATCCCGAGAATATTCCAACGGACGAATGTGCCGCTGGCGGCGAAGCCAGGCTGACGAATCAGGGCAAGAATTATCCACGGGGCCGTGACCCCAATGGCCATGTCTCCGAGGCCGGCCGGCAGGGCGAACACGGCCGGGAGCACCTTGTGCGCATAGAGGGAGAGGAAGCCCAGGCCACCCCAACGCCAGGCCTGCATTCCCGCAATGAGCCGAAGATCCAACGAGAGCACGAACTCGCGAAAGGATGGCGAGAGCCGCAGCGAAGCGAAAAAGAGCACCAGGGGCGCTGCAACTCCCATCGCAATCGCCAGAGGAGGTTTTCCGGGAGGTCCGACGAATGCGCCGGCGGCGCCGAATGACAGGACGAGCAAGAACCAGACCGTCAGTGCTGTCGCGACGGCGAGGCGAACGCCGCCTCGCCCGCCGGGCTGAGAATCGGTGGACCGGGGAAGAACCATCGTCGTCATAACGCTCTCCTCTTAGTCACTTGCATTTTGCAAGTATGTAGCCAACGTAGCACAATGACTTGCACTCTGCAAGTTACTCGCTTTCAAGGCCTGGAGAACCGGACCAATGATTACGCCAAAGCCCTTCGCGCGTTCCATCTGTGCGGTCGCCAACTCGCTCGACATCTTGGGTGACAAGTGGTCGCTGCTCGTGGTGCGCGACCTTTTGCACGGCAAACGCACCTACGGCGAGCTCGCTCATTCGCCTGAGGGTATTCCGACCAACATCCTTGCCGATCGCCTCAAGCGCCTGGAAAGTGCCGGCATCGTCACCAGCGCTCCCTACCAGGAGCGTCCGGTTCGGTACGCCTACGCGCTTACCCCGAAGGGCAGCGCGCTGGGCGAGGTGCTGCTCGCGTTTGTGCATTGGGGCAAACAGCACATACCGGGCACTGTCGCGTTGAACCGGGGGCCGGCGGTCGGCGAAGTTGCCGCGCCGGCGCGGCACCCGAAGTCCGCGAAGCGCGCCGCGATAGTCGCCTAAGTCTCTATGTCCGAGCCGCCCATGATCCGAGAACGACCGCCGTACGCGTTGCTGCGCTCTTTGGTCGTGAGCGCCGCATCACGAGCTCAAGGCCTGGGCGCTGCCCTGGTACGGCATGCCGAGAAATACGCGGCCGCACACCACGCGCGCGCGATCTACCTCCTCACAACCACCGCGGAAACCTACTTCGAGCATCGAGGCTATAAGCGCATCGATCGAGCCGAAGCCCCGTCCTCGATTCAATCCACGCGCGAGTTTGCCGGACTTTGTCCGGCGAGCTCCGCTTTCATGATCAAACGACTGTAACCGCTCGCTCTCAAATACCTTTGCCGGTATCGCGCCATCCCACGTTCCAGGGTTCATCCTCGCTCAGCTTCTCGGCGCTCTTGCAGCGATTCCAATTGCCCATCTGCTCTTCGCCAATACGAAACCCCCTTCGCTGCCGTAAAGGAATCTACATGATCCAGAGTTGGTGAACGGAGACGGGCGCTGCAAGGAAGCGTGAATTGAAAAGACAGGGATTCGCGGTAATCGTCTTGGGGATGTAACATATTGAATTCACGGCATTAAATATTCCTGGTCTTGCCTGACCGGGGGCGGCCTGGTATAAAGCGCGGCTCTCCAAAAGTGTTCAAGTCCAAAGGTTTACGCCATGTCGCGAGTCTGCCAGGTCACGGGCAAAGCCCCGAAAACGGGTAATACGGTTTCCCACGCGAACAATCGCAAGCGGCGCCGTTTTCTGCCGAATTTGCATACTCACCGCTTCTGGTCGGAGACGGAAAAGCGCTTTCTGAGCTTGCGCGTGTCGACGCGGGGCCTGCGCACCATCGAGAAGCGCGGCGTGGACGTGGTGGTTGCGGATTTGCGCGCCAAGGGCGTCAAGGTTTAAGGAGCGGCATATGCGCGACAAAATCAAATTGGTCTCCTCGGCGGGCACCGGTCACTACTACACGACCACCAAGAACAAGCGCCTGCATCCGGACAAGCTGGAAACGAAGAAATTCGATCCGGTGGTGCGCAAGCACGTCGCTTACAAAGAATCGAAGATCAAGTAACGGCCCCCGGCCTCGCCCGAGCCTCACACGCCCGAGCTTCCTGAAGTAGAAACGACGAGACGCGGCATCGCGCCTGCCTTGCAGGAGCGGCGCGTGCTCGAGGTCATCGTGCGCGAGCGGCGCCTGCGCTGGCCGATACCGGCCCACTTCGAGGCCGCCATTCACGGGCGAACGGTCCGCAGCGTCGATCGGCGCGCCAAGTACATCCTGATCCGCTTCGACGCCGGCACTTTGATCCTGCATCTCGGCATGTCGGGAAGCCTGCGCCTGGTCAAGGCCGGAACCAAGCCGAAGCTGCACGATCACTGGGACATTCATATGGACGGCGGCTGGGTACTGCGATTTCACGATCCCCGGCGCTTCGGCAGCCTGCATTGGACTGAAACCGACCCGACGCTCCACCCCTTGCTCGCCAAGCTCGCACCCGAACCCTTGAGCGCCGGCTTCGACGGCGAATATCTGTATCGCGCGACCCGTAAGCGCAGCGTCGCCATCAAGCAACTGATCATGAATTCTCGAGCCGTGGTGGGGGTGGGCAACATTTATGCGAGCGAAGCCCTGTTCCGCGCCCACATTGCGCCGCGCCGCGCGGCCCGCCGCCTCACCCGCAAGGAAGCCCACGCACTGGCACTGGCCGTCAAAGAGGTGCTGGGCGAGGCGATCAAGATCGGCGGCACCACGCTGCGCGATTACGTCAATGCCGACGGCGCGCCCGGATATTTCCGCCAGAAATTATTCGTGTACGAGCGGGCAGGAGCGGCTTGCCGCGTCTGCAGGTCTCCCATCAGGCAATTCGCCCAGGGCCAGCGTTCCACGTACTGGTGCTCGACCTGCCAACACTGAGCCCGGCCGGGGGCAAATCGTGCCCTCCCCTCTTTATGATATGGTGATTCCGGGTCGCCATATTTCTTGAGGGCATGTCGCCGCTCATGTCAGTTCTATTGCCGGGCAAATCGGACCTTGGACGCAACAAGCTCGCCGCACGGATGATGGCAGCGGGGCTCGTCGTCGTGATTGCACTCTTCGTGGCGGCCCGCCGGAGCCGCGACCTCACGACCGGACACCTCTTTGACTATCTGCACTGGACCGTCGCTTCCGCGGTCGCAGTGTCGCTGGGGTGGATGGGCGTTCGTTCCGCGCAAGCCGAGGACCGCGCGGCGCGCCGTTGGTTTGCGGCGGGCTTGACGTTCACCATGCTGGCCCAGCTGCTGTTCGACATGCAGGAAATTACGCAGCGCACCCCCATCGCCAATCTCTCGGACGCATTGTTCTTGTGCATCGGTCCGTGCTTCGTGCTGGGAATGCTCTCTCCGATCCGCGCCAGTCTGACGCAACGCCGTCCCTTCGACCTGGACGTCACCGCACTGGCGCTCGTCATAC
This sequence comes from uncultured Gammaproteobacteria bacterium, assembly GCA_963784105.1. GTDB lineage: Bacteria > Pseudomonadota > Gammaproteobacteria > Steroidobacterales > Steroidobacteraceae > Bog-1198. The sequence goes on from CAWAQE010000002.1 coordinate 203,570, forward strand.
TGACCTTGACGCTCGACCTGTACCTCCCGCGGCGCGGCGGCATGGATCCGTTGGACCTGGCCATACTCATCAGCTATCCCATCTGCATGCTCACCCCGGCCTGCGTGGGGATCGTGATGGCGCCGACCCTGCGGCTGCGGGTCGACCATCGCTGGGTATTGTTTCTGGCCGCCACCGTGCTGAATGGCGCGGTGTGGATGATCTGGAATGCCACTTACGCCGTGGGCACCTGGCAGAACGGGTCATGGCTCAACCTGGCGTTTTCTTTCGTTGTCATTGCCATGGGCTATGGTGTGTTCATTTGGCACACCGAGCCCAACCCGGACCTGTCGTGGCAGCGCCGCTGTGAGGCCCTGCTGCGGTTGATCCCGCTGTTCGTCGTGGCCTTGAGCGTCATCAGCGTTGCGATCGTATGGATAGTGCCGGATGTGCTGGTCTCGGTCCGGATCACCACGGTGACGGGCGCCGCGCTGGTGGTCGTGCTGGCGGCGTTGCGTCAAAACCTGTCCTTGCAGGAATACGACCGCCTCATCGCCGCCGAACAGCGATTGAGCGAGCGCACCCGGGAATTGGAGAGCAGCAATTCGCAGCTCGCGGCGATCAATGAGCAATTGATGACCGCCACGCGCCACGCCACGGAAATGGCCCAATCGGCGCAGGTCGCCAATCAAGCGAAGAGCGAATTTCTGGCCAATATGAGCCATGAGATCCGCACGCCCATGAACGGCGTCATCGGCATGACCGATCTATTGCTCGATGGCAGCCTGAACGACCAGCAGCGCGATTATGCGGAGACCATTCGTCAGAGCGCCAAGGCTCTCCTGACGGTACTCAACGACATTCTGGATTTCTCGAAAATCGAGGCGGGCAAGCTCGAGTTTGACGTGACCCGCGTCGAGCTGCGCGAGCTCATCGAGGATGTGGTGCGGCTGATCAGCATCCAGGCGCATCCGAAGAATCTCGAGGTGACGGCGTACATCGATCCGGCCGTGCCGGATTACGTGCAAGTGGATGCCGGCCGGCTGCGCCAGGTACTGCTCAATCTATTTGGGAACGCCGTCAAGTTCACTCAGCAGGGCGAAGTCGCCTTGAGCGTCCAAGCGCTGGCCCGCGATGCCGAATCCACGACCCTGCGATTCGATGTGCGCGACACCGGCATCGGCGTACCCGGCGATCGCATGCATACCCTGTTTCAGGCCTTTGCGCAGGTGGACACCTCGACCACACGGCGCTTCGGCGGTACCGGGCTGGGTCTGTCCATCGTCAAGCGGCTGGCAGAGATGATGGGCGGCGAAGTCGGCGTACAGAGCCGCGAAGGCGTGGGATCCACTTTCTGGTTCACCGCCCGCCTCGGCAATTCCCCGGCGGGGCCGGAGTCGCCCAGGCTGTCGATCGCGGGCGCCATGCGGGGCCAACGGGTGCTGGTGGTCGACGACAATCAGACCAATTGCAAAGTGCTCGCGGGACAGCTCCAACGGCTGGCGATGAACGCCATTTGCGTCAACTCGGCCGCGGATGCGCTGGCGCTGATGCGGGATGAATACTCTGCCGGCAAGGCATTCGAAGCGGCGCTGATCGATCACCAGATGCCGGACTGCGACGGCGCCGAACTCGGCCGCCGCATCAATACGGATGCGGCGCTCAACTCCACCCGCCTCATCCTGCTGACTTCCTCCGGGCAAAGAAGCGATGTGGCGCTGTTCGAGTCGCTGGGATTCGCGGGATTCCTGCTCAAGCCGGTCGCGCTCAGGGAGCTCGCGGGCTGCCTTCAGGCCGTACTGTCGGGCCGGGCGAAAGACTGGCATAGCCGCACCCAGCCCATCGTCACCCAAACCATTCTGCCCAGGAAGAACAAGGCGCACATCCTGCTGGCCGAGGACAATCCGGTCAACGAAAAAGTCGCCACCCATACCCTGCGCAGACTGGGATATGAAGTGCATGCCGTGGGTAATGGACAAGAAGCGGTCAATGCCTGGCAAACCGGCCGCTTCGACTTGATTCTGATGGATTGCCAGATGCCGATCCTCGACGGCTATGAAGCCACTCGGGAAATTCGCAGCCTCGAGCGGGGAGAAAAGCACATCCCCATCATCGCCCTCACGGCGCACGCCATGAAGGACGACGATCTTAAATGTAAGGCGGCAGGCATGGACCGCCACCTGACCAAGCCCTTGGATAGGGAACGACTGCAGGCATGCCTCGATCACTACCTTCAAACCGACAAGTCCGAGTGAGCTAGTACACCAGCCCCGCGCCCTCGCCGCGCGGATCGGACGCCGCCTCCACCTTGCCGCCGGCGAAATCCCAGGTAATGACCTGCATATTGCCCCAGCGCCGCCCGGACAGCTGGAGCATGTGTCCCATCTCCTGCAGCTCCTTGATTTCGCCGTTGGTCAGCGCATCCGGCTCATAGTCGACCACATCGGGCAGGTATTGATGGTGGTAGCGCGGGTACTTCACGATGTCCGACGCATCCATCCCATCCAGATAATTGAGCGTGCCCAGCAGCACCATGCTGATGATGTAGCTGCCGCCGGGCGAGCCCTCGATCATCAGGCCCTTCGAGGTTTCGACGAAGGTCGGGGTCATGCTGGAGAGGCTGCGCTTATTCGGCGCGATGGCATTCGCCGCGGCGCCCACCAGTCCAAATTCGTTGGGGACGCCGGGTTTGGTGGAGAAATCATCCATGGTGTCATTGAGCAGCACGCCCGTCTTCGGCGGCATATAGCCCGCGCCGAAGTACAAGTTGATGGAGATCGTGGCGGCGACGCGATTGCCATCGGCATCCAGAATGGAGAAATGGGTGGTGTGCAGCCCGCCGGGTTCCGATTCGATCCCCGGCAGCATGTTGGACGGCATGGCCTTGTCGGTGCGGATGCTGCTGCGCTGCCCCGCCGCGTAGTCCAAGCTCGTCAGCTGCGCCAGCGGCATTTTGACGAAGTCCGGATCGCCCAGGTAGATTGCCCGGTCGCGGTAGGCGCGGCGCATGGCTTCGATGACCAAGTGCTTGCGCGTCGCGGAATCGTAGCGCCGCATATCGAAGCCGGACAATATATTGAGTGCGTCGAGCAATGCGACGCCCCCCGACGAGGGCGGCGATGCCGACACGATGCGCGCCCCATGATATTCGCCGATGAGCGGCTTGCGCTCGATGACCCGGTAGGCCGCAAGGTCCTGAAGCGTCCAAATGCCGCCGTCCGCACGCACGCCGTCCACCAGCTCCGCGGCAACCCGGCCTGTATAAAAGCCCTTGGCGCCCTGATCGGCGATGGCCTCGAGAGTAGTCGCCAAATCCGGCTGCTTGATGATGGCGCCGAGTTCCGGAACCGCGCCGTCGGCGGCCAGGAAAGCCCGCGCCGCATCCGGCGAATGCAGCAAAATCTGCCGCTTGTAGCGAATGGCTCCTTGCAGGCGCGCATAGAGCGGAAAGCCGTCGCGCGCAAGGCGAATCGCCGGCTGCAGGCTTCGCTTCAGGGGCAGCTTGCCGTACTTGCGCGCCAGGTACTCGAATGCGGCCGGCTCGCCCGGAATCGCGGACGCCAAGGCTCCGAAAATCGACGCATTCGCGATCTCGTTGCCGGCCTTATCCAAGTACATATCGCGCGACGCGGCGCCCGGCGCCTTCTCCCGCGCATCGAGCATGGTTTCGTAGCCGTCGGATTGCCGATGCAGCAAGTAGAACCCGCCGCCGCCCAGACCCGAGCTCGTGGGTTCGACCACGGCGAGCGCCGCGGACACCGCCACCGCCGCATCGAAGGCATTGCCGCCCGCGGCGAGAATTTCCTGCCCCGCACGGCTCGCCAGGGGATAGGCGCTGGCGATGGCCGCCTTGTGGGCCACCGCCGTGCGCTCCGCGGCGGGGCCACGCGCTTGAACCGGCGCCGTATGCGGCGCGGCCGGCGTGACATCCGCGAGTGCGGGCGGCAACGCGGCGACGGCCGCGGCCGTCGAGCACAGGAAGCTCAAGATTAGCCGCGCGCGGCGCGGTGCGAAGGATGGCTCGATCAAGGCTTGCGATGCCGCTTCAGTTCGATCTCGACGATGGGATGCACGAATTCCGACACATTGCCACCCAATACCGCGATTTCACGCACCAGAGTCGAGGATATGAAGGTGTACTGTTCCTGCGGGGTCATGAACACGGACTCTATTTCAGGCGTGAGATGGCGGCTCATGTTGGCCAATTGAAATTCGAACTCGAAGTCCGACACGGCGCGCAGGCCGCGTACGATCACGGCCAGCCCGTTCTGCCGCGCGAAATCCACCGTCAGGCCCACATATCCCATCACCTCGACATTCTGCACGTCGGTCAGCACCCGCCGCGCCATGTCGACCCGCTGTTCCAGAGTGAACATCGGCGCCTTGTTCGGATTGGCCGCGATGGCAACCACCAGGCGATCGAAAATACTGGCCGCCCGCCGCACCAGGTCATGGTGCCCATTGGTGATCGGATCGAAGGTCCCCGGATAGACGGCTGTTCTTTTATGCATTCGCTCGAGCTCGCGCATTGACGCGCGCCAGATGATACCCCACCTCGCCCGCCGACTTCGATTTGAGAAGCTCCCAATGCGCGGGCAACGCCGGCACCCCCTCCGCTTTTTCGTTTTCCAGGTACACCAGCGCCCCCGGATTGAGCCAGGGGCCCGCCTCCAGCATGGGAACATATTCCGCCAAGGCGCCCCGTCCGAACGGGGGGTCCAAGAACACGATGTCGAACCGTGCCGGAGAGGAGCGCAGATATCGTGCGGCACCCATTTCCAGCACCTCTGCCTTCGGCAAGCCGCCCAAGCGGTTGAGTTGCTCCTTGAGGGTGCGCGATGCGGCGACTGCCTGCTCGACGAACACCACCTGGGCCGCTCCGCGGGAAAGCGCCTCGAGGCCGAGCGCCCCGGAGCCGGCGAACAAATCGAGGCAGCGGGCGCCCGCGACCTCATGCTGCAGCCAATTGAACAAGGTCTCGCGCACCCGGTCGGGCGTGGGCCGAAGGCCTGGAACATCCGGGAAACCGACCCGCCGGCCGCGCCAAGCTCCCCCGATGATGCGCACCGAATTGCGGCCGCCGGAGGGGTTCGATACCGTCTTGGGAGTAGTCACTCCCGGTATCATACCCCCCATGACGAACGAAGCCGACAAGCCCGGCGTGCGCGGGTTCTTCAAGCGCCTGCGGGCCAAGTTGAATCAGGGGCCTGCCTGGCTCACCGCCGACCTCACGGAACTGCTGCCCGGACGCAAGATCGATGCGGAAATCCTCGACGATCTCGAGACCCGCCTGATCACCGCCGATGTGGGCGCCGAAGCCACGGGCCGGATTCTCGGCGAGCTGCGCAAGCGGGTGGCGCGCAAGGAATTGGGCGATGTGGACGCGCTGCTCAAGGCCTTGCACGACGCCATGCTGGACATCCTGAAGCCCGTGGAAACGCCGTTCAGCGTAGACACCCGCATCAAGCCCTACGTCATTCTGGTGGTGGGAATCAACGGCGCCGGCAAGACCACCACCATCGGCAAGCTGGCGCACCGGCTGCTGGCCGATGGCCATAGCGTCATGCTCGCCGCCGGCGACACCTTTCGCGCGGCGGCGCGCGAACAGCTGGAGGTGTGGGCAGAGCGCAATCAGGTGCCCATCGTCGCTGCCCAGGGCGGCGCGGAGCCCGCCGCCGTCATTTTCGACGGCCTGCAGGCCGCCCGCGCGCGCAATATCGACGTGCTGATCGCCGACACTGCGGGACGCCTCCACACCCAGACGCACCTCATGGACGAGCTCAAGAAGGTCAAGCGCGTGCTGGGCCGCCTGGATGCCGGGGCGCCGCATGAAGTGCTGCTTGGTGCTCGACGGCACCATCGGCCAGAACGCGGTGGCGCAGGCCGAGGAGTTCAACAAGGGGCTGGGAGTGACCGGCCTGGTCGTCACCAAGCTCGACGGCACGGCCAAGGGCGGGGTGGTTCTCGCCATTGCACAACGCCTGAAAATTCCCATCCGCTTCGTCGGGGTCGGCGAGCAAACCGAGGATTTCGGCGTATTCAACGCGTCCGATTTCGTGTCGGCGCTCCTGAAATCCGGCCCCGAAGGCGCCGGCGCATGATCCGCTTCGACCAAGTCCACAAGCGCTACGCCAACGGCCGCGAGGCCCTGGCCGGCGTGTCGTTCAAAATCAACGACGGCGAGCTGGTGTTCTTGACCGGCCACTCAGGAGCGGGCAAGAGCAGCATCTTGAAATTGATTGCGCTCATCGAACGGCCTACCCGCGGCCAGGTGTTCATCAACAATCAGAATACCGCGGGCATACGCCCGCGAGGCATTCCGCGGTTTCGCAGAGGTCTGGGCGTGGTATTTCAAGATCACAAGCTGCTGCACGACCGGCCGGTGGCGGACAATGTGGCGCTGCCGCTGATCATCGCCGGCGTGCCGCGGCGCGAGATCGACAAGCGCGTGCGCGCCGCGCTCGATCAAGTCGGCCTGCTCGGCAAGGAGAAGATCCGACCGCTCGAGCTCTCGACCGGCGAACAGCAGCGCGTCGGCATTGCACGCGCGGTGGTTGCCAAGCCGGCGCTGCTCATCGCCGATGAGCCGACCGGCAATCTCGATCCGGAACTCGCCCTCGAGATCATGAAATTGTTCAAGCGCTTCAATGAAGTGGGGGTGACGGTCGTGATCGCCACCCATGATGTGCACCTCATCGAGCATTTCGGCGCGCGGCGCATCGTCTTGGGCGACGGGCGCGTCGTGGACTCAGGCAGGCCCGCCGAGGCCGGGGTGCCGTGAACATCCAAGCCTACTTCTCACGGCATGCGCAAACCCTGGTCGGATCGCTCGGCCGCATCGTGGGCCATCCCTTCGCGACCCTTATGACCATGGGCGTGATCGCGGTGGCGCTCGCCCTGCCGCTGTTCCTGAATTTGTTCTTGTCGAATGCCCGCGCCGCCACCGGCAATTGGAACGAAGCCTTCGACATATCGGTCTATATGGACAAGGGTGCGAGCGCCTCGCGCGCGGGTGCCCTTGCGAAACAGCTGCGCCGGCGCGGCGATGTCGCCGCGGTGCGGGTGATCACGGCGGATCAGGCGCTTGCCGCATTTCGAGAGGATTCGGGCTTTGGCAAGGCACTCGATGCCCTGCCCGACAATCCCTTGCCGGATACCTTGATCGTCACACCGACGCTGCCGGCAAGCACGCCCCAGGGCACGGAGGCGCTCAAAGGAGCCATCGCCGCCATGGCCGATGTCCAGACCGTGCAGCTCGACACCGACTGGGTGAAGCGGCTGCATGCCATCCTCGATATTTTGTGGCGGGTGGTGGTGCTGACGGCCGCGCTTTTGGGCGCCGGGGTCGTGCTCATCGTGGGCAATACCATCCGTCTGGACATCTTGAACCGGCGGGCCGAAATCGAGGTCATGAAGCTGGTGGGCGCCAGCGACGGATTTGCCCGCCGCCCCTTCCTGTACAGCGGCATTTGGTATGGGCTCGGAGGCGGGTTGATGGCACTGATATTGGTCGCCCTTGCCGCAGCGATCTTGGCGAAGCCGGTCGACCAGCTGGCCCTGCTGTACGGCAGCCAGTTCCACCTGCGGGGCTTGAGCTTCGCTGCGGGCGCCGGGGTGCTCTTCCTGGCCGTCTGCCTAGCCTGGCTGGGCTCCTGGCTTGCTGCGACGCGGCATATCCGCGGTATCGATCCTACCTAAATCTATATTATTCAATCGGTTATACATGATGTGAACTATCGGTAACATTAGCAGTCAGACCTAGGGAGTGCTATGATTGCACCCGCGCAGATTGGGAGGTTTGAGCTGATGAGTACTGCTTTAGTCGCTAAGCGAGCCGGCGGACTGGTGTTCGCGGGTCCTGTCGGGAGCCTGGACTCTTATATAGACCGCGTCTCCCAGATCCCGGTTCTGTCGAAGGAAGACGAGGTGGCCCTCGCCGTTCGTTTTCGTTCGGAAGCCGATTTGGATGCCGCCCGGCAATTGGTGCTGTCGCACCTGCGGTTCGTGGTGCACATTGCCCGCGGCTACTTAGGCTATGGGCTGCCCATGGGCGATCTGGTGCAAGAAGGCAATGTCGGCCTCATGAAGGCCGTCAAGCGCTTCGATCCCACGGTGGGAGTGCGCCTGGTGTCTTTCGCGGTGCATTGGATCCGCGCCGAGATTCATGAATACGTGCTGCGCAACTGGCGTCTGGTGAAAGTCGCCACCACCAAATCGCAGCGCAAGCTGTTCTTCAACTTGCGCAAGATGAAGAAGAATCTGGCGTGGCTGTCCGAAGCGGAGACCGCGGCGGTGGCTCGAGACCTGGGTGTGGACGTGGCAGACGTTCGCGAAATGGAACAACGTCTGTCGGCGCGCGACATGTCCTTCGATCCGACACCGGAGAGCGACGAGGACGATACCTACTCCCCGGCCATGTACCTGCCGTCGAGCAATGCCGATCCGGCCATCGAGGTCGAGAACGAGGAATGGGAAGAAGACTCGACCGAGCGGCTGAGCATGGCTCTCGAGAAGCTCGACGAACGCAGCCGCAGCATATTGAAGCGCCGCTGGATGACCGACGACAAGGCCACTCTGCACGAGCTTGCGGATGAGTATGGAATTTCCGCCGAGCGCGTGCGGCAGGTTGAATCCAACGCCATCAACAAGCTCAAAGGGCTCATGGCCGCGGCGTAAGCAGTTCGAGGTCGCCTTGGCATCGTGATGTTGACCGGGAGGGCTGGCATTCGTACCGCTCAACATCACGGCGCCAAAGTCACCGCGACTGCTCCCGCTGCGCGCTGATGGACGTCGGCCCAGTGCGACTGTGCCGAGGTACTAGTGTTCGCGGGGGTGTTTGAGCGTCGCGTCGAGCAGCGCGATCAGGGTCCGCCAATGGCGTTCGGCGGCCGCGGCATCGTACACCGGCGTATCGCGGAATACCCAGCCGTGCTTGGCTTGATAGGTTTCAATCTTGTGGTCGACGCCCGCCGCCGTCAGCGCCTCTTCCAGCCTCGCCTTCATGTCGTCGGGAAAGGATTGATCCTCGATCGCGCCGGCGATGTAAACCCGCGACTTGATCTTCGGCGCGAGCAGGTGCGGGCTCTCCGGCGAATCGGTGGCGAGGCGCCCCCCGTGATACGAGGCGGTGGCGACAATGCGCGCGGGATAGGTTCCGGCCGCGGTCAGCGACATCAACCCACCCAGGCAGTAGCCGGTGGTGCCGATGCCGCCGGGCTTCACATCGGACTGCGCCGCAAGGTAGTCGAGATACGCGCCAGTATCCGACATGACGTTGGCCTGGGTGGCGTGCGCGAAGAACTTCTCCATCAGGATCTTGCGCTTCACAGGATCGCTGAACACCGTATGCGGGTCCATCGGCTCGTACGGTCCCGACCGGTAGAATAGATCCGGCAACAGCACATAGTAGCCTTGGGTCGCGAGCCGCTCGCCGACCTCGAGCATTGCAGGACGAATACCTATCCCGTCCATGAAGACCAGAACCGCGGGCCACGGGCCGCTCCCCGCCGGGCGGTACACATGGCTTGGACAAGTCCCGTCCCGGGTTTTGATATCGACTTTGCTCATGAGGGCAACGATAACATAAAGCTGCAGATGGCGATTCAAGCCGAACCGGCGTAGGGTCGCGCCATGCGCACGGCCGTTCAATGGCTCGATGACTACGGCGACAGCCACCGCAATCGCGCCAATAAAGCGCTGCACTGGGTTTGTGTGCCGGTCATTGTTTGGTGCGTGCTGGGGCTCTTGTGGTCGCTGCCGTTTCCCGCCTACATTCGAGCCATGCACCCAGCCGCGAACTGGGCGACCGTGACCGTACTAGCCGCACTCTTCTACTATGCGATGCTGTCCCCGCGACTGGCGCTCGGCGCCGCAGCCTTGCTGCTCTTCTTTCTGTGGTCCCTTGGCCGGCTCGATCACTGGCTTGGCATTCCGCTATGGAGCGTCTGCGCAATCTTGTTCGTGGGCGCGTGGATCGGCCAATTCATCGGCCACGCCATCGAGGGCAAGCGTCCCTCTTTCTTCAAGGACGTCCAGTTCCTGATGATCGGACCTCTCTGGCTGCTGGCCGATCTGTATCGGCGGCTGGGTATTCGCTTCTAAACTTCAGCAGCTGCGGCGGCGTCCCCAGAGACCCAGGCCGCCGAGGCCCGACAGCAACAGCGGCAGCGCAGCGGGCAGCGGCACCGGCTGCAGGTCCACCGATCCCACGTAGCTGCCGCCGCTGGTGCCGCCGGCAATGCCGGCAACGTCGAGCATGTACGTGCCGGACTCAATGCCCGTGAACGAGGCGGTCACCGAATTGTCGCCGGGAGCGGGGCCCATCCACGCGCTGATGAGCGTGCTGCCCGCGGGTAGGCCGCCCACGATGGGCTGGGTGGTGGCGCTGGCCACCTCGTAGAGACGGAACTGCAAATTCGTGATGTTGTACAAAGATCCGAGACCGAGCGACGCGAGCAAGGTGTCGCCGCTCGCCGCCGCTCCCACAGTGAAGCTGTAGCTGTCCTGGAAGTCATAGGGTCCGACCGACGAAGTACCGAGGTTCTGAGTAAGCGATTGCTGCGTCGTGAAAGTGTCCGTAAAGGTGTACTGCCCGGGCACCGCGAGGGCATAGTCGTCGCCGACCGTCGGCGTGGTGGAATCCGGCGCGACATACTGATACGAATAGCCCATCGCGCCGCTGCCGTCCAGAATCACCGTGGCCGCCCCGGCACCGCAAGGCTGCAAGGCCGCGAACGCCGCGGCGCCGGACAGCACCCATCCTGAAATCCGGGGGATCCCTGCTAAGACGCCAACCCTATTTTTGTGATTCATTCGATGCACCCTGCGCGAATTGACCGGTCCGTTTTCCAGCTTCCATAGGGTGCAGTATGGGGCGGTTATGTAACAGGCGCTCGCAGCCCGTCTTTACAGTTTGACGACATCGTCCACTTCGCGGATGGGGCGGCGCTGCGCCCCGGCGCAGACGCCAAGGAGCGCCAGCATCCACCAATCCAGGCCGCCTCCGCCGCCGGAGGACTTGCCCGCTGCGGCCGCGGCCGTCACCGTGACCGACTGGGCCGCGGAACCGCCGGGGCCGGTGCAGCTGAGCGTCAAAGTGACCGTCGCGGCGATGGCCAGCGACAGCGTACCGCTGGTCGATTCACTCCCGGTCCAGCCGGAGTTGCCGCCGGCGGTACAGCTCGTCGCGTTCTGCGAACTCCAAGTGAGCGTCACGGGCTGGCCCGCGGTCACCGAGGAGGACGCGGCAGTGAACACCACGGTGGGCGGCGAGGAGGCCATGCGGATGGAATACAGACCATAGTTCTGGGTACTGGCCGCACCTTGAGCATTGGGAGTCGCGACGAATGTCAGGAGGTATTGAACGCCGGGAGTGCCCGATACGCTGAAGGTGCCGCCGCCGTATATCTTACCGAGCACCTGGCTACCCTGCGAGACCACGAGCGCGAGGTTTTGAAAGAGGGCGGGAAATCCCAGGTCGGCGAGCGTGACATCATAGCTGCCCGAGTTACCGAGGATGACGGTGCGTGTATTGAACACTCCGCCTACGGCCTGGGTCTGATCCAGCAAGATCTGCGGCGAGGCGCCGCTGGTCTGGACCGTGACGCCGAATATGCCGTTGCCGCTCGACGGCGGGACGGCATCGACGACGACGATGACGTATCCGGCGGCGGCCGTGAAATCGCCCGCCGAAGTTCGTTGCAGGACGGCGCCGTTCTGAGCCACGGTGGCGCTGATCGATTGCAAGCTCGCCGGAAACTGAAAATCGCGCGCTACCAGATTATAGGTGCCGGCGGATGTCAGATCGACGGCGAATGCATAGCTCTGCCCGCTCACGGCGGCGGGATTGACCACCTTGGTGGCCGACAACACGCTTGCCGTGCCGTTCGTCAAATTGAGACTGTAGACGCCCGGCTGCGCACCCGCGACGGCATACTGCCAAATCTCCAGACTGCCGGCGGGCGCTGCGAAGTTGGACAAGGTACCGGGGGCGGTGAGCTGCGCCAGGGAAACGGATCCTTCCGTGACGGCGACGCCTACGGTGGCGAGCGCCGACGGATAAGCGAAATCGGTCAGAGACATGCTGAGCGACGCGGCGGAGGTGTTGTTGACAACGGTCGAAGCCGGCATGGTGCCCACGGGCAGTGTCCGGTCGAAAATCGCGGCCCCAGTGGGATCGGTGATCTTGATCCCATAAAGGCCGGCCTGCACCGTGGCATTGGCGACGGCACCCAACAGCAATTGGTAGCTGGTGCCGGCGGCCAAGGTCACCAGTGTAGTACCGGCGGCTACGGTGCCGATCGGCGTACTGCCTTGGGTAATTCCCCCTTGCAGGGTCTGCAGCGCCACCGGAAACGCATCGTCCGTCAACGTGACCGTGTAGGCCCCGGCGACGGTGGAGGTGAAGTTGGTGTTCAATGTCGACGTGCCGGCCGTCGATATGGTGGCCGGCGTCTGAATGTTGCCGGAGAAGGAATAGGCGGCAATGCAGCTCGTCGGGCTGGTGGCCGGCGCCACGCAGACGCCGAAGCTGCCGAAGCCCTGTGTGTTGGGCGAAACGATCGGGGGCGTGCCGATGACGTGCAGTGTGTAGTTTCCGGCAGCCGCGGGAACCGCCAGCTTGGCCGTAGCGGCGCCGGTGGCGAGGCCGACCGAACCTACCAGGGTATCATCCAGCGTCACCGCGATCTGCAAGGACGTGAAGGCGGCGGGCTGCTGGAAGTCGGTCAAGGTGACGGTAAGCGCCTGCGCATTCGTCGCGGTGAACGAGTACTCGGCCGGCGGTGCCACGGTCGGCGAGCCGACCAAACTCGTCTCATCCAGCACCACATCGGCACGCGCCGGCGCCGCCGGCAACGATGCCACGGCCGTCAAAAGCGCCACGGCGGTCATGGCCGTCAGGCATTCGATCAGCGGACTACGCATGAGCATCCCTCACTCCGGTGTTGTTCTATGACTGTGGTGCTGGTCCCGTGGGCGTGAGCTTGGCCAATTTATCGAGCGTCGCCCGGGCTTCATCCATGCCGGGAAAGTTCTTTCCTGACTGCAGCGATCGGCTCAAGCTATCCCGCGCCGCATCCGACAGTCCCGCAGATGCCTGCGCCATCCCCAGGTGATACAGCGACGCCGGAGAGTCGGGCACCTTCGATACGACGGTCTGGAGCGCCGCCACGGCGGCCGCGGACTCGCCGCGCTTGTAGAGCATCCAACCATAGGTATCCAGATAGGATGCGTTGGTCGAATTGGCAAAGCGCTGCGCCAGCTCCTTTGCCCGGTCCAAGCTCGGCTGATCTTTCTTGTACGTGATCAGCAGCATCGCCAGATTATTGGCCGCCACATCGGCGCGCGGATTCTTGCGCAAGGCGGCCTCATACATCTGAATGGCCTCATCGGGTTTGCTCATGCGCTCGAACAAGGAGCCGAGCTCGATCTGCAAGGGATCCGGGGAGTCGGCCTTGAGAATTCCCGCCTGCAGGGTGGCGGCGGCGCCCGCCAAATCCTTGTTCGCGATCTGTAAACGCGCAAGATTCGAGTACGGAATTCTCCATTTCGGCTCGCGCGCGGTCGCGGCGCTGAACGCGGCCTTGGCGTCGGCCGGACGGCCCATGGCCGTCAACAGCTCGCCCTTGATGTTGAGGGCGAACGGCAGCTTCGGAAAGCGCGCGGCGACATCATCCAACCGCTGAAGCGCCTCCGGGTTTCGCTTCAAGCCGACCAGCGCGCGAGCGAGACCTTGCAGCGGCTCGGGGGCATCGGGCTGTACATCGAGCGCCGTCCAATAAAAGTGCAGGGCATCCGCAAGCCGTTTCTCGCTTTCCGCCACCGTCCCTTCGTAGTAATAGCCGATCAGGGATTTCGGCTGCAGCGTCACCATGGCCCGTGCCGCCGCCGTGGCGGTTGCCTCGTCCTTGGTCGCCGCCGCCACATGGAACTGCGCATCCAGAGCGCGCATATTGTTCGGGTCCTGCTTCACCAGATCGTCGACCACCGGCTTCGCCTCTTCGGGCTTGCCGAGCTGGAGCAGCAGTTGGGCCAGATCCAGCCGTGCGTTCGGGTCCTTCGGATTCGCGTCCACGGCGCGCCGCATGGTTTCCTCGGCCAATGCCGGCTCATCATTGGCCAGATGCGCGCGCGCCAGGGAGCGCATGACGCCGACGGCGTTGGGCTGATCGCGGAGCACGGAGCGCAGATCCGTGATTGCGCTCTTCGGATCCTGCTGTGCCAGCGCTAGATTGCCGCGCAAGATCAACGCGTCGTTGTCCCGCGGGCTCTTGGCCAGCACTTCCGCCAACAATTTCTCCGCGCCGGCGGTGTCGTTGTTCTGAACCAATAGCACGGCCAGCCGATTGCGCGCCGTGAGCCCCGCCTCATCCAAATCGGCGTCGGCGATGACCTGCCTGTAGATGGCTTCCGCCTTGTCGATTTGCTTGCCCTGCTCGTAGAAGCCGGCCTGCGCAAATTTGAGTGAATAGTCCTTTGGATTCGCGGCGATCATGGCCGACAGCTCTTTGTCCGCGGCATCGCGTCCGCGGCGCGCGGCGAGGAACTGCAGTAGATCGAGCTTGAGACCTTGATCGTCCGGCAGCGCCTTGATCGCTTCGCGCAGAACACGCTCCGATTCATCGAGGTGATTCAAGCTTGCGTAGTACTGTGCCAGCCTCAAGCGATGTGCCGGCTCGTTCGGCCTCAGGCGCGTGAGGTCCACCAGCAGGGCTTCGACTTTCGGCTGCTGCCCCTCGGTCGCATACAGCTGTGCCAGCGCCAGACGCAAATCCACCGTCTGGGGCATTCGCTTGACCGCGTCTTCAAGCAGCGCGCGCGATTTATCGAGCTGCCCCGCCGACTTATAGATCCCTGCCAACGTCGCGACGGCGTCTTCGCTGTTCGGCGCCAGCTGCACGGCTCGCTCGGCATCTTTCAGCGCGCCATCGGTGTCTTTGAGCTGCGCGCGCGCCGCCGCGCGCACCGTCAATAGAGCCGCATCGTCCGGGTGCTTGTCCAAGGAGGGCTTGACGGCTGCGAGCGCTTTATCGGGCGCGCCTGTCAGTACGAACAAGCGCCCCAAGCTCGCACGGGCGGCGGCATTGTCGGCATTGGTATCAATGGCAGCCTGATAAAACTGCGCCGCCTCGCGCACGTTCCCGAGCTTCTCGTCGACGACGCCATTCTCGTAGCGCACTTCGCTGTCGGTGGGAACGATCTGCAGCGCGTTGCGAAACTCGATGCGCGCCTTCTCGACATTGCCTTTCGCGAGAAAGGCTTGGCCCCTGGCCATGTGCCGGGCTTTGCGCGATTCCGCTCCGCCGCACCCCGCCGCGACGAGTGTGACCGCGCATAGCACGGCTATGACAAGCTGGCGTCTTGCGAGAAGCGAAGGCATGGGACATCCCGTCAATGCGGAGGGGCAACGAGTGTAAGAAGCGCAAATGACGTTCGCGTTACACCGCCGCTAGAAGGGAACCAGAGGACGCACCGCGAGGCCCGCCAGAACCGCCGCCGCTGCGATGCGTACCCAGGCCGCCCGCCCTTCCGCGCGGCTCACCAGCATTTCCACGGCGTAGAACACAATGACCAGCTTTGCGATCGCATGCGCACCGCCCTGCGGCAAGTGCAGCGTTCCAGGGAGACTCGGAACGACGAGTGCCATGAACAGGACGATCAGATCGAGGGGTGTCACCTGAAACCGCCGGTCGTTGTGCAACCGCAGCCTCACGGCAGAGGCGATCGCGGCCATGGACACGGCAATCCAGGTCAGCACTGAGATGAGGCGGTCCGGTGTATCGACCACGGCGTCGAGATATACCAGCACCGTGGCGGTCACGTACACCACCGCCTTCTCGGCCAAGCTCAAGGGCCGGCCCCGCAGTATCACCAGAAATCCCACGGCGACCGCCAGCAGTGCGCTGATCAGCAGGCGCAGATCGCTGGAGAACCGAGCCGTTTTCAGCACGATCAGCACGGCATAGATTGTGAGGGCCCACGCGATGGTTCGATAGGACAGACGCGACAGCATTTCCGGCGCCTGCAGCCGAGTGACGAGCCGCGACAGCCCGGAGTCCGCCGAGGCGCGGCTGCCGCCGCGCAGCCGCCATCCGGAACGGGTGGCGGCTTGAAACACCGTGATGGACAGGGCAAAGAATGCGGTGACGACGCCGAGAATCAGCAAATCGGACTCGTAGCGCAGGAAGTACGCCAGGAGGAATAGCGCCGCCTGCAGCACATAGATGACCATGACGGCTTCGTGATGGCCGAAGCCCATGGCCAACAGCTTATGGTGAATGTGATTCTTGTCGGGGCTGAACGGTGAACGGCGTTCGCTCATGCGCTGCACCATGACGCTTAAAGTGTCCAGAATGGGCAGTGCCAGCAGCAGCACCGGAATCGCGGCGCTAAATTGACTGGCCGCCCCTTGAGTCGCTCGCACACTGAACACACCGATGGCAAACCCCAGCAGCTGACTGCCGGCATCCCCCATGAAAACGCTGGCGGGATAGGTATTGAAACGTAAGAATCCCAGGACGGCGCCCGCGAAAGCCAGGCTCAACGCGGTGCCGGCCCCCTGATCCCCCACGCTCGACAGCAGTGCCACCGCGCACAGGCAGAGAAAGGTGGTGCCGCCCGCCAAGCCATCGAGTCCGTCCGCCAAGTTGACGGCATTGGTGACCCCGACGAGAAACACCAAGGTCAAGGGCAGCGAAATCCATTGCGGCAGGATGACGAGGTCATCCAATGTGATGGTGCGCACCTGCACATCGCCCGCCGTTATGGCGATACCCACGGCGATCAACTGGCCGATCAACTTGATGCGGTAATCCAGATCGAAGCGATCGTCCAGCGCGCCGAAGAGTACCAACACGCCGGCGGCCGCCAGGAACCAGCGATCCTGCGGCTGCAGATCGATCGTGACCAATGCGGCGATGAACACGCCGGCCGCCATGGCCACGCCGCCGACGCGCGGCACGGGAATCGAATGGACCTTGCGTACGCCGGGCTGATCCACCATGAGCCAGCGGGTCGCCAGCCGGACCAGCGCCGGGAGACAGGCCATGGTCACAACCATGGCGAGAACGAATGGCATTACATATTGCATGCCGCGTCAGTTCGGTATGAAGCGGGACAGCAGCGGCGCGATCTGCGATGCAAATTGCGTGAGTGCACGGTCCGCCGCTTCCGTGTTGCCCCCCGGAGGCAACGCAATAATGATTCTAACCAAGGCGCCATCGGTGCGGTGCCGAGTCAGCGCGTCCCAGAACAAGTACCATTTGACCGCGAACTCGTTGGTCACGATTCGGCCGCGCTGCTGAAACCAGTAGTAAACCAGCTGACGCGCATCGCCCAAATCGATAAGGGTACGATTGACGCGAAGCGCCCTGCCGTTGATCCGGACGCCCGGCAAGGTGCGCTGCCCGAACTCGCGCAACTGCCAGCCCCCGCCCGGCAGGCACGAACGCGGTGAATGAACGGCCTCGCCTTTGCGCTGCGAGTCGTAGTACGCCATGTATAAATTGATCGTTCGGCCGCTCGCATCGGAATAATCGGCAAGCAAGTAGTCGTCAAGCTTCAATGCGTCGAGATAGACCCCTTCGAGAGAGGAGCGCCGGCCCTCCCAGCCGGCCAGGCGGAAGGGAAATTCGCTGAAGCTGGTTCGGCTCGGAATGATTTCGGCCGGACGAGGCAGAACGAATGCGACGACGACGAAGGCGAGCAGGGCCGCGGCGGCGGCGATGAATGACCGAGGCACGGGACGTCGGCGGAGCACCGCGCCCTTGGGCGTGGGTGCCGGAAATTCCACGCCGAACAACTGTCTCCAAGAACCCGGTTCGCGGCCGATCCTGTTGAGCAGGGCGATCTCGCCGAACAATAGGACGGTGCAAACCATGAACACGGCCCAGCCTTGGAATTCGTGCAGGAACCCCTCCGCCATGCTGATGCCCCAATGCTCGACCATGACGCCTATCGTGCCGACGCGGATACTGTTCATGACCAATGTGATCGGGATGCTGGATAGGAACAGCACGATGCGCTTCCACGCGGCTCCTTTGTAGAAATAAGCCACCAGGAATCCCAGAGTCATCAGCGGGAACAGATAGCGCAGGCCGTTGCACGCCTCGGCCACTTGCAATTTGTAGCCGCCCAGGTCGATCACGTTGCCCTCGACATAGACGCTGATATCGAACAGACGCATGAACCAGACGCCCAACTCGGAGGACATGAGCTGCAGCTTGGTCGACAGGTTGTTGAGAAGGAAATACGGCAGGGGAATCATGAACACGAGAATGAGCAGCGGCGCCGCCAGCAATCGGAATGCGTGCTTGCCGGTGAAGGACAGCACCAAGCCGGCGAGAGTCACGAGGTATGCGTACTGCTCCAGAGTGTAAATGGTCGCAAGCTGCCCGAGCACCAGAAGTCCGCCGCCGAGCAATACGATGAGGACACCCCACCAACTGTCGGAAAAGGGAATGCGTTCGAGATGGTCCTTCTGCTGCCAGATCAGGAAGGCCGCAATGGGGGGAATCAGAATGGCGTGGCTGTACTCCGGCGTGTCCATCCACGAACCCCACATGTAGCTCAGACCGTCCCAGAACAGCCATAAGCTCAGCGCGGCGACGGCGCAGGCGCCCAACACCACGAACCACGACAGGCGCCAGACATCCGTGCCGCGGCTCCCGGGATTGATCGACTGCACAGACATCAGAGATCTCCGGAAACGCCGGCTTGCGAGCCCTATAGAACATCAGCTTTCTGTTTCAGCGAAGTGACATTGTCCGGACGGACATGCAGATTCACGGCGCCGCCGCGGGTTATCGGCTCAGTTCCATGAGACGTTCTGCCTGATGATTTTGGCGGGATTACCGGCGATCAATGCCTTCTTCTCGGTGAATCGCGACTTGACCACCGAGCCCGAGGCCACCACGCAGCCGTCGGGAATCACGGAGCCCTTGAGTATCGAGACATTGCTGCCGATCCAGACATGCGAACCAATGACTATCCTATTGTCGCCGCTGGCCGGTCTTCCTTCATAGGACAGCGCATGGAAGTCCTCATCCAAAAACTGGCAGCCCCACGCGATCGAGCAGCCGGCACCGACCGTGAGACCGTGCATGATGATCAGGGTGGTCCGCGGATTGATGAAGCCGGTTTCGAATTCCACGGTGGCATTGCGCCCAATGTCGAACCGGCAGCCCTTACCGATAGAAAAATCGCCTTTGAATCGGATCTTGCCGTTGATTCTCAACAAGGTCCGGTCGTGCCGATCGACGAACCCGACATTCATGAAGCCGATTTTCAGCCAGCCCTCGGTGGTGACGTTCTCGAGCCCATAGATGGCGACCTTGCCGCAGGTTAGGAGGTTCTTTCCCCGCAATCTGAAGATCGCGTGCCTGATGAGCACTGGCAAAAGCCCTGCCCGAACGGCGCGGCACTCGGCCCACAATTCGACGAGCTTTCTAAGCTTGGTCATGCAAGGGAAGAACTTTCGCGGACAATGGGCGGATTCGACAACCGCGGCGACACCCCATCGTCATATTTCCGTGCGTGAATTGCGTAGATGAGCCCTATGCTAAAACTGAGCGTTATACTGCCCGCATACGACGTAGAGCGCTTTATTGAAAATTGCATTCGCAGCCTCGAGACTCAGGACATAGATCATCAGCAGTACGAAGTTATCGTCGTAGACGATGGCGCGACCGACGAGAGCGTCGATCGAGTAATCGCTCTGCAGCAAGAATACGAGAATATCATTCTCCTTCGCCAGGCGAATGCAGGTCTGAGCGCGGCCAGAAACCGAGGAATGCGGGCCGCGAAAGGGAAATACTTGCTGTTCGTGGACACAGATGATTGCGTCGAAGCAAATTGCTTTGCAAAGATGCTGTCGGTTGCTGAATCGCACAAAGATATCGACCTCGTGGGGTTCAATTACCGCATCCATTTTAATTCCGGACTTGTAACTACTCCGAAAATGCCCATCCCGGGAGTCAACGCCATGAACGGCGTTGAGTATTACGAACAGTTCGTTGCCGGGGACTACCACATTTGGCGATATCTGTTCTCCAGGGAATTCATGATTCGCAACGATCTCTTTTTCTTAGAGGGAATTTCGTTCGAAGATGTGGAATTTACACCCCGGCTAATGTGCATGGCGCAAAGTGTTATTTTTTATGACTTGCCTTTTTATAATTACTACAATCGACCCGGCTCAATATCGACGACGAGATCCGAGAAACACATCTCGAGCCGTATCGCAGCCGCGGAAAACCTGCACCGCTTCATGCTGGAAAAGGCAGCTCAGGTGAGCGCCGACGCACACGTTATGTTTTACAATGTAATTGCAGAGTGTCTGTTGTCTTCGGTCAGCGCCTCCCATCGGTTTCCCGGCTTGCTGAGGCGCCTGTCGAAATGTATTCGGCGTCTGCCATTTTATCCGCTCGCTTTGTCAAAGCACAGCAAGCATCGGTGGGAGGCCGGAATCCTAAACCGATCAGTTGTTCTATACTGGGTTTATTCCTATGTATTGTCATCATTTCGCAGAATACAGAACAAAACTGCGACTGCCGTTGCAATGGCGCGAGGTCCCTCCCCGGTAAAAAAGGTTATCGAATATTCGCTAAAGGCTCGGAATCGATAACATTTGCAGGGCAGCCATGTTTCCAGACCCGTTAGCCCGGCACGGCAGCTTAGCGGGATACCGTAGGCAATTTGGGGCGTAGTTCTTTGCAGACGGTAAGTTCTCCGAAGCGACCCAATTGATAATCAAATTCCTTCAGAGCATGAAAAAATACTTCCTCGCACCTGGGTCCATGCAATTCAATGCAGATATTTCGCACTTTGGGCAGCCATGCCAAGGATTGTGGACCAAAGAGATCTATCTCACTCCCTTCGATATCCACCTTCAATAAATCTATTTGTTCCCCTTTCGCCAAGTTCAGGAGGCTGGGAATGTCCCAACCTTCCACTTCAAGTAGCTCATCGTTTCCTTCGAATTCCCGGACCTGGCTGGCCCATTCACGACCATCGCCAAATGTTCCTCGCGATAGCGCCAATTTTGAACAGCTGGACCATACAGCACCGCACACGGTCTTTACCCGGTGTCCATACGGCGTAAGATTTCTAAGACACACCTCGAAGTTTGCCGGGTCAGGCTCAACAGCAACAACATTTGCCGTTGGAAACTTAGTCAAAAAATAGACACTCGAATACCCGACGTTCGCCCCCAGGTCGAAAATCAAACCAGGGGAGGCAATGTCGCTCACGCAGGAATATTCATCGATCACGAAGATCTGACTAAACACCTCCATGTCGCTCGAGCCACCCAACCGGGCCGACACTGGATACATCGCTTGGCGCGGTTTAATCGTCAGGGTTGCCGATTGCGACAGCCCCAAAGCGCCTTTAATACGATGGCCGGCGAAAGCTGACGCAGGCTGCCAACCCGCAGATCTGCGCCAACTCTCAAACAGGCCGATCTTGCCGGCAATTTCACGAAACATGAGTAATCTCGCCGCTAAATGACGTGCCCCACGATAAGGATCTCTCCCGCCGTGAATCGTCCCACTCGATTACATGTACGGCCGCGGCAGACTTAACCTGTCCGCACCAAGGATCTTCCAATAGTATTGCAAAGAATTGACTGAACGCGTGATTCTGCAAGACGGAAGCAATCCTGGGCGCCCCCTGAGGGTTCTCTGCCAGCGATTGGATCGGCGCGTTCCTTGACGGAAAGCGGGGCTTTTTTGGACGCCGGCGACGAGCGGCTCGGCCGTGCGCGCGCCCGGTCAAATTGCTGTAACAAAAAGGGCGGAGCATCTGCGCGGACAACACACCGCTTCGCGCAATCCACCCGCCACATGAAACCAGCCGGCGCAACAACGCCGGCCGTGACGCAACGCGCGGCGCGCGGGTGAGCCGCCGAGCCGACTCCGACGATCACGAGCAATTGGATGGAATTCGAGATACTTTCTCATGCCGGCCTGAGAATCGAGCACGGCGGCACGACATTGATCGTCGATCCCTGGCTGCTCGGCAGTGCGTACTGGAAATCGTGGTGGAACTACCCACCGGTCGATCAAAGAATGATCCAGGCGCTGAGGGCGGATTTCATCTATCTAAGCCACATACACTGGGACCACTTTCACGGCCCCTCGCTGCGCGCTCTCGGCAGGGACGTGCAAATTCTCATTCCGGAAGACCGCTATTCGCGTATGCGCGACGATCTGCGTGCAATGGGCTTCAGGCGAGTCCGAGAGCTGCCCCACGGCGCCTCATTCATGCTGTCTCCCGACTTTTCCGTGACGCCCTTTCTCTTTTTCCCCATGACCGACTCGATGCTTGCCGTGCGCGCGGGCGATACCGTCCTGCTGGACGCGAACGACTGCAAGATCTGCGGATTGCCGCTGCGTCACGTGAAGCATGAATTTCCGTCCGTAGACTTCGTGCTGCGCAGCCATAGCAGCGCCAATACCCGGGTTTGCCGCCAATACTTGGACGGCGATGGGGAAGAGTACGATTCTCTCGACAACAAGGAATCTTATCTTCGCTCGTTTGCCAATTTCATGAAGGCCGTAAAGCCTCGCTACGCGGTGCCCTTCGCAAGCAATCACTGCCATCTTCACAGAGAAACGCGCCAGTTCAACCGGTGGCAGCAGACACCCAAGGACGTTCAGGATTATTTCCGACGCTACAGAGCCGACGCGGGAATTGAGACCGACCTCGTCACTATGCTGCCGGGCTCCATATGGAATGATAGAACCGGCTTTTCGCTCACCTCGGAGGCGCGGTGGTTTTCGGACCGAGAGGGGCGGATCGAGGAGTACGCCGAGGCCAATGCGCCGGGTCTCGACCACTATTACGCGCGGGAAGAGAAAGCAAGCGTTTCCATCGAAGACCTGCGTAAATACTTCGGCCGGCTTCATTCGCATGTGCCCTGGCTATGGCGGAGGCGTCTCGCCGGGCGTGCCGTTTATTTCAACTCCCGTAGTGGGCAGCGCTCCGATATCTGGAAGGTCGATTTGTACGCGAACATCGTCACGCGCGCAACCCACGAAGAATATCTCGCGTCCGACATGAGAGTGGAAATACCGGCAATCGTGTTCAGGCAGGCGCTGCGTATGAATATGTTCGCGCATGCGGGCATCAGCAAGCGTGTGAAGTGGATAGCGACGAGAAGGGCGATGGAATCGCTGGAATTCTTCATGCTATTGATGGATTTTGAGGAATACGAGCTGCTCCCGTTGCGCCGCAATTTATCGTGGCGCAGCCTTCGTGTTTGGCTGCGCCGCTGGCGCGAGGTCGTCGGGTATGCACAATTGACCTGGATCATGAAAAGCCGAGGTATTGCCCGCAAGGAGGTCGAGCAGGTGGCGCTTCTCGAATATTCGTAGGCGTGCAAGTGATCCGCGGGCACGAGCGTTCCCCAATTTATCTCAGCATATTCGCCGGGCGCATTTGCATTGCAGGTTTCTGCACCTTCGCGACCGCCCGGCGGCCGCTCGCCAAAGAGTACCCCGCCAGGAGAAACGCGGGAATATGCACAGAGTTGTAAAAGTAGCTACCGTCGAACATGAGGAGAATCATGGTCACCACTTGAAGATACAGCGCGGTCTTTACGGCATATCCCATGGGATGGACTGCATTGCGGCTTAGATAGTGCCCGACGATGAAACTGATCAATAGCGCCGCGAAAAGGATGGCGCCTAACCAGCCCACCGATATGACGATATCGGGCCAGGCGATGTCGGCGGTATAAAAGCCGAGAACGAAATAGCTGGTAAACGCGGCGGTTCTCGAATACGCCGTCGGGTCCGCCGCAGTTCCGCCCAAGGGGGTTCCAAATTTCAGGCGGCTGCGGACCTCGGACGGCACGTCGTCCTCGTGGATGAACCCATATCCCAAGAGGGGATTCTGCGCTGAAACGAGCGCGAATCGTTCCATTGCCAGCCCGAGCCGCCCATTGAATGTGTCGTCGCGCTTCTTATCGATGGATTGCGTCTCGCTCGATCCCAAGAGGTCAATGCCGCTGGCCGCGCGCCCCACTACTCTGTCTCCTAGGCCCGTCGCCAAGAGTCCGACGACCGCAAGCACGCAAACGGCCGCCACGGTAATCAGCGATGACGCCTTCAACCTTCCATCGCGCCAGGTGGAATATAGAAGCACGGCGACGGTGAACATCACCGAAATATAGATGCCCCGAGTAAAGCTCAATGCAACGGTTGAAAGCGCGAGTATCGCGTATACCCATTCGTGCGCGGCGACTTTCTCCGAAGTCAGGACCTTTGTACCGATGATCCAGAGATTCAGAAGGCACAGTGGAAAGAATACGGGTACGTCGCGAAGGACGCCTTCGTACTCGCTCACCAAGCCGAATAGCAGCGGCTTGTGCACGGCATATTGGAGAATGACCACCGGCATGAGTGCGAAAGTCACACGATAGAACCATTTCATCAGATATTCGAAGGCTTCCGGCTGCACCCGAAACAGGCGAATTAATATCAACGTCATGAAGTAGCCCAGCACCATTTGCCTGGAGTTCTTGATGGTGTTGAGCAGCGGATACCGGTAGACCAGTAATGACCATGCGAAGCATATCGCCAGCCAGGCGAGAAATATTTTCAGGACGGCAAGGTAGGTGAATGTCGGCGCCTCCAGAACGGGAGTGCGGCAATAGACCTCGACTCCCGTGACCAGCATAAGTATTGCGCCATAGTCCCAGACATACATGCCAAAGAGCTGGCCGGGCCCGGCGTCGAAGAATTGCATCATCAGAATGAAAGATACGAGTGCCTTTACTTTGGGCTGCAGGGCCAAGAACACCGCGAAGCCCATGATGGCCAGCAAAAAATACAGCGCCGTCACGGCGCACCGGGCCCTTCGTGGGTCGTACGCGCGCCGAACCGCGCAATGACGGAACCATGCCGCAGCGGCGATAGGCGGCCACCCGGCCCGTTCAATTGATCAGCTCCCGATAGACATCGAGAGTACGGGCCGCGCAGCGATCCCAGGAAAACCCCTTCGCCCGCTCCCTGCCCCGTGCAGCCAAGTCTGAGCGCAGCGATGGGAGCGACGCGACGCGTTCCATGGCGTCAGCGATGGCGTCGACGCTATGGGGATCAAAATATAGACCGGCGTCGCCCACAACCTCGGGAATTGAGCTGGCATTGCTGCAAATTACCGGGCATCCGTGACTCATCGCTTCCAGCGGGGGTATGCCGAACCCCTCGTAAAACGACGGGTAGACGAGCGCTTCCGCCTTACCGTATAGATACCCTAGGAGATCATCATCTCCCGCCAAATGACGAACTTGGTGCGGTGCGAGACGCAGGGAGCCGATCGCTTCGTGCTCTTCCGGCGTCAATGTATTTGAGCCGAAGGCGACCAAATCGAATTCCTCGCTCAGCATCGGCTGCGCCGCATACGCGCTGAGGACATTGGCGAAATTTTTGTAGCCCCCGCGCATTCCCACGTACAGGAAGAATGGTTTAGGCAACGAAGGCGGCATAGATAGAGCGCTCGGTCGTCTCGCCGCAACGCCTAAGTGAATAGTCCGGATCTTCCCTGGATCCGGATTGAATATTTGAATCAGATCCGCTCTGGTATTCTCCGATACGCACACCACCCGGTCGGCGCGCAAGACGGCAGCCCGCTTCTTGACTGAGGTCTCATCATTCAGTCCGAAGGCGGCGCTGAACTTTTCCTGAATCATGTCGTGCACCGTGATTACGATCGGACAGCCCTTGGGCGCCGATGACGTCGCGGGGTAATAGGTTTCATGCAAGACATCGGGCCGTCGAATCCTCAGCCACGCTGATTCTAAACGGCGATTGATGAACTCTACAGCGCGCACCCCTCTCGATAACGGCGGCAAGTACATACCCTTGGCTCGCATCCCTCCGTTCTTTAGATAGCGATTCACATACAGCGGAGCGACAATGGACGCGGAGAAGCCGTCGAATGCGTTGACTCGACCGGCCAGCTCGTAAAAATAGCGGGATATCCCGCCGTACTCTTGCCAGCTGAATACCTGATGATCGTAAGCGACGTGCGGCATTGTCAGTCTCGGCTAACCGCCGGCGACTCGAATATGGTCTTCGATAGTTTTGGACTCGAGCATCCTCGCGGCAAAAAATCCCGCCAACTTGCGCAGGCGCAAGCAACAACGCCAGAGGGTTGCGCTCATTTTTCTTTCCGTCATCAAGTGAAGAGAGCGGCCGTCGCTGATCAAGTATCTTCCCCGGCGGGCGGCCAGCTCCTGCAGCGTCCTAACCGTGTAGAAGCCGATATGCTGCCCGTGTTCAGCGCCGTAGTACCACCACTGCCCCGGCGGCGGCGGCGGTTCCGGCACGATCTGAGTGGATAGAAGCACATTGGGAGCGATGGCCAGCATCTCGTCGAGCTCGGCCGCGGGTTCAACGAAGTGCTCGAAGACTTCGAATGCCGTGACCAGTTGCGCCGGCTCGCCGGTATGCTCGAAGCCGCGTGCCAGCAGATTGGATGAGTAATGATCGGACCATGAGGCATCCACCCCCACATCCCGCAGCAGTCGCGTCAGGATGCCGTATCCGCCCGCAAAATCGACCACTCGCATATCAAGGCCTCCCATGGCCAATAACGTGGCGAGCACGACTCTTACATTCATTGAATTGCGCGCCATTATGCCCGTGTCCGAGGCGTTGATGCTGTTTGCGTACGCGCGCTCGAGCCAGTAGGGATATTCCGTCTGCAGATACTCGCAGTACGGACACCGCAGGTAACGCACGCTCAAATCCAACAGCGGCCCCGTGCACCACTCCACGGCCGCCTTGCCGCACGCGCGGCACACGAAACTATCTGCACCGTGAAAATCGGCGGCGACGGGCAGTTTGAATATGTCTGAAACCAATGAATTCACCGTCCAGCCGCGAAACATAGCATCCATTTATGTACCGATTATTTCACTTGGATTCACGCGGGCCGTGCTGCCCGCGCCCTGGGACATTCGCGGCATGTGCATATACAATGCACCGCGTGGCGCATCCGACTCATAGCGACCCGCCCACACTAACCGCCTACAGCCAACGAATCCTCGGAGAGAATCGGATTGAACGCAATCGCCGGCGTACGGAGTTTCCTCCTGGATCTGCGCTTGGCCACCAGACCGATGGCGCAATTCAGCAATGTCGCGGCGGAACGGGGCGCGGAGAGAAACCGTAGAGCGGCGCTTTCGGGCATTACCGCGGCGACGGCTCGCGCCGTCCAGATCGGCGCTTCGCTGGTCACCGTACCGCTTGCACTTCGCTATCTAGGTACCGAACGGTTCGGGTTGTGGATGACGATCAGCTCGGTAATCGTCATGGCCGACTTCGCCGATTTCGGCTTGGGCAATGGGTTGTTGAATTCGGTCGCGAAAGCGCACGGGAAGAACGATGTCGAGGGCATCAAGAGGGCCATTTCAAGCGCGTTCGCGTCGCTGTGCATGATTTCCGGCGTATTGCTCATTCTATTCTTTTCGGCCTATGGCTTCATACCCTGGGCGGACTTCTTCAGAGTCACATCACCGGCGGCGCGCGTCGACGCGGGGCCTACTCTCATGGTGTTCGCCATTTGCTTCGCGCTGAATCTTCCGGCCGGAATCATTCAGCGCACACAGCAGGGCCTGCAGGAAGGCTTTATCACGGATCTCTGGCAGCTCCTGGGCAGCGTGCTGACGCTCGTGGGCTTGGTGGCGGGAATATGGCTGCGCGTGGGATTGCCCATCCTGGTTCTGGCCTTCGCCGCCGCACCGCTCACTGCGCGTCTCATGAATGGGTTGTTCTTTTTCGGTGTGCGCCGCCCCGACCTGAGGCCCCGGTGGAGATTCGCTTCGCTGGACACCGTCAAGCAAATAATGTCCATCGGAGTACTCTTCTTCGTTCTGCAGGTCGTTGTTGCAATCGCCTACTCAGCCGACGGGCTCGTCATTGCTCGCGCGGTCGGCGCGGTCAACGTTCCGGAATATGTCATCCCGCAGCGAATGTTTGCGTTGATCACGATGATGGCGACCATGTTCGTGACTCCGCTGTGGCCCGCCTATGCCGAAGCAATCTCTCGGGGAGACATTTCCTGGGTTAAGCACTCGCTCCGCAAATCAATGACATTGGTGCTGCTCGCTTCAACCGGTGCAGCCATCGTATTGCTCTTGGGGTCACGAGAACTGATCTATTGGTGGGCCGGGCCGACCATCCATCCGCCGATGATTTTGCTGGTTGGTCTCGCCGTTTGGACCGTCATGGATGGTTGCGGAATCGCTTTGGCGGCCTTCCTCAACGGTTCCGGATTCCTGCACTTGCAAATCGCCGTCGCCGCCCTATTCGGCGTGAGCTGCATCACGGCGAAAGTCTACCTCGCGCGGCGTTATGGCAGCGCCGGACTACCCTGGGCTACGATTTTCACTTGGGGTCTTCTGAATTTTGTGCCCCTCATGATCTACGTACGATGGAAGCTCCGGCACATGACTGCGGCGCGGCTTGGGTCCGCGATCCCTAGAGAATAGCGGGGGCATTGGACGGCATGAGCACGATGGCGCCGGGCCGTATGTTGGGCATCCGCATCGGCACCCGCTCGTTGACAGAACTCGTATCGGCGTCTGAATCCGCGATGCGGGATCGCGGCGACTCCTTCATCTTCGCCTGCGCGAACCCGCACTCGTTGGTGGCCGCGCGCGGAGATGCCGAATTCAGTGAGGCTCTCGAGAAAGCGAGCGCCGTGGTCGCCGACGGCGTCGGCTGTACGTGGGCGGCCGCTCTGGCCGGCACCTCGATCGGTCCGAGAATCACGGGATCGGCCTATTTCGTGGCCATGATGACGAAGTTGAATGAGGCGGGCGGCAAGGCGTTTTTCTTTGGATCGAGCGATGCGGTTCTGCTGAAGCTCGCGGAGCGCGTGAGCGTCGATTTCCCCCATATCACACTCGCCGCACTTTCTCCCCCGTTCAGGCCGTGGTCGGAGGAAGAAAACGCCCGTATGATTGCGGATATCCGGCGATTCGCGCCCGACGTGCTATGGGTGGGCATGACGGCGCCGAAGCAGGAGAAGTGGGTAGCCGCGAATGTGTCCCGGTTGCACGTTCCCGTCATCGGCTCCATCGGCGCCGTATTCGATTACTACGCCGGCGTGACGCGCCGAGCGCCCCAATGGATTTGCGATGTCGGTCTCGAGTGGCTATACAGGCTGCCTCGGGAACCCAAGCGCCTGTGGCGCCGAACCGTGGTGTCCGCACCCTTGTTTCTTTGGTTGGTATTTCGTGAGCGCCTCACTCGATAAGAACTTCACGCATTTCGAAACGGCTCCCATAATTCGCAAAGTTTCATCTTCCAGCCGGCCAGTGAATGCCGGCCGCCGATTTTCAGCGATGTCGGGTTCGGACATTCAAGCTTCAAGGCGGCAATGATCTTGCGCGCGAAATCTTCAACGTCGCGATCTTTGACGATGTAGCCATTGCGTCCCGGCTCGATCAGGCTGGAAACACCGCTGACATCGGTGGCGACGGCGGGCAGGCCGCAGGCCAAGGCTTCTACGAGTGCGGTAGGCCATCCCTCCCAATGCGACCCCAACAAGAACACGTGGGCCGAATTCAGCATCCGGGCCACGCTCCGGGGCTCCAGAAAGCCGGTGATGAAGACCGACTCTGCGGCGTCGGCTTCACTGATCCTCTTCTCCAGTTTGCCGCGATCCTCGCCGTCGCCGATGAAATGGAGCGTAGCGGCAGGCACTTCGCGTCTGACCTGCAAGAAGGCGTCGAGCATCAAATCCCAGCCTTTGACCAAATTGAGCCGCCCGCAGCACACCAGCATGGGTCCGGAACCCGGCGCCGGCCCGAGCCCTGGTGCTAGCTCCGGCCCTGGCGCCGACCCCAACACAGGCGCGGGCACGGGCGCACGATGGACATTGAATATCTGAGTGTCGACCAGCGTCGGCGACTGGATTATCGATCTATGATCCAGCACGCCTCGGCTCCGATTCTTCATCGATTGAATCGCCTTCTGATCGGCCGCTGCCATGATCAATTCGCTGCGGGTGGCCAGTGCCGAGAAAAGGCAGCGTTCATAGGGCTCGGCAAGCCATTTGCCGACGGCGTATCTCGGCTTGTTCAACGGATTCTCCACGCCGGGAAACAAGAATGCTATACGCAATCCCCACCCCTTGATCGCCAGCATGACCTCGGGCGCAATGACGAAGGCGGCATTCAATCCCAGCGACAAGATGCCCTTTTTATGAAATTTGAGACGAAGCAATGTGTCTATACGGCGCGGGATCCTCGGCTTTCGTATCGATGGATCCACATATCCTATGCTGAAAAAATCATACTCGATGCCGCCGATGGCTTTCTTGAACCAGCGGCCGATGGGTTCGGCCTGGGTAGAGACGCCGACCAGCGCGAGGCGATCGCCGAAAACCGCGATCAACTGCCGGACGGTGGTCAATTGACCGCCGACGGGAAATGCGTCGAAGTCGCCGGCCTCGATAACCATTACTTTGGTGCTCATGTACGTATGCCGCCGTCAGGCCCTCGAACCCAGCGCGCTTGTCTCTGCAATGAGCCTCGAGTATTCGTCGATATACTTGCAGGCGGTCAGCTTGACGTCGAATAGCGACCGGCTTTGTTCGGCCCGATCGCGCAGCCGTTGCGCGAAATCCGGCTGCTTCGACAGAGCGAATAGCTCGATTATTTTGTCGGACAGATCTTGCGGATCCTCGGAACGAAAGCTCCAGCCGAGCCGTCCGCCGGCGATGATTTCCATCGGACCTTCGATGTCCGACACCAGCACCGGCAATCCTGCTGCGATGCCTTCCAGGATAGTCAGCCCAAACCCCTCGTAGCGGGACGGCTGAACCAGCAAATCATACTCACAGAGCCTGCCGTAGATGGAGGGCCGGGCGATGGCTCCCAGAAAGCGGCATTGCTCCTGGACTCCGCACTCCTCGGATAGGCGTTGGAGATACTCCAGCGAAGCACCTTCACCGATGAAGTCGACGCCGACAGAATCCCGGCCGAGCCGTTCCAGCACATGCTGCAGGGAGCGGATCAGCACATCCTGTCCCTTCTGCTCGTGTGCGAGCCGGCTGATCTGAACGATTCTAAACGGCCTGAAACCGTAGGCGGATTTGAGCGTCGCCGCCCTGAACTTGATCCCGTTGCTGATGATTCGCGCGGGGCAATCCGGAAAGCGCGAAGTCACATCGTTTCGCACCGCCTTGCTGATGCAAAGAACCGAATCGAAGGCCGCCAACCCATGGCTCAGCGGCAGGCGAGTGTTGTGGACGGTGAGCACCATGGGCGCCGATGTCAGCCTCTTGATGCGCGCGAAGCTATCCTGATGCGCGTGCATGACATCGGGATCGATCCGCCAAATCCACCCCGTCAGCTTGGCGAAATACCATGGGTTTGCGCTGCCGGGCGGCCGGCCCATATTTACCAGCCTGATGGATCGGTCGAAGCCCCGAACGACCGACGAGTCGATGTCCTCATTGCCTACGACCACCCAGACTTCGTGCGCCGCAGCCTGCTCATTCGCGATGTCGACCAGCATGCTCTCGGCGCCGCCTACACCGAGTCCCCATGTCAAGTGCACGATTTTCACGGTCGAACCCTAACCTTGCCTGATGGGACGAGAGCGATATCGCTTCGGAACCATCCCTAGACGAATCAAACCTTCCTTCGCCACGCCTTTCATCCAGTACCATGATTTCTTGGCGCGGTGCGATGCGATCAATCGCACCGCGACCCTTTCACGGCGCAAGATGGCCGTGATCTCGGCGGACTGCCGCAGAATGTTGGCCTGTCCGGTCTTCTGTGCGGCATGTATGCGGAAAAACGCCCAATCTTCTCCGACCATGACAGGCGACGAGATTTTAGAGAGCCTCACCCATAGGTCGTAGTCCATGGCCATGTGGCAGCCGGGGTTCCACCCGCCCGCGGATTCCAGGGCGCTGCGTTTATAGAACGCGGCCTGCTGCCTGACGATGTCGGGGTCCCGCACCAGCGCATCAAAGGTGATCTTCGGGCTGTCCCGGAAGACGGCCGGAGAGTCATCGTCGAATACATGGGCCTGCCTTCCAACCACCCACGAGGCCCCGCTCGATTCGAAATGGCGGGCGACCGAGCCGAAGATGCCTTCCTTGTAATAGTCGTCGGAGTTTATCCAGCCGACGATGGTTCCCCTGGCGAGAGCCAGTCCCTTGTTGAGCGCATCCGCTTGGCCACGATCCCTTTCCGACCGCCAGATTAGATGGGGATATTGCTTCAAGACATCGACCGTGCCATCGGTCGATCCGCCGTCCATCACAATATGCTCCACCTGGGCGCAATTCTGATGGAGCACCGACTGAATCGTTTGCTCGATGTACGCCCCTTGATTGAACGAGGGAGTAATGACGCTGATCGCGGGAATGCCGTTTGTCATCGTTCCTCGTCCCCGGCCGTCATCTATATGCAAAATGCCTTGCTGATGTTGCCGGACTGCTTCGCCGCCATGGCGGAGACCTTTCTGGCCAGCTTCGCGCCCAGCTTTCGTGCGACGGGTACATGTCTCAGCTTGAGATAGGTTTCGACCCGTTTTCGGTCGGCCGTGCGGCCGGCTCGGAGTAAATTTAGCCATATTACGAATAAAAGGTCCGACAGGAACGGCGCGCGGACGGACCGTAGGTATCCATCGTGTTCATCGATGAATTTCATATAATCATCGAGTTGCCGGGAATTTTGCCCGGCGGACACCCGGTCGCTCCCATCCACGTGATACCGGGTCCAGGGCTCATCCACGTATAGCTGGCTATGCTGCAGGCCGAATGTGAACCATTGGTGAAATTCCATGGCGAAATAGTCGCTTCTTTTGCGAAGCCATTCCTCCACCACGCACCGCCTTACGGCGCCGACGCAGTCGGGCACCAAGGAACCGTTGCGGTATTCCTCGGGGCTGACGATCTTCTTACCCCCATTGACACGCACGAACATGGCCAAGTCCGATTGGCGAACGTGCATTCCGGACACTGCATCGACCTGAGGATACTCATCTAAGTAGCGGGCCGCCTGGGACAGCGCCCAGGGATAGGCTTCCCAATCACTGTCGAGCTGCAATAGGTACTCGGCGCTCATGTGGCGATATCCCATGACTCGCGCGTTATAGGGACCGCCGTTGTGTCCGTTGCGCAAGTACCGGAACCGATGATCGGACAGTTCGGTCACCACGGGCTCGATCGGTACGGTGGAACAGTCGTCCACGACCAAGCATTCGAAATCAGCCAGCGTCTGCGCCCTCAAGCTCGCCAAGGCGCGCCTCAGCTCGTCTCGACGGTTGAAAACCGGCACAACCACAGTGATTCTGGCCATCGTGATTCCTATGACCACCGCCCGCTACCGGCGGGCCAGGTCGATTTTGTAAACGCGAGTCCCATAGGCATCGAATGAATCCTCGAGGGTGGTTCCTGCAAGCCGGTCCGAGGTCTCGCCGAAGTAGCTGCCGACCCGAGTGACTCGAGAACCGAAGATCGGCTTCAGATCGAGCGCGAAGGTTTCAGTCTGGCCCGAAACGTGGACGACTATGAGGTAGTAGTCCCCTTGCGCTTGCCACGCCGAATAAAGATAACGGCCGAAGAGCGTCGGCGCCTCGAGCTCGGACGCTTGCGGATTCAGCGTCAACAGTTTTGTAAGGACATCGACTTCATGGTTGGTTTTTCCCACCTGGTCCCAGGTTGACTTGGCGTTTGATTTCTCCTGCCAGAAGCTGTAGTTCCCGCCGTACAGCACGTCGACATACGCCATGAAGTTCAGCTCGGGTCCCGTAGGCTCGCGCGTCACATCGAGATATCCGTAGAGCTGCAGCCACGAATGCCCCGGCCGCCCCGCCAGCTCGGCGGTTCTCAGCGCGCGAATCGTCCTCAAGGCATATATCTCCATGCTGGTGTGGCTGTTCGCGAACGGGTAATAATCAATGGAATAGAGATCCGTTGCGGCCAGCGAGCCGTGCGGTTCCACCCCGACGCCGGCGGGCACATCATCGGAGCCCCAGTTGATGAACACCAGCCTGTAGGGGTCAATGGTCTTGATCATCGTATATATGTCGGCCAGATCGTGTTTCTGCAGGGCCCCCTCCAGTGGTTCATCCACCGCGAACCATCCGATGATGCTGTCGCTGTTTGCATAGCGGCGGACTAAATCGCAGTAGCGCGCCAGCCGAGGCTTCCAAGCGCCGCTGTACAGCCCCGCGACGGCCGGATTGATGATGACCTTCAAGCCGTATTTGTGCGCCAGCCTGAGCAGGGCATCCAGCTCGAGGGTGTTAAAGGCGCCATCGGCCCGCGACCGCGGATAGTAGAAAAGCGTATTGATGCCGTGGTCGACCACATCGGCAAAATACCATTCGGGAGGGACGACATCCCCCACCATGATGCCGCGGATGTGGAACGGACTCTTGTTGATTTCCAGCGTATGGCGGAACTGATTGATGCGGACGATCAGGGGCCTGGGGGGCAGCTTGGTCAGCTTTGCCGACACAACCCCTCCGGGTCCTCGTACCGAGCATGTGTACTCTCCTGGAGCCAGGCTGGCGATGGGGAAATCGACGTCCCGGGTTCGCCCGCCGGCCGGTGCAACTCGGGAGGAGAAGAACGGAGAGTTGCCCTCGCCCGCGGCGGTCGAATCGCAGGTCGTCGTGCCGGCGATTGCGGGAACACCGCCGTAAACCATTCTAAGGCGCGCGATGGGCTCATCGGTATAGACGCTGTACTCAAAGCGCGCCGACGGTGCCTCGACCGGCGCAGAACTCGTGGCGACCGCGATGTCTGAGAGTGCGGCGGCGGCGGCACTGCGTTGCGCCGCGCTCTGCCGGCCGAGATCGGAATCTTCCGCAGCCGGCGCATAGGGCGTCAAGGAGCCGCCGAACTCCAGCTGTGGAGCGGAAATCCAGTAAGTTCCGCGATCCGGAAACGCGAGCATGGGGCTTAGCGGAGCCCCGTCACGATCATCAAATCGAAATTCAGCGGAATATCGGCGCCACTGGGTTGTGACTCTTACAGAATTCCTTTCGCCCAAGTGCTCTAGCGACGGCGCCAAATCGATCGCGTTTCCTGGCCGATCGGCCATCATGTACACGGAAAATACATACTCTCCCGAGGGAAGTTTGCTCTGCGGCACCCTGGATAGCAGGTAGAGATAGGGAAAGCCCGTATCGCTGTTGGTGATTTTGAGCACCCGTGCGCCGGCCACCGGGCCTCGCGGGGCATCCACCAATCCGTACTGAGAATACAGGTCGCGGAACTGCAGTGCAGCGGCGTGGTGCAAGCCCCAATAGTCGGGGATGGTGTGATTGGTGGCTAGATTGAACGAAGAGTTCAGAAGCAGGTTTTTTGCGAGTACCGCCGGGCCGACGCATAGGCATAAAATCGCAATCGCCGACGCGATCATCGTTCGCAGAACTCTCATCGCCCGGACTCGTAGGGGCGCGCCAACGGTTCCCCGATAAACAGGCCCTGCCCCGGCATTTCAACGCTCTTCCAATAGGCCTCGAGCAAGGTATCGCCGTGGATATATCGGGCGACAAACACCGCTGGATTGGGAAACTTTCCAGGAATATTGCAGGGCTCGGATACGGAGCCGTACGAAGCGGTGGCACCCTGGCGCAGCCATTCCAGCGCCGACATCTGCTTCGACCCTTCGAGATCTCCTCCCGTGGAGGTCAAGTGATCCGCCGCGGCCCCAGGTCGAAAGCCCAGTTTGGACATTTCCCTGACCTGCGCGACGCCGGTGAAGTAGGCCAGTATGCCGGTCACGGGCGCGTCGATCGGCGTCGAGGCATCGACTATGTTTACCCGACCCGACAGCCGTTGCTCCGCGTCCGCGAACCCCGCGGCTCTGACATTGCGCGCCGCATCCCGCGTTCTGATCAAGTACACGCTTCCAGGAGGATCTGATCCATCCGCTTCGATACCGCGATCGATCACCGCTCTCGCCAGCGCCTCATCCGCGCTGGGCAGCAGCATTGCCGGCAGCCACCCCGTGGTGTCGGCCGGCAGCCAACCGTCCGAGTCGAATAACGGACTCTTGATCGTGCCACCGCAACCCGTTCCACAAAAGCCCGCCTTGTAGCCCGCCGCGAACGCGGTGGTCACCGACATGCATTCGACCGCGTAGGGGCGCGGCCACACCAGCAGCAAGGACTGCACATTGGTCGGCAGAGCGAGCAGCATTTGCGACCGAAGGCGCTTGAGCTCGTCGCGAGTGATGACGGCGCGGTTGGGGACCGACAAGCCGATCAGATTGGCTTCGGGAATACGCCGCCGCTTCGCATAATATTGTGCGACATCGACGCTGGAGCGATCGTCGCGGTTGTAAATCACGCCGAGGCGATCGGGACTCAGCCCTTCTCCCCACGCCTTGCAGACAATGAGCGTCAAGCCAATGAGCAAGACACGGGCCATCACGGTGCGGCGGCTATCCCACGCCGATGGAATCAGCAAGCGGAAACGTCGGCAAGTTTTGTCCCTGAGTGCGATCGCGCAGCACTTGGTCAATGAGATCGGCGTCTACGGACGTGCGGCCGTCTGCGTAGGCGTACACCAAGGCAAAATCGCCGAGATGATTCAGCAATCGCGGCACGCCGTTCGTGCGCGCGTACATGAGTTCGATGGCCTCCGGAGAGAACAGCGCGGAATCGCCTCCGGCCATTTTTATCCGATGGTGGATATAGGAATGCGTTTCCTGGACATTCAGCGGCTTTAAGTGAAAATCGACGGATACCCGCTGCGCAAATTGCCTCAGTTCCGGGCGCGACAGCTTGTCGCGCAGCTCCGGCTGGCCCACCAGTAGAATCTGCAGAACCAGATCTTCTTCGGAATTGACATTCGACAGCAGACGCAATTCCTCCAGAGTCTCGATCGACAGGTTCTGCGCCTCGTCGAATATCAACAAGGTACGCCGGCCCTTGGAATATTGACGCACGAAGGAGTCAACCAAGGCCTCATAAACGGCGATTTCAGAGTCATCGCCGGGCACGATACCCAGTGCCGAGAGGGCCCAGCCCTGTATCGATCGAAACCGGCCGTGAGTATTGCTGATCAGGCCGACGGCGACTTGGCCGCCGAGCTGCCGCAGCAGCGCCCGCACCAGCGTGGTTTTTCCCGAGCCGATTTCTCCGGTCAGCAGCGAGAAAGCCGCCTGAGATTCCAGGCCGTATTCGAGCATGGTAAGCGCCATCGCGTGTTGCCGCGATAGGTAGAGGAATGCAGGATCAGGGGTAATCGCGAACGGCTTAATGGTCAAGCCAAAGTGGCGCTCGTACATCGCTGCTCCTCAATAGCCGCTCGGAGCGTCAACCGCACGGTTCAATACCGTTCCGACCAGCGGTGTCTTGTGCAGCAATTCCACGGTACGCGCCAGATCGCTGCGGCGGGTACGCCCCTCGGACGCGACCACCAATCCGCAGTCGACCAGCGGAGCAAAGGCTAGCGCATCATCGGCGCTGAGAACCGGCGGCAAATCGAATATGACGATCCGCTCGGGATAGCGCGCCCGCAGTTCGCTCACCAACTCCCGGCTGCGCGGCCCCGCGAGAATTTCCGAGGAATTCGTCATCTTGCCGCGGGCCGGAAGGATGACGAATCGGTCGAACCCTTCGGCGTGGTACAGACAATCCTCAACCGCCGCCGCACCGCTCAGCGCATCGTCTCCGCCGAACTCGGGCGACAATCCGATCCGGGCCGCCAGCGCCGGGTGCTTGAAGTCGAATTCGACGAGCAACACCGTATGGAGTCGGTCGTTCGCGAGATTGACCGCCAGATTGATCGCGGTAGTCGTCTTTCCGTCGTGGGCGCCCGGACTGAATATTGCCAACGAGCGCCAACCGTTGGCATCCATTCGTTGCAGAACCTGTGTGCGCAGCATTCGAAACGCCATCGCGCCGGGGTCGGAGGACATGGGATTGACCACGCGATTCGCTTCGAGAGTCGCGGCGGAAGGCGTGAACACCCGCGTTCGATGATAGATGATGGGTGTCGGAGGCGTTCTGGCCGTGCCGGAGCCGGCCGCCGCCGGACCTCGCGCCGTGGGCTGGGACGGGCGATCGGATAGGCTCGCTTCGGCGGGGATGTCCCGTTGCAGCCGAGCAAGATCCAATGCTCTTCGAATCCTGTCCATGGCCTATATCCCAAACCGACGCAAGAGGACCTGCCACACGACGTCGAGCGGCATGACGAACAAGTGCACCATGGCCGTAGACAGGAGAACGGCCGCCGTGCCGCCGCTCCAGGAATAACGGACGATGCGCCGGCGCCGCTTTTTGTCGTCCGCGGTAGAGATGACGGGAATGCACGCGAGCGGCGGCACCTCGAACAGCTGTCTGACATCCGCGGGACCGCGTACCGACCCGTCGAACGACTCCCGTGCGATGACCGCCGCGACTCCCAGGGCCAGCGACATCAGCAGGCCGACCGCCACGATCATCCTGCGATTTGGGCTGATTGGTTTTTCGGGAGGTAGCGGCGGCTCGATCAACGTGAATTTCTCACCCTTTCGATCCACCTCCAGGTTCCTGGACACCTGTGCTTCGGTCTGCTTTGCGAGAATGGTTTGATATTGGACCTGCGCACTGTCGAGCTGGCGCGCCATTTCGCGGTATTGACGCTCGACTTCCGGCGATTTCTCCTCGCGATTGTCGTAGTCATTCAACTTGGCCTGCAATTCGTCGCGCTTCTTGATCGCTGCGTCTCGCTGTGTCGTCAATGCATCCAGCTGGCCCTTCACTTGAAGGTACGCGGGGTTGTCCGCGTGCGTGCGCTCGATATTCTTCGTGCCGGCGTTCGCATCCGCATCGACGGCTTTCTGCAGACTGTCCACCTCATGTTGAAGATGCACGACATCGGGATACTCGGCCGAGTATTTCTGCAGGGCGACCGCCAATTTGGTCTTTGCGTCGGTTAGTTGACGCAGCCGGTCCGCCGTACCGTCCTCGGAGTTGACCTCCTTTTCCAGGCCCGCAACCTCGCGTTCCGTGGTGATGACATCAGGGTAGTCGGAGCCGTAGCGCGCCTTGTCGATTGCCAGCTGCGATTTCAAGTCCTTCAGCCGATCCTCCGGCCCGAAAACCCGCTGGCCGCTGTCCTTGTAGACCTGCGCATTCGGGCTGATCTGGGCCAGCTCCGCCTGCAGCATGATGCTCTGGGAGTCCAGGGCGGCGATTTGATTCTGAGCGTCTCTCAAGTCGAGATCGGTTCGCTGGGCTGATTGAATATTGAGCTGCAGCAAATCGGGAAGTTCATCGTGGTGCTTTTCCTTGAACGCGGCGAGATTCTTGTCCAATTCGGCGATGTGTGCCGCCTGCCGCGTCACTTGCTCGCTGAAAAACTCTGCGGTTTGATCTCCGAGGCGTATTCTGGACGTCAGATTCTCGTTGAGGTATAGGGTGGTGAGTTCGTTTGCGACCTTCAGCGCCAAGTCCGGTGAGCGGCTCTGATACGACACCGAGAACGCAATGGTCGCCTGTGTCGGCCGACCGCTGCGAGGATCGATGACGTCGGCGCTGATCATGTGCATTCCGATGTCGTCACGCATTTTCTTCAGCAAGACTTCGCGGGGCTCCTTGTCGCGAATATCCGGGTAGAGCTTGTAGCGGTCGATCAGCTGCAACAGATTCTGCGTCGTCATCACCCGTTGGGTGATGATTTGTACGCGCTGGTCCGCGAAGGATGTGATGACCGACCGTACGAGGTCCTGGGGGATTTCTTGCTGTTCGATCAGTATGGTGGCGGCGGATCGATAGGTGGCCGGCAGTAGTATGGCCAGCAATATCGCGAGCGCGGCCGCGGCGGGCGCCACGATGAAGAAGATCGAGCGTCTGCGCCAATAGGCAAGCAGCCGCTCACGCGTATTGGGTTGATTGCTCTGTTGCGGCGTATCCATGATAGGCGTCGTCAAAACTTTATGTGATTGAACGTTCTGGAAATCTTGATCGACACTTCATTCGATGCGACGTCGATGTTCGGCGGCTGAAAGCGTTCCGAGACGCGCGACGCGCCGAACGTGACCCTCCAGAACTCCGACCACTGCCAATTCGCGCCGACGCTGACGTAGAGCGGCGTCCGGTTTTCGATGCCGCCCTGGAGCTGCGGATCTTGCGCTTGTAGGTAGTGAAGGTCGGCGCTGAAAGACCAGCGGTCGGAATAAAGACAAGTAGCCGTCAATTCCACCGAACTTTGCTTGGATAAGAACGCATAGCCGGTGGGTGCGAGCTGGCGCGACGCGGTCGCATCGAACGACAGGCGCTCGCCTTTGCGGCTCAGGTCAACCGAATACACCGTACCGTTTTGGGCGGATTCCAACGCGATCGGAACGAACACGGGCACCAGTCCCTGCGGCGTCAAAACGAGGTATTCTTCGTCGGTATTCAGATGATTGAGTGCCCTCGAATAGCCGGCGTTCACCGTCAAGGACCATATTTCACTCAAGCTGCGTGCGAAGCCGGCTTGCAGGTTGGCGCTCCGGCTTTCACTCGCGCCATCGAGCGAGTTGTAGCGGCTTGCACTGGCCGTGACGGTGAGTTTGCCTCGCTCGCTGGTATTCCAGGAAACCGTCGGCGAAACGCTCGTATCCTTATAGTCCGTGAGCGTCGCGATACCGACCGCTCGACCGAACCGCACCTGCACCGTATTGACGTCGGCGTCGAATTCGACGCGCTCGGTCAGGTGGCGGTCCCAATTCAAGTCCGCCGTCAACGTATCGCGCCTTACGCCCGTGGAACCATTGGACAGATAATCTGAATAGAGACTGGAATCCCGGTTGGCGCCGAGGGCCGCGGCCAACACGCTGCGATCGGTGTCGAATTCGCTCTTGACATTCAAGTGCTCGTAGTCGGAGGCCAGAGATTCATACCCTTGACTGTTGCTGAGACGAAAGCTGGGCGCGATGAAAAGTTCGAAGCCGTTGCCGTTGTAGGCCGTCGGAGCGTCAAGGAGCACAGCACCATCGGCCTCGGCCGTGTGCGGCGCCTCGAGCAGCGCCGGATTCGTGGAATAGTCGCCGACGACGCCCACCACCGGATCCATGCCCCACACTCCGCCCATCGCGGACTTAGCAACGCACATCGCGACCGCCGCTGAGCAGCCGCAGGCCCAACGGCCTCGCGTCATGGGACGACAACCGTGTCACCACTCTGCAGTAAGATGTTTTGGGCAAGCTTGCGCCCCTTCTCGACGTCGCCATAGCGAAAGGTAATGGACGACAAATGGTCGCCGTCGCGCCGCAGAATCCGGATCGCATTGGTGTCCGCGAACG
Source organism: uncultured Gammaproteobacteria bacterium (assembly GCA_963784105.1). GTDB lineage: Bacteria > Pseudomonadota > Gammaproteobacteria > Steroidobacterales > Steroidobacteraceae > Bog-1198. Next base: position 244,812 of record CAWAQE010000002.1, read on the forward strand.
GCGTGGCGCCGCCGGCGAGGCTCAGCGCCTGCATGACATCGATGGGACGGATCAACGGGAAATCGCCGGGATGATTCACCTTGCCGATGACATAGACACGATCGCCGGCGGTCACTTTGACGGTTACGGTGACGACCGCGTCCGGTACGAACTTGCGAATGCGCTCATCGAGCATGGCCGTCAGTTCCGCGACGGTGTGTCCGGCCGCCTGTAACTCGCCGACCAACGGAAACGACATTGCGCCGTCCGGACGGATGAGCGCGTCACCCTGCAAGTCCGTTTCCTTCCACACATTCACCGTCAGCACATCGCCGGGCTGCAGCTTGTAGCCGCTCGCGGCCTCGGAATCTCCAGCCCGGGCGCCGGCGCTGCACGCGACGAGTAAGAGCAATAGAGCTTTGAGCAAGTTCAACTTCGGCACCACGGTGTTACGCCCCGCACCACGTAAGGGCCGTGAAGTTTATGGGCCGCATATGAGAGTTTCATTGCAACCGACTACATTTCGACTCCGTCCGTCATTATTTTGTAAACGCCCGTGGATTAGGCGGCCGCCGTGGACAGAGCCGCCGCGGCCGGCGGCATGGGTCGACGCTGCCAGCCGAACAGCACTCCCAGTCCCGACAGCAGCAACACTAGGGAAGCCGGCAGCGGGACCGGGATGCCCGAGGGCTGGAATGTGATCTTCACGCCGATGACGCCGAGATCGTAGACACCCTGCGCATTGCCGAACCAGTGGGCGTAGATCGTGCCGCTGCCAACGTTGAAGGTTTCGCTTCCACCGCCGTTTGCCGTCGGATCTATCAGGCTGTTGGGCGTCGACAGGAAACAGTTCAAACCGGACACGATGTCGAACCAGGGAATGTCCGCGATGCTCACGGTCAGCGTCCCGGGGCCGCTGATATTGAACGACTGGGTGAAGGATTGCTCACCTTCAACGAAGCTGCTGGCGTCATACAGCACCGTATCGGCTCTCGACGCCGAGAACGGCGTCAGCCAGATACTGAATGCCAGGAAAGCCAATGCAATAAATGTGCGTGATTTCATGGTCTTACCCCTAAATTACCTGTCTTAAGATCGATTACACGGGCTGACGTATCTGTGCCCTGTAGGACGCCGTCGCCGGCGAATAGTGCGTTCGGCGACTTCGGGGACATGACCGTTGGTTCCGTTCGTGCCGGCCTGCTTATCGCCGCTGCGGTATACGTACTTGTCGTAGAGGTAGCTGCGCAGCGAATGGCCGGGCTGGGTCCCTTCCATCGTCGCCCCATTGCCGTCCTTCATGCGCATTACCAGGTAGTCCTGGCGCAGGCCGTTCATGGCGAGCAGCGCGATGTCGTCGCGCTCGACCTGGCGCCCCTCTTCGACGTCTTCGTTGATGATGCTTTCGAGACGAAAGGCATCCAGTTCGAAGTAGCGGATCAGATCGTCGCCGGACTCCACGAGCACCGGCACCAGATTGCGCCCCCGGATCGCGGCGTCACAAAGCGGCGACATCCGGCTCAGCATGGTCTTGATGGCGTATCGAATGATGTCGGAATCCCTCACCGCCAAACGCCGAGCCATTCGCTTGATATTGCGAATATCGCTTTCGCCCAGCCGTATCGACACCGCTTGTTTTCTTTGTTCCACCGTTTCGACTCCCTCTCCCGAAGAGCCTCGTCACACGCCACGAGGCCAATCGTAGGAGAAAGGTGTGTCATGAGAATGGCACTTCCATGACGAATTCAACATATTGAGTGCGCGACTTGGAGTGATCTGTCATGCAACGGATCGACGATGCGCACGGATGGGCGCGGATTGCGTCTTGATGAAGCGGCCGAGCGTCGCCGCGATGGGGCGGTTGCGGGTCTATCGGGAGTAAGGCGATGAGCAAAGGTTGCGGACGCCTCGGCGGCGACGGCGCCCTTCGCGATCGATCAGTGAATTGCCGGCGCTGGCGTTCGAGCGCGCACGCTTGGGTTCAGCGAGCGTGATGCCCGTGTCCGGAAGTCACGGCCCGGGCAGCTTCCAGTAGATTTGCTGCAATAAGATCGGGGCGTGTCTCGGCATTTGCATCGACTGCGCCGCCCGCAACGGCTGCAGTGGGGGCAATCAGTATGGTCATGGCCCCGGCCGCGCGGCCGAACTCGACATCGGATCCCTTGTCCCCGATCACTATGGCGGACTCTGGGTTGAACCCCAAATCAGAAGCAGCCCGCAGCATCAAGCCCTGGGCCGGCTTTCGGCAGGCGCAAGCGGCATCCGGCGCATGCGGGCAGCAATAGATCGCCTCGAGCCGGGCGCCCGAACCTTCCACCATGGCGTTCAAACGTGCATTCATCGCCGCCAGGCGCTCCAAGGAGAAAAAACCCCTGCCGACCCCGGATTGGTTGCTGATTACCACCAAACGGTAGCCGTGAGAGTAAAGCCATTGCAGTGCTTGCGCCGCACCGGGTGCGAATTCCAGTCCCGCGGGGTCGGCGAGGTAACCATGATTGACGACGATGGTCCCGTCCCGATCGAGGATGACGACCTCATTACGCATTTCGGACGGCATTACGCACGTTGGACGGCCCGATTCACGGTTTCGGTGGTGCTGTGGCCGGTCAAGAGTTCGGCCAGCACCACTTTGCCGCCTCGTTCAAGCACCAGGTCCGCACCCACGACGGTGTCGAGCGTGTAGTCGGCTCCCTTGACCAGCACATCGGGCGAGAGCATGTCGATGAGCTGCAGCGGCGTGTCGTCCGCGAAAATGACTACGGCATCGACGGCCTTGATCGCCGCCAAGACTGTGGCGCGCGCCACCTCCCCCTGCACCGGCCGGTTCGGGCCCTTGAGGCGGGATATGGAAATGTCCGCGTTCACTCCGACCACGAGCCGGTCCGCGGTGCGGCGCGCCTGGTCCAGCAGCGAGATATGCCCCGGATGCAGCAAGTCGAAGCAACCGTTGGTGAAGGCGATTTTCACGCCCTCGGCACGCCAATGACGCACCAGCTCCAGCACGCTTTCCAGGGTAAAGATCTTCGTGGGATCGGCGCGCCCGCTCGGCGACAGAGCCGCCATGATTTCGCCCGGGCTGACCGTGGCGGTGCCGCGTTTGCTCACGACAATGCCGGCGGCCGCATTCGCGAGCGATGCCGCCTCGACCACATCCCCGCCCACAGTCAGGCCCAATGCCAACGCCGCGACCACCGTGTCGCCCGCGCCGGACACATCGAATACCTGCCGGGCGGCGGTCGGCAAGTGGACTGAGAAACCATGACGGCCGACGACCGACATGCCGTGCTTGCCGCGGGTCACCACCAGGAATTCGCATATTTCCCGCTCTAGAATGCGTGACGCCGCAGCCGCGACCTCTTCGTCCAGCACGCATTCCTCGCCGGCCGCCTGCTGCAATTCCAGCCGATTGGGGGTGATCAGGGTCGCGCCCCGATACTTGGAGAAATCCTTGGACTTCGGATCCACGATGATGCGCTTGCCGCGCGCGCGGGCCACCTCGATCACGTTGCGCGTCAGTTCGGCCGACAGCACGCCTTTTGCGTAGTCCGAGATCACCACCAGATCTACGTGGTCCACCTGCGCCGAATACGCCTCCAACAAGCGTTCGGCCACCGACGAACCCACCGGCGCGCAACTCTCGCGATCGGCACGCATGACCTGCTGCCCGTCGGCCACGTAGCGGGTTTTCACCGAAGTGGGACGGGAGTCATCCGCGATCAAGTACGCCTGGATGGTGGGAGTCTTGGCCAATTGCGCGCGCAAGTCCGTGGCGAATGCATCTTCTCCGACCACACCGATGAGCACGGCGATCGCGCCCAGGTCGGCGATATTGCGCGCCACGTTGGCTGCACCGCCCGGCATATCGGCCTGCCGCTCCACCCTGACCACCGGTATGGGCGCCTCCGGTGAAATGCGCTCCACCGTGCCGTATACGAAGCGATCCAGCATCACGTCGCCGAATATCAGTATTCGGGCGCCGTGAAATCCCTTCAGCAAATGCACCGATGATTCGTATCGCACGCGCCGCAACCTCGCTATACCAATCCCAGCCGCTGTTCCAGGGCCTTGCACCACATATGGCCGATCAGGATGTGCATTTCCTGGATGCGCGCCGTGACTTCGGAGGGCACCGCGATCAGCACATCGCAATGCTCGGCCAGATCGTCCCCCGGCGTGCCCCGCCCGGTTCGGGCACCCGCCGCGCCGGTCAGGCCCACGGTATTCAGCCCCATGCTGCGCGCCTGCTGCAGACCCCGGAGCACATTGGAGCTCTTTCCGGAGGTGGACAGCCCCACCGCCACGTCGTGGACCCGTCCAAGTCCACTCACCTGCCGTTCGAATATATTCTCGAAACCGAAATCGTTGGCGCAGGCCGTCACTGCGGAAGAGTCGGTGGTCAACGCCATCGCGGCAATCGACTGACGATTCTGGCTGTAGCGAATCACCAGCTCCGCGGCGATGTGTTGCGCATCGGCGGCGCTGCCGCCATTGCCGAAGAGCATCAACTTGCCGCCGCGGCGAAGTCCGGCCTCGAACAGGTCGAGCGCAGCGCCGAAAGGGCCGCCCAGCATCTGCGCAGTGGCTTCGAACACGGCGCGATGTTCGCTCATTTCCTCCCGCAGCAAGTCCGGCATATGGAACCCTATGAGTTGCCGGCGACGGTGGCGCACGATGAGGGGATCCGATCCTGCAAATTCCGGCAAACCCGGTCGAAAACATCATCCCAACGGCCATCGACGGTCTGTCGAAACAATTCGACGGTCGGGTACCAAGGATTATCTTTTCCATCCAGCATCCAACGCCAGTCCGGAACCCGCTTCAGGACCACCCAGGTGGGCCTGCCGAGCGCGCCGGCGACATGGGCAATCGAGGTGTCGCAGGTGATGACCAAATCAAGGCACTCCATGACCGCGGCGGTGTCCACGAAAGCGTCCGGCCCGGCGTCGAAATTCTCTCCCGGGATCTCCACTCTCATGCCGGCCGGCAGCGAATGAAGCTGCTCAAGCCCGGTACCCTGTTGCAGGCTGATGAGGCGAACTCCGGGAATCGCCGCGGCCTGCCGCAAGGCTTGCAGGGGAAACGATCGGCCCACGCCCGTCTTGATGGTGCTGCCCTGCCAGCTGACGCCGATCTTGAATCCCGGCCCGGAGAGCCGATCCTGCCAGATCGCAACCCGTTCGGGTTCAGCCTGCAGATAGGGAATATCGGCCGGAATGGTGTCCAAAGCGGTCTTGAACGCACCGGGCAAGCTGGCCAGCGGACAATGATGGTCGAACGCCGGCGGAGCTTCGGTGTGCCCGAGGATTTCGATGTCGGGCCTGAGCGTCGACAGCAATCTGCACAAGGTGCTCTGCACCGACATCACCACCCGCGCGCCGCGCTTTTGCGCCAGTTTCGCGAAGCGTGCGAATTGAATAGTGTCGCCCAGGCCCTGATCGACATAGATGAATAAGGTCTTGCCATGAATGTCTTGCGTGCCGTTCCACGTCGGTTGCGCATAGCGATGGATCTTTGGCGCCTCGGGAAGCCGGCTGCGCCACTCATATAATTCCCATCCGCGGTCGAATCGGCCGAGCAGCAACAACAGACCGCCCAAGTTGCAGTTGGTGGTGGCGTCGTCCGGCTGGATCATTCGAGCCTGCTCGAAGCTCTGAATGGCGTCCTCGATCCGGGTCAGATCGCGAAGCGCCGCGCCTCGATTGAAATACGCCGCGGCTAGGCGCGGCGCCAGTTCAATCGCCCGATCGGCGGCCGCCGCTGCCTGCGCATGGCGTCCCAGGTACTGCAACACCGCGGCCCGCCCGGCATGCGCTTCGGCCAACCCCGGTGCCATCGCGATGGTGCGGTCATACCAGGCCAGCGCCAGCGCGTGCCGATCGAGACCGGCCAGGGCGAGCGCCTTGCGCAAATAACCTTCGGGGCGCTCCGGCCGCAGCACGGTGGCACGCTCGCCCTCGTCGAGCGCCTCCGCAAATCGATGGAGATCTATTAAAACCGTGGCGCGGCCGCAATGTGCTTCGAAACTGTCCGGCTGCACCGCCAGCGCCCGGTCATAATCCATCAGCGCATCTTCGAGCCGCCGGGATTCTCGATATAAAATGGCGCGATTGATGAGAGCGAAGGGGTAATCCGGCGTCAGCTCCAACGCGCGGCCATAGCTTTCCAAGGCGGCGTCCCGGCGCTGAACACCGGCCAATGCCAGTCCACGCAAGGTATGGACTTCCACGGAATCAGCCCCTAATTCCACGGCGCGATCGAAGTCCTGGATCGCCTCGCCGCAACGGCCTTGCAGATAAAGCGCGCGGCCCCGCTGCGCATGTGCGTCACGCTCCTGATTCATCGCTACGACTGCCATTTCCTGAGATACTCGGAGTACGCGGCGTTCCACTTCGAAGACATGAAATTTCCCGGGCTTTCGTGCATCACGGAAATGCCGCAAGTACCCATGCGCAGGCCTTTGAGTTCCAACTGCCGGCAAAAATCCACGTCGTAGAAATGAAAATCGAAGCGCTCGTCAAAGGTGATGTTCTTGGCGAGCAATACTTGGCTGGGGCCGGCAATCCACAATCCGTCCAATAATTTAACCGCCTGATTGGGCGGCCCGTAGTAGCTTATCTTGCTCGGCGGCCATTGCCTCCCATGGGCCACGACGCCGCTGAGGTTGGTCCAATCATCGAGGGCCCATTTATCATCCAGAAAGCACCAGGCCGGCTGCGCCGCCACTCGGCGCTTGTTGCCCGCGAGCCCGACGACGTCGAACGTCCGCAGCGCATCGTTCAAGTGATACGGCCAGTACAAATCGTAAATGTAGACGTCGTCATGCAAGAAAACGAGGATGGCCGGGTCGTCGGCCGCCTCGCGCAGCGCGGTGTTGTAAAGCTTGGGCAGACCCTCCGAGTTCGACGCGAACACGCGAACTTCGACGAAGGGATAGGGGAGCAGGGCCAGGGAGCGGCCCAGGGCCGTATGGGTGTAGAAGCGCTCTCGCGGCTCACGGGTCGCGCAGACCAACCTGAATTTGATGGACATCAGAGCGAATCCCGCCGCCAGCGCTCGAGATCGGCTCGAACCCGGGACATGACGCCGTCCCAATCTCCCGTGACCTCTTGCACGTAAAGTCTCGCGGTGGGATACCAGGGACTGTCGGATCGATTCATCAGCCATCGCCAGCAGCTATCGAAGCGATTCAAGATCCACACCGGAAGGCCCAGCGCGCCCGCAAGGTGCGCCGTCGAGGTATCGACGGAGATCACCAAATCCATCTGACTCATGAGCGCCGCCGTGTCCGAGAAATCGTGCAAATCGACGGTGTAGTCCAAGATGGGCGGACCATCCCATCGCGCGCGGATGAGATCGGCGAGATCGGCTTCCGCCGCCTCGCCCTTTTGCAAACTATAGAATTCGACGTCGGGAATCCTGAGTGCCGCGAATTTCGCCGGTGGAATATTGCGCCGATTGTTGACAGCCCAACATTCGGGTTGATCCGGTCTAAATCCTCCCGACCACACCAGTCCGACGCGTTTCCGGGTGCGCTCCCCGAGACGCTCCTTCCAACGGCGCACCTTGTTGCCGTCGCCTTTTATGTAGGGCACCTGCGAAGGGATGTTGGACAGGGTCGTGCGTAAGGCCGCGGGCATGCTCAGCAGGGGGCAATAATAGTCGAATGCCGGCGGCGCCTCGCCGCGGACGACGGTTTGCGCGACTCCATCCAGAGTCGACAACAGCGTCAGCAAGGGCTGGTGCACCTCCAGTATGACCTTGACTCCCAACGCCGCGAGCAATGGCACGTATCGACAAAACTGAATGCTGTCTCCCAGTCCTTGCTCCGTGTGCAGGAACAGGGTCTTGCCGATCAGGGGCTCGACTCCGGTCCATCGAGGTCCGGCATGGCTGCGGCACTCTTCGTGGAACACATCGTTCGTGAGCATCCAGCGCCAGTCGAATTCGCTCCATCCTTGGAGGTAGTCGCCCAGTCGAAGGCGCAGTAAGGCGCGATTGACGTGGGTCTTGGCGTCGTTGGGATTGGTTTCCAGCGCCCGGGTGTAATCGCTCATTGCCTGCCCGCATCGGCCCAGCCGAGCGAGCGCTAGACCGCGAGCCCGCAGCGCGTCGGTGTAATCCGGCCGTAACGCGATGGCCTGGCCGTAGCCGGCGACGGCGGCCTCCAATTGATCGAGCGCCATGAGTGCGTTGCCGCGATTGATGTGCGCGTCGACAAAATGCGGATTCAGCGTGATGGCCCGATCGTAGCCCGCAAGAGCCTCATGCCAGCACCTGAGCTCCGCCAATACATTGGCCCTGTTCGAATGCGCCTCGGGAAATTGCGGCCGCAGCTCCAAGGCTCGCCCATAGCTCGCCAGGGCTTCAGGGTATTTCCCGCACTGCGCGAGCGCACTGCCGCGACTGTTGTGAATTTCCGCCTCACCGACATTCAATGCTATCGCTTGGTCATAGCTTTCGATCGCGGCGGCGAATTGCCTCATCGCACTCAAGGCGTTGCCGCGAAAATGATAGGCCTCCGCATTGGCCGATTGGATTCGCAACGAGTCCTCGAAACTCGCGACACCGGCCTGATACTCACCGAGTGCACACAGCGCCAAGCCGCGGTTGTTGCGTGCCGGTACATGGTCTTGGGCATGATGGATGGCCGCATCGTATTCCTTGACCGCCAAGTCATACCGTCCGAGATCGAAAAGCGTGTTGGCGCGATCGTAGTGGTCGTCCGCCGAACTCGGCCGTGGTTGGGCATCGGTATAGGCTTCCTTCGAGTCCATCATGACATCACACTGCCGCTACTTGACACTGGGAATCCGCTCCAAACCAATTCGGGAATTGGGCCGCGTACAGTAGCGAGTACCCGGTGAGATCTTTGCATCAGAATTGTGACAATTCCGTGACTTTTCCTTTGCCATCCTCGCTTCGAGAGCGCGGCACGGATTGCACGTAATCGTGATAAATAAGGGCCCTATGAAATCCGATGCCCATGGCCACGCCGTTCAAACCGCCTTCGCACTGGCGCGGACCGGCCAATTGGGGGAGGCCGAGATATTGTGCCGCTCGGTATTGGATCAACAGCCGGATCAAGCCGATGCGCTCTTGCTGCGCGCCGTGATCGAGGTGAAGACCGGCCGAACCGCTCAAGGAGTCGAGTCCGTTCGCCGCTCGATTCAACATTATCCGTCGCGACCGGCGGCCCATGCGCTGCTGGCGGATGCCTTGCTGACACTCGAGCAACCTCGAAGAGCGCTGGAGAGCTACGATACGGCGCTGCGGCTTGATTCAAATCTGGTGTCGGCCCTATTCGGACGCGCCAATGCCTTCTACGACTTGGGGCAGTTGCGCGATGCCGTAACGGATTATGACCGAGTGCTCCAGCTGCAGACCGATGACGCCGAGGCGTTGCGCAATCGCGGCAATGCTCTGCTCGGCCTTGAAAGCTTCGATGCCGCCGTTCAAAGCTTCGACCACGCGCTTCGATTGAATCCCTCCGACCTGACCGCGCTCAATAACCGGGGCAGCGCGCTCTTGAGGCTAAAACGCTTCGAGGCGGCTCTTTCCAGTGTCGAGGCGGCCCTCGCTATCGATCCGGATCACCGCGAGGCTTTGCACAATCGCGGTTGCGCGCTGCGTGAATTGGGGCGGTATCCCGGCGCGCTGGACGCATTCGACCGCGCATTGAGATTCGGGATCAACTGTGCGGACACTCTCGTCGCGCGTGGCGATGTGTTGCGCGAGCTTAGGCGCCCTGAGGAGGCGCTGCAGAGCTACGAGCTTGCATTGCAGCTGCGCAGCGACAGCATCGAAGCTCATCGGGGCCGGGGCGACGCGCTGCTCGACATGGGTGAAGCATCGACGGCTCTTGCGGCACACGACGAGGCGGTGGCCTTGAGCCCGGACAGAGGTGAAATTCACAATAGCCGTGGGAACAGCCTGCGCGCATTGATGAGATTTCCGGAAGCCATCGCGAGTTACGATAAATCCCTGAGCCTCGATTCAAGCAATGCCGCCGCACACTACAATCGCGCCACCGCTCATTTGCAATGGGATCAGCATCCGGAGCAAGCCGAGGCCGGCTATGCACGCGCACTGCAATTGAACTCTGCGTTCCCTTTCCTTCCGGGCGCCCTGTTTCACCTGCGACGCAGTCATGCAGATTGGGTCTCGCGGACTCCGGGCACGAGCCGCGATGAATTACATCAGGCGGTGCTGAACGGAAGATCCGTGGCGGCTCCCTTTCACTTTTTGTCGGTTAGCGACTCCGCTCCTGCTCAACTGCAATGTGCCAGCACCTACGCCGCCTCCCGCTACGGGAATGCCGACGCGGATTGGTCCCGAGCCCGCCACGGCCGAAGCCGGCTTCGAGTGGCCTATATTTCTCCGGACTTGCGAGAGCATGCCGTATCGTACTTGATGGCCGGCGTCTTCGAAAAGCACGACCCCGGCCGGTTCGAGACCATCGCAGTTTCCCTGAGCCCCGAAGAGCCGAGCCTCATGGGCCGGCGGCTCGAGCGCTCCTTCCAGCGCTTCATGGATGTCAGCGGCAGGCGCGATGCGGACATAGTGGAGCAGCTGCGATCCATGGATATCGATATCGCCGTGGATCTGGGAGGCTTTACGGACGGCACCCGCCCCCAAATATTCGCGCGCCGAATCGCACCCATCCAGATCAGCTATCTGGGATATCCGGGAACCATGGGAGCCCCTTATATGGATTACATTCTCGCCGACGAGTTTGTCATCCCCCCGGAAACGCAAAGTCATTACCGCGAGCGAGTCGTGTACTTATCGGACTGCTTTCAAGCCAATGACGATACACGGGAGATCGATTGCCGGCTGTCGGCGCACGCGCACGTCGGTCTGCCCGACCAGGCATTTGTTTTCTGCTGTTTCAACAACACGCACAAGATCGCTCCCGACATGTTCGATGTTTGGATGCGCCTGTTGGCGCGGATACCGGGCTCGGTGCTTTGGCTGCTCGACGCGGGCGCCGGCGCGTGCCGGAATTTGCGGCTGCAGGCACAGTGCCGCGGAATCGCTCCGGAGCGCTTGGTGTTTGCGCCCCGTCTGCCGTATCCGCAGCATCTCGGCCGATTGAAGCTGGCGGACTTGTTCTTGGATACCTTGCCGTTCAACGCAGGAACGACCGCCAGCGATGCGCTATGGGCCGGCCTGCCGCTTTTGACATGCGCCGGCGAAACTTTTGCCGCGCGCATGGGCGGAAGTTTGCTTCGCACAATCGGCTTACCGGAGCTCATTACGCCGGATTTGGAACAGTACGAAGCCCGCGCTCATGATCTCGCGACGCACGGATCTGAACTGCGGACTCTGCGGCAACGGCTGGAACAGAATCGGCTCGAATCGCCGCTGTTCGATACCGACCGCTTTCGGATTCATTTGGAATCGGCCTTTTCGAGGATATGGTCCACGCATGAAGATTGAGATTATCTGTGCCACACGCCTGTCCGAAGCCGATTTTCGCGACAAATCGGCGCTGGGCGTTTCGTTGCGTCGTTTTCCCAATGACGGCCGCCTGTCGGTCAGAATCGCCGTGAACAACAGCCGTGGATTGCCCAATGTCTACAATGAACAGCTGATGGCCGCGGACGACGGACACATCGTGGTTTTCATGCACGACGATGTCTGGATAGACGACTTCTTCTTCCTCCAGCGCATCATCGAGGGATTGGAGAAGTATGAAGTGCTCGGAATCGCCGGAAATCGGCGCCGCGTCGTGCAGCAGCCGGCTTGGGCCTTTATCGACTCGAGCTTCACCTGGGACAAAAAAGAGAATCTCTCGGGGGCCATCGCGCACGGCCAGCAACCGTTCGGATCCGTTTCTCGCTTCGGAGACACTCCGGGAGCTTGCGAGCTCATGGACGGCGTCTTCCTCGCCGCGAGGAAATCGACACTGATGGAGAAGAGCTGTCTGTTCGACCCACGGTTCGATTTCAATTTTTACGACATGGATTTTTGCCGGACCGCCAGGCAAAAGGATCTCACTCTGGGAACATGGCCCATTTGCCTGACGCATCAAAGCGAAGGTCACTTCGGCAACGACCGATGGCAGAAGTCGTTTCGAGTCTATCTGGATAAGTGGGGCACGTGATCAGCGGCGGAACAACCCTCACCGGCCCGGGCGATGTATCTCTTTCCGATCAAGCCCGGCGGGCTTTGGGCCTGGTTCAGACGGGACACCCGGCGGGGTACTGTGGTTGGTCGGCGAAGACCCGGCAACCCGGGATAACCTGCGCCATCAGGCGCGGGAACGGGGCGTGGACGATCAACGGTTGATTTTCGCCCGGCGGCGACCCTACGATGAGCACCTGGCCAGATTGCAGCTGGCGGATCTATTTCTGGATACTCTTCCCTTCAACGCAGGAACCACGGCCAGCGACTGCCTGTGGGCGGGATTGCCTTTGTTGACCTGCGTAGGCGATGCGATGTCGGCGCGGATGGCGGGAAGTCTGTTGAGGGCGGTCGATCTTTCTGAACTGATTACCCATTCCGTCGAAGAATACGAGTCCAGAGCTTGTCATCTTGCGTCGCATCGAACGGAGTTGCGGGCACTGCGGGATCGCCTGGCACGCAATCGACATGCATCGCCGCTGTTCGACACGCGGCGTTTTACCCGTGATTTGGAATCCGCCTATATGCAAATGCGGGAAGGCTGTCCCACCCAAGCGTGATCGAAGCGCTATGCAACCTCGAAGGATTCAACGGGCTCGCTGCGTTCATGCCGCTGCCACATTCGAATGTACGCCGACTCCAAGTGGCGGCGAAAGCGGTCGGTATCAAAGAGGGTACCGGTTGCCCGCCCTGCTTTCAAACGCTCGCGGATCGAAGCCAATGCGCTCTCATCCGCGGCAAGCGACAGCGCGAGCCGCTCATATTCCGAGAAATTGTCCGTCACCAGATCGAGCAGACCCATCGAGCGCAATAGACTCCCGGACATCCGGCTCGTAAATGCCCGGCCGCTGCACGTGACCACCGGCACGCCCGACCACAGCGCATCGCTCGTGGTCGCACCGCCGTTGAACGGCCAGGTATCGAGACATAAGTTCGCCAGAGCCAGCCGGGCCAGATGCCGCGGGTAGGGCTCGCGTTTCGCAAATATCAGCCGGTCGGGCTCGAGGCCGCGGCGGGCAGCCTCGCGCCGCAAATTGAGCTCCGCGAGCGCGGTGTTCGAAATCAACCACAGGACGCTGTTCGGCCGTGCGCGGAGCAGCCGTGCCCAAATGTCGAAGAGCGGCGGATTGATCTTGAAACTTGCATGAAACGCGCACCATACGAAGGCGTCCTGCGGCAGCCCGACCTCGGCTCGCGTAACCGTCTTGGGATCCGAAAACCGCTTCGAGTCGTTCGCTTGAAAGCATTCCGGAAGCCGAACGACATGCTCGCTGAAATATCGTGCGCTCGTTGGCGGAATCACGTAAGGGTCCGCGATTATATAGTCCATGTGCTCCGCGCCCATCGTCGCCGGAAACCCGATGTAACTGACCTGCACCGACGCGGGCCGCCTCACCAATACCCCCGGTCTTTCCTCGGCGGTGTACCCCATCAGGTCGACGGCGATATCGATCTGCAGAGCGTGGATCAATTCCGCGATTTCCTCATCGGGGCGCTCGCCGACGTCGATGAAATGCTCAAACGCGAGCCTGAGTCTTTCGGCCATGGGCGAGCGCGGATCCGACCGGAAGGAGATCGCGAAAACCTCGAACCGCGTCCGGTCATGGGCCTCGAACAATCCCGCCAGGAGGTACGCCATGGGGTGCTCGAGAAAATCCGCCGAAATGTAGGCGACTCGAATACGATCATGGCCCATCGCGCGCTTGGGGAAATTGGGCGCGCGCGTCTTAGGTAGCGTATGGGCGTGCGTCGTCGCGCATCGCAACTGCAGTTCGGGATCGTCGCTGATGGACAGAAATGTCAGGGGCAAATCGACTTTCCTGAGGCCATCCATATCGGCGATGATGCGCCGCGCCGACGGCTCGAAGTCGCTCCAGTCGAATATCTGCAGCTTGGCGTTCAAACACGCGCCGCGCGAAAAATCGTAATCAGGTGCAATGGCCAGCAAGCGCTCGAATGCCGCCGCCGCATGATCGTAGCGCCTCTCCGCCACATGCAGGGTCGCCAATGACAAAAGCGCGTCCGCGAAATCCGGGCGCAGCTCCAAGGCGCGCTGATAGCTGGACGGCGCATCGTCTGCGCGCCCCAGTTGCCGCTGGGTGTTGGCCCGCAGAAGGACGATCTGCGGATCATCGGCCGCGGCCGGCGGCGAGGCGTCGATCTCTGCCAAGGCGGCTTCAAACCGCCTCAGTCCCAGCATCGCGGAAATTCTCGCATAGCGCGCCTCCGCGAGAGACGGCTGCAGGCCAAGCGCGAGATCACAATCCGCCAACGCCTCCGAATAGCGCCATCGCAGGCACAGCGCGGACGCGCGGCGGGCCAATAGCCGGGCTTCGTTTGGCCGGGTCTTCAGCGCCGAGGAAAATGCGTCAATGGCCTCCTCGGTTCGTTCCAACTTGAGCAAGGCGATGCCGCGATGAGCCAAGGCCTCCGTGAAACCCGGCATCAGCGCCACTGCGCGCTCGAAGCTCGCGAGCGCCCCTTGATAATCGTTTAGCGCGAGCAGCACGTTGCCGCGGCCGTTGTGTGCCGGCGCGTAGTCCGCCCGTAGCGAAATCGATCGGTCGTAGCTTTCGAGCGCGGCGCTGATCGAGCCCATGGCGTACTCGGCATTGCCGAGATTGGCATAGGCCACCGGTTGCACGGGATTGACGCGCAAGGAGCGGCGCATGTACTCGATGCCGCTCGCGTGCTCGCCGGTCTGCGTAAGCGTCACTCCGAGCAAATGCAATGCATCCGGCTGAGCGGCGTCCCGGGAGATGATTTCCCGGTAGATGGCGGCGGCTTGCGCCAGCTGCCCCTGTGAATGAAGGCGGGCCGCATTCTGCAATAAAGTGATAATTTCGTTCATCCGGTACGACGCCGGGGCCTGCTGCAGGTGATCACGTAACATAGAGGGCGGCCGGCGGCAGTTCCGCCGAGTGTCGTTCCCACATTCGCTCGTAGGCGGACTCCAACGAGAGCCGGTACCGATCGGTTTCAAAGAACGAATGCTGGGTCCGTCGTTTCCGAAGCGTTTCGCGCAGCGCGCACACCCGCTGCGGCTGCCTGGCCAATTCCAATGCCAGGGCTTCATATTCGCCGAGGGATGTGGTGATGAGCTCCGGTACACCCAAAGCGGTCAGCACGCTTCCCGCCATGCGCCCGGCGAAGCTATCGCCGGCACAGGTCAACACCGGAACACCCATGGATACGGCATCGCTGACGGTGGTGCCCCCATTGAACGGCAGGGTATCGAGAATTAGATCCGCGTGGGTATAGCGTGCCATGTAGTCGGCATATGAAACATCGCCGGCAAAAACCAGCCGGCCCGCGTCGATGCCTCGCCGTGCCGCCTCGCATCTTAAATTGTGCTCGGCGGCCGGATTGCTCGCCAGCAACCATAAAACGCTGCCCGGCACGGCGTTGAGCAGCCGCATCCATACCTCAAAGCAGGCGGGGTTGAGCTTGGTGTTCCGATTGAAGCAGCAAAACACGAACCCCTCATCCGGCAAGCCGAAGGCGCGGCGTGGTTGGCTCGAGGCCTTCAAATCGCGTCTATCGTCGTTGGGTTGAAATCCGCCGCACAGCCAAACCAGTTTCTCCGAGTAGTATGCCTGGTGTGCCTCGGTCACGAGGAAGGGATCGGCGATGAGATAGTCCATGTAAGAAGCGCCCATGGTGGCCGGCAGTCCCAGATAATTGACCTGCAACGGGGCCGCACGACGCGCAAGGATACCGCTGCGCTGTCCGGAGGTATGTCCGCCCAGATCGACGGCAATGTCGATTTCGAGTTCGCGCAGCAGATCCGCGGCCCGGCGGTCGCTCCATGAAGTGACATCGATGAATCGGGAGAAGGACGCTTCAACTCTGCGGCGGACCGGCCCATTGCCGCGCCGGCCCCAGGAAAGAGCCACGGTGTCGAATCGCTTTGAATCGTGCCGCTCCCAAACGCCGGCCAGCAAATAAGTCACCGCATGCTCGCCGAAATCCCCCGACAGGTAGGCGACTCGGATCTTGTCATGGGCGTAATGCACTCTCCTGGTTGGCGACGGAGCGGGTGGAAAGAACGCGTCCGCGTACAGGCGGGCGCACCGAAATTGCAGCGCGGCCGAACCGCAGATACTCAAGAATGCGAACGGCGTCGCCGCATGCTCGCCGCGTTCTACCGCATCCGCCAGCGCGCCGGCGGCGACGTCGAAATCCGTCCAATCGCAGCAATTGAGCCTTGCCAACAGCAAATTGCCCTGCACGTGCCTGAATCCCGGAGCGAGCGCGGCCAATTGCGCGAAGGCTTGACCGGCCTCGGTGAAGCGGCGCAGTTCCATCAGCGCGGTTCCCAAGTTATGCCAGGCCTCCGCGAACTTGGGGTTCAGCGCCACGGCGCGGCTGAAATCCTCGGCGGCGGCGGCGCCCTGGCGGCAATCGAGGTAAATGAGTCCGCGGTTATTCAGAGCGCTGGGATATTCCGGCTGCAGCGCCAGAGCCCTGTTCGCCGATTCGAATGCTTCGGGCCACTGTCTCAAGGCGCGCTGGGCGGCGGCAAGATTGTTGTATGCTTCGGGAAATGCCGGTTGAACGCCGATCGCCCGGCGATAGCTCTCGACGGATTCCTCAAAGCCGCCCGCTCGTTGCAGGACATTGCCCCGCGACAGCCAAGCAGCCGCCAAATCCGCGATCGGCATGCTAGCCGCTCCGCGAATTGGAGTCCCGTGTGTCGGCCGACTCCGTCAGGCGCATCAGCGGCTCGACGAATTGCGCGTAGTGTCGCCATCGTTCGACTGATGATTTGCTGATCTTCTGCCGAACCTGCCATTTGCTGAAAGTGCTCACTCGGCGCACCGTCCGGTGAAACTCCAAACAGGTCGGACTCCAGGGGAGGCCGACGAAGTCGACCATCCTGCGGCTCCAGAGTTCTTGATCGTCCACCAGGCTCTCATAGGGCACATCGAGAATGGCGCCGCCCGGCAATACGGATCGCCAGTGATTCATGACGCGCAGGTATTCCGTGTAACAGTGCGCCAAATCGTCAAAATCATTGGTATACGAATGTGCGATATGGAAATTCTGAAAATAGATCGACAAGCACGTGTCGATGGGATTGCGCCGCATGTGGATGATTCGGGCATTGGGCAGCGCCGCATGGATCATTCCGAGGTAGGCGAAGTTCGCCGGCATCTTGTCGATGACTCGCTCCGCATTCGGGTCAAATCCGGACAGCAGCCGCAGATAATCGGCGGCGGACTCGCTCAATGCGTTGCCGTTGGCGTGCGAATCCAGCGCCGACTCGGCGATTTTCGGCGACGCCGTTTTCCAGAACGGGAGCTCCCCCGCTCCGAAGATCGCCGGATGCGAGGCGAGGATCTGTTCGGTCAGCGTGGTGCCCGAACGCGGCATTCCTACGACGAATACCGGCCGAGCCGATTCATCTCCAAACCCGCGCACCCGCTCCAGCCAATCCTTACCGTAGAGTTCGACGACATAATCGAAGGTTCGAGTTAAATTCTGCCGATCATGAGGCGGCCTCGCGGTCTTGGCGAGTTCGTTGCCGCGCCTATAGTTGGCGAACGCCGCCTCATACTGTCCGACATCATCGAAATACTTGCCCATGGCGAAGCGCAGCTGCATCTCTTCGCGGGGGCGGATTTTCTTGTCCGCGATTCGCTGCGCCGACGACAGCCACTCTTCGTTGTCCCCCTTCATTTTGCGCAAACCCGCCAATCCCGCCCAAGCGGCCGGCCAGTCCGGCTCTACCGAGAGCGCTTGGTTGTACCGCGCCTCCGCCTCGGGGAATTCACCTTTGTCGGCATGTATTTCCGCGAGCAGCGATAGGGTCGCCGGTGCTTTCGGGTTGAGTTCGAGGGCTCGATGGCAACTCAATTCGGCATCCTTGGGCCGGCCTTGCAGCCGCAGCATGACGCCCAGGTTGGTATGCAGCTCGGCGAAATCCGGCGCCAGTTGCACTGCCTGCCGGCAACGCGATTCTGCCTCATCGAATTTCCCCAGTTCCCGATAGGCGCTGCCCAGATTGCCGAACGCCTTGGCAAAATCAGGTCGAAGCTCGATGGCCCTGAGGTAGCTTTGCGCCGCCTCCTCGAGCTGCCCCAAATCGAGCAGCGCGTTCCCCAAATTATTGTGCAGCTCCGCGGAGGCCGGTTGAATGGCGAGCGCGCGGCGATAACTGGCGGCAGCTTCGCCGGCCCGTCCCATGTCGCGCAGCACGTTACCCAGGTTGTTGTGCACATCGGAATTTTGGGGGGTGATTTTCAGCGCGCGGCGGTAACTGACCGCCGCCTCTTCGTACCGGCCCAGGCCTGCCAACGCCATCCCCAAATTATGATGCGCCATCGCAAAATCGGGCATGAGCTCCGCCGCCCGGCGGTAGCTCGCCAGGGCCTCCTCGATGCGGCCCTGATCCTGCAATACCGAACCCAGGTTATTGTGGGCTTCCGCATAATCCGCTTTGAGATCGACGGCGCGGCGCTGGCACGCGGCCGCCTCCTCGAAGCTGCCGCGGGAGCGCAGCCAATTACCCAAGTTTCCATGCGCCTCCGGATCGGCCGGCGTCAAGACGGTCACCCTTTGCAAGGCGTCCAGCGCGTCCTTGCCCTGCTTCCATTGAGACGCGCCGATGAGTTTCCACAGCTGGCCCGAATTGGGATATTCCTCCAGCATGCCGCGGGCCCGTGCCTCCAGTTCGGCGTAGCGTCCCTGGCCATACAGGGTGTACAACGCCTGCGCTTCCGCAGGCGGGATCGCGCGCTCCGGCGCGGGGCGCGCCGCGGCGTTCAATGCGCAGCACTTCTTGAATTTCCTGCCGCTGCCGCACGGGCAGGCTTCGTTTCTTCCCAGTTTAGCGTTCATTGGGCGATACCGGCGGCGTCATGACTACGCGCCTACTGCGGCTTCTTCTTGAGCCGCAGCTGCTGGGCCTGCTCTCGATATTCATCGGCGATGTTGTCCAGGCGAGCGCGGGTAATCCGCGTAAAGGGCTCTTCGGCGCTGACTTTCGTGAACAATCCCACATGCTCGAAGCGGTCGAGTATCTGCGTTGCGAGATCGTACAGCTGCACATTGTCCGAGGCGCAGCTTTGAAATGCGGCATCCCGCTTGCTCAAGTCATTGCGCAGCGTATTGCGGTCCACTTCCACTTCTTTCAGGTTCGCCGCCAATTCGCGAAACTTGGCCACCACTTCGGCGAGCCGCTGCTTGTATTGTTCGAGGTTCTTCTCCGTTGCCGCTTGCGTGGTGGTCAGTCTCGCCGCCTCGGCCGCCGCCGTTGCGGCGGCGCCGGCGCGCGCCTTCAGCGCATCGCTTTCCTTCTTGGCGGCGGCCAGCTGCGCCTGCGACGCATCCAGATCTTTTTTCGCCTGCGCCAATTGCGACTGAAGGGCGGTTTTTTCCGCGGCCACCTGTTGATATTGCTGGATGATGCGTGCCGCCTCGCCGCCGCCGCTGCGCTCCTCCTGGGCATGCGCCGCGGACGCCAGGACCACCGCACTCACCATGAAAATGAGGGCCGCCGTTGATTTGTCAGGGCGATACATCGCTGCTTCCCCTAGAAGTGCGTATTCACGTCGAATTGCAGCACATCGTTGCCGAATTCGGGTCCGTCGATCTGATTCGCGCTCAAATATCGGAGGCGCAGCCATACCCGTGATGCGACTCCGTAATCCACGATCACGTAGTATCCTCGAGTGTTGGTGCCGCCGAAGTAGTGGAAATCGGAATCGGTGTATTCGTCGATCACGGCATCGCGTTGCAGGTAGCGATACCCCAGCAGGGCCCGCCAATTGCCGGCCGCCATTACCGTGGGATAGCCGAAGCTGATCTGCGTTTGATAGCCCTTGGTGCGCGGCTCCACATAGTAGCCGGTGTTCGATTCGACCTGCGCTGCGTTGAATCCGAAGTTTCGTACCGCATCGACGGTGCCCTCCAGGGTATAACGCCCAAGATCCCAGGTGTAGGTGGCGTTGACGTCGCCTTCTCTGAACTTCGAGGCGTAGGCGAACAGATTGTCCGAAGGAGTGCCGCTATTGGATATGTCGAATACGGTGTTTCCCCAGCGCATGAAGGCGGGCGCGGTGTAGTTATATAGAGTACTGCCCGGCGCATTGAGACGGCCCGTAACGTTCGTGAAATCGTAAAAGGCGCCCGCCAGCCGCAGATGCTGCCCTTCTGCCCAGCGGAGCTTGGCTCCCAATTCGGCGCCGTACAGCCACTTGTCCTGCGAAGAGAATTCGATCTCCTGCAGCTGATGGGCACCGACGGTGAAAAACAGATCGGACTGTTCTGCGCTGCCGTCGCCCAGACCCAATCGCGCCGTCGCCGCTAGGCCGGTGAACGTCAAATCATAGTGGTAGATTAAATTGGTCGGGGTGTCGTAGGGGTTCAAGAAGCGTCCTGCGACCAGGGTCAACCAGGGGAATTTTTGCGAGTTGCGCTGATCGTCGCGGATATACATCTCGTCGACGCCGAATTGATAGGGCGCCGAGCCGTCGATGGTTTGAGTTTCGGAAACCAAGTCCGAAGTGTTGCCGGTGGTGAGACGGAATCCGGTGGATATCGAATCGGTAAGATCCGATTCCACGCCGAAGTGCAATCGTCCGCGCATCCGGTCACGGTCGCCGCTGGACTGCAGATAGGCGTTCTGGCCTGCCTGGGTGAAACCGCCGGCCTGATTGATGGCATAGTAATTGAGGAAATTGCCTTCGGGCGCGTTGGTCTTGTCGAAGAATATGCCCTCGGTTCGCACCGTCACGTCGCCGTAGACTCGAGTGCGCGACAGCCATTCGGGCAGGGCCGCGGGAACTCCCCACTTTTCCGTCTTCGCGTCCTTCACCACATCGGCCACCACCGCGGGTTTGACCTCCTCGGCCACCTGCTTGGCGATTTCATCCTTGATGATTTGCGGCACATAGGGCACGCGTACCGCACCTTCGTCCGCCTTGGCCACGGCGGCGGCATCCGCGGCGGCCTTGGCCTGCGCGGCCTTGACCATCTGGTCGGCCTTTTCACGCGTGATCACGCCTTGTTCCACCAATCCCTGCAACAGATTGATGACGGTGTTGCGCAATTCCTCCAGCGATTGACGCTCGTCGGCCGCCATGCCTGCGGCGGGAGAGAGTGCCAGCATCAGGAACGACATCGCGGTCAAGAATTTCGCCCTTCTTATGCTCGTCAAACCCATGCTCATCAAACTCCTAGATGCCTAAGTTCGTGCCACTATTTTCAAATTCACTTGCGCCGGCATGCCCGGTGGCACGGGATCGCCGATGCTCGTCACCGAGGTCAACGCCGAATCGATGCACTCGTCGACTTTGGAATTTCCCGTGGTCGTGGCCAATTTGATCTGCTTCACCCGTCCGTCCGCTTCCATGGTCACGTGGACCGTCAGCGATCCCTTGGCCGACTTGGTGCACGGAGCGGCGGCCAGCTTGTCCTTGATGGCGTCGCTGATCCGGTTCGTGTACCAGGCGAACGGCGCCGTTCCATTTCCCCCGATGAGATCTCCTCCACCCGGTCTTCCCGCCAATCCGAAGGCATCGCTGCCCGCGCTGCCTTGGGCGTCGAGACCCAATGGCTGATCCGGGCGGCGACTGATCCGGCGTCGGTTCAGGCCGATCCTTGGGCAATGGCTCTTCAGTCTTCTCTGGCGGTGGCGGCGGCGGTTGATCGGGTGGCGGCGGAGGCGGCGGTCTGATCACCTGGATGGTTTGCACCATCCGCTGCGGCTTTCCGGAGTTTGCACTCATCATCACGCGAACGAACCACACGAAGCCGAGAATGAGGCAAGTTGCCCCCACCGCAGCGATCAGACGCGAAGCGAGGCGACTCCGGCTGCGCTTGCCGCCCATGCAACACGCTACTTGACGAGTCGCTGGGTCACTAGCCCAAGCTGGTTGATATCGAGCCGCCCGACCACATCCAGCACGTCCACCACTTTTTGATAAGCGACGGTGGAATCGGCCTTGACGATGACCGGCAAGCTGGGGTTGGCCGCCTTGGCCTGGCGCAGTAGATTCTCCAGCTCCGGCAAGCTCACCGGATACGTGTCCAAGTACATGGTGCCGTCGGCCGTGATGGTGATGGCCTTGGTCTGCGGCTTGGCCAGAGACGGCGTGTCGCTGGCCTTGGGCAAATTAACCTTGATGCCTTGCACCGATGCCGTGGTCATGATGATGAAAATCACCATCAACACGTAGGCGAGATCCAGCATGGGTGTGATGTTGATGTCGTCGTAGACATCCTTATCGCCGCTGTCCATGGAGCCTGACATCGGGGCCTCAGCTGTATTGTTCCGCGAGACGAGTCACGAACTCGTCGATGAAAACGCGGTTATCGGCGGTGATGGATTTGATGCGGGAGTTCAGCCAGTTGTAGCCGAACAATGAGGGTATGGCGACCGACAGTCCGGCGACGGTGGCCGCCAGCGCGGCGGCGGTTCCGGGCGCGATCGCGTTCACATTGACGTCGCCCGACAGCGCGATGGCCGCAAAGGTGATCATGACCCCGATCACGGTGCCTAGCAGGCCCAGGAAGGGGCCGCCGGAAATCGCAATCGTCAGCAGCACCATTTGACTGGACAGGCTTTGCTGCAGGCGCGTCATGGAAGCATCCATGGCGGCGCGAATGGCATCGATGGATTGCGGCGACAGGATATTGGCGTGGCTGGCGCTCACCGATTTGGCGGCAACGCGCTTGTTCACCTCTCTGACGCCGTGATGATAGAGGCGATACAGGGTGGAGGCGCCGAATTTATTGGCGTCGCCTGCTGCCAGCGACGACAGGGACGGTGCGTCATCTAGATCGTCCTCGCCTTCCTTGGAGGGACTGTCCAGCGCCGTGGCATCGTCCGCGAGGCGGCGGTATTCCTTCAGGAATTTCGCATTGGCGCCTTCAACCCGGCTCAGGAAAATCGCCTTGAACGCCATGATGATCAGAGCGATCACCAGCATGGCCATGCAAATGCCGATGACCACCCAGCCGTCCAGGGTCAGATTCTTGGCGATGGTGACGAAGTAGGACGTCTGGCCGCCGCCCTCGCGTTGACCGTCGGTTCCGTAGATCACGAGATTGGCATCCATACCCTGGGAGCGGGCGGACGCCTTGATCCAATCGGCGCTACGCGCCACTTTGGACACTTCGACTTCATCGACTTCGCCGGTCAGGAATCGCGCGCCGGCGGCGGCGCCCACGGTGAATTCGCCGCCGACTTCTTGCAGAGTCACCGGCGCACTGCCGGCCGCCGTGCCATCGACGTACAAGGTCAGCTTGCCGGCACCAATGGTCAATGCCACATGGTGCCACTGGCTCATGCTCAGGTCGTTGCTCTGGGTGACCGTCACCGCAGGCCCGCCCAGCGCGGCGCTCGCCTCGACTTTCGAGCCGTTAAGAGCGAGTTCCACGGACTTCGCGCCATCGGTCAGCGCCAGCACCACCGCCTGCTGCGGCGTTTCGACGCGAAGCCAGGCGGAGGCGGTCAACCCCTGATTGGGCAACAAGCGCAGAGAGGCCGTGGCGGGAACCGTGATGCTTTCCTTTCCTGCAAATTTTGCGCCACCGGCGATCAAGGAGGCGGGATTCAGTATCGCGGTCGAGGCTGAAGGGTTGTTCTTGTACGCCGTGGAGTCCAGCGGCAAGCCGCTGGTCTCGGCGAAGGACAGCACCAGCGCCTGGGAAGCATCGTAGGTCCCGGGAATATCGCCGGCCGCAGGTGCGCTGGAATTGCCGTAATAGGCGTAGATCTTGTCGCTCTTCGCGCCGCCGGTGATTTGCGGCACCATCACCCATAAAAACGCCATCTGATTCTGGGGATCGTAGCGTTCGAAGTGGAATTTCAGTGGGGTCTTATCGTCCCCCGAAATCAATCGGAAATCGGAGCCGTCCGGCTTAGTGTCGTTGAAATAGCTGAAGTTCGCCAGGGACAGGCGTACCAACACCGGCAGGTCTTGAACGCTGCCCGCCACCGCGGCGCCGGCGGGCGTCAGGTCCAGCCCTATTTCCTTGCGGTACTTCCAGTCATTGTTCCACCACGACGCCGCCAGGGCCACGGCGGGCAATAGCATCGCAGCAATGACCAGACATTTGGCTAAGCCCTTCATCTATCCCCTTCCTCGTGTTTAGCCACGCATTCTCGATAAAGCGCGTGATCCTTTTGTTACAAGGGCGCGACTAACCCGGTTCTTTATCAGCTATTTGATTAAGGCGAGGCGGTTTGCTGGCGCTTCAAGCACTCGATGTCGTCAGGCTTGCAGTTTTCCTCGCCGAGGCCGGTCACGAACACGTCCAGCCAGCTCAAGGCGCTCTGCGCCATGGGTGCGATGTCCTTCTGCGAGCTGTTCTGCGCATTGGCCGCCGAATCGCTGTTCGAAGTCGCGCTGGAACCGACCGCCGCCGCGCCCGACAAGGTGACACCGAGATTGCTGACCGTGGCCGGGACTCCGGTGGCCGTGCCGCCGAAATTGATGTTGTCCACCCCAATGACGTGCGCCGCGGCAATGTTGATATTGCCGGAGGCGCCGATGCCCGCGTCACCGGCATTGACCGTACCCACGGGTGCGTCCAAATCGACATCGCCCAGCGGCACGTCGGGACTGGTTTGAATGACGCGTATGCCGGAACCTGAGGAAAGCGCGCCCGCGAAACTGATGCTGATCACTCCTTGCTGGTTGACCGTGATGGTCGGTGGCGGCACCGACAGCGCCGATTTGGAGCCGTTGCCGGCATCGATGCTGCCCAAGGTGGACCAAATCAGAATGTTGCCGCCGCCCAGGGTAAAGACGCGCGAGGCATTGACGTTGACGTTGCTCAGGGAATAGATGTCTACGTTGCCCGGTCCTTCCGCGACGATGCCCAGCTCCGAGGCTGGCTTTGTCGAAGAAGAGCCAGCGCTTACCGGAGCATGAGCAAGACCCACATCGATCGCCCCGCCGGGGACGAGAATGGAAATATTGCCGCCGGTATCGGTGTAGATTTGACTCGAGGTCAGCGTCAAATTGCCCTCGTAGGGCGAAGGCGTGGACGTGGCGCCGCGGCTGTTGGGGAACAACGCATCGATGGCCGCGTACCCTTGCGCAAAGCCCACGCCGGAGCCGGAATTGGCCGCACGCCCCGACAGCAATAGTTCATTGAAGAACACGTCATCGATCAGCGCGCTTTGCTGGGCGGTCGAGAATTCATGCTCGAAAATCGGCTCGGCCGCGGCGAAGGTCAACCCGCTGCTGCCCGTGAGCTCATCGACATAGGACGCCAGTTCACTCTGGTAGGCGGCGGAAGGCGCGATGATGGAGTTGAGGAAGCCCGACAAATCCGCTCCTTGCGAACCATAGCCCACCATGAGGGTGATATTGGCTCCCAGGGAGCTGGGCAAATTGGCGTTGAGCAGGCTGCCGGTGGTGACAATACCGTTCTCCACCCCTAGATTGAGGTTGCGTCCGGCGAGCACGTCGAGACTGCCCTGACCGCCGACCTGGATTCCCGCAGTGACGGTGCCATCGTCGAGGAGGTCGCGGCCGGCGGAAATCAGGGTGATGTCATTCGCGGAGGTGTTCTGTCCCTTATAAGAGAGGTTCAGGATATCGCTCCCGGCGACGATGTCGGCCGCCTTGGGAATGGACAGGCTCAAGTTAGTGATGTCCTCACCGGCGGTAATGAGCGCGGGATTAGGATCTCCGGCGTGGATAACCCCTTGGAAGGGCGCCAAACCAGAAGTGGTCCCAGCGGCCTGCGACACCTGAATTTGGGGTGCATTCGCGGTGGGAATAAAATTCAACGGGGTGTCCATCATGGTCAATCCACCACCCCCCACGGCCTGAATATCCTGCGCCGCGAAGAGCGACAGCTGCCCGGTACTCGAGGGAAAGAGATCAGCCGAACTCCCCGACGCCTGGATGTTGATGCTGTTTTGCAGCGCCTGGACCGACAGATTCGGCGGGATGATCAGCACCGCGCTGGAAGCATTCGTGACGGCACTGCCCAGCAGGGTGGTCATCGCGGCATTGTTGAATTCCAGAGTAACAGGCCCTGAGGTACTCGACAGGTTCACCGACGAATTGGCGCCGTAGGTAAAATACTGCCCTAAGGTTTCATCGGCGCCCGCCGCCTCTGTTTGCGGCACGAAGGTCGGGTTGTACATGGCATCGACTTGAACGGAATTGCGCGCCCACACCGCCACCTGTGAATCGTCCGTGGCGATCGACGAACCCACGGGCAGCTTACTGGCCGTCGCCGCGGTGCGTACCGTGGTCAATCCGCCGCCGGCCGTGAGCGTCCCCACTCCATTGGCAACGAATATCTGGGCGCTGCCGATGTCGCCGCCCGCCGTGACGGTCAATCCCCCGCCGGCGCCGTACCGGACCGCATTTCCATCCTGGGTGTTGTCGGCGGCAACCAGGCTGTCGGCCGTGGCGGCGGAAATATTCGTGACGTCTTGGCCGGCTCGGATGGAGACATCCCCGCCGCCGAGCGCTCCGATGTTCCAATCGAACGCGGAAAAATTGATGCCGTATTGCGCAGCATAGTTCGTGTTGCCCTGGCGCAATTGCCAAGCGGACACGCTGTAATCGCCCCTGTCGGCCGTGGGAAATGTCTGCCCCACCGGCGTGCCGATCACGTTGGCGCCGGCGGTCACCCACACATTGCCGCCGTTTGCACCGAAACTCATCAACAGCGGGCTGACGATGGCGTCGTCGATTTCCACCGTACTGCTCACGTTCGCCGGCATGTCGCCGCCCGTATAAACCGAGGTGGCACCTTGCAGATTGACATTTCCCGCGGCCGCCAGGCTGATGTCGCCCGTGCCGGTGCGGATGACCGACGGGCCCGTGCCATCCGGCGTGCCATCGCCGGGTGTATTCGAGGTCAGCAGCGTCAAATTGGCAGCGGAGTTCTTCAACACCGAGAGCGGATTCGCGCTCGATAAGTCCGCCCCGGCGACAAAGCTCAATGAGCCCGAGGGCGTGTTGCTCAGGGTGAGCAGGCCGGTATTAGGATCGGCGACGAATCCATCGGAGACGGTGCCGTTGATGTTGATGGACCCGGCCGCCCGCACATTGAGATCGATGACCTGCGGAGCTTGTCCGGAGCCGTAATAACCAGGATCGCTGTAGGTACTCAGATCGACCAGGCCGCTGACGCTGAGCGTGTCGCCGGGGTTGGGGTCCTGAATCTCCACCCCGCCCTGAACGGAGGCAGCGGTTTTGCCGGTACCCAGCCGTGCAAGTATGGGCGTGGTCGCAGTGGTCAGGTAAGCGGAAACCGTGCTCACGTCGCTCATTAAATCGGAGGTGATATCCGAGCTCCCCAGAGGCTCCTGGAACACCGTGACGGGCTCGATGATGACTTGGCCGACGCGGCTCACATCGGCTCCGATGCCCTGCGAACCCACATTGATGGCCACATCATTGGTGGCCGTCAGTGCCGGAGCACGCAATACCAGTTCGCCCATTTGCGCAACACCATCCACCTGCGCAATACCCTGGGTGGTTATCACACTGCCGGGCTTCAAAGTGATTGCACAGGTGGCGCAGGTCGCGTTGATGTCGATTTCGCCGCCGATACCGTCGCTGCCGATGCCGTCATTGTTGAGGCCGTCGGCATGCAATTGGCCGCCGACGATCACGCTGGCGCCGGCGGAGAGATCGATGAGGCCCCGTTGCGCCCCCGACGTGGCCGTCAATGCACCCTCTATATCCACGTTTCCTGTGTCCGCGGTCAGGGTGATGCTGTTGGCGTTGATGGCGTTGCCGGCATTCAGGGTGAGATCGCCGCTTTGCGCGCGCACATCGACAGCATCGTTGAATCCGCCACTGGTGAGGATGGATCCCAGGGGCGTCAATCCTCCGGCAAGAGCGCCAGCGTCCAGCGTAAAGCTGCCGCCGACGCCGCCCTTGCCTGCGCCGCTCAGCACACCCGAGAGCGATGCGGTGCCGCCGCTGACGATATCGATGCTGCCGGCGGGCGCAGCGTGTGCTTGGGTACCACCACAGCCAACGCAACTGCCGGACACATTGATGTTGGAGTTGGCAGCTGTACTGATGTTGCCGGCGGCACTCAAATAGACCATGCCGCCCGGCGTTGGGGCGCTCTGGTCGACAGCCTGCAGCGGCACGCCCGCCACGTTGATCGATGCACTGCCGCCCAAACTGAGATCGCCGCCGGTGGCGGTCAAGCTCACCACGCCCGAGGGCGCGGCGATCACCCCATTGTCCACGATGCTATTACCGGTAAGGGCCAGCGCCCCACCCACCAACGTCGTCTGGACGGTGCCCTTGGCGGGCGTCGTGGGCGCGCCCAAGGTGAGAGTGCCCGTGCTGCTGATGCTGTTCTGCGACCCCGCGCCCGGGTTCAATTGCGCGGCGTTGATGGTCAAGTTGCCGCCGACGTTGAGCTCTCCGGTGTCCCAGGACGTGGAGGCAATGATGCCGCCGGAATTGTAGTTATAGACACTGGCCGGAGACTGCACCGCGCCCGCCACTTGAATCAGCGTGTTCGCGAACCCGTCTATGAACAGCGGACTCGGCACCGGAGACGCGGTACTTCCGGCCGCGACCAGCGAATTGCCCTCGAGGTTCAGCGTGTTCGCCACCAGGGTCAGGTTTCCGGCACCGGTGGTGGACGGAGCGGCGCCTGAGTTATTCTCGCCCGCGAGCGTGAGATTCGCCGCACCGAACACGGAATTCCCATTGGCCTGATTGTTGAGCGCCGCGGCATTCAGTGTCAGCGAGCTCAAGGTGGGTGTCGCCGAAGCGCCGGTGGCTCCCAGCTGCACCGGCGTGTAGAGATCGATGTTCCCCTGACTGGTGATGCTGACGGCACCCGCCTTCTGCAACTCCGCCGTGATGCCGGGGGAGAGATTCAGCGTATCGGTGTCCGCCGCCGGCAGCGGCCCCGAGGCCACGAAGGCCACACTGTCCGAACTCAAGGACCAGCTGCCGCCCTTACCGTTCAAGGCACCGTCCAGCGTAATGGAACCCGGAGCGTCCACGGCCAGGGCACCGCCCGAATTCAACGCCGAATTCGGCGCAAGAACAATCGTTGCGCCATTCGCCACAGGGCCCGACCGCGCAACCACCGGCAGCGCAAGATCCGAGACCGCGAGCAGCGCCGCCTGCGGCAAGGCTTGAGGGGAGGCGCTATTCGCGTTGGTCAAGGTCACCGTTTCCAGTGACGGCAGAGTGCTCAACACCTTACCCGCCTTGCCGGACGTCGAAGACAGCGACGCACCCGAACTGACATCGATCGACTGCTGGGCCACCAACAGGATTTGATCGGCCGTGAGATTCACGCCTGAATCGACGATGACATTATTGGCTGCCACCGCCACATTCAAGTCGGGAGTACCGGTGGCGCCGGTGCTCTCGCTGCTGGTGCCGCCCAAGGTGATGGCACTGGCGTTCCAGCTTTGCAGCACCGAACCCGAGACCTGCAAGAAACCGGTCGTGGCCTCCTCGGATCCCGAGGTGACTTCCAAGTTCGGTGCACTGATGTTCACCAAGGCACCGCGTCCGCCGGTGGCGGCCGCGGTCAGCACGCTGCCCTGCAAGCTGAAGGAGTTGTTCAACGATTGCGCGACGATGAAGCTCAAGGTGCCCGCGTCGGCGGGCTCAGCCACCGGACCGGTTCCCGCCTCGGTGGCCTGCGCACCAAAATACGTCGACGCATCGCTGATGGTGTAGGCCGCCAATTGCTGGGCGTAGCTGCCGGGGTAAATCGCGAATCCCTCGTACTCGGTCACCGTGGGACTGGTATGCAGACCCGTGGTGCCAGAACTCAAGTATCCGGCGACGATGGGCGTGCCGTTCGGCAGAGTCGCGATTTGACCGCCGTTGACACTGGTATAGGCCGGCTGGATCTGGATGAGGTCGGCGCCCGGCTCGAGCGCATAGCGCGCCGGCAGCAGTGCATAAAATCCCGCGGCCAGTCCCGCGCCTCCGCTCAGGTATACCGTCTGCCCCGGGATGGACGTGCCGGACTCCTGGGGATCATAGGGCCCCGCCTGGCCTCTGGCTGCCGGCAGAATGGCGTAGTAGCCCGCATAACTTCCGGTCGCCGGGGTGTAATTCGTGGTGCCCGGCGCGCCGGAGGCCGCCGCATTCGCCAGCATGTCATAGCTGCCGCCGGTGCCCGGAACCCATTCATAGGCGTATAGATCGCCACCGCCTTGCAAATTGATGGTGGCCGAGTGCTGCACGGAAATAGCCGGTGCGGTGAGATTCACTTGCTTGGTGGGCACGCCGGTCACCGGTGTATCGGGGCTGCCCACTGTCGAATAAAACCATTGGGCGCCGTTCTCCTGGGTCTGTCCATAAGGCACTTCCAGGCCGGCACCGCTGACGGACACCAAGCTCCCTTTGGCCAAGGTCAATGAATCGTCCGCGCTCAGATTGATCGTGCCGAATGGCGCCAGCACCGTACCGCTGATCACGACATTGGCTGCGTGCAGATTGAGCACGCTGCCCGCCGACAGCGGCGTCCCCGGGGAAGAGTTGGTCTGACCGATGGTCAGGGTGCCGCTCGATGCCGGCGCACCCGTGGGCGTCACACTCGCGTCGACGGAGTCGATCGTGAAAGTAGTATAGGTATCGGGATAGACACGGTCCGCGTTGATGGTGAGATTGCCCGTGGTGAGCAGCGTGCCCGTCTCTTCCTGGCCTTGCGTAATGGGCTCGCCTTGCAGCTGCACATCGCCCTGACTGGTCAAGGTGGCATTGGCAATGCCCTGAAATGCGAAATTGCCCTCGAGGTTCATTTGCTGAGCGGATACGCTGAGGTTGCCGGTTCCCCCGCTGAGCGTCTGCGGCACGGTGCTGCCATTCGATGCGGTGGCCGGATTGCCGAGCGACACATAGGGAGCGCTGAGACTGGCCGAAACGCCGTTGGCCACCGTGATGCTCTGAGATTCCAGCACGATCTGGCGGCCGAGCGACAAGGCCTGTCCCGTTTGTATGTCGATATCGCCGGGCGTTTGGCCGCCGGCGACCAAGGTCAGTGAATCGATCCCGGAGCTGGCGATTTGCGCCACACCGACGATGCCGGAATCCACGGCGAGAGCCGGGGATACATTGGCCGTGGTCCCCAGCAGGTTGAGCTGCATGGTATCGCCGGGGTTGGGCTGACCATTGATGCTCTCGGAGCGCGTGAGATCGATTTGCAGCGATCCGGCCGCGGCCGCTCCGCTATTCCCCACGCCGGCTTTGCCGGTCATGGCCCCCAGAAGATCAATGGATTCCGCCGAACCGATGGTCAGCGATCCGCCGGGCGTGGCCACGGTCTCCCGGGTGTAGCCTCCGGCCGTACCGGTATTGGCGATATCCAGAAGAGCGGAAGTGCCGGAGAAATCGATCATCGATCCCGCATTGGTCAGCACGGTGCCGCGCTGGGCATCGATGTTCACCGTCCCGCCGGGTAGCAAAGTGCCCAATAACAGACCCTGGCTGTTCGGCGTCATGACGGGGCCACCGGCGCTGACGTCGATGAGGGCAGACGAACCCAAGATGATCCCTAAGTCGGCGACATATCCGGGGTCGAAAATGCCCGCCGTACTCGAGTTGTAGCTGCCGGGCGAGAGCACCTGCACCGTCACGGCGCCGCCCGGCGCGCTCAGAGTACCATCGACGGATATGCTGCCTTCGCCCTGGATGTTGATCGAGGCGCCGGGGTCCGTGCGAATCGAGGCGCCGCGCTGCACATCGATGGCCCCGTAGCCTGCGGCGACCAACGGGAAATCGTCGGGTTGGCGCAGCACCTGAAGCGAGACACTGGTGGGCGGTCGCATATAAGGGGGTTGGATGATCTGCTTCGAGAACGCCGCGATGGTGCCGCCGCTGGCCGCCGTTTGATAACTCGGCAGTAATAGCAGTGAACGCGCCTGCGCGATGATGGAAGTTCCCGAGTCGACCGTGAGTGTATCGTCCGTGGCGGCCGTGGGTTGCACCGCCCCGGTAGCGATGAGCGAAATCATCGAGAATCCATAGTTCGAAAACAAGGGCGCGTAAACGTCCAGCGACGCGCCCGGCGTGTTGTCCGCCGATTGCAGATCGTCGATCAGTTGAGCCGCGGTCCAGGCGGTCCCGTTGCCCTGCGAGATGCTGATGCGCGGAGCGCTGAGAGTGAAATTGCCGCCCGCCGCCGTACCGGCGCCGAAGGCCGCCAAGTTATCCGACTGGCCGATCTGAAGGGCGGCATAGGCCGGGCTGGCGTCGAGATCGATGCTGCCGCCCTTGCCGTAAGCCAGGGTGTTGCCGGTTTGCAGCCAGGCGCCGCCATTGGCCACCAGCGACACATCATTGCCCAGCGAGAGCTCGTTGCCCGGTTGCGTCAATTGAAGGCTGACCGAACCGCCGTTTTGCAGCGTGGGATGAGTGCCCAATCCACCGGCCGCCTCCGAATCATTGGTCCATTGTCCGCTGACGTTGAACTCGACGTTGTTGCCGACGCCGATACCCAGCCGAGGCGTCCCCGTCAGCGTGGGGTCAAAGGGATTTTGATCGGCGACGGTAAAGGCCGTTTGAAACCCCAAGGTTCCCGACAAGGCGGTGATGCTGGAGTCGACATCGATGCGCGATGCCGTGACTTGCAGGGTGGCGCCTGCCGGCAATTGCAGTGGCAGACCGGCCGGAAGGGTGAAGGTGGTATTGGAATTGATTTGCGCGTTCGTCATGCCGTCGCCGGTCAAATAAGCGGCGGGCAACTGCAGGGTCTGCGGCGGCAGAATGGCATTGTCGGCGACCACCACCGGCGTGGGATTGGAAACGATGGTGACGGCCGAGGCGAGGTAGTCGTAGGGCGACTGATTGGTGCCGCCCACGAGGATGCCGGAGCCGCCGATCATCAAGGTCCCGCCCGGCACTGCATCGCCGTAAGCCCACTTGCCTGAAGTGATGTTGGCTTGGGTGGGCGCGACGATGGGTCCGCGCTGATAGGGACCGTTGACGGCCGTCGCTTGAAGGGAGCCGTTGAGCGCCATGCTGGGCGCGGCGAATTGAATGGTTCCCGCCGCCGCGCCCTGCTGATAAGAAGACTGATACTGGCTCAAGCCCTGGGTGGGCACGACTTCCTGGACGCCCCACTTGTCGTAGGTCTGCGTCAAGGTGGGGTTGATCGAACCGGTGTAGGTCTGAAGCGGGCTTGCGCTCCCGATACTGTACAGCTTGCCGTTGGCCCCGATCAGCGTGGTGGTCTGAATGGTGCCGGCCAGATACGTGGTGGCGCCGCCGGATACATTGATGGATGCGCCCGGATTGAATACCACATCGCCCGTGGATTGAAAGGTCGCGGTCCCTCCGGCTTCAGTGCGCTGGGCGATATTCTGTCCCACTGCGGCGATCGCGGAGGCCACATCGGCGATCGGTGTACCCAGGCCGCCGTCGGCACGCATGTCCACCGTGACCGTCTGCCCGCGCAATGCGCCGTTGCGTTGGGTGGGATCATCGGCGAATTCATTGGAGCGCAATTGCACCGTGACGAGGTTGGCATCCATCGGCAGCACGGCGTCGCTTCCGGCCAAGTTGATGTGGGTCCCGGCGTCTACGCGAATGCGCGCCTGGTTGCTGCCGCCGGAACTCACGCCGCTGCTGGGATCGGCCTCGGCGGTCACCGCCAATTGCCCGCTCGGCGCGGTGATGGTCCCGCCATGCATGAGCACTTCTTCTCCGTCCATTTTGATGGTGGATTGCAATTGCGCTTGAGCCGCAACCGCGGTGGCGGTATCGCTGTACTCGGGCAGAATGCTGATGTCGCTGGCGCTGCCGATGGTCAGTACGCCGCCCTGCGATGCGGAGAGGGGGTTCGTGCCGTTGACCACCGCTTGATCGGCGGCCTCGAGAACGATGGAGCCATTCGCCGCTACAGAAGTGGTGGCGGAAACTCTCCCGTCCTGATTGACCGCAAGCCCCACCAGCGTGATATTGCCGCGGGGCGCCGAGAGCAGTCCCGACGCTTGATTGGTGACCGTGTTGGCGGCCAATTGATAGGCCGCCGGGGTGCCCCCATCCACTTCCACCAACAAGCCGCGCAAGGAGGGATCCGAGCTCGCCTGAAGATAGGCGCGTTGCCCGGCCGCCAGCACGATTTGCCCATCGGGAGCGGTCAAGGTGCCCGCGTTCTGCACGGTCGGAGCCGCCAGCAACAGTCGCCCGCCGTCGGCGGCCGTCAGCTGTGCGCCGCTCTGCACGGTAATGACACCGGTGTTGGTGATCCCCGTGCCGGAATCCGTGGCGAAATTCTGGGAACTACCTGTGAATTGCTCCAAGGCCGCGGCGCTGGTTCCGGTATTGTTGAGTAGCGGCGAGAGGATTCCGGCGGCAAAGGTCTTGTCCGTGATGTTGAGAGAGGAGGCGATCATGCCCGCGACGTTCACCGTCGAGGTGGAGCCGAATAGAAAGCCATTGGCATTGATCAAGTAGATCTGGCCGTTGGCCGTCAACGTGCCGAAGATGCTGCTGGGATTGGCTTGGTAGATTCGATTCAGTGCGATCGAGGTACTGGCGGGCTGCTTGAACACCACTTTATCGCCGGTGCCCACGTTGAAGCTGGCCCAGTTGAGCGTCACATCATTGCTGGTTTGATGCACCGTCAAGGTATTGCCCGATTGCGATGCGGTCGCCGCATTGGTGGGGCTGGTGGCAACGAAGGAAGTGCCCGCGCCGCAGGCAGGTGGCTTACATGCCACGGGCAAGACGTTTGCAGCCAGAGCGTTGGCGCCATGCAGGCAAACCGCGTACAGAGGTATGCTGAGTCCGCTCCGTCTCATGAAAATGCTCCGTACGCCAATCGCCACAGCAATCTATCCAAGCAATGTGACATTGTCTTGGCGCAGCGGGATCAAAAGGTTCCGCGCAGCAGGAACAACGCCCGCGAAGAACCCGCCTTGGTGACGCTGGCCGTGTCCAAGGCCTTGGCCCAGGCCACCGATCCCGTTAATTTCTCGCCGGGCAGCAGGTCGAGGCCGAATCCCCAGCTGCGCAGGGTGATGCCGGCGGGCTCCCCGGCCAACGGGTCGATGACGGTCATGGTGGCCGCATCGTAGAATCCATACACATCGCCCAAGACGTGCGCGCCATGCCGCCAGCCGGGCGAGGTCAGTTGAATGGTTCCTTTCACGGCCTTGTCGCCCAACTCCTCCGCTTCGAGATAGCCCCTCACTCCGTCGGCGCCGGCGATGGAATAATCCTCGTTGGTGATCAGCGGTTCCGTGGCCCCCTGGCCGGCGACTCGCAAACGCAAATTGAAGTCCGCAGGCAGCTTGACGACCGTGGCCAAGTCCCAGCGCAGGTAAAAGTAATTCGCCTCGCCCTTGTAGCGATCGTTGGCGAAGGTGGTGGAATTATTGACCAGGCCGCGCGGCCCGGCGTCGGCGGACAAACTCAAAGTGGTCGAGAACCGACCCGTCCTCCAGAAGCCATCGTACTCGGCCGATAGGTTCATGTAGGTTATCGGCGTCACCAGAGCGGTGGCATCGTTTTGATTGATGGTATTGCGAAAATGCTTGTAGTCCGCGCCGATACTCACCGATTGCAGCGAATTCGGCGTGGTCAATACGGGGTAGGCCAGTTTGGCGCTGGAAATTTCTCCGATGCCGAGCACGCCGGACGTGCCGGCGGCGGGCACGTTGCTGTTGGAGTTGATGTAGGTAAACGAGGGTTGTAATCCTGAGTCGAATGCGTGCATGACGTAATTGGCCGCAAAGACTCGGACCTGGTCGAACTGCTGCGGAGTAAACTGATATTGCAGGGCGAAACTGTCCAGCCGCCCGAACATGTCGCCGTAGCTCACGCTGGCGATCGAGCGCAATTCGCGGGTGTCGATGGTGGCTTGATTGTTGACCTCGAGGCTGCCATGCAGGGGCAGGTTGTCGTTCACCTTGAGGGCGATATCCACCGTCCCGGGCGTCGAACCGGCCTTCAACACCGGGACCACCGAACGATCCGTGGTCTCGCCGTTAACCGCCGCCAACTCGCTCTGTAGCTTGGAGATCTGCAGCACCGTACCCGGCGTGGCGGCCGGCAGTTTCGCCATGACGTCCCGTTCCGGGAAATAGCGTGCGCCATTGATCTGGGTGCGCTCGATCCGTCCTTCCGTGACCCGCAAGCGGACGATGCCGTCATCTACGGTTTGCGGCGGGATGTCGACGAAAGAAGCGCCATAGCCCTGATCGTGATACAGCTTCTCCAAGGCGGTGCGCGCCGCTTCGACGTCGGCAAAGGTCTTATTGGGTCCGAGCAGCGGATACAGAAGCCGCTCGATATCTCTGCCGGACAGGGCCGAATTGCCCACGACTCGATACTCATTCACCTCGAAATGCTGCACGGGTTTGGCCGCAGCGGCCGAATGAGAAACCTCGGAACCCGGGGGATTGGCGTCCGCCGAGGCGGCCTGCGCTCCCCGGGGGGCCCACGAAAAGCTCAACCCCAACGCCAAGAGCGCCGCGGCGGCGCAAGAATTATTCGGCATACATCCGGCAATCCGCTTACGAATTAGTCGTCATCCCAAAGAAATAGAACTGGCCTCCCGTGAGGGAGGCCAGTCTGTTTACCATCTTTGGCTTCAGGCATTGACCTGAAGCGCAGATGTCGCTTACGGCGAGGACGCGGCGTCCGCCGGTACGCTGCAGGTGACCTGGCTGCGCGTGAACGGGTTGGTGTAGATCACCGTGCTGCCCAGTCCCGTCAGCGAACCACCCGCCGTGTTGCCGTTGCTTGCCACGGCGACGTGGCCGACGTTGCCGGCAACGTTGGGAATCGCATTGATGTCTGCGATATGCGGCGCCGTCGCAATGGCCTGCAATGTGGTGGTGACGTAGGTCAGCAAGCTGCCCTGCGCCGCCGACAGCGTGTTGTTGGGATTGACCGCAACCGTGGCTTCCACCCAGAACGGGTACTGGCCGGTGGCGGCGTTGAGGTTGTTCGCAGCGACGCCATTGATGGCAATGACCTGCTGAGTGCTGCTGACCGGGGCATTGTCGATCGTCGCGTACGTGATGGAGCCCGCGGTGGAACTCGCGGCATTCAACACGTCGCCCGTCGAGAAGTAGTCCACGGTCGTGGCGGGTTCCTTGATACCCAGTGCCTGCTGAGTCTGACAGGTGTCGCCCACGATCAGCAGATCGGTGGCGGCGCGGCTGCCCGAACCCTGTTCGCGATTCACGATCACGATGGGCAGGGACGCGGTGGCAACCTGATGGCCCGCCGTGTCGGTGACCTTGGTCCAGTTGGTGACTTTCTTGGTCAAAATGGCCTGCAGCATTTCGCTGCTGAGGCTCATGCTGCTCTCGAGACCCGGGCCGTTCACGAAGATGCCGTACACCTCGTCCAACAAACCGGCAGCCGGAAGGATTGACAGTCCGGCCTGGTTCTGCGGACCCCACGCAGTCGTGGAATACGCCGTCGGGTAATTGTTGGCCGTGGCGAGGGCGGACGGTTCGACGTCCATGATGCCCAGTTGCACGCTATGTTCGCTCACGGCGCCTGTGAAGGTGTCCGTGGTGCCATTGGTGGAGCTGGAGCCGATGACCGTCGCGTTGCAGCTGCCGGTGGTGCAGGTGATGAAGCTGGTCAGGGATAGATCCAGAGTCTCGACGAGGTCGTTATTGACCAAGGGCAGAGCGCCCGTGACCGAGCCGCCTTCGAAGCGATAGTAAACCGTGTAGTAGGTGTTGCCATCGGCGTTGGCAACGCCGGAAGCCGGCGTGCAGGAGACGGCACCGAAGTTGGTGTTGCTCACGCTCGATACGACCAGTGCGTTGGCGACGCCGCCGCAGAGATTTGTTTCCAGAGCGCCGAGAACCGCCTTCTTCGCCGCCGAGGAACCGGCAATGTACAGCGACACGGCAGAGCTGCTGGCCGCTTCGGCCAGGGTGGGAGGCACGTCATTGGCATAGGCCAGTCCGGAGACCGACACCGTTCCGAGCACGGCCGCAATGGCCGTGCGGAGGTTGGTATTGCAATTCATTTAAAAACTCCTAGGTAAAGAACTTGGTTCAGGCTGCAGCCGGGACGACGGCCTTGCGGCGGCCCACGCCGGCGAGACCCAGCAGGCCACTGCCCAACAGCCAGATCGCGGCCGGCAACGGCACCGGTGTGCTCTCGGGGGCGAAGGTGACGCCATTGGCGCTCAACGAGGCGGTACCCAGAAGACTCAGCGCGACGTCACCTGTGGTGGTGCCGGTGACTCCGTAGAGGTCCCACGCAGTGCCGAGGCCGCTGACGGCGGTCGCGCCGCCGGCCAGGTACCAGTTCGCCGGGTTGGAGGAGATGGTGGTGCTGTCAAAAACGCCGGCGCTGGCAGCCGCGGTGCCGAACACAGAACTTGCGCCGCCTGAGTTCGTATTCAATGACTGCGTGGTCTTGATCATATTCTCCCACGTATCAAGCACCGTGCTCGGACGGATGGCCAACTGCGCGGTGCTGTTGTTGGTCTGTGTGGTGACGAATTGCCCGGCGCCGGCGTCGGCCAATTCACCATCGGCGCCGCTCACTTGGCCGCCACCTTCAATGGACCACTTGAGCGTGTTGGTGCCGGTATCCAGGGCGAGCAGCGAGGCAAGGTTGCCTGTGCCATCGTTCATGGACGCGGTTTGGTTGGCGGAGATGGCGGCTTGAGTGCCGAGCACCGTGACCCCGGTATCGCCGGCATACGAGCCGACGATGACGCCGTTGCTGTTCAGCACTTCCGCGAACAGGATCAGGTCACCGGGGCTGGAAGTAGAGGGCACCGCGAACGCGGCGTGGGCGGATACGGCGCCGAGCGTCATCGCGGCGGCAATACTGGCCTTGACAATAGGATTCATAAAAACTCCCTGCGTGGTTAAAAGCAAAACAAAAATCGGTTGCGCAACTTCCTCCGAACATCCCGCGGTGGCGTTGGGCGCTGGGGACGATTGCGGTCTGCGGTCAACTGGGCGGTATGGTGATGGGACCGTATGGCATCACGGTGATGGAAATGTGAACGTTTTCACACAAAAGGGGCTTTAGATATTCGGTAATGTGCCGAGCGGCGTTGACGGCCGACGTATGTCATACGTTATGCGCACGTGGCGTATTCATGATGTGCTGTGAAACGAGTCGCAGTCCTTGATATGCAATGATTGCCCTCTACCATGGGTGAGATGCAGGCACTTGCACATACCGTGGAACTGTACCGGCGCGGGCAACTGCGCGAGGCTGAGGCCGCCTGCCAACATCTGCTTGCGCTGTCGGGAGATGATGGGGGTGCCCTGGAATTACTGGGTGAAATCCAGCTTGCGATCGGTAAAGTCCCCGCGGCGATCGAGAGCCTGTCGCGCCTGGCGGCACTTCGGCCAAGCGACGCGGCCAATCTTCGCCGGCTGGGCGGAGCGCTTTTGTCGGCGGGCAACGCTATCGACGCCGCAAAAGTCCTGCGGCAGGCGCTGGACATCGAGTCCGACAATGTCCGCGCGCACAATAATTTGGGCCAGGCTCTCCTGCGAACCGGCAAGGTATCCGAGGCCATTCGCCACTTCGAACGCGCGTTGAGTCTCAATCCCGGCTACTCCATCGGCTATAACAACCTGGGGCAGGCATTGATCGCCCACGGCGAGTTTGCAAGGGCGGTCGCACCGCTACAGCGGGCCATTGCGCTGGATGCAACCCTGGTCGAAGCGTGGGTTAACTTGGGGTTTGCCTTCGAACGCAGTGATGAGCTCACACGGGCCTTGCGAACTCTCGAGAAGGCGCGGACCCGGTTCCCCTCGAGCGCCGCTGTCTGGGCGGAGCGAGGCGCGGTGTTGACCAAGCTCAAACATACGGACGCCGCGCTCGACAGCTTTGACACCAGCATCAGGCTGCGTCCAGACGACGCGACGACCCTGGCCCGCAAGGCATCGCTGCTGATGCTGCTGGAGCGCGCGGAGGAGGCACTGCGGTCCGCGGATGAGGCCCTGCGATATCGCGAAGGATATACCGAAGCCCTGAACATCAAAGCGGCCGCTCTGACCCAGCTCAATCGCCCCTTGGATGCGCTGCCCTGGATCGATCGCGCGCTGGCCTTGGACCCGGGGTATGTCGAGGGCTGGCGCACCCGGGCGATCATTCATCAAAACTTGGGCGATCACCGCACCGCGGCCGGCAGTTATCGTCGGGCCTTGTTCCTGGACCCGGCCTGCGTCTTGGCCCGTACCGGCCTGCTGGCCGCGCTCATCCCCTGGATCCCGCTCTCGCGGCAAGAGTCCGACGATGCGCGTGCAGAGTTCGACACCGAACTGTCGGCATTCGAGCTATGGCTCAAGGAACACCGCCTGGATTCCAGCGATGCTTGGTCGGTGGCGAAGCAATCGTTTTTCTACCTGAGTTATCAGGAACGATCGAACAAATCGCTGCTGCAGCGCTACCGACGTGCAAGCCATGCCCAGCTAGCGCGCATGCGGCAAATAAATACGCCTCGATCCGATCCGCCGCAGACTGATGCTCTGCGTCCGCGCTGTCGCTTGGGCATAGCTTCCGCGCATATATTCGATCACTCGGTGTTTTCCGCCATCGTGCAAGGCTGGCTGCGATGTCTCGACCGCACCCGGTTTGAGATCCATGTCTTCAGCTTGGGGACCAAGCGTGATTCCATGACCGAGGTGGCCAAGGCCGAAGTGGATGATTTCGAACAGGAACCTAAGACCGTTGCCGACTGGGCCAAGCTGATCGACCATCGGCA
Organism: uncultured Gammaproteobacteria bacterium; assembly: GCA_963784105.1. Taxonomy (GTDB): domain Bacteria; phylum Pseudomonadota; class Gammaproteobacteria; order Steroidobacterales; family Steroidobacteraceae; genus Bog-1198. The sequence continues at coordinate 285,558 of CAWAQE010000002.1, forward strand.
ATTGGACGCGTTGATTTTCCCCGAGGTGGGCATGGACGCGGACACCCTGGCGCTGGCCACGCTCAGACTCGCTCGCCGTCAATTCGCATCTTGGGGTCATCCCGAGACCACCGGAATGCCGACCATCGACCACTATTTGTCGGCCGACGGCTTCGAGCCGCCGGACGCAGACAGTCACTATACCGAGCAGCTCATCCGCCTGCCCAGCCTGGGCGTTCATTATCAACCCTATGCCATCACGCCTGCGCCGGTGGACTTCGCGCAATATGGAATTCCAGGCGGCGTTCCCGTATTCATTTGTCCCGGAACCCCATTCAAATATCGTCCAGAGGACGATGACGTGCTGGTTCACATCGCGCGCCGTCTCGGGCGCTGCGCCTTCGTCTTCTTCGAGCACCACAAAGCCGAGCTCAGCAGGCGACTGCTCTCGAGGATGGCGGCCGCGTTCAGCCTTGCGGGTCTTGAGCCGGAACGATTCCTGATTTGGATGCCCTGGCTGCCGCGAGCGGCATTTCTGGGTCTCATGCGCCAGGCAGATGTGTATCTGGACACCATCGGCTTCTCGGGATTCAACACCGTCATGCAGGCGCTGCAGGTTCACCTGCCCGCCGTGACGGTTGAAGGCCGGTTCTTGCGTGGCCGATTGGGCAGCGGCATTCTGCGGAGATTGGAAGTGCCGGAATTGATCGCCGCAACGAAGACGGACTATGTGGACATCGCAGTGAGGCTTGCCGAGGACGTCGCGTATCGAACCCGGATGCGCCAGCGGTTGCTGCTCGCCGAGAAACGCGCGTACGGGGACCTCAGCGCCATCGAAGCACTATCGCGCGTGCTGCTGAGTTGAATCAGGGTATGGTTTTGGTGAGATCCTGATATCCGGCGGCGCGAAGAGTCAGTTGATCCCCGGAAACCATTTTCAATCCCCAATCCCTGCCGAAATGCATTGCGCCATTCGGCTGCAGCACCAGCTGCGCCTGCGTTGTCTCCATCGTGGGCAAATTGACTTCAATGACCGTGAGGGGAATCCGTTTATCGGAGGAATTGAGGAGAATTCCATCCGGTTGAATCTCCCGCCGCGACGGGCCTTCATCGTCGTTTATGATGACGGGCTTGGTGCTCACGCTGAATATGAGCGGGAGGGGCGGATCGTCCGCGCCGCCGGACGGCGTTGCCTGCGCCGCCGGTGCCGGCGCCGCATGGAACTGGCCTTTTCCCTGTGAAACTATTGCATTTCGTGCAACCACCGGCGCGGATTGAGCTATCTTTTCAGCCTGGGCGGGAGCGGGCGCGGGCACGGCGATGGCGGCACTTGGCTGCTCCGGCACCCGCTGCGCCACGATGCGCGGCCGGTACAGGTACGCGAATGTCAGAGTAAAACTGGCAATCATCGTCAATGCAATGGATAAACTTTCGCGCTTTTCCACCTTCATACTCGTAGAGAGCTTGGAATCGTAGTTTAAGAACATCATGAGAACTTTTGATTACATTGAACGCCGCCGGCCGATAACTTCCCTCCTTGGCATTGCAGCGGCCTCGCCCCCATTAGCGTGCGCGGCGCGATCCATGCGGCGGCGGCATCCGGCATGACTGCACCGCTCATCAAATTGCGCTATGCAAGTAAAGTTTACGCCGAGGGAAATTTGAGTCTCGCCCGGACGCTGTATCAACAAATCCTTGCCGTAGAACCGACACGATCCGAGGCACTGCATGCCCTCGGCGTCATTGCGGGCAGAAGCGGGGACTGGGGGCAGGCGTCTGAATTGCTGGGGCGAGCCGCCGCGGCCAATCCCGATAACGCCGACGTCCACTGTGATTTCGGCGTAGTGCTCAAAGCGCTGCGGCGGTGGCGCGAGGCCCTGGCTTGTTATGAGCGCGCCATCGCCCTGCGGCCCAATCATGCCGAGGCCCATTCCAATCGCGGCAATGTATTGCGCGAGCTGCGCCAATTTGAAGCCGCGCTGGCCGGTTACGATCGGGCCATTGCGATAAGCCCCGAATATGCCGAAGCTCACTACAACCGCGGCGTCGTGCTCCACGACCTCGATAGGCTGGAGGATGCCCTCGCCAGCTATGACAGGGCCATCGCTATTCGGCCGGACCATGCGGCGGCGTTCTGCAACCGCGGCGTAATTCAGGAACATCTGCATCTGTTTGCGGCGGCCGTGGAGAGCTACACCCAAGCCGTCGACACTCAACCCGGCTTCGTCCGGGCGCTTGCCAATCGAGGCAATGCGCAACGAGCGCTGCTTCAAGTGGATGCGGCCATCGACAGCTGCAACCGCGCCATAGCCATTGCGCCTGATTACGCCGCCGCCTACCTAAACCGCGCGATAGCCCGATTGACGGCCGGCGATTTCGAGCGGGGCTGGCCGGACTACGAATGGCGTTGGAAGAATGAAGCTAGCGCGCTGCGCAGAGACTATCGCGCGTTCGCTCAGCCCCAATGGCGCGGTCAACACAGCCTTGAGGGCAGGACCCTCCTGATTCATAGCGAGCAGGGGCTCGGCGATACCATTCAATTCTGCCGCTATGTCCCGCTGCTGGCGAGCCGGGGTGCGACCGTGATTTTTGAAGTACCCGGTCCATTGACGCAATTGCTCGCGGGACTCGAGGGCGTCGCCGAACTCATTTCACGCGGCACCGCCCTGCCCCATTTTGACTATCACTGTCCCCTGATGAGCCTGCCGCTGGCTTTCCGCACCACCCTGGCCACCGTCCCGGCCGAGGTACCCTACCTCACCGTCGATGCCGAACGCCGAGCCTATTGGCGCGGCAAATTGGGCGAGCGCGGCAAGCCTCGAATCGGCCTGGTTTGGTCGGGCGGATTCAGACCCGATCAACCCGAGGTCTGGTCCGTCAACAGTCGCCGCAACATCCCGCTGGCGAAGCTCGCGCCGCTGAGCAATTCCGATATTGAATACTATAGTTTGCAGAAAGGTCAGCCGGCCGAGTCGGAGCTGGCTCAGTTGAGTCCTCACGACTGGGAGGGCCCGCGGCCCATCGACTGTGCCGAGGAGCTCCACGACTTCGCGGACACGGCGGCATTGATCGAGCAATTGGACCTGGTCATTTCAGTCGATACGTCCACGGCCCATTTGGCGGGCGCCCTGGGCAAGCCCGTGTGGATATTGAATCGCTTCGATACCTGCTGGCGCTGGTTATTGAATCGCGCCGACAGCCCTTGGTATCCGACGGCGAGGCTTTATCGGCAAGCGACACCCGGAGACTGGGACACGGTAATCGAGCAGCTGCGCGGTGACATCCAGCGGCCATTGATTTAGCGGGCCTCAGAGGTGTTCTGGCGGCAAGCCCGCATGGTATCGGTCATACGCCTTCTCATAGACCGCCTCCAGATCGCGGGTGTACCGCGAGATGTCGAACAAGGCCGCCGTATCCCGGTTGCCGGCCAGCCGCCGGCGTATCTCCGTCAGGCGCGGCACGTCAACCGCCAACTCGATGGCGAGTCTTTCGTATTGATCCAGCGTCGTGGTAATGAGTTCCGGGATCTCGATGGCGTTGAGCTGGCTCGCACCGACCCGGCCGGCAAAAGCGTCTCCCGCGCAGGTAAGCACCGGCAATCCCGCCCACAACGCATCGCCGGCGGTGGCATGAGCCCCATAGGGAAAGGTGTCCAGGAATAAATCGGCGGCCCTGTATCGCGCCAAGTGCTCCTCCATGGACGGCAAGCGGGGTGCAAACACCAGCCTTTCGGCCGCGACGCCGCGGGCCTGCGCCTCTCGTTGGAGATTCGCCATCGCGATCTCGTTGTCACTGCGCAGCCACAGTACGCTGCCTTGGACTCGGTCGAGTATCCGCATCCAAACGCGGAACATGGCGGGTGTAATCTTGTAATGGGTGTTGAAGCAGCAAAATACGAAGCCCGTCGGCGGAAGGCCCAATTCCTCGCGAGTATGGGGTTCATCGGCGATTGGGCGCGTCGAGGATTCGGCTGAAAGCTGTGCAAGCTGAGGATCTTTTCCGAGTAATAGTGCCGATGCGTGTGCGGCACGATGGTTGCGTCGGCGATCAGATAATCCACGTAGGGCGCCCCCAGAGTGCCGGGATAACCCAGGTAGCCGATTTGGAGCGGCGCGGCGCGCAGCGCCAGTATTCCCGGTCTACAGTCTTCGGTGAACCCGCCGAGATCCACCGCGATATCCAATTCCATGCGCCGGGCCAGCAACGCAATCTCCTGATCGGACCGGCCGCGAACGTCGATGAAAGCGGTCGAAGGCCGATTGCAGCCTCTTGCGCATGTCGTCCTGGGTATCCGGTCCGTATGAAAAGGCCGCGACCTCGAAGCGGGAACGGTCATGAGTTTCGAATAGCTCGACTGTCAGCGATGCAACGGGATGCCGGCGAAAATCCGGGGAGAAATAGCCGACGTGAATCCTGCCGTGCCGATTCCATTTCGGTATGGGAACAAGTGATGCATCAGCGGGATACTGCTCGTGCACCCAGATCTCGGCGGCACGCCTTTGCAGCGCCGGGTCGGCCGTCAATCCCAGGACCGCGAAGGGCGGCGATACCGATTCCCCGCGCTCGATGCCCGCGGCCATTGCCGCAACGTCCGCCTCAACCGTCCGCCAGGCGCACACTTGCATGGATGCATGCAGACGCTGGCCGGATAGAAACGGCAAATCCGGCTTCAAGGCGAAAGCGCGGTCATAGCCCGCCATGGCGGCGTCAAAATGCATCAGGCGGCGCAACACGTCCGCGCGATTGAAATGCGCCTCCGCAAAGCCGGGGTTGAGCGCCACCGCCTTATCGTAGTTGTCGAGGGCCGCCTGCCATTCCCTGAGTTCTTTGAACACATTGCCGCGGTTCGAATAGGCATGGCAGAAATCATTGTCGATGTTGATGGCCTGGCCATAGCTGCTCAGCGCCGCCTGGAAATTCCTCAGCTTTGCAAAGGCCGAGCCGCGGCCGTTATAGGCCTCCGCGAAACGAGGGTTGCATTTGATCGCCTCGTCATAATCGACAATCGCCGCTCGATGCCGCCCGAGGTCGAGAAGCGCGTTGCCGCGGAAACAATGGGCCTCGGCGTTGTTCGGCTGAATTGCCGACGCCTTGTCGTAGTCCGCGATGGCTGCCTCAAAGTGTTTGAGGCAGGAGCGCGCCAGTCCGCGGTTGATATAGGCAAGCGCGTAATCCGTCTTTATCGCCACTGCTGCGTCGTAGCTCTCGATCGCGGGCTGGTACCGATGCAAATCGAGCAAGGCGTTGCCGCGATTGTAAAAGGCCTCCGCATAATCGCCCTTGAGTTCAATTGCCCTCTGGTAGCTCGCGATGGCCGCCTCGCACCGCCCCGACATGAGCAGCGCGCTGCCCCTGTCGTTGTGTGCCTCGGCGCAGCGCGGATTGATCGCCAGCGCCTTCTGAAACAGTTCCAGGGCCGAAACCGGATCGTTGGTCTGCAGCTCGATCAAACCCAGGAGATGCCATGCCTGGAAATTCTCCGGGCGGACACCCAGTGCCTGCCTGTACAACTCCCGGGCCGCCGTCAATCGCCCCTGTCGATGGGCGGCAAGTCCGTCTCGAAAAGCGGCTGCGGATTCTTCCTCGGTGCTCAGGGGCCCACTCATGATAATCCGTATGATCGCTTAGTCGAAGAGATAACGAGGATCGCAAACCCGCAAGCGAGTACGAATTGACCGCCGCCTTCCAGAAATCGCGACCAGCGCTCCCAAAGCGTCACAGGATTCATCTCTCCTGCCAGTATTGCAGAGACCTCAGCCATGGAATGCATCAGCTGAACGGCTGTGGTGATCGCTTCCACGCCCAGAAATACGGGGATTCCGATGGCCAGACGCATCAAGCGCCGCCGCATCGAGCTCGCGGGCCACATCAGCAGCAAAGTCCAGAACACCACCGGCGTTTCAACCGCCTCGCCGACTTGGACATGGCTGATGATTCTGCCGGCGGGCCGAAGATCCTCCGGCCTGCGCCGGACATCACCCACGAGCTGCAATTCGGGGCTCGGACTCTTGGTGCCGGGTTTCACCGTTACTGAAACGATTGTCCAAGGATGCCCCAAAGAGATGAGTCGAGCCACGGCGGCGTAATAAGGCGCGGCGAGCCGTGCGTAGGGCTGGGCGCAGGCAACACCGAGGGTGAGTGCGAGCGCGGCGGCGAGGGTCCAGCGGATTTCAGGCCGCACGGACTTCGGAATTCGCGCCGGCGCTCGTGGCGCGTGCCGACCAGCGCATGAAGAAGAGCGCCATGAGGATGATCGGCCCCAAGGGTAGCACGAGTCCATGCAATGCTTCCCACGCGCTCGGGCTGTAACGCAGGATGTAGTGCAGTGCCATCAGCCGAACGACGCTTAACGCATAGGCAATAATCGAGCCGAACAGCAACCCCTGAGCCCGCCGCTTCCAGCCCGCCGGGAAGGCCGCGATGCCGGCAGCCAGGAGCAGGAACATCTCGATGCCTTCGCACCCGCGTGTGACATTCAAGTTGGACCCCGGCGATGATATGACCCGCCCGACCAGAGCCGCGTGCTCCTCCGGAGTCACCGCGTTGATCAGGGCCGTTGTCGGCACCAAAATCATATCTTCAACGACGAAACGTTCGAACGCAGAGCCGCGGGAGGCCTCGAAGGCGCCGCACAACAGGGCAAAATAGAGAATGAACTTCAACGCAAAGGCGAGCGGCGATGCGGCTGATGTCCCGGCCACGGAGGTCAGTCTGTCCATAAATTCCGATAAGCTATTTTAAAGACACCGCTTTGTCATCTCCAGGGAATAACCTGGCGTTTCGCCATTGAACTCCCCAAGCGTCTGACATTTGCAGCATGCGCCATATCCACAGCCAAAACTCCTACAGCGAATCCAGCTACGACGATAATCTGTGCCTGAAGCCGCCGCTGCTGCTATGGCTCGCCGTTCTCTACCTGTCCAGAGCGGTGACGCTGCCGGCGGCCATGGGTATCGGCGCCTTTGCCGGCGTCAACGCGGACGCAATAGGGATGTTTCACAAACTGTGGAGCATGCAAACACTGTTCCCCTCGCTGATTGCAATCTGCATTCTTTATGCGTTGTGCAGGCGCGTACCGAACGCATCCAAGCCGGTGCGCTGGATCTGGGCGAACGGACGGATTTTACTGGCCGTGTCCGCGGGAGTGGACCTCGTCCTGTCGTTGATCTCGCTGATTCAGCAGGGCGAAATCAACGATCAGTCCTTGATGTCGTTGCTCGCCGCGGCGGCAGATGCGTACTTTCTTCTGTACGTCCTCGTGGCGCGGCGCGTACGCGACGCCTTTTCCGAGTTTCCCCCTCCTCTCGATCCCGCACTGAAATAATTCGCCGAGAGTGGGCGCCTGCTAACGCCGCGTCCGCACCCCGGCCGGCTCGAGCCGCCGCCTCGCGATGAACCACAGCGAAATCGCCAGCAGGCCATAGGCCCACGGCGGGATGGGACCGTCGCTGGAGTTCTCCGAGGACGAGGGAGGCGTTCCAAATGCAAGGGTCTGCGCCGCGGCGGATGCAGTATTCGCCTGATCGCCGGCGACCGACGCGCTGTCGTACACCGCCCCCGACACCGTCCACTTGACGTTCAGAGTGACGGTGTCATGGGCGCCGGCAGCCAGAGACCCCAGCGCGCAGGTCACCGTGGAACCGCTCAAGGTGCAGCCGGCGGACTTTGATACCAGAGAGGCGCCGGCCGGCAGCGTGTCGGTCACCACGACATCGGTCGCGGTCAGCGGGCCGGAATCGGTGACGGTAATGCTGTAGGTCGCAGTGCCTCCCAGGGTCGCCTGGGTCGGGCCGGTGCCCGAAAGCGCCACCGCCGTCCCTTGATTGACGGCAGCCAGGAGGTCGAGCCTCGGCGTGGTGCGGCCGTTGGCGGGGTCCGTATCCTGGATGCCGGACAATTGTAATCGCTGCAGTGTTTCCGCCAGGCTCTCGGCGGGGTAGCGGGCTCGCAGCACCGCAACGGCCCCGGAGACATGCGGTGTTGCCTGCGAAGTGCCCGACTGCTGAAACGAGGAGTTGGGCGCATTGACGAAAGTACCGGGCGCCAGCATCGACAAGTAGCTGGCGCTCTGCGAGAAGCAGGTGACGAGATCGGCGGCGCTGGCATCGGTGCAAACTCCGCCGGTGTCGGCCGCAGCATCCCATTCGATGCCCCCATACGAGGCGTCATAGACCGCGCCGACCGAGACCACCCCGGGGGCGCACGCGGGGTCCCCCAGGCCGGTCTTCGACCCGCTGTTGCCGGCCGCCGCAACCGTCGTGATGCCGGCATTGCTCGCGCTCACGGCGGCGGATGCAAATGCGCTGCCGGTGCACTGGCTCGAATTGCTCGTGCCGTCGCCCAAACTCATGTTGATGGCGACGATATTGTAGGTCGCCTGGTCTGAAATCGCAGTATTCATGGCACTCAACACGTCGGTGGAATTCGCCGTGGTTCCGTTGAATACATCGAACATCGCGAGCTTGGCAGCCGGCGCCACGCCGAGCGCAATGGCGGACACGTTGGTGCCGTGCACGGTCTCGCTCGACGCGCCCGGGTACATGTCCTCGTTGAACACCACACGGCAGGTGCCGGCCGGCGTGTCGACGGCGGTACAGGTGCCGAAGTCCGAATACAACGTGTAGTTATTGCCGAGGCCGCCGTCGATGACGGCGATGGTGGTGCCCGCCCCGGTCGCGCCTTCGGATGCCGCCTGCGGCTGATTGATGAACCCGAGGTCGCTCACCGATACCGAGTGCAGCAGGATATTTTCATGCACCGCTCGGACTCGCGGGTTCGTTTCCAGGCGGGCCAGAGCGGAGAGCGAAGTAATGCGCCAGACCGCCAGCGGAAAATGAGCATAATCCAACACGCGGGCCGCATCGGTTCCGCGCGCCTCCAACTCTACCTGGGCCTTGACCGTCCCGTAGCCTTTCGCGCGCTGCGCAAGAATCGCTGCGTCGTCATGGGGGAGCCCACGGCGGCGGCGTTCAGCGTTCGCGGCGGCATCGGTCGCCGAGCCGTCGACCTGGACTATGACGTACAGTGCCTTTCCGGCGGCCAGCCGGGCGCGGGAAGCGGCTGACAGCGGCGCTGCGGACAGCACCGCCGGCAGGACAATTGCCGCAAGAAACAACAGCGTCCGTGCGATCACGTGCATCCCCGCCCACGTCTTTAATTATGGTTTTTGGCTCACCGGCGCCGAATGTAAGCCGAAGTCGGCGCTACGCCGCCGACATCACGGTGCGGTACGCCGCTTTGGACTCGCGCTGCGGATATAGGCCGTCACCCGGGCCGTCGATTTCCGTCAACTGATCCCCCAGGGCGTCGCGGATGCATTCAAGCTCGGCCAGCTGCGCGCGCGCGCGCCGCCAGGCCGCTTCGGCGGTTTCCATGACTTCACGCAACGCTTCGCATTCGGCCTGCATGGCGCGCGCCGCCGCGATCGACGAAAACCAGCGCCGCTCGAGGAGATTGGCTGCGGTGTCCCGATCCATGTAGCGATCGATCATTTCCGGCTCCTTTGGCTCGGGTTCTTCAGTCGCGGCCCAGCATGCTGTCTTCGAGGCGCTCTATCTTCGCCATGATCCTGGCCTTCAGCGCTTCGGTGCGGTCCAGGCGCTCGCGTGCCAGCTCGATGAGCTTTACCTTCGCCTTGGGATTCGCCACCAAGAACTGATAGTCAGTGCGCGCGACGATGCTGGACTCATAGGCCTGCCGCCATTCCTGTTCCAGATCGTTCATACGGCTGTCGAGATCGAAGTCGAGACTGCTCATGGGTTCTCCTGGACACGTGTTATGCCAGGATGCTGCCTCGCCAACATGACGATTAGCAGACAGTAATGCGGCAGTTCGTTTAAAGCGGTGCCTTGCCGGAAGGCCTCATGGGGTGGGTTACTGGCGCACGTGAACCGCCGGCGACGGCCGGTGCTGTACTCGGCTCAGCCAGGAATTGGCGGGAAGGGCAAGCGGCCGCGCGTTGGCGGCCTTGCGGGCCGGCGCGCAATAGCTCGCGGCATCCGCGCCGATGTCCCTGGCGAGACTTCTCTGCAAGGCATGCCAGGGTAGACTCCACATTTCGCATACATCGTTCATGTCGCTCTCTCGAATTCAGGCTGCCTGGCCGACGGGCAGTGCGGCCGCCGTTTCTTGAACCTGCTCGCGCAATTTAGGCCAATCGATCAGGCGCAAGTGTCCGTTCATGTCTTCGACCAGCGAGGTGCAGCTCTCCACCCAGTCGCCGTCGTTGCAGTACAGGACCCCGTCGATGTCGCGCATCTCGGCGCGATGTATGTGGCCGCAGACCACGGTGTCGACGCCGCGCTTGCGCGCCGCCTGGGCGACGGCTTCCTCGAAGCTGCCGATGTATTGAACCGCGGTCTTGGCCTTGTTCTTCAGGTACGAGGACAGCGACCAGTGCGGCAGGCCGAACTTGCGCCGCACCCAGTTGATGTAGGGGTTTGCCGCCAGAAGCACGTCATAGATGTCGCTGCCCAGCTTGGCGAGCCACGGACTGCACTTCACCACGCTGTCGAATTCGTCGCCGTGCAAAACCAGCATGCGCCGGCCGTCGGCGCCGAGGTGGATGTATTCACGATGAATTTCCAGATTGCCGAACACGGCGCCGTCGAACTCCCGAAATACCTCGTCGTGATTTCCGGGGACGAAGATCACTTTGGTGCCGCGCTTGGCCTTGCCCAAAATGGTACGCAGGACATTGTTGTGCGATTGCGGCCAGTACATGCTCTTTTGCATGCTCCACACATCGATGATGTCGCCGACCAGGAATAGACGGTCCATTTCGACGTGATGCAGGAAATCGAGCAGCAAGTCCGCGCTGCAGCCCTTGAAGCCCAGATGGATGTCTGAGATAAAGACCGTCCGCAATCGCATCGGCGAGGGGGCGTTACGCTCCACCATATCCCGTCCTCCTAATAGTCTTCGCGCCGCCTGACACCTTCGCGATTCCGTGTTACGAAGGCGTTACCCGCTAAAGAATATTTGTTTACAAAAAAGGAACTTAGGCGTGGAACATCGCGTGGAACAGTAGAAATGTGCTCTGCGGCTCATTCCGGCCGGACGAGGCTGGGGGAGGCGAACCGGTAACCGAAGCCGCGTACGGTCTGGATGTAGGCCTCAAAACCGGGCTCGGTGAGAATCTTGCGCAGGCGTTGCACGTTCACATCGACGGTACGTTCGTCGACTTCGCTGTCATCGCCCCACACCTGCGCAAGCAGCTGTGACCTGTTGAAGGTTCGGCCATGATGCGACATCAGAAACTCGAGCAAGCGATACTCGACTCCGCGCAGATTCAGCAGCCTGCCGTGCGCGGTCACTCGATTGGTCGACGCATCCAGCACCAGTTCATCGCAGCTCAAGGCCGGATGCTGAGCCTCGTGGGGGTGGGAACGCAGCAGAGCGGAAACCCTGGCCACCACTTCCCGCAATGAGAACGGCTTTGCAATGTAGTCGTCGGCGCCGAGATTCAGACCCGTCACCACATCCTGCTCGCCCGACAAGGCCGACAGGATGATCAGCCTGACTGTCCGCGGCGCGCGCGCCCGCCGCACACCTTGGATCACCTCGAGCGCGGCCAGACCCGGCATGTTCCAGTCGATGATGACCAAGTGCGGCGGCCGCTCCTCCACGGCCGCAATAGCCGCCGAGCCGTCCGCGATGGCGCGCACCACGAACCCCGCCTCGCCCAGTCTCAGGCGGAGAGGTTCTACGGCGGCGACATCCCGATCGACGATTAATATCTGTTTATTGGTCTCGGTGGCAAGCATGCGCCACGGCATTAGAGACACCGAGCTTTACAGTACGTTGACTCTTTTGTGACCTTTACTCGTTACCGCTCGCACGGACACCGAAGAATAGCCCCGCAACGACTCCGGCCGGCGCTGCACCCGGGGTTCCATGCCGTTGTCCGATGCGTTCCATGCGGCGAGCAACACCCCGAGCGCCAGCCAGTTGAGCGCTGCCTCGCGTCGCTGGGACCACCAAGCTGCCTTGCGCCCTGCTTGCCATGCGCTGCTCAAAGTCTGCGCCGAGGTGCTTTCGATCTCCCGGAATGATGCCGCCATGGTCCGCTCCTCGAGTTTCGGCTGACGGGACCAGTCTCCGTGCGGATAGGCGATTTCCGGGGTCTCAAATGGGGCTAACCGGCAGCAAAATCTGGCGAATAATGGCGGCCGCTTTGCCGCGGATTCCGCCTTGAAATGCCCGCTATCGGCTATGATTCCACAATGAAAAAGCACATCGCGATAGTCGAGGATGAGCCGGCTTTGCGCGAGAATTACTCCGCCGCGCTGGCCCGGCATGGCTACTCGGTCAAGACCTACGCGAATCGCAAGACGGCCATGCAGGCCTTCCACATCCACCTGCCTGACCTTGCCATCATCGACATCTCGCTCGAGGATGAGGCGGAAGGCGGATTCGACCTGTGCCGCGACTTGCGCGCGCTGTCGGCCGAGCTGCCCATCATCTTTCTCACCGCCCGGGACAGCGAATTGGATGCCGTGTCCGGCTTGCGCCTCGGTGCCGATGATTTTCTGACCAAGGATGTGAGTCTGCCGCACCTGGCAGCCCGCGTCGCCGCCTTGTTTCGGCGCATCGATGCTTTGCGGCGGCCGGACAACGCCGCCGAGATCGTGCGGCGGGGCGCCCTGTCGATCGATGCCGAGAGAATGCAGACCACCTGGCAGGGCAGCCCGGTCACTCTGTCGCTGACCGAGTTTTGGATCGTCCATGCGCTGGCGCGCAATCCCGGGCATGTGAAGAACCGGCAGCAATTGATGGATGCCGCCAATGTCGTATTGGACGACAGCACCATCACTTCGCACATCAAGCGCATGCGCCGGAAATTCCAGCAAATCGATCCGGCCTTCGATGCGATCCAGACAGTGTACGGAATGGGCTATCGCTGGGTCGAGTGAGCATCCGCCTGCAATTGCTGATCGTCGCGCTCACCACGCTGGTGCTGCCCTGGGCGGGCTGTCAATATGCCCGGGAACTCGAAACCGCGCTGCGCGACTCGCAGGAGAAATCACTGCTCGCCAGCGCCGGCACCATCGCCAATGCACTGTCGGCGCAGCCGCGGCGGGTTTTCCCCGATCCCGGCGACACACCGGCGTTCGCGGCTACCCAAGGAGACCTCTACGTCCACCCGCTGTTCAGCCAGCCCCTCCTGGACGGCTATCGGGAGGATTGGGGAGTCGCGGAGAACCCCGCTCCCCTGCCGACCACCACGGGCTACGGCACGCGCGTATTGGCGGGTGCCACCGAGCGGTACCTTTATCTATACATCGAGGTCGACGACACCCACTTCGACGCCGAGCCCAACGATGTGCATCCCGGGCATGACCGCTTCGATCGAATCGACCTGACCCTGCAGCGTCCCGACGGCACGCGGGAACTCTACTTCTTCGGCACCATCGCACCCGGCCTGATCGCGGCTCAAAGCATCGTCAATGACAGCGGCGGCCAGGACGAATCTGCCGAAGAGCCCCGCATCCAGGCGTATTGGCTGCAAACCTCGGCGGGCTATCACGTCGAGGCGCGTATTCCCTTGAGCTTCGTCGGCTCGCGGCTCTGGATCAAGGCGGAGGACGGCAGCAGCAGGGGAAAATCGGGCGTCGATCCCATCCAAGCCCCGGCGGGTGGACATCTATTCTTCATGACCGAAGGCCTCGATGAGCTCTTGGGCACGTTCATCCGCGAGGGTACCCGTGCCACCGTGATCGACTCCAATGCGTTGAAGCTCGGGGTCGCGGGAACTTTGAGCACGAGCCCTCTGGGTGATGCTGATGAGAATTCCGAGTCCTGGTACCGGCGCATGATGATGGTGGACACGTCGAGATTTCCGCAGCAGTCATCCGCGGCCGATCGGCTGAGCGGCGACAGCGTGGCCGCCGCGCTCGCGGGCCGGCCGTACGCGCAGTGGGTGCGAGGCGCCGATAGCCAGGAGCTGCTGCTGACCGCGGCCGCGCCGCTATTGATCGACGGGCGGACTCGCGGCGCCGTATTTCTGGAGCAGGCCGGAGATCAGCTGCTGGCCCTGCGCGATCGTGCGGTGACGCGGCTGTTCAATCTCACCCTCCTGGCCACGGCCGCGGCGGTCATCGTCATGTTCGTCTTCGCGTCGTGGATCAGCCTGCGGATAGGGCGCCTGCGCGACGCCGCCGAATCCGCCGTGAGCAGCGACGGAAAGATCCGTATGGACATGCCCGAATCCGCCGCCGCCGATGAAATCGGCACCCTGGCGCGCGGCTTCGAGCGCCTTCTGGGGCGGCTCAACGAACACACGCAGTACTTGCGTACCTTGGGAGGCAAGCTGTCGCATGAGTTGCGCACGCCGCTGACCATCGTGCGCTCTTCACTGGACAATCTGGAGTCCGAGGGCCTGCGCGACGATCAGCGGACCTACGTGACGCGGGCGCGGGAGGGGACACAGCGTCTGCAATCCATCTTAAGCGCGCTCGGGGCCGCGGCGCGAGTCGAGGAAAGCATCAAGCAGGCCGAATGCGTGAATTTCGATTTGCGCGAGATTTTATCGTCGGCCATCGCCGCTTATCGCGATGGCTTTCCGCATGCGCACTTTGCTCTGGAGACGCCCTCCGACCCCTGCTTCATTCGCGGCGCTCCGGACCTGCTCGTGCAGCTGCTAGACAAGCTCGTTGAAAACGCCGTCGATTTCTGTGCGCCGGCCGGCCTCATCACCGTGCGCCTGCAAAGAGCCTCGGGCAACTACGTCCTGCAGGTGCAGAACGACGGACCGCCGATTCCGCCGGCGCTGCATGGGCGGTTGTTCGAGTCGCTGTTCGAGCAGCGCCAGGGCCGCGACGACAAGCCCCATTTCGGCCTGGGCCTGTACATCGTGCGGCTGGTCGCGGAATTTCACGGCGGTACGGCCGTGGCCGACAATCGAACCGACGGCGGCGGCGCGATATTCACCGTCACCCTCCCCCTGATTTAGCGCTGACGCGCGGATTTACGGGGTCGAAGCGACCTCCTCCCGCCAACCTAAGTCAAAGCAAGGGCTCAGTGCTCCCTCGTGCTCGAGCAGCCAGCGCTTGCGCTCCAAGCCGCCGCCGTATCCGGTCAACGATCCGTCGGCCCCGATCACCCGGTGGCACGGCACCAGGATGGAGATGGGATTGCTGCCGTTGGCGAGCCCCACCGCCCGCGAAGCGTTGGGATTGCCGAGCCGCTTCGCGAGCTGCCCGTAACTCCAAGTCGTGCCGTAGGGTATTTCAATCAGCGCCTGCCACACGCGCGTCTGAAACACCGTGCCGTGCCAGCGCAGCGGCAAATCGAAGCGGCGCCGCGTGCCGGCGAAATACTCGCCCAACTGCCGTGAAGTCTCCGCCAGGGGCCCGATGGCGGCATCCTCCGTCCAGCCGTCGGTGGATTGCGCCTTGCGGCTCGGGCCCGTGAAAAGCCCGGTGAGGGCCGTTCCATCGGAAGTGAGCAATAGCCGGCCGATCGGGCTGCCGACATGGCAAAAAGTGTTCATGGATTGCCCCCCAGTAATGGTGGGAATGATTCTGGTCCATCGGCAAGCGAAATACTCGCCGTTTTCGGACCTCAAAATGACGAAATTTCATTCGTAACCTAGGTAGCCGTTATTGCAATGGCGAGGAAATGCCTCACATGCAACTTATAGCCTTCAAACAGGAGATAGATATGAATCTCTCGAGCAAGAAGCGAATTTTGGTCATGTGTGCGTATCTTGGATCAGCCGCATCCGGGTTGGCCATTTTCGCAGCGTCGGCCGGCGCGCAGACTCTGGTGGCATCGGCAGTGAACCTTTCCCAAACCATGGCGGGATCGACGACCCAAGCCGACAATTCGACGACGGACCAGGAACTGAGAGAACGCGTACAGGCCGCGCTGCATTCCGCACCATATTTATATGACAGACATATCCGGGTTTCGGTCGATAACGGCGTCGTCGCCTTGCACGGGTTCGTCTTTAGCGCTTGGGATTTGCAGGACGCGATGCAGGTCGCCGGCCAGGCGGTGCATGGAAAGCGCGTGGTGGACAATCTGTCCATCTATGAGGTCGACAACGCACGCCGTTGAGCTGTGGCGGCAATAGGCCCGGCCCCGCTGACCCGGCAGGCCTGATTTAGGGAATTACTTCGCCTGGTCGCGGTAGCGAATTCCAAAGATAATGAGTTGCATACGCGCGCCAGGGCCGCCAAGCCTGCGAGAGCGCCTGCAATTGCTTCTGACTCGCATTCGCCGCTCTCATGAGCATCAGATCGCCGCTGGGAAATGCGTCCGGCCAGTGCAGTGCGCGCATCGCGATGTAGTGTGCCGTCCAGGGGCCCACCCCCGGCAGGCGCATCAACTCCTCGATCTGCTCCTCGACGTTCGGTGCAAACGCCAATACCACTCGTTTCTCCAGCACGGCCTTGGCGAGCGCCGCCAGGCAGCGCGCCCGGGCGCCCACGATGCCGAGGGCGGCGATTTCGTCGACCGTCACGTCAGACATGCGCTGTGCGCCGGGACTGAGACGATTGAGCGCAGGATAAGGAGTGGCGATCGGCGCGCCGAAAGCCTGCGCCCACCGGCCCGCCAGAGTGGTCGCGCCTTTCACCGACACCTGCTGCCCAAGGATGGCGCGCACCGCCAGCTCGAAGCCGTCGAAGGCGCCGGCCACGCGCAGCCCGGGAATCCTGCGCACCACTTTTACCAGCAGAGGATCCTGCGACAGCAAGGTGCTGACGGCATCGGGCACGGCTCCCAGATCGAACAGCCGCTTCACCCGGGCGATGACCGCGCCGATGACCGGGGTCAGCGACGGGGAGATCTCTACGTTCAGCGCGTTGTCCTTCCTACTCGCCGACACGGCGATCCAGCCTTCATGTCCGTCGACGGCAACCGTGCGCCGGTAATGTGTAGCATCCGCCATCTCGACACCCGGAATGGCGCGCCGGCCCAAGTACTCCAGCAATCGGGCCCACGCAAACGGCGGACGGAATTCCAGCTGGCAGTGCAGTCCCTCATCGGCAGTCACACGGCCGCGCAGATCCCGCGGACTCAAGCCGTAGCGCGATTTGAACAAGGCATTGAAACGCCGCACGCTGCCGAAGCCGCTGGCAAAGGCGATCTCCGTCTGGCTTAAAGGGGTGTCGCCGAGCAGGCGTTTCGCCAGCAGCAGCCGTTGCGTCTGCGCAAGCTCAATCGGCGACACGCCGAGTTCGGCCTCCGTCACGCGGCGCAGGTGGCGGTCGCTCACCCCCAAGGATGCCGCAAGTTGGCCGACTTTGGCGCTGGACAGCGCATGTTCTTCGATGCCGGCAATGGCGGCGCCGACCAGGCGGCTCACGGCATCGACGGGTGCGAGGCCCGGCGCCCGTTCCGGCCGGCAGCGCAGGCAGGGCCGAAACCCCGCGCCCTCCGCGGCCGCGGCGCTGGAATAGAAGCGCATGTTGCCCCGCTTCGCCGGGCGCGCCGGACAGATGGGGCGGCAATAGATATGGGTGGAGGTGATGGCCACGAAAAACCGCCCATCGAAGCGGCGGTCGCGGGCCCGCACTGCACGAAAACAAGCTTCGGAGTTGAGTTCCATGGGCGCAGAATAGCCAAAGCGGACGGCGAATACTCGCCGTTTTCGGACCTCGATATTTCGCGCCCGGGACGGGCGCGCAGCGGTGCCGAGTACGGACCTACTGCATCCCCTGAACGCGCAGTCCCAGATACCGCAATATTCCCTGCGCCGCCTCGCGCCCCTCGAACACCGCCGTCACCACCAGATCCGAGCCGCGCACCATGTCGCCGCCGGCGAACACCTTGGGGTTGGTGGTTTGAAATTTCGAAACCGGCGCCGTGGAGACGCGCACCCGCCCGTTGGCGTGCAATGCGATCTGCTGCTGGACGAACCAATCCGGAGGGCTGGGCAAAAAGCCGAATGCAATGATCACGGCATCGGCGTCGATGGTCTCCTCGGTTCCCGGAACGACTTCCGGCACGCGCCGCCCGCGCGGTCCCGGGGGTCCCAAGCGGGTCTCGACCAGCTTCACGCCCTGCACGCGATCGGCGCCGACGATTTCAATGGGCTGCTTGTTGAACAAGAACGTGACGCCCTCTTCCTTGCTGTTCTTGTAGTCGCGCCGCGAGCCCGGCATGTTGTCCTCGTCGCGCCGGTAGGTGCAGGTGACGCTGCTCGCGCCCTGACGGATCGCGGTTCGATTGCAATCCATGCCGGTGTCGCCGCCGCCGAGCACCACCACTTGCTTGCCGCGCATGTCGATGAAGCCGTCCGATCGTCGATTCCCAGCTCGCGATTGATGTTGGAAACCAGGTAGGGCAGGGCCTCGTGCACGCCGGGCAGATCCTCGCCGGCGAATCCGCCCTTGACGTAGGTGTAGGTTCCCATGCCGAGAAACACCGCATCGAATTCCTCGGTCAGCGGCGTCGAAGGCGATGTCGCGGCCGACCTCGACATTCAGGCGGAATTCGACGCCCATGTATTCCATGATCTCGCGGCGCTTCTCGACGACGTCCTTTTCCAGCTTGAACGGCGGAATGCCGAAGGTCAGCAGGCCGCCGATCTTCGAGTAGCGGTCGAACACCACCGGCGTCACGCCGTTGCGCGCCAGGATGTCGGCGCAGGCGAGGCCCGCCGGGCCTGCGCCCACGACGGCGACGCGCTTGCCGGTGCGCACCACGTTCGACATGTCGGGCTTCCAGCCCTGCTTGAAGGCCTCGTCGGTGATGTATTTCTCGATGGCGCCGATGCTCACCGCGCCGATGCCGTCGTTCAGCGTGCAGGCGCCCTCGCACAGCCGATCCTGCGGACAGATGCGGCCGCACATTTCCGGCAGCGAATTGGTCTGATGCGACAGTTCCGCCGCCTCGAACAGCTTGCCGTCGTTCACCAGCGCCAGCCAATTCGGAATGTAATTGTGGACCGGGCACTTCCATTCGCAGAAGGGGTTGCCGCAGGAGATGCAGCGCCCGGCCTGGGCGCGGCCGTCTCGGCGCTGTATTGCGAATAGATTTCGCGAAATTCCTTGGTGCGCACTTCCACGGCGAGCTTGTCGGGATCTTTGCGCGGAACATCCAGAAATTGCAGATGCTTATCGGTCATGCGATGTCTTTGTACTTGTGGCCTGTGCTTGTGCTTGCGATTCGTGTTTGTGCTTGCGCGTGCGCTTGGCTCTCGGACCCGGCGCGGCGATGCCTACGCGGCGCGCCGCAGATTTTCCAGCAGCGAATCGATGGCCGCCGCCTTGGGCTTCACCACCCAGAATCGGCCGATATAGGTGCGGAAATCGTTGAGCAATTGCGCGCCCCACACGCTGTCCGTGGCCTCGACATGCTGCTCGATCAGGCCGCGCAAATGCTGCACGTGAATTCCCATGCCTTCGGGCGATACGCGATGGATGTCGATCAGTTCATGGTTGTAGCGATCGACGAAATCACGCTCCATGTCGAGCACATAGGCGAAGCCGCCGGTGAACCCCGCGCCGAAATTCACTCCCGTGCGCCCGAGCACGCACACCACGCCGCCCGTCATGTATTCGCAGCAATGATCGCCCGTCCCCTCCACCACGGCCAGCGCGCCGGAATTGCGCACGGCAAATCGTTCTCCGGCGGTGCCCGCGGCATAAAGCTCGCCGCCCGTGGCGCCGTACAGGCAGGTATTGCCCATGATCACCGTGTCGCGCGCCACGAAGATCGAGCGCGCGTGCGGTTTCAGGACGATCTTGCCGGCCGCCATGCCCTTGCCCACGTAGTCGTTGGCCTCGCCCTCGAGATGCAGGTGCAGCCCGCCGGCGTTCCACACGCCGAAGCTCTGTCCGGCGGACCCCTTCAGGGTGACGACGAGCGGCGCGGCGCTCATGCCGGTGTTTCCCCAGCGCTTGGCGATCTCGCCGGAAATTCGCGCGCCGATGGAGCGGTGGTAATTGTGCACATCGTAGGAGAAGCTGCCCCCGGATTTCGTCGCGATCGCGCCCAGCATGTCGCCGAGCATTTTCTCGGCCAGCAAGCCTTTGTCGAAAGGTTCATTGTGAGGGTCGACGCAGTATTGAGGCCGGCTGGACACCAGCGCGGAGTTGGCCAGCACCGGCGACAAATCGAGCTTGCGCTGCTTGGATGTCTCGCCCGGCAGGATCTCCAGAAGCTCCGTGTGCCCGATCAATTCCGCCAAGGTGCGTACGCCCATGGATGCCATGATTTCGCGGCATTCCTGCGCCACGAACTTGAAGTAGTTGATCACCATGTCGGGCAGCCCGATGAAGTACTTGGTGCGCAGCACATTGTGCTGCGTGGCCACGCCCGTGGCGCAATTATTGAGGTGGCAGATGCGCAGATACTTGCAGCCCAGCGCAACCATGGGCGCGGTGCCGAATCCGAAGCTCTCGGCGCCGATCAGCGCCGCCTTGATCACATCCAGGCCGGTCTTCAAACCGCCGTCGGTCTGCAGGCGGACCCGATGCCGCAGCTCATTGGTGCGCAAGGTCTGATGCGTCTCGGCCAGCCCCAGTTCCCACGGCGTGCCGGCGTACTTGATCGAGGACAGAGGGCTCGCGCCCGTGCCGCCGTCATAGCCGCTGATGGTGATCAGGTCCGCGTACGCCTTGGCGACTCCCGCCGCGACCGTGCCGACGCCGGGCTCGGCCACCAGCTTGACCGATACCAAGGCGGCGGGGTTGACCTGCTTCAAGTCGAAGATCAGCTGCGCCAGATCCTCGATGGAGTAGATGTCATGATGCGGCGGCGGCGAAATCAGGCCGACGCCGGGCCGCGCGAACCTCAGGCGCGCAATCATGTCGTTCACCTTGTGGCCGGGCAGCTGGCCGCCCTCGCCCGGCTTCGCGCCCTGCGCGATTTTGATCTGCAGCACCTCGGCATTGATCAGGTATTCCGGCGTGACGCCGAAGCGGCCGGAAGCCACTTGCTTGATCTTGGAATTCTTCTCCGTGCCGTAGCGCACCGGATCCTCGCCGCCCTCGCCCGAATTCGAGCGCGCGCCCAAGCGGTTCATCGCGATGGCGAGCGCCTCGTGCGCCTCCGGGGACAGCGCTCCCAGCGACATGCCGGCGCTGTCGAAGCGCGCGATGATGGCGGAAATCGGCTCAACCTCCTCGATCGGGATGGGCGCGGCGGAGGGATTCAATTTCAACAGATCGCGAAGGCACGACACCGGCCGGTCATTGACCAAGGCGGCGAACTCGCGATATTGCTCCCTGTCCCCCGTCATCACCGCCGACTGCAGCGTTGCGATGACATCCGGGTTGTACATGTGGTATTCGCCATTGTGCATGTACTTGAGCAAGCCGCCCTGCTCGATATTCTCGCCGGGATCCCAGGCGCGCTTCGCGAGAAAATCGGCGTCGGCTTTCAGATCCTCGAAGTCCGCGCCCTGAATGCGGCTGTCCGAGCCCTCGAAGCACATGCCGACGACTTCATCGCCCAAGCCGACGATCTCGAACAACTGCGCGCTGCGGTAGCTTGCGATGGTGGAGATGCCCATCTTGGACATGATCTTGAACAATCCCTTGCGGATGCCGCGCCGATAGCTGCGGCCGAGTTCCTGGCGCATGGCCGCTTCCATCTTCAGCGCGCCCTTGCGCATGAGATCGAACAAGGTCTGATAGGCAAGATAGGGATAGACGGCGGTGGCGCCGTAGCCGATCAGGCAGGCGAAATGATGCGCGTCGCGCGCCGTGCCGGTCTCCACCAGAATATTGCATTTGCAGCGCAGGCCGGTCTTGACCAGGCGATGGTGCACGGCGCCGGTGGCCAGCAGCGCATGCACGGGCACCTTGCCCTTGACCAGATACCGGTCGGACAGCAGCAGCACGATCTTGCCGTGGCGCACCGCGGCTTCCGCCTGGTCGCAAACTTTCGACAATGCCGTCTTGAGATCCAGATGCTCGTCGTACTGCAGATCGATGAACTCGTTCGGCACGCCGGAGTCCGCCAGCGCCACGATCTGCCGCAATTTGCGCTGCGAGAGCACGGGCGAGGAGAGCACGATCTGTTCCGCGTGCTGCGGCGCCGGGACGAAGATATTGCACTCCGGGCCGATCTGCGTCTGCAGCGACATCACGATGCTCTCGCGCAAGCTGTCGATGGGCGGGTTCGTGACTTGCGCGAACTGCTGCCGGAAATAATCGTATAGAGAGCGTACTTTCTTCGACAGCACCGGCATGGGCGTGTCATCGCCCATGGAGCCCACCGCCTCGCTCTCATCTTCCGCCAGCACGCGGATGATTTCGTCGCGCTCCTCGGCGGATACGTTGTACATTTTCTGGAACAGGGCCAGGGTATCGCGATCGAAGGGTTCCGCGGCAAGCCGCGGATCGATGAGATCGGTTTGCAGGTACCGCACGCCCTTCTTCAGCCACACCTTGTACGGATGGCGGCTCTTCAAGAGATCGTCGACCCGCTTGGTGTCCATGAGCTCGGCGGTCTGCAGGTCGAGAGCCAGCATTTCGCCGGGCCCGAGCTTGCCCTTCTTGACCACATCCTCGGGCTGGTAATCCCAGACTCCCGCTTCCGAGGCGATGGTGATGTGCCGATTCTTGGTGATGACCCAGCGTGCGGGGCGAAGCCCATTGCGATCCAAGGTGCAGCAGGCATAGCGGCCGTCGGTGAGCACGATGCCGGCCGGGCCGTCCCAGGGCTCCATGTGCGTGGCGTAGTATTCGTAGAAGGCCTTGAGGTCAGGATCGATCATGTCCACCGACTGCCATGCCGGCGGCACCAGCATGCGCATGGCATGCATGGGATCGAGACCGCCGACCAGCAGCAGCTCGAGCATATTGTCGAGCGACTGCGAATCGGAGCCCGTCAGGGACACGAGCGGCAGAATGTCGGCGAGATCCGGCAGCACCGGCGAGCGGAACAAAGGACCTCGAGCCACCGCCCAGCTGCGGTTGCCCTGCACGGTGTTGATCTCGCCGTTGTGCGCCAGGTAGCGATAGGGATGCGCCAGCCGCCACTGCGGCATGGTGTTGGTGGAAAAGCGCTGGTGGAACACCACCACCGAAGCCTCCATCCGCGGATCCTTGAGGTCGGGATAGAACTGTGCCAGGAACTGCGGCATCACCATGCCCTTGTAGACGATGGTGCTGGCCGACAACGACGGAATGTAGAAAACCGGGTCGCCGGCCTCCAGGCGCTTCTCGGTGCGGCGCCGCGCCAAATATAATTTGCGGTTGAAGGTGGCCTCGTCGAGATCGCTGCCCGCGTTGACGAACACCTGCTCGATGGTCGGCAGGGTCTTGAGAGCCTCCGACCCGCAAGCTTCTGCGGCGGCCGGCATGGCACGAAAGCCTGCGACCTGCAGATTCTCGAGTTGCAGCTGCTCGGTGAGAACCGCACGCGCGCCGGCGGCCAGGCCGGGATCCCGATTGAGGAATACCAGACCGGCGGCAAACAGGGGCGCCAACGTGAACCCGGATTCCGCCGCGGCCGCCCGCAGGAAGGCGGTCGGCTGCTTGATCAGCAGACCACAGCCATCCCCGGTCTTGCCGTCTGCGGCGATCGCACCACGATGGGTCAGGCGATTGAGCGAGCTGATGGCGGTCTGCACCACCCAATGACTGGCCTGATCGTCGAGACTCGCGATCAAGCCGAATCCGCAGGAGTCCTTTTCATAGGCTGATCGGCAAAGGCCCCAATCCCCAATGCGCGGATCCGCCCCGTTGAGGGTGGTCGTGAACTCTGCAATGTCCCGATTCGGCATAACTTGCGCCCGTACTTAAGCCTGCCCTGCGGTGGACCGCAGAGCCTTTTAAAAACAACAACTTAAATCGGTTCTTGGCCCTCGAAACTCGAGCACCAGGTTGGGGCAAACGCCGCTAGGCGCGCCTGTGTATGCGACTCATAATACCTAGGTCGCGATCATCGTCAATCGCTGCGTCTGCTGCGATCCCCTCGCAGCACATAATCAACCTCCCGCTTCTTCATTCAGCTTCCTGACTTCCTCTCGGGACAAGAGCCCTACGAAGGGCATCGATTGCCGCAGCCGCACCGCATTCTCGTCGCGTCCCAGCATTAGGGCAAAAAGCGCCCCGCCGTCCTCGGATTGCGCTATGTCCAGCCACTCATCGTACGCCGGGCCCCAGGTGCCCTGGCTCCTCCATCGGTGGAGATTCGCGAGCATCTGGGCTCTGATTTGCCGGGGCGCGAAGCGGCCTACCACGGCAACCGCGAAGGATCGTTTTAGTTCATCCAATGCCTGGTGCGGCAGACCACCTCGTGCCGGGGGCCGGATGTGTCGTTCTGTGAGTTCCAAATAATCGCCCTCGCCCAAACTCCATCCGTCGAGAGCGGCTTTCGGGAGAATGACGCCCAGGGAGTTTCCCACACGCCGTATCGTCAATTTCATTCTACTGTTATAACTTGTTATAACAGCGAGTGGCGACACCGAAAGCGCTGTTTTGTGGCATCCCTACGCCCACGGGTCAAACGCTCACCCCGCGATATACCGCTCCAACTGCTCGATGGTTTCGGTCTGATCCTGGATGACGGCTTTGACCAGATCGCCGATGGACAGCATGCCCACCACACGGCCGCCCTTCACCACGGGCAGGTGCCGGAATCGCCTCTCGGTCATGATCTCCATGCAACGGTGCACGGTGTCCTCCGGCGTCACGCTGACCGCGGGCGAAGTCATGATGTCGTTCACCGGCGTGTCGTGCGAGGAGCGGTTCTTCAGGATCACCTTACGCGCGTAATCGCGCTCGGAGATGATGCCGATCAGGGAGCCCTGATTCATGACCAGGAGCGCTCCCACATGCCGGGTCGCCATGACCTCGATGGCGTGCAGTACGGAATCCTGGGGAGTGACGGAGAAAACCTCGGTGCCCTTTACCTTCAGCAATTGACCCACGGTTTGCATACTTCCTCCTGAAGGCTGCAGTTGAGGCTCGGCAGCCGCTACTCATCTGACTATACTCCGGCCCGAACCGAGGACAAGTAGTACGAATCCCCATGATCGAACCCGATTTCAAGCCCCCTGTCGCCGCCGTTCAGCCTCATGCCCTGGCCTCGGCCCACGGCGTGAGAACCGACCCCTACTACTGGCTTCGCGACGATGAACGCGCGAATCCAGAGGTGCTGGCCTACCTCGAGGCGGAGAATGCCTACCGGGAGCGCTGCATGGCAGCGGGCAAACCGTTCGAGGACGCGCTGTACGAGGAAATAGTCTCCCGTCTCAAACAGGACGATTCGAGCGTGCCTTATCGAAAGAAGGGCTACTGGTACAGCACGCGATTCGAGACCGGCAAGGAACATCCGGTATTTGTGCGGCGCAGGGATTTCCTCCATGCACCCGAGGAAATCCTGCTGGATGTCAACGTGCTTGCGGCGGGGCACGACTACTACAAGGTCGGCGCGCTGGAAGTTTCGCCCGATGGTTCCTGGCTCGCGTATTGCGAGGATACCGTCGGCAGACGCCAGTACACCTTGCGCTTCAAGAATCTGCACACCGGCGAATTTCTGCCGGCGGCGATTTCCGATGTGGAATCCGACCTCGCATGGGCCGATGACAATCGGACCCTCCTTTACGTGGAAAAGGATCCCGACACCTTGCTCGGTCTGTACGTCAAGAAGCACGTGCTCGGCACAGACCCGCGGCAAGACGCTCTGGTATTCGAGCAAAAGAACAAGAGCTTCTACACCGGCGTCTCCAAATCGAAATCGGACCGCTTCATTTTCATCGACATGCAAAGCACGGTGTCCTCGGAGTGGCGGTACGCGCGCGCCGATGATCCGGCGCTGGAATTCACGACCTTCCTGCCGCACGAGCCCGATCACGAGTACCAGCTGGAGCATCTCGGCGACGCCTTCATCGTCAGAACCAACTGGCGCGCGCGCAATTTTCGCCTGATGCGGGCACCCATCGGCCCGGACACCCGCCGCACCGATTGGCAGGATGTGGTCGCGCATCGCGACGATACCTTCATCGAAGATTTCGATGTATTCAACGGCTTCCTTGCCGTCGCCGTGCGCAGCGGCGGCCTTGCCAAGATCGCCATCACGCCCTTGGCGCCGGAACCGTCCACGAGCGGCGGCGGCATGCCGGCATCGGGCGGCGGCGCGGCGGCGAGCGGCGGCGCGGCGGTGCGCGGGGCCGCAGAATTCTTCATTGCGAGCGACGAAGCCGCCTACACCGCCTCGATATCGGTCAATCTGGAACTCGATAGCGATCTCGTACGCTACGCGTATTCCTCTCTCACGACGCCCGTCACCGTGTACGACTACAACGTGCGCACCGGTGAAAAAATTTTGCTGAAGCGCGATCCCGTCCTCGGCAGCTTCGATCCGGCGAGCTATCGAACGGAACACCTGTTCGCGCCGGCACGCGACGGCACGCAGGTACCCGTGTCCTTGGTGTACCGCAAAGACTTAGTTCTCGACGGTTCCGCTCCGCTGCTGCAATACGCCTATGGGGCCTACGGCCTGTCCACGGACCCGACTTTCTCATCGGCACGGCTGAGCCTGATCGACCGTGGTTTCGTCTATGCCATTGCCCATGTGCGCGGCGGCCAAGAAATGGGCCGCGCATGGTACGACGGCGGACGCAAGCTGCATAAAATGAATTCATTCACCGACTTCATCGATGTCACGCGTCATCTGGTTGCAAAGCGCTACGCCGCCAAGGACAAAGTGTTCGCCATGGGCGGCAGCGCCGGCGGTCTGTTGATGGGAGCGGTCGCCAACTTGAGCCCCGCCGACTACCGAGGGATCGTCGCGCAGGTTCCTTTCGTCGATGTGGTCACCACCATGCTGGACGACAGCATCCCGCTGACCACCAATGAATACGATGAGTGGGGCAACCCGGCCGAGCGCGGGGACTACTGCTACATGCTGTCCTACTCGCCCTACGACAATGTCCGGGCGCAGCCGTATCCGGCGATGTTCGTGACGACGGGCCTATGGGACAGCCAGGTGCAGTACTACGAACCCGCGAAATGGGTCGCCAAACTGCGCGCCCTCAAGACCGACCCAAATCTGCTGCTCTTGCACGTCGACATGGAAGCCGGCCACGGCGGCAAATCCGGACGCTTCCAGCGGTATCGGGAGATCGCGATGGAATACGCCTTCTTGTTGGACCTGGCCGGGATCCCACGGGATCACTGACGAACGCAAGAATACGCGCCAGTCCGGTAGGGGACTGCGATTTCAGCACAGCCCTCGAGCCGCGGGGCCGTGTCGGCCAATGCCCGGAGCCGGGCGGCCACCCGAGCCTTCTCGGCGGCCGGCAGCGCGGCGATGAAACTGACGGACAGGAACCGATCGACGATCACTTCCTGCGCCGGTCCGATGTGTTGATAGGAAAACGAGGCTTCCTCCGGCTTGGAAAACAGCCCGCCGTCGAACGCTCGGCGCCATTCGCCGCTGTGGAAACTCGGCGAATCGCCTGCGTACGGTTCGATGATTTCGCTGATTGCCGCCACCCAGTCGACGGATCGGTCTCGTACATTCCATACCAAGCCCAACGTTCCGCCGGGCGTCAGCACACGGTGAATCTCCTCCAAAGCGTCGCGGGTGGCGAACCAATGGAAGGCCTGGGCGCAGGCAACCGCATGCATCGATCCTGTTTCCAAGGGTATGGCCTCGGCCGTGCCGGCGAGCGCCTCGATGTGGGGAAGGCTCCCGGCGAGCTGCCCTCTCATCGCATCAACCGGCTCGACGGCAATGACCCTGGCTCCGGTTTGAAGCAGCAGACCGGTGAACTTTCCGGTCCCTGCCCCCAGGTCCACGACGCTCTTGCCCGGGCCGAGCAGCAATCTCTCTCGAAGCCACGGCAGGAGCGCCGACGAATAGCCGGGGCGGCCGCGGAAGTAGGCCGCCGCCTCCGTGGAAAAGCCCTTGAGCGCCGCGGAATGAATGGAGGTCATACAAGCTCCCTGAGCCGCATCCCGCACGCAAAAAAAAGCGCCGCGAGCGGGGGAAGCTTAATCGCGGCGCCAAGATTGACTCAAGGGGGAGGGAAACTCGGGGGAGGGAAACTCGAACTCTATGCCGCCGGTACCTCCGTCACCTCGTAGCCGACGACCTTGGAGGTAGCCGGATCCACGATCGGGGGGCCTTGGCGAAACCAGCTCGCGGCAACCCGCGTGGCCGAAGCTACGCGGGCGTCGATTCCTTCGAGCGCAAACTGGCCGTCGCCACGGCGGACCAACAGGGTGGCCTTGCGGCAACCCTCAGGAACCAATAAAGCAATGATTTGCGATCTCACTCTGGGTATCAAGCAAGCGGCGTGCCAGACTCGTAACCCAATAAATTCAGTCGGTTACGAAGGCAACGTCATGACAAGGCCTGACAAGAATTGTCACTGGTGACGCGCGCCGCCCGATGGATCTCGATCCCGATCTCGGCCTGCGCCGTACCCCATCGCGCCCCATCGCGCAGACCGAGCAGTTCCGTGCCTTTGGCACCGTGATATTGATCGGTACGAGAATTCGCCCGGTAACGGGGCTAAGCCCAACCAACCGATCAACATCACGATCCCGAGCTACGAGCGATGAGCCGAGCGGATGACCACGCACGCCTGCGACTTAGCCTTCAAGGATTTGCAAATCGCCCGCGCATGCTTCTCGGTGAGCCCCACGGCCTGCAGGCGATACAGCGTTCCGGAAGCGGTTTTCTTCGGTGCCACCGTCGGCGACAGTCCGGCGAGAAGCTTGGGATATTCCTTCTCCAAGCGCGCCCAGCGCCGCTTGGCAGCCGCCGCGCTCGACTTGAAGGCCCCGAGCTGGATGCCGTGAGAACCCTCTTTCGCAGCGTGTTTCGCGGCCTTTGCGGGCGAGGCGGTCATTGCCTGCGCGGGCGGGGGAGCCGCGGGGGCGGCGGCGCCGGCGGCAGCACCGGTCGCCGCGGCAGCGGCGCCGGCATTACCCGCGGAGGGATTTGCGGAAGGATTGGCGCCGTCTGCCGCGGCGGGCGTGCCGTTCGGCGGCACCTGCGCCAAGGAGAAGTTTTCCACGCGGATTCGGGCTTCTTCCGTCCACTTTCCTTCCGGATACTGCTTCAGAAATGCTTGATAAGCCTCCTGGGTATCGGCGTCGCGAGCCTTCTGCCAATCGCGCTCTTCGTAGAGTTCCTTGAGGCGGGCCTGAGCCTGCGCAGTGAATTCCCCGCTCGGATATTTCTTGATGAATTGCTCATACGAATCCGTGCTGTTCGCGGTCCGGGTTTTTTCCCAGTCGCTCTGCTGGCGGCTGCAGCCGCCGATGCCGAGCATCAATGCAAAACACAGACCGATGACCGCTTTATTCATGACCATTTTCACGCTCGAGGTAAGTTTTCCATGAGTGTCAGTATTCTACTTCGATTTGCGATGTCGCCGCGACGCCAAGCTCGTCACATCATGACCGGCCCCCAATAGGGTAATAAGACCCGATGAGCGAACAAAAGCGGCGGTTCTTCGAGGGGAGCTCTGCGACTGCGACTCTCATCGCCGCCGGAACCGTGTTCGTCGGCGATATTCGCGGCATGGGGCATTTCGTGGTGTTGGGCGAGGTACACGGTGACGGCGATCTGCAGGGCGGCCTCAATCTCTCCGCCTCGGGCATCTGGCATGGCTACATCCGGGCGCAACAGGCCATCGTCGCCGGCAAAATCACGGGGGGCCTCAGCGTCGGGGAAAATTTGGAAATCGGGCATACCGCCGTGATTCGCGGCAAGGTCAGCGCCCGGACCATCGCCATCGCCAAGGGCGCCATCGTCGACGGCGAAATCGAAGTCACCTCGGGCGCACCCTTGCTGGAATTCGAGGAAAAGCGCCACCCTAAGCGCTAGAGGCCGCCTGTTTGCGAACGGCGACAGACATGCAAATGCGGCGTCTTTCCCTCATCCTAGCGCCATCTCGCGCAACGATAAAGAAATGAAACAATACGATGTGGTCATCATCGGCGGCGGCATTCACGGAGCCGGGGTATTGCAGGCCGCCGTGGCTGCGGGCCATAGCGCCCTGCTCATCGAGCGGATCGGCCTGGCCAGCGGCACCTCCAGCCGATCCAGTAAATTGATTCACGGCGGATTGCGCTATCTCGAATCCGGCCAGTTCGCCCTGGTGCGGGAAAGTCTGCGCGAGCGCGCCATTCATTTGCGGATTGCCGCAGAGCTGGTCGAGCTCAAGCCGTTCTTCATTCCGGTGTACCGCGACACACGGCGCCGGCCGTGGCAGCTGAAGCTTGGCTTATGGATGTATGCGCTCCTGGGAGGGTTCGATGCGAGCACGCGCTTCGGCAGTGTGCCGAAACGCGAATGGATGTCGCTCGACGGGCTGGAGACCCGCGGCCTGGATGCCGTCGTCCGCTACCACGATGCGCAAACCGATGACGCCTTGTTGACCCGCGCCGTGGTGCAATCGGCATTGTCGCTGGGCGCCGAACTCGCCATGCCTGCGAACTTCACGGGCGCGACCCTCACCGACGAGGGTGTCGCCGTCGCCTACACCGATGGCGGCACCGCCGTCGAATGCGCCGCGCGGGTGCTCGTCAATGCGGCGGGTCCTTGGGCCCCTCACGTCGGCGGCTTGATACGGCCGCCCATCCCCATTCCGGACGTGGACCTGGTGCAGGGCACGCACATCGTCCTGCCCTTCGCGGTGAGGGCGGGCATCTATTACGTCGAGAGCCCCACGGACGGCCGCGCCGTATTCGTCATGCCATGGCACGGCTCGACTCTGATCGGCACCACGGAAACGCCCTATCGCGGCGACCCGGCCAAGGTGCACCCCTTGCCCGAAGAAGAAGAGTATCTGCTCGACGTCGCGCACCATTATTTTCCCGCCTTCAGGCACCTGACTCGCGAGCACATCGTGCAGAGCTTTGCGGGATTGCGGGTTCTGCCCGCGGCTTCCCAGGCGGCATTCGATCGATCGCGAGAAACCATATTCACCACCGACCGGGATCCGAAGCCGCGCGTGCTCGGGATCTTCGGCGGCAAGCTCACCGGCTGGCGCGCGGCAGCCGCCCACGTTCTCGAGCGCATCGGCGCTTCCTTGCCGGCGCGCCCCGTGCGCGCCGCAACGGACCAATTGATTTTGAGGAGACCTACATGATCAAGAACGGCATGGCAGTTCTGACGCTGGCGCTGCTCGCGACTCTCGCGCACGCCGACGACTACTTGAGCCCCACCGATGAGCGCGTACGCCTCTCGCTCGGCGTCATGCACTTGTCGTCCACGACCAATATTCAACTGGACAGCAGTCAGGGAGTGACGGGCACGCCGATCAACGCCGAGAACTTACTGGGATTGAGCAGCTCCGACTTCGAAGCCAAATTTCAGGCCATGGTGCGGGTGGCCGAGCGCCACCGGCTGCGTTTCGATTATTTTTCGCTGGACCGGACCGGACAGGCCACCATCACCAGCCCCATCATATTTCGCGACGTCGTGTTGCAAACCGGAGATCCCGTCGACTCCACGCTCAGCATGCGAACGCTCGGCATCACCTACGAATATTCCTTCATCCACCGCGAGAAATTCGAGCTCGCCGCCACCGTCAGCGTCAATGACACGGACATTTCGGCGCAGGCGCGCGTATCCACCCAATTCCGGCACGTGAATCAGACCGAGGACCAGGCGGGTCCATTTCCGATGCTCGGTCTCGACTCCACCTATGTGATAAGCAAGCGGTTTTATCTCGACGCCCGCGCGCAATACTTCAAGGCGGCCGTGGACCACCTCGACGGATCTCTCGGCTTTTATGAATTGGACGCGCTGTACCGGCTGCGCCCCAATGTGTCGTTCGCGCTGGGCTACACCGCGGTGAAAGCCACGCTCGACTCGCGGCAAACGACGAATTCGGGGTACTTCGATTTCGACACCAAAGGTCCGGAATTCTTCGTCAGAGTCGCCTTTTGATCACTGACCCGAGCTTGGTTCGGCCGTGAACTCGACTCGATTGTTGGCCGCCGCGGCGCGATTCCATTCGCCCGCCGTGAGCGATTCGACGCGCGCCGGGTAAGGCGTGCCCGGGCGCACGCTGCCCGCATTTTCAATGGCGACGGTAATGGCACCCGCCGTGCGCTGGCGGACGCCGGCGATCAGATTGGCGAATGCCAGCGACTGGCGCTGCTGGCCCGTCAAGGACTCGTCGAACGGATTGCCCACCACATCGCATTTGCTGGCCAATGCGTTCGCCGCCGCCGGCGCATATCCGTCCGTCGCGTTGCCGCTGAGGCAGAAAAGTCCCGACAGGCTGGTGATCTTTACGACCCCGTGAAATCCCTGCGCCTGGAGTTTTGCCAGCATGTCGCGCAGCACATCGAGCCGGCCGCGGTCGAAAGGAATTTCTCCGTAAGGAACCGGTTCGGCCCGCACTAAAGCCGCCGCGGTGCCCAGGCCGAACGGCGCACCGGCCGCCGCCGTGCTCGAGGAGGCCGTCGCCAAGGCGGCGGTGAGATCTTTGACCGATGCGGACAGATCCAAGCGCGCGCGCTCGAGCTCGGTATTGGCCGATGTCAACCCGGCGATCTGGGCGCGGGACTTCGCCAAATCGTCGCGCGCGACGAGCCAAGACGCCGCAAACGCCGCCGCGGCCAGACTTGCCGCCACGACCGCCGCCGCCCAGGGCCATACCTGACGCGGCGCGCGGGCCGGAGCGGGAGCAGGCTCCGGCATAGGCGGCGCAGGCATGGAGCTGCGCACGTCGCTCACGATGCGCGAGGCGAAACTGTCGAGGCTTGCAACGATGAAACGGCGCACATCGACCGCCTGATCCTTCACCGCCGTTTCGACCCGGCGTCCCCAATCGACGGCCGCGCCCGGTGCGGCCGCGGGGACTCTCTCGACAGGGGTGCCCCCTTCCAGCTCCACCGGCGCCAGCACGGGTTCAGTCATATCACGGCGGTCCGGCAGCAAGTGTAATTCATACAATACTTTCGAGACGTCGACGGGGCGCACCTGTTTGGGCAGCACACCGAGCGCGCCCAGCGCGCGCGCCTGCCCGACATACAGTTCGCCCTCCTGCGAGGTGTACATCATGATGGGGATCATGGCCGTTTGCGGATTGCCCTTGATGGCCTGCACGGCCTGCAAGCCGTCCATCCCCGGCATGAGATGGTCCATGAAAATCGCGTCCGGGCGATTGTTCTTCAAATAATCGATGGCTTGCTCGGCAGCTTCCGCCATGTCGACTTCAATATCGTACTTCTCGAGCATCCGGCTCAAAATCACTCGAGCCGACTTCGAATCGTCAACGACTAATGCACGTTTGCGGGCCATACCGTTAGTGTATCGCAGTCCTTTCTATGCGGAATGCGCCGCTCCTCGAGGCTATGTCGCATTCTTCGGACAGGTTCGCGGCGGCCCGTCCGGCACGCCGCCGCGAACCCTCGGCCGAACGCCGCCCGGAGCGCCGGACCACCGCTTTTGTCCGGCGAAAACCTCAGGAGGGCTCGGCGCTTTGCGATTCTTTGTTCTGCCCGATCCACGTCAGCGCGGATTCGACGTCGGCAAGCTCGCTCGCGGTAAATCCTTCGATTCTGACGCCGGTCGCCTCCGCCTTCTTCTTGGCGAGTTCGGCGCCCGCGACCGCATGTACCCACACCAGACCGCGGCGTACTTTAGCCGTAAACTTTTGCTGCTTCTCTTCGGTCATACCGGTCTCCTTAAAAGATGCCTGGACTTAAGTCGGCACGATACACGACTAAGGTGGCGTTGAGGAAATCGCGCTGTCCAGCCGCGCACTGTAGGCGTTGAGCACGCGCGCGACCACCCCTATGTATTGATTGGCCTCATCCCAGCGGCGCTCTTCGATTGCCTCCCGAATGCCGGGCAGGGTTTTCACGCCGTATCCCGTGTATAGACCTGGCGCATAAATCATATGTTGATACCATTGGCGCCCCGGCAGTCCTTTCGGGTCGATCAGGGACAGCTCGAGATCGGCGAGCATTGCGTTCATCCGCTCTCGCGCCGGGCCGGTGCCGGAGCCCTCGGCGGCTTCGAGCCGCGAATAGGCTTTGTCGAAGGCCTTCGCGCTCTGTTCGAGCTTTGCGCTGGCATTGTCGAGTCCGGCAAAATTCAAGAAGGGAACCGCCGCCTCCCGCGGCGGAGGCGCGCGCGGCTTCGTAGGATCGCCCGCCAGCCGGTATGCATCGTCGTCCAACAGAGCCGACAAGTCGGCAGTCTTTGCCCGCATCCGGTCCGCGAGCTTGTGCAGTTCTTCGTCGTATCCCGCGATGGACGCCGCGAAATCGCTTTCTCTCGCCGGCAGCAGCTGCGCCTGCGAGGCACGCAGCATCAGACGGCCGGCGACCTTGGCGAGCGCCACGCCGTACTCGAACGTGGGGTCGACGAATCGCCGAAAGTGATCGAACGAGTCGTAGGCGGAATGATAGACACCGTACTCGGCTTCGCCCTCGAAACCGACGTCCAGCGAGCTCACGCCCAAGTGCTGCAGGAAGGGCGTGAAGTCCGAACCGGAGCCGAGTGCATCGAGGTCTAGATCGGAGCTTAGGAAGGCGTGGCCGCCTGCGTCATATTTGTCGACGCGGGCCTTCGCCAGCGCCCGTGCCAAAACGCTGGCGCCGGTCTCCGGGTCCTTCACGTCGCGCGCCGCTTCGCTCGCGAAATGCTGCAAGGCATGAGTGCCGCTCACGCCGAGAAAGCCGCGGGCATTCGTGTCTGAATTGACATAGAGCACCGCCTTGGCCTTGAGCTCCGCCGCATGCGTTTCGGCCCACTCGGTCGAGCCCAGCAGTCCCGGCTCCTCGCCGTCCCAGCTCGCATAGATCAGGGTGCGGCGCGGCCGCCATCCATCCTTGACCAATTTGCCGATCGCTTTGGCTTCGGCCATCAAGGCGACCTGGCCCGCCAACGGGTCGGTGGCGCCGAATACCCAGCCATCGTGATGATTGCCGCGGATGATCCATCGGTCGGGCTCCTCTGCGCCGCGAATCTTGGCGATGACGTCGTACAGCGTCTTTTGGCTCCAATCCGACAGCACTTTGAGATGCACTTTCGCGGGACCCGGACCTATGTGATAGGCAAGCGGCAGCCCGCCGCGCCACGCGGCCGGCGCCACGCGGCCTCCGAGCGCGGCGAGCAATGGCTCGGCCGCCGCATAGGAGATGGGCAACACCGGTATTTTCAATATCGTCCTGGCATCCTTGATCGCGAGCCTCTTGGCGCCGGCCGTCGCGCCGATGCCGGGCGTCAGCGGATCGCCGGTATACAGCACCAGGTCCTGCACGGAGCCGCGCTGCACGCCGTCGGGCGGCCGGTAGCCGCCCTTGGGATAGACATCGCCCGCCCCATAGCCGTCATCGCGCGGATCCGAGTAGATCAAGCAGCCCACGGCGCCATGCTCGTAGGCGAGCTTCGGCTTGAGCCCGCGCCAGCCGCCGCCGTAGCGCGTCAGCACGATGCGGCCCTTGACGCTCACGCCCTGCCGTTCGAGCTCGCGGTAATCGTCCGGCATCCCACGATTGACGTAGACCAGCTCCGCGGTCACGTCGCCGTCGGCTCCGTAGACATTGTAGGCCGGCAACTCATCCTTCGTTTTCGCGCTCTCACTGTCGCCGGCGACGGGAGGTTCGGTCAGGCGGGCCGTAAAATGCGTCGGCGCGACCAGTTCCACCGACACCTCGCGGGGCGTCGGGTATAGCACCGAGAAGGTCTCGATGGATGCGTCCCAGCCCCATTCGCGAAATTTACGCAGCTGGAATTCCGCGTTCGCCTTGTCGTGGGCCGAGCCGACGTGGTTCGGTTCCGACGACATTTGCTCCATCCACGAGCGCAAGTCCGCGGCCGACAAATCCGCATCGAAGCTGCGCTCCAGCTGTGTTTCGGCGGCCGCGCCGGCGGCCGAGAAACCCTGGATCTCGGCCGGGCCTGCCGCATCGGCCGCAGGCTCCGACTCCGAGGCCGCGCTTGCAGCGGAGCAGGCGATCAGCGCCGCGTACGCGATCAGCGCGCCGGCCGCGCCCGCAAGCAGCGCGCGGCAGCCGCGCCGCGTGGCACCCGATCCAGTATTCATAGCCGACATATCGATCTCCTTTCTCTAGTCGCGGATGCCCGTGCCCCGGTTCAGTAGAATGACGGTCAGGGCGAACATCCCGACGGCCGCGGACACCATGATTCCATAGGCCAGAGTGAGATTCACGTCCGTGGTGCCGAGAAAGCCGTAGCGGAAGGCACTGACCATGTACAAAATGGGGTTGGCATGCGAGACGATGAGCGCCCAGTGCGGCAGCATCGTGATCGAATAAAACACGCCTCCCAGATAGGTGAGCGGCGTGAGCACGAAGGTCGGGAACCACGAAATGTGGTCGAAATTCTTCGCAAATAGCGCGTTGACCAAGCCGCCCAGCGAGAACACGATGCTGGTGAGCAAAACCGCGGACACGATGGCGAAGACATGCGTAAGCGCCAGGCGCGTGAAGAACAGCGACACGATGGTCACCACGGATCCCACCAGCACGCCGCGCAGCATGCCGCCGCCCACGTAGCCCGCCACGATCAGCCAATTGGGCAGCGGCGAGACCAGCAATTCCTCCAGGTGCTTGCCGAATTTGGCGCCGAAGAACGAAGACACCACATTGCCGTAGGAATTCGTGATGACCGTCATCATGATGAGACCGGGTGCAATGAACTGCATGTAGTCGTAGCCGCCCACCTGGCCGACCCGGCGGCCGATGAGGCTGCCGAAGATGATGAAGTACAGGGTGGCGGTGACCGCCGGAGGCACTATCGTCTGTCCCCAGATCCGCACGATGCGGCTGAACTCCCGGATAATGATGGTTTTGAAGCCGATCCACTCGGTGGCGGCACGCGAGGCGGGCATGCTCACGGCCTGGCAGCGGCGGCGATTCGGGTCTCGGCGGCGGCACGGTTGGCCGAAGCGCTGCCGTCGACGAGTCGGATGAACAATTCTTCGAGGCGATTGACCTTGTTGCGCATGCTGTTCACCGCGATTCCCTGCGCCGAGAGCTGCGCGAATATGTCATTGAGGCTCTGCGTCTTCGACATTTCTATTTCCAAGGTATGAGCGTCGGACAACACGGCGGTGAATCCCGACAGCAGCGGCGGCGCCTGGCGCGAATCGCGCAAATTGAACACGAACACCTCGGTCTGCAGCTTGCGCAGCACATTGACCATGCTGTCGCGCTCGATGATGTTGCCGCCCTCGATGATCGCGACGTTGCGGCACAAGTTCTCGGCCTCTTCCAGATAATGCGTGGTCAGAATGATGGTGGTGCCCGAATCGTTGATGTTGCGCAGGAACTCCCACATGGAGCGGCGAATCTCGATGTCGACGCCTGCGGTGGGCTCGTCCAGAATCAGCAATTTCGGCTCGTGCATCAGGGCGCGCGCGATCATCAGGCGCCGTTTCATGCCTCCCGACAGAGATCGCGCGATCGAGTTGCGCCGCTCCCACAGCTGCAATTGCTTGAGATATTTCTCGGCGCGCTGTTTCGCAAGCGGCCGAGGTATGCCGTAGAACCCCGCCTGATTGACGACGATGGTGAAGCACGTCTCGAACATGTTGAAGTTGATTTCCTGCGGCACGAGGCCGATGCAGGATTTGGCCGTTTCGAGTTCCCTGTCGATATCGTGCCCGAACACCTCCACGATTCCGCCGGTCTTGTTGACGAGCGAGGTGATGATGCCGATGGCCGTCGTCTTGCCGGCGCCGTTGGGCCCGAGCAGGGCGAAGAAATCCCCCTCCTCGACGTCCAGGTCGATGGCTTTGAGCGCTTTGATGCCGTTTTTGTAGGTTTTGGTGAGCTGGCGAAGAACTAGGGCTTGCATAGGAACCGCGTAGCCTAAACCTCGCGAGGCCCCGCCCGCAACGCCAATCATCGCCGCCGGCACCACCCACTGCTCCGGCGAGCTCAATGATCCGGCAGGCGCGCGGCGGCGGCAAGCTGCAGGCCGTAGAGCTGAACCCGGCGCAGCGCCCTGGCGTCGCTGCGCGACGCGGCCGCCGCAAGGGCGCTCCAATACGCGGTGCAGCTGCTCCACCTCGCAGACAGGTGTTTGGCCTCGGTCGCCACGAGGGCGGGCAGCTGATTGACCGTTACACCGCGCAATGCGGCGGCGGTATTGCCGTTCATACCCAGCAGCAGCTGAGCCTTGATGCCTTCGCTCGAGGCCACGTGCCAGGCATAAAACAGCGCAAGACGCACGAATCGGACCGTATCGTCGTCGACCGCGGGCTCATCTGCCACATACCAGGACTTCAGATTCTGCAGGCGCGATCGCCAATGCCCCTCGTCCTGAAAGCGCAGATCGAATAGTGCGTAAGGGCAGCCCGCTGCCGCGGCGCGCTGCGCCGCGGACAGAGGTGCCACCTGTTCGGCCACCCATTGCGCCCGCGCGGCGGCCAGGTCCAAGAATCGATGATTCAGATCGCGCAGCGATCTTAAGGTCTCGGCCGACAAGTGCGATTCCCTCGCCCAGGTGCCGACGAATGCTTCCTGCATAAATGCCTCCCTGCAACTTCCACTAAGGGTTTCCCGAGCGGCGCCCGTCCATTTCGCCGCAAAGGCAGCGGCAATTCCATGCCGAAACCTCTTGGCAATCAAGCTAACTTCGTGATTAATTTCTGTCAAATTGCTTTTCATCCCTAACCTTAGCGAATTGCCACAAGGAGCCCCGCCATGAGAGTGTCAGACGACCGTTACACCAGGGACCGGCAGCGGCTTGATCTGGCGCTGCGCTTGATTCGCCATGAAGCCCGCACCTTCACCATCCGGCAGTGGACCGGTTTGAGCGACGATCGTATTCGCAAGCTTTACCGCAGCTACGTCATGAATCTCGAGGTGAGCAGCGTGTCCAGGCATCGCGGCAAGTCGCCGCGCCAGGCGGCCTTTTTCTTCAGGAACTCCGAGCTCAATTTTCAATCGGCTCAATTGGCGAGCCTGTACGTCATGTACGGACTGCTGGAGGCCGCGGATTCGGGGCTCGAGCCGAGATACCGCGTCGGTTCGCTGGACTCGGGCGCACTGCTGTGCCGAGCCTACGAGGCATACCTCGAGCTGCATGCTCCGGCCGGCATTTCCTTCGAACATGCGTGGTTCCTCTTGCTCGCGCTGGCGCGGCACGACGAAGTCTCCATTTCTCGCTGCGCGGTCTGCGGCGGAGTGCGCCTGCGCGACTTGCTTGCCAAGCACAAGATGGCCTGCGCCACCTGCGGACCGGCCATGCCGGCGCCGATGCCGGCGCCTGCGCTCTCGTCTGCGGCGCCGATGGAAGCGGCAGCGCCCTGTTAGAATCGGCGCATGCAGCAAAGGAATATTTTCGCCGGTCCCTATTTGGACCGGGCCGCCCATTTGCGGCAGGATCCTGAGCGGTTTGCCGCCGCACTCGCCGATGAACGCAGCCGTGCGATACCGGTATGGAATTCGCGCAGTCTCATCGCCGAGGGCCAAAACCCGCGCGCGGCGTATCTGGAACTCGCCCGCGTACCACCCGAGCGGCGCAATGACACCGACATGATTTTGTTGGGCAGAGTCGGCGACACCCACTACTTTACCTATGAGATCGAATCGATCGACCCGCCGCAGCTCGAGCCTGGGACGCGCTTCGAGGATCTACGCGTGGCGGCCTCGTTACTGCCGGCCGACGAAGCGGGACTCTTGGGTTATGCGCGCGCCCTCATTGCGTGGCGGCGGCGGCACCGGTACTGCGGCACCTGCGGCGCGACGACACTGCCCGCGAGGAGCGGCCACGTGCTCGTATGCAGCAACCCGAGCTGCCGCCACGAGCAATTCCCGCGAATCGATCCGGCAATCATCGTTCTGGTGAGCGATGGAGATCGGGCGCTGCTCGGCCGCCAGGCCGGCTGGCCGGTCGGACGCTACTCCACCATCGCCGGATTCGTCGAACCCGGAGAGTCCCTCGAAGATGCGGTGACGCGCGAGGTATTCGAAGAGACCGGAATCGAAGTCGACCGAATCCAATATCAGTCCTCGCAGCCATGGCCGTTCCCGGCATCGCTGATGCTCGGATTCTCCGCGCATGCGGTGACCACCGAAGTGCACCTGCGCGATCGGGAGCTGGAGGACGCTCGATGGTTCACGCGCGCCGCTCTTACGTCGAACGGCGCACTGCTGCCTCCGGGGCAATCCATCTCTTTCCGCCTGATTGAACAATGGTTCGACGCCGGCGGGGGACCCCCTCTGCGCAGCATTCACGGGAACTCGCCCTGGCTCCAATCGCGCTAGGCGCAAGCTACGCCATCGGCGGCGATGTCGTCCGCCTAGCCGCGTTCCCAGTGCCCGGCCTTCAGGCGCCAACCGTCGCCCTGGCGTACCCAGTGATCGGCCACCCAATGGTGCCCGGTCTTGGGGGGTGCCCAGTGTCCCGACACCCATTCATGCCGGCCCCCGACCCAATTCCAATAACCCCCCATCCACACGTAGCCCGGCGTCGGCGGCGTCCCGATGACCTCCACGCGCGGCGCGGGCGGCGCGACCATGACCACTCCGTCCGCATAATGCCGCTGATCGGGAACGATCACGCATCCCGCCAAGGTCGTGGAAAGCA
The DNA here is from genome assembly GCA_963784105.1 of uncultured Gammaproteobacteria bacterium. Classification (GTDB taxonomy): domain Bacteria; phylum Pseudomonadota; class Gammaproteobacteria; order Steroidobacterales; family Steroidobacteraceae; genus Bog-1198. The sequence goes on from CAWAQE010000002.1 coordinate 325,992, forward strand.
GCAAGCCGGCTGCCAAACCCGCACTCGACCACATCCGCTGTCTCATTTTTGGACCAAGGTGACGAGAAACGAGCAGCGAAGAATAGCGCCCTCCCTTAGAGATCACCACCCGTAAGATCGCCGTCCGGGCCCGAGGGATTGTCGCTGCGGCGCCGGGACGGCCGCGGGCAGGGCATGCTGCCCAGGCTCACCATGGGGCGCGCCAGCCGGGCCTTCAGACGATACATTGCCTGATCCGCCCGATGCAGCAGTTCCTCGGCGCTCGAACCGTCATGCGGATACATCGACTCGCCGATCGCGGCGGTCAAATGCTGCTCGCAGCCTTGAATCCAATAGGGAAGCGCCACGCGCTCGCGAATCGTATCGGCCACCCGGGTCACGGCGGCCGCATCCGGCACGGTCGGCAGGATCACGACGAACTCGTCGCCGCCGTACCTGCATACGAAATCGCCGGTGCGAACTCTGGCCGCGATACGCATCGCCGTCGCGATCAGAATCTTGTCTCCGGCACCGTGACCGTACTCGTCATTGACGCCCTTGAAACCATTGAGATCGATGAACAGCAACCCGACGCATTGGCGCAGTTGCGTCGCCTCGACGATGGCCGAATCCAGCAGCTCCAGCATGCGCCGCCGGTTGTACAGGCCGGTGAGGCCGTCCCGATCGGCAAGCCGCTGGGCCTGCGCCTCGCGCTGCTTGAGCGCCGCCAATTCACGCAGCAAGCGTGCGTTGGTGGACCGCAAGGACTCCAGTTCCAGGCGCGCGTCCGCCGGTGCTCTTCGCACCACTCCCCGCAGCGGTACCGCGGAGGAGGACAGAACCTCGCCGTTCAGGAGCATTTTGCTTCGACCGTATGTCATAGTTGCATTCCCAGTGAATCGGATCAGATTGTCGCGAACCGGCCGGCCGCTTGGGATCGGCAGCAGACTCTCTCCTCTGTCAGATTTGGCTGACTGGAATTGGTTCGCTGGATCGAAACGGAGCCTAGGCATGTCCTACACCGCAGATCCCCGGGTGCTGTTCGCGGCTGAGCGCACCCTGCTCGCCTGGCAGCGCAGTGCGATAGCCTTGATGGGCTTCGGCTTCGTGGTCGAGCGCTTTGGCCTGTTTCTGCGGGTGATGGCTCATCAGCCTGTGGCGGGGGCGGAGCGAGGTTTTTCCCTTGGGTTGGGGGTCGTGCTGCTGCTTTTGGGCGCAGCCGTCGCCCTGATTTCGGCGCGCCAGTTCCGCCAGGTCGCCAAAAGCCTGGATCCTGCGGTGGTGCCCCCCGGCTATTCGACCCAGGTCGGGGTGGTTCTCAATCTCATCATCGCCCTGATCGCCGTGGCTTTCGCCCTGCGTTTTCTGTGGTCTGAAGTGTAGGGAACGCGCCCCTTAAGGTTCGCCCGGTCAACCCCGGTGCTCCTGCACCGTTAAGGCTGCATGGTCCAAGCCGAAATAGCCGTGCTGCGTTTTGGATTAGGCGCCCGGCCCGGCGATTTCGCCTCCGCCACCGGTGATCCGCGGGGGTGGCTGACCGCACAGATCGAGGGCGCAGCAGCGCTCGCCGGAAATACGCCCCTGGCGCCGTCCGATCAGATATTCACCGAGGTGCTGGCGGCGCGCCATGAGCGCCAGGAAATGAAGCGCGAGGCGGCGGACCGACCCGCCGACGCGGCCGCCGCTCCTGCGGCCGCGGCCCCCTTCAACCCGGTGCGCGATGCCTCCTTACCCCACTACCGCGCGCAGGTTCTGGCACGAGCCCAGAGTGCCGCGCTGACCACGCGGCCGTTTGCAGAACGGCTGGTTCACTTCTGGACCAATCACTTTGCCGTGTCGGCCGACAAGGCTGCTGTATTCGGGATCGCGGGGACGCTCGAAAACGAAGCCATCCGGCCGCATGTCAACGGCCGATTCGTGGATCTGTTGATGGCGGTGGAGCAGCACCCCGCCATGATTGCCTTTCTCGACAATCAGTATTCGGTCGGCAAGGACTCCGAGCTCGCGCTGCGCGCGGCCCGGCGATGGTCCGCCGGAGACCCGGCGCAACCCGGCGGCAAGACCCGGCGTGAATTCGGCATCAACGAGAACTTGGCGCGCGAAATCCTCGAACTGCATACCTTGGGCGTGGACGGCGGCTATACGCAGCGCGATGTCACCACCTTCGCTCAAATCATCACGGGATGGTCGATCGGCGGCGGCACCGGAAGGCTCGCCGGCGGAGCTGCGGGCCGCTTTTATTTCCGCGGCAACTTGCACGAGCCCGGCGCCAAGACATTTCTCGGCAAAACCTATGCCGAAGACGGCCGGCGGCAGGGCGAGGCCGTGCTGGCGGACCTCGCGCGGCATCCAGCCACTGCACGCTTCATTGCGGCCAAGCTGGTGCGCCACTTTGTCGCCGACGACCCGCCTCCGGCGGCGGTCGAACGGGTGTCGCGGGCCTTTCTCCACAGCGGCGGCGACCTGCCGCAGGTGTACTCGGCATTGATCGGCGCGCCCGCGGCCTGGGGCACCGACATGCGCAAATTCAAGACCCCGGAGGACTTCGTGTTCTCGACTTACCGGGCGCTGAACGTGACGCCGCGCCAGCCTGAAGAGGTGCTGCGCAGCTTCGAACTGCTGGGGCAGCGGCAATACACGCCGGGATCGCCGGCGGGCTGGCCGGACACTTCGAAGAGCTGGGACGGGTCGGATGCCCTCATGCACCGCGTGCTATGGGCATCGCGCGCCGCAAGCCGCTACGAGCGGGGCGTCGATCCGGTGGAACTTGCGGCATCGAGCCTTGGGCTGTACGCGCGGCCCGAGACCTTGACGGCGCTGCGGCGGGCCTCCTCTCCCTCGCAAGCGCTCGCCCTGCTATTGATGAGCCCCGAATTTCAGCGGAGGTAGCGATGTACCGTCATCCCTTCGATGCAGCCCGGCGCCGCCTTCTCTTGAGCGGCGGTGCGTTGGCCGCAAGCGCCGCTCTGCCCAATGTCCTGTTTGCGCGCACCGGCGGCGACTCTCGGCTGGTGGTCGTCATCTTGCGCGGCGCCCTTGATGGACTTGCCGCGGTGCCGCCTTACGGCGACCCTGATTATGCGCAACTGCACCGTGAGCTCGCGATCGCCGCGCCCGGCGCCGCCGACGGCGCGCTGACTCTCGACAACACCTTCGGCCTGCATCCCTCCTTCGCGTTTCTGCACGAGCGCTACCGTGCCGGTGAGCTGGTGGTGTTCGACGCCATCGCCTCTCCCTATCGCGACCGTTCGCATTTCGACGGTCAGAACGTGCTCGAGAACGGACTGACCAAGCCCTTAGGGATAGCGGACGGCTGGCTCAATCGCGCGCTGGCCGCCTTGCCGCGCGGTACCGGGCGATCGGGCGAGCGCGCAGTCGCCGTCAGCCAGAACGTCCCGCTGATACTGCGCGGCGATGTGCCCGTGATTTCCAAGTCGCCGCAGGCCACGCCCGATGTCGACGAGGATTTGCTGGCGCGTCTGGCCGACCTTTACTCCAAAGACGACTGGTTTTCCGCGCGCCTGAGCGAGGCGGTGCAAACCGAGAAATTGGTGGACGCGGACGGCAACCCCGCGGCGGCGATGGCGGGGGCGCAAGCCGCCACGGCCAGACCGGCGGTTCCCGACCGGATGAGCGGCGTGGCTCGCATGGCGGCCACCTTGATGCGCAGTGAGGGAGGGCCCGAGGTGGCGGTCATGGAAGCGAACGGCTGGGATACGCATGCCAATCAGGGCGGCGCCAAGGGTGTGCTCGCACAGCGTCTGGCCGGTCTCGACGGCGCATTGCGTGTGCTGGCGCAAGAGTTGGGAGATTTGTGGCCGCAAACCGCGGTGTTGGTCGTGACCGAGTTCGGCCGTACGGCCGCCATGAACGGTACCCGAGGTACTGATCACGGCACGGGCGGCTGCGCCTTCCTCGCGGGCGGGGCGGTGCGCGGCGGCCGTGTGATCGCCGACTGGCCGGGATTGTCCCGCACGGCACTGCTCGAAGGCCGAGACTTGCGGCCGACGCTCGATCTACGCAGCGTATTCAAAGCCGTGCTCGACGAGCATATGCACGTCGATGCGAAGACTCTGGCCGCCCGAATATTCCCGGACAGCAGCGGCGCGCGCCCTCTCCAAGGGCTGATACGCGCCTAAATTTGCCGTCGGCAAATCTTTCAGAACGCCAGCGGTTCCGTACTGGGAATCGTCGTGACCGGCGTCTCTGCGGCCGGCAGCGCGGGCGGCGCGGCCATGGGCATCGGCGTCAGCGGCGGCGCGGCCTTTTGCGGCCGGCTCGGCTTGGGCGCGGCTTTCTTGGCGACGGGTTTGGCCTTCTTGGGCGCTGCCTTGACGGCCTTCCTCGGCGCCGCCTTGACGGCCTTTTTCGCGGCTTTGACTGCCCTTGCGGACTTCTTGGCCTTGGCTCTCACCTTGGTTCGCGCTGGCCGGGCTTTCTTTTTCGCGACGCTTTTCTTGCCGGTGCGGCGCTTGGCCTTTGCCACTGGACGCTTCTTCGACTTGCTCTTCTTTGCCATGGTCACTCTTCTCCTAGAGATCGTACGAACTCGCCGTGAGAGTAGCCCCGAAAAAGTCCGCTGTCATCTGCGCGTGATGCTGGAGTCAGTAACACAGATTGCGTAGGCTGCCGGGATGCTGCCTGAAGAACCCATTCGCCCGCTGAAAGATGTCTGGCTGAGACCCCGACGTGTGTTTCGTGAACTGGCGCCGCGGCCCGTCGGAGTCAACGACTACGCGCTGGCGGCGGCGCAAGGCATGGGCAACTTTCTCGCGCTATATCGCACCGAAGGAGCGGGAGCGCACAGTAGCGTGGGGGAAATTCTCGCAAATTCCTTTATGTTCGGCGCCGTCGCGGGCGTGGCAAGCCTGTTCTTGATGGCGCTCATCTATGCGCGCCTGGGGAAGCGAGCGGGCGGCAAATCGACGACCACCGCGGTGATCCATGTCCTCGCGTACGGCGGCGTACCCATGGTGGCATCGCTTGCCTTATGGGTGCTGGCGGCGTTGCTCGTCGGCGAGGCCACCTTCGTCGAGACGCCGCGCGCCGATGTCGAAGGCTTCCTCGTGCTGCTTCTGCACCTGCAGTTTGCGGCCTATGTCCTGCTGTTGATCTGGAGCATCGTGCTGCAGGTGATGGGTTTCAGCGAAGTTTTGGGGCTCACCACACGCAGAGCTTTTGGACTGTGGGTGCTGGGCCAGGTCATCGGATTCCTGGCATCCCTGTTTCTGGCCCTCGTGGCCGGGGCGCTGTTTCCCAGCATGCTGGCGCACGTGATCCCGCCGCAAAGTTGAGGGCAGCCAGGTGCGCCGCAACAGCACCCTCCGCGCAGTGACTTCGGCGCCGTGGTGTTGATCGGTACGAGTATTTGCGTGGGGGCTAAGCCGCTGCCCGGGCGAGTATCAAGTTAACCGGTCAACATCACGGCGCCGAGAGACTACGGCAGCGCCTGCAGTAGGAATTTGCGGATATCTGCGATTTCGTCGGCGCACACGGCGTGGGCCATCGGGTACTCGTGCCATTCCACCGCATACTGCCGCGCCTTCAAATAGTCGCGCGACAGCACGCCCAAACTCACGGGCAGCACATTGTCCCACTGGCCGTGGGCCATGAATATCGGCGTACCGTCGTTGGCGGGGGTGCGCTCGGCGGCGAAGCTGCCTTCCAGCGGCAGGTAGCAGGACAGTGCCATGGCGCCCGCCAGCTTTTCCGAAAGACGGGGCAACATGTAGAGCGTCACGGCGCCTCCTTGCGAGAAGCCGGCCAGCACGATCCGGCTCGCGGGAATGCCGCGCTCGCCTTCTCTGGCAATCAGCCGCCGAATGTGCATATCGGTATCGCGAAATCCGGCCGCGTCTTCCGCGGCCCTGCGGTCCAGGCCCTTGAGGTCGTACCAGGCGCGCATGGGCGTGCCGCCGTTGATGGTCACCGGGCGGACCGGTGCGTTGGGAAACACGAAACGCCACGCCCGCTCACCCGGGCGCACGATCTCGGGCACGATGGGCTCGAAATCATGCCCGTCGGCGCCCAGGCCATGCAGCCAGATCACGGCGGCGTCCGGCTTCGCGGCGGTTTCTACTTCAATGGTTTCAAGCATTTTCGGCATTCAAGCATTTTCGGCATTGGAATATCATTGTCGCATGCGGCTCACATTGGATCATCTGCGCCGTTATGCGATCGCGCGCTCGCTGTTCAAGCCGACCACCCTGGGTCGCGCCATCGGCAAGCTGGGATTCGTGCAGGCCGATCCGATCCGTGCCCCGGCCCGCGCCCAGGATCTGACCCTGCGCCACCGCGTCTCGGGCTATCGGGCGGGCGATCTCGAGCGCCGCTATCCGCAGCTCGCACTGGAAGAGGATTTCTTCGTCAACTATGGATATCTGCCTCGGGCGCATCATGAGCTGATGCACCCGCGCACGGCGCGCACGGTGTGGACGGCGGCGCGCGCGGCGCAGGCCGCGGCGGTGCTGGCATTCGTCCGCGAGCGCGGCACGGTGCACCCGCGCGAAGTCGACGCGCATTTCGCGCACGGCAAGGTCACGAATTGGTTCGGCGGCTCATCGAATGCAAGCACGCAATTGCTCGACGTCATGCACTACCGCGGCCTGCTGCGCGTGGCACGCCGCGACGGGGGCACCCGGGTGTATGCGGTGCGCGAGGCCGCGGCAGAAACTGCCGGGGGGCCGCTGGACGCTGCAACGGCGAGCGCCCGCATGGACGCGCTCGTGGACGTGGCCGTCAACAAATATGCGCCGCTTCCGGCGAGGAGCCTCGGCCAGCTGCTCAGCCTTCTTTGCGGCGGCGCGCCGCAGTGGAGGGCAGAGCGCGCGGAGGCGTTGGGGCGGGCCAAGAAGCGTCTTTCGCACGCACGCGTGGAGGGTACCGATTGGTACTGGCCGGCCGCGGACAGGCCGGCTTCGGCTCGCTGGCAGCCTGATGAAAGCGTGCGCTTGCTTACGCCCTTCGACCCGATCGTCTGGGACCGCCGCCGCTTTGAAATCTTCTGGGACTGGGCCTATCGCTTCGAGGCCTACACGCCCGCGCCGAAGCGCAAGCTCGGCTACTATGCGCTGCCCCTGCTATGGCGCGACCGGGTCATCGGCTGGGGCAACGTGACGGCGGGCGAGGATGGCCTGTGCTGCGCCTTCGGCTACGTCAGCGGCCGTGCCCCGCGCAATGCCGCGTTTCGCGCCGGCCTGGAGTCGGAACTGGAGCGCATGCGCACTTTTCTCGGCATGGCCGGCTGATGCGGCCGATTGGAACGGTGGCCGCGCGGCGGTCCTCGGACGGTCTCCTATTCTGAGCTCTTCTGAATGTCGGCGGCGATTTCGTACGAGCGCAGCCGCGCACAGTGATCGAATATCTGTGCCGTGATCATCAGTTCGTCGGCTCCCGTCCTCTCGATGAATGCCCGGAGCTCCTTGCGCACCGTGCCGGGCGAACCGACGGCGGAGCAGGTGAGAACGTCGGCCAGCAGCGCCTTGTGCTGAGGCGGCAAGCGGCTTTCATAGCCTTCGAGCGGAGGCGGCAATGGCGTCGGCCGTCCGCTGCGTAAATTGACGAAAGCCTGCTGCATGGAAGTGGCGAGCAAGCGCGCTTCGGTGTCGGTCTCGGCGGCGAACACATTGAACCCCAGCATCACATAGGGACGATCGAGCTGCTCTGACGGCTGGAATCGCGCACGGTAGATGTCGATGGCCTGCATCATCATGGCGGGCGCGAAATGCGAAGCGAATGCAAAAGGCAGACCTAGTGCCGCGGCTACTTGCGCACCGAACAGGCTGGAACCCAGGATCCAGATCGGCACCTTGAGTCCGGCGCCGGGAACGGCCATGACGCGCTGCTCCGGTGCGGGAGCCGCGAAGTATCCCATCAGTTCCAGGACATCTTGGGGAAACTGGTCGGGATCCGAGGCGAGGTTGCGCCGCAACGCCCGTGCCGCTGCTTGATCGGAGCCCGGCGCCCGTCCCAGACCCAGATCGATCCGGCCGGGAAAGAGGCTTTCCAAGGTGCCGAATTGCTCGGCAATCACCAGCGGCGAGTGATTGGGCAGCATGATGCCGCCGGCGCCGACCCGGATGGTCGAGGTGCCCGAAGCCACATGGCAGATCACCACCGAGGTGGCCGCGCTGGCGATCCCGGGCATGCTGTGATGTTCGGCCAGCCAATAGCGCCGGTAACCCCAGCCTTCCGCGTGCTGGGCGAGATCGAGGGTGTTGCGCAGCGATTGCGCCGCGTTGCCGCCCATGGTCACCGGAGACAGGTCGAGAACGGAAAAGGGAATCATGGTCTCACCGCGGCCGGCAGGCTGATTCGGCCTTGCCTTTCGAGAATGCCGTACAGCGGCGACATGGATCCCATCGCCTCGAGCTGCTCCGCATCCCCCACCAATACGACCTTGCCGCGGGCCTTGTCAGCCACCGCGAGTATCCGCTCGAGCTGTTTGAGCCCGATCATCTCCGCTCCATCGACCACGGCTACATGGTTCGAAGTCCAGGCTTCGCGTCCTTCCTGCCATTCAAATTCCTGCGAAGCCAGCGTTTGTGACGGGATGCCCGAGGATGATTGCAGAGTTTCCGCACTGATTCTCGACACCGCAATGCCGATGACCTTGAGCCCTCGGCGCTCCCAAACCTCGCGTGCCGCCGCGAGAAGTGCGCACTTGCCGCTGCCCGCCGCCGCAGCCAGCGCCTTTATATCGCCCTCGGCAACCATATATTCGAGAGCCGTGCGTTGATCTTCGGTCAGCGAGTGCGGCGGCGGAAGGGACATTTCAGATTCCAGCGCAGCGGCGTGCCCGTGCCGCACGGCCATCGCCGCGGCGCGCCTCATGAGCGACTTTTCCGCCTCGAGCAGGTCACGGCTGGTGAAGCGCGCCGGCTCTGCGCCATCGGCAGTTATCGCCTCGAGTTCGCTCGAGGCCATGATCGCGGCCAGCGCCGCATCGAGCTGCGCCGGATCTTCGGTTCGCGACCTCAGGAATTGGACCAGCTCCTGCCGTGTAAAGGTCGGTCGCTGGCCGCACAGGGCCCGCAGCGCCACGGTGGGATCTTCGATGATCATATCGCCGTTTTCTTTCGCGATCCGCTGCTGCTCGGCGACGCGCTCCTGCAGGTAGTCCGGCAAGCTTTGCTCGCCGTGCCGCCCGCGCCCGACCCCCATTTTGCGGCCGGGCGCGAGCTCGATCTGCTGAGCCTCCAGCGTCCGATGATCGATACGCACGGCATGGCCGGCGCGCGCCAAATGCTGATTGGCACGTTCGGCCCAGGCCGAGCGCCACTCCAAGAGATTGGTTTTGCGGTTCCAGTGCCGCATCTTGGGCCCAAATCCGGACGCCGTAGCTTCGCGCAGGGTGAGCAAAATATGGGCATGCGGATTGTTGGAGTCGTTCGCGCGCATGCAGAAATCCGCGATCATGCCCTTGGAGACGAACTCCTGCGCAATGTAGTCCCGCAGCAGCGCCACGTTTTGCACGGGGGACAGCTCCACGGGCAGGCTGATTTCGATCGCGCGCGCGAGCTGCGAATCTTTGCGGCGCTCGCCCGCCTCGACCCGATTCCACAAGGTTTCACGGTCCTGCACCCAGGCAGGCGCGCTCGCCGGGGACATGATTTCCGCATGCGCGACCGGACGTTGACGGCTGTAGTCATGCGTGAGCCCGTATCGCTCATCGTGCAGTGCGGACCCGGATCGATACGCGGCCGCGGCCGCCATGCTCTGGCCTCGCGCCCGCGAAATGACCTTCGCCGTTAAATGATAGATCGCCAAAGCATCTCCGCGGTGATCGGGACAAATGTATAAGTGTGTGGGACTGCCTAATGCGCCCAAACTCTACGCGCAATGATATGAGAAAATCAAACAAAAGCCGCCGGCATCCTCGCCCGGCCTCGAGGACCTCCATGCCCAAACTCGATGATCAGATCTCCACGTTGCAAGAGAAACTGAGTCAATTGAAACTTCGCCAGCAGCGCCTCGACGCGCGCAGGCGGGCGATCGGCGCACAGCGCGAACGCAAGGCCGAGACACGGCGCAAAATACTGGTCGGCGGCATCGTGCTCGCCAAAGCCCGGCAGGGGGAGATCGACCATGCGCAACTCTATGGTTGGCTGGACCAGGCGCTGACTCGCGCCGACGATCGGGCTTTGTTCGATCTGCCATTGAAAGAGCCTGCGCAGGGCGCAACGTGACGCCGCGGAGTCCGCGACGTGATACAGCGGTGTGACACCGCCCCCCCGCATTGACAAGGCCTGCATTTTTATGCAGGATGCGCGCAAGTTTATGCACAGAGCCTGAAATGCTTCGATCCGAGACCGACAACGGCAGCGCGCCGGCGCGCCGCACCACGCTGGCGAAGATCATTCGCGAGCAGGCCGTGGGGCGGCAAACCGAACTGGTCGCCATGCTGCGCAAGCACGGGCATGTCGCCACCCAGTCGAGCGTCAGCCGGGACTTGCGCGAGCTGGGCGTGGCCAAGGTGGGCGATCGCTATGTGCTGCCCGACGCCGCCGGTGGGCCGAAGAACGATTTCTCGACGCTCAGGCAGTTCGTCAGCGCCCGCTTGACGGCCGGCACGAATCTGACCGTGCTGAAGACGACCATGGGTTCGGCGCAAAGCGTGGCCGTCGCCATCGACACCGCCCGATGGCCCGAGGTCGTCGGCACCATTTCCGGCGATGACACCATATTCATCGCCACCGCCGGGGCACTCGAGCAGCGCCAGCTCGGCGATCGTCTTCTCGCGATTTTCGGACGCTAAACTCCATGACATCGACTTCAAGGCAGGGCGCCGAGCCCATTCTTTTGGCATTTTCCGGCGGCCTCGACACCTCGTTCTGCGTGCCGTGGCTCAAGGACACCTATCAGCGGCCGGTGATCACGGTGACCGTCGACACCGGCGGCATCGATGCCGCCGCGGCGCAGTCCCTGGCCGAGCGCTCGGCTCAACTGGGCGCCATCGAACATCATCTGATCGATGCGCGCAGCCGCGTACTTCGAGCAGGTGCTCAAGTACTTGATCATGGGCAATGTGCGCCGCGGCGGGGTATACCCGCTGTGCGTCGGCGCGGAGCGCGTGCTGCAGGCGCAGACGATTGCGCAAATGGCGCTGTCGCTGAAAACCCAGATGGTCGCGCACGGCTGCACGGCCGCGGGCAACGATCAGGTGCGCTTCGAAGTGGCGTTGCGCACCTTGGCGCCGGACCTCGAGATCATCGCGCCGGTGCGCGACCGCGCCTTCAAGCGGCCGGAACAGCTCAAGTATCTGGAAGATCATCGGCTGCCGATTCCGCCCTTCGGCGCGGCGTATTCCGTGAACCGCGGGCTCTGGGGCGTCACCATCGGCGGCAAGGAAACACTGACCTCCGAGGGCAGCATTCCGGATGACGCGTGGGTGCTCTCGAAGGACGCATTCTCGGCGCCGCGGGCCGCAGAGCGCCATGTGATCGGCTTCGAGCGGGGAGTTCCGGTCAGCCTCGACGGCGCCGCCTCCTCCGCCGTCGCCATCATCGAGCGACTGGAAGCCTTGGCCGGCCCCTTCGGCATCGGCCGCGGCATTCACTTGGGCGACACCGTCATCGGCACCAAGGGACGGGTGGCGTTCGAGGCGCCCGCGGCCGATGTGCTGCTGACGGCACATCGCGAACTCGAAAAGCTGGTGTTGACCGGCAAGCAGGCGCGCATCAAGGACTCCGTGGCGCAGCCCTACGGCGATCTGGTGCACGAAGGCCAGCACTTGGATCCGGTGTGCCGCGACATCGAGGCGCTGCTCCTCTCCTCCCAGGCGCGCGTCAGCGGCGAGGTCAGAGTGCTGTTCCGGCCCGGCTCCGTGTTCGTCGAGGGCGTCACGTCGCCGTACTCGCTGATGGCGGCATCGAAGGGCGTCTACGGCGAATCCGCCGGCGAATGGACGCCGACCGATGCCTTGGGCTATTCGAAAATGCTGGCCCTCACCGGCGTGTTCTACAAACGTGCCGGGGCTAATGCGGCGCCCGCGCCGAAGTCCGCGGGAGCGGACAAATCATGAGCGGCATGCGCACGGTGGTCGTCGACAAAATCGCCTCGGTGACGCAGGCCTGCGGCCTGTCGCACGAGATTCGCATCGCCGCGGACATTCCCTGCGAGGAAGGGCTGGTGGTGGTGGTCGAGATTCTCAACAACAAGTCGACCTACAACACCTTGGAACTGACCAGCGGCCGCATGGCGAAAGTGGCGCGCGGCGACGTCGTGGTCGGCGCCCTGGGCCATCGCAAGGCCTTGTTCGGCTACTCGGGCCATATTCCCGAAGCGCTCAAGCCGGGCGATGTGATTCAAATGCTGAACATCGGCGGCGTGCTCGGCATCTGCGACTCCGCCACGCCGGACAAGGGCAAGCCCTTCGACTGCAAGGTGCTGGGCGCCGTGCTGACCTTTCCCTACCTCGGCGAGCGCATCGGCGTGCCGGCGAAGGCCGGATACAAGGCACTGGATTACGATGCCGCGCTGGACGTGCGCGGCGTGCCGGTGGTGGCGCTGGCCGGCACCTGCATGGAAGCCGGCAAGACCGCGGCGGCCTCGGCCATCATCGCGCGCATGCGCCATCGCGGACTGGTGGTGGATGCCTTCAAGGCGACCGGCGTATCGCTGCGCCGCGACATCCTGGCGTTCGAGGATTCCGGCGCGCGGCGCACCATGATTTTCACCGACTTAGGGATCGTGACCACCACCGCGAAATGCGGCCCGGCGCTGACCCGCACCATGCTCACCGAGATGGCCGCCGGGCAGCCCGATGTCATCGTGTTCGAATTGGGGGACGGGCTCTTGGGAACCTATGGCGTGGAATCCATACTGCGCGAGCCCGACATCAAGACGGCGCTGACCGCGGTGGCGCTGTCGGCCAACGATCCAGTCGCGGCCTGGGGCGGCGTCAAGTTATTGCGCGAACGCTTCGGCATCGAACCCTCCGTGGTCACGGGACCCGCGACGGACAATCAGGTGGGAGTCGAGATCATTCGCGAGCAGATGAACGTCGAGGCCTTCAATGCCATCAGCAGTCCTGCGGATCTCGGCGATCACATCATCGCGGGGCTCGGCCTCAGCAATGTGCGCGAATCCAAGGTGAGCGGCGAATGAGCGCCCCCACCCCCGCCATCGTGCTGGGCGGCACCGGCTATGTGGCCGGCGAGCTGCTGCGCCTGATCGCGGGGCATCCGCAGCTCGAGGTAGCCGCCATTCTTTCGGACAGTCAGCCCGGCGCTCCGGTCGCCGGCGCCTTCGCGCATTTGCGCAGCGCCTATCCGGATCTGAAATTCTCGGATCTCGATGCCATCGAAACCCTCGTTCGCGGGGCGCCGCGCTCCGCCTTGTTCTCTGCGGCACCCCATGGCGTTGCGGCCGCCATCATCGACCGCCTGCTGACGGCGGCCGAGGAGGCAGGCACGCGGCTGCACTGCGTCGATATATCGGCCGACTTTCGCTACTCCAGCGCCGCGGCCTATGAGGCGGTGTACAAGCACGCGCACGGCGCGCCGGCGAGAATCCGCGATTTTACCTGCGCCGTCCCCGAGCATCTGCAAAAATCTCCGACTCCGCACGTCGCGCATCCCGGGTGCTTCGCGACCGCCACCCTGCTCGCCACGGTGCCCTTGCTGGCGCTCGGCCTCACCGACACGCGGCTGTTCGTGACCGGCATCACCGGCAGCACCGGGTCGGGACGCAAGCCGGTCGAGGGCACGCACCATCCGCACCGGCACAGCGATCTGTATAGCTACGGCGCCCTGAGCCATCGCCATGTGCCGGAGATCATCGCCTGCGCGAAGCTCGCCACGGGCGTCGAGGCCGAGCTCAATTTCGTTCCGCATTCGGGCCCATTCGCGCGCGGCATTCACGTCACGGTGCAGGCCAGTCTCGAGAAACCGATCGGCACGGCGCAGGCACTCGAGGCGCTCAAGTCGTACTACAAAAATTGCCCCTTCGTTCGGGTCGGCGAGGGCGCGCCGCGCGTCAAGGATGTGGCGACCAGCAATTATGCGAATTTGAGCGCAGTGACCAACGGCAATTCCATCGCCGTCATGTCGGTGGTCGACAATCTCAACAAGGGCGCCGCCGGCGGCGCCATTCAATGGATGAACCGCTTGCTGGGTCTTGCCGAGACCACCGGCCTCACCGCCCCCGCACCCGGCTGGACATGAGAGACAAAATCAATGGCAGCACCTCTGACAGCTCTGACGACACAGGCACTCACCAGCCACTTGGCGCAGGTGTTCGCGCAATATCCGATCGAGGTCGCACACGGCGACGGCGTGTGGCTGCACGCGCGCGACGGGCGCAAGATCTTGGATTTCTACGGCGGCCACGCGGTCGCGGGCTTGGGCTACGGTCATCCGCGCTGGCTGGCTGCGCTCTCGGCCCAAGCGCGGCAAATGGCTTTTCAGACCAACGCGCTGCCCATGGTCATCCGCGAGCGCGCCGCGGCGCGCCTGACGAAGTTCGCGGGTCTGGGTCTGGATACGGTGTTTTGGATCAACAGCGGCGCCGAGGCCAATGAAAATGCGCTGAAGCTCGCCTTCAAGTTGACCGGCCGCGGCAAAATCGTGGCGCTGGAACAAGGCTGGCACGGCAGAACCGCCGCCGCCGGCGCGGTCACCTGGGGAGCTCTGGAGAAATGGTACGGCTTTCCGCGCACGCCGTTCGACGTGCGTTTCACGCCGCGCGACGACCCCGCCGCGGTCGAGCAATCCGTCGACCGGGATACGGCCGCGGTCATCGTCGAGCCGGTGCAGGGAGTCGGCGGAGCCTACGAGGTGGGCAAGCCGATGCTGCAGGCGCTCCGGCGGCGCTGCGACGAGAGCGGCGCGTTGTTGATCTTCGATGAGGTGCAATGCGGAATGGGCCGCACCGGCGCACCCTTCGCCGCGAATTTTTACGGCGTCGTCCCGGACATGATCACCGCCGCCAAGGCCTTGGGGAACGGCTTTCCGGTGTCGGCCCTGTTGCTGTCGCAGCGTATCGCGGCGCAAATCAAGTACGACGACATGGGTACGACGTTCGGCGGCGGCCCCATGGCGTGCGCCGTGGCCGAAGCGGTGATCGACACCATCGAATCCGAATCGCTGCTCGCGAACGTGCGCCAGGTCTCGGCGTATATCCGCTCCAGCTGCATCATCGGCCCGGTCACCGGCGTGCAAGGCGCCGGCTTTCTATTGGGCCTCAAGACCTCCCGGCCGGCCAAGGAAGTGCAGGCCGCGCTGCTCGCGAAGAACATCCTCGCCGGCACCAGCGCGGATCCGCACATCTTGCGCCTGCTGCCGGCCTACATCTTGAACGAAGGCCACGTCGACCAGCTGAGCGACGCCTTGTCGAGAATTTCGGCATGAAGCGCTTCCTCAGCCTGGGCGATTTCAGCCGCGAGCAGGTTCTCGATCTGCTCGCGCTCGCCCAGGCGCTGCAGGACAAGCCGGAGCCGCGGGCGCTGGCGGGCAAGATCCTCGGCCTCGTGTTCTTCAACCCATCGCTGCGCACCTTGGCATCCTTTCAAGCCGGAATGGCGCGGCTCGGCGGATCATCCTTCGTGATCAATCCAGGCCAGGGAAGCTGGCAGCTGGAGACCCGTCCCAATGCCATCATGAAGGATGCCGCCGCCGAGCACATTCGCGAGGGCATACCGGCGCTGGCCTCGTACTGCGATGCGCTGGGCGTGCGCGCCTTCGCCGAAGGCAGGGATCTCGCGAGCGATCTTCGCGAAACTGTATTCGCCATGATCGATGCCCTGTGCGACAAGCCGCTGATCAATTTGGAATCGGCGATGAATCACCCCGCCCAGGCGCTGGCGGACTGGCGCACCATGGACGAGATTCGTGTGCCTCAACATGCCAAGTTCGTGCTCAGCTGGGTCTATCACCCGCGCGCTCTGCCCTTGGCCGTGCCCGCGGCCACCGTGCACATGGCCGCCATGCGCGGCATGGAGGTGGTGGTGCTGCGGCCGGAGGGTTTCGCCCTGCCGCCGCAAATCATGGACGGCGCGCGTTCGGCGGCGGCCGCGGCCGGCGGCTCGCTCACCGAGACCTCGGACCGCAGCGAGGCGCTCGCCGGCGCGAGCGTGCTGTACGCCAAGGAGTGGGGCAGCACCACGCACTATGGCGACGCCGAGGCGGACGCGCGGCTGCGCGCCGATCTCTCCGATTGGTGCGTGCGCGAGCGCTGGTTCGCCGGCGCGCTGCCCGATGCCAAGCTCATGCACTGTCTGCCCGTGCGCCGCAACGTCGCGGTGGCCGATGAAGTGCTGGACGGCCCGCGCGCAGTGGTAAAGAGCGAAGCCTTCAATCGCATGGTGGTGCAAATGGCCGTTCTGCACCGCATGCTTTCCTGATTGACCGTAGTCTCGGAGTATCCGCAATGATTATGAGCCGACCCGATCCTTCCATCGCCGTCCGCGCCCTGAAAAGCGCCGCGCCGTACATCCGCATGTACAAGAATAAAGTTTTCGTCATCAAGGCCGGCGGCGCGGTGTTCAGCGATGAGATATCGACTCGCGCCCTGATCGAGCAAGTGGCCATCCTGCACCAAGTGGGCATAAAGACCGTTCTGGTCCATGGCGGCGGCCCGCAGCTGGACAGCTTGCAAGCCACTTTGGGCATCGACACGAGGATGGTCAACGGCCGGCGCGTCACGGATCAGAAATCGATCGACGTCACGGCCATGGTGTTGAACGGCTTGATCAACACGCGCATCCTCGCCATCTGCCGCGAACTCGACATCGAGGCCATCGGCCTGAGCGGCGTCGATGCGGGATTGATACGCGCGCACAAGCGCCCGCCGGTGCGGGTCGCGGAAGGCTCGAACGAGACCGTGGACTACGGATTCGTGGGCAATATCGATTCGGTCAACGCGGCGGTCATCGAGAAGCTGCTCGAGAACGGCTTGATGCCGGTGGTGAGCCCGTTGTCGGCGGACTCGAACGGCATATTGCTCAACATCAACGCCGACACCGTGGCCGCCGCCATCGGCGGCGCGCTGTCGGCGGAAAAGCTCGTGCTCTGCACCGGCGCGCAGGGAATTCTCGAGCGCGTCGACGATCCCAGCTCGGTGGTCTCATACACGGATATCAAGGGCTTGAAGCGTCTGCGCGATCAGGGCTCGCTGAAGGACGGCATGCTGCCCAAGGCGGCCGCGATCGAGAATGCGATCCGCGGCGGCGTGCGGCGGGTGCACGTCATCAGCTACAAGTCCGCCGATAGCTTGCTGGCGGAGATCTTCACCAACGAGGGCACCGGAACGCTGGTGGTGGCGGACCTCACGGCCTTGAGCCCCGCGGAACAACAAAGCGCAGCGGGTGCTCAATGACCGGGCCGCAGCTCTCGGCGAGCGCCGCGCGGGTCTTGCCGCCCGCGACGCGGGCATTGTCATGACGCGACTCTGGGACAAGGGGACTCCGCTCGACGCGCGCGTGCTCAGCTACACCGCGGGCGACGATTATCTTCTGGACAATCGCCTGGTGCGCTACGACATCCAGGCCTCCATCGCGCACGCCGAGATGCTGGCGGCTGCAGGGCCTGTTGTCGGCGCAGGACCTCGAGGCGATTCGCGCAGGCCCTGACGGCCATCGGCGAGGAACATGCGCTGGGGCGCTGGCGGGTGTCGCTGGAACAAGAGGACTGCCAGACGGCCATCGAGAATCTGCTCACCGCGCGCATCGGCGCGGCCGGCGGACGCCTGCATGCCGGCCGTTCGCGCAACGATCAGGTGCTCGCCGCCTTGCGCCTGTACTTGCGCGACGCCGCCGGCGAACTGCGGCGGGGGGCGGCGGCCGTGGCGGATGCGCTCGATGCGCTGGCCGGCCGGCATGGCGCGATGGTGCTGCCCGGCTACACGCATATGCAGCAGGCCATGCCGAGCAGCGTCGCGCTGTGGGCGCAGGGCTTTGCGGCGGAAATTCGCGATGATGCCGAGGGTCTCGAGCTCACGCAACGACGCATCGGCAAAAACCCTTTGGGATCGGCGGCCGGCTACGGGACGCCGAATCTCGCGATCAGCCGCGAGGAGACGCGACAGCCGCCTTGGATTTGCCGTCACTCAGGAGCCGGTGACCGCGGTGCAGCTCTCCCGCGGCAAGGCCGAGGCGCAGCTATTGTTCGAGATCACCCTGCTCACGCAGGACACGGGACGTCTCGCGGCCGACTTGCTGCTGTTCTACACTCAGGAATTCGGTTTCGTGGCGCTGCCGGCAGCTTTTACCACCGGCTCCTCCATCATGCCGCAAAAGCGCAATCCCGATGTCTTCGAACTCGTGCGCGGGCGCAGCGCCGTCGCGCAGGCGGCGCTCAACGAGGTGCTCGGGATCACGCAAAAGCTGACATCGGGCTATCACCGCGATTTGCAGCTGATA
Source organism: uncultured Gammaproteobacteria bacterium (assembly GCA_963784105.1). Classification (GTDB taxonomy): domain Bacteria; phylum Pseudomonadota; class Gammaproteobacteria; order Steroidobacterales; family Steroidobacteraceae; genus Bog-1198. The sequence continues at coordinate 344,329 of CAWAQE010000002.1, forward strand.
AAGCCGCCTTTGTTCCGCGGCATCGACTCCTGCCTGCAGACGCTCGAGATATTGCCGGGCGCCCTGGACGGGGTACGCTTTCGGCCGGAAAACATCCGCCTCGATCCCGGCATTCACGCGGCCGCCGCCGCCAATGCCTTGGTGGCCAAGGAAGGCATTCCATTTCGCGAGGCCTATCGCCGGGTGGCCGCCGAACTCAAGGATTCCAAATGACGATATGGAAGAGTTTGCAGTCGGTGGAGGAACTGAATTCCAGCCGTGCGGACACCCTGATCGAACACCTGGAATCCAGTTCACCGAAATCGGCGCCGACTTCATTCGCGGCACCATGCCTGTCGATGGGCGGACCCGGCAGCCCTACGGACTGCTTCACGGCGGCGCTTCGGTGGCGCTTGCCGAGACTCTCGGCAGCACGGGCGCGGTGATGTGCGTCGACCCCGGCGAGTACCAGTGCGTCGGGCAGGAGATCAACGCCAATCATGTGCGGGCCGCGCGCACCGGCCTCGTTACCGGCACTGCGCGTCCCGTGCACGTGGGCGGACGCACTCAAGTCTGGACCATCGACATCGTCAATGAAGCGGGCAAGTTGATTTGTACCTCGCGCCTGACGGTGGCAGTCATCCGGCGCGGCGCCCTCGGAATCTGAATCGCGCTGGCAATTGCAACGAGGGAAGGCGTATCGTTCGAGCCATGAAACAATCTCGAATCGAATATCTGTACGGGAAGTGCGCCGTGTGGCTCATGGTTGCGGTTGCGCCCCTGGCCGCGGCCCAAACTCCCTCCACTGCGCCGGTCTCGCCGCCGGCCACGACTTCGCCCGCCGCCGGGCCTGAGGCGCCGGACGCCGACCAGATCGGCTATCTGTTCGGACTGACCTTCGGCGAACAGATGCACAACGCCGGCATCACCGACCAGTTGACCATCGACTCCCTGACGCGCGGGTTGAAGGATGCGATGCAGGGTAAGAGGAGCACGCCGGCCGAACAGCAGGAGGTGCAGAGGTACGTGCGCTCGTCGATACAGGCGTCGATCGCGCGCAATGAGACCGCGGCCAAGGATTTCCTGGTACGCAATGGGCGCGAGAAAGGCGTGGTGACCACCGCCTCGGGACTCGAGTATCGGGTTATTGCAAAGGGAGATCGCAAGGCGGCGACGATCATGCCCGCCGATCTGGTGACGGTGCAGTATCGCGGCAAGCTGCTCGACGGCACGGAATTCGACAGCACGTACGCGCGCGGCGTGCCCGCCTCCTTCACCGTGAACCGCGTAATCCCCGGTTGGCAGGAAGCCTTGGTGCTGATGAAACCGGGCGCAAAATGGCAGCTATTCGTGCCGCCCGACCTCGCCTACGGGGCGAGCGCGAAGCCCGGAATCCCCGGCGGCTCGCTCCTGATATTCGACGTGGACTTGATCAGCGTCAGATCAACCGGCACACCGGCGGCGCCCGCGCAGCCCGGCTCCGGACCACCGCCGAAATCCAAATAGAACCGCGGGGCCGGACCGGCGGCTCCGATACATTTCTTCCCGGAAGGCGCCGCACAGCCGGCGGTTTCGACGCGCCCCGTTGACGCAGTTTCAGCGCAGCTCGAGCGCGGCGGTCAGGTCGCCCATCGGCGGCGAGCCATGCGCGGCCAGCCCTTTGTCGCGCATGGCAATCCCTGGCAATACCTCGAGGCCGAAGCGGCGCGTGATCAATCGCAGAATCGACTCGGTGTCGTACTGCGTGTGGTCGACCATGCCGCGCTTCGCAAAGGGCGATACGATGAGTGCGGGAATCCGCGCTCCCGGCCCCAATAGATCGCCCCGCGGCGGCGCCACGTGGTCCCATGCGCCGCCGAATTCGTCGTAGGTGATGACGATGACCATGTGCCGCCACTGTGGACTTGCGCGCAGTTTCGCGACCAGGTCCGCGATGTGCGCGTCGCCCTCGGCCACCGAAGCGTAGCCGGCATGCTGGTTCACATTGCCTTGCGGCTTGTAGAACGCGACCGCGGGCAAGCGGCCGGCGGCCGCATCGGCGAGCAGCGCGTCATAGTCCTTCAGGTGTGCGTCGCGCTGATCGGCGTGAGTTTTCGGATCGAAGCGCTCGTAGTAGTTGAACGGCTGGTGATGCGGCTGGAAATCGGGGCTGCCGCCCGGGATCTCGGGCGCGTAGATGACCTTGCGGGATTCATGCGGGGGGCGGCGGCCGTCGGCGAGCGCCGCATCCCAGGCTCCCGAATACCAGGCCCATTTGACGTGCTTCGCGTCCAGGGCGTCGCCGATGGTCGCCTGGCTCTGGGGCGGCAGAGTGGTGGCATTGCCGGGGTCTGCATAGAGCGCATCGGCATCGCCGGCCGCAGGCTTGTTGCCGCTGGGCTGGTAGGGGGGCTGCATGGTGTTCACGGCGTAGAATTTGCCGTCGCCGAAATAGCCGGCGGGCGTGATATTGCCGCTTTTCGCGAATCTTGGAGGCCCATCCAAGGCCGAAGGTTTTGCGCCCTTCGCGACCTTCAGCTGCGGCAAGTAGTGTCCGGAAGCGTCCCGGTCGAGTATCGCGATGGATGGCTTGGCCGCGGCCGCATCGGCGTCGGGATACACCGGCGCGCAGGCGCAGATCAGGTATTGGTGATTGAGGAACGAGCCGCCGAAGGCGCCCTGGAAGAAGTTATCAGCGAGCACGAACTCCTTGGCCAATACGAACAGCGCGGATTGGCTGTAGTCGTAGTGCCCCATGGCGAGACCGCCGGCGTCCGACCACGCGGCGTAACCATCGTTCCTTCCGCCGTCGATCTGCATCTGGTGCTCGAAGAACCGATGCGCCAGGTCGCGCGTCACGGTCGAGGTCGACAAAGTGACATTGGCCTGCGGCGTAAAGGCGTGTTCGATCGAGAACGGGGCATTGGGCAATCCCGCGCTTTGTGCCTCCGTCACCACCGGTTCGACACCGGCAGCCGTGACGCCGCCCCAGGTCGGCGGCAGAACCGGGAGTACCGACCCATCGCGGTCGATCTGCGGAACATAGCCGGGCAGCGGCCGCCCATCGCGATCGACCACGTCGCCAAGGCCGTGTGCGCCGGGGAAATTCCCGTACAGATTATCGAAGGCTCGGTTCTCGGCGTAGATGACCACGATGGTGTCGATCTTCGATCGCAGCGCTCGAGTGGTCGGGTCGCGGCCGGCGCCGGCCAGACCCCCGTCGGCGCATCCCAGCAATACAACCGACAGGGCCGCCGCGAAGAACGAGGCGCGGCCGGCGCTGAACGTGAATTTCATACGCGGCAGTATAGAGGCCGGCCCTCCGCCATGCGACCGGCAGCCGTGCGGCGGGCGTGCACCGAAACGCCCGGCCGGAGGGACTGGCGCTAGGAGCGCGGCCGAATGCGAAATCGCCGCATCGTCAGAATGTCCACGTGGCGCTGACTGTCAAGGCATCCGGATCGCCGAACTGAGAACTGATCCTTTCGTATTCGGCGCGGAACGAGACCCCCCAGGCTTTGGACTGAACGCCCACGCCGTAAGCGAACCTGTTGTAGCTTTGGTCCTGACGAAAATAGGTCGCCGACCCGCAGCCCACATTCTGATTGCACACCTGGCCTTGGAATGTAGTGACATCCGTCTGCAGATGAGCGATGCCCGCCTTGCCGAATACATCGAAGAATGGAATCGGGAGCGGCAAATAACCCACGCCGAACAGCGCCGCGGCGCGCGGATGGGAATCCAGCCCGTAGTTATTGATTCCGCTGTAGCCAAAATCGTCGGTCGGATGGCCAAAGTCGATATATTCGAATTCCGCACCCGCAAAGGGGATGGGCCGCACGCCGGCGATGAGCTTCCACGCAGTTTGGTGATCGTTGTAGTAGCCGGGCAGGCCATAGGCCGGATCGTCGCTTCGGACCGTGGAATATCCCACCCCGGCACCGAGATAAAATCCCGCCGGATTGTCTGCCAAAGCCGCCGTCGACGCCGCGCATGCGCCAACCGCGACCATTGCCAGCAGGGTTCCTGAAATCCGCTTCATCAACGTCTCCAATTGAGGTACTGCACTTTCCGACCGGCCGGCGGCGCCAGAAGTTCCGGGCAAACTGCCGTGTCACGGCAAGCGGTATACTCCGCAGATGAGAATTGTGCACGTATGGGGCGTCGTCTGCCTGGCCGCAATTGCCGCCGGATGCGGCCAGAAAGGGCCTCTGGTGCTTCCGGACACCCCTAAGCACAAGAAGGTGGTGCACGGCCCGCACTCAGCTGCGCCAGCCACCACTCCAGCGCCAAGCACCACGCCGGGACCAACCACCACGCCGGCCAACACCGCAGCGCCGGCCAACACCGCAGCGCCGGCCAACACCGCAGCGCCGGCCAACACCGCAGCGCCGGCCAACACCGCAGCGCCGGCCGCCACCACGCCGTCGCCCGCAGCACCCGGCAACCCTTCGGACGAGCCTTCAAAACCCTGAGTGGGGAATTGTCAGGTCCATGAGCACGCGCAAACTCATTTTGGTCGATGGCTCGGGCTATTTGTATCGAGCTTTCCACGCGCTTCCGCCGCTCAGCAACTCGAAGGGGGAACCGACGGGCGCGGTCTTGGGCGTTCTCAATATGCTGAACAAGATGATCAAGGAGGAGTCGCCCGATCGCATCGCCGTGGTGTTCGATGCGCCCGGCCGCACGTTCAGGGATGATTTGTTCGATCAATACAAGGCACATCGTCCGGCCATGCCCGATGAGCTGCGCTCGCAAGTGCAGCCGCTGTACGACACGGTGTCTGCCATGGGCTTGGCGCTGCTGCGCGTGCCCGGCGTCGAAGCAGACGATGTAATCGGCACCCTGGCGAAACAGGGAGCCGCCTGCGGCTATGAGGTACTGATCTCGACCGGCGACAAGGACATGGCGCAGCTCGTGGGCCCGAACATCGGATTGATCAACACGATGAGCAACACCCGCCTCGATCGTGCCGGCGTCAAGGCGAAATTCGATGTGTTTCCGGAGCAGATCGTCGACTACCTCGCGCTGGTCGGCGACAGTTCGGACAACATTCCCGGCATCACGGGCGTGGGCCCCAAGACCGCGGCTAAATGGCTCAATCAATATCGAACCCTCGATGAACTCGTCGCGCACGCGGGCGACATCGGCGGCAAGGTGGGCGAGAATTTGCGCAGCGAGCTCGCGATACTCGAACTGTCGCGCAAGCTCGCCACCATCGACACCGCGGTGACGCTGGAGGTGACCGCCGACGGATTGATCGGCGCCGCGCCCGATCTGCCACGGCTGCGGGAGCTGTACACTCGTCTGGAATTAAGGGCGTTGCTCAAATCGTTGGGTTCGGAAGAGGCGGCGACCGGTGCGGGCGCAGCCGCGGCCGGCGGCATCGTTGCGGCGGCCGCTGAATCGACGGGCACGCCGGCCGCGGCGGCGCCGATTGAAGCTGCCGCTGCGGCGGCAACTCTCGTGGCGCGCGACTATCACAAGATTGTCTCGCAGGATGCCCTGGACGCGTGGCTTGCGAAGCTTGCCGCCGCACCGCTCATATCCTTCGATACCGAAACCGACAGCCTGGATTACATGCAGGCACGCATCATCGGCCTGTCGTTCGCTGTCGCGCCGGGAGAGGCGGCGTACCTGCCTCTGGGCCATGATTACGCGGGAGCTCCGCAGCAACTCGATAGGGAAACAGTGCTGTCGGCATTCAAGCCGCTGCTCGAAGACCCTGCCCGCCCGAAGCTGGGGCATCACCTCAAATACGACGCTCACGTTCTCGCCAACTACGGTATTGCGCTCGCGGGGCAGCGATTCGATTCCATGCTCGAATCCTATGTGCTCAATAGCGTTGCCACGCGCCATGACATGGATTCGACCGCGGCGAAATATCTCGGCATCACAACCATCCACTACGAGGATGTGACCGGCAAGGGCGCCAAGCGGATCACGTTCAATCAAGTGGATGTGGACCGCGCCGCGGAATACTCGGCCGAAGATGCGGACGTGACGCTGCAGCTGCATCTTTGCTTGTGGCCGCAAATCGAAGCGCTGCCGGCCTTGAAATCGGTCTACGAAACCATCGAGCAGCCGCTCGTGCCGGTGCTTTACCGCATGGAGCGCACGGGCGTCCTCGTCGATCGCGAGCTGCTCAAGATTCAAAGCTCGGAGCTGGCGGCGCGGATGCTGGAGCTGCAGGCGCAGGCACACGCCGAAGCGGGCGGCGTGTTCAATGTGGATTCACCGAAGCAGCTGCAAGAAATCCTGTTCGGCAAGCTCGGCATTCCCGTGACTCGCAAGACCCCGACCGGCCAGCCTTCGACGGCGGAGGACGTGCTCGAAGAGCTCGCCGCGACATATCCGCTGCCCAAGTTGATATTGGAATATCGCGGGGTCGCCAAGCTCAAATCCACTTATACCGACAATCTTCCCCGGCAGATCGATGCGGCCACGGGCCGCATTCATACTTCCTATCACCAAGCGGTCGCGGCCACCGGCCGGCTATCGTCGACCGATCCGAATCTGCAAAACATCCCCATTCGGACCCAGGAAGGCCGGCGCATTCGGCAGGCATTCATAGCGCCCCCCGGCCACTCCCTGGTCGCGGCCGATTATTCGCAAATCGAGTTGCGCATCATGGCGCACTTGTCCGGGGACAAGAGCTTGCTGCAAGCTTTTGCCGACGATCGCGACGTTCACCAGGCCACCGCCGCCGAGGTGTTCGCCACGCCCCCGGACGCCGTCACCGCCGATCAGCGGCGTTCCGCCAAGGCCATCAATTTCGGCCTGATGTATGGAATGTCGGCATTCGGGCTTGCCCGCCAGCTGGGGATAGGCAGGGGTGAAGCGCAGAAGTACATGGATCTTTACTTCGAGCGCTATCCGGGCGTCAAACGCTACATGGAAGAGACGCGCCGTCAGGCCCGCGAGACGGGCTTCGTGGAAACGGTGTTCGGCCGGCGGCTGTATCTGCCGGAGATTCAATCGCGCAACCAAGCTCTGCGCCAGTATGCCGAACGCAGCGCCATCAACGCGCCCATGCAGGGCACGGCCGCCGATATCATCAAGCGGGCCATGATCGAAGTGGACGGTTGGCTGCAAGCGTCGAAGGCGCCGGCACGCCTCATCATGCAGGTGCATGACGAGTTGGTGCTCGAGGTGGCGGACGGAGCCATCGAATCCATCGCGGACCAATTGCGTAACCACATGACTCAGGCGGCGAAGCTGGCGGTTCCGCTCAAGGTCGACGTGGGAATCGGGCGCAATTGGGACGAAGCACACTAGGAAACCCCGGCTTTCGGGAGCTCGGCAGCGGGGCTGGCGGGTGCGCGTAGGACAAACACGCAGTCCGCTGTAGGACAGGTGCGGAACCTTGCCCCGGGGGCGTGCACAACGGTTCGATTTAGGGTAAAACCAGCCTCTATTCAGGCGGTTATGACCCAAATCAACTCTACGGGGTGTGTCGAAAAAAATGCTGTGATGGGGGCTGGAACTTTCGGGAGGTGTCCCCATCTAACCTAGTGAGCGAGTAAGACGCTCCCCGCTCTTCTCCCTGAGCGGGAATGACCCGGTTTGTCATCCCCATGCCGGGTTGGTCTGCCTCGGTGGCTGCTCTCGAGTAACCACCGGGGCCTTTTTTTATGGCGCACTCAGCCAGCGGTCCACGACCTGCCGCACCTCATCGAACCCTCGTTTGCCGTGCGCGGAAAACAATTGCGCCGTCACCGAAGTATCGGAACACGCCGCCTCGGTCTCGCGCAGCACACGATTCGCGTCGCGCTGGTTCAGCTTATCCGCCTTGGTGAGCAAGACGTGGGCGAAGCGGTCCCTGGCGAGGACCCACTCGAGCATTCCCGCATCCTGGGCGCTGAGGCCTCGACGGCTGTCGACGATCAAAATCAGACCGGCCAGGGATTCTCGCACGTTGAAGTAATGTTCCATCAATTGCAGCCAGTGAAGCCGCACCTTCTCGGGCACCTTGGCGAAGCCATACCCCGGCAGGTCGACCAACCGACGCTCGGGGCCTAGTTCGAAGAAATTGATGAGCTGGGTGCGCCCCGGCGTACGGCTCACACGAGCGAGGCCCGCACGTTGTGTGATGGCGTTTATTGCGGTCGATTTACCGGAGTTCGAGCGTCCCGCGAAGGCAATTTCTCGGCCCGTATCCGGGGCAAGCTGATGCGCTTCGGCCGCGCTGGTCAGGAATTTTATATTAGGGTAGATGGACATGGCCGCCGCTTGAACGCAATTTATTGACTCTAGTGTACAATTTAGGGTTGACGGCAGTTCACATTAGCATGGGGTAACAGGCGATCATGAAGCGGCTTTGGATTCTCGCAGCAACAATTTCCGGCGCGATTGCCAGCAACTCGGCCTTAGCGGCCGGCAACGTCCAGGCCGGCGCCACCAAAGCCATCGTTTGCCATGCTTGCCATGGCGCGAACGGCAACAGCGCCAATCCCGAATGGCCCAGCCTCGCGGGCATCGGCGCAGACTATATTGCGGAGCAGCTGCAGAACTTCAAAGACGGCAAGCGCAACAATCCGGTGATGATGCCCAATGCGAAGTCCTTGAGCGCCGATGACATGGCCGATTTGGGCGCCTACTTCGACAGTTTGACCAACACGGGGTTGGAAGCCGATCCCTCGTACTGGCAGGCCGGCGAGAAACTGTATCGGGGAGGAGATGCGCAGCGCGAGATTCCGGCGTGCATGGCCTGTCATGGCCCGACCGCCCACGGCAATGAACCGGCGAAATTTCCGGCGCTGCGCGGCCAACAATCGGTGTATCTCATGAAGCAGCTGAATGACTACGCCTCGGGCGCCAGAACGACCGGACCGAACGGCATCATGGAAACCATCGCCAAGCGGCTGTCGCCCGAGGACATCCGCAATGTGGCATCGTACCTGCAAGGAATACGCTGACAATGCGCGCCCCACGTTTGGCACTGTGCCTCGGGCTGGCGCTCATACTGGCCGCGTGCGGCAAACAAGAATCCGCGAATGAAAGCTCAGTCGCTGCGCCGAACTCCGCGGCGGCGACGAATGCGGCGCCCGCCGCACCGGCGGCAGCCAAGCAAAAGCCGGCCGAACAGGCCTCCGACCTCCCCTCGAAGATCACCCGCATGAATGAGGATGGTTCCGAGACCGTCGAGGATGTGCCCGGCGACAGCGGTGCGCATAATCCGCTGCTGGCGGCGGTCGCGTCGACGGTTGCAGCGTCGACCTCGGCGGCGTCCGCCGCGGCGACGACCCCCTCCACTGAATGGCAGGAAGGCGTCAATTACACCCGGCTGGTGCCGGCTCAACCCACCGAGGTGCCGGCCGGACAGGTCGAGGTACTCGAGTTCTTCTGGTACGCCTGCCCCCATTGCTATGCGATCGATCCGTCGATCGAGTCATGGCTGAAGACCAAGCCGGCCTACATCAGCTTTTCCCGAGTCCCCGTGATGTGGAGCGAGGGTCACCGCTCCCTGGCCCGGCTGTTTTACACCCTTCAGAGCCTGGGCAAGCTCGATCAGCTGCACAGCGATGTCTTCAAGGAAATTCACGTCAACGGCAATCCCTTGACTGCCCCCAACCCGAACAATGCGATCGAATCGGAGCGCATTCAGACTGTGTTTGCGACGAAGCACGGCATTTCAGACGCGGACTTCACGAAGGCCTACCACTCCTTTGCCGTGGACACCGATCTGCAAAGAGCCGACGAGCTGGAACAGCGCTATCGAATCGAGGGAGTTCCGACTTTCGTCGTGAACGGCAAATACATCGCCGACGTGCAGTCTGCCGGCGGCCCGGAGCGTCTGCTGACGCTGGTCGGCTATCTCGCGGCTCAAGAACACAAGCACTAGCTTAAGGGGCATGCGTTAGCTTAGAAGCATGCGTACACACACAGGCGGCTGTCATTGTGGTCGGGTCCGCTTCGAGGTGATTGCGCCGGCGAAGCTCGAGGTTGCGGACTGCAATTGCAGCATCTGCAGCAAATACGGGTATTTGCATCTGATCGTGCCGGCCGATCGATTCAAGCTCATCAGCGGGCGCGAAGCGCTCACGGCGTATTCGTTCAACACGCACACTGCCAAGCATTTCTTCTGTTCGACCTGCGGCGTGAAATCGTTCTACGTTCCGCGCTCGCATCCCGACGGGATCAGTGTCAACGTGCGCTGCATCGACAGCGATACCATCGAGTCGATATCCGTGACGCCGTTCGACGGCCGCGACTGGGAAAAGGGCCGGGCCGACTATCGCGACGCACCGGACGATTGAGTGCGGCGCACGATCAACATAATGAATGCCCTTGCGGGAATTATGTTGACCTGATCTAGAACCGGGCGAGTCAGCGGCCCAATTCTGTGACCGCCGTCACGCGAGTTTTCCGTCCGACTGGGGGATCCTATGCGAGCCCATAGGTCGCGATGAAGTATCCACCCGCCATGCCGGAATTTCGTCCATCCAATGATGCGCCGCTTCCCGATGCGGCGGCACTCTGCCACGGCATCCGCGACGGGATGCTGGTCGGGCTGATGCTGATTACCTTGGCTCCGGCCGGCGAGGCCAAGGCGGGCGACCAGGAGCCCATCACCGCCGCGGCATCGGATCTCAGCCGGGGCGTGTTGCGGCAGCCGCTGCAACCGCCGGCGATGATGGCCGCACCTGCAGATTTTACGGCACCGGCCATCCGCGACAGCCGGTCCTTCTCGGCGACGGACTTTCGCCCGCGCAGACATACCGTTTTCGACAGCGACCCCACGGTAAGCGCTCTGGACGATGCGCCGCTGTTTCGGAGCACGACGGTCTGGCAGCGGCTGGCGGAATATAAATCGCATGATAGGGTGCAATTACTGACTTTGTGGGAATCGAGCGGCAGCTCGGTCTCTCTGCAGGCCGGCAGGCGCGGAGACCCGTCGCTGCAATGGACCAGCCGGCTGATGAACCGCGGCGGATCCACGCAGGGTTTGCTCGATCGATTGTTCTCGGTGTCTCTGGCGCACGCGGGCAGCGGTCTGCGCCGTGTATCGCAGTCCATGGGCCAGCCGGCGGCGGCGAAACAAGCGGACGCTCCGGCGGCGGCCGGGCTGAAATAGGTCTCTCCGACAGCATTTCGCGCACCACAATGTGGCGGATACTTTCAGCCACCCAATTTCGGCTCCGGGATCTGCGGAATGTCAATTTCCGCCGCTTGCAAGGAACGCGTGATCTCGTAAGTGGAAATAAACCAGATTCCGATGGAAGCGAACACAAACCACGCACCCATGTAGCTCAAACCGAGTCTGGTAAGAACCTCCGCTGAAATCGGCGCGTTTTCAGCGGCCGTTGGATAGTGAATCAGGGTGAGCAGCAGGCCCGCAAGCAATGCGCCAAGAGCTGTCGCAACTCTGTCGACAAATGTTTGGCACGCAAATATCGCCCCTTCCAGACGCTTGCCTATCAGCAGCACCACCTCATCCGTGACGTCCGCATACAGTGAGTAAATGATAGAAGCGGTGACGATCCAGATCAGCTGACTGAGGAAATCATAGGCCGTAAGCAGGTACCACAGGCCCTCGCTGCCGCGCTCCGGAAGCAAATTCATCGAGAGCAGCGGCGGCAAGATCATGCTGATGGCCACGGATGCAATCAGAAAGCGGATGGCCATGATCTTTTTGTCGCCCTTGACGACAAACTTCCGGATAACGGGAGCGACCGCCAATGACGCGAGCGACTCGACGATGGTGAGCTTCGACATCTGCCCGCTGCGCATTCCGTAGAAGAAGCTGTACTGATAAATCCAGAGCGCGGCGGTTACACCGAGACCGGTCCCTACGAACAAACTCGACAGCAGCAGCGCCCGCATCGAGCGGTTTTGAAAAAGTTGGCCAAAAGAGCGGACCATGTCTTTGAGGCTCGCAGTCTGTTCCGAGGTCTTCATATGAAGATGAGGGATCTCGGGATGAAGTCCAATGGAGGAGAACAACAGCGCCGCGAGGATTACCGCCCCCCAAACGACGGCGGCCTGCTGATATCCGGCGATATTGGTCTGGCCATGGATGTGCTCGGCGGAATCTTTGAGCCAGATGCCGTACATCGCAATCGTCATCACCGAACCGACAAACCAACTCGCCGAAATCGGAAGTGACGCCAGCCGGGTACGCTCATCATAGTCAGGGGTCAATTCCGCCACCAATGTCCGGACCGGCACATCGAATACCGCCATCGACAGTCGCAGTAGAATTAGCACTGTCAAAAGATAGCCGAACAAGACCGATTGCGAACTCGCATGCCCGGGCGGATACCACACGAGCACATACAGTACGGTCAGCGGAATTATCGATGCGTACATGAACGGGTGGCGCCGGCCCAGTCGGGATCGCCAGTTATCCGACACGTATCCCACCAGTGGATTGGATACCGCGTCAAACGTGAGCGCAACCGCGAGCGCAAGGCCGGTCAGTGCAGCGGACAGACCAACGACTTGGCTGTAGAAAAAGAACAGGAAATAGTCGATCCCGGTACTGATGATGCCCGTGGTCGGGACGCCGCTGCACGTGAACGCCGCCTGAGAAAGACGCGCTACCTTTTTTGTCAACCGCGCACCTTCACGAGATCCTCAGGTTGCCGCATCAGCGATTACCCCCAATTTTCGCTGCTGCCACTGTAGGTTCTGCCGATGCTGGGCGCGAATCCGCCCTTCCCGGCACTTGCCCGCGCGGCGCTGCCTCTGCTTCATTTTGATGCACCCAGACCGGATCGTTGCCGCCGTAGTAGCCGAGTTGATCGTGACCGGCCCCATGAGTCGTATATCCCAGTAGACGCCGAACTCTCTCATCATATTGCCGTGCCCTCTGCGGAGGAACCTCGAGAGTGTGGTTCTCCTCCGAGCGAAGCCATCCCAGACAATAGGTGTTGATTAGTCCGGTCCGAGGAGAATGGCTGCGGTTTGCACCGCCGCCGTGCCAAGTCGATCCCAGATAGAATACTGCAGAGCCTTTCGGCATGACTGCCTGTGCCCAATGCGCAAGGTCGGGCCTGTGCCAGGCGCGGAGAAAGCGATGGCTGCCGGGAACGATGCGCGTTGCTCCATTCTCCGCCGTAAAGTCGTTAAGAGCCCACATCACACCGATCTGGAGCTCGAGTCCTGCGATCTGAATCGGATAGGGCGTGTCGTCGCGATGAAGTTGCTGGTCGCTCTCCCCGGGCAATATCTCCACCCCCGTGGTGCTTCCAATCTGGTATTCGGCGCAAGACGGCAAGAGAATGGTATCGGCCACATCCAAGACCATCCGGTGAGCGATCAGCGCTGCGCATGTCGGCGCATAGCGCAGTACGCCGCCACACCGAAGCGTCTTCGCACCGCTGAAGTCGGTGCGCTGACTTTCATCAAATTCATTGAACGACGATCGAAGCTCGGCGGCACAGGCGTCGATCAGCCCGGCCGGAGCTAGATCGCGGACGATGACGCCGCCATCGCGCCGCAGAACATCGACGACGGCTGCCGGTGGAACATGCGCGTCCAATGACTCCAGTAACATAGTCGCTCTCCTGAGTCGGGATGGAACCCTTCATCACAGTGTAAAGCTCCAAATCGCACAATAATTCAACGGTGGAATAATTTCAAATTAGCGCACCGCTTCGCAATATTCCAGGCCAATGTGGCACGTGGCGTTGATGGTAGATGTGTCGATTGCAGATATTTAAATGATCATTTATTATCTCTGGATGTCGAAGCAAGAACCAATCATTCGACCGCTCGTAAAAAAAAGTCGCCCTCGCCGACTCATGCGGCGCCCCACAAAGTCGCAGATGATGGTCATCGGGGATCGTCGAACGCAGCTGCTCAACGCCGCAATGCAGGCAATTCAGGTTTACGGTCTCCAGAACCTGACGCTCGAGAAAGTTACGGATATTGCCGCGGTGACTCCGGCCGTGGTTAGTTTCCATTTCGCGAACAAACAAGGGTTTCTGGCGGAGACTTTGCGGCATCTCGCGTTGGAGTTTGACAGTTGTCTGCAAGCGAGAATCGAGGCCATCGAGGACCCAAGAGAGAAGCTGAGATGCGTTGTGCGCGTGATGTTGGATAAAGAGATCGCATCCAAGCGCCACGTGGCTGTTTGGTATGCATTCATGGGCGAACGTGGCTGGGAGCAGATCTATAAGGAGGTCACGGGGCAACATGACAGGCGGTTCTACGATTTCATCGTGGACTGCTTCACGGAACGTGCTCGGCAATTAGGGTGTGGGCGCTCCGACCCCGTGGCCAATGCTGCGACGCGCGGCTTCATTGGAATGCTCGACGGGTTTTGGCAAGAGATTCTCTTCGACGATTCCACCTTCGATCGCGCGGCGGCGGCGCAGCTCTGTGGTACCTATCTTGACGTGCTGGACTCGCATTTCGCAATGCGAAGAATTAGGAAATAGATCCGAATGGCCGCCGGATCCTCAAACAGCGTGGCGAACGATGCCCCCGGCCAGTGGCGGTCCGTGCGCAGGCTGCGAACGCGGCCCGCGATGCGGGCGTCGACGCCTGAGGATGTGCCCAAGCCAGGATAGTGGACGATCAGTCGCGACCTCCGGCGCCTGCCAGATGCGGCGGCGCGATCGTAAGTCACGGATTGTATTTAGGAAATTGGCGCGCCCGACTGGATTCGAACCAGTGACCCCTGCCTTCGGAGGGCAGTACTCTATCCAGCTGAGCTACGGGCGCATTGCGGGGTGGCGATACTACCCGCGGGCGGTGAGCGGCGTCCAGCGCTGTCTGATTGGTCCCGCAGACGAAGGACAAACGCGGCCTAGGCAGATGCGGTCGACGCAGCGAGCAATTTGAGCACCGTGGCCCAATTACGTGTGGTGACGGTCTCTCCGGCTAGGCGCGCGAACACCTGGGACAGTTTGCTGTCGAGTACGCCGGCGGCGCACCACAGATAGGCGGCACTGGAACCAATGGCGAGCGCGTCCGGCGCCCACGGCTCCTTCAGCAAGGTCCGGAGTGGAACCAATGAACTGGGTTGCGCCACGAATGCAACCAAGTGCCTTGCGGGGTCCTTGGCGACCTTCAGCAATGGGTTATCGCGAACGATGGCTGTCAAATTCCTTGCCGTAAGCACCGTCACCGAGGCCGAAAATCCGTACCGGTCCGATATCGCAGCCTGAATGGCCAGTGCGAGCTTGGCGGTGTTGGGGCGAGCGCAGCGAAACAGCACGTTGCCGCTGTTCAACAGCGTACGGACATGCTCGTGGCCGAGCGCGACGAATAAGCCGCGTAATTCAGCCATCGCAATGCGTTTGGCTCGGCCGACATTGATGCCGCGAAGCAGCGCCAGGCATTCAGTCATGTGGTCAGCCTGCGCCTGACCTTTAAGGCTCCGGCCGATGACAGACCGCCTCTACATTGTGGCCGTCCGGACCCAGGACGAAGGCGCCGAAATAGTCCGGGTGATACACCTCTCGAAGTCCCGGAGGCCCGTTGTCTGTACCGCCCGCGCCGAACCAGAACTCGGGCTTGCCCGCCCTTCCGAGGCCCGCCCATCCCTGCACTTCCATGATCGGTTCGATGCCCAGGGGCGCGAGCGCGCGGCAAAAGAAACGCTTGCTCTCATCGTAGTCGCTGACGGCCAATCCGATATGGTCGATGATCATGCCGGCTCCTGTATGGGCTATTTCTTCGCGTATAGAATCAATTGGGTGCAGCGAAACAACGCCATGGTCTTGCCCGATTCCTTGTGGGTGACGACCGCGTCCCAGACCTGAGTGGTTCTGCCCAGGTGCGCCGGCTTCGCGCTGCCCAGAATGGTTCCTTCTCTGGTGGTGCTCAAGTGATTGGACTTCAGCTCGATGGTCGTAAAGCCGGTCGCTCCCGGCGGCAGGTTCACCCGGCACCCGTAGCCGGCGCAGGTGTCCGCAAGGGTGACAATCGTTCCCGCGTGCAGGAATCCGTTCGGCGCCATGAGGGTCTCAGTGACCGCGAGTTCGCCCCGGATTTCCGATGCGCTCGCATGCGTGAAGACGATTCCGAGATAACCCGGGAATTTCCCGACACCGATTTTATTGAGATCTTCCAGAGTGATCATTGCAGCTCCGGCAAGCCGTCGAAGAAATCGACAACGCCGGTCTCCAAGGAGTACTCGGCACCGACGACCATGAGCCCCGCCGTTTGGATGAGCTGCTCTATGATGTTCGAGCCGTGGCGCAACTGCTTTACGGAAGCTCGAATATTTGCACGAACGGCCTCTTGGCCCAGGGCGTGAAGATCGTGCCGGAGCTCTGTCGCCAGCAGTCCTTCGATGGACGGCCGTATCAGATCGACGATGGAGCGCAAATTACGCGACTGATTCTCGACCGGCCGCTGCAGTTGCTGCAGCGTCGCTTGAATGGCGCCGCACTGGGTGTGCCCCAGCACCACCACCAAGCGCGTACCGAACTGTTCGGCGGCGAATTCGACACTGCCGATCAGGGAAGGCGCAACGATATTGCCGGCGACGCGAATGACGAACAGGTCGCCCAAGCCTTGGTCGAAGATGATTTCGACAGGCACCCTTGAATCCGAACAGCCGAGAATGGTTGCAAACGGCTCCTGACTCGTGGTCAATTCCAGGCGGCGCGCCCGGCCGGCAATCGCGTCTCGATTGCTGGAATCCGATACGAAGCGGCGGTTCCCCTCTCGCAAAAGCGCAAGCGCTTCCCGGGCCAAGATCATCGTGTTTTCACCGTATTCCTGGTAGCAGTTGATCCATGCTCAAGCCCCTGCGGCATCATGTGCACGTTGAGCCGAAGGGTCCGCCCATCGACTAGAGGGGGCGGCCCATGGAATCGCTGCGGTGCCCGAGCAGGCGCGCGGGCAGAAACAAAATGGCGCGAAGCAGCGCAAACAGCGCCTCGAATGTAATAGACACCATTCGAAACGGCAGCGACAGAATCCACAGCAAAGGCCAGAGTACGATGACCAAGACGGCCAATGGCCAGCACAACATCAGTAGCAGGCACCAGCCGATAATCACAAGCAAGGCTTTCACAGGGGTTTCTCCATGTTTCCTGGACGCAACATTAGCATACCTGCCTGCTCCGCAAATCACCGGCGGCCGGTGGCCCCGGCCGGACCCGCCGGCGGGCAGATGCGGCCGCCCGCGTAGAACAGGCTTGCGGGGGGATTTCGCGCTCACGGCGAGCGCTTGCGTGCGGTAACCTCGATCTCAATTTGCATGCGGGGGTCGGACAGTCCTGCGGAAATCATCATGGCTGCCGGCCGAACGGCGCCAAAGTATTTCTTCAATATCGGCCAGCATTCGGGAAAGCGCGCGGCGTTGGGCAGCACATAGGTTACTCGCACGACATCGGCAAACTCGGCGCCAGCCTCCCGCAAGGCGGCTTGAATGTTTTTCAAGCACTGCTCGGTCTGTTCCGGCAATTGGTCGGAAATGGTCATAGTGGAATAATCAAAGCCCGTGGTTCCCGAAACGAAAACCCATTCGCCGTCCACAACGGCTCGTGAGTACCCAATATCGTGCTCGAATTGAGAACCTGAGCTGATCAACCGCCGGGTCATTGCGTGCTCCGCGGGCATTGTGTTCGAGTGGGGTCGGTGGCCTGCCAAGGAACCCGGTGTTCCAGCCAAACTTCCAACGTGGGAGGAAAGAGCTGGGGATTATCCAGAGACGCAGTGGTGATGTCGATGTCGGCAGGCCTCTCGACGCTTTCGTAGAAAAGCTGACTGCCGCAGGAGCCGCAAAACTGCCGAACGACACCCTGCGAAGATCGGTAGCTGCGCGGGTTGCCCGATAGAATTTCAACCTGCCCACGATTGAAGGTCAGCCATGCAACGGTCGGTGCCGCACTGGCTCTGCGGCAGGTAGAGCAGTGGCAAATGCTGGAGAAAAGAGGCTCGCCGGAAATGCGAAATCGAATCGCCGAACAAAGACAGCCGCCTTGGTTGATTTGCATGGTTGCCCGCTCCCGTTTGGACGCTCGGAACTGCATACTGCGTACTCCAATCCTACCAAGACAACGCGGCCGCGAACATCGGATGGGCATGGATTCCCATGCGCCCCCGGGCTGTAGCTTGCCCGTGCGTGCGCGTATATTGATGGGGCATGGCCGACGCTCTGACAGTTCAGTGCTGCATCGCCGGGGGCGGTCCCGCAGGGATGATGCTCGGCTATTTGCTCGGGC
Organism: uncultured Gammaproteobacteria bacterium; assembly: GCA_963784105.1. GTDB lineage: Bacteria > Pseudomonadota > Gammaproteobacteria > Steroidobacterales > Steroidobacteraceae > Bog-1198. The sequence goes on from CAWAQE010000002.1 coordinate 362,418, forward strand.
GGGCCGGAGTGCGCACCATCGTGCTGGAAAAGCACGCTGATTTCCTGCGCGACTTTCGCGGCGATACTGTGCACCCCTCCACTCTGATGGTCATGCATGAGCTGGGTCTCATCGAGGACTTTCTCAAGCTGCCGCACTCCGAACTTCCGGCACTGTCCGCCGAGATCGGGGACGTCAATATCAGGGTGGCGGACTTCGCACGTATTTCCGCGCCCTGCAAATTCATCGCCCTGATGCCGCAATGGGATTTTCTCAATTTCCTTGCAGACAAGGGGCGGCGTTTCCCCACGTTGAAAATCAGGATGTCGGCCGAGGTCACCGGTCTGATCGAGCGTAGCGGCCGCGTGGCCGGCGTCTTGGGGACGGCGGCTGACGGCCCTTTCGAAATTCTCGCCGACCTCGTGGTCGGCTGTGACGGGCGTGCCTCGACTGTGCGGGCGGCTTCCGGTCTGGTGGTCCAGGACTTGGGTTCGCCCATCGACGTGCTTTGGTTCCGCCTTCCGAAAAGAGCCGGCGACCCGGACCAGATACTGGGGCATCTAAGTGCCGATGCGATGATGGTAACCATCGATCGCACCGATTATTGGCAGTGTGCTTTCGTCATCGGCAAGAATGGCATCGGGCGCATACGGGCGGCCGGGCTCGACGCGTTCAAGGCTGCCGTCGCGGATGGCGCACGCTTCCTGTCGGATCGAGTGGACGAATTAAAATCCTTCGACGACATCAAGGTGTTGAGCGTGTCGGTCGATCGTCTGACGACGTGGTCCAGGCCGGGGCTGCTCTGTATCGGCGACGCGGCACACGCCATGTCCCCCGTGGGCGGAGTGGGCGTCAATCTGGCGATCCAAGATGCCGTGGCGACCGCGAATCTGCTGGCCGCCAAGCTCAAGGCCGGAACCCTGCGCGACGATGACCTTGATTCGGTGCGTCGGCGACGGCTGTTTCCGGTGAAGGTAATTCAGCGCTTCCAGGTGGCCGTTCACAATCGTGTGCTGGTGCCCGCGGTTTCGGGGCGAAAGCGCACATTGAAAGTGCCGTGGCCTCTGAGGATGCTGGACGCCAACGCCTGGCTGAGGCGCTGGCCGGCTCAGATCCTGGGACTGGGCGTGCGCCCGGAGCATGTCCGTTCGCCTGATAGTCCCTGAACGGAGGATCGAAGGGGGAATCACTTCTCAGGGAGATTGCGGGCGGCGTTTTTATCGAAATACCATAGGCCACCGGAGAACGCGTACCACCAGAGTACGGCAAGCCACCACCGGCCCACATAATCACAGTGCACTAGGGTAAAAAAAGCGGCATCGGTAGCCAGTGCGCAACCCATGGAGATCAGGGCCAGTGATCGTGCCGTGAACTCATAGACTCCGAACCAGTGCATCAGGACGCCATAAACCGCCGCACCCAGTGCTGCCGAGAATCCGAGGATTCCATAGAGCGAAGCGCTGCCGAGGACTGCCCCGGACAGCTGCGCCCCAAATAACCCGATGCGCAAAATCGCGGCGCTCAAGGCCGCGGACATGACGATGAATAGACACTTACGCCACAGGGTCTGGGATGCGCAGAGAGCAAACACCAGTGCTGCGGCGTGCAACGCTCCGTACAAAGCAAAGGAAGTGGAGAGATCAGTTGCGGCATGCAGCCAGGCCAGTGCAATCAGTAGGATGCTGAAGCCGGCGAGCAGCGAGAAATGCAGAGCGTAGTGAAAGCGCATCGGGGAATATCTATCTACCCCAATACAGCTTGAGCCCGAACCAAGGAAAGGAGAAGAATTTGAAGGGCTTCATGTCGGCCTGCAATTGCCTCAGCCGTCCGCGATCATCGTATTGAAGCTGAACTCTAACGTCGGAATCCCGGTAGAAGTGACAGATCTTATTCTGGACAGGGATCGCCATATATAAAAGATCCCCGGGTCCGCAGGTATCGACGAAGCGAGGCCTGGAGATCCTGCATTGCGCCGACGATATAACCCGTACCGGAACGTGCACGGAACTCCAATACGCCAGGGCGGATGAAGAAGAAGCAAGCGCGGCTTTATTGTCCTGAATCTGCCGCGCCGCATGATCGAACTCGGCGGTACAGGCGCCATCCGTGAAAAACGGAGGCATGAGGGCCAGCCAAACCAATCCAATGACCAGAATTAACCGAAGCATATGGCCGGGGCGCTCGTCGATGACCCCGGCACTGCATGCCAATTTAGGATCGCCATCGCAACCTCCCTGTCGATTTTCAGAACTGTGGGTGATGCCTCATGCGCGCCGCGTATCGAGCACCAAACCAATCCCAAATGCCACAAATACCCCGCCGGTCACGCGATCGCAGCTTTTGACGACCGACGGCCGCCGCAAGAATTGGTTGATAGGCCGGGTCGCGGCTATCAGGCACATGAACCACACTAATCCAAGCAGCGTGTGGATTGCGGCCAGCAGCAGTATGTAGGGTGCAACCGAGACGCCATGGGGGACGAATTGCGGCAGGAAGGAGACATAAAAGACGCCGACTTTAGGGTTCAGCAAATTCGTGAGAAGTCCGGTGCCGAATGCCGTGCGGTTGCCTTTGAGGCCCTTGGCCGTCTCTACGGCGAAACTCTCACGTGGATACCGCAGCATCTTGAATCCGGTCCAGACAAGATATGCGGCTCCTATCCATTTGAGCGCGGAGTAAGCCAGCTGCGAAGCCATGAGCAACGCCCCGAGACCCAGGGCGACCAGCAAGCCCCATCCAAAGCAGCCGACGACGATGCCGAGGCCTGCGAGAGCCGCCTGGCGCGAGCTCTGAGTCGCGGCCGTTCTAAGAACGAGCGCCGTATCCAGCCCTGGCGTGATGGTGAGCAGGCTTGCCGCGGCCACAAATGCAGCCAGAGATACCGAAACGGACTCCATCATTCACTCCCGGCCCCGATCCCCTTGGGCGTAAGTATATCCATCCGGCAAGACGGTTGCGTCCGTCTTAAGAGCAGATCTCTATCCGATTGCCGTCCGGATCAATTATAACGCTCTCGTAGTAGCCATCGCCGGTAAGCCGAGGTCCATCGACAACCGCGATGCCATCATCGCGCAGACGCTGCGTGAGTTCATCGACAAGGCGCTCCGAACCCACCGAGATCGCGAGATGGGTCAGCCCAAGGCGCTGAACTCCAGGTCCGTATTCCACCAACGGGAGTGTTGTCGTCGTCATCGCTTCGAGGCGCGCCCCGCCGGCGAAACTGAGAAAACACGACTCGAATCCCTTCGCGGGATTTCGGTACGTCGGACCCGCGGTTGCACCAAAGTACGACACGTAGAAATGCCTGCACCGAGCAAGATCGGCAGTCCAAATCGCGACGTGTTCTATCCGAATGTTAGATACCAATTACCGTGCCTCCGGCGGGCTTCGACAGGCTTCGATGGATGATCGAAGTCATCCCAACGCGGGCCGCCGACCGCCTATCTGATGTAGTAACCAGAGACGCGCCAAGTACCATCAGCATCTACCATCGGAGTGACGGTCTCGACCGCACTGGCCTTGTTCTCAAAGGTGGAGGAAAATTTGACGATTACGTATTCCCCATCGGGCGCCCCAGGGACACTGCGCGTGTACTTCGCAGACTGCAGCGTCCTCTTTTTTAGCGCGCCCAACGGAACACGAACGCCCGCCGCCGCACTCTCCCATTGGGATTGCGGCACGCGCTGGCGGAACAGCGATGAGGCCGCGTTCCAACTCGCGGAGTAGTTGCCCGCATCAACGAGCGCCAGCCAAGTCTGGGCTGCCGATTCCGCCGCGGCTTCGGGGTGGTCCGATCCCCTTGCGTGAGGTGCCGTCACGAGAAGTACCGTGAAGGAAAGAAGCGCCAACGAGAATTTCATGGCGATCGCTCGAACCGATTGTTAGCTGGCCTTGCGTAATTCCTCACGAAGCACGCGACGTAAGGTCTTTTCAAGTGGCTCGTCCAAGCGCCCAATGTGCTCACGCAACGCCGTATTTATCAACGACTGATAGTTGCCACCACCTACTTCCTCAACTTGAGTCTTGAACCAATCGATGATTGCGTCGTCAAGACGTATTGTTATGCGGGATTTACCCTTCGGTACCGCAACGACAGCCCCGCGTTTAGCTTTCGAAAAGTCGTAGTGTTTTCTCATCGTGCTTTCTCGTATGGGCGGCGCTCAGAACGGCTGGCCTTTCGCGAAGAAATTATGCGTATTGCGCGGCCACGTGGCGCAAATACCGTGATTAGAATTCGTCCGTTGGGGTCGGCGCCAAGGCAAATGAACCTCGATTCGTCGATTGCATCTGGGTCCGCGATCGTAAGGGCGTGCGGATCTTCAAGTGCAAGCGCCGCATCGGAGAACACGACACCGTGCTTCTTGAGATTCGCAGCCGCCTTGGCTTGATCCCATTGGTACTCCATTACGCCACTAGTATGTACGTTTGTACACCGCCGTCAAGTCCCGCGTTGTCGCCGGAGAAGTCAGCTAACGATGAGGTTGAGCGACGCGAGGTTGCATTGCCGACAAACGAAGCTGATTTATCCTAATCATCGACCCCCTCCTTGGCCAACCGAAGACGCGACCCGCGATCGCGCCAACCGATTGTTAGGCGACGTGCAGGACAGCGCGACGGGTCGAAACAGGTAACTCTGCGGCAACGAAGCGCTGAGCTGGATACAAATAATCTTCGCCGGACTCGTCGATGATCCTGAGATAACCGCTGCGCTCCGCTTTCGTGTCCGGCAGCGCAACGTAAATCTTCCGGCGTTCGAGGGATACCTCGTAGCCGGCGTTATCGAGACATATAAAAAGACGTTTTGCCGTTTTTGCCATATGTGCGTCGCTCTAAAGGAACGCCTTTCTGATTCGACCAACGGAGTGAGCATCAAGCGGCGCCACTACGGCACGCACTCCGGGATTCTCGCAGCGAGCGCGTCGGCCGACGAACACACGGAAATCTCGCTTCCTCATGGCGTCTAACGCGTAGGATGAACGACGCGGGGCCTCATCGACGTCGAACGAAGACACTTTATCCCCATCATCGACTTCCCTCCTTGGCCCAACGAAGACGACACCCGCGATCGCTCGAACCGATTGTTAGCGGACGGACCGCGTACGCCAATAGCCAGGGCGACGCGAGCCATGAGCGTACGCTAAGTAAGCGATCGAGCAATTGCATCTTGACCCGTCCAATTGTCAGGCCCCCGAATCCCGCGTGCTCGGGGGCGGGACATACCAAATCGTCACCGTTTTGGACCCAAAGTTGCCGGAAATACCGACGAAGTAGTAACAGACGACCAGAACAGCATAACTGCGAGCCGCATAACCCCAGCCACGGTGCCTTCCGTTGAAGGCGCACGTCCACAGCGAGACATGCGCCCAGAGAAAGTAGGCCACGAACAATACGCCGGTCACCGCGTCGGTTAGGAAGTGATGGGGTGATGGATCGAATCGAATTGCCACTCGAAAGACACCGAACAGCAGTACGCCCATCGCGACTGTCCCTAGAATGCAGTAACCCCAGAACACCAACCTGAGCCTCGCGCGTCCCCTAAATGCCTCGACGATTTGCGTCATACTTCCCTCGCTATACCGTACTGCGTTTCGCCATGCCTAAGTCGCCGCGGTGCTGAACGGCAGGAGGATCTCGAAGTCTTCGACGGTTTTGGCTTTCGGTAATTCGGCGAACAATCGACGCAGATACGCGTACGGCTCAAGGCCGTTGGCTCGGGCGGTCGAGACGATGCTGTAGAGCGCCGCGCTGGCCTTCGCGCCCTTCACGGTGTCCGCGAATAACCAGTTACGGCGACCGAGAGCGAAAGGCCGGATCGCGTTCTCGGCCAGGTTCGTGTCGATCGCCAGGCGCGGATCCTCGAAGTAGCGCACGAGCTTTGGCCATTGCGTGATCAAATAACCCAATGCTTCGCCGAGCTTGCCCGAGGGCATGGTCTCGTGCTGCAGGCGGCTCGCCCACTCGTGCAGGGATGCGAGCTGCGGCACGGCTTCTGCGGTGCGGATCCGCGAGCGTTCCTCGTCGCTCAAGTCCTTGATCTGCCGCTCGATGAGGTACAGCGCATCGATGCGCCGCACCGCTTCGTGCGCCGCGCTCGCTTGTTTACGCTGCGCGTTGGGTAGGGCTTTGAGCGCCTCGAAGAAGCGTCTCCTTGCGTGAGCAAAACAACCGACGTGAAGGAGGCCGGCGCGCTCACTCGCGCCCTCGTAAGCCTGATAGCCGTCGCTCTGCAGATAGCCGCTGCAACCCTCGATTAGGGCATCGGCGACCTCGCCGCCGCGACTCGGGTCGTAATCGAAGACGATGATGCGCTCATGTTTGGGCCCGGCGACTCGCACCCACATCCAATGCAGCGCGCTCGGCGCCTTGTCGCTGTTGAGCACCTGCACCCGGGTCTCATCGATGCGCACGTAGCCGGAAGATCGCAGTCGCTCGTCCATCAAGTTCAGGAGCGGCTGCAGCGGCACGGTGAGACCTATCATCCACGCCGCCTGGGTCGCCCGGGGTAATCGAACGCCGTGACGTTCGAACATTCCCTCCTGGCGATACAACGGCAGGGAGTCGACGTATTTGCTGGTCACCAACTGCGCGAGCAGCCCGGGCGATGCATTGGTCTTCGGCAGGATATGTCCAGGTAGCGCCGCGGTCTTCACGCACTCCTCGCAACCGGGGCAGGCATACTTGACCCGCACATGGCGCAGCACCTGGACTTTGGCCGGCAGATAGTCGAGCTGCTCACTGACATCGGCGCCGATCTCGGCGAGCACGCCGCCGCAGCCGCACCGGCGCTCGGCCACGGTGAGTTCATGACGGACCTCGACCCGCGGCAGGTGGGAGGCGAGCTTCGTACGGCCGGGCTTGCCGCCGGCCGGCTTCTCCTCGCGTAGCGGGGTCGCTTTGAGCTCGGGCTCGATGCCGACCGCTTCGGTCACTTCGAGCGTGGCCTCGATCTCATTGAACAGCTCGACCTGCCCGGCGGCGACGCTCAAGCGCTCGCGGCTCGGTCCGTAAGTGTGAGCTTTGAGGACCCGCAGCGCCTCTTCGAGCAAACGGATGCGTTGTTCGCGCGACTCAATCCGCGCGCGTAGATCTATACACTCTGCCTCCAGCGCAGCTCGATCGCCCGCGTTCACTGCGGTATCGGCGCCGACGGAAGGGCTTTCCAACATGCGGTTATTGTCGCATGTTCGAGATATTAATACACGAGAATATGCCTGTATTTATAGTACTTTACGCATCTCATCCGACTCGCTTCAGCTGCAACTCACGATGCCCTTGCGCCCACACATCAAAGCCATCGAGCAGCTGGTTGAGCTCCCCGCCGCTCATCGATACCGTGTCGCCGGCGGCCATCCGTGGCCAGATAAAACGCTGCTGCTCAAGACGTTTCGACCACAGCACCAGGCCGTTGCGTTCCCAGTACAAAATCCGGATCCGGTCGCGCCGCGCATTGCTGAATACATAGAGCGCCGCCTCGAAGATGTCGCGCTTCAAGCTTTGCTCGACTAACAGCGCGAGCGAGGCGGCCTGCTTGCGCAAGTCCGTGGGTGCCACGCACAGATACACCACGGCCGCGGCGGTCGGGCGAATCACGCCGCTCGCTCAAGAACGCCGAGCACCTCCCCGAGGTGCTCAACGCCGCCAATCTCGAGCTCCGCACGCCGACCGTTCATCAACACCAGCCGCAGCAACAATGATGCCGATGTCAGCGGCGTATCGTTCACCGCGACGCGGGCAAATCGCACTGCCGCCTTGCGCTTCTTCACTGTAGCCGCTTTGCCCGTCGCCGGCGTACCCTCGACCTCGATCCAGTGGCCGGTGCGGCGTAATACCCGCCGCCACCGATACGCCGCATCGGCGTCAAATCCTTTTCGCGGCGCGCATACTCGGCAACCGACACCCCTGAGCTCTGCCATCCGCGCCATCGCCCAAGCCACAGCGCACTCATCGTCGCCCGTTGTTCTCGTGTCAACATGCCGTCTTCCTTCAGTTGAGTCCAGCCGACATGTCATCAGGAATCCGAAATCCACAACAGAGTGGGGTTACCTAACCGCTTACTACGCTAATACAAATAGGACCCCCGCAAGAACTGCGTACACGATTGAATAGGGGAAATTGTCGCTCACCGTGAACTTCCGCAGGCGTCTGCCGTAGGGTTGACCAATCAGCGGAGCTTCGAGCAATGCTTTCTGGCACCGCTCGATTTCATTGATAAAACGCTGACCCAAGCCCGGCACTTGGGCTTCATAAAACTGAGTCGCCTGCAGGAACTCTTCACGCGCCTCGAAGTGAATTTCCAGGCGCATCACTTCAACAGCGTTCGCGCTTCCTTTATCACGTCGTCGGCTGGAAATGTCCGAGCAGTTCCGTTCTCCACCTCACCGAGACGCCGCTCCGACGCCTTGAGCCAAGCATCTCCTGAATCCGCGTCGCCAGGAGCATCCATGTCGTCAATAAGCTTCCGCAAGAGCTCAGCGCGCTCCTTTTGATTCAATTCGAGGATATCCTGCTCAATGTCGGCCAATGCACGTGCCATAGATTGTGTCCTCCGCGTCGCCGCCTTCAATTCTACCGCGAGACCAGCCTGTACGCTAACGATGAGGTTGAGCGACGCGAGGTTGCGTTGTCGCCAAACGGAGCCGCTTTATCAATCATCGACTCCCTCCTCGGCCAAACTGAGGCGCGGCCCCGCGATCGCTCGAACCGATTGTTAGGTCCGAATTTGGCACGACGATTAAATGCATATACAATAATGTCGTTATGACCTATGATCCTGCAAAACGTCGGTCTAATAAGCGCAAGCATAAGATTGACTTGGCGGATTGCGAGGCGGCGTTCGATGCCCCGATGCTTACTCGTGAAGATGCCAGTCAGCACTATGGTGAGCAACGGCTGATTAGCTTGGGCTGGTTACGGGATCGGGTCGTCGTGCTGGTATGGACGGATCGCTCGGACGGTCCCCGATTGATTTCGTGTAGAGAGGCAAATCCACATGAGCAAGAAGCGTACTTCCGGGAATACCCGAAAATCTGAGTTACCGTACAACCCGAATGACCGCGACGAGGTGCTGTCATTTTGGAAGGAAGGGACCGCGCACCATGGCGTCGCAGAATTGCGCGCAAAGCGCGGAAGGCCAGCCAAGAACCCCAGCGAGCGAAAGGAGCAGATCGCGCTGCGGTTGGATGCAGATGTGCTGGCCTGGTACCGAGCGCAGGGTAGCCGATGGCAGACCCGAATGAATGCGGTACTCAAGGCATTCCGCGACGCGTCGGTCTGAAGTGAGATAGATACGACCTAACGATGAGGTTGAGCGACGCGGGGTTTCACCAGCGTCAAACGAAGGCACTTTATCCCAATCATCGACACTCCCCTCCTTGGCTCACCGAAGACGCGACCCGCGATCGCTCGAACCGATTGTTAGGCGGTCGCGATGTCATCGCCAACTCGGTGTGTACTCTGCATGGGAGGGTATATCGCCGCCACTGCAAGACCAGGATGCGCGAGAGCCCCAAAAGATATTCGCCTGCGGCAGGATATCCGGCGTCGTGTCTAGTGTTCCTGCAGGAACTACAACTTCCCGGCCACTGCGCGTGAAGTGCGGTAGCGGCCCGCCGCACGATCCACAGACGGTTGTGGCGAAGCTTTGAGCCCTCGGAAGATCAAAGCGCTTTGTCAGGTGTTCGCCAACTAGCCATGAGAACTGGCGCGGTTCGACGTAAAGATTCGTCGCATGCGAAGAGCCAGTAGCCTTACGACAGCGACCGCAGTAACAATGCGCGAATCTCAGGTAGGGCTTCCGGACTTCGTAAGTAACCGAACTGCAGAGGCAAGAGCCGAATATAATGTCAGGGGTCACTGGCGTTCCTTGATATCGCCTAACGATGAGGTTGAGCGACGCGGGGTTGCGTTGACATCGAACGAAGCTGATTTATCGAAATCATCGACCCACTCCTTGGCTCAACGAAGACGCAGCCCCGTGATCGCTCGAACCGATTGTTGGGCGACCACGCGGAGCTTTTCGCGCTTAGCGGGCAAACGTCACGTGCCCCGCTTCTGCGGCCATGAACACGCCCGGAGCGTCTGGAGCCTGAGATCCAGACGCTTGCGGGGCGATTTCTACCCACGCCATTAGCATAGATTGCCCTCGAAACATTCGCTCGAATATGGACCGAAAGAATTCGGCCAACTTGTCATCACGGCGGGTGAGTACCATGGCGACGTTAGCTGACCATCCTGTCTTCGGCATCAAAGCATTCTTGTACGCATCAGAAGTATTTTCAGAGGCTACCACAGCGATATAGGCGCCAGCTGATGTTATGAGATCACGCACTTTGGCCTTCGAGCCCGCGATTCTTCCATCATTGTCGAGTGTGCAGTAGATGAATAGAACATCGCATTTGGGAGGGGCACCGTCACTCACCTCTGATGCACTGAACAGGGAAAGCAAGACGCGCCGATCTGTTGAAAGTATCTCAGCACCAGACTCGGCTTGTAGATTCAAGAACCCCAATCGAGGATTCGGTATCCGCAATGGGTTATCAGCCGTGGTTTGGCGAGTTTGCGCATTGCGTCCGGTGAACAGACGTGCAAGCAACCCGCGATCGCTCGAACCGATTGTTAGGCGTTAGCGATGTACCGAAAAATTGCTGATTCGAAAGCCCTCATCGCTATCCGAAATATCAAGCTTAGTTACAGAATACGAGGTCGGAAACCCGTACTTCGAATCAAAGGCGACCTTAACCTCTACGGACGTGGGTGGATTGTGAATGTACCGTCTCATAATATCGAACACTGCGTCGATGGTCGCGGGTATGGCGACGTCGATCGAACTCCGCCCTCGAGTACCGACCGGACAGTGATGACTTCCACGTACAACAACCGGTACGGCGCCCGCACCGTTTATAACCCGAACCCGAATTGTGGCGGCGGCGCAGTACGGGGCGATAACGTCTCCGCTGTCGTACTGGTACTCGAAGGAGTAGGTCTGAAGGCCTGAAGCCTTCCAGCGCGCTGCGGCGGCGTCAAAATCTGCAGCTACGTCTGCACGGCAGAGCGCCGGCGCAAGAAAGAGCAAGAGACTAAGTCGATGGTGCAACATTTGGGCGCGCCTAACGATTTATTAGAAGATGAAAACGTCGGATGAATTGCGACGAACGCGGGACATATCCGGTTGGACCTTTAGACATCTTCCTGATTTCCTTGGGGTCAGATTGCGGTGGTGTCGCGTAGCACTCTTGCGGGGATTATATGCCGGAGGGGCGCGGTTTGTTCGAGGTGGCGCGCGAAAGGATTCGCACTCGTCATTTGGCGCTGCGGACGGAACAGGCTTACCTGCAATGGATGCGGCGCTATGTCAAATATCATGGCCGTAGGCACCCGCGCGACATGGGGCCGAAGGAAGTTGAAGCATTCTTGACCCGCCTGGCCGTCGAGGCGAAGGTGGGTGCATCCACACAGAATCAGGCGCTTCAGGCTTTGCTGTTTCTTTATCGGCAAGTGCTTGGCATTGAATTGCCTTGGCTTGAAAACGTGACGAGGGCGTCTCGGCCGAGGAAGCTTCCGGTGGTATTGAGCATCGCGGAGGTGCGGTCGGTGCTGGCTCAACTTGACGGTGTTTGCGGCTTGATCGCTAATCTCCTCTACGGCAGCGGGTTGCGGCAACGTAAACTCGGTGAACCGGGTGTTTCATTGCCGACCGCGCTGGCTCGCAAATATCCGAACGCGGCAATTGGCTGGGGCTGGCAATGGGTCTTTCCGGCGAGTTCGCTCTGCCGGGACCCTTATACCGGGCGGCCCACCCGTCATCATCAGCATGAAAAAATCGTGCAGCGGGCGGTTCAAATCGCTGTTCGTAAGGCGGGAATACTTCAGTCGGCGAGCTGTCACACCTTTCGCCATTGTTCGCCACACACTTGCTCGAGGCGGGCGCCGACATTCGCACCATCCAGGAACTTCTGGGCCATGCCGACGTAAGGACGACGATGATTTACACTCATGTGTCGGGCAAGGGGGCGATGGGGGTCAAAAGCCCCTTGGATCGGTAGCCTTGCCCTTTGTTCATCTCTCCATGCCCTCGGAACGCCGGGGCGGCATAGCTATTGTTGTGGCGATTGTCGCTGCCTTAGCGCTCGTTCCGCGCCGGCTATTCCGTGATTCGCCTGCTGTCGCTATACTAGTGCGGCTCCCGGGATGTTTTTTCATCGAATTTCAGCGAGTTACTGTGTCCAACACCGAATCTTCAGATACGCACTTCTTCAATTCCTTCAGTGTGGTGCTGGGTATCCTCATCGTTTTCGCGATTATTTTGTTCGGTGTCGCGCGCTCGATCGGCGCGGATACTCAGGCGAAAGACGTGTTGTTGGACCCGCTACACCTCAAAGACGTGGAGCAGAACATCACGCCGTTCGCGAAAGTCGCCATCGCGGGTAAGGATAACTCGGCGTTGGCCATTGTGGCGGCGCCGGCGGGAGGAGCGGCCGCGGATGTGCCGACCACGGGTCAGGAGGCGTTCACGAAGGTTTGCTCTGCCTGCCACTCAACCGGGGTCAATGGTGCACCGAAAATCGGCGATCATGCGGCTTGGGGCCCGCGCATCGCTCAGGGTAAGGAAGTGCTCTACAAGGCTGCGATCGGCGGCTTGGGCAATATGCCGCCCAAGGGCGGGACGAACTGGCCGGATGCTACGATTCGCATGACCGTCGACTACATGGTGTCGCTCAACAAATAAGGCCGCTTAAGGCTTGAACTTGTCGAGCGCGCGCAGCTGCACGGCCTCGGCGACGTCGACTCGGCGGATCTCAGGCTCGGCCGCCAGGTCGGCGCAGGTTCGGGCCAGCTTCACGACGCGATGACAGGCTCTGGCGGACAGCCCCAATCGGGAAACGGCCGTGCCGAGCAGGATCCGCGGCTCGCGCCGCAAGCCACAGAATCTAGTCACTTCGAGGGGTGTCAGCCGCGCATTGAATTTGCCCTGGCGCCGCATTTGCGCTTGCCGGGCGGCGGCCACGCGCGCCGCGACGGCGGCGGAATTCTCTTCTCCCGCCGGCACATCGCCGAGCAGGTGCTCCGCCGGCACGGCCGTCAGTTCGATATGGATGTCGATTCGGTCCAACAGCGGCCCTGAAATGCGGTGTCGATACCGGACAATTTGTTCCGCCGTGCAATGACATCGTCCGCGCGGATCGCCGGCGTAGCCGCAGGGACAGGGGTTCATCGCAGCCACCAATTGAAATTGCGCGGGAAACTCGCATGTACGCTTGAGCCGTGTGAGCTTTACCACGCCGCTCTCCAGGGGTTCGCGCAGGGCTTCCAGTGCGTTGCGCGCAAATTCGGGGAATTCGTCGAGAAACAGCACCCCTCGATGCGCCAGCGAGAGCTCGCCGGGCCGCAGGGCGCTGCCGCCGATCAGTGCTGCGATCGAGGCCGTGTGCTGCGGGCTGCGGAAGGGCCGGCGGCCGCCAAGACTGGGTCTTTGGCCCGCGGCCGATTCCAGGCAGGCGACTTCCAGGGACTCGAGGGAATCCATGGGCGGCAGCAAGCCGGGTAATCGTTGGGCGAGCAGAGTCTTGCCCGCACCCGGGGGGCCGATCATCAATAGGCCATGCTCACCGGCAGCGGCGATCTCCAGTGCCCGTTTGCCCGCGAATTGACCACGTACCTCGGCAAGATCTGGAGCCGGCCCTAGAGGAAGCAGGCGGGGGTCCGAGCCACCGCAGGAGCTTACGGCGGCCAAGTGACTCGAGGCGGGTGCAGAGTCCACGGCGGCTGCGGAGCTCAGGGCGGCCGCGGGGCTCAATGCGGCCGCGAGGCTCTGCGAACCCAGGGCGGCGGTGGACCATGCGTGCCTGCCCTTGAGGGCGTCGCAAACCTGGTGTAAATGGCTGACCAGCCTGAGCTTCGCATGGGGGACCAGGGCCGCTTCGAGCGCATTGGCAAAGGGTAAAATCAATCTCCGCCGGGAGTGCGAACCTGCGATGAGCGCGGGTAGAAGCTTGGGGGTGTAGCGCAGCTCGCCGCCCAGCGACAGCTCGCCATAAAGCTCGTGCCGTTCGAGCGCGGCCGGCGGGATTTCGCCGCTGGCGGCCAGTATGCCGACGGCTATGGGCAAATCGAATCGGCCGCCCTCCTTCGGCAAGTCGGCGGGCGACAGATTGACGGTAATGCGTCCCGCGGGAAATTCGAACCCGCTGGTGATCAACGCTGAGCGAACGCGCTCCTTGCTTTCGCGAACCACCGCCTCGGGCAGACCGACCAGAGCGAATGCCGGCAACCCGGGACCCAAATGGACTTCTACGCGAACTTCAGGCGCCGCAAGTCCCAAGGGCGCTCGGCTCAATGCCGTGCTGACGTCTTGACGGCTTGTTCGTGCGGTTCCCAAGGCTCACCTCCCTGTGTGGCCATCGCCGGTGGCGCGCAGCGCCTAGGGCGGTGAGAGCTTGGCCTCGATCTCCTTGAGACGCGCCTCCATGGCGGTCAGCTTGGCTTGGGTTCGCTCGAGAATGGCTGCCTGCACGTCGAATTCCTGGCGGTTGACGAGCTCGAGCTTACTGAGCTGGGCTTGCAGAACGGCCTTGAAATTGCCCTCCAAATCTCTGGCGAATGAGCGCACGGATTCGGGTACCGAATCCGCCAGGCGCCGCGCCAAGTCGTCCAATCCGCTCGAATTCATAAAGCTCATGTTCTCTCCGGAATTGGCCAAGCCGCCGCACTCCCCTAACGCAGGTTCAAGCCCCGGTCGCGCCATGTCGGTGCGTCGCGCCGCGGGGCGCCGACGCAATCCATTGATTCATGGCCCTTTTGGATCTGGCACGGAAGCTGCAGAGTTCATGTTCGATAGTACGCGGAAGCGGCGGCGGAGGCTGTGCAATTAACGGATGAAAGCGGGGATAAATGCATGAAGCTGATCACCGCGATCATCAAACCCTTCAAGTTGGACGAGGTTCGCCAGGCGGTGGCGGACATCGGCATCCAGGGGGTCACGGTCACCGAGGTACACGGTTACGGACGGCAGCATGGGCATACGGAGATCTACCGGGGGGCCGAATACCGGATCGACTTTCTGCCCAAGACCAAGGTGGAACTCGCGGTGGACGATTCGATTGTGGAGCAGGTGATGGAGGCGGTTTGTAACGTGGCCAGAACCGGCAAAACGGGGGATGGGAAGGTGTGGGTGATCGATCTGGAACAGGCCCTGCGGGTTCGCACCGGCGAAACCGGCCCGGACGCCATTTAGTACGGTCACGCGACACCATGCGGCATTCATGCTTTGGGCCGCCGGCAAGGCGGCAATGCAGGACTATTTAGGCTTGTGACGTTTTAGGAGCATCTCGCGCCGGCAACCAGCCAACTCCCCCGTCGGTGCGATATCCCGGCGGCACGGGTCCCTTCAAGGGCTCGTGCCGTTTTTTTGTATTCCGCCCGGCGCAAGATACTGTCGCTTTTATACAATATAAAATTGCAATACTCCATGCTGTACCGCAACAATCCGCTTTGATTTCGGCTGCTAGACTGGGTGCTTATTCGAATGAGGAGTCTGCTTGCATGAAAATGGTCATCGCCATCATTAAACCGTTCAAGCTTGACGATGTCCGCGCCGCCTTGGCCGATGTGGGCATACAGGGCATTACCGTGACAGAGGTCAAAGGTTTTGGGAGGCAAAAAGGCCACACTGAGCTATATCGGGGAGCCGAATATGTGGTCGATTTTCTGCCAAAAGTGAAACTTGAACTCGCGGTGGATGACGAACAGGTCGATAGGGTGGTAGAAGCCATCATTGAGACGGCCCGTACGGGCAAGATCGGCGACGGCAAGATTTTCGTCGCGGAACTGGGTCAGGCGGTGCGAATTCGCACCGGCGAAGCCGGTTCACGCGCCTTGTAGCATTCGGGTGCGCGCAGCCACCGAGCGAGGATAGGATCATGAAACGCCTTCTGTTGTTCGCAGCGCTGGTAGCCTGGTCAGGCATGGCCGGCGCAGTCGTCTACAAGTGGGTCGACGCCAAGGGCAATGTGCAATACGGCGATGAGCCGCCGGACGGCGTGCATGCCGAGGTGGTCGAATTGCTCGGTTCTCATGGCGCTCGCGGCACATCGGCGCGGACATCCGACGCGGCCCCTGCGAGGCTGGTCAATCAACCGAATCCGGACGATGCCGCCGCCAAGAAGGCGGTGCAAGATGACGTGGCGCAAGCCAAAGAGAAGGAATGCGCCGATGCGCAGGAACGCTACAAGAAGCTCATCGAGGGACGGCACATCTACAAGACCGGCGCCGACGGCGAGCGCCAGTATCTGACATCGGATGAAATCGACTCTGAACGGCTGAACGCCAAGAAAGATGTAGATTCCGCCTGCAATAGTTCGACGTAAGCATTTCAGCGTCGCTTACGACGCCTTCGGCTCGGACCGACCCGCTCGGCGCCGCGCCAAGACCCGGTTTCCTTGTCGATAGCAAAGCCTTAGGCTACTGCTCCGGTTAAACGAGCGGGAAGCGCATATGCAAACAGGTTTCGTGGGATTGGGTGCCATGGGCGTGCATATGGCGCGCAATCTGCATCGTGCGGGGTTGCTGACGGGCGTATGGAATAGAACCGCGGACAAGGCGGCGGCGCTCGCCAAGGAACTGCACTGCCTCGCCTTCTCCAGCTTGACGGAGCTTGCGGGGAACTGCGAGGCGGTGGTGATCTGCGTGTCCGCCGATGATGACCTGCGCGCGGTGATTGCCGGTCTTGAACCGGGATTGAGTCCCAACATGATCGTGATGGACTCATCCACGGTGGGCGCGGGCACGGCGCGCGAGATGCATGCGGCGCTCGACGCTCTCGGCGTGGGCTTTCTCGACTGTCCGGTGAGCGGCGGCGTCGAGGGTGCGCGCACCGCCTCTCTCGCCATCATGGTGGGAGGCGATGAGGCGGTATTCGGCCGGGCGCGGCCGATCTTGGAGGCGATGGGGAAAAGCGTCGCCTATCTCGGTGCGAGCGGCGCGGGCCAGGCGGCCAAGGCCACGAATCAAATCATGTGCGCGGGCATCATCCAAGCCGTGGGCGAAGCCATGGCCTTTGCGCACGCCGAAGGCCTGCCCCTCGATCGATTGATCGAACTCTTGGGCAAGGGCGCGGGCTCGAGCTGGTACTTTGTGAATCGCGCGCCGTTCATGGCGCACAATGAATATCCCGCGGGTTTTCGCGTGCGGCTGCATGCCAAGGATTTACGGATCTGCCGCGAGATGGCCGCACGGCACGGCGCGCAGCTCCCGGTGGTCGAATCCACTCTGGCGCAATATGCGCAGCTGATCGCCCAAGGCTTCGGCGATGAGGACATCTCCTCCATCTACCGGCTGAAATCCGCGTTGTTTCCCAAGCCAGAGCCCACGTGAGCGAGCCGCCGGGAGCGCCGCTGCGGATCGCCACCCGCAAAAGTCAGCTGGCTCTGTGGCAGGCCGAGCATGTCGCGGCGCTGCTGCGCCGGGCGCATGCGGGCCTTGCGGTGGAACTCGTGCCCATGGTGACTCAGGGCGACCGCATCCAGGATCGGAGCCTGGCCGCCATCGGCGGCAAGGGGCTGTTCATCAAGGAGCTCGAGGTGGCTCTGGAGGAAGGGCGCGCCGACATTGCCGTGCATTCGATGAAGGACTTGCCCGGTGAGCTGCCCGAAGGACTGGACATCGCCGCCGTGCTGGAGCGCGCGGATGCGCGCGATGCATTGCTGACGGCGTCGGGGGCGGGGCTCGGCGAATTGCCGCGAGGCGCCCGCGTGGGCACCTCGAGCCTGCGGCGGCAGGCGCAATTATTGGCGGCGCGGCCGGACTTGCGGATCGAGACCTTGCGCGGCAATGTGGATACGAGGCTGCGCCGGCTCGACGCCGGCGGCATGGATGCCATCGTGCTGGCCTGCGCGGGCTTGATCCGCCTGGGCTTGGAGTCGCGCATCACGGCGCGCCTCGATCCCAAAATCTGCTTGCCGGCCGTGGCCCAGGGCGCAATCGGCATCGAGTGCCGCCGCGACGACGCGCGCACGCAAGGACTCGTGACCATGCTCGATCATCAGGCCACGCGCACCGCGGTGGACGCCGAACGCGCATTTGCGCATCGGCTCGGAGGCAGCTGTCAATCGCCCATCGCGGCGCATGCAAGCCTGGAGGGACAGCGCTTGATTCTCGACGGCCTGGTGGCGGAACCCGATGGATCGAGGGTGCTGCGCGACTCATCGTCCGGCGGCAGCGGCGAGCCGGCCGCTCTGGGCCGCCGGTTGGCCGAACGGATTCTGGCCGCGGGCGCGGGCCCGCTGCTCGAGCGCCTGCGCACCTGACCCATGCTGGCCTTGCAAGGTGTCGGAGTCCTGGTTACTCGGCCCGAGCAACAGGCGATGCCGCTGTGCCGGCTATTGGAGAATGAGGGGGCGCACACGCTGCGTCTTCCGGCCGTTGAAATCAGCGCCGTGGGGCATAGGCGCGAAACGGCGGCCCGAGTCGGCGCCCTCGGGGATTTCGATGTCGTCATTTTCACCAGCACCAACGCCGTGCGATTCGGCGCATCGTTGCTCGAACAACGGCGCGATCTGACTCTGGCAGCCATGGGCCCCGCGACCGCGCGGGCGCTCAATCAAGCGGGGTATCGGGTGGCGGTGCAGCCGCAGGGAAGCTTCGACTCTGAAAGCCTGCTTCTGCATCCCAAGCTGGAGCGGCCGGCGGGCCGGCGCATATTGATCGTCAAGGGCAGCAACGGACGGCCCTTCCTCGAAACGGAACTCACGCGGCGCGGCGCGCAGGTGGTCACGGCCGATGTTTATCGGCGGGTGCCGGCGAATCCCAGCCGCGCGGCTCTCGCGGCGCTGCTCGACAGCTTCGCCGCCGGAGCGGTGCATGTCGTCACCGCCACCAGCTTGGAAATTGCGGACAGCCTGCTGAAGCTCGCGACTCCGGCGCTGCGCGGCGAATTCGAGCGCGTGCACTGGCTGGTGCCGGGCGAGCGCGTCGCCGCCGGCGTCCGCGAGCTTGGATTATCCGCGCAGCTGGTACAGGCCGCGTCGGCCGAGGATCAGGACTTGGTCGCGGCGCTGGTGCGCTGGCGGTCGAGGACATCCGGCGCGTAATCGAAAGAGTCGAAATACAGGCGGTCAGCGGCGACGCCGCGCCGGCCGAACTCGCCCCGTACCGCCGCTATCATCGCGGGCGGACCGGCCGCATACACCTCGTATTTTTCGAGATCATCGATATCCCCGAGCACAGCTTCGTGCACCCAGCCGCGGCGGCCCCGCCAGTCGGGCGAGGGGTCGGAGAGTACCGGCACATAGCGCAGCCGCGCGGCGCGCGAGGCCGTGCGGCGCTCAGAGACGCGGCCGGCGAGTGTTTCGAGCAGGGCGCCCGCATACAGATCCGGCTCGCCTCGCACGCCCCAGTACAGAGTCATGTCGCGCTCGATGCCGGTCTCCAGCACATGCCGCAGAATGCTGAGCAGCGGCGCGAGCCCTGTGCCGCCGCCCACCAGCAGCATTGGCGCCGTCCCGGTGCGGTACACGAACTGTCCCAGGGGCCCCTCGATGCTGAGCAGAGTGCTTCGCGTGCCGGCATCGAACAGAGGCGCGGAGAATTCGCCGCCCTCGACCCGCCTCACGTGCAGCTCCAGCAAACGCGAGTCGTGCGGCGGCGAAGCGATGGAAAAACTGCGCCGCCGGCCGCCGGGCAGCATGACATCGATGTACTGGCCCGCCTCGAAATTGAAGATCTCCGCCGCCGGCAGCCGCAGGTGCAATCCCATCACATCGTGCGACAGGGGCACGGCACTCTCGATGCGCGCCGGGAGTCGCTTGATGAGAGCCTGCTCGGGCGTGGTGAGTTCGCGGGTTTCGATGAGAACATCGCCCCGCGCGCGCGCCTGGCACATGAGCACGAAGCCCTCGGCCGCCTCGGATTCGGACAATCCCAACGGCACGCCGTTGGGGTAGTAGACCTCGCCTTGCAGCAGGCGGGCGCGGCACGAACCGCAGTTGCCTCCCTTGCAGCTATGCGGCAGGTTCAAAGAGGCCTCGAGCGCCGCATCGAGCAGCGATTGATCCGGCGCGGCGCTGAAGCTCAAGTTGGAGTTGAGTAAGCTGACGCGCACCGCTATGCGGCGGGCTGGCTGCGCTTGCTGTCCAGCCACTCGCCGATCGGCTCCCACTGCTTCCAATCCGGCCACGCGAGATATTCGGGCAGCTCCAGCACGCCCATGCCGCGCGCGTAGGCGCGCACGTAATTTTGCGCCTCGCGCAGGCAGCCGAGATAGGGCACTTTGAGCTTGGTCAGATACTGGTCCAATTCTTCGTATATCAGCGTGTATTCGCGCACCCGATTGGCGATGACGGCCAATCGCGCCTGCTTGCGCGACACCTTGCCGATTTCGAGCAATTCGGCCATGAAGTGTCCGCAGGCCTTCATGTCGATGCTGGAAGGCAGCACCGGAACGATGATGGTTTCGGCCCGGCGCACCAGTTCATTGAGCTCGGTGCCATGCACCCGGGCCGGCGCATCGATCACCAGGATGTCGGTGTTGCGCGCCACATTGCGCAGTCCCTCCTCGTACGCGGCAACACCGCTGATGGCGGGCAAATCGGCCGGGCGCTGCGCCAGCCAGTCGAGGCTGGAGCGCTGCGGGTCATAGTCGGCGATGCACACCTGGTGGCCGTCGCGGGCGAAAAACACGGCGATGTTGGTTGCCAGAGTGCTCTTGCCGCATCCGCCCTTGGAATTCAAAACCATTACATGGCGCATAGTTCCCCGACTTTGTTGTTTTCAGTAAGGTAAAACTCGGTGTGGCATTGCGCAACCCCCGCTCGCGACAAAATGGCGCATCGGCTATGCTCTTCAACCATGCGCATCGAGTTTTTGAAGATGCAGGGGCTGGGCAACGATTTTTTGGTATTCGACGCCCCCGCCGCCGCGACCCCATTGGACTCGAGCAGGCTGCGCGCCCTCGCCGACCGGCATACCGGCGTCGGCTTCGATCAGGCGTTGATGCTGGAACCTCCACGCGACGCGCAGAGCCGCGCGTTTTATCGGGTTTTCAATTCCGACGGCACGGAAGTCGAGCAATGCGGCAATGGCGCGCGCTGTATTGCGGCTCTATTGTACTCCCGCGCTCCGGAATTGGGCCGCGATCTCGTCGATGGGCAGCACCGGGGGCACGGTGCACGCGCATGTGCGCGAGGACGGCTTGGTGTCGGTGGACATGGGCGTGCCCAACTTCGATCCGCGCGCGCTGCCCATGGTGGCCGCGGGCGGCGGCGCGCTGGCCGAGGCGCCGATGTACTCACTGAACGTCGAGGGCACGGATATGCAAATAGGCGCGGTGTCCATGGGCAATCCGCATGCCGTGCTCAGTGTGTCCGACGTGAAAGGCGCGCCGGTCGAGCGGTTTGGGCCTAGTATCGAGCGTCATCCGCGATTTCCGAAGCGCACCAACGTTGGATTCATGCAGATTTTGCAGCGCGGCCACATTCGATTGCGGGTATATGAACGCGGAGCGGGCGAGACTCTGGCATGCGGTACGGGGGCCTGCGCCGCCGTCGCCGTCGGCCGGCGGCACGGCCTGCTGGATTCGGAGGTGCGAGTCGATCTGCCGGGAGGCACCGCCATGGTTTCTTGGGCTGCGGCGGGTGAGCCTGTGTGGCTCACCGGGCCGGCGACTACGGTCTTTACGGGATCGATCGATATATAACGTGATGTAGGGAGCTGAACAATGACAACCAGTCAGGCGCGCGGCATCAAGCAGGAAGGTCTCAACGACGCAAGCGTCGCCGACTATCTGCAGACCTATCCGGATTTCTTCGAGCGCAATTCTGCGCTGCTCACTCAAGCTGCGCCTGCCGCACTTGCGCGACGTGGGCGCCACGGTGAGCTTGGTCGAGCGCCAGGTCGAAGTGCTGCGCGAGCGCAATCAGTCGCTCGAGCGCAAGCTGAAGGAACTCGTCGATGTGGCCCGCGCCAATGATGCGCTGGCCGACCGCATTCATCGGCTGAGCCAGCGGCTGATACGGGCGCACACCTTGCTCGAGACCATCAATGCCGTCGAGACTTCGCTGCGCGAGGATTTCGACGCCATGCATTCGGTGCTGGTGCTGTTTCTCGAGCAGGCGCGCTCCTTGGCGCCGGAAGCCGGCCGATTCCTGCGTTGCGGCGATCCGGCCGATGCCGACATCAAGACATTCGAATCGCTGCTGCAGTCGGGCAAGCCCCGCTGCGGACAGGTGCGCGATGCGCAGCGCGATTACCTCTTCGGCAAGGACTCGGTCGAGATCGGCTCGGTGGCCCTCACTCCCTTGGGTCCCAAGGGGGAGCTGGGAATTCTGGCCATCGGCGCCAGCGATGCGGAGCGCTTCCACCCCGCCATGAGCACGGAATTTCTGTCCCGCATCGGCGAGCTCGTGACCTACGCGCTGATGCGCTGAGCCTTGCGAGATCATGGAATCGGTCGAGCGCGGTTGGATCGATCGATTTACATCGCATCTCGCGCACGAGCGGCGCATGAGCGTGCATACCATTGCGGCCTATCGGCACGACTTGCTCGCTCTTCAGGGGTTCGCCGCGCGGCGCAAGCTCGGCAAATGGAGCGACTTCGACAATTCCGCAATGACGGGCCTTTGCCGCCGCCCTGCACGGCGGCGGGTTGAGCCCCCGCAGCATTCAGCGGCAACTGTCGGCGGCGCGAACCTTTTACGAATTCCTGATGCGCGAGGGCCATAGCGCGCGCAATCCGGCACTCGAGGTGCGCGCCCCCAAAACCAAGAAGCGTCTGCCGGCTACCCTGGATGCCGATCAAATGGGGCGCCTTCTGGCATTTCGCGTCGACGATTCCTTGTCGGCGCGCGACAAGGCCATCATGGAACTGTTCTACTCCTCGGGACTGCGCCTGGCCGAACTCGTCAGGCCTCGGGACCGCGGCGATCGATCTTGCGGACCGCACCGTGCGCGTGCTCGGCAAGGGCAACAAGACTCGCATCGTGCCCGTGGGCCGCCAGGCCATCGGCGCTCTGAAGCAGTGGCTGAAGGAGCGCGCTGGATTGGCCAAGCCCCAGGTGGAGGCGCTGTTCGTAGGGCAGAGCGGCCGCCCGCTCTCGGTCCGGGCCGTGCAGCTGCGGGTCGCCGCCTGGGGGCGCCGGCAGGGCATCGGCGTGCACGTCCATCCGCATATGTTCCGCCACTCCTTTGCCACTCATCTGCTCGAGTCCAGCGGCGATCTGCGCGGAGTGCAGGAATTGCTCGGCCACGCCGATATCGGCACCACCCAGATCTATACCCACTTGGACTTCCAGCGCCTGGCGACGGTTTACGAGGCCGCGCATCCACGGGCCCGGCGCCGCCAACGCAGCGCTTGAAAGGGCTCGAGTCAGGCCCCACGCGTTGCCTTTCATGAATCACGATCCAAAACGAATCTATGGCACCACGATTCTCGCCGTGCGGCGCAATGGGCAGGTGGCGGTCGGCGGCGACGGCCAGGTCACCCTGGGCCAAAGCGTCATGAAGGGCAATGCCCGCAAGGTCCGCCGCCTGTACGGCGGAAAGGTGCTGGCGGGATTTGCCGGCGGCACCGCGGATGCCTTCACCTTGTTCGAGCGCTTCGAGGGGAAGCTGGAGAAATTCGGCAATCTCACCCGTGCGGCCATCGAATTGGCCAAGGACTGGCGTACCGACCGGAGCCTGCGCCGGCTGGAGGCGCTGCTGTGCGTGGCGGACGCGGACAAGCACCTATGTCATATCGGGCAACGGCGATGTCATCGAGCCGGAGCATGACCTGATCGCCATCGGATCGGGCGGCGGCTTCGCGCAGGCCGCGGCCACGGCCTTCATGCAGGGGGAGCTGTCCGCGCGCGAGATCGTGGAGCGCTCGCTGAATATCGCCGCGGATATCTGCATCTATACCAATCGCAATCTGACCATCGAGGAACTGTAGCGCCCCATGTCGCAGATGACTCCGCGTGAAATAGTCGAAGAGTTGGACAAGCACATCGTCGGCCAGAAAGCGGCCAAACGCGCGGTCGCGATCGCGCTGCGCAACCGCTGGCGCCGCCAGCCAAGTCGCCGAATCGCTGCGCGCCGAGATCACCCCGAAGAACATTCTCATGATCGGCCCGACCGGGGTGGGCAAGACCGAGATCGCCCGGCGCCTGGCGCGCCTGGCCAAGGCACCCTTCATCAAGGTGGAGGCCACCAAGTTCACTGAAGTGGGCTATGTTGGACGGGAAGTTGATTCGATCGTACGCGATCTGGTCGAGATCTCCGTGAAAATGACCCGCGAAGAGGAAATTGCCAAGGTACGGCCACCGCGCCGCCGACAGTGCCGAGGAGCGGGTGCTCGACGTGCTGCTGCCGCGGGCGGCCGCGGGCTTCACCGGAGATTCCGCGCCCCGCGACAACGAGACCCGGCAGCGCTTTCGGAAAATGCTGCGCGAGGGCCATCTGGAGGACCGGGAAATCGAGATCGAAGTGCGCGCCAGTGCCCATGGGCGTCGAAATCATGGCGCCGCCCGGCATGGAGGAAATGACCCAGCAATTGCAGGGCATGTTCCAGAATCTGGGCAAGGGCCGGACGCGCCAACGCAAGCTCAAGATCAAGGAGGCGCTTGAAGCTTCTGGTGGACGAAGAGGCGTCGAAAATGATCAACGAAGAGGAACTGAAGGTCCGCGCCGTCGAAAATGCCGAGCAGAACGGCATCGTGTTCATCGACGAAATAGACAAGATCGCCCGCCGCCAGGAAACCACGGGCGCCGACGTGTCGCGCGAAGGCGTGCAACGCGACCTTTTGCCCCTGGTCGAGGGATGCACGGTGAACACCAAGTACGGCACCGTGAAAACCGATCATGTGCTGTTCATTGCCTCCGGCGCCTTTCACATGTCCAAGCCCTCCGACCTGATTCCGGAACTGCAGGGCCGCCTGCCCATCCGAGTCGAGCTCGAACCCCTGGTGGTCGAGGATTTCGTGCGCATTTTGACCGAGCCCGATGCCTCGCTTTGCCGCCAGTACACGGCGCTGCTCGCCACCGAAGGGGTGGAGCTGGAATTCGCGGGCTCCGGGCGTGCAGCGGCTCGCCGAAGTGGCTTTCGAGGTGAATGAACGCACCGAGAATATCGGTGCGCGGCGCCTGCATACCGTCATGGAGCGGCTGCTGGAGACCGTGTCCTTCGATGCCGCGGACCGCAGCGGTACCCATGTCCTCGTCAATCGCGAGTATGTCGAGGGCAATCTCGGCGAGCTGGTGAAGGATCAGGACCTGTCGCGTTACATCCTGTAGACGCCGGCTGGCCATGCCCCAGCCCACCGACATCAAATTGCGCACCCAATCGCGGCTGCTCGATGTGCATTTCGATGACGGATCGCACTTCGAACTGCCTTTCGAATACCTGCGGGTATTCTCTCCGTCCGCCGAGGTGAAGGGCCACGGCGGGGGCGAGGGAGTGCTGCGGACGGGCAAGCAGAATGTCGGCATCACCGGCGTCGAGCCGGTGGGAAACTATGCGCTTGCGCCTGCTGTTCGACGATGGCCACAATACGGGCCTCTACACCTGGACCCTGCTGCACGAGCTGGGCCGCGATCGCGAGCGCAACTGGGCGCGCTACCTGGAGCGCTGCGCCGAAGCGCGGCAAGCCCAGGTAAGCGAGAGCCCTTCGGGGCCTGGCCGCTGGTCGGCTACAATGCGTCCAGCCGTTCGAGGGACGCCATGGACAATTCCGACCGCAAGGTCGATTTCGGATTCGAAAAGGTCGCGCTGGGGCGACAAGGCGGAGCGCGTCCGTCGGTATTCGCGTCGGTGGCCGGCAAATACGATGTCATGAACGACTTGATGTCGTTCGGCGCTGCACCGGTTGTGGAAGCAATTCACCCTGTCCCTGACCGGTTTGCGGCCGGGCCAGACGCGCGCTGGACGTGGCCGGCGGCACCGGCGATCTGGCCTCGGGGTTGTTGCGCCAGGTGGGCAAGTCGGGACGGGTCGTGCTGTCGGACGTGAACCCCGCGATGCTCGAAATCGGCCGCGACCGGCTGCTCGACAAGGGCTGTGGTGGGCAATGTGGAGTGCATCGTCGCCGACGCCGAGCGCCTGCCCTTCGAGGACAACTCCTTCGATTGCGTCACCATCGGCTTCGGACTGCGCAATGTCACCGACAAGGCGGCCGCGCTCGAGTCCATGCACCGCGTGCTCAAGCCCGGCGGCCAGTTGCTGGTGCTGGAGTTTTCGACGCCGGTGGCGCCGGGCCTGAAGCCGATTTACGACGCCTATTCTTTCAAGGTACTGCCGCTGCTGGGGCGGCTCGTGGCCCAGGACGAGGCCAGCTATCGGTATCTGGCGGAATCGATTCGCATGCATCCGAATCAGGAAACTCTGCTCGAGATGCTGCGCGCCGCCGGCTTCGCCCAGGCGCGCTACCACAATCTGACCGGCGGCATAGTCGCCGTGCATCGCGGCTACAAGATCTGACATGCCGGCGACCGCTGCATGGCTCGCATCGGCCGAAGCGCTGCTCAATCGATGCATCGACGCCTCGACGCAGGCCGCCGCGCTGGCGCGGCGCCTGCAGGGCACTTCCCTGCAAATCGAGGTCGAGGGACTCACGCGCATTCGCGCGAGCGCGCATCAAGGCCGCCTGTCGCTCTGCGCCGGCGAGGACTGCCGCGGCGGATGCGATCATTTCAGGATCGCTCCCGGCGCTGCTGCAATTGTTCGAGGGACGGGGCGAATCGCGCAGCCGGCGGAGCCCGCGGCGCAGATTCGCGGCGATGCCGAGATCGCCAACCGGTACCGGGAACTCTTCATGCTGGCGCGGCCGGATCCGGAGGAGGAGCTGTCGCGATGGATAGGCGACTTTCCCGCGCGGCGCGTATCCGAGTTCGCAAAGCGCGCGCTGGCCTTCGCGCGCCGCGCTCCGCCGCACGGCCGGGGAAAACATCGCCGAATATCTGCAGGAGGAGGGCCGCGACCTCGTGAACAGGACCGAGCTGGAGGAGTTCCTGCGCGGCGTCGATGAATTGCGGGAAACCGCCGATCGCATCGAGGCCCGTCTCGGGCGCCTCGAGGCGCGCCTGAAGGGTGCCGCCTGATGCGTCCGCGGGTACTCGCCCGGCTGCTGCAGATTCAGCGCGCCCTGGTCAGGCACGGACTCGACGATTTCGTGCGCGCCACGCATTTGTACCGGCCGTTTCGCTTTCTCGTCTATCTGTCGCCGTGGACCTGGTTTCAACGCAGCATCGGCGTCACCCGCGGCGAGCGGCTGCGCCTCGCGCTCGAGGAGCTGGGACCGATCTTCGTCAAATTCGGCCAGGCCCTGTCGACGCGGCGCGATCTGCTGCCGGCCGACATTGCGGATGAACTGGCGAAGCTCCAGGACCGCGTTCCGCCCTTCGACAGCGCGCATCGCGATCGCGTCCATCGAAAAGGCGTTCGGGCTCGCCGCTCGACGGTATTTTCGGCAGTTTCGAGCCAGGCCCCGCTTGCCGCGGCCTCGATTGCCCAGGTCCACGCGGCCACGCTCAAGAACGGCCGCGAGGTCGTGGTCAAGATATTGCGCCCCGGAATGCGCGAAATCATCGATCTCGATCTCGAAGTGCTGCACTACCTGGCCGAGCTGGCCGACGAGTACTGGGGAGATGCGCGCCGCCTGCGTCCCGTCGAGCTCGTGCGCGAATACCGCAAGACCATTCTCGATGAGCTGGATCTGCTGCGCGAAGCCGGCAATGCGGCGCAGCTGAAGCGCAATTTCGCCGGCTCGTCGCTGCTGTACGTGCCCGAGGTCCACTGGGACTACTGCCGGGTCAATGTCATGGTCATGGAGAGAATTCACGGCGTCATCGTCAACGATCTCGAGGAATTGCGCGCGCGCGGCACGAACATCCCCAAGCTGGCGGAGAACGGCGTGGAGATTTTCTTCACGCAGGTGTTCCGCGACAATTTTTTCCATGCCGACATGCACCCGGGCAATATCTTCGTGCAAATCGACGACCCGCAGAACCCGCGCTACGCGGCGGTGGATTTCGGCATCGTCGGCACCCTGCAGGCGCGCGACCAGCACTATCTGGCCGAGAATTTCATGGCTTTCTTCGACCGGGATTATGCCCGGGTCGCCGCCTTGCACGTCGAATCGGGCTGGGTGCCGCGGGGCACGCGGGTCGATGAACTCGAGTCCGCCGTGCGCACCGTCTGCGAGCCGATATTCAACAAGCCGCTGAAGGAGATCTCCTTCGCCCAGGTGCTGCTGCGGCTGTTCGAAACCGCCCGCCGCTTCGACATGCAGGTGCAGCCGCAGCTGATCCTGCTGCAGAAGACTCTTTTCAACATCGAAGGCCTGGGCAGGCAGTTGTACCCGGAGCTCGATCTTTGGCAGACGGCGCAGCCGTACCTGCGCAAGTGGATGCGCGAGCGGATGAGCCCGCGGACCGTGCTGCGGCGGGTTCGGGCCCAATTGCCCGATGCGCTGGTGGCGCTGCAGCAGGTGCCGCAGATATTCCAGACCGCCGTTCGCGACGCGACGGAGGGGCGCCTGCGCCTGCAGGTGGAAAACACGGGGGTGTCCGAGCTTCGCGAGGAAATGCGCCGCCGCCAGTCGCGGCGCGATCTGGTCCTCGCGGCGGCCGTGCTGTGGCTGTCCGGACTGATTTGGCTGGGTTTCTCCACCCAGATCCTGTGGCTGGGCTGGCTGCAGATGAGCGCCGCCATCGTGCTTTTCGTCTGGTCCCGATCGTCGCGCTCGCGCACCGAATGAGAATCCCGATCGAAAGTTCCACCAGCTACCGCGGCCGCAATTCGCGGCCGAATTGGCTGCTCCTTGCGGCCTCCATCGCCGCGGCTCTGGCGGCGGGCGCGCTCGGCGCATTTTTCTCGCCGCGCATGTCGGCGGCCGGCGGAACATTGGTACGCCGCGCTGGCGAAGCCCGCGTGGACGCCGCCCGATGCTTGGTTCGGGCCGGTGTGGGCGGTGCTCTATGTGTTGATGGGCGCCTGCGCCTGGCTCATATGGCGCGAGCGCTATCACCGCAGCCGCAATACGGCGCTGGCCGCCTATGCGGTTCAGCTGCTGCTCAACGCGGCCTGGGCGCCGTTGTTTTTCGGCGCCAGGAATATCGGCGCGGGCCTGTTCGTGATCGTCGCGCTGTGGCTGGCGATCGCCTGGACCATCCGCGAGTTCGCCGCGGTGAGGCCCGCGGCGGCATGGATGATGGCGCCGTACTTGGTCTGGGTCAGCTTCGCGAGCGCGCTGAATCTCGCGATCTGGAAGCTGAACCCCTGAGCGCTCCCGCGAGCCCTTCCCGTGTAGGCGTGGGATTACGCGCGCATGCGCCGGACTCCGATCGCACGGCCAAGCGCATTGGATCAATCTACACGTGCTGCATCGAGTACATCATCGCGAGAATCAGGGGCTAAAGTACACTCTGCCAATCTCGTCCAGCGCTCAATATACGTGGACCGGAATTAGCACCCTACCCCGTGAGATTTCAAGCCTGATGTACTCGATCGCAGCATCGCGCCGCTTCGCCACTCCCCATCACGCCGCTGCGCGTACCCATTTGTTGTCGAACGGCAGCTATTCGGTCATGTTGACCGCGGCGGGCTCCGGATACAGCCGCTGGCGCGACATCGCGTTGACTCGCTGGCGCGAGGATCCAACCTGCGACCCCTGGGGCTACTACGTCTTTCTGCGCGATGTGGCCGACGGACAGGTGTGGTCGGCGGGCTATCAGCCGGTCGGGTGCGAACCCGACACCTATGAAGTCGAATTCTTCGAGGATTGCGCCACGATCTCGCGCCGCGACGGACGCATGCTGACCTCGACCGAGATTCTGGTGTCGCCCGAGCAGGACCTGGAAGTCCGCCGCGTCTCCCTGACCAACCAAGGGAAGCGGACGCGGGAAATCGAATTGACGACCTACGCGGAGGTGGTGCTGTCCGCGCCGGCCGCGGATGCCGCTCACCCCGCATTTTCCAAGCTCTTCGTGCAGACCGAATTCGTCGCCGAGCACGGTGCCCTGCTCGCGACCCGCCGGCCGAGGGAACCCGGCGAACCGCAGGCCTGGATCGCTCTTCGCAGCGTTCTTGAAGGCGAAGCCAACGGCGGGCCGCAATTCGAAACCGACCGGGCGCGTTTTCTGGGGCGCGGCCGCGAATTGCGCAATGCGGTCTCCATCATGGATGCGCGGCCCCTGTCCAACACGGCGGGCACCGTTCTCGATCCCGTGTTGGCGCTGCGCCGGCGGGTGCGGATCGCACCGGGACAAACGGCGCGGGTCGCCTTTTGGCTCGGCGTCGCCGCGAGCCGCACGGCGGCTCTCGCGCTGGTCGAGGAGAAGCGGGACGCGGCGGCGTTCGAGCGCGTCAGGGACCTGGCCAGGACTCGAGCCGAGGCGCAACTTCGGAGCCTGGGGCTGGATTGCGAGTCGGCGGGGCAGTATCAGCGCATCGCCTCTCGAGTGCTGTACACCGATGCCTCGCTGCGCGCGCCCCGCGATATTCTCGAGAAGAACAGCCTGGGCCAGGCGGCACTGTGGCCGCACGGCATATCCGGCGACTTGAGGGTCGTGCTGGCCAGCATAGATGCACCCAAGGACATTGGGGTCGTCAAAGAATTGCTGAGCGCACAGGATTATTGGCGGTCGAAGGGCCTGGCCGTGGATCTCGTCATTCTGAACGATGGCCCGCCTGCTTGCGCGCCTGAACTCCAGAAGGCTCTGGAGGCCGCGGTCGGCAGCTCCCAGGCCGCGGGCGATCAGAGCGCGGCGCATGGGAAGGTGTTTTTGCTGCGCGCCGATACCCTGCCGGCGCCGAGCCTGAATCTTCTGCAGACCGCCGCCAGGGTGGTATTCGTCGCGCGCCGCGGCACCTTGAGTGAACAGATGGAACGAGCCGAGGGGCCTGAACCACAGCCGGCGCAGCCGCGGCCTCTGCGAAAGGCCGCTGACCCGGCGGACGAAGCGGCGGCCGCTCCGCTCGCGCTCGAATTTTTCAATGGGCTGGGCGGATTCTCCTCGCAAGCGCGCGAATACAGCGTCGCGCTGGACCAGGGGCAATGGACTCCCGCTCCCTGGATCAACGTCATCGCCAACCCACAGTTCGGGTTTCTGGCCTCGGCGGACGGCATCGGCAGCACATGGTCGTTGAACGCCCAGCAAAATCAGCTGACGCCCTGGTGCAACGATCCCGTCGGCAACGCGCCCGCGGAAGCCATCTACATTCGCGATGAGGAGACCGGAGAGCTTTGGAGCGCAACTCCGCTGCCCATTCGCGAGCCCGCCTCCGCCTATGTCATCCGCCACGGCTTCGGCTACAGCCGATTCGAACATACCTCGCACGGCATCGCCCTGGATCTGCTGCAGTTCGTGCCGCTCGCGGACTCGCTCAAGATTTCGCGCCTCAAGATCGTCAATCGCTCCGCCGAGACGCGCCGGCTGTCGGTCACTCATTACTTGGACTGGGTGCTCGGCAATCAGCGCGACAGGACGGCCGCCTTCATCGTGACTGAAATCGAGCCGGCCACCGGGGCCCTGCTGGCGCGCAATCCCTGGAGCCAGGATTTTCAATCGCGAGTCGCGTTCATGGACATGGGCGGCCGGCAGCAGGCATGCACGGCCGATCGCGCCGAGTTCATCGGCCGCCATGGTTCGCTCGCCGAGCCCACGGCGCTGCTCGGTGCACATCCGCTGTCGAATCGCGCCGGCGGCGGCTTCGATCCCTGCGGTGCGATGCAGGCGACGATCGACATTGGCGCCGGGCGAAGCCGCCGAATTCACGCTTCTGCTGGGCGAGGAAGCTTCCGCCGCCGCGGCCGTTGCACTCATCGAACGCTATCGAGATCTCGACCTCGATGCCGTGCTCAAGGAAGTGACGGATTTCTGGGACCAGACCTTGGGCGCGGTGCAGGTGAAGACGCCGGATCGTTCCATGGACATCCTGCTCAACGGCTGGCTGCTGTATCAGACGCTCTGCTGCCGCGTCTGGGCGCGCACGGCGTTCTATCAATCGAGCGGCGCCTACGGCTTTCGCGATCAATTGCAGGATGTCATGGCGCTCGCAGTGTCGAGGCCGGGGATCACCCGCGAACATATCCTGCGCGCCGCGGCGCGCCAGTTCGTCGAAGGGGATGTGCAGCATTGGTGGCTTCCGACTTCAGGCCAGGGAATCAAGACCCGGGTCTCGGATGACCGCATCTGGCTGGCGTTCGTGACCGCCCACTACCTGGAAGTCACGCGAGGACTTCGCCGTGCTGGACGAGCAGGTGCCGTTTCTCGCGGGCGGCCCTCTGCCGGCGGACAGCCAGGAGAGCTTTTCCGCTCCCGAAACGGCCGGCACGGGATCCTTGTTCGAACACTGCGTCTGCGCGCTCGATTCAAGTCTCGCGATCGGCTCGCACGGGCTGCCGTTGTTCGGCACCGGCGACTGGAACGACGGCATGAATCGAGTCGGCGCCGGCGGGCGCGGCGAAAGCGTCTGGCTGGGGTGGTTCTTGCACGCGGCATTGCTGCGCTTTGCACCCATCGCCGAGCGGCGCGGCGCATCCGACGCGGCCGCCGCCGCACGCTGGCGCAAGCATGCCTTTGCCCTGCAGCAGGCCATCGAGCGCGAAGCCTGGGACGGCGATTGGTATCGGCGCGGCTACTTCGATGACGGCACGCCCTTGGGATCGGTCGCCAGCGATGAATGCAGGATCGATTCCATCGCTCAATCGTGGGCGGTGATCTCCGGCGCCGCGCAGCGCGAGCGCGTCGGTGCGGGCGATGTCGGCGGTCAACTCGCAGCTGGTCAAGCCGCAGCGACGGCCTGGTGCAATTGTTCACCCCCGCCTTCGACCGCACTCCGCACGACCCCGGCTATATCAAGGCCTATCCGCCAGGCTTGCGCGAAAATGGCGGACAGTACACCCATGCCGCCATGTGGTCGGTGCTGGCGTTCGCGCAGCTAGGCGACGGCGATCGGGCCGGCGAATTATTCTCCATTCTCAATCCCATCAATCATTCCAGCACCCGCGCGGGCATTCATCGATACAAGGTCGAACCCTATGTGGTCTGTGCCGATGTGTACTCCTCTCCGCAGCACATCGGCCGCGGCGGCTGGACCTGGTACACGGGGTCGGCGGGCTGGATGTACCGCACCGCCACGGAGGGAATCTTGGGTCTGCGTTTGCGCGGCAAGATTCTATCCATCGATCCTTGCATTCCGCGCGCCTGGACGGGTTTTGAAATCACTTACAAGTACGGATCGTCGCGATACCGCATCGCGGTGGAGAATCCGCATGGCGTTAGCCGAGGCGTCGTCCATGCGGCGCTCGACGGCCGGAAGATATCGAGCGCCTCGTGCGACATTGAGCTTGATGGATGACGGCAGCTACCACTATGGGCTCGTGACCCTGGGCTGATCGCCCGCGCTGGGCTGATCGCCCGCGCTGGGCTGATCGCCCGCGCAGGCCCGGCTCACTCCTTCTTCGGCCGCATTGCCGTGATAGCACGGCTCAGGAGCGCCTTCGCGAATGCGCTGGCCGGCAGCATCCGCAGAAGACGCAATGCCAGCGCCGGGCGCGCTATCAACAAACCGGCTGCCGCGGCGCCCAAGTATGCCGAGGCCGCGTTCGCTCATGAGCATCTGCATGGTGCGGCTGCGCGGAAATCCACCGGGGGAAGAACGGGAGCTCGAGCCGCCGTCGGCGCCGGTCTCTTGTCGCGGCGGGTCGAGCAAACGCCGCAATTCCTCGCGCGACGCGGCGAGCCTCGCCCGTATTTCCGCTCGAGCCGCTTCGTCCCGGTCGGTCATGGCCTGATCATTCCTGATCCGACGACAATATGCGCTCGAGCAGCACCCGGTCTTCCTGCCATTCCCGACGCACTGCGGCAAACAGCGGCGATCGCGCCCGCGCGGCGTTCGACCGGTAGGCAGCGGCCACGATGGCGACCGCCGCGAATCCGCCGGCCATCCATGCGATGGCGCTGACGCGATGCGGCGTGTCCCAGGTGTAGGCCACCACCAGGAGACAGCCCATGAACACCGCAAATAGAGCGCAAACGATCACGATCGCTGACGCCAGGACTTGCACGGCGATTTCGCCTTGGGCCTTGGCCAGATCCAAACCCGCGAGGTCCACGTACGCCGCCAGATGGCGCAGCAGCGCCGGCGCCGCTTTCGGCAATGACCACAGCAGCCGCACGGTCGGCGGCCTTAGGAGCGGCGGGTCGCTAGAATTCCAACGACTGCGCCGACCAGAGCGGCAATGCCCACCGCCTGCCAGGGGCTGTCGCGCACGAAGTCGTCGGCCGTGTTCGCGACACCCTGCGCATGCTGCCGAATGGCATCTGCGCCGTCGGCGAGGCTTTGTTTCGTCGCCTCGACCGCGCGCTGTACCTTGCCGCGCACACGCATGACATCGGCGTCTTTCAAATCCGCGATTCGCGCCATGAGATCTTCTACGTCCGCGATCAAGCTCTTGATCTCGGCTGAGGCGGCCGCTTTTACATCGCTCACGCCCTCGCTCAGGTCGTTCTTGACGCGGCGGCCGCCTGCGCGCACCTGCTCGGTGGTTCCGTCGAATGTTGTTTCCATTGTTATCTCCTATAGAACACCGAGAACAGTATCACAGCTACTATGGGCGGGCTGCGCAAGCCGCGCCATCGGTTCGAGACCCAGCCTTCCTGTAGGAATTGGCTCACATGTTAAACTTTACAGCCGCGGCACGGACGGCTTTACATGAAAATTTTCGGCGAGGAATTGGGCGAGATCGGCCGGTGGTACATCGCCTTGCCGCCTCTGCTGCTCATCGGCTTTCTCATCGGCCTGTTCTTTCTCGCGGCGGCGGGTCAGTCGCGCTTGAACGCGGCCAACGAGCGCGTGCACGACTCGCAGCTGCGCCAGCAAGCCCTGAGTGAATTCATCGCGCTGGTCGGCGACGCCGAATCCGGCCAGCGCGGCTACCTTTTGACCGGCGAAAGCTCCTATTTGCAGCCGTATACGGAGGCCGTGACCAAGGTCGAGGCCGCGCTCGACCGCGTGCATCAGGCCTATGGCGGCCAGGACGACAGCCGCGAGTTTCAGGAACTGCGAATTCTGACCGGCAAAAAGCTCGGCGAACTCGAAGATACGCTGGCGCTGTTCAAAAGAAGAGGCACCGCGCCCGCCGTGAACGTCGTGCGCACCGACGTGGGCAAGCGGACCATGGATGAGATATCGAAGATCGTCGGCGACATGCGGCTGGCGGAGGCGCGGGAGCTCGCCGCGGCCACGGCGCAGTGGCAGGAGGATTACCAGGTGTCGCGCTGGGTTTCGGCCGCGGGCGTCATCCTCAACATAGGCTTGGTTTTGCTGGCATCGCGCCTCGTGTACGGCGACATGCGCCGGCGCGCCCTTCAGGCCACGAATCTGCGCGATCAAAAACGCGAGCTGGAACGTCAGGTCGAAGAGCGGACCCGGGAACTGACCGCGCTGTCGACTCACTTGCAAGGGGTGTCGGAACAGGAGAAATCCGCGCTCTCGCGCGAACTGCACGACGAACTGGGCGGCCTGCTGGTGGCCGCGCGCATGGACTTGTCCTGGCTGCAGCAGCGGCTGCCCACCAGCGATCCGGGCATCGAACAGCGCTTCAAACGCATTCATGAGTCCTTGAGCTCGGGAGTCGACCTGAAGCGCCGGGTCGTCGAGGAACTCAGGCCCACCCTGCTCGACAACATGGGGCTGTTCACGGCGCTGCGCTGGCAATTCAAGGAGACCTGCCGGCGCGGCGGACTCAAGGCCAGCGAGTCGATTCCCGACTCCGAACCCAAATTCAACCCCGACGCCGCCATCGGTGTGTTCCGCATCGCCCAAGAGGCATTGACGAACATTCTCAAGCACGCGGAGGCGAAATCCGCGGACCTGGCCATCGGCTTCGAACGCGAGGTCTTCATCCTGCGCATCTCCGACGACGGCAAAGGCATCCCGCCGAACCGCCTCCAGACCATCACATCCCACGGCCTCGCCTCCATGCGTCACCGCATTACCGCCCTCGGCGGCAGCTGGGAGGTGAGCAGCCCCGGCGGCGGCGGAACCACCGTGACCGCGCAGATTCCCCTGCCGAGAATGCTGTCGCAGGAGTGAGTGAGGCGGCGTTTTGCCGGCGCTCAGTGTTTCGGAAGCTGGGTCTCGCAGATTTCGTGCAGCACTTCCGGCAGCCGGCCGTAGTCGCGCGCCTTGTCCAGAAAATGCGTCGCGCCGAGGGCGATCGCGGCATTCTTGTATTCCGGCAGGTCGTAGTTGGTCAGCACGATGATGCGCGGCTTCAACTGGGCGGTGGCCAGCGCGCGCATGACGCCGAAGCCCGTTCCCTGCTTCAAATGCAAGTCCAGGATGATCACATCCACGGAATCGCGCTTGACCGAGGCCACCGCGGTCGCCTCGGTATCTGCCGTACCGATCAATTCCACCTGGGGAATTTGCCGTATCGCTTCAGTCAATCGCTCCGTGAGAACCTTGGAGTCTTCGACGAGCAGGACTCTCAAGCTCTGCGCCATTGACAATACGTCCGTAATATTGGTGAACATGCTTGTCGCAGTTTAGCGTCATGAATCGCATTACGGCCAGAGCGACTACTCAGGTTGTAGTGTAGGAGGATTCTCACAGGGGGGCGTTTATTGGATGAGTCCGTTTCGCAGGGCATATGAGGTAATGTCGGCGTTCGCCGTAAAACTCATCTTCTCCAATATCCGGCTGCGATAGGTGCTCACGGTTTTCACGCTGAGACTGAGTTCGTTGGCGATATCTGAAACGCCGCGCCCGGCCGCCAGCTTGCAGAATATTTGAAATTCACGGGTCGACAGGCGCGCATGCAGCGGCTTGTCAGGGTCGCCGTCGAGATCGGCCACCAATATCTCGGCGAGCGCGGCGCTGACATAACGCCGGCCCGCCAATACCGTGCGCACGGCCTTCATCAATTCCTCGGGCGCGCTGTCCTTGGACAAGTAGCCGCTCGCGCCGGCGCGCAGGACGTTGACCGCGTATTGCTGCTCCGGCAGGCCGCTCATCACCAGCACCCGTACTCCGGGGTGGCCGGTCTGAATGTGCCGCAGGATATCCAGGCCGCTGCGATCCGGCATGTGAATGTCCAGCAGCACGAGGTCCCACTCTTGTTCGCGCAGCAGATCGAGCGTCTCGTTGCCGCTGGCGGCCTCGCCCACGGCGTTGATGCTCGAGTCGGCTTCAAGAAACTGCTTGAAGCCGGCGCGCACCACCGCATGATCGTCGGCGATCAGTACTCTTGACACGTTTTATTCTCCGTTGGCCGGGCGCTCAAGAATTCGCGCACTCCTGGCTCTGCGAATAGCCGTTGAGCTTGTTATACAGAGTCTTGAGGCTGCAGCCCAGCGCGTCGGCCGCCCGCCGCTTGTTGCCTTTGAAATAATTCAGCGTGGCCTCGATCAACGAGCGCTCCATGTCGTAAATTCGCGATCCGACCCGGATGTTGAGCCGTTCGCGGTCGCCGGCCGGATCGCCGTCGCCGGCTGCGTCGCCGGGGGTCAAGGGCGCCACTTCGAGAACGGTGTCGGCAAGTATGTACGCTTGCTCGATGCAGTTCTTCAGCTCGCGCACATTGCCCGGCCAGGAGTGCTGCTTCAGCATCATCCGCGCAAGCGCCGAAAGCCGCTTTTGCGTCCGGGCCGCCGCGTTCAGCTGCGCAAGAAAGTGTTCGGCCAACAGTTCCACGTCCTCGCCGCGGCTGCGCAGCGGCGGCATCGCGATTGGAAATACGGCCAGCCGGTACAGCAAGTCCTCCCGAATACGGCCGTTCTGCACGGCCTGCAGGGGGCACCCATTAGTCGATGCAATGAGCCTGACATCGCAGGTGAACTCGGCAGCCGCCCCCACGCGATAATATTTTTGGGATTCGAGGACCCGCAGCAGCCGTATCTGCATGTCAAGCGGCAGGTCCGTCACGTCATCGAGCAGCAGGGTTCCGCCCCGGGCGCGTTCGAACGCCCCGGCATGCGCATGCGCCGCTCCGGTGAAGCTTCCCTTCTCGTAGCCGAATAATTCAGCCTCGATGAGACCGGCCGGTATGGCGCCGCAGTTGATTGCAACGAAGGGGCCCTCGCGGCGCGCGCTGCGCGAGTGAATCGATTGGGCTGCCAATTCCTTGCCTGACCCGCTTTCGCCGGTCAAGAGCACGCTGGCCTCGGTGGGACCGACTCGCTCGATGAGCCGGAATACTTCCCGCATGGCGGGGGAGCTCCCCAACAAGACTTCGGCGGTCAAGGGCGCCGGCTGCTCGGCAAAGTCACGGCTGACACTACTCATTGCGAATTTCCTCCCGATCGCTTGTGTAATCGTTACACGGGACTCAGGCGGGATTTGTAACCTGTGCGGATCGAGGTCGCCAGGGGTGGGCGCTGAACCTCGGCTCAGAATTCGCGCGTTTTTATGTCAGTGTTTGTCCGACACGGCTCGATCCGCAGCGCCAGCAGCTGGTGAACTGCGGTTCGAGAACCTCGCCGCAGAGCTCGCAGGTCCACGAAGCGCCGGCCGGTGCCGCGGCCGCTCGGGCCAGGGCGCGCAGGGCGACCTGTTCATCCGCGTCATCGACATAGAGCTGCGGCCAGGTTTCCAGCATCGGCAGGTCTCCGAGGGCGCCCGCCAGATACTGATTGCGCAATTCGCTCGGAATGCCGGCGGTCAACAGGACGTTGCGCGCGTGCGCCACCTGAAGCAGCGATGCCGCACGGAACACTCGCTTCATGGGTCCGAATTCCTCGTGCCGCACCCCATGCAAACCCTCAGCGCAGCGACCTCAAAAAGGCCCCGGCATCCTCGCCTCGCTCCAACACCTCCACCAGCGCCGACCCCACCACCACGCCGTCCACGTGGCCCGAAAATCGCGCGACCTGCTCCCGGGATCGGATGCCGAAACCCGCGCACACCGGTACGTTCGAACACGCCCTGACTCGGTCCATGTACTCCAGCACCTGCGGCGGCACATCGGCCGACGACCCCTTGAGCGTCCCGGTCGTGCCCGTCATGGTCACCGCGT
Source organism: uncultured Gammaproteobacteria bacterium (assembly GCA_963784105.1). Taxonomy (GTDB): domain Bacteria; phylum Pseudomonadota; class Gammaproteobacteria; order Steroidobacterales; family Steroidobacteraceae; genus Bog-1198. The sequence goes on from CAWAQE010000002.1 coordinate 401,381, forward strand.
AGACGAAGCCCTTGGCCTCGCCGCACAGCATGGCCAAGCGTTCGGGAGGCGTCACGGGCGTCACCATTTGCACCAGGGCCAGGCCTTCGCATTCGAGGGCACGCTTCAAATCGCCGCTTTCCTCGAATGGCAAGTCGGGAACGATGAATCCGGCGACCCCTGCGGCCCGCGCCGCGCGCGGCAGGGCCCGCAGCCCGACGCTGAGCAGCGGGTTCAGATAGCTCATGAGGAGAATGGGTGCCGCGGGCCTCGATTCCAAAGATTCGAGTTCCTCGAGTATCCACGGCAGCGTGACTCCGCCCGCCAGGGCGGCGAAGCTCGCGCGCTGTATGGTGGTGCCGTCGGCCATGGGATCGCTGAACGGGACTCCGATTTCCACCACATCGCAGACACCGGCGACCTCGGCGAGGTTGTGCCTGAAACCGGCCCGCGTCGGAAAGCCGGCGGTGAGAAACCCCACCAGCGCCGGTCTGCCCTGCGCGGCCGCCGCCTGGATGGCCGTGCCGATGGTGTCGCTGGGTGCCGCCGCCGGCGCCTGTCTCATCAAACGGTATCCTTTAATAGAGTGCGCTGCAGAATGGGCATGTCCTTGTCGCCCCTGCCGGAACAGCCGATGAGAATGCGTGCGCCCGGGTGTGTCTGCGCATAGCGCCGCGCGCCGAAAAAAGCATGCGCGCTTTCGATGGCGGTCAAGATACCTTCGTGCTTGGCGCATTCGGCGAGCGCATCCAAGGCTTCACTGTCCGTTGCGGATTCGTACACGACGCGTCCGCTCTTCATCAAGTACGCGTGTTCGGGGCCCACTCCGGAATAATCGAGGCCTGCGGACACCGAGTGGGTTTCGCGCACCTGTCCGAAGGCGTCTTGCAGGATCAGCGTATAGCTGCCTTGCAGGACCCCGGGCGTGCCGAAGGTCAGGGAGGCTGCATTGTCGCCGAGGCCGGGGCCTCGGCCGCCGGCTTCCACCCCGATCAGCTTCACGGCGGCGTCGCCCAAGAAGGGATGAAACAAGCCGATGGCATTCGAGCCGCCGCCCACGCAGGCCACCGCCGCATCCGGCAAGCCGCCCGCCAGCTCCAGCATCTGCGCTCGCGCTTCGCGGCCTATCACCGCCTGCAGCTCGCGCACCAAGTAGGGATAGGGGTGGGGCCCCACGGCCGAGCCCAATGCATAATAGGTCCCGTCGGGATCGGACACCCAATCGCGCAGAGCCTCGTCGATGGCCGCACGCAAGGTGGCATCGCCGCCCGTCACCGGTACGACGGTGGCGCCCAAGAGCTGCATGCGCCCGACGTTGGGTGCCTGCCGCTCGACATCGACCGCGCCCATGTAAACCACGCAGGGCATTCCCAGCCGGGCGGCCGCGGCGGCGCTTGCGACTCCATGCTGTCCCGCGCCGGTTTCGGCAATGATGCGCTTCGCACCCAGGCGCTTGGCCAACAGCGTTTGACCCACGGCATTGTTGATTTTATGGGCGCCCGTGTGGGCAAGATCTTCGCGCTTGAGCCAGACTTCGGCTCCCCAGCGTTTGCTCAAAGTCGATGCGCGGGAAAGCGCGGTTGGGCGGCCCACCCAAGTCTTGAGCTCATGATGGAACTCGGCTTGAAATTCCGCGTCGTGCAGATACCGATCGACGCCGGCCTGCAGCCGGTCGAGCGCGGGCACCAAAGTCTCCGGCACATAGCGCCCGCCGAATTCGCCGTAACGGCCGCGCGCGTCGGGAAAACCGGGCGCCGCCTCGGGGGTGCGCGGCAATGAGTTCAAGACTCGCCCTCCAATCCAGCCGCGGCGGCGCGTGCGGCCCGCACGAACTCGTGAATTTTTGCCGGGTCCTTGACCCCGGGGACTTCCTCGACGCCGCTGCTCACGTCCACGCCGTATGGCCGTACCGCTCGAATCGCTTCGGCCACATTTTGCGGCGACAGGCCGCCGGCGAGAATCACCTCGGTCTGCCGCGCAAGCTCGGCCGCGCGTCCCCAATCCGCCAGTTCCCCGATGCCGCTCGACGGTCCCTCGAACAACATGCGCGCCGGCAGCGGGTTGGGCGTCTTGCGGCCGAAGCGCACGACGGGGAGCACCTTGATGTGCGCCGGAATCTTCAATTCCCGCAAATCTTCGACATCCGTTTGAAATAAATCCGGTTTGAGTATCCGGCAGATTTCGTCGACCTTCATTTGCAGCGGGTGCTGTGCGACCGCGATGCGCAAAATGCCCGGCGGCGCCAATGCCGCCAATTGCGCCGCCTGTCCGGGAGTGACCTGCCGGGGGCTGGGCGCGAATACGAAACCGATGGCGTCGACATTGGCCTCGGCGGCCGCAGCCACTGCGTCCGCACTGGTGATGCCGCAGATCTTTATCCACATGGCGCCGAGTGTAGCCATTTAAGTCGGCACTGTCCGCGTCGCATCGAAAATTTCGCCGAGCAGCGCCGATGGATCTTCCGCAGCCATCAGTGCGGTGCCGATCAAGGCCAGCCCATATCCCAATTGCTGCATGCGCCGCGCGTCCCGGCCCGAGGCGACGCCGCTCTCCGCGACGGCCGGCCAGCCCGGGGGCAGCAGCGGCGCAAGCGCCGCGAATCGTTCCGGCACCACTTCCAGAGACTGCAGGTCTCGGCTGTTGATGCCCATCAATATCGGCGGCCGGCGATCCCGATGAGGGGCGAGCCGCGTCAAAAGTTCGCGCGCCACGCTCAAATCGAGTTCGTCGAACGCCTCCAATAGCACGAACATGCCGTGCTCGGCGGCAATGTCCACCAGTTCCGCGGCCCGCGCAGGCGTCAGCATGCGCAGAATCACCAGGACTCCGCCCGCCCCGGCGGCGCGTGCTTCCAATACCTGGTAGGGATCGACCAGGAAATCCTTGCGCATCGCGGGCACCCCGAAGGGGGCAAGCACCGCCGCCGCGCGGCGCAAATGCTCGAGCGACCCATCGAAACGCGAAGGTTCGGTCAGAACCGAAACGGCCGCGGCACCGCCGCGGGCATAGGCGGCGATGCGCCCGGGCCAGTCTTGATTCGCATCCCCCAGTTGGCCGGCAGCCGGAGAGCGCAATTTGAGCTCCGCAATGACATCGAAGCCCGTGCCCGACAGGCGCAGCCGCGGAGCCGCGGCAGCAGCCCGCGCGCGCGCCTCCAGGGCGCGCGCGGATTCATGCCTGATGGCCTCCGCCGTGCGCGCCGCGCTCGAGCGCGCCATATCGTCCAGAAGTCCGCTCATGACCCTTGCACCGCAAACTCCCGCAGCCCGCGCAGCCACTGCTCGGCCCGCCCGCTATCGACAGCGGCTCGCGCCGTGTCGATGCCGGCCGCAATGGTTGCCGCGCGTCCGGCGATGAATAACGCCAGACCGCATTGCAGCGCCAATGCCGACAAATGAGCTCCGCGGTCGCGCCCCTCGAATACGGCGAGCAATGCCGCGAAATTCGCGTCCGGATCGCCGCCGGCGAGTTCGCTCGAGCGGCAGGGCTCCAGCTTGAATTCCCGCGGATCGATCTCGTGCCGGTGTACCGCATCCCGGGTGACGTCGAATGCCAGGAATGGACCGATGGGGGTGGCTTCATCCCAACCCGCCGCACCGTGCACGACCCAGGCGCGCTCGATATCCATCCCCATCAAGGTGCCCGCCATCAGCTCCGCCGTCTCGGCATCGTAGGCGCCGATCAAACGAAAACGCGGTGCCGCGGGATTGGTCAGCGGCCCCAAGAGATTGAACACCGTGCGGATACCCAGCGCCGCGCGCACCGCCGCCAGGGCCTTCATCGCCGGATGAAAATACGGCGCGAACAGAAAGGTGAAGCCCGTGGCCGCGAGACATTGCGCCGCCCGAGCTTCGTCCAAAGGGAGGGCGAATCCCAGCCGCTCGATCAAATCCGCGCTGCCGCTGCGGCTGGAAATCGAGCGATTGCCGTGCTTGACGACCGGCAGCCCGCAGGCGGCGGCCAACAAGGCCGCACCCGTCGATAAATTGAGACTGCCCGAGGCGTCGCCGCCGGTACCCACGATGTCGATGGCATCGAGGCCTTCGCTGAACTCGGGCTTGCGCGCCAGCGAGCGCATGGCGCCGGCGAAGCCTCGTACTTCATCGGCCGTGACGCCCTTCGCCCGCAAGGCGGCGAGCAGTGCTCCGGCCATCGCGGGCGCAAGCTCGGGAGTGGTCAACGACCTGAGAAGCGCGGCGGCGCCGGCCTCGCTGAGGTCGCGGCCCTGCACCAAGTGATCCAGAGTTTCGCGTGGGCTGGTCACGATTCAAGTCTTGAGGAAGTTTCCCATGAGTATCGGGCCGTCGGGCGTCAGCACGCTTTCCGGGTGAAATTGCACGCCTTCGATGGGCAGCGATCTATGCCGAACACCCATGATTTCCCCCTCCGCGGTCTGCGCGGTGACCTCGAGCACGGAGGGAATGCTGTCGGCGGCCGCGATCAACGAGTGATAGCGGCCCGCCTCGAACTTCGGAGGCAGCCCTGCGTACACTCCCCTGCCATCATGGATCACGGGCGACACTTTGCCGTGCATGAGGCGCCCGGCGCGCACCACTTTGCCGCCGAACACCTCCACCAAGGATTGGTGGCCGAGGCAGACCCCGAACACCGGTATGCGTCCGGCGAAAGCCTCGATCATTCGCATAGAGACGCCTGCATCCCGCGGAGTGCCGGGTCCGGGAGATATCACCAAGTGGGAATGGTCCTGCGCCAGCGCCTCTTCGACGGTGATGGCGTCGTTGCGGTGCACGTCGACCAGGGCGCCCAGCACCAAGAAGGCCTGCACCAAGTTATAGGTGAAGGAATCGTAGTTGTCGATCAGCAATATCTTGGGCCGCATCTTCTAAAGACCCTCGGCGGCAAGCTCGAGCGCACGCCGCAGCACCGCACTCTTCGCCATCAATTCGTCGAATTCGGCTTTCGGGGAACTGTCCGCGACGATACCGCCCCCGGCCTGGTAGCTATAGGTGTCGCCTTGAAACACCAGGGTACGGATGGTGATGGCTTGGTCCATGTCGCCGTGCCGGCCGAAATAGCCGACCGTTCCGCCATACAGCCGCCGTCCCACCGGTTCGAGCTCGTCGATGATTTCCATCGCACGCACCTTGGGCGCGCCCACCAGGGTGCCCGCGGGGAAGGTCGCGGCAAACAGATCGAAGGCATCCTGGCCCGGCTTGAGGCGCCCGCTGACGCCGCTCACGATGTGCATGATGTGGCTGTAGCGTTCGATCACGCGGTAGGGATCGACCGCCACCGAGCCCGCGACAGCCACTCTTCCCAAGTCGTTGCGCGCCAAATCGACCAGCATCACGTGCTCGGCGTTTTCCTTCGGATCCGCCAGCAACTCCGCCTCCAGTGCCGCGTCGTGGGCGGTATCGGTGCCCCGCGGACGCGAGCCTGCGATGGGGCGCAATTGCGCGAAGCCGCCGTGACATTTCACCAGGGCTTCGGGTGAGGAACCCACCACCGTAATATCGGCCAGCTCGCAATAAAACATATAGGGCGAGGGATTGAGCAGCCGCAGCGCCCGATACACCTCGAAGGCGCTGAGCGCATGCCGGCCCTCGAAGCGCGACGCCAGCACCAGCTGATAGACATCGCCGGAGGCGATGTACTCTTGGGCGCGCAGAACCCGCACTCTGTGCGCCTCCTCGCTCAACGAGGGTACCGCGGGTGCAAATCGGCCCGGGACGAGCAGTGTGGGAGCGGCGCCTCGCAGGGCGCGCACCACCTCGCGGCGCAGGCTCTGCCTTTCAGCTTCGCTGCCGTCATGCAGCACCGCAACCGTGCGCGTCAAATGATCGAACACCAGCAAGGACCGCGGCGCCACATAGTGCGCATGCGGCGTGTCGGTGGCCTCGAGGCTGCGCCCCGGCACTCTCTCGAAGTAGCGGACAGCATCGTAGGCGGTATAGCCGACCAAGCCGCCGAGCAAGGGAACCCCGGGCACTTCCGGCAGGGGCCGCGGCGCGAGTGCCAGCGCGCCGCGCAGAGCATTCAAGAGCTCGAGCTTGGACTGCGGCCTGCGGGAGTGAGCGCCCCCGATGGTGAGCCCCGCCGCATCCAGGCGCACTTCCAGACAATCGCCGAATCCGATGAAGGAATAGCGTGCCAGCCGCTCTCCCCCTTCCACGCTTTCCAGCAAGAATCTCGGGCGAAACGGCGCCATCTTCAGATAGGCCGATACCGGCGTATCGAGATCGGCGGCAATGTCAAAAGGCGGTTTCATGCTTCAACCTGCGAATCTTGCGGGCAAAAAAAACCCATCACCGGCTTTTCAGGCGGAGATGGGTTCTGGATATCGACTAATTAAACTGAAAAAGACCGGCCAGCGCCCACTCCTCAGGAAGTGCGCCACCACCAAGAGCTGCAAAGAATGTGCGCGGTCGGCATTCAGCGAGTATCGCCTTCCGAAGCGAGCAACGTCAAGCCCGCGCCGCTTAGTACATCGGGCCAGTTCACCGAGCGTACTGGGCCGACGTACTTCACGACGCAGAGGGAGTCGTTCGAGCGACTTTGGCGCCGTGATGTTGGTCGGTACGAGTATTCGCATGGGGGCGAATGCCGAACCAACCGATCAACATCACGGCGCCGAAGTACTAGCCCGAAACTGCCAGCTTTTTCTTGAATTGACGGGTGAGCTCGACGAATCGGGGCGTTAGGCCGATATCCTCGTAGAGCGGATCGCCGTGATCGTCGCGCGAAATGACCTTGGAACCTCGCTCATACGGCATGGCGGCGGCAATTTCGTCGAGGCTCGCATGCATTAGATCGGCAATGATCCCTTCGATGGGCTGCCCGGGAAACAGCTCCGCCAGGGCGTGCAGCCGGGCGGCATCATCCAAATCCAGGCGGATCGGGTACTCCTTCGCGGTCCGCGCCGGCGCGGCGTCTTTCTTCCAACGATCGAGCAAGGGCTTGAATTTCACGACTACTCCGCCATACCGGGCTATAAGGTGCCACCATTATAGACCGCCGGTTCGGCGCGCACCGGCACCCGATATCATTCCTTGAATCAAGGGAAGCCGCATGAACGAAACAATGGGCAGCGAAGAACGCGGATGGGCGATGGCCGCGCACCTCTGCGGCTTGCTTTGGTTGCTGGGAAGCGGCGGCTTGATTTTTCTCCCCTTCGGCGGCCTGGCGCTGTTCACCCTCTTGGGTCCACTCATCATATTGTTGTCGAAGGGGCAATCCATGCCCTTCGCCGCCGCCCAAGCCAAGGAGTCGCTGAACTTCCAGATTACGGTGTGGCTGCTGGGGTTGCTCTTCGCTCTATTGGCCATCGTCCTCATCGGCTTTGTGCTGCTCTGGATACTCGGAGTGGTCAACGTGGTCTTGGTCATCGTCGCCGCCATCCGGGTGAGCGACGGGACGCCGTACCGCTATCCATTCTCCTGGCGCCTGGTGAAGTAGCAGAATCTTGGCGCCCCGCCCTTCACCCCACGACAAAGGCTCGTCGGGTCAGCCGTCGCCGGCTGCCGACCCCGCCGGCTTGCAGCGCAGTTTGTTTGGGTTGTTCGCCTACAGCCGCCGCGCCCTGACGCTGGTCTGGACCACCAACAAGGCACTCAGCGTGACGCTTGCCCTGCTGACGCTGGTGGCCGGCGTTCTGCCGGCGGCGGTGGCCTATGTGGGCGCGCAAATCGTCGATGCCGTCATCCACGCCGCCGAGCTGCATCGTCACACGGGCACGGTGCTGTTCACCCAGGTGTTCCGGTATGTGGGGCTCGAGGCGCTGCTGATAGCCGCTACCGCCATGGCACAGCGCGGCATCTCTCTCTCGCAGTCGCTGCTGCGCGCCCAGCTCGGACAGCGCGTCAACGTCATGATTTTGGAGAAGGCGCTGACGCTCGATTTGACGCAGTTCGAGGATTCGGAGTTCTACGACAAGCTGACGCGAGCGCGCCGCGAGGCATCCAGCCGCCCTCTGAGCCTGGTGATGCGCACCTTCGGACTCATGCAGAATGCCGTGTCGCTGGTGTCCTTCGGCGGCCTGCTCGTCCGCTTCTCCCCCTGGGCCGTCGTGCTCCTGATTCTGGCCGGCCTGCCCGCGTTCCTGGCGGAAGCGAGATTTTCCGGCGAGGCGTTTCGCCTGTTCCGCTGGCGCGCGCCGGAAGCGCGCATGCAGACTTATTTGGAATCGGTGCTGGCGCGCGAGGACAACGCAAAGGAAGTCAAGCTATTCGAACTGGGACCCCTGTTCCTGGATCGCTACCGCAACATATTTACGCGCCTGTACAGTGAAGACCGCGATCTGACATTGCGCCGCGACGCATGGGGGTTTGTGTTGGGGCTCGTGGGCACGGCGGCGCTCTACGGCGGCTACGCATGGATCGCCGCAGAAACGGTTCTCGGTACCATGACCGTGGGTCAGATGACCATGTACCTCATGTTGTTTCGCCAGGGACAAACGGCCGTGAGCGCCGCTTTATCGGCGGTCAGCGGCCTGTACGAGGACAACCTCTATCTGTCGAATCTCTATGAATACCTGGAGCAGCCCATCGGCAGCAGAGGCGGCGACGCGAAGCTTGGGCCCCGTCCCGGCGACGGCATCCGCTTCGAGGACGTCGAGTTCGTCTACCCCGGGGCCCCCGCTCCGGCACTATCGGGCATCGATCTGCACGTTCGGCCCGGAGAGAGTCTTGCCCTGGTCGGGCAGAACGGCTCGGGCAAGACCACCTTGATCAAGCTGCTGACCCGCCTCTACCAACCCACGCGCGGGCGGATTCTCTTGGATGGGCTCGATCTGAAGGAGTGGGACGAGACCACGCTGCGCCAGCGGATCGGGGTCATTTTCCAAGACTTTGCCCGGTATCAAATGCTGGTGGGCGAGAACATCGGCGCGGGCGACGTGCGCGCCTTCGACGACGAGGGCCGCTGGCGCGGCGCCGCCGCCCAGGGCTTGGCCGCGGAATTCGTCGAGACTCTGCCGGCCGGTTATCGTACCCAGTTGGGCAAGTGGTTCAAGGACGGCCGCGAGCTGTCGGGCGGCCAATGGCAGAAAATCGCCTTGGCCCGCGCCTTCATGCGCAATGAGGCGGACATTCTGGTGCTCGACGAGCCCACCGCCGCCATCGACGCCGGGGCCGAGGCGGAGGTGTTCGAGCACTTCCGCGAGCTCACGCGCAACCGCATCGCCATCGTCATATCGCATCGATTCTCGACGGTGCGTATGACGGACCAGATACTGGTGCTCGAAGAAGGCCGCATCGTCGAACGCGGCAGCCACGAATCGCTGATGGCGGCCGACGGCCGCTACGCCAAGCTATTCACCTTGCAGGCGCGCGGGTATCGTTAGCGACGCCCGGCCGCCGGACCATTCATTCGCGGAGACTTGCAATGCCCTCTTTCGACGTCGTATCCGAAATCGACACCCATGAATTGACCAATGCCGTCGATCAAGCCGTCCGGGAACTGGGGCAGCGCTTTGATTTCAAAGGCACCGACGCCAGATTCGAGCTGGAAGAGACGACGGTGACCATGATCGCGCCGGCGGACTTTCAGCTCAAGCAAATGCTGGATATCCTCAAGCTCAAGATAGCCAAGCGCGGCATCGATGTTGCCTGTCTCGAAGTGAAAGACCCCGAGGTCAATCTGGCGAGAGCCAAACAGCTGGCGATCTTGAAGCATGGAATCGATGCGGACGCGGGCAGGAAAGTCTCTCGCCTGCTGAAAGACTCGAAACTGAAGGTTCAGGCGCAGATTCAAGGCGACAAGGTTCGGGTGACCGGCAAGAAGCGCGACGACCTCCAGGAAGCCATCGCTTTTCTGCGCAAGGCGGAGGTCGGTGTGCCGCTGCAGTTCAATAATTTCCGCGACTGACCGCAAACCGTCACTGAACGATGATGGTCCCGGTCATGCGCGGATGAATGGTGCAGATGAAGCGGTACGTGCCGGGCTTGTCGAATGTGAACGAGAAGCTTTCGTTCGTATCCATGGCGCCCGAGCGGAATAGGCCGGTGTCGCTGACCGCGGTGTGAGGCTCTTCATCCAAATTGGTCCAGGTCACCGTGGTGCCGGCTTTGATGGTCAGCGGTACGGGCGAGAACATGAAGTTCTTCATGGTGATCCGCACCGGTGCCGGGGCGTCCGCCTGCGCCGATGGGCCGGCCGCGACCAGCCACGCCATCGCGGCGAATCCCGCTGCCGCCGCCGCCCATGATCGATGCTTTGCGCGCCTCATGAGCGTGCAATCGTCGTGTCGCTCAAGGCCAGCGAGCGAGGATGCCTCAGCACCGATACGCTGGTGACGCCCAGCATGTCGGCCAATCGATCCGCGGGCACCCTCAGAGGTCCCGGTCCAGCTCCCTCGCCGGCCGCGGGCTGCGGATAGGCGGTGGAGCGTGCCGTATGAAAGGTCACATTGCCTTCGACTTTCTGCACGATCTGATGAATGTGGCCGTTCAGCACGGTCACCGATCCGAAACGGCGCAGGCGGTCCATGAGCAATTCGGCATCGCTGGTTCCCCAGCCCCAGGGCTCATAAATGGTCCATAGCGGCATGTGCGCAAAGACGACGATGGGCGTGCTCGCGGAGCGCCCTTTCAGGTCGGCCTCCACCCAGGCGAGCTGATCGGCGCCGAGAGCGCCCAGGCCGCCGGGCTTGAATTGCAGCACGTTGATCAGCGCGATGAAATGCACGCCGGCGTGATCGAAGCTGTAGTAGCCCTTGTTGCCCGATGCCCGGCCGAAGCGGTTGAAGTACTCCGTCACGGCGGCATCGGTGGTGTCGTGCTCGCCCGGCACGGTGTGCAGCTCCGTCGTGCGCAGGCGCGAGAACAACTGCCCGGCCAGATCGAACTCGGCGGGCTTGGACAAATGCGTGATATCGCCCGTGTGGACTATGAGCGCCGGCTGCACGGCCATGGCGTTCACCATGTCGATGGTCCGAGTCAGCGTCGCGACAACATCGGGATTGGCCTCCTTGTTGAAGCCGATGTGGGTGTCGCTGATCTGGACGAACAGGGGCTTGCCCAATGCAGACACGCCGCGTTCGTCGGTCCCGGCCACGGCCAGGTCGATGGGAGTGAATACTCCGCCCGACAGCGCGAACAGGGTGCCCGCTCCGCCATAGGCCATGCATTTCAGCGCACTGCGGCGCGACATCAGCGATTCATCGTCCGGCACTTTCATCTCCTGTGTGAGTTCAGGAGAGAAGACTCCGGGACGAAGTGATTTATTCCCTCGCCGCCACTCGGGCTAACGCGGGACACCATTGGGAGAACCGCCCGTGCCCAGTTCCCGGAGCAATCGGACCAGCCCCCGCAGCTCGTCCCAGCCGGTATCCGAGACCGCGCAATAATTCAGGTCGCCGATCCGCCAGAAGGCGAGGTGATAGCCGCCGCGCGTAGTATCGTTCGGCAACGGCCGTTCTCCGGCCGCCCAGCTGAACACGTTGATGATGTGCGCGCCGTGCTGGTAGACCACCACGGCGGAATGCTGATGATCCAGATAGTCCGCGCGTCCGCCGATGAGCCGATACCCCTGGGACTCGAAATCGGCAACGGCGGGCGACACGTCGGCATGGCCGGCAAACCACGGCTTGACCGTATGTTTGTCGGTGGATGCCACGTCGATGAGATGCGCAGGCATCAACGAACGCACGTGGTCGTTCACCAGTTCATCGAGCAATGGATTGGTGAGCCGCGGCACGAGCAGCATGAACGCGAGAGTCGCCGCGACCGCCGTACCGCCGATGCCGCCCAGGGCGCCCGCCCAGAACGGCCACGCACCCCGGAGCGGCCACGCACCCCGGAGCGGTCGCACAAGCGGGCTTGGCGAAATGTCCTGCGGCGGGCGCGGAGTTTCTCCCGACCGTCCCGCCGGCGCGGCCGCCTCTTCCTGATCCAGTGCATCGAAGATCTTGGCGCGAAGCGCCGGTGGGGTGGTCGGGTAGGCCGCGTCGCGGCGCAGCATGCCGCGAACGTGTTCGAGATCCTGCAGCAGCGACCGGCATTCGGCGCAATGCTCGATGTGACGCTCGATATCGGCCGCGGAAACCGCGTCGACTTCGGCGTCGAAATAAGCCTGCAAGCGCAGGGATTCAGCGCACCGCATGCGGCTCTCCTTCGGTCTCTTGCAGCCATCGGGCCCGAAGCGCGGCCCGCGAGCGCGCCAGCCGCGACATCACCGTGCCTATGGGCACATTCGTGACCAGCGCTATTTGGCGATAATCCATTTCCTCTATTTCCCTGAGCATCAGCACGGTGCGGTGCTCTTCGGGCAGAGCCGCAATCAGCCTGTCGAGGGTGCGCCGCTCGTCCCGGCGGATCGTGGCATTTTCCGGATCCGGGCCCGCCGCGGTCATGGCGTAGCCGTCTTGCGCATCGTTTTCCTCCGGCAGCGGCACGAAGGCGCGGCGGCGCCGCTGGGCGAGTGCCGTCGAATGGCAATTCCTCACTATCGCCAGCAGCCAAGCTTTCACATCGGAGCCTCGCAGAGCGTCGAACCCGCGGAAAGCGCGCAGCACCGCTTCCTGCACGAGGTCGTCCGCGTCGCCGGACGCGGGGGACAACCACCGGGCAAACCGGTATGCGGCGTCCAAATGCGGCAAAACTTGCGCCTCGAAGCGGGCGCGTTTCTCATCCATGGATGCTAAGACTCATCGCCGGGCCCTTTTATTCCCCGTTGGCACGCTTTTTCCGCGGCCGACCTCTCATAGGCGCAGGAAGTAGGGAATTGCGGCGAGCACCGCTCCGATGCCGACGAGCAATGCCGTGTTGGACACGAAGTACGGGAACAGCATCAGCGCAAGTCCGCAAACCAGCGGCACCACCGCTCTTTGCTTCTTGCCATAGATGGCGTATCCCAGCCCGATCGAGCCGAACAGCAGTCCCCATAGCAGCCAGGCTTGAATGTTGCTGCCCCCCAGGCGGCTTACTTCGCGGGCGCGCGCACCGGCGCAGGCTCTATGCCTTTGGAGTAGATGACCGTCCCGTCCAGCTTGACGATGATGGCATCGATGTCGTCGAGGCGGTTGTAGATTTCCATGGCCTTTTCCGGACCCAGCACAAAGGCTGTTTTTGACAAGCCATCGGTACGCATGGCATAGGGTCCGATCACCGTGGCACTGCGAACCTTGCTCGCGGAGTGGCCCGTGTGCGGATCGATGATGTGGTGGTAGCGTACGCCGTTTTCCTCGAAGAATCGCTCGTAATCGCCCGACGTCGAAATGGCCGCGTCGACCAAGGGAATCCGGGTGATCACTTCCCCTTCCCCCTTGAACGGATCGCGAATCCCGACCATCCACGGTTTGCCGAATCGATCCCCGATGATGCGGCTGTCGCCGCCGGCGGAAACGTAGGCCCGCGTGATGCCGAACGACTTCAAGACGTCGATGCCGCGATCCACGGAATAGCCCTTGGCGATGCCGCCCAGATCGATGCGCACGCCCTTCTGTGAAAATTGAACTGTTTGATTCTTCGGATCGAGCAGCACATGGCGATAATTGACCGCCGGCAATGCCTTGTCGATTTGCGCCTCGTCCGGGTGCACGTGCTTGCGGAAATCGTACATATAGCCGACGCTGGCATAGGTAATGTCGAAGGCCCCATCGGTGATGACCGAATATTGCTTGGCCGCGGTCAACAAGTCGAAGAGCTCTTTGCTGATCTTCATCGGACCGTCCGCCGCCTTGGCATTGACCTGCGACACTTCGCTGGTGGGTTTGTACGTGCTCATCGTGTCATCGATGTGCCGCATTTCCTGCAGCAGCGCGTCGATGGCCTGATTGGCCTTCGCCTCATCGTCCGACCACAATTCCACGGTGATCCGCGTGCCCATGATGCCGTCGGCGATTCGCCGCACCCATTCGGCGTGCGCCGGCGCGGCAAGACAGGCGAGCACCGCCAAACAGGCGGCGGATTTCAGTAATTGCAGTTTCATGCCCATAGCCTAGACGGTTTCTGCCCCTGTTTCAGCGGCGCACTCGGCCGTATCGCCATTGCGCGATTACCAGCCCGCTGCCCACCATGCCCCCCAAGTGGGCGAAATGCGCGACGCCCGACAAGGTACCTGTAACGCCCAAGAATAATTCCACCCCCGCGTAAAGCGCCGCGAACAGCCATGCCGGCATCGGTATGGGCGGTATCAGGGGAATGACTTTTCGCGTCGGAAACAAAAAGGCGTAGGCCAGGAGCAGTCCGAAGACCCCGCCCGAGGCGCCGATGGTGGGACCCGGCGGCGCGCCGAATAGCATGGGGACGAAGAGCTGGCTGAGCGCCGCCGTCACCACCGATGCGAAGTAGCAAGCGAGCAGCCGCTTCGGGCCGACATAACGCTCGATTTCGGAGCCGAACATCCACAGTCCCAGCATGTTGAACAGCAGATGCGTGATATGGCCGGTGCTGTGCAAAAAAGCATAGGTGACGATCTGCCAGAGATGGAAGTACGCCACTCCGTCGATGGGCTGCAGCGGCCACAACGCAAACGCGTCCTCCAGCGTTCCCCTCGACATGCTCTGCAGAGCGAACACCAGCACGTTCGCCGCGACCAATGATTTAACTGCGGAAATTCTCATATGGCGCGGCATTCTACCCGTGATGCAGGCGAAACCCTCGTGAACGCATTCACGATGCGGATGCCGCGGCGCCCGCCGGCCTTCCGATGGTCGTTAAGCGCGCTGAAATCAGCCTCGGGCTTGTTTCTTTTCCCGTTTCGCAGCCCGCTTCTCTTCCAGCGTCTTGGCCGGCTTCTTTTTCTCTTCCTTCTTTCGATCCATACCCTTGCCCATGATCCACTCCTCGTTCAGTCGGTCAATAAATCTATTTCTTCGCGTTGCGCCGGCTCAGCATTTTGCGCTCGACATGCCGGCCGGCCGTATCGCGCGGCGGCTTGGGCGGCTTCTCGCTGACCCTGCTGATCCGAAGTTCACGGCCCACGACCCGTACTTTCTGCAGATCCTTGAATATCTGCTTCGGCATGCCTTCCGGCAAATCGACATAGCTATGATCCTCTCGTATGTCCACCCGGCCGATATGCACGCCTTCGATCCCTGCCTCATTGGCGATGGCGCCGACTATATTGCCGGGCTTGATCCCATGTACGGACCCCACTTCGATGCGAAAAGTTTCCATCAAGCCGGCCGCCGACCCAGCGCGGGGCTTGCGTGCCGATGGCGCTTCCGCGCCGGCATCGGCGAAAGTCTCGAGGGCGCGCGATTTCTCGCTTGCCGTGGATTTCTCGCTTGCCGTGGATTTCTCGCTTGCCGCGGGCTTCGCGGCTGCCGGGGGTTTCTCGAATGCCGGTGCGGTATCGCGAGTCCGCGGCCGCTCATTGCGTCCACCGCGCTCGTCGCGCCCGTCGCGCCCGTCGCGGGCACGCTCGCTCGGCGCGTGGGCTGCGGACGCCTGCTCGGATTTGCCGGTGAGCAGTAACGGCGTCGTGCCCTGCGCCAAGCTCGCCAGCGCCGCGGCGATGTCGATCAGCGGCAAGCCTGTTTCCGCCTCCATTTGCTCCAGCACGGGTCGAAAGGCGGCGGCCTCCCCTTTGGCAATGGTCTCTGCAACCCGCTGCTTGAACTTCGTGATTCGCAACGCATTGACCGTGTCGACCGTGGGCAGGTTCATCGGTTCGATGACCTGGCGTGTGGCGCGCTCGATGGCGCGCAGCATATTGCGTTCCCGGGGAGCGATGAAGAGTATGGCCTCGCCCTTGCGTCCCGCCCTGCCCGTGCGGCCGATGCGGTGCACGTAGGATTCGGTGTCATACGGCACGTCGTAGTTCACGACATGCCCGATGCGCTCGACGTCGAGGCCGCGCGCGGCCACGTCGGTGGCGACCACGATATCGATTTGGCCCGCTTTGAGCCTCGCGACGGTGCGTTCGCGCTGCGGCTGGGGAATATCCCCGTTGAGCGGGGCGGCGGCGAAGCCGCGTGCCTCGAGCTTCTCAGCAAGCTCGACGGTCGCCTGCTTGGTGCGTGTGAATACCAGCATCCCGTCGAAGGATTCGGCCTCGAGTATGCGGGTCAGGGCGTCCAGCTTGTGCATGCCGCTGACCATCCAGTACCTCTGACGGATGTTGGTCGCGGTGCTGGTCTTGCTCTTGATGGTGACTTCGGTGGGCGAGCGTAGATGTTTCGCCGCGATGCGGCGGATCGGAGCGGGAATGGTGGCGGAGAACAGCGCCACCTGACGCTGCGGCGGGGTCTGCTCGAGAATGCTTTCGACGGCGTCGACGAAGCCCATGCGCAGCATCTCGTCCGCCTCATCCAGAACCAGCAAAGTCAACCCGGTGAGCTTCAAAGTGCCGCGGTTCATGTGATCGATGACGCGTCCCGGCGTTCCCACGACCACATGCACTCCGCGCCGCAAGGCGTTGAGCTGCGGCTGGTAGCTCTGTCCGCCGTAGATCGGCAGCACGTGGAACCCCTTGAGATGCGCGGCATATTTCAAAAATGCCTCGGCCACCTGCAGGGCGAGCTCCCGGGTGGGTACCAGCACCAGGACTTGGGGCTCGTGCTTGGACAGATCGATGCGCGTCAGCGCCGGCAGGGCAAAGGCGGCGGTCTTGCCGGTGCCGGTCTGGGCCTGTCCCAGCATGTCGGCTCCCGACAGCAGCACGGGAATCGTCGCCGCCTGGATCGGCGAAGGGGACTCATACCCGACATCCGACAGAGCGCGAAGCACGGGCTCCGACAGCGCCAGGCTGCGGAAGCTCGCCGCGCTCGGACTTTCGTCCTCAGGAACTGCACTCATGGGAGACCGCCGTGATGAAGGAGCAGCAAGTCTAGCGGTTTGACGCGGTATTGCTACCATGTACCCCATGGGACGCATATTCGAAGTCAGAAAGCACGCAATGTTCGCGCGTTGGAACCGGATGGCAAAGCAGTTCACCCGCGTTGCCAAAGATATCTCTATTGCGGTGCATGCGGGCGGTCCGGACCCGGCCGCGAATCCGACGCTGCGCCGGGTGCTGCAGAATGCACGCGCCGTCAACATGCCGAAGGACAAGACGGATGCGGCCATTCGCCGCGCCTCGGGCAAGGAAGCGGCCAACTATCAGGAAATCCTCTACGAAGGCTACGCACCGCACGGAGTGGCCCTGCTGGTCGAAACTGCGACCGATAACCCCACGCGCACCGTCGCCAGCGTGCGCAATATCTTCTCCAAAGGGGCCGGGAATCTCGGCACCACGGGCAGCGTCAGCTTCTTGTTCAAGAAAATGGGCGTATTTCGGCTGGATCCCGCGACGGTCAAGGACCAGGACGAACTCGAACTGGATCTGATCGACTACGGCCTCGAAGAGATGGGCGACAGCACCGGGGATAAGGGCGAGCCGCAGCTGGTGATTCGCGGCGCCTTCAATGATTTCGGCAGGCTGCAGGAAGCATTGGAGACCCGGGGCATCGTGCCGCTGTCCGCAGAGCATGAATACATATGCTCGGTGCCCATCGAACTACCCGAAGATCACGCGGCGGAAGTCCTGGGCTTGATCGACAAGCTTGAACAGGACGACGACGTGCAGAAGGTCTTCCACTCCCTGGCATGAGCCGGGCCGGCGCCCGCGGGCCCGGCTTTCTTAAGCCTTGTTCATGCTGTCATCCCGCATGGCGCCGTCGCGTTGTACTCATCGAAGACGCACAATCTTAAGGAGCACGGCATGAAGAGGCTATTTAAGTTATTGATTCCATTTAGTTTAGTGGCTGCCATGACCGGTTGCGTCGTCGCCCCGGCGGGCTATTATCACAGGGGATATTATGGACCTCGCGTGGCCGTGGTCGCCCCGGCGCCCGTCGTGGTGCTGCGCGCCTACCCGTAATCTGATCGGCATGACGACCCGGGTATCGGACCGACACCCGGGTCGTGCAAAATGAGCCCATCATGGCGACTCATCCGTACCGCATCGTCAATGTATTCACTCACAATCGAGGCGCGCTGACCGGCAATCCGCTCTGCGTGTTCGAGAACGCCGCGGATTTCGACACTCGGATCATGCAGGCGCTGGCCCGGCAGTTCAATTTGTCGGAGACGACGTTCATTCTGCCCTCGTCCCGCGCGGATGCGCGCGTGCGGATTTTCACGCCCACCTATGAAATGCCCTTCGCCGGCCACCCGACTCTGGGCACGGCCCATGTTTGCCGTGCCCTGGGCCTGGGTGGGGACTCGCTGCGCTTGGAAATGCAGGCGGGCCTGATCGCCGTGCGCGCGCAGGGCGACCGCTGGACTTTGACCGCGCCGCCCCCGACCTGGCGCGAAGTGGACGAGCCGCGGGGCGTCTTGGCCCGCGCTCTGGGATTGGACGAGGGTGATATCGGCGAGCGGCCGCTATGGATCAAGGCCGGAAAGGAACAGTTGATCGTGCCCCTCACATCGAGCGAGGCCGTACGTCGTGCATCTCCGGAGGCCCAGGCCTTACGCAATATCCGCAGCGAGGACGGCGTCAGCATGGCCTATGTTTTCGCAATGAACAGTCTCCATACAGCCTTGGCCCGCTTCTTCTTCCCCCAGGGGGCCGCGATTCTCGAGGATCCCGCGACCGGGTCCGCGACCGCGAACCTCGGCGGCTGGTGCCTGGCGACCCAGCTCAAACTGCCGGTGGAATTGCAGATTTCCCAGGGCGAGCAGGTGGGCCGCCCGTCTTCCCTTCATTTGCAGGTGAATGCCCAGCGCGACATTCTGGTCGGCGGCGATGTCATCGAACTCGGGCGGGGCGCCGTCGATTTGAATTAGGGAGGTCCGCGGGCCGGCTAGGGCTTATGGGCCGGGGTCTGGGATGATGGGGCTGAGGCTTGTATCGGCTCGTGATTGATGACGGCGTAGGCCCATTGGACGACAGGCTGCAGGCGCGGCGCCACCATGGTCAGGGCCTTGGCAACATCGACCCAACAGGCTTCATGATGCTCGGGCATCCCCAGCTCGGGATTGATCGGCAGCCTTACATGGGTTTCCTTGCTGCGCGCGATGTAGTACCGGGAGATCTTGCCCTTGTTATATGGGCCGGTCTCCATGAACTCCAGACCCCAGTCGAAGGACAGGTCGTCCAGCGTCGTTTCTTCCCGAACCTCGCGCAGAGCGGCATCGATCGGCTTTTCGCCCGGCTCGACCAGGCCCTTGGGGAAATCCCAATTGCGATAGGCGCGCAACAGCAGAAATTTCAATTTCCGCTGCGCCAGGCTCACTACCACGACGCCCGAGGACAGTCGACGCGATGGTGCAGCCAGCATGATTGAGCTCCTCGTATCGTGCCCACCGCCGGTCCCGCCGCCCTTGGGCTCACCTACTCACCTACGCGGCGGCGGACAGCGGCGCTCGGATCAGATGATCGAAGGCGCTCAATGATGCCTTCGCTCCCTCACCCACCGCAATGACGATTTGCTTATAGGGTACTACGGTGCAATCTCCGGCGGCGAAAACGCCGGGCACCGACGTTTGGCCGCGCGCATCGACTTCCACCTCGCCGCGCGCCGAGAGCTTCACCGTGCCTTTCAGCCAGTCGGTGTTCGGCGCCAGCCCGATCTGCACGAACACGCCCTCCAGAGCCAGGGAGAGCAGGGTGCCGTTCTGCCTGTCCTCATACGCCAGCCCGTTCACACGCTCACCATCGCCGCGGACCTCGGTGGTTTGCGCGTTGGTGATGACCGTCACATTGGACAGGCTTCGTAGTTTTCGCACCAGCACCGCATCGGCGCGCAGCCGCGTGTCGTACTCGATCAGCCACACATGGCTCGCAAGCCCGGCCAGATCGATCGCCGCTTCGACGCCGGAGTTGCCGCCGCCGATCACGGCGACTCGCCTGCCCTTGAACAGGGGACCGTCGCAATGCGGGCAGTAGGCGACTCCGCGGTTGCGGTATTCGCGCTCGCCCGGCACGTTCATTTCGCGCCAGCGCGCGCCCGTCGCAATGACCACCGTCCGAGCCTTCACCGCGGCGCCGCCGGCCAGCTTTACCTCGATCAGGTCGCCCGGAATCAACGCCTCCGCACGCTGCAGATTCATCACATCGACATCATAGGTGGCCACATGCTGTTCGAGGCCGGACGCCAATTTGTGGCCCTCGGTCTCCTTTATCGAGATGAAATTCTCGATGCCGACGGTGTCGAGCAGCTGGCCGCCGAGTCGCTCGGCCGCGATGCCGGTGCGAATCCCTTTGCGCGCGGCATAGATGGCCGCTGCCGCGCCGGCCGGACCGCCGCCCACCACCAGCACATCGAAGGGCGGCTTGGCGTCGAGGCGCTCGCGCACCGACGCCGTGGCGCCGGCATCCATCTTGGCGAGTATCTCCGCCAGCTCCATACGGCCCTGTGCGAAGGGCCGGCCGTTGAGAAATACCGCCGGCACCGCCATCACCCGGCGCCGCTCCACCTCGTCTTGAAACACGGCACCGTCGATCATGGTGTGGCGGACTTTCGGATTGAGCACGGCCATCGTGTTCAGCGCCTGCACCACATCGGGACAGCTCTGGCAGGTGAGGGAAACGAAGGTTTCGAAATGATAGTCTCCCTCCAGAGCGCGGATCTGTTCGACCAACGCCGGAGCGGCCTTGGGCGGATGACCGCCCGTCTGCAGCAGCGCGAGCACCAGAGAGGTGAACTCGTGGCCCATCGGCAAACCGGCAAAACGCACCCGGGATTCGCTTTCCGGCCCGCGCAGCGCGAAAGAGGGCTTTAACTCCGCATCGTCGCGCCGCACCTCGACCTTGATCTTGCCGGATGCCGACTCGATGTCCGCCAACAATTCGAGCATCTCGCGGGATTTATCGCCGCCGTCCACGGACGCGGTGATTTGCACCGTCTGCGGGATCCGCGCGAGGTAGCCTTTCAGCTGCGCCGCCAAGTTGCCGTCGAGCATATCGATTCTCCCGCTAGATTTTCCCGACCAGATCCAAGGACGGCGACAGAGTGCCGGCTCCCGGAGTCCACTTCGCCGGGCACACCTCGCCCGGGTGCGAGGCAACGTACTGTGCCGCCTTCACCTTGCGGAGCAATTCCTTCGCGTCGCGGCCGATTCCATTGTCGTGAACTTCCATGATCTTGATCAGGCCGTCAGGGTCGATGACGAAGGTGCCGCGCAGTGCGAGGCCTTCCGACTCGATGAGCACCCCGAAATTGCGCGCAAGCTGCGCGGTCGGATCGCCGACCAGCGGGTACTGTACTTTCACTATGGTGTCGGAGGTGTCGTGCCAGGCCTTGTGGGCGAAATGCGTGTCCGTCGAGACGCCGTAGATTTCGACGCCGAGCTTCTTGAATTCAGCATAGTTGTCGGCAAGATCGCCGAGTTCGGTCGGGCAGACGAAAGTGAAATCGGCCGGGTAGAACACCACGACGGACCACTTGCCCTTGAGAGAATCGTGCGTCACCGGCACGAATTTGCCGTTGTGATACGCGGTTGCCTTGAAAGGCTTGATTTCAGTATTGATCAGAGACATTGAATTATCCTCGTACTAGCGTTGATGCCGGGAGACATGCTAGCAACCGCATGGCCATTAGAGAATTGGATAATAACGATGATTTTGATAGACTACGTCTATTGCTATGACTGCTTAATCGGGACCGCGGAATGAATCTCAAGGACCTCAAATATTTGGTGGCGCTGGCAGACACCGGCCACTTCGGCAAGGCGGCGGAGCGCACCTTCGTGAGCCAGCCCACTCTGTCGGCCCAGCTCAAGAAGCTCGAGGACTATCTGGGGGTCAAGCTCGTCGAACGCCAGCCGAAGAACGTGCAGCTCACCGAAGTGGGCAAGGAAGTCGTGGTTCGTGCGCGCCGCATGCTGAACGAGGGCGACGAAATCATCGCCCTCGCGCGCAACAACACCGATCCCTTTTCCGGGAAACTCAAGGTGGCCTTGATCCCCACCATCGGACCCTACCTGCTGCCGCGGGTGATGCCGAAACTGCGCAAGGCGCTGCCGAACCTGCGCCTCATGCTGTATGAGTACCAAACCGAGCCGCTGCTGAAGCGCCTGCGCGACGGCGAGATCGATCTTGGGATAGTGGCGCTTCCCGCCGCGCAGGACGGCATCGAGTCGCGCACGCTATACCGGGAGGATTTCACGGTTGCCCTGCCCAACAATCACCCCTTGGGAGCCAAATCGAATATCAAGGTGCAGGATCTGAAGGGGCACACCCTGCTGTTGCTGGAGGATGGCCACTGCCTGCGCGACCAAGCCTTGGAAGTCTGCAGCCGGGTCGATGTCCGTGAGGATGAAGACTATCGCGCCACGAGCCTTGAAACCCTGCGCCAGATGGTGGTCGCCGGTCTCGGGATTACCCTGCTGCCGGAACTGGCGGTTGAATCGCCGTTTGGGTCGCAGCGTGGCCTCGCCATTCGGCGCTTTGCCAAGCCCGCGCCGTCGCGCACCGTCGGGGCCGTGTGGCGCAAGTCCAGCACCCGCGCCTCGGTCATCGCGGCGGTGTCGGACGTCGTGGACCGCGTCATGACGAGCAAAGCATAGGGCTCGGCTGGATGATTGAGCGCCCCTCTGCGGCACGCACCGCGCCGCCATCGCGCTCCGCCGAGAACGCCGATTGGGCATTTCACGCGGACGACGATGCGGTGCTCGACGCTCTGGTCAGCGGCCGGCATGTCCAAAGCCTGCGCGAATACTTCGGCGCGCCGGCCTATGCGCAACTATCGGCACTCGCCGCGGCCGCCAGGCGCGCCAAGCCGCCGCGCGGCACCAGGGTCCTGATCTTGCCGGGAATCATGGGGTCGAAGATAGGCGATGCGCGCACGGCGGCGGCCGGCCGAAGCGCCGGCGGCGCACGCGGAAGCGAATCGGAGGTACTGTGGATCGATCCGCTGCGGATTGCGGCGGGCCGATTGACGGGGCTGGCGCTGCCCTCCGGCAAGGCGCTGCGCGCCGTCGGCGTGCTGCTCTTCTCCTACGCGAGGCTCAAGCTCGAGCTCGAGCTCAGCGGCCGCGACGTGCGCTTTCATGCCTATGACTGGCGCCTCGGCCTGGATGAACTCGGCGCGCAACTCGCGGCGCGCATCGTCGCGGACGCAGAGCCGGTGATTCTGGTGGCCCATAGCATGGGCGGCTTGGTTGCGCGCATGGCGGCCCGCATGCTGCCCAAGCGCAGCTTGCGCAAACTGATCATGCTGGGCACCCCCAACGAGGGTTCCTTCGCGTCGGTGCAGGCGCTGCGCGGAACGTATCCGTTCGTGCGCAGGATGGCGAGGCTCGATCGCAGGCATTCGGCGGAGTATCTTGCGGCAAAAGTATTCAACACTTTCCCGGGGCTGTACCACATGCTGCCGACGCCGCGTCGGCCCGAGGGAATCGACTTGTTCGATCCGCGCGATTGGCCGCACGACGGCCCCGCGCCCAATGCGCAGATCCTTGCCCGGGTGGCGGCCGTGCGGACCGGCCTTGCACCGGCGGACCCGCGTATGGTGCACATCATCGGCGTCAATCAGGAAACCGTGGTCGGCATGCGCCGCGGCGCCGCCGGCTTCGAATACATTCTGTCGAGCGATGGCGACGGCACGGTGCCGCGGGCCTTCGCGACGCTGCCCGGGCTCAAGTGCTACTTCGTGGAGGAGCTGCACGGCAATCTGCCCACCAACCCGCGGGTGATCCAAGCCGTCATCGACCTGGTGCACCGCGGGCGCACCCACCGGCTGCACGGACGCTGGCGCGCGCGGCGCGGACCGGCACGGCACACCGATGATTCGCAGCTGCGGATGGAGGGCGGCGGGAAGATCGACTGGGGCAGTCTCACGTCCGCCGAGCGCGAGGCGGCTCTGGGCGAGCTGGACAGTGCGCGCCTGGTCATCCGGGAATAGCCGGCATTCAAAGCGATGAATCGTGACGCCGGTCTCGCCCTTTGCCCGAGCTTAAGGGGGCCATTTGCCGATCATTTCACATATTCCGTGAACGGGACGGGTCATCATGGACCTCCCAAGGGATGCTCAGATGAACGCCAGCACTGTTCCACAAGGAAATGCCAAGACTGCGCCGCCGCGCTTCGATCGCAAATTCATCGAAGATCACAACCTCGTCGAGCGCTATCTCGAGAGCAAGCTGCCGTTCAAGGGCGCCCGCGATCTCGAGAATTGGTGCCGCGAGCATCCTGAGTATCTGAACGAGCTCAAGCTGTCCGAGCGCGCTCACACCAGCCTCAAGCTGCTCGAAGCCAGCGGCCAGCCGCAGGACCTGCGAGAGCCGCAGCCGCCTTGGTGGAAGACCGTCTATGCGCTGATCGGCTTGGCCGTGATCGCTTTCTTGGCTCTGGTCGCATTCTGGGCCTTGCTGGGAAAGTACGTCTTATTGCGCGGCGAGCTGGCGGACACCCGCGCATTGATGAATCACGGATCGCTGGTTCAGCCGGCCACCAGCCAAGAGCTGCATTTGACTCCGGACCGCGCTCCGGGCCTCGGCAATGCACGCATCGTCGTGAACCGCAGCGAGCCGCTGCTGATCGATCTGCACATCGACCTGGGCTACACCAAAAAGGTGATGCAATTCCGCATGTTCGTCGACAAGCAGGATCAGGGACGCGCGCTGGTATTGAATAATTTACTGAAGGATTCGAACGGCGAGCTGCGCATGACGCTCAATTCCACGGGCTTGGCCGCCGGCATCTACAATGTGCGGATAGAAGCGCTGCCGTTCCGCGGCGATCCCATTCCGATCGGCTGGCTTATTCTCGAGGTGCGGTGAACGCCGCTCATTCATCCCGCAACGTCATGGCGGGCGGCGTATTGACCACACGGCGAGTCGCGAGCGTGCCGCTCACCCCCACTAGAACGGTGCCGCAGACCAAACCGACCGCCCATACCCAAGGATCGAGCGTGTACTGCAGCGAGAACAGCCGGCGGGCCAATATCCAGCCCACGGTCGTGGCGCCGAAGGCCGCCAAGGTACCCGAGAGGAACCCCAGCGCGGAGAATTCGGCGGCGACTCCCTGCAGCACGGTGCCGCGGCTGGCGCCCAAGGTGCGCAGCATGGCGCTTTCATAGCGGCGCTCATCCCGCGTCGACTGTACGGCCGCCAAGAGCACGACGACTCCCGCCGCCAGAGTGAACAGGAATACATACTGCACGGCCAGGGACGCGCGGTCCATGATGCCGCGGATTTGCTTGAGAATGGCGTCGACGTCGAACACCGAGACCGTCGGGAACGCGCGTACCAGATCGGCCAGCGCGGGCCGCTGCGCCGGGGTCAGAAACACGCTGGTCATGTAGGTGCCGGCGGCCCCATCCAGGAGTCCGGGCGGGAACACCAGAAAGAAGTTAGGCCGAAAGCTGTCCCAGCGGATCTTGCGCACGCTTGCCACTTCCACGGTCAAAGGCTCGCCGGCGACGTCGAAGCTGAGCTTGTCTCCGAGCTTCAAATGCAGGGCTTCTTGGTATTCGGTCGATATGGATACCAAGGGCTTGCCGAACTCTGCGCGAGTCCACCAATGACCCGCGATCAATTGATTGTCCTCCATCAAGCCGGCCGACCACGTCAGGTTCTGCTCGCGCTCCAGAAAGCCGCGGCTGCGATCGCCGGAGAATTTCAGCGATTCGCTGGGCCGCGAATTGATGGCCGTGATGCGCGCCCGCACCATGGGAAACATGACCGGCTGTCCCAATCCATGCGCGCGAAAGAAATCCTGCAGGGCTTGGCGCTCCTCAGGGCGTATGTTGATCAAGAAATTGTTGGGCGCATCCGCCGGCAGACTGTGGCGCCAATCGGCAAGCAGATCGCCGCGCACCACGGCCAGCAGCAGCAGCACCATCAACCCCAGGCCGAAGGCGACGATTTGCACGACGCTGCCTCCGCCGCGGCGCGAGACATTGGCGAGCCCGTAGCGCCACGCGACGCCCACCCCGCCGCGCAGCCGGCCTGTGAGCCGAACCAGGCCGTATCCCGCCAGGGTCAGCACAAGACCGACGCCCAGCACGCCGGCCAGAACCCAGAGCACCAATTCGGTGTCGCGCACCAGGCTCCACAAAATCGCGAACAACGCGGCCAGCGCCAGCAGGTAGCTCAAGCCATAGCGCAGCGGCGGCGCGCTTACGCTCTTGCGCAGCACCCGGGCGGGCGGCGTGCTCTTCAATTGCAGCAGCGGCGGCAGAGCGAAGCCGATGAGCATGGCCAGCACCGTCACGAGCGCGATGGGCAGCGGCGCCAGTGAAGCGGCCGGCAGTTCGGTTCGAATGAGATCGCGCAACACCCATGCGAGACCCGACTGGGCGAGATACCCCAGGAGCGCCCCGATGGCCACTGCGAAAATCGCCAGGAGAACCAATTCGATGATGGAAATGGCCAGCACGAAGGCTTGCGAGGCTCCCATGCACTTCATCAAAGCCACGGCGTCGATGTGCCGCGCCGCATAGCGTCTGGCGCCCATCGCCACCGCCACGGCGGCGAGCAGCACGGATGCGAGGCCGGCCAGATTGAGAAACCGGCTGGCCCGATCGATGGCGGAATTCAGCTGACGGCTCGATTCGTCGACCTCGCGCAGACGTTCGCCCGGTGCCTTGGTCGAGACGATGTATTCGCGGAATGCGGCTATCGCCGCCGTGGAGCCGGCGAACAGGGCGGAGTAGGTCACGCGGCTGCCGGGCTGAATCAATCGAGTCGATGCCACGTCATCGTAGTTGATCAGCGCCGCAGGCGCGAGATTCACGAAGCCCGTGCCCTGATCCGGCCGGTAGTCGAGCACCTGAGTCACTTTGAAGGAGGCGGTGCCTATCCTCAAAGACGTTCCCAGCGCTAATTTCAATTGAGCGATGATGCGCGCGTCGATCCACACTTCGCCGCGGCCGGGGATGCGATCGGTGGCGCGCGCGGCACCGAAGGGCGCGTCGGCGATGCGGACGCGCCCGCGCAGCGGGTAGCCGGGCGTCACCGCGTTGAGCGCCGCCAATTGACTCGCATCGCCGCTGAATATCGCGGTCGGGAAGCTCAGGATTCGCGCGCTCCGCAGTCCCCTGGTCTGCGCCTCGGAGAAATAGCGCGCCGGGATGGGGTTGGGCGATTCCAGACGCAGATCCGCGGCCAGCACCTCGGCCGCCTGCGCCCGTACGCCTTGCGAGATGCGGCTGGTGAAGAAGCCGACGGCGGTCAAGGAAAGGACCGCCACCGTCAGCGCCAGCAACAGCACTGAGAGCTCGCCGGATTTGAGGTCGCGCCACAAGTTTCTCAAGGCGAAGCGCACGACTTGCATCAGTTCACCGTATGGCCGGCGTCGAGTTCCAGGATGCGGTTGCAGCGTCCCGCCAGCACGCGATCGTGCGTGACCAGCACCAGTGTGCTGGCCGAGCCGCGATTGAGCTCGAACAGCAAGTCGGATATGCGCTGCCCCGTGGCCGTATCCAAATTGCCCGTGGGCTCGTCCGCGAAGAGGACGGCCGGATGCGTCACGAAGGCGCGCGCGATCGCCACCCGCTGCTGCTCGCCGCCCGAAAGCTGCTTGGGATAATGGGCCTGGCGGGAGGTCAAACCCACCTGTGCAAGCGCGTCGCGCGCCGCAGCCCTCGCGTCGCGCCGGCCGGCGAGTTCGAGCGGCAGCATGACGTTTTCGACGGCGGTGAGCGAGGGGATCAGATGAAACGACTGAAACACGAAGCCGACATGCTTGCCGCGGATGGCGGCACGGCCATCCTCGCCGAGCTCGCTCAAATCGGTGCCGGCGAGCAGCACGCGGCCGGTGCTCGGGGAATCGAGTCCGGCGAGCAGTGCCAACAACGTGGATTTACCCGCGCCGGACGCACCGACGATGGCCAATGTCTCGCCGGTTCGCACACTGAGGCTTACATCGGCGAGAATGGTGAGCCGTCCCTCGGGGCTGGCGACGGTTTTGGATACATTCTGTGCTTCGAGAACGATTGAGTCTTGCATTGAGGAGCGCTTGTGAAACGGCTTCTGGTCCTATTCGTGCTGATTGCTGGATCCGTTTCGGCCAGGGCCGAAACGCCGGTGATTCTCGTATTCGGCGATAGCATCAGTGCCGGCTACGGGCTGGCGCACGTAGAACAGGGCTGGGTCGCATTGCTGCAGACGAGGCTCCGATCCCAAGGGTACGGTTACCAGGTCGTCAACGCCAGCGTCAGCGGCGAGACCACCGCGGGCGGCCTGGCGCGCCTGCCGCGGGCATTGAAGCTGCATGAGCCTAAAATCGTCATTTTGGAGCTGGGCGGCAATGACGGCTTACGTGCGCTGCCGATTGCTCAGATGCGCGCCAATTTGGTGCAAATGGTCGACCTGGCCTCGGCCGCCGGCGCCCAGGTCCTGCTCCTGGGGATGCGCATACCGCCCAACTATGGTCCCGAATACACGCAGCAATTTCAATCGTGCTACAGCGATCTGGCCCGCGAGAAGAGATTGGCCGCCGTGCCCTTTCTCCTGAATGACATTGCTCTCGACCCCAAGCTCATGCAGGCCGATGGAATCCATCCGGACGAACTCGGGCAGCCGAAATTATTGTCCAATGTCTGGCCGGCCTTGATGCCGCTGTTGCATCGAGCGGCTGCGCGCCCCTGACCACCGCAATGGGGACTCGTATGGGCGGCGAACGCCGCCATCCACGCCGCGGGCCGCCGCCGGCCCCCATCATTAGACCCCGGCCGCTACTTTGCCGTCAGCCATTCGGCGACGCCGCCGTGGCTCGAACAGGTGCCCGAGTGGTGCTGCGACTTGGAATAAGTGCCGTCCTTGCACTTTGCGGTGGCTCCGGTCGGATCGGTATTGCTGGCTTTCGCGCTGGGAGCCGCTTTCGAGGCCGTCGACGACTTGGCGGCGGACATCGCCGTGGTGGCGGCAGCGGGTTTGCTCTTCGAGGCTTTCTGCACACCGCCATGACCGCTGCACGCGCCGCGGCCGGTGGCCGTGGAGGTGGTGCCATCCTTGCAGGTGGCGGGCGCAGCAGAATCCGCCGCAGAGGCCGGCAGCGACAAGGCGAATACCATCAAGGGCAGCGCCAGAAATCCGGCAAGATTTGCATTTTTCATGAATGATCACTCCCTGGTTTAGTTCGAGCCGAGCGTTGAGTATTAACGGATTCGCCGCCAATCCCGTCTACGGACCCGGGCTCAATGGCTGGCGGGAATCGGCATTATGGTGGTTACAGTCATTACAAACGGGGTGTGCTGGCGGACCGATCCCGCTTGAAACAGTACGCCATTCACGGTGACATGTGAATTCTCGATGACATTACGCGGAAACTCCGCCACCCCGACCAGCTGCACGTCGTTCGCCGGCTTGCAGCGAAGACTTTCGGCCGGGGCATAGACGTAGGCCGTCTTATCCAGAGCCAGCACCGGTACATTGTCCACGCCATCGGGGGTCGTGAAATCGCGAAAATGCACATGCCCGGTGAGCGTGTTCTTGAAAGGCTGCTCGAACAGGCAGGGGCCGTACCCCACCACACAGCCGGACAACCCGAGGTACGCGCCTACCAATGTCAATCGCCAGGTTCTCTTCATCGGTGCAAGTTTACTCCCGTCCGACAAGAACATTGCTGGCATCGAGCGGCGATGCTATACACGCAACCCAAGAATATCTTTTCTTCTTGCTCGCGTAGCGAGCAACTAAGGGCCGGGGCCGCCTCGGCCCCGTTGACAGTTGCGCGAAGCGCATGGAAAGGAATCACGTGGATCGAAATTGGCTGATGCAATACCCGCCGGGCGTACCGGCGGACATCGACCCCGACCGCTATGCCTCGCTGCGGGATATTTTCGAGGAGTCGTGCGCCGCCCATGGGCACGCACCCGCCTTCACCAACATGGGAGCGACTCTGAGCTACGCCCAGCTGGACGAGCTCAGCCGCGCATTTGCATCCTGGCTGCAGAAAAAGTCCGGTTTGGTGCCGGGCGACCGCGTTGCGCTCATGATGCCCAATATCCTGCAGTACCCCATCGCCCTGTTCGGCGTGCTGCGCGCGGGCATGGTGGTCGTCAACACCAACCCGCTCTATACGGCCCGCGAGCTCGAGCATCAGCTGCAGGACTCCGGCGCGAAAGCCATCGTCATCGTGGAGAATTTCGTGCATGTGCTGCAGCAAGTGCTGCCGCGTACGGGTTTGAAACAGGTGCTCGTCACCCGCATCGGCGACTTGCTGGGGATTCCGCGCGGCTTCATCGTGAATTTCGTGCTGAAGCACGTGCGCAAGCAGATTCCGAAATGGAACATTCCGGGTACTTTCACCTTCAAGGGCGCCCTGGGCGGCGGCCTGGGACTGAAACTCGAACCCGTCCCGTTGGGCCCGGAGGACATCGCCTTCCTGCAATATACCGGCGGCACCACCGGGATCGCCAAGGCGGCGGTTCTAACCCACCGCAATATGGTGGCCAATGTGCTGCAGGCGAATGCCTGGATCGAACCGGCGCTGAAAGGGCGCACCGCCGGCACCATCATCTGTGCGCTGCCGCTTTATCACATCTTTTCGCTCACCGCCAATTGCCTGTTGTTCGTGCGCCTTGGCGCTCAGAATGTCCTGATCACCAATCCTCGCGATTTTCCGGCCTTCGTGGCTGAGCTGAAGAAGTTCAGGTTCTTTTTCATCAGCGGCGTCAATACACTGTTCAATGCCCTGCTGCATACCCCGGGTTTCGACAGCGTCAATTTCGACGAGCTGCGCATCAGCCTGGGCGGGGGCATGGCGGTCCAGCAAGTCGTGGCGGAACGTTGGAAAAAGGTCACCGGCAACATTCTCACGCAGGCATGGGGATTGACGGAGACTTCGCCGGCGGCGTGCATCAATCCGCTCGGCGTCGATTTCAACGGCTCCATCGGCCTGCCCATCTCCTCGACCGACGTGTCGATTCGCGACGATGCCGGCAAAGAATTGCCGGTGAACGGCATCGGAGAAATCTGTGTGTTCGGACCGCAGGTGATGCGCGGCTACTGGAATCGGCCGGATGAGACCGAGAAAGTGATGTTCGGCGATTGGCTGCGCACCGGCGACATCGGACGCATGAACGCCGAAGGCTATGTCTTCATCGAGGATCGGAAGAAGGACATGATTCTCGTGTCCGGCTTCAACGTGTATCCCAATGAAATCGAAAGCGTGGCCGCCGCCCATCCGGGCGTCCTGGAAGTCGCCGCGGTCGCGCAGCTGGACGAGAATTCCGGCGAGGTGGTGGCGCTGTTCGTCGTCAAGAAAGATCCGAGCCTCACCGCGGATGCCTTGATCGCGTATTGCAGAACCGAATTGACCGCCTACAAAGTGCCCAAGCACGTGTACTTCCGCACCGAGCTGCCCAAGTCCAACGTCGGCAAGATCTTGCGCAGGGCCCTGCGCGACGAACTACGAGCCTCCGCGCCCGCCGGTGCCTCGGCACAGTGATGTACGTCGGCCCAATGCGCAAGGTCTGGGTCAATTTGAATCACTGCGCAGAGGTACTGCCGGGTTCGCATGGGTAGTTGCGCACGGTGTCGACGAGCAGAGCTACGCGTTCAGGCTCGACATCGGGAGTGATGCCGTGGCCCAGATTGAAAACGTATCCGGGACCTTCTCCGTAGCTCTCGAGCACCCGCAGAGCCTCGGCGCGCAAGGTTTCAGGCGCCGCGAACAGCGCCGCCGGATCTAGATTGCCCTGCAGCGCCACGCGGCCTTCGACTGCGTGCCTCGCCGCAGCGAGGTCGGTGGACCAATCGATGCCGACGGCATCGCAGCCTATGGCGGCGATTTTCTTGACCCATGCGCCGCCGCCCTTGGTGAATACGATGTTGGGCACGCGACGGCCGGCCGCCTTGCGGGGCAGCGCATCGATGACCTCTGCCATGTAGCGCAGCGAGAATTCTTCATATTGCGAGGGGGTCAGCACGCCGCCCCAGGTGTCGAACAGCATCACCGCCTGCGCGCCGGCGGCGATCTGCGCATTCAGGTACAGAACGGTGGCCTTGGCGAGCACTTCGAGCAATCGATGCAGATCTCGCGGCGACTGGTACATCATGCGCTTGATCTGGCCGAAGGTCTTGCTGCCGCCGCCTTCCACCATGTAGGTAGCCACGGTCCACGGGCTTCCGGCGAAGCCGATGAGCGGCACTCGTCCGTCCAACTCGCGGCGAACCAGCGCTACGGCGTCCATCACGTACTTGAGGTCGCTTCCCGGGTCCGGCACGCCGAGTTTGGCGATGTCGGCCGCGGTCCGCACCGGGCGTTCGAATTTGGGACCCTCGCCGGCCTCGAACTCCAGCCCCAGATTCATCGCATGTGGAATCGTGAGGATGTCCGAGAACAAAATTGCGGCATCCAGAGGATAGCGGTTCACCGGCTGCAGAGTGATTTCGCATGCGATCTCGGGATTGGTGCACATTTCAAGGAAACCGCCGGCTCGTGCCCGCGTCGCACGATACTCCGGCAGATAACGGCCCGCCTGTCGCATGAGCCAAATCGGCCGGCGCGGCGTCGGTTCCCTCAACAGGGCGCGCAGCAATAGGTCGTTCTCGAGTACGTCGCTCATATCATCGGGTTCAAGTGCGTTCGCCCGGATCGAACAGGCGGCGATGCTCGAGTATGGCGTAGCGATCGGTCATGCCCGCGATGTAATCCGCCACCGCACGGGCACGCCCCGCCGGACCTTGCACCAGTTCCAGCCGCGAACCCGTCGCCTTGTGTTCGTCCGGCATCAGGGAGGGGTCGCTGAAAAACGTGTCGAAGAGCTCGCGCACGACGCGGCGCGCCTTGGCCGTCATGCGCCTCACCTTGTAATGCTTGTACAGATATTCCCGCAGGAACGTCTTCAGAGAATAGTTCAGTTCGCGCGTTTTGTCGCCGTAGCCGATCAACGGCCCCGAATGCGACCTCACCTCGGCGATCGACCGCACCCCCGACGCGGCGAGGCGCGCCGCCGAAGAATCGATCAAGTCGGTGACCAGACGATTGATCATCCGCCGCAGGATTTCATATACCTGCCGGCGGCCGGCCAGCGTCGGGTACTTCTCCTGGACTTCGCCGTGATATTCGCGGAACAGCGGCACCGCCAGCAATTGCTCCACCGTGATGAGGCCGGCCCGGATGCCGTCCTCCACATCGTGATTGTTATAGGCGATTTCGTCGGCAAAATTTGCCAGCTGCGCCTCCAGGCCGGGTTGCTGGCGGTTGATGAAGCGCTCGCCCAGCTCGCCCAGATGAATCGCATTGTTGTAGGAGCAATGCTTCAGAATTCCTTCGCGGCATTCATAACTCAGATTCAGCCCGTCGAAATCGGCGTAATGCTCCTCGAGCTCGTCGACCACCCGCAGGGACTGCAGATTGTGCTCGAAGCCGCCGAAATCCATCATGCATTCGTTCAATGCATCCTGCCCGGCATGCCCGAACGGGGTGTGTCCGAGATCGTGCGCAAGGCAGATCGCTTCGGACAGAACCTCGTTGAGCTTGAGCGCCCGGGCGATCGTGCGCGCGATCTGCGCCACTTCCAGCGAATGCGTCAGCCGCGTCCTGTAGAGATCTCCTTCGTGATTGACGAACACCTGAGTCTTGTAGACCAGGCGCCGGAAAGCGGTCGAATGCACGATGCGGTCGCGATCCCGCTGATACTCCGACCGGTAGGCGGGTTTCGGTTCAGGGTGGCGACGGCCGCGCGAGTGCTCATCGTGGGCGGCATAGGCGGCCAGAGCGCTCATGCGAAATATTCCTCGAGAGTGGCTTCGAGCGCCGCCTGCGAATAATCGCCCGTCACGATGGCTCGCCCCAGTTTCTCCAGCAGCACCAAGCGCACCGTGCCGGCCAGCACTTTCTTGTCCATTTGCATGAGCGCCAGTGCCTTGGCGGCGCCGATGCGCGGCGCTTGGGTGGGCAAGCCGGCCTTTCCCAGGATATCCCGGATGCGATTCTTGACCGCGGCATCGATCAATCCCAGGCGGTGGGAGAGATCCGCCGCGATCAACATTCCCAAGCCCACCGCTTCACCGTGCAAATGCGTTGCGTACGCGGTGGCCGCCTCCACCGCGTGGCCGAAGGTATGGCCGAAATTCAGGATTGCCCGCAGATTGTGTTCGCGTTCGTCCTTGCCGACCACCGTCGCCTTGATTTCGCAGGATCTTGCAATGGCGTAAGTCATCGCATCCACGTCCCTTGCGAGCAGTTTGGCCATGTTGTCGTCGAGCCAGTCGAACAGCAGCGGATCCCAGACGCAGCCATACTTGATCACCTCGGCGAGGCCGGCACGCAGCTCCCGGTCGGGAAGCGTGGCGAGCGTATCGGTGTCCGCCATGACGCAGAGCGGCTGATAGAACGCACCGATGAGATTCTTGCCGCCCGGATGATTGACTCCGGTCTTGCCGCCGACGGAGGAATCGACTTGGGCGAGCAGTGTGGTCGGAACCTGCACATAACCCACTCCCCGCTGGTAGCAGGCGGCCGCGAAGCCCGCGATGTCGCCCACCACGCCGCCGCCCAGGGCGAGTACCGTGGAATCGCGGTTCATTTTCTGGGCGACCAGCGCGTCGAACACCCATCCGGCAGTTTGCAGCGTCTTGTGCTGCTCGCCGTCCGGCAATATGCATTTGGCCACCCTTCGTCCTGCCAGACCCTCGCTCAATGTCCGAAGGTAGAGCCGGGCGACGGTGGTGTTGGTCACGATCAGCAGATCCCGGCCGGGAACCTGGGTGTTCAGCGAGTCGCGGTTCGCGAGCAGCCCGGCGCCGATCAATATGGGATAGCGTGAATGCCCGACATCTACCTGAAGCGTTTGCACGGCGTTGATTATACGAAGATTACGCACCCTGTGACCGCCGCAGCTCCTGGTGAATCTCCTCCGCCACGAGCTGCACGCGCCGGCCATCGGTGGATACGGTGAAATCGGCTATTTGGGCGTAGAGGGTCGCCCGGCGCTGCATCAAGTCATGGAGCCTCTGCTCGGGATCGGTGCCGTTCAGCAGCGGCCGGTGCCGTGCATGCCGCGTGCGCTCGAGCTGCTGATCGATCGAGGTGGCGAGGTATACGACCACGCCGCGCTCGGCGAGCGCGCGCCGGTTGTCCTCCTCGATCACGGCGCCCCCTCCGGTGGCGAGGACGATGGACTCCAGGCGCGTCAGACGCTCGATGGACTCCTTTTCACGGACCCTGAAGCCGGACTCGCCTTCTTTCTCGAATATGAACGCGATATCCACGCCCGTTCTGGCCTCGATGTCCGCGTCGCTGTCGTGGAACGTGTAATGCAGCAGGCGCGCCAGGTGCCGTCCCACGGCGGTCTTGCCCGAGCCCATGGGGCCAATGAGAAAAATGTTCCCTTTATTGAGCATGTGCGCATTTTGTACGGTTTGTGGCTTCGAAAGCACGAATTCCGCGCAAAACCGCCTTCCGCAAGAAAAAGGCCGCCTTCCGGCGGCCTTTTCATTCGATACGCTATGTCCCGATCCGGCCCATGCCCGATCAGTAGAGATTCGACCCCTCGCGCAGGATTTTAGGCGTAATGAATATCAGCAATTCGGTCTTGTTGTTGATATTGATGGTGCTCTTGAACAAATTGCCCAATATGGGGATGTCCGCGAAGAAGGGCACCTTGTTGGCCGACTTCGACTTGGTGGTGTCGAGAATGCCGCCGAGAACCACGGTCTGCCCGTCATTGACCAGAACCTGGGTGATGATCTGTCGGGTGTCGATCGAGGGGACGGACCCTCCCGTGGCGCTCGTTACCTGCGAGCCGACCGTGTCGTCGGACACGTCGAGGTCCAGAATGACGCGGTTGTCCGGCGTGATCAGCGGGGTGACCTTGAGAGACAGCACGGCATTCTTGAATTGGGTCGTCGTGGCGCCGCTGGAGGCCGATTCCTGGTACGGAATCTCGACACCCTGCATGATGGTCGCCTGCTTCTGGTTCGCCGTGATGACGCGCGGCGAGGCAATCGTTTCACTCTTGCCTTCGTTTTGCGCCGCGGACAATTCCAGGTCCAACAGGTGCTTGCCGGAGAGCACCGACAGGCCGATGCTGCCGTTGACGTTCGCCGCAGGCAGGTTGACCTGGTAGCGGTTGGCGAGAACGGGCAACTGCACGTTTCCGGTGGGTGCCGCGCCGGTCGAGCTCGGAAGCACCGATTGAGTCATGGTGTCAGTGCCCACATTGGTGCCGGACACGGAAATCAGGCTGCCCGGCCCATTGGTGGTGAAGCCGGTTACCCCCAAGCGGGCGCCCAAATCGCGCTCGAAGGTGTCGCTCACGACCACGATGCGCGCTTCGATCAGCACCTGCTTGACGGGTACGTCGAGGATTTGCACCAGACGGCGGATGTCGGCCAGTTTCTCCGGCGTGTCCTGCACCAGCAAGGTATTGGTGCGCTCGTCGACGGACAGGGAACCGCGGTCCGACAGCATGGAATTGTGGGCGCCGGCGCCGCCGGCGGTGGGTTTGATCAGCTTCGCGAGATCCGCAACTTTCGCATAGTTGACTTGCAGGAATTCCGTATGCGTCGGTGAAAGCTCCTGCACTTCCTTATGCGCTGCAAGCTCGGCCTTCTCACGCGCCGCCAGTTCCGCGGTCGGCCCGATGATGATGACGTTGTCCTGCCGGCGCTTGTCCAATCCCTTGGTGCGCAGCACGATGTCGAGCGCCTGATCCCAGGGAACATTCTGCAGCCGCAGCGTCAGATTGCCGGTGACCGAATCGCTGACGACGATATTCTGGCCGCTGGTATCCGCCAACAGCTGCAATACCGACCGCACGTCGATATCTTGGAAATTCAGCGTCAGGCGCTCGCCGGTATACTCCTTTTTCTCCTCGGCGTTGGCCCGCTTCGTCGAGGGCTTGACCTCGATGGTGTACTCGTTATCGGACTGGTAGGCCAGCTGCTCGAAATCGCCCTGAGCGGTGATCACCAGGCGCGAGCTGCCCTCCACCCGAAGCGCATCGACGGTTTGCACCGGAGTCGCGAAATCCATGACGTCATAGCGGCGCATGAGATTCTTGGGCATCAGGGTACCGGCGAAATCGACGACGATCTGATTGCCTTCCTGGCGCACATTGACCGGAGTGCGCGGATCCGTCAGCTGCACGATCACACGGCCGGTGCCGTCGGCGCCGCGGCGGAAATCGATGGTGCGGATGGCGCGCTCGACCGCCGATGCCCCTTGGCCGGAGCCGGCGTGGGCCATAGCGCTCTGCTTGGCCGCGTCTCCCGGCAGTTGCCCGAGCGTCACTATGATGGTGTCGCCGTCGACTTTGGTGGTGTACGGCATCAGGGAGTCCACATTGACCACCACGCGGGTGCGGCCATTGGCCTCGGCGGCGAGCACGGTGTCCACTCCGCCGGAGCGCACATCGATGCGCCGCGACGCCAGCGCGAGAGTCGTGTTCGGCAGGTCGAAGGCGATGCGCGCGGGCTTGTCGATGGTGAACGGCAGCGGCTCGGGAGCCGGGCCGCTCATGTGCAGCTTGAGCTGCACCTGTTGGCCCGATAAGGTCTGAACGTCGATCGACTCGAGCTTGAGCGCATCCGCGGCCCGCGCCGCGAAGCTGGCTGCGCCCAAGGCGAGGAGCGCCATCGCGCCGAGCATCGCCGTTCGTGTCTTGAATCTAATCATGCTTTCTTCTCCCTGTGGCCTCAATCGGACAATGCCAACGAGGCCGGTCGCTCAATATAGCCGCCGAGACCATCCGGTACGATTTCGACGAGGCTAATTTTCCCGCCGGTAATTTCCGTCACTTTGCCGTCGTTCTGCCCGAGGTAATTGCCGGGCTGAACCTTGTGCACCAGGCCGTCCTTGGATTGAACCAGCCCGTAGAAGCTATTGCCCACCTTGAACGTGCCGACCATTTTCAATGTGTCGAGCGAGAAGCCCTCGAGGAATTCGCGGTTGCGCCGCGAATTGGGACGCAGGGAAGGCCCGTTCGCCCCGCCCGCTCCCTGGGGTTGGAAAGGCGAGCGCAGATTCCCCGCGCTGTAGACGAAGGTTTCGTAGGGTTTCACTTCCGGCAGCGGCTGGATGCGCCCGCCGGGCTTTTTCTTGGTGGCGGCAATCCAGCTCTGCAGATCCGATTGGCCGCCCGAGCAGCCCGCCGCCACCAGTGCGGCCAGAGCGAGGCCGGTGAGGCCCGCGTTGCGTATATTTCTCACTTCGCCCCTCCCGCCTTTTTCTTGGCCGGATGCGCACCGCCCTCATCCTCGATGTAACGGTAGGTCTTGGCGGTCACGTCCATGGTCAAATTGTCGTATCCGCTCTTGGCGTCGACCGGCGTGATCTGAATGTCGTGCAGGGTGACGATGCGCGGCAGGGCGGCGATGCCGCTGACGAAATTACCGAAGTCGTGATAGCTCCCCACCAGCTTGATCTTGATCGGCAGCTCGGCATAGAAGCCGTTGCTCTTCTCGCTGCCGGGCTGGAAGAGCTTCTCCTGCAGGCCGGCGGCGAGCCCCGTCTGTGAAATATCCACCAGCAGATTGGGCACCTCGGTCTTGCCCGGGAGTTGCCGGAGCATGGCGCCGAAGCTGCGCTCCATTTCCGACAGCTGGGCCCGGTAGGCATCGA
The DNA here is from genome assembly GCA_963784105.1 of uncultured Gammaproteobacteria bacterium. GTDB lineage: Bacteria > Pseudomonadota > Gammaproteobacteria > Steroidobacterales > Steroidobacteraceae > Bog-1198. The sequence continues at coordinate 439,709 of CAWAQE010000002.1, forward strand.
GGTTGGCGGCACGCTGTTGCTTGGTCTCGAATTGCGCGCGCAAATCCTGCTCGTCCGCCTCGGCCTTCAGGAGCTCGGGGCGGTCGCTGTTCCACACGAACATGTACCAGGCGAAGATCGTGACGACCGCAAAAATCAGCGCAATGAAGAAAGCGCGCACCGGCAACGGCCAGCGGCCCACGTCGCGCGGATCGAGAGTACGGAGCTGTTCGACAAGGTTCATTTCGCAGCAACCTTTTTGACCGTTGTTTCGCCGCCGTGCTCGAGATCTACGCCGACCACATCGCTGGTGAGCGTGAAGTTCGAGCCGCTGGTGGGCGAATCCTTGGCGGACTCGACCACCTGCAGCACGGGGTTATCCATCCACACCGACGAATCGATGTTGCGCATGAAAGTCGACACGCGCGTGCTCGACTGCGCCACACCGTGAATCTCGAGCTTGTTGCCGGTCTGCTTGATCTCGGTCAGGTAGATGCCGTCGGGGACCGTTCTCACGATTTCGTCGAAAAGATGCACGATTTCCGGCCGCTTCTGCTGCAGCTTCTCGATGATTTCCATGCGCGCCAGCAATCGCTGCCTGCGGTCCTCGAGATCCTGGATGTCGGCGATCTGCGAGTCGAGCTTGATGATTTCCTTCTTCAGAATGGCGTTCTTCTCGTTCTGGGAATCGGTCCAGCTCGAGTACATGAGTTTTCCGCCGAGGACGAAAACACCGGCCGCGATCACCGCGGCTGCGGCGGCGACGCCGAATTCGCGGCGTCGCAGCTTGCGTTCTTGTTCGCGCCAGGGAAGTAGGTTGATACGCGGCATGGCTGCTCTTTAGTCGAAGCTTCGCAGCGCGAGGCCGCAGGCTGTGAGTAAGGCGGTGGCATCTCGGCCGACTGCTTGTGCTTTGGCTTTCGACGACACCTTCATGTTGCCGAGCGGATCACCTTTGTCCGCGGGCACTCCGACACGGCTCGAGATCACCTCGGCCACACCGGGAATGTTGGCGCAGCCGCCGCAAATCAATATTTGATCGGGCTGCGAGCGGCCGCTGCCGGAGGCCAGGTAGAACTGCAGGGAACGGCTGACCTGCTGGGTCATGTCGTCGATGAACGGGTCGAGTACTTCAGGCTGGTAATTGCTCGGCAGACCGCCTTCCTTCTTGGCCCGCCCCGCCTCTTCCATGGACAGGCCATAGGTACGCATGATTTCTTCCGTGAGCTGCTGGCCGCCGAACGCGAAGTCGCGGGTATAGATGACTCGCATGTCCCGCAGCACGCTGAAGGTGGTGCTGCTGGCGCCGAAATCCACCACGGCGACCGTGCGGTCGAGCCCGCCGTCGGGCATCTGATGGCGCATCAGGGCGCATGCATTTTCCAAGGCGAATGCTTCCACATCGACGAGATGGGCGGTCAGGCCCGAGGCTTGCACCGCCGCTTGGCGCTGCTCGACGTTCTCGGTGCGCGTGGCAACCAGGAGCACGTCCAGCATTTCCGGATCCTTCTCCGACGGGCCCACGACCTGGTAGTCGTAGCTGACCTCTTCCATCGGAAACGGTATGTATTGGTCGGCCTGCATCTCGACCTGGCTCTCGAGTTCGTTCTCCCCGAGGTTCTTGGGCATTTGGATCACTTTCGTGATGGCGGCGTCGCCGGAGATGGCGATGGCCGCGAGCCGGCTCTTGGCGCCGGAACGCTTCACCGCGCGACGGATCGCCTCGCCAACGGCCTCCGCGTCCACGATCGCCTTTTCGTTGATGGCGTTGTGCGGCGTAGGCTCCGCTGCATAGGACTCAACACGGTACTGGCCGCCCGACATCGTGAGCTCGATGAGCTTCACCGACGAGGTGGTTATGTCAAGTCCCAGGAGCGGACGATATCTTTTGCCGAACGACCACACGGATATTTTCCTTTTTCGCTCAGTACTTTGGAGGTCGAAACTGGTGCACGAGGTTAACTTAGCCCGAGCAAACTTAGCAAGAAACTGTTAAATAGAACGTGAAGCCACTCACGGTAATGACCGCCGAGCAGCTACGCTTGCGTAAAGTGGGATCCGCGACAAATCGCAGGACTTTGTAAGCAGTCGAGTCATCCGTTCAGACCTCTTCGCCTATGTTCTCCCTAGGCGATTGGTTAAGCTTGGTCTGGCAACCCCGCTGTCCATGGACTAAACCCTTTGGACCGGTGGCTTTGCGTCCTCATCTTTCGATGAGTATGCCCATGTAACGGCGGTAATATGCATGCGCAATATCGCCGGTGCAATAAGTTAGAACGGTTTTCTGTGGCCAAACGTTACCTAGTTCTCATATCGCGCATTTGTGTAGTCCTGGTTGGCGTAATAGCCCTCTTTGTATTCGCCAATGTGTGTGCTTATGTCTACTTGAGGCCTGCGCTGCCCGATGTAGACAGCCTGCGGGACGTGCAGCTGCAGGTGCCCCTGCGGGTTTACACCCGCGACGGGAAATTGCTGGCCGCCATCGGCGAACAGCGCCGGATTCCGGTGCGCTACGAACAGATCCCCAAGAAGCTCATTCAGGCTTTCCTTGCCACCGAGGATGATCGCTTCTTCAGGCACCATGGCGTTGATTGGCAAGGGATTTTACGGGCGGCCGTGGCCAATCTCAAAGCCGGAGGCATACGCCAGGGAGCGAGCACCATCACCATGCAGGTGGCTCGCGACATGTTTCTGACGCCGCGGCGCGACATGAAGCGCAAAATGAGCGAAATCTACATATCCCTGCTGATGGAGGCCGAATTCACCAAGGAAGAGATTTTCTCCCTGTACGTCAACAAGATCTTTCTTGGCCAGCGTGCCTACGGGGTTGGGGCTGCGGCGGAAGTATATTTCGGCAAGAGCCTGGACCAATTGACCGTGGCTGAAATGGCCACCCTGGCGGGGATTCCGGCCGCTCCTTCGGTGGTCAATCCGGTCGCCAACCCGGACGCTGCCACCGTCCGCCGAGCGCATGTTCTCGGCCGGATGCTCGAACTCGGCTACATCACCCAGGCAGAGTACGATCTGGCGAAAAACAGCCCCATGGAGTCCCGGCTGCACGGCTCGTCGATCGAAGCCGACGCCCCCTATGTGGCCGAGATGGTTCGCAATGAAATGCAGGCCAAGTACGGCGACGGCGTTTATACCGCCGGCTACAAGGTGTACACCACCATCGATTCGCGCCTGCAGGCGGCGGCCACGATGGCGCTGCGGACCGGATTACTGGAATACGATCGCCACCACGGGTTCAGGGGGGCGGCCGCCAAGGTGGATCTCTCCAAGCTGACCACCCTCAAGGACCTGGAAGGCCAGCTCGACGAATTCCCCGTCATCGGCGGCCTCAAGCCTGCCATCGTGCAGAAGGTCGAGGAGAAAAGCGCCAAGATCTACGTCAAGGATCTCGGCGAGGTGACGCTGCCCTGGGAGAAGCTGTCCTGGGCGAGGCGCGAATTGCCCGATGAAAAGATGGACCGATGGCCGACTCAGGCCTCCGAGATCTTGACTCCGGGCGATGTGATCTACACGGTGGGACGGACCGCCGAGTCCCTGCTGTTCGTGCAAGTGCCGGAAGCACAAAGCGCTCTGGTGGCCGTGGACCCGAAGGACGGCGCCATCGTCGCCCTGGTGGGAGGCTTTGACTATTTTCAGAGTAAATACAACCGAGTAACTCAGGCGCGGCGCCAACCAGGGTCGGGCTTCAAGCCCTTCATCTATGCGGCCGCTTTCGACAAGGGCTATACCCCGGCGAGCGTCGTGTCGGACGCTCCCATCGTCGTCGACGAGGCCGGCATGGAGCAGGCGTGGCGGCCCAAGGAGGACGAGAACAGGTTCGCGGGACCGATCCGCTTGCGCGACGCCCTGGCGTTTTCACGAAATCTGGTGTCGGTGCGGCTGATGCGCGCCATCGGCGGCGAGTACACCCGGGATTACGTGACCCGCTTTGGCTTCGATAAATCGCAGCTGCCGGACGATCTGACGCTGGCTCTGGGCACCGCCGAATTGAGTCCTCTGCAGGTAGCCATCGGCTACGCGACCTTTGCCAACGGCGGCTTTAAAGTGAGCCCCTACTATATCGACCGGGTCGAAGATGCCGGCGGAAAAGTACTCCAGCAGGCGAGTCCCGCCCTGGCTTGTTTCGATTGCGGACGCGTCACCGATCCCCCGGTGTCCAAGAGCGACGCCACCTTGGACGTCGCCCCCCATGACGGCAAGACCTTGATTCCAGCCAAGAATTTGGCGCCGCAAATCATTCGGCCGCAGGTGGCCTATCTATTGGCCGACATGATGAAAGATGTCATCCGGCGCGGCACGGGAGTTCGCGCGCGGTCTCTGAATCGAGACGATCTCTCCGCCAAGACGGGCACCACCAACGATGCGCACGACGCCTGGTTCAATGGCTTCAACGGCGATATCGAGGCCACGGTCTGGATAGGATTCGATCAGGACCGATCGCTCGGCGAAGGCGAGCAGGGCGGCCGTACCGCCGTGCCCGCCTGGACCTACTTCATGCATGAGGCGCTGGCCGGCGTGCCCAGGCAGGGGGTGCCCGTGCCCGACGGCATAGTCACCGCGCGCATCTCGCCCGAGACGGGCCTGCTTGCCAGCTCCGACGATCCCAACGGCATCATGGAGAAATTCATCGAGGGCAACCTGCCGAAGCCGGAAAATTATGAAGGACCCAACCCGAACCCGATGAACGACGGCGATAAGCCGCTATTCTAGAGACCATGCCCAAGAAGTTTTCGCAGCGTGCAGAAGATTTGCGCCGCGCTCTCGCCCAAGAGGCGGCGCGCATCATGGCCGAACACGGCATCGCGGACTTCCTGCAGGCAAAGCGCAAGGCGGCGGACCGGCTGGGAGTGAACGATGTCGCCGTACTGCCGAAAAACATCGAAATTGAAGCTGCGCTGCGCGAACACCAGCGGCTGTTCGGGCGCGATTCGCACGATCACACCCTGAAGGAGCAGCGCCGCATCGCCCTCGACACCATGCGCATGCTGGACGAATTCCAGCCGCGCCTGGTGGGCTCGGTGCTCACGGGAACCGCCACCAATTACAGCGACATCAATCTGCACCTGTTTGCGGACCGTTCTGAATCGGTCGCGATGCGCCTGCTCGAAATCGGCGTGCCGCATGAATTCTACGAGCGCCGCGTCAAGATGGATGCGGAGCGCAGCATCAACTATCCGGCACTGCGCTTCGAGGCCAACGGCCGAACCGTCGATGCCACGGTGTTCCCCATCGACGGAATCCGCCAATCTCCCTACTCCCCCGTCGACGGCCGGCCCATGAAGCGGGCGGATGTGCGGGAAGTATCCGAACTCATCGCAGCCCACTGACGCCTTGCGATGGTTGCGCAGCAGTTAATTTTCTTGAACGGCCGTTAATATAAGGATTAAGCTGCTGTTGAGAGACCGGCTTCTTTGCGCAACGGATAGCCAGAAAAACAAGAATAATGCCTGGTCCGAGAGGTGGGGAAAAAGGCAACATAAGATTAAGGGGTGCGCAATGCGTTCGGATACGATCAAACGATGCTTATGGGCAGTTGCAGCGGCGGGTCCGCTGGTATGGCCGGCCATTTCCATGGCGGCGACGGCGGATGCCGACGCGGCGGCGAGCGGCGCCGCCGCGAACAGCGGCCTCGAAGAGATTGTCGTCACCGCGACCCGGCGCACCGAACGGCTCCAGGACGTCCCGATTAGCGTCATGGCCTTCAGCCAGGAGAAGATGGATGCACAAGGCCTCAAGAACATCGATGACCTGTCGCGTCTCTCGCCCGGAGTAAACTTCCAGCGCAACGGCATGAGTTCGGCGGGCAATTACAATGACGAGGGATCCGACATCAATATCCGCGGCGTCGACTCGACGGCGGGCACATCGACCACGGGCATCTACATTGACGATACCCCCATACAAACGCGCCACATAGGCTTCGGCTCCATCAACGCTTTCCCGGCGCTGTTCGATCTTGACCGTGTCGAAGTCCTGCGCGGACCGCAGGGCACGTTGTTCGGTGCCGGCGCCGAAGGCGGCGTCGTTCGATTCATCGCGCCCGAACCCGATCTCAACAAGCCGAGCGGTTACGCGCGCGCGGATACTTCCGTTACGGACGGGGGATCCCCGAGCTACGAAGGCGGAGCCGCGTTCGGCGCGCCCATCATCGATGGCGTGCTGGCATTTCGCGCCAGCGTCTCCTTCCGGCGCGACGGCGGCTGGGTCGACCGGGTCGGCTACACGCTTTCCCCGAATGCCGCTGCGGCGACGCCCACTCCCGTCTACAACGGCGACACCACGTCGCCGAATGCCAACTACCAGGACACCACGACCGCGCGCCTGGCCGTCAAATGGAAGGTCAGCGACTCCCTGGAGATCACGCCCTCGATCTACTACCAGCGCCTGCAGATCAACGACACCTCGGCCTATTGGATCCCTCTGTCGAATCCCAGCGACAATATCTACCGCAACGGCAATGCGTTGACGAACCCCAGCGTCGATCCGTTCACCCTGAGCGCGATCAAGCTCAAATGGGACTTGGGTTTCGCCTCGCTGTTCTCGAATACTGCATTTTACGATCGCAACCAGAAAGCAACGTCCGATTACACCCAGTACTTACGCGCCACCTGGGCGTACTTCGACGAGCTGCCCAATACCTTCCCGGCGGCGGGCGACAAGGGCTACGCGACCTTCGAGGACGATCAACGCAATTTCTACGAGGAAATCCGGCTTGCGTCCAACGATGCAAACGCGCGGATCGTGTGGAGCGGCGGCCTGTTCTTCTCCCATCTGAGCGAGAACGTGCCGGAGAACATCTTCGATCCCACCCTGAATCAAGAAGTGATCAACTACACTGGCGGCGCCGCGTCGGTTTGTTTCCCCGGCCAGGAATGCCCGAATGGGCTGATATACACCGGACCGATCGACAAGGTCGTTGACAAGCAGATCGCCGCGTTCGGCGAAATCAATTTTAAAATAACGGACACTTTGAAGGCCACGGTGGGCTTGCGCGTCTCCAAGCTCGACTTTACCGGCACCGTCAATGAAACAGGGCCGTTTCTCGGGACCACCATCGTCACCCAAGGCGGCGCCTCGGAGAAACCCGTGACGCCGAAGGCAGTCCTATCGTGGCAACCCGATCACGATGATCTTGTGTACATCAGCGCGTCGAAGGGCTTCCGTCCGGGCGGTCCGAACGTGGGCGTCGGCATCATTTGCGCCGGCGATCTCGCCTCGCTCGGGCTGCCGGTGGTCGACGGTCAGCGTCAAGTGCCGGGGCAGTTCGCCTCGGACAGCCTCTGGAGCTACGAGATCGGCAGCAAGAACTCTTTCCTGGATCACGAGCTGCAGATCAACGCCAGCCTCTTCTACATCGACTGGAAGGACATTCAGCAAAATGTCTACTTGCCGAGCTGCGGCGAACAGTTCACGGCTAATCTGGGCAAAGCCAAGAGCGAAGGCGGCGACATCGAAGTGCTGTACAAGCCGCTGGAAGCGCTCACCTTCGATCTGAGCGCGGCCTACACCGACGCGAAATTGACCAAGACCTCTTGCGCCGGCTCACTGTCGTTCAACGGCTCCACTTGCACCGGTACGGATCCGTCGACCGGTCTGCCGATCAGCGGTATTTCGCCGATCGCCAGCAACGGCAATGCGCTGCTCGGCGCTCCCTGGGCCTTTACGGCGTCGTCGGAGTACCACTTCCCCGAGTGGCAGGGCCGCACACCTTATGCGCGGTTGGACTTCCAGCACTCCACGGCGCAAAAGTCCCTTCTTCCGGGACAGGACATGAACAACGCGCTTTACGATACGACCATTCCGGGACTCCCCGTGGTGAACAATCTCTCGGCGCGCGCGGGGCTTCGTTTCAATGGATTCGACATCTCGATGTACGCCGACAATGTAACGAACGCGCATCCTTTGATGTTCGAGTCGAGGGATATCGCCGACAGCGCAACCGACCAACTCTACTTCGGCCGCGGGGTGCGCCCGCGAACCATCGGCTTGACGGCCACTTACAGATATTGAGGCATAGGGTCCGGCGCGGCAGTTCTTCGGAGCTGCTGCGCCGCGTCTCACGGACGTGCGGCGGCCGAGGCTCGCCTCACTTCCCCGCCTTCTCCTGCCAAACCGCCATCGTGTCCGGCGAGCCCTGCGCCCGGACACCGTTGTCGCTCAGGATGCCATCGGTAGCGGCCAGCATCGCCGTGCGCGAGAACACCAGCGCTTCGTTGCCTTTCTGATCGAATTCGATGGTGACGAAGGGATCCTTGAGATCGCGCAGCAGGGCAACCAGATGCTTGAGGCTGTGCACGTGCGTGCCGTTGATCGAATACACCACCGAGCCGGCGGGGTTCGAATAGCCGTTGGCGAGCTTGTGCGGGAAGAAGGGGGAGGAGACGACCACCAGTTCCTCGGTCTCGGCGTCCGGTGGATCGAGCGCCCGCGTGATCAGCGGGCTTTTGATCGCGCCCAGGATCCGAGTCAAGCCGGGGTTGTTCTCGAGCCCCGAAACAAATTGCCAGGTCGCCGTCGAGAACACCAAGGGACCGTAGATGAAGTAGGACGGGTAGGTGCCCTGCAGATCGGCGACCAGCGTGGGGTGCTGCGCCGGCACCGGCAATTGAATCTGCATGGACTTGCCGGCTCGCACGATGGTCATCGCCACCTTGCCATCATGGGCCGCATGCTGAATCTCATAGGCGAAGCTGACCCGCAAATCCTTGTCCAGGTTGATCATCCCTTGGTTGTCGATGGGCGTGCCGCCGATGCGGGTCACTACATCCCATTCCTTGAGCGGATATGAGGCGTCGGTCTTGTAGGGCCGGTGTACCACCATCCCTTCGACGGACTTGTCCAGCTTGAGGTAGGCGCGCAGCGCCGGATTTTCCAGTGTCTGCAGCTCATCGTACATGGCGGGTTTGCCGTCGTAGCGGCCGTCGGCGATGTTCTTCAAGAACAAATCGACTTCTTCGTTGGGGATGATGTAGCCGATGTTCTGAGCGTCGCCGCCCAGCTTGCTGAAGGCGAGACCTATCATTTTGTCGCCGGCGATCGCCGGGCCGCCGCTGTTGCCGGGATTGATGGCCGCGTCGATTTGGATACGCAGGCCGGACACCGGATAGTTGTAGCCCACGAACTCGATGCGCGACACGATGCCCTTGGTGATGGACAGCGAATTGCCGCCGGTCGGAAATCCGTAGGCCAGGACCGCGTCCTTGATCTGCGGCAGCTTGCTGGCGCGCGCCAAGGGCGGATGCGTGTCGAAAAACGTGGGGTCATCGAGCTTGAGCACGGCCAAGTCGATGCCCGGCGCGACCGCCACCACGGTGGCCGGCAGCTTGTCACCCTCCCCATCCGCCTGAATTTGCACCTGGGTGGCGTAGAGAACCACGTGGGCGTTGGTCAGGATGCGCCCGCCCTCGATCACCACGCCCGAGGCCGTTACTTCGGTGGGCGCCTGCTTGGTCCAGGGCTTGAAGGGATCCGGATAGCGTTTGGTCGCGAAAATCTTCACGACCGAGTTTTCGATGGCCGGTGCTTGGGTAGCCTCCGCAGCTTGGGCCGCCGAGTCCGGCCCAGGAACCGCAGTGAAACCATAAAGCAAGCAAAGTCCGGCCAACGCCAGCCGCGTGATGGATGTCATGTGTGCTCTTCGAGTCCTATTTTCCGCCCACTGTGAAGGCGAGCAGCGCATTGCCAGAATTGACGTACACGGTGCCGGTCACGATGGTCGCTCCACCATGATCCAAGGGGCCGCCGCTCGCCTTGATGCCGTTCTTGGTTTGAAAGTCCTTGGCCGTGTCGAAGTCCCAGAGAATCTTGCCGTCGATGGTCGAATAGGCGCGCAAATGGCCGTCCATCGATCCTGAGAACGCGCTGCCCGGCATGACCGTGACCGCTTGCGCCTGTGCATGCCAGCAATTATGCGGGCCCCAGGTGCAGGCCGGTTCCGGTGACGGCGCGTGCCAGCGCGCGGTGCCCGTGGTCATGTCGAGCGCCGTCAAGCTGCCGGTTGCATTCGCAGGCTGCGCCAGCAAACCGGAGACGGCTACATAGAGATTGCGGTGATCCGCCGCCAGGCCCCACGCAATCCCGCCCGCGGCGCCCGCGACACCCGTGCTCGCCGCGCTCGGACCCACCATGCCCGCAACCCCCGCGCTCGAGGCCGTCGTCCCGGGAGCCGCGGCAGCCGAACCCGAGAGGCTCGGACCGCTGGCAACCGCGACGGGCGGCCCGGCGCTGCCGATTTTCGTCTGCCACAGGATGTCCCCGCCGTGGTCGGGATCCAGGCTGTACACGACTCCTGATTTCTGTCCCGCCAATAGGATTTGATTGCCGGTCGCCAGTGTCCGTAAAACGGGGGAACTCCAAAAGCCGGCTCCCGCGGTTCCGCCCTCCGGCCTGACCAATTGCTTCACCCATCGCAGCTTGCCGTCTGCCAGATCGAAGGCCACGACGGCATCCGTCAAAGCCTGCTCGATTCCGCTGGCGGAGCCGCCGGTGGCGACGTACAGCACGTTGCGCTTGGCGTCGATGGTCGGAGAGGAAGAGATCGCCGCGCCCGATGGGCCGAACTCCTGGACACCGGCGCTGTTCTTGCGGGTGGGCTTCGGTTCCTCGAGAACGGTGTAGCTCTTCCACACTATTCTGCCGGTGGCGATGTCCAGTGCGGCGACGCTGCCGCGAAAGGTACAGCAGCTGTAGCTCGGATTGGCGGCGGCGCTCTCCTCGGTGGAAGACACGGCCACATACACTCGATCGTTGTAAATCGTCGGCGCGCCGACGATGCGCGCCGACGGATGGTTGTCGACCTGAGTCTTCCACAACAGAGTTCCCTTCTGCGCGTCCAGTGCATACACGGCGCCGGTATCGTCGCCGAAGATCGCGGCGCTCGGCGCCTTGATGACGTCCAGGTGCGCCAGCGTGCGCTTCAACTTCCTGGGCAGGGCCGCGATTCTCTCGCGGGCGAGTTCCCCGATCGTGATCGCGGTGCGGCTGCCCGCAGCGGCGTCATACGTCCAATAAGTGCAGCCGGTTTTGGCGTCGAGCGAATAGATGCGGCCGGTGGAACTCGCCAGGAACAGCCGTTCGTCCACCACGGTGGGCTGGCCGGCTTCGGTGCCGATCGGGTAGCCATAGGCCCATTTCAAGGCGAGCTTGGACACGTCGCTGGCACGAATCGCGGGCTCGGGCTGGTATCGCGTGTTGTCTAGCCCGCGGCCCCAGCCATTCCATTGCGCGGTGCCCAAGGCCACGGGTCCCGCCGGACTCGGACACGTGTCGTCGGCCCGCGCAACGTTGACGGCCCCAATGAGCATCGCCGCCAACGCGCCCCATCCAGCGTAAACTCGCGCCTTCATCGATCAGCGCTTGTCGATTGACTGGTAATCTCGCTGTGTAGGTCCGGTGTAGAGCTGGCGCGGCCTGCCGATTCTCATGTGAGGATCGGACACCATTTCCTGCCACTGTGCGACCCAGCCGGCGGTACGCGCGATCGCGAACATGACGGTGAACATGGAGCGCGGAATTCCCAGCGCGCTGTAAATGATGCCGGAGTAGAAGTCCACGTTGGGATATAGCTTGCGCGACACGAAGTACTCATCCTTGAGTGCGATTTCCTCCAGTTTCAGCGACAGCTCGAACAGCGGATTGTTGGTCTTGCCGAGTTTCTCCAGCACGCGATAACACATGCTGCGGATGATTTTCGCGCGCGGATCGAAGTTCTTGTAGACACGGTGTCCGAATCCCATCAGACGCACGTGATCGCTCTTATCCTTCACGCGCGCCAGGAATTTGTCGATGTTGCCCACCGAGCCGATGCCGTCCAGCATGTCGAGCACGGCTTCATTGGCGCCGCCGTGCGCCGGTCCCCAAAGAGCGGAGACCCCTGCCGAAATGGCGGCGTAGGGGTTCGCGCCGGTGCTGCCGGCCAGCCGCACCGTCGATGTGCTGGCGTTCTGCTCGTGATCCGCATGCAGAATGAACAGCAAATCGAGTGCCTCGGCCGCGACCGGGTCGATCGCGTACGGCTCGCACGGTACGGCGAAGAACATGTTCAACATGTTCGCGCAATAGCGCAGGTCGTTGCGCGGGTAGACGAAGGGTTGGCCGAGCGTGTGCTTGTAGGCCGCTGCGGCGATCGTGGGCAGCTTCGCGATGATCCGATGTGCGAAGATTTCGCGCTGCCGCGGATCTGCGATGTCGGTTGAATCCTGATAGAACGCGGCCATCGATGCGACCACCGCGGAAACCATGGCCATGGGATGCGCGTCGTGATGGAAACCCTGGAAGAAGCGCAGCAATTGCTCGTTCACCATGGTGTGCCGCGTGATCGAATTCTGGAACGCACAGAGCTCGGCCTTGGTGGGCAAACTGCCGTTGATCAGCAGATTGGCCACCTCGAGGAAGCACGATTTCTCCGCAAGCTGCTCCACGGGGTAGCCGCGGTACAACAGCATGCCCGCCTCGCCGTCGATGTAGGTGATCTTGCTTTCCGTGCTCGCCGTCGCCATGAAGCCCGGGTCGAAGGTGAATACCCCTTGATCCTTGGTGAGATTGGAAATGTCGAGTGCTTCGGGTCCGATGGTGCCCGAAATGGCGTTCAGGGGCGTTGTCTTTCCGGTCGCGAGATTCTTGAGTTCGTATTTCGTGCTCATGCGCTTTTCCGACGGGGATGTAGATGGTTCGTTAATGACCCCGCAGCGTTGCACGGCCGAACATCGGAATCAAGGGAGCCCGTCCTTGGACGGCCCGTCGGCGTGCGGCGCTCGCGCCATCTGAGCGGGGCCAAGCGCAGCTCAATTCAGGCGCGCAGACCGTATGCGAGGTCCGCGCACCCGAGAGCTTGCAGCACAAAACAGCGGTTTAGGCCTTCGCGGCCGCCGCAGCGTACTTCTTGCGGAATTTGTCGACGCGGCCGCCGGTATCCACGATTTTCTGCTTGCCCGTATAGAAGGGATGGCAGTTGGAGCAAACTTCGACCTGCAGATCCTGGCCAATGGTCGAGCGAGTCTCGAACTTATTGCCGCAGGTGCATGTGACCGCGATGACTTTGTATTCTGGATGAATGCCGGCTTTCATAGGAACCTCGATGTGTCGGTAGCGGCAGAATCGACGAGCCCACGAAGGGACGCATCGCCACGCCTAAAATTCCCTCTGGATTTTTCGGCGTGGCCTTGCAGCCCGCGTCAAAAACCGGGCCGACCATGTTATCCGACCGATGCGGCCACGGCAATGCCTTTGACATAAGCCCCGCTAAAGGCCTGCTAAGGCAATCTCTTGCGTAATTGTCCACAATAACTGTGGATAAGTCTGTGGACGGCGGCGAAGCCACCTAATTGAAACAGCGGAATTTCGAGTAATTGTTAACTTGGTCAAAAAATAGACAAGTCGCTTTATTTCGATATTTCAAACAGTTACGAGGTGCATCTGACCTACGTTGAGTGCAATGTGCTGTAGGTACCCCTTTGTGCGGGGTCCGAGCCCCGGTGTGCATAAGCTTAGGCGAGAAAACTTGCCTGGAGATCATTTAGGAACCGCCGCCCCAGCTCGGTGGGGCGCCAGACGTCCGCCCGCCTAGTCAGAAGCCCCCGACTCTCGCCTGCCGTCAATTTGGCCTGCACCGAATCTATTTCCAGCCCGGTCTGGCGCCGGTAGTCGCCGGCCGTAAAGCCCTCATTGAGCCGCAGCGCATTCAACATGAACTCGAACGGCAGGTCCTGGGGCGAAATGTATGTGCACTCGCCGATAATTGCAGCCGGACCCGCAGCCGCGGAGCCGGACCCAGGTCCGGCATTGGCCGCATTGGCCGCGTTGGCCGCGTTGGCCGCATTGGTGGCGGTGGCGGTGGCGGTGGCGGGCGCTGCGACGTCCGCACGCCTCAGTTGTTCCAGATAATCGCGAGGCTGCTTGGGTTTGACGGTACGCAGAATGCTCCGCGGGAGCGCGAGACTCAGCTTGCCGTGCGCGCCGGCGCCGATGCCGACATAGTCGCCGAACAGCCAGTAGTTGAGATTGTGGCGGCAGCGCGCGCCTTCGCGCGCATAGGCCGACACTTCGTATTGCATATAGCCCGCATCGGCCAGCAGCTTCTGGCCCTCGGTCTGAATTTGCCAGGCGGTATCTTCGTCCGGCAGCGGCGGCGGACGCGCGTGAAATGCGGTCCCCGGCTCCAGCGTAAGCTGGTAGTAGGAAATATGCGCCGGCCCCAGTGCGCACGCCGTTCGCACATCCTCGAGCGCCTCCTCGATCGTCTGCCGGGGCAGGGCATACATCAAATCGAGATTGAAATTGTCGAGCTTAGCCGCGCGCAGCTCGGCAACGGCCCGATGCGTGTCGTCGGCCGAGTGAATGCGGCCCAAGGCCTCGAGCGCACGCGGCGCGAAGCTTTGCGCGCCCAGTGACACCCGATTGATGCCGGCGTCCCGATACCCTGAGAATCGGCCGCGTTCAATGGTCCCGGGATTCGCCTCCATGGTGATTTCCGCGTCGTCGGCGAACGCGATTCGCCGGCGCAGTGCGCCGAGCAGGAGGCTGAAATCTTCGGGTTGGAACAAGCTGGGTGTGCCGCCGCCGAAAAACACCGTGTCGATCCTTCGGCCGCGCAGCCTCGGTAGTTCCAGGTCGAAATCTCGGATCAGGGCATCGATGTAGGAGGAATCGGGGGCGGCCGACTTCAATTGATGCGAATTGAAATCGCAGTACGGGCACTTGCGCACACACCAGGGCATATGCACGTACAAAGCCAGCGATGGCCCGGGTTCGCGCCGCGCGGCGTCGGACGGCGCGGCGTCGGACCGCGTGGCGTCGGGCGGCGCGGCGTCGGGCGGCGCGGCGTCGGCGGCCACGGTCATGAGCGGGTCCCCGGTCGATCGGGAGCCGCCGGCCGCGCTTCCCGTTCACGCGCCGCCAATCGATCGCGCAAGGAGCGCATGGCAATGCCGCGATGACTCAGGCGATTTTTTTCCCCGGGCGCGAGCTGCGCCGCGCTTGCGCCCAATTCCGGGAGCCAAAAATACGGGTCGTAACCGAATCCGCCCGAACCGCGCGCGGCATCGAGGATGATTCCCTCCCACACGCCCTCGGCGATTAGCGGCTCCGTGTCCGCAGCGCCGGCGACGAGCACCAGCGCGCATCGATAGCGCGCCCCGCGGCGCTCGTCGGGAATGCCCTTCAGAGCGCGGAGCAGCTTGGCATTGTTGGCGGCATCGTCGGCACCGGGTCCCGCAAAGCGCGCGGATAAAACGCCCGGGGCGCCGCCGAGCGCGTCGACTTCCAGCCCCGAATCGTCCGCAATGACGGCGAAGCCCGGCCCCTCGGTGCCGCGCAAGCCGGCAGCCGCGACCGCTGCCGCGGCATGCCTGGCCTTCAACAGAGCGTTCTCGAGAAAGCTCGTTCCGGTCTCCTCGGGCGAAGCGATGCCCAATTCACCGAGGCTGTGCAGGTCGAAAGGCAGCTCCGCGAGCAACTCGCGGAACTCACGCAGCTTGCCCGGATTGCTGGTGGCGACGATGAGCGGCCTAGGCCGCACGGGCGCTCTGCTGGGCCGCATGCAGGCGGGCGATCCCTGAAGCCGCGAGGTCCAGCAATTGGTCGAGCTCGTGGCGGCGGAACGCATGCCCCTCGGCGGTGCCCTGCACCTCGACGAAGGCGCCGCCGCTGTTCATCACCACGTTCATATCCGTCTCCGCGTTCGAATCCTCGGCATAGTCCAAATCGAGCACCGGCGTGCCGCGGTAGATGCCGACGGACACGGCCGCGACCTGGCCGTGCAGCGGATTTGCGCTGATGGCGCGCCGCTTGATCAGAGTGTCGACGGCATCCGCGAGTGCGACGAAACCGCCGGTAATCGCAGCCGTTCTCGTGCCGCCGTCCGCCTGCAGCACATCGCAGTCGATGGTGACGGTGCGTTCTCCCAGACCCTTCAGGTCCACCACCGCCCGGAGCGCCCGGCCGATCAGGCGCTGAATCTCCTGGGTGCGTCCTGTCTGTTTGCCGCGCGCCGCCTCGCGCGCCGAGCGTGTGTGGGTCGCCCGCGGCAACATGCCGTATTCGGCGGTCACCCAGCCTTGGGCCTGGCCGCGCAGAAACGATGGCACGCTGTCTTCGATGCTGGCCGTGCACAAAACGCGGGTGGCTCCAAACCCCACCAGCACCGAGCCCTCCGCATGCCGGGTATAGCCGCGCTCGAAACTCAAGGCGCGCAGCTCGTCGGGCGCGCGGCCGCTCGGACGGATGCTCATGCCGCCCGCCAGCGCAGCGCGGCCGCACTGGCATTGTCGCTATAGGGCGCGGAGGCCTCCACCGCCAACGTGCCGAGATCCGTCAAAGTTTCACGCAAGGGCTTGCCCGCGGTCTGTGCGAAGCGCACGAAATCCTGATCCCTCAAGTTCGCCCAAACGCCGTCGGTGCAGAGCAGCAGCACGTCGCCCGCTTTGAGTTTGCGGCGCGTCGATATGCTCATCTCGGGCAAAGCCGCATCCCCACCGAGGCAGCACTCGACATAATTGCGCATGGGATGACCTTGCACTTCGGCCTCGGTGATCAAGCCCTCGCGCAGCAGCACTTCGACGTGGCTGTGGTCGCGAGTGCGATCCAGTACCCGGGCCTGCCGCAGCTGATAGATACGGCTGTCGCCGACATGAGCCCAATAGGCCGCTGAGTCCTGCACCAGGCACAGAGCGCAGGTGGCGCGCGGACGCGCTTCGACGCTCAAGCCCACCCCCAGCTTCACGACTTCTTCATGCGCGCGGCCCAGCGATAGATGCAAGAATCCCAGCGGATCGAAAATAGGATGCGGTGTTTGCCAGAACGCCTCGAGCAGAGACGAGAGCGCCGTTTCAGCGGCGCGCGCGCCTTCCGCATGGCCGCCCATGCCGTCGATCACGACCAGCAGAACCGCATGATCGGCGGCCGCCACCGCGACCCGGTCCTGATTTTCCTCGCGATGGCCGATGAGGCTGACATCGGCGGTCTCGATCTGCAATGTCCGCTCCCCGGCATCTGATAAACTAAACGGATGGATTATGGCCGATTTTAGCTTCAGACCCCTATGATTCGTAGCATGACCGGCTTTGCGCGGCGCGAGCGCCAGTTCCCGTGGGGATTGTTGGCTTGGGAATTGAAGACGGTCAATCATCGTTTTCTGGAAATGGGATGCCGGTTGCCCGAGGAGTTTCGGGCGGGCGAGGCTGAATTCCGCCAAAGCATAGCCGCCGGCGTGCGCCGCGGCAAAGTCGAGTGTTCCCTGCATTTTCGCCCCGCCGTGATCGCGGGCGCGCTCGAAGTCGACGCCGAATTACTCTCCAGCCTCACGCAGCGGGCGCAGGCGATTGCCGCGCAGGCGGGAGCCGCGGCGCGCATCGATGCCCTGGAATTGCTGCGCTGGCCGGGCGTGATCCGCGACGGCACGCGCGACCACGCCCCCATGATTGCCGCCGCGCACGCGCTGCTCGCCGAGGCTCTGGCCGAGCTCGCGCGCTTTCGCGACAGCGAAGGCGGCCGTCTGCGCGACGCACTGGAACAGCGCTGCGCAGGGCTGGTCGAATTCGCCGCGCGCGTGGCCGACCGGCTCCCCGAGGTGCGGGCGCGCATGCGCGCCAAACTGCTCGAACGCATTTCACAGCTGGTCAGCGACGTCGACCACGACAGGCTTGAACAGGAGCTGGCGATTCTCGCGCAGCGCCTGGACGTGGACGAGGAGATCGACCGCCTGCGCGGCCACGTGACCGAGGTGCGCAAGACCTTCGGTGGGCAGGAAGCCGCCGGACGGCGCCTGGACTTCTTGATGCAGGAGCTGAATCGCGAAGCCAACACCCTGTCGTCGAAGTCTCAGGACATCGAGACCACGCGCGCAGCCGTCGATATGAAGGTGTTGATCGAGCAGATGCGCGAGCAAGTGCAGAACATCGAGTAGCCATCGATGGAGCGCGAAAAGTCCATGGAGCGCGGCCGCCTCTACGTCGTGTCAGCCCCCTCCGGCGCGGGCAAGACCAGCCTGGTGAAGGCGCTGATGGAGCGCGAGCCGCGCATCCGCTTTTCCGTGTCCTACACCACGCGCAAGCCGCGGCCCAACGAGGTCCCGGGCCGGGATTATCACTTCGTGACCACGGAACGATTTGCGGAGATGGTGGCGCGGGGCGAGTTCCTCGAGCACGCGCAGGTTTTCGACAATTCCTACGGTACCGGTGTGCACACCGTCGAGGAGGCGCTCGCCAACGGCGAGCAGCTCCTGCTGGAAATCGATTGGCAGGGCGCGGGCCAGGTGCGCACCCGGCTGCCCGAGGCGCGCAGCATATTCATTCTGCCGCCGTCGCGCGCCTCCCTGGAGCAGCGGCTTCGGGCCCGCAGCACCGATACGGATGCGGTCATCAAGCGACGACTGCAGGACGCCGCGCAAGATCTCACGCATTGGGCCGAATTCGACTACGTCGTGATCAACGATCGATTCGAAACGGCGCTCGCGGACCTGCAGGCCATCGTCGAAGACCGCGGCAGCCATCTGGGTGCGCAAAGGCCCGAAGTGTCGCATTTGGTATCGGAACTGCTCCGGCCCGTGTAGCGCCGCTGCAACGTCGAGCCCGATAGCCCGGGTCTGGGGCGCAATTCGCCAGATCCGCGGGTTTTCTGCTATCCTTACAATCCCTTTATTGGAATCCCTGAGTTATGGCGCGTATCACAGTCGAAGACTGCCTGCAGAACGAACCGAATCTGTTCAACCTGGTGTTGCTGGCCGCGAAGCGCGCCCGTCGCCTGGCCAACGGGGCGGAAGCCACCGTGGATTGGGAGAATGACAAACCGACTGTGGTGGCGCTGCGCGAGATTGCCGCTGGAAATATCACGCTGGAGATGTTGGAAGAGCCCGAAGAGCCGGCGCAGCCGCCGGTGAGCGAGCTGGACATGCCGTCGGATTTCCGTGCGCCGCAACTCGGCCTTGGGGACTAAACAACCGGTCTTCACCCAAGAGCGACGATGGACTATGCGTCTTCCATACTCGGTTTCCTACCCGGTGGAAGACGCTCCACCGGGATCAGTCAGCTCTTAGACAAACTCGAAGCCTATCTGTCGCCCGCCCAAGTCGAGCGGGTGCGCGAAGCCTATGAATTCGGCGCGGAAAAGCATCGCGGCCAGAAGCGCGTCTCGGGCGAGCCCTACATTACCCACCCCGTCGCGGTGGCCGACATCCTCGCGGATCTGCGCCTGGATGCCGACACCCTGGTGGCGGCGATTTTGCACGATGTCATCGAAGACACGCCGACCGCCAAGGCCGAGATAGCCTCGATCTTCGGACAGGTGGTGGCCGAGCTGGTCGACGGTGTCAGCAAGCTGGATCAGATCCAGTTCAAGAATCGCCAAGAGGCCCAGGCCGAGAGCTTTCGCAAAATGCTGCTTGCGATGGTGCGCGACATCCGCGTCATCATGGTCAAGCTGGCGGACCGCATGCACAACATGCGCACCCTGGGCGTGATGCCGCCGGTCAAGCGCCGCCGCAGCGCCCGTGAAACCTTGGAAATTTACGCGCCCATCGCCGAGCGCCTCGGGCTGTACGCGGTCAAGCTCGAGCTCGAGGATCTGGGCTTCAGGGCTCTCTACCCCTACCGCTACAAGGTTCTGGAGCGGGAGCTGAAGCGCGCGCGCGGCAACCAGAAGGAATTCATCGGCAAGATCGCCGAAACCTTCAAGGGCGCCCTGAAGAAAGCCGAGATATCCGGCGGCGTGGAAGGCCGCGAGAAGCACCTTTACAGCATCTACAAGAAGATGCAGAACAAGGGCATCTCTCTGAATGAAATGGTCGACGTGTACGGGTTTCGCATCATCGTCGACAGCGCCGACACCTGCTACCGCACCTTGGGGTTGGTGCACAGCGTGTACAAGCCCATGCCGGGACGGTTCAAGGACTACATCGCCATTCCGCGCGTCAACGGCTACCAGTCGCTGCACACCACCCTGTTCGGCCCCAACGGCATACCCATCGAGGTGCAAATCCGGTCCGAGCAAATGCACCGGGTCGCGGAGTCCGGAATCGCCGCGCATTGGAAGTACAAATCCGGCGGCGACACCTTCGGCGGCATCGAGCACGATCGGGCGCGGGAATGGCTGGCGAGCTTGGTGCAGATTCAGGAAGGCGGCAGCTCCGAGGAATTCCTGGAGAGCGTCAAAGTGGACCTGTTTCCAGACAAGGTCTATGTGTTCACGCCGAAGGGGAAAATATTGCGCCTGCCGAGCGGCGCCACCGCCGTGGATTTTGCCTACGCCATCCACACCGATGTCGGCAATCGCTGCGTGGCCGCCAAAGTCGACCGGCGCCTGGTGCCCCTGCGCACCCCCTTGCGCAATGGGCAGACCGTGGAAATCATCACGGCGAAAGGCGCGACGCCGAATCCCTCCTGGTCGACCTTCCTGGTGACCGCCAAGGCACGCGCCGCCATCCGCCAATACTTGAAGAATCTGAAGCGCGGCGAGGCCCTGGAACTCGGGCGCAGACTCCTGGGGCTGGCCCTCGAGGAGTTTTCCCTGAACCTGAAAAAGATTCCGGCGGCGGAAATCGACGCGGTGGTCAAGGAGCTGAACCTGAAGGACGCGGCCGAGCTGTACGAGAAAATCGGCTTGGGCGAGCGCCTGGCTCCCTTGGTCGCACGGCATCTGCAGCCGCGCGACGGCGGCGAGCATGCCGGGACTCACAGCGGGCCGTTGATGATCGCCGGCACGGAAGGGTTGCTGGTCACGTATGCGCGCTGTTGCTTCCCCATTCCGAACGACCCCATCATGGCCTACTTGAGCGCGGGCCGCGGTGTGATGATTCATCGCCAGAATTGCGGTAATCTCGCCGAGTACCGCAAACAGCCGGAAAAGTGGCTGTCGGTTGCCTGGGAAGCGACCGAAGGCCGATTGTTCAGCTGCGAGATTCAGCTGGAGATCAATAACCGGGTGGGCGTGCTGGCGGCGGTCGCTTCCAGCATCGCGGGAACGGAGACCAATATCGACCAGGTGTCCTTGGAAGAACGCGATGTGAGCAGCTCTTCTCTGAAATTTCAGCTCCAGGTGCGCGACCGCAGGCATCTGGCGCGGGTCATCAAGACCATCCGGCGCATGCCGGATGTGCAGCGGGTATTTCGCACCCTGGCTTAAACTCAAAGTCAGATCGACGCGGCCGCCGCCAGGCTGCATCGTCAACGTCTTTAACGTCTTTAACGTCTTTCCATCATCATCAATCTTCCATCATCATCACCATCCTTACATCAGCAAAGCCAGAGCCATGAGCAAACAAATCGTTTCGACGTCCGCGGCGCCCGCCGCCATCGGTCCTTATTCTCAAGCCGTCCGGGAGGGCAACACCGTTTGGCTTTCGGGCCAGATCCCCTTGGATCCGGTCAGCAAGGAATTGGTCAAGGGCGACATTGAAGTCCAGGCCCGCCGGGTGTTCGACAACCTGAAGGCCGTCGTCGAGGCCGCCGGCGCAAGCTTCGACCATATCGTCAAAACGACGATTTTCCTGGTCGATCTCTCCCACTTCGCGCAGGTCAACAAGGTCATGGCCGAATATTTCCGCGAGCCCTATCCCGCGAGGTCCACCGTCGGCGTGGCTGCGCTGCCGCGCGGCGCCCAGATCGAAGTGGAGTGCATCGTCGCTCTGTGATCGAGCTCAAGCCGGTTACGGTATTGCGCGGTGTCGGCGATACGCTTGCTCTGCGGCTGCGCGCGCTGGGAGTAGAGACCACTCAGGATCTTTTGTTTCTGCTGCCGCAGCGTTACGAAGACCGCACGCGCGTGGTGCCGTTGGGGGAGCTGCGCGCCGGACAGCGTGCGGCGGTCGAAGGCGAAGTGTTGCTCACGGAAGTCGTTTTTCGCGGCCGTCGGCAAATGCTCTGCAAAATCGGCGACGGCTCCGGCTTTCTGACCTTGCGTTTTTTCTATTTCACCGCGCAGCAGCAGGGGGGTCTGGCGCGGGGCGCGCGCATCCGCTGCTTCGGCGAAGCGCGCCGCGGCCCCCAGGGCCTCGAAATCGTGCATCCGGAGTACCGGCGCATCGACGGCCAAGCCCGGGCGGCACCCGATGATCATCTCACGCCGATCTATCCCCTGACCGAGGGGGTGACTCAAGCGCGCTTGCGTATGTTGGTCGGTACGGCTCTGGATCAAACGGGAGCGGGCGAGGTCGAGGAGTGGCTGCCGGCATCCGTCCTGGCGGATTCGCGCCTGCCCTCCTTGAGCGACGCCTTGCGCTACGTGCATCGACCGCCGACTGACGCGCCCGTGGACTTATTGCTGGATGGGCGGCATCCGGCGCAGCGGCGCCTGGCGTTCGAGGAGCTGCTGGCGCATCAGCTGTCGCTCAAGCTGCTACGGCAGCGCATCCAGAGCGATCCGGGCTGGCCTCTGCAATCGAACGGATCTCTCAAGGCGGGCTTGCTGGCCGCATTGCCGTTTCGATTGACGCCGGCACAGCAGCGCGCGCTGCTCGAGATCGAACGCGACCTTGCCTTGGGGAAGCCCATGTTGCGGCTGGTGCAAGGGGATGTGGGCTGCGGCAAGACCCTGGTTGCCGCATTGGCCGCGACCCAGGCGGTGCAGACCGGCCGACAAGTGGCGCTGATGGCGCCGACCGAACTGCTGGCCGATCAGCATGCGCAGAATTTCCGGCGCTGGTTCGAGCCCTTGGGCGTGGCGGTCGCGCTTCTGACCGGCCGGCGGACCGGCAAGGCGCGCAGCGTCATCCTTGAGGGCATTCGCAACGGACACGCGTCCATCGTCGTCGGTACTCACGCTCTGTTTCAGGAAAGCGTCGAATTCTCCTCGCTCGCCTTGGTCATCGTCGACGAACAGCATCGTTTCGGCGTGCATCAGCGCTTGAGCCTGCGCGAAAAAGGCGCCTCCAACGGCCATCAGCCACATCAATTGATCATGACCGCGACCCCTATTCCGCGCACCCTCGCAATGACCGCCTACGCCGACCTGGATGTTTCCGTGATCGATGAACTGCCGCCGGGGCGAACTCCCGTGAAGACCGTGGTGCTGGCCGAAGCGCGCCGTGACGAGGTGGTGCAGCGGATTCGAACCGCCTGTCTCGAAGGACGGCAGACCTATTGGGTGTGCCCGCTCATCGATGAATCGGAAGAGATGCCTTATCAGGCCGCGGAAGAGACCGCCGCGGCGCTCAAGGCCGCGTTGCCGGAGCTTGGCGTCGATCTGGTCCACGGGCGTATGCCTGCCGCGGCGAAGGAAGCCACCATGCGCCGCTTCAAAGAGGGCAAAATCCAGCTCTTGGTGGCGACCACGGTGATCGAAGTCGGCGTCGACGTGCCCAATGCCACCCTCATGGTCATCGAGAACGCCGAGCGCTTAGGGCTGGCTCAGCTGCACCAGCTGCGCGGCCGCGTCGGCCGCGGCCGGCATGCAAGCTCCTGTCTCCTGCTGTATCGCTCGCCCCTATCCTCGCTGGCGCGGCAGCGGTTGGCGGTGATGCGCGACACCAACGACGGTTTCGAGGTGGCGCGGCGCGACCTGGAATTGCGCGGACCCGGCGAATTGCTCGGAACGCGCCAGACCGGACTTGCGCAAATGCGCGTCGCTGATTTGCTGCGCGATGCGGATTTGCTGCCCCGAGTGCAAACGGCGGCGGAAACCCTGCTGCGAGACTGGCCTCTGCACGTTGCGCCCCTCGTCGGCCGCTGGGTCGGCCATGCGGAGCAATACGGCCGGGTCGGGTAGAATGGGGAATGTCTATCAACACCCAAGCACCATGACTCTCGGAAAGACGCGCAGCATCGAAGCCGCTCAATGGCTCCCCGCGGAGCGCCTGGGACAGTTGACCGTAGACCCTCAGGTGCGCTCCTGGCTGATCGGCAAGGGTCTACTCACCGTGCGCATGAAGGCGGTATGCGGCGACCACTTCGCGCTGCGTCTGGTAGATCAATGGACGGGGCTGCTCAATGCCGCGTGCAAATCGGCATTGCGGACGGCCGATAACGCGGGCTTGTTCCGGGATGTCGAGGTATCCCGCGGCGATATCGTATGGGTGTTCGAGCAGACCGTCATGCCGGACTCCACGCTATGCGCCCATCCCTGGCTTGCCGAGTTGGGCGACGCGGCGTTGGGCGAAACATTGAGCGACTTGTCGGGGGTCGAGCGCAGTTCCTATGAGTACGCCTGGCTGAGCGCGGAGGACCCCGTGACGGCGCGCGCACTGCGCGATGCCGAAGTAAAGCCCGCAGGCCTTTGGGCGCGCCGCTCGCGCGTCTCGTTGCGCGGCGCGCCACTCCTGATCCAAGAGCTCTTCCTGCCCGCCGTGGGCCGCGCCTAAAGGCCGCGCCGGCGTGCGACTGCCGCGCTCAGGCGATGAATTGATCCAACGCGTCGCCGAGCGTTGGCGCTGGTTCGCCTTCCGTGTGCGCTTTCATCCGTGGACCATCCATCAGCTGCCGCGGGTCCTGGAAGGATTGCTGGATTACGCGCGCCTGATGCGCTTGGATCGTCCGATCGGCATCTGGCTGCTGCTCTGGCCGACTCTGTGGGCGCTGTGGATCAGCAGCCGCGGCAGGCCGAACCCGCGCATATTCATCATCTTCGTGGCCGGAACCGTTCTCATGCGATCCGCCGGCTGCGCCATCAACGATTACGCCGACCGCAGTTTCGACCCGCATGTGGCGCGCACGAAGGATCGGCCGCTGGCGGCCGGGCGCATCTCCACTCTGGAGGCCTTGGGTCTGTTCGCCGCGCTGTCCATGACGGCTTTGATGCTCGCCCTGCAACTGAACAAGGCGACGCTGCTCCTGGCCGTGGCGGGTGGGTTTCTGGCGGTCAGTTACCCCTTCATCAAGCGCTTCCTCGCGGTGCCGCAGATGTATCTGGGCCTGACCTTCGGCTGGGGAATCCCCATGGCCTTCGAGGCGCAGTACGAACAGGTGCCGCGCGTGGCGTGGCTGCTGCTGCTGGCCAATGTGCTCTGGGTCACCGTGTACGACACCATCTATGCCATGGTGGATCGCGATGACGACATCAAGATCGGAGTTCGGTCGACTGCGATACTGTTCGGCGATTCGGATCGCCACATCATTGCCGTTCTGCAAATCATGACGCTGCTCGCGCTCTATCTGGTGGGACGCATGATTCACATGGGTTATTGGTACTCCATGGGTCTGTGGGCGGGCGCGGCATTTTTCGCTTATCAATTGTGGCTGATACGCAGGCGCGAGCGCGAGGCCTGCTTTCGCGCCTTTCTGAACAACAACTATTTCGGAATGGCCGTGTTCATCGGCATGGCGCTGGAGTATCAGTTTGCGCGCTGACGGCGCTGACGGCGCTGACGGCGCTGACGGCGCGGGCGGCGGGCGGCGCGCGGCTACGAAGTCGGCCCGCAGGCTGCTCGTCGGATTCTGCACCTCCTGGGCATTCGGCGCCTCCTTGAGCGCCTGCGGCGGCGATCCCGCGGACCTCACGCCCGTGAGGCTCATGCACAGTCCTCCCGTCGGACAATTGACGGACCCGCAATTGAGATCTCTGTCGATGGAGTGCGAGAAATACACCCCCAACCAGTCGATGCGCGGCCGCTACGATGCGGCGTATTGCGAGGAGGCCATCGCCGCATGGGCCGATGCTCCCCTGCAAATGGTCCCAATCGATGCGAATCGCTCGAACGGTGCCCCGGCCCCCATTCGTCAACCGGATCGCGGCCCTTCGGTTGACTAAGAAGGCTGCGGATCGAATACTTGGCTTCCGCCGCGACCGCTTCGGCTACCATCCGGCACTCGAGAGGTATTTGTGACAGTACGCAACGATTGGACGCTCGCCGAAGTTAAAGCGCTTTTCGAGTTGCCGTTCATGGACTTGGTGTACGAGGCGCAAACCGTGCACCGGCGCTTTCAAGTTCCGAATACCGTCCAGATCAGCACCCTCCTCAGCATCAAAACCGGGGCCTGCCCGGAGGATTGCGCTTATTGCCCGCAAAGCGTGCGCTTCGATACGGGCTTGGAAGCGCAGGAGCTGCTCGAGCTGGAGGAAGTGGCCGCCCGCGCGCGCGCCGCGCGCGATTCCGGCGCCACGCGCTTCTGCATGGGCGCGGCGTACCGATCGCCAAAGCCCAAGGATCTGCGCAAGGTGCTGGCCATGATCCGCGAAGTGAAGTCACTGGGGATGGAGACCTGCGCGACCTTGGGCATGCTGAGCCCGGAACAAGCGCAGGAACTCAAGGCTGCCGGCCTCGACTACTACAACCACAATCTCGATACCTCGCCGCAGTACTACGAGAAGATCATCAGCACCCGAACCTATCAGGATAGGCTCGACACCCTTCAGGCCGTGCGCGACGCAGGCTTGAGCGTCTGCTGCGGCGGAATCGTCGGCATGGGCGAGGAGCCGCAGGACCGGGCGGAGCTCCTGCACATTCTCGCCACTCTGCCGGCCCACCCCGAGAGCGTTCCCATCAATCAGCTGGTGCGAGTTGCCGGCACCCCGCTGCAGAATGCCGCCGCCCTGGACCCCTTCGATTTCGTCCGCACCATTGCCGCGGCCCGCATTCTCATGCCTCGCTGCCATGTACGCCTGTCGGCCGGCCGCAGCGAGATGAGCGACGAGTTGCAGGCGCTGTGCTTCCTCGCCGGCGCCAACTCCATTTTCTATGGTGAGAAGCTCCTCACCACCGGCAATCCGGATACCGAGCACGATCAGAGTTTGTTTCGGCGCCTGAAAATCGCCGCCGAGGGCACGCCAAGCCGTCTCGGCACAGAGCGGCCGACGGCTGCACCATCGCCGACCCCGCCGACTCCGCCGAGCATGGCGCCGCATGCGGAGAGCCACGCGGCAGCGGTGTGAACGCGCCGGATGAACCCGCGCCGGACGGCGTCGCGGCTTACGCGCTCGATACTCCTTGGGTGCGGCGCGCCTTCGACCGCACCTCGAGCACCTATGATGCTGCGGCGGTTCTGCAGGCCGACGTGCGCGCCAACCTCTTGGCGCGCCTCGACCTCATGGCCCTCTCGCCGCGTGTCGTGGTGGACGCGGGCACCGGTACGGGACATGCCTGTCGAGCACTTATACGTCGATACCCAAAGGCTCTAGTGATCGCATTGGATGCCTCGCAAGGCATGCTACGAGCTGCCCGCCGGCAACAATTTTGGCTGCGCCGCTTTGCACGTGTGTGTGCAGATGCCGAGCGCCTGCCGCTGGCGGATGGCAGCGTCGACTTGATCCTCAGCAATCTCATGCTGCAGTGGTGCCATCCTGATTCGGCGTTCGCGGAATTTCGCCGAGTGTTGGCGCCGCAGGGACTGCTCAGCTTCACCACCTTGGGTCCGGACACCCTGCGCGAGCTGCGCAGCGCCTGGAAGGAGGTGGACTCGCACACCCATGTCCATCGATTCATCGACATGCACGACATCGGCGATGCGTTGGTACGGGGCGGGTTCGCGGCACCGGTATTGGATGTGGAGCGCTACACCCTGACTTACCAGGATGTGCGGCGGGTCGCCGCGGATCTCAAGGCCACCGGAGCGCACAACGCCACCATGGGCCGAGCCAGAGGACTGACGGGGCGGCGGAAATTCGCGGCGTTGGAGGCGGCCTATGAAGCATTTCGGCAGGATGGCCGCTTGCCGGCCACCTATGAAGTGGTTTTCGCCCACGCTTGGGCGCCCGGCGCGGCTGCGCGGCGCGCGGGCCAGGCAGGCGCCACGGTATCTCTCGATGAAGTCAGGCAGCAATTGCGCTCTCGGCGCCGTCCGTGATCGCGGCCCCTCGTGATGCCCCATCCCACCCCCCAGGCTCTATTCGTCACCGGCACCGATACCGGGGTGGGAAAGACGCGCATCGCCGCCGCCTTGTGCTGCGCCTTGGCCGCCCGCGGCGTCCGGGTCGGCGCGATGAAGCCGGTGGCTTCCGGCTGCGCCGACACGCCGGCGGGACTGCGCAGCGACGATGCGCTGATCCTGCTCGCTGCGATGAACGTGCGCGCTCAATATTCTGAGGTGAATCCGTACGCCTTCGCACCGGCCATCGCACCGCATATCGCAGCCCGGGAAGCGGGCGTCGACATCGATTTCGGCGTCCTCGATCGGTCGCTGGAGCGTTTGAGAATGCGCAGCCAGTACCTCATCGTCGAGGGCGCGGGCGGATGGCTGGCGCCGCTCGACGATGCACGCGGTTTCGCGGATCTCGCGGCTCATTGGCAAATGGACATCGTCCTGGTCGTCGGGATGCGCCTCGGCTGTTTGAATCATGCCTTGCTGACTGTCGAATCCATCGAACGGCGCGGTTTGCGGCTGCGCGGCTGGGTGGCGAACTCCATCGATCCCGCGTTCGAACGCCCGGTCGAAAATGTTTCGACGCTCGAGAGGCGGATTTCGGCTCCCTGTCTGGGTATTTTCCCCTACGAGCCGCAAGCCGACCCGCGGATCCTGGCGCAGTCCCTTGCGGTCGATGCTTTAATTCCGGTCAATGCATAGACGGCATGAGCTGAGTTATCCTAGGAAGCATGGAACAGCGCATCGAACTGGCGCCGAATTGTTCGCTGAGTGCCGCAGGCGCCGTGCTTTTCTTTGGCTCTACGTGCCTGTTTTCGCTGGCTTTTGCGTTGGCTTTCGTGTTCCGGGGGTTTTGGCCGGTATTGCCGTTCTGGGCGCTGGAAATGCTGGGGCTCGGCCTCGCCCTGCAGGCCAGCATGAGGCGGGGCAAGTACACGCAAACGGTGCTGATCACCGACTCGAAAATCAGCCTCGTGACGCGTTCCCGGCACGGCGCGCAAAAACAAGAGTTTGCGCGGCATTGGGCGAAGGTTAGACTTCGCAGTCCGCCACGGCGCCACAGCACGAGCCGGTTGACTATCGAGAGCCGCGGGCAGGCTGTCGAAGTGGGCGGTTTCCTCACGGAGGAAGACCGCTGCCGCTTGGCGGAGCGTTTGCGTTACTTGGTGGGCGGCATGAATGAGTCGCCGCCGCTTGAAATCGACAGAACTGAGGGGATCCGTTTAGATGAGCGTTATCAGAGCCGACATTGACGACAGCAACTTGGCCCCTCGTTCCAGGGGAAGTGCCTGGGCTCGGGCGCTTTGCCTAGCCATCCTCGGACTGGCGGTCAAGGCCGAGGCCAACACCTCCAACGGCTACAACCTGCCCATCGGCGTCACCAGCCTGAGCCGGGAGATCTACGCTCTGCACATGGAGGTCTTCTGGGTCTGCGTCGCCATCGCCGTGGTGGTGTTCGGGGTGATGATTTATGCCCTGGTGAATTTTCGCCACTCGCAGGGCGCCGTGCCCGACACCAACATGGTGCACAGCACGAAGGTTGAAATCATCTGGACCATCATTCCGGTGGTGATCCTGGTGGCAATGGCCATTCCCGCCGCCCGAGTCATCCTCATGATGGAAGACACGCGCAACTCCGAGCTCTCGATCCGGGTCACCGGCTATCAGTGGAAATGGCAGTATCAGTACATGGATGCGGCCGAGGGGATCGGCTTCTTCTCGACGCTGTCCCGCGCTTCGAATTTCGCGCGCCAGCTGCACTCCGGCATCGACCCGAAGACGGTGCCCAACTATCTCTTGGACGTGGATCATCCCCTGGTCATTCCCAGCGGCGTCAAAGTGCGCTTGCTGCTGACCTCGGCCGATGTGATCCACGCGTGGTGGGTCCCCGATTTCGGCGCCAAGCGCTCCGCCATCCCGGGTTTCGTCAATGAGCTGTGGTTCAGGGTCGACCCGGGCAAGGAAGGCATTTATCGGGGCCAATGCACCTCGCTGTGCGGCCGCGATCACGGCTTCATGCCCATCGTCGTGGATGTGCGAACTCCCGACGATTTCAAGAAATGGGTGGAGGAACAGAAGGCGGCGTTGAAGCAGGCGGCGACGCCCGCCGCCGGTCCGCCGCCTTCCGCGCAATTATTGCCGGCCGCAACGAAATTATTGCCGTCCGCGACGAACTAATACCGCACTTTACACAGAGAGAGCTTTTGCACCATGGCCAATGCCCACGCAAGCGACACCGCTCACCACGACGACCATCACGATCAACCGGCGACGGGCATCAAGCGCTGGCTGTTCGCGACCAATCACAAAGACATCGGCACCATGTACCTGGTGTTCAGCCTGATCATGTTCTTCATCGGCGGTTCGATGGCGATGGTGATCCGGGCGGAATTGTTTCAGCCCGGCCTGCAGCTGGTCGATCCGGCCTTCTTCAATGAAATGACCACCAATCATGCGCTGGTCATGATCTTCGGCGCGGTCATGCCGGCCTTCGTCGGCCTGGCCAATTGGATGATCCCGATGCAGATCGGCGCGCCCGACATGGCATTGCCGCGCATGAACAATTTCAGCTTCTGGATTCTGCCGTTCGCCTTCACCCTGCTGCTGTCGACGCTGTTCGTGCCCGGCGGAGCCATCGCCGGCGGCTGGACCCTGTATCCGCCCCTGTCCCTGCAGACCGGCGACAGCTTTCCCATGGTGATCTTCGCGATTCACATGATGGGCGCCTCCTCCATCATGGGCGCCATCAACGTGATCGTCACCATCATGAACATGCGGGCTCCCGGCATGACTTTGCTGAAGATGCCGCTGTTCGCCTGGTCCTGGCTGATCACCGCCTACTTGCTCATCGCCGTGATGCCGGTACTGGCCGGCGCCGTCACCATGCTGCTGACCGATCATTTCTTCGGCACCAGCTTCTTCAATGCCGGGGGCGGCGGCGACCCCGTGATGTTCGAGCACATCTTCTGGTTCTTCGGGCATCCCGAGGTCTACATCATGATCCTGCCGGCCTTCGGCATCATCTCGGAAATCCTGCCGACCTTCTCGCGCAAGCCCCTGTTCGGCGCGACCTCGATGATCTACGCCATCGCCTCGATCGCATTCCTGTCCTTCATCGTCTGGGGCCACCACATGTTCGTGGACGGGATGCCGGAAGCGGCGCAGCTCTTCTACATGATGTCGACCATGCTGATCGCGGTGCCGACGGGCGTGAAGGTGTTCAACTGGACCGCCACGATGTGGCGCGGTTCGCTGTCCTTCGAACCCCCCATGCTGTTCGCGATCGCGTTCCTGTTCCTGTTCTCCATCGGCGGCTTCTCGGGATTGATGCTCGCCATCGTCCCCGCGGACTTCCAGTACAACCAGACCTACTTCGTGGTCGCGCACTTTCACTATGTGCTGGTGCCGGGCGCCATATTCGGGATCATGGCCGGGGTGTACTACTGGCTGCCGAAGTGGACCGGCCACATGTACAACATGACTCTGGCCAAGACGCACTTCTGGCTATCGGCGATTTTCGTCAACGTTCTGTTCTTCCCCCAGCATTTCCTGGGGTTGGCGGGGATGCCGCGGCGCATTCCTGATTACGCCGTGCAGTTCACCGATTGGAACATGGTCTCGTCCATCGGCGGATTCGCTTTCGGGCTGTCCCAAATCCTGTTCGCCATCGTGGTGATCACCTGCGTGCGCGGCGGCAAGAAGGCCACGAGCAAGGTTTGGGAGGGGACGCATCCCACGGGTCTCGAGTGGACATTGCCGTCTCCCGCGCCGTATCACAGCTTCAGCACGGCTCCCGAGATTAAATGAGCACGAGCGAGACCGGGGCTTCGGGCCCGGATTTGAAGCGCCGTATCCGTAACGGCGCGCTGGGCCTAGGCTCCGTGGCGGTGGCGCTTTATATCGCCTTCATCGCACTGCTGGTGTACCGCAGTCATCACTGATGGACCCGATGGATCCGAAAAGGCGCGCCAACCGCAAACTGGTCAGGGGGCTCCTGATCATGACGGCCGGGAGCTTTGCATTCGGCTGGGCGCTGGTGCCGCTGTACGATGTCTTGTGCCGGGCCGCCGGCATCGGAAATGCGGAAGCCAAAGACGGCAAGTCGGTGGCCCACGAGGCCGTCGATCCGAACCGCGAAGTGACCATCGAGTTCATGGCCCAGCCCGCGTCGGTGGGCAGCTTCGATTTCCGGCCGAAGGTCGCCTCAATGCGAATTCATCCCGGCAAGCTCTACGACGCCGAATTTTTCGCCAAGAATTTGACCAATGCGCCGGCCGTGGCGCAAGCCGTTCCCAGCATCTCACCGACCGGCACGGCCAGGTATTTCCACAAAACCGAGTGCTTTTGCTTCAGTCCGCAAAAATTCACCGCCGGCGAAGCCCGGGAATTGCCGGTGCGATTCATCGTCGACCCTCAATTGCCGGACTACGTGGATACACTCACGTTGGCATATACAATCTACGATACGACGCAATCGGCAACACGCAACTAGGCAAACGTTTTAAACTACTGTTTTCGTTCACCCTTTAGAAATCGAATCATAGAGATCGAATCATGGCGCAAGCGCACGCGGATGCACAAAAGTACTACATTCCTCACAGCAGCCCGTGGCCCATCTTCGGATCCATAACGCTCTTTACGATGATGTCGGGCGCCATCGCCACCCTGGATGGGTGGCTTCCGGCCTGGTCCCTCGTTCCGGGCTTCACCATGCTGGCGCTGCTGTTCATTTTCTGGTTCCACACCGTCATCGGCGAGAATCAGAAAGGCATCTACAACATGGCCGTGGACCGTTCGTTCCGCATGGGAATGATGTGGTTCATCTTCTCCGAGGTGATGTTCTTCGGCGCCTTCTTCGGCGCGCTCTTCTATGCGCGGAATTTTTCCGTCCCCTGGCTTTCCGGCGACGGCGTGAAGATCTTCACCAAATTGCTGCTGTGGAACGACTACACCGGAAACTGGCCGACCAATGGCCCGGCCGCCGTGGGTCCGCGCGCCAACGGTACTTTCGAGACCATTCCGGCGATCGGGCTGCCCGCCATCAATACCGCCATCCTTCTCACGAGCAGCGTCACGGTCACGATCGCGCACCACGCCCTGATCACCGGCCATCGGACGCGCTTGAAGATCTTCCTGGCGATGACCTTCTTGCTGGGCTTTACGTTCGTCGGGCTGCAGGCGCACGAGTATCACGAAGCCTACACCGAGCTCGGCCTGCAGCTCGGCACCGGCATTTACGGCTCGACCTTCTTCATGCTGACCGGGTTTCACGGACTGCACGTCACCGTCGGCGCCATCATGCTGACGGTCATCTGGTTCCGGGTGATGAACGGCCACTTCACTCCGCAGCGGCATTTCGGCTTCGAAGCCGTCGCCTGGTACTGGCACTTCGTCGACGTGGTTTGGCTCGGGCTGTTTACCTTCGTCTACTGGCTGTAGCCCGGAGTCACGTGCGGCGGAGAGATCCACCCGCAGTAGTAGGCGACGATCAGCAGCGCGAACAACAGCACCGACAGGCCGATGCGCCAGGCCAATGCCTTGACCATCCTGGCGCCGTCTTCCGGCTTGCTGCTCGTCAAGAGGAACAGCGCTCTGCCGAGGCTGATCAAGATCAGCACCAGCATCGCTATGACGAGATATTTGAATGCCACGGCCGCCCATCGATGTTGAACAGGGGGCACACAGTATATCGTGTCGATTAGAATCGGTTCCCGTATCTTCGCGCCGCGGCTGTTCACGACGCTTCTCACCATCGTCCTCATTGCGCTGCTGATATCGCTGGGCCGGTGGCAGCTGCGCCGTGCCGCGGAGAAGCGAATACTGTTCGACTCGTTCGCGGCGGGCACGGATGCGACGCAGCCGATCGATCTGCACACGCCGCACCTGCGGCGCTACCAGCACATCGCGGCGAGCGGACACTACGACCAAAGCCGCCAAATCTTGATCGACAACATGGTCAATGCCGAAAGGGCGGGCTACTTCGTGATCACGCCCTTCGCCCTGGCGGGCGGCGGCTGGGTGCTGGTCAATCGCGGCTGGGTGCCCTTGGGAGCGAGCCGAGCCGTGCGGCCCTCCATTCCGGTTCCGGGCAATCCGCGCGAGGTGCGCGGCCGCGCCGACAACATGCCGAGCCCCGGCATTCAATTGGGCACCAAGGCTGAACTCGCGCCGCCCTACCCGGTGGTGGCCGCCTTTCCCAGCCGCAGCGACATCGCGCGGCTCTTGCACGAAAGCTCCTGGACCTCCGCGGCAGACTTGGTGCTGCTCGATCCCGGCGAGCCCGACGGCTACGTCCGGAATTGGACGCCGCCCGGATTTCCGCCGATGCGCCATATCGGATACGCGGTGCAGTGGTTCGCTCTCGCGCTGACTCTGGCCATCATCTACATCGTCACCAACCTACGCCCGAACACCGATCGCGGGCGCGGCACCGGCGTGCCGAAGTGACCGGCCCGGACACGACCCCTGATCGCCCCGTGCAGGATCGCCCCGCGCAGGATCGCGGTGCGCACGATCGCCGCCAGCGGCGGGCGCTGATCGGCTTGGCGCTGATGTTCTTTGCGCCCTTGGGGCTTGCCTTCTATCTCTATTACGGTCACGGCACCTGGCATCCCGGCGGCCACGTCAACGTGGGTGAATTGGTGCGCCCGGCGCGGCCGCTGCCGGCGCTCGTCTTGCCCCTCATGGGTTCCGGAACTACCACTGCGAATTTCCTGACGCACAAGTGGACCTTCCTGTACGTGCTGTCCGGCCCCTGCGACGAAAGCTGTCGAAGCCGGCTCTACGACACACGGCAAGTACGGCTGGCTCTGGATCGCGACATGGACCGCGTACAGCGTGTGCTCATCGCCGACGGCGATTGCTGCGATGCGCAGTTTTTGCGGGAGCAGCACCCGGACTTGATCGCGATTCGTGCCAGTGCGGCGGACGCGCCCCTGCTAGCACTCCTGCCGGGGTACGATCCGGCGGCTGCTCCGGCTTCGAACCAGAGCGGCGCGCCGCGCGTATATTTGATCGATCCTCTGGGCAATCTCATGATGTTCTATGCCGCCGACGTGAAAGCCAAGGGCATGCTCGAAGACATGAAGCGCCTGTTGCGGCTTTCCTCCATAGGCTAGCGTATGACTCCGCAACGGCGAATATTCTGGTTCAGGCGGCTGGCATTGGCCGGGGCGCTGCTCGCGGCGGCGGTGGTCGTGTTGGGTGCCTGGGTGCGCCTCACCGATGCCGGCCTGGGATGCCCGGACTGGCCGGGTTGCTACGGGCACCTTTATCCGAACGCCGGCCATGCCGCCGCACAGTCCGGCTCGCATTTCGCCAAGGCGCTGCATGAGATGATTCACCGCTACTTCGCGACCACCTTGGGGCTGCTCATCACCGTCCTGCTGGTATGGGCGGTGCGATTGCGCAGGGAACAGGACCCGCCGCTGCTGCCGGCGGCTCTGTTGTTCGCCGTCGTGTGCGCGCAAGGCACGTTGGGCGCGTTGACGGTGACCTTGCTGCTCAAGCCCCTCATCGTCACGGGACACCTGCTGGGCGGCCTGACCACCCTGGGGCTTCTATGGTGGCTGTCGCTGGCACCGGAGAGGCGGCTGTTGACGGCGCGGGAGTCGGCCCTGCGCAAGTACGCCCTCGTGGGCCTGGCCGTGCTGGTGGTGCAGATCGCCCTGGGAGGATGGACCAGCACCAACTATGCCGCGGTGGCCTGCCCGGACTTTCCGACCTGCCAACGCTCCTGGTGGCCGCCGATGGACTTTCGCGACGCCTTCGTTCTGTGGCGCGGGCTCAATCTGGACTTCGATGGCGGCATACTGGCGAATCCGGCGCGCGTCGCCATTCACTTCACGCACCGGCTGGGCGCCGTGGCGACAGGCTCGATCCTGATCGCTCTTGGGGCCTTCGTGGCCGCACGCGCCAGGAGCCGGCGCCTGGCCTTCGCCGGGGGCCTGGTGATCTTTGCCGTCGCGCTGCAAATCTCGATCGGCGTGGCGATGGTGCACTGGGGCGTTCCCTTGAGTCTGGCCACTCTGCACAATGCCGGCGCCGCCTTTCTGGTCATCAGCATGGTGACTCTGCTGCACTCCCTTTGGCCGGCGCCCGCAATCGGCATGGTACCCTTGCAACGTGCCGACCCTACCCGATAGCCCATCCATTGCCCTCGTCGGCGCCGGCCGATGGCGTGATTTCCTGGAACTCACCAAGCCCAAGGTGAGCCTCTTGATCGTGTTCACTGCGGTCGTCGGCATGGTGCTGGCCTCGCCGGGCATGGTACCGCTGCCCGCGCTGCTTTTCGGTACCTTGGGGATTGCGTTGGCGTCCGGATCCGCCGCCGCGTTCAATCATGTGCTCGACCGCCGCATCGATGAGCAAATGGCGCGCACCCGCCGCCGGCCGCTGCCCACCGGACATTTGCAGAAGCGTCACGCGGTGGCGTTCGCGGCGCTGCTCGGACTCGCATCCATGCTCATCCTGGCTCTGCTCGTCAACCCGCTCACCGCCGCGCTGACATTCTGCTCCTTGATCGGATATGCCATGGTTTATACGATGTGGCTGAAGCGCGCCACGCCGCAAAACATCGTCATCGGGGGCGCCGCCGGCGCCGCGCCGCCGATACTCGGCTGGGCCGCCGTCAGCAATTCCATCGACCCGCACGCGCTGCTCCTGTTCCTGATCATTTTCACCTGGACCCCGCCTCATTTCTGGGCGCTCGCCATCGCGCGGCGCGACGACTACGCCAAGGCGGGGATTCCCATGCTGCCCGTGACTCACGGCATCCCCTATACCCGGCTGCAGATCGTGCTCTACACCATCCTCCTGGTGCTGACCACGCTCTTGCCGTATCTCACCGGCATGAGCGGCTTCATTTACCTGGGCGCCGCCATCCTTCTGAACGCCCGATTCCTGTACTACGTGCTGGCGCTGAATCGCGGCCTGCGCCCCGAGTTGCCCATGCGCACCTTCAGATTTTCCATCACCTATCTGATGCTGCTGTTCGCGGCATTGATCCTCGATCATTATTTCTTGTTCAAGGTCTAGCCGCCGAGCTTGCGTGCGAACGCCAGGGACTTCGAACCGTATCCGCGCCCTGGAATGAAGTAGAATTCCTTGGGGTTCGTGCCAATTCGGTTTTGCGCATGAAAAAACTTTCGCCGCGCTTGGAAATTCTCCCAGCAGCTCAACGTCAGCTGTGGAATGAATTCAATCAGGTACCCGTCGAATTTACGCTGTATGGAGGCACGGCAATCGCCTTGCAGCTGGGGCATAGGCAATCCGTGGATTTTGACTTCTTTGGAAATCGCGCTTTTGACCCAGCAAAGCTTCAGGCTTCGATTCCGTTCCTGGCGCAAGCTCGAATCCGACAACGCGAAAGCAACACTCTCACTGCAATCTTGAATCGAGGTGGTCAAGTCGCGGTATCGTTCTTTGGGGTACCGAATCTGCCACGCCTCATGCCACCACTGACAAGTGATGACAACGGTCTCAAAATCGCGTCGCTACTTGATCTTGCGGGTACTAAGGCCGCAGTCGTACAGGTACGCCCTGAAGCAAAAGACTACATCGACCTTGACATACTGATCGGCGAGGGAGGAATCAGCCTACCGATGGCTCTGACGGCAGCGCAGACGTTGTATGGCGTATCCTTCAACCCGCAGATTACTCTGAAGGCGCTCTCGTATTTCGAAGACGGAGATCTTCGGAGTTTGCCGGAAGATACTAAAGCACGCTTGGCGGAGGCTGCGCGAGAGGTTGATCTGGACCGCCTGCCTGTTCTGGCCGACATGACCCGAGGCGGATCCGAAGAATATGGGTCAGATATATGAAGGCGATACCGCTGAACGAAGAAACCGCGACAATTGCCGCCCAAATCATTTGGTTTGAGCCGCCCGCAAAATCCCTGTCCGATCCCGTACGATTCATGGCCTACGCGATGACGTATGCGATGCATGAAGAGATGCGCGTGATACGGCGTTATGTATCTGACGAAGATTTCAAAGTGGCGCTCGACCACGCCCCGCCCGGCATCATCGATCCGCGCTCATGGGCCTATTGGAACTCCAAAATGGGACGCTATCCTCCGCCGCCACCGCCCTTGCGACGGTTCGAAGACATCGTCGGTCCCGAGAAATTGGTGTTCGCGACGTCCCGCGGAAGCGCGCGGCCCGACCCGGCGCGACGACTCAGCCTTGAAGAGGAGCGCCGCAACGCGTGCATGGAGTGGCGAAAGATGCGTCAGCAGGAATCTCCTAAATTGAGTCTCGAAGAGATACGCCGACGAGCGAGCGAAGAATGGAGTGCCAAGTACGGTCCAGGGAAAAAGAGCTGAGATTGTCAAGGCTCATTGTTGCGCAATACACGGTACTCGCCGCGGTGCAGGCTCGCGCAAAAATCCTGCATTTGCGAGGCGGGGTGATAGGGCGCGCATGGACTTGTCCGGCGGCGGCCGATTCTGCATAGTGCGCACCCTTCGAGTGCCCTTCAATAAACATCCGTGATCCCCTCAATCCATGTCCACTACAGTTGAAAATCGCATCGCCCGGGAACTCTCCGCGACGGTGCAGCAAGTTGCCGCCGCGGTTGCATTGCTCGATGGAGGCGCCACGGTGCCCTTCATTGCGCGC
Source organism: uncultured Gammaproteobacteria bacterium (assembly GCA_963784105.1). Lineage (GTDB taxonomy): Bacteria > Pseudomonadota > Gammaproteobacteria > Steroidobacterales > Steroidobacteraceae > Bog-1198. The sequence continues at coordinate 478,035 of CAWAQE010000002.1, forward strand.
TATCGCAAAGAGGCCACCGGCGGCCTGGACGATACTCAGTTGCGCAATTTGCAGGAGCGGCTGATCTATCTTCGCGAGCTGGACGAGCGGCGTGCGGCCATTCTCGAGAGCATCGAGGAGCAGGGCAAGCTCACTCCCTCGCTGCGCGCGTCCATCGAATCGGCCGACACCAAGCAGCGGCTCGAGGATTTGTATCTGCCCTACAAACAGAAGCGCCGCACCAAGGCGCAGATTGCGCGCGAGGCCGGCCTCGATGGGCTGGCGGCCGCTCTGCTCGCCGATCACACGCTCAGTCCCGAAACCGAGGCGGCGAAATACCTCAAGCCGGCCTTCACCACCGAGCAAGGAGACAACCCTGGAGTGCCCGACGTCAAAGCGGCGTTGGAGGGCGCGCGGCAGGTGCTGATGGAGCAGTTTGCCGAAGATGCCGAATTGCTGGCCGGCTTGCGCGCTCATATGCAGAGCAACGCGGTGCTGGTCTCGGCAGTGGCCGACGGCAAGGAAGAGGCGGGCGCGAAGTTTCGCGACTACTTCGCCTACCAAGAAGGGCTCAAAGCGGTTCCTCCGCATCGCGCGCTTGCGCTGTTTCGGGGGCGCAAGGAAGAGATCCTGCGGATTTCGCTCAAATTGCCCGAGGAAATCGCGGCCGGCGCGCCCGCCGGGGCGTTCAATGCCTGCGAACTGAAAGTCGCCGCACGCTTCGATATTGCGGACCGCGGACAGGCGGCCGACGCCTGGCTGCTGCAGACCGCGCACTGGACTTGGGCTGTCAAGCTTTCCTGGCAGCTGGAAACCGAACTGCTGGCGGATTTGCGCGAACGCGCGGAACAGGAAGCCATCCGCGTCTTCGCGCACAATCTTCACGATCTGTTGCTCGCTGCGCCGGCCGGCCCGCGCGTCACGATGGGACTCGATCCGGGGCTGCGCACCGGGGTCAAGGCCGCGGTCGTCGACCGCACCGGAAAGCTGCTGGAAACGGCCACCATCTATCCGCACGTGCCGCGCAATGACTGGAACGGGTCGCTCCGGGCGCTCGCCATGCTGGCGAAGAAGCATGCGGTGGACCTGATCAGCATCGGCAACGGCACGGCCTCGCGCGAAACCGACAAGCTCGCGGGCGAGCTGATGAAGCAGCATGCGGAACTGAAGCTCACCAAGGTGGTGGTGTCGGAGGCGGGCGCTTCGGTGTATTCCGCATCCGAACTGGCGGCGAAGGAATTTCCCGCCCTCGATGTGACGCTGCGCGGCGCCGTGTCCATCGCGCGGCGCCTGCAGGACCCTCTGGCCGAGCTGGTGAAGATCGACCCGAAATCCATCGGCGTCGGGCAATACCAGCACGATGTGATGCAGACTCGTCTGGCGCGGAGCCTGGATGCCGTCGTCGAAGATTGCGTCAACGCCGTGGGGGTCGACGTCAACACCGCATCGCCCGCGCTGCTCGCGCGAATTTCCGGCCTGTCGTCCACGCTGGCCGAAGGCATCGTGCGCCATCGTGATGAGCACGGCACCTTCGCTTCGCGCGATGAATTGAAGAAAGTGCCGCGCCTCGGGGCCAAGACCTTCGAGCAGGCCGCCGGATTTCTACGCGTCATGCAGGGGGAGAATCCACTCGACGCCTCCGCGGTGCATCCGGAGGCTTATCCGGTGGTACAGCGGATCCTCGCCGAGTTGAAGCGTCCGGCGCGCGAGCTCATCGGCGATTCAGCGGCGCTCGAGCGGCTGAATCCGTCGAACTACACCGACGAGCGCTTCGGATTGCCGACGGTGCGCGACATTCTGGCGGAACTCGAGAAACCGGGCCGCGATCCCCGGCCCGAATTCAAGACCGCCGAATTCAAGGAAGGCATCGAGGAGATCAAGGACCTGAAGCCCGGCATGATTCTCGAGGGTACGGTAACCAATGTGACCAACTTCGGCGCCTTCGTCGACATCGGGGTTCATCAGGACGGACTGGTGCACATATCGATGCTGGCGAACAAATTCGTCAAGGACCCGCATGAAGTCGTGAAAGCCGGCGAGGTCGTCAAAGTGAAAGTGCTGGAGGTCGACGAGAAGCGCAAGCGCATTGCGCTTACGATGCGTCTCGAGGATCAGGCTGCGCGGCCCGCATCGCGCCCCCCATCGCGCCCCTCTCAAGAACGACCCCGGCCTCAAGGGGGCGGTGTCATGGCGGAGGCTCTGGCCAATGCCCTCAAGCGCGGCCGCTGAAAGATCAAGTCGCGCGAACGATCCTGAGCTTAAACTTTGGAGAGCTTGTGCCCGGCAATGGGCAATTCCCGCAGCCGCTTCCCGGTGGCCGCGAATATCGCATTGCAAACGGCGGGTGCGACCAGGGGTACGGCGGCTTCGCCGATGCCGCCGGGCTTCTCGTCACTGTCCACCAGATGCACATCGAGTTCGGGCATTTCGTTGCTGCGCAGCACCCGGTAATTGTTGAAGTTGGTTTGCTGCGCTTGGCCGCCGACGATGGTGATCTCGCCCCAGAGAGCGGCGGTAAGGCCGAAGACGATGCCGCTCACCATCTGCGATTCGACGATGCTCGGATTGACCATCTGGCCGCAGTCCACGACACAGGTGATTTTGTGCACCTTGAGCTCGCCGCCGTCGACTGATATTTCCGCCAATTGCGCCAGGGTGGTGGTATAGCCCTCCATCAGCGCAATGCCCTGATGGCGGCCCGCGGCCGCCCTGCCCCAGCCGGCGCGTTCGGCGGCGAGCTGCAATACGCGCCGCTGGCGCGGCCTCTTCGCGAGTTGCTGCATGCGGAAATCGTAGGGGTTTTTGCCGGCAAGCGCCGCCAGTTCGTCCATGAAGCTTTCGATCACGAAGCAGTTCGGCGAATGACTGACGGAGCGCATGTAGCCCACGTCGATGCCGATCTCTTGGCGGGAGTAGCTCACCTTGAGGTCCGGTACGTCGTAGAGATTATTGACCGCAGCCTCGATCACGGAGTCGTCGACTCCCTTGACCGGCGGAAACATGCGGGCGGTGATCGAGGGGCTGGTGATGTGCAATCTCCAGGCGACGAGTCTTCCCGCCGCGTCGAGGCCGCCGCTGACCTCTTCGTACGCGGGCGGACGATAGGTGTCGTGGGTCATGTCATCTTCGCGCGTCCAGATCACCTTGACGGGCACTCCAAGCGCCTTCGATGCCTCGACCGCGGCGGGAATGAAATCGATATCCAGGCGCCGGCCGAAGCCGCCGCCGAGCAAGGTGGTAAATACCCGCACCTGCGCGGGCTGTAATCCCGCCGCCGCGGCCGCCGTGACCTGCGAGACCTGCTGAACTTGCGTGCCCACGTACAAGTCGCAGCCGCCGGCTTTGACGTCGGCCGTGCAATTCATCGGCTCCATGCAGGCGTGCGCCAGGAGCGGCAGATAGTAGGCCGCACTCAAGGATTGCTTCGCGGACTTGAGTGCCTTGTCGGCGTTGCCGTCGGCGCGCGCCGTCAGGCCGGGACCAGCCGCGGCGGTCTTCTTCAGCAGGGTGTGAATGGCGCCGTTGTCGAGCCGCACGTTGGCGCCGGGATCCCAGGTTACCTCCAAGGCCTTGCGTGCTTTCAGCGCCTGCCAGAAATGGTCGGCCACCACGGCGACGCCGCCGGCGGTGATCAGCACCTTGCGTATCCCGGGCATCTTCTCCGCGGCGGCCGAGTCGAGCGCCTTCACCTTGCCGCCGAGCACTGGACATTGGGCGAGCGCGGCATAGAGCATGCCGGGCAGCTTGACGTCGATGCCGAACTCGGCGCTGCCGTCCACCTTGCCGGGCGTGTCGATGCGCGGCTGCGATTTGCCGATGATTTGGAAATTATTCTTCGGCTTTAATTTCACGTCCTTAGGGAGAGGCAGCTTCACGGCCGCATCGGCCAGCTCGCCATAGGTGAGCACGCCGCGCTTGGGATTGACGACGGTGCCATCCTGGGCCTGGCACTGCATCGGATCGACCCGCCAGCGCTTCGCGGCGGCCGAGATCAGCAGGGTGCGCGCAGTGGCGCCCGCCATGCGCAGCTTGTCCCATGACTCCTGCACGCTGTTGCTGGTGCCGGTGATTTGTCCGCCGTTTCCGGGGCTGATGTAGGCATCGCCCACCGGCGCGGCCACGACTCGAATCACATTGAAATCGACGTTCAGTTCTTCGGCCAGCAGCATGGGCAGCGCCGTGTAGACGCCCTGACCCATTTCGGAACGATCGACCAGAACGGTGATGGAATTGTCGCGGCCTATTTTCAGCCAGGCGTTCACTTGGCTGCCCGGCAGCGCCGCGCCCTCGACGGCGCCGGGCACCGCAGCACCGGGCCGGGCGGCGGCATGCGCAGCCGCCCTGGAATGCGCCTTGCCCGTGGGCCCCGGCAGCGTCAGCGCCAGGACCAGGCCGCCGCTGACGGTGGCGGTCGCGTTCAGAAACTCGCGGCGGCTGAGCTGGGCGACCGGTCTCACTTCGCCGCACCCGTGCCGAGCAATTCAGCGGCGCGGTGAATCGCTGCGCGGATCCGGGGGTAGGTGCCGCAGCGGCAGATATTGCCGGACATCGCCGCATCGATATCGGCGTCGCTGGGTTTTGGATTCGTCTTCAGGAGCGCGGCCGCGGACATGATTTGTCCGGACTGGCAGTAGCCGCATTGAGGGACGTCGATCTCCAGCCAGGCTTTCTGCACCGCGTGGCTGCGGTCCACGGAAAGCCCCTCGATGGTGGTAATGGATTTGCCCTCCACGGCGCCCAAGGGCAGGACACAGGAGCGCGTCGCAGTACCGTCGATGTGCACCGTGCAGGCGCCGCACAAAGCCATGCCGCAACCAAATTTTGTACCCGTCATGCCGAGGTGATCGCGCAGCACCCAGAGCAGGGGAGTGTCCGACTCGGCATCGACCTTAACCATTTGATTGTTGACGGTAATTATTGTCATTGCACTTACCCTGGCGAGCCCCGCAGCAGGTCATGGTACGCGCGCGGCAAGTCGAGTGCTACGATGCCGCGATGCCAACCCCATCGACCTTTTATCCGCGCATATTCGCACTCGTCGTGGCGGCCGTTTTGGGTTATGCGCTGATCCTGATTTTCGTGCCCTTCATCGGACCCATGGCCTGGGCGGCTTTTCTCGCATTTCTGCTGTATCCCTTGAACTTGCGCCTGCGGCGCCGGTTCAAGGGCAGGGAGGCGGCGGCCGGCACGCTCACGGTGCTGGCGCCGGTCACCATACTGTTGCCATTGAGCGCATTGTCGATCGACTTCGTGACACAGATTTCCGGGCTGCTGCAGAAGCTGCAGAGATCCGCGGCGGAGCTGGACATCAAGTCGCTGTCGGATCTGCAGCAATTTCCGCTGATCGCCCGGGTCAACGTTTGGCTGGAAGGGCATGCGGGGATTTCGGCGGAGCAGTTTCAAGGGTGGCTGGTCTCCGGCACTCGCGAAGTGCTGAAGCGCGCGGCCAGTCTCGGCGGCGGAGTATTCCTAGGCGCCTTGGGCTCGCTGCTCGGATTCGCGATCATGTTGTTTTTGCTGTTCTTTTTCCTGCGCGACGGCGACGCCATGCTGGCCCGCGCGCGGCGGCTCCTGCCCCTGAACGAGGAACGCAAGGAGCGGCTGTTCCGGCAATTGAGCGGCGTCACACGCGCCATCGTCGTCGGCACCAGTGTGACGGCCCTGCTGCAGGGCATATTGATCGGCATCGGCTTCACGATTGCCGGATTGCCCTCGCCGGTGGTATTCGGGGTGCTGGCGGCGCTGTTCTCCATGCTGCCGGTGGGCGGGGCCGCATTTGTCTGGGGTCCGGCCGCGATCTGGCTGTTCATCGACGGCCGCTGGGGTTATGGCTTGTTCATGCTGGGGTGGGGATTGCTGCTGGGCGGCCTCGATAATGTGCTGCGGCCCATGCTCATTTCCGGACGGGCCAGGATCTCGGCGCTGGCGGTGTTCATCGGCGTGCTGGGCGGTATTCCCGCCTTCGGCGCCATCGGCATCATTGCCGGTCCGGTGGTCCTTTCCCTGGTGCTCGCCCTGATCGAATTCGCCGAGGAAAGCCAGTCGCGGCTCGCTTGAGCGGCGGGCGGCCGCTCGAGAACAACGCTCGCCGCAAGCTCGCGGGCCGCAAGCTCAAGTACAATCCGCGCCCTTATGGACGTATCTCACCTACTCGACGGCCTCAACGACGACCAGAGGCAGGCGGTTGCCTCGCCGCTGGGAGCCGCCCTGGTCTTGGCGGGTGCCGGCAGCGGCAAGACCCGTGTTCTGGTGCACCGGGTCGCGTGGTTGATCCAGGTCGAGGGCGCATCGCCCAACAGCATTCTCGCGGTCACGTTCACCAACAAGGCCGCCGCCGAAATGCGCAGCCGCATCGAGACCCTGCTGGGTCTGCCGAGCGGCGCCATGTGGCTGGGCACCTTCCATGGATTGGCCCACCGCCTGCTGCGCATCCATTGGCGCGAAGCGGGCCTGCCGCAAAGCTTCCAGATCCTGGATTCCGAGGATCAGGCGCGGGTCTTGCGCAAGGTCTTGAAGGCGCTCGATCTGGACGAGACCCGCTGGATACCCCGCGAAATCCTCTGGTTCATCAACGCGCAGAAGGATGAGGGCCATAGGGCGAAGCACATCAAGGACGACGGCGATCCGACGCGCCGCCAACTGATCAAGATCTACCAGGCGTACGAGGATGCCTGCCAACGCGCCGGGGTCGTGGACTTCGCCGAGCTGCTGCTGCGCGCCTTCGAACTGTGGCGCGACAATCCCTCTTTGCTGCAGCACTACCGCACGCGGTTTCGCCACGTGCTGGTGGATGAGTTCCAGGATACCAACGCCATTCAGTACCAGTGGCTGATGCTGCTGACCGGTCCCACCGGGCTGCCCTTCGTGGTGGGGGACGACGATCAATCCATCTATCGCTGGCGCGGTGCGCGGGTGGAGAATCTGCAGCAGTTCCGCCGCGATTTCCCCAAGGCCGTGCTGTACAAGCTGGAGCAGAACTACCGCTCCACGGGCACCATTCTGAAGGCGGCGAACGCCCTGATCTCGAACAACAATGGCCGGCTCGGCAAGACCTTGTGGACCAGCGGAGAGGACGGAGAGCGCGTCAAGCTCTACGCCGCCTTCAATGAGCGCGACGAGGCCGACTTCGTCGTGAATCGCATCCGCGAATGGGTGGCTCGCGGCGGCGCGCGCCGCGAAGCGGCGGTACTGTACCGCTCCAATGCACAGTCGCGGGTTTTCGAAGAGGCGTTTCTCAATGCGCGCATGCCTTACCGTGTATACGGCGGCTTGCGCTTCTTCGAGCGCGCCGAAATCAAGGACACTCTGGCCTACCTGCGCCTCATCGCCAGCCGGGCCGACGACACCTCCTTCGAGCGGGTGGTGAATTTGCCGGTGCGCGGCATCGGCGCGAAGACCATGGACACCGTGCGCGATTACGCCAGGGCCCACGCCACGTCGCTGTGGAACGGTGCGCTGGCTTGCGCGCAAGGCGAGCTGCCGCAAAGAGCCGCCCAGGCGCTGCAGGCCTTTTTGGCGCTGATCGACAAGCTGGCCTCGGAAGTTCGCGGGCTGGAACTGCACGAACAGGTCGATCAGGTCATCCAGATGAGCGGGCTCATCGAACACTTCAAGAAGGAAAAAGGCGAGCGCGGCGAGGGACGAATCGAGAATCTGCTGGAGCTCGTCAGCGCCGCGCGCGGCTTTTCGCCGGAAACCGAGGCCGAATCCGAACTATCGCCGCTCGAGTCTTTTCTGGCGCACGCCGTCCTGGAGTCCGGCGAGGGGCAGGCCGACCCCTACGATGATTGCGTGCAGATGATGACTCTGCATTCGGCCAAGGGCCTGGAATTTCCCGTGGTATTTCTCGCCGGCATGGAGGACGGATTGTTTCCGCATCAGCGTTCGGTCGCCGATTTGGCCGGCCTCGAGGAGGAGCGGCGCCTTTGCTATGTCGGGGCGACTCGGGCCATGCGCCAGCTTTACATTACCTATGCCGAACAGCGCCGTCTCTACGGGGTGGATACCTATGGCCAGCCCTCGCGCTTCATCAATGAATTGCCGGCCGAGCTGGTGGAGGAAATCCGGCCCCGCCTGCAGGTGTCGAGACCGGTTTTCGTCAGCCGTTCGAGTTCCCTCGAGGAACCGCCGGCCGCCGGCATGCGCATGGGCAGCCGGGTGCGGCACTCGAAGTTCGGCGACGGCGTGGTGCTCAATTTCGAGGGCAATGGGCCGCATGCCCGCATCCAGGTCAATTTCGAGAGACAGGGCACGAAGTGGCTGATGCTGTCTTACGCCAATCTCGTTCGTGTAGAGTAACCTTAAGCTCGTGAAAATCATCATTCTGGGTGCAGGACAAGTCGGCCGCACGGCGGCGTACCACCTCTCTCGCGAGGAAGCGAATGACGTCACCGTCATCGACACCGACGAGGAGATCTTGCGCGACCTGCAGGATCGGCTGGACATTCGCACGGTGAACGGCAATGCGGCCAGCCCGCGCATCCTCGAGGCGGCGGGCATCGCCGCCACCGATATTCTCGTCGCCCTGACCAGCAGCGACGAGGTCAACATGCTCGCCTGCCACATTGCGTGGACGCTGTACCGCACGCCGAAGAAAATCGCGCGCGTGCGCTCCGCCGACTTCACCGAACGCGACAAGCTGTTCGGCGAGACTGCCATCGCGGTGGACGTCTGGATCAGCCCCGAACAGCTGGTCACCGAATATGTGGCGCGCCTGATCCGCTATCCCGGCGCGTTGCAGGTGCTGGATTTCGCCGACGGCCGGGTGCGCCTGGTGGGCATTCGCGCGCTGCAGGGCGGACCCCTCGTGGGCCAGGCGCTGCGCACCTTGCGCGAACACATTCCCTCGGCGGATGCCCGGGTGGCCGCCATTTACCGTGCCGGCAGGAGCGTCAAACCCGAAGGCGACACCGTCGTCGAGGACGGCGATGAGGTATTTTTCCTCGCCGCGCGCAAGGACATCCGCGTCGTCATGAAGGAGATGCGCCGCGAGGAAAAGCCGGCGCGCCGCGTGGTCATCGCGGGCGGCGGCAATATCGGCGTGCGGCTGGCGAGCGAGCTGGAAAACAAGAACCAGGTCAAGCTCATCGAGCGCGACGGCAAGCGCGCGCGCAAAGTCTCCGAGCAATTGAAGAGCACCACCGTGCTGCACGGCGACGCGGCGGATGAGGAATTGCTGCTCGAGGAGAACATCGACAGCGCGGATGTCTTTGCCGCGCTGACGAACTCCGAGGAGGCGAATATTCTCTCGGCCATGCTCGCCAAGCGCCTGGGGGCGCACAAGGTCATGGCGCTGATCAACAAACCCTCGTATGCGGAGTTGATCGAGAGCGGTTCCATCGACGTCGCCATATCGCCGCAAACCGTGACCATCGGTTCACTGCTGGCGCATGTGCGGCGCGGCGATGTGGTGCGTGTGCACTCGCTGCGGCGCGGCGCGGCCGAAGCGCTCGAAGTCGTGGTGCATGGCGACGCCGACAGCTCGAAAGTCATCGGGCGCCGCATCGAGGATATTTCCCTGCCGGAGGGGACCACCCTGGGCGCCGTGGTCCGCGGCGAGGACGTCATCATCGCGCATCATGACACCACCGTGCAGCCCGACGATCACTTGATCCTCTTCTTGACGGATCGCCGTCATATCGAAGCGGTCGAAAAACTGTTTCAAGGCTCCGCCTCCTTCTTGTGAAAGACATCCTGCTGCCGGTCGCGCACGTCTTTGCCCTCGTCATGATGGTATTCGCCGTGACCATGCTCGCGCCTTTGGTCATGGCGGTATGGGGACTCGATGCGGCGCTGTGGTCCTTCGTCATTTCGGCGCTGGCGACGTTTCTGCTGGGAGCGCTGCTGTGGCTCGCCACGCGGCGCTTCAAGCGCGAACTGAAGACCCGGGACGGCCTGATGCTGGTGGCGCTCACCTGGGTGGCTCTGCCCGCGGTGGCCGGATTTCCGCTCTGGCATTTCCTGCCCATCAATTTCACCGACGCCTATTTCGAGGCGGCCTCGGGCTTGACTACCACCGGCGGCACGGTGCTCTCGGGACTCGAGTACCTGCCGCGCTCCATCAATCTGTGGCGCCACTTGCTGAGCTGGCTGGGAGGCATGGGCATCATCGTGCTGGCGGTGGCCATCCTGCCCATGCTCGGAGTCGGCGGCATGCAGATCTATCGCGCGGAAATGCCGGGCCCGATGAAGGACAGCAAGCTGACGCCGCGCATCGGACAGACGGCGAAGCTGCTGTGGGCGGTATATGCGGGGCTGACGGTGGCCTGCATCGTGTGCTTGAAGCTCGCCGGGATGAACACTTTCGATGCCGTGTGCCATGGTTTCTCGGCGCTCTCCCTCGGCGGCTTCTCTACCTACGATGCCAGCATCGGGCATTTCAATTCATTGCCCATCGAGATGGTGCTGACCGTATTTCAGATCCTGGCGGCCTTGAATTTCGCGACGCACTTTCTGGCCTGGAGCCAGCGCGGGGTGTGGGCCTATTTTCGGGACGCCGAAGCGAAGGCGATCTTAGGCGTGCTCGTCGCGAGCTGCATCGGCATATCCTTGTTCTTGTACTTCAAGGGCAGCTATCCCGACTATCCCACGGCGCTGCGCCATTCGGTTTTCAATGTGGTATCGATCGCGACCGACAGCGGCCTGCGCACCCAGGATTATTCTCGCTGGCCGATATTCGCGCCCATGTGGATGATGTTCTTAAGCTGCATCGTGGCGAGCTCGGGATCGACCGGCGGCGGCATTAAAATGATCCGGACCCTGGTGCTCGCCAAGCAGGCGCATCGCGAGCTGAATCAACTGGTGCACCCGAATATGGTGCGGCCGCTGAAAGTCGGCGGGACGGTGATCGCGAACCGCGTGGTGTTTGCGGTGCTGGCCTTCGTGTTCCTCTACTTCATGAGCATCGTGACGCTCATCTTCGTGCAGCTTGCCAGCGGCTTGGATTTCCTGACCTCCCTGTCCTCCATCATTGCCTGCATCAATAACGCGGGCCCCGGCTTGGGATTGGTGGGGCCGGGAAGCAACTATGGGGTGTTGAGCGATTTCCAAACCTGGGTGTGCTCGGCGGCGATGCTGCTTGGTCGATTAGAGGTTTTCACCATTTTAGTGCTCTTTACTCCCACTTTATGGCGAAAGTGAGGCTTTCTCGATACTTCTGCCACCCTTTCTTAGAGTTTATTGAAGTAGTGGATTTTAGATGAAGTCTTTACCAATTTCTGCGATGAAAGTGGGAAATAACATCGGATAATCCATGCTATTCCTACGTTCATTGATTTTTAACGTCTTTTTGTACGTGTTCACCGCGATCTGTTCGATCATCTCGATGCTAATCGCAGTGTTCAGACCCCGGCAATTGCCTGCCTTCGCGAGAGCGTGGTCGCACGCATGGCTCAAGGTCTATGAAATCGTCTGCGGCGTGTCGTATGAGGTGAAAGGCCGGGAGCACCTGCCGGAGGGCGGCTGCGTCATCGCGATGAAGCATCAGTCCACCTGGGATACCTTTGCGATGTTCGCGATATTTCGTGAACCGGTATTCGTCTTCAAGAGCGAACTGGCGCGCATTCCCTTTTTCGGCTGGACGCTGCTGCGGATGGGATGCGTTCCAATCAAACGCGGAGCCGGCAAGGCCGCGCTCGACAGCATGATTCAAGGCACCGTCGCCGCATCCTCCCAGGGCAAGCAAGTCGTCATCTTCCCGGAAGGTACCCGAGGGATGGTTGGTCAAGCCGCCGCCTATAAGACAGGCGTGAGCCACCTGTACCAGGCCATGGGCGGGGTGTTCGTGCCGGTTGCGCTGAACTCGGGTCTGCTCTGGCCGCGGCGAGATTTCTTACGTCCGCCGGGAATCATCACCGTGGAAATACTGCCGCCGATTCCTGCCGGCCTGTCTAGGAAAGACATGCAACAGCGCCTCGAGGACGACATTGAGAGGGCATCTGAACGGCTAAGTGCGGGCGGTAAGGGCTGAATTGCCCGATGGAACTACTCGCGCCATCAATAACTGTACAAAGCTGCGGCCTGTGGCCGAAAGGGTTGAGCGTAGTATACGTATCGATAATCGTTGGAAATCTTCGCCCTCATGATTGGAATGTTGCAGCGCGTTACCGAGGCCCGCGTGGACATTGGCGCCCAGCAGGTCGCCTCCATCGGCCCCGGACTCCTGGTCCTGGTGGGAGTGCGCCCCAGCGACACTGAGGCCTCCGCACTGCGGTTGCTCGATCGCCTGCTTCAATACCGCGTATTCGCGGACGAGGCCGGCAAAATGAACTTGAGCCTGACAGAGATCCAGGGCGATTTGCTGCTGGTGCCGCAGTTCACTTTGGCCGCAGATACGCACAAGGGCTTGAGGCCGGGCTTCTCCACGGCGGCCCCGCCGGACCAGGGGCGGCAATTGTTCGAAATCTTGGTGCAGGCCGCTCGTGCGCGGCATGGGCGCGTCGAAACCGGCGTTTTCGGGGCCCATATGCGGGTGTCGTTGGTCAACGACGGGCCGGTTACCTTCTGGCTGGAGAGTTAATTTCACCCCAAATCTCAAATGCGACCGAACACGCATCGATGGCAAGCGGTCCAATGTCATAATCTGCTGGCGTAGTATTAGCGCCCTTACTTGGATATCTTAGGAATCGGAGAAGCGACATGTTCGATTCAAAAATGCTATTGGTCATTTTGGCCATCGCCTTGGTGATATTCGGCACCAAGCGTTTGCGCACCATCGGGTCGGATCTGGGCGCGGCCGTCAAAGGCTTCAAACAAGCCATGAACGACGGCGAAACGGAAGAAAAGGTGAAGCAGCTGAAGCAGGAGAAGGACGCCGACTTCGAAGCCGGCGCGGGCGCCGCGCCGCGCGAGGCCGAAGTCAAGGCACCCCCCAAAACCAACGCCTGATGCCGCATGCTTGATGTTGGTTTCTCGGAGATATTGCTCACCTCAGCCATAGCACTCATTGTGTTGGGGCCGGAGCGGCTGCCCAAAGTGGCCCGCCAGGTCGGCAACTGGATGGGACGCGCACGCGCCATGGCGCGCCAATTGAGCGAGCAGCTGGAGCGCGAAGTCAGCGCGGAAGAGTTTCTCAAGACACAAAGCAAGCCCAGCCAGGAGACTGTAGTGGCGCGCGAAGCCACCATTGCGCCCCCGCCGGCCGCCATCGCGCCCGCACCAGCCATTGCGCCCCCACCGGCCACTCCTGATACACCGGCTGCGCCCGAGCCGACTTATGGGCTGGCCGCCTCGGCCACCACCCCGGCCGCCATGCATGCGTCCGAAGCGCACGTAGCCGATTCCAAACCGCCCCATGAGTGAGGCCGGTGAACCGGGCGAGCTCGCCGAAGGTACTCTGATCTCGCACTTGCTGGAGTTGCGCGATCGCCTCCTCAAGGCGATGTTGGCAGTCGGCATTTGCTTCGTTCCCTGCGCCATCTACATGAATCAGCTGTTCACGTTCGTGGCGGATCCGCTGATTCACAAATTACCCCCGGGGGCGACGCTGATCGCCACCAGCGTGGTGGCGCCCTTCACGGTGCCGTTCAAGCTGGCCTTGCTGCTCGCCGTCGGCATCGCCATACCCTATGTGCTCTATCAGGCCTGGGCATTCGTCGCGCCCGGACTGTACAAGCATGAGAAGAAGCTGGCCGTGCCGCTGCTCATTTCCAGCGTCCTCTTGTTCTACATGGGCGCAGCCTTCGCCTACTACGTGGTTTTCCCGGTCATGCTGAGCTTCTTCGTCGCCACCACGCCGCACGGCGTGCAGATGATGACCGACATGGGCAGCTATCTGGACTTCGTGATGGTCCTGCTGCTCTGCTTCGGTTTGGCCTTCGAAGTTCCGGTGGCTACTGTATTATTGGTGTGGACGGGGTTTGTAAAGCTCGCGACACTGAAGAAAAATCGCGGTTTCGTACTACTCGGGATATTCATCTTTGCCGCCTTCGTGACGCCGCCCGACGCCGTGTCGCAAAGCGCCATGGCGGTGCCGATGTATCTCCTTTATGAGATAGGGATCATCATGGCCGGATTATTGCTCAAGGATAAAATAGCGGCACGCGCCAAAGAAGAGGCAGAACAGGCAGAGCGCGAAGCCGGAGTCTAAAATTTGAGTGCCACTTTTTTCGGGCATCCGCGCGGCCTGGCCACGCTGTTCTTCACGGAGATGTGGGAGCGGTTCACCTACTACGGCATGCGCGCCGTGCTGGTGCTTTTCTTGGTCGCCGCGGTCTCCCGCGGCGGCTTCGGCATCGACGACAAGACGGCCACGGCGATCTACGGGCTGTACACCGCGGGGGTGTATCTGGCCTCGCTCCCCGGCGGCTGGATCGCGGATCGGCTGATCGGTGCGCAGCGCGCCGTGCTCGCCGGCGGCTTGGCCATTACCTTCGGCAATGCGCTGCTGGCGATGTCGACGACTCCGCGGGGATTTTATATCGGCTTGGTCGTGATCGTGCTCGGCGTGGGGCTGCTGAAACCCAATGTCAGCGCCATCGTCGCGGACCTCTATCCGGAAGGCGGCGCGCGTCTGGATTCCGGGTTTACCGTGTTCTACATCGGAATCAATGTCGGCGGATTTCTGGGGCCGCTGGTCACAGGCTGGGCTCAATTGCATTACGGCGCCCGTGCAGGGTTCGCCGCGGCGGCGATCTTCATGGCCGTGGGCGTGCTGCAGTTCGTTCTGACGCGGCGCTACCTGGGTACTTCCGGCGCCTACACGCCGCCCGCCGCCTCGCGCGCCAAGGAATGGCGCTATCTGGGGGCGGCTGCCGGCCTTTGCGCATTGGTTCTGGCGGCGGTGAGCGGCGGCTGGATCCCCGTTGACGCCGTTTCCTTGGCGCAAGTCACGGCCTATGTGATCGCGGCGATGGCGGTACTGTATTTTCTGTACTACTTCATCGCGGCGGGCCTCACCTCCGAAGAGCGCCGACGCGGCGTGGTGCTGGTGGTGCTGTTCATCGGCAGCGCCTTGTTTTGGTCGGGCTACGAACAGGCCGGCTCGAGCCTGAATCTATTCGCCGAACGCTACACGGATCGGACCATCGGCTGGCTGCACTTCGTGATACCCACCGGTTGGTTTCAGTCGCTGGACTCGGCCTTCATCTTCATCATCGCACCCTTCCTTGCCTGGGCTTGGATCGCATTGGCCAGGCGCAATCTCAATCCGTCGGCGCCGGCGAAATTCGCGCTCGGCGTCATATTCATGGGTTCGGGGTTTCTGGTCATGGCGGCGGCGGCAAGCATCGTCGCTTCCGGTTCGAAGGTGCTGCCGTACTGGCTGATAGTGACGTACATGCTGCATGTCTTCGGCGAACTCTGTCTGAGTCCCGTGGGCCTGAGCTTCTATACGAAACTGACTCCGAAGCGCTTCGTGGGACAGATGATGGGCATCTGGTTTCTATCCCTGTCCCTGGGCAATCTCGTGGCGGGACTGATCGCCGGCGAGTTCAACGCCAATGATGTCGCCGCCATGCCGGGGCAGTACATGCATATCGTCTACTTCTTGGTGGGCTTGGGCGCCGTGCTCCTGATCATCAGCCGGCCGGTAAAAAAACTCATGGGCGGCGTGCAATGAAACATACCGAACTCACCGTCCGTGCGATTCTGCTGGGCGGGCTCATCACCCTCGCCTTCACGGCTGCCAATGTCTACCTCGGGCTCAAGGTGGGCCTGACCTTCGCCACCTCGATTCCGGCCGCCGTGATTTCCATGGCGGTGTTGCGGCTGTTCAAGTCCTCGAGCATTTATGAAAACAACATCGTCCAAACCGTGGCGAGCGCCGCCGGGACGCTGGCGGCGATCATCTTCGTGCTGCCGGGCTTGGTCATCGTCGGCTGGTGGCATGGTTTCCCGTACTGGATGACCATGGCCGCGACCGGCTTGGGCGGAATCCTCGGGGTCATGTTCTCCGTGCCGCTGCGGCGCGCCCTCGTGGTCAACACCGACTTGCCCTACCCGGAAGGCGTTGCCGCGGCCGAGGTGCTTCTGGTGGGAGACCAGTCGCGTGACGGGAATGAGGAGAGTCGCCAAGGACTCATCGCCATCATGGTCAACTCCATCGTGTCGGCCGGCTTTTTCGCCCTGAGCCAAACCAGGCTGGTGGTCGACGAGGCCGCCGTCTACTTCCGCGTCGGAACGGCGTCCACCGGCATATCAACCAGCCTCTCCATGGCGCTGGTGGGCGTGGGGCATCTGGTGGGCATTTCGGTGGGAATGGCGATGTTCGCCGGCATCGTCATCGGCTGGGGCATCGTGGTGCCCATGCTGACCGCCGGCGCATCGGCGGCAGGGTCGGCACAACACGTGGCACTGGCGGCGTTTGGCACCGACATTCGATTTTTGGGCGCGGGCGTCATCGGCGTGGCGGCACTCTGGACTTTTTCCAGAATTCTCCGGCCCATCATCGCCGGCCTGCGCTCGGCCATGGCCGCATCCAGCGCACGGGCCGTGCACGGCCACGTGCTGCCGCTCGTGGAGCGCGATCTGCCCATCAAGATTGTCGGCGGTATCACGGCCGTGACGCTGGCGCTGATTGCACTGCTGCTGTGGCAGTTCATCGCCGGCGGCCCATTGGCCGCGCACGCGCCCGTTCTGATATTCGTCACAGTGGTCTTCGTGCTGGTGGCCGGTGTCGTGATCGCATCCATCACCGGCTACATGGCCGGTCTGATCGGCGCCTCGAACAGTCCGGTGTCGGGCGTCGGCATTCTGGCCGTCGTCGCCGCGGCATTCATGCTCATGGGCGTCATCGGCCGAAGCTCCGATGCCGGGCTAACCAGCGCCATGGTCGCGTATGCGCTGTTCGCCACCGGCATCGTATTTGGCATCGCGACCATTTCGAACGACAACTTGCAGGACCTGAAGACCGGCCAGCTCGTCGGCGCGACACCGTGGCGGCAGCAGGTCGCGCTGGTCTTCGGCGTCATATTCGGATCCCTGGTGATCCCGCCGGTGCTCGGCCTGTTGAACAGCGCCTATGGATTCGCCGGCTCCGCCGGTGCCGGCCCCAAGGCCCTGGCGGCCCCCCAGGCAGCGCTGATTTCCGCTCTGGCGCAAGGAGCGCTGGGCGGCCATCTGAACCTGCGCATGCTAGGGGTAGGCGCGCTGCTCGGCGCGTTTCTCATTGCCGTCGATGCGATGCTGGGCCGCGCCGGGCGAATGCGGCTGCCGCCGCTGGCGATCGGCTTGGGCATCTACTTGCCCATGGGGGCCACCCTGCCCGTGGTGATCGGCGCGGTGGCCGGCTACTACTATGATCGCTGGGCCGATCGCACGGGCAGACCCGCGTTTGCCAAGCGCATGGGAGTGCTGATGGCGACGGGAATGATCGTCGGCGAGAGCTTGTTCGGCGTGCTGTACGCCGGCATCGTCGTGGCATCCGGGCAGAACTCCCCCTTTGCCCTCGTGGGAGATGGCTTCGAGACCTTCGCGCTGATCGGCGGGTCGGTTATTTTCCTCGCGCTCCTCGGTCTGCTTTACCGCCGCACCATGATGGGGGTCTCGAGGCAGACGTCGAGATAAGTTTCCCGTGAGCGACCCCCGTCATTCGGCAAGGCTCATGCTGGCCTTGAGCACCATTTACCTGGTGTGGGGCTCGAGCTTTATGTTCAGCAAAATCGCGGTGGCCAATCTGCCCCCGGCGCTCTTTTCCGGCATTCGCTTCGTCACGGCGGGCACCCTGCTCGCGCTCATCGCCAGGTTCTTGGGCGGCAGCCCCTGGCCCGCGCGTCCCATCGAGTGGCGCCACGTCATCATCACCGGGTTTTTCATGGTGCTGGTCAGCAACGGCCTCAATATCTGGGCCATTCAATTCATTCCGAGCAATCAATCGGCGCTGCTCAACAGCACGCCCGCGTTCTGGATCGCGGGACTCGGCGTGTTCGGCAAGCGCGGCCATCCTCTGACGCGTTGGGCCGTTCTGGGTCTGGCCATCGGGTTTTTGGGCGTCGTGCTGATGCTGATACCCAAGGGATCCTTCAGCACCCAAAGCGCGTTTGCGCAGGCCGGCGTGCTGGTCGGTTGCTTCTCCTGGTCCTTGGGCACCTTGTACTACCGCAGCATCGACACCGAGTTGAGCTCGCTCATGTTCATGGCGCTGCAGATGCTCATGGGCGGGTTGATGCTGCTCGGCGTCGGATTGACCCACGGCGATGCGGCACACTGGGCGCCGGACGCATCCGGATTGGCCGCTCTCTTTTATCTGACCTTCTTCAGTTCCTGCCTGGCGTACACCGCCTATGGCTGGCTCAGCCTCAATGCCGCGCCCGCCCTGATCGGCACTTACGGCTACGTGAACCCCGCCATCGCCGCCTTCCTCGGCTGGCAATTTTTACACGAGCATTTGTCCGGGGTGCAGCTCGCGGGCATGGTGATCATCATCGCCGGCGTGAGCATTTTGACGCTCCCCGGCGGCAGTCTCACCGATCCGAAAACTCTTGCGGAACCGAAGACCCAGTAGCCGCCGCGCGGGCGGCGCCGATCGTGCGCTATTTAGCGCCGCTTCACGATCACTTCGACCCTCCCCTTGCCGCCGACGAACCAGGAACCCACGAAACTCACCAAGCTCACCAGCACCGCCGTCCAAAATGCCGACCAAAAACCCGACACATGCATGCCGGGCAGCATCCACGCCACCAAGGCCACCATGCCGGCGTTGATCACCAGCAGGAACAAGCCCAGTGTGACGATGGTCATCGGCAGCGTGAGCACGATGGCAATGGGCCGCACGACGGAGTTGACGATGCCCAAGAGGAGGCCGGCGAGAATCAAGGTGGCCGGTGTGTCGATGTAGACGCCGTTGACCCAGACGGTCGCCAGCCACAGGCCCAAGGCGACAATGCCTGCTCGGACGAAAAAACCCAGCATGATTGAACTCCGCGGACGCGTTCGTCGCGCGAGCATACCAAGGATGCCCTGGCCGATTAAATCAATAATCCAGGCCGGGCAGCGGCGGGTCCTTGGGCGGCGCCGGTTTCGGTTTCACAGCGACCGGCGGACTCTCGAGCGTCACTTTGATGCGCGCCATGAGCCTCTCCCACCCCATGCGAAGGCGCATGTAGGACTTGTCCCAGGCCGCGGACTCCGGGACGCCGGAGCCCAGCAAGCGCAGCGATGTCTTACCCTCGCCCTTGCGCACGTCCAGAATGAAATCGTCAACCACGGCGCTGTCGCCGGGCGGCCAATTGCCGCCGCGCAGATAGATCAGCCGCAGGCGCCGATTCACGTCGAAGATATCGATGTGCGCCTCGCGGCCGTCCTCGCTGCGCGACCCTAGGCGGTACCTGCCCCCCTTGCGCGCATCGATTTCGGCCTCCTGGCCGGACCAGATTCGAATCAGGCCCGGATCGGTCAGCGCGCGCCAGACGCGGGCAACGGGCACGTCGACCTCGACCAAATGGGCGTAGCCGCGGGTGCCGTTGCGGGTGGACTTACGGGGTGAGTTCATCTCAGGTGCTAGAATCCCTCAACGGGGGAAGAACATCCATGGCTTATGTTGACATTGTGACTGCGCTCGCAGTTCTGCAATTCTTGGTGTTCGGCTGCAAAGTCGCGAGAGCCCGCGGGCGCTACGGCGTCAAGGCGCCCAAGGTCGCCGGGAACCCGGTCTTCGAACGGCATTTCCGGGTGCAGCAGAATACCCTGGAGCAGCTGGTGGTGTTCCTGCTGATGGCTTGAAAAATGCGGCCGCTTGGCCGATAGTTACGCACTCGAACCTTGGGGTGGCCCTGATGGGCCTGAGATGCCGGTGAACCGGCAAACCCGTTGAACCTGATCCGGTTAGTACCGGCGTAGGGAGCAGGTGAATGAAATCTCAATGGCTATGCTATGGGCTGCTGACGGCCTGTGTTCTCATCGCACGACCGTCGGCCGGGGCGGACGACACCCTGGAGGAGATCGTGGTCACCGCCTCGCTGCGCTCGACCAGCGTCGCGGAACTGCCGCAAAGCGTGACCGTTCTCGACCGCGACACGCTGCAGGGTGCGGGCGTCCAGCATTTCGAGGATGTGCTCGGCCTGATCCCCGACCTCAACTGGGCCGCCGGAACTTCGCGGCCGCGCTTTTTCCAGCTCCGCGGCATCGGCGAGGTGGAGCAGTACCAGGGCGCGCCCAATCCATCGGTGGGCTTTCTGATCGACGACATCGATTTCTCCGGCGTCGGCATGCCGGCCACTCTGTTCGACACTCAGCAAATCGAGGTGCTGCGCGGACCGCAGGGCACGACGTACGGGGCCAATGCGCTGGCGGGATTGATCAGCGTGCGCACCGTCGATCCCGGCACGGATTTCGAACTGAACAGCGAAATCTCCGGCGCCGACTACGATACGCGTGCCGCCGCCCTCGCCGTGGGCGACGGCTTTGCCGGAGGCAGCGCCGGCTGGCGCCTGGTGGCCCAGCAATACTTGAGCGACGGCTTCCGCCACAACGCGTACCTGAATGAAAACTCCACCAATGGATACGATGAGGGCACGCTGCGCGGCAAGCTGCGCTGGCAGATCACCGACGACCTGCGGGCGGATCTGACCCTGATGCATGTGAACATCGACAATGGCTACGATGCTTGGTCGATCTACAACACGTACACGACGTACTCCAATGAGCCCGGCCGCGATGCGCAGCTCTCCAACGGCGCGGCGTTGCGTCTGAGCGATTCGATTGCCGGCGTCGGCGAATTGCGCAGCGTCACGAGCGCCGCCAGTTCCAAGATCACCTATTCCTTCGACGGCGATTGGGGCAACGATGCCTTCTGGGCCGCCACCACCGGCTATGCACCCTATGATTACTTTCAAAGCGACAACCGCGACCGCCGCACCTTGGCCGAGGACTTGCGGCTGATCGGCGACCCATCGCACGCTCTGTTCGGCCGCATCCGGTGGCTTGCGGGAATCTATGCGCTGCGCCTGACCGAGTCGGATCATCAGCTGTTCACCTGGGACGCCTATGACGCGGGTCCGGACGGCGGCCCGGGCGCGGGCAGCAGCGGCCTGGACAGCAAGTACAGCGCAACGAATGTGGCGGTGTACGGTTCGCTGGAAGGGAATGTCGGCGCGCGCAGCGTGCTGTCGGGCGGCTTGCGATTGGAGCAGCGCGAGGCGCACTACGGCGACAGCGCCGACGTGCAGACTCCGTTTCCCTCGGAAACCAATCACATGGTGGGCGGCAATCTTTCATGGGACAGGAAGATCGGCGACGCCGAGCACGCCTATGTCACCGTGGCGCGCGGATACAAGGGCGGCGGCTTCAACATAGGCTCGGGCATCCTCTCCGAGCAGCGAGAGTTCTACCCCGAATCGCTGTGGAGCCTGGAGACCGGCCTGAAATACGCACGGCCCGACGCTGCGCTGGAGCTGCAGACGGATGTGTTCTACATGCGGCGCCAGAACATGCAGGTGTATCTGTCCGAGCAGCTGCAGCAGAACAATCCCCTGAACTACGTGTTCTACACGCAGAACGCCAGCAATGGCGAAAACTATGGTCTGGAGGGAGAAGCCTCCTACCGTCTCAGCAGCCGCTGGCAGGTGTCGGGCAGCCTGTCTTTGTTGCGGACGCGGTATCTCGACGTGGCCGGATTGTTCGGAAGCTTGGGGCTCGATGGCCGGGCGCAGCCCTTCGCACCCGGCTACAAGCTGTCCGCGGCCGTGGAATACCGGCACCCGGCCGGCTGGTTCGCGAGGCTCGATGCCTCAGGCATGGGCAGCTTCTACTACTACACCAGCGATGCGCAGGCTTCGAGCGCCTACAATCTGGAAAACCTTCGGGTGGGTTATAGGCGAGGATCGTGGACAACGAGCCTCTGGGTCCGCAATCTCTTCAATGCCCGCTATGCCCAGAACGGATTTTACTTCGGCGTGATTCCGCCGAACTTTCCCAATCAGTCCTTTCTGCAGCTGGGCGATCCCCGGCAGATCGGCATCACCGTGAACTACGCGCTGGGTCGCGGCGCCCGCTAGCGGGGCCGAACGCCCTTAGCCGAACTTCGCTTAGGTGGCCGGCCCGCCGGACTTCGAAAGACGGGGAAGGACGATCTTTTGCGTGTCCGGAGGCGCCGCCTCGCCGGGTCCCAGCAGGTAGGCATCGAGCACTTTGCGGGCAATGGGCGCCGCCGCCGACGCGCCGAAGCCGCCGTTCTCCACCAACACCGAGACGGCGATTTTGGGATCGTCGGCAGGCGCAAACGCGATGAACCACGCGTGGTCGCGCTTGCGCTCGTCGGTTTCCCGATGTTTGGTGCTCTCCGTTTGCTTGATGGTAAACACCTGAGCGGTGCCGGTCTTGCCCGCAATTGTATACTTGGCTCCCAATCCGGCGACGTGCGCCGTCCCGTAGGTGGTCGCCCCGACCATGCCGTCGTAGACGACCTGCCATTGCTCGGGCGTGCCGATGTTGATGGGCTTCAGGAGCACCGGCGTGCGCGGCTTGATCTCGCTGGAGCCCGGCGCGCGGATGGCCGACACCAGGCGGGGCCGCGCGACAATCTGTCCTCGTTCGGCAATTTCAGCGGCGAAGTGCGCCTGCTGCAGGGGAGTGACCGTAATCGGCCCCTGGCCGATGCCCATGCTGATGGTCTCGCCGGCAAACCACACCTGATCGGCCTTGCGCTTGAATACATGCCGTTTCCACTCAGGCGATGCGTAGAGGCCCGCCTTCTCCCCGGGAATATCGATCCCGGTCAGGTCGCCATAGCCAAAGGCGCTCATGAATTCGTGCATCCGATCGATGCCGAGCTTCTGCGCGACTTTGTAGAAGTACACATCGCAGGACTTCGCAATGGCCTGACGCATGTCCAGTGCGCCGTGCTTCTCATCGTCCCTATATCGATGGCTGCTGCCCGGCAGCTCAAAGTACCCGGGGCAGTACTGCGTCTGCAGCGGCGTAATGATGTTGTATTTTTGAGCCGCGAGGGCATATAGCGGCTTGACGGTGGATCCCGGCGGATAAGCGCCCCTCAGTGCGCGGTCCAACAAGGGCTTGTCGATGTCGTTCTGCAGCGCGCTGTACTCGGCCACTGTGAGTCCGCGCACGAAATTATTGGGATCGAATCCCGGGGTACTCGCGAGCGCGATCACATCGCCGTTGCGCGGGTCGAGCGCGACCACCGCCCCGCGTTTGCCGGCCAGCGCATCCTCCGCCACTTTTTGCACGCGCACATCCATCCCCAATATCAAATCGTCGCCGGCCACCGGAGGATGCACGGCGAGTATCGGCGTGAACTCGCCCTGTTTCTCGACCGGCCGGCCCGCCGCATTCACGAGAATTTCCCTGGACCCGCGCTTGCCGTGCAGCTCTTTCTCGTAGGCGGCTTCGACACCGACCTTGCCGATGAGGCTGGTGCCGGCATACTCGTCCGTGTCGATTTGCTTCATGTCCTGCTCATTGATGGCGCTGACGTAGCCGATGGCATGAACGGCCGTCTCGCCGAGCGGATAATGCCGGGCCAGGCGAGTGCGGATATCCACCCCCGAGAACTCGTAGCGGTGCACGGCGAACAGCGCCATCTCCTCCTCGTTCAGCTGCAGCTTGATGGGCACGCTCTCGTACACCTTGTGCAGCAGGATGGTGCGCCGGATATTGGCGACCTCTTCGCTGTGCAGCAATCCGATTTTGACCAACGAAGCCAAGGTGGCATCGAGCGCCTTGTTGTCTCCCACTTGTTCGCGCACCAGCTCGATCTGATAGGCCGGCAAATTGTCCGCAAGCACCACGCCATGACGGTCGAGAATCAATCCGCGGCTCGGGGGTATCGGTTCCGTGCGGATGCGGTTGCCCTGAGACAGAGTGGCGTAGTAGTCGTGCTTAAGCACCTGCAGATAGAACAGGCGGCCGGCGACCACCAGGAGCAGCACTCCCGCAATGATGCCCGCGACGATGCTGCGGACCGCGAACAAACGGTTCTCGGCAAAATAGTTTTTGATCCGCGCCTGGCGTCCCCTCACCATGGCGGGCGGCTTGACTGATTGTGCACGATGCGATTGTAAGCCATCGGCGCGCCGCGACGGCGTGGACGGCGGCACATTGCGGAATGAACTTCAACCGCCATGCCGCGTCCGGTAGTGCACCGACACGGACCCTGCAGCCGGAACGGTCAGCCGGAAGATGGGCCGCCCGTTCTTGTCGCCGAAGGGGCGGTCGGCGCGGACCAGGCGGTCGCCCTGCGGCAGCTGCAGCCGCAATTCGAATTGGATGGCCGCCGCGCGCGCATTGCTGATATCGACGCGATCGACGTCGGCCGCGACCTCCACATCGGAGCTCTCGCCCATATCGATTTCCACCTCCTCGCCGACGGCGAGGTCGCGCATGCCCGATTCATGCTGCAGCAGCCGCTCGCCGGCCCGCATGCCAAACACCGCAATGCGCCCCGAGGGCAGCGGCAGGCCCAAATGATTGGCCGTGCTGTTCTTGGTCCGAAGCAGCAGGGATGCCGGCACCGGCGGCGAGGCATGATTTGCCGCCAAGTCCGCGCCGTAGACCATGCTGACCGGAATGGCCGCCCGATCCAGCAGCCTCACCTGCTTGGATTGGCGGCCGGCCACGGTCGTGCGGCCGGGCACCCGGTAGAGCTTGAGGTCGCCGAGCTGTTCCTGTTCCACTCTCTGGGCTGCCGAGACGAGGACTTCCTGCAGGGCCGCCGGCATGGCCATTCGGGCAACCGGAGCCATGGCGGCGAGCGCGTTTGTCGCCGGGCCCAGCGGACCGCGGCCCGCCTGCATGTATTCGGGCCTGTCTCCGGTCGAGCCCCGAGGCCAACATTCGGCCAAAATCGGACCGCCCGCATCGACAGGCTCCGTCTCGCCGCTCTCATGGTTCACGCGCCCGGCGACCACCTGAGTGTGTGCGTCCGGAAATCCGACCCCGTTGCCGTTCGCCAGCGTAACCCAGGCTCCCAGGTCCATGGATTGCCGGTCGGCTGAAATCGTCGCGACATAGTCCGCCGCCCAATCGAAGCCGCGGGCCAGGTACGAGAGCTTCACGGTACGGGTCGAGGGCGTGGAACTCCGCACCTGCACGGACAAGGACGGCGTTGCCGCGAGATCCGCGGTCCCCGAGAAGCTGAAGGTCTCGGGCAGGCCCGAGCAGCGCAGCGCTTCGATCCCCTCGGAGGTCTCGAACACCACTCCGCCCCCCGCGTCCGAGCGCACCGTTCCGGCCACGCGCGAGGTCCTGCCGGTCCTCTTATCGGTCCGCAGCAGCGTCACGGATTTGCCCACGGCCGCCGCGACCAAGGCCGACGGACTGAGCAGCTTTCCCTCTCGATTCTTCTCTATGACATCCCCGGGAAGCCCGGTGACGATGGCACTGGCCGGTTCGATCCCATCCGCCACGCCCTCGAAGCGCAGCCGGCTGACCCCGGCGGGCAGGTGCACGGTACGAGTTTCGCTGATCAAAGCAAAACCTCCCAAGTCGTCGAGATCGATCGATCCTGAGCTTCGTTGCGGCGCGCGATACACGGTCACCGAGACATCGGTTGGTTTCTCCGCCATGGCGTCGGCCGCTATGGCCGGCGTGGCTGCCAGGCACCAAGCCCATGCAACCCACGGCGCCGAACCGCGCCGCATCGAGTGCCGGCCGTGAGGCCTCGCGCGGCGCTTGGTGGGCCTGCGCATCGCGCCTAGTATCGGGTTTCGAAGCTGGCCGTGAGACTTGCCTTGCCGTTGGCGGGGACCGGCACAGCCCATTCGGCCGCCTCGGCGCCGCGCCGCGTGCTCTTTTGACTCTCGGCGGTGATCCGCGCATCGCCCCACAGGCCGTCTTGAAGCAATTTGACGGTGACCGGCCGGGGGAGCGCATTGCTGAACTCATACCGCATGTCGGTTTGCCAATCGGACGAGCTCACGCGCACGCGCTTGTCGAGCACTGCGCGCACTTTCACGTCGAAGGCATCCCCGGTGGCGAGCGACAGTGCCGATCCCATCGGCGTGTGATCGATGCGGTTCTCCCCGATGAATTGCGGGTCGCCGCGCTTGTCGCGCAGGTAGAAGCGCAAAATTCCCGCCGGCAACTGGTCGCCCAAGCCGGCATGCGCACTGGTCGAAAAGCTATAGATGCTCTTCGCGCTCTGCGGCGTCTCGCTGCTCGCCAGCCAATGATTGCGGAACTCATAGCCGTGCTCGGCCGGCACGCCGTGCACATCCAGGAAGCTCACCTGCTTGGTCTGCAAATTGGCGATGGTGGTGCGTTCCGGCAACGGATAGAGGTAGTAATCTCCCAGGCGTTCGCGCTCGCCGCTTTCGGTACCCGCCTGTGTCAAGGCCGCGTGCGGCGGCGGGGGACGATAATAATTCGGCTGCCTGAGGCCGCCCCCCACCTGGGAAGGCGAGCCTGCCACCAGCAGGGTTTGCGCATCGTCGTAGCTCGTGCCGCTGGAGTTGGTGAGCGTCACCCACCCCTGTACATCGATCTTGCCGTCCTCTTCGTCGTACAGGGCCACATAGTCCGCCCGCCAGCCGAGTCCGGGGGTCAGGTAGCTCAATGTGGCGGGCCGTGTGCCCGGATGGCCGCCGACGATGGTGACCGACAAGGTGGGCCGTGCACGCAAGTTGTCCGGCACCTTGTCGAAAATCACCCGCACCGGCAGGCCGTCGTCGCGCAGCACCTCGATGCGCTGCCCTATCTTCAGCACCACGCCGCCATTGGTGGCCAGAACCTCGGCCGTTTCCCGCGTTTCGGCGCCGGTGGCCGGGTTGACTCGGACAATGGTGACCTCGTGGCCCACCGCTTTTTCCATGAGCTTGGCGGGTGTCAGCAGATCGAAATCGAAGTTCTGTTCGACGATGCTGATGTCGCTCGCCGTGAGCGAGGCCGTTTCCGGGCGAATTTGCGCCGAGACATCCTGGAATTCGATCCGCTGGCGGCCGCCTTTGACCTCGATGTCGCGCCGGTCCTGCACCAGAGCCAGATCATCGGTGTAAATCGTCACCGACAACGATCGGTCGGCGGACATCGCCGCGAAGCTCGGGGGCAACAGTAGAATACAGCTGACGATCAAAACCCGGATACGCATAACTCAACTCCGGCCGGACCTCGGGGCGGTGATGATATTGACCCAGTTCACATGTACATCACCGTGTCGAGGGAGCAGTCGCAGTTGCCTTCGGCGCCTCAGCGCATCGACACGCGGACCCGCTCGTTGGCGCTGGCCTCCATCCAGGTCTTGATCCGCTTGGCGTCCGCGACCCGGGTGTACTTGCCCAGCGAATCCAGCAGCACGATGACGACGGAGCGGCCCTCGATGACGGTTGCCATGACCAGGCACTTGCCGGCCTCGGTGATGTAACCGGTCTTCTGCACGACGATGTTCCAGGCCGGGTTCGCCACCAAGTTGTCGGTGTTGCGAAATTCGACCATGTGCCGGCGAACCTTCACGGTGTAGTTCCTGTCGGTCGAATACTCGCGAATTTTGGGATTGTGCGAGGCGGCGATCACGAGTTTGGACAGGTCCTCGGGACTGGCCACGTTCTGGCTGGACAAGCCTGTGGGGTCGACGAAGTGCGAGCTGGTCATGCCGAGCGCCGCGGCCTTGGCATTCATGGCGGCCACCAGCGCGGTGACGCCGCCGGGGTAATTGCTCCCCAGGGCATGAGCGGCGCGGTTTTCGGAGGACATGAGAGCCAGGTGCATCAAGTCCCCCCGGGACAGGACGGTGCCGACCGCCAGGCGCGAATAGCCCCCTTTGGGCAGATTGCGGTCGGCATCGGTGACCTGGAGCATCTCATCCAGAGGCTGCTTGGCGTCCAGGACCACCAAGGCAGTCATCAGCTTCGTGATGGACGCGATGGGCGCCGCCACGTCGGGATGGCGCGAGTACAGTACCGTGGAATCGGTCTGATCGATGATGAGCACCGAGCTCGACTTCAGTTTCGGATCGTGGATGGCCCGTGAATCGTGGATGGCCCGTGAATCGTGGATGGGCTTTGCGGCGGCTTGAAGTGCCAGAAGACCCAGGAAAAGGCCGACCCAGGTGCGCAGCGGCGCGGACGGCTCTCGAAAGTTGAACGCCATGGACTGTCTCTCAAAGGTTCCGACGAAAAGCGAAGCTGCCATATGTCATACACGCCATGGCGTGATGCAGACCTAACTTTGCCATTATTTTCTCAAAAGTCCAGAACATTCAGCCCTTTGCTTCGATAACCTCAGGCGTTTGCCTCGCTGCCGGGAGCGCGCCGTAATTCCTTGTCTCGGTACATCTTGCGGTCAGCCATGCTGAGCAGTTCGCGCATGTCGCGCGAATCCTTGGGGTAATTGACTACGCCGATGCTGACGCTGCAGCGAATCATCCGCGAGCGCAGATCGAGCGTGGTTTTGTAGACATTGTGCCGCACGCGCTTGACCACGGTTTCGGCGACTTCCGGCGAGGCGCCCGGCAGCAGCACGGCGAATTCATCGCCGCCGAAACGCGCCGCGACGTCGGTGTTGCGAATGCTTCTTTGCAGGCATTGCGCCACCAGCGTGATGGCGCTGTTCCCGGCCTCGTGCCCGAAGGCATCATTGATGTCCTTGAGCTTGTCCATGTCGATCAGCAGCAGCGCATACACGCCGCGGTCCCGCTCGCTGGCTTCGTGCTCGCGCTGCCAGACTTGATTGAACATGCGCAGATTGTAGAGACCCGTCAACGCATCGTTCTGCGCCAGATTCTCTATCCTTTCCCGCGCCTCGGTAATATCCGCGGACAGCGTCGTCGTCAGGTAGGCAACCAATAAAAAGGGCGCCAATTGGCCCACGGCGTGGCTGGCGTAGGAGAGCGACATCACGTCGACGCCCGGAGTCGTGGAGGCGAGCAGCAGGTGGCAAATCGCGATCACCGCCACCTGCAGCAGGGTCACCAGGCGTCCCAGGGTGAGCGCGCTCAAGATGATGGGCAACAAGTACAGATTCAATAGAGGACTGGAACTCTTGCCGCTGAACCACAGCGTCCCGGTGATGAATATCACCATGGACCAGGACTCGATCAGCAGCCGGGTGCGGGTACGGCGCGGGAAGAACCGCCGGGCACGGAACGCGACGATGGCGGCCAGGAAGGCCGCGAGCAGGCCGAGCACCGGCCACAGTTGCGCCGCCAGGGCCCGGGACCAGACGAGCACCAGGGCGGCGAGCGCCAAACACAGTATTTCTATGGATCGAGTGCTGCGCACGCGCTAATCGATTCGAGCCGATGCGGTAACGGAACCGCCGGCGCCGGCGGCCGGTACCTTCAATTCCTGGACCGCGCGGCCTACTTCGGGGTCACGCTGCATCAGCGGTGCATCGGCGGGCACGGGGACGCTGGGCGGCTTCGGATCGCGCTCCAGCTCGACGTCGGGGGCG
Source organism: uncultured Gammaproteobacteria bacterium (assembly GCA_963784105.1). Lineage (GTDB taxonomy): Bacteria > Pseudomonadota > Gammaproteobacteria > Steroidobacterales > Steroidobacteraceae > Bog-1198. The sequence goes on from CAWAQE010000002.1 coordinate 507,291, forward strand.
ATGCCGCGATGATTGATGGATACTCCGGAAGGCGTGTAATAGAGCGACGTGGTCAGCTTGATGGCGCGGCCGCCGGATAGCGGTATGACGGTCTGTACCGAGCCCTTGCCGAAGGTAGTGCGTCCCACGAGTTTCGCGCGGTGATTGTCCTTGAGGGCGCCGGCCACGATTTCCGCCGCGGAGGCCGAGCCGCCGTTGATCAGTACCACGATGGGCGCGCCGTTGAGCGCATCGCCGGGAGTCGCGTCCATTTCGAATTTGGACTCCGGCGTCCGCCCTTTGGCGGTCACGATCACGCCCGAGTCGAGAAAGGTATCCGACACCGCCACGGCGGCCTCGAGCACGCCGCCCGGATTGTTGCGCAAGTCGAGCACCAGGCCCTTGAGCTTCGCCCCGTTGCGCTTGCGCAAGTCCTTGAGCGCGGCGTCCAGATCATCGCCGGTCGTTTCGCTGAACTGAGAGATGCGCACATAGCCCACGCCGGGCTCGAGCAGTTCCGATTTCACGCTGTGCAGTTCGACCCGCGAGCGCTTCAAAGTGAATTGCAGCGGCTCGGAACCGCCCTCACGCAAAATGCCTATCTTGACCGAGGTGCCTTCCTTGCCGCGCATGCGCCCGATGGTATCCGCCAGGGCGGTGGTATTCACGGGAACGCCGTCGATCGTGGCGATGACGTCGCCGGAGCGGATTCCCGCCGCGGCCGCGGGCGAGCCTTCCAAGGGAGAGACGACCACGACCTCATCATCTTCCATCGCCACCTCGATGCCGACTCCCGAGTACTCCCCCGAGCTCGAGATCTTGATCTCGTCGTACTCCTCGCTGTCGAGGTACGCCGAGTACGGGTCCAGCGAGGACACCATGCCGCGAATCGCCGCCTGCAGCAGCTGGTGGTCATCCACCGGATTGACGTAGTCCTCCTTCACGCGTTCCAGCACGTCGGCCAGCGTGCGGGCGTCGGCCCAAGGCAGGTCGGAGGCAAGCGCCGCGGACTTATCGGAATTGCCGGCCTTGTCGGCGAGGACGCCGGCGGCCGGCGCAAGCGACAGCCCCACTGCGAACCCGAAGCTCAGCAAGGACAGATAGCGAGATTGGTTCATCATCGGACCGCAGCATACGTGCGGCGGCGACTCGCCGCCAGCCGCAGAGCACCGCCGGCAGCGTACGCCCAATTGTGCGGCGCGTTCGCAACATAACACTGCGGCCGTTCACGGTTTCGGCTTCAGCCACACCCGGGGGTCCACGGTTTTACGTCCTTCGCGGATTTCGAAGTACAGCTGCGGCGCGGTGCCGCCGGCATCGCTCATGGCCGCGATTACATCGCCCGGAGCCACCCAGTCTCCGACCGACTTGTAGAGCACCTCGGCATGGCCGTACAAGGTCATGTAGCCGCCGCTATGTCCGATGATGAGCAGAAGCCCGAGGCCCTGCAGCCAATCGGCATACACCACGCGGCCGAAGAAGGGCGCCCGCACTTTGGCGCCGCGTGCGGCCTCGATGGTCTCGCCGTTCAAGCGCACGCCAGCGCCCGAACTCGCCTGCTGTTCCTGATAGCGAGCGGTCACACGCCCCTGCACCGGCCATGGCAGCCTGCCGCGCATCGCCGCGAAGCTCTGCGTCGGATCGACCGGATAATCCTGCAAAACCCGGGCGAGGTCCGCCACCAGGGACTCCACCGCCGCCTCTTCCCGTTTCAAATCGGCGAGCTGCCGATTGCCGCTCGCCACTTGCTTCGCGATCGCCTCGAGCGCGTCGTTGCGGTCGTCGCGCGCCCGGACCAGGGCGGCCATTTCGCGGTTCGCTTCACCCTCCAAGGTCTTGAGCTGCGCGCTTTGTTCGTCGATTTCCGAGACCAGTTGCTGAAGGCGCAGCACCTGGCTTCGAATGGCGTCGATCTTGCCGCTGCGCTGCTTGGCGAAGTAGCGGTAGTAGGTGAGCGTGCGGCCGAGGCTGGCCGGATCGCCCGGGTTCAGCAATAACTTGAGCTGTTCCTGCCGGCCGAGCATGTACGCCGCCCGCACTTGCGCCGCCAGGGCGGCGCGCTCTCCCTGCAGCGCGTTTTGTTCGCGCCCCTGCTCGGCCCGCAGCTCCGACCGGCGCCGCTGCGTGTCGATCTCTGCGGCACGCAGGGTTTCCAAATGCCGGCGCTTCGCGGTTATGGCGAGTTCCGCCTCGCGCAGGCGGCCGCCCAACGCATCGCGCTCCTTGAGTTCGCCGGCCAGATGGCCGGTGAGCGCCGCGATGCGCGCCCGCACGGCCGCGAGCTTGGCCTGGGCCTGCGCCGAGTCCGCGGGCTCGTGTGCGGGGGCCCGAGCGGCCGCGCAGCAGAGGACCGCCGCGGCTACGCACAGGAATCTAAGGCAGCGACTATTGGTGGAGTTCATCCTGGATGGCAAGCATACAAGCCTTGTGCCCGCTGCTATACTTGCCGGCCGAAAATCCTATTGTACGAGCCGCATGCAGCGACTTTTCGAGTTCATTGGCCATCATCCTTACCTGGCTGCCGGAGCGGTACTGGCCGCCGCCGCCGTGGCATTCTATGAGATTCGCGAACGCATCCATGCGTTTGCGGGCTTGAGCTCATCGCAGGCGGTGCGGCTCATGAATCAGGGCGCCCTGGTCATCGACCTGCGCAGCAAGGCATCGTACGACGCCGGCCACATCGGCGATGCGCGCAATGTGCCCGCCGCGGAGCTCGAGTCACAGGCTGAATCGCTGAAGAAGTGGCGCGACAAGAACGTGATCACGTACTGTGACAGCGGTACCAGCGGCGCCGGCGGCGCGCGCACGCTGTCGAAGCTCGGATTCACCAAGGTATTCAACCTGCAGGGGGGGCTCAATGCCTGGGTGAAGGACAACATGCCGTTGGCGAAGACTTCCGCGGGCGGCAAGGCAAGCCAGAGATGACTCAGCCCGACGTGACCCTGTACGTCTCGGATTGGTGTCCTTACTGTCAGCGTGCCAAGGGATTGTTGGCGCAGAAGAACGTGGTTTTCAAGGAAGTCAACGTCGAGGATGGGCCGGGGTTGCGCGAGGAAATGATTGCACGCAGTAATCGAAGCACGGTTCCGCAGATATTCATTGGCGATAGGCACATCGGCGGCTGCGACGATCTTTTCGAACTCGATCACAGCGGCGAGCTGGATCGGCTAATTCAGGGGGCTTGATGAACGAGGTTAGTAATCCGGGGCCGGAAGCCAGCATCGGCGGCGTCCAAGTGAGCTTGCAGAGCGTTTACTTGAAGGATTGTTCCTATGAGTCGCCGAACGGACCGCGGCTGCCGAACAATCAAGCATGGGAGCCGAAATTTCAGCTCAATATGAATACCTCGGCCGAGGAACTCGCGGCGGATGTGCGCGAGGTTCTTTTGACCATCACTCTCGAGGCGAAGCAGGGCGAGTCCACGCTGTACCTGGTCGAGGTGAAGCAGGCGGGAGTGTTCTCGATTGCCGGAGCGTCGGTGGAAGATTTGAAGCGGCTGATCGGCAGCTTCTGTCCCAGCGTCCTGTTTCCCTACGCCCGCGAAGTGATTTCGGATTTGATCGTCAAGGGCGGCTTCCCGAATTTTCTCCTGCCCCTGGTCAACTTCGATGCCTTGTTCGCGCAGGCCTCGGAATCGCCGCAACCCGGCCTCGTCAACTAGGCCCTTTGCGGCCGAGTCGAACCTGGTCGATCCAGCAGGGAGGACCTCAAATGCACAGCCGGCGCGTAGAACCGATGACGGTCATCGGCGCCGGCTCCTGGGGCACCGCGCTCGCCATTCAGCTGGCGCGGGAAGGTCATCCCACCCAGCTGTGGGCGCGCGATGCGCTACAACTCGATGCGATGCGGATCGCGCGGCGCAACCAGCGCTATTTGCCGGACGCCGAATTTCCCGATGCATTGCAGGTGACGGGCGACCTTGCACGAGCGCTCGGAACTGCGCGCGATGCGCTGATCGCCGTACCATCGCATGCTTTTCGTGCGACATTGGAAAACATCAAGCCGCACTTAGGTACGCAAACGCGGATCGCCTGGGCGACCAAGGGATTCGAGTCGGAGACCGGAATGCTGCCGCACCAGGTGGTCCGGCAAATACTGGGTTCGCGGCCGGGGGCGGTGTTGTCCGGTCCCACCTTTGCGAAGGAAGTCGGCGCCGGCCTGCCGACTGCCATGACGGTAGCCTCCGAGGACGAACGCTTCGCCAAGGAACTCGCGTTGAGTCTGTCCGGACCGAGTTTCCGCGCCTACACGCAAAGCGACATCATCGGCGTCGAGGTCGGAGGCGCGGTGAAGAATGTCATCGCGATAGGTTCGGGGATAGCCGACGGCATGGGATTCGGGGCCAACACGCGCGTGGCGCTGATCACGCGCGGACTCGCCGAAATGATGCGCCTCGGGGTTGCCCTAGGCGCCGCCCGCGAGACTTTCATGGGCCTGGCCGGCCTCGGCGACCTCGTGCTCACCTGCACCGACGATCAATCCCGCAATCGCCGCTTCGGCATGGCCTTGGGCCGCAGCCAGTCCATCCGCCAAGCGCAGAGCGGCATACATCAGGTCGTCGAAGGACTCCCCGCCGCGCGCGCGGTCTACGAAGTGTCGCAGCGCTTGGGCGTCGACATGCCCATATGCCAGGAGATCTATCGCATCATGCACGAGGGCAAGCCGGTTCGGGACGCGGTGCAAGACTTGATGGGAAGGGAAGTGCGCTCGGAGAGCGAATGACTGTCGCGCGGACGGCGAACTTCCCGGGGACAGTCAACTTTCCCGGGGCGGTCACACAGCCATGAAGCGGCGCTACGTAACTGCGGATGTGTTCACCGACCGGATGTTCGGCGGGAATCCGCTGGCGGTGGTGTTGGACGCCGCGGGGCTCTCCACGGTCCAGATGCAGGCCCTCGCCCTCGAGTTCAATTATTCGGAAACCACTTTCGTACTGCCGCCGGAAGACCCTGCGCACACCGCCAAGGTACGTATTTACACTCCCCGCACCGAAGTGCCCTTCGCAGGGCATCCGAACGTGGGAACGGCATTCGTACTGGCGCGGGACAGTCGATTCGCGGCCGCGGCCGCCGGCGGAATTTTCGTCTTCGAGGAAGCCGCGGGCCTGGTGCCACTGACGCTGCTGCGCGAGCGCGGCGCCGCCGCCGGCGCGGAACTGCGCGCGCCGGAAGCCCTGTCTCGCCGCAGCATCGTGCCCCGGGAGATCGCCGCGGCGTGCCTATCGCTCGATCCGCGGGACATCGCCATGCAGGCACACGCTCCCCAGATCGTTTCCGTCGGCCTGCCCTTCGTCGTCGTCGAACTGTCGAGCCGCGACGCGCTGCGCCGCTCCAAGCCCAACATCGCCGTGCATGCCGGGCTCTTGCCGCTCGACGGAGCGGACGCGATTTTCGCCTACTGGCGGGCGCCGGATGAATCCGCCGTGACCGGCGAAACGCTCTTGCACGCGCGCATGTTTTCTCCCCTCGACGGAATCGTCGAAGACCCTGCCACCGGCAGCGCCTGCGGCGCCGCCATCGCCCTGCTCGCGACGCTCGACGCGGGCGGCCGCGCGCAGCGCGCCTGGCGCATTCACCAGGGCGTCGACATGGGTCGCCCCAGCCTGCTCCTGGGACGCACGGTGGCGCGCGATGCAAACACGATCGAAACCTACATCGGCGGGCGCTGCGTTTCCATGCTCGAAGGCACGTTCGTCCTCTGAAGAGGCAGGACCGAGGACAGTTGGATCAGGGCCTCAGCCCTTCGTGGACGGTACTGTCGGCCGTCGGCGCGTCACGACCCGAGGACTAAACCGCTCGCGCGGTAGGGGTAGCTCCGATTGGGGGTCGGAGGATTGCTGATGTTTGAGGCTCTGTTTCGTAAGTTGCGAAGTGAGGCGATCCGCCTCGTTTTGCAACCGGAGCAGAGCCATGAACGATTCATCCCACAAGGTTTCACCGCTGCGTCAACGCATGATCGAGGAGATGCGGATGCGGCAACTGGCACCCAAGACCCGGGACGCCTACATTCGTGCGGTCCTTCACTTCACCCGATTTCTGGGCCGCTCGCCTGATACGGCCACGGCTGAAGACCTGCGCCGTTACCAACTGCACTGCGTCGATCAGGGGGTCTCCGCGATCACGCTCAACGCCACTATCACGGGACTGAAGTTCTTATTCGAGGCAACCCTCGGCCAGCCCGAGTTGATGGCCAAGATGCACCCCGTGCGCATGTCCCGCACCTTGCCGATCATATTAAGTCGGGAGGAAGTGAGCCGCCTGCTCGATGCGGCGAAGAACCTCAAGCATCAAACCGCGCTGTCGGTCGCGTATGGGGCGGGGCTTCGCGTCAGCGAAGTGATCGCGCTCAAAGTCGGGGACATTGACAGTGCGCGCATGCTGTTGCGCGTCGAGCAGGGTAAGGGCCAGAAGGATCGCTACGCGCTGCTGCCCCAACTCCTGCTCGAGCGACTGCGCACCTGGTGGCGCTTCGCCCGGGCCCAAGGCAAGGTGCTGCCGGGCGGTTATTTATTTCCTGGCCTCGATCCAGTGGACTCCATGAGTACACGGCAGTTGAACCGCGCCGTGCATGAAGCCGCGGTTGCCGCGCGCATCGACAAGCGCGTCTCGATGCATTCGCTGCGCCACGCGTTTGCCACCCATCTGCTCGAACAGGGGGAAAATATCCGCACCATCCAAGTGCTGCTTGGTCACAAAAAACTGGAGACCACCGCGCTCTATACCCATGTCGCCACCGAGACTTTGCGCAAAGTCTTAAGTCCCTTGGAGAGTTCCCGGCCGACGTAGCACCGGCTCGTGCCACGTAATGTCCTGGAGGTCGCGGATATCTTCCGCGCCCACGGGCCAACCCTGCGCCAGCATCAGCGGGGGCACCTGAGCCTCGGCCAGTTGAAGGTCATGTCGGCCATCGAACAGTGCCGCAGCCTCGCGCTCGGCGGCCACGCGCTGCGCTGTTCGGCGTGCGCAGAACCGCAGATCGCCTACAACTCGTGCCGCAATCGGCACTGTCCGAAGTGCCAGAGCAGCGCCGCGCAGCGCTGGCTCGAAGCGCGCCAGGCGGATCTTTTGCCCGTGCAGTACTACCACGTCGTGTTCACATTGCCTGCGCCCATCAGCGCCATCGCCTACACCAACAAGGAGATTATCTATGGTCTGTTGTTCGACATCGCTGCCGAGACGTTGCGCACGATCGCCGCCGATCCGAAGCACTTGGGTGCTCGGATCGGCACCACCCTCGTGCTGCACACGTGGGGTTCGGCCCTGACTCACCATCCGCACGTGCATGGCATCGTCCCCGGCGGCGGCCTCGCACCGAATGCCGACCGCTGGGTACCGTGCAAGCCGGGGTTCTTCCTATCGGTCCGGGTGCTGTCGCGTCTGTTTCGCCGTCGCTTCCTCGAAGAGCTGCAGAACGTTCATCGTGCCGGTCAACTCAAGTTCTTCGGCGAGCATGTCGATTTGGCCGACGCCGATGCCTTCGCTGACTGGCTCATGCCACTGCGCCAATGCGAATGGGTGGTCTACGCCAAACGCCCCTTCGCAGGACCTGAGCAGGTTCTCGCCTATCTGTCCCGCTACACCCATCGGGTCGCGATCTCCAACTCGCGGCTCGTCGCCTTGGACGATCGCGGCGTCACCTTCCGCTGGAAGGACTACCGCGAACACGGGCGCACACGCTACAAAACGATGAGCTTGGCCACTGAGGAGTTCATGCGCCGCTTCCTGCTGCACGTGCTGCCCGCCGGCTTTCATCGCATCCGTCACTACGGCTTGCTCGCCAACGCCAACCGCCAGCGCGACATCACCACCGCTCGCGAGCTTCTGCACGAGCCAGCGCTAACGCCTCCCGTTGAGCCCGGCGACGGCAGCGCCGATCACGCTTGCCCCAGGCCCACCTTCGTGTGCCGACTCTGCGGCGCGCCGATGCTCGTCATCGAGACCTTCGCGCGCGCTCAGCACATCCGCGGCCCGCCAGATTCTTCGGCCACACCATGATCGACATCGCGTCAATCAACAAAACCTTTACGGCGGCATACTGCAAAATCATGCCACCGCGAACGCCCGTGGCCTCGTGCTGCAAAACGTTCCATTGCCGACACGACTGTCGTCTCTTGAACGCTCGGTGCGGCTGCGTGCCTGGCTCGCCACCGACACATATCGATCACGCAGCCCGGACAATCTCCGCCTCACTGGCTTCTATCAACGTTCAAATCCCCATAGATCCGCGCCGCTGCTGATTGGTATCAGCACGTCCCCGCGGTTTCCTCCCTGGAGGCTTGTCCAACACCTGCCCCCAAGCCTCACCGGGCTTGGACAGCTCAGCGCACACCGGCAGGTGTCGGACAACCCTTAACCGAAAGAGCCCGTCGCGAACGTCCGCTCATGGGTAGGACGCCTATTGGTCAAAATAGCCCTCGCCGGTGGGAAAGTAGAAGTCCCACTTGCTACTGAGACGTTTTAGGACAGGTTCAAGGTCAGTGGCGAGTTGCAGAGCTTGAAGTGAATCAGCGCCGTAGGTATCGGCTAGGGTCTCGTCGGAGATTCCGTCGAATTCGACCGCGCAGACTGCTGTACCGTCGGCGATGGGAAATGAAACTGAAGCAGCGTCGACGGGTCGGGGAGCATAGACTCGAATCACCAACGGCTTGCGCTCGGATTTCCCTTTCTCGCTGAAAGCGAGATGTCGCTCGGCGATTGGAGATCCGTTCTTATTAATACCCGTGGTCGCGCCCTCAAACTCCTTCTTCAGGGCCATATAGTCTTGGAGTCTTAAGGCGCGCATTTCTGCGTCGGTAAATGAGCTTTCTTGAACCTGCGCGTCTGAGCGGTATCGCTTGATTACTGGATCGGGAGCATCTGTTTCGACGACCTCTACGCACACAGTCGAACCAACGGCCAACTCACGTTCTTGCCATCGGAAATGCTGACAAACATCAGATTGGTCGGGCTCCGAAAGCCCTCCGACTGAATACCTGGTTGAATCTTGCCTGGCACTTTCAACCTGTGCGGTCGCGTCACCTCGCGACGCCGTGATATGCATTGCGAGAAGTGACCAGTCTGCCACCCCCGCAACGTGAGCTAGCTCGCCATCGATCTCGACCCTGAATGCAAGCATCCGGCTACCTCATGAACTTCGATTTAGCACTCAGTGGTTAGACTACCGTAAGCTACTGATGACCGCTAAGCGGCATCAATTTCAGTGTAACCACGGACCGATTTTGGCCGACCTGTGCCCCTGACGCGCTCACGTCTCTCTCAACGTCCGCCGACGCTGTAAGTGCTGTGAGTCGATATCGTGCACATCTCCGTAGACTGGCCGCCGACTCGCTTTAAGATTTTTCGTTCGATTGGGTGCGCGGCTATCGGCGGGTTCACTTCCAGATACGTGGCACCATTATAAATAAAGGGCCTTACGGTGCTCCCGCAAGACGGGACCAGCTGCGAAAGGGACTCGGTTCGTTCGCTGTCAATCCCTTTTTTATCTGTACGCAACACGCCGGGATAGGTCTCTTCGCACCCGGACCCGTGCGACGACGAATACTGCACTTCGACAATCCAACGCTTCCGTCCGTCATTTTCGAGATCGAGCTCCGCGGCACCGGAGCCCACCGACGTAAATATAGCCGCTTCCGTGTCGGTGTCGAGCGTCACCGGTTCGCTATAGTCGGGATACTGCTGTCTTCCTCCTTGAACTGCGGCGCATAACGTCGGATCGACCGACTTAACGATCTTTGCTTTCGGGGGGCCTTCGTTGAACTCACAAACGACTTTCTCGACCTTGTCGTCACTCAAACGCGCTACGTAACGCAAATGATCCTGACTAAATCCCGCCACAAAGTTCGCCTTCTCTTCACGTATTGCAAAGCGGGTATCGACCCAGCGAAGGCTGTCGCGATCCCAATCGTCGATCGGACTCTGTTTTAGGCCATCGTCGCTGATCGGATCACCCAGAATATCGCTCATATGAGCTTGATTGGCGTGAGCGGCCACCGACTCGCACGCGTGTGAATCCATTTGGGGCGTCGAGTGAAACGGATCTTTGGCGCCGTGTTGAACGAGGAGCGCCACCATCTCCTCGGAGGGTGCGTAATAAATAGGGGCGAAACCGCTCCCATCGACAGTTGCGACGTTGGCGCCGTGCGCAAGCAGGTGAGACACGGCGTCCATGTGGTCGGAGGACACTGCAACGTGCAAGGGTGTGCGACCCAATCGATCGACCGCTGCCAGGTTCGCTTTTGCAGAAATCAGCGCATCTAGAATTTCCGTCAAGCCCTGGCCGGCGGCGATATGCAGCGCGGTATTCGCCTGGGCGGTGTCAGCAACGTCAGGGTTGGAGTGGTGACTCAGAAGAAATCTGACTGCGCTCAGTTTGTGCCTGGCAACCGCCTGGGAAAGAACAGTGGAGGGCGGTCGCCCTGATGCGTCCTCCAAAGCTCCGTGATCAAATAGATTCTGAGCAATCTCGAAATGCTCGGCCAATACAGCAATGTCCAGAGCGGTGTCTCCGGTCTCCGTTGGGGCGTTTAGATTCGCGCCATGATCAATGAGTAACTGGACGAGGGCTGGCTGATTGTTGAAGGCCGCCTCTTGCAGGGGTGTAACCGCTATGCCTGCCGGATCGGAGCGAAATCCCGGAACGGTGGTCGCGTCGGAATTCGCACCACGAGCCAACAAAATCTTGAAGAGATGACTAGAATCGACGTGTGAATTTTCTGCAAGAAAGTGGAGCGCGTTTCTCCCGAGGTTATCCCGCTCATTGATATCGACGTTATGATCCAGCAAAAATGCAACCGCGTCCTCATTGTTCGCCTGCACCGCCGCCAGAAATGGAGTGATTCCCGCCTGATCGCGGGGATCGATTTTTGCTCCCCCTTCCACCAGTTGGGTCAACAAGCGCGCGTCATGTATAGAGGTAACCGCGCTCCTAAAGTCTGAACTATAGGTGGGTCGCTCGCTTACCCGTGCTCCCTGCGAGACAAGCCAAGCGGCAACCTTCTGTTCGCCACCGCGAAGAGCCTGCCATAACACTGTATGGGTGACCGGCGGCCTCACGCCCTGTTCAGGAATTTCGGCATTGATATCGGATCCACATTGAACCAGGAGGCCCATGATTTTGATTTGCTCATCTTCGTCCGCCCATTTTCTCGAGGCAGCCATGAACAGCGTTGTCTGTCCAACTACGTCCGTATAGTTGCAGCGAGCATGGTGGGCTAGTAGCAGAGAGACCGTGCTGGCGTGACCACGAACGAGCGCCTTTCCCAGCGCTGTTTGATTGGCTCCACGAGGCGCTTGTGCCTCGATGTTAGCGCCATGCGCGATCAGTAGCTCCACGATGTTATCGCGCCCGGCGTCCGCGGCCTCAAGCAGAGGTGTATCTCCGTTGAGGTCTGTCAGATTGGGATTGGCACCTTTTTCGAGGAGCAACCTCGCGACTCCTTGACTGCCACGAGTGGCAGCGACGACGAGCGGGCCGAAATGTTCGCCCCCATGTGGATTTAGGTCGGCCCCATGGGCGATCAGTACTTCAGCAACCGCCGTTGAGTCCACCCAGGCCGCGTGGTCCAGGGCTGTATTGCCACCCCAAAGGACGCGCGGAGGGTCCTCAGCCTCGCCCGCATTCACATCCGCGCCATGCTCAATGAGTATTCGCGCGATCTCGGGTTGATTCTCGTTCGCTGCTTGGCCGAGCATGGTAACGCCGCGCCAAACGGGTGCATCCATATTGGGTTTAACCGCCTCAAGATACGCGCGAAGGCCTGTAGCGTTGCCATCATGGATGATTTTGTTGATATCCGGCACGTCGTCGGCGTAAGCGCTGTTGAATCCCACCGCGATAAAGATTACGAGACAAAATCCAATGAGACGCCCATTCATCCTCATGCTCCCTGCCGACGCACCTGGTCCAATGAAATTGACAGGTAATTGTGGCGGTCCAGAGGCACTGAAACGAGGAACTATGACGCGGAATGTCACATTCGGCTTATGGTTCCGACGACAGGGTCACTGCACACTCCCCTCAGGACCATTCTCGGTGCTTGAAGTGCGAGCGCCCACCAAGATTGAATGGCGGCTTTGTGGCGGTCGCTTTCAGTCCGCGAACGTCTCTTGTTGGCCGGTTATCGACCAATTAATCGGTTACGTTCAGGCCGGTTTTCGCATCGCGTCCAACGCCGCTCGGGCGAGAAACCCAGAGCGTGTCTCACCCTGCTTACGCGCGTGGGCATCAACTGCGCGAAGGATTCGTTGCGGCAAAGTGATGTTGACTCTGGCAGCCTTATCTCCGAGCTCACTGACGTCAACGTCCACGATCGCCCAGGTCCAGCCGCGATAGCTTCGCTTACTGCGCAACGGCTCGATGGCGGACGGCTTTGGAAAGGATTGGCCCTTATCCAGTAGGCCTTCCAGATGAAGCAGGATCGCCTCTCGCGCGTTAGTCAGTGCCTCATCAAGGGTATCCCCTGCCGAAAAGCAGCCTGGCAAATCAGGCACTACTACACCGTAGGCATGTTTGGAATCGCCAGACTCAATTGCAATAGGATAGCGCATACATTAAAACCTCACCTCAGACCGGCCTGCTTTCGAATCGCCCTCACAAGGCCTTTCCCTAGATCCTTCTTTGGATGCGGCACTGTTACGGTGCCCGGCTTTGTCGGATGCACGAACTGGTGGTGACTGCCGCGAGTTCGCTGCAGTTGCCAGCCATCCGCCTGTAGGAGCTTGATTAGCTCTCGACTTTGCATCGTGTGTATTATACACATCAACTGTCGCTTGATCGAATGGCGATCCATCCGCTCAACCATTCGGTACCCCGAGTTGCCCCATGGGCCGACCAGCGGCTTTACCCGCCGGCCGGCCTCGTCCGGTCACACTTCGGTCTGTTCAGCCATCTCAAGGGCATCGTCAACCTCAATTCCGAGGTAGCGCACGGTGCTTTCAAGTTTGGTATGGCCGAGCAATAGCTGTACCGCCCTCAGGTTCTTCGTTCGACGATAGATCAGTGTCGCCTTCGTTCGTCTAAGCGTGTGGGTACCGTAACTTGTCGTATCCAATCCCAGTTGTCGAACCCACGAATCGACGATCCTGGCATACTGTCGCGTAGATAGGTGCGGTGACGAGCGTATTCGGCTTGGAAACAGATAATCCTCGGGCTTCAACTGAGAATAAGCGATCCAAGCCAGTACCGCGTCTCGCGTCGGCTCTGTGATTTCGAATTGAACGGGTCGCTGAGTCTTCTGTTGCAGAACGAGTGCCCGAGATGCCATGGTCTGACCGTGGCAGACGTCGCGCACCTTCAGCTGCATGAGATCGCATGCTCGAAGCTTGCTGTCGATTGCCAAATTGAACAGAGCAAGTTCCCGGCACCGCCTCGCCATCTGCAGGCGCACACGGATCGCCCAGATCTCTTTGAGTTTAAATGGGGTTTTCTGGCCTACGAGCTTGCCCTTATTCCAAGGTTCGCGAGTAGTGGTTGTTAATGCAACGGCTTCCATGATCGGCTCCTTTTGTTGGGGGAGCCAGCATTTTGCAGTTTTTTGAAAAGACACTAGACGACCCCAAACGGCCGGATGCGACCGGCCGCTTCCGAGCAATCCAATCGCGAACTTTCCCAAGATGAGCGTTGGAACCGGGCGCACCATAGAAGGGTCAATTCTTCGTCGCACAATAATGGCGGTCCCATAACTCGTTAATTTCGGATCACGCGAACACTCGCGCAACAAATGGAAGCCACCAATCTGCACTTAACGCGAGCGCTGTCAGATGGAACGATCCGATGACCACCACAGCACCCCAAGCGAGGGCGGGATGCAGCCGGCGATGCCAAATCGTATCGGCCACGACAAAAGTCAAAATACAAGCATCAAATGCCGCAAACTGAGCCATGGGCGCACGGGTAAACAGAAGCACGATCCGCGCCACTGCGGGCGCGAGAAGGGTCAAAGTGGCCATCAACATCAGTCGCTTGTGAAATTCTGGTCGCGCACGGAGCACCAGCCCTAAAATCACGAAAATGGCGAACAGCAGTAAATTCATCAAGTTCAAGCCAAAGAGAAAATGGAACTGACGAACGACATGCTGTCGCACTTCGCGCGCCGTCGCCGCGACGGTGGCATAGGTGCCAATAGTCGCGACTAAGAATGCGAGTACCGCTCCAAAAATCCCGAGGCGGCGGTGTACGCGAACGCGGTGTGTGGAAATAAGATAGGTTTGGACAAAGAACAATGCGCACCAAGCCGACATAATAACGCCGTGGACATGCAGCAAGACGGGTAGCGGTGGTCTACCGAAGAGCGATTTCAAATAATATGAACGCGCGAATCCGGTTACCGCTATTAGCGCACAAGCGACCGCCGCCCAGGTATACATGCTCCGGGTGCGAGTCCTGCTTTCGCCTTTTATTGTTTCTATGGCTGGAATAAATAGCGCCCCGACGTGCTTGCATCCTATATCGAGCACGCCCTAGTTGATTGCGGTAGCAAACGCTCAAAGTACAGAACCGGAAGGACACTTGATTCCCGCCATGCAAGATTCGCCCTGCATCCGCTCAGTCTACCGCGAACCGTGAATGACAGCTTCAGGGCGCACATTTCTTGCGGTCGAATGACTCAAAGTGGCCGGCGGCTGCCCGATGCAGTCAATTCCCGGTATCGACCCCATTGCGGACCTGGGTGAGCGGTAGGATTGTTGCTTGAAGGCGCAGAGGATGTTCAACGCAGCGATTGCATCTACGAATCAGCAAGTTCCCGCAACTCGATTGGATTTCGACGTTTCCGCGGCAACGCTGGAATCACGGGAAGCATCGAAATCATCGGAATCATCGCCGTCGCGCGTAGCCCGGGCACGCTCGGCCTGCTGGCAGAGTACCCAGACACCCAACTCGTAGTCGATGCGCTCGCCCCGCCAGCGGGTGGCGGCGGTGTCGGGGTCGATGTGAATGCCAAGGTCTGCATGCGTGTGCGCGAGTTCTTCCCCCGTGTATTCCTCAGGTGCCGTGCATCGGATCACCTCGTAGTGCCGGCCGTCCGGATGCACGAAGCGCCAGCCGCCTTCAGGCGCGGTCTCGATGCGGATCTGTCCCTCGTGCACCAGGCGATGGTGTAATCGGCACAGGGTCACAAGGTTGGAGAGCTTGGTCTCCCCGCCGTCGGCCCAGTGCTCGATGTGGTGGGCATCGACATACCGCTGATGCGTGCAGCCGGGGAAGCGGCACCCGGCATCGCGGGTTCGCAGTGCACGGCGGATGGCGGGGGGAATGGAGCGCGTCTTGCGTCCCACATCGAGCGGTTCCCCGTGCTCGTTCTCCAGGACGCTGAGCAGGCTGGCATCGCAGGCGAGCCGGCGTGCCGTCTCGATGGGGAGGGAGGGTCCCTGCTCGATCTCGCAGCGGCCGTCCGTGTGCTCACGCAGACTCTCCGAGTCCACGTGCACCACGACCTGATAGCGATCGGCGGTCGATGCAGGGCTCGTGCCTGAGCCGGCGAGGAAGCTCTCCGCCACGTAGGCGAGCGCATCGGCGCGCCGGCATGCATAGGGGAGGGTGCATTCTTCGACCACCTTGGCGGAGATCTCCGTCTGCGGGACCCTCTCCAAGGCCGCCTCCAGCGCCTCGATCAGCATCGCACCCGCCACGGCCGGCAGGCGCGCCCTGAGCACCAGGCTGCCGTCTTCCGCATACCCATAGCTCACACTGCGGTTCGCGTGCTGCTGGGCTTCCCGGGACAGCTCTTCGGCTTGCTGCGCCCGGCGGTAACCGCTCACCAGCCGCTCCACGTGATGCGCGGTGCCATGCAGGGCGATCATCAGAAAGGTCTCCTCGGTCGCCTCGCAGGCCACGCGCGACACGGCCCGCACTTTCGAGTAGCTCAATTCGCCTCGGGCCATGGCGGCGGCAATCTTCGGCAGGCCCGAGAGCGCATGCGCCACGCGCACCTTCTCGCGGGCCGCCCCTAAGTTCAAGCCGCACTTGAAGTTCAGCCAATGGGCGCAGGAGGGGAGTTTCCCGTCCGCCCAGCCCTTGCGCCGATCGTACTCGGCGATGAGCGTGAGCCAGCGATACTGCGCGGCGTTCAGCTGTCCGGCGAGCTCGGTGATTTGGGCTTCGAGCTCGGCAAGAGAGACGGGCCTGCGGCGGGCGTTCTTTGCGGATGATCCACCGTCCATGGGAGGCTCCTTGAGTACTGTTCATATATCCGGATTATATACTTGACAAACCCAGTCTAGTTGGGCACTATGGCAATCAAGGAGATAGCCATGACCGCCCTAACCGCCGCCCACTTCCACGACAACGACAAAGCCCGCGAACATCTGGAGGCGATCCGCTGGCCGAATGGCCCGGTTTGTCCCCACTGCGGAGCGACGGAAGGTTCCTACCATTTGAACGGTAAGGCGCATCGTCCGGGCCTCTTGAAGTGCGGTTCATGCCGTGAGCAGTTCTCCGTGACCGTGGGCACCGTATTCGAGCGATCCAAGGTCCCGCTTTCCAAGTGGCTCACGGCGACGTACATGCTGTGTTCAAGCAAGAAAGGCATTAGCTCCCATCAGCTACATCGCACCTTGGGCGTGACCTACAAGACCGCATGGTTCATGACTCACCGCATTCGCGAGGCGATGCGCGATACCACGACCGATCAGCTCGGCGGCGCGGGCACCAGCGGCATTGTCGAAGCGGATGAAACCTACTTCGGCAAGACCCAGGGTCAAGGCAAAGGCGCGCATCTCTCCAAGAAACAGAAAGTCGTCGCCTTAGTTGAGCGCAAGGGCCGCGTCCGCGCGTTCCATGTGCCGACCGTGACCGCCGAGTCCTTGAAGCCGATCCTTGAGGGCCAGATTGCCGCGAGTGCTCGCCTCATGACCGACAGCGCCGGACTCTACAAGAAAATCGGCAAGAGCTTCGCGAGCCATGAAGTCGTCGATCATGCCGCGAAGGAATACGCGCGCGGCGATGTGACGACCAACACCGTCGAAAGTTTCTTCGGCGTTTTGAAGCGCGGCATCCGTGGCGTTTACCAGCATGTCGGCGCGAATCATCTGAGCCGCTACGTCGATGAGTTCTCATTCCGCCATAACAACCGCACGGCGTTGGAAATCAACGATCAGCAGCGCACCACCAATGCGCTGGCAGGTATCGAAGGCAAGCGATTGACGTATCAAAGAACTAATTAAACGTCTTATTTTCCGGTGATTGGTTTAGCTTCCCCGGAACTTGTTTTAATTGATTTTCCGCCAACTTTGGGTTTTGGTGGTGTGTTAACTAATGTGCGGAGGGTATCCAAATACCGCTTATCAGTCCCGGTGATTTTCTTTTCCTTCATTAGTTAATCGCCGAAGAAACTATTCCAAATGCTTGGCGTTCAATCGATTCAACAGCAGCTATCTCATCACCGCGGAAACGACGCAACGAAACACGGTTCTGCGCATGACTGGCCGCTTTTGGTGACACAGAATTCTGTTTCTCCAATAGCGCGACGACATTACAAGGAATTTTGACCCTATAAGCCGCTTCCATTTGCATCATAATAGCTTCATACAGCCGGGTATCGGTCAGCACAAAAAAGACGGCAACAGGATCGCGATTCGGCGCACGAATAACAGCGTCCGCCGTCCATTCAGACAAGTTATCATCTATTGATGATTCTTCGGTAATCTCGGCCCGATTACCAATCGACTGACGAATCTGCCTCAATGCCTCTTCTTTAAAGGTATTGGCAACGCGCTCATGCGTTGTCATCAACAAATCTTGTAGCCGCAGCAGCATCGCGACAAACCGTAGAGCCGCCTTGGGTAGATCAGAAGCGGTCAATGAAGGGGTAGCTAAATCTCCCAACCCTTCATCATAGGACACCCCGTATTCAGCAAGCAGTTCAGAAAATGAACGCGCGCGGCTATCAATTTCAAGATCAGCGCCGCATGCTTCTAAAACAGTGACGGTCGCGCCGTTATCTTCCACTCGATACTTGCCTTCCGCATCGGGCCCAACAACATAAAACCCTATAGGGTCGCCACTGATGCCGGAGAACCCCGTTCCAATCGCCAAACCGACTGGGACACTTCGGACGCTAATTTGATTACAGAATTCTTCGCAAAGGGCCTTTTTCAGATCCATGACTGCTGCCCCCGTGAATCAGAACCAAAAACCTTAAACACTTTGAGCGCAATAAACAGTCGATTGTTCTTATCCACTCCAAATATTTTTCGGCGGCAAACGTCGTGGGAATGAGGGAGCATTTTTCGCCATGGGCCTTCGTAGCGCCCAGCTGGAATCAATGCAACGTCCTCACATCCCGTATGCAAATGCCAACCCGGGTGGGTTCCGTGAAATTCAAATGACCCAAGCATTCGCGTATCTCCAGCACACTTCATGCCGAGATGGGCGTAGTACTGCTCTTTCGAGACATTTACAGCGACAAGCAACCGAAAGTCGGACGCCAACGCCGTAAAAGTCACCAGACACCAATCGTACCCCTTGTTGAATTTGAGAGTTCGATTTCCAGATTTTGTCAATGGGAACGAGGATTTAGGCATCGGTCCGGCCTTCCATTCCCCGTATTGGACGGCCGATTTTTCGGCCAAAATAATATCGCGTAGGCGCATCGTCCTGAAAAGCCTAGCTCATTTTCTTTTTGGTAGACCGAAGCCACTTCCTAGAACCCAATGATGCCCGATCGGCTATTAGAAGTTATACTGTACATCAATACAGGGGTTTGTCAAGTATATAATCTGGTCATATATCCAGCATCCTACCCTTTTTCGCTGTAGGAATCACCTTCCCAGCGCGGTACTTATCCTTTAATATCAAATAGTTACGATAAATCTAAGTCTATCTGAATTTCTGGGCAATTAGGTGAATTAGTCCATACTCGATGTGACATACGATGTCCGATTTGCGCCCGTCGCGCAGAGTCGCTTTTCTTCACGTAGCGGGCGCATTTTCATCGCTCCATGTTGTGGTTCTGATACGCAACTCGCTCGCCCTGGATTGCATACGCTTCCGAAATGAATTCGTCGCGCTGTTTGAACATGTCTCCTTCCGGCAGTTTGCACAGGTCGAGAAGACGAGATTCCAGCGTTCGGTGATCTTCAAGTGAGCCGTCAGCATGGATATGGGCTAGCTCGACGCCGGCCTCATGAAGCTTGCGCGCAACGAGCAAGCTTCTATGGCATTCCAGCGGATCTTTTTCTGCGCACATTAGAGCTATGCGGTGGTGCTGCATTCCCTCAGTGACACGCCTTATCCCCTCGGCAAATTGAGGCTGTCTTGCCAAGCAGTCGTATTGGACTTTGCCTTGTTTGTAACAGTCCGGATTTTCGCTCCTAGCGCCCAACTCCTTACCCAGGAAGACATATGCAATACCCATCCGCGCCAAAGCAACTTTCAGCGGTTCGCGGGAATACTGCGGGGCATAGCGGCTGTAAGGATGCGAGCGCACGTCGCCGACGGCGGTAACGCCATGTCGCTGAAGAAGCTCAATGAACGCTTCTAATGGGTGATTTGAATGGCCGATAGTAAAAAGCATCTTGCCTCAGTCATACCGGTGCTTGGCCGGCAAACTTCAGCTGGCGCCAGGCCTCATAGGCGACCAGTGCGACGGCATTGGATAAATTGATGCTGCGGCTTTGAGGCCGCATGGGAATGGACACGCAATGGTCGGGTCCGACGCGAGTCAGCACGGCGTCCGGAAGCCCGCGGGTTTCGGGTCCGAATAGGAAGGCATCGCCGGCGCCGTATTCAATATCGCTGTATCGACGCCCGCTGCCGGTCTCTACTGCGAATAGCCGTGCGTTGGCGAGCTCGCTCAAACAAGCGTCGAGATTTTCATGAACTTTCACGGTTGCAAGATCGTGATAGTCGAGGCCGGACCGTTGCAGGCTTCTGTCATCCAGGCGAAATCCCAACGGCTTGACCAGATGCAGAGTGGCGCCGGTGTTGGCGCAAAGCCGAATGACATTGCCGGTGTTACCCGGAATCTCCGGCTCGAACAGCACCATGTGAAGCATAGGTTTTCGTATGGCCGCACTATTTATCGGCGGCGATTCCCGGCCGCTCGAGAATCACGCGCTGCGTCGGGTAGTCGAACTCGACCCCGGAACGGCGGAACTCGTCGATGATGCGGAAATTCACGGTCTGCTGCAGATCGAGCAATGGATTGAGACTGGGTTGCTGCGCGAAGTAGGACAATTCGAAGTGCAGGGCTGAATCGCCGAGAGTCTTCAAATGACAGCGTTCGAATCGCGCGTTCGGCTGCTCGCGGACGATGCCTTCGAGAAGCTTGGGGATGGCCCGAAGCGTGTCGGTCGGCGTGCCGTAGTTCACGCGGATGATCGCCAGCGCACGCTGCTCCAGGGAGCGGCCGTAATTGCGCACGCGGCTTTTCAGAATGTCCGCATTCGACAGAATGATCTGTTCGCCGCTGTCGCTGCGCAGCCGCGTGGTCTTGATGCCGATGTGCTCCACCTTGCCGGCATAGGTGTCGATTTCAAGCCGGTCGCCGGCGACGAAGGGCTTGTCCAGCGCGATCGACAGCGAGGCGAACAGATCGCCCAGAATGTTCTGCAATGCCAGAGCCACCGCTACTCCGCCGACTCCGAGGCCGGCCAGCAGCGCCGTGATGTTGACGCCCAGATTATCGAGCGCCACCAGGATCAGAAGCGACCAGATCAGCATTCGAGCGACGAAATTGATGATGTCCAGCGATCCCGCGAACACCTGATCCGCGCCTCGCTCCAATTCCTTGGTTTCCAGGTAGAAGCGCACGGCGCGCCCCGCCCACAGTCCGACCTGCAGCAAAATCAGGATCAGCACGATGTTGGCGATGAGGCGCTCAATCCGGTCCGGCAAGGTCAGGCCGGCCTGCGCAGCGTCCAGGGCGATGGCGACGAACAGGAATTGCCTGGTATTGCCGATGAGATAGGCAAGCAGCCGGACCGGCATCCGATTCTGGGCCGCTGAATACTTCTTGTAGCGCGACGCCACCAAGCGTCTCACGATCCACAAGCCCGACCACACCGCGACCGCAACGACTCCCGCGATGAACCAATCCGTCAACGAGTTGCTGCGAAACAACCCCTCGATCGCCCCAATCTTATGCCCAAGATAGTCACTAATCATTCGTCGATTATAATCCGCCCCCACTCTTCAGCTGTACCGAATCGTACAGCTGAAGAGTGGCGGCGGATTGCTAATCGACGTCCATGTTGAGTTCTTTCATCTTGCGCGTGAGAGTGTTGCGGCCCCAGCCGAGGAGTTTGGCGGCGTCCTGTTTCAGGCCGTCGGTTTTGCGCAGCGCGACTCGGATCAGGATGCGTTCGACTTCGGGTACGGTTTGATCCAGCAGCCGCTGGGTGCCGGCGGCCAATTCCTGCTCGGCCCAATGCGAGAGTTTCGCCATCCAGTCGTGATTCGCGGCGTGGCCGGCCTGCGCGCCGCCGAGATCGGGAGGAATGTCCTCGACGCGAATCTCGCGTCCCGGCGCGGTCACCGTCAGGCGGCGGCAGGCGTTGACGAGCTGGCGGACATTGCCCGGCCAGTCGAAAGTCACGAGCGCGCTCTCGGCCGGGGAGGTCAGCAACTTGGGCTCCACCCCGAGTTCCTGTCCGGCAACGGCGAGATAGTGACGCAGTAATTCCGGAATGTCCTCGCGCCGCTCGCGCAAGGGGGGAATCTGGATGCGTATCACGTTGAGCCTATGCAGCAGGTCCTCGCGAAAGTGTCCGGAACTCACTCGCGTCTCCAAGTCCTGGTGAGTCGCGGCGATGACCCGTACATCCACCTTCACCGGCGTTTGTCCGCCCACTCGATAGAACTCGCCCTCGGCCAGCACGCGCAGCAGCCGCGTCTGCAGCGCCGGAGACATGTCGCCTATTTCGTCGAGAAAGAGCGTGCCGCCGTCGGCTTGCTCGAAGCGGCCGCGGCGCAGCGCGTCGGCGCCGGTGAACGCGCCCTTCTCGTGACCGAAGAGTTCCGACTCCAAGAGATCGGCCGTGAACGCCGCCGTATTGAGAGCCACGAAGGCCTTGCTGGAGCGCGGGCTGTGACGGTGCAGGGCGCGCGCCACCAGTTCCTTGCCCGTGCCGGATTCGCCGGTGATCAGCACCGTCATGCTGGAGCGGGACAGCCTGCCCACGGCGCGAAACACCTGCTGCATGGCCACCGCTTGACCGAGCAGCTCCGGGATGCTGCGCCGCGCGGCCTCAACGTCGATGGCCACCGTCGCTTGCTGGGCGGCGCGCCGCACCAGATCCACCGCCTTGTCGATGTCGAAGGGCTTGGGCAGGTATTCGAATGCGCCCCCCTGATACGCGGCCACCGCGGCATCCAGGTCGGAGTGGGCCGTCATGACGATGACCGGCAGCCCGGGCCGCGAGGCTTGAATTTCCCTGAGCAGATCGAGGCCGCTGCGCCCGGGCATGCGAATGTCGGTCATCAATACATCCGGCGCGGCGGAGCGCAGCGCCGTCAGCACATCGTCAACCTGATCGAAACTCTTGGCCACCGCGCCGCTGCCTTTGAGCGCCTTCTCCAGCACCCAGCGTATCGATGCATCGTCGTCGACCAGCCAAACCTGCAGAGGCTTCGAGTTCATACCGAGTCCATGGGTAGAGAAATGATGAATATGGTCCTGCCCGGGGCGCTGTCGAATTCGATCAGACCGCCGTGCCGGCTGACCAGGTCCTGGGCTATCCCCAAACCCAAGCCCGTGCCGTCGGCTCGCCCCGATACCAGCGGGTAGAAAATGGTGTCGCGTATTTCCGAGAGCACGCCCGGACCGTTGTCCTCGAATTGAATCGAGGCGACCAGCCGGTGGCGCTGGGCGCCGACGCTCACATTGCTCGCCGCGCGAGTCCTTAAGGTAAGCCTGGGCGACTGCACGTGGCCGCTCGACAGCGCTTGAATGGCGTTGCGGCCCAGATTCAGCATGGCTTGAATGATGTGGTTCGGATCGACCGTGAGCGGCGGCAAGCTGGGATCGTAGTCGCGATCGACGATGACGCCTTCGGGCGCCTCGCTGCGCAGGAGGTGGTAAACGCGCTCGAGCAGCTCGTGCACATTGGTCAGCTGCTTCGCGGGCGGCCGGCCGGGCCCCAGCATGGAATCGAGCAGATTGGTGAGGCGGTCGGCTTCGCTGATGATGACGCGCGTGTACTCGCGCAGGCTTGGATCGAGGAGCTCCCGTTCGAGCAGCTGCGCGGCGCCGCGCAAGCCGCCGAGCGGGTTTTTGATTTCGTGCGCGAGCTGGCGGACCATCAAGCGGCTCCCGCCCAATTGGGCGAGCAAGGCGTTCTCGCGAGTCAGGCGCCGATGCTGTGTGATGTCCTCGATTTCCAGCAGCAGCCGCAAATCGTCCTGCCCGAGGGTGATTTGCGTGACGGCGCAGTCGAGGATGCGGTCGACTCCGCCCGGCGCCGGCCACGCCAATTCGCGCTGGACCACTCCCTCGCTTCCCTGGCGCGCGCGGTCGAACAGGGGCATGAGGGTTTCGGCGCCGCGCGTCAACTCGGTGATGCTTCGGCCGAGCGCCTGATTCGGCCCTAAGCCGAGCAGAGTTTGCGCAGCCGCATTCAAGTATCCGACATGCAGGCCCTGGTCCAGCAGAAACACGCTGGTCACCAGGCCATCGAGCAGCTCGGTGCCCTCGATGTGAACCGGGTTCTGTTTGAATTCAGCGGCCAATCGGACCGTCCGATCGGCGCGGATTTAATGCCTGTGTTGCGGCGACAGCTCGGAGGGCTCGTGCACGTAGAAGGTGACGCTGTCGGTGCTGCGTGACTCTCCCGTGGCCGCATTCGTGACCGTCGCGGAAATCGCGTAAGTGCCCCGATCCAGATGGGGCAAGGTCACCTCGGTCGCCGTCGGTCCCGGGTCCTCGATCTGCCCGCCATCCAGGTGCCAGGTCACGGTGTGGCCCGGCAGGAGATTGGGTTGCAGGGACAGACGCAAAGTGATGGCCTGGTCGCCGAAGAAAGACTGTTCGGGAGTGGGCGAGGTAATCGCAAATGCGGAGTAGCCGAGCGTGCCCAGCGGCTTCTTCGGGTCTGCCGACGGCGCGGGCGCCGCTTGCGGGATTACCGTTCCGGCTTTCGAGCTGCCGTCCGTGCTGATCTTCTCGGCCCCGGGTACCGGCTGATCGGAATAATGGACCACCCCGTCTGAGTCGGTCCATTTGTAAACCACGGCCGCCTGCGCCGCAAATGCGGCGAGGGCGGCGAGCAGTACCCATGGTCTGAAGGAGTGCATGATTCCAAAGCATAGCCCTATCGCCTCCCGGCCACAAAACAAGGTGTGGACACTGTGAGGCGGCCCACACCTTGAGGCTTGCACCCCTGAAACCACCTCACAGGCTGTAGTACATCTCCACTTCGATGGGGTGCGTAGTCATGCGCAAACGCGTCACTTCCTTCATCTTCAGCTCGATGTAGGCGTCGATCAGGTCGTCGGTGAAAACGCCTCCGGCCTTGAGGAAGCCTCGATCCTTGTCCAGATAATCGAGCGCCATGTCGAGGGAGTGACAAACCGTCGGAATCTTCTTGTCCTCTTCGGGCTCCAGGTCGTAAAGATCCTTGTCGCCGGGATCTCCGGGATGGATCTTGTTCTGAATGCCGTCGATTCCCGCCAGCAGCATGGACGCAAACGCGAAGTAGGGATTGGCGGTCGCGTCCGGGAAACGCACCTCGATGCGGCGCCCCTTGGGATTGGAGATCCAGGGAATGCGGATGGACGCGGAACGGTTGCGCGCCGAATAGGCCAGCTTCACCGGCGCTTCGAAACCGGGCACCAGGCGCTTGTAGCTGTTGGTGCTCGCGTTGGTGAACGCATTGATGGCCCGGGCGTGCTTGATGATGCCGCCTATATAGTAGAGGGCGATGTCGGACAGCCCGCCGTACTTGTCGCCGGCAAACAGTGCCTTACCTTCCTTTTGCAGCGATTGATGCACATGCATGCCGCTGCCGTTGTCGCCGACGATGGGTTTCGGCATGAAAGTCAGGGTTTTTCCATAGCCGTGCGCCACGTTCTGCAGGGCGTACTTGAGAATCTGCACCTCGTCGGCTTTCTTGGTCAGCGTGTTCGCCGCCACATTGATTTCGCCCTGTCCGGCGGTGGCCACTTCGTGGTGGTGTACTTCGAACTTCAGACCCATTTCCTCGCAGGCCATGGACATGGCAGTGCGAATGTCCTGCTGCGAGTCGACGGGCGGCACCGGGAAGTAGCCGCCCTTGACGGCAGGCCGGTGAGCCTTGTTGCCGTCTTCGTAATTCTTGCCCGAATTCCAAGCACCCTCGTAGGAATCCACTTCATAGGAGCAGCCGTTCATGCTCGAGCTGGTGGTGACCTTATCGAAAATGAAGAACTCGTTTTCTGGGCCGAACAGCGCGGAGTCCGCGATTCCGGTGGATTTGAGATAGGCCTCGGCGCGCTTTGCCAAGGAGCGCGGGTCGCGCTCGTAGCCTTGCATGGTCATCGGTTCGATGACATCGCAGCGCAGGTCGACCGTGGTTTCTTCGTAGAAAGGATCGATGACGGCGGTGGCGGGATCCGGCATCAAAATCATGTCCGATTCATTGATGCCCTTCCAGCCGGCGATGGACGAACCGTCGAACATCTTGCCGTCCTTGAAGAAGCCCTCGTCCACCAAGCGGGTGGGAATAGTGACGTGGTGTTCCTTGCCGATCGTGTCGGTAAAGCGGAGATCCGCGAACTTCGCGTCCTTTTCCTTAATCAATTTCAGAACATCGGCGGGAGTCATGTGCGTCCTCGCGGGTTGATTGTTTGGCCCGGGCCAGACCGGGGTTCCCAGACTGTGCAGCTAATGTGCCAGTGTGCTCCGTATACGGATCAAGCACTTGCGGTCCGTCCGCAGGCGCTCGTGCATCATAATGGATCAGCGTGCAAATATCAGCGCGCCCTTTTGGTGCATTGCGGCCGCCGTTGGGCGATTATCCGGGCGAATACCGTCAATTGGAGCGCTTGTGAGCAATTTGAGTGCGCGGTGAAGCCTAGGACACATCAGAATGGCGTCGCTATACTCGCGGCCTTTGCCCTTGCCCGAGCATCCGATGGCCCCCGCTCCCTCCAAACCGCCCCGCACCTTTCAAGATCTTATTTTTGCGCTGCAAAAATATTGGTCGGAGCAGGGCTGCATCATTCTGCAGCCCTACGACATGGAAATGGGGGCCGGGACTTTTCACACGGCCACCTTTCTGCGCGCCGTGGGACCGGAGCCCTGGAGCGCCGCCTATGTTCAGCCGTCGCGGCGCCCCACCGACGGGCGCTACGGAAATAACCCATTTCGCCTGCAGCATTACTACCAGTTCCAGGTCTGCATCAAGCCTTCGCCGGACGATTTTCAAGAACTCTACTTGGGCTCGCTGCGCTCGCTGGGCTTCGATCCGTTGACCCACGACATCCGTTTCGTCGAGGACAACTGGGAATCGCCGACCTTGGGAGCCTGGGGATTGGGGTGGGAGGTGTGGCTGAACGGCATGGAGGTCTCGCAGTTCACCTATTTTCAGCAGGTGGGCGGGCTGGACTGCCGGCCCGTGATGGGCGAAATCACCTATGGTCTCGAGCGCCTGGCGATGTACATCCAGGGCAAGGAAAGCATCTTCGACGTGGTCTGGGCCGATGGACCGTTCGGCACGGTCACCTATGGCGATGTGTTTCATCAGAACGAAGTGGAGCAGTCCACGTACAACTTTGAAAAGGCGGACACGGCAGTGCTGTCGGTGCACTTCGATGCGCATGAAACGGCCTGCCGGCGCCTGCTGGAAGACAAGTTGGTGCTGCCTGCCTATGAACAAATGGTGAAGGCCTCCCACACATTCAATCTACTGGACGCGCGGCACGCGGTTTCCGTTACCGAGCGGCAACGGTTCATTCTCCGGGTGCGCACTCTGGCGCGCGGGGTGGCCGAGTGCTATCGCGCCAGCCGAGAGGCGCTGGGATTTCCGCTCATCAAGACTAAAGCCGTGGAGCGGGCCGCCCCATGAGCGCACACGATCTGCTGTTTGAGCTGCTCACCGAGGAGCTGCCGCCGCGTACGCTGGCCGCGCTATCCGCTGCATTGACCGCGGGCATGACCTTGGGGCTCGACGAGGCGGGAATACCTCACGGCGCTGTCAAGGGTTTCGCGACGCCACGGCGCCTCGCCGTGTGGGTGAAGAAATTAGCCGAGCACCAGCCCGACAAACAAGTCGAGCGCCGCGGACCGCCGCTCAGCGCATCGTTCGACGCACAGGGCGCGCCGACTCAGGCCGCCGCCGCTTTCGCCAGGAATTGCGGCGTACCGGTGACCGGCCTCGAGCAGCTGAAGACGGACAAGGGCGCGTGGCTGATTTTCCGCGGCACCGAGCGCGGCGCGGCAACCACGAGCCTGCTGGGCGATATCATCAACCAATCCATACTCGCGTTGCCCATAGCCAAGCGCATGCGATGGGGCGCCGGCGCCGCGGAATTCGTGCGACCGGTGCACGGTGTGGTACTTCTCTATGGCGAGAGCGTGGTGCCCGTCGAAGTGCTGGGGTTGAAGTCCGGCCGAGTCACCGTGGGCCACCGTTTCCACGCGCCGAAGCCCTTGACGCTCAAGTCGGCCGCGAGTTACGAGGGCCGATTGCGCCGCGCGAAAGTGGTGGTGGATCCCGACAAGCGCCGCGAGCTGATTCGCGCCGGTGTCGCCGCGGCGGCCGCGGCCACCGCGGAAGGCGCCACGGCGCTGATCGAGAGCAAGCTGCTCGAAGAGGTCGCCGCTTTGGTCGAGTGGCCGGTACCGATAGCGGGCCGGTTCGAGCAGCGCTTCTTGAATCTGCCGCGCGAGGTGGTGATCGCCACGGTGCAGGATCACCAGCGTTATTTCCCGGTGCAAGATGCCGGCGGTCGATTGTCGGGCGGGTTCGTCACCGTCAGCAACATAGAGAGCCGCGACCCCTCCAAGATAAGAGAAGGCAATGAGCGAGTGGTGCGGCCTCGATTGAGCGACGCTGCGTTCTTTTGGGATCAGGATCGCAAGGTTCGGCTCGAGGCGCACGCGGCCCGCCTGAGCGGCGTGACGTTTCAAGCGAAGTTGGGCACCTACGCCGACAAGACGCTGCGGGTGAAGGCATTGGCGCAGTTGATCGGCAACCGCATCGGCGCCGAGACCTTTGTCGCACGCGCCGCCGAACTCGCCAAGGCCGACTTGATGACCGCCATGGTGGGCGAATTTCCGGAACTGCAAGGTACCATGGGCCGTTACTACGCCGAGGCACAGGGCGAGCCCGAGGAATTGGCGCGTGCATTGGAAGAGCACTATCGTCCGCGCTATGCCGGCGACTCCCTGCCGACGAATAGGACGGGCCAGGCGCTTGCGCTCGCCGACAAGATCGATACCTTGGCAGGCATCTTCGCCATCGAACAGCGCCCGACCGGCGCCAAGGACCCCTTCGGCCTGCGGCGTGCCGCTCTCGGCCTGCTGCGCATTTTGCTCGAGGGCCGGTTGGAATTGGACCTGGTCGAATTGCTGGAGGTCGCCGCCGCCGCACAGCCTGTCCGCAGGGACGGCGTGGCCAATGAGGTGCACGAGTTCATCGTGGAAAGGCTGCGGGGCTTGCTGGCGGAAGAAGCCGGCGCCACGGCCGAGATGCTCGACGCGGTGTTCGCGAATCGCCCGCGCTCGCCCCTCGATGCGGTCACGCGCCTGCAGGCCTTGAAGGAATTCCTGTTGTTGCCCGAGGCCGGCATTCTGGCCGCCATCAACAAGCGAATCGCGAATATCTTGAAGAAGGCTTCGCTCGCAAGCGAGGTGACCGTCGATGCCGATGCGCTCACTGAGGACGCCGAGCGGCGATTGCATCAGGTGATGTGCGATTTGCGCGCGCAGGTAATGGGCGCCGCCGCGCAGCGCCGCTATGCGGACAGTCTGAAGGCCCTGGTCGCCCTGCGGGCGCCCGTGGACGATTTCTTCGAGCGCATCATGGTAATGGACGAGGATATCGCGCGGCGCAACAACCGGCTCGCCCTGCTGCGCGAGGCGCAACTGCTGCTCGGCGGGGTCGCCGATCTGTCGCGCCTGCCGGGCTGAACCCAGAGTCCGTGTTGCCGGGCGGGCGACACCCGCCCGGCAATACGCGCAACGAGAGATTTACTCGCTGATCGCTACTCCGCTGAAACCGGCGACCCCGATGGGGCTTGATGTCGCCGCGGGGGTGAGGTCGCCGTAGGCGTCGATGGAGAACACCGCGACATAGGCGCTGCCACCGGCACTGTAAATGACAGCGAGCCACTTCTTGTCCGGGGATACCGTGATGTCCGTCGGCACCCCTGGGATGGGTGTCGATTTGTAGAACACCCCGCCTTGGCCGTCGGTCAGGAATATGGAGACGGCGTGCCCGGGGGAGTTGCCGGTGTACCAGACGTTCCCCGGCCCTTTGGCTACCCAGCACGGGGCGTTCGTGGGATACGCGGGTGTCGGTCCGGTGATCGGGAAGACCTCCCGGCTCTTGTTCACGACGGCGAAACTGTCAGGACTGTGGGCCGGCGTGAATCCGAGGACATCGTCCCAGAACGCGGCCCCGAGCGGGGCACTGTTGGCCGTACTCGGAAGCGTCACGGCAGCACTCGACCCACTGAGCGCCCCATCCGGGGTGAAAGTCAGCTGCAGGAGAGAGCCTGAAGTCAGGGTGACGGCGGCCCAGTCCTTACCGACCGCGATCTGTGCGGCCGAGGGATCGGTGAGCGCGACAACGGAGCCCTCCACGTTGCCTGCCGGCCAGGCGTGACTCTCCGCGCAATTCGCGCCGACCACGAACAGATGGTCCCTGGTAAGTGCGACTGAATTGGGCTTCGTACATTTCGGCGCCAAGCCTATCGTTCCTTCGATGCTGATGAGGTCCTGACGCCGCACGATCCGGCTGACGCTGTTGGATCCATAGTTTCCCACCGCTCCGAGATCGTCCTTGAACTGCAGAATGCCGGCGCCGCCCGCACCGCCCTTGCCTCGCGTCGGCAACATGTCGACCAGGGAGAGAGAAGGCGTTCCCGCCGTGCCGAGCTTGAACACGACGACGTTGTTGGCGCTTGGATCATTCGTGCTGGTCAACACAAACACGCCGCGTTCAGGTTCGTCGGCAACCGCGGCCGCGGCGGCGAACAATGTAAGTGCCAGCATGCCGGCGGCGTAACGCATGCGGGATTTGTCAAGATTTCGAGAGCTCATCGCTATCTCCTCGTTGAGACGTCGTAAATGACCTGAACTGTCGGCGACAGCATGATCCGGAATGTGGTGTATTCTTGAACCCGTACCAGCTCACGTATCCTTCGGCCCGTCCAGGGGGAAAGGGGCAATTGACGGATGGGTATTCGCTGCAGGCCGTCGGAAAGTTACGGTGCGGCACGCCGACAGCCTAAGAAACTACAATTTGCAACGAAACCGTAACTTTCCCGCCCCGCGCAGCGAATAGCCTCATGGACTCCGGCAGCAATCTGAACACGCTCATGACCCGCTACCAGGCGGGTGATTTCACCGCCGTCACGGCGCTGGTCGAATGCATCGGCCCGCAGCTGCATCGGTTCTTCATGGCGCAATCTGCTAGCCGTAGCGACGCCGATGATCTGCTGCAGGAGACCTGGCTGCGCATCCACCGAGTGCGAAACACCTATCGGTCGGGCGAACCGGTCCTGCCCTGGTTCTACGCCATCGCGCGCCGTGTGCGCATCGACCACTACCGCAAAGCGAGCCGCACCACCGCGCGCGAGCGCCCGCTGGAAGAAGTGTCCGACGCGCCGGCCACGCTGCCTCGGGAAGAGGCCCAGGCGGAGAATCTAGAAGCGCTTCTGGCATGCCTTTCGGAGAGCCAACGTGAGGTCATTTGGATGATGAAGGTGGCGGGCATGTCGCTCGAGGAAGCCGCACGGGCAACCTCATCGAGCGTTGGATCAGTCAAGCAGAAGGTGCATCGCGCCTACAGGAACCTCAGAGCCAGAATCGGGAGACTGCCGTGACAGACGAAGAGGTGGACAGAATCCTGCGGAAAGCCTCGGAGGCTACGCCCCGGGTAGATCCTGCATCGCTCAAACGCATCGCCGGCTCCATCCATTCGTCGTTGCGGCCGGTACGGCCCCTGCCATCGACAGCGGTGCTGACCGGCGGGCTGGTGCTGATCTGCGCCGCGGTGGCCGTGACGGCGGGCGCGGCCACCGGATTCTACGGAATCGAAAAGATGAATCTTGGGGAGCGGGCGCTGATCTTTCCTGCACTCGCGATCCTGGTGTGGGCTGCCGGGATGAAGTTTGCGAGTCAACTCATTCCCGGAAGTCGTCAGCATTTAAACGCAGCGGCCTTTGTTGCAATTGGTATTGCGGCGCTGCTGGGCGTGTTTGCGCTGGTATTCCGGGACTATCGTACCGACCACTTCGTCTCTGCGGGGATCGCGTGCCTGCGGACCGGCCTGCTGCTCGCCATTCCGGCTGCCTTTCTGAGCTGGTTGCTGCTCCGGCGCGGCTTTGCGGTGAATATCATTGCGGCGGGACTCGTGGGAGGCGCGCTCGCGGGTCTCTGCGGCCTGACGATGCTGGAACTTCACTGCACCAATTTCCAGGCGTCCCATGTACTCGTGTGGCACATCGCGGTCGTGCCCTCGAGCGCGGCCGCCGGAGCACTGGTGGGGTGGGTGCTGCGTACGGTATCGCGCGCAGCCGGGTGATCAATTTCCGCGGCGGCGGCTCCACGACGCCATGCTCTCGAACACACCATCGCGCCGTATAAGAGCATGCAGCAGCGCCGCGCCCAGATGCACGAGGAACAGCGCGAACAAGGCATAGGCGAAGTCGCCGTGCAGTTCGCGCAGCCACGCGTAGAGAGCGGGACTCTGAGGAAGGATGGGCGGCAGCCGCAGCGAACCGTAGATCACGACCGGGTAGGGCGCCGCCGAGAGCATTCCCCAACCGAGGAGGGGAATGATGAACATCAGCGCGTACAGCAGCGCATACGATGCCTTGGCGGCGAAGCGCTGCAGCGGCGGAAGGGAGTCCGGAAGAGGCGGCGGCGGATTGACCAGACGGTTGATCAGACGGATTGCGGCCAGGACCAGGATGGCGATGCCCAGCGGCCGGTGGATGGCCACCAGGAAGCGGTAGCGTTCGGACACGGTCGCCGCCATGCCTGTCCCTAAGAAGAGTGCGCCGAGAATCATGACCGCCATCAGCCAGTGCAGCACGCGGGAAAGCAGCGGAAAGCGTGACTGATGCGCATTCATCGCGTTCCCCCTGCCTGCACTTCTCGAGGAGTCACCGCGCTCGGCGCCTTTTTCCCCTTCTCGCCGGCGCGCAAAGTGAAGGAAGCCGCATAGGCCGCGGAGCGGGCGCTGAGCAGCGGATCGTCCGATGGCTCGATCCCGGAGGGCAGCACCAAGGGGTCGTAGTTGATGTCAGTGCAGGAAGCGGAGCCGGCATCTTCACTGGAAACATGATCGATGGTCACCAATCCCGCGTCGACGTGCCGGCGGTCGTCGGGCCAGGGCAGAGTGGCATCGTTGGTGGGATCGCCGGGTTGGCCGATGGTGAGCACGAGACGCCACTGCAGCGGTTGACGTTGAATGCGCGCGATCAGATCGTCGAATAAATAATTCTTGTCCGGGTTGACGTGCTGTGCCTCGCTGTCGGCCGTGAACTCTTGCAGCGGCACCACCGCCCATCGCACGGGAACCGACGCGCCGGCGGCGTTGACCAGGCGGAAGGTATCGAGGCTGTTGAAAGTGGAATCGGCAAAGCCTGAGGAAATGGGACGCGCACGGATGATGCTCAAGGCACGCGCGGTCTCCGGATGACGAGACAGGAATTCCTGCATCGCGGCCGGATTGGGCTTGCCCGTCGCCGGGTCGGGCTTCGAGGCGAGAAGCTGTTCGTAGAAGCCCTGGGCGGAATTGACTATAAACACCGGGATGTTGTTCATGCCGGTGCGCCATTCCTGTCCGCCGGGCGGGAGGAACCGAAGCGCCATGCTGCGCACCGTGGCAGGCTTGTCGGCTTGCAAGGGCAGGCTGCCGGCAAGCGCGAAACGGCCGATCACGGGAACGCGGCCTACGTTGAATACCGCGGCCTTCGATAGCGCAGCTGCATTGCCGTTGCTCTCGAACCAGCCCGTGACACACAGACCCTTCGCATGGTTGCGGCGAAATCCCGGGTGATCGCCGCCAACCGACTGAAAAGCGTCCATCATGGCGTCCTGAGTCAGGCGATTGGGCGAGAACCAGCCGCCGACGTAGCCGAAGGCGCCGGCGACGATCAACAGCACGGCACCGATCAAGGCCAGCCGCGCAAAGGCGCGCGCGCCTGTCAGCGGCGCCCGCTCGGCGATGGAATCTTTGGGTTCATTCAATGTACGGCTTCCTGACTCGGGCGGCGACATTGCATTCGCAGCCACAGTACGAGTTTCCGCAGAAATTTTCCAGCGGCGGAGCGGTGCCTCGGGGTGTCAGCGAGCCTTGAGAGCTGGTTCCGCGGAACAGCACGGCAATTTTCATGGGGTCGGCATTCCGGCGGTGATACGGATCATTCCTCCCGGAGCGGTATCTCGGCCCACGGTCAACCCGAGAGCGCTCAAACGCTCCACAACCCACTGGGGCGAGAGCCGCAGCTTGGAGTAGCTGCTCACGCGAAGCCGCCACGATCCACCCTCACGCTGGTGCAGTATGTCGTGCACGGTCACCGTGCGGTCCGCATATTCCAGAAAGCAAGTCAGTATTCGCTCCTGGTCGCTGCGGACCAAGATGAAGCGCGCGTCGCCCTGCAAGGGCGCGGAGGCATAGTCGCGAAATGTCGCTGCAAAAAGCCCACCGCGGCCAAGGCTCGCAGCCACATCTGCGAAAAGCGATTCGACACTGGCGAGGTCCGGCAAGTGAGTCAGAGTGTCGCCCATGCACACGATGACGTCGATCGGCGCGGCGACGTGCGCACGGAACGCCAGCAGATTTGCGTTGACCGTGCGGATGGGGAGTGAAGCCCGGCGCGATTCGAGCTCCTTCAACAGAGGATCGTAGCTGTCGATTGCGACTACGGAGTATCCGCGGCGAGCCAGCGGTATGGCATGCAATCCGAAGCCGGCCCCCAGGTCCACCGCCGTGCCGCCGGCCTTGACCGGCAGCGGCAGTGCATCGAGCTCCGCGTCGCAGCGCGACAGGGCTGCCTCGATGTCGCCAACCATCCAGGTGTAGATCGGACCCAGGTGATTCGCATAGTGATCGTCGGCGGTTCTAGCCATGCTCACAGCCACGGAATCATTTCGCCGGCGGAGTCACGCCGCTGAGCACTTGCAGATACCGGGCGCGTTCGATGTTGCCGCCGCTCAGCACGACCGCGACGTTCTTGTCGGCCATCTGGCCGCGCTCTTGCAATAGGGCGGCGAGCGGTGCGGCGCCCGCCCCTTCCGCGACCTGGTGCGTGTCGTCGAAATAAATCCTCATGGCCTCGGCGATGTCATCCTCGGAGACCTGCGCTATGCGCGCCGCTCCGCGGCAAATCGTCGCGATGGCCTCTGGGTTGGGTTCCCTCGTTGCCACGCCGTCGGCAAAGGTTTGCGCCGACGGTGCGTGGACCGCGCGCCCGGCGGCGAAGGACAGCGCCGTGGCCGGAGCCTTGGCCGCGCACACGCCGATGATTTCGGTTTTCAAGCCCAGCAGGTCGCGCACGGTGATCAGTCCGGAAATCCCGGACCCCATGCCCACACCCACGTAGACGGCATCCAAGGCGCCGACCGCACGGAATAGTTCCAGAGCGTAGGTTGCGACGCCGGTGACGAGATCCCTGTGGAAGGCAGGTATGAAGTGCAGACCCTCGGCCGCCGCCACCCGAAAGGCCTCGTGTCTCGCCTCGTCGAAGTCCTTGCCGAACTCGATCACCCGGGCGCCGAAGGCCGCGATCGCGGAATTCTGGTCGAGAGAGTTGTTGTGAGGCACGTAGATGGTCGCCGGAATGCCCGCGCGCGCGGCGGCAAAGGCAATGGATTGGCCGTGATTGCCGCGGGTCGCCGATATGACCCCGGGGGTGGTCGGGGCGCTGCGATGCAGCCGATCCAGGTACACGAGTCCGCCGCGCACTTTGAAGGCCCCGGTGGGCGTGTGATTCTCGTGCTTCACCCAGACGGTGCAGCCGGCACGCTTTTTGAGCTTCGGCCACGCGTACTGCGGCGTCGGCGGCAGCACCCGGTGCACCAGTGCCGCGGCACTCTCCAAGTCGCCCATCTCGAATGCGGCTTCGTTCGGCATCTAGGCCGCGGCCCCGAAGCTTGATTCCAGGAATTGCGCCAGAGCCGGGTCGCTGCCGTACGCGGCATTCATTCTCAGATACGCGTCGCCCCGGCCGCCGATGGAGAACATCGCGCCCTTCGCCAACAGAATGCCCGCCGCCCGCGCGTCCGCGCACAGGCGCTCCGAATCGATGCCCGCAGGCAGCCGGCACCATAGGAAAATGCCGTCGGCCGCCGTCGGGTCCATGCAAAGGCCTGCCCGGCGCAGCGCATTCGCGGACGCGGCTCGCGCCGTTGCGAGGCGATCGCGCAGCCGCTCGGTATGTTTGCGGTATTTGCCGCTCGCGAGCATTTCGCGCAGGACGAATTCATCGAGCGCGGACCCGGAGAGAACGCCCAGAATTTTCGAATCGACCAGTTGGGGCACGAGGGCATCGGGCGATGCGATGAAGCCGATGCGCATGCCCGGGCCCAGCACCTTGGTGAAGCTGCCGACGTAGAGCACCCGCTTCAGTTCATCGATTTGTGCCAGCGACACCGCAGGACGCGGCGCAAGATCGGTGTACACATGATCCTCGACGCCGACCCGCCGGGCCAGCTGACGCACCGACGGCAATCTCGACCCCTCGGCAAGCCGTCCGGACTCGATCAGACCGGTCACTCGCTCGACGAGTTGATCCCCCAGGGGGATGGCTGATTTGCGGACCACATCGAACACATCAGTCTCGCAGGCCGATGACGGCCGTGAAAGCCAGCAGGATACTCATGGTCACATTGAATACTCTTCGATAGGCCGGCCGCAACAGCAGCCGCCTCACTCCGCTGCCGAACAGGGCCCAGGCGCTGGCGCAGGGGAAGCAAACGGCGAGAAAGACTCCGCCGACGACCACGACAATCTGCGAGTACGGCGCGTCGCGCGGCAGGAACACGGCGGCGGTGGTCACGGCCATGACCCACGCCTTGGGGTTGACGATTTGAAACAGCATGGCCTTAAGGATGGTGAACGGCCGCCGACTCTCGATCTCGGCGACGCTGCCTGCTTGGCAGAGCCACCATGCAAGGTACAGCAGGTAGACCGCCCCGCCCAATGCCAGCACCGTATGCAGCACCGGAAACTTTTGAAACACGAGGCCGAACCCCAGCGCGACCAGCACCAGCTGCAGGGCCGCGCCGATGGCGATGCCCACCAGGTGCGGCAGCGTGGCGCGATATCCGAAGGCCGCCCCGGAGGCGGTCACCATGACATTGTTCGGACCGGGAGTGATGCACATCACGGCGAAGTAGGTTGCTAATGCAGACACATCGATCACGGGCATCTCTCGGAACGGCTCGATCGCACTGTACCGTCCGCCGCCCAAGATGAACCGGTGCATAGGCACCGGCGCTCCACGAACTGTGTTGGTCAATGCACCGGCACAGTCTCCGGCCGGCCGGCGCCCTTGCACGCCGGCAGCACGATCGAGAACTCCGACCCCTTGCCGACCTCGGAGCGCACATGAAGCTCGAGTCTGAGCAAATTCGCCAGACGCTGCACGATGCACAGGCCCAGGCCGTAGCCATCCTGCACGCCACCCGTCGGCACGTCGATCTGATGGAACTCATCGAAAATATATGGGAGCTGATCCGTCGGGATACCGACGCCCGTATCCAGCACCTCGATTCGAACCGTCGCCTCCTGGCGCCGGCAGCACAGGCGCACGCGGCCTTCACGCGTGTACTGAAGGGCGTTTACCAGAAGGTGCCGCAGGATTTTCTCCACCAGTTCGCTATCGCCGTGCACGAGCCCATCGCAGGGGTCGACTTGGAGCTGTAAACCCTTGTCGGCCGCGGCGCCTGCGAATTCCACGCGCAGCCGTTCGAATAGATTCATCACTGCGAAGTCGGTGGGTTCGGGCTTGATCGCCCCGGACTCGAGCTTGCCGATGTCGAACAAATCATTGAGCAGTCTCGACATGGCGTCGATCGCCTGCTGGTGTTGCAACAGAGCTTCGATGGCGCCCGGATCGGTCGAAAACCGGTGCAGCCTGCCATTGAGCAGTGTCAGGGCCTGCAGTGGCTGGCGCAATTCATGACTGGCTGCGCGCAGAAAGCGCCTCCGGCCTTGGTTGGCGCGGTCGGCGAGATCGCGCATGGCCTCTATGGCGTCTCGCGCCACGAGCAGCTCAGCCTCAACGCGCTTGCGTTCGGTCACGTCGCGAATGGCGGCCGCGATCAGTGTTCGCCCGATGTCCTCGATGGGGCTCAAGCTCACCTCGATCGGAAACTCCGTGCCGTCGCTGCGCCGCCCGAACAGTTCGAGCCTGACCCCCATGGGACGCACGCCCACCTCGCTGACCATGTGGCCGTGGTATCCGGCATACCGATCGCGAAAGTGCTCGGGCACCAGTTTTTCGATACTCTCGCCGATGACTTCGTCGTGCGCGTAGCCGAATAGCGCCGAGACTCGGCGATTGGCGAACCAGATGCTGCCGAAGGCGTCGATGATGATCATTGCATCCGGAGCGTCGTTGAGAACGCTGCGTGCAAGAGCAGGCGGAAGTGCGATCATCGAAGCAGCCTTTAAAATCGACTGACGATGAAATGCTCGGCCAGATTGCGGGCCGCGACGACCCCCGGTAGCTGGCGGCGTGCCACGTTTCAATGGCACCGAGCCGGCTGCCCGAAACTTTAGTGTTCAGGTCCCGACGTCAGGGAATAAGCGGCATATATATCAGCATAGGCAAGCTCAGGGCTGAGCAACAGAACATGGGCGAGGACTCCGACACCCAAGGCCAATTTATCGAGGTTATCGATCCCCGGATTGACCTCCCGCCGTTCCAGCGCGCCGATGTAGGTTCGCTTAAGTCCGCACTGGAAGCCCAGCTCTTCCTGGGACCAGCGGAATAAAGAGCGGGCTGCGCGTAAATTCGACGCCAGGGAAATGCGCGACGCTCGCCGTTTTGGTTTTTTCGCCATGGCGGCGCATTGTGGGGCGGCGTATACGTTGCTGCGACCCCGCATCTGTGGAGCTAAGCCATGTATCAATGGCATCAAGTCGGGAATAGCTCTCACATTGCTCATTTGGTGATTCAACTAGGCTGCCCAATATGGCGGCCTGAGTATGCGCCTCAATTGAGCGGGCACGATCATTCAAGTGCATGCGTATTGCCGCCGTGGCCTGCTTCGCCTGGCGGGGACGGTGCTGGAAGGCCACAGAGAAGCGGAGACTGGGCGATGTATAAGTGCGCCCGTTTGCGTTCAACGGATCGTGACCGCCTCCTCGCGGTGCGGCGGGAAATCCCAGGCTTACACGTCCAGGTTCGAAACCTGCAGCGCATTCTTCTCGATGAATTCCCGCCGCGGCTCCACGGCATCGCCCATGAGCGTGGTGAATATATCGTCTGCGGCCACCACATCCTCGATGCGCACCTGCATGAGCCGGCGAGTTTCCGGGTTGATGGTGGTGTCCCACAATTGGCTGGCATTCATCTCGCCCAGACCCTTGTAGCGTTGGATGCTCTGGCCCTTCTTGGCTTGCTCGAACAGCCAAGTCATGGCGACCTTGAAGCTGGCGACTTCCTGGCGGTCTTCGCCGCGCTGGATGAAAGCTCCCGGCCCCATCAGGTCGCTCAACGTCGTTGCGAGTTCGGCGATCTGCAGATATTCCGCGGAGCCGGAAAATTCCCGCGGTATGTGCTTCACCGAGGAGAGCCCATGCTCGAGCCGCTGCAGATTCACGCGATGGCCGCCGGCGGCCAGGGTTTCGACTGTCACGCGGTAGCGCCGCGAGGCGTCGTCGAGCGCGTTCAATCGCTGTTCCAAATTCCTGCACCAATCCCGAAGCGCATCCACGCGGTCGAAAAGCTCCGCGCTCAAGGGAGGCACGTACAGCAACTGCTCGAGGAAGCGCTCATCGTAGCGGCGCGCCCAGCGCCGTACGATGGCCTGCACCTCGACGTACTTTCTCGCCAGGGACTCGAGACCGATTCCCGACAAGGGAGGAGCGTCGGCATTGACATGCAGCGCCGCCCCATCGATGGCGGTGCTGAGCAACAGCGCGTTCAATTCCAGATCGTCCTTGACGTAGGTTTCCTGTTTGCCCTTCTTGACCTTGTAAAGCGGCGGCTGCGCAATGTAGATATGGCCGCGCTCTATGAGTATGGGCATCTGTCGATAGAAGAAAGTCAGCAACAGGGTCCGGATGTGAGACCCGTCAACATCCGCATCTGTCATTATAATGATGCGATGATAGCGCAGCTTATCGACGTTGAAATCGTCGCGGCCGATGCCGCAGCCCAAGGCAGTGATGAGCGTGCCGACTTCGGCTGACGCCAACATTTTGTCGAAGCGGGCTTTCTCGACGTTGAGGATTTTCCCCTTCAGCGGCAGGATGGCCTGAGTGCGCCGGTCGCGGCCCTGCTTGGCCGAGCCGCCTGCGGAATCGCCTTCCACGAGGAACATCTCCGACAGCGCGGGATCCTTCTCCTGGCAGTCGGCCAGCTTGCCCGGCAAGCCTGCGATGTCCAGCGCGCCCTTGCGCCTTGTCATTTCGCGCGCCTTGCGCGCGGCCTCGCGCGCGTACGCGGCCTCGAGAATTTTATTGACGATGGCGCGCGCTTCTTGAGGATGTTCCAGCAGGAATTCCTCCAAACGCGCCGCGACCGCGGACTCCACCACCGCCTTGACCTCCGAGGACACCAATTTGTCCTTGGTCTGCGATGAGAATTTCGGGTCCGGCAGCTTCACCGACAATATCGCCGTCAGTCCTTCGCGCGAATCGTCGCCCGTCGTCTGCACCTTCTCTTTCTTCGCGGCGAGTTCCTTCTCGATGTAGTTGTTGAGCGTGCGCGTCAAGGCGGCGCGGTAGCCGGCGAGATGGGTACCACCGTCCTTCTGCGGAATATTATTCGTGTAGCAATACATGCTCTCTTGGTACGAATCGTTCCATTGCATGGCGACTTCGACCTGGGTATTGCCGTCGCGCGTTTGAAACCAGAGAACCGTAGGATGCACGGCCGTCTTGCTGCGGTTCAAATGGGTGACGAATGCCTTCAGCCCGCCTTCGTGCTGAAACACCTCGGATTTCTCATCGCGCTCATCGTTCAGCTCGATGCGCACGCCGGAATTGAGAAAGGACAGCTCGCGCAGACGTTTTGCCAGCGTGTCGTAATTAAATGAGATGTGAGTGAATATCTGCGCGCTCGGTTTGAAGCGCAGCGTCGTCCCCTTCTCGTCGGTATCGCCGATGGCGACCATAGGAGCCTGCGGCTCGCCCAGCCGATATTCCTGGCGATGCAGTTTGCCGTCGCGCCGTATATTCAATTCCAAGTATTCCGAGAGCGCGTTGACGACCGAGATTCCCACACCGTGCAATCCGCCGGAGACCTTGTAGGAGGTGTCGTCGAACTTGCCGCCGGCGTGCAGCACCGTCATGATGACTTCGGCCGCGGAACGGCCTTCCTCGGCATGGATATCCACAGGGATGCCGCGGCCATTATCCGAGACCGTGACAGATTCATCGGCGTGAATGGTGACCCCCACCCGATCGCAATGTCCGGCCAGGGCCTCATCGATGGCATTATCGACCGCCTCGAACACCATGTGGTGCAGGCCGCTGCCATCATCCGTGTCGCCGATATACATTCCGGGCCGCTTTCGAACGGCGTCGAGCCCTCGTAAGACTTTGATTTTGCTGGAATCGTAGACGTCGCTATCGGCCATGGCAGATCCTGTTGTAAGACCGCCCATTCTAACAGTTTTCGCCCCTCAAAACGAATCCACGGACTCAAAAAATCTCTATCAAATCATCCAGTTGCAAAGTACCTCGGCGCCGTGATGTACATCGGCCCAATGCGCACGGGTCAATATCATCACGCGCCCGAGTGAGTGAGTGTTCCACGTGGAACAAGTCGCTACGCAACCCGTACGGTGCCGCCCTCTATCCGATACTTCAATCCTGGGGCACCAAACTCCGAGAACTCCGGATGAAGTGTGGTGACAATGAGTTGCGTTGATTGTGAGGAAATCTCCGCGATCAGTCCGGTGAGGCGCTCGTTATCTAACTCAGCAGCAGGGTCGTCGAGCAACAGTGTCGGCTGCACCGGTGAGTCGAGTGGGAACAATTTGACCTGGGCCATCAGCAGCGCCGCCGCCAGCAACTTCTGCTGTCCCCGGGAAATGCGATCCTTCACACCGACATCGTTGAGTCGGATGCTGAGCTCCGCTCGGTGTGGACCCACCTGGGTCGCCCCGCTCTCCTGATCGTAGTTCCAGCTCTGGCGCAGGGCCTCCGACAAGCTGGAGTCGCGCGCCCAACCCGTACGGTAGCTAATATCCAATTCCATTCCCAGCAAATGGCGGGCGATAGTCGCGGCCTGCTCCGCCAGTAGCTCCACATAGCGGGACCGCGCCGTAGACAGAGACTCCCCATAGCGGACTAGGTCCCCGTCCCAGGCCGCCGTGACCTGCGGCGGCTGCCTGGATTTCAAGGCGGCATTCCTTTGCTTGAGCGCCTGCTGGAATCTCTGCCAGTCCCCCACAAATCTTGGTTCCACGTGGAACACACCCCAGTCCAGAAACCGCCGGCGGCGGCTGGGACCCTCTTCGATCAGTCGATGGATTTCCGGATCAATGATTTGTACCGGCAGCAGCGGCGCCAGCTCGGCCAAGGAGTTCACCCTCGCACCGGCGAGCTTGGCCCGCACGCCGGATGTCGAACCCTCGACACCCAGCGCCACAGTGCGCTCGAAAGCCTCGACTTCCCCGAACACGACAAATCGGTCGCTGCCGCGCCGAATGAGATGTTCGAGGCGCCGGGTCCGAAAAGATCGACCACGACCCAGTACGTAGATGGCTTCCAGTAAGCTGGTTTTGCCCGAGGCATTGGCCCCGCTGATCAGCGTGAATCGTGGGTCAAGATCCAGAGCCGCCGACTGCAAGCAGCGGAAGTCCGTTACTTGCACCCGACGAAGCGACACGGCTCAAAGCCTCATCGGCATCACGACGTAGCGCGCTGCGGCGTTCCCCGGCGAACGAATGAGACAGCTGCTGTTGCTATCCGTCAGCCCAAGCTCCACCTCCTGTCCATCGATGGCGGCCAGAGCGTCGAGCAGATAATTCACATTGAAGCCCACTTCGAGATCGCTGCCCTCGTAACTCACCTCGATCTCCTCCTCGGCTTCTTCTTGCTCCGGGTTGTGAGCCTGGACCGTCACCACATTCTTCTTCACCGTGACCCGGATGCCGCGGTACTTCTCGTTGGACAGAATCGCCGTACGTTGCAGGGCCTGGCGCAAAACATCCCGATCCGCACGAATCGCGGTGGCCGGCACCGCCGGAATCACGCGAGAATATTCCGGGAAACGGCCATCTATGAGCTTCGAAGTGAACCGAACATCGCCGATCTGGGCACGAACGTGATTCGTGCCTATAGCCAAGTCGGCCACTCCCTCATCGGTGAGTACTCGCTGCAGTTCCAGCACACCCTTGCGAGGCACGATGACCTGTTGCGAAGTCTTCGCCTTCGCCGCCAGCGCCGTTTCACACAGCGCCAGACGGTGACCGTCCGTCGCCACCGCTCGCAGTACTAGTCCGTCAATCTCCAGCAGCATACCGTTCAAGTAGTAACGCACGTCCTGCTGCGCCATGGAAAAATGCGTCTTCTCCAGCAAACGCAGCAATTCCTTGCGCGGAACCTGCACCGTTTGCTGCGCATTGATATCGTCGATCACCGGAAATTCCGCGGCCGGCAGGGTGGATAGGCTGAAACGGCTGCGTCCCGCCTTGATCACCACCTTTTCCCCTTCGACCGTCAGGGACACCGACACCTTCTCGGGCAGCGCGCGCAAAATATCCAGGAATTTACGGCCCGGGACGGTGATATCGCCCACCGCTTGCACCGCCACTTCGGTGGACGCCACGAGCTCCACCTCCAGATCCGTTGCCGTAATCGACAATTGTCCCTGGTGCACGCCCAGCAACACATTG
Organism: uncultured Gammaproteobacteria bacterium; assembly: GCA_963784105.1. Lineage (GTDB taxonomy): Bacteria > Pseudomonadota > Gammaproteobacteria > Steroidobacterales > Steroidobacteraceae > Bog-1198. Next base: position 550,438 of record CAWAQE010000002.1, read on the forward strand.
GCCAATACCGGCATGGTCTGGCGCCTCTCCACGACCCCGATTACCGCTTGCAAAGGGGCCAACAATTTCTCGCGCTCAGCCGTCAATTTCATGGGGACACCCGTCTGACCAATCTTAGATTTAGATTCTTGAGTAAAGATTATTACTATGATTATGAAGCACCCGATACTCCCGGTATAACTCCAAAAACACCATAATAATCAACATATTGAAAACATTACAACCGCATCCCACTCCTGTCCAGAGACGGCTCGGAAGCTGTCATCGACCTGTGGATATGTTTATCCACAACTTCATCCACAGCTTTTCCTACCCTATCCCGCCAGGGTTCTCAACAGGTTCATATAATCCTCTCCGATTCGCCGATCCGTCTCTCGTAACTCCTTGACCCGCCTGCAGGCATGCAGCACCGTCGTGTGGTCCCGGCCGCCGAAAGCGTCCCCGATCTCCGGCAGGCTGTGATTGGTCAATTCCTTCGCCAATGCCATCGCCACTTGGCGCGGCCGGGCGATGGAACGGCTGCGGCGTTTCGACAGCAAATCGGCAATTCTGATTTTGTAGTATTCCGCGACCGTCTTCTGAATATTTTCCACGGTCACCAGCTTCTCTTGCAGCGCCAGAAGATCGCGCAAGGCCTCTTTGACCAAGTCCAGCGTGATGGGACGCCCCATGAAATTCGACGTCGCCACCACTCTGCGCAGCGCCCCCTCGAGTTCCCGGACATTGGAGCGAATGCGCTTGGCGATGAAGAACGCCACCTCCTCAGGCAAATCGACCTGAGTCATGGCGGCCTTGCTCATCAGGATGGCGACGCAGGTCTCGAGCTCCGGCGGCTCTATCGCCACCGTCAAACCCCAGCCGAAGCGCGATTTCAACCGCTCCTCGAGTCCGTCCACCTCTTTCGGGTAGCGATCGCAGGTGAGAATGACTTGCTGCTGGCTTTCCAGCAAGGCGTTGAAGGTGTGAAAGAACTCCTCCTGAGAACGCTCCTTGCCCGCAAAAAACTGAATATCGTCGATCATCAAAGCATCCAAGGAGCGATAGGCCGTCTTGAAATCATTGATGGTGTTGTGCTGCAGGGACTTCACCATGTCGCCCACGAATCGTTCGCTGTGGACGTAGGCCAGCCGTGCCTCGGAATTATTTTCCTTGATCTTATTGGCGACGGCATGCATGAGGTGCGTCTTGCCGAGGCCGACCCCGCCGTAAATGAACAATGGGTTATACGCTCGGCCCGGATTGCCCGCGACTTGAATGGCCGCTGCCTTGGCGAGCTGATTGCTCTTCCCCTCGACGAAACTGTCGAATGTAAAGCTGGAGTTGATCGGCCCGCCGAGGACGGAAGGTGCGAGTCTGCGGGCTTTGGGCGCCGGGCCGCTCGGCGCGGCATGACCTCCGTTGACGGCCACCACGGGGGCGGCGAGACCGGCCCGCGTGCCCACGTCGAGCACCACCTCCGGCACCGGATCTTCCGCGAAGGCCCGAATGAGCTCCTTGATCCTCGGGAGCGAGTTCTGGCTCAGCCATTCGATGACATATCGATTGGGCGCCAGGAGCTTCAACTCCCCGTCCCGCTCGATCGCCTGAAGGGGCCGCACCCAGGTGTTGAACTGCTGCTCCGGGAGTTCGCTCTCGAGCACTCGCAGACAGCGGTTCCATAGCGACTCCGACAAGAGCGCTCTCCTCAAGATCCGGGCAACGGGGCAAATAAACGAAAGGGCAGGGAGTCTAGCTCCAACCCGGCAAGGCGTCTATTGACACATCCATGCCCGCTCAGTACCCTTGCCGCCTTTCGTAAATCTCCCAATTCATTGATTTGGCCCGTGGTTTTTGTTCGAGTTGCGCTATGAAACGTACTTTCAATCCCAGTAATTTACATCGTGCCCGCACCCACGGCTTTCGCGCGCGCATGGCCACGAAGAGCGGCCGCCGCTTGCTCGCCCGCCGCCGCGCCAAGGGTCGCAAGCGCCTTTGTCCCTGACTTGGGGCTGGGCTGCTTACCGATCCCCCAGTCAATCAAGAGGCTGAAGTTCGAGCCGCGCCAGCGACTGCACCAGGCGGCCGAGTTTCGCGCATTGCATCGGCGCGGCAAAAAGTTTGCCGATGCCTTATTTAGTTTATCGGTCTTGGCCAATCATGAAACCTATCCTCGATTAGGGTTGAGCATAGCGACGCGAACCTTCGGCACGGCGGTCGCTCGCAATCGCATCAAACGCCTCGCACGAGAGTCCTTTCGTTTGAACCAACACTCACTTCCGCCGGTCGATGTCACCGTCTCCGCGCGAGAAGCGGCACGGAAGGCCAGTTCGAGCGATTTGCGCGCGAGCCTGGACAAGCACTGGAAGGCGATCAAGCAACGATGTCACCCTTGAGCCAAATCTTGATCTGGATGATCCGCGGGTACCAGCTTGCCTTGAGTCCCCTGCTGGGCCCGCGTTGCCGCTTCTATCCCAGCTGCTCCTGCTACGCGCACACCGCCATCGAACGTCATGGTGCCTTGCGCGGCACGTGGCTCGGCGTGCGCCGCGTACTCCGCTGTCATCCATTCAACAAGGGCGGCTACGACCCGGTGCCGGACAAGAGAATGATCAATGCCTAACACTCGCATTCTCCTCTGGTTCGCGCTCGCGGCGATCCTGTATTACGGCTATCAAACCTGGATGCACGACTATCCAGCCCTCACCGTGCACGACACCGTCAGTCAAACCGGCGGCGCTTCCGGCACGGCCGCCACTCTCGGAGATTCGGTGCCGGAGGCCGCGAGCACGGCGGCGCCTTCCTCCGCACCGGCAGCCCCCGCATCGTCCGGACCTGCGTCTCCCGCCGCCGCGGATGCTTTCGCGGCGCCGCCGGCCGCTCCCGCTGCCGCAGCAGGCGCCGGCCCCTCGCAGCTGGTGCACATCGTCACCGACGTGCTGGACGTGGTTCTCAATCTGAAAGGTGGTGAACTCGATCAAGCCGATCTCCCGAAGTATCCGCTGCGCAAGGACACGCCGAATACTCCGGTCACGCTCCTCAGCCGCGAACCTCCGGACTCCTTGTATCTACTGCAGACGGGTCTGATCGGCGGCGCCGGCGAAGCCGCGCCCACGCATCTGGCAACGTGGACCTCGGCCCAGAAGGACTTCACGCTGGCGGCGGGCGCCAAGGAACTTCGCGTGCCCTTGACCTGGACCGACGGTCAGGGGTTGACCGTGACCAAGACCTTCGTATTCACGCGCGGCCTGTACTCCATCGATCTTGTTTACGATGTGCAGAACAGCGGCGCCACGCCGCGGAAGCTGGCCTCCTACTCTCAGTTCCTGCGCCACTGGGAGCACGCATCGCGCTCCTATTTCAACGTGGAGACCTATTCCTTCAAAGGGCCGGCGGTCTGGGACGGCAGCAAGTCCCACGACTTGAACGTGGAAAGCAGCACCGACAGCAAGTTCGCCGAAACCATCACCAATGGCTGGCTCGCCTCTCTGCAGCATCAGTTCGTGTCGGCCATCGTGCCGGCTCCCGATCAGCCCTTTCAGTACCGGCTGCAGGTCCGCGACCACGAATACCTATTGAGCGCGACCGGTCCGATGACCGAGATCGCCGCCGGCGCCAAAGCGCAATTCCGCGAGATATTATTCGTCGGCCCGAAGCTGCAGGCGCAGCTGGCGGCCGCCGCCCCGCATCTGGAGCGCACCGTCGACTTCGGTGTTCTGACGGTGGTCGCGCAGCCCCTGTTCGTCATGCTCAATTGGGTCCACAAGCTCATCGGCAACTGGGGCTGGTCCATCATCATCGTCACGGCGCTCATCAAATTGATCTTCTATCCCTTGAGCCAGGCCAGCGGCCGTTCCATGGCGAAAATGCGCACCGTCGGCCCGCGCATGAAGCAGATTCAAGAGACCTTCAAAGACGATCGTGAAAAGCTCGGCCGGGCGATGATGGAACTGTACAAGAAGGAAAAGATAAATCCACTGGCCGGGTGCCTGCCCATGGTGGTCCAGATTCCCGTCTTCATCTCCTTCTATCGGGTGCTCATCGAGAGCGTGGAAATGCGCCAGGCGCCTTTCCTGCTGTGGGTCAACGACCTTTCTTCACGCGACCCGTACTTCATACTGCCTCTCCTGATGGGCGCCGCCATGTTCGCTCAGTTCAAGCTCAATCCGGCGCCGCCCGATCCCACGCAGGCGAAAATCATGCAATTCATGCCCCTGGTCATGACGGCCACGATGGCGTGGTTCCCCTGCGGCCTGGTGCTTTACTGGCTGACCAATACCCTCTTGACCATTGCGCAGCAGTGGCGGGTCAACCAGTTGGTCGAAGCCGAGGCCGCCAAGCAGCGATCGTAACGCCACCGTGTAACGCCCCGTGAATTCGCCGGACACCATCGTCGCCGTCGCCAGCGCAGCCGGGCGGGGCGCGGTGGGGGTGATTCGCGTCTCGGGTTCCCGGGTGCCGCAGATTGCGGCCGGCATTCTCGGTGCCTTGCCCGCCCCACGCCAGGCGCGGCTCGCAGGTTTTCTCGACGCGCATGGCAATAGCCTCGACCAGGGGCTCGCCCTGTACTTTCCCGCGCCCGCTTCCTACACCGGCGAACATGTCTTGGAATTGCAGGGCCACGGCGGTGTGCTCGTCCTCGACCTGGTGTTGAAGCGGCTGCTGGAACTCGGCTGCCGCATGGCGCGCCCCGGCGAGTTCAGCGAACGCGCCTTCCTGAACGGTAAGATCGATATCGCACAGGCCGAAGCCATCGCGGACCTCATCGATGCCGGTACCGCCGCCGCCGCGCGGGCGGCGATGCGCTCGCTGCAGGGCGAGTTTTCCGCCCGGGTTGACGACTTGCAGACCCGCATCACCGAATTGCGGGCCTATGTCGAGGCGGCCATCGACTTTCCCGACGAGGAAATCGATTTTCTCTCCGATAAGGCGCTGCTCGGGCGGCTCGCCGCGGTGTTCGCCGCCTTCGAGTCCATCACCGCGGCGGCCCGCCAAGGCGCGCTGCTTCGCGAAGGCTTGAACGTCGTGATTGCCGGCTTGCCCAACGCGGGAAAATCCAGCCTGCTGAATCGGCTGGCGGGCGACGATGTCGCCATCGTCACCGATGTGCCGGGAACCACCCGCGACGTGCTGCGCCAGCAGGTGCACCTCGACGGCTTGCCCCTGAACTTGGTCGATACGGCCGGTCTGCGCTGCGCCGCCGATGTGGTCGAAGCCGAAGGCGTGCGCCGTGCCAGAAATGAAATCGCGCGCGCCGATCGGGTGCTGTACATCGTGGACGCCGGCATCGCCGGCGCAGAGGATGAGAAAGCTTGCGCACAATGGACTGCCGAAATTGCCCAACTTCCCGCCGCAGTTCCGGTGACCCTGGTGTTCAACAAAATCGATTTGACCGGCGCGACGGCGCGGCTCGATGAAACCGCCCACCCGCCCAGGGTCTTTCTGAGTGCTCGAACCGGCTTGGGCCTCGAGCTATTGCGTACCCACCTGAAAGCGTCCGCCGGATACAGGGACCCCGAGTCCGGCGCCTTCGCCGCCCGGCGCCGGCATCTCGACGCCCTGAGCCGCGCCCGGCAGCATGTGCAAAGCGCCGCCGATATTTTGAATGGCACGCGAGCCTTCGAATTGTTCGCCGAGGATCTGCGCCTCGCTCAGCACGCCTTGGGCGAAATTACCGGAGAATTCACCAGCGAGGACTTGCTCGGCGAGATCTTCGGCAGCTTCTGCATCGGGAAATAGCCGCCGCTGCGATAAGGACTATCGCCGCATCGATACCGGGTCGAGCGTTAAGCGCCTTGCTCGGTTCGCTTCAATTCCGTGATGTCCGAATCGGTCAACCGCGCGAGGCGCGCGCAAACGCCGAGCCCCGCCAGTATGGCCACGGTGGCCAGGGTAGTGATCATCGGGAAATGCCAGAACAGCCACACCATGGTGGCCGCGGATAGGGTCAGAATTGCCAAGAGCGCAACAATACTCGTGCGCGCGTGCGACGACTCAGCCATGCCTTACTCCCCCCGAAGTCGATCCAGTGCTCCCAGGCCCCTTATACAGGTTGTGCTGCTAAACGACCATATAGTAAAGACCCCTAATTTGTCCCCGGGCAATCCGCCGAAAAAATAGCCGCGCCTATCCGAGCATGGTCTCGCGCCGCCAGTGCCGGGCGGTCAGCACCATCAAGACCAGCGCCACCGCGAGCGAGGCCCCCGCCGATACCCACACATCCGCCGCGGCAATGCTCTCGTCCTTGAGCACGCTGGTCATCAACAAATGCTGGCTCAGCGACGGAATGAACATGAGCGATGCGCGGGTTTTCAGCGAGTAGATGCTCGCGAAGGCGATCGGCAAGGTCGGCACCAGCAGCACGGCGGCAAGGTAGGTCTGAGCCTCGCGATAGCTGCGCGTGAATGAGGCGACGAAGGTCATCAAGGCCGCCCCCAGGGGCACGAAGGGCAGACAGATCGCGAATAAAATCAGGCCCGTGCGCGCGCTCAAGTTGGCGCTCATGCCGAGTTTTTCCAGCGGCACGAAACGAAACACACAAACGAAGGCCGTGAGGGAGAGCGCCAGCGAGAAGCACATGTAGGCACAGGTCGCGAGAATTTTGCCGCCCACCAGGCTCGAACGCGCCACGGGCAGAGCGAGCAGCGCCTCCAAGGAGCCGCGCTCCCTCTCGCCGGCGGTCGAATCGATGGCCAGATACAGTCCGCCCATGAGGACGGCGAACAGCACGAAGTAGGTCATGAAACCCAACACCACGACGGCCCGGCCGGCGGCGCTCGCCACATCGACGTCGTTCACCGCCACGGGCACCGCCAGCAGCGGATCCACGCCCCTGATCTCGAGCCGCAGCTGCGCGATGCTGCTGGCGTAGCTTCCCAAAATGATTCTGGCGCGCTCCGCGATTTTGCGGGTTTGGGAATCGGCGCTGTCCGAGACCAGCAGCACCGGCGCCGGCTTCGCCGCCAGGAACCGCGGCCCGAACTCCTCTGGAACGATCAGCACCACTTGTGCCCGGCCGCCGCGGACGGCGGCCCGCGCCTCATTCTCCGAGAGTTTCACCGCGATGAGCTTGACCCCCTGTGATTCAAGGTAGCGAACGAGACCGGGCGCATGCTCGCCGCCCGATATCGTGAGCCGCAGCGGCTCATCCGACTCGGCCACGCTTTGATTGAGCATGCGCGACACCATGAGCCCGAACAGCAGGGGTCCGAACAGCGGCCCGAACAAGAGCGCCGACAGCAGGGTGCGGCGATCGCGCAGATTTTCCAGAAATTCCTTGCCGAAGACGGTGAGGAGCGCACGCATTCAGCTCACCCCCGCGGTATCGCCCAGCACGTGCAGAAACGCCTCTTCCAAGGTCGCCGAACCGCTCGAGCTGCGAATCGATTCGACCGTTGCATCCGCCAGAACCTTGCCGTGCCCGATGATCACCACCCGATCGCAGAGCACCGCCACCTCCTGCATGACGTGCGAGGAAAACAGCACGCAGCGACCCTGCGCCTTCAGACCCAGCAGCATTTCGCGCAAATTGCGGATGGCCATCACATCCAGCCCGTTGGTGGGCTCATCGAGCACCACATTTCCGGGGTCGTGGATCAGCGCGCGCGCCAGCGCGGTCTTGATGCGCTGTCCCTGCGAAAACCCCTTGGCCCGGCGATCGATGAAGCTCTCCATGCCGAGGATTCGCGCAAGCTCGGCGCTGCGGGTTCCCAGGCGGTCGCCGCCGATGCCCTGCAGGGAACCGAAGTAGTGAATGTTCTCGCGCGCCGTGAGATTGCCGTAGAGCCCGGCGGCATGCGGCAGCACCCCCAGATGCGCGCGGGCTTTCGAGGTCTCGCCGCGAATATCCATGCCGTCGATGCACGCCTGGCCGCTGTCCGGCGTCAGGACGCCATACAGCATGCGCAAGCAAGTCGACTTGCCGGCGCCGTTGGCGCCCAGGATGCCGGTGATTTCACCGTCGCGCGCCGTGAAGGAGACGTCCCGGACCGCCTCGACGCTGCCGAAGCGCTTGCTCAAATTCCTCGCTTCGATCATGGCGCCGGGCCCGTCATGCTGACGAAAAAAGGCGCCGGCCGGTGCTGCTGAAGGCAGGCCGCATCGAGAGACTCAGGCGCCGCTGCGTCCAGAAACTCCGCCATAAGTCTCGGTACGCAGCCGGTGGCCACCTGCCCGTGCCCCTCGCCGCGCAGTACCAGGAGCCGATGGTGCGCAAGTCCGCGGGCCGCGCGCTCGGCATCGGCGGGCGGGGTCACGGGATCCGCTTCGCCCGACAGCAGCAAGGTGGGAATGTCGCTCTTCAAGGGCTCGTGCATATCGGCATCCACGGATCCGCGCGGCCAGAGCTTGCAAATCTCCTCGAGCGCGTCCAGCTGATCCGTGCCCTGGTAGGTACGGGAAATTGCCGCCCGGTCGATGTCCGCGCCGAAATAGGGCACATCTTCACTGCAGATGACGGTGTTCTGCATGCCGCTCGCCAGCTGATCGGCGACCTGCCGGGCGGTGATGACGCTCTGCGCGGCGAGCGGACCCAGGGCGCCCTGTGCCGCTCGATGAATCAGCGTGGGCAGCAAGGAGGCTTGGGTGGAGCTGTAGGAGAGAAATCTCAGGCTGGCGTTCAGTATGCTGCGGTTGAATTCGATCTTGAGGGGCAGGCCGCTCGAGGGATCATCGATGGTTATCATGGATCTCTGCGCTCCGAATTGCCGGCGCAGGCCATCGAGATCTTGCCGCAGCGCCGGGTAGGCTGCGGCACAATCCGGCGAATCTGCGCAGCGCGCGACGATCAGATCCAGCGCGCGTTCGCCGTCCAAGGGTGTATCGGGTCCGATGGCCTGTTCCGGATAAGTCACTCCGTCCAGGATGGCCGCGTGAACCGACCCAGGGTAGTGCCGCATGTACAGCTGCGCCACGCGCGTGCCGTACGATGCTCCGTAGAGATCGATGAGCGGGTACCCCAGCTCCTCGCGTACCGCCGCAAGATCGGTAACCGCCGCGCTGCTGGTGTAGAAGCGCACTGCGTCGCCATACTTGTGCAGACAGTCCAAAGTTGCCTTCCGCAGGGCCGCAAGGTCGCCGCCTTGAGTCTGCCAGTCATCCGGGTAATTGCAGGAAAGCGGCCCGGAGTTTCCCGTGCCGCGCTGATCTACGAGCACGATGTCGTGATTGCGATTCACGCGCGCAAACGCCGCCGCATAGCTTGCATACATGGCCTGGGCGCCTTGGCCCGGGCCGCCGGCCAAGATGAAGAGCGGCGCCGCCGCGGTGCGCCGATTGAGCGCGGGCACCACCGCCACGCTCAACTCGATGGACGCTCCGCCCGGCCGCGCTCTATCCAGAGGTACTTTGAGCGTGCCGCAGCGGGCGCTTATCGACGCCAGCCGCAGCGGGTGTTCGAGGCGGCAATCCTGCAGCGGCATCCGGCCGCCGGCCGGAGCGCCCGCCGCCGGCGACGGAGCAGCCAGGATCACGACGCTGAGCAATACGCTCGAGGTGAGCAAGAAGCTCCGGTTGAGCAAAAAGCTCGGGTTGAGCAAGACTCTCCTCAGGGTGCCCGCCGCAAGGTCTTTCCACACAGGCCGCATGCAAATCTCCGATTTCCGCCGATTGTAGGGGATTCGCTACCATGGGAAGCCCGCGAGTTGGTAGATTTGCGGTCCAGTTCGTCTTTACCCGAAGGGTTCCCATGAGCGTGATCCGCGAAGCCGATGTAATCGCCAGCGTTGCCGATGCCCTGCAATACATTTCCTACTACCACACGCCCGATTTCATTCGCGCCATGGGGCGCGCCTACGACATGGAACAGAGTCCGTCCGCCCGCGACGCCATCGCACAGATTCTGACCAATTCGCGCATGTGCGCCGAAGGACATCGGCCCATCTGCCAGGACACCGGCATCGTGGTGGTGTTCGTCAAGGTGGGCATGGGTGTGCGCTGGGAGGCGACCCTCGATCTGGAAGCCATGATCAACGAAGGCGTGCGGCGAGCCTACTTGAACCCCGAGAACAAGCTGCGAGCCTCCATCGTGTCCGACCCCGCATTCAAGCGATCCAATACCCGCGACAACACGCCGGCGGTGATCCACACCGAATTCGCTCCGGGAGAAGAAGTCGAGATCACCGTTGCCGCGAAGGGCGGCGGCTCCGAAAATAAATCCCTGTTCGCGATGTTGAACCCGTCGGACTCGGTGGCCGATTGGGTGCTGGAAATGGTGCCCGAAATGGGCGCCGGGTGGTGTCCGCCCGGAATGCTGGGAGTGGGCATCGGCGGCAGCGCCGAGAAGGCCATGCTGCTGGCGAAGAAGTCGCTGATGGAGCCCATCGACATCGGCGATCTGATCGCGCGCGGAGCGAAGAGCAAACTGGAAGAGCTGCGCCTGGAAATATTTCAGCGGGTCAATGCGCTCGGCATCGGTGCGCAAGGCCTCGGCGGTTTGACCACCGTGCTGGACGTGAAGGTTTTGGATTACCCGACCCATGCGGCCTCCTTGCCGGTGGCGGTGATTCCCAACTGTGCCGCCACCCGTCACATCCATTTCACTCTGGATGGTTCAGGCCCCGCGCTGCTCGAGCCGCCGGATTTGGACCTTTGGCCTAAAGTGCAATGGGCCGCGGACGCCGCTGCACGGCGTGTGTCGCTCGACGGCCTGACTCACGCGCAAATCGCGAGCTGGAAACCCGGCGAGCGCCTGTTGCTGTCCGGAAAGCTCTTGACGGGCCGCGATGCCGCCCACAAGCGCATCTGCGCCTTGCTCGACGCCGGGAAGCCGTTGCCCGAAGGATTGGATTTTCACGGCCGCGTCATTTACTACGTCGGACCGGTCGATCCGGTGGGCGCGGAAATCGTGGGACCTGCGGGTCCGACCACGGCGAATCGCATGGACAGGTTCACGGACACCATGCTGGGCAAGTCCGGACTGCTCGCCATGGTTGGCAAGGCCGAACGCGGCCCAGAGACCGTCCAGTCCATCGCGAGGCATCGTTCGGCCTACTTGATCGCGGTGGGCGGCGCCGCCTTCCTGGTCTCGAATGCCATTCGCGGCAGCCGGATCGTGGCCTTTCCGGAACTCGGCATGGAAGCCGTGTACGAATTCGAGGTGCGCGACATGCCCGTCACCGTGGCCGTGAGCTCGGACGGAGTGTCCGTGCACGACACCGGGCCCAAGGCATGGGCGGGCAAATTTGCGGGCATACCGGTGTCGATCGAGTAGCGCCCGACACGGTGTGCCGGCGACGATGTCGCCTGTCAATATTTGACCGAGCAGCCGTAAGGCCTGGTCACCGCGTGAGTGACCGGCTTGCCTTGCACCACCTCCAGCATGGCTTCCTTGAGGTAGGGCTCGGCATGGGCTATGTCGTCGATGTCCGCGGTGGCGATGCTGTCGATGCCGCCCATGTATTGCAGCCTTCCATTCCTGTCGATGACGAACATATGCGGCGTGGTCTTCGCTTCGTACAAACGACCCAGGTTCCCCGAAGGATCCAGCAATACCGCGGTCGGCACGGCGCCGCGCGACTGAGTCAAAGCGTCCGCGGCGGGTCCATTGACGTAGCCCTGCTTGCCCGGCGCCGACGAAATCACGGTCAACCAGATCACGCCGTTTTTCTGCGCCAACGCTTGGATGCTCTGCATATTGCCGCTGGTGTAGTGCTTGCGCGTGTAGGGACAGTCGGCATTGGTCCATTCCAGAACCACGGTCTTGCCGCGATACTGGCTCAAAGTCAGCGATTGGCCCTTGCTGTCCGTGGCGGTGAACTCAGGTGCCGGCTGACCGATTTGCGGGACGCTCGGGGCAGGCGAGGCGAGGCCGACGCTCGCCCCGAGCCCGGCAACGAGGGCCAGGGCCAGGGCCAGGGCAAGGCGGGCCGGGGCGAGGCGGGGAATGCGCCCATTGATCGGGGCAAATGTATAAGTGCTCACCATTGGCTCCCCTTCCGACGCTTCCGCGGAAACGCGTGGTCGCGATACGACCTCTTTAGGCGCGATAATGGGGCCAAGGTTCCCTGGTGCTTTGGCGGCGCGCCATTTAGAGTGGCGCCTCTCGAAAATCGGGTGGGCAGATGCGTTTCGATACGGAATACGGGGTGATTGTGATCGGCGGCGGCCACGCGGGCACCGAGGCCGCGCTGGCGGCTGCGCGCATGGGACAGAGTACCCTGCTGCTGACGAACAACATCGAGACTCTGGGTCAGATGAGCTGCAATCCGGCGATCGGCGGCATCGGCAAGGGCCACTTGGTGAAGGAGATCGATGCCTTGGGCGGCGCCATGGCGCTCGCCATCGATGCGGCCGGCATTCAATTTCGCACACTGAATTCCAGCAAGGGACCGGCGGTGCGCGCCACGCGTGCGCAAGCCGACCGGCAGCTCTACAAGCGCGCGATCCGCCGCATGCTCGAGACCCAGGCGAATCTGACCCTGTTTCAGCAAGAAGCGGCGGATCTCTTGATCGAGGGCGATCGAGTGGTGGGCGTCCTGACCCAGAGCGGCATCGAAATTCATGCGCGCGCCGTGGTATTGACCGTAGGCACCTTCCTAGGCGGCAGGATTCACGTCGGCTTGGAGAGCCATTCCGGCGGCCGCGCCGGCGATCCGGCCTCGCTCAAGCTGGCGGCGCGCCTGCGCGAATTGAGTTTGCGCGTCGGCCGCCTGAAGACCGGGACGCCGCCCAGAATCGACGGCCGCAGCATCGATTTCTCGACCCTGCGCGAGCAGCACGGCGACCATCCGCGGCCGGTGTTCTCCTACTTGGGAACACGCGGCATGCACCCGCGCCAGCTGCCCTGCCACATCACCGCCACCAACGAGCGCACTCACGACATCATTCGCGGCGCGACGGCGCGTTCGCCGCTGTTCACCGGGCTGATCGAGGGGGTCGGTCCGCGCTACTGTCCCTCGGTGGAGGACAAGGTGGTGCGGTTCGCGGACAAGCGGTCGCATCAGATCTTCGTCGAGCCCGAGGGCCTGGACACTCACGAGATTTATCCCAACGGCATATCGACCAGCCTGCCCTTCGACGTGCAGTGCGAGTTCGTGCGCACCATTGCCGGATTCGAGCGGGCACACATCACGCGGCCGGGCTATGCCATCGAGTACGATTTCTTCGATCCGCGCGATCTGAAGTTCAGCCTGGAGAGCAAGTCCCTCGACGGCCTGTTCTTCGCCGGTCAAATCAACGGCACCACCGGCTATGAGGAGGCTGCGGCGCAAGGTTTGCTCGCCGGCGCCAATGCAGCGCTGCAGGCCGGCGGACGCGAAGCGTGGTGGCCGAAGCGCAGCGAGGCCTACATGGGAGTGCTGATCGACGATCTGATTACGCGCGGGGCGCCGGAACCCTATCGGATGTTCACCAGCCGTGCCGAATACCGCCTGAGCCTGCGCGAAGACAACGCCGACCTGCGCCTGACCGCTCACGGCCGCAAGCTTGGGCTCATCGACGATGCGCGCTGGGACTTCTTTCAGCGCAAGCGCGCCGCCGTCGCGGACGAAGTATCGCGGCTCGCCGCCGCCGTCGTGCACCCGGCCGACGTCGACGCCGGCCTGCTCGCGAAACTGGGTTCGCCGCTGCCGCGCGAAGTTCACGCATTGGATTTACTGCGCCGGCCTGAACTGGCCTACGATGATTTGAACCATGTTGCGCCCTGGCCGCAGCCTGCGTCGGCTCACGAGGACTGGCGCGGCGATGAACGCCTCGCGGAGCAGGTGACATTGCAGGTCGATGTGCAGGCGAAATACTCCGGATATCTGAAGCGCCAGAGCGAGGAGATCGAGCGGCAGCTGCGCAATGATGAATTGCGCCTGCCGCAGAACATCGATTACGGCGATGTCGGCGGTCTGTCGAACGAAGTCCGCCAACGCCTGCGCGACGTGCGTCCCGAAACTCTGGGGCAGGCCGCGAGGATCCCGGGCCTGACGCCGGCCGCGGTATCCCTGTTGCTGGTGTACCTCAAGAAGCGCGACCGCGCGGCCTGAAATTCGGCGAGGCTCATGACCAATTTCTACGATTTCTCGGTGCAGGGCCTCGGCGGCGAACCGGAGATTCTCGCGCCATTGCGCGGCAAAGTGACGTTGGCGGTGAACGTCGCAAGCAAGTGCGGCTACACGCCGCAATACGCGGGCTTGGAAGAGCTTTACCGGGAGCTTCAGAACCAGAATTTCACCGTGGTGGGTTTTCCCTGCAACCAATTCGGCGCGCAGGAGCCCGGTACCGCGGCCGAGATTCAAAATTTTTGCTCCCTGACCTATGGAGTGACCTTCCCGATGGCGGCAAAAATCGACGTCAACGGCCCCCATCGGCATCCCTTGTACGCCTGGCTGACCGCCAAGGAAAACGGCTTTCCCGGAGACATCGGCTGGAATTTCGAAAAATTTCTGATCGATCGAGACGGGCGCCTCCGATGCCGCTATCCCGCGGGAGCAAAGCCCACGGATTCCACCTTTTTGCAGGATTTGGCCGAGATTCTGTAGCGCCGCCCGCTTCGTCGTCGCGGCAGTTCGGGCGCCCGCCTGCGGAGGCGCCGGTGCGGCCCAGTGGCAATTTCCCCCTCCACTCTTTAACATCAGCGCACTATTTGAACCCGTGGCTCGGAGAATTAGATGCTTTCTCGATTGAATGGCATGGCGTGGCTTGCAAGCATGGCGTTGAGTTTGAGCTGGTCGCTTGGCGCGCACGCTGCGGGCAATCCGGTCGAGGGGCAGAAGAAGTTCTACACATGCTACGGATGCCATGGCATCGATAACTATCGGAACGCCTACCCGGACTACAGCGTTCCGAAGCTCCGCCACCAGCACGCTTCCTACATCATCGCAGCGCTGCACGAGTACAGGGACGGCGATCGGCCGCATGCGACCATGCATGCGCAGGCATGGTCGCTGTCCGATCAGGACATCGAAGATATCGCCGCCTACCTTCAGGGCCCCGAACCCGTGAAGCCGGACACGGCCGCGAATGCCAAGGCCCCGAAACAAGTGGCCGCCTGCGTCGCCTGTCACGGCGAAACCGGTCTGGGGGTGGAGGCTCCGTTGAACCCGAAGCCGGCGGTGCTCGCGGGCCAGCACGCCGACTATCTGGAGCAGGCGCTGACGGCCTATCGAAACGGCCGGCGCAAGAATGTGGTGATGGACGGCATGGCGAAGCTGCTCACCAGCGACGAAGACGTCAGAATCGTCGCGGAATATTTCGCCGCCCAGGACTCGCCGCTCGCCACGGCGACCACCGACAGCAAGTAGCCGCCGCGCCCGAACGCCCCGCACCCAAAACGCGGCGTGTGCCGACCTGAGGACGCGTGCCGCATCCAGTGCGGCAGAGCTTAATCCGGTGCGGCAAAGCTTTCACTTGCTCAAACTGATCAGGAATTGCGCGAACGTTCTGTAGTAGGCGTCGCGGCTCGTCTTTCTGCGCAGACCGTGGCCTTCATCGCCCGCCTGCAGATACCAGACATCGGTGCCCTTGTTGCGCAAGCCATAGACGATTTGCTCCGCTTCGCTCAGCGGCACGCGGGGATCGTTCTTGCCGTGCACGATGAGGATCGGCCGGGTAATGCGATCCGTGTTCGTCAGCGGTGAAATGCGCCGCAGGAAGGAGCGCATGTCGGGATCGCGTTCGTCGCCGTATTCCGCGCGGCGCTGATCCTGGGCGTAGGGTGCGATGTTGGTCAAATAGCCGACGAAGTCGGTGATGCCGGACAAGTCGACCCCGCCGCGCAGGCGATCGCTGAAGTTGACCAGGGTCGCGAGCGCCAGAAAGCCGCCGTAGGATTCGCCGGATACCACGATGTGCTTTGCATCGAACGAATTCTGCAGGCCTAGCCACACCAGCAGCGCGCCCACATCCTTGACGGCATCCTCGCGCAGCATGCCGTTGTCGAGCGCCAGGTAGCTCTTTCCGTAGCCCGATGAGCCGCGCACATTCGGCGCGACGACGGCATATCCAAGGTCATTGACCACATATTGCAGCCACGGATCGAATCCCGGCCGGAACTGCGATTCGGGACCGTCGTGCAAGACGATCAGCACCGGGTGCCGACCCGGCGTCGGCGGCTCGTAAATGTACACCGGAATTTCACGGTCCTGTCCGTCCACCCGGTCGAACGTCGGAAAATGCGTGAGCCGCGGCGTCACGAACTTTGCCGGATCGACCGCACCCGCTTCGCTCGCGGTCCATTCCTCGAGGGTATTCTTTGCGATGTCGAGGACATAGGCATCGCGCGGCCGATTGGCAGCCGCGAAGCCGAAAGCCAGTCGGCCGCCCGCCGCATCGAAGCTCAGGGAGTCGACGATGCCGGCCGCGGGGAGCCTGGGCGGAATCAAATCCTGGTGTGCACGCAGATCGACCACATTGAGCTTGTCGGTCCCGCCTTCGTTGCTGGTATAGGCCAGGTAATGACCGTCGCGCGAAATCGCCAATTCCTCCACGTCCCAGGAAATCCGGCCGGAAATGAGAGTCTTCTCGCCCGTGTAGAGATTGATGTAGCGCAGCTGCTCAAACTCGCCGTCGTGGTTCGAAATCACATAGACGCCCTGCCCGTCGCGCGAAAATCTGGCTCCGGCAATGCCTACCTTGGCCGGCGTCGCTTCGACCTCGTGCTTCTGCCCGGTGCCAAGATCCACCACGTACAGATAGGCGTCGGAAATCGAGACGTACTTCAATACCAGCAGCTTGCTGTCGTCGGGCGACCAGTCGAGCGGATACCAGGCGGCGGTATCGCCGGTGACAGCCAGCCGCGGCAGCGAACCGGATTCCGGTTCGACGATGTCGATGTCGTAGCTCGCGCCGTCGCGGGCGTTGCTGAAGAAGGCGATTGCATGTCCGGAGTTCGACCACACCGGGGCGCCATTGCGGGACTTGCCGTCGGTCAGGCGTTTGGCGCCCGGTTCGCCCAGGCGTTGGTAGTAGAGCTGCGTCTTTTCGTTCCCGCCCTCGTCCTTGAGGTACACAAAGGCATCTCGGGCGGCGGGGTCGGGCGAGAATGCGGCCTGTGTGATCGGGTCGCGCAGAAAGGTGAGCTGGCGGCGCTCGCCTCCCGGCCGCTCCACGAGATGCAGCTGATCGACATCGCCGAAACGCGTGGAAATCAGCAATTCGCCCTTCGGCGAGAAACCGAGCGGAGTCGCCTGGCGTGCGTTCAGGTAGGCATCCAGTTTCTCGCTCAAGCCCGGCGCGGGCTCGGGGATGTGGTCGAAGATCAGATCGCCGCGCTCGAAGCGGACCGGCACGGCGGCAAAGGCGGCGGGAGTGCCGGACAGGAGGGGCGCCGCCAATAGCAGCAGCAAATAAATTCGACGCATGATTTCCTATGTTCTCACACCAGGGCGATAATGGGACGGATGGCAGCCTATGAACACCTGGTGAAATCCTACAACGTCCGCGACCTGCTCGACGATATTGCAAGCGCGGATCCGCCCGCCTACCTGCGCCGCTGCTTCGCCGAGGGCTGCTCGGCGTCGGTGTTGACCTGGGTTCGGGTGCAGCAGCTGGCCGTCTGCGCCATGGTGCTGGACGCCATCGTCAACGACCGCGACTACGAATGCTTCGAGCATGAGCTGATCGCGGACTGGCGCATTCATTATGCCGGGGCCTGCGCCAAACTGAAGGACACGGCGGTGGAGGCCCTGCGCCGTGCCTTGGAGCGCGATCGGCCGCAGGATTCGGATGCCGCCACCGAGCTCGAGCAGCTCGCGAGTCGGTTGGCGGCTTGAATGAGCGGGCGGGCGAAAAAATGAGCGGGCAGTTGCAAACCGGTCCGCGCTCATCCGCCGCCCGCCGGCACGGCCGCTGGATGGGGTTGGCTGCGGCATTGCTGGCGGCAGTGGCGGGCTGTCGCGCACCTTCTCCCCATGCCGCCGCGCCGATTCCGCCGGCCAAGGCTGCGGCGGTTTTGCCGGATTCGCCTGAGCGCGGAGATGTTTCCTACGACTGGCATGGTCTGCTCATTGCGCCCTTCGGCAGCGTGCTCAAGGACATTCCGGTTGCGCTTCACGAGGTGCTGCTGTTTCGCGACGACGCGCACGCAGGCGATGCGGGCGGTGCGGGCGATGATGCGGAGTGCTATGCCTCCGATACCCCCGCGCCGCGCTTCGTCGGGCGCGTGCCGGAAGAGTACGTGCTCTGTTTCAGGCAAGATCGATTGGCGCGCATTCAAGCATCCGTGCGTTTGACGGCAGCGGAGGCGCCCGAGATATTCGCGGCGGCGTGCGCGGGCTGGCTGAGGAAGGCCGCGCAGACCGGCACCGGGCCGACCGGCGCCGCGCCCAACGCCGGCGAGCCGGGTGTGCAAGCACAAAGCGCCGGCGACTGCGAGGGCCGCGAGGGCGCCATCCGCTTCAGCGCCCATCTTGGCGAGGATGGGGGCCGGCCGGACCTGCCGCAAACGGAGGGGCAGCCCCCGGAATCTGCGCAGACCATTCTGTCCATCAACCTCGACAGCTCTGCGGATCTTTAGAAGCCGCTTGCCCGTGTCACGAGAGTCCGAACTTGAACTACTCGCCGCGGGAGTGCGCGATATCGGCATCGCGGCCGACCCGCAGAGCGTGGCGGCGCTGCTGCGCCTCGTGGACGAACTGGAGCTCGGCAACGCCCAATTCAACCTGACGGCGATCCGCGACCGCTTGGGCATGCTGCACAAGCATGTTTTGGACAGTCTCAGCCTGCAGCCCTATCTGCACGGCAATCGCGTCGCCGACATCGGCACGGGCGCGGGCTTTCCGGGCCTGCCGCTGGCCATCGTCAATCCGCAGCGCCGCTTCACGCTGGTCGAGGCCACCGGCAAGAAGGCTCGATTCGCCGCGCAAACCGCCCAGCGCTTAGGATGCGCGAATGTTCACATCGAACATGCCCGTGCGGAGAATTACAGGCCTTTCGAACTTTTCGATACCGTGGTGGCACGGGCTCTGTCGTCGCTGGCCGATTTCGCGGCCTACGCCGGGCATTTGTGCGCTCCGGACGGGAGGCTCCTCGCCATGAAGGGGAAGCGGCCGGACGAGGAGATTTCCGCGTTGCCCAAATCGTTCCGCGTGCTGGCGGTGCACCGGCTCAAAGTGCCGGGACTGGACGACGAGCGGCATCTTGTGGAACTCTCACCGGTCCGGCCCAGGGCGGCCCCGCACAAGCCGAGCAGAATATGAAGCGGGTCATCGCGGTTGCAAATCAAAAAGGCGGGGTCGGAAAGACCACGACCGCCGTCAATCTCGCCGCTTCGCTGACGGCCACCAAGCGGCGGGTGCTGCTGATCGATCTCGATCCCCAGGGAAATGCCACCATGGGATGCGGGATCGACAAGCATGCCCAATCCCGCACCAGCTGCGATGTGCTCTTGGGCGATTGCGCGGCGGCGGAGGCTCTGGTGTCGGTGGAGTACGGCGGCTTCATGCTCATGCCGGCCAATCAGGACCTCACGGCTGCCGAGGTTCGCCTGCTCGGCATGATCACCGGCCGGGAATTCAAATTGCGCAATGCACTGAAACCGGTGCGCGAGAATTTCGATGTGATTTTGATCGACTGTCCTCCGGCGCTGAACATGCTGACGCTGAACGCGCTGGTGGCCGCGGATTCGGTCATGGTCCCGATGCAATGCGAGTATTACGCGCTGGAGGGCCTGAGCGCCCTGGTGCAGACCATCGAGCAGATTCGGGGCAGCATCAATCCGGATCTGGAAATCGAGGGGCTGCTGCGCACCATGTTCGACCCGCGCAACAATCTCTCGAATGAAGTGTCGGCACAGCTGATCGAACACTTCGGCGACAAGGTGTTCCGCACCATGATCCCGCGCAATGTGCGGCTGGCGGAGGCCCCGAGTTTCGGCAAGCCCGCGCTTTTTCACGACAAGGAGTCGCGCGGCGCGCTGGCTTATCTTGCGCTCGCCGGCGAGATGATTCGCCGCGACGACCTGCCTTCCGCGCCCGTATAATCGACGCATGTCCGTTAAAAAGCCGTCCCTGGGCCGTGGTCTCGCCGAGCTTTCCCCCCTGCTCGCGAAACGCGCAGGCGCGCCTGCCTACGAGTTGCCGGTACCTGGACCCGGGCCGGCGTTGCCGGCCGGCGATCGCTTGGCGAGCCTGCCGCTCGACTTGCTGCAGCGGGGCAAGTATCAGCCGCGCGTCGACATGCGCACCGAAACCCTGACCGAGCTTGCGGACTCGATCAAGTCGCAGGGCCTGGTGCAGCCCATCCTGGTGCGCCCCGTGGGAGGAGCCAATCCCGGCGAGTCGCAGCGCTATGAAATCATCGCCGGCGAGCGGCGCTGGCGGGCGGCGCAAATGGCGGGGCTTCAGGTGATTCCCGCCGTCATTCGCGATGTGCCCGACGAGGCCGCCGTTTCCATGGCGCTCATCGAGAATATTCAGCGCGAAGACCTCAATCCGCTGGAGGAGGCGGGCGCGTTGCTGCGTCTGATCGAGGAGTTCGGCCTGACGCATCAGGCGGCCGCGGAAGCCGTCGGGCGCTCGCGCGCCGCGGTGAGCAATTTACTGCGCCTCATGGAGTTGGCCGACGAGGTCAAGGAATTGCTGGAACAGCGTCGCATCGAAATGGGCCACGCCCGCGCCTTGCTGTCCTTGAATTCGCGCCGTCAGCAGATCGAAGTGGGCAACCTCGTCGCCAAAAAGTCCCTCTCGGTGCGGGAAACCGAAGCTCTGGTGCGCCGCATCATGACTCCACAATCCGGCGATCCGAACAAGGAATCGCCGGCCGTGGACCCGGATATTCACCGCCTGGAGCGGGAATTGGCCGACAAATTAGGGGCCAGGGTGGCTTTCCAGCACACCGCTTCCGGCAAGGGAAAGCTCGTCGTGAGCTACAACACCCTGGATGAGCTCGAGGGGATCCTGGCGCACATCCAATAGACCTAAACGCCTTGATGGGGCGGGGCCACCTCTCTATAATGCGCCGGCTATTTTTGACTGGCGACGGCTCATATGTGCAAATCGAGGGTAGCGCGCCGCCGTGCACCGGATGCCATCCGGTTCCCTTCTCGATGAGCGACGTCCAGGTTCGGAATTACCGGCTGGTGGTTCGAGTCGTGCTCCTGCAAACAGGCTGCGCGCTCATCGCCGCGTGTCTGTTTCTAGTGATTAGAGGCTCGGCCGCCGGCCTTGCGGCCTTGGTGGGTGGGTTGATCGTCGCCGTCGGGAGCGCGGTGCTGGGTTGGCGCGCGTTTCGGCCTGGAGTCGCCGGCGCCGCGACGCTCGGCAGGGCCATGTATGCCGGCGTGGCGTTGAAGTGGTTGTGGTTCGCGCTCGCGCTGTACGTGGCGATCGGGCGCTTGAAACTCGAAGCGGCACCGCTATTGATTGGAATAGGGGTCGCGCAAATAGGATATTGGGTCGGTCTGATCCGGCTGAAGTGACGATTGGGGATTTATGCGTTTTGGAATGATCGCGGAACATGACAGTGCGGGCGAGGGGGTGACGGGCTACATCAAGCACCATCTCACGCATTATACCGTGGTGACGGGTCCCGGCAGCTTTTGGGCCGTGCACGTCGACAGCATCATTTTCAATTTTTTGATCGCACTCCTGTTCATTTTCCTGGGTGCACTGGCGGCGCGGCGCGCGACCAGCGGCGTGCCGGGCCGATTTCAAGCCTTCGTCGAGATCATGGTCGATTGGGTCAACGGCATGGTTCAGGAAACCTTCCACGGCGACAGCAAATTCATCGCACCCCTCGCGATAACGATTTTCTGCGTGGCGATCCTCGACAATTTCATGGACATCCTCCCGGTCGATGCGTTGCCGGCCGCGGCTCATCTATTCGGCGTCGAACATCTGCGCACGGTGGCCACGGCGGACGTGAACACCACCTTCGGCATGTCCATCGGCGTCTTCCTGCTGATCCAGTACATCGGCATCAAGCACAAGGGCCCGGTCCTGTTTTTCAGCGAGTGGTTTACCGCTCCGTTTCATGCGCACGGCATTTGGAAGGTGCCGCTGGCGCCGATCAACTTCGTGTTGCGGGTCATAGAGGAGCTGGTGCGGCCGCTGTCGCTGTCGCTGCGACTGTTCGGCAACATGTATGCCGGCGAGCTCATCTTTCTGCTGATCGCCTGCTTCACTCTCGGCGCGGCGCTCGATCATGTGTCCACGTACGTGCTTGGGCTGGGGCAAATCCTCGCCGGCGTCGCATGGACCCTGTTCCATTATCTGATCATCTGGCTGCAGGCGTTCATCTTCATGGTGCTGACCATCGTGTACGTGAGCATTGCGGCCGAGCGCCACTAGACTCGATTCCTTTTTCGACACCAAGAACCGACGGAGACATCAAATGGAAAATCTGACCCAACTCGCCCAGCTGCTGAGCGCCAGTGTAATTGCCGCGGGTTTCGTGATCGGCCTGGGCGGCCTGGGCGCTGCCGTCGGCTTCGGCATTCTCGGCGGAAAATTCCTGGAAAGCTCCGCGCGGCAGCCGGAACTGACGAGCATGCTGCAAACCAAGATGTTCATCGTCGCGGGATTGCTGGACGCCGTGCCCATCATCGGCGTGGCGGTGGGCTTCTTGCTGCTGTACTCCAACCCGTTCTTGGGCCTGCTGGGCGTCAAGTAAGCCAAGAGCGTCGGCGTCTCGAGCGAGGCGCTCGAGACGGCGCTAGGAGCAGGCAATGAACATAGCCATTACGCTGGTCATTCAAGGGATCGTGTTCTTCGTGAGCGCGTGGGTCATGATGAAGTACATCTGGCCGGTGGTGCTCGAGAAAATCGAGACGCGGCAGAAGAAAATCACCGAGGGCCTGGCGGCGGCCAGCAAGAGCCAGAAGGACCTCGACGAAGCCATGGAGCGCTCCAAGGCAATCATCCACGAGGCGCGCGACAAGGCCGCGCAGATCGTCGACTTGGCGGGCAAGCGCTCGAACGAAATCATAGAGGAAGCCAAGGTGACGGCTTCGAGTGAAGCTCAATACCTGGTGACTCACGCTCACGCCGAAGTGGCGCGTGAAAGCGCGCGTGCGCGCGAGGGCCTGGCCCGGGAAGTCGGCAGGCTCGCAGTAGAGGGTGCATCGCGCCTGTTGGAGCGCGAGATCGACCCGAAAACTCACGCCGAGCTCCTGGATAAATTGGCAGCCGAGGTTGCGCGTGGCTGAGCGAGCCACGATTGCCCGGCCCTACGCGAAGGCCGCCTTCGAATACGCGCGCGATGCCGATGCCCTTGCGGACTGGTCGCAGGGATTGCAGTTCGCGGCGCGGATCGTCGCCGATCCGCGCGTCGCAACGCTCACCGACGATCCGAAATGGACGGCGGCCGACCGGGCGGATCTCATCGTTGACGTTGCCGGCGCCAAACTCAATGCCGGCTTGCAGAATTTCGTGCGCGTGCTCGCAGAGAATCACCGTTTGCTGCTGTTGCCGGAAATCGCCTCGCACTACGAAGTGATGCGATCCTCCGTTGAGAATACCGTCGATGTCGACGTGGTTTCCGCGGTGCCATTGAACGATGCCCAAGCCCAAAAGCTCGAGGCGTCATTGAGCACGCGGCTGAAGCGCCGGGTGCGCATGCAAATGTCGGTCGATGCCACGCTGTTGGGAGGCGCGGTGGTGCGCGCAGGAGACCTGGTCATCGACGGCTCGCTGAAAGGCCGCCTGGCGCGGCTCGCTACGGAATTGGGAAGCTAAACAGATTAGACGCAGGTCCTAAAGACCGGCAGCAAGAGGTTTGATATGTCCATCAAGGCATCGGAAATCAGCGACCTGATCAAGGCGCGCATCGACAAGTTTCAATCCGCCTCCGAGGCGCGCAATGTGGGCACCGTGGTGAGCGTCACCGACGGCATCGTCCGCATCCACGGGCTCGCCGACGCGCGCTACGGCGAAATGCTGGAGTTCGTCGGCAACACATTCGGGTTGGCGCTGAACCTCGAGCAGGACTCGGTGGGCGCGGTGGTGCTCGGCGACTACAAGCACATTTCCGAAGGTTCGGAGGTCAAGACCACGGGCCGCATCCTCGAGGTGCCCGTGGGCCCCGAGCTTCTCGGGCGAGTCGTCGACGCGTTGGGGAATCCCATCGACGGCAAGGGTCCGGTGAATTCCAAGCTCAAGTCCCCGCTGGAGCGCGTGGCGCCGGGAGTGATTTTCCGCAAGAGCGTGTCGCAGCCGGTGCAGACGGGCCTCAAAGCCATCGATTCCATGGTGCCGATCGGGCGCGGCCAGCGCGAACTCATCATCGGCGACCGCCAGACCGGCAAGACCGCCGTGGCCATAGACACCATCATCAATCAGAAAGGCACGGGCGTTAAATGCGTCTATGTGGCCATCGGACAGAAGCAGAGCTCGATCGCCAACGTGGTGCGCAAGCTGGAAGAGCATGGCGCCATGGGCCACACCGTCATCGTGGCGGCATCGGCCTCGATGCCCGCGGCCATGCAGTATCTCGCGCCCTACGGCGGCTGCGCCATGGGCGAGTACTTCATGGACAACGGCGAAGACGCGCTCATCGTGTACGACGATTTGTCCAAGCAGGCGGTCGCCTACCGCCAGATTTCCCTGTTGCTGCGCCGTCCGCCGGGACGCGAGGCGTATCCCGGGGATGTGTTCTATCTGCATTCGCGTCTTCTCGAACGCTCCGCGCGGGTCAACGAGGAGTACGTCGAGAAATTCACTCAAGGACGCGTCAAGGGAAAGACCGGATCGCTGACGGGAATACCCATCATCGAAACCCAGGCGGGAGACGTGACGGCATTCGTGCCCACCAACGTCATTTCCATCACCGACGGACAGATCTTCCTGGAAACCGACCTGTTCAACGCCGGCATGCGTCCGGCCATCAACGCCGGCATATCCGTGTCGCGCGTCGGCGGCGCTGCGCAGACCAATATCATCAAGAAGCTCGGCGGCGGCATTCGGCTGGCGCTCGCCCAGTATCGCGAGCTAGCCGCCTTCTCGCAATTCGCCTCGGACCTGGACGAAGCGACGCGCCGGCAGCTCGAGCGCGGCCAGCGCGTCACGGAGCTCATGAAGCAGAAGCAGTACGCTCCCATGTCCGTGGCGGAGATGGCTCTGTCCCTGTATGCCGCGAACGGCGGTTTCTTCGACAAGGTCGACCGCCTCCAGGTGGTGGATACGGAGGCGGCACTCCACTCCTTCGCGCGCAGCACGCATGCGGATTTACTCAAGTCCATCAACTCCAAGCCGGATCTGTCGCCCGAAGTCGACGCCGCACTCAAGAAGTGCTGCACCGAATTCTTCTCGACGCTGTAGGCAAAGGGCACGAGCAAAGCAAATGGCAGGCGCAAAAGAAATCCGCGGCAAGATCGCGAGTATCAAGAATACTCAGAAGATCACCAAGGCCATGGAGATGGTCGCGGCCAGCAAAATGCGCAAGGCGCAGGAGCGGATGCGGGCGGCGCGGCCTTATGCGGAAAAGATCCGCAAGATCATCGGCCACCTGCGGCAGGTGAACCTGGATTACAAGCATCCCTTCACCTTGGAGCGGCCGGTGCGGTCGGTCGGCATCGTGGTGATAAGCACCGACCGGGGCTTGTGCGGTTCGCTGAATCTGAACCTGTTCAAGGCGAGCTTGAACGCCATCCGCGAAGCCCAGGCGAAAAACGCCAAGATCTATGTGTGCCCCATCGGCTCGAAGGCACTGCAGTTCTTTCGGCGGCTGTCCGGGGTGGAAATCGCGGCGTCGGCCACGCATCTTGGCGACCGGCCGCACATCAAGGATTTGATCGGTACCACCAAGGTCATGCTGGATTTTTATCGCGAGGCCAAGGTCGATCAATTGCTCCTGGTGCACAATGTGTTCGTGAATACGATGACCCAAAAGGGCGTCGTCTCGCAGCTCCTGCCGCTTCAGACCATCGACAAGGACGAGCTGCAGGAACGCTGGGATTACATCTACGAGCCGGATGCCGCAGAGATTCTGGACGGCATCCTGATGCGCTACGTGGAGTCGCAGATATTTCAGGGTGCCGTGGAAAATGTCGCCTGCGAAATGGCGGCGCGCATGGTGGCCATGAAGAGCGCCACCGACAATGCAGGCTCGCTCATCGACGAGCTGCAGCTCATTTACAACAAAGCCCGGCAGGCCGCGATCACGAAAGAGCTTTCGGAAATCGTCGGCGGCGCGGCAGCGGTTTAGGATAAGAGGGTTATCAGTTATGTCCAGCGGCAAAATCGTGCAAATCATCGGCGCGGTCATCGATGTGGAATTTCCACGCGATCAGATCCCCAAGGTCTATGACGCGCTCAAACTCGATGATGTGGACCTGACTCTCGAAGTGCAGCAGCAGCTGGGCGACGGCATCGTGCGCACCATCGCCATGGGCGCCTCCGAGGGCCTGCGCCGCGGTTTGACCGTCACGGGCACCGGCAAGGGCATTTCGGTACCGGTAGGCGCGGGCACGCTCGGGCGCATCATGGATGTGCTGGGCAAGCCGCAGGACGAGCGCGGCCCCGTGCAAACCAAGGAATACATGCCCATTCACCGTCCCGCACCGGCCTATGACGAACAGGCGGGCGGCCAGGATCTTCTGGTGACGGGCATCAAGGTGATCGACCTGCTGGTGCCCTTCGCCAAGGGCGGCAAGGTGGGCCTCTTCGGCGGCGCCGGCGTGGGTAAGACGGTGAACATGCTCGAGCTCATCAACAACATCGCCAAGCAGTACAGCGGACTGTCCGTGTTCGCGGGCGTCGGCGAGCGTACCCGCGAAGGCAATGACTTCTATCACGAGATGATCGAGTCGGGCGTCATCGACAAGGACAACCTGTCCAATTCCAAGGTGGCCATGGTGTACGGCCAGATGAACGAGCCGCCGGGCAACCGCCTGCGCGTCGCGCTCACGGGCCTGACCATGGCCGAGTATTTCCGCGACGAGAAACAAGCCTCGGGCAAGGGCCGCGACGTGCTGTTCTTCGTCGACAACATCTACCGCTACACCCTGGCGGGCACGGAAGTGTCCGCGCTGCTCGGCCGCATGCCCTCCGCCGTGGGTTATCAGCCGACTCTGGCCGAGGAAATGGGCGTGCTGCAGGAGCGCATCACTTCCACCAAGACAGGTTCGATCACCTCCATTCAAGCCGTGTACGTTCCGGCGGACGACTTGACCGACCCCTCGCCGGCGACCACGTTCGCGCACTTGGACGCCACGGTGGTGCTGTCGCGGCAAATCGCCTCGCTTGGCATTTACCCGGCCGTCGATCCCTTGGACTCCACCAGCCGCCAACTCGATCCGCTGGTGGTGGGTGAGGATCACTACAATACCGCGCGCGCCGTGCAGGCCGTCTTGCAGCGTGCCAAGGAACTCCAAGACATCATCGCCATCCTCGGCATGGACGAGTTGTCCGAAGAGGACAAGCTGAGCGTGTACCGGGCGCGCAAGATTCAGCGCTTTCTGTCGCAGCCCTTCAATGTGGCCAAGGTGTTCACGGGGCAGGACGGCAAGATCGTGCCCCTCAAGGACACCATCCGCGGCTTCAAGGCCATCATCGCCGGCGAGTACGACCACCTGCCCGAGCAGGCGTTCTACATGATCGGCGCCATCGAAGAAGCCGTGGAAAAAGCCAAGACCCTGGCTTGAGAGCGACCATGGCCAACACCATTTATCTCGACATCGTCAGCGCCGAAGGACAGATCTTCTCGGGCGAGGTGAGCATGGTGTTCGCGCCGGGCAGCCTGGGCGAGCTTGGCATCGCGCCTCGTCACGCGCCCCTGCTGACCACGCTAAAGGCCGGCGAAATCCGCGTGCAGTCCGAAGGCGCGGAGGAACAGTCATTCTACGTGGGCGGCGGATCGCTCGAGGTTCAACCCAATCGCGTGACCGTGCTTGCCGATACGGCGGCGCGGGCCAAGGATCTGGACGAAGCCGCGGCCTTGGCTGCGAAACGGCGCGCGGAGGATGCGGTTCGACAGCGCACGGACAAAGTGGAAATCGCCGAGGCGCAGGCGGAACTGGCCCGCGCCGTGGCACAATTGCGAGCCATCGAGCGTCTGCGTAAGAAACGCTAGGGACCTCCGCAACGGGAGTCTTCATGCATCTTTCGGTCGTCATTCTCGCGGCGGGCCAGGGCAAGCGGATGAACTCCGACCTGCCCAAGGTGCTGCAGCCCTTGGCGGGGCGGCCGCTGCTGCAGCATGTGATCGACACGGCGCGCGATCTACACCCGACGAATATCTATGTGGTTTACGGGCATGGCGGCGCACAGGTGCAGGCGGCCCTGGCTCACGAGCACATCGAGTGGATTCTGCAGGCGGACCAGCTGGGCACGGGCCATGCCGTCATGCAAGCCATGTGCGTCATCCCCGACGATCATACCGTGCTGGTGCTCTATGGCGACGTGCCGCTGATACGCGCGGCCTCTCTGACGAAACTGACGGCGGCGGCCGATGACGGCGCTCTGGCCGTGCTGTCCGTGTATCCCGACAATCCCGCGGGCTATGGGCGCATCGTCCGCGATGCCGCCGGGCAGGTCACCGCCATCGTCGAGCAAAAGGACGCGAGTTCCGAACAACTGCAGATACGCGAAGTGAATTCCGGACTCATGGCGGCTCCCGCGGGGCGCCTGCGCGAATGGCTGCTGGGCCTCGGCAGGAACAATTCGCAGCGCGAGTACTACCTGACCGATGTGGTCACGGGCGCCGTGCAGGCCGGCAACCGCGTCGACGCCGCGCTTACCGTGCACCCCTCCGAAGTGATGGGCGTCAACGACAAGATTCAGCTGGCGCAGGTCGAGGCGGCCTATAGGCGAGAGCGGGCCGAAGCACTCATGCTCGCCGGCGCCACCCTGGCGGACCCGGCGCGCATCGACATACGCGGGGATGTCGAGGTCGGCCGCGATGTATTCATCGACGTCAATGCGGTCCTGATCGGCACCGTGCGCTTAGGGAAAGGCGTCAGAATTGGGCCCAATTGCGTCGTCATTGATTCGCAGCTGGGAGCCGGCACCGAAGTGCAGGCCAACAGCATCATCGATCATGCCAACGTGGGCGAGAACTGCCGCATCGGCCCCTTCGCGAGACTGCGCCCCGACACCACGCTGCAGCACGATGTCCACATCGGCAACTTCGTCGAAGTAAAGAGCAGTGAAATCGGCGTGGGCAGCAAGGCGAACCATCTGACCTACGTGGGGGATTCCCGGGTGGGCAGCGGCGTCAACATCGGCGCCGGCAGCATCACGTGCAACTACGACGGCAAGAACAAATGGCCGACGGTGATCGAAGACGGCGCCTTCATCGGCTCGGGCAGCATGCTGGTCGCTCCGGTTCGCATCGGCGCCGGCGCCACCATCGGCGCCGGATCGACCATTACGCAGAATGCTCCGGATGAGGCGCTCACGCTGACGCGCGCCAAACAGACCACGATCGCCGGATGGACCAGGCCGAGAAAGCTCGACGAAGAAGAGAAGGCCGCCGCGGTCGACGGCGCGCTGGGCGCGCAGCAAGCGCCGAAGGACTGATCCTCGGAAGTCATCCGTCTCGGCGCCCGGAATTCCATCCTTTCGAGGAAATCCACTCGGCCGCGCTTTCCGCACCGCTCCCTGCACCGCCTACACGCCACGCGGGTTATTTTTGCGGGCGGGCGACACTGTGATGTATCACAGTAGACGTGGGATGCGGACCTGGGGATCATGGGAATCGATACTGAGCGGCATTCTGGCTATGGAACCGACGCGCAAGAAAATCCTCTGCATAGAAGACGATCCCGAAACCGCGTCGCTCATCGCCGAGGAGTTCGAGGAGCGGGGCTACGAGATGGCGCTGGCCCACGACGGGCAGGCCGGATTCTCCGCGGTGCTCAAGCTGCAGCCGGATATTGTGCTGTGCGATGTCAGCATGCCGGTGATGAGCGGCTTCGAGGTGCTCGACCGGCTCACCGAGCTCACGCCGAGATTCGCCTGCATGCCGTTCATTTTCCTGACCGCGCTGGGGGACAGGGACAATCAACTCAAGGGCCGCCGCCTCGGCGCGGACGACTACGTGGTCAAGCCCATCGATTTTGAAATCCTCGCGACCATCATCAGCGGGCGCCTCGCCAAAGTGGCGCGAAACGAAACCTGGTCCCGGCAAATCGCTCTGGGGGAGCGCGAGATCGAATGTCTGACCTGGGCGGCCCGCGGCAAGAGCTCGGCCGAAATCGCCCAGATCGTCGGCACGAGCAAGCGCAACGTCGATTTCCACATCGAAACGGCCTGCCGAAAGCTGAGTGTCGCCACACGCGTCCAGGCCGCCGTCAAGGCGGTCTCCGGCCGGCTGATAGATCCTTGACGGGCGCATCGACCCTCGATGGACGCATCCCCTTGCCGGCAGCCGTAGAAGAATCGGGAGAAGACGGCACGCGCGCCCGCCTCGACGCCGCGGCGGCGGATGTGCGCGACATGCGTCCGGACCGGCCGCGCTCCATTCGCCTGCTGCTTTCCGCCGCCTCGCTGCTGTTTCTGCTGCTCGTGATCGGACTCGGGGCGTTCAGCATGCAGCGCCTCAGCGACGTCAATCGCGTGTCCGACGAGATCCGCAATCAGTGGCTTCAGGATATCCGCCTGATCGGCGACCTGAACAACTACATGTCGGATTACCGAACGGGCGAAGGCACGCACCTGCTCTCCAACACAGCATTGGAGCTTGCCGCAAGCGAAAAAGAGATCACCGGGCTCGATGAACGAGTGACCCGGGCACAGCGTTCCTACGAAGCGCTCCCGCACGACGCGGGCGAGCGGAGCCTGTACGAAAAGTTCGCGGAAGAATGGACCGAATACAAGGCGATAGCCGCGCAAGTGGTTGCACTATCGCATTCGGGCGCAAAGTCCGACGCCCTCCACATGTACATGACGACATCGCGCCGCGCCTTCGACAAGGCCAGCGACACCTTGGGGCGCCTCACCGACCAGACTGTATCGAAGGCGCGCGCGGCGAGCGCGCGCGCGGCGGGCACGTATTTGCAGGACAGGCGCCTGATCGTGACCGCGATGATCGTGGCGGCCTGCCTGGTGCTCGTGACCATCATCTACATCAGCCGATCGGTATCGGGCCCGCTGCTCAGGTTGGCACGGGGCATGCGCGCCCTCGCCGCCCATGACACGAACATCCGCATTTCCGGTGCGCAGCGCGACGATGAGATCGGCGAGATGGCGCGGTCGGTGGAGGTTTTTCGAGACAACGCCATCGCGCTCGTCAGGAGTCAGCGCCGGCTGATCGAACAAACCGCCTCTCTGGAGGAAACTCTCGAGAACGAACGGCGCGTCACCGCCCAGCAGCGCAATTTCGTCACCATGACCTCGCATGAGTTCCGTACGCCGCTCACCGTCATCGATGCCCAGGCGCAGCGGCTGATCAAGCTCAAGGACAGGCTGGCGCCGCACGATGTGCTGGAGCGCGCCACCCGGATTCGCAGCGCCGTCACGCGCCTGACCGGCATCATGGACAGCCTGCTTGGAGATTCGCGCCTGCTGGACGGACAGGCGGTCTATCAGCCCGTGGATTTCGACCCTGCCGCGCTGCTGCGTGACGTGTGCCAGCTGCATCGCGAGGCTGCGCGCCGTGCGGACGTACGGGAGCACTTCGGCGATCTGCCCTCCCTCATGCACGGCGACCCGAAGCTCTTGTTCGCCTTGTTCAGCAATCTGCTCTCCAATGCCATCAAGTATTCGGGGTCCGACTCTCCGGTCGAGGTTGTGGCGTACAAAGACCACTGCGCGCAGGGCGAGAACTTGACGGTGCGAGTCCGCGATCACGGCATCGGCATCGCGGAACGGGACCGCGCTCATTTGTTCGAACGCTACTTCCGCGGCTCCGGTGCCGTCGGCGTCGCCGGCAGCGGCGTCGGACTTCACCTGGTCGCCATGGTGCTCGAGCTGCACGGAGGCACCATCGAGGTCGAGTCCTCCGAGGGCGCCGGTTCGAGCTTCGTGGTGCATCTGCCCGCCGTCCCGGCCACGGGCTCCGCATGAGGGCACCGGTTTGCGCAATGAGGTTCATGCATGAGTGACGCGGAAGGCGAGCCTGAGCGGCCGGCCGGCCAGGCATCGATAGATCGGCGCGCATGGTCGAAACAGCGGCAAGTACGCGCGGTGGGATTCGCGGTGGCTGCGGCCACCGTGGCCGTTCTGGGAATCTGGCTGGGCGGCCGATTCTTCGGAGGACATGAGGGGCCGGCCGCGGCGCCGTCTGCGCCGCCCGGCACCTTCCGCGCCACGGCACAGCAGCTCAAGACCTTGACCATCGAACCGGTCGATCTGCATGCCTTCGTCAGCGAGGAATCGACGGAGGGCAAGATTGCGGTGAATGGCGATCGCGCAACGCCGGTGTTTTCGCCGTATTCCGGCCGCATCACCCGGGTCATCGCCGCTCTCGGCGAAATCGTCAAGAAGGGCGCGCCGCTCGCCACTCTGGAGGCTTCCGAGTACGTGCAGACTCAGAGTGATCTGAAGTCCGCGTCGGCCCAGGTCAAACTCGCCGACATCACCGAGCGGCGCAAGCACGCCTTGTACGGCGCCAAGGGCGGCAGCTTGCAGGATTGGCAGCAGGCGCAGGCGGATCTCACCGCCGCGACCGCCGCCTTGAACGCCGCGCGCAATCGCCTGCGGATTCTGGGCCAATCGGATGCAGACATTGCCGCGCTCGAAGCGGCGGGGAGCATCGACCCAACGGCCACCATCCGCGCACCGATCGCGGGGGTGGTGGTGGACCGTCAAGTGGGCCCAGGCCAGTACTTGCAGGCCGGGGCCGGTACACCGGTCTTCACCATTGCCGACCCTTCGAGCGTCTGGCTGCTGGCGAATGTGCGCGAGGCCGATTCGGGGCGGGTGCGCCTGGGACAGGCAGTGGAAGTTCACGTGCTCGCTTACCCCAAGCGTACGTTCAAGGCGCGGGTGACCTACATAGCGGCGCTGCTGGACCCGGCTACACACCGGCTGCCGGTGCGCGCCGAAATCGACAATCATGACGGTGCGCTCAAGCCGGAGATGTTCGCGAATTTCCGGATCCTCACCGGCGATGCGACGCAGTCGCCGGCGGTGCCGGAGAACGCGGTGGTTTACGAAGGAACCATGGCGCACGTCTGGGTGGTCATGGGCGATGGCTTGCTCGCGTACCGGTCGATCCACGTCGGCCGCAACAGCGACGGCCTGGTCGAGGTGCTCGACGGCCTGAAGCCGGGCGAGAGAGTGGTTACCAAGGGGAGTCTCTTCATCGATCAAGCGGCGGTGTCGGCGTCCTCATGAACGCCATCGTTGCCTTCGCGCT
This sequence comes from uncultured Gammaproteobacteria bacterium, assembly GCA_963784105.1. Classification (GTDB taxonomy): domain Bacteria; phylum Pseudomonadota; class Gammaproteobacteria; order Steroidobacterales; family Steroidobacteraceae; genus Bog-1198. The sequence continues at coordinate 583,573 of CAWAQE010000002.1, forward strand.
CCGTCAGCGCGTGCTGATGGTCGTCATGCTGGCAGCGGTGCTGGGCGGCGGCATCGCCGGCTTTCTGCATCTCAATATCGAGGCATATCCTGATCCCGTGCCTCCTCTGGTCGATGTGGTGACTCAGAGCACCGGGCAATCGGCCGAAGAAATCGAGCGATACATCACCATTCCGCTCGAAATCCAGATGGCCGGCATCCCCAATGTGCAGGCCATCCGCACCATATCTCTGTTCGGGCTGTCAGATGTGAAAGTACAGTTCACCTACGACTTCACTTACCTGCAGGCCGAGCAATGGGTGACCAACCGCCTGTCCCAGCTCGCAGCATTGCCGAACGGCGCCCAGCCGCAGATCTCGCCCACCAGCCCCATCGGTGAGATTTATCGCTATCGGGTGGTCGGGCCGCCGAATTACTCGGTCACCGATTTGAAGACTCTCGAGGACTGGGTATTGGAGCGGCGCTTCAAGGCCATTCCCGGCGTGATCGACGTGACCGGCTGGGGCGGCAAGACCAAAACCTACGACATCGCCATCGATCAAAGAAAGCTGATGGGCTACGGCCTGTCCGTGCCGCAGGTCCTCGCCGCTCTCGGCAATGCAAACATCAATGTCGGCGGCCAAACCGTCGATTTCGGCGCCCAGTCAGCGGTGGTTCGCGGCATCGGTCTGGTGCATTCGGCGGATGAGATTCGCCACACCTTGATCGCGAACAACCAGGGGGCGCCAGTGGTGGTGGGCGACGTGGCCACGGTTAGCATCGGCAATTTGCCGCGCCTCGGCATTGCCGGCTACGACGACTCGGACGACATTGTCCAGGGTATCGTCCTCATGCGCCGCGGCGCCCAAAGCGTGCCGACGATCAAGCGGGTAGAAGCCGAAGTGGACAAGGTGAATCAAAGCGGCATTCTGCCGCCCGGCGTCAGCATCCAGCGCATCTACGACCGCAGCGATCTGATCCATATCACGACCCACACCGTGCTGCACAACATGGTCGCGGGCGTACTCCTCATCTTTCTTCTGCAATGGGCCTTTCTGGGCAATCTGCGCAGCGCCGTCATTGTTGCGACAACCATACCGTTCGCGCTGGCCTTCGCCATCGGCCTCATGGTGCTGCGCGGCGAATCAGCGAATCTACTGTCCGTCGGTGCCATCGATTTCGGTTTGGTGGTCGATGCCACAGTCATCATGGTCGAGAACATCTACCGGCACCTGGCGGAGAGCTCCGCACATCTCGGCACCGGCCCGAGCACTCTGCACCGGATGCGCGTTCGCAGCGGTTTCCGCGGCAAGATGGGCACGATTTCAATCGGCGCCGCCGAGGTCAGCCAGTCGATTTTCTTCGCCGCGGCCATCATCATCGCCGGATTCGTGCCGCTGTTCACGCTCTCCGGCATCGAAGGCCACATATTCGGCCCGATGGCAAAGACCTATGCCTATGCCATTGCCGGCGGATTGATTGCGACCTTTACCGTCGCGCCGGCCCTCAGCCTGCTGATGTTTCCCGATGTGGTCGAGGAACGCGAGACCGCCGTGGTACGCAGCCTGCGCCGGATATACCAGCCGACGCTGGAATTCGTCCTCGCGAATCGCATCGTGGCCTTCGCGGGCCTGGGCCTGATCTTTCTGCTGGCTTTTTTCGCGGTGCGTTCCCTGGGGTTGGAATTCCTGCCCAAGCTCGAGGAGGGAAATTTGTGGATTCGCGCCACCTTCCCGCAGTCGATTTCGCTCGAGGACAGCGACCCCTATGTCAATCGCATGCGCGCGCTGATGAGACAGTACCCCGAAGTGCTGAGCGTGGTCTCGCAGCACGGCCGGCCCGACGATGGTACCGATGCGACGGGATTCTTCAACGCCGAGTTCTTCGTGCCCTTGAAGCCCTTCGATGCCTGGCCGGCCGGCGAGACCAAGGAGAAGCTCACTCGAGAGATGACCGAGGCGCTGCAGCAGCATTTCCCCGGCGTGGAATTCAATTTCTCGCAGTACATCCAGGACAACGTCGAAGAAGCGGCCTCGGGCGTCAAGGGCGAAAATTCCGTCAAGGTCTTCGGCAACGATTTGGAGACCTTGGAAAAGACCGCCGACGCGATTGAGGCCCAGCTGGCCAAAGTGCCGGGCATCACGGATCTCGCCGTGTTCCGCTCCCTGGGGCAGCCGACCATCCGCATCGACGTGGACCGTGTCCGGGCGGCGCGCTATGGGCTCGCGCCCGGCGACGTCAACGCCGTGGTTCAGGCGGCTGTCGGCGGCCAAAGCGCCGGCGACCTGTACGAAGGAACCAGCGACCGGCATTTTCCCATGATGGTGCGGCTGGCCGCTCCTTATCGACAAAGTCTCGAGGCGATTCGTCACATTCCCATCGCGGCGCCGGCCGGCACCGGCGGCGGACTCATTCCGGTGCCGCTCGAGGATGTGGCCGACGTGCATCTGGCAACCGGCGCGGCGTTCATCTACCGCGAGCAGCAGCAACGCTACGTGCCCATCAAGTTCAGCGTGCGCGGCCGCGATCTGGGCGGCGCCGTGCTCGAAGCGCAGCATGCCGTGGATTCCAACGTTCAATTGCCGGGCGGCTACCATCTCGAGTGGGTGGGCGAATTCGGCAATCTGAAGGACGCCATCGCGCGGTTGAGCATTGCCGTGCCGTTCTCGATCGCACTCATCGTGCTGCTCCTCTACTTGAACTTCGGCAATTTGCGCGACGCCCTGCTCGCGGCAAGCGTCATCCCCATGGCGCTGCTGGGCGGCATATTCGCCCTATGGGTCACCGGCACCGCGTTCAGCGTCTCCTCGGCCATCGGCTTCGTCGCCCTGTTCGGCATTGCCGCCATGGACGGAATTCTGATTCTGTCCTACTACCATTTGAGCCTCGATTCGGGCCTGGATCGCGCCAGCGCCATGTTGCAGACCTGCCGGACGCAGCTGCGTCCGGTGATGATGACTTGCATCGTGGCCTGCGTCGGCCTGCTGCCCGCGGCGTTTTCGACCGGCATCGGATCGCAAGTGCAGCGCCCGCTGGCCTTGGTCGTGGTGGGCGGCATGCTGCTCGCGCCGGTTCTGATATTGCTGGTGCTGCCGATGCTCATATTGAGGTTCTCCAGAGCGCGCGAAATTCCAGTGGAAGAACCGCGGGGGACCACCGAGTGAGGCTCGAGCGCCGCATAGCTGTCTTCAGCGCTTGCGCGGTGCTCGGCGCGTGCGTGGGACCGAATTTTCACCGGCCGGCACCGCCGCAGGTCGAGCGCTACACCATGGAGCCGCTGCCCGCGGCGACCGCTTCAGCGGCGGGCCCGGGAGGAGCGGCGCAGCGCTTTCTGACCGATCAGGACGTGCCTCGGGATTGGTGGACGCTATTCGGGTCCGCCGAAATCGACTCGCTGGTCAACGAGGCGCTGCGCGCGAATCCTGAAGTTCAGTCGGCGCAGGCGGCGCTGCGCCAAGCCCTGGAGAACACCGCCGCGCAGCGCGGCAGCTATTTTCCGAGCGTGCAGAGCAGTTTCGACGCCAGCCGAAACCTCAATGCCGTCGGGGTGCTGGCGCCGAATCTCGCGTCCGGCACCGCCCTCTACAATTTGTTCACGCCGCAGGTGACCGTGAGCTACGTCCCCGACCTGTTCGGCGCCAATCGGCGTCAGGTCGAATCGCTCGCGGCGCAGGCCGAGGCGAGCCGCTACCAGCTCGACGCCACCTATCTGACGCTGACGGCGAATGTCGTTACCGCGGCGATCCAGGAAGCCGGTCTGCGGGCGCAGGTTTCCGCCACCGAGCGCGTCATCGCACTCGAACGCGAGGCGCTGTCGGTGCTGCACCGCGAGCTCGAGCTCGGCGCCGTCGCCGAGGGCGACGTGTTTGCGCAGGACGCGGCGCTGGCTCAACTGGAAGCCACTCTTCCGCCCCTGACGCGCCAGCTGCAGCAGTGGCGGGATTCGTTGGCCGTACTTACCGGCCGATTGCCGGCGCAATTCAAGCCCATTCATGTCGAGCTCGATCAGCTCACGCTGCCCACCGACTTGCCCTTGGGCGTGCCCTCCCAACTGGTGGAACGGCGGCCGGATGTGCGGGCCGCGGAAGCGCAGCTGCACGCCGCCACCGCGCAAGTGGGTGTGGCCATCGCCAACCTGCTGCCCCAGCTCACCATCACCGGCAGTATCGGCAGCGCGGCCACCGCCATGAGCGACCTATTCAAAGGCGGCACGGGCTTCTGGAGCGTCGGTGCCAACGCGACTCAAACGCTGTTTGCCGGCGGCACGCTGATCCACCGCAAGCGAGCGGCCGACGCCGCGCTCGATCAGGCCGGTGCTATGTACAAGTCGGCCGTGCTGACGGCATTCCAGAATGTCGCGGATGCACTGCACGCGCTCGACACCGACGCCGACGCGTTGAACGCGGCGAGCCGCTCCGTGAACGCCTCGCAGAGGAGCCTCGAGGTCGCCCACCGGCAGCTCGAGCTCGGTTCCGTGAGCTATATCGCGCTCATCAACGCGGAACAAACCTATCAACAGGCCGTAGTATCGCTGGCTCAGGCACGCGCCAATCGATACGCGGATACGGCCGCTCTATTTCAAGCGCTCGGAGGATCCCTGGCGCCCATGGCCTCTGCTCACTGACTCGCGGCAGGAGAGACGAGCAGGGCCTTCGCGTACATGGCGTGCAGGCGTCCCACGCCGCGCGCCACGTGCATCACCAGGGTGAGGAGCAGGATGCCCGTCAGCACCATGAAGGGCAGCGCCCACAATGACTCCAGCCACGCCGGACTCATGTGCAGATTGCCGGGCTGATCGAACCATCCGTAGTGATCCGACAAATAGACCAGCGGCGCGAACGTGAAAGCGAGGCTTAGGGAAAGGCCGACGACGGCGATGACGAAATACACCACACCCAAGGGCAGCATCAGAATCAAATAGGCGAGCGTGGTCCAGGTGCGCCGGTCTTTGAGCATTTGACCGACGCGCGACCAGAACCCTGAGATGCCGCTCTGATGAATCGGGCGCCGCGGCATGCGCTCGCCGGTCGTCGCTTCGATCAGGCGGCCTTCCGCCAGGGACACCACTCGAGTCAGCACTATGAACACGAGAAAGAACGGGATTCCGATGACCAGTACCGCGAGACCCGCGGACAGCGCGAGACCCGTGATCGCGAAGGTGAAGTAGATGACGCCGGTGGCCAGCGACAGCAGCATGAAGAAGAGAGACGTATAAGCGCGTACATCTAGGAATACGCCGAAAAATGCGCCAACTCCAGTCCTCGGAATTCCGCGAGGCGTCGTCATGGCCGCCTTCACCTTGGCCTCGGTGTCCCGGTAGGCGCTCGCCACTTCGTCCGGTGCCCCGTACGTAGAGGCGATCAGTTCTAGCACGTCGGATTCGGATTTATCGGGGTGGGCGGCCACCTCGGCGCGCAGATATTCTTCGGCGTCGTACAAGGCGTCTTGTATGAGTGCAGAGTCCTGGCCGGCGAGTTCCTCGCGCAGCTGCCGCAGATACTGATCGATGGAGCGTGGTGCGCTGCGATTCATGACGAATGTCCTTTGTTGATGAAGCGGTCGACGAAGTCGCGGGTGCCGGCCCAGATGAGGGTCCACTCCGCGAGCACACCGCGGCCCTGGTCGGTAATGCGGTAGTAACGCCGAGGCGGCCCGGAATAGGATGGAACGATGCGGCTGGTCAGTAGATTCGCGGCCGACAGGGCACGCAGCACCGGATAGATGGTGCCCTCCTTGAAGATTGATATGCCGTCGTTGGCATTCGCCAGCCGTTTGGCGATTTCGTAGCCGTAGAGATCTTCGGTGGATTGATTGAGGACGGCGAGCAGCACCAGCCCAACCAGACCCCCATTCAGATCTTTTTGAAACTTCTTCGCGTCGCTATCGTCCATAGGCTAGTACTGTATACATAATAGTAGTGGCTATCAACCAATATCGATGAGCTCACACTACGATTCCGCACCCCACTGGACTTCCCGTCCCGGTCGGGCACACTAAGCAGCCTTTTTCTCCGCCAACGGAATGCATATGTGTGGAATCGTGGGTGTCGTTGCAGAGCGCAACTCGGTTCCCATTCTCATGGAGGGCCTGCGCCGTCTGGAGTACCGTGGCTACGATTCGGCCGGCATTGCGGTGCTCGAGGGCGGACGGGTGGCGCGCCTGCGCACCGTCGGCAAGGTGAGGGTGCTGCAGGAGGCGCTCGACGCAGCCCCGATCGGCGGTCACGTCGGCATCGCCCACACCCGCTGGGCCACCCATGGGGTCCCGACCACCCACAACGCCCACCCTCATCTATCCCGCGACGGTGTCGCGATCGTGCACAACGGGATCATCGAGAATCACGAGACCCTGCGCGCCGATCTGAAAGGTTTGGGCTACAGCTTCACTTCTGAAACCGATACCGAAGTGGTCGCCCATCGTATTCACCATCATCTGAACACCTGCGCCGATCTATTCGAGGCCGTCCGCAAAACCGTCTCCGAATTGCAGGGCGCCTACGCCATCGCGGTGGTATGCGAGGCCGATCCGGAGTGCATCGTGGTGGCCCGCGAAGGGTGCCCCGTCGTCCTCGGACTCGGCATCGCCGAGAACTTCGTGGCATCCGACGTCGCCGCCTTGTTGCCGGTCACGCGCCGCTTCATGTTCCTCGAAGAAGGCGACGTGGCCGAAATTCGCCGCGAGTCGATCAAGATCGTCGATTCGGCCGGATTGCGCGCGCAGCGCGCAATGCGCGAGAGCGAGCTGCCGGCCGACGCCGTGGAACGCGGGCAGTACCGCCACTTCATGCTCAAGGAAATTCATGAGCAGCCCCGGGCGATCGCGCAGACCTTGGAGGAGCGCGTGGCTGGCGGCAAACTGTTGGATGCGGCCTTTGGGCCGACGGCCCAGCAGGTATTCAAGAAGGTCAAGGCCGTGCATATCGCCGCCTGCGGCACCAGCTTCCACGCGGGCCTGGTGGCCAGCTACTTCATCGAACAAATCTGCCGCATTCCGGCGCGCATCGAGATCGCCAGCGAATACCGTTACCGCGATCCGGTGATCACACCCGACACGTTGTTCGTCACCATATCGCAGTCCGGCGAGACCGCCGATACGCTGGCGGCCCTGCGCAATGCCAAGCGGGCGCAGTACCTGGGGACGCTCACCATCTGCAATGTCGCCGAGAGCTCCATGGTCCGGGAATCGGATCTGGTGCTGCTGACCCGCGCCGGCCCCGAGATCGGAGTCGCGTCGACCAAGGCGTTTACCACCCAATTGACGGCGCTTGCGATGCTCACCGTGGCGCTCGCCAAGAACGGCCCCGCCGCGGCGCTCGAGCACGAGCTGGTGTCGCAGCTCGTGCAGCTGCCCGCGCTGGTCGAGAAGACCCTGAAGCTGGACGCGACCATCCAGGCGCTCGCCGAAGTTTTCGCGGACAAGCACCACGCCCTGTTCCTGGGCCGGGGACCTCTGCACTCCATCGCCATGGAGGGCGCGCTGAAGCTCAAGGAAATCTCCTATATTCACGCGGAAGCCTACGCGGCCGCGGAACTCAAGCATGGTCCTTTGGCGCTGATCGACGAAGACATGCCGGTGGTGGCGGTGGCGCCCAACAATGAGCTGCTGGAAAAGCTCAAATCCAATCTTCAGGAAGTGCGTGCGCGCGGCGGCAAATTGTTCGTATTCGCCGATCCGCAGGCGCACATGCACAGCGAGGAGGGAGTGACGGTCATCGACATGCCCGCATCCGCCACCGCGCTGCAGGCGCCCATCGCCTTCGCCATCCCCATGCAGCTGCTCGCCTATCACGTCGCGGTGCTGAAGGGCACGGACGTCGATCAGCCGAGGAATCTGGCGAAGAGCCTCACGGTCGAGTAGGGCGGGGCCTCAAGCTTCAACAATTGTGGGCCGGAATTAAAGTCGCTTCCGGCGAATCAAAGTCTTTACTCGAGAAATAAAGTTGTTTCCGCTCTTATTGCCTGGGTCGTTAAGCGCCTAATAGTCTGCGCGCCAATAACGACCCCATATCTCGGCGACCGTCGGCAACGACGTACACGATAACTTGTTTCGCGTGCACCTTGTAAATTAGCCGGTAGGGTTTGAAGAAGACTTGCCTATATTCCGAGATACCAAGAGAGCGCAACTCGTTTACATTTGAACCGCGGTCAGGGGACGTTCTGAGCGCATCCGCCGCCCGGGTGAGCCTTTCGAGGACACGGTCAACCTGTTGGTTGCCGAGCGCAAGTATCTTTAATAGCGCCAGCGTTTCTTGGGTTTCCTCATAAGAGGCAACGTCCTGAATTACGGCTTTAGCTTCGCCATTTTGCGTGATGATCATGGGCTTGCGCTGCTCCTCGAGCACCTGAAGGACCTCGGCGGCATTCGCTTTCAGGTAGCTAATAGGCCTAATTTGGGTCGAATAGCGCATAGTTTCTCCAATTGCTTGCAAGACTTAATATAGTCTTTTTATGGTCCGGTCGCAATATTCCATACGGTGAAGACGCTGCAGCCGGGCGCAACGGTGCCCGGCCATGCCCTCAGCGTCATTCCGGGAGCGGGTGAAGCGACTACGATGAGGCCGGCGACCTGGACTCGTACCGTTGTGCGAGCGCCAGATGCATCAGCATCCAAGGTCCCGCTATCACGGTGAGGATCATCAGGCTGTATCGCAGCGACTCCTGTCCTGCGCGGGCCGCGAACAGGTCGCTCAACACGCCGACAATCAGGGGTCCTCCGCCCATGCCAATGACGCATGATGAAACGAGCATGATTCCGCCGGCGGTTGCGCGGGCTCTGGGAGCCGCCTGCGCCTGAATGGCTGCGGTCAGAGGACCGATCGGCAACGATGTCACGAACCCCACGACCGCTGAGAAGGTGTATGCGACATAGAGGTTGGCCGTCAGCAACACACCGGCCTGGGTCAATATTCCCAACGCGCTGGCCGCAAAGATGATGCGGCTGGGTGCCCGCGGGTCGCGCTGTGCCAACCGGTCCGCCAGCAGACCTCCCGCGATCAGCCCCAGAACAGTGCCCAGGGCCCGAGTCATGGCGATCGAGAAACCGAGGCTGGCGCCACTCACACCGAAACTGCGGTGGAAGAACGCCGGGAGCCACTGCAAGTGACCATGCAGCAACATTACGGCAACGCTGTAGCCGAGCGTGTAGTGAACGAAGGCCGGATTGCGACACAGCGTGGCGACCACGCGCCAGGTCGACGGATCGTCCCAATCGCTTTCGTTGGCGATGGGTCGCGCAGGCTCACGCACGGTGATCCGAAAAATCAGCGCAAGCAGCAGACCGGGAAGCCCGATCAGCACGAACGTCGTGCGCCAGCCTACGAGCTCACCAAGCCATCCGGCCAGCATGAGCGAGACGAGCACGCCAACGGGTCCGCCGGCCGTGAAAATGGCCAGGGCCGTCGTGCGGCGTTGGGGTGGAAACAGATCTCCTATCATGGAGTAGGCACTCGGCACCGCTCCACCCTCACCCGCTCCGACAGCGCACCGAGCCAGCAACATTTGCCACAGGCCTGTAACGGTCGCGGTCAGCATGGTTGCGATGCTCCAGCAGGTCAACGTCAGCGAGACCAGTCCCTTGCGCGAGCCTCGATCGGCCAGCCGCGCAATCGGCAGACTGCATACCGCGTAGAAGATCGAGAACGCGAGACCCGTGAGCAAGCCGATCTGCGTGTCGGAAAGGCCGAGTTCCGCCTTGATTGGAGTGACCAGCACGGGGAGAACCATGCGATCCGCATAGCTCATACCCATGACTACGCTCAGCAGCACCAGGGTGTACCAAGCACGCCGATCCGCCTCGGGGTACGCCCGATCCTCGTCCGACGTCGCCGGCACGACCTGGGAAACGGCACTCACGGCTGTCTCGACAGAGCGATGAGCGCCTGCCGGCACATATTCAATGACTGGCCCAGCACCATGCCTTCCCATACCTGATCGTTGGCGCAAAACGCCGCCCTCAGCTGTGTTTTGATGCTTGCCGCCAACTCCGAGTTGGGCCCACCATGGGCATGAAGCCAGCAGTCCGCGCGCACGGCAGTCAGCATCGTCCATAGCGGAGCCACTCCGAACTCCAGCGCCATCGCGGTTACCTCCGCATCGGGAAGCAGTCGCGCGGCGCCGGTCAGATTGTCGCCCTGCACGGCGGCAGAAGCCGATGTCTCACCACCGGGATGCGAATTGCCAACGCCGAACCAGGCGGCCGCGCGTGCAATCGACGGATCCCCCGGCGTCGCAGGCAGGATTCGTTCACAGCAACCATAGGGGCCGAGCCCCGTATGAAAATCGAGAATGGCCACATGCCGTGCGTGGTGAAGCCGCTCTGTGAGGATGGACGTCAGGGTACGCCGAGACCACGTCGGCGCCCGGCCTCCATAGAAAATGCCCTCCGGATCATTCCATTGACCGCCCGTCATCGCGGTCTGCAACCCTCTGTCCCCGTGCCGGGCAGCGTAGGCCTGCAACTGCGCCTCGGTGCGAGCGAGCGTCACGGCGTTCCAGTCCTGTGGACAGATGGCGTCCCGCAATTGGTCGTAGCCTGCGTTGGGAGGCGGCGACCGTGTAAAATCGATCCAGTTGCGATTCAGATCGACATTGTCTTCATTCACGCGCCGCAACCACGCAAAACCATGCGGATTGACGGCATGAATCAGCAGGACTGCAACCTCCTCTGGCCGCCGGGCGGCCCCGCCGGCCTCCAGCCAGGCGGTTTGGACGGCCGATCCGCAGAATCCCTCCACCCCGTGAGTGGCGGAGCTCATCACCAGCACAGACCGGGCATTCCCGGGACCTAGCCACGCGACGTCGGTTGCCAGTTCCTCTCCCGCGGGTCCCCGCAGAGGATGCATGTGCGCGGCTGAATCCGCGCCCGCCCGGTGCGCGGCGGCCAGGAATTTCGCACGTGCGTCGGCATAGGTCGCTGAGAAATGTTCGCTCATGGATGGATCTTCGGCATCATCAAACATGTTTGATTCATTGACTGTAGCCCATAGATTTGAGATATGCCACACTATTCTCATGGCCAGCAAACGGCATGTACGCAGCAAGCAGCAGGGTAACCCTGCATCCACCCGCCTTCCCGACCCTGCCGAGCAGGCGCGCGACCAGGGCTTGTCGATCGGCTTTGCGATCCGGGCGCGGCGACGCAAGCTGGGCCTGACGTTGCGCGAGCTTGCAGCGGGTTCGGGTTTGTCGGCACCGTTCATCTCTCAGGCGGAGCGCGGACTGACGACGCCGTCGGTCATCTCCTTGTTGCATCTCGCGCGCGCGATGAAGGTGGAAATAGGCCATTTCATCGACGTTCCCAAGGGCGGCCGCACCATCCGCCGAGCGAACGATCCAGAGTACATCGAGCTCGGGCCGAAAGTACGGCACATCCTGCTGAGCGGCAGTCTGGATGATCCGAAGATGGAAACGCTGATCATTCTCCTGGAGCCCGGGGTCGCGCACCCCACCGTGCGGCGCGAGGGCGAAGGCTTCTATTACTTGCTTGAAGGCAAAGTGAACTTCCAGATTGAAGATGACATTTACGTCCTGGCCACGGGGGATAGTGCTCACTTCGATCAGCGCTTGCGCTACACGATGGTCAACGAAGGCCCGAAGACCGCCCGGGTACTCTGGGTGGGCACGCCCCCTCTATTCGAGCATCGCCCTAGGGAACAGAGCCGCTAAGGGCTCACCGCGAGCCGCTTCACCTCACGAATCGGGATCGGCCGCTTCAGCAGATGATCCGTTTCCGCGCGCGCGTAGATCCGCGCCAGGACAGCTTCGCCCGACACCACCTGCCCGAATACCGCGAAACCCGCTCCGTCAGGGTTGCGGTGCCCGCCAAAATCGAGCTGCGGCTGATCGCCGATGCAAAAGAAGAACTCGGACGAGCCCGTTCCGGGTGCGAACCGCGCGAGCGACACCGCACCGTCGCAATGGGTCAGGCCCGTCATCGATGTGGGCTCGTGCGCAGCCGGCGCAAACGGCGGCGGGGCGAGTTTCCGGAGGTGCATGCCCCACTGAACGACTGAAGCACTGACGGGCGGCGGGGGATGCTGGTTGTCGGGGGTGAGGATCCGATAAATCGAGCAGCCGTCGAGATGGCGACCATCCACGTATCTCAGAAAGTTCGCCGCCGTAGCCGGCGCGCGAGTGGTAAACACCTCGATAACGAGTTGACCGAGAGCGGTATCGACACGGACGCGCGGCCCGGTTCCACCGTCGCCTCGAGCTCGCCGAGCAGCACTGACATCGAAGGCGGCCGCGACTCGCCGCCTGCCACGTTGCCTGGACTCCGACTGCATCAGGACAGACTGGCCTTGAGCGCCTCGTGAGCCTCCAGGACGGCGCGAGCGAGCAGCGGGTCAAGCTCGTCGTGGGCGGCCTCGGAGACGATTCGGATCGACGATGCCGGCCATGCCTTATGCAAGGTCCAGGCGCCGGCCGCCGGTGTCGTCACGTCGAAGCGCCCCTGCACAATAGCGCACGGCAGGTGCAGGATGCGATGGAGATTGCGCAGGAGCTGGTCCTCCTCGAGAAAGAAGCGATTGAGCGTGTAGTGCGCGAAAATCCGCGACATGGGGACGGAGACCTCCGGAAGAGCCGCCGCGGCGATCTTGGCGGCATTGGGACGCACATGGACCGTGCGCGCCGAAAATGACTTCAAGGCACTCGCGGCGGGCAGGAAAACCGTCGGATCGGAATCGATCAGCCGTCCGCAATACGCATTCATGGGATCGGCGCGCTCGGCCTCGGGCAGAAAGCCGAGCAGATCCTCGTAAGCATCGGGGAACAAAATGCGGGTTCCCTTCCACCACCAGTCGATGTCGCTGTCCCGTCCGAGCAAAACACCGCGAAGGCGAAAGCCGAGACAGCGCTGCGGATGAGTCTGTCCGTACGCCAGCGCAAGACAACTTCCCCAGCTACCGCCGGCGACCAGCCACTGCTCGATACCCAGACGAACGCGCAGTCGTTCGATGTCCGCGATGAGAGTGTGCGTGGTATTTGCGTCCAAGCCACCCAGGGGAGTGGAGCGGCCGCAGCCTCGTTGATGCATCAGCACGATGCGGTAAAAGGCCGGATCGAAAAATCGCCGATGGATCGGCTGGCACGGCGCACCGGGTCCACCATGGAGATAGATGACCGACACGCCGCGAGGGTTGCCGCTGGCCTCCCACCAGACCTGGTGTCCGTCGCCGACCGGCAACAAACCGCAGTCATCGGGTTCGCCCGCCGGATAGAGAAACTCCAGGCCCTGCCCATCGGAACCTGCCGAGGCCGGCGCCGGCGCCTCGAATTGTGCACGGACGGTCATAGAGCGCTCGTTTGACTTAGGATTACATGATTATTCTATCGCACATAGCGTTTATATCAAACAAATTTGATATAGATATCTAGTTTCGTATACCATGACGATAACGGCAGCATCTTTTCCAACGAAATCCGATCCAATCGACGGCTCCGCGCCATTAGCTGAAGCGACAAAACCAACAGACTGGGAGAACTCGACGATGAAGCGTTCCGGATTATTCTCGCGCCAAGCGGCGTTTCTATTGGCATGCGGCCCGGTCGCCGGCTGGCATGGCGCGTATGCAGATGAATCATCCACGACCGCGGGAGCGCTCGAGGAGATCGTCGTAACCGCGCAGAAGCGCGCTGAGCCTGCAAGCGAGGTCCCGCAGTCCATCACGGCGATCTCCGGCGACACCCTGCGGTCCTCGAATACCCAGACTCTCGCCGAACTGTCCGCACTCGTTCCGGGGATGACGGTTACCGGTTCTGGGGGAGTCGGAGCGAATCAGATCATTCTGCGCGGCATCACCAGCGGCTCCGACATCAGCCCCTCGGTTGCGGTGTACATCGACGACATCCCTTATGGCGGCATCACCGCCGAAAGCCGGTCGACGAACACGGCGTTCGACATGGGGGGGTTCGATCTCGATCGGCTCGAGGTGTTGCGGGGGCCGCAAGGAACACTGTATGGCGCCGCGGCGTTCGGCGGTCTCGTCAAGTATGTGTTGACCCCGCCGTCCTTGCAGAATTTTCAAGCCAAGGTACAACTGGACGGATCGAATACCGATGGCGGAGGCTTCAACAGCGGGGTGCGCGCAGCGGTCAACGTGCCGCTCATCACGGATGTCCTGGCCGTGCGTATGTCGGTGGTCCGCAACCACGATGCCGGCTTCATCGACAATGCATTCAACGGCGCCTCGGACATCAACGCCAGCACGTCGACGGCCGCCCGCGTGTCGGTCTTGGCGAAGCCTGTCGATTGGCTGACGCTGCGGGCGACCGTGTTGGGTCAGGATATCGATAGAGACGGCAGCAATCAGGTCGACTTCAACGCAGCCACCGGCCGACCGGCCTTCGGCGATCTGACTCAGTCGAGCCGAATTGCCCAACCATTCAGTCAGAGGTTTCGGCTGTATTCGGTTGGTGGGGACGCCGATGTCGGGTTCGGAACCGCCTCAGTCACGGTCGCTCGTCAGAACAGCCAAACAGAGTTCGTGCAAGAGGCTCCGCTCTATACGGCCTCTCTCGGCCCGATCCTACAGACGCTTGGTCACCCGATCGACGACACGGCGTTGGCCCCGTCCCCTTCCAGCAATATTACGACCGTCGAGGCGAGGCTGGCGTCCAACCCAGGTCCCGCTCTGGAATGGCAGGGCGGTTTGTACTATACGGATGAAGACAACGACTACACCAACGCAATCGTAGGCTATTTGAATGGAACGCCGATCCCGTACACCATAGCCTCGTACAGCGCACCGACGTCGTATAAGGAATACGCCGCGTTCGGCGACGTGACCTACCACTTTACACGCAGTTTCGATACGCAGCTCGGCGTTCGCCTCAGCCGGAACGACCAGGATCTCGCGGAGGCGTATTATCCCGGTCTCGTGACCGGCCCGACGGTTTCCGGCATCCAGAGCTCAGAGAACGTGACGACGTACCTCGCGACGGCCCGTTATCACTTCACCGATTCCAACATGGTGTACGCGCGTATCGCGAGCGGGTACAGGCCGGGGGGACCCAACGTTCAGGTCGTCGATCCCATCACCGGGACGGTACGGGGTGGCAGCTCGTTCCAGCCCGACACGCTGTGGAACTACGAGCTTGGCGTCAAGCTCGAGTTGAATGACGTACTTACGCTGGATACATCGGTCTTCCACATCGACTGGAAAAATATTCAGCTCCAGTCCGTCGTCGATGGCCTGACCGCGTTCGTGAACGGTCAGCGCGCGAAGAGCGATGGGGTGGAGAGTGCCCTGTCCTACCGGCCATTGCGTAATTTGACGTTGTCCGCCACGGCCTCCTACACCAATGCGAGACTTGCCGATGCAGTGCCCTCCGTCAAGGCCGCGAGCGGCGAGCGGCTACCCAACGCACCGCGCGGTTCAGCAGCGGCACGCGCCGATTACCGCATGAGTCTCGGCAACGATTGGACCGGCGTCGCCGGCGCAAGTTGGAGCTACATCGGAAATCGCACCGTCAGCTACGACGCGAGCGTATCTCCTCTACAATACGAGCTGCCCGCATACCAGACCGTAGATCTGCGACTAGGAGCGGAGCACGGCGCTTTGGGATTGACCGCTTACGTGAGAAACGTCGGCAACACGGTCGGTCAAATCTCGGGCGACACGACATTCAATCTCCCCTACTATCGGATCTCTGTCATCGAGCCGCGCACGGTGGGAGTGTTGCTGACGTTCGCCTTTTAAGGGTGGTCTCAGGATTTTGACCTTAACTCATTAAGCCGGGCCAGGCTTAGCATGGATCTAGGAAAGGCCGGCCAGGGCAATTCAGATTTGCAACCGGCCGGACCCACCGAAGTGCTGGAGTTGCTGACCCCACTTTCCATTCCCTGGTGGATCGCGGGAGGGTGGGCTCTGGATCTCTTTCTAGGTCGAGTAACCCGGCCTCACGGTGATGTTGATGTCGGGATTTTCCGCGGCGATGCGCCAAGCATGTGCACGAGTCTTGCCGGTTGGGATTTCTTCGAGGCGCACGAAGGCGCGCTCACGCACCTTGCGCTCCGCACTGCACCGCGTCGAGCGGTCAATTCCCTGTGGTGTCGGCGTCAGGGCGAACGTGAGTGGAAATTCGAGTTGATGCTCGATGACGGTGGCGGTGATCAGTGGATATTTCGCCGCGATCATGAGATCCGGCTTCCGCTCGAGATCGCGATTCGACGAAGCGCCGAAGGGGTTCCATTCCTGGCCCCCGAAATTCAGCTTCTGTACAAGTCAAAACTGGTCCGTCCCAAGGATCAGGCGGACTTTGAAAGTATTGTCGGCCTGCTGGGCGAGGCCCCACGCGCCTGGCTCCGAGCATCGCTGGCCAGAGTACACCCGGGCCACTTCTGGCTTTCCCAGCTGTAGACTTTTCGAAAGGATTGTAGAAAGCGGTTCGATTTGGCTGTACTTTTGGTGCCATGAGCACCAATGCAAGTCCCTGTGCGCCGGCGGTAAAAATTGTAATTGCCGCGGTTGCCACCTTCCTAATTGCCCTATGCACTCGACAAGCCCTGGGTCTTACGCAAAATGAGACGGATTTCCCGCAGGGATATGACGCCGTGACTGCGGCGCCCGGCAGTCACCGCGTCCTATTCGAGAATGCGCTCGTTCGCGTGTTAGAGGTCACTATGCCGCCCCCGGGCAAAACGGAGCCCATGCATCATCATCATTGGCCTGGCTTCTTTCTGGATTGGGATACCGGTGGGAAATCACCGCACATTCGCTACCACCAACCGGGGAATGTCGTGAGAGACATTCCGAGCACGGATACGCCGGTTCATCCGGGCCATTGGTCGGTTCATTGGATGAAGCCTGAATCAATGCATGCCATCGAGACGGTGGAGAACTACCACTCGCCCAATGATCCACCCTCGGTGCGCGTCGAGATAAAGGTTCGCCCATAAAGATCGGGAACTTGGAGGGCCGCACTCTCCTATCCTAATGCTCCGCCGCTCTCGGCCCAATCCTTGAAGGCCCCGAGGTTATAGACGCGGTCGTAGCCCATGTCTTTGAGCACCTTGCCGGCCAGTGCGGAGCGTCCGCCGGAGGCGCAGTACACGATGATGGTCTTGTCCTTGGAAAAGCTCTTGTCGTGATACGGCGAGTCAGGATCGGCCCGAAATTCCAACATGCCGCGCGAGATGTTTACGCTACCGGCAACCTTGCCGCTCTGGTCGACCTCCGGGGCATCCCGCACATCGACTACGAGGGTATTGCCAGTGCCCATCATCTCTCGAGCCTGCACGGGCGTAATGCGCGGCACTGCAGCGTTGGCGGCATCCATCATTTGCTTGACGTTCGTAGCCATGTAATTCTTCCGTTCAAGTTCACGGTCAATTTTCGCAACTCGAAGGATACCCCTCGACGGAGGCAACTGGAAAGCGCTTGCGCCGATCGTCTGAGCGCGCTTCGGAGCAAACTGCTGCCGGCAAGGCAAGTGAATGCAGAGACCATCAATTTTATCGATACTGTTCAGGCGCGGCACAACGCTGGCTGTGGGGTCATGAAGGGCGGGATTGAACTTGCCGTCCTCGAGGTGCGCATCGATGAGCCGAGTGCGATGGCATCCTTTTTGGCGCCCATCCCCAACAACGGGGAACTTGCCGCACTTCTCGGCAAGAAAGAGCCGCTGAATACCCGGGCATACGACGACGAGACTCAAACAGCACGCTTTGTCATCAGCGACGGAATTATCGCAACATGCTTCACTGGATCTCATGGCGCGCCTCGCGGCGCTGGTGCCTAAGCCGCGGATGCACTTGACCCGCTATCACGGCGTGTTTGCCCCGCACAGTCAGTATCGGGCGGCGGTGACGCCGGCGCATCGGGGCCGGGGTGCAGCGACGTTGCCGGTGTCTGGCGCGGATCCGACCAAGCCATCGACGCCGCGGCATGTGGCGATGAGCTGGGCGAGACGGCTGAAGCGAGTGTTCGGTGTCGAGATCGAGAGCTGCACGCGCTGCGGCGGGGAGCTAAAGATCATCGCCAGCATCGAGGAGCCGCAGCTCATTGCGAAGATCCTGTCGCACCTAGAGTCCGCTAGCGGCGGAGCACTCGCAGAGCGAGCTGCCGCTGGTGGCGCGGGGGCCGCCGGCGCAGTCGAGCCTGCTGTGCACTTAAGGATGGGTCGCGATTCCATTGCCGGGTAAGCGAACCGGTAGGGGCCCGCTTGTCCCGAATCGAGCGCGTGGCAGCGTGGGCGGTATGTGGGCGGCGCGGCACGCTGAACTGGCGGCCTGGCAACGGCCGGGGGTCCTGTGCGGAGGCGTACTGGCGGCCCGATTTGCCGGGCAAGCCGCGCGGCCCCTCAGCTTGGAGGCAACATACGGCTGGATACGCGCAAGCTGGTGGTGGGCGGCCTTGGACCGGACGGGCGTTTGAAATTCCTATCCGCCAACGCCCATCCCCATCTATCCCGCGACGGTGTCGCGATCGTGCACAACGGGATCATCGAGAACCACGAGTCGCTGCGCGCCGATCTGAAAGGTTTGGGCTACACCTTCACCTCCGAAACCGATACCGAAGTGGTCGCCCACCGCATTCACCATTATCTGAACACTTCCGCCGATCTATTCGAGGCCGTCCGCAAAACCGTCTCCGAATTGCAGGGCGCCTACGCCATCGCGGTGGTGTGCGAGGCCGATCCGGAGTGCATCGTGGTGGCCCGTGAAGGCTGCCCCGTCGTCCTCGGACTCGGCATTGCCGAGAACTTCGTGGCCTCCGACGTCGCCGCCTTGTTGCCGGTCACGCGCCGCTTCATGTTCCTGGAAGAAGGCGACGTGGCCGAGATCCGCCGCCAGTCGATCAAGATCGTGGACTCGGCCGGATCGCGCGCCGAGCGCGCCATGCGCGAAAGCGAGCTGCCGGCGGACGCCGTGGAGCGCGGCCAATACCGCCACTTCATGCTCAAGGAAATTCACGAGCAGCCCCGGGCGATCGCGCAGACCTTGGAGGAGCGCGTGGCCGGCGGCAAACTCCTGGATGCCGCCTTTGGGCCGTCCGCCCAGCAGGTGTTCAAGAAGGTGAAGGCGGTGCATATCGCCGCCTGCGGCACCAGCTTCCACGCAGGCCTGGTGGCCAGCTACTTCATCGAGCAGATCTGCCGCATTCCGGCGCGCATCGAAATCGCCAGCGAATATCGATACCGCGATCCGGTGATCACGCCCGACACGTTGTTCGTCACCATATCGCAGTCCGGCGAGACCGCCGATACCCTGGCGGCGCTGCGCAATGCCAAGCGGGCGCAGTATCCCTCGACGCTCACCATCTGCAATGTCGCCGAGAGCTCCATGGTCCGGGAATCGGATCTGGTGCTGCTGACCCGCGCCGGCCCCGAGATCGGAGTCGCGTCGACCAAGGCGTTTACGACCCAATTGACGGCGCTCGCGATGCTCACCGTCGCCCTCGCCAAGAACGGCCCCGCTGCCGCGCTCGAGCACGAGCTGGTGTCGCAGCTCCTGCAGCTGCCCGCGCTGGTCGAGAAGACCCTGAAGCTGGACGCGACCATCCAGGCGCTCGCCGAAGTGTTCGCGGACAAGCACCACGCCTTGTTCCTGGGCAGAGGACCCCTGCACTCCATCGCCATGGAGGGAGCGCTGAAGCTCAAGGAAATCTCCTATATTCACGCGGAAGCCTACGCGGCCGCGGAACTCAAGCATGGTCCTTTGGCGCTGTTCGACGAAGACATGCCGGTGGTGGCGGTGGCGCCCAACAATGAGCTGCTGGAAAAGCTCAAATCCAATCTTCAGGAAGTGCGCGCGCGCGGCGGCAAATTATTCGTGTTCGCCGATCCGCAGGCGCACATGCACAGCGAGGAGGGAGTCACGGTCATCGACATGCCTGCATCCTCATCCGCGCTGCAAGCCCCCATCGCCTTCGCCATACCCATGCAGCTGCTCGCGTATCACGTCGCGGTGCTGAAGGGCACCGACGTCGATCAGCCGCGAAATCTGGCGAAGAGCCTCACCGTCGAGTAGCAGGACATAGGTTTAAATCGGAAATGTGCATTGAAATTTAAGTCATTACCCCGGAATTAAAGCCCTTTCCCGCGAAATAGAGTTGTTTCGCAAAGTCATTGCCTGGACGCGGATGCCGCGAATGTGCGTTGGAGCGATGGTCAAGGTTGGGATCCGGTCAGATAGGTGTGGCGACTGGCTGCTGCGTAGAACGGTGAATATGTCCTTTGTGGTACCTATCCGCCAAAACTATCCCATCGACGACTACGAGACTACGAGATCACCACTGTCCGGTATCACGCCCACTCGCTTCTGAATAACTTGTCGATCCCCGAGCGCTTACCGTAAATCGGCGATTTACGTAACAGCAACCGTGGCACTCGGGGAAAACACCTCGTTTCTACCGGCGCTTCTGACACGAAAATCAAGCCTGCCCCGAGGGAGGCTGAGAAACGCATTCCTTAGATTTATGGGAATCACCGCACCGCAAGCCTGTGCAAGATTCTCCACGCACCGCCTGATATCTAGTGAAACCATAACTACCAGATACAGGGAGACGATCCGTGCGACGCCATGTGGCAAAGCGGCGCAAACCTTCAGCGATACCCCAGCGGGGTCCGTTCGAACAGTTTTGATCGACCTCCCTTTTCCGCCTGCGCGAACATCCGCGCCGTCTCGGAACAGATGTCAATCGGTCTACCTGCACGTCTCGGCGACTACATCAGTTTTGACAATCGGGGGAAATGTGCGATGCGTTACTTGGTAAATTGCGGGCGCTTGGGTCGATGCTCACGGTTCTTTGGGTCATTAGCATTGGTTGCGGTGTGGGGTAACACAACATTCGCTGCCGACCAGCAACCTACGGGTACGGCTCTCGAGGAAATCATCGTCACGGCGCAGAAGCGCTCGGAGAGCGAGCAAAACGTGCCGCTCTCCATGACCACATTCAGCGGCGTCGCGCTTCAGGAGAAGGCCATCAATACCTTCTTCGATTACGCCACGAAGGTGCCGAATTTGGCCTTCGCCCCCACCGGAGACGGCGTCGGTACCGCGCGCACCGTCTCGATCCGTGGCGTCTCCGGCAACAATGTAACGAGTTTTTATATCGATGACACGCCGCTGCCGGACTCCATCGATCCGCGGGTGCTCGACATCGACCACATCGAAGTGCTGCGCGGCCCGCAGGGCACCTTGTACGGCGCGCGCTCGATGGGCGGCTTGGTGCGCATCGTCACGAAGGAGCCAGACATCAATGAATTCAGCGCGATCGTGCACGGCGGGGTGTCGGACACTGCCCGCACCGACCAGCCGAACTACACCGGCGACGGGGTGGTCAACATCCCGCTGATTCAGGATCACGCTGCGCTGCGTTTGAGTGCCTTTTACGACGAAGAGGCAGGCTACTTCAAGCGCAGCTACTGCACTAACCCGGCGGCGGCCATGGCCCTCACCTGCACGCCCTTGGCTACCACCGGTATCACCACCATCGACAATGTCGGTGCGATTGATACATACGGCGGTGCCGCCGGCCTTACCTTGAAACTCGGCGACTCCCTGACGATCAGGCCGAAGGTCATGGAGCAGCGCGCCGACTATAACGGATTCCCCATGGCGGACTACGCGACGACTCCCGGCAACGGCATCGGCTACCCCGTCCTGACTCCCGCCACCGGAGCTGCTACGCCGAGCGAGATGGTGCCGAGCAGCTTCACGCAGGCGCGTTGGTTCAACGTTCCGGAAGGCGGCTACGATGAGTGGACATTGACGTCGATCGGCGTGCACTGGAAGACGGGCATTGGCGAGCTTGTCTCGTCGAGCGCCTACTTCTCACGCAAGGTGGTCGAGACCGAAGATGAGACTGACTTCGTGTACGCCGCGATCACCTCAGGCGCCGGCGGCGAGCCGGAGCCGAGCGCCATTACCGAAGAAAAGGATTACCAGGAGTTCGTCCAGGAAGTGCGCTTCGTCTCTGCTCTGCAGGGGCCGGTACAATTCGTCGCCGGTGGATTCTATTCTGACACTCACGGCCGCTTGCCGTTCGCATCCTATATTCCGCCGGCCACGGCGCCGGGGCTGGATGCGACGCTGCTCGGCCCAGGGGGCGGCCAGCTCACCCCGGGCTATCCGAACTTGATCTTCGCGCAGGACTTTCATACCGACATCAAGGAGCCGGCGGTATTCGGCGAGCTGTCCTATCAGCCCATCGACCCGCTCAAGCTGACCGCCGGCCTGCGCTGGTACCAGGTTAAAACCTCCTCGGATGGTTATGAACTGGGGCTGGCCACCGGCGGGGGCCCGGCTGTCGCCAGTCCGCCCGCCACTCAGACCGAAAACGGCGTCAATCCGAAATTCGAGGCGGATTACCACCTGACGCCGGACCAGATGGTCTATGTCAATGTCGCCAAGGGATTTCGGCCCGGCGGCATCGTGCCGATCGTACCCTCGGGCGAGGCCGGCACGGCGACAGATTGCACCGCGGCGCTCAAACAAGTAGATCCTAATATTACCATCGCGCAGACACGCAGCTTTCAATCCGACTCATTGTGGAACTACGAGATCGGCACCAAGACTGAGTGGATGGATCACCGCTTGTCGGTCGATGCAGCCGCGTTCTACATCAAGTGGAATAATATTCAGCAAGAGATCCTGCTCTCCTGCGGCTTCCAATACACGGCAAACGCCGGCGCCGCGGTAAGCAAGGGCGGCGAGCTCGAAGTCCATGCGCGGCCGACCGAGCCGCTGCAGTTGTCGCTCGGTTTGGGCTATCAGGATGCGAAAATCACCGAGGCCAGCGTGGACTCACCGCAGACCGTGGGCTCGCCCATCTATCAGGTGCCTGACTGGACCGCCAATGGATCCGTGTCGTATACGACTCAATTGACGAGCACCTGGAAGATGGTCGATGGCGCCGACTACTCCTACATCGGCAGGAGCTACAGCGGCAACAACGACCCCGGCGACCCACGACTGCGTCCCTCTTACAGGCTCATCAACGCCCGCTTCGCTTTCAATCATGGGCTGCTCGAGGTCGCGCTCGTGGGCAAAAACCTCGCCAACGAGGTGGCGAATCTAGGGGACAGCCGGTCGATTGCGGCGGAGACCCCGGGACGGCCGCGGCTGTTTGTGAACCAGCCGCGCACCATCGGAGTCGAATTTCGCTCGAATTTCTAAAGAGATGAGGGGGTTATGGTCCGGCTGGCGGCCGCACTTCGAGAGTGCCCTCTATAACCAAGCTGTTGGCTCGGGTAACATTTGGCAGAGTTGCAGTCATTTAGCTCGAGGTTGGACGCGGCGGGACTACCGGCCGCAAAAGGTGCGCGTTGGGCAGCCGAATTCTAGAATATCGTTGGACGTTGCTCAGCCGAGATCTGCTGGCGGCCAGGATTGCGTGCCACGACTGCGACCAGCACTTTCATGATACGTACACTGTTGGTCTTGTCAGGAAGGGCACTGTTCAGCTGCAGTTGGACGGTGAGACACTCATGGTCGGACCCGGTGATGTGTTCGTGATTCATCCCTACGAAGTCCACGGCGGCGGCAATACGACCGATGCTGTCGAATGCGACATACTTTATCCCTCGATCGAGCTGATGGCCCAGGCGACAGGCGTGGCGATCCGCGGAGGAACATATCCGTATTTTGCATCACCTGTGTTTAAGCAGACTGCAGCCACTGCTCAATTGTTCGCCGTTGTTGATAAGGCTACGGCTTCAGCATCCCCCTCGTCATCCGAAACCGAAGTTCGCGATGCTCTGCACAAATTGTTCGGCGGCCGAGTGCAGGGTACTCGAAGACTGAAACTCAGCGGACCGGACTATCCATCGGTATATCGGGCTTTTGATGCGATGCTCAGCCAACTCGAGCTCATGAGAGGATCGTCGGACCTCTCTCTCTATCTGGGCGTCAGTCCGTTTCACTTTACTCGAGTGTTCCACAAGGCTGTCGGCATGCCTCCAACGGCATTCCTACGTCAATTGCGCGTTGCCAGGGCGCGCACGCTCATCGCCAATGGAGAATCGCTCGCCGACGTAGCTACCGACGCGGGCTTCTTCGACCAGGCTCACATGACGCGAGAGTTCAAGGGCGTGTTCGGTTTTCCGCCGCGATTGCTGGCCAGAAAGATACGCCGGACGAGAAAGGTCGCCGAATTTGCCTGCTGAGTCCAGCGTTTCGTAGCGACGAGTCGGGCTTCGGCCGGCTGCGAGGTGCCGCCGACACAGCAAGCACTTACAAGAATCGATTTTCCGCGCCTTGTAGCATTCTTCTGCCGCACCACCGGCTTAACCGAAAGACAAGGACCTCGAGATGCCAGATGGTATTTCTGCAGAAGACTACCGACTTGCCAGACCGATATTGGCTGAGATATCCCTCGCCGCGATAACCGAGAACCTTAAGGAAATAAGAAGACTGGTCGGCCGGCCTGTCAAGGTGATTGCCACCATCAAGGCAGACGCATATGGACACGGCGCCGTAGCGATAGGGCGGCACCTGGAGAAACTCGGCGTCAATGGTCTTGCAACCGCCAATCTCGACGATGCGGTCGCGCTTAGAGAGCGCGGCGTCAAGATTCCGATTGTGTTGTTTGCCAGTAATCTGCCTGCTGGGGTGAAGACACTGTTGCAATATGACTTAACTCCAAGCGTATATGACCTGGAGACGGCGAAGACGCTCTCGGCAGTCGCGACACGAACTGTCAACGTCCATGTCAAGGTGGATGATGGACTCGGGAGGTTGGGCGTAAAAGTCCCCGATGCTCGCCGATTCATCGGTAGCATCCGACAACTTCCCAATATCAATGTGGAAGGCGTGTATACCCACATCGCTTTTTCCAACGAAGCAGGTAAGGAGTGGTCGCGGCGGCGGCTGGTGGCCTTTATTGATCTGATCGGGAAACTCGAGCAAGAGGACGGATTGCGGCTCGATTTTGCTCAGGCGTCGGCGAGCTCGACTATCACGTGCGAGTTTCCGGATACGCTGAACACCATCGCCCCGGGACATCTGCTCTTTGGACTCTGCCCAGTGCAGAAGCAACTAGCTCGTACCTGGAAGTTCAAACATGCGCTGAAGAGCCTCAAGGGCCGCCTAATTCACACTGTGCAGCACAGCCCTGGAGAGGACCTCGCCATCTCCGGTCAGTACGCGTTGCAGAACGCGATGCGCACAGGGGTTATCTTGTTTGGCTTGGACAACGGCTTTAGGATGCCTACGCTCAAGGGTGCCTACATGCTATGTCGGGGTAAACGCTGTTCGATTGTCAGCGTTACTGCTGAGTACACGGTAATCGATCTTGCCGGCGTGGATGAGGCGCGCGTCGGTGACGAAGTCACCATTATCGGGCGTGACGGTGCTGAGGCGATCAGCCTGGATCAGGTCGGAGAATATCTCGGCATCGGAGCCACCCTAGCGTCGCTCGATCTGCGTCGGATACCTGTGCAGTACTTGGACAATGACTTCACGGAGTGAAGCCGTTTCCACCGGCTCTCGTTCGGCAGAACTGGTCGATGACTCAGCGATATCCGATGCATGCTCGTCGCTGGGATTCTCCAGAGGGCTAAAAGCACGCCACGTCATTTTCATCAGTCTGGGCGGCGCGATGGGCGTCGGACTGTTCCTCGGTTCTGCGAGGGCCATCCATAGCGCGGGGCCGGCTCTGATCGTCGCGTACGCAATCGCGGGCTCAATGGTCTTTATCGTAGTGCGTGCTCTCGGAGAACTCCTTTTATATCGGCCTATTGCCGGCTCATTCGCAACATATGCCGATGAATTTATCGGACCGTGGGCAGGTTTTATGACTGGATGGTCGTACTGGCTGCAATGGATCTTGGCTGGCATTGCGGAAATTACTGCAATCGGGATCTACGTTCGATACTGGTTTCCAGAGGTCCCGCAATGGATTCCCGGTCTGATTGCGTTGCTGGTCCTGTACGCCGCAAACATGTGCGTGGTACGCATCTATGGCGAAATAGAGTTCTGGATCTCGTTGATCAAAATAACAACGATACTTGCGGTGATCGTCACGGGGCTAGCCGCGATCGTGTTTGGGATCCACGGCTTCGAAGGCGCCCGCTTCAGCAACTTGTGGTCGAATGGGGGCTTCTTTCCCATGGGCAAGCTCAGTGTGTTGACGGTTCTACCGATTGCGACCTTCGCCTTCGGCGGCATCGAGCTGATCGGCGTCACGGCAGGCGAGGCCCAAAATCCCAGCCGAACGATACCTCGCGCGATCGACGCGACGTTCTACCGCATTATGATCTTTTACGTCGGTGCTCTTATAGTCATCCTGTCGCTGGTTTCATGGGACCATCTCGACACGAACACCAGTCCGTTCGTAGTTGTGTTCGCAGACATCGGTGTGCCCTTCGCTGCGGGGGTCATGAACGTCGTAGTCATATCTGCTGCGGCGTCCGCATGCAACAGTGGGATTTTTAGCTGCGGACGAATGCTGCACACCCTGGCATGTGCCAATCAAGCGGCACCAGTGTTCGCCAGGACGAACAAGAATCATGTTCCGGCGGTTGGCATTAGCTTTTCAGTCGCGCTTATGCTTGTTGGTGTCTTCCTCAACTACGTCATCCCGGCACAGATTTTTGGTTACGTGCTCGGTATCGTCGTGATTACTCAACTCTGGACGTGGGCGATGATCATGGTCGCCCATCTCGGTTTCCGTCGGGCGGTGAACTCGGGGGCGATTTCACCGGTTCCGTACCGTCTGCGGCTTTCGCCCTACACGAATTGGCTGGTACTCGGCTACATCGGATTCATCGGCTGGTTCATATGTACAGACGCCGAAACGCGAAAGCTTGCGTTTATCACGCCCCTGTGGATCTGTCTTGTCGGCGTCGGCTACGCCTACACTAGGCGTCGCTGGCCCGTGAAAAGGAGATTCCTCTGACATGGAGAGTATCCATTTCTTGGGGGTACTACGCCGCCAGTTGATCCTTCTGGTTACTGCCGAGCTTGGGATACCATCGCTGAAAGGCGGCGCCGAACTCGTCATTGAGGACATGCACGCTAGATCAGTGTCTCAGCATCCGCGCCGCCGCCTCCTGCGCGCTGTACGCTGAGTCGTCCCAAACGGCTCCCTCAAAGGCTCCAAAAAAAGGCCGCGCCGACCGCAACACCCGCTTCGGGCCCCCGGATCTTGCCCAATCTCTTCCTGATTTCAGGGCGCAACCTCCGGGTCACGGGCTCCAGTTGGGCCCAGCAGCTCGAGCTGCTGCTGCGCGTATAGCGGCAATATGCCCTTTGTGCTACCTATCCGCCTCAGCAGCGTTTTGGCGCACATCGTCTTTCATGGCTAAACTTATTTGTCTTTAGGTAATGACTTTGTGAAAAGCGACTGCGGACCCTCCGGTCCGACAAACCACGCCTCCAATCGTTCGCGTTTTTTGCCCTTTGGTTTATCCAGTATGCCGCGCCGGATTTCAGCGACCGTCAGGGAGGAGATGAACAAGTCGCCATCGGATTGCATACCCATCCATTCCAATAGCGATTCGGACGGCTCCGGCTTCGTTATATTGCTGATGACGTTCGTGTCGAGAAGGTAGCGGGTCAAAGGTCGACCTTGCGGCCGGTTTCCCTGGAACGCACGAATTCGAGATCGGCACCTACAAGTGGCGATCGACGCAGCGCCGCAAGAATTCCGCCTCTCTTCGGCGGATCGCCCGAGATTGTGCGGCCGATAGCGGCTCGAATTCGGGCCGATTCTGGGCTGTCTTCCGCGAGTCGTCGTGCGACAGAGCGGATCAAGTCACGATCTGCATCGAGTCCGAGCACCTCGAATCGGGCGATCCCTCGCTTCGTCAGGCGGGAGCGATAATTTCGCAACGCTCGCTTCTGTGCTGTGTCGCTCATAGTTTTCTCCGTAAGTATGCCCTGTAATATAGCCGGTAATATTGTATAGGGCAAGTCGCAGCCAAATCTCTAGGAGAAACGACGTGGAAGGATCGTCAGCTTGATATGGCATCGACGCCAACGACTGTAATCTCGATGTTGAATCAGTGGCGAGGCCTCGAAGCGCGGTCCTGCGACTCATATGAGTCGCCCGATAGCTGCCGCTCAACGAGGTCTCTTATGGTTAAGGGTTGTCCGACACCTGCCGGTGTGCGCTGAGCTGTCCAAGCCCGGTGAGGCTTGGGGGCAGGTGTTGGACAAGCCTCCAGGGAGGAAACCGCGGGGACGTGCTGATACCAATCAGCAGCGGCGCGGATCTATGGGGATTTGAACGTTGATAGAAGCCAGTGAGGCGGAGATTGTCCGGGCTGCGTGATCGATATGTGTCGGTGGCGAGCCAGGCACGCAGCCGCACCGAGCGTTCAAGAGACGACAGTCGTGTCGGCAATGGAACGTTTTGCAGCACGAGGCCACGGGCGTTCGCGGTGGCATGATTTTGCAGTATGCCGCCGTAAAGGTTTTGTTGATTGACGCGATGTCGATCATGGTGTGGCCGAAGAATCTGGCGGGCCGCGGATGTGCTGAGCGCGCGCGAAGGTCTCGATGACGAGCATCGGCGCGCCGCAGAGTCGGCACACGAAGGTGGGCCTGGGGCAAGCGTGATCGGCGCTGCCGTCGCCGGGCTCAACGGGAGGCGTTAGCGCTGGCTCGTGCAGAAGCTCGCGAGCGGTGGTGATGTCGCGCTGGCGGTTGGCGTTGGCGAGCAAGCCGTAGTGACGGATGCGATGAAAGCCGGCGGGCAGCACGTGCAGCAGGAAGCGGCGCATGAACTCCTCAGTGGCCAAGCTCATCGTTTTGTAGCGTGTGCGCCCGTGTTCGCGGTAGTCCTTCCAGCGGAAGGTGACGCCGCGATCGTCCAAGGCGACGAGCCGCGAGTTGGAGATCGCGACCCGATGGGTGTAGCGGGACAGATAGGCGAGAACCTGCTCAGGTCCTGCGAAGGGGCGTTTGGCGTAGACCACCCATTCGCATTGGCGCAGTGGCATGAGCCAGTCAGCGAAGGCATCGGCGTCGGCCAAATCGACATGCTCGCCGAAGAACTTGAGTTGACCGGCACGATGAACGTTCTGCAGCTCTTCGAGGAAGCGACGGCGAAACAGACGCGACAGCACCCGGACCGATAGGAAGAACCCCGGCTTGCACGGTACCCAGCGGTCGGCATTCGGTGCGAGGCCGCCGCCGGGGACGATGCCATGCACGTGCGGATGGTGAGTCAGGGCCGAACCCCACGTGTGCAGCACGAGGGTGGTGCCGATCCGAGCACCCAAGTGCTTCGGATCGGCGGCGATCGTGCGCAACGTCTCGGCAGCGATGTCGAACAACAGACCATAGATAATCTCCTTGTTGGTGTAGGCGATGGCGCTGATGGGCGCAGGCAATGTGAACACGACGTGGTAGTACTGCACGGGCAAAAGATCCGCCTGGCGCGCTTCGAGCCAGCGCTGCGCGGCGCTGCTCTGGCACTTCGGACAGTGCCGATTGCGGCACGAGTTGTAGGCGATCTGCGGTTCTGCGCACGCCGAACAGCGCAGCGCGTGGCCGCCGAGCGCGAGGCTGCGGCACTGTTCGATGGCCGACATGACCTTCAACTGGCCGAGGCTCAGGTGCCCCCGCTGATGCTGGCGCAGGGTTGGCCCGTGGGCGCGGAAGATATCCGCGACCTCCAGGACATTACGTGGCACGAGCCGGTGCTACGTCGGCCGGGAACTCTCCAAGGGACTTAAGACTTTGCGCAAAGTCTCGGTGGCGACATGGGTATAGAGCGCGGTGGTCTCCAGTTTTTTGTGACCAAGCAGCACTTGGATGGTGCGGATATTTTCCCCCTGTTCGAGCAGATGGGTGGCAAACGCGTGGCGCAGCGAATGCATCGAGACGCGCTTGTCGATGCGCGCGGCAACCGCGGCTTCATGCACGGCGCGGTTCAACTGCCGTGTACTCATGGAGTCCACTGGATCGAGGCCAGGAAATAAATAACCGCCCGGCAGCACCTTGCCTTGGGCCCGGGCGAAGCGCCACCAGGTGCGCAGTCGCTCGAGCAGGAGTTGGGGCAGCAGCGCGTAGCGATCCTTCTGGCCCTTACCCTGCTCGACGCGCAACAGCATGCGCGCACTGTCAATGTCCCCGACTTTGAGCGCGATCACTTCGCTGACGCGAAGCCCCGCCCCATACGCGACCGACAGCGCGGTTTGATGCTTGAGGTTCTTCGCCGCATCGAGCAGGCGGCTCACTTCCTCCCGACTTAATATGATCGGCAAGGTGCGGGACATGCGCACGGGGTGCATCTTGGCCATCAACTCGGGCTGGCCGAGGGTTGCCTCGAATAAGAACTTCAGTCCCGTGATAGTGGCGTTGAGCGTGATCGCGGAGACCCCCTGATCGACGCAGTGCAGTTGGTAACGGCGCAGGTCTTCAGCCGTGGCCGTATCAGGCGAGCGGCCCAGAAATCGGGTGAAGTGAAGGACCGCACGAATGTAGGCGTCCCGGGTCTTGGGTGCCAGTTGCCGCATCCGCATCTCCTCGATCATGCGTTGACGCAGCGGTGAAACCTTGTGGGATGAATCGTTCATGGCTCTGCTCCGGTTGCAAAACGAGGCGGATCGCCTCACTTCGCAACTTACGAAACAGAGCCTCAAACATCAGCAATCCTCCGACCCCCAATCGGAGCTACCCCTACCGCGCGAGCGGTTTAGTCCTCGGGCACATGGCGGATCCACGGGAAGCATGGGAAACTGCTGCCAGGAAGGCAAGTGAATGCGGAAACAATTAATTTTGTCGACACTGTTCAGGCGCGGCACAGCGCAAGCTGCATGGCCATGAGGGGCGGGGTCAAAATTGCCGTAGCCGAGGCGCGCATTGATGATCCCAGTGCGATGGCCTCTTTTTTGGCACCTATCCCCAACAGCGGAGAACTTGCCGCACTTCTTGCCAAGAAAGAGCTGCTGAATACCCGGGCATACGACGACGAGACGCAAACAGCGCGCTTTGTCATCAGCGACGGAGAGAGCGCAATATGCTTCGCTGTCACCGGCATTACGATAGACCAGGCGGAGTTGATCACGATTGCCTGTGAAGAATCGAATGAATGGGGTGCCGCGTCATTTCCAGAAGCGGCAAGCCGCGCTCTCGGCGAACCCGTAGAGCGGGTGCAATAGTGGCTTCCGCTGTGGGGCGATCGAATTTCACTGAACCGTTGGCTACCCGAGCCGCCTTATCTGCGCGAGCAATCCGTTGAAGATGGGCTCACTCACCGCGGTTGGAAAGCCCGCCGGCAACCGTGCCGACACCGCTTCGAGCACACCAGGTGTTTGAGTGATGAACCGTTCAATGACAGGTTCAAAGTCCTCGCCCATACCGTTGGCTTTCGCCACTCCGTTCCAGTGGCGGCGCTGAATGTGTGCCATTCGGTAGTGCGCGTTCTTGGCGCGCACGGCCATGGCCAGCTTTACCTTCTGCCACTGAAACATTTTTGGGCCATCGCCGATGACCGGCCACGCTGACATGATGTCGTACAGGGGTGTCAGCCTGTATCGGCCCTCGGACTCGACGAAAATACTGAAGTTCTTGGCATGCCCATCGGGAGCCGCCAGTAGCCAGAAAAGCAGCTGCGCAGCCAGAAATTTTTTGCGATCGAGCTCCGGGACATCACTTCCGCGCAACATGCCGAGTATGGCAGACATCCCGGGACCACCACGTTCCTCGTACTTCTGCTCGTTGGGGATGCCGGATACCTGGCAGAAATCCTCCTGCGGCAGGCGCGCCCACCAGGTGTCATCTACCATCCGCCGATCAAAGCGCTCCACGATGAGAACTTTGTGGCGCCCAAAGACGGCAATCTGGCAGTTGGCAATTGGCTGACCGAACTCACGAACAATCTCGGCACATAGCCACTCGTTCTCGACCGAAGTTGAGAAATCCGCGCGCATTCCGCCGACCTCGCCGAGCGGGAGCTTAAAGATGTGAGTCGTAGGCGTCGATCCCAATGGCTTACACCATTGGTTCCGATGCCATAGCAGCGCCGTTTTCTCCTGCGCGCCGGCGATTGAGATGCGAAGTTCCTCGTCATCCGGCATTCCGGGCGCCGGCTCAGTGGTGGTCTGGTCAAGGAGGCGCTCCACCTGTGCGTTGGTCAACGCCTGAGCGTCTATGCGGTGAACATCAGGCGGCTGCGTATCGACGGGGAGCAGTTGAATGGCCCCCACACAGTCCCGGCCGATCTTCTCCAACAAGTCTATGGCGCGTGTTCCGGTGCCGAACTTACGGGAAAGGCGCTTGCGGATATGCGCGCTATCGGGCAAGAGGTTGTCGAAAAATGCTTCGACTCGCGATCCCGTCAGCGGATCAGTGCCTTGGCTCAGCGGCAGTGACAAAGACAGCGGGCGCCGGAGCCGACTGCCTGACCAACCCTCGCCATAACGAAAACTATGACCACCGGACGATGTGAACGCCCACTCGCCCACGTGCTCGCCGTTCATCCAAACCGTGAGCGCTCTACGATTCGAGGGACGGCCGGCCATCACCAGATCTCTGGCGGCTTGGCCTCGAGCGAGCGGGGCTTGATAACAAGCTCCATGCCCAAAGCCATTAGGAGGGTGAGCAGCTGATCCGTCGTAACACGCTCCGGGTGGTTCTCGATGGCCGAGATCCGTTCTTGGGATAACCCGATTTTGCGGCCGAACTCGGACTGGCTTAAGCGTTGGGCGCGACGCAGGCTATGCAAGGCCGCTTTGATCTGGGCGGGAGTCTGGATGTGGTAATCCTGCACGGATATTCTCCATTAAGAATACTTTCATTATATTCTCAATAACGAATATTACAACAATATTCTATATTAGGAATAAACTGTGGTTATTCGCTATTAGGAATATCGTGGCAGGGGCGCTGTCGAGTACCGCGGCCCGGCCGTGTCATCGCAGGAAAAGACCGTGAAACCCAACCGAACCGCACTTGTAACGGGAGCGGGCAGCCCGACCGGCATCGGATTCGCCGTTGCCAAGGCGCTGGGCCGCGCGGGCCACCGCGTCGCCATCACGTCGATGACGGCACGGATCCAGGATCGCGCTCGCGAACTCAAGGAGCAGGGCATCGATGCCGTTGGATTCGCGGCGGATCTTACCGATCCGGCACGCGTGTCTGAATTGATCGCCCAGGTCGGCGATGTCGAGGTGCTGGTCAACAACGCAGGCATGGCATCGCTCGGTGTCCCTGATCTGACGGGTCCGCTGGAAGACATGGCAACCGCGACCTGGGCCGGCACCATGGAGCGCAATCTCACCACGGCCTTTTACGTCACGCGTGCCTGTCTGCGCGGCATGAAAACGCGCGCATCGGGCCGCATCGTCAACGTGGCGTCGACCACCGGACCGGTGACCGGCATTGCGTTCGATGCTGCCTACGCCGCGGCGAAGGCAGGGATGTTGGGCTTGACGCGGGCGCTGTGTTTGGAGGTTGCGCGCTATGGAATTACGGTCAACGCGGTCGCACCTGGGTGGATTGCGACCGGGTCCCAACTGGAAGGTGAAGCGCGGGCGGGATTAGCGACGCCGATCGGTCGTTCCGGTACGCCTGATGAGGTCGCGAGCTGTGTCGCCTATCTTTGCTCGGCCGGAGCGTCGTACTTGACCGGACAGCTCATCGTCATCGACGGCGGCAACAGTGTCGTCGAGGACAAGGGTCGGTGATTGAACCGGGCGCCCACCTACAAAAGGCCGGGCGCCCGCCGCATCCGCCGCCGAACTACTTGGTGAAGGTGATCTCGCGCACGTTGTACTCTCCGGTTATGTCGCGCATCGCCGGATAGGTGTGTTGCGCGGTGTCCGTCGTCTTCTTGTTGCGCGCCTCGCCCCATTCCTTCATGAAGGCATCGTACCGGGCCTTGTTCGGCGCCAGCATCTCATTGTTCTTGAATTTAACCACCAGCATCAAGTTGAAGCTGCCGCTCTCGGGGAGATCGCTTTGATAGATGTGATAGTCCTCGATCTGCCCGAGCTTTTTTGCGAGCTCGCTCGAGGCTACCCAAGTGCTCTTCAGTCCTTCGAGATAGGCGTCCTGCATGTTGGAGTGCACCTTGATCGTGGTCACCGACCAGACCGCGTCACTGACCGAATAGTCCTTCCATGGTACGAGATCAGCCCAGGCCGCGGTCGATCCAAGTACCATGGTCAAACAGAAAAGAATTGCTTTGGTACGCATGACATCCCCTTAGTTCTTGTTAATGAGGCTTATCGTTGACGGAGGGCGTCGCCGTATGCGGTGCGAGCGCTCTCGCTCGCTGCCGACTGTACAACATCTTTGCAGCCTGGCATACGAAGCCGGCGGATACTGTACTCGTTCGGCATCGCAAAGAAGATGCTGCGATGCAAAGGCCAGTGAGGGTCAGGATAGCGACAGCGTCTCCGTTTAACTATCCTCTCCACCAACGTCCCCCGAGGAGATGATGATGATCAAAGGATCTGAGTTGTTGATTGCGGCCCTGGAAAACGAGGGGGTCACTCGCATTTACGGAATACCGGGCGAGGAGAATCTGGATGTCGTCGAGGCCATCCGCAACTCCTCGATCGAGCTGGTCCTGACCCGCCATGAACAGGCCGCCGCTTTCATGGCAGCCACCTATGGCCGCCTCACCGGCCAACCCGGCGTGTGCATCACGACGCTCGGGCCCGGCGCACTGAACCTCACGACCGGCGCGGCGTACGCCCTTCTGGGTGCCATGCCCATGATCATGATCACCGGTCAAAAGGGCATTCTGTCCTCGCGTCAGGCGCGCTTCCAGATCGTGGACGTCATTGCGGCGATGAAGCCCCTGACCAAGCTGTCGCGCCAGATCGTCTCATCGAGAATGATACCCACCCTGGTGCGTGAAGCCTTTCGCGTCGCGCAGGAGGAACGCCCCGGACCGGTTCATCTGGAGCTCCCCGAGGATATTGCCGCTGAGGAGTGTGAAGACCTCGCGCTGATTCCGCCTCATCCGGTGGAACTGCCTGTGGCGGGAGCCGAGGCGCTCGACCGAGCTGCCCAGTTGATCATCGCAGCCGAACGGCCGCTGCTGATGCTGGGAGCAGCCGCGTCGCGGCCTCGCTCGACCTCTGACCTCGCGCAGTTCGTGCTGCGCACGGGGATTCCCTATTTCACCACTCAGATGGGCAAGGGCACGGTACCCGGCGGCACCGAATTGTACGTAGGCACGGCCGCACTGTCGGAGCGCGACTATGTGCACGAGGCCATCGATCGCGCCGACCTCATCGTCACGATTGGCCACGACACCATCGAAAAGCCTCCCTTCCTCATGGGCCCCCACGGCCCCCAGGTGGTGCATGTCGGCTATCAACCTGCCAATGTGGAACAGGTTTACTTTCCGCAGACCGAGGTGATCGGTGACATCGGACCCTCGCTCCGGTTGCTGGCTGACCGCGTCGAAGGCCGGATCCCCAACGCCGGCGCGCTACTGCCGCTGCGCGAGCCCATCCTCCATCGTATAGCGGCGCGCGCCACCGAAGAGCGCTTCACTCCGCAGCGCCTGGTACACGATATCCGGCAGGTCATTCCCGCGGACGGCATCGTCGCGCTCGACAACGGCATGTACAAGATCTGGTTTGCGCGCAATTACCGGACCCGCGTCGCCAACACCCTGCTGCTCGATAACGCGCTGGCCACCATGGGCGCCGGACTGCCCTCGGCAATGGCGGCCGCGATGCTCCATCCGCGGCGCCGCGTGATGGCCGTTTGCGGCGACGGCGGCTTCATGATGAACAGCCAGGAGATGGAAACCGCAGTACGGCTGAAATTGAACCTGGTGGTTCTGGTCATCGAGGACGGTGCCTACGGCATGATCCGTTGGAAACAGGCCGCAGACGGATTCCCGGACTTCGGCATGACATTCAACAATCCCGATTTTGTGAGATATGCGCAAGCCTATGGTGCCCGGGGTACCCGGGTCGATGCGATAAGCCGGTTCCTGCCGACGCTGGAGAGCGCCTTCGCCGAAGGCGGGGTGCACCTGGTCGCCGTACCCATCGATTATTCCGAGAACACCCGCGTTCTCGTGGACGAACTTCGCGAGCGTCTGCCCATAGCCGTCCATCCGCAATAGATTCAATATTTTCGACGGAGGTGTCTGATTTGGCATGGGCCATTCGTCGAGGGAATATACGGCCGAAAATCATTGTGCCCGCAACACGGCCGAGGAGACGACGATGCCGCAACTCATTCCCTATCTGGCTTTCGACGGCAACTGCGCCGAGGCGATGCGCTTTTACGCCAAAGTCCTCGACGGCAAGCTCGACATGCTGACCTTCGGCCAGTCGCCGATGGCCGACCAGACACCGAAAGATGCCATGAACCGCATCATGCATGCACACCTGACACTGAGCGGCAACGGCTCTTTATATGCCGGCGACTGCCCGCCGCAGATGCCCTATCAAGGCATTCACGGGGTGTCGATCACGCTCATCTATGACACTGTCCCGCAGGCCGAGCAAGCGTTCAAGGCATTGGCCGACGGCGGTAAAATTACCATGCCCTTCGCGGCCACATTCTGGGCCAAGGGCTTCGGCATGCTGACCGACAAGTTCGGCTGCGCGTGGATCGTGAACGGCGAGATGATCGACCTGTCCAAGCAGAGCTGAGTCCACCGCCACCGCTGATTCCACCATCACCGGAGAGAATTTCAATGGCCTCTCACACCATTCAACTTCATCGCGTGCTGCGTGCTCCGCCCGAGCGCGTGTACCGCGCCTTCCTCGACGCCGACGCGATGGCCAAGTGGCTGCCGCCGCACGGTTTCACCGGCAGGGTTCATGCGCTGGATGCACGCGTGGGCGGCGAGCACCGCATGTCGTTCACGAGTTTCTCCACAGGCCAGGCCCACAGCTTCGGGGGCACGTACCTTGAGTTGGTGCCGCACGAGCGCATTCGCTACACCGACCGCTTCGACGACCCCAATCTACCGGGCGAGCTCCAAGTTACGGTCTCGCTCAAGCGTGTATCGTGCGGTACCGAGATCAGCGTCAAACAGGAAGGCGTGCCTGCGGCGATCCCGGCGGAGATGTGCTACTTGGGCTGGCAGGAATCGCTGAGCCAGCTGGCGCTGTTGGTGGAGGCGACCCAAGCCGGCTAGTCTAGATGCACCTTGCGCAAGAGTGCTTGAAAGCGCGGATCCGCATGCAAGTCCTTGAGCAGCGGCTCGGCCTTCAACCACAGCATTCCGGTGTCTCGCTGCCGATACGCGCGATCGAGCCACAGGAATGCACGGTCGGCGTCGTGGCGTGCCGCATAGATCAGCGCGACTTGATAGGAAGCGCCCAATGCAGCGGTTTTCTCCGCGTCCGGGATAACCGCGTCGGCTTCGCTCTTGCGCCCCAGCGCATCGAGCGCCAGCGGCAGTCCGACGGCGTGGAAAACGCGATCCGGCTCCGCGGTCATTTCGGCAAGCGCCCCGGGCGGATTGTTCTGCCCCAGGCACACCAGTCCCAATCGGTAATGAACCGAGCCGATGGCAGGTTGCAGCGCGATGGCCGCCCGGTAAGCGGTGGCCGCCTCGGAATATTTGCCGGCACGATAGTTGACGTTGCCGATTTGGATATAGACGTCCGTGTTCAACGGATCGAGATCGCGGGCGTGCTGCAAGTACTGCAATGCCTCGTTGAAGCGCCCCTGGACGCTGGCAAGGTAACCTCGCCACCAATAGATCTTGGGATTTGTGGGCTCCAGCTCGACGACGCGCTGCATTTCGACAGCCGCCGCCGCCGGATCGAAATCCATTTGGTAATAGATGGCAGCCAAAGCTTGGTGCGCATCCGCCTGCTTTGGATCGAGCGCCAGCGCCCGTCGAATGGCGGAGTACGCTCTGGGCCGAGCTTCTTCGTAGGGGGTCATGCTATAACCCACGAATTGTTCCCGGATCGCATCGCCGAGCTCCACCCAGGCGGGTGCGAAATTCGGGTCGAGATCGACCGCTCGTTGACAATAGCTGATGGCCGACTCAACCGACTGCCGCGTTTCAATGCGATGCGCTTCCATGCATTTCAGGAAAAACGTGTACGCCTCCGTGTTTGCGGTGGACATGGCTCTGGCGGGTGCCGCGCCCAGCAGCGACACCTTGAGCGCCGCCACGACAGCTCCGGCGATCTCATCCTGCACCTGGAATACATCTCTCAGTTCACGGTCGTAGGTATCGGACCAGATATCTTCGCCGCTGCGCGCACGGATCAACTGCGTCGTGACGCGGAGGCGGTTGCCCGATTTGCGTACGCTGCCCTCGAGAATGTTGGCGACGTTCAGCTTCCCGGCGATCGTCGGGATGTCCTCGGACGTACCTTTGAAGGAAAACGAGGAGGTGCGCGCGATGACGTGCAGCCCCGGGGTCTTGGCGAGCAAATCCAGGAGTTCCTCGGCGAGCCCGTCCGAGAAGTATTCCTGATCCTTCTTCTCGCTCAGGTCGGTGAAGGGCAGCACGGCGATGGACTTCGCATCCACCGGCTTTGGCGCGGCTTCACCGGGCAAGGAGGCGATCGGTGTCGCCGGGACAGCAACAGGGTGCGTCGAAAGAACGAATTTTTCGCGCAAGAAGTAGCAGACACCCACGACCGCGACGCCGAGCGCGATGAGCGCGGGCCAGGATTTTTGCCGGGCCGATGCGGCAGGACGCGGGATGTGCCGCTCGGCGGCCGCGCCGGCCGGCGGCCGGCCTTGCGCCGGGGCCGGGGCGTAGCCGGGTGAGAGCAGCTCTGAGACGCGTGCGACGAAAGCCGCCGGTGTTTCGCCCGCAGGCAGCGGCGTCCACTGCACCCGTAGAAATGAATCCGGCACGTCGGCACCGGTGTCCGGCGTCGCGTCCAGGCAGACGGGGAAGATGAACGGCCGGTTGCGCGCGATCTTGTGGCTGCGCTGATCGGCAAGGTCCCACTCGAGCCGGAAGTAGCCTTCGTGGCGGGATGCCGTATTCACCGAGATGATGGGGATGAACAGAGCGCAATCTCGAATCTGTTGCCGGATCTTCTGGTCCCATGCATCGCCGCCCCGCAGCTCGCTCTGGTCGAACCATACCTCGATGGCGCCGCCGCGCAACGCCTCGCAGATGCGCTTCGCCGCCTCGGCGTCCTGCGATGTATAGCTCAGGAAAACCGCTTTCTTCGATTCGGTCATGCAAGGGGCGCGTTAGCGCGTTTCCGCGGCAATCGCCGTTGCCGGACCCATGCCGACGATTTCCAGAATCACATCGCCGTCTCTTGCACCGTCGTAGTGAACTTGGTTCTTGTAGTGCGTGACGAAGCTTCCGGCGGGCACCGGCCTCATTCCGTCCGGGTCGTACTTGCGGCCGGTGTTCACCCACCAGGTTCCCGACAGGACGGTGATGAATCTATCGTTGGGATGGAAGTGCGGGCGGCTGTTGTGGTGAGCCTTCCACTTGACCAGTATCACGTACAGCCCCGGCTTCGATTCGTCGCCGGCGAGGGTCGCGGTTTCCGCTCCGCCCGCGCTGCTCTTCCAGTCGATGTCGGCGGGCAGGCGGATCGAGATTGCCTTCGGATCCAGGCTCGTGAAGTCGATGTCTGCGGCCCGCGGCGCAATGGATGCCAAGGTCAGGGCGAGAGTGAGCGCCGTGCACGGCACGGCCGAGAGGCGACGCATATCGATCTCCATCATTGGGTAAGGCACAAAACCGGGCAACGGGTTACTTTTCCCACGATTCCCCAAGCCACGACTGTATGCTGCGCGCAGATGAGGAACAAACATAATTTTCGCGCCGCCGGGGCGGCCTTCGACTCCGCATACTTCCGCAAGTACTACTTCAACGCGGCCACCCGGGTCACGACGGCGGCGGAGATGCGCGGCCGCGCGCGGCTGATCGCGGCGATACTGCATCACGCCGGCATACCGGTCCGCAAAATCCTCGATGCGGGCTGCGGCATCGGGCTGCTGCGCAAGCCCTTCGCCGAGGCATTCCCGCGCGCGAGGTACCTGGGGCTCGAAGCAAGCGACTATCTATGCGCCCGGTACGGCTGGACCCAGGGGTCCGTGGTGGATTTCGCGCCCCGCTCCGCCAGCGACCTCGTGATCTGCTACGACGTGCTGCAGTACCTGGACGATCGCGACGCGGCCCGTGCCGTCGCCAATCTGGCGGCATTGACCGGCGCCGCCCTCTACGTCTCCGCGCTGACGCGGGAGGACTGGCGCGACAACTGCGACCGCAGCCGCACCGATCGATCCGTGCATCTGCGGCCCGGGGACTGGTATCGCCGGCGATTGCGCAGGCATTTCAACCATCTGGGCTTCGGCGTCTGGCTGCGCAAGGAACTGACCGCCATACTCTGGGACATGGAGCGCCCGCGGCTGGAATGACCGGCGCCGCCGCTGCATCCGGCTCACAAGTTGTCCAGCATCCACGCCACCAGCGCCGCATGCACGGGATCCCCGGCGCCGTAGTCCGCGCGGCCGTCATTGATCAAGGAGACGAGCACGTAGGTCTTCCCGCTCCCCGCCGTGACATAGCCGGCGACACCCGTGACGCCGTCGAGGTGCCCCGTTTTCAAGCGCACGGCGCCCGCCGGGCTCGTCTTCATGCGGGACCGCAACGTACCGTCGACGCCGGCGAGCGGCAGCGAGGCAAGGAATTCCGGCGCGTAAGGGCTGTGGTAGGCCGCCCGCAGAACCTCTGCCATCTGCCGCACCGAAATATGAGTAATCCGCGATAGCCCGGATCCGTTGTCGATGTCCACGCCTTGCAAGTCGAGGCCGCGTTCGCGGCTCCACTCAGCGATGGCGGCGGCCCCCTTTTCGAGCGTCCCGGGAGTGCCCAGGCGTTGCGCGCCGATGCTCAACAGCAGATGGCGTGCCATCAAATTGTTGCTGTATTTATTGGTCAGACGCACGATTTCAGCCAAGCTCAGAGAGTCGAAGCTCACCAGCGTGCGCGCATCCGCAGGCGCCGCCTCGAGGCGGAATTTACCGGTGAACTCGCCGCCCAACTCCCGCCACAGCTCGACGAAGGTGCCGAAGGCATAGGTGGCGGGCCGCAGCAGCACGCGGGTAAAGCTGCGCTGCGCGCAGTGTGGCGATAATGCTCCGCTGAATACCACCCTGTCCCAGCTTGCCGAATCCACCTTGAAATCGACTCTGCCGGCCGCGCCGCTGCAGCGGCCGGCCGCGTAGCGCACGCGATTTTCGATCAGCAGATTGGCGGGAGCCGGATTCGCGATGACCTGCACCCGCCGCGCACTCGCGTCGGGAGCGACCGTGAATTCCACCGACTGAAAATTCACCATCAACGCATCCGGCACGAGGTTGTATTCGCGATTCGGACGGCCGTCGAATTCTCCGGGATCCTCGGGCGGCAGGGAGAAGGCGCTGTCGTCGACGATGATATCGCCGTGAATCCTCTTCAGCCCGCTGGCGCGCAGCTCGCGGGCGAAGCTCCACCAGCGTTCCAGGGTCATGTAGGGATCGCCGCCGCCCTGCAGAATCA
Organism: uncultured Gammaproteobacteria bacterium; assembly: GCA_963784105.1. GTDB lineage: Bacteria > Pseudomonadota > Gammaproteobacteria > Steroidobacterales > Steroidobacteraceae > Bog-1198. The sequence goes on from CAWAQE010000002.1 coordinate 624,913, forward strand.
GATCCCCGTCGAGCACGCCGTCCTCGAGCACGCCATGAACCAGCGCCCGGGTATGCCAGGTGTAGGCAGGCCCCAAAAGATCCAGAGCGGCAAAAGTCGTGACTACTTTGATCGTGGAGGCCGGACTGCGCGGCGTGTCCGGATTCTCGCTGCGCAGGATGCGGCCGGAATCCACATCGAGGATGATGAAGCTGACCGCACCCGGCGGCAGCCGCTGTGCGGCGATGACCTGCGCCACGGAAGCCGGCGCTTCCGCGGTACCCGCGGCCCCCGCGCACGCAGGTATGCACCAGATCAACGCCAGCGCGGCGCGTTCCAACAGGCTCGACTTACACCCTCTCGAAGGCATCGATCGTCTCAAGTGAGCGGCAGCGCGATGCTTGCCCAAGCACCGGACCGCCAACGAAGAAAAAGCACCGATCCCAAGCAGCAAACATAGATCAATGCGGCAAACCATCCGCCGACCGCGCCGAGCCCGTATTGCGGCAGCCAGCTGACCCAGCCGGTTCCCGGTGCAAACGACAGGCTGTGCGCGAGGGGCACGAAAAGCAGCCAGGATAACGCAAGTACCATGACGGCCGGAAGGCGCACATCGCCGGCGCCCCGCAGGCACGCGCTGCTGCTGATGTTGAACCCGTCGAACAGCTGGTAGCCGGAGGCAATCCACAGCAGCACGCATCCCCGCGCCACCACGGCCGCGGCCGCCGGATCCGCGCCATTGGTAAAAAAGGGCAGCACCCAGGGGCCGGCGGCGGCGAGCAGTACGCCGATCGCGCCCATGTAGAGCACCGACAACAGGATGATGCCGTTGCCCACCTTCAGCGCCCAGTCGCGCCGTCCCGCCCCGATGGCCTGACCCACCAGCGTGGTGCCCGCCATGGCAATGCCCACCGCGGGCATGTAGCAAAACGAAGTGAGCATCATGACGATCTGCGTGGATGCGCCGTCGACGGTGCCGAGGCGTACCTGCATCAGCTGAAACAGGGCGAACCCGAGGATGTCTGCGGCGATCAGCAATCCCATCGGGAAGCCCAGCTTGAGCTGCCGCAGCAGGTTCCCGCCGTGCAGCCGCGCAGTCAGGTGGGACGAATACTGCCTGCGGGTTGCCCCGCCCAAGAACAATGCGGCGGCCGCGGCCACGCCGATCAGCTGTGCGGCGTCGGTTGCCCAGCCGGACCCGGCGATCCCTAAGGCGAAGTCGAACATGAATAATTGGTTCAGGCAGGCGTTCGTCACGGCGACGATCAACGTCACCCACAGGGTGATGGTCGGACGTCCCACGCCGTTGAAGAAGCCAAGAAGCGACCACAGCGCGATGCCGAGCGAGCCGCCGAGCATGCGCGGCATCCAGTATTCGAGCGCAAGCCGCAGGGTATCCCGCGGAATGCCGAAAGGCGCGAAAATATGGGCGCCGTCCAGAGCGAGCCCGACAAACAAGGGCACGGTGAACAGCGAGGCCCATAGAGCGGTCCAAGTCGCCTGCGATGCGCGCGCATATCGGCGGGCGCCATGGGCCTGCGCCACCAAGGTCTGCACCGCGAGGCCGATGCCGCCGAACAGCAGCACGCATACCAGTATGGGCCAGTACACCGCGCCGATGGCGGAGGTTGAGGCCGGGGACAATCGCCCGATGAACCAGGTGTCCGTGGCGTTGAGCACCGCCTGGACGGCGCTGTTCAACATGAACGGAAAGGCGAGCGAAGCCACTGCCAGATAGTCCAGGCGCGGGCGTCCGCTCGAACTCAACGCCTGTCCCGGCAGCAGTTTCAAAGAAGTGTCCATCCCGCGTAGGATGACGCAATGAAACCGAACGTGCGACGCAATTTACCGGGGACGTTTCTGACGCAGGATCTCGGGCAAGGCGCGTGGCGGCTCTCGCGCAGCGAACCCAAGCCCATCGAGGTGTTCGTGCGGGGTGCGGATTTTCGCGCGGCTGAGGTCTTGCGGCCGCGTGCCGTCCGCGATGTCGACATCGAGTGGCGCGGCGAGGCCGTGGTGCTGACCATGACCTCGGGCGAGCGGCGCGGCTTCGTCGATGCACGAAGCGCGGTCGTGCACGAGCCGCTGGGTCGTCTCTATGAAGCGCTGCCGCTGGCCGCCATGGACGAGAAGGCGAGGCGCTTTTGGCGCAGGGTGTTCCGCCTGGTGCGGATTCCCGGCGGACGCTGGCTGCTCGGGCTTTTGGCGCGCCGTACGCGCGTGCGGCGCTGAATTCGCGATCTGCATCACATCGTTCGGCTGATATTGTCAAGCGGCCAGGGAAAACCCTACAGGCGTTACGTTGAATTGCGACGCTCGTCAAAGCTCGAGCCGCGGGTTTGCCGCACATTGATTCGTGAGTTTTAAACCCCGAACCCGCTAGGATGGCCGCCGTGCCGGAAACCACGTCTAACGCTGTCGAGAGGCCCGCCTCCGACGCCTCGTTCGACCCCTATGGCCGCCTGCTGCGCATGCTCATGCCCAGCCTGCGCGGCGTGGTCGTTCACGACGGGTTCTCCAACCTGGTGTGGGCTTCGGATGAATGGGACTTCGCCGAGCACCCCGATCTCATCAAGGAAGCCATCGCGAATGCCTTGACCGACACGTCGGAATTCTCCGGCATCGCGCGCACCTTGGATGCCGACCGCGCGGTGTACTCGTTCGCGATACGCGGCGAGCACATCGAATTGCTCGGCGTCGTCAGCCTCATCGTGCGACTGTCCGGCACGCAAACCGAGGCGCGCCCGCTGCAGACCGTGCGCCAGCTGGTGCAGCCGGCGCTGGAGTGCTTGAGGCGCGAGTTCACGCTGCGCTCCAAACTGGGTTCCCGAGAGCGCGATCTCGATGTGCGCGAGCGCGACCTGGATCTGATGCTGGAAATTTCCTCGCATCAATCGGCCGCCGCCAGCGACACCGACGAATTCGGGCTCATCCTGAAGACCGGGCTGGAGCGCATGGGCTGCGCGCTCGCCGCTTTGTGGGTGCCGGACAAGAACATCTGCCTGTCCTTGACGCGCAGCGGACAGCCGATGTCGCCGGAATCGCTGCACCGGGCGCAGCATCATCTGATGGCGTGGATGCAGCTGCAGCAGCGCACCATCGTCGTCAATCATATTTCCAAGGTCGCGAGCGACGTTGCGGCTCCTTACAAGATTCTGGCCTGCCCCGTGCGGCACCCGTCGGAGCGCGTCATGGGCGTGCTCGCCCTGTTCAATCCGCCGAGCGCGCAGGACTTCGACTTGCATCAGACGCGCATCGCCGAAGTGCTGGCGAAAAGAGCGACCAGCATCATTCAGGCCCAGTACGATTCCAGCACCGGCTTGATGACCCGGGTGGCATTCGAACGCCAGGCCGCGTCCCTGCTCGCGTCGACGAGTTCCGCGGATGCGCACATCATTCTATATCTCGACATAGACCGCCTGCATGTCATCAACGAAACCTTCGGCATGCACGTGGGCGACGATGTGATCGTCAATGTCGCAGGGTGCATGGCCAAGTCGCTGCCGGCGGGCGCCCTGTCGGCGCGCATCTCCGGAGATCGGCTGGCCGGTCTCATCCCGAGTTCCAGCATGGATGCGGCGGCGGCGGTCGCCGAAAAGATCCGCGCCGCGGCATGCGCCATCGTGCCGCGCGCCGGGCAGGGCTCGTTCGAGGTGTCCGTCTGTCTCGGCGTGGCACCGATAGGCCGCTCCGACAATCCTTTGGCTCATGCATTGGCCACCGCGGAAATAGCCTGCAAGGCGGCCAAGGACCGGGGCCGCAACCGGGTGGAAATGTTCCAGGATTCCGATCAGAGCATCATCCGGCGGCATACCGACATTCTGGTCATCGGCAAGCTGCGCGATGCCTTGGGCAACGACAGCTTCCGCCTGGATGCGCAGCCCATTCTGCCGCTGCGGGGCAACTACGGCCGCCCGCGCTTCGAGCTGCTGATCCGCATGCTGGGCGATCGCGGCGAGATCATTCCCCCCGGAAAGTTTCTCTCCGCGGCCGAACGCTACCAGCTCATGCCGACGGTGGATCGCTGGGTGGTGCACCGCGCCTGCGAGTTGCTCGGCGAACACAGCGCGTCGGTCGGCGAAGACAGCGCGCGCTTCGCCATCAATCTGTCCGGCCAATCGCTGCAGGATGAAACCTTTCTTCAGTACGTGACCGATCAGATCAAGACGAGCAGACTGCCGCCCGGTGTCCTGTGTTTCGAACTGACCGAGACGGCAACCATCGGCAATCTGGCCAAGGCGCAGAACTTCATGCGCAGCCTGCAGGATCTGGGCTGCCAGTTCGCACTCGACGATTTCGGCACGGGCGTGAGCTCGCTGGCCTACCTCAAGGATTTGTCGGTCGACTACCTCAAGATCGACGGCAGCTTCGTTCGCGACGCGATCACCAATTCGCGTTCGGAATCGATGATCAAAGCCATCGCTCAGCTGGCGAAGGTCATGTGCATGGAAACCATAGCGGAATACGTCGAGACCGATGTGCTGCGCGCCCGCATGGCGGACCTGGGCGTGGACTACGGCCAGGGCTTTGCCATGGGCAAGGCGCAGCCTCTCGAGGACCTGCTGCGGGAATTGGCCATCTATGAGGCGACGGTGAGCGACTGGGCCGCAGCGCCGGAATCCATGTTGGACGGGGTTTCGGCCGGTCGGTAGGTCAGCGCAATCCTACAGCGACTGACAGCGAAACGCCCACAGCGAGCCGCTGCTCGGCATGCCTTAATAGCCGTTGCGTTTAGCCGGAGCCTTCCCATGTTGATACTCACTCGCCGCACCGGGGAGACATTGCGCATCGGCGACGATGTCGAAGTAACCGTGATGGCGGTGAACGGTTCGCAAGTGCGCATCGGCATCAAGGCGCCGCGCAATGTAGCCGTCGATCGCGAGGAAATCGCCGAGCGCAAATTGCGCGAGCGGGAACCATTGCGCGTACGGGAACCGAAGGCGTAGCCCCGGCCGCGCGGCGCCCGCCGCGGTGATTCGGCGGACACCGCCGATGCCCTCCCCGCCTTAACTCATCGCCGGAGATTTCGCAAGAAATCTCCGCAAAATCGCGCCGGTCTCTGTCCCTCTTGTATTTGATGCCTGCTTCCGGCACACAATAGGTCTATCTGAAGCGGATCTAAAAATACCCAGAAGGACATTGCGTCGCGGCGGGCAGCCTGCGGCGCGCGCCATTCATGACAGCTACGACGCATGCGCCCGAACTCCTCGTGCAAAACTGGTTCAACACGGACCGGCCGCTGCTGCTGTCCGGCCTGCGCGGGCGGGTGGTCGTGCTTGCGGCATTCCAGGTGCTGTGTCCAAACTCGGTCGCGGGCGCGGTTCCTCAGGCGCGCAGAATCCACGAAACCTTCGAGCCTCAGGATGTGGCGGTCATCGGCCTGCATGCGACCTTCGAACATCACGACGCCATCAGCGTGCCGGTGATCAAGGCCTTCATCCAAGAATATCGCCTGAAGTTTCCCATTGCACTCGATCAGCCGAATCCGACGGGTCCCATTCCGCATACCATGGAGCGCTACAAGATGCGCGGGACGCCCAGTCTCGTGTTGATCGACCGGCAGGGGTTGGTGCGCAAGCATGCGTTCGGAGCGGTCGACGATCTGCGCATAGGCGCGGAGATCGGCGCGCTCACGCAGGAGCCGGCCGCGGCCGCGCTCACCCGCAGTTCGGCGGCTTGAGCTCGAGCGTTCGGAGTCAATCGACCAGCGAGAAGCGGATTCGGATCCGGGCACGCTGCGCCACCGGCTTGGCCTCGCGCAGAACCGGCTGGTAGCGCCACTGCGAGAGGGCGCCGATCGCCGCGTCATCGAATACGCCGGGGGCACTGGCGGCGTGCACGGCGATATCCTTGACCGCGCCGCTTTCAGCGACGGTGAAGTCCAATTCAACCCACCCCTGGGTCTTGCTCAATTCGGCCTTCCTCGGATAGTCCGGCTTTACCGACTTGACGAGCTTAAGATCGCCGGCCGTCACTATATTCGCCAGAAATTGCCGTTCTGCAACGGCGGCTTCCAGGTCGTGCTGCGCGGAATTCGATTCGGGCGACGCGAAGCCGATGGCGGCCGCCTCATCCAGCCAGCTTCGCGCTGCATCATATTGCCCGAGGCTCAAGGCGCGGCGGCCCTTGGCCACCAGACGGGTGCCCAGATCCTGCAAAGCCGCGGGAAGGCCTGCGTTGCCCGGGTCCAAGCCTCGCAAGGTCAACAAGTAGTACTTGGCGCTGTCGTTGGCCGGTTCGATGAGGCGGTCCTGCTGCATGCGCTCCATGGCGTTTTTCAACAGCTGGGCCTTGGCATCGGCGTCCGCTTCGCGCCGAGCGCCCGCCAAAAGATTTTTCGCGGCCTCGATGTCGGCCGTGGCCGCGATACCGTCGGCGGCCTCGAGCCAGCGCGCAGCGCGCGTGAAGTCCCGGGCGTCGATGGCGCCACGCGCTTCCGTGACCAGCCGCAGCGCCAGCGATTTCTCGGCTTCCTGCGCGTCCGCGTTGCCGGGATCGAGCCGCATCGCCTCCCGAATGTAGTAAAGCGCGTTATCTCCGTCCGGGTCGATGACGTGCGAATCCTCGAGGCGCTGCGCGGCGAGAGCGAGCAAGGGCGTGATTTTATCCTCTTCGGCCTTGGGCGCGCTGCGCGCGTGAGCTGCAGCCTGCGCCGCTTTCACCCGCTGGCGCGATTTCGCGAGCTGTGCCGTCAAGAAGGCGATACGCCCGTGCTCGACGCCCGACTTGCGCGCGGTCTCGATGGCGGCCGCTGCTTCATCGAGGCGTTCTTCGAGCAGAGCGTTTTCCGCTCTGGCCAACAGGCGTTCGTGGACTTCCGCAAGGCCTGCGCGCGCCGCTTCGTCGGCGGGGTTCTCTGCCCTTGCTCGAAGATATAGTTCCAGCGCATTGTCGCCGGCGGGCGGCGCGGTCAGCCGATTGGCTGCCAAGGCCGCGGCGGCGTGCGTGAGAAGCGCCGATTCGGCAGAGGGCGGATGCCCCGCATCGGCACCGGCACCGGCGCCGGCACCGGAATCAGCGTGCGTCGGCTCGCTTTGCGTGCCTCTGTGCATGATCCAGGCGGCGGCCAGGATCGCGGCCAAGGCGCCGGCCGCGCAGCCGGTCACGAGACCAACGGGGATCCGCGCGCTGTGTCTGGCCGGAGGCGGTGCGGTGCGCCGCCGCTGATCGTCATATTTCTTGACGGCAGCATCGGCAAATAATTTTGCGCGGCCGGGCGACATGGGCTTATGAATGAATCGGTAGACGCTGCCGGCGCTGATCAGGGCGGCCAGCGAAATTTCCGCATCCCGATTGCCGGCGACCACCACCACGAGGTCGGGAAATTGCCGCTTGATCTGCCCGACGAATACGCCCGGCGCTTCGCTCAAGGTCTGCACGTCGAGCACCAGAATGCCCACTTCGCCTGCGAGCAGCAGATCGCTGACCTTGTCGGCCGACGGAACATGCCACAGGCGCCGTGCACCGCCCACCGCCTCGCGCAGCGTCTGCAGGAAAGCTTCATCGGTGGTCAGTACCACGAGCTCCACGATGTCGCTCGCCAGGCTGAACCGCAGCGCATCCAGCGTGCCGCCTTCTTCGTCAGAAGCTAGCACCGGTTATATCCTCTCATTGAAACCCTTGAGGCTGCGTTGCCCACCCGTTGGACCGCACTGCAGCAATCCAACGTCACATCCCGTTAGGCTAGTGTCATTCCATGGGCGACGCTATACGATACGGAGTCTCGGGCGGCAGACAATGTCTGTTGCACCGCGTCAAGTTAATTCTGTGACTGGACACTCACTTGAGGGGCGCGTGCACTCATGGCGGGGAGAGCGTTGAGCAGTTCAATCGGGATTACATCGAGATTGCCGGTGGAACAGCGCACCGCGCTGGAACAATTGCTGTTCTTCAATGTCAATCAGCACCGCGTGAGAATCGGGATACAGCAATCCATAGAGACCTACGGCGTGCCCGAGATCTACGAGCAAGATGGCGGCCTGCGCGTGCGCGTGGGCGACATCGCCGGAGTGCAAACCCTGTTCGCCATATCCGAGATGGGCAGGCCGCTGGGCGTCGCCGTGTTCGTGCGCTCGGCGCATGAACGGTTTGCGGTGCTGCACCTGGGCGTGGAGCCGCGGCTGAGCGTAACCCCCGAGGTCAATACCCGCGTGCTGCTCAAGCTGATGCACGAGATCCGCAGTGCGGCGCGGCGCACGCGGGGTGTCGACTGCATCGAATTGGTCTACAAGGATTGCCACGCCGTGCGGCTGCACGGCTGAGTCGCGCCGGCCAGGATGGCGAGCCAACCCAACCTTCGCAAACTCGGGGCGCAGCGCCACGCCGACGGCAAGCTGCGCTGCGCCTGGTGCAGTGCGGATCCCCTGTATCTCGCCTATCACGATGAGGAATGGGGCGTGCCTGTGCACGACGGACGGCGGCTCTTCGAGATGCTGTGTCTGGAAGGCGCACAGGCGGGCCTGAGCTGGCTCACCATTCTGCGCAAGCGAGAAAACTACCGCAGGGCGTTCGAGGGCTTCGACGCCGAGAAAATGGCCCGCTACGGCGCCGCACAACGCAGGCGTCTCATGATGGATGCCGGCATCGTCAGAAATCGCCTCAAAGTGGACGCCTTCATCGGCAACGCCAAGGCCTATCTTGAAATCCGCGCCTCCACGAAATCCTTCGACGAGTACATCTGGCAGTTCACCGACGGCGAGGTATTGCGCCGCCGGCCGCTGTACCTGGGCGGCATTGCCCAGTCGACCCCGTACAGCGACGCGATGAGCAAGGATCTCAAACAAAGAGGGTTCCGCTTCGTCGGAACCACCATTTGTCATGCGTTCATGCAGGCGGTGGGAATAGTCGATGAACATCAGCGCTACTGCTTCGCGGCCCGAAGGAAATCGAAATGATTGCACGCCATCCATCATGGCGCTCCCGCGGCCTTCGGATCGCCGCGGCGGCAGCTTGTCTATGCACGCTCGTTGCGCCGGGATTCGCGCAGACGGCCAAACCCGCGTTGCAGCCGCTCGATGTCTTCGATCTGCAATGGGTGAAGGATCCCGAGATCTCGCCCGACGGCCGCAGCATCGCCTACGTGCGCATGAGTTTCGACATCAAGACGGATCGGCCGCGCGGTGTCATTTGGCTGGTCGGAGCCGACGGCAAGCACGCGCGGCCCCTTTCCGGCGCCGCGTCGAGCAGCTCGCCGCGCTGGTCGCCCGACGGCGGCCGCCTGGCCTATCTCGGAGCGGGCGCGGATGGCACGACGCAGTTGTTCGTCTATTGGAGCGACAGCGGAGTCACGGCCGCCATCAGCAATTTCACCGAATCGCCTACCGGCCTCGCCTGGTCGCCGGACGGACGCCGGCTTGCCTTTACCATGCCGGTGCCCGCCGAGCGCAAACCCCTGAAGGTGGAATTGCCGGAAGCGCCGAAGAACGCCAAATGGGCGGAGCCGCCCAAGCTCATCGACAGGATGGTGTTCCGCATGGATGGCGAAGGATATTTGCCGAACACCTTCACCCAGCTCTTCATCGTCGGTGCCGATGGCGGCGCCGCCCGCCAGCTCACGCATGGCGACTTCGACACCGAAGGCACGCCCGCGTTCGACGCCGACGGGAAGGGCGTGCTGATCTCCGCAAACAGGCGCCCCGACGCGGATTACGAGCCGCTCGACAGCGAAATCTATCGCGTGAGCTTGGCGGACGGCTCCATTCACGCGCTCACGGACCGGCGCGGCCCGGATATTCAACCGGTGGCTTCCCCCGACGGCAAGCACATCGCCTACCTCGGGTTCGACGACAAGAGGCTGGGCTACCAGCCGACGCAGCTGTACGTGATGGACAGCGACGGCGGCCACTCGCGCTCGCTCACGCCCACCCTCGACCGCGACGCCGCGGCGCCGCGCTGGACCGGCGACAGCCGGCAGTTGATATTTCAATACCAAGACCAGGGATCAACCAAAATCGCCGCGATCGATCTGGCCGGCAAAATGCGCGTCCTGGCCGACGATCTAGGCGGCAATGATGTCTCTCGGCCGTATTCGGGAGGCTCGTTCTCGAGCGCGGCAAACGGCTCCGGCGCCAATGTTCGGTTCGCGTACACCCGAGAGGCGCCGCTCGCGCCCGCGGCGCTGGCCACCGGCACCTCGCTGCGCGACATCGCGACCCTCGCCGGGCAGAGCGGCACGATGCTGGGCGAACGAACTCTCGGCACAGTCGAGGAAATATTCTTCGACTCGTCGGTCGATCATCGCCGGATCCAGGGCTGGGTGGTCAAACCGCCGGGCTTCGATGCAGCCAAGAAATATCCCTTGCTGCTCGAGATCCACGGCGGCCCCTTCGCCAGCTACGGACCGAGCTTCGCCGCGGAAATTCAGCTCTACGCCGCCGCGGGCTACGTGGTGCTGTACCTGAATCCGCGCGGCAGCACGGGATACGGCGAGGAATTCGCGGATTTGATCCATCATGACTATCCGGACAACGACTACGGCGATCTGATGTCCGGCGTCGACGCCGTCCTCTCCCGCGGTTACCTCGACCCGCGGCGCCTGTTCGTCACTGGCGGCAGCGGCGGCGGCGTGCTGACGGCGTGGATCGTCGGCCACACCGACCGGTTCCGCGCCGCGGTGGTGGTCAAGCCGGTGATCAATTGGACCAGTTTCGTGCTCACCGCCGACATGACCAATTACTTCTATCGGTATTGGTTCAGCGGCTTTCCGTGGGATGACGTGCAGTCTTATTGGAAACGGTCGCCGCTCGCCTATGTGGGCAACGTTCGCACGCCCACCCTGCTGATGACCGGCGAAGATGATTACCGCACCCCGTCCGGCGAAGCCGAACAATTCTATCAAGCCCTGAAATTACGCAAGATCGACACTGCGCTGGTGCGGGTTCCGAATGCATCGCATGATATTTCGGCGCGCCCCAGCCTGCTCATCGACAAAGTGGCCTACGTGCTGGCTTGGTTCAAGGCGCACGACGTCGAACCGCTCTGACTCATCCTTTGCCGACGGTCTGTGCCGTCTGGCCGAACAGAATCTTGCGCGACTCTTCGGTGACGGTCGGATTGCTGTTGATCGCCGCGCCGCGCTCATAGGCGCGCAGAGTCGCGGGGCGGTTCTTGATGGCCTCGAACCAGCGCTCGAGGTCCGGAAAATCATCGAGGTTCTGGCCCTGTGCTTCGTGCGGCACTATCCAGGGATACGCCGCCATGTCGGCGATGGAGTAGGCGCCGGCGATGAATTCGCGGTCGGCGAGCCGATGGTTCAGCACGCCGTACAGGCGATTGGTCTCTTTGACATACCGCTCGATGGCATAGGGGAGCTTCTCGGGAGCGTATCTTGCGAAATGGTGGTTCTGCCCGGCCATGGGCCCGAGCCCGCCCACCTGCCAGAACAGCCACTGCAGAGTCTCCACGCGGCCGCGCAGATCCTGTGCGATGAATCGCTCGCTCTTGTCCGCCAGATACAAAAGAATGGCGCCGGATTCGAACACCGAAATCGGCGCGCCGCGCTCCATCGGTGCATGGTCGACGATGGCCGGCATGCGGTTGTTGGGCGAGATGGCAAGGAAATGCGGCTGGAATTGCTCGCCCGCGCCGATGTTCACCGGCACGATGCGGTACGGTATTTCCGTCTCTTCCAGAAAAAGAGTGATTTTGTGGCCGTTGGGAGTCGGCCAGTAGTACAGGTCGATCACGGGTGTGCCTCCGGGGGTTCGAGCGCCATCTTGTGTTCTCGCAGTATCGCTATGCAGACGTCCTCTTCGCGCGACATGGCGCGCATGTGCGCCAGGCGCACGCGCGCGTGCGCGTTCTTCGTCCAGGGCAGGAGCGGATGGTCGAATTCGGCCGCCGCCGCCACACGCCACTCCAGCACATGCCTGCGCTCCGCGACAGCGCGCGCCTCCTTGCTGTCGGGCGCGAGCAGATGCCTTTCGAGGCTGAAACCCGCCAGCTGCGCGGCGATGGTGTCGCCGCGCTGCATGATTTTCGACAGTCTCAAACAGAGCTCGCGCCGCTCCGCCGCCGTGCTCGGTTCCCGGCAGGCATCCGCGAGCGCCGTGAAAGGCGGAATCACCTCGCCGGCAGCGATCCCGCTGGCGGTGCTGAGCCGCGACCAGTCCGAACCCGCATAGCCGCTCGGCAGCTCGTCGCGCGCCGCACTTAAGGCATCGACCATCATCACCACGATCCGGTTCCAGTAGAGATCGAATCGTGCTCCATGCGCCATGTCAGCCAAGATTCGGTCGATCTCGGTTGGGTTCCGGTCTTTCTGCGCCGCCGCCAGAGTTTGCAGCCAGGCGGCGCCATTGTCCGCATCCACCCAGCGCATGACGGTGGCCGCGTCGCGGATGTCGCAGCTCGGCCACTTTGCGCACAATTGCAGATGCAGCCAGCCGATGCTGGCGCTTTGCGGGGCCAGGTCGCTGGCGCGCGCCGCCAAATCCAGGGCCGACGGGCCGGGCTTGGGCGTGCCCGCCTTGAGGCTGGGCGGTGCCACGTAGCGCAGCGCAGCGGCCGTCGCCAATGAATTCGCATCCGCGCGGGCGGCCAGGGTCGCCGCGGCCTGCGTTCGCCACAGCAGGTATTTGTCGGCCGCGGCATGCGAGGCCGGCGGCCGCGCCGGTGCTCCGGGCGCGCCGCCGCTCCATGCAGCCGCGGGGTGAGCCGCTGCGAGTGCAAGGACCAGCAGGCAGTGCTTGACCATGAGGTGCGAAGGTCCCTAACTGTTGGCGCGGCTACCGGCTGCCGTCAGGCCCGCGGTGATCGCCAGCCGCATGGCATCTTCGACCGAAATGTCGAGGGGCTCGATGTGGTCGCGCGGCAGGTAAATGGTGTAGCCGCCGAAGGCATAGCTCATCGGAAAATACACGGTTACCCAGTCGTGGCCGCCGTGCGGCACGAGTACCGTCGGCACATCCTCCCGAGTGACGAAACCGATGGCGCGCACGTCAGCGAAGCGCGCCAATACCACGCGCTGCAGATCGCGCTTCTCGCCGCTGCCGGACGGGAGCAAGCTCACGACGTCGCGAAATCCGCCGTAAAGAGTCTTGACGAAGGGAATCCGGCCCAGGAAGTCGTCCCAATACTTGAGCAGGATCTTGCCGGCATAGGCGTTGACCAGACTGCCGACGAGCAGCAGCAGCAAAAATCCGGCGACCAGCCCCAAGCCCGGCCAATAATGCTCCGGGCTCACGATGCGCAGCGCGATCAGCGCGCGGCGCAGCCAACCCTCGACCGTCTGCACCAGCCACCAGATCACGTACACCGTCAATGCCAGGGGCAAGACGGTCACCAGGCCGCTCATGGTCAGCGTCAATATCTTTCGCATGGGTGAATCATCGCATGATCGCGCTCAGCGCGCCGCAACCGCGCAGAACGTCTGCGCGGTCCGCTGATACTCCGCGCTCTGCACGAGTTCGGCATTCTTTTGATTCCACACATAGTACTGTGTGATCACGGCCGTTCCCTGCAGGCGAGAAACGCTGAGCAGCCGGCTGTCGCGCCGGAACAGGATGGCCTCCTCCGCCCGGCACGGCAGCGTTCCCCGGATCTCGGCGGGGGACGATGGCTGCAGTACCCGGCCGCTCTGCCAGTCGATCAGCAGAAGTCGGCTGCATGCCGGGCCGCAGGGCGCCACTGCCGCCGTGACATGGCCGGCGAAGTTCGGACCGCCCGACAGCGCATGCTGCACGTTCTCGCGATCCTCCTCGGACAGGTCGCTGCCGCCGAAATCGATCTTGGGCGACCCTGAGGCATCGAACGATTCGCTCGGATATTCCGAGAATCGCGGTGCGCTCAAGGGCTCTGTTTCGAAACCGCCGCCGGCCGAGACCCCGCGAATGCGGTCTATCTGCAGGGCGACCTCATCGGGCAAATACCAGTCATCGATGGTCACCGTGGCGCGGGGGGCCTTCGCCGTAACGATCACCGGAACCAGCGAGTGATCCGCGCACCCGCCGGCATCGCGCGGCGCGCATAGGCTGTACTGCGTGTAGGCTCCATAGATGTTGGGCGCGCCGGGCTCGTTGGGTGCCAAGAACACCAGATAGCGGCCGGGGGGCACTTGGACCGTGAAGCTCGCGTGCCCGCGCTCCAGCGGCACCGAACGGACGCGCGCAGTATCGAGGCCGGCGACATAGACAGTCATCGAAGGCACGAGCTGGGTCGGGAAGGTCACGGCGCCCGCGATCACACCCGCCAGGGCGCCGGCGCCCGGCGCAAGCGAGGCCATGGCCGCGAGCGACAAGCGCACGAGAAACGGGTACCCCAAGACGGCGACTCTCCGCGGTAATGAAATCGTCCGGCACATGGTAACGACGCGACGCCGCGCAAGCTAGTGCCAAGAACACATACCTGTCACGATGCGAGGACGAGGGTCCAAAGACACACGGGAGCCGAACATGTCATCAGTCGCACGAGTAACGGAAATCATAGCGTCGTCCAAGAAGAGCTTCGATGACGCTCTCGAGAATGGAGTGAAGCGCGCCGCCAAAACTCTGAAGAATGTCGCGGGAGCCTGGGTGGCGAGCCAGGAGGTGGTCGTTGCCAAGGGCAAGATCAGCGAATATCGCGTGCGTTTGAAAGTAACCTTCGTGCTGGCCGAGTAGGCCCTACTGCTGCCGCGGCAGCAGGAATCGCAGGCCCTGGTAGCTCAGCACCACCCCGTCGCGCCGGATGCGCTCGACGGTGGGGCCTTCCTCGAGCTTCGAGCCTTCGTGGTACTTGCGCATATTGATGTACACGAAGCGCTCGGCCGGCTGGGTCGCATAGACATGCACGTCGAGGTGCAGCTCGGGTAGCGCATTCGGACCGCTCAAGCTGATTTCGCTGATGGTGGGCAGCACTTCGTCATTCTCGGCGCCCGCGCTCTCGGTGAGCAGCGGATCCGAACGATGCGCCGGGAGCGCGCCGCCCGCATCCGGCTCTCGGGCCCGGTCCGAGTGCCTTGGCGGGGACTCGGGAGGCGTGCTTTCGGTCAGCGGCGCGACCGGAATTTCCGGCGCGTACTGCGGTGCGGTGTCCAAAGGACTGAAAGGCTGGGAGGCGGGCGGCGCAGCGCCGATGCCGCGACTGCGGGCGCCGCGACCGCCGGGTGCGAGGCCTGCGCGGCGGGAGCGCTTTTTCGCATCAAGACATAGGTCAAGACCGACAAATTGATGCCGAGCAGCACGCAAAGCGCGACGGCCCAAATCGGCAAGCGGCTGCGGCGCGGGCTCGGGCGCGAATCCATCAGACCGGGCACGGATTGCCGCTGGCGTTCGATTTCCGATTTCTTGAGTGCATCGAGAATGAAGGACATG
This sequence comes from uncultured Gammaproteobacteria bacterium, assembly GCA_963784105.1. Classification (GTDB taxonomy): domain Bacteria; phylum Pseudomonadota; class Gammaproteobacteria; order Steroidobacterales; family Steroidobacteraceae; genus Bog-1198. Next base: position 640,182 of record CAWAQE010000002.1, read on the forward strand.
AAGACCTCAGCCGCCCCGCGGCGCGTTGGGAAGCAACAGCGGCGAACCCGGTTCGGCCAGCGCGGTGTCGAGCACGACTTGGGTTTGTATTCCCGCAATGCCGTCGACGTTCAGCCGATGCTCGCGTTGGAAATTCTGCACGGCAATCGCCAGTTGCTCATCGTAGACATCGTCGGTATTCGGATCCGAGGCGGCGCCCTTCAGGGCATTGAGGCTACGGCGCAGCCAGCGCACCTCGTCTCCCTTCATTCCCAGCGACAAGGGCCGGGTGCGCGCCGTCTTCGGCTTCCACACGACGGTGAATTCACCGAACCAGTCCCGCGACACTTCGTCGAGGGGCACCCGCTGGTTGTGCTCGCCCAAGTCCAAGGTTGCGAATCGATCGTCCAATGCGGACAGCACGACTCGGTGCCTCTGCCCGTGATCATCGGTCAGCGTCAGGATGGCAGGCCGGTTCAAGGCTCGCACCTGGGCCCATGAGCCGCGCTGATCCAGGCAAGACAGGCCCGCCTTGGCCGCCTGCCCGCAGGGGTCCTTGTCGTCCGCCATGGCCGTACCCCATAGCGACAGCAGGCGGCGGAAGGCGGCGGGGTCGGTGGTATTGGCGCTGTTGGCGGCCAGCAAGGCATTGATGGACGTCGCGACCGGCGCTCCGGACGGCTTGGCCGCCGGCACCGGCAGCGGGGCCGATGGTGCCGCCGCCGCGGGAGGCGGGTCGGCCATGACGGGAGCCGTGGGCTCGGCGAGATGCTGCGCCCGGTTGCGGGAAGCATGCAGGGGGGAGATTTGCCGCTGCCACAGGTGCCAGCCGAGAAACGCGGCGCCGGCTACGCCCGCGAGCCCCAATGCACCGGCGAGCCATCCCAGCCATGAGGGCAGGAAGCGGCGGCCATAGACCTCGCCGGCCGCCTGGCGCACCAGAGCCGCCGTCACTTTGCGCGTTTCCTGGGTGTAGGCTCCGAGCAGCGCCCGGTCGCAGGTCACATTGATCACCCGCGGGATGCCCGACGCCAGCCGGTGCACCTCGCCCAGCGCCGAGGGTGTGAATATTTCCCCGGCGGCGCCGGCGACCCGCAGCCGGTGGCGCACATAGCCCAGAGTTTCCTCCCGCGACAAGGGCTCCAAGTGATATCGACCGGTGATTCGCTGCGCCAGCTGCCTGAGGTCGGTGCGGTCCAGCAGCTCGCGAAGTTCCGGCTGCCCGATCAGGATGATCTGCAGCAGCTTCTGCGTGGGGGTCTCGAGATTGGTCAGCAGCCGGACCTGCTCGAGGACTTCGGCGGTCAGGTTCTGCGCCTCGTCCACGATCACGATGATGCGCCGCCCATCGGCGTGGGCCGACAGCAGCCGCCGATTGAGCGCGTCCACCATCTGCTTGACGCTGTCGCGGTCGCCGTCGGCAAGCGGCAGGCCCAGCTCTTCGCAGATGGTGAGCAGGAACTCGACCGGCGTCACCCGCGGATTCAATATGACGGCAACGTCGGCATGATGCGGGACGCGCGACAATAAGGTGCGCACCACGGTGGTTTTCCCCGTGCCGACCTCCCCCGTCAGCTGAATGAAACCCCCGGACTCGTTGATGCCGTACAAGAGATGCGCCAGAGCCTCGGCGTGGCGCTCGCTCAAATAGAGATAGCGAGGATCCGGCGTAATGGCGAAGGGCTTTTCGTTCAGCCCGAAGAAGCGAAGGTACATTGCTTTAGGAGCCGCTGGCCGTGGGGGGCAGCAAGCTGGCGCGGGTCAGCATACCGGACCCGAAGCGTTCGCGGATGCCGTCGATCGCAGAGTCCAGCCGCGAGGGTTCCGCGGGATGGCCGGCGAACAAATCCTCTTGCTGCGAGGTCTGAAGATCGCTGACCGAGACCCCCAATAGCCGCACTGCGGCATCGGGTTGGACGGCCAGCCAGCGCGCCAGCAGAGTCTGCGCGGCCGCCGACACGGCCGCGGTGTCCTGCGTGGGCCGCCCGAGTGCGCGCTGCCGGGTGTAAGTTGTGAAATCGGCACGGCGGATTTTGACGCTCACGGTGCCGGCGCAAAGCCGGTGGGCCCGCAGCCGCGAGGCCGTCCTGTCGGCGAGCCGCAGCAACTGCACGTTGAGGGCCGCCGCCCCGCGCAGGTCCCTCTCATAGGTCTCCTCCGCGCCGATCGATTTCTCTTCGCGATTGGCTTCGACCGGCCTATCGTCAAGACCGGATGCACGGTCGCGCATGGATTTTCCATGCTTGCCGAAGGCACGCCACAACACCTCGTCCGCCGCCAGGCGCAAATCGCCGAAGGTGCGGATTCCCGCGGCATGCACTCCCGGCAAGCTCTTCGGCCCGACACCGAACAATTTCTCGATGGGCAATCCATCCAAGACCTCGCGCACATTGTCCGCGCCGATTCGGCACATGCCGTCGGGCTTGTTCAAGTCGGAGGCGATTTTGGCCAGCAGCTTGTTGGGCGCGATTCCCACCGATGCCGTGAGGCCGGTCTGCCCGGCAATGCGGCGGCGGATTTCGCCCCCGATCGACTCCGCGCTTCCCAGCAGCCGCTGACTCTGTGTGACATCGAGGAAGGCTTCGTCCAAGGACAGACCTTCCACGATGGGCGTGAATTGGTGAAAAATCGTGAATACCTGGTCCGACACCTCTTTGTAGCGCGCCATGCGCGGCGGCACGCAGATGGCCTCGGGGCAGCGGCGCAGCGCTTCGCGCATGGGCATGGCCGAGCGCACCCCATAGCGCCGCACGGCATAGCTGGCCGCGGCGACCACGCCGCGGCCGCCCGTGCCGCCGACGATCAAGGGCTTACCTTTGAGTTCCGGGCGATCCTGTTCTTCCACGGACGCATAGAAGGCGTCCATGTCGATGTGCAGTATCGCCCGCATGTCATTCCACGGTGATGGTGATTTTCTTCGAGTGCAGCGGCGGATCGAAGGACTTGTGCAAGTAGTCCGCAAACACCAGTTCCAAAGTGTGCTTGCCGGGCGCCAGCGTCAGCGTCGTCTCGGTTTGACCCTTGCCGAAGTGCAGAATCTTGTCGGTCGCCGGCAGCGGCGCATCGAGCTTCAATTCGCTGAAGTCGGTGTCGACGAGCAGATGATGGTGCCCCGTGTTCTCGAATTTGACCCCCGCCGGCGCGATGCCCATGCCCTTCAATCCAAAGCGCACGGTCACCGGCCCGTGCACCGTCGCGCCGTTGCGCGGGGAGATGATATAGACCTCGGCATTCGGGGCGGGGGCGGTGCGATCCTGGGCCACGGCGACGGCTGCAAACAAAGTCATGCCCAATGCGAGAAGTAGACGATTCATGCAGATCTCCTAATTGGCGGCGGGCCCATCTTAGCGCCCCTGCGGGCCATCGGCTATCATCCCCCCTCGCCGGAAGGCTCATGAGCGAAAACCCTTGATCAATTTCACCGCCCACAACATTCGATTGGACGATGGCAGCTATACCAAGCCGGAAGCCGGCCCCTCGATGGAGGTTCATCCTTGGTTCTTGGGGGCCAAACGCATCCTCGACGCCACGTTCTGCGGCGACAAGAGCCAGGTGCGCGTCGCCGACTTAGGCTGTCTCGAAGGCGGCTACACGGTCGAATTCGCGCGGCTGGGCTACCAGGCCTTCGGCGTCGATGTGCGCGAATCGAATATCGAAGCGTGCCGCTACGTGCAGTCCAAGGTGAATCTGCCGAATTTGGAATTCGTCCGCGATGATGTATGGAACATCGGCAATTACGGTTTGTTCGACGCGACATTCTGCTGCGGGCTGTTCTATCACGTGGACAAGCCCCGCGAGCTGCTGAGCCTCTTGTCGCGGGTGACCAAGCGAGTATTGATGCTGCAGACGCATTTTTCGCAGGCGGACGACTCTCCCAGCCTCATTCATCCCAGGCGGCTGCGCCGTGCCCTGTCGCGGATCATTCCTCTCAAGAACACCGGCACGACGACGCACAAGCTGTCTTATATGACACGGAATGAAGGCTTGCCGGGGCGCTGGTTCTCGGAATTCAGGAATGAGCGCGCATACCGCGATCGGGAAAACCGCCGCTGGGCATCGTGGGGCAATCGGACGTCCTTTTGGGTTCAGCGGGAGTTTCTCCTGCAGGCCATCAAGGACTCAGGCTTCGATCTGGTCCTCGAACAATTCGACAACCTCGGGGCGGATATCGCCTTCGAGATGACGAAGGGCACTTATCGATCCTCCGGGCGAAGCACCTTCATCGGCATCAAAACCTCGTATGTGTCGACTGATCCACAGACGGGCTCGGCGCCCGGGGTTCGCAGGGAGTAACCCGATGCAAACTCGCGAACCATGCCGCTATGCCGAATCACAGCGGCATCGGCCGCCCCCAAGCCGTGCATTCCAAGGCGCCCCTGCTCATGCCGGACATATTCGTCTACCAGATTTATTACGCTAAGCCCGAGGCGTTGGACCCCGGCTTCCTGGTGTTGGACAACTCTTCCAACGAACGACCCGACTGGTTCGAATATTGGCCCATCCGAAAGTTCCTGCTGAACGAACCCTTGGATGAAGAAGCGTATTACGGATTTCTGTCCCCGAAATTCAAACAGAAAACGAATTTGAGCGCCGCCGCGGTACGCGAGTTTCTCGGCCGCCAGAGCGCGGCGACCGATGTCGTTCTCTTCACGCCGAGCCTTCATCTGACCGCCTATCATTTGAATGTCTTCAAGTACGGGGATGCGGTTCATCCGGGCCTCTTGGATGTCGCCGCACGGTTCTTCGAGCGCATCGGCCGGCCCACCGACTTGAATGAACTCGTCACCACCTCGCGCAACGAGGTGTATTCCAACTATGTGATCGCGAAGCCGCGCTTCTGGAGGGCCTGGCTTAAAGTCACCGAACAACTATTCGCGATCGCGGAGTCGCCCGATGACCCGTTGGGCGCGGAGCTGCGCAGCGCGACCACATACCGGGGCCGCCAGGATTCACCGATGAAGATATTCATCATGGAGCGCATCGCCACCTGGATTCTTGTCGGCGACTCCCGGCTCACGGTCAGCGTCCGCGATCCCTTCGCCGCTCGTTCGCGCATCTACAAGCTGCCGGGAGCCATCGCCTGCGATGCCCTGAAACTCGCGTATGTCGCGGACGGCCGCCGGGAGTACAGGGATGTATTCCTGCTGGTCAGCAAAATCGGCAAATTCTTGAGCTGGCAGATCCGGGCCGGATCTTTCTTCGGCTTCGAGAACATACGGTCGTGCCTGACGGCCCTGTCGTCCTATTGGTCAAGGGCGGAATGAACAAGAGCGATGTCTACGGCGTCGTCGTTACCTATCATCCGGATGCCGGTTTCCCGGCCCGGCTGCGCGAGATCTCCTCGCAAGTAAGCGCACTGGTCGTGGTGGACAATGGCTCCGCGGATACCGAAGTGGCCATGCTGCGCGAAGTCGCGTCGCTCCCCGGGATCAGCCTGATACTCAATGCAGAGAATCTCGGGATCGCCCGTGCGCTGAATATCGGCGTTGCCCGGGCATCTGCGCTGGGATACCGCTGGGCATTGCTGCTCGACCAGGACAGCCGCGTTCAGCACGATCTGCTCGATACGCTGCTGGCCGTCTATGAGTCTTTTCCGGCCAAGGAAGCATTGGCGGTGATCGGTTCCGGCTATCGCGATCTGCGAAGAGAACTGATCCACCCCGGCACCGAAGCCGAACCAGCCCCGGACGAATCGTGGGTCGAGGTCGACCTGGTGATTACCTCGGGCTCCTTGCTTTCCCTGCCAGCCTATTCACGCATCGGACCCTTCAGAGAAGAGTTCTTCATCGACCATGTCGACAACGAGTATTGCATCCGGGCGAAAGCCGCCGGCTTTCGGCTCATCAACGCGCGCCGGCCGCTGATGTCGCACTCCGTAGGAGCGCCCACGCTGCACAAGTGGCTGTGGATGCGAAAATTGACGACCAACCATTCACCCGATCGCTGCTATTACTTTGCGCGCAACGACACCGTGATGCTGCGCGAGTACGGGAATCTCAAATGGGGAACTTGGGCGGTCAAGAGCTTCGCCCGCCGTTTCAGAACGATCAAGCGAATCCTCCTGTACGAGGGTGCGAAGGCGCAGAAAACTACCGCCGTCATTCAAGGCTGGTGGGACGGCGTACACGGCCGCATGGGACCGCGCAAGAAAGCGAGAGTTCGGCCGGCCGAAGTGTAAGACGTAGCCGGCGTTCAATCGGTTCTATGAAGCGCGCCACTGCTGATATTCGGACGGTCGCAGACGAAACCGGGCAATGTTCCCCTCGTGAAGGTCACCGATCTCTCGCAGAACCATCTGAGTGAATGCCGGAATGTCGGCCGCTTCGACCGTCGGGCGGGCGAAATCGGCAATTGCTGCCTGGGTCTGCGGGATTCGTCCCCGGACGATGTCACCGACGATTTCAGTCAATGCGTTCCGGTATCGTAAGCGGAATGGATCCGGCTCAGGGAGAGAGTCGCGTACAGTCTTGTATTGTCGGGCGGAGCGCTCGTAAGCCCAAACATAAAGATCGCGGAGTAGTTCGACCCGACGCAATTCATAGATGCCCATGAGCCCATCGATGTAAGGCTGCTCCGGCACATCGAGAAACGACAGCGGCACCAAATTGCGCCGGATGAGCGGAATGTTTGCGGCGAGACGAGATGTGCGTTTGTTGACGTCTACGAAAGGCTGCAAGTAAGGGATGTGGACCATCAAGAAGAAAGACTGCTCGAAAGGATTGTGGATGGCGCCACCTATATCGACCAGCCGGCTAAACATCTCCTCGATCAACTGCGGGATCGCCGTTGGCACGTACGTGGACGCGCTGATCGCAACTGCCGTTGCGCGGAGCCTCCCTGCATTTCTCGGATCGTCGAGCAGGTTGTCAGCGAGGATCGCGTGCAGGTTAGTGATCGTGTAACGGTTGACCCCAATTTCCGCCGCCGAATCGACCAGGAGTTCGATTGCGGCCTTGTGATTGAGGATCATCTGTGTTTCCTTGGCATCCTTTCCTGCTGCTGCGGTTCCGCGCTCGATGAGTTCGCGCGTATCTATGAGCGAATAGGTGTTTCCTTCCAGGCGGCTCGAGGACCATGAAAGGTCGATGAGGAGTCGGTTCAGAATGTCTCGCGCATAAGTCCCCGCGGGGCGATTGTCGTCGGACGTACGGCCCAACTCATGCAGATGGGTTCTGATGATCTCGGGCAGATATGCCGTCTGATTTGGGACATAGCCCTCGAGGAACTCGCGCTGATAGCCGACCGGCGGACGGTCGACCAGGGGTCGTCTGACGAAGCCCTGAATTTCTCGACCCGCGATCGAGATTGGTACGCTCGGGGTGACCTCCGGTGATGTGCCAGCAACACGCAGTGCGCCAGCTGCGGGTTGGATGACCTGTGCTTCGCCGGGGGCGCGGCTTTCGAAATATCGCCGGCCACGACGCACCCCTTCGGTTCGGATCGTTTTCTGGCGCGTCCACTGTTCAAGGCGACGCTGCAGCGACCGCCGGCTCGCAACACCCTGCAGTGAATTCTGAAGTTCAGCGAAGCTGAGCCCTAGCGGCTGTTGGCGTAGCAGGGCTTTGACTTGTTCTAGTAAATCGGGCGCTAGGTGCTTAGGCATGGCTTTGAATGGCGCAATTCTGGCTAGTGCGCCAATAAATACTCGTTTGTGGCGCACTAATCAAGCTTATGCGCCAAAAGAATAGCCGTATGGCGCATAAATTTGTACAATGCGTCAATAAATGATTGCTCGACATCCTGGCGCACGCGCGAGGATGGAACGAGCGCCTTTGATACCAACGTAGATTCCTCGGCCCTGCGGTCGCACTCTTGCCGAGGTACTCGATGAAGAGATTGGGATGGTGCGCGCGGATGAGAAGCTGCTAAGGCCCTTTCTGCCGACTTTGCGCGCGGCATCGAACAGCGATGCGGAGGCCGCACATTTTGCCTCCGTCGAGGACGCCGTCCAGGAGAGCGGTGGCGCCATCGAGGAAATCGAGGAAATCAAAGCCTCCGAGAAGGGGCGGCGCATTCTTAGCTATCGCGACCTCGTTCAATACGAGTACGGGACCGCCATGTTGCGGACACTGGCCATGGCGGAGCGGCTTGCTCGCCTGACCGGCGCCGGCGACTTACGCATCATTGCCCGCAAGGCATTACAAGAGCGCCTGATCGGCTACCAGCGCGCGGCGCGCCTGGTGCCGGTTTCACTGAGATCGTCAACCGATGTACAGATGGCTGCAATTCTGGCAACGGCCGCAAAGCTGAATATCTCGTAGAGGAACGGACCGTCGGGTGACAGGACTCAAAACTGCGAGTCCTGCGTCCCGAAGGTTGATGGCGGGCTAATCAATAGCCTCACGGCACGGCGCGCCTCGAGTCTGCAAGTGCGCGCACACAGCGGTCACAACAAGGCCGCGGTCGCGATTGCCAACAAGCTCGCGCGGATCCTACGGGTTAGCTGGCAACGCCAACTGGATTTCGAATTCCGCGCACCAAGCACGGTAAGGCTGAGTTTAGGGCTCATAGCTTTCAGAGAGTGTTATTGCGGCCGAAGTTATCTTCACGGTCGTCCGGTTGGCCCGGCGCGGCGCCACGCCGATACCCTGCCTGGATCCATCGAAGTCGTAGAAATGAATGGCTCGCTGCGTGCGCCTTCATCGACGATAATTACAGTTATCGCGTGTATGGTGCGGCGCGTGTTAGGATGGCTATATGAAATCGCCCAGAAACCGGCCTGAATCTTTGGCGGTGACGACGCCTGCGCAACCGGCGACGAGGCCGTTGGATCGACTGCGGGAATGGCAGGGGATGGCCGAAGGGGCTTACTCGGCGAACACCCTGCGGGCGCAAAAGGCGGACGGGGCGATATTCCAAGTGTTCTGCGAAGGGCGCGGCGCCCCGTTTCTGCCGGCGGACCCAACCACCATCCGTGCCTTCATCGAACATGAAGTGAAGGCCGGCAAGAAGCCGGCAACCGTGCGACGGTATATCGCGACGATCGGGCGAGCGCACCTAGGGGCGGGGTTATTGAATTCGTGTTCCAGCGAGGCGGTGCGGTTGGCGCTAAAGAAGATGGGGCGGGAGACCTCGGCGCGGCAGGCGCAAGCGCGAGCCTTGGGCTGGAAGGAGATCAAGGAATTTATCGTGAGCGCGGGCGAAGGCCTTCGCGCGGACCGGGAACGTGCTCTACTCTGCGTGGCTTACGAGACCCTTGCTCGGCGCGGGGAGCTCGTGGCACTGGAGTTGAGGGACATTGAGTTCTGGCCGAACGGCACCGGTCAGGCGTTGATTCGGCGAGGTAAGACGGACACCGAAGGGCAGGGGAGGATTGCCTATCTTTCACGGGAGACTGTGAAGTGGCTAAAAATATGGCTGGACCATGCGAATATCAGTGAAGGGCCGATATTTCGCCGGTTGATTGGTCGAGATGAAATTGGCGATGCATTACATCCCGGCAGCATTGCGCCCATCTTCAAACGTGTGGCGCAATGGATTGGGCTGCCGGCCAGGTTCGTGGCGGAGGTGAGCGGGCATTCCACCCGCGTGGGCGCCGCCCAGGATCTCGCAGAGCTCGACATCGACTTGGCGGCCATCACGCAGGCCGGTGGGTGGAAATCGACGCGGATGCCGCTGCAGTATGCCGAGAAGATCAATGCGGCACGGTCCGGAATGGCGAGGGCAGCGGCCGCGACCGGCCGGGACGAAGCGGTCTCTGAATAGGGGGAGGGGCCACAGTGGCAGGTTTATGCTCGAACCTCCCCGACAGACAATCCTGGATTGGTTTCACGTTGGGATGAGGATCGAGCAACTCATGCAGACCGCACGGTGTCTGCGCAGCATGGCCTCAGGCATTTCGAAAGAACATATGTGGTATGGGAATGTCGTGCGTGCCGACGATACACTGCCGAGCCTGATCGACGAGTTGTATGGGGTGCGCGAGGAGGACCGCGACGCGGGGCGGCCACCACAACTGGTAAAGCTCGCCCTGGAGAGCGGCATGGCGAGAAGCTATCTCGGCCGCGTCATGGTTTTGATGGTATTTCCTCGGTAATTCTGACCAACTAAGGCTAGAGGGGGCTGCCCATTTGGTTCATATCGAAAGAATTGATCTATCCACGCGCAACGTCATACTCCCAAGTGATCGCGTCGGAATGGTCATTGTTCAGCCGCATCTTTCGCTAACCGCAGTAGAGCCCTATCGGTGCACGGCGCAGGCAAAGCCGCAGCAGCTAGCGATGGTCTCTCAGACTCTCGACGTCTCCCGCGCCGCGCGGCACGGCGCATCCAAAACGCATTTCACCATTTTCCCCGAATACAGTATTCCGTTTCCCGAAGGTGTAGCACTGGTGGAGTCTGCCCTCCAAGCCACCGAATGGCCAAATGGCACAATAGTTATCGGTGGGACCGACGCCCTTTCGCGGCCGGACTTTGCTACGCTCGCCAACACGCCAGGCACCCATCTCGATGTGAACCACAACAGCCTAGATCGTGTTGCTAATAATGCCTGGACTAACTGCGGAATCACTTGGGTAAAGGCCGGTGATGGAACCATCGAACGTTGGCTCCAGCCCAAACTTTGCCCCGCGTGGCAAGAACTGAACGTTCATTACCAACATATGTTTCGCGGAAACTCAGTTTTTACATTTACGGGTTCATTCGATAACCAAACGAGATACCGCTTTTGCTCACTCGTCTGTTTCGACTGGATTGCGACGGTCGAAAATAAAAAAGTATGGCAGTGGGTATTGGACGACTTACAGGGACAAGCGGCCCAAGCACAGGCTGAAATCGCGCTCTCATGGCTTTTTGTCGTCCAAAGCAATCCGAAGCCATCGCATGACACTTTTCTCTCCGAAGTGAGCAGATTCTTCGACCAAAACACAGCGCCGAGTGTCCGACGTGATCGAGCTTGTCTGCTATTCGCGAACGGCGCGGGAAACTGTAAGCCCGGAAAGGCCAACTCTTTTGGCAGCACCAGCTTGATATTTCCTCCTCAGACCCTATTTACGCAACCTGACTGCAGTCCGACGTTCTCAAATGGTGGGATAAGCGTTCGTTCAAGTACGCTGTTATCTGCTTATCGCGATTTTGTGTTTCGGGAGCGTGGTGCCTGCATCCATTCATTCTTGCAGGTAAATCCCAACTCACTAAACGCCGGAGCTGCCGGGAGGACGATTGCCGTCGAGAATGCCTTTGTCTTCCCGTTGGACGGCGTGATTGACCGACGTGCTCCCTCCGAGTCAGTCCCCGCGTGTATCAAATGGTTGAATGATGAGCTGGATGAACTTCCGAGTTTGAGCGCCACCTATCCCAACGTGGCGCTGGCTACGCCGACGAACGCCACACACCTACAAACCGTTGCCGCACTACGCCAGATTTCGCCTCAGTCTGCCGCGCATGCGGTGAAATTGGCCGCTCAGGAATCGACAGCGAAGCACGCTGATGATTGGGATCAGACAGAATCTCACGCGCTGGAGCATCTTGTGCATACGCTTGACATTGTCTGTCTCGGTTCTTCCCCTCCTACGGTCGGCCAGGAATCTGCCCACGCCTCGGTGGTGATGAACAGCGAGGCAGTTGATCTTGTAGCGATTCGTGGAGAATCGCACGAGGATTGTCTAAAATATTCTCAGCGTCTATTGTCTCCGCCGCGACGCCAGACCCTTCTTGTCTCGCGCGATCCGGACAACAATCCGTGGTTGCGGCGATTTGGCAGCTTCTTGCAGCCAGAGAGCCCGCATTTGGGAAATGAACGTAATATCACTGACCCGGCCAGCGGTTTATTGCATCTCGGGTATCGAAATTTGCTAAGTATTTTCCAGCAAACGGCCACTGTAGCTGCCGTTCCGGGAGCAATCGGTGCCGAACTCGCAACATAATTCTGCTCCGACCGCTGATAGTCTTCGAACGTATCTCGCAGGCGTCCTCCCCGGCTCGCAGCTAACTGTCGAGACGGTCGATTCCGTACATGAACCCCTTCTGCTGTTGAAAACAGAGCATGTTATGGCGGGTTTTGCGTTCTCCAACGGCGATATGACAGGAAACTATGATGCTTTGTACGCCCGATTCAAAACCTTCTTTAAAGAACGGCGAGGCCTATGGGATGCCCTCGACCTCGCGTTCGTATTTTGCGTACAGCCGAGCGCTTCCAATCTCGATCAATTCTGCTCGACAGTCGAAACCGACGTACTTTTCTGCCGCAAATTTGTCATTCCGCTCGCGTCGCCACTCGGTACGTCGCTTGCCCGCCTGCCGTTTCTCCCGCTAACGCCGTTAAACGGCAAAACTCTCAGACCACCATCGGCACAGACGTTTTTGAGGCAGTGCGGCGTTCCCCTTGTTCTGGCGAGATATGTTGCTGTCCAACGTGAACGCGGTGCCGAGCGAATTGTTGAGGATTGCATCAGCGGAGAGTTTGGTCAACCGCAGGAACTCAAGTCTGTTGCTAACGCTCCGGTTGCGCAATCGGACGGAAGCGCAGAATCCGTTCGGCTCGGCAGTGTGACCATCAAGAACTTTAGAGCCTATCGCAAACCGCAGGAATTCTCTCTTGGAGCGGATGTCACCATACTCTATGGGCCAAACGGATTCGGTAAGACCTCGTTCTTCGACGCCATCGACTTCGCAGTCACTGGTGGAATCGGACGCATCGATTCGTCCAGTGAAGCGCATTTCACGAAGACGGCGCAGCATCTCGACGCCAGAAATGAGGAGGGCGTTGTGTCGCTCTCCTTTCAATGTAATGGTGCTGTTAGGAAGATAACGCGGGGCGTGAGTAGCCGGAAACAGCCTTTGTTGGACGGTCGAGTCACCGACCGCAAAACCATATTGGCGGAACTAACAGGCCGCGAGTTACCAGCCGCGGACCGTCTCGAAAACTTTGTTAATCTCTTCCGGGCCACCCATCTCTTTAATCAGGAGCAGCAGGAACTCACCAAAGATTTTCGGGATGATTGTCGTCTACCTGCAGAAATCGTTTCCCGAATGCTCGCGTTCCAAGATTACACAAATGCCGTGAGCAAAGCGAACAAGGTTCGCGAGCTTCTAGAGTCAACCATCACGGACGCTAACATGGAAATCAAAGAACTCTCGGAACAGATCACCGACGAGAAGAGGGAACTGGACCGGCTGCGTCAAACGAGCAAATCAGCCACCAACAGTGAAATACTCGACGCGCAACTTGATGCATTGCGCGCCAGAATTGTTGCGGCGGGGTTTGACGTGGAACCGGGAAGGCCCGACGCGGCAATTATGCGCGGCTGGCGGGCGTCCATCGAGGTTCGCCACGGGGACAGTCAAAGCCGTAGCGAGCGCCTGGCCGGTCTAGCAAAGGAAGTCACCGACCTGCCGACGATGCAGGTCGATCTCGCCAACCTACAGCAGCAAATTTCACAAAGAGAGCACGGACTTCGCGTGTCAGAGGAAAAGCGCGTTGCTGCCGAATCAGCGCAGCAGAGTGCGGAACAACGACTCGCCGAAATGAACGCCAAATGTACGGGGGCCCAATCACGGTCCCTACTTCTTGAATGGGTCCGCACCACGAAGCCCGTGTATACAAAACTTGTCCAGGAACAGAGAGCTCTTAGGGACGAATCGAGCCGCTTGATAGATGCCGTTGCGCAACTCCGTGCTGCCGACGAAAAGGCCGCCATCGACCTACGTGACCAGGAGATCAGGGCGGCGCAGGCGACCGATCAACTAAAGGGCAGGCGCGCAGAGATTGCCTTGATCCAGAGTTTGATCGAACGAGCGGCAACTTGGCAAACGAACCGAGCTAGGGTCGCTTCGGTCGTTGAATCGGAACTAGCCGCCCTCAGCTCTCTGGAATTGTTGCGCTCCGAAGAGCAGGAGATCTCACCGCAGCTTAATGCGATTACGGCCGAGGCAGCACGCCTATCCCGACAGATCGTGGAGGTAGATAAGAGTCAGTCTGAACTTAAGAACCTCTTGTCTCAATTGCAGGGACACATCCGCACCGGAACTTGTCCGCTATGCGGCGAAGACCATGGCTCAAAGGATGAACTTGTCCGGCGTATACAGAAACATCTCGCCGCAGACGCGGCGAGTACTGCTCGGGCTGAACTCACCACTGTCCGGGGCAAGACGAAACAATTGTCCGAGCTGATTGCAAGCAATAAGCAAAAGCAGCAAGCGCTCGAAGCTCAAATAGGCGTCTTAAAGAACGAGCGGTTTGAGCTCGATGCGGAAATAGGCCAATTCGCTAATTCAGCAGCGGAATTGGGCATCATCATTGAAGCATCCTCGCAGACCCCAGCGGAACAGCTTCATGCGCGGCGGAGCCGAGTCCAGCAGGGGATCAACGAACTGAACCAGCAGATCGGAGAGATAGATGCAGCAGTAGCCGGTGGCCGCACGACGCTAACCAATACTAGAAATGTCCTGGCCACCAGAACCGCTGAGTTGAATGACCGGAACGCTGCGCTAGCCCGTCGAGACGAGGACGTCGCGCGGATAAGAAACGATCCGCGATCAGCTCAGATCTCCTTTGATATCGACAACGAACAGCTCGCTCGTGACGAAAGGCTAAATCTTGATAATCTGACCACCTTCAAGGGTGAAGCGGCGACGGCCGTAGCAGAAGTTACGCAAAAACGGGCAGACATAACGGCGCTTGGGCAGGAATTGACGTCGACGAGAGCCCAACTCCAGACGTTGCGCACTCAACTCGCGAATCTCCAAAGAATTATGACGCAGCTCACGGTCCGGCTCCAAGAATCCAAATTGCCGCCGGACGCCAGTGAAGAGATGCTACTTTCCTTGATTGCCCAGGAGGCACGCCAACAGCTGCAACTGCTTGCTCTGCGAGATTCGATCTCAAGCCTTGAACTGGCCATTGACGCGCTGACGACTGCAGCGGCGCTGACGTCGTTACAACAGAATGTCCGGAATAAGGAAAAGGCGGTCGAGGCCGCCGCACGGAAGCGGGACCAACATCAGCCTTGGCTTGCCTATTTCACCAGACTCTCTCGCTTAGTGTCAGCGCAGCAAAATGAGGCCATAGCCAATTTTACGAGCGAGTATGGCCCACGCACGTCGGTCATTCAGCGACGGCTCCGTTCGGTTTACGGTTTCGACGACATTGAAATTCAGAGCCACGAGTCCACGATCAGTGTCCGAGTCAAACGCAATGGGGAGGTGTTGCGGCCGACAGATTATTTTAGCCAGTCCCAGCAGCAGACCCTCTTGCTCGGTCTGTTTTTGACCGCGTGCATCTCCCAGACTTGGTCCGGCTTCGCCCCCGTGTTTATGGATGACCCGGTGACCCATTTTGACGACCTGAATGCCTATGCTTTCCTTGACCTAATCGTCGGCTTGCTCGAATCGGATGTAGGAAAGCGTCAGTTCATCATCTCTACTTGCGATGAGAAACTACTGCAGCTCGCACGGCAGAAATTTCGTCACTTAGGCGAAAAGGCAGCGTTCTATCGCTTTGATGCCATCGGCCCTGAAGGTCCAGTGGTCGAGAAAATCGGTTCGTACTGACGTTTTTCTTCTGCTTGGTTTTCGCCGGAGACTAACTATTTCTGATCGGCTTTAAAGTACCCAACGTCCTGAAGAAATTGTGCGGACCCGTCGGGAAGGCTGCACTGACCGGGCAGCGGATCTTCGACGGCCTCCGTCTCAAACGTTGGCAACATTCCGCCAACGTATATCGGTGACAGTACCGATTGAAGTGACGTTTGATACTCGGTCAGAGACTGCTTTCTGAAGGCAGTCTTTAGGTAATCGACAGCCGCTCCAGCGATGAGATCGGCTATTTGTAGTGAGGCAATGATTTTAGAATCATCGAATTGGAGCGTGGAGATGCGGAGCGGCAATTCGTGTTGTCGTTGGCCATATCCGATGACACGAGTGGCCACGGGGCTCATCAAAGCTCGAAGAATTTTCTCATTTCGCTTGAGCGGCTTGGATTGATCGTGGGTAACCGGGAAACGACCTGACCGGTCCGCCATCCATTTGTGGATCAACAAGGTAAACGCATCGACCGCCGGATCGAATGCTTCAACATCCCGAAATACACCGATGAATTCTTCGAGTCGGCCGCGAGCTAGCAGGAGGCCGGTCACAAAGTCGTGATGTCCGGAATCCGCGCTTGACGCTGCCTTCGTAATCACGGTGTCAAATTGAAGAAACGAGCTCGTGTCACAGCGGCGAATTGCGTTTAAGAACGCGTCGAGCACCTTCTTCCAGTGTCCGTTAGGAAATATTTGGTTCCCAGCAAAGTACCAAATGTTAGCAAGCCCGAGATGAGCATCGCGCGCATAAAGATCGATCTTCGCCTCATGAAGAGGAGGCTCGATTATTTTGTCGACTAGGTGGCTAATCAAGTAGAACCGCTTATCCACAACCGTGAATTTGCAATTGAGTTGGTGCAACTCACGGGAGGAGAAAAGTTCGATCAATTGTTTTTGGCCACGGGCGCTTCCCTTCAACTTAGCGTATTTGACCTCTTGCTGTCCCTCCCTGAGGAGCGGTGAAAGGAGTTCCCGGGCGCGATCGGGATCGATGCACGTTGACGCGAGAGAAAAAATTGGTTGCTCGAGGTCGAGAAGTGCGGCACCAGTGTTTCCAGATTCGTCACAGTAAACGTGAATCTCAGTAGGCGCTTGGTTTGTCGGAATCATTGACAGTTCGCATCTGCTCGATTGGTTAAGTCGTCTATTGAGGCAAGAATTGGCATTGATCGAATTGGGCCAGTGTCGATAACCTCCTGCGACCCGCGAGAGGAAAGGTCATGCTGACGCGAGCCGTAATGCAGAAATGATGGACCTACCCCACCTTATTCATTCGGCCGCTTGCTCACGTTGTTGAACTCTTGGTAATTCTCATGCTCCAAGCGCACCGGCCGGCTCGGCGCGACCCACCCGGCGTCGATTGTAGGGGCGGCCGCTACGTTCGCTCACAAACGCAGCTCCGGGATGTCCCTTCCTCTCACGTATAGCCGCCCGGATGCATCGTAGTTGTCCGGGTTCCCAATCGCGCGAGCAACGCCGTCGAGAATGATCCCGCGATGTTTGTCGAACACCTCGATGTATACATTTTCCGGTTGGCGGCCGGTCAGGCCCCCGAGGTCGTCGAGAACCTCTTGCGATACGAAGACCGTGACATTCTTCCCATGCCACTCGACGTTGAATGGCAATCCCTCCCACTGCGTCATTGTTGTCGGCCGCCGAATGATGCTCGGGCGATTAGTGATCAATCGAACTCCTGGCCCCGCGTCCGCGCTACCAGGCACGAAAAGGATGCCTCCATTCTGCAGAGCCCTTGTGATGGCGCCCACGACCCCGGCCTCAGGCGACCGGCGTTCGCTTTCCACGTCTCGGACGGAACCGATACCAACGCTGGCATGCCGGGCTAAGTCCTCTTGGGACCAATTAACCAGAGCACGTGCGGCGCGGAACTGTGCCGGCGTGATAACGAATGCATTCATATAGGCCGTCTTCATATTGCCGATTTTCGCTTATTGAATTATAGATGTAAAACGCCAATGATAATAGGGGCGTTTATCACCGCATTCGCTAATTGCTCATTCATCGTATTGCTGCGGTCTTATGGGTAACTTATCAAAAAGTCTAGATATCTAATTTATTCAAGCACTTGACGTTAATACGAATTGATTGCGAGTAAATATTCGGTGAACCCGTAGGCAGAAAGCCGTTAATCGCAGAGTACGGCGCCGAAGTTCTTGCGTAGCGGGTACAGCCAGATGTCCTTGACGGGTATCACGGGGTGATGGACGAGGGATTTTTTGCCGCGGCCGGTGGTCTGCCCGACAAGGATCCAGTTGGCGGCCTTGTAGCAGGTGCCGCGATGGCGTGGGGTCTCGACGAAGGTTTCGAACAGGACAGGCCGAAAGCCGTAGCGCTGGTGCCAGTCATGCGGCAACTGCCGGGCTACGAGGGAGAGGATTTTCGAGGCTAGTCCCTTTGACTGGACCCACGGCAGCACGAGGAAGCGCGCGTTGTTGATGACGAGCGGCAGGTTGCGCTGTCGCTGCGCCTCAGTCCAGCCGATGAAGCGCTCGCGCGCCGCGAGTTTCCATGCACTGGCACCGAAGCTGATCAGAGCCACGCGCTGGGCGCCTGCGAAGATCTCATACCGCATCTGGCTGCCGGACAGCGGGGTGTAGCCCAGATAGTGATAGCGGGCGATGTACTCGTTCCACAGTCGCGCGGCCGCCGGCGTGGTGACCGACTGAACGGTCAGCGGCGGCAATTCGTGCACGGGGCGGCACAGCAGCGGCTGTGCATCGGTGGCGGCGGTGAGCGGCACCGGCGGACGGCGCCCGTTCTTCGGATTCTGCGAGGGCGGCAGCGTAATCAGCCCATCGGCCTGCATGCGCAGCAGTGCCACGCGGCAGGTCATGTCCTTGAGCGCTCCATTCGGTCGGACCCAGCCGAGCAACTCGCAGATCTGTCGCGACAGGGGTGTGCGTTTGAGCCTCGGGTGCTGCTCGATCAGGTTTTTGATCTGGTGCAATTCCTCGGCGCTGAAGCGCCGTCCACAATACATGCTCACGAAGTGTCCATCGGCGGGCGGTGAAGGATAGGCGGATTGTCGTATGGCGCACGCATTCGCGCCAGGCGCGCCGCATCCATGGTCCACGGCAGGTAGTCACTGAGAGCGGCCGGAGTACGGTTACCCGCGGCGGCACAGGCGTGCAGATACTCACTCAACCAGGTGCGCGGATTGATCTGCCAACACTTCATCGTCATGAGCAGACTGAACATCATCGCCGCCAGTTGTCCAGACCACTCGCTGCCGGAACCATAGAAGTTTTTGCGTCCGACGACCGCCGGGCGCAGCGCTCGCTCGGCCGCATTGTTGTCCGGCGGAACCTGGCGATGACGGACAAACTCGCGCAGCCCTTGCCAATGCCGCTGCATGCTCTGAAGCACCTTCACGGCGGGCTCGGGCAACTGCGGATCGCGCAGTGAGCGCGTGCGTTCCCGCGCCATCCGGCGCAGCGCCGTGCGCAGTTGCCGATCCTGGGTGCGATACGCTGCACTCTGAGGCTCGGCCTGGGTACGCTGCTCGTACCGCTCGAACAGCTCCGCGATCCGATCCACCCACTGCATCGCCCACGCGCTCAAGGTCGGATGTTCGTTGGCCAAGTTCAGTAGGTCGCGACGTTGATGCGCCCAGCAAAATGACAGCACGATGCCCGGATGCAAGCGGGCGAACTTCTTGTACGCCGAGTGCCGATCACAGCTGATCACCCCGCGCTCCACCCCCTCAAGGACCGCAGCGGGTACGGTTGCGGAACGGGACGGATCGAGCGCGTAGTACACCACCGAGCAGGACTGAAACACCCACAAATACCAGCGATGGCCCGCCTTGTCTTTGCGCTCCACGAACACTTCCCAGCGTGTCTCATCGGCATGCCAGTGCGGTTCCTCGCGCAACCGCGGCAGCAGCGCCCGATACAGCGGCTCGAACAACGGCGCGATCGCCTGCAACCCGCCGCTTAAGGTGCCCGCCGCGAGCTTCACGCCCCGATCCTGCATCTGCTGGCGCCAACGCTCGCTCGCACGGCCGTACAAAAACTTGTCCAGCAATGCATCCACCCACACCGAGATCCCGAACTTGCCGCGCTCGATCAGTCGCGCAGGCGCCGCAGCCGTCACAATCCCAGGCAGCTGTCCGCAAGTGCACCCTGGCCGATAGCGCTGACGCCGAATGACCCGGCGGTACGCTTGCACTTCGATTTCCAGCACTACGCTGTCTTCCGTGCCGGGAAATACCTGAAGCTTGAGCCCGCACGCCGGACAGTACGGCGAGGGCATCGCAAGGATCTCCTCGCGCATCGGCAACGGACTCAAGGGGCGGCGCCCGTGTCCCGGCGCGCCGCGTTGCTGTCCGCGCCCGCGCACCGCCGCAGCACGGTGCCCGTGTTGCCCATCGATGACCCGCTGCCGCTCGCTCTTGCGACCAAACAGCCGTTGCTCCAGATCCCGGATTCGCCCGCGCGCATACTCCAGATCGCGCAGTAACGACCGCTCGCGCTCCTCAGCGCGTTCGCTCTGACACCGCATCTGCCGGCGGTGCTCGACTTGCAGCTCCGCGATGCGCCGGGTCGCACCCTGATGCAGTCGCTTCCATTGCCGCGCTTCCCACACCAGCTGGATATGCTCCTGCCGCGACAGCCTCACATACTCGCACGCGAAGGGGGTCGAGGGGCTAGGCTCTGCGCTGGGAGTCCAATCCGTCGTCGGCGACGCGTCCATGCACCGCACAGTAGCGCATCGCAAAAATGGTGTCCAGCGCCCCGCGCTGGGGGTGACCGTCGGAAGACGGGTTTACCGAATATTTACGATTGCGAGATGCTCTGGCCGGCAAACTTGCCGGCGTTGAATTTCTCGTCTTGTGATCGGCTTCCGAATATATGACACTAGTTCGCCGGCAAGTTTGCCGGCGGTGCAGCGCATATTCGAGACATGTCGACACCGATTTCTCTTTTTCCGTCGTTGGGCGTATCCGATCGCGCCGCGAAAGTTGGCTTTCGCTTCGGCGCCAGGGGCACGCACACGAGCCGAACGATGATGTTTTCGGAACTCGTGGCAGTGCTCGCGGCAACACCCGATGGCGCGTCGCGGGCGGAATATGCGGCGGCCATCATCGAGGGCAATTGCCTCGGCAAAGCGACCGCCGCGACCAGAAGGCTTACAAACCAGCGGCTCGGCGAGCTCTACGCGCTGGATCCACAGATTCCGATATTTCGGGTGCTGCGCCGGCTCTGGCACGTAGACGTAGCGGGCCGTCCTCTCATGGCGCTGCAATGCGCCGTTGCACGCGATCCTCTGCTCGCTGCGACTGTTGTGCCCGTGCTTACGCTGACGCTGGGCAGCGAATTGCAGCGCGACGCCATCAAGGCGGAGGTGCGCAAGTTGGTTGATGAGCGCCTTAACGTCGCAACGCTGGACAAGGTCATACGGAATGCAGCGAGTTCCTGGGCGCAGTCAGGACATCTGGTCGGGAGAACGTTCAAGAAGCGAGCGTTGGTGCGGGCGACGCCTGGGAGCGTAGCCTTTGGTTTGTACATTGGACACGCGGTGGGATTTCGCGGAGCGCAGCTCTTCGCGACTGGATGGCTGTCGCTGCTGGACTGCACCGCCGCCAGCGCGCGCGAACTTGCAGTTGAGGCAAAACGGATTGGGTTGATCGATCTGCGGATTGCTGGAGACGTTATTGACCTAGCGCTCGATCGACTTGACCCCGTAGAAGGACGGACCTGACATGGCGCGCATCGAAGACCTGGCAGATCGGTTTGGTCGGCACATTGCGACTCCCTGGCAGAGAACGGTCTCCGGTGCCCAGCGCGTCATCATGGTTGTCTACGATAAGGAGCTAGAAAGGACGCTGCGGGCGCGAAAGGTGGCATTCGAGACAGCAGCTCGCCAGGCCGGCCGCGACTGGTATGAATTGGACATTTCCAACTCCTTCGCCGCATGGATGGCAGCGGACGATTATCGCGAGGAGTATTTCGCTTCGCCGGAAGATCTGCAGCTCAAATTGCAGGCAGAGTTTTCGGAGTACGTCGCCGAACTTCTACGGACCGGGCTCACCAGCGCCGAGGTTACGGACAACTGCGTCGTCGCACTTGTTTGGGGTCGGTACGCTGTTCGGCTTTGCGCGGCTGTCTCATATCTTGCAGATGGTCGAGGCGGATATCCAGGGGCGCCTGGTCGTCTTTTTCCCCGGGCATCTTGAACGAAGCAACTACCGCCTGCTCGATGCGAGAGATGGTTGGAATTACATGGCGGTGCCCATCACCCTGCACGGCGACCGAGGAGTGCTATGAAGATCAAAGACATTCTGCAACGGGATCCCGGCACGTTTCCGCTGGTCAATCAAGGGCAGGCGCGACTCGTCGATAGCCACAACGAAAAGGCTCTTGCAGAGTTGCGCGGTGAGCTCTCCACTTTCGTGTGCGAAGGCCAGTACGCCGACGGCGTTCAGAAAATCATCCGTTCCTACCTCGATAGCATTGGCAAGACCAACCAAAAGGCAGCCTGGGTCAGCGGCTTTTTCGGCAGCGGCAAGTCGCACCTGCTCAAGATGTTGTGTCACCTGTGGCAGGACACGGCCTTTCCCGATGGCGCAACCGCCAGAGCCATCGTCCCCGAGATGCCGGACGAGCTGCGTGCACTACTACGAGAGCTCGACACGGCGGGGCGCCGTGCAGGAGGCCTGCTTGCCGCCGCGGGTTCCCTGCCGAGTGGTAGCACCGACCAGGTCAGGCTCACGATTCTCGGCATCCTGCTTCGCGCGGTCAGCCTGCCGGAACAGTATCCGCAGGCTCGTTTCTGTCTGTGGCTTCATTCGCAGGGGTACTTCGAGAAGGTGAAGACGTCGGTCGAAGCGGCCGGTAAGGCTTTCGACAAGGAACTGAACAACCTGTACGTCAGCGGTCCGATCGCGAAGGCGCTTCTGGCTTGCGACAAGAACTATGCCTCGAGCGAAGCTGAAGCGCGGCAGACGCTTCGGGCGAGCTATCCGCCCATGGCCCGCGACATTACAACCGAGGAGTTTCTCAGCACGGTCAAGGAGATCCTAAAGCTTCATGGCCGCGACGGCCGCACGCCATGCACACTGCTGGTCCTGGACGAGGTCCAGCAATACATCGGTGAATCCAACGATCGCTCCGTCCTCGTGACCGAGGTCGCCGAAGCAGTCTCCAAGCAGCTCGACAGTCAGGTCATGATCGTGGGCGCTGGGCAGAGTGCGCTCACCGAGGTAACGCTACTTAACAAACTTTTGGATCGATTCACCATTCGTGTGCCGTTGTCGGACGCCGAAGTCGAACAGGTGACCCGCAAGGTTCTCTTGCACAAGAACCCCTCATCGGTGGGCGACGTGCGCAAGCTTCTCGACGCGAATGCCGGCGAAATCTCGCGACAACTCCAGGGCACGCGCATCGGCGAAGTTGCCGAAGATCGAGCCATCATCGTCGAGGACTATCCGCTGTTACCGGTGCGCCGGCGGTTCTGGGAGAACTGCTTCCGGCAGATCGATGCAGCAGGGACCCACAGCCAGTTGCGCTCGCAACTGCGGATCATTTACGACGCCATCAAGAAAATCGCAGACCGACCCCTTGGGACAGTCGTGCCCGGCGACGAGCTCTTTGAGGCGCTCGCACCCGAGATGGTCAACACAGGCGTTCTGTTGCGTGAAATCAACGAACGCATCATCCAGGTCGGCAAGTCAGACGGGGTACTTGCTCAGCGTATCTGCGGGCTCGTGTTCCTGATCGGCAAGCTCAAGCGCGAGGGTGGGGCCGATATCGGTGTCCGCGCAAAGAAAGAGCATCTCGCCGACCTACTCGTCGAAGACCTGACTGCCGACAACGGTAAGCTTCGCTCGGAGGTGGGCGCCGTCCTCCAAAAGCTCGCCAAGGCCGGTGTCCTCATGCAGGTCGGTGACGAATACCGCCTGCAGACGCGCGAGGGCAGCGAGTGGGATCGCGAGTTCCGTAACCGTCAGACCAAGCTCAATAGCGACGACGGCGCAGTGCAGTTTCAGCGCGATCAGCTGCTCTATTCCGAGACCGACAAGATCGTTCGCGGCATCAAGCTGATCCAGGGTGCCGCCAAGGAGCCGCGTCAGTTCTCGATCTCTCGCGAGTCGACGCCGCCTTTCGCTGACGGTGCCACGATCCCGGTGTGGATACAGGATGGCTGGTCAGCATCCGAAAAGCAGATGGTGGATGCTGCGAGGGCGGCTGGCGCGACCAGTCCGATCCTCTACGTCTTCATACCGCGCCAGTCAGCCGAAGATCTGCGCCGGCTGGTCGTGGAGGTGGAGGCCACGCAACAGACCCTCGACGCCAAAGGCAACCCGACGGGTGATGAAGGGCGCGAGGCGCGGCAGAGCATGGACAGCCGCCATGGGAAAACCACAAGTGAGCGTGACCGACTGGTGCGCGAGATCGTGGCCAATGCGAAGGTCTTCCAAGGCGGCGGTAACGAGGTGATCCGGCTCACGCTCGACGACCGCATCCGGGAAAGCGCCGGGGATTCGTTGGTTCGGTTGTTCCCGCGCTTCAAGGATGCCGACTCGGGTGCCTGGGAGGCGGTCATCAAGCGGGCACGGGACGGAGCGGATCAACCGTTCCAGCCCGTCGGCCATGCGGACGCGACGGAAAAACATCCGGTTTGCCTGCAGGTGGTCGCGGTGATCGGTGCCGGAAAAATTGGCGGAGAAATCCGCAAGGCTCTGCGGGCATCGCCCTATGGCTGGCCGCAGGATGCGATCGACGCGGCTCTTATCGCACAGCATCGGTCGCAGCACATCACGGCCACATTGAATGGTACGGCTGTTCCGCTTGGCCAGCTTGACCAGAACAAGATCGCCAAGGCGGAATTTCGCGTCGAGCACGCGACCCTCTCCGTTCAAGATCGGCTGCTGCTGCGCAAGCTCATCACGCGGCTAGTCCAATGCAAGAGCGGCGAAGAAGGTGCCAAAGGACCGGAGTTTCTTACCGCACTCGTCAATCTGGCGCGAGCAGCCGGCGGCAACGCTCCGCTCCCGGTCCAGCCGTCCACTACAGATATCGAAGACATGCAGCGCATGGTCGGCAACGAGCAACTCGTCGCGATCAAGGACAAATCCGCCGACCTCGAGTCTCGCATCAAAACGTGGACTACCGCGCGTGACTTGGCCGCGAAGCGTCTGCCGTCGTGGGAGGTCGTCGAGCATCTGGTGCGACACGCCGTGGATCTGCCAGAGATCAAGCTGCATCTGGACCAGATCGAGGCGATTCGCACGCACCGACTTCTCCTGGAGCCGACGGATTCCGTCGCGCCTATTCGCGTCGCGATTGCCGGTCTCTTGCGCGAGGCCGTCAACAGTGCTCATACCGCTCATGCTGCTGCTCACGAACAGGCGATTGCGGCGCTGGCGGGAAACGGGATCTGGAAGAAGCTCGACTCAATGCGGCAAGCTGACATCCTGAATGCCGTCGGATTGGTCGCGCCGGTGAAACCCGATGTGTCTAGCGACGAAGCGCTCGGCCGGTATCTCGATAGTCGCCCGTTTCGGATCGCTCTCGCAGAGCGGGACGCAATTCCGGGAAGAGTTCAGCAGGCTATTGAGCGGGCTGCCAAGTTGCTTGAGCCGATGGTGCAGGCGATCAGCCTGGAGCGCAGCACCCTTCGCTCCGAGGAGGAGGTTGATGCTTGGTTGGCGCGCCAGAAATCTAAACTGCTTGAAGGCCTGAAGCAGGGTCCGGTGTTGGTCAACTGACGGGGCGCGCGAATGGCTACTCTTACCCGCGAGCTTAGACGTTCGCTAGAAAACACCGTGAGGGCGGCACGTCGCGCCGCCGAGGCCGGCGCGCACAACGCCATCGAGCAACTCGCGGTACACCACCGCGAGCCTTGGCCGAGCATGACGCCGGCGCAACGCGAGTTGCGCAATCGATTGCGAGCTCACGGGCGGCAACTCGGTGACCGGCGCGACGAGCGCCGCGGCGTGCAGGCAATCGACCACCTCACGACGGAATGCGCCTACGAGCACTGGCACCGCATGCTATTTGCCCGTTTCCTCGCGGAAACGGAGCTTCTCATCGAGCCGGAGTCCGGCGTTGCGATTTCACTGGCGGAGTGCCAGGAACTCGCGCTCGCTCGAGGGACGAGACTGGCTCGAACTGGCGGCCGAATACTGCACAGCGAATGCTGCCGCAGATCTTCCGCACCGGCGATCCAGTGCTCGAAGTGGCGCTTCCACCCGAAACGCGCTCGGCACTTGAGGATCTGATGAAGGCGCTGCCAGGCGAAGTGTTTCTCGCGGATGACAGCCTGGGCTGGGTGTACCAGTACTGGCAGGCCGACGGAAAGAAGAGATCAATCGCTCGGAAGAGAAGATCGGCGCCGAAGAACTGCCTGCAGTGACCCAGTTGTTCACTGAGGACTACATGGTGTTATTCCTGCTTCACAACACACTCGGCGCGTGGTGGGCAGGAAAAGTCCTGGCCGCAAACGCGGCCTTGGCAGCAACGGCAGGCAACGAAGATGAGTTGCGCGCCGCTTGCGCTGTGGGCGGTGTCGAGTGGACCTACCTTCGCTTCGTCGCGCGAAGGAGATCGGCCCTGGCGTCCTGCCGCCGGAACGTTTGAAGGATGGCCAAAGGTGGCGAAGGACATCACGCTGCTCGATCCCTGCATGGGCAGCGGCCACTTTCTCGTGTTTGCACTGCCGATGCTCGCGGCGCTGCGCGCCAGGGAAGAAGGCACAGCGCCGGAGACGGCGACATTGGCAGCCCTACGCGACAACCTCTTTGGGCTTGAGATCGACCCACGCTGCACCCAGATCGCGGCGTTCAACCTGGCCCTCGCCGCGTGGCGGCGTGTCGGATACCGGGCGCTGCCGGCGCTGCACCTTGCGTGCTCGGGTCTGTCGCTCGGAGTGAACAAGGAGGACTGGTTGAGGCTTGCCGAACGGGCTGCTGCTGAGCTTCCAGTACCGCCGAAGACGGATCTTTTGGGGCACTGAAGACAATTTGTTCTCAGATTCGATGAAGCGAGGTTTCGAGCGACTCTATGACCTCTTCGCGCGCGCCCCTTGGCTCGGCAGCCTGATAGACCCCCGCGCTGCGGGAGGTGATCTTGTCGAACAGGGCTTCGCCGACCTCGAACCTCTCCTCGCGAAAGTGATGGCCAAGGCGAATAACGCAGAACTCTCCGAAATGACTGTCACGGCGCAGGGCATGGCGAAGGCCGCGGAGTTGCTGGGCCGCCGTTTCACCGTGGCGATCACCAATGTTCCCTACCTAGGCCGTGGCAAACAGGCACAGACGTTAGCCGACTTCGTCGTTGGGGCATATCCGGATGCAAAGGCGGATCTAGCTACGGCAATGCTGTCACGTATGGTGAAGCTAGTCGCCGAAGGCGGAAGTATTGCTTCCGTCACTCCGCAGAGCTGGCTGTTCCTTGGAAGTTATAAAAAGCTGCGTGCAACACTCTTGCAGCGGACCACGTTGAACCTCATCGGCGCGCTTGGTACGCGCGCCTTCGAGACGATCAGTGGCGAGGTGGTGAATACCGCGTTGATCACGTTGTCTGCATGCAAACCTATCGACACCGGCACCTTTTGCGGCGTCGACGCTATTGAAGCTTCTAATCCACAAAGCAAGGCAACCGAATTGCTCTCCGGCTCAATTTCTATTTTGAAGCAAAAAGATCATCACAATGATCCGGAGTCCAAGATAACCGTTCGTCAAAATTCAATGACAGGGCAGACTCTTCGCGAACTGGCGTCCGTGCTTGTCGGCGCGACGACGGGCGACTCTCCCAGATTTATATTCAAATTTTGGGAATGGCGAGAGAAGTCAGATAAATGGGAGTATTTTCAGACAACGGTTGAAGAGACAATTAAATTTGGAGGAATGACCGACTCAATTCTTTGGGAAGGGGAAACGGGGGCGCTCTACCGCTTTGCAGAGTCTGTAAAGCATCTCAATCACATTGCTCAGAATTGGCGCAGAGGTAAGCCCAACTGGGGACGACGCGGGGTCTCTGTCAGCATGATGACGAGGCTTGAAGCAAGCATCTACACCGGGGAACGGTACGATTCCAATTGCTGCGCCATAGTTCCAGACGATGAACGAGATCTCGCGGCTATTTGGGCGTACTGCAGCTCGGAAAAGTTCTTCGAAACAATCAGATCAATTAATCAGAACCTAAAGGTAGAAGTTGGAACCATTCTCTCATCAAGAATAGATTTGGCTAATTGGCGGGAACTCGCTGTCGAGAAGTATCCGGCCGGCCTACCTGAGCCATGCTCTGACGATCCGACGCAATGGGTGTTTCATGGACATCCCGCGAAAGCTGAAGTGGCCAATGCACTGCAAGTCGGTCTTGCGCGATTGCTCGGCTACCGCTGGCCGGCTGAGACTGATACGTCGATGAGTCTTGCACCCGTAGCGCGCGATCTTATCGCCAAATGTGTAGCACTTGGTATCGCCTGTCCGCCGGACGAAGACGGCATAATTTGTCTCACCGCCACAAAAGGGCTGGCGCCCGCACACGAACGCCTAACCACACTCCTCGCTAGCGCCTTCGGAGCGGAATGGTCGGCCGCGAAGCTTGCAAGCTTACTCTCGGAAGTCGGCTTCTCCGGGAAGTCACTAGACGACTGGCTGCGCGACGGATTGTTCCAGCAACATTGCGACCTATTGCACCAGCGCCCATTCATCTGGCATATCTGGGACGGGCGGCGAGACGGCTTTCATGCACTTGCCAACTATCACCACCTCGCGGCGCCCGACGGCGCAGGCCGGCGCAGGCTTGAGAAGCTGATCTATTCCTATCTCGGGGATTGGATCGATCGCCAACGCGACGACCAGAAAGTAGGTGTCGAGGGCGCTGACGGACGTTTGGCCGCCGCCGAGCACCTACGCGCGGAACTCACCAAGGTTCTCGAAGGCGAGCCGCCATACGATATCTTCGTGCGTTGGAAGCCGCTGCATGAGCAGCCAATCGGTTGGGAGCCGGACATCAATGACGGCGTGCGAATGAACATTCGGCCGTTCATGGCTGCTAAGCCACAGGGCGTGCGCGCCAGAGGCGCATGCATTCTCCGCACTACGCCCAAGATCAAATGGGAAAAGGATCGTGGCAAGGAACCGCAGCTTCCACGGGAAGGCTTCCCCTGGTTCTGGGGCTGGGACGAGAGTACCAAGAACTTTGAAGGCGCGAAAACCTTTGACGGCAATCGTTGGAACGATCTTCACTATTCGCGCTCCTTCAAGGAAGCCGCGCGCGCTCGGAGCAAGAAGTGAGTACCACAAGCAGTCCGCAGACCCTTCTGGACGCGCTGCAACGATCCTTTGCGGCTGCGCTCCGTTCGCCAGAGGGCGTTGCAGAGCCCGCCGCATTGCTGTGGACAGACACAGATGGGCAATGGCGGCCTTTGGTGCCCGCGCTTCGCAATCTACTCCCGCAATTCTATGCCTTGGGTGACTACGACCCGACGAATCATGCCGGGCCAGCCATCTGGCTTAAGTGCATCGTGGATCGGACCCTGCCGGCGGCGGCGCAACCTGCCGGCACTGTGCCACTGCTCTATCTGCCGGCGGTCAGCCGGCAGGATCTACGTGCAGGCGGCGACTGCCCGGCACCCGTTCAACCCCTGATTGAGTTGCAATACCGTGGTGCGGTCTGGCACCAGCGAAACGGCCGTGATTGGACGGTAGAAGCCTTCCTCTCGTCAGAGGATGGACTTGGCCTCGACATTGCTCTGGACATTCGAACGCGTGAAGCCGTGATGCGCGCGCTACCCGTGCTTGCCACGGAGCCTCTCGCGCCGCTCAGAGGACGGCGTCTGGATGCGGACGACTTTGACCGTCTTTCAGTTGGCGATCCCGTTCGCGATCTTCTGGGGTGGATGTCCGAACCCGATGCGTTTCAGGGGCGCTGCGACCCTGCGCGCTGGGAGACATTCAGGAACATCTGTGTTCGTGATTTTAGTTTTGATCCCGACAAGGACGGGCCGGCGCGCGCGGGCGACTTAATGCTGAACGGCGATGGGAAGTGGGAGCCAGTGTGGCGCCGTTTTCGCGACGCGCCTCTGGGCTACCCAGGCATTGCTGAACTTCTCCGCCATGCCAAGCCACGGGATCTTTTCGTCGACCGGGCTCGTCAGCCTCAAGTGAACGAAGCGCAGGAGGCGGATCTTCGTTACGCACTGGAGGCGGCACTCGCCCTACCGCACCAGGAGATTTGTGACCGCATTCTCAAGCTAGAGGCCGAGAACAGGGATCGCCGTTCCTGGGTCTGGGCGGATCTGGGCTACAGCACGATGGCGCACGCGCTGGAGCCACTGTCTCGGCTCGCTGAGCTGGCGCGCTCACCGCTCGGCGGCGCATCCCTCACCAAGATGGCGACAGACTACGCGACGGAGGGCTGGAGGTGCGATCGAGCTGCGATTGAATCGATGAGCCTTGTGAAAGTTCCTTCGGACAATGCCCTCATCGCAAAGGTGGTACGGGCGCTTTACGTTCCGTGGCTCGATAAATCGGCCCGAAGGTTTCAGGAGCTTGCGACGCTGAACGAGGCGGAGTATCGCGGACTGGTCTGCGGCGTGAACGCGGAACCGGAGACGTGTGTCGTGTTCGCCGACGGTCTGCGTTTCGATGTGGCCGGCATGCTGCAGGAACGATTGGAGCAGAAGGGACTGAGTGTCAAGCTTAGCCATCGGATTGCTCCACTTCCGACCGTCACGGCCACTGCCAAACCGATCGCTTCTCCGGCGCATTCCGCGTGTGAGGGGGGCGCCTCGTCAGACGATTTCAATCCGGTCCTATCGGCCAGCAAACAGTCAGTCAATGCCGCGCGCCTGCGCGAAACAATGGCTCGCCAGGGCGTCGAGATACTCGCGTCAGAGGAAACGAACTTAGCCCTCAAGACCGACAAGGGCGGCTGGACGGAGATCGGCCGTCTGGACGAGATGGGTCATTCGCTAGGTGCTTTGCTCGTGCGTCACATTGACATCGAGGTCGAGGCGATATCCGATCGTGTCTCGGCATTGCTCGGATCTGGCTGGGCGCGGGTTCGCGTGGTCACCGACCACGGTTGGTTGCTTGTCCCCGGCGGCATGACCAAGGTGGAGCTTCCGGCCCACCTGGTTGCCACAAAATGGGCGAGATGCGCATCCGTACGCGGCGAGTCGACACCCGCCGTGCCTACGTTTCCTTGGTATTGGAATCCGCAGGCACGCATCGCTTCGCCGCCCGGCATCGGCTCGTTCATCGTCAATACCGAATACGCGCACGGAGGTGTCAGCCCCCAAGAATGCGTCGTTCCAGAATTGTTGATCGAGCGTGGCGAAATCGCGCTGAAGGCGCAGATCACAGAGATCACTTGGCGCGGCATGCGCTGCCGCGTCACCGTAGAAACGAATGCATCCGGAATTCGCGTTGAATTGCGGCGCAACTGGAAACTGGCCGATCCCGAGGGGCAGCGAATCGCCGCCGCGAAGGACCTTGGCATCAATGGGCAAGCAAGTCTGGCAGTTGAGCGAGACGAGTACGAGGGAACCGCGGCGATGGCTGTGATCCTCGATGCTGCCGGACGTGTCCTTGACTACCGAGCCACCACGATTGGAGCTGAACAATGAGCATTGAAATGGATCGGTTGGACAAGCTCGCCGCGTCGGCATTCGACGGATATCTTGTCCGCAAGGACCTCGTTCGCAAGTACTCTCGTATGTACCCGGTGCCTACCTATGTCGTCGAATTTCTCCTAGGTCGCTATTGCGCGAGCGTCGACGAGAAAGAAATCAACGAAGGGCTGCAGATCGTCGAGAAGCAGTTGCAGGATCGGACGGTGCGCACTGGAGAGGAAGAACTGTTCAAAGCCCGTGCGAAGGAAACGGGATCGGTCAGGCTGATCGACATCATTCGCGCGCGACTCGATGCGAAGAACGATTGCTACCTGGCTGAGCTTCCCAGCCTTGCTCTTCGGGATGTTCGTATTGACGACCAGTTGGTGCGCGATAACGAGCGCATGCTCACCGACGGATTTTACGCGGAGGTCACACTGAGCTACGACGGGGTCATTGCTCAGCAGTCGGGAGGGCGGCCGTTCAAAGTCGACGGGCTGCGACCCATCCAGATGTCGAAGTCGGATGCGTTGGACGTGCTCACGAAAGCACGGCAGGCCTTCTCTGTGGCGGAATGGATCGAGTTTCTTATGCGCTCGATTGGACTGGAGCCCTCGGCGCTCAGCGATCGAGCCAAGAAGGTCGTTCTATTGAGGATGGTGCCCTTCGTCGAGCGGAACTACAACATGGTAGAACTCGGCCCTCGTGGAACCGGGAAAAGCCACTTGTTCCAGCAGATCTCTCCGTACTCGCACCTGATCTCCGGCGGTAAGGCGACAGTAGCCAAGATGTTCGTCAACAACGCGACTGGGCAGCGAGGACTGGTGTGTCAGTACGACGTGGTCTGCTTTGACGAGGTATCGGGTATCTCATTCGATCAGAAGGACGGCGTCAACATCATGAAGGGATACATGGCGTCCGGGCAATTCAGCCGCGGCAAAGAGAACATTCGCGCTGACGGTAGCCTTGTGATGGTGGGAAACCTGGACGTGGATGTCGAACAGCAGCAAAGGGTGGGGCATCTGCTAAGTCCACTGCCACCGGAGATGCGCAACGACACGGCTTTCATGGACCGCTTGCACGCCTATGTTCCCGGGTGGGATTTCCCGAAACTGAATCCCACCGAGCATGTGACTGACCATTTCGGTCTCGTCAGCGACTTCCTGAGTGAGTGTTGGGACCGGCTTCGCGTTAGTAACCGGGTCGCCGTCATGCAGAGCAGGGTACATCTGGGTGGCGCACTGAGCGGGCGTGATATCGAGGCCGTCAACAAGACCGTCAGCGGCCTCGCGAAGCTTCTGTTTCCCGATCCGCAAATGCCGGTTTCCGATGAGGATCTTGAATCGATGGTGCGGTTGGCTTTGGAGACGCGTCGGCGGGTCAAGGAGCAGCAACGACGCGTGTTTAAGAGCGAATTCCGCAATACTCACTTCAGCTACATTCTCGGTCCGGAAGGCGTAGAGCAGTTTGTATCCACGCCCGAGCAACATAGCGACGAAGCGATAGAGACCGACCCGTTGCCGCCAGGGCAGGTCTGGGGCGCGAGCCCTGGCGCCTCTGAAGCCGGGCCCGGCCTGTACCGCATCGAGGCAACTTGCGGCCCAGGTAGCGGCGTGAAGATTCTCAACCAGCCCACTCCACCGGCCTTTCGGGAGAGTGTGAAGGTAGGTGAGCAGAATCTCTACACGCGATCGAAGGAACTTGTCGGCGATCGCAATCCGCGTGAGGAGGAGTTCTCGATTCAAATGCGTGCGATGGACTCGGACAAGGCCGGAGCGGGTGTTGGACTTCCGGTTCTGGTGGCTCTATGCGGAGCCTTGCTCAGCAAAAATACCCGCGGTGGGACGGTGGTCGTTGGTGCACTGAATCTCGGTGGGTCTGTCGAGCTGATACCGAACGCGGTACGAATCGTGGAGCTTGCGATCGACAAGCAGGCGCAGACCATCCTGATGCCGGTGGCGGTCCGTCGCCAATTAAACGATCTGCCCGATGAACTCTGGACGAAGATCAGCATCGAGTTCTACAAGGACTCGGCGGATGCTGTGTTCAAGGCACTGGTGGAGTGATGGCGCGAGTGCCGTGTCGGCCTGCCCGTGCATTCGATGTCGAAGGCCAAGTGACCGCGATCTAGCGCCTTAAGTCTTGGGAGCGCCAATGGACCGCACTGAACGGTTTTACAAGATCGATCGGCTGCTAAAAGGCAGCAAACCGGTGTCCTTTGGGAAACTTGAGGAGGCCTTAGGAGTTTCGCGTGCGACACTCAAGCGCGATCTTCTCTACATGCGCGATCGGTTCAACGCGCCCATTGAGTATGACCGCGAGGCGAATGGGTATCACTTCGGAAAGCCGCGCAACGGGCCGCAGTACGAACTTCCGGGTCTATGGTTCAGCGCCACCGAGGGTTATGCGCTACTGGCGACACTCAAACTCTTAGGGGATGTGCAGCCGGGGCTGCTCGAAGGACAGTTGGCGTCGCTCGTTGAACGATTGCGGTCGGTCGTAGGCCGCGGCGATCACTCCTGGGCGGAGGTCGAAAAACGCGTCCGCATTTTTCAACCGGAACGACGAATCGGCGACTCCGCACATTTTGGCACCGTCGCGGCAGGAACCCTCCAACGTCGGCGAGTCTGGATACGGCACTTCAACCGGGCTGAAGGCAATGTGACTGAACGGGAGGTTTCGCCCCAGCGCCTGATCCTTTACCGCGACAATTGGTATCTCGACACGTACTGTCACCTACGGCAGGGCTTACGCAGTTTCGCTGTTGATGCGATCCAAGACGCAGAATTGCGCGACACCGTTTCGAAAGAGATCCCGGCCGCCCAACTTGACGAATACCTCTCTGGCGGCTACGGAATCTTCGCCGGACGAGAACTTGTATGGGCGACATTGAAATTCTCGGCGAAAGCCG
The DNA here is from genome assembly GCA_963784105.1 of uncultured Gammaproteobacteria bacterium. Lineage (GTDB taxonomy): Bacteria > Pseudomonadota > Gammaproteobacteria > Steroidobacterales > Steroidobacteraceae > Bog-1198. The sequence goes on from CAWAQE010000002.1 coordinate 674,178, forward strand.
CGCGCTGGGTGGCAACTCAAAGCTGGCATCCGAAGCAGCGGTCGCGCACCGAAGTGGACGGCAGCTACGTGCTTGAGATTCCGTACGCTGACGATCGAGAGCTACTAATGGAGATCTTGAAATACGGAGTCGATATCGAGGTGGTGGCTCCCGAAGCCCTCCGCGGTAAGGTTTCGGCGGTTCTGAAGGAAGCCGCTGGCCAGTACAGCTAAGGCTCATCCCCTGAGCCAGTGCCCCCGCATACTTCTCGCATGATCGGGATTTTCAGGCGGCGCTTTAGCGATAAGTCGCTATACCTCCTAGCTTGAGATTGGCTGGAATGACCGATTATGTCAACACGTCGAAGTTCTCGCGTACCGGCGTCCGATAGATAGAGGAGATGAGAAACCATGGAAATAGCGTTAGTTGGTCTCGTCGGGTTGATGTTCGGCGCGGCGGCGTGCGGGCTGTACCTCCGGGTTGCGCTGGCGAAGCAACGGGCCGAAGCAGAAGGCTGGCGCACGAAATACGAAGGCGAGCGGCTTGAGAATTCAAAGTATGAAGGACTGGTTCAGCAACTCGCGCCGCTGGAGCAGGAACGGCATGAACTGCGTGGGCGGTTGGAATCTCTCACGGGCGATAAGTCGCGTCTGGAAGCCGTCGCCGACCGAGTTCCTGCGCTTGAACGAGACATCGCAGCACTCAACGGCGAGCTCATGAACCTCAGCGCCGCCAATGCCGCGCTCTCGACGCAGGTACGTGAGCAGGCGGATGCGCACGTCGAAAAGGTCGCTGCCCTCACCGACGTAAAGAGTGGAATCGAAAGTGGATTAAAGGCGATGGCCGCCGAAGTGCTGCAGTCCAACCAGGGCACGTTTCTCGAGTTGGCTAATCAGGCATTCGAGAAGCATAAAGTTGGCGCCGATGCTGACCTTGAAGCGCGACAGAAGGCAGTCGCGGAACTGATCTCACCGTTGCAAGACACACTCGTCACCTACCGACAGCAGATTGAGCAGCTTGAGCGCAGTCGTTCGGAAGCATATGGCTCATTGTCGGGCGAGTTGAAATCGGTAGTCGAAACGCAGAATGCGGTTCGCGCCGAAACCTCTAAGCTCGTCCTGGCGTTACGGGCGTCACCGAAAACCCGGGGACGCTGGGGAGAGCACACGCTAAAGAATGTGCTCGAGCTTTCGGGCCTTAGCCCCTATTGCGATTTTTCCACCGAAGAGACTTTCGACCGCATGGAAGGACGGGTGCGGCCCGACGTGGTGATACGTCTGCCCGGTGGCCGTCATCTCGTGGTCGACGCAAAAACTTCAACGTCCGGTTACTTGGACGCAATCGAGGCGGTCACCGAAGCGGATCGGGAGCGTCACCTGACACTGCATGCGGCCCAGACGCGAGAGCACATGAAGAAGCTCGCCGCCAAAAACTATTGGGATGGACTGACCGAAACTCCGGATTTCGTGGTCATGTTCATTCCGGGCGAGAACTTCTACGCTGCGGCGGTGGAAAGGGATCCAGCGCTATTTGAGGATGCTGCCGCACAACGTGTGATTATCGTGACCCCATCAACCCTGATTGCCCTCGCAAAGGCAGTGGCGTTTGGATGGCGACAAGAGAAAGTGGCTGAAAACGCCAAGAAAGTACACGGACTCGGTCGGGAGCTCTATCGTCGAATTACCACGATGGCCGAGCACATTCAAAATTGCGGCGGCGCTCTCCATAAATCTGTGAAGTGCTTCAATGAGTTCATTGGCAGTCTGGAACAGTCTGTCATGCCTCAGGCTCGACGCTTCAATGAGCTGGAAGTCGAGGGAACGGCTACGGAGATCGCGGTGCTGAAGCACATTGAGATGGAGCCTCGACTGCTTCGCGCTGATCGCGATTTCGCGGATCAGCCGGCTGAGGGTGCAAATTCGGATTCCGCCACTCCTACGCTCCCTGCGTCGGCGGCATAGGAATTTGTGCGCTATTACAAACAACAGCTGGTTTTTTCGGCCTCGGACCTCGTCACCTTTGTCGGCTGTCGGCATGCCACGGTGCTTGATCGGCGGCAACTTGATGCCCCACTGCCCGTGGCCGAGGATGACGAATACCTTAAGCTTCTCCAGGAGAAGGGCCTAGAGCACGAGCGAAATCTTAGGGACCGACTGAGCGCCGAAGGTCGGCAGGTCTTGGAAATAGCCCAAGAAGGGACGCTCGAGGACCGAACAGCACGCACTCGCCAGGCTATGCTCGCTGGCGCCGATGTCATCTACCAGGGCGCATTCTTTTCCGGCCGCTGGCACGGGTACGCCGACTTTCTGCTTCGGGTACCCGGCGAATCATCACTAGGTTCCTACCACTACGAACCGCTGGACACGAAGCTGGCACACGGCGCGAAACCAAAGCATGTAATACAGCTCGGAATTTACTCGGATCTACTGACCGGAGCGCAGGGCAGGGCGCCGGATAACCTGCATGTTCGACTCGGCACGGACGAGACTGTCGTATTGCCGATGCGGGACTTCCATTACTACCTGGCGGGCGCCAAGCGCCGATTCGAAGCGTTTGTGGATAATCTGCCAAGTAACACAGTCGGGCAGCCGTGCAAGGCTTGCGATTTGTGTCGGTGGCGCGAACGCTGCGAAGGTGAGTGGGAGGTAGCGGATCATTTAAATCTCGTCGCGCGTATCACGGGTGGCCAGATCGAAAAGCTAAATGCCGCCGGCATTACGACCGTAGCCGAACTTGGCGCCTTGGCAGCGGCCAATAGGGTACGGGGAATCCAGCCCGCGACTCTTGAACGCCTAAGGGGGCAGGCGCGCCTGCAAAATCTTAAGCGGCAGGACGGCGAAGTCCGGTGTGAGATTTTGACGCCGGATGCCGGAAAGGGATTTGAGCGCCTGCCGCAGCCGAACGTGGGTGACCTCTTCTTCGACATGGAGGGAGATCCGCTCATTAATGGAGGGCTCGAATACCTCTTCGGCTTTATTTATGAAGAGAACGGCCACGCCGTTTTCAAGCCGTTCTGGGGACATACCCGCTCAGAAGAGAAATCGGCATTTGAGGCCGCGATGGATTTCATTGCGGCTCGCCTTAAGGCCTTTCCCGAGGCGCACATTTATCACTATGCCGCATACGAGGAAACCGCGATTAAGCGCCTGGCAATGGCGCACGGCACTCGCGAAGTAGAAGTCGACAACCTCCTTCGGGGCAAGAAGCTCGTCGATCTATACAAGGTCGTCCGCGAGGGTATTCAGACATCCGAGCCGGCCTATTCGATAAAAAATCTCGAAGTCTTTTACATGCCCCCTCGCGAGGGCGAAGTGAGCAATGCGGCTGAGAGCGTGGTGATGTATGAGCATTGGCGCAAGCTCCAGGATCCGGAGCTACTCGCGCAGATCGAGGACTACAATCGCGTTGACTGCATCTCGACTCTCAAGCTGCGCGATTGGCTTCTGAAACTGCGTCCGACCCATTTGTCTTGGTTCGCCGGCAACACGCCCGATGTCGAAGAGGCGGAGCGTACCGTCGATCGGCAAGCGGCTGAGCAGCGAATGGCTACCACCATCGCAGAACTTATGAAATGTTCTGAGGCCGAACAAAGTTTTCGAGAGTTGGTTGGGCAACTCCTGGAGTTTCACAAGCGCGAGGCAAAGCCGGAGTGGTGGTTTCAGTTTACTCGCGCTGACATGTCGCTTGAAGAGCTGACTGAGGATAGTGAGTGCATCGGCGGTCTTCAGCGAGATACGAGTCAGCCGCCATTTCCGGAGAAGCGCTCAATGGTGCACACGTTCGGCTTTCCGCCACAAGACTTCAAAATGCGCAAAGGCAATCGACCGCGCCGTGCCAGTATCGGGCGGGAGCCGGTCGGTGAAATTCTCGAACTGGACGAGAAGGCGGGTCGGATTCAATTAAAGCTGGGTCCGAAGGGTCTGGCTTTGGGTGACACGCTGTCGCTCATCCCCGCACCGCCCTTTGATGACAAAATTCTGCGCGCCGCGATCTACCGATACGCGGATAACATCGTCACTGGGAATGACCGCTACAGTGCAGTGACATCCGTGCTTAAGCGCGAACTGCCCCGAATCCAGGGACATACATCGGGCGATCCCATTGTGGTGACCGGCACGGACTCGATTGCCAGCGCAGTGACTGCGATTGCAGAGACTCGATCGCAGCCATCTCCTGGTGCAGGGGCCTCCAGGCGCCGGCAAGACATTCTTATCCGCTACCGCGATCGTGAGCCTCTTGGAATCCGGGCGGCGGGTCGGAGTCGCGGCGAACTCGCACAAGGCGGTGAATCGGTTGCTCGAAGAGGTGGCTGTACACGCACTGAAGCGAGGAGTGAATTTCCGCGCGGTTAAAAAGTGCTCGGACGACGAGCACGAGTGCCATGCGCCCATGGTGACCAATGTCTACAATAACGATCAGGTTACGCCGGAATACAATCTCGTTGCAGGAACGGCTTGGCTATTCGCGGATCCCCGGCTGGATCAAATGTTGGACTACTTGTTTGTCGATGAAGCGGGCCAGGTTTCGCTCGGCAATCTGACGGCGATGGGGCTTGCGGCTCAGAATCTCGTTCTGGTGGGCGACCAGATGCAGCTTGCGCAGCCTATTAAGGGCACTCACCCGGGCCAATCCGGTGAATCGGCGCTCGATTTCCTACTTAGAGACCACGCGACGGTTCCTCCAGAGCGGGGGATTTTTCTTGATACGACGCGGCGCATGCACCCCGACGTCTGTCGGTTTATTTCCGAGGCCGTCTACGAAGGTCGCCTTCACTCTCATCCGACCTGCGCGGCTCGCCAGCTGGTTCTCGGCGCAGGCGCCGACCCGGCGCTGAAGGTCGCGGGGCTCTCGTGGGTCCCTGTAGTTCACCAGGAGTGCCGGCAGAAGAGCGAGGAGGAAGGAGGGCGGGTCTTGGAACTCTTCAACAGTCTGCTACAGCAGCGCTGGATCGAAGAGGGGCGCGAAAAGGCCATCTCGATGGAAGACATTCTTGTCGTGAGCCCCTACAACATGCAGGTCAATCTGCTTCAGGGCCTTTTGCCTACGGGCGCCAGAGTCGGAACGGTTGATAAGTTCCAGGGACAAGAGGCTGCCGTGGTCATTGTCTCCATGACGGCCTCATCTGCGGAGGATGTACCTCGCGGCATGGAGTTTCTCTATAGCCGAAATCGGATCAACGTCGCGGTGTCGCGCGCGAAGTCACTGGCGATCATCGTCGCGAGTCCGCGGCTTCTTGAAGCGCCGTGCAGCAAAAGAGAGCAGATGGCGCTGGTAAATACGCTGTGCTACGCCGAG
>CAWAQE010000003.1:0-383878 GCA_963784105.1 uncultured Gammaproteobacteria bacterium
ACAGTTCGCCGGCGGCGCGCTCGAACGTGTACCCTGGCAGGCCGCGGGTGTTGACGACGGCGGGGGTCATGGTGCTGTCCAGACTGTCGGTGACGGTGACAAGCGCTTCGGCCGCGACCGTCACGCCGCGCTGCGTCACCGTGACTTTCAATCGGGCGAGCCCGGGGACTCCCGGGGCGCGGTACTCCATCTCTTGATCCGATACGCCTTGCAGAGAGCCTTCACCCTCGACCAATTCCCAGGCGAATGTCAGATCTTCGACCACTCGCCGGCGCGAGCGGTCTCGCGGCAGCGCCCGAAACTTGCGCGTTTCATTGAGCGGCGTGGTGCTCGCCGCCGGCGACACGACGACGCCAAAGAGCGGGCCTGCATAATCGAAGAACTGCCGTTGCGGAGGCTCACTGGGGCCCGGTTCTGCAACGCCCGGCAACTCCTCCTGCCACTCCGTTCCCGCGGGAACGCCGCCCGACGGGGCCGTGGTACCCCCTCCTTCCTGGCGTGCGCGGCCCTGCACATCGAACCAATCGTATTCTTCGCGCGGCAGCGCCAGCATGGCCTCATGAAATGCCTTCTGGATGGCTTTGAGGGACTGCTGACTGGCCTGTTCTTCTTCCGCCCGCTGTTGCTCCTCGATGAGCCCTTTGACATGCGCTTCGAGCGGCTTCAAGGCCTCGGTCAACGTGGCATACCGCTCATCCTGGATGATGCCGCTGCGTGTGCCGGGAGTGAGGTTTAGGAACGGCGCATCGATGAGCCCCTGGACGTAGCGAGAACTCCATGGCGTATGTTCTAAACCGGGCAAAGAAGAAATATCCTCGATCACGCGGGTACCGACCCGGGTCAGGGCGACGCGCGCGGCCTCATTGGGTTCGGCCAGATATAACTCCGCATAGGCATCCCCGAAGGCTGTGCGGATCGGCGGCAACTGATGCAATAGCCGCCCTTCGAATTGGCGTGGTTCCACCTCATATTGCTTGCGCGCCAGCTTGTCGATGACGGTGACGCGCGCCTTCGAGTCGCGGATGCGGTCCCGAAGCTCGGACGCCAAGTACCATTGGATTTTCTCGCCGCTGAGGGCGCGAATGCCCTCGAGCAAGGGGCTGATCTTGAGCTCCGTGCCTTTCTCCGCGAATAACATCCGTTTCGGACTCACCTCATAGCGTGAATCTCCCTTGCTCATCGACATCTGATAGGCCTTTTGATCCGTACCCGTCGATGTCATGGTTAAGGTGTCGCCCACGGTCCAGAAGCTCAGGAGTCCGATCCCAAATTCGCCCTGCAGCCCACTCCCGTTGCCATCGGCTTTCAGCCGCCGTTTGATGGAATCGCAAATGTGGGTGGCGACATACTTGAAGTCCGGCAGACCTTCGGCATCGCGGGGTACGCCATCCCCGTCGTCCTTGATGGCGAGGTAGTGGGCGCCATGTTCCTTGCCGCGGGTGATCGTGATGCTCTTTGCATGCGCATCGATGCTGTTCTCGACGAATTCCGCGATGGCCTTCAGGGGGTTGCTCTGGGAGAGCGCGATAATCCGGATCGCATTCCAGTCATCGCCAATGCGCAGCTTGCCGCTGTCTTTGCTTTTCGCTTTCATACTCGCCTCACGCGACCACAGGTTCCGCCGCACCGTTCGCCGGCCGTGTAAATATGCCGATGCCGATGACCACGCCCGTGAGCAGCACGGCCATTCCCACGACTTCTGCCACCGAGGGCCACTGACGGTGGACCAACAACCCGAGCACGGTTGCCGAGATGGGCTCCAGGGTAATCAATTGCGCAGCTAGCGCCACCGGCAATCGCTGCGATGCAAAGGTCCAGGCCGAGGCGCCGCCGACATTGGCGAAGATTGCCAACGCCGCTCCCCAAAGGATCAATGGTCCGGCGACATGCCATCGAAGACCCAGTCGAGGGATCTCGAAGACTCCGGCCCGCAGGCCGATCGGCAGAAAAAACAGCATCGTCAACCCGGCGCCCACCATGATGAGCGCCGCCCAAACGCCGGCATCCATCTGCGGCCGTTTGGCGAGTGCGCTCTGGTTGAGCAAGCCGAACGTAGTCCACAACGTGACGGCCAAGATCGCGAGCGGAATGCCGATCAAGAGCGATCCCAATTCCAGCCTGCCGGAGTGAGCAAAGCCGCTGCCGTTCACCAAGAGCAGTCCGACGGTAGCCAGAGTGAGCGGTAGGGCCAGTGCCTTCCAGGATACCGTGCGATCACGAAGGTTGCCCGCGATGGCGAGCACCACGGGCACCAACCCTAGGAAGGCCGGAGCTATCACGGGGCCCGCATAGAGGGCGGCACCCATGACGGCCAGATAATATCCCACGTAGCCGATCAGGCCGAGCGAGCATGCCGTGCACCAATCGCTGAACGTGAGCAATCGAACTGCCTTGGCGTTTTTCCACAGGAGCCCCAGACCCAGAAGCCCCGAAAATACAAACTCTACCAAGGTGAAGTCGAAGGGTGAATAATCGCCGATGACGAAGGGCACGATGAAACTCAGAGACCACGAGATGGACGCAAGTGCGGCCGCAACGATTCCCACCAGCATCGTATTCTTCATCGGCTCACTATAACCAAGTCTGTGGCTTGCGAGACCCAAAACGGCCCGCCTTAGGAGGCAGAACAGTGTGTTCCCGGAGTCGCGCCGACCGATCAGTGAGCCGATATTTTTATGATCGACAGCTCATCGACGACCTTTCGGCCACCCGCCGCCCTCTTTGCGACCTCGAGCGCGTCGAGCAATGCTCGATTGTCCTCGACCAGCCCCGTCAAGACTATGTTCCCCTTCTCGACGATCACATCGATGTGCGTATCGTTGACGTCAGGAGCGGCGCGCAACGCCGCTTTTACTCGAGCCGCTAATTCGGCGTCCGACGCGGCAGGGGCTTGCTGAGGGGATGCCGGCTCCTGGGAGCTCTGGACAAAGCTGCAAGCGCCGGTCGCGCCGAGCAGGAGCACCGCCGCCACGATGCCGGCGCCAATCAACTCACGGGGCGAACCAATTTTCGCTCTGGATTCCATGACATCCAGAGTATGGGCGCGAGAACCTCCAAGATCAATGTGACGTCGGCACCTATCGTGACGACAGCAAATCCATGTCCGCCTGCATCCGCTCCTTGTACTCGTCCGACCAGTGGGCGCCGGGTTTCGAGTTAGCTTTGCTGCGAGGCTGCGGATCCGGGAGCGTCTTGATTTCTCTTGGCGATTTTCGCACCCCGGCCTTTAGTTTGAGCGTCGCTCGCGGCGATTGGGGTTTTGGTGATGGATTCGAATCGTTCATGCAGTTATATGTCACTCCCATTTGAGTTTGTTGAGCCGCTGTGCCGGCGGTGGCGGCGGTGGCGAAACTATCAGCGCGATATTAATCATCCGATATGACAGCCGTATATCGGCGGTCCAGCCGCGCAAATGCGACGGCTTCAGGCGCGATTATACTCTCGAGTATGTGGCGAATACAGATTTGTGCATCACGGCGACCGGCTATCTCTTGCCCGCAATCTGGTCCTGTACCGCCAGCAGCAGATCATGCCGCGAAACCTCGCCGATGAGCTTGGTGTGCCACTGGCCGGCCGTGACGGGGAGCGATTTCACCCGCTCGCTCAGGAAACCGTCGAGGGCAGCGGCGAGGCTCATGTCCGGAGTCAGCACGCAGGATACGGGCGAGGCCAGCCGGCTCACGGGCTCATCCGCGTCAATGGCGCCGCTTTTCACGCCTGCCATGACCGCCCGCGGGTCGAGTGCGGCAATGAGCTGCTGGCCGTCGTCGACGATATAAACCGCCTGCAGCGGGCGCTTGGGCAAGCCATCGAGCATGGCGCGAACGGTGGTATTTTCCGGGAAGGCGGCGGCGGCCGGCTTTACCAGCGCTTCGATGGTGCGCAGGCGCCACTCGGATTCGGCGCCCTCGCGCTCGGGCCGCAGCGATTCATCGTACACCGAGCGCCCGCGGCGATACGCCTTGGCCGTGTAGTGGGCCGTCACGCAGGCCAGCATCAGAGGCAGCACCACGTCATAGTCCAGCGTCATCTCGAAGATCATCAGGATCGAAGTCAGGGGTGCATGCGTGGTCGCCGCAAGGAATCCGCCCATGCCGACCAACGCATAGGCTCCCGGCGATGAACTGGCGCCCGGAAATGCCAGATGGACCACGGAATCGACCAAGGCGCCCACCGCGGCGCCGATGAACAGGGTGGGCGTGAATATGCCGCCGACAGCTCCGGAGCCCACCGTCGCGGCCGTGCTGAGAATCTTCGCGGCGAAGATCGCGAGCAATAGCCATCCGCCGAGATTGCCGTTCAATATGGTGCTGACGACGCTGTACCCATTGCCCCAGACCTCCGGGTACGCGTACGAGATGAGCCCGACCACGAGCCCGCCCACACCCAGCTTGACGTACTGGGGCGCCGCGGCTTGCGCGAAGCGCCGTTTGGTCGATTCGATCAGGGAAAGAAAAGGCGGCGCCAGATGGCCGAGCAGCACGCCGAGCAGCCCATAGACCAAGAGCTCCCAATTGCTGCCGAATTGTACGTGAGGAATCACGAACACCGGGCCGTAGCCGAGAAACCGATGAATCGTCACGTTCGCGGTCACCGAAGCGACGAGCAGCGGGCCGAAACTCTCCATGGCGATGGAGCCGAGCACTATCTCCGCGACGAACAGCGCACCGGCGATCGGCGCGTTGTAGGCCGAGGCCACTCCGGCGGCCGCGCCGCACGCGACCAGGAGCCGGCGCCGCGGCACGGGCGCCCGGGACAGAAACCCCAATTTTGACCCCAGCAGAGCGGCCAGCTGCACCATCGGTCCTTCCCGCCCGATCGATCCGCCGGAGCCGATGGTGAACAGCGATGAGATGCTTCGAACCAGCGTCGGGCGCGCCGCAATCGTGCCGTCGGTCACGACGACCGCTTCCATGTAATCGACCGAGCGGCGGTTGCCGGTCCAGCGCGCCCCGAAATGCAGGACGAGTCCTGCGGCAATGCCTCCGATCAATGGGGTGATCACGCGATGCCACTTCGGCAATGCAGCCGCGGCCATCACCAGGCCGCTCGATTCGCCCGTCAGCAAATGCTCGAAAAGACGTATGCCCTCGCGGAACGCCACGCTCGCGAGTGCGCCGCAGAAGCCGGTCAATGCCGCCCAAAAGATCAGCCCGGCGAGATCTTCATGTCCCAGCAGCAGCAGGCGTGCGCGGGTAACCCAGCGGATGGGATGTGCCGCGAGCTCTGTGAGGCGGCGCTTCACGGCGGTCGAAAGATTTTCGTTCAGATCGCTAGGCATAGTGGTCGAGGCCCATGACGGCCGCTATGGTACCCGCTGGACCTTAGTATGCCGCGCCCGGGCGGCCTTATGGGGATGCCGTGCCCGAGGCGGCCGTTTGCGCCGGCAGCGTTTCGGGATGCCTTGGATTGTGCAGCTGGGCATCGGACCACCCGCCGCCCAGGTCGCCGATCAGGGATACCGCATCGACCAGGCGGCCCTCCTGCACGTTGAGCGCGCTTTGCTGATCGCTCAGCTGGGCCACCTGCGCCTGGGCGACGGTGGTGTAGTCGGCCGTGCCGGCCTGAAACTCGGCGAGCGCGATCTCGGTGCCTCGAATGGCATCGCGCACGGCGACATCGAGAGCCTGTGCCTGGTCAGAGAGAATGCGCAGCCCGGAAAGATCGTTCTCCACGGATTGGAAGGCGTTGAGCACGGTGCCTCGATAACCGGCGACCGCGCTCTCGTAAGCCGCCTTGGCGGCTTCGACCTGGGCGTGCCGCGCGCCGAAATCCAACACCGTCTCGGTGCCGCTCGCACCGATCGACCACACATGATTGGCGGCGTGCAGCAGGCCGTCCAAGGGAGACTGCGAAAAGCCGTCGGCGGCCGACAGCGAGAGCGCCGGATAGTACGCGGCGACCGCGACGCCCACCGCGGCGTTCTGCGCGGCCATGGTGCGTTCGGCGGCGGCGATATCGGGCCGGCGCTGCAGCAGGGTCGAGGGGACGCCCAGCGGCAATGCCGGCAGCGCGGGCATGGCGGCGCTGTGCGGGATGTCGAGGTCCTCGGGATTTTTGCCGGCCAACACGGCGACGGCGTGGGCGTACTGAGCGCGGGCCACACCGAGTCCGATGAGATTGGCCTGCGCGGATTCCAGGGCGACCCGTGCCGTGATCACCGCGGAGGGTGGAGTCGCGGAAATGCCGGCGCTGCCCTGCTGCTCGGTGATGCGCAGCGTATCGCGATAGGCGTCGACCGTTTTCTGCTGCAAATCGATGGCGGCATCGGCCAGCCGCAGGTCGATCACCGTGGTGGCGAGCAAAGTCTGTTCGGACAGGGTCGCATTGGCCAGGATTGCTTCGTCCGCCTGTGCGATGGCGGTATTCTGCTCGATCAGACGGCGCACCCGCCCCCACAGATCGAGAGACCAGCTGGCCGTGCCTTCGAGCGAGCCGGCATTGACCACACTGCCGGTCCGTCCCGCGCCGGCACTGGCGCCGGCACCCGTTCCCCCGCCGGCCGTGGCCGCGCCCGGGCCGCCCGACCGGGTGACCGACCCGGTGACTCCAATGGTCGGGAACAATTCGCTGCGCGCCAGCTTGAGCTCTGCCAATGCTTCCTGGTAGTTGGCATAGTCTTCCCGCACGGTCTGGTTCGATACCACGACTTGAGGTTCGAGCCGATCGAGCAGGGGATCGTGGAAATCGGTCCACCAATCGCCCTTGGGGGCCGCATCCGCGGGCGCGGCGGCCGTCCAGCCTGCCAGCTCCTTGTACTGGGCAGGCACCGGCACCGCGGGGCGGTGATAATTGGGGCCGACCATGCAGCCGCCCAAAGCCGTGCCGAGCGCGGCGACGGAACAGAATTTAATGCCACTGGTATTCATGCGTTGGCCCCCAAATCCCTGCGCCAGGACATGCCCGCCATCGCCTTGCGCAACCGGACCCGCAAACGATCGAGATAGAGATAGATCACCGGCGTCGTATATAAAGTGAAGATCTGGCTCAAGATCAGGCCGCCCATGACGGTGATGCCGAGAGGCTGGCGCAGGGAGGAGCCCTGCCCTATGCCGATGGCCAGCGGCAGCGCGCCCAGCACCGCGGCGGCGGTGGTCATCATGATGGGGCGAAGCCGAATCACCGCGGCGTCGTGAATCGCCTTCTGCGCATCGATATTTTGCGCGCGCTGCGTAGTGATGGCGACATCGATCATCATGATGGCATTTTTCTTGACGATGCCGATCAAGAGAATGATGCCGATCAGCGCGATCACCGAGAACGGGGTGCCGAAGATCAGCAGAGCCAAAGTCGCGCCGATCCCTGCTGAGGGCAGCGTGGACAGGATGGTCAGCGGGTGAATGGTGTTCTCGTAAAGAATGCCGAGCACGATGTACACGGCCGCGAGCGCCGCGAGGACCAAGAGCGGCATGGTCGACATCGACTGATTGTAGACCTGTCCGGCCCCTGCAAAGCTGCCGCGTATCGAGGCCGGCATCCCCAATGCGCGCATCGCCTTGTCGATGCTCGCCGCAGCCCTGCTCAAGGAACCGCCGGGCGGCAAATTGAAGGAAATCGTCGCGGCAACGAGGCCGTTTTGATGGTTCACCTGAGTCGCCGTGTGGTTGCTGAAGTACGAGGCCATCGCAGGCAGGGGCACCATGGTTTCGGCGGCGGTGCTGTCGGCGCTGCCGGTGGAACTGCCGCCCTTGCTGTTGGAGATGCTGTTGGTGACCGAATTGGCCTCGGCGCTGGCATTCAGCGAATTGGTGCCGGAGGCCGCGCCCTGCGCCGCCGAAATCGCGGTGGATTGCGTCACCGCGCTGATGGTGCTGCTCGGGGCCTGGGTCTGCTGAGTCCCGCTGGCATTGCCGGCGGCGGCGCTGAAGTGCATCCGGTCGAGCATCTGCGGGAATTGCCAGTATTGCGGCGCCACTTCCATCACCACGAAGTACTGGTTGAACGGATTGAAGATGGTCGACACCGTGCGCTGGCCGAAGGCATCGTAGAGCACGCTGTCGATCTGATTCGGCTGAAAGCCGTAGCGCGCCGCCGTCGCGCGGCTGATGGTGAGGTAGGTCTGCAGTCCGTTCTGCTGCAGATCGGAATTGACGTCCACCAGATCGCTGCGGTCTTTGCCGAGTTCGGTCACGAGCTTGGGCGTCCACTTATACAGCGAGGCCGTATCCTCGCTGGTCAATGTGTACTGGTATTCGGCCGCGGACTGACGCCCGCCGATATGCAGATCCTGGGCCGCCTGCAGAAACAGCCGGGCGCCGGAAACGTGGTTGAGCTTGGGGCGCAGGCGCTGCACCACGAGGTCCGCCGACAGGTGCCGCTGGCTCAAGGGCTTGAGCCCGACGTACACGTTCGCGGTATTGAGTGCGCGCCCGCCGGCGAAGCCGATCACCGAGGAGATGGCCGGATCCTTCTGGACGATGTCCTGCAGCTGCTTGAGCTTCTTCTCCATGGCCTGGAATGAAATGCTCTGGTCCGCGATGATCTGGCCGAGCAGCAGCCCGTTGTCCTGCTCGGGGAAAAAGGTCGAAGGAACCAGCTTGAACAGGAAAAAATTGAGCACGATCAGGCCGATCAGCACCAAGCCCACCAGCAGCGCGTGGTTGAGCACCTTGGTGAGCGAGCGCGAATAGGCATTCTTGAAGCGCTCGAATTGCGCATCGGCCCAGATCGCCCACCGGGCCTTCGAGTGCAGCGCGCCGCCGCGGCCGAGCAGATAGGCGCACATGGTCGGCGTCACCGTCAGCGAAATCAGCAGCGAGAACAGGATGGCAATGGAGAGCGTCACGGCGAACTCGTGGAACAGCAGTCCGACGATGCCGGGCATCAGCAGGATGGGTATGAATACCGCGATCAGCGACAGGCTCATCGAAATCACCGTGAAGCTCACCTCGGCGCTGCCGCGCAGCGCGGCTTGCAGAGGGTCCATGCCCGACTCCAGATGGCGGACGATGTTCTCCAGCACCACCACGGCATCGTCGACGACGAAACCGGTGGCGATGGTGAGGGCCATCAGCGACAGATTGTCGATGCTGTAGCCGAGCAGGTACATGGGCCCAAAAGTGCCCAGTATGGACAGAGGCACGACCACCGCCGGTATCAGCGTGGAGCGCGAGGACTGCAGGAAGGCGAAGACCACGCCGATGACCAGCACCACGGCGATGCACAGGCTGCGCTCGGTATCGCCCACCGCCGCCGTGATCGATTGCGAGCGGTCCAGAGCGATATGGATTTGAATATTGGGAGGCAAGGTCGCCTCGACCGAAGGCAGCACCTTCTTGATCTGAGCGACGGTCTTGATGATGTTCGCGCCGGGCAGCGGAAAGACGATGACCCCCACCGTCGGCATGTTGTTGTAAAGCCCCGCATTGCGGATATTCTCGTTGGAATCCTCGACGTCGGCCACATCGTGCAGCAGTACCGCGGCGCCGTTGCGGTAGCCGATGACCAGATCGCGGTAGTCCGCCGCCTTGCTGGCCTGATCGTTGGAGATCACCTCGTAGCGCTGATCTCCCTGATCGATATAGCCCTTGGCGCTGTCGGCATTGGCCGATGCAATCGCGGCGCGCACATCCTCGAGCCCAATGCCGTAGCCGCTCAACTTGTCGGGTTCGAGCTCGACGCGCACCGAGGGCAGGGCGCTGCCGCCGAGCTCGATCTCGCCCACGCCGTTGATCTGCGAGAGCTGCTGCTGGATGACGGTATCGGCGGAATCGTAGAGCTGCGCCGTGGTCAGCGTGCTCGAGGTCAGCGACAGGATGATGATGGGTGAATCGGCCGGATTGTACTCGCGGTAGGTGGGATTGTTGCGCAGGGTGCTGGGCAGATCGGCACGCGCCGCCTGGATCGCGGCTTCCACGTCGCGCGCGGCGCCGTTGATGTCGCGGTTCAGGGCGAACTGCACCACCACTCTCGAGGAGCCGACGTAGTTGCTCGAGGTCAGCTCGGTCACTCCCGCAATGGTCGCCAGCCTCCGCTCCAGCGGTTCGGCCACGGTCGAGGCCATGATGTCGGGGCTCGCACCCGCCATGTTCGCCTGCACCGCGACCACCGGATAGGTGATGTTCGGCAGCGCCGCGACCGGCATGTGAAAGTAGGCCAGCACCCCGGACATTGCGATGCCGATCGCGAGCAGCGTGGTCGCCACCGGCCGTTTGATGAACAGCGCCGGGATGCTCACACCGGGCTCTCGGCCGCGGGCTCAGGTTCCGGCGGCTTAGGGTTCAGCCGCCGCGACAGGCGGTCGAACAAGAGGTAAATCACGGGGGTGGTGAACAAGGTCAGCATCTGGCTGACGATCAATCCGCCGATGATGGCCAGGCCCAACGGCCGGCGCAGTTCCGAGCCCGTGCCGGTCCCGGCCAAGAGCGGCAAGGCGCCGAGCATGGCCGCGAGCGTGGTCATCAGGATGGGCCGAAAGCGCAGCAGCGAAGCCTGGAAGATCGCCTCCCGGGGCGCCTTGCCGTGCTGTCGTTCGGCTTCGAGCGCGAAATCCACGATCATGATCCCGTTCTTCTTGACGATGCCGATCAAGAGCACGATGCCGATGATGCCGATGACGTCCAGGTCGTTGCCGGCCAGCATCAGCGCGAGCAGCGCGCCGATTCCGGCCGAAGGCAGCGTGGAGAGGATGGTCACCGGATGGATGTAGCTCTCATAGAGAACGCCGAGAACGATGTACACCGTGACCAGCGCGGCAATCAGCAGGAAGACCTCGCTCGACAGCGAATCTTGAAAGGCCTGCGCGGCGCCTTGGAACGAGGTGGTGATCGAAGGCGGCAGCTTGACCGCCTGCTCGGCCTGCTCGATCTCCTTCACCGCCGTGCTGAGCGAGGCGCCCTGCGCAAGATTGAACGACACCGTGACCGCCGGAAACTGCGCCAAGTGGCTCAGCACCAGGGGGGACTTGACGATCTTGAGGTCGGCGATGCCGCCGAGCGGTACCTGGCCGGTGCTGCCGGTCTGGGTCGGCAGATACAGGGTGCCCAGGGCTTGCAGATTCGGAAGGCTGTCGGGCCTTGCGACCAGCACCACGCGATACTGATTGGATTGATTGAATATGGTGGAAACGATGCGCTGGCCGAGCGCGTCGTACAGCGCATTGTCGATGGTCGCCGGGGTGATGCCGTAGCGCGCCGCCAGCTGCCGGTTGACTTCGATGTCGACGCTCAGGCCGTAATTGTTCAAATCGCTGGTCACATCGGCGAGCGACTTGATGGCCTTCATCCGATTGACGAGATCGGGCACGTATTGCTGGAAGGCCTGTTGGTTCGGCCCGCGCAGCACGAACTGATACTGATTGGGCGATACCGTGGTATCGAGAGTGAGGTCCTGCTCCGGCTGCAGGTACAGCTTGATGCCGGACACGCCCGCCACTTCATCCTGCAGGCGCCTGGCGATCTGCTTGGCGGTCAGCGAGCGGTCGTCGTTCGGCTTCAGATTGATCAGGAAGCGGCCGTTGTTGAGCGTGGTGTTGGTGCCGTCGATGCCGATGTACGAGGTCAGCGAGGTCACGTCGGGGTCCTTGAGGATGGCATCCGCCAGGGCGCTCTGGCGCGCCGACATCGCCTTGTAGGACACGGAATTGTCGGCCACGCTGATTCCCTCGATCACCCCGACATCCTGAATCGGAAACAGTCCCTTGGGGATGGTGACGTACAAGATCCCGGTCAGAACCACCGTCGCGGTGGCGACGATCAAGGTCAAACCCTGGTGCTCGAGGACCCAACCAAGGCCGCGCTCGTAAGCGGCCAGAGTTTTGTCGAACAGGCCTTCGCTGATTCTCTCGAAGCGGCTCGGGCTGCGCTCGGCCTTGCGCCTGAGGATGCGCGCGCACATCATCGGCACCAGGGTCAGGGAGACCACGGCGGAGATCACGATGGTGACGGCGAGAGTGACCGCGAACTCGCTGAAGAGCCGGCCGATCACGCCGCCCATGAACAGCAGCGGTATCAGCACCGCGATCAGCGAAATCGTCAGCGACAGAATGGTGAAGCCGATCTGCCCGGCGCCTTCGAGCGCCGCTTCCAGGGGGCTCTTGCCCTCTTCCAGATAGCGCACGATGTTCTCGATCATGACGATGGAATCGTCCACCACGAAGCCGGTGGCGACGATCAGCGCCATCAGCGAGAGATTGTCGATCGAGTAGTTGAGCTGGTACATGACCGCGAGCGTTGCGATCAAGGAGACCGGCACCGAGATGCTGGGAATGATGGTCGCCGGCACATTGCGCAGGAACACGAAGATCACGAGCACCACCAGCGCGATGGACAGCATGAGCTCGAACGCGGCGTCGGTCACCGAGGCGCGGATCACATTGGTGCCGTCGGCGACGATCTGCACGTGCATGGCCTGAGGCAGGCTCGCCAAGAGCTGGGGCAGCTGCTTCTTGATCTGGTTGACCGTGGCGAGCACGTTCGCGCCCGGCTGGCGCATCACATTGAGCACGATGGCAGGCGCGTGGTCGTACCAGGCGCCCTGCTCCACATCCTGTGCGGCTTGACTGACTTTGGCGACGTCGCGCATGAACACCGGCGAACCGTTCTGGTACGCGATCACGGTATTCAGATAATCCTTGGGGTCCTGGATCTGGTCGTTGTCATTGATGGTGTAGTCCAGATCCGGCCCGTCGAAATTGCCCTTGGGCTGGCTGACGTTGACGTTGCCGAGCAGAGTACGCAGATCGTCGATATTGAGCCCGTAGGCGGCCAGCTTGTGGGGATCCGCTTCGACCCGGACCGCGGGCACATTGCCGCCGGAGGGATTCACTTGGCCGACCCCCGGCACTTCGGAGATCTTCGAGGCGAGGCGGTTGTTGGCGACATCCTGCAGCTGAGTCAGGGACATCGACTTTGAAGTCACCGCCAGAGTCAGGATGGGCTGGTCGGCCGGATTGACCTTGGCGTAGATCGGCGGTGCGGGCAGGCCGCTCGGCAGCAGGCTGTTGGCCGCGTTAATGGCCTCCTGCACGTTCTGTTCCGCAACGTCGAGGTTGAGGGCCAGATTGAACTGCAGGGTGATGACCGAAGCCCCGGCGGAACTGGCGGAGGTCATCTGCGTCAGGCTGGGTATTTCTCCGAGCTGCACCTCCAGGGGCGCAGTCACCGTGGTCGCCATCACCTGGGGACTGGCTCCCGGGTAGAAAGTCTGTACCTGGATGGTGGGATAGTCGACGTCCGGCAATGAAGAAACCGGCAGGAATCGCGCGGCGACGAGCCCGACGAGCACGAGTGCGATCATCAGCAGCGACGTGGCGACCGGCCTCAATACGAAGAGACGGGAAATATTCATGGGGCGCGCATCGGCTGGTCCGCGTCTCTCGAGGCCTTAGGTGGCCGTGCCCGCGCCCGGCGCAGCGGCACCGGATCGTCTCTTCTTTTTTGTCGCTGCAGGCGTTGACTGCGATGCGGAAGGCGCGGGACCGGCGGCCTTCTCCGTGGCGACGGTGATCTTGGCGCCGTCGCTCAGCCGGTCGGTGCCGTCGATGACCACCGTTTCCCCGACGCTCAGTCCGGACAGAATGGCGGTATTCTTGCCATCGCTCGGGCCCAGGCCGATCTTGCGCACGGAGACCGTGCCATTGGCGTTGGCCAAATAGACATAGTCGCCCGGCGCGCCGCTCAGCACAGCGGGCGTGGGCACGAGCACGGCCTGGTTCAGTGTGTCGACCAGCATGGTGACGTTCACGAATTCATTGGGGAACAGAGCCCCATCGTCGTTGGCGAAGCTCGCGCGCAGCGTGACCGTGCCGGTGCTCGTGGCCATCTGGTTGCTGATCGCATACAGCGTGCCGGTCGCAATCTTATGGGTGTTGTCGCTGGAATACGCGTCGACGGGAAGCTTGGCACCGGAATTGAAACGCTCGATCACGCGGTCCAGATCGTTCTGGGCCACCGTGAATTCCACGGTGGTCGGCTTGACCGTGGTGATGACGACGATGCCGGGCGAGCTCGAGGCGGTCACATAGTTGCCCGGATCGACCAGGCGCAGGCCGACCCGGCCGGCGACGGGCGCGGTGATGCGGCAGTACTCCAGGTCGAGCTTGAATTGAGCGATATTGGCCTGATCGGCCTTGACCTGCGCCTGGTCCTGCTCGGCGGTGAACTCAGCGTCCGTGACGGTCTGCTCGGCGATGGCCTTTTGCGCCCGCAACTGTTCGTAGCGCGCCAGATCGGAATGCGCCTGCTTCAAGGCCGACTCATCTTTGAGCAGCTGTGCATGGGCTTGCTCCAGATCGATTTCGTACTGGCGCGGATCGATCTGTGCGAGGAACTGCCCCTTGGCCACGGACTCGCCCTCGCGGTAACCCACGGCGGTGAGATAGCCGCTCAGCTGCGGCAGCACCGTCACCGTGGCGGTGGGCGAGACCGTGCCGAGTTCCGTCAGGGTTTCCGGCATCGCGCCGCTGATCGCCTGAGCCACCTTGACCACCTGCGAGGCGGCGCCGCGGGCCGCTTTCTTGCCCGTGAACAGGTGCACCAGCACGAGTATCAACAGCACGGCACCCACTACCCCCAGGATCCAGCCCGCGCGACCGCGCCGAGGACTCCCTTCCGCCCCTGTGTCCTGGGTTGAACTCATACCGCCTCCAGATGCCGTGCTGCTTAGTACCCCACCGCATTGGATGGGTTCCCAGGGTATCGCAGTTAATACTGTAGGCGCGGGGTACTTCTCCCCCACCTTGTCGAATGATTAAATCGGGTTAACTTGCGGGCCGCCCCGATGGCGGCGGCGAAATTCAGCGGGGCTCGAGCCGCAGTGGCGCCGGAAAAAGCGCGAAAAGTAAGCGGGATCTTTGAAACCCAGTTCACCGCCGATGCTGCTCACCGAGCCTGAGGCGTACACCAAGCGGCGGCGCGCCTCGAGCGCGAGGCGCCGTTGGATCAGATCGAAGGCCGTGCTGCCGGCGAGCCGGCGGCACAGCCGATTCAGGCTGGTCTCGGACAGCGCGAGCTGCCGTGCATAGCGCTGCACCTGCCAGTGCCTCAGATACTGGGATTCGATCAAGTGCCGGAAGCGGCGCAGACGCTGCGCGTCGCGGCCGCCGTGAGGTTCGGGCGCTCCATGCCCGGCGGTACCGAGCGCCAAAATCCACAGCACGCAGCATGCCAACCAGCCGCTGATCGGCGCGGCCCAGCTGTCGGGCTGCCTGAATTCATGCGTCAGCCGTTCGAGCAGCCGCTCCACGCGCGCCGCGAGCCGATGGTCGGCTCGCAAATCGATGGCGCGCGGCAGTGAAAACAAGGATTCGATGGGCGAGCGGTGGCCGGCGGTGGCCACGCTCACGATGTGTGCAAGATCCACCGTCAGCACATGACCTTCGGTATCCGCGCGAAACCGGAAACTATGGACGGTCCCCGCCGGTATGATCACGGCGGCGGGTCCCGTCAGCACGGCGCGTTCATCGTCCAAAGTCACCGTCACCGGCCCGGCGGTCACCAGAACGCACTGACTCAGCAAGGTGTGCCGATGCGTGCCGATCTGCCACAGGTACTTGCGGCTGCGCGACGGAATATCCTCGATGTGTACGCCGTCGATTTGAGAACTTGCCGCGGGTCCTTCGCCGTACAGAGAGAAGCTAGGGATGGCGTGGCCGGTGGAACGCATCGGCTCGCCGGCTTAAGCCCCCGGCTTCTGCGCCCAGACCTTGCACCAGCCGCCCACGGGCACGCTCTTGCCTGCGAAAATATTGCAGCCGCCGCTGGTATCGCCCGGCTTTCCTTGGAATTGCGCGCAAGTGCCGCACTTCTGATTGGGCTTGTAGGTCGGATTCGCGGCTGCATTCACTTTCTTGGCGTCGGTGGTGAACCCCAAGGCCTGCGCGGTGGGATCCTTGGGATCGAGCGGGGGAAGCCCGGCGGCGGCCGCGGACTCGCTCAAAAGACCCATGGCCGGAATCATGGCACCGGCAATCAGTCCGCTCTTGACCAGGGCTCGACGTGAAATCTTGCGTTGCATCGGAATAATCCTATGAGAGGGAAACCTGCCGACATCTTCCCGCGTTTTAACTACGATTTGCCACCAGAAAAATATAAATTGTCCATTCTCGAGCGCGAACGATTCTCACTAACATTTAGGGTAACATTTACAGCGCGCGCGGCCCCGACCGTCGTCACGCCGACGCCGCGTCGACCAGCCAATCTCGAAACAATTGGACTTCCCGGCGTATTCTTTGCGGCCGTTCCGGCGTGATGACGAAGTAGGAATTCTCGTCGGGAAATTCTTGCGGCAGCACGCGTACGAGCCTGCCGGTGGAAAAATAGGCGTCGAGAAAAATACCATGCGCCAGAACGACGCCGGCATCGGCCGCTGCGAGTTCCAAGGCGGCGATGGTGGTGTCGACGGTCGGGCCGGTGCTGCCCGCGACATCGTCGAGACCCAACTCCTGTTTAACTTTCAGCCAATGATTCTCATAGCCCATGATGTGAATCAACCGCTGCGCCAGGACTGCACGAAGATCGCCGCCCCGGATGCTTTGCAAGAGAGCCGGGCTCGAGACCACCAAGATATTCCGGTTCATCAAGCGCTCCGAGCGGTAGCCATGCCAGTGACCGGCGCCGTAGCGGATTTCCAAATCCGTCGCTTCGTCGAGCACGGCGTTGTCCCAGATCACCGAGGACAGGCGCACATCGATGGATGGATTTGCGATACTGAAAGCGGGTAGTCTCGGCGCAAGCCACAAGGCGGCCAGCGATACGGGAGCGTGCACGGTGATCTGCATCCGTTCCGAGCTGCCGAACAGGCCGACCGTCGAATCGGCCAACTCTTCGAATGCCTTGCGTACCGGCGGCAGGTAAGCGACCCCCATGGGAGTGAGCTTGACGCCGCGGGGCAGACGCTCGAACAGGGCGAACCCCAGATGTGCCTCGAGCGCTCGGATTTGATAGCTGATGGCGCCGGAGGTCAGATTGAGCTCCGCGGCCGCGGCGGTAAAGCTGGCCGTCCGGGCGGCGGCCTCGAATGCCCGCAGCCAGGTCAAGGTCGGCAGGCCAACGACGGGACGGGTTCGGGTCATGGGGCGCACCTAAAATATTAGGGCCAAAGGTACCAAAATATTAGGTTGTGCGCCCCATAGCGATCAATTTATTGTGGGCAAATGCCCCTTTGGGCTGAATATCGAGCTTGCATGAAAACAAACGCGCGGGTGGTCGTGGTGGGCGGCGGCATGATGGGCGCGAGCCTGCTGTATCACCTGGCCTTGGAGGGCTGCACCGATACCCTCCTGCTGGAGAAAGGTGAACTCACCTCCGGCTCCACCTGGCATGCCGCGGGCCAGTGCCCGAGCATTACCGGCAGCTACAACCTGGCGAAAATCCACGCCTACAGCAATGAGCTGTATCCCAAGCTCGAGGCGCTCACCGGACAATACGTCAGCTGGCACCCGTGCGGGGGCTTGAGGCTTGCGACCAATGCGCATGAGCTCGCCTGGCTGAAATACGTGTACGGATATTCCAAGAGCATCGGTTTTCGCATGGACATCGTCGGGCTCGAGGAGATCAAGCGGCTGAATCCCTTCCTGACGACGGACGGCGTGATCGCCGCCGCCTGGACCCGGGACGATGGGCATGGCGATCCCTCGGGACTCTGCAATGCGCTGGCCAAGGCTGCGCGCGACTTGGGCGCGACGGTGATGCGCAAAAATCGCGTCCTCGACATCCGCCGCCGCGGCAGCGGCGAGTGGGAAGTGATCACCGAACAGGGCAGCGTCGTTGCCGAGATGGTGGTCAACGCAGCCGGCTGCTACGCGCAGCAGGTCGCGGCCATGGTGGGCGCCGATGCGCCCATCACCAACATGCAGCACCACTATGTCGTGACCCACCCCATCCCCGCGTTCATGGAACGCACCGAAGAGATTCCGGTGATGCGCGATTCCTATACGTCCGGATACTTCAGGCAGGAGCAGAAATCCGGCCTGATGGGGATCTATGAAAGCACCGGACTGCACGAGGCGTGGGCGCCGCGCGGCTTTCCCGAATGGGAGGCCTCGAACGAATTGTTCCCCGACGACCTGGACCGCATTGCCCCCTGGCTGGAGCGCGCCATCGAACGCATGCCGATATTCGGCGAAGTGGGAATACGGCGCGTCATCAACGGCGCGATTCCGCATACGCCCGACGGCGCCCCCCTGCTCGGTCCGGCCGCGGGCTTGAGAAATTTTTGGATGTGCTGCGGGACCTCCTTCGGCATCGCACAGGGCGGCGGCTGCGGCAAGTATCTTGCGCAATGGATGCTCAACGGCGATGCGGAAATCAACATGACGGAGTTCGACCCGAGGCGATTCGGGGCCTTCGCCGACCGCAGCTATGTGCGCGACAAGGTGTTCCTGGACTACCGCTTGACGTTCACGACGCGGCGGCCGGGCGAGGAGGAGATGGCGGGACGCCCGCGCAAGATGAGTCCGCTGCACGCGAGGCTGCGGGCCCAAGGCTGCGTGCACACCGAGACCTTCGGCTGGGAGCGCCCGAAATGGTTCTCCCCCGATGGCCGCGTCGAGGACTACGGCTATGCGCGAAACAATGTGTTCGATGTGGTGCGCGAAGAAGTCGCCGCCGTGCATGAGCGTGTGGGCGTGCTGGACCTGACCGGCTTTGCGAAGTACGACATCAGCGGCCCGGGGGCCGAGGCCTTTCTCAACCGCCTTTGTGCGAACCTTGTGCCCCGCAAGCCCGGCGGCATCGCGCTCGTGCACCTCCTGTCGCCGGGAGGCCGAATTCAAGGCGAAATGACGGTCACGCGATTGGGCGAGGATCGGTTTTACGCCCTATCCGCCGCCGCGGCTGAACTGCGCGATCGGGACTGGCTGATGCAGGGCCTTGCGGCCGGCGAGGCGGTCCGGATCGAGAATGTCACGGAAGATCGCGGCGTGCTGGTGCTGAGTGGGCCGCGTTCGCGCGAACTCTTGAACCTGCTGACCGGCGCGGATCTGCGCAACGAAGCCTTCCCTTGGCTGCGGGCCCGGGAAATCCAAATCGCAGGGCATGCCGTGCGCGCTCTTCGGGTCAGCTATGTCGGGGAGCTCGGATGGGAACTGCATCCGCCCATCGCGGCCCTGCCGGCTCTGTACGATGCCGTATGGGAGGCCGGCCGGAAATTCGGCATCGCCAATTACGGCCTGTATGCGGTCAATACCATGCGGGTCGAGAAAGGCTACAAGGCCTGGTCGACCGAGCTCACCAATGAATTGAACATGCTGGAAGCGGATATGCCGCGCTTCATCAATTTCGGCAAAGCGGACTTCGTCGGCAAGGCGGCGACGCTTGCACAGGCTGCGCGTCCCCTGAAGATCGTCTACGCCGACATTGCGGCCACCGACACCGACGCGCGCGGCGGCGAGCCCGTGCTCGCGCAAGGTCGCTGCATCGGCGTGGTCACCTCTGGGGCCTATGGGCACCGCGTCAGGAAGAGCCTCGCCTTCGCCTGTGTCGCGCCCGAATTCGCCGCACCCGGCAGCACTTTCGAGGTACTCATCCAAGGCGAAAGGCGCGCCGCGACGGTGCTGGCCGGCGCAGCGTTCGATCCAGACAACTCCCGGATGAGGGGTTAGCGTGGCAATCGACCTTCCAACGCGCGCCAGAGTGGTCATCGTCGGCGGCGGCGTCATCGGCTGCTCGATGGCCTATCACCTGACCAAGATGGGCTGGAGCGACATCGTGCTGCTCGAGCGCAAGCAGCTGACCAGCGGCACGACCTGGCATGCCGCCGGGCTCATCGGCCAGCTGCGCCAGAGCATGAACATGACCCAGCTCGCCCGCTACACCGGGGATCTGTATAGAGGCCTGGAAGCGGAGACCGGCCAGGCGACGGGTTATCGTCAATGCGGCTCTCTGTCGCTCGCGACGACACCCGGCCGCATGGAGGAGCTGAAGCGCAATGCCTCCATGGCGAAGGTGTTCGGTCTCCCCGTCAACGTGGTGGGTCCCGGCGAAATCCGCTCGCTGTATCCGCTTGCGAATCTCGACGATGTCATCGGCGGCATTCACATACCGAGCGACGGCTACGGTAACGCCGTCGATATCACCCAGGCACTCGCCAAGGGCGCACGCAGCCGCGGGGCCCTGATCTTTCAAGATTGCAAGGTCACCGCCATTCATCACGACGGGCGGCGCGTGAGCGGCGTGCAAACAGAGTCCGGGCGCATCGACGCCGACTATGTCGTGCTTTGCGGCGGCATGTGGACCCGCGACCTTGCCGCCGGCATCGGCGTCACCGTCCCCTTGCATGCCTGCGAGCACTACTACGTGCTGTTCCAGGACGTGGCCGGTCTCAAGCCCGACATGCCGGTGCTGCGCGACTACGATCATTGCAGCTATTTCAAGTACGACGCCGGCAAGTTGCTGGTGGGCGCCTTCGAACCGCACGCCCGGCCCTGGGGAGCCGCGGGGATTCCCGAGGATTTTTCCTTCGGCGAGATCGCCGGCGATTTCAGCCACTTCGAGCCCGTGCTGCTGGACGCGATGCGGCGCATCCCGGCTTTGGAGAAAGCCGGCATTCAGAAATTTTTCTGCGGCCCGGAGAGCTTCACGCCGGATGTGCGCTATCACTTGGGCCAGTCGAGCGAGCTTCAGAACTGCTTCGTGGCGGCCGGTCTCAATTCCATCGGCCTGCAATCCGCGGGCGGCGTGGGCAAGGTGGTGTCGGAATGGATTCGCGACGGGCACCCGCCGGTGGATCTCTGGGAGGTCGATGTCCGCC
The DNA here is from genome assembly GCA_963784105.1 of uncultured Gammaproteobacteria bacterium. GTDB lineage: Bacteria > Pseudomonadota > Gammaproteobacteria > Steroidobacterales > Steroidobacteraceae > Bog-1198. The sequence goes on from CAWAQE010000003.1 coordinate 20,689, forward strand.
GCAACATGCCCTTCCAGATCAATCGCCGCTATCTGCAGGCGCGGGTATCGGAAAGCTTAGGGTTGCTGTACGCGACGCATTGGCCTTTCCGCCAGTACGAAACCGCGCGCGGCGTGCGCAAATCCGCGCTGCATGACCGGTTGGCCGCCGCCGGCGCGTGCTTCGGCGAGGCCTTCGGTTGGGAACGCGCCAATTGGTACGCCCCCGCCGGGGTCCGGCCTCAGTACGAATACAGCTACGGCCGCCAGAACTGGTTCGAGCACAGCGCGAATGAGCATCGTGCGGTACGCACCGGCGTCGGTCTCTTCGACCAATCCTCGTTCGCCAAATTTCGGCTCGAAGGATCGGATGCCGAGCGCGTGCTCAATCGAGTCTGCGCCAACGATGTCGCCGTCGCTCCCGGGAAAATGGTCTACACCCAGTGGCTGAACGACCGAGGCGGCATCGAAGCCGACCTCACCGTGACGCGTCTGAGCGACACGGCCTATTTGATCGTGAGCGGCGCGGAAACCGAGACCAAGGACTTCAACTGGCTGCAGAGGCGCATCGAGCCGGGCCGGCACTGCGTGTTGACGAATGTCACCTCCGGGATGGGAGTTTTGTCGGTCATGGGACCCAAGGCGCGCGAATTGCTCCAGTCCCTCACGCCGGAGGACCTGTCGGATGCCGCCTTCCCCTTCGCCACCAGCCGGGTCATCGAGTTGGGGTTGGCGCTGGTGCGCGCCTCGCGCATTACCTATGTGGGCGAGCTGGGATGGGAGCTCTATGTGCCCACCGAATTCATGCAGGGCGTGTACGACGCCGTGGTGGATGGGGGCGCGCGCCATGGGCTCGTTCACGCGGGCTACCACGCGCTGAATTCGCTGCGCATCGAAAAGGCGTATCGGCACTGGGGCCACGACATCACCGATGAAGATACCCCCCTCGAGGCAGGGCTGGGTTTCGCGGTCAAATGGGACAAGCCGGGCGGCTTCATCGGCCGCGAAACGCTGCTGCGGCAGAAAGACTCCGGCTGTCTGAAGCGCTTGGTGCAATTCAAGCTCAAATCGCCGGAGCCCCTGCTCTATCACAACGAGCCCATCTGGCACGGCGGCTCCCTCGTCGGATTCGTCCGCTCCGGGATGTATGCCCATTCGCTGGGCGCGGCCGTCGGCCTCGGCTATGTGACCGCCGCGAACGGCGCCGTGGTCGACAAAGTCGATCCCGATGCCTACGAGATCGAAGTCGCCGGCGTCCGCCACCCGGCCGTCGCTTCCCTGCGACCCATGTACGACCCGAAGAACGAGCGGATCAAATGCTGAACCTCGGAGGCGACATCATGCCTGAATCCCTAATCGCGCGGCTTGCCGCAAACACCAAGTTGGGCTACAGCCTCGATCGCAAGTTCTACTGCGACGACGCCGTGTTCGCGGCGGACATGGAAGCCGTCATCGGCCGCAAGTGGCTCGTCGCCGGGCACGTCGACCGGGTCCGCCACAGGGGCGATTACTTTCTCTTCAAGGTCGGCGATGAATCCATCATCATCGTGCGCAGCGACGATACGACCATCAACGCCTTTTACAATGTGTGCCGGCACCGCGGCTCTCTGATCTGCACCAAGCCCGAAGGAAGGGTCGCGCGGCTGACCTGCGGCTATCACGCGTGGAGCTACGGGCTCGACGGGGCGCTGCTCGCCGCCCGCCTGATGCCGGAGGATTTTTCGAAAAAGGACAATGGCCTGCACCGCTGCCACGTCCGGGTGTTCCATGGCTTCATTTTCATCAATCTATCGGACCAGGAGCCGGTGGATTTCGATGCGGCATTCGCGGAGCTTGCGCCCTATCTCGATTTCCACGGCTTCGCGGATGCGAAGATTGCGTATTCCCAATCCTATCCCACCGGGGCCAACTGGAAGCTGATCGTCGAGAACTTCGTCGAGTGCTATCACTGCGCGCCGGCGCACCCGGAATTCTGTTCCATGCACCCGCCGGAGGCATTGATTGCCTTCGGCGCCGGCCCGAGTTCCGGTCCGGCCGACGCGGTCGAGAAGTACCTGCCGACGGTCAAGGCGTGGGAGGCACGGGCGGCGAGTCTCGGCAGGCCCATCGGCACCGTCGATGACGGCCCGGAATCCTCGCACCTGCGGCTGCTGCTGCAGAGAACCATTCGCGAAGGATACGAAACCGAAACTCAGGACGGCCGGCCGGCTTCCTCGTTGATGGGCAAGCGGCTTGGGTTCGATCAGGGGCGCATGTATCTGTCGTTCAGCCCGTTCACTCAGCTCGTCGCGACCAACGATTTTGCCGTTCTGTTTCTCTTCACCCCGCGCAGCACCCTGCACACGGATGTGGATCTCTACTGGCTGGTCGACGGCAAGGCATCGGAAGTCGACGTCAAGAGAATGATATGGGGCTGGGATGAGACGACGAAACAGGACAAGGAGATCACGGAGAACAATCAAGCCGGGATCCTTTCCAAGCGCTACCGGCCCGGCCGTTACTCGGAGCACGAGCGTCGGGTGGTGACGTTTCAGCAGTGGTACTTGGGGCAGTTTGGACATTTGCCGGCCTGATCCAGGGCGGCAATCCTTGCAGCTGATCCCGGCACCATCACCCGAGGGTCCCGGTCGACTTCAGCCCGGTGTAGGGGTTTTCCTCATGCCAAACGTCTAATAGATATTGCCCGAACCGCCGATCACAGGCGGGTGGGCCGGCAGTGGGAGTTACTCGCAGAATGATTGATGCGTAGACGCGGCCAGAGGCCAGAAGCAACGACAAAAGAGCGCCTCTGCATCGACAATCAGCGAAAGCTGGAAGCGGAGCTGCGTGCGGCCGAAAACCGTTATGAACTCGCCGTCAGCGCGGCGCGGTTACCTGTATGGGAATATGACGTGCGCAAGGATATCGTCACCGGCAACACTCACTACCATCGCGCTGTGGGGTACGAGCTCACGGATGAGGAAGCTCTGCAGCGCGTCGAGACATGGCTCAGCGACATTCATCCGGACGACATCGAACCGACCAATACCCTGCTCGCGCGCGCGGCCAGCGATCCGTCCGGTTTCTACGATTCCGAATCCCGAATCCGATTGCCCAACGGCGAGTACAAGTGGCTCCTAAATCGCGCTCGCGTGGTCGAACGCGCCCCCGACGGCGCACCGCTCAAACTGGTCGGAATCTCGCTCGACATCGATGCGCACAAGCACCTGGAAATGCACTTGCGAGAAAACGAAGAGCGGTTTCGCGGCGCCTTCGAATTCGCCGCCATCGGCATGGCGCTAGTCGCTCCGGATGGGCGCTGGCTGCGAGTCAATCGTTCCTTGTGCCGAATCGTCGGCTACTCGGCCGATGAACTGCTGGCAACCGATTTTCAATCCATCACACACCCGGAAGATCTGGATACGGACGTCGGTCATTTGCGCAGGGTGCTCGACGAATCCTTGTCGCACTACGACATCGAGAAGCGTTACCTGCACAAGGACGGTCACATCGTGTGGGCCCTGCTGTCCGTCTCAGTGGTGCGAGGCGACAAGGGTGAGCCCATGTACTTCGTATCGCAGATCCAGGACATCACGGAGCGCAAGCGTCTCGAACGCGCCTTGCAGGAAGCGACTCACCGCGAGCACCAGCGGATCGGGCAGGACGTTCATGATGGTCTCGGGCAGGAGTTGACGGGTCTGGCTTATCTGGCCAGTTCGCTCGCCACGGAAGCCGCGCGCGCGGCCTCGCCGCTGGCGGACGATTTGACCATTCTCTCCGGTGTGGCGCGCCATACCATAGAGACCTGCCGCAATATCGCGCGCGGTGTATCGCCGCTCACCGAATGCCGCGGATCCCTGGTCGAGAGCCTACACCAAATTGCCGCGCTCGCCGCCGCCGGTGGACGCGCTCGCGTGAATTTCGAGTCGATTGAGAACGCAGCCCTGACGCTTCCATCCGAATCACGCGACCAGTTGCATCGAATCGCGCAAGAGGCGGTCAATAACGCACTCACGCATTCGGGCGCAGACAGCATACAAGTCAAGGTTCAAATTGATGCGGCCTTGGTACTGATTGAAGTTGTCGACAACGGACGCGGCCTGTGTGCATCGGCAGTACCGTCATCCGGGGTGGGCATCGACGGCATGCGCCAGAGGGCGGCGACGATCGGCGCTCGGCTGCGGGTTGAAACCACACCCGGCGGCGGCGTCGCTGTGGTATGTGAATGTCCGCAACCGGCCCCAAGTGAAGCGCCCGGCAGCTAGCGTCGCTCCTGTTTGCCGAGACTGGTGGGCTGGCGAAGCGTCATTCGCCGGCCGCCGGTGCAATGTAGTGAGTTACCGTCGGTGCGCCGCCGGTCAGAAAACGGCGGACCTCAGACTCTGCTTCTTTGTCGGCAACGGTTACACGCCGATGTTGGCGTTGGTGCTCGATCCAAGTGTCGACGAGAAAGGTTTCGAGCCAGCGGCCGGCACTTGAAGTATCCTCGAAAATACCCCAGCGGTAGGCGCCGTCGCGTTTACGCTCAGCGGCGATACGGCGCATCGCCCGGAGAAACGCGTCCTTATTGTCATTGGCGATATGGTATTCAACTGTCACGAGTACAGGACCGCGGTCGTCCTCAACCTTGCCGGTCACGATCGGGTCCGGCCAATGCATCGAAGGCGTCAAATCAAGGATGGCACCCCTGCGCAGCTTCCAGCGGTGCAGCAGCGGCAGTGCCAGCAAAGCGCCGCCCGCCGCGAGGTAGTGAGCGGCCGACAGTCCGAGGAACGCTGCGACTTGCCCCCACAGCAGGCTGCCCAGCGTAAGGGCTCCGAACATGACGGTTGCATAGGTCGCGAGTCCGCGACCCCGCACCCATGCAGGGAGCGCTATTTGTGCCGACACATTGAGCGTCGCCACCACGAGGATCCACGACACGCCGGCCAAGATGCTGGCGACGAATGCAATGACGGGCTGATGCGCCGCTCCGTAAAGAATGAGGGCGAGCGCGGTACCGATGGTCCCAAGAGCGATGAGTCCGTCAGTCCCCAGCCGTGACCTGAAGCGAGGCAGCGCCAACGCGCCCGCAACGGCGCCGACGCCGATCGTGCCCAAAAGCAGGCCATAGAGACCGGCGCTGCCGGCAATCTGGTTCTTGGCTACGAGCGGAAGGAGCGCCCAGTAGGCTGCCGCGAAAATGAAGAACCCCGTTGCGCGCACCAGCGTCGCCCGCAGCCCCGGGTTGTGGCGGGCGTGGCGCAGACCCACCAGAATCGCACTGCCGAAGCGCTCCGGCGGCAGCGACCGTTGACTACCGGAACCCGCGTGCCACCAATAAAGCGCTGCAATCACGCCAATGCTGCTTGCGGAGTCGATCCAAAATGGAGATGACATACCCCACCAAGCGATGACCAGTCCGGTGAGCGCCGGCCCGATCGCGCGGCTGACGTTGATACCGGCGCTGTTCAGGGCAACCGCCGGTGAAAGGTCCTCGGGCGATACCAGCTGGGGCACGATGGCCTGCCATGCGGGTGAGACCAATGCCGATGCCACACCCTGAAAGAAGGTGAATACCAGCAGATAAACGACAGTCACGCGGTGCAGCGCGACGAGCAGCGCGAGCGCGGCGATCAGAAGCATCTGAATGGTCTCCACGACCAACAGAAGGCGCCGCCGGTCCACGATGTCTGCGAGCGCGCCGGCCGGCAGACCCAACAGGAACATCGGCAACAGCGTTGCCACCTGCACCAGGGCGACGGTCCGCGGATCTGCATCGAGCGTCGTCATCAACCATCCCGCCGCAGAGCTCTGCATCCAGCCGCCAATATTCGAGACGACGGTCGCCGTCCACACGACCGCGAAGGCGGTGTACTTGAACGGTCTCAGCGTGGATCGTTCTTGTCTCAGAACCATGCTCCTTAGGGGGGCGCCCCGGCCGCATGCCAGCCACCGCCCAGCGCCTTGAACACCGCGATCTGATCCTGCACCAGAGCGGCATCCGAAGCGGCGACGGCCGCATCGGCGGCGACCAAGGATTGTTCCGTGGACAGCAGCTCGAGGTAGGTCAAGGCGCCGGCGCTCAGCTCATCGTGCGATAAATCGAAGGCCTTATGCGCTTTGTCTTGAGCATCCGCCAAAGCCTGCCGGCGATCCAGCTCCGCGCCATAAGTGGCCAGAGCCTGCTCGGTCTCCTTGAGCGCTTGCAGCACCACGGCATCGAAACCGGCGAGCGCCGCAGCCTCGTTGGCCTTGGCCTGTCGAACGCGTGCGCGGGGTCCCGCCTGATTGGGAAAGCTCCAGCTGATCGAGGGGCCCACACCCCAGGCCAGCCCGGGGTTGTGTCCCAGCTCATCGAGAGCTGAAGCGACACCGCCATAAAAGCCTGTGAGACTGATTCTCGGATATAAGTCGGCAGTGGCAACGCCGATGCGAGCCGTGGCTGAGGCGACACGCCGATCCGCCTGGCGCACGTCCGGGCGGCGTTTGAGCAGCGCGGCACCGTCGCCCACGGGAATGAGCGCGCTCAGGTGCGGCGGCGTATGGCAAGCTTCGACCGTGGTCGGTGCATGGGAGGGAGTGCGGCCGAGAAGGTCGGTCAGTTGGAATAGGGCCGCCCGCCTCTGCCCCTCCAAGGGCGGAATGCCGGCGCGCACCTGCGCCACCAGTCCTTCCGCTCGCACCACATCGAACTCGGACTTCGCACCTTCCTGCTGTCCCTGGATGGTTATCTCCGCCTCGTGATTGACCACTTCCAGTGAGTGGCGCGCCACCGCCAGCTGTTCTCCCAGAGTGCAGATCTGTGCATAGGCGCGCGTCGTCTCTGCGGCGACCGTGATCTTCACACTGTCGCGTACGGCGGCGGTGGCTTCTGCATCGGCGCGGGAGGCCTCGATGGAGCGGCGCACATGGCCGAACAAATCGATCTCATAGGATACATCCAGAATGTCATCGAACACCCAGAGGTTCGAGGGGCGATGCCCGTCGATCTCCAGGATCTCCTCCGTGCCTGGATCGCGGCCGTATACGCCGCCGGCGTGCACCACCGTCTGCGGGTAGCGCCCGACCTTCGCGGACTCGAACAGCGCCCGGGCCGCGGAGAGATTGGCTTCGGCGATTTTCAAATTATCGTTGGCGGCGAAAGCTTCCCGCAGCAGCTGATCGAGCACGGGATCCTGATACAGGCGCCACCAATCATCGGGAGGCTCGGCCGAGGTTTCCGCGGCCGGCGACAGCGATACCAGCGGCGCCTGCGCTCCGGCCGCGGTCGCCGGCGGCTGATAGGAGGGCCCCACGGCGCAGCCGCTCAGCATCGCGAGCAACACGAACGCCCCGCCGGTCCGGCTGACGCCGCTCATTGACCAACCGTGTCGCGCGGCGCGAATATCGATCGATGCGAGGCCGGTCCCGAAGGTGCGGCACGGCGTGTCACGATGATGATGAGCGTCAGAGCGGTCATCGCGGCGATGACGACGAAGGCATCGATGATCCCCTGGGTGATGGCCATGCTGTGTACCACGCTGCCGAGCACCCCGGCGCCGCGGGCGGCAGCCGTGGCGGGAGTGCCCGCATGTGCGGTGACTGCGGCATAGGTCTGCAACCGTTGAATTACCTGCCCGTCGCCCACGCGCACGTGCAGGCCGAGGTGATTCGAGGCAATCTGGCCCCGCACTCGAATCAATGTGGCGATGAACGCCGTGCCGAGCTCACCGCCCATCAGCCGCGCCATTTGAACGGCGGCGCCGAAAGTCAACGCATCCTGGGGCCGCAAATGCAGGACGGAAAAGAACACTATCCCCGAGAGCGCGAGGCTCTGCCCCACACACTGCAGTAGCTGCGATGGAATGAACTGATCCGTACCCCACTCCGGCGTCAAACCGTGCGCCACCATGAGGCAGGCGGATAAGATAAAGAGAAAGCCCACCGAGGCGACCAGCCGCGGGTCGGTCCGGCGCAGCAGGTAGCCGGCGACAAAGCACACCACCAACTGCGGTACCGCGATCCACAGCAGGGAGTCGCCCACCTGAAGCGCCCGGTAACTGCGCACCACGCCCAGAAACTGCGGGATGGCGTAGGCCGTGGAGAGGATGGTCAGGCGCAGGAAGGCGATCAGCACCAAGAGGCGCGGCAACGGCGGGGTAAAGACGACTTTGAGATTGACCGCGGCATTGGGCGATCGAGCCTCGTGCACGAAGAACCCGACGAGCAATACGACTCCGGCGGATGCCAGAGCCCAGATCAGTCCCGAACTGGCCCAATCCAGCCGGTTGCCCTGATCCAAGGCCGCATAGATCAACGCCAGGCCAAGTCCGCCTGAGGCCAGGCCGTAGAAATCGGCGCGCGGTTTATTGACGACGGGGGGCTCGGGACGCACGCCGAAGCGCATGCATAGAGCCATCCCCAACGCCAGCGGCACGTTTTGCCAAAAGATCCATTGCCACGACAGATTCTCGACATACCAGCCTTCCAACGAAGCGGAAACATTCAGCGACACTTCCAGGTTCAACGCATACAGCGCGACGCCATACGCCCATGCCTTCGGCGGCATGTTGCGCAGTACGAACCCCAAGGTCAGCGGCACGAAGAAGCCCGTCGCCAGGCCGCCGGCAAATTGCAGCACCAGCAAGGAGTGCAGATTGGGCGAGAAGGGCTCGATCGAGGCAATGACCGCAAATGCCATGGCCGCTCCAATCAGCGCCCGCCGAGGCCCGTAGGCCGCCCCCACCCACAGCGCCACCGGAGCGATCAGCATCTGGCCGACGGTTTGCGCCGTCGTGATCCACGCGCCCTCGTCGAAACCGGCGTGCACGGCGCCGCGGATATCCGCAAGACCGTAGCTGGAGAGTCGGGTATTCAATGTGGAAATGAAGGTGCCGAGCAGCACGGCCAACAATCCCATCCAAGGAATCTTGGCGGGCGGTGTGGGCGGAGCGGCCTGTGCCGGCGCCGCTTGGGGCGCGCCGGAAGCCGGACCCTGCCGCTGCTCGGTCATCGACGGTCGCTGCTGCGGGCGGGGACCCGGCTGCTATGGGTATCCACCCGCGTGATCACGGACATGCCGGGCAGCAGCCGATCGGTGAGTCCATCCGCATCGTCGATGACGATTTTCACGGCCATGCGCTGTACCACCTTCGTGAAGTTGCCCGTGGCATTGTCCGGCGGCAGCAGTGCAAATTGCGAACCCGCGCCCGGCGCAAAAGCGAGTACATGACCGTGCAGGTGCCGGCCCGGAAAAGTGTCCACACTGATGTCGACCTTCTCGCCGACCAGCATGTGCGTCAATTGCGTTTCTTTGTAGTTCGCGATGATCCACACATTCGGCAGAGGCGTCAGTGTGGTGATCTGACCGCCCACGGCCACGTACTGGCCGGGCTTTACTTGGCGCTGACCGATCACCCCATCCTGGGGCGCCACGATGCGCGTGTAGCCCAAGTTGATCTGCGCGATCTGCAAGCTGGCCTGCTGGGCGGCAACCGCCGCTTCGGCTTGCGCTTGTTGAGCCGCGAGCACTCCGAGTTGCCGCTCCGCGGCCAGCTCCTGAGCGCGGTTCTGATCCAATTGTGCAACCAGCTGCGCGTGAGCGGTCTGCAGCTTCTCCGTAGCCTCCGTCGACGAAGAGCCGCTCTTGAGCAGCCGAGCCTGACGCGCCCGATCGCGCGCGTTCTGATCCAGATTGGCGGTGGTGGCCTCGATCACCGCCTTGGCCGACTGAACATTGGCCGCCTGCAGCAATCGCTGCGCCTTGAATGTCTCCACCTGCGCCTTGGCCGCCGTCGCCGCCGCCGCCAGCTGCCCCACGGCGGCCCGATAATCATCGTCGACGATCTGCGCCAAGACCTGGCCCGCGTGTACCCGCTCGAAATCCTGCACCGGCAGTTCGCGCACATAGCCTGCCACCTTGGCGGCAATCGGCGTCAGGTCGGACTGGAGGTAGGCATCATCGGTGGATTGCCATTTGGCATTCCCCTCCCAGTAATTCCAGCGTGTGATGATGGCAATGAGGAGACCCAAGGCGACGATGAACACCAGCCCGCGCCATACCCATTCCAGTAACCGCGGCCCCACGAGTGAGGATCGGAACTCTCTCCAAGATGGCGCCATGGATTCCCCTCGATGCTGCCCTGGCTATCGCCGCACCTCCATTGTGGCCGATGCGGGCACCATGTTCGCATTGAGATTGACCATTATCCAGAGCGAGCCGCCGATCACGGGCGTCCCGGTACGAGGATGCCGGGCTCAGATTTCTCTGAACCCGGCCGCATAGGGCGCCCAATCAGAATTTGACCAGAACACCCGCGCCCCAGATCGCTTCGCGGGTGCGAAGATCCGGAAACCAGTCGCCGACGTCGCATTGACCGGTGGCGGCGTTGGATCCGCCTCCTACGCAGCTTCCCGGCGATCCGGTATTGCCGCCGGGAGGCGTTACGCCGCCCGATCCCGACCAGTAGGGAACGCTCGAATGCCGAAAAGTCGCTTCGGTCCACCAGGTGATCCAGTCCCTCGGCATGTACTGAAAATTGAGCTGCGAGTCCCATTGATGGAGTTTTAGTCCGGGCGCCTGGGTGAAGTACGGCGAGCCCGTTGCGGCCGTCGCTCCGTTGATGGGCGGAGTCAAGGCCAGGTAGCGGCCTGGATTGTTCATGAATCCGCCGCCGAGCGTCACGGCATAGAGATCGTCATGGAACCAGGTCCGATCGTAGAGCATCATGCCGAAGAAATTCTCCTTGTTCTTTCCGTTGGAACAGGTGACGCCGCCGCCGTATTCGCAGCCGACATCGACCGTATAGCTGAACGCCATTTTAGAGACGCCGGCGCCGCCCTTGCCATGGGCATCGTAGTACTTCACCTCGACGCTATCGTCCTCGTGAATGCGCTTTACCCTCGACCAGTCGACGGGTCCGCCCGCCCCCACGTACGATCCGGCGGCGGCGTTGGGGTTACCCCCATTCTGGGGATGGCAAAGCGTGTCCACGGTTCCCGATCCGGTGGGGCTGCTCGTTTGACAGTCCAGGTTGTCCTGGCCGATGGAATAGCTGTTGAGCACCAGCTTGAACGCGTCGTTGGGGATCCACAGGATTTGACCGCCGAAGCCCGGCTTGCTGTTGAACTTGGCATAGGATTGCCAGCCGTTGATGAGCCAGGGTTCGATTTTCAAAGTCTGCGTCGGCCACCACTGGACGCGAAGTCCGTTGAAGAACCAAGGTGTGTTCGACGATACGAATGACGGCTGGTATGTCCAGTTGTCATAGTTGTAATAGCTGAACAGGCCGATGTACGAGACGAAGACGCCCAGGTCCACATTCAGTCCGTGGTTGACGTCGAAGTGATACCCGGCGTTCGCCTCCGAGAAGTATCGATAAGCATCACTGAGGTCCCACTGGCCCACGTCGGAGCTGGCATCATTGCGCGGTGTGGTGGTGGAGAACATTCCGAACATCGAGAGAAAGCGTGCTTTGACGCCTTCCCAATGAAAGTCGCCGCCAAAGCTCACCTGTTCGATTTGGAACTCCCCGGAACGGAACTCCTCGGTCGAGCCGACGATGGTGTGGTCTATCGGATGATTGCCGCTTTGCAGGTAGTTCATGTCGAGGCGGATCTCGGGCGTGAAGAACTTCGTGTCGAATATCGGCGACTTCTCTCGTGGGGTGCCGTTCATCCAACCGATGTCACCGACTGCAAACGGGGTTTGCAGATCGACTTCCGGCGCCGGCTCGGGCGCCTGCAGTGCCTCAGGCACGGTCGGCGCCGCCTGAGTAGGAGTCGGCTTGGGCGCCGCCGTGGCTGCTGCGACCGACGGAGTCGGTGCCGCTACCGCCGCCGGAACATTCATGACGACGTCGCGCCGGGTGGCTTTGCTCGCGAGGACTTGCAGCGAGGGCACGCTCGCCTCGGGATAGCCGTCGACCTGCACGGTAAGGGACCAAACGCCCGGCGGAAGGTCGGCAAACGAATAGACGCCGTCGCTATTCGACACGGTGGACCTAATACCCCCGCCCGCGCGAACGGCTGTCACCGTAGCGCCTCCGACGGGACCCTTCGCCGCGTTTGTCACGACTCCGACGATGGTGCCGAACGATTCCGCTGCCGTGAGTGTTGCGGTCTGTTCTGCCTGCACTGCCGGCATCGCTACGGCGGTCGACACCACCGACAAAATCACACCGTGCAGACATTTTCTTATCTTTATCATTAGGACCCCTCATTCGAATCGGCATGGAAATCTGGCTGCTCGCACTGCGTCGTCGAGCCCCTAAAAGCTACTGGAGCGGGTGTAGGTCTTCTGCAAAGAATCGGCGGCTGGTATGCAAATTGTGTAAATATCGCCCCTTGGATTTGCCCTTTCCGCCTTCACCGGCGTTGCGCTCTCAGCCCAGGATTCATGCCCAGAAGAGTGATATAAACGCGCGTTAAATCATGGCGTTACACGGATTTCCTCAAAACATGATACCGAGAGCTTAGAAGGTGTTTGCGGTAGGTTGTTGCATCCCGGAGAACAATCGGGCGGAATGCTTGTCGAAGAATTGAACCTGGCCGATCGAAGCGAGGGAACAATGCCTGGGCTCGATTTAGAAGGTATCAGCAGATCGGTGGTGAGGCTGCGTGCCGATGTGCCCGAAGATGCTTTTACCGCCGGGATACTGGGGTCTCAGCGCACCGGCAATGGGGTGGTCATCAATTCCGACGGATTGATCCTGACCATCGGCTACCTGGTGACCGAGGCCACCGATGTCTGGGTGAGCGCCGCGGACGGACGTGAATTAGCGGCTCACCCCCTCGCCTACGATCAAGTGACGGGGTTCGGGTTGGTATTGCCGCTGGAGAAGTCGGATATTGCGCCGGTTCCTCTGGGATCGTCGGCCGATCTCAAGCCCGGCGATCACGCCCATGTGTTGAGTTCTCCGGAGTTCGCCGCACCGCAGCCGGTGCGTATTTTCGCGCGCCGTGAATTCGCCGGTGCGTGGGAGTATCTGCTGGAGGACGCCATATTCTCGACCCCCGCGCACCCTCATTGGTCCGGTGCCGCGCTCATCGACCGCCACGGCTGCCTCGTCGGCCTCGGCTCTCTCCTGGTGCGTGAGGTGACCGACGACGAGGAGGTGAATGCCAACATGTTCGTGCCCATCGACCTGCTCAAGCCCATTCTCGAGGAATTGAGCACCCGTGGCCGCACCTCGCGCCGGTCGCGCCCGTGGCTGGGCGTTTATGCCGCGGAGATGACCGGCAAGATATACGTGACCGGCGTGGCCGAAGGCGGCCCGGCGCAGCTGGCCGACATTCGCGAAGGCGATTTGATCATGCGCGTGGCGGATCACGACGTCGCCACCCTGCCCGACTTCTACCGCCGTCTCTGGGCTGTGGGGCCGGCGGGCACGGGCGTGCCGCTGACGGCGGTACGCGGCGGCACCCGCCTGCACGTGAACGTGCGCTCGGTCGACCGGGTGGACTTGCTCAAGCGGCCTCAAGCGCACTAAGCGCGCCATACCGCATCGCGCGCCGGAAACTGCTTCGCGAGAAACGCTTCGCCGCGCTCCAGAACGAAGTAGCGGAACGCTTCCGCCGCGGGCGACAGAGTCTTGGCCATATTATTGACCACGTGCCAGCGCCGCAGGATGGGCAAGCCCTCGGTCTCGGGGGAGGCGATGAGATGATGATCGAGTTCCAGCCCGAGCGTATGCAGGGACAGGATCGAGATGCCCATGCCGGCCATGACCGCCTGCTTGATCGCTTCATTGCTGGACATCTGCATCACCACGCGCGGCGTCACTTGATGCGCACGCATGTACTCATCGAAGGCCGCCCGTGTGCCCGAGCGGGGCTCGCGCACGATGAACCCCTCTCCCGCCAACGCGCTCGCCGGCACGACCTCCCCGCGCGTGAAGCGATGCTCGATGGAGGTGACCAGCACGTGCGGATGCATGGCAAAGGGTTCGGCGCGGGTCGGCCAGCCCTCGGGCGGCCTGCCCATGATGGCGAGTTCAATGTCGCCCTGCTGCATCAGCATGACGATCTGTTCGCGGTTATTGGCCACCTGCAACCGAATGTCGATGCCCGGGTGTTCTTCGCGAAACTGCGCGAGCAGCCGCGGCAGGAAGTACTTGGCCGTACTGACCATTCCAACATCCAGCGGGCCGGTCTGCAGGCCGCGAAAACGCGCCACCAGATCCTCGGCATCGCGCATGGCCGACAGCACTCGCCGGGTATGGGCCAGCATGTATTCGCCCACCATGGTGAGGGAGACTTGACGGCTGGTTCGATCGAACAGCGGCAAGCCCACTTCGAGCTCTAATTCCTTGATTTGCATGGACACCGCAGGAGCGGTGAGCTTCAGCTCCTCCGCCGCGCGAACAAAACTCAAATGCCGTGCGACCGAGGCAAAGACGCGCAATTGACGGAGGGTGGCGTTCTTCATTAAGAGTTACTTAACCTTGGGATAACAATAACTGACTGTACCCAAACGATCAACGCCATTTACAGTCACTCATCGAAATTCGTGAGGCCTGAATATGGCAACTACGCTCGAGAAATCCACCGATAGCGTCATCCGGGACGCCAAGAAGCGCTATACGGCGGGCGTGCTCAAGTACCGGCAAATGGGGTATTGGGATGCCGACTATGACCCCAAGGACACCGACACGCTGTGTCTATTCAGAATCACCCCGCAGGACGGGGTCGATCCCATCGAAGCCGCCGCCGCGGTGGCCGGCGAGTCCAGCACGGCCACTTGGACGGTGGTGTGGACCGATCGGCTCACGGCCTGCGACAGCTATCGAGCCAAGGCGTACAAGGTCGAGCCCGTGCCCAACATCGAAGGCCAGTACTTCGCCTGGGTCGCCTACGACATCATCCTGTTCGAGGAAGGCTCGATTGCCAACATGACGGCCAGCCTCATCGGCAATGTCTTCAGCTTCAAGCCGCTCAAGGCGGCACGCCTGGAGGACATTCGAATACCCGTCGCCTATGTCAAAACCTTCAAGGGACCGCCGACCGGCCTCATCGTCGAGCGCGAGCGCCTGGACAAGTTCGGCCGCCCACTCTTGGGCGCCACGACCAAGCCCAAGCTGGGATTGTCCGGCCGCAATTACGGCCGCGTGGTTTATGAAGGCCTCAAAGGGGGTCTGGACTTCATGAAGGACGATGAGAACATCAACTCCCAGCCCTTCATGCACTGGCGCGACCGCTTCCTCAATGTCATGGATGCGGTCAACAAGGCCAGCGCGGCCACCGGCGAGGTCAAGGGCTCTTACCTGAACGTCACGGCCGCAACCGTGGAGGACATGTACGAACGCGCGGAATTCGCCAAGGAACTGGGCTCGGTCGTCATCATGGTCGACCTGGTGGTGGGTTGGTCGACGATTCAAAGCATCTCCAACTGGTGCCGCAGGAACGACATGATCCTGCACATGCACCGCGCCGGTCATGGAACCTACACCCGTCAGAAGAACCACGGCATCAGCTTCCGTGTCATCGCGAAGTGGCTGCGCCTGGCGGGCGTCGATCATCTGCACACGGGCACGGCGGTGGGCAAGCTCGAGGGCGATCCCATGACGGTGCAGGGCTACTACAACGTGTGCCGCGACTCCTACACCCGGCAGGATTTGCCGCGGGGACTATTCTTCGATCAGGACTGGGCGGACTTGCGCAAGGTCATGCCGGTTGCCTCGGGCGGCATTCATGCGGGGCAGATGCACCAGCTTCTCGACCTGTTCGGCGACGATGTCGTGCTGCAATTCGGCGGCGGCACCATCGGCCACCCGGCCGGCATCCAAGCCGGCGCGGTTGCCAACCGCGTGGCCCTGGAAGTGATGGTCAAGGCGCGCAACGAGGGCCGCGACATCAGGAACGAAGGACCCGACATCCTGCGTCAGGCGGCCAAGACCTGCAGCCCGCTGCAGCAGGCGCTCGATACCTGGGGCGAAATCAGCTTCAACTATTCTTCGACCGACACGTCGGATTACTCGGTCACCGCAAGCGCGGCGCATTAGGAGAGGAGCCGCATCATGATGACCAATCCGGTAGGCCGCATCACGCAGGGACAGTTCAGCTACCTGCCCGATCTGACGGATGCGGAAATTTCTCTGCAGATTCAGTATGGGCTGAGCAAGGGCTATGCCTGGAGTGTCGAATACACGGACGATCCGCATCCGCGAAACACCTACTGGGAGATGTTCGGCATCCCCATGTTCGACCTGAAGGATGCCGCCGGCGTCCTCATGGAAGTGCAGAACTGCCGCAAGACCTTTCCCCGGCACTACATCCGGCTCATGGCATTCGACTCCACGCGGGGCGTGGAATCCATCGTGATGAGCTTCATCGTCAACCGTCCGGACGATGAGCCCGGCTTCGGTCTGAGACGGCAAGAAGCGCATGGCCGCACGATTCGCTACACCGTGCACAGCTACGCGACCGACCGTCCCGAAACCGAGCGAGGCGCGGGATAAGCGCCCCGCTGGCATCGGCGACACCCCCGCATCGAGACATCATGGCTGCCCCGCTCTACCAGATCCCCGGCCAGCAAGCCCCCTCGAAGGCGCCGTCCCCGGAAGCATCGTCGGCGGCGCCTGTCGCTCCCGCGGACGGCATTGCCGGCGCGCGCACGGTGGAACAAGTGCTCGCGCAAAGCCAGGCGGGCGCGGTGATCGACGAGCTCGAGGGTGATCTCATCGGGTTGGCGCCCATCAAGAGCCGCATCCGCGACATTGCCGCGTTGCTGGTCATCGACAAGCTGCGCATGAACTTGGGCCTTCAGGCGCAGGCACCGAGCCTGCACATGTCCTTCACCGGCAATCCCGGAACCGGCAAGACCACGGTGGCCTTGCGCATGGCGCAAATCCTGCACCGCCTCGGGTACGTTCGCAAAGGCCATTTGGTGGCGGTGACGCGGGACGACCTCGTCGGTCAGTACATCGGGCACACGGCGCCCAAGACGAAGGAGGTGCTGAAGAAAGCCATGGGCGGCGTCCTCTTCATCGATGAGGCGTACTACCTCTATCGCCCCGAGAACGAGCGCGACTACGGCCAGGAAGCCATCGAGATCTTGCTGCAAGTGATGGAGAACCAACGCGAGGACCTGGTGGTGATTCTTGCGGGCTACAAGGATCGCATGGATACCTTCTTTCGCTGCAACCCGGGCCTGTCCTCGCGAATCGCGCACCACTTGGACTTCCCGGACTACCGGCCGCCGGAATTGGAGGAGATCGCGCAGCGCATGCTGCAAGAGATGCAGTACCGCCTCAGCGCATCGGGCGCCGCCGCGCTGCACGACTACATCCCCCTGCGCATGCGCCAGCCTCATTTCGCGAACGCGCGTTCCATCCGCAATGCCTTGGACCGTGCGCGGCTGCGCCAGGCCAATCGCCTGTTCGCGCAGCAAGGGCGGGAGCTGACGCGCGATGAGCTCATGACCATCGAGGGCGAGGACCTGCGCGCGAGCCGGGTGTTCGCATGAAGCTCAAGGCGCTGATATTCGACGTCGACGGAACCCTGGCGGATACCGAGGAAGCCCACCGCTGTGCCTTCAATGAAGCCTTTCAGCGGCACGGCCTGGATTGGAATTGGAGCAAGCCGAGGTATGCCCACCTGCTGCTGGTGGCCGGCGGCAGGGAGCGCCTGCGGGCGCATATCGATTCACTGCCCCTCGCCGCCGGCGAGCGCGGCGCGCTGATCGAGCGCATCGTCGACATCCACCGGACTAAGACGGATATCTATGCCTCCATGATCGTGGAGCGCCAGGTAACGCTGCGCGACGGGGTGGAACGCCTGATCAATGAGGCCGCCGCGGCCAATGTGCAGCTGGCCATCGCCTCGACCACGACTCTTGCCAACATCGAGACATTGCTGCGCACCACTCTCGGGCGCTACTCCACGCAGCGCTTCGCGGTAATCGGGGCGGCGGATCAAGTCAGGCACAAGAAGCCGGCGCCGGAGATTTACCGGTTCGTGCTGCGCGAATTGGGCCGCTCCGCCGAGGAATGCGTCGCCATCGAGGATTCGGCAAATGGGCTCCATGCGGCCAAAGGCGCCGGCCTGTATACCGTGGTGACGCCGAGCTACTGGACCCGCGCCGAGGACTTCTCCGCGGCCGATTTGGTGCTGCCCTCGCTGGGCTCGCCGGACAAGCCCTTGCCGGCGCGCGCCGCCGAGCGCGTGGGGCGCGCCCTGCTCGGCATCCGCGAGATCGACCGGGAATTGAACCGGATCCAAGAATACCAATAACGCCGCGCTGCCTTGGGGGGAACGATGAGCACTCGAGAAAAGACGATTACCGAATTCATGATAGAGGAGCAGCGCCGCTTTCCGGAGGCGACCGGCGATTTTACCGCCCTGCTCAACTACGTCCGCCTGGCGTGCAAGCGCATCAGCTTCATCATCGGACGAGGAGCGCTGGCCGGGGCGCAGGACGAGACCCAGATGAGGCTGGACGCGATGTCCAACGATATTTTCCTGCGCACCAGCGAATACGGCGGACACCTCGCGGGCATGGTGTCCGAGGAACTCGAGGAGCCCTATCACATTCCGCCCGAATATCCCCTCGGCAAATACTTGCTCGCCTTCGATCCCCTGGACGGCTCGAGCAACATCGACATCAACGCGCCCGTGGGCAGCATCTTTTCCGTGCTGAAGGCGCCGCGCGGCGCGCATCCGCCTGCACCTGAGGACTTTCTGCAGCCGGGATCGCGGCAGCTGTGCGCCGGATACGCCATATACGGCGCCACCACCATGCTGGTACTGACCGTCGGGCGGGGGGTGCACGGATTCACGCTGGACCGCGGTTTCGGCGAGTTCATCCTGACGCACCCGAACATGACCATCCCCGACGAAGCCAGCGAGTTCGCCATCAATGCCTCCAACGAGCGGTTTTGGGAGCCTCCGGTCAAGCGCTACGTCAGCGAATGCCTGGCCGGTCATTCCGGCATACGCGGCAAGGACTTCAACATGCGCTGGATCGCCTCGCTGGTGGCGGAAGTTCACCGGATACTGATCCGCGGCGGGCTCTTCATGTACCCGAAGGACACCAAGGACCCCGTCAAATCCGCCAGGCCGCGCCTGCTCTACGAGGCCAATCCCATGGCCATGCTGGTCGAGCAGGCCGGAGGCGCGGCATCGGCCGGCCGATCTCGAATACTCGACCTGACGCCTGCACATCTTCATCAGCGCGTGCCGCTGATTCTTGGGTGCAAGGCCGAGGTCGAACGCATCGAACGCTATCACTGGGAACACGAACAGGGCCTGGACCGCATCTACACCTCGCCCCTGTTCAAAGAGCGCTCATTGTTCCTCCAGAGCTAACCCGCACAGGTCCCTCATGTCAGCCAAGCATCCCATCATCGCGGTCACCGGCTCATCGGGCGCCGGCACCACGTCCGTGACGCGCACTTTCAATTGGATATTCCGCCGCGAAGGCATCAGAGCGGTCCTGGTCGAAGGCGACTCGTTTCACCGCTACGACCGCGAGGCGATGAAAGTCAAAATGGCGGAAGCCGCGGCGCAAGGCGATCAGCACTACAGCCATTTCGGTCCGCAGAACAATTTGTTCGAAGAACTCGAGGCGCTTTTCAAGGAGTATGGAGCGACGGGACGCGGCAAGATCCGGCGCTACCTGCACAACGACAAGGAGGCCGAACCTTTCGAGCAGGAGCCCGGCACCTTTACGGATTGGAGGGAGATTCCCGCAGATACCGATCTACTGTTCTACGAAGGACTGCACGGCGCCGTCGTCACGCCGCAGGTCAACGTCGCGCAGCACGCCGATCTGACCATCGGCGTCGTACCCATCATCAATTTGGAATGGATTCAAAAGCTGCACCGAGACAAGGAGACCCGCGGCTATTCCACCGAAGCCGTCGTCGATACCATCTTGAGGCGCATGCCGGATTACGTGAATTACATCTGTCCGCAATTCTCGCAGACGCACGTCAATTTTCAGCGCGTTCCCACCGTCGACACCTCGAATCCGTTCACCGCGCGCTACATACCGACGGCCGACGAAAGCTTCGTCGTCATTCGATTCTCCAATCCCAAGGGAATCGACTTTCCCTATCTCTTGTCCATGGTGCACGACTCCTTCATGTCCCGTCCCAATATCATCGTGGCGCCGGGCGGCAAGATGGAACTCGCCATGCAGCTCATATTGACCCCGATGATCCTGAAGCTGATGGACGCGCGGCGCCGGGCGCTGGGCGCGCAGCCCTCTCGCCTTCCGGCGTGAGATCGGGGTTTATGTAGGGCACCGCGCACCGTCGACAAAAGACGCGTGGGCATTCGCGCCGTCTCGTCCTCGTCTACAATGACGAGACATCATGACTCGACAACCCCTCTCCATCGGTAGCTTGAACTTGCACCAACAGTCGCAGGAGCGCCTGCGAGGCATTGCGTCCATGGTCGCGGCGGTGTTCGTGTTCTCCATCATGGATTCGCTGATGAAGCGTCTGTCCACCCACTATGGGCCGATGCAGATCTCCTGCCTGCGCTGCATTTCCTCCTGGCTGTTCCTACTGCTGCCGATTACCTGGCAAAGAACCTGGACCGGGCTGCGCCCGCGCAATCCGCGGCTGCATCTGTTTCGGGCCGTGCTCGGCATGGGGATGCTCGGTGGGTTCGTATTCGCCGTGCACCGGCTGAGCCTGGCGCAGACCTACTCGCTGTTTCTGGCGGCGCCGCTTCTGATGACGGCTCTATCGGTGCCCATTCACGGCGAGAAAGTCGCGCCCAAGCGCTGGCTGGCGATCATCGTCGGCCTGAGCGGCGTGCTGGTGATTTTGCAGCCCTGGGGAAGCGGCAGCGGCTTTTCGCTCATGGCGGCGTCCGCCGCCGGTTTGGCGACGATTTGCTATTCCCTGAGCGCATTGACGGTTCGCACTCTCGGCCGCAGCAATTCGAGCATGTCCATGGTGTTCTGGTACCTGCTGCTGGTCGGCATCGGCGCCGGAGCGCTGGCAATCGGCGATTGGCGTCCCGTTCTCGCCTCCGACTGGGCCTGGCTCATCGGGATCGGCGTCACGGGCGCGCTGGGGCAAATGTGGCTGACCGATGCCTTTCGGCGGGCGCCGCCCTCGGTGGTCGGTCCCTTCGAGTACACCTCCATTCTCTGGGCCTTCGCCATCGACTGGATTTTCTGGTCGGCATCGCCCTCGTTGAGCCTGATCGCCGGCGCCTGCGTCGTCATCGTGAGCGGCATCTTCATCATCGTGGATGAGCATCGATTGGCAGGACTGGCCCTGAACCCCGCCAGTCCGCCGCCCTGAGCGCGCTCAGTGCACCGTAACGCGCGCGTCCTGATCGTCCGCCACGCGCTCGAGCGCGGCGGCCGGTCTGCAGGACCCCCGGCCCACCAGCGACACCACCGCGGCGCAGGCGTCCACCAGCGTGCTGCCGCCGGCATCGTTGCTGGTATCGCGCAGCAGGCGGTAGGCGTCGGCAGCGGATAGAGCGGCTTTCTTTGCCAGCAACAGGGCCAGCACTCCGCTGACCTGGGCGGTGGCGATGGAATCCCCGGACGCGAAATCATAATGGCCGCCGGGCAAAAGCGTCAGGATCTCCCGGCCCGGCGCGTGCAGCACCGGGCCCGGCGCTGGGCCATTTCCGGCGCTGGCGACTTCGATGACGCCCGGTTCATGCAGGAGTCCATCGCTTCCCTCCTGCGAAGCCGCAGGCGCCGCGCCCACGAACAGCACTCCACGGCGCAAGCCCTCGCGTATTAAATCGCTGAGCAGTGGATCCTCTGGGCCGGCCAGGCTTAGATTCACGATTTGGGCATGCGCATCGAAGGCCGCGACCAGCGCCCGGGCCAGCGTAAAGGAATTGCACCGGGCGGCATCGGCATCCGGGCGCAGCTGCCAACACGCTTTGAACAACAGAAGTCGCGCCCCGGGCGCGACCCCCACGATGCCCTCGCGATTGTTGGCCACCGCCGCGATCACCCCGGCCATTTCCGTGCCGTGACGATCGCGTTGAAATTGCCTGTCGTCGGAGTCGACGAAATTCACCGCGGCAGCCACATTGGCCCGCAGGTCCGGGTGCCGCGTGTCGGCGCCCGTGTCGATGATGGCGACTTTGACGCCCTCGCCTCGCGACCAAGGGTGAGCCTCGGCAACGTCCATTTGCTGGAAGCCGCGCTGCAATCCCACATAAGGATCGTTGTATTCCTCGGTGCGGGTCGAAAAGCTTTGCAGCGGCTGCGCCAGTTTGATGCGCCGGTCCAGTGCCATCGCCGCCAGCACTGTGCGGCGATCCGCGCCCTCGGGGACCTCCAGCACGGCGCAATGCATGTGCAAGGGCTCGATGGGCCACGCGCTGACTTCGCGCAGTCCGTAGTCGTTCTCCAGCGCGCGCATCGTCTGGCGCGCGGTGGGACTCGGTCCATAGCTCGCGATGCCGTCGTAGCCGCGAGGCGTGCTGCCCGCCCGGGCCACGATAGCGGCGGGATCGTTGTCGACCGCCGCAATGATGAAGTGATCCGGCGAGCGGGACACTTGATCGGCCAGCGCCCGCGATTCGATCCGTACCGGCGTGTTGCTGCAGGCGCAGACCGAGAAGCACAGAAGCGCGGCGGCCCAGACTTTCACGGGGGGCTGTCCGGCTCTCGCGTCCGGCTGAGTGCTTTCGGCGAAACGAACCTTGGCATGGGCGCGCAGCAGCGCCAGCGACGAGTTCACGGGCCGGCGCGAATTGGCCGCCAAGGAATACACGCCGGCCTCGGTCGGTCCGGCGACGATGCTCAAGCCGGCTTCGTCGAGCATGGTCTGCAGCTCGCCCAGGGTGATGGTCGGGCGAAAACACGGCGCGAATCACTTCGCCCGGCGCGCGCTAGGCGCAGGAGTCGTGACCGTGTAATAGTCGGATGGCGCCGCGTGCGCCCGCGATCTGCAGCCATCGGTCGGCCGCCGACAGGCTGAGCGCCAGCGCCATCACGGCGACCGACGCCGCCATCAGCCACCGCAGGGGCTGGAGCGGCGGGCCCTCGACTCTGCGCGAGGCACGGCAGCCGCCGCAGCGTCCGCAGGGCGCGCCGCCGGACGCAGCGGCATCCATACCGTCCAGCCGCGCTTGCAGGCGTTTGAGCGAGGCGGCCGGCATGTATTCGACCGCCGTCTCGGCGGTCGCGCTCCGGTAAATGCGCCGATCCAGCGCCAGCTCATCGCGGCAGTCCGCGCACAGGAGAGATGCGCGTCCACGCGGCGGCCGATCGTGCTCGCCGATGGTGCCGTTGACGATACCAGGGAATGAGCGCCGAGATTTCCTGGTGTTCCCGCGCCGCATGGTTTCGGAAGTCGCGCATCATTCGCTTCTCGCCGACGATTCGCCCAGGCCGCCGCTCAAGGTCGGCAGGTACTGGCGCAGTTTCTCGCGCGCATGAAACATGCGCGCCTTGACCGTGCCGACCGGGCAGTCGGTGATCGCCGCGATTTCCTCCAGCGAATGCCCCATGTGATAGGCGAGTTCCAGGGTCAGGCGCTGCTCGACGGGCAGCTGATTCAAGCCCTGCTTCAGCCAATCCTGCACTTCGGTGTCGCAGGTGGGATCGATGGTCTGTTCGGGATAGTCGTCGAGGTTTTGCGCCGCCGTGTGGTTCTTCTGCCGCCGCAGGGACTTGAGCGCCGTGCGGTAGGCGATGCCGATGATCCAGGTGGAGACCTGAGAGGCATGGCGAAAGTCCTTGGCGCTTTGCCAGACGACCATGAACGTGTCGTTGATGATCTCTTCGACGTTTTCGTAGCGCGGTGTGAATCGCGACAGGAACCGCGCCAGACGCCGGTGATAGCCCAGATACAGCTCCTCCAAGGCGCGGCGGTCTCCCGCCGCGACGGCGCAGAGCAGCTCGCTGTCGTGCTCTTTGGCGGATATTTTGGCCAGTAGGGTCATTTTGCGGCAGCCGCTCCTAGTCTATGTCGAACCATTTCCTGTAAGTACCGGCGGCGCACGAAAGAGTTGCACGGCCGTGCACGCGAGACTAGAAGCGCCAAATCACCGTCCCGGTCCAGCGATGGTCCGCCGCGGCATTATAAAACAATGCCTTAGCGCCCGCCGTGGTGTCGACATAGGACAGCGCCAGCGATACGGGCGCCAGGTCATAGGCGGCGCCGACGCTCCAATAGGCATAACCCGCGGGCTCCGGCCCGGCGAAATACGAATAGCCGACGCCGGCTGTGGCCGAAAGCTTGGCCAGCAGCGGCCGCTGCAGGTCTACCTCGGCCGATTCCGAGGACACCCCGAGGAGACCGCGATAAGGCACGTAGCGCGGCGCAGTTGGGCGAATAGACGATGCCCACATCCAGCCATTCCTGAAAGGCCAGATCGGCATCCAATTCGTCATAGTCGTAACCCGATCCGTCGCGATTCCAGGGATAGGCATAATGACTGGCCAGGACTTTGCCGCGCCAGTCGTTGCCCGCGTTCCAGGCAAAACCCAGGAACGCATCGAGTTCCACGTCCCTGGGGTCGTCGGGGTCGATTCGTGTATTGGACGCGAACAATCCCGCCAGGAATCCGGATGCGTTCAGATAGTGCAGATCGAGCTGCAGTGCGGCTTGATTGTCGCTTCGCGATATGCCGCGCACCAAGTAGTCGCTGGTGAGGCCGACTGAACCGCCCCATACATCGGCCGCCGCGCAGCGCGGCATTGCGATCGCAAGAGCCAATGACAATACGAGGCCGGCCGCGAAAAAACGCAAGATCGCATCCCCGGATCTTCTGTACAGCATTGGATTCAGAGTAACCGTTTCTCGAATGCTTGGGCACTTGTCGGCCCGTGAGAATTGAAAGACGAGTAAACCCCGGGCCGCTCGCGGGGTACTTACTCTGGGTCCACGCCATGGTGAGTTCGAGCATGACGATCGATCGATGCAGATCTTGGGCCGCGCTGTTGCTCGCGGCATGCGCCGCAGGCTGCGCCGGCAACGGGGAGGGCCTGGATCAGAATGGACAGCCCCTGTCCGCCGGCGGCGGTTCGAGCGGCCCCATCACGGCGGACTTCCAGTCCATCCAAGACCATGTATTCACCCCCATCTGTTCGAAGTGCCACATCGGCGCGAGCGCCCCGGAAGGTTTGCAGCTCGACGCCGCGCACAGTTACAACCTACTGGTCGGCGTGCCGAGCGCCGAACAGCCGAGCCTGCTGCGCGTGAAGCCCGCCGATCCTGACGACAGCTACATGGTGCGCAAGATCGAGGGCCTGCCCGGAATCGACGGCGGACAAATGCCGCTCGGCGAAACGCCGCTCCCCCAGGCCACCATCGACGCGATTCGCCAATGGATCACGAACGGCGCGCCCAATGCTCCGTCCGCGGCGGCGGCCCAGGCATTCGCCGTACAGACCACCGCTCCCCTGGACCACGCGGTCGTGGCCGGCTCGCCGCGGCAAATCATCGTGACTTTTACGGGCGATGTCGATGCCTCGTTGGTCAACGGCACCACCGTGGCGCTCGAACGGATGGACGGCGCCGGCATGGCCCCCCCCGCTCCCGAGCCGGTCACGGCCTCCCTTGCGCCGGATAATTTTGCAGTGCTCTTGATTACCCCGCGCACACCGCTCAGTCCCGGGGACTATCGCGTGAGCGTGCGCGGCACCGGCGCAGGCGCGCTGGCCGATATGAACGCCGCCACGCTCGGCGCCGATCTTCGCTTCGAATTTACCGTGGAGCCCGCTCAATGATGGGACGAGCCTTAGGGATGCGCCGGGGTTTTCATGCCGGGCTGCGCTGTGTGGCTGCCTTACTGTGTTTTGCCGCTCATGGCGCGCACGCCGAGCCCTATCTCGCCGTGCAGCTCGGCCTCAAATGCGGACAATGTCACGTCAATCCGACGGGCGGCGGCTTGCGCACGGCCTTCGGCGATATATTCGCCCAAACCGTGCTGCCGGCGGAGCATCTGGACACCGCGCTCGACAACTGGACCGGTCAGCTGGGTCCCTATCTGCGGACAGGAGGCGATTTTCGGTTCGATGCCTCCGTGACTCAGGCGCCGAACACCAGCTCGCTGCAGCAATTCGCACTGGAACAGACCCGGGTCTACCTCGATGCCGATGTCATTCCCAACAGACTGCTCGCCTATGTCGACGAACAGGTGGCTCCCGGAGGCGCACTGAATCGGGAAGCGTATCTATTGTATTGGTCCCCTGCGCACGATTGGTATGTAAAGGCCGGGCAGATGTATCTGCCCTTCGGACTCAGGCTGCAAGATCAGACCGCTTTCATCCTCCAGGCCACGGGAATCAATATGACGACCCCCGATCAGGGGGTGGAGTTCGGCTGGGAACGCGGTCCTTGGGATGCGCAGCTGGCTGTCAGCAACGGCACCGCCGGCGGCGCGGTCACCGGAGACGGCAAACAGTACAGCAGTCAGTTGGCCTTCGTGGAATCTGGGTGGCGCCTGGGCCTCGCCGCCAACCACAATGACCAATCCGGCGGTGCCAAGGATGCCTATGGAATCTTCGGCGGACTTCGGACCGGACCCATCTCCTGGCTGGCACAGGCCGAGATAACCGACGATAAGAGCATCGCCAACGGGCAGGGAAAGGAGCTCGCAACCCTGCTCGAAGCCAACTGGCTCATCGCGCGCGGCAACAATTTAAAGATCACAGAGGAGTTTCTGAACCCCAACCGCGCCGTACCCAACGGCGAGGAAACGCGCTGGAGCGTCGTGTACGAGCTCACGCCCATTCAGTTCCTGCAGATACGCTCGGGATTTCGCTGGAACGACGGCATCCCCCAGGATAACTCCGAGCACCAGCGGCTGTACTTCGTCGAACTGCACGGCCTGTTTTGATCGCGCGTTCGGCTACGCGGAGCGCCGCGTCAACGCATGATAGACAATGAGGAACACCGCGGCACCGACCACCGCAACTCCCAAGCTGTATAGGTTCAAACCGGTCACCCCGGGCATGCCGAAGGTACGGAACAGCCACCCCCCGACCACGGCTCCCACTATGCCGAGAATGATGTCCATCAACATGCCTTCCCCGGTCTTGTTGACGAGCTTACTGGCGATGAATCCGGCAATCAGTCCCAGCACGATCCAGGCTATGAATGACATGGTACCCCCCGTTATCAGTAATGTTTGTCGGCAGAAGGCACGACGGAACCGGGTGCGCTGCGCTGCTTTTTCGCCGGCCGATAGCCGGCCATCGCCGGTAAATGCGGCGAATCCGCGATACTGGCAAGCACCAGGTAGTCGAAGTTCGACGGCCTCGCACGACAGACGCGCGGGCTCGAAGTGCCGGCCGCCGACGCCGCAAGACAGCTCGTCAAAACCGATACGAGGATTGTGAGCACAGCCGGCATCCGTGAGTTTCTTCGTGACGGCATCGTTATTTCCCTTGAATGACCGCGGCAAAAGCCTACCCGCGATGGGGTGCAGGGACAGTCGGGGCGGCACGGGACCCGGTGTAGGGATTGTCCTACCCGGCGGGCGCGGTTGGCAGGTGCACGCGGTCAATCGCCGCGCTGCCCGGGAGTACCTACGCGCTGCCCGGGAGTACCTACGCGCTGCCCGGGGGCACCCAAGAGAAAGGCGGCCTTGAAGGCCACCTTTCATTCAGGCACGGAACAGAGTGAACTATCGGCGAATCAGCTTAGATTCGCCTCGCGCTCAAAACTTGTAACCGAACTTTATGCCGAGCACGCGCGGCCGGATCACCGACTGCGATTCGATGAATTGCGCGGTGGACGTATAAACGCTGGCGTTCTTGTCCGCGAGGTTCTGACCGAAGAATTGCACGTTCCAGGCGTCCTTCGCGATGCCCATCGACGCATCGAAGGTGGCATAGGCGGGATTCTCGAAACGCAATAGCGTCGTATTGATGGCACCGCCCACGGCCAGCGAGGGGTTGCTTCCGGACTGCGTGAACGAGCTGGTCGTGTACGTGGCCCCTGCCTGCACAAAGGCGTGATACTCGTTGATCGGAAACTCGTAACGTGCGCGCATATTGCCCTGGAACAGCGGCGAGTTGGCGCTCGGACTGCCGATCGGGCCGTAGGGATTGGCGATCGAGGTGATGGGCTGGCCGTATCCGGGGCTGCCCACTACGTTATTGATCAAAAACGGCGAATTGGTCTGCTCGCTCTTGTTGTAGGAGCTCGATCCCTGCAGGGTGAAGCCATCGGTGATGCGCGCAACGACCGAGGTTTCGAAACCGCGAATCTTGTAGTCGGGGCCGTTCGTGGTGAACGTGAGATTGCCGAGCTGACCTGGATCGAAGAACGCGAACTGCACATTGTTCCAGTTCTCCTGGTAGAACGCGCCGTTGAACTGCAGGCGATGGTCGAAGAATTCCGTCTTCCAGCCGATTTCCTTGTTCGTCAGCGTGTCGGAGGAGTATCCGGACGGGGTGTTGTACTGCCCACCGGCCTTGCCCAAGCTCTGCACACGGTTGAATCCGTCGGGGCGAAAGCCTTGCGAATAGGTGAAGTACACCAAGGTGTCGGAGGTCACGTGCCAGGTAAGGTTGCCGCGGCTCTTGAAACCCGAATCGGTCGAATGCAGATTCTCGGCGTTGATGTTGGTGGCACCTGCGAGACACGGCGGCGGTCCCGCCTCGAAGCAGCCGAAGCTGCTGACGACGCTGCCGTCGAATGTATTCGAAAAATGATAGTAGCGTGTGCCGCCGGTCAATGTCAGCACCTTCGGAATGAGGTCGTAATCCACGGAGGTGAAAAACGCGTACTGTTTGTAGCCGCGCGTAACGTCCTCGAAGAACGCCGTGTTGTCGTTGCGGGTATTGGGATTGTTCAGCGTCGCTCCGGGAGTCGGCCCGACATCGGTCATACATCCCAGCTGCCCTGCGGTGGTACACGCCGGCAGAGTCTTGTACATCCAATTGGTCTGATCGTCGATCGTCAACTGTTCCCAGAAAGCGCCGACGATGGCGCGCGCCCGCCAGTCATCGGGCGTGCTCAGGCGAAATTCATGGCTTTGATGCGTGTTCCGCTCGATCTCCTGCCAGGATGAAATGGGCGAGCCGCAGGTGGCCGCGAGGCCCTTGTGCGCACCGTAGCACTGGTAGTAATCGGCGTATACGCCGCGCGCGTAATTGGTGTAATCGTTCACCTGGGTCACATTGCGCACCAGGTAGCCGCCGGTGTAGACCGCCTTGAGGTCGCCGATCTTGCCGTTCACGGTCCACGCCGTATTCTCGAAACTGTCCTTGTCAGAGGACGGGCTGAATAGCGAGACTTCATACGGCCCGAGAGCCTGCCCGTCGGAGGACACCGGATTCTGATAGAAAACGCCTTGCGCATTCATACTCTGGTAGGTCTGCGTGAGCAGCGCGTTCCAGTCATCGTTGATCTTGTACAGC
Organism: uncultured Gammaproteobacteria bacterium; assembly: GCA_963784105.1. Classification (GTDB taxonomy): domain Bacteria; phylum Pseudomonadota; class Gammaproteobacteria; order Steroidobacterales; family Steroidobacteraceae; genus Bog-1198. Next base: position 49,915 of record CAWAQE010000003.1, read on the forward strand.
ATCGAGGCACGAATGCCTTGATAGGTGACCGGATTGATGTCGTTTGCCGCCAGATTATTGTTGTTGGCGACCGGGCTGCCGGGCGGTACGCCGTAGGCGGTCGCCTTACTGCCGGTCGCGCAGGTGCCCGCCGCGGTCGGCACGCCCACCGAGCAGGCCGTCGCGTAACCGCCGTAATGGATACCGAGATCGCTGTCCTTGCGCGTGAACGTCGAGGGCACGTTGTCGATGTAGCCGCCGCGGTTGTCGTCGTAAATCACGGCGCGCACGGCCAGGGTATCGGCGATCAGCGGGATGTTGATCATCGCCGTGGCGCTGCTGTTGTCGTCGCCGTGCGCGGTGGTGCCGTAGCTGGCATCGACGCTGCCCTCGCTCACGTCGAGTTTCGGCTTGTTGGTGATGTAGCGGATGACGCCGGCCTGGGCGCCCGCACCGAACAGGGTACCCTGAGGACCTTCGAGCACTTCGACGCGCTCGAGGTCGGCCGCATAGATGTCGAGGTTACGTCCCGGGAGCTGGCCGGATTGATCGTCCAGATAAATGGCGACATTCGGGAACGGGCCTATCGTGCCGCTGGACTGCGGGTTGAGCGTGCCGGAACTCAGGCCGCGCATGTAGATGTTGCCTACGCTCGGGCCGCTGCCCGGCATGGTCACGTTCGGCAGGTACTTGATGAAATCCCCGGCGGTCTGAACGTTCAATTGCTGCAGGGTCTCGCTGGTGAGCGCCTGGATCGCAATGGGCACGTTCTGAATGTTCTCCGTACGCCGCTGAGCGGTCACCACGATTTCCTGGATGCCGCTAGAGGACGTGTCGGTAGCCGAGGTGTCGGTAGCTGTCGCGGCGTGCGCGAATCCTCCAACCGAGCCGCTCAAAATAGCTGCGATCGCGCAGGACAACTTCGTGTTTGAATTCATGCGTACCATCCCTCTGATTGAAGTGACTCGGATGCGCCGCTTGCGATGTCGCGCGCAGTCTTTGGATTTGTTACAAAGAATAGCATCGCGTTCTTAGAACGGAAGCGTTATTTTGTTGCCGGCAAGCATCGAAGCATGCCAAATTTCTATTCGCTCATGCAAAAATTCGATGCGCACCGCGGATCCCTGCCCTCAGGAGTGCTCGGGGCCGAGGCGGCCGGGGACGCCGGACGCAGACAAATGTGGACCCGCCCCCGCCTTCCGAAGCTTCACGATCATCGGCCACCAGGCGCCCCCACAGTAGCGTGCGCCGCGCTCGATGGAAATCTGTCCCAGGATGCCCGCGGGTGTCGAGCACACCCGAACTCGGTCGCGAGGCCCGGGTTCTCGTGGGCAGAATACGTCGTAAAACCAACGATATAGCTCCCATTCATCATCGCCGGCGCTTGATTCTCCGGAGGAAACTCTGGGTCCCCTGGAGGACACTGCCGCCCGACCCGGAAGCGATGGTTTGGAGTGTCACCACGGGGTCGACGCCCGCTTTGGCACATGGCATCGAGGCCTCTCCGGGCGCAATCAAGCGGATGAATCGGAGCATGTCCGCCACCGCCTTGACGAGCCGCTGGCTCGCAGGCGTCCGCATGAATGGCTCGTCCCCCATGGCGTCGACCGCCGCCCCGTGTGTGTCGAATACCTGTTGCGCACCAGCAACGAATACCGGATGTAGCCGGTCTCGGTGGGGGCCCGGGGCGCCAAAGCATGCCGGCGGCGGGCTGGATATATCGGACTCATAGATAGATGCCCCCCAATCCTCGGCTTTTTATGCATCCAATCGACCCCATGATGGGTCAAGGAGGCTCCCATGAACGAAATTAGACGCAGCAGCGAGAGAGGATTTGCCGACCACGGTTGGCTCAAGTCCTTTCATACCTTCTCATTTGCCGATTACTTCGACCCCGAGCACGTCGAGTTCGGCCCCTTGCGGGTCATCAACGAGGACCGAGTGCAGGCGGGTGCGGGCTTCGGCACGCATGGCCATCGCGACATGGAAATCATCAGCTACGTGCTTGCCGGTGAGCTCGCGCACAAGGATTCCATGGGCAACGGGTCCACCATCCGCCCGGGCGATGTGCAGAGGATGAGCGCCGGCAGCAGGCGTACGGCATAGCGAGTTCAATCCCAGTCCGAGCGAAGCGGTGCATTTCCTGCAAATTTGGATTCAGCCCGACGAGCGCAATATCGAGCCCGAGCTACGAAGAGAAGCGGTTTGCGCCCGAGGAGAAGCGCGGGCGGCTGCGGCTCATCGTGTCGCCCGACCGTGCCGAGGGCTCATTGCTGATTCATCAGGATGCGAAGGTGTATGCCGGACTGTTCGACGGCGATGAGCGGGCGGATTTCGCAGCGGCGCGCGGCCGTCGCATCTACTTGCACGTCGCGCGAGGCGCGCTCACCGCCAACGGCACCGCGCTCGAGGCCGGCGACGCGCTGCAAGATCGTCGACGGCTCGACGCTTCGCCTCGGCGGCGGCCACGACGCCGAAGTGCTGGTGTTCGATCTGCCGGGCGAAGCCGGATAACCTTCGATCTTCCCAGCGCTCGATCTTCAGTGCGCGGCAGGCGATGCCTTCAGTATCGCCTGCCAATTGATGATGGCATTCCACAGCATGCGCTGATCGCCGCGATTCGAATCCCGGTAGAGCGGATTGAAATTGAATGCGACCACGTGCCCCTGCCCCACCGGCATGTCCAGTATGGCCGGCCGGCCGATCAGATTGTCCTCACCCCAGACTTGACCGCTGACCAAGAACGGCGCCGGATTTCCCGGATCGCCCCATTGCAGCACGACGCCCCGGGCATCGATCGGCCCGTCGAGGCAAGTCTGGCAATAAGCCATGCGCAGCCAGCGCCGCGGCACCGAGTACAGCGCGAAATTCGAGCGGAACACATATGTGGACGGCGTATAGCCATAGGCGATGGGATGATCCGGCCGCGTGAAGCTGACGCGGACGTGAGCGCCGGGCGTGCGCGTGACGGCCTCGCGCGAAGCCTCGGAAGAGGAGGCGCCGCCGCCGGCCGTGCTGCGCGGCACTCCGCCGGAATCGCGGCGCACGCCGCGAACGATGCCGGCTTCGAGCGGCAGCATGGTGCCGTTGCCCGAGCGTGATCATCAAACCGCCGCGTTCGATGAATTGCTGAATCTGCGCCAGCCCTTCCAAGCCGATGCCGCCGGTGATGTCGTCGGACGCGGCCGGCGTGCCCATGGCTCGGAGTTTGCGGAGTCTTCTTGAAGGGCATCGGACCCCATGCCTTCGGGATGCCTTGAATCTGCTCGGCCAGCTCGAGATCGACATGGCCATACAGCAGCACGTCGATTTTCTTGTGCAGATTTCCCGCCCGGATGTCCTCGTCGCGCACGATAGAGGTAGGGGATTTTTCGCTGGTCCAGGGAATACCGCACCCAGCCGATGGAGTCCGTGTCGGCCCAGGGCACCCACAGCCCAAGCCGCGGCACCTTGGCCGAATGATGCGCGACCTGCGGCTCGGCTGCGGTGCCGGTGAAGTTCAAACCCAGCCGCTCCGCGGCGTCGCGCAGCGCGGCGGCGACGCCCCGCTGCGCCGGAAATATCCATGACCCCGCCGGGTAGGTCGCGCCGTCCAGGACGAAGGAGTGCTCGGCGATCTCGACTTTGAAGCGCGCCAGCCGGTAGCGCAGCTCGAAAATGCCCTCCTGTCCCGAATCCTTCAGCAGGTACACGGGTCCCGTCCCCGTCACCCGACCGTGCGGATGCGGCGGCTGCCGTCAACAAGGGCAGCTTCAGGCCGCGAATCGACGCATCGGCGGTCGGAATGACGTCGAGATGAAAGTACGCCGGCAGTTCCCAGGACACATCGTCGTAGGGTTCGCCGGCGTCCTTCGGGATAGTTCTGCGGCGTCAGCAGATCCACCGCATAGTTTCGATAGGGCTGGCCCAATTTGACCACATAGGTTCCGGCGGGAAAGCTCCCCTCCTTGAGCGTCAAGGGAGCATCGGTGCGGCTGACTTCGATGTGCTGCGACTGCAGCCTGGCAACCAGCTGCGCGACGCGCATCGGGTCGCCCTGATCGGCCGGAATGATGAAGGCGTAGGGAGGCTCGTCGAGTCCCTTGCGCAGGCTGTGCAGGCTCTTGGTATAGAAATTACGCAGCAGCATGCGCGAGTTCCCGGCCGCGTAGTCCAGCGCCGCCAAGCGCGCCGGTCTCGTTGTAGTTCACGTTGTCGCGCGCCGACCATAAGAAATTCGCCCGTCGGCGGCGGCAGCACGCGGTACCACTGCGGCGAGGTGTCGTCGGGGGTCAGAGATTGAGTCAGGGTTTCCGCGGTGCCGTTGCCGAAGGTTTCGTAGCCGCGTCCGATGGCATTGTGATTCATGGCCACCGAGTCGGTGAACATGTGCCCGAAGCCTTCGCCGAAATTCCAGGTCGACACCCCGGGCATGCCGAGGCCGGTCATGGTCTCCACTTCGTGAAAGCTCATGGCGAGGAATTCGCTGAAGGTGATGGGATCGATGTTGGGGTTGTAGGGACCCGTGCCGTTCCAGGTCATGAGCAGGGGCACGCTCTCGTGCAGATCGTGCACGATCACCGGATGGTATTCGAAGAACATGCGGCTCAATGCCTTGCTGGTTTGATGCGCCAGCTGATGCGCATCGCGGTTGATGTCGACGAAGGCGTACTTCGACCAATAGGGCGGCGCCTGGCGAGGCAGGGTGTCGCGGTCGGTCTTGCCCTTCAAGAAATTGATAGAACCATTCGACTTGCTTGTCGCGGCCGTCGGGATTGCAGACGGGATTGATGAGCACCACCATGTTTTCGCGAATACGCCGGATCATCGGCTGTTCCGACACGGCGAGACGGTAGGCCAGTTCGAGGACCGACTCCGTGGACCCGGTTTCGTCCGAATGCAATGCGGCGTTGAAGTAATAGAAGGGCCGCGACTCCCCGATCAGGCGCTCGCGCGGCGGCGGCATCGATGGTGCGCGGATCGGCCAGCGCGGCATTCGTCGGCTTTCAATGCATCCAGATTCTTGATGCCCTTCTCGTCGGCGATCGCCAGCAAGATGATGTCCCGGCCTTCCTCGGAGCGGCCGATGGTGAACACCCGCACGCGCGGAGATGCCGCCGCCAGAGCGCGGCTGTAGGCATAAGCCTTGGCGGAGTCGACCAGTTCACCGGGCGCGCCGGGAATGCGTCCCCAAGAAAGCGCGCGGCGAGGGCACGGTGGACGATGCCGGAAGATAGGAAACCCAGGGCGAGAGAAAGCGAGCCTCGGTCGTGGCTTTGGCGATCTCCTCCACCGATCCGGGCTCCGCGGTATCGGGTGCGATCAGAGATTGCGCCGGCGCATCGATCGCCGCCGCGAGAGTGATGAAAAACAACAGCAGACATCGGTAGCGCATGAGACTCCTTTGCCTGCGTCCGCGTAGGCGGGCGCAAAGGCGGACGAAGTCTACTACGGCAACCCCGCTCGAGCCGACTCAAATATTGCCGATGCCGACTCCAATATTGCCGCTTCGGCAACTCCTTTACAGGAGCTTCGGCCCTTTTCTGGCCCGGCGAGACCAGTACCAATAGAACGGCAGACCGGCTGCCAGCAAGCCGGCGCCCTGCAATGCCTCGCGCGGGTCGGCGATGAAGGTATTGATCAGCAGCGCCGCCGTTACCAGCACGAAGATCAGCGGCACGACAGGGTAACCGAACGCGCGGTAGGGCCGCGGAGCGTCCGGCAATTTCCTTCTGAAAACGAACAAGGAGGCGGTGACCAATCCGTAAAACAGCCAGGATGCGAAAATCACCGAGTCGGTCAGCCCATCGTAGGTACCGGACAGAGCCAGCACGCTGGCCCAGGCCGCCTGCGCCAGGATGGCTCGAACCGGGACGTTCGTGCGCGGCGAAAGCCGAACCAGGCCGCGAAAGAAGAGTCCGTCGCGCGCCATGGCGAACGGAATGCGTGAATTGGCAAGTACGCTGGCATGCAGGGAACCGAACGAGGAGATCATGAGCGCCACGGCCGTCATCGACACCGCCAAGGGTCCGAGGAATCGCTTCAGCACCTCGGTGGCCACCGATGAGTTCAGGGGCACGCTGGCCACTTCGAGCGGCGTCAGCGTGAAGAAATAGGCCGTGTTGACCAAGAGGTACAAGGCGGTCACCACCAGTGTGCCGCCGACGAAGGCGCGGGGCAGATTTCGCTGCGGATCTCTGACTTCTCCCGCGAGCGGCGCCACGTTCTGCCAGCCATCATAGGCCCACAAGGCGCCGAGCATGGCCGCCCCGAAGCCGGCAATGCCGCCGCGCGCGCTGCTCGCCACGTTTTCGCAGGAGCCGGTGAGGCCCGACTGCCCCAGGTGCGCCCAATCGCCGGAGGCGAAGATGAATGCGCCGACGGCGATGCCGATGAGCAGCGCCACTTTGGCTATCGTGAGCGCGAGAGCCATGCGTCCGCCGGACGCCACCGAGGCGCAATTGATCAAGGCCACCGTCCAGATGGCCGCCAGAGCCACCAGCGTCAAGCCGCTCAAGATCACATGCCGGCCGAAGACCTCTGCCTGCAAGTGCCAGCCATCCAGGGCACCGCCGAGAGCCACGTTCGTGAAAATCGCCAGCCCCACCGCGAGCGCGGCCTGCGATCCGGCTCGAGCGACCGTGAACGCCATCCAGCCGTAGAGAAAACCGACCAGTCGCCCATAGGCGCGTCTCAGATAGACGTAGTCGCCGCCCGCCTCCGGCAGCATGGCGCCGATTTCCGAGTAGGCAAAGGTGCCGGCAAGCGACAGCAAGCCGGCGGCGGCCCAGACCAGGAGCACCATCTTCGCGCTGCCGACATTGCAGGTCATGACGCGGGTTTTCAAGAACACGCCGGTGCCGATCATGTTGGCGACATTGACGGCCATCGCCGACCAGGCACCCACTCCGCGCGTGAGCTCGCCCCGTGCCGGATCGACTGAGATTCCGCTGCTCATTCATTGTAGTATCGAGCAAATGCAGCCGGACTTTTCGCAAATCGGTCCGTTTCTGATCGCCGCCCTGGTGGTCTTCGCCATCTATCGGCGTTTCCGCCGAAACTTCGGGCGGCAGCCGCTGCGCCCGGCTCGAATGACCGTGCGAATCGTGCTGCTTGCGGTCGTGCTCTGCCTGCTGTTGCCGACGGCCTTGCGATCCGCGCAGTTCCTGGCGGCGCAGCTATTGGGTGCGGCACTCGGTGTCGGGCTGGGCGTGTGGGGAGCGCAACGCACCCGCTTTCTGACGCGCGGCGGGCGGCTGCATTACGTGCCGCATACCTACACCGGCATTGCCGTATCGCTGCTGTTCTTAGGGCGGCTGGCTTTCCGTGTCGTCCAGGTCTACTCGAGCGCCCATGCGGCTCACGCCGCCGGTGCGGCGTTCGCAGGCGCGCAGGCCGCCGATCCCTCGCAGACCATGGCGCCGGCATCCATGGTCAAGAGTCCATTGACGGTCGGTGTGTATTTCGTGCTGGCCGGCTACTACCTGTATTACTACAGTTGGATGCTGTGGAAGTCCAAGCACCTCAAACCGGAGGACATCGAAGCCGATCCCACCGGCGCGGTTCAGTGATCGTGGTGTTGCGGCCCAGTGATCGTAGAGTCGGTCCGAGTCTGCCGCCGAAGACGCACGCGCTGCGCCGCGTGGCCTGCTTTTAATCTAAGCCTGCTTTTTATTTAAAGAGACCCAAAAAAATCACGGCGGTCATGAGCGCCAATCCGATCAACAGCGTGTTGTGACCCCACCGGGCTACCTTTCCAAGCAACATATTCCTCTCCTGAATTAACACTTCGTCGGCCGCCGGCGATCCCCGGCGGTCCTGGTCCTTTATGGGGGCCGAACTGTACATTTCCAGGGTCGGAGAAAGCATGTTGCAGGTCACAAAAACGGCCGATTGCCGCGATTTTCCAGGGACCCCCCCCGCTGGCGCCTCTACCTCAGGGTCGCGCCGGCTCTTGACTTAATGCAGCGAGTCGCATCCGCGATCCCGCCGCTGCGAGTCAGCGCAGCACTCGAGCATTGAGCGAAACCACCTTCTTGAAGGCCGCATCGCCGGTAATGAAAACGTGCTCGGGACCGAGCTGAAGGCAACACGCCGCCTGTAGTGCGTCGGGAGTTCGGAGGCGATGCCTGACTCGCACTTCCGTCGCCAGCTCAATTACCTGTTGACTGAGGTCGATCCAGATTAGATTGGGGCGAGCGAAAAACGAGTCGTAGCGCGACAGCGTGTCGCGATCCTCCTCACGCGCCGGCTTCACTCGGCACTCGAGCCAAGTCAGGCGGCTTACGGCAGCGCCGAGGTTCGGGTGATCCTTTGCCAGGCGTGCAAGTTCCGTACGCACGCGGGATGCAAACGGTTCCGCTCCCTCGACAAAATAGATCACCGCGCTCGCGTCGAAAAATGCGATCACGCCCAGGCGTCGCGTTCGATTCGCAGCGCGGCATCCATTTGCTTTTTCGTCTTACTGCCCTTGACCGGCTGCTTTAGAAGCCATTGCACTGCCGTCATGCCGTTATGACCGGAGCCCGGGCGGCCGGATAGCCGCGCATATTCCTCCGCCGATACAACGACCGCGGATGGCTTGTTGCGCCTGATCAAATGGACGGGCCCGCGGCGCAGCCCCTCGTCGATGGCGGCCATGCCGCGGCGCTTCAGTTCGGCCGCTGTCAGCGAGTTCATCAGATGATTCCAAATAGTACTGAAAACAGTACTAATAATACGCCTCTCACCTCTGCCGGCACAAGCGTCGCGCGCCGTATTTGGCGGCTACTGCCCCGTCTTGATGCGAGTCCAGACCCGCGTGCGCTGCCGGTAGTAGTCCGCGCCCAATTCGGCGGGCAGGTATAGGCGCGCGCGCACTTCGGGCGTGGGATATACGGCGGGGTCCTTCAATATATCGGGATTGACGAAGGGACGCGCCGCCAGGTTGTCGTTGCCGTAGTGGATGTCGTTGGTGATCGCGGCGATGACCTTCGGCTCGAGGATGAAATTGAGGAACTCGTGCGCGGCCTTCGGATGCGGCGCCGAGGAGGGAATGAGAAAGGCATTGTAGGTGATGTTCGAACCTTCCTTGGGCAGCACGAAGGCCAGGTGCGCTCCGGTTCCATCTTCCCGGGCCCGCGCCTGCGCAACGTAGTAGTCGCTCGACCAGGCGATGGAGAGGCAGACTTCGTTGGACGCCAATTGGTGGAAATATTGGTTCGAATCGAAAGTGCGAATGTAGGGCCGCACCGACATGATGAGCGCCTCGGCCGCATGTAGATCGTCGATTTTCTGCGAATTCGGGTCCAGGTGCAGATAGGCCAGCGCCAGCTGGATGACATCCTCCGGTGAATCCAGGAACGTGACGCCGCAGTCGGCGAAGCGGGAGATGACCTTGGGATCGAAGATCATGGCCAGGCTGTCGGTCGGCGCGTCGGGCATCCGCGCCTTCACCATGTCCACGTTGTAGATGAAGCCGTTCATGGCGTGCAGGTAGGGCACGGCGTAGCGATTGCCGGGGTCGGCCTGCGATTGCACGGCGAGTACCGCCGGATCGATGTTTTTCCAATTGCTCAGCCGAGACCGGTCGAGCGGCATGTAGGCGCCCGCCTTGATCTGGCGGCCGTAGTAGCCGGTGGTCGTGCTCACGATGTCGTAGCCGGAGTGGCCGGTCAGCATTTTCGCCTCCAGCGTCTGGTTCGAATCGTAGTACTGGTAGACGACCTTGATATGGGTCCGGCGCTCGAACTCGGCGATGGTATCGCTGCCGATGTAGTCGGCCCAATTGTAGATGTTCAGCACCGGCTCTTCGGCGCCCGGCGGCATGTGCTGCCGTCCATTGCAGGCCGCCGCACACAGCGCGGCGGCCAGTACCGCGGCTAGCGCATTAAACGCGCGCCAGCTCAGCGCGAACCCAGTCATGAAACTGGCCGATGACGTATTCCTCGGGCATCACCACGCCGCGCAGGTGGGGCGCGGCGTGCAGCCCCTGCTGATTGAGCTCGCAGACTTGCGCGTCCTCGGTCATGACGCGGTTGGTGAAATCCACGACGTTGCGCAGGTTGAACGCCGGATCGGCCAGGGTCTGCGGCGAGAATAGATATTCGACGCGCAATTCAGTGCGTTCGGGTCCCAGGGGCAGCAGCCGCACCACGCGCACATAGTCCACGTGACCGACCAGAAACACGGACGGCAAGGCGGTCATGTAGACATAGCCTGCCTTGCGATCCTCCTCCGGTAGATTGGGAAACGGAATGCCGGTGATCTTCCCGTCCAGCGACCAGGTCGCGGCGCCGCTGCGCATTCCACCCTTGAACTTCGGGTCGGCATCGCCGGCATGCGCTCGCCACTGCGGATCGTCCCTCTCCTCCAAAAGCCCGCGCCCGTAGATCGGCACCAGCTGCGACAGCTGCGGGTGCACGCCCGGACAATGCAGGCATTCGTTGTAGTTCTCCCAAAATATCTTCCAATTGCTCTCGATGGTCTTGAGCATCACATGGCCGACGACGAGGTCCGCGAGCGGCCAAGCGTCCAGCCGATTCAGCGCCACGTCGAAAATCCTCTCGAAGGCAGGAGGATTCTCGGTCAGCGCGACGAACATGAAGCCGTTCCATTCCTTGGTCTTCACCGGGTACAGCGGGAAGTCGGCCACATCGAAGCCGCCGGCCTGGCTCTTCGACGAGGTGCGCAGCAAATCGCCCTGCAGATTGTAAACCCAGGCATGGTACGGGCAGACGATGCTGCCGGTACGCAGCACGCCCTCGGACTCGCGGCACAGCGCCGCGCCGCGATGCCTGCAGGTATTGTGGAAGCCCTGCAGAACGCCCTCATCATCGCGCACCAGGAGTATTTTCTGGTCGCCCAGCGCGAATGTCTGGAACGAGCGGGCATGCGCCAGATCGCTGGAACGGCCGACATACACCCAGTTGCGGTACCAGATTCGCTGCAGCTCGCGCTCATACTGGCGCGGATCGAAGTACGCATCCGCCGGCAGACCCAGCGTCAGGTCCGACAAGCCGTTGTAGCCCAAGTCATTGCCACCCGGTGTGCTCAGCATGTGCTTCTCCCCGGCAGTCGAATTGCGCCGCCGCCCCAGCGAGTATAGCCGATTTCTACAACCGTATAACTCACTTCTCCAGCCATATAATCACCGTAGCGCCGCGCACGGTCTGCTGCCTCGGCCTCAGTGATATTGACGCAGTTTACAAGGTCTGGGGGGAGGAGGAGTTGGAAGCCAACGAGGGGGAACAGTTGGCTTCCAACTCCTCCTCCCCCCAGACCGTGCACACTGGGCCGATGTACATCACCCGCGCATCCGGCTACCGCTCGGATCGAACGCCGGTCCCGTGAGCCGGTGTGCCGCTCGCCGCTCGCCGATGATTTCAATCTCGAATCCCGCATCGGCCTTGGCCAATGCCGCCGGCACGTAGCCGAGCGCCAGGGACCGCCCGACGCGGTGGCCGAATGCACCGGAGGTCACCCAGCCGACTGTTTTGCCCTCGTGCCAGATCGGTTCATCGCCGATGGCGTCGGCATCGGCGGCATCGACCGCGAAGGCGGCCAGGCGCAAGGTGCCGCCGCTCTCCTTCTCTTCGGCCGCGGCGCTGCGGCCGATGAAATCGCCCTTGTTGAAATCGACGAATCGATCGAGGCCGGCCTCGAAGGGCCCGTAGATGGGACGGAACTCGCGCGCCCAGCTGCCGAAGCTCTTCTCGATGCGCATGGCGTTGAGCGCGCGTCCGCCGAATAACTCGAGTCCATGCGCCTGACCGGCCTTGACGAGGGCGTCGTAGAGTGCGCGTTGATAATCGGTGGTGACCCAGATCTCGTAGCCTAACTCGCCGGTGAAGGACACTCGCCCCACATAGCCCGGCACCATGCCGATTTCCATGCGCCGGAAGGACATGAAGGGAAAGGCCGCGGTGGACAAGTCATCGCGCACCAGGGTCTGCAGCAGCGCCCGAGAATGCGGTCCCGCTATCGACAGGCCGACGTACTCCATCGCGCACGGACGGACCGACACGCCCGAAGCGGGCATATGCCGTTCGAACCATCGCATGTAATAGGTTTCCGCCGCATAGGTGCCCACCAGGAATACGTGATCGGCCGCAATCCGGCACATGGTGAAATCGCCGATCAGCTTGCCGCGCTCGTTCAGCATGGGCGTCAGACCAATCCTTCCGACGGCGGGAACCCGATTCGCCATCACGCCCGACAGCCACTCCGCGCTGCCCGGTCCCCGTATGTCGAACTTGCCGTAATTCGATATCTCCAGGAGCCCGACGGAGTCCCGCACGTTCAGGCACTCCGCCGCCACGTGCGGGTGCGCGTTGGAGCGGCGGAAGCTGACGATGTCCTCGGCTTCCCGCGCCGTCGGCGCGTACCACAGCGGATGCTCCAAGCCGCAGTAGTCGCCGAATACGGCGTGTTCCGCCAGCAGCTTCTCGTAGATCGGCGTGGTGCGCAGCGGCCGCGCGGCCGGCAGCTCTTCGTTCGGAAAGCGGATTCTGAAACGGCGCGAGTAATTCTCCCGCACCTTGGCATTGGTGTAAGCCAGCGTGGTCCAGTCGCCGTAGCGCGCCACATCCATGCCCCAGATGTCGGCGCCCGGGTCGCCGTCCACCATCCATCGCGACAGCGCGAGGCCCACGCCGCCGCCCTGGCTGAATCCGGCCATCACGCCGCAGGCAACCCAGAAATTCCTCAAGCCGCGGATCGGTCCCACCAGCGGATTGCCGTCGGGCGCGAACGTGAACGGCCCGTTCACCACCTTCTTGATGCCGGCGGCGCCGAGCGGCGGGAAATGTTCGAACCCCACTTCCAGGCTGGGCGCGATGCGCTCCAGATCGTTGGGCAGCAAGTCCTGTCCGAAGTCCCAGGGAGTCGTCGTTTCCGACCAGGGCACCCCCGCGCGCTCATACGTGCCCATGAGCATGCCGCCGCGTTCCTGGCGAATGTAGATTTCACCTTCGAAGTCGATGGCGTGCAGTTGCTCTTTCTTGCCCACCAGCTCCGGCATGTCGCCGGTGATCAGGTACTGATGCTCCATGGCGAGAATCGGCAGCTCGATGCCGACCATGCGGCCCACCTCGCGCGCCCACAGGCCCCCTGCGTTCACCACATGCTCGGCGTGAACATTGCCGTGATCGGTGATCACGTCCCAGGAGCCGTCGGCGCGGGCCTTCAGATCCGTGACCCGGGTGTGGCGCACGATTTCGGCGCCGCCGATCTGCGCGGATTTGGCGTAGGCGTGAGTGACGCCGTAGGGATCGACGTGCCCCTCGATGGGATCGTACATCGCGCCCGTGAAGTGCTTCTTGTCCATCAGGGGAAAGAGTTTCGCCGCTTCGTCGACGGAAATGATCTCCAGGTCCATGCCCAGGTATCGGCCGCGGGCCTTGGCCATTTTCAGCCAGTCGAGGCGTTCGCGGGTTCCGGCCAGCATGATGCCGCCGGTGATGTGGACTCCGCAGGACTGCCCTGAGATCTTTTCGATTTCCTTGTACAGCTCGATGGTGTACTGCTGCAATTTGGCGACGTTGGGATCGCCGTTGACGGTGTGCATGCCGCCGGCCGCGTGCCAGGTCGAACCCGAGGTCAGTTCCGCGCGCTCGATCAGCAGCACGTCCTTCCATCCGGCTTTGGTCAGGTGATACAGGACGCTGGCGCCGACCACGCCGCCGCCGACGACCACAACTTTCGCGTGGCTCTTCATAGATTCTCCAAGTTCATCGTGTTGTTTTGAAAATCGCCGCGGTGGCGGGAATGCCGCCGCGGTCACTCATTCGAAACTGCCAAATGCAGATTGGACTGGGGTTCGCCCCCGCCGGTGCCGAAGCGCTCGATCAGCCACGAGCGGAACAGGGCGATGGCGGTGTCGCTCAAGCCCTCCGGATGGGTGATCAAATAATAGCCATAGCCGTCGTCGAGGCTGTTGTCGAAGGGTTTGACCAGGCGGCCATCGCGGATGTAGTCGCCGTACAGATAGGTGTCCACCAGGGCGACACCCTCGCCGCTCAAGGCGTATTGCACGGCGAGCATCACATTGTCGAAAACCAGCCCGCGCTCGACGTTCGCGGCGCCCAAGTTCGCCTGCCGCGCAAACTGCGTCCACAGATGATGCCGCGGCAGATCCGAAATGCGCACGTGCAGCAGCTCGTTCGCTTCGACGAATTCGGTTAAGCTCTTGCCCGCGTGGCGCGCGGCAGTATTCGGGTGACACAGCATGCTCAAATGAACCGGCCAGAGTAGATCCGTCACCAAGTCGGTCACGGTGGGCTTCGAGTACACCACCGCCACGTCGACGTCGCTCGGCGGCGGACCCACGCCGTAGTAGCTCACCAGGTCGATCTCGACTTCCGCGGCGGCGCGGCGGAAGTCGCGCAAGATGGGCACGGCGAGGTGCACCGCGAAACTCGGCGGCATCTGCACGCGCAGCGTGCGCAAGGTGGTCGACCCATCGTTGCGGATGTCGTCGAGGGCATATTCCAGGCGGTCGAAGGACTTCATGACCGCCGGCAGCAGATGCTGGCCCGCCTTGGTCAGAACCAAGGCATGCGGCCGGCGCTCGAATAATTGCACGCCGATCAATTTCTCGAGCGCTATCACATGGCGCGACAAGGCGCTTTGCGAGATCAGCAGCGCGTTCGCCGCCGCGGTGAAGCTCGAGTGCTTGGCGACGCCCTCGAAGGCGCGCAATGCATTGAGCGGCAGCCAGCGGCGGTCGATGGTGGTCTTGCCCATGATTACGGAGCCCAGCTCTTGGTATATCCGATGGCGCGTTTCTGGTCCGCGACGATGGTCTTCGAGGCCAGATGCAAATGATACGCCGCCCAGAATCCGGTGGGGGCCAGGCACAGCAGCGCCATGCGCAGCGACGCCGCGTCCGAACCGTGTGCGCCGGCGAACCAGTCGCTCATGACACCGACCACCCAGGGCGCCACCATGAGATTGAATATATTTGCGACCAGCAGCGATACCGCAATGAACATATTGCGCATATGGCAGGGCGCCAGATTGTTGAGAAGCCCGAAACACGGGCCGATGTAGAAATAGATGGCGGGTATGAAGATCCAAAACATCAGCTTGCACAGCCATAGGGAGTGGGTCCAATACGCGATCATCGAAGGGATGGTCGTCAAGCCGATGCCCGCCGCGAGCAGCCACACCACGCGGCGCGGGTCTGCCATGAAGGGCCGCGACAAAAGCCAGGCGGTGCCGGCCGTCGCAATCGATCCGCCGATGAGATGGATGTTGCCGGTGACGGCGCCCGCCTGCCCCACATCCAGACCGTAGGCCCGCTGCAAAAACGTGGGCGTCCAATAGATGAGGCCCCAGCCCCACAAGGCACACACGCCGCCGCCCATGACGATGTGGAAGGCGGCCTTTTGTTCCCATATGAATTTCAAGGATACCCAGAGCGAAGGCTTGATTTCATCGACGATGGCATCCAGGCGCCCGCGCGGCGGTTCGCGTACCGTCAAATACACGATGATGCCGACGACGAGGCCGGGTATGCCGAGCGCAAGGAATGCCGCCCGCCAGGTATAGGCCTGCGCGACCGCGCCCGCCATGTTGGCGCCCAGCCAGGCGCCGATGGGCGCGCCCAGCGCCAGCACCGCCATCGCCATGGGCCGCCGATCCGGTGGGAAGCAGTCCGACACGATGGCGGTGGACGGCGGCGTGCCGCCCGCCTCGCCCACGCCCACCCCGATGCGCCCCAGCAGGAATTGCGAATAGTTGCTCGACACGCCGCACAGAGCGGTGAATGCCGACCAGATCACCAAGGAGGCCGCGAGGATATTGCGGCGATTGGAGCGGTCGGCCAGCCACGAGATCAGAATCCCGAAGGTGACATAAAATGCCGCGAGCGGCGCGCCGGTGAGAAAGGCCACGCCGGCGTCGCTCAATTTCAATTCGACGCGGATGGGCTCGAGCACCGTCGATACCACATAGCGGTCGGCGATGTTGATGGCGTAAATCAAGCACATCAGAATCAGGACGTACCAGCGCTCGACCGACGAAGGCGCCTGGGATCGCGGAAGGTCAATTGCGGCGGTGCTCATTGCAACCCAGAGTTTGACTCGATATCGCACCATACAGGGTTCGGCACCGTTGCGCGACGGGGCAGCCGCTTCGAAAAATGACATGGGCAAATCGCGAAATGGCATAGCGTGACGGGGACGAAAGACTAAGCTCGGCAGCGTGGAGAACTTCGACTACATCATCGTCGGCGCCGGCTCCGCGGGCTGCGTGCTCGCCGATCGCCTGTCCGCCGGCGGCCGCAGCCGGGTGCTGGTACTCGAGGCCGGCGGCAACGACAGGAGGTTTTGGATCAAGACGCCCATCGGGTACGGGCGCACGTTCGCCGACCCTGCGGTGAATTGGAAGTATCAGACGCTGCCGAACCCGGGTCTCGGCGGGCGCAGCATCTACTGGCCGCGCGGCCGCGTCATCGGCGGTTCGAGCTCCATCAACGCGCTGGTCTACTGCCGTGGGCTGCCCGCCGACTTCGACGACTGGCGGCGCATGGGCAATGTGGGCTGGGGCTGGGAGGAGGTTCGCCCGTATTTCGAAAGATCGGAACGGCGCGTCGATTCGGCAGGCAACGCCCGCGGCGAGGGCCCGCTGGACGTCAAGGATGTGACGCGGTTCCTGCATCCCATGCGCAGAAACTGGCTGGATGCGGCGGCGGAATTGGGCTTCAGCGTGACCGATGATTTCAACGGCCCGCATCCGGAGGGCTTCGGCTGCTACCAGGTGACGATTCGCGACGGCTTGCGGCGCTCAGCCGCCGATGCCTTTCTGCGTCCGGCGTTGCGGCGAGGCAACGTCCGCCTCGAGACCCAAGCCTGGGCGAGCAAGATTCGTTTCGATGGGCGGCGCGCCGTGGGCGTGGATTATGTCCGCGGCGGCACAGCGGCCTTCGCCGCCGCCGGCCGCGAGGTCATTCTCTGCGCGGGAGCGGTCAATTCACCGCAGTTGCTGCAGCTCTCGGGAATTGGACCGGCGGCGGCCTTGAGCGCGGCCGGAATCGCACCGCTGCTGGACAACCCCGCCGTCGGCGGCAACCTGCAGGATCATCTGGCCGTGGTGTATTCCTTCAAGGCGACTCAGCCGACTCTGAACGATGAACTGCATTCGACGGCGGGCAAGCTCAAGGCCGGCCTGCGCTATCTTTTGACCCGGCGAGGCCCCCTGTCTCTGAGCGTCAACCAATTCGGCGGCTTCGTCCGCGCCGACCCGCAGGGCGTGCGCCCCGACGTGCAGCTGTATTTCAATCCGGTGACCTACGCCGCGGGCGATGCGACCCGGAGACGAATCAACGTGGACGGCTTCTCAGGGTTTTATTTGTGCTTTCAGCCGACACGTCCGACCAGCGCCGGCCGCATCGACATTGCCGGCCCCGATTTTCGCCTCGCACCGCATATTGCGCCGAACTACCTGTCCACGGACAAGGACGTGGCCGATGTGGTGCACGGGGGAAGGCTTTTGCAGGCCATTGCGCGCACGCGTGCCATCCAGCCGCTGATTCTGGAATCCATTGCACCCGATCTTTGCGCCATGGGGCCGGCGGAGCTCATCGCCGATTTTCGCGCGCGCGCAAGCACCGTGTACCACCCCGTCGGCACCTGCCGCATGGGCGCAGCCGCGGACGGCTCCGTCGTCGACGCCTCCTTGCGGGTGCACGGCATCGAGCGCCTGCGGGTGGTGGACGCATCGGTGTTTCCTACGGTGACCTCGGCAAACACCAACGCGCCCACGCTCATGGTGGCGCAGAAAGCCGCCGATTTGATTTTGTCGGATTGAATCCTAGGATGGGGAAAAGATCATGAAGCTCGATAGTGTGAAAGTGTTTCTGGTAGGCAATCCGCCGCCGGGCTATGGCGGCCGCTACTTCGTATTCCTGAAGCTGCGGACGGCCTGCGGCGTCGAAGGCGTCGGGGAGGTGTATGCGGCGACCTTCGGGCCCCGGGTGCTCGAGGCGATGATCGAAGACTTGTTCGCGCGGCGCTTCGCCGGGCGCGATCCCTTCCAGATCGAGTCGCTGTGGCGCGAAAGCTATGGCTCCGGATACTCGCAGCGGCCGGATCTGTCGCTGGTGTCCGTCATCAGCGGCTTGGAAATGGCCTGCTGGGACATCATCGGCAAGGCGGTCGAGCAGCCCATCTACAATCTTCTGGGCGGCAAGGTTCACGAGCGCCTGCGCAGCTACACCTACCTGTACCCCGCCGAGGGCGAAGGCGACGAGTTCTATCACGATGCGGACCGCTCGGCGACGCGCGCCGCCGAATACGCGGCGCAAGGATTCACCGGACTCAAATTCGATCCCACCGGCGGCTACTCGGCATACGATCCCCGCCAGCCCACTCAGGAAGCACTGGAGCGCACCGTGCGTTTGGTGCGCCGGATACGCGAAGCGGTGGGGCGGCGCGCCGACCTCCTGGTAGGCACGCATGGCCAGTTCACGACTTCCGGAGCCATTCGCCTGGCGAAGCAGCTCGAGCCCTACGATCCTCTGTGGTTCGAAGAGCCCGTGCCGCCCGAGATGCCGGAGCAGATGGCCCTCGTCGCGCGCGCCACCGGCATTCCCATCGCCACCGGCGAACGCCTCACCACCAAGTATGAGTTCGCCCGCGTATTGTCGAGCGGCGCGGCGAACATCATTCAGATGAACCTCGGCCGGGTGGGCGGCTTGCTCGAGGCCAAGAAAGTGGCCGCTTTGGCCGAGGTGCACTATGCACAGATAGCGCCGCACCTGTATTGCGGCCCCGTGGTGGGCGCGGCGAACATTCAAATCGCCACTTGTTCGCCGAACTTTTTGATCCTGGAAAGCATCCAGCAATGGGGCGGGTTTCACGCGCAGCTCTTGAAGAAACCGATTCGCTGGGAAGAGGGATATGTCATTCCGCCCACGGCACCGGGGCTTGGGGTGGAACTCGATGAATCGGTGGCTCTGGCCCATGCCTATACCGGCGAGGGCGATGGCCGGCTGCACTTGGAGATGGCGGACCGGCCCCTGGGTTAGCCCGGTACGCAGACTGAAGGAGGAATTGAATTTGCGTTACGGCTTTGTCGGACTTGGGAATCTGGGCAGGCACCTGGCCGTGAATCTGGCCCGCGGCGGCTTCGACGTCGGGGTTCACGATTTGCAGCAGGCCGCCGCGGCTCCGGTATTGGCGGCGGGTGCGCACTGGGCGGGTTCGGTAACCGAGCTGGCCAGGGCCTGCGATTGCGTGATCACCTGCCTGCCCTCGCCGGCCGCGACGGCCGCCGTATTGGATTCGGCGCTCCCGGTCATGAGCCGGGGGAGCACCTGGATCGAAATGAGCACCAACGACTTTGCCCAGGTCGAGGCGCTGGCCGCGCGGGCCGAAAAGCGGGGAATCTCCACCCTCGCCTGCCCGGTCACCGGCGGCGTGCACCGCGCCGAGGCCGGCGATATCACGGTCTTGGCTGGGGGCGCGCAGCCCGTGTTTGCAGCACACCAAGCTGCCCTCGAAGCCATGGGCGGGCGCGTCATCTATCTCGGCGGCATTGAACAGGCGACGGTCACCAAAGTGGTGACCAATATGCTGGCATTCATTCACCTGATCGCGGCCGGCGAGGCGCTCATGCTGTGCGCCAAAGCGGGCGTCGATTTGCGCTCCGCCTTCGAGGCCATCGCGGCCAGCTCGGGCAACAGCTTCGTTCATGAAACCGAAAGTCAGGTGATCCTGAACGGCAGCTACGATATTGGATTCACCATGGATCTGGCCTGCAAGGACGCCGGATTCGCGGTCGAATTCGGGCGCCGCTTCGGTGTGCCCCTGCGCCTGGCAGGCGTCATGGAACAGACCTTCATCGAGGGCCGCGCCAAGTACGGGGGCGGCGCCTGGTCGTCCATGATCGTCAAATTGCTCGAGGATTCAGTCGGAATCCCGCTGCGCGCAGCGGGGTTCCCGGCCCGGCTCGGGCCCGAGGACACCTGAAATCGGCTTTGCGCGTGATAGAATCCGAAATCGGCATGAGCGACGCCAAACATAGAATCTAGGATGCCCAATAACTCCGGGGCCGCGACGCTCAACCCACCTCAGACGCGCATCGAAGCCGAAGTGCTGCGAATTCGCGGATTGATGGAACGCAGCCGGTTCGAGGACGCGCTGTGGGCCGCGCAGGTCTTGCTTCGGGAAGTGCCCGAGAACCGCGATGTGCTGTACATGATCGCGGTGAGCCAGCGCTACCTGCGCAGAGTCGCCGATGCCTTGGCGACTCTGGCCCATTTCGAAACCTTGCACCCGGGGTACAGCAGGCTGTTTCAGGAAAGAGGACATTGCTTCGTGGCCCTGCGCGATGCGCCGGGTGCCGTGCAAGCCTACTTACGGGCCGTCAATCTGAATCCCGCGCTGCCCGCGAGCTGGAAGGCGCTGCATCTCTTGTTCCGATCCGCCGGGCAAATGGAAGATGCGCAAATGGCGTCGGCCCACGCCGCCAAGCTCGCGGCCCTGCCTACGGCGGTGGTGAATGCCACCAGCATGTTCGCCGACGGCGAGGTCATCGCGGCCGAACAAGTGATCCGCCCATTCCTGCTGTCGAATCCCACCCACGTCGAGGGCATGCGCCTGCTGGCGCAGATCGGCATGAAGCTGGATGTGCTCGACGACGCCGAGTTCCTGCTGGAGAGCGTGCTGGAGCTCGCTCCCGACTACCATCTGGCCCGTTACGACTACGTACAAGTTCTGCTTCAGCGGCACCGCCATACCGAGGCGCTGCGAGAATCCCAAAAACTGCTGCAGGCCGACCCGGGCAACCGCAACTTCCGCACCATCTACGCCACGGCCTGCGGCGCGCTCGCGCAATACGATGAAGCGCTGACAATCTATCGGCAATTGGCCGCCGAGACTCCGCAAGTGGCGGAGCTGCACCTGTCCATCGCGCATACGCTGAAGACGCGCGGACAGAGCCGGGAGGCGATCGATTCCTATCGCGCCGCTGCGGCGGCCAACCCGAGCTACGGCGATGCCTATTGGAGCCTTGCGAACCTCAAGACCTACCGCTTCACTGATGAGGAAATCGCCCGCATGCGGTCGGCGGAAGCCGCGCCGGCCACTCAGTCCGTAGACAAGTACCATCTGTGCTTTGCGCTCGGCAAGGCGCTCGAGGATCGCGCCGAATACGCAGAATCCTACGGCTACTACGAACGCGGCAATGCCCTCAAGAAAGCTGAAATCCGCTACCGGCCCGAGCCCATCGAGCGGAACGCGGAACTGCAGGCGCAATTGTGCACCCGCGAATTCTTCGCGGCGCGGGCCGGTGTCGGCTGCGGCAGCGACGATCCGATCTTCATCGTCGGCCTGCCGCGGTCAGGCTCCACGCTTCTGGAACAGATTCTCGCCTCGCACTCGCAGGTCGAGGGCACGATGGAGCTCGCCGAGATACCGCGGCTCGTTCATGTGCTGCAGGGCCGCGATTACCAGCACAGCGATCCGCGCTACCCCGCGGCGCTCGCCGAGCTGAGCGCGGACCGATTGAAGCAGTATGGCGAGCAGTATATTGCGGATACCCGGGTGTACCGCACCGGCAAGCGCTTCTTCATCGACAAGATGCCCAATAATTTTCGGCACATCGGGCTCATCCACCTGATTCTGCCGAACGCCAGGATCATCGACGCCCGGCGGGAGGCCATGGCCTGCTGTTTCAGCAACTTCAAGCAGCTGTTCGCCTCGGGCCAGGAGTTCACGTACAGCATCGATGACATCGCCCGCTACTACCGAACATATCTGAAGCTGATGGCGCATTGGGACAACGCGCTGCCGGGCAAGGTGCTGCGGGTGCAGCACGAGGCGGTGGTGGAGGATCTGGAGGGCAATGTGCGGCGGCTGCTGGAGTTCTGCGGCCTTCCCTTCGAATCCGCCTGTCTAGAGTTTCACAAGACCGAACGCAGCGTGCGAACCGCGAGTTCCGAGCAGGTCCGCCGGCCCATATTCAAAGAAGGTCTCGATCAGTGGCGAAATTTCGAACCCTGGCTCGAGCCCTTGCGGGCCGCCCTCGGGCCGGCCATTGAAACGGGACAAGATCGCCATGAGGAGAGCTAGAAGAATGATGAACTTTGGAATCCGCCCCCAATTTTCGCCAGGCGCCGGAACCGCGGTTTTACTGACCCTACTCTGCACGGCGGGAACCTCCGCCGCGGCCGCGCCTCCGGCCTACCGCGCGATCACGCCGAGCATGGAGGATGAGACCGTGGTTCTGACGGGCCGGGACCTCACCATCGATCAAGTGGTGCAGGTGGCGCGTTACGGCGCCAAAGTGGAGTTGACCCCTGAGGCCCGCAAGCGCTCGGCCGACGCCCACGCCCTGCTGCTGGAGGCGGCGGCCGAAGGAGTCTCGGTCTACTGGTTCAACCGCGGTTCGGGTTCCGGCCGAGAGCGGTTCATCTTCAAGGGAGACCCCCTGTCGCCGGACAACAAGAAATTTCTGCAAGCACGTCAGCTCGCTATTTTCCGCCGCGGCGCGCTTGCGGGCCTGGGCCCGGAAATCAGCGAAGAGGAAATCGTGCGCGCCATGATGGTGGTGCGCGCCAATACCATGAGCTTCGAGGCCGCGAGCCCGCAGCTCACTCAATGCCTGTTGGATTTGTTGAACCACCGGGTCACCCCTGTGGTGCAATCGCGCGGTACCGTCGGCGAAGGCGATCTGGGCCCATTCACCAATATCGGCGCCACCATGGTGGGCGCCGGCAATGCCTACTACCGCGGCGTGCGCATGCCGGCGGCGCAGGCGCTGCAAGAAGCGGGGCTTGACGCCGCTGGCGCCCTTCGGCGCGGACGACAGCGAACTGGAGAGCACGAACTCCTATGCCACCGGCCAGGTGGCGCTGATGCTGTACGACGCGCGCGAGGCGCTGTCGTGGGCGGATCTGATCTATGCCATCGACTTGAACGGCATGAACAGCAGCATCTCGCCGCTCGCCCAGCCCGTGCAGGCGAACCGTCCCTTCAAGTGGCTGAATTGGGACGCCGAGCGCGTGCTCGACATGCTGAGGGGCAGCTACCTATTCGAGCTGGACGACAAGCGCATCATTCAGGATCCCGAGAGCCTGCGGGCATCGGCCATTCGCCAGGGCTCGGCCTGGAAGGCCTGGGCGCAGCTGCGCGACGTCACGCAGATTCAAATGAACTCCTCGGACCACAATCCGGCCATCCGGGTGGGCGCACGCCCAAGCGATTCGTGGGAGCTCGGCACGCCGCAGCTGGCGCAATTCTATGTCAAGGGAAGTGAGCGCAATCATCATCAGCATGGCTTCATTTTCTCCAACGCCAATTGGGACCCCTACCCCATGGCGAACGAGATCGAGGCCTTCACGATCGCGCTCGCCAACATGGACACGGCCGTGACGCAGCGGGTCATCCGCTTCACCAGTACTTTCTTTACCGTCGCGGCCGCCTCCGATGAATCTCCCGGGGAGCCGGGACGCTTCCACCTGACTCAGGGCAGCGAAATCGACGTCGTGGCCTTGATGCAGGAAATCCAGGGACTGATCAATCCCGTCCCGCCGGAAGGCAATGCGCTGATTCAGAACGTCGAGGACATGCAGGGGCAGACCCGACTGAAGGTGACCCGGGCGCGGGCCGCGGTCGAAGACACCATCGAGCTGTTGGCGGAAGATCTCTTGACGGGAACGTACTGGCTGGACCTGCGAAAGTCGCAGAACCCGGCGCGCAACTTCGGAGCTTCGCCGACGGCGGTGTGGACGGCGTTTCGCGCCGCCCTGCCGTTCAACGGCCTGGGGCCGGCCGCGGCCACGCGGCCGATACACGAAATCGCGGCCTCCTTCATCCGCAGCAATTCTGCCGGCACGTTCTACAAGGACAATGCGCGAGAGCCCGGCGCCGCGCGCCAAACCAGCCCCGAATGATCGCCAACGCAAGGATGTACTCGGTCAGCCCAGAGGTCGCCGGCCTCTGGCGCGAGCTGCTGTCGGCCATCATCCGGCATTCGGGCCTCGACATCGCGCTGCTGGAGCATGCCGCGCCGGCGCCCATCGAGCAGCTGTGGGAGCGGCCCGACAAGGCCGCCGTGTTCATGTGCGGACTGCCCTTTTCCCGCTCCTTCCCGCGCCCGGAGCTCATTGCGGCGCCCGTCCCCTCGCCACCTGGCTTTGGCGGACTGCCGCAGTACTGGAGCGAACTCGTCGTGCGCAATGACGGCGCCATGCAAACCATCGAAGACACCTTCGGCGGCCGCATTGCCCTGACCGTGCCGGACTCGCAGTCCGGATGCCTGGCCGCGCTGTACTACCTCATGGCGAAGCCGCTCAACTTTCCGCCCTACCGCGAAGTCATTACGCCTCGAATAACGCCGCTCGGCGCGATGTCGGCGGTGATCGACGGGGCGGCGGAGGTGGCGCCGATCGATTCATACGCGTACTGCCTCTTGGAGAAGTACCGGCCCGACCTGACGTCCCAGCTGCGGGTGGTGGGACGGACCGTGCCCACTCCCATCCCCCCCTTGGTGGCTTCTCACGCGGGATTGGATGGGCTGCGCGCCGCCTTTCTTGAAGCGCACGAAATCAGCACCATTTCGCCTCTGATGGCCGATCTATTGATCGAACGCTTCGTTTTCCCCGATCCCGGCACCTATGACGCGCTGCGGTCGAACTATGCGGCCGCGACGCAGTATTGGCGGGAGCACCCGCTGGCCGCGAGCGTACATCCGGCCTTCGTTTTTCGCTAAAATACAGACAAATGCGCCGGCTGATACAGACATTTCGCCGCTACGATGGACCCACGTGGGTGGTTGCCCTGGTGCTCTACTCTGCATGGACGCTCCTGATCTGGTTCAATGCAGAACTGCCCTGGTGGATCATCATGCCCGTGGGTGCCTACCTGCTCGCCTGGCATTTCTCGCTGCAGCATGAGGCCATTCACTCCTTTCGCGGCGTGCCGGCCTGGCTGCGTTTCGCCGTGGTGTTTCCGCCCCTGGGCCTGTGGTTTCCCTACCCCTTGTATCGGAAGAGCCATACCACGCATCACCGCGACATCCATCTGACCATACCGGGGGTGGACACCGAGTCCTACTACGTGCGGCAGGCGGACTGGGCGCGCATGGGGGCGTTCCAGCGAAGCCTGTTGACCTTCAATCAGACCATGGCCGGCCGATTGCTGATCGGCCCTATGCTCCGGCTATGGAGTCTGATTTCCAAGGAGACTCGCCGAGTGCGCCAAGGCGACTTCAGCCATCTGCCGCACTGGGCGACTCACGTGGCCGCCGTGGGCGCCTTGTTCTGGTTCATCTCGGGCGTCTGCGGCTTTCCGTGGTGGCAGTATTGCTTGCTGGTCGCCTATCCGGGCTTGAGCCTGAGCCTGCTGCGCGCGTTTACCGAGCATCGCGCTGCCGCCGATTCGCAGGAGCGAACCGCCTCGGTCGAGTCCAACGCTCTGTTCGGCGTGCTCTACCTCTATAACAATCTGCACGTCGCACATCATTTGAAACCCGCGATGGCTTGGTACGACATCCCGCGCTTCTACCGCGACAATAGAGCGGGGCTTCTGGCCGGCAACGGACAGTTTGTATATAAGGGGTACTGGCAGCTCGCCAAGAGTTACTTCCTGGTTCCCGTATTCAGCCCCGTACACCCCACTCTGTAGACCTGCATCGGCGGTGACCATTCGCGACGACATCTTGCCCGCCGCCGCACCGCTCCGCGACGGACCCGACGCCGGCGTGACGCCGCGCAGCCGGGTGCTCAAAAACCGCGCCATCGTCGCCACCTCCATCGGCAACATGCTGGAGTGGTATGACTTCACGGTGTATGCCCTGTTTGCCGGCTACATCGCCGCGAATTTCTTCCCCGGCCATGACCCGAAATTTCAGCTCGTCGAAACCTTCCTGTTCTTCGGCTTGGGGTTCATCGCGCGCCCCCTGGGCGCGGTGCTCATCGGAGATTTCGGCGACCGGGCGGGACGCAAGGCGGCGCTCACGCTGACCATCATGCTGATGGCGGCCGGCACCGGCATCATCGCTTTTTCTCCCACCTATGCGGCCATCGGCATGGGCGCTCCGGTGCTGCTCTTGCTCGGACGAGTGCTGCAAGGCTTTTCCGCCGGGGGAGAAGTCGGCGGCGCGACGGCCTATCTGCTCGAGACCGCGGACCTTGAGCAGCGTGGCCGAGTCGCATCGTGGCTCGAGGCCAGCATGGGGATGGCCAATATCCTGGGCGCGCTGGCGGCGTTCTCAGTCACTGCCTTGTTGACCAAGGCCGAGGTGCAGGCTTGGGGTTGGCGGATTCCCTTCATTCTCGGCTTGGCCATCGCTCCCGTGGGGCTGTATCTACGCCGATCCCTGGATGAAACCGAGGCATTCCAGGCGGAGGCCGAGCGGCGCAGCCGGGAGCGAAACCAACCCAGGGCCCCGCTGCTGCAGATATTTCGCAATCATGGTCGCAGCTTGTTCGTCGGCTTTTGTGTGGCGGTGCTTTGGGCGGTGGCGGTTTACGTTCTGATGATCTATCTGCCGACCTACGTGCAGCGTCCGGACACTTATAACTTCAGCGCACGCCAGGCTTTCGGCGCGTCCTTCATCGGCAACATCCCCTTCGTGCTCGGATGCGTTTGGTTCGGGACTCTGTCGGATCGCCTCGGCAGGCGGCGCAGCCTCTTCGTGAGCTCGGCGCTGCTGCTCATCTGCGTGCTGCCGCTGTTCATGTGGCTGAAAGCGGATCCGACGCTTGCCACGCTCATCGTCGTTCAATGCATCGTGTGCATACTCGTGGCGAGCTTCGTGGGAGTCGCGCCCGCGGCGTTGTCGGAGATTTTCCCCACCGGCGTGCGCTCGACGGGGACCTCTCTGGCTTACAACGGGGCCTTCACCGTGTTCGGCGGCTTCGCGCCCATGATACTCACCTGGGTTACGCAGCGATCGGGAGGCTCGCTGTACGCACCGGCGTGGTACGTCATGCTGGCGGCGGCCGTTGCATTGATCGCCATTCCCGCATTGAGATTGCCGCATGCCGAATGAGATGCCGAGCGGGCCTCCGGGCATATCCGGCGGCTCGCCGCGGCGGCTGGGCGATAATGTCGCGAAATGGCAAGGAGGCACCGCGAACCGACACAACCCCCCAGGACTTCGAGATTAAGCTGCGGCCGGTCGGTCGCGCGAAACATACTCAGCGGGAGAATCGCTTGGACAACCGCCCGAATTTTCTAATAGTGATGGCGGATCAGCTCACGTCGCGCGCGCTTCCCGCCTACGGAAATCGGATCGCGAAAACTCCGCACATCGACTCGCTGGCCGCCGCCGGTGCGGTATTCGATGCGTTCTATTGCAACAGTCCCCTGTGCGCACCGTCGAGATTTTCATTCCTGTCCGGCCGCCAGGTGTCCGCCATCGGCGCCTACGACAATGCGGCGGAATTTCCGGCGCAAGTGCCCACCTTCGCCCATTATTTGCGCCGCGGCGGATACCAGACGGTATTGAGCGGCAAGATGCATTTCTGCGGCGCGGACCAACTGCATGGGTTCGAAGAGCGGCTGACCACCGACATCTATCCGGCCGATTTCGGCTGGACGCCGGACTGGACTCGATTCGAGGAGCGGCCGAGCTGGTATCACAGCATGGATTCGGTCACCCAGGCAGGCCCGTGCACCCGGACCAATCAAATCGACTTCGACGACGACGCGATCTTCAGTGCGCGCCAGAAGCTCTTCGACATGGCCAGGGCCAAGGATCGGCGCCCCTTCTGCATGGTCGCCTCCATGACCCACCCGCACGATCCGTATGTGACTCCGCAACGCTACTGGGATCGGTATGCCGGGGTCGACATCGACATGCCGCGGGTTCGCATGGCGCCCGATGAGCTGGATCCGCATTCCCGCCGCCTGCGCCATGTATGCGGCCTGGATTTGCAGCCCGTGAACGATGCGCAGGTTCGCGCCGCGCGCCGCGCCTACTATGGCGGCGTTTCCTATGTCGATGACCAGGTCGGTGTGCTGCTGGCGGCGCTGGCCGATGCGCGTTTCGCCGACAACACCATCGTGCTGCTGCTCGCCGATCACGGCGACATGCTGGGCGAGCGCGGCCTTTGGTACAAAATGAGCTTCTTCGAGCCGGCCTGCAGGATTCCCTTGATCGTGCATGCGCCGAAGCGCTTCGCCCCGCGGCGCGTGGCCCAGGCCGCCTCGCTGGTCGACATTCTGCCGACGTTGTGCGAGCTCGCCGGCGGTTCGCTTCAGGATGTTGCGAAGCCCCTGGATGGCGTGAGCTTGGTGCCGCAGCTCGAGGGAAGGGCGGGCAAGGACGAGGTCATCGGCGAATACCTGGCCGAGGGAGCGATCGCTCCCCTGGTGATGATCAGGCGCGAACAGTATAAATTCGTCCATTCGCCCGTCGATCCCGACCAGCTCTATGATTTGCGCGAGGATCCGGACGAGCTGCGCAATCTGGCGGCCGTCGCGCAGCATGCCTCGCGCACCAAGGAATTTCGGGCTGAGGCGGCACGGCGCTGGGACATGCCCATCCTGCACGCCGAGGTCATTGCCAGCCAGCAGCGCCGCCACCTGGTATATCAGGCCCTGCGCATGGGGCGGTATACCTCCTGGGACTTCCAGCCGTTTCGCGATGCCACCCGTCTGTACGTGCGCAATGACCAGGACTTGGGCGACTTGGAAGCCATGGCGAGATTTCCGCCCTTCGGCACCTGAATCGCCTCGCGTTTCGCCCCCCGGAGAGTTACTATCATTAAATTAATGTGCGTGAGAGTAAAATGAGCGCAGACGGGAATACATCCCTTGCCCCGGTCGAAAGGTCGGGCGCCAAGATCATCGACGGGCTGCGCCACGCCAGGCATTTGCGCGGTGCTCTGCGGGTCAAGGCCGGCGAACTGCTGACGAAATTCGGCGCACCCCCCAAGCTCACCGTCATCCTGGTCGGCGACGATGCAGCGTCGCGGCTGTACGTGGCGAACAAGTCCAAGGCGTGCCGCGACGTGGGCATCGAATCGGTGGTCATCATGCTGCCGGCGTCCACGCCGCTGGATGCGCTGCTGGAGGTCATCGAGACCCAAAATCAAGACGCCTCCGTCCACGGCATCCTGGTGCAGCTGCCCCTGCCCCGCCATCTACCGGTCCACTCCGTGTTGGAGCGTATCGGGGTCGAAAAGGACGTGGACGGATTCCATCTCTATAACGTCGGCAGCCTCGCCGTCGGAACCGCGGTGTTTCCGCCCTGCACTCCCTACGGAGTGCAAAAGCTGCTGGAGGCCGAAGGCATTCCGATCGCCGGCCAGAACGTCGTGGTGGTGGGCGCGAGTAATATCGTCGGCAAGCCCACGGCCATGATGCTGATGCAAAAGGACGCCACGGTGTGCATCTGCCACGCGAAGACGCGCGATCTGGCGCAATTCACCATCCTTGCCGATATCCTGGTGGTCGCCGCGGGCAAGCCCAATCTCATCGTTTCGCAAATGGTCAAGACCGGCGCCGTGGTCATCGACGTCGGGATCAACCGGCTGCCCAACGGCAAGATCGTCGGCGACGTGGATTTCGAGGGCGTCTCGCAAAAGGCCTCTTACATCACCCCCGTTCCGGGCGGCGTCGGCCCGATGACGGTCACCATGCTGCTCGCCAACACCATCACGGCGGCGCAGCGGATGTGGGGGGTCAGGGCGGATGCATCTACATTGCTCTAGCGAGTAGTCGTACCTCGGCGCTGTGGTGTCAACCGGGGTCGTCTAGTATTCGCCTGAGGGGCTGAGCCATTGCCCGGCAACGGGGAACAGTTGCCGGGCAATGGCTCAGCCCCTCAGGCGAATTCTCGTACCGGTCAACATCACGGCGCCGACGCCGCCGCGACTACTCCCTCCGCGCAGTGATGCACATCGGCCCAATGCGCATCACTGCGCGGAGGGAGTGGTCGCTGTCGCATGGTGGGTGAATGGTTCACGGAGCGCGCGAAAGAGCACCCCTTGTTCGTCCACGGAAAACGGCGACGCCCATTCGGGCTGATTCAAGTGCTCGACCAGCAGCGCGGCGTGGGAGGGGTTGCACGGATGACGCAGGTATCGATGGGAGCGGTCGGTCCATGCCTTGAGCACTCGACGTGTCGCACCCGGCAGGCCTCCGGCTCCGATCAAGGGCTCCATGAGTTCGGCCAGGTGCAGGCAGATGGACGCGTAGGCGTCCACGCCCGTGGCCCGGGCGGTGGCCGCCAAGCCGCGCAGGGTGCACAGGATCTCTTCGGTATCCTTGCCGTAAATCTGTGACTTCAGATACTGCAGCCGAATGAGTACTTGGAAGGGCTTGAAGTTCAGTCCAGTCATTGTCGCACCTCTGTGCACCGAGTCATGAGAAGTCCGCGGCCGTACGGCCTATCGAGTCCAAGAGGTGAGCGACATAGACACGCTCGACGAGCAAAAACAGTGTGCCGGCCTGGACGCATACCGCCAGCGCCTGCAGATCCGCCATGCGGCTGGCGCGCGCCTCGCCGACCCCGGGAATGGAATCGCTCGACCCCAGCCGCAGCAATAGATCGTCGGTTCTGCCGCGCACGCGCAAAGCGCACAGTCCGCCCGTCTGGTTCACCATACATCCGTCCACCTCACCGGCCAGACGCTCCTCGAGACCGGCAAACGCCGCCTCGTCGGTGCTCAGGAGCAGGGTCTCCGTGGGGCTTCTCCACGCGAGAATAAATCGCGGATCCTCGCTCACGCCGTCCACCGAATCGGCCCGCAAGGGCTCCGGCATCGGCCTGCCCACGCTCTCGCGTACTACGGCGGCAAATTTGCCCCCGCGATCGAAGTAGCGCAGCGAGGCGACCCGCATTCCTCGCGCGTGCTCGACTCTCATTCCATTGACTTCCATGGCGGCGAAGAGTTCCTGCGGGCTATCCATGAAGACGCCCGCCGGACGGATCGATGAAAGGAGCCTTGACGACTTCGGCATCGATGATGAGTCCCAAGTGATGCACGCGAACCTTCTCGCCCAGCCGCTGCGTCCCGCGCGCCAGCATCCCCAATGCCACCGGCGCGCCCAGAGCCGGGCTCCAGTAGCTCGAGGTCACGTGGCCTTCGGTTTGCGTCGGCGGCGCGGCGGCCGCGATTTGCGCACCCACCGGCAGCACGGTTTGCCGATCGGCCGGCGACAAGGCCACCAGCTGAAACCGCGCCGCATCGCGTGCCGCGGGCCGCAGCAGCGAACGCCGGCCGACGAAGTTCGCGGCCTTGCGCTCGATGGCCCGCGCAAAGCCGATGTCCTGCGGCAGAGTCGTACCGTCCGTATCGGTGCCGATGTGAATGTAGCCTTTCTCGGTGCGCATGATCTCGAGCGCTTCGATGCCGTAGGGCACCGCTTCGACATCCGCCGCGCGTTCCCAGAGCCGCTCGATCAGTCCCCGCACGTGATCTGCGGGCACATTGATTTCATAGCCCAGCTCGCCGCTGAAGCTCGCCCGGAGCACACGCAAGGGCACGCCATCCAACGCGCTTTCGCTCATGGTCATGTGCTTCATGGCGCCCGGCGCCAACGCCGGATCGAAGCCCGCCGACGCCAGCCAGCTCCACGCACGAGGACCCGCCACCGTCGCATTGCCCCAACGCGAGGTCACTTGCGTCACCAGCACGCGCAGCTGGGTGTATTCGCACTGCAGCCATTCTTCGAATGCCGCGGCCGTACGCTCCACCCCCGCACTGGTCGTGTTCACCCAGAAGTGCTGTGGTCCTAGCCGGGCGACGATGCCGTCATCGACCACGATGCCGTTTTCGTTCAACAGCAATCCGTAGCGCGCCTGGCCGAGACTCAAATTCGACATGGTTCCCACGTACATGAGATCCAGAAAATGCGCGGCATCCGGACCATGGACTTCCAGCTTGCCGAGCGGTGAACCGTCGAGCAGCCCCGCATGCTTGCGCACCGTGCCCGCTTCGCGCTGGGCGGCGAACTCCAGCGACTCCCCCTCTTTCGGATAAGCGGCTGGACGCACCCAATTGCCGAATTGTTCGAACAGCGCGCCGCGCGCCTGGTGCCAGGCATGCGCCGGAAGAGCTTTCAGCGGCCGATACGCGGCGCCGACTCGCCGGCCCGCCAGAAGTCCCAGCGCGACGGGTGCAAAAGGCGGGCGGAATTTCGTGGTGCCCACTTCGGCCGGCTCGCGGCCCGTAAATTCCCCCATCAGTACCAGTGCGTTGACATTGCTGGTCTTGCCTTGGTCGGTGCCCATGCCGGTGGTGGTGTAGCGCTTCAGATGTTCTACCGAACGATAATTCTCCTGCGCCGCAAGTCCCACATCGCCGATCGACACATCGTTCTGCAAATCCACGAACTGCTTGCCTGCCAGTCCGGCGAGATGGGTGGCGGCCAGCGATCGGCCGGCGCCTCCCGCTTTCGGAGCCGGCACGGCGAGCGGAGCAGACACGGCGAGGCCTCTGGCCAGCGCGAATCCGAGCTCCGCGGCGTGATTCACGGCCGCGTCGCGGGAGAAAATTCCGGCGCAGGCGCCGGCGCTCCACACACCGGGCGCCGCCCCGTCGGGCACGAACATCGCCGACTCTTCCAGCCAGCGCAATTTTCCGCCGGCCTGGGAATGCAGGTGAACCGTGGGCGCGTGGCCGGCCGCGCTCAGGATGAGATCGCACTCCAGCCGCTCCGGGCGCGCCCCCTCCGTATCGCTCGAAATCACGGTGCAGCCGCGCACGGCCTTCGTGCCCACGACCTTGGCTATGCCGGCTCCGACCAGAGTGCGCACGTGCGCGGCCTGTGCGCCGATATCGGCCTGCGGCCGCCGGTCGACCAATGCAACCACATTCAGCCCCGCGGCGCGCAAGGAGGCGGCCACCCCATAGGCAGAGTCGCTGTTGGCCGCGATGACCACTCTTTGGCCGCATGCCACCCCGTACGCATGGGCATACTTATCGGCGGCTCCGGCCAACATGACTCCCGGGCGATCGTTGTTCGGGAAAATCATGGGACGTTCCACCGCGCCGGCCGCGGCGATGACGCAGCGCGCGCGAATCTTCCATAAGCGTTCACGAAGCACGCCGCCCGGCTCGCCGTGCGCGGACCCCGGCGAAAGGGTCTGGCGCGCACATACCAGATTGTGATCGTAGATGCCGAAGGCCATGGTGCGAGTCAGCTGCCGTACGCCGCAACGCGCGGCACGGGCGATGAGTTCGGCTACCTGGCCATCCTCACGCCAAGCCAGAGCGCCGCCGAGCGAGATTCCGCTCGCCAGCAATAAAGTATCCGCGCCCGCCTCGGCGGCGGCCACTGCGGCACTCAAGCCGGCAAGCCCGCCGCCCACCACCAAAACTTCAGCCTTGGCCGCCCACTCCTCGTAGCGATCGGGGTCCGCCTGTCCGGAGGCCCTGCCCAGTCCCGCCATGCGCCGAATGGAGGGTTCGTACACATGCCAGTTGGGCCATTTGAAGGTCTTGTAGTAGAAGCCGGCCGGCAGCAATGCAGCCAGCCGGCTATTGATCGCGCCCACATCGAAACCGACGCTGGGCCAGCAATTGACGCTGGAGGCAACCAGGCCATCGTAGAGCTCCACCAGCGTCGCGCGCATATTCGGGGTCCGGGCGGCACCCCGCCCTAAGTCGACGAGACCGGTGGGCTCCTCGACACCGCAGGAAAAAATGCCGCGCGGCCGATGCAGCTTGAAGCTTCTGCCGACGAGCTGTACGCCGTTCGCCAGCAGCGCCGATGCCAGGGTATCGCCGGCGTGGCCGCTGAAGCGGCGGCCGTTGAATTCGAAGGACAGGCGCTGCGACCGATCGAGGCGCTTTCCCCAAGGCTCGGGCAGGCGCGAGGCGGTCATGAGGGTGGGGGATCCGTCATGGCATATACGGATACAATCTCATGGGTCACCGTGCTGCGCGCGAGATTGAACCACTGGCCGCAGCCGTAGGTGTGGCGCCAGCGCTCCAAGTGCCGCCCCTTGGGGTTGTCGCGAAAGAACAGATATTCGCCCCAGGTCCGGTCGCTCGTTTCCAGATCCGGGCGCGCCATGTGCGAGGTACCGCCGCAGGTGAACTCGCTTTCGTCCCGCGGGCCGCAATAAATGCAGGGGATGCGCATCATCAGTGTGCTATCCCTGAGGCCGCAGCTTCGTCGACCAGACGCCCGGTGATGAAACGCTCCAGTTGGAACGGCTCCGCCAGGGGATGATTCCGGCCCGTCGCCAACACATGAGCGAACGTCCAGCCGCCGACAGGAATGGCCTTGAACCCTCCCGTCCCCCAGCCGCAGTTGATATACAGATTGGGTATGGGCGTCGGGCCGATGATGGGACTGGAATCATGCACCACGTCGACTATACCGGCCCACTGGCGCATCAGGTTCAATCGGCTGAAGGACGGGAACAATGCCAGCGTGGCCGCAATGATGGCCTGCTTGACCGCAAAGCTGCCGCGCTGCGCGTACGAGGGAAACAAATCGAGCATGGCGCCCATGACGATCTCTCCCTTGTCCGACTGGCTCACGTAAGCGCCGGTGCCCGGCGATAGAATGACCGTATCCAGCAGCGGCTTGATCGGTTCGCTCACCATGGCCTGCAACGCATAGCTCGTGACCGGCAGCCGGAAGCCCGCCAGCTTGGCCAGTACCGAGCTGTGTCCGGCCGCGGCGATGCCGACGCGCTCCGCGCGGATGCGCCCGCGATTGGTATTCACGCCGACGACCCGGCCGCCCTCTTGGATGAAATCGACGACCTCGCAATTCTGAATGATGTCCACACCCAGAGCGGAGGCGGCGCGGGCATAGCCCCAGGCGACCGCGTCATGCCGCGCCGTGCCGGCGCGCCGCTGCAGGAATCCGCCGAGCACGGGCAGGCGCGCCCGCGGCGAGAGATCGAGGGCGGGAGCGAGCTCGCCGATTTGCGCCCGCGTCAGGAGCTCGGCGGCGATGCCGTTCATGCGCATGGCATTGGCCCAGCGCGACATGGCATCCAAATCGTGGCGGCTGTGGGCGAGCAATACCAGCCCGCGCTGACTCAGCATGATGTTGAAATTCAGCGCCTGCGACAATCCTTCATACAGCTCGAGCGAAAAGTCGTACAGGCGCGCGCTTTCCGGATACAGATAATTCGAGCGTACGATGGTGGTATTGCGGCCCGTATTGCCGCCCCCGATCCAGCCTCGCTCGATCACCGCCACATTGGCGAGCCCATGATTCTTGGCGAGGTAGTACGCCGTGGCGAGCCCATGGCCGCCGCCGCCGACGATAATGGCGTCGTAGCGGGGCTTGGGATCGGCATCGCGCCAGGCGGAAGGCCAGTTCCGTTGACCCGACAGGGCACCGCGCAGCAAGGACCACGCCGAATACTTCACCACCGGTCGCCCGCGTCGGATTCGCGCCGCCCAGCCTCGAGCGGCGCGCATCGCCGGGGATCGCTCATCGTTTCGAACTACTTCGCATCGTCCAGCAGTCTGCCCTCAAGATGCGTGCAATACCAGTGCACAAATTGAGTAACTCCGGCTTCGTGTATTGGAGAATAGGGGGCGGGATCGTAGGCCGGCGAATTGACGCCGATTTGATTTTCCTGGCAGTTGCGAGTATCGGCCGCGTTCGTCGCCAGCCACACGCCGGTCAGCTCTCTGATGTCGTAGTCCACTCCCTCGACGGCATCGCGATGTACCAGCCACTTGGTGGTCAGCTGGGTCTGGGTCGGGCTGATGGGCAGCACCCGGAATGAAATGGCGTGGTCGGCGAGCACGTGGTTCCAGGTGGTCGGGAAATGAAACATCAGCAGAGTGCCGAGGTCCGGTTCCGCGATCGTATCGGCCAGCGGCCGGTGCACGGCGGCTTTGCCGGACATGGTGAAGCTCACCGCCCCTTCGAGCAGCGGCGTGCGCACGGTTCGCCATTGACTGTTGGCCGCCATATGAAACCGGCTCGGCAGCCCGATGGACTCCCAATGAGCCCATTTCGCCGCCGTCTTGGGATTGGAAGCGGCATCTTCGCCGTCGGTCGCGGTCGGGTCCTCCGGGAAGGTCCGGATGAGTTCCGGGTGATTGGCCGCGCAGTGATAGCACTCGCGATTGTTCTCCCACACCAGTTTCCAATTGGCCTGTTCGATGATGGTCGACTCGAAGGCCACCTTGGTCTGATGCAGCTTGTGCGGCTGGAAGTACGGCTCGAGGTGCTTTCTGATGGGTTCGAAGTCCGGCGCCACCGACCCCAAGCAAATCCAAATGTAGCCGCCCACGCTGGCGCAATGCACGGGCTTGAGCCCATGCTGAGATTTATCGAAGTCGTTGCCCATGTCCCGCGCCGCGATCAAGCGGCCGTCGAGCGCATAGGTCCACTGGTGGTACGGACACACCAGCCGCGGCGAGCTGCCATGCTCCGCCGAGCAGATTCGAGATCCACGATGCCGGCAGGTGTTGTGAAGCGCCCTCAAACCCCCGTCGCGGTCGCGCAGCACGATGACGGGATACTCGCCGACCTGCACCGTCAGATAATTGCCGGGATTCGGCACTTCGCAGTCGTGACCCACGAACAGCCAGTCTCGGTACCAGATCATGTCCAGATCCACCTGGTAATCCTCCTGGCTGCAATAGAACTCCCGTTCCAAGGCAGTCTCGAGATTGCGCCCTCGTAGTCGGCTCAGCATTGCGTCGCGCGCGGTCATGATGAAATCCTTGTTCAGGTCCTCTTACCATAGCAACATTCGGCCTCCGGCCGATGCCGTGAAGCGACGTTTTTTTTGACATACACGACAGCGTATTTTGCGCCGGTGCCGAGATTGCGTACACTCTGCGGCGCCATGGCGGCTCAGCAACCCCAAGCGTCTCCGCACCGCCGTAGAAGGCCGGCTGCGGCCGTGGGCGTGTGTGCCGTCTTCGCCCTGTCGAGTTTCGCCTGCCGAGCACGCGCCCACGTCGATCCCTGGCCGGCCAGCGCCCGTCAGGCGCTGCAAGTGGGGTCGCTCACGCTTCGGCCCTGCCTCACCGTCCGAGCCTACTGCGGCGATCTCGATCGCCCCCTGGATCCCACGGGAACCATTCCCGGACGCATTTCCATTCACTTCGAATACTATCCTCACTCCGGAACGGAAAAGCCGCTGGAGACCCTGGTAGCCACCGAAGGCGGCCCCGGTTACCCGGCCACCTTGTCGCGGGACAGCTATCTGGCCCTGTTCGAGCCCCTGCGAGGGCGCCACGATGTGTTGCTGATGGACAATCGCGGTACCGGCCAATCCGGGGCCGTCGATTGCCATGCCCTTCAGACCGCCGAAAAGTGGACGGTGGAGTTGACCGCCGCCTGCGGCGTGTCTCTCGGCAATCGGGCATCGCTGTACAGCACCGCCTATGCAGCCGACGACCTGGCCGCGATTCTGGCGGCTCTTGGGCTGGGTCGCATCGACCTGTACGGCGATTCCTATGGAACCTACTTCGAGCAGGTGTTCGCGGTACGCCATCCGGCCGTCCTGCGTTCCATCGTGCTCGACGGCGCGTATCCTCTGAACGGCGCCGACTATGCTTGGTACTCCAGCTATGCGCCCGCCATGCGCGATAAGTTCAACATCGCCTGCCGGCGCTTCGAGCCCTGCGCGCGGCTGCCCGGCAGCTCCATCGATCACATTCGGCCGGCACTCGAGGAATTGCGGTCACATCCCTTCCCCGCACACGCCGCCGACAGCGACGGCATAACGCGGCAATTTACGGCCGATGCCTCACAGCTGGCCATCGTCATGTACGGCAGCGCGCCCGCCTTTGCCTCGGTGCGCGAATTGGATGCGGCGGCGAGAGCTTTTTCGCAGGGCGACCGTGTGCCGCTGCTGCGGCTCATGGCGGAGACCGCCAGTGCCGTGGATTCCCGCGATCCCACCGCCGACCCGACCCGGTGGAGCGCCGGCCTGGCCGCGGCGGTGATGTGCCAGGACCCGCCGCAGATTTTCGACATGCGCCTGCCGCCGGCGCTCCGCACGGCCGACCGCGATCGCGTTCTCGCGGCACGCCGGCGCACGCACCCGGATACTTACGCGCCTTTCACCATCGACGAATACCGCGGCATGCCGCTCGACTATAGTTTCATCGATCAGTGCGTACAGTGGCCCGTCGCGCCGCCCAGTCATCCGGCTTCGCAGGTCGTCCCGGCGGACGCGACCTATCCGGACATACCCGCGCTGATCATTTCCGGCGAACTGGACAATATCACCACCCCCGCGGACGGCGCGGCGGTCGCCGCCGCATTCAAGCACGGCAGGCAAATCCGCATCGCCAACAGTTTTCACGTCAATGCCCTCCCCCACGCGCGCAGCGCCTGCGGCGCAAAGATCGTGCGCCGCTTCATCGAGACCCTTGTGCCGGGAGACACGAGCTGCGCGGCGAGGGTTCCGCCGCTGCGCCTGGTACCGCGGTTTGCGGTTCACGCGTCCGAGCTCGAGCCCGCCTCCGCAACCGCGGGCAATCGGGCCGACGCCGCGCAAATGCGCTGGGTGAGCGCGGCGGTGATGAGCGCGGGCGATGTGTTGGCCCGTCTCGGCGGCAATACCACGGGCCGGGGCGTGGGCCTTCGCGGCGGGAGCTTCCGCGTGGTGAACGGCGCGACGGCCGTGCATGTCACCTTAAGTGAGGTACGCTGGACCGAGGATTTGGCCGTCAGCGGAACCATCGACAAGCCCACCGGACGAACCGGTACGGTGCGCGCGTCGCTGCATGTCGCTGCCGCGGGCGGGCCCGAAGGGGACCTCACGATTACCTGGCCGGAAGGCAGCGCGCCGTCCGGCGCCACCGTTCGCGGCACCCTGGGCGGCGCGATCGTGCGCGCACGCACTGCGGCGCCCTGACCTAAGCCACGTAGGTCACCCAACAAAGTCGGCTCATGGGAACTTGCTCGTGACCGGAATTTTGCATAGTATACACATGTGATGTGCATACGTTTTTGGAGAACATCATGGCCGCAACAGAACGCATTCCCCTACTGGTGACGCCGGCGCAAAAGGTGCTCTTTGCCAAGAGAGCCAAGGCGTCCAAGTTGACCGTCAACGAATTTGTCCGGCGGGCCGCTGAGGCTTATGACCCGACCGACGATGATGAAGCATTGATTCGCCTGGTGGCGCAGGTGAAGAAGACCACGCACGAGGCCACGGCCGCGCTTGACGCGGCGCTCAAGGCTTGCGCGGAGTCCAATCGCCGGATCGCGGGCATGGAAGCCGCGCACGCCGCGCGGAGCCCTCAATGAGTATGATGGACAAGCTTTGGGATGCCTTTTCCACGGTCATCAAAATGAACGACAAAGTGGTCAGCCAGGCCGCGGCGCTGACCGCTCAGCAAGCGAAGATCGAAGATCTGACGGCGCGCGTGATTCGGCTGGAAACGGCGCTGCAGATCGCCTTGTCTTCCAGGGGCCGGGGCACTGCCCGGATCCCGCGCGGCTCCAAAGAAAACTAACAATGCTCCGAAATGGCCTCAACACCCGCCATGAGCGAATTTGCGAGACACTCCTCACTGGGCCGATTATCTTGCCGGGGGCACATGGCGGTCTAGCCAGCCCAACGTGCGCTCCGCGAGATCCTTGACGAAGCTCGGCCGCGTGAAGACGTGGTGCTGGCCTGGATACACGACGAGCTGGGCCGGCACTCCCAGAGTGCGCAGCGACTCATACATCTGCTCGCCGCCGTTGATCGGCACGTTGAAGTCCTTGGTTCCTCCCAAGAACAGTGTCGGGGTGTGGATGCGGTCCGCATGGAAGAATGGATACGACACTTTGAGCCAGAGCGCCTGGTTCTTCCAGGGCGGCCCAAGCTCATTATTGTATTGCAGAACGTATTCGTCGCTGCCGTACATGGCGATCTGATCGGCGCTGCCGGCGCCGCTGATGGCGGCCTTGAAGCGGGTGTCGCTCGCAATGGTGTAGTCGGTCAGTATGCCGCCGTAGCTCCAGCCGCCGACGGCCAGCCGGTCCGGGTCCGCAATGCCCTTGGACTCCAGATAATCGACGCCGGCCAGGAGATCCTCCACCTCCTTGTGTCCCCAGTCGGCAAAGATGGTTTTCGCAAACTCGACTCCGCGGCCGCTGCCGCCGCGATAATTGACGCGCAAGACCACGAAGCCCTTGGCGGCGAACATCTGAGGCTCGAACTGATAGCCATCCAGAACGAAGGAGTGTTCATCCTGGCCGTTGGGGCCGCCGTGGATCCACAGCACCATGGGGTACTTGCGTCCCTCGACATAGGACGGCGGCTTGACCATGAGCCCATGGATCTCGACGCCGCCCTTGCTCTTGAAGCGAACGTCCTCGACGGCGCCGAGCGTGAGCCCCGCCAGGAACGCATCGTTCTGCGCGCTGAGCTTACGCTGCCGTCCCGCCTCGAGCGCGTACACCTCGGCCGGCGCGCCGTCGCTCGTTTCCAGCAGCGCCGTATGGCCGCCCGCGGAAGACAGCGCGGAGTCGACGAAGGGTCCGGCCGGTGGCGTGCGCCCGGCCGCACCTGTGCGGCTGACGGCACCGTCCGCCAGGTCGATCCGGGCCGGGTATGCCCTGCCATCGTCTTCCACGGTGATCATGATCGAGGCCGAGTCCGCGGCGAAGGCGAACGAGGTCACCGCCCGATCGAGCTTCTCGGCGAGCATGCGCGGCGCGCCGCCCGCCGCCGGCACCACCGTCAGATGGTCCTGCATATAGGCGTTGAATTTCGGCTCGAGGCCCCGCAAGTAGGCGATCAGCCTCCCGTTCGGGCTCCAGAGCAGTTTCTGCGCATTCGGTGCGTAGGGCCGCACGATGCTGCGCGGCGCGGCCCCGGCCCGGGGTTCGATGACGGCAATGTCCTCGCGGCCGTCCGGATCGACGCCGGGCTCGTGCGTTCGAATGAAGGCGATCTGCCCGCCGATGGGAGACCATGCCGGCAGGTCCTCGCTGAAATCGGCGTCGGCGGTCAATTGCTCGCTGTGCTTGCTCTCAACATCGATCAAGTACAGATGCCGCTTGCGCCCCTGGCCCAGGTATCCGTCTTCATCCTGCTTGAAATGCTGCGCATCGATGACGATGGGCTTGGGCGGCGTGCCATCGTCGCCCTGCGACATGACGAAGGCTATGCGCTTTCCGTCCGGCGCCCACGTGTAATGTCCCATCTCTCCCGTCACGCTGGTCAGCTGGCGGGCATCGCCGCCGCGCCGGTCGAGCAGCATGATCTGGCTCTTATCAGAGCCCGCGGGTGTTGCGAGGAATGCCAGATAGCGCCCATCGGGGCTCCACTGGGGATCTTGGGTGCCGTCCGCGGCCGCCGTCAAAGCCAGCCGCTGGCTGCCGTCCCAATTCACCATCCAGATCGCGCTGCGTGCCTCGTCGGCGTCGCGGTCGTTCGCCGTCACGACATAGGCGACCCAGAGACCGTCGGGCGACACCTGAGGGTCGCTCACGTCCTGGACGCGATAGAAATCGTCCGGCGTCAGCGTGCGGCGCGCCGCAGGCGCGTCGGCCGCCATGGCCGCCTGA
Organism: uncultured Gammaproteobacteria bacterium; assembly: GCA_963784105.1. Lineage (GTDB taxonomy): Bacteria > Pseudomonadota > Gammaproteobacteria > Steroidobacterales > Steroidobacteraceae > Bog-1198. Next base: position 91,263 of record CAWAQE010000003.1, read on the forward strand.
CAGGTACAAAGCGACAGCAATAAGCCCGCAGTGATCTTGGTCAAGGGGTTCTCATTAGTCCTCTGACCCGCTCCCAGCCTTGGCCTTGCCGAAACGGTAGCTCATGCGCACACCGAACACGCGTGGCTCGTTCACCGTCTGGCGAAGGTCGTAGTTGCCCTCGTTGGTGTAGATCACCGCGTTCTTGTTGGTGAGATTGGTGATGTACAGCTCCGCCGTCCAATGCTCATCCGTCTGATTCAAGCCGAAGCGCAAGTTCATGAGGGTGTAGCCCGGCTGCAGGACGTACGGAAGCCCGTTGGTGCCGGTCTCCTGCAGGGAGTTGAACATATCTCCCTTGTGCGAGGCATCGTATTGGACGTAGCCGTGCAGTGCATCCTTGACAGGCCTTTCATAGCGGACGTTGCCGCTCCAATTGAAGTAGGGGACGTAGGGCAGCCGCTCTCCGGGCTTCACGACGAAGTATTGGTTGGCAAAATCGTCGCTGGTGATGCGCGAATCGTTGTAGCTCCCGGACAGCCCCATGCTCAGGAACGAAGTCGCCTGATAATGGACGTTCGACTCCATGCCGTAGATGCGGGCATCGCCGATATTGGCGTCGAAGCTGGCGGACGCGCAGACCCCGGGATCGAAGAGCAGCGACTGATAATTCTTCCAGGGCATGTAGTACATGGCACCGTTCCACACCAGGTGCTTGTCGAGCCAGGTGGATTTCCAGCCGAGTTCGTAATTGGTCAATGTGTCCGGCTGGAATTGCACGGGAACGCCGTTCTTGACGCAGGGCTGCGGCAGGCCGCCGTTCACGCCGCCGTCGCGGAACCCTTGCGCCCAGTCCGCGTAAACCAAGAGATTGTCCGTGGCGTTGTAGCTCAAGCCGAATTTGCTGTTCCACTTATGAGAGCCGCCGCCGTATTCGGCCGGCGTTTCCGGTGAGTACCAGAAGCCGCCGTAGATTTGGTTGTTGAAGCTCGAATGGAAGTGCACGGTGCCAGCCTCGACATGCAGCCGTGGCGTCACATCGACGACGATGTTCGCGAACTCCGTGGTTTGCAGATAGTCGAAGCGGTAATTGTAGCTGTACCAATCATCGGGTTTCGGCGGCAGTGCTCCCGCATCGTAGTAATAGGCCGTCGCCGCCTGCCAGGCCTGGCCCCCGGTCTGCAGTCCCGGCATGTGAAAGTACTCGCTGGTCAGCTCACGCGTCTTTTCCCAGTAGGTGCCGACCAGCCAGTGGAAGCGTCCGCCGTCCTTGGATTGCAGCCGTAGCTCATTCGACCATCGATCCACGTTGTTCACGTAATCGTAGTACTGGATGGGCACCTGGCAGCCGCTGTATGGACTCGCGCCGGAGCTGCTGACCGGATCGGTGAGACAGGTATATCCCTGCTGCGCCGCCGCGGTCAGATCCTCCGGCGGCCCGGTGTTCACATACTGCATGTACTCCGAATACTCGTTCACCCATCGATCGTCCTGCGCCCAATAGGTGCTCGCGTACACGAGATCGCCAATGCCCACATCCCCGTCGAGGTGGAAGTCCAGAGTCTTGGTGTAGTACTGCTTGAATTCCGGTCCGAAGCGGTCGACGTTCTTCTGGCCGAGCGACCGTACGGGTCCGTTGACCAGATTGCCATTTTCGTCGACCGCGCCGCCGATGGTCTGGTTCTCGTCCCAGGCGCCGTGCGTGAGCTGGCGCTGATAGCTGGCGGTCAGCGTCGCCTTCCAGCCGTCCGAGATTTTCTGACTGAGGGCGGCGCGGCCGCCCGTCACCTTCTCCACGTTGTAATTGCGGCCCGCCCACTGCGAGTTGTTCGACACCGTGCCGTTCACCCAGTTGCGGGTGACGTTGAGGTTGTTGATGTAGCCGCCGTGGTAATCGCTGTAGCCCGACAGCCGGATCGCCGTCCAGTCTTCGATCAGCGGTATGTTGACGAAACCCTCGATCGTGCCGTTGTGAGTACCTCCGTCAATTTTGCCCAGGTCGGTATCGAAGCCGGCGCTAAATCCGCTGGCATCCGGCTTGTTGATGATGAAGCGCACCGCTCCGGCCATGGCGCCGGCACCGAAGGTCGTGCCCTGCGGTCCGTTCAGCACCTCGATGCGCTCGACATCATAGAGATGCAGGTCGGGCGTCACGCCGTAGAAGTTCATCGACATGTCGTCGACCAGGAAGGCAGTGGTGGCCTGGTTGGAGTAATTCGGGTTGCTGCCGTCGGACACGCCGCGCATGACCAGCGTCTGAGTGCCGGGGCCTGCGCTGACGAACGAAATCGACGGCGTCTGCGCGGCATAATCCTCGAACTGCGAGATCGCGAGATTCTGAAGATCCTTGCTCGTGAAGACGTCGATGCTGATGGGAACGTCCTGCAGGTTCTCCGCGCGTTTGCGGGCGGTCACGATGACCTCTGCCAACGTGTCCGAGGAGGCGTCCGATGAAGCCGCCGCCGCCCGTACCGGAAGGGCATGGAAGCCGGCGGCTCCCGACAGCGCAGCCGCGATGGCGATGGCGAGCTTGGAAGGCAAAAAAGTCGGGGGGAGCTGCCGCCGCGACAATGTGGCCACTGAACGCGCTGCTGATTTGCGCATCGTATCATCCCCTTGTAGTTCAATTACCACATGCCCCCAAAGGGCATGCCATCGGCGGGATCATGTCCCGCGAAGGCGCTCGCTGTCAATCCAAAACGCTGCCGCGTTAATCGGACGTTCAATAAGTACGACGGATCGGCCGGGCCCCGACCAGCCGCTCGAGCATAGGCAATCTCAAGGATCGGCGGGAAAACGCTCCAGGCAATCGCCGAGTGCGCGGCGCAAGGGTTCGAGCTCCCGCTCGAAGTGCCGCCAGTGGCCGATACCCGAGGTGTAGATGGGCTGGCGCACCTGCTCGGCGCTGGCCGTGCGCACCGACCGCTTGGTTTCGTGAAACGCAAGACAGGCAGGTTCGAAATCCAGCCCGCAGTGGCGGAGCAGGCGCCTGATGTGGGTTTCGGGGTCACGCACCAATTGTTCATAACGCATCAGCAGCACTTTGCCCGGGAGCACGGTATCCCAATGGTCCATGAGGCCGAGGTAGCGCCGATAGTAGCGCCCCAAGTCGTCAAGGTCGTAGCTGAAGGATTGACCCTCCGCAAAGTGCTGCTTGTAGGTGCTGAAGCAAGAGTCCATCGGGTGGCGGCGCACGTCGATGATGATGGCATTCGGCAGAATGGCGTGAATGAGGCCCACGTGGCTGAAGTTGTTCGGCATTTTGTCGATGAAGTGCGGCTTGCCGCTGCGCAGCGGGGCGGTCTCCTCGATGTAGCGGCGGCCAAGATTCGCGAATTCTCCCGGCGGCACGGCTCGAAGGTTCTCTGGGTACGCATCGTGTTCCGAATTCGCGTGGTCGAACTCGCGGACCATGGTCAGCACGTTCGGCAATTCGAAGGTTCCCTCCACGCTCGAATGGCTCGCCAGAATCTGCTCGACCAAAGTCGAGCCTGATCGGGGCAGCCCCACGATGAAGATCGGCGCCCCATCGGAATGCCCTGCCTTGGAGCGTTGCGCGAAAAATTCGGCGCTGAAACACTCGCCTACGCGCCGCGTCTTGTTCTCGAAGACTTCAATGTCGAAGGGAACGGTTTTGCGCCGCCGCACATTGCCCGCGGCGTAATGCTGGAATGCCGTCCCATACTCCTTCCTCTGTTCAAATGCGCGCCCTAGTGCGAAGTGCACATGCGCCTGGTCCACATCCTCGCCATCGTCCTTCTGAAGAGCCTGCATCGCCGCCATCTCCGCGTCGCTGAAGACATAGTTCTTCAGGTCGGCGAGACTCCAATACGCCTCGCCGAAATCCGGGCGCAGCCGCAGGCACGCCTTGTAGGCCTCCTCGGATTCACGGCGATTGCCCAAGGTCTTGTGCGCGTGTCCGATGGACAGGGTCAGGCGCACCTCGGTTGGGTTCAGCCGTACCGCCTCCTGGAAGGCCGGCAGAGCGTCGGCCTGGCGCATGAGACGGGTGCACACCGTTCCCAGCAACACCCAGTTCTTGGGATTTTCCGGCTCGATCTTCAAAAGACGGCGAATCGCGGCCTCGGCCTCGGAAAGGCGCCCGAGTTCGACCATGGCCTGGCATAGACCGCGCCAGGCCAGCGGCAGGTGGGCTGACTGCTTGAGGGCATGCCGCAGCAGACGCACCGCATCGCCGCCGCGGCTGACCGTCAGCGAGACGGCCGCCAGTCCGCACACAGCCGCCACATGGCTGGGGTCAGTCTTCAATATGTCGCGAAAGATGAGCTCGGCCGTCTTGCGGTCCTCGGCCACCAGGGCGGCGGTGGCCTCCTCGATGCGGCGCGCATAGGGGTCGGTCAGGCGCGCCCGTTCATACGCCATCCTTGCATCCGCGTATTTCTCGAGGTCGACCAGCACATCGCCATAGGCCAGCCACGCGGCCTGAAGCCCGGGGGCGGCCGCGACCACCCGCTGCAGTTCCTCGCGCGCCGCCTGCAAGCGTCCGGCGCTTCGATAAGCACGTGCAAGATCGGTGCGCGCCGGCCAGAAGTGCGGGGCTGCGGAAGCCGCGCGCTCGAGCATCTCGACCGCGGCCGGCACTTTGTCTTGGTCCAGTAGTGCCACCCCGAGCAAGCGCATGCTGTTGACGTCGCCGGGCGCCCTCGCTTGGATATCGCGCAGTTGCCGCTCGGCGGTGGCCGCCCTTCCGGAGCGCAACGCGGCCAGCGCTTGGCTGTACGCCGCCCGAAGTTCCGCTTGCGCCCGCTCCTCCACCGCAGAGCCCGAGGGTTAGGTCGCGACCACGTCGGGCTTGCTCGTCTCGCGCCCCCGCCCGTGGCGGCCCTTAACCTCTGGACCCTGAGCCTCCGGACCTTGCGCCTCCAGAGCCTGCGCATCCGGCCCCGGCGCACGCCTGTCGCCGATCTTGCGTTCGGCGCTCGGCGGATGCCCGAACTGAATGCGATAGCACTTGGAGAAATGCGGCGGCGATTGAAATCCGCAGGCCGTGGTGATGTCCATGATGGGCATGGCGGTCTGCAGCAGGAGCTCGCGTGCACGGCGCAGGCGCATCTCAAGGTAGTAGTGCTTCGGCACGCAGTTCAAGTCGCGCTTGAACAGGCGCTCGATTTGACGGCGCGACAGGCCCGTGGATTTGGCGATTTTCTCCAGCGACAGCGGCTTTTCGATGTTCTCCTCCATGAGCTGCGCCACCCGGATCAGGCCGCGGTGCGACACGCCGACCTGCGCCCGCAGCGGTATGTACTGGCGGTCGGTGTCCTTGCGGACTCGATCCACGATGAATTGCTCGGATACCAGCTGCGAGATCCGCGGCCCCAGCTTCACTTGAATGAGATTCAGCATGAGGTCCAGCGGCGCGGTGCCGCCGGAGCAGGTAAAGCGATCGCGGTCGATGGTGAACAGCTGATCGCTGATCCGCACCCTCGGAAATTCTTCGCGCAAGGCCGACAGATTTTCCCAGTGAATGGTGGCGCTGAAATTATCGAGCAAGCCGGCGCGGGCGAGCGCATAGCCGCCGGTACACAGCGCGCCCAGCGGCACTCGCCGATCGGCGAGCCGGCGAAGCGCGGTCAGGAGTGCGGGAGATACCGCCTCGCGGACATTGATGCCGCCGCAGACGAACAAAACATCCACCGCTCCCAGCTTGTCGAGGGCGCCGGTCGGCGAGAGATTGAGCCCGCTGCTGGCGTCCGCCGCGCGGCCGTCCATGGTGATGACCGACCACTCGTAGACCTCTTTGCCGACCAAGCGATTGGCCATGCGCAGCGGTTCGAGTGCATTGGCCACCGCGATCAGGGAGTAGTTGGGCAAGGTCAGAAATGCGTACTTGCACTTGCGCAGCAAGGCGGGCGATTCCAAGGTGCCTCCGGCGTACAAAGAGCATGAGGATCGGGACGCACCGATTATGCCACTGGCCTGCCCTCTTGTCTGTTCCCGACATATTCCTGTCGTTTTCCAGACGAGTAGACATGCCTATTCGGCTCTGATCCGGCCACTTTCCGTCCCGCCTGGCGCATTTCCATAAGGGGTTGTCGCAATTGGCGTATTGTTTGGCGGGCCGCTGGTTACACTGCCTCACGCATTTGCGTTGGGAGATTTCCATGAAAACTCATGCCCGCGTCGTCGTCATCGGCGGCGGTGTAGTAGGCGTCAGCACCCTCTATCATTTGGCGCAGAAGGGTTGGACCGACGTGGTGCTGCTGGAGCGCGCTGAACTGACCGCCGGATCGACCTGGCATGCGGCCGGGCTGCTGCCGCTCTTCAATATGAGCTACACGGTGGGCCAGCTCCACAAGTATTCGGTCGATCTGTACAAGCGGCTGCCCGCAGAAACCGGCCAGGATGTGAGCTTCCACGTCACCGGCAACCTGCGCCTCGCAACCTGCCGCGACCGCATGGATGAGTATCAGAAGTACTGCGGTACGGCGAACACCATCGGCGTGCCCTTCCAGGTGATCGGGCCCCAGCAGGTGCGCGAGCTATGGCCCTTGATCGAGCTCGGCGACGGCGCGGGCACACCCAAGCTGGTGGGCGCGCTTTACCATCCGGATGACGGCCACATCGCGCCGGCGGACCTGACCATGGCGCTGCGCAAGGGCGCTCGCAGCCGCGGCGCGGAGATCTACGAGCAGACGGAAGTCACCGCCGCGAAGCGCACGCCCTCGGGGGAGTGGCATCTGACCACCAACAAGGGCGACATCGTCGCCGAGCACGTGGTGTGTGCCACGGGCAATTACGCGCGGCAGATGGGACGCCTGTTCGGACTCAATGTGCCTTCCATCCCCGTCGAACATCAATACATCGTGTACGACGAATCGCCCGAGCTCAAAGCCTACCGTCAGCGCGGCGGCCGCGAACTGGCGGTGCTGCGCGAATCGGATCAATCCTATTACCTGCGCGAAGAGCGCATGGGCTGGATATTGGGCCCGTACGAGGCGGGTGCTCCCGCGCGCTTCGCCGACGGGGTGCCGGAATGGTTCGGCAAGAGCCTGTTCGAAGGCGACCTGGAACGACTGCTGCCGCATGTCGAGGCCGCGCAGCGGCGCGTGCCTTCATTGGCCAACTGCGGCATCAAGGACATCGTGAATGGGCCCATCGCCTACACGCCCGACGGCAGCCCGCTGATCGGCCCCGCCTGGGGTGCTCGAAATCTATGGCTCAACGAGGGCCATAGCTTCGGCATCACGGCGGCCGGCGGTTCGGGCTGGCAGTTGGCCGAATGGATAGTCGAGGGCGAGCCCGGCATCGACATGATGGCGGTCGATCCGCGCCGCTACGGTCCCTACACCAGCAAGCGCTATGTGGTGAAGAAGAACGAGGAAACCTACCGCAACGTATTCGTCATCCACTATCCCGACGAAGAGCGTGCCGATGCCCGTCCCGCGAAAACCAGCCCGGTGTACGACAAGCTGGCGCGCATGGGCGCGGTGTTCGGCCAGCGCTACGGCTGGGAGCGCGCCAACTGGTTCGCACCGCCGGGCGTTCCTCCTAAGGACCAATGGAGTTTCCGCCGCTCGAACTACTTCGAACACGTGGGCAATGAAGTACGCCGCTTGCGCGAACAGGTCGGCGTCATCGACCTGGGGCCTTTCACCAAGCACGAGGTGCGAGGGCCGGGCGCCGAAGCCTGGCTCGATGGGCTGGTGGCCAACAAGGTGCCGGCCAAGATCGGCCGCATGGCCTTGAGCCACGCACTCACCCGCCGCGGCGGCATCCGCTCCGAGTTCACCATCACCAAGATCGCCGAGCAGCACTTCTATGTGGTGAGCGCCGGCGCGGCCGAACGCTACGACAGCGACTACTTGCAGCAGATGCTGCCGCAGGACGGCAGCGTGAGTCTGACCAATATCACCATGAGCCGCGGCTGCTTCGTCGTCGCCGGACCGCGCTCGCGGGATGTGCTCGCGAAGCTCGTGGATGTGCCCCTGGACAATGCCGGCTTTCCCTGGCTGACGGCTCAGGTGGCCGAGGTCGGCCTCGCCACCGATGTGTATCTGCTGCGCGTGAATTTCGTCGGCGCGCTCGGCTGGGAGCTGCACTTTCCCATCGAGTATGCGCATCATCTGTTCGATTCACTGTTCGCCGCCGGCGCGGAGTTCAACATCGGCATGGCCGGCATGCGCGCCATGGAATCGCTGCGGCTGGAGAAATCCTACCGCATGTGGGGCAGCGATCTGACGCCCGACTACTCGCCTTTCGAGGCCGGGCTCGACCGCTTCGTGCGCATGGGCAAGGGACCCTTCATCGGCAAGGAAGCCCTCGAGAAGCAGCTCAAGGCCGGCGTGCCGCATCGCTTCATCACCTTCGAGGTTCACGGCGTCACGGATGCAGACCCCCTCGGCAATGAGCCGCTGTTCGACTCGAAGGGCCATATCATCGGCCGCGCCACCGCGGGCTATTACGGGCATACCTTGAGGAAGAGCTTAGGGCTGGGCTACGTCAAGCCGGAATTCGCGGCGGTGGGCGGCAGCATCGAGATCGAGATCCTCGGCGAACGCAAGCGGGCGACGGTGCTCGTCGATTCGCCGTACGATCCCGAGAACAAGGACTTGAGGGCCTAGGGACCGCGCGATGAGCAGGCAATCATTTTCGGGACTGTCGCTGCTCTGGCGCGGACTCTCGCGCCATCGCGGCTGGCAGCAGCAATGGCGCAAGCCCGAACCCAAGGCCCGCTACGATGCCGTCATCGTCGGCGGCGGCGGCCATGGTCTCGGAGCCGCCTACTATCTTGCCAAGGAACACGGGCTGACGAACATCGCCGTGCTGGAAAAGGGCTGGATCGGCGGCGGCAACACCGGGCGCAATACCACCATCATCCGCTCGAACTATCTGTTCAACGAGAGCGCGGCGCTCTACGATCATGCGGTGAAGCTGTGGGAGAGCCTCTCGCAGACGCTCAATTACAATGTCATGTTCTCGCCCCGGGGCGTCATGATGCTGGCGCACACGGTGCACGACATTCAAGTCTTCAAGCGGCACGTGCACGCCAACCGCTGCAACGGGGTGGACAATGAATGGCTGGAGCCGGCGCAAGCCAAGGAGTTCTGCCCGCTGCTCAACATCGAAGACAATATCCGCTACCCGGTCTTGGGCGCGGCGCTGCAACGGCGCGGCGGCACGGCCCGGCACGACGCCGTTGCCTGGGGCTACGCCCGCGCCGCCGATGCGCTCGGCGTGGATATCATCGAAAATTGTGAAGTGACGGGCATCCGGCGCGACGCGAGCGGCGCCGTCGAAGCATTGGAAACCACGCGCGGCCTCATTCAGTCGCGCAAGGTGGGAGTGTCCGCGGCCGGCCACACCAGCGTGATCATGGCGATGGCCGGCGTGCAGGTGCCCTTGGAGAGCTATCCGCTGCAGGCCTTGGTGTCCGAGCCCGTCAAGCCCATCTTTCCCTGCGTGGTCATGTCCAACACCATTCACGCCTATATCAGCCAATCGGACAAGGGAGAGCTGGTGATCGGCGCAGGCACGGATGCCTATACCTCGTATACCCAGCGCGGCGCACTGCACATCAACACTCACACCCTGGATGCGATCTGCGAGCTATTCCCCAACTTTCGCCGCATGCGGATGCTGCGCAACTGGGGCGGCATCGTCGATGTGACGCCGGATCGCTCGCCCATCATCGCCAAGACGCCCGTGCCCGGCCTGTACGTCAATTGCGGCTGGGGCACCGGAGGGTTCAAGGCCACCCCCGGGTCCGCGCACGTGTTTGCCTGGACCATCGCGAGGGACGAGCCGCACCCCATCAACGCGCCGTTCACCATCGAACGTTTCCGCGATGGCTACTTGATCGACGAAGCCGCCGCCGCCGCCGTGGCTCATTGAGCGAGACCACCGATGCTGCTCATCATCTGCCCCTACTGCGGTAAGCGCCCAGAAATCGAATTCGCCTACGGCGGCCAGGCACATGTGGCGCGGCCGAGCCGGCCGTCCACGCTCGACGATCAGGCCTGGGCGGAATTCCTCTATATGCGCACCAACACCAAGGGCGTGTATGCCGAGCGCTGGCGGCATTCGCGCGGCTGCGGACGCTTTTTCAACGCGCTGCGCGACACGACCACCGATCACTTTCTGGCGTTCTACAAAACCGGCGAAGCGCAGCCCGCGATTCCTGCTCGGGCTTCCGCCTCCGCGGCGGCCGCGCCGGGAGAGAGCGCTCGATGAGTCCGGCGGCCGACAACGCCGGCTCCGAGGCCGGTCCCGCGAGCGCCGGCTCCGTGAGCTCCGGCTCCGCGGGCGCCGGTTTTCGCACCGCTGCGGGCGGCCGGGTCGACCGGACGCGGCCCATCGAATTCAAATTCGACGGCCGATCCTATACAGGATTCGCCGGGGATACTCTGGCCTCCGCCCTGCTCGCCAATGGCGTGCACCTGACCGGCCGCTCGTTCAAGTATCACCGGCCGCGCGGCATTCTGGGCGCAGGCTCCGAGGAACCGAATGCGCTGGTGACGGTGAGCCGGGATGCGGCGCGCCTGACTCCTAATCTGCGGGCCACCCAGGTCGAGCTGTACGAGGGGTTGATTGCCGAGAGCCAGAATCGATGGCCGAGCCTGCAGCAAGACTTCGGCCGCATCAACGACATGCTGTCGGCATTTTTCCCGGCCGGCTTCTACTACAAGACCTTCATGTGGCCGCGCAAGGCGTGGAAGGCTTTGTACGAGCCCATCATTCGACGCGCCGCCGGTTTGGGGCGCGCTCCGACGCAGCCCGATCCGGACCGTTACGCGCAGCGCTACGCGCATTGCGATGTGCTGGTCGCAGGCGCCGGGCCCGCGGGGATAGCAGCCGCGCTGGCGGCAGCCGACAGCGGCGCCCGAGTCATTCTGTGCGATGAAACCGCCGAGTTCGGCGGCAGCCTTCTCACCGAGGCTCATGCATCCATCGACGGGCAAAGCGCGGCCGCGTGGGTGCACCAGAGCATCGCATCTCTCGCCGGCAACCGCCGCGTGACATTGCTTTCTCGCACCACCGTCTTCGGCTATTTTCCCCACAATCTCATCGGCCTGAATCAGCGGCTCACCGATCATCTTGCAAGCCCGCCGAAGCGCGAGCCGCGCGAGCGACTGTGGCAGGTTCGCGCGAAAGCGGTGGTGCTGGCCACCGGCGCGATCGAGCGTCCCCTGGTATTTCCGGGCAACGATAGGCCCGGAATACTATTGGCGGGCGCAGCGCAGACCTATCTGAACCGTTACGGCGTGCGCGTCGGCACACGCATCGTGGTCGTGACTTCCGGCGACGATGCCTACCAGGCAGCTCTTGATTTGCAAGCGGCCGGCGTGGCCGTTGCGGCCATCGCAGATCTGCGTTCGGAAGCTTCAGGCGCCCTCCCCGACGCCGCCCGCCGCGCGGGTATCGACGTGCTTGCCGGCTCGACCGTGCTCGGCACCGAAGGGGACTTGCGGGTGCACGCCATCACTCTTGGGCGCATGCAAGACGGCGCGGTGCAAGCCGGACCGCGCATCGCTTGCGATACCGTGCTCATGTCCGGCGGCTTCACACCCAGCGTGCATTTGTTTTCTCAGTCGCGCGGCAAGCTGCAATGGAATGAAGCTCTCAAAACCTTCGTGCCGGGCGCCTCGGCCGAATGCGAGCGATCGGCGGGCGCCTGCCGCGGGGTCTACGATCTGGCCGGCGTGCTGGCGGACGGCGCCGCCTGCGGCGCGGCGGCGGCTCCGGAGCCGAGCCTCGCCCCGAGGCGCTTCTCCGTCGAGGCGCCGAAGCGCAGCACCCAGGCCTACCTTGGCGCCCTGCCCCAAGCCAGTCCGCCGAGCGGCGAGAAATCTTTCGTCGATTGGCAGCACGATGTGACCACGCGCGATCTCGCGCTCGCCACCCGCGAAGGTTTTCAATCCATCGAGCACGTCAAGCGCTACACCACCACCGGCATGGCCACGGATCAGGGCAAGACCTCGAATCTCAACGCCATGGCCATCGTGGCGGAGAATCTCGATGTGGCCATCCCGAGAGTGGGCCTCACCACCTTCCGCATGCCCTTCACTCCCATCTCCTTCGGCAGCATGGCCGGCATTTCGCGCGGCGATCTCTTCGATCCGGTCCGTACCACGCCCACCCACGCCTGGGCGCAGGCCCGCGGCGCGGTGTTCGAGAACGTGGCCTTGTGGAAGCGCGCCCGGTACTTCCCTCGCGCGGGCGAGGATATGCACGCGGCTGTGGCCCGCGAATGCCGCGCCGTGCGCAGCGCCTGCGGCATCTTCGACGCCTCCACGCTCGGCAAGATCGAAGTCGTGGGCCCCGACGCTGCCGAATTCATGAACCGCATGTATGTGAACAACTGGTCCAATTTAGGGGTCGGCCGCTCGCGCTACGGCATACTGCTTCGCGAAGACGGCTTCATCAACGACGACGGCGTGGTGGCGCGCACCGCCGCGGACCGCTTTCACGTGACCACCACCACCGGCGGAGCGCCCCGCGTGCTCGCCATGATGGAAGATTACCGTCAGACCGAATGGCCGGACCTCAAAGTATGGCTCACCTCCACCACCGAGCAGTGGGCCGTGATCGCCGTGCAGGGCCCTGACTCGCGGAAGGTGCTCGAGACCCTGGTGGAAGGTATCGACATCGGCGCCGCCGCGTGGCCGCACATGAGCGTTGCCCGCGGCAAAATCTGCGGCGCGCCCATGCTGTTGTTTCGCGTGAGCTTCACGGGTGAGCTGGGCTTCGAGATCAACGTGCCCGCCGATTTCGGCCAGAGCGTCTGGGAAGCGGTCTATGCCGCGGGCAAGGCACACGGCATGACCGAGTACGGCACCGAAACCATGCACGTGCTGCGCGCCGAGAAGGGCTACATCATCGTCGGCCAGGACACCGACGGCACCGTGACCCCGGACGATGCCGGCCTGACCTGGGCGATCGGCAAGAATAAGGCGGACTTCGTCGGCAAGCGTTCTCTGGAGCGCGCCTCGATGAAGGCGGCGGATCGCAAGCAACTCGTCGGCCTGCGCACCAAAGACCCACGGGTGGTGCTCGAGGAAGGCGCGCAAGTGGCCGAGAAGCCCGGCCAGACTCCGCCCGTGAAACTGATCGGGCATGTGACCTCGTCTTATGCCAGCAGCGTACTCGGGCATTCGATTGCCTTGGCCGTGGTTGCGGGCGGCCGGGCGCGCCTCGGGCAGACTTTGTATGTCCCCATGCCCGGCGGCGACCTCGAGGTCGAAGTCACCTCATCGGTTTTCTACGATCCCACCGGAGCGCGCATCAATGCCTGAAGCCGCGATACGCAGCCTTCCGCCCGTGCCGGCAGCCGAATGGTTGAAGGCGATGCCGCCCGCGCTGCGCTTCATTCTGCACGGCGATGCCGGCGCCCGCGCCGCCGCCGCTTCCGCCTGGGGCGCAGCCTTCGCCGAGGAGCCCTGCCGCGCTCTGGTGCAAAATTCCCGCGCCACTCTGTGGCTGGGTCCCGATGAATACCTGCTGCTGGCGCGCGCCGATGGATCGGACTCTGCCGTCTCGGAGCAGGAGGCATCCGCCGCAGATGCGCTGGAGCTCGCGCTCGCCGACATGCCCCACGCCCTGGTCAATGTCAGTCACCGGCAATTTGCGCTCGAGGTGAGCGGTGCGCACGCGGCCACCATCTTGAACGGGGCCTGCCCGCTCGATTTGGACCTGGCCGAATTTCCCGTCGGTATGTGTACCCGCACGGTGCTGGCGAAGGCCGACATCGTGCTGTGGCGCACCCGCGAGGACGCCTTTCACGTCGAGGTGTGGCGCTCCTTCAGCGGCTATGTTACCGGACTGTTGAGCGAGATCGCGAAAGAGTTCGAACCCTGACCCGTGCCGCTCGTGCCCCCGGGCGACTGGCGCGGGCGCCGCGGTCGAAAGCAGCGGCGATCACTTCCTGCTATCAAACACGACTTCGATGTCGTCGAACCGCTTCCATCGATAGATAAGGTACGAAACAGCCCATGCCGCGGCGAATAAGCCGATGATTGCAAAGCCCAGCGCATTGAAGTGTTCCGCGAGGCGGCTCGCGATCCCCCAGCCGCCGCCGTTCAATTCCAGCTTTTGGGCTATCAATGCGCTGGTCTCGATGCCGCCGATCACGATGGCCACCAGCGCGGAGACGCCGGTGATCGTCATGTTGTAGTAGAGCTTGCGGATCGGCTTGATGAATGCCCATCGATAGGCACCGAGCATGAGCACGCCGTCGGTGGTGTCGATGAGCGCCATGCCGGCCGCGAAAAGCGCGGGAAACACCAAAATGGTCGCTATCGAGACGCCATGAGCCGCCTGGGCACCCGCAAGGCCCAGCAGCGTCACTTCGGTCGCGGTGTCGAAACCCAGACCGAACAAGAATCCCAGCGGCGCCATTTGCCAGCTATGCCGGATCAGCCTGAACAAAGGCCGGAACAAGCGCGACAGAAACCCTCTTCCGCCCAGCAGAATGTCGAGATCGTCCGGCGAATACTTGCCCCCGTTGCGCACCGTCTCGAAGCGCTGCCAGACCGACCGCAGTATCACCAGGTTCATCGCCGCGATGGCGAACAGAAAGGCCGCCGATGTCGCCGTCGCAATCACACTGCCGATGCGCGAGAAGTTCTGAAAATGGGCCAGGGCGCCGACGGTGAAGGCGATGAGGCAGGCCGCGATCAGCACAATGGTCGAGTGCCCGACCGCGAAGAAGAAGCCGACCCCGATCGGTTGCTTGCCATCCTGTATCAGCTTACGGGTCACATTGTCGATCGCCGCGATATGATCCGCGTCGACCGCATGACGCAACCCTAAGCTGTAGGCCAGCAGAGCGGTGCCCAACTTGACCGAGTCGCCCGAGAACAGCACGAAGGCCCAGACACCCACGGCCAGGTTGGCGCAGACGAGCAGCGTGTACAGCGCAATGAGGCGCGCCTTGAGCGGAGTCATTCCGCGCCGCCCAAGCCGCCGCCTGCGCCGCCCGCGTCAGCCTCGTCGAGGCAGGAGTCAAACCCCTGCGTCAGCGCCGCTTCGTCCAGTTCGCGGCCGATGAACACGAGCTGTGTGCGCCGCGGCCGATTTCCCCACGGCCCCAGAGTGCTGGTGTCGACGACCATGTGCACGCCCTGAATGACGATCCTCTCGTTCACATCCTTGAAGTTCAAGAACCCCTTCATGCGGTACAGGCGCGTGCCCTGAGTCTGCAGAGTGTGCGTGAGCCAGGACTGAAACCGCGCGGCATCCACCGGGCGAGCCGTCTCGAGGCTGAAGGAACCGACGCGCGCGTCGTGCGAATGCCCCGGATCGAAATTCTTTTGCACGCGCGGCACGAGTTCCGCGCCGGCGCCGTCCCGCAGCTTCAGTGCGAATTCTTCGGGCAGGTGCTGCGTGAACAGCCAGTACGTGCCGGGCGTTTTGATGCGCAGTGTGAACCGCGCTCCGCCGCCTTCCGGCAACTCGAGAAGCCGGCAGTGAAGCTGCGGCTCGATGACGGCTTCCGGGGCATCGGGTTCGGCGGCGCCGGAGAACAGAGCAAACACCCGCTCGGCGGCTCTCGCCGGATCGAGTTCGTCGGCGGCGAACGACTCGCAAATTGCGATTTTAATGCTCGGGTCCGGGCCTTGCTCGAGCGTCAAGCGGTGCTCGCCCGCGGCGAGTTCATAAGCCCCTGCCCATTCGAAGGGGTATTCGGGTTCGAGAAACGTCGGCTTGTACTCGAGAGCCCGGGCGAGATCGAACCCGCCGATCCCGAGCACATCGCTCATGGGCACCGAGGCGCGGCCCGTCGGGTCGGCGCGCACGATTCTCGCCAGGGCATTAATGGCACGCACTCGCCGCTCCAAGGCGTCGAGCTCGGCGCCGCCGACCAGATCCGTCTTGTTCAATACGATGACGTCGGCAAATGCGATCTGAGTGCGCGTCTCCTCGCTTTCCTGCAGCTGCCGATCGAAGTGCTGCGCGTCGACCATGGTCACGATGCCGTCCAGCGCGAACTCCTCGCGCATGCCCTCATCGACGAAAAAGGTCTGTGCCACCGGTCCTGGGTTGGCGAGACCGGTGGTCTCCAGCACGATGCGGTCGAATTTGTCGCGGCGCGTGATCAGATTTCCCAGGATGCGGATCAGGTCGCCCCGCACGGTGCAGCAGATGCACCCGTTGTTCATCTCGAAGATCTCTTCCTCGGCGTTGATCACCAGTTCTTGATCGACGCCGATGTCGCCGAACTCGTTCTCGATCACGGCAATGCGCTGGCCGTGGCTTTCGGTGAGGATGCGGTTCAGGAGCGTCGTCTTGCCCGAGCCTAAGAACCCGGTCAGCACGGTCACAGGAATTCGATTCGCTTCAGCCACGATGCCTCCCGCGCTCCGCCGGCCGCGAAAGCGCTTAAAGTTTCAGGCGAACGAGGGAAGGTATGAAAGGACAATCGCGGCGGAGGCGCGGATCGCAGAGGCCTTGGCCCCGCGCGCCGACGATCCCACAGCAATGCACCAATCGCCCGCCGCGATGTTCGCAAATATCAGTGTTAGGCCGGTCTCCGGGCTCACGAGCGCATTCTTGAAGATGCTGGCGAATCGCCTTCCCACGCCCATCGAGGGACGCAGTGGCTTTGAGATTCGCCGTTGCTCGTTTACCGTTGCGGGGGCAGCGCCGGGATTGGCCAGTCGTAAGACTGAACGCACCGGCTTCCCGTTTCACTCGCCGCTCTCGTTCGCACCGAGAAGACGGCAAAGCACCTAACAATCGCCGAGGATGCTAACTGCCGTCCGCGAGATTGGCAAGCCGCAAACGCGGCTCATCCCTTCGCCAGTCTCATGGATAATGGCGGGGGTCCGTCGATGGAGCGATTCTTTTCGATGAAAGCCTTAGCTCGATGAAAGCCTTATCGATTCTCGGCTGCGGTTCGGGCGCCGGCAAAAGCTGGATCGCGACTGCGTTTTGCGCCTGGCTTCACGGCCAAGGAGTTCGCGTCGCTCCCTTCAAAGCCCAGAACATGTCCAATAACGCCTGGGTCACCTTGGATGGAGGCGAGATCGGCCGCGCGCAGGCCGTGCAGTCGGAGGCCTGCGGATTGATTCCGACGGTAGAGATGAATCCCATCCTGCTCAAGCCCAGCGGGGCTCAGGGATCGCAGGTGATCGTCTTGGGTCGATCTCAAGGCCACTGTGCCGCGGCTGAGTACTACCGGCATTTCGACAGGCTGTGGCAAAGTCGTCACGGAAGTCCTCGACGGCTGGCACGAGCGCTGCGATGTGCTGCTGATGGAAGGCGCCGGCAGCCCCGTGGAGCTGAATCTTCTGGACCGCGACCTGGTGAATATGCGTCCCTGCCGTTACTTGGACGGCCGCTGGGTGTTCGTCGGCGATATCGACCGGGGCGGAATATTCGCTCAGCTCGCCGGCGTCTGGGGTTTGCTATCGCCGGCCGACCGGGCGCGAAGCCTCGGCGCCATCGTCAATCGCTTTCGCGGCGATCTCGCGCTGTTTGCCAATCCGCAGCGATGGCTCGAACCGCACGCCCCAGGATTAGCCATACTCGGCACCTTGCCGTATGCCCCGGAGCTGCAGCCCGAGGAAGAAGATGGCCTGTCCCAGCGACGACGGCACTCGGGGAACCGGGGATGTCATGGCCTGGGTGCGCTTCCCTCACGTGTCGAATCTTACCGACTGCCAACCCTGGTGGTCGGATCAGGGCGTCGAGGTGCGCTGGACCGCCAGCCCAAAAGACCTTGTCGACGCGCGCGTCATTGTGCTGCCCGGGACCAAGAATACTCTGGCGGACTTGCGTTGGTTGCGGACCAGCGGGCTGGCGGAAGGCATCATCGCCGCATCCAAGCGCGGCGCGCTCATCATCGGCGTGTGCGGCGGATTTCAGATGCTCGGCGAATCGCTGACCGACGAAACGGGCGAGGCCGGAGACTGCAGGCCATGAACCCGGCCTTGGGCTTCTGCCGGCGGAAACTCGGTTCGGCTCATCCAAGACATTGCGCCAGGTCACGGCACGCTGCGAAGATGAGGAATGGCGTGCCTACGAGATTCACATGGGCATCACTCGTGCGCTTTCCGCGGTCGAACCGCTGCACACCGTAAAGGATGATGCGGGAGCACGGCCCGAGGGCATGCGTCTGGGGAATGTCTGGGGTACCTACCTTCACGGATGGTTCGAATCGCCTCAGCTTCGAGCCCAGGTCGCTGCCGCCGCCGGCATGCATGGGCACCGGCCCGCACCCGGTGCCATGGGCAGAACAGCGCGCCGGTATTTACCGCGGCATGGCGGAACACCTGGCCGCGCACGTGGATCTGGATCCGATCAGGCGCTATCTATGTCTTTGACGCAACAGCGCTTCGTCATCGCCGGCGGCCCGGGATCGGGCAAGAGCACCCTGCTCGACGCCCTCGCCGCCGCGGGCGAGCTCTGCTACGAGGAAGCCTCGAGAGTGCTCATACGCGAGCAGCTAGCTCAGTCGGGCCGGCTGCTTCCCTGGGGCGATCTCTGGGGATTCGCACAGCGAATGCAGTGCACGAATGCAGGCCCAACTCGCGGACAGCGCGCACCGTGGGCGATGCTTTTTCGATCGCGGCCTGCCGGATCTCATCGGCTATCTCAGCCACGGCGGCCAAAGCGCACCCGACACCTGGCGGGCGGCCTCCCGCGGCTACACACCCGTGGCATTCTTCGCCCCGTCCTGGCGCGAGATCTACGTGAACGATGCCGAGCGGCCGCAAACCTTCGCCGAAGCGCGAGACTTGAGCGCCCACATTCGGCGCGCCTATCTCGACTGCGGCTTTCGCCTGGTCGAATTGGTTGCCGGCTCCGTCGCAGACCGCCTAGCGCAGGTTCGGCACTTCATCGATGTCATTCAGAAAGAGTCCCGCCATGGGTGAGCTGACGTTCATCACCGGCCCAACGCGCAGCGGCAAGAGTCGACGCGCCGTCGAGCAAGCCAAGCCCTGGGGCAGCGATACGGTATTCGTCGCCACCTATGCCATCGCCGCGAGGGATGCCGAGATGGTGGAACGCGTGCGCCGCCACCGCGCCGAACGGCCTGGGTGGCGAACGCTCGAAGCGACGCTCGAACAGCCGCTCGATATATCGGCGAGCCTGACGAAACTATCGCCGCGCCCGAGCGGCGTCATCGTCGACTGTCTGACTCTGTGGGCCGGCGCCCGCCTCGGCGATTCAGACCAAGCGATCACGGCCGCGTGGAGCCTGCAACTGTCGGCGTTCGTTGCCGCTCAGTGGCCCACCATCGTCGTCAGCAATGAATTGGGTTGGAGCTTGGTACCGACCGATCCTCTCGCCCGCCGTTTCAGAGATCTCGCCGGCACCCTGGCGCAGCTCACCTCCGCCGCGGCCGACCAGGTCTGGCTGATGGTTGCCGGATGCCCTCTGAGGTTGAAGTAGCACGTAAATACCGCATTGCCCCTTATCGCGCTCCTAGCCGTCGCCCTTGATCAAATACTCGGGCCGGCAAGGTGGCACGCCCGTCCGGTCGCCGCCCAAACTGCCAAATTGAGCCTGCACGGCGTCCGTGTTAGGTTATGAGGGCTAACCCGCGCCGCAACGCGGGTCTTGTGTCATCAGGAGTCGCTCGCAGATCCAAATAACAAACCGCGGCGACGCATAGACACAGCAAATGCGGGCCGCGTAACGAGGGAAGAATCATGTTCACGCAACTGATAAACCCGCTCGACAACTTGCCGCTCACCTGTCTGATCGCGCTGGTTCCAGTGGTTTCGCTATTGGTCTTGCTGGCGGTATTCCGCATGCCCGCTTGGCTGGCGACGCTGCTCGGTTCGATCCTCACATTTGCACTCGGGGCGTGGGTATGGAAGATGCCGTTGGGCGACGGCGCGCATGCCTACCTTTACGGCGCGGCAACCGGCGTGTGGAACGTCGACTGGATTACGTTCTGGGGCATGGTGCTGTTCAACACGCTGTCGGTCAGCGGCGTGTTCGAGAATTTCCGCCGCTGGCTGATCGCGCAGGGCAGCATGGACGTACGGGTGCAGACCATGCTGTTCGCCTGGGCATTCGGAGCAATGCTCGAGGGTCTGGTCGGCTTCGGTTATCCCTGGGCGGTGGTTGCGCCGATCCTGATTTCGCTCGGCATCTCCGACCTCAATGCGATCCGCGTCGCCGCGATCGCCAACAACGCGCCTGTCTCCTTCGGTGCGCTCGGCGCGCCGCTCATCGCGCTGGCGGCCGTGACCGGTTATCCCTTGCTGGCGCTGTCCGGCTCGGTCGGCACCGTCGTCGCCGTGCTCGCGCTGCTGCCGCCGTGGGTACTGTTGTACCTGGTTTCCGGCAAGGAAGGGATGAAAGGCGGCTGGCCGCTCGCCGTGGTCGGCTCGCTCGGCTACATCGCGGGCCAGTATCCGGTGGCCGTCTATCTGGGGCCCTATCTACCCGACGTCACCGGCGCCATCACCAGCTTCATCGCTTTGCTCGTGCTGCTCAAATTCTGGACGCCCAAAACAGTGCTCGGCTACGGCGGCAAACCGGTGGACGCGGCAATGGCGAAGCAGACCCAAGGACACGGACTCAAGCACGCCGAGATAGTGCAAGCCTGGATGCCGTTCGCCGTGCTGCTGATCGTGGTTGCGGCCTGGACCGGCCCGTGGTCGCCGCTGCCGAAAATCAGCTGGTTCAGCGCCAAAGCGGTGGCCTGCTCCGCGGCCGCGGTCACCTGCGCCGCGAAGGGCGACGTGAGCGCGGTCTTCAAGTTTGCCCCTTATGTCGGCGGCACCGCCATCCTGGCGTCGTGGATCATCGTGTCGGCGCTGCTGCTCTCGATGGGCAAGCTCAAAGGCAGCCAGATCGGCGAAGTATTCCGGCGTTCATATCGGCAGATGTGGGGCGCATGCCTGGTGGGCGTGTTCATATTCGGGCTGGCATACGTGTTCAACTATTCCGGCATGGCAGCGTCGCTCGCGCAGGGCTTTTCCAAAATGGGCACTGCTTTCATCATCGTCTGCCCGATACTCGGCTTCATCGGCGTCGCACTATCGGGTTCGAATACCTCGACGAATGCGATGTTCGGCAAGTTCCAGGCGCTCATCGGCGCGCAGCTCGGAATGCCGCCATTGCTATTGCCGACGTTCAATTCCGTCGGCGCGGAAATCGGCAAACCCGTGGCGCCGCAAACCGCGAGCGTGGGCGTGTCGACCAGCAAGTTCGTGCGCAAGGAAGGCGATGTCATCCGCCACAACATGGGCTGGACCTTCATCCTGCTCGGCTATCTCATCATCATCGCCATTGGGTTCTACTGGTGGCATCCGGCCGCGATGACTCTAAGGTGACGGCCGCGATGGGTGCGCGACGTCATTTTCACTCGCGAGGCCGGGCCTTTCTGAGGGAGGCGGTAGCGCCAGGAATTAGGCGAGGCGGTTAGGACCATTTTACGAACGATCGTAAAGTGGTCTGGCCCATTCTACGATTATCCCGGCAAGATGGCGGCGGGTTGCAAGCGCGCAGCACTGTGCGCTGGCTGCCTGACAGCAATGATTAATGCCTGCTATACTGTTGGTTATCGCCGTATTAGCGATTAATCTACATTATGTTGGACGTTAAAGAGCAGCTGCAGCACCTATCGGAGCTCGGGAACCGCCTGAAGTCGCTGCGTCTGGCGCGTAACGACACCATGGCCGTCTTCGCGCAGCGCCTCGGCGTCAGTGCAGGAACGCTTCGGGCGATGGAGCATGGCGCGGCCACGGTTCAGATCGGCGCTTGGGTCAAGGCCATGTGGGTTCTTGACCATCTCGATGACCTGAAAGGCGTGTTGGCCCAGAAGGAGAGCCTCCTCGATCAGGCGCGCGCGCCGCGAACCCGCATACAGACAGCGCGCCTCGAGACGAGCTTGATCAAGCATATATTTGTCTGGGTGCGACGCGCGGATGGTGCGATCCATCTGGTCGGGGAGCTGGCCACGACGGCTCCGGACCGCAACAGCGGGCGTTTCGAATCGGAGTTCGAATACGCGCGTGCATGGGTGAGCGAGTCTGGCGCCTTCGCGCTTGATCCGGTGTCTCTCCCCCTCGATGCCGCTCGACGGTTTCGCGCCGAGATGCTGTATCCGCCTCTGGCGGTATTCGAAGATGCGCTGCCAGACGATTGGGGTCGGCGCTTGCTCGCCGCGGCGATCGCCGCCGACGATGGCGGCATGCCGACATTACCCGAGATGCTGCTGCGCATGCGCGGCGGAGGCACCGGGGCACTCCTATTTACGGCGACCGATACCGCGCCTCACCCCGATCAAAGTGTTCCTAGCACCGCGCTGTCAAAGCTCCTGGCGGCGGCCGCACAATTCGAGGCCGGGACACTGCCCGCGGGCGATGAGTTTCGCCGTCTTTTGGAGGGCAGCAGCCGCGCCGGCGGCGCGAGACCCAAGGCGCTCGTACACGATGAGTCCGGAGAGTGGCTCGCCAAATTTCCCAGTCGCGCGCGCGATGATGCGTATGACGTCGTTGGCCTCGAAGCCACCTGCCTCAACCTGGCTCGGCGCGCGGGACTTGAAGTCCCGGAGTCGAGATTGCAGACGATCGGCGCTCGGCGCGTACTCATGGTCAAGCGCTTCGATGTCAGTGTCCAGGACGGTCGGTACCACATGGTGAGCCTGCGCACGCTGTGCAAAGAGCGTCCCGGCATCTACATGCACAGCTATTCGGATCTCGCTCAGGTGCTGCGCAAACATTCGGCTTCCCCCGCCGATGACCTGGCAGCGCTGTATCGGCACATGGTCTTCAACGCCGCTATCGGCAATGTCGATGATCACCTCAAGAATTTCTGGATGCTGGCGCGTCCCGGTGGGTTTCGCCTTGCACCGGCGTTCGATTTAGTGCCGGACATCAGCGGTCGAGGCGAGCACACACTGGCCTTTCAGCAAGGCTTTGCCTGCCCGGCCCGCGCAGAAATGATCGCGCTGGCGGCTGAATGGGGCGTGGCACGCGCGGCGGGCATCGTAGAGGACGTCGTCAAGGCCACCAGGGCATTCGCGACGACGGCTCGAAGACTCAAAGTTCGCCATCCAGGCAGCTTGCAGAAAGTATGCGCGGATGTGCGCCGGCGCACTGGACTGCTCAGCGCCTCAAGCGGTGGCCCGTGATCGCCGCAGGCCCCGGTAACGAGTGCCGACGACGACAGGCGGGAAATCGTGCTCCCCGTAAACTCATCGTGGACAGGCGAGCAGAATCGGCAGCGTGCGCCGCCGACTACCGGGTGCTTTCCACGATAGCCTAGAATCATTGTCCACGTTTGCTGGAATACGCACATAAACCGTCGGAGATGTTCTGCCAAGCGAGTTGGGGTTGCACTATCGATTGATGGAGGCGGCGTCTACGCAGCATAATTGCCTTACGCCTGAACAGCGTCTTACTCTCGCCGAGGAAGCGCGGTAGCGCTAGGGAATTGAGGCGAAGCGGTTAGGACCATTCTACGACTGATCGTAAAATGGTCTGGACTATTCTACGATTAGCCGTAAAATGGTCCCATGCGACCCAGCCTTCCCGCCGCACGACTACGGCTATACGACCGCGTGTTACAAGATCACTTTGCGCGCCAACGACAGATGGCTTTGATTAGTGGTCCGAGACAGGTCGGTAAAACGACGACCTGCCGAATGGAAGGTACGGACTATCTGAACTGGGACAATGAGGACGATCGTCGTGTCATCCTACGCGGGCCTGCAGCCGTTGCAGAGCGCATCCATCTCGAACGGCTGTATACGCCCTCGCCTATCGTGGTGTTTGACGAACTGCACAAAGACAAAAGGTGGAAGGGGTTTTTGAAAGGCTTCTTTGATGTTTATGGGGAGCGTACCCGAATCATGGTCACGGGCAGCTCTCGACTTGATGTATTCCGCCGGGGTGGTGATAGTCTGATGGCACGATACTTCCTGTATCGCATGCACCCTTTCAGCGTCGGCGAAGCTATTCGTACAAATCTGCCGACGGCGGTCATTCAGCCGCCTGGTTCTCTCGCCGAAGACGAGTGGCGCGCGTTGTGGGAGCACGGCGGGTTTCCGGAGCCCTTTTTGCGGCGCGATGCACGGTTCACGCGGCGCTGGCGCTCGTTGCGCCAGGATCAACTGACGCGTGAGGACATACGCCAGGTTGCGCAGATCGAAACACTGGGCTTACTGGAAACATTGACCCAAGTTCTCGCCGAACGCTCCGGGCAACAACTCATCTATTCCCACCTTGCCAATGAAGTTGGTATTGCCGTCGACACCGTGAGACGTTGGATTGACGTATTGGAGCGATTACATTTCGGATTTGTGGTGCGTCCCTGGTTCACCAATGTCGCCAAGGCTTTGCGCAAGGAGCCGAAATGGTTCCTGCGCGATTGGTCAGGAATCGACGACGCTGGGCAACGCGCGGAGACGTTTGTCGCCTGCCATCTGCTCAAAGCGGTGGAGGGATGGACGGATCTTGGATTGGGGTCGTTCGAGTTGCGTTACTTGCGCGACAAGCTCAAACGCGAAGTGGACTTTCTAGTCGTGCGCGATCGCAAACCCTGGTTTCTGGTCGAGGTGAAAACCAGCGACACCAGGCTGTCTGATTCTTTGGCCCACTTCAAGCAGGCGACCAAAGCAAAACATGCATTTCAGGTGGTAGTTGAGATCCCCTTCGTTGCGGTTGATTGTTTCAGCCGCACCGATCCAGTGGTCGTGCCGGCACGAACGTTCCTCAGTCAATTGCTGTGACTGAAGGGGCTACGCAATGTGCGGGATTCCTCGTACCCGTCTCGGAATGTAGCTTGAGTTGACGCTCATTGATGCG
Organism: uncultured Gammaproteobacteria bacterium; assembly: GCA_963784105.1. Classification (GTDB taxonomy): domain Bacteria; phylum Pseudomonadota; class Gammaproteobacteria; order Steroidobacterales; family Steroidobacteraceae; genus Bog-1198. Next base: position 115,973 of record CAWAQE010000003.1, read on the forward strand.
GGAGCGTACATTCTTGAGGAGCTGGCGATGACATACCCTCGAGTCAATGGATATGGCTAGGCTAACCGCCGCACAATCGAGTGCCTATTGGTCCCGCATGTCAGGCTAATCGTGGGCATCGACGCCCCTCGATAGCTTGTCGACAAATCGACGAGCAATATCCGCGCGCTGGCCGAAGTGGATGTGCAAGTAGCTGGCGAGCAAGTTGCCGTCCGCAAAACCTCCCGAGTCGGCGGGCACATCGGCGCGCGCGCCGCTGCATCTGCCACGCAATGCCCTCTTCGGCGATCGGCTCATCACGGACCCAGGTGCTATATCGAAATTCATGCCCGCGCAGAGCATCGCCTTCGCTCGATCAGCAAATTCGGCCGCAGGGCGATGGCATGCCGATAGCCCAGCGCGGCCAGTTTGTCCGTCATACGTGCCACTCCGGGGATGAGCCCCGCCATGGGCCAGCGGCGCCCGTCGCGGTCGATCAACCCTTCGGTGAGCACCATGAAACCGCCGCACTCGGCATAGATGGGCGCATCCCGAGCGCGTAGCTCCTTCAGTGCGCGCCAGAGCCCGGCATTCGCCGCCAGTACCTCGCCATGCAATTCGGGATAACCGCCTCCCAGATAGACACCGGCCGCGTCGGGACACGGCGCCTCGCCGAGCAGCGGGCTGAAGAATTCGATCGCCGCGCCCGCCTCGGTCAGCAACTCCAAATTCTCAGGGTAGTAGAAGCAGAAGGCCGCATCTCGCGCGACGGCGATGATGGGCCGGCGGGCGGTCTTGCGGGCGATTCGCGGCAGGCCGAGTTTCGATCGTGCCGGGCAACTCGCCCGCCGTTCGAGCCATATCGATCACGGCGCCGAGGTCGAACCGCTGATCGATCTCTGAAGCGATTTCCGCAATCAGCGTGTCCGGATTCACATGTTCGCCGCCGGGCACCAAGCCCAAATGCCGCTCGGGGATCTGCAGCCGAGCGTGCCGCGGCAGCCAGCCCAGCACCGGCAGCCGGGTCGTCGCCGTAATCGCCTCGCCGCAGCCCCTGGCATGTCCCTCCGATCCCGCGAAATTCAAGACCACGCCCCGCAATGCCAGATCGGGATCGAAATGCTGACACCCCAGCACGACGGCTGCGGCGCTGCGCGCTGCGCCTCCGATGTCGACGACCAGAAGCACGGGCGCTCCGAGCAGCTTGGCGATCTGCGCAGTCGAGGCGCGTTCATCCACCCAATTGCAGCCGTCGAAGAGGCCCATGACCCCCTCGATGACCGCGATGTCGGCATCTCTGCAGGCGCGCGAAAACCCGTCCAAAAGCTGCGCGTCGTCCAGCATCCAAGCGTCGAGATTTCGGCAGGGCCGACTGGCAGCGCGTTCGTGATACGTGGGATCGATGTAGTCGGGACCGCACTTGAAGGGCTGAACGGATCAAGCCCTGCCGGCGCAAGGCCGCAATCAGCCCCGCCGTCACCGTCGTCTTGCCGACGCTCGAGGCCGCGCCGGCGACCACGATCCGAGGGATGTTTCGCGCAGGTTTCACGGTGTCGGTTTCACGGTGCAGTTTTCACGGCGATGGCGCGATGGGCTTCATAATGCGGTTTTCAGCGCCGCCAGCAACAGCCTTTGCGCCGGCACCGGACTGCGCGCTCAACCGTATCCACTGCCGCAATCCGAATGAACTGCAGTCCCGCACCCGCAGATCGCGGCTCCTGAAGGTGAGTGGCGACGCGCCCTGCATCTCCGACTTTCGCCATGAGAAAGGTGGCCGGACTCTCGCGCACCTGAAGCCCGAGTTCCCGCAGCGACCGCGCAAGCCGCATACGCCACCGCTCCAACTGCGGGAGTCCCTGCGCAAGCCACTCTCGCGCTCCCGGATCGCAGACGGCCGCCAGAAAGGCCACCGCGTCGCGCCCGATCACCCAGCTCGGTGCCGCCTCCGCGATGCGCCGATCGACTTCGCGGCGTGATGAGGTAGGCGCCGCGCACACCCGTCAAGCCAAAGGCCTTGTTCGGGGAGTACAAGCGGTAGGCCCTGCTCGCCGCCGTCTCGATGGCGGCGGTCAGCGGACGAATCGCAGAACGGCGCATAGGCCATGTCCACGACCAGCGGTCCCGCGGCAGCCGCGGCGGCCACGAAGTCCAGGGGCCACAGCTCGCCGGTGGGATTATTCGGCCAGCAGACGAAATCCGATGCCCGGAGATGCCGACTGCGCGCGCAGGAATGCGGCCGGCGAGCGCGCCGATATCAATCGCCGCTCCGCCAGCTCGCGCGCCGAGCGCGTATTCGGAGAACGTCGGTGCCAGTTGTTGCACCGGCCCTTCGACGCAGCGGATCAACCGCAGGATCAATTCGCTCGCGCCCGCCCCCACCACGATGCGATCCGGTGTCGTCTGATGAAAGGCCGCCAACGAATTCGCGCAGCCGCGTATACAGGGGATCCGGATAGCGGGTCACATCTGCGTTTCGCACCTGGGCGAGCACCGAGGGACAGGGTCCCAGCGGATTGGCGTTGGTCGAAAAATCGTAGCGTGGATCCGGCAGGGAGTCGGTGCCGCCGTGCACGGAATGCGGGCTAGGCATAGCCGGCTCCGGACACATACTGCGCGCCGATCGCCAACAGGATGGCGATGATCCACGCCGTCGCCTCGGCCCGACGCAGCGCCGCTGCGGTGTCCTCCGCCGCGGGCGCCGGCCATTCGCGTTCAACGCATAGACTCGCGGCTTGCGCAGCCGAATGTTCAGCGACAATGCCAGGGCGCCCATGGGCCAACCCGAATTGGGCGACGCCGTGCGCGCCGCTTCCCGCGGCAGCCGCCGCAGCACCGCCATTCGATGCGGTCCGGCCAGGAGCAGCCCAAGGCCGTGATCCTGGCAGGCAGCCAGATTCAATACATCATCCGCCCGAGCCGCAAATTTTCCCGCCCACTCCCAACGCCCGCGATAGCCCCACATGGCATCCGCCGTATTCGCAAAGCGATACACCGCCGCGCCCGGCAGGCCGAAAATCGCAAACCAAAAAAGCGGCGCGACGACCGAGTCCGAAAGATTCTCGGCCAGCGACTCGAGCGCGGATTCGCGAATCTCGCTCGAATCCAGCTGCGCGGTGTCGCGGCTCACGATCAGAGCCAGCCGCGCGCGGCCGCGACTCGATGGCTGCGCGCCAGCGATCCTTCCACCGCCGCCACTTCGCCAAGCAGCATGCGCAGTGCGAACAGCGGCTTCAGCAGCACCGCCGTGAGCGGAAGATCCAGCCACAGCGGAAGCTTCGCCGAGCATGAAGCCTGCATAGCCGTAGGCCGCCGCGACCAGCGCCGCGCCGGCGAGCCAGTACGCAGTGCCCAGAAAGAACGCCATTGCCGGGCCGCAATCCGGCAAACCGCGCCCGGCACGCTTCAAGTAATGTCCCATCCAGACGACCGGATGAAGGCGCGCCGGCGGCTCACCCCAGCAGCGATCGATCAGCAGCGCGAGAACGATGCTCACAGCTGCTCGAGGCGCCGATGAATGCGCAGCGACAGCGCCGCCGAATCCAGGGCATCGAGCGCGACGCACTCCGCGCCCAGCGCCCGCGCAAGCACCGCGCGCGTCCCAGAATGATCGGCCCCGGCTCGCAGTCGACGATCAGTGCACCGGCGCATGCCGTCCGCAGCGGCGCGCATGCGGCGAGCGCCTCCTCCCAGGGATCGCCGCCTCCGGCGCTCACATTGGCGCGCCCGTCCGTGAGCAGCACCAGCAAGGCCGGTTCGCGGGTTTGCAGCAGCCGTTCCGCATCCAAAAGCGCGCGCGGCAAGCGGTGTTCGTCCGCCCGTGGGCACACGCCCAGCGCCTGCTCTATGCGTGCGACATGCCGCGTAAAGGGCAGCACGAGATCCGTGCCTTCGGCACGAAATACCATCAGCGCGACCTCGTCGCGATGTCTGGTAGCTCGACCGCCAGCAGACCCAACGCCGCGCCCTTCGCCACCTCCAAGCGGCGCCGCGTCGCCATCGAACCGCTGGCATCGACCAGAAACAAAACGTGGCTGCGGCCGGGCCCGCGGCGTTCATGCTGCTTCAGATCGGCGGCGGCCAGCACCACTCCCCGTTCGCCGACCCGAACCCCACGCTTCACCGCCGTGACCAGTGTCTCGGCAATCGCCAGGGTCCCGGTGTTCTCGAAGGGAACCACGCCCACGACGCGTTGCCCAGCCAACGAATCTGCACCGCGCCGACCCGGTCCGTGGCGATCGATGAGATCCGTCACCCAGCGCACGGAAGCGCGTTCCGCGGCGCGGCGCCGACGTAGGCGGGCTCGCCTGACTCGTCGAAGCCGCATGGTTCACCGGGGCCGCGTGGCTCGCCGCTGCAGTACTCGGGCTCGGCGCAGACGAACTTTGAACCACCGTATTCGGATTACGGTTCGCCGCCGAGGAATTTTGATGGGTGGCGGTGGAACTGCGCTCGGCCCCGGTTGCATTGTGATTCAACTCGGAAGGATTTTGATCGCGTGGGCCAAGCCGCTTAGAACCCGTCATTCGGCTGTCTGATTTACCGTGGCGCGTTCGATGCGGCAGGGCCAATTCGGCGGCGCGGCGGATGTGTTCCTCGCCGGATCTCGGGCGCCGCCTGCCCAGGCCGCCAAGGCGCGGGCCGCCTTGATGATGGCCAGATCGCCTCGAATGCCATCCAAGTGGTGCTCCGCCGATATGGCGGCGGCGGCGGAAAGATGGGCCTCGGTGATGAGAAGCGCCGTCGAGCCGGGCTCTCGCCGCGACGATCGCCTCCCGCAGCGCCCGCTTCCGCGGGCTGCGCCGCTTCGACGACGCTCGCCGGATCATCGTCGAAGGCCAGCCGCCGGCGGATGGCCGCGATCCGCGTATCGTGCTCGTATCAGGCCGCGCACTTGCACGCACAGCCCGAAGCGATCGAGAAATTGCGGCCGCAGGTCGCCCTCCTCGGGATTCATGGTGCCGACCAGGACGAACCGCGCCGCCTCGCCGGCCGAAATGCCGTCGCGTTCGATCGTGACCCAACCGCCGGCCGCCGCATCCAGCAGCAGATCGACGATGTGATCCGGCAGCAGATTCACTTCATCGACGTACAAGACTCCGCCGTCGGCCCGGGCGAGCAGGCCCGACCGCAACTGCGTGCTGCCGTCCTGCAATACCTTGGAGATATCCAGCGATCCGACCACTCGATCCTCGGTGGCGCCGAGGGGCAGCTCGACGAAGGGCGCGGCCTTGCCTTGCGCAGTCTTCGGCAGCAGCGCCGCCAAGCCGCGGGCCGCGGTACTCTTGGCGGTGCCTCTTTCACCGGTGATCAGCACGCCGCCGATCATGGGATCGACCGCCGCCAGCACCAGCGCGAGCTTCAGATCATCCTGGCCGACGATGGCGGAGAAGGGGAAATCAGGTCTCATAGGGGAGCCTCCGCCACTTCCTCGATGCCGGCCTCGCTTTCCAGCAGCACCGCGCGCAGCCGCTCGCAGCGTCTCCGGCTTGGGCGTCCACAGCCCGCGCTGTTCGGCCTCGAGCAGCCGCTCGACGATGACATTCAACGCCCACGGGTTGTCGCGCTCCAAGAAGCGCCGCGCATCGCCGTCGGCGTAGGCTTGCGCGATCCCCTCGAACATCCAGTCGGTGACGATGCCCGCGGTGGCGGAAAAGCCGAACAGCGAGTCCACGGTTGCCGCCATTTCAAGGCCGCCGCGGTAGCCGTGCCGCTGAATGGCATTGAGCCATTTCGGATTCACCACGCGCGAGCGATACACCCGCAAGGCCTCGCCTTGCAGAGTGCGAACGCTCGGGATGGGAGGGATCCGACGAATCGCCGAAATACGCCCCGGCGTGCTGCTCGAAATCGACGCCACCGCCGCCACCAAGCCGCCGTGAAATTCGAAGTAGTCGCTGGAGTCGAACAGATCCTGCTCGAGATTATCTTGGTTGTGCAACACCAGCTCGATGCCGGCCAGCTTGCGCCGGAACGATTCCACCGCCTCGACGCCGTCGCTGCTCTGCGGCGAGTAGGCCCACCCGCCCCAGAGCAGAACGGCTTCGGCCAGATCGCCGGCATCGCGCCACGCGCTGCTCTCCATGAGCTGCATCAGTCCCGTTCCGTACGCGCCCGGCTTGGAGCTGAATACCCGGTACGAGGCGCGGCGCCGCTGCCGAATCCGCATCGCATCCTTGGCGGCCAAGGCCGCCGTCTCCGCCAGCCAATGCTTGCGCACGAAGTTGTGCTCCGCCGGCTCGTCGAGATTCACCACGCGCTGCACGGCTTCGTCGAAGAGGTGCATCAGGCCGGGAAAGGCATCGCGGAAAAAACCGCTGACCCGCAACGTGACATCGATGCGCGGACGGCCCAAGCTCGGACAGCGGAATGACCTCGAGGCCGCAGGTACGGCGAGTCTCCGGTTCCCAGACCGGGCGCACGCCCAGCAGCGCCAGCGCCTGCGCGATATCATCGCCGCCCGTACGCATGGTCGGCGTGCCCCAGACACTCAGCGCGATGCTTTCGGGCCACTGCCCTTTCTCCGCGAAATGACGCGCCAGCGCTTCGCGCGCCAGGGCCGCAGCCGGTCGACCAGGCAGCCGGCGTCGGCAGGCCGCGCGGATCCACCGTGTAGAAATTTCGGCCGGTGGGCAGCACATGCGCCATGCCGCGGCTCGGCGATCCGGCGGGCCCGGCCGGCACATAGCCGCCGTCGAGCGCCGCCAGAAGCTGCCGCGTCTCATCGGTGGTGCGCGCCAAATTGGGGACCAAGGTTTCGCAGACGAACTCGCAGGGTCCGCGACAAATCGGTCAGCGCCGCGCGCGCTCGGCGCGAGGGTACTCGATGCGTGCGAGTGCTCGGCCCCTCGGACGGCGCAAATCGCCGCTCGATCACGCCGGCGACACGCGCCGCCGAAAAATCGCAGCCGGCGAGATCGCGCAACAGCGCTCGGGCCAATTCATCGACGGCGGTACGAACCTGCCCCGCCGTGACGACTCCTGCCGCCCATGGCGCAAGAGCCGGCGATAGTGCATCGGACCAAACACCCCGGCTGTCCCGCAGCACGGCGGCGTCGATTCCCGCGGCGCCGGCCACGGCATCGATCAAGGAGGGAACATCGCCGTTCGGGCTGCGCAAGATGGCAAAGAGCAAATCCAAAAGCGCCGGGCCCTCGGGCGGCGCGCCGAACACGTGCAGGCCGCCGCGAATTTGCGCCCGGCCCAAATCGCAAAGATAGGCATCGAGATCTTCCAACAGATGCGCAAACCCCCGCCCCGACATGCGCTCCAGCGCGCGCGGTATTCCCTGCTCGTCGACGCGCTCATCCCATGGGTGCTCGTGATCGCCGTGCCGCTCGAGCCGGATCTGCTTCAGATCATCCTCGAGCCGGGCCGTGCGCACGAGATCCCAGATTTGACGGCGCAGCACCGGAAGCTTGTTGGTATCGAGCACTTCGGCCCGATAGTATTCCTCGACCAGGCGCGCTAGCGTCGCCAGCGGACCGTAGGTATCGGCATGGGTCAGCGGCGGCACCAGATGATCCACGATGACGGCGTGAGTGCGCCGCTTGGCCTGCGCGCCTTCGCCGGGATTGTTCACCACGAAGGGATACAGCAGCGGCATGTCTCCGAGGAGTGCATCCGGCGCGCAATCCGCCGATAGCGCCAGGCTCTTGCCCGGCAGCCACTCCAGCGTGCCGTGCGTGCCGAAATGAATGATGGCATCGGCCCGCCATTCATCCGCCAGCCAGCGGTAGAACGCCGCATAGTGATGGCAGGGCGGCAAATCCGTGGCGTGATACACCGCTTCCGGGTCGACGCCGAATCCGCGCGGCGGCTGAATCGCGACGAAGACATTGCCGAACTTCAAGTCCGCTGAACAAGTAGTCACCCTCATCCGTGTACGGCTCGTGCAGCGCCAGCAGCGGCGAGCGGCGCGCGGATTGCTTATTGCTGCGCCAGAACGGAGGAGCGATCGTCGGCCCCGCGATCGCTCGGCTTGCCCCACATGCTCGCACAGCGATTCCTTGAACCCGTCGGACTGCGAGTGGAACCATTGCGCATAACGCGCGCGCGGCAGGCGCCATGCCCTCGCCGGATCGATGGGATGCTTCTCGTCGTAACAGCCCTGCGCCAGCAGCTGCGCCATCAATGCGTCCGGCAGAGTTCGGCAGCGAACCCACCTCATAGCCGGCCGCGCGCATGTCGGTGAGCCATTGCAGCAGCGATGCCGGCGTATCCAAGACCCACCGCGCCGCCGATGCGCTGCGCCTTTCCGCCGGCATTGCTGAGCACGATGCCGATCCGTTTCTCGGCATTCGATTTACTTCGCAACGCCGCCAGCCGGCGGGCGAGCCCCGCCACGCGCTCCAGTCGCTCGAGGTCGGGCACATAGCGATGATTTTCCTTGAACGAGACGGGCACGGAGATCACCCGTCCGTCGCATTCGGGCAGCGCCACATGCATGGCGGCCTCCGTCGGACTCAAGCCGCGCGCGGAGTCGATCCACTCGGCGCGCGGTGTTCCGCAGCAGATCGCCTGGATCAGCGGCGCGCCGATCGTCTCGAACGGCGCGCCCTGCCCGTCCGGCAGTCGCGCGATTGCGGCGAGCTCAATGTAAAGACCGGAAAGCTGACGGTGTTGACGATGATGTCGGGAGACACCGGCAAGAAGGCGCAGCGCCAGAGGTATTCCCGCTGCGTCGCGATCGCGCAGCGAACTGGTGAAAATACCGATGGCGGCGAAGCCGCGGCCTTCCAGGGCACGCAGCGCCGCATCCACGAATTGCAGATTGCCGCTGAGCACGTGCGCGCGATAAAAGAGCACGACTGCGGTGGGACTGCTCGGCGCGCGATGACTCTCCACTCGGCGGCGGTCGTCACCAGCAGATCCGGGTGATACAGGCCGTGGGCGGGCATGGCGCGAGGCGGATTCGAACCCGCCGGCGAATCCAAGGTGCTCCGCCGCCGCATAGCGCAGGGCCTGCGCCACGTTCGCTGCGCCGCCGGCCATGAAATAGGACGTCAGATTCGACGCGAACTCGGGCTTCACATTGGAAGTGCGGGGCAGCAGATCCATGCTGCCGCCGACGCCGCTGATCACGACCAGCCCCCAGCCCTCGCGGTGCGCCAGGGCGACCAGATCGGCGAGCCCGGGCACCGAAGACACCGTGCCGTGAATGCGCACGATCGCGAGCAGATGCGCCGAACGGCGCTCGCCGAACAGCGCCAACAAGGCATCCGAATCGGACAGGCCCAGGAGAGAATGGCCCGCGACGGCCGGAAATTCCGGCGGCAATTCGGCCCGCGCACGTTCGAGCGCCAGCAGATCGGTTTCCGCGTGCGAGAGCAACACCAGCCCCGCGACCGGAGCGGCGCCCGCCGGCTCTCGCACCCCTGGTTCTCGCGCCGCTGCTTCTCGCGCCGCCGGTGCGACGCACGCCAAGGCGGCCAGCGCCGCAGGAGCGGCGGGAAAGCCATCGGCATCGAGTACCGCAGCGGCATACTCGATGACCAGGCGGCGCGCGCTTGGGCCGTCGATCGGCGCGAACCAACGCAGCGTCTCGCCGTAACCCAATCCGACCGCGGACCGTGGACCCGCATCGCCGCCGCGAAAGACTCGCTGCAAGGCCATTCGTGTCCCGTTGGTGCTTGCCTGGCACGCGGCCTGCCAGTCCTGCCACGCGGCGTCCTTGTCCCGCTGCGCAGCGCCCTCGTCCTGCCGCGCAGCGTCCTCGTCCTGCCGCGCGCCGTTCGGTTGAACTGCAACCAATATGCGGATCCGCGGCGGCGAACCTGGCGGCCGGCTTTGGTCGATAGCCACGGGGCCCGTCAAAACTCGATGCCGGCTTGCGCGCGAATGCGCTGCAGCTTCAACGGATGCTTGACCAAAGTCATTTCGGTCACCAAATCCGCGCGCTCGATCAGCTCATCCGGCGCGTTTCGCCCCGTGAGGACCACATGCGTGAGCGGCGGCCGCTGATCGATGCCCGCCAACACCTGCTCGATGGACAAATAGTCCTTCTTCAGTGCGATGTTGACTTCATCCAGCAGCACGAGACGAAATTGCGGGTCGGCCAGATAGCGCAGGGCAACCTCCCAGCCCGCCTGCGCCATCGCCCGGTCTCGGACCCTGTCCTGGGTTTCCCAGGTGAAGCCTTCGCCGGTGGCATGAAATTCAAGTTGCTTGCCCCAGGGCTCGAAGGCTTGCTTTTCAGCCGGTTCCCACGCGCCCTTGATGAATTGCACGATGGCGACGCGGTGGCCGTGGCCCAGACTGCGCAGCACCATTCCGAGCGCGGCGGTGGTTTTACCCTTCCCCGCTCCCGTGTGAACGATGACCAGGCCTCTGTCGGTGACGGTTTCGGACATGCGGCGATCCTGAATTGCCTTGCGCTTCTGCATCCGCAGTGCATAAGCCTCGCTCTCTGCGCCATCGTCCACGCCGGGTGGATTGAGTTCTGTCATAACGCCAACCTTCCGCACGAACCGGTTTCGGAACGCGGATACAGCTCCGTCAATGACGGCCTCTTCGGAGTCGGCTAAATGGGTTGTGTTCGGCCTGCTTGAGACAGGTCCGACGGGAAATGCCCGGTACATCACATGGCCCAATTCGCCCACCGCGAAGGTATCCGCTGCTCGATGCCAGGCCGGTCTCCGGACTCGCGAATGCCTGTGGCCGGCGAATGTCTTCCCACGCCTTTCAGCGGCGCAGTGACATGAGTATTCGCCTTGATTCGCTTACCGTTGCGGGGGCAGTGCCGGGATGGAGCAGCAATGACGCGCTCGCACCGGCTTCCCGTTTCACTCGCCAACCCTATGCTTGGACGAGCACCTGACAACGCGGCCAGAGTAATGCATCGCCCCGGCGGCGACAATAGTCGTCGCCGCTGCCTCCAAAAGTGCGGCAGCCAGCCCGCCATTGACAACGTCACGGCGCAACGTTGTACTAGCACCCTTGATGGCCTCTTTCCAACGAAAGAGCGATGAGGGAATGTGGTACGCGTCGAGCGCCTAAGCGCTGCGATACAAACCCACGGCTGCCCCCGCAACTGTAAGCGGCGAGCGCTTGCCCGAAGCCACTGATTTCTGTCCGCAAGCGACAGGTCGGGAAGGCGGCAAGCTGCATTGACCCGCGAGCCAGGAGACCTGCCATCCCATTGGTCGCATGCTGGGCGGGGTGCCTCGGCAACGGTCGAGGTACTCGACTGCGTGGGAATCGGCATCCGCCGATTCGCACCGATTCCGCACCCTTAGGTTTACATCAGGAGATGCGGATGGGCGACATCGGGCCGACCGGCCGAGCGACGGTCTTGGTATGCATTACCTGCCGGTTTGCCGCCGACTTGCCGGATGCACACGGCCTCGATCTGGCCGCGGCAGCCGCGGCGGCGGCCGCCGATGCCTCCGATATTTCGGTGCAACGAGTTCGCTGTCTCGCCAACTGCAGCCGAGGATTGAGCGCTGCCATCCGCTGCGACAACGCCTGGACCTATGTGTTCGGCGGGCTGGCAGCCCCGCGCGACGGCCTCACTCTGATCGCCGGCGCCCGGCTGCTCGCAAGTGCCGCCGACGGAATCATGCCCTGGCGCGGCCGGCCGGAACCGCTGAAGCGCGGACTCATCGCGCGCATTCCTCCCGGCAATTTTCGAGAGGAATCGCCGTGATTCCCCTGCGCCGCGGCGCCTGTCCCAGCATTGCGGATCCGATGCCCACCGGCGACGGGCTGCTGGCGCGGTTGATGCCGCCGGCGCCGATGTCTCTCGACGCGTTCATGGCGCTTTGCGATGCAAGCCAAATCCATGGCAATGGCATCATGGAGGTGACGCAACGCGGCAGTTTGCAAGTACGCGGACTTTCGACCGCCTCGGCAGTGCCGTTTGCCCGGGCGGTGGCCGCACTCGGACTCGAGCCAGAAGACGGCCCGGCCATCCTCGCCCCGCCTTTGTACGGATTGGATGCCGAGGACAACATCGACCTTCCAGGGTTCAGCGCCGCCTTGCGCGCGGAGTTGGGTCAGAGCCTTGGCGCCAAAGCGCTCGGTCCGAAGGTCTCAGTGCTGATCGACGGCAGCGGCGCCTTGCATCTGGACGATGTGCCGGCCGACTTACGCTTGTGGGTGGCAAACACCTCCCGATTTCACGTGAGCATGGCCGGAAATGCCGCCGCGTCCGCGAGTCTCGGCTGGGTCGAGCCGCACCAAGCGGTCAAAGTTCTCGCGCATGTGCTGACGGCCATCGCCCGGCGCGGCCGAGGAGCAAGAGCGCGAGACTTTGCCAACGACGCCGATAGGGACGCGCTTCGCGTATCTTTGGCGGCCATGCTCACCGAGGGAGCGCCGCCGCCGCCGCGGCCGCGGGCCGAACCCATCGGTACCCACCGGATGAACGATGGGCGGGTGGCGCGAGGAATAGCACTCGCGTTCGGATACGGCGAAGCCGGCCTGCTCAAGCGGGTAGCTCGTGCCGCCGCACGTTGCGGCGCCGCTTCGATACGGTCTGCGCCGGGCCGCGCCCTGCTCCTCATCGGGCTGACCGCTGCCGCGGCGGACGAGTTCGCCGCCGCCGCGTCCGCCGACGGATGCGTGATACGGCCCGACGATGCACGCCGCCAAGTCGTCGCCTGCGCCGGCGCGCCGGCCTGCGCCTCCGCGACTCTGTGCACGCGCCAATTGGCCGCGGGCATCGCGCAGGCTGCCGGACGGCTGCTCGATGGCTCGATCACGATTCATGTGTCGGGCTGCGCCAAAGGCTGCGCGCATTCCGGCGCCGCCGCGTTGACCGTGGTGGGGCCTGATCGCCTGGTCGTGCAGGGCCGCGCCTGCGACACACCGCACGGCAGGATTGCAGCCTCGAATCTCATCGCGCGCATCGCACGCTTGGATGCGGAGGTTTCGGAAACTCAGCTCGATCACGAACGCTGCGCGGACCGGCTGTCCAGGATGGGCGCGAGGCGTGTGATCGAGTCGCTCGGCGGGGAACCCAACCTCGGGGAACCCAACCGCGGGGAACTCACCCCTGGAGGAGCTCACCCGTGACCGACTATCTGCGCGACGGAGCCCTCATCTATGAACGATCGTTCGCCATCATTCGCGCCGAAGCCGACCTGTCGCGATTTTCCGATGAGGAGGCGGATGTGGCCGTTCGCATGGTGCACGCCTGCGGCATGGTCGAAGCGGCCGAGAAATTCGTGTTCGCCGCGGGGGTCGTCACGGCCGCCCGCAGCGCCCTGCGCGCAGGTGCCGACATTCTCTGCGACTCGGAAATGGTGAGCCATGGAATCACCCGCGCCCGCCTCCCTGCGCAGAACGCGGTGATCTGCACTTTGCGAGATCCGGCCGTACCGGCGCTTGCGGCGAAACTCGCCACCACCCGCTCGGCCGCCGCGCTGGAACTATGGGCAGACCGGCTCGAAGGCGCGGTGGTCGCCATCGGCAATGCCCCGACATGCTTGTTCCGGCTGCTGGACATGCTCGATGAGACGCCGGCGCGTCCCGCGGCCATCTTGGGAATTCCCGTCGGCTTCGTCGGCGCCGAGGAATCCAAGGAGGCGCTGATCGCCAGTCCGCGCGGAGTGCCCTTCATTGCCGTGCGCGGCCGGCTGGGCGGCAGCGCCATGACGGCCGCGGCCTTGAACGGCTTGGCGAGGGCCGGACTTTGAGCGGCTTCGGACAGCTCGGCCCGGGAAGGCTCATCGGCGTCGGTGTCGGGCCGGGCGACCCTGATCTCTTGACGTTGAAGGCGGTACGCGCGCTCGAGAGTGCCGATGTGGTAGCCCACTTTGCGAAAGCCGGCAATGCCAGCAATGCCCGGGCCATCGTGGCGCGGTTCCTGCGCGAAGGGTTGGAGGAACTGCCCCTCCTGTATCCGATCACGACCGAGCAACCGTCGAAGGGCACCGTGTACCGCTCGGCCATCCAAGGCTTTTTCGACGAGGCGGCAGCGGCGGTGGCCGGGCATCTTCAGGTGGGGCGCACCGTCGCCGTTCTATCCGAAGGCGATCCCTTGTTCTTCGGTTCCTACATGCACCTGCACATCCGTCTGATGAAGCGTTTCCCCACCGACGTGATTCCGGGAGTGACGGCCATGTCGGGCTGCTGGTCCGCGGCGGGCCTCGCCATGGCGCAGGGAGATGATGTGCTCACGGTCATGCCGGGCACCTTGGAGGAGCCCGAACTCATTCGCCGGTTTCGACAGAACGACCCGACCGTCGTCATGAAAATCGGCCGCAACTTATCCAAGGTGCGGCGCGCGCTCATCGCGGCCGATCGTCTGACCGATGCCACCTACGTCGAGCGCGGCACCATGGACAATGAGCAGCTCATGCCGCTGCGGGAAAAGACCGACGATGCGGCTCCCTACTTTGCCATCGTGCTGGTGGCCGGCCGGTGGGGCAGCCCATGAGCGGGAAACTCACGGTGATTGGGCTCGGGCCCGGCAGCGCGGGCCAGCTCACCCCCGAAGCATCCGAAGCCCTGCACGCCGCGGATATGGTGTTCGGCTACGGCCCCTATCTCGACCGTGTCCCCGCACGAGTGGGTCAGCTGCGCCGTGGGTCGGACAATCGTCAAGAAATCGATCGCGCGGCGCAGGCGCTCGAGGAGGCGGCTTCGGGCGCGAACGTCGCCGTGGTATCGGGCGGCGATCCCGGAGTATTCGCCATGGCCGCGGCGGTGTGCGAGGCCCTGGAATCAGGCCCCGTCGCATGGCGAGAGCTCGATCTTGCGATCCTTCCCGGCGTCACCGGCATGCTGGCGGTCGCCGCTCGTGTCGGCGCGCCGCTGGGCCATGATTTCTGCGCCATGTCGCTATCGGACAACTTGAAGCCATGGTCCCTGATCGAACGCCGCTTGCGCGCCGCCGCGGGCGCCGGTTTCGTCATCGCGCTGTACAACCCGGTGTCGCGCGCCAGGCCACGGCAGCTGGGTGAGGCATTTCAAGTTTTGCGCGAGCACCTTCCCGCCCGAACGCCCGTGGTATTCGGGCGCGCGGTGGGCCGCGCCGATGAGTGCGTGCGCGTGCGGGAGTTATCGGTTGCGGACGGATCCGAAGCGGACATGGCGACCTGCGTCATTATCGGCTCGGCCGCCACCCGAGTGGTGGAACGCCCGCATGCGGGCGCCCTGATCTACACCCCACGATCGATCTCGGCGCCAAGCACATGATCGAGCCAGGCAATCGCGTCGCTCACGCCGGTTACTCCTTGGGCCTCCGGCTCGGCCGGCCGACGTATCAACAGCACCGGGATGCCGAGAGCCCGCGCGGCGGCGATCTTGCCGTAAGTCGCCTGGCCTCCGCTGTTCTTCGCCACCACCGTCTCGATGGCGTGTTCGGCGAGCAGCGCCTTCTCCTCCGCTTCGCCGAAGGGTCCACGCTCCTCGATGTATCGCGCATGCGGTACCGGCAGCGGCGGCTGAACCGGATCGACGCTGCGAATGAGGTAGCGATGCTGGGGAGCCGAGGCAAAGGGTGCGATCTCCTGCCGGCCCAGGGCGAGAAATACTCGGCGGGGCTCGACTCCCAGCGCATGCACAGCCTCCTCCGTATCGCGAACCTCGGTCCATCGATCACCGGCGACGGCGCCCCAGGGCGGCCGGCGCAGCGCAATCATGGGCGTGCGGGTTTGCCGGGCGGCGCTCACTGCATGCGCCGAGATCGTCGCCGCATAGGGATGCGTCGCGTCGATGAGGGCGTGTATCGCCGCATCGTGCAAGTAGTCTGCGAGACCTGCGATCCCGCCGAAACCGCCGCGCCGCACGGCTACGGGCTGCGCCGTCGGCGAGACCGTGCGGCCGGCCAGCGACAAGGTCACGGCAATATCGCTGCGCGGGGCGAGCCGCTCTGCCAGCTGACGCGCCTCGGTCGTGCCTCCCAGAATCAGAATGTGCCGTCTCATGTCGCTCTCTGAACTTACCGGCCCACAGCCTGCCGCAACTCATCGATGGCTGTCCATCGTGGGCATCGGCGAGGATGGTATCGAAGGGCTGAACCCCACCGCACGCGATTTGATTCAATCGGCGGCGGTCATCTTCGGCGGCGCGCGCCACCTGGCGCTGGCGGCGTCCTTGATCCGCGGTATCGCTCGGCCCTGGACGGCGCCCTTCGATCGTACGGTGGCAGAAGTACTGGCTCACCGCGGCCGCGCGGTCTGTGTGCTGGCGTCGGGAGACCCGTTCTTGCACGGCGTGGGCAGCTTACTGTCGCGTCACGTGTCGAGCCAGGAAACATCCTGCGTGCCCGCGCCGTCCGCCTTCAGCTTGGCGGCGGCGCGGCTGCTGTGGCCGCTCCCGCAAACCATCCTGCTCTCCTTCTGCGGCCATCCGCTCGAGCTCATCCGTCCGCATCTGCACCCCGGTGCGCGAATCTTGGCGCTCACCTCCGACCAGGACGCGCCCGCGCAGCTGGCGCGGCTCCTATGCGACAGCGGCTTTGGGCACTCGCAGCTCACGGTGCTCGAATCCCTGGCGGGTCCGCGTGAGCGCATACGCACAACGCGCGCCGACTGTTTCGACCTCGAGCGCATCGACTCGCTCAACACTCTGGCCATCGAAGTCGTGGCGGGACCGGGCGCCCGGATTTTGCCGAGAGCCGCCGGTTTGGCCGACGATCTCTTTGAGCACGACGGTCAGATTACCAAGCGCGAGATTCGTGCCCTGACGCTGTCGGCGCTGGCGCCGCGGCGCGGCGAGACGCTCTGGGACGTGGGCGCCGGATCCGGATCGGTGGCCATCGAATGGATGCTGGCGGATGTGTCCTTGAATGCCATCGCCGTCGAGCGGCGTGCCGACCGCGCCGCGCGCATCAGGAGAAATGCCGCCGCCTGCGGGGTTCCACATCTGCAGCTGATCGAGGGTGCCGCACCGGCGGCTTTGGAGGGATTGGCTCCGCCGGATGCCGTGTTCATCGGCGGTGGAGCGAGCAGGCCCGGCATCATCGATGCCTCCCAAGCGGCACTGCGTCCCATGGGTCGGCTGGTCGTGAACGCAGTGACCCTGGAAACGGAGAGCGCCTTGCTGAAATACCAATCCCAGCACGGCGGCTCGCTGGCGCGAATCGAGATTTCCCGCGCAGAACCGCTGGGCGGCGAGAACGCGCGCATGCAGGGCTGGCGCCCGGCCCTGCCCATCGTGCAATGGACTTGGGTGAAACCTTGATCGCCGCCGGCATCGGCTGCCGCAAAGGGATCTCGGCGGCTCAAGTCGAGGCCGCCCTGCAGGCGGCCCTGCGGCGCCATTCTCTTGCGGACGGACGGCTCGGTCTCATTGCCGCGCCCTCGGCGAAAGGAACGGAAGCGGGCCTGCTGGCTGCGGCCGCCGCGCGGGGAGTCCTCCTCCATTTGATCCCGCAGCCCATGCTCGAAGCGGCAAATCCCCGGACTCTCTCCCGCTCCGCTCGATCCATGGCGGCGATGAACGTGCATTCCGTCGCCGAAGCCGCGGCGCTGGCGGCCGCCGGGCCCCACGCCCGATTGCTCGCGCGGCGGGTGGCGGTGGGGCCCGTGACCTGCGCGCTTGCCGAAGGAGAGATTTCCCCATGACGGTACATTTCATCGGTGCGGGGCCAGGGGCCGCCGACCTCATCACCGTGCGCGGACGCGATATCCTCGCCCGCTGCCCGGTGTGCATGTACGCCGGTTCCTTGGTGCCTCCCGAATTGCTGGCACACTGTCCGCCCGGCGCACGTCTCATCGACAGCGCGCCGCTCACCCTCGATCAGATCCAGACCCAGTACCTCGATGCGCATCGAGCCGGCCTGGATGTCGCGAGACTCCATTCGGGCGATCTGTCGATTTACAGTGCGCTGGCCGAACAACTGCGCCGGCTGGACCGCCATCGCATTCCCTACACGCTCACTCCCGGGGTGCCGGCTTTCGCGGCGGCGGCTGCCGTTCTCGGACGCGAATTGACCATACCCGGCCTCGCGCAAAGCGTGGTGCTGACGCGCATGTCCGGCCGGGCGTCGCGTATGCCCGAAACCGAGCGCCTCGCGACTTTCGCGGCGAGCGGCGCGACTCTGGCCGTTCACCTGGCCATCCACGCCATCGACGCCATCGTGGAGGAATTGGTTCCGCACTACGGCCCCGACTGCCCGGTAGCCATCGTGATGCGGGCCAGCTGGCCCGATGAACGCGTGCTTCGAGGCAGGCTCGGTGACATTCGAGCCAGGCTTGCGCTCGAACCCATGGAGCGTACGGCGCTGGTGTTCATCGGCCCATGCCTCGAAGCGGCCGATTTTGAGGAGAGCGCGCTGTATTCGACGGAATACCGCCGAAGGTTCCGCAACGCCGATGCACGCTGACACCCATCCGATGCACGCTGATACCGATCAAACTGCGAGCTCGCCGGACACCGGACTCGGCGCTGCGCAGGCGCTCGCCCTATTGCGCGGCAGCTATCCAAAGTTCGCGCCCGGCGAGGTCTGGCTGGTAGGGGCCGGACCCGGCGACCCCGGGCTGCTCACGCTCGATGCACTGGCCGGCCTGATTCAAGCAGACGTGATCGTTCACGACGCGCTGGTCGATGCCCGCGTTCTGGCCCTGGCGCCCAGCGGCTCTCGGCTGCAGTTCGCCGGCAAACGCGGCGGCAGGCCCTCCATCGCACAGGAGGACATCAGCGCACTGCTCGTCGATCTTGCGCGCCGCGGAGAGCGCGTGCTGCGGCTGAAAGGCGGCGATCCCTTCGTCTTCGGCCGCGGCGGCGAAGAAGTCTTGGCGCTGGCGCAAGCGGGCGTGCCCTTTCGCATCGTTCCGGGCGTGACTGCAGGCCTTGCGGCATTGGCGAGCGCATGGATTCCCGCCACCATGCGCGGCATCAATCAAGCCGTCATTCTCGCCACGGGGCACGATCCGGGGGACGAAGGGAGTATGGATTGGTCCGCGCTGGCACGCACGCGCCAGCCCATTGTGCTTTACATGGGACTGCGCAACCTCGATGCCGTCGCCGCCGCGCTCATGCGCGCTGGACTGCCCGCAAGTACTCCCGCAGCCGTCATCGCCTCGGCGACCCTGCCGCAGCAGCAGGTATTGGTGTCCAGTCTCGAACGCATCGCCGCCGAATCGCAGGCCGCGAATGTGGCCGCACCCGCCCTGGTCGTCATCGGCGATATCGTGAGTACCCGTCAACACATTTTGGATGCGCGCGCGAGTTCCCCGTGCGAAAACTGAAGCTCATCGGGATCGGGGCGGGCAATCCCGACTACATCACCCTGCAAGCCATCGAGGCATTGAAGCAGGTGGACGTCGTCTTCGTGACCGACAAGGGCCGGGAGACGGCGCAATTGCTGCGTGCCCGGCACGAGGTCTGCGAGCGGCACATGCAGTCAAGGCCCTACCGGAGAGTGGAGCTGCAAGATCCCGTGCGGGAGCGCACCGCCGCCTATCTGCCCGCGGTCGCGGCCTGGCACGACGCACGCGCGGCGCTGTACGAGCAGGCCATCCGCGATCACTTGTCCGATGAGGAGTGCGGTGCGTTTCTCATCTGGGGAGACCCTTCGCTGTACGACAGCACGCTGCGGATCGTCGATCAAGTCGCGGCGCGGCGGGCGGTGAAGTTCGAATTCGAGGTCATCCCCGGGATCACCAGCGTTCAGGCACTGGCCGCGCGCCACAAGATCTCCCTGAATCGAATCGGCGAACCGGTTCATGTCACCACCGGGCGGCGTCTGTGCGAAGACAAGCTCCCGGCACGGGCCGATGTCGTGGTCTTGCTCGACGGCCAATGTGCCTTCAAAGACCTCGCCGATGAGGACGTCGATATCTTCTGGGGCGCGTACCTCGGCACGCCGGACGAAATACTGCTGTCCGGCAAACTCAGCGAGCTGCGCGAACGGATAGAAGAGGTGCGCACGCAAGCTCGACAACGAAAAGGATGGATCATGGATACTTATCTTCTGCGCAGGCGCGGAGTACCGCCGTGCTAATTCCCCCCATCGATGAGGCCGTTCGCGCCCAAGCATACCGCCGCTTGGACAGGCTGACGAAGCCGCGCGGCGCCCTGGGCCGGCTCGAACCGCTTGCTGCACAGGTCTGTGCGATTCAAGCCACGCTCGGCATACGCATCGTCCACCCGGTGGGCATCGTGTTCGCCGCCGATCACGGCGTCGCCGATAGCGGCGTCAGCGCCTACCCGCGCGAAGTGACCGTGCAAATGGTGGCCAATTTTCTGAACGGCGGAGCCGCGATCAGTGTGCTCGCGAAACTGCAGGGCATCGATCTGTGGATCGTGGATGCCGGCGTCGATGGCGACTGCGGCGCGCACCCGCGCCTCATCGATGCGAAAATCCGCCGTGGAACCCGCAACTTCGTCGACCAATCGGCAATGACGGCGGATGAATGCGCGGCAGCCCTCGAGCGCGGGCGCGAGACGGTGCAGCGCGTGGCGGCTGCCGGAAGCAACACCCTCATCCTCGGAGAGATGGGCATCGGCAACACGGCGGCCGCAGCCATGCTGATGCATGGGCTCACGGGGAAGGAATTGATCGATTGCATCGGACGCGGCACCGGACTCGACGATGCGGGACTCGAGCGCAAGCGTCAGGTGCTGGAGCGGGCGCTGCAGCACCGCCCCGCGCCGCTCGATCCCTTGGAATTGCTGGCTGAATTCGGCGGCTATGAAATCGCCATGCTCGCCGGCGCCCTGTTGGCGGCAGCCGCGCGCCGCATGCTCATCCTGGTGGACGGATTCACCGTCACCGTTGCGGCCGCGCTGGCGGCGCGGCTGGATGCGAGGGTGCTGGACTACTGCATATTCACTCATTGCTCCGCGGAGCATGCGCATCGGGCATTGCTCGATCACCTGAACGTTCTGCCGCTGCTCGACCTCGGAATGCGGCTTGGCGAAGGCAGCGGCGCGGCTCTGGCGCTGTCCGTGGTACGCGCGGCCGTGGCGCTGTTCTCCGATATGGCCACATTCGAGGGCGCAGGCGTGAGCGACAAGGACGCCTGAGCGCGGCAACCCATGAAGCGGCAATTCTCGCAATTTCTGGTCGCGATCCAATTTCTGACACGGCTGCCGGTGCCGATCGCGGCCGACCTTGAGCCGAGCTCTCTGTCCCGATCGGTGCGCTACTTTCCATTGGTCGGCGCGCTGATCGGGCTGATGGGCGCGGGCGTCTGGTGGCTGAGTTCGCTGTGCTTTGCGCCGTCTCTCGCGGCGGGCTTGGGCCTCAGCGCCTCGCTGCTGCTGACGGGCGCACTCCACGAGGACGGCTTCGCCGACGCCTGCGACGGGTTCGGCGGCGGCGCCTCGCGCGAGTCCGTCCTCGCCATCATGAAGGATTCTCGAGTCGGCGCTTACGGCGCCATCGGCGTGTTCATGATGCTGGGACTGAAGTGGGTTACCTTGGCATCGCTGCCCCGCGCGGCATTTCCCATTCTGTTCGTCGGCGCTCATATGGTGAGCCGCTGGTGCGCGACCGCTCTGATTTGGCAATTACAGTACGTGCGAGTCGATGCGGATGCCAAATCGCGGCCCTTTGCCGGCGGCTTGAGCACCGCGGACTGGCTCTTGAGCGGCGCCTTGGGCGCGCTCGCCCTGCTGCCGCTCATGGCGCTCGCCGAGCCGGCGCCGGGAGCGAACCTCCCCTGGGTACCGATTCTCGTGGCCGCGCCGGCCGCGGCGGCGGCCGCCACCCTGCTCGCCGGCATTTATTTCAAGAGACGGATCGGAGGCTATACGGGAGATTGCCTGGGCGCCGCGCAGCAGGTGGCGGAACTCAGCTTTTTGCTGGCGGCACTCGGCGTCATGAGCGCGCCGCTGATGGATGTGCACTGATGATGCGGGCGCGCTGATGGAGATCTATCTCGTCAGACATCCGCCCCCCATCGGCGTCGAGGGCTTGTGCTACGGCCGTCTCGAGGTGGCCGTGACCCCGCAGGCCATCGCCGCCGCCGCAGAAGCGGTGTCGGCGCAGATACCCGCCGAGACGCTCGAAGACGCGCGCGTCTATTGCAGCCCCTCCTCCCGATGTGTCGAACTGGCGCGGCGCATCGCCATGCCCCGTGAACCCACGCCCGCCGAGGATCTCATGGAAATGAACTTCGGGGGGTGGCAAGGTCTTGCGTGGGATGCGGTGCCTAGAGACGAGATGGATGCCTGGGCCGGGGACGTGTGGCACTACCGGCCCGGCGGCGGCGAGTCTGCCGAAATGGTCGCCGCGCGCTGGCGGCGCTGGCTGTCTGAAGTGCGGAGTATCGGCGCCAGTGTGGTCGCGGTGACCCACGCGGGAGTGATCCGGGTGGCGCTGGCCCGCGTCGGGCAATTGAGCGACGATGCCGCGCTCATGGCGCCCGTCGCCTTTGGTTCGGTCCATCGTCTGGATTTCCAGCCGCACTCGTATGACTTTTCCGCGGAAACGTTCCTGAAGGGGTAAAACGCATGGGGATGCGACATGGGTGATTTCACGGCAGAAGAAATAGCCGTCGTATACCGGGTCATGGCCATGCGGCGCGACATCCGGCATTTTCTCTCGGACCCCCTCGACGATGCCTTGCTGGGACGTCTCCTGGGCGCGGCACACCTCGCGCCCAGCGTCGGCCTGATGCAGCCTTGGCGATTCATTCGCATCCGAGATCGGGCGCTTCGCAGCATAATTCACACCCTCGTGGAGACGGAGCGCCTGCAAACCGCCCGGGCGCTGGGCGAGCGCGAAGATGAGTTCATGCGCCTCAAGGTCGAAGGCATTCTCGAGTGCGGCGAGCTCCTGGTTGCCGCGCTCGCCCATGGTCGAGAGGCCCATGTCTTCGGACGCCGCACCATGCCGGAAATGGATCTCGCATCCGTGGCCTGCGCCATTCAAAATCTCTGGCTGGCCGCGCGGGCGGAGAACATCGGCATGGGCTGGGTATCTCTATTCGATCCCGAGGCCCTGCGGCAGCTGGTTCGCCTGCCGGAGGGCAGCCGGCCGGTGGCGGTTCTCTGCTTGGGGCATGTGGCCGCCTTCTACCCGCGGCCCATGCTCGAGGAGGCCGGCTGGGCCCATCGCTTCGATCTGAAGGATATGGTGCAGACGGATTATTGGAGCGAGAAAGGCGATACACCCCAGCCCGGCGCCGCAGCGATGAACCTCGCAAAGAGGTAGAAACGGCCGCGTGCATGGCGGAAAATGGCGCCTCATGACAAGTCCATGACGCAAACTGATCAGCCCCCCTCGGTCACAGTGACCATACTGAAAGCTGAAATCCGGGAGGCAGCCATGGCCGAAGACATCGTTCAAACCAGTCACGCACGGCGTCCCAGCGGCCGCGATGCGAAGCGCGCCGCGCGCGCCGCCCGTGCCGGCGCATCCATTCCCTACATTACCCGCAAAATCCCCTACTACGAGGTCCTCGACGAGGAAGGCCTCGCGCTGATGGAACATAATGCCGACACTATTCTCGAAGAGATCGGCATCGATTTTCGCGACGATGCCGAAGCGCTCGAGATCTGGAAAGCCGCCGGCGCCGACGTGAAGGGCGAACGCGTGCATTTCGCCCGGGGCATGTGCCGATCGCTGATACAGCGCACGGCGCCGCGCGAATTCACTCAGCACGCACGCAACCCCGCACGCAGCGTGGTCATCGGCGGCAAGAACACCGTGTTCGCTCCGGCGTATGGCTCGCCTTTCGTGCGCAATCTCGACGAAGGGCGGCGCTATGCGCGCATCGAAGATTTCCGCAATTTCGTCAAGCTCGCCTACATGGCCAATTCTCTGCACCATTCCGGCGGCACGATTTGCGAGCCCGTCGATCTGCCGGTGAACAAGCGTCACCTGGACATGGTGTACAGCCATCTGAAGTACAGCGACAAGGCCTTCATGGGCTCGGTGACGGCGCCCGAGCGCGCCGCGGATTCGGTCGCCATGGCGAACATCGTGTTCGGCGACGAGCTCACCGACCCGCTCACCGGCCGTCCGAAGACCACCATCATCAATCTCATCAACGTCAACTCGCCGATGACGTACGACGCCACCATGCTCGGTGCCGCCAAAGTCTACGCACGCGCCAATCAGGCCCTGATCATCACACCCTTCATCCTGGCCGGGGCGATGTCGCCGGTCACGGTCGCGGGCACCGTCGCACAAACCTTCGCCGAAGCGCTGGCGGGCCTTGCCTTCGTGCAACTGGTCAATCCCGGTGCGCCGGTCGTGCTCGGCAGCTTTGCCTCGTCGATCTCCATGCAATCGGGCGCGCCGACCTTCGGGACACCGGAACCGGCACTGGTGCTGTATTGCATGGCCGCGCTGGCACGGCGCCTCGGGATACCATTCCGCTCCGGCGGCAGCCTGTGCGCATCGAAGATCCCGGACGCCCAAGCCGCTTACGAATCGGCGAACACCCTGGTGCCGACCTGCCTCGCGGGCGTCAATTTCGTGCTGCACACGGCTGGCTGGCTCGAGGGCGGCCTGGCGATGGGCTACGAAAAATTCGTCATGGACGCCGACCAGGCCGGCATGATGCACACGCTGCTCGCGGGGGTGGATCTGTCGCCCAATGGCCAGGCGCTCGATGCCATGCACGAAGTCGGGCCCGGCAAGCACTTTTTAGGCTGCGCCCACACTCAGGCCAATTTCGAGAATGCCTTCTACCGTTCCCCGCTGGCCGACAACAACAGCTACGAGCAATGGGAGGCCGAGGGCTCGCCCGACATGTCCAAGCGGGCGAATACGCTGTGGAAGAAGCAGCTCTCGGAGTACGTTCCGCCTCCCATGGATCCCGGCATCGATGAGGCGCTGCTCGAGTACATGGCGAAGCGCAAGGCAGAGTCCCCCGACTCGAACGTCTGAGTGGCGTTCACCGGTAGATGGTGATTCCCGGTTGACCGCGAGTTCGATCTCTGTAGCTACGACGGGTGCGCATAGCTTTATCGGCACGCATATAAAAATGTTAATAATCAATGTATTGTGCGTTATTCTGATAGTGAATCTTAAGTCAAGTCGCGATCTATTCGTCCCATGGAATGCCTACACTCTGAAGTTGCGCAGAAGTGCTACATGTAGCACAATGCCGCCATGAAGGAAGCTGGCATACGTGAAGCTCGGCAGAATCTCTCAGCCCTCATCGCCGAGGTTCGCAAAGGGCATGAAGT
Organism: uncultured Gammaproteobacteria bacterium; assembly: GCA_963784105.1. Taxonomy (GTDB): domain Bacteria; phylum Pseudomonadota; class Gammaproteobacteria; order Steroidobacterales; family Steroidobacteraceae; genus Bog-1198. The sequence continues at coordinate 140,990 of CAWAQE010000003.1, forward strand.
GACGATCACGGATCGAGGCAGAGCCGTCGCGCGACTGGTACCCCCTCGTCCTGCGGAAGCGAAGCCCTTTCGCGGCCGCGTTGAATTTCGACGACGGATGCCGCAGTTAGCAGCCCCGCTATCGGCGGCCATTCTCGATGACAGAGCCGAGCGAGGCTAAAGATTCGGGGCCGCCCGGGATCGCCCTGTACATCGATTCCAGCGCCCTGGCGAAGCTTTACGTACCCGAAGCCGACAGCGACAAGCTCGATGCGTTTTTGCGCGGCAAAATCGGACTGATGATCTCGGAACTGGCGATCACGGAGGTGCTTTCCGCGGTCGCCCGCAGAAAGCGCGACGGAGCGTTAAACCCGGAGCTGGCCAACCGTATCCGTGATGCACTGCTCGCGGATGCAGACTCGGGCTCCTTCGCCCGGTTGCATCTGGACCCCTCGGTACACCGGGAGGCGGAACGCCTTCTGCTCGCCGCAGAGTCAGTGCACTTGCGCACGCTCGATGCATTACATCTCGCGCTGGCGTTTTCGGGTGCGGCGACTCACGTCCTCACATTCGACCGCAGGATGCGAGAAGCAGCGCTTCAATCCGGACTCAACGTGATAGATTTATAGTGATCATGGCTGCCGGGCGGGACACCCTCGAGCGTCAAGCGGGTCGTCCGATTGTAGCGATTGAACTCGTAGACCATGTCCTCGAGCGGGGTGTCATCGAAGCTGCTCTTTGTCCACCGCAATATACGGTATGACTTGATCATTGACACTACCACGATAACGGCGATGCAAGGCGCGTTGCTGATGAAGAACCAGAGGTGACCCCTACAGAGAAGGAGACGAAGAAAGTCAAATTCGCTCCTCGGGGTTCTCTTCCGCGTAGTGAGGAGCCAGGCGGCCGGCCGCGAGAGCGACGACTTTATGACCGTCCCACGCTCGCGCCCAGGGCGACGAGAAGCTCGTTCAGTTGCGCGGAGGTCTCGGGCATCCCACCCTCCAACCCGGCGACGGCACCGTCGCTTCATGCCCGTGAGGGTCAATTGCCAGTTTCATCGTGCCTTTCCTGATCTCGCTGCAGCGATGCAGTCCAGAACATGTTCCGGTGTAAAGGGCTGATGCGTAACCTTGGCACCCAGCGGCCGCAGTGCGTCGTTCACCGCGGTCCAGATGCAGCCTAAGCCACCGATGGTGCCTGCCTCTCCAACAACGCGGCTGCGTCGATCGAGCAGGCGGTGAACGCAGTGCCGCTCAATCGCCGGCACGCCGTGGTTTTTGCCCTGTGTTCCGCGGGTTTGTTTTTCGAATCTCTCAATCTGCAGCTGATGTCCTTCGTTGCACCGCAGGTCGCCCGGGAGTGGGGACTTGGACCGCGGATGCTGGGACTCGCCATTTCGGCCGCCATTTTCGGCATGTTGCTGGGTACGTATGTATTCGGCGCCATCGCCGATCGGTACGGACGCCGCCTGGCCTTCCAATATACGGTGGGAATCTTTTCCCTTCTGACGGCGCTCGCCGGAGCTGCGACCACCGTCTGGCAACTCATCGCCGCGCGCTGCGGCGCGGGGATCGGGATCGGGGGCTCGATTCCCGTAGAGACATCCGTGCTCACCGAGTTCACTCCCGCCGCCTGGCGCGGACGGGCCTTGGCCCCGTGGGGCATATTTCTGCCCTTGGCTGGATTCGTCGCGCCGCTCTGCGTCGCCGTCATGCCGACGCAATTCGGATGGCGCGGTCTGCTCTTTTTAGGCGGCGTCCCCGGGATACTCGTGCTGATTGCACGCCGCACGATTCCGGAAACACCACAGTATCTCGCCTCGAAAGGCCGGATGAGAGAGGCGCGCGCCGCCGTCGCGTGGATCGCGAATCGCTCCGATGAGCCGCCGGCCGCTGTGGAAATTCCGACAGAGAAATTTCTTCTGCCCAAGAAGCGCGCACCGGAGCGGATTCTGTTCTCACCGGCCTATCGACGGGCGACCGCGACGAATTGGATGATTTATTTCGGGACTTTTTTTTCTTACTACGGTTTCATTTTGTGGATGCCGGCACTGCTGAGTGGTTACCGCGGCTACGCGGCCTCCGAGGTCGTGCGATTCATGCTGGGTTTGTCGCTCGCGGGCCTGAGCGGCCGCATCGCCATGATCTTCGCGATCGGACGGATCTCTCGGCGTCCGTTGATCATGACGTGCGCCGTGTTGAGCGCGCTGGGTTTGATCGCATTCGCCTTGCCGACCGATCACTCCTCCATCATGGCCGCCGGATACTTCGCCGCGTTCTTCCTCGAGGGAATCTTTGGCGCTGTCATCCCTTTCGTCGCCGAATCATATCCCTCGGAAAGCCGCGCAACGGGCGTCGGGTGGGCGGGAGGCATGGGCCGCCTAGGTGCGGCGCTTGCGCCGTTGACGATCGGTTCGCTGGTGCGCATCCACGTTCACTACGCCATCATGACGCTGGCGGCAGGCTCGGTGTTGGCCGGGATCGGCATGATGGTCTCGCGACGGCGTGCGTCAGGTCCTCATCGGGTACTCCCAACTGCGCTCGCACGTACTGACGTTACGCGAAGGTGAAATGGACGCGCGTGTCCGCAGCCAATCGCCGCGAGACTGCGCTAAAGTCCGTTCGTCGCGTTAATCGACCCGCTGCGAGACTGAACCTTCGCAACGATACGCGCGGCTTCAGCGGGCTACGAAAGCGCGCTCGACCACGAAGTCGCCGGGATCTCCCACATGCGCGGATTGATTGAATCCTCGGGAGTTCAACAGCTCCGACAGTTCCGTGAGCATCGCCGGGCTGCCGCAGATCATCGCGCGATCGACCAGCGGATCGAGCGTCGGAACGCCGAGTATCTCGAATAATTTGCCAGTTTCGATCAGCGTGGTGATACGTCCCTCGTGGCGGAAACGCTGCCGAGTGACCGTGGGCACGTAGACCAGCTGCTTGCGCACCTGCGCGCCGAGATATTCGTGATCCGTGAGCTCCCATTCTATGTAGTCGCGGTAGGCCAGTTCGCTGCGGTAGCGCACGCCGTGCACCAGCACCACTTGCTCGAATCGTTCGTAGATTTCCGGGTCCTTGATCAGGCTCATGAAGGGCGCGAGGCCGGTACCGGAGCTCAAGAGATACAGGCGCTTGCCGGGCTTCAAATCGTGCAACAGCAAGGTGCCGGTTGGCTTGCGGCTGATGCAAATCTCATCGCCCGGCTTGATGTTCTGCAGCTTCGAGGTCAGGGGGCCATCCGGCACTTTGATGCTGAGGAACTCGAGCGCCTCTTCGTGATTTGCACTCGCAATGCTGTAGGCCCGCATGAGCGGCTTGCCGCCGATCGGCAATCCGAGCATGACGAAATGTCCGTTTTCGAAGCGAAAGGAAGGGTCGCGCGTAGTTTTGAAGCTGAAAACGCTCTCGTTCCAGTGATGAACCGAAAGCACCCTTTCGGTGCCGATCGAAGCCATTCCACACCAATGCATAGCACACGGACGTCCCGCGCAGCGATATTCGCACACCGGGTCCGGCCGCCGCTAATAACCTTTTGTTCGATGCACATACGCATCCGGCCAGGCGGCGTTCGTGCGGCGCACATAGGCCTCCGCCCTGCGGGCGCTTGTTCGAAGCCCCTATTCTTCGCTCGAGCGGTGGAAACGGGCCTAATCGGGCTTGGGCGGCTCCGTGCGCCTCGGCCGGCGGCCCCGCGTCTCGCTCTGGCTCGTGGATTCCTTCGGGGCGGGCAGATCCACCACTTTGCGCAGGTGCACGTAGGTCGCCGTCTTGTGGGGAATCGCCATGGCCTCGACGAACAGCTGCTGAAAGCGCGGTTCGATCGCCGTCTCCACCTTCTCTATGCGCCTGACCAGGCTCTCGATGATGCCGCGCGAATTGGCGTCCAGCAGCGCGATGCGTGCGCCGGTGCCGGCGGCATTGCCCGCCGAGCGGACTTGGGCGAGGTCGCAGTCCGGCACCATGCCGAGAATGATCGCGTACTTGACGTCGATGTGGCTGCCGAACGCGCCGGCGAGCCGGATGCGGTCGACGTGATCGATGCCGAGCCGTTCCATCAGCAGAGCGATGCCGGCATACAGCGCCGCCTTGGCCAGCTGAATGGCGCGCACATCGTTCTGGGTGATCTTCATCTCGACCGTGCCCTGGTGCAGCAGGTAGGCGAAGGTCCTGCCGTTCGCCACGATGCGCGGCGAGCGCGCCGCGAGCCTGCCGTCGAGCACACCGTCCTGGTTGATGATGCCGGCGAGGTACATTTCGGCGATCACTTCGATGATGCCCGATCCGCACACGCCCGTGATGCCGGTCGCGGCAGTCGCCTCGTTGAACCCCGGCTCGTCCGACCACAGGTCGGAGCCGATGACCTTGAAGCGCGGTTCGAGCGTGTCGCGGTCGATGCGTACCCGTTCGACGGCGCCCGGCGCCGCACGCTGGCCGCAGCTGATTTGGGCTCCTTCGAAGGCCGGGCCGGTGGGACTGGAACAGGCGACCAGGCGCGCGCCGTTGCCCAGCACGATTTCGGCATTCGTACCCACATCGACCAGCAGGGTCATCTCTTCGCCGAGATCAGGGCGCTCGGCGAGCACCATGCCCGCCGCATCCGCGCCCACATGCCCGGCGATGCATGGCAGCACGTAGATGCGCGCATTGCGGTTCAATTTGAAATCGATGACATTGGCCCGCAGGGTGAGCGAGTGGTCGACGGCGAGCGCAAAGGGCGCCCCGCCCAATTCCACCGGATCGATGCCGAGCATCAAGTGATGCATGATGGGGTTGCCGACCAGCGTCGCCTCGAGGATGTCCTCGTGAGAGATGCCTGCCTGCCGCGCCACATCCAGGGCGAGTCCGCACAGCGCCTCGCGCACGGCCGCCGTCATGAGCGCGGCGCCGCCCGGGTTCATCATCGAATAGGAGACACGGCTCATCAGATCCTCGCCGAAGCGGATCTGCGGATTCATGACCCCTGCCGAAGCGACGACCTCGCCGCTTGCCAGGTCGCAGAGGTGTGCGGCGATGGTGGTGGAACCGACATCCACCGCCAGACCATAGACCAGCTCATGCAAGCCCGGCCACACGCCGATGATTTGCTTGGCGGCGTGCACCGCCACCGTGACCTGCCAGGCTCCCGCGCGCAAAGTGGGCTGAAGCGTTTGTATCACCGACAAATCGCAGGTGAGGCCCGTGAGATTCCACTCCGCTTCCAGCGCTTCGAACAGCCGGCGCAGATCGCCCGATGGGTCATGCATGTCCGGCTGCTTCACCTGCACATAGTGCAGGCGCACGACCGGATTGAGCTCGATGGCATGGGCGTCGGCTTCCTTGCGCACCACTTGCCGGTGAACCTGGCTGCTCGCGGGCACATCGATGACCACGTCGGCCTCGACGCGCGCCGAGCACGACAGGCGCCGTCCCTGCGCCAAGGGTACGCGCCGCGAGAAGCGCATCTCCGGCTCGCTGAACGGCGACAGGCTGGCGTTCGAGGAGGACACGCCGTGCTTGGCGAACTCCCCTTCGGCGACCAGCACCTGGCATCGGCCGCACAGGCCGCGGCCGCCGCAGACCGAATCGATGTCCACACCGAGGCTGCGCGCCGCCTGCAGTACCGGCGTGCCGACCGGAAAATTGCCGCGCTTGCCGGAGGGCGTGAATACTACCAGCGGATCGCGAGTCGCCATGCGGATTACCGGCTCCTTAGGCCGGCCGGCGGCGATGGCCGCCTTCGCGCCGCCCGCGCGGAGCTAGGCCGGCCGCAGCGGTCGAGCCGGGCGTGCCGGCCGCGCCCGGGGTGCCCGCCGCGCCGCCCGCCGTCGGCGGCGAATCGCGAAAACGGCGAATCCAGCGTGCGCAGTCAGGATCGTGGCCCAGCATGACGTCCGCGCCCATGCACGCCTTGACGACTTCCACGTGCAGCGGGTTGGTGATCGCGGAGGTCATTCCCGCGCCCATCGCCATGGTCAGGAATGCACTGTTGATGCCATCCCGGTTCGGCAGCCCGAAGCTGATGTTCGAGGCGCCGCAGGAGGTGTTGACCTTGAGCTCGGTTCGCAGCCTATGCAGCAGGCGCATGACCTGAACCCCGGCTTGATTGATGGCGCCGATGGGCATGACCAGAGGGTCGACCACGACGTCGCAGGCCGGAATGCCATGGTCCATGGCCCGCTCGACGATTTTCTTCGCCACCGCAAAGCGCACGTCCGGGTCTTCCGAAATTCCCGTCTCATCGTTGGAAATCGCGATCACCGCAGCGCCGTGCTTTTTTACGAGCGGCAGCACGGATTCCAGCCGCTCATCCTCGCCGGTCACCGAATTCACCAGCGCCTTGCCCTTGTACACGGCGAGGCCGGCCGCGAGCGCGGCGACGATGGAGGAGTCGATGGACAGCGGCACATCCGTGATCGATTGCACCAGCTGAATCGCGCGCGCGAGAATCGCCGGCTCATCGGCCAGCGGAATCCCTGCATTCACGTCGAGCATGTGAGCGCCCGCCTCGACCTGGGCGCGCGCGTCCGCCTCGACCCGGGTGAAGTCGCCCGCCGACATCTCCGCGGCAAGGATTTTGCGGCCCGTCGGATTGATGCGCTCGCCGATGATGACGAAGGGCCGATTGAAGCCGATGACGACTTCCTTGGTGGCTGAACTGATAACGGTGTCGGTCATGATGCAGTCCTTTGAGAATATTGCGAGAGGTCGCGTTCCGGATACCAGGGAGAGCGGCCTTGAAGGATGGCGGATTTATCGACGATTTCGGCCACGGACTCTTCCTGGCGATAGGCCATGATGTGCACGCCGCTGACGCCGCGGATCTCGCGCATGGCCTGAATGAGCTCGACGCAGATGTTGCGGCCCTCGCGCGCCTGATCCTGCGCGCCGCTGAGGCGCGCGATGATGTCGTCCGGAACATGCATGCCGGGGACGTTCTTGCGCATCCACTCCGCCGTTTTGGCCGAGCGCAGCGGACCGACGCCGACGAGTATGTAGACCTTGCCGAAGAGGCCGAGCTGCTCCGCCTCATCCATGAACCGGCGCAGCAGCGGCAGGTCGTAACAGTACTGGGTCTGAATGAATTGCGCCCCTGCGGCCACTTTCTTCGCCAGGCGCTGCGGCCTCCATGAATGAGGCAGGCCGGAGGGGTTTTCGGCGGCGCCGAAGAACACCCGCGGCGCATAGCTGATCTTGCGGCCGCTTTGAAAATGATGATCGTCGCGCAGCGTGCGCGCGATCTCGAGCAGCGACACGCAGTCCAGATCGAACACGGGCTTTGCCTGCGGATGATCGCCCGCCTGCACTCCATCGCCCGTCAAGCACAGCATGTTGCAGACGCCCATCGCGGCGCCGCCCAGAATGTCGCCCTGAATCGCAATGCGGTTCTTGTCGCGGCAGGAGATCTGCATGATGGGCGCGTAGCCGACGCGCGTCAGCAAAGCGCAGACGGCAATGCTCGACATGTGGCAATTGGCGCCGCTGCCGTCGGTGGCGTTGATGGCATCCACGTAGCCATCGAACACGCGCGCCCGCTTGTACACATCCTCAGGATCGGCTGAATCCGGCGGTGCAAGCTCGGTGGTGACGGCGAAGCCGCCAGCGCGCAGCACTCGTTCGAAACGCCCCGGAGAGGTGTGGCCCGGCAGGATGGGCAGCGGGTAGCCTGGAACCGGTTCGTCCTCGAACTTCAAGAGGCACCCTTCACGGTGGCCTTCGGGCCCTGCTTCGGCGCAGACTCGTCCTCGCCGCACTTTTCGCGCGTAACGCGCAGCCAGGAAGAGCGCCCCTGCAGGCGTTGATCGACGGCGACCTGCACCTTGCGCATGGACTCGACGCCGCCGGGAATGCGTTCGCTGCCTCGATAGGCCTCCACCCAGACGCAGCGCATCTCCGGCTTGACCTCGCAATTGCCGTCGGCGCGCACCCCCCCGCAGGGGCCGTTGCGCAGGGTCTTGGGACAATTCATCGGGCAGGACATGCCGGTCGAACTGAGCACGCATTGGCCGCACATCCGGCAATCGAACAGCAGGCCTTTGACGGCTCTCTCCACGGCCGCGGTGGGCCGCTCGATCCGTTCATATCCCACTGCGCGGAACACGCCGTTCAGGCGAACCAGCACCGCTTCGAAGCCGCGATAGAAGGCGTTCAAGCCGCGAGCGTGGCGCACCGACCATAGCCTGACTGAATACATCAGCCGGACTCTGAAGAAGCCGGCGCGGCACCCGAGCCCGGATCGCCCGCAGCCGGATCGCCCGCACCCGCGGCGTCGCGGTTCGCATCCAGACCCTTCGCCCGAATCAGCCGCTCCAGATCCTCGTCCGTATACTTCGCCTCGAGGCGCGCGGCCTCGGCGGACGCCTCGGCCTTGATGTCATCGCCGCAGGGATGCGGTTCGCTGCGCGCCCAGTCGGCCAGGTAGGCATCGGAGCTGCCTTTGCCGGCGCGCATGGCGGCACGGTCCACCGCCTCTTGAAAGCGCTGCGAAAGCTGCACCTTGGCGGCCTCGCGGCCCTGCTTGACGACGACCTGCGCCGGTATGTCGCGCCAGGAAATGACGGTCAGCGATGCCATGCCACGACCTCTTCATTGCGGCTCACCGCGGCGGTGAGCGTCGTTCCCAGCGTCCCGTAGCCGGTTTCACGGTATTCGAACTGCAGACCCATGCGTGCGGCAATGGCACGCGCCTCAGCCTGCGTCTGTGCGTCCGGCGCCTGGGCCAGGTAGACCAGCTTGCGGTAATTGCCGAAGTACATCGAAAAGAGCTCCGGATGCCGGTCGAGCCCGAGACCGCGAATCACCAGGCGCTCGAAATGGCGCAGCAGGAAATCCGTGAGATAGAAAGTGCCGGGCTCGGCTTCGGCAAGCGCCGCGAATACCGGCCCGGTGGCGAAGAATTCATAGCAGTGCGCGCCGGGAATGCGTTCGACGCCCTCCTCGCGAAGCACAGCGTCCAGCAATCCGCCCGTGCCGCAATCGCCGTAGGCCACGAAGATCGAACGATAGTGCTCGCGCGAGGAGTGAATGAGGGCACGGACGGCGGCGGGTATCTTTTCCGGCCGATTGTGCAGTTCAGCCGGCAGACAGCGCACATCCAACTCGTCCCAGGCGTTGGCGCGGCGCAGTGCCGTGATCTCGTGCGCCAGCGCCCCGCAGGCGATGATCAGCATCCCTTGGCCGCTGGGCGGCTCCGTCGGCGAGCTGATCTGCCCCATGGCGCGCTCTGCGCTCAGTGCGCCGCCGCGCCGGCTCGCCGGGCGGCGATCAGCCCCTTGGCGGTCTCGACTGCCACCGCGGCGTCGCGGCAATAGGCGTCCGCGCCGACAGCCTTGCCGAACTCCTCGTTCAGCGGTGCACCGCCGACGAGCACGATGAAATCATTGCGGATGCCGCGCTCCTTCAGCGTGTCGATCACCACCTTCATATACGGCATGGTGGTGGTCAGCAGCGCCGACATGCCGAGGATGTCGGGCTTGTGCTTGTCGAGCGCATCCAAGTACTTCTCGACCGGGTTGTTGATGCCGAGGTCGATGACCTCGAAACCCGCTCCCTCGAGCATCATCGACACCAGATTCTTGCCGATGTCGTGAATGTCGCCCTTGACCGTGCCGATGACGATTTTGCCGATGGGCTCGACGCCGGTTTCGGCCAACAGAGGCCGCAGGATTTCCATCCCGCCCTTCATGGAGTTCGCGGCCAGCAATACCTCGGGCACGAACAGGATGCCGTCGCGAAAATCGATGCCGACGATGCGCATGCCCTCGACCAGCGCATCGTTCAGCACCCGCTCGGCCGACCAGCCCCTTTTGAGGAAAATCCGCGTCGCCTCTTCGACTTCGGCCTTGAGGCCGTTGTACAGGTCGTCGTGAACCTGTTCGGTCAATTCCTCGTCATTGAGCGAGGTCAGGTCGAATTCATCCTCAGTGGGCTCTGCCATCTACCTCTCCAACGGTTATTCTTCCGAACCGCAACCGAAATACACAGCTTTTCTCGAATTCATGTTAAGACGCAACCGGCCTGCGGGCTTGTAATATCGCGACGGCGACGTGTCCAGAAGCGACATCCTCAGCATCGCAGACGCGACATCCTCAGGTCACCGGGGGCGCGCCGCCCTCTGCCTTGCGCCGCGCCACATAGGAGTCCAGCGCCTCGACGATCGCCGGGTCGCGCGCCGGCGCTACATAACGCTGCAATTCGTTCCGCCAGATGGCGCTGGCTCGCTCGGTCGCCGTTTTCGAACCGTCGTCGGCCCACTGGCCGGCGTTGCGCCAGTCGGAAACCAGAGGCGCATAGAACGCACTTCGGTATCTTTCCATGGTGTGCGCGCAGCCGAAGAAATGTCCTCCGGCTCCAACCTCGGCCACCGCCTCGAGCGCGAGATCGGACGGCTCGGCGCCCACCGGCTGGAACACCTCGGCGAACATCTGCAGCATTTCTATATCGAGAATGAATTTCTCGTACGAGGTGGTCAATCCGCTCTCCAGCCAGCCCGCGGCGTGCAGGATGAAGTTGCAGCCGCCGAACAGTGCGCCCCACAGGCTCATCTGCGATTCGTAGGCGGACTGCGCGTCGGGAATGTTCGAAGCGGTTGCATTCGAGGAGCGCCACGGCAAGCCGAGAAAACGCGCCAGCTGTCCCGCGCCGAAGGCCGCCTTGACGTACTCGGGAGTGCCGAAGGCGGGCGAACCGGATTTCATGTCGACGTTCGAGGTGAAGCTGCCGTAAACGATCGGCGCGCCGGGCTTGACGATCTGCGCGAGCGTCAGGCCCGCGAGAAATTCGGCATGCGCCAGCGACAGTGCGCCGGCGATGGTCACCGGCGCCATCGCGCCCGCCAGCGTGAACGGCGTGATGATGAGCACCTGGCCCGCGTTGGCGAAATCGACGATGCCGTCCGCCATCGGAATGTCCAGCTGCAGCGGAGAATTGGTGTTGATGATGGTGTAGGTGTACGGCCGCGCGCGGAACTCCTCGGGAGAGATGCCGTGCGCCAGCCGGATGAGCTCGAAATTATCGGCGACCTGACCATGCCCGCGCGAAAAAATGAAGGGGATTTTGTCGGTCAGCAGGAGCTGGGCCCGCGTCACTTCCAGATGGCGGATCTGAACCGGTATGTCCTGCGGCTCGGTCGCCCCGCCGAGCACGTGGATCACCTCGAAGCTTTGGCACAGCTTCATCAAATTGCAGAAATCTTCGAATGTTCCGGCGCGCCTGCCGCGCGCCGTGTCCATGATGTTCGGAGGCCCCGATGTGACCGCGAAGGCAACGCTGGGATTCGACAGCGGCACGTGGCGCTCCGGATCGACGGCGTGCAAGGTAATGTCGTGCGGCGCCGTCGCAAGCGAAGCGCTCACCAGTTCCCGGGGGAGCCGCACCATCAGCGTGGTCTCGTCGATGTCGGCGCCCGCGTTTCGATATCGCACGCGCGCATCCGCGGACAGCACCTTCATGCCCTGGGTCTCCAGCATGACGAGCGCGGCCTCGTGAATCGAGGCGACCTGATCGTCGGAGAACACCCTCATGGGTGCAAACGGATTGCGCAAATGGCGGTACGGCCGCGTGCGATCGAAGACGGCGTGGCTGACGTCGGCGCCGGCGCCGCGGCGCCGGCTGCGCCGGCCGATCGTCGTCTCATCGGGTTGTTTCATGCAGGTGCTGCTCGGCAGTGTGGACGCGAAATATTATAAATAAAATCGGCTCGAGCCCCGTGCCCCTCTGCGCAATTTACGCGACGCAATGGATTTATTTTGTTCCCGGTATGCCTTTATCCGATATGCCGGCGCGGCCGCATGCCTTTATCCGATATGCGGCGCTCCGGCGTGGCCCGCCAGCGGCCGTCCCGTGGCGGTCGATCGAGCCACCGCTTCCGCGAGGTAATCGTCTCCGGGGCCCACCGGCGCGAGCTTTTCGGTGACGCTGGTTTCCACGTGCGGTTCGGCAGCGCCGGCGCGGCGGGCAGCCGCCAGGGCGAGTTCCTGCGACAGGCGCTTGGCATGTTCGAGCGCGGGCTGCGGGTCCGAATAGTCTTTGATTCCCGCAGGGTCATGTACGCGGAAAACTTTGAACGCGGGCTGATTCACCAGAACTTCGACTGTCTGCGATACCACTCCTGCGACCGCGCCCACCGCATTGCAAACCTCGGCATGCTTAGGAATGGACAGCGGCGCGCCCAGGCGCCGCGCCACTTCGGGATAGTAGGCGCCGACGGGCGCGCCGATGGCGACCAGCGGCCGCGCGAGACCGAATGTGGCCTGCATCAGATTCGAGAAACGCCGTCCGGCGACGGTGTCCTCGATGAGCCGCTCGCCCAGCTCGCCCCAACCGCGGCCGCGCGTGTGAATGCCGGGATCGTGCGCCAATGCCGCAGCAAGCAGCGCACGGCCGGTCTCGCACACGACGTGCTCGTATGTCCGCTCGCAGATGGCCCGCGGCGACACCGCGGCGCGCGCGGCGCGTGCATTGCGTTCCTCGGTGGCCAGAATGCGCGCGCCGAGTTCGGCCGCCTCCCGGCACCACCCCGTCTGCCGATCGAGCACGTGCATGGCATCGCTCGGGGTGAAGGCCGCGACGGCCGCGAGACCGGCGTCGGCAAGGCGGCGCAGCGCCTCCATCGCCGAGCCGCTGTGCGCGACCTCGGATGCCTGGCGCGGCTGCGCGTCCAGCGCATCCCAGACCCGCCGCTCGAGCGCCGATAAATGGACCGGGGGCGCTCTCTCGGTGCGAAACGCAAAATGCGTCGGGTGCGCCGGGAGACGTTCCAGTTCCGCCATCGATCGCAGCTGAACCAGCGCGGCGGGAAAGCCATGCGCGAGCAGGCACAGCGGCATGGCCTTGCGCGGCCCCACGCGCAAGCGGTGCTGCCTGTCGAAGTGTACTTCGCTGTCGCCGCCGAGACCGCTGGTGCGCACGTCCACGGCCTCGACCATGGTGCGCCAGGCGCCGACCAGTGCGCCTTCACCGCTGATGATCGGCCGTCCGCCGGACACCACCGCGATGTCGGTGGTGGTACCGCCCATGTCCGAGACGACGAAATCCGCGAGGCCCGTGAGGAAGCCCGCCCCGACGACGCTCGCCGCAGGACCCGACAAGATGGTCTCCACCGGATATTCGAGGGCGATTTCCGCCTTCATCAATGAGCCGTCGCCTTTGACGATCATGAGCGGCGCGCTGATCGACTCATTCTCGAGGACTAGCGACAGAGCCTCGATCAAATGACGGATCTGAGGCGTGAGGCGCGCGTTCAGCGCCGCCGTGAGCGCGCGCCGCGGAGCATCGAGCTTGGAACTCAATTCATGTGCGCAGGTGACCGGCTTCGGCGTCAGCGCGCGAATCAGCTGCCGCGCCTTGAGCTCATGATCCGGATTGCGCACGGAAAAATTGGCCGCGACCGCAAACGCCTCGACGCGCGCCTCGTGCTCGGCGACCGCGCGGGCCACGGCGGCCTCGTCGAGAGGGCAAGACTCCTCGCCGGTCGCCATGTGGCCGCCTGCGATGCGAACCACCAAGCCGCCGCTGCCGGGGCGCTGCAGACCCGAACGCTCGACCATCGCATCATCGAATCCGATCAGCAGCGTGCACACGGGGCTGAAGCGGTTTTCGACGACGGCATTCGTGGCGAGAGTCGTCGACACGGATACCAGGGTGACCGCTTCGCGGCCCGCGGCCGCGCCTTGGCTGTCCAGCACCGCGCGTATGGCTTTGCCGATGCCGATGGCAAGATTCCAGGGAGTCGTCAGCGACTTGGCGCTGGCGACGACTCGGCGGCCTTCGGCGAGCAGCACGGCGTCGGTGAACGTGCCGCCGGTGTCGAGCCCGAGCCACAGACCTTCCGAATTCGTCGCACTCATCATGGAGTCCTCGAGTCGCGGCCGCAGCGCCGCCGTTGCGCGGCGTAACATACCGGATTCCCGTAGCTTGCGCCCCGCTCCTTGCCCCCCCCCCGGGCCCGCCCCTTTCCTTGTCCTGCCGAGATGGTTAAGCTCTTGGCTTGGAGCATCGCCGGATTCGGGCATCGCAGGATAGGAGAGGCATATGCAGAAAGCTGTGCGCAAGTATCTCAAGGCCCTCGAAGCGAACGACGCCGACAAGGCGGCCGCGCTCTTCACTCCCGACGGCTGGGTTCAGTCGCCGTTCCTCGGCCGGCTTCCCGTGCGTTCCTACATCGCGAAAGTCGCCGGTGCGTCGAGTTCCAGCGAGCTCACCGTGCACGATGTGCTGGTCAGCGCCGAAGGCCATATGCGGGCGGTTGCCTATTATCTATACGACTGGCGGCTGAAGGACGGTTCGAAGGTCGCGTTCGAATGCGCCGATGTGTTCAATTTCGACCCGGATACCGGCCATATCGCGTCGGTCGTATTGGTCTATGACACGCACCTGGTCCGAGACGCCGTAGAAAACAAGTATCCTTGAGAGCCGGCCTGCCCTGCAGCCGCGCTGCGGGCCTCAGGAATTTTCCGCTTGCGCGCCCCGGCGGCTCGTCGTTCTCCGGGTTCTCGCGCCGGCAGCGGCACCGGCTTCGCGGCTCAGTTCGCCGCGCAATTGGGCTGTCGCGCCGGTTGAAATGGCGCCGAGCCTGGATTCGATGGTGGCCAAGTCCGGCTTCGGCCCGCGCACATGGGTCTCGAGAGCCGCACGCATGACGCGCAAGTGCGCGGGCGTTGTGCCACAGCAGCCGCCGATGATCCGCGCTCCGGCATCCAGCGACAGCCGGGCATATTCGGCCATCAGCTCCGGAGTTCCGTTGAAGCGGATGGCGCCGTCGACGAATTGCGGAATGCCGCAGTTCGCCTTGGCGACGAGGATGGCGGTGGGATCCGAGGCGGTCGCAAGGTTGATGATGCACGCGACGAGCTCCGACGGCCCGGTGCCGCAATTGCTGCCGCAGGCCGCGAGTTGGTGCTTGCGATGCAATGCCGCCAGTTCGGACGGCGTGATGCCCATCATGGTGCGGCCATTGGTGTCGAAGCTCAACGTGGCGACTGTCGGAAGGCCGGTGGTGCGTGCGCCGGCGACGGCCGCCTCGGTTTCCTCGACGGAGGACATGGTTTCGATCCAAAGCAGATCCGCGCCGCCGCGTTCGAGCGCGGCGGCCTGCTCGGCGAAGGCCTCCCGTGCGGCGTCCCAGCTCAATGGACCCAAGGGCTCGAGGATCTCGCCGGTCGGCCCCATGCTTCCGCCGACCAGCACCACGCGTCCGGCTCGATCGGCTTCCGCCCGCGATATGCGGGCCGCTTTCTCGTTGAGCTCCGCAACTCGTGTTTCCGCTTTGTGGAGTTTCAACCGATGCCGCGTGCCGCCGAAGGTGTTCGTCAGAATGATGTCGGCCCCGGCCTCGACGAAGGCGCGCTGCAATTCGGCGATGCGCTCCGGATATTCGGCATTCCATAATTCGGGCGCATCGCCCGACTGCAGGCCTCGATCGAACAGATTGCTGCCGGTCGCGCCGTCGGCGAGCAGCCACGGCCGCTCTGCGAGTAAGGATGTCAATCGATCAGTCATAGCCTGCTTTCTCGTTCCGGAATTTGAAACTTTAGCATGTGCGGCGGCGGCCACCGTGTTCTCTGGCCGGCGCATCCGCCGCTTCGATCGGTGGTCGATTCCTCAAAAGGACCACGCGGAAACCGCGCGTCGCGTCTAGAGTTTATCGATATAAGTCATGTAAGATATTAATTTATAATAATAAAATGCATGCATTCGGAGATGAAAAGAATGCCCGAAGGTAATGGCCGGCACCCACTGGAAACGCATTGACCCGATTTGCCCACCGTCCTACAGACAGTCCCGGCAAGGAGTGCGAAGGTGGCCGGGCTTTCCCCGGCTTGCACACAGGCAGACGCATCGGCCATGAATGAATCATTGGTCTTCCGCCGAGCATTGCAGTGCGCAGCCGGCACGCTGATCGCCGCGATCGCCCTGATCGCAGCGATGGGCGCTGCCTTGGACAGTGGTCACTTCCGTGAGCCGCTCATCCGCTACATCGCCTCGCGCGTTGCCCGTCCGGTCACCGTTGAAGGCAGTCTCGAGGCTCATGTTCTCTCCTTCCATCCACGCTTGATTGCCGGGCAGGTAACGATCGGCAATCCGCCCTGGATGCCGCCGGGGTTCATTGCGCGGATCGGGGAACTGTCGCTGAGCATCGGGCTGCCGGGATTTGGGCATCCGCTCGACATCGAGAAATTGGAGATGAAAGCGGCGACGCTTCATCTGGTGCGCGATTCGTCCGGCCGCTCCAATTGGCAGACTGAGCCCGGCAAGAACCTGCCGATGGTCCGCAGTCTGTCGATGCGCGACGCTCACGTCGAACTCGCCGACGCGCTTCGGCACCTGACATTCGAAGGAGCGGTGTCCTCCTATGACGTGAAGAAGACGGGAGCGGGGCCGCCGCCGCTGCGACTCGAAGGTGTGGGCCAACTGAACGGCAGGCCCGTCACTTTCGAAGTCGATGCCGATCCGCTCGCCGCCGCCAGCCGCGCAAGGCCCTACCGATTTACTTACGCCGAGAGTTCGAGCGCTACGCGACTGACCGGCAGCGGTTTTCTTTCGCGGCCTTTCGACTTCGACGTGCTCGATGCGACCTTCGATGCGGCAGGCGCCGACTTGAAGGATCTGTATCATCTGACCGGCGTGACCTTGGTGAATACCGGCAGCTACCGCCTAACAGGCAATCTCGCACGCCGTGGAAGCAATACCCGGTTCACCGATCTTGCCTTGAACTCCGGACAAAGCGATGTGCGAGGTACCGTGTCGATCGAAACCTCCGACGGCCGGCCGAGTTTCGACGCAGAGCTGAATTCGCGGGCTCTGCGCATGGCGGATATCGGTGCACAGACAACGGGCCGAGATGCCAAGACGCCGGCGGAACCCCCGATGCTGCTGTCCAAGGAAGAACTCAATCCTGCCACGATGCGCCGCGGCGACGGAGTGGTGCACTTTCATGCGCAGCGCGTCGAGGTGGGCCGGGTGCCGTTGCAGGATCTTTCGGCCAAATTGACGCTGGATCACGGCATCCTCGTCCTCTCTCCGCTGTCAGCGGAGGTGCTCGGCGGCAGACTGACCCTACGTGGCAGACTCGATGCGACGACGGACAATCCGGCGGCGGATATAGACCTTGAGATCTTTGGGCTGCAGGCCGGCGAGCTATTCCACGATGCCGCTGCCGAGCCGCCGATCGAGGGACTGCTGCGGGCGCGAGTCGCCGTCAAAGGCCATGGCAGCTCCCTCCATCAGGTCGCCGCAAGCGCCAACGGCGCCGCGACCGCCGTGCTCTCGCACGCCACCATACGCGCGTCGTTGGCAAAACTCGCGGCAAGCGATTTGCGCGGGCTCGGATTGCTGCTGACCAAGAGCGCGAAAGAGACTCCCGTCCGTTGCGCAGTGGCGAGCTTCTCCGCTCATGACGGCACTCTCGCCGCGCAATCACTGGTGATCGACACCGATCCCGCTCTCATCATCGGGGACGGCACGATTCATATGGACTCTGAAGCCCTCGATTTGGTTTTGCGCGGTCACCCCAAAGGCGTACGGCTGGTCCCATCGAGCACATCCATGCGGGTGCGCGGCACTTTGGCCCGTCCAGAGATTCAACCTGGCGTGGCCCAATCGGCGGGAGCGATGGTGCTTGGAGCGCTGTTGACACCCCTGACCTCAGTGTTGACTTTCGTCGGCCATGGCGCGACGAAGGATGCGGACTGTGAAGCCCTGGTCCAGGCTGCCTCGTCGATGCATTAGAGAGTCGATGTATTAAAGGGTCGATGCATCATCATGATGTCTTGATATAAGCATCTCAACCACTTGATATGTAACGCCTGTTTTAGCGCCGGCGCATGTCCGGTGATTCATATTGACCCGGTACACAGGGTCTGGGGGGATGGAGTCATTCGGGTGACGTCAACGTCACGGTGCCCGTTCATCCCCACTTGCGTTTCCCCGCGCACCTGATACTTTGTGTTGAAGAGCTTCCGAGGCATTGCCGGCGGCGCGCCCGTAACAGCAATGTCATTGAACTCCAACAGAATTTCCCTGTCTTTGTAATCATCGAACGCATCTGTGAGCACCAGTAATGACGTCCCCCTCCCCGGCCGCGCGAGCGTATAAAACACTCTTCCTGCAGGCCCCTTCCTTCGATGGTTTCGACGGCGGCGCCGGCTCGCGCTATCAAGCCAAGCGTGAGGTCAAGTCGTTTTGGTTCCCCACCTGGCTGGCTCAGTCCGCGGCTCTGGTGCCGGACTCGCGATTGCTGGATGCCCCGGCCGACGAGCTCACCGTCGAGCAGAGCCTCGAGATCGCGCGCGGCTACGAGCTCGTCATCATGCACACCAGCACGCCGTCATTTCCAACCGACGCGAAGTTCGCCGAATTGCTGAAGCGGGACAATCCCCGCCTGCTGATCGGCTTGGTCGGCGCCAAGACCATGGTGGATCCGGAGGGTTCGCTGAAGGCCACTCAGGCGGTGGATTTCGTCTGCCGCGAGGAGTTCGACTACACCTGCAAGGAAGTGGCCGAGGGCATGCCGCTGAAGGACATCAAGGGCCTCTCTTATCGCGGCGACGACGCCCGCATCGTGCACAACCTGCCGCGCCCCATCCTCGAGAACATGGACGAGTTGCCGTTCGTCGCGCCGGTCTACCGGCGGGATCTGAAGATCGAGAACTACTTCATCGGCTATCTGAAGCATCCCTACGTGAGCTTCTACACCGGCCGCGGCTGCCGCTCGAAGTGCACCTTCTGCCTGTGGCCGCAAACCGTGGGCGGGCATCGCTACCGGGTGCGCTCCGCCGAGAACGTCCTCGCGGAGGTGCGCTGGATCAAGGAGAACATGCCCGAAGTCAGGGAAATCATGTTCGACGACGACACGTTCACCGACACCTCGAACCTGCCGCGCGTCGAGGCCATCGCCCACGGCATGGGCGAGCTCGGCATGACCTGGAGCTGCAATGCGAAGGCGAACGTTCCGTACAAGACCTTGAAGGTGATGAAGGACAACGGCCTGCGCCTGCTGCTGGTGGGATATGAATCGGGCGACGATCAGATCCTGCTCAACATCAAGAAGGGGCTGCGCACCGACATCGCGCGGCGTTTCACCGAGGATTGCCGCAAGCTCGGCATCCTCATTCACGGCACCTTCATTCTCGGATTGCCGGGCGAAACCCGGGAGACGATCGAGGCCACCATCGAATTCGCCAAGGAGATCAATCCGCACACCATCCAGGTGTCGCTGGCTGCGCCCTACCCCGGAACGACGCTGTACAAGCAGGCGGTCGATAACGGCTGGCTGCAGGAAAACGATGCCGTCAACCTGGTCAATGACAAGGGCGTGCAGCTGGCCGCCATCAGCTATCCGCACCTGTCGAAGGAAGAGATATTCCACAGCATGGAAGTGTTCTATAAGCGCTTCTATTTCCGTCCCGGCAAAATCTGGGAAATCGTCAAGGAAATGCTGACGAGCTGGGACATGATGACGCGGCGTCTGCGCGAAGGGGTCGAGTTCTTCCGCTTCCTGCGAGCTCACGAGGCCTGAAACGGCGGGATCGCACCCATGCCGTCCATACATCCGCTCATGACCGTAGTCGGTTTCGCCTGCTTGAGCCTGGCGGCCGGTTACGCGCTGATTACAGTCGTCGCGAGGCTCGCCTGGCAGATGCAAGGGCTGAAGAAGGCCGCGCGGCCGCGGCCGCCGGTCACCGTGCTCAAGCCCCTGTGCGGTGCGGAGCCCGGCTTGTACGAGCATCTGCGCTCGTTCTGCCGGCAGGATTACCCGGAGTTTCAAATCGTGTTCGGCGTACGAGATCCCGGCGATCCTGCGTGCGCGGTGGTGAAGCGTCTGGCGGCGGAATTTCCCTCGCTGCCGATCGATCTGGTGATCGATCCGCGGCTGCATGGCAGCAATTTGAAAATCAGCAACTTGATCAACATGTTGCCCTATGCCCGCCACGACATCATGGCCATGGCGGACAGCGACGCATTCGTCGAGAGCGACTATCTGGCCGCAGTGACGGCACCGCTCCTGGATAGCGATGTCGGCCTCGTCACCTGCATCTATCGAGGCGAGCCGACGCCTGAGCTATGGTCGCGCCTCGGAGCCATGTACATCAACGAGTGGTATGTACCCTCGGTGCTGCTGGCATGGCTGTTCGGCCACCAGGGCTATGTCTCCGGCCAGACCATCTGCATTCGGCGGGATACCCTGCAGGCGATCGGGGGGCTTCGGACTTTGGTCGACCATCTCGCTGATGACTATCGGTTGGGCGAGCTGGTTCGCGGGCTGGGACTGCGTATCGTGCTCTCGCCGTATCTGGTCAAGGGAGAGCACCACGAACCGAACTTCGAGTCGCTGAGGCGGCATGAGCTGCGCTGGATGCGCACCATTCGCGTGCTGCGGCCGCTGAGCTTTCGGCTGATCTTCATCACCTTCAGCCTGCCTCTGGCCATTTGCGGGATCCTCGCCGCGACCGCGGGGTCGGCGCTTTCGATCGCCGCCTGGAGCCTGTTTGGGACGACGGTGGCAGCGCGGCTGGTGCTGCACTTCGTGCCGCGGCTGGCCGGCGAGCGGGCCCCGATGTCGGATTTCTGGCTCCTGCCCGTGCGCGATCTGCTGACCGCCTGGGTCTGGTGCCGGAGCTTCTTCGTCTCCCACGTCACATGGCGGGGCAATGAATTCGACGTCGACGCGGACGGCGTCATGCATCCCTTGTCCTGAGTACCCAACTGGCGATGAAAATCGCGGCATACATCGGCGGCCTGCTCGGGCTGGCATTGCTGGTCGTTCTGATGATCCGCTCGGATCTCGCCGCGATGCTGCAGACATTGGACTCCGGCGGCTGGCAGGTGCTATGGCTGGCACCGTATCGCATGTTTTTTTTCGCCCTCTACGCCCTCGGCTGGCTGGCGCTGCTGCAGCCCTACGATCCGGAAAATCGCGCAAGTCTTGGCTACCTGCTCTGGGTCACGGCGGTTCGCGAGGGGGTGGACCGTCTGCTTCCGGTGGCGAGCGTCGGGGGCGGAGTGGTCGGGGTTCGCCTGCTGCGGTGGCGCGGGCTGGCCGCGGCCCCCGTCGGTGCCACCGTCATCGTCGAAATGGTAACCACCCTCGTGGTGGTGTATCTATTTACCGCCTTGGGGTTGGTTCTGCTGCTGGAGTTGAACGCGGCAGGCCAGGACTATCGGCGTTTGCTGCTCGCCTTTGCATTGACCTTGCCCGTGCCGGTGCTCACGGTGCTGCTCCTGCGCTACGGGTCGGCCTTCGGCCGGCTGCAAAAATTCCTGGGGCCCTTGGTGGGTGAAAGCACGATGTCCGAACAGGCAGCATCGCTCGATCACGAGCTGCGCGCCTGCCTGCGCCGGGGATGGAGATTGCTCTGCGCAGCGGCGCTGCAGTTCGCGGCGCTGACCTGCGGGTGCTTCGAAATCTGGTTCGCATTGCGTCTCTTCGGGCATCCCGTCGGCTGGGGGACGGCGCTGGTGCTCGAGAGCATGACTCAGGCGGTGCGGCATCTGGCATTCATCGTGCCGGCCGGCATCGGCGTGCAAGAGGCGGGGCTGGTCATCTTCGGGCACGCCTTCGGCATCAGCAGTGAATTAGCCTTGGCGGTGTCGATGGCCAAGCGCATCCGTGAAGTGCTTTGCGGTCTGCCGGCGCTCATCTCCTGGCAGTGGTTGGAGAGCCGGCGAATCCAATCCGTGGTGCGTAATGCATCCCAGTAGCAGCATCATTCGCCTGCCATGGAGCCTGCAGCGCAGGCTCGACGCGGCTGCCGGAGCGTTCCTGAACCCGCCTAAGGCCAAGGCCGACTTCACTCGGCCGGCGGGAGAAGAAGCGTTGGTCGGCCCAAACTCTGTGTCGTGGCGCATTTTCAAGAATCCCATCGCGCTGTACATCGGCGGCCTGGCTGCCGTCATTCTCGAGCTGGCCGAACCGGCGGTGCGTACCGGCGTATGGGAACATTCCTCATTTCGCAAGGATCCGGTAGGCCGGCTGCAGCGAACCGCATTGGCGGCCATGGTCACCGTGTATGGCGCGGGCAGCACCGCCCGGTCCATGATCGCAGGGGTGGTGCGGATGCATGCCAAAGTCGCCGGGAAGACGCCGGCGGGCATGCCCTACTCCGCGGGCGATGCGCGTCTGCTGGCCTGGGTGCATGCAACCGCGGCATTCGGTATTGCCGAGGCCTACCGCCACTATGTCGAACCGCTCAGCCGGGCGGAACTCGATGCCTTCTATCGTGAGGGCGCGCCGGTCGCAAAGCTATACGGTGCGCTCGACTCGCCGGCGTCGGATGCCCAGCGGCAGGCTCTGTTCGATTCCATGCGAGGCCGGCTGGAGCCGTCCCCCATCGTCTTTCAGTTCCTGCAAATCATGCGGGACGCCCCGGCCTTTCCGCGGCCGCTGCGTTGGATGCAGCGAATACTCGGCCGCGCCGCCGTGGAGATGATCCCGGACGCGATACGCGAATGTCTAGGTCTCGACGAATCCTATGGACTGCGCCGGCATGAAACATGGATCGTGAAGCTGGCCGGCGCCGCATCCAATAGGATCGTTCTACCGCAGAGCCCCGCGGCACAGGCCTGTGTCCGGCTTGGATTGCCGTCAACCCATCTCTACATAAACACCGCGACGAGGTACTAGGGATCGTGCAAGTCCCGCATGTGTTCAAAGAGGTCGCCCTTCTCCCGCCATAGCGGAATGATCCATGTTGTCGTGACCTTGCTCATCGTCGTTCGTCGACCAGATCTTCTTCGGATCCGTCTCGTAGGGATACACATGAACCATCCATCCGAAAATATGCGGATGGAATTCCCCGCCCGCCGCCTCGCAGGCATCCTTGGTCGTGATGGACCCCAGCAGACCGAACTTCGCCTCGGGGCCGACATAGCCCATCTTTTGCCCCGGCGGCGCCTTGCAAAAATTGATGTGTTGGTGCCAGCGCGCAATGCTCAAGGGAATTCGATCGTTCAACTCATCCTCCGACGCACCTACCCGGTCGGTGTACATTGCCCCGACGAGCTTGTAGCCGCCATCGGCATTCTTGGTGTAGAGCAGCGAGGTCGGTTTCGAGGGATCGAAACTCACTCTCGCCAGCAGGCCGTACGCAGCCTTCGTAAAGTGATATTGAGGTTGCGGGATGTTGGGTAGAAAAATCTCGTAGCCGTCGGCCAGGGCCTTGCGATAATCCCGGTACGGCGCCATGGCCGCCTTGGCGCTCTGCACCAGCGCGTCGGCCTTCTGACGGTCGCCCTCCTTCACGGGCCTGAGCGTGGTCATATACATGTGGCCGGACATGTGGGCCATGCCGCCGGCCATGGCGGGCGGCGCCGAAGCTTGTTGTCCGGCTTGCTGCGCATCGGCCGCCGATGCCGGGTCCGCCCCGCCGATCAGGATGACGGCAACGCAAAAAAGCGCGACGGCCCAAGCTCGCGCGCAAGATCGGCTATTCCAAAATCGGCCATCCACTGTAAGTCGATACATCGCTGTGATCCTCGCAAGAGTCATAACAGATGCCCGCCGGCGCACACCGCGGCGCGGGCAGCGCCTCAATGGTAGAACGCTTCAATGGCGATATGGATGACAGATTCGAGACAGGCGGCTCGTATGCTTTTACCGTTGCGCGCCACGCCAATGCGGCGCCGCATAGAAGGGCGCATTTTCCGGCGGTAGCATCCCCTTGCCCAGTATGTGATCCGCGGCCTTCTCAGCCAGCATGATGGTGGGCGCGTTCAGGTTCCCCGTGGTCACCGAGGGCATGATGGAGGAATCCACCACGCGCAGCCCTTCGAGCCCATACACGCGCGTGTCCGGAGCGACCACCGCCATGGGATCTTGCGGACTGCCCATCTTGCACGAACAGGACGGATGGTAGGCGCTCTCGACCTTGGCGCGGATGAAGGCGTCGATTTGCTCGTCGGTCTGCACATCGCTGCCGGGTTGTATCTCCCGGCCTCGATAACGATCGAATGCCGATTGCGCAAAAATCTCGCGCGTCAGGCGCACGCAGGCGCGCATCTCGGTCCAATCGTCCGGCTGGCTCAAGTAGTTGAACAGGATGCGCGGCTTGTCGCGAGGGTCGGTCGAGGCCAGGCGCACCCAGCCGCGGCTCTTGGTGCGCATCGGGCCGACGTGAGCTTGAAAGCCATGCTCCTGCGCCAGCGTCGAGCCGTCGTAGGCCACCGCCATGGGCAGAAAATGGTACTGGATGTCGGGATACGGCACGCCCGGCCGGCTGCGGATGAAGCCGCAGGTTTCGAAATGATTGGTGGCGCCCAAGCCGTCCTTGCGCAGCAGCCAGCGTGCACCGATCAGAGCGCGACTCCAGAGGCCCAGAGACGAGTACAGGGTAATGGGTTCCTTGGAAGCCACCTGGAAATAAAATTCCAGATGATCCTGAAGGTTCTCGCCCACGCCGGGCAAATCGTGAACGACGGGAATGCCGTGCTCGCGCAGTTCCGCCCCCGGCCCAACGCCTGAAAGCTTCAACAACTGAGGCGAGTTGATCGGCCCCCCGGACAGAATCAGTTCCCGCCCGATCTTCACCCGATGCGTGTCGCCGTCTTGAACATACTCCAGGGCCGCGGCCCGGCGCCCCTCGAACACGATGCGCGTCGCCAGAACATGGGTCAGCACTTTCAGATTCGGGCGGTGCATCGCGGGTCTTAGGTAGGCGTTGGCGGCGCTGCAGCGCCTGCCATTGCCCACCGTCATGTCCATGCGGCCGAAACCTTCCTGCTGAAAGCCGTTCACATCGTCGGTGTGCGGATACCCCGCCTGGACGCCGGCCGCCAGCCAGGCCGCGTGCAGGGGGTTGCTCAGCGTGCCATACCGAGTTTGCAGCTTGCCGCTGCTGCCGCGATATTCGTTGCCTCCCTCAGCCCGAGTCTCGGCGCGCCGGAAATACGGCAGCACGTCCCGATAGGCCCAACCCGCCGCACCCTGCGCGCTCCAGCCCTCGAAATCCTGAGCATTGCCGCGGATGTACACCAGTCCGTTGATGGATGATGAGCCGCCCAGCACCTTGCCGCGCGGCGTATGCATGCGCCGTCCACCCAGATGCGGCTCAGGCTCGGTGTGGTAGAACCAATTGTACTTCGGCATGTTCATGGGTATGGACAGCGCCGAGGGCATCTGAATGAAGATGGAACGGTCGGAGCCGCCGTATTCCAGCAGCAGCACCCGATACTGTCCGTCCGCGGTCAATCGATCCGCAAGCACGCAACCGGCCGACCCCGCCCCTACGATGACGTAATCGAAATTCTCGTTTTCCAAGCTCAACCTCCCGGCGCCGTCAGCTCCGCGCAGCGCCTAGTAACTGCAGTCCACATCGCCCATGGCCACATAGACGCTCTTGAGCTGCGTGTAGTGTTCGATGGCCGCACGGCCGTTTTCGCGGCCGAGCCCGGAGAGCTTCACGCCGCCGAAGGGCAATTCAATCGGTGTGACATTGTATTGATTGATCCAGCACGTGCCGGCCTGCATGCGGGCGATCACCCGATGAGCGCGGGTCAAATCATTGGTGAATACCCCGGCCGCCAGTCCGAATTCGCTGGCATTGGCGCGTTCGATCACTTCCCGCTCCTCGTCGAACTCCAGGACGGACATGACCGGGCCGAAAATCTCTTCGCGCACGATCGCCATGTCGTCCCGGCACTCATCGAATACCGTGGGCGCGACGAAGTATCCCTTCGCCAATTCGCCCTTCGTGACCCGCCTGCCGCCCACCAGCAAGCGCGCGCCCTCGGCCCGGCCGCGGTCTATATACGAGAGCACTTTGTACATATGCTGTTCGGAGATCAGAGCGCCGACCTGAGTCTGCGGGTTCATCGGATCGCCGATCCGCATCGCGCCGACGCGCTTGAGCAGCCGCTCCAGGAAGGCCGCCTTGATGGAGCGCTGCACGAACACCCGCGTGCCGTTCGAGCATACCTGCCCCGAGGAGTAGAAATTCGCCAGCAGCGCTCCCGCAACGGCATTGTCGAGCTTGGCGTCGTCGAAAACGATCAACGGCGATTTGCCGGTCCCGACCTCGCCGGTGAGCGAGACCTTGCGAATGCCCGGATGGCGCGTCAACAGGCGGCCGGTGTCGGCGAAACCCTGCAGGACTTGAAAAACACCGGGCGGCGCTCCGGCCTCCAGCAAGATCTCTTCCAGCTTGACGGCGGTGAACGGCGTCAGCTCGGCGGGCTTGAATATCATGGCATTGCCGCAGGCCAGCGCCGGCGCAGCCTTCCAGCATGCGATCTGCAGCGGGTAATTCCAGGCACCGATGCCCGCCACCACGCCCAAGGGTTCGCGGCGCGTATAGCCGAAGGCTCCCGTTCCCAGATCGATATGCTCACCGCTGAGGCTTTGCGCCAAGCCGGCAAAGTATTCGAAGCAATCCGCCCCCGAGGCGACATCCACCACCGTCGTCTCTTGGATGGGCTTGCCGGTATCGCGCGTCTCGAGCTCGGCGAGTTCCTGATTGCGCGACCTCAAAATATCCGCGGCGCGGCGCAGCACTCGGGCGCGTACGGTACCCGTCAGGGCACCCCAATCCGCCTGTGCCTTGTGGGCGGCGCGCACCGCTGCGTTGACTTGGACGGATCCGGCGGCCGTGACATGGCCCAGCACTTCGCCGGTGGCGGGATTGATGGAAGCAAATCGCTCGCCGGCCGCGGCACCCGTGCTGCTCGCCCGCGCCGCCGCGACACTCCCATCCGGCGCGCGTGCCCCGGCGGCGTCCCGGGCAGCGTGTTCGAGGCGGCCATCGACGAAGGCGGTCAGCATGGCCCGCGCGCTTTCACTATCGGCTTCCTTCCAGCCGGAGAGCGCCGCGCGCAGCCAAACGCCGTCGATCATCGCGGCAATCATGGCCGCCAGGCCCTGCGCTTCGTCCGGCGGCATCATCTTCTTCAGAGAGCCGCGCAGGTTCGACAGGGTGCGCTGCTGATACACCGATTGCACGCGCCTCAAGGACGGGACTTGCAGCACCTGGCCCCAGAATGCGAGCCACGCGGTGCCGGTGCGCTGTTCGAATTCCTCCGGTGCCAGGTTGGCGTCGATGACGGCCTGAATTCGCCCGCGCGGCGTGCACACCTGGCGCAGGCGCGCGCGGACATGATTGCCCACGCGCCGCGCCAAGGAACGAAATGCCGCATCCAGCAGGCCGTCCTTGTCGCCGAAGTAGTGCGCAACCAAGCCCGGCGAGACCCCCGCCCGCGTCGCAATTTGCGCCAGCGTCGTGCCCACATAGCCAAGTTCCGCTAGGCTGTCGATGGTCACTTCAACCAATTGAAGGCGCCGTGTGTCCTCGATGGGGGAGTGAGGGGCAACGGGAGAGGTCACTGATTGGTCATTCAATTTACGGGCTCCGACTTCTCTCAGCTGGCCAGTGGACGCTGCCGGCCGTTTATGTCTAAGATACGTAACAATAGAATTTATACGTTTATTTTCAGTGCTAGGGTTGCGAGTGATCGCCAATCAGAACTCGTTAAATGGCTGTTCAATGACCGGGTCGCCGCCGCAATCATGCCGCTCTGAATGGCGCCGGGTCAAGCTCTCGAGCACATGGATTCACTGGGGGTACGCTAATGGGTAATGAGGCCGACGCCGCTCGGACCGACCACGGTATGGAACACTTCGGATACAGGGAGTCGCTCGATCGCGGAATCGGAAAGTTCGGCAGCTTCGCCGCCGGTGTCAGCTATATCTCGATCCTGACCGGTACTTTTCAGCTGTTCTATTTCGGTTTCGGTACTGCCGGACCGGCTTATCTGTGGTCCTGGCCCATGGTATTGATCGGCCAGCTCGCGGTCGCGCTGTGCTTCATGGAACTGGCTGCCAAATACCCGGTTGCAGGATCGGTCTACAATTGGTCCAAACAGCTGGGAAGCCGCATCGTGAGCTGGTCTGCGGGTTGGCTGATGCTCACCGCCTCGATCGTTACGCTGTCTGCGGTGGTGCTTGCGCTGCAACTCAACCTGCCACGCTTGTGGAGCGGTTTTCAGATCGTCGGCGACGGCTCGGGTGCCTACGATTTCGCCACCAACGCGGTGATCCTCGGTACGGCCTTGATCCTCTTCACCACGGTGGTCAATGCGCTCGGAGTGCGGTTGATGGCGATGATCAACAGCGCGGGCGTCTTTATTGAGCTCATTGCCGCGTGCTTGATCGCGATCATTCTGGCCTGTCACGCGACGCGCGGGCCCGAAGTGTTTTTCTCGGCAAACGGCTACGGCGGCAGTGGCGGCTTTCTGGGCGCATTTCTCATGGCCTCGCTGGCCTCGGGGTATGTAATGTACGGATTCGACACCGCGAGTTCCCTGGGCGAGGAGACGGTCGAGCCCCGACGCACGGCTCCCCGGGCCATCCTGCGAGCCATCCTTGCCTCCTTCGTCATCGGAGGCTCAATCCTGGTGTTCGCGATATTGTCGGCGCCCAACCTGAGCGACCCGCAGATCGCCAGCAGCAGCGGCGGCCTGCAATACATCGTCGAACAAGTGATGTGGGGTCCGTTGAGCAAGATATTCCTGATCTGCATCGTGATCGCGGTGACCGTGTGCTCGCTGGCCGTGCACACCGCCGCCATCCGCATGACCTTCGCGATGGCGCGCGACAATGCGCTTCCGTTCGGGGAGAGACTCGCCCGGGTGAATCCCAAGACTCAGACGCCGATCACCCCCGCCATCGTCATCGGCGTGATCGCCGCGCTGATCCTGGTGGTCAACATCGGACAGCCCAAGATCTTCACCGTACTGACGTCGATCGCAGTTATCATGATCTACCTGGCGTACTTGATGGTGACGGGGCCTCTGCTGCTGAAGCGCCTGCGCGGGCACTGGCCCCCCGCCGATCTCGCCGCGGGCGGCTACTTCACCATGGGCAGGTGGGGAGTGTTGGTCAATGTCATCGCGGTACTGTGGGGCGCCGGGATGGCACTCAATCTGGCCTGGCCGCGCGAAGCCATTTACGGCACGCCTTGGTACAACACGTGGGGTGCATTCGTGTACACGGGAGTGATTCTAGGAGCCGGTCTGCTATGGTACGGACTCAAGGGTCGCCGTTACATCGGCACGCTGGCCTCTCACTCAGTGGCTTGATGACGCTTTCGCGCTATGTGCTCATGGCTGTATTGGCCCTGCCGGTGCAGGCCGGAGCGGCTTCTGCCATGCCGAGCCCCGGCGTACCTCTGGGCACTACGGCTGCGCCGATCAGCGACGCGTCGCCGCCGGCCGGCGGCCGGCGCGATCCACCGAGCTGCCAAACCGTGCGTTTCTCCGACGTCGGCTGGACCGATGTAACCTCCACCACCGCACTGATCGCTCAGTTGCTGCGCTCCATCGGCTACTCGCCGACGATCACCGTGTTGTCGGTTCCCGTGACCTTCGCCTCTCTTCAGAACAACGACCTCGACGTCTTCCTCGGCAATTGGATGCCGGCCCAGGCGGCCGATCGGGGCCATTACGTCGAAGACGGAACCGTCGTCGTGATCGGCGCCAATCTAACCGGCGCCAAATACACGCTGGCGGTGCCGGCATACACCTATGCCGCCGGACTCAAGGACTTCAAGGATATTCAGCGCTTCGGACCCGAACTCAACGACTCGATCTACGGAATCGAACCCGGCAACGACGGCAACCGGCATGTGTTGGACATGCTCAAGCAGAATCTATTCGGTCTCGGCGGCTTCAAGCTGGTCGAATCCAGCGAGCAGGGAATGCTGGCGCAGGTTGAGCGCGCCTACCACGACAAGAAGCCCATCGTGTTCCTGGCGTGGGAGCCGCATCCCATGAATATGCGCTTCGACTTGAAGTATCTCTCCGGCGGCGACGAAGTTTTCGGCCCCAACTACGGCGGCGCCACCATTTACACCGTCACCCGCAAGGGCTACAGCGCCGAATGCCCGAACATGGGCCGGCTGCTGGCCAATCTCAAGTTCACGCTGCGCGGCGAGAGCGAAATGATGGCCGCCATCCTGGATCGGCACGAGGCGCCCGATATTGCAGCCACCGAATGGCTGAAGGCCAATCCCACGCCCGTCAAAGCCTGGCTCCAGGGAGTGCTGACCTTCGACGGGCGGCCGGCCTTCACCGCCTTGGCGCACGCCGCTCCTCCACCGCGCCCAAGCGGGTTCGAACAATGGGTCGTCAGTCACAAGATTCCCGTCGGCGATGCCATGGCGGTCGCCATCGACTACGTCAAGACCCATGACGCCTTCGTGTTCAATGGCATATCCATCGTGATTCGCGGCATGGTCGATGGAGTGACGGCCGGCTTGCGCGCACTGCCCGCGCCCTTGCTGATCGTGCTGGTCACGGTTCTCGCGTGGGTGCTGCGCCGCTCGCTGCCCCTCGCCGCCTTCGTCGCACTCGCGCTCCTCTTCATCCTCAATCAGGGCTACTGGCTCGCGACGCTCGAAACTCTCTCGCTGGTCCTTGTGGCCACCCTGGCATCGACGGCCATCGGCGTGCCGCTCGGGATTGCCGCGGCTCACCGGCCGCGCCTTTTCTCGGCGCTGCGCCCGGTGCTCGATCTCATGCAAACCCTGCCCACCTTCGTGTACTTGATTCCCACCCTGGTGCTGTTCGGCCTGGGTGTGGTTCCGGGACTGATTTCGACCGTGATATTCGCCCTGCCGGCCCCGATCCGCCTCACCCACTTGGGCATTTCCTCGGTGCCCACGCCTCTCATCGAGGCGGGGGAAGCCTTCGGCGCCACCCCCATGCAGCTCTTGTGGAAAGTAGAACTGCCCAGCGCCTCCTCCACCATCATCGCGGGCGTCACTCAGTGCATCATGCTGAGCCTGTCCATGGTGGTGATCGCCGCCTTGGTCGGCGCCGGCGGGCTCGGCGTTCCGGTGGTGCGCGCGCTGAATTCGGTACAAGTGGGCATGGGCTTCGAAGCCGGATTTACCATCGTGCTGCTGGCCATCATTTTGGACCGCATGAGCAGACCCAAAGAACCTGGAGCGTCGCAATGAACTCAGCCGCCGCAGTCAACTCAGCCGCCGCAGTCAACTCGGCCGTCGCAGTCAACTCGGCCGTCGCCATGCACTCCGCCGTGGAATTCAAGGACGTCGACATCCTGTTTTCTCAAGCGGGCCGAGATGGCCGCAAGAGCATGCGCGAGGCGCTCGCAGCCCTCGACGGCGGCGGCACGCGCAGCGACATACAGAACAAGTACGGAGTCATCGTCGGCGTCGCCGGCGCTACTTTAAGTGTTGCCAGCGGCGAGATTTCCGTGCTCATGGGGCTCTCGGGCTCGGGCAAGTCCACTCTGCTGCGCGCCGCCAACGGCTTGAATCCGGTCACCCGCGGCCATGTGCTGGTCAGAGACGGCGAGTCCGCCATCGATGTCGCGACCTGCGACACCCTGCAGATGCGTCGGCTGCGGCGCGAACGGGTGGCCATGGTGTTCCAGCAATTCGGCCTGCTGCCGTGGCGCACGGTGCGCGAGAACGTCGGCTTCGGTCTGGAACTGCGCGGCGAAGGCACCGTGCAACGCAAGAAAATCGTCGACGAGAAATTGGAGCTGGTGGGCCTGTCGCAGTGGGCCGAGCGCTATGTGAGCGAACTGTCCGGCGGCATGCAGCAGCGCGTCGGCCTGGCACGCGCCTTCGCCACCGACGCCGACATCTTGCTGATGGACGAGCCGTTCTCGGCGCTCGACCCGCTGATTCGCGGCAAGCTTCAGGACGAGCTCCTGACGCTGCAGGCGCGCGTCAAGAAGACCATTCTGTTCGTCAGCCACGACCTGGATGAGGCGCTGCGGCTGGGGGACCATATTTCCATTCTGCAGAACGGACGGATCATTCAGACCGGCACCGCCGAAGACATCGTCCTCGCGCCGGCCGACGAATACGTCGCCGAGTTCGTGCGCCACATGAATCCCCTCACGGTGCTGACGGGAAGCATGATCATGCAGCGCCGGGAGTCGATGCCCGCGGACGGCGGCAGCGTATGGCTGGACGGCGCACGCCGCTACCGGCTCTCGCTCAATGCCTCGGACGAGGCGTTGGGACTGCACCTCGACGGCGTCGCGCACGCATTTTGCAAGATTCAGGACGAGGCCGATTTGGGCCTGCTGGAGCCGGGCGTCGCCGTGGCGCCCGCCTCGTTCTCGCTGCAATCCATCATTCATTTGCGCCAGTCCACCGGACACCCCGTGCTCCTGGTCGAAGACGGCAAAATCCTCGGGGTTTGCGGCGAGGCCGAGATCATCCGGGCGCTCGCCGGCGGTACGTCGGCACGGTGATGTTGACCGGTGGTTTGGCATTCGCCGAGGGGGGCTAAGTCACTCGAGCAACTCCCTCTGCGCCGCGGGACAGTTGCCCCCGCCCGATTTAAATATTATCATTGAGATAATAAAACCAACGCGTCACTTCGCCTTTCAGCCGGGGAACATCATGAATCACGACGTCATCATCTCTTGCGCCGTCACCGGCGACGACACCAAGGTCACCAAGAGCCCGCACTGCGCCATCACGCCGGCCGAGATCGCAGCCACCGCCATTGCGGCGGCCCAGGCGGGGGCGGCCATCGTGCACATTCACGTGCGCGAGCCCGAGACCGGCGCGTTCAGCATGGAGACCAAGCACTACCGCGAAGTCGTCAAGCGCATCCGCGAAAGCAAGGTCGATGTGATCGTGAATCTCACCTGCGGCATGGGCGGCTACATCGTCGTGGGCGACCATGGACTGAAGGACACTCCGGGCCCCGGCAGCGATTTCGTCAGCCAGGAAGACCGCATGCGCCATGTCATCGACCTCTGCCATGAAGGACTGTACCGGCCCGACATCGCCACGCTGGACTGCGGCAGCCTGAATTTCGGCGACGGCAATCGCGCCTACGTGTCCACCCCGAATTACCTGCGCCAGGGCGCCGCCCTATGCAAGGACCTCGGAGTCAAGCCTGAACTCGAGGTCTTCGACACCGGCAATCTCTGGTTCGTCAAGCAAATGATCAAGGAGGGCCTGCTCGCCGCCCCGTCCCTGATCCAGCTGTGCATGGGCATTCCCTATGGAGTTCCCGCCGATGTCGGGCACCTCTTGGCCATGGTCAATTCGCTGCCCGAGAACTGCAATTGGGGCACGTTCGCCATCAGCCGCATGCAGATGCCGTGGGCGGCCCAGGCCGTGCTGCTCGGCGGCAATGTGCGCGTCGGGCTCGAGGACAATCTTTACTTGAGCAAGGGCGTGTATGCGAGCAACGCGCAGCTGGTGGAGAAGGCGCGCACCATCGTCGAAGCCATGGGAGCGCGGATTCTCACTGCGGCGCAGGCGCGCGAAAAACTGCAGCTCCGCTGAGCGCCGCCGCAATGACGGAGCTGCCCGCCTATCGCGCCACGATCGAGCCCTCCTGGATCGACTACAATGGGCATTTGCGCGACGCCTACTACGGCCTGGTGGCAAGCTACGCCGTGGATGATGTCATGGACCACCTGGGGCTCGACGCCGCGTATCGAGAGCGTACGCACTGCACCCTGTACACGCTCGAACTGCACCTTCACTACCTGCACGAGGTCAAGAGTACCGACGATTTGCAAGTGGTCTCCTCGATACTGGATTTCGACCGCAAGAAATTCCATCTGGGCTGCCGGTTCGTCTGTTCCCGCATCGCTGAGCCGGTGGCGATCAGCGACATGCTGCTGCTGCACGTGCATCAAGGGGATAAGCCCGGCGCAGCCACCTTTCCGGAGGAAGTGTCGGCAAAGCTCGAGGGGCTCAAGGTGTCCCCGGCCTTTCGTGAAGCCTTCGGCCCGACCTCCCGCAAGATCGAATTGAAGCGCCGCTGATATGCAGCCGGCGGATATTCATCGACTCATCGCGCCGCGCAGCGTCGCCTTGATCGGCGCCGGCGCCTGGACCGACGCCGTGGCCGCCGGCAACATCGCCATCGGTTATTCCGGCGCCCTGTGGCGGGTCCATCCGACCCGAGTCTCCACGGCCTCGACCACCTACTATCGCTCGATCGCCGATCTTCCGGGCGTCCCCGATGCGGCGTTTCTCGCCGTGCCGAACACGGAAGCGCCGGGCGTCGCCGCCGAGCTGGCCGCGCGCAATGCCGGCGGCTTCGTGTGCTTCAGCGCGGGATTCTCCGAGACCGGCACCGATTCCGGCAATCGACTCACCCGGCAACTGTCCGCCAACGCCGGCGCACTGCCCTTTTTTGGACCGAATTGCTACGGCTTCGTCAACTTCTTCGACAAAGTGGCGATGATGCCGGATCAAATCGTCGGCTCGCCCGTCGATCGCGGCGTGGCTCTGATTTGCCAGAGCGGCACCATTGCACTCACTCTCATGTTCAATCACCGCTCCCTGCCCATCGGGTGCCTGTTCACGGTGGGCAATCAGACGCGCCTGGCGGTGGAAGATCTGATCGAAATTCTCTGCGAGGATGGCCGGGTGACGGCTTTCGGCCTGTATCTCGAAGGCATCAAGGATCCGGAAGCCTTTGCGCGGGCCGCCGACCGGGCGCGGGCGGCGGGCAAGCCCATCGCCGTCATCAAATCGGGGCGCACCGCCGCCGCGGCCCGCACCGCGCACAGTCATACCGGAGCGCTGGCGGGCACCGACGAGGTGTTCGAGGCCTTCTGCCGCCAGGCCGGCATCGCCCGCTGCGACACCCTGGGCAGCCTTTGCGAGACGCTCAAGCTGTTTCATGCCGGCGGGCCGCTGGCGGGCCGCAAGATTCTGGTCATGGGCGCCTCGGGCGGCGACATGGCGATGACCGCCGACGTGTCGCGCGACATGGATTTGGAATTCACGCCCGTCTCTGCGAAGAGCACCGCGGCCTTGCGCGAGGTGCTGACCGACCGGGTCACCATCGCCAATCCCTTCGATATTCACACCTATCTGTGGTTCGACCCGCCGGCATTGAAGCGCGTTTTCAGAGAGGTGCTGCACTCGGGGTACGATGCGGCGGGCTTCATGCTGGACAGTCCCCCGGAAGGTCAGGCGGATTCAGCGGCCTATGACGCCGTCATCGATGTCTTCATCGAGGCCGCGCAGGGCGCACCGACCCGCGCCGCGCTGATCGCCTCCCTGCCCGAGACCATCAGTGCGAGAATACGCAGGCGCTGCCTCGAAGGCGGCGTCATTCCCCTGCAGGGCCAGCGCGAAGCCTTGGAGGCCCTTTCTCTGGCCGGCGGCGTCGGCATGGCCTGGCGCAGCAATCCGGCGGTGCAATTGCATCTGCCGCCTCCGCAGCCCCACCCCGCCTCCGGCATCCATGCGCTCGGCGAGCATGAGGGCAAGGCGGCCCTGGCCGCCTTTGGCGTACGCATCCCCCGAGGAAAGCTGGTGCCGGCCGCCGCCGCTGCCGAGACCGCCTTCGCCATGGGATTTCCCGTGGTCATCAAGGCGTCCGGCGCGCACCTGGAGCACAAGACCGAAGTGGGGGGTGTCCTGCTCAATGTACGCACCGAGGCCGATGCGCGGCAGGCGGCAGAGCGCCTCGCACGGCTGTCGGACACTTTATTGGTCGAAGAAATGCTCACCGACGGGGTGGCGGAAGTCCTCATCGGCGTCATCGTCGACCCACAGTTCGGCCAGGTACTGGTTCTCGGGGCCGGCGGCGTATTCACCGAAATCATGTCCGACAGCGTCAGTCTGCTGCCTCCCTGGACCCGCGCTTCCATAGAATCCGCGCTGCGGCGCCTGACCATTGCCAGGCTGTTCCGCGGATACCGGGGCAAGCCGGCCGCCGACCTCGATGCGCTCATCGATGCCGTTCTTGGCGTGGCGCGCTATGCCGCGGCCAATGTGGCGACTTTGATTGAAATAGACGTGAATCCGGTGATCGTCCGACCCGTCGGCAAGGGTGCAGTCGCGGTGGATACGATGATTCGTTTGCGTGGTTCTTGAGTTGAGTGGTTCTTGACTAGGAGTGCTGACATGTCAGATGGAATTCGTACCGTCAAAGACGGCGCCATTCTTGAAATAACCC
Organism: uncultured Gammaproteobacteria bacterium; assembly: GCA_963784105.1. GTDB lineage: Bacteria > Pseudomonadota > Gammaproteobacteria > Steroidobacterales > Steroidobacteraceae > Bog-1198. Next base: position 176,857 of record CAWAQE010000003.1, read on the forward strand.
TCGACCGGCCGAAGGCGAATGCCATCGATCTTGCGGCGAGCCGCCGGCTGAACCAGGTCGTCAGCTCCTTCCGGGACGACCCCGAACTGAGGATTGCCATCGTCACCGGCGCCGGCGATCGATTTTTCTCGCCCGGATGGGATCTGAAGGCGGCGACGGCGGGCGAGGAATCCGATTCGGACTGGGGCGTCGGCGGGTTCGCAGGGTTCAACTACCCCCGCAATCTCAACAAGCCCGTCATCGCGGCGGTCAATGGCATCGCCTGCGGCGGCGGCTTTGAAATCGTGCTCGGCACCGACATCATCGTGATGGAAGAGCATGCGAAATTCGCCCTGCCCGAGATCAACGTCGGCGTGCTGGCCGATGCCGGCACCATCAAGCTGCGGCGGCGAATCCCCTATCACGTCGCGGTGGAGTTCTTGCTGACCGGACGCTGGATGGACGCCGCCGAGGCCAAGCATTGGGGGCTTGCCAATCACATCGTGCCCAAGGGCGAGGGGCTCGCCAAGGCGCGGGAAATCGCACGCCAGCTCGTGGAGGGCCCGCCGCTGCTTTTTCCCGCGATCAAGCAGCTGCTGCGGCACACCGAAATGGTGCCCGAGCACGAAGCCTTCGAACTCCACGATTCCCTGGACGCCGTCCAGCGAGTCATCCGCTCGGACGATCTCAAGGAAGGCACCCGCGCGTTCAGCGAGAAGCGCAAGCCTCGCTGGACGGGGCGCTGAGGCATGCCAGGGCCGCTTGCGCGCCTGCCCGCACAGGGCAAAATAAGCTCATGGAAAAGCGGACCCACAATCTAGCGTCGTTGCTGCATCCGATCTCGTTGGATACGTTTCTTTCGGCGTATTGGGAAAAGAACCTGCTGTTGGTGCAGCGCGGTGACGAGGAGTACTACGAGGGACTGCTCACCAATCAAAATCTGGAGGACATCATCTCCTCCTCGGATCTGCGATACCCGGCGATCATGCTGGCAAAGGACGGCGTCTTTTACCCGCCGCAGGCATATTGCGAAGACGTCAAAATGGGCCAGGTGACATTCTTCGGCGTACCGGATCTGAAGAAACTGTCTGCAGAATACGGCAAGGGCGCAACGATCGCGCTTACTTCATTGGACCGCACCTGGAAGCCTCTGGGCGATCTTTGCATGCGGCTGGAAGAACAGCTCGACCACGGCATCAAAACAAACATCTACATAACGGCCGGCCAAACCGCCGGGTTCCCACCTCATTACGACACGCACGACATTCTGGTGCTGCAAATCGCCGGTAAGAAGCTGTGGCGAATCTATGAGCCCACCATCAAGCTGCCGGATGTAAGTCAACCGTGCGAACCGAAGAGCTTTAGTCCTGGACCGCGGCTCGCTGAGATTGAATTGCACGCCGGCGACCTCCTGTATCTACCTCGCGGTTACGGCCATGCCGCGACCACCTCCGAGAGTCACTCCGCGCACATTACGGTTGGCATCCATGTTTACACCTGGGCCGGCGCCCTAAAAGAGTTCGATCCGTCGTGGGTTCGAGTGGAGGAGTTCCGCAAATCATTGCCGCCGGGTTTCGCCAGCCGCACCGAGCTTCGACCGGCAATGAAGGAACAGCTGAAACGCATGGCTCCTGGGCACTTCGCGAACGGCGATCTCGATCGAGTTCTTGATTCAATCGTACGCAATGTCAATCAGTCGCGGCGGCGCATGCCCGGGCGTTTTCGTACCGATGCGACCGTCATTTCGGTGAATTCGCTGCTAAAAACGCCGCCCGGCCACCGATATCACTTTTCACGGTCTATCGGCGGCTCGAGCAATGCCGCCGTGCTCACGCTCGACTTCGATGGAAATAAATATAGCTTTCCCGCGCAGCTGGAGGCAGTGCTCAACGCAATGTCGAGTCGCGGCAGCTTTCGCTTGAAGGAACTGCCGGGCGGCCTCAGCAGTGAGGCCACCCTCGGTCTCGCCGGCTACCTTCAGAGCATCGGATTCCTGACGTCAATGGGTTGATCGGCGAGTGCGCCTCCTAAACCGAGGCTGACTCGCGCACCTCCGCCCGCCGGTCGATCGGCTCCCGCGCCCTCACACAGTCGGGACAGCACATGGGCGCCGCGCCGATGGTGTAGCTCAGAAGATCGGTCAATTCGTGCGCATCGTGGTGAAATTCCTCGGCGAAGGGCTCATGCTGCCGAACCAGTTCGATGGCGACTGCGAAAGCGCGCGCCATGTTCTCATCGTCGGTGTCCTGCTCATCATCGCAGTACAGCTGATTGTGAATCGGGCAGGTCTTGAGCACCTGCGTTTGCAGCGCGATGCCGATGGCGATCTCTTGTTTCTTGCACATTGCCGCGCCTCCTTAGGCCGGCCGCATGGATTTGACTCTGTGCAGAGTGCCCTTGGCCGCGACTCGCCGGCTCGGCGGTGGGCAACCGATCACCTTGAGCGCCCTGCGCCAGGCCTCGGCCTGCGGGGCCGGCTGCGGCGGGTCGTAGGGCGCCGATGGCGTCTCCTGCGAGCCGAATAGAATCGGAGCGTTTTCGTTGCGCATCGCCGCCTCCTGTGCCGTTAGGTGCTTCAGTATCGGTCGGTTCCTTCGCCTCTGCGGTCGGCCAAGCGCGGTGCTTCGTGTAGGAAAATTCAGACGGCTGTCCTACACGCTCATCGTCCTACACGGTCACGGTGCGGAGGGCGCGCCGGCGCGCGTCCGCCTGGTTGCCGATACTCTAGAAGGCCAGGTAGGGCCAGTTGGCCGCGATGCGGGGGGACGCATCGGTGTGGGCGGCGGCGGCGCCCGCATCGGCTCGAGCCCTGACATCGGCCGCGAACTCGCGGATCAGCGCGCGTATTTCCGATTGCGAACGGCCCAGCGTGTCGCTCAAGGCCGGCGACCAGGTCAACGCGCGCGCGTCATCGAGCTCACGAGCCACTCTTTGCAGACGCTTCGAATAGCTCTTGACGCTTCCGCCGCGATATTGAGCGACAGCGGCGATCACCGCCGCGCCGGCGCCGTCGTACAGCGAGCGCAGCGCACCGGCATCCCGCTGGTACCTTTGGTATGGATGCGCCCGAAGCTTGCCCGTGACAGTGCGGGCGATGCGCCAACAGGCGAGCGCGCTTCGCGCAAACGCCGAACCGCCTTCGATCTGCCGGGCATTCAGAGCCATGGCGATGGCGCGTGCACGCAAAGCCGTATTGCGCAAATGGCGTAGCCGAGTGACTTCTGTATCGATCATTTCTCACCCACCTTGCCGCTTTGAGTCCTGTACCCATAACGCACGTCATGGGACGAGGCTTACATTGGGACGCGGGGTTTATTCTCAAGCGGCCGAGGACGGGCCTCTGTAGGCCGATGACGCATACGATCGCAGGTCATTCCCTGCGTACCGGGGATAATGTCAAATCATCGCGCCCCAACCGGGTGCACGCGCAATGATCAACCGCCCAGGGGCCGCAGCAGTCCGCGAGAAATGATGTGGCGCTGAACTTCGCTGGTACCGTCCCAGATGCGTTCGATGCGGGCATCGCGCCAAATCCGCTCCAGAGGCAGGTCGCTCATGAGCCCCATGCCGCCGTGTATCTGCAGCGCTTCGTCGGCCACCATTGCGAGCATTTCCGTGGCTTTCACTTTGGCGATGGCCATGTCCATGTCGGTGTCGATCTTCCGATCGCGCTTCCACGCGGCTTCCAGAGTCAGCAGTTCGGCGGCCCGCAGTTCCACCGCCATGTTGGCCAGCTTGAAGCTCACGCCTTGAAATTTGCCGATCTGCTGGCCGAATTGCACGCGGTCCACCGCCCACTGCGTCGATAATTCCAGGGCACGCTCGGCGCGCCCCAGGCAGGTGGCGGCCACCTGCAATCGAGTGGCTCCCAGCCACGTATTGGCCACATCGAAACCGCGGTGCAGCTCCCCCAGTATGGCCGTCTTCGGCACCCGGCAATTGTTGAACTCGAGAATGCTGTTGGTATAACCGCGATGCGACACGTTCTTGTAGCCGGGCCGCACTTCGAAACCCGGATGGCCCATGTCGATCAGGAATGCCGTCATTTTCTTGCGGGTGCCGTGCGCAGTGGTCTCCTCGCCCGTGGCCGCGAAGAGGATGACGTAATCCGAATGGTCGGCGTGACTGATGAAGTGCTTCGTGCCGTTGATGACGAAATCATCGCCGCTCGCGACCGCGGTGCTCTTCATGCCGCGAAGATCCGAGCCCGCGCCCGGCTCGGTCATCGCCAGGCATTCGACGCGCTCGCCGCGCACCGTCGGCAGCAGATAGCGCTCCCGCTGCTCTCCCTCGCAGGCCAGCAGAATATTCGACGGCCGGCCGACGCAGCCGTAATGCAGGGCATAGCCCGTGCGCCCCAATTCCTTTTCATACAGAACCCAGGTGACGGTATCCAGGCCCGCGCCTCCCACCTCCACCGGCATGTTGGCGGCATACAGCCCCGCATCGATGGCCTTGGCCTTCAGCTCCCGATGCAGATCTTCGCGAAGCGCGCCGGTCTCTTCGACTTCCCGCTCGTGAGGGTAAAGCTCGTTGATCACGAACTCCCGGGTGGTCTTGACGATCATCTGCTGTTCATCGGTGAGCGAAAAATCCATGGTATCCCCCGTCTTTATCCGGCTCGCCGGGCGCGTCTCGTTTCGCCGGGCTTGGTGTCCGCGGCGCACTTCCCATTGGCCCATTGGCGCAAGAGTTCCAATTGCAGCCGCACTTGATCGATCTGCATAGCGGCGGGCCAGTCGCTGGGGCTGGTGACGGCGCTGGCGGTCAGCCCATTGATGAAGGCCACCATCGAACGCAGCACTTGATCGCGCACCGCCTGCGGCCAGGCCTGCCATTCGCGCCAATGCTCGGCAAAGCAGCGGGCGAACAGGCGCATGTACTCGCGATGCACCCAGGCGTTCAGCCGCTTGAGCTTCCTGTCCGCCGACACCTGGCCCCAAAAGGCCATCCAGAATGCGCACTCGGTGAATCGCTGCGCATCGATGGCCAGCGCCTCCGACAGCACTTCCAAGAGGTTCGCGTCGCCGCTCTCACGCTCGCGGGTGAGCCTTTGTTCGATGCGCAGCAATATCAGGCGCAGGGCAGCCAGGATGATGTCCTGCTTCGACTCGTAGTAATGAGCCACCATGCCCGTCGTATAGCCCGCCGCGCGCGCAATGCGTGCGATGGTCGCCTGCTCGAAGCCGTAGCGCGCGACCACCTGACAAGCCACGTGGGCAATCTCGTCGCGTCGCTGGGCGTGATCGACGATTTTAGGCATGGCGGGGGGTTAGTGCTTGCCGCGCCCTACCGCGCGGCCGGCCTCGGCGGGCGGCGGCAATCCCGCCTGATCGTCCCGCATGGATTCAAATTTGGCGCGGACCTTGGCATCGGCAGGAGCGGCTTTGGCGGCCTTGGTGTCGACGTGCAGATACATCTGCTCGGCGGTTGCGATCAGCCGGTCGTCGCTGCCGCGATGCAGCCGCTGGAACACATGCACGCGCTTGTCGTCCACCGCGAGAATCTGGGCGGTGACGTACAGGGCCTCGCCGGACTTGGCTTCGCCCAGGTGCCTGATGTGATTCTCCACGGTGTAGTACATCCGCCCCGTCGCCCGGTAGGCCTCATCGACGCCGGCACGGCGAAACAGCACATCGACAGCGTCGCCGAACACCTGGCCGTAGCGGAAATCCGACATATGGCGGTTATAGTCCACCCATTCCGGCCTCACAACGGCATCCAGCAGCCGCGGGGCCTTACCCGGCTCGCTTAAACGCGGAATTTGGCCGGCCGCGGCGTCGCGAAAGAGACGCTCCTCCAGCGAGCGCAGCGTCGCGCCGGCGCCGATATTGTATTGACGAAGTACCTGCTGGATCGCCACCAGATAGTCGTCGCGCAGACGCTCGAGTTCCCGTATCGAACGCCCCGCAGCCTGAGCCTGCGTACCCTCGACCATCCTATCGATCAAGGTCTCCGTCAGCTCCGGCGCCTCGAGCTTGGTCCAAGGCCACTTCAGGCACGGGCCGAATTGCGCCAGCATGTGCCGCATGCCGCTCTCGCCGCCGGCGAGATGGTAGATCATATTCGTGCCCATGGCCGCCCAGCGCAGCCCCGGGCCGTAGATGATGGACTCGTCCAGCTCGCCGGTGGTGGCCACGCCATCGTTCACCAGGTGCAGAATTTCGCGCCACAGGGCCTCCTGCAGCCGATCGGTCAAGTGGCCCGGCACTTCGCGGCGCACATGCAGCGGGTGCATGCCGATATAGGTGAAGAACGCCGCCGCCGCATCGATGGTGCCCTGCACCGTCTTCTGACCGCCGACCAGCTCCACCAAAGGCAGCAAATAGACAGGATTGAAGGGATGCGCCACCAGGAAGCGCTCGGGCGCGGCCATATCGCGCTGCAAGTCGCTCGGCGTGAGACCCGAGGTGCTGGAGGCGATGATGACGTCCGCAGCGGCGTGCCGGCTCACCTCGGCCAGCATGCGCTGTTTCAGGGGCAGCTGCTCCGGGATGTTCTCCTGGATGAAATCGGCCCGCTGCGCCATCGTCTTCAAGTCGGTGGTGAAGGATAATTTCCCCTTGGGAGGCAAGGGCGCGAACGTCAGCCTCGCCAAGGCCGGTTCGGCATTGGCGACCGCTCCGCGTATCCACTCTTCCATTTCCGGCTTGACGTCGGCCGCAATGACGTCGATTCCGAAGTGCAGCGCGCGCGCCGCCCACCCGCCGCCGATGACGCCGGTTCCGAGCAGCCCGAGAGTCTTCACCTTCCGCATGATTGTCATCCTCGCAAACGCCCGACTGTTGTAATGTCACGAGTATAATATAAAAAACGCGGCCGCGGAAACGCCCGGCGGCTGCGCAGCGGAGCCCGGCCGCTGCGCCTCAGCGATGCCCCGGATTCAGCACTTCCATGATCGGCGCCGCCGCCTTGGGCACGGCGGCGCGATAGTCCTTGCCGACGAAGGCCGCGATGGTGGCCGCGATCTGCGCCTGAGTCACCGGTGCGAGATTGGTCCGTTCGCCGAGCGGCGGCGTATCCGGGCCGAGGACCGCGATCCAGATGTTCTCCGAACCTTTCTCCTCCACGCCGTGCTCCTTCCATTCCGTCAGTCCGCTGCCCCGGCCATGGTCGGTCGTGATGATGAAGGTCGTCGTGCCGCGGTACTCAGGGATCGCCTGCATGGTGTCCCACAATTGCTTCACGAAATGATCCATGCGGTGCGCGCTGTCGAGGACGAGGTCGTAGCGGCCCTGATGCGCCCAATTGTCCGTCTCGCCGTACCCGACGAAGAGGACACGCGGATGCGACTCTTTGACGTAGTCCAGCAGCGGTATCTGCAGAAACGAATTCCAGACGTCGTCCTCGTCGAAGCGCGTCGACGTGTCGAACAGCTCGCGCAGCAAAGCCTCGCGCGGCGTCTCATGCGCCTTTTTCGCCAGGTTCCAGCCGGTCTGCATTATAAGGCCGCTGCGGCTCTCATTGAAGATATCGTCGTAGGCACTCCACGTGCCGAAAATCGCCACCCGGCCGCGGAATTCCTCGAATTTATTCAGCCATTCGAACACCGTCGGATTCGGATTCGGACCGTACTCGTTGCTGTCGATCGCATCGTTCGGATACCCGGTGGCCATCTCGTTGTAGCCGGGATAGGAGAAGGCCTTGCCGTTGGTGACGTGCGCGACGCTGCCCTTGTGCTGATTGCCGAAAATCTGCCCCCGCTCGGCCACCGTCCCCCACAGGAAAGGAAACAAGAGCGCGCGCCGCGCATCGACGTCATCGCGCCAGTAGCGCTTGCGCAGATCCGCCTCCGGCATCCAGCTGCCGCCCTCCTTCTCGTTCAAGAGGGCCGGATCCGCCCCGGTGAACACTTCCTGCCACCGCAAGCCGTCGCTCACGATCAGCACGACATTCTGTGTTTTGCCGGCCATGGCCGGCGCCGCGCCGAGGAGCAGCAGCGAGGCGATCCACAGAGCGGCCCTCATTGCTGCAGAATCACCGCGCAATTGGCGGTCCAGCTCAAGTACACCTCGTCGCTCCAATCGATGGACCACTCCGAGGTGCGCCGGTCGTTCTGTGCAAACACCGTCACGAGCTTGCCGGTCTCGGTCTTGATCCGGTAGGTCGAACGGTTGCCCAGATAGCCCAGCTCCCAGACCGTTCCCTTGACCTGATTGTAGCGGTTGCCGGCGACCGGTTCCTTGCTGAGGCGGATCTTTTCCGGCCGCAGCGCCACCCACACGCGCTGGCCGCTGCCGAAGCGCCCCAGCTCATCCACGATCAAGTCGCAGCCGGCCTCGGCGCTGCGCACGATGAGATGGCCGGGTTCGTTGCCGCTCACGGTTCCCTCGAACAGATTCGTGGTGCCGATGAAATCGGCCACGAAGCGATTCTGAGGGAATTCGTAGATCTCCGAAGGAGTGCCGACTTGTACCACCTGGCCGCGGTTCATCACGGCGATCCGCGTCGACAGGGCCATGGCCTCGTCTTGATCGTGAGTGACGAAAACGAAGGTGATGCCCACCTGGGATTGGATGTTCATGAGCTCGAATTGCGTCTGCTCGCGCAATTTCTTGTCGAGCGCGCTCAAGGGCTCATCGAGGAGCAAGACTTTGGGCCGTCGAATGAGCGCGCGCGCCAGAGCAACGCGCTGCCTCTGGCCGCCGGACAGCTGGTGCGGCTTGCGCTTCGCCATGGCCGCCAATTGCACCATTTCCAGCGCCTCTTGAATCCGCTTGAGTTTGAGCGGCTTGTCCAGATCCATGCGCCGCAGTCCGTATCCCACGTTCTCCTCGACCGTCATGTGGGGAAACAAGGCGTAAGACTGGAACATCATGTTGACCGGGCGTTCGTGCGGAGGCACCTTGGTCATGTCGGCATCTTCGATCATGATGCGCCCGGAGCTTGGGGAGGCGAATCCCGCCAGCATGCGCAGCAGCGTCGTCTTGCCGCAGCCCGAGGCGCCCACCAGCGCGAACATCTCGCCCTTGTAAATCCTCAAGTTGACGCTGTCGACGGCCGTAAAGGCGCCGAATGTCTTGTTGATGCCCTCGATGAGGATTTGCGGTTTCGCGTCCGGATCCAGCCAGGGCCGGTCGGCAATGGATTTCGGCGTAGCGGCCACGCGCCCTAGAACTCCGCGGGCGGCGTTGCGCGCCGGCGTTCAGGCGCGAAGAAGGGCCGCTCGACCACCTGCGCCCGAGACATTCGACGCTCCCATACGAGTTCACGATTCAAGTAGATCTCAGCCCAAACCGTCGACCCGATGTGGAAGTGCGGCGCCTCGACGATAGCAAGGGCGATGTTGCGCTTGCAAGTCGGAGACCAAATCGCGGATGTGACGCTGCCGATCTCGCGCTTGCCGCTGTCGTCGGTGTAGAGCAGCGCGTTGTGTGCCGGCTTGTTGCCCGCGATGTCCAGGCCCACCAGCTGGCGCCGAGGGCCCTGGGCTTTTTCGTTCAGCAGCGCGCGCCGGCCCGTGAAATGCCCCTTGTTGAAATCCACCAGCCAGCCCAAGCCCAGCTCCAGCGGCGAGCGGTCGCGCCCGGTGCGAATGGTGTGCTCCGCCGACACGAAATCCACGTTGGGAAGCAAGAACCCGGCCTCGATGCGCGCCACGTTCAAGGCCTGCGAACCGATCGCGCGGATGCCTCGCGAGCGGCCCGCCTCCATGAGGGCGTCCCAAATGGCCTCGGCCGCCTCGGGTTCCATCCACAGCTCATAGCCCAGGTCGCCGGTAAACCCCGTGCGAGAGGCGGTCAAGCGGCGGGAGCCGAGATCGAAGTAGCCGATCTCAAACGGCTTGAGCTTCTCGATACCCTGCAGGCCCAGTTTCTCGAGCACGGCGCAGGAGGTCGGACCCTGAACCGCAAGGGCCGCTATCTGCTCGGTGACCTCGCCTATCTCGACGTCGAAACCGATCGCGGAATCGAGCAGCCAATCGATCTGGCGCTCCGCCGTGCATATCCGGTACTCATCCGAGCCCAGCCGGAATATCGTGCCATCGTCGATGAGGTGCCCGGCATCGTTGCACCACACGCAGTAGGCAACCCGATCCGGCTTGAGCTTGGCGATATCCCGGGTGACCAATCGATTGAGGTATGCCAGTGCGTCCGGGCCCGCCACCCGGTACTTCACCATCGGGGTCAGGTCATAGAGCGTCGTGGCGTTGCGAATCGCGAAGTATTCCTGTTCCATGCTCGTGAACACATCGACCGTCGTATAGCCCGCCCAGGGGATGAAGCTATCGATTTGTGACAGTGCGCGTGCGCGCTCGTGGAACGGCGATTTGAGCAGCGGTTGCTTGAAATGCGGCGCCGGAGATTCAGTCATGGATAGCTCAGCTCGAGTACTTGTTGCGCGGCGTTACGGCCGGCCACGCCCATCACGCCGCCGCCCGGATGGCAGCCGGCTCCACAGAGGAATAAACCGTCCATGGGCGTGCGGTATTGGGCCGCGCCCGGCACCGGACGAACCATGAAGAATTGATCGAAGGCCAGATCGCCATGATGCCAGTGGCCGCCGCTGATGCGAAACTCCTGCTCCATATCGGCCGGCGTCACCAATTCGGCGCCGGCGATGCTGTCGCGGAGCCCCGGAGCGCAGCTCTCCAGGGTATCCAATGCCGCGTCCATGAAGCGCTGCCGGCCGCCGCGCCATCCCTCCTTGAGCACATAGGGCGCATATTGCACGATGGCCGACAGCACATGCCGGCCGGCGGGCGCCAGCGCCGGGTCATTCGCGGTAGGCACGGTGATCTCCATGACCGGGGCCGCGGAGAACTCGCCGTACTTCGCGTGATTGTATGCGTGCTCGATGTGCCGCAGCGAGGGTGAGATGAGCAATCGCCCGCGCAGGGCCGCCTCGCTAACGCCGCTGAACGTGGGCACCCGGTTCAGCGCCAGATGCAGCTTGGCCGCCAGCCCGCGCGAGCGGATATGGCTGACTCTTCGCACGAAGCCGGTATCGAGGTGCCGCGGCCCCAGCAGCCGCAGGAAGGTGGCCTTGGGGTCGGCGCTGGAAATCACGCATTGGGCGCCGATGGTCTCGCCGGACTCGAGCGCGACGCCGCAGGCCCGGTCGCCCTCGACGAGGATGCTTGCCACCGGCGCGCCCGTGCGTATCACGGCACCCGCCGCGCCCGCGGCCTTGGCCAAAGCATTGCACAGCGCACCCATGCCGCCCTTGGGCTGGGATAACCCGGCGCTGCCCGCCGCGGATTGCGCAGCCAGGCGATACAGCAGCGTCAGGACGGTACCGGGCGAGCGCGGGCCGAAGTTGGCGCCGAGCACGGCATCGAATCCGAGCGCTCCCTTGAGCGCCTGCGATTCGAAATTATCCTCCAGCAAGTCATAGACGTTCATGCCGCCGATTCGCAGCAATTCACGCATATCGCGCCGTCCGAGCTTGCGTATCTGCCAGCCCATGCCGAGCAGCGCCATACGGTCCGCCCAGCCCGTCGTGCCGAGACGCGGCGGCACGCGCCCCAATATCGGCGCCAGCGTCGCGGCGAAACGCCCCATGCGGGCCGTGTAGGCTGAATATGCCCGCGCATCCTCCGCCGACAGACCCTGTGCCGCTCCGTCCGGGCTCAAGCTCAAGGTAGCGCCCCCGGGCACCAGGGCCGTGGTGGGCATTCCCTGAGCCGCCCATTCCAGTCCGTGCGATTCCAGCCGCAATTCACGCAGGAGCTGCGCCGGCATCAGGTGCAGAAGGTGCGCGCCGGCCGAGACTCGGAAGCCGGGTGCAAACTCTCGCGTCGGTGCCGCGCCGCCGACTTCGGCCGCGGCCTCGAGCACGAGCACCGACCGGCCGCCGCGCGCCAGCGTCGCTGCGCAGACCAGTCCATTGTGGCCTGCGCCGATGACGACGCAGTCGTAGCGCGGCGCTGAGGCAGAGACCGCCACGGTCAGTGCGCCCGCCCGAGGTCGCGCAGCACGGCGCGGGCGGCATTGGCACCCGGCGCTCCCATGACGCCGCCGCCCGGATGCGTGCTGGAACCGCACATGTACATGCCGCGCACCGGCGCCCGATACTGCGCATAGCCGGGTATCGGCCGGTTGAACAACAGCTGGTCCATGGTCAATTCACCTTGAAAGATATTGCCTTCGGTGAGTCCGACTTCGTTTTCTATGTCCCAAGGCGTACGAATCTCCGCGTGCAGGATCAGCTCCTTGAAGTCGGGGCTGTGCTGCGCAATGGTGTTGATCACGGTATCGCCGAAGGCCTTGCGTTTTGCCGCGTCCCACGGACCGTCCGCCAGCTCGTACGGGCAGTACTGAACGAATACGGACATGTAGTGCTTGCCGTCGGGAACCATGGTCGGATCGATCTGCGAGGGAATGAGCATGTCGATGTAGGGGGCCCGGGACCAGCGCCCGTCCTTCCAGTCGTCGTATGCGCGCTCCATCATTTCGACCGTGTCGGTCACATGCATGTCGCCCCGAATGCTGGGCGAGCCCTGTGGTATGGCGGGAAATCTCGGCAAGCCATCCAGGGCGATGTTCAATTTTCCGGAGGAGCCGCGGATCTTGAAATTCTTCACCTGCCGCAGGAACTCATCCGGCAGATCCTTCGCGTCCATGGTTTCGAGAAAGGTCCGGCGCACGTCCAGGTTCGAAACGACCAGCCGCGCGTGTATCTCCTCTCCATCCGCCAGCGCCACTCCCGTCGCCCGCCCATTGCGCACCAGAATCTTCGCCACCGGCGCGGAACTGCGGATGGTGCCGCCGCTGGCCTCGAACGAGGCGCCGAGCGCCTTGCTGATCGAGCCCATCCCGCCGCGCGCAAAGCCCCAGGCGCCGACCGTGTCGTCGATATCGCCCATGTAGTGGTGCAGCAGCACGTAGGCCGTTCCGGGCGAGCGCGGCCCCAGCGCCGTGCCGATGATGGAGCTGCCGGCGAAGTGCGCCTTGACGATTTCGCTTTCGAAATATTCGTCGAGAAAGTCTGCGGCGCTCATGGTCCAGAAGCGCAGCGTATCGTACATGCGCTCCTCCCCCAGGCCGTGGAAGCGCTTGCCCAGGTAGAGCAGCTCCTTGAGATCGCGCGGCTTGAACGAAGTGGGATCCGGCGGTTCGCGCATGAGCAGCGGCTTGATGAACTTGCATTGGCGCATGACGTCGCGCGAGTAGCGGTCGTAGGCTTCCGCGTCGCGCTTCGAATGCCGGGAGATCTCGCGGCGAAGCGCATCATGGTTGTCGTAATTGGCCAGATGTCCGCCCCCCTGCATCATGGTGACTCCGCCCTCGTAGGGAATCACCTGCAGGCCGTACTTCGGCAGCTCGAGCGTGCGGATGATCTCCGGCCGCAGCAGGCTGCACACATAGGAGCAATTCGAGTATGTGAAATCCTCGTACAGGCGGCGGCTGACCGCCGCGCCGCCGATGTAGGGCTGGCGTTCCAGCACCATGACCTTCAGCCCCGAGCGCGCCAGATAACAGGCCGCAACCAGGCCGTTGTGCCCCGCCCCGACGATGAGGGCATCCAGATCCGCGGGCGTTCTCACGGCATTGCCGCTCAAGCGGTCACTTTGTGCGAGGCCCCGCCCGACTTCAGGGTGACATCGACCGCGACCTCGAATGCTCTCAGTGTGTCCGCGAGGCAGGATGCATCATGCGCCGAGGAGACGAACCAAGGTTCGCGCGAATCGGGTTCGCACAGCACGCCCTCGTCGTGCAGGACCTGCGCCATGGCGTCGTAGAAGGAATAATCGCTGCCCTTCCAGGCACGATAGTTGCGCGGCGGCTCGTGCGCGAAATACAAGCCGCTCATCGAGGGGTGGCCGACGAAGCTGTGGGCAATGCCGCGTGCGCCGAGCACGGCGCGCATGCCGTTTCGCAGGCGGGTGCCGTAGTCGGCGATCCGCTCCAGCGCATCGGTTTCGTCGAGAATCTGCAGAGTCTTTTCCGCGGCCGCCAGCGATATCGAATGCGCCGTATAGGTGCCGCCGTGCGCGACCCCCTGTCCGATCTTGCGCATGATGTCCTCGCGCCCCGCCAGCACGGAAATGGGATAGCCATTGCCCATGGCCTTGGCGAAGGTGCAAAGATCGGCCTTGATTCCGTAGAGCTCCTGCACGCCGCCCCGCGCAACGCGAAAGCCGGTCTTGACCTCGTCGATGAGCAGTACCACGCCGTGCTTGTCGCACAGCGCCCGGGCCGCGCGCAGATATTCCGGCTCGGCGGCGATGCCGAGACAATTGCCCATAATGGGTTCGATCAACAGGCAGGCGATGCGGTGCGAGTGACGCTTGAACACATCCTCCAATTGATTCGCATCGTTGGCCTGCACGAAGTGGGCAAAGCTGCGCGTGCTGAGCGGAATGCCCTCGCTGTAGGGCTTAACTTCGGGGTCGCCCACCTGCGACCATTTGTCCATGGGCGTGAACCACATCGCCGCGTCGAACAGCCCGTGGTAGCCGCCCTCGAGAATGACGTAGTCGTCCTTTCCCGTGTACGCGCGCGCCAGGCGCAGCCCGGCCATGACAGCTTCGGTGCCGGAGTTGGAAAAGCGCACCAGCTCCGCCGCCGGCACCATCTTGGAAATGCGCGAAGCCACGGTGAATTCGCGTTCGGTGGCCAGCGCGAACACTCCGCCCACCTCCATGCCCTCGCGCGCCGCTTGATCGACTTCGGGATGCGCGTAGCCGAGAATCGCGGGGCCATAGCCCATGCGGTAGTCCACGTAGGAGTTGTCATCGAGATCGGTGATGCGCGCGCCCACGCCGCGCTTCACGTAAATGGTGCGATCCTCACCCCAGTAGCGGAAGTTCGAAGCCACGCCCAGCGGCAGGCGCTTGACGGCGCGTTGGAACTGCGCGTTGCTCTTGGTCAGGTTTCTGGCCATGACGACCCCTTCATTTTGGTTGGAAAACAGATCCCGCAATTGTGCGAACGTAGCACTCGTTGCGCGGCTCGTCCAGAAATATTATATGGTCATATAAAACACGGGCTCGCGGAACTGCGCCGGCCCCGGTTTGCGGATTCCCCGAATCCCTCTACCGCAGGGTCGAATTGGCGTTTTTGGCCGCAAAAGATCTTGCTGCACCGCGCCGACTTGCCAAGGGCGCGCGCTTCGGCGTACATTAAATGACCATATAAATCGCCTCGGGGAAAACCATGACCAACCTGTCCGTCGCGAAGCGCGCAGAGGAGGCCGCGAGCGCCCTGCCGCATGCACTGCCGGCTTGGGTTTACAACAACGGCGAGATGACCCGGCTCGAGCTCGAACGCATTCTGATGCCGAGCTGGCAGATCGTGTGCCACGTCAATTCCATTCCCGCGGCGGGCGACTACGAAACCTTCGATCTGGGCCCGGAAAGCGTCTTGGTGCTGCGCGACCGCGACGGCTCGATACGCGGTTTTCACAATGTCTGCAGGCACCGCGGCGCGCGCCTGCTGGACGGCGCGGGAAATTGCCCCTCGACCATCACCTGCCCCTATCACGGCTGGACCTACCGGCACGACGGCGGTCTGATCGGCATGCCCGTGCGCGAGAGCTTCCCGGGACTGGATCGCGCGGAGCACGGGCTGCGCCCGGTTCGCACCGACATAGCCTTCGGCTTCGTTTTCGTCTGCCTGGCCGGCGACCCGCCGCCGGTGGCGAAAGTGTGGGGAGCCTTGGCCGAGGAACTACTGCCCTATCGGCTGCAAGACATGGTGCCGCTCGAGCCGATTTCCCAAGAGACGTGGAACGTCGACTGGAAAATCGCCATGGACAATTATCTCGAGTCCTATCATGTGCCCATCGGTCATCCCGGCCTGTTCCGCATGTTTACGCCGGATTATGAGGATCAAGCTTCCGTGCCGGGCGTCGCCCGCGGCATCAGCTGGCTGCGCGATAAGGAATCCCCGCGCTGGTCCGAAGGTCTCTATCAACGCTTGATCGGCAAGGCCGCGGCGGACCTGCCGGAAGCTCAGCGGCGCTGCTGGCGCTTCTACAGCGCGTTGCCCAATCTAGGCATCGACGTGTATCCCGAGCGCATGGATTTCTTTCAGGTGCTGCCCGATGGCCCGGGCCGCTGCACCGTTCGCGGCGGAGTATTCGGGCTCCCCGACGAGCGGCGCGAAATGCGTGCGATACGCTACCTGAGCGGGCGCATCAATACTCAGGTGAACAACGAAGACAGATGGCTGTGCGGACGGGTGCAACGCGGGCTCGCCTCCGGCAGCTACAAGCCCGGGCCCCTGTCGCAGCTGGAGCGCTGGATGCTCGAGTTCCATAATCTGCTGCGCGAGCGCATTCCGGAGTTTTCGCTGCCGAGTGCGCCCAAGCAGTTTGGCTGAACGGCGCTCAGGCCGGATCGTTCGGTGCGCGGGCGAGCGCCATCATCGGTACGAGCGCGAGCAGCCGTCCCCGAAAGGCCGCCGCCGCGGACTCGATCTGCGATCCGCCGGCCGCCTCGTGACCGAATATAACGATGCCTTTCTGGGTCGATTCCGCGACCGCGATCGCGGCCGGCCGCTCATACGCATTCAGCCGCGACGCCAGATATTGAGCGGCACGTGCCGGCCGCTCGGCCTCGCACAGGGTGTAGTCGAACCGGCGTACCAGACAGCGGCCCGGTCCGCTCGGCAGCGCCTGCAGGATGGTGAATCCATCGGGTCTGAGCTCGGCGAGGTGATTGGGCCCGAGGAATCGCTGCTGCCATTGAAAGTCGGCGCTCTTTCCCACGACGCTCTGGTAGGCGCGAGCGCTCCAGGCTGCCGGTGCAGCGCGGCGGGATACGCCGACCCGCGGCAATTCGAGCCATTGCTCGACAATGAGCTTCCAATCCGCGGCGACCGCCGTCTCAGCGCTCGACCGCAGGAACCGCGATCCGGGCGGCGGCGAAAAATCGCCCCATGGATCGACGTCTTGCGGCGGCCGCGAGCTTCGGGCCGCGGGACGGACCAGGATCAGGCTGCCGATCAGCCGCAGATCGAGGGTGAGCAGGTTCGCCGGCCCGCGCCCGCCCCGGCGTCTGCCGTCCAGCTCGTATTTGAGCCCATGCACCTGGCATTGAATGGAGTCGGCGCGGCCGGCGCGCGCCGCGATCAATATGTGCGGCGCCTCGCTGCAGCTATTGCGAAATGCCCGCACCCTGTCCGCCGCATCGCGCACCGCCAGCACCCGCTCGACTCCAAGGTCGACGCCGAGGAAGTCCCCCGCGTGTGGAATCTGCGCCTGATCGGCCAGGAACTGCCATGAGTCTTGGAACAGCGATTCGCGCTCCACGGCGAACAGGCGGGCATTGGAGTAAACCCATCCCGGCAGGCGGCCGCCGTTTGCCGCAACCGCGGCTTCGTTCGGCGCGGCGGCGAATTGACCGGGGAAAATCGAACGCAGATAGGCCATGGCGCGGCGCTTGGCGGCGGCGCGGTCGATCTGCGCTTCGCTTTGGAAGGCGAAGTCCTGCCACAGCATCTCGAGCACGCCGATGAGGCCCAGCGCGATCCCATCCGGGTCCAGCTGCGCTTGGGAGGTTTCGGCGATCATCCGCTCGATCAGCTCGCGAACCAGGGCCGCAAAGCTCTCGTCCTTCTGTCCGCAAATATCGTAGTATTCCTGCCGTGAACTCGCCTCGCCCCAGAATGCATACCATACCGAGACCTTGCGGGGACTGGCGATTTCCGGGTCGAGATATAGATCGACCATGAGCTCCAACGCTGCGACCGGCCTGGACTTGAGGCGCGTCACGGGCACCAATAATTGCTCCTCGAACTCGGCTGCGAGGAATTGCAGGGATGCGACCAACATCGCCGCCTTGGAGGCAAAGTAGAATCGGACGATGCCTGGGGACATTTTCGCGAAGGCCACCACTTTTTCGACCGTCGTGCGGGACGGCCCGTAGATGTGCAAGGCGGAAATGCAGGCATCGATCAAGCGCTGGCGCTGCCGGCCGTGGGCGTTGCGCACGCGGGGGACGCGTGCCGGCTTGGGGGATTTTTTCTTGGGGTTACGCATGCTTCGGTTTAAATGCTCATGACGCCGGCGACACACGGCGATAGGCGCGCGGCGCCGTGGGGCGAATGGCTGCAGCGCCGCGGCAAGTGGCTCATTATCCTGCCTCCCCTGCTCTTTCTGCTGATCTTCTTTCTCATTCCCTTCGGGTTCGCCTTGGTCATAAGTTTCGCCGATACCGCGATACGGGTGCCGCCCTTCACCGACATTCTATCCATCAGCCCCGACTGGCACATCCATCTGACGCTGAATCTCGGTAATTTCAAGTATCTGTTCACTGATGAAGTGTATGGTCTTTCGTACATTTATTCGCTGAAGACGGCGTTTTTTTCCACCATTATTTGCCTGTGCATAGGCTATCCGATGGCCTACGGCATCGCCCGGACGTCGAAGAGCACGCAGAGCATCCTGCTGCTCATCATCATCCTGCCGTTCTGGACCTCGTTCCTGCTGCGCGTTTACGCCCTCGAGGGCATCATCCGGGAGACCGGGCTGCTCAATAGCGCCCTGCTGTGGCTGGGGATAATCCACCATCCGCTGCAGATCATGCGCACGAGCCTTGCGGTGTATCTCGGAATCATCTACTCCTACCTGCCTTTCATGGTCCTCCCCTTGTTCGCCACGCTCGAGAAGCTGGATCATTCCCTGCTGGAAGCGGCCGCCGATCTCGGCAGCCCCCCGTGGCGGGCCTTCCTCGAAGTGACTCTGCCGCTGTCGATGCCCGGCATCATTGCCGGTTCCATGCTGGTGTTCATTCCCGCGATCGGAGAGTTCGTCATCCCGACCCTGCTCGGCGGCCCCGATAATTTGATGATAGGACGGGTGCTGTGGGACGAGTTCTTCGGCAACCGCGATTGGCCGGTCGCCTCCGCCGTCGCCATTGCATTCCTGGTGTTGCTGGTCGGGCCGATCGCGCTCTACCAGCACTACAACACCAAACAACTGGAAGGATAGGATGGAGAACCGCATCTCGTCCTTCCTCGTCACCTTCCTCTGCATCGGCATCGCGATTCTGTACATTCCCATCCTGGTGTTGATCGGCTATTCCTTCAACGCTTCCTCGCTGGTGAGCGTCTGGGGCGGGTTCTCGACCAGCTGGTACGCGGAGCTGATGCATAACGATCAGATACTGGACGCAGCATGGCTGTCGCTCAAGATCGGAGTCGTGGTGGCCACCGGAGCGGTTGTCTTGGGCACGCTCGCCGCCATTTCCCTGGTGCGGTTCAAGACGTTCCGCGGCCGGCTCCTCCTCACGGGCATGGTCAACGCCCCGCTGGTAATGCCGGAAATCGTCACCGGCATCACTCAGCTGCTGCTGTTCGTCTCCATGATGCACATGCTGGGTTGGCCGCATCGCGGCTTTACCACCCTCGTGATCGCGCACATTGCATTCTGCAGCGCTTACGTCACGGTCACCGTGCAATCACGGCTTGTGGGCGTGGACCGTTCTTTGGAGGAAGCCGCCATGGATCTGGGATCGGGGCCGGTCCGCGCATTCATCGACACCACTCTGCCCAGCATCGCTCCGGCGTTGGCCTCGAGCTGGCTGCTCAGCTTTACGCTGTCGCTCGACGATCTGGTGATTTCGAGCTTCGTGTCGGGGCCCGGCGCCAGCACTCTGCCCATGGTGATCTTCTCGAAAGTGAAGCTCGGCGTGAGCCCCGACATCAATGCGCTCGCCAGCCTGATGATCTGTCTGGTCGGAGCCTGCGTCCTGTTTGCCGGCTACCTGATGCGCCGGGCCGAGCGCCAGCGGATATTGGATATGCAGATGGCCGAACGCTGAGATTACGCCGGGCCGACGTAGCGCGGGTCGTGCGCCGGCCGGCCGAATATCTCGCGCAGGCGCGGCTCGAAGGCACTCAAAGGCTCCGACGGATAGGCGGGATCGAATGAGCATTGATCCCAATTTGCGCAAAAATTCTTGCAGGCCTGATACCAGCGATGATCGCGAAATCTCTCGCGCGCATGCCGGTCGCGGCCGTAGTGATGGGCGTAGTAATAAGTCTGGAACAGGCCGTGCTGCTCGACGATCCACGCGACCTCGGGGCGCACATAGGGACGTATGATTCCCGCCGCGATTTCCGAGTGGTTGTACGGCGCCAGATCGTCTCCGATGTCGTGAATGAGCGCGGCGACGATCAGTTCGTCATCCGCGCCGTCCTTCAGGGCACGGGTCGCCGTTTGCAGTGAATGGCCCAGGCGGG
The DNA here is from genome assembly GCA_963784105.1 of uncultured Gammaproteobacteria bacterium. Taxonomy (GTDB): domain Bacteria; phylum Pseudomonadota; class Gammaproteobacteria; order Steroidobacterales; family Steroidobacteraceae; genus Bog-1198. The sequence goes on from CAWAQE010000003.1 coordinate 196,968, forward strand.
TCACCGGATATCCCTGCAGGCCTTGGTCGAGTTTGCGCAGCGCGGCCAACAGCCGATCCGGCAAGGCATGAATGTATCCGCGCTCGGATCGTTCCAGCAGCTCGTAGTCCTCGCGGGTACCGTCCTCCATGCGGCGGAAACTCACTATCCCGGAGTCTGAAACCCCGGCATCCTCGAGGGATCCTTCGGCGGCATTTTCTGTCATTTTGCGGTCTTCACGCGAGTCCAGGTACGGGTACGAATGCGTTCGGTCGCTGCGGACGCCTCGGCGGCTCTGTACAGCCTGGCCTCGATTTCAGGCGTGGGGTACAGCGTCGGATCGTTGAGGATACTGGGATTCACCAGCGGCCGCGAGGCCAGATTGTCATTGCCGTAATAGATCGCATTGGTTATGTCGGCGATGACATCCGGCCGCAGCATGAAATTGATGAACCGGTAGGCGGCGTCCGGATGAGGCGCACCCACGGGAATCAACATCGACGTGAAATTCTCGTTGGCGCCTTCCTTGGGTACCGTGAAGGCGAGATTGACATTGACTCCTACCGCCCGGGCACGCGCCCGCGAGAGGGCATAGTCGCTCGACCAGGACATCGCGATGCAGAGCTCCTCGTTCGCCAATCCGTTCAGGTACTCGGAAGAATCAAAGGAGCGGACGTACGGCCGCACCTTGAGAAGCAAATCCTCCGCGGCCTTGTAGTCCTTGGGGTTGGTGGTGTTGGGATCCAGCCCCAGATATTGCAGGGCCAGCATCAAGGTATCCGCCGCGGAATCCAGAAATGTGACCCCGCAATCGGCGAATTTCGAGACGATTTCCGGCTTGAAAATCATGTCGAGGCTGTTCACGGGCGCGTCCGGCATGCGCGCCTCGATCATGTCGACATTGTAGGCGAAGCCGTTGATGGCATGCATGTAGGGCACGGAGTGCACGTTCCCCGGATCATGAATGGTCTGAATCGCAAGAATGCGCGGATCGAGATTCTTCCAGTTGGGGAGCTTGGTTCTATCCAACGGGATGTACACCCCCGCCTTGATTTCCCGGCCGAAGTATTCCGTGGAGGCGAACACCACGTCGTAGCCGGCGCTGCCGGCCAGAAGCCGGGCATCCATGGTCTCCTCGGAATCGTAGACGTCGTAGACCACCTTGATCGCGCTCTGTTTCTCGAATTTCGCGACGGTGTTGGGGCCGATGAAATCAGTCCAGTTGTAGATGAAAAGTTCCTTGCCCTCGGCCGTGGAGGTCTTGGTTCCGCAGCCCCCGATGAGGGTGCAGAGGAAGGGCAGGCAGATGCCGGCAGCGAGAAATCGACTGAATATCATGCAATTAGTTTACCATCGCGGCAGCACCGCGTGCCCATCGAGAGGGCGCTCGCGGATATTTTCCTGGAGAACATACATTGCGTGATTTCAGCCGCCGGTCTTGCACGGTGCTTCTGCTCATCGGATTCGCCGCGGCCGCATCCGCGGCGGACGCCGCCCGGGCCGCGGACACGCCGCCGCAGAAGCCGCGGGCGCGCGACTTGGGGGTGCCGTTCGACGGCACCCCCGGGCCGCTCAACGCCATCACCGATGTGGCCGGCGTCACTGTCGGCCACACCACCTTGATTTCGGGATCCGGTAAATTGCGGGTGGGCCGGGGACCGGTGCGCACGGGCGTGACGGCGGTGCTGCCCCGCGGGGCGGACTCGCTCTCCAATCCGGTGTTCGCAGCCTGGTTCTCCCAGAACGGCAACGGAGAAATGACGGGAACCACCTGGGTAGAAGAGTCCGGATTTCTCGAGGGCCCGGTCATGATCACGAATACCCACAGCGTGGGCGTGGTGCGCGACGCCGTGATCCAATGGCGCGTGGCCCACGCCGCGGCGGACGCCACCGGGTACTACTGGTCGCTGCCGGTGGTGGCGGAAACCTGGGATGGATGGCTGAACGACATCAACGGATTTCACGTCAAGCCGCAAGACGCCCTACATGCGCTCGACAGCGCGCATGCGGGGCCGGTCGAAGAAGGCAGCGTCGGCGGGGGCACGGGCATGATCTGCAACGGCTACAAGGGCGGCATCGGCACTTCCTCGCGACGGCTCGGCGCCAAGGACGGCGGCTACACCGTCGGCGTGCTCGTGCAGTGCAATTACGGCACCCGGGACAATCTGCGCATCGCCGGCATTCCGGTCGGGCGCGAAATCCCCGCGCCGGAGCCCTACGTCTTCATCCCCTCCGATGTCGCCGAGCACGGCTCCATCATCGTGGTGGTCGCGACCGACGCCCCGCTGCTGGCGCACCAGCTGAAACGCATCGCGCGCCGCGTGACGCTCGGGCTGGGACGCAACGGCAGCATTTCAGGCAACGAATCGGGCGACATATTCATCGCGTTCTCCACGGCCAACTCCGGCGCGGCCGCCGCCAATCATGTGGTCGACGTCAAAATGCTGCCGAACGACTCCATGGACCCGCTATTTCGGGCGACGGTGGAAGCGACCGAAGAGGCCGTCGTCAATGCCATGGTGGCGGCGCAGGACATGACCGGTGCCGACGATCATCGCGTCATCGCCCTGCCGCACGAGGCGCTGCGCACCGTGCTCCGTAAATACAACCGTCTCGTACACTGACACCTCGGCACAGTGGTGATGTCCCCCCAGACCTTGCGCATTGGGCCGATGTACATCACGTCGCCGAGTGCTCGCTCGCCAACACCTCGGTGAGGCTCTGATCGAGCAGCGCGATCGCCTCGTCCACGTCGCCCTCATCGATGACCAGCGGCGGCATGAAACGCACCGTGCTCTGTCCGCATGACAGCAAGATGAGGCCGTTGTGGTAAGCGCGCGTGATCAAGGCATCGCAAAGCTTTTTGGCGGGCTCCTTGCTCGCCCGGCTCTTCACCAGTTCGACGCCGATCATCAGCCCCTTGCCGCGCACTTCGCCGACTACCGCAAACTTGTCGGCGAACGCCCGCAGCCTGTGCATGAAATAGTCGCCGATCTTGGCCGCGTTGGCGCAATATTCGCGCTCGACGAGATCGATGGTCGCCAGAGCGGCGGCGCAGCACAGCGGATTTCCGCCGAAAGTATTGCCGTGGGCGCCCCGCGTCCACTTCTGCATAATGCTGCGCCTGGCGACGACCATGCCGATCGGCAAGCCTGAACCAAGCCCCTTCGCCAGAGTCATGATGTCCGGCGCGACATCCCAATGCTGCGCGGCGAACATCTTGCCGGTACGCCCGATGCCGGACTGTACCTCATCGAATATCAGCAAAATCCCGTGCCGATCGCACAGCTCGCGCAGGCCCTGCAAGAACCCATTCGGCGGCACCAGATAACCGCCTTCGCCCTGAATGGGCTCGATGAGTATTCCCGCCACTTCGCTTGCGGGCACGTTGTGCACGAACAGCACATCCTCGATGTAGCTCAGCACGGCGCGGCCCTGATCCGCGCCCGCGAGCAGCGGCCGGTAGCTATTGGGATACGGCACATGCGTCACGCCCGGCATGCTGGGAAAGAAACCCTTTTGCTGCGTGTACTTGCTCGAGGTGAAAGACAGCGAGCCCATGGTTCTGCCGTGAAAGCCGCCCAGAAACCCGATGAACCTGCCCCGCCCGGTGGTGTAGCGCGCCAATTTCAGCGCGGCCTCCACGCTCTCGGTGCCGGATTGAGCGAAGAAGCTCATGACCGGCTCCTTCATGGGCGACAGAGCGTTCAGTCGCTCCGCCAGCTTGATCTGGCCCTCGTGCCAGTAGTCCGACGAAATGTGCAGAAACTTGTCCGCGGCATCCTTGATGGCCTGAACCACCGCCGGGTGGCTGTGACCCGTGCTGCACACGGCGATGCCGGCGGCGAAATCCAAAAAGCGGTTGCCGTCCACGTCCCAGATTTCGGCGCCCTTGCCATGCGACATGACGAAGGGATAGTCGCGCGGGTAGGACGGCGAGACCACGAGAGCATCGCGCGCAAGCAGCTCGCGGGCCTTGGGGCCCGGCAAATCGGTCTTGATGTTCGGCTTTTTCATCACATTTCTCCGCGAGATATCCGGGTCTTCGGGCCGGCGAGGATATCAATTCCAGTCCAGCTCCCCCAACAATGCACTCATTATATCGAGCGCCCTGCTCTCCGCTTCCTTTGATTCATATGCTCAAAGCGATTACGATCTGCGCGATGCGATCTGTCAACGTCCCCCCACCTAGAGATCGCAATTGACGCAGACTGCGCGTCCGAACTTGCTGGGCTTTTGGATGTGCGTCGCTTTGGTGGTCGGTAATTCCATCGGATCGGGCGTATTCCTACTGCCCGCCTCGCTCGCTCCCTACGGCTTGAACAGCGTGCTCGCGTGGTGCTTCACCGCTTGCGGCGCCGTCCTTCTCGCCATCGTATTCGCGCGTTTGAGCCGCGCCTGTCCCGCGGCAGGCGGCCCTTATGCCTATGTTCACCTGGCCTTCGGGCCCCTCACCGCCTTCATCGTGGCATGGGGTTACTGGATTTCCATCTGGGTGGGCAACGCCGCCATTGCCACCGGCGCGGTGAGCTACTTGAGTCCGCTGCTTCCATGGATCGCCGACGTTCCCGGCGCATCCGCGGCCGTCACATTGTTCTTCCTCTGGCTGCTCACCTTGGTCAACTGGTATGGGATCCGCGCCTCGGGCTGGGTGCAGAGCGTCACCACGCTGCTCAAAGTCCTGCCGCTGCTGGCGATTGCGGCTTTGGGGTTGTTCTCGGTGCGTTCGGGCAATATTGCGGCGGCCGCCGGAGTTCCCTTGTCCGTCGGCGGCACTACCGCGGCCGCCACATTGACATTATGGGCGCTGCTGGGTTTGGAATCCGCCACCATCCCGGCCGACAAAGTGCGGGACCCGGGCCGCACCATACCGGCGGCGACGCTGGTCGGCACCGTCGCGACCGCGCTGATTTGCATCCTGGCCTGCACCACCGTGCTGCTGCTGGTCCCGCCGCAAACGCTGGCGCAGTCGAATGCGCCCTTCGTCGATCTGGCCAGGGCCTACTGGGGAGATTCCGCCGGGAAGCTGCTGGCTGTATTCGCCGCAATCAGCGGCTTCGGGGCACTCAACGGCTGGATTCTGCTGCAGGCGGAATTGCCCAGCGCGATGGCGAAAAGCGGCGTGTTCCCGCGGATCTTCGCCCTCGAGTCGGCGCGGCAAACGCCGAGCTTCGGCCTATTTTTCAGCAGCGGGCTGGTCACCCTGCTGATCTTGATGAATTATCAGAGATCGATGGTCAGCATATTCACATTCATGATTCTGCTGTCGACCACCGCCTGCCTGGTGCTCTACGTGCTGTGTTCGCTCGCGCTGCTGCGTCTGCAGTGGACCGGGCAATTGCAGAGCGGCCGGCTCGGCCTGCCGCGCAGAGGAACGGTGCCGCTGGCCGTCGTCGGCGTTCTCGCCGCGGCCTATTCGCTCTGGGCCATCGTCGGCGCGGGTGCCGAAGCCGTGATGTGGGGCGCCGTGCTGCTTGCCTGCGGCGTGCCCCTGTATTATCTGGTTCGCAGGAAAGCTTGAGGCAAGGCGATGTGGAGATCCTTCATTGCGGTATCGGTGGGCGGCATGCTGGGGTGCCTGCTGCGCTGGGGCCTGGCGGTCTTTCTCAACCGCTACTTTCCGACCATTCCTCCGGGCACTCTGGCGGCCAATCTCATCGGCTGCTACATCATCGGAATGGCCGTCGCCTTCTTCACTGCATACCCGGCATTCGCACCGGAATGGCGGCTGTTCATCACGACGGGCTTCTGCGGCGGCCTGACCACATTCTCGACGTTTTCCGCCGAGATCGTGCTTCTGTTTCAATCGGGCCGAACCGTGTGGGCGCTCGGCGCCATAACGGCCCATCTGGCGGGTTCGCTGCTCATGACCGTCGCCGGCATAGCCACTGTGGTCTGGCTCAAGGCCTGAAGGGCATCGTCCAACCGGCGCGGCGTCTAACTGGCGCGGCGCAGTCCTCGCAACTGCCGGGCAAGCCGCGCGCGCGATACCATGGCGCGGACGATGGCGGTGGTATTCTTCTTGCCGCCCTCGATCACGAGCAAGTGTGTGAGCCCGGTTTCTTCCAAGACGTGAAGCAAATCGCCGGCGCGCGCCGCTTGGATGCTTTCCCAATCCACGGACAGCAATTTATCCCACGGAGTCATGACATGCCCGACGCGGATATCCTGGTGGCGGGTGTAGTTGGATGTCTGCAGGAATTGCAGCGGCCTTTCGCCTTGAATGTCGTAGGACGTGATCAGCCCCACGATGCGCTGCTCGCGCATCACCAGCATGGCGCGCACGCCCAAGCGAATCATGTCTGCCAATGCATCGTCGATCTGGCGTTCCTCATCGACGGTGACGGGATGTTCACGGGTGAAATCCGTGATCGCGTGGATTGCCGGATCGCTGGGATCCAGAAATTGGCCGTCGGAAACCGATCGGCGGGGCAGTACGGGTTGCGTGTAGTTCGTTGTCGGCATCAATGATGCGCTTTTCATAAAGCACTAGACCTCGAGACTATCGGCGGGTTCCCTTGATGCTCACGCAAACTTCCGGCTCTGTCCAGAGGACGCCCGGTGCCCGCGGCGGCTTGGAGTCATGACGCTCCTGTGGTATACTTAGATAGCTTACGATTAGAGACCGGCTTAAATGAGCGACCCCGAGGAGCGTTTCAGCGGCGCCTTGCACAATGCATCGCGCGCCTGGCGCCAGGCGTTGGATCGCCGCCTCAAGCACCTGGGGGTCAGCCAAGCCAGTTGGATGACCATTGCGGTCGCCGCCAAAGCTCGCACGCCGCTGTCCCAGTCGGAGCTCGCCGACGCCCTGGGAGTGGAGGGTGCGACCATGGTGGCCATGGTGGATCGCCTGGTGAAGGCGGGATTGGTCGCAAGAGAGCCCTCGACCACCGACCGCCGCGTCAAGCGAGTGATACTGACCGAGGCCGGCAATCTGCTGTTCGATAAATTGCGTACGGAGGCTGTCGCATTTCGCAAGGAAGTGCTGACGGGTGTCGACCTCAAAAAAATGCTCACGGCGACCGAATTTCTGGAAGGCATACAGGGCCTCATCGACTCTGCCACCTAATCGGCCGCTCGACTAAGTAGTACCTGCAGGCTCAGACGTCGACGCGGCGGGTTGCGGCGCCCCACGCTCGGGATGGGCCGCGACATTGGCCGGCGGGTTTGCCAGCAGCCTGCCGGCTTTCGGCGCAATCCAGCGCTCGATGTCATCGAGCACCGTGAAGACGGCCGGCACGATGACCAGGGTCAGCGCAGTGGACGTGATCAATCCGCCGATGACGGCTATGGCCATGGGACCGCGGAAATCGCTGTCTCCGCCCCAGCCTATGGCTACCGGCAGCATGCCCGCCACCATGGCCACCGTGGTCATGACGATGGGCCGCGCACGCTTGTGTCCCGCCTCCAGAATCGCCGCGAGGCGCGGTTTGCCGGCACGCATTTCTTCGATGGCGAAATCCACCAGCAATATCGAGTTCTTCGCGACTATGCCCATCAGCATCAAAATGCCGATGAACACGGGGAGCGAGAACGGCAGGCCGGTGAGCATCAGCGCGAGGACCGCGCCGCCCAGGGACAGCGGCAGCGCCGACAAGATCGTTATCGGCTGGAACACGCGCACGAACAGCAGGACCAGCACGGCGAACACCATGAGCACTCCGGCGCCGACGGCCAGAAGGAAATTCTGGTAGAGCTCCTTCATGAACTCGGTGTCCCCGGTTTCCACCAAGTGGACCCCCTCGGGCAGATGCTTCAGGGTCGGCACCGCATATATTTTCTTCGTCGCCGTGCCGAGCTCGACACCCGGGCTCATGTCGGCCTCTATGAACACCCGCCGGCTCTGATTGTAGCGGCGCACCGCCGAGGGTCCCTGTCCGAAGCTCAGGGAGGCAACCGATTTGAGGGGCACGCTCGCGCCCGACGAGGTCGGGACGGGCAGATTCTCCAGCGTGGTGAGATCGCGCCGCGCGCTTTCGACCAGGCTGACGCGGATCGGAATCTGACGGTCGCTCAGGGAGAATTTCGCGCCGTTCTGCGGCAGGTCGCCGAGCGTCGCAATGCGGATCGTTTCGCTGATGCTTTGCACGCTGACCCCGAGCTGTGCCGCGATATCCAGGCGCGGATGCACCACGATCTCGGGCCGCGGCAAGTCGCCCTTGATGCGGGCGTCGCGAATTTCATTCAGCCCGCGGATCTCCGCGAGCACCTTGCGCCCCGTGGCCTCCACCAGAGCGGGATCGTCTCCTGTCAAGTACAACTGTATGTCTCGCCCGTTGCCGTTCTGAGAAAAATTCAGCAGCCCGTCGGGTACCTTGCTGAGCAGCGGCATCATTTTCTGCTCCCACTGCTTCTGGCTGAGGCTGCGCTGCGAACGGGGCACCAGGCTGATGTAGATGTTGGCAAGCCGTATCTCGCCGTCGTCGCTGCCGATGAATTCAACGATGTTGGTCACCTCCGGCGATTTTCGCAGGATCGCGGCGGCTGCCGCCGCAACCCGGGAGGTATCCTCCAGCCTGCCGCCCGGCGGCAGCTCGATATCGAGCTCCGAATTCGAAAAATCCTCCGGCGGCACGAACGCGGTCGGGATGACCGTGAGACAGGCCACCGACAGCAAGAAAAACACCGCGCCCGCCGCAATGGTCTTCCAGCGGTTGGCGACGCACCAGCGCAGCATCGACTGGTAGCGCGTCATGATCGGTCCGTCGGCATTGTGCACGGCGATCGAATCGCCGCGCAGCGCATAGGCCGCGAGCACGGGGGTGATCAGGCGCGCGACCATGAGGGAGATGAACACGGCTGCGGCGACCGTCAGGCCGAATTGCTTGAAGAATTGGCCGCTGATCCCGCCCATGAAACTGACGGGCAGGAATACCGCGATGATGGTGAAGGACGTCGCCACCACCGCCAGGCCGATTTCATCCGCCGCATCCATGGCCGCCTGAAAGCAGCTCTTGCCCATGCGCATGTGGCGCACGATGTTCTCGATCTCGACGATGGCATCGTCCACGAGCACGCCGGCCACCAGGGAAAGCCCGAGCAGGGTGATCTGGTTCAGAGTGAACCCCATCCACTGCATGAAGGCGAAGGTCGGGATCGCCGACAGCGGAATGGCCAGTGCAGCGATCAGCGTCGCGCGCACATTGCGCAGAAAGAACCATACGACGAGGACGGCGAGCACAGATCCCTCGATGAGTGCACTGATGGCCGAATGATAGGTCCGCAGAGTGTGGTCGACGGTGGTGAAAATGCTCGTCATCTGCACCGAGGGATTCTCGGCCTTGATCTTGTCGAGCTCGGCTTGCACTTCTTTCGCCACGGCGACATCCGAGGCGCCCATGGCCTTGAACACGCCGAAAGTCGTCGCCGGGCGGCCGTTGAGCCGCGCGATGCTGCGTATCTCCTCGACGCCGTCGCGCACGTCGGCGATTTCGCGCAGGCGCACCGATTTTCCGCCGGGCACGATCACCTGGGTATCCGCCAGCGCCTCCGCCGTTTTCGCGCCCCCGAGCACGCGAATCGCCTGCTCGCCTCCGCCGACCTGGGCGCGGCCGCCGGCGGCGTCCATGTTCAGCGCCCTGATCTGCTGATTGACTTCCGCCGCGGTCAGCCCCAGGGCCTGCAGGCGGCTGGGATCCAGTTCCACGCGGATTTCACGGTCGACGCCGCCGCTGCGCGAGACTTGCGCGACACCGGGCAGCGCCAGCAGGCGTTTGGTGATCGTATTGTCGATGAACCAGCTCAGCTGCGTCGGCGTCATGTTGGTGGTGGTGACCGCGTAATACGCGAAGGCGCCGCCGTCCACATTCTGGCGGGTCACCAGCGGCTCGTATATTCCCTGCGGCAGGTCGTTGCGGACCTTGGCCACGGCATCGCGGACATCCGTCACGGCGCGGTCGATGGGCGTCCCGATTTCGAACTGCAGGAAGATATTGACCTGCCCCTCGACGATGAAGGTGGTGATATTGCGCACATTGCCGATGCTCGATATCGACCCCTCCACTTTTTGCGCGATCTGAGTCTCCATTTCCGTGGGCGCGGCGCCGGGTTGAGAAATGCTGACGTTGACCAAGGGAAAGGAAATATCGGGATTGAGATTGATGGGCAGGCGGATGAACGCGACCACCCCGAGAAAGAACAGCACGACGAACAGCACGATGGGCGTGACCGGATGACGAATCGCCCAGGCCGAGATCTTTCTCATGAGCTGCCCGACGCGCTCAAGACCGGATTGACCAGTTCGCCCTCCTGCAAAAACGCCCCCGCGGTGGCGACTACTTGATCCTTGGGGCCGATGTCGCCGGCGATGGTCACTCCGTTCTGCACCATTCCCGACACCTGCACGGCGCGCCTCTCGACCTTGTGCTGCGCATTCACGATCAAGACGTAGCTGCCCTTGTCATCGGTGAGCACGGCGGTTTGCGGGAGAACGGCGCGGTCGGCGTCGCTGATGGTCACTTCGGCGCGCGCGAACGCGCCGGGCCGCAGATTCGGATCCGGCTTGAGAGCCACTCGAGCCATCCCCAGGCGGGTCTGCGGATCGATGACGGCGCCGAGCAGGCGGATATGGCCTTCGTATACCTGGGAGGTACCGGTCAGCTGCACGCTGACGGCCTGGCCGACTTTCAGCTGGGGCAGATCTTGCTCGGCCACCTGGCCACGCAGCTCGACTTCACCTTTCTCGGACAGACGGAACAAGGCCTCTCCGCCCGGCGTGGCCGTCTGCCCTACTTCGACATTTCGAGTCAGTATGATTCCATCCGCCGGCGCGCGCACCACGGTGCGCGCCAGGCGCGCTTGGGCCTCCGCCAGCTGCGCGGCGGCGACTTTGACCTTCGCGGCCGCGGTGACGCCCGCGGACTTGCGGCGCTGTGTTTCCTCGGCCGACAGTGCACCCGACGCGCCGACGGCCAGCGCACGATGATATTCGGCGTCGGCGAGTTCCGCCTCGGCGCGGGCTTGCTCGAGCGCCGCTTGGAGATTGGCCACCTGCGGCTCCAGCACCGACACATTCAGACGAGCCAGCACCTGGCCGCGTTTCACATGATCGCCGGCCTCGACATAAATCGCCGCGACCTGCCCCGCGTCGCCCTCGACCCCGATGGGCATGTCGTACCGCGCTGCGATGGTGCCGATGATGCTCACCGTCGTCGGCACGGTGCTCACCCCGACCTCGGTCACGGAGACGGTCGGAATGGGATTGTTCTTGTAGACGTTGTTCTTCACGCCCAAGGCCTGGGTCAGCCGCACGGCGAACAATACGATCACGGCCACGATCACGGCTCCGATCGCGGCCGCCGCCCAAAAATTGCGCCGGCCCAGCAGCGGCGATTCGGCGGTGCGCCGGAACTCGACGGATTCATTCATGACACGACATCCCAGGGATAACTTCCTTTGTCCAGGATGAACTCGGCGAGCCGATCCATCTCTTCATCCTCATTGCGGGCGATTCGCCGCACCCCATTCGCCATCCGCCGCTTCGCCTGCTGGGCGAAAACACGCGCAATGGCGATGGCCTGCGCCCCTTGCGCGCCCGGCTCCCTGCCCAATACCGCCGCACGCGACAGCACGCAGAGGCCGACGAACAGATCGATGCCGATGTCGGCAACGCGCTTCAAGTCATGCTGACGGCCGGCAATCGCCTTGCCGTGCTTGCGGAGCAGATAGTCGCACGCCTTGGCGAGTTCCAGAGTATACCGCTCGTAGATATCCCCCGCCTCGCGCAAGGGCTGCGGCAGCGGCGTCAGAATCTTGTCGCGTCCCACCCCGGTCGCCTGCGTCAGGCGTTTTTCCGCATAATCGGCGAGCACCCCGAAGCCTTTGATGAAGTTATTGAAAATATCATCCACCGCGGCCTTCAGCTCTCCCAGCGATTTGCCCAAATCCTTGAGGCCGGACAGAGCGATATACAGCCTGAGCACTTCATTGGTTCCCTCGAATATCGTCAAAATGCGGCAATCGCGGGTGATCTGCTCGTACGGATAGTCCCGCATGAAGCCGCTGCCCGCCGCTATCTGCAAGGCCTCATAGGCGCTGCGCTGCAACGCTTCGCTGGCAAACACCTTGCTCATGGCCGCTTCCACCGAGTAATCCTCCACTCCGGTGTCGATGTAGTGGGCAACCATCCAGACGACGCTTTCAGCGGCAAAGCAGTCGATGGTCATTTGGGCGATCTTTTCACGAACCAGGCCGAATTCCGCGATCGGAACCTCGAATTGCTTGCGCGTCAGCGCCTGGCGGCTCGCATGAGCAATCAGCGTCTTCATGGCCCCGACCGCCCCGCCGCCGAGGCCGGTGCGCCCGTTGTTCAATATCGCCATGGCGACCTTGAATCCCCTGCCCTCGGCGTCGAGCACATTGCCGGCAGGAACCTGCACGTCCGTGAAGCTCACCGTCGTGGTCGAGGAAGCACGAATTCCCATTTTATCTTCGTGCTGGCCATGGCTCACTCCCGGCCACCCTGCCTCGACGATGAACGCCGTGATCTTGCCCGCCGCCGAGGAGGTCCGTGCAAACACCGTGTACAGGTCGGCAATGCCGCCGTTCGTGATCCAAATCTTCTCGCCGTCGAGGGTCCAGCCGCCGGCATTCTTCACCGCCTGAGTCCGAATCGACGCCGCGTCCGAGCCCGCCCCTGACTCAGTCAGGCAAAAGGCGGCAATCATTTCTCCGCTGGCCAGCTTCGGCAGGTAGCGCGCCTTTTGCTCGGCGGTACCGAACAGCAAAATGCCCTTCATGCCGATGGAACTGTGCGCGCCGATGGTGAGCGATACGGAGCTGTCGTGCGAGCTGCTCTGGCTCAGCACGCGCGCATACCCGGCATTCGACAGGCCCAAGCCGCCGTGTTCCTCCGGGACGATCAGACCGAACAGCCCCAGATCTCGCAAACCCTGGATGAACTGCGCCGGCTGTTCAGCGTCGCGGTCCCAGCGCTTGAAGTCCTGATGCTTGGGGCCGAGAAACTGGTCGATGGCGTCGACCATCATGCCGAGAACTTCGCGGTCCTTGTCGCGGAGCCTCGGATAAGGAAAGAGCCCCTCCTCGAGAATCCTTCCCGCCATGAGATTTTTCGCAACGCTCATCGAACACCTATTCGGCGACGCGATCGATCACCAGACTGCGCACTCCATCGCGTCCCACTTCATAAGAGAGTTCGCCGTACAAGTCCCCCGCCGAGGGCACCGGCTGTCCGCTGAAGGAGACGCGCGCCGTGACCGATACGCGCTGACCCTTGGCGAGCACGCGGCCCGGCAGCATGGAATCGGCGGAGGATAGATGAACTTGGGTGCCGATGGCATTGCTCGTCAATCGCTTCGCGGCCAGCGGGGGTCCCTGACTGCCGGGCTCACGTGCGAAGACGAACAAGGGGGCCTCCGATACCAGGCGTTTTTTTAGTGCGGGTGCGATGCTTATATTGACAGTGACCTCCCCTGCGTCTAACCCCCCCGCCCCCGGGTTCGTCCCCGGCGGCGACGCATTCGTCCCAGCCGGCACTGCGTCCGTGGCGGAGCCGCTCGCCGGCAGACCGAGCTGAGCGATGCGCGTGTCGAGCATTTGCACGATCTGCGGCGGCGGGTGCAATGCCTCGAGCGCTTCCCAGCGCGTCCGAGCAAGCACGCGGTCGCCTCGCACCGCGGCGGCGAAGCCTCCGTACAACAGAGCTTTGGGGTTGTCGGGCGCCAGGCTCAAGGCGTCCTCGAACAGCCGAGAAGCGGCCGGAGTGATGTCGCCGCCCGCCCGCAAGCTCATGGCTTCGCCCAGCCCCATGGCAGCCTCGGCGCTCTTCGCGTCCAGCTTGTGCGCACGATCATAGGCGGCGGTCGCATCGTCCAAGCGGTTCAATGCCAGATAGGAACGCCCGAGCATCAGCCAGCCACGCAAATCGTCGGGCTGCTCGTGCATGTGCTTCTCGAGCTTGGCAACCATGGCCGCAACTTCCGGTGCCGCGGGGGCCGCCGGATGCGCCGATGCATGCCAATCCCAATTCGACCACAGCGGATAAAGACCGGCCGACGCTCCGACGATGAGCGCCGCAGCCAGAGCCGCCGCGGCCCGGCTTCGCCCGCGGAGCAGCGGCAACGCGACCGCAGCGGCGGCGACCGCGGCCATGACGGCGGCGATGAGTAGAAATGTATTCATTGGATTTGCTCAGGGTCCCGGTGCCGGCTCATCGTCGAGGGGCATGCGCGAACGCTGCCGCACCACGCGATAGACGACGGCGGCACTCAGCAGCAGCATGATGAACGGAGCGCCCCAAATGAGCAGCGTCTTGGGCTCGAGCGGCGGACTGAAGCGCACGAACTCGCCGTAGCGGTCGGTCATGAAATCGAATATCGCCTCATCGCTCTTTCCGGCCACCAGCATTTCGCGTACCTGCCTGCGTAGGTCGCCGGCGAGGCCTGCATTCGAGTCGGCGATGGATTCGTTCTGGCAAACGACGCAGCGCAGTTCCTTGGTTATCGATTCGAAGCGCGCCTCCAAGGCGGGATCTTCGAGCTGATTGTTGGCATCCACCCCCTGAACCGCCGCGCAGCGCGCGGGCGCGCCCAGGGAAACGGCGAGCGTGAACGCGAGCGCAAGCACGAATGCAGGCGCAAGCAAGCATGCCCTCGTGCACTGCGCCATGCCCCATGGTCCTCGTCTCATGAGGCACCGCGCCGCGCGGCGGCGATTCGCGGCAGAAATTCGTGCTCCCAGACCTCCGGCGTCATGGGTGAGATGAACTTGTAGATTATCTTCCCCTGCCCGTTCACCAAGAATGTCTCCGGCGCGCCATAGACTCCCCAATTGATCGCCGTGCGCCCGTCGGCGTCGAATGCCACCGCCTGATACGGATTGCCGAGCTGCTGCAGCCACTGCTTCGCCTTGCCGCGGTCATCCATGTAGACCAGCCCGATGAGGGGCACCACGTGTTGCTGAGAAATGGCGAGCAATTCGTCCTGCTCTTCGCGGCAGGCTTCGCACCAGGTGCCCCATACGTTCAATATATAGACCTGGCCCTTGAGCGCCGCATTGGTGACCGGGCGGCTGGGATCGAGGACGTCGGTCAGTGTGAATACCGGCGCCTCCTTGCCGATCAGCGGCGAGGGCAGCGCGCGAATGTCGCGTTTCGGGTTCAGTCCGAAGGCGAAGAGGACCGCGAGCGCGATGAACGCCGCAAACGGCAGGAGAAACTTCCACATCAGGCGAGCCCAGCCTTGGGTTCGGGACTCGGCGGCGCGGCGACCCTATCCGGCGAGGTTGCCGGCACCCTGACCCGATAGCGGCGGTCGGTTGCGGCGACGAGGCCGCCGACGGCCATCACCAACGCTCCCAACCATATGTAGCGGACCAGGGGCTTGTACTGGATGCGCATGCTCCAGGCGTTCGCGCCCAGAGGCTCGCCCAGGGCGACGAACAGATCCCGCGCCCAATTCACCGAAATGGCGGCATGGCTGTTGTCCGTTTGCTGCACCCAGAAGTGGCGCTTCTGCGGCTTCAGGATGGCCACCGGCCTGCCGTGGCGCGTGACCTCCACGAGCGCCTCGACCGCGTTGTAATTCGGTCCCCGCACATTCGCGGCGCTGACGAAGCGGAAATCGTATCCCGCGATCGCGAAGCTTCCGCCCGGCTTCAGCGCGACGTCTTTCTCGATCTTGTAGCTCTCGACGCCGCTGGCGCCGATGGCAAACATTCCGACGCCAAAATGAGCGATGCACATCCCCAGCAGCGCAGCCGTCAAGGTCTGCTTGCGGCGCCAGCGCCGCCAAGGCTCCAGCAGCGCGGAGAAAATCACCCAGAAGCCGAAAGTGAAACCCACGAGCCCCACCCAATGGAATTCGCCGAACACCAGACCCTGGATGCCCACGGCCAGCGCGGCCGCCGCACCCAACAGCCACACCAGCGGCTGGGCCGCGACGGTGAGCTTGCCGCGCCGCCACGCGGAATGCATCCCGAATGCCAGAAACACCATCAAGGGCAGCACCGGCACCAAGAACATCACCGCGAATACCGGCGGTCCGACCGAAATCTTGCCGATGCCGAGCATTTCGTAAACCAAGGGCGACAAGGTGCCCCAGAGCACGAGCCCGGCGACGCTCACCAGAATCACGTTGTTCACCAAGAGAAAGAATTCCCGCGAGTAAAGCTCAAAGCCGCCCGGCACATACAGCTTGGGCGCCCGCCATGCATACAGAGTGAGAGATCCGCCGATGGTAAACACCAAGAAGGCGAGAATGTAGAGTCCGCGAGTCGGATCCGTCGCAAACGAATGCACGGACACGAGTACGCCCGAGCGCACCAGGAAAGTTCCGACCAAGCTCAGGGAGAAAGCGAATATCGCCAGCAGCAGCGTCCAGCTCTTGAATATGCCGCGCTTTTCCGTGACGCTGAGCGAGTGGATCAGCGCCGTTCCCACCAGCCACGGCATGAACGAGGCGTTCTCGACCGGATCCCAAAACCACCATCCGCCCCAGCCCAGCTCGTAGTAGGCCCACCAGCTGCCGAGCGCGATGCCGATGGTCTGGAACAACCAGGCGAAAATGGTCCATGGCCGGGTCCACTTGGCCCAGGTTTGATCGAGACGGCCTTCCAGCATCGCCGCGATGGCGAATGCAAAGGCCACCGAAAATCCCACGTAGCCCGTGTAGAGCATGGGCGGGTGAATGGCCAGCGCGAAATCCTGCAAGATGGGGTTCAAGTCCGCGCCGTCGGAGGCCGCAGGGAACAAGCGTAGAAACGGATTCGAAGTCCACAGGGTAAACAGCATGAAGCCGCCGCTGACGATGCCCATCACCCCGAGCACCCGGCTGGAGAAGCTCGAGGGCAGCCCCCGGCTGAAGGCGGCAACCGCCAGGCTCCAGATCGATAGAATCATTATCCAAAGCAGCAGCGAGCCTTCATGCGCGCCCCAAAGGGCCGTCACCTTGTAGAACAAGGGCAATTGCGAATTCGAATTGCGCGCCACGTACAGCACGGAGAAATCGTTGTTGACGAAGCTGTACACCAGGCAGGCAAATGCCATGGCAACGAACACGAATTGTCCGGTCACGGCCGGGCGCGCCACCGCCATCCACACCGGCTTGCCGCGCCACGCGCCGGCAAGGCCGAAGAATGCCTGCGACAGGCTCAGCACGAATGCCAGGATGAGCGAAAAAACTCCTAATTCCGGTGCCATCGAGTGCTCCCTCAGCCGGTGTGCCCTTGAACGGCACGTCCTGCGGCGCCCTGCGCCTGGGTTGCCGCGGGCTTGTTCTTCAACGATGCGGCCACTTCGGGCGGCATGTATTTCTCATCGTGCTTGGCGAGCACTTCGTCGGCGACGAAGGCGCCGTTCGCGTTCATCGTGCCGTGCGCAATGATACCCTGTCCTTCGCGAAACAGATCCGGCAGCACGCCTGTATATTCCACCGGAACTTGGTGCGCGAAGTCGGTCAGAACGAACCGCACCTGCAAATCGCCGGGTTTGCGCGCGACGCTCCCTTTGACCACCATGCCGCCGATGCGGAAGCGCTTCCCGAGAGGCTCTTTGCCGGCAGCGACCTGGCTGGGGTCGTAATAGAACATGATGTTCTGGCGCGAGGCCATGACCGCCAGCGACACCGACGCGGCAACGCCGCCGAGAATGCCGAGTACGACGAAAAGCCGTTTGCGCCGCGGGGTCATGCCCGCTCCCCTACCGCGTCCGATGCCGGAGCGTCCGACGCTGCTGCGTCCGACGCCGCGGCGGCAAGCGCTCGCCGCGCCCTCGAGCGTGCCGCAGCATGATGGCGGCGTGCGGACCACAAGTTCCACGCCAGAACCAAGAACGCAAAGGCGAAGCAGGGCCACACGAAGCGGGCGTAGCCTCCCATGGACCAGAAGCCGGTAACCGTCACGATTTAATTGCCTCCCGAACCCACTTGGACTGCCGCTCCCGATTGAGGATCTCGCCCTGCACGCGCATGCACAACACCGCGCCATAGAACAACATGAACCCAAGGAACATCGATAGCAAGGGCCACAACATGCTACCCGGCATGGAGGGTTTACCCCACTTGGTCACCGTGGCGCCCTGATGCAATGAGTTCCACCACACGACGGAAAAGTGAATGATGGGTACGTTGACCACTCCGACCAGTGCCAGGAGGGCGGCCGCGCGATCGCCCCGGGCGGGGTCCTCGAATGCCGAGCGCAGCGACATCACGCCGGCGTAGAGAAACAGCAAGATCAGTTCCGAGGTGAGCCGCGGATCCCAGGCCCAGTATGTTCCCCACATCGGCCGACCCCACAGCGACCCGGTGACCAGCGCCAGCAAGGTGAAGGAGGCGCCGATGGGGGCAGATGCAGCCGCAACGGCATGGCCCATCTTGATCCGCCACACGAGCGCGATCGCCGCCGCCACCGCCATGGTGGTGTAGGAGAAGAGCGATAGCCACGCACTCGGCGCATGCACGTAGATGATCCGGAACGCATCGCCCTGCTGGTAGTCGGGCGGCGCGAACACCAGCCCCCCCACCAGCCCCGAGACAATGGCGATCGCGGCCGACCATAAGAACCAGGGTGCCAATGTCGCCGCGGTGCCATATACGTAGGGCGGAGATGCGAGCTTGTAAAACCAGGTCCACATAGTCGAAAGTCCAGCCCCTATTCCAGCGTGATGCGCAGCGCAGCGGTCGCGGCGAACGGCGCCAGCGTACAGGTGAACACGCAAAGCGCCGCGAGAAAATACAAGGCTCCCAAGCTGCTCACCCCGGAAGTCGCCCGATCCGTGGCCGCGGCGCCAAAAATCAACAGCGGCATGGCCAGAGGCAGCACGATCAGCGACAGCAGGACATTGCCCCGCTTCAAGCCCACCGTGAGCCCCGCGCCGATGGCGCCCAGCCAGCTCAAAGTCAAGGTACCCAGGACCAAGCTCAGCATCATGGTCGCGAATGCGGCTACCGGAATCGCCAGGGCGGTTGCCACGATGGGCGAAACCAAGACCAGCGCCGCGCCGCTGACCAGCCAATGCGCAACAGTCTTCGCAACCACGATCAGCGTCAGCCCTTGGCCCGAGAGCGCGAGCTGCTCCAATGTGCCGTCATCTGCGTCGCTCTTGAATAGCGAGTCCAGCGACAATAGAGACGATAGCAGCGCCGCCACCCAAAGCACACCCGGCGCCATGTCTCGCAGCAGCGACAGCTGCAAGTTCAAACCTAATGGAAACAATGTAGTTACGATCAAAAAGAACACCAAAGGTTGCAATAATTGATCCGGCCTGCGAAAACTGAGACAGAGCTCACGGCGCACGACCAGCGCGAAGGCATCCCAAGGACCTACGCTCATCCTGTGAGTTCCAGCCGGTGCATCTCACAGTCCAGCCTGAGGTCCTGGTGGGCGACCACCAAGGCCGAGCCGCCCCCCAGAACATGCGACCGGAGCAAAGAGGACATCAAATCGGCGCCGGCGCCGTCCAGGTTGGTGAACGGCTCATCCAACAGCCACAGGGAGGCAGTCATGGCCAGGACTCTCGCCATGGCCACCCGGCGACGCTGGCCGGCGGATAGCACCCGTGCCGGCAATTCGGCGCAGGCACCCACCCCGGTTTGCTCCAAGCTCGCGCGCAACTCGCCCGAACCGACTCGGCGCTTCAGCCCAACGGCGAAACGGAGATTCTCCAATGCCGTCAAGTCGCCCTTCAGCGCCGGCTCGTGCGAGGCGTAGGCCAAGATGGCCTGATACTCATCTCGGACGCTGGAAATCGGGCGCCCTCGCCACGACACCTCCCCATGTTCCGGCCGCAGCAAGCCGCAAACCACGCGCAGCAAGGTGGTCTTGCCCGTGCCGTTGGGACCTGAAATGTGCGTCAACTGACCCGGACCGAGCGAGAGGCTCACGCCCTTCAGCACGTGTCGGTCACCGCGCCAGACATGGACCTTTTCGACGCCAAGACCATCAGCTGTCGTATTCATGAGGCCGCGAGCTTAACCAAATCAAAGAGTTGAAGCCACCTTTTCATGCGTGACTAATTCGGCCGTCCGGCCGAATTGAACGTCGCGAACGCGACGGCCCGCCAGGGCGAGGCGCGCAGCGCCGAGTACTGGCGACGCGAATCGCGAAAATTCGGTCACGCCGGCCGTTTGCCGACCGGTTATCGCCACGGCCGGGGGGCGGTAGACCTAAACCGTTTCGCATCCTCCGGGTACTCACGATGGAATAACACGTCCATACCCCATTCGGCTTTCGATTCACGGAGAGTCGCCCATTGCCCGCTGCAGCACCCGCCATCGACCCACCCACAACCAGGCTGCCTCTGGTGACCCTGTATGTGACCGATCGCTGCAATTCGCGTTGTATCAGCTGCGATTACTGGCGCCACGGCCGGAACGATATGGACCTGGCGGCGGTTGCGCGACTGTTGCCCGCGTTTGCGAGGCTGAATACTCGAGTGGTGCTGCTGTCGGGCGGCGAACCGCTGCTCAACCCGGATTGGGCAGCTATCGGCCAAATACTGCGCGGCAACAGACTCAAAGTGTGGCTGCTCACCTCCGGTTTGGCGCTCGCCAAGCATGCCCGCCGCGCGGCCGAGGTTTTCGATGCCATTACCGTGTCATTGGACGGCGCCGACCCTGCCACCTACGCGGCGATTCGCGGCTTGAATGCCTTTCATAAGGTGTGTGAAGGCCTGCAGGCGGCCGCCGTCCACGGCCGGCCATGCAGCATTCGCGTCACCGTGCAGCGCGCCAACTATCGGCAATTGCCGGCCTTGGTCGATCTGGCGAAGCGCTTGGGTGCGCGGCAGATCTCCTTTCTCGCGGTGGACGTGGCCAATCCGCATGCATTCGGACGCACAGATGACACCATCTCCGACCTGGCGTTGCGGCCCGAAGACCTTCCGATATTCCAGCAGGTATTGAGTTCCCTCGAGCGGGACCATTCGGACTCCTTTCTCTCCGGCTTCATCGCGGAGAGCCCGCACAAGCTGCACCGCCTATACCGCTACTTCGCTGCGGTCCGCGGACTGGGTTCATACCCCGAGGTTCGCTGCAATGCGCCCGAGTTTTCCGCCGTCATCGGCGCAACCGGGCGCGTCCAGCCATGCTTCTTCATCGACGGACCGGTAGACGCACGGCTCCTCGAGGCGGGCCCGGGACTCGGCGGCGTCTTGAACAGCAGCGGCATGGGCGCTCTGCGC
Organism: uncultured Gammaproteobacteria bacterium; assembly: GCA_963784105.1. Taxonomy (GTDB): domain Bacteria; phylum Pseudomonadota; class Gammaproteobacteria; order Steroidobacterales; family Steroidobacteraceae; genus Bog-1198. Next base: position 218,080 of record CAWAQE010000003.1, read on the forward strand.
AGGGACATCCGTGATGGGCGGCGCACCGAATGCAAGACCTGCGTGTGCTCGCTCTGGCGAGACCCCACCGACCTCGGGAGCCCGGCCAGCCTTCTGGGATCGACCTCCGAGGTGACGCCGTGACCGCAAATCTGACTGCGCAGACGCTGGCGGCCTATGAGCGCTGGGCCCCGCTCTATCCTCCCAATGCACACAATCCCCTGATGCGGGCCGAACAGCGAGCCATGTGCGAACATTGGCCGAAAGTAGCCGGCAAGCGCGCCCTGGACCTCGCCTGCGGGACCGGGCGCTATGCACGGTTGCTGGCTGCCTCTCACAGTGCCCAGGTCGTGGCCATGGATTTCTGCGTGCCCATGGTGCGCCAGGCGCCATCCGGCACTCGGGTATGCGGCAGCATGATGCAGTTGCCGTTTGCCGACCGGGGCTTCGACGTCGTGATATCGGGCCTTGCTCTCGGCCATGCCGCAAATGTGAGGACCTGGATGGCTGAGGTCTCCCGGGTACTCGCCGCCGGCGGCACCCTGCTGTACTCCGATTTTCACCCCGAAGCGGCTCGAGCCGGCCTGCCGCGCTCCTTCAAAGATCAAAACGATCGGGTCTGGACGGTGCCGCACAATTGCCACGACGTGGAATCGCAGAGACAGGCAGCGGCAGCGGCCGATCTGACAATCGACGTCGTCCGCGAGATTCGCGCGGGCATCGAGCTTCAAGAGGAATTCCCGAATTCCGCCGCCTTCTATCGCCGGTGGCACGGTCTGCCGCTGGTTCTGGTCGTCCGAGCTCGCAAGTGACGCCGATGCCGTCCTCACCCACCGGCGCTGTGACCATCATCAACGCTGCCATGGCCGGCGATGCCACGAGCTTGCGCATTCTCGGTCCGCATATCGTAGCGCTGGGCGCACAGCCGCAGAGGGGCGATCGCATCGTCGATCTACGGGGCGACCGGCTGCTCCCCGGATTGATCAATGCACACGATCATCTGCAGCTGAACAGTCTGCCGCGTATGAAATCCGCGGCGCGCTACCGTCACGTGTGCGAATGGATCGCGGACATCAACGCGCGCCGACGATCCGATCCCGCTTTCGAAGCCGGCATCGCCGTCACACGCGATGAGCGCTTGAGTTTAGGGGGAGTGAAGAACTTATTGAGCGGGGTCACCACGGTCGCGCACCACGATCCGCTGTATCCATTCCTGTCGAGCCCGGATTATCCCACGCACGTGGTTGGCGACTACGGCTGGTCCCACTCTTTATACATCGACGGCGAGGACGAGGTCTCGAGTTCCTATCGAAACACGCCGCTGCGGTGGCCTTGGATCATCCACGCAGCCGAAGGGCTGGATGAGAAGGCCGCAGATGAATTCGAACGCCTGGATGCTCTCGGCTGTCTCCGATCGAATACGCTGATCGTGCACGGCGTCGCCCTCGATCGGGCGCAGCGGACGCGCCTCGACCGCGCCGCGGCGGGACTCATCTGGTGCCCGTCGTCGAATCTGCGTTTATTCGGCCGGACTGCCGACGTAGACGACCTGATGGCGCATGGACGAATTGCGCTGGGCACCGATTCGCGCCTGAGCGGTGGTCAGGACTTGCTCGAGGAATTGCGCCTGGTCCGCGAAATCAGCGGCCTCGAGGAGCCGGCCCTGGAATCGCTGGTCACTCAGGATAACGCCAGATTGCTGCGGCTGTCGGATCGCGGTTCCCTGCGGGTTGGATTTCGCGCCGACATTCTCGTTTTACCGGCCGGAACTGCGCTCTCGCGAGCCACCCGAGCGGATATTCGTCTGGTGCTGCGCGACGGAGCCGTACAGTATGGCGACGCCGACTGCGCCGAGTGCTTTGCATCCCCCGCTCACTGGGTGGGCGTGCGCGTCGATGGCAGACCCAAAATCCTGAATGGCAGAGTTGCTGCGCTTCTACGCGATGCGGGCGCACGCGAGAGCGGCCTGGATCTTCTGAACGCGCAATGGATAGCCGCGTGAGGCATATCCTGCTGATCAACCCGACGATCACGTCCCGGCGCAGCGCGCGTTTTCCGCTCGCGGTGCTCAACTTGTCCGCCTCGCTCGACGGCAAGTACGAATCGAGCATCATAGACGGCAATATCGATCGAGACTTCGTTTCCACCGCTTTGCGCGCTCTCGAGCGCGGGAGCATCGATGCCGTCGGTGTCAGCGTCATGGGAGGCCCGCAGCTGCGAACCGCCATATCCGTCTCGCGTGCGATACGCGCAAGGTTCCCGGCAACGCCGATCGTCTGGGGCGGTCACTTTCCGACCATCTGCGCAGAGGCATGCCTCAATGTACCGTACGTCGATTTTGCCATCAGAGGCCAGGGCGAAGCCACGCTGGCCGAGATCCTCGATGCCTTGTTTGGCGCCGCCGCCGAGGCCGGGCTCGGAACGATAGCCGGGTTGTCCTGGCGCTTGGGCGGCAAGATCATACACAACAAGAGCCGCGCATTCTCGACAGCCGGGCTTGCGAGAAGCCTTCCCTATGACCGCTTGGGCGATCCCAGACAATATCTGGGCAGAACTTATCTGGGTCGACGCACGGTCGGCTACCAGGCGGCCCTGGGCTGCCGCTTTCGCTGCACGTTCTGCGGCGTGGCTGCGATGTTCAAGGGCAAGACCGCACTGCCGGCACCGCAGCGGCTGGACCAAGATTTGCGATTCCTGACGACACGGTATGGAGTCGACTCCGTCAATTTCTACGACCATAATTTTTTCGACCGTGAAGTCGACATGGTGCCGCTGCTCGAAGTCTTGGCGAAGTACCGGCTGCCGTGGTGGTGCTTCGCACGCTCCGACGCGCTGCTGAATCTTTCGGCCGGTTCCTGGTCGCTGGTCCGCAAAAGCCGGCTGCGAATGGCTTACATCGGTGCCGAGTCCCCGAGCGACTGGCTGCTGCACGATGTGCGCAAAGGAACGCGTATCGATCAAACCTTGGCGGCCGTGGAAAAATGCCGCAGCCACGGCGTGATTCCGGAGCTTTCTTTCATGCTGGCGCCGCCCCAGGATCCCGAAGGCGAGACTGAGAAGACTTTTGAATTCATCCGCCGCATCAAGAGCGTGCACCCCGCCTCGGAAATCATGCTCTACGTGTATGCGCCGCTGCCGCCCGCGCCCGGGAGCCCGAACCCGCAGGTCGAACTATCGGTGAGCGGTCTTCGCGACGGCGCGGGTGGACCTCTGGTGTTCCCGACGACCGCGGATGAGTGGGCCGAGCCGCAATGGGTCGCGTACTGGTGCCACACGGATACGCCCTGGCTGACCCCGAGACTGCGCAGCCGGATACGCGACTTCACGACCGTGCTCGGGTGCAGATTCCCGACCATCACCGATGTGCGGTCCCCGTCGTGGGGCAAGCTGGGACTGCGCGCCCTGGCATCGTGGCGCTATCGATTTCAACGCTATGAGCGCCCCTGGGAGCTGGAATTCTCGAAGCGCATTGTCCGTCTGTGGGACCCGCGCGTCACCGGCCTTTGATCGAGGGAAGCCGCGTTGCACGTCGCACAAGTCAGTTTCTACACCGATCCCCAGGGGCGGCCACCGGAGCGGCTCCTGCAGGACTGGCCGACGGTCGTCGACGTTGCCGAGGCCGCGGCGCGGGCCGGCGCTCGAGTTTCGGTGATACAAGCCTCCCGGCAAACGCATTGCCTGGTACGCAACGGCGTGAGTTACCACTTCTTGCCCTTCGGCCGGGGAGCTTCGGCAAGCCGGCCGGCGGGGTGCTTCGGCGAGCTGCTGCGCAAAATCGCTCCCGAGCTTCTGCACGTGCAAGGCCTGGACTTCGCTCACGATGTTCTGAGCCTCGCCGCCGATGCGCGGCGCGTTCCCATCATGCTGCAAGACCACGCCAGCAGACCGCCGCGATTGTGGCGGCGGCCCTTGTGGCGACGCGGACTCGCCGCGGCGTCGGGGATCGCATTCTGTTCACTGCCGCAGGCCCGGCCGTTTGTGGAATTGGGTCTCATACATCCGCGGACCAAAATATATGAAATTCCGGAGTCCACCAGCCGTTTCACTCCGGGAGATCAGGACGAGGCGCGCCGCGCACTCGGTCTTCGGGGCAACCCACTCATCCTGTGGGTGGGGCATCTGGACGCCAACAAGGATCCGCTCACTGCGCTCGAAGGCATCGGCAAAGCCGCGCAGGTGCTGCCGGACCTCCAGATGTGTCTTTGCTTCGGTACGGCGCCGCTGCTGCCGGCCGTTCGACGTCGAATCTCCGGCGATCCGCATTTGCGCGGCAGAGTCCACTTGCTCGGCCGCGTGCCCCACGCCCACGTCGAGCAATTGATGCGGGCCGCCGATTTCTTCATCCTGGGAAGCCACCGGGAAGGCAGCGGCTATTCCCTCATCGAGGCACTGGCCTGCGGACTGATCCCGGTGGTCACCGACATTCCGTCCTTTCGATCGCTCACCGGCGGGGGGACCGTCGGCATGCTGTGGCCATGCGGCCACGCACACAAGCTCTGCGATGCTCTCGTGTCGATGGCTGCGCGGCCGCAGCGCGACGCCCGTGCAGCGGCTCGGGCACATTTCCAGGCCCAGCTGTCGTTCGGCGCGCTCGGCCGAAAGCTCAACGCCGTGTACGAAGATTTGCTGCTCAGACCCGTTCTTTCCGGACATTCTTAGTATGCAGGCCGCCGTGTCGATCATCCTGCCGACATTCAATCGACTGCAGTACCTGCGCGACGCAATCGACAGCGTGTTCGGCCAGCCATTTCAGGATTGGGAACTGATAATCGCGGACGACAGCTCGGATGCCGAAACATGGACCTACCTCGGTACGCTCGCCGGAATGCCTCGCGTCAAGGTCCTCCGGCTCTCGCATACGGGAAATCCACCCGCCGTGCGCAACATGGCGCTGCGCGAAGCGCGAGCCGAGTACATTGCCTTTCTGGACTCCGACGATGTATGGATGCCGCAGAAGCTGCAGCTCCAGATCGCCTCGCTGCGTTCGCAGCGCACCCGTCGCTGGAGCTACACGCGGTGCGTGACGGTGGATGCGCTGCTCAATCCGGTTGGCGCGGCCAACGGCGAGTCTCGGGGGGCAATCGACGGTTGGGTCCTCATTACCGCATTGACGGACCTGGGGAGGTTCATAGTGAAGATGCAGCGCTGCGGCGCCGCCACCCGCCTCGAATCCGTGTTGCGCAGGAGGCGCGCCCTGATATCCGCAGGCATTGCGAGAGTTCACGCAGCCAATGGCAGCCGCATGCGTGTCCTCGGCACCCTTGCCTCCAGCGCGCCATTCTCATGGCGATACCGAGCCTGGTGGTACGGTATCGCGGCGGCCGTGATTCGCGCATTCGCACCCGCCGGCGTGCGCGCAATCCTCCGCCGCCGGCTGCGCGGCCGGCCCGATGGCAGCGCCGCGTAGTATGGGCGAGCGTTGAACACGTTGTCCGCGGTTTGGCGGCTTCTCGATCCGCGCCAGCGGCAGAGGCTGGTCGCGCTGCAACTGCTCTCCGTGCTCATGGCGACCACCACGGTAGGCGGAATTGCGGCGATCCTTCCGTTCTTCACCGTGCTCACGGACCCCGGCATGGTCGAGCGCAGCGCGGTGCTGCACTCGCTTTACCTGCACATGCACTTCGGCAGCGAGCGGGCCTTCGCCGTCGCGCTCGGTTTGGGGTTCGTGTCCGTCGTGGCACTGGCCAATGCGGTCAACCTCATCGGCTCGCTCATGATGAATCGATTCGCATTCCAAGTGGGCGACAGCTTCGGCAGCGCGCTATTTGCCGAATACCTGCACCGCCCCTATGCATTTCATTCGGCGACCCACAGCTCGATACTTTCGAGCAATGTGCTCCATGAGACCGGCCGGGTCACGGCAGGCATCCTTCAGAGCGGACTCCTTCTCGTCACCAATCTCGCGACCATAGTATTCATCGTGGCCGCAATCGTGTATCTCAACCCTGGGGTTGCCGCTTGCGCCGTCGCCGGACTGGGCGCCAGCTACACCGCGATTTATGCGGCTGCCCGCGGAAAATTGCTGCGTAACGGCCTGGCGGAAAGCCACGACTTCGCCGCGCGCACCAAGCTGGTCGGCGAAAGCTTCGGCGCCATCAAGGAAATCATTTTGCTGCGGGCGCAGCCCTATTTCGTGGACAAATTCGTGCGCCGCAACAAATCGATTTCCAAGACCGCCGCCAGCACCCATGCGATTTCGCAGAGTCCACGCCACGTGCTGGAGTGCCTGACGGTTTGCAGCCTGGTGGTCACGGCTTTGTATTTGAGCGGCCTCGGCTCGGCGGCAGGACGGTGGATGGGCCAGCTCTCGTTCGTTGGGCTCGCCGCATACCGCCTATTGCCGGCATTACAGCAGGCGTTTGCCGCCCTCGTCAAAATTCGAGCGGATCGACCCGCGTTCGAGAACATCACAGCCGATTTGCGCTTGGCTCGAACAGGCCGCCGCACTGTCTGCCCCTCGGCCATCGATCCCTCGTGGCGAGGAAGGCCGCACCGTGAAATCTGCCTGCAGGGGGTTTCATTTCGGCACACGGCCGATCGTTCCGCGGCAATCTCCAACTTGACGCTGCGCATACCCGCCGGCGCCGCGATTGGGTTTGTCGGTGCCAATGGGGCCGGCAAGACCACGCTCGTCGATCTGCTGGCAGGTCTTCTCGTTCCTCAGTGCGGCCGCTTGGAAGTGGACGGCATCGCCATCGACGACACCAACCGAAGCGCCTGGCAGTCGGCCATCGCTTATGTGCCGCAGCAACTCTTTGTGCTGGACGCCATGCTCTTCGAGAATATCGCCCTGGGCGTCCCCGCCTCACAAGTCGATATGGAGCGGATACGCGCGGCCGCCGCGCTCGCCCAGCTCGATGCATGCATCGCCGCTCTGCCCCACGGATTCGACGAAGTATTGGGCGAACACGGCGGCTGCCTGAGCGGCGGACAACGTCAGCGACTGGGGATTGCGCGGGCTTTGTATCGTGACGCACCGGTATTGATCATGGACGAACCCACGAGTGCGCTGGATGCCGGCGCCGAGCTGGAGATAATCGATGCCCTGATGAAGCATCGGCAAGGCCGTACCATCCTCTTGATCGCGCACCGCTTGGGCTCGCTGCGGCACTGCGATCTGATCTTCGAGATCCAAGCCGGAGCGGTCGCTCGCTGTGGAACGTACGACGAGCTGAAGGCGGCCCGTGACCTTCGGCAGACGGCGTGGTAGCTCGCATCTATGGCGCCGGCTGAAACGGGAATCCATGGCGTGATCTGAACTCTTGATAGATTCCGCTGGTGTGAAACAGCTGCTCATCGTCTCTGATCGGCTGGTCGGACGCGACGCTCGCGACGAAGAAAGTGTGAGACCCTATCGTCTCAAAACTCAGGATATCCAGTTCGCGAACGCGCAGCGCGGTTTCAGGGCACGGCAGCGAATAGAGGCGCGAGCGCTGAATTTTGAACGGCAGCCGCTCCCAATCGACCCGGATGTTCTTATGGTGGATGCCGAGCTGATACGCGACTGCACGGTCCTTGGCTGCAATATCCGCAAGGGCTACCCTTCGAGCGCTCTTCATCGTCGCAATGGACTGGCTGGTGCTGCGCAGCGCCAGGGCGAAATGATCGGGCGCAACGGCTCCAATCAGATCCATGGGAAACACATTGCTGTGCGCGCCGTCGTCCACCGAGACGAGCACGACGGGCCGCGGGCAGATATAGAAGATCATCATGTGTTGCACGGAGTCGGGCGGCATTGAAAAGTTGCCGGGATTGACGTTCTTGCGCATCGAACGATTCTGCAGCGAGCGGTTCCACGGCCGCCGGGGCCAGCGGACGCATTGGTGCCTTCCATGGCGGACCTCGAACAGGCCGATCTTCTCGCCCATGAGGTCTTGATGCCCGACCCGGCGCAGGAAGAGTACCCCCAGGATCCGCCGAGACTCGCGGTCCACGAATCGAAGTTGCGGGTCCGCGCCGTCTTCGATTGCCCGTCTCACCGGATCGTCCAGATGCACGGCCAAAGTGAACGGTCTGAGCGCCGCAACGACGCTTCGGCATGCCGTATCCGCATCGCCGTCTGCGGGAGCGATTCGCACGTCTACCGCCTCTTGCGGCCCGCGAAGCGCAATGGCTGCCCACTGCGGCAAGGGACGCAGCGGACGTTTGAGGGTCTCGGGTAGCCAGATACGCATCGCTACCGGCCCTTTCGGAACAGCAATATCATGTACCGGCACAGAATGAGGCGCAGCCACGCGTAACGGCCGCTGCGAAGCAGGTCAACCCCGTCTGCCTCTTGCACGAGCCAGGGCGGCATTCCTCGGAATACGCGTTCGAGAACGAAGTATGGTGAGCTCTGCGCGGCGAATACGGCAAGCCGTCGACGAACGATGGCCCCTTGCGTACCCGGCAGCGAAAAATGGCCATCGCGCCGCAGGCGGCCCGCGTTGCGCCACCACCAGGCGTATTTCAGATCGCCAATGTAGTACGGACTAAGGACGCTCGCCAGCACCATCCCCTTCGGTCCGGTGAGGGCATCGAATTTCTTGAACAGCGCCGGTAGATCGACGATGAGGTTGAGAGGCGCAAAGTTCGCCGTCACGAGGTCGATGCCGCGCTCGTTGCATTCCCCATCATGCCGCAGAAAGTCTTGATAACTTCCACGCTCGAGCCTGATCTGTCCGGTCTGGATGTATTTCCGGCAATGCGCCGAGAAGTACTCGCACATGACGGGGTCCACGTCGTAGGCCGCAATCGTAAAGCCTCGTTCGGCGTAGAACTGCGCGTCGATTCCCGGGCCCGCGCCGAAATCGAATATCACGGCGCCCGGCCTTGCAGTTCTTAGAACCAGATCCCGAAACGCCGAGCGTGCGCGGCAGTCCGATCGCACGCCGGCGAGCGCGTCCACGTAATCTTGACCGGCGTGCCCAATCATAGCCGTATGGGAAAACGATCGATGCGTCTGCCGGCCAGCCGTGCAGCCGCTGCGGCGAGTGCGGGAGCGACCACCGGCACCACGGGTTGGCCGACGAGAGATCCGATCGCAAGCCCGGCGGACTTGAGCCATTGCCGTCTCGACCAGAGATCTGCGCACATAATGGGATCAATTACGCGGCCGGCCCGGGCCGACTGCGTCCGCTCAGCATGATTGAGTTCCTTCCCGCGCAAGGGGCGCGGCGGTCCGGCGTGGCGCTGAGCTTGCCACCGAGCCGAATCATCGGATATTCGATCAGGCGATACATCGCGATCGGCAGCAACGTGTTGCCGCCGATGAAAATCGTCCACTGCACGGGCAGGAGGAAATGATTGGCGCGAAAAGCGAGCCACAGGCAAAAATAGTGAGCCAAATAGATGGCGAACGAGTGGCGCGCAATCCAATGCGATACATTGCGAATAAGGGTGCTGCGCGTCTGGCGGATGAAAGGCACCGTAATCGCCATCAGAAAACATGCGACCCACGCCACGGGCCAGTTCTTCGGAGTCGGCGGAAAGATAAAGATCAACAGCAGGCCCGGTATCAACAGCAGCGGCCAGAGGGAGAACGGCATGGTGGCGCGCACCGTTTTTGTCAGCTTGTAGCAGAGTATTCCCGCGACGAAACACGGCGCATATTCCAGGATGTCGAGCCTGCCGCCGTTGGGAATGAGCGGTTGCACGAGCGCCAGCACCAATGTAGCGCACCATAAGCCGAACACCGGGGCGGGTCCGGGCCAGCGCTGGACCAGAAGGAACAGCGCCGGCAGTATGAAATAGAGCTGGAACTCGTAGGGAAGCGACCACATGGGAGACAGCAACGAATCCGACGACGTCAGATTCATGATGAGCAGGAAATTCGAAACGATGCCGCTATCCGCCAAATGCAGGTATTGGAAGTTGGGAGGCACCATCTGCGATGGAATCCGGAAAATCACTATCGCAGTGAGTACGAAAACGGTGAGAGGATAGACGCGGAAGAACCGCCGCACCATGAAGCGCCGCCACAGCCGGTCCGATGATCCGGCCTGTTGCCGCTCGAGTGAGAGCATCAATACGAAACTGGTGTGGACGAAGAACATCAAGACGGCCACCCGCGGAAGCCCGCCCATGACTTGCGGGAAATGTCCCGTCATTCCCAGATAGTGAGCGGCAACGACCACCAGCGTGCACAAGGCGCGCATGAAATCGAGCGTGGAGAGGTCTCCGCCGGCGGAGTTGCGCTCGCGTCGAATCTCGGGGCTCATGCTCTCTTCTTCATTACGATGAGAAAGTGATCGCCCATGCCGCGGATCACCGGCCAGCCCGATACACGGCGGTCGAGGCGCCACAGCCAAGCATGGCCGCCGGGAAATCTGTCTCGAACGCGGGTCAAATAGGGCGGCGGCGCAAAAACGCACAATCCCCGGAAGTGCTCCAAGCTGAAATACTGCTTGAAGTGGCCATAGAACTCGCGCGGACCGAAGTAGCGGGTCCAGATGGTGTGCTTATTCATGCCCACGGGCACGACGCCGCGGGCAAAGCGAACCTTGGCTCGCCCCCAACGCCGCTGCCGCAAATAATGAGCGATCTCCCAGGGGCAGATCCGGCCGATGACCGTGAACACCAGCAACCCGCCCGGCCGAAGCAGGCGTGCGCATTCACGGGACACTGCGCCCAGGTCGGGGACGCAATTGAGCGGCCCCAAATTCGAGTACGCTCCGTCGTACGCCGCGGTTGCATCCAAACGGTGCAGCTCGTGAGCGCCCACGACGATGGATTGGACCCGATCCGCCATGTGCTCTCGTTCGGCGCGATCTCTGGTTCGTGCCACCATTTGGGGCGACCAATCGGTCGCCGTCACGAGATGACCGAGTCTCGCCATGCGAACCGCATCGAGTCCCGTTCCGCAGCCCAAATCCATCAAGCGGCTGCCCAGGGGAAACGTGGCGTCCAACCAGCGCCACATTTCGCCGCGCATGTCCCGGATGAGCTCGTTATTGCCCCTCGGCCCGTCGTAGTCGGGGGCAACGCTGTCGAACGCATCGCGCGTATCCCGCAATTGCGGCGCGGTGAGCGAAAATGCCGACCCGGTAGTGCTGGTTTCGTTCATCGTTTGAAGAATCTGGGCCGGCTCGTACGACCACTATCGTACCCACACGGTACTAACCTCGTTAGTACCCCAAAAGCCGAAAAATGTTACCCGATATCCTGTCCGATCCCTTTGGCGAGCGAACCCCCCTACTATCGGGCAAGCCTTTGCAATTGCTGGGAGGACGGTTCCGCTTCGACAGCAACAGTGCGGACTTGCTGCGCCTCGTAGACTCGGCCTACGCGGGCCTGCCGGGTCACCGGCTGTCGGCCGAGGCGCCGGATTTGCGGGTCAGCCTTCTCCTAATGCCTCCTGCCCGGGCGCGTGCATCGAACATCAGGGCGCGCGCATCGGAGCCGCCGCCGCTCGCGATGCTGCACGGCGCAAGCCTGCTCGCCGGCGCCACCGAGTCCTCGAACTTCGTGGTCATGTCGCCCCGCGAAGGCGCGGCGGTGGTGGTCGTATCCGCGCAAATGCTGCGATTCCCCTACCACACCCGCTACGAGTTGATCGAGTTCGCGGTGTTTACTCTCGCCGCCCGCGTCCAGCGGTTGGTGCCGCTGCATGCCGCATGTGTGGGCCGCGGCGGCCGCGGGATTCTGCTGATGGGCCCGAGCTGCGCGGGAAAGTCGACCGTGGCATTGCACTGCCTTTTGAACGGTTTCGACTTTCTCGCGGAAGACAGTGTGTTCGTGGCTCCGGACGGCATGCTGGCGACCGGCGTTGCGAATTTTCTGCACGTTCGAGCCGACTCGTTGGGCTGGCTCGGGCGGTCCCGCGAGGCCACGGCGATTCGCCGCTCCCCGGTCATACGACGCCGCAGCGGAGTCGAGAAATTCGAGGTAGATTTGCGGCGCCGGCGATTTTCTCTGGCCAAATCGCCGCTGAAGATCGTCGCTGTCGTGTTCCTTTCGGCGCAAACGATCGTCGCGCAGCCGCTGCTCAGACGCCTGAGTGAATCCGAGGTGCGCGCCAATCTGGCCCGAGAACAAGCCTACGGCGCCGGTCAGCCACAATGGCGGCTATTCAGCAGAAATATATCTTGCATCGCTGCGTTCGAAATGCGCCGAGGACGCCATCCGCTCGAAGCGGTCGAAGCGCTGCGATCGCTGTTGGCGAATCCGTAGATGCGGATTGCCATGGTGGTGCCGGGGGGCGTGGATCGATCCGGCGAATGCCGCGTGATCCCGGCACTCCTGGCCCTGATTGAGCGGTTGGCCTCGGACAATGATGTGCAGGTCATCGCCTTGAACCAGGAAGCTCATCCGGACACGTGGGAGCTCGCCGGTGCGCGCATCCACAATATCGGCGTACGCCATACGCGCGCCCGATCGATCCACACCATCTATAAGCTGCATCGCACCGCGCCGTTCGACCTCGTACACGCGATCTGGTCGGGGAATTGCGGCTTGGCTGCGGCAGCCGCCGGCAGACTGCTCGGCATTCCGAGCCTGGTACACGTCGCCGGCGGGGAACTCGTCTCCATGCCCGACATCGGCTATGGCGGAGTGCAGACGCGGCGCGGACGCCTGCGTGAGGCGCTGGTCCTTCGGGGCGTTTCCGCGGTCACGGCGGCCAGCGCGCCGGTCATTGACGCGCTGCTGCGGCGGGGTATCCGGGCCCATCGAGTGCCGCTCGGGGTCGACCTGAAATCCTGGCCGCCCCGCGACCCCGCGCGGCGCGATCGAGGCAAGCCTGCCAGGCTGATCCACGTCGCGAGTCTCAACCGTGTGAAGGATCAATCTACGCTGCTGCGCGCCTTGGCTGCTCTCATGGGGTCCGGCTTGCAGTTCGAGATGGATGTCGCCGGCGACGACACGCTTCGGGGTGAGATACAAACCCTGGCCGCTGAATTGAGATTGTCGGAGCGGGTCCGATTTCAGGGGTTCCTGCCGCAAGGCCGGCTGCGGCCTCTGGTCGAAGCAGCCGATATCATGGTGCACTCGTCACGCCATGAAGCCGGTCCCTTGGCGATCCTGGAGGCTGCGGTCGCCGGGGTACCGACGGTCGGCACCATGGTGGGCCACATTGCCGAATGGGCACCGCGCGCAGCGGTATCGGTGCCCGTCGGCGACTGGAGCCGCTTGGCAACCGCCGTTCGTCGGCTGATCGAGGACGAGGATTTGCGGCTGCGCATAGCCTGCGAAGCGCACAAGCTCGCAATTCTCGAAGACGCCGACCACACCGCGCGGTGCTTTCGAACGCTCTACGGGCAGCTCATCTAGATCTCGCCGGTCACCAGTGTGAAGCTCTGCAAAAAATGAAAGTCCGGGCGCCGCAGCGCAAATTGCGAATGCTGCGGATCGCAGACGCGGGCGAGTTGCGCGTAATCGCCGTCCGACAGATAGGGCCGCAGGCGCTCACCCCAGGTATCTCTGAATACCGTTTCCAGCAGATAGCATTTCGTGGCTGCGTCCACCGGCGATACGCGCTCGATTAGAACCGTCCGAGCGGTGACGTTTTGCAGATTGGCCCTGCGCAGCACGCCGACGATCGCTCTCACCGAGGTCAGATCGCGTTCATCCAGAGAATATCGGTCACGATAGTAGCTACGCACCGCCTCGTTCGTCACCCGTTCCAGTCTCGAGTCCCATGCAAAGAACATGTCCGGCAAGAGCGAACTCTGTCCTAATGCAATTCGGCCCCGGGCACGCAGCAGCGTCGCCAGCCTATTCGCCCCTTGAACCGGATCGTGAAGATGATTCGCCCAGGCTCTCGATCAGCCGTCGCAGCTCGGGTTGAGCGAACGAATTGAATTGACTCAGTTTGCCTGAATAGTCACGAGACGGCGTATCCCCCAGCATGCCGGCGGCAGCTGCGGCCGGCGTCGGTGAGGGATTGGTCATGGCATCTGCGCAAAAGCCGCGCGCACCGCGTGCATGGTCGCCGGGCGGGTTGGGCGCGACGTGATCCAGCGCAGTATCCGCCGACTCTGCGAAAGCCGGGACCATTGACTTTGACCCGCCCAGGCTTCGAGCTTCGCCAGTTCCTCGCGCTGGACCCTGCGCTCAGCATCCGGCCGCAGCCGGCCTGCGGCATATTCGGCTATTTCCCGGACCGATTGCGACCACTCGATTCCAGGAAAGGCATCCACCCACAGATGCGAAAAGGAAACATCGCAGACCGTGGAGTGTTTGGCGCTCCACTTCAGCAAATATGAGCACTCGCCGGCCAGCGAGGTCAGCGCGCGGACCGGGATTTTCGAGGAGTAGTAACGGGACGTCAGCAGCAGCGGAGGAAGCGCCCACCACAATCGCGGCTCGCGCGGCCCGCGCCCGAGAATGTCCTCCCAATCCGCGTCCGTCAATTGCGACGACAGCAGCGCAATATCGTGCAGCTGAACGAGTCGCAGTGCCTGAAACGCCATCGCACCCGCCGCATGCAGCAGGAGATGGACCATCAGAGCGGCCTTCGAAGGGTAGCCGTTCAACCCCGGATGAGGATGCGCCGGGAATATGCGCTGTGTGACGTCCGTAATTCGCAGCGGCAGGCGCTCGCCAATGCGTTCGTGGAGTTCGATTTTTATATTGTTATCGGCATGCTCCCCCAGGTCACCCGGGATACGACTGTCCACCGGGTTGAAGACCCGCTCTTTCCAGCTCCTGCTGACCTGATGGAATCCAAGCGAGTCAAGCATTTCTGCTGTGCGATCTGCATCCACCGGCCGCACCAGTAAGTCAATGTCGGCCATGGGCCGGTCGCCGGCCGCGTACAAGCCCATCGAGTGTAGGGCGGCTCCTTTCAACGCGACTGCGGCCACCCCGTGGGCACGCGCTGCCTGATCCAGCCGCCGCAGTAGTTCCTCCAAGCGCGCATGCCGCTTTGCCGTGTGAGCTCGCTGGCTTTCGAGAAATCGCGTCCAGCCGCCGGGACCCCGCCAGTGCAAGGCACGCGACAGCAGTGGCGAGACGCCATGCATGGCCGTCACCGCGCGCGCAAGAATCCACTCGAATTCAGTCCAGTCGGGAGGATTCTGAGTCGGCGACGCGAGTTCCCGGGCGAGGGTCTCGGTGATCTTGCGCAGCGAGCTGTACAACGCCTTCGGGGGCGGCAGTAGTCCCTTGGAAATCGGGGGCATGACGCCTCAGGCCGTCGCGGCTGAACGATCGTCGGGCGAGCGGTAGCGGCTCTCGTGCGCCAACAAGTCCCGCCAGCGCCGATCGAGCGCCGCTCGCGCGGGGACATACTCGCTCGCCGACGACTCGGCGCCGTGCAGCGATATCTGTTCGTGCATGAGATCTCGCAGGGCTCGATAGAAATCCGACGTGTAAGTTCCTCGAAACATCATTTCCAGATCGTCGCTCTCCTGCCAATGCGTCTTGCCGCGCAATTGCGCCTTGACCAGGTCGTAGAACTTGGTGCCCGGCAACGGGTACGAGACGCTGACGCCGATCTCATCCGGCCGGGCCGCGTCGAGCAGATCGCGCGTCGCGACGATGTCTGCGAGCTCCTCGCCCATGTATCCCAGCTGGATGAAGAATCCGACTCGAATGCCCGCCGATCTGAGCCGTGCGCGGGCGGCGTGGATTTCGGCCACCGTCGTTCCCTTGTTCATTGCGTCCAACACTCGCTGGCTGCCGCTTTCGGCGCCTATCCAAGCCTCCCGGCATCCGGCGTCGCGCAGCGCTTCGGCCATACGCTCGCTGACCAAGTCCGCGCGCGTTTGAATGGTGAAGGGAATCCGGGCCTCCGCGGCCTGCACCGCAGCCGCGAACTCGGTGACCCAGTCGACGCGGAAGCCGAAGATGTCGTCCGCGAACCAGACGTGATCGGGCTTGAAAGATCGCTTGAGGTGGACCATTTCCGCGGCTACCTGGACCGCGCTACGCTGCAAGTACTGATTTCCCCAGATCGGCTTGGCGCACCACGTGCAGCGAAAGGGACAACCGCGCGAGGCCGCCATGTTCAGGCTGAAGTAGCCGTGCGCCTTCATCCACACCGCACGGTAGCGATCCATATCCACCAGATCCCACGCGGCCAGATCGACATGAGCGGCTACGCCCAAGGTTCTCGATACGTTCTGGGTAAGCACACTGCCGCCCTTGAGCGAGGCAATTCCGCTCACCCCATGCGCGAGATCCGCGACATCGGCCTGCGGGTCAGACTCCAGCCGCGGCAGCACCTCGAACAGACTGGACAGCCCTTCACCTATCAAGGCCAGATCGGCGCCCGCGTTGAGGTACGGCGTGGGTGCGTCGGTGACGTCGGGTCCCGCGGCGATGACCTTGGCGCCGGCGCGCCGCGCCGCAGCCATCATTTCACACGCGGCCCGGCGCATCACACCCAGGCACATCTTGCTCAGGAAATTGAAGTTGTCCTCGTAGAACAAGACGAGCTGCGGCCGCTCGGTCCGCAGCAGGCGCTCATACTCGTCGATCCCGTCCGCCAGCATGGAATCGAAGAACGACACTCGGTGCCCCGCCTTGCGCAGCATCGAGACGACCTGCAGCGTCGCGAGCGGCGGATAGGGCTTGGCGCGCAGCACCTGCTTTTGATCGAGGCGCAAGTAGTAGGAATGGCAAACCAAGATCGAAAGCATCGTCCCTCCATCTCGCGGTATACGGAGTGAGTGCTGGGATAGGGGGTTTAGGTTTAACTTTGGCCGGCGATTCTGCTATTTTTGACGCCGGCCGGCGTACGTCAGACAAGAATCGTTCTAAAAGAAAGGAGTCACGCATGCCGCTCGTCCGCAAGCTCACCGCCGAATACATAGGAACGTTTTGGTTGGTGCTCGGCGGCCGCCATCCGGCCGGCGATCTCGCCGCCAATGGCTACGGCGATCACTCGCCGGGAAATTACAGCATGGCCGCCGGGTTTGTGTGCGAGGTGGTGATGACCTGCATTTTCCTATTCGTGATCATGGGCGCCACGGATAAAAGGGCCCCTGTCGGCTTCGCGCCGCTGGCGATCGGCCTGGCGCTCACCCTCATCCATGTTTCGTCACCCCGGGATGGGCTCGCGGCGCGGGGGATCCGGGCGGTCCGGGGACTTAACCGCGGGAGCAGCCCGCGGGTTTGTGTATCCGCTGGGTCGACGCGGGGTACTCAGCCAGCTTGGCTGCCGGACGCCTTGGCCGCGCCAGTAACTCGCCGCCGCAATTCGGGCATTTACCGGCGAGCACCGTGTCCGCGCACGAGGCGCAAAAGGTGCACTCGAAGGAACAGATACGCGCGTCGGTGGAGTCCGGCGGCAAGTCTCTATCGCAGCACTCACGAGAGGGGCGTAGTTGCAGCATGGGTTTCTCCGGTCAAGTCGATGATTCGCGCCTGGACCTCGCTCCCCGAAACGGTGAGCTCACCGACGGAGATCGGCAGCTTGAACCGTCTGGGCCCGCAGCTTCCGGGGTTGATATAGAGAATACCCTCGCGCCGCTCGATATTCGGTTTATGCGAGTGGCCGGAGACGACGACACTGACGTCCGCGGCACCCGGATCGATGTCGATCTCGGCAAGATCGTGGATGACGTAGACGAAAATGCTGCCTACTCTGATCAGCTCGGTCGGTCTGAGGCTGGACGCCCATGGCTCGGTGTCGTTGTTGCCTCGAACGGCGATCAGCGGCGCCATGAGGGCGAGATCCTCCAAGATCTCGGCACCACCCACATCGCCGCCGTGAATGATGTAATCGCAGCCCACGAGGAATGCACGTGCCTCGGGCCTCAACAGTCCGTGCGTATCGGAAACGAGACCCACGCGTAGATCGTGTCCCCCGCGTAGATCGTGCCCCATGCGCAGATCGCGGAGCGTGTTCATGGGCTGCCCGCTCCAATGCGATGACGGATCTTCACATAGCTTTGCATTGCCCGGGATACACCGCCAGGTGCACCGCGTAAAATTTCGCCGCCAGCCGCCGGATGCGCGAATAGCAGCCGGCCGGACGTCCTAATTTGCATGGAGGTCGATCATGACTCGCCAATCCAACTCAAGCGGCCTTATCCCCACCCTCGCCTTCACCCTGTTGACCGGCGCCGCCGTCTTCGGCGGCATCGCGGCCGCAGACGAACCCACATCGCCGGCCGCATCGCCGGGAAACGATGCATCGGTCAGACACCATAACCCCGCCTGGGCTGCGTGTAAAAAGCAGGCCGACGATAGGAAACTCGAGCGCGGCGACGCGCGCCGCGAGTTCATGAAGGGCTGCCTGAAATCCGCGCACGACTCGGCGCCCCCCGCCTCGTGAATTCGGGATGACGCTGTTCAGGCCTGGTGTTGAGCGTTGCTTCGCGGCGCCCGGCGGCGGATGGTGGAATACCTCTATTGCCCCACCCGCCGCTCGAGCATCAGCCAAACTCTGGAGTTCGGCCTATCGCTCCCAGTGCCCGCGCACATGGTGCCAATGCGGACCGCGTTGAACCCAACCGTCCGCCACCCAGTGATAACCGCGGCGCTCGTGCATGTAATGGCCGGGTACCCACACGTGCGCATTTCCTCGCCACTCCCAGAATCCCGGGGCCCAGACGAAGCCGACTTGCGGCGGGGGTATCGTCTCGACGCGTACCGGCGGCGGCGCCACATCGATGTCGATGGAGACTCCGGCCGACGCGATGGTCGGTACGGCGGCGGCACCCGCTGCCATCACCAAGCCCAACAGCAATGCCTTACTAGAACCTTTCATTCCGCACTCCTTCTAGATGTAACGTCCCACCCATAAAGCGATCGAATCTATTGCTTCAACGCGCTGCGGCCATCGTGAGTTGACCGCGGCCGCGTGTCTGTAGGACAGCCGCGTATTCGTATCACAGCTCCGGAGGGCTAAACTGTTGATCAGTCGGCAGAATATGGAGTAACCGCCTCGGCCTTAAGAGTTGGTAATGTGGAGATGCCGCGGATCACCGGACGGTGCCAGGCGACCACTGCCAGAACCAGCGCCGTGCTGCCGGCAAAGCCCAAGGCGGCGCGCAGGCCCAGGTGTTCGCCCAGCCAGCCGCCGAGCAGTGCGCCGGGTCCCGCCGGTATGAGTATGAGCCAGCGCATGGTGCTGGTCATGCGGCCCAGCATGGGGGATGGAGTGACCGATTGCCGCAGCGACAGGAAATTGATGAATATGAACACCGCCCCGATGCCGAACATCATCAGCATCAGCGCGTAGGCCGCCACGCCCAGGGCGTTGAGGGGAGCCAGGCTCAGCAGCAGCCAGCCCGTGCCGGAGATGGCAAATCCGAGCACCAGAGTGGGCCCCGGACCGAAACGGCGCACCACGCGGTGACCATTCGCGCTGGCGAGCACCGTGCCCACTCCGAGGGTCACATAGCTTAGGCCCACGCCCTTCTCGGACAGCCCCAGCTGGCGGGTCGCAAACAGGATTTGCACCACCATCGCCGCTTGGTTGCACATCTGCCACGCGCCGACACAGCTCGCCATGGTCAGGAGCAGGCGGTGGCCGCGCACGAAGTTCAGACCCTCGCGCATGGCGGGCCAGAAGGCCGAGCGCCGCGCGACCGGATTCTCCTTCACCGGCACGCCTCGCAGAATCGCGGCGGATATCAGCAGGAAGAAAGCGTCGGCCAGAAGGGCCAGCGGCGCGCCCGTCAGTTTGATCAGCGCACCCGCCGCTCCCGGGCCGGCCACCTCCGCCGCCGAGGTGGCCAGAGAATTCTTGGCATGCGCCTCCACCAACCGTTCGCGCGGCACGATCTGAGTCAGCACGATTTGCGCCGCGCTGCCGGATGTGGTGTCACGATGCGGGGGATGGAGGACATGATAGTCGAAAATGCACCCCTGAGGCGAAGCGGTTTTTTCGACTACAATGCGGGGATGACCGCGCTCACTCATCTTTTCCAGCCTCTGCGCATCCGCGGCTGCACGCTCAAGAATCGCATCATGTCGAGCGGGCACGATACGACCCTCCCCGTGGACGGAACCGTCAACGCCGCGCTGGTCGCTTATCAGGAAGCCCGAGCCCGCGGCGGCGTGGGCTTGATCGTGCTGCAGGTATCCGGAGTTCACGAGACTGCGCGCTATACCAATCATGTGTTGATGGCGACCGACGACGCCTCGATTGCCGGATACCGCAGCGTCGCGCAGGCCGTGCATCCCTACGGCACGGTGCTGTTTGCGCAGCTGTTCCATCCGGGCCGTGAAATTGCCGAGGCGGACGGCGGCTTGCTCAGCGTGGCGTACGCGCCCTCCGCCGTTCCGAACGAGCGATTTCACGTCATGCCGCGTCCGCTGAAGCGCTCCATGATCGATGCCATCGTGCAAGGCTACGGCGATGCGGCGCGGCGCATGCAGGCGGCGGGAATCGACGGCGTGGAGATCGTCGCCAGCCACGGTTATCTGCCGGCGCAGTTTTTGAATCCCCGCGTCAATCTGCGCGACGACGGATACGGCGGCGACATCGAAGGCCGCTTGCGTTTCCTGCGCGAGGTGATATTCGACATCCGCGGCAAAGTATCCGACGGCCTCGTGGTGGGACTGCGGATATCGGGCACGGAAATCGACGAACAGGGCTTGACGGAGGATGATGCCTTCGAAGCGGTGACCCGGCTCGGCGACAGCATCGACTATGCGCACATCACTCTCGGCACCTCCGCCAGTCTGGGCGGCGCCATTCATATCGCGCCGCCCATGACCTTGAAGACAGCGTATGTAGTGCCCTATGCCGCCCGCATCAAGCGGCAGGCCCGCATTCCGATTTTCGTGACGGGCCGCATCAACCAGCCGCAGGAAGCGGAAGCCATCATCGCCGCCAATCATGCCGATGTCTGCGGCATGACGCGTGCCCTCATCTCCGATCCGGAGATGCCGAACAAGGCGGCGCGGGGCGCGCTCGAAGACATTCGCGCCTGTATCGCCTGCAATCAAGCCTGCATCGGCCACTTCCACAAGGGATACCCCATCTCGTGCATCCAGAATCCGGTGAGCGGACGAGAGTTGCGATTCGGCACCCTGCACCCCGCCGCGCGGCGCAAGAAAGTCATGGTCATCGGCGCGGGCCCCGCCGGGATGAAGGCGGCGGCTGTCGCCTCACAGCGCGGCCATCAGGTCACCTTATTCGAAGCGGAGCGGCACCTGGGCGGTCAAGCGCTGCTCGCGCAGATGCTCCCCGGGCGCGCGGAATTCGGCGGTCTCATCACCAATCTCGAGCGCGAGCTGCACTTGGCCGGAGTCGAGGTGCGCAAGCGCGCGCGCGTCGGTCGTGACACGGTCGTGGCGGAGGCGCCCGAGGTGGTGCTCATCGCGACGGGCGCCAAACCCTACCGGCCTGATTTTCCGCAGGAAGGGGCCTTGGCCGTCGTGGATGCCTGGGATGTACTGCTCGGCCGCGGCACCATAGGTCAGTCGGTGGTGGTCATCGACTGGCGTGCGGATTGGATCGGCATCGGCATCGCGGAACACTTGGCGCAGCAGGGAAGGACGGTGCGGCTGGCCGTCAGCGGCATCGCCGCCGGAGAGACTCTCCCCTTCTATGTGCGCGATCACTCGGCGGCGTCCCTGCACAAGCTCGGGGTCCAGGTCCTTACCTACATGCGCCTGTACGGCAGCGATTCGGACAGCGTCTATCTGCAGCATCAGAGCAGCGGCGAGGCGGTGGTCATCGACAAGGTGGACACTCTGGTCCTGTGCACCGGACACACGCCGGTGGACGATCTCTCCGATGTACTCCAAGACCTCGGTATTCAAACACACATCATCGGCGATGCGGCGTCGCCTCGCACCGCGGAAGAAGCCGTCTACGAAGGGCTCAGCGTCGCCTCAGAAATCTGAGTCCTGGAAAGCCTCGGGTCGTCGGCATCTTCGCCGAGAAACCCGCCGCTTTGGTGGGCCCACAGGCGCGCATACAAACCGCCCCGCGCCAGCAGCGAATAGTGATTGCCTTCCTCGACGATGCGGCCCTGATCCAGCACCACCAGCCTATCCATGGCGGCTATGGTCGACAAGCGATGCGCGATGGCCACCACGGTCTTACCCTCCATCAGGCGGTTCAGACTTTGCTGAATGGCGGCCTCGACTTCGCTGTCGAGGGCGCTGGTGGCTTCGTCGAGCAATAGGATGGGGGCGTCCTTGAGCATCACCCGTGCGATGGCGATGCGCTGGCGCTGGCCGCCGCTGAGCTTGACGCCCCGCTCGCCCACATGGGCGTCATAACCTAAGCGCCCATTCGCGTCGCTCAAGCGGCCGATGAAATCGTGTGCCTCGGCGCGCTTCGCCGCGGCCACCATGTCGGCATCGCCGGCATTCGGCCGCCCATAGCGGATATTGTCGCTGACGGAGCGGTGCAGGAGCGATGTGTCCTGAGTCACCATGCCGATCTGGGCGCGCAGGCTGTCCTGGGTGACGAGCGCGATGTCCTGGCCGTCGATCAGCACGCGGCCGCGCGGAATGTCATAGAAACGCAGCAGCAGATTGACGATGGTGCTCTTGCCGGCGCCGGAGCGTCCGACCAGGCCGATTTTCTCGCCGGGACGGATGTGCAGATTCAGATCCTCGATGACGGGGCGCCCGTCGACCGGGGCGGCACCGTAGGCGAAACTCACCTGCTCGAAGCGGATGTCGCCGCGCGAGACGCGCAGGGGCTGCGCATCCGGACGGTCGACTATCGTCGGGGAACGCGCCAGCGTGTTGATTCCATCCTGCACGGTGCCGATTTGCTCGAACAGCGACGCCATTTCCCACATGACCCAGTGCGAGATCCCGTTGAGCCGCAGAGCCATGGCCGTCGTGGCCGCGACCGCACCGACGCCGGCCTTCCCATGAATCCACAGCCACAGAGTCACGCCGGCGGTGCTCACGATCAATCCCATGCTGAGCGCATGATTGACGATCTCGAAACCGGTCACCATGCGCATCTGCCGGTACACGGTCTGCAGAAACTCCGCCATCGCGCCCTGGACATAGCTTGCCTCGCGCTGAGTATGCGAGAACAGCTTGACGGTCGTGATGTTGGTGTACGCGTCCGTGATGCGGCCCGTCATCAGAGATCGCGCGTCGGCCTGCGCCATGGCCACGGCGCCGAGCCTCGGCACGAAGTAGGCGATGGCGGCCAGATAGGTCGTCAGCCATCCCAGAAACGGCACCAGCAGCCAGAGATTGAAATTGCCGACGACTAGGGCGATGGTCACGAAGTAGATGACGACGAACACCAGAATGTCGGTGAGTATCATCCACGTATCGCGAACCGCCAGCGCGGTCTGCATGAGCTTGGCCGCGACCCGGCCGGCGAATTCGTCCTGATAAAAGCTCAAGCTCTGCGCCAGCATGTTGCGATGGAAGTCCCACCGCAGCCGCATGGCGAAATTGCCGGCGAGCGTCTGCTGCTTGAACAGGCTCTGCACCCCGATCAGTACGGTGCTGGCGGCGAGTATCGCCGCCAGCAGCAGCAGGTGCCCACGCTGCTCGCTCCACAGCCGCGAAGGCTCGACCCTGGCGAGCCAATCGACGACACGGCCCAGCATGCCGAACAACAAAGCCTCGAACACGCCGATGACGGCAGTGAACAAAGTCATCGCCGCAACATACCGCCGTACGCCCGCGGCACAGGCCCAGAGAAAGGCAAAAAAGCCCCTGGGCAACGGCGGCGGCGGCGTGTTCGGGTAAGGCGCTACGAGCCCTTCAAAGAAGCGGAACAAAGCGCGCCGTCACTTTAGGCGAAAACGCCATACTCCACCTGAAGTATCTCGCCGCTGTCCGTATTCACCAGAATGGCGTCATCGCCATTGCGCACCCATTCGAATCCCATGGGCGGCACTTCGAGGGCGAACAGCCAGTAATCGGCGAGAATGTACGGGGAGGCCCAGTATGTGCGAGGCAGGACTTCACCATAGCCCCAACGGTGCGCGGTCCAACCTGCGGGCCGGTGGTAGGGTCCGATCTTGTAGCTTCGCGCGGCTTGATAGTTATGTTGATAGGCGCCCCGATCCACGGTGCTGGGCCTGGCATTCCAGCCTTTGGGCGCGGTCGCGCGTCGATAGCCTTGGGGCCCCGGATGAGCCTCCCCCTGGCGCGCTGCCGGCCGTGCTTCGCCGTGTCCGTGTTCCGGCTCAGCCGCGAGCGTGGCCCCCCCGATCAGTACGAGAGCGAAGGCCAGTGACGGCCCGATCTTGAAGGTACGCGCCATGATTGTGTTCCTTTGGTTTGGCTTGCCCGGCGATTTTAATGCTTCCGCGGCCCAAAACAAACTCACCCCGGCCGCCTTGGCATCAAATGTGTCATGTCGGCGTCAAAACAAGCGCGTAACATACTGTTTTCGGCGAATCGTTGCCGCCTTCCAGACTGTGTGAGCACCTACAATGCACAGACGGACGACGACGGAGTGGATGGCCGCGGCCTTTGCCGTGGGGCTTGCCGTCGTGCTCGTGGCGCGCATGGTCGAAGGGCCGGGCGAAAGAGTCGCCATGGCACTGCGCGTCACGGCACGCTGGTCATTTATCCTTTTCTGGCTGGCGTCCGCCGGCCGTGCGCTGACCACGTTGTTCGGCCCGCGATTCCTGCCCCTGGCGCAGCGCAGCCGCGACCTCGGCCTCTCGTTCGCATCGGCGCATCTCGCCCACCTCGGGCTCGTCGCTTGGATTTATTACTCGTCGGCGGAGCCGCCCTCGCGTTCCACGCTCCTCTTCTTCGGCATCGCCGTGTTCTGGACCTACCTGCTGGCGATTCTGTCCTTCAACCGCCTCTTCTCCAAGTTGAATCCCTTGGTTTGGCGCGTGCTGCGCACCGTCGGCATCGAATACATCGCCTTCGCGTTCCTGACCGACTTCGCCCAGCATACGTTTCAGGGCGGAGCCTTGAATACCATCGTCTACTTGCCGTTCGTGACCCTGGCGGCCGCCGGACCGCTCCTTCGACTGGCAGCCGCGCTGAAGCACTTGAGTCAAACGCGGAGACTCGCGGCATGAATCGCGCGCAGCTACTCGATCCACTGAACATTGCCACATGTGACGGGGCCGGAACGGGGCGAACGCCGCCGGATTGCGTCGGAATCGACTCATAGATATACTTGCATATCAACGTATATCCAAACGGTGCAGCCATGCAAATCTCAAAATGGGGGAATAGTCTGGCCGTTCGACTACCCGCATCCGTAGTCGAGGCCCTCGGATTGAAGGAAGGCGACAAGATAGAAATTCAGGTGGCGAGCAGACGGGTGCTCGAAGTCGCAAAGGCTCCCAGCGCACGCGAACTCTTGGCGCGGCTACGGAAGTTCCGGGGACGGCTACCGGCTACTTTTAAGTTCGATCGGCTCGAAGCGAATGAGCGACGCTGATTCGTTTTTCGATACCAGCGTATTACTGTACCTGCTTTCTGATGATTCCAATAAGGCGACCCGCGTCGAGGAGTTGCTTGCCGAACGGGGTACCATCAGCGTTCAGGTCTTGAACGAATTCGCGGTCGTCGCATTGCGCAAACTAAAGATGCCGCTGAACGACGTGCGAGAAATCTTGGGCACGATCCGAGCTCTCTGCAATGTCGAACCGGTCACTCTGGCGACGCATGACCGCGGCCTTGCAATCAACGATCGCTACGGATTCTCGCTCTACGATTCAATGATAGTCGCATCGGCGCTTATCGTGGGCGGCAAAGTGTTATACGCGGAGGATCTGCAGCATGGACAGGTTATCGATGCTCAGTTGCGCGTCGTCAATCCATTTCTGGAACGTTAATCCGCATTGAATGAGTCTGGCTCCATCCACGCGAGGATGGCGCTCGGTAAACCGATGCCTGCCACGCCGACATGACACAGCGCCGACTCGGCAGTGCCTTGAGACAGTGAACTTACTGGTGCCCTCGCCCGGACTCGAACCGGGACGGCCTTACGGCCAACGGATTTTAAGTCCGTTGCGTCTACCGATTCCGCCACGAGGGCTTAAACGCGAAGTTTAGCAGCTTCGCCGCCCTTAGAGCGCGAGGCGTTCCGCGGCGGGAACGCACCATATGTCGATGGGACTGCGCCGCCCGCGCAGCGCGAACTGCGGCAGTTGCAGAAACGGCCTCGCTCCCGGTACGGTGCCGGGCGCCGGCGCCTTGCCGAGGGCTGCGGCCACCGTGTCGGAGAACAGCACTTCGCCGGCGCGTGCGCGGCTGCAAAGCCGCGCGGCCACGTTGACCGTATCGCCCACCAAGGTGGCTGCCTTGTGGCGCGGCGGACCCAAGACTCCGATGGCGACCTCTCCCTCGTGCAGGCCGACGCCTATTCCCGCCTCGATGGACAACTCTTCGCACCAACGTGCCGCAACGGGTGCGAAGTCCTGCAGCATGGCGTGGCCGGCGGCGAGCGCTTCGCGCGCTCCACTGCGGCTCTTGCCGGCACCGAAGCCCGCCATCATCCCATCGCCCGCCATGTGAAATACCTTGCCCCCGTAAGTCTCGGTGGCGGCCGCGAGGGTTCGAAAGAATTCTTCCAAGAGCGGCACGATGCGGGCCGCGGGAAGACGTTCCGCCATTCCCGTGTAGCCGCGCAGGTCGGCGAACAGCACGGTGACACGCTCGGTGCGGACCGCCGACGGGCGCACGCGCGTCACGATCATCGACGCCGTCGCTCGCAACCGAGAAGGACCTTCTCGCTCCGCCATCGATCGTTTCCCCCAGGGGACATGGAGTAATTCCTACAATCTACAGGTTTGCATCGGCATGGCGCAAGGCAGCGTGGCAATTGACCTGCTGCCGACGGGCGTATATTCAGTGTTTCAGACCATAGCCCATGAGGCCTTCCATGATTGACAACTATTGGAGAACGGCGGCGCTCGCGGCCTTCATGGCAGTGTCGCTGGCTCAGGCGTGCGCGGCTGCGGACGTGCAACCCGCCGTACCGCCGGTGGCCGTCAAGCAACTGATGGACAAAGACATGGTGGGGGAGCCCGGCAAGGAACTCTTGATGCTGACCGTCGAGTATCCGCCCGGCGTAGCTTCTCCGCCGCATCGGCACGATGCTCAGGTAATGGTGTATGTGCTCGAGGGCACGATCACCATGCAGGTCTCGGGCAGTCCCGCGGTGACGCTGCGGCAGGGACAGACCTTCTACGAGAATCCGGCCGACGTACACCTGGTCTCGGCCAACGCCAGTAAGACGGCGCGCGCGAAGATTCTGGTGTTCATGTTGAAGGACAAGAACGCGCCGGTGTCGCGCGCCGTCTCATCCAAGGAATCACCATGATCATGGGGAGCACCGCATCGCGACGGGTTCGTGGCGGCTGCCATCAAGCTCGGCTGTCTCGTATGGCTGTGTGGATTGATCGTCGTGGTGCCGGCGCGCGCCGATGTCTCCGGGCAAGCGCGTGCGCAGGAGGCCGGCCGCGCGCTGATCGGTGCGCGCGCCCCCAAGCTGGTGCTGAAGACCATCGACGGGGATACCATCGATCTCGGCAGCCTGTACGGCAAGAAAGCCGTGTATCTCAAATTCTGGGCGACTTGGTGCGTGCCTTGCCGGCAGCAGATGCCCCATTTCGAGCACGTCTATGAAACGGCGGGCTCGGATATGGCCGTAATCGCCATCGATGTCGGATTCAACGACTCCGTCGACGCCATCCGCGCCTACCGTAAGCGGCTCGGAATCACCATGCCCATCGTGTTCGACGACGGGACCCTCGGCAACGCATTCCATCTCAGGGTCACGCCCACGCACATCGTCATCGGACGGGACGGCCGAATTCAGTACGTCGGCCACCTCGCCGACAAGGAACTGGACGCGGCGCTGGCCGCGGCGCGCGCGCCGGCCGCCGCGAACCTGGCCGCCTCGGGAGGAGCGCGGGCCGAGACCCTCGCCCTCGCCGACCCGGCACCCGTCGCCGTGGGCGATCTTTTGCCGAAGAGATCGCTGCGAACCATCGACGGACAAAGTTTCGAGCTGCGTC
The DNA here is from genome assembly GCA_963784105.1 of uncultured Gammaproteobacteria bacterium. Classification (GTDB taxonomy): domain Bacteria; phylum Pseudomonadota; class Gammaproteobacteria; order Steroidobacterales; family Steroidobacteraceae; genus Bog-1198. The sequence goes on from CAWAQE010000003.1 coordinate 245,868, forward strand.
AGGGCGGCGCCCAACATCAATTGACCGTCCTGGTATTTTTGTCGCCCTGGTGCGAGTCCTATCTAGCGACCACGAGACCCGAAGTTTCGGCGAATTGCCGCAGCGCCCGTGCAGAGGTCAGCACCTTGGCCGCAAACCCCGGCCTGCGCTGGCTCGGAATCGCATCGGGCCTTTGGGCAAACTCCGAGGATTTGAGGAAATATCGAACGCAGAGCAAAGTGACCATCCCGCTCACTCTGGATGCATCCGGCCGAATATTCCGCGAGTTTCGAGTGAACGATGTGCCCACCATCCTCATCGCCGATGCCGCCGGCCGCGTCACGCAGCGGCTCGAGGGCAGTAAGACCGGGGATGCGGTCGCGCTGCGCACGGCACTCGGACTTTAAGGACGGCACTCGCGCCGGGGCTGCCGGCGGCGGCAGCTTGCGTCAGAAGGGGTAATTGAGCCCGGTGAACGCCGCAACTCCTTCGCTGCCGTAGCCGATATCGACGTATCCGACCACGAAGGGCCGCGCGATGCCGCGGAATCCCACGCCGTAAACACGATGCATATCGCTCAAGGGATTCGTGCTGGTGCGGGCGAATACCCGGCCGACATCGATGAAGGGGGTCAACTCCACATCGACGGTGGTCGAAGTGGCATCGAAGGAGAGCACCTTGCGCCGGTACTCCACGCTGCTGGAGAACGAATCGCGATCGTAGAAGCGTCCCTCGCCGAAGCCTCGCAGCGGCTGTTCGCCGCCCACCACGCTTTGACCCCCGCCGATGCTGCTGAGCGCCCAGAACGGTACCGAGTGCGAAGTCGGCAAATAGCGTATCGCCATATGTCCGACCAAGATGGCGTCCGGCGCAAGGGGCCAGAACGCGCGCCCGTCTCCCCCCACCTCGCTGTACATGGAATCGTCCACCAAGCCATTGCGGCTGGCCAGGCCGCCGTAGGCGATCAGTTGCATGCCGCGGGTCGGCACCGTGAGATCGTCGCGCGTGTCATAAACCAGGGACAGGCGATTGAGTACCTGCTTGTTGGTGCCTATGCCCAGAGCACGGCCAAATCGGGTCTGTATGGAGGCGATGTTGGCCAAGGTACCGGGGAGCACGTCGACATCCTGAAAGCGCGCCGTGTAGAGCAGCTGCCACTCGTGAGTCAGATTCAGTCCGGCCTGCACCTGCAGCAGTTCTTGCTGATTGGTGTAGTTCGTTTCGTTGATTGCCGGCGACTCATTGCCGATTCCGTAAAAGCGCGGGGTCCCGCTGCGATCGTAGATCACGCTGGTATTGAACGACCACCGATCCTTGCGCAGGCGGCCTTTCTGATACTCCGCGTCGAATTCGCGCTCGACACGTTCCTTGATGCCGGTGACCACCGACCATTGCTCATCCTCGGACGTATAGCCGTACACGCGTCCATGCACCCCGAATCCGAAATAGGGGTTATAGAGAATGTCGGGCGCGATGATGCGGTTGATTTCGTGGTTCTCGTCGCTGTGCACCCAGGTCGGTATGAGTCCAAGTGTCGTGCCGCTGTTGGGATCGACGCCGATTTCAGGCACCGGGATGAAGGGTGCCGTCGCGGGATTGAACCACCGCGATATCCAATAGGGAGCCTGGCGCGGGGGCGGCGGTGCGGGCTGAGCCGTCGCCGGCGGCCCCGGTTGGGGGGATCCGGGCGGCGCCGGCATCGGCCCAGGCGGGGGCGCCTGTGTCGGATTGGTCGCGGGCGGATCCGCCCAGGATGCACTCGCCAGCAGGGCAGCGAGCAACAGCAGGCGGGCGGGCACGATCATCCGAGCAACCGCGCGAAGCAGGTCAACAGATCATCGATGTCAGTCGCCGTCAAATTTCCCATGGTCGAAATGCGAAACAAAGTCTTCGCCAAGTCCCCTTGTCCTGCATAAATTACAAAGCCGCCGGCTTTCAAGGCATCGTGCAGCACCGCATACGAGAATCCGGCGGGCAATCGATAGGCGCGCAGCACCACTGAGGACTGTTCCCGCGCTATCGCCCCCTCGATGCCGAGCGCCGCCAGCCCGCCGCGCGCCTGCTCGGCGAGCGCCGCATAGCGTCCATGGCGTGCCGTCCGGCCGCCCTGTTCGGCGAATTCGCGCAAGGCTTCGACCAGAGCATAGTACGCATGTATGGCCGGCGTGAAGGGTGTACCGCGCTGATCCTGCGCGCGCGCAAGTCGGCCGAGGTCCAGATAGTAGGTCCGGGCGGCGGCCTGCGCGAGGGCGCTGCGACGGACGATGACGAATGAGACGCCGGGAACACCGTGCAGGCACTTATTGGCCGTGGCTGCCACGGCCGCCAGGCCGGAGTCCCCGAAGTCGAGGCTCTCAGCCCCGAAACTGCTGACGCCGTCGACCAATAGCTGGACGCCGCGGGCTCGGCATATCGCGCCCAACGCTTGTAGATCGTTGAGCCGGCCGGTGGTGGTCTCGTGGTGAACAACGGCCAGGTGCGTGAAGGGCATGGCGCCGGCAGAGCCGAGGCGCGCCGCGACGGCATCGAGGTCCGGAGCCTGCATCCAGTCGCCGGAAAGCCTCTCGTGGGCAATCCGATACTGCGCGCAGATCTGCGCGATCCGTTCGCCGTACACGCCGTTCTCGACGATGAGCAGCCGGCCGCGCTCCGGTACCAGAGCCGCCACCATGCTCTCGACGGCGGCGGTTCCCGATCCCGTGATGAGTACCGCGGCCCAGAGTTTTGGATCCAGCTCATACACTGTCAGCAGCCGTTCACGGGCTTCGTCTTGCAGATCGAAGAACTCGGATTCTCGGTGACACAGATCGGGCTGCAGCAGACTGCGGCGCACGCGTTCCGTCAGCGTGACGGGTCCCGGGTTGAGCAACAGCATCACTGATTCCCGGCGCGGCGGCCGAAATGCCGCATCAGGCGTGTCTTGACTTCGGCCGGCGTCATGGAGGGCCGAGGCAGATCGCGGGGCGTGCCCGCACGCGTGAGCAGGCGGGCAAAGCGCGGCCCGTCGGCGGACGGTGCGTTCAGCCACTCGGCAAGAGCTCCCGCATCGTCGGTCTCGAGCGACGATGCATAACCGCAGGCTGCGGCAATCTGTGCAAATGAAGTATGCGCCGACACCGTCGCCTGGCCGCCCGTGGAGTCGTGCACGCCGTTGTCCAGCAGCAGGTGCCGCAGATTGGCCGGACCATAGGCGCCCACGGTCGCAAATGCTCCCAGGCGCATCAGCGCGGCGCCGTCGCCGTCCAGCGCGATGACGCGCAGATCCGGCCGGGCCAGCGCCAGCCCGAGAGCCAGGGGCACCACACAGCCCATGGAACCGACCATGTACAGATGATTGGGACGGTCTTTGAGAGCATAGAGCTCGCGCCCGCAAAATCCGGTGGATGCCAGCACCACCGTGTCGCCGGCCGAGGTGTGCGCCACCACCTGCCGCAGGGCCTCCTGCCGCGACGGGCGATCCAGCGGTGCAAGCCGCCGAGGCTGCAGCACCGCCGCCGCCCGGACCGCGGTGCGCGCGCCGCGGAGGGAGCTTCCGGGCCGCAGCGCGTACTCGGCGACACTGCCCTTCTGCATCACCAGCGCATAGGGCCTGCCGGTCTGATCCATATGTGCGGTGGCGCGTTCCAGCGCCGGCCCGATGGCGGCGCTTTCGGTGGGAAACAACTCCCAGGGAATCTCCATGGTTTCGAGCATCGCCGGGGTGATGGGGCCCATCAACGCGTGCTGGGGCTCATCGGCCACCCCCGGCTGTCCGCGCCACGTGACGATCAAGAGCTGCGGCAGACGGAAGGTCCAGGTCAGCGAGGTCAAGGGGCTGACCGCATTGCCCAGACCGGAATTCTGCATCATGGCGATGCCTCGTCCCTGCGGCGCGCCGACCTCCCCCGCCAGCGCCACGCCGGCGATCAGCGCCACCGCGTCGCCTTCATTCGCCATCGACACGTAATGCAGAGACTCATCCTGCAGCACATAGTTGATGAAGGGAGTCAGGTAGGAGCACGGTACTCCCGCATACCAACGGAATCCCCGCTCGCGCGCCGCCTCGACGAAATGGCGCGCCTCAATCAAGCGCCGCCCCGGAGTCTCCCGCACCCGGTGCGCTGCCGAAGGGCGTCTGCGCATGGGCGAAATCGACCGCACGGCGAAAATCATCCAGATCGTTGACGCCGCGCCAGTGACCATGCACGTACAGCACCTCGATCGCCGCCCCTCCCAAGATCAACGCATTCAGCAGCGCCGGCATGTCGAGGGCGTCGAAATCCGGCCGCGCGCGCAGTTCCGCCAGCACGGTCTTCAGCTTGACGAGGCCCCGGCGGCTCACATTCAGCATTCCGATCCAACGGCCTTGCGGCAGCCGTTCCGGCGTGCGACCGGCATCCGCGCCGCCGGTCACCCGTTCGAGCAGCACCTGAGTGCCGAACAAGCCCCGGTCGTCGCCGCGCGAGCAATACGCGAAATCGCGCACGGTGCGGTTGGCCTCACCCGTCGGCAAAGAATCGACGACCACCGAGAAATCGGCCTTGCTCTCCACAAGATCGCGCAGCACGTAGCTGCGAAACAGCAGATCTCCGTAGGCAATGACGGTATCGGCATCCAAGGCGTCCACCGCGCATGCCAGAGAGGCCAATTCGCCGGTGTCGGCGTGCCGCTCATTCACGACCAGCCTGATACCCGCCGCATCGATGGCATCGGCGCGGTAGCCGCCGACCACCGTGATGTCATTGACGCCTTCCTTCTTGAAGCCGTCGATGAGCCAGCGCAGCAGCGGCTTTCCGGCGATGGGCAGCATGACCTTGGGACGGTCGGTGGTGACGGCCTCGAGGCCGCGGCCGCGGCTCGCGGCCAATATCACGGCGGCGCGCGAGGCGGCGGCGCTCGACAGATATAGCCTCTCGGCGGCGGAGTACTCGTCGGCGTCCTGCAGCCGGAAGATCTCATTGACCGGCACGATCCGATCTTCGACGTTGACCAGAGTCTCGCTCTCGTGGATCTCCTTGGCCACGCTCTGCATGGCGGAGACCGCGGAACGCACCAGGTGATTGGCCCAGATCACGGTACTGATGCCTGCATCGCGAAACACGCCCGTGGGCGTGCTGTAGTAGCGCGTCGGCACGATGACCAGCGGCAGGCGGCGCGCCCACTCCCGCGCGAAGGTCACGATCTCATCGGGCTTCGATAGCTTGCTGTGGATGAGAATCGCGTCCGCGCCCGCCAGGCGGTAGGCTTCGGCGCGGCGCAGCGCCTCATCCATGCCCCAGCCGGCGATCAGCGCTTCGACGCGCGCGACGATCGAGAAGTTCGGATCGCTCTGCGTGTCCTTGCCGGCGGCGATCTTGCCCGCAAACTCTTCGATATCGGCCAGAGGCTGACGCTCGCCGTTCAGAAAACTGTTGGTTTTCGGAAATTGCTTGTCCTCGATGCAGACGCCGGCGATGCCGCGCTGTTCGAGCTTGCGCACCAGGCGACGCATGTTGTTGAAGTTGCCGTAGCCGGTGTCGCCGTCCAGCAAGATGGGAAGATCGCTGGCGTCGGCCATGAACTCGAGCACGTCCACCACCTGGGTCCAGCTCGCCTCATTGTTGTCGCGCACGCCGAACTGCGCCGAAATGGACAGACCCGACGCCCAGATCCCGCCGAAGCCCGCCTCGCGCACGATGCGCGCGGAAAGGCCGTTGTGGGCTTCCATCAGGAATTCGAGCTGCGGACTTTGCAGCATCCGGCGCAGCTTGGCGCTGCGCGTCGGCTCCGCGGCCGCCGCGGACCGGCGCAGGGATGCATTCATGATCTCTCTCCCGAAAGAGGCTGCAATTGCGGCAGCACCTCATGCGCGGCACGCACCACGTCCGTGGGAAAATCGATTTCGATCCACGGGGCCCCCGTCACATCGGCCACCTCGAACACCTGGCTGCGCTCGCGCAGCAGATCCCGCACGGCCTCTTCATGCGGCAAATGGGCCCGGTCTTGCGCCACATAGTCGGCCACCAGCGCCGCGAGCCGGCGCGAGCCGGCTTCGTCGAAGCGGAAGAATCCCACCGACTCGCCGATGGTGTCGTATTTCAAATCCGCTGCCAGCTGCTTGCGCAATTCGACCGGCACGCCGCCGCTCACGCAGAGCTTGACCGGCTCGTCGCCGGCTTCGAAATCGCGGTCGATGAGCACGCGGTTGACCGGTTTTCGGCCCTCCGTCAAGGCGCCGGCGATGCGCTCGTCGTAGAGCACATCGGCGTCCATCAGCAGCACATCGCCGCCGCGCGTCAGGGCATCGGCGGCCGTGTGGACGGTCAGCACGCTGCCCAGCTCGAAGCGCGGATTCAGCACGATCTCAGGACGCGGCCGCCAGCGCAGCCTGTCGATCTCGGCCTCGACCCTCTCGTGGCGATAGCCGAGCGCCAGCACCACATCGTCGACGCCCGCGTTTCTCAGCATGCGCAAGTGCCGCTCGAGCAGGCTCATGCCGCCGAACTGCAGCAGGCACTTGGGCATTTGCCGATCGTCGGCTTGTTGCAAACGCAGGCCGCGGCCGGCCGCGAGAATGATGGCGCGCATTGATATCCTTTAAATCGTCGGGTTGCAGGAATTTTACACGGCGGCGGCATTGGTGCGCGAAGAAAGCTGCAGGTACAGCAGCCCCGGCACGCCCAGCAGAAGCTCGCGCGCCCGCTTGGCCAGCGACAGCGCCAGCGCGGCGTCGGGCGGCAAACCGGCCAACGGCGCGAGCAAGAGATATCCGCCCTCCTGCACGCCGAGCGCGCCGGGAATGGCGAAGGCCGCGCCGCGGATGGCCTGCCCCAGGCTCTCGAGCAGCAGCGCATCCATCCAGCCCACCGGGTGGTGAATGAGCTCGAGAATCAGATAGACCTCGCCGGTCCCGACCAGCCAGCCGACCAGGCTCAGCAAGAAGCTGGCCGCGACCGGGCCGCTTCGGGCATAGGTGAGCTGCACGGCCAGATCGATGGCCTCGGCCTGATTCATCCATTGCGACCAGTCGCGCTTGCCGGCAAAGCGCGTGGCGGCGCGCATGAGCTTGCTGAAGAAACCGCGCCGCTGGATCCAATAGAATCCCCCCACTTGCAGTGCGAGGAATGCGCTGGCGATCAACGAGGAGGTGCGCAAGGCGTGCTGCGAAACATGGCTCGCGTGCGTGCCGAGCAGGGCGACGCCGAGCAGCGCGAACGCGATCTGCGCAAAGGTCTGAAGCGTGGTGCTGACCGTAATGGAGGCCGCGGCGTCCTGCATGCGCATGCCGCGCTGCGCCAGATGACGGGTCATCAACACCGGGCCGCCAAGCTGTCCCGCCGGCATCAGACTGTTGGTGGACTCTCCCACCCAGCGCGCGAGCAGCGCATCGCGCGTGCCATGGCGCGCAGCGCCGCCGGCGAACAGCACCTGTATCGCAGCGGCATCGAGCGCCAGCGGCAGAAGATGAAACAGCGCGACCAGCAACAGCCCCCATCCGGCGAGCGCCAGCGTGGCCAGCACCGCCGGCAGCCCCTGGGAGGCGAGCAGGCCGATGAAAAGCAGCACCCCCAGCGACAATGCCCACGTCGCCGCCCGCGTCATGCGCGCCCGCCGCCGCTTTTGCCGGCGCGGCCCTTCGTGGCTTGGCGAAATACCTGGCGAAAGCCGAAGTACGCCACCGCATCCTTCATGTTGGAAATCATGCGCCGCCAGGGACGCATCGCCGGATCGGTCACGTACTCGAAGGTGAGCGACACTCGAAATTCACCCGGCGGACAGCGGCGTGATGCGGTGGCGCAATTTGTCGCCGTCGAAAAACACCAGGCCGCCCGGGGGAATCTGCAGCGAACCGGGAACCACGGCCGCGCCGGCCTCGCGCGTATGCAGCTCGTAGTCGAGCCGGCATGATCGATTCGTCGATCACGCCCAGCAGCAGCGTATAGCGGCGGCCCGCATAGTAAGACGTGTCGTAATGCCAGCCGATGTGATCGCCGGGCCGCGTATAGAAATACATCGCGTAGGCGTGAGGGTCCTCGGGCGGCGACATCTGCAAGCGCTCTCCCGACAGCCGCCCCAGCCAGTCGATCAGTGCAGGCGATCGATATAAATCGGCGATGAGCGGCACCAGACGATCGATGGCGTGGCGGCTGACGCTGCCGCCCTGCTTGTGGCCGGGCAGATAATTGCGATTCACCGACTCCTTGACCGCCGCGACGGCGGCCACCAGCTGCTGGGTGATCTCGGGCGCGAGAAAATCCGGCAGATATAGGAAGGCGCCTTGCGCGGCAAACTCACGGCGCAGGGTCTGCACATCGAAGTTCCCCAGGCGCGAACTCACCGCTCGGTCGGCATCGGGTGCGAGCGGGCCGGTGCCGAGCGGCTCCGCGGACGTAGTGACCCTCTGTGGGAGCCGCCCGCTCCCTGTTTCAGCCGCGGCCATTTATCGCGCGACCCGCGCGGCCGGGCGCCGCAGAGCGCGGCGGTAATCCATCACCACCCAGACGGCGAACAGCGGGGCAAAGAGCGCCGCCGCGATCAGAAAAGGCTTGACCGCGTTGCTCATGGTAACCAGCGGCAGCAGATACAGCACATCTTCGGTCTCGAACCCACCCAGCGAGGCCTGTTGATTGGCGGCCTTGCCGAGCATGTCCTCGATGCGCATGCGCAGAAAGAAAATCAAGGCGATGGCGCAGCCGGCAATCAAGCCAAGCACCGGCGCCGGAACCCGCAGCGCAGTCGCGGGATTCGCGCCCACGCCCCAGCCCAGGGCGATGAACAGCAATATCGTCACGGCCGCATCGCTCGCCAGATCGTAGACATGTCCGACGCGGCTGCTCTTGCCGCTCATTCGCGCCAATTCACCGTCCGTGTGATCGAGAAAATTCGACAGTATCAGCAGCAGCGCGCCGAGGTTGGACCAGCCGTAAGTCCCGGGGAGAAACGCCGCCGCGGCCGCCAAGCCGACGCCCAAACGCACCGTCGTCAGGTGATTGGGAGTGACCCAGCTATCCTTGAGCGGCGCAATCAGCCGGCGCGCCAGCCGAGCATCCCAAGGACGCTGCGCCGCGGGGCTGGAGTAAGACAGATGTTCGGTCGTCGACATGAGCGGATTTATTCGATGGGCCTGCCGCAGCGGGCCAGTACGCCGCGAAGGTCGCGGATCGGCGGGAACACCTCGTTATTCCAGTCCGCCCCCTGGGCGTCGTATGCCCTCTGCTCGTATTCCACGATTTCCTTGTCTTCGCGGAAAATATTCTCGGTAAACCAGGTCACGAAGGGCCAAACGGCGTGAATGATTCCCGGCACTCGCGGCTTTTTCACCGACAGATATCCATAGGTGCGGTTGGTGCGCTGCTCCGCATCCAGCGGCGTATAGCCCAGCCACACATCCAGCACCGGATCGTCGGATGGCTTGATGTCGCGGCCCACCCAGACCTTCAGGCTCTGCGTCGGATAGTCGGTGCGGATGCGCATGTAGTCTGAAAAGTCCTTCTTGGGCACGTTGCGCTTGCGCATCAAGTCCACGATGAGGTGTTCGCCCACGGACTGTTTCCCCTCGGTGCGGCTGAAGCTGTACTCCACCTCAGCCCAGTCGGCGCCGTGCTGCCGACCCAGGCACCGCGCCCGGATCGAACCCATTTGCTTGCGATGCATGAACTGATGGTTCATGTCGAACAGGTTCTCGTGCATGAAGGTGTAGTGGCAGGCCACTTCACGGTTCAGCTGCCGCGTCTTGTAGTCTTTGCGCTGCGAGGAACCCAAAGCCGTGGGCAGACGCCCTTCCGCCAAAGCCGCATCGCCGGGAAATACGAAAATCAGGCCATCCACCTCGCGCGCGGGATAGCTCTTCACTCCAGTGGGCAATCGATCCGTGCCGAGATAGGGCACGTTCACGCACTTGCCGGTCCCGTTGTAAGTCCAGCCATGATAGTGGCATTTGAGCTCATCGCCGCTCACCACGCCGAGGTGCAGCGGCACCTGGCGATGGGCACAGCGATCCTCCAGCGCGAACACCTGACCGCTCTTGCCGCGATACAGGACGATGGGCAGGGCCGCGAAGCGCCTTCCTAAGGTCTTGCCCACCTTCAACTCATCGCACCAGGCCAGCGGGTACCAGTAGTCCGGATGCGCGCCCACCCGGCGCAAGTCGATGGGGCTGGGCGAATTGGCGGTATGTAGGCTGCTGATGAGATGGGAGCTGTCTTCGGACATCGTCGGATTCCAATCGATTGCTCGAATGTTACCCGATTTTGACACGCCTCGTGGCGCACGATCCCCAGGGCCTCATGCGGGCGCCAGGGGCCATCTCCAAGCCCCCGCCGCCCCTAGCCTAAAAAATCGGCCCCCGAAGGGGCCGATTGCATTTGCGTCAATGCCGCGGCGATTAGAACTTATAGGTCGCACCGACCAGGAAGAACCGGCCCACTGCGCCGTCCTGATCCAAGGTGGTGTAGGCCAATTCCGCACCGCCACCGTAGGTCTGCAGGTCAACCGGCGGAACCGAATTGAACAGGTTCGTGATCGAACCGTGCAGCGATAAATGGTCGTTGGCTTGGTAGCTGGCATACAAGTTCGTGTCGGTGAAATGTCCCACGGCGCAGTACGGATACCACTGGCTCGCCAATGTGGTGACTCCCGAAGAGATCGCGGAGCCATAGGCCGAGGGAGAACGGCCCTTGAGCGCCTCGAGACAGTTGTCGGCACCGATGGTGGGATCGGTAATCGAGAATGAGCTCTGATAGTTCACCGAGATCGTGCTCGAGAACGGACCCGACTCCCATGTGAGCGACGCCGTCGCCCGGCTCCTGGGATTGCCGGTGTCGCCCGATATGGTCGACGGTCCGTGGGTTCCGGCCAGATCGAACACGCTCCCCGCAGCCACTAACTCATACTGCTGAATATAGGTGTAGTTCAGCTGCGCCCTCAGCTCGCCAAAGTCACCCAAGTCGAACTTGGTGCGCATATCCAGGTCGTAGCCGGAGGTCTTGGTTTCACCCGCGTTGACGTACGGCACGACGGTATAGGCGGGATATCCCACGGGCGTCGGTACGACCGCGGTTGGGCAAGGAACTCCCCCCGTCGTCGTCGCGGTGCACACCGGCAGATTCGCCGACGGTCCACGCGCGAGAGAGATGGAATCGACGTAGAAGCCACCCGCCGAGGAGGCTGAAATGATGTCGTTCTTCAGATCGATGTAGTACCAGTCGACGGACACGTTGAAAGCCTTGGTGGGCTCGAAAATGACGCCGAACGTGGCGTTGGTCGATTTGACGGCTTTGAGGTTGGCATTGGCGGCCGCAAGACCCACCGCCGGGTAGGAGCACAGCGCATTGTACGTGCCCTTCACATTCGCCACCCCACCCGGGCAAAGCGCCGGATCGTAGGTGTTGCCCTGCCCGAACAGCAGGCCCGCGTTGCCGGATTCGGCAATGGAGGGCGCGCGGAATCCCTTACCCCAGGTGCCGCGAATCGCGAATTGATCTATGGGCGTGAATTTGATGCCGATCTTCGGCGTCGCCGAACCGCCATAGGTATCGTAGTGGTCGTAGCGCCCGTCGAGGGTTATTTCCAACTGCTTGATCGGCTTGCCCCCGAGTTCAACGAAGCCCGCCGTATCGTCCTGCGAGCCGACCGCATAGGCGATCACGCCGTTCTGCGCACCGGAAACTACCGAGGGCGGATTCTCGGCATTCTGCGCCTTGTGGATGTACTGGCCGCCGATGGCGAGGGCCAGAGGTCCACCCGGCATGTCGAAGAGCGAACGCGAACCGTGCACATCGACCACACCCAAGGTGCTGGAGGGGTGATCCGAGGTCTCGGGTGCGAACAGTGCCTGTCCGTTGGTGCTGACCCCCGGAACGTAAGATCCGTTATCGAGGTCGGTCTGTGCCAGACCCGGGTAGATCTCACCGAAGATCTTCTGCGTCATGCTGGCGTACATGATGCCGACCTGGTTGTCGACATCCCACCCTGCAACGGTGCCTCGAAGGTCGCCGAACAATCGATACGTGAGCGTATCCACGGCGATCTGGTAGGGGCCGACATCGGGGAAGCTATAGACCAAATTCGCCGGTTTCCCGAACGGATTGAGCGGTGAGCTCGCAGGCAGCGTGAGCGTGGGATAGACGACGATCGAAGGGGGGCTGCTGGGGCCGAGAACTACGTTCGAAATGGAACCGGCTTCTTGCCCCGTGTTGCTGAAGGCGTGACCAAAGGTCGTTGCCGCCACCTGTTGAGCGCTCGAGTCGAATACCGACCCTGTGGCCGTGAAGGTCCAATCATTGCTGAGAGCCTTCGTGAATTTGCTCAAGATATTGATCTGTGTCGTCGGGGATTGAATGACCCCCGGGAATGCGAAGGTGCACCGGTTGGCGTTCTGCGATGCCTGATCGCAGCCCGGCAGGAATGCATAAGGCTGGCCGGAAGCCGTATTGGGATTGATCAAGTAGCCGGTGGCACTGTCGGGATAGGCAAGGCCGGAAGCACCGACGGCACCCGGGTTGGTATTGACCCCGCCCGGCAGACTGGACCAATTCGTCGTGTTGAACGCATCGTCGCGGTTCGCACCGAGGATCTTGTCCTGATGGTGCCAATCGACCGCCACATACACATTGTAGCCATCGCTTGCCAGATCGCCCGTACCCCATATGCCGGCGCCGTGCTCGGTGGTCCCGTCGCCGTACTGGCTGGAGCCCGCCTCCATCGTGACCTCGGAACCGACATAGGACTTCTTCAACTTGACGTTGACCACACCGGCGATGGCATCGGCGCCATACAGTGCCGATCCGCCATCCTTCAGTACCTCGACCGTATCCACTGCATTCATTGGGATGGCACTCACGTCGACGAAACTGCGTTCCCCGTCGTCGCTCAGCGGATAGGCCACCATTCGCTCACTGTCGATCAGGGTCAGGGTGTCGCCCACCGATAAGCCGCGCAATGCGATGCCGGTGCCACCGGCGGCGAATGCCTGACCGAAGCCTTGACTCAGAGTGCCCGAGCCGTTTGCCGCGAGATTGCGCAATACGTCGGAGACCTGGGTGTAGCCCGAATCCTTCAGATCCTGGGCGGTAATGATTTGCACCGGAGCCGGCGTCTCCGTGTCGGTGCGCTTGATCAAGGATCCGGTCACCACGATCTCTTGGAGTTCGGGCGTCTGTGAGGCGGAAGTGGACTGTTGTGCGCCGGCCGGCGCACCAAACGCCATGGCTGCGGCGGCCGTGCCCAGCAGCACGCGAATGTCGCGTCGCAGGTGCCTTGCGGGTGGAATGAATAACATAATGATCCCCTTGAATTCTTCAAAAAAAGTGTTGCTAACACGCGGCGCGTGCTCTGCCAATGGCAGCGAATGGGGGAATTCTGAGGGTGGAAACCGATTTTGTCTATACATCGATGTTGCAATTACGCCACATCGAGTAACGGGGGATAGTGGAGGCTAGGAGCGGAATCGAACCGCTGTACGCGGCTTTGCAGGCCGCTGCATGACCACTCTGCCACCTAGCCTTGGTCAAAAATAGCGAACCCCGGGCGAGCCGGGGTTCCAGCCGGAAATACTGTACTTTTTCGCGGCAGCTGGCAATACCCTGATTTCCGATACCTTCATGCTCTGCTCTAATGGCAGCACATGAATCTACTGTCGTGGCTACTCCCGTGGGATTTCTCGCCTACCGTATTCGTTGCATTCTGTGCGGTGGCATTGCTCTATCTGCGCGGCGCCCGCCGACGGCCCCGCGGGTTCTGGCCGCAGTTCGGCTTCTGGGCGGGCATGGCGTTGATCTACGCGGCCTTGCAGACGCGCTGGGATTATTACGCCGAGCGTGAGTTCTTCGTGCACCGCCTGCAGCATCTGGCGCTGCATCACCTGGGACCGTTCCTGGTCATGCTGGCCGCGCCCGGGCCCGTCCTGCGGTCGGGTCTGCCGCTTCGCTGGCGGATTCAGATATGGAAGCGGCTGCTGCGCTATGCGCCGGTGCGTATCCTCTTCGATGTGCTGTTGAACCCCTGGGTGGCGGCGTTGCTGTTTTTCGGCATCATTTATCTTTGGCTATGGCCCCGGCTGCACTTTCTCGCCATGCTCGACTGGCGCTTGTACCGGCTGATGAACTGGAGCGTGACGGCCGACGGGCTGCTCTTCTGGTGGCTGGTGCTTGACCGGCGTCCGAAACCCCCGGCGCGACTCGCTCCGGGGGCACGCATACTGGTGTCCCTGGCGGTCGCCCTGCCGCAGATTCTCGTGGGTGCCTACGTGACCTTTGCGCGCACCGACTTGTATCCCATCTATGCCCTTTGCGGGCGCGCCTTCGCCGGCATCAGCGCGCAGCAATCGCAAACCATCGGCGGCCTGGTGCTGTGGATTCCGAGTGCCATGATGAGTGCGGTCGGCGCGCTGATCGCCTTGCGCCACTGGATTTCGCTTTCTTCGCGCGGCCGGCTGCCGTGGCGCCGTGCACGCGCCGCAGCGCCGGTCCACACCCCTTCGCACAATGAGAGACCCGCCGTTACTTAGCCGCAGTCGGCATGTTCGAGCCCGGCGGCGATCATTGATCGTCTACGGCATTGGCCGCACGGGCCAGGAACTCAACGTCCAGCGCACGGCCGTCCGCAAATAGCAGCGTCACCTTGACCAGATCACCCACCTTCACCGGGTGCAGCGCCTGCATCAACATTAGGTGATAGCCGCCCGGCGCCAGCCTGACCATGCCATGCGGCGGCAGCGGCAGGCGCTCGACCATCGACATGCTGGACTGGCCATTATGCGTGGTGCTTTCGTGCAGCATGACTTGGCGATAGTCCGGGCTTCGGGCACCGATGAGTACGGACGGGGTGTCGCCGACGTTGCGCAAGGTCGCATAGCCGCCGGCCGGCAGCTCGCCCGGGAGTACGCGGATCCACGCATGGCTGACTTGCACCGGGCCGGTCTGCGCGGCTTGGACAGGGCCGCTCAGAGCGGCAAGAAAGAGGAGCAGCGTCGCGAGCGGGTATTTCATGACTTTTGTCCCAGGGAGATCAGCAAGCGTAGATCGTGCGCGATCTCGCCGTCGTCGTTCGCGGGCGTGGCCAGCAGACGCGCTTGGCCCCGGGAATCGAAAATGTAGATAGCCGCGCTGTGACTCACCTGGTAGGCACCGTTGCCTTCATCGGCGCCGCGGTTGAAGGCGACGCGATAGCGTTTCGCGATTGCCTCGATCTGTGCCTCGCTCCCGGATAGACCGACCGCGTGCTCATCGAAGGCCTCGGCGTACTGCTGCAGCAGCTTGGGCGTGTCGCGCGCGGGATCGACGCTCACGAACAAGATGCGTACGTCGTCGGCCAGAGGACCCAGCTTCTGCATCACCAAATGCAGATGAGTCATGGTCAACGGGCAGACGTCCGGGCAGTGGGTGTAGCCGAAATACAGGATGACGACCTTGCCGCGATAATCGTTGCCGGTGACTGCGCGAGCACTGCCGTCGATGAGCCGGAATTGCAGATCAGGGAGGTGACCCTGGATATCGGTCAGCCGCCATGCCGGCTGTGCTTTGCCGGCGCAGCCGGCGAGCAGCATCAGCAGCAGGGCCGGCAGCAGCAGCCGGCGCTCGGGGCGGAATCCATCGCGGCCGAGCCGCGCGAAACGGGTGGCGATCATTGTCTTAGCATACCGCTATCGAACTGGTGAACGGGCGGGGAGCGAAGATCTTCGGGGGAACGCTGACCCCTTTCGAGAACACGAGTTACTCCGACTTCTATACTTCGGCCGGCGAAGCAAAGCCCCAGGCTGTCCGCCAAGCTCTGGAATGCCAAACCCGCCGCATGTCATTGACGACAAGAGAAATTTTGGAGCGGGAAACGAGGCTCGAACTCGCGACCTCAACCTTGGCAAGGTTGCGCTCTACCAACTGAGCTATTCCCGCCCGAAACAGAGGCGCAATTGTAGGGCCGTACCGCCGGGAGTCAAGAAGAACGCGTTGCGAAATGCGCCTAAAGCCTTGAGCCGTCCCAATATTCCGACCTCCCCTGCTGCGCGCCACCACTCTCCCCGTACTGCGCCGCCGCTCTAAAGACGAGCACTGCCGCGCAACTCCGGCCACGCCAGGCGCAGGTATTGGATCATCGACCAGAGCGTGAGGACCGCCGCCACCCCCGTCAGCACCAGCCCGAGCTTGTAGATCGGTAGGCCGAGTAAGTCCTGACGGAACAGCAGGAACGACAGCCCGACGATCTGCATGATGGTCTTGTACTTGCCGAGCATCGACACCTTGATGCGGGCGCGCGCGCCGATCTCGGCCATCCATTCGCGCAGCGCAGACACCGCGATTTCCCGGCCGATGATGACCACCGACACGATCACCATGAACCAGCGTGGATCCTTGCTGACGATCAGCACCAGCGCGGCCGCCACGATGAGCTTGTCGGCGACGGGATCCAGGAACGCGCCGAGGCGTGAGGTTTGGCCCAATTTACGGGCGTAGTAGCCGTCCAGGGTGTCCGTTATCCCGGCCAACGCGAATGCCGCGCAGGCCGCCGGATCAGCATAGGGATAGGGCAGCAGGTAAAACAGCGCAAAGATCGCGGGAATCATCAGAATGCGGAGCCACGTCAGCGTGTTCGGCACATTCCAATGCGATGGACCCTCAGCGCCCTGGGTGGAGGTGCTCATAAATTACCTCGGCGAGCTCGCGACCGAGACCACGGACTTGCACGAAATCCTCCACCCCCGCACGCAATACCCCCTGCAGGCCGCCGAACTGCTTCAGCAGCTCGCGCCGTTTGACGGGCCCCAGGCCCGGAATGGTCTCAAGTATAGACTGGCTATGGCGCTTGGCCCGTTTGCGCCGGTGTCCCGTGATCGCAAAACGGTGCGCTTCGTCGCGCACGCGCTGTATCAGGTGCAAACCCTTGGAGTCCGGCGCCAGTATAGTGGGCGTATCGCGGCCCAACAAGAACAGCTGCTCCTGGCCCGGCCGCCGGTCGGCGCCCTTGGCCACGCCGATCATGGTTATTCCCGTGACCCCGAGTTCCGCCAATACTTTAGCCGCCTCGGCCAGCTGTCCCTTGCCGCCGTCGATGAGCAGCACATCGGGTGCGGCTACTTCGCCGTCGCGCACACGCTTGTAGCGCCGGGTCAAAGCCTGGTACATCGCGGCATAATCGTCGCCGGGCTGAATCCCGCTGATGTTGAAGCGCCGGTAGTCGCTTTTCAGCGGGCCTTCTTCGCCGAACACCACGCAGGAAGCCACCGTATCCGTGCCGCTCGTGTGGCTGATGTCGAAGCACTCTATCCGGTTCGGCGTCTCGTCGAGATCGAAGGCTTCGCGCAGATCCTCGAGACTGGACTCGATGCTGGCTCTCGCCAGTCCGCGCATGGCGAGAGCCTGCTCGGCGTTGCCGTGCATCATTTCCAGCCAACGCGCGCGAATGCCGCGCACCTGCGAGGCTATGCGCACCTTGTGCCCGGCGCGCTGCGCCAGTGTGGCCTCGAGCAAGGGCATTTCATCGAACTCCCGCTCGACGATGATTTCCGCCGGGGATTCTCGCTCCAGATAATATTGCGCGACGAATGCCGCCAGCACTTCCGGCACTTCGGCGAAGGGTGCCTTGGGAAAGAATGTCGTGCTGCCGAGGCTTCGGCCGGCGCGTATGAACATCAAGGCCACGCAGTATTCGCCGTTGCCGGCGGCTACGGCGATTACGTCGGCGTCGTGATCCAAGTCGGCGGTGACTATCTGCTGCGCCTGAACGGCTTTGAGCTTCACCAGCTGATCGCGCACCTGCGCGGCTTCTTCGAAATGCAGGGCTTCCGCGGCCGCCTCCATTCGCCGCACCAGATCTTGATTCACCTCATCGTTGCGCCCCTCCAGCACCTTGATCGCCGCGCCCACGTCGCGCGCGTAGCTCTCCTTGGAAATGAGCCCGACGCAGGGCGCCGTGCAGCGCTGGATCTGGTACTGCAGGCAAGGGCGCGATCGATTCGCAAAATACGTGTCTTCGCAATTTCGCAGGCGAAAGAGCTTCTGCAGCTGCTGCAAGGTTTCGCGCACCGCGCCCGCCGACGGATAGGGCCCGAAGAACCGCCCGGGTTCCTTGCGCGAGCCGCGGTAGAAATTCAGTCGCGGGAATTCGTGCCGGGTTTCAAAATGCAGGTAGGGAAAGGTCTTGTCGTCGCGCAACACCACGTTGAAGCGCGGCCGGTGCTTTTTGATGAGGTTGAATTCCAGCAACAGCGCTTCGGTGTCGGAATTCGTGATGGTGACTTCCATGCCCGCGGTCTTCGCCACCAGCGCCTGCACCTTCGGGTGCACGTTGCTGGGTTGAAAGTAGGAACCGACCCGGCTCTTGAGACTGCGCGCCTTGCCCACGTAGAGAATCTCGCCCTGAGCATCCAGCATGCGGTAAACGCCCGGCCGGGCCGGCAGGCTATCGACAAAGGACCTCGCGTCGAATGCGGCTTCAGGCGCGGCGGCGTCTCGCTCCTGGTTCATCCCGGCCGCACGGCGAACGCGAGGTCGCGCGCCCTGCCCACCACGGCCTCGAACATGGGCGTCGTCAACCGGCGGGTCTGAGTGTTGTAGCGGCTGCAATGATAGGAATTCACGAGCACCCGGTCGCCGCTCAGCGGGTATTCGGCGGCGTGCGCGAAGCGATGCGCGCTATTCGGCAGGCCGACGGCGCGCAGCACCGCCGCATGCGCGATGGCGCCCAAGGCCAGAATCACGCGGACGCTGCGGCTTTGAACGAGTTCGGTACGAAGGAATTCATTGCACTCCCGGATCTCCGGCGGCAGAGGCTTGTTGGCGGGCGGCAGGCACTTGACCGAGTTTGTAATGCGGGTGCCCGGAAGTTCCAGCCCGTCATCGCCGGCGGAGGAAATCGGGCCGCTGGCAAGCCCGAACTTGTACAGGGTCTGGTACAGCAGTATCCCTGCAAAATCGCCCGTAAATGGCCGCCCCGTGCGGTTGGCGCCGTGCATGCCCGGCGCGAGGCCGACGATGAGCAGTCGAGCTTCGGGGTCGCCGAACGCCGGAACGGGACGGCAGTAGTAGCTGGGCTCTTTCAGGTGCACGGCGTCGAGAAATGCGGCCAGGCGCGGACAGCGCCTGCACCCGGGGTCGAAACTGCTGTTCATGTCGACAGGTGGCCGCAATTCTCACTGGACGCTTAAAAAAACGGGCTACGCGGAGACTCCGCGTAGCCCGCCGTCGATCACGCGCGGCTTTGGACTAACCCGAGCGCAACCCAACCTTGGCCCAGTACAAGGGCTGGAACCCGTCAGACTCATTGCGACCGGAATAATTCCGCGCAATTCGTCGCTAATTGCCTGCTGGTCGTCCGAGCTTGGGAGCCTCGCGACACTCAATCTCAAGGGGCGGGAGAGCTTTGCGAGTCAGAATAGCATCTGCACGCATCGAGGCAAGTCGCCTTTTCAAAAAACGTTGGGGAGTATCCGCAGGGTTTCTAGATATATCACTTATGCCATTGATTTTTGTATATTTTTATATATTCAAAATTTTTAACATAATGGTGCGGTGCCAACTTATTCCAGCGCTTTGCGGGCTCTGCCGCTGCGCCTGTTGGCGCCGGCCCGGCGCGCGATCAGCATGGCCAATTCCAATGCCTGTTCGGCGTTCAGGCGGGGGTCCACCTGCGAGCGATACGCGCGCGCCAAATCGGCCTCCGCCAGGCCCCGGGCGCCGCCGATGCACTCGGTCACATCCTCTCCCGTGAGCTCGATGTGGACGCCCCCCAACATCGACCCCTGGTCCTCGTGAATGCGGAAAGCGGCTTCCACCTCGCCCAGGATATTGTCGAAGCGGCGCGTTTTCACGCCCCCGGCGGTGGTCTCCGTATTGCCGTGCATGGGATCGCACACCCAGAGCACCTGAGAGCCCGTGGCCCTCACTGCTTGGATCATGGGCGGCAGCCGGTGCTCGATGTCCTTGACGCCGAACCGGTGAATGAAGGTCAGGCGGCCGGGCTCGTTTTGCGGGTTCAGCACCTGAACCAGCTCCTGCAGCCACTCCGCGCTCATCGCCGCGCCCACCTTCACCCCGATGGGGTTGGCGATGCCGCGGAAATATTCGATGTGGGCACCGTCGATGCCGGCGGTTCGCATGCCGATCCACGGCATGTGCGTGGACAAGTTGTACCAATGCTTCTGGCGCTCGATGTAGCGCGTTTGCGCCTGCTCGGACAGCAGATGCAGTCCTTCGTGGCTGGTGTAAAAATCGCCGCGCGTGGCCGCGTGCACGCGCTGCCCGCTCATGGACTCGAAGAAATCCAGCGATTCGGCAATCGAGTCGACGATCTTCTGATAGCCGTCGCGCAGCGCCGCGTGGCGCAAAAAGCTCAGATCCCAATACTCCGGATGATGCAGATCGGCGAAGCCGCCGTCGATCAAGGCGCGCACGAAATTCAGCGTGAGCGAGGCTCGTTCATAGCCGCGCAGCAGCAGCTCAGGATCCGGTTCGCGCTCGGCCGCACTGAATCCCGGCCGATTGACGTTGTCGCCGCGGTAGCAGGGCAAGGTCACACCGTCGCGAGTCTCGGTGTCGGCCGAACGCGGCTTGGCGTACTGCCCGGCGAAGCGGCCGACGCGGATGATGGGCTTTTTCAAGCCCTGCAGCAGCACCAGGCTCATCTGCAGCAGAATCTTCAGACGCTTGGCGATATTGTCGGATTCGCAGTCCTCGAAGCTCTCCGCGCAATCCCCGCCCTGCAGCAGAAACTGTTCGCCGCGCTGCGCCTGGGCCAATTTAGCGCGCAGCGCCTCGACCTCCCAGGACACCACCAGGGGCGGCAGCCGGCTCAAACTACCCACGGCGCGCTCCAGAGCGGCCGGATCTGAGTACTTGGGCTGCTGAGTTGCGGGGCGGCTGTGCCAGCTGGCGGGGTGCCATTGGGTCAAGGCGGGACTCTTCGACATCTCGCGATGCTAGCGTTGTGGGCCCGCGCAAGTCAAAATGCGCGCCCTACGAACGGGGGCCATCCCCTGGAAAATCCCACCGACAACTGGAATTTGATCATGAACACTACCGACCCCTTGCAGGCATTGGGACTTCGCGACATCAACCCGGGGACCTGGTCCGGCAGCCACGGCTGGAGCGTTCAAACCGGCGGCTCCTTGATCGACTGCGTCAATCCCGCCACGGGCAAGCGGCTGGCGCAAGTGCGCGGCGCCACGCTCGAGGACTACGAGCAGGTGATGGCCTCGGCCGTTGCCGCGGCCGCCGCGTGGCGCCAGGTGCCGGCGCCGAAGCGCGGCGAAGCCGTGCGGCTCATGGGCGAGGAGCTGCGCAAGTACAAGGATGCGCTGGGCAGCCTCGTGTCCATGGAAAACGGCAAAATCAAGGCCGAGGGCGACGGCGAAGTCCAGGAAATGATCGATATCGCCGACTTCGCGGTCGGGCAGTCCCGCATGCTGTACGGCCTGACCATGCACTCAGAACGGCCTCAGCACCGCATGTACGAACAATGGCATCCGCTCGGCGTCGTGGCGGTGATTTCCGCCTTCAATTTCCCGGTCGCGGTTTGGTCCTGGAACGCGTTCCTGGCGGCGATCAGCGGCAACGCGACGGTGTGGAAGCCCTCGCCCAAGACCGCTCTATGCTCGCTCGCCGTGCAGCACATCTGCAATCGCGTGCTGGAACGGCACGCGCTGCCGGCAATATTCCAGATCTTCATCGACGCCGGGACCGGGCTGGCAATGCGCATGGTCGACGACCGGCGCGTCGCCTTGGTCTCGTTTACCGGCTCGACCCAGGTGGGCCGGCAAATCGGCGTGCGCGTGGCCGAACGCCTCGGCAAGAGCCTGCTGGAACTCGGCGGCAACAACGCCATCATCGTCGACGACACCGCCAATCTCGACCTGGCGGTGCCGGGAATCGTTTTCGGTGCGGTCGGAACCGCCGGGCAGCGCTGCACCACGACTCGGCGGGTGCTGGTGCACCGCTCGCGCGCGGCCGAACTCGAACGGCGCCTGATCGCCGCCTATGCGCAGGTGCGCATAGGCGACCCCCTCGAGCCGGACACGCTGATGGGGCCTCTGATCGATACGGGCGCCGTGTCGCGCTATTCGGCGGCCATCGCGGCCGCGCAGGCCGAAGGCGGACAGCTCTTGTGCGGAGGCAAAGTCCTGCCTCGGCCCGGCAACTTCGTCGAACCGGCCATCATCCGCGCCGACGCCGGCATGGCGGTGGTGCGCACCGAAACTTTCGCGCCCATACTGTATGTGATGGCCTACGACACCTTGGATGAGGCCGTGGCCATCCAGAACTCCGTCCCCTATGGACTGTCCTCCGCCGTCTTCACCGATCGGCTGCAGGTGGCCGAGCGCTTCCTGTCGGCGGAGGGCAGCGATTGCGGCATCGCCAACGTCAACTTGGGCACCTCGGGCGCCGAGATCGGCGGCGCTTTCGGCGGTGAGAAGGACACCGGCGGCGGGCGCGAGGCGGGTTCGGATTCCTGGAAGGCTTACATGCGGCGCCAGACGAACACCATCAATTGGAGCTCGCAGCTGCCGTTGGCCCAAGGGATTCGCTTCAACGTCTAGGGAACGATGCCAGGTCAGCGATCGGTCCCGCTCAACGATCGATCCAGGCTTCTATCTCGGCGGCCCGCTGTTCGAGGCGCACCGCCGAGATCGGAGCCAGAGTCTTGAGCTCCTGAGCGTACAGCGATACTCGGTACTCTTCGATCCAGTTTTGCAGCTCGTCGAGTTGCGGAATCCAGCGAAGTTCCGCGCCCACCTCATTGGCCAATGCGCGATGCCGGACCGACCAATCGCGAAGTTGCCGGGCGATGTGCACCGGCTCTGCGCCGCGCGCCGCGCCGCGTTGCCAGCGGCGCTCCTCGGCCTTCAGATACCGCGGCAGCTGGCGCAGCCAATCCGGCGCCAGGGATCCGAGGTGGGCGGCGTCCAGGAGCCGCCGCAAATGCTCTCGCGTTTCATCGACGCCATCGGCCGCCGTTGCGCTGCGCGAAGATTCGAGCGCGCGGCGCACCGCACGCGCCTCGGCGTACCAGGCAAGCGCGGCGGCGGCGATCTCATCCAGGCGGGGATGCAACTGCGAACGCCCCTGATCCACGGCGCTCTCGAAGGCCTCGCGGGTGCGCGGCGCCTCCGCATCGCCGAAACAAGCGCGGCGCAAGGCCAGCTGCACGAGGGTCTCGATGAGCGCACCGCTGTCCCCGTACGGACTCGCGGCGAGCAGCAGCGCGGCATTGCCGGCGATGGCCTTGCCGAGGTCCCGCGCCTGAGCACTCAGCATGCTGCGCGCCAGATGCACGGCGCCCCGCCGCCAACTGCGGCCGGCCTCGGCCTCGGACCATTCATACCGCACCTCGAGCCCTGAGGCGCCCGGCACGAGCGAGGGGAACACCTGCACCGCGCCCTGCTCCAGCCTCAGCGTCACGGTTTGGGGCAATTCGTCCAATTCGAATCTGCGCCAGGCACCCAGGAGACCGTATGCGGCACGGGCGCGGCGGTCGAGTTCCGTGCGCGCGGCTGCGGCGCCGGCGCGGCGCAATTCGCGCAGCGAGCTGCCGTAGGCAAAATCTTCGCCATCCGCGGTCACCGTCAGCTGCGGCGTCAAGTGCGCGGGCACCGCGGATGGATCGAATCGCAATAGGCTCTCCGGGATCCCGCGCCGCTCCTTGAGCCATGTGCCGAGGCTTGCCGGATCGGCCGCGCGCGATGCCGCCAGGAATTCGGCGGCCGTTTCGCCGATCGGTATCAGACTGCGGCGCGCATCCTTGGGCAACGAGCGCAGCAGCGCCTCGATGCGGGGTTCCGCGAGTCCGGGCACCGCGGCGTCCACCGCCGCGCGGGTAAGTCCGGGCAGGGCCAGCAGCGGCATGCGCAAACTGGCGCCGTCGCGCGATTCGCCGGGCGCGAAGCGGTACTCGACCGGAATCGACAGTGCGTCCACGCTCGCGACTTCGGGAAACCTCGCGAGCGCATCGGGCTCCGGCTGCCTGGCGTAAATGAGCTCGGGGTCGAGCCTGAGCGCCAGCCGTTCGGCATCGGTCAGATGCCGGGTGAAATACTGCAGGGTCGTGCCGCTCGATACCTGGCGCGGCAGCGCGCGATCGTAGAATTCGACGAAGGCCTCCGCGCTTTGCAGCAAGCCGCGCGTGCGCAGGCGTTCCTCCACCCGCTCCGCATGGTGGATCGCCGCATCATTCGCCATCAGCCAGTCGGGCCGGCGGTGCAGCCGCCGGTACACCAAGGCCTCGCGCGCGAAGATGCGGCGCGACTCTTCCGGTGCAATGGGTCCGTAATTGACCACCCGGTTCGCGCTCAATGTCAGCCCGAGAAAGCTCACCCGCTCGCGCGCCACCACTTCCTCGCGTCCCTCGTCCCAATCGGGCTCGAGATACTCGCGCTTCAACAGGTGCGAAGCGGCTGCCTCGATCCATTGCGGTTCGACTTCCGCAACGCGGCGCGCAAACACCCGCGAGGTCTCGACGATATTCGCCGCCATGATCCAGCGGGGCCGGCGCCGCAGCAGCGGCGAACCTGGAAAGATATGGAAGTGCACGCCGCGCGTGCCGAGATAGGCACCCTCCTCGCCCCGCATGCCCACCATGGTGCAGAAGCCCGCGAGCAGCGAGCGGTGTACGCCGGCGTAGCTCGCCGCCTGGCGCTGCGCCACGATGCCGATCTCGGCCGCACGGTCCTTGACCTGAGCATGGACGTCGTCCCACTCGCAGAGCCGCAGCAGCGAAAATCCCCGCTCCTTGCACCAGCGCCGCAGTTCGCGGCGCGGCCCCTCGCGCGCCTTACGATAGGCCCTCCACACATGGATCAAGGAGGAGAATTCGGATTTGTTGTCTTCGAAGGCCGCGCCCGGCGCGGCACCATCGGCGGATTCCGCCGCGGCGGTCCCGCCGCCCGCGATGCGGATGTCCGGCACGCTCAAGCCGGCGACGATCGCCATCAACTCACCCTCGGCGCGAAAGCGCTTGCTCTCAAGCAGCGCGCGCGCCAGACGCGGATCGAGCGGCAGCCGCGCCATGGCCCGGCCGCGCCGGGTGATCCGCCGGTCCGCGTCCAGCGCCTGCAGCTCTTGCAATAGCCGATACCCGTCGCTGAGCGCCCGCGGATCGGGCGGATCGATGAAGGGAAAATTCTCCGCCTCGCCCAAGCCGTCTGCGGCCAGGCGCAAAAGCAGCGCGGCAAGATTCGTGCGCAATATCTCCGGCTCGGTGAAGGGAACCCGCGCATCGAAATCCGCTTCGGTGAAGAGCCGCAGACACAGTCCCGGACCCAAGCGGCCGCAACGGCCCTTGCGCTGGTCGGCGCTGGCGCGCGATATGGCCTCGATGGGCAGCCGCTGCAGGCGGCTGCGCGGGCTGTAGCGGCTGATTCTCGCCAGCCCCGAATCGATGACCGATCGAATACCCGGCACGGTGATCGAAGTCTCGGCCACATTGGTCGCGAGTACGATCCGCCGGCGCGGACCGGGCTGGAATATTTTACTTTGCTGTTCCCAGGACAGCCGCGAATACAACTCCAGCACCTCGGCATCGGCATGCAGCTCGCGGCGCAGCGCTTCTCCCACGTCGCGTATCTCCCGCTCGCCGGGCAGAAACACCAGAATGTCCCCGCCGCCGACTTCGCCCGGCTCACCCGCGATTTCCTGATACGCCTCCAGAACCGCGGCCGGCAGGTCGGGATCCTCGGCATCATCCGGCGCTTCCCGATATCGCACCTCGATGGGATGGCTGCGCCCGCTCACGGCAATGATCGGCGCGCCGCCGAAGAAGCGCGATATGCGTTCTACGTCCAGCGTCGCCGAGGTTACGATCACCCTCAAGTCCGGCCGGCGCGGCAATAGCCGCTTCAGCACTCCCATCAATAGATCGACGTTCAGCGTGCGCTCGTGGGCCTCGTCGACGATGATGGTGTCGTAGCGGCGCAGCTCGGGATCCGAGGCGAGTTCCGCGAGCAGCAAGCCGTCGGTCATCAGCAGCAGGCGGGTGGCGTCGGAAACCTGATCGGCGAAGCGCACTCGAAAGCCGATGCTGCGCCCGAGAGGCTGCCTCACTTCCTCGGCGATGCGCGCGGCCAGGGCGCGGGCCGCCAGCCGCCGCGGCTGAGTGTGCGCAATCAAGGCGTCCAGGCCGCGCCCCAGCTCCAGACAGTACTGCGGCAGCTGCGTGCTCTTGCCGGAGCCCGTATCGCCGGCGACGACCACCACTTGACTGCGGCGCAGGACTTCCAGGATGTCCTCGCGTCGTGCCGATATGGGCAAGTCCGGGTCATGCCTGAAGACGAGCGGGGCCGCGGCGCGCGGCTCCGCGGCTGTTCGCATCTCGGTTGCCGTGCGGCGATCCGCCGTTACGCGCCGCCGGTCCGCACGCTCATTCGCCACGCTTCACTTCTTGCCAAAGCCTCTCTTGCGCTTCGAGATTCAGATCCGCGAAAACCTCGCCTCGCTTCGCCGCCAAGGATTCCATGCCGCGAAAGCGCCGCTCGAACTTGGCGTTCGCCGCGCGCAGTGCTGCCTCGGCATCCACGTCGAGCTTGCGGGCCAGATTGGCCGCCGCGAACAGCAGATCGCCGATCTCTTCGAAAGTTTCGCTCTGCTGCACCGCACCGCGCACCTCGGCGAGTTCTTCGGCGACCTTGTCCGCGGTCTGGCCGGCGTGTTCGAAATCAAAGCCCACGCGGGCGGCTCGCTTGCTCAGCTTGAAGGCGCGCATCAGCGCCGGCAGCGCCCGCGGCACTCCGTCCAAATGACTGGCCTCCGAACCGCCGCCGCGCTCCTGCGCCTTGATCTCCTCCCAGACGATGCTCTGCTCGGCGGCAGTCAAGGGCCCGTTTGTGCCGAACACGTGCGGGTGGCGGCGCTGCAGCTTGTCGCATATCGCTGCGGCCACCGCCTCGAAATCGAATTGACCCGCCTCGCTCGCGATCTGCGAGTGAAACACCACTTGAAACAGCAGATCGCCCAACTCGTCCTTCAAGTGCCGCATGTCGCCGCGTTCGATGGCGTCCACGACTTCGTAGGCTTCTTCGAGGGTGTAAGGGGCAATGCTGGCGAAAGACTGTTCCCGGTCCCAGGGGCAGCCATCCGCGGCGCGCAGGCGCGCCATGATGCGGAGCAGTTCGTGCATCCGGCTCGGGCCGCAGATTTGGCCGGTCATCGAGCGTGGCCGCCGCCGGCCTGCAGCATGCGCCGCAGCGTCATCAGCATGCCGGCTGTCGCGCCCCAGATATTGCGTTCGCCGTAGGGAATGTCGTGCACCTCGATGTCCAAGTCGCCCAGCTTGCGCCGCCGGGATTTGTGGTTGGCCGAATCCAGGATGAAGTCGAGCGGTACCTCGAACACATCGTGCACCTCGGCCGCGGCGATTCGCAGCTGATAGTCGGGATTCACGAAGCCGACCACCGGAGTGACCCGAAATCCGGTGATGACTTGATGATCCGGCAGATATCCGGCGAATTCCACGCAATCCGGCAGCAACCCGATCTCCTCGTAGCTCTCGCGCAGCGCCGCCTGCCACGCGTCTCCGTCCTCGGGCTCGATGCGGCCTCCGGGAAAGCTGATCTGGCCGGCATGATCCTTGAGCGTTTCAGCGCGCCGCGTCAGCAGCACGGTCAAGCCCGTCTCATGCTCCACCAGGGGCACCAGCACGGCCGCGGGGACCTGCCGTGCCGGGAACGAGGCGCGGACCCGGGACACGAGTTCGGGCGAAGCTCCCGCCAGCCACTGCATATCCTCCCCGGGGCCCGAAGGGCGCCGATTGAGAGACTCGCGAATGTGCGTCTTGGTGTAGAGAGAATCCATCGTCACGACGCGGGGCCCCTCCCTTGGACACCGCCTTCGGTCAGCGCCTTCGGATCGAGCAAGCGCCGCAGCTCCTCGACGCTCAGGTCGGTCATTTCCGCGGCGACCTCCAG
This sequence comes from uncultured Gammaproteobacteria bacterium, assembly GCA_963784105.1. Taxonomy (GTDB): domain Bacteria; phylum Pseudomonadota; class Gammaproteobacteria; order Steroidobacterales; family Steroidobacteraceae; genus Bog-1198. The sequence continues at coordinate 273,688 of CAWAQE010000003.1, forward strand.
GATGGGCCGGCCTTCGGCGTAGGCTTTCTTGGCGATGGCCGCGCCTTTTTCGTAGCCGATGACCAGATTGAGCGCCGTGACCAGAATGGGATTGCGGGCCAGCGCCTCCGCCAGGCGGGCGTGGTTCACGGTGAATCCGGCGAGCGCATGGTCCGCCAAATTGCGGCTGCCGATCCCGAGCAATTCCAGGCTCTGCAGCAGGTTGTAGGCGATCACCGGCAGCATGACATTCAATTGAAAATTTCCCGACGCCGCGGCCACGGTGATCGCCGCATCATTGCCCATCACCTGCGCCGCCATCATGGCCACCGATTCCGGCACGACGGGATTCACCTTGCCGGGCATGATGCTGCTGCCCGGCTGCAGCGCCGGGAGTGCGATTTCGCCCAGGCCCGCCAGAGGGCCGCTGTTCATCCAACGCAGGTCATTCGATATCTTCATCAGGCTCACACCAAGGACCTTGAGATGGCCGGACAGTTCCGCGGCGGTGTCCTGGCTCGCCAGGGCCGCGAAATAATTGTCGCTCGGCCGGAACTGAAGGCCGGTGCTCGCCGCGAGACGGCGCGCAAACACGGCGCCGAATTCCGGCCTGGCATTGATGCCGGTGCCGACGGCGGTCCCGCCCTGCGCGAGCTGCAGCAGGCGAGGCAGTGCCGACCGCAAACGGGCCATGCCATCGACTACCTGCGACTGCCACCCCGAGAGCTCCTGGCCCAGAGTCACGGGCATCGCATCCATCAGATGGGTACGCCCGGTTTTGACCACATCGCGAAGCTCGGCGGCACGGCGGCCCAAAACGGCGCTCAGCTGTTCCAGGGCGGGCAGCAGATGTTCATGGAGGAGCAGCGCGGCGGCGACATGAATTGCGGTGGGCACCGCATCGTTGCTGCTCTGGCTCATGTTCACCTGATCGTTCGGGTGCACGGTGCGGGACAGTGCGCGCGAGGCCAGAGCGGCGATCACCTCATTCGCATTCATGTTGCTGCTGGTGCCGGACCCCGTTTGAAACACATCCACGGGAAATTGGTCGTCATGGCGGCCCGCGGCCACATCGAGCGCCGCGGCCTGGATGGCCGCCGCAACATCCGCAGGCAGATCGCCGAACTGCGCGTTCGCGCCGGCCGCGGCATGCTTGATGAGCCCCAATGCGCGGATGAAGGCCCGCGGCATGCGCAACCCGGTGCTCGGAAAGTTTTCGATGGCGCGCTGGGTCTGCGCGCCCCATAGGGCGTCAGCCGGCACGTCGAGCGCGCCCATGCTGTCATGCTCCACACGTGTGGTCGCGGGCATCAGGCCTTACTCCGCTTTGATTCGTTTACGGTAATATCGTCGATTCTACACTCAAAGCGACCCTATCCTCCGATGGCCAACACTCCCGCCGATGCGCTTTCACCCCTGGACGGCCGCTACGCCGGCAAGCTCGAGGCGGTCCGGTATCTTTTCAGCGAGGCCGGCCTGATGCGCGAGCGGGTGCGCGTGGAATGCGCCTGGTTCCTCGCGCTCCAGGCCGGCCCGGCCGCCTCCGCTCTTGCCAAGCTGCCGCGCGCGGCCAGGGACTTTCTCGCCGCTCTGTCGAAGGATCCGTCCGGCGCCGATGTCGCCGCCATAAAGCAAATCGAAGCGCGCACGAATCACGATGTGAAGGCGGTGGAGATCTGGCTGCGAACGGAGCTGCAGAGCCACGGTGCGGCGGCCGCCGAACTCGAGTGGCTGCATTTCGGCTGCACTTCCGAAGACATCAACAACCTGTCATATGCGCTCATGCTGAAGAGAGCCCGCGCGACGCTGCTGCTGCCCATGCTCGAGGGGATCGGTGCCGTGCTCGACTCTCTCGCCCGGCGGCATGCGCAGGCACCCATGCTGTCGCGCACCCACGGCCAGACTGCGACCCCCACCACGGTCGGCAAGGAACTCGCGAATGTCGCGGCGCGCCTTCGAACCCAGCGGGCCGGCATCGAGCGCGTCGTCATTCTGGGAAAGATGAACGGCGCCGTCGGCAATTTCAACGCGCATGTCGCGGCACTCCCGCAGATCGACTGGCTCGCGTTGAGCCGCGACTTCGTCGAATCTCTGGGGCTGGCATCGAACGCGCACACCACTCAGATCGAGCCGCATGACTGGATTGCCGAGTACTGCCATGCACTCATGCGGGCCAACACCGTGCTTCTGGACCTGGCGCGCGACATGTGGAGCTACATCTCTCTCGGATATTTCAAGCAGCGCATGGTCGAGGGCGAGGTCGGCTCATCCACCATGCCCCACAAGGTGAACCCCATCGATTTCGAGAACGCTGAAGGCAATCTGGGATTGGCCAATGCCTTGCTGGGCCATTTCGCCGACAAGCTGCCCGTGTCGCGCATGCAGCGCGACCTCACCGACTCCACCGTGCTGCGCAATGTGGGCGTGGCCGTCGGACACTCCGTATTGAGCTACGAATCGCTCGAGCGCGGCCTTGCGAAAATCGAACTCGACCCGGTGCGGGTTGCCGAGGATCTGGACCGCGCCTGGGAGGTGCTGGGCGAGGCCGTGCAGACGGTGATGCGCGCCCACGGGATTCCGCAGGCCTACGATCGCTTGAAAGCCTTTACACGCGGGCGGCCCATCGACAAGGATTCCATGCGTGCATTCATCGCCTCGCTGGACTTGCCGGCGGCGGAAAAAGAGCGTCTGCTGTGCCTGGAACCCAAGGACTACGTGGGTTTGGCGCCGGTGCTGGCGAAGCAAATGCTGGAAAAATAGGCTGCCGGAGACCCTTCGGGCCTCTGAAACGTGACGCAGTTGGCACGGCCCCTTCTCGGCCAAACGGTACTATCCCTCAAAGTCCGCGAGGACGGGCGCGGGCCCACAAACCTCCAACTGAGGCTCGAGATATGGCGGGTAGAACGGAAGAAAGGTCGAAATCGATCGCGGACAGGGCGCCGGCGGCCGGCGCAGACATGCCCTCGGGATCGGGTACCCGTACCATTCTCACCACGATGCCGGAGGTTCGCGAAGCCAGCCTCAAGGTGGCCAAATCCGCGCAGCGCCTCCTGTCCATATTTACCCAGGACCTGGAACCCTTGATCTATGGCGAGGAGCCCTTCCTCGAGGCCATCAAGCGCCTGGTGCTGGCGCGTTCCTACGCCAAGGTCCGCGTTCTGCTCGCCGATCCGTCGCGGGCCATGGTCGATAACAACCGGTTTCTCGCACTTGCACGCCGTTTGACCAGCTGCATCGACTTGCGGGCCATGAGTCTCGAATACCCCGCGAGCGCCGGCGCCTTCATCATTGCCGACGACAAGGCCCTGGTGTATCGATTGCAGGCGGATCGCTGGGACGGAATCTCCGACTTGAACGACCCGGCCGTGGTGCGCCGTTATTTGAACTTCTTCGACGAGGTCTGGCAATCCAGCATGCAAGAGTCGCAAATGCGGCAAATGCTCATGTAGCTTTCGGTTCGGGGGGGGTTATGCCCCCGTGCAGCCCATGCCCCGCGCAGCCCAAGCGCCCGTATAATGGGGCAATGGCCGGCCCGCTCCCTGATTTCAGCGCCTCTCTCCCCGATCCTAAGCTTGCCGGCACCGTCATCGTCGGCATGTCGGGCGGCGTCGACTCGGCCGTTGCGGCACTTCTCCTGCGCGATGCCGGCTACACAGTGCAAGGCCTCTTCATGTCCAACTGGGAGGACGATGAGGACGGCTACTGCACCACGGCAGCCGACTTTCAAGATGCGCGGCGGGTATGCGAGATCCTCGGGCTCCCCCTCCACCGGGCAAGTTTTGCCGGGCAGTATCGCGAACGGGTATTCGAGCTCTTCCTGCGCGAATACTCCGCGGGCCGAACCCCCAATCCGGACGTGCTTTGCAATCGCGAGATCAAGTTCGGCGTCTGCCTGGACTACATGCACCGCCTGGGTGCGTCCTGGATCGCCACCGGCCACTACGCACGCCTGCTGCGCTCGGACACAGCAACGCAGCTTCTGAAAGCGGCGGACACGGCCAAGGATCAGAGCTATTTTCTCCACGGCGTGGCGGCATCCGCGCTCGCCAAAACCTTGTTTCCTATCGGGGGGATGCATAAGGGGGAGGTGCGAAGGCTGGCCCATGCGGCCGGATTGCCGGTGCACGACAAAGCGGACAGCACCGGCATCTGTTTCATCGGAGAGCGGCCCTTTAGAGAATTCTTGAGCCGCTACCTTCGCACCGAACCGGGGCCGATCGAGAACGACCGCGGCCTGCTGCTGGGCGAGCATCGCGGCCTCGCCCTGTACACCCTGGGCCAGAGGTCCGGGCTCGGTATCGGCGGACGCGCCGGAACCGCTGCCGCGCCATGGTACGTGGCCGGCAAGGAGATGAAGCGCAATGCACTCATCGTCGTGCAGGACCAGGATCACCCCTTGCTTTTATCCGACACCTTCGATGTGGAACAAATGCATTGGCTGGATGACGGCGGCCCCCGAGATCTTCCCATCGAATGTGGGGTGAAGACGCGCTATAGACAAGCCGACCTTGCGTGCACCGTGCACTCACCGGTCACCCAAGACCTCTCTTGTGTCCAGGGCGCGTCGGCAGCTCGAGACACGGCCGCCGGCCAGACATGGCGCGTGAATCTCAGACAGCCGGCGCGCGCCGTCACGCCGGGCCAGTATGCGGTGTTCTACAGCGGCGATCGCTGTCTTGGCGGCGGCGTCATCGCGCGGCGATTCAATTCCGGCATCGCGCCCGCGGCCGCCGGCGAAATCGCCTATAATTCTCACTTTTCCGTGGAGGGGTCATGACCGATAGCTTCAAGGCAAGAACGACGCTCAAGGTGGGTGCGGAGCAGTATGAAATTCTGAGCCTCGATGCTCTGAAGTCGCAGAATGTCGGCCGCCTGCCCTTTTCCCTGAAAATCCTCCTGGAAAACCTCTTGCGCTTCGAAGACGGCGTCAATGTCACCAAGGGCGATATCGAGGCTCTGCTGAAGTGGGACCCGAAGGCGCAGCCCAGCCATGAGATCGCCTTCACCCCTGCGCGGGTCATCATGCAGGACTTCACGGGTGTCCCCTGCATAGTCGATTTGGCGGCCATGCGCGAAGCCATCGTGCGGCTCGGCGGAGATGCGCAGCGAGTCAACCCGCTGGCGCCAGCCGAATTGGTCATCGATCATTCGGTGCAGGTCGACGAATACGGCTCCGCCGATTCTCTCAAGCGCAACAATGAAATCGAATTCAAGCGCAACGGCGAGCGCTACAGTTTCCTGCGCTGGGGGCAAACCGCATTCAGTAATTTCAAGGTCGTGCCGCCCAACACCGGCATCGTCCATCAAGTCAATATCGAGCGCCTGGCGCGGGTGATTTTCTCGGACGGCGCCGCGGGCAGGAAGGTTGCCTATCCCGACACCTTGGTCGGTACCGATTCGCACACCACCATGGTCAACAGCCTGGGAGTGCTCGGCTGGGGCGTGGGCGGCATCGAGGCCGAGGCCGCCATGCTGGGCCAGCCGGTGACCATGCTGATCCCCCAAGTGATCGGCTTCAAGCTGACGGGCAGCCTGCCCGCCGGCACCACGGCCACGGATCTCGTGCTCACCGTCACCGAGGCGCTGCGCAAGAAGGGCGTCGTCGACAAATTCGTGGAGTTCTTCGGCGACGGCCTCAAGGGGCTGCCGCTGGCCGACCGCGCCACCATCGCCAACATGTCGCCGGAATTCGGCTCGACTTGCGCGATTTTCCCCATCGACGAGGAAACCATCCGCTATCTGGAGCTCACCGGACGCGCGCCGGAACAGATCGCGCTGGTCCAAGCCTATGCCAAGGCGCAGGGACTGTGGCGCGTCAACGGCGCGCCGGCCGCCGATTACACCGATGTCGTCGAGCTCGACCTGTCGACGGTCGAGCCCTCTCTCGCCGGGCCGAAGCGGCCGCAGGACCGCGTGCCGCTGCACAGCGCGAAGAAGGTTTACGAAAGCAGCGTGAAGAAAATGGCCGAGGAGCGCGCGCAAAAGAATCCGCAGGCCACGGGCGCCGCGGCGGCCAGCGTCGGCGGAAAGAGCTTCGAGGTGAAGGACGGCGCGGTGCTGATCGCCGCCATCACCAGCTGCACGAACACCTCCAATCCCGCGGTATTGGTCGCCGCAGGCCTGCTTGCCCGCAATGCCGTCAAGCGCGGCCTCGCTTCGAAGCCCTGGGTGAAGACCTCCCTCGCTCCGGGCTCGCGCGTCGTCACCGACTACTTGCAGAAGGCGGGGCTGCTGAAGGACCTGGAGGCGCTCGGGTTCTACACCGTCGGCTACGGCTGCACCACCTGCATCGGCAACTCCGGGCCCTTGAAGCCCGAGATATCCGAGGCGGTCAAGACCGCCGATGTCGTCGCCTGCTCCGTGCTGTCGGGCAACCGAAATTTCGAGGGCCGCGTGCATCCGGAAATCAAAATGAATTTCCTCGCCTCGCCGCCCTTGGTCGTCGCCTATGCGCTGGCGGGGAGCCTGGACATCGATATCACCACCGAGCCGCTGGGTGTGGGCAAGGATGGAAAGCCGGTGTACCTCAAAGAGATCTGGCCGAGCGCGCCGGATGTCGCCGCCGCGGTCGCCGCTTCGGTCGACTCAGCCATGTTCAGGAAAGGCTATGCCAATGTCTTCGCGGGCGACGCCAACTGGAGCGCCATCAAGACGCCGGCCGGCAAGATCTATTCCTGGGACGGTAAATCGACTTACGTCAAGAATCCGCCCTACTTCGACGGCATGACCATGACGCCGGCGCCGTTGACCGACATAAAAGGCGCGCGCGCGCTCGCCGTGCTCGGCGATTCGGTCACCACCGATCACATCTCTCCCGCCGGGAACATCGCCAAGTCCAGCCCTGCCGCCAAGTACCTGATGGCGCAGGGCGTGCAGGCGGCGGATTTCAACTCCTATGGCGCGCGTCGCGGCAACCACGAAGTGATGATGCGCGGCACCTTCGCCAACATCCGGCTGCGCAACTTGCTGCTGCCGGGCACCGAAGGCGGCGTGACGCTGCACATCCCCAGCGGCGAACAGATGGCCATTTTCGACGCCTCGGTCAAGTACAAGGCCGCGGGCACGCCGCTGGTGATTCTCGCGGGAAAGGAATACGGCACCGGCAGCTCGCGCGACTGGGCGGCCAAGGGCACGATGCTGCTGGGAGTCAAGGCGGTGATCGCGGAGAGTTTCGAGCGCATTCACCGCTCCAACCTCATCGGCATGGGTGTGCTGCCGCTGCAATTCAAGCAAGGACAGAACGCACAGAGCCTAGGGCTCACCGGCAAGGAAACTTTCGAAATCGCCGGGCTCGAGCGCGGCGCGGCGAAGGTCGTCAAAGTGATTGCCAAAGCCGACGGCGGGACGCGGACGCTGACCACGGAATTCGAAGCGCGCCTGCGCATCGATACGCCGAAGGAACTCGATTACTATCAACACGGCGGAATTCTGCAATACGTATTGCGGCAGCTCGCTGCATCGAACAAGGCGGCTTAAACTATGTCTCTCTCCATGCACACGGCCACGGTACCGACCTGTACCCGCGCCTTGAACAGCCTCGCGGCCATTCTCGAGAAAGCCTCCGCTCACGCGCAGGCGCGCAAGATCAATACCGCGGCCTTGCTCGGCACCCGATTGTTTCCCGACATGCTGCCCTTGTCGATGCAGATCCAGCTTGCCAACGATTCGGCACGGAGCGGCGCCGCACGCCTCGCCGGCGCCGAAGTACCCACCTTCGAAGCCAAGGATCGAGACTTCGCCGAATGGATTGCCGCGACCCGCGCCACCGTCGCGTATCTCGAATCACTGAAGCCGGCGCAGTTCGAAGGCGCCGAAGACAAGACCATCACGTGGCAGAGCCGCAGTTCCACCAAGAACATGCAGGGCACACCCTACCTGTTCCACCACGTGCTGCCGAACGTCTTCTTCCACCTCACCACCGCCTACGACATTCTCAGGCAGTCGGGACTGGAGATCGGCAAGCAGGATTTTCTGGGGAAGGCTTGAGTCGAGCCGCTTACTTCCCAGCGCTCTAGGGCTCTTGCAGTCTCCCATACTTCTTGAGCAAGGCCCGAAGTTGGTCGTGCGGAAGCGCAATCAGCGTCCGGCCGTCCAGGGTCTTCATATCCTTGGCGGCGACCATGGCGTTGATGATGGCCTCCTCCGTCGCCTGGACGGTGGCGGCGAACAGCGGATCGACATAGTCGTTCGGGACCATCACCGCGTTGCGCAGCTTCATGGGTGCATCGTACCCGGCGTCTTTGGCGACTCCCTCATTCGCGGTGGAGAAGGCGACAAAAATGTCTCCGTCGCCATCGCTGACCGTGGTGCCGGTGCGCGCCAGGCCGATGGCGGCACGGCGGGCCATGCGGTTCAGCTGAGTGGGCAGCAGCGGCGCGTTGGTCGCGACCACGATGATGATCGACCCCATGGCGGCTTCCCGCGTCGGCGACTTCAAGCTCGACCATAGGTTGATACGCTTGATGTTCGGGCCGACCGGCACACCCGCGACGCGCAGTTCGTCGTATCCACCGCAGTTGCATTGGACCATGACCCCAACCGTGTAGCCTCCGAACTTCGCCTCCACGACCCGCGACGAGGTTCCGGTCCCTCCCTTGAACTGGTAGCACACCATGCCCGTGCCGCCCCCGACGTTTCCTTCCTCGACCGGCCCGGACTTCGCCGAGTCGAGGGCCGCGTACACGTGCTCCGGCTTGACGTGGAAGCCGTTCAGATCGTTGAGGGCGCCGTCCCAGGTCTCGGCCACCACCGGCAGGGCCCAGGGGTAGTTGCCGTCCTTCAACAGATTCCGGTCGCGCAGCCAGCCGATGACTGCATCGCGTACGACACCGACGCTATGGGTGTTGGTGATCATGACCGGCCCGGACATCAAGCCGCCCTCTTCCACCCAGGTGGTGCCCGTCATCTCCCCATTGCCATTCAGGCGAAACCAGCCTGCAAAGACCGGATCTCCGTATGAGGCCTTGCCGCGCGGCAAAATCGCCGTGACGCCGGTCCGAATCGGCCCAACACCCTCCTTGAGGGGCGGCTCACCGCTGATCAGCGTGGTGAATCCAACCGCGACCCCCGGCACATCGGTAATGGCATTCAAGGGCCCCGGCGTACCGTCGAAGGGCACGCCCAGATCGCGTGCGCGCGGCTGGCCGCCGGCCACGGCGACCCTGTGAACCAGCAGGCCGGCGAAGATTAGTGCGATCACCATGACCATCTTGTCTCTCATGTAAAGTCTCCTCCGTCAGAATTTCAGTAAAACGACTAGCACCGCGGCACCGCGATGTTGACCGGTTGGCTCAGCCCCCCGGGCGAATACTCGTACCGATCAACACCACGGCGCCAAGGTCACTCGAACTACATCCTCCGCGCAGTGATGTACATCGGCCCAATGAACCGGGTCAATATCATCACTGCGCCGAGGCGCTAGCGGCCAAATCGGCGCATGACGGCGGCCAGCGCGGCAGGGTCGATGGCCCGCAGCACCTCTCCCGCCGGCTTGATCGTGGGCACGGACTCGGCCGCGACCAGTGCATTCAGAATCGCCTCCTCGATGGCCTCCACCGTTGGGCCGTAGACGGCATCGAGGTGGGCGTCATTCAGCCACTCGGCGTGGTAGGAATGAGGTTGCTCGTCGCCGAGCGCCGGAAAGTAAACCGGATTGGCGACCGAGAACGCGAGCATCAAGTCGCCCGAGTAGTGGCCGCCGCTGGTGCCGGTGCGGCCGATGCCCAAAGCTCCCCGCTTCGCCAGTCTCTGCAGCTGCATCGGCGTCAGCGGAACATCGGTACCGATGATGACTACGATGGAGCCCTGCTCGGGCAGTCCGCTCGCCGACAGGACCGAGTTCTCGGTGATATGTCTGCCCACCGGCACTCCGAGCACGGAGAACTCACTGCGCTTGCCGAAGTTCGACTGCACCAGGACACCGACCGTGTAGCTGCGGCCGTTGAGATCGATGCGCCGGGAGCTGGTGCCGGTCCCGCCCTTGAACTCATAGGTCTGTATCCCGGCGCCGCCGCCGACATTGCCTTCCGCGACCGGGCCTTCCGCCGCACCGCGCAATGCTTCGAGCGCGTGCTGCTCCGTAATGTGCAGCCCGCAGATGTCGTTCACCAGGCCATCGTAGGTCTCCGCAACTACCGGCATTGCCCAGGCATGATGGCGGCGAAAATAATCCGCATGGGTTTCGATCATGAAGCGTACGGCCGCCTGGTGCACGGTGCCGACCGAATGCGTGTTGGTCAGGCAGATCGGACCTAGAAAGTAGCCTGCGTCGCGGATCCAATGCGTGCCGGTCATTTCGCCGTTGCCGTTCAAGTCGAACTGCCCCGCCCAGACCGCCAGCGGCTGTGGGCTGTGCCCGCGCGGCAGGATGGCCGTTACTCCCGTGCAGATCTGCATCTGCCCCGCCGCCTTCGGGAAATCGATCAGCGTTTTGAAGCCGACGGCGACTCCCGGCACGTCGGTTATCGCGTTATTGGTTCCGGGCAGCCCCTGTAAGGCCAAGCCGAGTTCACGTGCCCGTGGTTTCACGCTCGACATCTGACTCTCCTAGCCATTCCTATATCGCAAGCTCAGCGCGCCGCCGCTTCGTCAGCACCAAACCATACCCGAGACCGACGATGAGCCATGCCAGCCCAAGCGTAGTAGCCAGGGCGCTCATGCCGGACATCACCGCCAGCACCACGATGATCCCGGCCACCGGAACGGCCAGATGGACTATCCAGCGTCGCGACCGCCCCTTGACCCAGAACAGGACGATCACCGACACATGGAGAACGAAGAACCCCGACAGCGCACCGAAGTTGACGATCGACACCAGCTCGTCCATTTGGAACCGCATCGCGATTGCCACCGCCAGCGAGATCGCGGTGGTGACGATCATGCCCACATAGGGCGTCCCATGAATCGCGTGAACTTTGGCAAGCACCGCCGGCAACTGACGGTCGCGCCCCATCGCATACATCACGCGGGCAACGCCCACCTGCATGGGCAGGGCATTGGTAAATCCGACCACGGTGACGGTCACCCACGCAATCAGCACGGACATCCACGTACCGATCGCGGAGTCGGCGAGCTCGTAAATCGCCGACGCGGCATCCTTGATGACCAGACCGCTCATGAGATTCCCGAGCACCCACGCCAGCGAAGTGAACAGCGCGGCCGAGAGAAACAGCACGCCGACTATTGCCCGCCCCACGATCCGCCTATCGTCGCTCTCGACCTCTTCCGACAGAGTGGAAATCGCATCGAAACCCAAAAACGACATCACACAAATGGAGGTGGCGGTAAAAATGCTTTTCGCGTGAAATAGCTCCCGCGTATACAGCGGCCGGAGCGTGAGCGCGCCGTTGCCCTTTCCCGCATGCAGCGCGATCAGTGAAAATAATGCGATCACGGCGATGATCGCCAGCTGAATGGCCACCGAGGCCAGATTGACCCGGGAGGTCACCTTGACGCCGAACCAGTTGATGCCCAGTGTCGCGCCGCCCAACACCACGATCCACAGCGCCCGGTCCACCTGCGGAATCAGAGTCCCCAAGGCGACGGCCATCAGCACATAGATGTAGGCCGGTATCAGCAGGTAGTCGAGCAAGATCATCCAGCCTGCGATGAACCCGATGAATGGACCCAGCGCGTGACGTGCGAAGCCGTATACCGATCCCGCATTGGGAACGGTGTCGGTCATCAACGCATAACTCTTCGCCGTGAAATACATGCACACGGCGGCAAGAACATAGGCGAGCACGATGAGTCCGTTGGATGCCTGCCACACGAACCCCACCGTCTGCAGCAGCGCAAAGGGCGAGACATAGGCGAGGCCATAAATGAGCAAGTCGTAGTAGGACAGGGTGCGCCGAAGCGAACGCGCCCCGCTGCCGCCCCGGCCGGGCGTTGCCGCACCATCGCCGGCCCGTATGCCAGTTTCCATCGTATCTCCGTGCCGACCGGGTCGGTGCAGCCAAATCGCCTCAGTAGCGGTAGGAGAGCGTCACTCCTAGGGTCCGCGGCCGTGTGGATCTCGCGAAGTATAAAGGCGAGGCCGTGGTATCGCGGGACTCGAACATCAGCGGGTGCGTGTTCGTCAGATTCTGGCCGAACACGGACACATCGATACCCGACCAGCGCAGCCCTGCGCGCATCGCCAAGGTCGTGATCTTGGGCAGCCCGGGAAGCGTGGTATCGGCAACGCCGTTATTCGGATCTTGCCCGGGCAGAAGCGCCGTCTGCGCGGTGGAATAATGATAGTCCAGGCGTATGTAAGGGTCGCGCTCGCGAAAGCTGGGCAGTCCATACTCGCCCGACAGAATGAAGGTCCACGGCGCACCCGGCAGGCGGTCGCCCTGAGAGACGATGGGTTTGGAGGTCGCATCGGGACCCGTGCATGCCACCACGCCGCCGCAAACGGTTTCCGTGTACTTCGCCTCCGTGTATGCCGCCGTGAAATCGACCAGAAGCTTATCGACGGGCTTTACCTGGGCGTGAATGTCTCCGCCCTCGCTGCGCGCGGCACCGAGGTTGGCGGTAAACTGCAGTCCGCAGGCGAGCAAGTACACGTTCTGCTGGATACCCTTCCAGTCAATCACGAAAACGCTGGCATCCACCTGCAGGCGTCGATCGAACAGGGTGTTCTTCGAACCCAGTTCGTAGCTCCACAGACTGTCCTGACTGAATGACGCCGGCGCAGCCGTCAGGCCTATGGTCTGCAGGCTGCTGTTGCACACATTACCCAGGCTCTCGTTGATTCCGCCGGGCCGATACCCCTTCGCGGCGCTGGCATAGATCAAATTGTCGCGGTCCGGATGATAGGAAAGCACCAGGCGCGGCGTCAGTGGGTCCTCGGTGGACGAAGCCGCCGCGACCAGCGGAGTTGTCGGGCCCACGGTCGGACCGTTGAAAGGCCCGTACTCGGTCGATCGCCCGCTGACTTGCATGCGCGCGGCACGAAGTCCGGCGGTCGCACTCCACGCCTCGCCCATCTTGACGGTGAGCTCGCCGAAAATGGCCGCCTGCTTGTCGATGATCCGGTTTTCAGGCTCCGAGGCAATTTCCCCGTTCGGACATGGAGCCGCCGCCGTGCAAAGCGGGACTCCGTAGGCCGCCGTGTACTCGGCATTGATGGTGGGGTCGAAGATGAATTGAGTCGAATTCTCATCCAGATGGGCCAGGTACACACCCGTGGTCCACGCCAGAATGGAGTTGGGGTCGGTGGACTGCAGGCGCACTTCCAGCGTGGTGTTGTGCTGAACATCGGTGAACGGCGACTCGCCGACCGCGCCGTAGGGGGCGAATGGAGACAGTCCGTACACCGCCCGATCGAATTGCGTGTAGTCGGGCGTGTCGAACTGATCGCGGGAGAAATAGGACAGATTGGCAACGAGGTGTGTCGATGCCGATGTGTCCGCGTCGAGCTTGATGGCCGAGAGAGTGAATGGGTCCGTGCTGGGATTCCGCTGCGCATTGCCGTTCAGGAACACGCCGTCCTGGCGATTGGAGAGTATGGGCCAGTACGAACCCGTGTCATTCAGATGCAGCTTCTGATAGAGCACCGATGGCGTGATCGAGACCGAATCGTTCACCTCCCATTTGAGCGCCGCCCGCAGTACGGCCGTGTCCTGCCAGTTCGAGTCGCTTTCGGTGATCGCACCGGTGCGATAGTTCGCGCGGTCGACGTAGCCGCCGTCTTGCCGGAAATAAGCGCTGAGGCGAAACCCCAGCCTTCCGTCGACGATGGGGCCGCCCGCCGCCGCGCCGGCCTCATAGCTGTCGCCCCCATCATCCGTGTTCGCGAGTTCCGAGCGCATATAGCCGCTGTAGCTATTCACACTGGGTTCCGGGGTCACGAAGCGGACCGCTCCGCCTTCGGCGCTTGCACCGAACAATGTGCCTTGCGGCCCGCGCAGCACCTCCACTCGCTCGAGATCGAACAGGATCGGGAAAGGCGTCGACCGTGCCGAATCCAATGTGCCTGCTCTGGATCGGCGTGTCATCGATGTATATGGCGGTGGTCGATGCGCCGGCGGAGGAGTCGATTCCGCGGATGGCGATGTCGGAGTTCTCATCATTGTAGTTCGACGCCGCGGAAAGACCCATGCGCTCGAAGTTCACGCCGGGCGTCGATGCCGTCAGGTCATCCACGCTGCGAATGCCTTGCGCGTCCATTTTCTCCTGGGTGAATGCCGATACGCTGATCGGCACGTCTTGCAGCCGCTCTTCGCGGCGCTGCGACGTGACGACGATTTCCTCCAGACCGCTCGATGCGGAAGCCTGGGCCGGCGCTTGCGCCTGGGCCGGCGCCTGTGCCTGTGCCTGCGCCCGCATGCCTGCGGCCGAGGCGCCGATAGTGCCTGCGATGAGCAGGGTCAGACGCAAAGCCCCGCGTGGCTGAGATGGAATGTGCATGTATTCTCCCTTTCGTCCTTTCGTACCGGCGGTGATTCGTTGCCCCCGCAGCCGGGACGGACTATATTTCAGCCGCGGTGTCGCAGTACTGACAGGAACCGCCCAAAAAGAGCCGCTCGATGTCAATCACCGCCCTTCGCTCGCGTACTCCCACGATTCACGTGAGCTATGTGGGTGCGGTGGGGCGCTACATCGCCCGGCGCGGATTGCCGCCCGGCCCCTTGTACGAACGCTACGGGTGGACCGGCGAGAGCGTCGAGGAGGGACAGATCCGCGTCCCCCTGGCCGATTTCTTTTCATTGCTGGATGCCGCGGCGGAGTACACGAATGACCGCCATCTCGGCCTGCATATCTACGAGCATCTCGACTTTGCGGACCTTGGCCTCCTTGGATTCGCCCTGTTGTCGGCCAAGGACGTCGGCTCGGCGCTGCGTACCTTGATGCGCTACGGGGCCATCTTTCAGGACTGCGACGACGGACAGTTGCTCACCGAACGCGACTACGCATATCTTTTTTACAGGGTTGACTCTTCGTCGCTGCCGCCGTCTCGGCACGACAGCGACATGTCCACCGCCTTTACGGTCTTCTTTCTAAGGAAGGTGGTGAGTCCGTCCTGGGCTCCGATCGCGGTGCAGCTGCAACATCCGGAGCCAGCCGCGGATCTGCGCGAGGAATACGCAAGGGTATTTCAGTGCCGCGTTGGTTTTGGCGGTGCAACCAATCTGGTCACCATGCCGAGCAGCATCCTGGCGGCACCGATCCAATCATCCGACAAGCGGCTCTTCGATGTCATCGAGCGCCATCTTCGGCTGCTTCAGGAGCAGTCGCCGCTGGAAGGTTCGCTCGCTCAACGAGTCGAAGGTGCCATCATGCAAAGGCTGTCCACCGGGCCCCCGACTCAGGAAGTAGTGGCTGATGCACTGGGGATGTCGCCGCGCGATCTCCACCGTGAGCTCGCGGCAAATTCCCTGCGCTTCAACGAATTGCTCGATGCCGCGCGAAAGGAACTCGCCACCCGGCTGCTCGTGACGACCTCGCGCTCATTGGCGGAAATCACCTACCTGCTCGGCTACTCCGAGGAGACGGCGTTCATCCGTGCATTTCGCCGCTGGATGAATTGCACCCCGGGCGATTATCGCCGTTCGACAAGACAGGCCAGACGCATCGAGGCCTAGGGCTCCGCCGAGGCGCTAGTGCGCGGCCGGCGCAACACTCCCCGCCTCGACCAACACCATGACGTTCGGATTGAGGTGCTTCTTGATGGCGGCGTTGATCTGCTCGCGCGTCAGCGCCTTGACCGCCTCGGGATAAGCGGCCAGGCGCTCCACGCCGTAGCCGCGCTGCACGTCGGTCAAAATGGCATTCGCGAGGCCCCCGGTGGTCGAAAGACCGACCAGGTAGCCGCCCACCAAGCCTTGCTTGCGCGCCGTCAATTCCTGGTCCGTGACGCCGCCTTTCCACCATCGGTCGAGCTCGCGCCGCGTCGAAGCGATGCCCTTCTGCAGCAGAGCCGGCGCAAAGCTGGCAGAGATGTCCCAGCCGCCGTCGACGATGCTGTCATCGGACACACCGGCTCCAATGTTGTAGGTCAGCCCTTCCTTGTCGCGCACGATGCCCATCAACCGCCCGGTAAAGCCGCTTCCCAGGATCGCCGTGCCCACGCGCAGAGCCAGGGCGTCGGTGTCCTTGTAGCGCAACCCGGTGGGCTGGCCGAGTATCACCGTCACGCTCGGCTTGTCGGCGAGCGGCACCCTCACCTCGCGTGCCGCCGTCAGTACGGCGGGCGCCGCCGGACGGACATAGTCCTGGCCGCCGGTCCAGCCCTCGAAAGCCTTGCCGATCTGCGCTTGCGTTTCAGGCGCGTCCACATCGCCCACCACCACCAGCGTCAGGTGAGCGGGACCGTAATACTTGGCCTGAAAGGCCTTGAGCTCATCGAGAGTGGCCGCCTTCGCCGCGTCCTCGTACTCGCCGACCGTGTGCGGGCGATTCGGGTGGCCCTCGGGGTATATGGCGCGGCCGAAGGCCTCATGCGCGCGCGCTTCGGTGTTCTGCGCCGACGCTTCCAGCGCGCCGATGAATTGCTGTTTGGCCTTGTCGAATTCCTGGCGCTGCAAGGCGGGAGTGCGCAGCTCCGAGGCGATCAGCCCGAGCACCATGGGCAGGTCCTTCTTCAAGCATTTGGCCCGAATCTCCAGCGATTGCGTGCCCACGCTGAAGGCGACTTCGGCGCCGACATCGTCCAGCTGTTCTGCAATCGCGAACTTATCCTGGCTCTTCGTGCCGCGGTCGAGCATCATGCCCGTGAGCGTCGGAATCGCGATATTGCCGCCCTCGGCCATCGCATCGCCGGCGGGCAGCGAGCCCAAAATCACGACCACGTCCTTCACGTCCGTGCGATAGGTGATCAGATCGATTCCGGCGACCTGCATCCGCTCACTCTGGCCGGCTGATTTTGCC
Source organism: uncultured Gammaproteobacteria bacterium (assembly GCA_963784105.1). Taxonomy (GTDB): domain Bacteria; phylum Pseudomonadota; class Gammaproteobacteria; order Steroidobacterales; family Steroidobacteraceae; genus Bog-1198. Next base: position 290,524 of record CAWAQE010000003.1, read on the forward strand.
GCCGCAACATTCGCCGCGGTGCCGCAGCCCGCCAGGAACATCGCGGCCAATGCATAATGTCGCATCAAGTAGTGTCGCATCACGAGCCCTTCCCCGCCGCCTGCACTGGAATGAACCAGCCCGTCGTTGCCTGATCCTCGTTGAGATATTCCCTGGCGACGCGCTGCACGTCGGCGGGAGTCACCGTTTGCACCTTCTGCGGAAACGTCACGTACAGAGTCCAATCGCCCACGGCGATCCACTCGTTGATTTCGCCGGCGATGGCTGCGGTTCCGTCGCGCTTGTAAGCGTCGGCCGCGACGGACTGCTGCTTCACCCGCGCCACCTCGGCATCGGTCACGCCGTCGGTCTTGATCTTGGAGATCTCCGTCCACAGCGCCTTCTCGACTTGGGCCTGCGTGGCTCCCGGCGCCAGGATGGCGTAGACCGTGTGCAGCGACAGGTCGCGGTGCAAGTCGGTGCCCGCGCCGGCGTTCAAGGCCAGACCCTGATCGACCAGCGCCTTGTACAGCCGCGCGCTCTTGCCCGAGCTCAAAATGGCGTCGAGCATGTCGAGAGCCGGTTGATCGGCACTCCGGCCGTTCGGGACCTTATGGGCGATGATCACGGTTCCGAGCTGTCCCGGCCGCTTCACGACGACGCGGCGTTCGCCGGTTTGCGCCGGCTCCTCGGTGTAAATCGCGGGAATCGGCGCCGGCGAGCGCGGGTAAACACCGTAGTATTTCTTGATCAAGCCCAAAGTGGCCGCGGGATCGATGTCGCCGACCACGGTCACCGTGGCATTGTTCGGCCAATAGAAGGTGTCGTAGAATTCGCGCAATTTGGCGATGGGCACGTGCTCGATATCGCTCTTCCAGCCGATCGTCGGATGGTGGTACGGAAGCGCCACGTAAGCCGCCTCCGTCACTTCTTCCATGAGCACATTGTCCGGGTCGTTCTTGCCGCGCTCGTATTCATTGCGCACCACCGTCATTTCCGATTGCCGATCGGCCTCGTGCAGCCAGAGGTGGCGCATGCGGTCGGCTTCGATGGCGATGTACCCCTCCAGGTTCTCCCGGCCGATGGTCGCGAAATAATTGGTGCGGTCGAACGAGGTGCTGGCATTGAACTGGCCGCCGACGCGTTCCAGATATTGCTTGATGCTATTGCCCTTCGGGTCGTTGAAAGCGTCGCTGCCCTTGAACATCAAATGCTCGAGGATGTGCGTCGCTCCGGTGGTGCCCGTCACTTCGTTGCGCGAACCGACCTGATAGGTGACCTGAAACGTGACCACCGGCGCCGAATGGTCCTGCACCAGCAGCACGGTGAGACCGTTGGAGTCGAGCCGATACTCGTCGACTCCGCCCAGCGACCTTGCAAAAGTAAAGCCGGCCACGGCGACGGATCCGGCCGGTCGCGGGGCCTGGGACGCCACGGGTGCGCGCACGGCGGCAGGTGCTTGCGCCGCCGCGAGCGCAGGCAGCATAACGGCGCACGCGCACTGGATGCCGCGTAAAAGACGTGCGGCTGGCGATCCCGACGAGCCGCCCCTATGATCCATAGTATTCCCTAACGCCATTCGCACACCTGCCTTCAACGGTAATCTTCCATTCTAATTCGATCGCGCTCATGCAGGGTCACAATCCCTAGGCCCCGTAACGCTCGACCCCGTGGACGAACCCTGCCGGTTCGCATGGTCGGGGCGGCAACTCCATAATATTTTTTCTAGAAAAGTACCTTAACCAACTGTATTAATTAGGATATATTCCCTCAATGACAGATTCTGCCGCCGCCGGTTCGCGCCGCTGGGTCGCCGTGTTCGACCTCGACGGCACCTTGACCTGGCAGGACACGCTCATGTTGTTTTTGATGAGCTTTCTGCGGCGGCATCCGTCACGTCTGTTCGGACTGTGGCATCTTCCCTTCGCCTTGTTCAGCTTCCTGGCGCGAAATCGCGATCGCGGCCTGCTGAAGTCCCGAGTCATCCGCATGCTCATGCAAGGCGCCACCCGCGCCAGCATCGAGGCATGCGCCGAGTCATTCGTGGATGCCTTGGGGCCTCGCCGCCGCCTCAGACCCGGGGCAGTTGCCGTGCTCGAGGCGCACCGTGCAGCCGGCGATCACCTGGTGCTCCTCTCGGCGAGTCCCGATTTATACGTGCCGCGCATCGGGCGTTCCCTGGGGTTCGAACGCACTCTATGCACGGAGATCGAATGGCGGGGGGACCGGCTCGAGGGTGGACTGAAGACGGCCAATCGGCGCGGCGCGGAGAAATTGCGCTGCCTGACTTGGCTGCGCGAGCAATATCCCGACCTGCCCATTGTGGCCTATGGAAATAGTGCCTCGGACCTGGATCACATGCGTCATGCCGATCGCGCCTTGTTGGTGAACGCCAATGCCGCCGCGCGCGCACTGGCGGCGCAATGGGAAATACCCACCTCGAATTGGACTTAATGTCGCCGGCGACGAAACAAACGCCTCATTCGACGGGTCTAGTCCATGTACGAACAATCGACCCTCGAGACGACTATGCGCAATAGATCACTGGATTCCGCCAAGATCCTACCTTCGGAAATAACACCGTACGAACGGTACATCTCGCGGCGCGCCCTGCTTGCGGGCAGCCTCGGCTTCGCCGCACTTCAAGGCATGGGCGGGGTTGCCGACGAGGCGTTCGGCCAGCCGGCGGCCGCCTTGACCTATACGCGCAATGCGGCTTTGAGCGTGACCGAAGCGCCCAACTCTTACCAGGACATCACGACCTACAACAACTACTACGAATTCGGTACCGATAAATCCGACCCGTCGCAGAATGCGCGGAACTTTCGCACCCGGCCGTGGAACGTCACCATCGGCGGCGAGGCTGAAGTGACGGGAACTTTCAGCCTGGATGACATTCTGAAACCGCACCCCCTGGAAGAGCGCATATACCGGCTGCGCTGCGTAGAAGCTTGGTCGATGGTGGTGCCCTGGGTGGGCTTCCCCCTGGGTGATTTGCTCAAGCGCTTCAAGCCCACGTCCAAGGCGAAATTCGTCGAGTTCAAGACCCTGTACGACCCGAAACAAATGCCCGGCCAGCGAACTGCCGTGCTCGAATGGCCCTATGTGGAGGGTCTGCGCATCGACGAGGCTATGCATCCCCTGACCCTCATGGTGGTCGGGCTTTACGGCAAGGTCTTGCCGAACCAGGACGGCGCGCCGCTGCGGCTCATCGTTCCCTGGAAGTACGGCTTCAAAGGCATCAAGTCCATCGTCAGCATCAAATTTACCGAGCGCGCGCCGCGCACCACCTGGGCGGGCGCGGCCTCCAACGAGTACGGCTTCTTTGCCAACGTCAATCCGGCCGTCGACCATCCGCGATGGAGCCAGGCGACCGAACGCCACATCGGCGCAAGCGCATTCGGACCGCGGCAGCCCACCCTTCCCTTCAACGGGTACGCGTCGCAAGTGGCCGGTCTATACACGGGAATGGATCTGCGGAAGTACTTTTGATGCAGCCGATTCGCTGGGTATTGAAGCCCATCGTGTTCTTGGCGTGTCTGATCCCCGCCCTGCACTTGGCGCTGGGCGTGCTGAATGCCACCGGCGTATCGCACTTCGGCGGGGTGTCCCTGGGCGCCGACCCCGTCAAGGTCATGCTGCACACCTGCGGGCGTTGGACGCTGAACTTCCTGATGATCGCTTTATGCATGACCCCGCTGCGCGACCTCACGCACTCCGTATTCTGGCTGCGGTTTCGGCGCATGTTCGGGTTGTTCGCGTTTTTCTACGTGCTGCTGCACTTCTCGGTATACCTGCTGCTCGATCAGAGCGGCCGCTTGAGCGCCGTGTGGCAGGACATCGTCAAACGCCCGTACATCACCATCGGCATGCTGGGATTGCTGCTGCTGATTCCTCTGGCGGCCACATCCACCGCCAAAGCGCAGCGCCGCCTGGGCAGGCGTTGGACGCAGCTGCACCGGCTGGTCTACGCGATCGCCATTCTCGGTGTCTGGCACTTCTGGTGGCAGGTGAAGAAGGATATACGCGAGCCGCTCTTGTACGTCTGCGGCCTTGCGCTGCTGTTGGGGTATCGCCTATGGAAGCATCGCCGGTCCCTGGCCGGCGTCAGCGCCGTACGTTTTGCAGGGACTGATGCAGCCTGAGCAACAGGCTCTCGGTGGTCGGCCAGTCGATGCAGGGGTCGGTGATGGATACCCCATACTCGAGCTTGCTCAAGTCCTTCGGAATGGACTGGCTCCCGGCCTTCAAGTGGCTCTCGAGCATGAGGCCGACGATGGAGCGGTTGCCGTCCATTATTTGCGCGACGCAGTTTTCAGCGATCAGCGGCTGCAGGCTGGGGTCCTTGTTGGAATTGCCGTGACTGCAGTCGACGACGACCGTCGACGGCAGGCCGGCCGCGGTCAACTCGCGCTCCGCCACGGCGATGCTCACGGCGTCGTAGTTGGCGCGGCCCCCGCCGCCGCGCAGCACCAGATGCGCATGCGCATTGCCGCGGGTGCGAAACACCGCCGACTGTCCCTGTTGAGTAATGCCGAGGAAATGGTGCGGATGCCGCACCGACTGCAGGGCGTTGATCGAGGTCGCAAGCGATCCGTCGGTTCCGTTCTTGAAGCCCACCGGCGTCGACAATCCGCTCGCCATTTCGCGATGCGTCTGCGACTCGGTGGTACGCGCGCCGATGGCGGTCCAGGTGATCAGCTCGGAAAGATACTGCGGCATGATGGGATCGAGCGCCTCGGTCCCCGCGGGCAGCCCGAGCTCCGCGACGTGAAGCAGCAGCTCGCGCGCCATGAGGATGCCTTTCTCGATGTGAAAGGAATCATCCAAGTCAGGATCGTTGATCAGCCCTTTCCAGCCCACGGTCGTGCGGGGCTTCTCGAAGTACACGCGCATGATGGGCAGCAGCGTCGAGTCGACCCGCGCGGCCAGGTCTTTGAGCCGGGCCGCATACTCGCGGGCGGCGCTCACATCGTGGATCGAACACGGTCCGACCACCACGAACAGCCGCGGGTCTCGGCGCTCCAATATCGCCCGCACCGCCTCGCGCGCCTTGAACACGGTTTCGGCCGCGCGAGACCCCAGCGGCAGCCGTCTTTTGACTTCTTCCGGGGTCGCCAACAGATCGCTGGAGGCGACATTGACGTTCTGTAATTGGTCCTGAATATTCGCCACTGCGGAACCTACATGGATGTTCTGACGGCCCAAAGCTCGGGGAAGAATTTCAGCTCCAGCGCCTTCGTCAGATACGAGACGCCGCCTGTTCCTCCCGTGCCGCGCTTGTTGCCGATGATGCGCTCCACCGTCTTGACGTGGGCGAAGCGCCACAGCTGGAATTTGTAGTCCAGATCCACCAGCCGCTCGGCCAGCTCGTACAAATCCCACTCCTTGACCGAATTGTGGTAGACGCTGAGCCACGCCGCCGCCACTGCCTTGCTCGCCTGGTAGGGCTGAGTGAAATCGCGGTCGATGGCCTGCGGCGGCACGTCGAGCCCGCGCCGGCTCAGGAGGCGCAGCACCTCATCGTACAGGCTCGGAGCACGCAACGCGCGTTCGAGCATCTCGTGGATCTCTGGGTCGGCGAGAAATACCTTGATGGTGTCGGCGTTCTTGTTGCCGATGAGGAATTCCAGCATGCGGTACTGCGGCGATTGAAAACCGGAGGATTTTCCCAGGCTGTTGCGGAACGCCGAATAGTCGTAGGGGGTGATCGTCGCCAGGACGTCCCAGGATTGCAGCAACTGCTGCTGAATGGTCGAGACGCGGGCCAGCATCTTGAAGGTGGGACCCAAGTCGTCGCGCCGCACGCAATCGACCACCGCGCCGAGCTCGTGCAGGCACAGCTTGATCCAAAGCTCCGAGACCTGATGAATGACGATGAACAGCATTTCATCGTGCTGGTTGGAGAGCGGATGCTGTGCGTCGAGCAGCTTGTCGAGGTTCAGATATTGCGAGTAGCTCGGGGACTCGCCCAAGTCCCAATGTACCTCCTCGTCGCTCAAATCGACGAATGGCTTGGCCCGCGGTGTCGTCTCTTGCATGTTCAGCTCTTGAATACCCAGCCGGGCACCGTGCGCCAGCCGGCGAGCAATTCGCGGTCCAAGCGCCGGTAATCCGGCTCGATTGCCTCCACCAGGCGCCAAAAACTGGCGGAATGGTTCATGTGCTCGGTGTGCGCAAGCTCGTGGACGAACAGGTAGCGCACCACCTCCAACCTCGAGAACAGCAGGGAGCAATTCAGGCTCACCGTACCGCGCGTCGAGCAGCTGCCCCAGCGGGTGCGCTGACAGCGGATGGACACGCGGGCCACGGAGTAGTTCAGCTCACCGGCCAATTGCAGCAGCCGCGGCGCCAGCCTCTCATGAGCGGCGCGCTTCAGCCATCCCTGAAGCAAGGCGCGTGCGCCCTGCTCGTCCGGCGCGCGAACGACTATGCCGTCCGATGCCTGATCGAGGCCGCGCCGGGCCACCTTGCGCCAATCCACCGCGAATTTCTCGCCCGTCAGGGCAAACTCGATGGCCGCCGGCACCGACTCGCTGGGCGCCGCGAAACTCTGCATGGCGGCGATCTTGCGGTCGATCCAGGGCGTGAACCGCCGCACGAAGTCGCGCACGGTGTGGGCGTTGACGCCCGTGGGCACCACGATCTCGACGCGGCCGCCGACGTGCACGCGAGCCGTCAGCCGCCGCGCGCGCGGGCTGACCCGGACGGCGAAGGGGTCGCTGGAACTACGAGTCTCGAACAGCGATAGCTGGGTGCCTTGTGGCTTCATCGCGCCGAATCATACCAGGTTAGAGCGCGCGCCGAGGCACGCTCAATGCCGCACCAAGAGCGCCAGCTGGCGCTGCGCCGCCTTGTAGTCTGGCGCGGCTATCAGGGATTTCTCGATCCAATTGCGGGCGCCCAATTGATCGCCGCGCGACTCGAGTTCCCGTCCGAGAGCCAGGTACGCCTCGGCATGTCCCCAGCCGGGAGCGTCCACGCTCGTGGCCGAGGACGCGTCGAAGAGCTGCGCGGCCAGCTGCAGCTGGGCGAAGGCGCGCTGCTGTTCGGGGGAACCCGGCTTCGACTCTCGCAGGCCATCCATGCTGGAGAGAAATACCGCGCGCGGATTGCGCGGCGCCAGCTCGAGCGCGGCCTTGAGCCTCTCGTCCGAGCGCGACCGCAGCAACACGGACTCGAATTTTCTAAGATCCGCCAGCCCCGTGTAGCAGGCGGATTGAAGGATCAGCGCTTCCACGGATTTAACATCTTGCGACAACAGCGGCTTGAGCTCATCGATACAGCCGGCGAACGCGGACTCGGCCCGATGGGCGTCCGCCGGCCCGGCGAGCAGGCCGCGGCGGTACTGCGCGTGCGCCAGGTGGTATCGCAGCGCCGCGTCGCCCCCGTCCGCTTCGACCTGCGTGGCCAGATCCTGAATCAAATTCGTCAGGCTGTTGGCATCTTCGGTGTGATACGCGTAAAGGATTTGCGCCTGCAGATCGCCGCCCTGCTGCGCCGGCGATGCCGCGGCCAGCAAAGATAGCGCCGATGCCAAGAGAATTCTGCCGACGAGCATCTGGACATTCTCCCGCGATTACAATGACGGCATGAAGATATCACTAATCGATATTGGGTCGAATCTCACCCACGACAGCTTTGCGCCGGATCGTGACGCGGTGATGACGCGCGCGGCCGAAGCCGGCGTGCATCGGCAGGTGGTCACCGGCGCCGATATGGCGAGCTCCGGCCACGCGGCGGCTCTGGCGGCCGCGCACCCGGGCGTACTGTCGTCCACCGCCGGCGTGCACCCCCACCATGCGCTCACCTTCGATGCGCCGCGGCGCGCGGAGTTGCGCGAGCTGCTGCGGCTGCCGCAGGTGGTTGCGGCCGGAGAATGCGGCCTGGACTATTACCGCAATTTCTCGCCGCCGGATGCGCAGCGCGCGGCCTTCGTTGCGCAGCTGGAAATCGCGGCCGCGGCGCGCAAGCCCTTGTTCCTGCATCAGCGCGATGCGCACGCCGACTTCACGGCCATCCTCGAGGATTTTCGCGGCGCCCTGACGGGCGCGGTTGCTCATTGCTTCACCGGAGGCAGGCCGGAGCTGGAGGACTACCTGGCGCTCGATCTGCATATCGGGGTGACCGGCTGGGTGAACGACGAGCGCCGCGGCCAGCATCTGCGCGAGGCCGTTGCGCACATTCCGGGCGACCGGCTGATGCTCGAAACGGACGCGCCGTATCTACTGCCCCGCGATCTGCTTCCGCATCCCAAATCCCGGCGCAATGAACCCTGCTTTCTGCCGCATATTGCCCGTACCGTCGCGCAATTGCGGGGCGAGTCCTTCGAAGCCGTTGCGGCCTCGACCACCCGCAATGCCGCTCGATTCTTCGGACTCAAAGATTGGTGAACAGATGCGGGCTTGGCCGCAGCTGTGTCACGAGGCGGTTCCACGACTCCAAAGACGGAGCGAAGTCCGGCGCCGATTTCATGCCGCGGTCGACCACGGGAAACTCCACTTCGATGCCGTCCAGCATGAGCACCCACTTCGGCATGCCCTTGGTGAATTTGCCGACATTGGAGAACAGCAGCCGCCCTTCAACCGGCACATCGCCGGACAGAGCCTTCACGGCCGCGATTCGGTCGTACAGAGCCGGCTGCGGGTTATCGAAAGTGTAGCGGCGGCTGCGGCCCATGACGGTCCAATCGCTCATCTGGTCGCCGCCGAAGATCAGCCCTGCGACCCGGCGCGTATCGAGCACCAGCACGCCGCGCGGCGTGAGCAGTAGATGGTCCACGTGAATGAACCCGCCCATGCCGTCGGGAACGAGCACTTGGTGCGCCGCCTCGAAGGCCACGCGCTCCAGGCGGGCCAGCAAGGCCTTGCGCCGCGCTCGGCGCCGGTAGGCACGCATGCCCCAAAAGCCGCCGGCCAGGACCAGCAGCAGGACCACGCCCAACACAATCCATGCCGGGTCTATTCCAATACTGGTCATTCGAGCGCTGCGGCCAAAGCCTCGAGCGTCGGCGGTAGATCAACGGCGTGCTGCGGCAGGCGCAGCAACCGGTCGAGACTTGCGGGAATCGACACCGGCTTGCCGATGATGGGTTCCACGATTTCATTGAACTTCGCCGGATGCGCGGTGGCGACGAGGACCCAGGGGCGGTCACGGCGTTCTGCCGCGCTCAGGCGGCTGTAAACTTCCGCCGCCGTCGCCGTGTGCGGGCACCATTCCCGTGCATAGTGCATGAAGTCGTCTCCGATACGTGTGCGGATTGTAGCGTCATCGACGCTGTCCGCGCTCAATTGTTCGCGGATCTCGCTCAATGTCGGATAGAGGGCGCGCATTCGCTCCATGTTGCTGGGGTTCCCGACGTCCATGGCCGAAGCCAGGGTCGCGATGCTCGGGCGCGGCCTCCATATGCCATCCTGCAAGAAATCAGGAACGGTGCGGTTCGCGTTATGGGCCAGGATGATGCGCGCGATCGGGAAACCCAGTGCGCGAGCCCAGACCGCGGCAAATGCATTGCCGAGATTGCCCGCCGGAATGATGTACGAGGGCTTCGCGCCGGTGCGCCGCTCGATCTCCAGGCTCGATGCGACGTAGTAGACCATTTGCGGCAGCAGCCGGCCGATGTTGATGCTGTTCGCGGAACTGAACCGGTGCCGGCGGCGGAGGTGCGGGTCGCCGAAGGCCTCCTTCACCAAGCGCTGACAATCGTCAAAGGTGCCGGCTATCCGCAGAGAGGCGACATTGTCCCCCCAGCAGCACAGCTGCTGCTCCTGACGCGGGCTCACCAGGCCCGCGGGGTAGAGAATCACCACCCGCACCCAGGGACGCCTATGGAAGGCCGCGGCCACCGCCCCGCCGGTATCGCCGGAGGTCGCCACCAAGACGGTCAAGGGCTGCTGCCGCGGCGTTTCCAGACGCTGCAGACTCTCGGCCAGGAAGCGCGCGCCGAAGTCCTTGAAGGCGGCGGTCGGCCCATGATAAAGCTCGAGCGCGAATAAGGGGTCCGGACAGGCCTCGACCGCGGTCGTCGGGGCGTCCAGATCGAGCGCCGCATCGGCGATCTCTCCGAGCAGCGGACGCAGCCCATCGCCTTCGAAGAAACCGAGCAGCGCGGCGCGGGCGATCTGCGGCAATGGCCGCGCGCCGCCGAAGCTTGCCCGATCCACCGCCGGCAGGCGGGTCGGAACGTACAGGCCGCCGTCGGGCGCGAGCCCTTGCGAAATGGCTGCGCTCAATGTCACGGGCGGCGAAGCGCCGCGCGAGCTCACGAAACTCAAAGGCGACATCAGGCCTTCACCACTCTGGCGCCGTAGTTTTCCATTCCGGAAATCCAGTAATCGGACTTCAGGCCATGTTCGGCGAACGCCGCCACCATGGCTCCCCGTACGGCCTCGGCATACTGGATCTCAGCCCAGGCAAAAACCGTCGGTCCCGCCCCCGAGATCGAACAACCGAGCGCACCGGCGGACATGGCCCCGCTCTGCACATCCTTGAATCCGGGAATCAGCGAATGCCGTTGCGGCTCGATGATCACGTCATTGAAGGATTCGCGGATCATGTCCAAATCGTTCGAATAGCAGCCGCTGATGAACCCGGCCAGATTGGCGCTCGCCCAGACGAAATCCGAGCGCGTCACGTCGCTCTTCAGGATGGCGCGCGCCTCGCGCGTCCCGAGATACATGTGCGGGTGCGCCAGTACGCAGCGCAGCGAAGGCGGAACGGGGATCTGCTTCACGCGCGGGTGGTCGATGCCCACGGTGAGAGTCAGCCCGCCGAACAGGCAGGGTGCGATATTGTCGATGTGCGCGGAACCGCTGGCGACGATTTCCCCTTGCATGGCGTACTTGAGCAGCTGCAGGCGCGGCAGCGGCGTTTGCAGCAGCGCATTCGCGGCCACCACCGCCGCCACTGCGGAGGCCGCCGATCCGCCCAGGCCGGACCCGAGCGGAATCCCCTTGTCGATGTCCATTTCAAATCCGAAATCCAGCTCGAGGTCCGCGTGCAGGGCCTGGACCGCGCGGCCCGCGGTGTTGTTTGCCGGCTCCACCGGCAGATCTCCGGCGACCCCGGTGATGGAGCGGATGCGCACCAGGCGTTCATCGATGCGCCGCAGGCGCACCTTGTCGCCGACCGCTTCCACCGTGTGCCCCAGAATATCGAAACCTATACCGACGTTGGCGACAGTGGCGGGCGCGAACGCGGTGACATCGGTCAGCATTAAAGATGGGCCCCCAAATAGGCGGATAGGCGCAACAGATCCGAGAAGACGCCTCCCGCGGTCACTTCCGGCCCTGCTCCCGGGCCTTGCACGATCAGCGGATTGTCGCAATACCGGCGCGTCGCGAAACGCACCACATTGTCGGTCAATGCAATGTTGGCGAAGGGATGCTTGGCGTCCAGACGCACCAATCCCACGGTGGCCTTGCCGTCGGCGCCGATCCGGCCGACATAGCGCAGTACCTGGTTCTTCTTGGCGGCGTTGGAGCGTTTCAGCGCCATCAGCGTGTCGAATTCTGAAATGCGATGCATGAACTCATCGACGCTGCAGTTCTCGAGCGACTTGGGCACCAGCCCCTGCACCTGAACGTCCGGCATCTCCAAGGTCAACCCCATCTCGCGGCCCAGAATGCTGAGCTTGCGCGCCACATCCATTCCCGACAAATCGTCGCGCGGGTCCGGCTCGGTGTAGCCCTTGGCCTTGGCCGCCCGCACTATCGAGGAGAAGGTTTCGCTGCCGTCGAACACGTTGAACAGATAGGCCAAGGTGCCGGAGAAAATCCCTTCGATGCTCGTGATCTCATCGCCCGTCTGGCGCAAATCGCGTAAGGTTTGGATGATGGGAAGCCCCGCGCCGACCGTCGCCTCGTAGAGATAGTGCGTGCCCGCGGCCCGCCCCGCCTCCTGCAGCGACCGGTAGTACGGCAAGCTGCCGCTATTGGCCTTCTTGTTCGGCGTGACCACATGAATGCCGCGCTGCAGCCATGCGCAATAGTGATCGGCCACCTCGGCGCTCGCGGTGCAATCGACGATGACCGAATGCGGTATGTAATCCGCCTGCACATGCGCGGCGAACTTCTCCAGATCCAGCGGCTCTCCCGCCTCGGCGAACCGCTCCGGCCAATGGGCCAGATCCACCGCCGTTTCTTCCAGCAGCATGCGCTTGGAGCTTGCAATGCCACGCACCCGCAAATCCAGGTTGAGCGCGCGCAGCCGCTCGATCTGAGTTGCGATCTGCGCCAGCAGCACGCGGCCGACGGTCCCGGGTCCTATCAAACCGATGGACAGGGTGTTCGGCGACAAATAGAAGGCGGCGTGCACCGCGCGCAGCGCCTTGGCGCCGACCTTGCTGTCGACGACCACCGAGATATTGCGTTCCGAGGCGCCCTGAGCGATGGCCCGCACGCTGATGGACGCATCGCCGAGGGAATTGAAAACCTTGGCCGCGACGCCGTGGGCGCCGGCCATGCCGTCGCCGACCACCGCCAGAATGCTCATCCCTAAGCCGATTTCCACGTGCTGAATCTGCCCATCGCGCAACTCTGCGTCGAAGGCGCGCCGCACGGCCTCCTCGGCGCGCACCGCCTGCGCCTCGGGAATGGCGAAGCAAATGGAATGCTCGGAGCTGCCTTGGGAAATCAGTATCACCGAGATCCCCGAATCGCGCAGCGCACCAAACAAGCGGTGCGCCGTTCCCGGAACACCGATCATTCCGGCGCCCTCGAGATTCACGAGCGCGACCGGGTCGATGGTGGTGATGCCCTTGACCTTGAGCGCAGACTGGGGATTGGCGCAGATCAGAGTGCCGCGTTTCTGCGGAGCAAAGGTGTTGCGGATGAATATGGGAATATCCCGCGCCACAGCCGGTTCCATGGTCTGCGGGTGAATCACCTTGGCGCCGAAATACGCCAGCTCCATGGCCTCGTTGTAAGAGAGCTGATCGATGACCTGGGCGTTCGGCACCAGGCGCGGATCGGCCGACAGCACGCCGTCGACATCGGTCCAGATGATGATTTCCTCGGCGTTCAGCAAGGCGCCGAAAATGGAGCCGGAAAAGTCGCTGCCGTTGCGCCCGAGGGTGGTCTGAATGCCCTTGACGGTGGTCGCGACGAACCCTGTGACGATCAGGCGGCCCGTAAATCCCGGCGGCACCAGGCGCTGAAGATTCGCTTCGCTCGCCGCCCATTGAACGGCCGGCCCGAGCGAGCCCCACTCGATGATGACGACTTCCCGGGCATCGATCCACAGCACCTCGCCCTGGATGCGGCCCCGCTCGCGAAGGTAGGGCGCGAACAGCCGCGTCGACCAAATCTCGCCGTAGCCCGAAATCACATCGCGCATCGAGTAGGTCGACGAACGGATCAGGCGCACGGTCTGCAGCATGCCGGCGATGTCGCGGCAATCCTTCTCCAGCTGCTCGCAGTACTTCGCGCAGGCTTCCTTGGAAACCAGGGCGCGGGCCAATTCCACGTGGCGTCTCTTGATCGCCTCGATGGCCGAAGGGAAATATCCGTCCGGCTTTTCCGCCAGCGCGACCAGGCCGAGCAGCGAGTCCGTCACTCCGCGGCAGGCGGAGAGCACCACGGCTTCGCGCGGATTGGGCGAGGCCTCGATGATGTCTGCCACCCGGCGGAAACAGCCGGCGTCGGCGACGCTGGACCCCCCAAACTTATGTACGATCCAATTATCCATGCTTCACGCGCGCCCGATGCCCAGGCGTTGTCAGTGCTCCCAAACCATATAAGTTGATGAATTGCGGTGTGAAACCGCCAGACAGCGCGGAACTTTAATCGCACCGCGGGGAGGCTAGCAAGCGATTCCGCTTCAGCGTGGGCCCCGCCGAGTACCCGCCTTCAGGCCGCCGGGGGCTTTGGCGCCGCCGCGCCCCGATTTGGGCAGGCCTGTGTGCTGGGTTCGAAACGGCAGCGCCCCCGGGCGCTCGAGGGGGGAGCGCGCGCCCGGTCCCACGGGCTGGTACGCCGGGATCAAATGGTGCCTGCCGTTGCCGATCAAATCCGCGCGGCCCATGCGCTTCAGCGCCTCGCGCAGCACCGGCCAATTCTCCGGATCGTGGTAGCGCAGGAAGGCCTTGTGCAAACGGCGCACCTTGATTCCCTTCGGTATGACGACTTCCTCGCTCGTGCGGGTGATGCGCTTGAGCGGATTCCTGCCGGAATGATACATCGCGGTGGCGGTGGCCATCGGCGAGGGCAGGAAGGCCTGCACCTGATCGGCGCGGAAGCCGTTCTTCTTCAGCCACAGGGCAAGCTCGAGCATGTCTTGATCGCGGGTTCCGGGATGCGCCGCGATGAAGTAAGGAATCAAGTACTGCTCCTTGCCCGCTTCCTTCGAGTACTTGTCGAACAATTCCTTGAAGCGGTAGTACGCCCCTACGCCGGGCTTCATCATCTTCGAGAGCGGTCCGTCGCCGATGGCCTCGGGCGCGATCTTCAGATACCCGCCGGTATGATGAGTCGCAAGTTCCCGCACGTACTCGGGCGACTCGATCGCGAGATCGTAGCGCACCCCGGAGGCGATCAGCACTTTCTTGATGCCCTTCAAGGCCCGTGCCCGCCGATACAGATTGATGAGCGGTGCGTGATCGGTATTGAGATTGGGACACACGGCCGGAAACACGCAGGACGGCCGGCGGCAGGCCGACTCGATGGCGCTGCTCTTGCAATGCAGCCGGTACATATTGGCGGTGGGGCCGCCGAGATCGGAAATCACGCCCGTGAACCCGTCGACCTTGTCGCGGATGGTTTCGATCTCCCGGATGACCGAATCTTCGGAGCGGCTTTGGATGATGCGGCCCTCGTGCTCGGTGATCGAGCAGAAGGTGCATCCACCGAAGCAGCCCCGCTGAATCGCCACGGAAAATCGAATCATGTGGTAGGCGGGAATCTTCGCGGCGCCGTACGCAGGATGCGGACGCCGTGCATACGGCAATTCGTAGATCGCATCCATCTCAGCCCCCGCGAGGGGAATCGGCGGCGGATTCAACCACAGTTCCAAGTTGCCATGACGCTGCACCAGGGCGCGCGCGTTTCCGGGATTCGACTCCAGGTGCAAAATGCGCGACGCGTGCGCGTACAGAATGGCATCGCCGCTGACTTGTTCGAAGGAAGGCAGGCGGATGACGCTGTGTTCGCGCTGCGCGTTGGGCACCTTGCGGTAGAATTTCACCACCCTCTCGGCCGGCGCCGCGGCCGGGATCGCTTTTGGCGGTGCGCAGCCGGCGGCCGGCGCCGCGATCGCGGGCGTCGCCGCCGGCGCCTGAGCCGCCCGGCGATCCTCTTCGCTGGCATAAGGATCGACGGGTGGGTTCAGGGGGCCCGGACTGTCCAACTCGCTCGAGTCGATTTCCACCCACCCTGCCGGCATGCCGCGTCTGAGATAAGCCGTGCCGCGCAGATCCGTGATCTCGCTCAAGCGTTCGCCCGCATCCAGGCGTTTGGCGATGGCGGCGACCTGGCGCTCTGCATTGCCGTACACCAGAAGATCCGCTTTCGAGTCCACCAGCACCGAGCGGCGCACGTGCTCCGACCAGTAGTCGAAGTGCGCGATGCGCCGCAGGCTCGCCTCGATGCCGCCGATCACGATGGGGATGGATTTGTAGCATTCGCGGATGCGCTGCGAATACACGATGACGCAGCGATCCGGGCGCTTGCCGCCCTGGCCGCCGGGGGTATAGGCGTCGTCGCTGCGTACCCGGCGATCCGAGGTGTAGCGATTCACCATCGAATCCATATTGCCGCCGGTCACGCCGAAGAACAGCCGCGGCGCACCCAGCGCCTCGAAATCCCGCGTGCCGCGCCAATCCGGCTGGGCAATGATGCCCACCCTGAAGCCTTGGGCCTCCAGCACCCGCCCGATGATGGCCATGCCGAAGCTGGGATGATCGACGTATGCATCGCCGGTGACGATGATGATGTCGCAGCGGTCCCAGCCCAGCGCATCCATTTCGGCGCGGCTGGCTGGCAGGAACGGCGCCGGTTTGGAGCCGGCGCCGTTCCGATCCATGCTGGAAAATAAGGGGGTAGCGGTTTGCACGCCCGGGATTAAGCCCGATCCATCACCCTATGTCGACGGGAACGTAGATCTGGGCCTCATCCCGCTGAATCAATAGAGCGATGCTGTGGCCGGCCCGGGCCACTTCCCGCTTCAGCTCGGCCACGGAGCTCACCCCTGCGCCATTGACTCCCAGAACCACATCCCCGGCCTGCAATCCGGCGGCCAGCGCCGGACCCGTAACGTCTTCGATGACCAGCCGGCCGCGCGTATGCAGCTCTTCCTGCTCCTTGGGATCGAGGGGGCGCACCGCCAGGCCGAGCTTGCCGCCGCCGTCCTCTCCTTCGTTGCGCGCGGCCTGCGTGGGCTCGTCCTCCAGCAGCACGGTCTTGACGTCCATCGTGCGGGTCTGGTGGTCGCGCCAAACGGTGATATGCGCCTCGTTGCCCGGCGGTATGCCGGCAATGATGGTCGGCAAATCGAAGGACTCGTCGATGTTGTGCCCGTTGACGCTGGTGATGACGTCGCCGGGCCTCAAGCCGGCGCGCTCGCTCGGGCTCTTGGGTTCGACCGCACTGACGAGCGCGCCATGCGGCGTGTCCAAGCCGAATGTCGTGGCCAGCTTCTGATCGACGGGTTGAACGGCGACGCCGATGCGGCTGCGGCTCACCTTGCCCTTGGTCAGCAGCTGATTCTTGACATCCAGGGCCAGGTCGATGGGAATGGCGAAGGAAACGCCCATGTAGCCTCCCGTACGGCTGTATATCTGGGCGTTCATGCCGATGACTTGACCGTCCGCATTGAACAAGGGCCCTCCGGAATTGCCAGGATTGATGGCCGCATCGGTCTGAATGAACGGCACATAGTTCTCGTCCACCGGGCGCGCCGTCGCACTCACGACACCCGCGGTCACACTGTTGGCAAAGCCGAAGGGCGAGCCGATTGCCACCACCCACTGGCCCGGCCGCAGGCGTGAGGAATCGCCGAAGTGCACCGTGGGAAGGCCGGTCGCCGCGATCTTGATCAGCGCCACATCGCTGCGTTTGTCGACGCCGATCACCTTGGCCACGAATTCACGGCGGTCGGTGAGCTTGACCGTCACCTCCGATGCGTCTGCCACCACATGCGCGTTGGTCAGCACATATCCATCCGGGCTGATGATGAACCCCGACCCGACGCCATGCATGGGCGGCGCGTGGTCGGGCGCGGGCAGCTGGAAGCGCCGGAAAAACTGCGACAGGGGATCGCCGCCTTCGCCGGAGTCGCCGGCATCGCCCATTTTCTGCGCCTTCTCGACGACGCTGATGTTGACCACCGCGGCGCCGTTCTCGGCGACCAATCCCGAGAAATCCGGCAGCCCCGTCACCCGGCCCGCAGCAGGGGCCTGCGTCACGGGCACGGAGGCGGTCGCCGGGGCAGCGCCCATCGCTTCCGCGTCGGCATGCGATCGCTGATGAGCGACCACGACAACGAAGATGCCCGCAATCAGTGCCAGCGACCAAGTTCTGATGTTTCCCATTGAAATTCAACCCCTTTTAGCGATGTGCCGGCCTAAACCTCAAAGACCCAGCAATGAGGCCTTTGGTTCCGGAACTCAAGGCCCCGGGACCCCCAAAATGTGAAATCCCGACGGGCCAGCCCACGCCCCCACGCGCTAGGCTGGCTCTCCTTGTAGCAGATCTCATCTATGGCAGACACGGGTCCAAATCTTTGGGTGGTGGGTGGCGATCCCAAGCGCCTGCAGTGGCTCAACCACCATGTCACCAGCCATTGGCCGAACGCCGAGGTTTCCACCGTGCCCGCGGAGGAATCCGCATCCTTGAGCCGGATGATCGCCGAGCGCACGCCCGACGCCGTCATCCTGCAAGCCGACTTCGCCGATGAAGCGGCGTCCGCCGCCGCGCTGCAGACCATGGCGCAGATGCTGCAAGCGCAGCCGGCACTGCACTGCATCGTATTCGCGGAAAACGGCGGCGAAATGACGGCCGTCCGCGCGCTGAAGGGCGGCGCCAAGGACTACTTGCCGCTGGCGCGCATCACCCGGGACCAATTGCTGGCGGCAATTACCGAAGCCTTCACCAAGCGCCAGGCGGCCGCGCAGGCGGCCAAGGCATTGAACCCGCCCCAGGCGGAGAACTCGGGCATTTCCGTCCCCGGCTACTCCATCGTCAAGGAAATCTCCACCAGCAATTTCTCGCAGGTGTTTCTGGCGCGCTGCGAGCGGCTGCGGCGCAATGTCGTGCTCAAGGTCATGAATCGCGGCGAGTCCCAGAGAGAGCTCGACGACGCCGAGCGGTTCCAGCGCGAATATGAAATCATCTCCAGCATTGCGCACCGCGCAATCGCCGAGATCTACGATTTCGGCACCCTGCCCCGCCATCTATACCTGGCGATGGAATATTTCCCCTGCGGCGATCTGCGCGACCGCCTGCGAAACCCGATGAGCGTGGATGAGAGCCTGTACTACCTGCGCGCCATTGCCGAGGCGCTGCGCGTCATCCATGTGTTCGGGATATTGCATCGCGACCTCAAGCCCGCCAACGTGATGCTGCGCGAGGACAATTCACCGGTGCTCATCGACTTCGGCCTGGCGCGCCGTTCGATGGATGAGGCCGGCACCACGGGGGTGGGCCAGGTGCTCGGCTCGCCGTACTACATCAGCCCGGAGCAGTCGCAGGGACAGCGTGTCGACGCCCGTACCGATCTTTACAGCCTGGGGGTCATGTTTTACGAAATGCTGACCGGCCAACGGCCTTACGGCGGCCGCAGCGCCATGGCCATCATGTCGCAGCATACCGGCTCGCCGGTGCCCACCCTGCCGGACCCCGCCGCCGCACAGCAGCCGCTGCTCGATCGCCTCATGGCGAAGCAGCAAAGCGCCCGCTATGCCTCCGCGGACGAATTACTGGCGGATTTGGGACCCCTGGTGGCCGCCGTCGCCTGACTGTGACGGCCGTCACAACCGCGGCCGCTTTAACCTGTGACAGCCGTCAAGCCCCCCGTCACGGGCCTTTGGCACGCTGTCTCTCTCATGTTCATTTCCGTCAAGCGCCATGAGCGCGAGAAGCAGGACCTGCTCGGCGCGAGCAGCCGGCTGACCGATGTCATCCTGAAGGGCAGCACCGAAGGGCTTTTCGTGCTCGATGCCAAGGACAGGATCCTGCCGCAGGTTTCGGCCTCGCTCGCCGCTCTGTTTCGGCGCCAGGACTTCGGCAATCTCAGCCTGGAAAAATTGCTGGCCCCGTTGGTCAACGCAAAGACTCTGAGCGTGGCGCGCGCGTTCATGACGCAGCTGCAGAGCGGAGCCGCGCAGAGCAGCGGCGTGGCGGCGAATCCATTGCAGGACGTCGAGGTCCGGCTGGCCGGTCCGGACGGCACCGCCGAGACGGCGCACTATTCGTTCGAGTTCAATGCCGTCGAATCAACCGGCGAGGCCCGCTCATGGCTGGTGCGCGTGAGCGACATCACCGCACGCGTGCAGCAAAATCGCGAGCTCGAGGATTTGCGCGCCCAGGTTCAGACACAGGGCGAAATATTGCGCAGCGTGCTGCAGGCGGGAGGCGCGCGCTTCGCCGCCTTCCTGCAGCGCACCGACGCCTCCATGAAGACCATCAACGGCGTGCTGAAAAAGCCGGCGCGCGAGGCCGATGCGTTTCGCAGCAAGCTCGAGGAGACGCTGGACGAGGTCGACCGCGTGCGCCGCGACGCCGCGGCGCTCAAGCTCACGGGGCTTGCCGACGCGGCACGGCTGATGGAGGACTCCTTGCAGGAGCTGCGCAGCCGCGGCGCCCTCAGCGGCAGCGATTTCCTGCCCCTGGCCGTCAAGCTCGATCAGCTCTACGGGCAGTTCGCCATGCTGCGTTCGCTCACCTCGCAGGCCGGCCCCGCGGCGGAACTCAACGCCGCCGCACCCGATGCGCGCGTGACGGAGAACGGCACTCAGATCATCGAGGCGCCGAAATTCCTCGCCGAGATGGCGCAAAAATCTGCGCAGGCCAAGGGACAATCGAAGGCTCAGCCCAAGGCACACCGCTTGGCGCAGGCGGGCAGCCTGGACAGCACCCTGACCGCCCTGACCGACCTCGTGGCACAGGAACACAACAAGACCGTGGTGCTCGAGTGCTCCGGCCTGCAGCTGGTGCCGCCGCGCTACCAGGCAACCATCAAGAATGTGGCGATTCAGCTGATACGCAATGCGGTGATGCACGGCGTCGAGCCTTCCGCCGCGCGGCAAAGCGCGGGCAAACCGGTACACGGGACTCTGCACCTGGAGTTCAAGGCCATGTCCGATCAAAGCTTCGAACTTCACTTTCAGGACGACGGCTGCGGCCTCGATCCGGACACAGTGCGCACCACCGCCGTCGCCAAGGGTTTGATCACCGAAGAGGCCGCGGCGCGCCTGCGCGACCGCCAAGCCATCAAACTGATCTTCAAGTCGGGGTATACGACGCTGAACTCCGCGTCCGACGCAACCCCGCACGGCACCGGCATGTCCCTGGTGCGGCGCTACGTGCACGAAGCCGGCGGCAAGATCGCGCTGGCCACGCTTCTCGGGCACGAGACTCGCTTCAAGGTGACGCTGCCGCCGGTGCCGGCGATGCCGGCCTCGGCCGACGCCCAGGTCGCCTAATCCGCGGCCGGCGCGAGTTCCACCAGCACCGCGCCCGCCGCCACCCGTTCGCCCACGCCGAAAGCAATCCGCGTCACCGTGCCGGCATAAGGCGCGGTCAGGGTATGCTCCATTTTCATGGCCTCTACGGTCACCAGCGGTGCGCCTTGGGCGACGCTGCCGCCAGTGGCCACGTGAACCGCGACCAGGGTTCCCGGCAAGGGAGTGAGCAGCGAGCCCTCCTCTGCCCGGGCGCTGACCTGCAAGGCATCCTCGGTCAGCACCCTGTGCAGCACGGTGTGGTGGCCGCCGCGAAAGAGGTGCAGATCCCGGCCGGCCTCGACGATGCGAACGCGCTGTCTCTGTCCCGCGCACTCCACGTCCAAGAATTGCGCGCCGCGCACGGACATACCGAGCGCATACTCCTTCCCCGCCACCCGCGCCACATAGACATCGCGCCCCGGGACGCCGTGCGGCGAGGACAATTCTACGGTCACGGCCCGGCCCTCGAACTGCCACGTGCTGCGCGGCGCCGCCCCCAGCCGCCAGCCGCGGCTATCCGCCCATAGCGCATCGCCCGCGGTTTCGCGCGTCGCGCACCACGCCGCCCCCAATGCCGCGTCGACATCGCCCGCCTCGGGCTCGCCGAACGACAGGTGCCGGTGCCTGAGGCCGAGAAAATTCGTCGCCACGCCGCCGCGCAGGAATACTTCGTCCGCGAGCACGCTGGTCAGCAGCGCGCGATTGGTGGTCACGCCCACGATCTCGAGCTCGTTCAGCGCCCGGCGAAGGCGATCGGCCGCTTCGCCGCGGGACTCGCCCCAGGCGATGACCTTGCCGAGCATAGGATCGTAGAAAGGCGTGACCTCATCGCCGGCGTCGACGCCGATGTCGAGCCGCAGGCCGGGAGCGGCATCCGGCCAGTGCAGATGCGCGATCCGGCCGACGCTGGGCAGGTACCCATGCTCGGGATCCTCGGCGTACAGGCGCGCCTCCATGGCCGCGCCATGCTGGGCGATCTCGCTCTGCTGCTTCGGCAGGCGAGCGCCCTGTGCAACGCGCAGCTGCCACTCCACGAGGTCGATGCCGGTGATGAACTCCGTGACCGGGTGCTCCACCTGCAGACGGGTATTCATCTCCATGAAATAAAATCGCTGGGACTCGTCGACCAGGAATTCAACGGTACCCGCGCCCACGTAGCCGACGGCACGCGCCGTCCGGATGGCCGCCTCCGCCATGCCGGCGCGAACCTCTTCGCGCAGGCCCGGCGCCGGAGCCTCCTCGATGATTTTTTGATGGCGGCGCTGCACAGAGCAGTCGCGGTCGAACAGGCTGACGATGCCGCCGTGGGAGTCGGCGAATACCTGGACCTCGACGTGACGCGCCTTCGGGAAGTAGCGCTCCAGCAGCAGCTTGTCGTCGCCGAATGCGGTGCGTGCCAGGCGCTGCGCCGATTCGACCGCCGCCGCGACCTCGTCCGCCGCGTTCACCACCTGCATGCCCTTGCCGCCGCCGCCCGCGCTGGCCTTGATGATGAGCGGGAAGCCGACGCGCTCGGCCTCCTCGATGAGCCGCCGCGGCGATTGATCGTCGCCGTGGTAGCCGGGCGCCACCGGTACGCCCGCCGCCGCCATGGCGGCTTTCGACGCGCTCTTCGATCCCATGGCGCGGATCGAGGATGCCGGCGGCCCGACGAAGATCAATCCGGCGTCCGCGCAGGCCTGCGCGAAATCGGCGTTCTCCGAGAGAAATCCATAGCCCGGATGCACGGCATCGGCGCCGACGCGCGCGGCGAGTTCCAGCAACTTTGCGATATTGAGATAGCTCTGCGCAGGCGCGGCTGGTCCCAGGCAATAGGCTTCGTCGGCAATGCGCACATGGCGCGCCTGCGCGTCGGCTTCGGAGTACACCGCGATGCCGGTGATGCCGAGGTGCTGGGCGGTACGCGCAATGCGACAGACGATTTCGCCGCGATTGGCGATCAGGAGTCTTCGGAGCATGGGCCGCCTCACATCCGAAACACGCCGAAGCGCGTGACGGCCGGATCTTGTGCGCGGGTCAGGGCCAGCGCCAAACCGAGCGCCCGGCGGGTATCGAGCGGATCGATGACGCCATCGTCCCAGAGGCGCGCGGAGGAATAGTAGGGATGTCCTTGGCGCTCGAATTGTTCGCGTATCGGTGCCTTGATCTCTTCTTCCTCGCCCTGGCTCAAGCTGCTGCCGGCACGCTCCAAGGCCTCGCGCTTGATGGTCGCCAACACGCTGGCGGCCTGCTCCCCGCCCATGACGGAGGTTCGCGCGTTCGGCCATTGAAACAGAAACCGCGGTCCGTAGGCGCGGCCGCACATGGCGTAGTTG
The DNA here is from genome assembly GCA_963784105.1 of uncultured Gammaproteobacteria bacterium. Taxonomy (GTDB): domain Bacteria; phylum Pseudomonadota; class Gammaproteobacteria; order Steroidobacterales; family Steroidobacteraceae; genus Bog-1198. The sequence goes on from CAWAQE010000003.1 coordinate 313,474, forward strand.
CCGGCGCCGAAGCTGCCGCCGATGACGACGGTGTATTTCGGCACTGCGGCGCAGGCCACGGCCGTGACCAATTTCGCGCCGTCCTTGGCGATGCCGCCGGCCTCTGCGGCCTGGCCCACCATGAAGCCGGCGATGTTTTGCAGGAATACGAGGGGTATCCCCTCGCGGCTGCACAGTTCGATGAAGTGCGCGCCTTTCAGCGCGCTCTCGGAAAACAGAATGCCGTTGTTGGCCAGAATCCCCACCGTCGAGCCGTGGATGTCGGCAAAGCCGCAGACCAGAGTCACGCCGTACAGGGCCTTGAATTCGTCGAACCACGAGCGGTCGACCAGGCGCGCGATGAGCTCGCGCACATCGTAGGGCTTGCGCGAGGTCGGCGGAATGATGCCGTACAGTTCCGCGGGATCGTACCCGGGGTCGCCGCCGCCGTAGGTCGCCGCGCCCGACCCGGCGGCCGCCCGCATCGCGGCGGGCCGCAGCCGCGCCACCGCGCGGCGCGCGAAGGCCAGAGCATGAGTATCGCTTTCCGCGTAATAGTCGGTCACGCCGGAACGCCGGCAATGAACGTCGGCACCGCCCAAGGATTCCGCGTCGATCTCTTCGCCGGTCGCCGCCCGCACCAGCGGCGGGCCGCCCAGAAACACGCGCCCTTGATTGCGCACGATGACGGCGTGGTCGGACATGGCGGGCACATAGGCGCCGCCCGCAGTGCAGGAGCCGTGCACCACGGCGATCTGCGCGATGCCTTGCGCGGAGAGCCTTGCTTGATTGAAGAATATACGGCCGAAGTGATCGCGGTCGGGAAACACTTCGTCCTGCCTCGGCAGGAAGGCGCCGCCGCTTTCCACCAGGTATATGCAAGGCAGCGCATTCTCGCCGGCGATCTCTTGTGCCCGCAGATGCTTCTTGACGGTGAGCGGATAGTAGGTGCCGCCCTTCACAGTGGGGTCGTTGGCCACCACCATGCACTCGCGGCCCGAGACGCGGCCGATGCCGGTGACGAGTCCCGCGCCGGGCAGATCCTCTCCGTACACGCCCTGCGCCGCCAGGGCCGAGAGTTCCAGGAACGGCGCTCCGGGATCGAGCAATGCCGCGATGCGCTCCCGCGCCAGCAGCTTGCCCGACTTGGCGTGCTTGGCGCGCGCCGCCGCGCTGCCGCCCATTGCGTTGCGCTGCAAGGTGGCGCGCAAGTCCTCCACCAGCGGCTGCATTGCAGCGCGATTGTCGGCGAATTCCTTCGAGCGGACATCGATTTTCGAAACGATCCGGGCCATTGGCTTTGTGCCCCGAGAGTGGCAAAATTGTCGGACAGTCCGATTATCCAACGATTTAGGGTCCGCTGACAATGGGGTTTCGCTGAATGGCCAATTCTGCATACCGTGAGTTCAACTTCGGACTGGGTGAAACCATCGACGCCGTGCGCGATCAGGCGCAGCGGTTCGCGGAGGAGCGCATCGCCCCGCGCGCCGGCGAGATCGACCGCAGCAATGAATTCCCGCGCGACTTGTGGCCGGAACTCGGCGAGCTGGGATTCCTGGGGATGACCGTGAGCCCGGAATATGGCGGAGCGGGACTGGGCTATCTGGCTCACACCGTGGCCATGGAGGAAATATCGCGGGCCTCGGCAGCCGTGGGCTTGAGCTACGGCGCGCATTCGAACTTGTGCGTGAACCAGCTGGCGCTCAATGCGAGCGACGCGCAGAAGCGCAAGTACCTGCCGAAGCTCATCAGCGGCGAGCATGTGGGCTCGCTCGCGATGTCCGAGCCGGGCGCCGGATCCGACGTCGTATCCATGCAGCTCAAGGCGATGAGGCACGGCGATGTGTACGTGCTCGACGGGCGCAAGATGTGGATCACCAACGGCCCGGAAGCCGACGTCTTGGTGGTCTATGCGAAAACCAATCCCGAGGCCGGCGCGCGCGGCATCAGCGCCTTCATCATCGAGAAGGAATTCAAGGGATTCGCTCCGGCGCAAAAGCTGGACAAGCTCGGCATGCGCGGCTCCAGCACCAGCGAGTTGGTGTTCGACGCCTGCGAAGTGCCCGCCGCCAACTTGGTGGGCGAGGAAAACCAAGGAGTGAAGGTGCTCATGCGCGGCCTGGATTATGAGCGCGTCGTGCTGTCCGGCGGCCCGCTCGGACTGATGGCGGCCGCCCTCGACGTGGCCGTCCCCTACGTGCGGGAAAGGCGGCAATTCGGCCAAGCCATCGGTACCTTCGAACTCGTGCAAGGCAAGCTCGCCGACATGTATGCCTCGCTCAACGCCTGCCGCAGCTATGCCTACATGGTTGCGGGGGCCTGCGATCGCGCCGACTCCACGCGCAAGGACGCGGCCGCCTGCATTCTGTTCTGCGCCGAAGCGGCGACCCAGGCGGCGCTCGATGCGATCCAGCTATTGGGCGGTAACGGCTACATCAACGACTATCCCACGGGACGCCTGCTGCGCGACGCGAAGCTCTATGAGATCGGCGCGGGAACCTCCGAGATCCGCCGCATGCTCATCGGCCGCGAGCTCTTTGGAGAGGGTTGATGGCCGATCTGTTCGCGCCTCTCGAGGATGAGCCGGCATACCGCCAAATCGCGAACGTCATCGAGGAGCGCATCGTCGGCCGCTCCCTCCGCACCGGAGATCCGCTGCCCTCGGAGATGGATCTGGCGCGGCAATTCGGCGTGAACCGATCGACCATTCGCGAGGCGATCCGCGAGCTCGAGATCCACGGCCTGCTGGGAAGGGTGCGGGGCGAGAAGCGGCTGCGGGTCACCCGTCCCGAGCCGCGCCGGGTGAGCTCCGGCGTGAGCCGCGCCCTGGCGCTGCACGACGTGACCTTTCTCGAGCTGTGGGAGGCCATGATGGCGATCGAGCCCGTCGCCGCCCAATATGCCGCGGCGCGGCGCACCCCCGCCCAGCTACAGGCCCTGGTGCGGGCCGGCGCCCGCTTCAAGCGCGAAGTCGCCGATACCGCGGCCGCCGTGTCCGCCGTCGTGGATTTCTTCACCGCCGTCGCCGCGGCCAGCGGCAACCAGGTACTGGCCATCTCGCAAGCGCCCGTCAATCTGCTGCTCGCTCCGGCGCTCACCCGCATGATCGACCGCGTGCCGCAGGCTCGCGCCCGCATCCACGATGCGCAAGGCAATATCACCGAAGCGATCAAACTCAGGCGCAGCGAACAGGCACGCACTTGGATGGAGAAGCACATTCGCGACTTCAAACGCGGGCACGAGCTGGAATCCTCGGCGCAGTGATGCTGAACCACCGGTCAACATCACTGCGCCGATGTAGCAGCCGAGTGCTTCGTCAGAGAATGTGTTCTCGCAATGTGTCGGACCCGGCGGGATCGTGCAAGTTGGTGCTGAACGACACCAGCACCATCATCGAATCGCCGGTATTGCGAAAGGCGTGCACCACGCCGGGGGGTATGGTCAGGCGCCAGGTCTCCCCCGCCGGCACCTCGAGATCCCGAATCGTCCCCGATTCCTTCAGGCGTATGAGGCAGGGCCCCACCACGCTGGTGGTTTCCACGGCCGTGCGATGCACGTGGTTGCCGCGAACTTCATTGGGCTGAGTGAGCACCACATGCACGTTTTTCTGGGCCGCGAGCTCGGCGTCGGTCAGGGGTTCGAACAGCGTCCCGCGCGCGTCGCGATGAGTCTTCACGGATTGCACGGCGACCCGTGCGGTATTCGGCGTATCCATGGCCGCGATTATAGCCCAGCCCGCAGTGAGCGGAGCCGCGCCGCTCGCGCCCCAGGCCTCATCGCCGCGGCCGGACCGCCCGCCGCCGGGCCGCCAGCAGCACGCCGGCGACGAACATCATGTCCCACCAGTCCAAAGCGCCGCCGCCGCTCTTGCTGGGCGCCGTCACCTCGAGGGAGGCCGAAGCACTCTGCGAATTGCTGCCGCCCGGCCCCGTCGAGAGTGCGTGCGCGGCTATCGAGTTCGCATAGTTCCCGGCCGCCGCGCTTTTCACGCTGAAGGTCATGGAACAGCCGCCCTTGGCGGGAATGTTGGCGCCGGCCATGGTCACGGCGGCCGCCGAGCTGGTCAATGTCCCGGATGCGCCGGTGCAGGTGGTGGTCGGCGCAGGTGAACTCTGCACGATCAATTGTGCCGGGACCGTCTCGGTGAAGCCCGTCTGAGTCAACGCGAAGCTGTTCGAATTCTTGAAGGTGATGGTGAGCGTCGATGCGGCGTTTTCGGCCACGCTGGCGGGAGCGAATGCCTCGCTGACCGTCGGGGGCGCCGGCGTCACCGTCATCGGCGCCATGCATGCGGTGGCCGCCGTACCGGCGGACGACGGGGCGTTCACCGTCGCCGTTCCGGTGGAACTGAACGACACGGTACCGGTGTCCGCGTGACCGGCGGAATCGGTTACGGTGAGAGTCAAGGTGCCCGTGCCTCCGGTCGGCGCGACGGTCACTTGCGGCGCGTCGGCGGCGCCCTGAATGCTCAGGCCGCCGCTCACCGCCCAGGCGTAGGAGGCGATCGTGAGATTGCACGCGGCCACGCTGCCGGCGGCATTGAACGTCGTGCTGCCGCCCGCCGTTATCACGGCGATCGGATTGAGCGCGGCATTGACGGCACTCAGCGCGTTGACCATGCCGGCGCCGCATTGGCCCTGCACGCAGGCGCATTCGCCGGAACCGTCGGCCGCGGTCGCGGGACACTGCGGAAGCCCGGCCGGCTGCGGAAATGCGGTCGCGCTCGATTCCATGCGCGCGATGAGCTGTGAGGGCGTCAGATTCGCGTTGACGGCGCGCATCAGCGCGGCGATTCCCGATACGATGGGTGCGGAAAAGCTGGTGCCGAGATTGTACGGAGCGTCCATCATGTTCGTGTAGCCGTTGCTGCCCGGCACCGTCAGCCCGAGATTGACGGTGGTGTCGATGGACCTGAGGCAGGGGGGCGCAAAGGAAGTGACGCAATTGCCTGCCGGCGCGCCGATGCCCGCCTCCGGCCCCAGGCTGCTGTATCCCACCTTGGTGCCTACGTTTCGCAGCCCCACCACCGCGAGCACCCCGCTGCAATTGCCGGGCGCGGCTACCGCGCCGCTTTCATTGCCGGCCGAAGCCACGATCAACACGCCCATGGCGGTCAAGGTGCTGACCACGTTCTGGTAGTCGGTGGGACAGCTGCCGGTGGCGCCCAAGCTCAAGTTGATGATGTCGGCCGGATACGGGTTGTCGGGGACGGGATTGCCGGAGCCGTCCATCACCGACATGCCGGCGGCCCATTGAATGCCGGCGATGATGTCCGAGTCGTAGCCGCCGCATTTGCCCAGCGCCCTGACCGGCAAGATATAGGGCGCCCACGTCATGCCCGCGATGCCCGTATCGTTGTTGGTCAGCGCGCCCAGAACGCCGGCCACCCGCGTCCCGTGCCAGGAGCTATTCGAAACGGGACAGTCGGCGGCAGGGAAGAGACTGTTCTGCTCATCGGTGCTGCTGATCCAATCGCCGGGATCGGAGGGGTCGGGGTCCCAGCCGTCGCCGTCATTGGCGATCAGATATGTGCCAAGCGCGGCTCCCGTGGTCCGATTGTAGTCCTCACCGACAAAATCGTAGCCCGGCAGGAGCCGCCCGCCGAAGCCGGCCCGCAATAAATCGGGATGATCGAATCGAACCCCGGTGTCCACGTCCGCGATGACGGTTCCTGAGCTGCCCGTGGTGATCGCCCAAGCCGACACCGCATCGGTCGCGGACAAATCCATGGTGGCGATGCCGTCCAAGCTGATGGTCGTCGCGCTCGGCGTCTGCATGTACCACTGCCCGCTGGCATCCGCCGTGGGCAGGAACAAGGGATCGTCGGGCAATGCATGCGGGTAGCGGCGCTGGTCGACATCGGCGAACAGGACGGCGGGATCGGCGCGCAATTTTTTCAGCGCCGCATCCACATCGGCGCCGTAAAGCGTCTTTTGCAGATACAGCACATGCGTGCTCGGCGTTATCTGGCGGGATTTTGCCAACGCCAATCCGGTGCGCCGGGCCAGGTCCGCAGCATCCGCGTCCGAGGTCTCCGCCTGGACGATCAAGACGCCTTGTGCCCGGTTGCGGCGCTTGATGGCCTTGACCACGGTATTGCCGGCGGTTGCCCGAAAGCCCACCACCAGCCGCCCCGCCTCGGCGCCGATCTGGACCGAATGCGTTCGTACCGCATTCCATTCCGGGGCCGCCGCATTGACGGGCCCGAGGGTGAGGCCAAGGGTGCCGCACGCGGCGAGCGTCAGCAGCCGCCTTCCGATTCCCTGCATAATCACTCCAAATCCCTAAAGAATGGGTTCGCACCGGATCCGCGCGATGCCGCACCGGAAGACTAGCAACAATGAGGGGTCCGAAATGAGAACTAGGACCGCAAAACGGCTGCCCGCCTCTCGTTGCGCCGGATCAGGCAACCGAACGTCGGCGCCCGGCGACAAGATCTGCGCCCGTCCGGGCCAAACGGGTAGAATATCCGGCAGAAATTCCTGAATTATCGAGGGGCAGTGTAATGATGTACGACAACCGGCAGTTCTATATCGACGGCGCTTGGGTCGATCCTGTCGAACCGAAGGAATTCACGGTCATCAACCCGGCCACTGAGGCCGCGGCCGGCGTGATATCCATGGGCAGCGCAAAAGATGTGGAGCGGGCCGTCGCGGCGGCGCGCCGTGCCTTCGACGGCTATTCGCGCACCAGCCCGGCCGAGCGCCTTGCGCTCATGGAGCGCATTCTCGCCGCCTACAAGGCGCACTACGATGAAATCGCTCAGGCGATTTCCACTGAAATGGGCGCGCCCATCACTCTTGCCAAGGGATCGCAGACCCGGATCGGTGTCGGCCACATCAGCGCCATGATCGAAGTGCTCAAGAACTACCAGTTCGAGGAAATTCGCGGCACCGTGCGTCTGGTGCAAGAGCCCGTGGGCGTGTGCGCATTGATCACGCCGTGGAATTGGCCGATGAACCAAGTGGCCGCGAAGGTGGTGCCGGCGCTCGCCGCCGGCTGCACCATGGTGCTCAAGCCCTCGGAGTATTCGCCGTTCAGCGCCGTCCTGTGGGCGAAGGTCATGCACGAAGCGGGAGTTCCCGCGGGCGTGTTCAATCTCATCAACGGCGACGGCATCAACGTCGGCGCGCCGCTGTCCTCGCATCGCGAAATCGACATGGTGTCCTTTACCGGATCGACTCGGGCCGGCACCGAGGTCGCGCGCAGCGCCGCCGCATCGGTCAAGCGCGTGCACCAGGAGCTGGGCGGTAAATCGCCCAATGTATTGCTGGACGACGCCGACTTCGAGCGCGCCGTGAAGCAGAGCGTGCTGCACGTGTTCCAGAATTCCGGCCAATCCTGCAATGCGCCGACGCGCATGCTGGTTCCCGCCGGCAAAATGGCGGCGGTGGAAGCCATCGCCAAGCGCATCGCCGAGACTGCGGTCGTCGTGGGCGATCCCGCTTCCGACAAGACCACCGTGGGCCCGGTGGTGTCGAAGCTGCAATTCGACCGCGTCGAGGGATACATCGAGAAGGGTATCGCCGAGGGCGCGAATCTCGTCACCGGCGGCGCCGGCCGCCCCGACGGACTGGCAAAGGGCTACTACGTCAAGCCCACGATTTTCTCCAACGTGCGCAATGACATGACCATCGCGCGCGAGGAGATATTCGGGCCGGTGCTGTGCATACTGCCCTATGCAACCGAAGAGGAAGCGGTGCAGATTGCCAATGACACTCCCTACGGACTCGCGGCCTACGTTTGGTCGCAGGACAAGGTTCGCGCGCGGCGTGTGGGAAACCGGATCCGTGCCGGCCAGGTCGCCTTGAACGGCGCGTCGGGCGACATGCAGACCCCGTTCGGCGGTTTCAAGATGTCCGGCAATGGGCGCGAGTACGGAGAATTCGGTCTACGCGATTTTCTGGAAGTCAAAGCCATGATCGGAGTCGACGCCGCTTGACGCCGGAGGGAGCCGGCCCCGTTCTGCGGCTCGAGAACCTCAGCAAGCGCTACTCGCGGGACCGTCCTCCCATCCTCGACGGCATCGAGCTGGAGCTGCGGCCGGGCGAGTACCTGGCCGTCATGGGTGAATCCGGCGTGGGCAAGTCGACGCTGCTCAACTTGCTCGCCGGACTCGATCGCCCGGACTCTGGCCGCGTGCTGCTCGATGGCATCGATCTGTCGGCATTGGGCGATGACGCAGTCACTCTGCTGCGGCGCCGGGCGGTAGGTTTCGTTTTTCAGGCCTTTCACGTGCTGCCCTATCTGAGCGTGGAGGAGAATGTTGCGCTGCCCCTCGATCTGCTGGCCGTGAAGGAGCCCGAGCGGGGCCGCCGCACGCTTGAAATGCTGGCGGCCGTGGGCATCGCCCCGCTAGCCCGGCGATATGCGCGGGAATTGTCCGGCGGGGAAGTGCAGCGCGTCGCCATCGCCCGCGCGCTCGTGCACCGGCCGCGCTTGCTGCTGGCGGACGAGCCGACGGGCAATCTCGACCCGCGCAGCGCGGCGCAAACTCTGGCGTTGCTTCGCGCGCAGGTCAAAGCCAACGCCGGCGCGGGCCTTCTGATCACTCATTCGCGCGCGGCGGCCGAAACGGCCGATCGCATCCTGGTGCTGGATCCGCGCGGCCTGACGCCCTTGAGCCGCAGCGGATGATGCAGGCGCGCCATTCCCATGGTGCCTTCACCATCTGGCGCATGCTGCTTCGGGCGCAGATGCGCGAATCGCCGGCGCGTTTGCTGGTCACGGTCTTGGCGATCGCTCTGGGAGTGGCATTGGGGGCAACGGTCTATCTGGTCAACAATGCGGCACTCAATGAATTTGGCCTGGCGGCGAAACGGCTGGTGGGCGAAGCGGACGTCGTCGTGCGCGGGCCGCCGGAAGGATTCTCGGAGCAGCTGTTTGCCCGCCTTGCGCGCGAGCCTTCGGTCAGTGCGGCAAGTCCCGTGCTTGAATTGAATGTGGCAGTGCCTGGGGTGCGCGATACGCTCAAGGTGCTGGGCGTCGACCCGTTTCGCGCGGCGGCCTTACAGCCCGCTCTCATCGGCGACATCGGCGGCGGCTTGTTCGAGCTCTTCCGCGCGGACAGCATTTATTTGAGCAGCACCGCGGCGCGCGAGCTCGATTTGGGGCGCGGCGGGGTGCTGCAAGTCACGGTCGGCAGCTCCACCAGGGGGCTGCACGTGCTCGGCATCCTGTCGGCAGGGACATACCCGGAGGCTCTCGGCCTCATGGACATCGCCTCGGCGCAATGGACCTTCGGCCGCATCGGCCGCTTGAACCGCATCGACTTGCGCCTGCGCCCAGGCACCGAGGTCGACGCCTTTCGGCGCGTGCTCGGGCAGAGGCTGCCCGCGGGCGTTCTGGCGATCGCCCCGCAAGTCGAGCGCGACCGCGCCATCACCGTGACGCGAGCCTATCGCGTCAATCTGAACATGCTGGCGCTCGTCGCGCTGTGGACCGGCGCATTCCTGGTTTTTTCCACTCAGTCTCTGTCGGTGCTGCGCAGGCGGCGCTCGCTGGCGCTGCTGCGTGCGCTCGGGGTGACGCGGGGCCAATTGCAGCGGGCGCTCATCGGCGAGGGCGCGGCGCTTGGAGTTGCCGGCGCATGCCTCGGCCTCATACTCGCTGTGGCATTTGCCGCCGCGATATTGCGATTTCTGACCGGAGATCTCGGCAACGGCCAGCTGCACGCCGTAGGCGCCTCGGTGCGCGCGGCTCCGCTTCCCATGCTGGCTTTCTTTGCGATGGGTACGGCGGTGGCGAGCATAGGCGCCTGGCTGCCCGCGCGCAGCGCCGCCCGCCAGCCGCCGGCTCTCTCGCTCAAAGGCGGCAACGGCGGCTTCGCGGCTCTGGCCCGGGCCGGCGCGTACGCCGGCGCCGCTCTGCTCTGTCTGGGGGCTGCTCTATCCCGGATGCCGCCCGTAGGAGGACTGCCGGTTTTCGGCTATGCCGCGGTCGCCGCGCTCCTGTTCGGCGCCGTGTTGCTGGTGCCCACGCTGACCGAGAAGGGGTTGAGCCTGGTGCCGAGCACGCGGCGCATCGTGCTCGACGCCGCCGTGGCGCAGCTGCGTGAAAACGTCGGGCTCTCCACCTTGAGCCTGGCATCCATCATCGTGAGCTTCAGCCTGATGGTGGCAATGGCCATCATGGTGTATTCCTTCCGCATGTCGTTCGATCAATGGCTGGTCAAGCTCCTGCCGGCCGATGTGCAAATTCGCGAGCCCTTAGGGAACGACACGGCCTACTGGTCTGCCGCAGATCAAGCACGGATGGGGCAGACTCCCGGAATTTCGCGCATCGAGTTTCGCCGTACCCGGCAGACGCTGCTCGATCCTGCGCGGGCACCCGTGACGCTGATCGCCCGCGGAGCAACGGCCGCGCAGGCCGCGCAGGAGCTCCCCCTGGTACGAAGCGGCCGGCCGCCGCTGCCGTCCGATGCCGAAGCGGCGTGGATATCGGAGGCGCTGCAAGATCTCTACGGCTATAAGATAGGCGATCGGATGGGCCTGCCCCTGGCGGGCCGCGTCCAATGGTTCACCGTGGCCGGCATCTGGCGCGACTACGCGCGCCCCTCCGGGTCCATCGTCATTTCACGGCGCGCCTACCTCGCCGCCACCGGCGACGGCAGTGCGAACGAAGGTTCTCTCTGGCTGAAACCGGGCGCAAATCCCGCGCTCGTCGAAGCTGCGCTGCGCGCCGGATTTTCGCGCGGCGACTCGCTTGAAATATTGACGAGCACCGCCCTGCGCGAACGCTCGCTGCGGATTTTCGACCGCGCCTTCGCCATCACCTACGCCCTCGAGGCCATCGCCGTGGTCATTGGGCTGACCGGTGTGAGCTTTGCGGCCGGCTCGACCGCCCTCGCCCGCCGCGCAGAGTTCGGCATGCTGCGGCATGTCGGCATGTTGCGCCGGCAGATCGTCGGCATGCTGGCCGGCGAAGGCATGCTCACGAGCGCCTTCGGCGTACTGTACGGCCTGGTGCTCGGCGGCGCATTGAGCTTGGTTCTGGTCTACGTGATCAATCGCCAGTCCTTCAACTGGACCATCGATCTCGCCATACCCGTGCGGCAGCTCGCTACGCTCAGCCTGACACTGATTGCCGCCGCGGCCGTCACCGCCGTGTGGAGCGGCCGCGCCGCCATGAGCCAGGACGCCGTGCAGGCCGTGCGCGAGGATTGGTGAGCGGCAGCGGCGCAGGCCTTCGATGGGCGACGCGCCTGCTCGCGGCCGGCGGGTTGGGCGTGCCGTCGCCGGCGCCGCAGTGGCGGCATGTGGCCGCAGTATCGCCTCCGCGGTTACTGTGCTGCCACGTCCACCTCCCCGGCCGCTGCGCCGTCCTCCCCGCGCGCCGCGCCGGCTTACGCGACGGTACTCGACCATCATCCGCTGACTTTCCCGGCCGACTTCGGCAGTCACCCGCAGTTTCGCACCGAATGGTGGTATGTCACCGGCTGGCTGACCACCGAGCACGGCGAATCGCTGGGATTTCAAATTACTTTCTTTCGAACCAAGCCCGATATCGGCGGCGACAATCCCAGCTCCTTTACGCCCCATCAGATCCTGATCGCCCATAGCGCCATCAGCGATCCGAAGCACGGACGGCTATGGCAGGACCAGCGCATCCGGCGCGCCGGGTTGGGGCTCGCCGAAGCGGCAACCGGCGATACCGACGTCTGGCTCGACGATGGGTCGCTCAAGCGCCATGCTCCCGCCCATGCGCATGCCCCTGCGTCTGCCGCAAGGTCGGCCTACATCGCGAAAATCGATGCGGAGGATTTTTCATTCGATTTGACGCTGCTGGAAACGCAGGCCCTGCTCCTCAACGGGGACGCGGGGGTGAGCCGCAAGGGACCGGCGCCGGAAGCAGCGAGCTATTACTACAGCCTGCCGCACCTGCGAGTCTCGGGCAGCATCGTGCGGCACAGCCGTACGGATCGCGTGACGGGGGAAGCCTGGCTCGATCACGAATGGTCCAGCGAATATTTGGACACGGCGGCCGTCGGCTGGGACTGGATCGGCATCAACTTGAATGATGGGGCGGCGCTGATGGCATTCCGCATCCGCGGCTTGCAAGGCGAGCAGCGTTGGGCCGGGGGCACCTTTCGCGACAGCGGCGGCAAGACGCAGATTCTGCAGCCGGCGGATGTCGAATTTCATTCGGGCCGGCGCTGGGCCTCACCGCGAACGGGTATCGTCTACCCCGTGCAATGGCATGTCCGTGCAGGCAGCCGCGAGTTCGACCTCGAGCCGCTGTTCGACGATCAGGAAAACGACACTCGGCTTACCACGGGTGCAATCTATTGGGAGGGTGCGGTAAGGGCGTATGAGAAGCATCGGCTCGCGGGCCGTGGTTATCTGGAATTGACCGGGTACGGCGCGCCACTTCGCCTGAGATGAGGCTAATCCTTGAAGAAGTTGCGAAGCTGATTGACGCGCCGGCGCCAGAAGAAGGCTGCGGAGTGCCGATCGGACCGCAGCACGCGAAGCAATTCCGGGAATATTCCCCCGCGCAGCAGAAAGCTCTTGCGCCGCCGCTGGTTGGCGCCGCGCAGGTGCTCGAGCCATGGAGACTCGCGAATCTCCTTGCTGATTCTGACCGGTGTGCTGTACTGCAGAATATACGCGAGCCGCGGAGAGTCCGTCTTGTTGCCGGATGATCCGTGAACGGTGCGGCCATGGTGAATGATCATGGCGCCCGCCGGAATCGGGCGCACCGCCGCCGTCTGCGGATCAAACCCGGTGTAGCACTCGATGGTGTTCGCCTCCTTGGAACCACCGTTCAAGCGGTGCGGGAGCACACCCAGCAAATGCGAGCCTGGAATGTACGCCATGGCGCCGTTCTCGACCGTACTGTCCGTCAACGCAATCCAGATGCTGATTTCATCGTATTCAAACCCGGGCTCGCGAAACGCCTCGTCCTGATGCCACGGGGTCGGGCCGCCCTTGTGGACGGGCTTGAAAATCGTGTGATCCCCCGAAAAAGCGGCTTCTGGACCCAGCAGTTGCCGCGCGACTGCGAGAGCCGTTTTGCGACAGGACAATTTGCGCAACTCGGTCGCATACAACGAGGGCTGAAGAACGGTCGGCAAAACAGTGTCTCCACCCCCATCCCGCGCAATGAGATCGAGATTTCTGCCCTCGCTGCGGCCCTCGCCGCTTTCCAGCATGCGCATCAGAATATTGCTGCACCACTCGAGTTCGGCTTGCGAGATTAGAGGCGTTCCAATGACGAGAAAACCCTGCCGAAAGAATTCAGCAACCTGATCGGCACTAAGCGGTTGTTCCAATGAAGATCCTGGCATTCCCATGACACAAAATGCTCGGAAAGTGGGCACCTTCCCGGAGCCTATGATACCGGACGGCGATAGTACCGCGTCGGCGCTTTTTGCAGGATCGCGCGGCTGCGCGACTTTACATTATCCAAAATAATGGCACCCGCATAGCACCAGAATCGGCCAACGCCGGGCGCGCCGGCGCTGCAACGCCGCCGCTGTCTGCGAAACAGTGAGCCTCGGGGCAAGGCGAACCGCCTCCGGTGAGGCGCGGCGTTTGTAAGATTTTCACGTTGTGGAAAAACACCCTCGCGCAGCAATCGCACAGCGGCAAAATCTAGCCTAGTATCATGGTCGCACGAGGGTCAACTTTGAGGAATTGCCATGCCTGTACAGCATCGCCACCGCGTGATGATCGCTTGCTTTTGCGCGCTCATCGCGGCCGTCTCTGCCCGTTCCAGTGCGGTCGCCGCTTCCGCCTCGAGCAAGGACACGAACAAAATCGATGCCTGCCTCGCGTTCACCATGCCCGATCCGGCAGCTTTGTTTGCCTCGCCTAAAAGGATCTTTGCTCACTATTTTTATCCGTTTCCCCTGCAAATAGATAACAAGCCGCCGTCCGAGGACTACTACAATCACAACTACCTGAATCCCAAGGGAGAATCGGGAAAATGGGCTGCCAGAGGCGGCTTTCTTCGCCAAAGGCCGCTGCCCGCCGGCACCGCTGCCGGCGCCGATTATCAGTTGCGGAATATGGAACAAGAAGTGCGGATGGCGATTGCGCGCGGGATTACGGGCTTTACGATCGATGTCATGGGCGTCAAGGACGCGACCGCTCCGAACAGCCGTCTACATCAGCTGTTGGCTGCCGCTCGAGCGGTCGATCCTCGCTTCAAAATCCTGGTGATGCCGGACCTCACGGCACTGAAGTCCGACGCCGACGCCGTCACCCAGATCATCGCTTCGGTTGCCTCGAGCCCTTCGGCGTACCGGCTGAGCGACGGACGTTTGGTAGTGACCGCCTTCGATGCAGGTTTGAATCCGCCTGAATGGTGGGCGTCCATTTTCGCCCGGCTTAAATCGCAGGGAATCAACATCTCCTTCGTGCCGACATTTCTAGGATGGGGAGGACAGGCAAAAGCATTCGCGCCGATCAGCGACGGTTTCGGCGACTGGGGTACGGCAACGGCCGGCGTTTCGGCTGGCATGAAAGGCGATCCGGCAAAGGCGCACGAAAGCTATGGCAAACTTTTCATGATGCCGGTCGACCCGCAGCAATTCCGGCCCAAAGACGGCATATACGTGGAAGCCGGGAACAGCGATACATTTCGCAGCGCATGGAGGAGCGCCATCGATGGAGACGCCGACTGGGTCCAGATCGTCACGTGGAGCGACTTCTCTGAATCGAGCGAGATCGAGCCATACACCGACGCGACCCTGCGTAGCGACATCGGCACCGGATTCTACGACCTCAACGCTTACTATGCCGCTTGGTTTCTGTCGGGGAAGCGGCCTTCCATAACGCACGATGTTCTGTACTATTTCTATCGACGCGAGCCCAGCAGTGCGGCAAGCCCGTCGCAAGGCACCTTCAGGAGAGTCGGCAATACGCCTGCCGAGGACGAGATCGAGTTACTTGCGTTTTTGACTGCACCCGGCGCCATTACCGTCAGCATCGGTGGTCATGATTTCACTCAAAATGCTCCCGCCGGCATCACCTCGTTCAAGGTGCCCCTGCAGCCGGGAACCCCGGAATTTTCCGTTGCGCGCGGGGGGTCCACGGTGTTTTCGTTCCAAGCGCCGGTACAAATCTTCGGCCAAGAGGGTTTGCCCTCGGGGTTGTTTGACATGACCTACTGGAGCGGAAGCGCGTCCAAAGACGGGATTTGTTCTCTTTGACGGCGGGCAAAGCACAGGACCTCGAGCGCTTTGCGCTGCCACGAAATTTTCGCGGCCGCTCCGGGCTCGGCGTGCAGTTATGGTGGCTGGTGCAGGCCACCTTGTTCCGCGGCTCGCCGCAATTGATGTACGGGTTCCGGCGCTGGCTCCTGCGCCTATTCGGCGCCCAAATCGGCGAAGGCGTACGCATCCGTCCCAGCGTCACCATTCCCTATCCCTGGAAACTGAAGATCGGCGACCATTCATGGATAGGCGACGACACCGTACTGTATACATTCGCGGAAATTACCATCGGCAGCGATGTCGTCGTCTCGCAGAAATGCTATCTCTGCGCCGGAACTCACGACTACCGCAGCCCGAGCTTCGACATTCAGGCTTTCCCAATCTCGATAGAGGATGAAGCATGGCTGGCGGCCGATGTCTTCGTCGCCCCGGGCCTCACCATCGGCAAAGGGACGGTGGTGGGTTCGCGAAGCTCGGTTTTTACGAGCCTACCCCCGATGATGGTCTGCGTCGGGTCCCCTGCTCGTCCGACCCACGCCAGGGTTTGCCGCACGCCGGCGACACCTTCATAGGGGGCGGGGATACCTTCATGGTGCCCCGCCGTAGCGGAAAAACTTGTACGTTATGCTGGCATCCGCCCGGAAATCCCTGTATTGGAATTGCGGAAAATTCGAATCACGGTTCTCGTGGCCGGCGGTGATGCTCAAAGTGAACGCTCTGCTCAGAGTGTAGGCCATGTTGACGGTCTGCGTAGATACCGTATCGCGCCTGCCTAGCGTTGACTCCGCGATCGGGATCGGATTCACACCCACCGGATTCGAGCCGATATAGTCCTGGTATTCTTGTGTGACGGACAAGGTAAAGGCGATTTTCTCGGTCGCCGTCCATGTCGGCGCTATGGTGCCGCCCCGGGAAAGGTAGTAGTCGGTCTGCGCGGTCAAATCCGCATTGAGCTGCCGCCACGTGCCTACCACCAGCTGGGTCTTGGGGGTGGGCTGCCACTGAAGCGATACGCGCCAAATTTCGCCGGAGAAACCGCCGATGGCGGTACTGGGGTAGTCGCGCCGCAGATATCCCGCGCTGGCATCGAGAGTTGTCTTATCCGACAACGCGTAATTTAGGAGTGCTCTGGCTCTATCTTCTCGGTAGTCCGGATCGAATGCCACGCCGTTCAAGTCGGCGGCGTGGGGAGAGCGGTCGTCGGTGTATCGATAGTCGAATCCTATCCGGTTGGAGGCATTAGTCACATAGTCGGTCCCGATATCCACTGCCTTGGTCTGGGAATTGTTGTAATTCGCTTCCGACAGCGTGAAGTCCTGACCCATGATGCCGCCGAATACTCCCCAATGCGGGCCCGCCTGAAGGCGCGTGGAGGCGAAATAGTCCGCCCTTGACACGATGTCCCGCGAATAAAGGCCTGTATTGAAGAAACCGCCGAGTGTTCGGTTGTAGTCCCCGCCGACCGAACCCGACAGCGCGCTTCCCACGCCCCAATTCCATGCCAGATGATCGGCGCTCGAGACATTGTTCAAATCGGTGTTCCGGAAGTACCGGTTGTCGTCCGCCCGCAAGTCGAAATCCAGGCTCTGCCTATTCGCGACCAGCCACTCGCCGTCGAGTCCCGCGGTCACGCTGTCGATGTAGTCTCCCCGGCTCGGGTTGGGTCCGATTCCCGGCAGTGTGGTCAGATCGGTACGACTTGGGGGCACTCTATAGAGGTTGTCGTCATAGGAAAGATCGTCGGCGACATTGAGACTCAGTTGGTCCGTGCGCTGTTCCGCCGCCTGCTCATCGACCGGCGCCACGGCTGAATCCAGGGCATCTTTCGAATCGAAAATCCCGGCGGCCAAGCCGGTATTCGGGTGCAGCGAAGCACACGCGCTCACCGCGCCGGCAAGAGCAATTCGACCGATCAGGTTTTTCACAGGCATATTCATACTCGGTTCAAACAAAATCCGCGCAGTTCTCCTCGGAAAACCCCTTTTGTATGCAGGCCAGCAGGCCATCAAGCTCCATTTTGCCGGAAATCCGTATTCGTTGAGCTTGCTGCAGCGACATCTCTCGGGAGTAGGCCAATGCGCGGCGGTCACGGCTGAGTTTCGCAATATGCGTCGCGGCCGCCTCCACTATGTCACCCCGGTCGAGGGCAAGGCCGGCACCGTTGAGCAGCATCTCGGAAATCGCGCCGCGGTCGCAGGCGATCACATAGACGCCGCGCCGCATGGCCTCGTAGATTACCAGCGGCTCCGCTTCGTTGGCATAGTTGGTGGGAAACAGAAAAATGTCCAGGCTTGCATAAAAGCGCTCCTTGTCGGTCCCATACACGGGTCCGGCATAGTGGACATCGCTGGCGGCGCCCATGAGTCTGTCGAAGGCAGTGCGCGCCTCCGGCGCGAGAGGGCCGGCGATGTGCGCCCGGTACTCGACGCCAATCTGCTTCAATCGGTGCAAAACGCCGAAGAATTCAACGAACCCCTTGTCGAAGGTGATGTTGGACAAGAACCCGACGTTGATCGGCGCCGTGTCGCCGCCCGCCGCCGCCACACCTTCTTCCGCGGAATCGTAGAATGAGGCATTCGATACGACCCTTACGCCATCCTCCTTCAACCCGTATATCCGCCTCAACGATACGCCCATATTGCGGCTGAGCACGACATGGGTATCCCCGCGAACCATTGCGAGCAGGCATTTGCTGAGCCAGGACGGTGAGTTGATATAGGCGAAACTGTGATGATGAATGAATATTTGCTGCCGGAACAACTTACCGGCAAGCACATAGCCCAAGTCGAAGATTTGGCCGCGACCGCCGGACAGCGCCAAGTACAAAACAGCGTTGCGCCGCCGGAAGCAGCCGGCAAGGTACATCAAGGGCCTGATAAACTGCTGCGCAAACTTCCGCGGTCCGGCGTGCTTGGGTGCCCGATCGAACACCTCAACCGGCATTCTGGACTTCAAGAGCTCCAACATCATTGCGCAGACACTCGAGAATCCATGCACCGGCGGCGGCAATGGCCCGACGAATGCGACGCAGCGAGTCATCCCCCGTGTCCCACTGAAATGCCCGTCGGCCGTCGGGTGATTTCCCTACCGGCACGCCGGGATAGCCGCGCCGGGGATTTCACGGACAGCATTGCAGATGCGAGGCTGAACGACAGGAACGCCGCAACCCCGAATCCCATCGCAATCATCAAGGATCCGCGCAGGGCAATCATCAAAAACACCGATGCATAGGTTGCCATGGGCAACGCGGCCCACTTGTCCGGCCGCCGCGCCAGTGTATTCAGAAACGCCACGAAATAAGCCATGGCGGCGGCGTACGCGACAACTCCGATGTACCCGAAATCCAAGTAACCCTCCGCGACCAACGGCGCCGACAGATTCGTGAACCACATGCTGTAGTGAGCGATCAGGTAATTGCCCAGAAATATGCCGGTTGCAAGCGGCTTCGAGGGCCACAACGAACTCGGCACGAAAAACAACATCGATCCCAGCAACTGGTGACCCCATTGCAGCCCGTGCACCCGGACGATTTCGATGCTCGTATATATATTGGCCCAGGAATCGTAGTTGATGGAGAAGTAATGATCCGCGATCTGGCTTCCGATCTGGCTCATGGAAAATTGACCGAGGATTGCGTTGTGGTTTTGCGTGAATACGGCGATGGCCGGAAAAACGAGCACCATCCCCAGCACCAGCAGCACCAACCGTCGGGTCCGGCTCGCAAACCAATTTTGAAATAAAACGAGGATCAGCGCCAGATAGACGGGCCCCAATGCGTTGCGCTTTTCGGTGTACGGATTTTCCGTGATAGCCACCAAAACGAACATCAGCAACAACACGCACACTCGGCTGAAAAGCAGTTTCCGCGGGCTGCGAACCGTCTCGTTCAAGAGTATCAGCAGTGTCGCCGACGGAAGAAACAGCAGAAACCTGCCCATGATCAACTTTGCTGGTGTGGCTGTCGCATCGCTGTCCACAGATCGATATGCGATAGGCGCCGCTACCGCAACCACCATGACACAGATGAGAACCGCAATCCCTATTCCCCGGCCCGAGATTTCCCGCGGCGGGGCGGCGGCAGGCACCGCAGCGTCCTCGGAGTGCCTGCTCAGGATCACGTAAACGACCGTGAACACCACCATGAACAGCGCACAGACCAGATTCGTGGTAGCCACCGTGCCGACATCGACCGCCGATGTGTTGACCAGCTGCTGCGGCATGCTCAACAATTGAGCTTTCGGCGCCAGGTCGAGAAACAACCAATTGAAAATAAATACGACAATGTCGGCCGGGGCACCCGCGTCGCGCCGCACCGCAAATCGAAGCTGAAGCAGCAACGCGACGGTCACCACCGCGCTGGAAAGTACGACCTCGACGCCGGCCGACGCCAGGAAATTGACGAACACTATCTCGTTGAGGACGATCGCGAGGCCGATGAGTACCCGCACGCTGAAACCGTGCACCGAAACCTTTTTCTTCACGATAGCCAATCCCTGGGACTCAGAATTGCGGCCCGTATCGTCATGGCTGCTCAATACTCGTTAAGTACGCTTCCGATGACATTCACGCCGCTCTGCGTCAGGATGTCCATGGCGGCGAGTAATTTCGATTGCCGCGTATGATTGCGGCGTCCAATGATGATGGCGCTGCCCGCGTTCGCCGCCAATATTTGCGCGTCCGCGGTTTCCGATATCGCGGGCGTGTCGGCAATGACCACGCTGAATTGAGCGGCAAAATGTTCCACGACCACTTCGAATACCTGGCGTGCCAGCAATTCCTGCGGATTGGGCGGAAGCACGCCCGCCGGCAGTACGTACAGCCGGAGCTGCGGATGAATGCGCCGCGCGATTTCTCGCCCCGCCCGCCCGGTCAGAAGCGCCGACAATCCCACCGAATTGTCGATATTGAACAATCGGTGCTGGCTCGGGTGACGCATATCCGCGTCGATGAGGAGTGTTCGCTCGCCAAGCTGCGCAAACATGGTTGCAAGATTTGCCGCCAGCCAGCTGCGCCCTTCGCCGCGCTCGGGACTGGTCACCGCCAGCACTTTGCGCTTGGTGCCGTTGAGCCACCGAAGAATCAATTGGCTGCGCAGCGCGCGCAAGGGCTCGACGGCCTCGCTCTGCGGCTGGTATCCCGCGATGACATCGTCGGCCACTCCGCTGTCGCCGCCCCGCGCCAAGACCGGATAATTGTACTGCTGGGCAATGGCGGATTGGATGTCGAGCTGCGACAGCCGCTGCAGCTGAACGGCGGCATCGCCGAACCGCAAGCCGTGCAGGTTCGCGAACGCTTGAATCTCCTCGACGTCTTCCACGTCGAGCCGGCCCTGCTCGATGAGGATGGCGCCGATGGCGCGGCCGCGGTCTTGAGGTATGTCGCGAGTCTTGATGACTCTGTCCGCGGTTTTGCTCATTAAAATACTCGAGTTTGAAATTGAGTTGAAGGAGTCAGATGGTCGATGGCTCGAGGCGCCCCGCCGCCTTCGGCAGGAGCAATTGGCCCGAACGCAAGTTCACCGGCTGGATTCTGCCCAGCACCGGGACACCGAGAAGATCCAGCATGTCCTCCTCTTCGCGCACACGGCGATTGCTCATTTCGACGGCGAGCGCGGCCCCAATTCCGAACACGCCGCCCAAAAAAACGGCCAATAGCATGTTGATGACCAGCTTCGGGCTGGAGGGACTCGTCGGCGCCTCCGCGGTGGACAATTGCACGACATTGGTCTGCTGCGTCAGGCTTTCCAGGCTGCTTTGGGCAAGACTCTTGGTGACGTCATCCAGGTCGCGCTGTGCGGTCGTCACATCGCTTTCTAAAACGGCCGCCTGATCGTGCTCATGCTTGAGGTCGAGGACCTTCTTCTTTTGCGCCTCCAACGCCGCCTTGACGTCGTTTTCACGGCGCGTGTCGATTTGCGCTTGGTTATTGAGCGATGCCGCGATATTGGCGCTCTCTTGAGCAATGCGGTTATGCAAAATGGCAATTTCCCCCTCCACTTCCTTGTAATCGGGGTGATTTTTGCCAAGCCGCGTTGCAATATCTTCCCGTTTTGCATCTGCCTGCGCCAGCGCCGCCTTCAGGCTCTGAATCACGGGGCTTTGCAGGACGGCAGGCATCGACTCGATATCGCCGCCAACCTGGTGCCTACGGGATTGGCTGTCCTGCTGCTCCCCTTGTATGGTCACCAATTCCGTCGAAAGCTCGGTCAGACGCGCGTTTTCCACGTCCAGCTTTTCGTCCGTCGCCACAATGCCGTTGGCGGTCTGGTAATCCGACAGGCGCTTTTGTTTCGCCTGCAAATCGGCGCGAAGAGCGCTGGCGCGCTGCTCGAACCAAACCGCGTATTGCTTGGCGGGTTCCACTTTCAATTCGATGTTGGTGTCGATCGCGGTTTGCGCGAAGCTATTGGCCAGCGCCGCCGCTGTCCTAGGATCCGACCATGTGACAGAGATGTCGATGACGTTGCTCGAGTGCGTCGGACTGTCGTGGGTCGGCGCCACGACGACTTTCTTGTCCAGCAAATAGTCGGCGATCACGACGCTGATATCCTCGTCCGACTGCTTCGCCCATCGCTGCCTGGCCTCCGGCTGCTGATCGAGCCGCAGCGATTTCACGACCCGTTGGGCCACGCGCTCGCTCCCGATGATGTCGGCCTCTGTATTCACATAGTTGTTGGCCGGCTGCCCGGCCGCGGCCGCGTTGGCGCCCCCCGCAACGGGATCCGATTTGTTGTCGACCACGACGGATGCGATCGCCGTGTATTGCTTGGGCCAAATCAGGCTCAACACCAATACGGCGGTCACCACCCCGACGAATATATAGGCCGCAATACGCCACTGGGCGCGCAATATCAAAAGGAATTGGTGAAGCGTCAAAACAGGCTCTCCTTGACGTAGATGACGTCCTTGTCCTGCACATCGTCATCCAGGGACACGCTCTCCTCCTTCACTTTTCCGCTGGCGTCGCGCCGATGGCGGACGATGCCGCGCTGGGTGCCTTTACCCGTGACTCCGCCTCCCGTCGCAAGCGCCTGCATGACCGTCATGCCGCTCTCGAGCGGGTACTGGCCGGGCTTCTGCACCTGTCCATAAATGTAGAATAAGGGCGCCTTCTTCACGAATAGCGTGTCGCCGCCGTAGAGTTCGATGTCGTCGGCCGCATTTCCGCTCGAAGACATTTTGACGATATCAACCTCGCGCCTGAACGGCTTGCCGTTGCGCTCGCCGGACACCGTGACCACTTCGCCGCCGGCAGGCGAGATTCCGCCGGCCGATGCCAGCATTCCGGACACATGTCCACCGGCGGCCTCGCTGGAATATCGTCCCGACTTGTTGACCTCGCCGATCACAGACACCAAATCGCTGAATCCTTGAGTGAGCAGGATGGAGATCTGCGGGTTGACGACGAATCCTCCATCTTGAAGCAATTTCGCGATCTTCCTTTCCGCGGCATCGAGGGTGAGGCCCTTCACCGGGACCGACCCTATGAGGGGGTACCCTATGGAGCCTGAATCGGATACGCGGACATCGAGGCTGAGATCGGGATTCTTGAATACCGTGATCTTCAGCAGATCTCCGGGTCCCAATAGGTAGGCAGCCCGCGCCGCCGACGGAATGGCCGCCAGCGCCATCAGCGACACTATGTAGAGGGCGAAAACACCGGCCCAGCGGCGGCGCTTGCGGAACGTCTCCTGCTTGATTGGATTCACGGCAGACTGCGCTCTGCGATCATAAATATACCTGCTCATTACAATGCGAAACCCGCTTACAGACTACTGCAAAATCCGTCAATAAGGCGTGCATTTGCGTGATGTTAGGGCCTTTTTCTCATGGTGCCAATTCTCGGCTCGCGGGTGCATCCGATTTCACCTAACGCGGCCACTTAATCTCTGCCGCGGACGCGCCGCCCGCGCCACGGCGCTTAGACGGCTATGTCGTTCGCCACGTCCGATAGCTGGCCCTCCAAAGGCCTGAACATGGCCCCAAGGACGGCGTCGCGCTCAAAATTCGCTTCTGCATACGACCTCGCTCGGCGGCCCAGTTCGAACCTCGCCTCCGGGTCGTCCGCAAGTTTCACGATGGCGAGCGCCAGCTGGGGGCCGTCCTCAGGTTCGACCACGATCCCGCACTGTGAAACTATTCCGCTGATTTCGGTTCCCGACCGGCAGGTAGCGATCACCGGCCGGCCGCTGGCAAGCATGCCCGACAGCTTCGACGGCAACACCAGATCCGCCGCGTCCGGACTCTGCGGCAGCAAGTGAATGTCCGCCATGTTCAATAAATCCGCCACGCGCCCCGACGGCTGCAGCGGCAGGAACTTCAGGTTCGGCAGCTCGGCCGCAGCCGCCTCGAGGCTGTGCTTCATGACTCCATCGCCGCACACGACGAATAGGATGTCTCCGCGTGCAGCGAGAAGACGCGCCGCCTCGGGGATGACCATCAGGCCCTGTTTGCCGCCCAAAGTTCCGGAGAACAGGACTACGACCGCATCGGGGGATATCCCGAGCTTCGAGCGAAAGGTTCCGCTCGCCATGGGCCCGATCCGCGTTACATCGACCCAATTCGGAAAGTAACGAGTACGCGCCGGCTCCACGCCCTTCGTGAGCAGCCGCTCGACCATACGGCCGGATATCGTCGACACGCTGTCGAAGCGCCTCAGCAACCAGCGTTCTATCCGCAGCACTATCCGCTGCAGGAGCTTTCCCTTCAGAAGGCCCATCCCGAACGCAACGTCTACCTCGAAGTCCTGCAAATGCACCCAGGCCTTGGCTCTGCATAAGCGCGCAGTCAGCAGGCCGGCAGGCGCGCACATGAATGCAGGCGCAACCGTCAACACCAAATCCGGCCGCCAGCCGATCTGCCATAGCATCACGGGAAACGAGGTAATCGCGAACGAGAGCAGGTGCAGTAGTCGAGTCAGCCCCGTCGGCGACTTAGGCACCCAGAGCAGTGCCCGCCATACCTCGACGCCGCGCCACTGTTCGCGGCGGAAAGGCGGCCACAGATATTTCCGATCGACCTTCCACATCGGGTAATACGGAGGCGCGGCAACGACGCGCACTTCATGCCCGTGCTCAGCGAGCCACCACGCCATTTCGCCGGAGTACTTGCCCACGCCCGTCGGCTCAGGTGCAAAGTTGGCGCTGTAGATCAAAATTTTCATCGTGCGGGGCCTCCATCCGGCCGATTCCATGTTCCCCGTGCGCTCATTCGGCCAGATATTGAGCAGTTGTGATGCAAGAATTCCATCCCTTTCAGCGTAAGCCAATGTCCGACAGCAACTCCGTCACACGCTTTGTGCCACAAATGTGTATTAGTTCACAAAGCGAAGAAAATCAAGTGACAGCATGTCTCTGTGCAACGACAGAGTCTCTGGACAACGACACAGTGCCGCCCAATACAACCCGTGATTTACTGCCCGCCGTTCAAGGGCAAACCCGTCGCAAGTCGGGGGCGCAAAGCTTCCGGTCTGCGGGCGGCAGATAGCGGGGTTACCGAAGGCAGCGTCGCGCTGCCCGCGTAACTCTGGTTTTGGTCGTAGTCGCCTGCGTTCCGCGGATATCACACAGCAGTAGGAACGGGTGACTATGTTAAACAAGGTTCGCGCGCTCAGGGCATGCGTCGGATTGGTGTGCATTTCTTACATTGCGGCTCTCAGCGGCTGCACCTCAGACGACCCATCGCAGAGCGGGACCTCGGCAAGCACATCACCCAGTTCGATCCCAAGCGCGACGCCCCCCAAGGCGCCCGCTGCCGCAACGCCGGTCGTAGCGCCGGCCGCAACCCCCGCGACGAGCGCATCCTCGGTGCCTGCTACTGCTATTCATGTTGCCCCTGCTACTGCGCCGGCCGCCTCGACTTTGGTCACCGGCTATAACAACGCTGACGCCTGCCTGCCGTTGACCATGCCCCCGGCGGATGCGCTATTTGGTTCTGCAAAGAAAGTGTTTGCGCACTATTTTTCCCCATTCCCCGTGTCCCTCGACAATCTGCCTGCCGCCGTCGATTACTACAACACGCAATACCTCACTAAGGACGGCGAATCGGACAAATGGGTGGCGGAGGGCGGCTTCCTGCGTCAAAGGCCGCTGGGAACAAACCCGAGCCTTCTCTTGAACTGGCACCAGTTGAACATGGAGGCAGAGGTACGCACGGCGATTGCCCGCGGCATCACCGGCTTTACCTTCGATACCATGTCGGCCAGCGAAGCCACCGACAGCAGCGGCCCCTTACAGACTCTGCTGGCGGCGGCCCAAGCCGTCGATTCTCGCTTCAAAATAGTCGTCATGCCGGACATGACCGCGCTAGGTTCCGACTCCGCCGCCGTGATTCAGATCATAACCGCCGTCGCCGGCAACCCCGCCGCTTACCGGCTGAGCGATGGACGCCTCGTCGTATCGGCCTTCGACGCGAACCTGAATTCGGCCGCGTGGTGGCAATCCGTACTCGAGAAATTGAGCGCCCAAGGAATCAACGTCGCTTTCGTGCCTACGTTTCTCGGCTGGAGCAGCTCCGCCAGCTCATTCGCTTCGCTGTCCTACGGGTTTGGCGATTGGGGAACGGCCACCGGGCCCGCCGCGAGCGCCATGCAAAGCTACCCTGAAACCGTACACAGCACTTACGGCAAGATATTCATGATGCCCGTCGGCCCACAGCAGTTTCGCCCCAAAGACTTCGTCTTTGAGGAAGCGGGAAACAGCATGGCGTTTCGCAACGCCTGGAGCAGCGCGATCCAGGGAGACTCAGACTGGATTCAGTTAGTGACGTGGAGCGACTTCTCCGAAAGCAGCGAAGTCGAGCCGTATACCGACGCGACGCTGAGCCGCGACATCGGCACGGGCTACTACAACCTGAATGGGTACTACGCGGCGTGGTTCTTGACTCAACAGCAGCCGACGATTACGCACGATGTCCTTTACTACTTCTATCGCCGCGAACCCACCAATGCCGCTGGGCCGGCGCAGAGCACATTGGACACCACCAACGGCACCCCTGCGGAGAACCATATAGAGTTGGTGGCGTTCTTGACGGCCCCGGGCGAGCTGAAAATCACCATCGGGGGCACCACATATTCCCAGAACGCCGCGGCGGGAGTAACGTCGTTTAAAATGCCGCTGCAACCCGGTACTCCGCTATTTACGCTTTCCCGGAACGGCGTCGATGTCTTCTCGTTCAAGGGAGGCGTGCAAATCTATGGCGCGGGAGGCATTCCCTCACAAGCTCAAGATTTGACCTATTGGAGTGGCAGCGCAGCAAAATCCGGCATCTGCGCTCTTTGAAGGAGACAAAGACGGCGCCCTTGCTGACGGCGGCGCGTTTGCTCTAAAGGAGTCCGGAGCCGGTCTCCTTGCCGCTCCCGCCCCGCACGGCCCGCCTGACGCGCCGAACGATCCGACGGGCAAAGGTCAGGTATCCAGGCACGGGCGTGCGGCAAAACGCCAGCTTTCGTACGTATTTGTCCACGGTCCACTCGGCGCTGGACCCTGCCGGGAAAAAAATCGTATCGCCGGCCGCCACGCGACGCGAATTGCCCGCCGGGTCCTTCAGCGTCACCTCTCCCTCCAGGATGTGCAAGGTTTCGTCGAAGCTGTAGAACCAATTGAACCGTCCGGCGGTACAATCCCAGAAGTAGGTGCTCGCGGTGCCGTCCGCGCTGCTCGACAAAAGCTCTAGTCGCGCTTGCGGCTGACCCTCGAGTACCCACGCAGTGTTGATGGGATTGGCGACGAAGTTCGCCGTTGACGTTCCAAACCTAATCGAGCAGTCACTGGCCATAGCTTCTCAAGCCTATCACGGCGGTATGGGCCTGTCAGTTGGGCAGCGAATCCTTTCAAATACCCGCCCGAAAGGGTCGATCGCTAGAACTTTCTGCTTAAATTAAATGTCGTCAATAGACGACA
Organism: uncultured Gammaproteobacteria bacterium; assembly: GCA_963784105.1. Classification (GTDB taxonomy): domain Bacteria; phylum Pseudomonadota; class Gammaproteobacteria; order Steroidobacterales; family Steroidobacteraceae; genus Bog-1198. The sequence goes on from CAWAQE010000003.1 coordinate 340,512, forward strand.
TATTGTAGTCACTCGCGAATTAGGGCCGGGGCGCGGCATGTTACATTAATGTTGAGGGGAAAGCCGGGCTGGGATTGCATGGATCATGCGGTGCGTCGTATTCCCTGAGCCGCATCTTTTATAGAGCTATGTCTAGCATACAAAACCCTTGTGCAAAACCGGTGTTACGTGGAACCCGCCGAATGGGCCACGGCCGGCAGCCGATGCCGCCGAACCGAGCATGAGTGTCTCCCCCGTGGCGGCCATGACCGGCGGCACCAACGCCTTATTTGCAAGGGTTTCGAGTAATTCCGACCGCTCGATCGTGCCCATCAACGATGCCGCGCTCGGCACGGACGAGCGCCGGCCTACCTTTTATTGCGTGCACTCTGCATCGGGAGTCGCCGGGACGGACTTTCTGGATTTGGCGAGAGGCATGGAGCCCGACATCCGCTTCTACGGCATCCAAGCGCCTTCAAACCAGATGTCGGATGCCGAGTTCGGCAAATCGGTTGAATCCATCGCCGATCATTACGCGGACGTGCTGGTCAATTTTCAGCCTGCCGGGCCTTTTTTGCTCGGCGGATACTGCGTCGGAGGCGTGATCGCGTTGGCGATGGCCGACAATTTGCGTGCTCGCGGCCGCGAGGTGGGGCCTCTGCTCATCATCGACGGGGTGCCGGAGAATACCGGTGTCCCCTTGCGCCGATGGAGTGCGGATTATCTGATGGAACTCGCCCGCAATGTGCAGGGCTGGTTCAGTCACGGAGATCTGATGCGCAGTCGAACGCTGCATTCGTTGATTTGGAGCATCTCGAACAACGCGGTGGCGCTCGGCAAAAGGGCGATCGGCCTGAAGCGCGGACAGAAGCTGCGCGGCGGCTATGGAATTGAAGGAGTGATGGACGTTTCGCGATATCCGCCCGCGCATAAAGCGTTCATCAATCGGCTGTTCGGCGCCTTGTTTGCGTACGTGCCGAAAAGCTACTCCGGGGAGGTCGTGGTTTATGAAGCGAGCGTGAAGCCCCTTCTCTCGCTGCCGCAAATCGGCCGGATATGGCGAAAATTCGCTTCGCAGTCGGAAGTTGTCGGGATCGTCGGGACGCACATCAGTATGATGCATGAACCCTATGTAGAGGCCCTTTCACGCGATATGTGTAGGCGGATCGCCGAGTTTTTTGCGGCCCGCTCCGCGCCCTGAGACCGCCCCCGGAAACGGCGAGTGCCGCAGCCGACGTCGGACCCATTCCAAACATAACGAGCTATTGCGGTGTGTTCAGCATACGAATGCAACCGCTCAGAATCTCATCTGCCGCACGTTCGGGTGTATATCGTTTAATGAGTTGGAGGCATCGCTCGGCGGCCGAAGCCCGGTCTTGGGACATCCGCGCGGCAGATAGCATTGCTGCGCACAGCGCTCGGACATCGCCAACGGGAAACGAATACCCTGTAATGCCATCGCGAACCAGTTCCGGCACGCATCCGCAGATATCGCTGACGACCACGGGGCAGCCGTAACTGAGCGCTTCATTGACCACCAAGCCCCAGGGCTCCGTATGGCTGGGCAGCACCATGACGTTGCTGCTCAGCAACAGCAGCCCGATATCTTCCGGACTTTTCGTACCGAGAAACGCCACAGTGGACTCGAGTCCAAGTTCTCTCGCCCGTTGCTGCAGTTCGTCCGCCAGCAGGCCGGACCCCGCAATATCAAGCCTCGCCTCGGGCATCTGTTCGCGAACACGGCGAAATGCGTCGAGCAGGTCGTATAGCCCTTTTTCCTCCGCCAAGCGGCCTATGAACAAAAATCTAACGGATGCCGCGCCATCGTCGGCTTTGCTTTCGAAGTGCCTACGCACTGCGCCGGCATCGTATTCGTGAGGAAGCGCTGCGGCTTGGCAGTCCGAAAATATCCTTTGCTCCTTGACGCCGTAACTCGCGACGTATTCCCTGCTCCTGGTTCCGTAGCAAAAAATACCGTCGCAGCGGCGGAAGAAGAAGCCTTTCGCCCACTCTTTCCAGCGATATTTCTCGCGATCATAAGCGGTTGAGTCGCAGAACACCGCGCGCTTACGCCGCAGCAAAATGCACAACATGAGCATCACCCAATACTCGGGTTGGTGATAGCCGGCAATTACGACCAGGTCACCGCGATTCCGCAGCAAGTCGCCAGCCACTGCAAGCACCAGCTTGTATCGCGGAATGTCGTTATGGGATTTCGGAAACAGCAATTTGAACGGATATTGGTGATACGAACGATCGACTCCGCCGAGCTGCGCGCGCTCGATCGAAGTCTCGGCCACCTGAACGAATTCAATGGCCAGCGCGAGCCGCCCGCTCTTGACATGGATTTTCGAAAAAATAGCGCCCTTGTATCTCGCCCAAAGATTATTGTGATAAATGCGGACTCTTGGCTTGCGAGGCGTAATCATGAGAAAGATCGTTTATCCCCGTTGGGAAGTAGTTTCACTACTTTACAATATAAAACAAGCCATCCGGTCCCAAAGCGTCGATTGGCATGGTTGCCTGGATTCACATCGATCCACCGCTGGATGAGGATTCTCGAGCCAGCGATGCGGCGTCTCGCCTTTCGCGTTTATAGCGATAGTCTGCGATCAGAAGTAAGACGGGGAGACCTATCCCCATGGATACGAACAATACATCGATGGCACGTATTGGCGGCAGCCAGCGGCTTGCAAGCGCCGCAGCACCGATGCCGAGCGCCGAGATGACGGCCGTCCCGAAAGAAACGAACCTGGCTTCTGAGACGGCGTACAGCAGCATCGTGTAGGCCTTCTGCGCGACGATGGCGCCAAGGAAGAGACTCAGCGCCAGCACGTCGACGTTGTCGCCATGTGTTGCCAGCTTGAACATGCGATTGATATATAACGGCCCGGCGAAGGCCATCGCGCAACCAACGAGCAGACCATAAGTCAGCCCGGCCAATATGAATACGTTATATAGGACAATTTGGCGCCGCGGCGTCATTTGCGCCCAGCGCATCGATATGTAGGTCGTGACGGGAAACAGGATTAAAAGGGCCGGCGACAAGAAGCTTTGAAAGAGGCGCAGGAAAGTACCGACCCATGCGGCCATTTCCGCGCTGCCGGCCGCCTTCATCCAGTAGACACTCAAATTGAGAAGGGCTCCCAGCGCGCCGTCCGCCATGACTACGCCCAGAGCGGGGGCCGCCATTCGACGAACTCCGATAATTTTGCCGCGCATCAGATAGGGGCGCCGCCGCAGCAGCGCGACGAGCGTGGCCACGCTCGCCAGGAGGTAAGGAGATTGCAGAGCCAGTACAGCAAGAATTACTCCGCCCGGCGGAAGCCCGGCGAAATAGACCAGAGAGTAGATCACTATTTGCGAGACAAGCTGAAATGCAGCGGTGACGTAGTGCTCGTTAAAGCTCGCCCGAGCGTTGTCGAAGCCGTTGCAGAAGCCGACGAGTACGGGCAGCAAGCTGACGAACACGAAGACCGGCCTGCTCCACGAACTTGCGGTTGCGCCGATCATGACAACCGAGGCAGCAATAGCGACCCCCGCCAGGAGAGCCATGGTGGTTATGAATGCGTTCGCCTGGCCTGCCCGATCTCCTGCGCCGAATGCCGAGGCCAAAATCCGCCGGCCAACGGCGTTTATGCCTCCAAAAGGCAAGATGAACAGCGAACCCAAAGCCATTGCCGACAGCAATTCGCCGTATGCGGCCGTCCCCAGACTTCGGCTGACCAGCGGCAATATGACGAACACGGCCGCCACGCCGGGTGCCTTCCCGAGGAAATTGAAACCCAGAGACGCGAGTAATCGAATATGGTCCGGTGTCAGCGCGAGACGTCTTGGCAAAACACTCCTCGGTCCGGCCACAGGGTCGGGTCGGCGGCATCAATGGGAACGTACAGAATGGGGGTGTCGGCGCCGGACGGCTTTTCTTCCTGAACCTCGCGCTTGACCCAGATGGACGGCATATCGCCGAGAAAAACCGCCCATCGCGAATAAGTGGAATTGGACCCGACAAGTATCGAAGCCGCCGACATGGCCAAGAGGTCGGTCATATCTGAGCCTGATCGGTATTGGGTTGCACCCGATTCGAGCAGAGGCATCAACTCCTGTTCCTTTCCGTCGGAAAAAATGAAAATCGGCATTTGCGCGTAACACGCGCGAAGTTTTCTTACCAGATTGGCGTACCAAGATAGCGGAATTCTTACATTGTCCATACCGCCCGTAATGAGCTTTGTATCCGAAACCTGGGCAAACTCCCCCATCCTGACGTGAACAGCTATGAATCCCCCCCGGCCCCAGCTATGGTTGGGAGGCACAGGGTCATTGACGATACCGAGAATCCTCCGGCGGATCGCGTCTCTATGAGGATAGAGGCCGGCGAAGGTGAATTTGCCGTTCACCGTGACGATGTTTAAGGCACCTTCCTCCAGCGCAGCCGGCCGGGACCCATCCACCTCAACCGTGTTACGCCTTGGGTATCGAGATAACAGAATCCATAGCTTTTGCAGGCCGCCCACATCCCCGCGATACGGTTTGAACATGCCCAAGTAGAAGCGCTTGCCGCTTTGGCCGCGGAGCATGGGTCCGATTTTCACCGAAAACCAGGGCGGTACGATCACCCGCGCGCCGTATCGTTCCGCCAGAGCGACTGCCTGGAAATAATTGTAGAAGGAATTTCCCAGCCCACTGCCGGACATGCGCACGAACCAAAGATCGTAGCGGCTGCCCAGCGCGGGGTATACAAAGGTTGAGACTTGGCCTTTTCTAGACATTTTCTGGACTTACTCAGTTCTCGCTGATCCTGGTCTCACAGCACCGCATCGATGACGATGGCATTGAAATGTGTCGTTGGCGATTGTAGCGAGGATACCGGCCTCTCGGATGTCCTTAATAATACCGTGTAGGAGATTTCTGACAGCGCCCATAGACCGCCGCCGCGCTCGGCTAATGCCACGCATCCCGTAGCCTAGATGGATGTGAATCCGCAGGACGACCCACGATCTATGGCACGCGCATCGAGCGGCTTGAAGAAATACGCGTTTATCGATGCGCTGCGCGGCTATGCGATTCTGGGCGTAGTCATGGTCCACTCTGCACAGTCCGTCGCACCCCGGCATGGCTTTTTACATACGCTCATGGCCGGCGGCGGCAGAGGCGTTCAGCTGTTCTATATCGCAAGCGCTCTCACGCTTTGCCTATCTTGGCGATTCAGAAGCGCACATGAAACGCATCCCTCTCGAAATTTCTATATCCGCCGGTTTTTCCGGATCGCGCCGATGTTCTACATCGGGATAGTCGTGTATACCTTGCTGAATGGGATGGCGGCAAGCTACTGGGCACCGAACGGCATCAAGTGGTGGTTCATTCTCCTCACGGCCCTGTTCCTTCACGGGTTTCATCCGGAAACCATAGACTCCGTCGTGCCCGGCGGCTGGTCTATCGCCGTTGAGATGACATTCTACTCGATACTTCCACTTCTCATGAAGTACGTCAAATCGATACCTTCCAGCGTTGTATTCCTGGCGCTGAGTCTTTTGCTCTGCAAACTTTCAGCCATGATCTACTATCAGATTTTCGCCGCGTCCTATCCCGCCGATCAGCAATACCTCGTATCGAGCTTTTTATTCCAGAACTTCTTCGGCCAGCTGCCCGTGTTCGCCATAGGCATACTTGCTTGCTTCGTATTTGAGAATAAGGACGTACTCAATAGAAGAGTGGTCATTTTCGACTGTGTTTTCGGATTTATCGTCATCGTTCAGCTCGCGGTCTTGGCGCGTTTCCACGTGAATTTTCTATCGAATCACGTGGTGTTCTCAGGGATATTCGCGCTGTGCGCATTGAACTTGGCGATATTTCCGGTCGGCTTGCTGGTGAATCGCTTCATATCGCTGATCGGCGAGATCAGTTTCAGCATGTACTTGGTACAGTTCGCCGTGATCTACTGTCTAGCGAGAATCGGCTTCACCTCGCTCTTCAAGCCCGGAGATCTTTCCAGCCTCGGATACTACCTGTGTGTCGTTGCGGTGACCGCCCTAGTTTCGCGCATTCTGTATGCGACGGTGGAAATCCGTGGAATATCGTTTGGCAAGTACATCATCAGAAAGCTCGACACGCGCTCCGGTGTGGAGCAGCCTTTGGAAACACAGCGCAAGGCGGTGGACAGCGCTGCTTAGCGCGCATGCGGCTCCTGGACGATCCGGCAAAGCGACATGAGCGTGTTCCGGCAGTGCCGGTAGGGGTCCCATACCGCCTCCCGGATCTGTGCATCGAGCTCGACGGCATTGTGGCCCGCGACGGGCTTCACGATTCGGGCGGACTTGATGGCGTCGGACGGATCGCCCCAGCCCAATTGCCCCGTCGTCTCGAATATCTTGTAGTTGGCACTCAATTCCGTCGCAAGGCCGAGCCACTGCGTCAGCTCCCGAAGCACCTCCGACGTGCGATCGAGCAGCCGCTCGGAGTCCAAATAGAACGCGGGCGAGGCTCCGGCCTCGGCACGCGTCTTTGCGATCTGCTCGAGCTGCGAGAGCCTCGCGATATAGTAGTTCACTACCTTGCGCGGGTCGCCATGCCAATCGACACCGTTGAACCGCCGGCCCATGGCCACGATGCTCTTCAGGGTCGATTCCGGCTCCCGCAAAATGAAGATCAGTTTGGTCCCAGGTGCCTTCACGATGCGGGAACCGAGAGGATAGTCGTTCAGCACTTTGTCCAGCACATAGCGTCCGCTCAGGGTATCGGCGTTGTCGATCGACACCTTGAATCGCAGCTTCAAAAGATCGAGGCTGCCCGAATATCGCTGATGCATCTCGGAGTGGCCGGTGATCTCCGGGTGACTGCCGAGAATGTGCGACAGGAGCGAGGTATGGGCGCGCATGTGACCCAGGATGAAGATATAGTCCTTGCGCGGCGAGAGCAGACCCGGGTTTCTCGCGGTCGCGGCGGCGTATCGGCGGATTTTATCCAGGGCATTCATGCAGGGTAATAACGATTCGTCGAGTTCGCGGCAATCCGTCAAAGTTCGCCGGCGGCTTCCGGGCGACACTGGCCGACCATCAAGTGACCGAGCCCGATGATATTTCCGCCGAATCGTCCGAGGCGGTCGATGTCCTTCTCGGGTCGGAATGCCTTTGCCGCATTCATGAGCAGCGGCCTCATGATCTTCGACCCCGCTTCCATTGCCGTCAGAGTACCCTTCTTGTGTAAATACCAGGGATTGATCATCTGCGAGTAGCCGTATCGTTTTCCCGAGATGCGTCCAGACTTTATGCCAAGATGCACGCCCACCATCGCGCCGGACTTGACGAGCCTGCCTTTCCTGCCAACCCTCCTGGAGAAATCGGCATCTTCCATCCATCCGTAGAGTACTAGCCGCTCATCGAAGCTCGATCCGTCCACCGCGTGCATTCGAAAGGCCATGTTGCAGCCATACAGATCCTTGCAGACGGACGGTACGGAAGCGCCGCTAATGGCCGGCATTCGCGTCTCGACCAGGCTGATCGCCTCTTCCCAGGCAATTTCCTCCGTTTTAGCGCCATCGCGAATCAACACTCCCGTGACACCAACTACGCTGCTGTCGGACTCGAAGATACGCGCGCACTGTTCGATCCAGTCCGGCGAGAGCACGAAATCGTCGTCGAAGAAGATGACCGCATCGCACTCGGATCGAATTTTGTTCAAGCCCCGGTTGCGCTGCATGCACAATCCGGCCGGGCCGAAGATAAATTCCACGTTCATCGGACTGACGATACCGCTTTCGACGTCGGTTTGGTCACTTGCCGACACGAGCACGATCGTGGGAAGCAGCGTTTGACGCTCCAGCAGTTTCAGTAGCTGGCTTATGGCGTGCGGTCGACCCTTGGTGGCGATGACGACTCCGATTCGCATAGATCCGGCTCTTTGTGGCGACGACGACTATTTCTCACCGGTCCCTTCCGGAACCCCGTATTACTGGATACTTAGCCGCGGGGCAAGCTCTTGTCAAGCCGTCGACCTATCTTGAGCGGAGCCTCATTGCAAGCCATCGCGCAAGAAGACATCGATTGGTCCGCGGCAGCGCTCGTTTCCACGAAGAATGCCGGACTGTAACCCCGGCCGCGCGGCCTTTCGCCACTCCTCAATGTCGCAGCCAGCGTCCCGTGCAAAGGTTTCGTGTGCGCAGCCTAACGCACCACTGCTGCTGCCCCGCTCCTGAAAATATTCTGGCACCGTGAGGGGAAATGAATAAGCGCGTCGCTAATACTGTAGAGGCCCGGTAACTCAGACTTTGTGGCGTTCCACCGTGACGATCGAAACCAAGGATCCCTCAACATGAGCATAGTGCATCTTACACCGACCGGCGATACTTCCGGAGCGCTGGATACCGCCAATCTCAGGGCAGCTTACGCGCTCGCCGCCGTCGGCAGCCGCGTGGTTACCGGGGAAAGCGACCCCTGCGGCACTACCACAATAGGCTTCGGGCATGGCACGTTCTATATAAACGCCGCCCAGGCGATGATGTCCGCCTCGACTCCCACGGGCAAAATTGACGGTCTGACGTTCAGAGGTCAAGGCTCTGATCTTACGACTATCGTCTACACACCATCGAGCAGCGGGCCTCTGTGCTTGAATCAGCGTTGGCTGGTAGTTAAATTCGAAGGCATCACCTTTCTGGGTAACGATGCCAACAGCGACTTTCTCGATAGCTTTGAACAAGGTGGCCTCACGAACATCCAAGACTATCGGTTTACGGACGTCACCTGGAACGGAAGTTGGCAGAACATTCACCTGCTCACCGGCGCCAACAATAACAGCGAATGGAAATGGAACGAGTGCACGGTTAGCGCCACGATCGCCAATTGGCTTTATATCCCGGGCTCACAGACAGGGACCTTTACCAATGGCTCGAGCGAGATCGCGCTAACGAACACAGCGGGGGCTTTCGCAGCGGGCTCCACGATTTCGTTCGCGACGACGGTAGGAAGCGGCGGTGGCCAGATCATAGCGGGTACGACGTATTTCATCGTCGTCGCCACCACCACATATATCGAAGTCTCGGCCACCTCCGGAGGATCGGCGATAGTATCCAACGCAACCACCGGTGCAACTTCAGTCGCAACCATCGCTGCAGATCAGTTTCTCAACTTCTGGTGGAAGAACTGCAAATTCTGGAGCGTTGCGAATGGAAGTTGGATCAATTCCTCCTACGGCGGCCACTTCGACATTCAGGCGTGCGACATATCGAACAACATCCCTACGGTTACCAATTACATCTTCCAACTTCTGGGAGTCTCTCACTCGGAGGGAGTTTGCGACTTCAACGTGGACGGCCTGCGCGTCGAACATTCTTCGGACTACTCGCTGCTCCTTCTCTCACAATGGCCGCAAGGAAACATCGGATTCAACCATCTGGACGAATCCTCACAGATCCAGCACCGATCAGCCAGCGACGCCGTTTGCGTGTTCGAGATCACCGGCGTAAGCGGCCCGATCATCGAATTCCGCAATTCTCAGCTAAGCGGCCTTCATAATTACGTCAACAGCACTAATAATTACAACTTCCAAAGTCAGGCGCTGTATGAGAACTGCACGTTATTGCAGAATCCGAGCGCGGCACACTTTATTTCCATGACCCCCGGCGTCAATACGGGCGGATATCCCAATATCCGCTTTAGCAAATGTCGAAACACTTCGAACGCCTCGACTGTGGGCTATCACGAAATTGTCGACTCAGATGTCAATTGGTTCTATGGAACCGGTGCTACCACGTATGTAAAGACGGTCTCCATACTGGGTGCCAATAGCGACTGGCCCTCCGGCGGAGGAAGCATCGAATTTCGATCGCCCTTGAACGCCCTGATTACGCAGATACGCTTCTTCAAGCCCGCAAATGGAAATGGCGGCGCGTTTCAGTACACACTCGCGACCACCGAATCATCACCGACCCTGCTTGCCGGAGGCGCGTCGACACCGATGGCAGGTCTCGATGCCGGCAACGCGATCCCCATGTACACCACAACCCCTAATTTCCTGATGGGATCGGATGCGCAGCGCACAATCAAGTTGGCGGACACATTGGCCGGAGGTCGCAGCGGGTCCTTTACCGGCCTTTACTGCCTAGTGGATTACATAGGCTGACGTCGCGCGACGCACTATGAACGCTACCATCATGGCGGTCTGGAGCCACGGCAAGATCCCATTCAATCCCTCGGTCTTCTTCCTGCTCCTTGCCGCGGCCATCGCCACGTCGTGCTGGCAGATCCAATCGGTGAGATTGACGGCCACGAACCAGCACCAAGTGTTCGCAACCCTGTTCGTGCTGGCCGCGGCGGCGGTTTTGCTGCTAACCTACCTGAGCATGCCGAGGTTCGGCGTGGATGCAGCCGCGGCCGGCACGCTGCTGACCGACCTTTTGATGATAGTGGCGACGTTCGCGGCTCTGCGCCTGACGACCTGGCATCGCCGCAAGACGCTCAGTCCCGCGGGGTGATTCGGCACCTGGAGGCAATCCATGCAAGTGGGTTTTATCGGTCTCGGCAACATGGGCGCGGCGATCGCGGGCAATCTGCTGCGCGCCGGTCATGAATTGCTGGTTTGGAATCGCACGGTGGAAAAGGCGCGAAGCCTGGTCGAAGCCGGCGCGGTGCCGGCGCCGAACCCCAAGGCCGCGGCGAATCGGCGGATCGTCTTCACCATGCTTGCCGACGACGCGGCGCTCCATCAGGTCTTGCAAGGCGAGAACGGTTTGCTCGCCGGACTCCCGCCGGGCGGCCTGCATATCTCGCTGAGCACGATCGCCGTCAGCACCGCCGATGCAATGGCGAAGATGCATGCGGCGCACGGGCAGCGCCTGCTGTGCGCTCCGGTTTTCGGACGTCCGGACACCGCGTCGGCCGCCAAACTGATGATGGTCGCCTCAGGAGATGCCGCAGACCTGGAATCGGCGCAACCCCTGCTCGGCGCCGTGAGCCGGCGTGTTTTATATGTCGGAGAAAAGCACTCGGCGGCGAGCCTGGTAAAGCTTTGCGGAAACTTCATGATTCTCTCCTCCATCGAAGCCATGGGCGAAGCGATGGCGCTTGCCGAAAAGGGCGGCATCCCGAAGGCGCAGTTGGTGGAAATTCTGGCTGGAACCCTCTTCGATTCGCCCGTGTATCGCAATTACGGCGCCATCCTTGCCGAGGAACGCTTCAATCCGGCGGGATTCGCCGCAACTCTCGGGCTCAAGGATATGCACCTGGTCGGACAATCCTCGGACGCACTGCGAGTCCCCATGCCTCTGCTCAGCGTGCTGCGCAATCACTTGCTGCAAACGATCGCCCAGCAAGGCGAAGACATCGATTGGTCGGCGATCGGGCGCACCATTGCGAGAAATGCCGGCCTTTAGACGGGGCGCCGGCGCCGATCTTTAGTCCGCCGCCGCGGCAATCGCGCCGGTCGGCGCGGGACGGCGCACCAGGAAGCACAGCGGAATGAGCGCCACGCACAGCCACGCGGACAAGTAGAAGATATCCAGCGAAGACAGCAGATAACTCTGCCCCACCAGGCCCTGCGTCATCGCCGCCGCGGCACTTTGATCGCTGAGCCCGAGGTGATGCAGTTGAGCCAGGGATTGCTGATACGCGGGCGCGTATACGCTGATGGTATCGGAGAGCCGCGCCTGATGCAGCGCTTCACGCCGATCCCAGAAGGTGGTCGTCAACGATGTCGCGAAGCCGGCGGCCGTGATGCGCAGGAAATTCGACAGGCCCGAGGCGGCCGGAATCTTGTGCGGCGGCTGGCCGTCGAAGATCACCGCCAGCATGGCGACGAAGAACAGCCCCATGGCGAAGCCTTGCACCACCTGCGGCATCATGAACGCGAGGTAGCCGGCATTGGAGGTAAGCGCGGCGCGCATGAAATAGGAAATCGCGTACAGGCCGAACGAGATGGCCGCGAGCATGCGCGGGTCGAACCGGCGCATCAGCTTCCCTACCAGCAACGAAGTCATGATGGCGCTCACCCCGCTCGGAGCGGACACCAGGCCCGCCCAGGTGGCCGTGTAACCCAGGAAGCTCTGCAGCCAAAGCGGCATCAGCACGATGTTGCCGAAGAACACGGCGTAGCCCAGGCACAGCGCAACGGTGCCGAGCGTGAAGCTGCGCGATTTGAACAGACTCAAGTCGACGATCGGGTGCTCTTCGGTGAGTTCCCAGATCAGCCACGCCGCGAAGGCGATGACAGTGATGAGCAGTAGAATGACAATCACGGACGAATGGAACCAGTCCAGATCCTTGCCCTTGTCCAGCATGATCTGCAGCGCTCCGACCCAGATGAAGAGCAGCACCAGCCCGACACGGTCGATGGGCAGCTTCCGGGTCGGTGTTTCCTGCGATTTGAGATTCGTCCAGCAGACGAACGTGCAGAAGATGCCCACCGGAATATTGATGAGAAATATCCAGGGCCAGATGTAGTTGTCCGATATGTAGCCGCCCAACAAGGGGCCGGCGATGGGGGCGACCAGCGTGGTCACCGACCAGATGGTGAGCGCCGTCGCGCGCTTGTGCGGCCCGAACACATTGATGAGAAGCGCCTGGCTGCCCGGAATCATGGGCCCGGACACACCGCCCTGCAGGACGCGAAACGCGATCAAGGACGGCAGACTCCAGGCGAGGCCGCACATCAAGGAGGCGATGGTGAACAATCCCACGGACACGACGAAGGTACGCACCACTCCGAAGCGCTGCATGAGCCAGCCCGTGAGGGGCACGGACACCCCGTTGGCGACCGCGAACGAGGTGATCACCCAGGTGCCTTGATCCGAGCTCACTCCCAGATTGCCGGCGATGGTCGGGATGGAGACATTGGCGATCGAGGTATCGAGCACCTGCATGAAGGTGCCCAGCGCGAGGGCCAGCGCGGTCAGAGCCTTGCGGCTCCCGCCGAAAGCGGCGGCCTGCGCTTCGATGGCCGCAGCCGCGCTCACGGGCTTTCGGCCAACAGCGACACGTCGCCGGCCACGACCGCCGAGCGCCGGCCGGCCGGGCGCCGGACGGGCCGGTCCGCCGAGCGGCTGAGCTTGGCCGGCTCATGCGCCTTCGGTCCCGCATTGTCCGCGATGATGGCCGCGATGCGCGTATCGACCCCCGGATCGTCTCCCGCGCTCGCCTGCGTGGGCTGAGGAACATTGCGCAGCGCCGTGCTCATCAGCGGACCCGAGGTGTCGTGCAAGTCCACGCGCACCGTGGCCGAGAGCCCTACGCGCAGCGGATGCGCCTTCAGTTCCTTGGGATCCAGGAGAATGCGCACCGGCAGCCGCTGCACGATCTTGATCCAGTTGCCCGAGGCGTTCTGCGCCGGCAGCAAGGCAAAAGCATTGCCGCTGCCGGCGGCGATACCGACCACGTGTCCGTGATAGGTCACACCGCGGCCGTACATGTCGGTACGCACGGTTACCGGCTGCCCGGTGCGCATGCGCTCGAGCTGCCCTTCCTTGAAATTGGCATCCACCCATACATCATCGAGCGGCACGACCGCCAGCAGCGGCGTCCCGGCGGCGACACGCTCTCCCACCTGCACCGAACGCTTGGCGATCAAGCCGGTGACGGGCGAGACGATTTCCGTGCGGTGCAGCGCCAATGCGGCATTGCGCACTGCAGCCGCGGCCGCGAGTACCTGCGGATGATCGGCGATGGTGGTGCCGTCGATCTGCGCGATGGTCTGGCTCAACTGTTGGCGCGCCGCCGTGAGATTGGCGCGCGTTGAGGTGACGGCATCGCGGGCGTGCGAAAGCTCTTCGGCGGAAATGGCGCCGTCCGCGATCAGGCCGCCGCGGCGCTTCAAATCATCGTCCGCCGTGCGCGCCGACTGTTCCCGCTGCGCGATCTGAGCACGCAGCTCGCTGCTTTGCGCAAACAGGCCGCGCACCTGGCGTACCGCCCGGGCGAGGTCGGCTTCGGCGTTCGCCTCGGCAATCTTCGCATCGGCAGGGTCGAGCTGCAGCAGGGTCTGCCCGGCTCGCACCGGCTGGGTGTCATCGGCGTTCAAGGTCAGCACCGTGCCGGGCACTTCGCTGGTGATCTGCACCACATCGCCGTTCACATAGGCATCGTCCGTGGACTCGTAGTACCGCCCATCGAGCAGCCAGTAGCCCAGGTAACCGACGCCGCATAGCGCGACGACGGCGCCCAATCCCCACAGTCCCGCGCGGCGCGCGCGGCCGGGAGTCGGGCTGGGACCAGATTCGGGTGTGGCTTGTTCGCTCGTGGCTTGTTCGTTCGAGGTTTGATCGTTCATGGCTTGTTCCGCGTCAAGGTCGAGTCAGATATGGGTGCACCAACCGCTGCGGCGAGCGCACCGGAGGAATGAGGATCGAAGCTGCCGCCCACGGCGAGCAGCAGAGTCACGCGCGCCACTGCCTGGCCGGCGAAAATGTTCACCATGGTTTGCCGCGCGGTGAGCACCTGCGTCTCCGCGTTCAGCACCGAGAGGTAGCTCGCGAGCCCCGCCCGGTAGCGTTCCTCGGCCAGCTTGTATGCGGCCTCGTTCGCCTCCAGCGTCTGCTGCTGATCCAGCCGTTCATGCGCCAAGGCATCAAGCTGGGTAATTTGATCAGCGGTCTGTTGCACCGCACGCAGCACCGTATCGTTGTAACCGGCGATCGCTTCGTCGAGCTGCGCCTCGCTGCCGCGATATTGCGCGCGCAACCGGCCGCCATCGAAGAGCGGCAGCGAAATCAGAGGACCCGCACCGTATCCATGCGCACTCCACTGCACGAGATTGCTGAGTCCGAAGGCTCCGATGCCCGCCAGCGCCTGCAGGTTCACGTCCGGATAGAATGCCGCTTTGTCGCTGAGGCGTTGGGAATCAGCCGCTGCCACGCTCAAACGTGCTGCGAGCACATCCGGCCGGCGCGCGAGCAGGTTGATGGGCAACGCCGTCGGCACCGGCAGAGCGGCCTCTACGTTGAAGACTGGCCGCTGGATCGAGCCATAGACATCGGCGCCTGCGCCGGTCAGCACGGCGAGCCGGTGAACCGCGAGATCCGCAGCCGCCTGTGCCTGTTCGCGCGCCACGCGGGCCTGCGGCAGCTGACCCTCCGCTTGCCGCAACTCCAGCCGCGTATCGAGTCCGGCCGCAACCCGGCGCCGCGTGATATTGAGGATGTCCTGCCGCTGGTCCTCGGAACGCTGCGCAATGTCGGCAAGGGCATCTTCTCGATACAGCTCGACATAGGCCTGTGTAATGGCGCCTTCGAGCATCAGTCTCGCGTTGTCCTCGTCCAGGCGCGCGGATTCGGTGAGCGCTTGCGCGCGATGCACCGCATTCGCCTGCCGTCCCCAGAAATCAGCATCCCAGCCCAGAGTGGCGCCGGCCTGGCCCATCCAGAAACTGTGCCCGGCCAGCGGCGGCGGGATCAGATAATTCTCCGGCGCCCGCTGATACAGCGCGCTCGCATCGAGTTTGGCATGCGGCAACAGAGCCGCCTGCGAGGACTGCGCCTGCGACAGGGCCTCAGCCACTCGGGCCTGCGCCTCCGTCAGGGTCGGGCTGTCCTTCAATCCCGCGCGAATCAGCCGATCGAGCTGAGGATCTTGGAAGGAATTCCACCAGCCGCCCGCTGCCGGCTCCACCGCCACGCCGCCCAACCCGACCTTGGCGCTGACCAGCGCCTGCGGATGGGGACTTTCCTTCGGGGGCAATACGCAGCCCGCGAGCAGCGCGGCGCCGAGCAGCATAGATATCGCAGTACGCATGCTTCGCCTCATACCTCGACGCTTGCGGCCGGCTTGACGGTCGATTGCAAGGTGACATTGAGCTTCAGCAACAGACGCATGAACTCCTGCACTTCCTCGCTCGAGAAATCGGCGAGCGCGAGATTCAGCTTCTCGACCACCAGCGGCACCAGACTCTCGATCACCTCGCGGCCCGCGGCCGTGAGATCCAATTCCACCTTGCGGCGGTCGCGGTCCCGGCGTGATCGCTCGAGCAAGCCACGCTCCGCAAGCTGGTCGATCACCCGCGTCAGCGCGCCGCTGTTGTGGCGGAACTGGGCGCAAATGTCCTTGGGATTGACGGCAATTCCGTCGCGCAGCCAGGCCAGAACCTGGTATTGGACGAAGGTGAATCCATGCGCCTCGAACACCGGCTCCAATACGTCCAACATCAGGGAATTGGCCCGCTTGATGTGGTAGCCGACGCTCGACTGTGCCCTGTAGGTGGAAACCTGATAATGCTGCTTAGACATTTAGTGCCTCGGCATTTACTGCTTGGGCAGCTATTATCCATGCCTCGATCCGTATGTCAACTCCTCGGCACGGTAACCTCTGTTTCATTTGACATATTGCGTTTTGCTCTCCGCGTCATTGCGTGTTTTCCGGCGCCCAGATCCCTTATGCTTCGCGCATTCGGCGCACAACGAACCAATGAAGGGAGATGACGGCATGAACAGGCAAATTCTTGGGTGGCTGGCCTTCGCCGCGATGGTGCCTTCACTGTCCCAAGCACAGCTCGCCTCCGTCGACAACGGTGCGGCGGCGGTCGACGGCAATGGCCTGATGTGGGCGAACACTGTCGGCGTCGATTTATCGTGGTCGTCCACAGGTGGGGCGGGCAGCGCACAGGGGTGGATTGCAAGCCTGAACGCCGATAATTACGGCGGGTACAACAACTGGACGCTGGCCACGGGCGACGGCAGCGTCGCGGCGAATTCGACCAGCAATGAACTCGGTGATCTGTTTTATTCGGACTGCGGAAATTCGAGCGGCAGCGCGACCGTTTTCAGCAATCCCGGGAAGAACTGCGGCGCCCTCTCCGCCGTGCGCAGCGTCATTGGTACACCCAGCATATTTTTTTCCAGCTCGCCCGACGCTGCGCTGAACCACCCATCGCCTTTGGCGGATTTCTTCTTTTGGACTTACACAACCCCGAATAGTCTCCAGCAACCCTGGACCGACGATACGCAATTCAGCGGCGGCGGATTGCCTCTCGTCGGCTTGGGCGATGCATTGGCGGTGAGGGAAGCGCCGGAAATCAGTGCTTTTTCTGCGGGCGGCAACCTGACGCTGTTGCTGGGCGCCCTGGCAGTTCTCTGCGCTGGACGGCGGATCGCCGCCTAGCGCCCGTCGATATGCGATAGCTTCGCGCGCCTGATCTTATCGATAATCTCTTGCGGAAGAACCGCAATGTCCTCGGGTGCGCCGATGCCGATGCGCACTCGCCTGCCCTTCACTCCCAGCACGACCACGGTAATCTGTTTGCCGATCGTCAGCGATTCATTAATCCTGCGCGTAAGAATTAACGTAGAGCCTCCTTGCCCATCTGCATTCGGGGAATGTAACAGCAGTCCATCACGATCGATGCGCATAACTATAAGCACCGTCGCATAGGGCTGTCCCAACAAAAAAGTCACCCAAGATGTGACTAAAAGTCACGCAAGAATGAGCCACGTGTCAGAATTCAGCGATGTGCGGCCGCTACGTATCTCCCGACGAGGCCTCGATCGAGCGCGAGTTCAACCTCGTGCGCAGCGAGTGGCAATTTCCGCCCAGCTACAACGTTGCGCCGACGCAAAACGTGCCGGTCATCCGCAGCGTCGAGGGGAAACCTCGAGGCTCACTCATGCGCTGGGGCCTGATTCCATTCTTCGCCCGCGGCGTGCCGCCGAAGTACAGCACGATCAATGCTCGCATTGAAACGGTGCAGACGGCGGCGAGCTATCGTGGGCCATGGAGCCGCGGCCAACGTTGCTTACAGATCGCTTCGGGTTTCTACGAGTGGCAAGTACAGCCGGACGGCAAGACCAAGGTTCCGTTCTACATCACCGTGAGCGACCAGCCGATTTTCGCGTTTGCGGCCCTGTGGGATTCCACCCAGACGCCCGCCGGCGAGCGTATCGAGTCGGTGGCTCACATCACCGTGCCGGCGAATAGCCTGCTGGGCGAGATTCACAATTCAAAGCTTCGAATGCCGGCCATCCTCGAGAAGGCCGACCGCGATGCCTGGATCAACGGCACGCCGGAGCAAGCTTGGGAAACGCTGACGCCCTACCCCGACGATCTCATGGTGGCGTGGCCCGTCAGCACGCGAGTCAACGCCCCGAAGAACAACGACGCCAATCTGATCGAAGCCGCCTAGGCGGCCCATGTCTCCGGAATAAACAGGCGGTCGAGCTATTCAAGCGCCTGAAGCGCACGGCCGGCCGAAGCCCCTGGGTATTCCCGGCTGAGGATGGCGACGGGCCGATGGACCCAAAGCTGCGGGCTCGAAGCGTTGCACGTCATCTCGACACCTTTGCCGAACACAAAGTGGGAGCGTTCACGCTACATGACCTTCGGCGAACGGTACGCACCGGCCTCGCCAAGCTCCTGCGCGCCATACGATCTGACCGCTGCCTGCTGGGCGGCGACGACCCGTCATGGGTGGCTAGCGGCTTACGGGGTCACGGATACATTCCCATGGTGCCGAAACTGCTTGCGGGCGTCGCGGTAGGTGCTGAAAACGGCAACGCCAGCCAAGCGAGCAGACCGGCTCCGGCGCGACCCACGGTCGCGGTGAGCACCTGGCCTCCGGCGATAGGCGACCCGAATACCGGCGTACCGGCCGGTACCTGATTCACTACCTGACCCGCCGTGGAAACCAGCGCTCCGCCGACCTGTGTTTCGGCGCTAACGGAACCGCTCGACCACGTTACCCAAGACTCGCCGCCCATGGAGGCCACGGACACGGGACTGCTGTTGCTGCCCGGCGTAGTGGTGATGGCGATGCCGGCGGTGGAGGCGGTGCCGTCGAGGAGGGTCCCCGCCGACGAAATCCGCGTGGCGGAGATGTTCGAATTGCCGCTGCCTCCTTGGGGTCGATAGTCGACGTAGGCAACCAAGTAATTCTGTCCGTCGAATGCCACGGCGGGCGCGTCTGCGCTGGCTCCGGTCGGTGTACCAGGCGAGTTGACGACCGCTATCGCGGTCGAGTCCAGCACGGTGCCGGTGGAGTCGACGCGCGAGGCATAAATCCCACACGTGCCGACACCGGAGCAACCGTCCCACACCGCTAGAAAATTCGCGCCGTCGGAGGCAACCGCGATCCCGCTTTGATATTGACCCGTCGTTCCAGAATTCGCGACCAGTGGCACCGGTCCGGATCCAATCGATTGCGCCGAACTCGGCGACAGCGCTTGCGCAAAGATCTGGTCGGTTTGAGTCACGGCGTTGGAACCCACGAAGACCAACAAGTAATTGGTGCCGTTGAACGCGAGCGCCGGACTGGATCCCGCAGCGCCAAGAATCGTGTTCGGACCCGCAAGCACGGTTCCCGTAGGCGAAACGGACTCCGCTATCAGCGATGGAGCGACATTCGGCGAAGCGTAGACGAACAGATAATTCGTCCCATCGTAACCGAGCGCCGCCATCTGGGTTGAGCCGCCCATGGGTGCCGGAAAGGCCGCGGTCAGATTGAAGCTTCGCAAAACGATCCCGCTAGGCTCAACGATGTATCCCACCCAGGTGAGAGTCTGACCCGTCCCCTCACCAGCGACTTGCGGCACGGCCACCAGAAAATTTGCGCCGTCGGTGGCGATGGCGGGTGCACTCGAGAAACCGCCAGGAATGCTCGAAATCGCCGTTCCGGAAGAGATGGTCACCGGCACCCCCAATCCATGCCCGGTGCCGTTCACCACGTAGCCCCGCAGATCGTTCTCGGTGGTGACCGACGGGCTCGAATTGACGACGGTGACCTCTTTGACAGTGCCTATGCCGGGCACCAACCAGATGGTGTCCGTGCCGGTAACCGTCACCGTTTGATGGGTGAGGGAATCGGTCCCGCTGACGCTGGTCGAGGTTACCTGCCTCAAGGCATTGGGAAAGATGCCTGCCGGTACGGTGACCGACTCGAAATCCGCGTTGGCAATCGTGTAATTGAGATTTCCCGTGATCGGGTTGCCTTGAGTATCGTCGCCCAGGGAAAGATTCGTGCCGACGATACTGGCAACCTGACCCGCGTTCACGGGAAAGAGCAGCTGCGCATAGGGAATGATAAGAGGCGTTATCACATCCGTCGCGTCGCTGTTCCCCAGATACGTGATGCCGCCCGGACTCGCATAGTAGTAATTGTCGATCGTGCCTGTACTCGTGCCGATCGGACTAGCGGTGGTGACGACCGTGGCGGACACATTCTTCACGGTGTGGGATCCGTTGACGGAAACGACACTGAATGCGGTAGGGGCGCTCGCCTTGGGATCGTTAGTCGTGGCGTTATAGAACCATTGGTCGCCTGCCCCGATAGGAAAATACAGTTGTGTATCGCCGGGACCGCTCGTGGGCGCAAATACAGAGCCCGTGATCGAGGGGGTCGGGGTCGGTGTTGGCTGAACTCCACCCCCGCCGCCACCCCCGCACGCCGCCAACAGCACGGGTAACAAGACCGCGACGATCCTTGTGCTCATTACATAACACTCCCATGGACGCACCAGAAAAAATATATCCCCGAAAACCGATGTCAACTATAAGCGATTACACCCACGCATCGCAGCCATCCGCTGGACCCAAAGCAAGAGATCGACGCACGCGAAAGGCCGCTCAGCGACAATCATTTCAATGTGCCCACCGGCCGGACTTGGCCGGTCGGAGCCATTTGTGGTTGGTGCTGTCCGCCATCGGCGTGACTCGACGCGAAGCCGTCCAACAGCCGCCGCGCGACCAGGCTGTGGCATTCTTGCGTCGATGCTTACATTTCGAACCCGCAGACGACGGTGGTGGCTCGGAGCGATCACCACGGCCCTGGTCGTAAGCCTGGCCGCGCTGTTGCTGAGACCCATGCTCGAGCACGGGGTGCGAGCGCGGATCGAGTCCGCGGCCGTGCGCCGTGGCGCGGTTGCCCGAATCGGTGTGGTACACGTCGGCGTCTGGCCGTTGCTGCGATTGGAGGGATTCGATCTCGAGCTCGGTCATGGAGTGCGACTGCATGCCGACATGATCGCGGCTACGTGGCCCGGGCGCCTGCGACTCGCAGTTCGCGCCGCCACTCTCGCGGGGCCAGCAGGGATCAGGGTCAGCTCGCCGGCCACTGCCTGGGACATGGCGGGCATTTTTGGCGAGGACCTCCGACTCACGCTGGTTGAGCCACAGGCCGGCCTGTCAATCCGCAAGCTGGCGTATCCGGTGGGCAGCGCGTGGAATATCGAGGCACGTGGGCTTGACGTCGGGCGTCTGCTCGACGTGCGGCGCGACGCCCACCCGCTGTTCGATGGTGGTATCGCAGACGGCCGCGTGGACCTTCAAGCCGGCACCGATGCGCTCCGTTTCCACGTGGACATGGGCGCGCGCGGCGCGCGCTTGGCAGCGCTGGCAGACAACGCCGCCAATGAGCCGCAGCTCGGCGATCCGACGGACGTGGCCATACGAATCGATGGCGCCTGGCACCGGATCGGGGGCACGATCGAGATCCCGGAGGTCCACGCGACGGTGGCCGGTGCCGCCCTGTCGGGCTCGATCACACTGCGCGATCTCGACACCGATCCGGTTGTCGATCTCGCACTGGGCATGAAGAATCTGGACTTCGCGCAACTTCTGGGTGCATCCGGGCTCGCGGTGCCCGAAAGCTTGGGAATGGCGCCCGGCGCCGGCCATGACCTTGGCTCGGCCACGATCGACGTGCATGTGCGCGGACGCCTGGCGGACCCTGCCTCGCTCTCGGTGAGCCAGAAGATCGACTTCAGGCCGCCACGTCAGATGCCGCCGGCGATCGCGCGCCTGCGCGGCGATTTTATCTTCAGATCCGAAGACGGCCCCGGACCGCACCGCCCCATCGACGTCTCGCTCGCATCCCCCGACTTCATCGCCCTGCGCGACGTTCCGCCGCTATTCGTGCGCACTCTGCTGCTTGCCGAAGACACAGGCTTCTACGGGCATCGCGGCATCGACCTGCGTGAACTACCCGCCGCGCTGCTCACCGACTGGTCGCGAGGCGGCGCCGCGCGCGGAGCGTCGACAATCACCCAGCAGCTGGCCAAGAACCTGTTCCTGTCGCGCGACAAGCAGCTCGGACGCAAGCTGCAGGAACTGGCGATCACGTTCCTGCTCGAGTCGGCGCTCGGCAAGGATCGAATCCTCGAGATCTACCTGAACATCATCGAATGGGGACCGGGCCTGCGTGGCCTGCGGCCCGCGGCCCGCCACTATTTCGGTCTCGAGCCCCGGGAGCTGACGCCGGCCGAGATGGCCTTCCTGGTTGCGATCATCCCCGGGCCGATCAAGTACCAGAGTTCATTCGCGCACGGCACGCCGGGGCCTGGGCTGCGTTCGCTGATCGACGAGCTGCTGGCGAAGCTACGGTCGGTGGATGCGATCGGCGAGGAGGAATATCGGCGAGCACTCGGCGAACCCATCGTCGTTGCCGGCGGCAGGCCGCCCGGATGATTGGTGTCGTTTAGTAGCGTTTTGGGGCCGGTCAACGATGGGTTGGTCCGTCCCGATTCTTGCTCATTGGGATGACGACGACCAGGCGCCTCGTGGTAGTGGCGCACACCGATCGTGGTGGACGAATACGAGTCATCAATGCAAGGCGGGCGACCCGCAAAGAACGAGTAAGCTATGAAAAAGGCTGATGGTGAGGAGATGAGACCGGAGTACGATTTCTCTTCCGGCGTTCGCGGCAAATATCTACTGCGGCTCGCCAAGGGAGCGAAGGTGTACCCAAGGGTGTACCGAAGCCGAAATCTCAACACGCGTAAGTAATTGGTCGGGGCGACAAGATTCGAACTTGCGACCCCTTGCACCCCATGCAAGTGCGCTACCAGGCTGCGCCACGCCCCGACCGAGGGACCGAATGATAGCCCAAAAGGGCTCCGAGAACTCGAATACCGCGATATCCAGCGGAGTGCCGCCATCTTCTAGCGGCGCAGAATCTTGATCAGCTCTTCCAGCTCGAGGCGCATCTGGTGGATGAGCTGCTGGCTCTGATTCAGATCCACCTGCGCATCGTCGCCGGTGAGGCGGTTGCGGGCTCCGCCGATGGTAAAGCCCTGCTCATACAAGAGGCTTCGAATCTGGCGGATGATCAGCACGTCCTGGCGCTGATAGTAGCGGCGGTTGCCGCGCCGCTTGACGGGCTTGAGCTGCGGGAACTCCTGCTCCCAGTAGCGCAGCACATGCGGTTTGACGCCGCACAGGTCGCTGACTTCGCCGATGGTGAAGTACCGCTTCCCGGGGATCGGCGGCAGTTCGCTATTGTTGCTTGGTTCCAGCATACGCCTCGACGCGGGCCTTCAATTTCTGGCCGGGACGGAATGTGACAACGCGACGGGCGCTGATGGGAATCTCTTCACCTGTTTTGGGATTGCGGCCGGGGCGCCGATTCTTGTCCCGCAAATCGAAATTACCGAAGCCGGAGAGCTTCACTTGCTCGCCGGTCGACAAGGCAGCACGGATTTCCTCGAAGAATAAATCCACGAGCTCGCGTGCTTCCCGTTTATTCAGCCCCAATTGATCGAATAGGGCTTCGGCCATCTCTGCCTTCGTCAGGGCTGCCATGCTTATTGATCTCTTATTGTGGCGCTCAATTCATCCCGTAACCGCGCAACTACTGCGGTCACTACGGCGTCTGCGTCAACGTCAGTAAGAGTGCGGGAAGAGTCCTGTAAAATCAAGCCTAAAGCGACACTTTTTCGACCAGATTCTACGCCTGGGCCCCGATAGACATCGAACACCCGCAGCTCATTCAATAGGCCTGATGCGCTAACAGTAACATTTTCCTGCAAAACTGCGAGAGGGACACTTTCGTCGACGACGATGGCCAAATCGCGGCGCACACTTGGAAACTTTGATATCTTATTGAATTTCAATTGACTAGAGATGAATGCTGACTCTATTTCTAGCTCAAATAAAAATACCGTGGTCGATAAATTAATGGCTCTGGCGAGCTGCGGATGAATCTCGCCCAACCAACCCACCGCTCTGTCGCCGCGATAAATTCGAGCGGCCCTTCCCGGGCGAAGACATCCCAGCGCCTCCGCCTCGAAGCGCACTGCCGATGCATCGCCCGTCAGCGCCAGTACGCTTTGCACGTCCGACTTCACATCGTAGAAGTCCAACGCCTCGCGGGCGATGCCCCACTGCTCGGGCGATCGCGCGCCCGTCGCAATTCCCGCCAGCGTCTCGATCTCCTCCACCTCGGCGCTCGGCTGCGCGCCCCGCGTCACGAATTTCTTGCCGATCTCGAATAGCCGAACCCGCGTCTGCTGGCGCCGCAGATTCTCGCGGCACGCCTGAACGAGGCCGGTCCAAAGCGATACGCGCATCTCGCTCAATTCCAGAGAGATGGGATTCGCCAGCTGCAGAGTCGCGCTTCCGGGAAACAGCTGCTGCTGCAATGTCGGATCGACGAAGCTGTAGGTGATGACCTCGCGATAGCCGCGATCCGCCATCGCCGTCAACAGCCGCTCGCTGGTCACCCGCGACTCGGTGGCTTCCCCCGCGATCTGGGGGGCGACGGCATGGCTCTCCGCGATACTGTCGAAGCCGCGCAGCCGTGCCACCTCCTCGATCAGATCTTCCTCGATGCGTATGTCGAAGCGATGCGGCGGCCTGCGCACGCGCCAGCCTTCGGGCGTCGTTTCAACCCGATCGCTCACCGCGCGCAGCACGGCCTGGGCCTCGTCATCCGGGACGCTCGCGCCCAGCAATTTCGCGAGCCGCCCGCGGCGCAGGCTCACCCACCCTTCATCGCCGCCGGCGCCGTCGCCCGCAGCGCGGGTCACCTGCACCGGCCCCGCTTCGCCCCCCGCAATCTCCAACAGCAGCGCGGTCGCGCGCTCGATGGCGAGGGCCGGCAAGGTCGGGTCGACCCCGCGCTCGAACCGCTGACCCGCATCGGTAAAGAGCCCGAAGCGCCGCGCGCGTCCCGCAATGGCATCCGGCGCGAAGTGCGCCGCTTCCAGCAGCACATCGCCGGTGGCATCGGAAATGGCCGTGCCCCGCCCGCCCATGATGCCGGCGAGACCGATCGGCCCGCGGGCATCCGCGATGACCAGGCAATCGGGATCCAATTCGTATTCCTTGTCGTCCAAGAGCGTGATGCGTTCTTTGGACTTGGCCATCCTCACCCTGATGCCCTCGCTCAGCTTGGCGAGATCGTAGGCGTGCATGGGCTGCCCTAGGTCCATCATCACGTAATTGGTGACATCGACGATGGGCGAAATGCTGTTGATGCCCACCCGGCGCAGGCGCTCGCGCAGCCATGCAGGCGACGCCGCGCCCGCCTCGAGGCCGCGGATCACCCGCGAAGCAAACGCGGGGCAGGCGGCCGGCGCATCGAGGGTCACCGGAAACACCGCCGTGCCGCGCGCGGCCGCCGCGCCGACCTGCACGGCGAGATAGCGCCGTTCCTGGGCCGCCGCATGGTCGCGCGCAATGCCGAACACGCTCATGCAATCGCCGCGATTCGGCGTCGCATTCACCTCCAGCACCACATCGTCCAGATCGAGCGCCGTGCGCAGCGCCTCGTTGAGCTTCAGGGAGTCCGGCAGCTCCATGATTCCATCATGCTCCTCGCCGAGGCCCAGCTCGCGCGCCGAACACAGCATGCCGTTCGATTCGAGGCCGCGCAGCTTGGCACGCTTGATGGTCACATCGTTCGGCAGCTGCGCGCCGACCATGGCCACCGCGACCTTCAATCCCGCGCGCACATTCTTCGCGCCGCAGATGATCTGCAGACGGTTCGACCCGTCGGTCGTCACCTGGCAAAGCGAGAGTTTTTCCGCATCCGGGTGGCGCACCGACTCGATGACTTCGCCGACAACCACTCCGGAAAACGGCGGCGCCACGGGCGCGAGCGACTCCACCTCGAGACCGGCCAGGGTGAGCTGCCTGGCAAGCTCCTTAGGCGCGGCCAGCGGCACATAGTCCTTGAGCCATGAGTAAGTGACCTTCATGGGAACTGCTTCAGGAATTGCAGATCGTTCTCGAAGAACAGCCGCAGGTCGTCCACGCCATAGCGCAGCATGGCGAGGCGCTCGATGCCCATGCCGAAGGCATAGCCCTGCCATCGCTCGCTGTCGATCCCCGCGGCGCGCAGCACATTGGGGTGAACCATGCCGCAGCCCAGGATCTCCAGCCATCCGGTTTGCTTGCAGACGCGGCAGCCCCCGCCGTGGCAGAACACGCATTCGATGTCGACTTCGGCCGACGGCTCGGTGAACGGAAAATACGAGGGCCGCAGGCGCATCCCCAGCGGCTGCTCGAAGAAGCGCTCGACGAAGGTATGCAGCATGGCCTTCAAATTCGCGAAGCTGATGCTCTCCCCCACCGCAATGCCTTCCACCTGGTGGAACATGGGTGAGTGCGTCATGTCCGAGTCGTTGCGATACACCCGCCCCGGTGCAATCACGGCCAGCGGCGGGTGCTGCGCGCGCATGCTGCGGATCTGCACGGGCGAGGTGTGCGTGCGCAGCAGCCGGCCGTCCGGAAAATAAAACGTATCGTGCATGGCTCGCGCCGGATGATTCTTCGGAATATTCAGCGCTTCGAAATTATGAAAGTCGTCCTCGATCTCCGGCCCCGAGGCCACCTGGAATCCAGCCTGCGAGAATATCCTCTCGATGCGCAGCCGCGTTCGAGTGACGGGGTGCAGGCCGCCCGGCTGCTGTCCGCGCCCGGGCAGCGTCACATCGAGGGTGCCCTTGGCCAGATCCTTCTCTAGCGCCGCCTGCTCGAGCCGCACGCGATGCATTTCGAGCGCGGTATGGATCGAGGTCTTCGCATCGTTGATGCGCTGGCCCGCGGCGGGACGTTCGGCGGCCGAGAGCTTCCCCAGGCCCTTCAACTGCTCGGTGATCAGCCCCTTCTTGCCCAGGAGCCGCACGCGCACCTCGTCCAAGGCGGCGAGGCTCGCAGACGAATCGACGTCTGCGAGCGCCTGCTCGACGAGCGCTGAAAGAGAGTCAGCCACGGCTTCAGGCCGCGAGGCTGGCCTTGGCTTTCTCTACGATGGCCGTAAAAGCCGGCATGTCATGGACCGCAAGATCGGCAAGCACCTTGCGATCGATGGCCAGACCCGCCTTGCTCAAGCCGTCGATCAGCGTGCTGTAGGTCATGCCGCACAGACGTGAAGCGGCGTTGATGCGCGTGATCCACAGTGCCCGGAACTCACGCTTCTTCTCGCGGCGGCCGCGATAGGCGTACTGACCGGCCTTGATGACCGCCTGCTTGGCGGTACGGAAGACCTTGCGTCGGGCATTGAAATAGCCCTTCGCTTTCTTGAGGATTTTCTTGTGCCGACGCCCTGCGACGACACCGCGTTTAACTCGTGCCATAATTTATCTCCTGACCTTTAAGCGTTGGGCAAACACTGCTTGATGCGCTTGACGTCAGAATCGCTGACGTGCATCTCGCGGCGCAGCTGGCGCTTACGCTTGCTGGGTTTCTTCGTCAGGATATGACGACGGTGGGACTGACCGCGCTTGAAGCCGTTCGCTGTTTTGCGAAAACGCTTCGACGCAGCCCTCTTAGTTTTCAACTTGGGCATGATCGACTCCTGATTTTGTAGCCCTGCTCACAAGCGCCCGTCGAAAGATCCCGCGATCCTCCGATCGAACGCCGCTACAGGCGGGACGGCAAGCTTGTTTAAGGCCTGCCGCTCACTTCTTTTTGGGCCCGAACACCATGATCATCTGCTTGCCTTCCATGAGCGGGTTCTGCTCCACCACCGAATACGGGGCGAGATCCTCAGAAATCCGCGTCAAGAGACGCCGGCCGATGTCCTGATGCACGAGCTCACGGCCGCGGTAACGCAATGTCACCTTGGCCTTATCGCCCTCGGTCAGGAAGCGGATGATGCTACGCAGTTTGACCTGGTAGTCCGCCTCTTCCGTCCCGGGACGAAATTTCACTTCTTTGACCTGAATCTGCTTCTGCTTGCGCTTCGCCGCGTGCGCCTTCTTGTTTTGTTCGAACAAGAACTTGCCGAAATCCATTACACGAACCACCGGGGGTTCCGCCATCGGCGAGACCTCGACGAGGTCCAGTGTTTGCGAGCTGGCCATTTGCAGCGCCTCTGCGCGTGTCATGACCCCTGCTTGGCTTCCATCTGCCGCAATCACACGCACCGAGGGTGCGGAGATCTCCTCATTGCGCCTTACGCGCTTCGACGTTGCTATGTGCGATCCTCCAAAACAAGACGGCCGCGGCTCGCGACTTCGTCGCAAAGCAAGGCAGTGAGCTCCGCAAGCCCCAAACTACCTAAGTCTTTGCCACCGCGCGTGCGTACGGCCAGGGTGCGCCCCTCCACTTCCCGGTCGCCGGCGACCAACAGAAAAGGGACGCGTTTTATTGTGTGCTCGCGGATTTTAAAGCCTACCTTCTCATTCCTCAAGTCCGTTTCTACCCGAAGCCCCTGATTTCTCAGGTTTTCCGCAGATTCTAAGCAGTATTTCTCCTGTCTTTCGGTAATTCCCATCACCACGGCCTGCACCGGAGACAGCCAAACCGGCAGTTTGCCGGCATGGTGCTCGATCAAAATCCCGATAAACCGCTCCAAAGAGCCGAACATCGCCCGATGCAGCATGACCGGAATGTGCTTTTGGCTGTCTTCGCCCACATAGGCCGCACCCAGGCGTCCCGGGAGGTTGAAGTCCACCTGCAGGGTGCCGCATTGCCAATCGCGCCCGATGGCATCTCTCAACACGAACTCCAGCTTGGGGCCGTAAAAGGCCCCTTCGCCGGGGTTCAGCGTGGTTTCGATGCCGGCCGCAGCCGCGGCCTGGCGCAGCGCCGCCTCGGCCTGGTCCCAAATCTGATCCGAACCCACCCGCTTGGCGGGCCGGTCCGAAAACTTGATCCGCACATCCTCAAAGCCGAAATCGCGATAAATGCTCAAAATCAGCTCGGTGACCTTGACCGCTTCGTCGGTGATCTGGTCCGGAGTACAGAAAATATGAGCGTCGTCCTGAGTGAAGGCGCGCACCCGCATGAGCCCGTGCAACGCGCCGGAGGGCTCATAGCGATGCACCTTGCCGAACTCGGCGAGGCGCAGAGGCAGCTCTCGATAGCTGCGCAGCCCCTGCCTGAACACCTGGATATGTCCCGGACAGTTCATCGGCTTGAGCGCAAACGTTCGCTCGTCCGGCGTCTGGGTCATGAACATGTTTTCGCCGAAGGTCTCGATGTGCCCGGATTTCACCCATAGCTCGCGGTCCATGACCTCGGGCGTGTTCACTTCTTGGAATCCCGCGGCCGCCTGCCGCTCGCGCATGTAGGCGATCAGCTGTTGAAACAGCGCCCAGCCCTTCGGGTGCCAGAAGACCGCCCCGGGGGCCTCTTCCTGCAGATGAAAGAAATCGAGCTCCTTGCCGATGCGCCGGTGATCGCGCTTCTCGGCTTCCTCGAGCCGGGTGATGTATTCCTTGAGCTGCTTCTCGCTGGCCCACGCCGTGCCGTATATTCGCTGCAGCATCTCGTTGCGCGAATCGCCGCGCCAGTAAGCGCCCGCCACCTTCATGAGCTTGAAGGCCTTGAGCTTGCCGGTGCTGGGAACGTGCGGCCCGCGGCATAGATCTTCCCAGTCGCCCTGCCCGTAGAGGCTGATCGACTGGTCCGCCGGGATGGCGCCGATGATCTCGGCCTTGTAGTGCTCGCCGATGTTCTTGAAATGCGCCACCGCCTCATCGCGAGGCAGAACTCGACGGTGCACCTTCAGATCCTTGGCGGCGATCTCGGCCATGCGCTTTTCGATGGCGGCGAGATCCTCGGTGGAAAACGGCCGCTTATAGGCGAAATCGTAGTAAAAGCCGTCCTCGATGACCGGGCCGATGGTGACCTGGGCATCGGGATAGAGTTCCTGCACGGCATTTGCCAATAAGTGCGCCGTGGAATGCCGGATGATCTCCAGGCCTTCGGGGTCCTTGTCGGTCACGATGCTCAAGGCGGCGTCGTGATCGATGAGCTTGGAGGTATCGACCAGGACACCGTCGAGCTTGCCGGCGAGCGCTGCCTTGGCCAACCCAGGACCAATGCTCGCGGCGACCTCCGCCACGGAAATGGCGTGATCGAACTGTCTTTGGCTTCCGTCGGGAAGAGTTATTGCAGGCATGGGGGTATCTTATCAACGAATCCCGCCGGGTGCCGTCCTTCAAGGACCGGCACCCCGCGATCAGGATGGTGCGCGCTAGTGGGATCGAACCACTGACCCCCACCATGTCAAGGTGATGCTCTACCGCTGAGCTAAGCGCGCTCGAAGGGCGCGAAAGATACCTTAAGTTGCGGGAAAAATCACCCTGAAGTCGCCGGTCCCGCGGGATCCGGCGCCGCCGGCTCCGGCTCGGTCGAACGCTGCAAGGGCCTTGCGATATAGCGGAACTGGATCTCCCCGATGGTCACGGCATCGCCGTCGCCGAGCGACTGGCGGGAGATTTTGCGGCCGTTCACGAACACCCCGTTGGTGCTGTTCAAATCCTCGATGATGGCCTCGCGGGGTCCCACCAGGATCACCGCGTGGTGGCGGCTCACGGAGCCGACGTCGAGCTGCAATTCGGAACCGGTCGCCCGGCCGATGCGGGTACGCCGCGAGAGCACATGCGTGACCGGCCGTTCGCCGTCGATCCTGATCAGTTCCGCCGACCAGTCCGCCGCGGGCGGCGCGCTCGCGGCCGGTCCCGCCGGGACGGACCCGAGCCGCTCTATGCTGGTCTGTATCCGTCCGAGCACATTGGCATTGTTGCTTTCGCTGCGCTCGAGCCGGCGGATGAGAAACTCGCGTTCCTCGAGCGCACCCCGGGTTCGCTCCAAGTTCGCCCGCAGCGTGCGGTTCTCCTCTTCGGCCTGGGCCTGCGCGGCGCTCTTGGCTGCAAGCTCCTCGGTCAGGCGCTTGACGTCGGCTTCGATCGACTGGATGGGCCGCCGCGCTTCCTGCAGGTGTGCCATCAGTACCGTCATTTCCTGCTCTTGCGTCTCAACCTCCGACTGCAGCCGCGCAATCTGTTCCGCCTGTTCGGCACGCAACTGCGCGATTTGCGTCGAATGCTCGGCCTGCTTGACCTGTGCCGCCTCCTGCAATTCAGCGACCCTGCGCGCATCGGCGCTGCCGCGCTCGCCTGCCTCCTCGAGCTTCCGATCGCGCGCCGCCAATTCCTCGGTCAAGTGAGTGATCTCTGCATCCGCTTCGGCCACTTGCGCTGCCAGGCGAGTCCGAGTGTCTTGCGCAGCTTTGAGTTCATTGGTCTGCTGTGCGAGGGTTGCCGCACTCGCCGCCGCCGCGGCCTGCAGTTTGTCGATCCCGGCGCCTTGAGCGGCCAGCTGGGACTCCAGTGCGGCGACCTGCATTCGCAGCCGATCGCGCTCGGATTCGAGCGCACCGTGTCCCGCATTGGCGGCGCCGACCTGCGCGTCCAATTCGCGGAACAGATTCTGGTCGAACCCGCTGCGCCATTCGCGAGTCCGCAGGGATTCGAGATAGGCACTCGCCTGCATCTTGGCGGCTCCGAGCTCGGAGCGCGCAGCCTGCAGTTCCGACTCGCCGCGCACGAGCTGCACGTTGAGCGCGGCCAGCGCCTCGCGGCTGGCTTGCAGTTCAGCGGCCCCGGCATCGGCCTGCGCGCGCGCATTGCGCAATTCCGCATCCAGCTGAGTCGAGGATTTGGAGGTGGCCTCCAGCGCCGGCACGATCCTCGCGTGCTCCGCCTGCAGCGCCGACAATTGAGCGTCGCGCTCGCCGAGAGAATGCAGCACCTGTGCCACGGTTGCGTCGCGCGCCGCCAGCGAATCGCGCAGCGAGCGCGCTTCGCCCTGATGGCGCTCCGATTCACGCAGTGCTTCTTCCGCGCGCGAGCGGGCGGTTTCGATGGCACCGCCCCTGTCGGCCAATGTCCGCTCCAGGTCGCGCGAACGGCTGTGCTCGGACTCGAGCGCGGATCGGGCCGCCGCGAGATCGGCCGCCAGCGCGCCGGCGCGGGCCGCGGCGGCAGCCTCGGCATCGCGCGAGCGCTCGAAGGCGCGGGTCAGGGCCTCATATTCCGCGTTCTGCCGGGAAATGCGCTCCTCCACCGAGCGCACGCTCTCCGCCAGCGAGGGCAGGTCGATGGCGGAGGGCCGAACGGCCAGCGACGGCGGTGCCGCCATCATTGCGGTGTGGTCCAGCGGCACCGCATCGTCCTCGACATCCTGATCGAACAGCGTGCCTTCGAGAATCGGCAGGCGGTCGGTCTTGTCCAGATCTATGTCCGGGGAATGACTGTGTTCCTTTGCCATGACTCCCTCCGCTAGCCGGCTCGCGCGCTCGGGGCCCCGAACGCCGCGTGGCGCAGCTTCTGTATCTGATCGCGCAGCCTCGCGGCCTGCTCGAACTCGAGATTGCGCGCGAGCTTCATCATCTCCGCTTCGAGCTTCTTGATGCGCTTGACCGCCTGCTCGGGCGCCAGCGCCGCCGCGTCCTCGTCCGATGCGCGCCGTTCCCGCTCCTCGACCGAGCGTGCGCCTTCCATCACGTCCGCGACCGCCTTGACGATGCTGCGCGGCGTAATGCCGTGCGCGGCGTTGAATTCGATTTGCTTGTTGCGGCGCCGGTCGGTCTCGGCGATGGCGCGCTCGATCGAGCCCGTTCTAGTGTCCGCATATAGAATCGCTTTGCCGCGCACATTGCGCGCCGCCCGGCCGATGGTCTGTATCAACGAACCCTCCGAGCGCAGAAAGCCTTCCTTGTCGGCATCCAGGATGGCCACCAGCGAGACCTCGGGCATGTCGAGCCCCTCGCGCAGCAGATTGATGCCCACGATGACGTCGAATTTCCCCAGCCGCAGATCGCGGATGATTTCCGAGCGTTCGACGGTTTCGATGTCCGAATGAAGGTAGCGGACCTTCACCCCATGCTCGTTCAAGTACTCGGTCAGATCCTCCGCCATCCGCTTGGTCAAGGTCGTGACCAGTACCCTCTCGCCGGCCTGAGCCCGCAATCGAATCTCGGAAAGCAAATCGTCCACCTGGGCACGCACCGGGCGAATCTCCACCGCCGGGTCGATCAAGCCGGTGGGCCGAACCACCTGTTCGACCACCTGGGCGGAGACGCGCTTCTCGTGATGCGAAGGCGTCGCCGAGACATAGATGGCCTGCGGCGCCAATTTCTCGAATTCCTCGAACCGCAGCGGCCGGTTGTCGAGCGCCGAGGGCAGACGGAATCCGTATTCCACCAGGGTTTCCTTGCGCGAGCGATCGCCCTTGTACATCGCGCCGAGCTGCGGGATGGTCTGATGGCTCTCGTCGATGACCATCAAGGCATCTTTCGGCAGATAGTCGAAAAGGCAGGGCGGCGGTTCGCCGGCCGCGCGGCCCGAGAGGTAGCGCGAGTAGTTCTCGATGCCGGCGCAATACCCGACCTCGTTCATCATTTCCAGATCGAAGAGAGTGCGCTGCTGCAGGCGCTGCGCCTCGACCAGCTTGCCGGCCGCGTTGAGCTCGAGAAGCCGCGTGCGCAGCTCGCCGCGGATCTCTTCCACCGCGCTTTGCACCCGCTCCCTCGGGGTCACGTAGTGCGTCGACGGGTACACCGTGAGGCGCGGCACCTTGCGCAGCACTTCACCGGTGAGCGGGTCGAAGTAGCTCAATGTCTCGACCCTGTCGTCGAACAGCTCCACCCGCACCCCTTCACGTTCCGACTCGGCGGGAAAGATGTCGATGACATCGCCGCGCACCCGGTAAGTGCCCTGCTGCAGATCGATTTCATTGCGCGTGTACTGCATGTCGGCGAGACGGCGCAGCAGCTTGCGCTGCTCCAGATGATCGCCGCGCGACATGTGCAGCACCATGCTCAAATAGGCATTGGGATCGCCCAGGCCGTAGATCGCCGATACCGTGGCCACGATGATGGAATCCGGCCTCTCGAGCAGCGCCTTGGTCGCCGACAGGCGCATCTGCTCGATGTGCTCGTTGATGGAGGCGTCTTTCTCGATGAAGGTATCCGATGCCGGCACGTAGGCTTCGGGTTGGTAGTAGTCGTAGTACGAAACGAAGTACTCCACCGAGTTCTTGGGGAAGAACTCCTTGAACTCGCCGTACAGCTGCGCCGCCAATGTCTTGTTGTGCGCCAGCACCAGCGTCGGCCGCTGTACCTGCTGGATCACATTGGCGATGGTGAAAGTCTTGCCCGAGCCGGTGACCCCCAAGAGGGTCTGGTGAGCCAGACCGCTGGTGAGCCCGTCGATCAATTTTTCAATCGCCTGCGGCTGATCGCCCGCCGGCAGGTAGTCCGAATAGAGCTCAAAACTCATGCTTTCATTCTCTCACGTTGGGGGCTTGGGGGGCACGCAGCCGCGCGGCCGGGCGTGCGCTCATCGTCAAATCGGCCGGACATATGTCGCATTGCGTCAGCGGCTGCCTTGTGGCGCCGGATGGCTTTTTTTCGTACACTCGCTCGCCGTTTTTAACACAGGAAAATCCCCCTTGGCCGTGTCACTTTCCAAGCGCGTTCAGAAGGTTAAGCCCTCTCCCACCCTGGCGGTGACCGCCCGGGCCGCCAAACTCAAGGCCGAGGGCAAGGACATCATCGGCTTGGGGGCCGGCGAGCCGGATTTCGACACGCCGATACCTATTGCAGATGCGGGCGTCGAGGCGATTCGCAAGGGGCTGACGCGCTACACGGCCGTGGACGGCACGGTAGAACTAAAAGACGCCATCATCGCCAAGTTCAAGCGCGACAATGGCCTGACATACGAACGCAATCAAATCCTCGTCTCCTCAGGCGCCAAGCAGACCTGCTTCAATGTCTGCGCAGCGCTCTTAGATCCGGGCGATGAGTGCGTGATACCCGCCCCCTACTGGGTGTCCTATCCTGACATGGCGCTGCTCGCGGACGGCGTACCCGTCAGCGTGTACGCCGGTCCCGAGCAGGGTTACAAGATCACGCCGGCCCAGCTCGCCGCCGCGATCACGCCGCGAACCAAGCTGCTGTTCATCAACAGCCCCAGCAATCCCACCGGCGCCGCCTACACCAAGGCCGAGCTGCAGGCGCTTGGGGCCGTTCTCGACCAGCACTCCCAAGTGGTGATCGCCTCGGACGAGATGTACGAACACATCTACTGGGCCGCGGAGCCCTTCACCAGCTTCGTTCAGGCAAACCCCCAGCTCTACGATCGCACCGTCACCATCAACGGCGTGTCGAAGGCCTATGCCATGACCGGCTGGCGCATCGGCTATTGCGGCGGCCCCAAGGCCATCGTGGCCGCAATGGCGACGATTCAGGGCCAGTCCACCTCCAATGCCTGCAGCATTTCGCAGCGCGCCTCGACCGTGGCCCTGAACGGCGATCAACAGTGCGTCAGAGACATGAACAAGGCATTCAAGCAGCGCCATGATTTCGTGGTTGCCGGTTTGAACGCCATTCCCGGCGTCTCCTGCCGGCCCGGCGCCGGCACCTTCTATGCCTTCGCCCAAGTCGAAGGGGCCATGCGCGCCCTCGGCATCAAAGACGACAACGAGTTCGCCGAATACCTGCTCGTGCAAGGCGGCGTCGCCGTGGTCCCCGGATCGGGATTCGGCGCACCGGGCCATATACGCATCTCTTTTGCCTGCAGCATGCAGACCTTGGAAGACGCGCTGGGTCGCATTCGACGAGTGCTTACGCCGGCGGTCGCGAAGCGCGCCTGAGGGGGGCGCCCGCAGCCGCACGCAGGACGGTGCGGCTCGCAATTCACCGACGATCCTCCGCTGCCCCGAGGGGACGGCGGTTTGCGTTTCCGCGGAAACTTCCAAGAATTCACCTTCTATTATGTAGATAAAGGCATGAAGTATATAAATTTAGGTAATACGGGCTTGAAGGTCTCCGAGCTATGCCTGGGCTGCATGACTTTCGGCGTTCCTGAACGCGGCGATCATCCATGGAGCCTGCCGGAGGAACAATCCCGCCCGCTGATACGTCAGGCCGTGGACGCCGGGATCAACTATTACGATACCGCCGACACCTATTCCGATGGCACCTCGGAGGAAATCGTCGGCCGAGCCTTGAAGGATTTCACCCGGCGCGACGAGGTGGTGATTGCCACCAAGGTCTTCTTCCCGATGCACAAGGGTCCGAACGGCGGCGGCCTGTCCCGCAAGCACATATTTGCCGCGATCGACGCCAGCCTGCGTCGCCTGGAAACCGATTACGTGGACCTCTACCAGATCCACCGCTGGGATTACTCCACGCCCATCGAGGAGACCCTCGAAGCGCTGCACGAGGTCGTCAAGAGCGGCAAGGCTCGGTATCTCGGGGCCTCATCCATGTACGCCTGGCAATTCAGCAAGGCGCTGCATCTCGCCCGGCAGCACGGCTGGTCCCCCTTTGTCAGCATGCAGAACCACTACAACCTGCTGTACCGCGAAGAGGAGCGCGAAATGATGCCGCTCTGCGCCGCCGAACGAATCGGGGTGGTGCCGTGGAGCCCCCTCGCCCGCGGCCGGCTGACCCGCGCCTGGGACACCGAGACCGCGCGCACACGAACCGATGGGTACGGCAATAAACTGTACGAATCCACGGTCCAGGCCGACCGCAGGATCGTCGAGCAAGTCGCGGCGATTGCCGCCGCTCGCGGAGTGCCGAATGCCCAGGTGGCGCTCGCCTGGGTCGCGCAGAAGTCCTTTGTCACCGCACCCATCGTCGGCGCGTCCAAACCGCAGCATCTCAGTGACGCGCTCGCCTCCCTGACCCTGCGCCTCGACCCGTCGGAGATCGCCCAGCTGGAAGCGCCTTATGTGCCGCACACCGTCGCCGGACACTCCTGATTCCTTGACTTCGCCTCACGGCTTCCCGACAATCCGCGCCTCCTGCAAATTCCCCGGTAGCTCAGTGGTAGAGCGACGGACTGTTAATCCGTTGGTCGGCGGTTCGAATCCGTCCCGGGGAGCCAATAATCAATAACTTACGAGAAGGGCTAGACCCAAATCCTCTCACTCTCTCACCCCCTTGTGAGAGGCTTTTGTCCGTTGGTTGGCCACACTAAAGTCCCCACGGGCGGACACCTGCTTTGCGAGGGTGCCATCAGGGTCCGACGTCCCAGGTACGATGCGCTGTCCGCGTGCCCGGTCCTTGAGGAAAAAGGCCGGTGAGTTGTCGCCCCCGAAAGCGACGATGGCCATGGCGGTCGGCGCTCGGTAAACGGTGGTCGCCGATTTCCGGCGGTCCGTTTGGCGGATGCATAGCCCAAGCATGCGGCGTCGGTCACGAGTTCGAAGCCGCAGGCCTTGCCCAGTACGCCGGGCACCCGACGATTACCGTTTGACCTTCTTGCGTGTCGAGCCGGCCGGCTCTCCAGCAAACATTAGCCAGCGTTCAGGTCGAGCGGGGACTAGGAGGCTCCAGCGGACTTAGGCTTTTTTCCGAGGATAGTAATCGCCGACGCCAGGCGCTCGAGGGCCGATAGGTACGCTGCGCCCTCCTCTCGTCGATCCACCGCGAGCACGAGGACGATCAATGCACCATCAGCGACGCGGTATACCAAGCGTACTCCCTGCTTCAGGAGCTTTATTTTGTAACAGCCCAGCAGATCACCCGTGAGCGCTGCACCCGGCAGGTGGGGATTGTCGAGACGTTTCTCGAGCAGCTTTTTGAGCGGCTGCTTGATGGACCCGTCGAGCCCTTCCCACTCTTTGAGTGCTTCGGGAAGGAATTGCAGCCGATACTTGTGCGGCTTGTTCGCCTGCTGCTTCTTGGTCTTTTTAGAGGTCGTCAATGTTGACATCAACGGGCACGGAGTTCGACGCGAGCCGTGCCCGAACCTTGTCGAGCAACTCCTGATCCGCGAGTTCCTCGAGGATCGCCTCCATGAGCGCCGGCTCCAGCATGTAGAAGGCCGCCTTATTGTGATTCAACACCGCAACGGGTCGATTCTTCGCCTGACGAAGCACCGCCGCGGGATTTTTTTTGAACTCTGACATGCTGACCGTGTGATCGGCGAGAAGGATTTCCATCGCAATAAGCTCCAATTTCGTAGCCCATTATAGCTCTGAATTTGTCTCAATTTCAACCTCGAGCTTACTCTTAAGTCAAAGCTCCACTGTCGATTTACCCGCCCGTCCGCAACCCCTTTCTCATGCCCGGCAGCCAATATTCAGCAGTTCCTGAGGGCCCCTCCGCCGGCACGCGCGATCCAGCCCTTCCCAAAGGGGGATGCAACTTAAAAGCCATCCCAGTGGAGGCCCGAGGGCACAGCCCATGAGGGCTAGCGCATCCGCCAACCGGCGCGTTCGGTGAACGTCCGATCACGGCAAACCCGCAACGAGTTCGGTGAGGAACACCGCGCGAATCCCGGGTCTTTTGCACCCCACGCAATTAGGCGCCCCTGTACGCCGCAACCGTAACGGAGTGGGTATACACCCGAGACTAACAGGAGCCGCCGTGTGACCGGGGTAAACGGCGTCGGATTGGGCATCTACCCCGGTTTTTGCCGGCAAAACCAATCATCAGCTGCACCTCTCTGGGTCACGCCAGTTAGTAGATGCGATCGCCGTCCGCGGCCAGTCAGTCGGATGAAACGCAACTTGCACGCCTGCCGCTCCATTATGGGTTGTCGAGAAAACGTCGTCGACGACCGAAAGGTCACTTACGGCGACCTCCCAGACCCATCCAAACCAAACCTCAATGGAGTCCGATCCTCAAGCGGGAGCCAAATTACCATGGCTCCCGCATTCTCACTCCGAATCGATTTAATCCAGCGGCACCAACACTCGACCTCGGGTATCCAGCACGACGGCACTGGCGAAGGGCGCCATATCCGCAGCATGACAATAAAACGTGAGTTCGGCTTCAGAATCTCGGGGTATCCGAGAGGGGTCTTTGTATTGATGGTAAGAAAGCTTGTCGTATTGCGCGACAATTTTCCACTTGCCGCCCCTCAAGAAGGCATCAATGACCAGCTGACTGTTTGAATAGAACTGATACTGCTCCATCGCCCCCAACACCCGGCCGATATTCCTAGCCTTGTTAATGTCCTCGGCTGACTGGCGCTTCGAAGTACCATCTAATCCATGCGAATAATTCATCTGACTTACTCCAATTTATTGTTTTTATTTTAGGAGACATGCGGAGAAACTCGACTCAAATACTATAACACAAAGCGCGTTCTTTGGGCGATCTTTCTTGGTCGCTCGACAACGAGAAACTACTATTTTCCTCGACGCGAACGGCATCACGTGAGTCATTGCTTTGGGCTGCTCACAGGCCTGGTCCGATGGGATGCAGGCAGACTCGATGGAAGAGGTTCCGCATCGTCGCACGACGCGCAAGGGCTTTCGTTTATCTAGACGGCCGGCATGCACCGCGCTCTTGTATCGGCGTTCGCTATACATCCGCGAACGCCCCCAACAGCGGGGTCTCACAGGAAACTATTTTTATGACTGACTCCGTACGAACATCCGTAAGAACCGAAAAAGAATTCTTCGCCGAGCTCATTGCCAACGGCGGTGTATCCAGCATTTTTTTAAACGGTGGCATTAAAATTCAGGGGTGTCGCATCATTTCCGAGGACGAGCACTGTGTACTCATCCGCAGTGCTATGGAATCTAGATTTGCAGGCACATCCCTGATCATGAAGAACGCGATAGCAACCGTCATGCCAACCGACCGCGGTGGTCGAACGGTAACGGCAAATAATCGACCGGATTAACTGACAAGGGCGATGCCATCATTCACTCCCCGGGAAGCCGTCTTCCCGGGGTTTTGTCCAATAATTTACTAGATCAGGGATCTCGCGCTCGAGTTACGGCACCCATCAATTAGATCGACCGCCACGGCGTCTGAAATCCACGCGGAGAAAACGGGGCAGTCCTCGCCAAGCACCGACGCGCCCCTACCCTCAATGCGTTTAACCAACTCCGGGCGCGCAAAAACGCCAGCGGTGTACCGGGGTGTCGACGATCGGATCCGCCCGACCTTGGCTTGTTCAACCAGTCCGCGACGCAACTGGAAGATGAATTCCGCTGGTAGCCTCAAGCAGCGAGCCGCGAGGGAACCGCCTCCCAGCGAATCCACCAGTTCAAGCATGATCGCAGCGCCAACGGCCAGACACGCATCAGGCAGAGTGTCAGGCTGAAAATCCGAGTTTGGATTGGCCAAGGCCACTGCACAAAACGCGTCGCCAAATGACACCGTAATGTAAAGATGTCCACCACAGATCCCGAAGCCAATCGTCGCAGGGTCCTCGCAAAACGAGACAAGGGTGGCGTGGGACATGATGGCGGTGACCAGCGTAAGCCGATAGCCGAACGCGTCTGCTGCGAACGTGCAGGTTTCCACCCGGGGACCCAAATACCGTTCCGGGGTTGGAGTGGCCGCGATCCAACCGGCTTGGAACGTCTCGGCCTCACCCTCATCTCGAACCGCGAAAAACCTCGCAAGCAGTTCAGTCGTCCCGCCGGGTCCAGATCGTCGCCCCAACAGATGTAAATCCTCCGCAGCACTTCGCGTGCGTGTCTCCACTGGAGCTACGGCTGGGACCGAGATGCCTTGGGCCGTCGTCAGTTGTATGGGTAAGTTGCCTATGATCGACTGCGAAGGACACAAATTGACCTGATGACCTTTTGAATCGGACTTCGCTGTCATAAGACGTTGGCGACTGTTCATCGTCGAAACTCCTCTGTTATTTTTTTTATTATCGGGAGACGGGTATTTTTAGTACCTCGTCTCATTATAGCAGCTACGTCGCTCCATTTCCAGATGGTCGAGTTTTCTGTAGGCCGATTGAATCGCCTTACAGCCTCATCAGGGACAGCAACTGTGATGGGTTCCTCTGTCGCCCGCAGCGCCAGCGCCAGCCGCCGTGGTGACACGTGTAGAGTGGGACGAGGGTGCCACAATTGAACATCCGCCACATCGCCAAGTCTCGCGCGTCCGGCTCGGCACACCCCGCGTACACGATTC
Organism: uncultured Gammaproteobacteria bacterium; assembly: GCA_963784105.1. Classification (GTDB taxonomy): domain Bacteria; phylum Pseudomonadota; class Gammaproteobacteria; order Steroidobacterales; family Steroidobacteraceae; genus Bog-1198. The sequence goes on from CAWAQE010000003.1 coordinate 381,309, forward strand.
CCAAATGGCCCCATGCTGCGGGCCCACATCGTGCACACGCCTATCGATAGCGCGACTCGCCGTCGTTCGCGCGTGACATCGTTGCAAGCCAACGATTGAATGGATTGACGACGTGGTTTCTCGGCATCTCCTGCCTCATCACTCGCCACGCGAACGGTTGAAATCATGGCGGCGACCATCGCCGCGCGAATGACCACCATAGCTGTCGAACACGGATTGCCGCTGCGGTGTGTCGATAATCGTTGAAAACGATTGTCACATCGCCCGACGAGTTCTCGACAGGGTCTTTGCTATACGCCTGGAGCGCATTCGCTCATTCACTCCAAAGGCCAAAAATGATGAAGAACCCAATCGACATTTGTCGAGAACTCAAACGCGCTCGCCAGGCGGTGAGTCAATTCGACCAAATTGCCGCTCCCACGACAGCCTCAGAGCAACTCACGCGAGCGCTGTTGCGAAGAGGTCTGATTAATTCACTGGCTGAATCCGTTGCGGAGCATTTGAAGGCGACATTGGGCAGGGACAATCCCGAGCCGCTTAATCTCGCATCCTTGTGCGATTTCGAGTCAATCTGATGGACAAGCAACTCGCTCTTACATCCCTTACCCACCGCGCCCGCCGAGTCGTGTGCGCCTTGGATGAAATTCCGCAAGCGCTCGGCGCATTGGAAGAACTTCCGGCGGCGAGGTCGAACTTTGACTCAAAGGCCCACGTCACGGTTGAGGGTAGGCTCAATCGATTGCACCTTCGCTTGACTCCGGTGCGGCTCGCCGCGCAGCACGTGCTGCGTCTGCAGGACCATACGACATGAGCAATGTAGCTGAATCCTCGGAGCAACATGTCTTGAAGGATTGCACCACTCACGCTCTCGAAGCACGCGCCGCGCTCAACCGCGCCTCGACGATCTTTCAGCAATTGCCGCAACCAGAAGCGTTGGACGAACAGGAGATGCATCAGATAGTGGCCACCGCGCTAAAAAGGGCGGCAGCCGAAGTCTTTGCAATCCTCTGTTCCAGCAGCCTGGCAGTCGATAGTCGCGTGCCACAAGTGCCCGCACGACATTAGGATCAAACCCATTCACGCCCTCGGTTCCACCGGGGGTCTTTTTTTGAAGCAGTGACGCAAATGAAGCGACAAGAATCCAGACGCCTCGAGAGCCATTTCCAACGATGCGCACCTCGCTCGACCCAATGGTCTCGTCATCGTTGCAGCAGATGACAAATGCTGCGGCCGATATCGCTCCCGTGGTGCTCATGTACTCGAACTGAGTTGCGAGCCGCTCTATACTTAGCGATAATGGATTCATCGGCTCTCTCATATTAGTTCGCAGCCCATTTCGGGAAGCGAGGAGATGCCACCTTGAATCACTTATCGGAGTTCTTTTCCAGCGTAGTTGATTATTTTTCGGACGCGTTTGGGAGTTCTGACCCTTCAGCCCACGCGCCCAACGATTTCGAAGTCGGACAGATCGACGCGGATGGTCACAGTTGTTCCGCGCTTCACGCAGATCCGAGTGCCGTAACGGCTCAGATGGAGCCGAACTCCGTGTCATCGACGGATTTCTACGATTTCTCAGCGTGCGGGACGACCACACCGTTCCAAATTGCTTGTGACTCCGGCTCAGTCACCGCTAGTGCGGAGACGACCCAAATGTTCGGGTCGTTTGACAGCGGAACATGCGGCACGTCGAGTTGGGACAGCGGCTCGAGCTGCGGTAGCAGCAGTTCTTTTGATTCGTGGACGTAAGGACCTCGTACGCATCGATTCGATGACCGTGTTGGGATCGACGTTCCCCCAAGGAGCGTCGATCCCCAATTGGGTGCCGAGTCCAGCCATTCGACGTTCCGCCGCGGTAGTTGCATTGGTCATGCAGCGGGAAATCCGACACATGGCCCTCAAGGCTCCGTAAACCCTCTCCCTTCAAGGCCCCCAAAGCCCCTCCCCGGATACACGCCCTCCGAACCCCTCACCCATCCAGCGCGTCCATCAGCCCGTCCACCGCCCTCGGCTCTTAGGCACCTCCCCGGTAGAGGCTTTCTTCTAGAGCCCCCTCTTCCCTCAAGGCATGGAACCCCGAGCCCTCTCCCCTTGCAAGGAGGAGGCCTCACCCATCAAGGCGAGAGGCTTCTCCCCCTGATGCTCCCGCGGCCAGGAAGGGTGCTTCGGACTTGCAGGGGATGGTGGGCATTGCGTCGCCTACAGCGACGCGGCAGCCAGAATGGAGAGGGCTTGGCTCCGGGCAGAGATTTTGGAGAGAGTACTTGGTGGCTTGAGGGAGAGCGCCTTGAAGGAAGAGGTTCAAAATATGGGCTTTTGATGAAGTGCAGGTGTTCAAACTGTCGGACGCGCCGCAATCCCCCTGCAGGAGTTCGGTAAAATGGAAGCAGTGATAACCCCGCTAGACCCGTTCAAAAAGGCGTATCGAGTCGTCGTCATCGATTGCGTCCTGGTGAAGATTGTATCCGCGGTGCACCCGAAGACGCTCGTGCCGCTCTGTCTCGGTTCGCTCGATGTGCACGAAGGCGAAAGCGAAGCCGCTGCCATCGCGGTGTTTGTCGCGCGCATGTTGA
>CAWAQE010000004.1:0-6860 GCA_963784105.1 uncultured Gammaproteobacteria bacterium
CACCTCAAGAAAGGGGCCATTACGTACGTTAAGGAGCGACGGAACGGACAGCGGCTAGGGGTATTTCTAATTCGCTAGGCCGTTTCGCGTCGTGAAAGACCCTAATGTGCGCAATTCGCGCATCGTCAATGTTTTCGTATCCGATCCTGCCGCCCGTGTTGTAGTTTTTCTGGTAGTTTGGTGAGTTCAGAGGGGCAATGGTAAGACGGAGACGCGCGCCTGCCGGAATGCGTCGGGCCAGCCAATTAAATTCGAACGGGATCTGCACCACCTGCGCTGGCTTGATGAGTTCCTCTTTGAACTGACTATTACGAAATCGAGCGCGACGGATATCTTCGCCCAATCGAACAGTCGATCCATCGGCGCGCACCATCAACACTTGGGCCCAGAGATCGAAATCCGGTGCATCGGCCGTGCACTCGAGTATTAGTCGGATATGACCGGTGATTTCCATATCCTGGGAGAATGGATCGGAATGAAATGTAATTGCGCGCTTCTGAAAAGCGCGGAACTGACTGGTCAAATCCTCGTCGGCCGCAAACTTCGCGACCTCAAGCTCGGGCAGTTCATGCGGATCGCTGACGATGTTGGCCGCGGGTTCTGCGTCACGCGCTTTGAGAACAAGCTGGCCGGAATGGAATAGATCCTGCGGCGTCCCCGCGGAATCGGCCAGGAAGAGGGTCAACTCCTTGCCCGACGAGGCGGCTTCCAGGGATTTGGCATAGCGCCATTCGTCGGCGCCCAGCATGAAGTAAGCGACACGCTCGTGCAATATTGGTGGGAGCGGACCTCGACCCAGCGCAAAGTCGTACCAATCGGCATGCAGCTTCTGCATGTCAAGGATGGCGGCTTCTGGAATCGATACCCCCTCGATCATCTTGACCGGTTCCTGGGCACCAAAGTGGTCCCAGGGTCCGATTACGAGATGGAGTTGCGCAATGGCCGCGGCTGGGGCGTGGGCTACGTAATTACGGTAGTAATGTAGTGCTCCTGGCTGGTCACCGTCGTAATAGCCGGTCACCGTCAGGACCGGAAAGTTCATTCGCTCATAACTCGCAGCCTTGGGCTCTGCCGCGAGGTTAAACGCCGCATCGCCCACATGGTCCAGCCACACATCGAACATCGATTTCCTTTGTCCTTGCGCATCGAGCATCCACCAGTCATCCGCGGCGAGGCCGAGGGCGTGGTCTAACTCACTGAACGGGCGGTACGCCGCATACTGCTCGAGCATTTTTCCTGACCAATAATCCTCATTGCGGAAAAAGCCCGTGTTGAGCGAGCGACCGGACACATAGCCAACAATGAGCGCCGTCAAGGCCTGTGGAATTCCGTTGGTATTGGGAATATCCCATCCCGGATAGATAGGAACGTAAGGAGCGATTGCGGCAAGATGAGGCGGCAATTGACTCGCAGTTTGCCACTGGGTCATTCCCACAAAGGATCCGCCGAACATCACCACTCGTCCGTCGCTCCAAGGCTGCGCTGCAATCCATTCGACCAGGTCGTAGCCATCGCGTCCGACCTGCACACCCAGATTGTCGCTCTTGACACCACCGGATCGGCCGCGGCCGCGCACATAGGCTTGCACAAATGCATAGCCGCGACGGGCATAGTATCCGGCGGAATCCCCGTGGCGGCCGCCGTCGATGTCGTATTGGGTCAGCGTCAGAACCGTTGGCACCTTCACCTTGAGGTTGGAAGGTTTTGTGATCCAGCCCTCAAGCTCAGTTCCATCTCGAACGGGAATCATGTGGCTCATTTCGATGTCGTAGCCGGGACCAACATCCGCGGCTCTCGCCAAAGTGCCCGATACGATGGCGAGTGGCATGAACAGGACCAGCCAGTGCGAAGGACAGCATCTATTGTTATTCATGGCCCTGACTCCCGAGATGACTCAACAAAATGAAGCGCTATGCCGCGCGGTCGCGCTTCACGATATCCAGCACGGTATTCTTGCTTAGTCCAAGCCTGTGGCTGATCTCCCGATAGGACTGGCCTTGACCGACAAGCTTGAGTACCTTGGGTGCGAATCGATCCGCCTTGATGCGCTGGCCGGGTCGCCTGCCGAATACGACGCCGCGCTTGCGTGCCGCGGAAATTCCGGAGCGCACCCGCTCGCGTAGTAGGTCCCGCTCGAACTCGGCGAGAGCCGCCATCAGCGAGGCGATCAATTTGCCCTGCGCGCTACGAAGGTCGAACTGCAGTCCGGTTTGTGCGACCAGCGAAACTCCCCAAGCCTGCAGATCCCGCAGGGTGTGAAACAAATCGAGCATTGATCGACCCCACCGCGTTAATTCGGTCACGAGGATGACATCGACCTTGCGGGCTTGAGCAAGCGCTAAGACTTCCTTCCGTTGGGCCCGATCGTCCTTGGCTCCGGAGGCGGTCTCCTTCCACACACCGACGATCTTGTAGCCGGCCTTCTTGGCGAAGGTGCGAAGGTCCCGCTCTTGGCGCGCACAGGTTTGGTCGGCGGTCGATACGCGGCAATAGAGTGCGGCAGTCTGTCCCAATTGAATCCTCGTCGCAAAACACCCCGGAAACGGTACTTTTCCTGCGGCAGAGTGTTGCTCTATTCAAAGTGTACTTCAATTGGGACAGCCGAGCCATCCGGCAGGGACTCCGATGCCGCGACGCGAACTGCTGACGCCGACTCAACGAGTGCAACTGTTCGCCTTCCCGGAGGATGAGGGCGAGCTGATTCGGCTCGCGACGTTGGCGTGCGCGGATCTCACGTACATTCGTCAGCATCGTGGAGATCACAACCGGCTCGGGTTGGCCATTCAGATGGTCTACTTGCGCCATCCGAGTCGGGTGCTCCCGCCCAGTGAGGCGCCATACCCGCCGTTGCTCGGGATCGTGGCCGCGCAATTGAAAGTGACACCGGCGGCCTGGTCGCAGTACGCAAAACGAGATGAGACCCGACGCGAGCACCTCCAAGAGCTCCTTGAGCGGTTCGAGCTGCGGCAGTTTGATCGGAGCTATTACCGCGAGCTGATCGACTGGCTGATGCCTCTCGCCCTGCAGACGACCCAGGGGATGGTGCTCGCGCACGCGGTCGCGAATGAACTGCGCGCGCGCCGCATCTTGTTGCCGACCGTCGCGCTGATCGAAAAGATGTGTGCCATCGCCCTGACCCGCGCCGAGCGGGAGACCTTCCGAAGGTTGACGGCAGGGCTTACCGACACACATCGAACCGCCCTCGATTCGATATTGCTGGTGCGTTCTGGCGGCAGTAGTAGCAGTCTCTCCTGGTTCCGGCAGCCCCCGGGAGCGCCGAGCGCCAATGCGGTGCTCGCACATTTGGCGCGCCTACGGGCGGTGCGGGCGCTCGACTTGCCGACTGATCTCGGTCGCGACGTCCATCAAAACCGGCTGCTGCGGCTAGCGCGTGAAGGAGCCCAAACCGCAGTCTTTCAATTGCAAGAATATGATCCGCTGCGCCGGTACGCGACCCTGGTGGCGATTTTGTTGGACACGACGGCGACGCTCACGGACGAAATCTTGGAATTGCATGATCGATTGATTGGCACTTTCTTCAGCAAGGCGCGCAGCAAGTACGAGCGGGAATTTGCTGCTGACGGCCAGGCCTTGAACGATAAGGTGCGGCTCTACGCCAAGATCGGTTCGGCATTGATTGTCTCGAAGGCTGCGCAGACCGATCCCTTTGCCGCGATTGAGGCGGTCATTCCCTGGGAGCAGTTCACGGCGTCCGTTGCCCAAGCCGAGAAACTTTCTCGCGACGAGGCCTTTGATCCGTTGGCCTTACTGACTGATTACTTCTCGACGCTGCGTAAATACGCGCCCGCGTTCCTCGATGCGTTCCAATTCCGCGGGGCACCAGTCGCGCAATCCTTGCTGGATGCGATAGATCTGCTGCGCACGATGAATCAGAGCGGCGCGCGCAAAGTGCCGGCCGATGCTCCACTGGGATTCGTGCCGCCGCGCTGGGCGCGCAGTGTCGGCACCGGCAAGGATATCGATCGGCGCTTCTATGAGCTGTGCGCACTCAGCGAGCTCAAGAATCGCCTTCGCGCTGGCGACTTATATGTGGTTGGCAGCCGCCAATTCCAGAACTTCGAGGATTACCTGTTGCCGACCATGGTGTTTCGCTCGATGCGCAGCGCCGATTGCTTAGACCTCGATGTTCCCACCAGCGTCGATGAATATCTTTCCGATCGCCTCAAGCTGTTACGGGAGGCACTTGAGGATACTAATCGACTGGCCGGTGCTGACGAATTGCCGGATGCCCGCATCAACGACAAGGGCTTGAAGATCTCCCCGCTCGAGGACGATACGCCTCCCGAGGCTAAGCTCTTGAAATCGCAGACCTACGGTTTGCTACCGCACGTCAAAATTACCGATCTTCTGCTCGAGGTCGACCGATGGACCAATTTCACGCGTCATTTCACACACCTCAAAAGCGCCGAGCCGGCGGCGGATCGGTCGCTGTTGTTGACCGCCATACTAGCGGACGCGTTTAACCTGGGGTTGGAGAAGATGGCCGAGGCCTGTCCGGGCACGAGTCTCGGCAAACTGGCGTGGCTCGTGGCTTGGCACATCCGCGACGAGTCCTATTCCAAGGGCCTGGCCGAACTGGTGAATGCTCAACACAAACTGCCGTTTGCGGCGCACTGGGGCGAAGGGACCACATCTTCCAGCGATGGTCAGCGGTTCCGCGCTGGGGGCCACGGTGAATCCGCCGGCAACCGCAACGCCAAATACGGCGGCGAGCCCGGCGTCTTGGTCTATACCCATCTGTCCGATCAATACGCGCCGTTCTACACCAAGGTGATCAACGCCAATGTCCGCGACGCGACCCATGTACTCGACGGCCTTCTGTATCACGAATCCCAGCTGCGCATCGAAGAGCACTACACCGACACCGCCGGGTTCACCGACCAAGTGTTCGCGCTCTGCCACATGCTGGGGTTCGAATTTGCGCCTCGAATTGCCGATCTTGCCGACAAGCGGATCTATGTCCCCGGTAAGCCGGGAGACTGGCCGGATCTCGCCCCGCTGATCGGCGGACCGCTGAACGTCAAGCTTATGGAACAACAGTTCGATGAGGTCATGCGTCTCACGGCCTCCATTAAGCAGGGGACGGTGACGGCCTCGCTGATCCTGCGCAAACTTGCCGCCTACCCGCGCCGGAACAGCCTGGCCACGGGGTTACGGGAATACGGTCGATTGGAGCGAACTTTGTTCACGCTCAAATGGCTTCGGGATCCAGCGCTGCGGCGTCGTGTCACCGGCGGACTGAACAAAGGAGAGGCACGCAACGCGCTCGCGCGGGCCGTGTTCTTTCATCGGCTGGGCGAGATCCGGGATCGCTCCTATGAAAATCAACGGTATCGCGCCAGCGGTCTGAATCTTGTGATCGCCGGCATCACGCTCTGGAACACGATGTACCTCGAGCGAGCCGTGAATGCGCTCCGGGAGCATGGTGCCGTCAACGACGCGCTGCTCGGGCACATCGCTCCGCTCGGCTGGAATCACATCGGGTTGACCGGAGATTACAACTGGCACGCCAACAAAAGGGTCGCCAAAGGCGGATTTAGGCCCCTGCGGCGGGTTCGGTCAATGGAATCAACGGTCGCCGCGCCTTAACGTACATAATGGCCCCTTTCTTGAGGTCACCCCGATTACTTCACGCTACCGGACTTTCGCCGACCCCTCTACCGGGTGCTCGAACGCGGAGAATCCGTCCATGCCCTGCAGCGCCAAATTTGCACTCAACCGCTACCCGCCAAGCGCGGCCGGCGCACCGAGGAGTTGATCGCCACGTCCGGCGCTTTGACACTACTCACCAATTGCGTGATGGCCTGGAATACGCAGCGCCTGCAACGCGCCGTTGAACGCGAAAGTCAGCGCACGGCGCCCCGGTATTCCATCGACGCCTTGCGAAGTATCGGGCCGGTGGGACACCGCCATATCAACTTCCGAGGAACGTACCGATTCCCCGTTGAGCGATACGCCAATTGCCTTGATTTTGCATTGCCGCGGAGAAACCGCTAGTTTTGACATGAAAAGTACGCGACCCCTAGTGGCGCTTACCGGAGCCCCCGCATGAGTCACAATTACGTTTACCTGATCCGCCGCATGGTGTGCACCAACCATCGCTTGTCCCAGCGTGGGGAGCGTAAGCGGGAATCGTGATCCTCCCCCGACCTTGGCAGGCAAAGCAGGTCTGTTTCCCACTCCCACTGCAGGACCCGCATTTCTCGACTGGCTTGCTGTCTATGGTGTTATAGGTCGTCGGCGCGGCCCAATTCGACGCTCGAGATGACCGCGAGTAGTCGCCCGCGTTCGTAGTCTCCTGGTGACTCTTGGGTGCCAAAGGGGCACCATGACTATCTTTGCTTATTAACGCCCAAGCTTTGCTTATCAACACCCAAATTAGCCGGAGGGTGCCGATAGCAAACACGACAAGAAAAGCGAGCCCGACAATGTGGTCAATGGTGGAGCGGCTCATATTGGAATTATGCGTTGCGATGCGGATCTCCAGCACGAACGCCACTAGAAAAGTTAGGACCGCGCCGCCTATGAGGGTCCTCACATAGTTCCATAGGGGCCTCATGATGCCTCCAGTTTATCCACCATGGTGACGTTCCGAAGCGAATAATCGTCGCCGCCCAACCTTAGTACCCGCCGACTGATCCTACTCCGACTATTGATCCGGCGTGATTGCAATTGAACTACGCGGCCTAGCGAATCAGTTCGTGCGCAAAGTATTTCCGGGCCCGATCCGGGCTTCATTGGGGTGTTTACCCAAACGTGCCAAATGGTACGGTTTCCTGCGACATCGCTGGTTAAGGGTTGATCGTTTAATCTTGATAACATATTTTATCATACGCAAC
>CAWAQE010000005.1:0-15659 GCA_963784105.1 uncultured Gammaproteobacteria bacterium
CATTGCGTATGATAAGTATCATTATCGGACATCGAGGTATATATAGAAAAATCATATAATCAATGCGTTATAGGGCTGTTTTCCCGAACGTGCCGAATCCAGACGACCCTTATCGGCCATGCGCCAAGACTACCCTTGTGCCCTGCACACCCCCAACTTTCGGGTACTTCCTAAACACCCCCTATCACCGGATTTGCGCGAATCTTCCCTGGGAGCCAGGATGGGCAGGGATAACACGGCCGGTCTGGCGCCCCAAACGTGCCCATCCAGCACCCGGATTGGACCGCTCTCTGACAAGGCCGCCCGAAGGCGAGTTAGTCAATCTTGATTATTTGAACTCGGTTCGGATGCGTCACAATGAGCCGAAGGAGCTGCTGATACTTTTGGGGAAGGGTGTCGATGCCTTCCGCAGACTGATTCCAGCCTGCGACGGCGCCGGCGATATGATCCGGTACTCGCAACACAGGGTCGTACCAGGGGCGCGTGGCATGGTCTTCAAAGTCGAGTTTGCCCAGCTCCGGACCGGCGCTGCCCCTTTCTAATTCCTGCCAATATTCGGCAACACTACTCGCGAATAGATCCATGGCAAACTCCTTATGCGCTTCCACGATCTTGTCCCTATCAGAAAACCATGCGAATTTTTCCAACCTGGTCCGTCGACCGACCTGCAGCCCAATGTATGCGGCCGCTGTCGACAGGAACAATAGGTCTCCAACGAGGCGAAAGTTAAACGCCTTCGCGTTCGCCTCTTGTCTCAATTGGCCAAGCTTTCTGTGAAGTTGCTCGCGGCCCGGCACGTGCCGGTGCGGCGCCATACGCTCAATCGAAGCATCCAACATGTCACGCACTTGCGCTGCAGATAGCGCAATGAACGGATTGTCGCGAAAGGTAAAGCAGAACGTAAAAAACAGCGGGGACGTAATGAAATCGCACATCTCATCACTAATACGGTCGCTATTTTTGAAATCGCATCGAGCGGTTTTTTCAGCGGTACCAAAAACGGAATTGAAGTCCATCGCCGGCATTAGCGTGAAGGCAGCAGCACTCGTCGCGCGTCCCTGCTGCCGGACCACATAGTCCGATAGAACAATCCATCCGGTGGCCGCGTACCCGGAGACGAACGCGTCCAGCGTTGGCCGCAGGTACTGAAACGGCTGGTCAAGGCGCGCCTCTACAACCCTGACGAGTGGGGTTCTGACGACGGCTTCGGATGCGTTCATAAATAGAACTCCAGTTTTCTCGGTACTGGTGGCCCACACTGATGGCTCTCGACCTCAGTTGCAAGCGTAATTCTTACCTCCCGCCCCGCATCACCGTGCCCCGGCGGCCGGGGCACGGCCGGATCCTAGCGCTCCACGGTGACCTGGATCCGCACGCCGGCCCGCTCGGAGCCCCCTCCTTTTTAAGGGGTGTATACCGGAACCTGCCAAAAGAATGAGTCCTCTCTCCGTGCGGCTGAGCATAGCTGCAACGATACAATATCTACCTGGATCGTCTCAGGCGGTTTTTCTAATAAGTTCCGTCAGCACATTGTAACTGTACTTCATCATTCGAATCCCGCTACGCGCACGAGGGTGCTACCGCTCAAGAATGCTCAGAGATATAGTCACCTCCCGCCTATACCACCCTCAACCTCGCCACGAATATTGCCGGATCGCCCCATTTAGGAATCTAATGATAGTTGGCACATGCCCAACCACTCGAATTCTTGGATTTGTAATATTATGCTCCTGAATTGGCACAACCACGGAGGGGATCAAGGACGCATATGCTTCATGTGTATGCTAATTCTGAGAATTGAGAAATCCCCCATTTAACCAACCCGACCAGGTGTCCGATGGTTGACCAGGCAGAGGGGCTCACACGCCCGACCGTTACCACTCTGGATGAGATCCTTGGTCTCCCATTGCCGGTACTCAACGACGGCTTCGTTCGGGTGGTCGACTACATGGGATCAGATGAATCCATAGTGCAAGCAGCGCGGGTTTCCTATGGTAAGGGAACAAAGAAAATTCACGAGGATCGTGGACTCATCCGCTACCTCATGCGTCATCAACACACGACGCCATTCGAAATGTGCGAAATCAAACTCCACGTTCGCGTGCCAATGGACTGTTGGCGCCAATGGATACGTCACCGTACAGCAAGCGTCAACGAGTACTCCACGCGCTATTCCGTCGCGATTGATTCCGCGCAGACAACGCCCCCATCTGAGTGGCGGGCACAATCGGAGTCCAATAGGCAAGGAAGCACAAACGCGTTGGAAGATTCAGTCGGCATGCAGCTGACCGCCGCCGAGGCGGATTTCCAGCATGCCGCAAGGAAGCTCTACGACGAGCGCCTGGAGGCGGGGGTCGCCAGAGAGCAAGCCAGAAAGGATCTGCCGCTCTCAACCTACACCGAAGCATATTGGAAGGTGAACCTTCACAATCTGCTTCATTTCCTTGAACTTCGTATGGACTCGCATGCACAGCACGAGATTCGTCAGTACGCGCTGATTATCGGAGAACAGATCGTCAGCCGATGGTGTCCCGCGGCCTGGTCTGCGTTCCAGGACTATCGGCTCCAAGGCGTGTCGTTGTCCCGGCTGGAGATCAAAGTGATGAGTGAGATCGCCGCTGGGGCGATGGAGACTGCGCTAGAGACGGTGCGGGGAGCGGGCCTTACGGGTCCGCCCGGTGAGCCTATGAAGCACAATCGCGAGCGGGATGAACTCGAAGCAAAGCTGCTGCAATTTGGCCTTCCCATCCCTTGGCCACAAGACTTCACATGAATCGATCGTTCAAGCTTGCAGAATATACGTCGCTCGACGACGTCGCCGAGTGGATCAGGGGCGATGTCGATGACGTAGAGCTGCTGATTGGCTCTTCCTCTGGCTTTGCGCCCACCGTCGAAGGGGTCGCGCTCAGCGTCCTGCAGGAGTTGACGCAGACGGCAAGCTTGACCGTCAAATGCGGCGTCGACATTGCAAGGCCGCCGAAGATCTTCGACAGCCTATTCGGTCTTTCCGTCACGCTCGCCGCCCGCACTATTACAGGGCCGGAGGGTCGGGAGCACAAGGCTGTACTCGCCGCCAATCTATGGAAAAGGGTGCTTCAGGCCGGCGGGCAGATCGGAGCGGGGAACCGCATGGGTATCGTATTCCGAGATCCCGATTACTGGATGCCACAGTGTCTGCGCAGCCCAGAGCCTCATTTCCCGAAACGCGATCTTTACAGGTCCACGCTTCTCTCTGCGGCACGAAAGATGGGATTTTCGCCGGCGTTCTCCAGCAGCGAAGAAGACGTCATTACGTTCCTCTATGAGGCCACGCAAAACTCACACGACCATGCCAGAGTGGGAGCCGACGGGCGAGCGGTCTCAGGCATCCGTGGGATCCTCCTTGACCGCGTCATGGTAACTTCTGCTCGTGAGCTCGAGGCGCGCCGCGACCTGTCCGAGTTCCAGCGTTCCTATGTTCGACGAACGGGATCGGGGATTCCCGGGCCCACGGTCTTTTTTGCGTTTACGGTCGCCGATCTGGGTGCCGGCATTCACAATACTCTCCCCCGCGCGGCCGGTGAGTCGGACTGGGACCGTCTCAATCGCGCGTTTTCCGCCGGCGAAACCCGCAAGCCACGCGGAGATGGACTCGAAGCGGGACAGGGCCTCGCGAAGCTGCGCAAGAGTGCGAAGCGACTGAGCGCACTGTTGTTCGTAAAGTCTGCTGATCTTGCCGGGTATATCGACTTCTCCGTAGATAATGACAGCCAACGAATTACACAGATCCCCCCCCAATTGGGCTTCATGGGGACTTCGCTCACATTGATGTGGCCTGCGACCAAAACGGGTGGCGATCAGAGATCGTTATTTGACTAGCTTGCGTCATGGACGAACGCCTTCAAATCGAGCTTAAACGCCCTCATTTCATTGAGGTGGGAACCCGCGCGTCTGTGGCTGATTTCGAGTCGTATGTCAGTCAGGTAGGAATTGAAGCACGCAGGGCGGCGAGTTCTTATGTATTCCGCATCCTCACAACGCAACTGGAGCCGCTACGCAGCGCCGAGGCGACACTAGCCCTGACAGACCTTCAGCGAAGAGCGTCAACCCTGCCAATATTCGCAATCTGTCTCGACGGAACGCATCAGCTTTATCGCATAGAGGTGACTGGTGTCGCGCGGATTGCGATCGAAGACGAGGTAGAGGCTCTGGATCAGATTCGCTCCCGCGATCTGAGCGGCGTTATCCAGGAATCGGAAGACCTCTGCTACTTTCGCGCAACTCCGTCGCAGCATTTTATCGCGCCGTCCGGGGAACATTGCGATGCGTTCTTCCGCCTGGGAGACGCCATTCGTTCCAAGAGTGCGCTTGACCGGCTGGTATTCTGGATAGCACCAATTCTGACAGCAGCCGGCGGCGTCATCGTCGACAATTGGAGCATTGCAGCCCTGGCCCTGCGTACCCTGCAGCAGATCAACAAAAATACACCATTCGATTGTCTGAGTCGCCATCCACAACGCGATCGACGGGATGCTGAAATGATCATTTCGCGGATGATCAAGGATGAGTTGGCGCCGGGGTCCACTCTCGTGTTTATCATCAGCGTCACGAGCAGCGGTTCTTATGCCAGCGTTGTCAGGGAGATTGCCAGCGAGTACCTGGGGGAAGACAACGTGAGGGTCATTGCCATATACGGGCTTGCGGGAACGCCGGAGTATGTGGATCGACTCTGCACGTTGGACTTTAGTCCGAACAACGTTCATCCGGAGGCGTGCCAGTGGTGTAACTCGGGCGTCAACGTTGCGGTTCCACTCGATCCGGGCTTGTACTACTTGAAGGCCTATCCCGAAGCGCCGGTGACGCTGCGTCCAGAGCACTTTGCGCAACGCAGCTTTATTGACCGCTACCATGCTCTGCCCGGCGTCTTCAGCGTTCACCGCGATGATCGGCTCCGTAGGCATCACGCCTTTCACGTCAATTTGCGGGCGCTATTTGACGGTGCACCAGAATTCCAGCGACGATTTCATCAAGAACTCAATCGGATGGGTGAGTCGGTTGATCTCTTGGTCACGCCGGCGGATGACGTCAGTCGACTCGGCGACCTCGCCATGCAGCGAGTCAATGCTCCGAGGATCGCCGCCGATTCCTTGAGAAGTCTCTCGGGTAGCGATTCCGCGGTCCTCGGCCGCGCACGACGCATTTTGATCGTTGATGACGTACTGGTGTCCGGCAGCCGGATTGAGGGATACGTGACGGCTTTGAGAGAGCAAGCTCATGGGCCGGAATCTGTGTGTATTCTTATTGGCTTAGGCCGACCGCCGTCACCCGATGCTCTCGGGCGACATAGGACGGCCTGGACCAAGAACGTGCCGTGGAAAGCCGAAATAGTTGTGCTCGAGGAGTTCTTTCTACCGGACTGGCAGGCACGCGCGTGCCCCTGGTGTCATGAGTTCGACTTTTTATCCCAAGCGGCCGAGGCCAGCGCGGAGCCGCCCCCATGGCTCACGGAACGCATTGCCCGGCTGACCGAGCGCGAGCAGGGGGTAATTCAAGGCGGCCCCCTATTTTTGCTGCCCGGAGTCACGGAACGGAGTTTGGGTCACGGTTCCCTGGTAGGAACGGTGGGCATCAGTGCCTTGGCAAGTCTTTTCTCCATTGCCTCGGCACTGCAGCATTTGCGAAACGACCGGCAACCTCTGCGCGGGCTCAACGTGCGGTTTCCCTTGTATCAAGTGATGGCTGCCCGAAACATAGACAATTATTCGGAATCGCTGCTTCGAGCCATCCTGCTGCGTGCGGTAGCTCCAAATGAATGGGGTGTTAGTGAACAGCAGACTCTGAGCCGGCAGCTGATTGATATCTGTCGGCGCGGTGGCGATGCCGACTTCTTGTCCGGCGAGATCCTGGTGGCTTGCGCCCGTGGCGGGCTGGACCGCTCCATGCTGGGTGAATTGAAGCCCATATTGGAAAACGGGCACACCGGCGCAGATGCTCTTTTCCGAGTTTTTGCGGACACTTGAGCGTCAGATGGATTGGCCTAAGCTGTCGATCACATCTTGAGTCGACCACCAAGCCTGTGTCCTCAAGGATACATCCAGCCGAGCCAGTCGTTGGACTGTCGTTCGGTAACGATCGCCATAGAGCGCCACGATGACTCGGCCGCCCCCGTAGCGAGTAAATTCCGCCAGACCTTCCGCCAGTAGATCAAGCTTCTCACCTAGAGCCTCAGCATTGCTGCCCAATGAGTTTCGATATGCCTTCATAGCCTCCGCCAGCGGGGGCATGGCTCGGACGGTGACGGGTAGCACTTCAAGATCCACGAGTTCGAGGACGCTACCCACCACGTGCGATTTGTTTTGAGCGACAAGCTGCGCCTGGGTGGACCGGACCGACTCGATGGGTCGATTTAATATCTCATCAATTGCGGCCGCCAAATCTCTCGAAAGTCGCATCAACTCATCCAGTGTGAGCTGGTGCCTTTGCAGCTCCAGCTGTCTACGCTGCAGCTCAACAGTAATCAGCACACCGATGAAGGCGAACATACTAAAGACGCCGCCGACATACGCACCAAAACGCTCCCATTGCGCCGTGTCAGAGGACAATTGCCAACCGCTTAGTGGAGCGAACATGTATGCATATGCCGCGACAAATATGCTTGCCGCGATCAACAAAGCGACCCACCAATACTTGCGCATGCCCGTAATATGTCCTAGCCACTTAAAACGAAGCGCACCCGATCCGACCGCAGCATCTCGAAGGGCGTGACGCACGAAATGCCAAGCCCGACGCACGCGTTGGGAATCTTGATCTGTTTCGTGGAAACGGAAGGCTTCTCATGCGTAACGACTGTGTGCCCATGAGCGAGCGCGTGACCCACGAGCCAATAATCGGCGACCTGGAAGAACGTATTCACGGCCGCCGGCTCATAGTGATGGGTCGTTGCCCATTGACTGACCCGAGCCAACGCCGTCAACACTGCATTGTCAGCTGGTAAGAAGAAACCGGCTCCTCGGGCCGCTGCCCAGTCACTTAAGTCATCGGTGCCGGCCAGCAGTTCGGCCCCCACCTTTTCGATGCTGAAGGCACGGGAGGCCGCGTTCGCGTTCACCAACCACGTCCAGAACGCCGGACAAAAATCGAACCCATAGTGAAGATTTTTTGCTTGGATAAATACGTTGGAGTCAATTAAGTACGCCATCACAATGCCAAATCGAGGCGCCGCGCGAACTCATTGAACGTGCTGGTCTTAGAGATTCCAAGCATGCGGAACGCATCTCGATAGAGGGTACGACCTTCGAGGGTGCTTTCTACCAGCGCACGGCCGAACCGGCGACTCACGCGGGCGGTTGTGGTCCGATAGAAGTCCCCGCCGCTTCCCTGCCGAAGGTCCGCGAGGCGCTGCAGCTCGGCCGCGTAGGCAGTCCGAAATGCTGTGGGGTCGAGATGACCTGCATCTCGGAGGCGTCGCAAAATGACGAGAGTGCTGACCTTGAATACTCGCGCAAGACGCGCCAGCGTGTCGGGCAGCCGCTCACCCGCTTCCAAGGAGGCGCGAAGCGCATCAAGAGGTACCAGGAACTCCGCCGCGACGCTGTTGCACCATCGCTCAATCGCCTGGTCCGGGGTCGCGCCGGCGGTGGAATCGGACAGCGCCGACGCACCGATCCAGAGGTGCGCCAGCTCGTGAGCGAGAGTGAACATTTGCGCCGCCTTGCTGTCCGCGCCGTTGATAAATACCAGCGGAGCCAAGGAATCGACCAGCGCGAAGCCCCGAAACTCTTCCGGCTCCAGCGGCCGTCGATTGTTGTTGAAGACCACCCCGCTGACCATCACGAGTACGCCCATCGCATCGGTTTGATCGATGAAGCGACGAAGCGCTTCCGTCCACGTCGGGCAATCGCGGCGGCTCTCCAGATCGAATCCGAGAGCCCGACTGATCGTGGCAGCCGCCTCGGCCGGCGGCGTTTGGGTCGTTAACGAGCTGATGAAGTCCCGCGGGTCCTGGTTCGTGACGGTGGCAAATTCCCGATACCACGACTGGCGCTCCTGGCACGCGTAAATGGTGTCGAGGAGATTGGGGCTGGGTCGGGCAACCGTTCGACCGGCGACGGTACGAAAATCCGGGATCGGAAGCGATTCCTGCGGGGGTTCGGGAAGGAAGAAAAACCCGATGGGCGCGTGCGTCGCGCGCGCGTAGTCCTCCAATTGCTTAAGCGTGGGCTGGGCTTGAGCGTTTTCCCACGCGGGCAGCTTCGGAAATCGCGAGACCAGGACCAGGCTGTCGATTCGCGAGCGCTCCCGGGCCCAGCGAAAGAGATCCGGATTGACAGCGACGCGGGTCATAGGGGGTATTAAACCATGCCGCGGACTCGAGGTTCCCCGGCGGCCATCCCGGAGGCGCCGGCCGACATCGGCACCCGTCCCTGCGCCCGCGCGGCCCGCGCCATCCCGCCCAGTCCTGCCATGACGTGCTCTCCGTAGCGCAGCGGCATCCGGTGCGATTTCCACCGTCCGGCCTGCATCACAGACGCCAAATCAATATTCAGCGCCAAGAGGTCCTGCGTTGCCCCCACTCGGATCGAGTGCCCACTGATGGCGTTGATATCTTCCGGCACCATTTTGATATGCCGGGCGACACTTTTGAAGATATTTCCCACAGACGCGGGCCTTAGCCGAGCCCCGATGCGCTCAAGGACAGTCCTCGGCTTCGGTTCCCTCCCCGGCCGTGGCGGCTTTTTTGGTGGGAATCCCGTCCCGATCAGCCGACGGAAGACCGCGCCCTTCGTGATCTGCGCCAGCTCCATCCAGGCCTTGAGATACCTGACCGTCACCGGCGACAAATAGGCCGTATGCCCCTCCCCTGCCTGATCGGTCTTCGAACGTCGGATGAGTGCGCGGCCGGAGCCGTCCTCAAGGAATTTGAAATCTCCCCGATTGAACGCTACGAGCTCACTCCTGCGAGCCATCGTGTCGTAAGCCACGCAGAGGAGCGCCCGCTCGCGCGTGGCTCTTAGCCCCACGCCTGCACGTTCGACGAACTGCTGAATCTCTGCCCATCCGAGGCCCTTTGCCTGGTCTTGCGCCGACGACATCTCGTTGGTGAGGCCTTTGAGCGCATGCCGGACCGGTTCTTGGGCGCACGGGTTCGACAATTGGGCGACGCGGTGTGAAAGAGCAATCGTCGTCAGATACCGCCGAATCGTCGCGGGCTTCTTACCCTCCTCCCCACACGCTCTCACGAACGCCGCAACCGTCGATGGCGCCGCCGGCACGGTTGTTGCCCGCCGTTTTGCGCAGAACGCCTCATACACATGCCAGTCCGCGCGCCAAGCACGCAGCGTATTCGCCGGATACACGCGCTGCGCACTCGCCCACCAGCCCCGGACGCTGCTCGCGGCCGCGGACGCCGGTTCTAGCGCCCTAACCCATGGCGCGGCCGTTTCAACCCCTTTTTCGACGGACTTCATGAGGGGGACTTTACCACATACTCTCGATAGCTGTCATTATCGTGGACGTTATACATAATAATATTAGCATGATCCGTAATGGTATGATTCTCTCATGCCGGCCCCACCCCCAAGCAACTACGGCACCACCCGCGAGCGCGCCGCCAGCATCTCCTTCGCCGACATCGAGACCGCCGCCCGCCAACTGATGCTCGCCGGCGCCTACCCCTCCGTGGGCGCCGTTCACCGAGCGCTCAAGCGCGGCTCGACGACCACCATCGCCGAGGCCATGCGCCGATTCTGGAAGGATCAAGCGGCCCTCAACGCCGGGAACCCGGTCGCACTCACCCGCCTACCACCGGAATTCGCCGACGCCGCACTAGCCCTGTGGGAACAGGCGCTTCGGCTATCCCAGCAAACCGCCCTAGTCGACGATAACGCCGCGCGGGGGCGCCTCGAAGAACTGAGCCGCGAGGCCACCCTTCGGATTCACTCCATGGAACTGCGCGAGAAAGAATGGGACATGGCCGCCCGCGTCCGCGATCGTGCGCTCGCAGAGACTCGCGACCAGATGAATCTGCTCATGAGGGAACTCGCCGAGGATCGCATCGAACTTCGCGCGCGTGACGCACGGATAACGGACCTAGAGTCCCAGATCGAGCAGTATCGACACCAACTCGCTACGCTCGTTACCCGCGCCATTGCCAGAAATCGGGCGTTCGCATCGAAGCCGCGACCGAATAGGACGCCCACGAAACCGAAGAGCCGTGTCTCTCCCAAACTGCGCACCACGGCCTCAACCCGCGCCCCAGGCACCCAGCGCGGTATGTCAGATCGCGCGCGCGGTACGTCGCACGGCAGACGCCGTCTCGGTACGCGACGTCAATGATTTGCCGGCTACGACCGGGCCCGGAGGCGTTCACACAATTCAGTTGCCGCGTCGAATGCGGCGAGGGAAACCCTGCGGATGGGCCCATAGGGTCGAGACCACCGTGCCTTTGCTGGGTGACCCCATACTCGGGTTTCCGCGAACATACGTCTTGGCGACTACCCATGCCAGAATCGGCCGCATCGACCTCGCGGCGATTGGTGCGTGGTATCCGCGCATTGTGGCTTGCACCAATCAGGAATATACTCCCGATTAGTTTGACTATTCTGGAGCATCATCCCCATATGGCTGGCTTTTCACGGCGCCTGAATTTTGTTCTGCCGAGCGCGCAGTCAGCATTTCTGTGGGGCGCACGCAAGACCGGCAAATCGACTTGGCTGCGTAAACACTACCCGCAAAGCATTTATTACGACTTCCTCAAAACGGACCTCATGTTGGAACTGATCCGACACCCATCCATCTTGCGCGAGCAATTGTTGGCCAAGGATCTCACTGCCTTAAAAGGCCCTATCATTCTGGATGAAGTTCAGAAGGTGCCGCAAATCTTAGACGAGGTTCAATGGCTGATCGAAACGCAGAGACTGAGTTTTATCCTTTGCGGCTCGAGCGCCCGAAAGTTGAAACGCGGTCACGCCAATCTGCTCGGAGGAAGAGCATGGCGCTTCGAAATGCATCCGCTCGTTTCCGCGGAGATTCCCGGCTTCAATCTGCTGCAGGCTCTCAATCGCGGCCTTCTGCCTTCTCACTACATGGAGCACCAATACCGTCGCTCTTTGCGCGCATATGTGGAAGATTACTTGAAGGAAGAAGTCTTCGCTGAAGGACTCACGCGCAATATCGGCGCGTTCTCGCGCTTCTTCGACGCCGTCGGCTATTCGCACGGCGAGTTGATCAACTATGCCAACATCGCGCGCGATTGCGGCGTCGATGCCAAAACGATCAAAGAGTACTACCAAATCCTGGTCGACACCCTGCTCGGCACGTTCGTCGAGCCTTTCAAGCGTCGTCAGTCTCGGCAGGTGATCACTGCGACACCCAAATTCTATCTCTTCGACGTCGGCGTAGCCGGCATCTTGACTCGACGGCAAATACCGGAAGCGCGAGGCGAACAGTTCGGCAAGGCATTCGAGCATTTCATTTTCATGGAGCTGCATGCGCACAGCTCCTACAGCGAACTCGATTACAATATCAACTTCTGGCGCACCAAATCAGGCCTCGAAGTGGATTTCGTCTTAGCCGACGGCGAGATCGCGCTCGAAGTCAATGGCGCCGGCCGTGTGGCGAATAAGGATTTGAAAGCGCTCGCTGCCTTTGCCGAAGAATTCAAGCCCAAGCATGCAATTCTAATCTGCAACGATAAGGTAGAACGCTTGGTAGGCGCAGTCCGGGTAGTTCCCTGGAAAATCTTCCTCGACCGCCTCTGGGCCGGAGACTATTTGAAATAGACGTGCACCGACGGGGAGATGCAGTTGGCGAACGTGGCCCCTCTTTCACCCAAGAACCGGCTTTCAGCAACCTCTGAAATACGCCATTTTAGTGAAATTTGGCCGTTACCAACTGGGTAGGCGCATCTTCAATGCGCCGATAGATCTGACTGCTCGAGCGCGGTGCGTTGGTCATCGCAGAGCGCTCGAATCGCTCATACAGATTTGAGCTTCTCTTCCGCATACAGCGACAGCTCGATCATGCGCTCGAGCAACTGATCGGCCGGCAACCCGGCAAAATTCTTGAGCACCAGCTCTTTGACATACAGCCGCACCAAGTAACGCAGCTGCAGCGCGCGGTTGCGCGTCGCGAACACGAAATCCCGGTGCCCACTATTGACCACGATGATGTTGCGCTCCGTATCGAACCGGCAACGCCACAGTTCGCCGGCGGCGCGCTCGAACGTGTACCCCGGCAAGCCGCGGGTGTTGACGACGGCGGGGGTCATCGTGCTGTCCAGACTGTCGGTCACCGTCACCAGTGCTTCGGCGGTGACCGTGACATCGCGCTGCGTCACCGTGACTTTCAATCGGGCGAGCCCGGGGACTCCCGGGGCGCGGTACTCCATCTCTTGATCCGATACGCCTTGCAGAGAGCCTTCACCCTCGACCAATTCCCAGGCGAATGTCAGATCTTCGACCACTCGCCGGCGCGAGCGGTCTCTCGGCAGCGCCCGAAATTTGCGCGTTTCATTGAGCGGCGTGGTGCTCGCCGCCGGCGACACGACGACGCCAAAGAGCGGTCCCGCATAATCGAAGAACTGCCGTTGCGGAGGCTCGCTGGGTTCCGCAACGCCCGGCAACTCCTCCTGCCACTCGGTCCCCGCGGGAACGCCGCCCGACGGGGCCGTGGTACCCCCTCCTTCCTGGCGTGCGCGGCCCTGCACATCGAACCAATCGTATTCTTCGCGCGGCAGCGCCAGCATGGCCTCATGAAATGCCTTCTGGATGGCTTTGAGGGACTGCTGACTGGCCTGTTCTTCTTCCGCCCGCTGTTGCTCCTCGATGAGCCCTTTGACATGCGCTTCGAGCGGCTTCAAGGCCTCGGTCAACGTGGCATACCGCTCATCCTGGATGATGCCGCTGCGTGTGCCGGGAGTGAGGTTTAGGAACGGCGCATCGATGAGCCCCTGGACGTAGCGAGAACTCCATGGCGTATGTTCTAAACCGGGCAAAGAAGAAATATCCTCGATCACGCGGGTACCGACCCGGGTCAGGGCGACGCACGCGGCCTCATTGGGTTCGGCCAGATATAACTCCGCATAGGCATCCCCGAAGGCTGTGCGGATCGGCGGCAACTGATGCAATAGCCGCCCTTCGAATTGGCGTGGTTCCACCTCATATTGCTTGCGCGCCAGCTTGTCGATGACGGTGACGCGCGCCTTCGAGTCGCGGATGCGGTCCCGAAGCTCGGACGCCAAGTACCATTGGATTTTCTCGCCGCTGAGGGCGCGAATGCCCTCGAGCAAGGGGCTGATCTTGAGCTCCGTGCCTTTCTCCGCGAATAACATCCGTTTCGGACTCACCTCATAGCGTGAATCTCCCTTGCTCATCGACATCTGATAGGCCTTTTGATCCGTACCCGTCGATGTCATGGTTAAGGTGTCGCCCACGGTCCAGAAGCTCAGGAGTCCGATCCCAAATTCGCCCTGCAGCCCACTCCCGTTGCCATCGGCTTTCAGCCGCCGTTTGATGGAATCGCAAATGTGGGTGGCGACATACTTGAAGTCCGGCAGACCTTCGGCATCGCGGGGTACGCCATCCCCGTCGTCCTTGATGGCGAGGTAGTGGGCGCCATGTTCCTTGCCGCGGGTGATCGTGATGCTCTTTGCATGCGCATCGATGCTGTTCTCGACGAATTCCGCGATGGCCTTCAGGGGGTTGCTCTGGGAGAGCGCGATAATCCGGATCGCATTCCAGTCATCGCCAATGCGCAGCTTGCCGCTGTCTTTGCTTTTCGCTTTCATACTCGCCTCACGCGACCACAGGTTCCGCCGCACCGTTCGCCGGCCGTGTAAATATGCCGATGCCGATGACCACGCCCGTGAGCAGCACGGCCATTCCCACGACTTCTGCCACCGAGGGCCACTGACGGTGGACCAACAACCCGAGCACGGTTGCCGAGATGGGCTCCAGGGTAATCAATTGCGCAGCTAGCGCCACCGGCAATCGCTGCGATGCAAAGGTCCAGGCCGAGGCGCCGCCGACATTGGCGAAGATTGCCAACGCCGCTCCCCAAAGGATCAATGGTCCGGCGACATGCCATCGAAGACCCAGTCGAGGGATTTCGAAGACTCCGGCCCGCAGGCCGATCGGCAGAAAAAACAGCATCGTCAACCCGGCGCCCACCATGATGAGCGCCGCCCAAACGCCGGCATCCATCTGCGGCCGTTTGGCGAGTGCGCTCTGGTTGAGCAAGCCGAACGTAGTCCACAACGTGACGGCCAAGATCGCGAGCGGAATGCCGATCAAGAGCGATCCCAATTCCAGCCTGCCGGAGTGAGCAAAGCCGCTGCCGTTCACCAAGAGCAGTCCGACGGTAGCCAGAGTGAGCGGTAGGGCCAGTGCCTTCCAGGATACCGTGCGATCACGAAGGTTGCCCGCGATGGCGAGCACCACGGGCACCAACCCTAGGAAGGCCGGAGCTATCACGGGGCCCGCATAGAGGGCGGCACCCATGACGGCCAGATAATATCCCACGTAGCCGATCAGGCCGAGCGAGCATGCCGTGCACCAATCGCTGAACGTGAGCAATCGAACTGCCTTGGCGTTTTTCCACAGGAGCCCCAGACCCAGAAGCCCCGAAAATACAAACTCTACCAAGGTGAAGTCGAAGGGTGAATAATCGCCGATGACGAAGGGCACGATGAAACTCAGAGACCACGAGATGGACGCAAGTGCGGCCGCAACGATTCCCACCAGCATCGTATTCTTCATCGGCTCACTATAACCAAGTCTGTGGCTTGCGAGACCCAAAACGGCCCGCCTTAGGAGGCAGAACAGTGTGTTCCCGGAGTCGCGCCGACCGATCAGTGAGCCGAAAAATTGATGATCGACAGCTCATCGACGACCTTTCGGCCACCCGCCGCCCTCTTTGCGACCTCGAGCGCGTCGAGCAATGCTCGATTGTCCTCGACCAGCCCCGTCAAGACCATGTTCCCCTTCTCGACGATCACATCGATGTGCGTATCGTTGACGTCAGGAGCGGCGCGCAACGCCGCTTTTACTTCAGCCGCTAATTCGGCGTCCGACGCGGCAGGGGCTTGCTGAGGGGATGCCGGCTCCGGGGAGCTCCGGACAAAGCTGCAAGCGCCGGTCGCGCCGAGCAGGAGCACCGCCGCCACGATGCCGGCGCCAATCAACTCACGGGGCGAACCAATTTTCGCTCTGGATTCCATGACATCCAGAGTATGGGCGCGAGAACCTCCAAGATCAATGTGACGTCGGCACCTATCGTGACGACAGCAAATCCATGTCCGCCTGCATCCGCTCCTTGTACTCGTCCGACCAGTGGGCGCCGGGTTTCGAGTTAGCTTTGCTGCGAGGCTGCGGATCCGGGAGCGTCTTGATTTCTCTTGGCGATTTTCGCACCCGGCCTTTAGTTTGAGCGTCGCTCGCGGCGATTGGGGTTTTGGTGACGGATTCGAATCGTTCATGCAGTTATATGTCACTCCCATTTGAGTTTGTTGAGCCGCTGTGCCGGCGGTGGCGGCGGTGGCGAAACTATCAGCGCGATATTAATCATCCGATATGACAGCCGTATATCGGCGGTCCAGCCGCGCAAATGCGACGGCTTCAGGCGCGATTATACTCTCGAGTATGTGGCGAATACAGATTTGTGCATCACGGCGACCGGCTATC
>CAWAQE010000006.1:0-11347 GCA_963784105.1 uncultured Gammaproteobacteria bacterium
AGTGGATAACACAGCGCGATCGACTTGGGAATGCGGACTCTCGATGGATGGCGTCCCGGGCCTGTGTCGAGTACATACACGATGGCGGCGTGCATGATGGGTGCAAGCATATCCGTTTACGTTACTTCGATCAGCTTGCAACGGTCGGTTTACGAGCGTTCGTGTGTAACTATTCAACTTCGGAGAGTCAGCAATGAGTGATGAGACCGGCAAGATGTCGCTCCCGCGGCGCGGTGTGAAATGGGACTCGATCATGTCGACCCTCAAGGCGTTGAAAGCGGAAGATTTGGACTGGCGTCGCGGTCGTCTGGCCTCATTGACCTATTTCTACAACGATGACGTCTTGGAAAAACAAATCGCCGCCTACTCTGAATTCATTGTCGAGAATGGGCTCGGCGCAGGAATCGCTTTCAAAAGTATCGAGACCATGCTGAGCGATGTCTTTTCGATGGCCTTCGGTTTGTTTAGCGCTCCCCCCACCGCCGGCGCCTCCTTTACGAGCGGCGGGACGGAAAGCCTTTTTGAAGCCCTTAAAACGGCGCGCAACCAAGCGCGGGCTAAGCGCGGCGAGCCGCGAGGCCAATACAATATCGTCGGCGCGACGACTACACATGCCAGCATGGAAAAGGCGGCGGAGGCGCTGGATGTCGAGGTTCGCCGGACCCCACTTGATGTTGAGTATCGCGGCACTGCAAATGCATTCGATGCCGCAATTGACGACCGCACATTCATGCTCTTTGCCTCCGCTCCTTGTTACCCCTATGGCGTTTTCGATCGTATTGAAGACATTGCCTTGTTGGCCCAACAGCGGCAACTTTGGCTGCATGTCGATGCATGCTGGGGCGGGTTTATCTCCCCGTTTGCGAAGGAACTTGGTTATCCAATTCCCCTATGGGATTTTCAGGTTCCGGGGGTGACCAGCATATCCGCAGATCTGCATAAATTTGGCTATGCGGTAAAAGGGGCGAGTCTCATCATGTTCCGGGATAGTGAAGTCCAAAAGTATGAGCGATTTACATTTACCAAATGGCCGCGAGGAACGTACTCGACGCCCGCGATGCTTGGATCGCAGCCGGCTGGCTCGATCGCTTCAGCTTGGGCCTTGATGCAATATATGGGTCACGAGGGTTACGTGAATGCCACGCGTGACACTATGGATGCTACGATGCAGTTGATTGCAGGCATCAACGCGATCGAAGGGCTGAAATGCCTAAAGCCAGTTGGGGAATCAAATCTTTTCACCTTTGTGTCGACCAACGCAGATACCGACATCAGGGCGGTTGCTGATATCTTGATGGCGCGGGGTTGGTGGCGTGGTCTTATGCGGGAACCTCTAGGAATTCATCAGGGCGTCACACCCTCGCATCTGCCATACGTCGACGAATACCTTCGCGAGGTTCAGCAGGCCGTCTCGCTGGCACGTTCAGAAAGACGCAGCGGCGTATACAGCGATCTGCCTGAAGTTTCCATCGAGCGCGAAGGCACACCTCAAACCGGTTACACTTAAGAAAGCGGGTTAGTGTCGAGCCACTCCGCTGCGTCACTGAGTATTTGCGGATGACAGCTTCGTTTTTTCTCTCGACACATCGGCGCCATGTCGCCTGAGGTACCGTGAAGCGAAGCGAAAGTGTCAATCCTGGGAAGTAAAAGTGTCAATCCAACTCGTGAGAAGTCTTTTTGGGTCGCTGCGGCGGAGCAACCCATTGATTTTCGCTCCTTTTGGGAAGTGATATTGTCAATCGTTGGCAAATCAGCAGGAGCGACCATTTTCCCGCGCCTGCCAGTCAATCGACACCAGGCGCGGATCTAAGAAGTAAAATTCGTACGGCTTCATGCGCTCGACCACGCATTGCCAAAAGCGAAAGAGACTATCCACGCAGCTCGAAAGAACGCGCAGCAGGCAGGCCGCCGAACCAAAACGCAGCCATTCCGGCTGGCTCAGCCACCACTTCACCGTCAGGGTTTGAACGTGCAACGCAGGTATGCTCGTCTGCCGCACGGTACTCATACCCCGCCAACTTGTTTCCCATAGCAGGAACGCTAACGCATCCGAGCGAATCCCTGCCGCCGGCAGGGTCACCGGGTAAGTCCAATGAAATAGCCGCTGGATATCCGAACGAGTGCGAGCTGGCAACGTGAGTTGCTTGCGCGCCAGCAACACGTTGACGAGATTCTCGCAGTGATCGAGGCTCGCTGGAACCGAAAACTTACTCCGCCTGGCCGGTTGCAAAGTGTGCCGCATTACAATTACGCGCGAGAGCCGGCTGTCGTTTATCTTTCAAAATGAGATTTTTCGCCCTTCATGACGGGACACGCTGTCGCCGGCTATGATGGCGAAATTAGCCTCGATTCATACATGATTTCTTAATCGTATCGTTATATTCGCGTGCGATGGTCCGACGGTCGTCGGTTCCACGGATTTTTCCTCCATGGTGAGACCACGCGTTCTTTTCGCCTTTCATGATGACACCACCTTCAAGGTGTTGTGTGCTTGAGCGAGGGCCAGAAACTCCACTACGATTAGAGATCTCCCCCGGTGTCATTGCGGCGCACGCCGGCCAAACGGTCGTCATTCTGGAGCTGCTTGACGGGTCTGAAGTCCGCGTTCGAGACGTGGCGTCCGGCATCGAAAAGATCGTACCGGTCTGCGAGCTCTCGGGCGCCGCACTCGGGCTGAGTCGTAAGGACACGCAGCGTCGGTTGGAAACCCTTCGAGACGCAACGCGCGATGAATGGCTTCGGGCGCGGCGCCGTGAACGGGTCGTCCGGCGATTGATTCGAAGTGACGAAGAGATCGCGAAGCAAGTCACCCGTGCGAGTCGTGCATTGGGGCTTTCTCGCAGTAGCATCTACCGGCTATTGCGCCAATACCGACAAGCCGCTCAGACCTCCAGCTTGCTCGTCGGTCATCGCGGCACCCCGAAACAGCATCGGCGACTATCCAGCGAGCGGGAAGCACTTGTGACCCGCGCGATAGAGGAGAAATATCTGGTTCGCCCCAGGATGACCATCTCGGGGCTGAGAGAGGAAATTCGGATTCGATGCCTTCGCGCATCACTGAAGCCGGTCTCCCGCAAGGCGATAGAAATGCGCATCGCCCGCCTAGACCCGCGGTTGGTCAAGCGCGGGCGCCACGGCCCAAAGGCCGCGCACGATGCCTTCGGTCCCGTTGGAGGAAGCTATGAGGTAACTGAACCCCTCGCGGTGATGCAGATCGACCATACCCCCGTGGATGCGATCGTCGTGGACTCCCTCAGTCGCAAGCCCATCGCCCGGCCCTGGCTGACGCTCGCGATCGATGTGGCGACGCGCGTGGTTCTGGGAATGTCGGTGAGCATGGAATCACCCTCTATTCACTCAGTGTCCTTGGCATTGACACACGCTTGTCTGCCAAAAGATCGCTGGATTGCTGACCGAGGACTGGATTTAACCTGGGAACCGTTGGGATTGCCTCAGTCGTTGCATATGGATAATGCCAGGGAGTTCAAGTCGGAGGCCATTCGCCGCGGCTGCGACGAGTACGGCATCAAGAAGATCTTTCGGCCTGTCGCACGCCCGCACTTTGGCGGTCACATCGAACGCCTCATCGGCACCTTGATGGGCCGCGTCCACTTACTTCCCGGCACGACGACCTCCAGCGTTACCGAGCGTGGAGACTACAATTCAGCCAAATCAGCCACGATGACCCTCGCCGAGTTCGAAGCCTGGTTGGCCCTTGAAATCGCCGGACGGTATCACCGACAGACACATCGCGCCCTCGGTGTTTCCCCCCTCGCCGCTTGGGAAGCGGCGCTCAAACGCGGGTTGGTGCCTTCGCTCCCGGCCGACGCTCGGCAATTTACCTTGCATTTTCTTCCCATGGAAATACGCAGCCTACGCAAGGATGGCATCCATCTTTTTAACATCCGGTACTGGTCAGAACGACTGCCTCTCATTGCCCATCCGGGCGAGGACCTCGTGGTGCGCTATGACCCTCGCAATCTCGGGCGCATCTACGTTCTTGGCCGTGACGGCAACTATCACGACATCATCTATGCGGACGTGCGTCATCGACCGATCAGTCTTTGGGAACAGCGCTTCGCCCGCCAGACCTTACGCGAGCAACAGCGACGGGTCGATGAAACCGCGATTTTCAATATCCTCGATCAACAGCAGGCCATCGTTGCCGATGCCGCGCGAGCGACTCGAAGTGCCCGCCGTCGATCCGCAC
Organism: uncultured Gammaproteobacteria bacterium; assembly: GCA_963784105.1. GTDB lineage: Bacteria > Pseudomonadota > Gammaproteobacteria > Steroidobacterales > Steroidobacteraceae > Bog-1198. The sequence continues at coordinate 4,211 of CAWAQE010000006.1, forward strand.
CAAACGTCAGCACCACCGAGCCTCTGGTGAACTACGATTTACCCGCCGAGGAATTAGAGAGCGAACTGCTGGGGCCGCGGCGGTGACGTTGGATCTCTCGCACCTCGCCAAGGACGTGCGTGAGCAAGCCTTCGAATCCAGTGCGGCACGAGTTCGGCACGTTCAAGAAGCCCGCTGGATCACGCACGAGCGAGTGCAACGAGTACTCGATGAGCTCGAATGGCGTTTCGACTATCCCACCTGTAGTCGAATGCCCTGCCTCTTGCTCTATGGCGATAGTGGTATGGGCAAGACCATGGCAATCGAGAAATTCAAACGCCTGCATCCGCCAAGCTACGATCAGAAGGCCGGGATCACCAAATCCCCCGTCGTCATCGTGAATATGCCCTCCTCCCCGAAGGAACGGCGATTCTTTGCACGGCTCCTTGACTCCCTTCACGCCCCCTTCTCCGCGTCGGAAGGCCTGATCGCGCTCGAAACCCTCGCGATGCGCGTCCTGCGCCGAGTTGAGCCCAAGATACTGATAATCGATGAAGCCCATGATCTCCTGGCCGGATCTTATAGGGATCAACGCTGCGCGCTCAATCTGCTGAAAGGCTTGGCGAATGACCTTAAGATACCAGTCGTTGCCGTCGGTACCGAGGATGCGCGCCACGCCATCCAGACGGATCCGCAAGTCGCCTCCCGCTTCGATCCGCTGCACTTAGCTCGATGGAAGGAGTCGGATGCCTTTCGCAACTTTGTGGCCGCGTTCGGTAAATTGCTGCCGTTGCGTAAAGCCTCCGCTTTTGGCCAGCGGGAAATGGTTCGGTTGCTGCTCGACCGCAGCGAAGGAATCACCGGTCGCGCGACACGGTTGATCTCCCGGGCGGCCGCCGAAGCCATTCAAGACGGCACTGAACAGGTGACGATCGAGCGGATCGATGAAATCAGCCGCCGCACCACGATGACCGCCTAGATCGCCGGTCCATTCGATGCACATACTGCCCATTTGTCCTCGACCGTATCCCCAGGAAGCGGCGCGCTCCTGGCTGACGCGGGTGGCAAGCGTTTACGCGCTGAACGCAGAGCGGTTGGTCGGAATACTCGGTCTGGTGCCCTTCGCTTCCCACTCGCGGCGTTTCCTCGCACAGCCAGTTGAAGTCGCCCTCGAGGCTTCCAATTTGGATCAGCTAGCAACCGCATCGCAGTTGCCACCCGCACGTTTGATCGAAATGCGCCCCGATCCTTTGGAGTGGACTTTGACCGACACAGATATCTGCGCGGTCTGTGGGCTCTGTTTGGACGAGGATCTGTGCCACGGCCGAGATCCTTACCTGCGGGCCGAGTGGCGACAATCATGGCGTATTTTCTGCTCTGTTCACGGGGTGCGTCTTCTTCCCTGCCCAATGACTGTCTTTACAAGCAACGCATCCGAGACATCTGTGATCGAAAAAATCGATGACCTCTACGGACATTGCGACCTTGTACAAGACAACATTAACCGCGCCTTCGCCTCCAACCGCGACTTTTTCCATTTAACCTTGGCCATTGAGGAAATGGAAATGGTCGTCGGGCGAGCCATCGCGGGCGGCGCGCCGGACGCTTTCACTTGGGGTCCGCTCCGTGCCAATGATTTCTTACAGATCGTTCAGGACGTTACAAGCTGGGCGTTGACAAACTTCGAAGCCTTCAAAGCGCGACCGGCCGCGGAAGAATTACCTCATGGTATCAGCGGTACTGGCAGTCCTTACTTTCGTAAAGCGCCCCGGCTTCAACCGCCATACGACTCCGATGCCATTGTCAGAACCCTATCTTCGGTCAACGACTCTGCCCTGCGGTGCGCGGCGCTGTGGTGGGCCCATGTGTTACTCGCCGAGTCGCACCCCTGCTGCAACCCATCGAGACTAGGCCCTCCTTCGCGGCAGTGGAATCTGCTGCAGTCGCGGTGCCTGACTGGGCTGCATTGGCTTATCGGACGCATGCAGCATTGGCCGCGGGAGTACGTGCGTCGGCACTGGAGCCCACTAGAATCTCTGCTTCTGCCCGGCGAATGAGACTACAAAGCAAAAAGTCTTATCATGGAGGGCGAAAAGTCTCGTTTTGAAAGATAAACGACACCGATCCAAGAACTCGGTCTTGAGGCCCGTTTCCCAGGTTCTTACCTTTTCCGAGTCAAAGGGCACCACGGCATGCACGGGGGCTACGTATCGAAGATTGAATCCCCCGCCCTTGTACCCTTCGTTATAGGACACATAGACCAGCGTGTCCTTCAGCAGCTTGTAATCAATGCTCAACCGCGGTGACTTATTGGTGAATGCATTGTTGACGCGAGAATCTCGCGGCACCAGAGCAATCTGTGTACCGGGGGGTGCGCCGCCGAATACGGCATCGCCTACCAAGGCACTCGTACCGGTGGTCAGAAATTGATCCGTGTCAAAGATCTTGTGATCACGGGTATAGCGCCCTCCCGCGGTGATTGACAGCTGTTGCGTCAGCGCGAAGGTCCCTTGCGCGTAGGCCGCGATACTGTTGTTGTCGACCCGGTCCTCGGCTATGTTCAAGGTACCGAACGAGGATGGGAACGTCACCAGCAGGGGATCCGATCCTGTTTCAATGAAGGAATAGAGTCCCGTGGAATACTTCAGCCGATCGCCTAAGCCAGTGCCATTGAATTGGAACTCCTGACTGAATTGTCGATGCTGGTAGTCGTAATCGGACGTTTGCGTCAGATCAATGGGTGATCCGTCTGCATCACGATTGAAGGACCCACCCTCCTCGTGATACGCAGAGATCGATTTCACCTCCAGATTGGGCGTCGCATGCCAACTCAGAGTCAACGCTGAACCCCATGCGTTGATGCTCGTGCCATTGGGCCCCGTAGCGTACGTGGTGTCGGGATTGCCGGTGCAGAAATTCGCGCAACTGTACAGCGCATTGGGAAACCCGGGCAGCCTGGTCCCCGGCGCTTGAACGAGGTTGTAGAAGAACACGATTGGGCCCAGCGCCGGATTATTTCCTCCGGTCACACCGACCAACACCGCCGGGGCGTTGTTCTCTCGCACTCGTTCACCATCCACCGAGAGAAGTGCGGTGAAGTCTGTATGCGGATCGAAGGCGGCCATCAACCGCACCGCCTGGCGGTCCTCGTTTCCGTAGTCAACGGAGCTGCCGCTGCCCGGAATGCCCGCGTTGTTCGGCACCGACGAAGTCGCCGGCGACTGGGGCACCAGTAGGGAATGCACATAGCCATCCTCCTCTTTCGAGGACGCCGTCAGCCTGATTTTCAATGTGTCCGACAGTGGAATGTTCAAGGTGCCGCGAAGATCCTGGCGACTATACGAGCCGAGCTCCAGCTCACCGGACCCGCCGAAATCGTCGGTCGGCTTGGCGCTGACAATATTGATTGCACCACCGATGGTATTGCGGCCGAACAGTGTGCCCTGCGGACCCCGCAATATCTCCATACGATCGATATCGAGTACGTCCAAAACCCCGCCGATGGATCGCGACATATAGACACCGTCGACGTAAGTTCCCACTCCGGCCTCGGTGGTTAGCGCAAAATCCGCCTGACCGACGCCACGGATGAAGACTCCCGCGGCATCCGATGCACCGCTGACGGGTGCCGTGAAGTCGAATCTGACGTTCGGCGCGAAGTTGGCCAGCTGCTCCACGTTGGTGACGCCGAGCTTTTCGATGGCCGACGCGGTGAATGCGCTGATGGAAATCGGGATGTCCTGGAGGCGCTCTTCGCGACGCTGGGCGGTAACCGTGATCTCCTGCAATCCGGTGGTCTCCACCTCTTGGGCTCGGACCACGCCGTTTCCCGCGACGCCTATGCCCAGCAAGCTCGAACACACCGCCGCGGCGGCGGCTGACCAATGACGAGTATTTGCGTGAGACATACGATCCCCTGACGGTTATTTGAGGGTGATCGTAGGCAAGCCCAGGGATCTGGGCTTGATTGCACTAGCACTATCGCTTGACTATTTCAGACCCCGTCGATACGCGGACGGTGATTCTCGGTACCTCGACTTGAAGGCCCGACTGAAATGAGCTGGGTCCTTGAAGCCCCAGTCGTACGCGATTTGAGTGATCGACTGGCCGGTGGTCTGGGAACTCTCGATCGACACTCGAGCCTTGTCCAAGCGACGTGCCCACATCCACTCGGACAGCGACACTTCGTCGTTTTCGAACAGCTTGTTCAGATAACGGACGGAAATGCCATGGGCCTCGGAGACAAGCGTGCAATTCAGGCCAGGATCGGAGAGGCGCGTTTCCACGAAACTCTTGATTCGTTGCCGCATGACCAACTGATTGGAGGTGAACATGCCCCGGGAGGACGTCCCGGCCAGGGCGGCTATCAGCAGATCAACGAGGGCCTGGTGCACGGCCGCCGCGCTCGCCGTGTCCAGACCGTGCAGCTGATGGTACAGATGCGAGATGAAGTTCGAGACGATGGAAACCGGCCCCTGCGAGCTCCGAAAAGCGATTGCCGTCAACCGTTCCGGGCAAGCGATGCGATGCGAAAAGTAATGGCGTGGCAGTCGCAGGACGAGTTGCTCGAAAGGCTCCCGGAATCGAAGCTCGTAGGGCTGCGACGCGTCGTAGATGGCGAAGTCACCCACGCCAAGCTCTGCGACACGGTCCTCCTGAGTGACACAGCCCATCCCACGGCATTGGATACTGACTAGGAAGCAGTCATCCGGCGCCTGGCGAATCCTGCGTCGCGAACGGACCACGTGTTGCGCGTCCGAAACGACCGTGGAAAATCGCACGTCTTTGAGAGCGCTGGTCTCCAGCGATCCTGAAAACTCGCGCCTTTTCGGAGCGTCGCAATCCAGTGCCACGAACGTCGAGGAAATCATGTCGCGCCAATAGTCCAGACGCCGCGGCGCATCGACACACGATGTCTTGATCACGGTTGAATGGACGGCACCCAAACTCATGGAGTCACCCGGGTAGTTCCGCAAGCGGAGGATTTCCAAAGCGTCGAGTCTCGCCCAACTATAGGCGTATCAAGAGCGTTGTTTCAAGTCCGCAACGTTCGACGGCTGAGTTAACTTGAAAGGTAGGCACCCCACTTGCCTCGTGCGGCGTTCTAGGTCGAGAGTCCCCTCAACATCCCGGTCTCAGGGTGGCAGTTGATATATTCGTATTCCTGTTCTTCGGCCTTAAGGGTCGACACCTCGTGATAGAGACGAAGGTTCAGCCGAAAATCAAGTTCTTGCACCATTTGCATGAACTTACCGAATATAGCGAGATGGGTTGGATGCGACTCTGCCCAGCGCTCCATGTCCGCCAGCGAGTGCCAGTGGCTCAAACCAAAGGTCTTTTCGAGAGGTCGCCCGGCCGCATCGATATGACGCATATACCGGTTGCTATAGCACCCGATCGTCTCGCCCTGCTCGCACAGGAAATTCATACCTTCGCGCAGCACCGGTTCCATGCGGCTGCAGATAAAGCTCGCGTTCCTTGCCCGCGGTTTCGGTCCATTCCTGTCCCGAACGAATGATCGTGACATTCGCGTGGCCTGCGATCCGCACACGCCCACCGGGTCCGGATGAGTCCTGGATTATCGCCCGTGAACGTGAGGGCTCCAGGGCGTCGGTTTGAGACAGCGGAATCCGATCGCGCGCAGCTCCCCAATAGGCGTGCTCACGGATTTCGCCGCTGATGCCACCCATGATCGTTCCGATCCCTTCCAGACGGTCGGGTGTGTTGAACAGCGTTTCATAGTGTTGAACCCGAGGGGAGGCAATCTCGCGAAAGTAGCCGAGTCCATCGCGCAACCGATCGTCCGCCTGCCACCACGCGTCGATGCCTGAATTCGACCGCCATCGTGCAAACGCTTCGCGATCGCTCCAGTAGGCAATGGCGAGGTTATTGTCGTATCCGGCAGTATCGACAAAGTGGGCCAGATCGTGGTGTCCGGGGCCATCGGGGGCGCCAAAACCATGCACGATGTGGAGCAGCGCCGCCGTTGCCTTGTCGTGTGCGTCAGCGCCCGTCGATTGCACGCCAAAGTAGCCCATCACCACCTGCTCGACCGCGGCCGCTGCCCGTGCCGTATACGCCGGGTATGGCGGAAGATAGCCCTCCTCCACTCGGCGTGAGCGCTGACGCGGACATTGCAAGTGCTTCGGAATGGCTGATTCCATGGGATCGCCTAGAGTATTGCGCCCGGACCCGAGGGCGCCGTTGGCGACTCGACCGGCATCGCCTTGTCAGTGACCACCATCCCCGGCAACAGATGCGAGACGACTCGGTCGCAAGGCGTCGTATTGAGCAAAAGGCGGGTCACGTCGGGACGCGCATAGTGACCGGCCGGATCAGCAGCCGACTTCGACAGGGAGATGACGCCGAGATCGATGTCCGCGAAGAGGATGCCCTCCTCGTCCTCCGGCAGTGGCGTTCCCAGGGGTGCACCGTCCGGACCGTAGATGCGTGCAAACCCTCCGCCTTGAAGGAGTAATTGACGCTGCGTCTCATCCGTACACAGCAGGTCTTGCATCGCCTTGCTGACCGTACCGCATGGGGCGAGCACGAAGCACTGACCTTCGGCCGCATAGAGCTGGCTGGCGGCATTATTGAGCTCCGCGCCAAGCGCATAGGCGGCGCCTCGGTAGAGAGAAAAGCTCGGCCATGAGGCAATGTGGATCTGTTCATTTTGAGCATACATCGCGTACTTGCTGAGGGGCTGCAGATGCTCCCAACAGCACAGCATGCCGACATTGCCGATCGCGGTCTCCATGACCGCAAGGTCGGCCCCGCCGCCTTCGCCGAACACCGTGCGTTCGACGTGGGTGGGTTTGAGCTTGCGGCGCGTCTTCACGACGTGACCTCGATCGTCGAACAATGCCTGAGCGATATACAAACTGCCGCCCGCCCTCTCGCTGAAGCCGATGGCCGCCCAAATATCAAGATCATGCGCCGCCTGCGCCAAACGCCCAAATTCCGGCGAATCAAGGACGAGGGAGTTGTCGTAGTAGCGCTGCACGTACTGCATCCCCGCAGCAGGTGAGCCAAGCCAAATCCACCACGGGTACCCCGGAATCCAGGTCTCCGGAAAGGCCACTAATTTAGCCCCTTCCTCAGCGGCCTTTTTCATGAGGTCGATGGTTTTGTCGATCGTACCATCCAGGTCAAGGAATT
>CAWAQE010000007.1:0-503705 GCA_963784105.1 uncultured Gammaproteobacteria bacterium
ACTGTTAATCCGTTGGTCGGCGGTTCGAATCCGTCCCGGGGAGCCAACTTCCAAAATTTGAATGACGCAGCCGCGTATGGGCCGCTTGACGGCCTCAATTCGAACCGCCGACATAAACAAGACCGGTTCGACGCCGCCGCGCAGCGGCGGCGATCGCCCATAGGGCGACCCCGGAGGGGCGAGGCGCGCAGCGCCGAGTAATCCGTCCCGGGGTGCCATACAATCAATAAGTTAGAGAGCTCTTTTGATCACTTATCGCTGAATCTGGGCGCGAGTTCGCGAATACGGCGGCGCTCCGGATCATTCATCTCCAGCAGCGACACTGTCGTTCGACCTACCGACGTAGTCCCAACGACGTATTGTTCCCTCGTGGGCAAAATGGTCGAACCACCGATCGCAGCGAGGATGGAACAAGCGCACTACTTCACCGGTGTTCCTATCAATCCCCGTCAAGTTTGGGCCTTTACGCTAATTGCAGTCAGGACACGCGAGAGCGAGATTGTCTGCATCGTCATCCCCACCGTGGTGGCGAGGAGTAACGTGCTCTATATGGAAGCGCAGCTCGGAAAATTCTTGCGGCAGACCGCAGTACGAGTGCTGGGCCGCCCGCATGCGGACAAACTGGCGCAGCTTGACGTCCATTGAGCTACGCGGCGGTGGGATGCAGAAAAGCGCGAGCTTCGGCTTTTAACACGCTTAGCAGCGTATTCGCTCGAACCAATGAAGCCAGCTCGATTTGTCCTTCCGAATCCAGCAGGCTTTCTGTGTATTCGGAAGTATTGCGAATCTGAAGTTCGTCGTCCGCTTGCATGCGCAGCAAAGCTGCGGCGAACTCGGCGGTTAACTCACGACGCAGCGGACGCAACAATCGCTCAAGGCTACTTCTGTCTTTCATATCGAACATGACTGCCACACCTTTTGCTCAAGGTAGAGAGTATAGCCACGATAGCCAAGGCGCCTAGCGAAGCGATTAGTCACGCCGACGACAGCGCCTGCGGATCAGGCTGCGTCGTTCACGGCTGGCTTGCGAGGGGAGCGGGTTACGAGTTTCCGCTCGGATGTTGCCTGCCTCTCGCGAATGTCCTCGCAAATTGCATGCAAGTCATAGCCGAATTTCTGGGCTTGCTCGTCCCGGACTCGATGAATTTCTTCCACGACTGGATCACGCCACATGTTCCTTACTCCTCTACTAGCTCTGGCGGCGTACAAATCACGGGTGGTTCGTATCCCGCGACCCTACAAATCAATCTTTGGACGCATAATCGCATTGGCGATGTGCGTGCAGTTCCACGTCAGCAGATAGTCCATACCGTGGACGGTCGCGACTGCTATATGCAACGCATCCGCCTTCGCCTTTTGTGGCAGGGCGGCACCGAGCAGTAACTTGGCAGCCAGTATCTCGGCTTGGTCCGTTAGTTCCAGCTCCGGCAGGTCTTCCAGCACCTCTATTCGTCGCTTCACGGCATCGGGGTCACCGCTGCTGACCTCGCTGATCACAAGTTCCGATATGAACAACTCGAATTTAATGCGAGATTCGTCCCACCACTTTCGGGTGGCCTCCTGGTTGGCTGCCATCACCAATTCGGGGCTTCTCCACGCCGTGAGATAACTCGGAATTGTCGTCTCAATGTAAACGGATGGTTTCATGCCGGGTAGCCTACGTCAAAACCAGGCTGTAGATGATACCAGGAGAACAAAAATGCGCGTCCTCGGACATCCGACGAATTATTGTATGAGCGCTTCCATTGATTTCAAATAACCGGCGCTTGCGCTCGCTACAGCGGCCAGCGATCAAGAGGGTGCCAGCGCAGACGCTGCCCTGGTGGAGCAGAAGCCCTTCTCGCGTACTGTAACGTTTGCGCAAGACGGAGCACTCGAGAATCCGCCGACAAACGCGCGTCCGGTGCCACCTCAATCGCAGTCGGTACCTCAAAAGCCAGCGGTAGCGAGTCAGCAGAAGCCGCCTCCGCCCAAAAAATAAACACAAAGGCCCTGATGTCGAGGGGTAGATTTGGGAGTATAGCGTCAAGCAGCGATTCGAAAATCGAGGAAATAACGAGGTCTTTTGCCGAAATGTGCCGTTCCGGGAGCCATTCAACCAAGTTAATTCTAGAAAGCTCTTTTGATCTATATCTGAATCTGGGCGACGAGTTCGCGAGTGCGGCGGCGCTCCGGATCATTCATTTCCTGCAGCGACACTGTCGTTCGACCTACCGATGTAGTCCCGTTCACGTATTGGTCCTAGTAGACAAAATGGTCACGCGGCGAGGATGGAATAGGCGCACTACTTGTACGGCGAAACCGCATTCGCCTTTTCGGTCCGATGCCGCATGCAGCATGCTTTAACGTTGCTCCGGGACCACCACACCCCTATCGCACGAGTTGCCGAAGCCGCTGGTTATCGGCATCAAACATCTTTCACCACCGCATTGTGCGCCACTTCGGCCTTCGGCCCAAGGATGTCCGTCGAAATAGATCGCCCTGAGTGCCTATTTTTCCCGCCAATATAGTAGTCGGCCACGACGTGCGGTCAGAACCGATAAGTAAACTCACCGCCAAATTGTCTAGGCGTGCCGCGCAGATTGAAGTTGAGATCCACGGTAGATTCTTCGTAGAGGGAATAGACGAAGTAGTGTCTATCAAATAGGTTATTGGCATAGAGAGAAAATTCATACTGCCCCGACGACCAATTCAACTTGCCGTTTGCCAACCAATAGCCGGATTGCGCAATACTGCCAGTGTTGAAAACGTCATAGTAGACACGTGCGGTGTAGGCGTCATTAAGGGAAAGAGTAAGATTTTTACTATCGGCCGAATACAGTGTGAGATCTGTGCCGATGGTGGCGGTGATTTTGGCGGCATTGACAATTTGATTGCCTGCAACGCTGGTCCCGTCGACTTCTCCGGCCAGGTATTTCGGGTCGAGGAGCCCCAGGTTCAAATTCAACCGGCTGTTGGAAGTCAGCCGATAGATGCCGTCGAACTCGACACCGTCGATCCGCGACTTGGACACTGAACGCAGTTGCAGCGCGTCGTCCTGATAGTTCAGTACCTGTTGGTTCTGATAGCTGGTATGGAACAACGCTGCATTCAGCGTCAAGGCGCGGTCAAACCAAGTGGATTTGATACCCACCTCTTCGCTCTGGGCCGTCTCTGGAGGCGCAATGTTGACCTCAGCCGTGTAAAAGAAAGCCTGGGCGTTTTCCGCGCCGATTCGATAACCTTGTTTGTACGAGGCATAAAGCAGGATCGTGGGTGTCGCCTTCCAATTGGCACCGCCTTCCCAACTGGTGTTGGAGAAGTTCTGCGAACGACTCTGATCTACGATAGTAGGAATGCCGTCGGGGACCTCATTGCTTCCGATGTATCCATTGTAGTTGGGAACACGTAGTTCATCGTAGCTCTCGCGTACGCCGCCAGTTATCTGCAAACGAGGATAGATTTCATATTCACCACGAAAGTACCCGGCGTAACTGGTGCGCTCCTGCAAGAAGTCATTGTGCGTAAAGGTTCCTTGGCCGGGCAGGCCAAAGGGATTGGCGCACTCCGCACCACACCGTGGATCGCCGTTATACAGGAAGTCGCTGGAAGCCTGTACCCGATCGTGGCTGCCGAAGAGTCCACCCTGCCAATTGAAGCGATCGGCGTAATTGGAGACTACGCGTATGTCTTCAACCGCCTGATAGGCGCGAACGCGGGAGTCGAGCGACTGCCAATTGAACGGCAAGCCCGCTGCATCGGAAACGTCGTACCAATGCCCATTGTCATAGGTTGTAATCGAAGTGACCGTGTATTGCCCGTTTGGTTTCCATATCGTTTGCACGTTTACGCTGTCGCTACGGATGTCACGATCTGGCGTCGAATAGGTTTGGTTTTCATTAAAAGACAATCCCTGGCGCAAAGCTCCCGGAATTGCCGCTATGTTGGGATAAGCCGAAAGATTGATATCGGTCGGGAGCGGCGTGTAGTTGCGTCCTCCCATCCTTGTATCCACTAGACGCAGTATTGTCTGGAATTGTTCGCTCGGACGGAACAAGAAGCTAAGGCGGGCGGCGGCGATGTCCGTCTGACTGGTGTCCCCGAGTCCCGGTGTCAAATTCTCGAAAACGCCGTCATCCCTCAGATACGTAACTGCGAGCCGCCCTGCCAGCACATCGCCAATTAAGGAATCTTGCACAGCCCCCTCGAAGCGACGGGTATCGAAATTGCCGTATCCAGCGGAAAGATATCCCTCGGGGTCGAAACCCGGCTGTTTCGAGATGATGTTGACAGCGCCGGCCGTGGCGTCCTTGCCATATAGGGTCCCTTGCGGTCCAGACAGAACCTCGACCCGTTCGGTGTCGAAGAGCGGCACAGTCTCGAACAACTGAGTTTGCTTGATGCCCTCGTCGAGATAGACGGCGACCGGCTTGCTCTGGTTCTGTGAAAAGTCGGTTGAAGAGATGCCTCGGATGACAAAGTTGGACGGACCACCATCGCCATACGGCTGGTTTACGACCACGTTCGGCGTATCGACGATGATGTCGGCAACTTTGTGCGCCATAGCATTGGCAATGTCGGCGCTGGAATAGGCACTGACGGCGGCCGGAACATCTTGAAGGTTTTGCGCGCGCCGCTGGGCAGTAACCACGATTTCGACCAAATTAGTGTCGGTTCCTGTGGCGGCTGTCCCGTCGGCGGCATATCCCCGCCCCGCGGATAAGGCACACGCGGTTGCGACAGCGAAAACAGTTAGTCTAGTCAATGTGATTAGGCAGCCGAATGGAAGTCGCATTTTATCCCTTTAAATATATATCAGCGTCTGTGCGAGCCCTGGCGGGCCACCAATACACTAATTGAGTGTGTATCGTTCGTGAGATGCTCAACCGCTTCAAGCCCATATTTCTATACATATTGTTCCGAATGTTGAACGGTTCCGACAATGGACGATCTGTTATCGCTGCGAAGACGGTTAAGCAATATCGCATACACCTCCACGAGCCCAGAAGGATTCGCTAATTCTTTTGCCGCCAGAGAAATGCAAACCTGCCGGTCCAATCTCCACTCCGCACACTCACGAACACCGCCAAGCGTACTCGACAGGCGAAGCTGAATCGCCGAATGCTGACGGCATCAAGTGATGGTTCTAAGCGGCCTGTCAAGGTCCTGCAGCTCGGCCAACATAGGCCGCGTGCGCTCGCTAATCAATCTTCGCGCCGCCATGAAGTCCTTCGAGTGATTTACCGCCTCAACCGCGACAAGCTCGCCGCGCTTCAGGTAACAGACGGAAAATCTGCGGGTGCCAGGATCACCTCGTAGCACTTGCCGGTCGTGTCCTTGTGATAGGCCGACTATCAGAAGTTTGTTGTCAAATTGATCCGACCAGAACCATGGTACGCGGTCATGAACCGTCGGTTTGCCTAGAATGTTGAGAGCCGCGGTCTTTGCCTGCTCGAATGCATTGTCTACAGACTCCAGACGAACCCGCGTCTCGAAGCGTATCGAAGGATGATAAGTGCAATCGCCGGCCGCGTAGATCGCCGGATCGCTGGTTCGACAATATTCGTCGACTGCAATTCCATTTTCACATTCCAATCCAGCGTCCATAGCCAACTGCATGTTGGCCGTCGCGCCAATACCCACAATGATGACGTCAGCCTCGTATATGCGACCTGCGGCACATATGACCCGCTCAGCGCGATCGCCGCCTTCAATCCGTAGTACACGGGCGTTACATACCAGATCGACCCCGTGCAGGCGATGTTCGCGATCAAAGTAGGCGGACACACTGGAGGCAACAACTCGATTCATGATGCGATCGGCCATCTCCACAACTGTAACCGTGCATCCAGCTTTTCGCGCAGTAGCCGCGGTTTCCAAGCCGATATATCCACCGCCAATTACGACCACCCGAGCGCCCGGACGAAGCCGATCTTTGATCCCGCGAGCGTCGGCGATGTTGCGCAGATAGTGAATCCCCGATAGCTTCGCTCCTGGGCAAGTGAGCTCCCTGGAACAGGCACCCAGGCAAAGTAGCAATCTGGAATAGCGCATTTCTTCGCCGTTGGAGAGCGTAACTACTCGGCCGGCCGCATTTATGCGTACCGCGCGCGAGTTCAATCGCAGCTCAACCCTATGCTCGTCGTAGTAGGTTTGGTGCCGAAATGACAGTCGCGCAACATCCCATTCCGCCGATAAGAATTGCTTTGAGAGCGGCGGACGTTGATAGGGCACATATGGCTCATCGCTAATCAGGACAATCCGGTCGCTGTATCCTTCGCGACGCAGTGTGTCGACAGCTTGCGCCCCCGCGTGGCCGCCGCCGATAACAAGAATGGGTGGTGACATAGAACGCTCTGTCAATGCGGCGAGATTTCTTATCCCGGCTCGAGTCTATTGGTGACGTTTACCAAAAGTTAGACTTGTGCTGCCGGGTTCGGAATGCGGAAGGCAAGCGTACTGCTACGCCAGTTTGAGAAGCCCTCCGCATTCCAGGCTGAATCACCCCGCTTCGAATGCTCGCGCGATCTTTCGTGCTACCCAATGAGGCCCACGTTCGCCGCTGCCTCCGATAATCGCCGGATCTGTCCGGTAAATGAAGTGCCCTCGGCTGAAGCTTCGTTGATGTAGGCCAAGCTGCGTGCTCTCCAGCACAGAGGTGTCCTCCGGACCCGTTGCGGCAGCCATCCATTCGCCGCGCTTTAAATAGGCTTCACTCTGATCGCCCGGCAGATGAAAGACTTGCAGGTAGTTGGATGTGAGCTCCGGGCCCACCGGATCGAGCCGCAACACGCTCAGATTAGGTCTCCCCGACAGGGTGGTAAACGCGACGTTAGGCCAGACGTACCAAAAACACGCATCGCGCTGTTCGTCTTCAGCGCTCACCGGATACACTGTTTCTCCGGGTACCAAATCGTCTCGAAGTGGGATGGTGGATACGGTGAAATTATCCGATAGCTCCAGAATAAATCGCGTCGTGTCATGGAGTGAGGAGATCCCGGGATGCACAGCGCTGCAGTGATAGCATTCTTGATAGTTTTCAGCGATCAACTTCCAATTGCATTTCATGTCACCTGCAGTAACCGGGCCCTGGTTCGAGCCATTTTCGTCAATGACCAACTCATCCAGACGGGCGACGCGTCGACGCAAGTCCACTTCGAGGCCCGGCACCTGAGATGCGAAGGAAGGCGCCGAGAGATCCATGTTAATGAATACGAACCCGAGAAACACTTCCGCGCGAATTTCATACAATCCATACTCTTCGTATTTAATGCCGTCAAAGCCGGAGCAACCGGGGCTCATCAATTTGCCATCCAGGTTGTAGGTCCACGAATGGTAGGGACAGGTAATCAGCCGTTTCTTTCCCGATCCGGTCAGGAGTACATGCCCCCTGTGTCTGCAGACGTTTGAAAACGCGCGAATCTCTTCCGTCTTGTTCCGGGTAACAAAGAAGTGCTGGCTTCCGATCTTCGTCGTCACATAGGAACCTGGGCCGTCCAATTGACTGACGTGGCACGCGTAGTGCCAACTTTTAAAGAATATTCGATTGAATTCCTCGTCAAAAATATCCTTGTCAATGTAGAAATGCGACGGAAGCGTGAATGACGTTGCCGGATCGTCGCTAATTTCACATTCAAGCTTGCTATTCATATAGACCATGTACTGACTCCTAATTTGAACTCTGCGTGTCCTTGGATGAATGTTCCAATGCGCATTTGAACACTGGGGTATCGTCGCCGTACTACGCCCTGCTTTCTGTCCGAAGTGCCGTGCGGCGTATGAATCGGGTGAGTTCTGGGGCAGAGATGAGAACGAGTGAGAATGAGACGCAGGCGATTGCCACCATGATCGTTCCGTGAACACCTGGGTGAATTGTATAGAGTCGTGCGGCCACAACGGGGCCAGCGGCAAGGCCAGCCCAGATCGCCCCATTCGCCTTGAGCGCAAGGCGGCCGCCCGGATCGATCTTCGCAGGCAATGCGAGCAAGTAAGGCCAGCTGTAACTCCACGTGAAAGCGAAGGCACAGATGAAGAGCTTGTAGTCTCGTTCGCCGTGGACATACAGGCTCCACACGAGTGAGCATACGGTCGCGAACAGCCCAAGAGCGCAATTCACGTCCGCTGAAATACGCTCGCCAGCCGCAGCCGCGCAGATCGATCCGAGGACGGCAAATAGCGAAGAGAACGCCAGAATATCGCCAACGGCCGCGAAGCTGAGTCCAAGTTGGACTCCCAGGCGGTCCAAGTAGATCCAGACTCCATTCACGCCTACAAAGTACAGGAAGACCGCAGGGACCACGAAAGCGGCCGCGATCCTCGACCCGGAGGAGACCGTTGCCTGGCCACCGGGGGCATCAGCGCCTCGCTGCAATAATGGAGTCAGGAAAAGCAGCAGAAAAGCAGATACCGCTAGGAAGAAAAATGCCGCGCGGAGGCCGTATCGGCTTATCAATTGTGGAAGCGCCCACATGCCGAGTCCGCCGAAAAGGAGTTGCGTAGTTACAAGTATTCCGTACCAGCGCCCCGGGTTGGGCTCGTGCGCCAAGCTGGCTGCGCAGATTGCCGAGACCGTGCCGGCGGCGAGGCCCGTCAGGAGCCGTTCCGCGATAATCAAGGGGAAATTCTCGGTAATGCCGGTGAGGAGGTTTCCCACGAAAAGCATTGCCAGCGATAGACGAGCGGTCACGCGCCAGTCAAGACGTTCAAGCCAGCCGGCAGCCGGGATGATTCCGACCGCCATCCCCGTCAACTCCGCCGCAATGACGTATCCGGCGGTCTGAGCAGTCATTCCGCGCTCTTCCACCAGTCCACCAACTACAATGGGCGCCAACAAGAACAGCGCGGGCGCAATTGTTCCTAGAACGATTACAACAAGAACGTCGCCCTTGGATTTCGTTTCGTGCATCGCCAATATTACCCGCGGGTCGCCTTATGGTACCTGAGCCGACTAGACCTATGCGGCAGCTTCTTACTGAAAACCGCCTTCAATTGCGATCTCGGAAGTAGCTCGTCGGTCAGACGGCTTCTCCATTGCAAGCAGCTCGGCAGTCAACTGACGGGCTTCTCCGGGCTTGCCAACCGCAATCATCATCTCGATCTCGTAATCGCCGGGCACATTCAGCAATTCTCGGGCTCGGACATAGTCGAAGCCTTCCATTCCGTGTACCACCAACCCTGACACGCTTCCCTGCAGCGCGAAGTTCTGCCATGCGGCACCTGAGTCGAATGAGTGTGTCCGAGCGGGGCCGCCCCACTCGAACTCTTTTTTCGACGCCAGCACCAGTAGTGCGCCGGCCTTAGGTGCCCAACCCCGGTTAAACTCATCAAGCAGGCTCGTGAAGCGGGTCCATTGCGGTGACCCGTTTATCGCATAGATGAAACGCCATGGCTGACTGTTGTAAGAAGACGGCGCCCAACGAGCTGCCTCGATGAGCGGCATAAGTTCGGCTTTCGAGATTGGTTCGCCCGACATTGCCCGTGACGACCATCGATTCAGGATCAGTGGTTCAATCGCGTAGGCTGCTGTTCTTTCCGTAAGCTTAGTCACTATCAACATCTCCCAAGGTGAGCCGGTGCATCCGGCCGAATAAAAGATATATCTTCGCGATCAAAGATGTACGCCTCTCAGCAGGCCGCCATCGACCGCAATCGATTCACCCGTGATGGCAGCCGCCAGTGGCGACGAGAGGAATACGAGCACATGCGCCACATCCTCGACTTCAAGAATTCTTCGAATGGCCGCCTCGGCTGCATCCTGCCGTTCGATATCAATGGCCGTCACTCCGCGGGCCCGCGCCCTCTCTTCAAACATTTCCATGACGTGCTTGGTTCGGGTCACGCCAGGATGGATTGCGTTGACCGTGATGCCGTATTGGCCGAGTTGGTCAGACAGCGTCTTGGTCAGATGTACCACCGCAGCGTTGCGCAAACCGCTAATAGCTTCCGTGCAGCGAGCCGTGAGACCGCCAAGATTGACGATCCGCCCCCAACCACGGCGGCGCATATGGGGAACCACGGCCTTGATCGTCCGAAAGTAGCCGAGCAGCTTTGTGTTGAGATCAAGAAGGAGCATCGCTTCGTCGGCGGATTCTATGTCGTTTCTCACGAGCCCGCCGGGCGCCGCGGCGGAGTTGATCAGGATATCGACTCCGCCGAATTCGGCGACCGCCGCGGCGACTGCCGCTTCCACTGACGAACGATCTGTCACATCCGCTGTCACGGGGAGGACGGCCCCGCCCGTTTCTCCGCGAATGGCCGCGGCCACTCGCTCCAGATCCCCGCGTGTTCTCGCACAGATCGCTACTTTTGCACCTTCGGCAGAAAGGGCTCGCGCGGCGGCTTCTCCTATACCGGTGCTACCGCCGGTTACGAACGCGACCTTGCCTTGTAAGTTTACATTCACGGGTTTTTACTCACTTGCTTGCTTGCCATTTGGGTCAACTTTCGAGCGCGATGATCTCTCGCCGGAATGGAACTTGGTCTGCCGGCAATTCTTCACCAAATTCCCGAGCAAATCGGTGGCCGGAATAAACCGCGCCGGCGATAGTACTTGGCGCGAGACAGTCTCCTATGGCAGTCACCGACTTGATGCCCGCATCGCGAAGGACATCCGCACGCGCCTGCAAATCCAGAAAAAGCCTGTTCTCCGGTTGTCGCGACGTCACCATCACAATCGTCTGCGCCTGCAAAAGGCGCGTCTTACCCGTATACACGCAAGCAATCTCTGCCTGGCCGGCCTGGAT
The DNA here is from genome assembly GCA_963784105.1 of uncultured Gammaproteobacteria bacterium. Taxonomy (GTDB): domain Bacteria; phylum Pseudomonadota; class Gammaproteobacteria; order Steroidobacterales; family Steroidobacteraceae; genus Bog-1198. The sequence continues at coordinate 10,722 of CAWAQE010000007.1, forward strand.
GCTGAGGAGATCATGGGCGCATATAAGATCGACGCCCAATTGCATGAGTCTCACCTGGATACGGCCCTGTTCCATCGTATTGACTGTCCACTGGGACACCTGTACCGCAGGCGTCACCAGCGAAACAGTGTGCCCCTCCTTTGCCAGCTTCTCTGCAAGCAATCCGCCCATGTAGTAGTGATCGTCGTCGAAAACTAGAACCGCGCCCTTCGCGGAACCGTGACCGCCGACAATATCGTCCGGCGTGAGGACATGACCGGAGTCGGAGCCCGGGATCGGTTGGCGGTGAGCCCGGCCGACACCGGATTTGAGCCACTGCGATCCCGTAGCAATCACGACGTGGGGAAATTCCTGTTGGAGTATGTCCTCGGCAGTGAGACGATTGTCGTAGTAGACCTCGACGTTGGGCGATGTCTTGATGGCCCGCTCTCGATAGTCGCGGACTCGTACCCACTCCGAGAGTCCCGGTAGGCGGCACTCTTTGGCCACGCGTCCGCCGAGTTCCGTCGAGGCCTCCGCCAATCCAACATCATATCCTCGTGCGGCAAGCGCGCGAGTGGCTTCCAGTCCCGCGGGACCCGACCCCACCACCAAAATTCGTGTGTTTTCCGTTCGCGCCGCTATTCGCTCGGGATGCCAGCCCTTGCGCCACTCCTCTCCCATGGTGGGATTTTGCGTGCAGCGAATGGGAGCTGCGAAATAGTCGCCAGTTACGCAGATATTGCAACCTATGCATTCTCGAATCTGATCGAGCCGGTTTTCTTTGATCTTCCGCGGCAGGAACGGGTCGGCAATCGACGGGCGCGCCGCCCCAATAAGGTCCACTATTCCACGCCGGAGGAGCGAGACCATGGTGTCGGGCGAAGTGATCCGGCCGACACCGACCACCGGCTTGCGTGTCACCTGCTTCACAAACTCGATGAAAGGTTCCTGGAAATTTTCGGGAGCAAAACGAGACGTTACGGAGTCGTTTTCCCAACCGGCGACGTTCACATCCCAGAGATCCGGAAACTCGGCGAGGAGTTCCACGACCGCCCGACCTTCTTCACCGGCGAGTATGCCTTGCGGTCCCGCCATTTCATCGACCGCGAATCGTACAACCACGCCGCACCGGTCACCGACCGCGTCCTTTGTATCCTCGATGAGCTCTCGCAGAAGGCGTGCGCGGTTCTCGAGAGATCCACCATATTCATCCGTACGATCGTTGAAACGCCGCGAAAGGAATTGGAAGGGCAGCGTCAGCCCATGTGCAGCATAGACATAGATAAGATCAAATCCCGCCTTCTTGGCCCGAAGTGCGGCAGCCCGATGCCATCGCCGAAGGTTTCGAATATCCCCCAGAGACATCACGCGTGAATACGTGGGATCGTAGAGTCCCATGGGCGCGCATGTCGGCCCCATTGGAATCTCTCGAGAGTATCGGTTGAAAGCTCGCATACCGTGATGTCCCAACTCTATCGCGGCAAGCGCCCCGTGCTTGTGTACGGAATCGGCCATCAACGCCAATGCCGGGATGTCACGGTCGTCCCACAGCCGAGCCTCGACGTTCGGTGTAACGTCCCCGCTCGGGTGTATCTCACAAACTTCCGTGGACACCACGCCCCACCCGCCTTCCGCCTTGACACCGCGCATAGCCGCCATTGCACTTGGATGGCGGTGTCCCATGCCGTTGCAGTGCGGCACCTGATAGAAGCGATTCGGCGCAGTGACTGGACCAATGGCGATCGGCTCGAACAAGGCGGCGTATCGCTCATCTACTGAATGCATTCCGAACCTCTACTGATGAACTTGCGCGGCGGCCCCGACACTAGATTGTTTCTAAAATGATGCTGCCTCGCAGGAAACTGCCAGACAAGTCCCAATATGGGAAGGCGTCGTTCCGATATTGGCACAATCACGGCGGGTAGGTGCAAGGCGGCCTAGTCACTTTGGCCCTGACATGGGAAGGTACCCCGGCAGCCCTTCGATTCGCCTGAGCCAACTGCAAATATTCTGCAGATGCCCGAATGCAAAACCGCCTTCGCTTGCGAGATGCGTATAAGCGTAGAGCGCAGTATCGGCTATCGAATATTGATTGCCGATAACGAAACTCGAACTAGCCAGCTTCTCGTCCAAAATCGCAAGGGCTCGACCACCACGATCCCGGTATCGCCCTAGCTCCGACGTCATCCTATCTGCGCTCTTGGCGATGTGACAAATCCATCGAGCCCAGCCTACATTCGGCTCGATCTCGTACTGCTCAAAAAAAAGCCACTGCATGACGAGTGCCTGGTCGTAGGCAGACGACGGAAGGAAAATGCTCCCTTGCGCCAGATAACATAATATGGCCGCGGATTGAGTAATATATCTGCCTTCGCCGATCCCGAGACTTGGGATCTGACCGAGGGGATTTATGCGCCGGTACTCGGGTGTTTCGGACTTTGAGTTTGGTCCGAGATCTACATCGACGTACTCAAAATCCAGCCCAAGCTGGTTGAGAAGGAGCTCCACCTTATAGGTATTTGCAGATCTGCGGTTGCCGAATAGCCTCAAAACTTCATGGCTCACGTCGAGATGAACTCCTGTTACTGAGCTACGTTTCCATGAAGCTCATATGATCCATGAGGACAAACTCGACTTCATACATATCCTTCACGCTGTCTATGAAGATCATCGCGTTTGCCTGATCGCGCGTAACAATACGCAGGTAAGAAATACGTTTCCCGTTGATGTCTTGGGCCACCAGATGCGAATTGCTCAGAAACATTGTTTCATTCGCGAAAGGCAGGCTTTTCACCCTGGTCCTGACTCGGTCCATTGCGGTTTTGATTTCTTTCGCGCCAAATCCTATAAATTCGATGTCCGGCATATCCATATCCTCTCGAGTCAGCGGTTTACTGGAAGGTCTCGGCCCCGATAGGCTCGGCCATGCCCTTGTTCTCGGCCAGCTCCGCAATTGCCGCCTCTCCATAAGGCGTTAGCTGACAATAGACCTCAAGCATGTGCCCATCGGGGTCATAGAAATACACACCTTTTGAAACGCCATGATCCAATACGTGCGCTATTTGCGCGCCGCGCTGCAGCAGCTTGTCGTACAGAAGTCGGAACTTTCGAAGGTCTCCGGCGCAATCGACTTCCAGCGCCACATGCTCAAACTCCCTGCCCTTTGCTTCCGCATGTCCACCGGGGAAAAGCCCGATGTCATGATCTTGAACGCCGAAACTCAGGAACACCGCCCCCTTGTATGGACCGTCCTTTAACTCTACGACCTGTATCATGCCCAGCACGTCGCAGTACCACTTCGCGGATCGTGCGGGGTCCACGACATGTAGAACGATGTGGCCGACGCGCTTTATCTTGGGTACTTGATCTGACATTTGAGATTCCTCGGTTATAGGTAAAGGCCCACGGTTTCAGGCTTGAGTCTTTACCACGGATTTATGCGAGGCTGCGATATTCGCGCGAACCGGGAGCCATAGAACATCGGTGATTTCACTGAATGACCTCCACTCTTTGCGCCACAGCCTCCCGCCATCGTGCGTCAAAAATAATTCGCCGTACTTGGTCCCTCCGATCAACTTGTTTGGGTCCCGGCTGTTTGCCTTTAGCGCCCAAATACAGGATGCCGGCTCGTCCGAAAAGGAGCATGGATTCCAGGTCTTGGCCCCATCCGCACTGGTGTAGACCCGGCTCGTGGTTCCAGGCGTTCCGTCCGACACGCTCAAATACAGCGTGGTCGCGTCGGAAGCCACCCAGAGGGCCCGGGCATAATATAGACCGAACGTGTCTTGGGCGAGTCGTCCCTCCCAACTGTCGCCCCCGTTGCGCGTCGTGTAGACCGCGTTCACCGCAATCACGACTACGGTATTGTCGACATCGGGCAGGACTGTTACTGCATGAATGTCCGAACGAAAATCCCAGAGTAGACGGTCGTCCATTCGTTGCCAATTGTCGCCTCCGTCTTGACTCAAAAAAAGGCCGCCTTCTTCCAACCCAAACCACAATCGCATTGGATCGTTGGGGTCGTAAGCGATGGCAAGAAGACGTGGGCGCTGCACTCCGCCGCAGAACTCAGGTATATCGACATTTGCGCGCGTCCAGTTACGTCCGCCGTCAAGACTTCGCCACAGATTGGCGCGCGATGGAGCTCCCGTTCCTACCAGGATTCGATCGGGATTTTTGGGATCGACGGCGACTTTCCAAACCGTCTGCCCGGAAAATGGAGAATCTACCAGCTCCCAGTTGGAGCCCGCGTCACGGCTCCTGCAGAGACCGACGTCCGTACCCGCATAGACCATTGCGGCGTCGACGGGATCGGAATCGAGCGAGCGCACGATGGCGTCGAACGCGAACGGCTGGTTCAGCCCCGTTCTATGCCAGGTTTCGCCATGGTCGGCGCTTCGCATCACGCCTTGGCCGGCGGTAGCGACAATATAGGTGCTTTCCATTGATGCTTCTCGTTAGTGACAACCCTGGGCTGGCGCAACCGACCGTACAAGTGTCGGCCGCAAGCGGACAGCTGGATGGGCGGTTACTTTGTTATGTGCAGATGCGGCACGCAATGCTGTTATGCATAACACACTGTTCCGCTTTGCAAACAGTGGCGGCAGGCGGCGAACGAAAACGACCTGACACATGGCTCGACAGGCCAGAAGGTACGGGCATGGCGGGAATGAGCGCGGGTGAACCCGCAGCTGCGATTGCGCTAAAGTCTGAAACAACGCATTTAACTATCTAGCCTTGTCTTGCTATCCCATCGATCTATAGTCCGCAAGTCTTGGATGCACGAACGATACCGGGCTACAGCCCTCACGATGGCTCGAGCCGGCTGAATGTCCGCGAGCGCCGCGTGTAGTCGCTCGTCAGCCAATTTAACGGCAAAGGAGAAGATCAATTATGGGCCGCGACACTGCGCCGCTCTACAGCGTCTCGGAATGGACCGCCCGCTCTCTAAAGCGAGAGCTTCCCATGTTGATAGGCGGAAAATGGGTTGGATCCCAGTCAGGGAGGACGTTTGAGACGATCAATCCCGCCACCAAAGAGGTTCTCAGCACTGTCGCCTGGGGAGATAACATTGACGTTGACCTCGCGGTTAACGCGGCGCGCACGGCAATTGAATCGAAGGCTTGGAGGCAGATAACAGCGGCGGAGCGGTCAAATCTACTGCTCCGCCTAGCCGATCTAATCGAGCGCTACGCGGACGACCTGGCAGTGCTCGAATCGTTAGACAACGGTAAACCGTCGAAAATCGCACGCGCCGTCGAGGTCGAAGGTTCAATCAAGACGCTGCGCTATTTCGCCGGCTGGCCGACCAAGTTCGGCGGCGAAACAATCCCCGTGTCGCCGCGCGATCGCTCTTCGATCCTAAACTACACGCTGAAGCAGCCTGTCGGCGTATGCGGGTTGATTACCCCATGGAACTACCCCCTATCAATGGCTGTGTGGAAGGTAGCGCCCGCCGTGGCCGCCGGCTGTACAGTCGTACTCAAGCCGGCCGAGCAGACTCCGTTGACCGCCTTGCGGCTGGGTGAACTCGCCCTTGAGGCGGGCTTTCCAGAGGGAGTGGTGAACGTCGTCACCGGAAAGGGTGACACCGGAGCCGCGCTCGTCGCGCATAGGGGCGTTGATAAAATCGCGTTCACAGGTTCGACCGAGGTCGGCAAAAAGATAGTCCAGGCGAGCGTTGGCAACTTAAAGCGGGTGTCCTTGGAGCTCGGCGGCAAATCCCCAAACATTGTGCTGCCCGATGCCGACCTGGCAAAAGCGGCCAAATCCGCGGCTTCCGGCATCTTCTCAAATCAGGGCCAGACTTGCACCGCAGGATCGCGGCTCTATGTGCATGAGGATGTACACGACGTGTTTGTGGGCTTGTTGGTGCAGGAAGCCCGCGCCTTAAAAATTGGCCCCGGGCTGGATCCGATATCAGATCTGGGCCCGGTAATATCTGAGGAGCAGTTTGACCGAATACTTTCGTACATCGAGATAGGTCAGCATGAGGGCGCACGCCTCGCTTGTGGGGGCGACAGGCCAGCCCATCTCGACGCGGGCTATTTCCTCGAGCCCACGGTATTTCTTGGCGCGCAACAGAGCATGCGGGTGGTTCAAGAGGAGATATTCGGCCCCGTGGCAAGTGTGCTTATCTGGCGAGATCTCGATGACCTTATCAGAAAGGCCAACGACAGCGTCTATGGACTAGGTGCCGGCGTATGGACCAATGATCTCACCAATGCGCACGATCTCGCCCATGCGCTGAAGGCAGGAACCGTCTGGGTCAATTGCTACAACCTAGTCGATGCCGCCTCTCCTTTTGGAGGATATAAGGAGTCAGGCTGGGGACGTGAAATGGGGCGTTACGCCATGGATCTGTACAGCGAGACAAAGAGCATTTGGATTAATCTTTCGCGCTGACGCGGTCAAGTAGAAGGCATCTGAGAGGAACTTGAGTATGACTGACATCCAAGAATCGAGGCAGGGACTGACAATCCGCAAATGGCATACCATCGTTGAAGAGGTTCATACCACCGAAATCGGTCGACTCGCGGACGTCACTCCTCTCGTCAAGTTCGTGATCGCGGCGACCATACTGAATCCATACGCCGGACAGTTTGGCACCGATCTTAGCGCCGCGGTGGATGGCTCACGCGCGCTCGGTCAGTCCTTCGCCCAGCGCCTCATCGACGCCGCCGGCCAACGGCGGATCATGAGTTACGGCAAGGCTTGCATCGTTGGCGAGCGCGGTGAATATGAGCACGGAAACGCGTTTCTAACCACGGCATTCGCAGATCCAATTCGAGCGGCGATCGGAGGCGCGAAAGCCTGGATCCCGTCTACGGGAAAACGGGGTGGGCTAGGTACGATCATAGACGTCCCGCTTGCCAACAAGGACGCTCTATACGTTCGAGCCTTCTACGATACCGTCACCGCGAGCTTTGGTGATGCTCCAAACTCCGACGAGATCGTCGTGATCGTGGCCGCGGCAACGCGCGGCAGACTGAAAGCGCGCCTGGGAGGTCTGCAACATGGAGACATCAAAGGCGAGGACGGACTCGTTTGATGGACCCGAACCGCATGAGAGCCAATGGCAATCGCTGACGGCGTCGATCGGTATTTCCACTTCGACGGGTTGCGTCATCACTACATTGTATGGGGTGCGGACAGTGATCGCACCGTCCTGATGCTGCATGGGATTCGTGGTTATGCCGGAACCTGGGCCAAGGTTGCGAAACAACTGGCCAACCATTATCGGGTCATCGCGCTTGATCACCGAGGCCGAGGCAGCAGCGACTGGTGTTCCCGGGCGGATTACTTTGCCGAGACCTACGTTCTCGACATTGCCGCCCTCGTCCGGTGCGAGCGACTCGCGGCATTTGCGCTGGTCGGGCACTCGATGGGTGGCGCAAACGCATTCGCTTATGCGGCCCGCCATCCGGAGCAGGTGGCGGCACTCGTTATTGAAGATATCGGCCCGGGATCCTCTGAAGCGGGAGTGGGTAAAGAAAGGATACTGCGGGAGCTTCGTCAAACCCCGTCAAACTTCTCCTCTTGGGACGAGGCTGCGAACTATTGGCGCCGCATTCGACCTGGGATCTCAACGGACGCACTGAACTCGAGACTGACCGAGACTTTGGTAGTCAAGGAGGATAAAATCGCGTGGCGTTATGATTTTGAGGGCGTGCGAAAGGCGCGGCTTCAAGCGGCGCAGGATCCATCGAAATTACCCGATTTATGGACATGCATCGATAATCTTCTATGCCCGACCCTCGTTATCCGTGGAGCAAACTCCGATTTTGTCACGGCAGATTCTCTTGCATCAATGCGCGGGCGGAATCATCGGATCGAGACTCACGAGACCCCGGACGCGACGCATTATGTGCATGACGACAACTTTCCGGACTTCATGTTCACACTAGAGGAGTTTCTCGGGAGGACATTCCCGCCGAAGGAATAGTGCTTCACTGCGCAGCCCTCATAGTTCGGCCTGCAAGTTTGACGCTGTTTAGCAAACCATCTCAACCAATCTAGGCCCGGCGGAGCGAAGCACGGTTCCGAGTGTGTCAGCTAGTTGCCGGCAAGTCCGTACTCGAGTAGCTTCGACGCCTAGTCCGTTTGCAAGAGCAACCCAGTCGATGTGGGGTCTCGACAACTCAGTCAAACCCAATGCCCCTTCTGTCAGCTCGCTCATTCCCGCTCGTCTTAGTTCCGTTTGAAGGATGCCGTATCGTCGATTTGCGACTATGAGGGTGACGATGTTGAGACGTTCCCTTGCCTGGGTCCATAACGCCTGCAAGGTGTACAGGGCGCTTCCATCAGACTGTAGATTGATTACTGGACGATTGGGGCATGCGAGGGCCGCTCCAACTGCGCAGGGTGGACCCAGTCCGATTGCGCCGCCCGTATTGGTGAGTATCGTATGAGGCGCTGCCGCCGCCGCGGCATCGAAGAATCCGATACTGCAGGAGGAACCTTCAGTAACCACGATCGCGCCCTCGGGCAAGGCGTCCGCCAGAAGACGGGCTATCGACGCCGGTTCAAGCGGATCATTCTCATGAAAGTTCCGATCATGTCGAGGTGTCCTCGAAACAGACGGGGCTTCACTTTTGGCATTAACCGCGTTGGCCAAGGCCCTCAATCCCTCAATGACGTCCCCACCCTCCGGTACTAGGGTGTGGATGGAGTTCGCAGGGGCGAGTTCGCTGGGAATTCCCTCATAGCCGAAGTAGCTGACCGGAACGCGCGTATCGGCCACAATTATGCGGGCGCCATCGAGGGCGGCCAGCGCCTGCTCGGGAAAATACGGAAGCCGCCCAAGAAGCGGTACACCGGCACCGCGTTCGATGCGCGCCGGAAACGTTTCAATCATTACTCTCGTGTGTTGACCCTTTGCGGCAATGCTTGCCGCCAGAATCTGTCCTTCCGAACAAAGTGCATCGCCGCCAATGAGGAGGATCGTTGCCTCCGGACCCTCGACGATACGCGCTGCCTGCGCAATATCGGCGCTCGACACCGGCGTCCGCGGCAGGTCCGGAGTGGGACGGGAATGCTCATTCACTAATGCGCTCTGAAAATCCGAGGGAACGACAAGGGTCGCCACTCCTCGTGGAGTTCCCATCGCAGCGCACCAAGCCTGTTCGACATCCGCTGTCAACGATCCGGGTGAGCTGGATCGACCGACCCAACCCACCGTCCGAGCCAAGGCATCTATGTCGGAATGCAAGGGGGGATCGTAAGCGCTGTGCCAACTGGCATGGTCGCCGATGAGATTGATGATCGGAGAACGTGCGCGCCGAGCGTTGTGCAAGTTCGCGATTCCATTCGCAAATCCCGGACCCAAGTGAGTCAGCGTTAGCGCAGGCTTCTTTGCCATTCGGCCAAAGCCGTCTGCGGCGCCAGTGCAGACGCCCTCGAAGAGACACAGCACCGAGCGAGTTGCGGGTGCGGCGTCCAAAGCCTTAACGAGGGCGAGCTCAGTCGTTCCCGGATTCGCGAAACAAACAGTGATCCCGAGATTGGTTGTGGCAGCTAAAAGCGCATCCGCCCCGGTATGCCGAACGATCGCATTCATTTCTCGGGTCCCTCTCGCTTCTCCCGCTGGCGAAGGAGGGAGATGTTTCATTCAGGAACCGAGGATACCAATCTGCAGTGCTATGAATACCCGAAGTGTTGCGATACATTGTTCCATATGAGGAACAATGTCTACATGCGAAATCTACCGTCGTTGGTGGTCTTTGCGACCGTGGTCAACAAAGGTGGTTTCACGAACGCGGCCGAAGAGCTGCTATGTTCTAAAGCGTCGGTCAGTAGACATATTAACAGCCTTGAAGAGAGGATCGGGTTTAAGATCCTGCACCGAACAACCCGCAGCGTCACGCTCACGCCGCAGGGGGAGGAGCTGTTCTCCTGCTGCCAACGCATCATCAATTCCATGGATGAGGCCAACTTATTGATCGACGGCATCATTTCAGAGCCCCGCGGTGAATTGCGTGTTGCAGCACCTTTGGCATTCACGCTGCTTGAAACGCGAGAATGCATCGCCCGGTTTCTCGTAAAATATCCGAAAGTGCTGGTTGATTTGGAGATCACGGATAGGAAGTTGAACCTGGCTCAGGAAGGCGTTGATATTGCCTTCTGCCTTGGTCACGCATACGACGCCAGCTACAGCTCTGTGTTAGTGAACTCATTCTCCATGGTCATATGCGGGTCTAGCGAGTATTTGGAGAGCGCCGGCGTCCCTAGCTCCATTGAAGAGCTTTTGCTTCACGACTGCATTATTGAACAAAGCGGGGGCGTGCCAGAACCTTGGCGAATAGGGCCGGACAGAGTGGTCAATGTCAGCGGTCAAAAACTTCGGAGTAATAGCGGCCGCGTTGCACGCGAGGCTGCTTTAGCTGGTCTTGGATTGGCATATCTGCCCAGCTATTTGGTGGGCGCCGATATCGCCTCTGGAAGGCTCCGCTCAGTGTTGTCAGATTTTGTGGATGTTCAACTTCCGCTCTTCGCGCTTTACCCGACGCATCACCGTACGGCTCGGGTGAAGGCATTCATAAGTTTTTTGCGCGATGACCTTTCATCGACGCCGGTGATATAGAGTATTGGCTGCTGGCTGGCGGAGCGCGCCACGAAGACGTATGGACTTTCTGCTCTCGAACACTCGCGGCTCGCCCGCGAAGATACGCTTTGTCGCGACTCCAATGCCGGACGCAGAACGTCGCTGGCTCAAGACGAACCGCTCACCGCTTGCCCGCCACTGGAACTTGCTGACCGGGATGACTGCCGAGCAGCTCACATATGGGGCATAAGTTCGCGGCTACGGCGCAGGCGGTCCCGGGCGACACTTCTTCGCCTCGGCCACCCACTTCAAAGTCGCCAGCCACAGATCGTGTCCGCGGTGCATGAGCGTCTCATCACTCTTGCGAAGGGCCGCCGCATCCTTTCCAACCCCCGCCTCATCCATCACGACGTGGCACATGGCGCCGCGAGGCTCCAGATACCAGGAGTGATAGAAGCTCGGCTTGGTTCCCGGCGCGTAGCCGTACCATCCCAGGCGCTGATTCAATACGTACTCGTGCACTTGGCTTTCGCACCGGAACACCGTGCCGTCCCGGAGCACCGGATCCCCGCTCTGGATTTTCGGTTGCGGAGCGTCTGCTCCTACGGTGGATAATGCCACCACCTTCGCGGGTTTCGCGCGCGCAAGAGCCGCGCGCAGTGGGTCGATGAAGCCCATGGCTTCGGGAAAGCCCGGCGTCGGGTCAAACACGGGAGGCGCCATCGCGAATACACCGGCCGTGTCCTCGAATGCCGCTGTGAGTGACTCCGTATCCGATAGATCGGCGACAGCAATGTCGCAGCCCAACTGTGCCCAGGGGGCACCCCTGCTGCGATCCCTGACTACCGCCCGGACAGGCTGATCGGCGGAAAGAAGGCTGCGGGCCACCGCAGGACGCCTCTGGACGACATTCGGTCAGTCGTCCGCGGCCGACAATCGTGCGCGTGAAGCGAAATGATTGCGCGGCCGTCCGAGTGCAGATTGGAGGAGCGCTTCGTCACGCAGACCCTCAGCGCCCCCATGCTCGACAAGCTGCCGATCATGGATCGCGAGCGCGAGCTCGTTCTCGATCCAGACCGGCTCGCTCATTTCGACAAGACGTGGAGCGTGTTCCGGTAGCGCGACATAATCTCCTCGGCCTTCTCCATCTTCTCTTGGAAAGCCGGATCGAAGGGCGTGAGGCGGTAGGTGTTGTTGGGACCCTCAAGAAGAAAGACCTCTTCCCCCTCGCTGGTACGGAGGCGACTGACCACCTCCTTGGGAAGCACGAGCCCGAGCGAATTCCCCACTTTACGGACTTTGAGCGTCACCATCTCTCACCTCGACGTAACCCTCACCGGCCCCTCTCAACGGCAGTCTTGAGGAACAACTGTACTCGAGTGAGGGTGTTATCACTATAGTAATAACATGGCTACTGCGCCCAGCGCCTCTCGAGGTTCCTACGGCTTGTCGCCCGAAATGCGAACCGCCGACATAAGACAAGACGGGTTCGACGACAGTGCTGCGTAGCGGCGATGGCGACTGTCCCCCATTCGATCCAATATTTACGCTTGTTAATGTAGATATTGCTTTAAGTGATTGCCCGGATGTTTGTCATGGTCTGGACTCAGGTTCTGATTTGAACAAAAGCGCCTTTCTTTCGTGACAACTAAAGTGCCAGAATTCAATTTTGGCGTTGTCGGTCGCTTCTGAACACCCGTCGTCACAGATGAAATCAACGCTTAGTCCCCCGACTGAACCCAATCTTCTGAGCGATGCGGCTACGTTGCGGCTTGCCGCCGGCGACTTGGACGCGGTCTTTCTGCCCGCTCGAGGAATGCTCGGTGCGTCCCTCCGCCATCGGGGTGAAGAGATCCTGCGCCGGGTCGAGGACCTCGCGGCGGCGGCCGCAAGGGGGAGCTCCGTGGGGATTCCGCTCTTGCATCCTTGGGCCAACCGCCTCGCTGGCCCTCTATATGAGGCCGCCGGGCGCAATGTGATTCTCGATCTTTCGTCACGACTTCTTCATCTCGATGGCAATGGGCTGCCGATGCATGGCGTGGGCTGGGCCTTGCTCGCCTGGGAAGTGTGCGAAGTAAAAGCTGATCGGATAGCGGCACGGCTGGATTGGAACTGCACCGACCTGCTCGCGGTGTTTCCATTTCGTCACTGCTTGGAGATGACGGTGACGCTTCGACCGGACGGCTTGACCGTGGAAACAATATTGGTGGCCGGCTCCGACGGCCCGGTGCCCGTGAGTTTTGGGTTTCACCCTTACTTCGGGATTCCCGGGCTGCCGCGTGCGCAATGGCGGCTAACTATGCCGGCCATGAGCAGGCTGGCGTCCGACGAGCGCGGGATTCCGTCCGGCGGGGAAGAACCGCTCGGTGCATTCGATTCGCAGCTCGGCGAGATTGACCTTGACGACGGTTTTGTCGTGCTGGAGGAGCGTCCAGCCTTTTCGCTCGCGGGCGCCGGCCGCCGAATTACCATTGAATTCTTGGCGGGCTACCGCTACGCGCAGGTTTTTGCACCGAAGGACAAGGATTACATCGCCATCGAGCCGATGACGGCGGCGACGAATGCCCTTGTGAGCGGACGTGGATTGAAATTGGTCGAACCGGGTGAACGGTTTCGGGCCGCCTTCCGGGTTACCGTCAACTCGACTGCTGAGTCCAATGTTCCGTGAACGCTTGCGGCCAGGTCATCACCAAGGAAGCCCAACGCCTGTGGGCCACATCAGAATTTCTGACCGAATTTGATGCCGAAGCTCATGGGCCTGATCGGATACACGCGGGCATTTTCGGCGCAATAGGAGGTCGCGCATTGCGCCACTCGGCCCAGCTCGCCGCGTTTGTCGAAGGCATTTTGCACGTAGGCCTCCAACTTCCAGTTGTTCATACCCGTGCCGGCAGAAAAATCGAACGTGGTGAAGTGCGGCAGGTCCCCAATTTCATTGTTATAAGCGACCCGAAGGTCGGGGGAGGACGAACTCTGATGAACGATGGAGCCTTGCACAAAGCTGCCATAGCCGCCGACGTCGAATTTATAGCGGGCGATTCCGTTGAGCTTTACCTTCGGCGTTACGGGCAGCGCGGTGCCTGCCGGCGCGGTAGGCACGGGACAATCGTGGGTCACTTCCTGGGTCGAGGGGTCCAGGTCGCAGAAATTCTGCGTCGTCCTCGCGTTGACATAGGTTCCGGATGAGGACAATGTCAGATTGTCGCCGACCAGCCAGCTGACATCGGATTCAATTCCTTTGACCGCGGCATTGCCCACATTGACGATGGAAGTAATACCCTGCGCCCCCTGGACTCCCAGCTGCATGGACTTCCACCTTTCGTGAAAAATGGCGCCGTTGAAACGAACGCGATCTGCTAACCACGCCGTCTTCCAGCCCAGCTCGATATTGACCAGGGTATCGGCTCCATAAGGCCCCACCTGGACCACATGGTTGTTGCCCCCCGGCCGAAAGCCGGTCGAGTACGTCATGTACGTCATGGCATCCCGACCGATCTGATAGGTCAAATTGATCTTGTGGGTTTCACCGGACTCGACCACTTCTTTGTCCGTGTTGACGCAGGGCCACAGGCCGGGAACGACGGTGGCGGAGCTGGCCGGTGGTTTACAAAGAGCTTCGCCATTCGTACTAAGATTGTTGTTGAAGCCAAAGAAGCCGTAGAGTGTATTCTCGACCCAAAACTTTCTGATGCCCCCGGTCACCTTGAACTGATCGGTCACATCGGCGGTCAATTCGGTAAAGAGCGCATAGTCGCGATCTACAACGGTCTGCTGGTTCAAATAAAGCGTATCGGGTTGCCCATCGACGCTGTAATAGGCCGGAAGATCGCTAATCATGTAAGCAGCGCGAAAGTCATCGGTCTGCCGCTGATAAAAAGCCCCGGCAACTCCGCGGAATCGATACTCGGCGGCCGAGGTGATCCGCAGTTCATGGCTCATCTTGGTATATTTGTCGTGGTTGTCGACGAATTGACTCGGGTCGATGAGATCGCCCGCCGAGTCCGCAAATCGCGTGTATGCGTCGGCGGCGCCGGGGAGCTCGGACTGGTGATCGTACCCGACGGTATATTCCGAGTAATCCACCAAATTATGGACGCTACGTTCGAACCACCCGCCTGAATAAATTAGATCGAAATTCGCGATCTTGCCCTCCACCGTAAGCGCTGATTGATACCATTTGTCTTCGTTCAGGCCGTTCTTGAAATCCGCCAGGTTGAGATCGCCCTTTGCCGGATCGAAGGTGAAATCGCCGTCGGCCCTCTGGCTTTGGAACAAGATCTGCGGAGTGATGGTCCAGTTATCGCTAAGATCGATTTTCAAGGCCCCTCGCCCGCCAAACGTGTCGGTCGGGTTGAATCTTTGGCCCGCATAGGGCGCGTTGCTGACGGTCAGAGGGTCATTGGGAATGCCGGCAGCCGGCGCTCCGCGCTGGTAGGTGTTCGAACTCAACAAATTGTTGATGTAGCCACCATCGTGGTCGTAATAGCCGACTAAGCGGACGGCCGCATGCTCCGTCAGGGGAATGTTGACGTACCCCTCGAATTCACCGCCGCCGTTTCCCCTGCCGAACTTATCTGCCTTCACATCGTAGCTGGCCGAAAAAGCGCCGGGGTCGGGCTTATTGGTAATGATGCGCAACGTGCCCGAAAGCGAACTCGCACCGTACAAGGTGCCCTGCGGACCCGCCAACGCCTCGACTCGAGCGATATCGTAGATATGAACGTCCAGCGTGTTGCCGACCGTCGTCACCGGAATCTCATCGAGGTAGACGCCTGTCGCAGGGAGTGCGCCTGCGTGTTCACCGTCTCCTCCGCTTGCGATCCCCCGAAAATAAAGTTGCGACTGCCCTGGACCCAACGACTGAAAACTCACGCTCGGCAAGAATTTGGCATAGTCATCAAAGCTGGCAACCTCCAATTGCTCCAGCTTTTCAGAACCGAGCACTTGCAGACTGATCGGCACCTTCTGCAGGTCTTCCTGACGCTTCTGCGCCGTTACTACGACCTCCTCCAATGTCGCCGTATCGGCCGGTTCTGCCGCATAAGCACCGGCCCCCCCGGTCAGAATGGCCGAAGCCAGCGGCATTCCAACCCATTTGACGCGGCAGCGCGCCAACTTCCTCTTGCGGCTGCGGGTCATGGACCTGATCCCCGCTTACCCCACGACATATCTTCGCAACTGATGAAGCCATCGCTGTACCGCACCGTAGTGTCCCGATCGGTTCTCAAAAACACAGGCCCGTCCAGGTCCACCACCTGGCACAATTGCCCGACGAGGAAGGACGGCACCATGGCGAGCGAGGTGCCGACCATGTTGCCCACCATAACGTCGAGGCCGAGCCGCCGTGCCTTGCGCGCCATCGCCAGCGCTTCGGTGAGCCCGCCGCACTTGTCGAGCTTGATGTTCACGACGTTGAACCGGCCGATTAGGCCCCGCACATCGGTGAGCCCTTGCGCACTTTCATCCGCCGCGACCGGAATCGGTGACTTGAAGCCATCGAGCTGCGCTTCCTGCCCGATCTTGAACGGCTGCTCGATGAGCTCCACCCGCGTCTCCACTAGCACGGGCATCAGCGTCTCGAGAAACGCTCGTGTGAATCCTTGGTTCGCATCGACTCCCAACCACACGTCGGGACGCGCCGCCCGCACGGCGCGAACGCGATCGGCATCGAGGGGTTCGCCGGTCAGCTTCAGTTTGATGGCTTTCGCGTCGGCGTAGGCACGAGCGTCTGATGCCATTTTCTCCGGCTTGTTGGCTCCCACGGTGAACGTGGTGAGCAGCGGTCGCGGCGGATCGAGGCCGGCAACCTGCCATGCCGGCCGGCCGGTCAGTTTCGCCTCGAGATCCCACAAGGCGCAGTCCACTGCGTTGCGCGCACCTCCCGTGGGCAACAGGCGCTGCAAGGACTCACGGTCGATACCCGCTTCGATTCGTGCGCGCACCGCTTCGATCTGCTTCACGACGCCGGCCGCGTCATCTTCCTTTCGGTAGTAGACGCCCGAGGCTTCCCCGCACCCGATATGTCCGCCCTTCTCCAGAGTGACGGTGACGACATCTGTATCCACCATGCTGTGCCCCGTGATGTGGAACGGCTCCTTGAGAGCAAACTTTTCGATCGCGACGTGCAGCGTTAGTGCACCAGTAGTGAAATTATTCACGGTGCCGCATTCCACGCTCAGTGCGCTACGGGTTGCGACATCTGAAAACCAGGACCTCGCAGCACTTTGCCCGGGAGGGCGTCGGTAGCCTTTCCGGCATCGATGACCGGAACGCCGTTCACCAATACGTAGCGCATTCCCTGCGAGAGCTGGTTTGGATTCTCGAAGGTCGCCACGTCGCGCACCTGATCGGGGGCGAACACCACGATGTCGGCCCACATGCCTTCCTTCAGCACACCGCGATCTACCAAGCCCATGCGCTGCGCGGCCAACGCGCTGAACTTGCGAATCGCATCCGGCAGCGTGAGTACTTTCTCCTCTCGGACGTACTTACGCAGAATGCGCGGAAAAGTGGCGTAGGCGCGAGGATGAGGATGTTCCCTGCCCAGCAGGCCATCGGGCGATGCGCCCGCAGAATCATTGCAGATCGAGACCCAAGGCTGCTGCAAGGCCAGTGTGATATCCGATTCCGATACGGCGAATACCGCGACATCGGTGAAGGCCTCATCCTTGATGATGAGGTCAAACAGGGCATTCAGGGGATCCTCCTTCCACAGGACGGCCAGGTCGGCCAGCGTCTTGCCCTGCAAGGCCAGAAGCTCCGGATTCTGCACCGCGCCGATCAGGATATCCTTCGGGCCGGCAATCTCCTGCCACTCGTTATCCCAATGGCCGCCGGGCGTCTCCATGTCCTTTCGGATGCGGGCGCGTGTGGCGGGATCGCGCAAGCGCTCAATCAGCTTGGCGTCGCCGCCGTCGTGGGCCCATGGAGGAATAAACGCGGATAAGCCGTTGAACCAGGCGGGATAGGCGTAAGTGTCCGCGGTGATATCCACTCCCGAGGCTCGGGCGGCCTCGATCTTCGCGACCAGCGCCGGCATCTTGCCGAAGTTCGACTTGCCTGCCACCTTGAGGTGGAAAATCTCCACCGGAATATGAGCCTCCCGGCCGATGCGAATGGCCTCATCGAGAGCCGCCGGCTCATTGTCGCCCTCATCGCGCATATGCGATGCATAAATGCCCCCGAACTTCGCCGCCTCCGCCGCCAGCGCTATGAGTTCCTCGGTACTCGCATAGGGCGCGGGTGTGTACTCGAGCGCAGTCGAGACACCCATCGCACCCTGCAGCATCGCCTCGCGCACCAACGCCTGCATTTGCGTCAATTGCGCCGGGGTCGGTGCAACATCGGCATCGCCCAATATCAGGCGTCGCGTCTGCGCGGCGCCGATGTAACTCGCGAAGTTGATGCCGATCCCCTGCTTCTCGAGGCGGGCAAAGTACTGATCGAACGTTCGCCAGTCCGGTGTGATGTGCAGATGTTGAAACCCCATCGAATCAGCTTTAATCAATGCATCGGTGAGCGGCGCGACCGACTCGCCCTCGCCTGTAATCTCGGTGGTAATCCCCTGAAATATCTTGGATGGGACATGCGGATTCACCAAGATGGTCAATTCCGATTGACCCAGCATGTCAATGAATCCAGGAGCCACGATCATCTCCTTGGCATCGATGGTCCGCTGACCCACGGCATCACCGAGTCTTCCGATAGCGGCGATGCGGCCGTCTCGGATTCCCACGTCTGCGCTATACCATGGCGAGCCCGTGCCATCGATGATGTGACCGTTTCGGATGATCACATCATAGTGTTGCCGACCCGACGCCGTTGAGACGATCGGCAGCAGCACCAGTAGAAGGCTCCATCTCGTCATTGTGTCTCCCTATAGGCTCGTGCCGGGCTCGTGGCCGGCTTTCAATTAGAATACTCAATCGGTGCGGACGAAGCTGCTTGCCCGCACGCCAATGGCGACGGTTACTTTCGATTTTTTGATCCAACTCGAATGCTTCGTTCGCAATGCAAAATCGCTCTGCGCGAGGACAAAGATGCACATCGCGCGGCGGTCACGCGATCGCGGCACAATGCGCACGTTGCTAATTCGCTATGACACAAGACGGCGCAGAAAGCCTGACGTCCGCCGCAGCCCCTCCTCTAGGATTGCACTACCGTTTGCGTAACCGATTCGCACGCAACCCTCGAGCTCGAAGGCGCTTCCGGGCGTGAACAGGACACCCGTTTCCCCCAAAAGCCGGATACAGAACTCGTACGACGGCATATCCACAGCGTACCTAAGCAACGTGACAGTGCCGGCCCGCGGCTTGACGTATGAAAACCCTCCTTCCGATTGTATCCAGCGATCCAGCGTTGCGAGGTTCGTTCTCACGAGATTGCAGCTTCTCGCAAGTATCTTGTCGCGGTTCTCCAACGCGATGGACGAGAACATATCGTCAAGGATACCCACGCTGATCGTGTTGTAGTCCCTGTGAATCTCCGCAGCGCGCAACACCTCCGATGGGCCGCAGATCCAGCCCAATCTGAATCCTGCCAGCGAGAAGGCCTTCGACATGCTGCCCGTACTGATGCCCCGGGGGTAAAGGTCCGCTATGGACGGAGTCAGCGTGTCATGTTCCTGTGTCGTTCCCCGGTAGACCTCATCGCTCAGGACGTACGCATCGACCGAGGCGGCGATGCGAACAACCTCTTCGAGGAGCGCTCGGTCCATCAGCGAGCCGGTGGGGTTATTGGGGTTCGAGAACGCAATGAGCTTGGTTCCCGGCGTGACGAGGCGACGCAATTCCTCCAGGTCCGGAAGATAGCCATTTTCCGCATGGAGGTGAAGCCGCTGTACGTCGGCGCCCAAACTTTCCGGAATCGAGTAGTGCTGTTGGTAGGTCGGTACAATCGTGACGATTCGATCGCCGGCAGCCACCAACGCCTGATAGACCAGTGCGTTGGCGCCGATCGCACCATGAGTCACCAAGACGTTTGCAGTGGATAGAGAAGTGTAGAGACCGGTGATCGCGGTGCGCAGCCTGTCGCTGCCTTCGATAGCCCCGTACGTCATCTTGAGCGGCAACAGCTCCTCGAGGATCGTGGCTCGCTGTCCTGCCATCTCGAGCAGTTCGGCGATGGTCAGTGACTCAACGCAGGTCTCCGCCAGATTATAGCGGCACTTCGTCTCGTAGGCGTTCATCCATTGTTCGACGGCAAAAGGGGCGATCTTCATGTCGGATCCTCCGGTGATAGCGATCCCAATGAGGGGTCACTCTGGGTCGGTATTCAGTTACGTGAGTCGTTGTCTTTCTGAACCAGGTGCTGCAGGGCGTGCCCATGGCGACGTCCTCGAGGCCGAGGCCGATCGAACGAGAGAAGACATGACGACCGTCATGTTTCTAAGCGACCCCGGCGGCACCTCAGCTGACTGCGGGGTCAACAGATCAACGGCGAGGGCTGTGGTGGCGGCGGTACGCTCGACGGTCAGCTGCTTCGAATCGCATAGCGGGATCGGGTGACCGGTCTCCATCGACATGAGTACCGTCCAGGCGGTCACGAGGCCTGCTCCCAGCCGTGCCAAGTACGGCGAGAGCTTCTCTCGTACAGCAGTACTTCTCCTTCCGCATGATTGTGACAGTCGATGAAGCCCGGCACGATAGTCATTTGCTGCGCGTCGAAGATGGGAGTATCGCGCCGGGCCAGATTACGGATGTCCGCGCTGCTGCCGACTGCCTGGAATCGGCCTCCCTTGACGGCGAATGCCTCCGCCCTCGGCAAGTGCTCGTCTACGGTGTAGATCTTGGCATTGACGACGACCAGGTCCGGGTCATTCGCGCGGGCGACCCGCTCCTGTGCCCACGCTGCCATGCGTGGCGAGCGGGTCCAGACTAAGGCCCCGGCGCCACTGCCCGCCAGTGTGAGAAATCGCCGGCGACTCACTCGTGTATGGTTTTTCACAGGTCCCGCCCATCATTTGGATGAATTCCAGCAAATCCGTCTCATGGCGATCAGGCCCGCGACCGCATGCTTGCGGCTCCTATTCGGGTTGCATGCTGAAATCCGAGATCCGATCGTCGGGGCCGAGCGCTAATTGCACTCGTAGCGTTCGATCGGCGTAGACGGCCGCATATGTAGATGCCCGGTCGTCCCCCAAAACCCGGCGATCCAGCAGGTCGAGACGCCTGAGCGCGCCGAGCGGGCGCAGGAGTTGCTCGAACTCCTTGGCCTGCTGCGCCGCTTCCCCTTGCGCGAACAACAGGTCTTGCACCGAGAGCTTGCCCGCGCTCGCCGCCGCGAGGAGCGCGCGAACCTGGGTCGCGATCAACGGGTCGGAATCCGGTATGGGCGTAGAGGGCTCTATCTGTGCCAGCCCGGGATCGAGAGTCCTCGCAACATCATCGACGAAACGCTCCGGCTCGGCATCGGCGAGATTGGTCAGCACGACGATCGTGAGATCGTCGGCAAGATAGCGCGAAATGTACGTCTTGAAGCCCTGCCAGGAGCCGCCGTGGTGATACCACGGCCGCCCCTGCGACTCATCCACATCCCAGGCAAAGCCATAGGGGTAAGTCTTGCCGCTCGTGAGCGTGACCGGGGTGTAGATCTGCGCCCAACTCTGTGCCTTCAGCACCGCGTGTGCCCGCAACCCACGATCCCACGCGATATAGTCGAGCATCGAGAGGTACAGTGAACCGTCCGCGGTGGAGTCCAGGCTCGGAGAGACCCATTCCTGGTTCTTGAGCTCCCCGTTCACGAGCCGATAGCCCGCTGCACGGTGGGGAACGATATCCGCTTCACTGATGACTCTCGCTGTCTTCATCCCAAGCGGCGTGAATACGCGATCCTTCAGCACATCGCCATAGAACCGGCCCGACACTTTGTGGATGAGGATGCCGAGCAACACGTATCCCGTGTTGCTGTAGCTCCAACGCGATCCAGGTGCGAACTTCAACGGCATGCTGTAAGCAATCTTCGTCATCTCCTCTTCCGTGTAGTCGCGCCGATAGTCGACGACTTGGACACCGGCGCCTAGATTCGCGCCTTCGGTCTCGTAGTCGGGTATGCCCGAGGTGTGAGTCAGAAGGTTACGAACCGTGATCGGGCGCCAGCTCGGCGGCGCATCGGTGAAGTACTTGGTAATGGAGTCATCGAGCGCCAACTTTCCATCTTCCACTTGAAGCATGACTGCCGTGGCAGTGAATTGCTTTCCCACGGATCCGGACTGGAAGATCGTCTCCGCAGTCACGGGCACACCCAGCTCGACATTGGCATAACCGTAGCCTTTGGCCGCGATCACCTTTCCTTTTCTGACGAGCCCCAAGGCGACGCCGGGCACCTTCTGCCGCTGCATCTCAGTGCGAACGACTTCATCTACCCGCGCCATGATGTCGCTGGGCTCCTGGGCAGCTGCGCTGGCGAAGGCGGTCAGGAAAGCCAGCAGTAAAAGGCTGGCTCTCGCACGATTGATCATGTTCATCAGTAATTTCTCCCATAGTCGTTCATTGCGCACCCTCGATCGATTCACCTAGTCAGCACACGCCCGGGACGCAAGCCGGTTGATTTTCCATCCTGCCCCTAACGAAGCCATTGATGGTGCCCACGGTATCTATCGATGCCGCGGGAAGGAGACATGCACGGCGGCATAGAAAAAGCGGCCCGTGGGGTTCACTATGGACGTATCGTACCCGGTGGCCTGGAAACCGCCCGGTTGCCCTCCGTAGAAAATCGGCACCTTTGCATCCGTGAAGTCCTCCACGCCAAAGGTAATCGAGACGGGAGACGCCCATGAATTTGCCGCAACCAGTTTGCCGCAGTCGATATTGAACTGGATGTCATGCGTCAGGTAGCTATCCACTAACACACCACCCGGAATCGTCGGGTCTATATATGATCCCGTGTAGTGAAGCAGATAGGTCGTGCTGAACGCGCGATACGCCCAATTCACCGAGAGGAGCGAGCGTACCTTGGGCAATCCCGCTGGCGAGGTTAGGGAACTGGCCAACGCCGTGCCACCGGCGTATTGCACGAACCCGGTGCCCGTCGCCGCATCGACCTTAAACGAGTTTAGATACGTACCCGACAAGCTCAAATCGATCGATCCCGCGGTGTCAGTGCGAAAGCGATAGTCGAGATCCAAATCCGTTCCATTGACCTGTTGTCCAGCGGCATTCATATAGAGCGAGTAGACGCCCGGCTCCCCGTTGGCGGCAGTGAATGTACCCCCGGGTTGAATGCCGTCGAGGACCAGTTGGGGGTCCGTTTGAATAACGATATTCTTCTGCTTGATGAACCAACGGTCGAGCTGCACGGTTAGGCTCCCTGCTCTGCCACCCGGTGGAGTTAGAACAATTCCGTAATTTGTGTATGAGGCCGTTTCCGGCTTCAAGTTTTTGTTACCTCCCCCGACATCCACATAATCTTCAGGCTGCCCTGTAGCCGGATTGGTCCCTGCATACACGGAGGTGGTCGTGGGCGCATCGATCGCGTCCAACGGCGGCGCGCGAAAGGACGTCCCGTAAGATCCCCGAACGGCCAAGTATTTCGCGATCGGCTCCCAGCGAAGACTGACGGTCGGGTCTGTCCGGGAGCCGACGCTCTCGATGTTTTCATATCTGGCCGCCGCGTCAAGTCCCAACGAGGCCACGCCCGGAATCGTAAAGTCCTTGCCGAAGATCGGAAGTTGACCCTCGACGTATACTGCCGTGTAGCGCCGACCGGCGTCGGCAGGAGTTGAATAGTCGACATTCAAGCCATGGTCGAGCATGATCGAATCCGGCTGCACGATATAAGTATCCCGTTGATACTCCGCGCCCAGTGCCACGTTAATGTCGCCACTCGGCATCGTGTAAATGGGCGCGTACGCATGGGCATTGAAAAGCGCCATCTCCTCCCAATTCTGTACGCTACCCGACGCCGCAACGCCTGCCAGCTGTGCGGGCGTGTTGCAGTCGTTGCAAAATAGATTGAGGGCCTCGGGGCCGGGACGGTTCTCCGCGGCGTAAATGCCGGCGTTGCTGTACACATTGTATTGGACGAGGTTGGCGTAGCTATAGTAGTAGTCGCCTCCGACGTCGTACTGGACCTTGCCGATCGCCCCTTTGACGCCCATGTTCAGCCGCCAAGCGGTCGTGTCGATATGAAGAGTTTGTGGCCCTATTTCAGGAAGGCCGTAAGTGACATCCTGGATGGGGACGCCAAAAGGATTCCAATAGTTGCTCGCCGGGATCGGACTGAGTGGACAGCCCGTACCCGTACACGCCGGATCACCAAATCCGTCCGTCCCATAGAGAGTTCCGATGGTTTCGCTCAGGCTGCGCGCGAAATCGAAGTCAGCGTAGATAGTCGGGCCATTCGCGAACGTATAATCCAGTGACCCAAACGCCGTTCCCTTGCGTTGAGGATTGATCAACGATTGTTTATCCTCGTTAAGCTGCGCACCGCAGCTGTTGGCATAAAGGTGCGAGTTGACAGGGACGTAGTCTGCGGGGTTTCTGCTATAGCTTCCGCATGCAAACCTGCTTGGGTCGAGCCATAGAGGACCGCGTTCCGTCCGGCAGAAAGATTTCCGCCGGCGATGAGTAGGGATATACTTGGTAGGGAAGGTTCGAATCGAAACGACTCAGGTCCGGATTCGCCGATATGGATCGCTGACCGCGCGTGAGCCCATCTCTCTTGTAATACTCGGCGGTGGCGAACAAATTCAACTGGTCGCTCGACTTACCCCAGCTAACCGACAGGTGCGAGGTATCGCTGTCTCCCCGCGCCGCTTTCGCCATATTGTCCGTCGAGGCTCAAGCCATCCGCAGTTTTCTTCGTGATGATATTGACCACCCCCGCCACAGCATCTGAGCCATAAACGGCGGAGGCGCCGCTCTTCAGGATTTCGACCCGATCGATCGCATCCAGAGGAATGAGATCCAGATTTGCCGGATCCTCGGATTGAAATCGTCGACCATTGACGAGTATTAACGTGTACTGAGGACCAATTCCGCGAAGATTCAGAGTCGTGCCGCCGATGCTCGTTCCATCGGCTCCGGTTGACGAGCCCGTATTCGAATAGCTCGACTGGCCGGAAAGAACGAAGGCGGGCTGTGTTTGAAAGTACTGCTCGATATTCGTCGCTCCTGACTGTTGAATGGCCTCGCTGGTGATGACGCTCACGGGCGCGCTTTGGTAGGCCGCCGAATCGGAATGGATGCTCGTGCCCGTAACGACGATTGTGGTGAGGGTGTCAGCCGGAGATGCTTCAGCGCTAGGGGGGCCCACGGCCGGCGAAGCCGGCACGGAGCCACTTCCGGCGGGGCGCCCCGGCGTCTGCGCTTGCGCCATTGCGCTGTGAGTACCGGCGATCAACGCAGCCGTAAGAAATGCCACACCAGCAATGTGAGAAAGCGCGTCAATTCCGCCCCCCTCGCGCACGCGAATAGTCATCGTGAGCCCTCCCCTTTTGTTGCGCGCTCAACCTACCGTGCGAAGTCAGTGCAGCCGGTGGTGCAATTATTCATGGTGACCTATCCTGCCAAGCAGGCCTCGACCAGACGATCGAGCTCGGGGCCGCCGCGTAGCGGATCGGCGACGGGCAGGTGCAGCCGCTCACTGTACTCGGCCAGCACGGTGCGCGCCTGCGCCTCGTCCAGCATCGAGGTGTTGAGCGAAACACCGGCGCAGCGAACCTGCCGATTCGTGCGGCGCGCCAGGGTGAGCGTCAGCTCGATCGCTTCCGGCACACTCGGCGTCGGGTAGTGCTCGACATCCAATACCCAGTCGCGGCCGACTTCATGGCACATCACGATCACATCAGGCTGGGTGCCGTGCAGAAGTCCCAGCGACACGCCTGAATACGAAGGATGAAATACCGATCCCTGCCCTTCCACCACATCCCAATGATTGAGGGCAGCGTCGGGACTCAAGGTTTCCGCGGCTCCCGCCACGAAATCCGCCACCACGGAGTCGATGGGAATGCCGCCGCCGGCGATGAGAATGCCGGTCTGTCCGGTGGCACGAAAATCGGCATCCACTCCGCGCTTCTTGAATTCACGGGTGAGCGACAGCGCCGTGTACTTCTTGCCCAGCGCGCAATCGGTACCCACCGTCAGCAGCCTCTTGCCCGTGCGCTTGCGCCCCGTTCCCACCGGCAAACCGGTTGGCGGTTGACGAATGTTGATCAAGCGCCGGCCGAGACGCGCCGCGGCCGAGTTGAGCTGCGGCACATCCTCCAGCCGCGTGTGCATGCCGCTCACGAGATCCAGGCCCGCTTCAAGTGCCTCGACCAATGCCGGCACCCACGCCGGTGCAATCACACCGCCGACCGGCGCCACACCGATGACCAGGCTCCGCGCGCCCTTCGTCTTTGCCTGCGCGGGCGTCAGGCGCGGCAGGCTCGTGGTCACCGTCGAGGCCGGCAGCGCGTACTCGCCGACGCAGCGCTCGCGTGCCCAATCTCGCAAACCGAACGCGGTCTTTGCATCCCGCTCACACGTCGTATCGCCGAGAAACAGCAGGTAGGGTTGGGGAAGGCCAAGATTAATCATAAAATCCTTGGTGCGAACAGGGAGATCGCCGCTTCACCTCGCTCAAAAGTGGTAGTCGACCCCGAGCCCTACGGTGCCGAATGAATCTCCCTCGAAGCTTGCGCTGCTCCCGTCGCCGGCTTTCAGTTAGGATACTCAAACGGTGCGGACGAAGCGGCTCGCCCACACGCCAACGGCGACGGTTACTTTCGATTTTTGGATTGAACTCGAATGGTTCGTTCGCAACGCAAATTCACACTGCGCAAGAACAAAGATGCGCATCGCACGGCGATCACGCGCGCAATTGCGGCATACTGGGCGCGATCACAAGGAGGCACCGGTTCATGGCAACAAAGCCATCACGACTCAACGGCATCGATCGTATCGATCTCAATATTCTGGCGGCGCTCTTCAGTCGCGCGCGCATCAGCAAGGTTCAGATGAGCGCTGAAGTCGGCGTATCGGCCAGCCGCTGCTACGAGCGCATGCGTCACCTCGAGCAGGCGGAAATCATTCGCGGCTATCATGCCGACATCGATCTCACACGCCTCACGAGCTGTATGCAGTTCCTGGTAGAGATCAAGGTACCCAGCACCCACAGCAAACAATTCGAGAAGGTCGTGCTCCAGACCGCGGAGATCATTTCGTGTCATTCCGTCCTCGGGCATACCGACTACATCATCGTCGTCGTTGCGGCGAGCGTCGAGAAATACCAGACCGTCATCGCCGATCTGCGTGCTTCGACCGGCAGTGAGTTCGATTTCGTCACATTCCCCGTCTCCAAGACGATCAAGTCTCTCGGGCCAAAGTGATCTGCGGCGGACCGTGCGGCGCACTGACTCGCGGCAACTTTGCCTCGAGTTAGCGAAGCGACTCAGCGGAGGCGTCGCGGAAACGACCGTGTGAACGCGCTCAGGCGCGTGGCGCAACCGCGATCCATCCCGGGGAGGTGATTTGGGAGACCGTATTATCTGTCTACAGCATTTAGGCCGGGCTTAACGTCATTCGGCGGGGCGCCAGGGATTCCGGCGGAAATGCTCCTGCAGCAGCCGGAGAAACGCGTTGGCGCGTGCGGTGCGGCAATCACGCTTTCCGAGTAATGCGACCACGTCGGCGGCAGGAAGCCTGAAGCGTGACAGCACGCGCCTCAGCCGGCCCGCGGCAATATCGTCGGCGATGTCCCATTCCGAACGAACCATAACGCCCAAGCCGGCCAGCGCCCACGCCCGCACCGCTTCACCGTCGTTACTCGACATGGCGGGGGAAATTCGCACCGGTGTCGTCTTTCTATGGCGATCGACGAAACGCCAAAGCGTTACATCCTCATCGTTTTCACGCAGCGCCAGACAGGTGTGGGAAGTGAGGTCGGGGGGATCGCCCGGTTCACCGTGAGCCTCCAAATACGACGGTGACGCACATGCCATCCGGTCATTCGCCGCGAGCCTCACCATAACCAGGGAGGAGTTCCTCAGTTCGCCGATATGGATGATGAGATCCCAATTGTTCTCATCAGCAATGGCCGGACGATCAGAGAGGGTGAGCGTGACGGTGACGGACGGGTTCTGTTTCCTGAATTCGGCGGCAATCGGACCCACGTATCGGCGCCCGAATCCGAGCGGCGCCGCAATTCGAAGATGGCCGCTCACGGTGTCCTGGCGCTCTCCCAACGCGTCGGAAATCTGGTCCAGATCCTCCAGCACCGAGCGGGCCCGGTGCACCAGCAATTGCCCCTCCTCGGTCATACGCAAGTGCCGCGTCGTCCGGTCCAGAAGACGGCAGCACAGACGGCTTTCGAGCTGATTCAGTCGCTGAGTCACGGCGGATCGGGAGACATCCAAGGATCTCGATGCGGCCGCCAGGGAAGGCGAGGCTGCGACCGCCACAAAGAAGCGCAGATCGTCGGAACTCAAGGCCGAATGGCGGGCCACAAATCCTCCTCGAAGCGCCACGGCGGGTCGCGGCGATTTCGTGTCGCGCGCCGCACAAACGCAAGACTGTAGCAATTTATCCCGCTGAAGGATATTTGCCTGCTCAGGCGATGGCGATGGCCTCGACTTCCACTTTGAACCCGAAGTGCAACGACCGCGTGGGAACCACAGCCCGGGCGGGTCGCGCGGTGTCGGCCCATTTTTGGTATACCGCATTGAACGCGGGCCAGTGCGCGATGTCATCGACGTACACGCGTACCTGCACCAGGCGCTCGATGCCGGATCCAGCAGACTCCAGGGCGCCGCGCACGTTCGCAAGCACCTGTAGCGCCTGTTCTTCAAACGTGGCATCGACCAGCTTTGTGCCATCCGGCCTGATCGGCAATTGCCCCGCGATGAAGACAAAACCGTTGGCAACGCTGAGGTGGCTGTAGTGGCCGCCAGGAGGCGCGAGGCATGGCGGGATGATGTTCAACGGCACGGGGTCACCATCCATGAAAGCGGCTCCAGGTTGCAATGCATTCGCCCCCGTCCACCAACTCATAGCGGTCAAACTGGGTCGCGGTCGCACACGCGTGATTCGGCAGGATGCGCACTTGGGATCCGATCGGGAGGCGCATTTCGATGTCTTCGCGTTGGGCGGTGGTGTCGCAAATGATCCCGTGCTCCTGATTGACCTGCGTCATCATCACGCCCTGCAGCGGACGGCCATCGAGGCCGCAAACCTGGCCGTAGCCATAGTCGACTGCCTGTTGCTGAGTGCCGCGGTCGCGGCTCATCGCCGTCCAGCCGGCGTCGACGAGGATCCAGCCCTTGTCGGTGCGGTGACCGATCACCGTGGACAGCACGCTCAACGCGATGTCGTCGACCGTGCAGACCCCGGTGTTTGCCATCACCAGGTCGAAGAAGACGTAGACGCCTGCGCGAACCTCGGTCACACCCGGCAGTGCGGGAGCCGATAACGCAGTCGGCGTCGAGCCAACGCTGACAGCCGCGCACGTGATGCCGGCGTTCCGAATCGCCCGCGCCGCCGCGACGCATCCGGCTCGTTCGCGCTCCGCGATCTCCTGGAGCGCTTGCGGCGAACTTGCCTCATAGCTGGACCCGGCGTGAGCCAGCACCCCGCCAACGCGCGTCCACTCGGTCTGCAAAGCCCGCGCGATCTCGATGAGCACCGGATTGCCCGGTTGCACACCTGCTCGGTGACCGTCGGTGTCGATTTCGATCCACACTTCAAGCGCGTGCTCGTGCTCGGCCGCGGACTGCGCGACCGTTTTCGCACTCGCGGGGTTGTCGACAAGCAGCTTGAGATCGCATCCTTTGCGGCGCAGCTCCAGCACCTTCGCAAGCTTCGCCGGCGCAACCTCCACCGCGTAAAGGATGTCGCGAACGCCCTCCTCGAAAAACGCTTCGGCCTCTTTTAGTGTCGAAACCGTGATGCCTTGCGCGCCGGCCGCAAGCTGCTCGCGGACGATTTCAACGCACTTGGTGGTCTTCACGTGCGGACGGAACTTCACGCCGAGCAGGTCCATCCGCTGCTGCATGCGCCTGATGTTTGCGCGCATCTTGCGCACGTCCACGATCGCTGCCGGTGTAGTGATGTTATTCAACCGCATCGCATCAGCCCAGGTATTCGTCTTGTCATTCGAGGTCCTCGGGTTCTTGGAACGACTGCAGCCACGGCAGGAGCGCGGCCAGAGTGGGTGATTCGACTTCGGGCGCCGGCGCGCCTGGGGGCAATGAGAGCCCTACACGGTTGTGCCAGTACGTGCGCAGCCCGATCCTGGAGGTTCCGAACATGTCGTACCCCGAACCTGCGACGAAAGCGCTTGCGCCGGCGGGCACTTGCAGTTGCGCCAATGCAAGCTCATACGGATGCGGATGCGGCTTGTAGAAGCCTGCGTCCTGCGCCGTGACCACGACATCCCAGTCGACTTTCAGTCTGCGCGCAGCCAATTTTCCGAGCCGGCTCGAACAGTTGGTGACGACTGCCAGCTTGCAGTGCGCGCGCAGTGCTTGTAGCGCCTCCGTGGCGCCCTCCCATGGCCTGAGCCTTTCCCAGTTGCCCTCCAGTGCGGCGGGTGCGTTCGCGCCCAATCCAACGTCCGACGCGGCTTGGCGGACGAGATCTTCGTACGGCACATAAGCACCGCAGCCGTAAGTCAGGCGCAGGTATTCGGCGCGCCAGGTCCTGCCGGCAGCCTCCGAGCCGGCGCTTTCATTCCACAGCGTCCAAGAATCAAGCAAGGCCGTCAGCAGGTCGCACAGCACCGCTTGCGGCCAGCCGGTCGCACGAGTTGTTTCCATGGCGTGCAGTCTATGCTGCCACCTGTCAGAATGAGTTCAGATTCCGATAATTAATCGTTAAGTACAGCTGAATGCTCTCGCTCGAAGACGTGGAAAACGCGGTGCAATTACCCTGCGACTCAGTGCGTACCATCAATGTTGGCGCCATCATCGCAATCACCACTGCGATTTGCCACACGTTCAGCCGAATATCTCCCTTGAGATCCGTGCCGCAGCAAGCTGCGGCCGCCGCAGCAGCGAATGCTTGACGCCATATGCGCCGTACACCGCAAATCCGAGCACCAGCCACACCACCAGCCGTACCCACGTATCGCGCGGCAGACTCGCCATTAGCGCCAGGCAAACCGCGATTCCGGCCAGTGGAACCCACGGGTATCCCGGCACTCGAAACGGCCGGAGCAAGTCCGGCCGACGGCGGCGTAGCACGATCACCCCCAGACACACGATGGCAAAGGCGAGCAGCGTGCCGATGGAAATCAATTCGCCCAGCAGTTTCAGCGGAAATACCCCGGCGATGATCGTGGCCGTCGCGCCGGTCACCAGTGTGCCGATGTGCGGCGTGCCCCACCGCGGATGCACCTCCGCGAACATCTTCGGCAGCAGCCCATCGCGCGCCATGGCGTAGAAAATGCGTACCTGCCCGAGCAGGGTCACCAGCAGCGCGGAGATCAGCCCCACCACCACCACCGCGCCCACCAGCGGCTTCGCCCAGGCCAGCGCCGGACCCGCCGCGGCGAGCGCCACATACACAGGATCAGATACATCCAACGCGTGGTAGTCCGCAAGGCCGGTGATCATCAGCGCGATCAGCATATAAAGCACCGTGCAGATGGCGAGCGATGCAATCAGCGCCAGAGGTACGGTGCGCCGCGGGTCATGCGTCTCCTGCGACATGGTCGAAACTGCATCAAATCCCACATAGGCGTAAAACACGATCGCCGCCCCGGTCACCACTCCACTCACCCCGAACTCACCGGCTCGGCCGGTGCTCGGCGGAATGAAGGGCACCCAATGACCAGGGTGGGCAAACAGCAGACCCGCCACGCCGACGATCACGATCACGATGACCTTCGCCACCACGATCAGATCGTTCACTCGCGCAGAGGCGCGCGTTCCAGCCAGCAACAGACCAGTACACAACATCACGACGACCACCGCCGGCGCGTTGAAAATCGCGCCCGTGGTGACGAGTCCGCCCGGGCCTACATCGAACGCGGCCTGCGTGAACGCCGGTGGCAGCGCCAAACCGAAGTCCGCCGCCATCGCCGCCGCGTAGCCGGCCCAGCCGATAGCCACCATCGCGCTCGCGAACAGGTACTCCAGAATCAGGCACCAACCGATGGTCCAAGCCGTCAACTCGCCCAGCGTGGCATACGCATAGGTATAGGCGCTGCCGGCCACCGGCACCATCGCGGCGAACTCGGCGTAGCACAGCCCCGCGAGCGCGCAGGCCAGGCCCGCTAGTACAAACGACAACACCACGGCCGGCCCCGCATGCGCCGCAGCCACCGTCCCGGTGAGTACGAAAATCCCCGCCCCGATGGTGCTGCCCACCCCGAAGCAGGTCAAACTGAAAAAGCCCAACGTTCGCGGCAACGCCTCCTCCGCCTCCGGTCTTTCGGATTCCTCAATCAATGATTCGACCGACTTGCTGGCGAACAGTCCCGACAATCTGCCAATACCGGTCATGAATGAGTCTCCCCTCGATCCCTTGCTGGGCTCGTCGCCAGCTTGCGGTTAGGATACTCAGTCGGTGCGGACGAAACGGCTTGCCCGCACGCCGACGGCGACGGTTACTGTCGATTCTTGGATTCGGCTCGAATGATTCGTTTGCAAATCAAAGTGGCGCTGCGCGTGGGCTAAGACGCACGCGCCGCATCGAACGCTAGTCACGGGCAATCGCGGCGTACCGGTCGCGTTCACAGAGGGCATCGATTCATGGCACAAAAGCCATCACGGCTCAACGGCATCGATCGTATCGATCTCAATATTCTGGCGGCGCTCTTCAGTAGCGCGCGCATCAGCAAGGTTCAGATGAGCACTGAAGTCGGCGTATCGGCCACACGCTGCTACGAACGTATGCGTCACCTCGAGCAGGCGGAAATCGTTCGCGGCTATCACGCCGACATCGATCTCACGCGCCTCACAAGCTGCATGCAGTTCGTCGTAGAAATCAAGCTGCTGAACTACACCAGCGCCCACAGCAAACAATTTGAGAAGATCGTGCTCCAGACGGCGGAGATCATTTCGTGCCAATCCGTCCTCGGGAACATCGACTACGTCATCGTCGTCGTTGCGGCGAGTGTCGAGAAATACCAGACCGTCATGGACAAGCTGAGTGCTTCGACCGACAGTGAGTTAGATTTCGTCACCTTGCCCGTCTCTAAGGCGATTAAGTCTCCGGGTCAAAGCGATCTGAAGCAGATCGTCGGCGCGCTGACGCACGACGACTCCGCCTCGAGTTAGCGAAGCGAAAATGCTTGCCGGTTGAATGCTGGATTCACGCCCGAAGGGCTGCCGAAATGCACTGAAGACCCGACTCCAACTCGTCCCTCTTGGGCCAGCCATAGCCGAGCCTAAAATGTCTGTCCGGCATCTCAAACCAATGACCGGGACCCACATAGGTACCGTGCGTTTTCATCAGTTCTCGATAAAATTTTTTGGTGCCGCCAGCCGGGATAGCGCGCATGCGAGGGAAGCACACAACGCCGCCGTCGGGAGGTATCCACTCGAGTAGCGCTTCGCCCGCCATCCAATCCTCGACAATACGCCGTCGTTTCAGCATTTCGCTCCGTATCGGAGTCAGAAAGCGACTTTTTTGCGCGAGGATCTGCTCCGCAACCCATTCATCCATCACGCTCCCGCAGATACTCATTTGTTCTTTCGCCGCGAGAAAGAGATCCTGCAGATCCTTGTCTTGCGTGATCAACCAGCCGACTCTTAGCCCGGGAACGCCGTAGGCCTTCGACAGAGAGGAGACACTGATGACATGCGGCGCAAGTGAGGCCGCGAGCGGCGGTGCCTCCCCATAGGCAAGATTCCTGTAGGTTTCATCGACCAACAGATAGCAACGCCGGTTTCTTGCCAAATCGATCAACAATCGCAAGTCGGATTCGCCGTATGTGACCCCTGTCGGGTTATGTGGGGATGTGATACTGATGAGTTTTGTGTTTGGCTTTATCGACGCTGCAAACTTCTCATGATCAATTCTGAATCCGCTCTCGAAAGACAGGTCGATGTGAGTTATTTCGCAACCTATGGCGCGCGGTGTTTCAAGGTTGGTTGCATAGTTGGGCCGCAGCACGACAAGGTGGTCGGTCGGTCGCAACAATGCCGTGGCTATTATGAATAAGGCACCGGCTGCGCCGCTGGCAATCAGCACGTCTGCCGCGGTAAGCTCAGCGCTTTCCGACGCGATGAGTCCACGCAGCTTTTCGCTGCCGCGGTGTTCCCCGTACAAAAGCGCAAGATCGGGTATCGTAAGATTGAAATCCGACAACTTTCGATCCGTTACCGAACTCTCCGACAAGTTGCAACGAATCTGGTCATAGCCCATTTCCTCAGGAGATTCCACCTCAATGGGCATCCGTACGTATTTCATCCGGCCTCCATTAGTACCATCCCGACAACCTGCCAATACCGGTCATGAATGAGCCTCCCTTTAAGCTCTTGCTGGCCTCGTCGCCAGCTTGCGGTTAGGATACTCAGGCGGCGCGGACGAAACGGCTTGCCCGCGCGCCAACGGCGACGGTTACTGTCGATTCTTGGATTCGGCTCGAATGATTCGTTTGAAAATCAAAGTGGCGCTGCGCGAGGGCTAAGACGCACGCGTCGCATCGAACGCTAGTCATGCGCAATCATCGGCGCCGGTCGACGAATCCCACAAGCCGGCAAGGCCGAAGACTTCCTGGTCGTTTAGGGTGATGACGGTTGCTAAGACTTGGCGATTGGCCTCGATCGACCGGGGTTAGCCCCTGGAGGTTAAGTTGCCGCGCAGACTATTCGGTATTTTACGGACAATGACGGTTAAAATGGGGTAAAATACGGACATCTAGAGGGCATCTGCTACCGGGCGGCGTGATCTCGCATCGTTCAGCGTTCGACAGCCGGCCCTTCCAAGGCAGCCTCTCCATCACGCGCGGCAAGACCCGCCGAGACTTGGTATTGCCGGGATTGACGGTGCACATCGTGCCGGGGCCAGGCCCCCGGATTGAACCTCCCGCACCGGACTTGCGCTTCGGCGAGTTGTATCTGGCGAGTGATCCGCGGCGATTCTTGGAAAATCTTACGCGCGGGCGCGGCTGGAGTGAACGAGTGCTGCCGCAGCCGACCCTCGAGGCGGCGCTCGACCGGATCTTGATGGTCGGCGGCCCCAAGCGCCTGAACCAATTGTGCGATCACGCCAAAGAGATCGCCACCTCTCACCTCTCTAGGTTACGACGTTCGAGGTGGGGCCGGCGGTCCTGCGCGCGGATGGCACCGTCTTTTACATGGGTTCAAATACGTGCGCGACGGGCACAGGCAACACGGCGATCTATGACTCGCACACCCGACAATGGCAGCCGGGACCCGTGTTTCCCGCGGTCGATGGAGTCGGGGATCTCAATATCGCCGATGGGCCGGCAGTCACCTGAACCAGATTCCCGGTCCTGATCATGCCGTAACTGGGCCGCTGAGCTTGCGCCGTCCGCGCGGGGTCTCGAATCGTACGCCGCCGTCTTCGGGATGGCGCCGCCCCCATTTCAATTGAAACCCACGCGGCGGCCTTTGCAATCATCCCATGATGCGGCCAGCCGAGACTTGCCCCTCGAGCCCAAGAGGGGAATTAACGTCATCGTGCAAGGTAATAGTCCAGGCCAGTCTCCGGTGCGCACATGCTGGGCATAGTCCGCATCGCACTGCGACGGCCATACACGTTCATCGTCGTGGCCCTCCTCATCCTCATCATGGGTTCACTGGCCGCGCTGCGCATGCCCGTGGACATATTCCCGAGCATCAATATCCCGATCATCGGGGTGGCCTTTCAGTACCAGGGTTTATCCCCTGACCAGATGGCGGGTCGCATCATCACCCCGTTCGAGCGCGCACTCACGACTACGGTCAACGATATCGAGCACATCGAGGCCAACTCGTACACCACATTCGGAATCGTCAAGATCTTCTTCCATCCGTCGGCCAATATCGCGACGGCCAACGCGCAGGTCACCGCCATCGCCCAGAGCCTGCTCAAGCAGATGCCCGTCGGCACGACGCCGCCGCTCATCGTCAACTACAACGCCTCGACGGTGCCCATCATCCAGCTCGCGCTCTCGGGCAAGGGATTGACCGAGCAGAAACTCGCGGATCTGGGCATGAATTTCATCCGTCCGCGGCTGGTCACGGTCGAAGGCGCAGGCATCCCGTGGCCGTTCGGCGGCAAGGCGCCGCAGGTCATGTTCGATCTCGACACTCAGGCGCTCGAGTCGCGCGGATTGACCGGCCTCGATGTGGCCAAGGCGCTGGCCGCGCAGAACCTCGTCACGCCGGCCGGCTCCGAAAAGATCGGCAAATACGAGTACACCATCAACCTCAACGATGCCCCGTCCAAGATTTCCGAGCTCGGGGACCTGCCGATCAAGAACGTGGGCGGCGCGATGGTCTATATGCACGATGTGGCCCAGGTGCACGACGGCAATGCGGTGCAGGTCAATGTCGTCCACGTCGACGGCAATCGCTCGGTGCTCTTGAGCGTGTTCAAGAACGGCGGCACCTCCACCCTCGACATCGTCAGCGGGATCAAGAAGATGCTGGGCATCATCAAGCCGTCGCTCCCAGACGCCCTCACCATCAAGCCGATCGGCGATCAATCGATTTTCGTGCGGGCTTCCATCCAGGGCGTGATCCGCGAAGGCGTGATTGCGGCCGCGCTCACGAGCCTCATGATCCTGCTCTTCCTCGGCAGCTGGCGATCCACCCTGATCGTGACCACCTCGATTCCCCTGTCGGTGCTCGGCGCGGTCGGCGCCCTGTCGGCGATCGGCGAGACCCTCAATATCATGACTTTAGGCGGCCTCGCGCTGGCCGTGGGCATACTCGTCGACGAAGCGACGGTGACCATCGAGTCCATCAATTACCACCTCGAGCAAGGAAAAAAGGTGGATGCGGCAATCCTCGATGGCGCCTCGCAGATTGTCGTGCCCGCCTTCGTCTCACTGCTGTGTATCTGTATCGTATTCATTCCGATGTTTTTCTTGAACGGTGTGGCGCGCTTCCTATTCGTACCCATGGCGGAGAGCGTGATGTTCGCCATGATCTTCTCCTTCCTGCTGTCTCGCACACTGGTCCCGACGCTCGCCAAGTATCTGCTGCGGATGCAGCGGGCTCACACCGAAGAGCATGGCGACGTGACCCCGCCCAAGAACCCGCTGATCCGCTTTCAGCGCGGCTTCGAGGCACACTTCGCCCGGCTGCGCTCCGGGTACCATGGCCTCTTGGCGCTCGCGATGGAACATCGGCGGCTCTTCGTTGCGGGTTTTATCGGATTCATCGCCGTCTCGTTCCTGCTTGCGCCGTTTCTCGGACAGAATTTCTTCCCGAAAGTGGACGGCGGTCAGCTGCTGCTGCACGTGCGGGCGCCCGTCGGCATGCGTATCGAGGAGACCGCCGCGCGGTTTGCCGACGTGGAGCAGGCGATCCGCCAGACGATACCGCCGGCCGAAGTTGCAACGATCGTCGACAACATCGGTACGTATCTTTCGTCGATCAATACGATTTACAACAACACCGGCACGATCGGCGAGTCGGACGGAGACATTCAGATATCTCTGCGCGAGGGGCACGCTCCCACCGCGGAATACGTGAGCCGCCTGCGCAACGAACTGCCCCGCCGCTTCCCAGGCATGACATTTTCCTTCCTGCCGGCCGATATCGTCAGCCAGATCCTCAATTTCGGCGCACCGGCGCCGATCGATCTGCAGGTCCGCGGCAGCGACCTCGGCGCCGACTATGGGTATGCCAACAAGCTGCTTGCCCAGATCCGTCATGTTACCGGCGTCGCGGATGCACGTATCCAGCAGTCGGCCGGGCAGCCGGCGCTCAATGTCGACATCGACCGAACGCGTGCACAATACGCCGGCATAACCGCGGCCGATGTGACCGATAGCCTGGTCGTGAACCTCGCGAGTTCCAGCCAGGTGGCGCCGACCTACTGGCTCAATGAGAAGAACGGCGTCACCTATCCGATCGCCCTGCAGACACCGCAATACCAGATCGATTCCCTGCCGGCACTGCGGAATTTGCCCGTCAACGCTGCAGGAGCCCCGACCACGGTGCTCGGCGGCATCGCTGCCATTCACCGCACGCATACGGACGCCGTGGTCTCGCAGTACGATATCGCCCCGATGGTCGAGATCTATGCGACCACTCAGGGGCGCGATCTGGGCGCGGTCTCGCGCGACATCCAGAAGATCATCGCCCGGAACGACAAGGACAAGCCGAAGGGCTCGATCGTCGCCCTGGTGGGCCAAACCGCCACCATGAACAGTGCCTACTCGGGCCTGCTATTCGGCCTCCTGGGCGCCATCGTGCTGATCTATTTCCTGATCGTGATCAACTTTCAGTCCTGGAGCGATCCCTTCGTCATCATCACGGCCCTCCCGGCGGCGCTTGCCGGCATCATTTGGATGCTGTTTGCGACCCACACCACCCTATCGGTGCCGGCGCTCACGGGAGCCATCATGTGCATGGGTGTAGCCACGGCGAACAGCGTCCTGGTGATCAGCTTCGCGCGCGAGAAGCTCGACGAGATCGGCGATGCGACAAAAGCCGCGCTCGAGGCCGGATTCGTCCGCCTGCGTCCGGTGCTGATGACGGCCCTCGCCATGGTAATCGGCATGCTGCCGATGGCGCTCGGTCTGGGTGAAGGCGGTGAGCAGAATGCGCCGCTCGGCCGTGCCGTCATCGGCGGTCTTCTCTTCGCCACGGTCTCGACCCTGTTCTTCGTTCCCGTGATGTTCAGCATCATTCACCGGCGTCGCGGCCCCAAGTCGGTGCCGGAAGCCAACCTCGGAGCTCACGATGTCTCAGCCTGATCAACCTCATCGGCCCGCCGTTCCGCGCCGGCTTGCCCTGGTCGGCGGCGCGCTCGTGCTCCTCAGCATCGCCGTGGTGGCCTACGGCCTGGGCTCCCGGGCAACGCAATACTCCCATCTGCACGCTTTGACCGAAGCGCAGGCCGTGCCGATCGTGGCCGTGGTGAGGCCGACTCACGTGGAGAATCACGCGGGGCTCGACTTGCCCGGACGTCTGGAAGCCTACATCCGCGCGCCGATCTATGCGCGCGTTCCAGGGTACCTCAAGAGCTGGAAGTACGATATCGGCAGCAAGGTGAAGGCCGGCGACA
Organism: uncultured Gammaproteobacteria bacterium; assembly: GCA_963784105.1. Lineage (GTDB taxonomy): Bacteria > Pseudomonadota > Gammaproteobacteria > Steroidobacterales > Steroidobacteraceae > Bog-1198. The sequence continues at coordinate 49,359 of CAWAQE010000007.1, forward strand.
TACTCGCTGATATCGATACTCCCGATCTCGACCAGCAGCTCCTGCAGGCGCGCGCTGACCTGAGCGTCGCAAAGGCCAATGCCAAGCTCGCACAGATCGGTGCGGAGCGCTGGCAGTCTCTCGCCGGCACCGACGCGGTCGCCAAGCAGGACGTCGATCAACGCACATTTACCTGGGACGCCAATATCGCCCAGGTCAAGGCGGCGCAGGCAAACGTCGACCGCCTGGCCGCCGAGGAAGGATTCAAACGCTTGACTGCGCCGTTCGATGGCATCGTCACCGCGCGTGAGACCGACATCGGAGCGCTGATCAATGTCGGCGCCGGCGGGGGACCGGAGCTGTTCGTGGTCTCGGAGACGAACAAGCTCCGCATCTACGTCGACGTGCCGCAGAACTATGTGCCGAGCGTTCCACCGGGCACCGCGGCCACGATCCGCGTGCCCGAGCATCCCGACAAGACGTATCACGGCACGGTCGAGGCGTCGGCCCAGGCCGTCAACCCGCGTACCGGCACCACGCTGATGCAGATCATCGTCGACAACAGCGGTGGCGATTTGATGCCGGGCGATTACGCCGGCATCCACCTTCAAATCGCCGGCACCGCCAATGTACTCAGCGTCCCGTCCAGCGCGTTGATTTTCGATGCGAAGGGACTTTCCATTGCCACCGTCGACGCCGACAATCGCGTGCTGCGCAAGCCGGTATCGATCGAACGCGACTTGGGTGCCGTCGTTGAGCTCGCTTCAGGCCTGTCGCCGAGCGACCAGGTGATCGAGAATCCGCCGGACGGAATAAGCAACGGCACCGATGTGCAAGTTGCCGGAGCGCCGCCCCGCGGCGCGGTCGCCGATCTGGCAAAGAAGACCCATGGACAAGGTTAAGGGCGTAACCCGCCTGGGCGCCGCCGTGTCGCTGGTGCTCGGCGGCTGTTCGCTCGCGCCGCCCCTGAAAATCCCGGAGATTCCCACGGCGCAAGCATACAAGGAACTCGGTCCCTGGACCCAGGCGCAGCCGGCCGATCGCCTGCCGCGCGACAGCTGGTGGACCCTCTACGGCAATCCCGAACTCGATGAGCTCGAGAAAAGGCTGATCGCCGGCAACCCGACGCTCGCCGCCGCCCTGGCCAACTATGCGCAGGCCAGGGCCTTGGCCGATCAGGCGCGCGCCGGGCTCTTTCCTACCCTCGGCTTGAGTGCCGGAACCGAGCGCGATCGCGAATCGCTCCACGCACCGCTCCGGGGTCCCACGACTCCGACCTATTACAACACCAACGCGCTGGGTGGAAGCGTCAGCTACGAGCTCGACCTCTGGGGGCAGATTCGCAACGAAGTGGCTGCCGGCGAGGCCAATGCCGCGGCGTCCGCCGCGGATCTCGAGAATGCACGCCTATCGCTGATCGCGCAGCTCGTGGACAATTACGTTCAGCTCCGCAGTCTTGACCGCGACAGCGCGATCCTCGACGAGACGGTGGAAGCCTACACGCGCGCGGTGAAACTGACCGAGCAGCGCCACGATGCCGGAATCGCTCCCGGTCTGGATGTCTCGCAGGCTCAGACTCAGCTCGATGCCGCACGCTCCCAGGCGGCACAGACGCTCGCTCAACGCGCGTTGCTCGAGCACGCAATTGCTGCGCTCCTCGGCGAATCGGCTACGACGTTCTCGATCAAGCCGCAGATCGTCGCCATAACGCTTCCGCAGGTTCCGAGCGGCGTCCCCGCCACCTTGCTCGAGCGCCGTCCGGATATCGCGGCGGCGCAGCGGCGCATGATTGCGGCCAACGCCAATATCGGCGTGGCGCGTGCCGCCTACTTTCCCACGCTCACCTTGGGCGCTCAGGGCGGCCTTCAAAGCACGGCCGTCTCCAACTGGCTGAGCGCCCCGAGCTCCTTCTGGGCCATCGGACCGAACGCCTTGCTCAGTGTGTTTGACGGCGGCCTGCGCCGAGCACAGGTCGCCCAAGCGCGCGCCGAATTCAATGCGTCCGCGGCGAACTACCGCGGTACCGTGGTTAGCGCATTTCAGCAGGTCGAGGACAGCCTCGCCACACTCAATCACTACCACGACGCGGCCGTAGAAGAGAAAGCAGCGGTCGACGCCGCACAGCGATCGCTGAAATTAGCCATGGCGCTCTATCAACAGGGTGCGACCGACTACCTCACGGTCGTCACCTCGCAGACCGCCCTTCTGCAGACTCAGCTCCAGGCACTCGATCTCGACACGCTGCAGCTGACCGCGAGCGTCGATCTCATTCGTGCGCTCGGCGGAGGCTGGGAGGATTCCGCCAGGGCTCAGCGCGGCGGGATCGTGGCCTCGGGGCGGTCCTAACCAAGTGGCAGGGAGCGGGTTAGGGACGTTGCGGAGGCGCCATGAACTCCGGGCCGACGGGATCGGTGACTGCGGTGTTCACGATGGTTTCGATGCGTCCGCGCTCCGCGCCATCGAGCGACCAACCTGCCACACCGAGCGCCGCCTCCACCTGTTCCGGACGACGGCCACCCCATAGGGCAACGCTGATTCCCTGATCGAGCATCCACCGGACCCCCAGATGGATCACGCGGCGATGAAATCGTCGCTGTGCGAGTTCATCGAGCTGCCTCACCGCTTCGAGATATTGCGCCAGGCGAGGCGGCTGAAATTTCGGGTCGACGCGCCGCAGATCGCCTCCTTCGAAATGAGTATCCGGTCTGATGCGCCCGCTCAATAGGCCTCGGCAGAGCGCGCCATAGCCCAGGGTCGCAATGCCGTTGGCCCGGCAGTAGGGCAGGATCTCTGCCTCGATGGCACGCTCGAACAGGTTGTAAGGTGACTGCAGCACGTGCAGGGGAGCCACTTTGCGGAAACGCATCATGTGCTCCAACGAGAAATTGCTCACGCCGATGGCGCGGATCTTTCCCTGTTCGTAAAGCGAGCGCATGGCCTCGGCGGTTTCCTCCACGGGCACCAGAGGGTCGGGCCAGTGGACCTGGTAGATATCGATGTAGTCGGTGCCGAGGCGTTGAAGCGAATCGTCGACCTCCTGCATGAGGCGGGTGCGCGACGCGTTCCGATAGACCTTGCCGTCGCGCCATTCGATGCCGGCCTTGGTCGCAATGATGGCCCGAGCACGTTGGCCCTCGAGCGCGGTGCCGACGATTTGTTCGGACACGCCGAAACCATAGACGGGCGCGGTATCGATGAGATTGATGCCTTGGTCCAATGCAGCATGAATGGTGGCCACCGACTCGCGAGGGTTGGTTCCTCCCCACATCCAGCCGCCCATGGCCCATGTACCGAGCGCGACTCGCGAGACTTTCAGCGGAGTATTTGGAATATTCACAAATTCAGTTTCGAAGGCCGGCAACCGGGCCTGAATTGATGTCGACATGGAATGAGACCTCCTGATTGGATGGATGGATGGCAAATACCGGCCTAACGGTGACTCACGGCCCAGATGTAAGCGGCGAGGGCCGACACCTGTTCGGACGTGAGCTGAGTGCCGCCCATGGGCGGCATGGGAGAGCGGTATTGCTTGGGTTGCGGCACTCCGGAATTGATGATCTTTGTGATCGCCGCGTAGCTGCCATCGCCCCACAGCCATTGGGTATCGGTGAGATCGGGACCCAACGGTGTGCCCTTTGCGTCCCCGCCATGGCAGCCGGTGCAGGTGGCCCCGCCGACCTGACCGTGGAAGATGCGATCGCCGAGTTCCACCATTTCCTTCGTCGCCCCTGCGGGAACGGGAAGGCGCGCCGTCGCGTCGGCGTGGCCGGCATCGGGATGAGTGCCTTCCGGGGGTCTGGCGTCATTGGCTCCGATCGCGCCGGCGGGCGCCGATGCGCCGGGACAAGGGGCGACTGTTGCGGCGCCGGCCGACGCACCTGGCCGCCCTCGATAAGCGATGCGATAGATGCGTCCGCCCACATCATCCGAGACGAACAGTGATCCGTCGGGTCCGACCGCGACGCCGGAGGGACGATGCGCGGCCTGGCCGGGGGCCTCTAGTGCTCCGGCAAAACCGTCTGCAAATATCTCACACTGCCCCGAAGCGTGATCGCCCGACAAGGCTTGGAACACCACGTTGTAGCCGCCCTGGGGGTAAGGCGCCCGATCCCACGATCCATGAAAGGCGATGAACACGCCGTTGCGATAGTGCGGGGGGAACTGCTGCTTGTCGTACAGCGCCATCGCGTTGGGAGCCCAATGCGCGGGAAACGCGGCGATCGGATCGATCTTGGCGGCACAGGGTCCAGCCGTCTTACCTCCGTCACCGCCGTACTCCGGGGCGAGCACGAGTTTACGTCGCATGGCATCGTAGTAGCACTCCGGCCAGCCGTAGTCCCCGCCCCGCTTCAAGAACAGCAGTTCCTCGGCCGGGAGGGTCGCCTCCTCCTCCGGTTTGTACAGATTCGGCCAATTCGCATGCAGCTGGTCGCGGCCGTGCTGCGTGACGAAGATGCGATCGTCGGCATCGATCGCGAATCCCTCCGCGTTGCGGATCCCGGTGGCGAAGCGCCCCGCCGGCGAGAATGCTTGGTTGGTCTTGTTTGCGTCATATCGCCAAATGCCGCCGCGCGTCACGAGCTCCCTGCACGGAGTGATGCCGGGAGACTTCGGAATGCGGTTTTTCACTTGGCAGGCATTGGTCGCGGTGGCAACGTCGATGTACAGGGAGCCGTCTCGATCGATCTTGAACGGGTGCATGGGATGATCGCCGCCCAGCGGCAACCCGGTGACGATTGGTACTGCGCGTGTATGGGGCACGATCGATCCCGCCGACAGCGTGTAGCGCACGATCTCGTCGTTGATCTCGGCGTACAACGCGCCGTGGTACGGATCGATGCCGGTCCCGCCCGCTCCGCCGCTCTGTACGCTCTCGCCGAAACGTTCGTTCACATCGGCCTTTCCCCTACCGGTGGTGTCTTGCAGCGCGACCAGGAATCCACCTGCATGAGGAGTGTCGTTGCCGTAATAGCGGCCGGACCACGTATTGACGTACACGACGCCATTCGGCGCGACAACCAGATGGCGCGCATGCCCGATACCGTCGGCGAAGATCGTGGCGCAGAACCCGGCGGGCAATTTCAGGCCACCGTCATTCGCCGGACAGGCTGCGGACGCCTCACCCGGCGTCGTTTGCGCCGATACCGAGGAAGCACCGGCATACCACACGCCGAATACCGCTATCCACAACCACAATTGTCTGCGCCGATGTGAAAAATCCATGGGTCAACCTCCGAGTGCCAAGAGATCCACTGAATGGAAAATAGCGAGCGCAGCCGGCGATTCGATGTCACCGTCATTGCCGCTGAAATGCCGGCGGCGCGTATCGATTACGACTGAAACAGTTTGTGCGGGAATGATCGAGCGAATCGTCGACGGTTGGCGTCAATCTTGCCCTTGAGGCGCCCGAGGCATGTTTCAATACAGGACTTCCACCGGAGCGCTGAAGATGTACCCCGCACCGCGCTCCGTGACGATGAATTGGGGTTGCGCAGGATCCCGCTCGATCTTCCTCCGCAGGCGGAGCACCTGGATGTCGATCGCCCGGTCATACACCTCGTTGTCATACACACGGCTCGCCTCCAGGAGTTGATCCCGGGTGAGAATTCGCTCGGGTGCGGCAAGCAAGGCGGCGAGCAAATTGAACTCGCCGTTTGTGAGACCGATAGGGGCGCCGTTGCTGCGCTTGAGGCGCCGCGTACGCAGGTTGAGTTCGAACTCGGCGAACCGGTAGGCGCGGATCTCCCGCCCTGGGCCCGGGCCCGGCGCCGCGCTCCTTGCGCGCCGCAGCACCGTTCGGATTCGTGCCAACAATTCTCGGGGACTGAAAGGCTTGGTCAGATAGTCATCGGCGCCGAGCTCGAGCCCCATGACCCGGTCCGCCTCGTCGCGCACACCGGTCAGCATGACGATCGGTATGGAAGATTCGTCACGCAACGACCGCACGATCGCCATGCCGTCTTCGCCGGCCAGCCGCAAATCGAGGACGATGAGATCGATCGCCTCGTCGTTCAGGATCTTCGACATCTCCTTGCCGGTGGATGCGACGCTCACGCGCAACCCGTTCTCCCCAAGGTACTCCTCCAAGAGCGCTCGGATTTGCGGGTCATCGTCAATTACGAGGATGTGCGAACACATGGTCTCCGACATGGCAGTCACCTCAGGGTTTCGATGAGCGGATGTCAAGCGCGCGTGCGAGAGAATCCGCAAGTTCGTGGCGGCGCAACGGCTTACGCAGCACCTCGTTAACGCCGATCTCGGCGGCCAGCCCCATGAGTTTTGCACCGCTGTAACCCGTCATCAAGATAACCGGTATCCGGGGTCGAAGCCTGCGGAGCTCTCGTGCGAGCTCGATTCCGGTGAGGTCTGGCATCGCCTCGTCGGTGAGCACGGCGTCGAAACGGTCCGGTGCGGCACGAAAGGCATCGAGCGCGGAGGTACTCGAGCCGAATCCCACGGGCTCATAGCCGAGCCGGGCAGTGATCTCCTCGGCGAGTTCGACCAATGGACGCTCATCATCCACGATCATGACGACTTCGCCGTTTCCGCGGGGCAATATTCGGTCTGTTTGGGCCTCCGGTGCCGCAATTTCGCCCGCGACCGGCAGGTAGATCTCGAACACCGTTCCTTCACCCAATCTAGTGGAGACGTCGATCGCTCCGGCGAGATCGGTCACGATGCCGTGTACGAGAGAGAGACCGAGGCCAGTCCCTTCGCCGACTTCCTTGGTCGTATAGAATGGATCGAACATCCGATCGAGTACCGCGGGCGGGATGCCCTCGCCGGTATCGCGAACGGTGAGACGCACATAGGGTCCCGGGCCGAGCGAACCCCGGGACAAGGTCCGACGCTCGTTCAACTGAATTCGTTCGAGAGCGACTCCAAGCACGCCGCCGCGCTGCATGGCATGAATCGAGTTGGTGCAGAGATTCATTGCCACTTGATGCAGGTAGGTTGCATCCCCGATCACCGCGGCGTTACCGGCATCGATCTTCCTTTCCAATCGTATTCCCGCGGGGAGGGACGCCTCGAGCAGCTCGAGTGTTTCCTCAATGATGGATTGAACGTTCACCGGCTCGCGGTCGCCAAGGCCGCTGCGGCTGAATCCCAAAATTCGCTCGACCAGCATCTTACCGCGCTCTGTCGCGTGCATGACGTTCTCGAGATAACGCCGCAGCGCGCTCTGCTCGGACGATTCCTGGAGGGCAAGCTCGCCGTAGCCGAGGATTGCGCCCAATATGTTATTGAAGTCGTGGGCGATGCCCCCCGCGAGCGTGCCGATCGCCTCCATTTTCTGCGACTGGCGCAGCTGCGCTTCCAGCTGCTCCTTCTCGATCTGTGCCTGTTTCTCTGCGGTGATATCCATGGCCGAACCGACGAATCGGAACGGCTTGCCTGCCGCGTCGCGCAAACAGCGACCGCGCGCCAACAGCCAATGCCACTCCCCGTCGGGATGGCGCACCCGGTACTCGCAGTCGAAGCGGGGCGTGCGTCCCTCGAGATGGTCATGCAGCGTCATCTCGAAGCGCGGCCTATCGTCGGGGTGCATGAGCATTTGACGCATCCAGTCGGCACGCGTGCCCGCCTCGGACGACTCACTCTGACCGCCCAGCGTCTTCATCTTCGGCGAAAGAAACAGACGGTCAGCCGTTACGTCCCAGTCCCAATGGCCTTCGTTCGCGCCCTCCATCGCCAGTGAATAGCGCTCCTCGCTTTGGCGCAGCGCCCGCTCGCTGGCCGCGACGCGCCGCAATTGCCGCAACAGCGCGACAATGGTCAATGCGCCGAGCAGAGTGATGATGAGAGTGCGAACACCGACCCGGATCGTGGTGCTGCGCCACGGTCCCAGCGCGACCGCTGCTTCGCGCGTCACGCCGAGCCGCAAGCGCGTGTTCCTTACGGGCGCCACCACGATGAAATCCTCCCTCCCGTCGATGGGATTTACGAATCGCGCGGCGGTTGTAGTCGGGAGCGACGCAATCTCGGGAAATCCTTGCCCAATGGCGCTCGGTGATGGCGGATTGCGCACCAGCAAGATGCCGTCATCGCGCATCAGTTGAACCCCGCCGCCCTGGCCGATATCGACGGCCCGATAGAATTTGTTCAGGTCATCGAGATCGACGATGGCCTCGACGACTCCGTTGAAATTGCCTTTTTCGTCGTCTATCCGGCGAGAAAGTATCACGGCTGCGCGGCCCTCGGAACGCGTCACCAACGGCTCGCTCATGAAAAGCCCCGCCGCCGGGTTGTCCCGCTGAGCGATGAAATACGATCGGTCCGCAACATTTTGCTTCGGGGTGGAGAGTTCACGCGACCGATATCGTTGGTTGCCTTGCGCGTCGACGATCATGACCAGGCGCACCAGCCGAACCCCGGCGGTGCGAATCGCGAGCGCCTGGCTGAGACGTTCGGGCGGGATGTCATGGCTGTCATTGCGGTACCATCGTGCCGTATCGAGAAGCAGGAGATCGACGGCCTGCAGGGTCCACGAGGTCTGTTCGGCGAGCGCGCTCGCCACATTGCCGATTTCGCGCTCGGTCGCGGAGACCGAGCGCCGATAGGCGCGCCATGCATCGAAAGCGGATGAGCCCCCGAAAGCCAGTATGACGAGCACGCCGAGCACGACAATACCGGACTGCAAGCGATTGAATCGGATCGGCGCGCCGGACCCGATCTGATCACTGGGCGAAGATTTGTGGGCGAGGGAGCGCTGCATACGCCGATCCTATCGGCCCAGTATACCGCGCACCGCGTCCACGAGATCGGAGCGGAGAAGCGGTTTTGCGATGACTTTTTCGACGCCCAGCATCTGCGCGGCCGCGCCGGCCGCGGACAGACCGGATCGAAACTGGCCTGAGATCGCGATCACCGGGGTTTTCGGATATGCCTCGCGAATGCTGCGAATCGAGCGCGCACCGCCATGTTTGGGCATGTAGACGTTCGCGATCACGAGATCGGCCGGCTGGTCCAGATTATCATCGCACGGCATGCCGACACGCACGGTATATCCCGCCTTGCCCAGCCACTGCTGAAGCAAAGCGCGTGTGAGATGATCTTCCTCGTAAATCACAATGTCCACAGTGTACCGATCTCTTCGCGCCGCAATCTCTCGGCGATAGGCGCAGAAGCGATACTCCCCCCGGCACCCCGCTCTCTGATGTCAGCGGGCCTCAGCACCGTTTCAATTGAAACCACCAAGCCGGCCGACGCGCCACCGGCATGCCGCTATCCCGACCCTGCGGACCGCAGGACTTTTAGTGCGAGTCGATCAGCTCCCGTCCCGCGCGCGCCATGGATGTGCAGCCGGTCAAGACCATGGCCACTTCGAGCTCCGCACGCAGCGTGCCCAGCATTTTCGCAACCGTGCCCTCGCCGCCGGCGCCCAGCGCATAGGCCCATGCTCGTCCGATGAAGCAGGCCTTCGCGCCCAGGGCCACCGCCTTCAACACGTCGAGTCCCGACCGCACGCCGCCGTCGAGGTAGACTTCCAGATCGTTGCCCACGGCGTCCACGATGCGCGGCAGCGCGGATATGGAGGAGCGCACGCTGTCTAGTTGGCGGCCGCCATGATTCGAGACCACGATTCCCTGTGCGCCCATCTTGACCGCGTCCCGCGCATCCTGCGGATCCAGCACGCCCTTGATGACAATGGGCCGATCCCATTCGGCGCGTATCCATTCCAGGTCGGCCCAGGTCACCGAGCGGTCGAAATTGGCGGCGATCCAGGTCATGAAATCGCCGGAAGAGCGCCCCCCCTGCATGGCGCCCGCCACGCAACCCAAGGTGTGGGGGCGGCCCTTCAGCCATACATCCCAGACCCATGGCAGATGAGTCAATCCGTCCCAGAATTTATTGCAGGCTGCCGGGAGGCCGGTGAGCCCGCGGAATCCCGAGCGAACGTCGCGGTAGCGGGCGCCGGGTAGCGGCAAGTCCACGGTCAGCACGAGGACCGGGCTGCCCGCGGCCTTGGCGCGCCTGACGAGCTCTCGCATGTAGCCGCGATCCTTGAGCACGTATAGCTGAAACCAGGGCGGCGCGACGCCTCGCGCGACTTCTTCGATGGAGCAGATGCCCACGGTCGAGAGGCAGAAAGGCACGCCCGCCTGCGCGGCGGCTCGCGCGGCCTGCATCTCTCCACGGCGCGCAAACATGCCCGCCATGCCGACTGGAGAGAGTCCCACGGGCATGCCATATCTCTGCCCCAGCGTCTGCACGCCGGTGTCGAGCGAAGCCATGTCGCGCATCACGCGCTGGCGCAACGATAATTGCTCCAAGTCCGCGACATTGCGGCGTAAAGTCACTTCGGCAAAGGAACCGCCGTCGATGTACTCGAACAGCATCTTCGGCAGGCGCCGCCGGGCGGCGCTGCGGTAGTCCGATACAGATGCTGCGCGTTTCAAGGAGGTCATGGGCTGCGGTACTTTAACCCATGGGATGGGTCGACCACGACCCATAGTGCGGGTGCCGACGAGGCGATTCAGGCGCCATGGCTGGGCGAATACGCGACCACCTTTTGCCGCTGTTTCCCCAGCTTGGATATGCCCAGTTCCACCACGTCGCCGGCCTTCAAGTACTGCGGCGACGGTTTCCGGCCCATTCCGACGCCCGGCGGCGTTCCGGTGGTGATCAGATCGCCGGGATTCAGGGTCATGAAGCGGCTGACGTAGCTCACCAGCAGACGCACCGGAAATATCATGGTTCGGGTGCTGCCTGTCTGCATGCGCTTGCCGTTCACGTCCAGCCACATGTCCAGCGCCTGTGGATCCCCGACTTCGTCGACGGTGACGAGATAGGGGCCGACGGGGCCGAATGTGTCGCAGCCCTTGCCCTTGTCCCATGTGCCGCCGCGCTCGATTTGATATTCACGCTCGGAGACATCGTGCACAACGCAATAACCGGCCACATGATCCAGCGCCCGATCTTCGGATACATACCGGGCCGTCGTCCCGATGATCACTCCCAATTCGACTTCCCAATCGGTCTTCAGTGATCCCTTCGGCAGCATGATGTCGTCGTCGGGCCCGACGATGCAACTCGTGGCCTTGGTAAAAATCACCGGCTCCGACGGCACGGGCAGGCCGGACTCCGCCGCGTGGTCGCTAAAGTTCAGACCGACCGCAATGAACTTTCCGATTCCGGCACAAGGAGTTCCCAAGCGCGGATTTCCACTTACCACGGGGAGCCGTTCGACGGCCATACCTTGAATCTCCCTGAGCCGGGAAGGCGACAGATACCCCTCCCTCAGGTCCCCGATCACGCCGCCGAGGTCGCGGATCTGTCCCTTGTCGTCGAGCACGCCCGGTCTTTCGGAGCCCGTGCGCCCATAGCGCAGAAATTTCATATCGTTTCCTTCTCATCAATCGTCATGGGTCCCACGCACAGCCGCCGGCTGCGCGGAGGCACAAGCTTAATACCTCGAGCGGCCGTCCGGGTGATAGAGTGACGCCACGATGCGAACGCTGGAACGCCTTACGATCGTCGCGGCCGGCCTTGCGATGCTCTGCGCGGCCTGCGCCGGCTACCGGCCCGCACCCCTGTCTGCCGCCCAGAACGCGCGGGCGATCGATGAGCGCTCGCTCGACGATCCGCGGCTGCGGTCATTTATCGAAGCGACACGCGCCGGCGGAGTGCCCTCTCAGACCGACAGCGGCGCAGTAGGCGGGCGTACCCCTGCGGACTGGGACTTGAGCTCTCTCATCCTCGCCGCACTTTATTTCCATCCGAATCTCGACATCGCGCGCGCCGATCTCGGCGAAGCTCGCGCGGGTGTGAAGACCGCCCGTCAGATTCCGAATCCTTCCCTGAGTTTCGAGGATCTGAGCTACGCCCCAAGCGCCGCGGGAGGCGCGGCGTGGACCATCGCCCCCATCATCAACTTCATGATCGAGACTTCCGGCAAGCGCGAGAAGCGCACGGCCGAGGCCGCTGCAATGCTGCAAGCCGCGCGCGGCGAACTGCGCAACGCGTCGTGGCAGGTGCGGGCGGGGGTACGCGATGCCATGATCGATATCTGGGCGACGCAGCGGCGGCTGAAATTGCTGCAGGCGAGGCTCGATGTCCAGAATCAGCTCGTGGCGCAGCTCGAGCGCGGCTTTGCGGTGGGCGAATCTTCCGGGCTCGAGCTCGCGCGCGAACGCAGCGACCGCGGCCAAGCCGACATTGCGGTTCGAGATGCCGAAAGTGCCGCAGTGGCGGCGCGCGCACAGCTGGCTGCATCCATCGGCATTCCGCTGCGGGCGCTGGACGGCGTTCATCTCGCATTCGATACGCTCGAGAGGCTCGCGCAGCCCGCGACCAATGCGGACGATGCGGATCTGAGGCAGCAAGCTTTGGTGAACCGCGGCGACGTGCAGGCGCTCTTGGCAGATTATGCCGCCGCAGAAGCGGCGCTGGCGCTCGAGGTCGCAAATCAATATCCGAACCTCACCTTGAGTCCCGGCTATGAATGGGATGCCGGCCAGCACCGCTATATGCTGCTGCCCGCCGCGGACTTGCCGATCTTCAATCAGAACCAGGGACCGATCGCACAAGCGCGGGCACGCCGCGAGGAAGCGGCGGCTCGCTTCACCGCCCTGCAAACGCAGATCATCGACTCCGTGGACGGTGCCGCCGCGATCTATCGCGCAACGAGTCTGACGCTCTCCAGCGCCGGCTCGCTGCTGAACGACGAGCAGGGCCGCGAACGGCAGACCGAGCGGATGTTCAAAGCCGGCGAGATCGACCGCTCCACTCTGCTGAGCGTGCAGCTGGAGCGCATCACCGCCGAGCAATCGACCCTGGATATCGCCGTTCAGCAGCGCCATGCCCTGGCCGCGATGGAGGACGCGCTTCAGCATCCATTCTTCGGGCCGGCGCTGCCCGCGGATGCCGAAGCCAACCCGCGCGTCGCCGCCTCGCCCCAGACCTAGCCGCCATGATTTGGATCACACTCGGGGCGATTTTCATCGGCCTGAGCCTAGGGACGCTCGGCTCCGGCGGCTCGATACTCGCAGTACCCATATTGAGCTACCTGGTCGGTCAGCCGGAAAAGCTCGCCATCGCTAACTCGCTCGCCATCGTCGGCGGCATCAGTCTCATTGGCGCCGTTCCCTACGTGTACAAGAGCCAAGTCGATTGGCGCAGCGTTGCATGGTTCGGCTTACCCGGCATGCTCGGCTCCTGGTTGGGCGCCGTCGCGGCCCAGGGCCTGCCCGGAGTCATTCAGCTGCTGATTTTTTCCGGGATCATGCTGCTCGCCTCCGTGCCCATGATTGCCTACGGCCGGGCCTGCCCCACCGAGCCGCAGTCCCCGGGCCTGCGGGCACCATCCAGGGAACGCATGGCGGGCGCCGGCCTGCTGGTCGGAGCGATGACCGGCGTAGTCGGCATCGGCGGCGGCTTCCTGATCGTGCCGGCGCTCGTCCTGTTGGTGGGATTGAACATGCACCGCGCCGTGGGCACGAGCCTGCTGATCATTTCGGCAAACGCATTCATGGGCTTCGCAAAATATGCCCTTTCGCTCGGAGCGCTTCATTTGGCGCTCGACGGGCATGTGACCGGCATGTTCGTGTCGATCGGTGCCGTCGGCTCCCTTGCCGGCAATCGCCTGGGTTCGTACCTGCCGCAGCGGCGTCTCAGACAGATGTTCGGCGTGGCTCTGATCGGCATTTCGATCTACATATTGCTGCGAGAACTGCCGAAACTGCATCGATGAGCGGTGGATCTTGGGGCCGGCACGGGTGCAGAGTATATTCGGACTTCCCATCATGGAGAAAATGCATGTCATACCCGGCCAGGACGATCGCTCTGCTAACATTATTGCTCGGCGGCTTCGCCGTTTCGGCGCAGCAGGCTGATGCTCCGCCTCCGCCCGGCTTCTGGGTTACGCCGGCCATTCAGGGGTTCGGCAAGATTCATGAGCTGCCGCAGGCCGCGTACCAACCCGAGCCATCCAAGACCTACAGGATTGTATTTGCACTGACCAAGGGATCGAAAGATGCGAGCGAGGTAAACCCTTCGCTGGATCACGTGGCCAGAGCGGTGAATCTATACGTCGCCTCGGGCGTTGCGCTCACGCACCTTAAATTCGTCGCCATCGCCTACGGTGAAGCGACTCCCCTCGCGCTCGACGATGCCCACTACCGCGCGAAGTTTGGAGTGCCGAACCCCAATCTCGCTCTGACCGCGGAGCTGAGGAAGGCGGGCATCGCCGTGGCGGTGTGCGGCCAGGCCGTCGCCGAACATCACATCGATTACGCCTGGATCGATAAATCGGTGACCGTTGCGCTGTCCGGCCTCACGACCGTTACCACCTTGGAGCAGGCCGGCTACTCGCTGATGCCGCTATGACTCGAGTTGAGATGTGCATGCTCGCGGCCGCGCTGCTGGCCACGGGCGCGGCAAAAGGCGATGCGCAAACCGCCGGGACGCGCGCCGGCGATGACGCATGGTCGCCGCCGTGGCAACACGGTGCGAACAACGACACCGTACGCCGCGGCCTTGAATTCACGGAGCCGGATGCCGACAATTTGGCGGATTTTCACGGCTCGCCCATGGGTCCGAAGCTCGTATTGTATGTCGGCGGCAACTACTTCTTCGCCATGGCGCCCTTGGTAAGGACCTTCGAGGAGCTGCATCCCGAATACAAGGAGAAAATCTACTGGGAGACCATCCCGCCAGGATTGCTGATGAAGCAATTGAAGGCCGGCGGCACCGTCACGGTCGGCAACATGACATGGACCGTCAAGGCGGATGTATATCTGGCCGGTTTGGAAAAAGTCCGCGAATTCGTCGCGGACGGCACGCTCGATGCGCCCGCCGTACCCTATGTCACCAATACGCTCGCCATCATGGTCGCGAAGGGCAATCCCTCGCACATTACCGGGCTGGCGGATCTCGCCGGCCCTCGGTTGAGGTTGGCGCTGCCGAATCCCGAATTCGAAGGAATCGCGCGGCAAATCAAGAGCTCGCTGAACAAGGCGGGCGGAGCCGCGCTATTCACGCAGGTGTACGAGACCAAGGTTAAAGACGGCAGTGCCGTCTTGACGCACATTCATCATCGCCAGACACCCCTGTGGATCATGCAAGGCCGGTCCGACGCCGGCGTCACCTGGCAATCGGAGGCGATATTTCAGGAGCAGGCAGGCCACCCGATCGAACACGTGAACATTCCGCCGTCCCAGAACAGCACGGCGATCTACGGCGGCGCGCTGGTCAAGGGCGCGGCCCATCCGCAGGCCGGCCGTCAATGGCTGGCCTTCATTACCTCCGCGCAAGGGCTCGCCATCTTTGAACGATACGGATTCAAAGCGTACACCGCCGAACGAGCGCCCTAGCAAGCGGCGCGGCGGCTGAATCATGAACCCGGCAATCGTCAACTTCATGGCCATCTGCACCGCCTTCGCGGCGCTGCTCCTGCCGGCCGCGCCTCGCGCGCAGTCGCCTATTCCCACCTGCAGGACTTGCCACGGCCCAAGCGGCGAAGGCAACCCGGCGATCGGCGCGCCGCGAATCGCCGATTTGCCGCCGGCCTATGCGGAGCGCCAGCTGGAGAATTTTGCGAGCGGCAAGCGCTTCAATACTCTAATGACACCCATCGCCAAGTCGCTGTCGGCGCAGGATAGAACTGCTGTGGCCGACTTCTACGCACCGCCCCATAAGCCATCCTCCGCTCCAGGCCGGCCGTCTTCCCCCCCGGGGCAGTCGTCCTCGCCGAGTCTTGGCGAGCAGCTGGCATTACGCGGCCGGTGGAACGACGAATTGCCCGGCTGTGTCCAGTGCCACGGCTCCGCCGGCATCGGTGTAGGCGATGAATTTCCGCCTCTGACGGGACAGTCGGCGCTCTACCTGGAGAACCAGCTGCGCGCCTGGAAGTCGGGAACTCGGGACCCCGGGCCGCAGGATCTGATGGCCGGAATTGCCGATAAACTCTCTGCCGCGGACATCGAGGCGGTCGCTGCCTATTTCAGCCAAGAACCCGCCCCGGCCGGCTCGCCTGCCTCATCTCAGCCGCTCGTTACGGGCCCTGCGACCCGTGAATCGACGTCCTCCTCGTTCATGCCTCCCGCAGAATCCGATATTCCGAAAACTGAATTCGGGAAAATGGTGCGCGCCGGCGAGAACATATTCGACAATCCCAAACAGTATGCGCCCGCCTTCGTGGGCAACGCTCTGCGATGCAGTAGCTGCCACCTCGATGCGGGGCGCAAGGCCGACTCGGCGCCACTCTGGGCGGCTTACGTGGCCTATCCCGAATATCGGGCCAAGAACAAGAAGGTCAACACGTTCGAAGAACGCCTTCAGGGATGTTTTCAATTCAGCATGAACGGCAAGGCGCCGCCGCTCGGCGATCCGGTGCTGGTGGCGCTGGAGTCCTATTCCTATTGGCTGGCAAGCGGTGCGACCGTTGAGCCCAATCTCCCAGGACGCGGATATCCGAAGCTTTCGAAACCCGCGATGGCGGCGGATTATGATCGGGGCGAAGCCGTATTTGGAAAGCAATGCGCCCTTTGTCACGGCGCCGATGGAGCCGGTAGGCTGGCAAACGACGGCAGCATGGCCTTCCCGGCCCTATGGGGCAATGGATCGTTCAATTGGGGCGCGGGCATGGCCGGCATCGCAAATGCTGCCGCCTTCATCGAAGCGAATATGCCGTTCAGCCGCGCGCGAACACTGACGCCGCAGCAGGCCTGGGATGTCGCGACCTTCATGGACAGCCATGAGCGGCCCCAGGATCCACGATTCACGGTGTCCGTGGCGGCGACGCGCGCGAAGTTTCATGACTCTCCTGATTCGATGTACGGCGTGAAGGTCGGTGGGCGCGTGCTTGGCAGCGGCTCGGCCAAACCCGGAGGCACCTTGCGCCATGGACCCGCAAACCGAGGCAATGCCGCGACCTAGTTGCCTACTACCGCTTGCGGTCATAGTACGTCGAGTCGACGCTGATTCTGCCTCCTCTGACGGTGTACACGGACATGATCCTCACGTTGAGGGCCTTGTCCGCCGCACCTTGCCAATGGCCGGTCAGCGCGAATTGCACGTACACTTTGTCCCCCGAACTGCCCAGGCTCTGGATCGTGTCTTGGGCATCGGGGATGGCATTGAACAAGCTGCGATACGTATCGGCAATCGGCCCATTGCCCGTGAGGTCAGGATAGTCCGGACTGTGTAGTATGGCGTCGGCGGCGTAGATACTCTGGATGGCGGAGGCATCGTGCCTGTTGAAGGCTGCAAACTTCAGGCGGACCGTATTGAGGATATCCGCATTGCCGCGGGTACCCGCAAGTCCACAGGCACTCGTTAGGCAGCTCGCCAAGCAGACCAAAGCAAACATGCATGCTGTTTTCATGATGAGAAGACTATGCAACCAGGGCCTGTCTCAATGATTGGAAAAACCCGACACGTGGATGAAAGCTCCGTGGGCCGAGGCGAGCCGAAATCGCCTGCCTTTGCTCGAGGATGCGGCGTATTGAGGCATTCCCCGCCTCCCGGAACCTATCGGCACACTCGATACGCTCCGCCCGGCGCCCTCGCCGGCTGGGTGCAATACTTCTGGATCGAAAGCTGGGACCTGCAAGGATGCGCACCGCAGAGAAGGGAGGTGTTGCCTCACCCTTCTGTCCATTTGGTCTTCGCGCGGGGCCGCTCGCGGGTATATGGGGTACAGCTGGGCCGCTTTGTCCGCGAGCTCAAGGACAGTGACTGCGTGTTCGGCGTTAAATTTCGGCCGGGCGCCTTCTATCCATTCTTGCGCAAGCCGGTTTACTCCATCGCGAACTCGTCATTTCCGGCGCAGCAGCTGTTCGGCGATGTGCCCGCGGCCGAGGAGGAAGTGCTCTCGTGCAGCGATGATGCCGGCATGGTTGAAGCGGCGTCCGGATTCCTCTCGGCCCGGCTGCCGCCGCACGACCCCACCGTCGAGGACGCGTGCGGCGCCGTGGCGGCGATCGCCGACGATCGCCGCGTAATGCGGGTGGAGGACCTCGTTGCCCGCTGCGGCATCCAGGACCGAACGCTGCAACGAATGTTCCGGCGATACATCGGTGCAAGCGCACGATGGGTGATCAAGCGGTACCGCCTGTACGAAGCGCTCGATCGCTTGAACGACGGGAATCGATCGGAATGGGCGGCCCTCGCCCAGGCGTTGGGCTACTTCGACCAGGCGCACTTCATCAACGACTTCAAGAAACTCGTCGGCCGCTCCCCGGCCGCGTATCTCAAGGCATGAAGTGACCGTGGGAATCCCCGCGAGCGATGCACGAAGTCCGTCGGCGGTTCTGCGAGCGGCCGGCGCCTTTTTGCGCGTGGCGGGCGCCTTGATGATGGCGGCTCTGGCCGGATGCGCTTCGTCGCAGGCCGAACTCGTGGGCCATGCGCGTCCGGCGATATCCCCCGGTCAAGTGCATATTTATCTGCATCCCCCCGAGTCGAAATACGAACAGATCGCAAACCTCACCGCGTCCAGCGGCGGATCCTTCGCGTTCACGGCGGCGGCCAAAACGGACAAGGTCATCGAGCGCCTCAAACGCGAGGCCGCGAAGCTCGGCGCGAACGGTCTCCTCCTCCACGGCGTCGCGGATCAGGGCGATCCCTCCCTCGGAGCCGGCCTCAGCACGGAAACCAATTCGTCGCATTCGCCGTACGGACTCGGCTTCGGCGTCTGGGGCGTCTTCCATGAGAAGGCGGGAGATGCGGTCGCAATCTACGTGCATCTCGGCGGATTCGCGGCGCCGAAGTAGCTATCCGCCTATTCGCGCGACCTTTCGCTCCGGCACCGGCGCGAGAATTCGTACCGATCCGATTCGGTCTCCAGCTCCACGGCAAGGCGGTCGATCAGATCCTCGGTGCCGGCTGCGCGCGCAGCCGCAGACTTTACCAAGTGTTTCGCGAGTGGGCCGATGTAGCCGGCCAGGCATCTTTCGATATAGCGCAGCTCGGCGGCGGCGAACGAATGCGCGGCCGCCGGGGGGGCGGCATGCGACACCGAATGCCCGGCCGGTTCCGAGGACAGCTGAGCCTTGATATAAGCGCATAGCCGCGCGTAATGCGGTTCTCGAGGCGGCGGAAACGCGTCCATCCAATGCTGCGCGCTCAGAAAAAACTCCAGACTCTTGGACGGCAGCACATCCTCCAGCCGAAACGGCAGGATGCTCAATTCCCTATGGACCGCCCTCTCCACCTCGCGGCGCACTTGCGGCGATAGATTGCTGCTGGCCGAAAACACCAAAATCATCACGCGCGCCGAGGAAATGGCATCCATGATTTCCGCCGCCCAATCCGCCGACGGCGCAATATCGCGCGGCGCAATCCAGCAATCGATGCCCTGGCTTTCCAGCCGCGAGACCAGCTCGAAGGCGCAGTCATGATCGGGCTGGGAGTAGCTGATGAATACGCCGCGTGCCATCCGTCATTTCTCGAGCAGCTGCAGAGCCTTTTCCAGACTCTTGCGCATGCGGTTGAAGGAGCGGACCACCGAGGCGATTTCCCGGGCACCGTGCCGCGGAAATTCGTCCGCCGTCATATCCCCCAGGCTCAATCGATCCGCGACCCGGGCGATTTGCCGCACCGGCCGCACCACCAAGAAGTACAGCACCGCGTTGACCACCAAAAACACCGCCGCAAATACCGAAACCAAGGAAACCATGAAGGCTCGAAATGCCCTGTCGGCATTCGCGCTCGCGCTGGCGAAGGGCACAGAAACCACCTGGGCACCCACCACCTCGCCGGTCTGCCAGCCGAATCCATTGTCGGCGCCGTAGCGCGCGACGAGACTGCGCGGCGCCGCGGAGGGTACGCTGTGGCAGGCCGCACACTCCGCCTCGTTGCGGATGGGCCGCGCCAGATAGAGCGATTTTCCCATCGGAGTGTCGCGCTCGCCCACAACCTCGGGCATGCGCGCATCGTTCCGAAACCGTTGAATGATGTCGCTCTCCCAGTCCGCGGCCCTATCGCGCGGGTTCGTCGGATTCAGCGTGGCCTCCTTGTAGGTGTATTCGGGATGCCGGGATCGAAGCCGCAGGAAATTCTGGGTCGCCGCATAGAAAGGCACGCTTTGCGGCGGAAAATCGTTCTGGATTCGGTCCTTGAGCAAGGGCAGGATTTCGTTGGCCGTGTAGTCGCGGATGGCCAGGGCGCTGTCCATCATCAGGCCGGCATCGGCGAGCACTTCGCGCTGCGCATCGGCTTCGAGGATGGAGCGGCAGGAGTATCCCGTGAGCAGAGCCGCGGCAACGAACACCGCGCCCAGCGCCAGGTTGATTCGAATCAGCAGACTCATGCTGTAATAGCCGCGCAGGTCATTGGTGAATTCCGCGCTTTTGTGGGGCCCATGCGCTCTCGAATATGCCGCATGGCGACATTCCTGCGGATATAGTAGATGATTTACTTCGATAACTCACGTAGCGTCCCTCCTTTTATCAGCCCTAGGGAATCCTTGGAATGCGAGCGAGCGTCAGCGTCGATCAGCTTGGAATCGATCGGGTCTTGTACGATTTCGTCAATCAGGAAGCGATGCCGGGAACGGGGGTCGTGGAGCGGCCCTTTTGGGGCGGATTTGCGGCCCTGGTGCGGACTATGGCGCCGAGAAACGCGGCCCTGATGTTACGGCGCGACCAGTTGCAGGAAAAGATCGATGCCTGGCACCTGCGGCATCCGGGCGCGGCCTTCGATCGTGCGCGCTACAAAGAGCATCTGCTCGAGATCGGCTATCTGATGCCCGAGAAGCAGCCCTTCGCCGTCGACACCGCGGATGTCGACCCGGAGATAGCGCTAATCGCGGGGCCGCAATTGGTGGTGCCGGTGAACAACGCCAGGTATGCACTGAATGCCGCCAATGCACGCTGGGGGAGCCTCTACGACGCACTCTACGGCACCGACGCCATCGCGGGCGGCGCGGGCCATGCCCTCCGGTACGATCCGCAGCGCGGCGCCCAGGTCATCGCCTACGCCCGCGATTTCCTGGACGAGCGCTTTGCGCTCGCCGAAGGTACGCACCGGGAAGCCGTGGCCTACAGCATCGCCTCGCAGGGACTCGAGGTCCGGCTGAAGAGCGGCGGCAGGACGCGATTGAAAGACGAGACGGCATTGCGCGGCTTCCAGGGAGACGCTGATTCGCCGACGCTGCTGCTTCTGGTGCATTACGGGCTGCACGTGGAATTGCATATCGACCGGGCGCATTTCATCGGCCGCGGCGATCCCGCCGGAATCTGCGACCTGCTGCTCGAATCCGCGCTCACGACGATTCAGGACTGCGAAGACTCGGTGGCCGCGGTCGACGCCGCGGACAAGGTTCAGGTTTACCGAAACTGGCTGGGACTGATGAACGGCAGTCTCACGGCCCGCGTCGAGAAAGACGGCAAGGCGGCGCTGCGCCGCTTGAATCCGGACCGGCGGTATCGCACACCCGGCGGCGCGGAGCTGGTCCTGCCGGGACGCAGCCTCATGCTGGTGCGCAACGTCGGCCATCACATGATGTCCGACGCCGTGACTTTGGACGGCGGCCCCATTCCCGAGACCTTCATCGACGCCGCGGTGACCGCGCTCATTGCGCTGCATGACTTGCGGGGCGCGGGCGCGCGGCGCAATTCGCGCTCCGGATCGATATACATCGTCAAACCCAAGATGCATGGTCCCGAAGAGGTCGCCTTCGCTGGCGAATTATTCGCCGCCGTCGAGGACCTGCTGGGCCTGCCCGCAAACACTCTGAAAATCGGCATCATGGACGAGGAACGCCGAACCAGCGTCAATCTTGCGGAATGCATTCGCGCCGCGCGGCACCGCGTGGTATTCATCAACACCGGATTTCTCGACCGCACCGGCGATGAAATACACACTTCCATGAATGCGGCGGCGGTATTGCGCAAGAGCGACCTCAAGAAGGCCGTATGGCTCGACGCCTATGAGCGGCAGAACGTCGACATCGGGCTCGCCTGCGGCCTGCGCGGCAGGGCGCAAATCGGCAAGGGCATGTGGGCCATGCCGGATCTGATGGCCGACATGCTCAAGACCAAGGTCTCGCAGCCGCAAGCCGGTGCGAATACCGCCTGGGTACCCTCCCCGACCGCGGCGACCTTGCATGCCCTGCATTATCACAAGGTGAACGTCGCCGAAATTCAAACGCAGCTCGCCGGGCGCAAGCGCGCCTCGCTCGACGATATTTTGACGCCGCCGCTCGCGCCTGCGGCCCGCTGGAGCGAGGCCGAGATCGAGGAAGAGCTCAACAACAACGCGCAGAGCATACTGGGCTACGTGGTGCGCTGGATCGATTCCGGAGTCGGCTGCTCGAAAGTTCCGGATTACTACAACGTCGCCTTGATGGAGGATCGCGCCACGCTGCGCATTTCGAGCCAGCATGTCGCCAACTGGCTGCATCACGGCGTCTGCTCGCCCGATCAGGTAATGCAGGCGCTGCTGCGGATGGCCAAGGTGGTCGACCGGCAGAACGCTTCCGATCCCGCTTACCGGCGGCTCGCCGACGATCCGCAGAACAATCTCGCATTCAAGGCGGCGTGCGATTTGATATTCAAGGGCCGTGAGCAACCCAACGGCTACACCGAGGCGATTCTGCACGCCCGCAGGAAGGAGCGGAAGGCGCAGTAGCGCACGGCGCCGGCGAGCCGCCAGCGGTGCCCCCAAATCCGTGGCCGGCGCGGCCGGGAGAACCCTTCCAGCCCGTTCCTGACCGCTCGCCTGGACGGCGCGGCGACAATCCGGTAAAGTGCCGCCCAGCTTAGTTCGGGTCGGTGCTCGGTCAGTGCCACCCTAAGCTCGCGGTCCGTCCTCGACGCACTTCGATTTTTCACCCTCCTCGCTGCTGACCGCTGCGGAAGCGAATGCTTCTGTCGTGCGAGTCCACATATATTTAAGGATTCTTAATGTCATTTTCCGATCTCGGGCTATTGCCCGAATTGCTGCGTGCTGTCGCCGATAAGGGCTACGACTCGCCTTCTCCCATTCAAATTCAGGCGATTCCGGCGGTGCTCGCCGGCCGCGACGTCCTCGCCGGCGCGCAAACCGGCACCGGCAAGACCGCCGGCTTCGTGCTGCCCATTTTGCAGCGGCTGGCCGCCGACCAGGCGAACGGCTCCAGCCGTGCGCCCCGTGTGCTGGTGCTCACCCCCACCCGCGAGCTTGCCGCGCAAGTGGCTCAGAGCGCCCGCGACTACGGCAAATACATGCAGCTGCGCACCTACCAAGTCTTCGGCGGCGTGAGCATCAATCCGCAGATCAGCGCTCTGCGCAGCGGCTGCGACATCCTGGTGGCAACTCCCGGCCGCCTGCTCGATCTCGCCCAGCAGCGCGCCGTGGATCTTTCCAAGGTGCAGACGCTGGTGCTCGACGAAGCCGATCGCATGCTGGACATGGGTTTCATCAACGACATTCGCAAGATCATCAAGCTGCTGCCGCAGAAGCGGCAGAATCTGCTGTTTTCCGCCACGTATTCGGACGACATCCGCGGCTTGGCGGAGCGGCTGCTGCACGATCCTCTGTCGATACAAGTCGCGCCGCGCAACGCCCCGATCGAGCTGGTCGAACAGCGTGCGTATCGAGTGCAGAAGGAACAGAAGCGCCATCTATTGGTGCATCTGATCCAGGAAGGCCAGTGGCGCCAGGTATTGATCTTCACGCGCACCAAGCACGGCGCGAATCGATTGACCCAGCAGCTGGAGGGCGCCGGCATTCAAGCGGCGGCCATCCACGGCAACAAGAGCCAAGCTGCACGCGTGAAGGCCCTCGACATGTTCAAGCGCGGGCAGGTTACGGCATTGGTGGCCACGGAGGTTGCGGCGCGCGGCCTCGACATCAAGGAACTGCCGCAGGTGGTCAACTACGAATTGCCCAATGTGCCCGAGGACTACGTCCACCGCATCGGCCGTACCGGCCGGGCCGGCGCCGCGGGCGAAGCCATCTCCCTGGTGTCGAGCGACGAGTCCGGGTTGCTGCGCGACATCGAGCGCGTCTTACGCCGCAGCATTCCGACGCTGCCCACGCCGGTTTTCAAGATCGTGGAGTCGACGCAGCAGCCGGCCTCTCACGGCGACCGAGGCGATCGCCCACAGGGCGATCGTCAGGGCAACCGTCCGGCGCAGGGTCAGAGCCGTCAGGGCGGCCACCACGGCGGCCGCGATTCGCGCCGCGCGCCCTCGGGCGGCGGTTCGGGCACGAGGAGCTTCGGCCAGCAACAGCGCGGACGGTTCCGCTGAGGCGGACGCTTCCGCTCAGGAGAGCTTAGGAACCAGATTTCGCAGATACTCTGCGAAATCTTCGCCCAAGCTCGGATGCTTCAGGCCGTACTCTACGGTGGCTTGCAAGTATCCGAGCTTGCTGCCGCAGTCGTAGCGCTTGCCCTCGAACTCGAAGGCATACACGGGCTCGCGCTGCATGAGCCGCGCAATGCCGTCGGTGAGCTGGATCTCGCCGCCGGCGCCCTTGCCGATTTTCGCAAGATCTTCGAAGATCGCGGCGGTGAGCAGGTAGCGGCCGACGACGGCCAGCGTCGATGCCGCCTTCTCCGGCTTGGGCTTCTCGACGATGTGGGAAATCTTGGCCGTGCGGGGCGCGACATTCCCCTCCAAAGTCACGATGCCGTATTTGTCCGTATCCTGCCGCGGCACGTTCTGCACGCCGAGCACGCTGCCCTGCTGGGCCTCGAATGCTGCGACCATCTGTTTGAGGCATGGTACCTTCGCATCGATCAGATCGTCCGCGAGATGCACCATGAAGGGCGCATCGCCGACGACGGGCCGCGCGCACAGCACCGCATGGCCCAGACCCAGGGGCGCCGGCTGGCGGATGTACACGCAGGAAGCCCAGCTCGGCAGAATACCGCGCAGAGTATCGAGCAACTCCTGCTTGCCCTGGGATTGCAGCACAGCCTCCAGTTCGGGGTTGCTGTCGAAATGATCCTCGATGGCGCGCTTCGAGCTTCCGGTGATGAAGACCAGGGTGTCGGCGCCGGCCGAAAGCGCCTCATCGACCGCATACTGAATGAGCGGCTTGTCGACGACGGGGAGCATCTCTTTCGGGCTGGCCTTGGTGACCGGCAGGAATCGCGTGCCGCGTCCGGCTACCGGGAATACGACTGTCTTGACGGCTTTGTGTGGCATGGGGAAATGATAACGGATTTCACCGGCGCGCGCCGTCGGACAAATCTCACAGCCTAGCGAAGCTTGACGATGGCATGCGTCTCGAAGCTGCTCCAGGAATGGCAGGCCGGGCACTGCCAGTAAAAGCTGCGTCCCGAGAATCCGCATTCGTTGCACCGGTATCTCTCGGCATGCGCCAGCAGCGCCCCGATCTCATGCGCCGTGCGTTCGTATTGCTCGGGACCCGCCCGCCAAACCGCCTGCAGCGTGGCATCCTGCGAGACGACCTTTTCGATCGCGGAGCGAAGCGGCTGGGCGCCGGCCAGACCGGCCGCGATCGCCGCGAATACCAGGCGCTTCAGCTCGCTGAAATCGCGGGACTCGACGTGCGCGACGAGCTCGCCGAGCACCGCATCGCGCGCCTGCGGCTCCACCAATCCAAGCAGGTGCGGCAACTCATCCTGCAGCAGCTCCGGCGAATCGGTGAGCGCCTGCCGCAGCAGCCGCACGGCCAACTGCGGCTGCGCATCACGCTCGGCGATCTGCGCGCGCAGCAGCGCCGCCCTCGGGAAGTGCTTTGCCTCGTTGCGAGCTTCGCGCAGCAGGCGCCGCGCTTCCGCGGCGTCGCCGCGCTCGATGGCGAGCGCGGCCAGCTCGCACAGATAGTGTGCGGCAACCATGCGCGGCGGCGCCGCTTTGATGCGCGCCAGCTGGCGAAAGGCACCGAGCGCCTGCTGCCAATCATGCTGCCGTTCGTAAACCAGACGCAGGGCATCGAGTGCGCTGGCGCGCAGGCGCGGCGTCTCGCTGACTTGCTGGAACAAGCCCTCCGCGCGGTCCAGCAGTCCGGCGCGCAAATAGTCCTGCGCGAGCGCGAGCAGCGCCTGCTCGCGGTGCTCGGGAGCCAATGCATCTCGCGCCAATAGATTCTGATGGATGCGGATGGCCCGCTCCACCTCTCCGCGGCGGCGGTACAGGGTGCCCAGCGCAAAATGCGTCTCGATGGTATCGGCGTTGGCGTCCATCAGCTTCAGGAACATGTCGAGCGCCCGGTCGGGCTGCTCGGTCACGAGATAATCGAGGCCGGTCAGATAGTCGGGATGCAGCCGCTTGAAGGAGGTAGGCCAGCGCTTGCCCCAGCCGAAGTGCCCGGCCAGGATTCCGAGAACCAATGCCGCAACCACCAAAAACCAAGCCAGCAGCGGTAGGTCGGTCATTTACGCCAAGACCGCCTTTTCTTAAGCCGAAGTCAATCGCGGATCGGCTGATCCGCACCGTCGTTGACCCGCTCGCGCAGATCCTTGCCGGGCTTGAAGTGCGGCACGTGCTTCCCGGCCAGTGCGACGGCCTCGCCGGTCTTGGGGTTGCGCCCCTGGCGCGGCGGCCGGAAATGCAGCGAAAAGCTGCCGAAGCCGCGAATTTCGATACGCTCGCCCGTCGCCAGCGCATCGCTCATGATCTCCAGCAGCTGCTTGACGGCGAGTTCGACATCCTTAGCCGGCAGGTGCTTCTGTTTCGCCGAAATGATCTCGATGAGTTCCGATTTCGTCATTATCGATCCGTGCGCATCGCTGGACATACTTTAAGAGGGTAGGCGCGGCGGAACCGCCGCGCCAAACCGTTCCTCTCAATCCTGGCCGGAGATCTGCTCTTTGAGAAGATCTCCCAGGCTGGTTCCGGTGGGTGAGTCGGTCCGGTAATTCTGCATGGCTTCTTGTTCCTCGTGGATGTCCTTCGCCTTGATCGACAACGAGATGCTGCGGCCCTTGCGGTCCACTCCGGTGAATTTCGCCTCGACTTCCTCGCCCACCTTGAGAAGCAGGCGAGCGTCCTCGACGCGGTCGCGCGACAGCTCGGACGCCCGCAGCTGGCCGTCGACGCCGTTGCCCAGATCGATGACCGCTCCCTTCGCGTCCACCTCTCGTACGACGCCCGTCACGATGCTGCCCTTCGGATGCTCGGCGATGTAGGCGGAGAAAGGATCTTTCGCCAGCTGCTTGATCCCCAAGCTGATGCGCTCACGCTCGGGATCGATCGACAGCACCATGGCGTCCACCTGCTGCGCCTTCTGATAGCTGCGAACGGCTTCCTCGCCCGGCATGTCCCAGGAGATGTCGGACAGATGAACCAAGCCGTCGATGCCGCCGGCGAGACCGATGAAAATACCGAAGTCGGTGATCGATTTGATCTGGCCGCTCACCTTGTCGCCGCGGTTGTAGTTCTCGGCGAATTCCTTCCAGGGGTTGGTCTTGCACTGTTTGACGCCGAGGCTGATGCGGCGCCGTTCCTCGTCGATGTCCAGCACCATGACCTCGACTTCCTGGCCGACGTGCACCACCTTGGCGGGATTCACGTTCTTGTTGGTCCAGTCCATCTCCGACACGTGCACCAGGCCCTCGACGCCCTCCTCGATCTCCACGAAGCAGCCGTAGTCGGCGATATTCGTGACCTTGCCGAACAGACGCGTGTTCGCAGGATAGCGGCGCGCGATGTTCTGCCACGGATCCGCGCCCAATTGCTTCAGGCCCAGGGAAACGCGCTGACGCTCTCGATCGAACTTCAAAATCCGCACGTCGATCTCTTCGCCGACCTTCACGACTTCGGACGGATGCTTGACTCGCTTCCAGGCCATGTCGGTGATGTGCAGCAGCCCGTCGATGCCGCCCAGGTCCACGAAGGCGCCGTAGTCGGTGAGATTCTTCACCACGCCCTTGACCGCCGCGCCCTCCTGTAGATTGTCCAGCAGCGCGGAACGCTCGGCGCTGTATTCCTGTTCGACCACCGCGCGACGCGATACCACCACGTTGTTGCGCTTCTGATCGAGCTTGATCACCTTGAACTCGAGCGGCTTGTTCTCCAGGTACGACGGGTCGCGCACGGGGCGCACATCGACCAGGGAGCCCGGCAAGAACGCGCGCACATTGTCGATTTCGACCGTGAACCCGCCCTTGACTCGGCCCGTGATGATGCCGATGACCACCTCTTGCTTCTCGAAGGCCGTCTCCAGGCGCGTCCAAGTTCTGGCGCGCTTGGCCTTTTCGCGCGAGAGGCGGGTTTCGCCCGAACCATCCTCGACGCTGTCCAAGGCGACTTCGACGGTCTCGCCGACGGCGACTTCGATCTCGCCCTTTTCGTTCTTGAATTGGTCGGAGGGAATGACCGCCTCGGATTTCAATCCGACATTGACGATGACGTAGTCCTGGCCTACTTCGACGATCAGTCCATTGAGGATGGTGCCAGGACGGATGCGCTGGCTCGCGATGCTCTGTTCGAACAGTTCCGCAAAACTTTCTGTCATGTGTTCTCTTGACTATTCCCTAGCACCTTCCCTTGTGCCCGAGGGGTTACCATAAAAATACGGCCATCATTCCATGAAAGCCGCGACCTAAATTTCCTGCTCACTTCAGCGACAGACGCCCGCGGGCCACTCCCAATACGCGCTCGACCACTGCATCGACGGACATCCCCGTTGTGTCCAGGAGGATTGCGTCCGCGCTCGCGACAAGAGGCGAAGCGGCGCGGTTCATATCGCGCAAGTCACGCTCCGCTATCTCCAGCGAAAGGGCGGCAAGGGTAGCAGCAACCCCCTTTTCTTTCAACTGCTTATGGCGTCTGGCCGCGCGTTCGGCGGCGCTCGCCGTGAGAAAAATCTTCACCTCGGCCTGGGGGAATACGACGGTGCCCATATCCCGCCCATCCGCCACCAACCCCGGGGGGACGGCAAAGCGCCGCTGGCGCTCCAGGAGCCCGGCGCGGACCTGGGGCATGGCGGCCACCTTGGAGGCGTCATTTCCCGCCCCTTCGGTTCGAATGGCGCCTGTGACGTCCCGGCCGTTGAGCCAGACGACTTCCTCCCCCGCCGCGTCGGAGCCGAATTTAAGGTCGATCCGGGCGGCCAGGCGGGCCAGCCCAGGCCCATCGTCGAGGCTGATGCCCGCCTCCCGGCCCGCCAAGGCAACCAATCGATAAAGGGCGCCGCTGTCGAGCAGGGCCCAGCCCAGCGCCCGTGCGGCGGCGCGGCTGACCGTGCCCTTACCGGACCCCGAGGGGCCATCGATGGTCATGATGGGCACTTTGCTCACGGTACCCTCAACCTGCCGATTCGCGGACATCGAGGCCAACCGATGCCGCCAGCCCGACAAACCCCGGAAACGAGGTCGCCACGTTTGCCACGTCGCGGATCGAAATGGCCTTGGCGGCCCGCAAACTGGCGACGGCAAAAGACATGGCAATCCGGTGATCGCCGAAGCTGTCGATCTCGCCGCCGCCGAATGCCGCACCCTCGCCGCGGCCCTCGATCCGCATGCCGTCCGGCAACACTTCGTGCTCCACTCCCATGGCCCGAAGGCCGGCGCTCATGGCTGCGATGCGGTCGCTCTCCTTGACCCGAAGCTCTTCGGCGCCGGACACCAGGGTCTCGCCGGCCGCGCAAGAAGCCGCGATGAACAGAACCGGGAGCTCGTCGATGGCAAGCGGCACCAGTTCCACCGGCACCCGGACGCCGTGCAGTGCCGAGCCGCGAATCCGCAAATCCGCGACCGGTTCGGCTCCGCTCTGGCGCGGATTCAGCACTTCGATGTCCCCTCCCATGCTGCGCAGGATATCCAGCAATCCGGTGCGCGTGGGATTCATTCCGACATTCTCGATCAGCAAGCCCTCGCGAGGGGCGCCCAACAGCCCCGCAACGATGAAAAACGCGGCGGACGAGAAGTCGCCGGGCACGTTCAGGCTCTGATTCGACAATCCGCCGGGAGGGTACAGCGTGGTGCGCAGACCGTCGATGTCGAGACGCACTCCGCAGCTCGCGAGCATGCGCTCGCTATGGTCGCGGTTCGCCGCCGGCGCGATGACCGTGGTGGCGGCGTCGGCATACAGGGCCGCCAATAGAATCGCCGATTTGACCTGAGCGCTCGCCACCGGCATGCGGTAGTCGATGCCGTGCAGAGAGCGGCCGCCGCCTATATCGACCGGCGGCTTGCCGGCGCGGGTGCGCACATCGGCGCCCATCTCGCGCAGCGGCTTCGCGACTCTCTCCATCGGCCGCTGCATGAGCGAGGCGTCGCCGATCAGCTGCGAGTCGAAGCTTTGCGCCGACAATAGGCCGGTAAACAAGCGCATGGCCGTGCCCGCGTTGCCCATGTCGAGGGGGAAGCCCGCGGCGCGCAGGCCGCGCAGGCCCGCCCCGCGGATCACCACCTGCGTGGGGCTCGGCTGCTCGATCTGCACGCCCAGGGCGCGCATGGCGTTCAAAGTCGCCAGGCAATCCTCGCTCGCCAGAAAGCCGGTCACGACACTCGTGCCTTGCGCGATGCCGGACAGCATCAAGGATCGATGGGAGATGGATTTGTCGCCGGGAACAGACATTGCGCCCGCCACTTGGCGGGCCGGGCGTGCCTCGAATTTGCGCTGCGCAGCCATCCCGATCAGAGAACCGCCCGCGGATACGAGCCCAGCACCTTGAACAGCGATGCGCGCTCCTCGAGCGCCGCGAGGGCCTTGGCGACCGGCGGGTCGCTGACGTGCCCTTCGACATCGATGAAGAACACATAGTCCCATTTGCGTTTGCGGGAAGGACGCGATTCGATTCGCGTCATGTTGACCCGGTGTTCGGCCAGCGGCTCGAGCAGGCGGAACAGCGCGCCGGCATCGTCGGTGTCGGCGGCGGACACCAGCAGCGAGGTGCGATCGGCACCGCTCGCGCTGAACAGCTTTCTGCCAACCACCAGGAACCGGGTGGTGTTGTCCTGCCGGTCCTCGATTTCGCCGGCGAGCACGTTGAGCCCGTATATCTCGGCGGCCGCATGGCTGGCGATCGCAGCGGTGCCGCGCTCGTCGCGCGCGCGCCTCGCTCCCTCGGCATTGCTCGCGACGGCGATCCGTTCCACGTCCGGAATCTGGTCGTCGAGCCAGCCGCGGCATTGAGCCAGTGCCTGCGGATGCGCGCACACGCGCTTGACGGCCTCGCTGCCGCGCATTTTCCCCATCAGGTAATGATGGATCCTCAGCTCCACCTCGCCGCAAATCTTGAGCGCGGACGACAGAAACATGTCCAAGGTGTGATTGACGGTGCCTTCGCTCGAATTCTCGATCGGCACCACACCGAAGTCGGCCACGCCGGCCTCGACTTCGTGGAATACCTCGTCGATCGCCGGCAGGGGCAGCGCCCGCACCGAGGAGCCGAAATGCTTGAGCACCGCGGCCTGGGTGAAAGTGCCCTCCGGCCCGAGGAACCCCACTTTGAGAGGCTCCTGCTGTGCCAGACAGGCCGACATGATCTCGCGGAACAACCGCGCGATTTCCTCGTCGCGCAACGGGCCTTGATTGCGCTTGAGCGCCATTCTCAGAACTTCGGCTTCGCGTTCGGGACGATAGAAATCCACCGCCTTGCCGGACGCCGACTTGGAAATGCCCACCTGCTGCGCGAAGCGGGCGCGCTCGTTGAGCAGGCCGTGGATTCGCGCATCGATGGCATCGATGCTCTCGCGAATATTGCCGAGGTTGCCGCCGGCGGGCGCGGCTCCCGCAATCGCCCCGGGCGGGACCGCCTGCGCGGGCGGCGGGCGCTTTCGCGGCGGGCTCTTGCGCTGCGGCCTCTTACGGTTTGCCATTCTCGGACCTCATGTGTGCTGACGCTCGAATTCGCGCATGAAGGCGATCAGAGCCTCGACGCCGGCAAGCGGCATGGCGTTGTACAGGCTTGCACGCATGCCGCCCGAGACGCGATGTCCCTTGAGGCCGTGCAGGCCGGCATCGGCCGCCGCGGCAAGGAATACCGCATCCAGCGCCGGTTTGTTCAGAGTGAAAGTCACGTTCATCCGGGACCGGGAATCCTCGGCGACCGCATTCCCATACAAATGCGAGGCGTCGATGGCGGTGTATAGAGCGTGCGCCTTGAGGCGGTTTTGCTCGCCGATCGCCGCCAAGCCGCCGGCGCGCTTGAGCCACTTGAACACCAATCCCGCCATGTACCAGGCGAAGGTCGGCGGCGTATTCAGCATGGACTGATTGTCGGCCATTGCCTTGTAGTCGAAGACCCGCGGCGTCTCGGCCCGAGCATGGCCGCACAGATCCTCGCGCACGATGGCCACCACGAGGCCCGAGGGGCCGATGTTTTTCTGCGCCCCTGCGTAAATCAATCCGAACTTGGAGACATCGATGGGCCGCGACAGGATGCTGGACGACATGTCCGCCACGAGAGGAACGCTTCCCGGCTCCGGGACGTATCCGAATTCCACGCCGCCGATGGTCTCATTCGGTGTGTAGTGCACATAGGCCGCCTCAGCGCTGAAGCGCAGTTCGCTCTGCGGCGGAACGCGCCCGTAGCCGGTGCCGGCATCGGCGGCGACGTGCACCCTGCAGTAGCGCCGCGCCTCGGCGATCGCCTTTTGCGACCAGTGCCCGGTGTTCAGATAATCGGCCGCGGATTGCGGCCCCGCCAGATTCATCGGCACGAATGCAAATTGCGCCGAAGCCCCGCCCTGCAGGAACAGCACCTTGTAATTGCGGGGTATCGACAGAAGCTCGCGCAAATCCGCTTCGGCTTCCTCGGCGCACTGCGAGAAGGCCTTGCCGCGGTGACTGATCTCCATGACAGACATGCCGCTGCCGCGCCAGTCGAGAAGCTCGTCGCGCGCCTGCTCCAATACCTCGAGCGGCAGCACGGCGGGTCCTGGAGAGAAATTGTAGGCGCGCACCGCGAAAGGGTCTTTAAGAATCGGGGGCGCCGGAATCGGGGGCATCGCCGTCGGAGCCTTCCTCGGCCACGGCGGCATCTCCGGCCAAGCCGTCAATGCGCTCGAGGCCGGAGAGCTGATCGCCATCCTCGAGCCGGATCAGGCGCACCCCCTGGGTATTGCGCCCCACCACGGAAATATCCTTGACCGGCGTGCGCACCAGAACTCCGTTCTGGCTCATGAGCATGATCTCATCGTCCGCGCTCACCTGCAGCGCGCCCACCATCCGTCCATTGCGGTCCGTGATCTGCAATGCGATCACGCCTTGGCCGCCGCGGCCGTGTTTCGGAAAATCGTCGAGCGGCGTGAGCTTGCCGAATCCGTTTTGCGACGCGGTGAGAATGAAACCTTGATCCGCCACGATCAATGCATTGACGCGTTGATCGTCGGTCACGCGCACCCCGCGTACGCCGGCCGCCTCGCGGCCCATCGGCCGGACTTCCTCCTCCATGAAACGGATTGCCTTGCCCGCGGTGGTGAACAGCAAGATGTCCTTGGTGCCGTCCGTAATCGCGACGCCGACCAGCTTGTCTCCCTCATCCAGCGCAACGGCGATGATGCCGCTGGCCCGCGGCCTCGAGAACAGCGCGAGCGAGGTCTTCTTCACGGTCCCAAGGCTCGTCGCCATGAAAACGTACTTGCCTTCCTCGAAATCCTTGATCGACAGCATGGCGCTGATGCGCTCGCCCTCCTGCAGCGGCAAGAGATTGACGATGGGCTTGCCGCGCGCGCCGCGGCTGGCCTGCGGGAGCTGGTACACCTTCAGCCAGTAGAGTTTGCCGTAGTCGGAGAAGCACAGCAGCGTGTCGTGCGTGTTCGCCACGAACAGCTTGTCGACGAAGTCCTCGTCCTTGACGCTGGTCGCCGCCTTGCCGCGGCCGCCGCGGCGCTGCGCCTGGTAATCGGACACGGGCTGCGCCTTGGCGTAGCCGCCATGCGAGAGCGTCACCACCACATCCTGCGGCGAAATCAAATCCTCCGTCGTCAGAT
Source organism: uncultured Gammaproteobacteria bacterium (assembly GCA_963784105.1). Taxonomy (GTDB): domain Bacteria; phylum Pseudomonadota; class Gammaproteobacteria; order Steroidobacterales; family Steroidobacteraceae; genus Bog-1198. The sequence goes on from CAWAQE010000007.1 coordinate 83,122, forward strand.
CTTCGTGATTGACGATGATTTCCGTGCGCCGCTTGTCGCCGAAGGTGTCGCGGATGTACTCGAGCTCCTTGCGGATGACTTCGAGCAGCCGTTCCGGCCGGGCCAAAATATCCGACAGATCCCGGATCTGTTCCAGCAGCTCCTGGAACTCGGCGATGACCTTGTCCTGCTCCAGTGCGGTGAGCCGGTGCAGGCGCATCTCCAGAATCGCCTGCGCCTGCGTCTCCGTCAGGCGGTAGCCGCCCTCGACTATCCCTAAAGCCGCGATTTCGCCGTCGGGCCGGGTGCTGATGGCGCCCGCGCGGGCCAGCATCTCCGGGACGGCGCCGGACGCCCACGGCCTCGACGTCAGCGCGGCTTTGGCCTCGGCGGGCGAAGGCGACGCCTTGATGGTGGCTATGATCTCGTCGATGTTCGCGAGCGCGATCGCCAGGCCTTCCAAAATATGGCCGCGCTCGCGCGCCTTGCGCAGCTCATACACCGCGCGGCGCGTCACCACTTCACGCCGGTGCCGGACGAAGGCGTCGAGCATTTCCTTCAGACTCAGCAGGCGAGGCTGGCCGTCGACCAGCGCGACCATGTTGATGCCGAATACTTGCTCCATCGGGGTCTGTGCGTAGAGATTATTGAGCAGTATTTCGGGCACTTCGCCGCGTTTCAGCTCGATCACCACGCGCATGCCGTCCTTGTCGGATTCGTCGCGCAGCCCGTCCGAGGCGATGCCGTCGATGAGCTTGTCGCGCACCAGGTCGGCAATGCGTTCTATCAGCCGCGCCTTGTTCACCTGGTAGGGCAGCTCGGTGATGATGATGGCCTGGCGTTCGCCCTTGCCGACGTCTTCGAAGTGCGTGCGCGCGCGCAGGTGCAGGCGGCCCCGGCCCGTCTTGTAGGCCGCCACGATCTCCTGGGCCCCGTTGATGTATCCCGCGGTCGGGAAATCGGGGCCGGGGACGATCTGCATGAGCTGCCCCAGAGTGATCTCGGGGTTTTCGATGAGCGCGATGCAGGCGCTGACGATTTCGGTCAGATTGTGCGGCGGGATATTGGTCGCCATGCCCACCGCAATGCCCGAGGATCCGTTGATCAAGAGGTTCGGGACCCGCGTCGGCAGCACGGCCGGCTCGCTCTCGGACTCATCGTAATTCGGATTGAAATCGACAGTTTCCTTGTCGATGTCGGCCAGCAGCTCGCCGGCCAGCTTCGACATGCGCACTTCCGTGTAGCGCATCGCCGCCGGCGGATCGCCGTCCACGGAGCCGAAGTTCCCCTGCCCGTCGACCAGCAGGTAGCGCATGGAGAATTCCTGCGCCATGCGCACGATGGCGTCGTACACCGACGCGTCCCCGTGCGGATGATATTTGCCGATGACGTCGCCCACCACGCGGGCGGATTTCTTATACGGCTTGTTCCAGTCGTTGCTCAGTTCGCGCATGGCGTAGAGCACGCGCCGATGCACGGGCTTCAATCCGTCGCGAACGTCCGGCAGCGCGCGCCCGACGATGACGCTCATGGCGTAATCCAGATACGACTTGCGCACCTCGTCTTCTAGATTTACGGGCAATATTTCGCGAGCGATCTCGGCCATTTGCGAGAGTCCGGTGAAGCCTTCGCGGCTAACTTAAGCGGGTTTAAAGGAGGCGAGACATGGTCTCAACATGGGCGAATTCTAGCACATATCCCATGAAGGGTCTTGAGCCCGCGGGCCGGATTAGCCGATATACTCGAGGAATGCCCGCCGTTCTCGCCGATTTGAGCATCGAAGCCCGTTGGATCGTACCCATGACCTCGCGCCGGGTGCTGCAGAATCATGCATTGGTGGTGCGCGACGGGCGAATTCTCGATCTGTTGCCGAGCGCGCTGGCGGCCGAGCGCTATGCCGCCACGGCGGTCGTCCAAAGGCCGGCTCACCTGCTGATGCCCGGGCTGATCAACACGCATACGTATGCCGCAACCTCGCTGTTTCGGGGACAGGATGCACCCATCGAGCGCCTCGAAGGGCGCTTCGTCGGGCCCGAGTTCGTGCGCGACGGCGCCTTGGCCGCCATCGCCGAAATGCTTCGATCCGGCATCACCTGTTTCGGGGACCGGTACTACTATCCGGATCAGACCGCTCTGGCCGCCGGCGAACAGGGAATACGTGCGGTCATCGGCCTGCCGGTGGCCGATACCGCCGGTCCCTCGGCAAATTCCTGTCCCGAATATTTGACCGAAGGATTGCGCGTCCGGGACGAATACGCCGGACATCCCTTGATTTCCACGGTTTTCGCTCCGCATTCCCCGGGCCGAGTGAGCGACGCGACTTTTACGAAAGTAGCCACGCTCGCCGACGAGCTGGATTCGGGAATCATGGTCGACCTGCATCATTCGGCCGAGGAGATTGCCCGGTCCGTCGCCATGCACGGAGCGCGGCCCATCGAAAGACTGTGGCGGCTGGGCCTGCTGACGCCGGCGTTGAACGCAGTGCACATGACCCATGCCACGGCGCCGGACATCGAGCTTGCGCAGCGCACCGGCATTGCCGTCAGCCTCTGCGTCTCCTCGGGCATCCAATCCGAGCGGCAGCTGCCGCCGGTCGATGCCTTCGCCGGATCGGGGATTCGCTTCGGGGTGGGCAGCGGCGGCGCCCGGCGCCGCCAGGACCTCTGGGGCGAGATGAAACTGCTCGCGCTCATGATGTCGGACCGGAGTCCCGAATCCGGCACGGGCGCCTGGGATGCTCTGGCCGCGGCCACCCGTGGAGGCGCCTCCGTTCTCGGACTGGACGGCGACGTCGGCACGCTCGAGTCCGGCAAATGGGCCGATTTATGCTGCGTGGATCTTGGCGGCCCGGCCACTCAACCCTCGTTCGATCCCGTGGCACAATTGGTGTGGAACGGCGGCCGCGACATCGTCAGCGACCTGTGGGTGGCGGGCCGGCAACTCCTTTCCGGCGGGGAGCTGACCCGCCTGGACTGGCCGCGGGTAGCCGCCCGCGCCGATGCCTGGGCCCTGCGATTGCAATCCGGAGGATGACGCGCGTGCATGAATCCAATCGAAACGCCGATCCGGCGGAACTCGCGAAATTCACCGCACTGGCGCAGAGCTGGTGGGATCCGAAGGGACCGTCCAAGCCCCTTCATGAGCTGAATCCCCTGCGCCTGCAATACATCGAAGCTGCGGTGAATCTGCCGGCAAGCCGCGTGCTCGACGTCGGCTGCGGAGGCGGCATTCTCAGCGAAGCGATGGCGCGCGCCGGCGCGCAGGTGCTCGGCATCGACTTGTCGCGCGCGGTGCTCGACGTGGCGGAGCTGCATGCGCTGGATGCCGGAGCCGCCGTGGAGTATCGGGCGGCGGCGGCGGAGGAAATGGCGCAGGAACGGCCGGCCGCCTTCGATCTGGTGACCTGCATGGAAATGCTGGAGCACGTGCCCGATCCGGCGGCGATCGTCAGGGCGCTCGCTTCTCTCGCGAAGCCCGGAGGCCACGTCATCGTTTCCACCCTGAATCGCAAGCCATTGGCGTTTGCGGTTGCCATCGTGGCGGCCGAATATGTCGCGCGGGTTTTACCGCGGGGCACGCATGAATACATGAAATTCATTCGCCCGTCGGAGCTCGCGCGATGGGGGCGCGAGGCGGGCCTGGAGCTGCACGATCTGACCGGCATCGCGTACAACCCGCTGACGCGTTCGTTTCGTCTCGCGACAAATACCGACGTCAACTATCTCGCTCATTTCCGGCGGCCCGCAGCTTGACGCGCTCTGCCCTACGCGCGGTCTTGTTCGATCTGGACGGCACATTGCCCGACACCGGCGGGCGCCCATGAGCGGCGGCGTCTGGCCGGCACTTGCGCTCGGCGTGGTGCTGGGGGCGCTCGCGGTGCTGGTGTGGCGCGCGCGGCGCGAACAGCGCATGAGAATCGAACTGGAGCTGCTGCGGGCGCGGCTCAAAACCGAGGAGACGCTGAGCGCCGAACGCGAGCAGGCATTGTCGCGGGCGCGCGAGCAACTGCAGGCGGTGTTCGGCGAACTGGCGCGCGACAGCCTGCAAAGCAACAGCGAAGTGTTCCTGCAGCTGGCGCGTGAACGGCTCACCCGCCAGCAGGCGGACGCCTCACAGGCGCTCAAGGAACGCGAGACGGCGATCGAGTCGTTGGTGCGGCCCATCCGCGAGGCGCTGGCCAAGACCGAAGCGCAGATTCAAGCCATCGAGCGCGATCGCATCGATTCGTTTTCGAGCATAAAGACCCAGATGGAAGCCCTGGCGGGCGGCCAGAACCTGCTGTCCCGCGAGACGCGAAACCTGGTCACCGCGCTGCGCCGTCCCGACGTGCGCGGGCAATGGGGCGAGATCACGCTGCGCCGTCTGGTCGAATTGTCGGGCATGACCCTGCACGTCGATTTCACCGAACAGCAGCATCGCAGCACCGACTCCGGCGCGATCCGGCCCGACATGGTGGTGCATATGCCGGAACGGCGCGACATCGTGGTCGACGTGAAAACGCCGCTCGACGCGTACCTCTCGGCCGTCGAGGCTCAGAATGACGAGGATCGCGGCTCCCAGCTGCGCCGCCACGCGCAAATCGTCGGCGCGCGAGTCCGAGAGCTATCCTCCAAGCAATATTGGTCGCAGTTCGAGCACAGCCCCGACTTCGTGGTGCTGTTCCTGCCGGGCGATCAGTTCTTGACGGCGGCGCTGCAGGAAAATCCGACGCTGATCGACGATTCGCTGCGTCAAAACGTGATGCTGGCAACGCCCACCAGCCTGGTGGCGCTGCTGAAAATCGTCGCCTACGGCTGGAAGCAATCGATACTTGCGGACAACGCCGCGGAGATTCGCCGCCTCGGCGAGGACTTGTACAAGCGGCTGGCGGTGTTCGGCGAGCACCTCGGCAAGCTGGGTAAATCCCTCGGCAGCAGCGTCGATTCATTCAACAAGGCGGTCGGGTCGCTCGAACAGCAGGTACTGCCCGCAGCGCGCCGCTTCGAGGCGCTGGGCCTGCGCGTGAACCGCGACATCGAGCCGATCGATCCGGTGGAAAGTCTCGCGCGCGTCCCGCGCAATGGGGACGCCGAACAGGATCCGTCGGGCGGGGCCGGCCCTGAAAGCGCTTGACGCGACCTACCGGGCGCGCGCGCTGCCGCCCGGGTCGGTGCGCTATTGGAGCTGGCTGTTCGCGGCAGCGGAACTGCGTGCGCCGCTGCTCGGCATCTACGCTCTCGGCGCCGAGTGGCAGGCGCTGTTGGACCCCGCGACCGAAACCAGCGTCGCGTATTTGAAGCTCGCCTGGTGGCAGGAAGAAATGCAGCGGCTCGCGGCAGGCTGCTCAGTACACCCCATCAGCGGCTATCTGGCGGACCTGCCGCGCGCTGCCTCGGCCGACTTCACTCCGCTGCTGAATGCCGTAGCCGCCGCCTCTGCCCAGGTGAGCGGCGCGCCGCTGGAACGCGGCGACGATCTCGAGCCGCAGGCCCGAGGCTTGTGGGGCGATCCTCTCGCGCTGGCGTCGCAGCTCGGCGCCGATGTCCCCGACGAGGCGGGCTTGCGCAGCTGCACGACGGCTCTGGCCGCCGCCCGCTACCTGTCGACGGCAATCCGCGGCTACCGGCGCGAGGCACGGGCCGGACGCGTGCCCTTTGCCGTCGACGAGCTTCTGGCGGCCGGAGTCGAGAATGACGATCTCATCGCCGATACGGCGCCCCCGCATCTGCGAAGCTATCTCGATCGGCTGCGCGGCCGGACCGCCGGGTACTTCGAGAGCGCCGCGCAGAATCTGCCGCGCGCGCTGCGCGGCGGCCACCGGCACCTGCTGGTGCTTGCCGCGCTGGGGCGCGATCATTTGGATGGCGCGGCGGCGGCGGAGCGGCGCCGTTTTAAGGATATGCTCCTCGCCTGGACCACGGCGCGGCGCGCCCATAGATGAATTCGGAGCTCGATATGATTCCCAAACAATTCACGCCGGACGAGGACTTGCTGGCCGGACGCGTCATCTTGATCACCGGCGCCGGCAGCGGCCTGGGCCGCGCGCTGGCGATCGGATGCGCGCGGGCGGGTGCCAGCGTGATCCTGTCCGGCCGCAACGGCGCCAAGCTCGACCGCGTCTATGACGAAATAGAAAAGCTGGGGAAGCCGCAACCCGCGATCGCGACACTGGACCTCGCCGCCGCGACGGCCGTTGAATACGACAATCTGGCGAAGACCATCGACGGCGAGTTCGGCAGGCTCGACGGTCTGGTGCATGCCGCCGCGCTTCTGGGGGACCGCACGCCGCTCGAGCAGTACGACGTGCCGACCTGGTGCAGGGTGCTGCACGTCAATTTGACCGCGCCCTTCATCCTGACTCAGGTCTTGTTGCCCAATTTGCGCAAGTCCGCCGACGCCTCGGTGATTTTCGTCAGCAGCGGCGTCGTCAAGAATCCGCGCGCCTATTGGGGAGCCTATGCGGTCGCCAAGTCCGGACTGGAGTCGGTGCGCAGCCTCTTCTCGCAGGAGCTCGAGGGCGAAGCCAACATCCGCGTGAACAGCATCAATCCCGGCAAAATGCGCACGGCGATGCGGGCGGCCGCCTATCCCGCGGAGGATCCGAACACGCTGCCCGCGCCCGAGGCGGTGAGCGGGCCTTTTTTGTACTTGCTCAGTGCGCGCGGGCGCGGTATTGATGGACAATACATAGAGGCACAGTAGCATTCGAAGGGGGGCCGATGCGTTCACCGCAAATACTTTCGCTTTGCGCGCTGTCGGTGGCGCTCTGCCTGCCGCTCGGCAGCTCCCAGGCCGCCGAATTTTCACCGCCCACCGGCGCAACCCCCATTGAAACCGACTACATCATCACCGACTTCCATTTTGCGTCGGGTGAAACTCTGCCGGAATTGCGCCTGCACTACACCGTTCTCGGCAAGCCGCGCCGCGACTCGCACGGCAGGGTCGACAACGCCGTCCTGATCCTGCACGGCACCGGCGGCTCCGGCCGCAGCTTCCTCACCAAGCGCTTTGCCGGCGTTCTGTTCGGCAAAGGCCAGCTGCTGGACAGCAACAAATACTTCATCATTTTGCCGGACGGGATCGGCCACGGAAGATCCAGCAAGCCCAGCGACGCCCTGCACGCGCGCTTTCCGCACTACGCCTACGCGGACATGGTGGCCGCTCAGCACACCTTGGTCGCGCAGGGACTGCAGGTCGATCACCTGCGGCTGGTGATGGGCACCTCGATGGGATGCATGCAAACCTTCATGTGGGGCGAAGCGTATCCGGACTTCATGGACGCCTTGATGCCCCTCGCCTGCCTGCCCGTGCAGATCGCCGGCCGCAACCGTCTTTGGCGCGATCTGCTCATGCAGGCGATCAGCGACGACCCGCAGTGGCAGCAAGGCGAGTACCAAAGCGAGCCCCAGGGCGCATTGCGCACCGCCGCCGGCCTGCTGCTGATCGCCGGAAGCGCGCCGATTGAATTACAGACTGTGCTGCCGACCCGGGACGCCGCGGACGAGTTTCTCAAGGAATACATGCCGCGCGAAATGGAGAATCTGGACGCCAATGACCTGCTCTACCAAGTGGCGGCATCCCGCGACTACGATCCCTCATCGAGTCTGGAGAAAATCAAAGCCCCCCTGACCCTGGTCAACTCGGCCGATGATTTCGTCAACCCGCCGGAACTCGGCATCGCGGAGCGGGAAATCAAGCGCGTGAGAAGCGGCCATTTCGTGCTTCTGCCGGCTTCCGACGAGACGCATGGGCACGGCACGCACAGCTGGGCCGCCCTGTGGCAGCAGTACCTGGCGCAATTACTGCAAGCGTCGCAGCCGTCGGTCAACTAGGCCTCGGCGACGTGATGTCGACCGGGTGGCTTGGCGTTCGTCCGGGGGGCTAGGCCGCGGGCCTGGCCGCATCGATTTCGTTGACCAGCGCATTGCGCTCGCTTGCCAGCATCGCGCGTGAATGCCCGCGAGGCAGTTCGCGGGACAGGTGCACCGGTCCGAATCGCACGCGCATCAGCCGGCTGACGATGATGCCGCGCGCCGCCCACCAATGCCGCACTTGCGCGGAGCGTGTGGCGCGTACGGTGACGTTGAGCCAATGATTGAAGCCCTCGCCGTACTGCGCGTCCGCCTTCAATATGCTCATCGCTTCGCCTTCGCAATCCGTGGCCGCGCGAAACTCCTCGACGAGTTCATTCCCGAGCGGCCCGCGCACTCGCAACACATAGTCGACGGTCAGCACATGCACTCCGCGCGAGACCCGGTGCGCCCAGGATCCGTCATCGGTGAGAATTTCCAAGCCACCGTCGACGGGCGGCATGGGCTGGATGGCCAGCCAGCGCCCGGAGGAGCGGGGCAAGTTCAAGTGTTCCGCCGCGCGCGAGGTGGCTGCCTTCAGGTCGAGAGGCTCGCCCGGCGAGCGATGAAACAACAGCACCCGCAGCTCCTTGACCGCCGGCGCATGCAGCCGGACCGGCCGGCCGTCCAGAGTAATACGGTCCCGAGGGGTGAGCTTGGCTCCGAGGGCCGGCACTTCGCCGTTGATCTGCAGCCGTCCCTCGCGGATCCAGCGCTCCACTTCGCGGCGCGAGCCTATGCCAGCCGCGGCCAGCAGCTTTTGCACGCGCTCGGTGGGGGGCGGATCCTTGCGCTGCGCCGATTCCTCGGCCTGCTTTCGCGTTGGCGACCGTCTGCGGGGCGGTCTGGTCGGCATCAATTCGGTTCGTCTCGAGTACCGCGGGCGACCAAGTCTCGAGGCTGCGGCGCCGCGCCGTCCAAATCCTGCTCGCTTGCCGAATCCTGGCCGCCGGACGCGTCCCGCACGCTTGCCGAGTCCTGTTCATCGTCATCGTCGGAAGCATCCGGCAACCCGCTCGCCTCGGCGTCGGCATCAGTGTCAGCGTCGACCGCTGCGACCTGCGGACCGGCGCCCGGCAGGGTCAACTGCACGCGCAGATCTTCGAGCTCCTTGAGCTGCGCCAGAGTCGGCAGGTCATCGAGCTTCTTCAACCCGAAATAGTCCAGAAACTCCCGGGTCGAGCCCAGCAGTTCCGGCCTGCCCGGGACGTCGCGGTGCCCGACCACGCGAATCCAGCTGCGCTCCAGCAGGGTCTTGATGATGTTCGGGTTGACGGCCACGCCGCGGATCTGCTCGATTTCGCCGCGCGTGATCGGCTGCCGGTAGGCTACCAATGCCAGGGTTTCGAGCAGAGCCCGAGAGTACTTGGCGGGCCGCTCCTGCCACAGCCGCGACACCGGCTCAGCCACCGCGGCTCGGATCTGGATCCGGTAGCCGCTCGCCACCTCCAGCAATTCCAGCCCGCGCGTCTCATAGTCCGCCCTCAGCGCCGACAGTGCGCCGCGAACCTCCTCGGCATTCGACCCGTCGCGTTCGTCGAACACGCTCACCAACTCATCCATGGTCAGCGGTCGGCCGGCGGCCAGCAGCGCCGCTTCAATCACATTCTTCACGTATTGATCGTTCATTGGGTTTTCGCTTGGGCCTCATTGGCGCCGCCGTCGTCGGTCACCAGTTTCAAGTGCCGGGCAGGATTGCCGAGGCGTACGTGCAGCGGCGCATAAGCCTCCGCCTGCGCTATTTCGATCAACCCCTCGCGCAGCAGTTCCAGTACGGCGACGAAGGTCACCGTCACCCCGCGGCGTCCTTCGTCGGCGCGAAACAGCTGCACGAAGTCCACGAATGCGCTCGCGCTCAGCGACGACAGCACGTCCGTCATGCGCTGCCGCACCGACAGCGGCTCGCGCTGCACATGGTGATGGGCGAACATGTCGCTGCGCGCAAGCACCTCCTGAAAAGCCAGCAGCATTTCCTGCAGGCTGACCTGCGGCGGAAGGCGCACGACTTTCCGATCCACCAGATCCGCCGACGCCACCCATGTATCGCGCTCCAGCCGCGGCATGCGATCGATGCCCTCGGCGGCGCGCTTGAAGCGTTCGTATTCCTGCAGACGGCGCACCAGCTCGGCGCGAGGATCCGTCTCCTCCGTGGCCTCGTCGTTGGCAATGCGCGGCAGCAGCATGCGCGATTTTACTTCGGCGAGAGTCGCCGCCATCAGCAGGTACTCGCCCGCCAATTCCAACTGCAGCACCTGCATCAATTCGATGTAGCGCATGTACTGGCGCGTGATCTCGGCGATCGGGATGTCGAGAATGTCCAGATTCTGCCGCCGTATCAGGTACAGCAACATGTCGAGCGGCCCCTCGAAGGCCTCGAGAAACACCTCCAGGGCCTGCGGCGGGATGTACAAGTCTCGCGGCATCTCGGTAATGGGCTGGCCCTCCACGACCGCAAACGGCATCTCCGCCTGCGCAGGCTGCGCCGCCGCCGCAGGCGGCGCAACGTTCTGCACGAGCGTCAATTCAGGTTTCATCGGTAATCCATGCCCATGGCTTGACGGACGGCGTCGAGAGTGTCGCGCGCCACGCCTCGCGCCCGCTCGCACCCTTCGGCGATGATACCGCGTACGAGTTCGGGATTCTCCTCGAACTCCTGCGCCCGTTTCGAGATGGCCGATATCTCCTCGACTATTTTTTCGATCAGGGGCGCCTTGCATTCCAGACAGCCGATGCCCGCACTGCGGCAGCCCTGCTGCACCCACGCTCGAGTGTCTGCGTTTGAATACACTTTGTGCAAATCCCACACCGGGCATTTGTCGGGATCGCCGGGGTCGGTGCGGCGCACGCGGGCGGGATCGGTTTGCATCGCCTTGAGCTTCTTGACGACTGAGTCCGGCTCCTCGCGCAGGCCGATGGTGTTGCCGTAGGATTTCGACATCTTGCGCCCATCCAGTCCCGGCACTTTGGGGGTGGCGGTGAGCAGCACTTCGGGTTCGGGCAGGATGGCGATTCCGGTGCCTTCCAAGTAGCCGAACAGCCGGTCGCGGTCGGCCACGGTCAAACGGGCATTCGCTTCGACCAGCGCCCGTGCCTTGGCGAGCGCATCCGCGCTGCCCTTTTCCTGGAATTCCTTGCGCAGGCTGCGGTACATGGCCGAGTTGCGCGAGCCCAGGCTCTTGATCGCTTTCTCGACCTTTTGCTCGAACTCAGGCTCGCGGCCGTAGATGTGATTGAAGCGCCTCGCCACCTCGCGCGTGATCTCCACGTGCGCGATCTGATCTTCGCCCACGGGCACGTACTGAGAGCGGTACATCAAAATATCCGCCGATTGCAGCAGGGGGTAGCCCAGAAAGCCGTAGGTGCTCAGGTCGCGGTCGGCGATCTGGGTTTGCTGATCCTTGAAGGACGGCACGCGCTCCAGCCAGCCCAAGGGCGTGATCATCGACAGCAGGAGGTGCAGTTCGGCATGTTCCGGCACCTTGGACTGTATGAACAGGGTGGCTACCCCGGGATTGAGGCCCGCCGCCAACCAGTCGATGGCCATGGTCCAGACATACTCCTCGAGCTTCGAGGTGTCCTCGTACCCCGTGGTCAACGCATGCCAGTCGGCAATGAAGAAATAGCATTCGTACTGGTACTGCAGCTCGATCCAGTTCTTGAGGGCGCCGTGGTAATTGCCGAGGTGCAGCTGGCCCGTGGGTCTCATGCCGGACAGCACGCGGCGGTTCTGTATGGGGCCGCTCATGCGGAGCTGCCCAGCAGCTTCAAAATCACATGCCCGGTGGTGCGGTACGCCGGATTGAACAGCCAGCCGAACAGACCGAAGGCCGACAGCCCAAGCACGATGAAGAGGCCCACTGGTTCGATTTTCTCCAAGCGAGCCCCCACCCGCGGCGGCAGCAGCCCGGTCAGCACTCGTCCGCCGTCCAGCGGCGGAATCGGCAGGAGATTGAAAATCGCCAGAACCACGTTGATCAAAATACCCGCCTGCGCCATGAGCGCGATCCATCTATCCAGCGTTTCATTGCCGTCCATGCGGGCGATCGCACCCAGCACCGCGCACCAGAACAACGCCATTAGAATATTCGCCGCCGGCCCCGCAAGGGCCACCAGAATCATGGCGCGGCGCGGATTGCGCAGCACGCCGGTTGCCACGGGCACGGGCTTCGCCCATCCGAACATGGGACCGCCCACGGCCAGCAACAGGCCCGGAACCAGCAATGTGCCGATCGGGTCGATGTGGCGCAACGGGTTCAAGCTCAAGCGCCCCAGCATCTCGGCGGTGCGGTCACCGAAGTATCTGGCCGTCCATCCATGCGCGACTTCATGCAGGGTAATTGCAAAGAGTACCGGGATTGCGTAAATCGAAATCTTGTAAATAAATGCAAAAAGATCCAATGGTTACACTCGTTATTTAAACTAAACACGAGCTCTATTGCCCGCATCGCGCCGGCATTATACGTTTGCCGAGTCGGCAAAGGGGCTTACATCGCCTCGCCCGGTGCGCACCACGATGGCCCGGTCGCCGGACAGGTCGATGACCGAGGTGGGAGTCAGCCCGCAATTGCCGCCGTCGAGCACCAGATCGACGCTGTGTTCGAGCTTCTCATAAATATCCCTGGCGTCGGTGCGGGGCAGCTCCTCGCCGGGCAGAAGCAAGGTCGAGCTCATGACCGGTTCGCCAAGCTCGCGCAGCATCAGGGCCGTCACGGGATGATCCGGAACGCGCAGTCCAATGGTCCCCCGGCGCTCGTGCTTCAAGCGCCGCGGCGTCTCGCGCGAGGCCTTGAGCAGAAAAGTGTAGGCACCCGGCGTATGGGCGCGCAGCAGCCGGTACTGCCAATTGTCGACGATGGCGTACTTGCCGACCTCGGCCAGATCGCGGCATACCAGGGTAAAATGGTGGTTCCGGTCCGTTTGCCGGATGTCGCGAATGCGCTCCAGTGCGGCCTTATCGCCGATATGGCAGCCCAGCGCGTAACAGGAATCGGTGGGGTAGACGATCACTCCTCCGCCGCGCAGAACCTCGACAGCCTGACGCACGAAGCGCTGCTGCGGCGATACGGGATGCAGTTGCAGGTAGATGCTCATTCGTCGGCTATGATACCCATATGAACCTACTCCTCGAATGGTCGCCGCTCATCGTTTTTTTCGCCGGATTCAAATGGCTGGGCATCTACTGGGCGACGGGCGCCTTGATGATCGCCTGCCTTTTGCAGCTGGTGGTGCACCGGCTGCGCTCCGGCGAGTTCAAGACCATGCATATCGTCACCACCGTGGTGGCGTTCGGGCTGGGCTCGGCCACTCTGCTGCTGCACGACAGCCGCTTCATTCAGTGGAAACCGACCGTGCTGCTGGCACTGGCTTCGGCCGCCTTCCTCGGCAGCATGTTCATCGGCAAGCAGCCTTTTGCGCGGCGCATGCTGGAATCGGTGTTCAACGAGCCGTTGAACATTTCGACGCGCACCTGGCTTCTGATCAACTGCCTCTGGGCGGGCTGGCTCGCCCTTCTGGCGGCGGCGAATATCTACGTGGCGCACAACTTCGATGAGAGCATCTGGGTCAATTTCAAGGTTTTCGGCATTACCGTGGCCATGATGATATTCATGGTGCCGCAGGTGTTCTGGCTGAGCGGCAAGACCAAGGCCGCGCAATCCAGGGCTGAGCCATGAGCGGGACGGGATCGGACCGCGAACAGCGCCTGCGCAGCCGCCTCGAGGCCCGTTTTGCGCCCACGCGCCTGCTCATCGAGGACCAGAGTCACCTCCACGCCGGCCACGCCGGAGCCGCGGGCGGACACAGTCATTTCCGCGTAACAATCGTGGCTGAGGCCTTCCGCGGGGTCTCCCCGGTGGCGCGCCATCGGCTTGTCTACGCCGCCGTCGATGACCTGCTGAAGACCGACATCCACGCCCTGGCCATCGAGGCGTCGCCCCCTTGAGGCATGACCTGCCGGCACAAATGCACGGATAATTGGGAAGATTGCGCCGTAAAGGCTAAACTGCCGCCCCCGGGCGCGGCGCATGTGGCCAATCGCCTTTTTCGTGTGTAGAGGAACCAAATGACGCAATTTTTCAGTACACAGTGGACCCGCGTGTCCACCGTGGCCGCAATTACCCTACTGCTGACGGCCTGCGGCAAGGGACAGCAGCCGGCGGCCCCCGCGGCCGGCGACAAGTCGGCTTCGCCTCCGGTCGCCATCGTCGACGGCACGCCCATCTCGCATGATGCCTTCGACGATTACCTGAAGGGTCTGCTGCGCGGCAAGCCGGAGAGCGACGTGACCGCTGAGGAGAAGAACCAGGTTCTCGACCAGATGATCAATATGCAGCTCATCGCGGCGCAGGCCGAGAAAGACGGATTGCAGAACGATCCGGAAGTCGCCACCCGCATCGCTCTTCTGCGCACGCAGATTCTGGCGGACGCCGCCGCGCAGAAGTATGTGAAGAGCCACGAGCCCTCCGACCAGGAACTGCATGCCGCGTACGACGCCGCGACGGACAAGACGGAGTATCACGCCGAGCACATCCTGGTGCCCAGCAAGGAAAAGGCCGATCAGCTCATCAAGAAAATCAAGGCCGGGGCGAAATTTGAAGACGTCGCGAAAGCCGAATCCACGGACAGTTCGAAGGCGAATGGCGGCGATCTTGGCTGGTTCACGACGGCGCGCATGGTCAAGCCCTTCGGAGATGCCGTCAAAGGCCTGAAGAAAGGCGAGATGACCTCCGATCCGGTCCAGACTCAGTATGGCTGGCACATCATCAAGCTGGAAGATACCCGCGATGCGCCCTTCGACCAAATGAAGGCCCAGCTGACCAACGGCATCATGCAGAAGAAATTTCAGGAATATCTGGAGGGCCTGAAGAAGACCGCCAAGATCGAAAAGAAACTCTGAGGATAGTTTGCGGTAGCGGGTTCTCGGGAACCCGCTACTTCTTCAGCAAGGCCAGAAATGCCGCCTCGTCGAGTACGGCGATGGCCAGCTGCTCGGCTTTCTCGAGCTTGGAACCCGCCTCCGCTCCCGCCACCACATAGTGCGTTTTCTTCGACACGCCGGCGCTCACCTTGCCGCCAAGCCGCACGATGGCCTCGCCGGCCTCCTCGCGCGTCAGTGACTCGAGCGTGCCCGTCAGAACGAAGGTTTTCCCCGCTAATTCCCCCTGGGCAGCGGAGCGTACCGGAGCCGGCCAGGCGACTCCGCCGGCGAGCAGCCGATCGACGATGGCCGCATTGTCGGGATCCTGGAAATAGGCGGCGACATTCTTTGCGACCACCGGACCCACATCGGGAACCCGCTGGATCTCGTCCTCGCCGGCCCGGCGCAGCGCGGCGATGTCGCCGAAATGCTGCGCGAGCGCCAGCGCCGTCGCCTCCCCCACATCGCGTATGCCGAGGGCGTACAGAAATCGCGGCAAGCTGGTGTGCTTCGCGGCCTCGATGGCCGACTGCAGTTTTTGCGCGGACTTGTCCCCCATGCGGTCGAGTTCGGCGAGCTGCTGCGTCTGCAGGGCGAACAGGTCGGCCGGCGTCCGCACCCAGTTGCGGTCGACCAGCTGCTCGACGAGCTTGTCGCCGAGCCCCTGAATGTCGAGCGCGCGGCGTGAGGCAAAATGCTTGATCTCCTCCTTACGCTGCGCCGCGCATGTCCGCCCGCCGGTGCAGCGCGCGACGGCCTGGTCCGCCTCTCGCACCACCGGCGATCCACAAACCGGACAGACGCTCGGCAATATCACCGGCAGAGCTCCGTCCACCCTGCGCTCCGGCAGCACTCTTGCGACTTCCGGAATCACATCGCCGGCGCGGCGCACGACCACGGTATCGCCCACGCGCACGTCCTTGCGTGCCAGCTCATCCATGTTGTGCAAGGTCGCGTTGCTGACGGTGACGCCGCCTACGAAGACCGGTTCCAGCCGCGCCACGGGCGTCAGTGCGCCGGTGCGGCCTACCTGAAACTCGATGCCGCGCACCGTGGTCAGTGCTTCTTCGGCGGGAAACTTGTGCGCAATCGCCCAGCGCGGCGCCCGTGAAATGAATCCCAGCCGTTTCTGCAGCTCGAGATCGTCGACCTTGTAAACCACACCGTCGATCTGATACGGCAGATTCGGGCGCAGCACGCCGATTTCATGGTAGTAATCCAGGCACCCGCCGGCGCCTTCCACGACGCGGGACTGCGGGCATATCTTGAAACCCCAATGGCGCAGTGTCTGCAGGATCGCGCTGTGATGTGTCGGCAGCTCGCCGCCTTCCACGATTCCGAGTCCGTAGATGAACACGTCGAGAGGACGCGCCGCAGTCATTTTCGGATCCAGCTGACGCAGGCTCCCCGCCGCCGCATTGCGTGGATTGACGAAGCTCTTCTCGCCCCGTGCAACGGCCTCCGCATTGAATCGCTTGAACCCCGCCAGGGGCATGAACACCTCGCCGCGAACTTCGAGCACGGACGGCGGATCGGCGCGCAGTTTCATCGGCAGTGCCTTGATCGTCCTCAAGTTGTGAGTAATGTCCTCGCCGGTTTCACCGTCGCCGCGAGTCGCACCGCGCACGAAATTGCCGTTCTCATATCGCGCACTGATGGCCAAGCCGTCCAATTTCGGCTCCGCCGAATAGCGCACCGGCTCCTCCCGCTCGAGACGCTCGCGAACACGGCGGTCGAAGTCGCGTACGTCGTCCTCGCTGAATGCATTGTCCAGGGACAGCATCGGCAGCGGGTGTTTGACCATGCCGAAGGCCGCGACGGGAGCTGCACCCACCCGCTGTGTGGGTGAATCCGGAGTCCGCAATTCAGGGCGCTCGGCCTCCAGAGCGCGCAATTCGAGCATGAGCTTGTCGTATTCGGCGTCCGGAACTTCCGGATCGTCGAGCGCGTGATAGCGATAGTTGTAGCGTTCGAGGATGTCCCTGAGCTCGGCGGCGCGCGCCGCCGCTTTCTTGGCCGGATCTGCTGCTCTCTGGGCGCACATTCCGCAAAACCTCAAGCCAGCGAGGCCCTGAAGCGCCCGATGTCCTCCCGCAAGGCGGCGGCCCGCTGCGGCGACATCGGCATTCCCTTGGCGTCTTGCACCAGGCCGGACAATTCCTCCGCCAACCCCCGCGCCGTGCTGAACAGCTCGTCCAAGGTCTCGAGGGGCTCGATCGGCCCCGGCAGCACGGCGAACAGAGTTATGCCCCGATACTCCTGATCCGGCATCTCCGCCACGTCGAAGGTTCCCGGCTCGATCAGGCTGGCGACACAGAACAGGCTCCGGCCGTCGGTGTGCTTGCGGTGAAATACCTGGTAACGGCCGAACGCCAGCCCATGCAGCTCGAGAGCCGCCATCAATCGGGCTCCGGACCAGAGCGCCTCACCCACGGCGCAAACGCGAATGGTCACTATCCGCTGCCGTTCGGCGGCGCTCGCCGCGGGCGGCGATGCAGCGGCCGGTCGGTCGCTGTTCTCGACGGCGCTTCTGTCGGCGGAAGTCGAGCGCGGCGGAGGCGCGGGCGCCGGGGCCGCCGGAAAGGGATCGGCATGGACCATCATCGGGCCGTCCAATACCGGGACTCGATCGAATTCCGCGGTGCGGATGCTGAGCGGTTCGAAGGGCGGCACGCCCCACGGCTGCGGTTCCGCTTCGCAGTCGCGGCGGTCATCGGAATCCCGCCGTTCATCCGAATCGTAACGGTCGGCGGAGTCGTGGCGCTGGGCGGAGTCGTGGCGCTCGGCGGAATCTCGGCGCTCAGCGAAATCGCGATCGATCGTCGTCAGCGGCTGCACCGGCTTGCCGGCGCTCGATTCGCGCAGCTCCGCGTTGCCGGGCGTCTGGCCGGACCGGCGTGCCGTCCACCACCAAATGCCGGCGAGCAGCGTCAGGCCCAGTCCCAGCAATATCCAGCGCAACTCGGCAGCCAAGCGCGTGCGCCTACATCGCCGCCATGCGCACGGCCTCATCCACATCCACCGCCACCAAGCGCGACACTCCCGGCTCATTCATGGTGACACCGACCAGCTGCGCCGCAAGTTCCATGGTGCTCTTGTTGTGCGTGATGAAAATGAATTGCACATTGCGTGACATCTCGCGCACGATGTCGCAGAAGCGGCCGACGTTGTTTTCGTCGAGCGGCGCATCGACCTCGTCCAGCAGACAGAACGGCGCAGGGTTCAAATCGAATATGGCGAACACCAGCGCCACGGCCGTCAGCGCTTTCTCGCCGCCCGAGAGCTGGCTGATGGTGCTGTTGCGCTTGCCCGGCGGGCGCGCCATGACGGATACGCCGGCCGCGGCGCCCTCTTCGCCGGTGAGTTCCAGGTAGGCATGCCCGCCGCCGAACAGCCGCGGGAATTTCTCCTTGAGGCCGGCGTTCACCCTGTCGAAGGTATCCTGGAAGCGCGTGCGCGTCTCCCGGTCGATCTTGCGCATCGCCGACTCGAGGGTCTCCAGGGCGTCTGTCAGGTCCTTGCACTGCCGATCCAAGTACTCCTTGCGTTCCGACTGCTCCTTGAATTCCCCGATGGCTGCAAGATTGACCTGGCCCAAGCGCTCGATCTTGCCCTTGGTCTCCTCCAGCTGCGACTCCCAGGCCTGCACCGTGGCTTCCGCCGCCAGTTGTCCGAGCAGCACGGCAAGCTCGAAGTTCGTCGCAGCGAGCTGCTCCGCGACACTCTCGCGGCGTACACGCACTTGCGAAGCGGCCAGGCGCGCCTCATCCAGACTTGCGCGCGCCGCTTCGACCTGCTGCTCGACGGCCGCGCGCCCGGAATCGCGGTCCCGCAGCTGCGCGTCCAATTCTTCGCTCGCGATTCTCGCGGCATGCAGCTCGGCATCGATTTCGGCTCGTATGCGCAGCGACTGTTCGAGCTGGGTCTGCGCGGCCGCAAGCGGCGTTTCACCCTCCGCGAGCTGGCCGGCCAGCTCGTTGCGGCGCGTTTCCAGAGCTTCGAGCTGCTTTTCGATTCGAGACAGCGTCGTCGTCAGGGAGGCGTGCGACGAGCGCCGCGACTCCACCTGCAGGGCCAGTTCCCGAGCCAGCTGCTGGGCCGTCTGCGCCGCCGCGCGGGCCGTGCCGAGGTCGGCGCGCATGCGGTCGCGTTCTTCCTCGAGATCCACCCGCTTGGGCTCGAGAGCCGCCAATTCGTCGATGGCGGCCTCCATGCGGCCGCGCGCGGCGCGTAAATCCGTTTCGGCGCGCTCGAGTTCGGCGCGCACGTCCGCCAGGCCGGTTTCGAGCTGCGACAGGCGCCGCGCCGCGTCCAGGTTGCGCGCCTGCGCGGAATCGAATTCCGCGCGCCGGTCGACGTGTTCGCGATGCAGGCGGTTGACGTCCGCCTGGAAGTGGTCGCGCCGGTCTTCGAGGTCGCGGACCCGCTCGCGCGTGAGTTCCAGGCGATGCTCGAGATCCTTGACCTCCTCGGCGAGCCCGCCCAATTGCGCGCGGATCTCGCGCAAGGTCTCTTCGCGCTCGATCACGCCGGTGTGCGGATCGGCGGCGCGCGAAATTCGCAGCCAGTCCGATCCCAGCCATATGCCGTCGCGGGTCACCACCGACTCGCCCGCCGCCAGGTGACGTCTGCGTCCAAGCGCCTCGTTCAAGGTTTCGGCGGTGAACACGGACGACAGCACCGAGCCCAGCACGGTGGCACCCTGCACTTTCGCCTGCAGCGAGTCGGAGCCGCCGGGCGCGGCCGACGCCCCAGCCGTGCTGACGACGGCCAAGTGCCCGCCGTCGAAGCTCGCGAGCAAATCAGTGACGCTGTCCAGGCCGTCGACGCACACCGCCTCGAGGTAGGAACCGAGCACGGTTTCAACGGCGCGCTGCCAGCCTCGATCGACGCGCAGCTGCTGCGCGACGCGCGGCTGGCCATCCAAGGATTTGGATTTCAGCCATTCGGTCACCTTGCCGGAGGCTTTGCCCAGCGCCGCCGCCTGCAAAGCTTCGGTCGACACCTGCGTGCCCAGCGCCTGCTGCCAGCGCGTACGCAGGGCGTTCAGCGCCTGCGACTGCTCACGCTCCCGATCTCTCGTGGCCGAAATCTCCGCCAGCAGCTCTTGGAGCTCCGCCGCGGCCCTTTCGCCCGCATCGCGGGCCAACGCCGCCTTGTTCTCCAGCGTTTCCAGCGCAATCGCCGGCTGCAGTTGGATCAGCGTGGCGCGCTCGCTCTCTTGGCGCTCCTGCTGCTGCAACAGCCTCCGCTGCTGGCTCTCCAGTTGTTCTATGCGCGCGCGTTCGACTCCGGTCTCGCGCTGGCCGAGCGCCACGGCTTGCGCGTGCGCATCCCAGGTGTGCTGCCATGCCGCAAGCGCCTGCTCGCAGCCCTGCAGTGCCTGCGCAGTGCGAAGCTCCTCGGCGTGCGCCGCGTCGAGGCCGGGAACCATGGTCGCCAATTCCTGCGACAGCAATTCCAGCTGGCCGCGGTCGCGCTGCAGGACTCCGCCCAGTTCGGCGACCTGGGTCTCGGCCTGCTCCAAGTCGGCGCGCTGCCGCTGGCGCATCTCGCGGGTGAATTGAATGCCTTGTTCGATTCGGGTCACCTCGGCCCCCGCCTCGTAGAAACGGGTCTGAATCCCTCCCAGCACATCGGCTTTCGACGCTTGATCTGCGCGAATCCTCTCGATCTGCGCTTCGACTTCCCGCAGATCCGCCAGCACCGCGTGCATGGCCGTCTCGCAGCTCGAGGTCGCCGCATCGCGCACTTGCGCCTCCGCGTCCAGGCTCTGCATGCGCAAGGCGAGCAGTTCGGCCTGCAGCTTGCGTTCCTCTTCCTTCAGCGCCTGATAGCGCCGTGCCGTCGCGGCTTGGCGTTGCAGATGGCGGATCTGCTTCTCCACTTCTTCGCGCAGATCGTTCAGCCGGTCCAGATTCTCGCGGGTATGGCCGATCCGATTTTCGGTTTCGCGGCGCCGCTCCTTGTAGCGGGAGATGCCCGCGGCTTCCTCCAGGAATGCGCGCAGATCGTCCGGCCGCGCCTCGATGACGCGCGAAATCATGCCCTGCTCGATGATGGCGTAGCTGCGCGTGCCGAGTCCGGTCCCGAGGAACAGCTGGGTGATGTCCTTGCGGCGCACCTTGGTGCCGTTGATGTAGTAGTCGGAGTTGCCGTCGCGGCTCACGGAACGGCGCAGCGCGACCTCGTTGTAGGCGGCGTACTCTCCGCCGATCTTGCCGTCGGAATTGTCGAACACCAGCTCGACCGATGCGGCGCCCAGGGGCTTGCGCGCGGCGGAGCCGTTGAAAATGACGTCCGCCATGGATTCGCCGCGCAAGTGCTTCGCGGAAATCTCGCCCATCACCCAGCGCACCGCGTCGATGATGTTGGATTTGCCGCATCCGTTCGGTCCCACGACCCCCGTCAGGCTGCTCGGAAAGGTGACGGTGGTCGGATCGACGAAGGATTTGAAGCCGGCGATCTTGAGTTTCGTTAAGCGCATTATTTGGGTGAACCTAGGCGCGTGGCCGTCGATGAGGCGCGTAGTGTAAAGTAAACGTCACTTTCGTAAACCCCCGGCCATCCCGCCGCATCCGCCCATGACCGAACCCGGCACCCAATTGGAAATTTTTGCAAATCCCGCCCCCGAGCGGGACTACACCATACGCATGACCATTCCGGAGTTTAGCTGCCTATGCCCAAAAACGGGACAGCCGGATTTCGCCACGCTCAAGCTGGAATACGTGCCCGACGAGCGCTGCGTCGAGCTCAAGTCCCTGAAGCTCTACATCTGGTCCTTCCGCAGCCGGGGCGCTTTTCACGAGGCCGTGACCAATGAAATATTGGGCGACCTGGTGAGGGCAACCTCGCCTCGTTTCATGCGGCTTTTGGCGGAATTCAACGTTCGAGGCGGGATCTACACCACTGTGGCGGCGGAGTATCGGCAGCCGGGCTGGAGCTCGCCGGCCCCCATTGTCCTGCCCTAGGGCGGCGCGCACACACCCTCCCCACCCCCTCCCCGGGGTTTTGCTTCCCAATCATAGGCTTATACAGGCGAAATATGTTGCCTCAGTGGCCTGTACAGGCCTGATTGCGTCGGTATAATCGCGCGCTCTTTCGTTAGGAGGCGGAGACTTCAAATGCCCTCGAAGAAACCCAATAAAGCGGCTAAGCGGCCAGGTAAGGCGACATCCAAGAAAGCGACTCACAAAGCAGCCGCCCCTAAAAAGGCGGCTCGGCCGCCAGCGAAAGCTAAGCCATCGCCTGCCACATCGAAGGTAACAGTGAAACCCAACAAGCCAGTTCTTAAACCCGCGATCGCGAAACCCGCGCTCGCAAAATCCGCGCCGGCGAAGCCCGCGGCGGCGAAAGTGCCGCGCGCGAAACCGGAACCAGTCAGCATCCACAGCGAAAAGGTTGCTCCGATCAAATTCGATACCCGCCCTCTCGTGATGAACCGCGTGCCGCAAAACGACGAGGACGGCGACGCAGAATCGGCCGGCTCCGCCAGCTTGCTGGCAGGCCCGCGCAATGTGAAGCCGTACATCGCCCGCCGCGGCGAGCAGTACATGAACAAGGAACAGCTGGAGCATTTCGCCCGGATATTGCAGAGCTGGAAGCGCGACCTGATGGTCGAAGTGGACCGCACCGTCCTGCACATGAAGGACGAGGCGGCCAACTTCCCCGACCCGAACGATCGAGCCACCCAAGAAGAGGAATTCAGCCTGGAGCTGCGCACGCGCGACCGCGAGCGAAAGCTGATCCGGAAAATAGACGAGGCGCTGAAGCGCATCGAAGACGGTTCGTACGGCTACTGCCTGGAGACAGGCGAGGAAATCGGCATCAAGCGATTGGAAGCGAGGCCCGTCGCCACCCTGTCGGTGGAAGCCCAGGAGCGTCGCGAACGTCGCGAAAAGCAGTACGGCGACCGCGACGACCGCTACCGCTAAAACGCCGCCTTATATAGGCCGCTTCGCCCCGACCCCCTCGGGCGAGCTGCATTTGGGCTCGCTGTATACGGCGGTTGCGAGTTTCCTCGACGCGCGGGCGAACGGGGGACGCTGGCTGGTGCGGCTCGAGGATGTCGATGGCCCGCGCGAGGCCGCAGGCTCGGCGGCGCGCATACTCGAGACCCTGGAAGCCTTCGGCTTCGAATGGGACGGCGAGGTCGTTCGCCAGCGCGATCGCGCCGCGCACTACCGCAGTGCCTTGCAAACCTTGCAAGCCCGCGGCTTGACATTCGAGTGCTCCTGCAGCCGCCTGCAGCTGGAGGACGAGATCCGGTACCCGGGTACCTGCCGCCTGGGTCCGGCTCTCGGCGTACCGACCGCGACTCGGCTGCGCGTCGAGCCGGGGTCCATCCTGTTTTCCGACCGCATTCAAGGAACCTACCGCCAAGACCTCGCCGGCGCGGTGGGCGATTTCATTCTCAAACGGCGCGATCAAATCATCGCCTATCAATTGGCCGTAGTGGTGGACGATGCTGCGCAGGGGGTCACGCATGTCGTGCGCGGCGCCGATTTACTGGACAACACTCCGCGGCAGATCTATTTGCAGCGCCTCCTCGGGCTGCCGATGCCCGTCTATGCGCATCTGCCTGTGGTCACCGAAGCCGATGACTCCAAGCTCGCCAAGTCGCGGCGCAGCGTGCGGTTGGACTCGGGAGAGGCGTTGCCGCAGATTCTCACGGTGTTCAGGATGCTGGGGATGGCGCCCCCGGACTCGCTGGCGGGGGGCGGGCTTGGGCAAGCCTGGGCCTGGGCCGAGGGGCAATGGGACATCCGGCGGGTTCCGAAACGCTTGACGGTGCGTATAACAGCTTAAAAAATATACAAAAAAATGCCGATTTGCCTTACCGCTGCATTGCGTTATCCTTGAGCCGTCAGTCCTTTGAGGACTGGTCACGCGTGGTCAGGCACGAACCGGCATCTTCCGGCGGCGCGTCGGCCAACACGAGCGAGGAGCCCTATGAGCGAACCGCGAGTGATAAAGAAATATCCGAATCGTCGCCTGTATGACACGGTGGAGAGCCGTTACATTACCTTGGCCGATGTGAGGCGCTTGGTCGTCGAAAGGATCGAGTTTGTAGTCGTCGACAAGAAAAACAATGCCGACATTACACGCAGCATCTTGCTGCAAGTGATTGCCGAGCAGGAGCATCTGGCTGAACCCATCCTGAGTCAGGATTTCATGGTCAACGTAATCCGCGCCTACGGCACGAGCGTGCAAAGCCTCGTGAGCGGCCACTTGGACCAGAGCCTGAAGCAGGTCATGAGTCAGCAGCTGCAGAGCCGTCCGCCGCGAATTCGTTCGGCGGCGGATGATTCCTTCAAGGCACTGTCCACTGTCCGTACACGCGACGGCGATAAGGATCGCGACGAACACTTCGATTCGAAGTGAATTCGGCGCTTATGAGTAAAGAGTGCGGCGGCCGCGCGTGCATGCGCGCGCGGTCGCCGAGCACTGCAACATGTCCGGCGGCTTAGGCGGCGTCGACGTTGCGCATGGACAGGCGCACGCGCCCCTGCCGGTCCACCTCGAGGACTTTCACCCGCACCACATCGCCTTCCTTTAATTTATCGCCGACGCGCTCGACGCGCTCTTCGGAGATCTGCGAAATGTGCACCAGGCCGTCGCGGCCGGGAAGAATGGTCACGAAGGCGCCGAAGTCCATCAGCCGAGCCACCTTGCCCTCGTACACTCTGCCGACTTCCACGTCGGCGGTGATCAGCTCGATGCGCCGCTGAGCTTCACGGCCCGCGGCTCCTTGCACGGAGGCGATCTTCACCGTCCCATCGTTCTCGATGTCGATGGAGGTGCCGGTCTCTTCGGTGATCTGCCGGATCACGGCCCCGCCCTTGCCGATGACGTCGCGGATCTTTTCCGGATCGATTTTCAGCGTGATGATCGTGGGAGCCCACTCCGACATGCTCTCGCGCGGCTTGGAAAGTACTTTGTTCATCTCGCCCAAGATGTGCAGGCGGCCGTCGCGCGCCTGGTCCAACGCGACTTTCATGATCTCGCGCGTGATGCTCGTGATCTTGATGTCCATCTGCAGCGCGGTGATGCCGTCCTTCGTGCCGGCCACTTTGAAATCCATGTCGCCGAGATGATCTTCATCGCCCAGAATGTCCGTCAGCACCTGGAATCGCGACCCTTCCTTGACCAGGCCCATGGCGACGCCCGCCACCGGCGCCTTGATCGGCACGCCCGCATCCATCAGCGCCAGGCTGGTGCCGCACACCGACGCCATGGAACTCGATCCGTTCGACTCGAGAATTTCCGACACGACGCGGATGACGTAGGGGAATTTCTCCACGCCGGGCATCACGGCTTTGACGCCGCGCTTGGCCAAGTTACCGTGGCCGATCTCGCGCCGTTTCGGCGAGCCCATCATGCCGGTCTCGCCGACGCTGAACGGAGGAAAGTTGTAGTGCAGCATGAACGGCTCTTTGCGCTCGCCCGTGAGCCCGTCGATGATCTGCGCATCGCGTCCCGTGCCGAGGGTGGTTACCACCAATGCCTGGGTTTCGCCCCGGGTGAACAGCGCCGAACCGTGAGTTCGCGCCAGCACGCCGGTGCGGATGTTGATGCCGCGCACGGTCTTGGTGTCGCGGCCGTCGATGCGCGGGTGCCCCTCGAGGATTCGCTCGCGGACGAGCCGGTATTCCAGATTGAAGAATTCATTGCCGACCTGATCGGCGGTGAATTTCGGCGCGGCGCCCGGGGCATCGCTCGCCGTCAGCGCTTCGACCGTGGCCGCTTTGACTTCCTTGATCTTCGTATAGCGCTGCTGCTTCTCGGTCAACGTATAGGCAGCCGCGAGATTCTTCTCCGCGAAAGCGCTTACCGCCGCCTTCAACTCCGTGTTCGCTTCGGGCGCGGTCCACGACCATTTCGGTTTGCCCGCCTCGGCGGTTAATTCGTTGATGGCCTTGATCGCCACCTGCATCTGCTCGTGACCGAACGTGACGGCGCCGAGCATGACTTCTTCATTCAAGCCGTCGGCTTCGGATTCGACCATCAGCACCCCTTCGTGGGTGCCGGCGACCACCAAGTCCAGCTTCGATTCGACCAACTGGGTTGCGGTGGGGTTGAGAATATACTTGCCGTCCAGATAGCCCACGCGCGCGGCGCCGATGGGGCCCATGAACGGCATTCCCGAAATGGCCAGAGCGGCCGATGCGCCGAGCAGCGATGCAATATCGGGGTCCACTTCGGCATTGACCGAGAGGACCGAGGCGACCACCTGCACATCGTTGATGAAGCCTTCCGGGAACAGCGGCCGTATCGGCCGGTCGATCAGGCGCGACGTCAGAGTCTCTTTCTCCGTCGGCCTGCCTTCGCGCTTGAAGAAGCCGCCGGGAATGCGGCCCGCCGCGTAGGTCTTTTCCTGGTAGTTCACCGTGAGCGGAAAGAAGTCGCGGCCGGGTGTCGCCTTCTTGAGGCCCACCGCGGTCACCAGCACCACCGTGTCGCTCATGGTGACCAGCACCGCGCCGTCGGCCTGACGCGCGAGTTCGCCCGTCTCAATGGTTACGGTGTGATCACCATACTTAAAACTTTTTTTGATAGCGCTCACGTAGTAGAGCCCCTTTGCGTAATCGGAAATGTATAGACGCAGACCCGCACCTCGAGCGTGCGGTCTGCAGCGGCGCCTTTAGCGGCGTAACCCCAAGCGTTCGACCAATTGCGTGTACTTGTCCGGCGTTCTGCTCTTGAGATAATCGAGCAGCTTGCGGCGCTGATTGACCATCTTGAGCAGCCCGCGACGCGACGCATGGTCGGCCTTGTGGGCGGTAAAATGCTGGCTCAAGCCGTTGATGCGCTCGGACAACAAGGCAATTTGAACTTCGGGAGAACCGGTGTCCTGCGCGCTGCGCTGGAATTTACCGACGACGCCCGTCTTTTCTTCGCGAGTAAGTGGCATTGAAATCAAACCTCAATCAATAACTTAGACCTTTTGGAAGGCGCGCATTGTACGCGTCGCGGCACCCGCTCTCAAGCGCGATTCGTCTGCGCTGAAATAAGTCGCAGGGGAACCAGGCGGCCGGTAGCCTCGATTTCCCCCAAACCCAGGAATCCCAAGCCCGCCGCATAGATACGCACCGTCCCCGGCGGAAACCCAGCCAAATCGGCGGAAATGGACACCGTTTGTCCCTGCCGAAATGCGCTGACCCCGTCTGCGGATAGATCGAGCCGCTGCCAGGCAGTCAGCGCGGCATCGACCGGCAACAGCACATCCTGCCGCTGTGCGGGGCTCAAGGATTCCAATGCCTCGAAGGACCATTGCGGTTCTGCACCAAATGGCGCCACTCCGAGCCTGCGCAACGCCGCCAAATGAGCGATCGTTCCCAGTTGCGCCGCCAAATCCTCCGCCAGAACCCGGATATAGGTGCCCTTCGAGCAGCGCACGTCGAAGGACACATCCGGCGGCTGCCAATCGAGCAGGCGCATGTCGTGGATGAGAATCGGGCGGGCCGCCCGCTCGCGGACGATGCCCGCGCGCGCATATTCATACAGCGGCTTGCCGTCCTGTTTGAGCGCGGAATGCATGGGCGGCACTTGGGCATATTCGCGCGGAAATTCGCTCAGCGCCTTCTCGAGCTGCTGCGCCGAATAAGGCGGCAATTCGCGCCTTTCGATGACGTCGGACTCACGGTCGGCACTCGAGGTGCGCTCGCCGAGGCGCACCGTCACGCGATAGGTTTTGTCCGCATCGAGGAGCTGGGCACCGAATTTCGTGGCTTCGCCGAAGCAAATGGGCAGCAGTCCCGATGCCAGCGGATCGAGGGATCCGGTGTGTCCCGCCTTGCGCGCGTCGAACAGTCGCTTGACCCTGGCTACGGCTCCCGCGGAACTGACCCCTATGGGCTTATCGAGCAATAAAATCCCGTGAATGTCAGAGGGCATTGATCACGCTTGCAACCCGAGACTTCACGCTTGCGGCCCGAGACTTCACTTTTGCGGCTTTGATGGCGTGTAATCGCCTTCATCCACCACGTGCCCTTCATCCACCGCCTGCCCTTCATCGTCTTCGTGGCGGGCGGCCGCCGGCTGCTTGTCGGGCTTGTTCACGGCGTCGATCAGCTGAGTCAGCCGCACGCCGTGCTCGATAGAGGTGTCGAGTTCGAAGCTCAGCGTGGGCGTGTACCGGATCATCAGCGACTTCGACAGCGCGTTGCGCAGGAATCCCGCGGCGCTCTCCAAGCCCCGCTGCACTTTCGGATCGGGGCCGTCCTTGCCGAAGACCAGGTAGTACACACGCGCCGTGCGCAAATCGCCCGTGACGCTGACCGCCGTGATGGTCACATTGCCGATGCGCTCGTCCTTGACGTCGCGCCGCAGAAGCTCTCCCAGCTCGCGCTGGATCTGCTCTCCCAGCCGCCGCGCCCGCGGATTATGTTTGTCTGTCATATCGTCTTCTGCCGCGCTCTGATTTTGAACCTCGTCCCGTGCTCATGCACCGAGTACTCGTTAGGCGCTACGCGCCGGAATCAACGGGGTCGAGGCGACCCCGTCCTGCAACGCGACCTAAAGAGTCCGAGCCACCTCTACTCGGGAGTAGCATTCGATCTGATCGTTTTCCTGCACGTCGTTGTAGTTCTTCACCCCGATGCCGCATTCGGTTCCTGCGCGCACCTCGTTGACGTCGTCCTTGAAGCGCTTCAAGGATTCCAAGGCGCCCTCGAAGATGACGACGTTGTTGCGCAGCACGCGAATCGGAAAATTGCGCCTCACATAACCGTCGATCACCATGCAGCCGGCGACGGTGCCGAATTTGCTCGAACGGAACACGCTGCGCACCGCCGCGAGCCCCACGATCTGCTCCTTGACCTCGGGCGACAGCATGCCCGTGAGGACCGCCCGGATGTCGTCGATGGCTTCGTAAATGATGCTGTAGTAGCGGACATCGACCCCATGGTCCTTGATGGCTGCACGCGCCGCCGCGTCGCCCCGCACGTTGAACGCAATGATGCGCGCCTTGGAAGCGGCAGCCAGTGTGACGTCGGATTCGGTCAAGCCCCCGACGCCGGATGCCACGATGTTCACGGCAACTTCGCCGGTCGACAATCCGTTCAGGGTATCGCGCAATGCCTCGACGCTGCCCTGCACATCGGCCTTGATCAAGAGCTGCACGAAATCGGCCTTGCTCTCGCCCATGGTCGAGAACACGTCCTGCATGTTCGCGCTCTTCTGCGCGAGCTTGACGTCGCGCGACTTGGACTGGCGATGCGTCGCGACTTCGCGCGCCTTGCGCTCGCTCTCGACCACCAGCAGCTCGTCGCCGGCATTCGGCGCACCGGACAGGCCCAATACCACCACCGGTATCGACGGCCCCGCCGCATCGATCGGCTGTCCCGCTTCATCGAACAGCGCGCGCACCCGGCCGAATTCCTGCCCGATGAGCAGAGGATCGCCCAGCTTGAGCGTGCCGCGCAGCACCAGCACGGTCGCAACCGCGCCGCGGCCCTTCTCCAGGCTCGATTCGATCACATAGCCCGCCGCAAGGCCGGTGGTCGGCGCTTTCAGCTCGAGCACTTCGGCCTGCAGCAAAATGCTGTCGATCAGCTGATCCACGCCCTGCCCGGTTCGCGCGGACACGGGCACGAAAATATTCTCGCCGCCCCATTCCTCCGGTATCACGCCGTACTTCGTGAGTTCCTGCTTGACCTTCTCGGCATCCGCCTCCGGCTTGTCCATCTTGTTGAGCGCCACGACGATGGGTACTTTGGCGGCTTGCGCGTGTTGAATCGCCTCGATGGTCTGCGGCATGACGCCGTCGTCGGCGCCCACGACCAGGATCACGATGTCCGTGACCTGCGCGCCGCGCGCGCGCATAGAGGTGAATGCCGCGTGGCCCGGGGTGTCCAGGAAGGTAACCATGCCCTTGGCGGTTTCGACGTGGTATGCGCCGATGTGCTGAGTAATGCCCCCCGCCTCGCCTGCCGCCACCTTGGTGCGGCGTATGTAGTCGAGCAATGAGGTCTTGCCGTGGTCGACATGTCCCATCACGGTCACGACCGGCGGACGCGGCACCACCTCGAGCGAGGAGTCGGCTTCGCCCTGCAGATCGTCTTCAATGATGTTTTCCTTGCGCAGCACCGCCGTGTGGCCCATCTCCTCGACCACCAGCACCGCGGTATCCTGCTCGATCATTTGATTGATCGTCGCCATCACGCCCATGTTCATCATCACTTTGATGACTTCGGTGGCCTTGACCGCCATTTTCTGCGCGAGCTCGCCGACCGTCATGGCCTCGCCGATCGCCACCTCGCGCACCACGCGTGCGGTCGGCATCTCAAATCCGTGCTTGGTATCCGAGTCGCCGCCGACCGAGCGGCGCCGGCCGTCGCGGGATTTCTTTTTCTTGTGCCGCGAGCTCACATCGCCGACGATGTGCAGCTCCTGGCGGCCGTAGCGCGTCGCCTTGTCGTCCACCTCCACCCGCACGGCCTTGCCAGGCTTCGCCGCGGCGGCCTTGCGCTCGCGTTCGGCCACCTCTCGCGCCTGCACTTCGGCGAGGCGGCGCGCTTCTTCCTCCGCCGTCTTCTTGCGGTTCTCTTCGTCGCTGCGGCGCCTGCTTTCCTCTTCGAGGCGCTCGCGGTCCAGGCGCTCTTTCTCGAGCCTCTCCTGTTCCGCCTTTTCGATGGCTGCCCTTGCCTGCTCCTCGGACTCGCGCTGCCGATCGAGCTCTTCCTGCTGATGACGCGCCTGATCCTCGAGAACCTCGCGTTTGACGTAGGTACGCTTGCTGCGCACCTCGACGTTGACGGTTCGCGCGCGCCCCTGAGGACTCGCGAGCTTCAGCTCCGATTGCGATTTGCGGCGCAGGGTGATCTTGCGCGGAGCCGCATCGGCCTGCACGTCGTCATGCCCGTGGCTGCGCCTGAGGTGCGTGAGCAGCTCATGCTTCGCGTCCTCGCTGATCATATCCTCGGCGCTGCCGACCCTGATCCCCGCCTGATCGAGCTGCTGCAGCAGCCGATCGACCGGGACTTTCAGCACCTCGGCGAATTGGGCTACGGTAACATCTGCCATACTTGCTCCTAGACCTTAGCTTCTTCCGCGAACCAGTGCTTGCGGGCATCCATGATCAGTTCTGCGGCTTTTTTCTCGTCGATGCCGCCCATCTCTACTAATTCGTCGACCGCCAGATCGGCCAGGTCTTCGCGCGTGCGCACCCCCTTGCGAGCCAGGGTTTTGGCCAGGGAATCGCCCGCAGCCTCTATCAGGTCCGCCGCCGGCTCCGCCCCGTCCACCGATTCCTCGCTCGCGATCGCCTGCGTCAGCAAAACGTCGCGTGCGCGCGTGCGCAGCTCTTTGACGATCTCTTCGTCGAACTCCTCGATGCCGTTCAGCTCGCTGGCAGGCACGTAGGCGATCTCTTCGATGGTCGAAAAGCCCTCCTGCACCAGGATGCTGGCGACGTCGGCGTCGACGTCGAGCTGCTTCATGAAGGTCTCGCGCAATGCCAGCGACTCCGTCTCGCTCTTCGCCTCGGCCTGCGATTCGCTCATGACGTTCAATTCCCACCCCGTCAGCTCGCTCGCCAGGCGTATGTTTTGGCCGCCTCTGCCGATGGCCTGGGAGAGCTTGTCCTCGGACACCGCGATATCCATGGAGTGCGAATCCTCGTCAACCACGATCGAGGTGACTTCCGCGGGCGCCATCGCATTGATGACGAACTGTGCGTTGTTCTCGTCGAACGGAATGATGTCGACGCGCTCGCCGGCGATTTCATTGGAAACGGCCTGGACGCGCGAGCCGCGCATGCCGACGCACGCGCCCACCGGGTCGACGCGCGGATCGTTGCTGCGCACGGCGATCTTGGCGCGCACCCCCGCGTCGCGGGCCGCCGCCAGGATGTTGATGAGACCCTGGCCCACTTCAGGAACCTCGAGCTTGAACAGCTCGATCAGGAACTCCGGAGCGGTGCGCGACAGAAACAGCTGCGGGCCGCGCGGCTCGGTGCGCACTTCCTTCAAGTAGGCCTTGATGCGGTCCTGGGAGCGCACGGGCTCTCGGGGAATCATCTCTTCGCGCGCAATGAATCCTTCGGCGTTCGCCCCCAGATCCACATAGACGCCGTTGCGGTCGACGCGCTTGACGATGCCGCTGACCAGCGTGCCGGCGCGGTCCTTGTAGGCGTCGACGACCTGCGCGCGTTCGGCCTCGCGCACCTTCTGGACGATGACTTGCTTGGCCGTCTGCGCGAGGATGCGGCCGAAGGGCACCGATTCCATGGACTCTTCCACATAGCCGCCCGGCTCCACGTCCTTGTCGATCTCGCGCGCATCGTCCAGGCGCAGTTCCCGCTCCGGAACTTCGAGCTCGGTGGAGTCGTCCGCAAACACCTTCCAGCGGCGGAACGTGTCGTAGCCGCCGGTCTTGCGGTTGATCGATACGCGTATATCCAATTCTTCGCCGTGCTTCTTGCGGGTTGCCGAAGCGAGCGCGGCTTCGAGCGCGTCGAAGATAATTTCTTTGTCGACGCCTTTCTCGTTGGAGACTGCGTCGACCGCCATCAGTATTTCTTTGTTCATGGTTCTGTGAAACTCCTCATCACTCCGGCCGCAACCGCGCCTTCTGAATTCGTTCGAGCGGCAGGCTGTGCGCCTTGCCGTCGACTTCCATTACAATCATGCCGTCCGCAATCGACTTCAAGACCCCGACATAGCGCCGCCTTCCTTCTACGGCCAACTTCAGCTCGGCGAAAATCCTCTCGCCCACGAACCGCTCGAAATGCGCACGCGTGCGCAAGATCCGATCGAATCCCGGCGACGAGACTTCCAGCGTGTAATGCCCCTTGATCGGATCCTGGGTCTCGAGCACTTGGCTCACCGCATGGCTCACGTTCGCGCAATCGTCGACCGTTACCCCTAAGCCGGAATCCTTCGCGTTCCGGTCTATGAATATCCGCAAGACCCCGCCGCGACCAGCCTGCGCAAACTCGATATCGACCAATTCATAATTCAGCGCCTCGATCGGCGGCTCTAATAAGCGCATCAAGGCATCACGCATGCTGCTGAACCCTATCCCAAACAAAAAAGGGGACCATCGGCCCCCTCATCTTCAACGAAAAGCCCGGTGCGGGCCGTCACGCCCTCCGCCGAGGGGCGCGATTATAGGCAAAGCCAACTTAGGCGTAAACCCTAATCGCGCGAAGCGACACTCGAGAAACGACTGGGGCCGCATCGCTGCGGCCCCAGTACTCACTCGATACTAAACGCCTTACCAGCGCTTCGGACCGCGCGATCCACCACCACCACCACCGCCGCCGCCGCCGCCACCGGTGCGCTCCTGAGCCTCATTCACCTTCAGCGCTCGCCCGTCGACATCGTGGCCGTTCAAGGCCTGCATGGCCCGCGCAGCATCTGCGCTCGCCATTTCAACGAAGCCGAAGCCGCGGGGCCGGCCGGTGTCGCGATCGTTGATCAACGCAACCGACTGTACCGCGCCGTGCTTTTCGAACAGCGCGCGTACCGCGGACTCGTCCATTGAGAACGGGAGATTGCCAACATACATTTTCGTCATTTGAAGAATACCTACTACAAAAGAAGCTATCGGCCGGTCACGTGTGCATACTGCGATGCAGTGTGCTTCAAGTGCCTGCCACCTGGGTCGAAGAAACCTGCTTTGTAGGTTGTGGCCAAGGTGACGCCGGAGCGGCGCGGTGACCAGAAACGGACCAAGTAGAAATCACGAACCGGGCGCGATCCTACAGCAATTTACTGATAAATACGAATATTTCTCTTAAGCGGCCTTCCACCAGGACAGTACGGGCGGCAGCATCCGGTGCTGGCTCAGGAGCCCTGGCTCCGACCAATGCGCCAAGCGCGTCAGCCCTGCCGCGGTGCACAAATGGTCAGCCAAGGCAGATTCCTGCGGTCCATGATTGGCCATGAAGAAAAGCCCATTCGGGCGCAGATTATGTCTAATTCGGGCAAATAGCCTCTCAGGAGCCAAGAGGGCCAGCGGCAGGCGCCATGCCAGTATGGCGGCCGGCGTCAGGAACGGAAACCAAGAACTGATGAGGTCGGCCGGCTCCCTGTAATCGGTGTAGTCCGCCACCACGAACCGGGCCGTAGGCAGACTCCTTAGGTAGCCCCCCGCATAGTCGATCCGCGTGCGCCCGTCCCTGAACAGCCGGTAACCCTCGACTTCCACGCCCACCATCCGGTCGGGCTGAAAGAATGTTTGCAAGGCCGACGCGTACCAGAAACTGGCGCAGCCGATGTCGCAGAGGACGCCGCCGGCCGGCCGGCCCATCCCCGACTCATGCCAGCCGCGATCCAGGATATCGAGATACTCATAGTTGTTGACGCTGGTCGCGGCGTTCATTCGCAGCTCAAATTGCACCTGGTAACGATTGCGCAACGCGGCTATTCTTTCGGATTGTCCGCGATCTACGATGCAAAGTTCGCGGGCGGGAGTTTCCTCAAACGCACCGCGCGACCAGCGTATGCGCTCAGAAACGGCATACCAAAAGCTGTGTCGCAAGGATCGTAAACGCTGGAGCAATGAATACATTGGCCAAATGCTATGCGGGTCGGGAGGCAGCGTCGAGGGAGCGCGCGCATTGGCGATGCGCTTAGAGTTTCTCCTGCCCAAGTACTGGGCGACTTGGGCGGGTTTGAGCGTGCTGCGCGCCATCGAGCTGCTGCCCTATTCTGCGCAACGGCACGTGGGCTCGGCTTTGGGCAGGCTCATCCGGCGGCTGCCCCTCGCCTACGTGCGCATTGCACGCCGCAACATCCAACTCTGCATGCCCGGCCTTTCGCCCCAGGGCCAGGCCGCACTGGTGGATAGCCATTGCCGGAGCCTCGGGATGGCGCTGTGCGAAACGGCCAATACCTGGTGGAGCGGCGATGAGCGCGTGCACGATCTTGCGCAGATCAAGGGTCTGGAGAACTTGACCGCGGCGCTCTCCAAGGGCCGCGGCGCCATCATGATCGGCGGCCATTTCACCACCATCGAAATCGCCACCCGCATCCTGGGAACGGTCGTGCCGCTGAACGTGGTGTACCGTCCGACGAAAAATGCGCTGCTGTCGCAAACCATGGTCGCCAGCTTTTCGCGTCATGGCAATCCCATCGCTCACGACGACATTCGCGCCATGATTCGCGCCCTGAAGAAGAACGAAGCGGTGTGGTACGCCCCGGATCAAAGCTATCGCAACAAGGGCGCGGCCATGGTGAAGTTCTTCGGAATCCCTGCCGCCACCACCACCGCCACCTCCCGGCTGGCGCGCATTTCCGGCGCCGCCGTGCTGACCTACTTTCCGGAGCGGCTGCCGGGCAATGCCGGCTATCGGGTGGTGATCGGGCCCGCGTTCGAAGACTTTCCCGGCGCCGACGCAATCTGCGACGCCGAACGCTTCAATCGATTGCTCGAAGAGCAGATTCGCCGAGTCCCCGAGCAGTATCTCTGGGTCCACCGCCGCTTCAAGGGACTCTCCTCCGACTATCCCGACTACTACGGACGGGACTCCCGCAATCGGTCTGCGGCGCAAGCGCCGAAAACCGCCCCTTGACCCGGATAGCGCCATCGTCATGCTCCAGACAGGACTTGTCGCTCACGAACGCTATTTCTGGCACGACCCGGGCAGCGGCGCCGGCGTTGCGCCGCTCGATGCGAGCACCCTACAGCGGAACGTGAAGTTCCTCGCGGTGCATGGCCTTGAGCACCAGTCCGTACACCAACCCCGCGGCCAGCCACGCCGTGCCGACTTTGACGGCGGCCCCACTCATGCCCGAGAACACCGCAAGCACCACGGCGATACCGCAGACCGGTACAAGCCAATGCCTGATCCACGCCGCCGAGCGCCGTTTGACTCCGAAATACACCAGGACCGAGACGTGCAGGAATAGGAATCCGCTCAATGCCCCGAAGTTCACGATCGAAGCCAGATCGCCGAGCCGATTTTCCATGTACAGGGCGACACCGAGCGACAAGGCGGCCGTGACCAACATGCCCATGTAGGGCGTGCGATGGCGCGGATGGACGCGTGCCAGTACGCGCGGCAGTTGCCGGTCTCGCCCCATGGCAAATACGACCCGCGCCACGCCCACCTGCATGGGCAGTGCGTTCGACAAGCCGACGATGGCTGCGTATCCCCACGCCAGCACCACCGCGGTCCAGGGCCCCGTGGCCCAGGCCGCCAGCTCATACACGGCGGCGGCTTGATCCTTGATCCTGATTCCGGGCAGCAGATTGCCGAGAACCCAGGCAACGATGATGAAGAAAACCGCGGACAAGACCAGCACCGCGATGATCGCCCTGCCGACGACCCGCCGATCGCCGCCCTCCACCTCTTCGGACAGCGTCGACACCGCATCGAACCCGAGAAAGGACATGATGCAAATCGAAGTTGCACTG
Source organism: uncultured Gammaproteobacteria bacterium (assembly GCA_963784105.1). Taxonomy (GTDB): domain Bacteria; phylum Pseudomonadota; class Gammaproteobacteria; order Steroidobacterales; family Steroidobacteraceae; genus Bog-1198. The sequence continues at coordinate 119,212 of CAWAQE010000007.1, forward strand.
AAGATCTTGCCTGGGTCGAAAGTGGCCGAATCGAATACCGGCTTCAGGGTCAACCCGCCGTTGCCCTTGCCGGCATACAGGGCGAACACCCCCAGTATCAGAAACCCGACGAGGATGATCACCTGCAGCGCCACCGAGATGAAGTTGGCCCGCGAGGTGACTGTGATGCCGAACCAGTTCACGCCGGTCGTCACGGCCACCATCAGCACTATCCAGACTCCGCGATCGACGCCCGGCAGCAGCGTCTCGAGCGCGACCGCGATCAGCACATAGACGAAGGCCGGGATCAGCAGGTAATCCAGCAATATCATCCAGCCGGCGATGAAACCGGGAAAAGCTCCCAGCGAATGGCGCGCGAATCCGTAGACCGACCCCGCGGTCGGTATGGTCTCCGTCATGGTGGCGTAGCTTTGCGCCGTGAAATACATGCACACGGCGCCGAGCACATAGGCGAGCACGATCAGACCGTTTGATTCGCTCCACACGAAGCCCAGCGTGCTCAAGGGCGCAAACGGCGCGATATAGGCCAGTCCGTACAGGACCAGATCCCAATATCGCAGCGAGCGCTTCAGCTTGACGCCTCCGGGGACGCTGGCCATGGCCTCGACGCTCATCGCGTGTGTCTCAAACCCCTCTACGCACCGTGGTCGTGATCCAGTCTACGATATTTCCTCTTCGCCACCAGGTATATTGCCCGCATGAATGCTGCACAATTGGCCTTCTACGCCGCTCTGGGGTTGGCCGGCGCAGCTTTCATCATCGGCGGGATACGTGCCGCGCGGCGCAGCGCGACGCTGCGCCGGCCTACCCCGGTCGAGCTGCTCATAGGCTTCGTCACGGATTTCTTCGATACCTTGGGGATAGGCTCGTTCGCGCCCACCACGGCGATTTACAAATTGCGCCGCATGGTCCCGGATGAACTGATTCCGGGCACGCTGAACGTCGGCCACACGCCCGCCGTCGTCGCCGAAGCCCTGATATTCGTCACGGCCATCGTCGTCGACCCGCTCTTGCTGGCAGCAGTGATCGGCAGCGCCGCGGTCGGCGCATGGCTCGGCGCCGGCGTCGTGGCGCACCTGCCGCGCCGGGCGATTCAAGCCACCATGGGAGCCGCACTGCTCATTGCGGGCACAGTCTTCGCCGCCGTGAATCTCGGTGCGCTTCCCGGCGGCGGCACGGCCATGAGCCTCGCCGGCTGGAAATTCGGGCTCGCCGTGGGCATCAATTTCGTTCTCGGCGCGCTCATGAGCGTCGGTATCGGCTTGTATGCGCCGTGCATGATCACCCTGGCCCTGCTCGGGATGCACCCCCTGGCCGCCTTTCCCATCATGATGGGCGCTTGCGCGTTGCTGCAGCCCGTCGCCGCCTTGCGCTTTTTTCAGACCGGCAAATTCGCCTGGGGTCCCACGCTCGGGCTCGCCTTCGCCGGAGTGTTCGGCGTGCTCGTTGCCGCGTACATCGTCAAGAGTTTGCCGCTGATGGCATTGCGCTGGGTGGTCATCGCCGTCGTTGCCTACGCGGCGTTCGCCATGCTGCGATCGGCCGCTCGCGCAGAAACCTGAGCGCCGCCCTCCCGGACGAATCGCGCACAATTGCACGCCAGGTTACACTTGCCGTACCGGCAACAGCGGAGCATTCGGCTCATGGCGATCACGTTGCGCAACGCGCTCCTTACCGATGTGCTTCAGATCGAAGCGCTGATCGCCCGATCGGCGCGCGGCCTCTGCACGGACGACTATCGCCCCTCGCAGGTGGAAGGCGCCCTGCGCGGCGCATTCGGCCTCGACACTCAACTGCTGGCCGATGGAACCTACTTCGTGGCCGAAGAAGACGGCCGGTGCGTCGGTTGCGGCGGCTGGAGCTTCAGGGCCACGCTCTTCGGCGGCGACGCACGCGCCGACCGCGATTCATCGAAGCTCGACCCGGCCACTCAGGCGGCCAAGATCCGTGCCTTTTTCGTCGATCCGGCACAAGCCCGCCGCGGCATAGGATCGCTGCTGCTGGAGCGCTGCGAGAAGGAGGCGTCCGCCCACGGCTTCTCCCGGGTGGAACTCATGGCCACGCTTCCCGGCGTCAAGCTCTACGCGGCTCGCGGCTATGTCGCGTCGGGTGCGGTGAATTACGACATCGGGCAGGGAGAGGCCATTGAATTCGTTCCCATGCGCAAGGTGCTAGCCGCGCCATAGGCGCCGCCACCCCGCATGACCCAAATTGCGCAGAGTGCGGATATTCCTGCGGTATATCTCCTCCGGATCCGGCACCGTGGCGAGGGCGCGCTCGATGCTGGCCTCGCGCAGCACGTGCAGCATGGGATGAGGGGAGCGGTTGGTGTAGTTTTCTATGTCCTCCGGCTGTGTGTCCGCAAACTGATAGTGGGGGTGAAAGCTCGCGACCTGCAATTCCCCTTCCAGGCCCAGTTCGGCGATCGCAGCCTCGCACACGCCGAGAAAATCGTTGTACTCGGCGAAATCCGCCAGAACCCACGGATGGATCAACAGAACCGTCTCGCATTGCAGCGGGTCCGCGGCGTGCAGGCCGATCAGCTCCGAGCGGAACTCCTCCAGCAGCCCGGATGCGGATCGCTGTTCGCTGAGGTGGAAACGCACGCGGCCGGCGCGATAGACGCTTTGCGCGAACGGGCACAGATTCAGGCCGATGACTGATTTTTCCAGCCAGAGCCGCGTCTCCGCGATGACTTCGTCGGTGGTAATGAACGATACTCCGCAGCCGTGCGCAATGCTCTCTCGCGCAGTCTAATCGATCTAGTATCCTAGCCGTCCGCTTCACCACTCGGGAACCCTGTCGATGCCACAAAGAATTCCAGTCACACTGATCCCCGGCGACGGAATCGGCCCCGAAATCATCGACTCGACCCTCGCGGTGCTCGAAGCGCTCGGTGCGCCCTTCGAATGGGACACCCAGATCGCGGGGCTGCAAGGCGTCAAAACGGCCGGCGACCCTCTTCCGGCCAAAACCATCGAGAGCATCAGGCGTACCCGGCTCGCCCTGAAGGGCCCGCTCGAAACCCCTTCGAGCGGCGGCTACCGCTCCTCCAACGTGCGGCTGAGAGAGGAGTTCAAGCTGTACGCCAATCTGCGGCCGGCGCGAACTTTGATTCCGGGCGGCCGCTTCGACAAGATCGATCTGGTGGTCGTGCGAGAAAACCTGGAAGGCCTTTATCTCGGGCACGAATACTACATTCAGATCGGCGACGATCCGCACGCCGTCGCCATGGCTTCGGGCGTGAACACGCGCCAAGGCAGCCGCCGCCTGCTGGAGTTCGCGTTCGAACATGCCATCGCGGCCGGCCGCAAGAAAGTGACCATCGTGCACAAGGCCAACATCATGAAGGTGTTGACCGGAATCTTCCTGGAGGCCGGACAGGAGCTGTACGAGCGCAAGTATAAGGGCCGCTTCATCTTGGAAACGGTCATCATCGATGCCTGCGCCATGAAGCTGGTGCTGAACCCATGGCAGTTCGACGTGCTGGTGACCACCAATCTGTTCGGCGACATCCTGTCGGACCTGGTTGCGGGCCTGGTGGGCGGCTTAGGGATGACTCCCGGCGCCAATATCGGGGCGGATGCCGCCATATTCGAGGCCGTCCACGGTTCGGCTCCGGACATTGCCGGGAAAGGAGTGGCAAACCCCACCGCACTCATGCTCGCGGCGGGGATGATGCTCGATCACTGCCATCTGCCGCACATGGCCGCGCGCCTGCGCACCGCCATCGACCAGTGTCTGAACGCCGACAACACCAGGACGGGCGACTTGGGGGGCCGCGCCGGCACAGCCGAGTTCACGAAGGCTCTCGTCAAACGCATAAGCAATGCCTGAAACGACGACGCCGCAGCTCGAGATCGCCAAGAGGCCGGTGATTTCCATCCGCAATGTGGTCAAATCCTATGCCTCGGGCGTGCAGGCCCTGAAGCCCATCGATCTCGAGATAGACAAGGGCGAGATTTTCGCCCTGCTCGGGCCCAACGGCGCGGGCAAGACCACGCTGATCAACATCATTTGCGGCATCGTCACTGCGAGCGGCGGCACCGTGTCCGCGGACGGCCACGACATCGTGCGCGACTATCGCGCGGCCCGTGCCAAAATCGGCCTCGTGCCGCAGGAATTGAGCACCGACGCATTCGAGACGGTATGGGCGACGGTGTCCTTCAGCCGCGGCCTGTTCGGCCGCGCACCCAATCCGGCCTTCATCGAGACGCTGCTTCGCGATCTGTCGCTGCTCGACAAGCGCAACAGCAAGATCATGACCTTGTCCGGGGGCATGAAGCGCAGGGTGATGATCGCCAAGGCACTGTCGCACGAGCCCGAGATCTTGTTCCTAGACGAGCCGACCGCCGGAGTGGACGTGGAGCTGCGCCGCGATATGTGGAACTTGGTGCGAGGTCTGCGCGATAAGGGAGTTACCATCATTCTGACGACCCACTACATCGAAGAAGCCGAGGAGATGGCCGACAGAATCGGCGTCATCAACAAGGGCGCCCTGGTGCTGGTCGAGGAAAAGACGCAATTGATGAAGAAGCTCGGCAAGAAACAGCTGACGCTGCACCTGCGGGAGCCGCTCGAACGAATCCCGCCCGATCTGAGTTCGTGGGGTCTCGAGTTGAAATCCGACGGCCTGGATCTGGTCTACACCGTGGACGGCGCGGACAGCATCGATATCTCGAGCCTGCTCAGGCGGATGAGCGATCTGTCCATCGCGGTCAAGGACCTGCAGATGCACCAAAGCTCGCTCGAGGATATTTTCGTCGAGCTCGTGAGCGAGCGGACATGAGCCTGCCGATGCCCCACATGGCGTTCAATCGGCACGGTGTCTGGGCCATCTACAAATTCGAGATTGCCCGTTCGCTTCGCACCTTGGTGCAGAGCCTGGTGACGCCTGTCATTACCACTTCGCTCTACTTCGTGGTTTTCGGCGCCGCCATCGGCTCGCGCCTGTCCACCCCGGGCGGCGTGAGCTACGGCGCCTTCATCGTTCCCGGATTGATCATGCTCGCCCTGTTCACGGAGAGCCTGTCGAATGCCTCGTTCGGCATCTACTTTCCGAAATTCACCGGCACGATCTACGAGCTGCTGTCCGCGCCCGTGTCCTACATCGAGATCGTCATTGCCTACGTGGGCGCGGCCTCGACCAAGTCGGTCGTGCTGGGTTTGACCATTCTGATGACGGCATCGCTGTTCGTGCCGATCGAAATCCTGCACCCGGTGTGGATGATCGCATTCTTGCTGTTGACCGCATTCACCTTCAGCTTGTTCGGATTCATCATCGGCATCTGGGCCAAGGGATTCGAGCAGCTGCAGTTCATTCCCATGCTCATCATCACTCCGCTGACCTTCCTCGGCGGAGCGTTTTATTCCATCGACATGCTGCCGCCCGCTTGGCGGACTTTCAGTCTGTTCAATCCCATCGTGTACTTGATCAGCGGCTTCCGCTGGAGCTTTTACGGCACCGCCGACGTCAGCGTGGGCATCAGCATGAGCATGACCCTCGGATTCCTGGCCGTGTGCTTGGGGGTGGTGGCGTGGGTGTTCAAAACGGGGTTCCGGCTGAAGAACTAGGTGCCTCGGCGTCGTGATGTTGACCCGCCGGTTCAGCATTCACCTGGGGGGTCCCCCAACCCTTGCGAACCGGTCGATGTCACTGAGCCGGCGTATTTCCGTTAAGATTCGAGCGATGAACACCAACCCGCACAACGCTCGAGATTCCCGAAGTTTCCGCAAGCACCTGCACGGCGCAGCCACGCTGTTCCGATGCGCCATGCTCGCCGCGTGCGCGGCCGTGGCGGCGGCACCCGCCGCCGCGGCGATCAAGCCGCCGCCTCTGAAGATCGATCTCAATGCCTTCGACGCCAGCAAGAAATCGATTGCCCTGCCGGACGGTGAAACCCTGGCCTATATCGATCGGGGCGAGCGCTCCGGTCCCGTCGTGGTGTTGATCCACGGGTACACCGACAGCGCGCGCGATTGGGTGCCCATGCTGCCTTACCTGTCGAAGCGCTACCGGCTGATCCTGGTCGACATCCGGGGCCATGGGCAGTCGAGCAAGCCGGAGTGCTGTTACACGCGGCTCGACTTCGCCTATGACATCAAGCTGCTCATGGATGCGCTCGGCGTGCGCAAGGCCGACATCGTCGGGCATTCGCTCGGCAGCATCATTGCCCAGACGTTTGCCGAGTACTGGCCCGAGCGGACCGCGCACGTCGTGCTCATCTCCTCGACCGGCGGCACGCCGCCCGGCGGCCCGAAAAAGCCGGGCTTCGACTTTGCCGCCGAGATCCGCAAGCTCAAGGAACCCATCGACCCTGACTCGCCCTTCATGATTGCCTGGTGGGACTCGCCGACGCCGGTCGATCCTGATTTCATCCGCCGGCAGCGCAAGGACGCCGCGGGCATTCCGCTGCGCGTATGGCTCGCGGTTCTCGATGAAGCGCTGCCCGCCGACAATGTCTACGGCGACCTGCAGTCCACCCTGCCCCGCCTCAAGGCTCCCACCCTGCTCATTTGGGGCAGCAAGGATCCCATCATGGAACCGCCGGTCCGCCAAACCCTGCGCGATGCCCTGCCGAACGCCAAGGTGAAGATCTTCGACGGGCTCGGCCACAATCCCTTCTGGGAAGACCCCCGCGGCGTCGCCGAGGTCATCAACGCCTTCCTCCGCACGCCGATCTAGGCAGCGTCCGGATCCAGCCCCAAGTCCGCGGCGTGGCAGCGGCGGCGATCCGACACCACATCGAGCGAGCGGCACGCGGCAATGTATACCAGAGCCGATACCGGCAGCCCGACGAGCATCGCTATGTCGGCGCCGCCGAGCGCCTTGGCCACGGGCCCCTTGAAGTGCTCCGTGCTGAAGAAGGGGATCATGGCGGCGAATCCGATGCCGTAGGCCCATAGGCCGCGCCAGTTCCAGCGTCCGTACATGCCGCGCGGGTTGAATATCTCCCGCACCGAATAGTGCCCCTTGCGAACCAGATAGAAGTCCACGAGATTGATCGCGGTCCAAGGCGTGAACAGATACAAGAGCACCGCGAGGAACTCGCCGAACTTTTCCACGAAGTTTTGCGAGGAAGCGAGGGCGAGGCCGGTGGCGATCACGGTCGAGAAAATCAAGGTCAGCATGCGCCTGGCCAGCGTCGGACGCCCCGGCTTGACCGAGTCGATGACGCTCAGCATCGTCAACGACGCGCCGTAATAGTTGAGCGAGGTGATCGTCACGAGCCCGAGCAGCGAGCACAGCAGCAGCGGTTTGCCGAACCCGGGCAGCACGGCGTCGGCCACGGTGCGCAGCGCCGCCGCCACCTCCATCGTCGGATACAGCGCGGCGGCCAGCGTACCGACCAGCATCATCCAGGTCCCGCCCACGAAGGCGCCCAGGTAGGTCCACCAGAATGAGGCGCCCACTCCCACGTCGCGCGGCAGGTAGCGCGAGTAATCGGACACATAGATGGACCAGGCGATCTGATACGAGGCGGCGGCGAAGAATTGCGCCAGGAACGGCACTGCGTGAAAGCCGCCCAGAGAGATTTCTTGCGCCGGCAGGTGCACCCTGGCGAGCACGGCCACCGTGAAGACCAGCAGCGCCGCAATCAAGAGATAGGCCACCCAGCGCTGGGCAAGATGGATCAGGTCGTAGCCGATCACGGCCAGCGACACGGAGAGCAGCGTGAATGCCAGCATGACCGCCGTCGAGTCTCCCCCGTACAGGGACAGTACGGTTTGGGCCGCCAGTATTTGATTGAAGGCATTGAAGCCGATGAAGGCTATGAGCGCGACGCCCCACACCAAAAGAGCGCCTATGTACCCGAATTGCGGCCTCGACTGAATCATCTGCGGCAATCCGAGCTGCGGGCCCTGCGTGGAATGAAAGGCCATGAAGAAAGTGCCGAACGCACAGCCCAAAAGCACCGCAATCGCCATCCACAGCAGGTGCCCGCCGAGCGCGATGCCGACCACTCCCGTCGCGACGGTCGCGAGATGCGCGTCGCCGGAAAACCATACCGGCCAAAGATGCCACACTTTGCCGTGCCGCTCGCAAATGGGCACGTAGTCGATCGATCGCCTTTCTATCGTGAGGCTGAGGAATTTTGCCGTCATGTCGTACTTTTGTTGGGGATCCCGCCGAAAATACTAACACCAGCCCACGCGCGCCGCGATTTTAACGGCAAGGGCGCCGCGCAGAGCTTGCCGTTGCCTGCTACTTGGTTAATATTGCCGATTATCGTCAAGTTTTTGCCCTCCAACCCCCACTCGTCGGAGACCAGCATGAAACCCACTCCCACCGGCTGGCCGCGGCTCTCCATCAGCGTGTTCTATCAGGACGCGGCGGCCGCCATCGATTGGCTGTGCGACGCCTTCGGCTTCCAAGTCCGGCTCAAGGTGGAGGGCGACAACGGCCGAATCGAGCACAGCGAACTGACTTACGGAGAAGGCCTGATCATGGTCGGCCAGGAAACGACCGACTCGGAACGGCCATGGAAGCGATCGATGCGCAGCCCTCAATCGCTCAATGGCTTGAACACTCAGTGCGTCATGTTCTTCGTCGATGACGCCGAGGCGCACTGCGCTCACGCCCGCTCGCACGGCGCGCGCATCGTCGAGGAGCCCGCAACCCACGACTACGGCGCGGATTACTGGACAGATAGAAGCTACGGAGCACTCGATCCGGAAGGGCATCTATGGTGGATAACCCAGCGCCTGCGCAATCCCGGTGCGCACTGACGGCTATGGCCGAGTTTCCCGTCAGTCTTCAGGCGTACATGTAGCGCCGCGTCAGCGGCACAGGCAGATTTCCTGAGGCCCGTTTGGCCGCCAACACTTGATAGATGCCTATGTCGCCGGACTCGAATTCCAACGCGCAGGCCGCCATGTACAGGCGCCATACCCGGTAAGTCGCCTCGTTGACGTACTCCAACGCGCGCGCATGATTGCGCTCCAATCGCGCAACCCATTGCCGCAGCGTCAGTGCATAGTGCGGACGCAGCGCTTCGACGTCGGCGATTTCGAATCTTGCCTTTTCCATGACGTGCTGGATATTGCTGATATTGTCCAGCTCGCCGTCCGGAAACACGTAACGGTTGATGAACTCCGTCGACAAGGATTTCTGCCAGCCTTCCGAGTTGTGAGTGATCCCATGGTTGAGGAACAAGCCATGCGGCTTGAGCAGACGGTGCACCGTGGAAAAATAAACGGGCAGATTCTTCAGGCCCACATGCTCGAACATCCCAACGCTCGCAACCTTGTCGTACACCGATTCGCCCGGAAGGTCCCGGTAGTCCTGCAATTCGACGCTGACCCTGTCCTCGAGGCCGGCCTGCGCGATGCGTTCCCGCGCCACTTTCAATTGCTGCGGGCTCAAAGTGACGCCGTGCGCGCGCACGCCATAGCGCTTGGCCGCGTGAATCACCAGCGCGCCCCAGCCGCACCCGATATCGAGAAAACTCTCGCCGTGCTGCAACGACAGCTTCCGGCAGATGTGGTCCAGCTTTGCGGTCTGGGCGGCGTCCAAGCCGACGTCGGGCCGTTCGAAATAGGCGCAGGAATACACCATGGCGCGGTCCAGCCATAGTGCGTAGAACTCGTTCGACACATCGTAATGGAAATGAATGGCGTCGCGATTCTCCGCCTTGGAGTGCGCCTTGACCGTGCGGCCATGCGAGGGCGCCCACGGGTTGTGAGCAAGCCGCCGATCCGCATTCAGCGACCGCAATCTCAGAGCCGTGGCGGCCGCTCCGATCTGCTCCCCGACCGACAGCTGCAGCGCCTGCAAATGATCTTTCAGATCGAGAGCCGCGAACAAATCGCCCTCGATATCCAAATCTCCGCGAAAATAGGCTTCGGCGAGCCGCAGCGGATCCCGGCCCAGCACCGCCGAACAAACGACCTCGGGATTGCGGAAAACCAGTGCAAAGGAGGACTCCTGCGCGGAGGAATCGCTCGCGCCCACCTGTACGGTGGCGTCATTCCATAAACGCAGTGTGAGCCTGAAAGGCAAACGCTGGAACAACCGCGTCAACAAGTCGGAAGCGAGCGCGGCGCCCCGATAAGGTCCGGCTCCCGAGTCTTGTCGCGCCTCGGCAGCCGGCATCCGGCCGCCGGCCGCCGTCGGTCGCATCGTAGAATCCGTATGTACTTGATTTTGCATGGAGATCGCCCCCCAGGTGTACTTTCGTCACGATATGACCGTAATTATACGACGACGGATCGACTTTGGAATGGCCGCCCTCGCCCTCATCATCCGTAGGGCCGAGGGAGAAAGACCGTCAGCGTTCACGCGACATCCGCGCGTGCGGCATTGAAATTTTTACAGGGCGGCGCCGCTCCGCCCCCACCCATTATTTGGCGTCTCCGTTGCGGGTCTTTTCGATGAAGGCGGCGACGTTCGCGTGCAGCTCTTTCAAGTCCGGTTCATGGGCATAGACCATGTGGCCCGAGGTGTAGAAGTGCATTTCTATGTTGCTCTGAAGAGAACTCTGGATGGGTAGCTGCCGCAATTCGTACTCCGCGGCGAAAAACGGCGTCGCCAGATCGTAGTAGCCGCCGTTGAGCTGAATCCTTAGCTTCGGATTCTGCTTCATGGCGACCGCAAGGTCGGGCATCACATTGATCGGTCCCGGGACCTTGGTTTCCGAACCCGGCGGCTGATGCAGCATGTCCCAAAGCTTATCGACGTTGAATTCGGGCTTGTAGGTTTTCTTGTCGCCGAATTTGAGCACGGTGCGCACGTAATCGTTGAAGGCCGACACATAGGCCGAGGATATCGCCGCCGACTGCGGATCGTATTCGGCCTCCTTGCTCATCGGATCAAGGGTGGGTCCCGCAAATCGAGTGTCCAGCCGGCCCGTGGTAATATCGCTTCCCATCAGCGTCTTCTCGAATTCGCCGCCGTTCACCCGCAAATTCGCGCGCTCGATGTAGTCCGCCGGCAATCCCGTGTACTCGTGCAGCTTGGCCGCGATCGCCGATTTGCGCTCGGCGCTCAACGACGACCCCGCCGCCAGCGCCTGCATATAGTCGGTCAGCGCAAAATTCTCCACTTCCTTCAGCAGGGGCTCGAGCTCTGCCGCCTGATTCGGCAGCTTATGGTGGTACCAGGCGGTGGCCGTGTAGGTGGGCAGCGCCAGCACATACGGCAGATCCACTCCGGGATTGAATTGCGGCGCATCGACGCTGTCGTCGAAATTCAATATCTGCGACAGCAGAATGATGCCGTTCAAGTCCAGAGACTTCTCGCTCTCGAGAATGTTGGCGAGCGCCGCGGAACGGGTGGTTCCATAACTCTCGCCGAACAGATATTTCGGCGAGTTCCAGCGATTGTGCCGCGACAGAAACTCGACGATGAAATTGGCGAACGCGTGCGCATCTTGATCGACGCCGTAGAACGCCTTTTCCTTGTCCGTTCCCCGTAAGTGGCCGAAACCCGTGCCGGGCGCGTCCACGAATACCAGATCGCTCACATCGAGCAAGCTGTATTCGTTGTCGACGATGTGATAAGGAGCGGCCGGACTGTGCGTATCGTCCGCGGTCACCACGCGTTTCGGGCCGAACGCGCCCATGTGCAGCCACACCGTCGATGAACCGGGACCCCCGTTGTACAGGAAGGTGATGGGCCGGTGAGTGTCTTCCTTGTCGCCGCGAAAATAAGCGACATAGGACATGCCCGCCTCGGGCGGCTGGGGCGGCGGCGGTCCGCTCTTCTCGTCGCGCGGCGGCGGCGGATCGTCATCCATGGGGTCCTTCACATGCACCACCAAAATGCCCGCCTCGGCCTGATAGGCCAGCGCGTGTCCGCCGATGGTAATCGATCCCTGGGTAACCTTGGACTCATCGTGCAGATACCGCGGCGACTCGGTGGGCTCCGGAACCACGGCAATTTTAGTGTCGGGAGCGTCGCTCGGCGAGGAGCGCTCGGCGCCCGTCGAAAGCGGCGCGGCAAGCATCGCGCCGATCAGCGATGAGCCCAGCAAAAGTCGAGTCCGTAACGTCATCGATTGTTCTCCGCGGCGGCAAACCGCCATTGTATGCGCTCCGGGAACACTGCCGCCAGCATTCGCGCGGCCGGGTCCGGCTAATATTCGAACTGATACAGCAAGCCCACGCTGCTGCCCGGATCGTTGTCCGGCGTGATTCCCTGAACCGAGGCCGTGCCATTGCCCAATCGAGTCTGCAGCTTCAAGTGCTTGGTCAGGTCCACATCCGCCTCGAGCTGGCTGGTGCCCTGCGAAGTCTGCTTCGCCTCGACGTAGATGCGCTTGGAAATATAGCGTCCCGCCTCGATGCTGGCCCCGGAATTCTCCGGTCCCGCGGCCGTGTTGGTCGTGCCCGAGCCGACGTTCAGGCGGTCCAGCCCCAGGCTTTTCTGCAGCTTGACCAGGGGATTGAGGCCGCTGTCGCCGCCCACCCCGCTCAAGGTCGCGAGCGAGGCGCCGACTTGCGCCACCTGCAGTCCGGTCAGCTGCTGCACGGAGGTGCCGAACAGCAGCTGCGCCATGATTTCGTCCTGGCCCAGAGCCGGGATGCTCGTGAATTCGAACTTCGGCGCATCCGCCAGACCCGGTAATTTTCAGGGTCGCCGTCGTGACCCCCACGGTCGTCTGCGCCGTGAAATCCAAAGTCGGATCGATCTTATTCTTGAGGCCGGCACCGTTGAAGCTGATGCTGCTGTCGGGCGTGAAGTTGAGCTTGTTGCCCGCGAGCGAGAAATTGCCGCGCAGCAGGTCAAAATCTCCGCTCACCAGCGGATCGATCCGTCAGTGCCGCCGAGGTGCAGGTCCCCGCCCATTTCCGCATCGAGTCCCCGGCCTTCCACCAGAATTTCCTGCGGCGCCTGCATCGCCACGTCCAGGCCGATCACCAGGGGCTTTTCCGGAGCGGCGGGCGCCGCCTTGCCGCGGCGGCGTACATCGAGCACCTCGACATTGGGCGGCAGGCTGTTCGGGATTCCGATCAGCGTGCGGTTCAAATGCACCGTCCCGGCCACGTCGAGCCGCTCGCGCGCGGTCCCGCTGACATGCAAGTCCGCGTTGAGATTCGCCGTCACCAATTTGCTCACCAGCGGCTGGGCGTTCTCGGGCCTTGATGCGCAGATCCACGGGCATGCCCGGCTGCAGCACGCCGACGCTGCCCGTCATCGACACCGTCCCAGGCGCCGCCGTCGCCGTCATGCTCTTGATCTGCAAGGTTCCCTCGTTGCCGACGATGGCGGCGGTGATATCCGTCAAGTCTCGACCCCGCGCATAGTCGCGCACGCTGCCCTTGCTCAGATTGACCGTGCCGTCGATTTGCGGTGCCGCTACGCTGCCGCCGACCGTGGCATCGACGCTGAGCTCGCCGGCCGCATGCTGGCCGCGCGCTTCCAGCAGCGGGTTGATCATTCCCACATCGAGGCTGCCGCTGATCTTGAAGTCCAGCGCGCCTTCGGCCGGAGAGCGGCGCCCGCCCGGAGATGCTCGAGTTTCGACGCCGAGCCGGCCGTCGAGCCGCGCGTCGACGTCCGCCGTATCGCCCGACAATTCCGCCGTCGCATGCAAATCGAGCGACGGCAGGCCGAAGGCGGCATCGTCCGCCAGCGCCATATCCGTCGCCGTGAGCCTCAGCTGGCCCGTCGGCGCCGCCAAGCTGCCCTTCAGCCGCGCGCGCGCCTCGATCGTCCCCGAAGCCAGCAATCCCGGCACGAATGCATTCACCAAAGAGGGCTGCAGCTGACGCAGCGAGGCGCGCACGTCGAGCGACGGCGAGATATCGCCCTTGAGCTGGAACACGGCCGCCTGCGCCCCGACCTTGAACACATCGACAGACACCCCGTTCGCCAAGGCGATCTGCGCCGGCGACAGCAGGCGAACCTCCTGCCCGCGAAATTTCAGCGCCGCGCTCGTCAGCGCAATCTTGCGCGCACCCAGATTCAATGTTCCGGCGGCGGACAGGCTCGCCGCGGTCCCGCGCAATTCCGGTACCTGCACCTCCAGCTTGAAACCCAATGCATCGGCGGCGCCGTCCGCGGTCAGCTGCGCGTTCCCCGTAAACTGCTGCACCGTCAGGTCCCGGGCATCGAAGTGCAGCTGCGCGTGCGAGGCTCCTTGAGCGGGATGCACCACGACAGTTCCCGCCAGGCTGCCGCCGACCTTGGTACCGAGCAGGTCCTGCAAATCGGCCAGTTGTCCCATCTGCAGACGCAGCTCTCCGTGGGTCTGCGCGGCGTCCGCCGCGACGGTGAATTCGCCGTCTGCGTGCGCACTCTTCCAATCGGCCCGTCGAATGAGCGCCCGCAGCGATCCGGCCCGGCCTCGCTCCAGGGCCGCGTCGAGATGCACCGGCGCGCCGTCCAATGTTCCTTGCGCCACCAGGGTGCCGCTCGGGCTCGAAGGCAGACCACGCACTTTCACCTCGGCGGACACGGTCCCGCTCGGCGAGTCTCGCACGGACAGTGTCGAGGTCAATCGCGCCTCGCCCGCCAGGGCGGTCAGCGCCCCCGCCAGTGTGCCGGACGCCTTCAGCGTGCCTGCGAGCGCCGGGGAGACGGTCTTCAAATCGGAGATATCAAGATCCCAGCGTGCACGCAGGCTCTGAGGATTCTGTCGGGCGGCGCCGGGCCGCGGCCGGGAAACATCTCCGCTCGCGGTCAACGACCCTGCCCGGCCGGTGAGTTTCGCGCTCTCCACGGTAATCGCGCCGTCCGTCAGCCTGCCCGATAATTGCAAGCCGGCGCGCTCGCCCACCACCCCGGACCAAAACTCAGTACCGTCGTGAAGCGAGGCGTTGGCGTCGAGAACCACCCGCACCGCCACGCCGTCATCGCGAAGCTGCGCCTTCACCAGCGCGCTGCCGCGCACATTCTGCCCGGCCAACGCCGCCAGCTCGCCCAGATTCGGCAGGCGCAACTCCGCCGTCGCGCTGCGCCCGGCCCCCTTCGGTGCGGCCGTCTCGGCCGCCGCGCGCAAAGAGAACAAGCGGTGCGAAGCCGACACATCGAGAGGGCGCGTGGGCGAATCCAGGCGCATCGATGCATCCAGGGTGACCGGCGCGTCTTCGAGCAACTGCGGCCGAGGGCCGGGAATCCTCAGTCCGGCGATGACCGCATGCAGCGTGGCCCTTCCGGATTCGGCGGACAGCTCGCCGTTCAGAGCCGCCAGCTGCACTCCCCCGGGCAGCCGCAGGCGGCCGATGTCTATATGTCCGTCCGCACGCGGCGATTTGATGCTGCCATGCCACCGTCCGTGCACGCTCGCGTGCTCCCAAGAAAGATCGGACCGCGGAGCCAAGGCCGGAGAATCGAGTGCAAAATCGAGATCCGCCGACAGCTCATTGAAGTTGAGGCTGCCCCGAGCACTGCCGTGCAGGGCCCCGGCATCGATCGAAAGAACCAGGCGCTCTGCCGTTCGCGGCCCGCTCATTTTCACGGTGGCCGCCAATGCGCCGAGGCCGGGCAGCTGCAGAAGATTCTCCAGGGGTCCGCCGGCCGGCTCGTGCAGATTCAAGGAGGCATCCATGCGGCGCGGGTCGAATCGCAGCTGCAATTCATAGTCCCCGTCCCCGTCGATGCGCCGCGCGGCGGCCTCGATGATCATGTCCTCGGCCGAACGCAGATGCGCATTGCCCCGCAACCGCAGCGTGGCGGCCTTGCCGGCAAGCGCCGCCCCAAGCTTCACTCGATCGACGCTGAGCGACGCAACGTCGATGCGCGGGATGGAGGCCGGGCCTGTGCTCGCTGGGTTGGAAGAGGATTGCGGAAGGCGCTCCATGTCCACCCCGGCCGCATGCAAGCTGCCTACTTGAATGCGGCGTTCCAATAATGCCAGGGGCGACCAGTCGACGGACACCTCATCGGCGGTGAGCCACACGCCGCCTGCATCGCGTAGCTCCAAGCGCTCGAGGGTCAGTCGTTGCGGAAAGGAACCGTTCAATCCGGACAGGGAGACGTGGCCGGAGGTCAGCTCCAGTGTCAGCCTTTCGATCATCCTCCGGCCCGCATCGGTGTTTCCCGCGACCAGCATGCCGCCGCCGAGCAGCAAGGCCAGCAGTGCCGACCCGCCGAGCGCCCACGCGAAAATTCTCAGTGTTCTGCGCATCAGAAGGCCTGGCCCAGTCCGATGTAGATCTGAAAAGACCCATATCCGGGGACCTGCCTGTCGCTCGCGCTGCTGTTGGCCGGCAGGGCCACATCGAATCGGATAGGTCCGATCGCCGTATAATATCGCACGCCCGCGCCAATGCCGATGCGCAGCCCATCCGGAATCGCCCCAACGCCGGGATGACTTTCGCCGGGGACCTCTCTCGAGTTCGCGCTGACACGCCCGGCATCCACGAATACCGCGGCGCCGAGGTTGGTGCCGAAACGCTGGCGCAATTCCAGGCTCGCCGCCTCGATCGAGGTCCCGCCGAACGGCAGCCCCTTGTCGGGGCCATCCGGGAACTTGGGGCCGACCGACTGGTATGCATAGCCGCGAATCGTGCCGCTGCCGCCCGCATAGAAGCGCTGATCCGGAGGCAGGCTCGTATCGCCGGCCCCTTGCGCAAGTCCCGCCAGTGCACTGGCGGCGAGCACGGTCCGTCCGGGGCCGGTGGGCAGCAGGTGATCCAGGTCGAAATATCCTGAGGTCTTGAGCTGGCTGATGATGAAGGTCGCATTGGGATGTCCCAACGCAAGGGTGGGCGTCACGGTGAGCGAGGCGCGAATTCCGCGGCGGGGATCGTCCAGCGGCGAGGCAAGCTTGGTCGAGTCGAAGCTGAGGTTCAACGGCGTTGCGAGCAGTGTGTAATTGTACGTCGTCAGATTCTGCACGACTTGCTCGTCGGTCGTCGTGCCGCCGGCGCTGGCGGCCCAGGAGCTGGAGATCTTGCGGATCAGCGTGACCCCGGAAGTGCGCGCCGTTTGATCGTAGGCCTGCAGCGACTGTTTGAGCGCGCCCACGGTGAACTGCAGCGATTGATCGCGCCGGCCGAAGTCCTGCATGAGATAGGTGACGCTCGTGTTGTAGCCTACGCCCGTGGTGTCGCTGCCGCCCAGGTCGTTGGCGGATGCCTTGACGCTCAGCTGCTCCGCGTTGCCGAAGACATTGCGGTCCGTCCACGTGACCGTGGCGCTGCCGCCCAAATCGCTGGAATACGCGGCGCCGAGCGTAATCGCATGCCGGGCACGCTCGTGGACCTTGAAGGTGATGGGCACGCCGCCGGTGCCGTCGACCGCGGTCCCGATCTGCAGGCTGACCTGGCTGAACACGCCCAATGACAACAGATCGTTGCGCGCGCGCTCGATCGCCGAGGGACTGTAGGCATCGCCGGTGTGCAATCGAAGCCTGGCCCGCAGCAAGGGCTCGTGTACCCGGCGCAAGCCTTCGATGTGCACCTCGCCGATGTTCGCCTTCGATCCCGCGGCCACGTGGAATCGCAGGTCGAGCACGGGGGCGGCCGCGGCCTCGTAGGCCACGGGCGGATCCACCTTGGCGAAAGCATAACCCCGCTCCTGCAGCGCGGTCTGCAGGCGCGCGCCTCCCGCAAGCACGGCGGACGCGACGGCCGGATCGCCGGTGGCCAAGCCCAGCGCGCCACGCACTCCCTCCGGCAAGTCTCCGTCAATATCGATGCTGCCCAAATGATAGAGCGGTCCCAAGGTAAAGCTGATCGCGACCTTCGCCTCGCTGCCCTTGGGCAACGCCACCAGCGCGTCGGCGAGACCCGGATTGTTCACCGGCATGCCGTCGATTTTGATCGCGACCGCACATTGGTAGTAGCCGAAGCTCTCGAGCGCCGTGGTGAGCCGATCGGAATCGCTTCGCGCACGGGCGATCAGGCCAAACGGGCTCACCGGCGCCGTCCCGCGCAGCGACTGCAGATCGGAGGTGGCCTTGAGAGTTGCATCGATGTTGCCGTCCCCCACCGAAGCGATGTCGACGCGGTAGGGCTGCGGATCGGCCGCATGCGCCAAGGAGCCGAACGCCGTCACGGCAAGCAGAATGGCGACTACGGTATAGGTCATTCGCCGGGAGGATACACTGATGCGGGACGGCGATTTTGTCGGCAGAAACCTACAGTCCGTGGACGCAGCGCACGGATATTCACGGCGGCAGATTCGCAATAAGCTTGCCCTGTCATATTACTCATCAGGAGCTTATCGCATGGGCAACCCAAAAACTGAAAACGACCGCATGGATGCATCCGGCCGGCCGGACGAGGATCGGCTTCGAGGCAAGGCGCTGGACGGTTCGGAGCAGAAACGGGCAGTGGATCACGCAGCATACGCCCGCAAGCGCAATCCCGATGGCGTCGTGCGCGTCGACAATGAAGAAGACACCTTGTACAACGACGGCCTGGAGATTGGGGACGATACGCCGCCGATGGGGACGAACAGGAGTCCCTAGACTTCAGCGCCGCGATGTACGTCACTGCGCCGAGGTACTATCGGTAGGACGCTGACTGGGGAGGGCATCTCGATGGCTTTGTGCAATATCATGACGGCGCGGGTCGTCACCGTCGAATTGGACGACAGGCTGGAGGCGGTCAAGGAGATCTTCGACACCATGAGTTTCCATCACCTGCTGGTCGTCGATGAACACAAGAAGCTGAGCGGGGTGGTATCCGACCGGGACCTTCTCAGGGCCTTGAGCCCGTACGTAGGCAGCGCCACCGAAACCGCCCGGGATCTAGCGACCCTGAACAAGCGCGTGCACCAGATCATGACGCGGCACCCGATCACATTGCGCCCCCAATCCAGCATCGGCGAAGCCGTCGATCTGCTGCTGACGCATCGTATTTCGTGCGTACCCATAGTCGACGATGAATTCAAGCCCGTCGGCATCGTCAGCTGGCGCGATCTGCTGAAATCCCTGGCCGCCGGTTGAAAGGACGTCTCCCAAGAGGTATGGTTTCTCGTGGTCAACGCGCGCTCCAACTTGGCATCGGTCATCCTGATGGGTCTGCTGGCTCTCGCCATCGTTCCCGCTCGCGGCGCCGAACGCGACATCTATCCCGCTCCCGAACAGGCGAAAGTCGATCTGGCGGCCGCGCTCGCGGCATCGGCCGGCAGCCACAAGCGCGTCATCCTGGACTTCGGCGGCAATTGGTGCACGGATTGCCACGTTCTTGACCTGTATTTTCACGACTCGTCCAACAAGCCCATCCTGGAGGCCAATTACATCCTCGTTCACGTCAATATAGGACGCATGGACGAGAATGTGGACATCGCCGACCGCTATGGCATTCCGCTGCGCAAGGGGGTCCCCGCGCTAGCCGTTCTCGGCGAGCACGGCGAACTCCTGTACAGCCAGAGGACCGGCGAGTTCGAAGCCATGCGCGGGATGCAATCCTCCGCTCTGACCGAGTTTCTCCTGCACTGGAAGCCTCCGCACACCTGACGGTCTCACCTGGGTCCAGTGATGCGCATTGGGCCGATGTACATCACTGGGCAGCGGGAGCCGTCGCAGTGACACCGTGCCGACGTACGGTTCGCTCCACCTGCCAATCGCCCTAGCTGGATGCTTTGCAACAAATGCTGCCTTGACAAACGATGCCTTGACAATAGTTGCCCTGACAACTATTATTCATTCGAATTCAAGAGGTAGCCGCCATAGGGCGGATGATGCGGGTTGCGACGATGCGAGACGGGCAGGTGTACACCGGTCCCCGGACCGGCAGTTTCTTCCGAGTGCCACAAGCCTCGCCGCTCTTCTTGCTGGTCTGTGCTTTGGCCGTGGCCGCATTGCAGGGCTGTGTTTCCTTGGCGGCCCGGGGCGGGGCGCCGCTCGGCTATTCCGAGCCTGAAGATGGCTTGCGGAGCATACGCACGCTCGGCCCCGATCATCGCTATTCGCAAGTTACTTCCCGCGAAGTCGCGCGCCGGCTCGAGACTCGCGCGGCGGGAAGGCCCATCGACGTTCTGGCGCTGTCGGGCGGAGGCGCCGGCGGTGCCTTCGGCGCAGGCGCAGTCGTCGGTCTGACCCGTTCGGGCGCCCGTCCGCAATTTGCGGTGGTGACCGGCGTCAGCGCGGGCGCCCTGATCGCGCCCTATGCCTTCCTGGGTGCCGCATGGGACCCCCGGCTGGCGGAGATCTACGCCGGCCGAACTGGGGAGCACGTCTTGCAGTCGCGAGGACTGGGCGCGATTTTCGGCTCGAGCCTGTATCGAGGCGCGCCGCTCAAGGAACTGGTGGACCGCTACGCAACCGATGAGCTGATCCAAGCGATTGCACGAGAAGCCGCTGGGGGGCGACTCCTGCTGGTGGCGACCACGGACGTCAACACGGGAGAGCCGGTGCTCTGGGATCTCGGCTCCATTGCAATGTACGGCGGCAGCGATGCCAGAACTCTGTTTCGCGACGTGCTGGTCGCATCGGCCAGCGTGCCCGGCATGTTTCCGCCCGTAGTCCTTCGCATCGCGGAGGGCGGCGGCCAACACAGCGAGACCCACGTGGACGGCGGGGTCACGTTGCCGTTTTTCATCGCACCCTCGCCCGCCGACATGGTCGGCAACTTCGCCGATGGCGCTCGCGGCAAGGAGCCGGGCGGCGTCAGGCTGTACGTAATCGTGGACGGACAGCTCGGCGAACATCCGCGGGCGACGCGCTTGAAAACGACCAGCATCGTGTCGCGCAGCGTCGCCGCGGGCTTGAACGGCATGCTGCGCACGACGCTCGAATTGACCGCCGCCACCGCGCAGCAGCGCGGGATCTCGCTCGACTATGCCGCCATACCGGTCTCCTACCCGTATCAAGGCGCGTTCGATTTCAGCGGCGCGACGCTGGGGCCGTTGTTCCAATATGCCTACGAATGCGCGAGTGCCGGCCGGCTCTGGACGGCGTTCCAACCCACCGCCGATGTGGCCGCCGAAGCGGCCGAGTCGAGCGCACCGGCGCCGGGTGCAGCAGGCTTGGGCGCCGCCGCGGCGGCCTGTCCGGCCGACGATGCGTTCATCGAGCGCTTTGCCGAGCGGCGGCATTGACAACAGTTGCCCAGGCAGCTATCTTATGACCATGGTACAGGCTCGGCATCGAGATGAACGAAATCCACGCATCGAAAGCGATGGACTTGAGCAATAGCCTGGCGCCGTTGTTGAGCCAGGTGCGCATGGCCATGCTCAGCGGCGTGGACCAGGAGTTTCTCCGCGACGAGGAAGTGGCGCAGCTCGAAGTCACCGCCGCTCAATTCGTCATCATCGCGAACGTGCTGAAAGGACATGCGAATTCGGCGTGCGAACTGTGCAAGTACATGGACTACGATCGCGGCGCCATGAGCCGCATGATCGACCGCCTGGAGACCAAGGGCCTGATTCGGCGCGTTGCCCTCGCCCATACCCGCCGGACCATGGCCCTCGAAGTGACCGAGGCGGGCAAGACGGCGTTTCCGAAGATGCAGGCCTGCCTGACTAAGGTCGTCAATCGCCTGCTGAAAGGCGTGACCAAGACTCAGGTGCGGGAAGTGGAGAAGACATTGAAACGGATGCTGGCGAACGCCTGCAGCTGATTATTTTTTTGGACTTAATGGTTGCCCAGGCATATGTTGTTCAGGCAGCTTCCGCAACCAGCGCGGGCAGTGCTGCAGGAGATGGGAATGATGAATTTCGTTGAATCGAGCGCGGGCTGGATCGCGGCGCGAATCCAGACGATCGGTGCCGGCTTCGACCCGGAGGTGCTGTCATTGCCGGGCGGCAGCATCATCGCGGCGTTTCTATGGCTGTATGCGGGCGCGGCGCTCCGGATGAAGCGCGGCGTCCCGCGGCAAGCCGCCCGCGGCCGAACCGATCCCCACGGCGGCCTGCGCCGGCTGTCTCGGGCGCCACTGAGGGGACCGCGTGCGGCGTCAATATCAGTCCGTATGGATTTCAGTCGTATAGAGGGTAGCTCATGCGCCTCGCCATTTTCGCCGCTTCGATCCTGATGCTAGGCCTGCTGGTGCTGCTTGGAATCGTGCATTTGGTGCGGGAACTGTTGATGGACGATCTTTTCCATCCGCCTTCGATGCCGGGCGAAGCGGCGAATCAGTCCCGGGAGGAAGAGCCGGCCTCGGCGCGTTCGGCCACGGGCATCTGCACTCGTAAGGCCGGGCACCCAATCACAAGGGCGGTACCGTACCCGCCCGGGCTGTCTTTACGACCGCCCTCCTTCGTCCACGCCGCCGAGCGCCTTGTACACTGCGACCGCGCTGGTATTCGCGGCGGTTTCGGCCTGCGCGAATTCGTCTTCGGCCTGCAGCAAGCGTGCGCTGCGCGTCGAGCAGAACGAGAAAATTGATGCTGCCTTCGCGGTACTGAATCTCGGCCAGCTGCTCCGCGCGGCGCGAGGCCTGCGCCTGGTCGAGCACGCTCGCGAGCCGCGCCTCCTGGGTGCCGTAGCCGACGCAGGCATTCTCGAAGTCTTCCAATGCCGTGAGCACCGTCTTGCTGGTAGGCCGCAAGGGCCCCATCGGCTTGCGCCCGCGCCGCACGCAGGCGTGCGTGGACGGGGCCGTAATCGAGCGCGGGCCAGCTCACGGCCGGATTGATCAGCCACGCGCGGCTCGCGGCCTTTCCCAACTGCGAGGTATCGCCGGAGAGAAAGCCTACGAAGCCCGTGAAGCTGACGCGCGGAAATAAGTCCGCGGTTGCGACACCGACGCGCTCCGTTGCCGCGGCCAGATCGCGTTCAGCCGCACGCACATCGGGACGCGTCCGCAGCAGCGCCGAGACGTCGCCGATCGGCAAGGGCGCCGTCATGGCCCGTACCGGCACGGCCACGAGCTGCATCATCGAGAGTTCCGGGAGCAACGCCCAGCAGCACCGCAAGGCGGTAGCCGTAGCGCTTCTCGGCCGCCTGCAGCAAGGGAAGCGTGGCTTCGGTCGCCTTGAGCCGCGCCTGCGCGCTGTCCGGATCGAGCTCCGTCACTCTGCCCGCCTGGTAGCGCACCTGAGTCAGATGCAAGGCCTCCTGCTGGTTGCGCAGATTATCGCGTGCGACGGCCATCTGCCGCTGGGCGCCGCGCAGCTCGAAATAGTTGCGCGCGACTTCGGCGGCCACGGTGACCTCCGCATCGGACAGCTGCGCCTGCTCGGCGCCGAGTTCGGCCCGGGCGGCCGCAGCCTCGTGGCGCACATGGCCGAACAAGTCGATCTCCCAGCTGGCGTCGAAGCCTATGCTCGAGCTGTCGATATCCACACGGCCCGGCGTGAATCCCGGCTGCTGCTCCTTGCTGCGCGCATAGGAGCCGTCCGCCTGCACATGCGGCGCGTAGTCGTACTGCGCCTCATTGAAGACGGCGCGCGCGGCATGCACGCGCGCGATCGCGATATGCAGGTCGAGATTGCCGGCGAGCGCGCGCGACTCCAGATCCGCAAGCACCGGATCTCCGAATTGCCGCCACCACGCCGCGCCGGGCGCGTCGGCCGTGAAATGTGCGTCGAGATTGCGCGGCTCGACGGCGGGCGTCTCCGGAGGATGATACGTGGGCCCTACGGCGCAGGCGGCGAGTGCCGCCGGCAGCACCGCGGCTGCGATTGCGCGTGCGAGATTTCGCAGCCGCGAGCCGACGAGCGCGTGCGGCCATCTGCGCAATCGCGGGATGCCGGGGTTCTTGGTCATCGAATGGTCCATGTTCATGGTGAATGTGCCTTTCACTGCGGTGTGTCGCCGGCCGGTGCCAGCTCGGCAGGCGCCGCGGCACTGCGGCGGCGCGCCTCGATGAGTCTGCGAATCACGAGATAGAAAACGGGCGTGAGCAGCAAGCCGAAGAACGTCACCCCCAGCATGCCGGAGAACACGGCCACTCCCATGGCGCGGCGCATCTCCGCACCGGCGCCGTGCGAAGTCACGAGCGGCACGACGCCCATGATGAAGGCCAGCGAAGTCATCAGTATGGGCCGCAGCCGCAGCCGGCACGCATCGAGCACCGCCTGCCAGATGCTCTCCCCTTGCGCCTCGCGATCGCGCGCGAACTCGACGATGAGAATGGCGTTCTTGCAGGCCAGGCCCACCAGCACGATGAGGCCGATCTGGGTGAACACATTGTTGTCGCCGCCCGTGATCTTCACGCCGAGAATCGCACTCAGCAGGCACATCGGCACGATCAGTATCACCACCAGCGGCAGGCCCACGCTCTCGTACAGGGCGCCGAGCACCATGAATACCAGCAATATCACCAGAGGGAATACGTAGGCCGCGGTGTCGCCCGCGAGAATCTGTTGGTAAGTCAGCTCCGTCCATTCGAACTTCATGCCGTTCGGCAGCACCTCTCGCGCAACCTCTTCGATTGCCTGCTGCGCCTGCCCGGTGCTGTAGCCGGGCGCCGGGCCGCCATTGACGTCCGCCGCCGCATAGCCGTTGTAGTGCGTGACGCGGTCGGCGCCCGAGGTCTCGCGGACCGTGATGAAGCTGTTGATGGGGATCATGTCGCCGCGCTCATTGCGGGTCTTCAGCCGCCCTATATCCTCGGCGCTGAGGCGAAATTCGGACTCTGCCTGGGCGTTGACCTGGTAGGTACGGCCGAATCGGTTGAAGTCATTGACGTAAAGAGCTCCCAAGTACACCTGCATGGTGTCGTACAAGTCCTGCAGGCTGACGCCGGCGGCCTTGAGCTTTTCACGGTCCACATCCACTTGAATCTGCGGCACGTTGACTTGATAGCCGGAGAACAATCCCGCGAGTTCCGGGCGCTGCCGCGCCTTGGCGAGCAGATTCTGCGTTTGACGATAGAGCTCTTCCGGACCCAGATTGCCGCGGTCCTCGATCTGCATCTTGAAGCCGCCGATGGTGCCCAGCCCTTGAACCGGCGGCGGCGGAAATACCGCGATGTAGGCGTCCTGAATGCGGCTGTATTTGGCCGTAAGCGAGGCGGCGATGGCGCCGGCCGACTGTGCGGGGTCCCGGCGCTCGTCAAAGGATTTCAGCGGCGTGAACGCGATTCCCGCGTTGGTCGCGTTGGTGAAGCCGTTGATCGACAATCCGGGAAATGCCGGCACCGATTCCACTCCCGGAGTCGCGAGCGCCTCCGTGCTCATGCGCTTGATGACTGCCTCGGTACGATCGAGCGTCGCCGCATCGGGCAGCTGCGCATAGGCGACCAGGTACTGCTTGTCCTGCGGCGGCACGAAGCCGGTCGGAGTGTGGGTGAATCCGAACCAGGTCAATAGAATGAGCCCGCCGTAGATGAACAGCGCGATCCCGCTCGAACGCAGCACCCGCGCCACGGTGCCGACGTATCCGGCGCTGGCCCGTGCAAAGAACCGGTTGAAAGGCGTAAAGAACCAGCCGAGCCCCGAGTTCAGAATGCGCGTTACCCGGTCGGGCGCGGCCCCGTGCGCCTTCAGCAACAGCGCCGAGAGAGCCGGCGAGAGGGTCAGCGAGTTGAAAGCCGAGATGATGGTGCTGATGGCGATGGTCAGCGCGAACTGCTTGTAGAACTGCCCCGACAGGCCGCTGATGAAGGCGGTCGGCACGAAAACGGCGCAGAGCACGAGCGCAGTGGCGATGATGGGGCCCGTCACCTCCTTCATGGCCTGCCGTGTGGCGTCGATGGGCGAGAGACCGTTGTGAATGTTGCGCTCGACGTTTTCCACCACGACGATGGCATCGTCGACGACGATGCCGATGGCGAGCACCAGGCCGAACAAGGACAGCGCATTCAGTCCGAAGCCCAGCAGCCGCATGACGGCGAATGTGCCTATCAACGAGACCGGCACTGCGATCAGCGGAATGATCGAGGCCCGCCAGGTCTGCAAGAAGACGATGACCACGATGACGACCAGCACGATGGCCTCGATCAAGGTGTGCACCACGGCATGTATGGAGCCGCGTACGAACACGGTGGGATCGTAAGCGACGTTGTAGTCGATGCCTTCGGGAAAGCTCTTTTTGAGCTCCGCCATCTTGGCGCGCACGGCATCGGATACGGCGATGGCGTTGCTTCCCGGCCGCTGGAATATCGGTATGGCCACCGCGGTGCGGTTGTCGATCATCGCGCGCAAAGCGTAATTGTCGGAGCCGAGCTCGACCCGGGCGACATCGCGCAAGTGCACCAGCTGCCCGGCCGCGCCGGTCTTCACGACGATGTTCTCGAAGTCGCTCTCGTCGGTCAAACGGCCCTTCGTGTTGATCGCGAGCTGGAAATTGGCTCCGTTCGCCGACGGCGGCGCTCCCAGCTGACCGGCGGCCACCTGCACGTTCTGTTCGCGTATGGCGTTCACCACATCGCCCGTGGTCAGGCCTCGCGCCGCCACTTTTTCCGGATCCAACCAGATCCGCATGGAATAATCGCCGCCGCCGAAGCGCTGCACGTCTCCCACCCCATCGAGACGCGCCAGCTCGTCTTTGATGCGCAGCGCGACGAAATTCGCAAGATAGGTCTGATCGTAGCGGCCGTCCGGCGAATACACGAACACGGCAAGCGTGATGTCGGGCGAGGACTTGTTGGTGACCACGCCGAGCCGCTGCACTTCCTGAGGCAGCTTGGGAAGCGCCTGGCTGACCCGGTTCTGCACCTGCACCTGCGCTTTGTCGACGTCCGTACCCAATTTGAAGGTGACTGTCAGCGTCATCACCCCATCGCTGGTGGACTGCGAATATTGGTACAGCATGTCCTCGACGCCGTTGATTGCCTGCTCCAGAGGCGAAGCGACGGTGTCGGCGATCACGGCGGGATTCGCGCCGGGATACGTCGCACGCACGACGATGGTGGGAGGCACGACCTCCGGGTATTCGCTGATCGGCAGCTGCGGCAGCGCGATGAGTCCTGCCAGTAAGATCATTGCGGACAGCATGGCCGCGAATATCGGCCGCTGGATGAAGAATCGAGATATGTTCATTTGAAATCCGCAGTTAACGCACGGTTCTCATCTGCTTTCAGGACCATCTACGGGTGGCCGACCGCGGTGGAGACCGAGGCTTCGCTGCGCACGAACAAGGATTTGCCCGGCGATGCCTCCACCTGCGCGAGGCCCGAACCGCCCGCCGTCATCGCGACCCGCGTGGCCTGAACCTTTGCGCCGGCGGCCACATGCTGCAGCCCGTTGACGACGATGGTGTCGTCGGGCTGCAAGCCATCTTCGACGACTCGCAGCCCGTCGATTCGCGTTCCCAGGGTGACCGAGCGATATTCGAGAACATCGTCGGGCTTGAGAACCAGCACGAATTTCTTGCCGAGGTCATTTCCCACTGCCCGTTCGTCGATGAGTATGGCCTCGTGGCTGTCGTTGGCGACCAGCTTGATGCGCGCGAACAAGCCGGGAGTGAAGAGGCCGTCCTTGTTGTCGAACACGGCGCGCACGTGGATGGTGCTGCTGCGCGCATCGACCTGATTGTCGATGAAATCCAGGCGGCCCTGGTGCGGATACCCCTGTTCGCCGACGAGACCCATGAATACCGCCGCACTGGATGCGCCGCCGGCACGGCTGCGCGGCGACTTGCCCTCGCCCTGCTGCTCGCGAGAGAACTTGAGATAGGTCGCCTCATCGGCATCGAAATAGGCATAGATCGGGTCGTCGGACACCACCGTGGTCAGCAGGTTGGACGCGGAGACGAGATTGCCCGGCGTGATGAGGGCGCGCGAGGCATGGCCATCGATGGGCGAGCGCACGTGGCTGTACTCGAGATTCAGGCGAGCCGCGTGCAATTGCGCGTCCAGGGAACCCAGATCGCCGGCCGCCTCGGTCTGCGCCGAGGTGAGTTGCTCATATTCCTCGCGCGCGATGGCGTTCTGCGCGTACAGCCGCTCGGCACGCGCGCGCCCCGCGGTCGCAAAATCGAGCTTCGATTGCGCGCGCTCGAGCTCGGCGGTGAGCCGGTCGATCTCGATTTGAAATGGGCGAGGATCGATCTGAAACAGTACCTGGCCCTTGACGACCCGGGCACCTTCGGTGAAGTGCACACTGTCGATGAATCCGCTGACCCGCGGGCGCACCTCGACGGTGTTGACCGCTTGCAGCTGACCCGTGAGTTCGTCCCAGTGATGCAGAGGCCGGGAGATCACTTCAGCCACTGTCACCGCAGGTGGCGGTGCAGCATTCGATGTAGATTGAGCCTGCGAATGGCCGCAGGCAGTGAGTACGATCGCTGAAATAGCCGTTAAGATAGAACTAGATATCCGCAAATCCATGAGGCGCTCCGGTGATCCAAACCTTGACTTCGAACTTTGAGGCGACGATCCTGTCTATGTGAGTTACTGGTAAGTAACATGACGGCATAAGTTACCGATCGGTAACATCGTTGTCAACAGAGAGTTGGCTATGAGCACACATAAATCGGGCATAAGCGGCTGCGAGCCAGAATCGAGCCGCGCGGCGGGCGCCAAGGGCCGCGTGCGCGACCGGATATTCGAGACGGCCTGCGATCTCTTCTATCGCCACGGCATACACGGCGTAGGCGTCGATGCCATCGCCGCGGAAGCCGGCTCCAACAAAATGAGCTTCTACCGCAGCTTTGCTTCCAAGGACGCGCTGGTGACGGAGTACCTTCGGGAGCAGGAACGCGAGTATTGGGTCTGGTGGGATACCGCCGTGGGGCGCCACCCCGACGATGCCCGCCGGCAGGTGGAGGCTCTCTTCGAAGCACAATTTGAAATCGCCAAATCCAATGAATGCCGCGGCTGCGCGCTCGGCAACGCGGCGGTGGAGATTTCCGACGACGAGGATGAGTTGAGCAGGCTGGTGCGCGCCTACAAGGACAAGGTTCGCAAGCGCCTGCATGCCATGGCCCAGGCCATGGGGGCCTCCGACCCGGAGGTTCTCGGCGATGCGCTCATGCTGCTGTTGGACGGCGGATATTTCACGCGCCTGGTTTTCCCTCTCGGCAGCGGGCCGATTTGCGCGGCGCTGCACGCCGTGCGCGCACTCATCGATGCACATCTTCCCCCGGGGCGCCGGCCGTCGCAGTAGCCGCTTTAGGCTGATTAACGGATCTTAACAATCCGACCACTCGCGTTTAATGGCTTCGAGCCCAGGGTGGCGGCATGAAATGGCGACCATCCGGGCTGGCGTTTATTGGGAGCGTCTGCACATTGTTGGCCGGGTGCAGCGTGGGACCCGCCTACGAGCGGCCGGAAGTCGTGCCGCCCGCCCAATGGCGCGAATCAGCCGGCGGCGATGTTCACGCGCCGGTCTGGCCCGCCGCCGATTGGTGGCATGGATTCGGATCGGCGAAGCTGGACGAATTGATCTCGGAGGCAGAGCGCAGCAACGACGATCTTGCCGGCGCCATCGCTCGCGTTCAGGAAGCGGATGCGCAGGCGCGCATTGCCGGCGCCGCTCTTCTGCCCTCGCTCGATCTCGGAGTAACCGCGGCTCGGGAGCGCGCGCAGGTCACGGGCGTCGGCCCGAAGGTATACAACGACTTCAATCCTGAACTGAGCGCGAGCTACGAGCTCGATTTCTGGGGCAAGAATCGCGCGCTGCGCGACGCCGCCCGTGCCGCGGCGGCGGCCAGCCGCTACGATCAGCAAACCGTCGCGCTCACGGTGATCAGCAGCGTCGCGACGACCTATTTTCAGGCGCTGGAGCTGCGCGACCGCATTCAAGTGGCGCAGCAGAATCTGGAAAACGGCCAGAAGATTCTCAAGGGCTTCCAGCTCGAACAGTCGGCCGGCACGGCCACCGGGCTCGACGTCGCCCAGCAAGAGACCGCGGTGGCCTTGCTGAATGCCGCGCTGCCGCCGCTGCAGCAGCAATTTCGCCAGACCGTGTACGCGCTCGCGGTGCTCATCGGCAAGACACCGGAATCGATCGATGTCGACGCAGGCACTCTGACGAGCCTGGCAAGCCCCGCGCTCGTGGAGGGGCTGCCCTCGCAGCTCCTGTCGCGCCGCCCCGATGTGGCCGAAGCGGAGCAACAGTTGATTGCCGCCAATGCGGATATCACGGTGGCGCGGGCGGCTCTGTTTCCAGATATCCAGCTCACCGCGGCCGGCGGCTATGCAAGCTCCGCGCTGGCATCGCTGGTGAGTCCGCCCAATCGGGTGTACTCGATCACCGCGGGTCTGATCCAGCCGATCTTTCACGGCGGCGCGCTTCGCGGTCAAGTGGCCTATAGCAAGGCGCGATATACCGAGCTGCTGACCACCTACCACAAGACGGTGATCACCGCGTTCAGCAATGTCGAAGGCGCATTGGTGGCGACGCAACAAACTGCCGAGCAGCAAAAACGCCAGCAAGAGGCGGTCGCCACGGCAAGGCGCGCCTATGAATTCGCTCAGGCGCAGATGTCCGCCGGAACGGTGAACATTCTGACCGTGCTCAATACCGAGAACGCGCTGTTCAGCGCTCAGGATCAATTGGTACAAGTAAATTACTTGCGGCTGCAGGCCTTGGTGGACTTGTTCACCGCGCTTGGCGGCGGCTGGCATGAAGGATGAGGGGCCGATGAAAGATCTGTCGATCAAACGAGGCTGGGTCGGCGTGCTCGCCCTGGCCGCAGTGCTGCTATTTGCTTGGCGCGCGCTGGTGCACAAGCCGGCCGATGCCGCCGGACGCAAGCAGCCGCCTCCGATCCTCGTCGACACTGCCCTGGTGACGCAGGCGGATGTGCCGATCTATCTCTCGGGACTCGGCACGGTCCAGGCGTTCTATACGGTGACGGTCACCGCCCGCGTGGACGGCGAGCTGCAGAAGATCGGCTTCACCGAAGGTCAGACCGTGCACAAGGGCGACTTGCTGGCGCAAATCGATCCCCGTCCGAACCAGGCCGCGTACGAACAGGCCGTCGCCACCAAGACCAAGGACGCGGCCCAGCTGGCGAATGCCAAACGGGATCTGGAACGCTACACGATATTGCAGCCGCAGGATTTGGCGAGCAAGCAAACCCTCGACACCCAGCGCGCGACGGTCGATCAGCTGAGCGCGCAGGTGCAGGTCGATCAAGCCGTGATAGACAACGCCCGCACCCAGCTCGACTATACGCGCATCACGTCGCCGATCGACGGCCGCACCGGCATACGCTTGGTGGATCCGGGCAACATCGTGCACGCCGCGGCGACCACGGGCATCGTCGTGGTGACGCAGGTTCAGCCGATCTCGGTGATCTTCACGCTCCCTGAGGAGGACCTTCCCGCCGTCAATGCCGCGCTCAGCTTGGGCCCGGTGAAGGTCACCACGGTCTCGCGCGACGGCGGCGCCGAACTCGATCAAGGCACTCTGTCGCTGATCGACAACGAAATCGACCAGACCACCGGCACCGCGCGCCTCAAGGCCACGTTCGCCAACGCCCACAACACGCTCTGGCCCGGACAATACGTCAACGCCCGCGTGCTGATACGCACCGCGCGCCATGCACTGACGCTGCCGACGGCGGCCGTGCAGCTCGGGCCGCACGGCCCGTTCACTTATGTGGTAACCGCGGATTCGAACGTGGAGGTACGGCCGCTGAAGATCGGAGAAGAAAGCGGCGACATGACCGTGGTCGACGCGGGCCTCGCTCTGAATGAGCGTGTCGTGACCAACAACCAGTACCGCCTGCAGCCGGGCGCGCGCGTGCGCCTCAATTCCGCCCAATCACCCGGCGCATCCGCGAGATCATCCACGGGTCCGGCCCACGCGCGCACCAAGGCGTCATGAGCATCTCAGAACCCTTCGTTCGGCGCCCTATCGCCACCTCGCTGCTGATGGGCGGCATTTTCCTCGTCGGGCTCGTGGTCTTCCCCTTGCTGTCCGTGGCGCCGTTGCCCCAGGTCGATTTCCCGACGATTCTCGTGACGGCGCAGCTGCCGGGCGCCAGCCCGGAGACCATGGCTTCATCCGTTGCCACGCCGCTGGAATATCAGTTCGCGGAAATATCCGGCTTGTCGCAAATGACCTCGACCAATGTGCTCGGGACCACTCAGATCACCTTGCAGTTCGACCTGGACCGCAACATCGACGCGGCCGCCCAAGACGTGCAAACGGGGATCGACGCGGCCGGAGGCCAGCTGCCGAAAAATCTGCCTACGCCGCCCACCTACCGCAAGGTCAATCCGGCCGACTCGTCGATCGTCATCCTGTCGGTGCACTCCGACGTCCTGCCCGTCACCACCGTCGACGACTATGCCGAGAACATACTGGCGCAGCAGATATCCCAGATTCCGGGCATCGCGCAAGTTTCCATCGGCGGCCAACAGAAGCCCGCGGTGCGCGTGCAAATCGACCCCATCAAGCTGGCTGCCGTGGGCCTGGAGATGGAGGATGTGGCCAACGTCATCTCGGCCGCCACGGTCGATGCGCCGAAGGGTTCGATCAACGGCCCGACGCGCGCCATGACGATCTACGACAACGATCAGCTGCTGAAGGCCGCTCCGTGGAACGACGTGGTCGTGGCCTACAAGAACGGCGCGCCGGTGCGCATCCGCGACATCGGCAGGGCGGTCGACGGTCCGGAAAATACCATGCTCACGGCCTGGCAAAACGGTACGAACGGCATTCTGCTGCTGATCTACAAGCAGCCGGGGGCCAATGTCATCGATGCGGAACAGCGCGTCGAAGCGCTGCTGCCGCATGCGCTCGCCTCGGTGCCGCCGTCGATCAAAGTCGACAAGGTGGCCAACCGAACCACCACCATCAAAGCCGCCGTGCGCGACGTCGAATTCACGCTGGCCCTCACCATCGCATTGGTCGTGATGGTCATTTTCCTGTTCCTGCGCAATGCCTGGGCGACCATCATTCCCGGCGTCACGGTGCCGTTGGCGCTGCTCGGCACCGCCGCTATGATGTACGTGCTCCACTACAGTTTGGACAACCTGTCCCTGATGGCATTGACCATCGCCGTCGGCTTCGTGGTCGACGACGCCATCGTCATGCTGGAGAACATATACCGGCATATCGAGGCAGGCCTGTCCCCCTTGGAAGCCACGCTCAAGGGCTCCGGTGAAATCGGCTTCACCATCATGTCCATCAGCATCTCCTTGATCGCGGTGTTCATCCCCTTGCTGCTGATGGGCGGCATCATCGGCCGGCTGTTCCGCGAATTCGCCATCACCATGACCATGACCATCGTCATCTCGGCCTTCGTGTCGCTGACGCTGTCGCCGATGATGTGCGCACTGTTTCTCCGCGACGAAAAGCATGTCATTCACGGCAAAGCCTACATGGCGATAGAAAGAGCCTTCGACCGCCTGCTGGCCGGATATACCCGCGGCCTGGACTTCTGCCTGGACCATAGGCGCGCCACCTTGACGGTGTTTCTGCTCACGGTCGCGACGAGCGTCCTGCTGTACATAGAGATTCCCAAGGGCTTCTTTCCGCAGCAAGACACAGGACTCATCACCGGGCTGTCCGACGGACCGCAGGATATTTCGTTCCACGAAATGGTACGGCGCATGCATGCGCTGCTGGATGTGGTCGCGAAGGACCCCGCCGTCGAGAGCTACGGCACGGGATTGGGCGGCAGCCGGCCCATCAACAATGGTTTCGTGGTCATCGGCCTGAAGCCGCGCGATGAACGAAGCGCCAGCGCCGACCAGGTCATCAACCGCCTGCGCCCGCAACTGGCGAAGGTGCCGGGAGCCACTCTGTTCCTGCAGGCGACGCAAGACCTCAATGTCGGCGGCCGCACCTCGCGCACGCAGTATCAATACACGCTGCAGGATTCGGATATCAACGAGCTCAACGAATGGGCGCCGAAGCTGCTCGCCTCGCTGCAGAAACTGCCGATGCTGCGCGACGTGGCGTCCGACCAGCAGACCAGCAGCGGCATGCTGTCCCTGACCATCGACCGCGATCAGGCGGCGCGCTTCGGCATTCAGCCCGCGGCCGTGGACCAGGCCCTCTATGACGCCTTCGGCCAGCGCCAGGCCGCTCAGTTCTTCACTCAGGCAAACAGCTATCATGTCGTGCTGGAGATCACCCCGTCCCTGCAAACCGACCCCTCCTCGCTCGAAAAGCTATACTTGAAGTCGCCATTGACGGGACAAATGGTGCCGCTCTCCGCGATGACCAAGTACGACACTCAGCATGTCACCTACCTGTCCATCAATCACCAAGGTCAGTTCCCCGCCGTGACGCTGTCGTTCAACCTGGCGCCGGGCGCGGCTCTGGGAGACGCCGTCGACGCCATCAACCGCGCATCCGCGGCCATGCGCCTGCCCGCCACCGTCACCGGCAACTTCCAGGGCACTGCGCAAGCGTTTCAGAGCTCCTTGAAGAGCCAGCCTTATCTGATTCTCGCCGCCCTGGTGGCGGTGTACATCATTCTTGGGATGCTCTACGAGAGCTACATCCATCCTTTGACAATTCTCTCCACTCTGCCTTCCGCGGGCGTTGGGGCGCTGCTCATCCTGCTCATTTTCCACATCGACCTGACCGTCATGGCTTTGATCGGCATCATATTACTGATCGGCATCGTGAAGAAGAACGGCATCATGATGGTGGACTTCGCCATCCAGGCCGAACGCGAACAGCACCTGTCGCCGCATGACGCCATACGTCAGGCCTGCCTGTTGCGCTTTCGGCCCATCATGATGACCACGATGGCGGCATTGCTGGGCGCGCTGCCCTTGGCGCTGGGACAAGGCACCGGTTCGGAGCTGCGCCAGCCTCTGGGCTACACCATGGTGGGCGGACTGATATTGAGCCAGGCAATGACTCTGTTCACCACGCCCGTCATCTACCTGTATCTGGATGAGTTCAGCCTGCGGTTCAAGCGGCGGCACCGTCAAAAGCACCCCGATGCGCCCAAGGTGGAGCCGCCGCCGCGCGGCTCCGAACGCGCCGTGCCGCCGGTGGGAGGGTCCGCGTGAAGATTCTGCTGGTCGAAGACAATGAGCGGGTCAGCCAGTTCGTCGTCAAAGGCCTGCAAGAGGCCGGCCATACGACGGATCACGCGGCCAATGGGCGCGATGGCATGTTTCTTGCGGCCAGCGAGCCCTATGATGTCATCATCATGGACCGCATGCTGCCGGGCGAGATCGACGGTCTCGCCATCGTCGAGGTGCTGCGCAAGGCCGGCAAGCGCACGCCCATTCTGATATTGAGCGCGCTCTCGGAGGTCGACGATCGCATCCGCGGGCTGCGCAGCGGCGGCGACGATTATTTGACCAAGCCCTTTGCTTTCGGCGAGCTGCTCGCGCGGCTCGACGCGTTGCATCGCCGCGCACAGGCCATCAACTCGGAAATCCCGCTCATCGTGGGCGACTTGTCATTTGGACCCGCTGACCCGCAAAGTGACGAGGGGCGACCGGCCGATTACACTGCAGCCGCGCGAATTCAAGCTGCTCGAGTATCTGATGCGCCATGCCGGTCAGGTGGTCACTCGCACCATGCTGCTGGAGAACGTGTGGGACTATCATTTCGATCCTCAGACCAATGTCGTCGACGTGCACATCAGCAAGCTGCGCCAGAAAATCGACGCCGAGTTCGAGCACCCGCTGCTGCGCACGGTGCGCAATGCCGGCTACACGGTGAGAGCGGGTGACTAGCATGATGCGCTCGTCGGCGGTGTCGCTGGCGCTCGGCTATGTCGCCTTGGGCATCACCGCTCTTGTGCTGTTCGCCGCGCCGCTGTGGTATGCCTGGCAGGTGACCATTCAAGAAGGCCGCGCGGAGATCCTGCAGGCCGATGCACAGCGGCTCACCGACGTCTTCAATCACGAAGGGGCCGCGGGCCTGAAGGCATTCATCGATACCCGCGTAGGCATGCAGATCGCCGGCGAACGCATCCTGCTGCTGACCGATGCATCCATGCATCCGCTCGCCGGCAATCTGTCGAAATGGCCGTCCACCGTGCCGGTTACACCGGGCAACTATACGAGTCAGGTCGAGGTGGGCAATAAAGGCGCACAGCCGGCGCTGGTGCATGTCGCGGTGTTCGGCAATGAGAATCTGCTCGTCGGCCGGTACAACACGATTTTCAGACCGCTGCAGACGCGCTTCTGGTACGGCCTGACGGCCGCCATCGCGGTGCTGTCCATAGCCGGCTTGCTGGTGGGGCTGATCACCCGCCATGCCCTGATGTCGCGGGTCCACAGCATCCGACAGACCGTATCGGCCATCATGCATGGCGATCTGAAGCATCGCCTGCCGACGCATCTGAACGACGATGAGCTCAATATTCTGACGCGCACGATCAATGGAATGCTCGAGCAGATCGAGCTCTTGGTGCACGGCGTGCGCAACGTCTCCAATTCCATCGCTCACGATTTGCGCACCCCGCTTGCCGAATTGCGCTCCCGGCTCGAAGAGCTGACGCTCATCCGTCCGCCGCCCGAGCAGACATACGCGGAAATCGACGGCGCCGTCGCGGACGTCGACCGGGTGATCCGTATATTCGATGCCCTGCTCCGCCTTGCGGAAATCGACGCCGGTATGCGCCGCTCCGGCTTCGTGGCGCTCGACGCGGCCGATCTGGCGGCAAGCGCGGTGGAATTCTATGCGCCCGCGGCGGAACTGAAGAATATCCACATGGCATTCAGATCCGACGGTCCTGCAGCGGTGTCCGGCGATCCTGTGCTTCTTGCGCAGGCGCTCAGCAACTTGATCGACAATGCGCTCAAGTATGCTCCCTTGAACGGTGCCATCGAGGTGGCCGTGCTCAAGCACGGCAACGACGCCGTGGAGATTTCCGTTTCGGATAATGGCCCGGGAATCACCGACTCGGAAAAAAGCAAGGTGGTAGAGCGCTTCTATCGCGGGGATGCAAGCCGCGGCACGCCCGGTGTGGGCCTGGGCTTGAGCCTGGTGCAGGCGGTAGCGAAGTTGCACGGCAGCGCCCTGCTGCTGTCGGATCGCAAACCGGGCTTAAGTGTCGCGTTGATCGTGCCGCTCGATTCGGCCGGCATGCCCTCGCTGCAAGCCGTCGCTCCAGCGGCTCTGCCGCAGGAGGCGGCGGCCGGCCATTCGGTGCCCGCAGCAACCTTGACGTCATCATGAGCTTGTAAGATCCGCCCATGCTCATCAGCTGTGCCGCCTACCGGGACGGCAAGAAACTCCAGGATATCGACGTCGAGCAGGTCCCGGAGTTCTTGCGGCTCCCCGATTGCTTCGTGTGGGTGGCACTGCACGATCCCGTCTCGGCGGAGCTCGGCGCCATGCAGGCGGTATTCGGACTGCATCCTCTGGCCATCGAAGATGCGCAGACCGGACATCAACGGCCCAAAATCGAAGAATACGGGGATTCCTTGTTCGCCGTTCTACACATGGTGGAGCCGGCCCAAGAAGAGTTCCAGGTAGGCGAGCTGGCGATTTTCGCCGGGCGCAACTACGTGCTCTCCGTGCGCAATCTCGCGCAGAAGGGCCTCCAGGACGTGCGCGCAAGATGCGAGCGAGAGCCGGAGCTGCTGCGCCACGGTCCGGGCTACATTTTCTATGCGCTCATGGATGCGGTGGTCGACCGCTATTTCCCCATCCTGGGACTGCTGGAAGACGAACTCGACGCAGTCGAGGGGCGCATATTTGCCGCCCAGGGCGTGCCGCGCGAGAACATCGAGGCTCTGTATGCGCTCAAACAGCGCTTGATGGTCATGAAGCACGCGGTCGCACCGCTGCTCGAGGCCGTCTCGAATCTATCCGGCGCCCGGGTCCCCGCACTCTGCGCGGGGCTCACGGTGTATTTCCGCGATGTCTACGATCATCTGCAGCGCCTCAACCAGACGACCGACTCGACTCGAGATACGGCCTCTACCGCCATCTCCGTGAATCTCTCCATGATCAGTGTGCAGGAAAACGAGACCATGAAGCGCCTGGCGGCCTATGCGGCTCTTCTGGCCGTACCCACCATGATTGCGGGTATCTACGGCATGAACTTCGAACACATGCCTGAGCTCAAATGGCGCTACGGCTACGCGGTGTCGCTGCTGGCCATGGCGGCACTGGATGTCTTCTTATACTTCCGCTTCAGGCGGGCCCGGTGGCTTTAGCACGCCCCCGATTGGGCTTCTTTCCATAATTCAATATGTTGCAAATCGGACTGCATCGGGTTTATCACGAATGGATTGCCGCGGAATTTTGTAAAAGTGAGATGCAGTGCCATGTTCTTTTCACAACTAGGGGATATCCTCAATGCTGCATAAGGAAGCAGTCTGCGCAGAGGATTGAGAACGCCGCACGGCGGGAGTAATTCGCAATGTCCTTGAAAGCCATTTCCTACTCGCTGGGATGCGTCATTGCTTGGTTCGTGCTGCTGCCGCTGCTCGTGATCGGCGGTGGCCTCGCTCTTTTCGCCTACGCAACTTTTGCCGAGCTCGTGGCACTTCTCACAGGAAGGGACGGCAATTCGCTCGATATCTCGGCCGCTCGGGAAATCGCGCATCGCATGTGCGGCGGACATTCCGGCCGATCGCGCAATAGCCAGCACTAGTCTCACCCAGCACTAGTCTCACCCAGCAGTCTGCTACCCCTCAACGGCGCGGGCGCCGGCCCCAGGTCAACAGCATCGTAACGGCATAGTTCCAGACCGCTCCGATCATTATTCCCGCGATCGCCGCGGGGAACCATCCACGGCCCAAGCCATACACCACGGACGCCACCCCAAGGTTCGCAAAACCGCCCACGCTGCAGGCAAGCACGAACGATGCCAAGCCTCGCAGCCACCGCCAGCCGCGCAGCCGCATGTCGCGGTAGGTAAGGACATTGTTCACGGTGAAGTTGAAAGCCATGGCGGCCAGGGTCGCAAGCGCCTGCCCGGCGACAAAGCCGCGGTGCATTCCCTGATAGACCAGCGTCAGCACGGCGAAATGAACGGCTACCCCCATGGCGCCGACGATCGAAAACGCGAGGAAACGCACCGGGATCCAATGGCCGACCAGCTTATCGAGGAGCAGCATCGCGTAGTCCCAAGCGGTGACCGAATCGAGCTTGCTTTCCCCGGCGCGGCGAATTCTGAATCTGTAGCCCAGCTCCTTGAAGCGCAGCGGCTGCGGAAAGGAGGCGAACACATCGGCCAGTATCTTGAAGCCGATGGCCGAAAGCTTGTGCACCGAACCTTGCAGCACAGACCGGCGCATCATGAAAAACCCGCTCATGGGGTCGGTCAAATCGGCAGGCACCAGCACGCGGCTGAGGCGCACGGCGAGACGGCTCATGCGGGCACGACGCGCATCCCAATCACTGATGTCCCCGCCGGGCGCGTAACGGCTGCCCACCACGATCTCGACATCGCCGCCCTTCAGGACTTCGAGCATCTGCGGCAGCAGGCGCTCGTCGTGCTGAAGATCCGCATCGATCACTGCGACATAAGGCGCCGTGGTCGCGAGCATGCCCTCGATGCAAGCCGAGGAGAGGCCGCGGCGGCCGATTCTCTGCAGGCAACGCACCCGGCTATCCGCCGCTGCGTGTTCGCGCACGACCTCCGCAGTGCCGTCGGGAGAATCGTCGTCGACGAAAACGACTTCCCATGAAAGGTCCCCCAGGCAGACCACCAGGCGCGCAATCAGCTCCGCGATATTCTCCCTTTCATTGAAGGTCGGAACAATGACCGACAACTCCGGCCCGCAACGCAGCGCCCGAACCGCCGCGATGGACTCCCCAAAGCAAGGATCGAGCGGTCGGTGGTGTTCGGCAGCATTCATCTCGTGTTCGTTCTCTCAAGGATGTCGTCAGATTCGCCGAGCGCTCGGTATTTATCGTTGTTACTATAAACATCCAGCGGCGCCGACGCACGAATTGATGATGCTTTCGCGCTCCAACGGTAACAGGATTTCCGAAAGGTGGGCGCCTCTGCCGGAGAACGACAAAACACTGCAGCGCTTCATGGCGGCAGCGGCGGGACCGCTCCTCGACGTGGTTATTTTCTGTGCATTGATCGGCGACGGGCTGCCGTTGCGATCCAGCCATATCGTCAGCTTCGCCATCGCCATGGCATTGAATTACCTACTGAAAGTTCGTTCAGTGGTAGTTGCGGCGAAGCGAACGAGAGACTGGCGGCTGCATTGCCGGTTGCTCGCGGTGAGCTTCATGGCGCTGTTCCTGCGCGGCGGGGTTCTCAGCTTTGTTTCGCAATGCTGGGGCTGGCCGGCGCAGTTGGCCATCGTATTCGCGGTGATCGCGGGCTTGGCGGTGACCGTGCCGGGATATTCGCAAGTCCTCTCGGCCTCCGAAGGCGCCGCGCGGGCGCGCACCTTGGGTCTAAGCCTCATCGTCTATGCCTGCGTGCTTCGTCTGGTCTACCTCGGGTCCGTCGAACTCCTTCCGGAAGAGGCCTATTACTGGAATTACTCGCGTCATCTTGACATCGGATATCTCGACCACCCGCCGATGGTTGCATGGCTGATCAGGATGGGTACCGCCGCGTTCGGCCAGTCGCAATTCGGAATACGGATAGGCGCTCTGTGCTGCTGCCTCATTGCCGGAGTCTTTACATATCGTCTGGCTCGCAATCTCTTCGGTCAACCGAGTGCGGCGGCCGCGCTGGCCTTGTCGCAGCTTCTGCCCTTCTTTTTTCTCTCGGGTCTCCTGATGACACCCGACGCACCCTTGACCGCTGCGTGGGCGGCTTCGCTCTACTACCTCGAACGCGCGCTGGTGGCGGGCCTCGCCGAGGCCTGGTGGCCCGCCGGCCTTGCCCTGGGCCTGGGCATGATTTCAAAGTACTCCATCGGCCTGCTCGTGCCTGTCACCCTGGGCTTCATGCTGTGGGATCGCCCGTCACGGAGCTGGTGGCGGCGCCGGCAGCCCTATGCGGCCGCGCTGCTGGCGCTGGCGGTCTTTTCGCCGGTCATCCTGTGGAACGCCCAGCATGATTGGGCCTCATTCGCTTTCCAGACCTCCCGGCGGCTGGCGGAAGCTCCTCGATTCGCGCTGCACAAGCTGGTCGCCTCCGCCTTGGTGCTTCTGACGCCGACTGGAGTACTGGCGGTAGCGGCGGCGCTGATGAGCGCCAAATCCACGGCGGCCGGCGTGGAAGACGATCGGCGCCGCCGGCTGTTCATCAACATGGCGATTCTCGTGCCGCTGACGGTATTCGCTCTTTTCAGCTTGCGCCACGAAGTGAAGCTTGATTGGACCGGCGCGCCCTGGGTCGCGGCGC
Source organism: uncultured Gammaproteobacteria bacterium (assembly GCA_963784105.1). GTDB lineage: Bacteria > Pseudomonadota > Gammaproteobacteria > Steroidobacterales > Steroidobacteraceae > Bog-1198. The sequence goes on from CAWAQE010000007.1 coordinate 160,089, forward strand.
TGCCCCTGATGGCGACCGGAATGGTCGCGACGGGCACGAAGCTCCGCGGACTGCGCGCTTGGATCCGGGCGGCGTGGCCGCCGACACTCGTGATCATGCTGCTGATCTACGGCGCGGGCCTGCACTATCTGGCGTTGGGCCTGCCCGGTCTCGGCTACGGTCGGCACATGGAACTGGTTCCGGTCGGTTGGCGCGATCTCAGCCGCCGGATTTTGGAAACCGCGGCGGCCGTGCGCAAGCAAACGGGCAGTGAGCCGGTCATCGTCGGAATGGATCGTTATGCCATCGCCAGCGAGGTGGCATTTTATGGATCGGCGCTGACGAAATCGGCCGTGGAAACATCGAGCGCTCACTTATTCGGGGGAATGGGTCTCATGTACGAGCGATGGACGCCGCTCTCGGTCGGAAGAAGGCAGAACACTATTGCTGGTCGCGCTGGGACCCTAGGGACCTCGCCGGCGGATCGATCGAATCCCATGCCGAACGGTTGGGACCCATCGAGGATGATGTACTGACGCGCGACGGTCAGATCGTGCGTCACTATTACTATCGGGTCGCCTACAATTACCGAGTCATTCCGCGCCCGTGACGAGGCGCCCGAACACCGTGGGGGTAACGCGATGAGTGGGTCGAATCTTCAGTGGCTGGCGTTGGCCGTGCTCGCCGCAGCGGGCGTCATGCACAATTCGGCCGCCTTGGGCCAAACTCCCGAGGAGCAAAAGCTATGGGAGGCGCAAAGGGCCCAGATGCAGGCGGACGCCAGGGCCAAGGCGGAACAGCTGGCCAAGGCAGCGGGAGGCTCGGCGCGCGGACCCGATGGCGTGGGTGCGCACTCTGGATCCCATGGCCTCCGGAGGCTGGGTATTCAAGATGGTGGGTTCCGACGGGTCCTGGGCGACATACAGCACCGACCATCAATTGAAGCGTTCGGGCCATCAGGTAACAGCCTGGCTGAGGCAGGAGTTTCCAGAGCCGCAACACAGCCCCGCCGGCGACATGTACATGAGCGACGTCGAGAAAGTCCAATACGACTGCACCAAGGCGCAGGCTCGAGTCCTGTTGATCATCTACTATTCCGGCAACAATCTTTCCGGCAGCCAGCAAAGCGAGGAAGCGGACCCCAAGCAGGCCGCGTGGGATCCGATCGTTCCGGGCACGCAGAGCGAATCGGCCTTTCGCTGGACCTGCGGCGCCGCCTCAGCAGGGGCGCGACCATGACAAGTGGATGGTCGCGGCCAGCAGCTGCGATCTGTCCGCGCATGGACCGACCAGTATCTCGACGTCGCCGGGCTCGAACACGGGCTTAAGATCGAGTCCGAGAAAACGCAATTCAGCGGCGCGCAAGGACAGCCTCACCGTACCCGGCTCGCCCGGCCGCAAGTCGATTTTGGCGAAACCTTTGAGCTCGAGCAGCGGCCGCGCCACGCTGGCGACCTTGTCGTGCGTGAACAGAAATACCGTCTCTTGCGCCGTTCTTGGCGCCCTCGTTGCGCACGTCGACGCGAATCTGCAAGGTGTCGATATCCTCGGCATCGACCGGCGTCACGCGCAGATTGGAGAGCACGAATCTTCCGTAAGTCGAGCCCGTGCCCGAAAGAAAACAGGGGCTCGTTCGGCAAGTCGAGATACTTGCTGGTGTAGTGATCCTTCGGGTTCGCGGGCCGGCCGCTGGGGCGCTCGCCGAAGAAAATGGGGATCTGGCCCACCGCGCGCGGCCAGGTCACCGGCGTACGGCCGCTCGGGGAGACACGTCCCGTCACAACATCGCCGATCGCATTGCCCGCCTCGCTGCCCGAGGAACCACGCCGCGAGCACGGCATCCGCCTTCTCGATCAGCCACGGCACCGCCAGAGGCCGGCCCGAGAACAGTACCACGATCACCCGCTTGCCCTGCGCACGCGCCCGCTCGAAGACGGCCTCGGCGAATTGCCGCTGCCTTCCGGGAAGCCCCAGGTGCGCGCGGCTCGCCGCCTCCCCGCTCATGGTCGCGGCCTCCCCCACGCACAGCACGATGGCATCGGCCGCCGCGCACAGATCGAGAGCCGCCGCGATACCCGACACATCCTCGCTTTCGATCGCGACGCCCGGCGCGTGCAGCACCTGGGATTCCGGGAGAGCGGCGCGCAAACCCGCGACGACGCTCACTGGACCGTCCGCTTCCGCGGCGCCCCACCACGGACCGCGCATCTGCGCCGCGGCATCCGCCAGCGGGCCGATGACGGCGAGCCGCCGCGGCGACGCCGCGAGCGGCAGCGTATCCCTGTCGTTCTTCAGCATCACGATGGCCCGCGCACCCACCGCGCGCGCGAGCCGGCGGCGCTGCTCGAGAGCGGCGGCGGATTCGGGAGCGGCGCCGCGGCGATAGGGATCGTCAAAAAGACCCAATTGCTCCTTGAGCGTCAGCACTCGCCGCACCGATTCGTCGATCTCCGCCATGGTCACCAGCCGGCGCTCGAGCGCCATGGGCAATCCACGGCGATAGGCATCGGCCATCATGTCGATATCCACTCCGGCCTTGAGAGCGTGAGCGGCCGCCTCGGCGAGATCGGCGGCGATGCCGTGATTGCATGAGTTCCGCGATGGCGTTGTAATCGCTGATGATCACGCCCCTGAACCCCCAGCGCTCGCGCAGCCAGCCGCGCAACAGTTCCCGGTCCGCCGTCATGGGCATGCCCGCAAGATCCGTGAAAGCGGGCATGATGGCCGCCACGCCCGACGCGACTGCCGCCGCGAACGGCGGCATGTATACTTCATGCAAGGTGCGCTCGGAGATGTCGACCGATGCATAGTCGCGTCCCGCGGTGACCGCGCCATAGGCGCAATAGTGCTTGGCCACCGCGGCCAGCGAATCCGGCGCCGCGAGGCCGGCACCCTGGAAGCCGCGCACCTTCGCCTCCGCGATGCGCGAGCCGAGCCAGGGGTCCTCTCCCGGTCCTTCGGCGATGCGTCCCCAGCGCGGATCGCGCGCCACATCCAGCATCGGCGCGAAGGTCATCGCCAGCCCATCGGCCGCGGCTTCCTTGGCCGACTCGCGCGCCGTGAGTGCCCAGGTTTCAGGATCGAACAAACACGCCTCGCCCAGGGGCACGGGAAACAGGGTGCGGTGTCCATGCACGACATCGAACCCGATGAGCAATGGAATGCCGAGGCGGGATTCCTCCACCGCCAGCCGCTGCATCTCGCGCACATGGGCCGCGCCGACCATATTGAGCAGATTGCCGATGGTGCCGGCCTTGATGGCATCGGTCGAATCGCCCGCGATGACCGGGCCGGTCACCGCGTAGCTGGAGGCGGTCATGGTCATCTGGCCGAGCTTTTCGGCCAGAGTCATCTTGCCGATCAAGGTCTCGATCCGGCTCATTTAAATCCGCTCGCGCGGCGGCGGCATTACCTGATAATGGCGTTATCACATGATTCCAGAGGCGAGCATGAATCTCGAATCGAATTCCGAAGAGATTGCCAATTCCGGCCTCGTGCCGCAACTCGGCATGATGGTCCGGGCCCTGTGGGCGGCGCCGGTGCGCAACACGCTGTTCCTGCTGTCGGGTGCGCTGTTCGTCGTCGTTGCGGTGACCGCCTACGGCCAGATACGCCTCAATACCTGGAATCAGCCCTTCTATGATGCACTGTCGCACCGTGACTTTCGCCAATTCCTGGTGCAGCTGGGCGTCTTTGGCGTGATCGCCGGAGCGCTGCTGGTGCTCAATGTCGCGCAGCGCTGGCTCGGCGAGACCCTGAAGCTCCGGCTGCGCCAGGGCCTCGCCCGCGATTTGATTCAGAATTGGATGCAGCCGGGCCGCGCGTTCCGGCTCGCCAATGCCGGCGCCATGGGTGTGAACCCCGATCAGCGCATGCACGAGGATGCGCGCCACCTGACCGAGTTGTCCGCCGATCTCGGCATCGGCTTGCTGCAGTCCTCGATTTTGCTGGTCAGCTTCGTGACGGTGCTTTGGTCGCTGTCGAGCAATTTTTCCTTCCACATCAGCGGCCGAACCATCGCCATCCCGGGCTACATGGTGTGGGCCGCCATGCATTTATTCGGGGTCGGCCTCGCTGTTGAGCTACTGGGTCGGCCGAACTCTGGTCGACCGCAACGCGCAGCGCTATGCGCGGGAGGCCGACATGCGTTTTTCGTTGGTGCGAGTCAACGAGCACATCGATGCCATCGCCCTGAGCGCGGGCGAAGCCGACGAAGAGCGGCGCATCGAGATCGATCTCGGCGCGGTACTGGCCGCCACCGGCCGGCTGGTCACCGGGCTCACCAATCTCACGTGGATTACCGCCGGCTATGGATGGTTCACGCTCGTCGCGCCGATACTGGTCGCGGCGCCGCTGTACTTCGCGGGGAACATCACCTTCGGCGGCCTCATGCTGGCGTCCGGCGCCTTCAATCAGGTGCAGTCCTCGCTGCGCTGGTTCGTGGACAATTTCAGCACCATCGCCGATTGGCGCGCGACGCTGCTGCGCGTCGCGAGCTTCCGCCGCGCCATCATCGACACCGACGTGCTGCACGACATCGAAAGCCGCATCGCCTTCGTCGCCGGCGATCCCGGCAAGTTCAGCATCGACGATTTGGAAATCGCCTCGCCGGCCGGCGCCACCATGCTGAAGGAAAAGAAAGTCGAGATCACGGCCGGCGAGCGCGTATTGATCGTCGGCGAATCCGGCACGGGAAAGACTTTGCTGTTTCGCGCGTTGGCGGGATTGTGGCCTTGGGGCGCGGGGCGAGTCGCCCATCCGAGAGGCGAAGAGCTCCTTTATATGCCGCGCACCCCCTACCTTCCTCCCGGCACCCTGCGCGAAGTGCTGGCCTACCCGGCAACGACGGCGACATTCGAGGCGGACGCCTATCCGAAAGCGCTGGCCCGGCTCAAGCTGGACCGTCTGGTGCCCATGCTGGATGCGTCCCAGCGCTGGGATCGGGAATTGAGCGAGGATGAACAGCAGACCCTCGCCTTCGCGCGCGTGGTGCTGCATTCACCGCCGTGGGTGCTCATCGACGAGGTGCTCGATTCCTTGGAAGAGGATGCGCGCCAGGTCATTCTCGACATTTTCGTCAAGGATTTGCCGCACACCGGCGTCATTCACATCGGCCGCGCCGATGCCCACGATCATCTGTTCTCGCGGTTACTTCACCTGGTCAAGGACCCCGCGCTGCGCAGGCTCGGGGGCGCCCCCGCATCGACGCCTGCCGATGCGCCACCTGCCGATGCGCCTCTGCCCGCGTAACCCTCGCCGCGCAGGAAGCGCTGTTCGAGATCGCGGGCCGACAGGGGCATCGACAGAAGAAATCCCTGTGCCTCGTGGCAGCCCCGCCGGCGCAGCCATTCCAATTGGGCGGGACGTTCGATGCCTTCGGCCGTCACGGTGAGATTGAGGCTCTCGCCGAGCGACAGAATGGCGTTTGCAATCGCCGCATCGCCCGGCGACCGATCCAGATTGTCCACGAACGCCTTGTCGATCTTGATTCGGTCGGGTGGAAACCGGGTGATATACGCCAGCGACGAGTATCCGGTTCCGAAGTCGTCGAGCGCGATGCGGCACCCCAGGCGGCGCAGCCGCTCGAGCGCGGTCCGCACCTTGACGGAATCCTTGACCAGCAGCGACTCTGTAATCTCTATTTCGATCAGCCCGACGGGGATACCGGCCGCGGCGGCCTCTTCCTCGACGACTCGCGCCGGATCACCATGCAGCAAATCCCTGCCCGACACATTGATGGCGACGGGCACGGCGATGCCGCGGTCCTGCCATTCGCGTATCTGGCGGCACGCAGCGCGCACGACCCAGCTGCCCAGTTCGATGATCAGGCCGCTGTCCTCGGCGATCTCGATGAATCGCGTCGGCGGGATCTCGCCATGTTCATTGTCGTTCCATCGCAGCAATGCCTCGACGCCCGCCAAACGATCGTCGCTGAGGCGGAATTTCGGCTGGTAGTGCAGATGCAGCAGGTCGTCCTGCACGGCGCGGCGCAGGCGGCCTTCCAGATCCAGCCAGTCCCGCAGGCGGCCGCTCATCGCCGCGGTGTACATGACCACGGAGCCGCTGGCGTCGGTCTTGGCTTGATACATGGCGGTGTCAGCATGCTTCAGCACGGTCGCGACATCGGGACCGTCGTCGGGATAAACGGCCACGCCGACGCTCGGAGCCGAGTAGAACTCCAGTCCATCGTAGGCTATGGGGTCCTTGAGCGTCTCATGGCAGGCGGCCGCGATCTTCGCGGCAAGCGACCGCGCCATGGCGTGCCGAACCAGCACGACGAACTCGTCGCCGCCGAAGCGGGCAACCGACACATGCGCACACTCGGCCTGAAAGAGGCCGATGACGCGCGACAGCTTCCCCGCCACATCTTGCAGCACGGCGTCGCCGACCGAGTGGCCGAAGGTATCGTTGACCCGCTTGAAGCTGTTCAGATCCATGTAGAGCACGGCCACCCGCTCGCGCGACTGCTCCGCGTCGGCGAACAACCGTTCAGCGGTTTCGAGACAGCGCTGCCGATTCGGAAGCCCCGTCAGCGTATCGAAGTAGGCGAGCCGCTCGATGCGCTCCGCCGCCGCCGCATTGCGCAAGATGTAGGCCAGGCGCCTCGGCAACAGCGCCCAATTGACGGGCTTGGAGATGAAGTCGGTCGCGCCCGCCTCGAAGGCCCGGCCGATGGCGATGGAATCCTCGTGGCCGGTCACCATGACGATGGGGGTCGTCGCAAACCGTGCGTCGCCCCGCAGCCGGCGGCACACTGAGTACCCGTCCATTCCCGGCATGTCGACGTCGAGCAGCACGATGGCCACTTCGTGCACCAGGGCTGCATCGAGCGCCGCCGCCCCGTTGTCGAAGCTCAAGGGCTCGAGTCCCGAGGCCTCGGCCGTCTCCGCCAGAAGCAGCCGGCCGAGATCTTCATCGTCGGCGATGATGGCGATCGGTTTTCCGTGCGGTGCCATGCTCATGCGCTTGCCCGCAATTGAAGCCGCATCAGCTCTTCGACCAGCGCAGGATGCGCGGCGGCGAGCCTCGCGCACAGACGCCGCGCTCCCGGGCCGTCGGCCGAGTCGCACATCTTTTCCAGCCGGCGCACATCCCGGGCAAAGGCCAATGCCCCCACGTTGGCGGCGCTCGAGGCCAATTTATGGCAGATGCCGCTCGCCGCCCCGAGATCATCGGCCTCGACGGCCGACTCGAGCTGCACGATTGCGTCGGAAGATGCCGCGCGAAACAGATCCACCAGCTTGGAGTACAAGTCAACATGGCCGCCGGCGCGCAAATTGCGCAACCCGGCCACCGCCGCCGCATCGACGCCGCACAGCACGCTGACGGACGGCAGCGCTTCGGCGCCGCGGTCGGCGTCGGCGCGAGCCGGAGCGGCGTTCGTGCCGGCGGCCTCCGGCGAACGATCGAGCCAGCGGCGCAGCAGCTGCGCGCACTGATCGAGGGTGTATGGCTTGCTCATCAAATCGTTCATGCCGGCATTCAGACAGGAAGCGCGGTAATTCTTCGCATCGTGCGCGGTCAAGGCGATGATGGGCACATGCCGCGTGCCCTCGCGCTGACGGATGAGCCGCGTCGTCGCGAAGCCGTCCATCACCGGCATATTCAAGTCCATCATGATCAGATCGAATTTTTCGGTCGCACTGCGGGCGATCGCCTCCGGCCCATTCTCCACCCATACGCAGGTGCAGCCGAGCGCCGACAGATAGCCCTCCGCAACCGCCGCATTGACCGGTTCATCTTCGACGAGCAGGACGTGGCCGCCGGCGATGGCCGGATCCCGCTGCGGCTGAGAGGCCTCGATCACGGCCGCCTGGCGCCGGCCGGCCGCGGCGGCGAGCGCCAGTGCCAGCACCTCGCGATGCACCGGCTTGGAAACGATGAGGTCCGCATCGACCCGCCCTCCGAGCTGCAATGCCTCGATTCGCGCGGCGGCGGCGACGATCACCAGCGGCGGCTGCGCCCCGCCTGCGGCATCGAGCACGGAATTGACGAAGGTCTCGTGGGTGGCGAGGTCCGCAATGATGAGGTCTTCGCCCGCGGCCGCGCGCACCGGGTCATCGCAGTCCTCGGAGAATGACTCGAGACCCAGCGCGGAGACATGGCGCGCCAGCGATTCGGCCAGCGCCGGCCGCCGCGTCAGTATGCGCACACGCCGATCGGCAAACGGCAGAGGTGTCGGCTGCGCTCCTTCGCCCGCAATTTGCATGGGCAGAGTCACTTGAAAGGTGGAACCCACGTTGGGACGGCTTTCCACGGTGACCATGCCGCCCATCAGCCCGGCAAGCTCTCGGCATATCGCAAGTCCCAGCCCGCTGCCGCCGAATCGGCGCGTGGTCGACTCATCGGCCTGGGTGAAAGGCTCGAATATTTTCGCGATCGTCGCGGCATCCATGCCGACGCCGGTATCGGCGACGGTGATTTGCAGGGTTGCGCGGCCCGGCACCGCGGTATCCAGGTCGGCTTTGACGACCACCTCCCCCTGCATGGTGAACTTGACGGCGTTGCCCACCAGGTTCATCAGAATCTGCCGGACTCGAAGCGGATCGCCCTTGAGCTCGCGGTCATCCCGCAGCGGCGGGCATACGATCAGCTCGACGCCCTTCGAATCGGCCGTGCCGGCGAACATCGCCGTGCATTCTTCGAGCAGCCTGACCAGATCGAGCGGCAGGCACTCGAACTCCACCTTGCCGGCCTGTATTTTCGACAAATCCAGCAAATCGTTGACGATCTGCAGCAAGACCTGCGCCGAGGATCGGATCGTCTGAGTCAGCCTCACCTGCGTCGACGACAGAGCCGTGCGGGCCAGCAGTTCGGTCATGCCGACGACGCCGTTCATCGGCGTTCGAAGCTCATGGCTCATCCGTGCCAGGAAATTACTCTTCGCTTGCGCCGCGTCCGCCAGCTGCCGATTGCTCTCGACCAGCTCGCGCGTGCGCAGCGCCACCTCCGATTCCAAGCGCTTCTGCGCGCTGACGATGCGCCGAATGTTGGCGCGGTACACGCGCAGGCGGTAGATGATGAGGAAGAGCACGATGAACGCGTAAGCCGCATACGCCCAGGCAGAGCGCCAGGGCGCCGGGTTCCTATGAATGGTCAAACGCAGCGGCGGATCGCTCCACACCGAATCCCCGCTGGCGGCCCGCACCTCGAGCAGATGGTCTCCCGCATCGAGATTGGTGAGCGTCACCCGCCTCTGAGTGCCCAAGTCGATCCACCGGTCGGAGAGGCCCGCGATTCGATAGGCCAGCCGGTTGCGTTTCGGCGAGGCAAAGTCCAGCGCGCCGAAATCGAGAGACACGATGCTGGCTCGATAATCGACGACGATGCGATCGAGCAGCCAGTACGGCGTGGCGCTGGTCACCGGTACACCCAATACCTCGAGACGCGTCAATGCCACGCGCGGCGGATGCGCGGCTTCGCTCAGGCGCGAGGGATCGAATATATTGAATCCGCCCGGGCCGCCGAAGCACAGACGCCCGTCGCGCAGCCGATGATAGGCAAAGGAATCGAATTCCTCTCCCTGCAGACCCTGCTCGCGGTGATAAGTCTTCACCGCGCGCGTGTCGGGATCGAAGCGCGTCAAGCCGGCATTGCCGCTCAGCCACAGGCGTCCCTTGGCATCGCTCAGCACACCGTAGATGGTGTCGCTCGACAGCCCCTCCTCGCGCGACACGACTTGGAATCGAATGGCTTCGGGGGCATCGGCCGAGCCGACGACCTGCGCGAGGCCACCGCCGTCGGTGCCGACCCATACTCGCCCGTCGGCGCCGATGTCCAGAGCGTATACGGTATTGGTAGGCAGACTCGCCGGGTCCTTTGGGTCGTGACGATAGACCTTCACGACGGCACCGTCGGCGCGGGCCAGGTCGAGGCCGCCTCCGTCGGTGCCGATCCAGAAGTTCCCATTCGAGTCCTCGGCGACCGCGGTGACGCTGGCGGAGCTGGTGGCCCCGGGGGCTGAAGATGCATAAGGTAGCTGACGGATGATTCCGGTGGCGGGGTCGAGCACATCGGCGCCGCCTCCGTGGGTACCGATCCAAAGCTGACCGTTGCGCGTCTCGAAGATCGTCATGATGCCGGCATCGCTCAGGCTGCGAGGATCGCCGGGCTTCACGGGAATCGACTCGAGCTGTCCATTGGGAGAGAGCTTCTTGAGTCCGTTCATCATGGTGCCGATCCACAGCGTGCCATGGCGATCCTGCCTGCAGCGACATGACGCGCTGATCGCCGACGGCATTGCGGCGGCCGACTATCGCATCGATGCCGGTCGCCTCGCCGGTGTCGCCGTCGTACCGGAACAGGCCCCCGCCCAAGGACGCGATCCACACCTTGTTGTCGGGGGCATCGGCGAATGCGGTCACGAGCTTGCCCTGAAGCCAGCCCGGCCGGCGGCCGCCGAGTTCCCAGCTGTGGGGATTCCAGCGGCTGACGCCCCCCTCCTTCGTTCCTATCCAGACCAGGCCGCTGGAATCCTCATACAGCGACATGACAAATGAGTCTCGCAGCGAGGCGGCATCGCTTTCATCGTGACGATAGTGATCGAAGGTTCCACTGGCGCGATTCAGCAAATCCAGGCCGTCCTCCGTTCCGACCCAAAGGTGTCCGGCCCGATCTTCGAGAACCGCCCTGACTTCGTCATTGCTGAGCGACGCAGGTTGCCGCGGGTCGTGGCGGTAGCTCTTCACGACCCGTCCGTTGCGGTCCATCTGATCGAGGCCGCCATCGCTGGTTCCCACCCATAGGGCACCGCTTCTATCCTCGATGACTTGGTAGATCTGATTGCCGGTGAGGGAGTGAGGGTCCTCGGCCGAGTGGCGAAAGGGAATGAACGCACCGAGATTGGGCTGCCATTGATCGAGCCCCGCTTCCGTGCCCACCCACAGCGTTCCGGAGCGGTCGAGAGTCAGCGTGTAGATATGGTCGTCGATCAGCGAGTTCGCATTCGCCGCGTCGTGGCGCAGGTGCTCGATGTGTCCCGTCGTGGGCTCGAGAATGTCGATGCCCGCATCGCTGGTTCCCACCCAGATCCGGCCACGGGCATCGACGAGCACGTTGTGCACGGCATCGCTGGCAAGCGAGGCGGGGTTCGCCGGATCGTGGCGATAAACGGTAAAGCTGTCCGTCGCCCGGTTCCAGCGGGCGAGGCCTGCGTCCTTGATCGCAATCCAAAGATCGTGATGCGCGTCCTCGACGATCTGATTGATGAAATTTCCCGGCAACCCTCCTCGCGTACTATGCGAGTAGGCATAGCGGACCAGTTCGTGCCCATCGTAGCGGACCAGGCCGTCTTCCGTGCCCAGCCAGACGAAACCCTGCGAATCCTGCAGGGTCGAAAACGACGGTGCCCTGCGGCAGGCCGTCGGAGGTGGTCAGATGCTCGAGAACGAGCGGCGGGGCATCGGCAGAGGCCTGGGCGAGCGACACCCAGGCCAGGCATAGCGAAGCCCCCAGCAGGCGTCGACACCGACCCCCTGCGTCAATACTCGAAGGCCGGCGGCCTGCATCCGTGTTCGTGCTCACTGGCCTACGATGCGCGAGAGCGGCCCAGGATTCGTTGACCGACTTCTGGTCGTTGCAATGACGGTCACGGATTATTCGAACTGCGTCACACTCGAGTTATTGGTTCGGCACCCAATTCTCGATGGACGCGGGCGTCGCAACGCCCGCAGGAGACTTGGAGGAGTTCCACCAGGGCACGGACTTGGCCCAGGTGTAGCTCTTCGCCCAGGTATAGCTCTTCGCCCAGGTGTAGCTATTGGTCCAGACGTAGCCCTGAGTCCAGGCATAGCCCTGCGACCAGAGGTAGCCCTGGCTCCAGCTATAGCCCACGCCCATGGCGTAGCCCTGGTCCCAGGTGAGGCCGTCGCCCGCCTGCGGCGCCGTAGTCCAAGCCGGTCCGGTCATGTTCATGATGTAGTAGTCGCCGTCGGCGGCTTGGTTGGCCGGGCCGCCGAAGTGCTCGGTCCCCGCCAGATCCGCCGCAACATTGAGCCCGAGATTGGCGCAATTGGTTGCGGAGCTGTTGACCGCGGACACGGCATTGATGAGCCCCGCGCCCTGTTGAAAGACGCTGTAGGCGAGCGTTCCGCCCGAAGTGATCGCGGGAGCCGCAGAAGCCAGCAGGCGGCACTTCACCTGGTCCGGGGTCAGCGCCGGATCGGACTGCAGCATCAAGCGCCACCACCCCGTGGTCACAGCCGCCGCCATCGAGGTGCCGGACATCGTGAACATCTGTTCGGTCAGGATCATCGAGCCGGGATCGATGTTCGCGAGATAGCTGCTGCTCGACATCGAGGCGACGATGTGCCCGCCCGGCGCCACGACCTCGGGCTTGACGAAGCCCTCGTAAGTCGGCCCGGTCGAGGAGAACGAGGCGAGGCTAATAGTCGCTCGAATCGTAGGGCTTGTAGTTGTCGGTCAGGGCGCCGGTGGTGATGACATAGGGCACGTTGCCGGGCACGTCGATGGTCATCGGCGTCGGGCCCTCGTTGCCCGCCGCGGCCACGACCACGATGCCCGCCTGCCAGGCGGCCATCACGGCCTGATCGACGGGATCGTTCCAGTAGTAGGACTCCGGAGTCGCGCCGAACGACAAGTTGAGCACGCGGATGTTGTACTTCTTTTTGTTTGCGACTATCCAGTTGATGCCCGCGATCACATCGGCGTAGCGGCCGGCGCCCGTACCGTTGAAGGCCTGCACCTCGACCACATTGGCCTGCGGAGCAATGCTCAGGTAGTTGCCGGACAGATTCATCGCGCCGCCGGCGGCAATGGAGGTCACGTGAGTGCCATGCCCGTAAGCGTCGCCGGTCACGGGGCTCGGAGCCGCCGTTGACCACATTGATGGTGGCCAGTACACGCGAGCCGTAGTTTTGCGCCGGGTCCTTCCACAGTCCCGAGTCCAGCACCGCGATGGTCACGCCCTTGCCGGTGATGCCGGCCTGCTGCAGCGTATCGGCGCCGACCAGCATGGGGTAGTTCGTCTGGTACAAAAGCGTCGGCAAAGTTCGCCGTTTCCGTCCGCGGGGGTCGTGAGGCTGCTCGACGGCCATGACGACCGGTGAGGTGACCGGGCTGAGCAATCCCAGCAATCCCGTGGACTCGGTGGTCAACGAACGATCCTCGTAGACATGGACGCCGGGGCTCTTGCGCAGCCGCGCCGCCTGCCGGGGGTCGAGATACGCCGAGGCGGCGTTGATGATGTGTAGATTCTGCAGGACTTTCGCGCCGACGCGGTCGATGTCTCGACGGGCCGAGCGTAGGTCCGCCGCTTGCACGATGTAGCGGGTGCCGCCGGCCGATGCCGGCGACATTTCAGCGGGCGCTGTGGCTGCAGTCGGCATCGCGGCGTCCGCAGCCGTAGCAGTTGCCGTCGCGGTAGCCGCCAGGGAGGCCGACGAAATCAATGTCGAGGAGAAAATCTCACGCATTCGCATTGCTAGCCCACCTAAGTCATTAAGTTTCTTGTGTGCGGCCCATTACATCGTGGCGCGGGACAACACACGGCGGAGTCAGCCTCACGCCCCGTCGGCGCTTTCGTGAGGCCGGTCACATAATCGGGGTGTCAAATCCGAGGCGTTTCGGCGCCGCGCGGCCGCCTCCGTTTCAGACGGAGCGGCGGCCTTGGCGCAGGGAATTATGTCGGGTGCGGCGTCGCCGATAGAGGTCGCCGCTGCCGTGCCCGCAGCCTAAGAGCCAGCAGCGCCTCGCGCTGCTCTCACGTCATCGACGCCGGTGGCGATGGCGGTGAGGCCCAGGGCGGCGGCCGCGCTGATTCCGGCTCGGCAGACCTTCAGCGCCACCTCATCGCTGCGCAAAGCCGTCACCCATGCGCGGTCGAGCTGCAACCCCCAAATGGGCGCTCGCGCCAGGCGGTCGATCGAGGCCATGCCGCGTCCCACTTCATCGACGACCAGCCGCACGCCCAGTTCCCGCAGGGAGCGGCAGACCGAGGGGTCCAGCACCGTGAAGTCGCGCTCGGATATCCGCAGTTCCAGGCGGCGCGGCCGGGAACCGGGCCGTCTTCCAGGAAAGCGGCGGATTCACCCACGAAGTCATCGTTCAGTATGTGATGCCGCAGAGCGCCGAACGATATCCGCACATCCGGACTCCATGTACGGCGCCGCAGCCGATGAAATCCTCGCGCACGCCCTGTAGCACCGCGCGCGACAATGCGGCGGCAAGGCCGGTCGTTTCCGCCACGCCTAGGAACTCGATGGGATGCACTTCGCCGCGCAGCGGATGCATCCACCGAAGGTAGCCCACCCAGGCGACGAGGCGGCCGGTCGCAAGATCATGCCGGCCCGCGTACCGCAGCCGGATGTCCCGGTTGGCAATGGCGTCGCGCAATTCCCGAGCAACGTCGAGCCGTCGCCAGCGACCGCAACTTCAGCGTGTCGGTAAAAAAATACTCGCGGTGCCGCGCCGGAACGCCGCGCTTCGGTCGCGGCGGCACGCGCATGCTCTATCAGGCTCTTCGGCGACGTCGCATCCTGCCCCAGGATGGCCACGCCGGCGTAGGGCGTCAGATGAAACGCGGCGTCGCCGATATTGACCGGCTCGCGCAGACAGGAGCAGAGCCGCTCGACGCAAGCCCTCGATGGCATCGCGGTCCGCGGTCTCGATGACCAAGGCCAGGAGCGTCTCATTCAACTGTCCCAGGTACCAGGTGCCGGCTCGCCGCCGGCCGCGCGGGAGGATCCGGCGGGAAGCCGCAGAATGGCGCGCGCTCAGGACCTGCTCGGAAACCTTGGCATCGACGACCCGCGCGATGTCGGCGACGCCGTCCACCTGAATGACGGCGACGGCGGCCGGCTTTTCGCTGATCGCCGCCAGCGACAGAGTCTGTTGGAATCGCTGCAGGAAACCTGCGCCGATCCAATTGCGGCCGCGGCGCGTCTCCCGCCGGAGTTCAGCAGCATCCTCCGGTCGCGGCGCCCGGCAGCGCCGCCCGAATGACGCAGATCGCCCGATCCGGCCCTTGTGCGCTCGACGCGCGCCTCGTAACTGAGGGCTGCGTTCTCGAAGGAAATCTCGAGCGTCGTGCGCTGAGCGATTGCGCGGCGCGCGAGTTGCAGAACGACGCCGGCGAGCGACTCGGGCCACAACGACCTTGAGGCGCTTGCCCACGCATCCGCCGGCGGCTTGATCGCAGCGACGGCGCAGCCGCCGAACTGGCTCAGAATGACGCCGTCGCGCCGCAGCAGCATGACCAGATCGGGCAGCGCATCGATCAAGGGCTGATTTTTCGTCGAGTTCCGGCACGGCTGACAGTAGACAACAAGGCCGGCTGCGCGAATCTTCGACGCAGTCCCGGGAAAACGCAGGGTGGCACCCGCCGGCAAATTGATTATATTGATATGATACAATTAAAAGCCAACGGGAGAACGCGATGGGGATTGGCTCGGGTGCAATCGGCTCGGTGTCGGCGCCTGGCAGCCTCGGCTATCTTGGCGGGCCACAGCGTGCCCACAGCGTTTGCGCAGCAGGCGCCGGCCGGCGGCGGACAGTCAGGCGTCCTCGAGGACATCGTCGTCACTGCCGAAAAACGCAGCGAAAGTCTGCAAAAAGTTCCGCTTAGCGTCGTCGCCATTACGGCGCCGAGACGCTGGCCGAAACCGGCGTCGAGGACTTCTCCTCTTTGGCGGCGCGTATCCCCGGGGTGACCCTGAATTCGGCCGGGCCCGGCCAGAGCAGCTATTCGATCCGCGGCATCGCCTCCGTCGGCGGCAATGCGCCCACCACCGGACTGTACATCGACGACACGCCCATACTGCCCTCCGGCGGCGACGGCGCCACCGCGGGCATCGAGCCGGATCTGTTCGACCTCGCCCGCGTCGAGGTTCTGCGCGGGCCGCAAGGCACGCTGTACGGCGCGAGTTCCATGGGCGGCACCATGCGGCTGATCACCAACCAGCCGAACCTCACCACGCGAGGAGGGCGCGGTCAAGACCGAGGGCTCTTACACGGAACACGGCAGCGGCAACGTCCGCGCTGGATGCCATGTACAACATGCCGCTCATCGAGGATCGGGTGGCGCTGCGCGTGGTGGGCACCTACAAGGACTTCAGCGGATTCATCGACCGCGACGTCGGCGTCTGGGCGCCGAACCCCGGTGCAGATCCCCCCTACCCCGTTTCGCCGGCCAGCCCGAGCTCCATCGTGCGCAACGTCAACACCGAAAGGCTTTACAGCTTGCGCACCGTGCTGAAGGTCGCCGTCAACGATGCCTTCACCGATCACCCCATCGGTCTGGGTGCAGGATCTGCAGATGGGCGGCCTGCCGGATTACGACATCCCCACCGGCGACTCGACCGGTCCGCTGATCCAGGCGCGGCCGTTCAACTTGTCCGAAGCCTACTCGGATCGCTTCGTGCTCAGCAACCTCACCATGAACTACGATCTCGGCTGGGGCAGCCTGCTGTCCACGACCTCGTACATGCATCGTCAGGAGACCAACCCGGACGATGAAACCGAGGCGCTCGAGGACAACATTCCGCAGGGCCAATTCGTGCCGAATGTCTACGCCCCCATCGTCACCACGCGGGAGCTGACCGAGGAAGTGCGCCTCGCCTTCAATCCCGGCCGGCTGGGCCTTGAGCGGAGTGACCGGGCGCCTATTTCAACAACGCCGATCGCCACTACTACGTGAACTATCTCACCCCGAACTACGCGCGAGCTGTTCAGCAACTCGCCCAGCTCCGCCCCCTACCTGCCGCTGAGCGACGTCAACTACTCCCAGCACGGCGACTACGCTCCCAAGCAGTCGGCGGTGTTCACCGAGCTCAACTACGCCATCACCAGCCAGTGGAAGGCGACTGCGGGCCTGCGCTGGTACGACATGGAATACACCGCGGTCCGCTACGAGGACGGCTGGAGCAACGGCGGCCCGACTCTGTCGGAGGGCGCGGCCAAGAATACCGGGCTTCAATCCCAAAGCCGAACTGTCCTATCAGGCCACCGAGGAGCAGCTCTACTACGTCCTCGCCTCGAAGGGAGTGCGTCCGGGCGGCGTGAACACCAGCAATCTCGCGCAAAAAGGCTGCGGCCAGGACTACGGCCCGTACGGGCCCGACAGCCTGTGGAACTATGAGGGCGGAGCCAAGACGCGCTGGCTGAACGGCGCGCTCACCGTGAACGCCGCGGCGTACTACATCAAGTGGAGCGGCGTGCAGCAGGGAGAGACCCTGCCATGCTCCTATCAAATCACGGAGAACGCCGGCGAGGCCGTGGTCCACGGCGGCGAACTCGAGATTCAAGGCAACGTCGGCGCCCATGTCCAGCTCGGCGCCGGCGTGGGCTATACCAAGGCCGTGCTCGCCGCGGACGCACCGTCGCTGGGCGGCATGAAGGGTCAGCAATTGGAGAACGTGCCGCTGTGGAACGGCAACGTCAACGCCAAGTATCTATTCACTCCCCTGGCCGGACTACGATGGGTTCGTGCGCGCCGACGGCCAATACGTCGGCGAGTCCTATCCCGATTTCCAGCGCACCGATCCCGCGACTTTCCAGCGGGCCTACGCTCTGCTCGATATGCGCTCCGGCATCATCCACGGCGCCTGGGAGGCGGACCTGTTCGTGAGCAACGTATTCGACAAGCAGGCCGCGCTCTCGGAGTATCTATCCGACAACTATGCCGCCACCACGCGCACGCGGATGTTCACCAACCAGCCGCGCACCTCGGGGCTGTCGCTGCAATGGAAATTCTGACGTCTAGCTCCGCTATGGCTGCGGTCCGATTCGGATCAGGATCTCCCGTTCCTGTTCGTGCTTTGCCACGCGAGCTCTGACCCGCAGCAGATCGCGGCGCGCCACCAAGCCCGCCAAAGTGTCGTCGTTTCGCCGCAGAATGGGCACGCGGCTGACATCTTCGGCGGCCATGCGATCCGCCAACTGGCCGACCAGCTCGTCCGAATAGCCGGTGACCATGTCGCGGTCCGCGGCCATATCGCCCAGGATCTCACCGTCGGGCCAGCCATCTACGGTCCAACGGAACACGTCGGTCCGCGCAATCATTCTGAGCACGCGCCCGTCGGTATCGACGACGGGGTAGCTCTTGTGGCGGCGCGGCGCATCGGGCGCCGTAAAGAAGTCGACCACGTCGCTGATGGGAACATCGGCCCCGAAGCTGTCGACCGATTTCGCCATGATATCCGACACCCGCATGGCCTCGAACGGGTCCACGATGTACTCCCGCATGACGTGGTGGCCGCGGCGAGCCACCTTTTCGGTGAGAATCGATCGCCGCAGCAACAGTACGGTCGTGGTATGCGCCATCGCACAGGCGGCCGCGAGAGGCAGAAGCGCGCCGAGATTGTGCGTGAGTTCGATGGCGAAGACGATCGAAGTCAACGGCGAGCGCATGGTGCCGCCCATCATCGCCGCCATGCCGATCAATGCCCACAGTCCGACCTCCCCTCCCGGCATCATCGTCCCGAACAGGGCTCCGACCGCCCCGCCCATGATGAGCAGCGGTGCGAGCACGCCGCCGGAGGTCCCCGATCCCAAGGCGATGGACCAGATGACCGCCTTGACCAGCGCGAGCCGCACCGTCTCGGAGTCGTCATGTCGCCGTGCAAGAGCGCGGCGATGCTGTCGTACCCAACGCCGAGCGCGTGCGGCTCGATGAGACCGCCGATGCCGATGGCGACGCCGCCGAATACCGGCCACCACATCCAATGAATCGGCAGACGCTGGAACACGTCCTCGCAGCCATAAACCATCTGAGTCAGCAGCCCCGAGCCGAGCCCGGCAAGGATGCCGAGGATTGCGGCGGACATCAGGCCGAGCGGCGGCAATGCCGCGCTCGTCGCCATGGGGAAGAGTACGCCGCCGCCCAGAAGCCACGGCCGCCAGGCCGCCGCCGCCACCGAGGCGATCGCCACCGGCACGAAGCTGCGCGGCTTCCATTCGAACAGCAGCAATTCCACCGCCAGCAGCATGGCGGCAACCGGCGTGCCGAATGTGGCGCTCATGCCCGCCGCGGCTCCCGCCACCAGCAGGGTCTTGCGCTCGGCATCCGACAAGTGAAAGAGCTGCGCGAACAACGATCCGAACGCGCCTCCGGTCATGATGATCGGCCCTTCGGCGCCGAACGGGCCGCCGGTTCCGATGGAAATGGCCGATGACAGCGGCTTCAGGATCGCGACTTTCGGCTGAATCCGGCTGCGTCCGATGAGAATGGCCTCCATCGCCTCCGGAATGCCATGGCCGCGGATTTTCTCCGAGCCATACCGCGCCATGAGCCCGACGATCAGGCAGCCTGCGACCGGGATCAAGACGGCATAGGCGCCGAGTGTATTGCCGATGATCGTCGTCGGTGCCGCGCTGAAGCGCCCGTAGTAGGCGAGGTTGGTGGCCAGATTGATCAGGTGCAACAGCGCCCAGGCCGCGACTGCGCCCGCGCTGCCGACGACCAGAGCCATGGCAATCAACTGAAGCAGTCGGTGGTCGGTGGTGAAATCTCTCAATCGGTCTATGAAAGGGGCATTAGCGCCTGAAACGCTCTTCAAAAGATGTGGCATGCGTGAACTCGTCGGGAAATGGAAGTAATTCGTGCGTGGCTGTGTAGTTTATATCGTAATGCGATATTATAGGCAGAGAGTTTGCCGAATGCCGAATAGATCCCATGCCGCGACGAGCCGGAAGATCCCATCCCACCGGGGAAAGCTTGCAAAACGGGATTACGAGCAATTGGCCGAATGGCGCTATCTTTTGCGGCGATTCCTGATTTTCAGCGAAGAGGCTGCGGCAGCCGCCGGACTCACCGCGCAACAGCACCAGGCGCTGCTCGCAATCAAGGGCTTTCCCGGCCGCGAGCGCATCACCACCGGCGAACTGGCAGAACGGCTGCACATCCGCCATCACAGCGCGGTGGGCTTGATCGATCGGCTGGCCTCGAAAGATCTGGTCGCCCGGCACAGCGGAGCGGAGGATCGCCGTCAAGTGCGAATCGGACTTACCGGAACGGCAGAGGACTTGCTCGCCACGCTTTCGGCCGCGCATCGCGACGAGCTTCGCGGCCTCGCGCCCGTGTTGCGCGCGCTGCTGACGAATATTGCGCCTGCCTGATCACACGCTCGCCTGATCACGTGCGCACCTGATCACGTGCGCACCTGATCACGTGCGCACCTGATCATCTCAGGAGCCGCACGGTGATCACCGCGGTCACGAAGGCGACGAAGGCGGTCGTGACCAGCCCCAGAATTCCGTCCTTGTGCTCCCGATACCATAGGTCCATGCGCCCGCGCCGCGTGTGCAGGCGAATCGCGCGGTCGGCGCCCGCGAAGGTCACCGCAATGAGAAGCATCGAGTCGTTGCTGCGCGTGTACTTGATCAGCCTGCGGTATTGCAGGTAACGCAGAGGCAGCTCCAGTTTCGCGGTGACCAGCTTGGATTGGACCTCGGCCGGAAAGGCCGACGTATCGACACTCTGCAGCTGCCCTTCCCTGTTCCAGGTATCGCCCTCTCGCAGCGGGTGCATGGCAATCCACAGCACTTCTTCGGTACCGACCAGCATTTCCTCATCGATGCTCTCACGATGGTAGTACAGGCCATGCAGGATCCGGTCTTCGTCGTCTCGACTCATTGCAGGAGTCTACTCGACTCCATGGCCGCTTCGCCGGTGAACGGCATCCTCGCGCGGCGTCAAGACGAGAGGTCGAGTTATTTTGACAATAATCGGCCTTGCCGGACAAGGATGCCGGTGGCACCATCGAATGAAATGCCCATAAACTGCCCTCCTGCCGGCGGACCCGGCCCGAAAGTCCCCCGCAATCGGCGATTGCGCGCACTGCCGGGCGTGGTGCTCGGCCTGCTGCTGTTCGCGGGCAATGCCGGCGCTGTTCAAATCATTCGCCGCTCAGGCCGGCCTGGCCTATGAGGTGTATCCGGAAACCGAACCCAACGTCGGCATCGATTGGCACGTGGAGCGCAAGCTGAACATCATCGGTCAGCGTGCATGGGATGTCGTGGTCATGCAAAGCTACAGCACCTTGGATCCGGGCAAGCCCGGCGATGCGACCCTCGCGGCACCGCCGAAGGGCCGCAGGCCGGGCTTGCCGGTCCGATGTGCGCGATAATTTCTGCAACTATCGAGTGGATATTCGGTCGAATCCCGCAGTGAGAGCTATCTTCCGCAATCTTCCCGCGTTCATGCTCCTTGCGTCGACGATCGGAATCGGACCGGCCGCTCGAGCCCTCAACGGTGAAGTCCGCCCGTATGGCATGTCCGCGAGGACTGCGCCGGCGCCGTACTTGCGCATGCCGCATCTTGCCGGCGGCACGATCCCGCAGTTGCTGTCTCAGACGGGTGCGTTCAGCGATACCCGCCGTCTCGTCCCCGCCAAGGGGTTGATCCCTTACGACATAGTCGAGGCATTCTGGTCCGATGGGGCCGTCAAATCTCGATGGGTCGCCGTGCCGAAAGGGAAGATCAGGTATTCGCCCACCGGAGACTGGACCTTTCCGCGCGGCACGGTATTCGTCAAGACATTCGAACTGCCCACCGACGCGGCCAACCCCGGCATCAAGCGCCGGCTGGAGACGCGGCTATTGGTTTGCGACAGCGCCGGCAGCGTATACGGCGTCGTTTACAAGTGGCGGCCGGATGAGAGCGATGCGGTTTTGCTGAAAACCGGCCAGACCGAATCCATCGCGCTCAAGACGGCCGCCGGAGAAATACGCCATCAAAACTGGTACTACCCGAGCCGGCCGGATTGCCGGGAGTGCCATAACGCGAACACCAGCGGAGTGCTCGGCGTGAAGGCGCGGCAGATGAATCGCGCACTCACCTACCCTTCCGGGATCACGGACAACGAGATCCGCGCTTGGAATCATCTGAAGATGTTCACGCCGGATGTGCACGAAGCGGACCTGGCGACATTGCCGACGCTCGCGGCGCCCGACGATGCGGCGCGCAGCGTGCAGGACCGCGCCCGTTCGTACCTGGATGCAAACTGCTCGCAGTGCCACCGGCCGGGAGGCACGGTCGCCTATTTCGATGCCCGCTACAGCACGCCCCTCGAAAAGCAGGGACTGATCGACGGGCCGGTGTTGATCGACCAAGGCATCGACAGGCCGCGGATCATTTCGCCGCATGATATCTGGCGCTCGATCGCATTCATGCGGGTGAACACCACCGGCGACATCAAGATGCCGCCGGTCGCGCGCGAGACCATCGATGAAAAGGGCGTACAGCTTCTGCGGGACTGGATAACGAGCTTGCCCGGGCGTTCGGTTCTGGATCCGCCCGCCATGTCGCCGCAAGGCGGTACCTTTGGCGCCCCGGTGGACATTTCCATGAGCGAGCGAGAGCCGGGCGCCCAGATCCGCTACACCTTGGATGGAAGCGTGCCCGGCCCCGGCGACCTTCTCTATGAGAAGCCGATCAAGCTCACCAGTCCCGTCGTGGTCCGGGCGAGAGCGTACAAGGACGGCTTCACCCGAAGCATCACCGCGCAGCAGGTATTCATCGTCGGCAAGTGACGGCTCAATGCGCAGCGGCCACGATCGTCACGGACCACGGGCTTGCACCGGACTTGACCCGGGCAATTTCCTTGTTCGATTCAAGATCGACGACCGATACATCGTTCGAGGGTCCGTTAGCGGAATACAAGAGCTTTCCGTCGGGCGACAGCGCTATTCCCCAGGGACGAGTCCCCACTTTGATCGTGTTCAGCAGCGCGTAGCTGTGGCTGTCGAGCACGGAAATCGTTCCGGCGCGCCCGTTGCTCACATAGACCTTCCGGCCGTCGGGCGACACTTTCACGCTCATCGGCCTCGAACGCGGCGGCAGGGCGATGACTTTCAGCACCTGAAGTTTCGCCGTATCGATGACGTTCAACTCACCGGTGGACTCCGAGGGAATGAATCCGATGTCGCCGCCGGGCAGAAATGCCATGCTGCGCGGGCGGACATGCACCTTGAAATGCCCGACGGCGGTGTAGCCGCCGGTCTCGATGGCATAGATTTCGCCGCCCGCCTCGCAAGTCACATAGAAGCGCTTTCCGTCCGGGGCCGTAGCCACTCCCTCGGGCTCTTGGCCCACCGGAATGATGTGCTGCACTTTGCCGCTGGCGATGTCGATTACGCTGGCGGTCTTCACGTCCTCGTTCGATACATAGAGCTTGGTGCCGTCCTTGCTGAGGGAAAATTCCTCCGGGTCCGAGCCTCCCGATATCTTTCGCGTCAGTTTTCTTTGCGCAACGTCCACGACGCCGATGGCATCGGCCGACTTGTCGGACTTGGCACTATCGTCATCGTCGTCGTCCCGGCCTCTCTTGAAGATCGGATTGCCATTGGCATCCAGCTGAGGCGGCGCCTCGATGGGAGTGCCGCTCAATGCCACATACACCGTCTTGCCGTCGGGGGCGGCGTGGATGCCGCGCGGACGCTTGCCCACCGGAATGGTGCCGAGCACCCGGTTGTCGGCGCCGTCAATGACGGTAACATCTCCCGATCTCTCGTTCGAGACATAGATCTGATAGCCCGGGGCCGCTTGCCCCGTGGCGGGAGACAGGGAAATCAGCAGAAACCCCAGTGCTTGAAGACCATAAAGTCCGGCGACGCGCGCATGCAAAGACATCGACATCCTCCTCTCGTGGCCGCGATGATTCAGAGATGAATTAGAGTATAGACCCCGCGCTCGTCAAGTAAACTCCCCGCGGGCCGATACCCAGGAAACCCATGTCAAAGCCGTATACACCCGCTGCCGCGCTGTTCGGGCGCCGCATACGCATGACCTACGCGGCGGTCCTGCTGCTGTTGTTCGCCGCGAGAATGTGGGGCGTCCACGATGTCTACGATCTCTTCGGCCTGGACACCGGGCACGGCAGGACGGTGAGCATTGCCGGCCGGCTGCCGGCACAGTCCGCCGATGTCATGCACGCCGCATTCGAGCGCTCCTACGCACCGCAAGCGGCGAGCGACGACGTCCTCGATCGAGCCATTGCGGGATGGTCCGCACAGCACGCCGAAGTGGCGCAGCTTCTGACCCCTCTATGCGCCGGCGACGATGCGCTTTGCAGCCGCTTCCACGCCCTCGAAGCGCAAATGCAGGGCGTCGCCGCGAGTGCGCGCGCCGCCGCTCGTGCGCCGCTCGCCGGTCGTGACGCGGCACTCGACAGGCTCACGGCGCAGCAGGGCCGCTATGCGTCGGCCGCCAACTCCTGGGTGGAGGAACTCGCGGCGCGCTTCGCCGCTGAAACCAAGGCACAGCAGCGCAGGCTGCTCATGCTGGCCATCGTGCAAGTGCTCATCACCGCGCTGATAGTGGTGTTCGTCGTCGAACCCGTGATCCGCCGGCTGCAGCAGGAACGCTCCGACGGCGATCGGATCGCCGAGGGGCATGGCCGGCTCATTGCCGTTGTCGAGCGTGCGGCCAGCGCAGTCATCATCTCCGACCCGAAGGGCCGCATAGAATGGGTCAATCAAGGCTTCGTGCGCCTGACCGGCTGTACGGCGGCGTCGGTCGCGGGCCGGCACCAGGATGAGGTGTTGTGCGGCGATGACACGGATCCGGGGGCGCGCGCGGCGCTGCGCGCCGCCGTCGACGCCGGAAGCGGCTGCCAGATCGAATTTCTGAACCACACTCGCAACCGGACCGCATACTGGGTGCAAGTCGACTTTCAGCCGATCCATTCCGCGAGCGGCGTCCTCACATCGTTCATGGCGATTTGCACGGATGTCACCGAGCGGCGCGAGGCCCGGGAAACTCTGCAGGCCGCGAAAGATGCGGCGGAACGAGCGAATCGCGCCAAGAGCGAGTTCCTGGCGACGATGAGCCATGAAATCCGCACGCCCATGAACGGCGTATTGGGATTCGCGCATCTGCTGCGCGACACGCCGCTCGACGATGAGCAGCGCGATTTCGTTCGCACCATCGAGAGCTCCGGGCAAAACCTGCTCGCCATCATCAATGACATCCTCGACTTCTCGAAGATCGAGGCCGGCGCGATGACCCTGGAGAACATCCCGTTCGATCTCTCGGACGCCATCGAAGAGGTGGTCGCGCTCATGGCAGGCAAAGCCGAGGAGAAGCGCCTGGAGCTGGTGCTGTCCATCGCAGCCACGGTGCCCGAGCGCATCGTGTCGGACCCGGGCCGGCTGAAGCAGATTCTGGTGAATCTGATCGGCAATGCAATCAAGTTCACGAGCCTGGGCCATGTGTACATCGAAGCGACTGCGTCCCGCCGGGACGCTCATCAGGAGCTGCGGATCCGCGTGCGCGACACGGGCATCGGCATACCGCAGCCGGCCCAGGCCTCGCTGTTTCAGAAATTCACCCAGGCGGACGCATCCACCACCCGCCGCTACGGGGGCACAGGACTCGGCCTGGCAATCTGCCGGCAACTCGTCGAACTCATGGGTGGAGAAATTGGAATCGACAGCACCGCCGGCTCCGGCTCGACGTTCTGGTTCACCCTCCCCGCTGAGGTGGCTGAAGCAGTGGAATCTTCGGCGGCGCCCGTGGACTTCGCCGGGCGGCGTGTGCTCATCGTGGACGATCTCGAAATGAATCGGCGCGTGCTCGAATCGCAGCTCGCAGGCTGGGGCGCCGAGTGCAGCTGTGTGGCGGGGGGGCGTCAGGCACTTGCCGTGCTGGAGCAGGAGCTCGCGGCCGGCCGCGGTTTCGATGCGGCCTTGATCGATCACTCGATGCCCGATGTCGACGGCGCCGAGCTCGGCGAAATGCTGCATGCAGATCTGCGTTTTGCGGGACTCAAACTCATACTGCTCACCACGGGAGAGCATCTCGGCAGCGCGCGGGAACTTCTGGAGCGGGGTTTTTCCGCCTACCTCACCAAGCCGGTGGTTCGGTCGCGCCTGTTGCGCGACGCCATGTGCCGGGCCCTGACCCCTGCGGGCGCGGTACAGCCGGCGAAGCTCGCCTCGGCGGCGCCCGCGTCCGATACGGTCCGCGCGGCGGCAGCCCACTTGATACGGGTGCTCGTGGCCGAAGACAACTCGGTGAACCAAATGGTGGCGGTGCGGCTGCTCGAGCGCCTCGGGTGCCGCGTCGATGTGGCCGGCAACGGCGCCGAAGCGGTCCAGATGGCCACGCGGCTGCCCTATCATCTGATATTCATGGATTGCCACATGCCCGAGATGGACGGCTTCGATGCAACCGCCGAGATTCGGCGCCGCGAAGCCGAAGTCGGCCGGCCACCCATGCCCATCGTCGCTCTGACGGCAAGCGTGCTCCAGGAGGACCGCGATCGCTGCGTTTCGGCCGGCATGAACGAGATCATCGGCAAGCCCGTGCAGCCGGCGCAACTCGCGCAGGTACTGCGGCGCTTCGCGCCCGAGGACACCGCCGGCACCCTCACCTAGAAATACTGGATTAAGGTTTTCTCCGAGCCCGCCGAAATCCTCTTGGATATTAAGGCCGTCCATGGCGATATCCGTATTATGTCCAATACCCAGTCAGCCCCCGCCCGCAGACCGGTGGAAGCCGTTCCACCCAGGGCAGGCGTCGAGTCCAGCCCCGATGAGCGGCAAGCGGCATTCCTGTTTCTCGGCAGCCTGGCTGCCGAAGTATCCGGGGGCACGGTCAACCTTCCCAGCTTTCCGGATGTCGTCATCCGGATCCGCAAGGCACTGGCGGACCCGGAAGCCAAACTGAGCCAACTCGTCAAGATCGTCGGCGCCGAGCCTCGACTGGCCGCACGGCTCATACAAGCCGCCAATTCGGCCGCGTTCAATCCCTCGGGCAAGCCCTTGACGGACTTGCGCGCCGCCATCACGCGCTTGGGGCATCGGCCGGTGCAGAGTTCCGCCATGGCTTTCGCGGTCCGCCAATTGCGCCTTGCGCCGGCTCTGCGCTCGATCGCCAAGCCATTGAACATTCTGTGGGAGCAAAGCATATCGGTGGCCTCGATTTGTCAGGTCGTCGCGCGGCGCACCAAGATCAGTCCGGACGAGGCATTTTTGGCCGGACTACTTCACGGCATCGGCCGGCTGTACATCATGGTTCGATCGGTGGGAAAGTCGGACAAGCTGTGGAGCGATCCCTCCTTCGTGGATCTGGTGGAAGGCTGGCATCCGGCCATCGGCAAAGCGGTGCTGGAGAGTTGGGGTTTCCCGGAGTCGATGGCCACGGCGCTCGGCGATCAGCTGGACTATGAACGCGGCACGAGGGGCGAAGCGGATCTAACCGATGTGCTCATCGTGGGCGTCG
Source organism: uncultured Gammaproteobacteria bacterium (assembly GCA_963784105.1). GTDB lineage: Bacteria > Pseudomonadota > Gammaproteobacteria > Steroidobacterales > Steroidobacteraceae > Bog-1198. Next base: position 187,249 of record CAWAQE010000007.1, read on the forward strand.
CGCTCGCCGTGGTGCTGCGGGAACCCGGACCGCGAACCGTCGCGATGGACGGGATCAGCTCGTATCAACACCTCGGCCTGAGCGCACAAGATTGCTCCTCGGTTCTTCAGATTGCGGAACACCAGCTCGGCTCGCTGCACGCTGCGCTGGGGTGCTGACTTCAAGCGGCGCGCGAGAGCCGCGGCGCCATCCATCTCAAGTATCCTTTGGGTTTTTGCGGCCCGTGTTCTTGTAGTCTTCCGGATGCAGGCGGTAACGCGCCAAGAGCTTGTAGAAGTCGGTCCGGCTGCGCTTGGCAAGCCGCGCGGCCTGAGCCACATTGCCCGACGTGCGCTGTAGGTTCTCGGCCAGGTAATCGCGCGAGAACTGTTCGCGCGCCTCATCGTAGGTCGGTATTTTCGCGGCGTCCCCGCCCAGGGACTCCGCCACGAACTCCTTCGAGATGACCTCGCCGTGAGAAAGTGCAACATTGCGTTTCACCAGTTCGAAGAGCTGCCGCACATTGCCCGGCCAGTCCGTGGTCGCCAGCAGCTCGATGGCCTTCGGGGAATATATTTTCTTTTGACCGCCGGGTTCGGTGGCTTGCTCTAAAAAGTGCGATACCAGCAATGGAATGTCTTCGCGGCGGCGGCCCAAGGGAGGCATCTCGATGGGCAGTATGTTGATCTGGTAGTAGAGATCTTTCAGGAACTCTCCTGCCTCCATCAGTGCTTTGAGGTCGCGGGACGTGGTACAGATCAAGCGTGCCCCGGCATTCGCCGGGCCCGAGTTCTTGCCCGCGGGAATGGGCGCTTTGGCGAGCACTTTGGCGAGCGAACGCTGCAGATCCATCGGCATGTCGCCGATTTCATCGAGCAATAGACTGCCGCTCCGCGCCCGCTGCAGCGCTCCGCGAGCGGGCACTCCTCTGGATTCGGGCGGCGCACCTTCGGGCACCCCCTCGCCGAAGATCTCCGCTTGCAGCGCACTCGGCGACGAACTCCGGCACGAGACGACTACAAAGACTCCCTCGCGGCACGCGCTGGCCGCATGAATGGCCCGGGCAAGAAGTTCCTTTCCCGTGCCGTTCTCGCCGGTCAAGAGCACGGGCACATCGGTGGCCGCAGCTCGATTGGCGATTCCCAGCCGATCTGCCATGAGCCGGCTGCGGGACACTATATTCGCCCGCCAATCGCCCTCGGCCAGTGTAAAGGTGGAGTCCGCCGTCGCTCGCTGCACCTGCCCCAACAGCTCCTCCTTGCCAACCGGCTTGACCAGGTAACCGAAGGCTCCGCATTGCGTCGCTTCTACCGCCTCGGAAATGGTCCCATGGGCCGTCAAGATAATCACCGTCAACTGCGGCCACCGGCTCTTCAATTCCTTCAAAAGGGAAAGCCCATCGGCGTCCGTCATGCGCAGCTCCGTAATCACCAGATTCGGACGAGACAGTACGCAGGAATCAAGGGCCGCCTGCGCGCTGCCGACGGTTTCCACCGCATAATTCGCGCCGCTCAGGCGGGAGACCATGAGGCGGCGCATCGCGGGGTCCTGGTCCACCACCAGAATTTTCGGTTTGCGGGCCGCCTGCGGCTCAGCATCCTCGCCGCGGCGCCTGGATTGCTTTTCCCTGCCAGTAATGCCGAAGCCTAATGAGGCGGTCGGCGGCGGTGAATTCGACTTCATAAACAACTCCCATGACGCTGCAGGGAACGAGTCACCCGCGCTCGCGCCCAGAAACTCGAAGTTTACACCGTAGAGTCCAGGGCTTCAGAACGTGCCGGTAAAATTCAAGGTTCTACGGCTGTCTTAAGCGCGCGGACGCGGCTCTTCGGTTACACTCGGAAACCCCCGCTTTGACATAGGACACCGCCGGATTGCCGGGCATCGACATCGATGGAACATTGGCGCGAGCCCGCGCGTTGGCCGCGAAGGCCGAAGATGAGGCGGCGAAAAGCGCTTACCTGGACATCCTGCGTGCCGACCCGGCTCATTTATCCGCACTCAACGAGCTCGGCACGCTCGCCCTCGGCGGAGGCTTTCGCTCGGCTGCGCGCACCGCCTACCTGCAAGCGGTGCGGCACCATCCACGCGACAAAATCGTACGCGTCAATCTCGCCAATCTGCTTCGCGAAGAACGCGATCCGGCCGGAGCAAGGGTGCATTACGAGGCGGCGCTTGCCATAGATCCTGAGTTTCCCGAAGCGCACCAGGGCATGGCTTGGGTGCTGAACGAACTCGGCCTCGAGGGTGCGCAGGAGCATCGGCAGAAAGGATTTCTCGGCCACGCCGTCGTCAGCAAGCCCTACCGCGGCAGCGGCAGCGGCATACCGCTGCTGCTGCTGGTCTCGGCGCGAGGCGGCAATATTCCGACGCAGCTGTGGATCACCGATCGGCGCTTCGCGGTTACCGCCGTCTACACGGAATTCCACGATCCCGCCATGCCGCTGCCGCCGCACGATCTCGTGGTCAACGCCATCGGCGACGCAGACCTCTGCGATGCCGCCCTGGCCCGCGCCGAGGAGATCGCCGCACGCAGCGCCGCTCCGGTCATCAATCCGCCGGCGCGGGTTCGGCTCACGGGGCGCGCCGAAAATGCGCGCCGTCTGGCCGCTCTCGAGGGTGTGATCGCGCCGAAGATCCGCGCCTCGTCTCCCGCCGCCATCCTCGCCGCGGGCGCTTTCGACTTCCCGTTGCTGCTGCGGCGGCCGGGCTTTCATACCGGTCAATATTTCATCCAGGTTACAAACCGCGACGCGTTGGCGCCCGCGGTCGCATCCTTGGCCGCCGAGGAATTGCTCGTCATCCAATACTTCGATGCGCGCGGCCCGGACGGCATGGCCCGCAAATACCGCGTGATGTTCATCGACGGCATTGCCTACCCTCTGCATCTGGCCATATCCGCCGACTGGAAAGTGCATTATTTCAGTGCCGCCATGGCCGGCAATGCCTCGCACCGAGAGGAAGAACGCCGCTTCCTCGAGGATATGCCCGGAGTGCTCGGAGCCCGGGCGATGGACGCTTTGTCCCGGATCTCTACGGCTCTGGGGCTCGACTATGGGGGAATCGATTTTGCGGTCGCGCCCGACGGGTCGGTGCTGCTGTTCGAAGCGAACGCAACCATGGTGGTGTTTCCCCCCGGTCCCGATCCGATGTGGGACTATCGGCGCGACGCGATCGGCATTGTGCTCGAGGCGGCCACGCAGATGCTGCTGCGCTCGCTCTCGCGCGGCGACCGCAGTTCGTGGCATGATGGCGCATCATGAGCATCGCGGTTTCCCGCCTGACCCCGGCCCTCGGCGCCATTGTCGAGGGGGTGACGCTCGCCGACGAGCTGCCGCAGCAATCCATCGACCGTCTCGGCGAGCTGCTGGTGGAGCACCAGCTTCTGTTCTTCCGGAGGCAACCGCTGACGCCTGTGCAGCAGTGCCGGTTTGCGGCGCGCTTCGGCGATCTGCACATTCATCCCATTTATCCGGTCCTGCCCGAACTGCCGCAGATCATGGTGATCGACACCCACGCTGATTTTCTGCCGGACAACGACAACTGGCATACCGACGTGACCTTCAGCCCGACACCGCCGCTGGCCGGCATTCTGGCCGCCAAGCAACTCCCCGGCGTGGGTGGAGATACCTTGTGGTCGAGCAACCGGGCCGCTTTCGATGCTCTGTCGGGGCCGATTCAGCGGCTGCTGGAAGGCCTCACCGCCGAGCACTCGGTGGTCAAATCCTTTCCCGCCGATCGCTGGGGGAGCGACCCCAAGTTCAAGGAGCGCTACGACCGGGCCGTGGCCAAGCATCCGCCGGTGACTCACCCGGTGGTGCGCACGCATCCGGCCTCCGGGCGCAAGAGCCTGTTTGTCAACGAGGGATTCACCACGCGCATTAACGAGCTCTCCGCCAAGGAGAGCGATGCCCTGCTCGCCTTTCTGTATGCGCATGCGGCGCGTCCAGAATTCACCCTGCGCTGGCGCTGGAGCGTGGACGACGTCGCATTCTGGGACAACCGTATTACCCATCACTACGCGGTCTCCGACTATGTACCCGAGCGGCGCGTGATGCACCGGGCAACTGTCATCGGCGACCGGCCATTCTACAAATCCTCGTAGTGATGTGACTGCACCGCGGGCGCGGCAGTCTCGGGTTTCGCGCCGAAGCGCACCCGCACGCAGAAGCCGAACAGCAGTATGCCGAGACTGATCGCGCCGAATATGAGCGGCGTCCGCTGCTCGGGAATGAAGGCCATCGCCAAAACGATGCTGAGCATGCCGGCGATGGCCAGGTAAGTCAGGTACGGGTATCCCCACATCCGCATTCGCAGCAGTCCCGGGTCCTCCTTTTCCAGCCGCGCGCGCAGGCGCAGCTGGGATACGGCGATCAGCACATACACGAATATTGCGACCGTTCCGTAGGAGTTGACGAGAAAGGCGAATACGGTGTCCGGCGAGACATACGACATGATCACCGCAGCGTAGCCGAACAGCGTTCCCAGCAAGATCGCACGGGTCGGCACGCCGTTGCGGCTGAGCCTGGCGAGGCCCGCGGGAGCATCGCCGCGCCGGGTCAGAGCGAACAGCATTCGCGACGATGCATACAGTCCCGAATTGAGCGCGGACAGCACCGCGGTGAGGACCACGGCATTCATGATCTGCGCCGCCGCGGGAATGCCCATGGCGGTCAGCGCACTGACGAATGGCGTGGCGATTTTCTCGGAGTTCCAAGGCACGAGACACACGACCAAGAGGATCGAGCCCACGTAGAAAAACAGGGCGCGCGTGATCACCCAGTGAGTCGCCTTTGCGACCGCTTTGGCCGGCTCGGCCGCTTCCGCTGCTGCGATCGTCACGATCTCGGCGCCGAAGTAGAAGCCGGTGGCCGCCACGGCTCCGGTGAAGATGGGCAGTATGCCGTTCGGGGCAAATCCTCCGTGCGCCCACAGGTTGTGGGCGCCGGAAACCGAACTCGGCCACAGGCCGAGCACGCATGCAGCCGCCAGAATCAAGAAGACGGCGATCGCCGCCACTTTGATCGAGGCGAACCAGAATTCGAACTCACCGTACGACCTCACCGAGAAGAGATTCGTCAGAGTCAGCAACAGCATCATCGACAGACTGATGATCCACGCAGGCTCGTTGGGAAACCAGAAGCGAATCAGCGCGGCACCGGCCACCGCCTCGAGTGCAACCACGATGACCCAGAAATACCAGTACATCCAGCCGGTCAGAAAACCCGCCAGCTCGCCCAAGCGCGGCCGATCGCTCCAAGCGAGGCGGGAATATTCGTAGAACGACCCGACCGTCGGCAGCGCAACGGCCATTTCCCCCAGCATTCGCATCACCAATACGACCAGCAGCCCGGTGATCACGAAGGAAATGACGGCCGCGGGTCCGGCCGCCTTGATCACTACGCCGCTGCCCACGAACAGACCCGCGCCGATGACGCCACCCAGAGCGATCATCGTCATGTGTCTCTGCTTTAGGCTGTGGCGAAGGCCGCTCGAAGGCTGGGGATTGCTGTTCTGGGGATCGCTGCGCACGGCGGCCATCATAGCGGCAGTGACCCGGCCGGCCCATGCTTTTGGCGAATATCGATATGCAGCGCCCCGACCCACTAATTCGCTTGCAGCCCGTACACGTCCAATTCCCCCGAAATCGACGTGGACCCATAGACTCCGCCGGTATTATTGCCGCGCGTTGCCACATAGACCTTGCCGTTGGCAACCGTCGGCACGGTGAATTTGACGGCATTGCCCGCGGCGTCGGCATTCACGATGGCGCTGTTCCACAGCTCGTTCGCCATATTGGTCGCATCGTAGGCATGCAGGACCGCGGGGCCGCAGGCCGACGATTGCTTCGTGCAGTAGTGGTTGTTGTCCAGGATCCAGACGATGCCGCCTTGAGCGCCGGCGGCGGAGACCGACGGAGTGCCGCCGGGCCATCCGTATACTTTCGAGGAGACCGAACTCAAGCTCAATTGAGCCTGCGTCGCATTCAGCGAGTACGCGCTCAGCGGGCCGCCGCCGCCGGCCACATAGAAATTGTTGTTCCAGAAAGCTCCCGTGGAAAAGAGTCCGTGACCCAACGCCAGCTTCTGCACGGCCGCGGCGTCCCCCAGTCCGCCCAGATTATCTCGATTCAGAACGTACAGACTGCCGTCCTTGCCGCCGCCCATCACCAAGTGCGTCACGGGGCTGCCCGCCGGAAGATCGGCGAGCACGACGGCGCCTCCCGATCCGAAATCGGCGTCGTCCTGATCATCCGACAATTGATCCGACGGCGTGAAGTACTGTGAAACGGCGAGCGAGCCGGATAACCGCAGCAGCGAATCGCCATAGTCGTTGTCGGGCGCACTGCCGTTCGCCGCGTCGAAGGCACCGTTTCCGGTGAGCGCGTAGAGGTTGTTGCCCGAATCCACGGCCATGGCGCCGCCCGCCATCCAGATACCGCCTCCCTGGGAGTTGGGCGTCACGTTCAATACATGGGTTTGAGTAAACGATGTTCCATTGTAGGTATAGCCCATCACCCAGCCGTAGTAGGGGGGCCCGTCTTCGTGCGCAGACCAGGCGATGCACACGACGCCGTTAACCAGCACGAGACCCGACCGCTGATTCTGCTGCCGCGCGCTGAAGGCCACCGTGGAGCCGCCGTCGCCGGTCCCGGGATAGGTACCGGCAATCGTCGCGGGAGAGCCGGCCTTTTCATTGCCGGTGGCCAGATCGATGGCGTGCAGACGCTGGTAGAACAGGGTTTGCGAGGAATTCATCGACTTCGACACCACGTAGAGCGTGCTCGTGCCGGGATCGATGACGGGGGTACCGGTTACCCCGACTTCCGGGGTGATGTCGCCATACCCGACCCCCACCAAGTTGCCGGTGGGTCCCGCGGGCACTGTGGTTTCGCCGCCCAGTCCGCCATGAGCGGCGTCGATGAGGCTGACCGTCCACAATGTCGCGCAAGGGCCGGCATCGGCGTCGAATGCGAACAGACTGTCGTGCTCGGTTGCCACGAACACCACATTGTGCTGCGCCCCGTTGACCATCACTCCGGCAACCCAGAGCGGTTGCCCATAGATGGCGCCGTCGACGCTGCAGGAGAACAGCTTGCCGAAGCTCGCGGTATTGACGTTGGCGGTCGTCAGCGCATATTCATGGCTGTTGGCGCCGTCCCGTGCGAGATCGTTATGGTAGGTGTACATACCTTGAAGATCGGTGACGGCGACGACCGCGCTTCCCGATTCCGAAGAATTGGCCTCGCTGGTGGCGACAATGGCATGCGTGCCGACCGCCGTTGCGGGGGTGTACAAACCGCCCGAGCTGATGGTGCCGATGGTAGCGTTGCCCCCGGCGATGCCGTCGACGGTCCAGGTGGCCGCGCCCCCACCCGGCACACTCGCCACAAACTGCTGGGACTGCGAGAGAGTGATGCCGGCAATGTTCGGCGATACGGTTACCGTGCCGTTGGCGATCGTTACCGTGGCAACGCTCACGTTGCTGGTACCGCCGCCGCCCGTGCAGCTCAGGTAGTACGAAGTGGTCGCCGTAAGAGCCCCGGTGCCGTGAGTGCCGCCCGCTGCCAAGGTGCCGCTCCAGCCTCCGGTGGCGGTACATGTTGCGGCATTGGTCGAACTCCAGGTCAAGGTCGAGCTGCCGCCGCTGGGAATGACCGTCGGATACGCGATCAAGGTGGCGGCGGGGATGACTTGGACCACGACCGTGGATGCGCTGCTGGTACCGCCCGGACCGCTGCAAGTCAATGAGTACGAGCTTGCCATGGCGAGAGCACCGGTACTCTGAGTCCCACTCGTCGGTTCAGCGCCGGTCCATCCGCCCGATGCCGCACAGGCCGTGGCATTGGCTGAAGTCCAGGTCAGCGTCGAAGCGCCGCCGCCGGCGACGGCCGTCGGGCTCGCCGTCAACTTCACCGTCGGCGCGGGTATCACGGTGATGGCCGCGGAAGCAATCTTGCTGTGGCCGCCGGCCCCCGTGCAAATCAGCGAGTACGAAGCCCCCGCCGTGACAGGGACAGTGATCTGGCTGCCGCTCGGTGGCTTGGCTCCGCTCCAGGCTCCGGAGGCCGTGCAGGAACTCGCGTTGGTAGAACTCCAGGTCAACGTCGAGGTGCCGCCTTCGGCGACCGCAGTTGGATTCGCGGCCAGCGTGACCGTCGGCGCCGGCATCACGGTGACGGTAGCCGTGGCGACGTTGCTGCCGCCGCCGGCTCCCGTGCAAGTCAATGAATACGATGTAGTCGCCGAGAGAGCGGCTGTGACTTGCGTGCCGCCGGTCGCCTTGGCGCCGCTCCAGCCGCCTGAGGCGCTGCAGGACGTGGCGTCGGTCGAACTCCAGGTCAATGTGGAAGTGCCGCCGTTGCCGAGCGTGGTCGGTGCGGCGCTGATGGAGGCGGTGGGTTGCGGCGGCGCGCTCGGGCTGGGAGAGACGCCTCCGCCGCCGCAGGCCACGAGCAGCAGCGCGGCGATGAGGGGCAGGCTGCGGCTCAAGGGCCGCCGAAGCGGCGCAACGTCAATCAACCGACTGCACCGCCGGTCGGCACTCGAGCGTCTCGTTCTCCGCCACATCAAGGTGAAAAGTACATTAAACCCAGAATTCTAAGTCCCGCTTATGACATATCGCTGCCGAGACCTCGAAAGCGCATGATCAACGCCGCTTGAGGGCTTCCAATTCATCCAGCGTACGCGGCCAGTCGGCGCCCAAGAGCCGGGACAGCGCCGGCAGTCGCCGGCGAAGACGTCAATGCCTCCCGGATCGATGGCAATCAACACCGCGGTCGACCCGCGGGGCCGCCTTTTGATCGGCGAGCCCGCGGGCGCCAACAGTCATCGCTCAGTGAGAAACCACCGGCGCTTCAAACTCTACCGTCACCCGGCGATTCTCTGCGCGGCCCTTCGCCGACTTGTTGCTGGCCATGGGATTCTCCTCGCCGAATCCCTGCGCCGTCAGAATTCCGGGGGCCACTCCGTGTGATTCGAGGTAGTCCTTCACGGCACTTGCACGCCGCTCAGACAGTTTCTGATTGTAGTCCGGCTTGCCGGCCGAATCCGTATAGCCGCGGATGTCCACCTTCGAGCAGTGGCACTGCGCGATCGTGGATGCCACTCCGTCGAGAACCGCGGTCGATTCCGGCAACAGCTTGGCGGATGCAGTCTCGAAATTCACGCCCTTGAGCACGAGTTCCTTGGCCGGCGGCGGGGGCGGCGGTACCTCGGCCGCAGGCGCCGGAGGCGGCGGCGGCGGTGGCGGTGGCGGTGGCGGCGGCGGTGGCGGCGGCGCTGCAGCAGGCGCCGGTGCCGGCGCATGGCTACCGCCGAAGCGATACGTGAGATCGATTCCGTAGGTCAGCGGCTCCTCCATCGCGGTCCGATTGAAGGTCGGCACGTTGACATTGATGGCCGCGGCATTAGTCAAGAGTGCAAGACGGTTGGTGGCGTTGTTCACGAACAATGCGGCCGTCCAGTTGCTGCCTTCGACACCCGCTCGGACATTGGTCAAATCATAGGCGGGAAGATAGTTCGCCTGTGCGGTCGTGTCGATCCGCGAGCCCACATAGTTATTCTCGACACGCGCGATGAAGTCGAGCCCATCCGCGACGGGATGCCGGTAAGCGATCGAGCCCGACGCCGTGAGCTCCGGCACATCCTGAACGCGATCGTCGATGGTCGTGGATGGCACCGTGTTCGCGAGATATTCCGCGTGCAGCCAGCTGCCGTTGACGGACGCCACGAGCCCCGGAACCACTACAGCGCTGATTTCAAGCTCGGTGCCGTAAATGTGCGCAGCGCCCGCGTTGCTCGTAAATGGAAAGCCGCACAGCAGCGGGACGTTTTGCTGGATGTTCTGCCAGTTCTCAAAATAGCCGGCCGCGTTGATCGTGATTCGGCCCGAGTCGTCGCGGAATTTCTCGCCCAGCTCATAGCTCCACACCTTGTCCGGCTTGAAGCCATCAGGTGCTGCGCTGTAGCCGATGGCTCGGAGATTAGCCGCGCAGCCATCCGGGCCGCCGCCCAGCGGGCCGGTCGTCGGAATGGGTTGATTGCCGCCGCCGGGCCTGAAGCCCTGAGAGATGGTTCCATAGAGCAGCACGTCCTTGTCGAGCTGGTAGGCGAGATTGAACTTGGGTGTTACCCCCGAATCGCGTTCGCCCGTCGAGTAGTAATCGTAGGAGGCGTTGGTGGAGGAACTCAGCCAGCCCGATACCGCGGTGTTCACCGTACCGTGATAGTAGAAGCGGCGCAATCCGACGGTCGCGGTGAGCTGATCGAAGAACGTATAGGACATCTCGCCGAAGAACGCATTCTGCAGCACCTTCGTGGGCTGGTACTGCGTGAAGCCGTCCCCCGTTCCGACCACGGGTACCGCCTGCGGAGTGTCCACGAACAAGTCCCAGTCGGACTCGAAGTCCTGATAGAAGTAGCCCACCAGCCACTTGAAGGCCGTATCGCCCGAGGAGGTCAGACGAACTTCCTCGCTCACTTGCTTGGATCTATCGTCCTCCAGGGAGGTGGGAGAGTTCGCGCCGATGCCGGGCCCGTTCACCCCGTTGGCGTAGAGCGGGAAATAGGGGAAATCGGCGGGATTGGCCGGGTTGAAGACCACGGTTGCGATTTCCTCGGCGCCGTCCTGGCGCAGATTCTCATCGCGCGTCCAGTAGGACGTCGTCGAGGTCAGATCGGCAACATCGAAATGGTACTTCACGTTCAGGCTGCCGATGTCGATACGGTCCTCGAACGGCTCCGGCGCGTCGAAGGGCTGATAGTTGGTGAGCGTTCCTGGATTGCTGTCGATGAGGTTGAGCCCGCCCTGCGTGATCTCCTGATACATGAAGCTGGGCTGGATCGACAGCCGGTCGGTCGGCATCCACGAGAGCGAGCCCCGGACTGTGCGCGAATTTTCGTCGTTCACGTCCTTGAAATTGGCCTGGACGGGGGCGGCCGCGACGTTGCCGCGGGTCGTTTGATTATTGGTGGGTTGAGGAAAGTCCTGCTGCGCGATCACGATGCGATCGATCCAGCCGCTGGTGTGGTCCAAGGAGCCGACGAGGCGAAAAGCCAGTGTATCGCTGAGCGGCAGATTGACCATGGCATTCACGGTAGAATCGGGAGTGTTTCCGCCGTGCATGCCGCCGAAGATCACCTGCCCGGATGCGTCGAATGCATTCGGATTCGGCGCATTGGGTACCAGCTTGATCGTGCCTCCCATCGACCCGGCGCCGTAGAGCGTGCCTTGAGGTCCGCGCAGCACCTCGATTCGATTGAGGTCATAGAGGTTCGGATCGATGACAACCTTGCCGTTCTGCGCCGAGGCCGGCGCGCTGAGCGGCGTATCGTCGAGATAGAAACCCACGGTCGAGGAGTTGCCGCCGGACGAGGTCATGCCGCGCATTTCAAGCTCGGTCTGGCCCGGACCGCTCGATCTCATGGATACGCCGGGAACGGACTGCACCACGGAGGAAATATCTGTAATGCCGCGATCCTGCAGATCCGCGCCGGTGAGTGCCGTGATGCTGATCGGCGTTGACTGTACGGTCGATTCGCGCTTCTGCGCCGTGACGATGATCTCTTGGAGCTGATCCGATTTGTTCTCTTGTTGAGCGAGCGCTCCGCCCGCAAAGACCAGACCGAAAACCGCTGCGCAAGTGAATTTCAGTGCTAGGCCCGAAAAATGTGCCTTCATGGCATCCTCCCTTGTTATGGGGGGAATGCTACAGGATTTCGCGCCTCAATACAGCACTCTGACGCAATGTGTTGCGAGTACAACACGGGTTCCGTGCTTATTGCGGGTGGCTCGTTTGGCCCGTGGCGCCCGGCACTATCAGGGCGATTTCTTCGACATCGAGACCGCCGGTCGCAGAGCGCAACGCGACCTTTTGCACCTTGGTCTGAACCCCATCGAACAGCAGAACGAATCGCGCGCTCCTGCCATAGGAGATGTCCAGCTGCGGGCGCTGATCTCCGTCCACATTCAAAAAAATCCGTTCGAGCGCGTGTGCCGATCGCCTCGATCATCCACGATGAAAGCGTCCTTCCGCACGTCGGCGGCCTGCACCAGAGCATCTTTGCTCTTTGGCGCGCCCTGCCCCGAAGCGCCGCTGCCGGCATTCGCCGCGGGGGCGCTGCCCGGCGCCGAAGCGCCTCGAATGCCCGCGGCCACCCGCATATTCAGCGGCCGAGCGTGGCGCCAGCCAATCGGCCGACAGCGCCGAGCGTGGTCTGCGCCGCGTTGAGCCCCAGGCGAAAGTCGGCGTCGCTGTAGGTCGCGTAGACATCGGTTGGCTGGTGCCACTGAGGATCCCACCCAGCGCCGATCTCGCGCCCTCTTTCATTTTCACGCAAGCTGATGGCCGGCACCAGATCCATGAACGGCGTGCTATCGGTGTTGGTCATGTGCGGCCCGACGCTCGCGGGATAGTCCGTCGCATAGGCTTCGTTGGCGGCGTAGAACGCCCAGGCGAGTTTCTGAGCGCCGTCGGCGGCCTTGGCGAGCGACTGAAACTCGATGTTCACGTCGGCCTCGGGACGCTGATCCTTCGAGACGGTTCCATCCGCGCGCGGCATGCCGTGGTCAAAAAGCATCATGTCGTGCTGAATCATTCCGAGCCATCTTGGTTCGGGATAACGACCGGAGCCCGGCGGTTCTTCCCTGCCCTGAAGCGCCGCCCGCTGCGTCACGTAAGCCCAAGAGCCATTGAGACCGGTCTCCTCATTGTTCCAGAGCACAAATCGGATCGACCTCTCAGTCCTTACGTCGGGCGCCGAAAGGACGCGCGCAAGCTCCATGACCAATGCCGCGCCGGAACCATCATCGTTCGCCGCCTCGCCCCAGCCGATACCGTCCATGTGCGCGCCGACGATGTACATCTCATCGGGGTGCGTGGCGCCGATCTTGGTGCAATAAACCTCTTCGCGCACCCCTGCCTCGCTCGGCTGAGAATCAATAGCGCGCAGCTTTTCATCGGCCTGGAGCTTTGGATCCTCGTTGACGCCGGTGGGAGCACGTAGACCCCGGTAGCGCGCGCCGCCGACCGACATATCGGGATCGCGGGCGATGCGGGGGCCGCTGGGTCGATGCGCATCGGTCGGAGAATAGGTGTACTCGAGCCGGGAAATCTCCGAGCATCCGTAGCTCTTGAGTTGCGCCTCGATCCAGTCGACCGCAGCCCGGTTTCGATCGGTTCCCTGGCGCCGGTCGCCGAATTTCGTCAATCCCTTGATGGTGGCTTTGTATGCATCGAGGTTGAGCCGCGACACCAGAGCTTTGACCGGGTCCGCCTGCGCCGGCTGCGTCCCGGCCGGTTCAGCCATCGAGACCGAGGCGATGCCCTCCATGGCGAGGATCGCAATCGTGATCAGCGCCGACGTTCGCACCATAATCCTCTCCCTTCGCAGCGTGTTGGGTTTACTCAATGACGCGCAGCCGCATCCTCCGGCAAGATCAGCTGTGCGGGAATTCGGCGACCCGAGCCGCGCGCAACCGCATAGTAAATGATGCTGGGTACGATGAGGCCGAGAATCCAGGAGATATCGGCGCCTCCCAGGGCGGCGACGCAAGGACCGGTGTAGAGGCCGGTGGATAGAAAGGGAATCTGGACAAGGACACCGATCAGATAGACCACGATACCCCTCGTGTTCCACCGGCCATAGCGTCCGTTCGGGTCAGTGAGCGCCGGTACGTCATATCGCGACCGCGTGAAGCAGTAGTAGTCGACCAGATTGATCGCGCTCCAGGGCGTGAATACCGCGAGCAGCAAGAGAATGAAGGCCTCGAAGCTCTTCAAGAAGGAGTCCTTGCCGGCCAGAGCCAGCGCACAGGCCACGCCCACCGCCGCAACGATATAGATCATGCGGGTCCCGCGCGAGAGGCGCACCGTGCCCCTAAAGCCGCCCACGAGAGTCGCCAGCGACATGAAGCTTCCGTAGGAGTTGAGGGAGGTCACCATGATCTTGCCGAAGGCGATGCAGAAAAAGAGCACGGCGGCCACGGCGCCGGTCGAGCCGAGACCGACGATATACGCGACCTCGTGATGCTCGAACTCAGCGCCGGCAAGCGCGGCCGCGAGCACACCGAAGGTCATGGCGACCTGCGCCCCGAGTATCGAACCGAGCCCGACGGCTGCGAAAACGCTGCCGGCGCGGATCGTGCGCGGAAGATAGCGCGAGTAGTCGGCCACATAGGGCCCGAACGCGATCTGCCAGGATGCGGACAGCGACATGGCGAGCAGGAAATGATTCAGCGAGAAGTGGCGTATTCTCAACAGGGTCGCGACGTCGTGCTGGGCCAGAAGCCGGTAGAACATGTAGGCGAAGGCGGCAACCCCCACCGCACTCGATACGCGCCCGAGCCAATGGATGACTCGATAGCCGAACAGGGTGGCGATGACGATCAACGCCGCGAAGATGACGATTCCCCACTGTAGGCCGATGCCCAACAGCTGGGAGATGGCCTGGCCAGCGAGAATCGAGCCGCTCGCGGAGAATCCGATATACATCAAACATACCGCGACAATCGGTATCGCGGCGCCGTAGACGCCGAATTGCACCCGCGAGGAGATCATCTGGGGCAGCCCAAGCTGCGGACCTTGCGCGCCGTGCAGAGCCATGACGGCTCCTCCGATCAGCTGGCCCGCGAGCAGACCGACCAGGGACCAGAAGACATCGCCCCCCAGAACAACGGCGAGTGCGCCCGTCACGATCGCCGTGATCTGCATGTTTGCGCTCAGCCACAAGGTAAATTGGCTCGCCAGCCCGCCGTGGCGCTCCGCGTCGGGGATGTAATCGATCGAACGCGCTTCGATCATTGATGGCGGCATGGGCATACGTCGTGGCGCATTGATTGGCATCCGCTCCTGCTATCCCGTCATCGCTGTTGGTTCTTTGGCCGGGTTCGTGGACGGTATGTGCCCCATGGGTGGGAGTCAATACGGGCGCAAGCCGAGCCGACAACACATGGCAGCCGCGGACGCGAAGCACGGAGGCCGGCCGAAGCCGCCGGGCACTCAACCACCACTTGTACTTATGTTCAATAAGCAGGCACCGCCTCTGCGGCATCGCAGGACCATCGCCACCGCGGCCCTGGTGCCTTTTTTCCGCGGCAGGGGTCCCATAAGCGTCGAATTTGCGGGGCAAAGCTCTTCGGCCTGACCGCGCTCGGCCTGCGATTGTTCTTGACATTCACAGGCTTGGCCGAGCAGAGTCATGACGCTTCCACGAGGGAAGCGGCAAGATGCGAATGGGTCGCGGTGCCGCCCGGGCCGGGCGGCACCGGTTTCTTTGCGAGGTTCTCTCGAGCAATGATTACAGCCCATGCCATCAAGGCCCAGCACTCCGACGTTTTCACGTTCATGCGCGGCGATCTGCAAGCCGCCGCCAGCTGCTGCAACACCCCTGAGAATGCATGCCCGGCAAGCCTGGTCTTCATCAGCAGTGTCAATCAATTGACCCAGGCCTGTTCGCACACGCCGGCGATCATCGTTTTGCATTCCAAGATGATCGCGGCGCTGCCGCCTCCGTCCGATCCCGGCACCTGCTATTTCTCGGTGGGCAATGTCTCGATGGGCATGGCAATCCTGCTGAAGTATTTCGACACGAAAGATCTGCGATTTTCACAATGGGGAGCGCGTCACCTGACTTGCGTGGTGCACGAGGACGCGCGTATCGGCAGCGATGTACTCCTCGGTCCCTACTGCGTGATCGGCTCGGGGGCCTCGATCGGCGATGGCTGCAGGATCGGCGCGCACAGCGTCATCGAAAATGACGTCAGCATCGGCGCGGGCAGCATCATTCATCCGCATGTATTCATCGGTGCCGACTGTAAAATCGGCATCGGGTGTGAGATTCATCCGCATTCGACCATCGGCAGCGATGGCTTCGGATATGCGGTCGATCCGAGCGGCCGACCATGCAAGATCGCGCATCTCGGCAACGTGATCATCGGCGACCACGTGGAAATCGGCAGCAGCTGCGCGGTCGACCGGGCGACTCTGACCTCGACGTACATTCGCTCCGGCACGAAGCTCGACAATATTTGCCACATTGCGCACAACTGCGATTTGGGCGAGAACGGTTTCTATACCGCAGGATTCATGATGGGCGGATCGACGACCATCGGCCGGCGCTTCGTCACCGGCGGCAATTCCGTGGTCACTGCCCACGTTACGCTCGGCGACAACATCACCCTCGCCGGGCGCTCAACGGTGACCGGAGACCTCCCCGAGGGAGGTGCTTACGGCGGCTATCCCCTTCAGCCGCTCCATCAGTCGATGAAGACGGCGGTGAATCTCGGCAAGATCAATGACATGCGAAAGACGCTCAATCGGATCATCAAGCACCTGAAGCTCGATTGACCCGCAGGACATGCAGCGGACGATGGGGCCGCGCGGGTACGCGTGCCATACGGCCGTAAAACGGCGGTCGGGCACTGGCTACCGGGGGGCCTAAAAGCTCTGCATCGTCTGTATCAGCAGCTGGAACCTGGCGCTGCCGGGAACGTCTTTGAGCGGAAACGCAAAGTCGATGTGCAATACATTGCCGAGGCCGCTGCGGGCATTGCCCAGCCGCAAGCCGAACCCGGCGTCGCTGAGCATGCCCAAGTCGCTGTTACCCACGACTCCCGTCCCCCACGTCCTGCCGATATCCGTAAAGATGGCGGCCCCGACCCGCACGAGCCTGAACGGATACCAATCGGTGAATACGCGCTGCTCGATCGTGAGCAGGCCTCGCGATGTCCCCGCCTCGTAACGCAGCGGGTAACCGCGCAACCCATTGTCGCCGCCCAACAGAAGCTGAACGTCCGGATCGAGATCATGCGTGACGGTCCCCGAAAGCGACCCGTACAGCAGCCAGTCCGGGCGCCACCGCCAGTAATACTTAGCATAGGCGTCGCTGATCAAATTGCGCGCATGGTCGCTCTCGAAACGCGCGGAGAAGTCCGCGCTCAGGAACACCTGCTGCTCGTAGGGCAGTGCCATGCCATGGGTCACTGCACTCTTGACGATCAGCGCGTCGTGATTGGCGCCGAAAATTGCATCGGAAAGCCCAAGTTCGCCGGTAACCTCGGTTCCAAAGTACAAGTCCTCGGTCTTTCCGATCTGGTTTTCGTCGCCTGCTTTGCCGTACCTGTCCTGCAGGATGTCGAAGCCTACGAAGGGATAGGAAAGCGTTCGCGGCGCGGGCAACGGCTTGGCCGGCAAGCTCGTCGCCGGGGTAGTCAGGAAATCGTTGCGATCAAAGTACATTCCGAATAGCAGGCGCTTGGTCCAGCCGTCTACGAGGCCTGAGGACACCCCGCCGCCGATCAGATACGCCTCCTCGTCGTCATTGAATTGGTCCGCGATATTGCCGAGAGCATAGCGGGAAATCGTGCGATCATAGCTCTGCGCCGCCATCGTCGCGCTCCACCGGCTATCGAGCGAATAAAAGGGTTGCGAGAGCTGCGCGATGCGCTCGTTGCCGTCGTTCGAATCGACGTAGGCGAGAGTCCCCGTCCAGCGCGACCCGAGCACATTGGGGTCCGAATACTCCGCGAGCCTGCTCGTGCGGTCGACGTCGCTGATGCGCCCGACCTCCAGCTGTTTGCCCCAGCCCAGAAAGTTCTCGTCCTGCAGGTTGGCGTTGGTTGAATTGGCGCCGCCCGAGCGCCCGAAAGAGATGTTCGGATCGAGGGTCCAGACGTCCCTGGTAATTACCCGGATGTCGACCTTGCCCTCAGCGAACCGGATCGGAACGATATGCGCGTCGTAAATGAATACCAGCATTCGCAAGTTGCGCTCTGTCTCGGCGAGCTTTTGAGCGCTGTAGCGGTCTCCGCTCTTGAAGAGCAGTTGAGCGCGGATCGTGGCGGGCTTGGTGCGGATGTGCAGCCGATCGGCCAGCCTGTAAAGCCCCCTGTTCTCGCGGGGATCGTTCTCATCGAAGACATTGCGGATGTCGATCTCGATCTTACCGATGACGGCGCCCGCCGCCTCGAGCTCGGCATCGCCCGGCAAGCCTGCCGGCCGCGGCTCCTCGATTCGCGTGCGCTGTTTATCGGTCAGCTTCGCTGCACTTGCATTGATGGCGTAGCCGGAACACAAAAACATCAGGCCCCATGCTACACAATGCAGCGGACCCCTATTCAAGGGTGCGGGAATCCGTCGTGCCACCGTTGCACTCCGCCGCAAAGATGCTTGTACCGTCGATCGGAATTATATCGATCGACCGGCCGGCGACAGAACTCGGCATCGTAGATAATTTATAAATCAATAACTTACGTGCATATTGGCAGTGGGCGAGAGCTTGGCCTTCGTATCGAACATCAGTTCCACCAGTCCCCCACGCCAGCGCGCGCGAGGACACCGATTGCGGCTACCTCTGGTCGCTCCAGACATTCCACTCCGGTGGCCGCGACTTCAAGTGCTTCGCCATGTACGGCCCCGGCGGCACCACGACCCCCATTTGTCCATTAAACTCACAGAGAGCGACATGGCAGCCAAGAGCGAACGCTACCGATGCGAGTTCATCAGTGAAAATCTCGGGCAAGCATTACCGCACTATCTGGCCCACCCCGGCCGGTTCCGTGCGGGTCATCGATCAGTCCCGCCTTCCGTTTGAATTCTCGACCGTCGATCTCGATACTCTAGATGATGCCGCCAAAGCAATCCAGACTATGGTGGTGCGCGGCGCTCCGCTCATAGGGGCGACTGCCGCCTATGGCACAGCGCTCGCTCTGCGGTCGAACCCGTCGGATGCACACCTCGACGAAGCGGCGAAAATCCTGCGGGCTACGCGTCCGACGGCCCAAAACCTAGCCTGGGCGTTGACAAGAATGCGAGATGCGCTTGCGGAAGTCGCTCCGAAGGAACGTGCCGATGCGGCGTTTCGAGAAGCAGCCCTTATTTGCGAAGCCGACGTCGAGCAATGCCGGGCAATTGGCGTCCATGGCTTGGAGATCATCCGCCGGTTCGCCAAGGCCGGCCGTGCCGTGAACGTGCTGACGCACTGTAATGCCGGTTGGCTTGCCTGTGTCGATTGGGGCACGGCGCTTGCGCCGATCTACATGGCTCATGACGCCGGAATTCAGATCCACGTATGGGTGGACGAAACCCGACCACGTAACCAGGGCGCTGCGCTGACGGCCTTCGAACTTGCCGCGCACGGCGTACCTCACACTGTGATCGCCGATAATCTGGGCGGGCATCTCATGCAGCGGGGCCAGGTCGATATGGTTATCGTCGGCAGCGACCGGACCACTGCGGCGGGCGATGTTTGCAATAAAGTTGGCACGTACCTCAAAGCGCTCGCCGCCTGGGATAACGGCGTGCCCTTCTACGTGGCATTGCCGCTCAACACCATCGATTGGTCCCTGGATCAAGGCCACGATATACCGATCGAGGAGCGATCGGCGATGGAACTTACGCATATCACCGGACGGACCTCCTCCGGTTCCATGGAGACTGTAAGGGTGGTGCCCGAAGGGAGCCCGGGCCTCAACTTGGCGTTCGACGTGACGCCTGCAAGGTTGGTGACGGCACTGATCACGGAGCGCGGCGTTTGTCACGCGAGCCGCGACGGGTTGCAAACGATGACCTGCCGGACGGCGCGATGAGGGACAAAGAACTGCGCGACTCGGTGATCGCCGGCTGTCGTGAACTCCTGCAGCGCGGCTTAGCCTTCGGAAGATCCGGCAATGTCAGCGTGCGCCGGGATGAACGGTGTTTTTTCGTCAGTCCGACCGGAATGTCGTACGACACTCTCGAAGCCGACGATATTCCGCTCGTGGATGTCGAGGGGCGCTGGTTCGGCCGATGTTGTCCGTCCAGCGAATGGCGGTTCCATCGCGACGTATTCAGGTCCCGGCATGAGGTCGCCGCAATAGTTCATACTCATTCTCCGAAGGCGACGAGCCTCGCCTGTACAGGCCGGGGGATTCCTGCATTTCATTATATGGTGGCGGTTGCCGGCGGCCCCGATATCCGATGCGCCCCGTATCATACATTCGGTACACAGGACCTTTCCGACGCCGCCGTGGCCGCATTGGAAGGCCGCAAGGCATGCCTGCTTGCCAATCACGGCGTCATCACGGTGGGAGCGGATCTTCCTGCCGCTCTCGCGCTGGCCGCCGAGGTAGAAAGTCTCGCCGCGCAATATTGCATGGCGCTGGCTCTTGGGAAGGTTCGCATTCTCAGTGAAACCGAGATGGGCCGAGTGCTCGAGAAGTTCCGCACTTACGGCAAACAGGATGCAACGGACTCCGGTCTCGCCTTTCACGGCGTGGACCTTCCAGATACGGTTAAGGGAAGTCGATGATGGAGAGTGAAGACGGGCCCACCTCGTACCGGATACTCGATTCGAAGAGCCTGCCTGCGCTGCTCGCCGACCTCGAAGACGTTCGCGCGCTTCTCGGCGGCCGGACGGACGATTGGCAAATTCGCGAAGTGGGCGATGGAAATCTCAATCTAGTATTTATAGCGGAAGGACGGGACGGGTCGGTCTGTGTCAAGCAGGCTCTTCCATACGTTCGAGCGGCCGGGCCGTCCTGGCCGATGTCGCCAAAACGCGCATTTTTCGAGCATTCCTACTACATTGCCGTGGCCCCATTTGTGAGTGCGCTCATACCCAAGCTCTACCATTACGACTCCGGGCTTTATTGCACCGTCATGGAGCGCCTATCGCCCCATGTCATCTTGAGGCAGGGCTTGATTGCAGGGCGCCGCTACAACAGCGTGGCCCGCGACATGGGCGAGTATATCGCCCGCGCTTGCTTCTTCACGTCCGATCTCGCGCGGCCGTTCGAACGCAAGATGGACGGAATCGCGCTGTTCGCCGCAAATAAGCCGCTGGTTCGCATCACCGTGGATCTGGTTTTCGCGGACCCTTACTTCGTCAGCGTGCGCAATCGTCATACTTCCCCGCAACTTGACGAGTTGGTCTCGACGCTTCGCCGCGATGGGCCTCTCAAAGTTGCCGCGGCGCGCTTCGGGCAGAAATTTCTGAGCGCATCCCAAGCGCTCATTCACGGCGATCTCCATACCGGGTCGATCATGGTTACGGAAAATGACACTCGCGTAATTGATCCGGAATTTGCCTTCTACGGCCCAATCGGATTCGACCTGGGCGCATTTGTCGGCAATCTTTTACTGAACTGGTACTCCCAGCCCGGCCATTCGACTCCAGACGACGACCGGGTGGCTCATCAGGAATGGATTCTGCAACAGACGAGAATCTTCTGGGAAACGTTCCGAACACGCTTCCTCAAGCTGTGGAACGAGGAAGCAAAGGGCGATGCATTCCCAGCTGCCATGTTTTCCGCTTCAAGTGACACTGCCGCGCTTCAGTCGGCGCGGAGCGCCTTTTTGGACTCACTATTTGCGGATATGCTCGGCTTCGGCGCTTGCAAGATGATCCGCCGCATCCTGGGTTTCGCCCATGTCATCGACTTTGAATGCATCCAGAATGCCGCTTTGCGCGCCGACTGCGAAACCGGAGCGCTCGCCATGGCGCATCTGCTGTTGACACACCCGGAGCAGTTCCATTCTATCGAGGACGTGATCGACGCGGTACCGCGCGCAACGAACCTGCCTCGTGGCCGCGGCACCGGTTCTCGGGCGTCCGGCTGAAACCGTCGTAATCGATATCGAGCGGCGCCAGTCAATACGCAGGTGCCGGGCAGCCCTGTACCCACGACCGGCAAACGTGTTTGCACCAGCACACGCACCACAACTTCCCCTCGCCGTGCAGTCATAAAATATTCTTACAAATCCAATAATTACGTGTGAATTGGTAGCGGGGCGCGAGTCG
This sequence comes from uncultured Gammaproteobacteria bacterium, assembly GCA_963784105.1. Taxonomy (GTDB): domain Bacteria; phylum Pseudomonadota; class Gammaproteobacteria; order Steroidobacterales; family Steroidobacteraceae; genus Bog-1198. Next base: position 209,007 of record CAWAQE010000007.1, read on the forward strand.
GACGGCTTCGCGGTGAAAGCGATCCGAAAGAGCGTCCTACTTACACTCCCTCATCTGCCTCACGGCAGCTTGGATCCGGCATTCACAACATGACAAAAGTAGGAGAAGGGACATGGAGCGGATTAGTTGGATGAAACGTACGATCAAGGCCATGGCGGCGGGCTTCTCGGTATTTGCGCTCGGAACCGCGTTCGCGCAGCCGGCGAACGCCGGCTGCGCGAACTTTCAACCCGCCAAAAAGGCGGTGAGTTGGCAAACGCCGGCATCGTTCTTTGGAGGACTGTCACTCCTGCGGACCTCCTATGACGGGGATTCATGGCATCGCGACGACATTGTAGGAATGTGGCGATTCACAATGACCGTTCCGGGCCCCAATGGCTCGACGGTCGTGATCGACGACGGCTACAGCCAGTGGCACTCGGATGGAACCGAAATCATGAATTCCGGAGCGCATGCGCCGAACACGAGCAATTTCTGCCTGGGCGTCTGGGCACAGACCGGCCCGGGAACCTACAAGCTCAATCACTTCCCGCTGCCTTGGGATGCCTCAGGCACTGCGCCGCAAGGACCGGTGCATATCGTTGCCAACGTCAAGATGAAGGACCACGATCATTTTTCCGGGCCATTCACGCTCGATGTCTACCTCTGGGATGGCAACGAGATCGTCAATGCCTCGGGTGCACCGATCGCGCACGTCACCGGTACGTTGAACGGGACACGCGTGACCACCGACACGCCTGTGCCGGGCGCTCCCTGACAACCAGGTCACCCAAACCCCACGGAGTCCTCCCGGCGCACCGCCGGGAGGATCACCGCTTTAGAATGGAAGCGTACAGCTCTTGCGTCGGTGTAGAGGGCAGCGCCCGCAGCAGCGTCGACAAGACCTCCTCGCAGCGCTGATAGACCCGCAGCGCCTCAACGTGGCGTCCCTGCGCAATGAGGCAGTGCATAAGGCTGCGATACACCTGCTCGGCGAGCGGCTCTGTTTCCAAAACTCGCTGATAGAGGTCGGTCTCTGCGCCATAGTTGTGCGACTCCTGCAGAATGTTCCCCAGCTCGCCTACGCAGCGCAGAAACTTGCTTCTCAAGCGTTCGCGGGCCGCGAACATCCAGGGGTCGACCTCGTCTCCCAAAAACGGTCCCCGGTAGAGCAGGAGTAGTCGACGAACGTGATCGCCGGACGCCTCGTCCGCGTAGTTCGTCTCGCCGAGCGCGGCCAATACAAAAGCGTCGACCCACACTGCGCGATCATTGAGCAGCAGGCGCCCTTGCGATACTACGACGGCGTTCTTGTGCTTCAGGAATTTGCGCAGGCGGTGTACTGCCAAATCGAAGGCGTTGCGGGCGGCGTCACCGTCGAGATCCGGCCAATAGCGGTCGAGGAGAACATCGATCTCGACCCCGTTGCAGCTGACCAGCATGGCCTTGAGCAGATTCAGCGGTTTGCGTTGCGACTTTCCGCGAATCTCCAACAGCTGGTCATCCACCTGGACTTCAAAGCGTCCCAAGGTGCGAATCTGGATCGGCCACGGCCAGGCCGGTACCTCACGGGTAGGCGGCTGGAAATTCCGCTTGCGAATCAATCCGCGGCAGTACTCCACTTCAATATCATGCTCGAGCGCATAGGGTATGAGCCTTGGCAACAGCACCGGATAGGCGTGAATCTCGTTGCCGTATCCTTGCGCACACCCGACGGCGAGCGTGAGGGCGAGCGTATCGATGAAGGCGTCGCGCTCGCCTCGCTTGCGTGCTATCTCCGCCCGAAGGAGCCCCCCGTTAAACGCGAGGAGCGGGGATGGAAATGTGCCCAAGGCGTCCTGAATTCGCGATAGCCAGACGGCCGCATTCTCCAGGTCGCCGACCTCGCATAGAATTTGGCCCATCCCCAAGAAGATCAGCGCCCGGGCCATCGGGTATCCGGTCTCGCATGCGATAGCCTCGGCGGCTTCGATTTCTCGCGTAGCGGCCGGAAGATTCCCCTGAGCGAGATGGAACATGGCGCATACGTACTTGAATTGGGACACCAGCAACAGCGGGGCGAACGCGAACTCCGGTTCGAGGCGGGACAGCCCTCGGGATATCTCGGCGGCATGCGAGGCAAAGTCCATCGCCTGAAATTTCGAGAGGATCAGGCGCGTCCCGAATGCCGGCAAACCATGCAGATTCGCGATTTCGATCCCCAAGTCCAGCAGCGCCTGGCAACGCTCCGTCTCCCCCGTGAGTTGATATTGAAAGGCGTGCATCCAGATGTTCTGGATACGCAACGCGGGTCCCAATGCGTTGCCATCGTGCCGCCATTCGGAATCGGGCAACAAGGCGCGCCACTGCAAAATGTCGCCCGAGATCGCGAAATAGTTCATTAATGCAACCGCCGCGGACGCCTTGCTCTGGTTGTCGATGTCCGAGCGCATGAGCTTGGCGATGCGGTCGCGGCACTCCGCCAAACGCGGGTTGGCCGGATCGGCCATAATGATTGCGGTGAAAAGCCCGGTCAGCACCGAAAGCTCTACACTTGCCGAGGGAAAACGGGGCTCGGTCCCCAATAGATCGGCCAGCACGCCGATCCATGGGACCATGCGGCCGAAAGCCGTGTAGCTGACGTGATGATGCTGGAGAATTGCCGCGATCGCCAGCATCTGGCCGAGCGTATCTTTTTCCGCGACGAACAGCTCATAAGCATGCTGGAAACTCGTTGCGGCGTCCTGAAACGCGATCGCCATCTGTCCCATGCCGCGCCAATAGGTCAACCACGCTGAATTGCACTGAAGCGGCCGAGGCAACGCATCGATCCAAACGGAGAGGGTTTTGAATCGGCCCTGCTGCACCAGCGTCGGCGCGATCCGCACCATCATGTCGCAAGCTTCCGGCCATTGCCGAGCCTCCAGCAGCAGATTAATGGCCATTTCGACGTCCTGAGAGTGCACGAGAATGCAGGCCGCAGCCGTGAGCAGCTCTCGCTGTTCCGCGGCGCTGAATCTGATCGCGGCCCTGCTGCGCAGTAGTTCGCGGAACAGCGGGTGATAGTAATACGTGGCGGAAGCCGGACGTTGCAACGTGAATGCATTCGTTCGGACCAGCGAGTCGAGAATGTCTTGGGCAGCCGGATTTTGGGTCAATTCACGCGCGACCGGCTCGGTGATGTATTCGAGACAGGCGGTCTTGAGCAGAAAGTCCTTGACCGGGCCGCTCAGACGATCGAACACCTCGGAAGTCATGTAGTTGAACACCGCTTGAATCGCGACCTGACTCAGGTTCACTTGTCGCACTTGATGATCGGCTTCGAGACGCAACATGACCGCGACGCCTGCGGCCCATCCTTGGGTCAAGGCGTACAGATCACGCGCCGGCATGACCGTATGTTGACTGCCGGCCCGTTCGTAGCGCGCGGCAACGCCCTCGGTCTCGCGTTCGTCGAGCTTGAGCTCCGCCCAACCGAGCGTCGCCATCAGGCCGGTTACTTGCAGGCGAGTCAGGTTGGCCGCCGGCTCCTCTCGGCTGATGACCACTAGGGCGATTCCGTTCGGCAGCTCGGCAATTGCGACTGGAAGCAAATCGCGCAGTGGCGCGCCTTCCGGCACGTCCTGCCAGTTATCCAGCACGACGAAAGTCGGCGCCGCCAGTCGTGCACAGAACTCGCGGAAGTAGTTACGCACGAAAGTGGGCAAGGCTGCGTATAGCTCAGGCGACAGTGACGGAAGAGAGTCGTCTTTGATGCTCGAGTGATGGGAATGCGCAAGGGATAGAAAATAGAAAAACGACGCGATGTCAGCATCGCCCTCGTCGCATTGATACCAAATTACCGCACCCGGCCGAGACTCGAGCCAACTGGCGACAGCAACGGTCTTGCCATAGCCGGGCGGCGCCGACACCCAGATGACGCGGCGATCGGCATAACCTTCCAACACGGCGAATAGGCGTTTGCGCGGATAAACGTTCGATAATCGGGGCAGCTCAATTTTTGCGAAAGGCCGCCTTGGCTCAGGCGCCGGCCCCCTTTTGGCGCCGCCATTTGCTCCACCTCTTTTCAAGGGCCATCCGCTCAATGTCGATTGATTTTAGGGCCAATGTCTAAAGACTACTCGATACTTTCTCTTAATAGGCCGTTTGCAATCATAAAGCTATAGCAAACAACTGGATATGGCGCGTGCACTGCACTGCACCCGAAAACGACACCTTCCCGGGATTTCGAGTGTTGTCGTATTTCTCGACGATTTTACGATCTGTCTAGTAGCGATCCTCAGCCGAACATCAACCCAAACACCAGCGAGATGAAAAATGCACCCTTATTCCCGACCAGTTGTGGGCTTTGCCATCACCGTCGCCTCATTCGTCATCTGTTATCTCGGAGCGCAAACTGAGTTGGCCCGATCTCCCCGAGCCACGCGCCAGGTTGCCGCACACCTTGACGGCGGCGAAGCCCAACAGGCCTATCAGTTCTGCCTGCGGTACATTGCCGACGGATGTGTACCTTGAACGAAGTCATAACAGCAATACATCGCCCCCCTTAGGGCCTGGGCATCGCCGAATCGATCGAATCTGCATCGAAATGAGGTCGATTTGGCAGCGAAGGCGGCGGGCAACGCAGCGCGCGCGGCCTCCCCTTGCATGCCGCCTATCTGTGTGTTAAATACTGAACCTAATGGTTCAGTATGTCCCGGCCTGTTTCGATACCTCGTTCGCCGCGCTCTCGGACGCCACCCGACGCGGCGTTCTGGAGCAACTCGGGCGCGCCGACGCTTCGATCACGGACCTTGCCCAAAAGTTTCACATGACCCTCACGGGCATGAAGAAGCATGTCAGCGTCTTGGAGCAGGCGGGGCTCGTCACCACGGAGAAGGTCGGGCGCGTGCGGACCTGCAAGCTCGGCCTGCGCCGACTGGAGGAAGAGGCGGCATGGATTGAGAGGTACCGCCGGCTCTGGGAAGCACGCTTCGACGAGCTGGACAAGCTTGTAGAGGAACTGAAACGGAAGGAGAAGGTCGATGGACGCAAGAAGAGAGAGTGAGCTTACCCCCATGAACAACCGCACGACGGTGGAGCGGAAGTCCGACCGTGAGCTGGTCGTGACGCGAATCTTCAACGGCCCGGCGCGCATCGTGTTCGAGACGTGGACTAAGCCCGAGCTGCTCAAGCGGTGGTGGGCACCGAAGTCGACAGGCTTGTCCCTGCTTTCCTGCAAAGCGGATGTCCGCGTCGGGGGCAGGTACCGTTTCGAGTTCGGCAACGAGTCCTCAAAGCCCATGGCGTTCTTCGGTAGGTACATCGAAGTGACACCGCACTCGCGCCTCGTCTGGACCAATGACGAAAGTGACGACGGTGCCGTCACCACGGTGACCTTCGAGGAAAAAGGCGGCAAGACTCTGCTGGTCATGCACGAACTCTATCCCTCGAAGGAAGCTCTCGACGGTGCCATCGCCGGGATGGAGGGTGGGATGCCCGAGACGTTCGCGCAACTGGACGAGCTGCTCGTCACCCTGAGCGCAGAGGCGTTGGATAGATAGGATTCCGTAGAATACGGAATTTGCGTATAATGCGAAGTATCTCATCTCCGGCGACCCCTAATGGCAGGAGTGCCCGCCAGCGAATTTCAGCGAGAATTTGGCCGCTTGCGCGGCGTTGCCCATCGAGAGGCAGTGACCGCTTTCACGATTTACAACTTCTAGTCTGTTGGCATAATTGCCAACATGAAGGCCGAACTGCTTCAGCGCGACCGGATGGACTACGACGAGCACCAATTCGCCGCCGATCCCCTTCGGTCGGACTTGTACACTTTCGCAAGGTAGGCTCGCAGGGCAATTCCCATCTACAAGTGAGCTGCCTGTGGAAGTTGCTGAACTCCAATCGTGACGCACTCACAAAAAAGGACTCACCGATGCACATATCCGACATCCCGTTTGGTATTACCGATTGGTCTCGGATCGAGAGAACCGAACACAAAGGCGAGCAGGGGTTCGCGTATTGGCGTACGCAGCAATTCGGAAACCTACGCGTTCGCGCCGTTGAGTACACGCCTGGCTATCTGGCTGACCACTGGTGTGTCAAGGGTCATATACTCCTTTGCACTGAAGGCGAGCTCATCACCGAGCTCAAGGACGGCCGCAAGTTCACGCTCGCGCAAGGCATGAGTTACCAGGTCGCCGACAACGCAGAACCTCACCGCTCCCACACGATCGTGGGGGCCAAGCTGTTCATAGTCGATTGAATGCAAGCACCATTCGGCAAAGCATGCAGCTAAAAAGGTGCTCTCCGCCGTGCATGCAAATATTTCGCGCGTTCAAGAACACTGAGCAAAGACTTGGTCCACTCCATATCCACCGAAGCGGGCTCGAATCCGCCACGCGATCCGTGCCATCGGAACCGCGCGTCAGCTTCCATGCGCTCCTTCACCTTCAGCTGAACTTTATTCGGGACTTTCGACCACCACGTCTCTTGATGCGCCTCGGCCGGCGCAGTCGATACTAGTTTTCTGACCGAGTTCTCGAAGGCATGGGCAATCACGCACGCAGATTGCGATCTGTCTAGAAATTCGTAATATCGTTTGGTGTCGGAAGCGCTGAGTCAACCCTTCGCTCGCGATGCAGCGCGAAGGATAACTGACCTAAGCGAAGTTATTTTTTTCTCGAAAAATCAGCCATTCCACTCGGCGAATGCCAGCAACGCTGCATCGGGCAGCTCGCCAGCGTACAACCTTTTAGCGAATGCAAGGCGGCGTTCTCGGCGTGTCAGGTTGAGAGGCAGCGAAGACTCGATGATGGCTCGCGCAGTCTCGAACATCGAGGAGGCGATTCTCATCCGCCGCTCGGGCGTCATGAGCTTGTAGCGCTCGGCGACCATTTTGTCCATTTCGGGGGAGGTATCGCTCACTTGGAGAGCTCATCCAGTTTGGCGGCGACGCCCAATTTCACAGCCCAGTCTTTCAGATAGAGCCAATCAACGGATTCGTCGATCAGCGTGCAGACGTCGCGCAGTTGCATCTCAGAGCCCGTGTCGCGTGCCCAAACAAGCTTTGACAGGATCAGGTCTTCGCGGCTCGTAATCCACGTCGATATTCCGGCAAACTCCACCGACTTGCGGCGCTCAAACTCTGCGTGCCGATACTCCGAATTCTTCCGTACGATCAAATCGACCTTGATCGCGCTATCCAGGTGCATGAGATTGAACATTCGCTGCGACTTGATCGCAGAACGCGCGGCATCTTCATCGATGTAGAAGTCCGTAGAGAATGCGCTCACAAGAGCATCGACGTGCCGTTCCATCAGTGCGACGACAAAGTCGAGATCGCGGGTCATGCGCGGCTTGCCGTAGTACCCAAGCGCAAATGAGCCCGTCAACATGAAGGGCACATCGGCTGCGCGCAGCCGCTCGCTGATTATTCTGAGAACATCGAGTTCCTCGGTCATGACGGGGAGTCTAAAAGACTTAATACCGTGCCGCAGCTACGTAGCAGGACGTCGGCATCAACGCTCTTTCGACGATGCGATACCGACAATGTTGTGGATAGCGCCAGCGGCACCTGATTTGTACCTGCGCCTGTAAGTATCTGACTTATCGCGAGAAATTTATAAAGTTGGTAGCGGGGGTAGGATTTGAACCTACGACCTTCGGGTTATGAGCCCGACGAGCTGCCAGACTGCTCCACCCCGCACCGGAAGAGCCGCACATTGTACCGAGTGCCTTGGCTAATGCAAGCGACCGATCCATCCGTCCCGCCTGCGCCCTGCCCGGCCCGCTGTTCAGTTCCTTATTGCAGGGCTCGCTGACAAAGCTGTAGCAGCTGGCCCGGAATCACCCCCAGCCCGAACACCAGTAGCGCGTTGACGCTGAGTACCGTCCGCATGAGCATCGACCCGCCGATGGGGGTGGTTTCCGTGGGATCATCGAAGTACATCAATTTGACGACCCGCAAGTAGTAGTACGCACCCACCACGGAGAACAGCACCGCCACGACGGCGAGCCAGGTGTAGCTGACGCCGAGCACCGCCTGGATGACGCCGAGCTTGGCCCAGAATCCGATGAAGGGCGGCACACCGGCAAGGCTGAACATCAAGATCCCCATCATGCCGGCGAACCAAGGACTGCGGGCATTCAGGCCTCGGAAATCCACGATCTTGTCCGCCTCGAAACCCTGCCGCGCCAGAAGCAGAATCATGCCGAATGCGCCGGCGGCGACGATCACGTAGCTGATCATGTAAAACATCGAGGCTTGGTAGCCCTGTGCCGTACCGGAGAGTATTCCGAGAAGCACGTATCCCACGTGAGAGATGGTCGAATACGCCAGCATGCGCTTGAGATTGCTCTGTGCGATGGCAACGATATTGCCGATGGCCATGGACAGGACCGCGAGCACCACCAGCATCTGGCTCCAATCCGCCTGCGACCCAGCCAGGGCCTCGGGCAACAGCCGCATGGCAAGCGCAAATGCGGCAAGCTTCGATGCGGTGCCGATGAACACGGTCACGCAGGTCGGCGATCCCTCGTACACATCCGGTATCCACATATGGAACGGCACGGCGCCGAATTTGAATCCCACGCCGACGATGAGGAAGGCGATGCCGAACACCAGACCGATATTGCCGCCCAAGCCGCCATGCACGGCTCCTGCGATCGCTGCAAGTTCGAGGCTCCCCGTCACTCCATAGACGATGGACATGCCGTATAACAAGGTTCCGGACGCCATGGATCCGAGCACGAAGTACTTGATCGCGGACTCCGCCGCTATGCCCGATTCCCGGTCGAATGCGACCATGGCGTACAGGCTCAGCGACATCAATTCCAGGCCCAGATACAGCGTGATCAAGCTGCCCGCGGAAATCAGCACCATGGCGCCCAGAGTGGCGAACAAACCCAGCACGTAGTACTCGCCCTTGAGAATGGCGCGGCGCTGCAGATAATCGGTGGAATACACGAAGACCACGGCCACGGTCAGCAGCGTGACCACTTTCAGCACTTGCGCCATCCGGTCCAGCTCGAACAGGCCGCCGAGCGCCACGATCCTCCCGGACACCGGCTGCAGAGCCACCATCACGGCGGTCACCAGCAGGCAGATCACTGCCAAGACGCCTGCCCAGCGCCGCTGTCCATCCTTCACCAAGAGATCGAGCAGCAATATCGCGCAGGCGCCCAAGCCGAGAAAAATCTCCGGGCATGCATAGGGCAGTCCGGCGTTGAACTGGCTGACACTGAATTGGGCGAGAGAATTCATGCGTGAACCTTAGAGGGGGATCTTCGAGACCAGCAACTGCTGGGCTAAATGCTCGGTGGAGGCCCGCATCACATCGAGCAGCGGCGCCGGCCACAGTCCCATCAGCAGGACCGCCGCGGCAAGCAGGCCGAGCACCAGGAATTCGCGGCCGTTCAGATCCTTGAGTGCCGCCACTTTGTCGTTGGCGATTTCCCCGTAAATGACGCGCTTGACCAACCACAGAGTATAGGCCGCGCCGAGAACCAGGATGGTGGCCGCCAGGAACGCGTACCACACGTTGGCCTTGAACGACGCCAGAATCACCATGAACTCGCCGATGAACCCGGAAGTTCCGGGCACGCCCGAATTCGCGAGAGCGAACAGCACCATGAATGCGGCGAACTTCGGCATGGTGTTGATCACTCCGCCGTAGGCGCTGATCTCGCGGCTATGAACCCGGTCGTACATGACGCCGACGCACAGGAACATCGCGCCCGATACCAGGCCGTGAGACAGCATCTGCACCACCGCGCCGTCGAGGCCGAGCGCAATGCCGCTCGTTCTGGCCGTGACGGCCACGATCTGAAAGCCGATGAACATGCCGAGCGTGACGAATCCCATGTGCGCGATCGACGAATACGCGATCAGCTTCTTCATATCGCGCTGTGCCAGCGCGACGAATCCGATGTACACGACGGCGATCAATGACAGTCCGATGATCAGCCAATCCAGCTCGCGGCTGGCGTCGGGCGCTATCGGCAGGGAGAATCTCAGGAAGCCGTACCCGCCCATCTTGAGCATGATGGCCGCCAGCACCACGGATCCGCCCGTGGGGGCTTCCACATGAGCGTCGGGCAGCCAGGTGTGCACCGGCCACATCGGCACCTTGACGGCGAATGCCGCGAAAAAAGCCAGAAAGATGAATGTCTGCTCTCTGAGCGAGAGCGTCATGTTCTGGAACACCGCGAGTTCGTAGCTGCCCGACTTCAAATACATGTAAATCAGCGCAACCAGCATCAGCAGAGAGCCGATGAACGTGTACAAGAAGAACTTTATCGTGGCGTACACGCGGCGCGGGCCGCCCCACACGCCGATGATGATGAACATCGGAATGAGCATGGCTTCCCAGAAGACGTAGAACAGCGCCGCATCCAATGCGGCGAACACGCCGATCATGAGGCCTTCCAGAATCAAGAAGGCGGCGAAATACTGCGCGACGCGCTTTTCGATATTGGTCCAGCCCGCGATCACGATGAGCACGGTGGTGAATGTGGTCAGCAGGATCAAGGGCATGGATATGCCGTCCACCCCGATGTAGTACTGCGAATGGATGGTCGAAACCCACGGCGCACGCTCGATGAATTGCATCGCCGCGGTGCCGATCCTGAACGAGGTATACAGGGGGATGCTGAGCAGCAGCGCCAAACCGCTGACGGCCAGCGACAGCCATCTCGCCACCGCGGCGCGATCGTTGAACCCGAGCACCGCGAATCCGCCGACGATGGGCAGCCAGATCAGAAGCGACAGCAGGTGTCCGCCGAACATCATGTTCGCCATAGAATCCACAACAGGAAGGAAGCCAATCCCAGGATCATCGCGAACGCGTAGTGGTACAGATACCCCGACTGCGCGTAGCGCATTACCGAGCCCAGCCAGCCGACGGTGCGTGCGCTGCCGTCGACCATGCCGCCGTCGATCACGATCTGATCGCCGAAGCGCCACAAGCCGCCGCCCAGCAGCCGCGCGGCGCCCACGATGATGTGCTCGTTGAACCAGTCGAAACCGAATTTATTGATCAATATCGTATACAGCCACTTGAAGCGCCGCTCCGCCGCATCGGCCAGTTCCGGCTTCTTCAGGAAGAACAGCCATGCCGTGAATGCCCCCAGCGCGGCAAGCCAAACCGCAGGCGCGCTGAACGCGGCCCACAGGAACTCGGTGGGCGAGCCATGGAATTCATCGCCCACGCGCGTCAGCACATCATTGGCCGCGAGTACATGAATGGACCCGCCGAAGTAGTCGCCGAACAGCACGTGCTCGACCGTAAACCAGCCGATCACGGCGGAGGGAATGGCGAGGAGAATCAGCGGCACGGTCACGACCAGGGGACTTTCGTGCAAATGCTCCTGCGTGTGATGGTCCATGCGCGGCTTGCCGTGGAAGGTCATGAAGAACATCCGGAAGGTGTACAAGGCGGTGATGAATACGCCGCTCAGTACGCAGATATATGCGTAGCCGGAACCCGTGCGATGCGAGAGGTGCACCGCATCGATCAATGCGTCCTTGGAGAAGAAGCCCGAGGTGCCCGGGAAGCCGATCAACGCCAGCGAACCTACCAGGCAGGTCCAGTAGGTGATCGGCAGATAAGGCCGCAGGCCGCCCATTTTGCGCATGTCCTGCTCATGATGCATGGCCATGATCACCGAACCTGCCGCCAGAAACAGCAGCGCCTTGAAGAAGGCATGCGTCATGAGATGGAAAATGCCGGCGCTGTAGGCCGATGCGCCGAGCGCGGCCGTCATGTAGCCCAGTTGCGATAGAGTCGAGTAAGCGATCACTCGCTTGATGTCGTTGGCGACGATGCCGAGCAGGCCCATGAAGAATGCGGTGGTCGAGCCGATGATCAGCACCGTCGACAGCGCCGTCTCCGACAGTTCGAACAGCGGCGACATGCGCGCCACCATGAAGATGCCGGCGGTCACCATGGTTGCCGCGTGGATCAGCGCCGATATCGGCGTCGGGCCTTCCATGGAATCGGGCAGCCATACGTGCAGGGGCATTTGCGCGGACTTGCCCATGGCGCCCACGAACAGACAAATGCAGGTGAAGGTGATCGCCGGCCAGACGACCGTGCTGCTGATGTGAATCTGCGCCGCCGCGATCTGGTCGGCATGCGCGAACACCGTGGCGTAATCCAGCGAGCCGGTATAGCGCAGCACCGCGGCAATGCCGAGCACGAAGCCGAAATCGCCGATGCGGTTGACCAGGAACGCCTTCAGGCTCGCGAAAATGGCGCTCGGCCTCGTGTACCAGAATCCGATCAGCAGGTAAGACACCACGCCGACGGCTTCCCAGCCGAAGAACAATTGCACGAAATTGTTCGACATCACGAGCATCAGCATCGAGAACGTAAACAGGGAAATGTAGCTGAAGAAGCGCTGATAGCCCGGATCCTCGTCCATGTAGCCGATGGTGTAGATGTGCACCATCAGGGACACGAAGGTGACCACCACCATCATCATCGCGGACAGCCGGTCGATCAGGAATCCGACGTCCATGGTCACGCCGTCGCTGACCAGCCAGGTATAGACGACGCCGTTGTACGGCTCCTGGCCCTGATACAGCATCCGATAGAGGACGTAGAAAGACAGGACGCAGGAAATGCCCACGCCCAATATGGTGATGCTGTGCGCACCGGCCTTGCCGATGCTCTTGCCGAACAGCCCGGCGACGATGGCCGCCGCCAGCGGCGCCAATGCGATGGTGAGATAGATCGACTGCATGGTGCTCATCCTTCAGCCTTGCAGCGTGTCGAGATTTTCGACTTCGATGCTGCGGCGCTCGCGGAACACCACGACCAGGATGGCGAGACCGATCGCCGCCTCCGCCGCCGCCACGGTCAGTATGAAGAACACGAATATCTGGCCGCCGATATCGCCCAGATAGCGCGAGAATGCGACGAAGTTGAAATTGACGGCGAGCAGCATGAGCTCGATGCACATCATCAGCACGATGATGTTCTTGCGGTTCAAGAACACCCCCGCGACTCCGATGGCGAAGAGAATCCCGGACAGCGTCAGCACATAGTTGAGCGTGATCATGGTCTTTTCTCGGAGGCCATTTTGACGATTCGAACGCGATCCTTGGCACGCACCGCCACCTGCAGCGCGATGTTTTGCGGCTTGCCTCCCTTGCGCTGCCGCAAGGTCAACACGATGGCGGCGACGCTCGCCACCAGCAAGATCACCGCGGCGATTTGCGCGGGATATGCATAACGGGTGAACAAGGCGGTGCCGAGTTCCCGCGTATTCGAATAATTGGCCGCCAGCGCCGGAGCAGTTCGCAAGCTCATGCCGCCGAGGTTCCTGACCACGACGATGTTGACGATGGCGAAGACCACGAAACCCGCCACCGCGAGCGCCAAAGGCCAGTACTTCGTCAATCCCTTGCGCAGCTCCTCCAGGTTGACGTCGAGCATCATGATCACGAACAGGAACAGCACCATCACGGCGCCCACGTAGACCAGCACCAGCACTATTCCCAGAAATTCGGCATCCAGCAGCAGCCAGATGACGGCGCTGTTGAAGAAGCACAGCACCAGCAGCAGGGCCGAGTACACCGGGTTTCTGGCCAGGATGACGCCGAGCGCGGCTCCGATCAGCATCGCGGCGAATATGAAGAAAAGTATGGTCGGGAACATCAGCGATACCGGGCATCTGCGGCGCGGTCCGCCGCAATCATGGCTTCATAGCGCTCGCCGACGCCGAGCAGCTTGTCCTTGCTCATGATGTTCTCGCCTCGATTCTCCATGTGGTACTCATGCAGCCGGGTTTCCACGATGGCGTCCACCGGACACGCCTCCTCGCAGAAACCGCAGTAAATGCATTTGAAGAGATCGATGTCGTAGCGCGTCGTGCGGCGGGTGCCGTCGGCGCCCACGTCCGACTCGATGGTGATGGCGAGCGCCGGACACACCGCTTCGCAAAGCTTGCAGGCGATGCAGCGCTCCTCGCCGTTAGGATAGCGCCGCAGCGCGTGCAGGCCGCGGAAGCGGTTGCTCTGCGGCGTCTTCTCCTCCGGATAGTTGATGGTGATCTTGGGGGCGAACAGCCCCTTCAAAGTCACCCACAGACCCTGCAGCAGCTCCCCGAGCAAGTAGGTCTTGAGGAAATTGCGAATACCCTGCATTACGGATGCCCCTTCCACGGTCCCACATGACAGTAGACCATGAAGCCCTCGACCAGCAGCCAGACCAGTGTGACCGGGATCAGAGCCTTCCAGCCCAGGCGCATGATCTGGTCGTAGCGGTAGCGCGGGAATGTGGCGCGCAGCCAGAGAAAAGTAAACATGGGAAACAGCGTTTTCAGCCCGAACCAGGCGAAGCTGGGCGCGGCAAGCCACGAGTCCTGTGAAACCCAGCCGTCGAACGGCGACAGCCAGCCGCCGAAGAAGAAGATCACCGTCAGCGCCGAGATCAATATCATGTTGACGTATTCGGCGATGAAAAACAGCGCAAAGGCCATGCCTGAGTAGTCAACATGGAATCCGGCGACGATTTCCGATTCACCCTCGGCGACATCGAAGGGCGCACGATTGGTCTCGGCGACGCCCGATATGAAGTACACCAGCATCAGCGGAAACAGCCAGGTCCAGTTCCAGCCGAACAATCCGCGTTGCGCGTTGATGATGTCGCCGATGTTGAGGCTGCCCGATGCCATCAGCACGCCGACCATGGCGAATCCCATGGCGATCTCATAGGCGACGATTTGCGCGGCCGAACGCATGGCGCCCAGGAAGGCGTACTTGGAGTTCGCCGCCCAGCCGGCGAGAATGATGCCGTACACGCCCATGGAGGTGAGCGCCAGAATGTAGAGCAGCCCCGCGTCGATATTGGCGAAGGCGTGCTGCGGTGAAAAGGGAATGACCGCCCATATCGCCAGCGAGGGCACCAAAGCCAGGAACGGAGCCAAGCGGAATAGAAATCCGTTCGAATCCGCCGGGATGATGATTTCCTTGAAGATGAGCTTGACGACGTCGGCAAACGGCTGCGCCAGGCCCGGAATCAACAGGCCGGGGACTCTATTCGGACCCCTTCGAGCCTGAATCCAGCCGATGACCTTGCGTTCCGCCAAGGTGTAGAAGGCCATGGTGATGATGATGCAAATCATGACCATCAGCGTCTGCACGATGAGCAGCAGCGGAGTCGTCCAGTACGGCGTGATGGCGCCGGACAGCCAATCGCGAATGGGGCTCCACTCCCACATTCAAATCACGGTGCGGGTCATGCGCCCGTCCTTGGTTTTCGACAATGCCTCGGACCCGCGCACCAGCGTATCGCACTGATACGGCGGAATATCCACCCAAGAACCTGTCGGCGTCTCTCCTTTGGGCACGGCCGGCGCGCTGCTGCCGGCGCCGACACCGCTGCCCGAAGGCTCGATGCGGGCTCCGCACAGGGCCTTCAATGCGTCGCGGACTTGGTCGGAACTCGAGTAATCGATGCCGTGTAAATTCAGCAGGTTCGCGAGCACCCGCAGTACCTTCCAGCCCGGCCGGCTCTCACCGGGCAGCGACGCGGCACCGGCCCAGCTTTGCCAGCGGCCCTCGGCATTGACGAAGGTGCCCGAGGTTTCCGCGAAGGTCGCGATGGGCAGTACCACGTGCGCGGATGAGCGCAAGCTTTCGGGCAGGTGCGTGGTGACGGCGATCACCAGATCCGCCTCTCCCAGCGCGCGCGGCTCGACGCCGAAGTCCAAGGCCGGATCCACTCCGCCGAACAGTACATAGGCTTTGAGTGCGGACTCCAGCATGCCGCGCGCCGACAGGCCCGCAGAGCCTGCCGGCGTGCCGCCCGGCTCCCGATGCGGGACCGCGCCCGCGAGGTAGGCGCCCGCCGCATTGGCGCCTTCGGTGATGCAACCGACGCTGGCCGCGCACAGCTCCGCCAGCATCGCCGCGAGCACCTTGAGCTCTGAATAAGCCGGGTGCCGCTGCGCCAGAGTTCCGAGAATGACGGCACGGCGCGCACCGTTCGTCAGCGCGGCGACCACGGCCCGGTGAGCATCGCCGATCTCGGCGGCTCGGACCCCCGCCGGCACCGGCTTATCGGCGGCCGCAGCGGCCGCGCGCACCACCGCCGCCAGCTCGCCGGCGAAGTCGGTTTCGGCCAGGGCATAGGCCGCAACGGGAAACATATAGTCGAAGCGGCATGGATTGAGGAAGGCCACCTTGGCGCCGCCGTTTCTCACCGCCGCCTTGCGGATGCGATGCGCCAGCAAGGGCACTTCGTGCCGCAGGTTCGAACCGATCACCAGCACGCCGTCGAGGCGTTCGATGTCGGCGATCTTGATTGCGAGATTGGGAAATGCAGGATCCAGCTCCTGCGCACGAAAATCCAGCTGGCGCAGACGATGATCGATGTTGCCGCTGCCGAGGCCGCGGGCAATTTGCGCAAAGAGGTATAACTCCTCCACGGTGGCCGCCGGCGATGCAAGGAATCCCGCGGCCGACCCGCCGCGCGCAGCGGCCGTTTTCTGCAGGCCTTCGGCCGCCGCCGTCAGCGCCACTTCCCAATCGACCGCCCGCAGCTCGCCATCGATCCGCAGCATGGGCTGCGACACCCGATCGGCGGAGTACATGCCTTCGAAGCCGAAACGATCGCGGTCCGCTATCCAGGTCTCGTTGATCTCCTCGTTCTCACGCGGCACCATGCGCATCAGCTTGCCGCGCAGCACGTGCGCATATAGGTTGGTGCCGAATGCATCATGCGGCGATACCAATGCCTGCTGAGTCATCTCCCACGAGCGCGCGTGATAGCGGAAGGGTTTGTTGTTGAGCGCGCCCACCGGGCACAGATCGACGATATTGGCCGAGAGCTCGTGATCGACGCTGTGTTCGATGTACGTGCCCACCTCCATGTTTTCGCCGCGCCCGGTGGTGCCCAATTGCGGGTAACCCTGGATTTCCTGGCCGAATCGAATGCAGCGGGTGCAGTGAATGCACCGGGTCATGTCGGTCGAGACCAGCGGCCCCAAATTCTTATCCTTGACCACCCGTTTGCGTTCGTGGAACCGGGAAATGTCGCGCCCGTACCCCAAGGCCAGATCCTGCAGCTCGCACTCGCCGCCCTGATCGCAAATCGGACAGTCGAGGGGGTGATTGATCAGCAGAAATTCCATGGTCGCGCGCTGCGCGGCCACGGCTTTCGGCGACTTGGTGAATACCTTCATGCCTTCCGTCACGGGCGTGGCGCAGGCGGGCAGCGGCTTCGGCGCTTTCTCCACCTCGACCAGGCACATGCGGCAATTGGCCGCGACGGTGAGCTTGTCGTGATAGCAGAAGCGCGGAATGTAGATATTGGCCGGATCCGTGGCCTGCATGATCATCTGGCCCTTGCGGGCTTTCAGGGGCACGCCATTGACTTCGATATTGACCGTGTCGTCGCTCATCGTCCGCCCTACGCCGCCACGGCCGCGGCATCGGCCGCCGGAGCGTCCGCGTGGCCTTCGACGACCGAGCGGCCCTTGTGCTCGATCATGTATTGAAACTCGTGCCTGAAATGCTTCAAAAAGCTCTGTACCGGCCACGCAGCGGCGTCGCCGAGCGCGCAAATGGTGTGGCCCTCGATGCGATTGGCCACATCCATCAACAATCCGAGATCCTCGCTTCTCCCCTGGCCGGCGATGATCCTCCTCAGCATGCGGTCCAGCCATCCCGTGCCTTCACGGCAGGGAGTGCATTGGCCGCAGGACTCGGACATGTAGAACCGAGCCAAGCGCTCCAGCGCGCGCACCATGCAAGTCGTCTCGTCCATGACGATCACGGCGCCGGTGCCGAACGATGAGCCGGCCTTCTTGAGCGAGTCGTAGTCCATGTTGACGCCCCACATCACCTCGGCGGGCAGCACCATGCATGATGAGCCTCCGGGGATGACCGCCTTGAGCTTGCGGCCCTTCCACACGCCGCCGCAAAGCTCCATGAGATCCTTGAAAGGAATCCCCATGGGCAACTCCAGGTTGCCGGGCTTGTTCACGTGGCCCGACACGGAAAAGATCGCGGTCCCGCCGGAATTCACGGGCCCCAAACCCGCAAACCACGCCGCTCCCTTGCGCATGATGGTGGGCACGGTGGCAAAGCTCTGAGTGTTGTTGATGGTGGTCGGCTTGCCGAACAGGCCGAAGTTCGCCGGAAACGGCGGCTTGAAACGCGGCTTGCCGGGCTTGCCCTCGAGGGATTCGAGCAGCGCCGTTTCTTCACCGCAGATGTAGGCGCCCGCGCCGATGAACATGTGCAGGTCGAAGTCCACGCCGCTGCCGAGAATGTTCTTGCCGAGCAGTCCCGCCGCGTAGGCCTCGGCCAGAGCGGCTTCGAAACGCGGGATGGGTTCGCCCAGGAACTCGCCGCGAATATAGTTGTAGCCCACGGTAGCCGTCATGGCATAGCCGCCGATGGCCATGCCCTCGATGACCGAATGCGGGTTGTACCGCAGAATGTCGCGATCGTGGCAGGTGCCGGGCTCGGATTCGTCGGAATTGCACACTGCGTACTTCTGCGCCGGCGAGGTGCGCGGCATGAAGCTCCATTTCACCCCGGTCGGAAACGCCGCGCCGCCCCTGCCGCGCAGTCCCGATGCCTTGACTTCCTCGATGATTTTCTCGCGCGGAGTCTGCTCGCGCAGAATCTTTTCCCAGGCCTGATAGCCGCCGAATTCGCGGTAGCCTTCCAAGGTCCACGGCCGCTCGTGGTTGAGCGCTTCGAACAACACCAGATTCTGCTCGTAGGCCACGGCTAGGCTCCGTTCACGTCAATCGGGCTCATGTCAATTCGTCCAGGATCTTGTCGATGCTTTCCGGCGTGAGATTCTCGTGAAACACGTGGTCGACCATCAGCATCGGCGCACCGGTGCATGCCGCCAGGCATTCCTCTTCACGCTTCAAGTAAATGCGCCCGTCCACGGTGCTCTCGCCGGTCTTGATCCCCAGCTTCTTCTCGATGTGGTCGACCACTTCCTGCGAGCCGCGCAGCATGCACGAGATATTGGTGCACACGGATAGGTGGTGCCGGCCCACAGGCTTGGTCTCGAACATGGAATAGAAAGTCGCCACCTCGTACACCTGGATGGGTGCAAGGCCCAGGTACGCGGCGACCGCGTCCATGATGTCGGTGGTCAGGAATCCGGCGTTTTCGTGCTGTGCCGCGTGCAGCGCCGAAATCACCGCGGAACGCTTGCGATCGGGCGGGAACTTCGCCACCCAGCGGTCGATTTCCTCGCGTACATGCGCCGATAATTGCGCGCTCATCGGTCAACCTCGCCGAACACGATATCCTGGGTCCCGATCACCGCCACGACATCCGCCAGCATGTGTCCCCGCACCATTTCGTCGAGCGAGGCAAGATGGGCAAATCCCGGCGCCCGCACCTTCAGGCGGTAGGGTTTGTTTGCCCCGTCCGA
Source organism: uncultured Gammaproteobacteria bacterium (assembly GCA_963784105.1). Classification (GTDB taxonomy): domain Bacteria; phylum Pseudomonadota; class Gammaproteobacteria; order Steroidobacterales; family Steroidobacteraceae; genus Bog-1198. The sequence continues at coordinate 228,359 of CAWAQE010000007.1, forward strand.
CACCAGGTACACCCCAAGCTCGCCCTTCGGCGCTTCGACGGCCGCGTACGTCTCGCCGGCCGGCACGCAGTACCCTTCGGTCATGAGCTTGAAGTGATGAATCAGCGATTCCATGTCGCCCTTCATCTCCTCGCGCCGCGGCGGCCGCACCTTACGGTCGTCGATCATGACGGGACCCGGATTCGCCTTCAACCACGCCACGCACTGCTCGACGATGCGCGTCGACTGGCGCAGCTCCTCGACCCGCACCAGATATCGATCGTAGCAATCGCCGTTGACCCCGACGGGAATGTCGAAATCCATGCGATCGTATACTTCGTAGGGCTGCTTCTTGCGCAAGTCCCACTCGATGCCGGAGCCTCGCAGCATGGGCCCCGAGAACCCCAGCTGCATCGCGCGTTCAGGCGTGACCACGCCGATATTCACCGTACGCTGCTTCCAGATCCGGTTGTCCGTGAGCAGGGTTTCGTATTCATCGATACAGGCGGGAAAGCGCTTGATGAAATCCGCGACGAAATCCAACAAGCCGCCTGAGCGCCGTTCGTTGAGGCGATCCACGTCCTTCTTGCTGCGCCACTCCGAATACTGGTACTTCGGCATGGCGTCCGGCAAGTCCCGATACACGCCGCCCGGCCGGTAGTAGGTTGCGTGCATGCGGGTACCCGAGACCGCCTCGTAGCAGTCCATCAGATCCTCGCGCTCGCGGAAGCAGTACAGGAACACGGTCATGGCGCCGATATCGAGGGCGTGCGCCCCCAGCCACATCAGGTGATTGAGGATCCGCGTGATTTCATCGAACATCACGCGGATGTATTGGGCGCGCAGCGGCGGCCCTACGCCGAGCAGCTTCTCGATCGCCATGACATAGGCGTGCTCGTTGCACATCATCGACACGTAGTCCAGCCGGTCCATGTAGCCGATCGACTGATTGAAGGGCTTGCTTTCGGCGAGCTTCTCGGTCGCCCGATGCAGCAGGCCGATATGCGGATCGGCCTTCTGGATCACCTCGCCGTCCATCTCCAGCACCAGACGCAGCACCCCGTGCGCCGCCGGATGCTGAGGCCCGAAATTCATGGTGTAGTTGCGGATCTCAGGCATTGGGTTTGCCCACCGGAGCGTTGGTCAGCGCGGGGTCATAGCGATTGTCGTGACGGATCACCTTCGGGACCAGCACGCGCGGCTCGATGCTCACGGGCTGGTACACCACACGCGCCTTCTCAGGGTCGTAGCGGACCTCGACGTTGCCCGACAGAGGAAAATCCTTGCGAAACGGATGCCCGATGAAGCCGTAATCGGTCAGCAGCCGGCGCAGATCCGGATGGCCCTTGAACAGAATGCCGAACAGGTCGAAGGTTTCGCGCTCGAACCAATCCACTCCCGCCCAGATGCCCGTCACCGAATCCACCATCGGTTCGGCGTCGTCGGCGCAAAACACGCGCAAGCGCAGCCTCTGATTGAGCGAGATCGACAGCAGATGGTACACAACGGCGAAGCGGCGGCCGGGAGTCAAGGCGGCCGTGCGGGCATCGTCCGAAGCATTCCGGCGCGACACACCGCGGCTGAAGCCCGATGTGGTGGCGTCCTGAGTCTTCCATTCCGCGCGGCCGTGCTCCAGGTAATCCACGCCGCACACATCCATGCACATTTCGAATTTCAAGCCGGCGCCGTCGCGCAGCAGCGTCGCCGCCTCCAGCAAATGCTCCGCCGGCACTTCATAGGTCAATTCGCCTGCCTGACTGCCGGCGGCCCGCAGCCGATCGGGCAGCGCCGCCGCCACCGCCATGCCAAGGCTCTCCAGGCGGGTCGGCGCAGCCACCGCCGCCGCGTCGCTTGAATCCGCGCTCATCGGATAATCGCCTTGTTGCGCCTGATCTTGTTCTGCAGTTGAATGATCCCGTAGAGCAGCGCCTCGGCCGTCGGCGGGCATCCCGGGACGTAGACGTCGACCGGAACTATGCGGTCGCAGCCGCGCACCACCGCATAGGAGTAGTGGTAGTAGCCGCCGCCGTTGGCGCAGGAACCCATGGAGATCACCCAGCGCGGTTCGGCCATTTGGTCGTATACCTTGCGCAGGGCGGGCGCCATCTTGTTCACCAGGGTTCCCGCCACGATCATGACATCCGACTGGCGCGGGCTCGGCCTGAATACCACCCCGAATCGATCGAGGTCGTAGCGCGCCGCACCGGCGTGCATCATTTCGACGGCGCAGCAGGCCAGCCCGAATGTCATGGGCCAGAGCGAACCGGTGCGCGCCCAATTGATCAGCTTGTCAACGGTGGTCACTTCGAAGCCGCGCACGGTGCTGCTGTCGGCGGACACGGCCTCTAATCCCATTCAAGCGCCCCTTTCTTGTAGTCGTACAGCAGAGCGACGACCAGGACCAATGCGAAAACCAGCATGGCGAGCAGGCCGAACGCGCCCGTCACCTTGAGCGAAACGGCCCAGGGGAAAAAGAACGCGATCTCGAGGTCGAACACGATGAATATGATGGCGACGAGGTAGTAGCGCACGTCGAAGCGCATGCGCGAGTCTTCGAATGCCTCGAAGCCGCATTCGTAGGGGGACAGCTTCTCCGCGTCGGGGCGGCGCGGACCCAAGATCCAGCCGATGGTGAATAGTGCGAGACCCAGAACACCGGCTAAACCCATGAAAATCAATATTGGTAAATACTGTCGCAGCATCATCAGCGTCCGACCACGTCAATTGACCATAATTGTATCAGGCGCAAGCATGTTGCGTTGCGTAAAGGATTACAACACGAACATAAAAGTGATGGTGCCGACGGCCGGAGTCGAACCGGCACAGGTTGCCCCACTAGCCCCTCAAACTAGCGCGTCTACCAATTTCGCCACGTCGGCTTATCCATGCGCTTCGCGCAACTCTCAACGGGGTTCGCGGACGAACCCCGTCCATTTAGCGGCGCTGCGCGCCGGTAAGAGAACACTTTACAACTATTTACTTCGGAGGTGTGGCCGGAGCAGGTGCCGGCGAAGGAGCCGGTGCCGAATGAGCGGCCGCGGCGGCCTGGGCCGCGCGCTCCAGCACGCTGGTCGGCTCGGCGCTGGGGCGCGTTCCCAGGTACGCCAGCGTCAGGCTGGTGGCGAAGAACATGGCCGCGAACACCGCCGTCAATTTCGAAAACAGAGTGCTGGTGCCGCGGGCGCCAAACACCGTGCCGGATGCACCCGAGCCGAAACCCGCCCCCGCCTCAGCGCCCTTGCCCCGCTGCAAGAGGACCAGCCCGATGATCATCAGGGCGAGCAAGACGTGTACACCCAAAATCAATCCACGCAACATATGAAATCTCTCAATGGCCCTGGTATCAATGGACGATGGCCGCGGCCGCGCAAATCTGCTGAAACTCATCGGCGCTCAAGGAGGCGCCGCCCACCAACCCGCCATCCACGTCGGGCATCGAGAACAGCTCCGCCGCGTTGCCGGCCTTGACGCTGCCGCCGTAAAGGATCCGCAAATGGCGCGCCATCTTAGCATCTTGCGCGTGAATACGACCGCGCAGGAAGGAATGTACGGCCTGCGCCTGCTCAGGCGAGGCCGTACGCCCCGTCCCGATCGCCCATACGGGCTCATAGGCGAGAATGGCCCGCCCGAAGCCTCCCACGCCGTGCATGGCGATCACGGCGTCGAGCTGTCGGGCGATGACGGCCTCGGTCTGCTTCGCTTCCCGCTCATCCAGGGTTTCCCCGACGCACAGCACCGGAACGAGGCCGGCCTCCAAGGCCGCCGCAAACTTGCGGGCCACCAAGGCATCATCCTCGTGATACCAGCGGCGCCGCTCCGAATGCCCGACGATGGCATAGCTGCAGCCCACATCCTTGAGCATGGCGGCGGACACCTGGCCGGTGAACGCGCCCCCGGACTCCGCACACACATCCTGTGCGCCGACGGCTATCCGAGCGTCCTCCAGCATGCGGACCGTATCGCCCAAATAGACATATGGCGGAAAGACCACGATGTCGATCGGCCATTCCGGCCTGAGGTTCATTTCCAATTCGCCGAGCAATGCTTGATTGGCGGCTCGAGAGCCGTGCATCTTCCAATTACCCGCGACCATCTGACGACGCATAGGCTACCTTCGGGCATTTGCCCTGCGGGAAAGGCGGCGAAGATTAGCCGCGCAGCCGGCTAACTGCAAGTCCTCAAGCGCCGGGGTCTTTGGCCGCGGCCGCCGCCTCGACCACCGCCGCGATGTCGCGTGCTCCCTCCTTCACCAAGCCCGCGTCGTATCCCTCCACCATCACCCGAATCACCGGCTCGGTGCCGGAGGCGCGCAGCACGATGCGCCCGCGCCCATCGAAGCGGCGTTCCACCTCCTGCACGATTTTCAAAACCGCGGGCTCCTGCAGCGGATCGAAGCGCTTGGCCACGCGCACGTTGAGCAGTACCTGCGGATATTTGTGCATGCCCGCACCCAGTTCGGCCAGCCCCGCGCCGGTTTGCCTCATGACGCTGAGCACCTGCAGGGCGCTGATCAGTCCGTCGCCGGTGGTGGTCTTGTCCAGACACAGGATGTGCCCCGAAGTTTCGCCCCCGAGGGTTCCTCCCATCGCATTGAGCATGGAGAGCACATGGCGATCGCCGACCTGGGCACGGTGGAATTCGACGCCGAGTTCACCGAGCGCATGCTCCAAGCCTAGATTGCTCATCACGGTGCCCACCACGGGGCCCTTCAGCTCGCCCCGGTCGTGCCCGGACTTCGCCAGAATGTAGAGCAATTGATCGCCATCCACGCAGCGGCCGAGCTCATCCACCATCACCACCCGGTCTCCGTCCCCGTCGAGCGCCATGCCGAGCTGCGCGCGCACGCCGGGAACCGTCAGCTGCAGCAGCTCCGGCGCAGTCGATCCACAACCGTCGTTGATATTGCGGCCGTTCGGCGAGCAGCCGATGGGCACGATTTCCGCCCCTAAATCGGCCAGCACCCGCGGCGCGACCTTGTAGCCGGCGCCGTTGGCGCAGTCGATCACGATTTTGAAGCCCTGCAAATTCATGCCGGCGGGAATGGTCGAGGCGCAAAACTGCTGGTACTGCGTCCGGCTGCGGTCGATGCGGATCGCCTTGCCGAGGTGCTTCGATTCCTGCGTCACCACGGGCAGATCGAGCAGGCATTCGATCTCGTTCTCGGCCTGGTCCGACAGCTTGCTTCCGCTCGCATCGAAGAACTTGATGCCGTTGTCCTGATACGTGTTGTGCGAAGCACTGATGACGACGCCGAAGCTGCACTCCAGACGCTGCGTCATATAGGCGATGCCCGGCGTCGGCAGCGGCCCGATCAGCATGACATCCACGCCCGCAGCCACGAATCCCGCCTCCAATGCGGACTCGAACATGTATCCGGATACACGCGTGTCCTTGCCGATGAGCACCCGGCCTCCGCCCGGAGCGAGCACTCGGGCCGCGGCACTCGCCAGCCGCAGCGCAAAATCCACGGTCATCGGCGCCTGGCCGACGCGGCCGCGCACGCCATCGGTGCCGAAGTATCTGCTCAACTGTCCATTCCTTGCAGGACGGCACTCACCATGCCGATTGCGTCCCTCGTCGGGGCGACATCGTGGGTGCGGATGATTCTTGCACCCTTGAGCACGGCCAGCGCCGCCAATCCCAAGCCTCCATACAGCCGTTCATCGACGGCTCGCCCAAGCACGCGTCCGATGAAGCTCTTGCGCGAGACGCCGACGAGCAGCGGCGCGCCGAGCTCGGCGATCCGCTCGAGCTCCTGCAGCAGCGTCAAGTTATGCGCGAGTCCCTTGCCGAAACCAAGCCCCGGATCGAGCACGATGGCTTCGCGGGCGATGCCTGCTTGCAGGCACGCTTGCCGCTGGCGCACCAGAAATTCGGACACTTCGCTTACCACGTCGTTGTAGTGGGGATTGTCCTGCATCGTACGCGGCTCGCCTTGCATGTGCATCAGACAGACGCCGACCTCGGATACCGCAGCCCATGAGCGCGCGCCCGGCGCACGTAGGGCGTACACATCGTTGACGATGCAGGCCCCCGCCGCCACGGCCGCCGCCATCACTCGAGGCTTGCTGGTATCGATGGAGATCGCAATGCCCGATGCGGCTGCGATGCCTTCGATGACCGGCACCACCCGCGCGATCTCGACCTCCTCATCCACGGCTGCCGCGCCGGGACGCGTGGATTCCCCGCCCACATCGATGATGGACGCGCCCTCATCGGCCATGCGCGCAGCGCGCCCGAGCGCGGCCTCGACCTTGGAATAGCGGTCGCCGTCCGAAAACGAATCCGGCGTCACGTTCAATATCCCCATGACCGCCGGCCGCGTCAGGTCGATCGTTCTATGTCGGCAACGCCATTGCATGCCGTGCGCCCATTCGTTCGCGACCGATCGCGATAAGGGTCTTAGTGTTGTCCAGCCGGGTTGACCAAAGGCGGCGCAGGCTTCTCGGCCGAGGGGCCCCGCGGGGTCGGCGTGGGCGTATCGTCCCAATCGCGCGGCGGCCGCGGCACTCGTCCTTGCATGATGTCCTTGATCTGCTCCTCGTCGATGGTTTCGTACTTGATCAAGGCCTCCGACATGGTCTGCAGAATGTCCATCTTGGACTGCAGAATCTTGTAGGCGCGCTGATAATTGCTGTCGATCACTCGCCGCACTTCCTCGTCGATCACATGTGCGGTCACATCCGACACCTGTTTGTGCTGAGTGACGCTGCGCCCCAGGAATACTTCGCCCGATTCCTCGCTGTAGGTCTGCGGCCCCAGGCGATCCGACAAGCCCCAGCGCGTCACCATGTTGCGTGCGAGTTCCGTGGCGCGTTCTATGTCATTGGATGCGCCCGTGGTGACCGCATCGGCGCCGAACACCAGTTCCTCCGCCACCCGGCCGCCGAACAGCGTGGCGATGCGGCTTTCGAGCTGGCGCTTGCTGGTGCTGTAGCGATCGCTCTCAGGCAGGAACATCGTGACGCCCAAGGCTCTGCCGCGGGGGATGATGGTCACTTTGTAGACAGGGTCATGCTCGGGCACGGTCAAACCCACGATGGCATGTCCCGACTCGTGATAGGCGGTGTTGCGCTTCTCTTCCTCGGTCATGACCATGGAGCGCCGCTCGGCGCCCATCATGATCTTGTCCTTGGCACGCTCGAATTCCTCCATGGTGACCGAGCGCTTGTTGCCTCGCGCCGCAAACAGCGCGGCCTCGTTGACCAGATTCGCAAGATCCGCGCCCGAGAATCCCGGCGTGCCGCGTGCGATGACCGACGGCTTGACGTTGTCGCCGAGCGGCACCTTGCGCATATGCACTTTGAGGATCTGCTCGCGGCCCCGTACATCGGGCAAAGGGACGACCACCTGGCGGTCGAATCGGCCCGGCCGCAGCAGCGCCGGGTCCAGCACGTCCGGCCGGTTGGTGGCGGCGATGACGATGATGCCTTCGTTGCCCTCGAAGCCGTCCATTTCGACCAGCAGCTGGTTCAAGGTCTGTTCGCGTTCGTCGTGACCGCCGCCTAAGCCGGCGCCGCGATGGCGGCCGACGGCATCGATCTCGTCGATGAATATGATGCAGGGAGCATGCTTCTTGGCCTGTTCGAACATGTCGCGCACTCTGGATGCGCCCACGCCCACGAACATTTCCACGAAATCGGAACCGGAAATCGTGAAAAACGGCACTTTTGCCTCACCGGCAATGGCGCGCGCCAGGAGGGTCTTGCCGGTCCCCGGGGAACCGACCATGAGCACACCTTTCGGTATCTTGCCGCCAAGCTTCTGGAACTTGCCGGGATCTTTCAAGAAGTCGACGATTTCGACCACTTCTTGCTTAGCCTCCTCGACTCCCGCGACATCGGCAAAGGTAATGTTCACCTGATCCTCGCCGAGCAGGCGGGCCCGGCTCTTGCCGAAGGACATCGCCCCGCGTCCACCCGATGCGCCTTGCATCTGGCGCATGAAGTAGGCCCAGAAGCCAATGAGAATCAATATCGGGAAAGCGGAGATGAGCAATTGCAGGAATACGGATTGCTGCTTCGGCGGCTCACCGCGGAATTTGACGCCCTGGGACTGCATCAGCCCGATCAGCGCGGTGTTGCTGGTTTCCGGGTTATAGGTCACGAAGGAGTCGCCGGTCGAGCGGCGCTTACCCTCGATGATGTCGCCCTTCAGGGTAACCGAGTCGACATCGTTGCTCTTCACTTCGGAGAGAAACTGCGAGTAATCGATGGTCGCCGGCTGTCCGGTGCGCATGCCGAACTGGCTGAAAATGGCTAGGAGAATGACCGCCAATGCGACCCAGAGCAGAATTTGTTTGGTCAAATCGTTCAAGTTTCACCTAAAGCCGCCACACACTATGACAAGAAGGCCTGGCAGTCGTTCCGAACTTACACCATCCGAAACTGCCGCGCCAACAGATAGATCTCAGGGCTGCGCGTTCGTGACGCTTTCGGCTTTTTGGTCACCACCCGTCCATAACGGCTGCGTGCATCCCTGATGATCTGCTCGAATCCGGCGCCTTGAAACAATTTCAAGAGCAAATCGCCCCCCGGTGCCAAGACGCGATCCGCGAACTCCAGGGCCAGCTCCGCCAGATACATCGCGCGGGGCTGATCCACCGCGTCTATGCCTGCCATGTTGGGGGCCATATCGGACAATACAAGGTCCACTTTATCCGCACCGATGCACTGCAATACCTGCTCCAGAACGGCCGCCTCGCGGAAATCTCCCTGCACGAAGTCCACTCCGGGAATGGCGTCCATGGCGAGAATGTCCGTCGCCACTATGCGGCTCGCGCCGCCGACGATGCGAGCCGCGTACTGGCTCCAGCCGCCGGGAGCGGCGCCCAGATCGACGCAGCGGATTCCCGGCCGCAGCAAACGCTCGGTCTCCTGGATCTGCGCGAGCTTGAAGACCGCGCGCGAGCGCCAGCCCTCCTTTTGGGCGCGCTTGACGAACTCATCGCCGGCATGCTCGGCAAGCCAGCGAGCACTGCTTTTTGAACGCTTGGGCATTGGTCATTCTAGAGTTGTTTAGAGACTATAATCCGCCGATGGCACTCACCGAGAAACAAAAGAAGCACCTGCGCCGGCTGGCGCATCCCATGAACCCCATCGTCATGCTGGGCAACGCCGGACTGACCGATGCGGTCATCGCCGAATTGGACCGCGCGCTGACCGATCATGAATTGGTCAAGGTGAGCGCGCGCGTCGGAGAACGCGCGGCGCGAAACGCCGCCTTGGACACCCTTGCCGGCCGCACGACGAGCGAGTTGGTGCAGCGAGTGGGCAATGTAGGCGTTTTCTACCGGCGCCGCGCCGATCTGGCAAAAATCCTCCTGCCGGACTAGTGCGTCGGCGCCATCAGCGGTATTCCTGGCGCCATATCACGAAAACGACGGCGAGACAGGCCACGCCATAGAACAGCGCGGACACCCCGTGCCAGGCGCCGAAGCTCAAACCCCATACGCTGCCTCGGGCATGTGCCGTTTCCATGACCCGCCGCAGCCCCCATTCATTGACCGCCATCAGCAAGGCCGCCAGATAGCCCCAAATGAATTTGGTTCTGCCGGGCAGCAGCAGCGCCAGCACGCCCACCGCCATCCCTAAGTAGGTTTCGGCGGTAAGGAGCTTTCCCACCACCATGCCCGACAGATGACGGTCGCCTTGTACGTGGAACAGGATGTAGGCAACCCAACCCAGCGACCACAGGCCGCCGGCCCACAGGACCAGCAGTACCCTGAAGAAATTACGGATCACGGCGCAGGCGGCCCCGGCCGGCTTTCATCGCGGCATCACAGATATTTCACGGACACTATTTCGTAGCTTCGCGTGCCGCCGGGGGTGGTCACATCCACCACATCGCCCTCGGACTTGCCGATGAGGGCGCGGGCGATCGGGGAGGACACCGACAACAACCCCTGCTTGATGTCCGCCTCGTCGTCGCCGACCAGCTGGTACACGACCTTGTTGCCGCCGTCCTGGTCTTCGAGTTCCAGAGTGGAGCCGAATACCACGCGGCCGGTCGCGCTCAGTCTGGTGACGTCGATGATCTCACAGTTCGACAGGCTGTTCTCGATCTGATTGATCCGCCCTTCGATGAAGCTTTGCTGCTCGCGCGCCGCATGATATTCGGCATTCTCGCTCAGATCGCCGTGAGCGCGCGCCTCTGCGATCGCCTTGATGACGTTCGGGCGGGCTTCGCTCTTGAGCTGCTTCAGCTCCGCCCGCAGCCGCTCGGCGCCGCGAAGAGTCATCGGAGTGCGTTTCACGCCAACATTTCCTCGTGCAAATCCTGCAGTCGATTCACTTCAATGTCGCCTAGATGATCGAGCGCATCGCAAGTCGCGCGCGCCGCGGCCACGGTGGTGTAGTAAGTTACCCTTCTGGCCACCGCTTCGCGCCGGATGGAGCGGGACTCGCGCACGGCCTGCTTGCCCTCGGTGGTATTGACGATCAAGGCCACCTCGTCGTTTTTTATCATATCGACGACGTGCGGGCGACCCTCACGTACCTTGTTGACCCGCCGGCAGGTCACGCCGGCCGCTTCGAGCACCGCAGCCGTGCCGCCGGTGGCGGCAATCTCAAAGCCGCGCGCGATCAACATCTGCGCCAGTATCACCGCGCCGGGCTTGTCGCGGTCGCGCACACTGACGAAACACAGGCCGTGCGTCGGCAGGACCACGCCGGAGGCTGCCTGTGCCTTGGCGTAGGCCTCGCCGAAGGTATGTCCGGTGCCCATCACCTCGCCGGTGGACTTCATTTCCGGGCCGAGGATGGGATCCGCCTCGGGAAACTTGATGAAGGGAAAGACGGCCTCTTTGACCGAGAAATACGGCGGTATGCGTTCCTGGGTGCGTTCCTGCGCGGCGAGCGGCTTGCCCGTCATGACGCGCGCGGCCACCTTGGCCAGAGGAATCCCCGTGGCCTTGGAAACGAAGGGCACGGTGCGCGAGGCCCGCGGATTCACCTCGAGGATGTAGATCACCCCGCTCTGTATCGCGAATTGAATGTTCATCAAGCCGACCACATTGAGCGCCTTCGCGAGCTTTCGGGTCTGCACCCGCAATTCGTCCTGGATTTCCGGCGACAGGCCGTTGGGCGGCAGCGAGCAGCTGGAATCGCCCGAATGCACGCCGGCTTGTTCTATGTGTTCCATGATGCCGCCGATCAGCACATCCTCGCCGTCGCAGACGGCGTCGACGTCCACCTCCACCGCCAGATCCAGAAATCGGTCCAGCAATACCGGGCTGTCGTTCGACACCTTCATGGCGTCGATCATGTACTGGCGAAGGTCATCCTCGTTGAACACCACTTCCATGGCTCGCCCGCCCAGCACGTAGCTCGGCCGCACCACCAGCGGGAAGCCGACCTCCCGCGCCAGCAGCACCGCGGATTCCTCGGTGCGTGCCGAAGCATTGGCCGGCTGCTTGAGCTTCAGCGTGCTCACCAATTTCTGGAAGCGCTCGCGGTCCTCCGCCACATCGATGCTGTCGGGCGTGGTGCCGATGATGGGCGCGCCCGCGGCCGCCAGCGCCCGCGACAGCTTCAACGGCGTCTGCCCGCCGTACTGCACGATCACGCCTTCGGGCTTTTCCTTCTCGATGATCTCCATGACGTCTTCGAAGGTCAGCGGTTCGAAATACAGCCGGTCCGAGGTGTCGTAGTCCGTCGAGACGGTCTCGGGGTTGCAGTTAACCATGAGGGTCTCGAAGCCGTCTTCGCGCAGCGCCATGGCCGCATGCACGCAGCAATAGTCGAACTCGATTCCCTGCCCTATGCGATTGGGACCGCCGCCCAGGATCATGATCTTGCGGCGGCTGCTGGGATTCGCCTCGCACTCTTCCTCGTAGGTCGAATACAGATACGCGGTGGAAGTCGAGAACTCGGCCGCGCAGGTGTCGACGCGCTTGTAGACGGGGTGAAGGCCGAGCTTGCGCCGCCGGCTGCGAATCGCGGCCTCATCGCGCCCCGTGAGCTTCGCGATGCGAGAATCGGAAAAGCCCTTGCGCTTCAGCGCCCGCAGCCGCGGCAATTCGAGGCTTTCGAACCCGTCCTTCGACGCTTCAGCTTCCTCGCGCAGTAAGTCCTCGATCTGCGACAGGAACCAGGGATCGATCTTGGTGGCGTCGAATATCTGCCCAAGAGTCCATCCGGCGCGAAACGCGTCGGCGACGTACAGGATCCGGTTCGGCCCCGGCCAGCGCAGCTCGTAGGACAGCTTTTCTGCCGCCTCGTCGGTGAGCGGCAGGGTCAATTGTTCGTTGAAGCCGTCCAGCCCGGTCTCCAGGCTGCGCAGCGCCTTCTGCATGGATTCCTGGAAGGTCCGGCCGATCGCCATGGCCTCGCCCACGGATTTCATTTGCGTGGTCAGTCGCGTGTTCGATCCCGGGAACTTCTCGAAGGTGAAGCGCGGGATCTTGGTGACCACGTAATCGATGGTGGGCTCGAACGAGGCCGGAGTCGCGCCGCCGGTGATTTCATTCCTGAGCTCATCGAGCGTGTAGCCCACGGCCAGCTTGGCCGCGATCTTGGCGATGGGGAAGCCCGTTGCCTTGGACGCCAGCGCCGAGGAGCGCGACACCCTGGGATTCATCTCGATGACCAGGATCCGGCCGTCGTCCGGATTGATCGCGAACTGTACGTTGGAGCCGCCGGTGTCCACGCCGATCTTGCGCAGCACAGCGATGGACGCATCGCGCAGGCGCTGGTACTCGCGGTCCGTGAGGGTTTGCGCCGGCGCCACAGTAATGGAATCCCCGGTATGCACTCCCATCGGATCGATGTTTTCAATGGAGCAAACAATAATGCAATTATCGATTCGGTCCCGGACGACCTCCATCTCGTACTCTTTCCAGCCGAGCACCGATTCCTCGAGCAGCACCTCGTTGGTGGGCGAGGCATCGAGGCCGCGCGCCACGATGGCTTCGAATTCCTCGCGGTTGTAGGCAATGCCGCCTCCGCTTCCACCCAGGGTGAAGGAAGGCCGGATCACCGTGGGAAAGCCGATCTCCGACTGCACCGCGAGGGCCTCTTCCATGCTGTGCGCAATTCGGGCTCGCGCGGTTTCGAGTCCGATGTCGGCCATCGCCTTGCGGAACAGCTCCCGATCCTCGGCCATGTCGATGGCGCGCTGCGATGCGCCGATCATCTCGACGTTGAACTTCTCCAGCACTCCCTCGCGCACCAGATCGAGCGCGGTATTCAACGCCGTCTGGCCGCCCATGGTGGGCAGCAGGGCGCTGGGACGCTCCTTCTCGATGATGCGGGCAATGGTCCGCCAATTGATCGGCTCGATGTAAACGGCGTCGGCGGTTTCCGGGTCCGTCATGATGGTGGCCGGATTGGAGTTCACCAGCACCACTCGATAACCTTCTTCTTTCAGCGCCTTACACGCCTGAGCTCCGGAATAGTCGAACTCGCAAGCCTGACCGATGATGATGGGCCCCGCTCCGATGATCAGGATGCTTTCAAGATCTGTTCGCTTGGGCACTTAACTCTCGGCCGTTCTCTGTTTGACGGGGTGGCGGCCCCGCGAATTGGCTTGCATGCGCTTGACCATCAAATACATGAAGTGCTCGAACAGCAGCCGCAGATCGTGCGGCCCGGGGCAGGCCTCGGGGTGGCCCTGGAAGCTGAATGCAGGGCGGTCGGTACGCGCCAGGCCCTGCAGCGAGCCGTCGAACAGGGAACGGTGCGTCGCGCGCAGCGTCGGCGGCAAGGTGGCCTCATCCACCGCGAATCCATGATTCTGACTCGAGATCAGCACCCGGCCGGAGTCGATTTCCGACACCGGATGATTCGCCCCGTGATGGCCGAACTTCATTTTCACGGTCTTCGCGCCGCTCGCCAACCCCAGCAATTGATGGCCCAGGCAAATGCCGAACACAGGCACATCGGTTTCGAGAAATCGCGAGATGGCCTCGATGGCATAGTCGCAGGGCTCGGGGTCGCCCGGCCCGTTGCTTAAGAAAATACCATCAGGATTCATCGCAAACACTTGATCTGCCGGCGTTTGTGCGGGCACAACCGTCATGCGGCAGCCATGCTCGGCGAGTATCCGCAGAATGTCGCGCTTCATGCCGAAGTCGTAGGCAACCACGTGCAGGCGGCTTTGCGGGCGCGGCGGTTTGTTGGACGATTTCCAGATCAGACCATCGTTCCATTGATAGGTCTTCTTGGTGGTCACCACCTTGGCGAGGTCCATGCCCTTCAAACCGGGAAATTTTTTGGCGGCACGCACCGCGGCGGTCTCGTCGATCTTGTCGCCGGTCATGATGCATCCCGACTGAGCGCCCTTCTCGCGCAGCAGCCGGGTCAGCTTGCGGGTATCGATATCCGCGATGGCCACCACCTTGCAGCGAAGCAGGAAGCTCGCGAGCGACTCTGTGGCACGCCAATTCGAATGCAGCAGAGGCAGATCGCGGATCACGAGGCCCGCGGCGTAGACCGCGCCCGATTCCAGATCCTCCGGAGTGGTGCCCGTATTGCCGATGTGGGGATACGTGAGAGTGACAATTTGCCGGCAGTAGGAGGGATCCGTCAGGATCTCCTGATACCCCGTCATCGCCGTATTGAAAACTACTTCACCAGTCGTGTTGCCTTTCGCGCCTACTGAGACGCCTCGGAACACGGTGCCATCTTCGAGAGCTAGCACTGCAGGTGTCGACACTCCGGTTCCTCGCTTTGCGCCACGGCGCTTTCCGCAGATGCGCAAAGCGGGAGGCGCTCGTTCAGAACGTCCTCCCGCTTTATGGGTTGTAATTCGCAGCCAGTTTCCGGGCGCGAATATTAACGATGCCGGCGATGGCTGTCTATGCTTCTTCTAAAGTCCGAGGACGTTCTGCATGCCGTACAGCCCCGGGGACCGCCCCACCAGCCATTCGGCGGCCCGCAGGGCGCCTCGCGCGAAGATGATGCGATCCGTGGCCCGATGGGTGATTTCGACCCGTTCTCCCGCGGCGGCAAAGGTCACCGTGTGCTCGCCCACGATATCCCCGGCGCGCAGGCTCGAAAAGCCGATGCTGCCGGGCGCCCGCGGCGCGCTCTCGCCCGTCCGGTCGTAGGTGGCGACCTCGTTCAAGGACACGGCGCGCGCTCGAGCCACCGCCTCCCCCAGGGTCAGTGCGGTACCCGAGGGGGCGTCGCGCTTCAGGCGATGGTGCGCCTCGAAAATCTCCACGTCGTAGGCCGGTCCCAGTCCCGCGGCGGCCATGGACACCAATTTGACCACCACACCCACCCCGACACTGGTGTTGGGGGCGAGCAGCACGGGAACCTCCCGCGCGGCCCGCTCCAGCGCCCCACGGCCCGCAGGATCGAGTCCGGTCGCGCCGATCAGGATCGCAACGCCCGCCGCGGCACAAACCTCTGCATGCTCCGCCACGGAGCTGCTCGAGCTGAAATCCATGGCCACCGACGCGCCCCTGATTCCCAGCCTCGAATCCGCAGTGATCACGACTCCGGTGGGCTCGCCCTCGGCGGCGGCATCCTGACCCAGCCGCCGGCTGCCGGCGGACGCAATGGCGCCGCTCAGAGTGAACACGGAGCTCTCCCGCAATGCGTGCAGCAGCGATTGTCCCATGCGCCCGGTGATGCCGAAGATTGCGACGGGGTGCATTCTCGATTGCCTATTCGACGGCGCCCGTAAAGAACTTCTTCACGCCCTCGAAGAAGCTTTGCTCGCGGGGCTGGTGGCTGCCCTGTTCCAGTGTCGATTGGAATTTTCTCAGCATATCCTTCTGCTCCGCGCTCAAGCTCACCGGCGTCTCCACGACCACCCGGCAGAACAAATCGCCGGCCGCACCGCCGCGAACCGGCCGCACACCTTTCTCGCGCACTCGGAACACCCGTCCGGACTGAGTCTCGCTCGGTATCTTCAGGATCACCTCGCCGTTGAGCGTCGGCACCTCCACCGAGCCGCCGAGAGCCGCTGTGGCGAAGCTGATCGGGACCTCGCAGGACAGGTGGCTGCCTTCGCGCTCGAAGATGGCGTGCTGGCGGACCCGCACCTCGACATACAAGTCCCCGGCGGGCCCGCCGTTGCGGCCGGCCTCCCCTTCGCCGTTCAGACGAATGCGGTCCCCGGTGTCGACTCCGGCGGGCACGGTGACCGGCAGCGACTTCTCCTGGCGCACACGCCCCTGACCAAAGCAGGTATCGCAGGGGTTGCTGATGATCTTGCCGCGGCCCTTGCAGCGGGGACAGGGTTGCTGGATGGTGAATATCGACTGCTGCACCCGCACCTGGCCCTGCCCGTGGCAGGTATCGCAGGTCTTGGGGGTGGACCCCTTGGCGGCGCCGGAGCCCTTGCAAGTCTTGCACTCGGCCAGGGAGGGAATTTGAATTTCGGTTTCGGTGCCGAACACGGCCTGCTCGAGATCGAGTTCGAGCTCATAGCGCAAATCGGCGCCGCGAAACACCTGGGACCGGCCGCGCTGCCCGCCGGAGAAAATATCGCCGAACATTTCCCCGAAGATATCGCCGAAAGCCTCGCCGGCGCTGAAGCCGCCCCCGCGCCCCCCTTCCAGGCCGGCATGCCCGAACTGGTCGTAGACGGCGCGCTTTTGCGGGTCGCACAGGATCTCGTAGGCCTCCTTGGCTTCCTTGAATTTATGCTCCGAGTCCGGATCGTCCGGATTGCGATCCGGATGATATTTCATGGCGAGGCGGCGATACGCCTTCTTGATATCCGCTTCTGTCGCGTTTCTCTGCAGTTCGAGGAGCTTGTAGTAATCCTGCTTCGCCATTGCTCACCTTGTGGGACGGCCGCACAAATTGCGGATGTCCAATAAACGCGAACCGCCGGTAGCAATACCGGCGGTTCATCTCGTCAATCCCCCGCGGCCCGCCCTCAGGCCTTCTTGCGGTCGCTATCCTTGACTTCTTCGAACTCGGCATCGAGAACATCATCCTTGGGCTTTTCCGTATGCCCGGCCGCCCCGGAAGTATCGCCCCCGGCGGCGGCGCCCGCCGCCGACTGCTCGTACATTTTCTGCAGCAGCGTGCTCGAAGCTTGTTCCAGCGCCTGAGTCTTGCTCTCGATCGCCTCACGGTCATCGCCGCTCATGGCCGTCTTGACCGCCGCAACCGCCTCGCTCGCCGCCTTCTTCTCGTCGTCGGAGATCTTGTCGCCCGCATCCTTCAGAGCCTTCTCCACCGTGTGAATGGCCGCGTCCGCCTTGTTGCGTGCGCCGACCAGCTCGCGGAACTTCTTGTCCTCCTCGGCATGCGCCTCGGCGTCGCTGACCATGCGCTTGATCTCGGCCTCCGACAGGCCGCTGGAGGCCTTGATGACGATGCGCTGTTCCTTGCCGGTCTTCACGTCCTTCGCCGAGACATTCAAAATGCCGTTGGCGTCGATGTCGAAGGCCACCTCGATCTGCGGCATGCCGCGCGGCGCCGGCGGAATATCCGTCAGGTCGAAGCGTCCCAAGGACTTGTTGTCGCTCGAACGGTCGCGCTCGCCCTGCAGCACGTGAATGGTCACGCCGGTTTGATTGTCGTCCGCCGTCGAGAAAGTCTGCGATGCCTTGGTCGGGATGGTGGTGTTCTTCTCGATCACCTTGGTCATGATGCCGCCCAGGGTTTCGATCCCTAAGGACAGGGGGGTCACGTCGAGCAGCAGCACGTCCTTGACGTCGCCCGCGAGCACGCCGCCTTGAATCGCCGCGCCGACCGCCACCGCCTCATCGGGGTTCACGTCCTTGCGCGGCTCCTTGCCGAATAAATCCTTCACTGCCTGCTGCACCAGCGGCATACGTGTCTGGCCGCCGACCAGAATGACCTCGCTTACATCCTTCATGGACATACCGGCGTCCTTGAGGGCAACGCGGCAAGGCTCCATGGTCTTCTGTACCAGATCCTCGACCAGGGATTCGAGTTTGGCGCGGGTCAGCTTCATGTTGAGATGCTTCGGCCCGGCCGCATCCGCCGTGATGTACGGGAGATTGATTTCGGTCTGCTGGCTCGAGGAGAGCTCGATCTTGGCCTTCTCAGCCGCCTCTTTCAGGCGCTGCATGGCCAGAGGATCCTTGCGCACGTCGATGCCGCTTTCCTTCTTGAATTCGTCGGCGAGATAGTTGATGACGCGCAAGTCGAAGTCCTCGCCGCCCAGGAAGGTATCGCCGTTGGTCGACAGCACTTCGAACTGGCGCTCGCCGTCCACCTCGGCGATTTCGATCACCGACACATCGAAGGTGCCGCCGCCCAGGTCGTAGACCGCGATTTTCCGGTCGCCGCCGTCCTTGTCGAGGCCATAGGCCAGCGCCGCCGCCGTAGGCTCATTGATGATGCGCTTGACGTTCAGGCCCGCGATGCGGCCCGCGTCCTTGGTGGCCTGACGCTGTGAATCGTTGAAGTACGCCGGAACCGTGATGACGGCTTCCGTGACGGTCTCGCCCAGATAGTCCTCGGCGGTTTTCTTCATTTTCATGAGGACGCGCGCCGAAACCTCGGGAGGCGCCATCTTCTTGCCCTGCGCTTCCACCCAGGCGTCGCCGTTGTCGGCCTTGACGATCTTGTAGGACACCATGCTCATGTCCTTCTTCACCACATCGTCGGTGAACTTGCGGCCGATGAGCCGCTTGACCGCCGCCACCGTGTTGGCCGGGTTGGTGACGGCCTGGCGCTTGGCGGATTGTCCCACCAGCACTTCGCCGTCCTTCGTGAAGGCAACGATCGACGGCGTCGTTCGATCGCCCTCACTGTTCTCGATGACCTTGGGCTTGCCGCCCTCCATGATCGCGACGCAGGAATTGGTCGTGCCGAGATCGATGCCAATCATTTTACCCATAGTAAAAACCCTCTAAATTCTTAACCAATGACCGCTAGGTGGGGGAGTGCCCGCCATTTTTCAATTGCCGTCGCCGCCTGGCGCCCTGCTGACGATGACCCGGGCGGGACGCAGCAGGCGGCCGTTCAGGGAATAACCTTTTTGAATCACCGCCAGCACCGTGTTGGCCGGCTGATCCGGGCTCTCCTGGACCGCCATGGCCTCATGCCATTCCGGGTTGAAGGGCTGGCCCGCCGGGTCGATGATCTTGATGCCTGCCTTGTCGAAGGCGCGGTAGAGCTGGCGCAACGTGGCCTGGGCGCCTTCCAGCAGCGCCGGGCCGGGATTCGTGGAAGCGGCACTGATCCCCGCCTCCAGGGCATCGCCGACGGTCACCAGTTCCTGGGCAAAGCGCTCGATGGCGAACTTGCGTGCGTTTTCGACCTCACGTTCGCTGCGCTTGCGGAAATTGTCCAATTCCGCGACCGCCCGCAGATAGCTATTGCGGTTCTCGGTGGCCTTGGCCTCGGCCGCGGCCAGCGCCTCGGAGCCTCCCGCCGGAGCCATATCCGCAGGAATCTCGCCCTCGGCATGATTGGTTTCGTTCACTCGTGCAAAGCCCTCAAAAGGAATGGCGGCATGAATGCCGCTCGACGCGGCCTAGTTTGGGGGCTATTTGCGCGCGTTCAAGGCCGAACCCAGCAGTTTGGCGGTCACATCCACGATGGGAATGACCCGTTCATAAGCCATGCGTGTCGGACCGATGATGCCCAATACCCCGACCACCCTATTGTCCAGGGTGTACGGCGCCGTCACCACGCTGATGTCGTCCAGAATCCGGTAGCCCGATTCCTGGCCGATGAAGATCTGGATCCCGTCCGCCCGCAGGCAGCTGTCCAGCAGGCGCAAAATATCGTGCTTCTCGTTGAACGCTTCGAACAGGCGGCGCAGCCGGTCGACATTGGAAAGCTCCGCAAAGCCCATCAGGTTGGTTTCGCCGGCGATGACATACTCCACCTGCCCGTCCGGCTCCGTGTCGAACACCTTCTGCGCCATTTGGATGGCGTCTTGCATGATCTGGTTCATGTGCTGGCGGGTTTCCTGGAGTTGCCCGACCAGCTGGGCCCGCACATCGGGCAGCGAGCGCCCGGCAAACGCCTCGTTCAGATAGTTGGCGGCCCGGCGCAGTTCCTCCGTGGAATAGTAGCGATCGAGCTGGACCACCCGGTTCTGCACCTCGCGGTTGCTCATCACCATGATGGCGAGCGCGCGGTTTTCCGACAGCGTGATGAACTCGATTTGCGACAGCGAGACGTAATTCGGGTTCGGCAGAGTCACCAGGCCCGCCATATGAGTGACATTCGACAGCATCTGCGACACCGTCTGGACCAGCGAGCGGCCGCTGGCCGCATCCGACCCCAGGCGGCGTTCGATTTCCTCGATCTCCTCGTGATGCAGGGGCTTGAGCTTGAGCAGGGTATCGACGAAGAAGCGGTAGCCCTTGTCGGTGGGAATGCGCCCCGCCGAGGTATGGGGCGAGGCGACGAAGCCCAGATCCTCCAAATCAGCCATCACATTGCGAATGGTGGCCGAGGAGAGGCTCAAACCGGAATCGCGCGACAGGGTCCGCGAACCCACGGGCTGACCGTCGCGAATGTAATTCTCGATCAGGGCTTTGAGCAGCAGCTGCGCCCGCTCATTGAGACCGTCGTCCGCACCTTCAGTCATAGTGGGTCCATATAACATGTTTGAAGCTACCTAGCGTATCCGTCCGAAGTCAAGTAGAGCGAATCAGCCTAAAATCTTCAGCTTCATGGCGTGACCCGCTCCGCGCCGTCATGCTACAAGGAAGGGCTTATGCCCCAATCGTTTCAATCCATCGCGCTGGTCGGCAACGCCAAGGATTTGCGCGTCGCCGAATGCATGCTGAGCCTTGCGGGCCACTTCCACTCGAGGGGCGTGTGTCCCCTGGTCGACCCGGACCTGGGCCTCGCCTTTCGCCCGGGCAGCGTCCAGCCCTGCCCGGAACAGTCCTTCGCTTCCCGGGCGGATCTCATCGTCGCCATCGGCGGCGACGGGACCTTGCTGTACGCCGCGAGGCTGGTGGCCGGGTATTCGGTGCCGCTGATCGGAATCAATCGCGGCCGCCTGGGATTTTTGACCGATGTCAGTCCCGATTCGATGCTGGAAGATGTGGACACCGTCCTTGCCGGGAACTACACCGAGGATCGGCGCTCTTTGCTGGCCGCGCGCCTGGAAAAACGCGGCGCGGAGTCCGTGAGCGCGCTCGCCTTGAACGATGTGGTGGTCAATAAATGGGAAACCGGCCGCACCATGGATTTCGAAACCTCGATCAATGGACGTTTTGTCAACTCGCACGGCGGCGACGGCATGGTGATCGCCACTGCCACCGGGTCCACCGCCTACGCGCTGTCCTGCGGCGGTCCCATCGTCGAGCCCGATCTGGACGTGTGGGTGATGGCGCCCATCTCCCCACACACCTTGAGCGACCGCCCCATCGTGGTACGCGCCGGCAGCAAGATCCAGCTGAGCATGTCCGATCGCTTCGAGTCCCGCGCCCAAGTGACTTGCGACGGCAGCTCCATCGGCGATCTCGAACAGGGCGACAATCTGTACGTGGAAGGGGCCGATGCCCAAATCACCCTGCTGCATCCGCCGGGTTACGACTACTACCGGCTGCTGCGCTCGAAGCTGCATTGGGGCCGCGGCGCATACGGCCGCCAAGACGACGAACGGCCCTCGGATTAGGCCCGTGCTCACTCACCTTCAGCTGCGCGATTTCGTTCTCGTCGATCAGGCGGAACTCGAGCTCGAGCCCGGCCTCACCGCACTGACGGGCGAGACCGGCGCCGGTAAATCCATCGTAGTCGACGCCCTCCTTCTCCTAGCCGGTGGACGGGCCGCGGGCGATGTCGTGCGCCAAGGCGCCGAACGGGCCGAGGTCGCCGCCAGTTTCGACGCGTTGCCGGCCGCGGCCAAGGCCTGGCTCGAAGCACAGGCGATCGAGCACAATGGCGATCTGGTGGTGCGCCGGGTGATCGGCTCGGACGGGCGCTCGCGTGCCTACGTGAACGGCCAGCTGGTGCCCATCCAGGCCCTGCGCGAGCTTGCAGAATTCCTCATCGAAATCCATGGCCAGCAGGAATTCCAGCACCTGGTGAATCGCGCAGCCCAGCGCGAGTTGCTGGACCAGCACCTCGCGGACTCGAGTTTGTTGGACGCCGTGGCTGAGCTCTATGACCGCTACCGAGCTTGCA
The DNA here is from genome assembly GCA_963784105.1 of uncultured Gammaproteobacteria bacterium. Classification (GTDB taxonomy): domain Bacteria; phylum Pseudomonadota; class Gammaproteobacteria; order Steroidobacterales; family Steroidobacteraceae; genus Bog-1198. The sequence goes on from CAWAQE010000007.1 coordinate 250,372, forward strand.
GCCGCGGCTACGAGTCGCTCAAATCGGCCGCCGAGAACCGCGACTCGCGCCTCGATCTGCTGCGCTACCAACTCGCCGAGCTCAAGGCCGAGGTCACCACCGTTGCCGCCATCGAGGATCTCTTCGCCGACCAGAAGCGCATCGCCGGCCGGGGCCGCTTGGCGGCCGCGGCCCGGACCGCGCTGACGGCAGCCTACGAAGCGGACGGCGGCAGCGCTCACGATTCATTGGGCAAAGCGCACGCGGCACTGCGGCATGTCGCGGACGCCGACCCGCAGCTCGCCCCCGTGGTCAAGCTGTTGGCGGAGGCCATGATCAACACCGACGAGGCTGCGGAAGCGCTGCGCCGCTACTTGGACGCCCTGGACATCGATCCTGCGCGCCAGGAGGAAATCGAACGGCATGCCGCCGCGCTCGAGGCGCTTGGCCGAAAGCACCGCCTGAACGTTCGGGAGCTACCCGAGCAGCGGCTGCGCATCGAGGCCGAATTGGCGGCTCTGGACAACGCACAGCTCAGCCTGGCCGCCCTCGAGCTCGAACTCACGGCGCTGACTCGCGATTACCGCGGCGCCGCAAAGAACCTGAGCGAAGCGCGCAGAGCCGCTGCCGGCCATTTGGGGGCCCACATCACCCGCCTCATGCAGGGATTGGGCATGGCAGGCGGCCGGTTTGTGGTGGGCGTCGAACCCAGCGACACCGAATTCGGCTCCAAGGGGAGCGATGACATCGAGTTTCTGGTCAGCGCAAATCCCGGACAAGCGCCCAAGAGCCTCGCCAGGGTCGCTTCAGGCGGCGAACTGTCGCGCATCAGTCTCGCAGTGCAAGTGGCGGCGGCTGCCAAGAACTCCGCCCTGACCATGGTGTTCGACGAAGTGGATGCCGGCATCGGCGGCGCGGTGGCCGAAATCGTCGGCCGTCAATTGCGCGACCTAGGCGAACGCGCCCAGGTGCTGTGCGTGACCCATCTGGCGCAAGTCGCCTCCCAGGCCCACGGCCAGTTTCGCGTCACCAAGTTGAGCGACGGCAAAATCACGCGCACCGCGGTGAAGGCCTTGGGTCCGCCCGAGCGGGTCGATGAAATCGCGCGCATGCTGGGCGGCATCGACATCACCGAACAGGCACGCGCCCACGCGCGCCAGATGCTGGCGCACGCCGCGCCCGCCGAAGCTCAACCCAAGAGAAAACGCGCACCGGCGGTACGGCGCTGAAGCATCGGCAGGCGGCTATTTCGTGCGCTTTTGATTCGGGCAATTGGGCTTGCGGCAATGCCCGTAGAGGATGAGCGCGTGGTCGCTGATCTCGAATCCCAAGCGCTTGGCCACCGCGTGCTGGCGCTCCTCGATGCCCCCGTCCATGAACTCTTCGACCCGGCCGCAGTCAACACACACGATGTGATCGTGATGGCCGCCCTGATTGAGCTCGAACACCGCCATGCCGCCTTCGAAGTGATGACGAGTGACGAGGCCCGCGGCCTCGAATTGGGTGAGCACCCGGTACACGGTGGCAAGCCCGATGTCTTCGTTCGATACCAGCAGCTTCTTGTAGATGTCCTCGGCGCTCATGTGGCGCGCCGAACCGTCCGCCAGAATATCGAGGATTTTCAGTCTCGGCAGCGTCACTTTGAGGCCCGCATTGCGCAGGTCGTTGCTTTCGCTGGTCGAATCGGGTTTCAGGCGCTGCGGCATGCTGTGCCCTCGGGTATGATACAAGTCCAATTATCAATCATTTAACGGCTGCGCACCACTTTGACGAAAATATCTCTACCGGTTCTCTTCGGAATGCTCATTGTCGCGCTCGCCTCAGGATGCGTATACCGCATCAACATTCAGCAGGGCAATTTCCTCGATCAGAAGGCGGTCGATCAGGTCAAGAACGGCATGACGCGCAGCCAGGTTCGCTACCTGCTCGGCACGCCCATGGTGGCCGATCCCTTCGTGAAGGATCGTTGGGACTATATTTACTATCTCAAGAAGGGCCGCAGCAGGCATGTCGACTCGCGGCGCGTCACGGTCTATTTCGACGGCGACAAGGTCGCGAAACTCGATAAGCCGACGGACGCGGTGGCGGCGGCTCAGGATGCTTCGGCGGCGAAGCTCAAGAACGGCCGCACTTATTGAGCGCTGACGCGCGGATCTACGGGGTCGAAGCGACCCCGTCAGAAAATATTGGGTTAAGAGGCGGAAGCGCTGACGCGCGGATCTACGGGGTCGAAGCGACCCCGTCAGAAAATATTGGGTTAAGAGGCGGAAGCGCTGACGCGCGGGTTTACGGTTTTTTGCGGGCTTGCTGGGCGCGGGCGCGCCGCGCGGCTTTGGGATCGGCGGCGAGGGGGCGATATATTTCGATTCGATCTCCGTCCTGCAGCTCATCCTCGGCGCTTGCCACCCTGCCGAATATTCCGACCGGGGCGTGGATGAGATCAATGCCGCTGAAATCGGGATCGAGAGCCGCCAGGCGCAGCGCCTCGGCGATGCGGGAGCCCGCCGCGAGGCGCATGGTCTTGACGATGGCGCGGTCTGCCTCGGCGTAGGCGATCTGAACCCGGATGGGCGCGGCGCTCATGAGAACTCAATCGGGATAGACTTGCTGCGCACGCTTCACGAAGGCTTCGATGATGGTCCCGCAAATCGCCTCGAACACGGCGTTGAAAGCGGTCGCGGTCAGGCGGTTCTTGAACTCGAACTCGACCCGAAAGTGCACGCGCGAGCCGCGCGTGCCGATTGCCTCGAAGCGCCACTCGCCGACCAGGTCGCGGAACGGTCCGTGCATCAGCTGCATGTGGATTTGCGCATCCTGCTGCAAAGTATTGCGCGTCGTGAATTCGGTCCGCAGCACCCCGCGCGCCACCTTGAGCGAGGCCACGCGTACGGCCGCGGAAACCTCCTCGACCCGCGCGCCGACGCACCAGGGCAAAAAATCCGGATAACTGGCCACATCATTGACCAAGGCGAACATCTGCGCGGCCGTATACGTCACCAGCGAGCTGCGCTCCACTAACTGCATTGTTGCTCCCTCGGCATCGCCCACGGGCATCGCCGCTGCAGCCGATTCTCCGGCAAAAGCGCGGGCGCCGCCACCGGCGAATCGGTAAACTTCCCGCACAGTGAAAGTCACCGATAAATTGCCGCCCATCGCCGTCAACCGCAAGGCGCGCTTCGACTACTTCATCGAGGAGCGCTTCGAGGCCGGGATCTCCCTCTTGGGCTGGGAGGTCAAGAGCATGCGCGCCGGCAAGGCGCAGATCGCCGAAGCATATGTCTACCTGAAAGACGGCGAAGCCTTCCTCTTCGGCGCCCATATCGGCGCCCTGATTTCGGCATCCACCCACGTCAACACCGATCCCACGCGCACGCGAAAGCTGCTGCTCAACAGGCGTCAGCTCGATCACATGGTTGGAGCGGTCGAACGGCGCGGCTACACCCTAGTGCCGCTGGAGCTCTATTGGAAGGAAGGCCGCGCCAAGCTCGAGATCGGGCTCGCCAAGGGCAAGAAGCAGCACGACAAGCGCGCCAGCGGCAAGGATCGCGATTGGCAGCGCGACAAGGGCCGGATCATGAAGGCCATGCGCCGATAGCGGCCGCCGTCGCGGGCACCGGCGCGTGGGTTCCTGCCGTGGGCGCCGTGGGCCAAGGGAGAGCGCCGCCGGCCTCATTTGGTTCGCCGGCTCAGAGCGCGTAAACTAGCCGTTCGATTTGGGGCCGACCGGTTTCGACATGGGTTGCGAAACTGCGGGGGCGTACCGAGGTGCAGGTTCCTCGTTAAACCATTTGCAAACTTATAGTTGCCAATCAAGACAACTACGCTCTAGCCGCCTAATCGCGGTTGAAACCTGGACGGTTCGTGCTGATGCGAACGTTCAGGTGTAGCGCTCATCAGCTAGTGGAGCACACGTGCCTGGGGTGTGTTCGACGAAAAAACACCGGGCTGGCTGCATGCTTTCCCTGCCCGTTGGGTAGTGCGCGGCGAGAACAATAGACTGGGCTACGTACGTAGATCTTGCAGCGTAGGACTTATGGACGGGGGTTCGATTCCCCCCGGCTCCACCACTATGGGGGTTCAAGAGGTACCCGGACATTCCGCAAGTAGCGGTAGATGCTCAAAAAACTCCTCATGGGCAAGTGATTTGACACTTGCCGGAATGCGGTGGACTCCTCAACACTCTTGAATTGAAACGGGTACTTTTCGCGGGTACCGGCGATTTTCACCGTAGACTCGTATCCGTTTTATGAAATCGAAGAAGCTGGGCGAGACCCAGATCAAGGCCGCCAAACCCACGGAGAAGCCCTACAAGCTGCGCGACGAGCGGGGCTGTATTTGGGGGCTCGTGACCCCAGCCGGCGGCAAGCTGCGGCGCCTCCGGTTCCTGCACCCGACGAAGCTTCGGCCGCCTACGAAATGCGCGTTCCCGAGCCCGTCAAACTTGCCGCCGAGCTAGCCGAACTTCGCGGATTCGAGGCTTCGGCGACGCTAAGTGATTGATGCGCCTAGGGTGCACCCCCAAAGGTCGGCACTACAGGAGGGTGGCGGGGGCAGTCTGAGGGGCGCTGATTTTGGGCGGCGGTTGGGCGGGAAGCGTGAGGCGCAAGCGCTCGAGCAGAAGCTTCAGTTCAGGCTCCGGCTGGGTGTATCGGGTGAGCAAGATCTCACGTGCGTCGGTGGTCGGGATACGTACATCGACCATCTGCACGGCGGCAAATTTCTCCAGCGCACTGCGCGCGGTGAGGCCGGGCGCGAGCGCTTTGAGTTGTCGGCCAAGCGTGACGTACAGGCAGTAGGAGAGGAAGGCGACGAACACATGCGCCTCGATGCGTTCAGGTTCCTGATGGAAGATCGGCCGGATGGCCAGATCGCTTTTTAACGTACGGAACGCTTCCTCGACCTGCACCAGCTGCAGGTAGTAATTCCACAACTTCACCGGATCGGTCTCGGTCAGATTGGTGCGCAACAAGTAACGGCCTTCGCGGCGACGAACCTGTTTGAGCTTCTGTCGATTCAGCCGATAGGTGAAGCCGGGACCATCTTTGTCGACTTTCACATCGATGAGTCGCCACGCTGCGGGGACCTTGCTCTGGGCGCTGCCGAGCTTCATCAGCAACGCATCTCGTGACAGATCCATGTCTTTGATCTGCGCAAGTCGAGCCCACAACCACTTCAGTTTCCGACGGCGCATGGAGCGCTCTTTGGCGATGCGATCCTCACTCTCGGCGAACACGTAGAGTTCTTGATCCTCGGGCAGAAGCTTCACTTTCACCCCGGTGCGGGCTTGACGCCAGGGTTTCGTGACCAGGGATTTCTCGAGGCGGTTGAGCCGTCCCTTCGGCGTCCCGCACAGATACTGCACCGGCGGCTCGCTGCGCCGCATCTCGGCCAAGACCTCTTCGGTTGGCACGCCGCGGTCCATGCACCAGATGCGCTGCGCTTTGCCGTACTGGTGTTCGATCTTCTGCAGGAACGAGCGCAGCGTCTTTGAGTCGTTGGTATTACCGGGCAACACCTCATACGCCAGCGGCAAGCCTTCCGGCGTCACGATCAACGCGATGACGATCTGCACGCAGTCGAAGCGGTGATCGCGGCTGTAGCCGTGGCGACGCTTGTCCTCCTCATCGAGCGGCGGATCGGACTCGAAGTACGTGCTCGTCAAGTCGTACAGCAACACCTCAAAGGACACGTTGAACAGGTCCCGCCAGCGGTCCGTCAGATGCGTAAAGAGCGCCTCTTTGTGCGCGAGCAGTCGGTCATGGCAGCCATACAGCACGTGCGGATCGGCGAGCGACTCATCGGTGCCCAGTAAATCCGCCAATGCCGTGCGGCCATACCATTCCCGATGCAGACGCCATTCGCTGCCCGGCGCGATTAGGCGATAGGCCGAGAGGATGAACACCACCAGATCCCAGCGCGTGCCTTTGCGAGACGCAGGCAATCGCTCGGCCCAAAAGACATCCAGGTCCAGCGTTTGCCACAACATCAGCGCCAGCCAGCACGCGCCCCATTGCCGCGGACGGTGCAGCTGCATCGATTTGAGCTTCAGGCGCACGATCGACTCGTCCGGCAGCAGCCCCTCGCAGCGATCCTCCGGAAACAACGCGTACGTGCGCGGCGCCAACTCCCCGTCCTCGAGCACCTCGATGGATCTGCGCCAGGTGAGTTCCTGCGAGGAGTTGATCTCGCCCAAATACAACACATGCCGCTGCACCACCCGACCGCCGGCGACACGGCGGTTCTCCACCACGCTCCAGTAGCGGTGCTCCTTGCCGTCCTTCTTCCGGGTCTTGACGCGCAAAAACATCTTGGCACTGCATTATCCGCATGCGCGCGGCGTTGACCAGACAGTAGGTCGGCACTACAGACGTTTCCGCGGCAACGTGCGCCCCGCAGGCAAAGAAAATCAAAAGCTTGGAAGAGGGCCGCGCCTGCGGCGCGGCCTCAATCAGGGTCGAATCCGCGAAGTTCGGCTAGAGGCCGCCGCCCCGTGGCGTCGCCAGCGTGACGATCTTCTGTCAAAACCGCCCTTGAATTAGTAGGTTGAAGCCTTCATGTAGGACAGAGCCTTGGAACACATGTCACAATTCTGGGGTTGACCGGACTCGGATCCGAGAGCAGTATTGGCCTTGCGACTAGGGAAGGAGACGCGTTGCGACTCCTTTGGAACCTTTGGGTTCCACTCTAGACGCTTTTTTTTGCCCTCATGAAGCTACGTCGCCTCCAGAAGCCGCGCTTCCCGACCTCACATGTACATCCTCTATCTTGATGAATCTGGCGTGGAGCAACTCGGTGCTAGCACGAGCCATTTCGTACTCCTTGGGCTGGCAGTTCGCATAGATCAATGGAAGACGCTGGATGCGAATCTGGAGCGCGCAAAGATGGCTTTCGAACTTCAGAACGTTGAAGTTCATTGCGCGTGGATGACTCGCAGATATTCCGAGCAGGAATCGATAGCCGGTTTCGACAAGCTTGACCCGTTGAGCCGGCGGACTGCTGCACAGACCGCCGTTCAAAGACGCGCCGGCATCATAGAATGGGAATTCCACGGGTGCGCTCTTTCGCTTGATTTTTGTTTACCCAATCCAAAAACGGCATCTACTCAATCCCCTCATCTCGAACCACCGGCAGCGCCTCGGTTTCGCGGACCCCGTGAGAAGGCCATGCGCGACGCCTCTTAAATCAAATTCCTTTGGGGGGAATACTGGTGGTGCCCGCCGGCACGGTGCAGCCATCCGCCCCGTACCACTTGAAATCGGACGGTACAAGCCCTACTCGCATCTTACAGTTCGGAAGCGCTTCGGCATATGCCATGCCTGCACTGAATTCGGCGTATGGCCGGGCAAAGCGACTCTCTACTTCGACGCGTCGTTCAGCTCGTAGCTCGTGCTGCGTCCACCCGCGTGCGATTTCTGCAAGACGCCGCGCACCAGCAGATCCGTGATGTCGCGCAGGGCAGTGTCCGGCGAACACTTGGCGATCGCCGCCCATTTGCCGCTGGTGAGCTTGCCGAAACCGTCGAGCAGCCGGTCGAGCATCTTCACCTGTCGCTCGCTCAGCGGCGTCGTGGCCCAGCGCTGCCAGAACCGCGTCTTGGCCAGTACGGCATCGACCGTGTGCTGTGCCTGTTCGACGGCGCGATGCAGCGTGTCGAGGAACCAAGCGAGCCACTCGGTGACATCCAGTGATTGCTTCTGGGTACGCTCCAGGATGTCGTAGTAGGCCTTGCGCTCCCGCTGGATCTGCGCCGACAGGCTGTAGAAGCGCTGGGGGCTGCCATCGGCACGGGCAAGAAACAGGTCGCCGACGGCGCGTGCGAGGCGGCCGTTACCATCATCGAACGGATGCAGGGTGACGAACCACAGGTGCGCGAGCCCGGCCTTTATCAGCGATGGCTCGTTCGATGCGTTGTTGGCCCAGGCCAGAAAGCGGTCAGTCTCGGACTCCAGCCGGTCGGCCGGCGGCGCCTCGAAATGCACCCGTTGCCGGCCGATGGGGCCAGAGACCACCTGCATCGGGCTGCTAGCATCGTCGCGCCAGGCACCGACGTTGATCTTGGATAGACCAGAGTAGCCGGTCGGGAACAGCGCTGCGTGCCAGCCGAACAAACGTTCCCGGGAAACCGGCGCTTGGCTGTTGGCGGTGGCGTCGAGCACCATCTCGACCACGCCTTCGACGTGACGGTCCACCGGGGCCAGCGCCCCGATGTCGACGCCGAGGCGGCGAGCGATGGACGACCGCACAGATTCGACGTTGAGCTGTTCGCCTTCGATTTCACAGGTCTTGACCACGTCCTCAGTCAATGTAGCCAGGCTGGCCTCGTCGCGAAGCGCCATGCCGACGTCCGCCAGCCGTCCCATCAGGAGTCCCTGGGCACGACTGACCTCGGTCATGGGGCCGGCGAGTGCGGCCAGGTCGAAGTGCCAGTTCGGCCAGTCGTTGGCCTGCCAGATATATTTATAATCGCCGCGAATCATGCGGGGATTATGAGCCCGAATCTCGGCATGCGCAAGGTAATCACCGCACCAAATGCGGCGAAAGATGACACCATTCCCCGTTTGGGTTGGCTACACTCGCAGCACCATTTTTCAGCCTATCGTGGCACAAGGCGATTCCAGTTCATGACGCGGATCGAAGTTCCGAGCTCCAGTGGCAGACGCGGATCCCGCGGTCGTTTCGGCCGCTGGCTCACGGTACTGCTGCTGTTGGTGATCGTCGGCGCCGGGCTATGGACCTGGCTGACTCTGGGGTGGGCCTACGCCGAAGGCGAGCGGGCCGGCGTGCTGCAGAAATTCGTACGCCGCGGCTGGATCTGCAAAACCCGCGAGGGCGAAATCGCGCTGTACTACGGCGGCGGCCAATACTTGGGTCCCGGAGGTTCGCCGCAGTTATGGGACTTCAGCGTGCGCGACAAGTCTGTCGCGGCGGACTTGGCCAAGGCCGTCGGTCACCGGGTCCAGCTGCACTACACCGAGCATCCGGGAATTCCCACCAGCTGTTTCGCCGAAACCCGCTACTTGGTGGATCGGGTGACCGTGACGGACAATGCGCCCGGCTCTCAGGCCGCACCCGGACCGGGGCTGGGCGCTCCTGCCGCACCAGGCGCTGCCGCGGCGCCCGGAGCTGCAGCGGCACCGGGCGCTGCCCCTGCAGCCGGCGTGGGTCCTGCGGCATTGGGTGGGGCTCAGCCGCCATCCGCGCCGGCGCCGCGCTCGACCTCGCCCTAGGAAAACTGGCGGCGCGAGCTCGCCACTTGCTCGGCGATGCTCACCGCGGTCCGTAGTGCCAGTAGCCCGTCTTCTCCGCTCACCGCGGGCGCGGCGCCGGTCGCCACGGAATCGAGGAAGGCGGAGATCTCGGCCTTGAGGGCATCGCCCTGTTCGTAGGTGTTCTCCTCGATGGCAACCTGCGGCACGCCATCCGGACCCACGCCCGTGCCCTTTCGGATCACAGTCAGCACCTTTTGCTGCAAATCCACCGAGATGTAGGCGTCGTCCTGGAATAGTCGCAGCTTGCGCTCGGTCTTCATGCTGACGCGGCTGGCCGTTGCATTGGCGACGCAGCCGCTGGCGAAGCGCAGCCGCGCATTGGCGATATCCACTTCCCGGGAAAATACGCTGCTGCCGATCGCGTCGACCGCGACCACGGGGGAACGCACGATGCTCAAGATCAAATCGATGTCGTGAATCATCAGATCCAGCACCACGTCGACATCCGTGCCGCGATACTTGAAAGGCGCGAGGCGCGCCGATTCGATGAAGCGGGGAACGGTCAGTGTGGGCTGCACCGCCTGCACGGCGGCATTGAAGCGCTCCAGATGACCCACTTGCAGAATGCGGTTGGCGCGGCGCGCCAGCTCGATGAGGCTCTCCCCCTCCGCCACCGTCACCGTCATGGGTTTCTCGACCAGCACGCTCGCCCCGGCGTCGAGAAAATCCTTCGCTACCTCGAAATGCAGCGGAGTCGGAGTGACGATGCTGACGGCGTCGACATGACCCAGCAATTCGCGGTAGTCGGCATAGGCGGCAACACCCAATTCGGCCGCCAGCGCCGATCGCGCCTGCGCGGAAGGGTCGGCGACGCCCATCAAGTGAGAGTTGGGCAGGCTCGCGTATTTCTGCGCATGAAACCGGCCCAGATAGCCGGCCCCGACCACGGCCGTGCGTATCAAGGCGGCGTGTCTCGCCGCCACTTGCTGCGTGCGCGATAGTCCTGCCGCAGCTGCAACGTGGCCCCGCCGACGATGGCCAGTGCCGCGCCGCCAAAGCAGAGCAGCCCCCGCCAGACGGTCCATAGTCCGGCGAACAGAGACCAGAGCATCATGCCTACAGCCAATGTCACTCCGATGCCCATGAAGGCCCAGGGCTTCGCGTCGTACAGCGTCTGAGGGGTCCAGGAGCGCATGCCCCGATTCTACAGCGCTCGGGCAGCCGAGGGCCGGATTCGTTTACAATTGGGGCATGCCGATCCACAGAATCATGAAGGGGCTGGGCTTGACCAGCCCGTGGTCCATGGAACTAGGGCTGGCCGCCCTGGGGCTGCTGGCAGGCGTCGGTCTCATGCCCGTCCTGATTTTCTATGCGGGCGTGACGACTCTGGGCCGCTACGAAGGGGCCAGCCTCGGTCACCTGTACCGCAACCTCTTCGCAGGCCTTGGGCAGGCCTCCATCGCCTCCTGGGTGGTGTTTCTCGGCCCCTACGGGCTTTACGTGCTCTTCAAGTGCCTTCGTGCCTGGTGGCGTGCCGGGTCCAAATTGACCTAATTCACGCCTCAAGTTCCCCGCGCGGCGGACGCTAACTTGCAATAAGCGGATCTAATCCGGTTTTGACTGTTGGAGCCCTGCGCGTGAATCCCGAGATCGAAGCTCGACTTCGTCTGTCAGTGAATTTCCCCTCTCCTCCGGGCGTGGCGGCGCACATCATTGAGCTGGCGCAAGATCCGGACATCGAGATGGGCAAGGTTGCGAAGGCCTTGAGCCTGGATTCGGCTCTCTCGACCAAGGTGCTGCGCATCGCCAACTCGCCGCTGTATGCCCAGCGCCGCAAGAGCGAGAACTTGCGTCAGGCATTGGTGGTACTGGGGTTGAATGCCACGCTGACCCTGGCCCTGAGCTTCACCTTGGTCAAGTCGCTGCGGGGCGGAAAATCCAATGGCCTGAGCTATGGCCTGTACTGGCGGCGCGCCCTGCTGGCGGCAACCGCGGCGCGCGCGCTCGGCGACGCCATGCATCAGTCGATGGCCGAAGAAATATTCCTCGCGGCGCTGCTCCAGGACGTGGGCATGCTGGCGCTGGACAAAGCCGTTCCGGATTTGTATTCCCAGGGAGAACAGCTGCAGCGCAATCATGCCGCTCTCGCCGAGCACGAGAAAAAGCGCCTGCAAGTCGATCATGCGCAAGTCGGCGGCTCGTTGATGAAGGGATGGAATCTGCCCGAGCGCCTGTACCGCTCTATCGATCGAAGCCATCATCTGGACCTGAGCTTCAGCTCCGACCCGGCGCAGGTCTTCGACCGTTGCGTGGCTCTGTCCGGACCTGTGGCGGATCTTTTCTTGCTGGATCCCGAACAACGGCAATTCGCCGAGATCGCGCTGTGCGCGGAACGCAGTCTCGGACTGGACAGAATGGCGTTCGGCCAGGTCTTGGGAACCATCGGCTCCATGATTCCCGAAACCGAAGCCATTTTCGAAGCCGACCTGCTCGCCAGGCAGCACCCGGAATTGATCCTGGAACAGGCGCGCGAAGTGCTGATGCTGCGCAGCCTGCATACGCTGCGTGAAATCAACACATTGCGGGTGGCGGCCGATGAGGCCTCGCCGCGCACCCTCGAACTCGAGGAAGTGACGCGCCGCGACGAATTGACGGGGGTCTACAATCGGGCCTATCTGGATCAATTTCTGGGACGCGAGTTCGAGAACTCGACGCGGCATAAATGGCCGCTGAGTGTGGCGTTCGCGGATTTGGATAATTTCAAAGTCATCAATGACCACTTCGGTCACCAGGCCGGAGACCGGATTCTGCAGGCCACCGCGCGCATACTTCGCAGCAACACCCGCGAGACGGACTTGATCGCCCGCCACGGCGGCGAGGAGTTCGTCGTGGTATTGCCGGCGACCGATGCCGAGACGGCGCGCAGCATTTGCGAGCGCATCGTCATGGCGTTTCGCAATACCGGGCATGTCATCGGCTCCGATCACGCCACGGTGACCGTCTCCATCGGCTGCGCCACGCACGGCACCCAGACTCTGTTCAACAATGTCGACGACCTGGTCGAGGCCGCGGACCAGGCCCTGTATACCGCCAAGATGCGCGGCCGCAACCGCTCGGTACCCTTCGATCGGCAACTATCCGGAACGCTTGCCCGCATCGGTTGAAGGCAACGCCGCGCCGCGGCCGCCTTATGTTCACATCGACTTGCGCTGCGTCACATATTTGCGATGTCGCAGGCATTTTGCTGTCGCAATTTGGGAACATGTAGGCGTCGGCAAAATCAAAAAATGTACGAGATGGATTGACTGTTTGGCATTTGTTTGCAGAGGGAAGAAGATGACGAGCGACCGCAAGAACGGGGACGACCCCGAATCGACATTTAGTTTCGGCGTGCGTGAGATACGGCAGGCCAACTTGCTGCACGAGCTGAGCGTGGACGACGCGCCGGTTAAGGCGGCGGGTGAAAAGCGCGGCTTCGATCCCTACAATACCTCCGGCAGCTTCGACCGCAAGAAGAACTGGATGAGGGTCGGCAAGCGCTAGGCTTCTGGATGCCCCTTTGACTAGGGCGTCGTTATTCGCTGGCGGCTCACGCGAAATTCGCTGTTGGGATACCAGCGCGGAAATCGCCGCGTGCGCGCCACTCGATTCCCGACATTGTAGTAAAGCGTGAGATCGTCCAAGGCGCCGCGCACATCCCAGTCTGCGGAGTATTGATCGGCCGGTTGGCGGTACCGGTGCGTCATGTAGTCATCGTACTGTGCCCGGCCCCAAACGGGACCGCGCGCGGCATCGTCGAAGCCGCCCTTGGCATACAGCGCCGGCACGCCGGCCTCGGCAAAGCTGAAGCTATCCGAACGGTAATAAAACCCCTGCTCGGGCATGGGATCGGGGGTCACCGCCCGGCCCTGCAGCAGGGCCGCAGCGCGCACGTAGTCCTCGAGGTCGGTGTTGCCTGAGCCGTAGATCGTCAGGTCGCGCGTCGGACCCCCGGTGCGCAAGGTATCCAGATTGAGGACGGCCACGGTCTGCCGCAAGGGCAATACCGGGTGTTCGGCGTAGTACTGCGACCCCAGAAGGCCTGGCTCCCCGTCCACCGTCGCCAGAAACACGAACGAGCGGTCCGCCACGGGTTTGGTCCGGACCAAGGACTGCGCCAATACCAGGAGTCCGGCCGCTCCGGATGCGTTGTCGACCGCTCCGTTGAAAATATTGTGGCCGGGGCGCAGCGGGTCGCGCCCCAAATGGTCCCAGTGAGCCGTGTACAAGACATATTCGTGGTGGCGGCTGCCGCCCGGCAGCAGCGCGATCACATTCGACGAGGTGAACTGACGAACGCTGTTATGCAGCGTCGCATCTACCTGCAAACCCATGGAAATGGCCTTGAATCCCTCATGCGCGGCCGCCGAGGCCGACGCCTCGAAATCGAGCCCGGCGGCGCTGAACAGCGCGCGCGCCGCATCCTTTCGGATCCAGCCGGCAACGGTGGGGCGTGCGGCACCATCGTCCGCGGCCGCCAGATCCAGCTGCGCGCCGCCCCAAGTGGTCTGCACCGCGTTCCAGCCGTAGCCGGCCGCGGCGTCGTCGTGCACGAGCAGCACGCCCGCTGCGCCCTGCCGCGCCGCCTCCTCGATCTTGTAGGCCCAGCGCCCGTAATAAGTCATGGCGCCGCCCTTGAAGAGCTTGGGATCCTTGGAGCCGAACCCAGGATCGTTGACCAGCACCATGACGGTCTTGCCGTGCACATCGATGCCGGCATAGTCGTTCCATGCATACTCGGGGGCGACGATGCCGTAACCGGCGAATACCAGGTCGCTGCGCCGCAGTTCTGCCTGCGGCAGCCGGCTCTTGCTCCAGAGCACCACGTCCTTGCCGTAGGCAAGCGTGCGTGTCCCGCCATGGCCGGCGACGGAGAGCGTCGCATCGGCGCCGGCGACGGTCTCCACCATCGGCACTTGCTGCAGGTAACTCTCGCCGTTGCCCGGCTTTAGGCCTAATTTACGAAATTGCTCGACCAGGTATGCGACCGTCTTTTCCTCCCCCGGGGTGCCGGGCTTGCGCCCTTCGAAGCCATCGGAGGCCAGCATGCGGATATGATCCCGGTAGGCCGTTTCATCGATATCGGTCGAAGGCGGCGGGAGCCTGGGCTGTCCCGCACAAGCCGCCAGAAGCAGGCCTGCGAAGGCCAAAACGCCCCCAAAACCCCGAATTCGCATGATATTGCGTGCTCCTAAGTTCAATTGCGGCTCGGCCAATACAGCAAAACCAGGGCACACAGGCAAAGGGCGGTGGCCAAATGCGCCCAGAGGCGCCAGGGGCGCGACTGTACCTCTCCCATGAAACTCCCCGCGCTGGCGGCGGTCAGAATGGAGAATGCCCCCCAGCTCCAGAGGAGTTGCGGCATTTCGTGCGATAGATCGGGATGTTCGCCCAGCAAAACACAGAACACGATCACGACCGCGCCCAGGCCAAAAGTGATCGAAGCCGCGGACCCCAGAACGATACCGATCAAAACAGTGAACGGACGCATGTCTTAGGGCTCATATACACTTGCTAGCGGACCCAGGCTTCTCTAGCCTTGAAGGGAATTGGGGATCGGAGTTTACAGGAGATCTTGTACGGTGATGACTAACAGGCCTTGGGCCAAGCGTTCGCGCTGGATTACCGGCATCGCCGTCTGCGTGAGCGCGGTAGGCCTTGCCTTCCTTTTGGGCGCGGCCATGACCCCCTCGCCCGATGCCCCGGCCGCAGGCGCGGCCGCGCCGCTCGAACCGACGGAGCAGGAGAACTACGTCGCGCGCCGCGTGGCCGACATCGTCGCCCGCGAGCATTACCGGCGCGCGCCGCTGGACGATCATCTCTCCAGCCTCATCCTCGACCGCTACCTCGATGCGATCGACGGCGGCAGAAGCTATTTCTACGCCAGCGACATCGCCGAATTCGAGCGCTACCGCTATGAGCTCGACGATGCCATCAAATCCGGCGACGTCGAGCCCGCATTCGCGATCTTCCGCCGCTACCAGCAGCGCAGCCGCGAGCGCATGGCCTACGCAATCGATCTGCTCGCCAAGAAGCCGGATTTCGACATCGAAGAGTCGTTCAATTTCGATCGCGAGAAGGAACCCTGGCCGGCGAACGCCGCCGAGATGAACGAACTGTGGCGCAAGCGCGTAAAGAACGACGAACTGTCGCTCGTGACCGCCGGCAAAACGTGGAACGAAGCGGCGGATACGCTGCGCAAGCGCTACGAGCACGTCGAGAAGCGCATGGATCAGAGCAAGCCCGAGGACGTGTTCGAAGCGTTCATGAACGCCTTCGTGTTGTCCCTGGATCCGCACTCGAATTATTTCTCGGCGCGCAATTCCGAGGAATACAACATTCAGATGAGCTTGAGCTACGAAGGCATCGGCGCCTCGCTGCAGCTCACCGACGACTACGTCACCGTCATCGACGTCATCGCCGGCGGCCCGGCGGCAACCAGCGGCAAGCTGGCCGCCAACGACCGCATCACCGCGGTCGGCGAGGGCAAGACCGGAGAACTGGTCGACGTGATCGGCTGGCGGCTGGACGACGTCGTGCAGAAGATTCGCGGCCCCGGCGGCACCCAAGTGCGCCTGCAGTTGCTGCCGGCGGGAGCGGCTCCCGGATCGCCGCAGAAGGTGGTGGAATTCACGCGCAATCGCGTCTCGCTCGAAGCTCAGGCCGCGCACAAGACCATGCGGGTGGTGCAGCGAAACGGCCGGGACGTGAAGGTCGGCATCATTACGGTGCCGAGCTTCTACCAAGACTACGATGCCAGCCGCGCCGGCGCGAAGGATTTCCGCAGCACGACCCGCGATGTGCAGCGGCTGATCTCGGAACTGAAGAAAGAAGGCGTCGACGTGCTGATCATGGATCTGCGCGCCAACGGCGGCGGGTATCTGCCCGAAGCCGAATCGCTGACGGGGCTGTTCATCGACCGCGGGCCGGTGGTGCAGCTGCGCGATACGACCGGGCGCATCGAGGTCGACGATGATCCCGAACCGTCGGTATTCTACAACGGCCCGATGATAGTGCTGGTGGACCGCTTCAGCGCATCGGCCTCGGAGATCTTTGCCGGTGCTCTGCAGGATTACGGCCGCGCTCTCATCGTCGGCCAGCAGACCTACGGCAAGGGCACGGTGCAGAACGCGCATCCGCTCAACTATACGATTTTCGGCCGCAAGCCCGAACTGGGTCAGCTCAATGTGACCATCGGCAAGTACTATCGGATCACCGGCGAGAGCACTCAGGACCGCGGTGTGACTCCCGACATCGCCCTGCCCTCCCTCATCGATGCCAACGAGGTCGGCGAGAGCACCCGCGATCGGGCCCTCCCCTGGGATCATATCGAGCCTGCCGCCTTCCATCCGGAGGGCGATTTGAAATCAATGACCGCTTCGCTGGAGAAATTGCACGAGGAGCGCACGGCGAACAGCGCCGATTTCCGCTATCTGCACGACGACATTGCCGCTCTCGATGCCATGCGCAGCCAGAAGACGGTGTCGCTGAATATCAAAGAGCGCGAAGCGGAACGCAAGCGCATTGACGACGACCGGCTAGCGCGGGAGAACGCCCTGAGGGCCGCGCACGGCATCAAGCCCGCGAAGTCCCTGGATGAGATCAAGGACGATGCTGCCGCAGGAATCCTGCTCGATGAAGCGTCGCAGATCGCCGCAGATCTTGCCGTAGCGACGGCGCGGCGGGCCGCACCCACGCAGGCACGGCGCCTGAGCGCCGAACACTAGCGCAGCAGCAGCGTATATAGATCCCAGTAGTCCTCGGCCAATACGTTCCAGGCGGCCGAGGACGGCGTCTTCGCCGTCTTGCCGAGCTCCGCGTCGACTGATGACGGCGCCAGCGAATCGGCCGTGGGCACGGTGTCGGCATTGTTGCGGTATTCACAGGTGGCGCGCAGGCGGTCCAGCTTGGCTTTGAGCGCGCCGATGATCTGCTTCTGGCCGGCCACCGCGGTCTGGGCCTGCTGCACGCGCTGCATGTAGCCCTCGCAATCGGCGCGCGTGCCGAAGCTCATCTCGTGAACTCTGCGTGCCACGGCCTCCTTGGCGCGCGCGGCGAGCCCGTAGGCATCGACGTTTTCGCACAGCAGCTCAGCGTAGCCGATGATGGCCAGATTGATGTTGCGGCGCGCGGCCAGCGAGATTCCGGGAAATTCGGCCGCGGCTTCGTGCTCGATGGTGCTGCGCTCGGCATGCAGGTCGCCGACCGCGGCGTCCGCCGCCACGACGCCGCTGCGCAAGGATTCGAGGGATTTCTGGCGGCGGCGGCGCTTGAAGTAGTGCCAGAAAGCGGTCAATTGCAAGAGCTCGTGCTGCAGGGCCGTCAGGTGCCGGCGCTGGGTGTCTGCTTCGGCCGACGCCGCCTGCAGGCGCCGGTCGACGTCGGCGAGCCTCGCGTTCTTCGCCGCCTCGATTTCCGCCTTGTGCTTCGCCGTTTCGCGCGCCTCCTGCTGGCGCGTCAGATCCCCCGTGAAAGTCGAGAGCTGCTGGTGGCAGGTCTTCCACAAGGCGCGCAGCTGGAAGAAGACCAGAGCGCCGAAGCCCGTCTTGGGGTCGCCGAGCAGGTCGCCGAGCGCATCCAGCTGCTCCTGCACGCGAATCGTCGCGCCTTCCTGCTGCTTGAGGCGGTCGCGCAGCAGATGGAATTCGTCCTTGAGGTCGGCATAGGCCTTCTTCAGGCCAGCACGGTTCTGGAAGAGCTGCATGAGCCGCTCCTCGTCCGGGCTCACCGCGCTCCCGTCCATGCCTCCTTTGAGAAAACTTAAACGATCGATCAAAGTCCCGCCTTGGCCTCGAGAGCGATTGTGCGGGCCGCTAGAATCGATGCCCCCGCTCGGCGCAATATTCCAGCCATTTATTTAACATCATGTTGCGGGTCCAGCGCTGATCCAGTTCACGCTTGAGCCCCGATTGAAGCCTGGACAGATGCGGATGGCGCTGGAATCCACGGAAGCTGCGCACCTCGGCCAACCTGGCGTCGTGATACACGCACACCTCCAGATCCGGGTCGCGGACGGGCGCGGCCTCGAATTCGAACTCATATGTGAGACGGAACACACTGGTATAGCGGCTCAGCTCCTGCGGGATGAGATGAAGGTCACAGTCCGAGGCAACGCACGATACGCGGCGCGCGGTCACCGCGCGAAGATCGCGGACCAGCCAGCCCAAGCGCACGAAATTGCTCTCGTACAGCGTCATCAGACTGACGAAGCTGCCGGGCCGCGCCCGCCAGGTCGTCTCGCACCATTGATCCGCCAACATCATGCTTCGAACTATACCATGCACCTCCGCGTTGTCAGGGCCGCAAGCGGCGTTCGATGCCGGTGCGGTCGAGAATTCTGGTGGAAATTTCTTCTATCGAGACTTCCGTCGCATCGAGCATCGGAATGCCGTGCCGCTCGAACAGCGACTCCGCCGCTCTGACTTCGAAAGCCACCTGCCGCGCCGACGCATAGCGGCTGTCGGGCCTGCGCTCGTTGCGAATCTGCTGCAATCGATCGGGCTTTATCGTCAGGCCGAACAATTTGCGCGAATAAGCTTCGAGCGCGGGCGGCAACTTGCGCGATTCGAGATCGTCCTCGGTCAGCGGGTAATTGGCGGCAAAGATTCCGTATTGCATCGCTAGATACAGGCAGGTCGGCGTCTTGCCGGAGCGCGACACGCCGACGAGAATGACGTCGGCGCGCTCGTAGTCGCGCACCACCGAGCCGTCGTCATTGGCCAGGGCGAAATTCGTGGCGTCTATGCGCGTGGCATATGCGTGCGTGTCCGCCATGCGATGCGTCCTACTCGCGACATGGGTGGATTGCGTCTTGAGTTCGTTCTCGAGCGGTGCTAGGAAAGGATCGAAGAAGTCCAAAAAAAATCCGCTGCTGCCGCGGACCACGTTGCGAACGTCCTCCCGCACCAGCGTGCTGAATATGATCGGCCGAACGCCTTCCTGAGTGCCGATCAGATCGATCTTTCGAACCGCCTCAATCGCCTTGTCAACCGTGGCGATAAATGGCACAGTCACCTGGCGAAATTCGATGCCGTCGAACTGCGTCATGAGGCTGTGACCCATCGTTTCTGCAGTTATGCCCGTTTGATCGGAAACAAAAAACACGGTTCGTTTAATCACGGTAGCCTCGGGTGCTGGTGACATTCGCCGGCAAAGTGTTTCATTTAACTCATCGCCCCACAAGCAGCGCACTATGAAGCCCTACATCATTCCCTTCGAGCAGTTGAAGAACAAGGACGTCGAACTCGTCGGCGGCAAGAACGCCTCCATAGGAGAAATGATCTCCGGATTGGCCGCCCTCGGCGTGTCCGTGCCCGGCGGATTTGCCACCACCTCGCACGCGTACCGGGACTTTCTCGCCCAGGGCGGGCTCGATGAGCGCATCCGCGCCGTCCTGGCGGAGCTCGATGTCGATGATGTGGAGCGGCTCGCGGTCGTGGGCGCACAAATCCGGGGCTGGATGCTCGCCACGCCTTTCCCGAAGCGCCTGCAAGAGGAAATTCTGGAGCACTGGCGGGCGATGGGCAAGGCCGGCGGCGCGGCGGGCGAATTCGCCGTCGCGGTGCGCTCCTCGGCGACAGCCGAGGATCTGCCGGAAGCGTCCTTTGCGGGACAGCAGGAGACCTTTCTGAACGTGCGCGGCGAGGAACATCTGATGACCTGCGTGCACGAGGTGTACGCCTCGCTGTTCAACGACCGCGCCATATCCTACCGCGTGCACAACAACTTCGACCACAGCTCGGTCGCCCTCTCAGTCGGCATACAGCACATGGTGCGCAGCGATCTTGGCAGCGCCGGCGTCATGTTCACCCTGGACACCGACTCGGGCTTTCGCGACGTGGTGTTCATCACTTCCGCGTACGGTCTGGGCGAAACGGTGGTGCAGGGCGCCGTCAATCCGGATGAGTTCTACGTGTACAAGCCGGCGCTGCGCGCAGGCCGCCGCGCGGTGCTGCGCAAGAACCTCGGCGCCAAGGCGATCAAGATGATCTACGGCGAGCCGGGCTCGAAGGAGCGCGTACGCAACATCGACGTCGCGACCGCCGACCGCAATCGCTTCTCGCTCGAGGAGTCCGATATCGCGAGCCTGGCGAAGCAGGCGCTGATCATCGAAGAGCACTACGGCACGCCGATGGACATCGAGTGGGGCAAGGACGGCTCCAGCGGCAAGATCTACATCCTCCAGGCGCGCCCGGAGACCGTGCAAAGCCGGGCCGGCCGCACCATACTGCGATTCACCCTGAAAAGCCGATCGAAGGCCTTGATCAGCGGCCGCAGCATCGGTCAGCGGATCGGCGCGGGACAGGCGCGCATCATCAAGGACGTGAAGGAAATGTCGCGGGTCCGGGCGGGCGACGTGCTGGTGGCGGACATGACGGATCCGGACTGGGAGCCGATCATGAAGCGCGCTTCCGCCATCGTCACCAATCGCGGCGGCCGCACCTGCCATGCGGCCATCATCGCGCGCGAGCTGGGGATACCGGCGGTCGTCGGCTGCGGCACCGCCACCACCGCCATCAAGGAGGGCCAGGCGGTCACGGTATCCTGCGCGGAGGGCGATACCGGATTCGTGTATGACGGCATGCTCGAATTCGATCAGCGCACCATAGAAATGGACGCCATGCCGCCGATTCCGGTGAAGATCACGATGAACGTCGGCAATCCCGACCGGGCCTTCGATTTCGCGGGAATACCGCACAAGGGGGTCGGCCTCGCCCGTCTCGAGTTCATCATCAATCGCATGATCGGCGTGCATCCGCGGGCGTTGCTGGAATTCGACAAGCAAAGCCCCGAGATCAAGGACACCATCGTCAAGCAGATCGCCGGATACGACGGCCCGGTGAATTTCTACATCGACAAGCTGGCCGAAGGCATCGCGCAGATCGCCGCCGCGTTCGCTCCGGAGCCGGTAATCGTGCGCCTGTCGGATTTCAAGTCCAACGAATACGCGAACCTGATCGGCGGCAAGAATTACGAGCCGCACGAGGAAAACCCCATGCTGGGTTTTCGCGGCGCATCGCGCTATATCGACAAGGTATTCAGGCCCTGTTTCGAACTCGAATGCCGCGCGCTGAAGCGCGTGCGCGACGAGATGGGATTGACCAACGTGCAGGTCATGGTGCCCTTCGTGCGCACATTGAGCGAAGCGAAGGCCGTCACGCAGCTGCTTGCCGACAACGGATTGAAGCGCGGAGAGAACGGACTGAAGCACATCATGATGTGCGAACTGCCCACCAATGCCCTGCTCGCCGACCAATATCTCGAATACTTCGACGGCATGTCGATCGGTTCGAACGACATGACGCAGCTCGCGCTCGGCCTGGACCGGGACTCCAGCGTAGTCGCCAAGTCGTTCGATGAACGCGACGATGCGGTCAAGGCGCTGATGGCCATGGCGATCAAGGCCTGCAAGGCCCAGGGCAAATACGTCGGAATCTGCGGGCAAGGACCCTCCGATCATCCGGAGCTGGCTCGATGGTTGGTCGAACAAGGCATCGACAGCCTGTCTTTGAATCCGGATACGGTGGTCGAGACCTGGATGTTCCTGGCCGGCGACGCTCGTTAGCTGGTTAGATCCGCAGGATGCGCTCGCGATAGAATTGCAGCTCGCGGATCGATTCGCGCACATCGTCCAGCGCCAGGTGGCTGGAGGCCTTGCGGAACCCCTCGGCCGCTTGCGGCGCCCAGCGCTGTGCCAGCTCCTTCAGAGTGCTCACGTCGAGATTGCGGTAATGGAAAAACCGCTCCAGCGCCGGCATGTGCCGCGCCAAAAATCGCCGGTCCTGGCATATGCTGTTCCCGCACATGGGCGATTTTCCAGGCTCCGCCCAAGTTTCGAGAAAGCGCAGCGTTGCGCGTTCGGCGGCGGCGGCGTCGATGGAACTTGCCAGAACGCGCGCGCTCAAGCCGGAGCGCCCATGCTGATTGCGGTTCCAATCGTCCATGGCGCCGAGGACGGCCTCGCTCTGATGGACCGCAAATACCGGACCTTCCGCAAGCACATGGAGCTGTTTGTCGGTTACGATCGTCGCAATCTCGATGATGAGGTCGGACTCGGGTTTGAGGCCGGTCATTTCTAAATCGATCCAAACGAGATTCTCGGGAGATTTCATGGTATCTCGACGCCCAAAAGCGGCATGGTAGCAGAGCAAAAGGAACCCGCGGACGCCCTCAGCGGCTCCGGCACCGTGCTCGCCAGCTACGGCCGCGGCGTCTCGGTGCAGGCGGGTGGGACGACCCTGCACTGCGCACTGTCGGGGCGCAAGCAGCGCGTCGTCTGCGGCGATCGCATCACCTGGGCCTTCCCGCCGGCTGCGGATGGACCGTCCGTCCAAGCGGTCGAGCCCCGCCGCAATCTCATCGAACGCATCGATGCCCGCGGACGCGCCGAGCCCGTCGCCGCAAACATCGACAGACTGGCCATCGTGGTGGCCACGGAACCCTCCCCCGACTGGTTTCTGGTCGACCGCTACTGGGCGGGCGCCGTACTCAAGGATCTGGGCGGCCTGCTCATCGTCAACAAGCTGGATTTGGGAACCGAGGACATTCAAAGGGAACTCAGGATCTACCGCGACCTGCATTTGAATTGTGTCGAAGTGGCCTCTCTGTCGGGAGCGGGCATGGCCGGGCTCAGGCACAGCCTGGCGGGCGGCGTGACGCTTCTCGTCGGCCAGTCCGGCGTCGGCAAATCTTCGCTGGTGAACGCACTGAGCCCGGATGCCGCAGCGCAAACCGCCGAACTGACCCGGGACGTCGAGGGGCGCCACACCACCACGACGGCGCGCTGGTACGCTCTGGATGACGCGACGGCGATCATCGATGCACCCGGTGTCCGCGACTTTGCGCCGCCGGCGAGCCTGGTGCGCGCGGCGGAGCGCGGATTCATCGAAGTGCACGAACGCAGCGTCGGGTGCCGCTTCAAGGATTGCCGGCACATGGAGGAACCCGGCTGCGCCGTGCGTAGCGCGGTCGTGGCGGGAGAGATTGCTCCGCGGCGCTACGAGAGCTATCGGCGTCTGTTTCGCCTCTACGAAAAGCTGGCTTCCTAGGAGACCGCGGTGCGTCCGGCCAGCGCGTGCGCCAGGGTACCGCCGTCGACGTATTCCAGCTCGCCGCCGACCGGCACTCCGTGGGCGATTCGCGATGCCTTCAGCCCCAGGCGCAGCGCAAGTTCGCCCAGGTAGTGCGCCGTGGCCTCCCCTTCGGCGGTCGGATTGGTGGCAAGGATCACTTCGCGGACTTCGCCGTCGCCGAGCAGCCGCTCGAAATCGTCCAGTCCGAGTTCGGCCGGCCCCACTCCGTCGAGCGGCGATAAATGCCCCATGAGGACGAAGTAGCGGCCGCGAAAGCCCCCCGACTGTTCGATTGCCACGACATCGGCAGGCGACTCCACCACGCAAAGCTGCGCCGCGTCTCGCTGGGTCGAGGCGCAAATCGAGCAGTACTCGCTCTCGGTCAGCATTCGGCAACGCTTGCAATGCCCTACGCTGTCCAGCGCCTCCGCCAGCGCCCGGCTCAATACCTTGCCGCCGTTGCGGTCGCGCTCCAGAAGGTGAAACGCCATTCGCTGCGCGGATTTCGGGCCGACCCCCGGCAGGCAACGCAGAGAATCGATCAGGCGCGCCAGTGTGGGGGTGTACTTCAAAACGGCAGCTTCATGCCCGGCGGGAGATTCAGCCCGGACATGAGCCCGGAGTACTTCTCCTGGCTGCGCGCCGCGATTTTGCGCACGGCATCATTGACGGCGGCCACCAGCAAATCCTCGAGCATGTCCTTGTCTTCGCCGAGCAGTTTCGGCTCGATCGTCACTCTCTTCGCTTCATGGTGCCCGTTCAACGTCACCTTGACCATGCCCGCGCCGGACTCGCCCGTGACCTCGAGCGCCGCGAGTTCGGCCTGGGCCTTCTTCATGGTTTCCTGCATCTGCTGCGCCTGGCGCATCAGATTGCCCAATCCACCCTTCATCACGTAGATCTCCTCATGGCTGGCTCGCGGGTTTCACGGATGCCGCGTCTATATCGGCGCCGAATCGCTCGCGCAAACCCTTGACCGCCGGATCCGTCTCGAATGCCGCCGCAGCTCGAACCGCGTTGTCCCGCTCCTGAAGCAGGCGCTGACGCGCAGGCGTATCCAATGCCGATTGAACCGTTTCAAACGTCATGCGGATGTCCCTGCCGAGATACTTCGACAGTCCCTGCGCAAATTTGTCCTCGATGGGCCGCGTGCGCCGGTCCGCGGTTGCCTGATCGACCTGTAAAACCAAAAGATTGTTCTCAAACGAGGCCGGCACGCAGTTCAAGGCAAACTGGCGCACCATGCCGCTCAAATTGGCCGCCTCCACCACCATGGGCCAATTGCCGGCATCAATGCTCGCCTGCGGCGAGCCGGGCGCATTCGATGCGGCGGCGCCTGCGGCAGGTGAGGCGGCAGGAGCGGCGGGACGCGACGCGGCAGCGCCCGCCGCCGCCACGCGCCCGTTGGTACCGCTTTGAATCGCGGCAGCATCGGGGCGGAACGCCAGCATGCGCAGCAGCGTCATTTCGAATCCCATGCGCGGATCCGGCGCCACGCCCAAATCGCGGCGCCCGTTCAATGCGATTTGATAGTACAGCTGGACATCCTCGGGCGACATTGCGCGCGCAAGGCGCGTCAGAGTGTCCGCGTCGAACTCCTCGTCCTGCGGCGCCGCGTCGGGCACGATTTGCACGATCGCAATGCGCTGCAGGAATGCCGCCAGCTCGATCAATGCGCGATCGTAGTCGGGCGCATCGCGATCGAGCTCTTTGATTTCTGCCAGCACCAGGGAGCCGTCTCCGCGCGCCAGGGCATCGATGAGCCGGCCCACGTGCCCGCGGTCGATGGTGCCGAGCATCGCGCGCGCATCCGCCTCGTTCAATGTGCCGCCGCCGAAAGCGATCAGCTGATCGAGCAAGCTCAATGCGTCGCGCATGCTGCCCTCGGCCGCGCGCGCCAGCATGGCCACCGCCGCCGGATCGAACTGCAGCTTCTCCGCCTCGGCGATGAACTTCATTCGATCGCCGATGAGGGAGGCCGGCAGCCGTTTGAGACTGAACTGCAGGCAGCGCGACAGCACGGTAACGGGAAGCTTCTGCGGATCTGTGGTTGCCAGCAGGAATTTGACGTGCGGCGGCGGCTCTTCCAGCGTTTTGAGCAAGGCGTTGAAAGAATGATTCGACAGCATGTGCACCTCGTCGATGAGGTACACCTTGTAGCGGCCCCGGGTCGGCGCGTACTGCACGTTGTCGAGCAGCTCGCGCGTATCGTCCACCTTGGTGCGCGATGCCGCATCGACCTCGATGAGGTCGACGAACCGGCCCTCGTCGATCTCCCGGCACGAGGCACAGGTCCCGCAGGGATTCGAACTCACGCCCGCCGTCTCGCAATTCAGCGATTTGGCCAAAATGCGCGCGATCGTGGTCTTGCCGACGCCCCGCGTGCCCGTGAACAAAAACGCGTGGTGCACCTTGCCGCTGTCGAGCGCATTGCCGAGAGCGCGCAGCACGTGTTCCTGCCCCACCATTTCGGCAAAGCGCTTGGGGCGCCATTTGCGCGCTAATACGATGTAGCTCATTCGACCAAGTTTAGCTTCGGAACACCACGCTCGCGTGATTTTTGGGAGGCGGCCCGCGCCGGCATTACTTCGGCGCCCGACTTAAAGCCGCTACCGCTGCTCCCTTCCGGGCCTGACGGGGTTCGTGACCAGTCGTCGCGAAGATGCAAACGCGAGCCGCCATTGACTCACTGTACCTAAATATTGGCGGAGAGGGTGGGATTACTCCTCGCTCCGCTCCTCGCCCCTTCGGGGCCGCCCCGTGGCGGGGCGTTGTCCCCGCTTCGTTGCCGCCGCCGTCGGCTGATCTATGCCGCCAAGAATTTACCTGTCATATGGCGGAGAGGGTGGGATTCGAACCCACGAACACGGTTAGGTGTTACACACTTTCCAGGCGTGCGCCTTCGACCGCTCGGCCACCTCTCCATAAACCTTTGCTCAAACTCCGCGCCGGGTGGGATTACTCGTCGCTCCGCTCCTCGCCCTTCGGGCCGCCCCGTGGCGGGGCGTTATCCCCGCTTCGTCGCTGCCGCCGTCGGCCGATCCATGCCGCCAAAAATTTACCTGTCGTTTGGCGGACAGGGTGGGATTGTTCGCGGCGTGCGCCTTCGACCGCTCGGCCACCTCTGCGCGCGGCCGCAAGCGTACCGGAGGCGGCCCGAGTGATCAAATTTACGGGGGTGCGGACCCCGCGGGCTCCGGGACCTTGGCCGGGGGCGGCGGATTCACGCGCAACTCGCTCGCTGCCTTATTGGGCGGCGCCGGAACATAGCGCGGCGGAATGTCGAGGCAGGCGTCTTTGGGCCCCGGAGGCGGCAGGGCGAGCGCCACGGCGGGTATCGCCAGCGCCCCCTGCGTATTGGGCGAATCGAGCCCCGCGGGCACCTTCAGAGGCGCGACCTCGCCGGCTCGCTGATACTCCTGCGGAGAATGGCAATCCGGCGTCAGTTTGCTGAATAAATGGCAGCCGCTCATGAGCGCCGCGGCGGCAATCAACACTAAAACTCGATCAAGGCTCATGCTGCTTGGTCCTCAAGGGTGATTCCGGCGGCCTGCATTGCTCGCAGCACGGTATCTTGGTGCGCCGCCGACAATTCGACCAATGGTAGCCGGATTGCGTTCCCAATGAGGCCCATTCTCGCCAGCGCCCACTTGACCGGTATGGGATTTGCTTCGATGAAAAGGTCCCTGTGAAGCGCGCGCAGGCTTTCGTCTACCGCCCGGGCCGCGGGCATATCGCCGGATACAGCCGCCTGACAGGCCTCGCGCATGCGGCGCGGCGCGACATTGGCCGTCACTGAAATGACCCCGCGCGCTCCCACGCTCATCAAATCGACGGCCGTCGCATCATCGCCCGACAGCAGCGTGAACTCCGGCGGGCACAGGTCTTGAATTTCGCGCGCCCGGCTCAATGATGCAGTCGCCTCTTTGACCGCGACGATCTGCGGATTGCGCGCCAGACGGGCGACCGTGCCGGGCAATAGATCCACCGCGGTGCGGTTCGGCACATTGTAAAGTATGACGGGCACCTCGGAAGCTTCGGCGGCGGCCATGAAATGCCGGTAAAGACCCTCTTGGGTGGGCTTGTTGTAGTAGGGGGTCACGAGCATGACGGCATCGACGCCCAGACCAGATAAGGCACGGGTCCTGGCCAGGGTGCCGGCCGTGGAATTCGTGCCCGAGCCGACCACGACCTTGACCTTGCCGCGGCAGCGGCTGACCGCCCGGCGGGTCAGTTCCTCGACTTCATCCAGGGCAAGCGCCGGCGATTCGCCGGTGGTGCCCGCGACCACTATCCCTTCGGTGCCCTCGCGAGCATGAAAATCCAGCAATCTCTCCCACGCGGGCCAGTCCAGACCGCCATCCGCGGTCATCGGCGTCACTATCGCTACCATGCTTCCGGAAAACATCGAGGGGCTCCGCGGGAAATATGGCTACCTTAAGTGGCGTGACTCACCCTGGCAAGCGCCCATCCGGTAGAATTTGGACCGATGAAACAACATATAGTGATTTCCGCGGTCGGAGGCGACCGCGTCGGCATGGTCCATGAACTGTCCAAAGCCGTTGCCGACTGCGGGGGGAGCATCAGCGAAAGCCGCATGACTTCGCTCGGCAATGAGTTCGCCATGCTGCTGCTGGTGAACGGCAACTGGCACACCCTCGCGAAGCTCGAGGGAGAATTCAAGAAGCTCGCCGACGCCACCGGCATGAACATTCAGTTGCGCCGCACCGAAGAGCGCGCCGCGCGCAATGACATGCTGCCCTATTCCATCGATGTGGTTTGCCTAGACCAAACGGGCATCGTCGCCGGTCTTTCCGGATTCTTCGCTCAACGCGGAGTCGACATCGCGGAATTGTCGACCCGCTCGTACGCGGCCGCGCATACCGGCGCGCCGATGTTTTCAGTGCAGATGATAGTGAACGTACCGAGCCGGCTGCACATCGGAGTGCTGCGCGAGGAATTCATGGATTTCTGCGATCACTTGAACCTGGACGCCATTTTCGAACCTGTAAAGAGCTGAACCCGCCAATGAGCAATATAGACATCGGCAAGAAAGCGCCGCAATTCACCCTCGAAGGCACCGGCGGCACCTGGTCCCTGAGCGAGGCGGCCGGCGATCCCGTCGTCATTTATTTCTATCCGCGCGACAACACGCCGGGCTGCACCCAGGAAGGGGCGGACTTTGCCGCGGCCCATGCGCAGTTCAAGCGCGCCAAGACCCGGATCTTCGGCATTTCGGCGGACAGCCTGGCGTCGCACGAAAAATTCAAGCAGAAAATGGCGTTTCCTTTCGAACTGCTGAGCGATCCGGACAAGAAGGTCTGCAAGCTGTACGTCGTGATCCAAGAAAAGAGCATGTACGGCAAGAAATTCTTGGGGATCGAACGCAGCACCTTCCTGATCGACGGCAAGGGCGTGCTGCGGCACGCGTGGCGCAAAGTCAAGGTGAGCGGTCACGCCGCGCAGGTACTGGCGGCGGTGAAAGCACTGTGACGGAGCGCGTGCGGCCCGCGGGAGCTGCGGCCGCGAAAACCCGTCAAGGCAAGCAAGAACGCCGCATCTTCGTGCTGGACACGAATGTGCTGATGCACGACCCGACGGCCATATTCCGTTTCGAAGAGCATGACATTTATATTCCGATGACCGTGCTCGAGGAACTCGACGCGGGCAAGAAGGGGCTCTCGGAATCGGCGCGCAACGTACGCCAAGTCAGCCGCTTTCTCGATGAGCTGATGAAGGGCGCCAGCAAGAAACAGATCGACCGCGGCCTTCCGCTGCCCACCGCCGTGCCGGTCAATCACGGCAAGCGGCCGCCGGGCGGGCGGCTGTTCTTCCAAACTCAATTGCTGGAATCCGTGCTGCCGGACAGCTTGCCGGGGCACGGAGCGGACAACGCAATTCTGGCCAACACGTTGGCGCTGCAGCAGAAATTCCGGGCGGCCAGAGTCACCCTGGTGTCGAAAGACATCAATTTGCGGATCAAGGCGGCCATACTCGGCGTGCAAGCCGAGGACTACTCGAGCGACAAGACCATCGAAGATGCGGACCTGCTCGCCAGCGGCGTGCAGCAGCTGCCGCCGAATTTCTGGGAAAAGCACGGCAAGGGCATGGAATCCTGGCAGCAGCAGAGCCGCACGTTCTACCGGGTGCGCGGACCTCTGGTGCGCGAATGGCACACCAATCAATTCCTCTACGATCCCGGCGAGAACGGCGTGGAAGCCGTGGTCCGCAAGCTCGAGGGCGAATCGGCGATCCTCGAACTCGACATCGACTACCGCGCCGAACGCAACAATGTATGGGGAGTCACCGCGCGCAACCGCGAGCAGAACCTCGCGCTGAATCTGCTGATGGACCCCGAAATCGATTTCGTGACCGTGCTCGGCCCCGCCGGCACCGGCAAAACTCTGCTGACCCTGGCGGCCGGACTGGCGCAAACGCTGGACCACAATCGCTTCAGCGAAATCATCATGACGCGCGTCACCATACCCTTGGGCGAGGACATCGGGTTTTTGCCCGGCACCGAAGAAGAGAAAATGGAGCCCTGGATGGGCGCGCTGATGGACAACCTGGAAGTCTTGACGCAGGGCCAGCCCGGCGGCACCTGGGGACGAGGCGCCACGAACGATTTGCTCAGGCACCGCATCAAAATCCGCTCCTTGAATTTCATGCGGGGCCGCACCTTCCTGAACCGCTTCATCATCATCGACGAAGCCCAGAATCTGACTCCGAAGCAGATGAAGGCCCTGGTCACCCGGGCGGGTCCGGGCACCAAGTTGGTCTGTTTGGGGAATATTGCACAGATCGATACCCCCTATTTGACCGAAACTACCTCCGGTCTTACCTACGTGGTCAACCGCTTCCACGGCTGGGCGTTTTCGGGCCATATCACCCTCGTCCGCGGCGAGCGGTCGCGCCTGGCGGATTACGCCTCCGAAGTTCTTTGATTTGTCGGGGGAAATGAGCGAACTTTGGGGCCTGCAAAGCACTCCAAGGAGATCGGAGGCCGAATGTCATTGTTGAAGTCCCTATCCGCGTTTGCCGCCGCAGCTGCGGTCAGCGCAAGCGTCAGCGTGGGCTGGGCCTCGGGTCTGGGCACGGGCTCGAGCGCCGTCGATCAAGATCTGCCGGATTTGGGAAGCCCCGCGACCGCGGCTGTGTCGCTCGACGAGGAATATCGCGCCGGCCTCGGCTGGTTCAGCCAAATCCGCTCGACCGGGCAAATCATCGAAGATCCCGAAGTCAGCGATTACATTCAGGAGATCGGCCACAGCCTGTCGAGCCACGCCGAGGAAGGCCAGCACCAGTTCTACTACTTCGTGCTGCGGGAGCCCGTCATCAACGCCTTCGCGATGCCGGGCGGCTTCATTGCCATCAACAGCGGCTTGATACTGGCGACCAGCAATGAAAATGAACTGGCCGGGGTGATGGCGCACGAAACAGCGCACGTCACGCAGCGGCACATCGTGCGCGGGATCCTCGAGCAGAGCCATGCGGGCCTGATGTCGACCGCCGCGATGCTGGCCGCGATTCTATTGGGCGCGACCGCGGGTCGGGGCGACCCCGGCGCCATGGAGGGTGCCATCCTCGCGACTCAGAGTGCCGCCATCCAGCACCAGATCAATTACACGCGATCCCAGGAATTCGAGGCCGACCGGATCGGCATCGGCACGATGGCGAGCGCCGGTTACGATCCGCTCGGTATGGCGAGTTTTTTCCAGACCTTGGACAGAAATTCACCCGATCCGAGCCGGGTCAAGGCCGTCGAGTTCTTGATCGATCACCCCTTGTCCGCCGAGCGCGTCGCGGAGGCGCGCAACCGCGCCGAGCAGATCGGCCGCATCCGCCATGCGGATTCCTTGAGCTATACCCTGATGAAGGAGCGCTTGAGATCGCTGGTGGGCGATCCGCAGAGCGCGCGCGATTACTATGCCAGCCTGATCAAGAACGGCGGCGGCAAGAACATCGAGGACCGCTATGGCATGGCGGTGGCCGAAATTGCCACGCGCAACCCCGCGCTGGCCATCCCCGATCTACAGGCGCTCGTGAAAGAGTATCCGAAGGTGGATCAGTTCTACGGCGCCCTCGGCCAGGCATATTTGGCGAACGGGCAGCTGAAGGAATCGCAGGCGATATTGGACAAGGCGGAGAATCTGTTTCCGCGCAACCGCCCGATTACCATCCGCCTCGCCGAAACCCTGATGCATTCCGGCCAGAACAAGCGGGCGCAGCTCATCCTGGACGATCTATTCAATTTCGTGGAGCCGACGCCCGATCAGACGCGGCTGATCGCCAAGGCCGCCAACGCCGCCGGCGACTACGCCGACTCGTACTACTACATGTCGTACTATTATTTGATGAGCGGCGATTTCAAGATGGCGGCAAACCAGTTGCAACTGGGCTTGGGGATGCCGAATCTAGACCCCATTCAACGCGCGCGCCTCAGCGCGCGTCTCGAGGAAGTGCGCGCCGCGATGCCCAAGGATCGAAAAAACACGGTCGCCGACGACAACACCGGCGGCAACGGCGGCCACTGAGGGGCCCTGAGCAACGACCCGCTGTATCGCGGCGGCCGACCCCTGTATCGTTGCGCTATTCGTTTTGACCTATTAGGGAGTTTCCAGATGCTGCAACCTAGGCATGCGCGCGCGGCGCTCGGCATGATATGCATTTTGAGCGCGAGTGCCTGCGTCACCTTGCCGCCCAACAGCAAGCGCGTTCCGCAAGATCCGTGGGAGTCGTGGAACCGCGGGGTTTACCGGGTCAACGACAAGCTCGACCGCGCCGTCGCCAAGCCGGTGGCCAAGGCCTATGTGCGCGTCGTGCCCTCCCCCATCCGTACCGGCGTCACCAATTTCTTCGCGAATTTGAACACACCGACGGTCATGATCAACGACGCGCTGCAGGGCAAGTTCCTGGCGGCGGGGACCGATCTCGGGCGCTTTCTGCTCAATTCAACCGTGGGATTGGGGGGAATACTCGATCCGGCAACGCCGGCCGGGCTCGCGCGCAATGACGAGGATTTCGGGCAAACGCTCGGACATTGGGGGGTCCACCCCGGCCCCTACGTGGAACTGCCCCTGCTCGGTCCTTCGGATGTGCGCGATACGGTCGGCAAAGTCGCGGACACGTACACCAACCCGCGCCAATACATCCGCAATAACTATATTAGTTACGGCCTTTATCTTCCCTATCTGATCGACAGGCGCGCCGCCCTGCTGCCCTTGGATGAGACATTGAAGAACGTCTACGACCCGTACGCATTCATCCGCGACGCCTTTCTACAACGCCGCGCCTACCAGGTGTCCGACGGGAAGTTGACCGAGGAACCGATGGTCGATCCGGGCGATGACACCTCCGATACCACCGACAAGCCCGCTGCCGCCGCGCCCCCCGCCGCCCCCGAGGGTTCTACCCCACCACCGCCCACGCCGCCGAGCCACTAATACATCGGCGCCAGCAGCTCCTCCACCTCGCTCAGGCGCGCGAGCTGCTGCAGCTGCGATGGAATATTCTCGAATCGCAGGGCTCGATCCGCGCTCTTGGCCACGCTCAACCATTCGATCAGCAAGGCGAGTCCGGCGCTGTCGCTCAGGGTGACGCCGGCCAGGTCGATCACGGAGGCACCATCGCCGGAGCCCCCGCCGCCGCCGATCGCAGCGGTTCCCTCGGTCAGCAAGCGGCTCACCGTGGTGAAATGCAGCGCGCCGATCACCCGCGACCGGCCGCCCTCCAAGACTTCGAATGAGGCATCCTGGAGGCCGTTGCCGCCGTATTTACGCTTGGCGATCAATGATTGCTTGGCGCTCAATGACTGCTCGCTGCGGCACCGCCCGCGGCTTTGTTTTGCGCTTCCAGACGATTGATCACTTCATCCAATCCCTTCTGCTGGATCTCGGTGCCGAAATCGGTGCGAAAGCTCTTCACATAGGAGATGCCTTCGATGACGACGTCCCAGGCCTTCCATACCCCGTCGATCTTGCGCAGGCTGAAGTTGACCGGCACTTTGTCTCCGGAGGATTTCTTCACCTCGGTTCGGACGGTGGCCGTGGTGTCGCCCGGGTCGCCCTTGTACGGCAGGACCACGAAGCGATCGGCCGTGAAGTCGACCAACGCCGCGCCGTAGTTGCGCAGGAGAGAATGGTAGAAGGCGTCGACAAAGCGCTTGCGCTGCTCGGGCGTCGCGGTGCGCCACGCCTGGCCCAGAACCAGCCGCGCCGAATAATCGGTGTCGAAATTAGGCAGCAGTACATTGGCGACCAAGGCGTCGAGCTTGGCCGGGTCCTTGGTGTACATCGCCCGATTGGCATCCAGTTCCTGCAGCATGCGCTTCGCCGAATTTTCCACCAGTTCCTGCGGGCCTAAGGTGCTCGGCGCCGCGGCGGGAGCCGCGGGGACGTCCGCGGCGTAGGCTCCGCTCACCGCCAATGAGGCGAACAGGGCGAGAATGCTAGACTTGATCATCGTGGTTTCTCCGTAGCTTTTGGCTCGGCGGCCGCGGGGGCGTCCGTCTTCGTTTTGCCGGAATCCGGTTGTGCGGCGCTCTTCCCGAAGTTCGCCAAGACCTGTCCGATCAAATTTTCCAGCACGAAGGCCGACTGAGTAAAGTCGATTTGATCGTTGTTCTTCAGATAAGTGTCGGCGCCGCCGGCGGTTATGCCGATGAACTTGCCTCCCAGGAGGCCCTGCGTGTAGATGCTCGCGTCGCTGTCGGTCGGGATCTGATTGTAGCGCGCATCTATGCGCATCTTGACGACGGCCTTGTATTCCTTGGAATCGAAGCTGATTTTCGTGACGCGCCCCATCTCGACGCCCGACATGGATACGGGCGCCCCCACCTTGAGATCGCCGATGTTGTCGAACTTTGCGATCAGGTCGTAGTGCGGCTTGCTGCCGAAGCTCAGACCGTGGCTGGTGGTTTGCGTCGTGAGGAAAAACAGCGCCGCAAAACCCAGCAACACGAATGTCCCGGTGCCGAGATTCAACGTTCGTGATTTGCGCATGACAATACCCCTTTACAGAAACGCGGCGGTGATCAAGTAATCGAAGAACAGGACGACGACGGCGGACGTGACGACGGTGCGGGTGGTGGCGCTGCCGACACCCTCCGCCGTCGGCGTCGCATAATATCCCTCGTACACCGCGATCAGACTGCAGGCGACCCCGAAAATGCAGCTCTTGACGATGCCCTCATTGATGTCCGACAAGCTGACGGAGGACTGCATCTGCGACCAGAAGCTGCCCGCGTCGACGCGCATGATCTGCACGCCGATGAGCTGCGCCCCGTAGATGCCGATGACGCTGAATATGGCGGCGAGCAGCGGCATCGCAATCACGCCGCCGAGAAATCTCGGCACGACCACTCTTCGGATCGGGTCCACCGCCATCATTTCCATGGCCGACAGCTGATCCGTCGCGCGCATCAAGCCCAGCTCGGACGCGAGCGCGGTCCCGGCCCGTCCCGCGAACAGCAGCGCGGTCACCACGGGCCCCAGTTCTTTCACCAGCCCGATGGCGGCCGCCGTGCCGAGAGCCTCTTCCGAGCCGAATCGCTGCAAGAGTTCGAATCCTTGCAGCCCCAAGACCATCCCGACGAACAAGCCCGACAGCATGATGATGACCAGCGACAGGGCGCCGGCGTTATAAATCTGCTGCGCGATCAAATCGATCCGCATCAATGCCCGCGGCACCTCCGCCACCAAGCGCAGCAAGAACCGCACGACCGCGCCGAGTCCTATCAGCGACTCGATCAGGCTGCCCCAGAGCTCATCCAGCAGCTTCACGCGTCACCGCCGCGGGCGAGCAGTTCGCCGAAGTAATCGGGCGCGGGGAAATGAAACGGCACCGGG
The DNA here is from genome assembly GCA_963784105.1 of uncultured Gammaproteobacteria bacterium. Lineage (GTDB taxonomy): Bacteria > Pseudomonadota > Gammaproteobacteria > Steroidobacterales > Steroidobacteraceae > Bog-1198. Next base: position 285,517 of record CAWAQE010000007.1, read on the forward strand.
CCGTCGGCCAGACCGCCCATGAATTGCCGCACGATGTCCGAAGGATAGGATTTCAGCTCCTGCGGCGTCCCCTTGGCGGCCACCTTGCCGCCCGAGAGCAGGAATACCGAATCGGCCACGGTCGAGATCTCCTGCACATCGTGCGAGACCACGATACTGGTGATGCCGAGCGCATCATTCAAGCGGCGGATCAACCGCAGAATGACTCCCAAGGAGATGGGATCGAGACCGACGAAGGGCTCATCGTAAATCAGGATTTCCGGATCCAGGACGATGGCCCGCGCCAGCGCGACTCGCCGGCTCATTCCGCCCGAGAGCTCCGCGGGCATGAGTTCGGCGGCGCCGCGCAGGCCCACCGCCTGAAGCTTGATGAGAACCAGCTGGCGAACGAGCCGCTCGGGCAGATCCGTGTGCTCCCGCAAAGGGAAAGCCACGTTCTCGAACACGCTCAGGTCGGTCAGCAACGCCCCGTTCTGAAACAGCATCCCCATCCGGCGCCGCAGCATATACAAATCCGGGCGGCTCACTCCGCGCAGACTCTGGCCCGCGACCACGAGGGAACCGCCGTCGGCGATCGCCTGACCCGTGATCAGACGCAGCAGAGTCGTCTTGCCGGTTCCGCTCGGCCCCATGATGGCCGTGATGCGGCCGCGGGCGACATCCATGTCGAGCCCGGCAAACACCGGGCGGCCGTTGATCGCGTAACTCAGATCACGAATTTCAATGATGGAGGAAGACTGGTTCAATGGTGTCGCCGCCGGGCCGCGCCCCATGACGCCACCCACGTTGAGTGAGCGCGGGGCATTAAGCCGCGGAAATTTCCATGGAGCCCTTGTAGGCTCCGGCCGCTGCCAGACCGTTCAATTTCGCGCGGATGAACATCGCCTGCTGGCCGCCGGAATATCCGTCCTGTTTTCCGCCCCAGGCATTGAGCGCATTCTCCTGCAAAGCCCGCCCATAGCTGAACGTCAGCGCCCAGGGCAAGGGGCCCGCCGCATTCATCAAGTTCAAATGCTGGGTCGCTTCGACGGGACTTTGGCCTCCCGACAAGAAGGCAATGCCGGGTACCGCCGAGGGTACTTGGCGCTTCAAAGTGCGCACCGTGGCCTCCGCCACCTGCTCCGGGCTCGCCTTCTGAGTGCTCTTTTTTCCGGGAACAACCATGTTGGGTTTGAGGATCATCCCTTCCAGGGATACCCGCGCCGCGAACAAGTGTCCGAACACGCGGTCCAGTACGACGTTGGTGACCTCTTCGCAACGCTCCAGAGCATGCCCGCCATCCATCAAGACCTCGGGTTCGACGATCGGCACGATGCCCGCCTCCTGGCACAGGGCCGCATAGCGCGCCAGCGCTTCGGCATTGGCGTCGATGGCGTAGCGGCTCGGAATTCCGGACCCGATGTCGATTACCGCGCGCCACTTAGCGAACCTCGCGCCGAGCTTGTGATACTCGGCAAGCCGCTCGCGCAGCCCATCGAGACCCTCGGTAATGGTTTCGCCGGGGAAGCCCGCCAGCGCCTTCGCTCCCATATCGACCTTGATGCCGGGCACTATTCCATGCTGCGACAGGTAGGCCGGAAACGGCACACCGTCTTTGGTTTTCTGGCGCAGAGTTTCGTCGTACATGATGACGCCGCTGATGTACTCCTGCGCACCCGGCGCGGTAAACAGCATTTCACGGTACGTCCGCCGGTTCTCTTCCGTGGATTCCAGCTTGATGCTGTCGAAACGCCTCTTGATGGTGCTCGTACTCTCGTCGGCGGCCAAAATTCCCCTGCTCTTAGCGACTAGCGCGCGCGCCGTGGCGTTCAGTTCTACCGTGTTCATGTCTTGCTTGTCTCGGTGATATGGAACGGACCCAAGAAGGATAGCAAAATAAGAAGCTCCACGATGCGCCCGACACAACGCGGAGGCAGGATGCCGCAGCAGACGCCGCCAGGGGGAGGACCGAGGATGGGTCCGAATCAATCCGCCTTGCGGGTGGACCTAGAATTCAAATAGGACTAAACTAGTCCCACATAATGCTTCGACCAGGGGCGAGAGTTTTATGCTGCGAATGGGAAAACTGACCGACTACGCAACCGTCGTGCTGGCTAGTCTAGCGCAAGAGCCCGCGCGGCATCGCGCTGCCGCGGAATTGGCGGAGCGTACCCGCCTCAGCCGCCCCACCGTCAGCAAGGTGCTCAAGGGACTGCAGCGCGCCGGTATGGTGATTTCCTCCCGTGGCGCCCAAGGAGGATATCGTCTGTCGCGAGGCCCCGAACAGATCACCGCGGCGCAGATCCTGGACGTATTCGAAGGTCCGATCGCCATCACCGAATGCAGCGGCGCATCGAGCCACTGCGGCATCGAGCGTCAGTGCCGGGTCGGCGGCGCGTGGCAGCGGGTGAACGCCGCCATCCGCCACACCTTGGAAGAGGTCACCCTGCGCGAATTGGCGGGCCTGGATTCGGCCGCCTCGCGCGCCACCGACTTCGCGCTGGAATTTCGCGTGAATGCCCGGCGTGAATATCTGAAAAGCGACCCCACTTAAAGTATCGATCAAAGCGTAACGGCAACTGGAAAACCCCGTGTCTAGCAAATCTCAGGAAGTCGAAGCCCTGCTCTCGCAAAAGTATCGGCATGGCTTCATCACCGATATCGAATCCGACAGCCTGCCGCCGGGGCTCGATGAGAACGTCGTGGCCGCCATATCGAAGAAGAAGCACGAGCCGCAGTTCCTGCTGGACTGGCGGCTGAAGGCATTTCGGCACTGGCAGACCATGCAGGAGCCGACTTGGGCCCACGTGCACTACAAGCCCATCGACTATCAGGACATCTCGTACTACTCGGCGCCGCGCGCGCCGGCGAATGCGCCCAAGAGCCTCGATGAGGTCGATCCGAAGCTGCTCGCGACCTACGCCAAATTGGGCATTCCCTTGCACGAGCGCGCGCGCCTTGCCGGCGTCGCCGTCGATGCCGTATTCGACAGTGTGTCCGTCGCGACGACTTTCAAGGAGAAATTGGGCAAGGCGGGCGTCATCTTTTGCTCCTTCTCCGATGCCGTTCGCGACCATCCGGCGCTCATCGAGCGCTATCTCGGCAGCGTCGTGCCGCCGGGCGACAATTTTTTTGCGGCCTTGAATTCGGCGGTGTTCTCCGACGGCTCCTTCGTGTATGTGCCGCCGGGCGTGCGTTGCCCGATGGAGCTGTCGACCTACTTCCGCATCAACGCAGCCAAGACCGGTCAATTCGAGCGCACCTTGATCATCGCCGCGGAAGCCGCGTCGGTGAGCTATTTGGAAGGCTGCACGGCGCCGATGCGCGATGAGAACCAGCTGCACGCCGCGGTGGTTGAACTGGTGGCGCTCGACAATGCGCAGATCAAGTACTCGACGGTCCAGAATTGGTATCCGGGCGATGAAAACGGATTGGGCGGCATTTACAATTTCGTGACCAAACGCGGCGAGTGCCGCGGCCGCAATTCCAAGATTTCCTGGACCCAGGTGGAGACCGGATCGGCCATTACCTGGAAATACCCGAGCTGCGTGCTGAAGGGCGAGAACTCGATCGGCGAGTTCTATTCGGTGGCGGTCGCCAACAATTATCAGCAGGCGGACACCGGAACGAAAATGATCCACATAGGCCGCAATACCAGGAGCACGATCGTCTCCAAGGGCATTTCGGCCGGCCACGCCGAGAATACCTACCGCGGCCTGGTGAAAATCCTGCCGAGCGCCGCGGGCGCGCGCAATTTCACCCAGTGCGATTCGCTGCTGATGGGTCCGAAATGCGCGGCGCACACCTTTCCCTATATGGAAGTCAAGAATCCGACCGCCACGGTGGAGCACGAGGCCAGCACCTCGAAGATCGGCGAGGATCAGCTCTTCTACTGCCTGCAGCGCGGCATCTCGGCCGAGGACGCGGTCAATATGATCGTCAGTGGATTCTGCAAGGTGGTGTTCAAGGAGCTGCCGATGGAGTTCGCGGTCGAGGCGCAGAACCTGTTGAGCGTGAGTTTGGAAGGCGCCGTCGGCTGACGGCTCAAGAGGAATGATCTTGCTTAAAATTACCGGCTTGAGCGCCCGCGTCGCGGGCAAAGACATACTGAAGGGCATCGACTTAGAAGTCCGCGCCGGCGAGGTGCACGCCATCATGGGCCCGAACGGCTCGGGCAAGAGCACCCTCGCCCAGGTGCTGGCCGGCCGCGAGGATTACGAAGTCACGGGCGGTTCGGTGACATTCGAGGGCCGCGATCTCCTCGCGCTGCCTCCCGAGGAGCGTGCCCGGGCGGGACTCTTCCTCGGGTTTCAATATCCGGTGGAAATTCCCGGCGTCAACAACGTCTATCTGCTGAAGGCGGCGCTCAACGCGAAGCGCAAGGCGGCCGGCGAACCCGAAGTCGACGCCTATGAGTTTCTGACCCTCATCAGACAAAAGATGAAAGTCATGCAGATGAACGAATCCTTCCTGACGCGGGGCGTCAACGAGGGCTTCTCGGGCGGCGAGAAGAAGCGCAATGAAGTCCTGCAGATGCTGGTCCTGGAACCCAAGCTCGCCATATTGGACGAGACGGATTCAGGTCTTGATATCGATGCGCTCAAAGTCGTATCGGCCGGCGTGAATACTCTGCGCGACCCCAAGCGCGCCGTCGTGCTGGTGACGCATTATCAGCGCCTGCTCGACTACATCGTGCCGGACCAAGTCCATGTGCTGTCGGGCGGCCGGATACTGAAATCGGGCGATCGATCCCTGGCGCAGGAGCTCGAGCGGCGCGGTTACGACTGGGTGATGGGGGCGGAAGTCGCATGAGTCCGGCGCCGCAAACATCCCCGCCGCAATCGGCGGCGCTGCGCGCTTTCGCCGCCCAGTGGCGGGCACGGTCCGCCGATTCACTGTCGCCGCTGCGCGAAGCGGCCATGCGGAGATTTCTCAAGCTCGGCCTGCCGACCCTGCGCGACGAGAGCTGGCGATATACCAATCTGCGCAGCCTCGCCGCGCAGAACTTCGTGGATGCGCCGCGCAGGACCTTGAGCGAGATCGAACCGCACGCCTCGCTGTCGCTGCTCGGCAAGACCGATCGGGCCGCGTCCCTGGTCATGGTCAACGGCCATCCCATAATGCCGTTTTCTGACGGACTAATTAATGGAATAGAAATCAATAGTATAGAAGATATATCTAAACTCGATTATAAGGCCCTTCGGCACTATCTGGAACCGCCGTCCAATGACGACGGGCAGCGCTGGTCGCTGCTCAACACCGCGCTGTTCACCGATGGATTGCATCTCAAAATCACGGCGCACGTACCGGTGCCGCTGGTCATCTTGCACATTGCCACCGGCGAGAGCGCCGATGACATTGCCTATCCGCGCGTCATCATCGAGGCCGCCCCAGGATCGAGCGCCACCATCATCGAGCACCACGTATCCCAGGGCGAGCACACCCCGCTCACCAACTCCGATACACACATCGCCCTCAAAGAGGGCGCTCGGCTGGAGCATTACCGCGTTTACGCGACGGACGCCGCCGCCACGCATTTGGATTCGCTCACCCTCCGCCAGGATCGGGATAGTCAGTGCAAGCAGTTCACCATCGCCCTGGGGGGCGGCCTGGTGCGCACGGCCCTCGAGGCGCACCTGGACAAGCCCGGCGCCTCTCTGGACAGCTATTCACTGCTGGTGGGACACGAAAACCGGCACGTCGACTGCCTCAATATCGTCACCCATGGCGCTCCCGACACCCGCAGCGGCCAAACCGCGCGCGCCATCGCCGGCGACGGCAGCCGCGTCATTTTCAACAGCAAGGTCATCGTCAATGCCGGCGCCGTCCATGCGCAGTCGCAGCAATCCTGCCGCGGCCTGCTCTTGTCGCCGACCGCGGAAATCGACACCCGGCCTCAATTGGAAATTCATGCCGACGAGGTCAAATGCGCGCATGGCGCGACCACCGGCCGGCTCGATCCGGACATGCTCTTCTACATGCTGTCGCGCGGGCTGGACCGCGACACAGCGCAAAGCCTGCTGGTATACGCCTTCCTCGCCGACGTGCTCACCGGAATGTCGGTCGCCTCGGCGCGGGCCGCGATCGAGAATGCGCTGATCTCCCAGTTACCCGATTCGAACACCCTGCGGAAATTCCGATGAAAAATACTGCGCTGGCCGACCGAACCCCGTACTTCGACGTCGACGAACTGCGCCGCGAATTCCCGGTGCTGGCCCGCATGGTGCGCGGCAAGCCCCTGGCCTACCTGGACAACGGCGCCTCGGCACAGCGGCCGAACGCGGTGATCGCGGCGGTCGACGATTACGAACGGCACCATCACGCCAACATCCACCGGGGCGTGCACACCTTGAGCCAGGAAGCGACGGCGATGTACGAGGCCGCGCGGGATCGCCTGGCCGAATTCATCCACGCCCGCTCGAGGCACGAAATCATTTTCGTACGCGGCACCACCGAGGCGATCAATCTCGTCGCGCAGAGCCACGCGAGGCCCATGCTGAAGCCAGGCGACGAGATACTGATTACGTACCTCGAGCACCATGCCAACATCGTCCCGTGGCAGATGGTTTGCGAGCAGACCGGTGCCACCCTGGTGGTTGCCCCCATCGATTCGCGCGGTGAGGTCCACGAGGACGCGGTAACGTCGCTGATGGGCCCGCGCACCCGCCTGTTTGCCTGCGCCCACGTTTCCAACGCGCTCGGCACCGTCCTGCCGATTCGGCGCCTGATCGCCGCCGCGAAGGCGCGCGGCATCGTCACGCTGATCGACGGCGCGCAAGCCGTGCCGCACATGCCGGTCGACGTGCAGGACCTCGGCTGCGATTTCTACGCGTTCTCGGGCCATAAAATGTTCGGCCCCACCGGCGTCGGCGTCCTGTACGGACGCGAGGAGCTGCTGGAGCGCATGCCGCCGTGGCAGGGCGGCGGGGACATGATTCTCACCGTGACCTTCGCCAAAACCACTTACAGCGGCTTGCCTCATAAGTTCGAGGCCGGCACGCCGAATATCTCCGGCGCCATCGGCCTGGGAGCGGCGGCCGATTTTCTGCTGCGCATGGATCGCGGCGCCGCGCACGCGCACGAATCCGCCCTCCTCGACCATGCGGCCAAGGTGCTCTGCAGGATTCCGGGCCTTCGCATCGTGGGCGACGCGCGCCACAAGGCGAGCTTGGTTTCCTTCGTCGTCGAGGGCGTGCATCCTCACGACCTGGGCACGATTCTGGACGAAGACGGCATCGCCATCAGGACCGGTCATCACTGCGCAATGCCGGTCATGGAACACTTCAAGGTGCCGGCGACGGCCCGCGCCTCATTCGCCTTCTACAATACCTTCGAGGAAATCGACAGGCTTGCCGCGGGCGTCGAACGCGCGCGCAAGCTGTTCGGCTGACGCCATGGAACTTGACGATCTTTACCGCGATGTCATTCTCGACCACAACCGCCGGCCGCGAAATTTCGGCGTCCTGGAGCCGGCCGATGCCAGCGTCGAGGGATTCAATCCCCTGTGCGGCGACCGCCTCACGGTGCGCCTGAAAATGGACGGCGATAAAATCAGCGACATCCGCTTCGAGGGCCAGGGCTGTGCCATATCGACCGCCTCGGCCTCTTTGATGACCGAAGCGGTCAAGGGCAAAACGCGCGCCGACGCGCTGCGGCTCTTCGATCGAGTACACCGGCTTCTCACCGACGATGCGGCGCCTCCGGCCGAGGAGCTCGGCAAGCTCGCATCGCTGTCCGGGGTGCGGGCCTACCCCGCGCGTGTCAAGTGCGCAAGCCTGTGCTGGCACACGCTCGCCTCGGCGCTTCGATCATCCCATGCGCAGGCACTGCCTGCGGTATCCACCGAATGAGCGATTGAACGATGCCATCCTACGAAAACGAACCCATCGTCGTGCAGCGCCCGGTCAAGGCCGTGGCCATACCCGCCGGCGTCGAAGTCAATCTCAAGCTCGGCTCGGTGGGCTACATCACCCAGGCGCTCGGCGGCAGCTTCACCGTGTACATCGACGGGAATCTGTTCCGCATCGCCGGCCAAGATGCGGATGCCATCGGCAAAACCGCCGCGGCAGCCCCCGAAGTGCCGCCCGGAGCTTCGGAGGAAGACATCAAGAACGTCGTCTGGCAGCAGCTGAAGACCTGCTATGACCCGGAGATCCCGGTCAACATCGTCGACTTAGGGTTGGTGTACGAGTGCGACGTCACCAAGAACGATGACGCGACCCGCACCGTCGACATCAAGATGACCTTGACCGCACCGGGCTGCGGGATGGGCGAGGTCCTGGTTCAAGACGTGCGCGACAAGGTTCAGATCGTACCCACCGTCGCGCGCGCGAATGTCGAATTGGTATTCGACCCGCCCTGGAACCAGACCATGATGTCGGAAGAAGCCCGTTTGCAGACAGGGATGATGTAAGGGCGCGCGCTGTGAGGACGCGGCGGTGAAATGGATCGATGCGGGGCCCACGAGCGAACTGCGCGACGGGCAGGCTGTCTCCATTCCCGTGGGCCGGCGAATGGTCGCCCTCGTACGCAGCGGCGATGCCTACTTCGCCATCGAAGATGTCTGCACTCACGACGGCGCCGAATTGACCGGCGGCAGCATCGAGGGGACGGAAATCATCTGCCCGCGCCATGGCGCCCGATTCTGCCTGCGTACCGGCGAAGCCTTGTCGCCGCCCGCCTACGAGCCCGTGCGTGTGTTCGAAACAAGGATTGAAGGTGAGCATTTGTGGGTATGCGCAGACTGAGCCTGCTCAGGCACGGAAAGGCGCAGCCCATCGATGCCTGCGCGGAAGACTTCGAGCGCGCGCTGACGCGCCGCGGCGCCATCGAGGCGCGGGAAATGGCGATGCGCCTCGTGTACCGCGATCTCATCCCCGATCTGCTGCTGGTGAGCCCGGCCGAACGCGCTTGGGCCACGGCCGAGATCGTCGCCGACGCCTGCGAACTCGATGCCAAACAGGTGCAATGCGCGCGTGAACTGTACCTGGCCACGCCCGAAACAACCTGGCGGCTGCTCAGGCGGTGCGACCCCGCCCTGAAGCACATCATGATTTGCGGCCACAACCCCGGCTTGAGTCAGCTCGCAAGCCGTCTGGGACCGAGCCCGCAGCCTAGAGAATTGCCCACGGCTGGAATTGCCAGCGCCATCTGGTTCGATGCCTCATGGGAAGCTCTACAGCCCGAATCCGCCCGCACCTGCGACCTGGACGACCCCGAAAGCATGGCGGACCTCTGGGCCTAGTGGCTCGGCGCCAAGGTCTAGGTTTGGTCGCGCTGCAGCCGCATGAGCCGCCGCCGGTCCCGCTTGTCCGGCCGTGACTCCGGCCGGGGTCTAGATACCTGCGCCAGCCTCTGTTGGTCCCGCAGCTTCGCGCGCCGCAGAGCGCTCTCGGGGGTTTCGAGATACTGAGCCTGGGCCTCGGCCGCCGGGCCTCGACGCAGCGGCAGGCCCAGCACCTCGAACTCGGCCACGACGCCATCCAAGGAGAGGCTCAGGCGATCGCCGATCCGTATGCGGTGCGCCGGCTTGACGCGATCCGCATTCAAATGCACTTTCCCGCCGTTGATGGCGGCGGTTGCAAGGCTCCGCGTTTTGTAAAAACGGGCGTGCCACAGCCACTTGTCGAGCCGTTGATTATCGGCTGTTTCGTCTGCCATGAGCCTCGTTCATGAGCCACAGGGGTCCCGGTTAGCCGCTATAATACTCGCATGGAAACTTCGATTCATTGCACAAGAACCCCGTGCTGAAGGAATTCCGCGACCGGCTGTCGCGCGATACGGAGGCTCTCGATGCCGCGGGCCTGCTGAAGCGCGAGCGCGTCATCGGCTCGGCGCAGGGTCCTGTCGTGCGGCTCGCCGACGGGCGCGAGATGATCAATCTCTGCGCGAATAATTACCTGGGACTGGCCAACCATCCGGCGGTGCTGAAGGCCGCCCATGAGGCGCTCGAACGTTACGGCTACGGCGTCGCCTCGGTGCGTTTCATTTGCGGCACGCAAAGCGTACATCGCGAGCTGGAGGAGCGCCTGAGCGCCTACCTGTCGATGGAAGACACGATTTTATATTCTTCGTGCTTCGACGCGAACGGCGGCCTGTTCGAAACGCTGCTCGACGAAACGGATGCCGTCATCAGCGACGCGCTGAACCACGCCAGCATCATCGACGGCATCCGCCTCTGCAAGGCGCGCCGCCTGCGCTACGCCAACAACGACATGAACGAACTCGAGCAGGCATTGAAGGATTCGCAAAGCTCGCGCGTGCGCCTCATTGCCACCGACGGCGTGTTTTCCATGGACGGCTCGATCGCCAGGCTGAAGGAAATCTGCGATCTGGCAGACCGCTACGGCGCGCTGGTGATGGTGGACGACTCCCACGCCACGGGTTTCATCGGAGCACGCGGCCGCGGCTCGCACGAGCTGCGCGGCGTCGTCGGCCGGATCGACATCCTGACGGGAACTCTCGGCAAGGCCCTCGGGGGAGCCAGCGGCGGCTATGTCGCCGCGCGCAAGGAAATCGTCGGCTGGCTGCGGCAGCGCTCGCGGCCCTATTTGTTTTCGAACAGCATCGCGCCCCCGGTGGCCGCGGCCACCATCCAAGTGCTCGACTTGCTGGAGAGCTCGACTGACCTGCGCGAGCGGCTGCATGCCAACGCCCGTTACTTCCGCGTAGAGATGCAGAGTCTGGGGTTCAGCTTGATCCCGGGCGAGCACCCCATCATCCCGGTCATGCTGGGCGAGGCTCCATTGGCGGTCAAGCTGGCCGAGCGGGTGCAGGCACTGGGATCCTATGTCGTGGCCTTCGCCTTTCCGGTCGTTCCCCATGGAAAAGCGCGAATCCGCACCCAGATGAGTGCTGCACACACCCGGCAGCAGCTCGATCAGGTCATTCAGGCATTCAGTCGCGCGGGGCGCGATTTGGGCGTCATTCACTAGGAGCATCTCGTGAAAGCATTGGTCAAGGCACGCGCGGAACCCGGCATCTGGCTGCAGGACGTTCCGGAACCCTCGGTCGGCCACAACGACGTACTCATCAAGGTGCATCGCACCGCGATCTGCGGCACCGACATGCACATCTACAACTGGGACGCGTGGGCGCAGAAAACCGTGCCCGTGCCCATGGCGGTCGGTCACGAATATTCGGGCGAAATCGTCGAGCTGGGCATGGAAGTCCGCGGCTTCAATACCGGCGACCGCGTGTCGGGAGAGGGCCACATTACCTGCGGACACTGCCGCAATTGCCGGGCCGGCCGCCGGCACCTGTGCCGCAATACATCGGGCGTGGGCGTGAATCGGGCCGGGGCTTTTGCGGAATATCTGACCATTCCGGCCAGCAACGTCTTCAAGCTGCCGGACGCCATCGACGATGAAATAGCCTCCATCCTCGATCCGTTCGGCAATGCCACGCACACGGCGCTGGCGTTCAACGTCGTCGGCGAGGACGTGCTCATCACGGGCGCGGGCCCCATCGGCATCATGGCGGTGGCCATTGCCCGGCACTGCGGCGCTCGGCACATCGTCGTGACGGACGTCAACGACTACCGGCTGGGACTGGCCGCAAAAATGGGCGCGTCCAAGACGCTCAATGTGTCTAGCGAATCCCTGGATGCCGCCATGCGCGATTTAGGGATGGAAGAAGGCTTCGACGTGGGCTTCGAGATGTCGGGCAATGCCACCGCCTTGCGCGAAATGCTGCGCACCATGAATCACGGCGGCAGCATCTCCATGCTGGGCATTCCTCCGGGCGAAACCGCCATCGACTGGAACCAAGTCATTTTCAAGGGCCTGGTGATCAAGGGCATCTACGGCCGCGAAATGTTCGAGACCTGGTACAAGATGTCGAGCATGCTGCAGAGCGGTCTCGATGTGCGTCCCGTGATCACCCACCGCTTGGGAATCAACGATTACCGCGAAGGCTTCGAGATCATGAATTCCGGGAAATCAGGGAAGATTACGCTGGATTGGTCCAGCCTGTAGGGGCCGCACGCTGTAGGGGCGACATGCCCTGCTGACGCAAGCGCGCCTTCAGCGGCCCACGAATCCCTTGAGCGACATGCGCGGCGCGCGGCACCAGCAGTACGCGTACAGCCCCCGAGGGTCATTGAGCTTCGCGATGGCGCGCGCCTGCTCGAGCACAGGGTCGAGCACCCGCTCGATGTCGGTGCGCGGCGGAATCAGTCCGGCGATTTGCGCCATGTGCAGAGTCTCGGTGCGCAGCTGCATCAGCAGCTCCTCGCGCAGGCTCAGCTCCGGCTCAATGTAATCGACGTCGTAGTCGGAGCCCAGTTCGGCGAGTTTCGCGGCGGCGTCGGTGGCATCCTTGAGGCCGCCCAGATGATCCACCAGGCCGATGCGCTGGGCATCGACGCCGGCCCATACCCGGCCCTGCGCAATCTTGTCCACATCCTCGACGGTCTTCTTGCGTCCGTCGCCCACGCGGCGCAGGAATTCCGCATACGCATGATCGACCGAGGTCTGGAGAATCTGGCGAGTCGCCGCCGTGAGCGGCCGGTCCTGGCGCATGTCGCCGGCCAGCGGGGTGGTGCCGAGGCCGTCGACCTTGACCCCGAGCTTTTCGAGCGTGCGCTGGAACGTGGGGACCACGGAGAATACGCCGATGGATCCGGTCAAAGTCGTGGGACTGGCGAAGATTTGATTCGCCGCCGCCGAAATATAGTACCCGCCGGACGCGGCGTAGGTGCTCATGGAAACCACCACGGGCTTGCCGGCCTTGCGCAGATTCTGCACCTCGCGAAGGATTTGCTCTGAGGCGAACATGCTCCCGCCGGGGCTGTCCACGCGCAGCACCACCGCTTTCACGGCGTTGTCGTAGCGCGCCTGGCGCAACAGATCGGCCGTGCTCTCGCCGCCGATGGTGCCCGGGGGCTGATGGCCGTCGAGGATCTCTCCCGCAGCCACCACGATGCCGACTTTGGTATCCGATTTGGATTTCAAGACGCGCTTGGAACGCACCGACGCCAGATACTGATTCATTCCGATGGAATTGAAGGAATGAGTATCCTCATCCTCGCCCACCAGCACCTTGAGCTCGTCGGCCACTTGACGGCGGCTCTTGAGCGCCGTGACCAGGCCGCGCTGCAGCGCCAATTTGGCCGCATCGCCGTTGACGGCGGCGAGCGCCGCCGGCTCATCGGCCACGAACTCGCTGAGGGCGTTGGCGGGCAGCGAGCGGGCCCGCGTCACATCCTGCTGGTAGGCGTTCCACAGCGATTCCAGCCATACGGTGCTCTCCTCGCGCTCGCTGGGAGCCATGTCGCTGCGTGAGAATTCATCGGTGTAGCTCTTGAAGGTTCCGGCGCGGAACACGTTGACGTCGACATTCAACTTGTCGATGAGCATCCTTCAAGAACATGCGGTAGTAGCTGAAGCCGTCGACGTACACCAGCCCCATGGGATCGAGGTATACCTCGCCGGCCTGCGCCGCCAGATAGTACTGGGTTTGATCGAGCGAATCGGCCGCCGCCACCACTCGCTTGCCGCCGGCGCGAAAGTCGCGCAGCGCGGCGCCGATTTCCTGCAGCTTGGAAAGGCCTGAGACGTCCAGGGAGCCCAAGTCGAGCACGATCAGCTTGATGCGCGGGTCGGACTTCGCGGCGCCGATGGCGTCGAGTCACGTCTCGAAGCAGAGTCTCCGGCGCAGGCCCTCCGGAGGCCTCCCCGAAGGCGCGCCGCACCGGATCGCTCGAGAGCTGTTCGACCAGCTCGCCCTCCGGATCGATCACCAGCGCCGCCGAATGCGGCACGCTGGGAATGCTGGTATGCAGCGCGGCGAGAACGAATCCGAAAATCACCAGCATCAGGATCAGATGCAGGACCCGGCGGATTCTTTCGAGAATCCGCCACACCAGGCCGAAAAATCCCATGAGAGCGGACCCGACACTCATTCAAAGCCTCCCGTCCGCCCCTTGGGATAAGGAGCCGATGTTTATATTTTCTCGTCGATGCGCGCCGCTTTGCCGGACAAATCCCGCAAGTAGTACAGCTTGGCGCGCCGAACCGCGCCGCGGCGCTTCACGCTGACCTCGCTGATCGACGGACTGAAGGTCTGAAACACACGCTCCACGCCTTCGCCGTGCGAAATCTTGCGCACCGTGAATGAGGAATTGAGGCCGCGATTCTTCTTGGCGATGACCACGCCCTCGTAAGCCTGAACGCGCTCACGATCACCCTCCACCACTTTGACTTGCACGACGACGGTGTCGCCCGGGTTGAATTCCGGAAACTTGCGCGTCGCACGTTCGCCGTTCAATTCTTGGATGATTTTGTTCATAGCATTTGTCCTCGCCTTCCGGCCTCACCTTTGACTGTCTTCGATTCGCCCCGTGCCGCCGGCACGTTCGATCTTGAATTCCTCCAACAAGACCCGCTCTTCATCGCTCATGCCGCGCCGCTCGAGCAGCTCCGGCCGCCGCAACCAAGTGCGGCCCAGCGCCTGCTGCAGGCGCCAGCGGCGGATTGCCGCATGATCGCCCGAGATCAGCACCGCGGGCACCGTCTGCCCGTCGATCGCCGGAGGCCGCGTGTAATGCGGCCAGTCCACCAACCCGTCGCTGAACGATTCCTGTTCCGCCGATTCCGCCCGCCCCAGCGTTCCCGGGAGCAGCCGCGCAATCGCATCGATCACCACCAGCGCCGGCAGCTCTCCGCCCGACAGCACATAATCGCCGATCGACCACTGCTCATCGATTTCGCGTTCGATGAATCGCTCATCGACGCCCTCGTAGCGTCCCGCCACCAACACCAAGCCCGCCGCGCCGCACGCCGCCCGCGCCACGCCTTGATCGAACCTGGCTCCGTCCGCACCCAAGTACACGCGCCGGCTGCCCTGCGGCAGGGCCGCCGCGGCACGGCGCAAGGCGCTTCGCAGCGGTTCGACCTTCAGCACCATGCCCGGCCCGCCGCCGTAGGACCGATCATCGACGGTTCGATGCACGTCGGTCGCGTCGTCGCGAGGATCGAAGCACTCGACCTGCAGGCCCCCGCGTTCCACCGCCCGTCCGACCACGCCGTGCGCCAGAGCCTCATGGATCATCACCGGAAACAACGTCACCACGGCGATACGCATGCGCTTCGACCGGGGCCCGTCAGGCCCCCGTCGTTCCAATCCACGACGACCCGCCGCGCCTGCAAATCCACCCGCCGTAAATGCCGAGGCACCGCCGGTATCCAAAATTCCTGCGTCCCGCGCACCACCATCAAAACTTGCGCCGGCGTCTCTAAAAAATGCTGCACTGTGCCCAGCCTCATGCCGTCGAGATTCACCACCTCGCAGCCGATCAAGTCGGCGCGGTAGAAATCCCGGTCGTCCCGCTGCGGCAACTCGCTGCGCGGCACGCAAATCTGGGCGCCCCGCAGCGCCTGCGCCTGGTCCCTATCCTCGATCCCGGCCAGCTTCACCGTCAGTGCGCCGCCGCTGCGGCCTTTGGCCTCGATGCGATAGCTCTGCCAGACGCTCCCCCGGCCGATTTGCAAGCTTCGATGATCGAGCAGGCGTTCCGGAGGGTCGGTGTGTGAACGTAGCTTGATCCAACCTCGGACGCCAAACGGCGCTCCCACGAACCCTAGTTGGATGAGCGCCGATGATTCGTCGCTCATCGTATCCCCTTCAGGCTATTGCAATGCAATGGCCCCTAGGCGGCCTGCTTGCGGAAGCTGGTGAGTAGAAACTTGACGCGGTCCGACATGCGGGCGCCCTTGCTGACCCAATGCTCGATACGGGCCACGTCCAGCCGCAGTTTGATTTCCGCACCGCGCGCGATGGGATTGAAAAGCCCCACGCTCTCGAGGCTGGTGCCGCCTTGACGCTTGCGGCTGTCGGTCACCACAACGTGATAGAACGGGGTCTTCTTGCCGCCGCGTCGAGTCAAACGAATCGTCACCATCTTTAATTCACCTTGCAAAGCGTAGCCGCTAATTGTAATGACAACCGGGGCCCAAGAGCAACAACTCGTTGAATAAACAGCAAATGGTCGCCCGCTCCATCCCGGTTGGCCCCTACGGCCGAAATCCGGGCGGCAGGCGCCCCGCCATGCCGCGCATCATGTTCTTCAACATGCCGCCCTTGGCGAGCTTTTTCATGGTTTTTTGCATCTGGTCGAACTGCTTCAGGAGGCGGTTGACCTCCGGCAGCTGCACCCCCGCGCCCGCTGCAATGCGGCGCTTGCGCGAGCCATCGATCATTTCCGGGCGCCGCCGCTCCCGCGGCGTCATGGAATCGATGATTCCCATTTGGCGCTTCAGATTCTGGGTGTTGACCGCCCCGGCGGCCGCCGCGGCATTGGCCTGCATTTGCGCAGGCAGCTTGTCCAGCAGGGCCGACATGCCTCCCATGTTTTGCAGCTGGCTCAGCTGGTCGCGCAAATCGCCGAGGTCGAAGGATTTGCCCTTGCCGATCTTCTTGGCGAGCTTCTCGGCCTTTTCCTGATCGACCTGGCCTTGAACCTGTTCGACCAGCGACAGCACATCGCCCATTCCCAGGATGCGCGAGGCAATCCGCTCCGGCTGAAACAGCTCCAGCGCCTCGGATTTCTCGCCCGTGCCGACGAATAGGATCGGCTTCCCGGTGACTTGCCTCACGGACAGCGCCGCGCCGCCGCGCGCATCGCCGTCGGCCTTGGTCAGGATCACGCCGGTCAGGCTCAGGGCCTCGTTGAAAGCCTTGGCTGCATTGACGGCGTCCTGTCCGGCCATGCTGTCGACGACGAACAGCCGCTCGTGCGGATGCAGGGCCGCTTCGAGCTCCTGGATCTCCGCCATCATCTCGGCGTCGATGTGCAGGCGGCCCGCCGTGTCGAGCAGCAGCACGTCGTAAGCCTGCAGCGTGGCCTCGGTCAGAGCGCGTTTCGCGATGGCCACCGGCGCTTCGCTGGCGAGCGCCGCGGCAAATCCCGCCCCCACCTGCCCCGCCAGGGTCTGCAGCTGCAGAATCGCCGCCGGGCGATACACGTCGGTGCTGACCATGAGCACCTTCTTTTTTTGCTTCTCGATCAGCCAGCGCGCGAGCTTGCCCGCGCTGGTGGTCTTGCCCGCGCCCTGCAGGCCGGCGAGCATGACGACCACCGGACGCTGCGCGCGCAGATTCAGGCCGCTGCTCGGCTCCCCCATGAGACGCGTCAGCTCCTCGTGCACGACCTTGATGAAGGCCTGCCCGGGGGTGAGGCTCTTGGTGACTTCGACGCCGATCGCCCGAGCCTTCACGGCATCGGTGAATGTCTTGACGACGCTGAGCGCGACATCCGCGTCGAGCAGCGCGAGGCGCACCTCGCGGACCGTGTCGGTAATATTGTCGTCGGTCAGCCGGCCGCGGCCGGACAGGGACTTGAGCGCGGAGGAGAGGCTTGAGGTGAGTCGGTCGAACATAGGCGGATGTTATCAAAGTTCGATTGCCGGGGCGGCTAGCTCCCCTTATCCTAGGCCGGCCGTGATTTTTGCCATCCCCATCAGTTTGTTCGTGCTATACACGGCCGGCGCCTGGGCCATGCTGCGCAGCGTGAACAAGCCGTGGCTGGAACCTGTCGCCTGGGTCCTGAGCCTTGCGGCAATCGTCTCCCACAGCGATGCCATCGTTTACACCATGCGCCTGCATGGGCTTTATTCCATCGGCCTGCCCGAGGCCATCTCCCTGCTGGCCTGGACCCTCGCCGTGCTCGCCTGCCTGATTTCCATCGAAAGGCAGAATCGCGTGCTCGGCGCCATCCTGCTGGCGAGCGCGGCACTGGGAGCGGCCGTCACGCAGACCGGGCATGCCTATGCGGAAGCCCCGGTGCCGGCCTGGGAACTCACCGCACATATCCTGCTCTCCATGGGCGCGGCCGCCCTGCTGTTCGCGGCCGCGGTCACCGCCTTGCTGCTGGTGTTTCTCGATCGGCGGCTGCGCACGCGCCGTATCGCCGACCTGCCCAGCGTCCTGCCGCCGCTCGATGCCCTCGAAAAAGTCATGTTTCGGCTGATCGGCGCCGGCTTCGTCTTGCTGACCCTGTCGCTGTTCACGGGCTTCGTCTTCGTCACCAATTTGTTCGCTCAGCATCTGGTTCAAAAGACGGCGCTGTCCCTGATCGCGTGGATCATCTTCGGCGTACTGCTGATCGGCCGCATCCGCTTCGGCTGGCGCGGGCGCTCCGCGGTGGGCTGGACCTTGAGCGGCTTCGGCGTGCTGGCGCTGGCGTATTTCGGCGCCAAATTCGTGCTCGAGGATGTGCTCGGGCGGCATTGGGGCTAGGCCGGACCGTGCGGACCGCGCGCCATTGCATCGACACGCGCCATTGCTTCAACAAATGTCGCATCCCTCGCTAGGATTACTCTTCTGCGCACTGGCGGGATTGCTCATTCTCGCGGCATTCTTTGCCGGCAGCGAAACTGCGCTCATGAGCTTGAACCGCTACCGGCTCCGGCATCGCGCCAATGAAGGACATCGCGGCGCGCGGCTGGCGGAGAAGCTGCTCGCTCATCCCGACCGGTTGATCGGGCTGATCCTGTTGCTGAGCACCCTGGTCAACGTGGCCGCGCCGATGCTGGTGGCATTCATCGCCTTGCGCCTGGGCGGCGAATTCATGGTTGCCTTCGCCGCGGCCGGCCTGATCCTGGTGCTGCTGATCTTCTGCGAGGTGGCGCCCAAGACTTTCGGCGCCTTGCATCCGGAACGGCTCGCGCTGCCCGCCGCCTACATCTACACGCCCCTGCTGCTGCTGCTGTATCCCTTCGTGTGGGCTACGAATCTTCTGGCCAACGGCGTGCTGCGCCTGTTCGGCGTCTCGCCGCTGCAGGCCTCGAATTCCCTGAGCAGCGAAGAACTGCGTACCGTCGTCGCCGAGGCCGGCGCGATGATTCCGCATCGCCACCAACAAATGCTGGTCAGCATTTTGGATCTGGAAAACGCCACCGTGGAGGACATCATGGTGCCGCGCAACGAAATCGTCGGCATCGATGTCGACGACGATTGGGACCGGATCCTCGAGCAGCTGCGTCAGAGCCAGCACACGCGCCTGCCGGTCTACGAGGGGGAAATCGACCGCATCATCGGCGTGCTGCACATGAAGCAGGTGGTTCACGAGCTGGCGCGCGGCCGGCTGGACCGCGATGCCTTGATCGAAGCGGCCGGCGCCCGCGAAGCGTACTTCGTGCCGTCCGGCACGACTCTCAACACGCAATTGGTGAATTTTCAGCGCGACAAGCGCCGCATGGCGTTCGTCGTCGATGAATACGGCGATATCCAGGGTCTCGTGACCCTCGAGGACATACTCGAGGAGATCGTCGGCGAATTCACGACGGATCCCGCGACCATGATGCACAAGGACGTGCACGCCGAGGCCGACGGCAGCTTCGTCGCCAACGCATCGACGACCATCCGCGCGCTGAATCGATCCATGCGCTGGAACCTGCCCACCGACGGCCCGAAAACCCTGAACGGCTTAATCGTGGAATACCTGGAAACCATTCCCGAACCCGGGACGACGTTGAAACTGGCCGACTACATGCTCGAGGTGCTGCAAACCGGCGACAACGCCATCAAAACCGTCCGAATCCGGCCGCCAAACACCCCTGAGCCGATTGACGGGTTCAAGCCTGGAAAGGGGTAGGTCATCATGAATCGACCACTGGCGGATTCAGGTGGTCGATTCATGACGACCTACCCCTCTGCGTGCCTGAACCCGCCGATCGACTCGGCGTGTTTTGGGCGCTCGAGTCGGCGGCGTTTGATGGCTGGGTCGGTAGTGTTTGGCGGGTCGGTGGTATTTGGCGGGTCGCGTGAGCGTCGGCGTTGGCTCTGGGACGTTAGGACTGGAGGGCGTCGAGGGCCTGGTTCAAGCGGGTGACGCCGCGCACCGTCATACCGTCGGGGGGCCGCTTCGGGACGTTTGCCTCGGGCACCACCGCCGATTTGAAGCCGTGCTTCGCCGCCTCGCGCAGGCGCTCCTCGCCGAATGGCACGGGGCGAATCTCGCCGGCAAGACCCAATTCGCCGAAGGCGATCAGGGAATGGGGAATCGGCGAATCGCGCAGGCTCGACCGCGCGGCCATCACAATGGCTAAATCTCCGGCGGTCTCCGCCAGGCGCACGCCGCCCACGACATTGGCGAATACATCCTGCCCTTGCAACTGCAATCCCGCATGGCGATGCGCCACCGCGAGCAGCATGGTGAGCCGATTGCCGTCGATGCCCACCGCCACCCGGCGCGGATTGGCGCCGAGGCTCGCATCCGCCAGCACCTGTACTTCGATCAGCAGCGAACGCGTTCCCTCGCGCATGACCGTGATGACGCTGCCCGGGACGGGCTCGGGGTGCCGCGAGAGGAAGATCGCCGATGGATTGGTCACCTCGCGCAGTCCCTGCTCGACCATGGCGAACACGCCGATTTCGTTGGCGGCGCCGAAGCGGTTTTTCACCGAACGCAGCACGCGGTAGCGGCTGCCGGTGTCGCTCTCGAAGTACAGCACCGTATCGACCATGTGCTCGAGCACCCGCGGCCCGGCGATCTGCCCTTCCTTGGTGACATGCCCGACGAGCAGCACCGCCGTGCCGCCGGCCTTGGCGAAACGCACCAGTTCCGCCGTGCATTCGCGCAATTGCGAAACCGCGCCCGGCGCCGCATCGATGCGCTCCGAGTGCATGGTTTGGATGGAGTCCACGATGAGCACCCGCGCGGCAAGGCCCGAGGCCGCGGCGACGATATCTTCCACGCAGGTCTCCGCGATCAGCCGCGCGGTCGCGGCCTGCAGCCCCAACCGCCGGGCGCGAAGTGCGACCTGCTTCAAAGATTCTTCGCCGGTGGCATACAGCACGGGCCCTAAGCCGTTGAGGGCCGCCGCGGCCTGCAGCATCAGCGTCGACTTCCCAATCCCAGGATCGCCGCCGATCAGGGTCACTGAGCCCGGCACGAGGCCCCCTCCAAGTACTCGATCGAGCTCGGTCGAGCCCGTGGTCAGCCGAGGCTGCTCCAGAACGGCCTCCGCGGCCAGAGAGGAGGAAACGTCCGCTCGCGGGGACCGGGCCGAGGCCGCCGCCTTACGTGGATTGACGCGGGAAACCTCGGCCACCAAGGTGTTCCATTCGCCGCAGCCGGCGCACTGCCCCTGCCATTTTGGAGAAGACACTCCACAGTTCTGGCAGACAAATACCTCTTTGGACTTCGCCATGGGCTTCCTTCGCGTCGATTTGTGAGCTTAGCATTGCAGTTATTACGGCCCGATCACCTATACTGCCGGGCTTCTAGATTCGGATTATGTCTATTGCATGCGCAAATTTGGGCTGATCGCAGCGATTGTGGGCCTGGGGACCTTGAGCTTGGGTCTTTTGCTCAGATTCATCGCAAATCTGGACACCTGGCTGTGGCTTCCGGGGATAGTTCTATTGACGGGCGGCAGCGCGCTTCTTCTCTGGTGCCGGTTCGCCGGCTCCGCCGCCGCAACCCCCGCACCGAGGATACCGAGGCCGGTCGGCACGGATACCGCCCGCCTGCTCGACAATTTCGAGCAGCGCTTCGCTGAACTCAAGGGCCGCAAGCCCAACGCCACCGTGCTGAGCGATTTGTACACCCTCGGATCTCAGCTGGAGCAGCGCGGGCGGGCGCCGCAGGCCACCGCCGTCTACCGCCATCTGGCCCGTTTCGACAATACCTACCGCGACGTCTCCGCCCGCCTCAAGCGGCTCATGGACGCCGAGCGCGCCAAGCCCAAAGCCGCCCCGGCGGCCGCCAAGAATCGCGGCGAGCCCCGCCCCGGCAGCGGCCGCTGCGGCGCCCGCCGCCACCGCCAACCTAACCTCGAGCGCGGCCGACATTCAGCGCCTCGGCCGCTACCAGCTCGAGCGCGAGATCGGACGCGGCGCCATGGGAATCGTTTACCTGGGACGCGATACGGCCATCAACCGTATGGTAGCGATCAAGGCCATACCGCTGGCCAGCGAGTTCAGCGATGCCGAACTGGTCGAAGCCCGGTCGCGCTTCTTTCGCGAAGCTGAAACCGCCGGCCGGCTCAATCATCCGAACATCGTGACCATCTACGACGTCGGCGAGGAGCGCGGACTCGCCTATATCGCCATGGAATATCTCAAGGGGAGACACTTGAGCGACTATGCGAAATCCGACAGTCTCATGGAGCCGCGCAAGGTTTTGGAAATCATCGGCCGCACCGCCGATGCCCTCGGTTTCGCGCACAAGCAGCAAGTCGTCCATCGCGACATCAAGCCGGCGAACCTGATGTACGACCCGGGCACCGACATTCTGAAGATCACCGATTTCGGGATTGCGCGTCTTTCGGGAGCCGGCAGCACCCGCACCGGCATCGTGCTCGGCACGCCTTCCTTCATGTCGCCGGAGCAGCTCGAGGGACGAACTGTGACAGGTCACTCGGACTTGTTTTCCCTGGGTGTTAGCCTGTTTCAATTGTTGACCGGCCAGCTTCCGTTCACCGCGGATTCCATGACCGGGCTGATGCAGCAGATCGCCGAAGCGCCGCATCCACCATTGCGCGCTTTCAGGCCTGATCTGCCGACCTGCGTCGAAGGCGTGATCGATCGAGCGCTGGCCAAGAATCCCGATGCGAGGTATGACTCAGGGGCGCAGATGGCCGCAGCCTTGGAAGACTGTAGGTCGCGGATACCGAGCGGAATGCCATGATTGGATGTAGCCCATGAGCCTGAAGGGGAAAATCGCCAGCGTGGCGCTTACCGACACGGGAAAGGTCCGCGAGCACAACGAGGACATGATCGGCACCGAAGCCGACATCGGCCTGTTCGTGCTGGCCGACGGCATGGGCGGCTATAACGCGGGCGAGGTCGCGAGCGGCATCGCCGTCAAGACCATCATCAACTTGGTACGCGATGCGATCATGCGCGAGGACCTCACCGTGCCCGACGCGGACACCGGATTGACCCGGACCAGCATCATCTTGCGTGACGCGATTCACAGAGCCAACAAAATCATCTACCACACCTCCAAGACCCAGCCTCAATGTGAGGGCATGGGCACCACGGTGGTGGCGTGCTTGTTCCACGACAACAAGATGTCGATCGCTCATGTCGGGGATTCGAGGCTTTACCGCTTGCGCGACAACCGTTTCGAGCAGATGACCCTGGATCATTCCCTGCTGCAGGAACTGGTGGATCGAGGCTTCTATTCGCAGCAGGAAGCACAGCGTGCAACAAATAAGAATTATGTTACCCGGGCCCTCGGGGTCGAGCAAAACGTCGAAGTGGAGATCCACGAGCAGCCCGTGCAGAAGTCCGATTATTACGTCCTCTGTTCGGACGGCCTATCGGACATGATTGAAGACGAGGATATTCACTTAACAATCAGTACCTTTAGTGCTAATCTTGATACTGTTGCTAAACAACTGATACAGCTCTCTAACGACAACGGCGGGCGGGATAATATATCGGTGATCATGGCCCACGTGGCCGAGCCGTTCCCCGCGCACCGGCGTATATTTGACAAAATCTTGGGATGGTTCGGTTAGGGATATGGAGTCTAAATGGCACGCCTGATGCTCAGCCTGGATGGTTCGATCCTCGCAGAATACAACATGAATAAAGAGCGCTATACGATCGGGCGCCTGCCGGACAACGATATTCGTATCGACAATCCGGCGGTGAGCGGTCATCACTCGCTCATCATCAACATTCTGAACGACTCGTTCCTGGAAGACTTGAACAGTACCAACGGCACGTACGTCAACGGCAAGCTGATCAAGAAGCACGCCATGCAGCACGGCGACGTGATTACCGTCGGCCATCACCAGCTGCGCTTCGTCGACAGCCAGGACGGCGAAGCCGAGCAGGACGAGTTCGAGAAAACCATGGTCATCACCCCGTCATCGCAGGGTGAGGAACGCATTCGCCGAGTTGGCGTCGCGGTGGACCAAGCCGCCAAGGCGGTCGCAGCCGCGGCGCCCAAACGTCCCGGCGTGCCGGACAATGCCACGGCATTGCCCAAGGCCAAGCTTCAGGTGCTGAGCGGCGCCTTCGCCGGCCGCGAATTGGAACTCACCAAAGCGCTCACCACGCTCGGCCGTCCTGGCGTGCAAGTGGCGGCCATTACCCGCCGCGCCGAGGGCTATTTCATCGTGCACGTGGACAGCGGCAAGGAAAACGATTACCCGCAGGTGAACGGGGTGCCGATCGGACCGCAGGCCCGCCGGCTCAACGACAACGATGTGGTGCAGCTGGCGGGCGTGAAGATGGGATTCTTCGAGAGCTAGAGCGGGATCAAGGAGTGATTCCGTGCCCCTTGAATTCTTCGCCTACACCGGGCGAGATCACCGTTGCCGCCGCGATGTCGGCCTCGCCTTCGGCGATCTTATGCTTGCGCATCTTGGCGACGCCCCGTCCGTACAGCGACCAAGCGTTCTTGGGAGCGAGCTTCAGCGAAGCGTCGTAGTCGGCGATAGACCTGTCGTAGTCCCCCAACCGCAGCCGCACCAGGCCTCGGCTGTCGAGGACTGCCCTTGAGAGCGGACTCGCCTTGGCGCTCAGCTTGAGCGCGTCGTTGCAGTCGGTCAGGGCCTTGGCAAGATTTTCCCCCTGCAGCGCCCGCTCCCAGCAGCGGCCATTCAATGCTCCGCCCATCCTGGCGTCATTCTGATGAGTGAGAATCCACAGATCGTACTGGGCAATCGATGCTCCCGGAAAATTCAGATGCTCGTAAGCCCGGGCCAGGAAAAGGCGCACGTCCGCCTCCTTGGGCGCGTCCCGATCCGCCGCGTCCAGATCGGTCCGGGCATCGGCACCGTCGCCGGCCCGAATGCGCTGCACGGCGCGGGCTTCCAACGCCGGCACGTATTCAGGGTTGATTTCGAGCGCCCGATTGAAGTCGGCCATCGCCGCCACGGGTTGTCTGTTCTCACGATAAACGACCCCTCGCTGGTAAAAGAACTCAGCGTTGGCCGGATCGAGTTCGCAGGCGCGCGTCAGATCGGCGATCGCGTGCTCATAATCGCGGCGCGCTGCGAATGCGGTTCCGCGCCGGCTGTACGCCGCCGCGTTGGCAGGCTCATCGGGCGCCTTATCGGGCTTCGGGGAGGCGTCAGCGGCTGTCGCGGCGGGCGGCTCGGCGGACGCCGTCCGCGCAGCCGAGGCGGTAAGATTGAACACGGGGCCGCCGTTGTAGGTAAAGAACAGCTTATGCAAGTTGCCGGCAACGTAGATGCGATGGGACAAAAAGAAATCGGCGCCCAGCAACATATCCGCGTTCGGAAGATCGATATCGCCGAAGCGCAGCCGGGTATTGCGAATCTCCTCGTCGCCGATCTTGAAGCTCGAAAATGGCCCTATGTAGCTCTTGACGGAACCCCGCCCAATGCCGGATTCGTAGCCTGCCGCCACGACGCCCGGCGAATCGGGTTTGACGCCCGCGCGCGCGGCGGCTTTGAGCGACAGCAGCGAAGTGGACGCGCCGGTGTCGAACATTACGCGAATCGTGGCTCCATTGATGAGCGCCGTGCCCGTGGTGTGCGGCGACTGCAGAGTCGCGGCCTCGACATCCATGACCGAATAGGGATCCGATGGCTTGACCCAGTACGCCAGCAGAGCGTGCCTGCAGCCCTCGCTGCGCATCAAGCGAATGACCCCTCGGGCAAGGTCGTATTCGACATCGCCGATGCGGAAGAAATTCTGGCCCAGGACGCCCACATTTTCCGACCCACCGATGGTGCTGCCCCCGACGAGGAACTCGACGTTTTTGATGGGGATGCCGGCCAGGGTGAAGACCTTGACGGTCGCGATGGAGGGATCCACGTTGCCGCCGATGCCCTTGACATACAGGCCCCAAGGAGCCGGCGTCAGCCTGAGATTGAATTGTGCGGCGCTGGCCTCGGTGATCATGCTGAAGAACGCGCCGCTGTCCGCGACGAATCGCGCGTCTTCACCGTTGATTTTCGCGGTGAGAATGGGCTTCGAATCGCTCATGGTGACGGGCAGTTCCGCCATCTGGCCGAGCTTGCAGGCGGCAAGCGCCGGCCGCGGCGCGAGCCACCAGCCGAATATCACGAGCGCGAGCGCGCAAGGTCGTCCGCATGGAGGAAGAATCATCGATCTAACGTCCCTGTTGCCCAATGCATGGCGCAAGTCTGCACCAAGCGCTCATGGCGGGTCAAAAAGGGCGCCGGCTTACGCACGCGTCAAAGTAAGGAGCCCGCCCGGAGACCCCGCTACCGCAGCGTCACCGCCACTCGTTGACTGATCCCGCACAGCAACTCGTACGGTATGGTCTCCGCCCAGACGGCGATCTCCTCCACAGGCAGACCGTCTCCCCACAGCACGACAGGATCGCCGAGCTTGGGCCTCTGCTTCAGATCCGTGACATCGATTCCGATCATATCCATCGATACGCGCCCCGCCAGCCCCGCCCGTTCGCCATTGACCAGCACCGGAGCGCCCGAGGCCAGGTTTCGCGGGTAGCCATCGCCATAGCCCACCGCGGCAACCGCCAGCTTCGTCGGCCGCGCGGCGGTCCAATCGCCGCCATAGCCCGCCTTTTCTCCCACGGCCAGATCCTTGACCGAAATCACGTGCGAGTGCAGCGTCATCACGGGCCGCAGACCGTAATCCGCGCCGATGGCGCCTTCATTGGGGGAGACTCCGTACAGGAGCAGGCCCGGCCTCACCCAATCGACTTGGGCGTCTGAGAAGCTGAGCATTCCCGCCGAATTCGCAATGCTGCGTTCGCCGGGGAGGGAGCGCGTGGCGGCCGCGAAGCGGGCGAGTTGCTCGGCGGTCGTGGTGAGTTCCGGCTCGTCGGCGGAAGCCAGGTGCGTGAAGAGGTTCACGGGCGAGCGCACCGCGCTCAGGGAGCTCAACGCCGCATGCGCATCATCGAACGCCGCGCCCTTGAATCCAAGCCGATTCATGCCACTGTCGAGCTTGAGCCATACCCTGAAATGGACACCGCGCGGCGCCGCGCGCAGCAGCTCGATCTGCTCCTGGGTGTGCACGACCAGGTCGAAATCAGCGGCCGCCGCCGCGTCGAGCTGCTCGCTGTCGAAGACGCCTTCTAGAAGCACCGTGGGCGTCTTGATGCCGGCTTCACGCAGTATCAGGCCTTCGTCGACTCGCGCCACCGCAAAGGCGTCCGCGGAGTCGAGCGCCCGCGCGACATTGACGAGCCCATGACCATAGGCGTTGGCCTTGATCACGGCCATGACGCGCGACTTGGGCGCCCACCGGCGCACGGTTTGCAGATTATGACGCAGAGCGCCGGTATCTACCGACGCGCTGACCATCGGTGTCACGAGAATCTCACCGCGGCATCACCGAAATACGCCCTCGGCGTACGACTCCGGCGCATAGTTCTCGAACTTGGTGTATTCGCCCAGAAACGTGAGCTGCAAGTCACCGGTGGGCCCGTTACGCTGCTTGGCAATGATGATGTCGGCGATGCCTTTGCGCGTCGTGTTCTTGTCGTACACCTCTTCCCGATAGATCAACAGAATGAGGTCACTGTCCTGTTCAATCGCGCCCGAGTTATGGCTGACAATACCGTCGGCCAACCAACTCGCGGGGCCTGGAACTGTCATGTCGAAGACTTCTTCCTCGCCTTCGAGACCAATAGCCACGACGCGATCCCAGAAGAGATCGGAATTTGACCAAGTCTTTAACGCGTCGTTGTCGAGCAAATCGACATAAGAATTAAAGGTTGAGCGTGATGGCGAGTGACGAAATTTGTCGCCCGAATAAATAGTGCCGCGCAAGGGGCCTATTTGACGCCGGGTCAATCCCTGTGCGCTCATCGACGATCGCAGCTGCGTATACAATTCCTGAGGCAATGTATCGACATTGGGATTCGAACGCGTCACGGCCAGTTTCGCAGCCAGAGCCTTCGCCGGCGCTTCGCGAGGTCCAAACGCTCCCACTCTGGCGAGAAACAGAGCCTGCTGCTCGGATCCGCTGACCCCAACCGACCAAAGAGGTCTGCCGCTATGTTGCCGCACTTGTTGAATGCGTCCGACAATGCCCAAGCGCAACAGCAGTGCAGATACGTCTCGAACGAGTTGTTCGCTGCAGCTACAAAAATAAACTCTAGGGGCGCCACGCGCACCCGCAGGGCGTACGTGGATACAACCATCCGTGGCCCACAAATGCTTGAGTAGCAATCCTATTTGCGCATCGCTCAGTTGGAATACCGCAGACGGCAAATGCTTTTGGTGTGAGCGCTGATTGTGTATGCCGAGACCCTTCAACCAGGCGCCGACGCCGGCGGTGTGCCAGCGATTGCCGTTGCCCGCAATGACGAGCTGGTGCCAGTTGCCGCGGCCCGCATGCCGCGTTACGGTGCCGCCGAGAGCCACTGCGCACTCGGTCACTAATTTACTATTAGCCTCCGAAGCCGTGGTGTAGCGCAGGGGCCGGTTGGTGAGGTAACTGCCGTCGCCCACCAAATGACCCAGCAGCGAGATCTCGGCATCCGACCAAGCTGCGGGCTCAGTAACCGAAGGAAATTGCCGGGCCAGGGCCACTCGAGAACCGAGACCGATCTCTCCGACTGTCTTCCATCCGTCTCCGGTAAATACTCGATGATTGGCCGTGGCTCGCAACGAGCGGCCGCTCGCCAGCGATACACGGAATACTTGGCGTACTCCCTTCGACCATACCAAGTCGCTTTGCGCCTTGATGATTTTCTGATCCGCACTCATGGCCCACACTTCGGGTGTCTGCCCAACGAGTTCGTGTATGGGCACTCGTCGGCCGTCGGCCAGCATCACTGGCGTTTCGCCGGTAACACATTCGCGAAGATCCGACATCACCGGCTTCTTCTCCACCCGCTGTTCCACGCCGCGGTTGAGCTGCGACAATGCGATGACCGGCACCTTCAATTCCTTCGCGAGAGCCTTCAGCGACCGCGAAATCTCCGAAATCTCGGTCGCTCGATTCTCCTTGGTGCCGGCAACCTGCATGAGCTGCAGATAATCCACCACGATAAGGTCCAGCCCTCGCTCGCGCTTCAAACGGCGTGAGCGCGCGCGAAGCTCCGTGGGGGTGAGTCCGGGCGTCTCATCGATGAAGATCTTGGCGCTGCCCAACTGTGTCATGGCGGAATCGATGCGCGGCCAATCTTCCTCCTGCAGCCGGCCGGAGCGCAGGTTGCTTTGATTGATGCGGCCAAGCGACGAAATCATGCGCAAGGTCAGAGACTCCGCGGACATTTCCATGCTGAAGATCGCAGCCGACTTACCCGAGCCGAGTGCGGCGTTCTCAGCGATGTTCACCGCCAAGGTGCTCTTTCCCATCGAAGGCCGTCCGGCAACGATGATCAAATCGCCGGGCTGCAGGCCGCCGGTCATTTCATCGAGCTGTTTGAATCCGGTCGGAATACCGGTCAGCGTGCCCTTGGAGTGATACAGCTCGTCGATCCGATTGACGACTTCCGGAAGGATGCTCTTGACGGCTCTGAATCCCACCTTGCCGCGCGAGCCGGCCTCGGCGATCTCGAACACCGCGCGCTCGGCATCGTCGACGATTTCACGCGCCTCGCGCCCTTCCGGCTCCAGCGCATTGCCGACGATGAGATTCCCGGCGGTAATGAGCTGCCGCAGCACCGAGCGCTCGCGCACGATGTCCGCATACGCGCGGATGTTGGCCGCGGTGGGCGTGTCGCGCGCCAGCGACCCCAGGTAGGACAAGCCGCCCACCTGATCGAGCAATCCCTGGCTCTCCAAGTGCCCGGACAAGGTAACGGCGTCGCAGGGCTGGCTGCGCTCGATCAAGCCGGCCACGGCTTCGAATATCAGCCGATGATCGTTGCGGTAGAAATCCTCCGCGATGACGCGGTCGGCGACCTGGTCCCAGGCCGCGGAATCCAGCATCAGACCGCCGAGTACGGATTGCTCGGCTTCAACCGAATGCGGAGGCAGGCGCAGGCCGTCGCCCGAGGCTCCGCCGGACCCAAATGAACGATTGCTGACTCGAGAGGCCATGCGCAACCCCAAGGGGACGCGATTGCCCCCCGTTACTCTTCGGCGACGATTGTGACCTGCAAGGCTACATCAACGTCAGTGTGCAAGTGCAACTGCACCTGATGTTCGCCGGTGACGCGGATCGGACCCGTCGGCATGCGCACTTCGCTGCGGCTGATGGGCTGGCCCGCTTTGACGGCGGCTTCGGCAATGTCGGCCGTGCCGATGGAACCGAACAGTTTGCCTTCCGCGCCCGCCTTGGCTTTCAGCTCCAGCTTGAAGTTCTCGAACTTGAGCGCTCGCGCCTGGGCCGCGGCCAGTTCCTGATTCGCCTTGGCTTCGAGTTCGTGGCGCTGCGCTTCGAACTTGGCGATATTGGCCGCCGTCGCCATGGTGGCCTTGCCGGTGGGCACCAGGAAATTGCGTGCGTAGCCCGATTTGACCTTGACGCGATCGCCGATTTGGCCGAGGTTCGCGACCTTCTGCAACAATATGATATCCATGTACTAGCCCGCGTGTTTAGTGCTGATCGGTGTACGGCAGCAGAGCCAGGAAGCGCGCACGCCGGATGGCGAGCTGCAGCTGGCGCTGATAGTGAGCGCGCGTACCCGTGATGCGGCTCGGAACGATCTTGCCGGTCTCGGTGATGTAGCTCTTGAGCGTCGTCAGATCCTTGTAGTCGATCTGCTTGACGTCATCGGCTGTGAATCGGCAAAACTTCTTGCGGCGGAAAAAACGTGCCATGTTGCTCTCCTATTACCGTGCGCCCATGGGCATGTCGTCATCGTCGCCGTCGTCGCCGAAGTCGTCGTGGCGGCGGGCGTTCTCATCCGGAGCGCGCGCCATCGGCGAGGGCTCGGTGACGGCTTCGTCCATTTTCACCACCAGGCTGCGCAGCACCGCGTCGCTGAAGCGGAACGAACCCGTGAGCTCGGTCAGCGTCTTCTGATCGCATTCGATGTTGAGCAGGATGTAGTGCGCCTTGTGAACCTTGGATATGGGGAAGGTCAGCTGGCGCCGGCCCCAGTCCTCGAAACGATGCACCGCACCGCCGCCGGCACTGATCATGCCTTTGTAGCGATCGACCATCGCAGGAACTTGCTCGCTCTGGTCCGGATGGACCAGGAGCACGATTTCATAATGCCGCATTGTAGGCTCCCTACGGTTTACGCCTCCCGTTGCGAGCGGTGAGGCAAGGAGTGAGGCCGGTCAGCCGGCGAAAAAGAGCGCGAAGAATACTCGTTCGGGGTGGTGTGGGTCAACCGGCGCGCTGGCGGCGGGCCTCAAATAGCGCAATTCCGGCGGCCACCGACACATTGAGGGACTCCACCTGGCCGGCCATGGGAATGCGCACCAGAAAGTCGCAGCGCTCCCGAGTCAGGCGCCGCATACCGACGCCCTCCGCTCCCAGCACCAGAGCGAGCGGCCGCTTCAAATCCGCCGCATACAGGGTCTGGAGTGCCTCGCCGTCGGTTCCAACCACCCAGATACCGCGCTCCTTCAGCATGTCGATGGTGCGTGCGAGGTTGGTCACGCTCGCCACCGGCATGAACTCGGCCGCGCCCGCCGCGACCTTGCGCACCACCCCATCCACCGTGGCCGCCCGGTCCCGCGGAATCAGCACCGCATGCGCACCTGCCGCATCCGCGGTGCGCAGACAGGCGCCGAGGTTGTGCGGGTCGGTGACGCCGTCGAGAATGAGCAGCAGGGGATCCCCCGCCGTTTGACTTAATGCCTGGATGAGATCGTGCTCATCCCATCCCTTGAGCGGCCGTACCGCCGCCACCGCTCCCTGGTGGACCACGTCCCCCACCAGTTTGGCAAGGGACTCGCCGCTGGCCGACTGAACCCGTACCCCCGCCTTCTCGGCACGCTCTCTGAGACCCCGAGTGCGAGCATCATCGCGAGGCTGTGCAATCCAGAGTTCCAGCAAGCGCTCCGGCGACCGCTCGAGCACGGCGCTGACGGCATGTAAGCCGTAGACAAGGTTTCGCTTTGAATCAGCCATACCCGCCGTCCCTCAGCCACGGCCACCGCGCCCGCGTTTGCCGCCGCCTCGACCGCCCTGCCCACCTCGACCGCCCTGTCCGCCTTGTACGCGTCGCCCGCCCTGTCCGCCGCGCCGCGGGGCCCTCACCGTGCCGTGGCTCGTCGCGTCTTGCCCATCGAGCAATTCGAAGTCGATTTGGCGCTGCGTAAGATCGACGCGGCTCAGGCGCACACGCACCGTATCGCCCAGCTGCCAGCGGCGGCCGGTGCGCTGGCCCACCAGGCCCATGCCGCCACCCTCCAATTCCCAGTAATCGCCCGGGATGGCGGAAATGTGCACCAGGCCGTCGATGGGCATTTCCTTCAGCTGCACGAAGAGACCGAACTCGAGCGCACTGGTAATCGTGGCATCGAATGTCTCACCGACCCGGCCTTGCATGTACAGGCACTTCAGGTATCCCATCACGTCGCGCGATGCGTCGTCGGCGCGCCGCTCGCGCTGCGAGCTCTCCGCGCCCAGGGTCTGCAATTCCGCCGTCGTGTAGCGGTGCCCGGAGGTCGAATTCGGCAGCTCGGCGGCTTTGATCGCACGATGGACGAGCAAGTCCGGATAGCGCCTGATCGGCGAAGTGAAATGCGCATACTCTTCGAGTGCGAGGCCGAAGTGGCCGATGTTGGTCTGCTGATAGACGGCCTGGGCCAGCGAGCGAATCACCAGGCTCTCGAGCAGCAGGCCGTCCGGCCGCGCCGCCAGCCGCTCCACCAATTGACGAAACTCACGGGGAGTCGGCTTCTCCGAGAAAACCGCGCCCACCTGCAACGCGTTCAGCGTCTTCTGCAGCTCGGTGACCCGCTTGTCTTCCGGCTGGCCGTGCACCCGATACAGGCTCCCGGCCTTCGCGAGGCGCAGAGCCACCGCCGCCTCGACGTTGGCGGCGATCATGCACTCCTCGATCAAGCGGTGCGCATCGTTGCGAGTCACGGCGTAAAACCCTTCGATCCGGCCGTCGGCGCCGATACGCGCCTTGACTTCGCCGCCGCGAAAGTCGAGCGCGCCGCGGGCATCGCGGGCCTGCTTGAGCGCTCCATAAACCGCATGCAGCGTCTGCAGCGAGGTGCGCACGGCGGGCGACAAATCATCGGCCGCCGGCCCCTGCGGGTTCTCGAGGTAGGCCCACGCCCGATCGTAAGTGAGCCGCGCGTGCGAGCGGATCACGGCCTCATAGAATCGGCTCTTGCCGGGCTTGCCGGTCTTGCCGATGCGCATGTCGCAGACGAATGCCAGTCTGTCGACGCGCGGCATCAGCGAGCACAGGTGATTGGAGAGATTTTCCGGCAGCATCGGGATGACCCGATCCGGAAAATACACGGACGTGGCGCGCGCACGGGCCTCGGCGTCCAGTTCGGTGCCGAAGCGCACGTAGTTGCTGACATCGGCAATGGCGACAACGAGGCGCCAACCGCCGCCGCGCAGGCTTTCGGCGTACACGGCGTCGTCGAAGTCCTTGGCATCCTCGCCGTCGATGGTCACCAGCGGCGTGTCGCGCAAATCCTCGCGGCCCTGAGCATCGGCCGCCGGCACTTCCGAGGCAAAGCGATTGGCGGCGCCAATGACCTCGGGCGGAAACTCCTGCGGCAGATCGTGTCTGAGTATCGCGAATCTGGCGGCAAGATCCGACGGCCGCAGATCCTGAAGCACTTCGACCACGCGGCCGTGCGCCGCGCTCTCGCCTTGCGGCCGTTTGGTCACTTCGACGATGACCTGGTCGCCTTCTTTGGCACCGTGCCGATCGCGCGCCGGCACCTCGACCGAGTACCAATGACCCGGATCCTCCGGTTCCACCCTGCCGCGGTCCTGAGCCGCGTGCCAGACACCGCCGATTCGCGGCGGCGCATCGCCGGTGCGGCGGATCAAGCGCGCGATGCGCCGTCCGCGCTCGTTCATGCCGACCGCGAGGACCTCGACCCGGTCGCCGTGCATCAGCGTGGCGGTGTCTGCGCGCGCCAGAACCAGCGGCGCGGAACCGTCGTCCGGCATGACCAGCACATCGCCGTTGGCGCGGCCGCGCACTCGGCCCGCCACGCGTTCGCCCTCGCCCGCCGTTGCAAAGCCATTCGGCCCCTGGATCGCTTGGCCGTCCCGCACCATCGCCGCCAGACGTTTGTCCAATGCCTCGCGCTGTGCGCCGGTATTCAGGCCCAGACGCTTGGCGAGTCGCGCGGCGGTGAGCGGCTCAGGCGCCTCCGCCAAGTGCTTGAGCAGCAATTCCCGGCTCGCGATGGGATCCGCGTAGCGCGATTTCTCGAGTTCCAAATTGGGGTCTTCGCCGCGCCAATCCGCGGCGGACCCCGTCTGATTCGCTTTCGGCTGCCGCGTGCCCGTGGGTCCACGTCGTGTCATAGAGTGATGCTGCAATCCTTCGGTGGGTGCGCAATTCCCGGCGTCCCAGATGGCGGGAGGGCCGATTGCGTTGCCGCCAGGTTATCAGCTTTGCGAGGCCCCGGGCGCATATTGGCCTGGCGGGGGTCTTGCGCGCCCTAGGGATGTGCCTGGTTTACTCCAAAAAGTGCGCGACAGTGCTCCGCGAATTCCAGCGCCATGGCGCTCATGGAACGGCGTTTCAGGCTCGCCAGGACCAGACGGCTGTTCTTGACCGTGCCCGTCAGCGGCCGCGCCACCAGCGCGCGTCCATCGTAGGTCATGTTGTTGGCCGGCTTCGTGGCCAAGAGACCGTACCCCAGTCCATGCCCGACGAAACCGCGCACCATCTCCAAAGACCGGGAGCGATACCCAATATTCGGTTCCAGGCCGAGATCGCGAAACAGCGACAAAATATAATCCCGGCTGGGCTCCATATCGAGCAAGACCAGAGGCTCCTGCACCAGCTCTTGCAGCGCAATCGCGGAAGAGGCGGCCAGCGGGTGCCCCTCGGCGAGCAGCACATAGGGAGTCACCGCGGCAAGGTGTTCCACGCGCAGGTCCTCGTTCAGCCCGAGGTCGTAGAGCAGAGCCACCTCCGTATCGCTGCGCCGCAGGCTGGCGATCAGATGCTCTTGATCGGCCTCCACCAATGTCAGTGAGATTTCGGGGTGCAATTTCGTCAGGCGCGACGCCAGAGCAGGAAGGACGTACGGCGCGACCACCTGGTAGCAGCCGACGGCAAGAGTGCCGGCGGCCGTGCCGCCGCGCGGCGAGCGCCGTTGATGAAAGTGGCGCGGCACTCCATAGGCTCGATTCGCATATATAAGCGGGGCACCGGCGCCCGCCACGAAAATATCCTGTACGGAGCCGAACACCACGAAGTGCGACCCCACGCGTTCGCTCGCGGTGACGCGGCAATCGAAGGCAACGAGTGAATCGACCACGCGCGGAGCACCGGTCAATTGCGTCGCCCACTTCGCGCAATCGAATTTCGCGGCGCCCTGAACGCCGCTGCGTCCGGCAAAGTTGTCCGAAATATGGGCCTGATCGTCGCGCAGCACATTGACGCAGAACACGCCGTTCTTCAGCAGCGCGGCGACCACCGGACTTAGGTGGTGAATGCATACCAGCAGCGTCGGCTGCGGTGTATCGGCGGACACCGACACCATGGCCGACACGGTCACTCCATGCCGCCCGGCCGCGCCGTCGGTGGTCACCACGTTGACCGTGCAGGCGGCATGGCTCATGCCGTGAAGGAACTGATGCCGAAGAGCGCGCTCTTCCGCCGTCGGCTGCGATTTTGCTCCCTTACCACTCATGGCTGCCGCTCCGTCCGAACCTTGGCGGCGCAAATAGGCGCATGCCAAACTGCCATGATCGCTCATTGGCCGGCTTAACCAAAGTGCACGGCACCCCCGGGCAACCTGAGCGCTGCGACAGGCGGCCGGCGGCTGTTCCGGCCGGCCGCCGTCTATAATGAGCTACATGATGAGCTACCTTCATTGACAAGCTTGAGGTCAGTGCGTACATTTCTGCGCCTCGCGTAGGGCGGACCCATCTTGCCCAGGTGGCGGAACTGGTAGACGCGCTGGTTTCAGGTACCAGTGGAGCAATTCGTGGAGGTTCGAGTCCTCTCCTGGGCACCAAAAAGGCCTCTTACGCTACTGTTCGCGGCGGTCTGTGTCAGGCCGAAATATTCACGCAACTCATTGTTTTTATATAAATTTGTCGTTCGCGGCCGTTCGGTCAGCCCGCCCTAGCCCACCCTTTGTAGGGGTAAAGTAAACTTCGATTCCGTCAGGTCCGATTCCGTGGGCGACGCCTGTGGCAAGGAATGTCCGTGGCGCACAGGTGGACGGGTGGTGACCCGTCCAATCCCGCGCGCGAAGCGGGCGCTCAAGCGCGATTCATCCCCTCGGAGAGGACGCGGTTGAGGTCGGCTGATCGCAACCGGCGGCCGCCAAGGATCTAACCCGTCATCGCCCGAACGCTCCCTTCTCTCCTTGTGAAAGTGCGTGTTCGCGGTGTAAACTGGATCCAGAATCCATATTGCGTCAACTACATCCGTAGGCATACCAGATTGTTTGGCAACCGCAAAACAGCGCAAATTTGCTCCCCGCACCGCGCAAGGCCGATCGCGTACTTCGCTCGAGGCGGGCAAGGATCCCCAAAATCGTCTCCGGCCTTTCGCCCGTCCGAACAGGCCGCTTAGTTGAATGCATAAGACAGGCGAATGGGGAGCGGACCGGCGTTGCGCGTAAATCCGTCAATCCTGTGTAGATCAGTCAACTTTGGGAATCACAATGATGCTGAAGCTCATGAATGGCCTATTTGCCTTGGCAATTGCGGTTCTGATCCTGCCTTGTTCGAACGCCTTTGCACAGGAAGACCCGTTCCAATGGCTGGAAGCGCCAAAGGACCCGGCGGCGCTCAAATGGGCCAGTGAGCAAACTGAACAGACCAAGAAGGACCTTTCTTCCCTTCCAGAATATCCCGCGGTTTCCGCGGAATTGAAGCGATCACTCGGCAGTGCGCCGTCCAAGCCGGCGATCTTTCTCGAAGGGCATCGTGCTTTACGATTCACAAAGGATGTCGCTCATCCACAGGGCGTGCTCGAGGTCGCGGATCGCGGTGCTGAAGGGCTTCCCGGGGCGTGGCGCACAGTGCTCGACGTCAATGCGCTGCGAGCCAGTGAAAAGAAGCCGTATGAGCTTCAATATTTTAACTTCGGGACCCGGTGCGCGCCACCCGATCATGACCGTTGCCTTTTGGGTCTCTCGCTCGAGGGGAGCGACGAGGGCGAACTGAGAGAATTCAGATTGAGCACGGGCAAGTTCGTCGAAGATGGATTCCGCGCGCCCCCGGGACGTCACCGGTTCGCCTGGCTCGACGCCAATACAGTGCTGATCTCGTCCAGCACCTTCCGCGATTCGCTGACCGCTGCGGGTTTCTCA
The DNA here is from genome assembly GCA_963784105.1 of uncultured Gammaproteobacteria bacterium. Lineage (GTDB taxonomy): Bacteria > Pseudomonadota > Gammaproteobacteria > Steroidobacterales > Steroidobacteraceae > Bog-1198. The sequence goes on from CAWAQE010000007.1 coordinate 322,761, forward strand.
GACGCCGTTCATCTCTGGAGGCGGGGAACATCCCTCTCAGCCGCGCCCCTGGTTTGGCATGGCGAATCAACCGATCAATTGGTCAATGTCTATGCCGTCGGTTCGGGCAACTCTCGGCAAGGCGTCATAGAACGCGTTGTCGATTTTTCGCATTTCAGAACTTATATCGTTGCACCAGGGCACACGGCACGAACGGTCGAATTGCCCTTTCTCGTAACCTGGCTCCTCGGAATAACCGAGCGGCATATTATTTTCCAAACGACCCAGCCTGCCGCAATCGGTGGCGTATCTGCGCCCACGAATACCATCGTGGCCTATGATTCGGATCCCTCTACGCCGGAGGACCGCCGCCTATCCATCGTCTACGCCCCGCACCCGGGTGAGAATGTCATTAGCGACGGGTCGGTGCGACAGATCTCGATCACACGATCCGCGGTGAATTTCATCATCACCAGGCATCTGACCCAGCGACCGATGAGTGCCAGGTTCGAAAATGACCATTGGGCGCTGAAACGCGGCGATGTGCAGCCCGTCGGAGCAACGATCGGCTATGAAGCGGCCGACAACATCAGTGATGACTATGTCAGGCTTACGACCGGCTTTGTCGTACCTACGCGCTATGACTATGTGCATGCCGGGACTCGCATCGGGACGCTCTTTCAAGAGCAACCGCTGTTCGATGCATCAAGCTATCTGGTCGAGGCACGGACGGCCGTCTCACGTGATGGCACTGCGATCGATTATTACCTCCTGAGACCCAAGAAGATCGCTCACCCGAGAGAAACTCCAACGCTCATCACGGGCTATGGCGCTTTCAACGTCACTTTCCAGCCACAGTACCTCGGCCCCGACGAGGGCGGGCGTGCCTTCCTGAGTTGGCTTTCCCGCGGCGGCGCGCTTGCCCAAGCGGGTATCCGCGGCGGCGGTGACCGAGGCAACGAATGGCATGAGGCGGCGATGGGCGTTCACCGTCAGCGCTCTTATGACGACTTCCTGGCGGTCACGGCCGCCCTCGAGCATGGGTTTACCACGCCTGATCACATGGGTGTTTTTGGCAGCTCCAATGGCGGCTTGCTGGCCGCAACCGTCGCCATCGAGAGGCCTGATATGTATGGAGCAGTGATTAGCGACGTGCCACTGACCGATATAATGCGTCTTCCCTATATGGGTATCGGTGCGGTGTGGCTGGACGAGTACGGCGACCCCAAAACTCCCGCAGGCCGCGCAGCGATCCTTCGCTATTCACCTTATCAAAACGTCCGCAAGGGGGTGAAATATCCGCCTTTCATGATTACCTCCTCCACGGCGGACAACCGTGTCGGACCGGGGCACGCTCGCAAGCTCGCCGCCCGACTGGAAGCAGTTGGATCAACTGTTCACCTGTACGAAAGTCAAGAAGGAGGGCACGGAGTAAGCGACCCCCTGCAGAGGCCTGAGCTGATGTCCCTCAGGATGGCCTTCTTGATCGATCGGCTGATGTCGCCGTCACCGGGTCACAAGGACTAACTCACGCTCGTGCGTGCCACGAAATGCCCGCGTAACGGGCACCGTCGCCTAATCACATCACTCGTCTTTCTTGCCCAGCAAGCAAACGTCCATCCACATTTATGCGGGGGAACAGAGCCTTGACGCGTCACGACCTCATCAATTTCTCGCTCGGAGTGATATTTGCCGGTACCAATCTATGCGCCGGCGCAGCGACCGCCGCCGAGCGCGGGCCTCCCACAACAGATGCCATCCCCAAGGAATATCGCATCGCTCTGACCGTCGACCCCAGCAAGCCGAGGTTCTCCGGCCACGTGGAAATCGATGTCAACCTCGATAGGCCGCTGCAGGTCATCAGGATCAACGGGCGCAAACTCGCGGTCAGCCACGTTTCGATTCGTCAGGGTGCAAGCTCGGTAGAGGGTACGTACTCGGAGCTCGACGAAGCAGGCGATGCGCAGATACGGTTCCCGCAGCTTCTCTCTACGGGGGCGGCCACGGTCTCGTTTGATTACGAGGCGCCGTTCCAAGAGGTCCGTACCGGGCTGTTCCACGGAAAAGTCGCCGGGCAGTGGTTCGTGTTGAGTTACTTCGTGCCGACGAATGCACGCCGGGCTTTCCCGTCTTTCGATCATATCAATTTGAAGGTTCCTTACACGGTCACGTTGATCGCGCCCGCCGGTATGAGAGCCGTGAGCAATATGCCTGAGCTGTCGGAGAAAGCTGAAAACGGCTGGGTCCGCCACGTGTTCGCAAAATCTCCGCCGTTGCCGACCTACCTGGTGGGATTCTCCGTAGGCCCGTTCGGTTCCTTAGAAGGCACGATCGCGCCCACTGCAGAGAGATCTCGTCCCATTCCGCTGCGTGTTCTCTTGCCGCCGGCCGAGATCGGTCAGGGGAAATTCGCGCTCGACAATACCGCCAAAATCATCCGGCTCCTGGAGCACTTCTACGGTGTTCCGTACCCCTTCCCGAAGCTTGACATGATCGGTCTGCCTCTGATGAAGGGCGGCATGGAAAATGCCGGAGCCCCTATCTTCGGCGATGACATCCTGACCCCGGGAGACCATGCCTCACCGGCCCAGTACCACTTCTTCGGGAGCATCGTTGCGCATGAGCTCTCGCATCAGTGGTTTGGCGACCTGGTCACCCCCACTTGGTGGGACGATATCTGGATCAAGGAAAGCTTCGCGCAAGAAACCGGATCCATCATCGCGTCGCAGTGGCGACCGGACCTAGACTTTACGACCAGCCTGCGAAGGAGCGCATTCTCTGAAATGGATCAAGATGCGCTGCCCGGCCAACTGGCGTTGCACAAGAATCTCGGCGAACGTGAAGCTTTTTCCGCCTATCAGTTTGCCTATGGTAAGGGCTCGCAGGTTCTGGCGATGGCGGACGGCTACCTGGGCCGAAAGCGGTATCGGCAGGGCGTCCATCGTTTTCTTGTGGCCCATGCTTATGGGAGCGCCACGACTCACGAACTCTATGATGCGCTTGGGGCCGCGGGCCGAGATGCACGCGTGTCAACCGCGCTGCAGAGCTTCACCGATCAGCCCGGTGTGCCGCTGTTATCCCTCCAACGAACCGGGCGCAGCCTGCGCATCACCCAGAGCCGCTACGCGCCGATCGGTGTGAGTGTGGCGCCGGAGAAGTGGACGATTCCATTCTGCTACCGGCAGGGAGCGGCGAAGACCTGCAAGTTGCTCACCGAAAAGACTACGCAGATCACGCTTTCCAACGACAAGCCCGTCATGCCGAATGCTGACGGTGTTGGGTACTACCGGTTCGAGATGCCCGATGCCGATTGGTCCGCTGTAATCGCGGCTGCGCCTCAATTCCCCGGCGGCGAGAGCCTCGCCGTGAGCGATAGTCTGTGGGCGGCGTTTGCCGCCGGTCGCCTGGCTCCATCACGGCTCATCGACACCATGAACGCTTTGTCCTCAAACCCCATTCCCGATGCGGCATTGGACGGAGGTCAAAGGTGGATGGATTTGCGCGATCGCGGCTTTGTCGCCGACGCCGCCGCGCCAGACTATCGCGCCATACTGGCCGCCGCTTACGGCTCACGCCTGCGCGGAGTCGGCTTCGACCCTCGTTCCGGCGCTTATGCTCAGGACGACACCGTTCGGCAGCGGTTACGGGCGGGTCTGGTGAATATCATGGCGCTGGGAGCGGGTGATCCGGAGGTGGTCTCCGCTCTTCAACACGCCACGGACCGCTTTCTGGCCGGCGACGAGGCGGCGCTCGACACCGCCTTTCGGCAGACGGCATTCACTCTGCGCGCGCGCACGGGCGGGCGTGTGGGTGCGGAGGCGCTTCTAAAGAGGGCCATCGCATCTTCAGACGGCATGGCGCGGCCCATGATCGTCTTCGCTCTGGGATCGAGCGACGATCCGGAGGTCGCTCGCTCGCTGCTGACGAGGATTGGGAGTACCGGACTGCGCGTGGCCGAGGAAGCCGATCTCGTCACGATCCTGTTTCGTTATGCAATGACGCAACAGGTGGCATTGGACTGGTTAGACGCTAATTATGATCGGATCAGTTCTACGGACTTCGCCCTCGTGTTTCACCCCGGCATGGGCGCTCGTCTGTGTTCGGAGCCTGACGCGGCCAGGTTCGACAAAGTCATGCGCGCCCACGCGATCCGCGATGGTCAAGCGGGAACCCTTGACGGAACGCTCGAGGAGATCCGGTCCTGCGAGAAGCTCAGGGCTGCGAAGGAGTCGGACATTACCGCGACTCTTTCGCGGGGGATCGAGTCGCCCAAGTGAGCTGCGTTCAAATGATGACTGTCGAGAGGCTGCTGCTTGCATGCGGTGTGGGCCTGGTGTTGATGGGGACAACGAGCGGTCTGCCCCAGAAAGGGCAGCCGCCGCTCACCGCACAGACAGCCCGTACCGGCGGGCCCATCGACCCGGAGCAGGCCAAGCTCGTGTTCGATCAGGCGGATCTCAACTTCGAGATCTTCCCCGATACGGAGAGGTTGACCGGTGTCGCCCGATTGACCTTCACCGCGAAGGCGCCACTGACGGTTCTGGTGGTCGATCTTGACCGGAATCTTGGGCCCACTGCGGTCGCGATCGACGGCAGGCCGCTCGCGTCGACGTCGTTTTCTAACCCGATCGGCCGGTTGAGAATCACCCTACCGGAGCGGGTTGCAACGGGGAAAAGAGTTGTCGCGACTATTACGTTTGGCGGCACTCCACATGTCGCGCTGCGCGCGCCTTACGACAGCGGAGTCGTATGGGCAAAAACAAAAGAGGGCAAAACATGGTTCGGCACCACGACCGAGGGCCACGGTTGCGACCTGTTCTGGCCGTGCCTCGATTTTCCCACCGGCAGGCCCGGGTTGGTGACCTTGCACATTACCATTCCGAAAGGCCTGAAGGCGCCCTCGAACGGCAGGTTGATCGGTGTCGATACCTTATCGGACGGCCGTACCCGTTGGAACTGGCGGGTCCATCACCCCAATACCTACGGTATTGCGCTCAACGTCGGTCCATACGAGGAGATTTCCGGGACTTACCAGAGTCGGTTCGGCAATCGGATCCCGATGTACTACTGGTACCTGCCCGGAGAAGAACAACAGGCTCGGGGGCTCTTCAGCGAATTCGCGCCGGCTCTCGACTATCTGGAGAAGCAGATCGGTCCCTACCCGTTCGGTGACGAGAAAGTCGGCGTGGTTGAGACACCCTACATGGGAATGGAGCATCAGACGATCAACGGCTACGGTTTCCATTACGCAAAGTCGCCGGAAGGTTTTGACGGTCTGTTTTTCCATGAGTTTTCGCACGAGTACTTTGCCAATCAGTTGACTGCGGCCGATTGGGACGACATGTGGCTACATGAAGGCTACGCGAGCTACATGCGCCCACTGTATGGATTATGGCGCGAAGGCGACGCGCGCTATCTGGCGATCCTGCTCAGTCAACGCGATGAGATCACCAACAAGGTGCCGGTGGTCTCGGGAAAATCGCGCAGCGGGTCGGATTTGGAAGATCCCGTATCGGGACCGGGGCAGGATGTGTATGTCAAGGCTTCATGGATGCTCCACACCTTGCGCCATTTGATCGGGGACCGCGATTTCTGGACGATCACCCGCTTGGCCGTGTACGGGCGCACGGACCCAAAGCCCGGGAATTTCGTGCCCCGCTTTGGTTCCACGAAGGAGTACGAGGCGCTGGTACGCCAAGTGACGGGTAAAGATTACGCGTGGTTCTTCGACGTCTATCTGCGCCAGGCGCAGCTTCCGGAGTTGATTGCCACGCGCGACGGTGGACGACTCACGGTGTCTTGGAGAGTACCCCACGGCTTACCGTTCCCCATGCCGGTGGAGGTGCAGGTGGATGGCCGCTTGCGTCATCTGAGGATGGTGAACGGTTCGGAAACCATCGCCGTACCGCCGAGCGCTCATGTCGTGCTGGACCCTGAGGCACGCGTGCTCAAGCAATCCGATGCGGCCGATAACTACCGCAAGTGGAAGGAGGGGTTGCGAAAACAACATTAACTCAACTGTGAGTGGCCCAAAAAGGCTGGGTCCGCGATGACCACGGCCGCGTATGTACTATCCGGAGTTCACAAATGACGACCAACAGAATTCGAGCCCACATCCATATCTCGACTGCAGCATTAGCCTTAGCCGCCGCAATCAGATTCGTACCCGGCAACGCGGCAACGTCGTCAGACGATGTAGACAGAGCCGCGCACAGTTTCGACGCCGCACTCGAGCATGCGGATGAGGCCGCGATCAAGAAGTCGCTCACTCCAGACTTTGCCTATGTTTCCAGATCTGGAAAGGTTTTCGGTCAGGAGAAACTACTCGCCCTCTTTACCGACCCCCAAACACATTTCGACCCTTTCGTGGACGTTGACCGCCAGACCCGATTGTTGACCGCGGATTCAGCGGTCGTTTTTGCGTCCCGCACCGTAAGCGCACCGGGTATAAGCGCGTCAGGTAACGGCAAACGCCGGTCCGATACCTTCCGTTATCTGGAAATCCTCACGTGCCGTGACGGCGTGTGGCGCGTGGCACTCTTCGAAGTGGGTATCGAGCAGCAGCCCTCCCCCGTCGCTCAATAGGGAGGAGCTCGGCTCGGATGCGTCCCTCAAAACTCCCCGGCCTTCGGGGAGGCGTTCTGGGTAGGCAGCGGCATCGCCGGCATGTCCGCATCGCTGTCTGCGGCCTCGAGCAGAATCCCCGCCACGGCCGTGGCGGCCTGACGCATCTCATCCGGCTTGAGGTGGTCCAGGGTATCCGCGTTCGAGTGGTAAATCTGGAACGCGTCCAGCATGTCCGAGGTGAAGGTCAGGCTGGGCACACCCACGGAAGAGAATGAATTGTGATCGCCACCGTGGCTCACTCTGGGAGAGACCGCGGTGACGCCGAGGCCTGAAAGCGGGGCCAGCCATTCCTTCACGATGGGCATCGCCTCGAGATCTCCCTGAAGCGACACGCCGCGAATGCGGCCGCCGCCGCTGTCCAGGTTGAAGTAGGCCTTGATGTCACCGTAGCCAGGATGCTTGACTATAGGCCAAGTGTGGTCCGCCAGCATCATTTGGGAGATTCCTGACTGGTCAATTTTCGGTGCAAATCCTGGCCGGCTTGCGATGTGCTGATCGACGTAGGCGATTGAACCGAGCGTCCCTTCTTCCTCCCCGCTCCACAATGCGAAGCGGATGGCGCGTTTGGGCTTCACGTTCGCCGCAGCAAGAATGCGCGCGGCTTCCATGACGATCGCGGCGCCGGCCCCGTCGTCCATGGCGCCGTCACCGGCCGCCCAGCTATCCATATGTGCGCCGACCATGACGTAACCCGCCTTCGAGTCGCGTCCCGGTACGTCGGCAAAGACATTATCGGCGTTCAGGTCTGAATCATCGAACCGCACGTCATCCTGAAGACTAAGACTCGGCGTTAGGCCCTCGTGCATCAATCTGACCAGACGGCGGTAGTCCTCGGCCGCCATTTCGAAACCAGGCAAAGTGAGCGTTTGTCCCTCGCGATAAAAATAGCCCACGCCGTGAACGAGCTTTCGGTCGAGGTTGGAGCAGCGCACCCAAGCGACGGCCCCCTGGGTCTTGAGAAATGCATCGAGCTTCCTACCGAAATCGAGACTGTCCGCTCGAGACTCGGCGACTTGCTCCGCATCCGTCGGGGGAATGGCCAAAATGGGGTTGGCGAGTTCCTCGGGCTTCCAACGATGAAAGGGAACCTCCGTCTCATCGACGACGTGACCCGGCGGATCGAGGAGAACGATCTTCCCGGCGAGCTTGCCCTGCCACGAGGCGAAATCCTGCGGCCCGCTGATGGGAGCGAACGCGACCTCTCCGTTGACGACCCCGTTGGTGCCCGGTGTCCACGCAATGGGTACGGCAACGAGCGGGAGCGTGCGCGGTGCGGTCATGGCTGCTGAATAGGATGTGACGCTCCAACCCCGTCCGAACTTGTATCCTTCCTCATGGACATTGCCGAGCCCCCAACCCTTCAGCCTCTCCATGGCGAAAGCCACCGCAGCGCGCTGGGACGGCGAATTGGTAAGACGGCCGCCTATCTGGTCCGTGAGGTGCTCGATCGTGTCTCCGATCTCGGAATGATTGAGGCCGAGATCGACGACGCGATTGAGCTGCTCCGGCGGCACGGCGCAGATCGCTTCGCCGCCGATGGTGCAAGCAAGCACCACGGCGGCGGTCCCTAAAATCAAGCGTTGGCTAGTTGGCATGATGGGTCTCGCTGAATGACTGGAGGACCTTGGCCACCTGCTCTCCCCGGGAGGTCTTCAGCGCGGCGCAATCTCTGATCCGCTCGAGCTGCCTTCCCAGGGTAAGTTCGCGGCGTGGATCGCGGGTGGCGGGCTTCACCAGACGCTCCACGGTCGCCGCATCCTCCACCGTGCAGGCGGGTGCCGAGGCGGCGGCACGCCAAAGCGTCCGATCGGCCCGCTCGTCGCCCTTCCAGAGCTTGCCCTCGAGCCACGTGAGCGAGGCGCCGCGGGTGCGCGATCGCCCCAGAAGATCCGTGAGCAACTGGACACGCTCGATATCGAATAAGCGCGGATCGCCGAGTTTCTCCAGCATAGCCGCGCCGATCTCCGGCTTGTCGCTCCTCCCCAAGGCAGTCACCGCGGCGCGGCGAAGCGGCGCATCCTCGGAGCCGATCATGCGGTCATAGAGCCGCGCAGCACCGGACGAACCTTCCAGCTGGACGTAGACCTCGAGTGCGACAGGCAAGTAGCTGACATCGAGGGCATGCTCGTCACCTTCGAGATAGGTGCGCGCGGCCACATCCAGCGACTTGCGAAGCGCGTCCGACCGCCCAAGTGTCGCCAAGAGACGAACAGCCTCGCTGCGCATCTTGGAACGGTTTGGATCCTCTGCCGCGTAGGCGTCCGGTCGCGGATCGAAGCCCAAGGCTGACAGCTTCTTGCCGTACGTCTGACGGATCAGCACACTCAGGTCGGCCTTCGATGTCTCGCTCAGGTATCCGCTGTTGCTCAACTCCGCCCAACGAGAGCCGTTGTCCGCGGCTGCGTCCGCATCACCATTGTTCGCCAACGCGAGAGTGACCGCGAGCAACTGGGAAGCCGACGCCCTTCTTGCCCGGAAGGACGCCCATAGGCTATCGGTTGTCGCCAGGGCTTCGCCTGTCGAGAGATCGGCGGCGCTTGCGATCAGGCGGTCCCAATCGCCCGGCGACATCTCGAACCGATAGTAGCCAAGGCCGCCGGCGTTCGGCATCAACACGCCATCGTGCGCGGGCATCTCCGTCGCCGTTGAGTCGAGTAGCTTACAGGTTCGTTCTGTTCCTTGGCGAAGGCAGAGAGGTATGAGCCAGTGGGTATCCGGCGGCGTCGGCGATCCGATCTGCGTGTAGCGAGATTGTCGGACGCTCAGCGTCTGTCCAGTGTGTTCTATCGTCACGACGGGTACGCCGGCCTGATCGATGAAGCTCTTCATCGCTTTCACGATTTCGGGCTTGCCGGTCGCGTCCGCCAGCGCCCGATAGAAATCCTCGGCGGTCGCATTGCCGTACGCATGGCGATGCAGATACAGTCGTACAGCGCGCTGGAATGCCTCCCTGCCCACATACGCCTCAGTCATTCCGATCGTCTGGCTGCCCTTACCGTAGGTAATGCCGTCCAATGCGGCGTCATTCAATGTATTGGTCAGGGCGACATGGACCGGACGCCCGACGGTTAGCGAGTCGGTGTCCATACTGCCGAACGCGTCCTCGAGCCCGCGGGTTCCCGTTCTGATTTCCGGACGCCACTGATCGGCAATGCGGTAACCCAGCCAATCGGCAAAACTTTCGTTCAGCCACGAGTCATTCCACCAAGCAGGGGTGACGAGGTCGCCAAACCATTGGTGTGCAAGTTCGTGGGCCTGAAGAATGGCGAAGGTTTGTTTGGCTCGGGTGCTGCCGTGTTCGGAGAACAGCAGCGATTCATCGTCATCCATGACGATGCCGGCATTCTCCATGCCGCCCTGCATGCCGGGAGAAGCTACTAAATCGAGCTTCTGAAAGGGAAACGGCATTCCGAAGTAATCTTCGAGATGCTCGATGAACCAAGGAGTCTCGGCGAGCGGAAACGCCAACCGCTGCTTCTGCGGCGCCGTCGCCACAACTCGAAGCGGAAGCGGCGAACTTCGCTCTCGCGTCGCAGGTATGGCGCCTTCGGCTACCGCAAACGGCCCGACCGCGAACACCACGAGATAGCTGGGAAGCGGTCGCGTTTCGGCGAAACGGTGAACACTTAGATCGCCCTGCGCCTCAACCGGCCCGTCCGGACCGTTCGCGAAGACCTTGTCAACGGCTTTCGTGCGAATCGTTACCGCATAGGGTGTCTTGAAGCCCGGCTCATCGAAGGACGGAAAGACTTCTCGCGCACCCGTCGGTTCGTCATTCGCCCAGGCGTACCAGTGACCATCGACTTGAAGCCGATAGAGCCCGTGCGAGTCGGTGGTAAAGGGTGCGTCGTAGTCGAAGTTCAGCGTGGCCGCACCCACCGGAAGGTCACGGTCGAAATCGATGCGCGCCACTCCGTTGGGGTCCACCTGCCTATAATGTCCGACGAAGGTCCGTCCACCCACGTGAGCCATCACCCGAGACACCGCCAGGTCCTGGCCATTGATCCAGATCAGGCGGCCCTTCGCTTTCAGTCGTACATCGATACCCACATGACCCGAGAACCTCGGTTGAGAGGGGTCAATCTTCAGATCGAGGCGATACGCGACGGGCACGACATCGCGCGGCAGCATGCCCGTGGGCGGAGCCGGCTCCGCGGCCGCTACGGTGCAAATCGCGGCCACCACGATGGCGTTGAAGCCGACGGCGATGGCCGCGCGGATCTTGAGTGGCCGCAGGTCATGCTTCATCGGGAGTCGCACGATCAGTGCACCAGAAGGATGTGAGAGATGGGCGGATAGACGAAGCGGATCCCGTCGTCGGTCAGGATGGTGTCGTCCTCCAGCGCCATCGAGACACGCTGGCCGCCCCATTCGGGCACCGGCGTGCTCGTGAAGAATTCATTGACCAAAGCTTGTGTCGGCCTCAAGGTGTAGGTCTCTCGCAACGGCCACGAGATGACCGAGGCGCCGGAGCCGTGCCCCAGGTCTCCCGTAGAGTGGCAGCCGATCAGCACCGTGGTGGATGGGTCGCCGGGTCCAGGCATGCCGGCCGCCGGGTTTTCCAAGGACAGGGTTTTATATCCCGGCATTGCACCGACGACCTGATTGACTTTGACGAGCATCTCGCCACCGGTAAAGCCGGGCTTGATGGTCTTTACGAGCGTCTCTCGGACGGCCACGGCCAGCTCGAACGCGTGTTGAATACCACGTGGCACAGCCGTCTCCCCCGGGCGGAGGATGTAGGCGGTGCGCTTCATGTCGGTCCATTTGTTCAAATAGCCCACGCCCCAGTCGACGTTGATCAGATCGCCCGGCTCGATGACGGTGTCGTCCGAGTCCGCGTGGGCCTGCACTCCTTTGCGTTGCAGGCTAACATTGGGAATGTCGAACGAATCGCCGAGTCCGCGCTTGAGAAGCTGATCGGCCATCCAGTCGGAAACCTGCCTCAGAGTCGTCTTGCCGGGCGTGATTACCTCGTTCGAGAAGGCTTCCTCGGCGATGTCACGCGAGTACTCGCCCGCTTTGGTGTAGGCCTCGATCTCCTCGGGCGTCTGCAATGAGCGGTATTCCGAGACGAGTTTCTCCGCGGAAACCAGCCTTGATGCGTAGGGTTCTCCGAGGTCCTTCACCAACTTTTCGTACATGCTGTGGCTGAGGCCGTCGGCAGTCCCGAGCTCCGTGGCGGTGTCGATCCCAATTGCCTTTGGATTACGCTCGGCGACGAAGCTTCGAATGTCCTGCCTCACAGCGACCTTGTCGAAGGCGCCGCAGTGTTCGAGCTCCTCGCCCATGCTCCTAAGCACAATTCGTTCGATCCGACCGCCGCCGCGATCCGTGAACACGTAGTACCCGTAGAGCGGCGTATACGCCGGCGGGAACATGGCGGTGTTCTGATCAACGGCCCCCTCCCGCACGGCGATGATCCACATGTCGATGTGGTTCTCCCGCATGACTTTAGGCAGGATGGTGTCGAACTTCGCTTTCAGCATCGCGCACATGCGATCCTGCCGGTAGCGAAACTCCTGCGCGTTGGCGGAGGATCCGTGAAACAGACCGAGCGCCAGGGTCGCTGCCGCCAAAATCATCGAAAGGCGTCTCATCACTGTACTCCTTAACTATGGGTCCAAAGATTGACCACGATCAGATTGCTGGGCGCCATCCAGGCCTGGAGTGGCGAATAGTCGCTGCGACATCAGGACAGCTGAAGTCGTCGGTTCGGTTGCCTGAGCTAGCGGTGAGACTGCGAACTGCGCTACGGAAAAACAGCATGGCCATGAGGATTTCGATAGCCGCCGTGCCGCGCGGGAAGCGAATTCTTGCGCTGTTTTTGCGGCTGGCAAGCAACTTGGTATGCCCCACGGATGCGTCGACGATTTGCAAATCTGGATCCAGGATACACTTCGGCACGCATTTTCACAAGAGCGGTTCCGGGCCGAACGACATCAAAAGACCCTATCGCGCAAGGCCCATCGCCTTGCGGATGAAGGCATAGATATCGGTCGTCTCCTCGATCTGCTTTGCGGTCGGCATGCCGCCGCCGTGGCCGGCGCGGGTTTCAACCCGTAGCAGGATAGGTTGCCCATCGGGGTCCGCATGCTGCATGGCTGCGGCAAACTTGAAACTATGCGCGGGGAAAACCCGATCATCATGGTCACCCGTCGTGATGAGCGTTGCCGGGTAGTTCACTCCGGCCCTCACGTTCTGCAGCGGCGAATATCCGAGCAAGGCTCGAAACTCTTCCGGGTTATCCACAGAACCGTACTCCGACTCCCAACCTTTGCCCACCGTGAAATCGCGGAAGCGCAGCATGTCCATCACGCCGACCTCAGCCACGGCGGCAGCGAAGAGCTCCGGCCGTTGCTCTTCCGTCGCCCCGACGAGTAAGCCGCCATTAGAGGCCCCACGGATCGCGAGCCGTTTCGGGCTCGTCCAGTGCCGGGCATTCAGATACTCGGCCGCGGCGATGAAGTCATCGAAGACATTTTGCTTACGGGTTTTCATGCCCGCCTCGTGCCAGGCGCGGCCATACTCGCCGCCGCCCCGCAGATTCGCCCTGACGTAAACTCCGCCCAGTTGGAGCCAACCTGCCACGGCGGGCGAAAATGACGACTCCATGGACGCATTGAAACCGCCATAGCCGTACAGGAGAGTCGGATTTGTTCCATCGAGCTTCGTGTCTTTGCGGGAGGCGATGAACAGGGGCACCCGAGTGCCGTCTTTGCTGGTGTAGAACGCCTGCGTCGTCTCATAGTCGGCAGGCACAAATCCCCGGATCTTAGGCTGCCGCCAGAGGCTGCTCCTGCCACTCGAAAGATCGAGGCGATAGACGCCGGGCGGGGTCGTGAAACTGCTGTAAGAGTAATACGTCGCGCGATCGCCGGTGCGGCCCCGAAAGCCGCGCGCGTCACCAAGCCCCTCGAGTTTGACTTCCCCGAGCAGTTTGCCCTCGGTGGAGTAGCGGCGCACGGCGCTGTGCGCATCCTTTAGGTATTGCCCAATCAGCTGCCCTCCCACGAGGCTGGCGGAATCAAGCGTCTCCGCGGTCTGCGGAACTACCGTGCGCCAATTGGCGCGCTCGGGCTTTCGTAGATCGATCGCGACAATACGGTAGCGTGCCGCCTGATCATCGGTGCGCACGTAGAACGTCGTGCCCATGCTGCCTATGAAAGTATAGACTGCGCTGGGGTCGGGAATGATGGCCTTCACCGGTGCGCCGGACGCAGACAAGTCCTGTACCAGCAGTGTGTTTCGAACTTCATCGCCATGATTCGCCTGAATCACGAGATAGTGTCCATCGTCCGTGACCCGGCCGTCGACGGACCAGTCCGGATCGTCGGCGCGCGTGTAGACCAGGGTATCTTCGGTCTGCGGCGTGCCGAGCTTGTGAAAGTAAAGCTTTTCGTATGTATTGGCGGCTTTGAGAGTCTGGCCGGGTTGCGGAGCATCGTAGCGGGTGTAATAGAAGCCTGAATCGTCTTTCCGCCAGCTTCCAGCGCCCTCTTTCGACCAGCGCAACTCATCCGCGAGATCCCTCCCCGTAGCGACATCCTTCACGTGCCAGATTTGCCAGTCCGAGCCCGCCTCGGACAGAGCATAGGCACACAGCCGCCCATCGTCGCTGATGGATGTCTTGCGCACGGCGACAGTTCCGTCCTTGGACAGCACGTTCGGGTCGAGAAGCACACGCGCCGGGGCGTTCGGGTCCGGCGTTACAAAAACTATGGACTGATTCTGCAGCCCGTCGTTGTGCGTGTAGAACCAGTTTGCTCCATGTCGCTCCGGCGGACTCCATCGCTCGTAGTTCCAAATCTTCTCGAGGTCTTCTGCAATAGCTTGCCTACCCGGAATGGCGGCAAGATAGTTGCTCGTCAACGTTCCCTCCGCCTCGACCCAGGCACGGGTGGCGGGGGAATCGATATCTTCCATCCACCGGTAGGGATCGGGAACGGCAACACCGTGGTAGCTGTCGATGTGATCGCCGCGGGCGGCAGGCGGATACGCGAGCGTGAGGGCCTGCGCCGAGGCGGCAACAATCGCTGCAACGAGAGCGCCTGTAAAGTGAGATCGACTGATCAGCGTCACGATGGCAGTTAGAGCGACGCGTGCAATGCACGGGCGATACCGGTCGATCCGGCCTTGCGAGCAGCACAGGCCCTGATCGATTTGATCCCCTCCTCGGCCATTTCGCCTCCCTTTTTCCCATCGGCCGTGAATAACGATTGCACCTTGTCAGCATCGTCATTTGAGCAAAGGACCCAGAAAACTCCGGGACCCCAGCCGCGATTGATCCCCAAGGCGGCAAGCCGCTTGTAGTTTTCGAGCACCCACGGCAAGGCGATATCGCGGCTGTGAGGATGTGAGAGCATCTCTTGGACGAGATCCATTTCATCCGCGGGACGCAATCCGGTATGGCCAAGTTGCGAAACGACCCAAGTTGCGATGGTTGCGTCGTCCATTGCGCCGAGGGTGCGTATCATCAATGGACGCTTCCGTCCGCCTTGGTCCGCGACCGCCGCTTTGAGAAATGTCGATGCGGCCTCTTGCTTACCAACGCGCATGTAGGCAGTAAATGCTGCCTTTAGGAACGCTGGGTCGAGAGCGCGCTCATCGCCTGCCAGGTATTCCCCGGCCGCTCGACTTAGACGTTGGGTCAGCCGTTCGTCATGACCCTCCACTACAAGAATCTGGACAAGACCGGCGCGCAGCAGCTGCCGCTTTGGATCCTCTGCGGCATAGCGTCCCGATTCGAACTCCGCGCCCAGCGCCTCTTCAACCGAGGAGAAAGTCTTCCGCAAAACCGCCCTGTAGTCGGCATAGGCATGGTCAGGCACCATGCCCTGGTCGCGCAGTTCCATCCAACGATTCGCGCTGTCGAGCACCACGCTGGGTTCGGAGCTGTTCGCCATAGCGCGCATAGCATCGACGAGACGGCGCGCATCGACACTTCCGCGGCGGAAGGCCGACCAAAGGCTATCATTGATGGCAAGCGCATCGCCGGCCGGTAAACTGGGTAGCAGCCCAACTAGCGTCGACCAATCCTTATTCGGCATGTCGAAGCGATAATAGCCGGAGCCGCTCACATTCGGCACCACCGGCCCCGCGTGGCTGAGAGGGATGCTGGTGGACTCTTTGCTCAGCACTGCGCAAGCCTTGTTCTCACCCTGGCGGTAGCAGAATGGGATGGTCCAAAGGCGGTGTTGTTTAATCTCGCGTGCCGTGGTGTCCGGGCTCTGGCTGACCTGGAGGATATTGCCTTGCCTTCGAAGGCTCAGCAGCGGCAGACCAGGCTGATTGACATAGCTGTCCAGGATCTGGGCCACGACGGGATCACCCGATCCGGCGGCCATGTCCTGAATGAAGTCCGCCGTCGTCACCGTCTGGAAACGGTGCCTCTCGATAAACGTTCGTATCCCCTTGCGAAGCTGTTGATCTCCCAAATAGGTGTTCAGCATGGCCAGGATCTGACTGCCCTTGCCGTACGCGAACCGGTAGGCCATGAGCGCCCGGTCCTCGGTCAGATGCTGGTAAACGGGCGGCTGGTCCGGCAGCATATCCGAGTCCATGTCGTAATACGCAGCGAACGTCGCCTGCGACCATTCCGGCTTCCATCGGCTGACGACCTCTGGGCCAACGAAATTTGCGAAGGCCTCTTCCATCCAAGTTTCACCCCACCAATTGGCCATGAGCAAGTTGCCGAACCATTGGTGGGAAAGTTCGTGGGAGACGAGCTGGGCGAAGACTTGCTTTTCGTGGACAGAGGCTTGCGGGTCCAGCAGAAACATGTCGCTGCCAAAGAGAACATCCCCGGACGCAGAGAGTCCGCCTTTTTCCAATGGCGAGGCCATCTCATCGAGCTTGGCATAGGGAAACGGAACCTGAAGATAGCCTTCCAGTTGTTGCAGGATCGCGCTGCTTTGGGCGAGGGCAAAGCTGAGCTTTCCTTCCTGGCTGCGGGGCGCCAAGACGCGCAGTGGCACTGGCCGACTCCTTACGGCATTAGGCGCTACCTCCGTGCTTTCCGACGCGAACGGTCCAACCGCGAGGGCAAAAAGCCCGGTTTGCATGGGCGGAGTTGTAGCGAAATCGTGTCGAATCAAGGTACCCTTTGGGACAGTCGCCACTTCGGGGGCGTTGCTCACTGCCGTCATGCCTTGCGGCGTGGTAATCGATACCGTCATTGGCGCCAGCGCGTTGGGCTGATCAAAGGATCGGATAGGCCCGGCGAGGATTGGGAAAGAGCTCGCTCCATACGTACCAATCTCCATCGACCTGGGCGCGGAACAACCCTCCGGGTCCGTTCTGAAAGGGCGCGGAATAGTCGAATGCCAAAGTAACGCGGCCTGCCGGAAGCGGGGATTCGAAATTCGATTTGCGCATGACCCGCCTCATCGACCTGTTTGTAGGTTCCGAGAAGTGTCTTCTCAGCCGACTTTGCTTCAACTCGGGTCACCGACAGGTCGCGACCACCCAGGCGAATCAATTGCTGCGGCGTCGCCAGATCAACGTCGATTTCGACGTGGCCGGTAAAGCGGGTTTCCGCGGGATTGACTGTCAACTCGATGCGATACGCCTTAGGCGCCGCATCAAGCACTGGCGGTTCTGAACCGTCATCAGCAAAGCTGCGATATGAACTCAAACACAGCAGCACCGTCGCGCAGACCAGTGTACGCAGGCTTGCAGCCGCGACGCCAGACACAAGACCGCTTTTGCATGCGAACATTCGTAGGTCCTCGATGACTTTGCCAATTCGGTTCAATGCGACGCGCGCAAGGCTTGCGCGATATCTCCCGATCGCGCTGTGCGCAGCGCCGTACAGGCCTCAATCGTCTCCAGCACACGATCCAGAGCAAAGCCTTCGGAAGTATCGATCGGTGCGGTGGGACGCATAAGTCGCTCGATTTCGGCAGCCCCGCCGGTGGAGCAAACGTCTGCGGCGAGATAAGGTCCCCAGGACCGCCCTATATGCATCGCAGCGATTCGCGCATAGTTCCCTCGCAGCCAGTTCAGCGCGAGATCCTGAGTGGCGGCATACCTGAGCATGCCTTGCACCAGATCCATCTCGTCGAACAGACGCAGACCGGTGTGCCCCAGCTTGCCGATCAACCACGCTGCAACTCCCGGGTCATCACTCGTGCCGAGCGCCATGATTGCCATCGCGTGGATAACACCATCCTGATCTGCAACCGCCTTGGCCAATAGGGCTTCCGCCGCAGCTTGTCCGCCACTGCGCACGCGCGCTTTGAACGCGATAGTCAAGAGTGCCGGGTCCAAGGCCTTGGCGTCTCCAGCAAGGAAACGATCGGTCGCCTGATTGAGCGATGCCACCACGTCCGCTTGCCGAGCGCCAAGCGCCAGAACGTTCACGAGATCGGCCCGGAGCTGGCGCCGGACCCCGTCTTCCTGGTCATAGCGACCCGCCGCGGGGTCAAAGCCGAGCTTCGCGAGCATCGGCGCATAGGTCCCCGCGAGCATCGCACGATACGCCGGTAGTACTTCATGAGGAATCAACCCGAGGTCATCGAGCTGCATCCATCGATTGGCACCGTCCAGGGCGATCTCCGGTCTGGGATTCGCAGCCAGCAGATGCAGTGCACTGATGAGCGACATGGCTGGCACATGGCCGCTACGAAAGGCGGACCAGAGACTGTCATCCAACGCCATACCCTCGGCGAGCGGCATGCGCTCGCCTTCTGAAATCAGGCGCATCCATTCGTCACCGGTGAGATTGAAACGGTAATAGCCCCTGCCATCCGCGTTCGGCATGACCAGTGCCGAATGTTTGAGCGCGATCTTCGTTGTCTCCTTGTCAAGGAGCGTACAGCTGCGATCACCGTCGACCCGGTAGCAAAATGGGATGGTCCAAAGTTCAGGCTTTACCGTCGCCCCGATCGGGGCATAGCGAGTTTGACGAACGATCATCGTGTCGCCTTCGCGCCGGATGTCAAGAAGAGGCACACCGGGCTGATCAGTGAAGGTGTGCATCGCCTTGGTCACCGCGGGCGATCCAGCCGCATTACCCAGCGCGGAAAAGAAGTCCGCGGCCGTCGCACTGGCATTCGCGTGCGCCGTGAGAAAGGCGTGGACTCCGGTTCGGAAGCGCTCCGATCCAATGTAGGCTTCCACCATGGAAAGGATCTGGCTGGTTTTGCCATAGGAGAAGTAATAGCCCAGCTTGCTCTGGGCTTCATCGACCGGCTGACGCATCGCCTTTTGACCCGGCAATGCGTCCATATCCATATCGCCGAAGACTTGCAGGAACTGTGACTCGGAAGCCACATAACCGTGCTGCCAACGAGGCGTAATCGTCTGAGCCGCCCAAGTGGCGAAGCCCTCCTTGAGCCAGATGTCATCCCACCAGAGCGGCGTCACGAAATCGCCAAACCACTGATGCGCCAACTCGTGCGAGACCAGGATTCCGAATCCGTGCTGCTGGCGCAAAGATCCCTTGTCTCCCGGAAAGAGCTGATCGTCACCGTAGACGGCAGCCCCCGCATTCTCCATTCCGCCCTTCATCAAAGACGAGCCGATTTGATCGATCTTGGGATATGGGAAAGCGACACCGAATTCCTCTTCGAGCAGACCGATGATCACAGCCGACTGGGTGAGCGTGTAATCCAAATTAGGGGCCTCACCGCGGGGGGCGAAGACCCTGAGCGGCAGGGGCTGCTTGCGCTCTGCATTAGGGGGTACGGCACCGGTGACCGACACAAAGGGTCCGACGGCGAAGCTGACAAGATAGGTCGGCAACGGCGGCGATGGCGCGAAGATGTGACGTTCGCGATCGCCTATGCGGTGATGCTCGACTTCGGGCATGGCGCTGAGCGCAATCAGGTCATGCGGCACCGTCAGGGAAACGGTGAACGGTGTCTTGAAATTGAGTTGATCGAACGAGGGAAACACGCGCCGCGCATCCGTGCCCTCGAGTTCGCTCCATACGAACCATTCACCGTTCACTTCGGCGTGGAATAACGCGGATGGTCCCTCTTCCATTGGCGCGTCATAATCGAAAACGACAGTGGCACTCCCGGCCGGAACAGTCGCAGCGGGCGTCACCTCAGCGTGGCCGGCTGCATCGATCTGACGATAGGTGGCAGAGACAACCTTGCCGCCGGTGTGTACCTCAACATGTGTCACGTTCAGGCCCCTGCCATCAAGATGAATCAACCGGCTCTGTTGCTTCAGCTTGAAATCGATCTCCACATGCCCCGTGAAACGGGGCTCGGCCGGATCGATCGTCAGATCGATGCGGTAGCCGAGCGGGGTCTCGTTGGTCACCGGCGGCCCGAGTGTGGCAGTAGCGAGAGCGGAGCCATTGGCGGCTACCGGCAAGTAGTTCATCGTCGCTGCCAAACCCAGGCCGATCGCGAAAATCGACCTGCAAGAGTTGCTTTTGTGGAGAGCGAATCTCTTACTCATGCGATTGTTCCGTATTGGGCCGCGGCATCGGTAGCGCCGGCAGCGGGATTTCGCTATTCGCGGCATTCAGCAACAGGCCGGCGATAATCACCGCGTTGTAACGTAAGTCCTGCATGCTCAAATGGTCGAACGTGTCGCTGTCGGTGTGATGTATCGACAGAATGTCACGATAGTCCGGCGTGAAGGAAACGGACGGGATACCAGCGTCGAGGAACGAGGTCATATCGGAACCGCTATCGCCGGCGCCGACCCCGAAGCTCGTGACACCGAGTTTCTCGAATGGGCTCAGCCATTCTTTGAGCAACGCAAGCGCGGTGACGCTGTTGTAAGCGGTCGCTCCTCTGATCCGGCCTGAGCCGATATCAAGGTTGAAATACGCTTTGACGTCGGCGTGGCCGGCTTTCGGATTTATCGGCCAACTCGTGCTTTCAGCGATCATCCGCTGCGCACCGTTGATGTCGGTTCGCGCATCGATCGGGCGACTGGCGATATGCTGCGCGACGTAGGCTCGTGAGCCCACCAGCCCCTCCTCTTCGCCCGCGAACAGAGCAAAACGGATAGTACGCCTCGGATGGACACCGAGCTTCGACAGAATCCGCGCAGCCTCCATCGCGATGGTGACACCGGCCCCATCGTCCATTGCCCCATCGGCTGCGTGCCAACTGTCGAGATGGGCCCCCACCATCACGTAGCCGGCGTGAGAATCACTCCCTGGAATATCGGCAATGATGTTATAGGCGTTAGAGTCACCGTCCTCGTAGCGCACCTCCGTCGACATCGTGAGCGTGGGGTCCGTACCATCAGCGGCAAGGCGTACCAGCCGTCGATAGTCTTCAGCGGCCATTTCGAGCGCGGGCAGCGCCGGAGTCTGGCCGATTAAATACCCCTCGCCTTCGCCGTGGATGGCTTTGTAGTCCTCGCGCGATATCTTGATCCAGGCAAGGGCACCTTCGCTCTTCAAAAAGCGATCGAGGATTGGGGGGAAATTAGCGAACGCCGCCAAGGTTTCGGCCGCCGCGGGTGCGTGAGTGGCGGGCCGATAGTCGCCGAGCTTACTCAACTCCTCCGCTGTCCAGCGACGGAAAATCGGCTGAGTGAGTTCCGCAACCGATCCGGGCGGTGAGATCAGCACGATCTTTCCCGCGAGCTTGCCGCGCCAGCGTTCCAGATCGGCTTCGCGTTCCATGGGAGCAAAAACAATCGGCGCGGTGAGGGCGCCGTTGGTGCCCGGTGTCCAGGCGACAGGGATGGCCTTGAGCGCCAACGCACGCGGCGCGCGCATCGCGACTTGCGAAGATAACACGGACCAGCCGCGGCCGAACGGCACGGGCTCTTTGTGCGCGTTCTTCAGGCCCCAAGACCTTAACTGCTCGGACGTCCAGTCCTCGGCTGCGCGCATCCCCGGCGAGTTGGTGACGCGAGATCCGATTCTATCGGTCAGGTAAGCGCTCGTCTTCTCGACCTCGGAATGATTGAATCCCTCGTCGAGGATGCGGTCGATGTCGGCACCGTTACCTGCGCCGTCGATCGCCAGAGACGGGAACGGCGCCACGAGGAAGGCCGCGAAAGTCCATAAGAACGACGCCTTAGTCATGTCATCCCCCTATTTCCTTGACGTCTATCAGGCGCGCCCCATCCAAAACACTGTCTTGTTGGAAGACAGCGCCTTGTTGGAACACAGCGAACCCCTGTCAGTCAGAAGCGGGCTTGTCGTCTTTGCACTTCGAGACAAGCCCGCCTCTCACCCGATCAGAGTATTTCTCGTGCCTTACAGGCTAAGCGAGAACTTCGCATAGATTGCACGGCCGAACGAATCGTAGGTCGATGGAAAGGTGTTATATGTGCCGCCGTTGCCTAGGTTGCCCTGGGAGACCAATGGCGGATCCTTATCGAGGAGATTGTTGACACCGACGCGCAGCATGCAGCCGGGAGCAATGTGATAGGCCGCGCTGAGATCAAGGTAGCCTTCCGAGGGGATGTGCTCGGAGAAAGCCGGCGTATCGGGTTGGTCGCTATTCACCCCCGACAGAAACCGCCACGCCATGGTCACGTCAAATTTCCACGGTGTCGACCAATTGGTGGTAAGCGTGTTGCGCCACTTCGGTGTCGGCTGGCCACAGGTGACACCATAGTACCCTTGACAATCCTGCGGAGGAGCACCGGTAAGGACTGTGATCGATTGGGTATAGAGATAGGTTCCAGCGAAATTGAAGCTCACGTTACCAAAGCGATCAAGCGGTAGATGGTAGGTGGTCTTGAGATCAAACCCATCCTGACGCTGCGCGCCCGCGTTGGCCAGGTTTCCGGTGATGTAACCGGCGTTGGAAAGCCATAATGATCCAGTGCCCGGCGCACGGTGCACCAAGGAACAGTAGATAGGACTGCCTGTAGTCGCACACAAGTCCAGTACAGTCTGGGGCGGCGGGCTCACGATCGCATCGTTGATTGTGATGTTGAACCAGTCGACTGAGGCAGTGAGGTCGCGCAGAGCGGTTGGCGTGAAGACTATTCCCGCGGAATAGGTATCAGCCCGTTCCGGCCCCAGGCTCGGGTCACCACCGTAGCTGCCGTTGTGGGGGAGGCCCGCAGGCGCGGCGAGGACACTGCCATATTGGGAGGCGGCCAGGCCAGTGTTGATACACTGCTGCTTAGTCCAAACCGGCGTGGCACCTTCGCAGCCGTCGAATGTGTAATTGGCGTAGCCTATGCCCTGCGCTTGGTCGAGCTCCTGCAGACTGGGTTCACGGATCGCACGGTTGTAGCTTCCACGAAACCTGACATCCTCCGTGGGAGCATAATTGACGCTGAATGAATACGTCGGCGTAGATCCGAAATTCGAGTAGTCCGATATTCGAAAGCCGCTGCCCACCGAGAGGTCATGAATCCCTGGCTGATCGGTGATCAAGGGAACGCGAGCCTCGCCGTAGACCTCCTTGATTTTGTAGCCGCCTGCGACAGGCGTAAATGCGCCGAAGGTTTCCAAATCTCCGCTGCTGGCCTCGTAATCCGGCAACGCCGAGTATTCCTCGTCGCGATAGTCAACACCCAACGCAACTCCAACACCCTGCTTCGCCCATGGCGATTGAATCCCATACTTACCGAGGTCGCCGTCGACCGTGGCGCTCACCAACTTTTCAGTAACCAACGTGTCCTCCGTGCCTGCGGCCATAACGTAGGCAAGGGCAGCGGAAGTGACTGAGTTGGGCACGAAGATATTGTAGGGTACGCAACCCGAAGAGGAGCCGGCGGGACAGCCGTTGAGTGCGGAATTCAGGTGCGAGACGGAATAATCATCGGCATAGGTGATGTCGGCGACCTCCCGCGTATACTGGGCATTAACGACGACGTGGAAGTCGCTCACCTCGGCATCCATCCCTCCCGTCAGCCGGAATTCATTGGTATTGTTGAGCAATGTGCGCCCTTGACCTTCCGCATTTCGCCGCGTGATATTGCTCTCGAATGTGCCGGCCGTCGAGCCGCCGCAGAAAAGGCTGAGCTCCTGCGACGTCAGCATGCCATTGGCGCAGCTGATGGTGAGCGGCGAGCCGATCAACGCGCTTGGTGTAACTATTTGCGAGGACGTATTATTCATGTACATGAAGCTCGAATAGAGTTTCACGTTGGATGAAATCTTGCTGTCGGCCATGAATCCCGCCAGGTATCGAGTCGACCCAGTCAAAAGATCGCCGTTCTGTGCGGTCGAGATGTCGGTCGGCTGGATTCCCCGCAACTTGCCGGTGACCGGGTCCAGAATATAGCTGTTGGGCGTTCCGTTGACAGCGTAGAACTCCGCCGTCGGAGTGAAGCTGCTGCCCGAACAAGTCGCCGAAGATCCGGCATTCATAAGATTGCACGCCGAAAAGTCGTAATCATTGACCGAAACCGGCTCCTGCCTGCGATAACCGAAGTATGCCTGGACATGCGTGTTACCGTCGGCACTCGTGATGCCCTTGGCGAAATTGACGTCGACATGCCCACCATCCCACACACTGCTCGGCGCGGTAGCGAAACCCTCCGAGCTTTGCAGATTGCGTATAAAGGTGTCGTCGTTGCTGTGCTGGTTGATGCCACCTGAGACATCCGCACGAAAGCCATCGAGACGATCGATCACGAAATTCATGGCTCCAGCAAGGGCGTCGCCACCATAGACCGCTGAAGCGCCACCCGTAATTATGTCCACGCGCTGGATCAGGATCGAAGGAATGAGATTGATATCGGCGGCGCCATAACCGCCTGGATCGGTTGGCGCAAGGCGTTGGCCATCGATCAGCACGAGCGTCCGATTCGAGCCGAGGTTATGCAAGCTGACAGTCGAGGCGCCCGCGTTGGAAGTGAAGCCTGTCATGGCGTTAGTACCGGCGTAGACCTCGGGCGAGCGCAGCAGTACGTTCTGAATGTCCGAGGAGTCCTGCTGCTCCAAATCCACGCGGTCGACCGTCGTCAGCGGACTCGTCGCAGTGATGTTCGGCTGACGGATCAAGGAGCCTGTTACCACGACCTCCTCTAGGCTGTCCTGCGGCTGCGTCGTAGGTGTTTGTGTTTGCGCGCCGGCGCCGCGTACGAAGCTGATACCGGCAAGCACCACGCTGCAGGCAAGCATGGCTCGATTGGACCGTAGTTTCTTATATTGCAACGTCATATATTGCGCCCCCCTGTGTGTTTTCTCGGACAAAAGGCACGACACCGAGGCACCGGCAAACCAGGGCCTCTCCCCATTGCTCAATTAGAAATTAAATGGATCCAGAATTCAATACCCAGAATCCAAATTTGTCTAAAAGATGATTGATGGGCAAAATGGCAGGCAAGAACGGAGCGTCGCCCAGGCCTGCCAAGTTCAGATATATGTGCTGATTGACAACCGGGCGACCCGGCGATCACCGTGCTGATTGGCTGCCACTCTACGGGAGACCTCGGGCATGGCGCCGGCGCGTCGATCATTTCGTGGCCGCTGAGAAAAAGCTATGTCTTGAGGCCAACGCAAGCGCTGGTCATTGAGCTCTTTACGACCACGCCGGTGCCCGAATGGGGCGGGCGGCGTCTCACGATTGCGCTGGAGGATGACATCGTTCTGACCGACGACGGAGTCCGCTTCGTCTATCCTCCGATCTCTCACATCCTTCTGGTGCACTGATCATGTCCACTAGACAGTGCTTCGATATTGGGGCCGCGTCGCGGCGCAACGCAGGCAAAACCTGCATAGGCATGGTCAACGATTCCACTTCGCGATCAGGCCATTTCCAACGGCCCAACACTGATCCTTTGCGCAGGAGGCGGCATGCAAAGCCAACGCATCGACCTGCCGCCAGGACCGGCCCGAGTCCCGGCTGATACCGGTGCCCGACGGACCGACGGCGAGCAGCGCCGTATCGGGCAGTCTGATCACCGCTTCTTTGAGCCCGGCGGGTTCAGTGGATGCGGCCTTCCGCCAGGTGCGTCCGGCATCGCTCGTGACCATGACGTTGTCGGAGGCCTCCCGCTCGCGCTTGAAGTCGCCGCCCACTCCCATGCCGTGCCGGGCATCCCAGAAACGTAAACCGAAGATACCGGCCGTCGCGCCACCAGGCATCGGCGTATCGATCGCCTCCCAGCGCTCACCACGGTCGGCGGAGACAAACACGCGAGTCCGATCCGCGCCGCCGGAGGCGATGAACGCGACTGCCCTGCCCTGCACGATCAAAGAGGAGTTGCTGGCGGCAAAGGCGCCTTCGTTGGTCAGCATCGGCGGCAGATTCTTTGGCGCAATTCGCTGCCAGGTACGGCCCCCGTCCCGGGTTCGCAATAGATACCACTTGCCATCGACCGGATCGCCGAATACCAGCCCGTTGCGCTCATCCCAGAACGCCGCGCCGTCAAGGAATACACCTTTCTCCCGCGTTTGAAACACGAGTTGCCAGGTCTCACCCCCGTCCGTTGTGCGATAAATACGGGCTCTGCCGATTTCTGCCTGACCAGCGCTGACAAGGAGGGCGGTCTGTTGGTCGAACGCTGCCAGCCCGCGAAAGTCCAAAGCCTCGGCGCCGCGGACGGCGCGGACCCGCCAGGTTTGGCCGCCGTCAAGAGTTCGCAAACAGTTCCCGCCAGAACCTCCGATCCAGGCGACCCGCGCGTTCACTGCTTGAACAGCTCGAAAGCTCGCCGCAGGCACAGGGGACTCCTGCACAATCCATGCAGCGTTTGCGGCAGAGGATCCCAGTGGGCACATGATCAAGGCGCAAAGAATACGAGTCAGCCCTAATGTCGTCATGCATACTCCAAAGCTACCTGTAGAAGTGCGTACGCAGCGTATATTTCGCACGTTCGCGCCGTCACTTCACTTGATCAGCAGTATTCGGTCGCTCGGCGGATACAGCCATTTGACCCCCTCAGCCGTAATCACGGCGTCGTCTTCCAGGTTCAGCGACAGACGCACTCCCTGCCACTCGGGGACAACCGTATAGCTGATGAATTCGATCGAGTTGAAGTTGGTCGGCTCGAGCGTCTCAGCCATTCTCATTGGATTCAGGCCCTGGACATAAGGCCCCATCCAAGGCCCTGAGCCGTGTCCCCAATCACCGGTGGAATGGCTGCCGATGAGAAATTCCGTGATGGCAGGATCGGCCGTGTGCGGCTTGCCGAAATCGGTACGCGCATAGCCGGGCATCGCACCCACCAACGCTTCCAGGCGCTTGAGCATCTCCGCGGCGGGTATCCCCGGCTTGATGTTCTTGTAGAGCACGTCACGAATCGCCAGCCCTCGGTCGAATGCGTGCTGCAATCCGGGCGGAGCCGCCGTTTCGCCCTGCTTGAGGACGTAGGCCGTCCGCTTCATGTCTGTCCACTCGTTGAGGTAGCCAACACCCCAGTCGATCTGGAGCAAAGCACCTCGTTGAATGACATGATCGTCCGAAGTCCCCGAAGGGCCAGGTCCCAACACCGAAACCGACGGCAGCCCGAACGACGATCCGAGCCCGAGGACGCGCTGCTGTTCCGCCAGCCACCATGCAACTTCCTTCAACGTCGTCTTGCCCGGCGTGATCACCTCGTTGGAGAGTGCTCGCTCGACCAATATTTGGGAAAGCTTGCCGGCTTGCGCATAGGCATCGATCTCCCCCTGTACGTGGCGCGAGCGGAAGCGCGAGATCAGCGTCTCAGCGGAAACGAGCCGCCCCGCGTAAGGCTCCCCAAGCGTTGTGGTGAGATACTGATACTCTGTGTAACTCAACCCGTCGGCCGTTCCCATTTCGTCCGACATGTCGACGGCTATGCGCTTCGGCTGACGCTCAGCCACGAACGCCCGCAGACCCTTACGGCTGACGTGGAGGTCATATGACGGGCAGTCTTCCAGCAGCGGTGCCGAAAGCCCCAGCACGGCTCGCTCGATGCGAGGCTGTCCGCGATCGGTGAAAATATAGAAATCAGGCCCCTGTGCCCCTGGCTCGCCCTCTCCCAATATGACGGCCATGGGGTCGTCATGCCCTTCCTTGACCGCCACAATCCACATGTCGATGTGATTCTCGCGCATGGCAGATGGTAAAACCCGATCAAGCTTGGCTTGACGGATCTCACACAATTTCTGCCAGCGCTGCTGCGCGTTTAGTACGGTCTGCGCTCGCGCCGGCGATTGTGCGCCGAGTGACACATAGATACTGACGGCACCGAGTGCGCACGCGCGCCTAAACAGATACTTCAAGGTCATGATTCGCTCCTTGGGAGCCTGAGAACTATCGCGCAGGCTCGAATACACCGCGGGGCGGCGCGGCAATCGGGGTGTGTCGGAGGAGGTCGATCTGAGCCAAACCTGCGCGCACGCGATCGAGGGCCCGTGCCTGAACCTCGGGCCTGTTGGCCAGTGCGACCCGGACATGCCCCCGCCCCATGCGTCCCCATGCAGATCCAGGCATCAACGTAACTCCGGCGGCGCGCTTCAACTGCATGCAAAGTTCTACATCATCTACGCCCACCCACGGAAAGGCGAATTGTCCGCCGCCCACCGCCGGAAACTTGAAACCCGGCACATCGGCGAAGACTTGGCCGGTGAGACGCGCGTTTCTCTGAAGGATCTCGACGCTCTTGCGCGGGTGCTCTGAGCGCAGCGGCTCCGAGAGCGCCGCAAGGCCAGCGTACAACGCAGGCGCCGACGGAGTTGGAATATGAAACATGAAGGCCACATCAGCGAGGGGTCGCAGCAATTCCTTCGATCCCGCCAGCCACCCGAGCGGCAACCCTGTCATGTCGTAAGCCTTGCCGGGTCCGCACACGACGACCACATGCTCCGGATTTCCGCACGCGAGAGCGCCATGATGCCGAACACCGTCGAAGGTCAGCTTGTCGTAGACCTCGTTGCACAGCAATAACGCCCCTTCCTCCGCAACTGCTTCGACCAGGGCACGCAAATAGTCCGCAGTCCACACCAGTCCGGTCGGGTTGTTCGGATTGGTGATCATCACGAGTCGACATCCGAATCGCACCTGCTCGATCAGCCGCGGAAGATCTACGGACAGCGCGCCATCCTCACCTCGCACCATCGGGGTTCGAATCACGTTCGCACCCAGGCCGCGGGCTATATGCGCCAAGCCTACATAGTCGGGGTCCGGAACGATGACACGATCCCCAGGTTCGAGATATCTCAAGAGTGCCAACGCCATGGCCGTACGCGCCCCACCGGTCAGGAATACCTGCGTTTCCGGATCGAGCGCAACGCCTTGCTCATCGAGGTACTTGCGAGCGACGGCCTCATTGACTTCCGGCCGGCGCAGGTAGTGCAGATTACCGGAGCGCATGCTCGCGACCACTGCTTCGGCGATCGCCGGATCCGTCTGCAGATACGTTCCGATGCCGATGTCGACTAAATCGGAAGCGCTTGCGCGCTCATCCCACGCAGTCGCCGGCTCCAGCCCGCTGCCGAACATCCCGGGGTAGATGCGGCTCATGATTTCGATCGGCGAGCCTTCGCCCGCAATGCCTTGGGGCGCGTAATTGCGCACCACGCGATCCGTCAAACGTGCATTCATCGCGCTCTCCTATCCCTGATCGCCGGCGCCGTGGGCGGTTGGTTCTTTGAACAATGAATCGTCTATTGCGCAGCATAATTGATTTCTGCATTCTGGATCCACTTTGTTTAAACTATGGGCGGCACCCCAATTTGCCCCTCCGCGAAATGCCGCGCTAGCCGGCCCGGCTCAGCGGGTACGCCGCAATACCTCGACAAACTGGCAATTTTTGCCCTGTAGATCCATGGGCCGCGCGTTCGACGCGGCGAAGTCTCAATGCCAAAACAAGGCTCGCCGCCGCAGCCTGCATCGCTGCCGGTATAGTCGAAGGTAGACGAAGAAACCGGTCGTCACGAGCGTCAAGAGCGCCATGCCGCAGCTCCACCCGAGCCAGCCCCCGGCGACGCCGATGATGCCTCCTTGATGCAGTCCGAGTGCAATTGCCCGCAGGCGCAAACGCAGACGCCGGGATTCATGCAATGAACCGCCGGCCGGCTGCGCTGAGAGTTCGCCGCTGCGCGCGTCGAAAGTTTGCGTGCGCCCGCCCGGGCCGGTGAATATGACATCCGCGTGCGGCACGCCGCCGCGCACGCTCAGTTCAATCGAGGCGATCCGCGTTCCGGGGGCCGAACGCCGCATCCGTGCCAAAGAATTTTCGAGCAATCGCGGCAGCTCGTCCGGGGACATCGCCTGAGGATCGCTTTCTTGCGCCGGAAAGTAGTGTTCGAGAAGGATATCACTCTGAAGATAGACGCCCGAAATCCCGATCAGCCCCAGAAACATACCGGCCGGGACGCTGACCCAGCGATGAATATTTCGCATGCAGAACGTCCGTGCTTGCTAATTACGGATCCAGGATTCAATATTGCCATGCCGGGTTCTACACGGCAATGAAAAGATGAAGCTGCGGCGAGCACAGACTCGGCCTTGTCGAAGGACCATCCGCCGCATGAGCGGCTGTTTCTTACTAAGTAAGACCCTGAGTTTCATGGAGAAGTCGGATGGCGACCTTCACGAATGACAAGCACGCAGTCCGCTCGGTACTCCCGGCAACAATAGTGGTGGCGCTCATCTTCATCGCGGCGCTGGCAGCAGTCACCCTCGTACCGCGGCGCGCGGCAACGCTCGCCGCTTGTTGGGCTGCTCACATACGACCCAGCCCGTACGAGCGCGGGATTCGAGCTCGACCCTACTTTGGGCGCGAACCGTGCATGAATGACGCTTCGGGAGGCGAAAGCCGATGAGATTGTTCGGTCGCTCAATCGTTCAGGATGAGGCGTGAACACTCAACGACGGATCGCCTCGGCGGCCAGAAAGCCGGACATTCCGCCCAGTCCGGGACCTGGATGTGTCGCAGCGCCGATGTGATACAGCCTCTTGAAGGGCGTGGTGTGATTGCGCGATCCCGCAAAGGGGCGCCACAGAAGGAACTGATCGAGATCGCAGGCACCGGAATACGGATCCCCCCCTTCAAGGTTGATATTGAGACGTTCCAGATCCGCGGGGCTCAGGACCCTGCGTCCTAGAATGTTCGCGTGAAGGTTCGGAATCAGTCTTTCCAGCCGCGCGATGATCCGGTCAGCGTACAGCTCACGCACTTCCGCGGTCCATCGGCCGTCGAGGGGAACGGGAATCTCTCCCAACGCATCGCCGGAGATTCGACCAGGCAGCTCCTGCAGTTGAATCCAGAGAACGCTCTTGCCATCCGGTGCTCGTGTGGGATCCAGCGCGGCGGGTTGGGCGACGACGATGGTCCCGCGCGCCGGAAGCAGACCACGCTGCGCCTCGTTCACCGAGGCTGACACGGCGTTGAGGCCCTCGGTCACATGCAACATGGCGATATCGGCCAGTTCCGGAACGACCCAATCGGGCCGTCGATCGAGAGCCAGATGGATCTGCATATCCGCGCGGCCAGGACGTCGCGCCCTCACACGTTCCAGCAAGTCTTGAGGCAGCTCTTCAGACGACAACAAGCGTTGGTAGAGCTGCGCCGGAGTGACGTTGCAGACCACCGCCCGGTGCGCGAAAAAGTCACGGCCATCCGCGGTTCTTACGCCGCAGGCACGCCTGTCTTTCACTAGGATCTGCGCGGCGTCGGCACCTAGGTGGACCTCGCCGCCACACGCTCGAATAAAACTCGCAAAGGCATTGACGAGATTTTCGCCTCCGCCCGCCACCACCGGAGCGCCTGCCCTCTCCAAGGTCATCAAGATGACCTTGGCCATCAGCGACGACATCGCACTCTCCGGCGACAGGCCGACGTGCAATACCCACGGCGCGATGAGCGCACGGGATACCTCTGATCGAAACGCCGATTCCAGCCAGGCTCGGCAACTCGCGGCCGAACGGCCGAAATAGTCCGCAACACCTCGCGCGCCACGCGCGCGCAGCTCACGCAACAGCAGCCTCACGCCGTCCCACGTCCACAGGTCCTTTCCCAACAGCCCGAAGGTGAGCGGCGCATCCCGCTCCACCTCCTCCATGGCTTGCTGAAACGCCGCCCCATCGCCGGTCGCCAAAGATTCGAATGTCCGAACGTTTTTCGCCCGGTCCGTGGTCAATGTTGCGTAGCGTCCGTCTGGACAGAGCACCGCGGTAGGCGCCTCACAGTTGCGAAAGCGCACGCCCAACCGATGCAGCTCCTCCTGCAGAACGGGGTAATGAGGTGCGGTGACGAACAGCGGATACAGCGTCGACAGCGTATCGTGGCGAAACCCGGGTAGCGTCAGTTCCTCGGTCCTGATGCACCCGCCCAGCCGAGAGTTGCGCTCGAGCACACAGACCTGGAGGCCCCGCTTGGCCAGTAGCGCTGCGCAAACCAGAGAGTTGATACCGCTGCCAACGATGACAACATCCGCACCGCTCATACGTCCTCGGGTCGCGTCCAAACAGCCACTAACTCAACCGTGAATCGACAGGAAGCGTGCCGTCGCAGCCGCATCGGCAATTTGCGGAAACAGCATGGCCGGATTGTCGAAACCGTTCACGAACCAATGAGCCACCCGGGGTTGCGTCTGGCCTGCGAGCAGCAACTGCAGCATGTGCTCAGAGGGGGGCCGGAGCATCATGTTGGTCCACCGGGTCACGTGCTGCGCGTAGCGCCAGTACGTCTCGAAAGTTTCCCGCATCCATTCTATGTCGTAAGCGTCTGTGCCACGCTCGAGAATCCGCTGCAGATAGACCGAGGCACACTTGCTCGCGTTATTCGACCCCTGCCCCGTGATCGGGTCGTTCAAACAGACCACGTCTCCCATGCCCAACACCACGGCCCCCGAAGGCAGACGCGCCAGAGGGTGGCGTACCGTAGGTGGGAAGCGTCCCGCAAGTATTCCGTTTGCGTCCGTGAGTGATGCCGATCGAGCGCGCTCGAACTCCCACGGGACGAACCGCCTCAGAAGGTCCAGGCTCGTCTCGAGGTGGCCTTCGGGGCTGCGGACATCGCCCCAACAATCCATCGGGCCGCCCGGAACACCCTCGAATACCATGATCTCGCACGGCCCGCTGGTAGTGAGCGCGGGGAAGACGAAGTACTCCCCGACGCCGGGAATCAGGTTGAAACAGACCGCCGCGAAACCGGCACGTCGGACCAACCCCTTGACGTAAGTCAGCGCGAGCGCTCGCATCGGACGATCATGCTCCGACCGAACCGCGTCGCGTTCGAAAATATTCGCGATAGGGCCTTTGCCGGCGGAGACGATCACCAGCGCGCACTCGCGT
This sequence comes from uncultured Gammaproteobacteria bacterium, assembly GCA_963784105.1. Taxonomy (GTDB): domain Bacteria; phylum Pseudomonadota; class Gammaproteobacteria; order Steroidobacterales; family Steroidobacteraceae; genus Bog-1198. The sequence goes on from CAWAQE010000007.1 coordinate 355,469, forward strand.
GTCAGCTCCTCTAGGTCCTGTAGATGCACGTCCTGGAAACGCAGCTCGCCACCCAAGGCGCCGAACTGCTCCATCAGCCGCGGCATCTTGAGGCGCTGGTCCACCGACCGCGCAGGGCGCTCGAGTCGAGCATCCCAACGCATCTGCGGCTCGGCACCGCCGCCGGCCACGGCGAACTCGATTCCGTCGATCGCCGGGCAGAGGTCATCCCATAGATTCAGACCGAGTCGGCGCTCATGCTCGAGTGCGGTGCCAAACATGCATTGACTCGACGTGACCCGGCCGTTGCGGATCTGCTCCGGAGTCAGGGCTGACAGGAGCACGACGGGGTAACCCGCCTGACGGAGCCCGATGGCCAGTTGCAGACCCGACTGGCCGGCCCCGACGATGCCGACGGATTTCACTTGGGGATACCTCCGCGCTATGCGCGCATGCCTTTACGGACGCGGTCCTCGCTCTATCTGGATAATGCGTTCTGGATCCATATTTTGCAATAGCTGCGCGACGGCACCCAATCCGCGCCGACGGGGCCCGGCGAGACAAAGCACGACAAATGAACTCTGGATCCGTTAAACTCTCGTGACCAAGCGCCCTCTGGGGGCGTGTACGACGACCAGCCTATCTCCATCAGCCTGTTAACGATCCGGCCCGACATCATGAGCATCAAGCGCATCCCCAAAAACTCCGTCGTCGAAGCATTCATCGCCCAGTTGCGCAAGGCCATCGAGGAAGGCGTGTATCCCCCGGGGGCCCGCCTGAATCAGGAAGAACTCGCCGCAGCGGCCGGGCTCAGCCGAACTCCGGTGCGCCTCGCACTCCTGGCCATGGCCCGCGAGGGCTTGCTTGCGGAGAGCACTCAGGGATATAGGGTCGTTCGCCTGGATGTGGAAGAGGCGCTCGACATGTTCGAGATCCAGGCGGCACTGGAGGGCGTCATCGCCCGGATCGCCGCGAAACGAGCGAGCCCGGCCGCGGTCAAGCGGATGATGAAAGCGGCCGAGAGCGGGCCGGTCTTCACGGCCGCGGCAAATGACCCACGCGACTTTCACACCATCGTTGCCGAGAGCGTTGGCTGGCCGGTAGTGCGGCGCTTACAGACGATTTCCCACTCCGGCACGACACTCGCCCGCTCGGAATTGCTATCCGCCCTATCGCGCAACGCCGGCACACCGCAGGGCGATGAAAAGGCCGGTCGCGAGGAGCACCGCAAGATTGCCAATGCCATCGCGGAAAACAACGGTCCGCTGGCCGAGCGGCTGTCTCGCGAGCACTTCATGCAAGGACGTGATCGGCTCGAGAAGGCGCTCCGCAAGATTCGCTGAGGCCGGAGGATCACGCGGGGCGCGAAGCGCAGCTCCGCGGTACTCTCCGGGTCATTTGGCCGCCAAGCCCCATCGCGCCGTTTGGATTCGCAAACGCCGGCCCCGAGCTCAATTCCGTTCACGGCTGGAAGTACCATGGCCCCTGGAGACCGCAACGCCAGCTTCGTAACCTTGTGAAAGTACGCCGGCAGAGTGTATCCTGGATCCATAATTTGGAAAGCATCCAGCACTCCCCGGGGGAATATGAGATTGCGTTACAAGCTGAAAAATGCGGTAAAACACCGCTCTTGGCGCGGCGCCGGCCCCGCCGCGGTTCTCGTGGGAGCGCTGCTATCCGATGCGCTCTGTCTATGCTCACCGCCCGCCCGGGCAACCGAGTCGGCAACGCCACCGGTCCTGACGCTCGAGCGGTTGTTCGCAAGTCCCGACCTGAGTGGTCCCCGGCCTCGCCACCCGCAGCTCTCTCCCGATGGCAAGTGGCTCGGTCTGATTCGCAATCGGCCGGACGACAAAGACCGCTATGACGTCTGGGCCATCGACACGACGACCGGCGCTCAGCATCGGATAGTCGACTCGGCGGCAGTCGGAACGGGGCGTGAGCTGAGCGAAGCGGCGAAGATGCAACGCGAGCGCGAGCGCATCGGTAATACGAAAGGTGTGACGAGCTACGATTGGGCGCCCGATAGCCGGACCTTGCTGGTGCCCATGGATGGAGTGCTTTATCAAGCCGGCATCGCCGCGAGCAACGTCACCGCCTTGCTTCCAAACGGTGGTGGAGTCCTGAATCCCGCGCTGAGCCCCAGAGGGGGCTACGTTTCGTTCGTCAGAGATGGAAATCTCGTGGTGGTCAATCTGCGGACCCATGAGCAGAAGCAGCTGACTGACGGCGCGTCCGAAACCGTGAATTGGGGTGTCGCTGAGTTCGTTGCGCAGGAGGAAATGGGTCGCTACACCGGCTATTGGTGGGCGCCGGGAGATCGATACATCGCCGCGGCGCGAGTGGATGACGGCCCCGTGAAAATCGTCACACGCGCGGCAATCGGCTCGACAGGAACTCGTACCTTCAATCAACGATATCCGGCCGCGGGTACGGCGAATGCCAACGTCGCTCTCTATGTCCTGACACCCGACGGAAGCCAGAAGGTCGCAGTAGATCTGGGAGCGTCAACCGATCAGTACCTGGCCCGCATCGACTGGTCGCCCGATGGCAAGACGCTGTACGTTCAGCGCGAGTCCCGCGATCAGAAGCGCCTCGATCTGCTGCGGATAGATCCGGTCACTGGCCACTCGCAGGTTCTTTTCTCCGAAACCTCCCGCACCTGGATCAATCTGTCGGACAACCTGCGTATCCTCAAGAACGGCAGCATCTTATGGTGGTCTCAGCGCGACGGCTACGGACATCTTTATCTTTGGCGCAAGGGCAGCTGGACGCAGTTAACTCGCGGACCATGGGAAGTGGATAAGGTAGTCGGCCTGGACGAAGAGCGCGGTCGGGTCTATTTCACGGGCAACCGTGAAACCCCGCTGGAACAGCAGGTTTATGCTCTCGATCTCGCCAACCCCCGAAACCTCAGGCTCCTGACCGAAAACGGCTGGTGGAACTCGGCCACCATGGACAAGAGCGCCCGCCGGATGGTCGTCACGCGTTCCAACTCACAACAGCCGCCTCAGGTCTATCTCGCGGACACTTCCGGGCGGCGGCTGTTTTGGGTTGAGGAGAACCGCCTTGGGCCCGACCATCCCTATGCACCCTATCTCGCACATCACGCCAGGACCACTTTCGGTACGATACCTGCCGCCGACGGCACTCCGCTATACTACAAGATCCTGACGCCACCCCTGCAGCCCGGTCACCGGTATCCGGTCTTGATGATTCACTACGGTGGTCCCGGCCTCGGTCGCCAGGTCACGAATCAGTGGGGTGGAGCATTCGACCAATATCTCGTCTCACGCGGCTGGATTGTCTATTCGATCGACAACCGCGGTACTCCCCAGCGAGGCAAAGCGTTTGAGGACTGGCTCTACCACGATTTGGGCGATGTGGAGGTCACCGATCAAATGGCCGGAATCGCCTGGCTGCGATCCCAGGCTTACGTCGACCCTGCACAGATCGTGATTGACGGTGGGTCTTACGGCGGCTACCTGACTCTCAAGATGATGGAAGTCCACCCGGGGTCATTCGCTGCCGGGATCGCCTCCGCACCGGTCACGAAGTGGGAGTTGTACGACACCCACTACACCGAAAGGTATCTGGGAATGCCAGACGACGGGACCGACAGCTACGCCAAGGCGGATGTCGTCGCGGACGCTCCCCGCATAACCGATCCCCTGTTGCTGATGCATGGAATGGCCGACGACAACGTAGTGCTCGATAACTCCACGCTCTTCATGTCCGAAATGCAGGAACACGCCCGGGTGTTCAACGTCATGCTCTATCCGGGCGCGACACACGGCATGGGCAGTCCGCAGGCGGAGCTGCATCGCTGGAGAACGATAGAGGATTTCCTGGTCCGCCATGGAATTGGTCCCCGCACGAATGAGCATTAAGATGCGCACGAAAATCGCGTTACCCGGTGCCCTGCTTGCTCTGTTGGCCTCGACGGCAATCGCCGCGGAAGGCTCACCGGCGTCGATTCCCACCGGAATGCTGCCTGATGTGGCCAAACCGGTCGCCTACGACCTCGAGTTGACCATTCGCCCCGAGACCGCCCGCTTTTCCGGCCACGCGGTCATCGACATCGACCTGCTCGAGCCCGCCCACATGTTGTGGATCAACGGCAAGGACCTCAACGTCTCGCGCGTAGAAGCGCACGTCGCGGGCGCCGTGTCGACGGGCCGTTACAGCCAGGTGGACCCCAATGGGGTTGCCCGGATCGACTTTGATCGACGCTTGCCCGCGGGACGGATATCCTTGCAGATCGACTACGACGCTGCGTTTGAAACCGGCTCACACGGGCTCTATCACGTCAAAGTCAATGACAGCTGGTATGCATGGTCCAACGACGAGCCCACGTACGCTCGCACGGTTTTCCCCTGCTTCGACCAGCCTGGATTCAAAACGCCCTATGTCGTGACCATCGCTACCGCACCTGGCATGACCGCCGTGAGCAATGCTCCGGATGCAGGGGTGGTGCGATCGGGCGCTCTCGATATTCACCATTTCGCGCGTAGCAATCCGCTGCCGACCTACCTCGTCGCCATGGCGGTGGGCCCTCTGGCCAGCCAGAGCAGCTCCATCGCGCCGACGCCACAACGACCGACCCCCCTGCCCCTGCGGGTCTTCGCAACCCACCATCTGGCAGACCACCTCGACTTTGCGGCCCGCAACACGGGGTGGTTCATCGAAAGGCTGGAGAATTTTTTCAACCTTCCGTACCCGTTCCCGAAGCTGGATCTGGCGGCGACACCGGCCATGCAGGGTGGCATGGAAAATGCGGCCCTGGTGATGGATGACGATGACTCCCTATTGTTCAGCGAACACGGTCCCGTGGGCGCCCAGCAGCGGTTCGCTATCCTTCAGGCACATGAGCTCGCACACCAGTGGTTCGGCGATTTCGTCACACCTCAGTGGTGGACGGACTCGTGGCTCAACGAAAGCTTTGCGAACTGGCTGGGGTACGTCATTGGCGATCGCTGGCGACCCCAGTTGCATCTGCAGACCCGCGCGTTCAAAGATGCCTTCGGTTCGATGGATCTCGATGGGTTGACCGCGGGACGCCCCGTGCATACCGCTGCAACCAACACACTGGTCGACGCGGACCTCGATGTCATCACCTACGGCAAGGGAAGCCAGGTCATCGGCATGATCGAGGGCTTTGTCGGAGAAGATAAATTCCGCAAGGCCGTACAACTGCATCTGACACGGCATCCCTACGGTAATGCTACCGCGGCCGATTTTTACTCTGCGTTGACAGACGCGACCCGACAGCCTGCATTGGTGCAAGCCATGCGCGATTTCATCGATCAACCCGGCGTACCGGTCATCGACCTCGTACGCCGAGGTGGCCAACTGGAGTTGACGCAAAGCCGCTTCACGCTGCTCGGGTCGCCGACGCCGAAGGCCATCCGCTGGGCGATACCGCTGTGCATCCGCCAGGGCACGGAGCGCACCTGCCGCCTGATGACGACCTCGCGGTTGAGCCTCCCTGCCAAATCCACACCGCTGATGCCCAACGCGGGAGGTGTCGGCTACTACCGTTTCAATCTCTCTGAGAAGGACTGGTCAGATCTCATCGAGGCGGGGGCCCATCTCTCCACGGGCGAAGCTCTGGCGACAACCGACAGCTTGTGGGCCGCCTTCCGGGCGGGAAAGGCCTCGCCTCAATTGCTCTTGGAGGCTACCGCTCGCTTCGCGGCGCACCCTGACTGGACGGTCGCTACCGACAACGCGTGGCGGTGGCTGAGTTTGAGGGATAGCGGCCTCGTCGACGCGGCAACCGAAGACGCTCTGCGTAAGAAACTTGCGGAAATTTACGAGCCCAAACTCAAGGAGCTGGGGTTCGACCCCACCCAAGGTGTGTATGCCGGTGAGCCGCTGGAGCGCGCGGAGCTGCGCAGCCGAGTCGTCGCCATTCTCGCGGCAGGCGCCAGATCGCGCGATGTCCGGGCTGTCCTCGACCGCTCTGCCAAGGACTATCTCTCAGGAAACCATAACGCGCTCGACGTCTCGTATCTCGCAGTGGCGCTGCAGGTGCATGTACAGGAGGGTGGGCACGAGGTTGCCAAGGCATTGTTCGAGCGCATCATCAACTCCGACGACGCAACCCTGCGCCAAGCGGTCCTGTCGGCTATCGGGCAGAGCGCCAACCCTGAAACAGCCGAGTGGTTGCTCGGAGAGATCATGGATACGCGCCTGGTCGAGCGCGAAAAAACGCAATTGCTCGCGGCGCTGCTGGCCGCACCGCAGACCCGGGACCTCGCATTCCAGTGGATCAAGGGGCGAGCGGCACAAGAGGGCACGGCGACCATGCGGACCTTCTGGTATGCCGTATCCGCCGCGCCGTTTTGCTCCGACGAATGGCACGACGTCGAGGCCATCTTTGCGCCCCTCACCACCGATCCACGCATGACCCTCGGGATCAATCGATCGCTCGAAACAATGCGTGATTGCGTTGCGTTGCGCTCCGCCCGCGGCAGCGAGATCGCCTCGACCCTGAGGGACAGCGTCAAGCTCGTCAACCACTGATCCGGAGATAAGACATGTCTGTCGACGAAGCCAACTCCAGAGCGACCCTCGATCTCGAGGATCGTGCTCGCTCACTCATTCCCTACATCCGGCAGAATCAGATGCGGATCAATGCCGTACGATCCGTCCCGGAGGATGTGTTTGCCCGGCTGAAAGAGGCTGGACTATTGGGACTCATCCGGCCGAAACGCTATGGCGGTCTCGAGCTCGGACCCGATGCAGTGTTACGCGTCACGGCGCTCCTCGGGCAGGGCGACGGCTCTACCGCCTGGGTTTACGTTGTGTTGACCTCCCATGACCACCTGGTTGGACTCTTCCCGGAATCCGTGCACGAGGCCGTGTGGACGTCCCGGCGTCCAGCTTGCGCCTCCAGCTACATTCCTACCGGAACGGCGGTCCGGGCCGATGGAGGCTTCCGGGTTTCGGGAAAGTGGTCCTTTTGCAGTGGTATCGACCACTGCGACTGGCTGATCGTCGGCGCCGTCACCTCGGCAAGCGCGGCATCGCCCCCGGGTCTGCACATTTTATTGCTCCCCAAGAGCGACGTTGAGGTCATCGATGACTGGGAGGTCCTCGGACTGTGCGGCACCGGCAGCAAGAGCGTGCAAGTACGCGATCAGTTCGTGCCCGATGTTCGCGTCTTGCGCAACGAAGATGTGATGGCAGGGCGTACTCCCGGGGGGCCCGTTCATTCCAGCCCGTTGTATCGGAGCTCCATCTGGCCCTTGTTCGGATTTTCCATTCTGGCCCCCGCCACGGGGATTGTACGCGGCGCGTATGAAGCCCTGGTCGCCGAGGCCACTGAGCGTCTGCGGACAGGAGAGCCCGCCTTCACCGCCAAAAAGGCACCAATCCAAATGCGCCTCGCCGAGGTGGGTGCCTGTCTGGATGCGGCCGAGCTCCTTTTCGAGCGGGGGACTCAGGAGACCTGCCGCCGAATCATGCGCGGGGAGCCCCTGACTGCGGAACTGCGCGTACGCAATCGCCGCGATCAGGCGTATGTGGGTCGCCTCTGCCGCCAGGCAATGGACCTGCTCATGGGCGCGACGGGGGGCCGCGGAATACGCCAGGAAAACGGCATTCAACGGGCATTGCGTGACGTGTACGCCATCTCCGCCCACCCGGCATCGAGCTGGGACTCCGCTTCTATCAACTTCGGCTCGGTCATCACGGGAGGCCCCATCACCGAGCCCTTCTGCTAGCAGCCCTCGGCCATCCGAGCGGCGTATTGCTAGCCGCGCCCGTTGAACCGACGCAGGAACGCCTGCGTTCGGACGTGAGTCGAGCGCGTCAGAACCTGCACGGCCGGCCCTTGCTCGAGGATTCGGCCACCTTCCAGGAACGCCACACGGTGTCCCACGTTGAGGGCAAAATCGATCTCGTGCGTGACGACGATCATGGTCATCCCGTTTTGCGCGAGCTCGCGCATGACGTCCAGCACCTCTCCCACCAGCTCGGGGTCCAAAGCGCTGGTCGGCTCGTCAAACAGCATCAGCTTCGGATTCATGGCAAGCGCCCTGGCAATGGCAACACGCTGCTGCTGCCCCCCCGACAACTGCACAGGATACGCATTCTCGCGACCGGTCAGCCCGACGCGTGCCAGCAGCCGGCGCGCATGCGCCGAAACGGCGCCCGGTGTGTCCTTGCTCAATTGTGTCGGGGCGAAGGCGATATTCTCCTGCGCGGTCATATGCGGGAACAGGTTGAACGTCTGAAACACCATCCCAATCTGCGCGCGCTGGCGCCGGATTTCACTCTGCGAGAGCTCGTAGAGCCGTCCATCTTGAACCCGCCGGCCCATCAACTCACCGCCGACCTCGATCAGTCCGCGTTGGAATGGCTCGAGTTGATGAATGCAACGCAATAGCGTCGACTTTCCCGAGCCGGACGGGCCAATCAGACACAGTACCTCGCCAGCGGCCACATCCAAATCGATGCCGTCCAGCAGCACCGTCTCCCCCACCTGTTTTCGCAGTGCACGGATGCGCACCATCGCAGCGGGCTCAACAGAGGTCATAGATCCGCCCCGAGCGAGACGCGCCTCTTGGGCCCACTGGACTGTTTCTCAGTGCCGGAGGCGTAACGGCGTTCGAGAAAGCCTTGCAAGAGGCCGAGGCAGCTGGTGGCTGCGACATACCAAAGGGTGGCAACCATCAATAAGGGCACGATCTGGTAGTTCTGGTTGTAGATGAGCTGCGCGGAATACAACAGGTCGGATACCGCAATGATGCTGACGATGGACGTGCCCTTCAGCGTCCCGACAATCAAGTTGCCTGACGCGGGCAGCATGCCGGGGAGCGCCTGCGGCAGGATGACGTGGCGAAAGATTTTCCATGAGGACAGGCCCAAACCCTGGGCTGCCTCGATCAAACCCCGGTTTACCGAGATCAGGCCGCCCCGAACGATCTCCGCCGCATACGCGGCCTCGTGGCAGGTCAAACCGATGATCGCGGCCATCTCGGCCGAAATGAGATCGCGTGAGGGAATGGCGAGAAGCGTAGGCCCGAACGGAATCTTGACGGTGATGATGGGAACGAGATAGCCGATGTTGTACCAGAACAGAAGTTGCACGAGCAACGGTGCCGAGCGGAAAAGCCAGACATACGCCGCACTCGTGGCGCGCAGTACCGGATTTCCCGACAGGCGCATGAGGGCCAGAGGGATTCCGAACGCAAATCCCAGCAGCGCTACCAGCGCGGTCAACCAGAGAGTCAGGCCTAAGCCCCGCAGGATTTCGACATTGAACAGGTAGTGAATGACCGTGCGCCAGCCGAAGGCGGGATTGCGCAAGGCGCCCACGGCGAGCCAGGCGAGCAGCACGAGGATGGCTGCACCGGCCAGGGCGCGCCCGAGATGCCGCCGCGGCACCAAGGGCATGCCTTGACATGAGTTCAGGTCTCGCGCCGCCGCAGTCCGCATTTCGGTAGTCATCTTTACACCAAGCCACGCCGGGTCTTTGGCCAGCTTACTCGCCGCCCGAGCGCGTATTCAAGGTGTCGCGCCGAGGGCGCTGTAGTAGTGCGCGATCCCCTGCAAGTCTTGGTCGCTGAGAAATTCGAGCTGCGACATGTATGGATCGTAGCGTTCCTGTCGCTGATACGCCCGCAGTGCTTTCAAAAGATACTCGTATTTCTGTCCCGCCAGATTGGGAAAGTGGGCATCGGCACTGACGCCCTGGGGGCCATGACAGGCGCTGCAAAAAACAGCCAGCGCGCGGATGCGGCTACTCGGCGCCGCGTTGGGCACGGGCGCCGCGTTGGGCGCAGGCACCGCGTTGGGCGCAGGCGAGTCTGTCGCGGTGGTGGGCCTCACCGGCTCACCTTTCAAGGCCACGTAGGCGCCTTCGATATTCGTCGCCGACCACGCACCATAAAGCGCCAGGTGCTGATAGCGGACCAAGTGTACATCGCGCTGAGTCTCCTCCAGGCTCGCGCCTCGAGCGAGTTCCCGCTTCACTCCGGACTCGAGATCCTCGAGATACGCCAAATAGGTGTCGCCATCGGCCTTGGTGCCCAAAGGTCCGTGCGAATCCACCAAGTGATCGTAGTCGATGCGCTGCAGGTTGCGGACGGCCTCGACCAATGCAGGGAAGTTCTCGTTGCTGAAATCGAAAAAACCCACCGACTTCACCGACATGACATCGACCGCGAAGAGCGTCCGATCCTCCACGAAATACATGGCGATCAAGTCCTTGGCATGAGTGGAGGGCTCCACCCTGAAGAGCCGGATCGTGCGGCCGCCGAAGTGCAGCGTCATCGGCTTAGAGAACGTCATGGTGGGCACCGGAATCCGCGCGCCCGGCTGAGGCTCATCGACCAGTGCCTGCTTGGTCAGCTCGTGAGCCACGATCTTCACCCCCGGCACGTCGAAGACCGATGCGCCGCCGATGTGATCGCTGTGAGCGTGGCTGTAAATCATGTAACGAACCGGCTTGTTGAAGCGGCGCTTGAGCTCATCGCGAAGCCATTCGGCCGCTTCCACGGTCGTCGGATCAGTGATCAGAATCCCTTCCGGCCGCACCAGGAACACGCTCACGTGCATGTTGTATTGGTAACGATACAAGGAGTCTGTAATCGGCGTGATTTCCTTGACGATGGTCTCTTGAGCGAGAACGCTCGCCGGGACGATGCCGAGGAGCAGAAACGCTAACAAGGTACGACTCATGGCGATCACTCCGGGGTTGCACGATCGGACGTTCCGGTCAACTTGGCGATTGCAGCACCCGACTGTTCCGGACCCATGGTCAGATACCCCCCATCCACCTTGAGCTCGCCGCCCGTGATGAAGCTGGCCTCGTCCGAGCACAGAAACAGGACACCGCGCGCGACCTCACTGGCCCTTCCCAATCGGCCCAGCAAGTGAAACTCCGCTGCCACGCGGTCCGCCTTCTGGAGATCTCCGCCGGAAAGGCTGTCGATCGGCTGGCTCTGAGTCCATCCGGCGACCAGCGTGTTGACGCGGATGCCATCCTTGGCATAGTCCAGGGCCTGCAGCCGCGTCAAATGCAATAGCGCCGCCTTTGAGGCCGGATAGGTCCAGCGACCGCTTTGGGCGCTGTAGGCGCTGATGCTGGATATGTTGACCATCGCACCCTTCCGACGGGCGATTTCCGGTCTTGCCCGCTCTCCCAGGAGGGCGGCGCTCACCAGGTTCGTATTGAGCGTCGTCAACCATTCGGTGCGGGTCGAACGTTGCCCTGAATCGAGATAGCTGCAGGCGTTATTGACCAGAAAGTCCAACTGCCCGAAGGTGGCGATGGCCCTGTGTATCAGACGATCCAGATCGCCGTCGTCCGTGATGTCCGTGCGCTGAAAGACCACATTGGGTCCGAGCTCCGCTTCGATGGCTTCTCCCTGCTCTTGGGAGCGCGCGGCAACTATCACACGCGCTCCCGCGCCATGAAACGCCTCGGTGATAGCCCTGCCAATACTGGCTGCGCCGCCGGTAACGATTGCAACTTTGCCTTCAAGTCCTCGCATAGTCGATTCTCCGCAGAGGCAACACGTTTATCGCACGAGCGCGCCGACGCAAAAGACACCGGCGCCAGTCAGGCGGCCTCCAGACCCAGCCCGGAGTAACTACCCCTGTGAAATATCAACGGCGGATCCTCCATCGAACTGAACTCCTCGACGGCTCCAATAAAGAGCGTGTGGTCGCCGACTACCCGGGCATCGGCCAGACGGCAGACGAAATGCGCGCATGCGTTGGCAACCAGAGGCACACCGCGCCGCCAGATGAACACGACAGGGATCCCCGGCTGGCCACGCCCGGCAAAACCTTTCGAGACCTCACGTTGGGTGGCCGCGAGTATGCTGATACCGTAGCCCATCCCAGGCTCGAGTACCCGGGACATTCGCGCACGGTTGCCGATGCAGACGAGCACGAGCGGCGGTTCCAAGGACACCGAGGTGAACGCATTCGCCGTCATGCCATGCTCGCCACCTTCGTACGCTGCTGTCACTACGACCACGCCGGTGGGGAAGCATCCCAAAGCCTGCCTGAGCTCACGCGAGTCGGGCACCGTCAGCTTCCGCCGGGAATGGGTCCGGCGACTGGTGGCGCGGCTCTCGGCTTGAAAATGTCTGCTAACACATCGGGTGTTCCATCGATTCGTTCGAGGTCGGGATACCGCAGTCCCCCCGTGTAGTGAAGGGAAAGGGTCGAAAATGTGTCGAAGGTCCGCACCAACAGCTCGATCGGTTTCCCGGACTGCGCCGCCCGGACGGCATCCTTCAGACGATCGCCGGTGTAGGCAAGTCCATTGACCGCCTCGAGGGTCTGACCGGGAGAGACTCCTGCTTTGAATGCCGGCCCGCCCCAGATCACCTCCGCAATGCGGGAGTCCTTTCCCACCACCAAGCCAAGCGAATGCGAGAGGTCGGTCGAATGACTTTGAGCCTCGACATATTCCAGGAACTGCGTGGGCTTGTCGCGATAGACGATGCGCCACCCGGCGCGTGTGAGCCCATCGAGGGGCGCTCGCGGATCATGGCCGTCGAGCCGCGTCCTGAGGAAGTCATTCCAATCGAAGGGGGCTACTGCATTCAGCGCTTTGACGATGTCCGTGTAGTCATACGTGAGGGGCGATTCGCGGCCGTCATCCACCCCGAAGAAACTGCGCGCGAAGTCATCCAAAGAGCGCTGACCATGAGTCAGTTGCCTGATCTTGGTGTCGGCGTCGAGCCAGATCAGCGCTCCCTCGTTGTAGTAATCAGAGGAACGCTGCCAAGAATACCAACTCGGGGTCCCATGCTCATTGATGATTGTCTGGTTGGTTGTGTCCTGCAGGTTGCGCCACGTCCGTCCTGGACGCAGCTCATCGAGTGACGCAGCGAAGTGCGCCCATCTCTGTAACTCGTCGTCACGAGTACGCATTCCGGCGCGCATCGACAGGACTTGTCCCCAGTACTGCGTCATGCCCTCGTAGAGCCACAGCAGGCTATCCTGCATGGGGACGTTGGTGTTGGGCGTCCACAGGTCCTTCGGGCGGCGAAACTTTCCATTCCAGGAGTGCGTGAATTCGTGGGCGAGCAGGTCGTGATACTGCACGAGCTTGTCCCAATCCTTGAAATAGCCCGCATGCACGTAATCCTCGCTCGAGCGGTGGTGTTCGACTCCGGCGGTGATGAACTCCGAGCTGATGGCGAGCAAAAAGTCGTAGTGGGGGTAGTGTTGCGAGCCGAAAAGGCGATAGGCCTCCTGCACCAGTCGCCGATGCTGCGCGATTTGATCGGCGGAGGCAGCGAGCTCCTGCGGGTCATCTGCCACCACATCCAAAAAGACCGGCCGCTTCGCACCGGGATCGAGATCGATGCGGCGCGAGTACTTGCCCGCCAAAACCGGCGAGTCAATGAGAGTCTCGAGGGAGGTCGGACGAAAGTTCACTTTCTCAGCGCCCGGTTCGGTCGCCGCCGAAGAGACGCGCTCGAGTGCCGTTGCACAATCCCAGCCCGCGGGCAGGGTAAGATCTGCAGCGACCTGAATGCCGCGATCATAGTAACCCGCCGGATACAGCACGACCTCGTTCCAATGCAACTCGAACATGTCCGGCCGGATGGTCGGTTCGGGGGAACCAAACGGTGCGGCATAGATGAACGCGACTTCCAACTGTCCAATCCCGGATGGGACTTTGAGGTGAAACGCGTAGACATCGAGGGGATCACGCAGCCATGCGATCTCATGCCCGCTCGCGGACACGTGCAGACCTGTCAACGACTCGATCGGGCCTTCCGGGCTGTGATGGCCGGGGAGCCATTTCGGGAACAACAGCGTCAGGTCTCCCGCCTTGACCGGGATGCGCTCGTGCACCGTGTAGATCCGGTGGACAAGATCGGTGGCCTCGACACTCAGGGCCACGGTACCGGGATAGGGACGATCGAGAGGCTCAGGAGTGCCAGCGAACACCACCCGCGTGGCAATGAGCGCGGCACCCACGATCAGGGGTCTGAAAAAATGCGTCAGCATGGAATGCAATGACCTCTCAGTGAATCAGCAGGATGTGAGAGTTCGGCGGGTAGACCCATTCGAGTCCTCGCTCCGTGAGTACCGCGTCGTCCTCGAGCGGCACGGTCACCTTGCGGCTGCCCCACTCCGGAATCACGGTGAACGAAAAGAACTCGACCGAGAACAGATTGGTCGGATGCAACAGGTAGGTCATGCGCAGCGGGTTGAAATCCGCCATCGACGGTCCCGAACCGTGGCCGAAGTCCCCCGTGGAGTGACTCCCGATGAAGATGTCGGTCACGCTGGGATCCGGACTCAAGCCCGCTCTGCCGTTCGGCGTATAGCTGGGCCATTTGGCGTCGACAAAGTAGCCCGGCATGGCGCGCACATTGTCGTTGAGCGTGCGCAACGCCTCCCCCGCCGTTATGCCCGGTTTCACGGTCCGGTAAATCATATCGCGCACGGCCATCGCCCTGTCGAAGGCATGCTGCACGCCGGGAGGCGGAACCGCCTCTCCAGGCTTCAACACGTAGGCCAGACGCTTCATGTCCGTGTACATGCCCTGATACTTGACCCCCCAATCGATCGCCAGCAGCTCCCCGGGCTGAATGATGTGACTGTTGGACACCGGGTGGCCTTCGCCGGGCCCCAGTACATACACCGATGGGGTTCCGAACGAGGATTCCAGATGATCGTCGAACAAGCGTTCGCGCATCCACCAAGCGACATCATCCAGCGAGGTCTTACCCGGCGTTATGACTTCATTGGAGAGCGCGCGCTCGGCCAGCAGCCGCGAGAACTCCCCTGCCCTCGCAAAGGCAACGAGCTCCGCTTCCACGTGGCGGCTGCGAAAATCTGAAACGAGCTTTTCCGCCGAAACCAGGCGCGCGGCGAGTTCCGGCCCCAGCTTGCGAACCAGGTCCTCGTGCAGCGAATAACTCAGTCCATCGGCCGTGCCGATCTCGGTCGCGATATCGATTCCGATCCGCTTCGGGTTGCGCTCCGCGACGAACTTCTTGATGTCAGTGCCGCTGGCATCGATGTCATAGGTCTTGCAGTCAGAGTCAGGATCGGAGTCCGCGTCGACGAGATTGAGAGTCGCCCTCTCGATACGTCCGGTACCGCGATCGGTGAATATGTAGTAGCCGATTACGTTCGCGTAGCCCGGCCCCAACTGATCGACCATCGGATCGTAGTGGCCTTCCCGCTCGGCGACGATCCACATGTCGATGTGGTTCTCGCGCATGACCTGCGGCAGGATGCGGTCGAACTTCTGCTGCCGCATCAGGCACAGATCATCGAACCGCCGGTGCGCCTCCTGCGCGCCCGCCACCCCACCGAGCAGGACGAACAAACCGATCGCCCCCATCCAAACCCGTCGTGTTCTCATCGTGTTCGCCTCGGCTGATTGCGGTTTCAAGGCATTTACTCGAACTTCCACTGTACCTTGGCATACAGCAGTCGGCCCAATCCGTCGTATGTGCTCAGATCGGTATTTGTATTGCTGTGGAAATAGTCGGCGGTCAAGTCACCGAACAGCGGCGGGTCCTTGTCGAACAAGTTCTGCACTCCCACGCGCACGCTGAGGCCCTCGAGTATCTGATAGCCGGCAGTCAGATCGAGATAGCTGACCGATGGAAGATGCCCGTCGAAGGGCGTCACCAGATCTCCGGTATTGGACTCGTAGCCGTCATTCTTGACCGCGCCGACGTAGCGCCAGCTGGCCGTGACATCCATTCCGTTGGTAAATTTCCAGCCCGCGGTAAATGTGTGCCGCCAGTGCGGAGCAGGCTGTCCGCAGGTGGGGCCATAGGCGCCGCTGCACTCGAATTCAGTGGCTGAGTCCCCAGGCGCCGTTTCCTGCGTCAGTTTGAGGAGATATGTCCCGCTGAGATGCAGAGTGAGAGATCCCGGGCTGCCAAAGTCGAATCGATAGGTCGAGCCGGTGTCGACTCCCTTGGTGCGCAGTGACCCCGCATTGACCTCGGTCGCGACGACATAGCCACCGCTTATCGCCAGAGAGCCGTTGTCGGGTGCGCGATGGATTAGCCCGCAGTAGAACGAATTGCCTGTGAGCGCGCATTCATTGAGAGCCGATTGCGCCGAGGGCATCGAGATGACGTGCAGGATGTCGATGTCGAAATAATCTGCCGTGAACGTGAAGTTGGGCAGCGCCTCCGGCGTCAGCACGAATCCGATGGAGTTTGTGTCGGCGATTTCCGGGCTCAACTGGGGATTGCCGCCAACGAGCGCATTATACGAAGCCCCGCCGGGCGAACCGGGAACGTGACCGTACTGGGCTTGAGTGACACCCGTGCGCTCACATTGCGCGAGCGAATAGGAAGGGGCGGAGCCTGCGCAGCCGTCGGAGGAGTACAGCCCGAAACCTACGCCCTCAGCATTGTAGAGCTCCTCGATGCTTGGGGCGCGCTCCGCGCGGTCATGACTGGCTCGGAAGCGAATGCTGCTATTGACGCTGTAGTTGCCCTGAAGCGAGAAAGTGGAGGATCCGCCGAAGGTATCGTAGTGCGAGTAGCGGTAGGCGCCGTCGAAGGAAAGGTCCTTGATGAACGGCCGATCGCTGATCAGCGGTACCCGTAATTCAGTGAACACGGCGGCAACGTCGTAGGCTGCGCTCAAGGGGGGCGCCGAGCCGAACGTCATAAAGTCCCCGCTCGTGTATTCCTGGTCGGACCGCCACTGAAGTGACTCTTTTCGATATTCCGCACCCGCCGCCATGCTCGCGCCGCGTTCGGCCCAGGGCGTCTTGAGCCCGTACCCCGTCAGATCCCCGGTGACGGTCGCATTGGCGAGTTGCTCCTGAAGTACTTCTCGGAAGCTGCCATTGGCCGTCACATAGCTCTCGGCCGCCGGGGTCACGCCGCCGGCGTTGAAGATGTTGTATGGCACACACCCGGCTATGACAGCTCCGCCGGAGCCGAGACAGTCGTTCAAGCCCGCCGCGACTCGCGAGACCGACAAGTCGTTGTCCAGATCCGTGCGGTTGATGCTCGTGGTGTACTGAGCATAGGTATCGTAGTGAAACGCACTATTGATATCGCCACGCAGTCCCAGCCCCGCTCGATACGTATCCGCATCGTTGAGGTATTCGCGCGCCCCTCCCTCGACATTGGTACGGGCGATCGCCGTCGAAAACGTTCCCGCCGTTGAGCCCCCGCAGAATGCGCCCAGTTCCTGGGATGTCAGCAGGGAATTGCCGCACGATAGCGTATACCCGACACCGGGAATCTCGCTGGGGTCCACGATCGCCTGCGAGGTCCGGTACATGAACATCAGGCTGCCGTACAACTCCGCCGCCGGCGCCAGTGCAAAGTGCCCCATCACACCCGCCGTGGTGCGCACACTCCCCTCCTGGAGCGTGCCGTAGGCATTTTGATTGAAGCTGTCGGCGTTCGTGTAAGTGCCCAACCGGTTCGTCGCAGGATTCAGATAATAATTCGCACCGGTTCCGTTCACGTCGAGGAACTGGGCCGAGCGCGTAAACCCGGAGCCCACGCAGGCTACGGAGGCCGGGGTCGCCTGCAGATTGCACCCGGAGATGTCGTAATCGGTGGGTGATATGGGATCCGTCTTGCGATACTCGAGATACCCTTGGATGTGTCCCTGGTTATCGCCCAGCTTGGTTCCGGCTATGATGGACGCGTCGCCTTGATAACCGCCGAATACGTTGCTCGGGGCAAGCGTGTCGCCCGCGCTCTCCTGCAAGCCGCGAATGAAGTCGTCGCCGTTGTGATGTTGGTAGGCACTCGAGGAAGCGTCCACCTTGATGCCGTCTACCTCGGCCAGGATGAAATTGACCACTCCGGCCACCGCATCGGAGCCATAGATCGCCGATTGTCCGCCGGTGACGATATCGACACGTTGGACGAGCGCTGTGGGCAGGAGACTGATGTCCGCGGCGCCGTAGCCACCCGGATCAGTCGGCGCCAATCGCTTCCCGTCTATCAACACCAGGGTGCGATTGTTGCCCAAGTCGCGCAGGTTGAGGGTCACGGAACCCCCGGTGAAACCGGAGCGTGAATCCGAGCCGGCATAGACTTGCGACGATTGCTCGAGCACGTCTTCCAGATTCGCCGAGGCCACCCGATCGATATCCACCTGGCCGATGCTGGTGAGGGGGCTGGAAGCGGTGAGATTGGGCTGCGGGATGAGCGAGCCGGTGACGACGACTTCGGCCAGCTCCGCGTCCGAGGAAGCAGTGACCTTCTGCTGTGCGAAAGCGGTCGTCGCGACCGCGAGCGCTATGCATGGAATCAGGGCGAACCTCAACGCTCTCGTGCAGATCAGCATGCGGCATCCTCTTGTATCGACAGTTCCGATGCCTGCCCTGGCCGAAACGCGAACCTTCCCGTCGGTGCGCGGCGGGATCTCTCTTTTTAGAATCATGTATTCTGGATCCAAATTATGCAAGTGAATTCTTGCGCATCGATAACCGCGCATGGCCAGCCTCACGCCACGGCATTGGGATCGAATATTCCGGGGCGCGGTGGCGCGATGTGGCCGCCGCGAATCAGGTCGATCTGAGCCAGTCCAGCGCGCAGCCGGGCCACGCCGCGTGCATGAACATCGGGCATGTTGGCGAGCGCGAGCCGGACATGACCACGGCCCATACGCCCCCACGCCGAACCCGGCATCAAGCTTACGCCGGCCGCTTTCTTGAGCTGCAGGCACAGCTCGACGTCGTCGACACCAACCCAGGGAAAAGCGAATTGACCGCCGCCGACCTGCGGAAAGCGAAATCCGGGAACTTCCAAGAACGCCTTGGCTGCCAATAGGGCGTTTTCCTCGAGGATTGCCACGCTGCGCAGAGGATGTTGCGAACGCAAGGGCTCCGACAGCGCCGCGCGGGTGGCGTACAGAGCCACGGCGGACGGCGTAGGAACATGAAACATGAAGCTCACATCGGCCATCGGCCGCAACAGATCTTCCGGACCCGCGAGCCAGCCCAGCGGAAGTCCCGTGATGTCGTACGCTTTTCCGGGACCCGAAATGACGACGGTACGGGAGGGATCGCAGGCGGCTAATGCACTGATGTGACGCACGCCGGTAAAGGTCAATTTGTCGTAAACCTCATTGGCGAGCAGCAGGCCGTCCACCTCCGTGAGCGCAGCGGACAGTGCCCGCAGCGCCTCCAAGGACCACACGTGTCCGGTGGGATTGTTCGGATTGGTAATCATCACGAGCCGACAGCCATTGCGCACCGCTTCGGTTATTCGAGCGATGTCCACCGACAAGTCGCCCTCGCCGCCCCGATGCATCGGAACACGCACCACCTGCGCACCCAGCCCGCTTGCGACGTGACCGAGGCCGACATAGTCGGGATCCGGTATGAGGACACGTTCACCCGGGTTGAGTAAGCGCAATAACGCCAGAGTCATGGCGATACGCGCACCGCCCGTCAAGAAGATCTGCGTCTGCGGGTCGAGCGTGACTCCCTGTTCATCCAGATACTTCTGCGCCACGAGCTGGTTCACGTCCGGGCGCCGGAGATAGTGCAAATTCCGCCCCTGCATGTCGGCACTGACCGCCCGCGCGATTTCGGGATCGGTCCGCAGATAGGTGCCGATCCCTAAGTCCACAATGTCCGCCTCGCTGCCTTCCGCAACTCCCCCTGCGCCTCCGCTCAACCCGCTGCCGAACATTCCCGGGTAGATCAAGCTCATGATCTCAATGGGAGAGCGCTGCGCCACAGGCTCTTGCCACGCATAGTTTCCCTGCACCCGATCCGTCAACCGTACACTCATCCCGCCCACCTGTCCCACCTGTCTCCTCTCCGAAACCCGATCGTCGGAGGGTCCCGTAATTTCAACTTCTGGATACACGAACGATCCCCCCGGGGACAGAACGCGTGTTGAGACACTCCGATCCCTGTTCAGTAATGAGTTGGGTGCTTCCCGTGCGAACCGTGACGCGGGTGTCTTGGTCAAACACGTGACATATGACGCATAACACCATGCCGGCGTGAAGCGTGGTTTCAGACGGCAGCGGCTCATCGAGACCCAGCATCGGTGGCTCGAGGCCAAACAGGCCGAGACCGTAAGCTATCGGAGCGCCGCGCATGAGTCCGGCCGCCGCGATCGGCCCATCCGCCGCGGCCAACACCTTGTTCAGGGACGTTCCGGGACGAAGTTGCGAAACAACTTCACGGTGACTCTGCAGGGCGGCCGACTCGACCTTGTGGTAGGTGGCTGCCTGGGCGATTGTCTCGAAAGCCAAGCAACATTCCGCATGACCCACATAGCCGTCACGCCAGGCCGGCATGATCTCGGCCATGACGATGTCTCCGGGTTCGATGCGGCGACCTTGAGGCGAGTCACGCCAATTCTGGATCTGAGGCGCGGAGCTCGGAGTCACGCTGAGCATGAACCACCAACTACCGGCGCCTCCGTAGGCCAGCAGCGTTTGGAAGTATGCTGCGAACAAATCTGAATCCGTGGCACCCGGCAGGGACAGCTGATAGGTCAGCGCCTGACGGCAGCGATCGGCCAAGTCCGTTGCACGGCGCAGCGACTCGATTTCGGACGGCGACTTGAACGCCCTCACTCCCGCCAATAAGGGCGTTGCGTCAACCATTCGCATTTGGGGAAGTGCGTCAGTCAGTGCTTTCAGGAGTTGACTGCCGACTGCCGCCGGCCCCGTCGCCCCTACGAGCGTCCCGCCGCCGCGCGGGAAATCGTGCTCCCGGCCGACGACTCCCAATGTCTTGCGTTCCAGACCGCGATGCTCGCACCAGGCTTTGATTCGAATGACGAAATCCGGCGCCGAAACGCCCTCGATGTCCGCCACGACGGAGGAATCACGGATCGTCTGCGCCAATTCGCCGCCGGCGTAGGAGGTGTGCGTCAGGCGCCCCGTGCGCGCGTCCCAGTACGAGATCGGATTGACGATCAGAGTCGGCGCACCCTCGATGGGAAACAGCAAATACGCGCCATAGGCGATCGTGGCAACGTTCGTCAGGTAGGTGAGGTTCTCGTTGATCGGTACGAGCAAGCAGTCCACCCCATGGACGGCCATTGCGGCACGCACGGCCGAATGTCGGCGATCGAACTCTCGGGTGTCGATCACCCGTGGACCGGCAACCAGCCCCACGTTGCGCTTCGATGGCGCCACCACGCCGTACATGGCGCCGGCGGCGAGAGCGGCCACCGGTACTGCGGCAGTCATCAAAACGTCTCGTCGAGTCAACGTCATGGGACGGTTTCGTGGGTTCCGAGTGGCGCGCCGATGGTCGGTCATGGCCACCAGAGTAAATGATTCTGGTATCCTGGATCCACTTTTTTTTAAAACCGACCCGCCGCCCAATGTAGGAAAGCCGCTGCCCAGGCGGATGCGACTATGGGTATACGCGGTCGATTGCCTGTACCATGATGAGCGAGCGAGAACATATGCGCCGGCAGACTGACGACACTACCTCTATACACCCACGCTTCCTGTGGATCTGCTGGGGCCTGATGGCACTCCTGATGACGGCGTGCGGACGGAAGACTGCACCATCCATTGCAGGAGGCAACGACGAGCACCGGATCGTCGTTGCAGTCATCTATTCCGCACCTCCTGCCCTTTTTCGCGATGCCGGCGGACATGTCAACGGATTCATGTACGACATCGAGGTCGAGCTGAGTCGAAGGTTACAGATGCCCTTCGTGTATCAGCCAACGTCCTTCGAGAACATCATCACCGGTATTCAAAGCGGGAAGTTCGACATCGGCAACGGTGTCGACGCCACTCCAGCGCGCCAGGAAGTCGTGGACATCGTCCCGTTGTACGAAGGCAGCTATTCTTTTCTCGTCCTCGCGGATCAAGGCCGGCGCATCGGCGGTCAAATGGACGACCTATGTGGGCTGACCGTAGGAAGTGTCGCCGGCGGCTCGGACGGGCCGACATTGACTGCGCAGGCCAAGCGCTGTCAGGACGCCGGCAAGCCGCCGGTGCAGCTTCTCTTGTTTGACAGCCAACCTAACGCGCTGCTCGCTCTCAGGAGCCACAAGGTCGATGCCATGACCGTCTTCAGTTGGTACCCGGCCCTTCCCGGAACGCAGCTCAGCGGACCGACCTTCTCCCGTGTTCAGACGGGTGTCGCGCTACGCAAAGGCTCATCGCTGGGGCCCCGCCTGATAACGGCGATGAACGAGATCATCGCGGACGGGACCTACGCCAAAATCCTCGCGCGCTACAACGTCTCGAGCGTCGCGTTGCAGAGTGCGTCGCTGAATCCTGCGCGTTAAGGGGTTGTCAGTGCTGGCGTATCGCACGCCGTATGGCGGTGGTGGCTAGATAACCCTCCTCCGCCACCCGGACCAAATCGCGTCCCTCGTTCTTCGCGACGTACAAAGCCGAATCGGCGCGCGCAATCAATTCATCCAGCGACCGTCCGTGGCGCAGGCTGGTCGAGAGACCGGCGCTCAAACTCACTCGCAGCCCGGCGCCGGATGCGGGCAGGTGAATCCCGAACACCAGGGTGCGCATCCGCTCGAGACTCGCCAGCGCGAATTCCAGGGTCGCGCCCGGCATGATGAGCAAGAATTCTTCGCCGCCCCAGCGTCCGAGCACATCGATTTCGCGCAAGCACTGGCGACCGACGCGCGCGAACTCCTTGAGAACGAAGTCGCCGGTCGCATGCCCGCAGCGATCATTGATGACCTTGAAGTGATCCATGTCGATGATGGCGATCGTCAAGGGAGCCTGCGAGGCGGTGGCTTCCGCCAGCGCGGCCGTTGCAAGCTCGGCAGTCCGCCTCCGGTTCGGCAAGCCGGTCAGGCCGTCGATGCTCGCCAATTTCACCAATTGCTGGCGGTAGCGGCGATTGGCGATCAGAAAATACATGAGCAGCGCGATGACCAGCACTCCCGAACCGACCGCGACCGCGTTCCAGCGCAGCTCGCGTGCCTGACGCTGCGACTTTTCCCGCGATGCGCCCAACTCGCGTTTCAATAGTGCGTTGCGTTCTATTTCTCGATCCGTCTCGAAGCGCGCGCGCAGAGCTGCGGCGGCCTTGGAGCGGTCGGCGTCATTGGCGGCTGCATAGCGGCGCGCATATTCGCTCAGGTCGGCATAGGCATCGCGGTAGTTGTGCAAGTCGGCGTTGGCGCGGGCGCGCCATTGGTACAGCGAGGCCACACGGCTCGGGAGCAGATCCGCCCCGCCCTGGTCGAGCACCTCATTCAAGGTGTCGAGCGCCTTCTGTGCGTGCCCTTCGGCAAGATCGATGCGGGCCAGCAGCCCGAGCGCATCCTTCACTTCGTCGGCCGAGTGTGCCGCGGTAAAGGCTCGCAGCGCATTGTCGCATTCCGCGGCGGCGAGCTTGAGCTGGCCGAGCTCGATTCGCGCGGTGCAATTGACCAAATCCGCGAACGCCACGCCCTGGGTATCGTTCAATTGCACGCTGAGCTTGCGGGCTTGCGTGAACTCCCCTATGGCGGAGGTGTACTGTCCCATCAAATTGAAAATTTTACCGCGCAAGAACCGGTCGACCGATAACCTCAGGGTCGCACCCCGCCGGATATCCCAATCGATCCCTTCCTGATTGAGGGTGAGCGCCTGGGGGTAGTCTCCCGTGCTGCGCATCACCGTCGACAGCACGCTGGCGGCTTCGATCCGCGGCGCCTCGAACTCGGGCGCGGCACTCGCGCGATACGCCTCGGTCAAGCTGCCGATCGCGAGATCGGCGCGATCCTGCCGGTATTGCAGCAAGCCGCGAGTGATCAGCAGGCAGGTATCGGCCAGGGATCCCCGGGTCTGCGAGGCTCGAGCCTCGTCGATGGTTTTCATCGCCGCATCCATCGCCGCCGCATCGTAGACATTCTCGGCATAGGCAGTGAGCAAATCCATGCGCACAGGATCGGTCGCGCGAGTCGCGTACTCGAGTCCCTTCGAAGCAGCGCTCTTGGCGGCATCGTTGAGTTCGAGAATGCTGAATGCCTGAGCTTGCACGGCGTAGAGCGATGCCATGAATCGGGTATCGGGGTTTGGCGCATGCTCGGCCGCCTGCAGCCGGGCCGCCACCTGCGTCAGCGCCCGCGCGGCGTCCTTATCGACCAGGGCTTGGAGTTCGCGAATCGCCGGATCGGCGCTGCCGATGCAGATTGCGCGGGCCGGCGAGGCGCTCATCGCGCACGCGGCCGCAAGAAAGGCACACAGCCACCACCCTGGCGGTCTTGAAGAGCCTCGACCCGCGACTTTAGGCTTGCTCATGAGGAAGGCGAAAGTACGTGTTTCTCCGGAAGGGTTCGACACCGAACGTCACGTTTTCTCACTTCCGCCGGCAAGGGCGGCGCCGGGTCCCGCAGCGGGTCCGCGCCGCGCGCCGGATTGTGACAGGATTCGCAGCGGCCCGCCCGTCTCGTGAACGGCCCGCGGCCGGACGCATAGTGACAAGTACGGGTGCAAGGGGCATATTAGGGAGGGTTGCCCCCTACAACGAATAAGCGACAGGGCTATCTATGACATCATCGTTCTTGGATCGCCGGAACACCGTAGCGCCCCCGGACTTCAATCGGTTCATGGTCCCCCCCGCCGCCTTGGCGGTACATTTGGCGATCGGCCAGGTCTACGCCTTCTCCACTTTCAATCTGCCGCTCACCAAGCTGATCGGACTCAGTCATTCGGCGCCCGGCGATTGGGATCTGAAGCAGGTCGGTTGGGTCTTCTCCATCGCCATCGCCGTCCTCGGAGTGTCCTCCGCGGTATTCGGGCGCTGGGTGGAAAGGGTCGGTCCGCGCCAGTCGATGTTCACCGCCGCTCTGTGCTTCGGCGGAGGCTTCATAGTCTCGGCCGTAGGCATTCATTTTCACCAGCTCTGGCTGATCTACCTGGGCTATGGAGTGCTCGGAGGCTGCGGGCTCGGTATCGCTTATATCTCTCCCGTTTCCACCTTGATCAAGTGGTTTCCGGATCGCCCCGGCATGGCCACGGGAATGGCCATCATGGGCTTCGGCGGCGGCGCGCTCATTGCCGCGCCGCTGTCGGTGATGCTCATGGCGCATTTCAAGACGGCGGCATCGAACGGCGTGCTCGAAACCTTCGTCACCATGGGCGTCGTTTACTTCATGTTCATGATGATCGGCGTTTATGCGGTTCGCGTGCCGGCGGCCGATTGGAAGCCCGCCGGCTGGACCGCGCCGGCCCAGCCGAAGCAGCTGGTGACCACGGCCAACGTGGCGGTCGACATGGCCTGGCGGACGCCGCAGTTCTGGCTGCTGTGGGTGGTATTGTGCATGAATGTCACCGCGGGTATCGGCGTGCTGGGCGTGGCTTCGCCGATGATTCAGGAGATATTCAGCGGCCGGGTGACGCCGGCCTCGGCGGCCGGCTTCGTCGGGATGCTCAGTCTGTTCAACATGATTGGCAGATTCTTCTGGGCCACCACTTCGGACTACATCGGGCGGCGCAATACCTACATGGTGTTCTTCCTGCTCGGCATCGTGCTGTACTCGACGGTGCCCACTATCGGGCACCTCGGCTCCATCCCGCTGTTCGTTGCGGCCTTCTGCATCATTCTTTCCATGTACGGCGGCGGTTTCTCCACCATCCCGGCGTATCTGCGCGACGTATTCGGCACCTACCAGGTGGGCGCCATTCATGGCCGGCTGCTGACCGCGTGGTCGGCCGCGGGCGTGTTGGGACCGGTGCTGGTGAACTATATACGGCAGTATCAGATCGACAATGGCGTGCCGAAGGCGCAGGCCTACTCGGTCACGATGTACATCATGTGCGCCCTGCTGCTGATCGGACTTGCGTGCAACTTCGCCATGCGGGCGGTCAACGAGAAGTATTACTATCGAGGGAGCACTCAGCCATGAAGGGAAGACTCATCGTCCTTTGGGCCGCAGTCGGCATTCCGCTCTTGTGGGGCGTGATGAAAACCCTGGAGAATGCGCTGAAGCTGTTTGAGTGAATCGCGCTGAAATCCAGCTGGTCAATGGGTGAGGTCACCCCTGGAGGAATTCCTGTGAGCATGAATATTAGCCTCGCCCCGCTGGCTTCCCTTATCGCCGGCATTTTGATCCTCGTGATGCCGCGGCTGCTCAATTACATCGTCGCCATCTATTTGATCGTCATCGGTCTGCTCGGCCTGTTTGGCGGCTCGTTCCACTTGCGATAAATCGCGCCGAGGCCAGGCGGAACGCGCCCGCGTACCGCACGGCAGAATCGCACTCGCGCGGCTATTTCACGAAGGCGCGGCTAAATCACGCCCACGAGCGCGGCGCCGTTCGGACTGCCGAGGCCGGTGCATGCGTCCCAGCCCACCGCCGCGTCGTAGTCGCCGTTGTTGCCGCTGGTGATGTCGTATAACGCCTTAGAGTTCTGGTAGAGGGTGGGATTAATATAGCCTGCGGATTTGCCCGACACTTGATTGATGCGGGCGATCAGCGCGGCCCACAGGGGCGCGACGGCGCTGGTGCCGCCGATCACGGTGTTCGTGCCATCGATCCGCACCTCGTAGCCGGTTTCCGGATCGGCATTGCCCGCCACATCGGGCACGCCGCGTTTCGACAGCGCCACCCGCTTACCCTGGTCGACGGCGTCCGTGCCCGTCTGCCAGGTGGGCAAAGCGAAGAAACTGCTGATGCCGCCGCCGCTGGCTCCGTTGTCGGCGCCGTCGTTCCACACGACTTCGCTGCTGATGCTGCTGCCGCTGACCCGAAGACTGGTGCCGCCGCAGCCCAGGGCGAAGGAACTCGAGGACGGGAAGTCCACGTGATCGCCGCTGCCGACGCCGTCGCTCGACCCGTTGTCGCCCGAAGCGACGCACACCGTAATGCCCATGGTGGCGGCGGCCTGAAATGCCTCATCCATCGCCGTCATGGCCTGCGCCGTCCAGGATGACTCTGGGCCGCCCCAACTGATGGAGATCACCGAGGGCTTGTTCGTGCTGTCGTGAATCGCGGTGGTGATGGCGTCCAAAAAACCGGCATCGGTATTGGGCGCGAAGTACACCACGATGCTCGCCTGGGGCGCGATGGCCCCGACCACCTCGATATCGAGCATGACTTCACCGTCCGGCCCATTCGCATCGCCCGTCGGGCTGTTCGTGCCGCCGTCCACCGACACGGCCGTCACCGAGGGAGTCGCCAGACTGAGGGCCTTGAAATACGTGTCCAGATCCGCCGGCGCAAAACCGCCTCCCAATTCAATGAGCGCAACGCACTGTCCCTGTCCCGTGCCGCTCGGGAAACCATAGGCCGACGCCACCTGCAGCGGGGTGTAGGACACGGCCGCAGCCGCGGCCGGCCGCCGAATTCTGAAATGCGGGGATGCCTGCGGGCGGTCATCGAGGCCGAAGACGCCTTCGACGACGTCGGCCAAATCGGCGGGCAGCAAAATCGCGCCGGTGCGCCCGCGGAAGTGATGTCCGGCGTGACTCATGCGCCGCAATTGAACGCCGAAGGCGGCGCTGAATTGCGCCACTGTTCCGGACAGCACCACGGTGCGGCGAGGCACATCCTCCTGCTCGACCGCAAGACCGCGCGCGGCCGCAAAAGCGCGCACGGCGGTCAGGTCGGCGGCGTCGGCGCCGTGCCGTTTCGCAAATTCTTCCCGGCTGAGGAAGGGTCCCGGCGCTCGGCCGGACGCCAGCGACGCCACACGCGTCATGAGGTCCTGCCGGGCCCGCCGCCGCACGAGCAGCGTGACCGTAATGCGCTCCTTGGGCCCGGCAGGCGCGAGATCCTTGGCACCCGGCACCGCTTCGCGCTCGCTGCCTTTGAGAGAGATATTGGCCATGACTTGCTCCCGATGATGGCTGATGTTCCCTATCAACTGTACGGACCGCGGGGAGGTACGGGGGTTCCCCGTGGCCCCGCGCGCTTGGGTGAGAGATCTCAGCGCGACCCCTGCGCGCTTCGGCGACAGATCTCAGTGCGGACTCGCGCGCAACGGCCGGCGCGCGAACCAGCCGAAGCCGAGGATGGTGAAGTAGCAAAATGCGGGCACGACGAGCGCGTTCTTCAATCCCCACAGATCCGCGGCATGCCCGGTCACGAGCGGCACGACGGCGCCGCCGACGATGGCCATGCAGATGACCCCGGAACCTTCGGCCGCGCGCTTGCCCAGACCCTCGCTGGCCAGGGTAAAGATGGTCGGGAACATGATGGAATTGAATAGTCCGATCGAGAGCAGCGACCAACCCGATACGAGACCGGTAGTGTTGGCCGAAACCGTCAACAACACAATGACGGTTGCCGCGGCGCATGCCAGCACCTTGCCGGGCGCGAACACTCGCAGCAGCCAGGCTCCGACGAACCGGCCGACCATGGCCCCGCCCCAATAGAACGACACGTGTTTTCCGGCAAGCCCGGCTTCCATGCCAAGCACGTTCGCCTGCATCAGGTAGATGACGATCAATGAACCGATGGCCACTTCGCCGCCCACGTAGAGGAAAATGCACAGCGTGCCGAACGCGAAGCGCGGTCTGGCGAGCAGATTGAACGCGCGCAGGATGGGAGCCGGCGCCCCCGGCGTCTCGACCAAACTCTTGCGCCTCAGCCAGACCACCGCAGCCAGTGCAACGAGCGCGATGGCGAGCCAGAGGTAGGTGTGGACCACGACCTGGGTCTCGACGGCTCGAAACGCGTCGAGAGCGGCTCCGGACAGAGTCGCGGGGTTGACCTTGGCCAGCGAGCCTAGAATCAGAATCGAGCCGACGTAGGGGAATATCGTGGTGCCCAGCGAATTGAACGCCTGCGCAAAGGTCAGGCGGCTGCTCGCCGTGCGCGCCGGTCCCAACAGGGAAATCAAGGGATTCGCGACCACCTGAACCGTCGTGATGCCCGCTGCCAATACGAACAGGGCCAGTAAGAACAGACCGAACAGCCCGTGCGCGGAGGCGGGGATGAACAGCACGCATCCCGCCGTCATGGTCAATAGGCCCGCCACCGCCGATCGCATGTAACCGATTCGCCGCACCAGCATGGCAGCGGGCAGCGAAATGATGAAGTACGCCGCGAAGAAGGCCGACTGCACCAGCATCACTTCGGCGACGGAGAGCGTGAACAGGCCCTTGAGCTTGGGAATGATCACGTCATTCAGACTGGTGATCCCGCCGAAGACAAAGAACAGAGCGTAAACGAAGGCCTGAAGATTGGCGGCGTAGCTGGCCGCGGTTTCGCTGCCATCGGCGTTCGTGGGAGCGGGCGAAGGATCGGCTGCGGATTCGAATACCATGTAGTTTGCATCCCCCAGGTTTTATGTTTGTCCGTTCATTCAACCAGCCCATTCACTAAGACGGCTGACATCGCTGTCATCCCCTATAGGCTACAACATAATTTCGAGCGAGTGAGAGAATCAGGCAAAGGGATTCTGCCGGATGATGGTCTGATCCCGATCGGGTCCCGTGGAGATCATGGTAATCGGCACGCCGACCAAGGCCTGCAGCCGCTCCAAATAGCTGCGGGCGTTGGCGGGCAAGTCCTCGTAGCGGGTCACTCCAACCGTGCTCTCCTTCCACCCCGGAAGGTCTTCGTACACGGCCTCGGCATCGCCGTAATGCCCCGACAAAAGCGGCGGCGTCAGCGAAACGCTGCCGCCGATCCTATATCCGACGCAGACGCGAATCGTATCCAGCCCATCGAGCACGTCGAGCTTGGTGACGCACAGCAGGGAGCAGCTGCTGTGAACGATGGAGCGCCGCAACGCCACCGCGTCGAACCAGCCGCAGCGCCGCCGGCGGCCGGTCACGGAACCGAACTCATGGCCCACGCGCGATAGATATTCACCGGACTCGTCGAATAGTTCGGTTGGAAACGGGCCTGCGCCCACGCGGGTCGCATAGGCTTTGACTATGCCGAGCACCTCGTGCAGACGGCGGGGACCCAAGCCGGTGCCGGCTGCGGCCCCGCCGGCCGTCGTCGTCGACGAAGTCACGAACGGATACGTGCCCAGGTCCACGTCCAGCATGGCGCCCTGCGCTCCCTCGAACAATGCGTTGCCCCCGTCGACGCTGAGCTGCTCGAGTATGCCCGTAACGTCCGCCACCAGGGGCTTGAGCCGCTCGCCCAGCTCCAGATTCGACTCCAGCACCTGCTGGAAGTCGACGGCGGGAACCTGAAAATAGCGCTGCAGGACGAAGTTGTGGTAGTCGAGAATCTCGCCCAGCTTCGCGGCAAAACGTTCGCGGTGAAACAAGTCCGAGACGCGCACCGCGCGGCGCGCCACCTTGTCCTCGTACGCGGGGCCGATTCCGCGCCCCGTGGTGCCGATGGCATTCGCGCCCTGCGCCTTCTCACGCGCGCGATCCAGTGCCACGTGCGAGGCGAGTATCAGCGGGCAGGCGGGGCTGACTCGCAGACGCTCGAACACGGGCACGCCCTGCTCGATCAGCATCTGCGCCTCCTTGAACAGCGCCTCGAGCGACAGCACCACGCCGTTGCCGATCAGGCACTGAACGTGCGCATGCAGTATTCCGGAGGGAATCAGCGACAGAATGGTCTTCTTGCCGCCGATGACCAGCGTGTGCCCGGCGTTGTGGCCGCCCTGAAAGCGCACCACGGCCTGCACTTGATCGGTCAGCAGATCGACGACTTTGCCCTTGCCTTCGTCGCCCCATTGCAAGCCGATTATGACGAGGTTTTTACCCATTGCGCGCCATCCAGAGCAGTGCCAGTCCCGCCACCATGCTGATCAATCCGCCCCAGCGCAGTTGCCGGGGTTCCGCTTGGGCGAGCTTCGCCATCAGCCGCTGCGCGGCCGCCGGGTTCAGGAACGGCAACACGCCCTCGAGCACCAGGTACAAGGCGAAGGCGCCGGCCAGATAGCGAGCGAACTCGGTCCAACCTACTTCCATCATCGCGGCTGGGGCTGCGGCTGCGATTTGTTGAAATACTTGAAGTAGGCGTTGTCCGGTGAGATCACCAGCACATCGCCTTGGGTTCCCACGGCTTCCCGATACGACTGCATGCTGCGGTAGAAGCTATAGAATTCCGCGTTCTTCGAATACGACTTCGCATACACCTCGCTGGCCGAGGCATCGCCTTGGCCGCGGATCTGGTAGGCCTGGCGCGCCGCATCGGCCAGGATCTCGGTCTGCTGTTTATTCGCGTCGGCACGCGTGCGCTCCGAGGACTCCACGCCTTCGGCGCGCAGCTTCGCGGCCTGCGCCTTGAACGTCGCGCGCATCCGCTCGAACACCGAATCCTGAACCTGCTGCGGCAGGTCGATCCGCGTGATGCGCACGTCCACGAGATCCACGCCCAGCTGTTCGGCCGCGGGACGCGCGTTCTTCATCATGGAATCGGTGAATTCGCCGCGGTCGGCGGTGACGACCTGCTGCAGAGTGCGCTGGGTCACCACGGTCTTGATGCTGTCCTTGATGGTCTCGCCCAGGCGATCGTTGGCCACCTCCTCCGTTCCGCCCGTGGCTTCATAGTAGCGGCGCAGATTATTGATGCGCCATTTCACGTAGAAATCCACCTTCAGCTGTTCCTGCTCGCGCGTCAGAAACGACTCCTGCCGATACAGCTGCGTGATGATGCGCTTGTCGAAGCGCCTGACCTCCTCGACCAGGGGAATCCGGAAATGCAGTCCCGGCTCGAAGTTGGAATCGACGATTTCGCCGCCGATTGACTTGATGGCGAGCTGTCCTTCGCTGACGGTGAACGCACTGGCGCGCACCACCAGAATGAGGACGACCAGCGCCAGTAAAATATACAAAACTCGGTTTTGCATCAGCGTACCCCGCGCGAGCGCGCCGGATCCTCCGTGGGGGCGGCTTGGGTGTCGGGAGGCCGCGCCGCGGGCACCGTCATCGTATCGTTCGGATTGGCGATGGTCTGAGGCGGGGGAGCGATGAGCTTGTCGAGCGGCAGGTACATCATGCTGTTGCCGTTCTTGGTGTCGACGATCACCTTGCGCGAATTCTTGTACACATTGCCCATGGTATCGAGATACATGCGCTCGCGCGTAACCGCGGGGGCATGCTCATACTGCGCGAGAACCTCATCGAAGCGGGCCGTCTCGCCCTGCGCCAAGGCAAGCACCTGCTGGCGGTACGCCTCGGCATCGAGCACGACTTTGGCCGCCTCGCCGCGGGCGCGCGGCAGCACATCGTTGCGGTACGTTTCCGCGTCTTGCTGGTAGCGCTGCCGGTCCTTGTCGGCTTTGATGGCATCGCGCTGCGCGTCCTGCACCGCGTCGGGTACGTTAACTCCGGTGAGATTCACGCTCAGGATGTGGATTCCCATGTCGTAGCTGTCGAGCGTTCTTTGCAATAGGAGTTTGGCGCGGTCGGTGATCGAGACGTCGAACGCCAGGGCCTTGTCGAGCGATGCCTGGCCGACCGCCTCGCGCATCGCGCTTTCGCTCACCTGAGTCAGCGTGTCCTCGACATCACGCACCTTGAACAGCAGCTTGAGCGCATCCGGCTGGATGTATTGAACCGCCGATTTGACTTCCACCAGATTGGTGTCGGCGGTGAGCATGCTGGCATCGTCGACGACGCTGTATTGATGCGAGACATTGACGATGATCTTGCGCTCGATCGGCCAGGGCAGGTGCCAGTTGTAGCCGGGTCCCGTGGTCTGCAGGTACTTGCCGAAGCGCAGAACCACGGCGCGCTCCTGCGCGTCGACTCGGTACAGGCCGCTGCCGATCCACACCGCGGCGATCAGGATCAGGGCGCTGCTCAGGCCCTTGCCGAAACTGGCCGTGCTCGGCCCCCCGCCGCCGCCGGTGCCGCCGCTGCCGCGTCCGAACAGCGCCGACAGGCGCCGCTGGAAATTGCGCAGAACATCGTCCAAATCGTTCTGCGCCTGTTGCGGACGGTTCCAAGGGTTGCGTTTCTCGCCGCCGGGTTCGTTCCAAGCCATGCGTAATGCCTATTTATGAAGAGCGGCGCATTCTAACAGCCGACTCGCCGCCCACAAGAGAGCTCAAGCGACGCGGTATTCGCGGGTTCTTTCCTTGGATTCCACCAGATTGACGCCCTTGTTGCCCAGCAATTTGGCAACTTCGGTTGATTCGAGCTCGATGCTGAGGTCCCAGCTGCCGTCCTCGCACTGCCGTTCGTCGCGCACGGCATTGCGCCGGTACAGATCCGATCGGACGGCGGCGGCCGATAATTCAAGGTGCAGAATACGCCGAACCTGATTGGGACGTACGGCATGCGCCAGCGCCTCGCGCAACTCCGGCAGGCCGTCCCCGGTGACCGCGGAAGCCGCGACCAGCGTGGGCACTCCGTCCGCACCTCGCAGGATTCGGGGTTTCTCCCCGGCCAAATCGATTTTATTGAACACCACCAGTTCGCGGCTCTCGCCCGCGCCGATGCTGCGCAATACCTCGCGGACCTGTTCGATGCGCTCGTCGCGCAGCGGATCGCTGGCATCCACCACGTGCAGCAGGAGTTCGGCGTCCCGCGCTTCCTGGAGGGTGGAGCGGAACGCCGCCACCAGTTCGTGGGGCAAGGCGCGCACGAAACCCACGGTATCGGCCAGCACCACCTCGCCCACCCCCGCCAATTTGACCTGCCGAACCGTCGGATCGAGCGTCGCGAACAGTTGATCGGCGACATAGGCGGAGGAGCCGGTCAAGGCATTGAACAGGGTGGATTTACCGGCGTTGGTATACCCCACCAGCGCCACGGTGGGCACCGGCACTTCGCGCCGCACGTGGCGACCGGTGTCGCGCTGCCGAGCCAGTTTTTCCAGCCGCCCCTTCAAGGTGCGGATGCGCTTGGCGATCAGGCGTCGGTCGGTTTCCAGCTGAGTTTCGCCGGGGCCTCGCAATCCGATGCCCCCCTTCTGCCGCTCGAGGTGGGTCCAACCTCTGACCAAGCGAGTCGCCACGTGCGAGAGCTGTGCCAACTCGACTTGCAGCTTGCCTTCGAAGCTGCGGGCACGCTGCGCAAAGATATCTAATATCAGGCCGTTACGATCCAATACTCGACGGCCTGTGAGTTTCTCCAGGTTGCGTTCCTGACTGGGAGTCAGGGTCTGGTCTACCAGCACCACATCCGCATGATGCTCGAGCGCGCAGGCGCGTATTTCATCGGCCTTGCCGGAACCTACGAAGTATTTGGGATCCGGACGCGCGCGTGAAGAGAGCACCACTCCGACGCTCTCTGCGCCCGCCGATGCGGCCAGCGCCGCGAATTCAGCGGAGTCATTGGGATCCACAGGGTGCCCGATGCCGACGCCCACCAGAATGGCGCGTTCACCACCTCGCGGACGTTCAAACAACTGCAGAGACCTGCCTCAAGTATCTGCGACAGCGCCGTGTCGCCCGACCCTGGTTCATTCGACGATGGCCGGTTCCGTCACTTCGCCATCCTCACCGGTCGGCAGTCGCACGTTGCGCGCGGGCACGACGGTCGAAATGGCGTGTTTGTAGACCATCTGACTCACACTGTTCCTGAGTAGGACGACGAACTGGTCGAAGGAATCGATCTGTCCCTGTAATTTGATGCCGTTCACAAGATAAATTGAGACGGGCACGCGTTCTTTGCGCAGGGCATTCAAGAATGGATCCTGCAGAGACTGGCCACGGGCCATGGGTGAAGCTCCTTGTTTTTTAGTGTCATTTGAACTGCCGAACCACTTCCCTGCGGCACCAGGCACATACGTATTCATGCTAGCACAGCGCTCCTCACGACGTTGCTCGGGACGTCACGGCGAACCCGCCCTCGGACAGTGCATGGATCATCCTTCGCGCGGCCTCGGGGTGCATGGAATCGAACCACTGCGCACGGTCACGCCTTCTCAGCCAGGTCAACTGGCGCTTGGCTAGTTGCCGCGTTGCCGCAATTGCTTGGTTCCCCGCTTCGTCCAACGCACACTGTCCCGTTAAATGTCGCCATAACTGTCGATATCCGACCGCACGCATCGAAGGATGTTCCGCGCTGAGATCGCTTCTTTCAAAAAGCGTCCGCACCTCCGCGAGAAACCCCGCCCGCAGCATCGCGCCGAAGCGCACTTCGATTCTGGTGTGCAAATCGCGCCGTTCAAGGGGTGCGACCGCAATTTCTGCAACATCCACGTCGTCAAACACCGACATACGCCTTTGTTGCAATAACGTGATGGTCTCGCCTGTCAATCGATACACCTCCAGAGCTCGTTGAATGCGCTGTGGATCGTTGACATGAATGCGCGCCGCAGCCGCCGGATCGACTTTCTCGAGATCCCGGTGCAGCGCCGCCCACCCCGAGGCCGCCGCCTGAGCGTCGATCTCGGCGCGCACCCCCGGATCCGCCGCGGGCAATTTCGCAATGCCGTGACTGAGCGCATGGAAGTACAGCATCGTGCCGCCCACCAACAGCGGCTGGCGCCCGCGCCGCCATATGTCCCGCATGGCGAGCATGGCATCGCGCGAGAAATCGCCGGCCGAATAGCTCTCGGCAGGATCGCGGATGTCGATGAGGTGGTGGGCCACGCGCGCGCGCATGTCGGCCGTCGGTTTGGCGGTTCCGATGTCCATGCCGCGATATACCAGCGCCGAATCCACGCTGACGATTTCCAGGGGCAGCGCCTCGGCCAATCGCATCGCGAGCTCGGATTTGCCGGATCCGGTCGGACCCATCAGCAATATCGCGCGCCGGCGGCCGGCTTCACCGCGCGGCGCCCCGATGTCCGCCCCGCGCCTCATCGACCGCGCAGGAACAACCGGTCAAGATCGCCCATCGACAGGCGCACCCATGTCGGACGTCCATGATTGCACTGGTCGGCGCGCTCCGTACCTTCCATTTCACGCAGCAGGGCATTCATTTCCGGCAGGCTCAAATTGCGCTGCGCGCGGACCGCGGCATGACAGGCCATGGTCCCGAGCAGGTGATTGATCGACTCCTCCACCCGCCGGGAGTGCCCTTGCTCCAGCAAATCGGAGAGAACATCGCGAATGATTCCCTCCGGATCGCGCCCCGCCAAGAGGCTTGGAATCGCGCGCAACGCCAGCTGATCGGGGGCGAGGCGCGTCACCCCGAATCCCAAGGCCGCGAATTCCGCCGCATGCATCTCCGCCGCTTCGGCCTGCGCCGTCGTCACCGACAGTATCTGCGGAATCAGCAGGTGCTGCTGCGCCGTCTGTCCAGCCAGCAATTTCTTCATGCGCTCGTACATCACCCGCTCATGCGCGGCGTGCATATCCACCAGCACGATGCCCTCGGCGGTCTGCGCCAGGATGTACACCCCGTGCAGCTGTGCAATCGCATAGCCCAGGGGCGCAGCCTCGGCGGAATGCGCGCTGTTCGTTGACAGCGCATCGCTCATCGGCCGGCCATCGACGCCCGGCGAACCCTCCTCGTTCACCGCCATCCCCGGGCGCTCGAGCAGCGCACGGTAGACATCGTCGCCTGCCCGCGGCGACCTTCCCTCCGGCAGCAGGAAGCGCGCCTGGTTCGGCGGCGGGACTCGATCGAAGCGGGCGCTGCCCGTGAGCCAATCGAGCGGCGCGCTGCCGGCGGATTCGGTGCTGGGACGCGTGCCGCTCAAAACCCGCTCCAGAGTGCGGAACACGAAATCATGAATGCGCCGCGAATCGCGAAACCGCACTTCCAACTTCTGCGGGTGGGCGTTGACGTCGACCGCCGTGGGATCCAAGTCCAAATACAGCAGATAGGCGGGAAATCTGCCGTGGAACAACACATCCTGATAGGCGAGACGCACGGCACTCGCCAGCAGCTTGTCGCGCACGAAGCGGCCGTTCAAGAACGCGAATTGCAGATCCGACTGGCTGCGCGAGAATGTGGGCAGCGCCAGCCATCCCGACAGGCGCAGACTTTCGGTGTCATGCTTCAGCTCGATCACGTGGGCGGCGAAGTCATCGCCGCACACGGCTGCCACGCGGGCCAGGCGATCGGAGGCGGCATGCGCCGCCGGCAGCGTCCACACCGTCTTGCCGTTGTGCACCAGCGTAAAGGCCACCTCGAACCGCGACAGCGCCAAGCGCTCCAGCATGCGTACGATGTGCTGGTACTCGGTGGCTTCGCTGCGCAGAAACTTGCGCCGCGCCGGCACATTGAAGAAGAGATCCCGCACCTCGACGCTGGTCCCCGGCGGGTGCGAGGCAGGCGCGGGCGCGGCGAGTGCTCCGTCGCGGGCTTCGACGGATACGGCATGCGCGGCTGCCGCCGGGCGCGAGATCAGCGACAACCGCGACACCGAAGCGATGCTGGGCAATGCCTCGCCGCGAAATCCCAAGGTGGCGACGCTTTCGAGATCATCCAGAGAGGCGATTTTGCTGGTCGCGTGGCGAGCCAGCGCCAGCGCAATCTCATCCGGTTGAATGCCGGCGCCGTCGTCGCGAACTCGAATCGAGCCGCAGCCGCCGCGCTCGAGCTCGACTTCGATGCGCCGCGCGCGCGCATCCAAGGCGTTCTCCACCAACTCCTTCACCACGGAGGCCGGCCGCTCTATCACCTCGCCGGCGGCGATTTGGCTGATGAGAGCGTCGGATAGCAGCTGAATGGGCAATAGCCACCTCGTAAACCGCGCATTTTCGCACAGCACGAGTCCCCGCGGGGCGCCGGTCTAGCCGCCCGAATCGTTCCCGACGGCCAGAGCAGGCCGCGACACGGCGGCGGCGATTTGCGCTACGCGCGTTCCCGCCGGCGGATTCGCATAAAAATAGTCGTGCACGCCCTGATGGATGGCGGCGGCAAGCTTGGCCTGATGCAGAGGCTCACGCAGCCGCATCTCTTCCTGCGGATTCGAAATATAAGCCGTCTCCACCAACATCGACGGGATGTCGGGGGATTTCAGCACGACGAAGCGAGCTTGCTGCACTTGGGGCTTGCGGACCTCGCCGACGCGATACAGTTCGTGCAGCACGCGCTCCGCCGCCACCTGGCTGGCGCTCAACGATGCCGACTGCGACAGATCCAGAAGCACCGAGGCGAGCACATCGTCCTTGTCGTCCAAAGATACGCCGCCGATGAGGTCGGACGCGTTTTCGCGCTCCGCGAGCCAGCGTGAGGCCTCGTCGGTGGCGCCGCGCTGCGACAGGATGTACACCGAGGATCCGTCGACACGCCGGTCGCGAATCGAATCGGCGTGAATCGAGACGAACAGATCCGCCGATTGCGCGCGCGCGCGCCGCATGCGATCGCGCAGTGGCACGAAGTAATCGCCGCTGCGTGTGAGCACCGCCCTCATCCCCGGCTCCGCGTCGATCTTCATTGCCAGGTCCCGGGCGATGGCCAGCACCACGTCCTTCTCCCGCGTCCCGTTCTTGCCGATGGCGCCCGGATCCTCGCCGCCATGGCCGGCATCGACGGCGATGATGAGGTCGCGCGCGTCCGGAGGCGCGTGCTCCGCCTTGACCGGGGTCTCTGCGCTCTGGCTCTGTCCTAAGTCGATGACGAGCCGATAGCCGTAGCGGTCATTGGGCGCCGCCAGAAAGCTCTTGGCTTGGATGGGCCGGGTCAAATCGAGCACAATGCGCAATTCTCCCGAGGGCCGGCGCCCCATGCGCACCTCTTTGACGATACCGGCGCCGGCAGGCGCGCCGCGTGCGCCGGCCGCCAGCCGTGCGCCCGCCACATCGAGCACTACACGATCGGGGTTCTTGAGGATCTGTAGGCTGTGTTGCGCGCTGCCCGACAGATCGAGCACCACCCGCGTGCCCTCGGGGCTCGCCCATAGGCGAATCGCCCGCACATCGACGGCGTGCGCGGGGAGCAGCAGCCACGTCGACAGCAGCATGACCCAAGCGGCTTGCGGCAGCGAAAACCTCATGACGCAGTAACTTAGGCGCAGAAAGCATTTTTTTCAAGTTAAATTAGATACATAGGGCGTTAATCTATTGTCACGTCCCAGGTTCTGCAGCCAGGCGCTGCCCAACGGGGTCTTGGCGCTCAAGCGGGCTCGACGCGAGTCGCCCGCGTATTCCAGCCTCAAATCCAAATCCGCGGCGGGCAGAGCGGCGGCGCCTTTCTCCGGCCATTCCACCAATAACAGGCATCCGGGCCCGATCAGATCGCGCAATCCCAGCTCGTCGATTTCGGCGAGGCCTTGCACGCGGTACAGGTCGACATGGACGCAGGTGAGCGAGGCGAGGCTGTAGGTCTCGACCAAGGTGTAGGTCGGACTGCGCACCAGCCCCGCGACTCCCAGCGCTCGGAGCAAACTGCGCACGCACGTGGTTTTTCCCGCTCCAAGATCGCCCTGGAGGTACACGACGGCGCCGGGCGGCGAGGCAGTGGACCGCGACGCACCGGGCTGTGAGGCACCAAGCTGCGAGGCATCAGGCTGCGAGGCGCGGGATTCAGCTGCGGCGATGGGGAAGGCACGCGCAAGGGCCTGCCCCAGCGACTCGGTGGCGCTGCTGTCGGGCAGGTTAAAATCCATCGAGGCTCTCGGCATTGATACCCTAGAGGGGCGGCGGGTCGCGGCGTTTGTGGGCATTATACGGGTCCGCCGCTTAGCCTTGAGATACGAACACCCCGACCTCTCGAGATATGAACACGCCAACCTCCCGGGCCGCTCCAGCCACCGCTGCCCTACTGAATCCGCAGGCCTTGATGGCTGACCTCAGGCGCTGGAGCGCGGAGCTGGGCTTTGCGCGGCTCGGCGTCGCGCGCATCGATCTCGCGCGCGATGAGGCGCATTTTCTCGACTGGCTGCGGGCGGGGTTCAACGGCGAGATGGCCTATATGTCGCGTCATGGGGTGAGGCGCAGCAGGCCGGCGGAACTGGTGCCGGGAACGGTGAGCTGCATCAGTGTGCGCATGGATTACTGGCCCGAGGAGGCGGCCGATGCCGAGGCGACCTTGGCGGACGGCACGGTCGGCTATGTGTCTCGCTATGCTCTGGGGCGCGACTATCACAAGCTCATGCGGGCGCGGCTGCAGCAGTTGTGCGACCGCATCCAGAGCGCGGTGGGCCCCTTCGGCTACCGTGTATTCACCGACAGCGCGCCGGTTCTGGAGAAGGCCCTGGCTCGCAATGCCGGTCTGGGCTGGATCGGCAAGCACACCAACCTCATCGACCGCGGCGCCGGATCGTACTTTTTCCTGGGCGAAATTTACTTGAACCTGGAATTGCCCAGCGATGAGGCCGGCACCGCGCATTGCGGCACCTGCAGCGCCTGCATGCCGGCCTGTCCCACGGGGGCCATCGTCGCTCCTTACCGGCTGGATGCGCGCCGCTGCATTTCCTATCTCACCATCGAATTGAGCGGTCCCATTCCGCTCGAATTTCGCCGCGCGATCGGCAATCGAATCTACGGCTGCGATGACTGCCAGCTGGTTTGTCCCTGGAATAAGTTCGCGCGCCCGACCGCCGAGAAAGACTTCGCCGTGCGCCACGGATTGGACCACTCGCAGCTGGCGCAGCTATTTTCCTGGAGCGAGGAGCAGTTTCTGCACAGGATGCAAGGCAGCGCCATCCGCCGCATCGGCTATGAGCGATGGCTGCGCAACATCGCCGTGGCGCTCGGCAATGCGCCGACCTCGCCCGCCGTGCTGTCGTCGCTGCGAAGCCGCGAGCAGCATGCCTCACCCCTGGTGCGGGAACATGTGCGCTGGGCGCTGGCACAGCATGGCGAGCCGCAGTCAGAACCGGTCGATGAGCCGCACTCGTAGATAGAGCCGCGGCGCGAGAGCGCGCTCCGCCTCCGTGAGACTCCGGTTGGCCGAGGCGACCGCGAGTCCGTCGCTGTCCCGCCAGGTCGCGCATCCGAGGATCTCGATGGGCATGAAAAGATCGTCGACCTGGGTCGACGCCCATTGATCGGCAGCCGGCGCCGGACCTTTAGGCGGCCATGGGCCGTGCGGAACATGATCGACGGCTCCGGGCCGGTTTTGCGGCGCCTAGCCGGCCGGCAGCAGGCTGCTCCCCGCCGGATTGAAGAAATGGCGGCCGCGCCGTGTCTTGCTGATCTGGGCGAAGAGCTGCTGATAATCGCCGTCGTTGTTCACCGGGTCGATGGCCGCGGAATTCACGATCAGCAGCGGCGCGGCGTCGTAGCTGTGAAAGAACCGCGCATAGGCCTGGGTGAGCTTCTCAAGATAGCCGCGTTCGATGTGCTGCTCGTAGCGTATGCCGCGTTTGGCGATGCGGTCGACCAGCACATCGACGGGGGCCTGCAGATACACCACCAGGTCCGGCTTGGGCGCGTCGACCACCACTCTTTCATAGACGCGTTCATAGAGCGCGTACTCCGCATCGTCGAGAGTCACGCGCGCAAACAGCCGGTCCTTTTCCAGCAGGTAATCCGCCACGCGTACTGCGCCGAAAAGATCTTCCTGGCGCACCTCTTCCAATTGCCGCGCACGCTGGAACAGAAAGAACAATTGGGTTTGAAACGCCGCCGCGCGCGGATTCTTGTAGAAGCGCTCGAGAAAGGGGTTCTGGTCCGCCTGTTCCAGGACGAGCTGGCCGCCGAGAGACTGCCCCAGGCGGCGCGCCAGACTGGTCTTCCCGACCCCAATCGGACCTTCGACGACGATGAACCGGTGCGGTGTTGCGCTCGACATTATGAGTTCTTCTGCGGCTCCAGGACTGAAATCCCATCATCGCCGGCACGGCGCAGCAGCTCCGAGACATTGCCATGTCCCGGAATCGCAAGCGTCGGGGCGATATCGGCCAAAGGATACAGGACGAAGTTGCGCGTCGACACTCCGGGGTGCGGCAGCGTCAATCCCGGCTCGTCGATGGTCTCGCCCGTCATCCAGATCAGATCCAGATCGATGACGCGCGGCCCCCAGCGCTCCTGCCGATTTCGGCCCATCGCCGCCTCGATCCGCAGCAAGCCTTCGAAGCAGCTGCCGGGCGGTCAGTTGGGTCAGCAGTCCCGTCGCCGCATTCACGAAGTCCGGCTGATCCTGCGGTCCCATCGGCCGCGTGCCGTAGAGGCGGGAATGCCGCACCGAGAGCGTCGCAGGCAGCTCCGCGAGGCGCTCGCGCGCTTCCTGCACCCGCGCCTGCGGATGATTCAGATTGCTGCCGATCGCCACATACGCGGGGCGCCAGAGCGGAGCCATGACTTAACTGCGCGCCGCTCCGCCGCGTCGACGGCGGCGGCGTCGACGGCCGGCGGGCGCCGCGCCCTCGCCCTCAGCGGCCGGCTCGGCGGGCCGCGCCTGCACCAGCGCCACCCGCTCCTCCTGAGGCAGCACTTGAATATCGGTCCACCACTTCGCGAGTTCTGGATCGGCCACGCCGACTTGCGCGCGCAGCAACAGGAAATCGTATGCCGCGCGAAAACGCGGATGCTGGAGCAGGCTTAAGGATTTGACGCCGCTGCGGCGATTGAACCGCGGTTGCAGCATCAGCAATTCCCGCATCGGAATGCCGAAGCGCCGCGGGATCGCCACGCGCGACTGCTGCGCCCGGAGCACGGTATCGCAAGCCTGCATGAGCAGCGCGAGATCCGGCGCCGGCCCTGCCTGCCGCTCGTTGAGCTCGCGCAGCACCGCGCTCCATAGCAGCACCGCGAACAGGAAGGTGGGCGTTACCGGCTTGTCGGCTGCGATGCGTTCGTCCGTGTTGATCAGGCCGCGTTCCAGCATTTCTTCCGCATAAGCGTAGGGCGGCAGCACGAAGGCGGCGGCGGACATCGGAAACAGATGTTCGAACAGCCCGTACTGCCTCAGCAGCCGATACGACTTCGCGCCGAATCCCGAGAGGAAGAGCTTCAGGCATTCGTCGAACAATCGCGCCGGCGGCACACCGTCGAGCAAGTACGCCAGCTCGTTGATGGGAGCTTCCGTCACCGGCTCGATCGAGAAATCCAGCTTGGCGGCGAAGCGCACCGCGCGCAGCATGCGGACCGGGTCTTCGCGGTAGCGCGTTTCCGGATCGCCGATCAATTTCAGGCGGCGCGCCCGCACGTCGGCGACGCCGTCGACGAAA
Source organism: uncultured Gammaproteobacteria bacterium (assembly GCA_963784105.1). GTDB lineage: Bacteria > Pseudomonadota > Gammaproteobacteria > Steroidobacterales > Steroidobacteraceae > Bog-1198. The sequence goes on from CAWAQE010000007.1 coordinate 398,215, forward strand.
TCCCAAATCGAGAAATCGTCGATATTGTAGTAAAGGCCGTTGGCGGCGAAATCGCGGCGCCACACATCTTCCTCGATGGTGCCGTAGATGTTGTCGCGCAAGATGCGGCCCGAGTGATCGAAGGCCCTGTGCTCGGAGTCATAGGCTGCGCCTGGCTCGTTGGCGCCGGGCGAGCCCCCCGTCCTGCCGTTCGGGGCGCCTTCTCCCGCTGCGCCATCGGCCGCCGCGCCCTCACTGTCAGCGTCGGGGTCCATTTCCTCGACATCCTCGCGTTCCGGCGCCGCCGCCGCGCGGAAAGTCGCCACTTCGATGATTTCATGGCCGAAATGCACATGCGCCAGGCGAAAGCGCCGGCCGATGAGGCGGCAGTTGCGAAAGAGGTGCCTGACCTCTTCCGGCAGGGCGTTGGTCGCCACGTCGAAATCCTTCGGCGTAATGCCGAGGAGCAGGTCCCGGACGGCCCCGCCGACCAAAAATGCCTGATAACCCGCGTCTTTCAGGCGGTAGAGGACTTTCAACGCGTTGGGCGAGATCGCTGCGCGCGATATCGAATGCTCAGAGCGAGGGATGACCAGGGGGGCAAATGGCGTCGACGATGCGTTCAAAAAGGAGGGTTCCGCTTGAGTCCAAAAAATTGGCCCGTATACTACCAGCCCTCTTGGGTTCAGGCGCCCAGAACCGCAAATACCGCTCCCTTCGTCTAGAGGCCTAGGACATTGCCCTCTCAAGGCAAGTACACGAGTTCGAATCTCGTAGGGAGCGCCATTAAAATCAATGGGTTACGTGATGGTCTCAAAATCGTCGGATGGGTCAGAAAGAATTCGTCGGGCAATGAATAAGCCAATGATAGGCACGGCAGCCGGAATCTCATCGCGCAACCGGCGCTCACAAGACTTGAAGTGTTTGCCTGTGGTTATCACGTCATCGAACAGCACGATAGTTTCTCGCAAGGCAGTTGCCGCGAGTGCGGTCTGATCGATTTGCAGCAGAGAATGCAACTCGTCGGGTGACAGCCGGTTACCGGCGGTGTGATCCGACTCTGTGCTATTCGCCTGCTGCAATAGCAAGCGAACGTCTGCGTTGTAGCCGCTGAATGCGGTAGCCAGCGAGCGCATCAGACGATCATCGAAATCCGCATGCCCTCTGATCTTCGATGTTGGAATCGGCACGAATGTCATTCGTTCTACCGACTCCGGCGCCAGCGACCGGCGAAGGCCTGCGGCAATTGACGCGATAGCGCGTTCCTTGTGATTCCCGCGCGCGGGATTCGTTGCGGCGGCGGACGGCTTGCACTTGAAATTGAAGATCAACTGATTGGTACCACCGCCCTGGTACCCCTTGCCCGCAAAATACTCGCCGAAAAACAGACATCGATCGCCCGGCTGTAGATAAATGTGCTGATGGCGATTGGTGTCGTCGATCCACGTTAGTCGGTCAGGCAGCAAGATGGGATCTGATCTCGTCAAACTCACCGACGCGGATAGCTCCTCGCTCGAGGAACTTCGCCGGCCACGTCAGTTCAGGATTGCGAAAGCAGCTATCAAGGATGAAGAGCTTGCGGTTTTGCTGAATCGCATGGCGCGCCTGAATGAGCGTCCCCGATGTATTGCCCGCCTCCACGATCACCGTAGCCTCGGTCAGCGCCGACATCGTGACATTGCGTTCAGGGAAAAAGAACCGGTTGCCCTTCGGACCCTGCCGAGAATGCCGAACGATGGGCACTTGGCTGATGACGAGGAATTGATCGGCGATACGCAATTGTAGTTCGCTGTTCTCAGGCGGATAGCAAGACGTAATCGGAGTGCCTAACACCGCCAACGTGAGCCCACCTGCCTCGATAGCCGCTGTGTGCGCCACAGTGTCGATGCCCTGCGCCAAGCCCGACACAACCGTGAATCCATCATTCGCGAATCGGCGCGCAAGCTTCGTCGCGCGGCGCGTACCCTCGTCGGTCGGATGGCGAGTGCCGACAATTGCGACGCAACGGGAGTTCGTGATGTCCCAGTTTCCCTGGAAGTACAGCAATTCCACAGGATGCTTGGCATCGCGCAGCTTCGGTGGATACTCGCCCGCTCCATGGACACGGATTCCGAAGTGCTTGATGCCCGCGGCACGGATTGTTCCCAGGGCCATGCGCGAGTACTGCTCAGCGTCGCCGGGAGAGACGAAATCGGACGGTACGGATCCGGGGTGCTGACGAAAGATATCCGCCAGCGTCTTGAACGTCGTGCCCTCCTTTGCCCATAGAGCCTCGTAGGCCCCCAGCTCTCGAGCAGGCATTACGGCACGCGATCGGAAATCCGCAGCGGCAGCGTCTGAGATCAAATCTGTCATAAGCGCATATTCACGTTCATTGACTGTATGAATATACAGTACACATTGGGGAAATTCAAATAATGACGCCGGCAAGTCCGCGCCCCGATGGGGTCTCGCACGGAGGCTACGAAAGCAGGCGATCTTGGTCGGCGCATCACTGTGGCGTCTCCGAATAGGCCGTCACCCCCCACCCATATCCCACGATCCGCCACCCGGCATCCTCTCGTTGAAGCACGAAAGACCAGGCGCCGTGCTCTTCGAAGCGATTGCCGTGCGTGAGCCCCGTCCAGGTCGTCGGCAGCGAGAAATAAACGCGCTTGCCTGACTGCTTGAAGTCGTGCGCTTCGCCGAAGGTGGCGGCCAGGTTCTTGAGGTCGCCCGCCGCGGCGTGCGCTCGGAACCCCGCCGACCAGTTCGCCGCCGCTTCCAAGCCGCAGAACAGAAATGGCGCGAAATTTTCGACGATGCACAGCCCGCGGCGCGCGAATACCGTCGGTTGTTCGCCGCGGCGCAGAGTGCTCATGAAGGTGACGAGACCCTGCACCGGTTCCATCATCGCCGCGGTGGGCTGCTCCGCCGCCTGAACACTGCCCGCTGTAAACAGTACCATCAGTAGCCCCCAACGAAGGCAGCGCGCATATGGGTGAAGCTGCCGCCGAATCATTACTGAATCGTTTTGACGCATGTATCGCTCCGAATGTCGGGGCGGCGCCCCACCCACGAGCACGATACCGCAAGGCGAGTCCTACTCGCTCGCCCGTTTGACTAACGAGCGCCGGCCGCCCCTTGCGCGGTCTCCCCCTCGGGCATCAGGCGAGCGCCCTTGCCGAGCACGATGCCTCGCGAGACGGCTATGCCGAATTCGAGGCTTTGCGCAATCCGACGGGCGCGATCGACGAAGAGGTCCGCCGCCGCCGGCGGGCAAATCTCATGGGCCGTCGCTTCGAACAGCGTGAGCCAGCGGTCGAAATACCGGGCATCGATCGGCAGGGGCAGATGCATGCGCAGCGGCTGGCCTTGGTAGCGGCCGCTCATGAGGGATATCGATGACCAGAAGGCGCACATGCGCTGCAAGTGCGGTTCCCAGTCGGCGATGCGCGCCTCAAAGATGGGACCCAGCATGGCGTCCTCGCGCACCCGCAGGTAGAACCCGCGGACCAGGCGTTCGATCAACGCTTCGTCGATGCCGTTTTGGGATAGTACCGTCACGACAGGCCTCGCTGCGCCGCGGTGCGGGTTTCGAAAAACATCTGCCGCATGTTCCGAAGAATCTTCGGACTCTTCACCAGATCATGCAGAGAGTAGCGGTCGAGTACGCCGAAGAATGCCTGCAAGGCCTCCTCGAGCGGGCTTCGCAGGCCGCAGGCCGCAGCGATGCGGCAGGTGTTGTGCCTTGGATCGAAACACTCCACCAGCTCGAAATTGTCCTCGGTGCTGCGCACGACCTTACCCAGATTGATCTCATCGGCCGCGCGCTTGAGCCGCAGACCGCCCCCGCGGCCGCGCAGACTCTCGATGAAACCAGCCTGCACCAGTGTCTGGGTGATTTTCATCAAGTGATTGCGGGATATCCCGTAGCGCTGCGCAATCGATTCAATGGTGTGCAGCTCGTCCGGCTCGGTTGCGAGGAACATCATCAAGCGAAGGGCGTAGTCGGTATGCAGAGTAAGGCGCATGGTGTGTCGGATCTGTTGATAGGTATAAGATGCATGTATTATACTTCTTTAATCTCACCATGCCAACGGATACCGAGGGGCCTCACCGAACGCTATCTCGCGGATCGCGCCAAGCGAGGGCCGTAGCCCGAACCCGTGCACCGGGCGGCGGTCCATGCCAAGATGCGCGGCGTGTGTTCTATCGCCGCGCATCTCCAATCAGCGCGCCTGAGCTACTCTCGAGGCGAATTCGATGCGGCGCGCGAGTTGTGCCTCGACATTCTCCATTCGGCTCCCGACACGGCGGGGGCGCTGCATCTGCTGGGGCTCATCGCGCATCGCGACGGGGACTTGCCCCAAGCCAGAAATCTCCTGCACCGTGCGACCGAAGCTCCCGACACCTCCGCTTTGTATCTGCTGACCTATGCCGAATTATTCTGCAAAACGGCCGATCGCCGGACGGCATTGGATTTGGCGCAAAGGGCCATCGCATTGGACGGCGCGCTGCCGCTCGGCTGGTGCTACCTGGGCTACCTGCGGCTGGAAATGCATCAGCTCGACGAAAGCCGCCGCTGCTTGCAGCGGGCCATCGAGCTGGACGCCGGCTTTTGGCAGGCGCGCATCCACCTCGCAGTCGCACTGGGCCGAGGGGGCGATGCGGCCGAGGCGATGGTGCACTTCGAGCGTCTGCTCGGCGAGCAGAGCGGCAATGCGGAAATCATCGGCAGCTTCGCGGCTTTCTTGGCGGAGCAGGGTCGCTACGCGGAGGCATTGATCCAAGCGGAGCTTGCGGCCGCAACGCAGCCGGACAAGCTCGATCATCACGTGCGTGCCGGTGAAATCGAAATGCTCATGGGCCGCCATCGGGCGGCGCTCGCCCGGCTGGACGCCGTCGAGAACCGGTGGCCGAACGAAATAAAACTGCTGACGCTCAAAGCACATCTCTCGAGGTCGGACGATCGATGCGGCGAGGCGATCGCGCTGTGCCGCGGCGCGCTTGATCTGGGAATCGAATCCGCCGACCTGCTTCGCGCCTACGGTCTCGCTTTGCAGTTTGCCGGAGAGGAGGCCGATGCATTGGCGGCCTTCGACCGATCGGCCGAGCTCAATCCGGCGCCCGCTCTATCGGATAAGGGAGTATTGCTTGCGAGCATAGGCCGGCTTGCCGAGGCTTGCGACGCCTTCGAGGAAGCTTTGGCGCATGATCCCGCCTGCGCCGGCGCCTGGTACAACAAGAGCAATGCGAAATCCCATACCGGCGGCGACCCGGATCTCGGCACCATGGAGCGCTTGCTCGGACGCTGCTCCTATCAGGACGGGATGTTGCTGCACTTCGCGCTGGGCAAGGCGCATATGGAGGCCGGCGACGTAGATCGGGCCTTTGCGCACTGGCATGAGGGCAACCGCATGAAGCGCGCGAGCATCGACTACGATGCGGACGCCGCGGCCAGGCATATCACGCTGTGCGCCGGCCGGTTGCCGAATGTGCGTGCTGAAGAAGCGGCGAGCCAAGCCCATTTCTCCGATGTGCCGGTATTCATCGTGGGCATGCCGCGTTGCGGCTCCTCACTGATCGAACAAATACTGGCCTCCCACCCGGAAGTTCACGGTGCCGGCGAGATGGCGCGGCTGCGGGCCCTTTTCGAGTCGAGCGAACCCGCCGCCGAGCCCATCTCCGCGGTGGCTCTCGAGAGATTGCGGCGCTTTTCGCCGCACGCCGCTCGAATCGTCGACAAGGATCTTTATAATTTTCTGTATCTTGGGGTGATTCACCGGACCTTTCCGCATGCGCGGATCATTCACTGCAGGCGCGACCCCTTGGACACCTGCTATTCCGCGTACACCAAACTGTTTGTCGGCGACTTCGGTTTCACCTACGAGCAGCGCGAGCTGGGCGCTTACTATCGCCGCTATCATGCTCTAATGGCGCATTGGCGTTCGATGCTGCCGGCGCAGGTATTCATGGAAGTCGATTACGAAACGCTCGTGGCCGAGCCGCGCGAGGAAACCCGGCGGCTGCTGCAATTCCTCGATCTGCCGTGGAATGAGTCGTGCCTGCGGTTCTTTGAGACCTCTCGACTGGTGAATACCTCGAGTTTCGCGCAGGTTCGCCGGCCCATCTACCGCTCGAGCGTCGGCATCGGCCATTCGCTGCGGCGGCATCTGCAGCCGCTCATCGAGGCGCTGGAGGATTTGGCGCCGGGCGGCGGTGCAGATACGGAAGCGGCTGAAGCTGCGGCCGCCAACGCGAACACGAAGAGTTGACGCAAGGATGCCGCCTATAACTACCGCCGATCAATTGCTGGAAGCCGCCACCGCGCATCACCGTGCCGGGAAATTCGCCGAAGCGCGTCCGCTCTATCGGCAAGTGCTGGCACAGGTGCCGGCGCACACGGTTGCACTGTTTCGCAGCGGCCTCCTGGAGCTGCAAGACGGACACCCTGAATCCGCGCTGCCTCTGGTCGAGCAGGCTGCGGCGGCGGACGCCGGTGAGCCGCGCTACCTGTTCGTGCTGGGCCAAACGCTGCAGGCGCTGCGCCGCTTCGAGCCTGCGATAGCCGCCTATGAATCGGCCGTGAAGCTGCAGCCGGATTTTCTCGACGCTTGGAACAATCTCGGCATTTGCCTGCAGCTGCGGCGGCAGTGCCCGCAGGCGGCGGCGGCCTACCGCCGGGCCTTGGCGCTGGAACCTGCGAACGCCGGCGTCATGGCGAATCTGGGAACGGTGCTGCGAGAGATGGGCGATTTCCCCAAGGCCACTGAGCTCTTGCGTGCCGCGGCCGACCTCGACCCCGCCGTCGCTTCGCACGCGGTCAATCTTGGGATTGCGTTTTGGAATCAGGGCCGCTTCGCCGAGGCCGAAAGCGCGCTGAACAAGGCGCTGTCACTGCAGCCCAATGATGCGCAAGCCCTGTTCAATCTCGGCAATACACTGCATGGGCTCGGCAGATCGAGCGAAGCCATCGAAAGATATCGGCAGGCACTGGCGCTGCGTCCCGGGTATGTGGATGCCTTGATCAACCTTGGCAATGTGCAAGCCGAGATCGGCGATTTCACCGCGGGCCTTGCCTCTTACGATGCCGCGCTCGAGGCGCGGCCCGACTCGGTCATGGCGTTGAACAATGTTGCCTGTCTGATGCGCACCCTCGGGCGCGTCGATGACGCCGAAGCGGCGCTGCACCGAGCCCTCGAGCTCGATCCCGGCAATGCGACGCTGCACGATACGCTCGGCAATGTGTACAAGGACGCAGGCGACCTCGATGCGGCGATCGTGAGTTTCCGCAAGGCCCTCGAACTCGATCCCGCCGCCGCGGCAACCCACAGCAATCTAGCCTACGCGCTCAGCTTTCAATCGCCCGAGCCCGCCCCGATTCTGGAGGAGTGCCTGCGCTGGAACGCGCGCTTTGCCGATTCGCTGCTTGGAACCGCGCCGCCGCAAGCCGCGCGTTCGGAAGCCGCGCAGCCACACTCCGGGCCGGCTGGGAACACGCCCGGCTCTGCCGGCGATACCGCATCGAACCGCCGGCTGAGAATCGGCTATGTCTCGCCGGATTTTCGCGTTCATTGCCAAAGCCTTTTCACGATTCCGCTTCTTTCCCGGCATGATCATGCGGCTTTCGAAGTTTTTTGCTATGCGAGCGTCAAGCGCCCCGACGATCACACTCGCCGAATCGCCGAATACGCCGATGTTTGGCGCGACGTTCGCCCTCTGGATGACGATGCGCTGAGCCGCCTCATTCGCGAGGACCGCATCGATATCCTGGTCGATCTGACCATGCACATGGCGGGAGGGAGGCCGCTGCTGTTTGCCCGCAGGCCCGCGCCCGTCCAAATCGCGTGGCTGGCCTATCCGGGCACGACGGGAATCAGCGCCATGGACTATCGGTTGAGCGACCCACGGCTGGATCCCGAGGGCTTCGAGGCTCACTACAGCGAGCGCACACTGAGGCTCCCCGATTCATTCTGGTGCTACGACCCGCTGACCGCGCCCCTGGACATCGGCCCTCTACCGGCTCTCGAGCGCGGCCACTTGACTCTTGGCTGCCTCAACAATCCCTGCAAGCTCACCGATCACGCCTTGCGTCTCTGGAGCGCAGTGATGCAGGTATTGCCCGCGGCGCGGCTCCTGCTCATGGCGCCTCCCGGCCGGCATCGCAATCGCCTGTCGCAACGCTTGAGCGAGCACGGCATCGCCGCCGGGCGCGTCGACTTTCGCGCCTTCCAACCGCGCGGCGACTACTTGCGTACCTATCGCGATATCGATCTTGGCCTCGACACGTTTCCGTACAACGGCCATACCACCAGCCTGGATTCTCTGTGGATGGGCGTGCCGGTGGTGAGCCGAGTGGGCCGCACCTGCGTCGGCAGAGGCGGCCTCAGCCAGCTATTCCAACTGAATCTGCTCGAGCTGGCCGCCGAGTCCGACGCGGCCTTCGTGCGCACCGCTGCGTCTCTCGGCAACGACCTGGTTCGCCTCGCTGCCCTGCGCAGTGAGTTGCGCGAACGCATGCAGCGCTCCGCGCTGATGGACGCCTCCCGTTTCGCCCGCAGCATCGAACAGGCATACCGCGTTGCGTGGCGCGACTACTGCGCGAGAGCGCGCGGCACCGAACACATTACTTAATCACGGGCGTCCTCGCCCACGCCACGCCACGCCGCGCCGCCGTCGGCGATTGGCGACGCAATTCACTGTCAACGCGGCAGGTGATGGACCGTTGGTGCACGCATTACAGGGTGCAACGGGAGAGATACATCATGGTCCCCAATGAAATTCGAACACTGTCGGTGGGGGTCGCGGCCGCGTTGCTGGCCGCGTGCGGCGGCGGCGGCTCCGGCGGCAGTACCATGAACAACTCCCCGAGCCCGCCGGCCTCTCAAACCGGCAACGTCGCGATGCTGCTGAGCGATGCATCCACCGAAGACTGGGCGACCATCGGCGTCAAAGTCCTGTCCATCGCGCTGGTGCCGCAAGGCGGCGGCGCCAATGTCACGGTGTACACCGCGCCGGCGACGGTGCCCGTCGTCAACCTGGCGGAACTCGATCAGATTGCGGAAATAATCGGCAACGCCGCCGTGCCGGCCGGCACCTACACAGCGGCCGTGCTCACCGTCAGCGCCAACACGGGCGATGTATTGCTGACGGTGGCGGCTGATCCGGAAGTGGGGTTTGCCGCCGCACCCGGAACCAGCATTCCCGCCGATCAGATTCAAATTCAGCACACCCAGGGGACGGCTCCGAACCTCACCGTGCCCGTCAAGGTGAACTTCGTCGAACCGCTGGTGGTGACGGCCGGCCAGAACAATGCCCTTGACCTGGAATTCGATCTCGGACATCCGGCCTTCCTGGTTGGCCACGTACCTGCGGGCGCAGGGAATACCCTGTGGGCGGTGAGCTTCAATGGACCCGTGCGCCACCACCCGGTGCACGATCTCACCCGCCTGGTTTTACGCCATCTGTATGGCGATGTGACGTCGATCGCATCCGACGACTCCGCCATCACGGTGAGCAAGGAATTCCCGACGGAACCGCCGGTGAATCCCGAGACCGCCATTGCAACGACACAGTCGCTGCAAATCCTGGCGGACTCGGCCAACGGCACGATTTTCTACGACATGGACGCCAAGACGCGCACGGTCATCAAGGATTTCTCCGCCGAGTCCTCGCTGCCGGGCAAATCGGTGCGCATCGCCGCGCGCTACCAAGAGGACGGCACGCTCGTCGCCACCCGCATCTGGGCCAGCAGCCGGTTCAACAATGTGTGGTTGAGTCCGGAAGGCCATGTACTGCACGTCGACGCAGTCAACGACATCGTCACGGTCGAGAACGAGTCGGGCCGCGGAGTCCCGCTTACCGTCAATGCCAATACACAATTCTTTTTCCGCGAACCGCAAAATGCCGCCGCGGACTCCGCGCCCATCGCGGTCGGCACCGCATTCCTGGCGAACCAGGATCTCGTGCGCGGCTTCAAGGTCCACGCCAGCGTGGTCGATCCGCTCGCGACGCCCTTGGTCGCTCAGAGCGTCGACATCGAGACGGCGGAATACAGCGGCCAGATATCCGCGCCCGACGCCAGCGGATTCACGATGACCCGCCTGTATCGAACGGCCGCGGACGATTACGTGCACACGCTCGACTACATCCTGAATTCCACCGCGAACGGAACCGATGACAGCGGCAACGCCGTCAGCGGCTATAAGTGGTGGAACTTCGCCTACCCGACCTTGGTGATGAGCGGCGCGAACGCCATAGCCAATTTCATCTCAGCCACCGACGGCAGCGTCAATTTCGGCGGGTCCGTGGGGGCCGCCCCCACGCGCGGCATCAGCTTGGCGACATGGAACGACCCCGCCAATCCGAATGGATGGGCTGCAACCACCGGCATCCTGACTCCTTCGACGCTGCCGCTCGGCTTCGTCGCCACCGGACTTACGAACGACGCATTCACCATGACCGTCATCGGCGGCGCGGCCGCGGCGACGGTGGACCTCAGCACGAGTTCGGGCTCCGCCACGCTGGTGTACCAGGTGGACTGTACCGGCGGCATCGTGACGGTCAGCCCCATCGACATCACGACCGGCAGCGGTCTGGCCGCTCTCACTGCGGGCCTCAGCGTCGGCGCGCCGATCAAGGTCTACGGACTGCCGCAGGCGGATGGAACGCTCAAAGCTTATGTGCTGACGTACTTCACGGGACAGGCGCCGGCGCAATGATGCAGGCGGCGACACGCCGAAGCGAGAGCCCCACCCTCAGTGAGGCAGGCTTTGAACGCCCACGCCATATCGAAAGACGTTCTGCCCGCCGTGGTAGCCGGTGTTGATCAAAGCTGCGGCCAGCGCCATCAGCACCACGATGAATAGCCAGGAGGGGCGTGACTCCTGTGCCGCACCCCCGCCGCGCCATACAGCCACCAAGAGCAGGGCCAGGGTGGTGAAAATGGCCCATTTCACGTGCAGGGAAATCGCCTGGTGCACCGCCAAGCCGACGTGCAGGTGCATCACCGCGGCCAAACCGGTCGCGAGCGCAAACAAAGCGGACACCGCCCCGAGGCAGAGATTCCAGGTGCCGACGATGGCCAGTGTGGCCGCGTGGCGCTCGGACCGGATCAGCCGCGCCGCCAGCAGAAGCGCAGCGGCGCTCACCACCAGCGCCAGCGGAAATTGCACGACCATCGGATGCCAGCCAGGGATGATATTCATGAGATGCGCCGCAGAGGATACACCTCCCCCGCGGCCAGCCTCGTCAGCAATTGCAGATACCGTGCTTGGTACGTGCGCATGGCGTAGCGGGACTCCACGTGTGTGCGCCCGTTCGCGCCGAGGCGCGCGCGCAGCTCCGGCGATTGGATCAGCGACTCCAGGCGCTGCTCCCACTCATCGACGCTGCGTGCGTGATAGCCGTTGAAGCCATCGATGACGGCCTCGGTATTGGCGCCGATCGGCGATGCCACGCAGGGCAGCGCGGCCGCCATGTATTGCAGCAGCTTGAATGCGCACTTGCCGCGCGACCATGCATCGTCGGTCAGCGGCATCACGCCGATATGCGCCGCCGCCAGCGACCGCGCTTCGGTCGCAGAACTCCAGACCACGGGTTCGATATCCACGTCGGACCACTGCGGAAAGCGAGAGCAGATCACCCTCAACTTGAGAGCCGGGTATCGGCTCGTCAGGCGCGCCAGAGCGGGCCGGATGATTTCCAAATAAACCAGGTTCTCAGGACTCCCGATCCAAACGACGGTGGGCGGATCGGCCGAGGCGGCCGTCGTCGGCTGGTAGGCGGCAGTATCGATGGAGGTAGGCAGTATCGTGATGGCCCGCGCCGAGGCACGGGCCACGCCGGCCAGCACCTCGTTGCCCGCGGCCACCTCGTCCACCCAGCGGCAGGTGGCGGCGAATTTTCTCTTGCGCCAGGCGGACTCGTCCGCATCTTCGCCGAGCCGCCTCGGCTTGCGCACGTAAATGGCATCGTCCACGTCGAACACGCGGCGCCGGGTAAAGGCGGCGAACAACCGCGCCTCGATCGAGCTCAATTTGATCTGGTGCAGGACCACCACGTCCGCCGCGCGCAGCAGCGAGCGGCGTTCCCAGGTTCGAAGTCCGTAGCGGCCGCTGGGAAAACGCTCCGCCCGCACCTGCCAGCCGGCCGCCTCGAGCGTGCCGATGAGCGAGCGCATACGGTGCCGGAAAGACGGCTGCTCGAGATCGTAGCCCAACAACACAGCGCTCGACATGCTATCCCTTTGCCTCCCAGGCCATTGCTGCGTCTGAAACCATTGCTGCGTCCGACGCCCTCTAAGGAGGCGACGCGGACCGCGCAGACTCGAATAGATTGCCGAGCGCCCTCAGCGCGACATCGATCCCGTCGGCAAGCCCCACGCGGGCGGCGCGATCCGCAAGGGCGGCGCGCTGCGGCTCATCCTGCAGAAGCCGGTCCGCCGCTCCAATGATGCTTTGCTCATCGAGAACCGCGGCCACGGCCACGCCGGCGGCGACACAGCGACGCGTGCGCTCGGACTGATCCTTGGCAATGGGGACGGCGATGCAGGCGCTGCCGCAGGCGATGGCCTGTAGCAGCGTCGAGCCGCCGTTCGCCACGATGAGGCGCGCGGAGCGCATGAGCTGCGCCAGTTCAGCCTGCGGCAGCGGGCCGACATGATGCCAATTGCGCCGTTCAGCGGCATCGACGGCGCCGGCTCGGCTCTGCGCGCCCTCATCGGCGGCTGACTCGGCGGGACCCACGTACACGATCGGGGTGCCGCGCGCGGCCAGAGCGCGCGCCGCGCGCATGAAGCGGCCCGCGGCCGCTTCCACGCCCGGATGGCCGGTGCCCCCGCCGGGGACGACCAGCACGAAAGTTCCCGCGTCGCAGCCGGCGCGCGTCAGGATCGCTGCGCTCCGTGACGGGTCTGCGGGCGACATGATGACGTCCAGGTAGCGCACCACGGGGCGCCCGGACATCTTCAGCTTGAGGTTCTCGAAAAGACCCAAGGAGCCGGCGATGAATTCCGGGTACGCAATCCAGTGCTCGTCGACGAGGCGCATCCAGCGCAGGCGAAATGCCTTGCGTCTCTGGCGCCGGCGGGCGCTGATGTACACGACCCGCGCGCCCACTTCCCGGGCCGCGCGCAGCTGCGCGCTGCGCCCTGCGTTGTCGAAGATCACGACCTCGGGCCGCCACGTCTCGAGCAGCTCGATGACGGCGGCAGAGTGAAATGTGGGCGAGGAGTCCAGTAAGGTCGTGGGAAACGGCGCGCCGGCCGCATACGGGGCCTGGCGGCTCAAGACGAAATGGATGGCGGCCTCCGGCCAGCGGCGGCACGCAGCCTGGGCGATCGCGAGCGAGCGGGCATATTCGCCCATGCCGAAGGCCCCCGAGACGGGCACGAAGAGGATTCGCGGGGCGCTAGGCAAAGGCGGCAAACCAGCGATCCAGCACCAAGAGGTACCAGGCCCTGCGAAACTCGGGTCCCACGGGGCGCTGCAGCACCCCGCGATCCATCAGGCGCCGCACGGCTTCGTGCAGCACCTGCGGATGACGCCGCAGCCAGCGATGCACCGGCAGGCCAAACCCGGATTTAGGCTGATTCAAATGACCCAGCGGCAATCTCGGCTCCATGAGCTGCCGGACCAGCAATTTACCGCGGCGCCTGCGCCGATCTACCAACACTTCCGGATCCACGCTCAGCATGAACTCGACCAAGCGGTGATCCAGCAGCGGCGGACGCACCTCGAGCGAATGCGCCATGCTGGTTCGGTCGACTTTCGTCAGCAGCCCTTCGGCAAGATCGGTGTTCAGATCGAGCCAGCGCAAGCGTGCGAGCGGGTGCAGATCCTCGCGCCAATGCTGTCGGTAGAACCACAGATAGTCGTATTGCGGCTCCCGCCAGGCCGGCGCCAGCAGCGAATCGACCTGCAGTGCCGTCAAGCCTCCCAGCGCCGCGGCATAGGCCGGCAAGCCGGAATAGGCATGCCGCTGCATCGATGAGCCCAGGCGCGACAGCGGCGGCAAGCGGCGCGCCAGGTAGCGATTGAACATGTTGGAGCGGGCGCCGATCCTCGACCAGTAGCGCGGATAGCCGCAAAAGATTTCGTCGCCGCCCTCGCCGCTCAAGGCGACCTTCACTTCGCGGCGGGCGAATTGCGCGATGAGATAATTCGACCACGCGGCGCTGTCGCCGAAGGGTTCGTCGAACAGCTCCGGCATCTCCTCGAGCGCGCCGGCGAAATCCGCCTGGGGCGCCGTCAATTCCAGGTGTATCGTAGCCAGATGTTCGGCCGCCCTGCGTGCCGCGTCGCATTCCGAGCGCGCGCCGCCATCGAACCCCAGGGTGTAGGTATGCGGAGCGTCCAGATAGGAAGCGGTAAGCGCGGAATCGATGCCGCCGCTCAGAAAGACGCCGACCGGAACGTCCGACAGCGTGTGCGCGGGCACGACCTCGCGCAGCAAGCCATCGAGCTCCTCCACGGTGTCGCCCGCGCTGCGCGCGATGATCGCGGACGGCGGATTCCAGTAGCGTTCGATGCTGATGCGGCCCGCCTGCCACGTGAGCGTATGTCCGGCCGGCAGCTTTGCGATACCGCGATAAATGGTCTTGGGAGCGGGGACGTAGCCGTGAAACAAGTAGTCGCGCACGGCGCTCTGATCGATCTCCGGCCGATCCAGAATCAACAGCGCCTTGAGCTCCGAGGCGAACGCAATGCCCTGCGGCAGCAGCCGGTAGTACAGGGGCTTGATGCCCAGCCGGTCGCGCGCGAGCAGCAGTCGTTGCTCTGCCGTGTCCCACGCGGCAAACGCGAACATCCCCACCAGACGATCCAGGCAGGCACGGCCGTGCTGCGCCAGGAGACGGACCAGGACCTCGGTGTCCCCGGTCGACCGCCACGGCCCCGGCAGATCGGCTCGCAATCGTTCGTGGTTGTAGATCTCCCCGTTGTAGGTCAGGACCTGGGAACCGGATAGCATGGGCTGATGGCCGCCCTCGGACAAATCCAAGATGGCCAGCCGCCGGTGCGCCAAGGCCACTCCCGGTTGGGTCCAGACGCCTTCGCCGTCCGGACCGCGATGGCGCAGGCGCTGCGCCATGTCTCGAGCGATCTCGACGCCCGCCCGCGAACCGACGATACCGGCTATGCCACACATGGCGGGCAGTCTAGCGCGGCAGAGCCGCGATGTACCGCTAGCCATCGGGCGGCGGTTCGTTTAGGGTGGGTCCTGGAGCTGCAAGAACATGGCAACACCCGCCGATCAACGACTGCTGGAATTACTAGAAAAATGGCTCAACAGCCTCGAGCTGCATGCCAAATATTCCTCGCTCGACGACGACAGCTATTGGAAAATCCAGCCCTGGGCGGAGCATCAGCGGCCGAGCCGCTGGATCATCGACTTAGCCATGCAAAAGACCATGGCGCTGCGGACCCATGTTCAAGAACGCGTGAAAGCGGGCGATACGAAGTATTCCGATTCTCTGGAGCTGATGATCTTCCTCGCCAACCTCGTGGGATCGGAGCATATCGAGCGATTCATCCCCGTGGCCGACGCACAGAACGAGCGTTCCTTGGCGCCGGAGGCGCCGAGCGGCGCCGCTGCTCCCCCGGCCGATGCGGCCAGTGCGACCGCCACGGCCACGCGGGAAATGCCAAAATTTCTCGCCGCCAAACGCGCACCGCCTCCAGCGAGCACGGCCCAGGTGGCACGCACCGAGCGCAAGGCTGCCGTGCCGGCCAAGCCGGCGGCAAAGCCCGCGAGCAAGCAAAAGGCGGCCGCCAAGCCGGACCTCAAGGCAGGACCTTCGGACGTCGCTCGCGCGCAGGTCATCGCGGATGCGGCCCGCTTGGTGCAATGGGGACGCAAGTGGTACGAATTGCCCGAACTCATCGCGCGCATGGCGGGACGGCCGTCCTTGCCCGAGGTACGGCGAATACTCAAAGAAAACAAATCCGCGATCGATTCGAAGCCGGGGGGCGCCTGACCGAGTCATCTGACGCTCCCGCGAACGCATCGTGCGAAAAAAATTTGAACCTCTCCCGTCTTTGCATGCTCCAAGGCGCACATGATCACAACAAAAAATCTGTCGAAGCGCTATGGTGAAAAACTGGCAGTCGACGACTTGACCTTCAGTGTGGCGCCGGGTGAGGTGCTGGGATTTTTGGGCGCCAACGGCGCAGGCAAATCCACCACCATGCGCATGATCGCGGGCTTCATCGCACCGACCTCCGGACAGGTCTCGGTGTGCGGACACGACATCGAGACTGCGCCGGTGGCCGCCAAGTCCTGCATGGGGTACCTGCCCGAAGGCGCCCCGAGCTACGGCGAGATGACCGTTGCCGAGTTTCTGGATTTCGTCGCCGACATGCGAGGTCTTGCAGGCGAAGGGCGGCGCCGGCGGCGCGCCGTCGTCGTCGACCGTCTGGGGCTGGGACCGGTGATCCACCAGGTCGTCGAGACATTGTCGAAAGGTTTTCGCCGCCGAGTCGGCCTGGCGCAGGCTCTGATTCACGACCCGCAAGTCTTGATCCTGGACGAGCCGACCGACGGGCTCGACCCCAACCAAAAGCATGAGGTGCGGCGCCTGATCAACGAGTTGAGCAAGGACAAGCTGGTCGTCGTTTCCACCCACATCCTGGAAGAGGTGCACGAGGTGTGCACCCGTGCCATCATCATCGCCGATGGCCGCATCGTCGCCGATGAAACACCGACCGCGCTGGAAGCGCGTTCCCGATATCACCACGCCGTCAGCCTGCGCTTCGATAAGCCCGAACATCTCGCCGCGGCGCGCCGCGAAATCGCCCTGGCACCTGAAGTCGCCGCAGTGGAGATCGATGAGCGCGAGCTGCGGCTCACGGCCGTGCCGAAGACGCGGCGCCAATACCTTGTCCGCGGTGAGCGCGCTCATCGCCAAGAACAACTGGGACGTCCCCGAGCTGCATCTCGAGTCCGGGCGGCTGGACGAAGTATTCCGCACATTGACTCAGCCGCCGGGCATCGGCGTCTCCGACGCCGCGCCGGGAGCACGCCGCATGAACAAGGTTCTGGTGGTTTTCCGGCGCGAGCTGCGCAGCTACTTCGCGACTCCCTTGGCATACGTATTCATCGTGATTTTCTTGGTGCTCGCGGCGAGTATTCACTTTTCAGGTGGGCGGTTTCTTCGAGCGCGGCCAGGCCGATCTGCAGTCCTTCTTTCGCTGGCATCCCTGGCTATATCTGGTGCTGATTCCGGCGATCTCGATGCGCCTATGGGCCGAGGAGCGCAATAGCGGCAGCATCGAATTGCTCATGACGCTGCCCATCACCCTGTGGCAGGCGGTGGTCGGGAAATTTCTCGCCGCATGGTGTTTCGCCGGCGTGGCACTGCTGCTCACGTTTCCGATCTGGATCACGGTCAACTATCTTGGATCTCCGGACAACGGCGCGATCGTCGCGGCCTACTTCGGCAGCCTGCTGATGGCCGGCGGTTTCTTGTCGATCGGCATGTGCATGTCCGCGGCCACCCGCAATCAGGTGATCGCCTTCATCACGGCGGCCTTGGTCGGATTCATATTCCTGCTGGCGGGATTTCCATTGGTGCTGGACTTCGTGCGCGGCATCTTGCCGCAGGCCATCGTCGACGCGATCGCCAGCTTGAGCTTCTTCACTCACTTCGAAGCCATCTCCAAGGGCGTCATCGATTTGCGCGATCTCGTGTATTTCGGCGCTTTGATCGGCTTTTGGTTGGCCGCGACGGCCTTGGTGCTCGATATGAAAAAGGCGGAATAGGTGAACGGCAGTCGCTGGCGGAAGATGGGCTTTGGGGTCGGGGGGCTGATCGCGCTCGCCGTGTTGTTCCTGGCCGTGGTGATGCTGTCGAACGCGGGGCTGCGCGGCATGCGCCTGGACCTCACGCAGAACCGGCTCTACACCTTGAGTCCCGGCACGCAGCAGGTGCTCGCCGAGCTCAAGGAGCCGGTCAATCTTGTACTTCTACTTCTCGCGCGAATCGGCCGCCAAGCAGGCCCCCCTGCTCATGCCCTACGCCACGCGCGTACGCGAGTTCCTCGAGGAGCTGGCGGCGCGCTCGGACGGCAAGATTCATCTGCGCGTCATCGATCCGCAGCCGTTCTCGGACGAAGAGGACCGCGCCTCCGAATTCGGACTGCAATCGCTGCAGACCGGCGGCGGCGATGCGCTGTATTTCGGATTGGCCGGCACCAATTCCACGGACGGCCGCTCATCGATACCGAGCTTCCAGGCCGATCGCGAGGAATTTCTGGAATACGACGTGGCAAAACTCATCAACGATCTGGGTACGCCGAAGAAGCCGGTGATCGGCCTCATGAGTTCGCTGGGGATGCAGGGGCAGTTCAACCCGATGACCGGTCAGATGGGCGAGCCCTGGCCGATCTTCACCCAGATTCAGGACTGTTCACGGTACGCACCCTGACGCCCGACGTCGATCACATCGACAAGGACGTCGACGTCCTGATGCTGGTGCACCCGAAGGCAATTGGCGCCGAAAACCTTGTATGCCATCGACCAGTTCGTGATGCGCGGCGGCAGGATATTGTTGTTCGTCGATCCCAATGCGGGCGCGGACACGAGCGGCCAGGACCCGTCGAATCCCACTGGCCGCGCGATGGCCAACCATTCTTCGGATCTCGAGCCGCTGCTCGAGGCCTGGGGCGTCGACTATGACCCGACCAAGGTCATCGGCGATTTGGAGCGCGGCCTCGAAGTTCGAACCAGCATGCAATCGCCGCCGGTCCGCCACATCGGCATTCTCGGGTCTTGCCACGACGACATGAATCAGAAGGACGTCGTCACGGGGTCTCTCGACAAGATCAATCTCGCGACCGCCGGCTTCTCTCGCCGCGCGTCCCGGCGCCAAGACCACCTTCGAGCCGCTGCTGATGAGTTCGACGAGCGCGGCGCCGATTCCTGCGCAGCGCTTCAACGCCCTCACCGATCCCTCGACTCTGCGCGATGGGTTCAAACCCACGGGCATCCGTTACGCCCTGGCCGCGCGCATCACCGGACCCGTGGATTCCGCCTTTCCGCAACGGCCCGCCGCTCGGATCAAAAGGCCGCCGCCGGCCCGCCGGTCGCTCATCTGAGCAAATCGGTCGTCGCCCGCCAATATCGTCATCGTCGCCGATACCGACATGCTGATGGACTACATGTGGGTGCAGACGCGCGAGGTGTTCGGCCAACGCGTCGCGCAGGCGTTCGCCAACAACGGCGATTTCGTGGCCAACATTCTCGACAACCTGAGCGGCAGTAATGCACTGATCAGCGTGCGCGGCCGTGCGACTTTCTCGCGGCCGTTCGAGCGCGTCGAGGCGCTCAGGCGCCAGGCGGACGATCGCCTGCGCAGCAAGGCATTGGAGCTTCAATCCGAGCTGCAGCAGACGCAAACCAAGCTGACCGAGCTGCAAAGCAAGCGCAACGACCAGTCCTCGCTCATGCTGTCGCCCGAACAAGAGACGGAGCTCAAGAAGTTCGTGGCCGAGAGGGCCAGTATCCGCAAGGAATTGCGCGAAACGCAGCGCGGACTGGATGTCGACATCGATCGACTGGAATCCTGGCTCAAGATCCTGAACATTGCGATTGCTCCGCTGTGCGTGGCCTTCGCGGGCGTGATCATTCTGTGGCTGCGCCGCCGGCGCAGGACAGCCGCCTCGGGTGCCACGTGAGCCGCCGGCGATTCATCGCGCTGCTGGTCGCAGCGGTGCTCGCATTATCGGGCGCGCTGTACTTGAGCGCCGAACGCAGTCCGAAGCCGCAGCCGCAAGGTGCGGCGCTGCTGCCTTCCTTGGCGGGAGAACTGGACACGGTCAGCGCCCTGAGCGTGCGCCGCGGCAGCGCGACTCCCACCGTTACCTGCACCAGAAAGATGGCCGCTGGACCGTGGCCGAGCGCGGCGATTATCCGGCCGACGTGTCCAAGCTGCGCAAGTTGCTGTTGGCCTTGAGCGACGCCAAAATTGTCGAAGAAAAGACCTCCACGCAGACGAATTACCCCCTCATTGGCGTCGAGGACCCTGCATTGCCGGGCGCTGCCGGAGCGGAAATCAGCATTACCGCGCGCGACGGCAAGCATGCCGTGATCATCGGCAAGCCGGTCGGCGAAGGTAACTTCGCACGGCGCAGCGGCGAGAAGACCAGCTACAGCGTCGAACCCGGCATTTCATTCGAGACCGAGCCGCGCTACTGGATCGATTCGAAGCTCATCGACATCGCGACGGCCGGCATCCAGAGCATAAGCGTCAAGCCGGCGGACGGCCCCGCGTACACCGTTCGCCGCGAGAAGGCGGCCGGCGGCAAGACAGCCGGCGAAAACTTCATTCTCGAGGGCGTCCCACCGCGCCGAAAAGCGGCCGAAACCGCCACGCTCGCCCCATCGTCCACTCTCATGAGCGGACTGACCGCCGACGATGTGACGCCTGCGCACGACGTCGATTTCGGCAAAGCCACGGTGGCGACCATCACCCTCTCCGACGGCAACGTAATCACGGTGACCGGCGCAACGGCCGGCGACAAGCACTGGATTGAATTGCAGGCAAGCAAGGACGCGGCGCTCAATTCCAGGACGGCGGGCCGTGCTTTCGAGATCGAAGCCTACCGCTACGACGCCATATTCCGTCCTCTGGAACAGCTGCTGGTGCCGAAGACACCGCCGGCCGCGGCGAAAGCGGCCTCGACGTCCAAAAAGCCGGCGCCCGCGCCAAAACCGTGACCAGCGGCACGAGCGCCGGGTTCGGCCGCCGCCTGGCTGCTCTGCTCTATGACAGCGTGCTTTTAGCCGCTCTGCTCGTGGTATTCACTTCGGGCGCGGTATTCCTGAACCACCGAAGAGCCATCGAGCCGGCCACGGCCGGCGCGTGGACCTATGTCTACCGTGCCGGCCTTATCGGCGTGATCGCGGGCTACTATCTCTTGAACTGGACTCGCAGCGGCCAGACTCTGGGGATGCGCGCCTGGCATCTTCGGGCCGTCACCGACTCGGGCAAGCCCATGGGCCTGAAAGCTGCGGCGCTGCGTTTTGTTTTCGGCGCGCTCGCCTGGGCTCCGGCGGCGCTTGGGGTGCTGTGGCTCTACTTCGATTCGGAGCATGCGGCGCTTCACGACCGATTGTCGAACACGCGGGTCGTGCACCTAGAGAGCTAATACCTCCGCGCCGTGATGTACATCCCCCCAGACCTTGTGAACTGGGTCAATATGTATCACTGCGGAGAGGTACTAACGCGTTCTCGATATCGCAACCAGGGTGCAAAAGCCGATCACGGCCGTCGGCAACCACCCCACCGCCGCCGGATTGAGCCCGTACAGCTGGCCCCCGTTTTCGATGGTGCGATTGACGAGGAAAAATAGCACGCCCAGCATCACGCCGATCACCGTGCGCGTGCCTGCGCCGGTAGTGCGCAAGGGACCGAAAACGAAGGGCAGAGCCAGCAGCGTGACCACGATCACCGCGAACAGCCTGGCGATCCGCGACCAATAACCGATCTCGTAAGACGCGGTCTCGAGGCTATTGCGGCGCAGATGTTCGATGTAGGAGGCAAGGCCCCGCAGCGTGAGCAATTGCGGGTCCGTTGCGGCCAGTCCCAGGAATTCGGGATTGACGGTGGATTGCATCGTCGTCTCGCTGACGAGGCTGCTGTCGATGTGGTCGCCGGAAAAACGCGTGGTCGCCACATTGTGCAGGCTCCAGCGTCCGGGATCGGCGACCGAAATCCGCGCGGCTCGCTGAATCGAGAGCAGCTTCGTCGGCCCATCCAGCTTGAATAGCGATACGCCGCCGAACGCCCGGTCGACCTCCCCGGTTTGCACCCGCAGAATGAGGTTGCCGTCCTTTACCCATGCGCTGCTCGAACCGGCAAAGCTCACGTCCGCCAATTTATCCGTGGTCTTCTCGCGTTTTGCGAACTGCGCCAGCGGCGGGGCCGCATACTCGCCTATGCCGTACATGATCAAAGCAAGCGTCAGCCCGGCGAGGCCGACCGGCCACGCAATCCGCCACACCGACACCCCGGAGGCGCGCGTCACGACCAGTTCGCTTCCCGATGCAAGGGTGCCGAGACCCATCAGCGCCCCGATCAAGGCCCCGATGGGGAGCATTTCGAATGCCTGCTGCGGCAGGTTGAGCATGGTGAAGAGGAACGCATCTCCCGTGCCGTAGCTGCCGACGCCGATATCCTTTTGCTGGCTGATGAATACGAACAGCGCGGACAGGGTCAGCAGCACCGCCATCGCCATGGCCGTGTAGACGAGCACGGTGCGATACAAGTAGCGGTCGATAGTGTTCATGCCGTCCTCGCCTGCCGCGCGACCAAGTACAACCCGAGCGTAAGAGCGGCAGCATGCACCCACCAGACCCCGACAGCCGGCGGCAGGTTCCCCTTTTCCAGCCACACCTTGGCGGCGGACAGCAAATTCGAGTACACGAAGTACACGACGATGGCGAATCCCACTCGGGCGTAGCGGCCCTGCCGTGGGCGCAAGCGGCTCAAAGGCACCGCCACCAGCGTCAATATGAGGGCCATCAGCGGCGTGGAGGCTCTGAATTGCAGCTGGGCGATGTCGGAAGGATCGTCCGATCCCAGCAACTCCCGGGTCGGCTTGGTATCGGGGTCCGTGGTGCCGGCGACATCGGCGGGTGTGGCAATGGGAATGCCATGCTCGCGGAACTCGATCACTCGAAAGTCCTTTTGGCCCGGGACGCCCTCATAGCGGCGACCGTTGAACAGCGTTACCAGGTGCGCGCCGTTGGGCGCCGCTTTGGAATAGGTGGCGGTGTCGGCAAGAGCCACCTCGATTCGACCCGCCGATTCGCGCTGTACGAACACATTGTGCAAAACGCCCTCCGCGTCGACGCGTTCGGCGTAAAACACCGCATCGCCGCCGCTGAACGACTTGAACCGCCCCGCATCGAGCTGGCCGAATTGCGCCTCCTTGAGCGCCGATTGGCGCAGCAGCTGAGCTTGGCTATCGGCTTGCGGCACCTGCACGAACACCAGCCAGCCCAGGCCCAGGGCGATCACCGCCGCAAAACAGAACAATGGCGCCAGCAGCCGCGCCGGCCCAAAACCGCATGCTTGCAGAGCGGCCATTTCGCTGTCGTGGTACAAGCGCCCCAGAGTCAGCACCACGGCCAGCAATAGGCCGACCGGCACGATAACCGACAGATTCATGATCGCGCCGAGCGCGATCAAGTCGAATACCACGTGCCGGCCGTATTGGTTGTCGGCCGCTTGACCGAGCACCCTGGACAACTGGTTCGACACCAGAATCGCCACCAATACCCCGGTTACCGCGAGCCAAGTCTGCACGACTTCGCGCAGCACATACCTTTGCACCGTCCATTTCATGGCGTCGAGCTTAGAGCCTTCGCAATAATCTAGTAAACTATTTACTTAAACCCCTCTGGCGGTACGAACGGACAAATACGGAGTCTGGGACATGGAATTCAAGGCAATAGTCGATTCGAAGGCGCGCAATGACGCAGGATGCGCCGTGGTTGGAGTATACGAGGGCGGCGACTTGGGACTGGCGGCCCGCCGGATCGATGCACAGATGAATGGGCTGATCGGAGAACTGCACAAGGAGGGGGATTTCCACGGCAAGCTCGGCGACACCCTGCTGTTGCCCACGCCGGCGGGAACGGCGGCCGCGCGCGTGCTGCTGATAGGCCTGGGAGCCCGCTCGGCCTTCGGACGGAAACAGTACCGCAAGGCTTTGCAGGCCGCGGTTCGCGCGCTCTCGAAAACCGGAGCGAGCGACGCCACGGTGTACCTGGCCCTCGAGCAGGCCGGGGATCTCGACGTGGAATATCGCGCGCGCAGCGCCGCGGAGATCTTCTCCACGCAGCTCTACAGGATCCCGGACTTGAAAACCGGGGCCAAGCCCAAGGCGCCGCGCCTGACCCGAATCGCTTTGGCGGTGACGGATACCCGCGCTTCCAAGGCGGCGACGGAAGGCCTGCGCATAGGCGCGGCGCTGGGCGGCGGCCTTGCCTTCGCCAAGGACCTCGGCAACCTGCCTCCCAATGTGTGTACCCCGACCTACCTGGGAAATCGGGCGCAGAGTTTGGCCAAGGAGTTTCCGAGCATCAAGACCAAGGTGTTGGACCAGAGCGGCATCAAGGCGCTCAAGATGGGCGCCTTTCTCGCCGTGACGCAGGGCTCGGACCAGCCGCCCCGGCTGATCGTCTGCGAATACCGCGGCGGCAAGAAGCACGAGGCGCCGGTCTGCCTCGTCGGCAAGGGGATTACCTTCGATTCGGGCGGAATATCCTTGAAGGATCCGCCCGCCATGGACGAAATGAAATTCGACATGTGCGGAGCGGCCGCGGTATTGGGCACGATGCGCGCCATCGCGGAGTTGAAATTGCCGGTCAATCTCGTGGGCATCGTCGCCACTTGCGAGAATATGCCGAGCGGCGGCGCCGTCAAGCCCGCCGATATCGTCACGACCATGTCGGGGCAAACCGTCGAGATTCTCAATACCGATGCCGAGGGACGGCTGATTCTCTGCGACGCCATCACCTTCAGCCGCCGCTTCAAGCCGGCCGCCGTGGTCGATGTGGCGACGCTGACCGGCGCCTGCATCGTCGCGCTCGGCAACCATCTAAGCGGCTTGATGAGCAACGACGAGGTGCTGGCCGGTGAATTGGCGTCCGCAGGCATGCGCGCCGACGACCGCGCCTGGCGGATGCCGATCGGCGAGGAATACGTCGACCAGTTGAAAAGCAATTTTGCGGATATCGCCAACGTCGGCGGGCGGGAGGGCGGTGCCTGCACCGCGGCCTCGTTCCTCTCGAAATTCGCCAAGGATTTGCACTGGGCGCACCTCGATGTCGCGGGTACCGCCTGGTTGAGCGGCGCTCAGAAAGGCAGCACCGGGCGGCCGGTACCCCTGCTGGTCGACTTTCTGATCAATCGCGTCCGGGCGACATGACCGAGCGGGTGGATTTCTATGTATTGAAGAGCGCCGCCGCCAGGCAGCGCTGGGCCTTTGCCTGCCGCCTGACCGAAAAGGCCTACTCGCGGGACTTGAGCGTACTCATCGTCAACGACACGCTGGCCGATGCGCGCGCCCTGGACGATTTGCTCTGGACGTTCAACGAACGCTCTTTCATTCCGCACGACATCTGCGCGGATGAGAACTCCGTGGATCCGGCGACCAAGGTTCATCTCACGGTCCCGCCGGCGCCGGTGCTCAGCGCCGATCTGCTGGTCAATATGGCCTCCTGCCTGCCGCCCGCCTGGGAACGCTACCCGCGCATCGCCGAGATCATCGACGCCGACGAGGAGCGCCGCCGCCTCGGGCGCGAGCGCTTCAAGGCCTACCGCGAGCTCAAGGTGAATCTGACGACGCATCAGCTCGACGACACGGCGGAGATTTGATTCGCATGCCGGCTGAGACACACGACCCGCGCGACATTCCCATTCTCACCCGAGCCGTGAAAGAGAGTGTGCCGGTCACGCTGTCGCTCGACGCCAAGGCGGTGCATGCGGCCATTTTGACCGAGACTTTGGAACTCGCCGACTCGCTGCTGCATCAGGCGGCCAAGGACATCGAGGCGACCCTGTTCGAACGCGTGCTGGACCGCCTGCGTGCGCAGTTGCCGGAATTGGTGGATCGTATCCTGCGCGAACACGCCGCAGCCCAGGAAGACCCGAAAGACCATGGATAAAGCCTTCTCGCCTGCCGACATCGAATCGAAAATCTACGCACGCTGGGAGGCGTCCGGATTCTTCGCGCCGAGCGGCAAAGGCCCCGCATATTCCATCGTCATACCGCCTCCCAATGTCACCGGCACGCTTCACATGGGGCACGCGTTCCAGGACACGATCATGGACGCCCTCATCCGATATCACCGCATGCGCGGCTTCGACACTCTGTGGCAACCTGGGACGGATCACGCCGGCATCGCCACGCAAATGGTGGTCGAGCGCCAGTTGAACGCCGCCGGCCAGAGCCGCACCGATATCGGCCGGGAGGCGTTTGTCGAGCGCGTCTGGCAATGGAAAGAACAGTCGGGCGGAACGATCGCGCGGCAAATGCGCCGGCTCGGCGCCTCGGTTGATTGGACTCGAGACCGCTTCACCATGGATCCGGGTCTCTCGAAAACCGTGACTGAAGTGTTCGTGCGGCTGTACGCAGAGGGTCTCATTTATCGCGGCAAGCGCCTGGTGAATTGGGATCCGACGTTAAAGACCGCGCTGTCCGACCTCGAAGTGGCGTCGTCGGAGGAAAACGGCAACCTTTGGCACTTGCGCTATCCCGCGGCCGAGGGCACGGGTTTCCTCGTGGTCGCGACCACCCGGCCTGAGACCATGCTCGGCGATGCGGCGGTGGCGGTGCACCCGGACGATGAGCGATATCGCCATTGGGTGGGGCGCCGCGTGCGCCTTCCGCTCGCGGATCGCGATATTCCCGTCATCGCCGACAGCTATGTCGATCCGAAATTCGGCAGCGGATGCGTGAAAATCACCCCGGCGCACGATTTCAACGACTACGAAGTCGGACAGCGGCACAGCCTGCCCATGATCAACATCTTCACGCCCGATGCCGCGATCAACGATGCGGCGCCTCCGGCCTACCGGGGTCTCGACCGCTTCGAGGCGCGCGCCCGCGTCGTGGCCGACCTCGAAAACCTCGGCCTGGTCGAGCGCGTGGAGGCGCACAAACTCACGGTTCCACGCGGCGAGAGGAGCGGCGCGGTACTGGAGCCCTTGCTGACCGATCAGTGGTTCGTCGACATCAAGCCTCTGGCCGAGCCGGCCATTCGCGCCGTCGAGGACGGCAGCATCCGCTTCGTGCCCGACAATTGGTCCTCGGTATATTACGAGTGGATGCACAAGATCAAGGACTGGTGCATCAGCCGGCAGCTCTGGTGGGGACATCGCATCCCGGCCTGGTACGACCCGGATGGCCGTTGGTACGTTGCCCGCAACGAGGCGGAAGCCCGCGCCGCCCACGGCATCGACCCCACGACGCCGCTGCGTCAGGACGATGATGTGCTGGACACCTGGTTTTCCTCGGCCCTTTGGCCTTTTTCCACTCAAGGCTGGCCCGCCGCCACGCCTGCGTTCCAGACCTACTACCCGACCTCCGTGCTGGTCACGGGCTTCGACATCATTTTTTTCTGGGTCGCCCGCATGATCATGATGGGCCTGAAATTCACCGGCCAGGTACCGTTTCGCGAAGTCTATATCCACGGCCTGATCCGCGACCACGATGGACAGAAAATGTCCAAGTCGAAGGGCAACGTCATCGACCCGCTCGACCTCGTGGATGGAATTTCTCTGGATGCCTTGCTCGCCAAGCGCACCACCGGCCTCATGCAGCCGCAGATGACGCCGGCGATCGAGAAGTCAACCCGCAAGCAATTTCCGCAGGGCATTCCGGCATTCGGGACCGACGCATTGCGCCTGTGCTTTGCGCGGCTCGCCACGCAGAGCCGCGAATTGCGTTTCGACATGACGAGGGTCGAGGAATACCGCAATTTCTGCAACAAGCTCTGGAACGGCGCGCGCTACGTTCTGATGAACGTCGAGAACCAGGACTTGGGCGCAAGCGGAGCCGGGCCAAGCACGGGCGGCACGGGCGGCACGGGCGGCTTCGAGTTGAGCCTGGCCGACCGATGGATTCAAGCCCGGCTTGCGGCAATGCTCGCACGGGTGGAGTCCGGCTTCGCCGAATACCGCCTCGACACCGTGGCCAATGCGCTCTATGAATTTACCTGGCACGAGTTCTGCGACTGGTATTTGGAGCTCTCCAAGGCTGTACTGCAGTCGGACACCGCCGGCGCCGCCGCGAAACGCGGCACGCGCGCCACCCTGATCAATACCCTCGAAGTGCTGCTGCGTGCGCTGCATCCGCTCGCTCCTTTCATCAGCGAGGAAATTTGGCAGCGAGTACGCCTGTGCGCGGGCGTCGCCGGCGACACCATCATGCGCTGCCCCTTCCCGGGCGCGGCCGACCTCGAAGTGGACGCGCACGCGGAAACGGAGATGCGCTGGGTCATCGATTTCATCGAGGGCGTGCGGGGCATCCGCGGTGAATTGGACATAGCGCCGAGCCGCAAGCTCGAGGTGCTCTTGCAAAACGCCGCATCGAGAGACACTGAGTATCTCGGCCGCAACGTGCATTATTTGACGCGTCTCGCCGGTATCGAGACCCCGCGCACGCTGGGGCCGGCTCAAGCCGCGCCGATTTCCGCCGTCGCATTCGTGGGCACGCTGGAAATAATGGTGCCCATGGCCGGCCTGATCGACCCTGCCGCCGAACTGGACCGGCTTGCCAAGCAGCAGCGCAAGGCGGACGCCGACCTGAAGAAAATGGAGAGCAAGCTGGGCAATGCCGAATTCGCCAAGAACGCGCCGGCGGAGATCGTGGCCAAGGACCGCCGGCGGCTCGCCGAGCTGCGCACGGAGATCGCCCAGCTGGCGGCGCAGATCGCACGGGTGACCGCGCTCAAGGACCAAGGAAGCTCAACTTCCAATGAGTCTTAAGGGCGCGATGAACGCGGCACAATCCGGGATCGACGCCGTTCTCGCCCAGATCAACCGCGTGATCCTCGGCAAGGACGCGCAGATCCGCCTGTGCCTGGCATGCCTGCTGGCGCGCGGGCACCTGCTGATCGAAGACATTCCGGGAGTCGGCAAGACCACGCTGGCGCATGCCATCGCCAAGACTTTGGGGCTGTCCTTTCAGCGTGTGCAATTCACCAGCGATCTGCTGCCCGCCGACGTGCTCGGCGTATCGATCTACGACCGCGAGACCGGCAAGTTCAGATTTCAACGCGGGCCTATTTTCGCCCAGCTGGTGCTGGCCGACGAGATCAATCGCGCCTCCCCGAAAGCTCAGAGTGCGCTGCTCGAAGCCATGGAAGAGCATCAGGTCACCCTGGACGGGCAGTCGATGCCGCTGCCCGAACCCTTCTTCGTCGTGGCCACTCAGAATCCGCAGGACCAGGCCGGGACCTTTCCGCTGCCCGAGTCGCAATTGGATCGGTTTTTGATGCGCGTGCATCTGGGATACCCGGCGGCTGCCGAGGAGCGCGAGCTTTTGAGCGGCGTGGACAGGCGCGACTTGGTGAACACTCTGTCCACGGTCGCGACCGTGGACAGCTTGCGGCGGCTGCAGCAACTGGTTCTCGATGTTCACGTGTCGCCGGCGCTGCTCGACTACGTCCAGGCGCTCGTGGCGCACACCCGGCACGCGCCCGGGTTGAACGCCGGTCTATCGCCGCGCGCCGCCATCGGACTGTTGCGGGCGGCGCGCGCCTGGGCACTGATCGCCGGCCGCGACGCCGTGATTCCGGAGCATGTGCAGGCGGTGTTCGCCGCCGTGGTCGAGCATCGGCTGCGCCAGCGAGACAGCGGGCCCACCACCGTGACCCGGCTGCTCGAGGCCGTTCCCATCCCATAAGCCGGGCCAATGAGCACTTTACGGCAGGCAGCGGTCGATAAATTACGCGCCTGGGCCGCGCGCCGGCACGGCAGCGATTCTCTGCCGATCAAGATTCACCGCCGCCGCGTCTACATACTGCCGACGCGCTTCGGGATCATACTGGCCCTGGTGCTGGCCGCGATGCTGATTGCCGGACTGAACTACAACAGTAACTTGGGACTGGCCTTGGCCTTCCTGATGGCAAGCGTAGCGCTCGTCACCATGCACCACTGCAACCGCAATTTGCTCGGCCTGGAGGTGGATTTGACCACTGAAGTGGACGCCTTTGCGGGCGGCGACGCGAGTTTCGACTTCGTACTGCGCAACGATTCACACATGGATCGCCGCGACATCGAAATCCGCTGCTTGGGCGCCGCAGGCATGCGCAGCGTGCCCGCAGGTTCGAGCGAATCGGTACGCGTCGCCGTCCCCGTGCCGCGGCGCGGAGTGACCCGCATCGACCAGTTCGAGCTCCGCACCCGATACCCCTTCGGCTGGTTTCATGCCTGGACCTACGTGCAAGGCTCGCTCACGGCCTATGTCGCTCCCTCCCCGCGCGGCATCCGGACACTGCCGGCCGTAGGCGGTTCGGGAAGCGTGTCTCGATCCGAATCGCGCGGCGACGAGGATTTCGCCGGCTTGCGCGCTTACCAGCCCGGCATGGCGCTGAAGCACATGGCCTGGAAGGTGCTGGCACGCGGCGCCGAAGCCGCGGTGCAGAGCTATACGAGCCTCGCCGCACAGCCCGAATGGCTGGACTGGTCGCTTCTCGAGGGCCAGGACACCGAGACTCGCCTGTCGCAGCTCTGCCTGTGGGTATTGGAGGGTGAAGCGGCTCAGCGAGTCTTTGGTCTTAGGGTCCCCGGTAAGGAGATTCTTCCGGCGAGAGGCGCTGCGCATCGTTTCGCCTGTTTGCGCGCTCTCGCCGCCTACGGGACGGCAGAGCCGCGGTGAATCCCCAAGTCTTATCCTTCGAACAGCTGGCGGGGATCTTCGCCTGTCTCGTGCTGGCCCTGGCCGCGCACCTAGGCTCCCTGCCCGTATGGGTGTTCGCGACGGTGGCCGTATCGGGCGGCATACGGCTGCTGCTCGCGCGCCGCGGCCGTAGGGCGCCGCACCGCGCACTGCGGCTGGTCGTCGCGGTGCTCGCCATCGCGTTGCTGTTCGCGCAATTCCACACCTTCAATGGACTATCCGCCGGCACGGCGCTGCTCGCACTGGTGGCCGGTTTGAAGCTGCTCGAGAGCGATACCCAGCGCGATATCTACGTCGTCACACTCATCATCTATTTTTCGAGCCTGTCGGCCTTGCTGGAGAGCAATTCCTTTTGGCTCCTGGCGTATCTCGTCGGCGTCTGCTGGCTGACGACGGCCGTTTTGCTGCGCTTCACCAGCACCTTGCCGGCACCGGATTGGCTCCGCAGCCTGCGCTATGCGGGACGAATCATCGGTCAGGCGCTTCCCCTCGCACTGGTTCTCTGGCTGTTCTTCCCGCGGTTCGCCGCGCCGCTCTGGCACCTGCCGAATGACGGGCACAACGCCGAGTCCGGCTTGAGCGACACCATGAGCCCGGGCGACATCGATCAGCTCGCACAGTCGGATGAGGTCGCATTCCGCGTGCACTTCGCGGCGGCCACGCCGCCGCCGCAGGAGTTCTACTGGCGCGGACCCGTGATGCACGATTTCGACGGACACACCTGGCGGCATGGCTATACGGGTTCGCCGAATTCCCCACCGTTGCAGCCGCTGGGCCCCGCCTACCGCTACACGGTGAGCCTGGAGCCGCACCCGCACAATTGGATATTCAGCCTGGATTGGCCGGCGCGGTCGGATTTTCCCGGCAGTGTCCTCACGAGCGATCACACGCTGGTGCAGTCCGGACCGGTGTCGCGCCCGATCGACGTCGACGCCACCTCGTACACCCGCGTGCAATCGCTGGAACCTTTGAGCGATGCGCTGCGAAGGCGCGATACTCGCCTTCCGGCGAACCGGAACCCCCGTTCGGTGCAGCTGGCGCGCGCCATGCGCAGCGCACACCCGGACGACATGGACTACGTGCGGGCCGTTCTTGCCATGTTCACTCAGCAGCCCTTCTACTACACGTTGACGCCGCCGACGCTCGGCAAGGACTCCGTGGACGAGTTTCTTTTCGAGACGAAGCGCGGATTTTGCGGCCACTATGCCTCTGCCTTCGCAACGCTGATGCGCGCCGCGGGCATACCCACGCATGTGGTCACCGGATACCTGGGCGGAACTTTCAATCGCTTCGCGGATTATTGGATTCTGCGGCAAGCCAATGCGCATGCCTGGGACGAGGTTTGGATCGAAGGCCGGGGCTGGATACGCATCGACCCCACGTCGGCGATCGCCCCGGGCCGCGTGGAGAGCGGTTTGAGCAACGCGGCCGGTGCGGATGAGACCTCCGGGGACCGATGGCAAAATCGCATTCCGTGGCTCGGCGACCTGCGGCTGCGTCTTGACGTGCTGCGCCAGATCTGGCGCGAACGCATCCTGTTCTTCGACCAGGACTCGCAGCAGCAACTGCTCAAATGGCTGCATGTGCCCGAGCCGGACGGCCAAAAGCTGGTCGCGGTGCTGGCGGCGGCGTTGGCCTTGGTGCTGTGCTGGCTCACGTGGCTGGTACGCCGCGAGGTGGGCCCGGTGCGCCAGGAACCTCTGACTCGCGCTTATTCCCGCCTGTGCACCAAATTGGCGGCGGTGGGCCTGCCGCGCCTGCCGCATGAAGGCGCGGAAGACTATGCGGCCCGGGTGCAGCGGTGCCGCCCCGACCTTGGCCCCGCCGTCGGCGCGCTCTGCCGGCGCTATTCTAACCTACGTTATGCAGCCGCTGCCCCGGGCGTCGCCGTGCGCCGTTTCGGCGCCGCCGTGCGCGCCTTCCGTCCGGCGCACTCGCCTTCCGCCCGGCTGCCGCGCCTCAGGCGGCGAGATTCTCGCGGGTCTTGAGAAATTCGATCTCCGGCCAGCGCTCCTCGGTCAAACCGAGATTGACGCGCGTGGGAGCTAGGTACACCAGCCCGCCGGCATGATCGATGGCGAGATTGTCGTAGGCCTTTTCGCGGAACTCGCGCAGCCGCTTCTCATCGCTCAGAGTCACCCATCGCGCCATGGCGACGTTGATGGGCTCGAACACGCACTGCACGCTGTATTCGTCCTGCAGCCGAAAGGCGACGACTTCGAATTGCAGCTGGCCGATGGCGCCGAGGATCAGGTCATTGTTGCGCAGCGGCTTGAAAAGCTGGGTGGCGCCCTCCTCGCAGAGTTGCGACAGGCCTTTTTGCAGGGCCTTCATCCGCAAAGGATCCTTCAGCACCGCGCGGCGGAACATCTCGGGGGCGAAATTCGGAACGCCCGTAAAAGTGAGATCTTCGCCCTCGGTGAAGGTATCGCCGATGTTGATGGTCCCATGATTGTGGAGTCCTATGATGTCGCCGGCGTAGGCCTCCTCCGCCTGACTGCGATCCGCAGCCAGGAACGTCAGAGCGTCGGCGATGCGAACCTCCTTGTCGAGGCGCACATGATGCAGGCGCATGCCCCGTGTGTAGCGCCCGGAACATAGACGCATGAAGGCGATGCGGTCGCGATGGCCGGGATCCATGTTGGCTTGAATCTTGAAGACGAAGCCCGTGAGCTTCGATTCCTGGGCATCGACTTGGCGTTGCAGCGTCGGACGCGGCAGCGGACCCGGAGAATGCGTCACGAAGGCCGACAGCAGCTCTCTGACGCCGAAGTTGTTGACGGCCGAGCCGAAGAACACGGGAGTCTGTTTGGCGTCGCGATAGCGCTGCAAATCGAAGCGCGGACTGGCACCACGCACCAGCTCCACCTCATCCACGAACTCCCCATACCGGTCGCCGAGGAATTCCCGTGCCCCGGCGCTGCCGAGACCGTCGATGGTCTCGTGAGTCCCCACCCGGCCCTTTTCCACAGGGACGTACACAAAGATTTTATCTTCGAGCAGGTGATAGACGCCGAGCAGATCGCGCCCCATGCCGATGGGCCAGGTGATGGGCGCACATTGAATCTTCAGGACGCTTTCGATTTCATCGAGCAATTCGATGGGCGAGCGGCCGTCCCGATCCAGCTTATTGACGAAGGTCATGATGGGCGTGTCGCGCAGCCGGCATACCTCCATGAGCTTGATGGTGCGCTCCTCGACACCCTTGGCGCAGTCGATGACCATGAGGGCGGAATCGACCGCCGTCAGCGTGCGGTAGGTATCCTCGGAAAAGTCCTCATGGCCCGGGGTATCGAGCAGATTGACTATGCAATCCCCGTAAGGAAACTGCATGACCGAGGAAGTCACGGAAATACCGCGCTGCTGCTCCAGGCGCATCCAGTCGGAAGTTGCGTGGCGAGTGGCTTTGCGGCCCTTGACGGTCCCCGCCATCTGAATGGCACCGCCGAACAGCAGCAGCTTCTCGGTCAGAGTGGTCTTGCCCGCGTCGGGGTGCGAAATTATTGCAAACGTCCTTCGACGCTTGATTTCATTAGAGATTTCTGCTTCTGTCACCAACCAGTTCCTCGAGTATGTACACGGTTATGTACACGTTCGCAAAGCACGCGCTGCCGATTAAGGGCCCCAAGAAGCCCCCGGCGCGCCAAGCGGTGGCGACAGCGTAAGTCTCTGAGAGCGCTCATTATAGTTCAGAGGGGATGTTTGAGGGGTGAATTGCCGCGGGAGCACACCCCTAGTCCGCCTGTTGGCAGGGAATCGGCCTTTCCTGGAATCCCGTTTCGACTGGACGCAGCGGCACAGCATTCTCGCAGAGCTCTATCAGCTGATCTAGCACCTGACCGATGGCGGCGTACGAGTGGTTGAACATTATCACGGCCACGCTGAGGTTCAAGGCGCAGATCATTTCGTGGGACTGGGCACCGCGGACATTGGAACCCAAATCGATGAGGCCAGTGTCTTCGTGAGGATGCACACCGTCAGCGTGCGCGCTCGAGTCTTTGTATCCGACCACTAGGCCGCTCCCAGCGCGGGCAGCGCGAGACCGTGGGCCGCGAAATCCCCAAAGGAACCGGACATTCTCGGAATCGCGGTCGCGGGAAAGGCAGCCGCGTAGTTGTCGCCCCGCTTCAGCACAGGAAAGACGAGTCCACCTTGCACGGTGCCGAGGAACACCGGGGTCTGTGTGACGCTGATGCGCTCGGCCTCGACGCGGGCCAGCCGGATGCCGCCATTGAGAGCGCCGTCCCAGAGAGGTTTGCCGGGTCCGTATCGAACGTAAACTATTTAAAATCAATCGATTATACGCCCCCAAATCGCTTGAGACTTGTCCTTACTCAGCATCTCAAACTTATATATATACATCACTAAAGACTTGATATAATACCGCATTAAAGACTTGAGAGCGTACAATGGCCGCCCCTCATGAAAAGCTCGCCGAGTCCCTAGCGGAGCTTGAAAAGCTTCAGGCTGGAGGCAAGCGGGTGTTTCGATCCGACGAATTGACTCGCGTTCACCGCGAGCGGCTGCTGCGCGCCGGCTTCCTGCAGCAGGTCGTGCGCGGCTGGCTCATCGCCTCCAGCCCCGGCACGGCGCCCGGAGAGAGCACGCCCTGGTTCGCTTCCTTCTGGGAGTTTTGCGCCCGCTATTGCGAGGAGCGATTCTCCACCGAGTGGCATCTATCCGCCGAGCAATCCCTGCTGCTTGAATCCGAAAACACCGTCATTCCGCCACAAGTCATCGTCTACAGCCCCAAGGGCTCCAACAACTCGACCCCTCTTCTCTTCGGTACCTCCCTATACGATTTGAAGGAGACCCAACCCCCGCCCGCGACCGACCTACTCGTGAAGGACGGGCTACGCTTGTTCGCGATTGAACCCGCGCTCATCAAAGTGCCAGAGGCTTTTTTCACGGCCAAGCCCATCGAGGCACAAGTCGCCCTCTCGACCATCCGCGAGCCGTCCGGCCTTCTGCGCCGGCTCCTGGAAGGCGGCAACTCCGTCGTCGCCGGTCGACTGATCGGCGCCTTTCGCCGTGTCGGCCGCGCCGAGATTGCCGATGAGATCCGCGCCGCGATGACCGCAGCAGGGTATGTCATCCGGGAGTCTGATCCCTTCGCTGCGGAGTATCAGTTCGGAAAGCTCGCTCCTGCGACTGCGCCCATTGTCGGTCGGATCCAGGGCCTATGGGGCGCCATGCGAGGCCAGGTATTGCGAGCCTTCCCACCGGCTCCGGGATTGCCTGCGGATCGCGGCGCCTATCTTCACTTCGTCGACGAGATCTATCAGAGCGATGCTTACCACTCATTGTCCATCGAAGGCTATCGCGTGACGCCGGCTCTGATTGAGCGAGTGCGTGCCGGAGACTGGAGCCCTGAGTCCAATGAGGCCGATCGCCAGAACCGTGATGCTCTAGCCGCAAGAGGCTACTGGCAAGCATTCCAGTTGGTCAAAGCATCGGTGCAGGAAATCATTGCGGGCGCGAACCCGGGTACATTGGTCCGCTCCGCTCATCGAGAGTGGTATCGAGAACTGTTCCAACCTTCTGTCGCTGCCGGAATCATCCCCGCGAGCGCGCTGGCCGGGTACCGAAACGACTTCGTCTTCCTTCGCACGTCGCGTTATGTCCCGCCCCGATGGGAGGCCGTGCGTGACGCGATGCCGGCACTGTTCGATCTGCTCGAGGCAGAGGCCGAGCCACCGGTTCGAGCGGTGCTCGGACACTGGCTCTTTGGGTACATCCATCCATACATGGATGGCAACGGACGAATGGCCCGCTTTCTGATGAATACGATGCTCGCCTCGGGTGGCTACCCGTGGACCGTAGTGCGCGTCGAAGATCGCGCGCGCTATCTGCGCGCCCTGGACAGCGCGAGCATCGACCTCAACATTGAGCCTTTCGCCACCTTTCTCGCGGAGCGGGTGGCGTGGTCGACGGCGCAAGACCACACGACCCATCGAAACCCAGCGTCTTAATCCGGCTACCTCGTCGCACCGAGATGCTTGTGCTACCCGAACGGTCCCTGGAGATATCCAATCCCCCGGATTGCCTTAGACAGCTGATCTTTGAGTCCGACTGGGAGGAGTTCCCCTATTGGATGATGGGGACGGGCTTTCTCGCACTATGGAACAAATCGATATTCCTCATCACGGCTGCCCACTGCATTGCAGAGAATCAGCATAACGCGCTACGGATCCCCATAAGACCTCACGATGCGCAGGTCTTACCGTTTGACAAGTTCATGACATTCGAGACCCCGGGCGATGCTCGCGACCTCGATGTCGCCATGTATCGCGCCAAGCCCCCAACCGAGCAAGACCTCTTTGATTAATTGCGGCTGTGCGAAAGGACTTCATGGCCAGCATTGGCGCACAACGTCGTTTGATCGCGCGATGGTCCTGCTCGACGATGTTGTTGAGATACCGGCGACTCCTGATGTCGACGGACCGCCAGTGGGGATTCTCCTGTCGCAGCATGCGCAAGGCTCGGTGGCTCGCGGCATTGCCGTCGAGATTGAGCTTAGTCGGCCACCGCGGGCGATAGGTCTCTACGGCCTTGCAAAAAAGTCTCTGGCTGAGAGGTCGCTACGATCTGTGCAGAGCAGAGAATCGACCGTCTTGCGTACTTATCGACGGCCCGATAGAGGTAGTGATTTCCGCCGCTCAGGCCCGGTCCAGGCACGAGCTTGATCGTGGGACGGGCGCGGTAACTGTCGGACGACATCGTACCTTAGCGATCTGGCCGTCGTCGCTGAGCGGATAGGCCACCATGCGTTCACTGTCGAGCAAGGTGAGCGTGCCGCCCACCGTCAGACCGCGCAGCGCGATGCCGGACGCACCGGCGGCGAAGGCCTCGGTGAAACCTTGATTCAGCGTGCCCTGTCCATCGCTTTTCATCCCGTGCACACGGACGCATCCCCGATGCGGTGGACGATAGCCGCCCGCAACGTGATGAGTGCAAAAATGGGATGAATGCGGCTTACAGCGTGATGAACACCGCCCACCAATGGACGAACGTACTGACAACTCCGGCGGCCGAACGGTTCGAGTGATCCCCTCTCGTCTGACGATGTGCGGGGCGCCTTTCAAGACATCTGAGTTGCCGATGGTTCTGGCGGATCGAACACCCAAGTGACCGTGCGCGTCCGAATGGATCCAGCCCGCGCATTGCCGCGCAGGTGCGGCACTCGCCAGAAAAGCTTGCTGCCCCGTCGCACCAGATGGCCGCGCACATGGTGAAGCCTGCGCGATCGTCGAGATGCCTCTGAAGCGCCGTTACACCCGGATTTGTACTCCGGCAGAAGAGGCGCAAAAACCTCGATGTGTTCGAGAAGCGGCGCTTTTCCGTATTTTGCCCGCGCTCTGTTGAGGCGCTCGAGCATCAGAGGCCGGCGCGGAAGGCCTGGACGAGTGGCGAGCAGTAAGAAGAATGCCAGCAATACCGGTATATCGATCGCTATCGTGCCCAGTCCGTGACGACAGAGGGCGGCGGCTTGTACGGACGTCAACCGGGCCCTCTCGTAGTAATCCTGCCACGAACGCTCGAAACGGAATCGAAAGCAGCGCCGCAAGATATCCGCGTCCCCGACGGCATCATCCGATACGCAAATCGAAGATCCTTGCGGCCGGCCGAAGACTTCAGGATCCTCGCCTTCTCGCGTATCAAAATCGAAGTAAGCTTCCATGCTGCTGGAAAGCACATTCAATTCAGACTCGCCGCTTGCCCAGAACGTTCTCAGTAGGCCGTGGCGTCCTTGGGGAGTGGATTCAATGAAGACTCCCCGGCGGCCCAGGTGGGCCGAGTCCACAGGGCTTTTGAATCCGTAAAGCGCAAGCTCGTTCCGCCAGGGAGCTTCGGTCCATTCGACCCATACGCGCTCTGCCGGCACGTGCAAAAGGTCTGCGCAGGCGAGCGTGCTCGCTCC
This sequence comes from uncultured Gammaproteobacteria bacterium, assembly GCA_963784105.1. Classification (GTDB taxonomy): domain Bacteria; phylum Pseudomonadota; class Gammaproteobacteria; order Steroidobacterales; family Steroidobacteraceae; genus Bog-1198. The sequence goes on from CAWAQE010000007.1 coordinate 436,510, forward strand.
TTTCGAGTAGGCGAGTGCCGTGCACAGACGCGTCAGCTCATCGCTCAGGACAAATCGCGTCGCACAACTGCCGATGTCTTTGGAGAATGCGGTCGCGCTGTTCAAATGCGTGATGGATCCGTCCTTCGTGTTCCTGACGACGAACGGAGTTCGGCATTGCGCAATACGATCGGCCAATCTCATCCTTCAAAATTAGCAGCGCCGCAATCTGGCGGCGCCACTTTGGGATGAATCGAGCTGCCATCGTGACGAACCCATCCTTTCCTGAGATAGATGTCATGAACCTCTACGAGGCCGTTCTCCGTTGCGCTCGTGCACTCTGTGTCGGGAAGCGCATTGGGACAGCTACTCCGTTCGCGGCCGCTCGCGCATCGAGGTAGGGCGCAGGCGCAGGCGAGGTTTCGTCCATTATCCAGCAGCCTTCATCACGCTGCCGGCGTCGTTCATCCCATTTTTATTCTCATCCGTCGGCGGGCGGCTATTGTCCACCGCATCAGAGCGGCGTTGGTTTGTATTTCATGTCGCGACAACACAACGGGAATCTTCGCACTCGCAGGCACGCTGTTATCCATCACTCACTTCGAGGGAGACACAAATGAGGTTGCGGAAGCTAATCAGCACCAGATCGCTCGTGAATCGCTTCACGATTACCTTGTCGGCGTGCGTATGCATGGCCGCCATAGAAATGCCTGTCATGGCGCAGCAGGCAACCGCGGCACCGGAGGCGACGCTGCAAGAGGTCATCGTCACCGGGTCGCGCATTCCCGTGCCGGCGAACATCACCGCCACCAGCCCCATCACCGTGGTGACCGGCAAGGACATCCAGCTCTCCGGGTATACCGACACCATCGACATGCTGAACTCGCTGCCGCAGAACAGCATCAATGCGGGCAACGACTCCGGCAATCAATCGAGTCCCTTGACCTCCACGGGCGGCTTCGCGACCGTCGACCTTCGAGGACTCGGTCCTCAACGAACCCTGGTGCTCGTCAATGGCCGGCGCTTGGGCGTCGGTGATCCGAGCACGACGAACTCAAACCCTGCGCCCGACATCGACCAGATTCCGTCTCAATTGGTGGAGCGGATCGATGTGGTGACGGGCGGCGCCTCAGCCACCTACGGGTCCGATGCGATCGCCGGCGTCGTCAATTTCATCATGAAGAAAGACTTTCAGGGTATCGAGGTCGACGGTCAATATGGGTTCAACCAACACGATCAACATAACGGCTACATTGAGGACCTGTTGTCGCACGACGACCCCGTGACGGGGTTCACCGCGGTCACTCCGCCGACGGGCGGCGTCAGGGATGGGAACAAGCACGACCTCTCCGTCATCATGGGCTCGAACTTTGCGGACGGGAACGGTAACGTGACGGGCTATTTTGTATATCACGATCAAGCCGCGGTCCCCGGCTCAGCACGAGATTTCTCGAGTTGCGAGCTGTTGTCGAATTCGTTGTTCGGCGCCGTTCCGGTCACCAACGGCCTCGAGTGTCTCGGCAGCTCGAACTCGAACATATTCATACCGTCCAAGGGCGCTCCGGGCTTCGGCAACTCCTTCACCGTGGTCGGAAACCAGTTCTTGCTTTGGCCGCAAGCCGGGTCCAGTCCACCGGGTGAATTCAATTTCAACGGCTACGAGTACCTGCAGCGGGAGGACAAACGCTACAATGCCGGCTTTTACGCGCATGATGACCTGAACGACAATATCAAGCCGTATGTCGAGTTCAGCTTCATGGATGACAAAAGCGTCGCGCAGGTCGCACCGGCAGGTCTGTTCCAATCGGGTAATCCGCTTACTTCGGACGGCAACTACCTCGTCAATTGCAGCAATCCACTGCTGAGCGCGCAGCAGGCCGGCATCATCTGTACGCCCGCACAGATCGCAGCCGATAAACTCAATCCGGGATCCGCCAGTGCCGATGTGAATATCGGACGGCGCAATATCGAGGGCGGCGGACGAACTTCCGATTACGAGCACACCAACTTCCGTTTCGTGGGCGGCTTGACGGGCGACATCGCGCCGGGGTTCACCTATGATGCCTACGCATCGTATTACTACGTGTCTGCGTTCACCGCGAACCTCAACTATTTGAGCTATCAATCGATCGGCAACGCTCTGCAGGTGACGACCAACACGAAGGGGCAGCCGGTGTGCGTCTCCGGCGGAACTTGCGTGCCGTATAACATCTTCCAGACGGGAGGCGTCACTCCGGCCCAGCTCGCTTATCTTGACACGCCCGGCACCTCCGACGGCAACAACACGGAGGAGATCACGCATGCCGACGTCACCGGTGATTTGAGCAAGTACGGCGTCATGTCGCCTTTGGCCAAGGACGGAGTAGGGATCAACGTAGGCGCCGAATACCGCAAGGAGAGTGTAACTTTCTCACCGGACGGCGCCGAGCTGTCCGGCCTCCTCGCTGGATTCGGCGGCGCCTCCGTACCCACCAACGCGAGCTATGATGTAGGCGAGGCGTTTGCCGAGTTCCGCGCGCCGCTCGTGCAGGACGCGCCGGGAGCATACGATCTCACCGCGGACGCAGGCTACCGCTGGTCGAATTACAGCACGGCAGGGGTGACCAACACCTACAAGTTCGAAGTGCAGTACGCGCCGATCAAGGATGCGCGCATGCGCTTCTCCTTCGATCGCGCGGTGCGCGCGCCGAACCTGGTCGAGCTATATAATGCTCCCTCGGTCGGAGGGGAAGTCTCCGTCCCCAGCGATCCATGCGCGCCGACATTCAACGCCTCCACGGGCACGTACACGCCGCCGAGCGCCTCGCTGGCGCAGTGCGCGCATTCGGGCGTGACGGCGGCGGAGTACGGAGCCATCACCAATGGCGGGACGAAGTACACCGGTTCCATCGGGCAATGCGTTTCCGGTGAGTGCAGCCAGGAGATCGAAGGCAACACGGGGCTCGAGCCCGAAGTGGCGACGACATGGTCCATCGGACTCACGATCACACCCACCGACTTGCCGAACTTCAACGCGAGCATCGACTACTTTCATCTCCATCTGGAGGGCGTAATCACATCGCTACCGATTGGGGTGATCCTCGATGGTTGCCTGGACAACGCCAATCCTTTCGACTGCAAGCAGATCGTCCGTTCTTCGACGGGCTCCATCAACGGCTCGACGGTGGCAAACGGCGGCTACGTCGTTCAGCAGGAAATGAACGCCGGCACATCGATCGTCTCGGGCATCGACTTGCTCGTGAATTATAGGTACGAGCTTCCGAGCGGCTGGGGGAGCATAGTCACAGGGTTCAACGGCTCGTGGCTGCAGCACAGTACCTTCACGCCCTACCCGGGCGGTCCGAGCTACGATTGCGCCGGTCTCTTCGGGTCCTCGTGTTCCACCGGCTTGTCGGGCTCGGTGAACCCTATTTGGCGGCATAATCTGCGCATTGGCTGGGAGACGCCGTGGGACGTGCTGTTCTCGGCGCAATGGCGTTTCATCGGCCCGACGAGCTTCGACAACAATTCCGCCAATCCATTGCTGGCGGGAGTTGAGGAAAATGGGGCCCCCATAGGGCCTCCCTACTACGATCCTTACAACGCCAGAATTCCCGGCTACAGCTACCTAGACCTCGCGGCCGTCTGGCATGTTCAGAGGAACATCGAGTTGCGCGCGGGCTGCAATAACCTGTTCGACAAGGATCCCCCGGTCCTCCCCGAAGCGGATATTGCGGGCAATGGCGGCGGTGCGAACTCTTTCCCGACCTACGATCTATTGGGACGGAACATCTACATGGCATTCACGGCCAAATTCTAGATCGCCGATACCGAAGGGCGGCCCCGATCGGGGCCGCCACCGCAAGATTTCGTGTTTCCACGTGCATACTTGGTCGCAGCGTTCGGCGGACTGCTGATGTGTTCGTTATGCGATTACGGCAATGCGGGAGGCATTGATACGCCACCATGCACAGGGCGTTCCCGTTGAGATATTCGATGTCACGGCCGAATCTCAGGCCGGCGAAACCTTTCCGAGCCCGCCAATCCGCCTCGGTTCCATCGAGATTCTCGGGGCACGCATTACCTACGGCGAAATGCACATTTTTGAGCGCTGGGAACTGACCAAAGAGCCGGCCTTGCTCATCGGTATGGATGTGCTCGGATTGCTGGATACTTTTATCATTGACTACCGTCGCCATGAGCTTCAGCTGCGCATGCGCACCAACTAGCGAGCGCGCGTGATCGGGCGTATCGTCTGCGCAACGTCCACAGCAAAGAGGATGCTATATGGCCATTCATACACGCACAGTCGCAGCCGTTGCCGCTGGGCTGATATTGGCGAGTTCCGCAGCGATCGGCGATGATGCGACGCGGCAACCCGCGAAACACTCGGCGTCCGCCGAGAATCCGAGCTGCCTGACTCATACCGGAAGTCGGATCGGCGCCAAGGGAACGTGCCGCGGAACGGGTCGTTCCTACACGGGCGATGATCTAAGACGAACGGGCAAGATCACCGTCGGCGCAGCATTGGCCGTATTGGATCCCTCGATCACCGTTCATCACTAGAGGCCGGTCGGCGTCGAAAGTTTGAATATGAGAGAATTGTCCTCTGCGATCGGAGCGTCGTTTGTATTGGCGTTTGGATGCGCGCGCGGCCAGGATTTGAAGGCTGCGCAATCATGTACCCGGCTGGGCGACGACGTTTCGCGGCTGTCCTGCTACGACGCGGCATTCGGCGTTTTCAAGCCTTCGGCCCCGGAGCGTTCCGGCGCCGGCAAGACGGAGCCCCGGTCAAGTTTTGGCGACAATGGCGGGCTGCATCCCGACCCTCAGGCAGACTTGCCGAAAAGCATGACTGCGCAAGTCGAGCAAGTGACGTCACTCGCTTATGGACTGTACCGAATAGCCTTGGAGAACGGTCAAGTCTGGCGTACTACTCAAGCAGATTCGACGCTCGAATTCAAAGCGAATGACACGGTGACCATTTCGCGGAGAGTTCTGGGCGGTTACGAAGTGTCCTTGGCGGGACGCAACGTGAGCGTCAACGCCACACGAATGAAGTAATCCGCCCGCCGCGATCGCGGCATTTTGCCGCGCCGGGCCGGCGGCGGGAGTTGTTGCTGCAAACGATTGACAGTCCGCCTGTTCCAGCCAATACTTTCCCATATGGTAAACTCTCAAGAGCGGCTGGGCCGCACCTTCATGGCGCTGGTCGATCCCACGCGGCGGGCGATTCTGGCGCAACTCGAGCGCCGGGACGGCGCATCGATCAGCGAGCTGGCGCAGCCCTTCGCGATCCGGCTGCCGGCGGTGATGAAGCATCTCGACGTGCTCGCTAATGCCGGGCTCATCACCCGCTCGAAATCCGGACGCACAGTGACGGTACGGCTGCGGGCGCAGCCGATGCACGAGGCGATGGAATGGCTGCGGCGCTACGAACGATTCTGGTCGGGCAGCCTCGACCGGCTTGCCTCCTATGCCGAGAACAAAGAAGCCCAGGCGCGAAGGAAAGGCCGATGACGAGCCTCACGCTGGTGCGCCGAATCAGGGCGCGGCCGCAGATCGTCTTCGATGCAGTCACGACCGCCGAGGGAATCGCGCAATGGTGGGGTCCCGACGCGGGGCCTGTGCTGGTGGCGGAGGCGGATCCACGCGTCGGCGGGCGCTATCGCGTTCGCTTCCGTATGCTCGACAGGACCGAGCACGAGAGCAGCGGCGAGTTTCTCGAAATCGTCCGGCCGGAGCGGGTCGTCATGAGCTGGCGCTGGAACGGCGGCGTCGAAGACCCCGGCGAGTCGCGGGTCGAAATCACGCTCAAGTCGATTCCGGAAGGCACCGAACTCACCTTCGTCCATTCGCAACTGCACGACGAGCAAACGTGCCGCAGCCATGAACAGGGCTGGGCGGGCTCGCTCGACAAGCTGGAAGCGCATTTCGCCGCGCAGCCCGCCGCCTGATTCTCACCGGCAGGGGGAACGCGTCACGCTGTCTGTAGGCCTCTTCGATCTTGACGACATACCGACCGGTTGGTATGGTACCGGCATGAATCCGCAACCTGCCGAGCGGTCACCGTCGGGCGGCGCGCGCAGCAAGCTTCTGGATGCAGCCATCTCGGTCATCCGCGAGAAGGGCTACGCCGCCACCTCCGTGGACGAGCTCTGCGCCAGGGCCGGCGTGACGAAGGGTGGGTTCTTTCACCACTTTCCGAGCAAGGACTCGCTCGCGGTCGCGGCCGCCAATCATTGGACGGAGTTGAGCGCCGCGACTTTCGCCGCCGCCCCCTACCACCGATTCGACGATCCGCTCGACCGCTTCCTCGGCTACCTCGATTTTCGCAGGGCGATGCTGCGCGGTGAGGTTGCCGAGTTCACGTGTCTCGCCGGCACGATGGTTCAGGAGGCATACGGAACCCACCCCGACATTCGGTACGCGTGCGACGCCAGCATCGGCGGTCATGCCGCCACGGTGGAATCCGACATTGCCGATGCGATGAAGCGCCACCGCATCCGCGGGCCCTGGACGGCCCAAAGCCTCGCACTGCATACGCAGGCCGTGCTGCAGGGCGCGTTCATCCTGGCGAAGGCCAAGGGCGGCGCCGGGGTGGCCGGAGCGAGCATCGACCACCTGCGCCGCTATGTTGAATTACTGTTCCGTCGGCCGGGGAAAAGAGGCCGTTCGCTCCATCGCCGGGTAATACAAGGGAGAAGTGAGTCATGAGAAACAGATCAATGTCGCGCCGAACGATGCTCGAGGCGGGTGCCTGTGCACTGGCGGCAGCGGTGGGCGTTCCGCAAATTTCGGGTGCGCACGCGGAGGCGGGACTGAGTCGGAAAAACGAAGACACCATCCGCAAATGGTATGCGGCATGGGAGCAAAAGGACTGGCACCCGGTCGATGTACTGCTGGCGGACGACTTCACATTCACGAGCGCAAACAACGACGATCACATCAGCAAGAGCACTTTCAAAACGAGATGCTGGCAGAGCCAGATCAATTTTATCGAGCGGTTCGATTTGCTGCGGATATTCGGCAGCGGCAACGAGGCCTTTGTGATGTACGTTTGCCACACCAAGAACGGCAAGACGTTCCGCAACGTGGAGTATCTGCGGCTTGGAGATCACAAGCTCGAGGCCATCGAGTGCTACTTCGGTGCGCAGTCCAGCTTTCCGTCTGCAGTGAGCACCGGGCACGGCTAGCACCGCGGCAGCCCACCGCTTCTACGACACACGATGGGCATGCCGTACTGTCCCTCCTGCCTTGACAGTCCGGCCGTCTCGGCTAATACTTTCCTATATGGTGAACTTTAAAGGTGCCGTCGATGATGAAGCGCAAACGCCGATGACGAGTCTCACGCTGGTACGCCGCATTAGGGCGCGGCCGCAGACCGTCTTCGACGCAATCACGACCGCCGAGGGCATCGCGAAATGGTGGGGCCCCGACGCGGGGCCGGTGCTGGCGGCGGAGGCGGATCCGCGCGTCGGCGGCCGCTATCGCGTGCGCTTCCGTAAGCTCGACAGGACCGAGCACGAGAGCAGCGGCGAGTTTCTCGAATTCGTACGGCCGGAGCGGATCGTCATGAGCTGGCGCTGGAAGGGCCGCGCGCAGGACCCCGGCGAATCGCGGGTCGCAATCACGCTCGAGGCCATTCCGGAGGGCACCGAACTCACCTTCGTCCATTCGCGACTGCACGATGAGCAAACGCGCCGCAGCCATGAACAGGGCTGGACGGGTTCGCTTGGCAAGCTGGAGGCGTATTTTGCCGTGGGAACCGCCGCGTTCGAGAACACAAGTGAAAGTATTGATAGTCGATCACCAAGCCCATGAGCGCGACAGCCTGATCCGGCTCTGTGTATTCGAGCGCCGCCTACCGCGATTCGATTTTGCGCGTCATTCCGCTGCCGGGCTTGTCGAAGCGCTACCGCGGCACTGCCTCGCAGAGTCCATGATGTCTATCTCGGAAAAAGCCGAACTCCGTTCATGGTCAAAGCTTCTTGAACGCCGCGCCGCGCTCGGAAGACCCGGCGTTCACGAAAGGCGTTGAATCAGGACATCCTGAGCGCCTTGCCACAGCGTTCGCCGTCCGAGCGCCGGCAAATCCTCGAGGCCCTCCGCTACTGTCAGAAAATGATTGCCGGCCAGCTGGCCGAGCTTGCTGGCGAATCGCACGCCGCCATAGGCGAGGAGTATTTCGGTTTCGCTGTAACCGCCCGGATAGAAGATCATCTGACCCGGGGCAGGATAGCTGGTGGCATTTTCGAAGGGGAAGGGCGCAGCCCGATCCCCCATCGGGATCCAGCACCCTTCCCCGCTCCAGCGCACGTGGATGAACTGCGTCTTGTAGGGAAGGAGCGACTCGAAATGGACGCAGGTTTGTGGCGCCAATTCGCGCTCGAAATTTGCCAGGAATTTCAGGTCGCCGGCGATGATGCGAATGTCAGCCATTGTGAACCTCAGTGTTTGCTCGTTTCGCGCATTACCGCCCAACGGAAGTCGCCGCGTGGTGGGCCAACGCAAAATCGATCGCCGCGCGCGCCGCTGTAACTTGCGCGGCATTGCATTGCTCGGTCGTTGTCCGATGGCTGTCCGGATAGACCTCGGTGGTCGTTTTGAAGGAAGCCGTGGTAATGCTCGCACACAGGCCGAGCCGCCTCAACGGGTAAGCGATGACGCCCGGTGCGACCACGGGCGATCCAATGATCCGGCCTTCTCGATCCGCCGGGGCAATGTGGGTGATCTTTGCCACCGAGGCGATTACCGACTGCTGGAACTCCGGTTGCGGATGCTCGCTGTCGTCGACCAGATAGAAGCCGTCGGGGATTTCGCCCGGCACATGCTCCGCGCCGTCGCGAGCGGCGAGCGCCGGGCGAAACTCGGACTCATCGGAATCGGTGGTCTCATGCAGGTCGATGTGCACGAGCACGCTATCGCGCAAAGGCGCGATCAGACGCATGAGCGCCGCCGATTCCTGCGCCGGACTGTTCTCTCGAAATGAGCGATTCGGATCGATCGCGTGCATGTTCCAGCGGTGTATCACTTCGTAGGCCCAGGGGCTGACGCACGGTACGATCACTAAATTGGCCCGCCCTTCATAGCTTGCCGCCTGTTGATCGATAAACCGCAACGCCCCGTGCACGCCGCTGGTCTCATAGCCATGCACGCCTCCCGTCACCAACGCACAGGGAAGCGAGTCATGCCAGCCGCGGCTCTTGATCGCAAACAGCGGGTATTTGTCGGGATCATAGTCAAGGCGGCCGTACTGCACCACCTCATAGCGCGGACTGAAGGAATCAATCACGCCCAGCACATCCGCGGCGTAACTGCGCTTGACGGTCTGCCGTGAAAGCCAGGTAGCCACTTCCGCTTCGCCCCAGGGAAGGCCCGGCGTGCCGATTGGATAGGGTGAATTAGTAATCATCACGTTGCTCGCCTTGCAGTGGTATAGAGGCCGAAGCACTGTAGCACTGCCTAGTGCCGGCACGCGGTCATCTTACCAAGCCGGCCGGCGAACCATCCGTCTCATCGCATTTTGTCCGAGCTGAACACGGGCCGAGCATAGAGAACGAGGTCCATCAGCATCTCGCCGGGAGCCTCATTGAAAACATAGTGAGAAGCCCCTTCAATTTTAAAAAACCTCTTGTCGGGCGCGTGGATGCGGTTATAAAAATCAAACGCCAACGGTTCCGGAGTCGTCGCCTTATTCTTTGCGGCGTCCGCCGCCGCCAAAGTCATCTGGTAGCCGACGGCTTCGTTTCGCCGCATGTTGACCACTTGTCCGACGCCTATGTATGCATACAGCAATTCCGGGCGATGCTGGGCGACACGGACGCCCAGAACGCTCCCCCACGAGTGTCCCAGCAGGAACAGTTTCTTCTTCCCATATTTTTTCAATAGCAAGTCGATGAGTTGCCCGGTGTCGGATTGAGTGAGATTAACGCCTTGCTTGTCGACCGGCTCCTGTCAGGGCATTATGCTGCGCCATCATGCGCTACAAGGTCCTGCCTGCCATCGCCGGCATCGCGCTGCTGGCAGCGGCCCTCGGATTCTGGCTGCACGGCCGCATACCGGAGCGCAGGCACCTGCGCTTGCCGGACGGCACTCAGGCGTTCTACCGCTCCGATTCCACGGTCGAACCGGCCAAGGGATTTCCTCATCCGCGCAAGCTCATCGTGGACGGAGATGTATTCCTGAGAGTCCCCGCGGCGGCCGACCCCCTGATCGTGAGTTCCAGGCTGCTTCTGCTGTCGGTGAGGGGCGACTCAGCGCTTCGCCTCACCGCCTACTCCCGAGAAACGGGCGAACAAGTGCAGGTCGTGTGCGGCGATGTGCTCGCACGCAAGAACTATCCTTCGAGATTCGACGAACCCGATCGTCTCGCCGCCGGCCAGATGAGCATGGTCAACCAAACGATCGACTTGATGGAGAAGGAAAATTTCAAACCTGGCGAAGTCAGGCCTTGGGCGAAGAGCGTCGGGGCGGAGGCCGCCGGAATGAAGTGCGGGGCTGCTTGACCTCAGGCGGCGCTACTTGACCTCGGGCAGCAGCATCCGGCGCAGCACCGCCGCATCCTCGCGGCCCATGGTTGCCTGATAGTAGCCGCGCCGCACGCCGACCTCCTCGAATCCCATGGAGCGATACAGCGCGGCGGCGGCCGTATTGGACGGCCTGACTTCGAGGAAAGCCTCATGCATGCCGGAGGCGCGCGCGCGGTCGAGCAGATGCTCCAGGACCTTGCGGGCGTAGCCGCGGCCTCGATATTCATCCTGGATGCACACGTTCAATATGTGCGCCTCGCCCGCTCCCACGGACATGATGCCGTAGCCGGCCATGTCGCCGCCGACATCGACGACGCGGCATACGTAGCCGACCCTCAAGCAGTCGCGAAAAATCCCTTCGCTCCACGGAAACTGATAGGCTGCCCGCTCGATGGCCACGATCACCGGCACGTCGAGTTCGTGCATGGGCCTGATTTGAATCGAGGCAAACTCGACTTCTTGCTTGACGCTAGACACGCGCACATACCTCGCGGGCGAATTTCAAATCCTCCCACGCCTTGCGCTTGTCGCCCGGCGTGCGCAGCAGGTAGGCAGGATGATAGGTGACGACCAAAGGCACCTCGAGAGGCGCCGAATGAATGCACCTGCCGGCGCAAGCGTCCCAAGGTGACATCGGTGCGCAGCAAGTTCTGCGATGCGATGCGCCCCACCGCCAGCATGATCTTGGGTTTCAGCAAGGCGATCTGCTGTTCCAGGTAGGGCAGGCATTCCGAGGCTTCGCTCGCCGTAGGATCGCGATTGCCGGGCGGCCGGCATTTGAGGACATTGGCGATGTAAACCTGCTCGCGCGCCAGACCGATCGCACGCAGCATGGAATTCAAGAGCTGACCGGCCCGGCCCACAAAGGGCTCACCCTGGCGATCCTCATCGGCGCCCGGCGCTTCGCCGACAATGAGCCATTCCGCCCGTTGGTTGCCCACGCCGAACACAGTCTGAGTGCGCGTGCTGCACAGCGTGCAGCGGGTGCAAGCGGCCACCCGCGCTCGAAGCTCCGGCCAGTCGGCACCCGCCTCTCGGGCCGCGGAAAACTCGCCGGAAATACCGGTGTCCCGCGAAGCGGACGCATCTCGCGGCGCCCCGCGCGAAGGCGGTGTCTGGGGCAAGGGCTGCATGCCGGCGGACGCATCGATTTCTCGGGGCGCGGCGTCGGCCACCGCGGACTTGCCGCGCACAACCCAGGTCTGAAGCCCCAGGGCGGCGAGGTACTCTCGGCGCAGCGCCGGATTCATGCGCGCGGCGCGCCGCGCGCGCGGCGGCGCAATCTGCGGTAGGCCCATACCGTCGGCGCCGACAATGCATAGCACCCGAACAGCAAAAGCAAAGTGATGGCCGGATACAAGAATATGAACACGAAGGCGAGCGGCACCATGACGATGTAAGTGAAACGCACCGTTGCCCCGGGGTTCACCTGCTTGAAGCTGTTGAACGCGAATCGGCTGATCATGAGTGCGCCCGCTATGGCGATGACGAGGAAAGCCAATATCAGGCCGGGCAGACCGATATTCGTCCGGTCGCTCGCAAGCCATACCAAGGCCGCGACGACCGCGGCGGCCGACGGGCTGGGCAGGCCCTCGAAGTAGTGCTTATCCTGGGTGGCAGCCCTGGAATTGAAACGAGCCAGGCGCAGGGCCGCCGCCGCCGCATAGAAAAAGCACACCAGCCAGCCCAGCCTTCGCCATAGCGGCCCGTACTCCGCAATGCGCGCCACCCCCCATTGATAGGTGACGATGGCGGGAGCCACGCCGAAAGACACCATATCCGAAAGGCTGTCGTATTCCTTGCCGAAGGCGCTCTCGGTGCGGGTCCAGCGTGCCACGCGTCCGTCCAATCCGTCGAAGAACATGGCGACGAACACCGCCGCCCCGGCGCGCTCGAATTTCAGGTCGATGGCCGCCACGACCGCGTAAAAGCCGGCGAACAATGCCCCCGTGGTGAGCAGGTTCGGCAGCCAGTACACGCCCCTCGGCCGCTCTGTGGAGTCCTCGTCGTCGCTCATGAGGCGGCATAATACCAGGGGGGCTGATGTAAGATATGCGGCTATGCGCTTATCTCAAAACCCGATTTCGACCCTCAAAGAGGTGCCCGCCGACGCGGAAGTCGTCAGCCACCGGCTCATGTTGCGCACCGGCATGATCCGCCGGCTGGCGGCGGGCCTGTATGTCTGGCTGCCCCTCGGACTGCGTATCCTGCGCAAGGTCGAGCGCATCGTGCGCGAGGAAATGGACCGGGCGGGCGCCCTGGAACTGTGCATGCCCACCCTCCAACCCGCCGAACTGTGGAAGGAATCGGGCCGCTGGATCAAGTACGGGCCGGAATTGCTGCGTTTCAAGGATCGCCACGACCGGGAGTTCGTCTACGGACCGACCCATGAGGAGGTCATCACCGACATCGCGCGGCGCGAATTGCGCAGCTACAAACAGTTGCCGGTCAATTTCTATCAAATTCAATTCAAGTTTCGCGATGAAATCCGTCCGCGGTTCGGCGTCATGCGCGCCCGCGAGTTCCTGATGAAGGATGCCTACTCGTTTCACGCCGACGAAGCCGGCCTGGCTCAAGGGTATCGCCTCATGTACGAGGCGTACTCGCGCATCTTCACGCGCATCGGCCTGAAATTTCGTGCCGTCCAGGCGGACGGCGGCAGTATCGGCGGCAAGCACCTCCCAGGAATTCCACGTTCTGGCGGACTCGGGCGAGGATGCCATCGTCTTCTCCAACGCCGATGACTACGCCGCCAATCTCGAGGTGGCCGCCACCGTCGTCCCCGCCGGACGGCGACCGGCTGCCGCCGAAGCGCTGGCCAAAATACCCACCCCGAATGCCCGCACCATCGCGGAGCTCAGCGCGCAGCTGGGCGTGGACGCCGCGCGCTGCGTCAAGACCCTGCTGGTCGACGGCACCGAAGGCGACGTAGTCGCGCTGGTGATCCGCGGCGATCATGAATTGAACGCGGTGAAGTCGCAGAAATTGCCCGGCGTTGCCAGTCCGCTCGCGGATGTCGAGCGCCGACCGCGTGCGCAAGGCCACCGGCACCGAGCCCGGCTTCATCGGACCCATCGGGTTTGCCGGCAAGATCTACGTCGACCATGCAGCGGCTCACCTGGCTGATTTCGTCTGCGGCGCCAATGAGAAGGACGTGCACTTCCGCGGCGTTAATTGGGGGCGCGACCTCGATCGAGCCGCAGTCCGTCGATATTCGCAACGTGCAAGCCGGCGACCCCAGCCCGACCGGCCGGGGAACCCTGGAAATCGCCCGCGGCATCGAAGTCGGCCACATTTTCCAGCTCGGGCAGCTATACAGCGAGGCCATGCATGCCAGCGTGCTGGATGAGCAGGGCAAGGCCCTGACCATGTTCATGGGGTGTTACGGCATCGGCGTGACCCGCGTCGTCGCCGCAGCCATCGAACAGAATCACGATGCCAACGGCATTCTCTGGCCGGAGGCCATCGCGCCCTTCCAAGTCGTTCTGGTGCCGATCAATTATCAGAAATCGGCGCTCGTCCAAGAAACCGCCGATGCCCTGTACCAGCAGTTCAACGCCGCAGGCATCGACGTATTGCTCGACGATCGGGATGCCCGTCCGGGGGTCAAATTCGCCGACTCGGAGCTGATGGGGATTCCTCACCGGATCGTGATCGGGGAGCGGGGCCTCGCCGCGGGGAATCTCGAATATCGTCATCGCAGCGAGACCGAATCGACGGAAATTCCCGCGGCCGATCCGGTAGGCTATATACGGCATAAGTTAAGTGCTTGAGGAATGATCGATGCGGCTGCCGCTGCGCGCCATGCTCACCTGCGTCTTGGTTGTTCTGGCATGCTCGGGTGCCCTGACCGACAGCGCCCGCGCCGATCAGCAGCGCGACCCGCAGCTCAAAGCTCTGCTGCAAAAGATCATCGGCGACTCCGATTGCTTCGCCGACAAATACGATTCCGAGGTTTGGTACAAGACCATGGAGCCGCGCCTCGCCCGCCTCGTGCCGACGCATGAAGCCCGGATCGAAATTCTGGACCATGTGTACTGCGAAGCGAAGCGCGACCCCACGCTGCAGCTGCCGCCCGATCTGGTGCTGGCATTGATCGAGGTGGAAAGCCGTTTCGACCGCTGGGCGGTATCGCCCGTCGGCGCGGTGGGTCTCATGCAAGTGATGCCGTTTTGGCCGCGCCAGCTCGGGGTGCAGAATCAGCTGGTCCAGGTTGCGCCCAACATCAGGATGGGGTGCGAAATCCTGCGTTACTATCTGCGGGCGGAGAATCACAACTGGTCGCGCGCACTGGCGCGCTACAACGGCAGTGTCGGCCGCAACACCTATCCGGCACTGGTGATGCAGCGCTGGCAGCGCATGTGGCGTTTTTAACCCTTTACCTCAGGAAATCCTGAATTCCGTGGCATAGGGCACCGTATCGTCGGGCGCCGTCTCGCGAACTTCGTCCACCCGAGCCTGAGCGGGTCCGTGATGCAGCCATGCGTGCAGCTCGCCGACGGCGGCTGCGCCGCCTTGCGCGACCACCTCGACCGAGCCGTCCGGTAAATTGCGGGCGCTGCCATGCAGCCCCAGCCGATTGGCCTCGAGCCGGGTGCTATGGCGAAAAAACACACCTTGAACCTTCCCAAAGACGAGAAAACGCCGAGTGACCGTGTCCAAATATTGGTCTCAGTGCGGCTGAGTCGCCGGCGCCTCTGCGTGCTGGGCATTGGCGCTGGCGAGCGCCGCGGCGGCGTGACGCTTGGCTTCCAGGGCCGCCAAGCGAGCTCGCGTGAACTCCTGCGCCTGTAGGTGCGACTCCGCTCTCTCGATGGCGGCCTGCGCGGCGTAGAAATCCGGCGATGTCGCACTCGTCGCGCCCGCGGCACTGGCCGCGGCAATGGCCTGCCGGGCGTCGCTCATCTCTTGCACGGGAGCTCCGGCGCAACCGAAGAGGCAGGCAACACCGACAAATACAGCAAGTAAGCGCAGCATAGGGTTCCCGGACACTAGCAACAGCTGCCAGAGCCGTCAAACCAGGCGCCGATATACAATATGCAGCAGGGCGCGATTAATCCGTTGCGCCGACGCTGCATATGCCCAAATCCTTGGGTAATTTCCCGGAAGACTGCCGATGAATGAAATTTTGGTTCTGTATTATTCACGCCAAGGCAGCACCGCCGCCCTTGCCCGGCAAGTCTGCCGCGGCGTCGAAGCGGTGCCCGGCATGCAGGCAAGACTCCGCACCGTGGCGCCGGTGGCCGCTACGACGGAGCGGGCCGATCCACCGGTGCCGAGCGAGGGGCCGCCCTACGCCACCCATGAGGACCTGGTGCAATGCTGCGGGCTGATACTGGGCAGCCCGACGCGCTTCGGCAACATGGCGGCAGCGTTGAAATTCTTCCTGGACGGAACGAGTGCGCTGTGGCTTTCCGGCGCACTCGCGGGCAAACCGGCCGCGGTATTCACCTCCACCCAGACTCTGCATGGAGGCCAGGAATCGACCCTGCTGTCCATGATGCTGCCTCTCCTACACCACGGCATGTACCTGGTTGGTTTGCCCTATACCGAACGCGGCTTGACCGATACCCGCAGCGGTGGCACCCCCTACGGGGCGAGCCACGTGGCCGCCGTCAGCGGTCACGGCGAACTGTCCGACTTGGAGCGCGAACTGGCGCGCACATTGGGCACGCGGGTCGCCGGCCTCGCCGACCGGCTGCGGAGCCGCGGATGAGCTTGCAGAGCTCCGCGCATTCACTCACCGTCTGGCTCTGGGCCGCGGTGGTCTCGAGTCTGTTTGCCTGGATATTGGCCGGGTATCCGTGGCCGATCTGCATCCTTGCCGCCCTGCCCTTGCTCGCCCCGCTGCACGGCCTGCTGCGCGGCCGCCGCCATACTTATGCGTGGGCCACCTTGTTCGCCGTGCCGTACCTGGTGTTTGCTTTGACCGAACTGCTGGTGAATCCGGCCGCGCGCTGGGCGGCGGGAGCGACTTTGCTTCTGGTATTCGGCTGGTTCTGCACTATGATTTTGTTCCTGCGTGCTTCTCGAGCGCGGCGCGAATGAAGGGAATGGTGAGCCGGCGCTGGGCAATCAGCGAGGCCTCATCGAGCTGATCGAGAATCTCGAACAGGGAGCGGAGGTCTCTCGGCATGCGCTTGAGCAAGTATTCGGATGTCTCGTACGGCAGCTGCAATCCGCGTTGCGCGGCCCGCAGGCGCAGCGCCTCGATACGGCCATCGTCATCGAGTTCCCGCAATTGGTAGACGATGCATGCAGCGGCGCGCGACCGCCAGTCCTCGAGGCGCCAGTCGGACTGGCGCGGCGGCACCGTGGCGGCGAAAATCAACCGGGTACGCAATTCTGCCGCTTCGTTGAATAGCCGGAACAGGGCACGCTCCCAGGCCGGATCCCCGGCCACGGCATCGACATCGTCCAGGCAGAGCACGCGGGTCAGCTCGAACCCTTGCAGCGCCTCGGGCGGCAATGCCGGCGAGCTAGAAAGAGGGAAGTAAGCCGCCGCTTCGCCCGCGGCCGCGCACACGGCCTGCAGCAAATGGGTTTTGCCCGATCCGCCGGCTCCCCACAGCCACAGGGGCGCCGCGCTCGGCGCCCGCAGCGCTGCAACCGCTTCGCCATTGTGGCCCGGCCAGAAGCTCTCGAACACCGCATGCGTACGCAGCCGCACTCCGAGAGGCGAGCTGCTTCATGGGCGCGGATCGCCGGCGCGCGCCGGCGCGCGCGGTCCCGCGCCGCCCAAGGCCCGCCGGCCGTAAATCAGCACGTAATCGATGCCGCTGATCGTCACCGTCGCGAACACCAAGGCGCCGAGCACCGTCGCCACCCACACCGGCGGCAGCGAGAATTGTTCTCGGCAGACGACCGCCATGATGAATGCGGCCTGGCACAGGGTATTGAACTTACTGACGATGGACGGCCGAATATTGAGCGGCCCTATCCAGCACCGGTAAACCAGCGCGCCGGCCACGATGATGGCATCGCGCGCCACCGCCGCCGCCACCAGCCACAGCGGCACCAGCTTCAGACAGCCGAGCGTGATGAACACGGTGGCCAGCAAGAGCTTGTCCGCGGCCGGATCGAGCACGGCGCCGAGCTCGCTTTGCCAGCCGAAGCGCTTGGCGAGAAAGCCGTCGGCCGCATCGGACAGCGCCGCGGCGCCGAACAAGCCAATGGCGATGGCCAGCCGGTGTTCCGCCAGCGCCACGGCAATGGGCGCGACGAGCAGAATTCTGATCGAGCTGATGATGTTCGGAATATGGCGCAGAGACGCGGGCACGCGATTAACGTCGAAGCTGGAAGCGCAGAATCCCATTGTCGCCGGCGGCGATCGACTGCAGACGGCCATTCAAGGAAAGCGTGCGCTGCAGAGACTCCGGCCCGCCCCGCGTCGTCAGGCGAAATCTAATCGTATCTCCCGCCAAGGCGGTCACGCTCACGTGCGAAACATCGGTCAGCGATTCCAGATAGGCCTGCACATCTGCATAGTCGCGAAGATCGCCGATGCCGGTCACCTCGATATCGACCGGCGCGAGATTGCCGCTGGCGGCAAACAGACTCGCATACAGGTCCGCGGTGCGATTCACGCCTTCCAGGGGACCGGAAAATTCACTGCTGCGATCTTGAAACAACAGCGTCCAGCGCACGTTGGACGGTCGCGGCCGTGCCGGCAGCCTTGCCGATGAGTATGCCCTCGCCGCCCGAGCGGCGGCCGATGTCCGCCAAGGTGGACTGGGCCGCGCCGTTCACGCCGGCATAGTCCAGGTGATTTTTTTCCGCATCGGCGGCGCTCGGCCAGATCAGGGGCACTCCGCGCACCGCCGCCGCCGCATCGATCGCCGTTTTCAAATCGGACGTGTCCTCGCCGGTGATCAGGGTGCCGGATTGAGGACCCGTCTGGGCGGTCAGCCAAACGAAGGTGCTCGGCCGCTCATGGCCCCACACAGGCTGGCCATTTTGAGTCAAGCCAGCGCTCGATGGCGGCTCCGTCGAAGGACACCCACACCTGGCCATCCGGGGCGCCTCGATACTGCTGAACGTAGCGCCTGGCATTGGCGATCAGCGGCGCCAGCGCCGGGTCTCCATCGGCCGAGCGGCGGCCGGTGACGCGAACCAGCACGGTTTTCATCGCGGCCTGGAAAGCCGCGGTCTGTGCCGCGTCGCGTCCGGTCGGCCAAGGGCAGCGGTCGCCTGGATACAGCTCAGCGCGGGTCAGGGCGAGAGCCGCATTCCCCAGACAGAGGGCGGCTAAACTTAAGCACAAAAGCACTGCCGGACGCAAATTTCGGCCGAGAAAAGAGCCTGAAATACTGTGACATGGTGTTATCGCGGAAGCCTCGAGTCGCCTGATGTAAAATACCACAGCTGGCCGGTCCGCCGCGGCGGACCGGGCTGCCTGCGGGCACCCACCATAAAGGAACGGAATGACTGAGCGAGCCCCGGTAACCTATCGCGAGGCTGGAGTCGATATCGACGCCGGCGAGGAACTCGTCGAACGCATCAAGCCCCATGTCAGGCGCTCCATGCGGCCGCGAAGTGCTGGGCGGCATCGGCGGCTTCGGCGCCCTGGTCGAAGTGCCGCTCGACCGTTACCGCAAGCCCGTGCTGGTATCGGGAACCGACGGCGTCGGCACCAAACTGCGCCTCGCCATCGATACCGGCCGCCACGATACGGTGGGCATCGATCTGGTGGCCATGTGCGTCAACGACGTGGTGGTTCAGGGCGCCGAGCCGCTGTTTTTTCTCGACTACTTTGCAACGGGCAAGCTCGACGTGGGCAGTGGGCGAGCGCCTCATCGCCGGCATCGTCGAAGGGTGCGTGCAAGCCGGCTGCGCACTGGTGGGCGGCGAAACGGCCGAAATGCCGGGCATGTATCACGGCGAGGACTACGATCTTGCGGGGTTCTGCGTCGGCATCGTGGAAAAGGACGCCATCATCGACGGATCCGCAACGCGGGCCGGCGATGTGGTGCTGGGCCTGCCCTCCTCGGGCCCCCATTCCAACGGCTTTTCACTGATCCGAAAGATACTCGCAGGTCAGCCGGCGCCGACCTCGAAGACCGCTCTCGACGGGGTGCAGCCTCGTCGATCGGCTCATGGCGCCCACGCGCATCTATGTCAAAGCCGCTGCTCAAGCTGATCGCAGAGCTGCCGGTGCATGGCCTGTCGCACATCACGGGCGGCGGCCTGGTGGAGAACATTCCGCGCGTGCTGCCGGAGGGCCTGGAGGTCGTTCTGGAGCGCAATGCCTGGCGCGCGCGAAGCGGTGTTCGACTGGCTGCAGCGCCAGGGCCAGGTTGCCGACGCGGAAATGTACCGCGTGTTCAATTGCGGCATCGGCATGACGGTTCAATTGGCGGCCGGCGATGCCGATCGCGCCATCGCCATCCTGGCGCGAATGGGCCAGGAGGCGCTGGTCATCGGCGAAGTGCGCGCCGGCACGCGCGGTGTCGTCATCGCTTGAGCAGCGGGCACGCGCGGCTGCCGATCGTCATCCTCATATCGGGGCGCGGCAGCAACATGCGCGCGCTCATCGAACGACAGCCGCGAGGCCGGCTGCGGCCTACGGCGTCGTGCAGGTGTTTTCGGACCAGCCGGACGCGGCCGGGCTCAAGCTCGCGCGCGATGCTCGGAGTCCCGGCGCAGGCCTTGGATGCCGCCGGCACGGCGGATCGCGCCGCCTACGACCGGACCCTGGCGGCCGCGATCGGCGAGTGCTCGCCCTCGCTGATCGTGCTGGCCGGCTTCATGCGCATACTCTCCGCGCCCTTCGTGGCGCGCTTCGCCGGGAGAATATTGAACATCCACCCCTCGCTGCTGCCGAAATTCCCGGGCCTGCACACGCATCGGCGCGCACTGGAGGCGCACGAAGCCGAGCACGGCGCGACGGTGCATTTCGTGACCGAGCAGCTCGACGGAGGCCCGCCCATCATCCAGGCGCGAGTCGCCGTGCGGCCGGACGATGACGAGGCCAGTCTGGCGGCGCGGGTGCAGGCCCAGGAACACCGCATCTACCCCCTCGCCGTCCGCTGGTTTTGCGAGGGACGATTGCGCTTCGACCGACGGCCGAGCGTGGCTGGACGGCCGTGAGCTGCGCGAGCCCGTGCAGTTCACAGGTCCCGAAGCATGAAAGGCCCCGCACTGAGCTTCGGAGGTGCGGCCGCGCTGTCGCTGGCCATCATGGCCGCTCCAGCGGGCGGTACGCAGACGCCCCCTGGCACCTCCTCCCCTACGGACGGCACGCAGGCACTGCCCGGCAGCGCCCCTGCAGTCGGCGCGCAGACGCCGGCCGGCGCGGATGCCGGCATTGCCCCCTTCACCGCTCACTATCTGGCGGACTGGAAAACCATCAACGTCGGCACCAGCGACCTGGAGCTCAAGCCGGACAGCGAACCGGGCCACTACATCTACACCTGGACCATCACGGCCCGCGGCATCTTCCGGCTGTACCGCGCCGAAGTCACCCAGAAGAGCTGGCTCAGCATCGATGCCGGCCATGTGCGGCCGGACAAGTATCACGCCGAGGACGGCTCATCCAGCGTGAACCTGGACTTCGACTGGAATAACCGCCGCGCCCGCGGCACGTCGGAAAACAAGCCGGTGGACTTGCCCCTCAAGGACGGCACTCAGGACGTGATGTCCATCCAGGTCGAGGTCATGCTCGATCTGGAAAAAGGCGATTTGCCGAAGACCTTTCAGATCATCGACAAGGACGAACTCAAGGAATTCGACTACACGCAGGAAGGGAACGCCAGCATCAGAACCGCCTTGGGCGAGCTCGATACCGATCATCGTGGCGAGCCGGCGCACCGGCAACAATCGCATCCTGCGCATGTGGTTTGCGCCTTCCTTGGGCTTCGTGCCGGTTCAAGCGGAGCGCACCCGCGACGGCAAGCTCGAATTCGCAATGCGCATCAAAACCCTAGATCGCTAGGACGGCGGCGCGCAAACCTCTCAGGTCTTGGGCAATGTGACGCCGCGCTGGCCCTGGTACTTGCCGCCGCGATCCTTGTACGAGGTCTCGCAGACCTCGTCCGATTCGAAGAACAGCATTTGCGCCACGCCTTCGTTGGCGTAGATCTTCGCCGGCAATGGGGTGGTATTCGAGAACTCCAGAGTCACGTGGCCTTCCCACTCGGGTTCCAAAGGCGTTACGTTCACAATTATCCCGCAACGTGCGTAAGTCGAATTGTGGACGATGAAATCGTTGGCGACGAAGTTGTGCAGTGTCGGCACGGTGATGTCATAGACTTCTTCGGAACCGGCGGGCTCGATTCGTTCGACCACATCCCATACGGGTCCGTCGACGAGCGGAGCGACGTACGGATCGCCCGTCATGAGGGCAACCCGCGCCGCGGCGGATATCGGCATGGATTGACCTGATTGGGTATAAATGTCGAGCTCCCTCAAGCTCAATCCACCAACCCGTGCCGCCGTGCCCGTGACCGCCCAGGCCTCCCTCGGTAGTGTGTCGAAGTTGCTCTTGCGCCTCGGCTGCGCGGCGATCATCGGAAGCACCTTTTCCTCGAGCAGCCGCTGCTTCACCGAGCCGGGCGAGAAGCCGATTCTCTGGGCAAAACGCAGGATCTGATCCTTGTCCGTGATCTGTATTTTGCATGCCTGAGTCCCGATCGCGGTGGTCTTTTCGCGGATCAGCGAGAAGATTCCGAATCGCAGCAGAAGATGGTGCACGTCCTCGATCAGCCGCCGGGACTTCGAGTAGTACTCGAGGAAGACGCCCCGATCGGAGTGATAAATGCTGCCGTCGCCGCTGAATAGCGCCTGCAGAAACAGGCGAACCGAGGGCTCGGGCGCCGTGAAGATGATCTGCGGCACGAACTTGTCGGCGGCGCCGACATTGAGTTCGAGATTTCTAAGCCAGTCGTGGGCACGATTTCGTTCTGGGATTCCCCCTCGTCCCTTTCGATTGACCAGTCGATACCCGTAGCGACCCTTGTAAGTGATCTCTCCCAGGCCGGAGGCCGCCATCGCGGACTCGAGTAAAGCGACCATGGCCGGATCCGCGGTCGTGTACGTGGGGCTGTGACCGGGCGTATTGCACTGCCCCTCTGAGATCATCAAGCCCACGAGAGTCGCTTCCCATTCAGCGATGGGCGTCTTTCCGAATATGGGAATCTCGCGGGCAACCGCGATGCGATCGCCGGCCCGCAAATCGCTCAGGGCCACCCACCGATTGAGCATGCGAAACGGGTGATTCGCCGTCGCTCGAATGCGCAACCCCGCCCGGGTGCGGAGCTCGAAGATCTCTCGCTTGCCCTGCGGGATGAAGGCCGACACTTTTGCCGGCTTCAAACGCCAGCCGTCCCAGGCCAGGGTGCGCTTGCCCCAGCGCATCTGTGTGATCGGCACATAGGCGCCGGTATCGGCGTCGACCAGGCGGGTATCCCCGGTGACGCATTTCCCCAGGCAAACGGTCAAAACGCTGCGCGGAATCCTGAAACAATTCCACCGTGCTCGCCAGCGCGAAGGAATTCGGCGGAATGATGCAGACGGGTCCCTTGAAATCGACGAAGGATTTTTCGTCGAAGTTCTTCGGATCGACGATGGTGGAATTGATGTTGGTGAAGATCTTGAAGTCCTCGGCGCAGCGCACGTCGTAGCCGTAGCTCGAGGTGCCGTAGGAAACGATCTTGTGGCCGCCCGCGTTGCGCACCTGTTGCGGCGAGAAAGGATCGATCATGCCCTGCTCCGCCATGCGCCTGATCCAACGATCGCTCTTGATGCTCATTGCGCCGCCTGCCGTGTTACGTCGATTCGATCGTGATCTTGGGGAATGCCCGGCTGTAATCCTTGTTCAAGGTCGCCAGCCGCGCCGCGGTGCGGCGCGCCATCTTGAGGTAGGCCTGCGCCCGGGCGCTGCCGGGCTCGGCCACCACCGTCGGAGAGCCGCCGTCGGCATCCTCGCGGATGCGGATATCCAAGGGCAGCTCGCCGAGCAGCTGCACGCCGTATTGCTCGGCCATCCGCGCCCCGCCGCCGCTGCCGAACACATGCTCGACGTGCCCGCACTGGCTGCACACGTGCATGCTCATGTTCTCCACCACCCCGAGCACCCGGACTTCCACCTTTTCGAACATCTTGAGGCCTTTGCGCGCATCCAGCAGTGCAATATCCTGGGGCGTGGTGACGATGACGGCGCCGCTCACCGGAACGCGCTGCGCCAAGGTCAGCTGTATGTCGCCGGTGCCGGGCGGCATATCGACGACCAGATAATCCAATTCGCCCCAACTGGTTTCGCCCAGGAGCTGGGTCAGGGCCTGGGTCACCATCGGCCCGCGCCAGGCCATGGGCTGCTCTTGATCGATCATGAAGCCGATGGACATCACTTCGACGCCGTGGGCGAGCAATGGGGTCAGATGCTTGCCATCGGCACTGACCGGCTTGGCGCCGGCCAGCCCCATCATCAGAGGCTGGCTGGGTCCGTAGATATCGGCGTCCAGCAAGCCGACCTTGGCGCCTTGGGCGGCCCAGGCCAGCGCCAGATTCGCCGCGGTCGTGGACTTGCCCACCCCGCCCTTGCCCGACGCCACCGCCACGATGTTCTTCACGTTGGCCAGCGGCTTGAGGGTGCGCTGTACCGCATGGGCCGCGATCTGCGGCCGCAGTTTGAGCTCCAATCCGGCCTGTCCCAGAAGCGGCCGCAGGTGCTCCTGCAGCGCGGCCTTGAGCTCGGCCGTATAGTCCGCACAGGGAAATCCCAGTACGAGTTCTACGCCGAGCGCTCCGCCCGCGAATGTGACGGAGGCCACAGCTTTCGCTTCCGCCAGAGTCTGGCCGAGGTAGGGGTCCGCATATGCGTTGAGTCTTTCGCGGATTGCGTCAACCGCGGCGTCGGTTTGATTCATATAAGCTGCCTATTGTACCGCAGGCCGACAGGGGCGTGCGGTATGGCATAATTACGCACTCGAGGATCGAGACTGCGGTGGGCCCCTAAGTTTGCGGTGAGAATGGATGGCTCCCGAGGGATGTCAACTTGAAGGCACCGAATGAGTTTATTCGCCAACTATCGTGCCGATCGGCTGATCGCCGACGTTAAATCCAGCGGCAACCCAAACAGCCCCCTGGCGCAAAAGGCCTTGGAAAAACTGGCTTCGCTGGGCCCGAGCGCGATCGAGCCCATCGTCGGCGCCCTGACGACGGCGGAAAAGCGCGAGACGCTGGCCTACGTGGAAGTGCTGTCGCGCCTGATCGACGCCAAGAGCCTGCCCTTGCTGCTCAAGGCCATGGGGGAAGCCAGCGGCCGGGCCATGTCCGGAATCGCCTGGGCTCTGTCGTCGAGCAAGAATTATCCGGCAAGCGCCCTGCTCGATGCCTTGAGCAAGCCGGACATGCCCAAGCAGGTCATTCTCGACGTCATCGCCGCGCAGAAGACCCGCTACACGGTGCGCGAGCTCTTGAATGCCGCGTATGCCCAGGAGCCCAACGAAAGATCCGGCCTGTTCAAGATCGTCGCCGAGATCGCCGATGAGTCGTCGATCGACGATCTGATCGCCAGGATCGAGGGTAAGGATCCCGTTGCCCGGCTGCACATCATCAACGTGCTGGCACGCTTCAACACGCCCAAAGTGCAGCAGGCCGTACAGAAGCAGCTCAAGGACCACAGCAAGTTCATCCGCTCGGCCGCCCTTTCCGCGCTTGCCCGCATGGACGGGCCCTTCGACCTGGCCGGGCTTTGCGCCATGCTGCGCGATCCGGAAATCGAGGTGCAGAACAAGGCGGTCGACGTCGTCGTCCATGCCAACGATCCGGAAACGGTCAAGTACCTGGTTGAGGTCCTCAAGGACGAGAACGAGTACGCCCGGCGCGCGGCGGTCGAAGTGCTGAACGCGGTCGGCACGTCCAAGTCGGTCAAGTATCTGCTGGAGGTGATTGCCGACAGCGACTGGTGGGTGCGCACGCGCGCGGCCGACGCTCTCGGCAAGATCGGCGGGCCACGCGTCGTCGACGCCGTGCTCGCGCTCATCAAAGATGAGAATCAGGACATACGGCGCGCCGCCATCGAAATTCTGAACCAGACCAAGGATGAGCGCGCGGTGGCGCAATTGCTCGAAGCGACCAAGGACCGCGATTGGTGGGTGAGCGAACGCGCGGTCGATGCGCTGGCCGAGATCGGCAGCAGCAAATCCCTGCCGCGCTTCATCGAAATGCTGGGAGCCGGGGAGCCGAAATCGCTGCCCACGGTGATTCGCGCCATCGGCAAGATCGGCGATCAGAAGTGCATCGAGCATCTGCTGCCCATGCTGGCGCGGCCGGAAAACGAGGTCAAATCCGAAGCCATAGCGGCGCTCGCGAAGCTCGCGGACGAGCGGCGCGCCGACACCATCCGCGTGCGGCTGCAGGCGGCCGCCAGCAACGCCGATGCCACCGTCAGCCAGGCTGTCGCCCGCGCGATGCTGGAGCTGGACAACCGCTTCTCCACGCAGCAGATCGCCGCCAATCAGCGCGCGGAAAAAATGCAGGAGCCGGCCAAGACCCTGCTCATCGACAATCAGGATCTCGCCAAAGTCGTGCAGGAGAACGAGGTCCAGGCAAACAAGCTGGACATCGCCACGCTGAAGACGGGCGATGTCATCGAGGGCCGCTACAAGTTCATCGAGAAGATCGGCAAGGGTGCGTTCGGCACGGTCTTGCTGATGGAAGACACCGTGGTCGAGGAACGGCTGATCCTGAAGTTCTTGAACCCCAACGTTTCCGCGGACGAGGAAATGATGAAGCGCTTCGTGCATGAATTGCGCTACAGCCGCAAGATCACGCACAAGAACGTCATCCGCATCTACGATTTCCTGTATATCCGCGGCAATTACGCGATTTCCATGGAATACTTCCCCTCGCACACCCTGGGCGGAGAGATCGTCAACGAGAAGCCCGTGGTGCTCAAACGCGCCGTCAAATTCGGCATCGACATCGCCACCGGCATGGCGGTCGCGCACCAGGCCGGCATCGTGCATCGGGACTTGAAGCCCGCGAACATCCTGATCGACAACGATGGTCTGCTCAAGATCGTGGACTTCGGCGTCGCCGCGGCACAGACCCAGGGCGACACCCAGCTCACCAAGACCGGCTACGTCATCGGTTCTCCGAAATACATGGCGCCGGAACAGATTCTGGGAAAGAAGGTGGACGAGCGGGCCGATATCTATAGCTTGGGCGTCATTCTCTACGAGATGTTCAGCGGCGTTCCGCCTTATTCGCGCGGCGACCATATGTCGGTCATGTACCAGCACGTGCAGGGCAAGGCGCGGCCGCCCGTCGACATCAATAAGGAAATACCGCTGGAATTGAATAACTTGGTCATGAAATGCATGTCCTTGGACAAGGCCAAGCGAGCGCAAAGCATGGACGAATTGCGCCTATCCCTCGAAAAATTCCTTTAGGCGTCTCCCGCGCCCCCAAAAGGGGCGGGGATTCTGCAGCCGTCGTTCATCCATATCACCACGGGAGCGTTCCGAGTTTTGCGTGGGTGAACGTGCCTGTCGGCCCGTCCGGGCCGAGCAGCACCACGCGCACCGCCTCGCGGGCGCCCTCCTCGACAGTCTCTGTGCCCGCGTAGTTGTTGAGGTTCGTCTTGGTGAAACCCGGGGACACGGCGTTGACCTTGATCCCGGCCGACTCCAGCTCGATCGCCATGGCGAGCGTAATGGCGTTCAGAGCCGTCTTGGAGGCAGGGTAGACGGGACCGAAGATCGAGCGGTGGGCACCGGCCGGGTCCGCGTTCATCGTCAGCGAGCCAACGCCGCTCGACACATTGACGATGCGGGCTGCCGGTGCCTCGCGTAGGAGCGGCAGCATCGCCTGGTAAACGGCGAGGACGCCGAACACATTGGTCTCCCACACCGCGCGCATTTCATCGAGGGACACATTGCTCGGGCGGGTCAGCTTCGCGTACTCGGCGATGGACATACCGGGCAGCTTGCTCGTGTTCGAGATGGCCGCGTTTTGAATCAGCACATCGAGGCGGCCAAACTCCTTGCGGATGCGGTCCGCCGCCGCGGCAATGGATTTATGATCGGTCACATCGAGTTGCACGGCATGGGCATCCGCGCCGATGCTTTTTGCGGCCGTCCGACCGTTCTCGAAATTGCGCGATCCAACCAGAACCGTGAAGCCGTGCGGCACCAGATCTTTCGCGATTTGAAGGCCGATACCCTGATTGGCGCCGGTGACGAGTGCGACGAGTTTATTTGGCATGGTGATTTCCTGTTGAATTTGATGCATTCAGGCTGATGACCGGTTGTCACCGCCGTCGCGCTGCGTTAATCTGAATTAAACGGAACGACATTCCGTATTTATACGGAACAGTGTTCCGTTTGTCAATTGGAGGGGTGCGATGGGTGACAAGCCGGAAGCTCCCGATCTTGGGGTCGAGCCTCACAGCCGCACGGAACGGCGCGTGCGTGCCGACGCCCAGCGCAACCTCGACGCGCTGCTTCAGGCGGCCAAGGCGGTGTTCACGACCTCGGGAGTGGACGCTCCGGTGCGAGAGATTGCAGAGAGGGCGGGCGTCGGTATCGGCACCTTTTATCGCCACTTTCCGCAGCGCGCCGACCTCATTGCGGCCGTCTTCCGACACGAAATCGACGCCTGTGCGGAGGCCGCCCCGACTCTCGCCGCGCAGTACGCACCCGGCGAAGCACTGGCAAAATGGATGCAGCGATACGCGGCTTTCATTGCAACCAAACGCGGGCTTGCTCCGGCCCTGCACTCGGGGAACCCGGCCTTCGAAACTTTGCGCGCCTACTTCGAGCAGCGAGTCCGACCCGCCGTACGGACGCTGCTCGAGTCGGCGGTGGCTGCCGGCGAGATCCGCAACGATGTCGAGTCAGATGAGCTGCTTCACGCGGTCGCAAGCTTGTGCATGCCCGCCCAAGATGACGGCCGCGCGCAGCGCATGGTCGCTCTCCTCGTCGACGGACTCCGCAGCGGCACTCGCCCATCGCGGAACCCCGGCGCCTGATTCTCGGCCCGAAGACCGAGGTTTTACGGCGCAATGGGATGGCGCAATGGGGTAAAGGGAAGGGACCTCTGTTTTTTGTGGGCCAATTCCGGCCAAAACGCTCGAAAATCCAATTGCTTACGGGTAGCCTTGCACGTTATGGCAAGAATCGACGCATTCCTCAAATTAGGTGTGGCCCAGGGTTGCTCCGACCTGCACCTGGCCGTCGGCGTGCCGCCGATGTTGCGCATGCACGGCGACCTGATGCCCATCAAGTTTCGCGAGCTGGGTGAGGCGGAACTCGAGGGCTACATCACCGAGGTGCTGACCCAGAACCAGCTGAAGCACTTGCGCGAGGGCAACGATCTCGACTTCTCGTACGTCTCCGCGGAGGGCGGACGCTTCCGAGTCAATGTGTTTCGCAAGGAGACCGGCATAGGCGCCGCCTTTCGCGCCATCCCGACCCAGATGCCGACCATGGAACAATTGGGGTTGCCGCCCATCGTCCGCAAGCTGTGCGACTATCACCAGGGAATGATTCTGGTCACCGGTTCCACCGGCACCGGCAAGTCCACCACCCTGGCCTCGATGATCGATCACCTGAATTCGACCCGCGCGCTCAACATCGTCAGCCTGGAAGACCCCATCGAATTCGTTCACCGCAGCAAGACCAGCCAGGTCATCCAGCGCGAGCTGGGGACGCACCTGCCGTCGTTTGCCGAAGGGGTGCGCGCAGCCATGCGCGAAGATCCGGACGTCATTCTGGTGGGCGAGTTGCGCGATGCCGAAACCATTTCCATGGCGATGACCGCGGCCGAGACCGGACACCTGGTGTTGGGGACCCTGCACACCACCAGCGCGACCAAGACCATCGACCGCATCATCGACGCCTTGCCCACCGACGAACGGGAACAGACCAAGAGCTTTCTCGCCAACAGCCTGATCGCGGTGATCACCCAGATTCTGGTGAAGAGCCCGGACCAGCGTGCGCGCCGCGCCATTTGCGAAATCATGGTGCTGACCAAGGCCATCGGCAAGCTCATCATGACCGATCAATCGCATCAAATTCCAAGCCAGCTGCAAATGGGCAAGGAATACGGCATGCAGTTGATGGATCAAGCGCTGCTCGCGGCAATCAACGCCAAGGAAGTCGATCCCGAGCATGCCTACACCTACGCCTCGGATAAGCGCCAATTCCAGCGTTTCGTATCCGATTTGGCAGGGGCGCCGCTCCCCGAGCCGGCGAACACCTGAGAGAATCCCGTGCCCGCCATCGACAGTTATTTGCACCAGGTGCTGGAGCGCAATGGCTCGGATCTGCATTTTCTGGCGGGCGATCCCGCACGCGTCCGGCAATACGGCGAGCTCAAGGCGCTGAGTCCCGAGCCGCTCGCCGCCGAGATGGTCAAGGCGGCTTTGTACGAAATCATGCCGAAGCTGTCGGTCGAGCGATTCGAAGCCAAGGACGGAACGGATTTCGCCTACAGCATGCCGGGCGTCGCCCGGTTCCGCGTCAACGTGATGCGCCAGCTGAACGGCATGGGCGCGGTGTTCCGCGCGATTCCCTCCAAGGCGCGCACGGCGGCGGAGCTCAAGCTGCCCGACGCCGTGATGGGTCTGTGCAAGATCAACAGCGGCCTGATTCTGGTCACGGGCAAGACGGGGTCGGGCAAGTCCACCACGCTCGCGGCGATGATCGATGACATCAACACCCGCGAAAAAGGCCATATTCTCACCATCGAAGATCCGATCGAGTTCGTGCATCTGCGCAAGAGCTGCTTGATCAGCCAGCGCGAAATCGGCGTGCACGCAACCTCGTTCTCGAGCGCGCTGCTGTCGGCCTTGCGCGAAGACCCTGATGTCATTCTGGTGGGCGAGCTTCGCGACCTGGAGACCATGAGCATCGCGGTGACTGCGGCGGAGATGGGCATTCTGGTGATGGGTACGCTGCACACCAACGGCGCCGCCGCCACGGTGGATCGCCTGGTGAACGCCTTTCCCGCGGACAAACAGCCCCATGTCCGCACCATGCTCTCCACCAGCCTGCGCGGGGTCGTCTCCCAGCAACTCGTTCCCAAAGCCGACAAACAGGGCCGCGTGGCGGCGCTCGAGATACTGATCAACACCCCCGCCGTGAGCAATTTGATTCGTCAGGGCAAGATGGACCAGCTGGAAAATGCCATGCAAAGCGGCTCGGCGGTCGGCATGCGGCTGATGGACACGGCCATTCAAGCATTGCTGGAGCAGCGGCAAATCACGGGCAAGGAAGCCTTCAAGAAGGCCATCAACAAATCCCGGTTCGAGCAGTACCGCGAGGCCTCTTGAGGCAAAGCGGGCATCGCGGCGAGGTCGGCACGCAAAAGGCCCCGCTATCGCTGTAAACTGGGCGGATGACCCGCAAACTCTTCGTCACCACCGCGCTGCCTTACGCCAACGGCCCGTTCCACATCGGGCACATCATGGAATACATTCAGGCCGACGTCTGGGTGCGTTTCCAGCGCATGCTCGGAAATGTCGTGCACTTCGTCTGCGCAGACGATGCGCACGGCGCGCCGATCATGCTCAAGGCCGAGGCCGACGGCATCTCCCCGCAGGAACTGGTGGCGCGCATCACCGCCGATCGGCCCCGATATCTGCAGGGCTTTCATATCGGCTTCGATCATTGGTATTCGACGGACTCGCCCGAGAACGTGGCGCTGTCCCAGGATATCTACCGCCGGCTGAAAGCCGCGGGACTCGTCTATGTCAAGGCGGTTGAGCAGTTTTACGATCCGGTGAAGGCCATGTTCCTGGCGGACCGCTACATCAAGGGTGAATGTCCCAACTGCCGTGCGAAGGATCAGTACGCCGATGCATGTGAAGTCTGCAGCATCGTCAATTCGCCCACCGATCTGATCGATCCTTACTCGACTCTGTCGGGCGCGAAGCCGCTGATGAAAACGTCCGACCACTATTTTTTCAGACTGTCGGATCCCAAGTGCGTCGAATTCCTCACCGCATGGCTCGACACGCCGGGGAGACTGCAGCCGCAGGTGGTCAACAAGGCGCGCGAGTGGCTCGAAGGCTCCGGCGACGAAGCGCTCGACGACTGGGACATATCCCGAGACGCTCCCTACTTCGGCATTCCGATCCCCGACGCGCCCGGCAAATACTTCTACGTTTGGCTGGACGCCCCAATCGGCTATCTCGCATCGCTGCAGAACTATTTCGATACCGGCAAGGCGCGTGCGCGCGGGGAACATCGGACATTCGCGGAATTTCTCGCGGCCCCCGACACCGAGCAGCTGCACTTCATCGGCAAGGACATCATCTACTTCCACACGCTGTTCTGGCCCGCCATGCTGAAGTTCGCGGGACCTCCCTACAAAGTGCCCGATCACGTCTATGCGCACGGTTTCATCACCGTGTCCGGCGAAAAGATGTCCAAGTCGCGCGGAACCGGCATCAGCCCGCTGAGATATCTCGCGATCGGGATGAATCCGGAGTGGCTGCGCTACTACATCGGCGCCAAGTTGAATTCGAATGTCGAAGATCTGGACTTCAATCCGGACGACTTCATCGCACGGGTGAACAGCGACCTGGTCGGCAAGTATGTCAACATCGCGAGCCGGGCCGCGAGCTTCATCACCAAGCATTTTGGCGGCGCACTCGAGTACGCAGATGCCGCGTCGATCGCCCGCGAAGCGCATGAATTCGCGCTGCACGTGGCCGAACACTACGAAACACGCGATTTCGGCAAGGCGATGCGCGAAATCATGGCTCATGCGGACCGCATCAACCACGATTTCGACGCGCACAAGCCGTGGGTTCTCGCCAAGGACGCGGCGAAGCACGCGCAGCTCCAGGACGTCTGCTCGCGCGCACTGCAGGGGTTCAGGCTGCTCAGTATCCTCATCGCGCCCGTGTTGCCGGCTCTCGCGGAACGCGTCGCGCGCGAGTTGTTCGGACTCGATCGGCCGTTCGAGTGGAGCGACGCCGACGTCCTGCCCTCGCGGATCAACTCCTATCAGCACCTGATGACTCGCGTCGATCCGAAACAGCTCGATGCGCTGTTCGAGACGGACGACGGACCCGCGCCCGCCGCAGCTCCGGCCGCGGCGGCAGCGGGAGCCGCGGCGGCAGGGGCGGCGCGCGCCGCTTCAACGCCGGCGGGCGCGTCGGATGCCATCCTTGCGAATGCGCAAGCGGTGGAGGGCAACCTGATATCGATCGACGAGTTCCTGCGCATCGATCTTCGCGCCGCAAAAGTGCTGAACGCAGATCTCGTGCCCGGTGCGGACAAGCTGTTGAAGTTGCGCGTCGACCTGGGAGAACTCGGCGAGCGCGAATTGTTTGCCGGCATCCGCGCGGCATACGATCCCGCCTCGCTCGTGGGCCGTCTCATCGTCGTCGTCGCCAACCTGGAACCGCGCAAAATGCGCTTCGGCACCTCGGAGGGCATGATGTTGGCCGCGGGCCCCGGCGGCAAGGACATATTCGTATTGTCGCCCGACACGGGTGCGACGCCCGGCATGCGCATCAAATGAAATGATCAGCGAGACCGCGCCTGACACGGCGGCGCGCATCGATGCGTTGCTGCCGCAGACTCAATGCACGCGTTGCGGCTATCCCGGATGCAGGCCATACGCCGCGGCGATCGCCGCCGGCGCGGCGCAGATCAATCAGTGCCCGCCCGGCGGAAGTGCGACGATTTTGGCCTTGGCGGAGCTCTTGGGGCGGCCGGTGCAGCCCTTGAATCCGGTCCATGGAGTGCAGACGCCGCCGCGCGTCGCGTGGATCGACGAATCGCGCTGCATCGGCTGCGCACGGTGCCTGGCGCCCTGCCCGGTGGACGCCATCGTCGGCGCCGCGAAATACATGCATACCGTTCTGCCCGAGCGCTGCACAGGCTGTGAGCTCTGCCTGCCCCCCTGTCCGGTCGATTGCATCGAAATCAAGGAGGGGCCGGAACCGCCGGCGGACCAGGCAGCCCTCAATCGCGAGCGCTTCGATGCGCACACCGCACGGCTGCTGAATCGGGCCGCCGAGCGGCAGCGCGGGATCGACGCCAAGAAGGCCGCCGCACCGCGCCGCATAGGCGATGGATCGTGAACGCCGCCAAGCGCCGTGCCATATTCTCCCGCCTGCAGGAGGCCAACCCGGCGCCTCGAACGGAATTGATATACCAATCCCCCTTCGAGCTCCTGGTGGCGGTGATCCTCTCCGCGCAGGCCACCGACAAGAGCGTGAACAAGGCCACGTCCGCCTTGTTCCGCGCGGCCAATACCCCCGCCGCCGTTTTGGCGCTCGACGTTGCCGGCCTGTCGCCGTACATCAAGTCGATCGGCCTGTACAACGGCAAGGCCAGGAACATCATCGCCGCCTGCCGGCTCCTGCTCGAGCGGCACGCTGGCGTGGTACCCGCATCGCGGGAGGAACTGGAGCGGCTGCCGGGCGTGGGCAGAAAAACCGCCAACGTCATTCTGAACACGGCATTCGGCGAGGCCACCATCGCCGTGGACACGCATATTTTTCGGGTCGCCAACCGCACCGGCCTCGCACCCGGCAAGACGGTGCGCGCGGTGGAAGACAAGCTATTGAAGTACGTGCCGCCCGAGTTTCGACAGGACGCCCATCACTGGCTCATTCTGCACGGGCGCTACGTCTGCAAGGCACGCAACCCTGCCTGTCCCACCTGCCACATCGCGGACCTTTGCGAGTATCGTCACAAGACCCATGCCGCTGTTTGACTCCTACTCGCGCGAGCAATTGCGCCAAACCTACGCCGACGCCTGGCGCAAGGCCAAGGCGCGCTCGCTCCTCGCACCGCTCGAGTCCATGATCGCCGAAGTCATCGGCCTGCACCCCGAATATCAAGCCATCGTGGAGGATGCAAACGCGGCCGTGGAGTATGAACCGGGGACCGCCGGCGAGAATCCATTTTTACATATGGGGCTGCACCTGGCGGTGCGCGAGCAAGCAGCCATCGACCGCCCCCCCGGGGTGCGTGAGTGCCTGCGCCTATTGCAAGCCCGGCACGGCGACCTGCATCGGGCGGAACATGCGCTCATGGAGGCGCTCGCCGAAACGCTGTGGCAGGCACAGCGTGACGGCAGACCGCCCGATGAGGGGGCCTATTTGAGTCTCGCCCGCCGGCGCCTCGAAGGTTAAGCAAGCTTCATCCGCGCTTCATCGGTGCAGTGAGGCCCCAGGGCTATGCTGGCTGCCAGGAGCGCCTGTCGGCGGCTTTGAGTCTTGGAAGGAGATACCCATGCATTTTGCAACGGTGGCCGCCGCCCTTTGCCTCTGCCTGCCGGCCGCGACTGGATTTGCCGCACCCCAGGCCCAACGTGCCGATGCCCCGGCCGTCAGCGCCCCGGCCGTCAGCGCACCGGCCGTCAGCGCACCGGCCGCGACGCAGCAAGCGGCGGGAACGGCCACTGCGTCATCCTCCGGCGACGCGGCCGCCGCCAGGCATGCCAAGCGTAGGGCGTGTCTCAAGGAGGCCAGAACGAAGAAGCTGATGGGCGCGGACAAGACCTCGTTCCTGAAGACCTGCATCGCGGCGCCGTAGATGCCGCAACCTCCCGCCTCAACGCGGGCGCCGCGGTGATTTGCGCTTGACGGAGACGGCCTTGATGGTGCGTTTCGAGTCGCCGGCTTTGGTGTGGCGGCCGATGTCCTCCAGACAAGCGCCGGCAAGCGGCTTCAGGCGCGATTCCAAGCGGCGATATCCTTCCACCAGACGCGTACCGAGAGCCGTCAGAACCACCCCGCCGCCGCCGCGGCCCCCGACGCTGGCATGAGTCACGGGACAATCGAAGCTTAGATTCATGTCTTCGAGCAGCAGCCATGCACGCCGATAGCTCATCCGCATGTCGCGCGCGGCCTGCGACAGCGAGCCTGTGCGCGCAATGCCTTCGAGAAGCTCGACCTTGCCGATTCCGATGGAACAGCGGCTGCCGAAATCGATTCTAAATCTCACGGTGGGAGCATTGGCCGCGACCACTGAACCGCCCTCCTTAGAATTTGCGCGGCGGCGACGCAGTGACGGTGAGCAATATGCTGTCGGAGGCCGCATTGCTGAACTGCAACACAAACGGCTGCCCCGAACTCAAGTCGAACTCCACTATTTTGTGCGGGGCGCTGCAGGCGTGCTGCCCTTCGAAATTCTTGGCCGGAATCAAGGTTCCGCTTCGAGACGACGTCGATCCAGATCGGTAGATCGACCGCAATGCGATAGCTGCCGGGCGATGGGATTTTCAGGGCCGCAAGACCCGCAAATGCCGTGCCGACCGGCGTCTTCTTGCCGGGGGACGCGGCGAACGTCACCGAACCTTGAGCGGTCAGCCGAAGCTTGTATAGGTGGTTCGGCGCGACCAGGGGCGCGGACGCCGCGTCCTTGCCTGCCGCCACCGTCGTCGGCGTGCCGGCGAACAGCGCCCTTTCCTTGCTCACGTCCCACTTGAAATCCAAGCAGCCCTCATCGGCGAGCGCCGGCAGGGCCACGCTTCCCAAGAGCAGCGCGAGAACGAACGAGAAAACCATATCGCGGGTCGATTGCATGAGGGCTCTAGCGCTTCGGAAGGTAAAGATCGGTCAAGGTTCCTTCAAATGCCTCGGCGGCGAAGGCAACGGTTTCCGACAGCGTCGGATGGGGATGGATGGTCAATCCCACATCCGCCGCATCGGCCCCCATCTCGATCGCCAGCGCCACTTCGGATATCAGGTCGCCGGCATTGGTGCCCACGATGCCTGCGCCGATAATTCTATGGGTCTGCTTATCGAACAACAGCTTGGTGAAACCCTCATCGCGGTTGAGCGCCAAGGAGCGGCCGCTGGCCGCCCAGGGAAACAGACCCTTGCCGTACTCTATGTTCTGCGCCTTGGCTTCGATTTCGTTGATTCCCACCCAGGCGACCTCCGGATCGGTGTACGCCACCGAAGGGATGCAGCGCGCATCGAAAGCCGACTTCTGCCCGGCGGCCGCTTCCGCGGCCACCTTGGCCTCATGCGAGGCCTTGTGGGCCAGCATGGGCGCGCCGACCACATCGCCGATGGCGAAAATATGCGGCACATTGGTGCGCATTTGCTTGTTCACGGCAATGATGCCGCGCGGATCGACGGCCACGCCGGCGGCGGGCGCATTGATGGTATTGCCGTTTGCGGTGCGGCCCACCGACACCAGCACGCGGTCGAACACCTGCGGCTCGGGCGCATCGGGCCCATCGAAAGTGGCGCGCAGGCCTTCGCTCAGAGCCTCCAGTTTGGCCACCTTGGTCTTCAGCAAAATGCGTTCGTAGCGCTTTTCGATCCGCTTCTGCAGCGGCCTCACCAGATCGCGATCCGTGCCGGGCATCAAGCCGTCGCTCAATTCCACTACCGTGACCCGCGCACCGAGCGCGTCGTACACGCAGGCCATTTCCAGGCCGATGATTCCGCCGCCGATCACCAGCAGCCGTTTGCATTCCGGCGGCAATTCCAAAGCGCCCGACGAGTCGATCACACGAGGATCGTCGGGCAAGCCCGGCAGACGCGCCGACTCGGAACCGGCCGCAATGACGCACTGCCTGAAGTCGACGCGGCGCGTGCCGCCCGCGGACTTCACCTCCAAGGAGAAGGGTCCGGAGAATTTGGCCTCGCCTTGAATCACTTCGACTTTGCGCTGCCTGGCGAGCAGTGTGAGGCCATTGGTCAGCTTCGTGACGACTCGGTTCTTCCAAGCACGCAGGCGATCGCGATCGATTTGCGGCGGCCCGAAAGCGATGCCGGAAGCGGCCATGTCGGCTGCGTCTTCGATCACCTTGGCGGCATGCAGCAATGCCTTCGACGGGATGCAGCCGACGTTCAGGCACACACCGCCCAGCACCGGCCAACGTTCGATCAGCGCAACTTTGAGCCCTAGGTCGGCGGCCCGGAACGCCGCAGTGTAGCCGCCCACACCCGCGCCCAGAACGACCAGATCGATGGCGCCCGCGGGGGCACCCTCCCCTTTCGCTGCCGCGGTAACCGAGGGGGCTGGCGCAGCAGCAGGTGCCGGCGCGGCAGCAGGGGCTGGCGCAGCAGCGGGTGCCGGCGGCACAGCGGTGGCCGGCTGCGCAGCCTCGCTCACCCGGACCTTGGCGATCAACGCGCCGGCCGATACTTCATCGCCTTTCTTGATTTCGACGGAATCGACCACGCCGCTCACCGGCGAAGGCACGTCCATGGAGGCCTTCTCGGACTCGAGCGTAATCAGCGGATCTTCGATGTGAATCTCGCTGCCTTTTTTGACCAGGACATCGACGACCGTGACGCCCTTGGAATCGCCGAGCTCCGGTATGCGTACTTCGACGATGCTCACAGCAGGGCCTTGACGTCGCCCAGCACCTTGGCGAGATAAACCACGAAGCGCGCGGCCTCGGCGCCGTCGATCACCCGATGGTCATAGGACAGGGACAGGGGCAACATCAGCCGCGGCAGAAATGCGCCTTTCTCGTATACCGGCTTCTGGCTGGATTTCGACACGCCCAGGATGGCGACCTCCGGCGCATTGATGATGGGCGTGAACGCGGTGCCGCCGATGCCGCCGAGGCTCGAGATGGTGAATGACCCTCCCTGCATTTCGGTGTTCTTCAATTTGCCGGCGCGCGCCTTTTCCGACATCGCCGCCAGGGTCCGCGCAATTTCATAGAGGTTGAGCCGGTCCGCGTTCGCGATGACCGGCACCACCAGTCCATTCGGCGTGTCGGCGGCAAAGCCGATGTTGAAGTATTTCTTGAAGATCAGATTCTCGCCGCTCGCGTCCAGCGAAGAATTGAATCGGGGAAATTCCCGCAGCGCCAACAGGCAGGCCCTGATGATGAATGCCAACGGCGTGAGCCGCACGCCCTCTTGGACGGCCTTGCTCTTCAATGCAGTGCGGGCGACTTCCAGCTCGGTGATGTCGGCATCCTCGTGCTGAGTCACATGCGGCAGATTGATCCAGCTGGCTTGCAGCCTGGACCCGGAAATCCGCTGAATCCGCGACAATGGCTTGATTTCGACGGCGCCGAACGATGCGAAATCCACCACCGGCACTTTGGGCAGCCCCGAAGCGGCGGCGGGAGCCTGCCCCGCCGTCAGAATTTCCTTCACGTGGGCCTTCACGTCTTCCTGGGTAATGCGGCCCTTGGCGCCGGTCCCCTGGATGTGGCCCAAATTGGCGCCGAGTTCGCGCGCGAATTTGCGCACCGACGGACTGGCATAGGCCTTCGAGAACGCCGCTTCGTCGATGGCGGCGCCGCGCGGGGCCGATGATGGAGGCGCCGCGCCGGAGGATGAGGTTCCGGCGGCAGGAGGCCGTGCCGCAGCGGTCGGCGCCGCAGCCGACTGCGCCGTAGCGGCCGGCGCCGCATCTGCCCGAGGCTGCGATGACGCGGCGGGTGCCGCCCTTTGCGCAGCCGCCGGTGCGGCAGCAGCCGCGGGCGGCGCCGCGCCGGCTTCTGCGGCCGGGCCGGACGCGGCGGCGGCCGGCTCGAGCAGCAGGATCAGCGACCCTTGGGATACCTTGTCGCCCTGCTTGAGCTTGACCTGCGCAATACGGCCCGCCGCGGGCGCCGGCACGTCCATCGCGGCCTTCTCCGTTTCGATGGTGATCAAGGGCGTCTCTTTGTCGATCTGCTGGCCATCCTTGACCAGAACGTCGATGACGCTGACGTCCTTGAAGCCGCCGATATCGGGAACCAGAACTTCGATTGGATTAGTCACGTTAGCCTTAAACCGACAGGGGATTGGGTTTTTCCGGATCGATGCCGAAGGCCTGCATGGCGTCGGCCACAGTCTGCTTGTCGATCTTGCCCTCGTCGGCAAGCGCCTTCAGCGCCGCGATGGTCACGTAGTGCCTGTCCACCTCGAAGAAGCGGCGCAGTTCGGCGCGGGAATCGCTGCGCCCATAGCCGTCCGTCCCCAACACCGAGTACCGGCCGGGCACCCATTGCCGGATCTGGTCCGCGACCGTCTTGATGTAGTCGGTGGCGGCGATGAACGGACCTTCGCGATCCGCCAAGGCCTGCTGAATGTAGCTCTGCTGCTTCGGCTCGTTGGGATGCAGCAGGTTGCGCCGTTCCACGCCCAACGCATTGCGCCGCAATTCGCTGAAGCTCGTCACGGAATAGACGTCGGCGGGCACGCCGTAGTTCTTCTCCAGGAGCGCAGCGGCCGCCAGAACTTCGCGCAAGATCGTCCCCGACCCGAACAGCGTCACCCGCACCTTGCCCCGGCCGCCGATCTGCAGCAGATACATGCCGTTCAATATGCCCTGCGCCACGCCGGCCGGCATCGCCGGATGCGCGTAGTTCTCGTTCATGCAGGTGATGTAGTAGAAGATATTCTCCTGCTCCTGGTACATGCGCCGCAGCCCATCCTGCACGATCACCGCCAGTTCATATGCATAGGTAGGATCGTATGCCACGCAATTCGGAACCGTGGTCGCGACCAGCTGACTGTGTCCGTCCTGGTGCTGCAGGCCCTCGCCGGCGAGCGTGGTGCGCCCGGCCGTGCCGCCCACCAGAAAGCCCCGCGCCTGACTGTCGCCCGCCGCCCAGATGAAATCGCCGACTCTTTGGAATCCGAACATCGAATAATAAATATAGAAAGGCACCATGCTCACGCCATGGTTCGCGTAGGCCGTGGCGGCGGCGATCCAGGAGCACAGGCTGCCCGCCTCATTGATGCCCTCCTCGATGATCTGTCCCTGCTTGTCCTCGCGATAGAACATGAGCTGGTCGGCATCCTGCGGGGTGTACAGCTGCCCGACCGAGGAATAAATACCGATCTGGCGGAACATGCCCTCCATGCCGAAGGTACGCGCCTCGTCGGGGACGATGGGCACGACGTGCTTGCCGATATTCTTGTCCTTGACCAGCGCCGTCAGCATGCGCACCAGCGCCATGGTGGTCGAAATCTCGCGATCGCCCGTGCCGTCCAGCAGCGAGCTGAAAGCCTCCAGCGGCGGCACCACCAGAGGCGGCGCGGCGGAGCTGCGCGCGGGCAGATAGCCGCCGAGAGCGGCGCGGTGCTCCTGCAGGTACTTCAGCTCTTCGCTGTCTTCGCGCGGCTTTCTGAACGTCAAGCCGGCGATCTCCTCGTCGGTGATCTGGATGTTGAATCGGTCGCGAACTTCCCTCAGAGCCTCATCACCGAGCTTTTTCTGCTGGTGGGCCGAATTCAGGCCTTCGCCCGACTTGCCCATGCCGAAGCCTTTGATGGTCTTCGCCAGTATCACCGTGGGCGCTCCCTTGTTCGCGACGGCGGAGGCGTAGGCCGCATAGACCTTCTGCGGATCGTGACCGCCGCGATTCAGGCGCCAGATTTCCTCGTCCGACATGTTGGCGACCATCTCCTTCAGCTCGGGATACTTGCCGAAGAAGTTCTCGCGCACGTAGGCGCCGCCTTTGGACTTGAAGTTCTGGTATTCGCCGTCCACGCATTCTTCCATCACGCGCTTGAGCAGGCCTTTTTGGTCCTGCTCCAGCAAGGCATCCCAGCGCGAGCCCCACAGCACCTTGATGACATTCCAGCCTGCGCCCAGGAAGGCCGCTTCGAGCTCCTGGATGATCTTGCCGTTGCCGCGCACCGGCCCGTCGAGCCGCTGCAAATTGCAATTGATCACGAAAATGAGATTGTCGAGCTTCTCGCGCACCGGCATGGTCAGAGCGCCCATGGACTCGGGCTCGTCCATCTCGCCGTCGCCGAGGAAAGCCCACACCTTGCGGTCGGTGGGCGGAACGATGCCGCGATGCTCGAGATAGCGCACGAAACGCGCCTGAAAAATAGCCATCATCGGGCCCAATCCCATCGACACCGTGGGAAATTGCCAGAAATCCGGCATGAGCCATGGATGCGGGTAGGAGGACAGCCCGCCGCCCTTGACCTCCTTGCGGAAGCGCAGCAGCTGGCTCTCGTCGAGGCGCCCTTCCAGATAGGCCCGCGCGTAGATTCCGGGGCTCGAGTGTCCCTGGACGAAAACCATGTCTCCGGGATGCGCCGCGCTCTTGGCGCGCCAGAAGTGGTTGAAACCGACCTCATAGAG
Source organism: uncultured Gammaproteobacteria bacterium (assembly GCA_963784105.1). Classification (GTDB taxonomy): domain Bacteria; phylum Pseudomonadota; class Gammaproteobacteria; order Steroidobacterales; family Steroidobacteraceae; genus Bog-1198. The sequence continues at coordinate 477,983 of CAWAQE010000007.1, forward strand.
AGTCGCCGCCGACGCGTAGGAAGCGATATGGCCGCCGTACTCCGAATTCAAGCGGTTCGCCTGCACCACCATGGCGAGCGCATTCCAGCGGATATAGGCCTCGTTGCGTCGCTCCAGCGACCGGTCTCCGGGATAATCCGGCTGCTGCGCCTTGGAGATGGTGTTGAGGTAGGCGGTGTTCGGCTTGAAGGGCAGATAGGTGCCCGAGCGGCGCGTGAAATCCACTAATTTTTCCAGCAAAAAATGCGCGCGTTGCGGACCCCGCGCACGCAGCACGGAATCGATCGATTCCAGCCACTCCTGCGTTTCGGCGGGATCAATGTCTTCGAACGGCGATTGTTGGGTCATAAATGCACACGCTCACGTGTCCTGTTAAGATAGGCAGGCACGTTACAGCGCCGATGCGCTAACTGCCACTGCGTCGTCAACCGACGCTATCTTCGGGGTTTGGTTTTTCACGGTCAAGCAAGGGATTGGCTTGCGGTTTTACGATATGCCCACTCGCTTGGCCCTAGACCAGCTGCTCGTGCCCGTGCGCCAAATCGGCGCACGCGTAACCGTTTCCCGGCTCGCCGGTTATTCCAGCGCCTTGGTGTTCTTGCCGCTCGCGCCCACCGAGGCGGATTGGCGGGCGATGCCTCACGGCGCCGTGCTGCGCGGCCTTTACGCGCGAAAAGTGCGCAAGGCCGGCGATTGCTTTCATCTGCGGGTTGGAACCGCTGCGCAAACGCTGCTGATCGTCGCCTGCCTTGCCGACGAGGCAAGCACCTTCGAGCGGCTGCAGGCGGCCGGCAAGCTCGCGCGCAGTGCATTGGACGGCGAACCGCAGACTCTGCTTCTGTGGCAGCAAGGCTGCGCGGCGCAGGCCGCGAATGCGACCCTGAATGCCGCGGTCGCAGCACTCGAAGCCGCCGCGTTCCGCTTCGCCTCGTTCAAGAGCAAGCCCAAGCCGCGCACGCGGCTGGCGCGCATCGATGTCGCCCTGGGAAGGAAATTGCCCGAGCTCGACGTGACGCTCGCGACGGCTGCCGGCAACAATCTCGCGCGCTGGCTGACCGCGCTGCCGCCCAACACCCTCGATGCGCGCGGCTACCGGCGCTATCTGCAGGAGATTTCCCGCCGCCTGAAGCTCGGCTTCAAGTTCTACGGAGAGGCCGAACTGAAACGCCTCGGCGCCGGCGCGTTCCTCGCGGTATCGCGCGGCAACGGCACGCGCGATGCCGGCATCGTGCGTCTCACCTATCGTCCACGCGGCGCGGCGGCGCCCGCGCTGAGCCTGGTGGGCAAGGGCATATGTTTCGATACCGGCGGCACGAACTTGAAGCCGCACAAGGGCATGCTGGACATGCACGCCGACATGCAGGGCAGCGCCGTCGCGGTGGGAAGCCTCTACGCGCTGCATGCGCTGCGTTCGCCCATCGCGGTCGATTGCTGGCTGGCGATCACGGAAAATCTCATCGGCCCGCTCGCCTACAAGCCGCAGGAGGTGGTGCGTGCCCACAACGGCACGACCATTCAAGTAATTCACACCGACGCCGAGGGCCGCATGGTCCTGGCGGACACCCTCAGTCTCGCGGCCGCCAGAAAACCTCGTGCCATCATCGACTACGCAACGCTCACGGGCGCCTGCATCTATGCGCTCACCGAACGCTACAGCGGCGCCTTCACCAACCGGCCGCAGGCGCGCGAGCTGATCGAAGCCGCCGGCGGCAGCAGCGGCGAGCGGGTCTGGTGCTTTCCCATGGACGCGGACTTCGACACGGACATCGAGAGCGGCGTCGCCGACGTGTTGCAGTGCGCGACCGAGGGCAAGGGCGATCACATCGTGGCCGCGCGCTTTCTCAGCCGGTTCGTCCCCAAAGAGATCCCCTGGCTGCACCTCGATCTGGCGGCAGGCTCCCGCCATGGCGGCTTGGCTCATATCGCGACGGAAATTACCGGTTTCGGCGTGCGCTACACGCTCGATTTGCTGCGCCTTGGCTGGCCGCCGCCGGCGGCGCGCCCGGCCGCGCGCGGCACGCGCCGATGAATACGCTCGAGCTACGGCGGCCCGACGACTGGCACGTGCATCTGCGCGACGGTGCGGCGCTTGCCGCGGTCGCGCGGTTCACGGCGGAGAGATTCGGGCGGGCCATCGTCATGCCGAATCTCAAACCGGCGATCGCCACCACGGCCATGGCGGACGCGTACCGCGGCCGGATCATGGCCGCATTGCCGGGAAATGCGCGCTTCGAACCGCTGCTCACCTTGTACTTGACGAATGCGACGTCGCCGCAGGAGATCGACCGCGCGCGCGCAGCGGGATTCGTTCATGGCGTCAAGCTGTATCCGGCCGGCGCCACCACTCACTCCGATGACGGCGTCACCGACATCGCGAAGGTATACGGCGTGCTTGCGCGCATGGAAGAGATCGGCATGCCCCTGCTGGTGCACGGTGAAACGCCGGACTCCGGCGTGGATGTGTTCGATCGTGAAACTCACTTCATCGATTCGGTGCTGCAGCCCCTGCTGGAGCGCTTTGCAGGCTTGCGGGTGGTGTTGGAGCACATCACCACGGCGCGGGCGGCGGAGTTCGTCTCCGCGGCCAGGCCCGGCGTTGCCGCGACCATCACGCCGCAGCATCTGCTGCACAACCGGAATGCGATCTTTTCCGGAGGCATCCGGCCTCACTACTACTGCCTGCCGATTTTGAAGCGCGAGAGCGACAGGCTGGCGCTGCTCGGCGCCGCCACGAGCGGCAATCCGCGTTTCTTTCTCGGCACCGACAGCGCCCCGCATGAGCGCGGCAGCAAGGAGAATGCCTGCGGCTGCGCCGGCATGTTCACCGCTCACGCCGCCATCGAGTTGTACGCCGAGGCCTTCGAGTCGGCCGGCCGGCTCGACCGGCTGGAGGCGTTTGCCGCGCACTTCGGCGCCGATTTCTACGGCCTGCCGCGAAACGACAGCACGATTACTTTGATCAAGGAGTCCTGGGTGCCCCCTCAATTCTATGATTTCGGCGGCGGCGCGCTCGTGCCCTATCGAGCCGGCGAACCGGTGGCATGGCGCCTTGCCGATTCGGGAGCAGCGTGAACCAGCTCGCGCCGATCACGTTCGCGACGCGGTTTCGCGGCTTTCTTCCCGTGGTGATCGATGTCGAAACGGGAGGCTTCAATCCGCAGACCGACGCGCTGCTGGAAATCGCCGCCGTATTCGTCGAAATGCGCAGCGACGGCACGCTCATCCGCGGCGAGACCATCCGCTACCATGTAACGCCCTTTCCCGGCGCCAACATGGAACCGGCATCGCTGGCGGTGAACGGCATCGATCCCCACCATCCCCTGCGCCCCGCGATCCCCGAGGAGGACGCGCTGCAGCGCATATTCAAGGAGGTTCGCAATGCCATCCGTGCCGCGGATTGCACCCGCGCCGTCCTGGTGGGCCACAATGCCTTCTTCGATTTGAATTTCTTGAACGCCGCCGTGGCGCGCGCGCAGGTCAAGCGCAACCCCTTTCATCCCTTTTCGAGCTTCGACACGGCCACCCTGGGCGGCGTTGCCTTCGGACAAACGGTGCTGATGCGCGCCACTCTCGCGGCGGGACTCGAGTGGGACACCGCCTCCGCGCACTCCGCGGCCTACGACGCCGAGCGCACGGCAGATCTCTTCTGCACGGTGTGCAATCAGTTTCAGGGGGTGTTCGACGCCAGCCGCCGCCGCCTGGCCGCCATGGGACCGCTGGAAATCGAGCCTTCGGCCCCCGGCGAACCCTGATCGGCGGCGGGTACGGCGGAGGCTATACGGATTCCACGGCCGCTATGCGGATACGGTGGCCGGCTATGCGGGTACCGCGCCGGCATCCGCCAGCAGCTGTTTGAGCTCGCCGCTCTTGTACATCTCCAGTGCGATGTCGCAGCCGCCGACCAATTCGCCGTTGACATAGAGCTGCGGAAAGGTCGGCCAGTTGGAATAGGTCTTGAGCGCTTCGCGAACTTCGGGGTCCTCGAATATGTTCACATGCGCAAACTGAGCCTTGCAGGCCTTCAATGCCGACACTGTCTGCGCCGAAAAGCCGCATTGCGGGAAGTCAGGTGTGCCCTTCATATACAGCACCACCGGGGCGGCCGACAGCTGGGTCTTGATCCGTTCGATAGCGTTCATACTCGACAGTCTCCAAATTAATCGTGTTCCTCGAGGCTACGATACCAGCCCGACCGCCTTCCGTGTGCCTTCGGATGCCGGATATCGGGGCATAATTGGGGTCAGTGCCTGTTCTTTCAAGCCGCTGCGGTGCAAGATCCGCGCAGCGGCGCCCGAGCCCAAGGGAGACTGATTTGGCCGGATTCGAGGCGTATTACAAGTATGAGTCCACTGACCACGGTGAAATGGCTGATCGCGCCCTCGCACCGGCTGCCCTTCTGAAGCAGGGAGGTACGGCCGCTTGACCCCATCCGTGCCGGTTCCCGCCGACCTGCCGCAGCAGGTCGCCCGCGCCCTGGCCGAGGATGTGGGCGCGGGCGACCTGACCTCCGCGCTGATACCTGCGGATCGCGGCGGCCGCGCCGAGGTGATCACCCGGGAGGCCGCCATCATTTGCGGCGTGCCCTACGTCAACGCCACCTTCGATGCCATCGACCCCAAAGTGCGCGTCGAGTGGCATGTCGCCGAAGGAGCCCCGGCCGCTGCCAACCAAGCCCTGTTCACCCTCCAAGGCGCGGCGCGCGCGCTGTTGACCGGCGAGCGCACGGCGCTGAACTTCCTGCAGCTGCTGTCCGGCACCGCCACCGCCACCCATTCCTATGCGGTACTCCTCGAAGGCACGAAATGCCGCCTGCTCGACACCCGCAAGACCATTCCCGGCCTTCGCACCGCGCAGAAATACGCCGTACGGGTCGGCGGCGGCCACAATCACCGCATGGGATTGTTCGACGGGATTCTCATCAAGGAAAACCACATCATGGCCGCCGGCTCGATCGCGAGCGCCGTGGCGGAGGCCAGGCGCAGCGGCGGACAGGTCCCGGTGGAAGTGGAAGTGGAAAACCTGTCCGAATTGCAGCAGGCCATCGCCGCCGGAGCCGACATCGCCATGCTCGACGAATTCTCACTGCCCGCCATGCGCGAAGCCGTGGCCACCAACGCCGCCGCGCCAACCCCACTGAAATTGGAAGCTTCCGGCGGAATCACCGCCGCCACCATCCGCGAAATCGCCGAAACCGGCGTCGACTACATCTCCGTCGGCAGCATCACCAAGCACATCCGCGCCATCGACCTCTCCATGCGTTTCGAATGGCCTCCCACCCCCAACGCCCCCTGACTCCCCCAGCAGCGCCTAATCCACCGCTCGGCGCGTTAAGCGGGAGTTCTCCCCAATTTCCTGAGATGAGATTGCGCGGAGCCTGGGAATACCGGGCTTCGCGGGCATTCTCGCGCTTGATGTCGGTGCATGATGTAGCCATGTAAATACGGTTTAAGGGTTGTTTTTCGGTCTTTGCAATGGCATCATGTAGCCATGCATATCGATGGCGTGCCGAACCGAACCTCGAGGCCGACGTATCTTCTGCGCGAGTCGTATCGCGAGGGCAAGAAGGTGCGTAAACGCACGCTGGCCAATCTTTCAGCGCTGTCCGATGAGCAAATCGAGGCCATTCGCGCCGTCCTCTCAGGCCAAAGCGTGCGCCCGGTGGAGGAGCTGTGGCAGACCACACGCTCGCGCTCGCATGGCGCTGTTCAGGCGGTGCGTGTAGCCATGCAGAGGCTCGGCTTAGAGTCCTTGATCGCCTCCCGGCCGAGCCCTGAGCGCGATGCGGTCTGTGCGATGGTGGCGGCGCGGGTGTTGGCACCGCACACGAAGCTCGCTACCACGCGGTGGTGGCACACGACGACGCTCGCCGAGGAGTTCGGCGTGCTGGAGAGGGATGAGACGGATCTATATGCGGCGATGGATTGGTTGCACGAGCGTCAGGAATTTATCGAGAAGAAGCTCGCTGCCCGACACCTCCGCGAGGGTGCGCTCGCGCTGTACGACTTGAGTTCGAGTTACTTCGAGGGCAATAGCTGCCCGTTGGCCAAGATCGGCTACAGCCGCGATGGCAAGCGCAATACGCCGCAGGTGAACTACGGCCTGTTGACGACGCGCGCGGGCTGCCCGGTGGCCATCTCGGTGTACGAGGGCAACACGGCGGATGCGAGCACGCTGATGCCGCAGGTGAGGCAACTGCGCGAGCAGTTTGGCCTCGAGCGCCTGGTTCTGGTCGGGGATCGGGGCATGATCTCGCACAAGGCGATCGGTGAGTTGCGCGCACTCGATGGGCTTGCCTGGATCACGGCGCTGAAGAGCTCGCAGATCCGCACCCTCGTGCAGGGCGGTGAGCTGCAGTTAGACCTCTTCGATGAACGCAATCTCTTTGAGTTCGCGCATCCGGACTTTCCCGGGGAACGGTTGATGGCGTGCCGCAATGTCGATCTGGGGAAATTGCGCGCGCACAAACGCCAGGCGCTTCTAACGGCCACCGAGCAGGAACTGCAGAAGGTCCAGACACGTATCGAGAAGGGCTCCCTTGCCGGCCGCGACAAGATCGGCGTGCGGGTCGGTAAGGTCCTCAACAAGTACAAAGTCGGCAAGCACTTTGCACTCACCATCGAGGAGAGCGGCTTTACCTTCGAGCGCCTCGAGAAGCAGATCGCCGCCGAAGCCGCGCTCGACGGGCTCTACGTCATCCGCACCAGCGTACCGAAGAAGCAGATGACCTCGGCCGAGGCGGTACGCAGCTACAAAGCGCTCGCGGAAGTCGAGCGTGCGTTCCGCTCGATGAAAACCATCGATCTACACATCCGTCCCATCCACCATCGACTGGAGGAGCGTGTCCGGGCGCACATCTTCCTGTGCATGCTCGCCTACTACGTCGAGTGGCACATACGCGAGGCGTGGCGCGAGTTGATGTTTGCAGACGAGGACCTCGAGCGCAAAAAACATCGCGATCCAGTCGCCGCCGCCGAACGATCCGAGGCCGCGCTCGAGAAAGTCGCCACTCGCAAACTCAAAAGCGGTTCACCCGCCCACAGCTTTCGCACGCTCCTCGACGAACTCTCCACCATCGTGCGCAATACTTGTGAGCCACGAGTCGCTCATCGCAGCCGTGCCTCGTTCCAGATGACCACGATGCCCAATCCCGCCCAACAGCAAGCAATGCAGTTGCTGGAGTCGATCACCGTGTAGCCACACGCCCGCCACTGTGAAATGCTTCAAGTCCATGATCTACCAAGAAATCCCTTTCACCCTGACCAAGAACTCCCGGTTAAGGCCTCGCAGAGGGGTAGGGAGTCATGAATCGCCCACTGGCGGATTCAGTGGGCGATTCATGACTCCCTACCCCTCTTCGGGTGCTCAACCCGACGAGCGGTGGATTAGGCGCTGTTGGCGGCGCGGAGGACGCGTTGGGGCTGGGAGACGCCATAACCTTGGGCGTAGTCGACGCCGAGGCTCTGGAGCATGTTGATGATTTCCTGGTTTTCGGCAAACTCAGCGATGGTCTGCTTGCCGGTGAGGTGCCCGATCTCGTTGATGGAGCGCACCATCTCGCGGTCGATGGGATCGTGCAGGATTTCCTTGACGAAGCTGCCGTCGATCTTCAGGTAATCGACCGGGAAGTGCTTGAGATAGCCGAACGAGGACAGGCCGGTGCCGAAATCGTCGAGCGCGAACTTGCAGCCCAATTCCTTCAGCGCCTGAATGAAGCGGTTCGCCTGCGAGAAGCTCGCGATGGCCGCGGTCTCGGTGATTTCGAAGCAGATCTTGGTGGCATCCAAGCCGCTGCGGTGGAACTGATCGATGACATAGGGCAGGAATTTGTCGTCGCCCAGGCTCTGCCCCGAGAGATTGATGGAGCACATGGTCAATTTTTCGCGCTCGTCCGCCTCCGATACCAGCCATCGGAACGCGTTTTCGATGACCCAACGATCGATGCTGGGCGTGATGCCGTAGCGCTCGGCCGCGGTCATGAAGTTGTCCGGCGCGACGATCTTGCCGGTTTCATCGCGCATGCGCAGGAGCAGTTCGTAGTGTGCGCCGGTCTCGTTCGTCTGCAGGGGCAGAATCGTCTGCCTGAACAGCTCGAAACGGCTCTCCTCCAGGGCGTTGTTGATGCGCGCCGCCCACTGCATTTCGCGGCGCCGGCGCATCAGGTCGATGTCGTTCTCCTCGAAGCTGTGCACCCGATTGCGGCCCGCTTCCTTGGCCGCCTGGCAGGCGCTGTCCGCGGCGGAGAGCACCGAGGCGACGTCGGCGTTGTCCGCTGAAATCGGCACCACGCCGATGCTTGCGCCCAGGCGGAAGGTGCGCTCCTCCCAGGTGAACTTGAAATTGCGTACCGCCTCGCGCAGCGCCTCGGCGGTGCGCATGGCCTCATCCAGCGAGCAGCTCTCCAAGAGGATGCCGAACTCATCGCCGCCGAGCCGCGCCAGAGTGTCGCGCCAGCGGACCTTGGATTTGAGCAGCGCCCCCACCTGCCCGAGCAGCGCATCGCCGGCGCTGTGTCCGCAGGTATCGTTGACGATCTTGAACTGGTCCAAGTCCAGGCAGCACAGCGCGTACGAGGTCTCGCGCGCCTTGGCGCTCTTCAGCGCGCGCTCCATGCGGTTCTCGAACTCGCGGCGGTTGACCAGGCCCGTGAGCACATCGTGGCTGGCGTGATAGCTCAAGCGCCGGTTCAGCTCGCGCGCCTCGCTGACGTCGTGGAACACGAGCACGCCGCCCGAGACCGCGCCGCTGCCGTCGCGTATGGGCGATGCCGTGCTCTCGACGTAGATTTCATTGCCGTCGCGCCGGATGAGCAGCATGGGCCGCACCGACTTGATGGAGCGCGTGCGGCGGATCGCCACCGCCAGCGGATTCTCCAGGGGCTCGCAGGTTTCCTCGTGGAAGGCGCGGAAGATCTCCTCGATGGCACGCCCCTGGCCATCCTCGAGACGCCACCCCGTGAGAGACTCCGCGACCGGATTCACATAGTCGATCACGCCCTTGGCATCGGTCGTGATGACGCCGTCGCCGATGCTCTGCAGAGTGATTTGCGCACTCTCCTTCTCGCGAAACAGCGCCTCCTCGTACAGCTTGCGCTCGGTGACATCGAGCTCGACGCCGACCAGGCGCAGCAGGCGGCCCTTGTCGTCGACCTTGGCCTTGGCGCGGCTGATCACCCAGCGCCACTCGCCGCTGGCATGACGCATGCGGTGCATGCTCTCGAATATCGGCGTCTTGCCGGCCACATGATCGCGAATGGCGGACTGCACGCGCGACATGTCGTCCGAGTGCACCAGAGTGCGCCAATCCGGCGCATGGGTTACATCGGCCTCGTCGTAGCCCAGCATGGCCTTCCAGCGCGGCGAGAGATAGACGCGATTGTTGATGGTGTCGAAATCCCACAGCCCATCGTTGGCGCTGTACAAGGCCAGCTCATTGCGCTCTTCCAGTTCGCGTAGATGCTGCTGAATCTCGATGCGTTCGAGACCGGTGGCAAGGCTGCTGCCCACCAGTTTCATGAGCAGATGCAGCTGAACTTCCCAGGTCTCGCGCGGCTGCGCGCCGGCGATCCCCAGGAGGCCCGCGGCCCGGCCCTCGATGAAATAGCCGATGACGAGCACCGATCCGATCCCTAGGTGGCTCCATTGCGCGGCATCCTCGCTCTGATCGGCCCGGGGCTTGGCGGTATCGCGCAGCTCCGAGACGCGCAGCGGCGCCAGGCGGGATTGCAGCCAGGGGAATGCATCCAGGCTCCGGCCGTTCAGCTGCTCCGGATTGCCGGTGGTCAGCATGGCGCGCGCCACCTTGATGTCCGTGAACAGTCCCGATTCTGCGTCGATGTGGATATGGAAGACGGCGTCGGTGTGCGTCGCCTCGCGCAGCAATTCCAAATTGGCGGCGATGATCTCCGGCGCAGTTACCGCTGTCATCGACTGGAAATCGACGGCGATCTTCGTGCAAATCACGTCCAGACCCACGGCCGGACGCATGCCGCGTCTCGGCCAAGCCTGCGGCGACAATATGTCCGACGCGGATAAGTCTGGGTGGCGGGGATCGTGGGGTGCTATGGCCATGCGCCTACGGAGGTCCCGGATGAGAGTTGCGGTTATAGATCAACAGTTTGCCACGGTATTAACGTTCAAAACCGAATGCGTCACACAGTTCCTTCTATCCGGCACTTGACACATGCACTTGGATTCTCGCACAAGTTGTAAGGAATACAAGCTAAGCGGTTGTATTGCTAGGGCTTGCAGGGAAACCCTACCCCAAAGCGCGCGCTGCCTCCTTGAAAAGAGCTCCGAGACGCTGCTCCATATCCAGCTGCAGGCGCGCCAGGCCGTCGGCATTCAGCCCCTTGGGGACATACACCGGCTCACCGACGGCAATGACCACCCTCGACAGGGGCCAGGGGATGACGAAGCGGTCCCACTTGATCTTCCACGCGCGGGAAGCGGCGTAGCTCAAGGGGATCATCGGCCGCCCCGACAGCTGCGCCAACAGCACGGCCCCGGGCTTGAACTTCCAGGGAGGTCCGCGCGGCCCATCGGGCGTGATCGAGGGCGATACATTCTCGTGCGCCAACGCCTGATAGTAATCACGCAATGCCCTGGCGCCGGTATGCGAGGAAGAGCCGCGAATCACCTCGGCTCCCATATTGCGCACTATCATCGCGCCGATCTCGCCGTCGACCGACGGTGAGATCAAGAAACCCAATTTCAAACCTGCACCGCGCTGTCCGAGCAGATGCTTGACGCAGAATAGTTGGTGCTGGTGCCAGTACACCGGGATGAACGAGGGCGCTGCTTTGAGCGCGGCCGCGATGTGTTCTGCGCCGATCACTTGCACGACTCGCGACCAGCTCCACACCGTCCGCACCAGGAACAGACCCAGCGGCACGAGGATCTTGTACAAGAACAAGCGGCCGCGCGTCAGCCGCCGGCCGGAGCGGGTTTGATGTTCGTAAATGGTGTTCCGCAGGCCGCCGCCGGGCTTTTTGTCCACGGACGGCATTGTCGGGAACACCACCGCACTCCGCAATAGCGGGCGCCGCCTACGTTACAATGCGACGATGCAAACCATGGCACTCCCCCCCGGCCCCGCCGAAGGCTTCGATCTGGGCGGCAGCGACGAATCGCTGGCTCGCCTGCGGCGCTATTTCAGCGAATTCGGCGACATCTATCGCGTCTTCGCTCCCGGCCGGGGCGTTTATAACTACGTCATCAACCACCCCGACGACATCAAGCGGGTTCTGCTGTCGAATCACCGCAACTACACCAAGGGCGAGGGCATGGATCGCGTCAAGATCCTGCTCGGCAACGGCATCATGACCAGCGAAGGCGATTTCTGGCGGCGCCAGCGGCGCATGATGCAGCCCTCGTTTCATCGCCGCGTCATCGATCAGTTCAGCGCCCTGATACGCGAGGTCAACGACAAGTTCGCGGCGCGCTGGGCCGAGAAGGCGACGCGTCGCGAAGCGATCAACTTGAGCGACGACAGCAGCGAATTGACTCTGGAAATCGTGCTGCGCTCCATCTTCGGCACCGATTTGGCGCGGCTGGAAACGCAGCTCGGCGCCAATCCCTTCGAAGTCGTCGCCAAGGAGCAGAACCGCGACTTGAAGTTCGCATTCCGGTTCCGCTCCCTGACCAAGCTGGTCGCGCAGCTGATCGATCGGCGTCGCCGCGAGCCCGAAGAGCATTTCGACTTCCTCGCCATGCTGATGGCGAGCCGCGACCGCGACAACGACGAAGCCATGAGCGACAAGGAGCTGATCGACGAGGTGCTGACTCTCATAGTCGCGGGGCACGAGACCACGGCGGCGGCGCTCACCTGGACCTGGTATCTCATCAGCCAGCACCCCGACACGGCGGCGCGCCTGCAGGCCGAAGCCGACGGCGCCGGCTCCGACCGGACGCTGGGCCTCGACGCCGCGGAATCGCTGCAGTTCACTCATCAGGTGCTGCAGGAGGCGCTGCGGCTCTATCCGCCGGGCTGGCTCATCACGCGGCGCACGCTCGAGGCGGACGAGCTCGGCGGCTTTCCCATCGCACCGCGCACCGATGTGTTCATCAGCCCCTACATGCTGCACCGGCATCCGGCCTACTGGAGCGAACCGGAGGAATTCAAGCCCGAGCGCTTTGCCGGCGCCGATGCGGAAGAGCGCCATCGATTCGCCTACATCCCCTTCGCGGTGGGCCCGCGTCATTGCATCGGCGAGAACATGGCCATGTTCGAGATGCTGGTGCACGTGCACTCCATGTCGCGCCGCTTTCGCCTGACCCGTGCGAGCGACGAGCCCATTGAACTGGAGGCGCAGATCAATCTGCGTCCCCGATCCAATCTTCTGATGAGGGTAGAGACCCGATGAATGACGCAAACCGGCTGATGAATTACACCACCTTGGTGGACATGCTGGAGGGCAACCGCGGCGTCGATCGCTCCGTCACCTATGTCGAGGGGGAGAACTCTGAGCGGCGCGTGCCGTACGGCGATATGTACGTGCGCGCTCTCGGCATCCTGTACCACCTGCAAGCCATGGGCGCGCAGCGCGGCGACAAGATGATCATTTTCCTGAACAACAACGAGCAGTTCCTCGACGGCTTCTGGGCGGCGGTCTGCGGAGGCATCGTGCCCGTGCCGCTGGCCGTGGGCATCAGCGACGAGCATCGGCACAAGCTGCTGCGCGTGGCGCGCACGCTCGCCGGCCCTGGCTCGCTACTGGGCAAGCCTTTGCTGTACACCGACTCGAAGAACTTGGAGCGCCTGCAGGCCCTGGCCGCCCAGGTGGGCGAGACCGCACTGTTCGATGAGCTCAAGGCACGCAGCTTCCTGGTGGAGTCCATCACCGACATATCGCGGCAAGGCAGGCTGCACCGGCCGGCGCCCGACGATCTGGCCTTCATCCAGTTCTCCTCCGGCTCCACCAGCGAGCCGAAGGGCGTGATGCTCACCCACGGCAATCTGATCGCCAACGCCCAGGGGGCGACCGTCGTCGGCAAGTTCAACGAGCAGGATGTCACATTGAGCTGGATGCCCCTGACGCACGACATGGGATTGATCGGTTTTTTTCTGATGCAGTTCGCCAATCGCGCGCACGTGCATCTGATGCCTACCGAACTGTTCGTGCGGCGGCCTCTGCTCTGGCTGCAGGTAGCTTCGGCAAAGCGCGTCACCATTACCTGTTCGCCTAATTTCGGGTATCGGCATTTCTTGAAGGTTCTGGGCGACCGGCGCCTCGAGGGCGTCGATTTGTCCCCGATCCGCCAGATATACAACGGCGCCGAACCCATCTCAGTGCAACTGTGCAATGAGTTCATGAGTGCCCTGGCCTACACCGGTTTGCGGCATCAGGCCATGTTTCCGGTTTACGGGCTGGCGGAAGCCTCGCTGGCGGTGACGTTTCCGGAGCCCGGAGCCGACTATCGCTGGATTCGCGTCAATCGCCACAAGCTCGGGGTTGGCGCGCGCATCGAACTCAATCCGGCGGACGCGCGCGATGCGCTCGAACTCGTCTGCCTGGGGCGGGCCGTGCCCAACACCGAGTTGCGCATCGCGGATCAGACCCGCGCCCCGCTGCCGGAGGGAGAGGTGGGACACATATTGATACGCGGCGCCAGTGTGACTCGGGGCTACTTCGGCGACCCCGAGGCCACGGCGCTCGCCGTCGATGCGGAGGGCTGGGTCGACACGGGCGATCTCGGCTTTCAGCACGAGGGGTCTCTGTACATCGCCGGGCGCAGCAAGGAAATCATCTTCGTCAACGGCCAGAACTACTATCCCTACGATCTGGAGAATATCGCACAGCGGGCACCGGGCATGGACCTGAACAAGCTCGTGGCCGCGGGGGTCGCCAAGCCCGGATCTCAAGGCGAAGAGCTGGTGGTGTTCGTACTCCATCGCGGCGGCATGGAGGAGTTTCTACCCACCGCGGCGGCGGTCAGCCGCCTCATCAACGAGCATACGGGTCTCGAGGTTGCTCAAGTCATCCCCACCAAGCGCATTCCCAAGACCACCAGCGGCAAGGTGCAGAGGCACCTCTTGGAGAGCGCCTATGTCGACGGTGAGTTCGATGCGGAATTGGCGCAGCTCAAAGCATTGCGCGAGGCGGCGGGAGGCGGCGCGCACGTCTCCGGCACTGAGCTGGAAACGCGCCTGCAGGGCATCTGCGAAGCGGCGCTGCCCGGCAAACGAATCGAGGTGACCGACAATCTATTCGAGATCGGCGCGAGTTCGCTCAAGCTGATCGAAATTCATGAGAACGTCGACCGCGAATTCCCGGGGCTGATCGATTTGACCGAGCTGTTCGATCACCCGACCATCGCCGAGCTCGCGAAGCACCTCGAGGCCAAGATCAAGGCGGCACCGGCCGCGTAGCCTCGGTCCGCAGTGGCGCCGGAGTGCAGGTGAATCAGTCGGCGCCGTACAGCGGTCTTTTCAACCGCCAGCGCCGATAAGACCAGAGCCAATCGGCGGGACTCTCGAGCACGTCCGTTTCGCAGGCGCGCGCGTAGCGCTCGGTCACCGCGTTGGCCTCGGTCGCTTCCCGCCCGTCCCACAAGGGTCGAAGTTCGACCTCGTAATAGCCGCGACGGACTCGGCGCATGGCCGCGTACAAGATGGGCAGGCGGGTCGCGCGCGCGATTTGCTCGGCGCCGATGTAGAAGGCCGTATCCTGCCCCAGGAATTGCGTCCAATAGCGCTTATCCGTCGAGACCGGCGCCTGATCGGCATTCATGGCCACGGCCCGCACGATGGCGCGCCGTTTCAGAAAATCCGCAAGCAATTCCTTGGCCGGCACCAGCCGGGCGCCGAATCGGGAGCGGACTTTGAGCATGAGCCGCTCCGCCCACTGATCGTGCAAGGGCTTGTAAGCGGCATCCACGGGATAGCCCAGCTGCAATGCCACTCCATGCAGCAGCCACTCCCAGTTGCAGAGGTGCGCGGTCACGAACATCAGGGACTGACCGGCATCCAGATGCCGCCGGGCGGCTTCCAGATTCACGATGCGCACATGTTCGCGCATATCGTCCGCCGTCATGGACGCCGACTTCAGCACCTCCACCAGGACATCGCAGAAGTTCTTGAGAAACTGCTTGTGGATGCGGACGCGCTCGGCCTCGCTCGACTCGGGAAACACTTTGCCGATCTGCTCGCGGATCACGTGGTGGCGGTGCCGCACCACATAGAACGCCAGCAAATACAAAAAGAAGGAAAATGCGTAGAGCGCCCGCATGGGCAGGCGCGAGAGGAATTTGATCATGGGCGGCTTAAGTTTACGATATCCGGGCGGGCGCGGAAGCCCATAATCGCGGCCCAACGCGACCCGGCGCGGCCCAGCGCGGCCCGATGCAGCCAAATTGCTGCGCGGGGACGGCTCCTTGCAGTGTTCACTGCACTGCGGCACACTTGAACACCAATCAAGCAAGACCGCGGCACTCGAGCGGCTAATGGGCGGCGTCATATGAGTCGAATGCGGTGTCCCGGCCGAAAAGTTAGAATCGCATGAGTAATACTGCGACGGCTGCGGCAACCCTCGGCACGCTCGACGACGATGCGTGGGACGATCTGCTGAGCTTCATCGAGGAACGCCGCGTCATTCCCATCGTCGGACCGGAACTGCTGCAGGTCTCGACCGACCGCGGTCCGCGGCTGCTGCTCGACTGGGTCGCGGAAAAGCTCGCCGCGCGGCTCAACGTCAACATTGCCGAACTGCCGCAGCCCTACACCCTCAATGACGTGGTCTGCTGGTTCCTGTCGGCGCGCGGCCGGCGCGAGGAAGCCTATGTGCGCATGCGCAGCATCATCAAGGAGGCGAATTTCGAGCCGCCGGCGGCGCTGCGGCGTCTGGCGGCGATCACCGATTTCGACCTGTTCGTCTCGACCACCTTCGATCCCCTGCTCGAGACCGCGATCAACCTGGAGCGCTTCAGCGGCGCGCCCTCGACCGAGGTGCTGTCCTACGCGCCCAATCGCGTCGCCGATCTGCCCGCGGAGCGCGACCGGCTGCAGCGCCCGGTCGTCTACCACCTGTTCGGCAAGGTCTCGGCGTCGCCGACCTATGTGATCTCGGACGAGGATCTGCTGGAGTACATCTGCGCGCTGCAGAGCGAGCACCTGGCGCCGGAGAAGCTCTTCCACGAACTCGAGCACAATCACCTGCTGTTCATCGGCAGCAATTTCACCAACTGGCTGGCGCGCCTGTTCCTGCGCATGGCCAAGCGCCAGCGCCTGTCCGATCCGCGCGATGTCGGCGAAGTGCTGGCCGACGATCACAGCAGCCAGGACGACCGGCTGATGGCCTTCCTGCAGCAGGTGAGCGTGCGCACGCGCATCTACATGGGCGCCGAGCGCTTCGTCGAGGAACTGCACGAGCGCTGGCAGGCGCGGCGCAAGCCCGCCGCCGCCGCGCCCGCCGCCGTGGCGCGCTTCCTGCCGCCGGCGCGCGAAATGCCGGACAACGCGGTATTCATCAGCTACGCGCGCGAGGACCTGGCCGCCGTGCAGCAGATCAAGGCCGGCCTCGAGTCCGCCGGCATCACCACCTGGTTCGACATCGACCGGCTGGAGGTCGGCGATGACTACGATCGCAAGATCCAGCGCAATATCGCGCGCTGCTCGTACTTCATTCCGGTGATCTCGGCCACCACGCAGCGCCGGCTCGAGGGCTACTTCCGCCGCGAGTGGAGCTATGCCATGGACCGGGTGCGCAACATGGCCGACGGCGCGCTGTTCATCCTGCCGGTGAGCATCGATGCGACGAACGCCGCCGAGGCGCTGGTGCCGGACAAGTTCAAGGCGCTGCATTTCACGCAGCTGCCGGGCGGCCAGGTGCCGCCGGAGTTCGCGCAGCGCCTGCTGGACTTCATGCGGGCGCGGCAGCAATGAACGATTCCACCGCGCCAACGCCCGCACCCGCCTCCGCGCCGACGCACGCCCCTGCGGCCTCCGCCGCATCCACGGTCGATGAACGCAATCCCTGGCTGGGCCTGGCATCGTTCACCGAAGAGACGCGCGCGCTATTTCTACGGCCGCGACGAGGAAGTCGCGGAACTCGCCCGCCGCGTGCAGCGCAAGCTGCTCACGGTGCTGTTCGGCCAATCGGGCCTGGGCAAGACCTCGATACTGCGCGCCGGACTGGTGCCGCGCCTGCGCGGCCAGGGCTACTGTCCGATCTATGTGCGCATCGACTACGGCCGGGAATCGCCGGAGCCCGCCGAGCAGATCAAGCAGGCGATCAGCCGCGCGGCACGGCGCTCCGGCGAGTGGACCCAGGCGGGGGTCGCCATCGAGGGCGAATCGCTGTGGGAGTTTCTGCACCATCGCGACGATGTGCTGCGCGACGAGTCGGGCGCCACCCTGATCCCGCTGCTGATCTTCGATCAGTTCGAGGAGATCTTCACGCTGGCGCAAAGCGATGACTTCGGCCGCGCACGCGCGGCGCGCTTCATCGAAGAACTGGCCGATCTGGTCGAGAACCGGCCGCCCAAGTCGCTCGAGGCGAAGCTCGAGGAGGACGAGTCGGCGGCCGAGCGCTTCGATTTCGCGCGCAGCGATTACCGCGTGCTGATCGCCCTGCGCGAGGACTACCTGGCGCCGCTCGAAGGCCTGAAGAAGGCCATGCCCAGCATCTCGCAGAATCGCCTGCGGCTTGCGCCGATGACCGGCGAGCAGGCGCTGGCGGCGGTGCTTGCAGCCGGGCAAGCGGCTGGTCACCGAGGAAGTGGCGGCCGCCATCGTGCGCTTCGTCGCCGGCGGCGCGGAACTCGCCCACGCCGAGGTCGAACCCTCGCTGCTCAGCCTGATCTGCCGCGAACTGAACGACACGCGCATCGCCCAGGGGCGCGACGAGATCTCCCTCGACCTGCTCGCCGGCTCGCACGCCAGCATCCTCAGCAACTTCTACGAGCGCTCGCTCGCCGATCAGAAGCCGGCGGTGCGCCAGATCATCGAAGATGAGCTGCTCACCAGCTCGGGGTTTCGCGAGAACATCGCCGAGGAGCGCCTGCTCAGCCGCTTCAAGGCCGCGGGCGCTGCGCCCGATACTCTGGCGGTCCTCGTCAATCGCCGCCTGCTGCGCATCGAAGAGCGCCTGGACGTGCGCCGCGTCGAACTCACGCACGATGTGCTGTGCGGCGTCGTCAAGAGCAGCCGCGACCTGCGCCGCGAACGCGAGGCGCGCGAGGCCACCGAACGGCTGCTCGCCGAGCAGCGCGAGCGCGAGCTCGTCGGCACGGCGCGCGCTGGTGCGCGCGCGCCAGATCGCCGTCGGTTGCACGGTGCTGGCCGTCGGCGCGCTCATCGCCGCGGTGCTGGCCTATTTCAGCACCCAGCGCGCCCAGCGCGCCGAGCGCGAGGCGCAGCAAACACGCGCCGTCTCCGAACAGGCGCGCAGCGGGGCCGAGCATCTGCTCGGCTATCTGAGCCGATGATTTCGTGCGCGAACTGGAGAGTTTCGGCCGCCTGAACGTGGTCGCCGAATTCTCCAGGACAGCAGATCGATTACTTCCACGCGCTGCCGCCCGGGCTCAAGGACGCGGAAACCATGCGCAACGGTGCTCTCGCGATGGTCCATTACTCCAGGGCCGCGCGCATCCTCGGCGATATGCATGCCGCCCGCACCAACTCCGCCGAAGCCGTGCGGCTGCTCGAGACTGCGCCGCGGTGGCGATGCCTCCGAGGCCACGACCATTGCGCTGGCGCTGGCCTACGCCATCCAGGCGCAGGTTTTGGACAATGAAAACGATCCGGCGGGGCTGGTGTCAGGCAAGCGGGCTTACGATCTCCTGCGGCCCGTGGCCGAGGCGCCGCACGCGTCGGTCGCCGCGCGGCGTGCCTTTGTGGACATACTGGCGCGCCGCGGTTTCGAGCAGCAAAGCGACAATCAAGAATGAAGCCGCCGTCCTCACCGAGCAACAGGCCCGGCGATTGGCCGTGGAACTGGGTGCGCTCGATCTGTCGAATATCGAAATGGCGGCCCTGTATGCGGAGGCCGGCTCGTGGCTGGTTACGGCTCTGCAGAATCTCGGACGCAACGACGAGGCGCGGCGCATGGGCGAAGAATCCGTCGCATTGGCCGACAAAGTACTCGAACGGCGGCCTGGCTACCGCTTGGCCTTGCACGCCGAACAGGTCATTGAGAGCACGCTTTCCGCAGTGGCGCAAAACGATCTCAACCCCGGGGAGGCATGGCGGATCTCCGAACGCAGCGAGCAGATTTCAGCCAGCCTCCTCAACCTCGACCCGAAGAGCCTCGTCAGCATCAACAATTTGGGGGTGGCACACCAGAGTCTCGGCGGACGCTCTTTGGTCGGCCGGCCGGCTGCGCGAGGCCGTCCCCTACTATCAGAAGATGTTCGATGATTTCACCACCGCCGCCTCCGGCGGCGCCGGACCGGTGATCCTTTACTCCTATCAAGCGGAGTACATGGCCGGTCAGCTGGCGCTGCTCGGCGACCACGCCGCGGCGGCGGCGGCACTGGCGAAAATGACGCCGCATCTCACCAAGCTCCGTCAAACCGAAGCCAAGAGCAGCATGGCGCCGATCATCGTCGAAGCCTTGCAGGAAGCGGGTGAGGCCGAATTGGCTTATGAGGGCGACGACTTGACCGATGCCCGGCGTCTCGCGTGGGATACGCTGCGCCGGCTACAGGCCATCACTCCCGAGCGTGGCGTCCAGGAAGTGCAGAAGTACGTGAGCCTGTATCTGGCCGCGAATATCGCCGGCCATGCGGAATACTTGCTGGGCAATTACGCTGACGCCGAACGGGCTCAGCGCCAGGCGATCGAAGCGCGCAAGCAGTATCTGACCGAGGCGGTCGGTGATCGGCGCGACTTGGTCGAGAAGTCCACCTGGCTGGCGATGGCCATCGCCCGGCAGGGCCGCCTCGATGAGGCCGCGCAGGTGATCGGGCCAGTCGTCAAATTTCAGCGGGAGCTTGCGGCGAAGAACCACGGCGACCGATGGCAGCCCTTGGAACTGGCGGCCGCCCTGTACGCCCAGGCCCTGACCGATGGGAAGAAACGCGCGGCGTTGCTGCGGGAGGCGGCGGCGCTGGTGGACGGCCTGCCCGCCGCGCTCAGGGCTCTGCACGATGTACGGCATTGGCGCGAACGCATCGGAGCGGCGGAGCGAGGCGCGGCGTGAGCCGCGGTGCGCCGCCTCTGTATTCCTCGACCGGGCAGCGCGGCTATTCGAGCGCGATCAGTGCCGATCCGCGCCGCGTCTTCGCGCGCAAGCTGGAGCGGGAAATCCACGTACGGTTCACCCCGGTCGCATGCACCGTGCAAACCTCCGAAGGACTGGTGCATGCGGCGCCCGGCGATGCCATCATCACCGGCACCGCGGGAGAACACTGGCGCGTGTCGCATGCCCGGTTTGCGGACAAGTATCGTCCGGTGCCGCCGACGCGTCGCCGGGCAGGCGGGACGTTATGTCAGCCTGCCCAATCGAATCATGGCCGTGCCCATGACCGAGCCGTTCGAAGTGCTGCTTGCCGACGGCATCTCGCGCTTGAGCGGGCGTGCCGGCGAATGGCTGGTCGACTATGGCGACGGCAGTCTGGGGATCGTGTCCCAAGGCATATTCGCCACCACCTACGAAATCGTCGATTGAACGATGGCGCTGCATCAACTCATTCAACGGGTGTTATTGATCGGCGCGCATGTGGAATCGCTGCCGCCCGCCCCCGCGCCCCGGCCGCCCCCGGCACTGCTGCCTCTGATCGATGCCATCGCAGGTCCGCACCAACAATTCGACGAGCGCGCGCTCCTGTATGGAAACCGCTACCGCAGCGGCTTCTGGGCGATTTACATGCTGAGCGCCGTCGCCGTATTGTTTGCAGTGATGCCGTTGGCGCTGGGCTGGGACAGCTCGAACCACCGGGTGCATCCCTTCGCGGGACTATGGGCCATGGGCGAAGTGCTGGTGATCGGCACGGTCAGCGCAATCTATTGGCGGGGTCACCGGCGCGACTGGCAGTCGCAGTGGCTGCGCGCGCGCACGACCGCCGAGCTGAGCTGGTATCTGCCCATGCTCGCGCCCCTCCTCGACTTCACCGCCCCCGCGGCGGAACCCAATTGGTATCTGCGCGTGTTCGATCCCGGCCAGCATCTGCGCGGCGCCGACGATGTGGCCGCGCTGTGCGCGGCCAACGAGCCGCTGGCGAAACGGCAGCTTGCCGCCGCCTGGTCCGACCCGGCGTTCGTCTCGAGCTACGCCGAGTGGACGGTGGACATCCTCGAACAGCAGCGGCACTACCACTACCGCATCGCGAGCAAGCAGCATGCGCTGCGGCATCGAGTGCACATCGTGAATACCGCGCTATTCGGACTGACGGCGCTCGGCGCTCTGATGCACCTTCTCGTCCACACTCTCTGGCTATCCTTGGTGACGACGTTTTTCCCGGCGCTCGGCGCCTCATTGCACGGCGCGCTGGCGCAATCCGAGGCTTATCGGCTTGGAACGACTTCCGAGCGCTTGGTGGCCGAACTGCAGAACGCCATGGCGCGCATCCGCGCGGCGCTCGAGGAGGGAGGCTCCGCGAGCGATATCGATGCAGTCAAGGCGGCGATCGAGGCGGCGATTGCGCTGATACTCGAGGAGCATCAGGACTGGCATCTGCTGGTCCGGCCGCACAATCTGCCGCTGGCTTGAGATCGCGCCGCGGTTATTTATGCGCCGGCGCGTCGCTGAAGTACTGCTGCAGCGACGCGACTCCCAGCCGCTTCGCTTCGAACAGGCTCTCGAGGTGCTCGCGGGAATTGACCAATCCGCGGGCGCGCAGTATTCCCGCCTCGTCGATGAGCGCCGCAAACGGCAGGCGGCTCACCTGATAGGTGATGCCGAGGGGCGCGGACAGCACGTACGCGGCTGCATCGAGGTTGTGGGTTTTCGCGAATGCGCGGTGCTCGTCCAAGTCGCCGTCGCTGGCGAGCAAGATGTCCAGCCAGCTTCGTTCGTCCTTGCCGCTCGACTTGACGATGGGCAGCAGCGACTTGCACACCGGACAGGTGGGCGACACGAACAGCAGGAGCAGGCTCTTGCCGTCGGCACGGGTTTCTCCGATTCGCACCGATGCGCCATTCAGGTCGGGAACGTCCACCACCGGCGCCTTGTCGCCCACCGCCAAACCCCGGTTCAGCATCAAGGCGCCGACGGGCGCGATGCGTTCGTGCAGCACTCCGAGTTGCCGCATCAACGCCAGGACGACCACGAGCAAACAGGCCACGATGACCCATAGCACGATGTTGGAAATTGCCAATGCGCTCATCGAACTCCCCTCAACCGCGCCGAGCGCCTTGCGACATCGCCGAGCAACAGGTCCACACATAGATATACCAGCGTGACCGACACCAGCCCGAAGGCAATCGTCACTCCGTCCATCAGACTCAGCGGGCGCGACGCCCACGGAAGCAGTGAAATCGCGGCAAAACCCGCAATGATGCAATTACGCCAAACCATCCAGGGGGCGATGGGGCGCCGCTCGGCCGGCCCTCCGCATCCGCAGGCCAGGTCGCGGCGGCCGCGCCCCAGATTGATGGCGATGGCTGCCGCGTACGCCAGCATGAGCACGATGACGCCAAGCCCGACGTACGGCCGGCCGGCCGCCGTCAACAGGCCGGCAGAGAGGCCTAATTCCACGAAAGGAAGCGCGCGCGCGACGGGCAGGCTCATAGCTTCCGGCAGCACCGCATAGGCTGCGAATATCTCCTCGAAATAGCGAAGATCGCGCAGCTTGGCCGTGGCGGCGGCCGCCAAGAGCAAGCTTAATCCGGCAACTATCAGAATACCGATCGCAGGGTCGAGCATGATGGAGGATATGTTAGCTCAATTGCCTGAATAGATTCGGCCAAGAGGCGGCGAGCTTCCGAATTCGATGGCAGTGTGCGAAACTAATTCATCGGCCGGGCTATTCCTATAGCCGCGGATGCGGTTCACGACTGGCCGGAACGGGGATATCGATGCATACGCTCATCTTGCGAACCGCCGTGCTGTGCCTTGCCACGTGTACGCCGCTGCTTGCAGCACCGCCGCTGCCGGCCGAACACCTGTCGGTCGCCGTCTTGCCGCCCAACAACCCGCACCGGGTTTACGTCGTGGACGATGCGTTCGAAAACGAAATCGATGCGCGCGTGGACCTGTTCGACGGGGATACCTATCAGCGCCTGGGCCAGATCGATGCGGGCTTCAACCCCGGCTTCAACTTGTCCCCCGATGCCAAGACCAGCATCGTCGGAACCACGTACTTCTCCCGCGGCAGCCGCGGCACGCGCACCGATGTGGTGGAGTTCACGGACAATTCGAATTTGAAGGTCACTCACGAGATCGTGCTGCCTTCGAAGCGGGCGATGACGCTGCCGACCTTCTTCAACCTGGCGTACAGCGCCGATGCGCACTTCGTCTACGTGTCGTACATCACGCCGGCCGCTTCTTTCGGCGTCCTCGACCCCGTGAAAGGCACCGTTCTCAGTGAAATCGATACGGCAGGCTGCGTGCTGGTCATTCCCTCCGGACCCAATCGCGTGTCCTCGATTTGCGAAAGCGGCCGCTTGCTGACGGTCACCCTCGACGCCGAGGGCCACGAGGCATCGCGATCGATGTCCGAGCCGTTCTTCAATCCGGATGTGGACCCCATCTTCGCGCAAGGCATTCCGTCGAATGACGGGTACACGTTTCTGTCCTTTCTCGGCGAAGTGCACGAAGTGAATTTCTCCGGCGCACAGCCGGTGTTCGGCACACCGTGGTCGCTGGTGAGCCCGGCGGAGAAAGGTCATTGGCGCACCGGCGGAACTCAAGTGGGCGCGATCCAGCGCAAATTGGGCAGACTGTACGTGCCCATGCACGTGGGCGGCGAAGGATCGCACAAGGACGGCGGCACGGAAATATGGGTATTCGATCTCAAAACTCATGAGCGTGTGGCGCGCTGGCCCTTGGAGCGCGACAAGCTTGCCCCGGTCGTGGCCGTGCAAGTAACGCAGGACGACGCGCCGATACTCTTCGGGGCGACGAATCGCCGTGATCTGGCCGTATTCGACGCCGTGACCGGCCGACTGCGCCACGTCGAGAAACAGCTGGGACAGACTCCCTGGCTCTTACTGACTCCCTAAAAAGGCACCGGTATGCGTTCGATCGACGACCTGTTTGAAAAATCATCGCGCTCCCTTGCGCAGCGCACCTCCCGCCGCAGCGTGCTGGGGACGCTCGGCAAGCTTCTGACGGGTGCGGCACTCATCCCTCTGCTGCCCATGGACCGCTCCTCGCGCGCCCTGGCGGCTGAACCGGCCGCAAAGGGCGCCAAGAGCAAGGCTGCGACGGGCGATCCGCAGAGCTGCGACTATTGGAAATACTGCGCAATCGACGGTTTTCTGTGTTCGTGCTGTGGAGGCTCGTCCCATTCATGCCCGCCGGGCACGACGCCCTCGCCGATCACGTGGATCGGAACCTGCCACAATCCCGCCGATGAGCGCGACTACATCGTGTCGTACAACGATTGCTGCGGAAAGGTGAGCTGCGGTAATTGCGAATGCAATCGAAACGAGCGCGAAAAACCCATGTACCGCCCGTCGCGCAACAACGACTTGAACTGGTGCATGGCCAATGCGGACTCGAACTACCATTGCTCCGTGTCCGTCATCCTCGGTGTCGCGGAGAAATGAAGGAACGACATCCGCGGTTGATCGCCGTGGCTGCATTGCTCTTGGTGCCGCGGCACCGTGCCTTGCGGCGGAACCGGCAACAAGTTCCTATCCCGCCGGCGAGGCGACCTTCCAGGCGAACTGCGCGGTCTGTCATGGATCCAAGGGCACCGGAACGCCTTCGCTCGCCCCGCCGCTCACCTCCTATCCTGCCCGCTATGCGTCCATCGCCGAGGGGCGCCGCCAGCTGGCGATGACCGTGCTTTACGGAATGTTCGGCGCCGTCGACGTGGAGAAGAATCACTTCGACTTCAAGATGCCCGAATTCACGCAATTCGATGACGCGACACTCGCGGCCGTGCTGAATTTCGTCGTCTTCGATCTCGATCACGCCTCAAAAGATACGAAGCCGCTCTCCGCGGGCGAAATCGCCGCCGAACGCAGCTCGCCCAAGGACGGTACCGCGGTACGCGAACATCGCGCGAGCGTGCTCGCCGCGCTGGGCCTCTAACACGTGACGGCGGCCCGCCTTTGCAGCGCCTTGATGGCCGGGTGCCTTCTGGCCGGCGCTGCTCGGGCAGATCCGGCTCAAAACTACATGCTTTACTGTATGGGCTGTCACGGACCCCGAGCCGAGGGCGTGCCCGGCAAAGTTCCACCCCTCGCCCGCACGCTCGGCATTTACATGAAGAGTCCTGCGGGCCGCAATTATGTGCTCCGGGTGCCGGGTGCCGCGAACTCGGTGCTGTCCGACGCCGAGCTCGCCGCCGTGCTCAACTGGCTCGCGGCGACTTATAGCCCGGGCGAGGCCTCGAACGCACCCTCGTTCACGGCGGCGGAAGTGACGAAGGTTCGCCACATTCCGCTGGTGTCCGTGCTCGCGGCGCGGCGCGATGTCATCGCCGCAATTGCGGCGGCAGGCCAGGCTCCTCCGGCCGAATATTAGGGGGGCTCGTACCGAAAAAGGGGGGGGCTTTAAGAATCGCATAATGTCGGAGAAATGCTGCCGAGGTCAAACCCGCATGAGCGGTGTTAGCGCTCTCTCTGCTTAGCTGCCGTGGCGCAGCCATCGGCTCGGCTTGTGGTTTTGCGGGAT
>CAWAQE010000008.1:2500-346526 GCA_963784105.1 uncultured Gammaproteobacteria bacterium
TCGACGTCGAGATAGGGAAATATCTTGCCATTGACCAGTTGCGCCTCGCCGAAGGCCTCGGGCACCCAGGGGCGCTGCGGATCGGCGGACACCGGATAGCTCAGGCGTCCGTCGCGCGTGAGATCTCGGTCGAAGAGCACCAGCGGCACCTCGTACTTGCCGCCGGGCAAGTTCAGCGCGTCCTCTACCGGGTCGCGAATCACGTGAAGACCGAGGAGTCCCGCGTACACATTGAGGCGGTTGATGCCCATCGAATGATCGTGATACCAGAGCAGAGCCCCATCTTGCTCGTTCGGATAGTAGTAGGTGCGCGATTGCCCGGGCGGATACCAGTCCTCGGGATATCCATCACTGTCGGCCGGAGTTCTGCCGCCGTGCAAATGCACGACTCCGCGCGACTCGGGCGTGCCCTTCTCGGCACCGTGCAGCGAATGGTCAATGGGAAGAAAGTGATTGGGCGGCAGCGCGTTGGCCCATTCGACGGAAAGCCCCTGGCCGCTGCGAGTCTCGAACAGGACGCCGGGCACCGATCCGCCGTACGACCATAGCGGGGTCGGCGGCAGGTCGCGATGCAGTTTGCCGGCAATGGCGCGCATTGCCAGCCGGTAGTGCGGCGCCCGCTCGCCCGCCGCTCCAGGAACGGGGCGCAGGCCCGCGGGGCGTGCAATGACGGGTTGCGGCAGCGGGTCGACGAAGCGGGCAAGGCTATTGGGATCGAGATTCGGTACGGCGGGCGCCATGGCGCGGGGCATGGCGTGAGAGAACGCCCGAGGCGCGATCGCGCCGGCTGCGGCAAATGCCGAACCTTGGAGGAATATGCGGCGGGTGGTCAAGGTGACAATCTACTTCGATCTCGCCGCGAAGGAAATGGGGCACGAGGGGAGATCCCCCCGTGCCCCCGCGGGACACGCATTAGCTCCCGCGGTGCCGCGCGCGGCACCGCATCAGGCCGCGCTACCAGCTAAAGCCACCGCTTTCGACCGCGCCGCTGCTGGGATCGAGGGTTAAGCGCCCGGAATTCTCGGGCCGTTCGAAGTTGAATAGGTTGTTGATCGGGTTCGCGATGGTATCGAACGATCCCGCGCCAATCCGCTCGCCGCCCAGCCAATTGTCCTCGACGAATCGCAGAATCGAGGATTGATCCGTCAGGGTGTGGTCCACGAAGTTGGGCCGCGCCCAGGGAGAAATGACGAGCAAGGGCAGCCGCGGACCGTAGCCGCAGCGTCCCTGCGCGTGCTGCGTGGCGGGGTTGACGCCCGGCAGTGCGCCCACGCCGCTGCCGCACAGCCCGGTGCCGCTCAAGGCATCGGCGTCTGTGGCGGATTGATTCACGATCTGTCCCAGGGCGTGATCGTACCAACCGTCCGAGTCGTCATAGGAGATGACCACCGCCGTCGAGTCCCAGTCGCTCTGCTTCTGCAAGAAATTGATCACCGTGACGACGAAGGTCTGCTCGTCGAGGGGATCCGAGTAGCCGGCATGGCCGTCCTGGTAGCCGGGAGCTTTCAGATAGGACACCGCCGGGAAGTTGCCGGCGCTCACGGCATCGAAGAAGTCCTGCAGGTCGTACTGATGGTTGGCGCCGTCGCCGCTGTGGCCGATGGCGGAAACGGACTTCGGCCGGGCATGCGTCGGATTGGCCGTGGACACATAGTACTGAAAGGGCTGGTGATGCGGTATGTAGTCCGCCTTTACCGTGTTGGTCACCTTGGAGAGCGTGCTGCGCTTGCAGCCCGTGGTGCCGTTGGCATTGGTGAGGCCGAGGTTGAAGCCGCCCTCGAAGAATCCCCACGTCACCCCCGCGGCGTTCAGCAGATCGCCGACATTCTTGCCGCTGAACTGCACCAGCTCGCCGGTGGTCGTGGAGCACACGTCGCCCACCGGGTCGGCGTCGCTGATGAGCGTCACGCCGCCGTTGCCGTCGCCGATGGTCGAGCCGCCCGGATTCACATCCGTGGTGACGCCGTTGGTCTGGCCCGAGACCAGATTGATGGCACCGTCCGTCGACGGCCCGAAGTTCGTGCCGTAGGAGTTATCGCTCATGGCATAGCGCTGGGCGTAATTCCATAGCGCCGTGACGGTGTTGCCGTCGTAGTAACCCATGGTCAAGCCGGTCGTGCCGACGATCGGAGTTCCCGCCGGCGGCGGGCCCGCGGTACCGACCGAGGCCGGGAAGGCGTCCATCAAGCCGTGATCGAACGCCAACTGTTCGGGCGTGTAGTCATGGTCCTGATCGGCGGTGGCCGCTTCGCTGCGGTCCAGCCGGAAGGGGTTGGTTTTGCCGACGCCATTGACCGGATTCGTGGCATTGGGGTTGTTGGTGAGCAATGCGCCCGTCAGGCCGTTGACGGAGGGGGTGCCCGGAGCGGCGACGAAGTGCGGCTCCCCCGAGGGATTGGCCGCGTTGGGATAGGTGGCGAAGTAGTGATCGAAGGACACGTTCTCCTGGAAGATCACCACGAGGTGCTTGATCGGCGTGGCCGTGCCTGCGCCGTGCACATTTTCTCCCGCGAAGGCGGAACTTAGAACGGCGCCGGCTGCGAAAAGCCCTGCCGTGAAAGACACGATCGACTTATGCATGGGTATCCCCTCAAAGATCATTGCCGAAAAGGTAAGCGCCTTTTTAGCGGGGGAAGATGAATCCCTGGTTACAGGAATATGGAGAGAAGACGTCGATCCGCGCAGCGGTCGTTATTTGGCGGCGCCGGACAGGCGGGCGATGACGGAGGGCACGTCGGCGGACGGACCCGGCCGTCCCAGCAGATAGCCCTGTGCCTGGTCGCACTTGATGAGCCGCAGCATCTGCAGCTGCCCGGAGGTTTCCACGCCTTCGGCGACGGTTTTCATGTCGAAGGCCCGCGCGAGAGAAACGATGGTCGAGACCAAGGTCAGCATATTCGGCGTGTCGGCGATGCTTTGCACGAATGAACGATCGACTTTGAGCGTATCGACCGGAAGCCTGGCGAGAAGGCGCAAAGAAGAATAGCCGGTCCCGAAATCATCGATCGCGATGCCGATGCCTGCCTCTCTCAGCTGCGCAAGCTTGCCGATGGACAATTCCAAGTCCTGCATCAGCATGCTTTCCGTGATCTCCAGATCCACTCCCGCGGGCCGCTGGATCGCGGGCTTGATGCTGTCCAGCACCCGATCCACGAAATCGCGCCTGCGCAGCTGCAACGGCGAGACGTTGACCGCCACCCGGACGTCCGCGATGCCGGACGCCACCCAGCCGCGGATGTCGCGGGCAGCCTGAAGCAGGACCCATTCCCCGACGTCCACTATGGCGCCGGAACGCTCCAGCAGGGGAACGAAAATGGACGGCGGCACCAGACCGTCTTCGCTGTCCTGCCAGCGCAGCAGCGCCTCGAGGCCTTCGATCCGGCCGCTTTCGATGCTGACCTTCGGTTGATAATGCAGGAGGAATTCTTCGCGATCGAGAGCGCCTGTCAGTCGCGCCTCGAGCGCGAGGCTCCGCGATGTCGGACGCTGGGTGACGAATCCGTACAGCATGTATTTTTCGTTGTCTTCCCGGGCCGCCTTGAGCGCCGCTTCGGCGTCCTGCACCAGGGCATCGGCCGAATCCGCGTCATTCGGATAGAACGCGAGCCCGGAGCGGATCGAGATTCGTAATTCATGGCCGTCGATATAAAAGGGCTCGACGAACGTCTGGGCCGCCGCGTTCTGCATGAGCCTGCCGGTATCCGTCGTGCGGCCCTCGTCGGCGAGCATCACGGCAAACGTCCCGCCGCCGAAGTACGCCACGCATTCGGGATCCGCGTAGGCCTGCTTGAGCCGCGCCGCCACCTTCTCGATCAGCCGGTCGCCCACATAACGGCCCAAGGAATCGTTGATTGCGCCCAATTTCTGCACGTCGAACACCACGATGGTGCGGCCATTGCCGCCGGCCGCGTCGTCGGCGAGGCGCTGCGCCAGGCGCTGGCAGAAGAGCGGCCTCTTGGCGAGCCCTGTGAGACTGTCGAAATAGGATAGGAAGTGAACGGCCTCGTCCTTTTCCAGGTATTGAAGCGCAAAACCCAGATTGGCTGTCAATTCCAGCAGGACACCGATCTCGGCCTCGTCGAAAATCCCTCTCTGCGCGCTGTACAGCGTGACGACGCCGATCGGGGTGCCGTCGATGAGGAGCGGCAGCGCGGCAAGCGCCCGATAGCCATGCGCAATCAGAACTTCATGCTGTTCCGCGGATTCACTCTCGCCCAGAAGATCGTTGCGGACGCTGGGGGCGCCGGTGCGGATCGCGCGTTCGGCCGTCCCGGGTTCTGCTTCGGCATCGAGCACCGCCGAATCGACGCCCCGCAGAACTTCCGAGTCCGCTCCGGCGCAGGCGCGGGGCCGCAGAACCCTCGCGTCCGGATCGACCAGGCTGATGGTCACCCGTTCATAGCCGCCTTGATCGACGGCGATGCGGCACACTTCGTCAAATAGATCGGCGCGGTTGCGCAGGCGCAGAATCGCCGAGCTCGTGCTGCTCAACATCCGGTAACTGCGCGTGAGCCGCTGCAGCCGGACCTCTTGGTCGCGCCGCTGCTGTTCGGACTTGCGTTGATCGGCCTTCAGCGCCGCCTCGCGCAGCGCCCGCTCCACGGCGGAAGACAGGCGGGAGAGGTTGGTCTTCAGGACATAGTCGGTCGCCCCGCGCCGCAGGGCATCGATGGCACGCTCCTCGCCGATGGTCCCTGAAACATAGATAAAGGGCGTTTCCGGAGCGTGGGTGATGGCGACGTCCAAAGCCCGCAGTCCACTGAACTGCGGCAGCGAGAAGTCGGAGAGAATGAGGTCCGGCCGTGTCTCCTGCAGTGCCGTCACGAGTTCCGATTCGGTCTGCACGCGGTGAATGACCACGTCCAGGCCGGCCTTGGCCAAATGCCTCGAGACGAGTTCCGCGTCGACGGCGCTGTCCTCGACGACCACAAGTTGCAGTTTCACTGTCATCTATAGATCTCTGTTATGGATCTCTGTCGGCCTGATCGCGCAGATCATGAGACCGCTCCGACCGGCAATGAGAACTGGAAACGGGCACCGACGCCCGGGGACCCCTCTGCCCATACCCGGCCCCCATGACGCGCTATGATGCGATGCACAATCGCCAGCCCCACCCCGGTTCCGGAGAAATCCTCCGCCCGGTGAAGACGCTGGAAAACGCCGAAAAGCTTGTCCGCGTAGCGCATGTCGAAACCCGCCCCGTTATCCTCCACCTGGTAGATGGCTTCCCTATCCTCGATCCGACCGCTGATTCTGACCCGCGGTTCCGGCCGCTTCGCGCTGTACTTCAGCGCGTTGCCGATGAGGTTCGACCAGACCTGCCGGATCACCGTCGCATCTCCCTGAGCGGGCGGCAGGTCGGCGATGTCGATGAGGGGTTGGGCGCCGGTGTACACCGCCGCGGCTTCGGCGGCCACCGCACCGGCGAGCGCCGTCATGTCGATGCTGTCGAGATCGAGGCGCTCTCTTCCGGCCCGCGAAAACTCCAACAGCCCCACGATCAGCTGGTCCATTTTCCGGCTGCCGTCGCGGATGATGCCTATGACGCGCCGCCCCTCCTCGTCCAGCCCTGCCGCGAAATCCTCCTGGAGGATTTGCGCAAAGCTGTCTATCGACCGCAGCGGGGCTCTCAGATCGTGCGAAATCGAATAAGAGAACGACTCCAAATCCTGATAAGCGGCTGCGAGTTCCTCGGATCGCTGCCGCTCGCGCTCCTGCAGTTCCGCGTTTTCTCTGCGCAGTCTTTGTACATCCAGCGCTCTGGCGATGACCGGCAATATGACGTTCAGCTTGAACGGCTTCAACAGGTAGTCGAGCGCCCCGCCCTGCATGGCCTGCACGGCCGTGTCGATGGTTCCGTGGCCGGTCATCACGATCGCGCCGAGCGTCGCATCGATCTTTCTTGCGGCGTCGATCAGCGCTATGCCATCCATCTCCGGCATCATCAGATCGGTCAGCAGCAGATCGAACTCGCCGGGCCGCAACGCCTCCAGGGCGCGCTGTGCGGAGCTGAAACCCTGGGTGGCATATCCCTCCAGGCCCAGCGTGTCGCACAGGGCGCGCATCTGCGCCACTTCGTCGTCCACGATGAGCAGACGAGCCGCGGCGCTCATGTGGCCAGCTCCGACAGCGCCGCACGCAATTCCTGCAGCCGCGGCGGTTTGCTCAGCACTTTGTCGACATGGGCGGGAATATCGTTCGCCGCAATGAGCCGCTGCCCCCAGCCCGTGAGAAGTATCACCGGGGTCCCGGCAGAGATCGTTTTGATGGACGAGGCCACCTTGCGCCCATCCACATAAGGCATGCCGAGGTCCGTTATGACGATGTCGAATGGTTCGCCGCGCTTGTGCCCGGCCGCGAAAGTGTCGATGCCCTCCTGTCCGCCGTGTGTCGGCGTGACGACGTGCCCGTCCTCCTGCAATGTATCCTGCAGGGATTTGATCAGCATCGGATCATCGTCGACCAGCAGGATGCGCAGCCGGCGGATGACGGGCGCGGGCTTCGTGTGGCTGGCGGCCGACACCAAGGACGATGTGTCGGCCGGAAAGGACAATCTTACGGTGGTACCCTGGCCGGGAGCGCTCTCGATGTCGAGCTCGGCGCTGTGGCGCTGAATCATGCCGTACACCATTGCCAGCCCGAGCCCCGTTCCCCGCTCCCCCTTGGTCGTATAAAAGGGTTCGAGACAGCGGCGGCGCGTGTCCTCATCCATGCCGATGCCCGTGTCGGTCACCTCGATGTGCACCCGGTCCGCGCCGGCGCCGTCCGTCGTCTTGCGGGTTCGAACCGACAGCGTGCCTCCGGCCGGCATGGCGTCGACCGCGTTGAAAATCAGATTGGTGAGAGCGTCGCGGATCTCGTGCTCCGCGCCCATGATGTCGGGCAGGGACTCCGGCATGTCCG
This sequence comes from uncultured Gammaproteobacteria bacterium, assembly GCA_963784105.1. Lineage (GTDB taxonomy): Bacteria > Pseudomonadota > Gammaproteobacteria > Steroidobacterales > Steroidobacteraceae > Bog-1198. The sequence continues at coordinate 9,404 of CAWAQE010000008.1, forward strand.
TCTTCAGATCGACCATCACCCCGCGCTGCTGCGGCAGATCGCTCCAGCGCGGCTGCGTCAGCTCCACGACTTGCCGCACGGCGCGATTGATGTCGACACGCTCCAGGGTGAGCTGCGCCTCGCGTTCGCGATAGAATTCGCGCATGCGCGCCACCGTTCTGGCCACATCCTCTATGGCGCGCTGAATGGTGGTCAGATAGCCGCGCGCCCGCTCGCTGAGATTGGGCTCGCGCTCGAGCAGCGATTCGGTGTATAGCGACACCGGCGAGATCGCATTGTTGATGTCGTGAGCGATGCCGCTCGCCATTTGCCCGAGCGCCCGCAGCCGCTCCTGTTGCATGACGGTGTGCTGGCTTTGCCGCAGATCGTCGTACGCCTGCTGCAGGGCGCCGTACAGCCGCGCCTGATGGCTTGCCAGTGCGACATGCTCGCTGAGCTGCTTCAAGAATTCACACTCGCCGCTGCTGAAAGCCTGATCCTCGCAGCGCGCGCATACGAGCACGCCGAACACCTGGTTCTCCACGATCAGCGGCGCGATGACCATGGAGCGCAGCCCCGCGGCGGCCATCCTCTGCGGAAACGGAAAGGGCACCAGCAGCACGTCCGGCTCGTAAACCAGCTGCCCCGCGACGCACCGGGACAGTCCGTTCGCATCGAGCGGTACATTCAGATGTTCGGCCAAACCGAGCTTGTCGGCGTACTTTCTGCCGGCCACACCGAGCGTGCTCACTGTAAGCGACGATGCGGCGGCGTCGTGCAGCAGAAAGCAGCCGAAATCGATGGGCAGGTTCTCCTCGAGGCTGCCGAGGACGACTTGAAAAATGCTCGGCAGGTCCTGGCGTTCGCCCGTGGCGCGGGTGATGTGCTGCAGAAGGCTGAGGCGGCCGAGCTGCGCATGCAGCTTGCCCTCGGACTGCTGTATCTGCGTGAGCATTTGATTGAAGGTGTCGGTGAACAGATCGAATTCGTAGGCGCCGGTGCGCACGGCGCGGACGGTATAATCGTGGCGCTCGGACACCGCCCGGGTCGTATCTGCAAGGGCCAGAATCGGATGCAATAGCTGGTGCTGCAGCCGGCGGGAAATCAAATAGGCCGTCGGCAAGGAAATGCATATCACCAGGATGACGATCAGCGCATACAGACGGATGCGCGCATACATCGCGCCGAGGTCCGATTCGACGAACAGCGTCCCCAGCCGGCTGGAGCCCTCCGCGACCGGTTGAAAGCCGGCGAGCTCGGCGCGGCTGAAGGTATAGCCCGTCGCGCCCGCCCGGGACGGAAAGCGCGTCGCCGGCAGCCCTCGCGGATATGTCGCGAACAATTTACCCTGGGCGTCGTACAAGGCCGCCGCGACGATGTGCGGCTCGGCCTTGAATGCGGCGAGCACGGTGGAAGCGTCGTCCGCATTGTCGAACGCCAGCGCGGCCGTGCTGTTGCTGGCTATTGCCTCGCTCAAAGTCTGCAGCTGCTGAACGCTGGATTGCCTGAAGGTCATGAACTCGTACGTACAGAACGCGATGGTGGTTATGGCCAGCACCGCTCCGCTCGAGAGAAATATCATCCGCATCAATGTGCGCCGAATCGGCGATGAGGCAGGCACGTCAGCCCCCGCCGTCCGTGGCGACGATTTCAGCCGGGCGCAGCAGCTTTGAGCTGATCGTCAATCCCGCGGCGCGCGCCGCTCCGACATTGATGCGCAAGCGGATGCGGTTGCTCTCCGTCAGGAACTGAATCATGACTCCCCGCTGGGCGGCTCCGTCCAGATCGGTCACGGTAAGGGTACTGCGTCGATTCAGGGCGGCGAGAATCCGGCTCAGCTGCGCGCCTTCGGAACGGTCGATGTACAGGATCTGACAGTCGCCGATTTCGTCGGCATTGCGGAAGCGCCGTACGAGCAGCGGATGCTGGCCGACCTGCTCGCCGCGTACGGCCTCGTCCAAGCGCGCGCCGAACGGATCGGGTCCGACAATGCCTATCACGAAGGGCTCGTTGGGCGCCGTGAACGCCTGCGGAGGCCATTCCACGAAGCGCGCGAAATTGAAGACGAAGACCGCCTTGACCTGATATTCGGTCGGCTCCTCTGCACCGTAAGCCTCATGTACCAGTGCCATCATGACCAGCGTGCACCAAAGCAACGCCCGCAGCGGCCGCCTCAATACCGCCATGAAAGCTTTCCATACACGCTGCGCTCTATTTCGGGTCGCGTCGGATCGGGAAAGCCATACTCGGTATGACGCGCGTGCAGCAGATTCTGCCCCGTCAGCGACAGCTCGAGCCGGTCGCCGGCGTGCCACGCGGCACGCGTGTTCAGCTCGAAGTAGGCCGGCACCATTCCGGGCGTCGGCCCATTGTTGGTCGACAGCGTATCGACCCAGCGCAGCGCGGCGTCGAGCTGCACGCGCGCCGGCAGGTTCAGCGATGAGCGTATTGAAACCTGGTGCTTGGGATCCGCCGTTTCATTCAGCGCGCCGTCGAGGTCGTACTGCCCCGGCTTCACGCGCAGGTTCTCCCTCAGCAAGGTGTACCCCGCGTGCAGCGACCAGTCTTGCAACACCTGATAGTTGCCGCTGAACTCCATGCCGTAGGTATCTCCCTCCAGGTTGTTTTGGAAGTACAGGGGCAGGATGGTGCCGGGAGTGTAACTCGTGCTGCGGATGTCGTTGTACTGGTTGTAAAAAGTCGAAACGGACGTTGTGATTTGCGAATTAAGCTGCGCACGATAGCCCAGTTCATAGGCGATCAGCGCTTCCGAAGTGAAATCCGAGCCCCCCTTGAGCACCTCCAGGTACGGCGGCGTCCCCTCCGTAAGATCATGATCGATGCGCGAGGGGGTGCGCACGGCGCGGGACACGGCCGCCCAAAGAGACTGGCTCGAACTCAAGATCCAGCTCAGGCGCGCATCGGGTTCGAATTCGAATCCGGTGTAATCATTGTGCTCGAGCTTGGTGCCGACCGTGAAGGACAGATTTCTCCGCAGTTCGATTTCGTCCTGGACGAACGCACTGTAGAGGCTCTGATCCAGCACGGGCGGGGAGAAGCCCAGCCCCGGCGCATTGACGACGGCATCATGCGTGTAGCGATAGCCCAGACCCCAGGTGACCCGGTGGCGCGCGCTCAAGCGGAATCGATGTTGAAAATCCACATCGTAGGTCGTCAAGTCGTCGAAGAACATTCCGGCGGGGCCGAATTCCAATCCGGCGACCACCAACGGCGGCACGGGGTCCGCCAGATGAGTTTGGTCCAGGTAGGACTGAAGACTCAGGTCCGAGTCGTCCGACAGGATGCGCCCCCATCGGCCGAGCACGTTGGCTCCGCTCGTGCCCGCCGCGCCGCCGGCCTGTTCATTCTCGCTGCCGTCGTACACATCGCCCTGCAGCGTGAGCTTGTCGCGCGCCGAGGCCTGGGAATCGATGCGAAAGCCCGCCCTGCTTTGCCGCCACGCGTCCGATTCCGGATCGCCGTTGGCCAGCACCTCATCGCCGCGATCGAAGTACTTTCCATAGACGCGGTATTCCGTGTCCGGCCCAAGCTGGCCCCCGTAGCGCGCGCCGGCGAAGTCCCGGGGCTGCGAGCCGCCGCCGGCCTCCGCGTAAACTCCCTGCGTATCCGCCGCGCTCTTGGTAATGATGTTGATCACGCCGTTGACCGCATTCGCGCCCCACTGCGCGCCGCCCGGCCCGCTGATGACCTCGATGCGATCGATGTCCTCGAGCAAATAGTCCTGCACGTCCCAGAAGACCCCTGAATAGAGCGGCGTATACACCGTTCTTCCATCGATCATGACCAAGAGCTTGTTGCCCAAATCGGTATTGAAACCGCGGGCGCTGATTGCCCAATCATGAGAGTTCTTCTGCGCCACTTGCAGATTGTCGGCCAGCCGCAGTGCCTCCGGAATGCTCGTGGCCCCGGAGCGCTTGATGTCCTCTTGGGTGATGACCTGGATCGCGGAGGCGGCCTCGAGCAGCTTCTCCGGATGCCGGGAGACGGACGTCACCTCGACATTCATCAGATCCTCGACATTCAGCTGTTTCAGCTCACCGATGGTCGAGGAGCCGTCAGCCTCGGCCGGCGAGAGCCACGCAAAAATTGTCAGGAGTGCCGCTGTAATGCCCAGCATTGCACGCATCCGCAGCCGGGCCGGAGGCCTGCGGAATATCACACGGGTGAGCTCGTCTGCTGTGGTGGTGCTTGCCACGGGTACTTTCCAACAACCGTCCTGCATGTTCCGGCCACGCTCATCGGCGCGAGACGTCCTTCGATCATCCAGGCGAACATTGCACTTCGCAGTGCTGCTCCGCAAGCAGGAAAAACCCGTAAAAATCAGGATATGTGAGTGCCGTCGCAGTATGTATCGGCGGCGCTTTGCTATTGGAACTCCCTCACACATTCGCCGGCGCAGCACCGGGATTGGCGGCCGCAGCCCTCAAGAATCCATGCGCGCGGGCGATATACGATGGATTGAAAACCATCGGGAAGCGGCCGCAGGGCCCGCACCCCGGACCCAAGAGATCTGAAAGGACTCCAGCAATGACTGCGGGCCGACAACTGACCCCCCCGCTCGAAGCGGCACCGGACGAATCCGCGGCGCAGTTCCTGCGGCTGCACGCGGAAGCGGCGGCCCTGCGCGCCCAGAACGAGGCGCTGCGCGAGCAGCTGACGTTGCGCGATCAGGCGCTGGATGCGACGCCGACGTTCTTCGTCATTACCGAGCAATCCGTGCCGGAACCCATCATCGTCTATTGCAACAAGATAGTCGCCGATGAGCACGGATACCGCCGCGACGAATTGATAGGCAAGGGCGTCTCCACCTTGACCCAGTGGGTGGGTCATGAGCCGAGCTACGTGTCGGATGTGAACGCGGCATTGCGCGCGGGCAGGACCTTTCGCTTTGAAAGCGAGGCGAGGCGCCGGGACGGCAGCAAGTTCTGGCTGGGGGTATCCATCAGGCCGATATTCGACGCCGCCGGACGCGTGACGCACTCCGTGTCCGTCGGGGCCGACATTTCGGCGAAACGCGAAGAAAACCGCAAGAAAGAGGAGCTGCAAAACAAGCTCGTGGAGGAAATGAAGGAACGCGCGCGCGTCGTCATTGAGCTGCAGCTGGCGCAGAAGCTCGAGTCCGTGGGCCGTCTTGCCGCCGGCATCGCCCATGAAATCAATACTCCGATTCAATACGTCGGCGACGGCGTGCACTTCCTGCGCAGCGTCTACGAGGACTTCAATCGGCTGCTCGACAGCTGGCGCAGCGCCGTCGACGCTCTGCCCGGAGACGCTGCTCACGATGCCTTGCGCGGCGAGTTCGCCGACTCGTGGGCGAAATACGACGTGGATTTCCTGCGCGGGGAGATCCCCAAGGCCTTCGAACGAACCTCGGACGGGGTGGAACGCGTCACGAACATCGTCAAGGCGATGAAGGAATTCGCTCATCCCGACTCGAACGAGCAGAGTCCCGCCGACCTGAACCACGCCATCGGGATGACTTTGCTCGTGGCTTCCAATGAGTATAAGTACGTGGCGAAGGTCCGTACGGAATTCGCCGAGCTGCCCGCGGTGGTCTGCAATATCGGCGAGCTCAACCAGGTATTCCTGAACCTCATCGTCAATGCCGCTCATGCGATTCACGACGCCGGCAGAGATTCGAGCACGGGCGAAATCAACATCAGCACGGCGGTCGACGGCGATACGGCGGTGATCCGCGTCCGCGACAACGGCTGCGGCATTCCGGCGGACGATCTATCCAAGCTATACGATCCTTTCTTTACGACCAAGGAGGTGGGGCGCGGCACCGGCCAGGGCCTCGCGATCACCCACTCGATCGTGGCGGACAAGCATGGCGGCCTGATCGGCGTCAGCAGCAACGTGGGGATAGGCACCGAATTCACGCTGCGGCTGCCCATCGACGGGCGTGCCGCGAAGCCGCAAGCATGAAGGACATCTTATTCGTAGACGACGAACGCGACTTGCTCGACAGCCTGCGCGCGCGGCTTTACAAGCATCGGCGCGACTGGAACATGAAATTCGTCGTGAGCGGCGAGGAGGCAATCGCGGCGCTCGAACAGCAGCACGTCGATCTCATCGTCTCCGACGTGCGAATGCCGGGAATGGACGGTGGGCAGCTGCTGACCGTCGTCAAACAGCGTTGGCCGACCGCCGTGCGCATCATCGTGTCGGGCTATTCCGACCCGGTGCAAGCGGTAAGGTTGACCTCCCTCGCGCATCAATACATCGCCAAGCCCTGCGACGGCCGGCAGCTGGAAAACATCATCGAGCGCTGCTTCAATCTTCAGGATCTTCTGGCGCAGGAGCCCCTGCGCAAGGTGGTCGGCAGCATCGGCAAGCTGCCTGCGATGCCCAAGACCTACGGCCGGCTGCAGGCCGCCTTGTCGCGGCCCACCGTGACGGCCGCCGAGGTCGGCGACATCGTCAACGCCGATGCGGCCATCGCGACCAAGGTACTGCAGATCACGAACTCGGCGTTTTTCCGCCTGCGCAAGCCGATGGTGCGCATCAAGGACGCGGTAACGTATCTGGGCTTCGCGACCATCCGCAACCTGGTTCTGTCCGCGGAGATCTTTTCGCAGTGGAACAGTCCCCGCGATCTGCCGCATGTCGCCCCGGAACAACTTCAAAACCACTCGCAGCTTGCGGCGGCAGCATGCAAGTCCTTGGCCGGCGGACGTGCCTCCCCGGACGATGCATGGCTCGCGGGCCTGCTGCACGACATCGGCTATTGGATCCTGGTGCAAGAATGTCCCGACGAGCTGAGGCGGGCGCTCGAACTATCGCGGGCGGAACATCGGCCGCTGTTCGAGTGCGAACGGATGACGATCGGAGCGACCCATGCGGAGATCGGCGCCTACCTGCTCGGTCTTTGGGGGCTGCCGTATTCGATCGTCGAGGCGGTGGCCTTGCACCACACCCCGGCCGCCGTCACCGCCCACGGCTACGATCTGCTCGGAGCGCTGGCGGTATCGCACGCGCTGCTCGATCCGGCGGGCGCGCATGGGCTGACCGCCTCCGGCACGGCTGCCCCGGAAGTGGATGAGGGGTATCTTGCAAGTCTGAACGCGCCTTTCGATTGGGACGAGGCCCGGCGCCGCGTGCTGGCGAGCGCCTCTCCCGCCAATTGACGAACCAATGGCCTGAAACATGAACCGCGAAGACCTGCCCCATGTTCTTTGTGTGGACGACGAGCCTCGAGTCGTGGACGGCTTGGCTCTGCATCTCAGACGCGACTATCTGGTCCGAACCGCCAATGGCGCGCACGGCGCCCTGCAGCTCATCAAGGACCACGGCGCACCTGCGGTTATCGTCTCGGACATGCGCATGCCCGGCATGGACGGCGCAACTCTTCTGAAGCATGTAAAGCACCTGCATCCGGAAACGACGCGCATCCTGCTGACCGGCGACCCGGGTCGCGACGTGGCCATGGCGGCGGTCAATGAAGGCCAGATCTTCCGCTATTTGACCAAGCCTTGCCCGCCCGAACAATTGCGCTCGGCCATCGAGGCCGGCGTCGCCCACCACCGCCTGCTGATTGCCGAAAAGGTTCTGCTGCAAGAAACCTTGATCGGCTGCATTGGAGCGCTGATCGACATACTGGCGATCACCAACCCCGTGGCATTCGGCCGCGCCACCCGCGTCAAGCGCCTGGCCGCCGATCTGGCGGCAGCGGGCGGGACCAGGGGCTTTTGGCAGCTCGAGGCGGCCGCCATGCTCTCGCAGATCGGCTACATATCGCTGCCCGCGGAACTGGTCGAGAAGCTGTATTACGGCAGGCGATTGGCGCCGGAAGAACGAGCCTTGGCGGACGGCGCGCCCCAGGTCGCGCAAAAGCTGCTCGGCCGCATTCCCCGGCTCGAACCGGTCATGGAAATTCTGGCCGGGAGCCAGCAAGCCAAGAGCGACATGCCCGAGGGACTGATCAAATTGGGCGGAGGAATTCTTCGCTTGGTGCTTGAATACGATACCCTGATCGCCCAGGGCCGCCCGATCCACGAAGCGATAGCCGCCATTCGCGCTCAACCGTCGCGGCATGACGCTAAGCTGATCGAGCGGCTCGAATTGTTGGTCGGCGTCTTGGTGAGCGCACAGGAACTCAGCGAAGTGACGGTCGGCGACGTCAGACCGGGCATGGTGTTCATGGACGATCTGCGCACCAACGTCGGGACATTATTGGTTCCAAAGGGATTTGAAGTGACGGAGACTTTCATGGAGCGCGTACGCAACTTCGGACCGAGCATCCTGCAGGAAAGAGTCCGCGTCATGGCTGCCTCCAAACAGGCTTCCTAGGGGGCCAAAAAGCGTTTTTCCCAGCACAAATACGGGGTTTACCGGCTCCTTCCCTGGGGGTATTTCCGCTATCCAGAGGTTCAGAAGCCAAGACCAATTGTGTACGGTATCGCAGTGCGGTAAGTCCTTCAGCCAGCAGGCTGAGGACCGTTCTTATTGGGAAGGGACCCTTCCGATGCCACAGAAAGGCCTGACTTTAGGCAATCATGCCGCGCCTGCCCGAGCGGCGGCCACGGTCACGACGCTTTTCGGCCTGATGGCGCTGGCGGGCTGATGACTCTCGCCACCGTCGAAATCAAGATTCTTTCGAGTTTCTTGCTGACTATGTTGCTTCTTTTGATAGGAGGCACTTATACGTACCGAACCAGTGCCGAGCACGAGATCTCTCTGGAATGGGTGGCGCATACTCAGGAGGTGCGCGCCAGCCTTGCGGATCTCTACGGCTCGCTGGCGGGCGCCGAACTGGCTCAGCGCGACTATCTGCTCACGGCGCAGCGGGCTCGTTTGCAGGAATACCTGGGCCTGGTGAGCATCGTGCAAGGCCGCCTCGAGGACATCCGCCGGCTCACCAGCGATAACCCGGCGGAGCAGCACAACTGGGCCGCGCTGAATGCCGCCGTGACGGCCCGCCTGGAGGATATGGCCGACGGCCTGGCGGCCTACCGCAACTATGGCGAGTCGGCCGCACGGGCTGTGCTTGGCCTTGCTCGCCCGAGCCGCACTGCCGAGGAAGTTCGCGGCATCGTCGCGCGAATGGACTCGGTCGAAGCGGGGCTGCTGGCGCAGCGACAAGGCGCGTCCGCCGACGTCCGGCACACCACGCTGATTTCACTGCTCGTCACACTCACCCTAGCCTCAGCGGTATTCATGGCGCTGTTCCGCGGAGTGCACCGTGAAATGCTGGCGCGGCGCCGCGCCGAGCGTGCCCTGCGCGCCAGCGACCAGTACAACCGCAGCATCGTCGACAGCTCGCCGGACTGCCTGTCGATTTTGACGCCCGACGCACGCCTGAGCCATGTGACGCCGCAAGGCTTGCGGCTGATGGAGGTCGCGGACTTCCGCTCGGTTGCCGACGCCGATTGGTTCGCCCTCTGGAGCGGGGAGGATCAGGAGGCGGCACGCCGCGCCGTGGCCGCGGCGCTCGGCGGCACCGCGGGGCGCTTCCAGGGATTCAGTCCGACGCGGGCGGGAACGCCGAAATGGTGGGACGTCATCGTGATGCCGATTCAGAGCGGCGATGGCAGGACCGAGCGGCTGCTGTCGGTCGCCCGCGATATCAGCGACGTCAAGCGCACCGAGGCCGAGCTGCTGGAAACCAATCGTTTTCTCGATTCGCTGATCGAGAATCTGCCCGTCATGGTCTTCATCAAAGATGCGCGCACTCTGCGCTACGTGCGGCAGAACCGCGCGTCCATGGATCTGCTGGGGCTTTCCAAGGAGGACGTGATTGGCAAGACAGACCGTGACTTCCTCCCCGCGGAGCAGGCCGACTTCGTCCAGGGGAAGGACCGCGAAGTCCTCGCCACCGGCGCCCTGGTCGATATTCCCGAGCAGACGATTCATACGCGGCTGCTCGGCGTGCGGACTCTGCACACGATGAAAATGCCGATTTTCGATGAAAACGGCAGGCCGAAATTTCTATTGGGAATCTCGGTGGACATCACCGGGCGCAAGCTGGCGGAGCACGCCATCCGCGAACTGAATGCGGAACTCCGGGACAACGCCGCGCAGCTCAAAGCCACCAACAAGGAGCTCGAGAGCTTCAGCTACTCGGTATCTCACGACTTGCGGGCGCCGCTGCGCGCCATCGACGGCTTCGCCCTGATGATGGAGGAGGATTACAAGGACCGGCTGAATGCCGAAGGGCTTCGCTATCTCTCCGTGATCCGCCAGAACAGCAAGCGGATGGGCGCTCTCATCGACGACCTGCTGGCGTTCTCCCGGTTGGGACGCCAGCCGGTGGCGCAGGGCGAGGTCAACATCGACTCGCTGGTGCGCGAGGTCGTGGAGGAAGTCCTGCATGCCGAGTTGCCCGTCGGGCACCAAGCCGCAGCCGCACCGCATATCGAGGTGGAGCAGCTGCCGCCCGCCCGCGGCGACCGCGGCCTGCTTCGCCAGGTTTGGGTGAATCTCATCGACAACGCGGTCAAGTACAGCAGCAAGGCGGCACGGCCGCTCATCCAAGTCAGCGGACGCCGGGTCGGCACCGAGAATCAGTACTCCGTCCGCGACAACGGCGTCGGTTTTAATATGGAATACGCGGAACAGCTGTTTCGCGTATTCCAGCGATTGCATCGCGCCGATGAGTTCGGCGGTACCGGCGTCGGCCTTGCCATCGTCCACCGCGTGGTGACCCGGCACGGAGGCCGGGTGTGGGCGGAAGGCAAAGTGGACCAGGGCGCGGTTTTTTCTTTCGCACTACCCCAAGGAGACTCGCAGTGAACGATTTTGAAGCGGTAGAGATTCTGCTGGTCGAAGACAGCGACGCCGATGCGGAATTGATCGTCCGGGCGCTGCGCAAGAGCAACTTGGTCAACAAGGTGGTGCGGCTCCATGATGGAGTCGAGGCGCTCGAATTCGTGTTCCGCGAGGGTGCTTACAGCGGGCGCCTCGGCGGCCAGCCCCGCCTCATTCTGCTCGATCTCAAAATGCCGAGGCTGGGGGGCATCGAGGTTCTGCGGCGCATGAAGGCGGACGAGCGGACCAAGATAATTCCGGTCGTCGTGCTGACATCTTCGGCGGAAGAGCAAGATGTCCTCGATAGTTATAAGCTGGGGGTCAACAGCTACCTGGTAAAGCCGGTTGAATTCTCGGCATTCACCAGCGTCATCACTCAAACCGGGCTTTACTGGGCGGTCATGAACCGCATTCCCAATTAATGAGCACGCGCCGCAGAATCAAGGTCCTGCTCGTCGAGGACCAGGCGGAGGACGCGGAGATACTGCTGCGCGAAATGCGCCTGCAGGGTCTGGACTTCGTCAGCCGCCGCGTGGACAGCAGCGTCGTCTACGAAGAAGCGCTCACGGCTTTCTCGCCCGATCTCATCCTGTCCGACTATACATTGCCGGGATTCGACGGCATCGAAGCGCTGCAAATCGCGAAATTACTGCGCCCCGACACACCCTTCATATTCGTCTCGGGCACCATCGGCGAGGAACGCGCCATCCAGGCGCTCAAGCAAGGCGCGGTCGATTATGTGCTGAAGGAGAATCGAGCGCGGCTGGTGCCGGCCATCGAGCGGGCGCTGCGCGACGCCGAGGAGCGGGAGGCCAGACGCTGGGCGCAGCGAGAGCTCGAAGAGAGCGAAGAGCGGTTCCGCTTCGCGATGCATTTTTCGTCGATCGGCGTGGCCTTGGTCGCTCCCGACGGCCGGTGGCTCGGCGTCAATCCCGCGTTGTGCGAGATCGTCGGGTACGGCGAGAACGAATTGCTCGCCACGGACGTGCAGTCCATCACCTTCCCGGACGACCGGGATGCCGATGCCGTTCAGCTGCGGCAAATGCTCGACAGAGCCATAGAGACCTATCAGACCGACAAGCGTTTCGTCCGCAAGGACGGATACGTGGTATGGACTCAACTGAGCGGCTCCCTGGTCTGGTTGCAATCGCGCGAGCCGCACTATTTCATCTATCAGATCCAGGACATCACCGACCGAGTCAACGCCGAGCGGGCGCTGCGCGACAGCGAGGAGAGATTCCGCTCGATCGCCGAGGCGACCCAGGAATGGATCTGGGAAATCGACGCGGAGGGCATCTACACCTTCTGCAGCCCGGCGGTGGAGGCCATCCTGGGGTACGCCCCGGACCAATTGATCGGCAAAAGCTGCCTCGACATCATGCCGCCGGGCATCCGGCAAACCATGGCCGACCTGCTGCGGCGCGAAATCGCCGAAAAGCGCGGCTGGCGCGACTTGGAGCTGCACCTGCAGCACGCGGGCGGCGGCATTCGCTGGCTTGACAGCAATGCGCTGCCGCTGCTCGATTCGCTCGGAAATGTCATGGGCTACCGCGGCGTGGCTCGCGATGTCACCCATCACCGATCGCAGCAAGAGAGGATCGCGCGCCTGAGCCGCATTCAGGCCGTGCTCAGCGGCATCAATGCCACCATCGTGCGGGTGCGGGAGCGGCGCGAGTTGCTGCGCGAAACGTGCCGCATCGCCGTGCAACAAGGCGGTTTCAGGATGGCATGGATCGGCCTGGTGGAGCCCGGCGCCATGAAGGCCACGCCCCTGGTCTGGGAAGGGTCCGAGGAAGGATTCCTGGAGGAGATCGGCTTGGTTCTCGCGAATCGTGAGGAGGACCCCGGCCCCGTGGGGTGGGCGCTGCGTCAAAAGAAAATGGTGGTCGTGAACGACATCGAAGCCTCGTCGCAGCGCGTGCTCAAACGAGAAGCGCTGGCCCGCGGCTTTCGTTCGCAGATGGCCATGCCTCTGCTCGTCGACGATCAGGCGGTGGGCATCCTCGTACTGTATGCGGCGGAAACCGGCTTCTTCGACCATGAGGAACTGAGACTGCTGAAGGATCTGGCGGGTGACATCTCTTTCGCGCTCGATTACATCGGCAAGGAAGAGAAGCTCACCTATGTGTCCTACTACGACACCTTGACGGGGCTGGCCAATCGTCAGTTGTTCTTCGACCGCTTGGCTCAGTCATTGCACTCTGCGCGGGCCGAGCGGCGCCAGCTCGCGGTCATGATCATCGATTTGCAGCGCTTCAAGCGGATCAACGACACGCTGGGACGATATGCCGGCGATCAGATTCTCAAGGAACTCGCGGACCGGCTGCGGCGGTCGGCGGGCGAATCCGCCACCCCGGCGCGCATCGGCGGCGACCGCTTCGCGGTGGCGGTTCCCGATCTTGCAGGAACCTCGATGGCACGCTGGATCGACACCTCGATCATCGACTCGTTCGCGGAGCCGCTCGTAATCGATGGGATCGAATTGCGCACCACGGTGAAAATCGGAATTGCGGTGTATCCGGGGGATGCTGAGACCGCGGAGAGCTTGTTCGTGAATGCCGAGGCCGCGCTGAAGCGCGCGAAGGATGCCGCGGATCCCTATCTCTTCTACTCGCCGGAAATGAACGCGCGAGTCGCGCAGCGTCTGCACCTCGAGAGCCGCCTGCGCAAGGCGGTGACGCAGAGGGAATTCACGCTGCATTATCAAACGAAGGTGGATCTGGCGACCCGCCGGATTCGCGGACTGGAGGCGCTGATCCGGTGGAACGATTCGGAGTTCGGCGTGGTCCCGCCGCTGGACTTCGTGCCCCTGCTGGAGGAGTCCGGGCTGATCGTGGAAGTGGGGCGGTGGGTGTTCGAACAGGCGCTCGCCGACACTCAGCGATGGAGATCGCTGGGGTTGGAGGTGCCGCGCGTGGCCGTGAACGTCTCAGAGGTGCAGCTGAGGCAGCCGAATTTCGTCGCGACGGTGCTCGGAGCCTTGGGGCCCGACTTCAATCGCGCCGCCGGAATCGATGTGGAAATCACTGAAACCATGGTCGCCCAGAACGCCGGCGCCAACGTGCAAAAGCTCCTGCGCCTGCGCGAGGCCGGGCTGCAGATTTTCATGGACGATTTCGGCACCGGCTATTCGGGCTTGAGCCAGATCGCGCACCTGCCCTTGGACGCCTTGAAGATCGACCGTTCCTTCGTCGCCGGAATGACCATCAGCGGCGAGCACATGGCCATTGTCTCCGCCATCATCAATCTCGCGCGCGCCCTGCGCATCTATGTGGTTGCCGAAGGAGTGGAAACCGAAGCGCAGGCCGAGCGGCTGTACGCGCTCGGCTGCGACGAGGCGCAAGGATATCTCTTCAGCCGTCCACTGCCGGCCGAGGACATCGCGAAGCTCCTGTCCCGGCTCCATTGACCGAGCGAAGGCTCGCGGCTAGCCTAAGCAGCCGTTTCGCTGGGATATTTGATGCATCGCAACAACCTCGGAAACTCTCGATTATCCAAGACATTCAAGGAGCTGATGACGAAGCTCGCGCCCTACGCGGCGGCGGCGAGTGCGGCGCTGATTCTTTGGCATGCCGCGATCGATACCCCCACGTCGGTGACCTACGCGCCGGCGCCGCTGATTTACCCCCATGCGCCGCCTGAGGCGGCGCCCGCCGCAGTGCCGCCGGCCGCCGCCCAAGGCAACCCAGGGGCCATTGCGCAGCAAGCCAGCGTCGGCTCGACGATCGAGGTAATCGTCGGCAGAAACGACACCCTGGATGCCATTTTTCGCCGCATGGCGCTCGACACGGCGGACCTCGCCGCGATTCGGCAGCTGCCGGGCATTCGCCAAAGCCTGGATTTTCTCAAGCCGGGTGAGGCCATCAAGCTCACGCACAGCGCGGGTGAGATAAAGGAACTCACGCGCAAGGTCAGCGAGACTCAGACCCTGAAAGTGGTGCGCGGAAACGCAGGATTCGCGGCGAAGATGATCGACAATCCCGTGCAAACACGGATCCGCACCGCCACGGCCACCATCGATTCGTCGCTGTTTCAGGCGGCCGAGGCCGCCGAGATCTCCGACATCGTGGCGCTGAAACTCGCCAATGTGTTCGCCTGGGACATCGACTTCGTGCTCGACATCCGCGAGGGCGATCGTTTCACCGCCGTCTATGAGCAGATCTATCAGGACGGGAAGTACCTTCGCGACGGCGACCTGCTGGCCGCCGAGTTCGTCAACGACGGCAAGGTGTATCGGGCGGTGCGCTTCGTGGCGGCGGACGGCAGCGTCAGCTACTACACTCCGGACGGCCAGCCGATGCGCAAGGCTTTCTTGCGTGCGCCGGTCGAATTCACCCGGGTGAGCTCGGTGTTCAATCCGCATCGCCTGCATCCCATCCTGAACCTCATTCGCGGGCACATGGGAACCGATTATGCCGCTCCGACCGGCACACCCGTGCACGCCGCCGGCGACGGGCGGGTCAGTTTTGCCGGCCGGCGAGGCGGTTACGGCAACGCAATCGTGCTGGCACATAGCAACAGCGTCTCTACTCTGTATGGCCACATGTCGCGCTTCGCGAAGAACTTGCGCGTCGGCGAGCATGTTCGGCAGGGCGAGGTCATCGGCTACGTGGGAATGACCGGCCTCGCCACGGGCCCGCACTTGCACTACGAATACATCGTGAATGGCGTGCACAAGAATCCACAAACCGTGCGGTTGCCGGGCGCCGAACCCCTGCGAGCCGAGGCACTGAAGGAGTTCCGCAGCGTGACCGCGCCGCTGCTCGCCGATCTGTCGCCGTCGCAGCAGGCGGCCAATGGCCACTCCGCCCGGGATGGCGCCGGCCCGCTCGCCATCGAGACTCCGGCGAGCAGCATGTTCAGCGTCTCCTCCGCTCTCGATTCGAGCTTTGGCTTCCGCGAGAATCCGGCGCGGATCTCGGCCAACTGATCGTTCAATGCGGACCCGGCGCTCAATGAGCCTCTATCTCGGCCCGATGTCCGGAACCAGCATGAATGGGCCTGACCTCGAGCACCGGCGGCGTGACCGGGGCCGCGGGTGCTCGAATATTGGGCGGCGTGTATCGATACGCCTAGACTGTCCAGCATGAACGACACCGACCTGCAGGCGCCGCAACTGTACATCAATCGCGAACTCTCGTTTCTGGAGTTCAACCAGCGGGTGTTGGAGCAGGCCAAGGACAGCCGCATTCCCCTGCTCGAAAGGGTGCGGTTCCTGTGCATCTCGTGCGCAAACCTCGACGAATTCTTCGAGATCCGGGTCGCCAGCCTCAAAGAGCTGTTGGAGGCGGGCGCGGTGCAAGGCGGGCCGGACGGATTGCCGGTGCCCGAGCAGCTGAAAGCGATTCGCGCCCGCGCCGTGCGCCTGGTCGACGAGCAGTATCAGCTGCTGAATGATGTGCTCATGCCCGAGCTCGCCCAGAACGGCGTGGTATTCGTCTCGCCCGACATGTGGACCGAGGCCCAGGCCGCGTGGCTTGCCGACTATTTCAGGCGCGAGGTCGAGCCCGTGCTCAGCCCGCTCGCTCTGGATCCGGCGCGGCCGTTCCCCAAAATACTCAACAAGAGCTTGAACTTCGCGGTGGTGGTGGAAGGCGAGGACGGGTTCGGCCGCAACAGCGGCCTCGCGGTCGTGCAGGCTCCGCGCTCTCTGCCGCGCTTGATCAGGCTGCCCGACGAGCTCGGCAGCCGCAATTTCGTGTTCCTGGGGACCATCGTCGAGGCCTTCGTTTCTCAGCTGTTCGCCGGCATGCACATGCGCGGCTGCTATCAGTTCCGCGTCACGCGCAACAGCGACCTGTTCGTCGAACAGGAAGAAGTCGACGATCTGCTGCGTGCCGTCGAAGGCGAGCTTGCCTCGCGCCGCTTCGGCGATGCGGTGCGCCTGGAGACGGCGCACGATTGCCCCGACGAGATTCTCGCCTACCTCCTCGGGCAATTCGGGCTTACCGACGACGACCTGTACAAGGTGTCCGGGCAGGTGAACCTGAATCGCCTGATGGCCGTCTACGATCTGGTGGACCGTACAGAGCTCAAGTACACGCCGTTTGCGCCGAGCGTCCCTGAGCGGCTACGGATGGGCAGCGACATCTTCTCCACCTTGCGCGCCGGCGATGTGCTCTTGCATCACCCGTTTCAAGGGTTCGGTCCGGTCACCGATTTCATCAAACAGGCGGCAAGCGACCCCCAGGTGCTCGCCATCAAGCAAACCCTGTACCGGGCCGGCAGCGATTCCACCATCGTCGACGCCCTTGCCGAGGCCGCGCAGGCAGGCAAGGACGTCACCGTGATCATCGAGCTGCGCGCGCGCTTCGACGAAGAAGCCAACATCGACATCGCGACCAAGCTGCAGGAAGCCGGTGCCCACGTAATGTACGGCGTCTTCGGCTTCAAAACCCACGCCAAGCTGGTGATGGTGGTGCGGCGCGAGGAAAAAGGCCTGCGGCGCTACTGCCACATGGGCACCGGCAACTATCACGCCAAGACGGCGCGGCTCTACACCGACTATGGCTTGATGACGGCCGACGAATCCGTCGGCGAGGACATACACGAGATCTTCCTGCAGCTGACCGGCCTGACGCGCGTGCCCCGCCTGCGCAGGCTGCTGCATGCACCGTTCAGCTTGCAGCAGGCGCTGCTGGCCAAGATCGACCGGGAGAGCGCTCATGCGGGCGCCGGCAGGCCTGCCCGCATCATTGCAAAGCTCAACGCGCTCACGGAGCCGACCATCATCCAGGCGTTGTACCGGGCTTCCCGCGCCGGCGTGGATATCGAGCTCATCGTGCGGGGCGTGTGTTGCCTGCTGCCGGGCGTCCGCGGCGTTTCCGAGCGCATCAAGGTGCGCTCCATAGTCGGCCGCTTCCTGGAGCATTCGCGCGTCTACTGCTTCGAAAACGACGGCGCGAGAGAGATCTACTGCGGCAGCGCCGATTGGATGGATAGGAATCTGTTCCGCCGCATCGAGGTCGCTTTCCCGGTGGAAGCGGCCGAGCTGCAGTCGCGGGTGGCCGAGGATTTGAAGCTGTACGTGGCCGATGACACGCAGGCTTGGGATTTGGATTCAGCCGGCCGCTACTCCCGCGCCGAGGGCCCCGATCATGTGTGCGCGCAAATGCGCCTCTTGAGCCTGTACGATGAAAGGGTGCCGCTCATCGACGCCTGAGCGATGTTTGCGCGGGCGCGGCGCTTCAGGCGAAGGCGATATTCAGGCGGAATCCGGCATCCTTGAGATACAGCCGCTCCTGCTCCAGATCCTCGAGGGTGAGCGGATGCTCCTTCATCCATCCCTGCGGCAGGACCATGCTCACCGTGCGGCCCTTGGCACCGAGGCGCACTTCCGGCAAGGGCTGCGGACTGCGCCCCCGATGCAGCAGCACCGCGAGCCGCAGCAGCACGATCAGAAACTCCGCGAGACGGTCCCAGGGCGGCAGCAGGTCCTCCAGGGATTCGAAGGACAATTGCCGGCGATGACCGCCGACCAGAGCGGACAACAACAATTGCTCCTCGCGCGGGAAACCCGGCATATCGGCATGCTGGAGAAGGTAGGCGCTGTGCCTTTGATACTTGGAGTGCGCGATATCCAGACCGGACTCGTGCAGCCGCGCCGCCCAACGCAGAACGGACTCGGCCAGCGGATCTTCCAGGCCCCATTCAGGCTCAACCTGTTCGAGCAGCGCAACCGCCGTCGCCTCGACGCGATCCGCTTGGTGCTCATCGACGTGGTAGCGCTTTTCCATCGCGCGCACGCTGCGCACGCGGGCATCCTCGTCGGTGAAGCGCCCCATGAGGTCGTACAGCAACCCTTCCCGCATCGCGCCTTCGGCTTCGCGCACCCGATCGATGCCGAAGTTCTCGACGACTTCCAGCAAAATCGCCAGCCCCGCGGGAAACACCGGAGCTCGTTCGGCATCCACGTCCTCCAGATCGAGTTCATCCACATGGCCTGCGGCGATCACCCGCTCGGCCAGCGAGCGCAGATTGTCGAGCGTGATCCGGGGCGATTCGGGGTTGAGCCGGCGCAGCACGTCGCCGATGACTCGCACCGTCCCGGAACTGCCGAAGGCCTGCAGCCAGCCCAGCTTGCGGTACGCCTCTTGTATGGGCTCGAGCTCGAGCCTGACCGCGGTCCGCGCCCGCTCGAAGCGCTTTTCGGAAATCTTGCCGTCGTCGAAGCATATGGCGCTCAAGCCCACGCAGCCCACCGACAGGCTTTCGAGCAGCAGGGGATTGAATGCCTCGCCGATCACGACCTCGGTCGACCCGCCGCCGATGTCGATCACCAGCCGCTTGTCCGGGCTCATGGGACTCGTATGCACCACGCCAGAGTAGATCAGGCGCGCTTCTTCCAGCCCTGAAATGATTTCGATGGGATGACCGAGCGCGGCACGGGCGCGTTCCAGAAACCAGCGCTTGCGCTTGGCGAGACGCAGAGCATTGGTGCCCACCACCCGCACGCTGTCGGCATTCATGGCGCGCAGCCGCTGGCCGAAGCGTTCGAGACATCGCAATGCGCGCTCCGTCGCTGCCTCGTCCAGCCTGCCGCTGTCGCCCAAGCCTGCGGCCAGGCGCACCATTTCTCGGAGGCGATCCAGAATGACGAGCTGGCCGTGCGAATGGCGCGCCACGACCATGTGAAAGCTGTTCGAGCCCAAATCGACGGCGGCGAGCACGTCGGGTACGACACGACCGCCGCTCATCTAGGCGGCCAACATTCTTAGGCTGAGAAAGAAGACCCGCAACCGCAGGTTGTTTTCGCGTTTGGGTTACGAATGACGAACTGGGCGCCCTGTAGGTCCTCTTTGTAGTCGATTTCCGCACCCATGAGGTATTGCGCGCTCATGGGGTCGACCAGCAGCTGCACGCCGTGGTTTTCGACGCAGAAATCGCCATCCTCCATCTTCTCATCGAAGGTGAAGCCGTACTGGAAGCCCGAGCAACCGCCGCCCGAGACGAATACCCGCAGCTTGAGGTTCGGATTCGCCTCCTCGCGGATCAGCTCGCCCACCTTGCCTGCCGCGGCATCGGTGAACACCAGCACATTCGGGGCCGGCGGAGCCGCATCGGCCGTCATGGATTCGTATGTCGCACTCATGGATCTATTCTACCTCGCCGGCCCGTGGTCAATCAAAGTTCCGGGCTGTCTTTGGGACTGGGTTCACCCCCCTTAAGTCCCCGAATTGCCGTGCCGGCCGCCTGCCCGGCGCCGTCGGCCCGCGGATTCGTTCGATGAATCAGCTTTCCATTGATTTGGGCGCCTACGGCGGTTTCAATGATGGTGTAGTGCACATTGCCCAAAACGCGCGCTTTCGAGCCCAGTTCGACCCGATTGCCGGCCTCGATGTCGCCCTTGACGATGCCGTTCAGGACGACATTGAGCGCGACCACCGAGCCTTCTATGCAGCCCTGCTCGCTCACCGACAGAAAGGCGCCCGCAGCGGGTTCGCCCTTGACGTTGCCGTTGATGTAGCCGTCGAGGTGCAAGCCGCCGGTGAATTCAACGTCGCCCTCGATGCGGGTCTTGGCCCCGATCAAGGTGTCGATTTTCTCGCTCTTACTCGGTTTCTGTTTGAACATCGACGTCACCCTTGACTGAAGGAGTGGCGCCGGCCTCGGTCTCGACCGACATACCCTGCGCCTTCCAAACGAAGGCCTGCCGAAAACTGTGGCTGGCGTCTCTGTCCCGGTTGCTGCGAATCTCGACTCCCACGCGCGTCGGCTCGAACCCCTGCGGCAATTGTATGGGCTCGTCGTAGTCCTGAAAGTAACGGAAAGAGTATGCCAGGCTGATGCGCCGGTTGGGCGCCACTTGGCTAAAACTCAAAGTTGAGGGTTTGCCGTGCAGCAACCCGTCGATGGTGATCGCGGCGCCGCCCGCCACCACGCCGTCCGGCTTTCCCGTCTGCATCAACACGAATTTGAGGCGGTATTGGCCCGGTGCGGTGTCCGGCACGATTTGCATCTGCTGCACCTTCACGTGAATGATGGAGTCCGGCTGCACCAATCCGCGGTAGAAGGCCAAGTCCTGGTTCAGGCGGGCGATTTGACTCTGCATGTCGCCCAGACTGCGTGCGACCTGCTTATAGCCCTCGCGGTCGACGCGCCGCGCCACGTCCGCGGCTGCCAATTCGCGGCGCTGCTTTTCATTTTCCGTTTCGAGCTCGCGGATGCGCGAACTGGCCGACAATGCGCCGCGGACCGAATCGAAGACGCGGAATCCCGCGTCGTATCGGCCCAGCTCGAACGCCGTGTACAGTATCGCAAGGCCGCACAGCACGGTGAGGCAGAGAAGCACGGCGCGGCGCTTTGGCGCATGCGGTCTGACCACAAATTTACGGAACAAATCCACCATATATCTCAAGTATCCATAGGCGCTTGCGCGCCGGATTCAACGGGGTCGAAGCGGCCCGACCGTTAGGGAGTAATGGACATTACACGCGCGGCGACCCCTAAGACAGGCCTTTGATGGGCAGGGCCTCGATGGGCACGCCCGCACCCGAATGGCGCCATACGGCGACAGGCGGTCCATCACGGTATACGATGCCGGGCCATCATGCTCTGGCTCAAGGCATTTCATATCATCGCCGTGGTGACCTGGTTCGCCGGCCTGTTCTATTTGCCGCGACTGTATGTTTATCACGCGGATGCCGCAGACACGATCGGCATCGAGCGATTCAAAGTCATGGAGCGCCGTCTTTTCATCATCATGACCATCGGCGCCCTGGCAAGCGTCGGCTTAGGCGCGGCGATGCTCGCGGCGGCGCCCGCATACCTGGCGATGGAGTGGCTGAGGATCAAGCTGGCGCTGGTGCTGGTGCTGATTGCGTATCACCTGTTCTGCTACAAGCTGATGCGTGATTTTGCGCAGGATCGCAACGCGCGCAGCGCCAGGTGGTACCGGGGCTTCAACGAGGTGCCCTCGCTGCTGCTGATTGCCATCGTGCTGCTCGCCGTGGTCAAGCCTGGTTGAGTGCTTCGGGCCACCATTCGGGATAAGGCGGCAAGCCCTCGGGGAACATCAAGTTGCCCAGATCGTGCAGCGCCCGCACGTAAACGCGCCGCTTGAAGTAGACGACTTCGCGCACCGGCGTCCAATAGTCGGCCCAGCGCCAGCGGTCGAACTCCGGCGTGGCGGTGGAATCGAAGCGCAGCCTCGATTCGTCGGCGATGAGCTTGAGCAGAAACCAGCGCTGCTTCTGCCCGATACAGCGGTCGCGCACATATTGCCGGGGCAGACGATACCGCAGCCAGCCGCGGGTCGAGCCCAACACCTCGACGTCGCGGCGCTCCAAGCCGATTTCCTCCTTGAGCTCGCGAAACAGGGCCTCTTCCACGGGTTCGCCGCGATTGACGCCGCCCTGGGGAAACTGCCAGCCGCGGCCGCCGACGCGGCCGCCCAAGAACAGCTCCCTGGACGCGCGGGTCAGTACGATTCCCACGTTGGCGCGGAAACCGTCCTTGTCGATGTAGTCGGTGGCGGGCTGGACTGGCATGGAGTCAATTGTTCCATATCACCGCCTGCTTGTGGTCGCGGGGCAGGCGCCCTATGGTACGCGTCACATGAAATCCAGCAGATTGCTCCCATTATTGTCGCTGGCCGCACTTTTGAGCGTCGGACTGGCTGTTTCGGTCGGCACCACGGCCTTGCGCCTCGATACGGTACTGACGGCGTTGCTGGGAGGCCACGATTCCGTGGTGCGCGAGGTCATATTGGATCTGCGCCTGCCGCGTGCCCTGAATGCCTTCACCACAGGCGGTCTGCTGGCATTGGCCGGCGTGGTCATGCAGGTGTTGCTGCGAAACCCTCTGGCCGATCCCTATGTGCTCGGCATTTCCGGCGGAGCCGCCGTGGCGGCCCTCGGCGCCATGCTATTGGGCTTTGGCGGCCTGATCGTCGACTGGGCCGCCGGGACCGGTGCCCTGGGCGCAACGCTCCTGGTGTTTGCGCTCGCCCATGCCCGCGGCGGCTGGACGCCGCAAAGACTGCTGCTCAACGGCGTCGTGGTTGCCTCGGGCTGCACCGCGGTGGTCAGTCTGATGCTTGCCCTGGGCGACGAAAGTCGATTGCGCGGCATGCTGTTCTGGGTGATGGGCGATTTATCGTTCGCGCCCTTCTCGCCCGTGGCGCTGTGCATGCTGGTGGTGGTCGGCGGCCTCGCCGTCGCCGGAGCGCGCACCCTGAATGTGCTGGCACGCGGCGAGATCGAATCCCAATCCCTCGGCGTAGCACTGTCGCCGGCGCGAATTGCGCTCTTCTGCGCCAGCGCCGGGCTCACCGCCACGGCCGTCACCACGGCCGGCGGCATCGGCTTCATCGGGCTGGTCACCCCGCATTTGGTGCGGCTGGTCGCGGGCAGCAATCACCGCATCGTCGTGCCTGCGTCGATACTGCTGGGGGGCACTCTGCTGACCTTGGCCGATACTCTGGCACGAATCGCCGCGGCGCCCCGCCAGCTGCCGGTGGGCGCGTTGACGGCGCTGATCGGGGTCCCGCTGTTTCTGATTCTGATGCGCAGAGAGCGGCGCATCACCTCGTAGGCGGCACCGGCGATCCGGTCTATTGCCGCTTGTCGGCGCCCGCGAACAGTTCCAGTAAGGAGATGTTCAGTTTGACGGCAATCGCATAGAGAACCAATACACTGGGGTTGTATATGCCCCGTTCGATGCGTCCCACCACATTCGGATGGATTCCCGCCTGAAGCGCCAAGGCCTCCTGGCTCAGGTTGCGCTGCTTGCGGCGTTCCCGAACTTCTTCACCGAGGCTTCGGAGTATCGATCTTGTGCGCACGCACAAGGTTCGATCCGCCGACACGATGCAGTCTAGACATTATAATGTCTATCCGGCCCCTACGACGGTTCAGGCCGCTCTTGCAAGGCCGCCGGTGCGCGCATACCTCCAGATTCGATCCTTGAACACAATAATGTTTCGACATTATAATGTTCACTGTCGCGTAATGGATGCAAGTCGCGCCGGGAGGCAATGGAGCATGCTGATTCTGACTCGCCGGCTTACCGAGACTTTGGTGATCGGAGACAAGATCGCCATTACGGTTCTGGACATCAAGGGCGGCCGCGTCCGGATCGGCGTGAGTGCGCCTCGCGACATCATCGTGAATCGAAAAGAGATCTTCGAGAATACGAGGGGGAGACATCGGATGCCGCACGTTCGCCCTTGACCGATGGCGATGCTGTTGAGACTCGCGGTAAAAGCTAATGGCATCGCGCCCCGCCTATTTTGAACGCCTGCTGAAGTTCCTGCGCCGCAAGGGCAGATCGCGCGAGGACGCCGAGGATTTGATCCAAGAGGCCATGCTGCGTCTGCACCTGTACGGCCGCAACGCTCCTGTCGTGAACGAGGAAGCCTTTCTGCGGCACGCCGCGCACAACCTGTCCATCGATCAACATCGACGCGATCGCTTGGACCTCCACAGAGAGGTGTCCATCGAAGACATCGACGCCCAAAGCCCCTTGATCGCCCCGGAAGCTCCACCCGAGGACACGGTCGAAGCTCAACAACGCTTGAATCACATCCGCGCGTTGCTGGATGCCGTGAGCCTACGCACGCGCGAGATATATTTTGCGCACCGGGCCGGCTATAGCTATGCGGAAATAGCCGACCAGATGGACATATCGCACATTACGATCAAACGGCATATAGCACGCGCCCTCCTGGCCATCATGGAGCACGGCGACACGGAAAAAAATGGAATCTCGAATCGCACGGCTGAATAGAATCGCCCCTCCCCACATTTGCGCAGAGGCCGCCGTGTGGGTCATGGAATTGCACAGCCCCGACCGCAACGCCGATCTGGAAGCAAGAGTAAGACGATGGATAGCCGAGGATACGAGGCACGCCGCGGCCTTCGAGGCGGCCACCGACTCCTGGCAACGCAGCGGCAACCTTCCAGCGTACCTGCCGGAGCGCGCGTCCGAGTCCGTGTCGACTCCAAAGCGCACGCGAGCGGCCGGAATCGCGCTCGCCGGCATGGCCATCGTCTGCCTGGGATTCGCGTGCGCAGTCTACTTTCTGCGCGATGATGCATTGGTCACCGGACCCGCCGAGCAAAGAATTGCGGACCTCAGCGACGGCAGCCAGCTGACGCTCAATGCCAATAGCCGGGTCCTCATTCAATACGATGATGGCACACGCAAGATCGTCTTGGAGAGAGGCGAAGCGCTGTTCGACGTGGCCAAGGATCGCATCAGACCCTTCGTGGTCATCGCCGGCGACCGCAAGGTCATTGCGCTGGGAACCTCCTTCGAAGTGCGGCGCGAGGAACCCGCCGGTCCGGAATTCGCGGTCACGCTCGTGGAGGGCCGCGTGGCCATAGAACCCGTATCCTGGCCTGATGCACTTCCGAGCGCCGGCGCGAACGGAGTGCGGCTGTTGAATCCGGGCCAAAGGCTTCGATTTGCCGGCGACAAGACCGAAACGCTCGATTCCCCTTCCATCGAAAGAGTAACCGCCTGGCGGCGGGGCCGGCTGATTTTCGACGACGCGACCTTGAGTGAGGCAGCGGCGGAGTTCAACCGCTACGCCGCCCACAAGCTGGTGATCGAGGGCGCGGCCACTCAAAACCTGCGCGTCGGCGGCGTATTCAAAATCAGCGATCCCTACAGCTTTGCGCGATCCATGGCCGATACGTTCGGTCTGAAAATCCTAATCCGAGACAAGACCATCGTACTCGCCGGCAAACAATCCGCCCCGCAATGAGCAGAAAGATATTTTTGTTTGAATGATCCCACCTGACGTTCCGATTACGTCCTAAGTATTCGGGAGCCGAGATCACGCTCCCCCAACAATTCAAATATTCATAACGTCGCAAGAGCAAGGGATCTGCCGGGGATTCATCAATGTGTTTACGCGCAGGGATTATTTTGCCCGCGATTTACGCGGCTGTACTTTCACTCAACGCTTCCGCATCTTCGGCCGGCGCGGGCTCTCCTGCCGGTGCGGCGTCCCCGGCCGGTTCTACGGTCGCACCCGATTCAACGCATGCAGCCGGCGACACATCTGCGCTCGACGCGGGCATCCAATTGCACTTCGATCTCGCCCCCGGCCCCTTGGACAAAGCGCTCCGAGATTTTGCGGTTCAGGCGAATCGCAATATCTCCTACGAACCATCCATCGTCGCCGGCCTGCGGTCGCCGGCGATAAAAGGAGAATTTACGGTCGGGGACGCGCTGTCGTTATTGTTGAAGGGCACGAAGCTTCGCGCCGTCAACATCAACAAAAAGACAATTCGAATCCTCGAAAAGGCGAATTCCGCCGCGCGCGGCGCTGCCGAGGGCCGCGACAATAATTATTTGCGCAGCCCGGACGCCGGCGCGATTTCCCGGATGGAATCCGATTCGCCTCCTGCATCCGGCGCATCGCCGGAAATCAAATCGGAAGAATCGTCGTCGAACGATGCGAAGACGCGCGATAAGAACGATCTCGATGAAATCACGGTAACGGGCACCCACATTCGCGGCACCAAGGAGTCGCCGTCTCCGGTCCAAGTCTACACGCGGGATGATATCGATGCCGCCGGCGTGAGTACGATTCAGGAATTCCTGCAGTCACTGCCGCAGAATTTCGGCGGCGCGTCTGAAAACAACATCGGTGGGATTGCGGGGACTACCCAAACGCTCAACACCGTCAACGGCGCCGCGCCGAATTTGCGAGGACTGGGCCCGGGCGCGACGCTCGTGCTGATCAACGGACATCGAGTGGCGCCCGGCAATAGCGACGGAAGCTTCGTCGATATCTCGATGATTCCCTTGGCGGCCATCGACCGTATTGAAATAGTCACCGACGGGGCGTCCGCCATCTACGGATCCGACGCCGTAGGCGG
Source organism: uncultured Gammaproteobacteria bacterium (assembly GCA_963784105.1). GTDB lineage: Bacteria > Pseudomonadota > Gammaproteobacteria > Steroidobacterales > Steroidobacteraceae > Bog-1198. The sequence goes on from CAWAQE010000008.1 coordinate 35,986, forward strand.
TGTAGTCAACATCATCTTGCGTAGAAAATTCGAGGGCGCGGAAAGTCGCGCGCAGTTCGGTGCGGTCGGTACAGGTTCGATGCACGACGTTCAGGCGGCACAGACCGTAGGAGAGGACTGGCAGAGCGGTTCGGCCGTGCTGAGCTATCAGTACTTTGATCAGACTCCCCTGTCGGCGGCCAGTCGCGACTATCTGCACGCGGTCCCCCTGCCGTTCAATGTGCTGCCCAATCAAGTAGAGCACGCCGCATTCGCAAACATCGACCAGGAAGTCGCGCCCGGCCTCGACTTGCATGGCGATGCCGCCTACTCGCATCGATCGACGAATATCGTAACCACAGCAGGCGGTCTCGACATCGGCTTCACTCCAATTGCGGAGCCTTCAAAAATAGACAGCTACACGGCATCGCTCGGGGGCAATCTCAAGCTGGCGCGCCAAAGCGAGCTGGCGGTCACGGCGACCTATTCGGAGAACGACACGACCCAGCAACAGTTTCAAACACCCTCTGCGTCGCCGTTGCAATTTGTGTTGAAGACGAAGTCCGCCATTACATCGTTGGACGCCAATCTGGACGGATTGCTGCTTGCTCTTCCCGCGGGATCCGCTCGGTACGCGGTTGGCGTGCAATACCGTGGGGAATCGTTCGGCAACACGTACCTCTTCCCCGTGACGAACAATACCTTCTACCCGAGCCGCAACGTGGACGCCGGATATGTTGAGCTGCACATTCCCGTCGTGGGCCAGACTCGAGCCAGCCGCGGCGATCCGGCGCTCGAGGTGACATTGGCCGATCGGGGCGAACACTACAGCGATTTTGGCGCCACCCAGAACCCGCAAATTGGAGTGCTCTCCAGGCTATTGTCCGGCTTGGCGATCCGGGGCACCTATGGCACTTCCTTCGTAGCGCCCTTGCTCAGCCAATTGAATCCCATTCCCTCGGGGGTCTTGCCTCTTCCCGGTTATCTCTTCAATCCAGCACCGGGTGGAACGCCCAACACCCTGGAGGTAGTGGGCGGGAATCCGGGCTTAAAGCCCGAGAAAGCCAAAGTCTGGACGGTGGGGCTGGATTTCAAACCGCCGCAAGTACCGGGCTTCACGTCGAAGCTGACGTATTACGACATTGTATTCAGCAATGAAATTGTCGTACCCGCCGGGAGCATTTTTGGGGGCAACATATTCGTCGACGAGGCGATTTTGGGACCCGAGATTGTGCAGCGAAATCCTCCTTTGTCGCTCATCGAACAATTGATATCTCTGCCTACCTATAGAAATCCCTACGGCGTTGATCCGACAACCGTCGGGGCCATCTACGACAGCCGCTACCAGAATCTGTCAACCGTGAAGACGCGAGGGCTGGACTTCGGGGCCGGATACAAGACCACACTCTTCGGCGCGGGGATCGACACGGGCATCGACGGCACCTATATCTTCACGTTCGACAATCAATTTACCAACACCGCTCCGGTTGCGTCCATTTTGAACACCGCATACAACCCCACCAATTTCAGGTTTCGGACCCGAGCATTACTCAACTATGGGGCGTTGAGTGGCGGGATGTATGTCAATTTCACCAATGATTACTCCGACACTAACGTCACGCCATATGGTCATGTTGCGTCGTGGACCACGGCCGATGCGGTTGTCAGTTATCAGTTCGCTGCGGCCGGCGAGCCGTTGGGCGGCGTGTCGGTCTCATTGAGCGTAATCAACCTGACCGACCGGGCTCCCCCCTACGTCACGAATCCCAACGGCTATCCAATCACCTACGACGGTGTCAACGCAAACGCCTTGGGCAGATATTTTTCTCTCCGCCTGCAGAAGCGCTGGTAATGCGTAATCCCGAACGGATGGCGCCTCGGCGCTGCAGCGGCGTTCGTCTGGTGCGCAGCACCGCCATGACGCTGCTCGCGATGGTCGTGTTCCCATCATGGGCAAATGCCGCCGTGAGCATGGAGAGAGCTCTGACGGTCGACGACTTCTTGAAATTATCGAGCGTCGGAAAAGCGGCCGCACGACCGGGAACCGACGCCTTCGTGTGGGAGCAGTCTCCTCCGTATGACACCCTCGGAGACTACGGCGCTGGGACCACGGGCACCTGGCAAGGCAGCGACTACGAAATTCTCACGGTGCCGTCCGGCTCCGGCGCACCCAGAAAGTTATTTCAACCCCGTGAACGCACCACCTACTTGCTTGGTGATTTTTCGAATGACGGCCGCTTCCTCACGCTGCTGGCCACTCGCGACGGCAAGGTCAGAGTTGCCGTGTACGATTTTCGGCGACGAAGACTGACGGAGTATCCGCTCGCTCCCCGATTTCCTCCTTTGGTGCCGAACCCCGACTGGGCATGGCTGGACAATCGCCATCTCGCGATTGCGGCGTATCCCGACGGAGAGGCACCGTGGCAACTCACGTTTCGGCGGGGTATCGGATCTCGCCTCATGCACAGTTGGGAGAAATCCTGGCGGGGCCAGGAGGCTTCGGTCGATCAGTATGATAGTTCCGCAACCGACATTGCTCAGCCGCTCCCGGGCCGGCTGGTCGTGGTCGATGTGGGTTCCGGTCATATTCAAGAGTTGGCGTCCGGCCAGTTCTCCGCTCTGCGTCCGTCTCCCGACGGCCGATGGCTAGCCGCAGTCCGGCAATCGAAGTTGCCTCAAGCAAGCTTGGAACACCCCCGCATCGATTGGACCTATGCCCGATCAGTCTTGACTATATTCTCGTTGACCGGCGACGGCAGCGTGCGAGACATTGCATCGGACTTGGATGTGTTGCCCGACAGCATGGAATGGAACCCATCGAGCGAGGAATTAGCCTTTTTTGCCTGGCACGCCGGCACGGGGCTCCGAAATGGAGATTTCTGGATCGCCGATCCATCGCGTTCGGCCGTCCAAGCCGTTCCCCACGCGGGGCTCAGTCTGGCGTCTCAACGAGCGCGTGGCGGGGCCCAGTGGCCGGAACGCGCAGTGTGGCTCCATGATTCGCTCGCCGTCTTCGCCCACTCTACTCCGGGTCAACTCGGCTCACTGGCGTATGAAGACATCGAAACCAATGAGGTCGTGGACCCGCGGGTGGCCGTGGCTTCCCTTCCGGCACATTGGTATTTATTGACCAAGAATTCCGCGCCATGTGACTTGACGCCCGGCATGCAAAAAGTGTCGCCGATACCGCTCTTCGCCGATGAGTCGAGAGTCGCCGTTGCAGGCGATGGACAGGCGTGGGAATTGGACGCATCAGGACCGCCGACACGCCTTTTCCCTGAGTTCACGCAACGGCTGGACGCTTCGGCGAACCGATCCGTATTTCAGCCGAAGACGAGTGGAGGGAAGGGATTCATCCCCATCGCCGGCGCACCGGGAAGGCTCGCGCAGATCGGTATCGAGCGGGGATTGCCCAGCTTGAAACTGCTGGATACCCCACCGCAGACTCTGGTATTGGCGGTTTCGAAATCAGATACGGCGCTGTCGCGAATTGGCGTGGGCAAGGGAGCTCAATTGGCGCTCATTCATCCCGGCGATGAACCTCGAATGTTGGGCGAATTGAACCCGATCCTCGATTCCATCGTCGAAACTCGGTGGAGCGACTTCAAGTATGCCAATGCGGAAGGCTCTTCGCGACCGCAGCTATCGGGATGCTTGATGCTACCCCCCGGCTACAAACCTGGTCGCAAATATCCGTTGATCGTCGAAGTGTATCCTGATCAGCCGGGTGGTTGCGCCGCGCCGGAACAGCGCGCCCGGTTTGCCATGGGCGCCGGCGGCGTGTCCACCGCATACAGCGAACATCTCCTGGCTGCCCGCGGCTTCCTCGTCTTTCGCCCGGATGCCGCAGGCGGAATCAGCCGGACCCCGGACGGCCCTCAGGCCGCTCTTCCGACGGTGGTGGATCGCGGCGTGGATGCCGTTCTCGCGGCCGGTTACGCGGATCCGGCCCGAGTCGGCCTCATTGGGTTCAGTCAGGGCGGGTTCGCATCTCTGTGGGTGGCCACGCAGAGTCCGCGATACAAGGCTGTGGTGTCTCTCAACGGCTGGTCCGATCTAGCCGATAATTTTTTCCAAATGAGCTGGTCGCAACAGTTCGCGCCGACGGAAATGCCCAGCGACGGCGAATCTGCAAGGTATCTCAGTCCTGCCGGAACCCATTTCGGCATGGGAGGTACCCCGTGGAAATATCCCCTGCGATACGTTCAGAACAGTCCACTGTGGCGCTCCGATGGCGTCACTGCCCCCGTTCTCCTGATCCATTCCGATATGGATGAGTTTGCCGACACCAGCTACATGGCATTCTTCACTTCCCTTTATATACAAAAGAAAGATGCACGGCTGCTCATCTACCGGGGCGAAGGGCATTCGCCGTCGAGCCCTGCCAACATCCGGCATATGTGGGAAAATATTTTCTCCTGGTTCGACAAGTATCTGAAAATAAGGAGAGATTCCGCCGGGAACATCGCCGTAGATGAGTAATGAGGATAACCATCGACCTTAGATTCGCCATGACGTCGTGGCCCATTTCCTGGCCCACACTTCCGCAGCGATGCAGGACATAAAAGGCCAAAATGCCTGCGGGTGTATTGGCCGATTCCCGGCCAGATATGGCTCCAATGCGGACCTTTCGATGATCCGCTCCCGCACCAGCACGCCATCGAGCACCAGATCGCGCAGATAGGGCAGCCCCTCTCGCATTTTGCTCATGAGGGCTATGGCGACCGTGCCCTTGTTTTCGCGCCGAATGATTCTCTCCGGCACACAATCTCTGAACGCCGCGCGCTCCAACGCGCGATTGGTTCCACCGCGAAGCAAGGTATACAGAGGAATACGCAGACAGAGTTCGACCAGGGGTTGAGAGAACAGCGGGTGATGCTCACTGGCGTACTGCAGCTCGGGAACGGGACGATGCCTGTGAAGTAGATGTGCGAGAAGACAGATCTGCCACCGCTTGCCGGGTGGAAGATCTGAAGCGCCTGTGAGCCATGGTTGCCAGACATACTCGGCGATATCGGCGGGCACCATTTCAGGGTTCAGAAACGTGGCATCCCTGGGTTGCTCGTCCTTGGGTTGCCACCGACCTCCAAGCAGCCCAAGACAAATCGATCTCCTGAGCACCGCCCAATAGGACAGCCTCGAACGGCGTACCGCATCGCGTAAGCACCGGGAGAAGTCGCCGGCCATCCCGTGACTGAACGCATAGTCCACCGCGCCGAACGGCGTGCGAGGCGCGAAGAAAAGATGATCGCCGCCCTCGCCGTCCCAGATTGCTTCAGCTTTAGCCTTTGCAGGAACGAGATTCCGAAGATCCGGTTCCAGGGTAAGACCCAGATTGGCCACACTAGGTTTCGGTGCCCTGGGAAGACGAAAAACCCGGTCGTCATACTTCGCCCCTTGCGAATATCCGGATTGAACCACGAGTTCTACACCCGCCTCCGCCGCCGCAAGCTGGGCGAATTCGCGTTCATTGTCGTCCGCGCCTCCCGATTCCCGATGTAAGCAGGTCACTCGGGGCCGATATGCGGAGCGCGCGAGACAGCCCAAAATCACGGACGAGTCGAGTCCGCCGGATAACCGGTGCACGATACGATCGTATTTGGATCCCCAGTAGTCGACACATGCCTGTGTGACCTGGCTGACTTGACCGCACGCGTCGTCGAAGTCCTCTATGGCAGGATCTCTGACGATGGACCGCGGATCCCACAGCGGGAATTGCCGCGCCCCCACCCCGTTCAACTCCAGGCATTCTCCCGCCAATATTTCCTTGACTTCGTTCAAGCCGCACTCGCTCTGCGACAGCTCCGCGTCGTAGATGAATCCTGCGAGGTAGCGCGCGTTGATCGAGAATCGCGGCACTGCGAGGCCCGAAAGGTCCTCGATGTTCGAAGCGACGATGGTAATCGAGCCGTGGGTAAGCGCGTAGCATGGGATTTTTCCCGAGCAATCTCGCAGGACATAGTGCACGGCACCGTGGTCGTTGAGGAGTGCTATGTATCCTCCCCAGTAATGATCCATCAGGTGGCGGCCGCGGGTGCACACGAATTTCCCCGCGAGCGCTTCATCGACTACGAGACTCCAATGGCGAGGCGATATTTGCAGGTTCTTGGGAAACAATGTGCCGAATATTGCCCCATTTCCTCCGGGTAACTCATATGCCTCCACGGAGCGCCCCACCGGCGGAGAGTGAAATACGGAAAGCCCCTTGCCGCCGTCCAAAGATTTCCAAAGCGGGTGGGTATGACGAAATTGATCCACCAGAGAGCGGACGGAATCGTCGCGCTTCGGCATCTGTGCGTCGTGCAAGATAAAGGCCACGTAAGGGTACACGAGGCCGCCGCTTAAACGCTCAAAATCGGCCTAAACCTGCCAACCCGTTCCAGGTCGTCATTGAATACCGTTGCGCCCTCTTGAAGCCAGCAATGCGCTTGAAACGGATCCGCCACGACACCGAACACGACGCGGGGAAAGAAATGATATCCCGCCAGAAATTCGAGCAACGCCAGCGAATCGAATAAACACAGATAGGGGCGTGGGTACAGAGGGCGAAGCGATTTGAATATGCCGACGAGGCTCAAGGCAAGTGCAGCGTCATTGACTGCGGGGGCCGGTCCCGCTCGAAGCCGGCGCTTTTCGACTCTAGTCAAGGTACGGCAAATCGCGGTGGTCCGTAATTGCCAATCTGCGGTTGCGCATGCCAGGAAGAATCGCGCGACCCGGAACGGTGAAACCCTGCCTTGTCGGATGGGTTCCGCCGGCTCCATTTGTCGGTCGGGTACAGGGTAGTGAGGCTCCGCAAATGACTTCCCGGCTATAGAATCGCTGGTAATGATGCCGTTCGAGATCAGCGACTCGATAAACGGATTTGCACCGACTTGGGCTGACAGCGTCGGCATGGCGATGCTCTGATCTTGCCAACCGTGAAGCTGATCGCCGATGGACGCCAAGTCCGCGTGCGCCACGCACAGATACCGGTCGCGTCTCGCGCTGAGGATGATCCAGTGGCAGCCCATCTTGCACACGAAACAATCTTTCGACAGAAAGTACATGGCGCCTACCTCGCTCCCGGGCCGGCTGACTTGCAAATGGCGTGGTGCGCATCAGCCGATGCGCACCACGCCCCGGCCTACGATGGCTTAGCCGCGATCTCCGACGTGCGGCTGGTCGATGCTCTCGCCGAGAATTCCAATGCCCTGCGTCTCCTCCGAGACCTTGCCCAGCTCAATGACTTTGTCGGTGTTCATGACAATCTCCTTCGATGATGCAAATTTGGTTCGATCTGTGCTTCGCGAAAGCACTTCCCAATCTATGCGTTCGCGCGGCTAACGCAATATCCCGAGCGCGGGTCTTTGTGCAGTCAATGTTCATTCAAAGGGTCACGCAAGGAAGGTGGCGGCGGTTTGCGGCTCGATTCGTGATCCGTCTCTAACGTCGGATGGAACTTCTCGCGCAGCAGGCTCGTCAGATGCAATGCGTTGTCATAGTCCGGTAATATGGCGCGACGAGAGCGATTCATCGCCGCTTGTCGGGTCAGTGGACCCTCGTGTCGACCCTAAGGAGTGGGGTGTATATGTGGAAATTCCGCCTTCCGGTACTCAATTCGCTGAGAGCCTTCGAGGCGGCGGCGCGATACCAAAGCATTAGGAAAGCCTGCGAGGAGCTGCACGTCAATCACGCTGCGGTAAGCCGGCACATCCAGAAGTTGGAGCAACAGCTGGGGCGGGATCTCTTCGAGCGGCATCCCCGAAAGATCGTGCTCACTGCGGACGGCGAGATGCTGCTGGCCGCGGTAGCCTCGGGATTTTCCATCATTCAGCGCGCGATCGCGCAACTGAGCGGCAGTCAGAATCCGAAAAGGCTGGTCATCTCCGTCGATCCCGATTTTGCCAGCCTGTGGCTCGTTCCGAGACTCGCGGAATTCCATGCCGTCGCGCCGGATACTCTGGTTGAAATCCTCGCAGAGAAGGGCGCCGATGCATCGCGCAATCCTCAGATAGATTGCGCCATCCATTACGCCGAAGCGGGTCTGCGGCCCGAAAATGGCGAGGTGCTATTTAGATCCAGCCTATTTCCTGTCTACGCTCCGGATTCCATTCAGGGGCCGCCGTTGCGCACGCCGGAAGATCTTGGCCGTCATGTGTTGTTGCACGATCGATCATTCACGGAATGGCAGGAATATATTCAGAATTGCGGCGTAGCCGCCGATGTCAATGTCAGGTCCGGCATTGTTTTCAGTGAAACGGCCTATTGCTTGGACGCGGCTGTCCGCGGCCAGGGCGTCGCCATGGGCGATGATTTCCTCGCCGGGCTGTATTTGTCGGAGGGGCGGCTCGTGAGGCTCTTTGATCGTTCTTTCCTGTCCAAGAATGCCTACTATTTCGTCGCCCCATACGGTACCGCGAAGCACCCCGCGCTCGAGGCGTTTCGCGATTGGCTGTTCCGGAGCATAGATCGCGTGCGCGCGGGCTCGAGCGCGCGTCGCCGCGAGAACTCCTGAAGTCCGCCCAAGCCCACGCTTCCGTTCTTGAGTGACCGCAAATCACCAGCTGCGCGACAAATCGTTGCTTGAACTCTTCCTTTCTGTTATGCATTCTCCGTGCGAACTTTCTCGCCTGCACGCCGGCTGCCGGTGATTGGCGGTGTCGAAGAGTGCGTAGTTTCTGCAGGGAAGCGGAGGGGCCATATGGATACGGCGCGGGCAATGACGGACATGATCGCAGGTCACGCGCATGGAAACCGCGAGGCTGATGATATTTACGCTGGATGCTTCAATCATCCGGCGATCGCGGCGCTGCGCGCATTCAATCGGCAGTTTTCGTCCCGGCCATTGCTGCGTTCTGAACTGGCTCTGTTTCTGGCCAGCATGGCCGCCTTCAACCGGCATACCATCGGAGGCATTGCGATACTCGCGGGAAGATTGTCTGATCAGGTTCTTCCGCTCCTGCCGAAGAACGGTCATGAAATCGGAGCTTACGTGTTGGATGCGGCGGTCGATGAGTACGGTCTGCGGGAGACCGTGACCCACGTCGAACTGGCACGGCGCTTCGCGGAATATCTGGGAATCTCTTCTGTTGAAATCGAAGCACGAGACAATGCCTGCCCCGCCGCCGCGGAACTTGGCGATGCGCTGTTTTCCTGGTATCGGGACAAGCCGGCCGCCTTTGCCCTCGGCGTTCACGCCGCGTCGGAAGTGACCAGCGTGGAGGAATTTGTCCCGTGGCACGACATTTTTCTGAAATTCCCTCAGTACCGCTTCTCGCGCGAACTGCCGGAATTCGCCTACATGCGGGCGCACTTTGTGCACGAGCCGAATCACATCCACGGCGCAAGGCTCTGCATTGCACGATATCTCGATGTGCTCCCCGGCGAGAGTGGGCTCCTGCGCGAGGGGGTACTGACATATCTGGGTCTATATCAAAGAATGTTTCAACAACTGGACGATGCGATTTTCGGCGGCCGGGCGGTCGGCTGACGCACGGCCGAAACCCGCTTCGGCGTCAACTCATGCGGCTCGATTCCTCGCAAGCGATGACGAATGGGCGAATAAGCTACCTTGCACGGTCGGCGGGCGACCCGCTCGCCGAGGACGCGCCGAACGTAATCCGCAATTTCACCCGGTCGCCGAAGCGAATATCGCCGCTCTACGTGTACGACAAGAGGGGCACGGAACTCTTCGAGCGCCAATGCGGCACGCCGGAATATTACTTGAGGCGGGTCGAATCCCAGTTGTTGAATCGCAATGCCGGCGACATCGCCGCGTTGTGTGGATTTCCCCCCATCGTCGAACTGGGCGCGGGCACCGCGGAGAAGACCCGGATCCTATTGGCGCAATATGCAGGACGTGCATTGCGCTGCGACTACTTTCCAATCGACGTCGACATGGAGTCTCTCGCGGAGACCGCGCGCAAGCTGGTCTCGGCTTTTCCATTTCTCTTCGTTCATTGCCTGGGCGCGACGTATGAGAAGGGACTGAGTGCGCTGCCGCCCCGCTCCGGTCCTCGGATGTTCATGTTCTTGGGGAGTTCTCTCGGAAATATGGAGCGCCACGAAATCGACGGCCTGTTGTTGCAGCTTTTCGAGCGCGGCGCGCCGGGAGACTATCTGTTGCTCGGCGCCGATTTGGACAAGGATCCGGCCATCATCGATCGGGCATACAACGACTCAGCCGGGTTTGGCCCGCGTTCGACCCTCAACATGCTCCATCATCTCAACCGCCGCTACGCCGGCAATTTTGTCATGGATAGATTCCGGTACCGATCCAACTACGATTCGTTCGCGAAAAGAAACGACGTCCGAATCGAGAGCCTCGTGGATCAGACCGTCACGCTCGCCTCTCTGAGCTTCAAAGTATCGTTCGCCGCGGCGGAACTCATAAATGCCGAAATCATGTGGAAATTCGATCCGGACGAACTCGCCGAGACATTGGAGTGCGCGGGCTTTTCGCTGATGCGCCGTTGGATCGAACCGGTCTACCGGTATGGTCTATTCTTGTTCATGCACGAATGACCTATGTCGCTAGTAGCAGGCGTAGCCTCCCGCGGCAAAGGAGACGCTTTCCTTTATCTTGTTCCGCAATAGGCGCTGCTGCAGCACGAGCGAATCCAAGCCGTTGATCGACTGTCTCACCAGTTCACGCGCAAGCTGCGCCACGTCGGGATAGTAGGGTTTGTGAACCGCCTCGGTTTCATGCTCCATTGAAATCACCAGGCAGCCAAGTACTGATTCGGCCTTGGAGAGGTTGCCCCGTTCGGTCTCGATCGCCTCGTGCAAGCCCTCGGGAACAGGCACGCCGTAGGCGCATTCAACAGGCCGAGCCTTTGGTTTGCCCACTTGTCGACCCCGGCGCGCCTTGGAAGCAATTCGTTGCGAAGACATAGTGACACCTCAGGGTCGTACCCAATGAAAGCTCTATTGCCGCTATCCAGTATTATAACTGTATGTATAACCAGCTTCATCTTTTTTTGGGTATTTCGAGGGTCTTTTCGGGGCCGCGGAATGTCTATGTAAGTATCTGAGAGTATTAACCTATTCCGGCTCAGCCCGTGCCCACTTGCACGCGGTTTCGCCCCAGGGCCTTGGCCCGATACAGTGCCGCATCGGCATCGGTCAGTAGCCGGTCGGCTACCGATTTCAAGTCTGTTTCGTGGCGTCCTGGCGCGATCGATGCCACGCCCACGGACACCGTCAAGCTGCGTTCGATCTGCGCGGTGAGTTTGAAGGGCACGGCCGCAACCACTTCTCGAATGCGTTCCGCCAGCCTCGCAGCCTCGGCCGCGCTGGCTTCCGGCAGCAGAATCGCCAGTTCATCGCCGCCAAAACGTGCGGCGGTGTCCATGCTGCGAATTTGCGTTTCGACGCGATGCGCTATCTCTTTGAGCGCATTGTCGCCTGCCAGATGCCCGTAGCCGTCATTGATGCTTTTGAACCGGTCGATGTCGATCATCAGGCAGGACATGGTTCCGGCGTGCCTTTGCGCACGCGCCAGTTCTTCCTTCAACCGTTGCTGCAAATAGCGCCGATTGTGCCAGCCCGTCAGGAAATCGGTGATGCCGGCACGCAGCAAGCGCGCACGGTTGACCGCATTTTCGATGCAAACGGCGGCCACCGCCCCCAGGTGCGCCAGAAAATCCGTTCCGTGGTGGCGGGTGAAGCGCGTCGGATCGCGGCTGCCGAAGCACAAAGCGCCGGTGGCCCGGTCCTTGCGCGGCAGCGGGACCAAGGCAGCGCTCTTGAGATTCGGCATGCCGGGAAACAGAAGGTGGTGATCGGCTCCTACGAACGGACCGAGCCACGGTTTGTGCAGTGCCGCCAATTGCGGCGCAAGACCGATCAAGGAATCGACGAAGAAAATCTGTTTGAATTCCTCCGGCCGATCGCCGCCGGCCAGCAGCAAATGCCGAACCTCATGCTGAGGATCGAGCAGCACGACGCTGACGGCATCCAGCGAATAGGATTCCCGCAAGCCGTCCACCATGGCGCGCAGCAGCTGCGCCAAGCTGTCCGCCCGCAGCAGCGTCAATTCGCGCGTCTGCGTGCGCTTCATGATGGTCTCGTTGTTGGCGGCCTCCGCCGTCAACTCCGCGAGACGCTTCTTGAGCTCTTCGTTCTCACGAATCAGATCATCCATGTCCGATATTCCCATGGCAGCGATCAGCCGGCACGAGCCGCCGCCCGCACATCGAGGTATGCCCTTCCGCGATTCATGAGGGCGGTGAATTCCGCAGAGTTTCTCGTCTTCACGGTCGAGACCAAGCGCTCGACCGCTTGCTGCAAGGCAAGCAACGACTCGCCTCCGTATTCGTTCAAGCTCTGGATTTCGAAATATAGATCGGGGCTTTCGGCGGCGACTCGGCTCGCGACTTCCAGTTGCGAATCGAAAGTCGTACTCGACAATTTTGCCAATCTTGGCGCCGCTTCGCCACTGTCGGCAAGCGCCGTGAAGAAGGCGATGTTGAGCGCGTGCGACAGCCCCAGCACGTAGGCAATCAGGCGATCATGCTCGTCCAGACCCATGACGACGCGCTCCGCCATCGTCGGAGCGAACAGTTCCTGCGCCTCCTGCAACGCGTCGGAGTTCCCCAAGTCGATGAAGATCACGTGGCGTCCCGAGAGCAACTCCGTATCCGGCCCGAACATGGGATGCAGTGACGTCACCCGGCAGCCGGCTTTGGACAGCGCGTCGAGGCCGGCGCGCAGCGGCGTCTTGAGCGACCCCAAGTCGAAGATCAAGCCGCGGGGCGCACGGCGCGCCAGGAGCTCGAGCAGTCCGGCCGTCGTGCTCAAGGGAGTGGCCAGCACGATCAAATCGAAATCCAACGGATCGCTTTGCCAGTCGGCAACGATATCGAATCCGGGAAGACCGCCCATGGGATCGGCGATGGCGACACGAAAGCCCTGGGACGCCAGAAAATCGGCAAACCACCCGCCCATCTTGCCGTGTCCGCCGATGACCAGGGCCCGTTTGCCGCTGCCATGCGCTTGGGCGGCGACTCGCGCATGCTCCTGCGTTGCCAGGGAAGACTGAATGAGTTGCCGCAGCAGAGATTCCGCCAGATCCGGCGGCACGCCGAGCCGCGAGGCCGTATTGCGGCCTCGCAAGATCACCTCGCGTTCGCGCCCGAAGTCGCGGGTGGCGCGTCCGGTGGCGCGCTTGACGGCGGCCACCTGTTCGCTCAACGCCTGGCGGCGTGCAACCAGCTCCACGAGCTGCCCGTCCAGATCGGTTAGTGCGTTTCGCAATTCATCGAGATTCATGTCGAAAAAGTCCCCTCATTTTGCCGCCACCGTTTTACTGGCCGCCCACGGCTACCGCAAGCACGGCGGCACGGCTACCATACCGATATGAGCGGCAGCATAAAGACCTATTGGACGGAGACCCTACCTGATCCGCTGCCCGCGAATCCGCTCATCGTCGCGGCACAATGGCTGGCGCAAGCCCGGCAGGATGCCGCTCAGCCCAATCCCAACTCCATGGTCTTGGCCACTGTGGACAGCGGCGGCCACCCATCGGCGAGAGTAGTACTTTGCAAGGAAATCGATGCCAAATTAGGCCGTATCCTTTTCTATACCAACTATCGATCGCGCAAGGGCCGCGATCTCGAGGCCAACCGCAGAGCCGCTGTGGTGTTCCACTGGGATCACCGCCACCGTCAGGTGCGCGCCGAAGGAGTGGTGGAGCCTCTGTCGGATGCCGAGAACGATGCGTATTTCCGCACCAGACCCTGGCAGAGCCGCCTCGGCGCCTGGGCCAGTGACCAAAGCCAGCCTGTGGAATCGCGAGAGGCTCTGGGGCGCAGCGTGGCAGTAATGGCGCGCCGATTCGGGATTCCTTACGATGGCCCGGGCTCGCCCGAGCCCGCCGATGTCGCCGTGGATGTGCCGCGGCCGCCCAATTGGGGTGGATTCCATGTGTACGCGGACGCGGTAGAACTGTGGGTAGAAGGCGAGTTCCGCATTCACGACCGCGCGCGCTGGACTCGATCCCTGCCTGAACGGCGTGATGGCGGTCCGGACGCGCCTTGGTCGGCCACTCGCTTGCAGCCCTGACCGCCCGCCGGTGGCCTCGACCATTCGCTGGCGGCTGTGACCGCTCGAGATCACTGAATGGCGTCGACGTCGAGAAATATCCTGATTGCCAAATCCAGGAAAGCCCGAACCTTGGGCGCCATGTAGCCGCGGCTCACGGTAACGAGTTGCACCGGTAGAGGCTCCGGCTCGAAATCCCGCAGCACCCGCACCAAAGATCCCACGGCCAATTCCTCGGTCACCTGATAAGACAGGGGGCGCGCAACGCCTCGGCCGGCCAGCGCCGCCTGAATTTGAGCCTCCACGTCATCGACCAACAGCCGCGGCGAGAGCCGCACGACGGCCCCCCGCGGCCATGCGCCAAAACGCCACTCCCTCGCGGCCGAGCGCGCCATGCCGAATATCGTATCGTGATCCGCCAGATCCCGCGGGGTCAGAGGCACGCCTCGCCGTTCGAGGTAGGCGGGGCTCGCCACGACGACCCGCCGCACGCTGCCGACCTGCCGCACCACCAGTGTGGAGTCCGCGAGAGAGCCGATGCGGACGGCCACATCGAGCCCCTCCTCGATGAGATCGAGATTCCGGTCGTTGAGCGACAGTTCGACGTGCACATCCGGGTATTGATTGAGGAAGGCCGAGACGATGGGCGCCACATGGCGGCGGCCGAACTGCACGGGCGCGGTGATTCGCAGCACGCCTCGAACCGGTGCCAGCAACGCACCGGCCATTGCCTGATCGTAGCCCGCAAGCAGGGCGCGCGCCTTATCGGCCAGCGCGCTGCCGGCTTCCGTCGGCGCCAGCCGCCGTGTGGTCCGCTCGACCAAACGCAGGCCGATGCGATCTTCCAAGGCGCCCAGCGCTCGCGTTACTGCAGGCGGCGACCGTCGTAGACGCCGGGCGGCACTGGCCAGGCTGCCTCCGTCCACGATGGCGACAAAAATAGACAGCTCATCCAGCCGATCCATGAGTGTTCCTTTTATTATTCCACTAAGTGGAATTCTAACTTGCGAAATTCGCGTATTTTATACCACTTCTGAAATAGTAAAGTGCCGGTGGCGATTAAACCGGGACATTCAAGGAAACAGCCATGGCTACAGAGATCATTCTTCACGGCACAGAGTTGTCGGGACACACCCACCGGGTCGAGTTGCTGTTGCGGATGTTGGAGCTGCCTTATCGCTACCTGGTCGCTCCGGCTGCAGTTCGAAGCTCGCCGGAGTTTCAGAAGTTGAATCCACTTCGCCAGATCCCCGTGCTGCAGGATGGCGATCTGACGCTCGCGGACAGCAACGCCATCCTGGTCTATCTCGCCAAACGCTATGCGCCAGGCGGCGGGTGGCTGCCGGAAGAGCCGGTTGCGGCGGCGCAGGTGCAGCGCTGGCTCTCGATCGCAGCCGGGGAAGTCAGGTATGGTCCGGCACTTGCGCGCATGGTGGTCCAGTGGAATTTTCCGGGCGATATCGAGCGCGCCAAGCAGGTCGCCGCAGTGCTCCTGCCATTCATGGACGAGCATCTGAAAACGCGCGACTTTCTCGCAGCGGAACACGCGACCATCGCCGACCTCGCGTGTTATTCCTACGTCCGGCACGCACCTGAGGGGGGTATTGCCATCGGCGAGTACGCTTCGCTGCTCGCCTGGTTGGGGCGCGTTGAAGCTCTGCCCCATTTCAAGCCCATTCCATCGTCGCCGCTGCCGCTGAAGACATGAGGCGGCGATGGATGAATCACCCTTCAATCCCGATGAATTAGCCGCGCAGGCAGCGGCCGGCGGCGGCCCCCGCGGCGGCGGCGGCATCCGCGATTTCATGCCGGACCAGCATCGGCAATTCTTCGCGCAGCTGCCCTATCTGTTCGTCGGCGCGATCGACGCGGGCGGTTGGCCGATTGCGAGTCTGCTGACCGGGCCGCCGGGCTTCGTACAGTCGCCGGATCCCGTGACTCTGCAAATCGCGGCCCTGCCGGATCAAAGCGATCCCGCAGGGGAGGCGGTGGCATCGGGTGGCGAAATCGGCCTTCTGGGCATCGATTTCTCGACGCGGCGGCGCAACCGCGCGAATGGACGCGTCATCGGCCGGGACACGACCGGCATCAGCGTAGCCGTCCGTCAGAGTTTCGGGAACTGCCCGCAATACATCCAGCTGCGCCTACTCGCATCCCCGGCGATGCCATCGGCGAAAGCAGCATCGCGTCCGGTCGAGCCCTTCGTCCATCTGGATGAGCCGGCACGGGCCTGCATCGAGAAGGCCGACACTTTCTTCGTCGCCAGCCGCTCGCGAGAAGGCCGGGGCGCAGCGTACGGCGCCGATGTTTCGCATCGCGGCGGCCGGCCGGGTTTCGTCCGCGTCGACGGCGACGTATTGACGATTCCGGACTTCCCCGGCAACCGGTACTTCAACACACTCGGCAATCTGAGCGCCGAGCCTCGCGCTTCTTTGCTGTTCGTCGATTTCGAGACGGGCGACCTTCTGCAGCTTCAGGGGATGGCCCACGTTGACTGGAATACCGCAGCCACGGAACAGATAACCGGCGCCGAGCGGCTGTGGCGATTCCATGTGGTTCGCGGCTGGCGGCGCAAGGCCGCATCGCCGCTGCGGTGGACCTTCGTGGAATACGCCCCCACCACGGTGAAAACAGGGCTCCGGCTGGCGCCGGCGGGGCACCTTCAGCGATAGCGGCCCATCAGTTTGTCCAGCGCGGCGCGGCCCGGACCCAGCTTTTCGTATGGGATGCCGTTCAGCGGCGTCTGCACGGTACGGTTGAGATTGTGAAACTCGGTCGAATCCGTTTCATTGATGTGGATGAGGCCCGTCACATACTCGTTGTGCTTGAGCTTGGTCTCGATGTAGTTGTACGCCGCGGTGCGGTCGGTGGGATCGTAGTCCGGGTCGAGCTTTCTTAGGATGACGCGGCTGCCGTCGTGCAGGCTCACTGGAATCGATTCGCCTTCGGGATAATCCACCGCGATTTCCTGCGCCCGCGGCACGAAATCCGCCTCGACCGCCGGGTGGTAGTGCTCGCGCGTGAAGGTATAGCTCTTGGTCGAGCCCTCATGATCGTTGAAGGTCACGCAGGGAGAAAGCACGTCGATCAAGGCGAAACCGTTGTGCTGCAGCCCGGCTTGAATGAGCGGCACGAGCTGCGCCTTGTCGCCGGAGAAGCTGCGCGCCACGAAGGTCGCTCCCAGGGTCAACGCCAGCAAGATAGGGTCGATCGGCGGCGTCGAATTGACGTCGCCGCGCTTCGCCTTCGTGCCGATATCGGCGGAGGCGGAAAATTGTCCTTTCGTCAGGCCATAAACGCCGTTGTTCTCGATCAGGTACAGCATGTTCACGTTGCGGCGGATGGCGTGCACCAATTGGCCGATGCCTATGGACAGCGAATCGCCGTCGCCGGATATGCCGATATAGGTCAGCCGCCGATTGGCGGCATTCGCCCCACTCGCGATCGAAGGCATGCGGCCGTGTACCGAATTGATGCCATGCGATCCGCCCACGAAATACGCGGTGGTCTTGGACGAGCAGCCGATGCCGGACAACTTCACCAGCTGTTCGGGACGCAGCGACAGACCCCAGCACGCCTCGACGATCGAGGCCGTCACCGAATCGTGGCCGCACCCGGCGCACAGTGTCGACATGCTGCCTTCGTATTGACGCCGAGTCATGCCGAGCGTATTGGTCGGCAACGATGGATGAGCGACTTTGGGCTTGTTGATGTAGGACATATCGGACTCTCAAATCTTGCGCGGCACCGCCGTCAGGCGCGGCGCCTCGGCGAGCTTGGCTCGGATACCGTCGACGATGGGCTCGGCCGACATCGGAAGCCCGCTGTAGCTCAGAATGGAATTGAGCTTTGACTTCTCCACGGCAGTCTCGAGAGTCAAGAGGGACTTCAATTGCGCGTCGCGATTCTGTTCGACGACGAAAATGGTCGAGTGCGACTTCAAGAAGGTTTCGACGTCGTTATTGAAGGGAAATGCCTTGATGCGCAGATAGTCCACTTCGATTTTCTGCCGCCCGAGAACGTCGAGCGCTTCGCGGATCGCACCGTCGCAGCTGCCGAGGCTCACGATTCCGACTTCGTTGGCGCCCTTGGCCGTAATGACCGGCCTGGGCAGATATCGCGGCGCGTTGATGAATTTGCGCTTCAGACGATCCAGCACCACCTGGTATTCGGCGGAATCTTCCGTGTATCCGCCATATTGGTTGTGGCCCGAACCGCGGGTGAAGTAGGCGCCCTTGGGGCTGGTTCCCGGCAGGGTGCGGTAGGCAATCGCATCGTCGTCGCGGTCCACGTAGCGATAGAATTTATCCAAACTCGCGAGTTCCTCCGGCGAGAGGACCTTGCCCCGGTCCGGCCGATAGGCATCGTCCCATTGCAGATCGGGACACATCCAGTCGTTCATGCCGATATCCAGATCGGACATGACGAAAACCGGCGTCTGCAAGCGCTCCGCGACATCGAAAGCTTGCACCGCCATGTAAAAGCATTCTTCCGGATTTGCAGGGAACAGCAGCACGTGCCGCGTATCGCCGTGCGAAGCGTATGCACACAGCATGATGTCGGCCTGCTGCGTCCGAGTCGGCATGCCGGTGGACGGCCCGACCCTTTGCACGTCGAAAATGACGCAGGGCACCTCGGCGTAGTACGCCAAGCCGATGAACTCGTTCATCAGGGAAATGCCGGGGCCGCTGGTCGGCGTGAAGGCGCGCGAGCCCATCCAGGATGCGCCGAGCACCATTCCGACCGCCGCCAGTTCATCCTCGGCCTGCAGAACGGCGAAATTGCGCTCGCCGGTCTGGGGATCGACGCGGTAACGCTCGCAAAAGCCCTTGAATGCATCCATCAACGAGGTCGAGGGCGTGATGGGATACCAGGCGCCGACCGTCGCGCCGGCGTACACGCAGCCCAAGCCCGCGGCCGTGTTGCCGTCGATCATGATGTGGCCGCGGGTCTTGTCCAAGTGCTCGACGCGCAGCGGCAGGGGCGATGTCAGGTTCTTCTTGACGTAGTCATAGCCCAGGCGCAGAGCCTTGGTGTTCGAATCGAGCAATTTCGGCTTCTTGCCGTAGCTCTCGTTCAACAGGCCGTCGAGCACCTCGAGATCGAGGTCGATCAACGCGGCCAGCACACCGGCGTAGGCGATGTTCTTCAGCAGAATGCGATTGCGCACTCCGTCGAAGTTCTCGTTCACGAGCTTGGCGAGCGGCACTTCGATCACCGTAATATCGCCGCGTTGCAGTAGCGAGCTGCGCGGCCAGGTCGAATCGTAAATCAGGTAGCCGCCGGAACTGAGCTCGCGGACGTCCCGCGAATAGGTTTCCGCATTCATCGCCACCATGATGTCGACCTGCGCTGCGCGCGCGGCGTAGGCTTCCCGGGTCACGCGTATCTCGTACCAAGTAGGCAGCCCTTGGATGTTCGACGGAAAGTAGTTCTTGCCCGTTACAGGCACGCCCATGCGGAAAATCGCCTTCATGACCAGTGCGTTGGCGCTGGCCGACCCGGTGCCGTTGACATTGGCGAACTTCATCACGAAATCGTTCACACGATTGACAGTGGTGTTCAGGCCGGGCATGCCGAGACCTCCTCATCGATCGCCTGCGGAATGCGGATCGTCGATTTCTGCATGTCCCAGGCCGCGGTTGGGCAGCGCTCCGCGCACAAGCCGCAATGCACACAGACATCCTCGTCCTTCACCATGACCCGGGCGGTTTGCGGCAGCGCCGCCGAAACATACAGTGCCTGGGAACGATTGGCGGCGGGAGCCGTCAGACGCGAGCGCAGTTCGGCCTCGGAGCCGTTTTGCGTGATGGTCAGGCAATCCACCGGACAGATGTCGATGCACGCGTCGCACTCGATGCACAGCTTCGGCGCAAATACCGTCTGCATATCGCAATTCAGGCAGCGCTGCACCTCCAGAGCCGCTTCCTCGGCCGTAAATCCCAATTCCACTTCAATGTTGATCTTCTTGAAGCGCTCGACGAGACCCACATGCGGGACGAGGCGCCGCTCCACGCCGTTGTACTCGTTCTTGTACGCCCATTCATGCATGCCCATCTTGCGGCTAGAGAGCGTCACGCCGCGCGGCATGCGCTCGTCGACGGCCTCATCGTGGCAAAATTTGTGAATCGATATGGCGGCTTGATGGCCGTGTTCAACGGACCAGATGATGTTCTTCGGGCCGAATGCCGCATCCCCGCCGAAAAACACATTGGGGAGCGTGGATTGAAAGGTGATCTTGTCCACCTTGGGCACGTTCCATTTATCGAACTCGATGCCCATGCCCTTCTCGATCCACGGAAAGGCATTTTCCTGGCCGATCGCCAGTATCACATCGTCGCACGGGAAGAATACCTCGCCGAGCGAGCGCGTCGCCTTGATGTCGCCGTCCTCGATGTCGTATTCAAGTTTCTCGAACATCATGCCCTTGAGCCGGCCGCCCTCGGTCACGAAGGACTTGGGCGCATGGTTGATCACGATGGCGACGTTTTCGTGCTCGGCATCCTCGAGTTCCCAATCGGACGCCTTGAAAAACCGGCGCGGCTTGCGCGCCATGACTTTCACATCCTTGGCGCCCAGGCGAAGCGAGCTGCGGCAGCAGTCCATCGCCGTGTTGCCGACGCCGATGATCAAGACTCTCTCGCCCACTTTCTCGACATGACCGAAGGCAACCGACTCCAGCCAGGTGATGCCGATGTGGATGCGGTCCGTGTCGCGGCGCCCCGGCAGCTCGAGTTCCTTGCCCTTGGGCGCTCCCGACCCGACAAAGACGGCATCGAATTCTTCCGATTCGAGCAACTGCCGCATGCTCTTGACGGGGGAATTCAGGCGCAAATCCGCGCCCATATCCACGATGTAGCCGATCTCCTCGTCCAGAACATTGGCGGGGAGGCGGAATGCCGGAATATTGGTGCGCATCAAGCCGCCCGGCACGGCATATTGCTCGAATATCGTGACCTCGTAGCCCAGCGGCAGCAGGTCGTTGGCGACGGTCAGCGACGCCGGCCCCGCTCCGATACAGGCCACGCGCTTGCCGTTTTTCTCGCGGGGCGCCTTCGGCAGCAGCGCCGTGATGTCGTCGCGATGATCGGACGCCACGCGCTTCAGCCGGCAGATGGCCACCGGCTTTTCCTCGATTCGGCCGCGGCGGCAGGCCGGCTCGCAGGGCCGATCGCACACTCGGCCCAGGATGCCGGGGAAGACATTGGACTCCCGATTGACCATGTAGGCGGCGGTGAACTCGCCCTGAGCGATCAGTCGGATGTATTCGGGGACATCGGTGTGTGCGGGGCAGGCCCACTGGCAATCAACCACCCGATGGAAATAATCAGGTCTCGAAGTATCGGTCGGCTCCATGATTCCTCGTTGTCCCCATAAGCCAGCCTCGAAGTATAGCGGCCTGCGGGTACTTTGGACGGCACCGCGGCACAATGTGCCGCTTGAGCCCGCTGCCCCGGCCCCGAAACGGCCTGCCCCAGGTAATATTGCGGAATGAACCTTCTTCTGGGCCAAGACGCCACCTGTCCGCATTGCTGGGAAACGGTCAACCTGACCCTCGACTTGTCGGTACCCGAGCAGTCCTATGTCGAGGATTGCCCGGTATGCTGCAAGCCGATGTGGGTCTCCTACACCGTCGAAGACGGTGAAGTCGCGGCATTCAGCGTTGAGTCCGCTTAAGTGACGCCATCCCGCGGCGATGCGCCATCTCGCGGCACCGCGTCGCCCCGCGGCACCGCGTCGCCGCGCGATGCACTACCGCAGCGCAGCGGATTCAAGATGTTGCGCATATTGGTCTTATTGCTGGTGCTGCTGGCGGTCGCGCTCACGACTTGGCAGGAACGCTACCTCAGCACGCGCTGGCACGAGCCTTTGTACGTTGCCATCTACCCGATCGCGGCGGACGACAGCCCGGTGACGAGAACGTATCTTTCGGCGTTGGACGCCGAACGATTCAAGCCCATCGATAGGTTTTTCGCCCGCGAGGCCGAGCGCTACCATTTGGACGCACGTGAACCGATCAGAACCCGGCTCAGGGCCGAGCTGCGGGATAGCCCGCCTCAGCGGGCCGCCGGCGCCGGACTTTTGGCGACTGCGCTATGGAGTCTGCGCCTGAGGTACTGGGCGTGGCGCGTCAGCGGGCACGTGCGTGAACCCGAGGATATCCGCATGTTCGTTCTTTATCACGACCCGGCGCTGACCCCGACGGTGCCGCATTCGTTGGGCCTCGCGAAGGGGCTGATCGGCGTGGTTTACGCATTCGCGGACCCCCAGATGAACGGCGCGAACAATGTGGTGATCGCCCACGAACTGCTGCACACGGTGGGCGCCACGGACAAATACGATTTCGCCGACGACGCGCCGCGTTTCCCCGACGGCTACGGCGACCCCGCGCAACGACCCCTGTATCCGCAGCAGTGGGCGGAATTGATGGCGGGGCGGCGCATGCTGGCTCCCGGTAAATGGGAGCAGGCAATGAGCCTCGGCGAAGTCGTCATCGGTCCCGCCACCGCGCTGGAAATACGCTGGCCGCAGCATGCACGCTGAAGCCGCCGCCGGGCCGGTGCAGGCGGCCGCACCTCTTCTCGAATGCCGCGACATCGATGTGTGCGTCGAATCGCGCACTTTGGTACGCGGACTCAGCTTGCAAGTCGGCCGCGGATCGATGCTTGCGGTTCTCGGACCGAACGGTTCGGGCAAGAGCCTATCCCTGCATACCCTGGCGGGCCTGCGGCCGCCCCGGGCGGGGCATCTGCTGATTTCCGGCCGGCCCCTCGCCGGATGGCCGCGCCGAGCGCTCGCCCGCGAATTGGCGCTTTTACCGCAAAACGTCGAGGACCCCTTTCCCGCAACCGTCATCGAAACCGTCCTGCTCGGGCGTCATCCGCACATCGCCCGGTGGCAATGGGAGTCGGCGCGAGATTTCGCCATCGCATCCGATGCGCTGGCGGCGGTGGGACTTGCCGGTTACGAGGAACGCGACGTGCTCACCCTATCGGGCGGCGAACGGCGCCGCGCTGCACTGGCCGCGGTGCTCGCGCAAACACCGCGCATCTTCCTGCTGGATGAGCCCACCAACCAGCTCGATCCCAACCACCAGCTCGAAGCGCTGCAGCTGCTGCGCGAGCGCGCCGATGCGGGCGCCGCCGTCATCGTCACCCTGCATGATCCGAATCTCGCAGAACGATTTGCCGATTCAGCCCTGCTGATCGGCAAAGACGGCGATTGGCAATGCGGCCGCGTCGCCGACATTCTCACCCCGCAACATTTGTCCACGTTGTACGATACTCGCTTCGAGGCGGCGGAAATCAGCGGCCGGCGTGTGTTCTTTCAGGCCTGACTCAGGGCTGACAGCACCGAATCATGCAAGCGGCCGTTGGTCGCCAGCACCGAGGTCGATTCAAGCGTGATCGGCGCGCCGTTCAGCTCCGTGAAACGGCCGCCCGCCTCGCCGACGATGGCGGCACACGCCGCAATATCGAGAATATTCACTTCGGATTCGATCACCGCGTCGATCTTGCCGCCGGCCAGCAAGTGATAATGCAGAAAATCCCCGTAGCCGCGAATGCGGTTGACTTGCGCCACCAACGCGCCGTACCGCGCCCACTGGCCGCCGGCGGCCAGAGTCTTTATGTTGCCGGAGGACAGTGCGGCTGATTCGAGAGTGTCGATCCGGCTTACGGCCATGGGCTTGCCGTTCCGGTAGGCGCCGCATCCGCGCTCGGCGAAGCAAAGTTCGCCGTACACCGGAGCGCTCGACACGCCGAGCACGATATCTCCGCCGCGCATCAATGCGATTTGGGTGGAGAACATCGGATATTCACGCACGAATGCCTTGGTGCCGTCGATGGGATCCACCAGCCACAGGCTTTCGGCGTTCGCATCGCGCGACCCGGTTTCCTCGCCGAAAAAACCAAAGTTGGGGAAACGCGCCTCGAGTATCTCGCGGATCGCGATTTCGCAGCGCACGTCGGCCTCGGTCACGGGCGACTTGTCCGCCTTGATGCGGACCTCGATGTTGTGCTGATACATCGAACGTGCGATGCCGGCGGCCTGTTCCGCGGCGTCGAGGGCGGCCTGCAATTCGGGACTGGGTTTCATGTTCGGCACCTTAGCAAACCTTGTGCTACCGTCGCATCCCGGCTTTGGAGTTTCGCGCGATGGGTAACCGCCTCAGCAAGATTTATACACGGACCGGCGACGACGGCAGCACCGGCTTGGGAGACGGGTCGCGCGTGCCCAAGGAGAATCTGCGGGTGGAAGCCTACGGCACGATCGACGAGGCCAACAGCGCGATCGGCGTTGTGCTCAGCGTGGCCACGCTGCCCTCCCGGATCGCCCGCTGCCTCACCGAGGTGCAGCACGACCTCTTCGACCTGGGGGGCGAATTGTGCATCCCCGGGCATCGCATCATCGAAGCGGCGCATATCGAAAGGCTCGAGACGGAGTTGGACGGGTTCAACGAAGCCTTGCCGCCGCTGAAGGAGTTCATCCTGCCGGGCGGCGGGCCGGCGGCGGCGGCATGCCACATGGCCCGCGCGGTTTGCCGGCGCGCGGAGCGCCGCTGCTGGTCGCTGGCGCGCGCCGAGAACGTCTCGCCCGAAGCGCTCAAGTACCTGAATCGCCTGTCCGACCTGCTGTTCGTGCTGGCCCGGGTTTTAGCCCGCGCCGAAACGGGCAGCGAAGTCGTGTGGCGGCGAACCAAGAAATAGCAGCCTTGGGGCGGATGTCGATGATGAATTGAGCCTGGACCGAAACGAGGACCGTGAACAAAACCTGCCGCCGGCCGGCAGTACGTGTCCCGCGGCCACGCCGGCATTTGGTCATTTCGCGTGTAGGAGGTCGCTGAAATCGATAGTCGCGGCAAAATAGTCTTCACCGCGAATAGCATCGGAGATTGCGCCGGCGTGGATGAGTACCGTCCCCTGGACCCGCTATTTGGAGTCGCGATAGTAGGGGTCGGTCTTGCTATAAAGCGCACCCGGGACCTTGCCGGTCGTTAACATGGCCCGAAGGTTCTTCACCGAGATGCGCGCCGCCGCCAGGGAGTCACCCCAACTCGCGGCATTATCCTGCTCGAGACAGAAGTGCTTCAGCCCCGCCACGCCGGCCAGGTCGAAGAACGGCTTGTAGTCGATCTGACCCACGCCGTAAGGCTCGAAGGTGACCGCGTCGATCCGCTCCATCGGAGGCAGCTTGGTGTTCAGATTGCGGATGCCAAACACGTCCTTGATGTGCCACAGCTCGTAACGGCCGGGATTGGCCTTGAACATAGCCGGAACATCCTGTCCGGCAATCGTGGCCCAGCCGAGATCGATCTGCATCGCGACCAGGCTGGGATCAGTCTCCTTCAGAAGGACGTCGTACTCGGTACGCTGCGGCGCATCGGTGAGCGGCATGAACTCGCCGGTGTGGTTGTGTACCAGGATCTTGATGCCAAATTTGTTGGCGATCTTGCCGTATTTGTTCAGCTCGGCCGCACGGCGCCGTGCCTCGGCGAGAGACAGGCGCGGCTGCTTCGGACCGAACGCTTCGGCCTGCGTGAAGGAGTTATGGCCTCCGAAGTAGGCGCCCAGCATCCCCGAGCCTGGCTTGCGGCCCGGTACCACCGGCCTGGCCGGCGTGGGTTCGGACGTGTACTTGATGCCCATGATCTGGAAGCCTTCCAACGCCTTCTCCAATCCATCGCCGACGGTCGGGCCGGAATGGGTGGAAGGCGCACTCAGGCCATGGCGTTCCAACATGGCACGGAAGGCCTTGGGCGACATGTTGTTGTAGCCGTTCGCCGGCTCGACTTCGCGATAGCCCAGGGCTGCCAGCTTGGCCAGCGTTCCCTCAAAATCGTTCTCCATGAGGTCGCGCACCGTATAGAGCTCGATGCCGATCTGTTTGGCCCATTTAGAGGTCGGTAAAGCGGCGGCCTGGCCGAATGACATCCTGGGTGCGGCGGCAATGGCCATCGCGGGAATGGCAGACATCGCTTGCAGGATCGAGCGGCGGGTAAGTTGGTTCGCAGGCATGCAGTTTGACCTCATGACTCAATCACGGTGTTTACTTTGACAGTCCCAGCAGGCGCCGGTTGGCCTGGCTTTCGAGCGAGGCCCCTGCGAAATCATCAAACGCCTTGTCGGTGACGCGAATGATGTGCTCGCGAACGAACTTCGCGCCCTCTCTCGCTCCATCCTCCGGGTGTTTGAGCGCGCACTCCCATTCAACCACCGCCCAGCCCGAATAATCGTACTGAGCGAACTTGGAAAACACGGCGGTGAAATCCACTTGACCGTCCCCTAGGGAACGGAAGCGGCCGGCTCGCTCGAGCCACGGAAGATAGCCGCCATAGACACCCGTGCGGCCATTCGGGCGGAACTCCGCATCCTTCGCGTGAAACATGCGGATGCGCGAGTGATAGTGATCGATAAACGCCAGATAATCGATGCCCTGCAGGATCAGGTGGCTCGGGTCATAGAGCATGCAACAGCGTGGGTGCCCCCCAACCGCTTCCAGGAAACGCTCGAATGTCGCGCCGTCGTGCAGATCCTCGCCGGGATGGATTTCATAACAGACATCCACCCCCACCTCATCGAAGCGATCGAGAATCGGCCGCCAGCGTCGGGCCAGTTCCGAGAATCCGACATCGACCAGACCCGGCGGCCGCTGTGGCCAGGGATAGAACATCGGCCAAAGCAGCGCGCCGGAGAAAGTGGCATGGGCATTCAGGCCCAGATGCTGGCTGGCGCGCGCCGCAAGCAACAGTTGCTCGACTGCCCAGGCCTGGCGCTCAGCAGGACGGCCCCGCAATTCCCGCGGCGCAAAAGCATCGAACAGCTCGTCGTAGCAAGGATGGACGGCGATGAGCTGGCCCTGCAGATGGGTGCTCAGCTCCGTGATGACAACGCCGGCCTCGCGGCAGATTCCCGCGACCTCCTCACAATACGTCTGGCTCTGAGCCGCCAGAGCCAGGTCGAAAATCCGCGAATCGCCGGTGGGAACCTGCACCCCGACATAGCCCAGTCCCGCCGCCCATTCGGCCATGCCTCTCAGGGAGTTGAAAGGCGCCTCGTTCCCGATGAACTGGGCGAGGAAGATTCCAGGTCCGCGTAGCGTCTTCAATTTGATAGATCCCCGCATTCACATCGCAACGATACCTGCCTGAGCGTCGCCTCATTCATAGAGATCAAACGCATAGAGCGTATCCCCCGCCGCAATCAACACATACTGGCGATCGTCCAGGGCATAACTTTCAGGGGCATTGGAGACCCCATGCAGCCGCGAGTGCCACAGCGGGGCTCCCGTGCGGGCATCGAACGCGACGAAGTTTTCTCCCGCATCGGAGGTGAACAGCAGCCCGCCGGCCGTCGTGAGCATCCCCGTGCCGATGGCGCCCAGAAAGCCCTCCCCTGGACCGAAGGAGCGCTCCCACACCGCTTTACCGGTCCGGTAATCGACAGCCTGCAACACGCTCCCCAGGGACACAGTACCGCCTGTGGCGATACCGCCCATGCCCTTCGCACCCGCCGGATCCTTCTCCGTGTAGTACAGCAGCCCGTAGGCTTCCAGATCGCGCAGATAGAAGAGGCCGGTCTGCGGACTGTATGCGGAAGGTGGCCAGTTGGTCCATCCATTGGGGTTGACCAGAGAGCCGGCCCGCGACGCATCCTTCGCCGGATCGCGCACCGGCTGGCCGTTCTGATTGAACTTCTTGATCCACTTGCCCCACTGAGCGAAGCGAGTGGTGAGCAGGTGCTCACCGGTCACCCGATCCAGGACAAAGAACAGTCCATTGCGGGTCGCCTGCAGCACCAGCTTGCGCGGCTTGCCGTTGAACTCGCCATCGACCAGGATCGGCGTCTGCGCCGAATCCCAATCGTGCGTGTCGTGCGGGGAGGTCTGGTAGTGCCAGACGATCTTGCCCGTATCGACGTTCACCGCTATGAGCGAGCAGCTGTACAGGTTGTCGCCTTCGCGCCCGCCCGGAACATACGCGGGAGCCGGATTGCCGGTGCCGATGATATAAAGATGGGTGTCGGGATCATAAGCGCCGCCGACCCACAGGTTGGCTCCGCCATGCCTGGCCTGCTCCAGGTTGGGCCACGAATCTAGGCCCGGATCCCCCGCCTTCATGGGCACGGTATGCACGGTCCATTGCAACTCGCCGGTGTCGGGGTCGTAGGAGCGCAACGCGCCCGCCTCATCCGAGTCATTGCCGGCGCCCACCAGAACATGCCGGCCTACGACGACCGGCGCCGCCTCGGAAAAGAACTGCTCGCTGAAATTGGCACTCTCCTTGTGCCAACGTTCCGCGCCTGTGCGCGCATCCA
Organism: uncultured Gammaproteobacteria bacterium; assembly: GCA_963784105.1. Lineage (GTDB taxonomy): Bacteria > Pseudomonadota > Gammaproteobacteria > Steroidobacterales > Steroidobacteraceae > Bog-1198. Next base: position 64,305 of record CAWAQE010000008.1, read on the forward strand.
GGCAGACGAGGTAGTCGTCGGCCGTCTCCATGTACAGCCACTTGCCGTAGAGCCCCAGTCCCTTGTTGGAAGTATGCGTGCCGCCCTTGGTCTTCCAGTAGTAGTGCCAGATAACCGCACCGGTGTGAGCGTCGATGGCCCAGGCATTGTCCGGCGCGGAGGCGTACAAAATTCCCTCCGACTCCAGAATCGCGCCGCGCACGCTGATGGGCGCCGCGGAGCCGAACAGACCTCCGGTCACCACGGCCTCGGCTATTTCACCGCCCACGATGGTGGGCGGGCCAGCCCGCCCCAGACCTCCACCCTCATCCGGGGCCGGCCCGCCCGCCAGGCGCGCCGTCCAGGCCAGCGTCATGTTCTTGACGTTGACGGTGTTGATCTGCGCGAGGCCGCTGAAACGCCGGCCGGAATAATCGCCGGAATACGTAGGCCACGAATTTTTCAGCGGCGCGAAGTCGGGGGCCTGCGCCGGCGCAATTGTCGGCAGCAAGAGGAGCAGCACCCACGACAGCTTCCGGACACCGGCGGCCACGGGTCTCGAGACGGCTGACCGGGTCGCGATGCACGTCATTTCTGAGTCACCAGGAACGCCGTGAGGTTGTGAATGTCTCTGTCGTCCCATTCGCGCACCCGGTCGAGATGGGCCTGCAGGGGATCTTTGATCTCAACCCGCGGTTGATTGCCATGCCGCGGCAGAGTGCGGCGCCGGCCCCCGGCATCAATCAACGTCACATCGAAGTCATCGATGGCGATCAGCGTGCCTTTGATGACCTCGCCTGAGTGCAGAGTCACGGTAACCGTCCGGGGCGGCGCGTTCGGCAATGGCTCGCCGAGCATGTTGAATGCGCCCGCCGACACGATGTTGTCTTGCAGAGTCTTGGGATCCAGGCGTGAGCCGATCTTGGCGAAATCCCCTTGGAGGGAATGACACTGACTGCAATGTCCCTTGCCGTTGAAGAACGCCTTGCCCGCCGCGGCATTGCCGACCAGGATCGAGCTCGGATCGAAGGCGGTCTTCTCGGCAGCCCCGGTCGGAATGCTGTGCAGATAAGCGGCGATCGAGGATATGGTATCCAGGCTGAGATCGAACTTGGGCATGCCCTTGTCCGGGCGCCCCGCCCGAGTGACCGCGTAGATGATCTCGCCTTTTTGATCGGCGAGCACCAGGGGCGAGCGCAGCAGATTCGGACCGCCCTCCCCGCCGCGACCGTCCGATCCATGACAAAAGCCGCAGTTGACGCTGAATACCTGCTTGCCGCGGGCGATCTGCGCCGCGTTGCCCGGTGGACGATGAGCATCATTCACGGGAGCGTCCGCCGCCCACGCCTGCCCAACCCCCAGCAAACAGACTCCCGCGAGAGTCCGCGTGATGACGCCAACACTGCGGCGCGCGCGATCAAGCATGGGCGTAGCCCACCTTTTCATTGCGGAAAGTGAGCGCGAATACAACGAACACCAGCGCGGCGAAAGCCGCCGGCCACTGCCAAATGGAGCGCCAGTCATGCACCCTGCCGATGGCATAGTGATCGGTGATCTGCCCGGCCGCCCAGAACCCGACCGCCATGCCGGCGCCGTAGGTGGCGAGCGTGATCAACCCCTGCGCCGCGGTCTTGATCCTGGGGCCCGCCTTGGAGTTGATGTAGATCTGGCCGGACACGAAGAAAAAGTCGTAGCAGACGCCGTGCAGCGCAATGCCCGCCAGCAGCAGTACAGTCAGCTCGCCCGCGTTGCCCAATGAGAACATCAGATAGCGCAGCGCCCAGGCCAGCATCCCGATCAACAGAGTGGTCTTCATCCCCAGGCGACGCAAGAACACCGGAATGAGCAACATGAACAGCACCTCCGACATCTGCCCGAGGGTCTGCTTGGCGGTGGCGTTCGGCAGATGCAGCTCGGTGAGAAACTGATTGGTGTCTTGATAATAGAAAGCCAGCGGAATGCAGATGGCGACCGAAGACAGGAAGAACACCAGAAAATTCCGGTCTGCCAGCAACCGCAGGGCTTCCAGTCCGAACAGTTCGCGGACCGTGACTTTTTCGCCGGCTCCGGCCGGCGGCGTGCGCGGCAGCGTGAGACTATAGGCGCTCAACACCAGTGAAACGATTCCGCACATCGTGAAGGTGTTGCGCAGAGCGCCTCGAGCCAGCGACTGGGGCGAATCCCAGGCGAACACATAGCTGATACATAGTCCCGCCGCGATCCAACCGATCGTCCCCCACACCCGAACCCCGGAAAACTCCCGCGCCGGATCCGGCAAATGGCGAAACGCAATGGAATTGACCAGCGCCAGGGTGGGCATGAACAGGATCATGTACACCAACAGGTTCGGGAAAAAACCGGCGAACGCGGCCTGGCGCGCCGCGAGGATGAGCAATATTCCGCCTGCGAAGTGCAGCAGCGCCAGCACCCGCTCGGCATTGAAGTATCGGTCGGCGATCAGGCCGACGATGAACGGCGCGAGAATGGCGCCCCAGGATTGCGTCGAGAACGCCATCGCGATCTGCGCACCGCTGGCGGACAAGGCGCTCTCCAGAAAGCTGCCCAGGGTGACGAAGAAGCCGCCCCAGACGAAGAACTCCAGAAACATCATCCAGCCGAGTCGCAATTTCATATCGTAGCCCCAACCCCGGCCGCCCATTCCCCTGTCTGCGCGGTTTTCAATGTAATCTATTACATGCGGGCTGTCGAGCCATTCCATGGGTGCTACCGAGCCCACGATATCGCCCTTCGAGGCAGCTTGCGCCAACGGGAAACGGAGGTGGCCCTCCATGCGCGCCCCCGGCCACACGAACTGCTAGAATCGGGCGATAAAGGACATAGCCGGATAATAGTGGGCCCGCAGATGAAAACGAGATCACCGCGCGGTGGAGTCAGGAAGAAGCCCCCGCGCCGCTCCAACATCAGAGAGGTGGCGGCCGCTGCGAGAGTCTCTGTGGCGACCGTATCGCGTACCCTGGCCATGCCGGAGGTGGTCCTGCCGGAGACTCGCAGGAGAGTTGAACAGGTCATCCGCCGTCTGGGGTATATGCCCAACGTTCAGGCGCGCAGCCTGCGGACCGCACGAACGAATGTGATTGTGGCGTTGGTACCGGACATCTCGAATCCGTTCTTCGCAGAGGTCATCCGGGGCATCGAGCAGGTGGCGCTCCAGAACCGTTATTCCGTGCTCCTGGGGGACACTCAGTACAACGTCGAGCGCGAGCAGGTGTACGCGGACCTGGTGAGCGCGGGGCAGGCGGACGGCCTCATCACCCTGCAGGCCCATATTCCGCGCATCACCAACGCGGGAGCACGGCCGATCGTCAATGCCTGCGAATATGTCACCGATCCGGCCATCACGAGCGTCTATGCGGACAACCTGGGCGGCGCTCGTATGGCGATCGAATATCTGTTGACGCTGGGGCACCGGAGCATCGCTTCCATCTCGGGCCCCATGAAGAGTCCCCTGAGCATCGACCGCCAGCGCGGCTTCGAGAACACACTGGCCGCGGCCGGTATCAGGCGCAACCGGAAATTGACGGTGGAAGGAGATTTTTCCGCGGAATCGGGCATCCGTTGCGCGGGAACTCTGTTTGCCCGCGGCGTGCCGTTCACAGCCATCTTCTGCGCGAATGATGAGATGGCCATTGGCGCCCTGCGCGCCATCAAAACCCGTGGGCTGCGCGTGCCGGAAGATATCTCTGTCGTCGGCTTCGACGACATCCGCTTCGCGCGCTTCATCGACCCGCCGTTGACCACCATAGCGCAGCCCATGGGCGATATCGGACGAGAGGCGGCGACGTTGCTCATCGAGATTCTCAACAACGCCGATGCCGTTCCGCGCAAGCACATGCTGCCGACCCAATTGGTGGTGCGAGGCTCCACGGCCCCCGCAAGACCACCTGAGCAATAGCCGATTTTTCATCCATTCGAGGCCTTTACGTGACCGAGCAGTCACCATCGAACCTGACGACGCGTGTCCGCATGGGAATGGCCGGCGGCGGTGAAGGTGCTTTCATCGGTGAGATCCACCGCGCCGCCGCTCGCCTGGACGGACAAATCGGTCTGGTCTGCGGCGCTTTCAGCTCCGACCCGGCAGTTTCCCAGCGTACGGGCGCGCGGCTGGGGCTGGCGCCGGAGCGTGTTTATGCAAGCTGGCGGCAGATGCTGACTGACGAGGCGAAGCTGCCGCCGTCCTCACGCGTCGAATTCATTGCCATCGTGACGCCGAATTTTCTGCACGCGCCCATCGCCATTGCCGCCCTGGAGGCCGGCTTCCATGTGCTGAGCGACAAGCCTGCCACGCTCGACCTGGCCGAGGCCCGCAAGTTGGCCGAGGTCGTGGCCAAAACAAGGCGATGTTATGCCCTCACGCACACTTATCTGGGTTATCCCATGGTGGCCGAGGCGCGGCAGCGCGTCGCCGCGGGCGATCTCGGCACGGTTCGCCAGGTCGCCGTTCAGTATCCGCAAGGTTGGCTGTCGGACTCCTCCGAACTCACCGGCAGCAAGCAGGCACAATGGCGAACGGATCCCTCGCGCTCAGGTGCAGGCGGCAGCGTCGCAGACATCGGCGTGCACGCCTTCAACCTGATCGAATATGTCACCGGCATCAAAGTCGCGCGGGTCTGCTCTCAGCTCAACATCGCGGTGCCCGGTCGAAAATTGGATGATTCGGCCGACGCCTTCCTGCAGTTCGACAATGGCGCTCGGGGAACCTTGAGTGTGACGCAGATTGCGACGGGCGAGGAAAACGACGTGACCATGAGCGTCTACGGAGATAAAGGCGGGCTCACGTGGTCCCACCGGGACCCCAACTCCTTGCGGCTGCTCGGGAAGGACGGTGTCGAGCGGACACTGCGGGCGGGAAGCAACAGCGCAACGCTGCACGCGGCAACCCGGGCGATGTGCCGCACGCCCGCCGGGCACCCCGAGGGCTTCATCGAGGCGTTTGCCAACCTGTACTTGGCGTTCGCAAGCGATATCCGCAAGCACACCATCGCCGGGGAGGCTCTGCTCGCCTCGCCCGCGCCGATCTCGGCGGCCTTGCGCGGCATGGCTTTCATCGAAGCGATGGTTCGGAGCAGCCATGCCGGTCAGAGTTGGATCGACATACGCGAGTAACCCCGGCGTTTACATCCTGCAGGTTCAGATCTAAAATCGATTGATGTAAAGGGTTACACCGGTTCGGCACGCCGAACGCGATGCAATCGACTTCCTGCAGATGCAGCGATCCCACCCTCGAGGAGATCATCCATGAATAGACGTGACTTCATCTCATACTCGGTGGCGGCTCTCGCTGCGGAATCGACCCTCGCCGCCGGCGCCGTGCCCGCCGGGACCGGGCCCAGGCTGCGCATCGGCCTGAACCTGTTCTCCATCCCCAAGACGCTGGAAAAGGACTTCCGCGCCGGCATGGCTTTCATCGCGGGGCTGGGGTATTCCGAAGTGGAGACCTACGGGCCGTATCCCTTCAGCACACCCGAGGAAATCGCCGAGTGGCAGAAAATCATTCCGCAGGTAGGTTTCAGCGGCACCGGCTACTTCGGTCTGACCCGGGACCAAGTAGTGGCTTCACTGCAGGAAAATAAGCTGACGGCGCCTTCGATGCACACGGGCATCCTCACGCTGCGGCAGAGAATGGGACCGCTCGCCGAAGCCGCACATGCCCTGGGTGCCACCTACGTGACACTGCCCGCGATGCCCGCGGACATGCGCAAAACCCTCGATGACTACAAGCGCACCGCGGATACCTTCAACGCAATCGGCGGGGAGGCGCGGCGCCACGGCCTCAGATTCGCCTATCACAACCATGGCTACGGCTGGCACGAGCAGGAAGGTGAGATTCCACTCAAAGTGGTGTTGCAGCGAACCGACCCCAAGCTGGTGTTCCTCGAGATGGACATCTTCTGGACAACCGCCGGCGGCGCCGATCCGGTGCAGCTCCTGAAGGACTATCCGACTCGCTACAAGATGCTGCACCTCAAGGATATGAAAGAGAAACGTCACTTCTCGGGCGACGGCGGCGATCCGAGCCAATGGGTGGCGTTGTTTCCCTACATGACGACGGTGGGCGGCGGCGTTCTCGACATCAAAGGCATCGTCTCGCAGGCGCGTCTCAACGGCGTCGAGCACTACATCGTCGAGCAGGACGCGGTTGCCGATCCGCAAGTCGCGCTGAAGCGCTCGGCCGACTACCTGCTGAAGCTCTGATCCCGTACCGGCGCGGGCCATGCCTGCCCGCGCCGCCTTTTCGTTCCGGCTCTTCGCCGCTGTTACTTGAAATTGGCCGTCAGAGTGATACCGAAGGTTCGCGGAGCGCCGAATGCATATATGTAACCGCTGATCGTGCCGCTCTCCTCCACGTTCGTGTAGTAGGCCGTATTTTCCAGGTTGCGCACCCAGCCCTGCAGCGTCCACTTCGAATCCGGCGAGGTGTATTGCAGGTATGCGTCGCTCAAGGTGTACGCGTGCTGCTCCGAATCCGCCCAGTTGTAGTTGGTGAAGTACTGCGAGGTATGGAAGGTCGTCTGAACGCGCCCGGTGAGCAGCGCGGAATTCGGCAGTGTCCAGGAATGCTCCAGTCCGCCGGCGAGGGTCACACGGGGCGACTGGATCAAATCCTTGCCCACGAAGTCGAATGGGACGGTGGTGCCGCCTCCGGTCGGCGTGTACGTCTGCAGGGTTCCCTCGAACTGCGTGAAGTAGGCCTGCAGATAGTTGACCGACAAGTTGAGCTTGCCGATCGGCCCCAGGAGAGCCTCCACGCTGGACTCGAGTCCATAGATACGAGCGGAGCCGGCGTTCACGATGCCGGCGACCGTGTTCGCACAGGTCGGGCAGGTGCCCAGCGACGCCTGATAGCCCTTGTAGTCCTCCCAGAAGCCGTCGGCGGTATAGCGCACCCTGTTGTCGAACAGGCTCTGCTTGATACCGAATTCGTAGTTGACGGCCGTCTCAGGACCATACGGGGTGGAGGCACCCAGGCCCGTGGCGTTGAAGCCGCCGGCCTTGTAGCCGGAATCCGCCTTCATATAGACAAGCGTGCTGTTGGTGGGCGTGTAGTCCAGGCCGGCATGCCACGTGGTTCGCGACCAGCGACCCGAGCCCCCCTCATTGACGGTCGCGACCGGAGTCGTCCCGGTTCCGCCCACCAGCGGCGGCAGGATTTGTTCGTAGCCATCGCGGCTCTTGTCGTCGTGGGTCTCACGAACACCGGCCGAGAACGCCAGAGAATCGGTGAACTTCCATTTGGCCTGACCGAAGACCGCGTAAGAATCCGAATCCACGTGCGGATAAGGAAACCCGAGGGCATCCTGGAGTTGGCTGAAGCCAGGCACCGCGATGTTGTAGTCGCTGGACAGATGGTTCTTCTCATTGAAGTAGAACAATCCGCCCTGCCAGGTGACGGCCTGATCGGTGCCCGAGGCGAGCCGCAGCTCATGGTTCTGAGTCAAGGGATGCTCGATCCCATCGAAAGTCGCCGCGGTGTTGTTGGCCAGATTGTCGTAGGCGGCCGAGTTGTCGAGCCGCGTATTGTCGAAGCCGCCCAGATAGTTCAGCGACATGCCGAAGGGAAGATCTGTGTACTTGAAGTCCCAATGCAGGCGGTCGCTCTGCAGATCGTTCTTGAAGGGCGAGAGATTGTACGTGGCGACGTACCTGTTGATCCCCGCGGGAGTGCCGTGGTTGATATCGGTTCCCGCGGCGTTGTATGCGAACGGAATCTCCTGGTAGCCCGGGCCGTTGCCGTTCCAGGTCAAAAACTGCCCGTAGATCAGCGCCGTGAATCCATCGAACGGCTCGAATTTGAACGAGACGCGGGCCGATTTCGAGTCCTGATCGTCGAATTTGGTGTCGGTCTGCGGCGAGTACACATAGCCGCTATGGCTGTAGGTGCCGAATGAGAAGCGCATCTGCGCCGTATCGCTCAGCGGGAGATTGACCGCCCCCGTGGTGTCAATTTGGTTGTAGTTGCCATAGGTGACACTGGCGGTTCCCTCATAATCCTTGGTCGGCTCATTGGTGATGAAGTTCACCACGCCGCCGATCGCGTTGCGCCCGTAGAGCGTGCCCTGAGGCCCACGCAACACCTCGACGCGCTGCAGATCGTAGGTCGCCTCGCCGACCGCATACGTACGATCCATGAAGAAGCCGTCGATACCCACCGGGACCGCCGGGTCGCCGATCTCCGTGGTGTCACGGCTGCTCACACCGCGGATGGTGAGGATGGTCGCGTCGCTGCTGGATTGGTCGAATTGCAGCGTGGGATCGACCTGCGCCAGGGAACTGATGTCACGGACACCCTGCGCCTGGATCTCTTCCGAGGAGAGCACGGACATCGAGATCGCCGTCTTGCTCGCGGTGGTCTCGCGCTTCTCAGCCGTCACCACGATTTCTTCCAGGCCGGCCGGTTCGCCGGCGGCTGGCGCCGTCGGAGTTTCATCTGCCGCAAGGGCCGGCGTGCACACCAGGGCGCCCAAGGCCAGCGCGTTGATCGCGGCCAGAACCCCCTTAACATGATCATGGACCTTCGTCATTTTTCGCACCCCCAATTACTCCCGATACGTGTAATGCGTTACATCCAGGACGATACTTTAACCCTAAACTGATTCTCTTTGTCAAGAAAAACGCGCCGGGCGGCGCGGTGCACCTGCAACAATGGAAGCGGAGGCCTACGGTCTCGCCGGATGAAAAAGTTTGCTCGCGTCCCCGAAAGCGGTGTGCCGCGGAGCCTTCCGATCCGAGCTTTTTGGCTCTGAACGCGTAGGCGACGCGACGCGACCGCAGGCCGCGATGCCAGCTGTTTTCCAGGGTTTTTGCGGCCTCATCGCATGGTCGAGACGGCCCTGCCGGGCGGTGTGGTGTGAATCTTAAGAAGGTATTACACTATCAGGACGGTCCCATAAGGACTGTCGTAATAGGACCGTCTTGAAAGGACTATTCTGGTGGTGAACATGCGCAATCCCTTTCAATATGGCGCCGAACTCAAGCCCGGCCAAATCGTGAACCGCAAGCAGGAACTGCGCGACGTGCAGCGTGCGATTCTGGAACAAGGGAGACTCTTTCTGCTGGGTCCCCGGCGGTTTGGCAAAACCGCCATTTTGCGCGCAGCCACCGCGGCGGCAGAACGGGACGGCGCCATCGCCATCCGGCTGGACGCCGAGGCGTATCCCGGGGTCGATGGGTTGGTGCGCGCGATCGTGACCGAATCGGCGCAGAAGCTGAAAAGCGATGTCGCCAGAACGGGCGAGAAAATTTTGCGCTTCTTCACGCGGCTGCGCCCCTCCATCAGCTATGACCCGGGTGACAATGGCTGGAGTGCTTCCCTGGATGCGATCAAGAACGGAGAAGCGGACCATACCCCTTTGCTCGTCGAGGCGATCGATGGGCTGGCACGGCTCGCGGCCGATGCAAAAAGGCCGACGGCCCTGGTGATAGACGAATTCCAGAAGGTGATCCAGCTGGGCGGACAGGGCGCGGAGGCGCAGATGAGAGCGGCGGTGCAGCGCAATACCGACATTGGGTTCATTTTTGCCGGGTCAAAAACCACGCTGTTGAACGACATGACGCTGAACCCGGCCAGACCATTCTATCGAATGGGGGTGCGGCATTTTCTGACTCCATTGCCGCGCGATGAATTCGGTCAATTCATTTCCAAGGGCTTCGAGAAGGCAGGCTATAGAGTTGAAGCAGGAGCGGTCGAAGCGATTCTCGACCGCTCGGAAGACGTGCCCTACAATGTACAAGCGCTGTCGAGCGTGACGTGGGAAATGCTCGGCGACGAAGGGGGCGATGTCCTGACATCGAAGTTGGTCGCGCGAGCCCTGAAACTGCTGGTGGAGCGCGATGGTCCATTCTATTTGACGGTCTGGAACGGACTGACGACCATTCAGCAGCGGGTACTCACGGCGGCGGTGAAGGAAAACGGCATGGCGCTGGCCTCTCAAGGGGTGACACAAAGATACGGAGTGTCGGCCAGCACCATGAGTAAGGCGCTCAAATTTCTGGAGAATCGCGAGATTTTGCGTCGCGAAGAGTTGCGGAACTCCATGCGCTGGCGGCTCGAGGATCCTTTTTTCGCCGCTTGGCTGGATCGTTAGGGCTTTGCGGCTCAGGACCGGCGCACTGGTCAAATAGCCCGTCGGCGGGTAGCCCGGCTCCCATTATCCAATGAGCCGGGCGCCTACCCCCAGAGATCGGGCATCGAATAGCCGGCAATCGCCTTTTTTCCCGGCAGGGGATAAATGTGTTTGCTGTGGGACAGACCGGATTTGACCAAGGTATCGGCGATGCGAATCGTCAAGGGAATCGCATCGATGACGGGGACGTGAAGCCCATCGGCTGCCAGCGTCTTTTCGATCTTCTCGGCGAGACCCAAAAAGCCGGTACAGCCCAGTACGATGGCGCCTGCATGGTTCTCGACGACGGTCTGGCGTGCTTTGACGGCCAGCGCCGACCCCAATTTGTCCGTATCGTGGAGTATCTCGAGAACCGGAATGTTGATCGCCGCAAATCCGGCGTAGCTGCTGCTCAGGCCATACCCTGAAACGATGTGGTCGATCATGGGGCGCAGGCGATCCAACACCGTGACAAAGCTGAACTTGTGTCCCAACATTGTCGCCACGTGAGCGGCCGTCTGGCACGGTCCCAGAACCGGAATCGACACGGCTTCCCGGCAAGCGCCGAGCCCCGGATCGCCCATACAGTCAATTACGATCGCGTGGGCGCCCGCGCGCTCCGCTTCAATGGCCCTTCGGATGGTGTCGGGTACGCTCAACGCCTCATCGAACTCGGACTCGATCGAAGCCGGCCCGATCTCCAGCAGGCTATGTGTCACCTCGAGATCCGAACGGCAGCAGGGCTTGAAATCGTTTATCGATCGGAAGCCGGCGGTCACGATGGGGGTGATGACATGAATGATGGATTTCATTACCGAGCTCCTGATTGACGATACGGTTCGAGGGGAATATACGGATCCTGCAGCCCAAACGCCTGGGGGCCCACCACGGCCAGTGCCTCGGGAGTCCTCAGCATCGGTGGCGCACGAACGCCGATCACTTTGATTCGCTGCCCGTACTTGAGCGCATCCACGGGAATCGGCTCCACCGATTCGCTATCCACCATGCAAATGAGGTCGGGCACGATCGCGCGCAGCTCGCCGTTCACCCGCATGGCCAGGTGCTCGTTCTGAAAAGTGACCTCCGCCCGTCTGCCGGAGCCGTCCAGCGCCTCTAGATGGCAGTGGCCGATGGAAAAGCCGCGCGCCGTCTGCCGTTGCAGATCGACCACCTTGCCCGCGAACAACTCCCGGCTGGCGCCGTAGCTCGGGGAAGCATTCAGGTACTCGATCAGCGCACCCAGCGGATTTCCCGTGCGACGCCCACGCGCGATGATCCTGCCGATTTCGAGCGCCAGGCTCATGGTGCCCCTGACGGCGGCTTGCTTCGCTTCGCGGCCCGACAAGGAGTATGACGACATGAGGATGCTGCAGCCCATTTCGATCGAGACCACCCGGATGAGATCCTCGGCACGCTTGGCGGATCCTGCTTCGACCACCAGGCTGTTCAAGTGCTCGTCGGCGATCGCCGCCGGGGTGCATGGGATGCCCCGGATATTGAAGGACGTCATCTGAATCTCGGGGAACGCGCGCCCCATGCCATCCGCGTCCACCAGCGGCAGCTGCAAACGTGCGGCCGCCATGATGGGTATCAGGGAATTGAGGCCCCCGATCTCGATCGGCATCAGCGCATCGATTCTTCGGCCCTGGTACTTCTCCATCAAACGCACCACGAGATCGATCTCGTCACCACACGCGGCTTTCTCGGAGAGCACCGTCGGCGCCCCCAGCATCGCGACGGTGCATACGAAGGCATCGTCCGCCAGATCGTCCACGCCGATGATTTTCGGGACACCGAACTCGCGTATCGCACTCGCCGCGAGCAGCCGCCCGATATAAGGGTCCCCGCCGCCGCCGGTCCCGAGGAATGCGGCGCCTCGCGCCATGTCGACGAGATCTTCCGCGAGCAGATTCATCGCTTCCCCGCCAGATCCAACGGGCCCGCGACTTTCACGCGCAGGCGCACGGCCCCGCCCGCCATGTAGGCCAGCGGAACCTCTTCCACCTCCACGACATCCACGCTCTCAGCATTCGCGCCGGCACGAACCGCGGCCCGGGTGGCCTCCTGTTTGGCGGCAGCGATGGCGCCTTCGCGCGGCGTGGTTCCGTAGGACACGATCTGATCCGACTCGCCGCTGACCTGCGCAATCGACGCACCGATGGCATTCGCCACGCCCGCGTGTTCCGGGACGATCACCTCCGAGACTCCGGGAATCGGGCGATTGATCAGCACCGAGCCGCCGCCCACCAGCACCAGAGGGATCGGGTCGGCGCTCACCTTCATACGGTCGACGCCATCGGCCAGTATCTGGTGGATGCGATCCACGGCCGACTTCACCGTGCTTGCCGGCAGTTGAGCGACCCGCTCCCGGTCACCGAAATGGGCATAGCCTGCCGCCACCGCGATGTCGCTCGCAGTGAGCGTGTCACCTCCGAACACATGCGCGCGAGTCGTCAACTGGTATCCCACCGACGCGGGGCCGACCTCGGTGATGTCGCCGCAGGGGCGGATCAGCGATCCGCCGCCGAGGCCGACCGAGAGCACATCGGGCATGCGGAAATTCGTACGTACACCGCCGATGTCCACGGCATTGGCGGACTCGCGGGGAAACCCCTTGGTCAGCACGCCGATATCCGTGGTCGTGCCGCCGATGTCCGCGACGAGCGCATTCTTTAGACCCGACAGGTACGCGGCGCCGCGCATGCTGTTGGTCGGTCCCGATGCAAACGTCAGCACCGGATATTTTTCGACGATTTCCGCGTTCATCAGCGTTCCGTCATTCTGGCTGATGTAGAACGGGGCCGCGATCTTGAGTTCGCGCAGCGCCGTGCGGAACGAGGTCACCACCTGCGCCGACAGGTGGGCGAGACTCGCGTTCATCACGGTGGCATTTTCCCGCTCGAGAAGTCCCACTCGTCCGATGGTGTGCGACAGGGAAATGGCCGCCGGGCCCATGACCTCGGCCACGATTTGCCCGGCCCTCGTTTCGATGTCGGATCGCACCGGCGAGAACAGCGCGGCGATCGCCACGGTGTGGATGCCCTTCTTCAGAAAGTCGCGCGCCGCATCCGCGACCGCCTTTTCGTCGAGCGGCGAATTGACGCGGCCATCGAACTGATGGCCGCCGCGCACCATATGACAGTGAGAGCCGATCTTGGCGAGCAGATGATCGGGCCAATCCGTCAGAGGCGGAATCCCCCGCGCCGCGGGCAGCGCGACGCGGATGATGCCCACGTCCATGAGGCTCTTGCCCTCCACGAAGGCATTCGTGAAGTGCGTGGTGCCGATCATGACGCAGCGGATGTCGGCGGCGGCGACACCGGAGCTGCGCAAGACCTCGCCGATCGCGCTCCGGATGCCGTCGCTCACGTTCGCGGTGGTCGGCGATTTGCACGACGCGATCAGCTCGGTTCCATTCATCAGAGCGGCGTCCGTATTGGTGCCGCCCACGTCGATGCCGATTCTCATTGACTCACCCTTTCGGCGCCCTTTGCTCGATGAGTCATTTGTAATGATAGGAGAAGCTGATGCCGTACATGCGCGGCGGACCGAATATCTCGACATTACCCGCGGTGCCGTTCGCGAATCCTCCGACCCGGTAGCTCCGGTCCGCGAGGTTTCTGCCGTAGAGCATGGTTTTCCATCTGCCGTCCATCGCCTCCACGCCGATTCCGCCGTTCCACACCCAATACGCCGGCTCCTGAAGGAACGGTGTTTCGTAGATATCGAAGTCCTCCCGGGTCTGGAAATGGAAATCTCCCTGAACGAACCAGTGCGCGTTGCCGCTCTCCACGAGGTTGTAGCGGGCACGTCCGTTGGCGTTCCATGTCGGCGACATGGCAAGGCGGCCATCGACCCTGACCTCCTCGATCAGCGGCTCGACCACCTTGGCGTCGAGATAGCCCACGCCGGCCGATAGGTTCAGCCGGTCGGTCGGCGCCGCCTGCAAGTCGACCTCCGCCCCATAGTTCTTGGCGTTACCGATATTTTGCAGCGCGAATAGATTGGCGACGCCGCCGCCGGCACCGTTGAGCGTCCCCTGTGCCTGCACGCCCTTGTAGTCGTAGTAGAAGATGGCGCTGTTCACCTGGACACGGCCGCCGGCCAGCGTCAGTTTGGAACCCGTCTCGTAGGCAATGACGGTCTCGTTGCCAAAGGGAATGATGCTGGCCGGGCTGAACACCAGGGTGCCCTGGAATCCGCCGGACTTGAACCCCTTGCTGACGCTCGCATAGAAAAGCGCGTCGCTGTTCAGGTGGTAATCCACCCCGAGTTTTCCGGACACCGCACTGAAGTCCTTCGAATACGACGCGGCCGGAAAGAGCTCCCCGCTTTCCACGGGGCCGATCTGAGCCGCCGCCCCCTGGCCTATCTCCGGGTTCACGGTCCAAGGTGCGGTGACGTTATCGAGCTGTTTGTTATCGCGCGTGTAACGCAAGCCCCCGGTGAGGTGCCACTTGTTTGCCGGATCCCACTCGATCTGGCCAAACACCGCCTTCGATGTGGATATCTGATCGTAGGTGTTCCCGATCGTCGTGACATAGGGGTAGGGGGACGGGATGCCGAACGCCGCCGTCGGATACAGTGCGCCGGGCACGCTATAGGTGGTTCCATCGCCGATTTCGTCGCGGCTCCAGTACAGGCCCGTGACCCACGTCAGCGGACCGTGGCCCGAGGATGCAGCACGCAGCTCTTGGGTGACCTGCTTGACGTCGCTTTGCTCCATCTGATCGATCGGCCCTCCCGCCGGGACGCCGTCGGTATCGGCGTACTCGAAACGGTTCAGATGATCGTAGCCGCTGACCGAGGTCAGGGTGACCGCACCCAGGTCCCAGTCGGCGGTGAGCGCTGCGCCTTCGGCCTCGGCGTTTTCGTACGGGATGCCATCGTCCGTGGCGATCGTCCCGGCGGAGGAGGTGTTGCTGCCGAATCCCGGCTTGACGAAGGCATTCAGGTCGGACTTGTCCTTTCCAACATGCAGGATCAGTCGAAACTTCAACCCGTCGACCGGCTTCCAGTCCACGATGCCGCGCGCCGAAAGCTTATCGAGTCCGCCATTGGTTCTGCCGGTGGTCAGGCTCTTCTGGTAGCCGTCGCTCTGTGTATCGTTGACCGCGAGTCTCGCGGACACCGAGTTGCTCAAGGGTCCGCTGATCGCGCTCTCGATCATGTAATAGCCATAGTTGCCGACTTCATCGTAGGTATCCGCCTCGAAGGAGTCCGTCGGACCCCTGCTGGTGAACAGCACCGCCCCGCCGGTGGTATTTCGCCCATACAGAGTTCCCTGCGGTCCTTTCAGGACCTCCACCTGTTCCGTGTCGAACATCTGGAAGTTCAGCAGCACCGGCGACGACAGGGCGATCCCATCGACGTACGTGCCGACGGACGTTGCTTGATTGATCGCGTAATCGTTCACGCCGACGCCGCGGATCGTGAAGTTGGGAACGTCGGTGACCAGGGTGTTGACCGCGAAGTTGGAGGTCGCGAAGGCGACATCGCTCGGCTGATGGAACCCCAGATTCTCGATGGTCGCGGAGTCGAACGCCGAGATGGCGATGCCCACGTCGTTGATGTTCTGCGCCCGCTTCTGGGCTGTGACTACGATCGCCTCGAGGGGATGATCTTCGTGCGTCGGATCGGATGCCGTGGCGGTCTGCGCCACGGAGGTTTGCGCCGCCGCGAGCCCGATGCATCCGAGTGTCATGACCCGCATGAGCGGGAGTGAAATCCGTAGATGGCGAAAAATCATTCTTGGCTCCCTCGCGGCCCGCTCGATGCGTGGCCTTTTTTATGTCCCGGCATCCAGGCTCGCATCCCCGGGGCATTGCCCGCAACGGCTCATCGAGACGGGAATGCCCCCGAATTGGACAGGAGGTGCGACGCGAAGAACTCAACGTGCCTGGTCAAAGCGACAGACCGGCCTTCGGTGGCAGCTTCCGGCGCGCGTCCGCCCACACGAGTCAGGCGACGACAGTCGCGTTGAAGCGGCTCGCGAGTTTTCGCAGGGCGGCATAGGCTCCCGCGCAAACCAGCATCGAATCCAGGGCGGGAACCGGTGTGATCTGCCAGCCCCAGCCCAAGGGCAGCGCGGCCCAGGCGCTGCCGAGCGCCCAGGCGGTCAGCGCCTCGATGCGCCAGGCGCGATGGGGTTCGCCCGGGCCGCCCAGCGCCGCGTTGACCAAGTAGACGCCGGCGATCGGCGGAATGCAGATCCCCAGCCAGAGCAGATAGGGCACCAGGACATTGCTGATCCCGGCAAGGCCCAGAATCGTACCCAGCACGCCTGCGATCAGACTGAGCTTCCAGGGCGGCGTGGCCGGGCGCACGGTTTGAGCGACCAACGTGGCCGCGTACAGATTGAAGGTATTCGTCGACCATGCGGTCAGCGCCACGATCAATAGCGCGGGCAAACCCAGCCCCAGGAGGATCATGATGGCGACGAGATCTTTGTTACCGACAGCCAAGCTCGGGAAGCCGGCCAAGAGCAGCACCGCGGGAAAACACAGGCCATACGCCGCGCCAGCTCCGGCGGCCGCCTGCCAGGGTGTGCGCGCAAAGCGGCAGACATCGGGCGCCAGCGCGGCGCCCACAATCAAGCCCCCCGCCACCAGCGAGACGCCCGCGCTCAGGCTCGCATGTCCAGCCGGCACAAAGGCAAGGACCGGAGCCAGGCCGCCGCGCAGCGCGGCAACGAAGGTCCACAACAGCAGGATCACTTTCAAGGGCGACGTAACGGCGGACAGGAGATCGAGCGCGCGAAAGCCGAACAGGGTGGTCGCCGTGGTCAACACACAGCCGGCCAGGGCCAGCAGCCACACCGGAGTCGAGGCCAGTGCCGGGCTGACTCCCGTCAGCGCATGACCCAGCATCATGGCAATCACCCCGTACCAGCCGAGGATGGAGAAGCCCAACACGGCGTTGGCGACCTTGGCGCCTTGCGTGCCGAAGGCATCGGCAATCAACTGATAGGTGGATTTGCGTGAGCGCGCACCGACCGTGCCGGTGAGAGCCGCAATCGAACCCAGTATGGCGCCGCCCAGCAGCGCAGCCGGCACCGCCCGCCGGGCGCCCAGGGTGAAGCTGAGCTCGGCCCCCATCACGAATGCCGGCAGGGCGATCATCACGGCCAAGAGGATCAGCACGATGCGCCAGGCGCCGATCTGTGCCCGGGTTTGTGTGGGGTCGCCGAAACTATTTGCCGGGGCGGCTTGCAACCGTCAGCCTCAAGCGGACAGTAGGTTCTGCTGTCGAGCGATGGTCACGGCCTCGAGACGACTGCGGGCCTTGAGCTTTTGGAAGATATTCCTCAGGTGAAACCGAACGGTGCTCTCGGACACCCCGATCTGGCGCGCAATGACCTTGTTGGAGAACCCGGACCCCAATTCCTGCAGCACCCTGCTCTCGGTGCGACTCAACATCGAGTTCGTCGCGGCGGGCGCCGACGCGCAGCCGAACCGATCCAAGATCAAATGGGCCTGTTGCACGGCCGTTGAACTCACGCCCGACTCCTCCCGCAAGGACACGTAAGATCGGAGCGCCGGCTCGATCTCCTCGCGCTCGTCCAGGAAAGCTCTGATGCCGCCCGTACGTGCCGACAGGGTTAGCGCGGTCTCGAGATGGCGGACCGTCTGGGCAAGGTCGCCGAGCTGCCGGTACGCCATCATGTACAGCAGCAGGTGTCTGATGCGGCTCTTGACGTGGCGCTCCGTGTCCGTGTGCGCGGTGTGACGCTCCAGCAAGGCCAGCGCCCGACGTGAGTCGCCTTCTGCGATCCGGAGGCGGACCTGCACCTGGAGGGCGGCGTCGCGCCGCCGCCAGCCGACTTCATGCTCGGACGGCAATCCCTTCTCGCCGCCGAAGCCAGCCGTGCTCACGAGTGCCCGGGCGTCGGCGATCCGTCCCGCGCGCAAGTACAGCTCGATTCTCAGCAGAGTCAGAAAATCCTCCTGCGCATGCAGCTCGTTGCGGCGCGCATAGGCCATGCCGCCATCGATGATGTCGAGGGCCGCGTCGATACCATGCTCGTCGAACGTGCATCCCACGAAGGCCGTATAGCCGGCTGCCACGATTTCGAACCAGGCTTCGTGATGTTCCAACAGCTGCGGCGAGGCTCTGGCGGCAAGCGCCATGGCCTGAGTCTCGCCGCGCTCGTATTTCACTTCGACGAGCAGGATATTGGCGATCAATCTCAGTCCATGATCGTCGCCGAAGAATTTCTTGGCCAGCCTTTGGCCGATCTTGTACTGGCGCTCGGCCTCGCGGCTGTCGCCCTGCGCAAACTTGACGTAACCCAGGTGCAAATGATTGTAGGCGAGGCCGTACATCGCCCCGGCACTCTCGAACGCCGGCACCGCCGATTCAGCGAATCGCTGCGCCTCGCTGAATTCGCCCCGCTGCAGGGCGCCATGGAGCAGCACCGTGAGCAATTGTCCCTTCTTGCCCGGCTCGCCTATGCTCAGCCCTGAGAGGTTAGCCTCCATCTGTTCGCACGCCGCGCGAGCAATCGTCTTGCCTTCGACGATGCAGACGACCATGTCGATCACGAGGGCGGCAGGCATGCCCGAGCCCGAGGATAGGCCGGCGTCCGTGCCGGCCCTCGGCGTGCGCGCGGATAGTGAGTCCATCAGCTGACGCGCCGCGGCGATTCGGCCGCTCTTCAAGTTGAGCAGACAGCGGATCAGGATCAGATGCGGGTCCTCGAAAGCGCCGGCCTCCGGCAGCAGGCGCATGATCGACCTTAAGCGGGATACCCCTTCCTTGAAATAGATGTTCACGCCGCCCGCCTTCGCGATCAGAGCGATGGCGTGGGTCGGCTCACCGGCCAGCACGCAGCGGCGCACCGCCTCGACCAAATCGCCGGTATTGGAAAACCAGTCGGCCGCCCGGAGCTGCAAGGCCTTCAGCCGAGCAGGCGCGGTCACCGCGAATTTCGCATAGAGGTGCTCGCGAAACAGAGGATGCAGACGAAACGTCAGTCGGACGGAATCGACCGGCTGCACGAAGGCGTCGAGCAGGCTGAGCGACTGAAACAGCGCGTGGCTGTCGCTCCGTTCTCGCAGATAATCGGCCAGCTCGCAATCGACTTGGTCGATGAGTGAAATATCCATCAGGAACTCCAGGGAGTTCCGATCGATTCCGCGAAGCACCTCGTCCGCCAAATACGAGGCAAGGCGGCCGGCGACAAAGGCCGCATCGGCCAGCATGTTCGCTACGGTGGCTTCGATGTCGCAGGCGCTGCGAATCATCCGGATGGCGACCGGCCACCCCTGCGTCAGGGTGAACAGGCGCTGAATCGTGCCGGAGTCGCATTGGTCCGACAAAATGGCCGAGAGGTCCGCCAGCGTGAAGGCCAATCGAGGCGCGCCGATGCGCACCGCCTGTCCGCGAGCCTCGAGCCGCGCAATCCGCAGCGCCGAGTCGACGCGGGTGGCGATCGAGACATGTAAATTATCCGGCGCATACTCCAGAATAGGATGAATGACTCGTTCGACCGCCTCGGCGCCCAGCGCTTCGAACTCATCGAGGATCAGAACCACGCGCTCCTGGGCCTCGGCGACGGAATGGATGATGAGACTGAGGACTTCCCGTTCCGACAGATCGCCGATCAGAAATGACAGTCCGCCCTCGCCGGTGTTAAATGGCAGACCGCCTTCGTGAATCGCAAATGCGACGTACGACAGCAGCTGCATCGGATCGTTGTCCTGGCCGTCGAGAGACAGCCAGCAGACCTTATGTCCCTCATCGAGGAGAGCACGCCGCCATCCGCTCAGCAGCGTGGTCTTACCGTATCCAGCAGGCGCGTGCACCAGGGACAACTTTCCGGGCAGAGATCGATGCAGTATCTGCGTGAGCCACGGCCGCTCCAATAGATCGACCCGCTGCCGGGTCGGCGACACTTTGGAGTGCAGCAGCCAGGCGGGAAATACAGGGCTGCGGGCGGGCGAGCTGGCGTTCCTCATGAGCGGCGCTGGTTTGGGATATCCGTCGTCACACTATCACACAGCATAGAAGAAGCGCGGCGAAAGTGCAGCAAGGTGGACGCGCTGACCGCGTGGGCTTCTGCCCCCGATGGCCTCGGGCTGTCCATTCGGACAGGTGGCGGCGCTCGATCCTATGCCACGCTCGCGGGGCTCAGCTGGCGGGCGTGCAGCCAATCGGCATGCCAGCGCTCCAGATCCGCGATGGCGAGCGGGCGGCAGAACAGGAAGCCTTGAACCTGATTCGCGTCGCGGGACTTGAGGTACTGCCACTGGGCTTCGGTTTCGACGCCCTCCGCCACCGTGGCCAACCCCAAGCTCTTCGCCATGGCGATGATGGCGTCGACCAGCGGCGCATTGCCGGCGCTCTTCGACTCGATGTCGCGCACGAATGATCGATCGATCTTGAGCGTGTCGATCGGAAAGTGCCGCAGGTAGGAAAGCGAACAGTAGCCCGTGCCGAAGTCATCCAGCGCCGTCGCGACGCCGAGTTCCTTGAGCGACTTCACCGCCTTGCTCACGGCGGCCGAATACTCGATTAATGCGCCTTCGGTGAACTCGAGCTCGATCATGCGCGATTCGATCCCGGCGGCTTCCACGGCGCGCGCCACGCGCGATGCCAGAGTGCCGTCGCGAAACTGCACGCCCGACACATTCACCGCCACCTGCCAGCCCGGCGCCCGCGCATCGCGCCAGCGGCGCACTTGCGCGCACGCTTCACGCAGCACCCAGTCGCCGATTTCGCCGATCAAGCCGTTCTGCTCGGCGAGAGGAATGAACTCATCGGGCGCGACGAAGCCGCGCTGCGGATGCTTCCATCGCAGCAACGCCTCGACCGCCTCGACCCGCAGGTCCTTGAGCCCCAGCCGCGGCTGATAGTTCAGGGAGAATTCACCCCGCTCCAGCGCCTTGTTCAAGTCGGCTTCCATGGAGAGGTGCTTGGCCGCACGCGTGCTGATCGACTTGTTGAAGAATTCGAGCCCGCCTTGGCCCGTCTTCTTGCCGTGATGCATGGCCGCGTCGGCATTCCTGACGAGACCTTCGGGAGACACCGCGTCGCCCGGGAACAGACTGATGCCCACGGTTGCGGAAAGCGGTATCTCTTGCTGCGCCAACACGAACGGGCGCGTCAAAGCCAGCTGCACTCGCCGCGCCACGACCTGCGCGGCATCGGCCGTGGATATCCCGGGCAGCGCCAGCGCGAACTCATCGCCGCCGGTGCGCGCCACCCAGTCGTTGATGTCCTTCGTTTCGAGCGTGTCGTCCGCATAATTCATCGTGCGCAATGTGTCGCGCAGGCAATTTTGCAGGCGATGCGCAACCTCCTTGAGCAGCAGGTCGCCCACCGCCTGCCCCTGCGTGTCGTTGATGCGGGAGAAATTGTCGACGTCGAGCATCAGTACGGCGAGCCCGCGCTGCCGCGGCTGGGCCCACGCAATTTGCTGCCCCAGTATCTGCAGCAGCCGCCGGCGATTGGGCAGCGCGGTGAGAGGGTCGTAGTAAGCGAGATATCGCACCCGCGCCTCGCTCTCGCGCAGCTGATCCTGAGTCTGCTTCGACCGCACCAAGAATTTGACGCGCTGCGCGAGCAGCATCGGATTGATGCCCTTGGAAGAGAAGTCCGTGGCGCCCGCGTTGTATGCGCGGTTGACCGACTCCATGTCATCCAGGCTGGTCTGCATCAGAATGGGCACGTGACGGCAGGCCGTCAGTGAGCGTAGAGCGCTGCATACGTCAAAACCGCTCATGCCCGGCATGACCACGTCGAGCACCACGCAATCCGCCGGGTGGTCCCTAAATTCAGTCAGCGCAGTCTCGCCGTCCGCTGCCGTGAAGACACGAAAACCCGCCATTTCCAGTGCGGTCCCGACCAACAGCCTTGCGCCGGGATCGTCGTCGACGACCAGCACGGTTGCAGGGATGACGGCTTGATTATCGGACATGTTCATCGTTTCCTCGGACGAATGCGCGCGCTCAAGCTGCGTTGGATGAGCGCTCGCGGATCAGCGCGGCACAGAACTCTTGGTACTCTCGGCGGATTCTCGACACGATGGGGGCAACTTGCGTAACCGCGCCCTCGCGCACCAAGACCTCGCATTCCTTGGCGGCCGTCGCCAAGCGGATGCCGCCCAAATTCGCGGTGCTGGATTTGAGCGTATGCACGGCTTGCGACAGCGCATCGGCCTGCATATTGGCCGCGGCGGTTTCGATGGCCTCGATCAAACTCGGCGAATGCTTCAAGTACAAGTCGATCATCGAGTTCAGAAGCGCCGGTTTCGCCAGGGCCGCGATGTTGCGCAGCACGCCGGGGTCGATCAGCGGAAGCCGCGACAAATCGCGGCGCTCGGATTCGGGCAACGCCCGCAGCGCCAGCCAGCGCCTGAGCAGCATCGCCAATTGTTGCTGAGTAAAAGGCTTGCTCAGGAAATCATCCATTCCGGCGGCCAGGCAGCGTTCGCGGTCTCCTTCCATGGCATTCGCCGTCAAAGCGATGATGGGGACTCGCGCCGCCCCGCAAGTCTGCTCGCGCCGCCTTATTTCCGCCGCAGCCGCCAGGCCATCCATCACCGGCATCTGGCAATCCATCAACACCGCATCGTATGCGGCATTATTCATCGCCTCCAGGGCCAACCCGCCGTTTTCCGCCGCATGGGCCATGCAGCCCAGACTTTCGAGCATGCCGACGGCCACTTCGCGGTTCACCGGGTTGTCCTCGACCAGAAGTATTTTGGGTCCCGCTGCGCGCCCGGCAGGCGCGGGCCCCGCCGGTTCCGCGGGCGGCAGGTCCGAAGAAACTGCAAAGTTCAACCGCGGCAAGCGCGTCTGGGTCTGGGCGTGCGCCGCCTCGGCCGCGGGCTCCAGGCGCACCTCGAACCAAAATGTCGAGCCGTGGTTGGGTTCGCTGCGAACGCCGATTTCGCCCCCCATCAGGGCGGCCAGCTGACGGCAAATGGCCAGCCCCAGGCCGGTGCCGCCGTACTTGCGTGTCGTGAACGAATCGGCCTGGCTGAAAGCATTGAAGATGTGGGCTTGCGCCTCCTCGGATATACCGATGCCGGTATCGATGACTTCAAAGCGCAGCAGGCCGTCCTTGCCGACGGCCCTTACCCGCACCATGACCTGGCCCGAGTCCGTGAACTTGATGGCGTTGCCGACAAAATTGATCAGAACTTGCCTCAGGCGCATGGGATCGGCGCACACCGCGTCCGGCACGTCGGCCTCGATGGCGCAGGCGAGTTCCAGACACTTCGCTTGGGCACGGCCGGCGAAGATCTCGATGGTCTCCTCGACCATCTCCCGCAAGCCGAACTCGATGCGCTCGAGTTTGAGTTTGCCCGCCTCGACCTTCGAAAAATCCAGGATATCGTTGATGATCTGCAACAGCGCTTCGGCTGAGCGAGAAATCGTCTCCGAGAGGTGTCTCTGGCGCGCTGTGAGCTCTGTCGCCTGCAGCAGCTCCGACATGCCCATGACGCCGTTCATCGGCGTGCGTATTTCGTGGCTCATGCGCGCAAGAAACTCGCTCTTGGCGCTGCTGGCCCGTTCTGCGGCCTCTTTGGCGCGGGTCGCCTCGCCGATCGCCAGCTTCAGCTCCAGGTTGGCGTTTCCCAGGTTTATGGTGCGTTCTTCGACCTGCTGCTCGAGGAATTGCCGGTACTTCTCCAGCCGCGAGTCGCGATGCCGGATTTGCCCCAGCATTTGATTGAAGCCGTCGATGAGCGAGCCGACCTCGTCCTGAGAATTGCGTTCGACGCGCAGGCTGTAATCCTCCTCCTTGGATACCCGCTGCATGGTGTGCGCCAGGTTGACGATCGGCCCCGAGATCTGCTGCTGTAGGCGTGCCGCGAGCCAGTAGGCCGTCGACACGGCGGCCACTATCGCCGCCAGCGTGATCAGCAGGTAGCTGCCCCAATTCGGATACAGCACCTCGAGCGGCACGAGAATGCGGATGGATCCGAGCACTTGGCCATTGCGCACGACGGCCGCGACGACGTGGGCTTGATTTCCCTTCAGGAACAGCAGCGGGTGCTCTGGATCGACGGGGGGCGCCGAATTCGCCATTGCAACGGAGTTCCGCACGGCCGACGCTTCCAAGTGCACGGCATTTTGGCCATGGTGGTAAGTTGCGAGCATCGCCCCGCCCGGAGCAAGGACTTCGGCGTCGCTCACCAGCCACTCATCGCGCAGCCCATTCATGGCGTTGATGGCCGCGGCCTCGTCGCCGCGGCGCAATGCATCGATGGCGGCCACGCCGGTGACGCGCGCGACGCGCGCGCCGCTCCACAGCAGGTCGTCGCGCAAATGCAGCAAGTTCATCGCAATGTGGGCGATCATTGCCACGGCGAAGACGGCGATCGCGGGTACCATGATGACCACGCGCAACTTGCGCTCGATGGGAAGGTCCGCGAACCAACGAATCAAGAGCCCTCCCGGTCAGATGGTGATTGACGACTCCCCAGCCCAAGTGTCGGCGCTGTCAGGAAAATCTGCTGGAATTGGCCCGGAAATATGCCGCCGCAAAACGTGACCCAGTTCACGTCTGCCTCAAGCCTGCGGCGCGCGCCCACCCTGATTTAGGGGTTTGCCGCACGCAGACGCTGCGGACGCCGCGGCGGCGATCAGGCGGCGGGCATGCGGCCAATCGAAGGCCGGTCCGGGGTCGGTTTTTCGCCCGGGCGCAATGTCGCTGTGGCCGACCAGACGGTCCGGAGAGAGCCGGGGATAGGCGGAGCATAGCGCGGCCACGACCTCGGCGAGCGCTGCGTACTGCGCGGCCTCATAAGGCTCTGTATCGGTCCCTTCGAGTTCCACGCCCACAGAGAAGTCGTTGCAGGCTTCGCGGCCCTGATAAACCGATTTGCCGGCATGCCAGGCGCGCTCGGTAAACTTCACATACTGCGTGACCGCCCCGTCGCGCCCGAGGACCAGATGCGAGGACACGCGCAGCGGTCCCACTTCGGCGAAGTAAGGGTGCACATCCGCCGGCAAGCTATTGGTGAAGAGCCGGTCGATCCATGGGCCGCCGTACTGTCCCGGGGGCAGGCTGATGCCGTGGACGACGATCAGATCGGCCTCCACGCCCGCCGGCCGTAAATCACGGTTCGGCGAGGCGATCTGTCTCGCGCCCCGCATCAGCCCGTTCTCGAGGTCGACCTCCAAATCCGCTGCCTTGGGTTGCCTATAACGGCGCTAGCATATGCGACAATTCCCGTCATATGAAAGCCGCCCCCGACAGTCGGACCGATTCCGCCTCGCTCGCCGCGCGCGACCTGCGCGTCGTGTGGCATCCCTGCACACAGATGAAGGACCACGAGACCCTGCCGATGATCCCGATTCGGCGCGGTTCCGGGGCATGGCTCGAGGATTTCGACGGCAATCGTTATCTCGATGCGGTGAGCTCGTGGTGGGTCAATATTTTTGGGCACGCCAACCCCCGCATCAATGCGGCGCTTAACGAGCAGGTGGACAAGCTCGAACATGTGATATTCGCCGGATTCACCCATGAGCCGGCGATACGTCTCGCCGAGCGGCTGGTCGCCTTGGCCCCGCCGAACCTGACCCGCTGTTTCCTGGCGGACAACGGCTCGGCCGCCGTGGAAGTGGCGATCAAAATGAGCTTCCACTATTGGCACAATCGGGGACAGGTGCAAAAAACCCGCTTCATGACGCTGCAGAACAGCTATCACGGCGAGACGCTCGGCGCCTTGGCCGTCGGCAATGTCGAGCTCTACAAGACTCTTTATAAGCCGCTGCTGATGGACGTGCTGACGGCGCCGTCGCCCGATTGCTACAACCGGGACTCGGGTGAGTCCTGGGAGGCCTATTCGCTGCGCCAGTTTGCGCACATGGAGCGCCTGCTCGCGCAGCACGCCGCACAGCTTGCGGCGGTCATCGTCGAACCTCTGGTGCAATGCGCGGGCGGCATGCGCATGTATCATCCGGTGTATCTGACGCGCCTGCGCGAGGCCTGCACGCGCTACGGCGTGCATCTGATCGCGGACGAAATCGCCGTCGGCTTCGGGCGGACCGGAACGATGTTCGCCTGCGAGCAGGCGGCCATTTCGCCCGACTTTCTGTGCTTGTCGAAGGGCCTCACCGGGGGATACCTGCCGCTCTCGGCGGTGCTGACCACCGAGGACATGTACGCCGCCTTCTACGATGAATATACGAACTTGACCGCCTTCCTGCACTCCCACAGCTACACAGGAAACCCGCTCGCATGTGCCGTGGCGCTCGCCACGCTCGACATATTTGCCGCCGACGGCACGATCGAGCGCAATCGAGCCAAGGCGGCTTACCTTGGGCGGCGCGCGCGCGAGCTGGCAGATCACCCGCATGTGGCCGAGGTGCGGCAGTGCGGAATGATCGTCGCGGTCGAATTCGTCAAGGACAAGCGCAGCGGCGAACCCTATCCCTGGACCGAGCGCCGCGGCCTGCGGGTCTACCGGCACTCGCTGCAAAAGGGCGTGCTGCTGCGCCCGATCGGCAACGTCGTCTACTTCATGCCGCCCTACATCGTCGATGAATCCGAAATGGACTTGATGGTGCAAGTGGCCGCGGACGGAATCGAGCTCGCAACGTGCGATTGACCCGCGTGTATGTCGAGGGCGCTTTGGCCGCGGGAAGCGTGGTCGAGCTGCCGCCCGATACCGCGTCCCATCTCGCGAAGGTGCTGCGCGCGCGGAGCGGCGATGAGCTGATTCTATTCGACGGCGAGGGACGGGAATTCAACGGGGCAATCGAGGCCGTACGCGGCTCGCGCGTATCGGCGTCCGTCGGCGACGGCCGCCAGGTAGACAGGGAGTCGCCGTTGTCCATTACCTTGGTTCAGTGCGTACCGCGCGGCGACCGCATGGATTTCATCGTGCAAAAGGCCACTGAGCTCGGCGTCGCGCGGATCGCGCCGGTATTGAGCCAGCGCAGCGTCGTTCGGCTGGACAAGACCCACGCGGAATCGAAGGCGACTCATTGGCGGGCCGTCGCGGTGAGCGCCTGCGAGCAGTGCGGCCGCAACCGACTGCCCCGCATCGAGGCGGCGCAACCGCTGCTCAACTACCTCTCGGAGCCGGCGCGCGGAGCCGGAATTCGGCTGGTGTTCGAGCCCGAATCCGCGCCGTGGCGGGGCGCGGCGCGGACGAATGCCGGCGAGGGCTCCGGCGGCGCCGCGCTCGACGCTGCGGAAATAGCCATCGGCCCGGAGGGTGGTTTCGCGGCCGACGAGCTCGAGGCCTTCCGGTTAGCGGGATTTTCCCAGGTCGGATTGGGACCCCGTGTGCTTCGCGCCGAGACCGCCGCCATTGCGGCGCTGGTCTGGCTGCAGGCGCGCTTCGGGGATATGTAGCCGAGTCAACCGGGCATCACCGAGGTCTCCTCGGCGATCATCTGCTCCAGCCGCTCCAAGTCGGGGATCAGCGGCGTCTCATTGATCATGCGTACCTGGCAAATCACGGGCGAGCGCTCGGGGAAGCTGCGCGAGGGATCCGGCCGCAGCACATCGGCGTTCACCCGCACGAGCTGCGGGAACCCTTGAGTCAGCATGCCGAAGTATCCGGATTGCAGCGCACCGCCCGGCGCGTGAAAGATGACGATGCGCGTGCGGCTGGACACGTTCGGCAGCGTCTGGCCGAACGCGCCTTCGAATGACACCACCGGTACGCTGCGCCCGCCCCAGCTCACGAGACCTGCGTACCAGGGCGGTGCGTTGGTCATTTCAGCCGGAGCCTGATAGCCGATGACCTCGGCGACGCAAGCACGGGGCACGATCAGCCTCTCCCCCGCCAGTGGCACCAGCAGGCTGTACAGCTCGTCGCGCAGATCGGACATGGCCTATCTCGCGACGGCGGCGCGGCGATTGACGAGCGGCTCGATGGCGTCGAGCAGCTGGCTTTCTTGGTACGGTTTGCCGAGATAATCGTCCACGCCCAGCTCGATGGCCCGCGCCCGGTGCTTTTCACTGACTCGGGAGGTGATCATCACGATCGGAACATCCTTCAGGCGCGGATCGTTGCGGACATGCGCGGCGACTTCATAGCCGTCCATGCGCGGCATTTCGATGTCGAGCAGTATGATATCCGGAAGGTGCTCTTGCAGCAGCGACACCGCGTCCACACCGTCCTTTGCCGTCAGCACCCGCATCCCGTTGCGCTCCAGGAGACGCTGCGTCACGCGGCGTACCGTGATGGAATCATCGACCACGAGAGCGAAGGTGCGCCGATCGCGCTGGTCGAGAACCACCGTTTCGGTCGGCCGTGCCCGCCACTCGGATCGCACCAGCGAGCCCATGTCGAGAATGATGACGATGCGGCCGTCGCCCAATATGGTCGCGCCGGCGATTCCGCGGATGCCCGAAATCTGCGGCCCCAGTGATTTCACTACGATTTCGCGGCTGCCCACGAGTTCATCCGTGACCAATGCGGTGGAATGCTCGCCCGCGCGGATCAACACCACCGATATCGATATGTCCGATTCGGGAAGGCGCGTGGCGCCCAAGCCGACGAACGCCCCCAACTGCTGGAAGCGGTACTTCTGGCCGCCGTATTCGAACAGCGGTGCGTCTTTGCCCAGATGCCGGGCTACGATGTTTCTCGGCAGGCGCACCACACCCTCCACCGTCGCCAGAGGCAGGGCATAGGCTTCCTCCGCGACGCGCACGATCAATGCCTGGCTGATCGCCAAGGTGAAGGGCAGGCGAATCGTGAAGCGCGAGCCCTTGCCGGCGGTCGTATCGATGAACAGGCCGCCGCCGAGTTTCTTGACCTCGGTGGCGACGACGTCCATGCCCACTCCGCGTCCCGCGGCTTGCGTGACGTGGCCCGCGGTGCTGAATCCGGGCTCCAATATGAGCTGTACGGCTTCCTCGTCGGTAAGCTTTGCTTGGTGGTCGGTGAGCCCGAGAGCGATCGCCTTCTCGCGAATCAGCTTCACCCCGATGCCCGCGCCGTCATCGTCGACCACGATCACGACTTCGGCGCCGTCGCGCTCCAGGCTGATCGAAATGCGCCCGATATCGGGCTTGCCGAGCGCCGTACGGCGTTCCGGGGTCTCGATGCCATGAACGACGGCGTTGCGCAACATGTGTTCGAGCGGCGGGACCATGCGCTCCAGCATCTGCCTGTCCAGCTCCGCCGCGGCCCCCTGGACGACCAGTTCCGCCCGCTTGCCGGTGTCGTTTGCCGCCTGGCGCACCAATCGGGTCAGTCGCTGCACATGGCGCTGGAAAGGCACCATGCGGGTTCGCATCAAGCTGTTCTGCAATTCGGTGATGACGCGCGATTGCTGCGTCAGCAGATTCTGCGCCTCGCGAGTCAAGGTCTCGAGCAGCCCTTGAATGCTCGCCACATCGCCGGAGGTCTCGGCGAGCGCGCGCGAGTACTGCTGGAGGGCCGAATACCGGTCGAGCTCGAGCGGATCGAAGTCGTTGCGCCGCGGTTCCACGTCCTGATGCCGGTTGAGGACCTGCGCTTCGGTTTCGATTTCCAGGCCGCGCAACTGTTCCTTGAGCCGCGTCACCGTACGCGCCAGCTCGGCCAGGTTGAAGTCGATCGAATTGACCTGCTGGTCGAGGCGAGCCCGGAAGATACTCACCTCTCCGGCATTGTTGAGCATGGTGTCGAGCAGATCGGCGTCGACGCGCGCCATTTCGACGCGCTCCGCCGGAGCGCTCTCGCGCCCGGGCAGTACCGGAGCGCTGCTCAGCTCGAGGCTCGCGGCCGAATCCTCGCTCGCCGCGGCGGCGGCCTCGAGCGGCGCCGCGGCTTGCACCGACACAGAGGGCGGTGCGTCGATGGACTCTGCAAACTCGGGCTGAGCGGCAGCCGCCGGCGGCGCGCCCATGGCCGCCGCGGCGGCGGGCGGCGTCGAGGCGGACGGCGCCGCGGCAGCGGCCGATGTTGCAGCCGGCGCGGCCGGTGCCGCGGCCGAAGGGATTCGCCCGGGAGTGCCCAAGTCGCGGATCTGCGTTATCAGCGCCGAGGCGCCGGCCGGCAAAGTGCCGGTGCTCACCAGGTCGCGCATGCCGGCGAGCTCATCGAGACTGGCCTGCATGACCGCATGAGCATGATCGTCGCCGGTCACGGATCCGCCGTCGATCTGGATCACCAAGGTTTCCAGTTCATGGCTCAGATCCCCCATGGCGGCGATGCCCGCCATGCGGGCCCCGCCCTTGAGGGTGTGCAATTGACGCTGCAGCTCAGCGACCCGCTCCTTATCCCTGCGGTCTCGATTCCAGGCGGTCAGCGATGCCTGCGCCGCCTCCAGCAATTCAGTCGCCTCTTCGCAGTAGATATTCGCGATCTCGTGATCGAACTCCTCCGCAACCGGCGCGGCCGCAATTTCCTCGGGAGCGGCCGCAATTTCTTCAGGTGCGGCGGCGAGTCCCTCGGGTGCAGATGCAGCCGCTTCGGGCGCCTCCGCCAGCGCGGGGACCACGGCCGATGCGCTGGTATCGATGGCGTCTCGGGCGATCGCGGCGTCGAGCTCTGTTTCGATGTCATGCAGCCGCGCGAGCAACGAGGGCTGATCCGAGAAGAATGCCGTCGATTCGTTGATGTGCGATACCACATTGTCGATTGAGCGAACCGCGTCGCTCAAGGTCGCGAGCCCGAGGTCGGACAGTCCGTGGCCGCTGTCGAAGACCTTCCGCATCACCTTGTTCAGCGGCTCAGTGATTCGGATGCCGTGCCGCGCCTCGGCCATTTTCGAACTGCCGCTCAAGGTGTGGATGGCGCGATATACGGGCTCGGGCAAATCATGCGGCGCCGGCTGACCGGTGCGCTTGCGCAGATATTCGCGAATCTCCGTCAGGTGGCTCGACGTCTCCTTGCTGTAGATGTCGTGCAGCACGGGGTCCATCGCCGGCGGTGCGGCAGCCGCGCTCTGCACGGCGGAGGGAGGCATCGCCGCGGCGGAGGGCGCCGCCGGAGCGGCCGCAGCCGCCGCACCGCGATCCTCCTGGGTAATGGTCACGGTGCCCTGATCCGCTTCGCGTCCATCGGCATAGGCGAATGCGCGGGCCATCAGCGCCTCTATGGGCGACGGGCTGTGCCGCCCCGTTTCCAGCTGTTCCACCAATTGCGGCAGAGCGGCCACGGAGCTGCGCAGCAGGGCCATCATTCCCGGCGTACGTGACAGAGTCTTGTCGATGATCCGGTTCAGCAAGTTCTCGATCGACCAGCCGAACTCGGCTATGGCGCGGGCGCCGACCATGCGGCCGCTGCCTTTCAGCGTATGGAAGCTGCGGCGCATCAGCGCCAGGGACTCCAAGTCCATGGGATTCTGATCCCATTGCGGAAAGCTGCTTTGAATCGAGGCGATCTCTTCCTTGGCCTCCTCGATGAACAGTTCGACGAACTGCGGATCCACCGGCTCCGGCTCGGGCACCGCGATCAACGGATTGGTCGCCGCATGCTCGCGCTTGGTGCGCTCCAGAGCGATGGTCTCTACCGGATCGAGCTTGACCGTCTTGGCGGCGTCGCTGCCCGAGATTTCTATGTTTGGGACGCGCGAGGGTGCCTCCTCGGCCAGCGTCTTGATGCACATCTCGGCATTGTCCAGCATGTACCAAGGATCGTTGCGCCCGCTCTGCAGCGTCTCCATGTAGTACTCGATGCTCACGATGGCATCGGCTACTCGCTCCAGGCGCAGCGCATCCGGCGCGGGCGCGCCGGGTTCGATCAGGTTGCGTACTTGCACGCCGATTGCATCCATCAATTCCACCGCTCTGCCCTTGCCCAGCATCAACAGACCGGCGGTTATGCCCCGCAGGAGCTGCGGCACATTGTCCAGTCCCTGCGGCGGAAAGTCGCCGGGCTTCTGTACGGCGATGGAAACGGCCTCCTTGATGCGCGCCAAGTTGACGATGCATTCGCGCAGCACCGCCTCGCTGACCAATCTGAATTCGAGATCATGATCCGCGGGCAAATCCGCCGCCGTCGCCGCGGATGCCGCGGGCAAAATCAGGCGTACGAGCTGATCGTCGAGACTGTCTTCGACCGAGAGCAGCACGCCGGCCACCTTGATCAGCGACTCCTCGGGAGGTGTCTTGCCGTCGGTGACTATCTCGGAAAGCTCGGAAATCTCCCCCTGGACGCGTTGCCGCAACTCGCCGAGTCCCAGCACGCCGAGCGTGTCGCTGATCTTTTTCAGCAGCTCGAGCTGAGGCAGCAGCTCATCGCTGTGGCCGCCGCCGCGGCGCACGAATATATCGAGAACGTCCTTGACCTTCGAAAGATCTTCCTTGATGGCCGCCGCCACCGTGCGCATCAGCTTCACGCTGGGCGCCGACAGGCTTTCCCGCTCGTGCTCGATGGAGTCGTCGACCGGCAATAGCTCCGAGAGCTTGAACGAAGCCCGCACGGCAGCTATGCGGCCGCCGGCGGTCGACGCGCGAGCCACGTAGTACAGCAGATTGTTCAGCAGATCGACCGGCGGATCCTCGCAGTAGCGCCCCTCGCCGAGTTCGTACAGCGTCTTGATTTGCCGATCCGCTTGGCCCAGCAAGCGCTTCAGTGTCGCGCTGCCTTCCAAACCGTTGGCGCGAACCGCCTCCAGGATGGCGCCGACGACCCACCACAGCTGAAATACCGGTTGAGTTTCGGCGACTTGTTCGAGCTTTTCCGCCACCTTCGCCAGAATTTCCAGATTCTGCACCGTGCGCTCGCCGCGGATGTATCCCAGCAAGCCGATCTGAAATCGCGGCCGCAGACGCCGTGCCCATTGCGCCACCGAGATCGACTGCTCGCCCTGCCGCTGCAGTTGCGGCTGCGCCGGCTGATCGGACTTCAGATTGAGCAGCAGCAGCGTTCCCTCGGACAACAAGGGGCTGCCGCGCACGGATCGTAAATCGTTGAGCAGGGGCAGCAGCACCAAGGCCAGGTCCCTGCCGCCCGACAAAACCCGCTCCAGGTAGGTCGGCAACTGCACCATCGCGCGCATCAACGCGTCGAGGCCGTCGACTTGACGCTTCTGATCGTTGTCCGAGCTCAGCAAGTAGCGGGTGACGTGCTCCATTTCCTCGGCGAGCAGCGCCGCGCCGTACACCTCGACCAGACGCAGCACGCCGTGGGCGGAATGCAGCTGGTCGGCGCATTTCTCGAGCAAGGCCCGCTGATCCGAGCGCTCGGCGTATGCCTCGAGCGAGGCTCGCGCGTCGTTCAAGGTGGTCGCGAGTTCCTTGGCGACGATATGCAGGGTTTGCGAACTGATGTCGGTCATGCCGGAATCGTCTCGGGCGTCAGCCGCCGAAGCCGCTGGCCTTGCGCATTTTTCCGGTATTGCCGGTGTTGGCGTTGGCGCCGCCCGCGGCGCCGCTGCTGCTTGCCGGGTCATTCAAGGCCGGCAGGCGCGTGGAGGAAGTGGCTCCAACCGTGGTGGTGCCGCCGCCGTAGTCCGGGAGGCGGAATCCCGCCACGGATTTGCGCAACTGCGCCGACAGAGCGGCCAGCTTGGCGATCGATGTGGAAGTCGCAGTAGAGCCTTCGGCCGTCTGCGAGGATATTTCCCGCACCACTTGCATGTTCTTCGAGATGCTCCCGGACGCGACGGCTTGCTGGCGCGCGCTGGCCGAGATGTTCTGCACCAGGCTCGCGATTTGATTGGAGACCTGCTCGATCTCCTCGAGCGCCGCGCCGGCATTTTCGGCGAGCAGTGCGCCGCCGACCACATCGGTGGTGCTGCGCTCCATCGAGACCACCGCCTCATTGGTGTCGGTCTGGATGGTGCGTACCAGCACTTCGATCTGCTTGGTGGCGTTCGCGGCGCGCTCCGCCAGTCTTTGCACCTCATCCGCCACCACCGCGAAACCGCGTCCGGCTTCGCCGGCCATGGAGGCCTGAATGGAGGCGTTCAACGCAAGAATATTGGTCTGCTCGGCGATGTCATTGATCAGTTCGACGATGTTGCCGATTTCCTGCGAACTCTCTCCCAGGCGCTTGATGCGCTTGCTGGTCTCCTGAATGGTCTCGCGAATCGCATTCATGCCGTCGATGGTCCGCCGGACGGCGTCGCCGCCCTTGTGGGCGATGTCGACCGAATGCCGGGCGACATCAGAGCAGCGTTCCGAATTTCCCGAAACTTCTTCGATCGAGGCCGCCATGTCGGCCATGGATTCGCTGGCGGATGAGATCTGCCGGGACTGCGCTCCGCTGGCCTTCGCCATGTGGGCGGCGGCGGCCTGAGTTTGTTTGGCTGCTCCATCCAGCTGAATGGCGCTGTCGTTGATCGTGGTGACCAGCTCGCGCAGCGCCTCGATGGCATAGTTGATCGAATCGGCGATCGCGCCGGTAATGTCCTCGGTGACGGTCGCCTGTACCGTCAGGTCGCCGTCGGCGAGACTCGACAGCTCATCGAGCAAACGCATGATGGCTTCTTGATTGCGTTCGTTTTCGCGCACCCGCAATTCACTGGTGCGCCGCACGTTGACCGATTTCAGATAGGTCCAGGCGAGCGCCGCCAGCAAGACCGCCGCAAGCCCGAGCAGCGACAATATCCAGGGCTTGTAGTTTGCGCCGGCCGCGGCTCGGGCCGCGGGCACCTCACCCAATTCGGACGCCAGGGCGCCCGCCAGCCCCGGCAGAGTGCGCGCCGCCGCCTGCGCCTTGGAGAGCGCTTCCGCCGCGCCGATCGCCTTGCGCACGCTGTTGCCGTATTCCTGATTGCGTGCGACCACGGTCTTCAGGCGCTGCTCGGCGTCGGGACCGCTGACCCGCGTCAGGGCGAGGCCGGATTCCTCGCCGGACAGGCCGCGCACCACCTGGTTGAGGAACTCCAGGCTATCGGCGAGGCGCTGCGCGGCCGGAGCCGCGTCGCTCACGCCCGAGGCGAGACCGTTCAAGTCCTGCTGAATGCGTTGAACCATGAGCTCGAAACGGTCCACATAACGGCTCATTCCCTCGAGCTTTTGCACACCGACCGCACTGGCCAGATCACCGAGCTCCGACAGCAGCTTCGGCGCCAGCTCACGCGCCTCTTGGTTGGAAGCTTGGATGGTGCCCACGGCGGCTCGAGCCTCGCTCACCGTGCTCACCCCTTGGCTCAATTTCTCCCAGTTGCCGGGCCCGCTGCCCGCCCCCTTGTCCCCAACCGCGCCCCGCAGGGTCTTCAGCCGGGCCGCGCTCTTGGCGAGTGCGTCGAATGCGCTTGCTTCGCCCCGCAGGGCATTTTGCGCCTCATAAGGAATGCGCTGCACCACGAGGGACAGCTCGGCGGGTGCCGAAGCGGGTGCGGCATTGCGCGTAAGCAGGGTCAGTGCGGCTGCGGCGGCCAGGCAAAGTACGATGAGTACCGCCAGCGCCGGCAAGAATTTCACCCCAGAACCTGTATCGTTTCGCGTGGTCATCTTTGTTCCAATGGAACTTTAGCTAGCGGCCTGCAAAAAGCTCTGGCTCTCCACCAAACTCTTCAAACTCAAGACCGGCCAAACCTCACCGCCGCGGCGAAAGGCGCCGGCAAGATAACTATCGCAGCGAATCACCGTCGGCGGCGCCTCGGCGTTGAATTCCGCCTCTGCAAAGCGCCGGAAACCCAGCACCTCGTCCACCATCAATCCGGCCGGAATTTCCCGATGATTGACCACGACGACCCGGGTATTGCGGCCGGCAGCCGTCGCTCCGCTGCCCAAGAACTGCCGTAAATCCAGCATCGGCAAGAGCTGCCCCCGGACATTGGCCAGCCCCCTCACCCAACTCTTCGCGCCTGGGATGCGTGTCACCGCCGCGGGATAGCCCAGCACTTCGCGGGTCTCCTCGCGAGCCACCAGAAAGGTCTCTCCCCCCATGCGAAACGCCACACCCACCCATTCTCGTCCCGCATTCGCTTCCGGAACATTGGCCGCCGTCACAGCTCGGCTACGTTTCTCGAGTTCCTTGAGCAATTCGAAGGGACGGTCACGCAAGCTCCGCAAGCTCATCTCGGTCCCGCTCGTCGTACTCGTCATACGGCCAATGCGGCCTGTGCCTTCTCGACCAACGCCTGCGCGGACACGGGCTTGACCAGATAATCCACCGCACCTTGCCGCAAGCCCCATACCCGGTCCGTTTCCTGGCCCTTGGTGGTCACCATGATGATGGGAATCAAACTGGTTTCAGGGTCGTTCACCAGCATCCGGGTGGCCTGATAGCCGTTCACTCCGGGCATGACGATATCCATGAAGATCAGATCCGGCTTCATGGCTTTCGCCTTGCGGACCCCCTCCTCACCGTTCTCCGCCGCGGCAGTCTTGAAGCCGTGCTTCTCCAACGCCTTCTGCATGACGAATACCTCGGTGGGCGAATCGTCAACGATGAGAATCAATGCCATTCTTGTGTTCTCCGTCATTTGCCGACGTGAGCTTCGATCGCGCCCAGCAATTCGTCTTTGGTGAACGGCTTGGTCAAATAGTGCTCCGAGCCCACGATACGGCCCCGGGCACGGTCGAACAGTCCGTCCTTGCTCGACAGCATGATGACCGGTATTTGCCTGAATACCTTGTTGTGCTTGATCAGCGAGCAAGTCTGATAGCCGTCGAGGCGCGGCATCATGATGTCGACGAAAACGATGTCGGGCTGATGGTCGGCGATCTTGGAAAGCGCATCGAAGCCGTCGACGGCCGTGAACACTTCGCAGCCTTCCTTGGTCAGCAGCGTTTCGGCGGTCCGTCGGATGGTCTTGCTGTCGTCGATCACGAGAACCTTGAGTCCCGTGAGTTTCGGCTTACCGTTGCTGATCATGCTCTCCATGAGTCTGCCCTTGAGGACCTAAGTGCGCGCCATGCGTAGGTGCTGGAATCTTGTGGCTTTTTAACATATCCAGGCCGCGCAAGCCACGGTATGGGGTCGACATTTCGGGGTAAGCTGGCCCAAACAACGGTGGCGTGGTTCACAGTTTTCTCAAGAGAGCCTGGGTCACCCGCGAAGGCGCGTGCGCTAGACTGCAATACCGCGAAATCCCGTTTCCCATTATTTGGGGCCTCGAGCAGGAATGAACATGTCGTCCAGAGTCCGTCTCGTCGTGGTCATGGACCCCATTGAAGCGATAAAGCCCGCCAAGGACAGCACTTTGGCCATACTGCTTGCGGCGCAGGCGCACGGCTGGCAGCTCTTCTATGCGGAACAAAAGCATCTTTGGCTGCGCGACGGCATTGCCTGGGGCCGTCTGGCGCCCCTTCAAGTGTTCGATCGCCTCGAATCTTGGTTCGCGCGGGGCGCCGCGCAAGACGCTAAATTGGGCGAATTCGACGTCATTCTGATGCGCAAGGATCCGCCCTTCGATACCGAATATATCTACACCACCTACATTCTGCAGCGGGCCGAGGACCAGGGCGCCCTGGTGTGCAACCGGCCGCAGGGCCTGCGGGACATGAACGAGAAGGTCTACACGGCCTGGTTCCCCGAATGCTGCGCCCCCACCCTGATCACCCGGGACATGCACGACATGAGCGAATTCCTGCGCGAACACGGCAAAGCGGTATGTAAACCCCTCGACGGCATGGGGGGCAAATCCATATTCGTCCTGGAACAGGGCGACAAGAACCGCAATGTCGTATTCGAATCCCTGACCGCGTACGGCTCCCGATATGCCATTGTGCAGCGGTACCTGCCCGAAATCGTGACCGGGGGCGACTGCCGGGTCATCCTGGTCGACGGGGAGCCCGTTCCCTTTGCCCTGATGCGGGTGCCGACACCGGACGACAACCGCGGCAATCTCGCCGCCGGCGCCCGCGCCGAGAGCCGACCGCTCAACGAGCGCGATCGCTGGCTGTGCTCGCAAATCGGTCCCAAGCTCAAGGCGGCCGGGATGACGTTCGTCGGCCTCGACGTCATCGGCGACTACGTCACTGAGATCAATGTCACCAGCCCAACCGGCATCCGCGAACTAAACAAAAAGCACGGTGTCGACATTGGTGCAATGCTGGTGAAGGCAATCGGCGGGACTTTGAGCGCAGCATGACTTCCGATACGTATGAGGCCGGCGACATGCTTCGGGCCGGGCTGCCGCCCGCCCAGGACCGCATGCTGACGACATGCTTTCTCGCTGCGCTCATCCATGGGATCGTAATTCTCGGGGTAACCTTCAGCTCGCCGGGCGGCAAATCGGACGGCGACGAGGCGCCCGGCCTGGAGGTCGTCCTGGTCAACGAACAGGTGCCGAGCGTGGCGCAGAATCCCACCGCACAGTACCTCTCGGAGCGCAGCCAGAAAGGCTCCGGCAATACCCTTAAACGCGAACGCACCTTGATCCCTAAATCTTCCCTGATGCCGGTCGAACGCTCGGGAATCCCGAGCGGCGACGGGCTCGCGGCTCAACAGGCCGGCACGGAATCGGGGGATGAGGAACTCATCGCAACGCATCGGCCGGCGCAAAAGATCTTGTATTTCGCGTCCTCCACGGCGGCGAAGGAAGCGTCTGAGCTTCCCCTGTTGCTCGAGAAACGGCCGGATCTTGCGATGACGCCCAATGACGACGGAGTCGAGCTTCGCATGCGCGGCGAGGCGATGCAGCAGCTTTGGATCACCGCAGATACGCGGGAATCCGACGTTGCCGTTTACCTCGACAACTGGCGCCGCAAGATCGAGCGGGTCGGCACCATCAACTTCCCCGACGCCGCGCGCCGCGAGAGGCTCTCCGGCACGCCGGTCATCGAAGTGACCATCGGTTCCGACGGCAAACTGCTGCAGACGGTCGTTCGGCGCAGCAGCGGGCACGCGGAAATCGACGAGGCTGCCATGCGAATTCTGAAACTCGCCGCGCCCTTCGATCCGTTTCCGGGCGATCTGGCCGCCAAGCACGACGAAATTCGCATCGCGTACGAGTGGGAGTTCTTGAACGGCGCCTCGCAAGGGGCCCGGGCCCTCTATTCGGAGCCGAACCATTAGCGATCACGGCTATTTGACCAATCAGCTGCTGATCGCCATGCCGGCCATGGGCGACCCCAACTTTGCGCAGACCGTCGCGCTGGTGTGCGATCACAACTCGCGCGGCGCCCTCGGACTGATCCTCAACAAGCCCTTACCCATGCGGATGGGGGAGATTTTCGAGCAGCTGGAAATCGAAATCGCCCAGGGTACCTTGAGGGAGCGCCAGGTACTGCGCGGCGGCCCGATGCAGACCGACCGTGGTTTTGTGGTGCACCGCGCCGGCGGCGAATGGGATTCGACGCTCAAAGTGTCCGATGTGATCCATGTGACGACCTCGCGGGACATATTGGCGGCAATGGCCCGCGGCCAAGGTCCCGAGGAAGCGGTGGTCGCCCTGGGGTATGCGGGCTGGGATGGCGGCCAGTTGGAAGACGAGATTCGCGCCAATGCGTGGCTCAGTGCGCCGGTGGACCCTGGCTTGATTTTCGAGCTGCCGTTCGAATCCCGCTGGCAGGCCGCGGGACGCCTTTTGGGAGTCGAGTTGTCGCGCATCAGCCCGATCAGCGGCAATGCCTAGGCCGGCGGAGCCGAAGGCCGCCGCACCTCCGGCCACCCCTCGGCCGGCCGTGCTCGCGCGGCCGGCGAATGGAGCGCCGCAGATCGTCATAGGTTTCGATTATGGGCATCGGCGCATCGGTGTCGCCTGCGGCGACACCGTGAGCCGCTCGGCCGCGCCTCAGGGCGCTGTGCCGGTCGACGCGGGCCGCCCCCGCTGGGAACTGATCGATGCGCTGCTGCGCGAATGGCAGCCGGCTCTGACTGTGGTCGGCCTGCCGTATAATGTCGACGGATCCGACAGCACCATGACGCAGGCCGCGCGCGAATTCGCAGCCGAAATCGCCCGGCGCTATGGTCTGCGGGCCGTGCTGGTGGATGAGCGCTATTCGTCGAGAGAAGCCGAGGCACGGCTCAAGTCGGCCCGGGCATCCGGCCTGCGCCGGCGGCGCGTCGTCAAAACCGACGTCGACGCAGCCGCGGCCTGCGTCATCCTGGAACGATGGTTCACCGAAGCAACATGAGGCGCAAATGCGTTCACAACAAGACAGCGCGGGGGGCCTGCGCCACCTCATCACGCTCGATGGTCTGACCCGCGACACGCTGTCGGCGATACTCGACCGCGCTGAAACTTACCGCCGCCTCCCGGGACAGCCCGCCTATGAAGGCCGCGAGCTCGCCGGCGTCACCGTCGCCAATTTATTCTTCGAGCCCAGCACCCGAACCCGTGCGTCGTTCGATCTCGCCAGCCGCCGTTTGGGCGCCCACGTGCTCAACTTGGACCTGCATTCGAGCTCGCGAGCCAAGGGCGAAAGCATGCTGGACACCATCTATACCCTCGAAGCCATGAACACCGACGTGTTCGTGATCCGCGACTCGGAAGCCGGCATGCCCGAATTTCTGATCGATCACGCCGCCCCCCACGTGTCGGTGATCAGCGCGGGCGAAGCACACCTGTCGCACCCCACTCAGGGATTGCTCGACGCCCTGACCATTCGCACCCACAAGCGCCGTTTTGCCGGACTCAAAGTGGCCATCGTCGGCGACATCAAGCACTCGCGCGTGGCCCGCTCCGCGCATCAGATGCTCACGACGCTGGGAACCACGGATCTGCGGGTGGTCGCACCCGAGGCGCTGTTGCCGGCGGAAGACGAGTTTCGCGGCGCGCAGCGCTTCATCCGCATCGAGGACGGCATCGCCGGCGCCGACGTGGTGATGATGCTGCGCATCCAGAAGGAGCGCATGGCGCAGAGCGCGTCTCTGGACGACGCCGCCTATTTCCGCGATTTCGGCCTGGACGCCAAGCGCCTGAAATTGGCCGCGCCCAGCGTACTGGTCATGCACCCCGGGCCGATGAACCGCGGAGTCGAAATAGCATCGGATGTGGCCGACGGGCCGCGCTCGGTCATTCGCGAGCAGGTGAACAACGGTGTCGCGGTGCGCATGGCGGTGCTGGCGTCGATCGCCGCGACCCTGACCCGGCACCGCAGACCCTTGTAAAGCGCTGACGCGCGGGGACCCGCTGGGTCACGCCGGTGGCCAATTCAATCCTGCCCTCGAGATCCCGCATAAAGCTTCCTCGAGGCAACCGTGCAAGTCATTTCGCCGGCCCGGCTCCGAAGCGTTGCAGATCGCCGTCGTTTCATATTATTATCAAAATAATAAAACAGATGGCCATTATGGTCTTTGCTGGGAGAACGCAATGAATCATGGGGAATACGCGATGCCTGGACGGAACTCTCTTGCGCGGCTGCTCGGCCTTTTGGCGGTCTGCGGCATCGGGATGCACGCCGGTGCCGCCCGCGCTGCCGATACTACGGATGCCGCGGCGGCCGATACGGAGTCGTTGGATACCATTACGGTCACGGCGCGCAAGCGCGACGAGTCGCTGGCCACCGTGCCCATCAGCGTCACGGTATTCACGGGCCAGGCTCTCGAGAACTACAACATTCAGTCCTTCACCGATTACGCCACCAAGACGCCCAATGTGTCTTTCAGCTACGGCGGCGGCCCCACCGGCATCTCCGATGCCCGGACGGTGGCCATTCGCGGCATCACCGGCCAGAACCTGTATGGAACGGCCGGAGCGACCGGCTTCTACATCGACGACACACCGGTCCCTGGCTCGGTCGATCCCCGGGTGCTGGACATCGACAATATCGAGGTGCTGAAAGGTCCGCAGGGCACGCTTTTCGGCGAGAGTTCCCTGGGTGGCAACGTGCGGCTGATCACCAAGAAGCCCAATCTCGAGAAGGATGAATTCAGCTTCACCACACAGGCCGGTCTGACCTCCGGCGGCGGCAGCGCCGACGGCGGTGCCAGCATCATCGGCAATCTCGTGGCGGTGCCGGACAAGCTGGCATTTCGCACCGTGCTGTTTTTCAACCATGACGCGGGCTATCTCACGCGCACCTTCCCCGACCCCACGAGCCCGGCAGTCACGGATCCCAATCTCTCCGCGCCCCGCACCAGCGTGGGAAATCAGGGGGCTCAGAGCACCTTCGGCGGGTCCCTGGCGGCGCTCCTGCGGGTGACGGAGAACTTCGACGCCACGCTGCGCGTCATGTTTCAGAACACGGCCGATCATGGCTTTCCCGCGACCTTCGCGCCGCTGCCCGGCTTCACGCCGGACTACACCCTCAACCGCGCCTTCGATGTCCAGCCGCACGCCTCGGATGTCTGGGCACTGCCCTCGCTCGACCTCAAGTACACAGGACAGGGCTGGTCCTTCGTCTCCTCGAGCAGCTTCTTCTACCGCCACACGCAGGATGTCGAGGACTCTACCTACGGCACTCAGCAGGTCTTGACGAACTACTATGAAGTCAGCGGCCTGCCCAATCAGCCCTATCTGTGGGACGGCGAACACTTCCACGACCAGATCACCGAAGAAATGCGCGTCTCCTTCGATCCCTGGCACAACCTCAGCGGCACCATCGGCGCTTTCTACTCCCAGACGCACACGAAATTCTACATTCCGCCAACCTATGCCATTGGCCTGCCGGCGGCCACCGTCGGCAACACCGTCGTCGGGCCTTGGCCGAACGATGAGATCTGGACTCAAACCAACCCGGCCGTTCAGAAGGACAAATCGCTGTTCGGCGAGCTGTATTACAAATTCCTCGATAAATACACGCTGACCGTCGGAGCCCGGAAGTACTGGCTCTCGCAGGAAACCGACTTCACGGCCGACGGCTTCATGAACTTCGGAGCGACGCTGAGCGATCCGCAGCACAACAGCCAAACCGGAACCGACCCGAAGGTCGGACTCTCCTACCAGGCCAACGAGGAGACCATGATCTACGCGTCCGCCTCCAAGGGTTTCCGGGCCGGCGGCGCTCAGGCCTATGCGCCTTTCTGTCAGCTGCCGGGCCTGCCCGTGTCGGATATCACCCAGCTGAAATCGGACACCCTGTGGAGCTATGAGGTGGGCACCAAGGTACAGATGCCGAACCCCGCACTGCTGTTCTCTGCCGCCGCATTTCACATCGACTGGAAGAACATACAGCAGCAGGTCGCTCTTCCCTGCGGTTACTATTTCGACATCAACGGCGACGCCGCGACCATCAACGGCGCTGAAGTCGAGATCGGAGGTCACCTGACCAGGGCATTGCAGGTGAGGCTCGGTGTCGGCTACGAGAAGACCAAAATCACCGACCCGGGCGCCCTCGGCCTTTCCGGCATAGGCATCGAATCGGGATCGCGCATTCTGGACACGCCCGCAGTGACCGCCTCGATCGGCGCCGTCTACACGCAGCCGCTCACCAACACCATCGACGGATTCGTGTCGGCCGACTACAGCTATACCGGCAACAGCGTATCGCTGCTCAACGGCGGCTACGGCGCGGAAGCCACCCGGCCCGGCTATTCACTGGCCAATATGCGGTTCGGTATCGACCACAACCAATCGGAAGTCTCGCTCAATATTCACAACCTGACGAACGCCAGGCCCAATCTCGGCGACATCGGCTACGTGGGCTACGCGCAATACCAAAACTACGCAGCGGGTACCATCATTCCCCAGGTGGCGACGCTCCAACCGTTGACGGTGATATTGCAATACAAGCAGAGCTTCTAGGGCCGGCCGGCAAAGGAGCCGCTGGCGCGACACCACTCTACATTCTCATTGCTCAATATCGCGCATACGTCCAGATCGCGTGTGACAAGTGAGGAACCGTGCAGCGTCGCGGCGAAACCGCCGACGATGACGAAGTCGATGTCAGCGTCGCAAAGACGCTGAAGTAGTCGATTGAGCTCGCTCACGAAGCTGCCGGCCGGCCTTTTCCATCTCAATCGCTAAATTGAGCGCCGCCTCTTCAATTGGGTTCACTGGACTGGCCATATGGGCAGGTTAGTCGCGCTACGCTAGCTTATGCAAGTCCCGGCGGATCAGGTACAGGCCTCCATACCATCGATCCGCATCAAGGCCCGTCCCATTTGAATGCGGCCGCCCTCCCGCACCCCGTCGCTCAGAGAAGCGCCCCGTGGCGCGAATACGATGATGGTCGAGCCGTGCTCGAACCAACCCATTTCCTCGCCCCGGCGCAAGCCCACGTCGCAGGGGATGACATTGGGCCCGCGGTAGCGCAGATGCAGCAGCACGTCGAGAAATTTCAGGCGCATGCTCGCAACCAGTATCGCCGCCACGGGTACGAGCGTAATCACCGCGCCCGAGTGCGGCAGCCGGCAGCGAATGACCGCTCTTTCGTTCTTGCAGAACAGGCGCTCGACGCGCCGCAGGGCGATGGGATTCACGTTCCAGGTGTCGCCTGAAATGTAATTGACCTGTTCCACGCGGCAATCGGCCGGGGCGTGGAAGCGGTGATACATGCTCGAGGTCAGCCGCAGCGTCGCATACCGTCCGCCCTGGTAGTAGCGCACGAGTTCCGCGTCGCTGAGAAGATCCAGGAGAGGATAGGGATAGCCCTTGGCCTGCAGCACCGACCCCTCGGTCACCGCACCGCAGGCTCCGACCAGCGCGTCGCAGGGGCTGATCAAGCACCGCGGGTCGGGGTCGATGGGACGCGCGCCCTCCTTCAATTCGCGGGTAAAGCATTCGTGCACGCTCTTGAAGCGGGTCTTCTTGGCCTCGCCCAGATCAAGATCGGTGAACAGACGCCACAGGGCGATGCAGCTGCGGCAAATCAGGGGATGCTCGATCCGGCTCAGCCAACCCATGAACTGGGTCAGGAGCCGGCGCGGAACGCGGTTGGTGAGCAGAAAGTTGATGTCCTCCTGCTGAACGACCCGCGCGATGAGGGATTTTGCGGTCATCTCAGTGTCATTGGCCTGCAATACAGTTCGCCCATTGCGGGCAAACGAAGGAAACGGCGATTACACCGACAATT
Organism: uncultured Gammaproteobacteria bacterium; assembly: GCA_963784105.1. GTDB lineage: Bacteria > Pseudomonadota > Gammaproteobacteria > Steroidobacterales > Steroidobacteraceae > Bog-1198. The sequence goes on from CAWAQE010000008.1 coordinate 109,112, forward strand.
TTCTACGTGCTGGGCGGCATGGCGCTCGCCGTCTTGCTGCGCAAATTGCAAATTCGCCTGCAGCTGTCGCTGGCCAAGCATCGTTCGCTGACGGGGCACTCGCGGATGGCGCGCCGCTTCGCCTCGCTGGTGCCGTTCTACGAGTACGACGAATCGAGGTTCTTCCGCGCCGACGCCGCGCCGGAGGAGGTTGCCGCGGCGCGGCGTGCCGGCTTCCGGCGGTTGGCGGCCGTATTCGCCGAGCGGTTCAAGAAGACGGCGCAGCTCAGCGCCGAAATCGCCGGGAGCGTGTCCGATCTGCAGTTCACTTCTCGCTATCGCGTGCCCTTCCAATTCAGCGGATTCGTGCGGCGGCACTTCAAGGCGGGCTCCTTCCTCGAGTCTTCCTCCGGCGTCACCGTCACCGATCTGGACGGCAACCGTCTCTACGATTTGACAGGGTCCTACGGGGTCAATGTATTCGGCTACGATTTCTACAAGGAATGCATCGAGCGGGGCAGCGAGCGAGTTCGTGAATTGGGGCCGGTGCTGGGCGCATACCATCCGGTGACCGCCTACAACGTTCGGCGCCTGCTGCAGGTTTCCGGCCTGGACGAAGTGTCCTTTCACATGTCCGGCACCGAGGCGGTCATGCAGGCGGTACGGCTGGCGCGCTACCACACCGGGCGCACGCACCTGGTGCGCTTCTGCGGTGCCTATCATGGCTGGTGGGGCGACGTGCAACCCGGCGTGGGCAATCCGCTGGCCGCTCGAGAAACCTACACTTTGAAGGATATGGACGAGGCCAGTTTGCGGGTGCTGCGCAGCCGGCGCGATGTCGCCTGCGTGCTGGTCAATCCGCTGCAGGCCCTGCATCCCAATGCCGGCGCGCCGGGCGATTCTACCCTCGTCGACAGCGGACGCAGGGCGCACTTCGATCGAGAAGCCTATGCCGCGTGGCTGTGCCGGTTGCGCGAGGTGTGCAGTGCTCGGGGCATCGTGCTGATCTTCGACGAGGTGTTCGTCGGGTTCCGGCTCGCGCCGGGCGGAGCACAGGAATACTTCGGCGTGCGGGCCGACATGGTGACCTATGGCAAGACCGTGGCCGGAGGACTCCCCGTCGGGGTGCTGTGCGGCCTCGCCAAGTTCATGCGCCGCTTTCGCGAAGGCCGGCCGGCCGATATCTGCTTTGCCCGGGGCACGTTCAATGCGCATCCCTACGTCATGGGCGCCATGCACGAATTTCTGCTGCGTATCGAGACCGAAGCCGCACGCGGGCTGTATCTGAATCTCGACGATGTGTGGAATGCCCGGGCGCGGCTCTTGAACGAGCGGCTGACGGCAGCGCATCTGCCGGTGCGCGTTGCCAACCTGTCCACGATATGGACTCTCTACTACGCCGTGCCGTCGCGCTATAACTGGATGTTTCAATATTACCTGCGCGCCGCGGGACTTGCCTTGAGCTGGGTGGGCACCGGCCGCCTCATCTTCAGTCTGAATTACACGGAAGCGGACTTCGCAGAGGTCGCCGACAGAATTCTGTCGGCGGCCCGGGAAATGCAGCTGGACGGATGGTGGTGGGCAGACCCCAGGCTCACCAACAAATCCATCAGGCGCCGCGTATTCAAGGAAATGATTCAGGCCCGATGGGCTTCGACCTCGCCCATGGGATCGATCAGCTCGCCGCGCAGCAAGTAAAGCGGCGCCTTGTAGTAGGTCTTCACGTCGTTGAACGGGTCGGTGATGATCTTGGTCGCCCACACGAGCCCGGTTTGCAGGTCTTTCAAGAAGAACAAGTGCACCATGCGGAACAGCAGCGCGCCGACGCCCACGATGAGCCAAATCTCTCCCACGTGACGCACGAATTCCGCGCCGCCGGCATGCGGCTGGAACAGTCCGAAAAATGTCGGGTCAAGCCACAGCACCGCGGGCGACAGAGCCCAGACCGCGTGCAAAATCACCTTGCGCCGCAGGTTGTACCCCACCTTGATGTCTTCCTTGTGCTCGTGGGTCGCGTGATTGACCGCATCGTAGCCCTTGGGCTCGAAGAAGAAGTGCCCGGACTGCCGGCTGACCATGGACACCAGCCAGCCTATCAACGCCGACTTCGCAGGGTCCGTGAACGCCGTTATGTAGGCGATGATGAAGCTGATCGCGCTGAGCAGATGCAGAGACTGATTGATACGACTGTGATGATAGTAGCGATGATCGTCCCATCGTTGAGTCCGCAGTTCCGCCAAAAAGCTTCGCATAGTTGAGTTCCTCGAGAATTGCGACAAAAGCCAGCCATGAAGCAAATATAGGATTTTCGTTACAAGCCTATTACAAGGCCTCCGTTGCCGTTCAATCGGCGGCCTACGTCGCATTGTTTAAGCATTCGTTCATCGAATCGTCATCCCAAAATGCGAACCTGTCTCGAGCATGAGAATCATGATCGTTACCGACGCGTGGTTTCCTCAGACGAACGGCGTGGTCAGCACCCTGGCGCAGACGGCCGCGTGGCTCGGCCGGTTCGGCCATGAAGTCAGGATGATCACTCCTCGCGATTTTCGCAGCATCGCCTGCCCGACTTATCCCGAAATCCGCCTATCGATACTTCCCTACCGGAAGGTGAAACGCAGCATTCTCGCCTTCTCGCCCCAGGCTGTGCACATCGCGACCGAAGGACCGCTGGGCTTGAGCGCGCGGCGATTCTGCCTGCGCCACGGCATGAGCTTCACGACTTCGTATCACACGCAGTTCCCACAGTACCTGCGGGCGCGATTTCCGGTCCCGCTCAAGCTCTCGTACCGGGCGCTGCGCTGGTTCCACGGCGCGGCCGCGCGCTGCATGGTGAGCACGGCCTCCGTACGCCTCGATCTCGCGGCGCACGGCTTCGGCAACCTGGCAAGCTGGCGCCGCGGCGTGGATACGGAAACCTTCAAGCCCCATCCGAAGGATTTTCTCGACTTGCCGCGCCCGATCGCGGCCTATGTCGGGCGCGTGGCGATTGAAAAGAATATCGAGGCATTTCTGAAGATGGCCTGGACCGGCAGCAAGATCGTCATCGGCGACGGCCCGGAGCGGGCGCGCCTCGAGAAACAGTACCCCGATGCAACGTTCATGGGCTACCGCTTCGGCGAGGATCTCGCCAGGCACCTGGCCGCCGCCGACATCATGGTATTCCCGAGCCGGACCGATACGTTCGGGCTCGTCAATCTCGAGGCGATGGCCTGCGGCGTGCCGGTGGCAGCCTATCCCGTGACCGGTCCGATCGACGTCATCGAGGACGGAGTGACCGGCTGCCTCGATGCGGATCTCGCGGCGGCGGCGCGGCGGGCGCTCAAGGTGGATCCCAATGCCTGCAGGGCGCACGCTCTGAAATCCGGCTGGGACGTATGCAGCCTCCAATTCGAGGGCAACCTGGAGCGTTGCGAGTTCCCGGCTCAGCCGAAGTTGATCTTGGCCTCGAGATTGGTGCGCGAATCCGCGCTCGACAGCGCCTCCTCGAGCTCGATACGGCCTTCGCGCACGAGATTGTAGAGCGAGCTGTCGAAGCTCAGCATGCCGCGTTCCGTACCGGTGCGGATCGCCTCTTTCACGCCGATGACGTCGCCCTTCTTGATGAGCTCCGACATGTACGGCGTATTCACCATCACTTCGGAGGCGGCCACTCTCGAGCCGGATTTGGTCGCCACCAGGCGCTGCGAAAGAATGGCGCGCAAGTATTGCGACAGATCCAGGAAAATCTGGTTGTGCTGGTCGCGGGGAAACATGTTGATGATGCGGTCCAGGGTCTCGGCGCAGTTGTTCGCGTGCAGGGTGGCAATGCACAGGTGTCCGGTGCCGGCAAGCGCGATCGCCGCCTCCATGGTCTCGCGATCGCGAATCTCGCCGACCAGGATCACATCGGGCGCCGAGCGCACGGCGCTGCGCAGTGCGCGGGCGAAGGACTTGGTGTCCAGGCCGACTTCGCGCTGGTTCACGATGGACTTCTTGTTGGTATGCAGGAACTCGATCGGATCCTCGATGGTCAATATGTGATCCGATGAGGTCTCGTTGCGGTAATTGATCATCGCCGCGAGAGTGGTGGATTTTCCGGCGCCCGCGGCGCCCACCATGAGGATCATCCCGCGCTTCAGCATGACCAGCTCTTTCAGCACATCGGGCATGCCGAGGTCCTCGAGCCTGGGCATTTCCGCGGTAATGTAGCGCAGCACCATCGCGGGATAGCCCCGCTGGTAGAAGACGTTCACCCGGAACCGGCCGAGACCGGATTCGGAAATCGCGAAATCGATTTCCAGCTCCTCGTTGAAATGCTCGATTTGCTCCTGGGTCATCAGCCCCAGTGCCGCCTGGCGCACGGTCTCGGGACTCAAGACCTGCTTGTTGACCGGGAATATCTTGCCCTCGATCTTGATTTTGACGGGCGCGTTGCAGGTGAAAAACAGATCGGACGCCTTGCGCTCGACCATGAGCTTGAACAGCGGCTTGGTGTTCATCACCTGAGCCGGAACATCGGGAGACGCGGACATGGACTAGAACACCTGGCCTTCTTCTTCCTCGAGGATCTGCAGCGATTGACCTTCCGCTTCAGGGCTTTTCATTTCCCGCTTGCTCTCGAGCTTCACGCGCAGGCGCAGCTCGTTCTTCGAATCCGCATTGCGCAATGCGTCTTCATAAGAGATCAGGCCCGCCTCGTACAGCTCGAACAGCGCCTGGTCGAAAGTCTTCATGCCAAGCCGGTTGGAACGCGACATCACATCCTTGATCTTGGCCACATCGCCCTTGAAGATCAAATCCGCGATCAGGGGCGAGTTCAGCATGATTTCCATGGCCGCGATGCGGCCGGATCCCGCCTCGCGCGGTATCAGGCGCTGCGAAATGAGGGCGCGTATGTTCAAGCTCAAATCCATGAGCAGCTGTTCGCGCCGCTCCTCGGGAAAGAAATTGATGATGCGGTCGATGGCCTGGTTGGAGCTGTTGGCGTGCAAGGTGGCCAGCACCAAGTGACCGGTCTCGGCGAATTGAATGCCGTATTCCATGGTCTCCCGGTCGCGGATCTCGCCGATGAGAATCACGTCGGGCGCCTGGCGCAAGGTGTTCTTGAGGGCTAGATGCCAGCTTTCGCAGTCGACGCCGACCTCGCGGTGCGTGACCACGCAGCCCTTGTGGGCGTGCACGTATTCCACCGGATCTTCGATGGTGACAATGTGGCCGCGGGTCTTCTCGTTCCGATAGCCGACCATGGCGGCGAGCGAGGTGGACTTGCCGGATCCGGTGCCCCCCACGAGAATCACGAAGCCGCGCTTCGAAAGCACCACCTCTTTCAGTATGGGCGGCAGTTCGAGTTCCTCGAACGTCGGAATCTTGGCGTTGATGGTCCGCAGCACCGCTCCCGTGAAGCCCTGCTGCACGAAAGCGCTGACGCGGAAACGCCCGATGCCGGGCGGCGCAATCGCGAAATTGCATTCCTTGGTGGAGTCGAACTCCTTGGTTTGCCGGTCGTTCATGATGGCGCGAACCAGGCCGGCGCTCTGCTCGGGGCTCAATGAACGGTCGGATTGAGGCCGTATTTCGCCGTCCACCTTGATCGCCGGCGGGAAGCCGGCGGTGATGAACAAATCCGAGCCCTTCTTCTCGACCATGCGCCGGAGCAGATCCTGCATCAGGCGTATTGCTTGATCACGTTCCATAGTAGCTTGTCCTTCTTACGGCGCACCCGGCGCGCCGCCCCAAGTTCGGGGTCCGCGCTCCGCGCGGACCCCGTTGAAAGGTGTGCGCGCAGCGCACTAAATAGAATCCTTGTTTTGGGCCTTGTACTTGGCTTCTTCACGGCTAACAACGCCCTTCTGCACCAATTCCTGCAGACATTGATCGAGGGTCTGCATACCCTGGCCTTGACCCGTTTGAATCGCCGAATACATTTGGGCGATTTTGCCTTCACGGATCAAGTTTCGTATAGCCGGGGTCCCTATCATGATTTCGTGCGCTGCAATACGGCCTCCGCCCACCCGTTTCATCAGGGTTTGCGAAATGACGGCCCGTAGACTCTCCGACATCATGGCGCGGACCATGTCCTTCTCGGAGGCCGGGAAAACATCCACGATACGGTCGATGGTTTTCGCAGCCGAGCTCGTATGCAGGGTGCCGAACACCAGATGCCCGGTCTCCGCCGCGGTCAGGGCCAGGCGTATGGTCTCCAGATCCCGCATTTCGCCCACGAGGACGATGTCGGGGTCTTCGCGCAGCGCCGAGCGCAGCGCCTCGCTGAACCCCAAGGTGTCGCGATGCACTTCGCGTTGGTTGACCAGGCAGCGCTTGCTCTCGTGCACGAACTCTATGGGGTCTTCGATCGTGATAATGTGATCGGGACGATTGTCATTACAATGATTGACCATGCCGGCAAGCGTCGTCGACTTGCCCGAGCCGGTCGGCCCGGTCACCAGCACGAGGCCACGAGGAAGCATGCATAGATCTTTGAAAGTCTTCGGCGCGTTCAACTCATCGAGCGTCAGGATGGTGGACGGAATATTGCGAAATACCGCGCCGGCGCCGCGATTCTGGTTGAAGGCATTGACCCGGAAGCGCGCGAGTTTGGGGATTTCGAACGAAAAGTCGGTTTCGAAGAATTCTTCGAAGGCCTTGCGCTGCTTGTCGTTCATGATGTCGTACACCATGCTATGCACCTCTTTGTGCACGAGCGCGGGCATATTGACTCGCTTCATGTCGCCGTCGACGCGGATCATCGGCGGGACTCCCGCCGACAGATGCAGATCCGACGCATTGTTCTTTACCGCAAAGGCGAGAAGCTGCGCGATATCAACCGCCATTTACGGCTCCTAATTTGGCTGCCAGTCCGACCGTGATAATTGGCCACCGGCAGTATATAAGAGGGTGTCCTCACCCAATATGTTAATTGGTCCGCAGAATTCGACGCTTCATGTGAACTACGTCCGGTCTCGGATACGTCAGGCGGCCATGGCCGCAGGACGAGACCCGGAGGCCGTCACTCTGCTGGCCGTCACCAAGGCACAGACTGCCGAAACCATACGGGCGGCCGCCACCGCCGGCGTCACGGATTTCGGGGAAAACTATCTCCAGGAAGCTTTGGCCAAGATGGACCGGCTCGCCGGCCTCGCTCTGTGCTGGCACTTCATCGGGGGTATTCAATCGAACAAGACCCGCGCGATCGCCGAACGCTTCGATTGGGTGCATAGCATCGATCGCTTCAGCGTCGCCCGGCGCCTGTCGGAGCAGCGGCCCTACCATGCGCCGCCCCTCAGTCTATGCATCCAGGTGGAGCTGGTGCCGGAACCGAACAAGGGGGGCATCGCGCCGGGCGAAGTCGCCCGGCTTGCGGCCGCGATGGCAGAGCTGCCCCGGATCCGCCTGCGCGGGCTGATGTGCGTGCCGCCCCCGCAAGCGGATGTGGCCGCCGAGCGTGCGACGTTCGCACGCCTGCGCGCCCTGCTCGAGGAGTTGAACGCGAGCGGCCACCGGCTCGATACACTGTCGATGGGAATGAGCGGGGACTTCGAGGCCGCCATCGCCGAGGGCGCGACGATGGTGAGAATAGGCACTGCCTTGTTCGGCCGTCGACGAACGAAAGAGGATGAGCATGAACAATATACGTAGGCTGGCATTCATCGGCGGCGGCAACATGGCGGCGGCGCTGATCGGGGGCCTGACCAAGCGCGGCCTGCCGAGTGAGCGGGTGGCGGTATTCGATCCAAGCCAGGAGCAGCTGCAAAGGCTGGCCAAGGATTATGGCGTCAAGACCGCCGCGGACAACGAAACCGCCGTCAAAGGCGCCGAAGTGGTGGTCCTTGCGGTCAAGCCGCAGCAGATGCGCGCCGTGGCCCTGGGCCTCGCCCCGCATTTGGCACAGACGCGTCCCCTGGTGATCTCGGTCGCTGCGGGCATCCCGCATGCGGCGCTCGCGCGCTGGTTCGGACCGGGTGTCCCGGTGATACGCACCATGCCGAATCGGCCCGCGCTCAACGGCTTCGGCGCCACCGGCCTGTTCGCGCCGGCCAGCGTGGGCGCCGCCAATCGGGCGTTGGCGGAGATGATCATGGCCGCTGTCAGCGCCACCGTATGGGTGGAACACGAGTCGCAGATGGATACCGTCACAGCGCTTTCGGGCAGCGGCCCTGCGTATTTTTTCCTGTTCATGGAGGCGCTCGAAGCGGCGGCCCACGAGCGCGGGCTGCCCAACGACGTCGCTCATCAATTGACCCTGGAAACGGCGTTCGGAGCCGCGCAAATGGCACGCCAGTCGGCGGAGTCGCTCGCCGCGCTGCGCGAGCAGGTCACTTCGAAGGGGGGCACGACCGCCGCTGCGCTCGCGGTTCTCGATGCCGCGGGCCTTCGTGCTATCGTCGCCCATGCCGTGGCGGCGGCCGACCGCCGATCGGCCGAACTCGCCGCCGAGTACGGCGCCCCCTGATTTTTGAGTACCGCCCGATCCGCCATGGACGCGATTAGATTTATCGTCGATACCCTGCTTTGGCTGCTGACGCTCGCCTTTGTGCTGCGTCTCTTGTTTCAATGGGTTCGGGCCAATTTCCGGGATCCGATGGCGGATGCCATCGTGCGCGTGACCAATTGGCTGATACTGCCCCTGCGCCGTCTGTTGCCCCCGGTCGGCAAGATCGATACCGCCACCGTGGTCGCGGTCCTCGCCGTCGCCTCGATCCGTACCTTTGCGTCCATGTTCCTGGCCGGCGCAGGCATCGGCGACTTGGGCCTGTTCCTCCGTATCACCACCGTGGATTTGGCTGAAATGGTGTTGAAGATCTATCTATTCGCGATGCTGCTGTATGCGCTGACGAGCTTCGTCTCGCCCGGCGGGTACGCTCCCGGCGTTCGCCTTCTCGGGCAACTCTGCGAACCGATCTTAAAACCGGTGCGCCGGATCATTCCCCCGATCGGGCAAATAGATTTCTCGGTGCTCTGGGTGTCGATCGTGATCGGCGCTTTGTTGGTGCTGCTCCGTTGAACATCGCGTCCTACATGCCTGAAATCACAGTGAACGAGACGGGCCGCCGCGCACCGTGGGAAGGCCCGAGAGGCGCGGAAGCCTGAAAAACCAGCATGTTCCGCGCGGCGCGCCGGAATTTTTTTTCGCATTTGCGCTAAACATCGGCTTTTTTCTATGTTATTTTCGGCGCCGAGTTGAATTACAGGGCATTTCGTTGCCCACGTTGGGCAGTTGATGCCCGCGCTCGCAAACCTAAGCAGGAGATTTAATATGGCGAAAAAGAATGCAGCACCGACCAAGTCTGAAATTCTCGCTAGCATTTCGAAGGAAACAGAGCTCTCTAAGAAGCAGGTCGGAGCCGTGTTTGACTCGCTTTCCGCCTCGATCAAGAAGAGTCTTCGCAGTCACGGGTTGTTTACGTTGCCTGGACTTCTGAAGATGAAAGTCGTGAAGAAACCGGCCACGAAGGCGCGTGAGGGTGTCAATCCTTTCAACGGCGAGAAGATGATGTTCAAGGCGAAACCGGCCAGCAAGAAAGTGCGCATTGCCGCGCTCAAGACGCTCAAGGAATTCGTGAACTGATATGTCTGTGCTTTCGGGGCGGCTGAAAGCTCAGCCGCCCCGAATGGCATCGATGACGGCCTCCCGCAGCTCCTGCAGGCGGCCGTGGAAGAAGTGGCCCACCCCGGGCAATACGACCAGCCGCGGCTTCGGGTGGAGGGTATCGACCCAATCGATGACCGCCCGCGGATCCACCACGTCGTCCGCGTCTCCCTGAATGACCAGCCATGGGCAGTGCGGAACGGCCGTTTCGGGCGCATCGAAGCGCTGAACGGCCGGTGCAATGGTGATCAACTGCCGTGCCGGCCGCCGTTGCGCCAGCCGCAACGCGACGTAGCCGCCGAAGGAAAATCCCGCAATCACCAATGATCGGCCGGGCCAGTGCTCCGCGCCCCACGAAGCAACCGCGTCCGCGTCCGTGGTTTCGCCGACTCCTCGGTCGAAAGCGCCGGCGCTCGAGCCTACGCCGCGAAAATTGAAGCGCAGCGTCGGGATGCCGGTTTCGTGCAGCGCTCGCGCCACGGTCGTCACCACCTTGTTGTCCATGGTGCCGCCATACAAGGGGTGCGGATGGCAAATGACGGCATAGCTGGGACCCGCTGCCCCGGGATCCTCGACAATGGCCTCCAGTGCCCCTGCTTGCCCCTGCAAGGAGAGGCGTTCAAGCGTCGAGGTCATTCAACGGCGAGAAGATCGATGTCGAAGACCAAGGTCGCCCCCGGCGGTATGACGCCGCCCGCGCCGCTATCACCGTAGGCAAGATCCGCGGGAATGATGAGCCGGCGGCTCTCGCCGACTTTCATGCCCAGCACGCCCTGATCCCAGCCTTTGATCACCTGGCCCGTCCCTACGGGGAAACGAAAAGGCTGGCCTCCCGTGCGGGAGCTGTCGAATTGCTTGCCTTTGTTGTCCTTGGCGGAGGCCTCATACAGCCAGCCGGTGTATTGCACGACGGCAATTTTTCCGGCGGTTACCGCCTCGCCCGAGCCCGCTTTCAGCTCAATGGACTGCATCGTACTGACTCCGCTTGGGGGTGCCACCGCAGTGGGCTTGCCGCCGCAAGCAACCACCAAACCGACGAGGAGGAGGGGAACGATCTTGGGCAGGGGTGTCATTCGTGCCATAGGCGGCATCTTAGAGGATTTCCGAGGGGCGGGGGGATTGCCGCGGCAGGCGTGTACCGCTTTAGGAAAGGCGCGACCGATGAATCTGCAGGGCGCCGGCCACGCTGATCAGCATGGCGGCCGAGCATATCAGTGTGATCTCGGCACCTGTCGCCACCGCGGCGCCTATGGCGGCAACTCCGAGGCCGCCGGCCAGAACCAGGCCGACTTCGGCCGAGAGCCCCATGGAATACTGCCGCAATGCGCCGATGGCGTCATCGATCTCGTCGACCACTTGCAGCATCCACTCCATTCGCCCGGGAGTCTAGGCGAGCGCCTGCGCTCCCGCCGTGCGTCGGATCACACCCTTGCTATGGTGCGTGCGGCTGCGTAGGCTTGGGCATTACATGCAGCGAATTCTCGTCCTGAATCCTAAGGGTGGTTCGGGTAAAACGACGATAGCCACGAATCTCGCCAGTTATTTCGCGAGCCAGGGTGATCGTCCGCTGCTGTCGGATAACGACCCTCAAGGGTCGAGCACCCGCTGGCTGAAGAAGCGCAAGCCCGAACAGGCTTTCATCCACGGGATCGCGGCCTTCGAGCGGAACTCCCGGATGACCCGAGCTTGGCAGATGCGCGTTCCCGAGGATGCGGCGCACGTCGTGGTAGACACCCCGGCCGCGGTACCTGCGCAGGATATGCCTGAAATAACCAAGAGCGCCGACGCCATCATCGTGCCGGTGCTGCCATCCGATATCGATATTCATGCCTGCTCGAAATGCATCGCCGACTTGCTGCTCATCGCCAAGGTGCGGCGCGATGAAAATCGCATCGGCGTGGTCGCCAACCGGGTCAAGCGCAATACGCTGATTTATCAGTCGTTGATGCGATTTCTGCAGACCCTGCGGATCCCCGTCATCGCGACCCTGCGTGACTCTCAGAACTACGTTCGCGCCGCCGAGCAGGGCTTGGGGCTGCACGAAATGAAACGTTATGCGGTCGAACAGGACTTGGAGGACTGGCAACCCATGCTGGCATGGCTCAAGGCCAAGGAGGGTGCCTGGCGCCCCAGCGAAGGCATCAATCCGCTTCCCGAGACCGCCTGAGGGCGCGCGGGCCGCTCCGCGGGCTGAACGCCGCCCCTTCGGCTACTTTTTCTCCTCCCAGGAGCCGCGAATCTTTTCCGCCCAGTTCTTGTAGCTGTGCCAATTGTAGAGGTTGGTGGTAATCGCCCCATGGCGGCCGCCGGTCTTGTAAAGCTCTCGCGGAGCGGCGCCCGGCTTCAGAGCGCCCGGCTCCGTGCGGGGAGCCCGGCGGTCCACTCCGGTGTACCGGGTTTGGTTTTTAACGTCGCTCATCGATTGTGCCTTTGTCCATGCTCACGACAGTAAGTGCGGCCTGCTGTTTAGGGCAGGAACTGTGTCACAGGGGGCCCGGCACTGTCGCCGACCGGCGACGAGCATTGCGATGCGCATCTCAGAGCCCGTCGCTGTAAGTTAAATGGCGTCGATTTCTCCCGCCGTCACCAGGCGTCAAAGAGCGGCTTCAACTCCTCGAGCGAAGATTCGAGCGCCGCCGGCAGCAAGGTCGTGTAGGCATCGAGCAGCGCCATCGCGTTCTGCGCGGGATCGGTGCGCGTGGCCGCGCCCAGGCGCCTCGACATGTCGCGGTTCACGATATGCAGATTCTCATAAAGCTTCTCCAGCGCCGCAAAACCCTCGAGATCGCTCGTACCTGCGAGTTCCCGCGCCAGCAGAAACATGCTGACGCTGCGGTAGACGGTTTCCACTTCGCTTGCGAACGGCAGATGGAAGCGCGCCATCGGCCGAAAGCGGTCGGTCCACGGGCAGCCCGCCGTCGCCATGATCAATCCGAGCACGGAGCTCATCGCCTGCTGCGCCGTGGTTTGCGCGTATATGGTGCGCTCCGCCTGCGTCACCGTCACGCCCACCGCATCGAACGAAACCAGCGCTTTGAGGGGTTCGATGGCCGCGGCCATCTGCAGCGCGGCCGGACAGTGCGGATGCTCGACGGCGCTGAGCGGACAATTGGCGCATTGGTTGAACTTCAGGTCCGTCCAGAACGGCGGGGCGACGGGCGCTGCATTGACGAGCCGAAAATCCATGGCGTCGAAGCTGAAATCCAGAAACGTCTGCGTACCGTCGGGAAAATCGAATCGATAGCGGATGCGCTGCGGCTCGCTCATGCCACGAGTCGGTAGCACGGCGTGTATTCCGTGCCGGTGAACTTCATCCGGCCCTGCGCCACGAATGAGCGCAGCAACCGGTCGAGCGGCTCCATGATCGAGGGTTCGCCCGCCAGCTCGAAGGGTCCGTGGCGCTCGATGGCATTGATCCCGTATTCCTTGATGTTCCCCGCCACGATTCCGGAGAACGCGCGGCGCAAATTAGCGGCCCGCTCGTGCACGGGCTGATCGCGCGACAGCCGCAAATTCCGCATCGCGGCATGCGTAACCTCGAACGGCAGCTGAAAATCCAGCGGGATCTTCAGCAGCCAGTTGAAACCGTACGAATCGCTCGCCTGCTTGCGGAATTCGCGTACCTGGCTCAATCCCTGCACCATCGCACGCGCGACGGCGGCGGGGTCGCCGATGATCATTTGGTAGCGGGCCTGCGCCGCCGGCCCCAGGGTCGATCCGATGAAGCGGTGGATCTGTTCGAAGTACTCTGCGCTGTCGGCGGGGCCCGAGAACACCACCGGGAAAGGCAGATCACGATTGGCCGGATCCAGCAAAATACCGAGCAAATAAAGGATCTCTTCCGCCGTGCCGGCGCCGCCTGGGAAAATGACGATGCCGTGCCCCAGCCGGACGAAGGCTTCCAGGCGCTTTTCAATGTCCGGCATGATCACCAGCTGGCTGACGATCGGGTTCGGCGGTTCGGCCGCAATGATGCCCGGTTCGGTTATCCCCAAGTAGCGCCCGTCGACGATGCGCTGCTTCGAGTGGCCGATAGTGGCACCCTTCATGGGGCCCTTCATGGCTCCCGGACCGCAGCCCGTGCATACATCCAGGCCGCGCAGCCCGAGCTCATAACCGACTTTCTTGGTGTAGTCGTATTCGATCCGCCGGATGGAATGGCCGCCCCAGCACACCACGAGGTTCGGCCGCAGCTGCAGCTCCAGAACCCGGGCGTTGCGCAAGATATGGAATACGGCGTTCGTGATGCTGGAGGAGGAAGTGAGATCGAAACGGCCGCTTTCCATGATCTCATTCGATATGAACACCACGTCGCGCAGCACGGCGAACAGATGATCCTTCAGGCCCCGGATCATCACTCCGTCGACGAAGGCCGCCGCCGGCGCGTTCTTGATTTCCAGCTTGATTCCCCAGGCCTGGCGCACGATCCGCAGGTCGAAGTCCCGGTATTTGTCGAAGATCATGCGCGTATCGTCGATATCGCTGCCGGAATTGAGCACCGCGAGCGCGCATTTGCGGAACAAGGGATAGAGGCCCCCCTGCCCCGAATCGAGCAATTTCGCGATTTCCTGCTGCGAGAGATGCTCGAGACTCCCCTTGGGCGCGACCCGCGCATCGACCATGTCAGAGGATAGAATCGTGGTTTCCACTCGGCACCCTTATGGATAGATATCGATCGGAATATTGTCTTGGGTGCGCATCCACACTTCGACCATATCGGAATTCGACAGAGCGATGCAGCCGTCCGTCCAGTCGCTGGACTCGTAGTATGCCGCCGGATGCTTGGGCTGATTGGGAAAGCCGTGAATCATGATCGAGCCCCCGGGGGCCCATCGATTTTTGCGCGCACGCAACTCGTCTTCCTTGTTGGGGTAGGACACCTGAATCGCCAGGAAATACTCGCTGCGGGTATTGCGGCGAGCCAGGTAGTACCGGCCCTCCGGGGTGCGAAAGTCGTGCTCCCTTTCTTTCTGTCCCGTAGGGCTGAGGCCCAGCTTGACCTTGTACTCGCCGAGCAGCCGGTTGCCGCTGTACAAGTACAGCCTGCGCTCGGCCTTTCGCACCACGACCCGATCGGCAGTCGCGATATCTCCGGCCAGTGCGCCGCGCACCGGGGCCGCAATGCAAATCGCCAAAACCAGGGCCGCGCAGAGGAATTTGGCCGAATGGCGACGGATTCTCTCGTTCATCGACAAAATTATAGCGTGTAGTCGGTGCGACATAATCGGCTGTAGCTCACGTCTCGGTATAATCGGACAAATGCGCACCTCACTGATTCCGCTCATCTTGCTCTCTGGAACGCTGGCCGGCGGCTGCACCGGTCAATCCGCCGTCAAGCCGGTCGAAGTCTTGGACGAGCAAACCGGGGTAACCGTCGGCGCCCTCAAAAACCCGATCGAACTCGTAACCGGCGCGCAAAGCGCCACGCTCTCGTTCCGCAGGCGCCCGACATTCGCTTACCTTGGCCCGGTGGAGTGGAATCGCAGCGGTGCCTTGAGCTACGGCTTGTGGGTGCACGTTTCGCCCGGAAATGAACGCCAGCCACGCGACATACACCTGCCGGATGCCCTCACCGTGATTCTCGACGACGGTCCGCTGGTGCTGTCGCCGATGGAGGCGGCGCCGAAGCTCGGGCACGAACCATACCGGCCCGAGGTCTCCTGGGGTCAAACCGCGTACTTCGACCTCAGCGTCGCGACGCTCAAACGCATGGCCGCGAGCCGCAAGCTCGAACTCGATGTTCGCACGGTAGACGGCTCCATCGTGAGTTTTTCCCCCACTGTGGATGCCCATGCCGCACTGACTCAGTACCTGCACGATCGCGGCATCACTGGCGATTGATCGGTGCCACCTGCGGCAACGTGATTGCGGTTCCGGGCCGCATGTCGTTCAAATCCACGTCGGGGTTGTACTGCGCCACCAGCCATACGGGCAGATCGCCGTGCTGTTGCGCAATCACCCACAGCGAGTCGCCTCGCTTCACCGAATAGTTCTCGGTACCGGCAATGCGATGGACGGCAAAATATTCCTCTTGGAGGTGATGGTGATACTCGCGGCGCGCCGTGGCGAACTGATCGGCGCTCACGTGGGAGAAGTCCAATTTGAGCCTGTGCCCCAGAGTCACCATCGCACTCTTGTGCAATCTATTGAGCTTACGCAGCGCCTGCGAACTGACTCCCGACCAGTCGGCGAAGTGTCCCAGCGTTTCCGCCGCCTGCACGATCACTGTGTCGTCGGCGTGAACGCTGTAATCCGTGGTGTCGGTATTCCCCGTCGGCGAGGCCACCGGCAGCAGCGCATTGCTGTCGGTCTGCCGCTGGGACACGGGCTCCCTGGGCGGCGGCGCAACCCGAACTGCGGCGGGCGGCCGTGGCGCCTCTGGTGCGTGAGCCGGTGTCTGCGGCGCTTCCGCCGCCGTTGGGGGCAGCGCGGCGACCTCTGGGCGGGCATTTGCCTCGCTTTCCGCCCGCGACGCCGGAAGCGGAATGTGGATGACTTCGCCCCGGGTGACGGCGTGGACACCGCTCCAACCGTTGGTAGCCAGCAACCGGCTCAGGCTGACGCCGCTGACCGCCGCAATGCCCGCCAAGGTCTCGCCGCGGCGGATCTTATGCCTGCCGTCATTGCGTTGAGCCACATAGCGCTGCGCCGGCGGCAAGCGCCCCCATGCAGTGTCGATCTCGGATTGCGGCGGGGTTCCGGGCAACCGCAGCGCGTAGCCGCGCGGCACGAATCGGCTGCCGTTCCAGACCGGCGGCCGCAATGCCGGGTTCAGCACGCGCAGCGCCCCCATATCCACTTTGAATGCCTTGGCCAACGCATCGACCGGGATGTAATCCGGCAATTCCACCGGCGTGCTCTCGGTCTCGGGGAGGCGCGGAATCGGACCGAAA
The DNA here is from genome assembly GCA_963784105.1 of uncultured Gammaproteobacteria bacterium. Classification (GTDB taxonomy): domain Bacteria; phylum Pseudomonadota; class Gammaproteobacteria; order Steroidobacterales; family Steroidobacteraceae; genus Bog-1198. The sequence goes on from CAWAQE010000008.1 coordinate 125,552, forward strand.
TACTTGTCGGCATGGCGATCCACTTCGAGCGCCGCCAGAAACGCGACGTAAAAGTTGCGCGAGGCGAAGCCGAAAGTCCTGCCCTGGTAGTGCTTGACGATGACGGCGATGTCGCTGGTGCCCAATTCATCCTGAGCGCGCCGCAGGCCCCCGGGTCCGTGGTTGTAGGCGGTGACGGCCAGCGGCCAAGTGCCGAGCAGGCGGTAGTTGTACAGCATCAGATTCGCCGCGGCCTCGGTGGCGCTGTACGGGTCCAGGCGCTCGTCGACCACGCCATCGACGCGCATGAATCGTCTGGCGGTGGAGGGCATGAATTGCCACAGGCCCGCGGCGCCGTCTTTCGAATAAGCCGCGAGATTGAACGAGGACTCGACGTGGGGGAGCGCCGCGATCTCGGCCGGCACTCCGTGTTGCGTCAGGGTGCGCGCAATCTGCTTTTCCCAAACCGCCGCCCGAATCAAGCCTTCGCGAAATCGATCCGCCTGCCCCAATTGAAAGCGGATCCGGTCGATCGCGTCGCGAAAGTCCTGCGGCGTCGCCTTCTCGCCGAAGGCGTGCAGAACGCGCTGCTCATGAGGAGTCAGATCCTCCGTCTCCCCCGCCGCAAATCGCCGCAGCAAGGCTGCGTAACGCGCCTTTGCCGCGGCGACCAACCGCTCGCGCTGCGCCGGCGAGGACGCGGGATCGAAGCGCAGGACCTCGTAAACCAGTCCGAGATTCCAATCATCGTGCAGCAAGCCTTGATCGGTGGTGACTTCGGTGTACACCCGAATCCAGAAGCGCACATCCTTCTCGAGTTCCGGGGGATGTACGAACGGATCGGACTCGGCGGCGGCTGCAAAAGCACAGAGGAGCTGCGTGAGTAGAAGCGCGAACGCCGTAATGGCCAGCGCCCGGATCAGGTACGGCTTTCTGAAAGGTGACATCAAAACTGGGCGGTGGCTCGGGCTCGAAGGCGGACAGCCTGTAAGCATGCCCTAGCTCTCGAGCGCAGTCGATCACTTATTGCCGACATACTCCGTACGCCGAAATAAGATGGGGTATTGCCGTCTAGTCGGACCGCGCTACCCGCACTTCGAATCGCCGCAATTCAGGCATGTTTGGCAGCCGTCCATCATCACGACGGCGGCCGTGCTGCACTTGGCGCACAGCTGCGCGCCTTCCGGGAAGTGCGACTTCGAGAAGGCATCGGTTTGCTTGCTGCGGGCCTCGAACTCGGCGCGCTTTTCCTGCACGAGCTTGCGCTGGTGCACGTCGAGCTCGGGCTTCTTGAGCAAGCCGATGGATTGCAGGTGCCGCTCGATCACGTAGCCCAGCTCGGCGATGGTCGAGGGCATGAATTTGCCGCCGGGCTGCCAATAGCCGCCCTTGGGATCGAACACCGCCTTCAATTCCTCGACCAGGAAGGTGGTATCGCCGCCCTTGCGGAATACCGCGGAAATCACCCGCGTCAGCGCGACGATCCACTGGAAATGATCGAGATTCTTCGAGTTGATGAACACCTCGAACGGCCGGCGCTGCTCGTGCGGCGTGCCCTCGTTGAGCACGATGTCGTTGATGGTGACGTACATCGCATGATCCGAAACCGGCGTCTTGATCTTGTAGGTCGAGCCTATCAGCACCTCGGGGCGCTCGAGCTTCTCGTGCATCCATATCACGTTGTCTTGAGTCTTCGGCGGCTCCTTGGAGGCCGCCGGCGCGTCCTTCGCTTCCGGCTTCTGCACGCGGTACTTGGCGATCTTCTTGTCTATTTTGATGTGAGCCATGATCAGAACTTCCCGTAGTAGCCTTCTTTCAGCGCATCGAAGAGATTGGCGGCGGTATGCATTTCGCCGTCGTATTCGATCTCCTGATCGCCCTTCGCCTCGATTTCGGTGCCGTCCTCCAAAGTGAACACGTAGGTGGTGTTCTTGAGGTCGTCTTCCTTGACCAATACGCCCTGGAAAGCCTCCGGATTGAAGCGGAACGTCGTGCAGCCCTTGAGCCCCTGCTCGAAGGCATACATGTAAATGTCCTTGAAGTCCTCGTACTTGTAGTCGGTGGGTACGTTCGCCGTCTTGGATATCGATGAATCCACCCACAGCTGCGCCGCCGCCTGGATGTCGACGTGTTCCTTCGGGCCGATGTCGTCCGCGGAAATGAAGTAATCCGGCAGCTTTTCTCCCGGATTCTGCGAGTCCGGCATGGCGCGGGAATTGACCAGCTCGCGGTATGCCAGCAGCTCGAATGAAAACACGTCGATCTTCTCTTTGGACTTCTTGCCCTCGCGGATCACATTGCGGAAATAGTGGTGCGCGAACGACGGTTCGATGCCGTTCGATGCATTGTTGGCGAGCGACAGCGAGATCGTGCCCGTGGGCGCGATGGACGTATGGTGCGTGAAGCGCGCGCCCACTTCGGCGAGCTCCTCCACCAATTCAGGCGCCGCTTCGGCGATTCGCTGCATGTAGCGGCTGTAGCGTGCGTGCAGCACCCGGCCGGGTACGCGCGCGCCGACGCGCCAGCCGTCCTTGACCATCTCGGGGCGTTTGCGCAGCATTGCGCGCGTCACCGTGAATTCCTCGTTCATGATGGGCGCCGGACCTTTCTCGCGCGCCAGATCGAGAGCCGCTTCCCAGCCGGCCACGGCCATTTCCCGAGACACGTTCTGGGAAAATGCCACCGATTTCTTCGAGCCGTACTTCATGCACAGCATGGTGATGCTCGAGCCCAACCCCAGGAAGCCCATGCCATGGCGGCGCTTGCGGATGATTTCGTCGCGCTGCGGCGCCAGCGGCAGGCCGTTGATCTCGACGACATTATCGAGCATGCGCGTGAACACCTTCACGACTTTGCGATAGGTTTCCCAATCGAAATGCGCATTCTCCGTGAACGGATCGACGACGAACTTGGTGAGATTCACCGAGCCCAAGAGGCACGAGCCGTAGGCCGGCAATGGCTGTTCGCCGCATGGATTGGTGGCGCGGATGTTCTCGGTCCACCAATTGTTGTTCATCTCGTTGACCTTGTCGACCAGGATGAAGCCCGGCTCGGCGAAGTCGTAGGTCGAGGACATGATGACATCCCACACCCGGCGCGCCGGCAAGGTCTTGTAGATCTTGCAGGCAACCAGTCCTTCCTCGTTCGCCACATATCCTTCCGTGTAAGGCCATTCGCGCCACACGAACTTCGAGGTATCTTCGAGATCGGGCCGGTCGGCCTCGAATTCCTGGCGTCCCAGCGGAAACGCCAGCCGCCATTCGCCGTCGCTCTTCACGGCCTTCATGAATTCATCGGTGACGAGCAAGGACAAGTTGAATTGCCGCAGACGGCCGTTCTCGCGCTTGGCGCGGATGAACTCCAGCACGTCGGGATGCCCGATATCGAAGGTGCCCATCTGCGCGCCGCGGCGGCCGCCGGCCGAGGACACGGTAAAGCACATCTTGTCGTAGATATCCATGAACGACAAAGGGCCGGAGGTGTAGGCTCCGGCGCCCGACACGTAGGCGCCGCGCGGCCGCAATGTCGAGAATTCGTAGCCGATGCCGCATCCTGCCTTGAGGGTGAGCCCCGCCTCGTGCACCTTATTCAATATGTCATCCATCGAATCGCGGATGGTGCCGGAAACCGTGCAGTTGATGGTCGATGTCGCGGGCTTGTGTTCCAGCGCGCCGGCATTCGAGGTGACGCGGCCGGCCGGAATCGCCCCGTGGCGCAGCGCCCACAGAAACGACTCGTACCAGCGTTCGCGGCAATCTTCGTTCTCGACATCGGCGAGAGCACGCGCGACACGCTTATAGGTATCGTCCATCGTGTTGTCGATGGGCGAACCATCCTTTGCGGACAAACGGTATTTCTTATCCCAGATGTCGAAGGACGCCTCTTGGAATGAAATATCGCCGACTTCTTTGGGCTGTATTTTGACCACCGTATTCATGGGTATTAAAGCCGCTCCCTTATAATTCTCAAGCTGAAAACTGAACGCGAATTGCGGCCGTCCCGCGAAAATAAAGAATGCTGCTGAATCAAGACCGATGGGGGACTAACGCGAAACGCCGACCACAACATGTTGTGTGCGGACGAAGAGGTTACGGCGCGACGCCAACCATCGTCAAGACATTTTTCATAGTTTTTTGCATATAAAAAATCCTTATATATCAATCACTTGAAAACATGTCTCAAAGAACTGGCTGATTACACTTCGCGGGCTGCCGGTCAAGTGGAAAAAGCCCTAATCGCAACATCTTGTGTTTGCACACCTTATCCACATTATGTCCCATTGACTTTGAACCACGTCTCACTTTGCCGGGCCCTTTTACTCCAACCGGCGGCGGTTGACATTCACTGTTTGGCCTCCTCGCCTCCGTTGAAATTCGCAGCCCAAGACCCAACTTCGGTGTCAAGCGCGCGAATTTGAAAATTGAACCTGGCGTCAACGCCAGCAACACATTATCGAGGAGTTATAGCAATGACTGTCGTACGTTATGAGCCTTGGGCACTGGTCAGCCGGCTCCAGAAGGATATCGATCGCCTGTTCGGCGCGCCGCTGACCACGGCTGCGGATTCCGGCGCCTGGCTGCCGCCCGTGGACATTCACGAGGAAGCGAATCAGTTCGCCCTGAACGTGGATCTGCCCGGAGTGGACCCCAAAGCGGTGGAAATCACCGCCGATCAGGGCGTGCTGACCATCCGCGGACAGCGCGAGGACGCGCGGCGCGAGTCGCGTGAAGGCTATCGCCGCGTGGAGCGCATCACGGGCGCATTCCAGCGCCGTTTCAGCTTGCCCGATTCGGCCGATGCCCAGAACATCAAGGCGAAATTCGTCAACGGTGTGCTGGAAGTCGCAATTCCGAAACTGGCGCAGGTACAGCCGCACCGGATCACGGTGGAAGCCGCCTAAGAGGGTCTCGCCGAGCGCTCTTCCGTGTAATATCGCCAAGGATGCCGGCGGCCGCGGGGCCGGACGAATTCGTCCGGCCCCGTTGCGCCAGCCGAGAACGAATCAAACGGAAGGACTGGGCATGAATCTGCGTCTCGAATTTGCGGCAGCCGTACTCGCCGCAGGCCTCGTCGCCGGACCGGCGATTTTCATTGCGGAACCTGCGTGCGCCGCCGTAGCCGCACCCGCCGCAGATGCGGCGCCGATGCCTTCGCTCGCTCCCATGGTCAAGCGCGTTTCGCCGTCCGTGGTCAATATCGCGACGCGCGGCACCATCAAAGAAGATTCCGGCCAGCGCAATCCGCTGCTCGACGACCCGTTTTTCCGCCGCTTCTTCGACGCACCGCGTGAGCGCCAATTTCAAAGCGCCGGTTCCGGCGTCATCGTCGACGCCAAGAACGGCTACATCATCACCAATTATCACGTGGTCGAGAACGCCACCGAGATCACCATCACCCTGCTCGACAACCGCTCCTTTTCCGCCAAGGTCATCGGCAGCGATGAAGGCGCGGATGTTGCAGTCCTTCAGGCCAAGCAGCCGAATCTGGTCGCCATAACGCTGGGCGATTCCGCACGGCTCGAAGTCGGAGACTATGTCGTCGCCATCGGCAACCCATTCGGCCTGCAGCACACCGTCACGGCCGGTATCGTCAGTGCGCTCGGCCGCACCGGCATCAACCCCGACGGCTATGAGGATTTCATCCAGACCGATGCCTCCATCAACCCCGGCAATTCCGGCGGCGCCTTGGTGAATTTGCGCGGCGAACTGGTCGGCATCAATTCGGCCATTCTGTCGCGCAGCGGCGGCAATATCGGTATCGGCTTCGCCATCCCGGTCAACATGGTCAAGGGCGTCATGGACCAGCTGATCAAGTACGGCCAAGTCAGGCGGGGAGTGCTCGGCGTCAACATTTATGATGTCACCCCCGACATCGCCAAGGAATTCGACCTCGCTGAATCGAGCGGCGCCTTGGTGGCCGGAGTGGTTCAGGGTTCGGCGGCCGATCGGGCGGGCGTCAAGACCGGCGACATCATTACCTCGATCAACGGGGTCATCATGAAATCCGCGGGCGAGCTGCGCAATACCATCGGCATGCTGCGCATCGGCGACAAGGTCGAGATCGGCCTGCTGCGCGACGGCAAGCCCCGCAAGGTGACCGCTCTGATCGCGGAGCGCAATGAGGTCGAGACGGCGAACTCGGTGGACATCAATAAGGGCCTGGAAGGAGCCGAACTCAGCGATGCGCCCGACGGCGGCGGCGTGTTGGTAAAAGCCATCCAAGAGGGCAGCCCCGCGGCGCAAAACGGATTGCGCGCCAACGACTTGATCGTGGGGGTGGCCCGCACGCCGGTCACGAACACCAAGACATTCAAGGAAGCGGCGAAGACTGTCAACGTTCTGGTGCTCAACATACGGCGCGGCTCCACCATGCAGCTGATTCAAATCCGCTGATTCCCATGCGCACGCAGTCCATAACCATACTCGGCGGCACCGGATTCTTGGGAACCCGCCTTGTCGCGCGGCTGATCAAGGACGGCCATGAGGTCACGGTGTTGTCGCGCGACCGGGAACAGCACAAGCACTTGCTGGTGCTGCCCGGACTGACTTTGGAAAATTGCGATGTGTACGACGAGGCGCAGTTGAGCGAGCGTTTTCGGGGAAAGGACGCCGTGATCAATCTCATCGGCATTCTCAATGAGCGGGGCTTCGGCGGCTCGGGCTTTCGGCGGGCGCATACGGAGCTCACCCGGGGCGTGCTGCAGGCGGTCCGATCCGCGGGCGTGGCCCGGTTTCTGCAGGTATCCGCCCTGAAAGCCGCCGCCGACGCCCCGAGCTACTATCTGCGCTCCAAAGGCGACGCGGAGCAGCTGATCCGGGAAGCCGGCTTCCCCTTGGATTGGACCATTCTCGAGCCTTCCGTGATGTTCGGTCCCGGCGACTCTTTCCTGAATCGCTTCGCCGGCTTGCTCGGGGCTGTCCCCCTGGTCTTTCCTCTGGCGAAGCCCAACGCACGATTTCAGCCGGTGTTGGTCGACGATGTGATCGAAGCGCTGCTGCGTTGTCTGCAGAGCGGCGCTTCCATCCGTCAGACCTATGAACTCGGCGGTCCGCAGATCTACTCGCTGCGCGAAATCGTCGGCTTGGTGGCCAAGCTCACGGGCCGGCGTCGATGGATAGTCGGTTTGCCCGATGTAGTGGCGCGAATGCAGGCGCTGGTCATGGACTTCGTGCCGGGACGCCCTTTCTCCACCGACAATTATCGGTCGTTGACCGTCGATAGCGTCTGCACCGAGGACGGATTCGCAAGGCTGGGGCTGAAGCCGCAGTCGATGGTGGCGTCCGCGCGCCAATACTTGGGCGCCCTCGAGGATAACGCCCGCCTCAGCCACAACCGCGCCGGCGCAGGCCGCAATCACGCGATGCGGCCGTAGCGGCTGCATCGCCGCACCCGTAAAACGCCGGCCGCGGCAGCCGCTACAGCCCCCCCGCGGCGGCGCTCAATACTCGCTGAGCAAGTCGATGTCGTCTATGGTCGAGTCGGGCGCGTAACTCACGGTGTAGAACTCAACCATGTCCTTTTCTTCGACTCGATAGACTCGCCGTGCGCCGGCGCCGCCGGGTTGCTCCACCAGGCTGAGACTCAGCACCGGTCCCCGCTCCCGCAGATCGCGCCGTAGAGTGTTCATCGCGGCGGGAACCAGCCGCGCCGCGGCGGCGGCGCTCAGCCGCTGCGGATCGTTGCCATCCTTGGCCACCGTGTCGAGAAACTCGCGGAATTTCGCCGTCTTGGCGGGATCCGAATCGGGAATCGAGTCCGGATAGTGCCTGAGGTCGGCATCGATCAGGCCCGCGACGGTGTGGCCGAGCCGCTCGGTCCGGCACAGGGACAGATTGGTCAACAAAATGACGGTGAGTTTTTTGTCGACGTAGCGGGACATGACAGCCTGGAATCCCTGCCAGTTGCCGTCGTACTCGACGACCCGATGCCCGCGCAGGCGGTTGTTTTCCCAGCCATAGCCGAAATGATAGAGCGGCCGCCGGCCATTCTTGTGCGCATCGACCTGCCACATGCGCTCCAGCTGCGCGTGCGGCAGCACTGCATCGCCATACAGTGCGCGATCCCATCGGGCGAGATCCTCGACGGTGGAATATAGGCTCCCGTCCGCCGTCCGGTTCAGCGCCGGCGATACATAGGTCTGGTTGTACAGCGTGCCGTTTTCCGCCATCTCATAGCCGCTGGCGCGATTGGGCACGATGTCCCTGTCCGAGATGATCCGCGTGTGAGTCATGCCCAGCGGTCCGAATACCCTTTGCTGCAAGAAATCCCCGTAGAACATGCCCGCGACGCGGTTGATGACGAATCCGAGGAGCACGTACCCTGTATCGCTATAGGACACGTCGGTGCCGGGTTCGAAATCCAGGGGCTGCGTGGACGCGAGGTGAATCAACTCCAAATCGGTATAGTCATGCACGAGATCCAGCAGCTGCCGCTGCGGCGTCGTGAACTGCGGTATGCCCGATTGGTGATTCAGCATGAGGCGCAACGTCACCTTGGCCCAACCGGCCGGAACTTCGGGCAGGTACTTCGACAGCGGGTCATCGAGATTGAGCTTGTGCTCGTCGGCCAGCATCATCACGGCGACGGCGGTGAATTGCTTGCCGATGGATCCGATCTGATACACGGTCTGCGGCGTGGCCGGCACGTCATGCTCGAGCGTCGCGACCCCATAGCCTTTGACATACAAGGGTTTGCCGTCTTTCAGCACGGCGAGCGATATTCCAGGTATTTTTTGCAGCCGCATCTCGGTTTGGAGATAGCGGTCGATCGCCGTTGTAGAATAGGTATGCGAGGCTCGAGCCGGCTCAGCTTCCGCCCAGGTCGTGTGCCATGCCAGCAATAAAAATATGGCGAGTGCGCTCGTGCGGTACATCGATAAAGCCCCTTGGAGAATTGGAAAGGACGTAACTATGCATAAATTGCGCAAGCCCTACCTGCTTTTTCTCGGCGACGTGCAGGACAAGCTGACGGCAAAGACCGCTTTCGGCCTCAAGGACTGGTGCCCCGAGGACGTCGTGGCCGAATGGAGCTTGCCCGGTTGCGGCGTCACTCTGGGCCTGCCGCGCCTGTCCCCGCAGCTCGCCGCCGCCCGCGGCGCGGGCTCGATCATCGTGGGAATTGCGCCGACCGGCGGCACTCTCCCGCCTCATTGGGTCGCGGAACTCGCGGCCGCGGCCGATGCCGGCCTCGATGTGGTGAGCGGCCTTCACAGCCGCCTCGCCTCCTTCCCCGAGCTGGCACAAGCCGCCTCGCGCCGCTCGGTTCGGCTGATCGACGTGCGCCATGCCGAAACAACCTACGGCGCCGCAAGCGGCCGCAAACGCAGCGGCAACCGGGTGCTGACGGTCGGAACCGACTGCGCACTCGGCAAGAAATATACGGCTCTGGCTCTTGTAAAGAGCCTGAAGGCCCGCGGAATCGCCGCGACCTTTCGAGCGACCGGCCAGACCGGAATCATGATTTCCGGAGCGGGAATCGCCATCGATGCCGTGGTGGCCGACTTCATCGCGGGCGCCGCGGAGCACTTGTCTCCCGATAACGCGGCCGATCACTGGGACGTCATCGAGGGACAGGGATCGCTGTACCATCCGGCCTATGCCGGCGTCACTCTCGGCCTGTTGCATGGCTCGCAGCCGGACGCCATCGTCCTGTGTCACGACCCATCCCGCCGCACGATCGACGAGTATCCGGGCTTTCCGATTCCCGATCTCGAGGTGGCCATCGAGGACTATCTGCGGGCCGGCCGGCTGACCAACCCCGCCATCCGCTGCGTGGGACTGAGCATCAACACCTCCAGTTTGTCGGATGCCGGCTGCGCCGAGTATTTTCGGCGCGTGACGGTCGAGGTGGGGTTGCCGGTGTGCGACCCGGTGCGTACGGGAGTCGATGTGCTTGCGGCCGCGCTGCTCGCGCCGTGACGCACCGCGCGGCGCACGGCAGCGCCGCGCCGGCGCAAAGGCGCACGCCCTAGCGCGGCAGCGGCCGCGCGGCCGGATCGGGACCGAAGGCCGTGCGCTCGGCACGCACCGCATCGGCGGCGGGCAGAAACACTTTGGCGATTGCGAGCGCCGTTGGATAGGGCGCGGGATCGTCGCGGTTCGTCAATACGATGACCGTAAAGCGGTGCTGCAGATAACGCACGATGACCCCGCGAAATCCCATCGTCTCGCCCGAATGCCAGCGGGTATCGCCGGTGATGCACCAGCCGAAGCCGTACTGAACGGCCGCATCGTCGGTCACGGTCGCCGCCTGGAATGCCAGGCGCAGCGACGCGGGCCGCAGCAGCCCGCCGCCGCAAAGCGCGGCATCCCATTTCGCCAGATCGTCGATGGAGGAATAGATGCCGCCGTCCCCGAGGGTTGCGCTGGTCAAACTCAGATCGGCGCGCGTCCATGAATTGCCGATTGCACTGTAGCCGAAGGCGCGATGATCGATGGTCGAAATGCCGGCCTCGAAAGCCACCGTGTTCTGCATGCCGAGAGGCCGGAAAATGCGCTCGCGCAGAAACGACGCGAAATCCGTTCCGGACGCACGCGCCGCGATGAGCGCCAGCAGCGAGTAGCCGCCATTGCTGTAGCGATAGCGCGCGCCCGGGGGGAAATAGCCGCGATTTTGCCCTTGCAGCAGCCCCAACACATCGGCATCGCGCAATTGCGCGGTGGTTCCGTCCGGAATCACATCTTCATAGTCGATGAGCCCGGATGTGTGCGAGAGCAGGTGGCGAACGGCGATGCCATCGGCGGCGCGCGGCAGAGTCGGCAGCCAATTGCGTATCGGATCGTCGATGGACAACAGACCATCCTGCGCCAGAAGCAATATGGCTGCCGCCGTGAACTGCTTGGTTATCGATGCGAGACGATAGTTGGTTGCCGTCGTGGCGGGGACCATGTCTTCGAGATTCGCCAGACCGTATGCGCGGCGAACGAGGGGCGCTCCGTCGCGCAACACCGCCACCCCGGCGCCCGGCACCTCGCCCTCGTACGGCCGCATCAGCGCATCGATCCGCGCTTCGGGGCAAAGCTTGGAATCCAGGTCGCCCGTCATCGATGGCCCGGCGCGCGCCTAGCCCGGGCCCGGGAAATCGCGGGCCGAGCCGATGAGCCATTCGCGAAACTGCGCCACTTTGGGCAGCGCGAGGAAATTCTTCGGGCATACGAAATAATATGCCGAGCCGTAGGACAACGCCCCTTTTCCCGCGAGCCGCAGCGTACCCTTGTGCAGCGACCGGCTGACCAGCGTCCATCTGGCCAGCGCATATCCCAAGCCTTCTTCCGCCGCGGCCAGAAGCCCGGCCGAGTCCTCGATGCTCGGCGCCCGCGATAGCCATGCGGCTTCCTCATCGGTCTGGCTCCAAACGCTCCACGGCTCATCGCCGCTTTCGAGCAGCGGGAATTTGCCCAAATTTGTTCCGCGTTCGATCATTCCGTATTGCCTGATGAGATCCGGGCTCGCCACCGGCACCAGCCACTCGTCGAGTATCTTCTCGCTGTGGACATTCGGGTAGTTGCCGCGGCCGAAGCGGATGGCGACATGATTGGGAGAACGCGAGAAATCCACCATCTCGCGCGACGTATGGAAGCGCAGCTCGATGTTGGGGTGTTTGCGCCGAAAAGAGCGGATCCGCGGCAGCAGCCAGATCTGCAGAAACGATGCCAGCGTGCTGATTTGCAGCGGCCCCGCGCGGCGGTGATGCCTCATTTGCTGCAGGGCGGATTCGAGCTTTTCGAGGCCGGCCCGCACGGCGGGCAGCAACTCCAAACCCTCCTCGGTGATTTCCACCCGACGGCCGTTGCGCCGGAACAGAGGCACCTGGATATACCCCTCCAGCGCCTTGATCTGCTGGCTGACGGCGGCAGGGGTGACGTTGAGCGCATCGGCGGCGGCGGAGAAGCTCAAACGAGCCGCGACCGCCTCGAATACCCGCAAGGCAGCCAACGGCAATCGGTCGTGGGCGGCCGGCATCTTAAGTTTTCCTTAACCGGCAGTCAGGCATTGCGTTTGTTCGGGATCGGCCCATGGAGCAATGTGCTTCTTGCGGGGATTAGCCAACAATTCGGAGCACATCATGAACGAAATAAATCTCGCCGCAAAGCTCGCACAAGGGTTTCTTGCGGTCACCATAGTGTTCGCCATCGGGCTGGTGCTTCAGCTGAGCCTTGTGTACTCATGAGGGGCCATGCCATGTCAAAATCATCGGCGCAAATCGTCGCCGGCGCCGCACATCTTGCTCTAAGCGCCGCCCGCGCCCTCGAGGCGGCGTGGGCGGCGCTGTCGGCCGGATCGCGCGCGATTCCCCTCGGCGACAATGGCGCGTTGTACCGGGAACTTGCCGCGCGTGCCGCAGCCGCGAATCGGCGCGAGTGAGAGCTATGGATTGCCGCAGACCATGGCGTCGCGTTTCTCCTTGTCGAGCTTTGCGAGCGCGCGGACCCGGGCGTAAAAGGCGGGAAGGTCGCCGGCCGCCGCCTCGAGTTCGCGCTCGAAGCCCGGCACGCAGCTGTAGTACGTGGCGATCGACGCCAAGTAGGCATTGTTGAGGTCCTCGTCGAACCACGTTTCGAATGGAGCATACCCGCCCCAGCCCGCCTTGAGGCGCGCGAAGGACGAACGCATGGCAACGAACGCGGCGCGTTTCTTTTCGCGCATCGGCCCGGGCGCCAGACCGGAGGCATAGACCGCACGCAGCTCGGCGCGGGTCGCATCCAGGAGGTCGACGACCTTGGCGTAACGCTCCTGCTGCAGCTGGTGCGCCGCCAGATCCGCCTCGCGGCCTTGCGCCGTCAGCCAGCGTCGCACGCCCTCTTCCTCCACCGTGGTGGCGAGCGCCTCATTGAAGGACGAGTCGTTCGGCACATACAGGAGCTGATGGGTCAGCTCATGGAATATGATCGCCGCGAGCTCGACGTCGTTCCAGCCCATCATGGTGTTGAGTACGGGATCGTCGAAATGGCCTAGCGTGGAATAGGCGGCAACGCCGCCGACCATGACGTCGAAACCACGGCCGCGCAATCCGGCGGCAAAGCGGCGCGCCCTCGACTCGGCGAAGTAGCCCCGATACGCGACGCAGCCGACGATGGGGTAGCACCACTCCTTCGCGTCGACGGAGAACTCCGGTGCGGCCACCACGTTCCACACCACATAGCGGCGCCCGACGTCGGCGTAGCTGCGGTAGCTGCCGTTGTCCGGCAATCCCAGCTCGCGGCTCGCGAAATCACGTATGGCGGAGACCGCCTCGAGCTGGGCGCGCAAGGCGGGCGGTGTCGATGCCTTGGCCGTCACTCGGGCGATGGGCACGCGCTTGGACATCAGGTCCAGCTGGCCTTCGACGCTTTGCAATAGATAGCAGCCGCCGCTCGATACCGCGATCAGCGCCACTATCAAGGCTGCACGGATCGTGGCGGTTATGCTGCTACTATTCACCCATGCAAGTGTATCTGGTTGGCGGAGCCGTCCGCGACGCCTTGCTCGGCTTGGCCGTCAAGGAGCGCGATTGGGTCGTCGTCGGCGGCACCCGTGAGGAAATGTTGCGTCTGAAGTATCAGGAAGTCGGCCGCGACTTTCCGGTGTTTCTGCATCCCGACACCCACGAGGAATACGCGCTGGCCCGGCTCGAGCGCAAGGTGGGGCCCGGCTACCGCGGCTTCACGGTTCAATTCGGCCCCGAGGTCACGCTCGAAGAGGATCTTGCCCGCCGCGATCTGACCATCAACGCCATAGCGCAGTCCGCCGACGGCTCGCTCATCGATCCGTACGGCGGAAAGCGGGATCTCGACGCACGGATCCTGCGCCACGTGTCCCCCGCCTTTGCCGAGGACCCGGTGCGGGTGCTGCGCCTGGCGCGCTTCGCCGCGCGATTTGCGCCGCTGGGTTTCAAAGCCGCCCCCGAAACACTGGAGTTGATGCGCGACATGGTGAAACGGGGCGAGGTCGATGCCCTGGTGCCCGAGCGGGTATGGCAGGAAACGGAGAAGGCGCTGCGCGAGATGAAGGCCGGCGAGTTCTTCCGGGTGTTGCGCGAGTGCGGCGCATTGCGCTCGATATATCCGGAAATCGACGCCCTCTTCGGCGTGCCGCAGCCGGCGCAGTGGCACCCGGAAATCGACACCGGCGTGCATACCATGATGGTGCTCGATCAAGCGGCAACGCTGAGCGCCGAACCCAAGGTCCGATTCGCCGCGCTGGTGCACGATCTCGGCAAGGGCACGACGCCGCGCGCGCAATGGCCGAGCCATCGAGGCCACGAGGAACGCAGCGTGTCGCTCATCGAAGCGCTGGCCGATCGCCTGCGCCTGCCGGGTGAATACCGCGATCTCTGCATCATCGTGGCGCGCTATCACGGCATCGTTCACCGCGCCTTCGAGCTGCGGCCGAATACCATCCTGGAGTTCATGGAGCGCGCCGACGCATTCCGCCGCGCGGAGCGTTTCGCGCAGGCGCTGCTCGCGTGCGAAGCGGACTCGCGCGGCCGGGCCGGGCTGGAGAACGCCCCCTACCCGCAGCGGGGATACCTGCTCGCGGCGCGCGACGCGGCCGCGGCGATCAAGCCCTCGGCCGAGGATATTGCCGTCCACGCCGGACCGAAAATCGCGGAACACCTGCGGCTGCGGCGGCTGCACGCCATCGCGGACCTGCGTGGGTCTGTGCCCCGCTGACGCGCCGGTCCTGATATGGTGCAATACGCAATTGCTTGGGGGCGATTTCATGGAAAGTGTCGACGACGACCGAACGATCGGGCCGAAGGCGGGCGCCACCATTCAGTCCGTTGCCGCGTCGTGGCGTCTTCTGGACTTGCTCGGACGCTCCATAGTTCCGATGGGCGTCACTGAACTCGGAAACGCGCTGCACGAGCCCAAAGCGAAGGTCCATCGGCACCTCGCGACGCTCAAGCACTTGGGCGTCGTAGAACAGGTCCACGGCGGCGACCGGTATCGGCTGGGGTGGAAGCTCTACCAGCTCGGTCAGGTGGCATTCGAGCATTTTGACTTGAAGGCGATTGCCGAGCCGTTCATGGCGCGGCTGCGCGACGATGTTGCTCAGTCCGTGGTACTGGCGATCCCGACGGGGGTGGAGGCGCTGTTCATCGCCAACGTGGATTACATGGCGGCCGGGCAGGCGAAGATTTCCGCCGTATCCGGCACGGTAGTGCCTCCCGGTGTGTCGAGCACGGGCCGAATCATTCTGGCCTATGCGAACCGCAAACAGCAGGAACACGTTCTATCCGGGCCGATGAAGGCCTACACCCGGCACTCCATTACGGACCCTGCGGCCGTGCGGGCTCGCTTGCAGCTCATCAAGACGCGGCTCTACGATTACGCCGATCAGGAACTTACCCTCGGCATCTCGACCGTCGCGGCGCCGATTCTCGACGCCGATGAGCAGCTGCTCGGCGTCGTGTCCATCGTCGGCTCCATCCAGTTCATCACCGACCCGCCGGTAACCAGCCAGATCGTACACGTGCAGCGCTGTGCCGCCGCGATCTCGAGCCGCTTCAAGTCGACGGCCTACGATCGCATCGCGCTGCCGCCGTAGCTCGCTGCCCGCGGCAGCTCGCGGGCCGGCGCGGCGAGTCAGCCCTGCGGCGCGGGGTCGAGAAAGTTCCCCGCCTCGAGCCGTACTTGCGCCCCCGCCGCATCGAAGGCGACGCCCGCCGGATCGCGGCCCGCCTCGATCGCTTCGAGTTGTTTCTCGAATGCACGCCGCAACAAGGCGACGCCGCGGTCGGTCGAAGTCAGGTGCTCTTCCGAGTGCAGGGTAATGGGGCCCTGGCTCACCTGCGCCTCGTAGTCGCCCGGAAACCGCTGATGCTCCGCGGCGCTCAGATCGGCCCACTGCCGGCCGTTGAACGTCGCCTTCATGGCTGCCATTTGGCCGGCCTCGCTGACCCGGCCGGCGACGTAGATGCGAAAATGCGTGTCGTCCATGGGCAGGACCCAACCGATGGATTCGGCGCGCCGGTAGCCGCCTACCCGCGGGCTGGGGACGACGCGAAGCGTCGGCAGCACGGCTTCGGTCTGGCGCCTGAACTTCCGGCCGTCGGACATCGTTCGTACCTGGATGCTCAGGACTCCGCGCAGGGTTGCCTCGAAGCGCACCTCCGGCAGCGCCGCCATTTGCTCGACGAACTGCGCGCCGCTGAACGAACCATGCAGAACCGGAACGTGAAACGGGTCCATCACATTCTCGAAGTGCTGCAGCCAATTACAGGGAATGACGGCGGGGCCCCCGCCGCCGATGCTCGAGTCGTCCGCCTCTATCCATTCGCCCGCGGCCAATTCCTCGAGGATGTCGTACTGCGGCAGCACGGGCTTGCGTTCGGGCGGCCCCATGTAGGCGAAAATCAGCCCGTAGTTTTCCCGAACGGGATACCAAGGCTGGCGCACGACGCGGCGGGACACTCCGCCGCCCGGTTCGCAGGGCTGCTCCAGGCACCGTCCTTCGACGTCGTAGAGCCAGCCGTGATAGCAGCAGCGAATGCCCCGCTCATCCACCTTCCCGTAGAACAGACTGCTGCCGCGATGGGCGCAGCGCGGATGCACGAGACCCGGGCGGCCGCGTTTGTCGCGGAACAAGATCAGCTCCTCGCCGAGCGCCCAGATGCGCCGCGGTATCGCGGCGGCATCCGCCGCGAGGCCGATCGGATGCCAATATCGCCGCAGCATTTCCCCCATCGGCGTCCCGCGCCCGACATCGGTCAAGCGGGCGTTGCGCGACGCGGCCGGACGACCATACCCCGTGCCTTGATCGGCGTCTTCGCTCACGGCAGGCCGTCAGAACTGCGCGGCCAGGCGCAGACCGACGGTGCGCGGCTGGTTGGTGAGGACGACATAGGCATCGTTCACGTCGTTGAACACATTGAGCTGCGCGTTCCTGTCGAGCGCATTGTTGACATACAGGGTCAGCTTGTAGCGGTCCCACTCGAGCGCGGTCCGAATGTTCAGGAGCGAATAGGGCGAGGCGGGAACGTTGATGGCCGAGCTTTCATCATAGCTGGTGATGGCCACGCGTCCCTCGTACGAAAGGCTGCCGCCCGCCGAGACGCTGAGCGACGGACCCACGGGCCAGGTGTAGTCGGTGGAAAGACTGGCGTTGACCTTCGGCACATTGAGAAGCGGCGCACCGTCCACCGCCGCCGCGCCAAGATCGGCCGTCAAGTCCTCGACCAGCACCGCCCTGACGTAGCTGGCCGCCAGATCGATGTTCCAATTGCGTACCGGGCGGGCCGCCACATCGAGCTCGACGCCGGTGGAGCGGGCCGCCGTGCCCGGCACATTGCCCACCCCGGAGAACGCGCAGCCGGCGCCGAAGCATTCGGGCACCTGTAGATTGATCAGATCGATGCGAAACAGAGAGATATCCGTCGTCAATCGACGGTCGTACCAGCTGGTCTTGGCGCCCAGCTCGTAATTCTTGGTCCGGTCCGGAGCGTACTGGGCTGGTACGGCGGCAACGGTCGCCGCGTTCGTGCCGCCGGCCCGGTAGCCTTCTGCGTAGCTGGCGTAGAGCATGGCTTCAGAGGTCAGGTGATAGTCCAATACGGCCTTCTTGAGAAATCCCGTGTCCTTCGCGTGCTCCGGCGCATCGGGCCCCGCCGTGCCGATGCCGAAGAACGGATAGATCGTGGCCGAATTCAGATCGCGGGTGGTGTCGAACCAGCGCAGCCCTCCCGTCAGTGACAGCCGGTCCGTGAGCGTCGCCGTCACCTCGGTGAACAGGGCGGCATCCTGGGTGTGGTCGGCGAAGCTGCGCGAGGAAATTTCGCCGAGCGCAACGTCCGGCTCCCCTGTCGCAGGATTCGCGCCGACGACATTGTTCAGGTAGTCGATCTTTCGGTCGTCGTAGTAGACGCCGAACACTCCGTTGATGCGGCCGTCGAGCTTGGTGCTCATCCGTGCCTCGCCGCTCGACAGCGTGGAGGACTGCGGAGCGATGTACACGCCGTCCTGGGGCACGGGCCCGGGAGGGAATTGGCCGAGCGCCTGCAAGGAACGGAAGAAGTTGAACGAGGTGGTGTAGTCCTGCACATCGTAGATATTCCGGTCGAAACGCGAGGCGGCGACGGTGAGCGCCGACCAACCGAAGTCGTGATCCAGCGTCAGGGCGTAGACCTTGGATTTATCGTCATGCGGTTCTTTGGCAGCCAGGGAAATCGCACGCGGACCGTCGGCCGGATAGTTGACGTCCAGGATCGCCATGTCATAGGGACGCTCGACGGGAGGCGCGGAGCTCGCCAGATGCTGATAGAAGATCTGGCCCAGCAGAGTGGTCGACGGGTTGATCTGCAGGAGCCCGGACAGTCGTCCGCCCGACACTTCATTACTATTGATGCCGGTGGCATTGCGCAGCGGATCGTCGATGAAGCCGGAGTTATTGTCGTCGTAGCCGACCAGGCGCACCGCGAACACTCCTTCCGACACGGGCAGGTTGACCACGCCCTTCACCGAGTAGTTTACGCCGCCATCCTTGGTGTCCGACACATCGGTAACGACCTCGCCCTCCAAGTTGGTCAGGTTGGGTTTTTTGGTGACGATGCGCACCACGCCTGCTTGGGAATTCTGGCCGTACAGTGTGCCTTGCGGTCCGCGCAGCACTTCCACCTGCTGCGTGTCGAACAGCTCCAGGTCCGGCTGAGTGCCGCCGAAGTCGGTGGCGGAGGCGCCGAGACCGGTAACCGGAATATTGTCGTAGTACAGGGCCGTTTGTGCCTCGCCCGCGGAATTGATGCCGCGAATGACGTAGCGCTTGTTTCCCGGACCGTCATCCACGAAGTTCAGGCCCGCGACCAGTCTGGAGAAGTCGGCGAACTCGCTGGCGCCGATCTTATCGAGCATATCGCCCGTGACGACGGCAACGCTCGCAGGCACGCTTTGCAGGGACTCGTCGCCGCGTTTGAGGGCGGTCACTACGATTTCGTCGAGGGTGGTACTGGAGTTCGCGTTGTCGGCGCGGGCCGCGGTAGGCGCCCCGAGTGCGGGCAACGCGAGCGCCGCGAGCGCTCCTACGACACGGATCAGATTGCGCGATTCCAAAGCCTTCAGGCCCATATCATCCCCTTCTATCGTTGATTAGCCGTCGCTCGGACCTCGGGGTCGGTTCGTGTCGCCGCGTCCCTCGGGTTGCCTCCCACGGTCCAGAAATTAGCATTTTGTTCCTTCAGACGCAACGTCGTATTGCTATACGAGACAATGGCCACTAGGATGGCCGAGCGGGCCGCATCTCGTGGCTCAGAGACAGGGGAGACTTGACTAGGTGAGCGTTACGGTGATGACGGGGGGACAGGCTCTGGCGAGACAGCTCGTCATTGAGGGCGCGAAAGATCTGTTCGCTCTTCCGGGAGTACAGCTCGATTGGGCCGTCGACGCGCTCATCGATGTGGCAGCCGACCTGCGCTGCATCGTGCCGCGACATGAGCAGGCCACCTCGTACATGGCGGATGGATACGCGCGCACCACCGGCCGCCCGGGCGTCTGCATGATGGTGCCGGGACCCGGGGTCCTCAATGCGATGTCTGGGCTCGCCACCGCGTATGCCTGTTCCTCGCCGGTCGTTTGCATCGCCGGCCAGATTCACTCGTCGGGCATAGGGCGCGGCCATGGGATGCTGCACGAAGTGCGCGATCAGTCGCGGCTGCTCGCATCGGTAACGAAGTGGTCCGCTCTGGCGCGCGAACCGGGCGATATTCCAGGGCTGGTGCATGAGGCATTCCGGCAGGCGCAGTCCGGGCGGCCGCAGCCGGTGGCGGTGGAGGTTCCGCCGGATGTGCTGCAGGCATCGGCGGCGCTGCCGCCCCTGGACAGCGAGCCGCGGCCGCCGCGGATCGGACCTCCGGCCGCCGACATTGAAGCCGCGGCGAGATTGCTGTCTGCGGCCGCCACGCCCTGTATTTGGGCGGGCAGCGGCGTCGTGGCCGCGAACGCAACGGCAGCCCTCGCCGCGTTGGCGCAACGCCTGGACGCGCCGGTGGTCATGAGCGACAACGGCCGCGGGGCGGTGTCCGATCGTCACGCCCTGGCATTACCGAGCCTCGGCGGACGCGCCCTGTTCCCGCATGCCGACCTCGTTCTGGTGGTGGGCAGCCGATTCTTGAATCTACGCGGCCAGCCGGCGATGGAGGCACCGCAGGCGAGGTTCATTTATCTCAATGTGGATGAATGCGCCATGGGCGAGCCGCGTCCCTCCGGTCTGCATCTCATCGGCGACGCCGGCGCGGGACTCGAGGCTCTGGCCGCGGCCGTGCCGGCCCGGCGAGTCCACGGAGCTGCGGCCGTATGCGCGCGCGTCCGCGCCTGGTGTGATCTACAGTTCGCCGCCATGGAACCGCAACGTTCGTGGTTGCGGGCACTGCGGCGGGGGATTCCCGAGGACGGAGTACTCGTCAACGAGCTGACCCAAGTGGGTTACCTCGCGCCTCTCGCCTATCCGGTCTACGGGCCGCGCACCTTCCTGACGCCGGGCTACCAGGGAACTCTGGGCTACGGTTTCCCCACCGGACTCGGAGCGGCTATGGGTCTGCCGGGACGGACAGTGGTGTCGATTACCGGAGACGGCGGTTTCGGCTGGTGTCTCCAGGAACTCGCGACCGCAGCCCGCTATCAGATCCCTCTCATCACCGTCGTGTTCGCCGATGGCGCCTTCGGCAATGTCCGCCGCATCCAACGTGAAGTTTTCGGCCGCGAATTCGGCACCGAGCTCGAGAATCCGGACTTTTTGAAGCTTGCGCAGGCGTTCGGCGTCGATGCGGTGCGCGCGCAAACCCCGGAGGCGCTCGAGAGCGTACTGCGCGGCGCTACCGCGACACCCCGGCCGCTCCTGATCGAAGTACCGGTCGGCGAAATGCCCAGTCCCTGGCACTTGATTCACCGTCTCTCGAAATATCCTCAACCGGAACCCGCGAATCCTCTGGACGATCTCGAGAAGGGCAAGGCCTGGGGCGTCCCATGAGGGCAGTCGATCGCGTCGTCGATCATGTCGTCGGCCATGTACGCGACCTCCCTCCCTATCGCCCGGGACGCCCGATCGCGGGGGTGGCGCGCGAGTTCGGGCTCGATCCCGGCTCCATCATCAAGCTCGCATCGAACGAAAACCCGCTCGGGATGGCGCCCGCCGCGAGAGCCCGATTGCAAGGACTTCAAGACGATGCCGGCCGGTATCCCGACGCCGATTCGCACGAGCTGCGCAGCGCCCTGGCCGGCGCGCTGCGCCTCGATCCGGCGCGAATTCTTCCCGCGGCGGGTTCGAGCGAGCTCATTTCGCTGGCCGCCCGCGCCGTGCTCTTGCCCGGCCGCAGCGCCATTCTTTCGCAATATGCGTTCATGTCGTACGCTGCGGCGGTGCGCGCCGTCG
Organism: uncultured Gammaproteobacteria bacterium; assembly: GCA_963784105.1. GTDB lineage: Bacteria > Pseudomonadota > Gammaproteobacteria > Steroidobacterales > Steroidobacteraceae > Bog-1198. Next base: position 146,870 of record CAWAQE010000008.1, read on the forward strand.
GCGGCGCCGCGATCGTCGTTCCCGCCCGAGACTACGGCCACGATCTGGCGGCGATGCACTCGGCATTGAGCCCGCAGACACGGCTGGTATTCATCGCCTCGCCCAACAATCCCACCGGAACCTACACGAGCCCCGCGGCACTCGAGGATTTTCTTGCAGCGACACCGGATGATGTGCTCGTAATACTCGATGAGGCTTACCGCGACTACATGCGTCCTGAATTGCAGCCGGAGGTCGGCCCCCTGATGGATCGCCATCCGAATCTGCTCGTGCTGAGAACATTCTCCAAGGTGTACGGGCTGGCGGGCCTGCGGGTCGGCTATGGACTGGGAGATCCGGCGGTGCTCAATGTGCTGCGGCGGCTGCAGGCTCCCTTCAGCGTGAGCGCGCCGGCCCAGGGCGCCGCGCTCGCGGCTCTCGGCGACATGGATTTTGTGCGTTCGAGCGTGGCGGCGAATGCGCGCGAACGGGCACGAATGAAGAGCGCCCTCGATGATATGCGAATCGAACATCTGGAGTCGGAGGGCAATTTTCTGCTGCTGCGCGTGGGTGACGGCGAGGCGGCCTCCCGGACGCTGCTTCGGCAAGGAATCATCGTGCGGCCCGTCGGCAATTACGGGCTAGCCGACTGGATCCGCGTCACCGTCGGTTTGCCCGCAGAGAACACCCGCTTTCTCGGCGCACTGCACCGTGATATCCGGTGAGTGACGAGTTGCCGCCGGCCGCGGGCGAGCCGCAGCGGTCATCTTTTTATGCATGGTACGTCACCGGCCTGTTGATGCTGGCCTACACCTTCTCGTTTCTGGACCGCCAAATCCTCAACTTGATGGTCGGACCCATCAAGCACGACCTTGGCATCAGCGATTTTCAATTCTCGCTCATGGCGGGCGGCGCATTCGGTCTGTTCTACACTCTGATGGGCCTGCCGCTCGGCTGGCTGGCCGACCGGTGCAATCGCAAATGGCTCGTTACGGCGGGGCTGACCGTTTGGAGCCTGATGACGGCCGCATGCGGCCTATCGAAGAGCTTTGGGCAGCTCTTTCTGACCCGCGTCGGGGTGGGAGTCGGCGAAGCCACGTTGTCGCCGTCGGCTTATTCGCTGCTGTCCGACCTATTCCCCAAGACAATGCTGCCGCGCGCGATGAGCGTGTACACCGTGGGAATCTTCATAGGCGCAGGACTGGCGCTGGTGGCGGGCGGAGCAGTCGTGACGGCCGTCGGCCGCACGCCTGTCGTCGCATTGCCGCTGATCGGCGATTTGAGATCCTGGCAGGCGGTGTTCGTGGCCGTCGGCCTGCCGGGTCTGCTGCTGGCGCTGTGGCTCATGAGCGTGCGCGAACCCATCCGCCGCGGGCGGACCGAAGCGCTGCCGATCGGCGACGTATTCCGCTTCATTCGCGCCTATCCGCGCATGTTTCTGGCGCTGTTCGTCGGGGCGGGACTGTATTCGGTGCTGGGATATGCCGATGCCTGGTATCCCGAACTGTTCATCCGCACCTGGGGTTGGGACGCGGAGCATGCGGGGCGCATCGTTGGGCTGTCCTCGCTCATCGCAGGCCCGCTCGGGCTGCTGTTTGCGGGCTGGTACTCGAGCCGCATGATGGCGAGAGGCCGCTCGGACGCGTGCCTGCGTTTGACCGCCTACGGAGCGATGGCGATCACGATACCCGCCGCGCTCATGCCCCTGATGCCGACGCCGGCGGCAATGGGGCTGATGTTGCTGCCCATCAAATTCTTCGTGGGCTTCCCGCCGGTGCTCATCACCTCCGCGCTGACCATGGTATCCGTGAACCGCCAGCGCGCGCAGCTGGGCGCAATCTTTCTGTTCACCGTAGGCATCATCGGCGTGAGCGCAGGGCCGATCATTCCCGCGTTTCTGACCGACTATGTATTCCGCGATGAGAAGGCGCTCCGTTACGCGCTTGCCCTCTCGACCGGCCTGGTCGGGCCGCTGGCGGCCGCAACGCTCTGGCAGGGGTGCGGCGAGCTGCGGCGCCGGCTGGCGGAAATGGGAAAGTATTGATGTTCCATCGCATCTTATAGGAGCCCCTATGCGCCGGTCCCTGGCCTTCTTTCTCACCCTGTGCCTTGCCGCCACCGCCCCCGCATCCGGCGCGGATACGCCGGCGCCGGACTCCCAAGCGCGCGAGGACGCCGGCGCACACCCGGCTCCCGTAGAGACGCAGCAGACCACAGCACATCAATTGACCCTCGGCGGCCGGGTCTTTCGCTACCGGGCTACGGCCGGCACCTTGATTCTGCGCAGCGACGAGGGCAAGCCGGTCGCAAGCATGTTCTACGTCGCATACGTCGCGGATCGCGACAAGAGCTCGGCGGAAAGGCCTTTGACCTTTCTGTACAACGGCGGTCCCGGCTCGGCAAGCCTTTGGTTGAACGTCGGCGGATTCGGCCCGATCCGGGCCGTCGCCGCCGCGCCGCAGCCCACCGAAGCGGCGCCCTACCGCTTCGTCGACAATGAAGCCAGCCTTCTCGACAAGACCGATCTGGTCTTCTTGGACGCGATCGGCACCGGCTATTCACGGGCCCTGGGAGACGCGAAGGAAGCGCAGTTCTGGGGAGTGGACTCCGATGTCGACGCCTTCGCGCGCGGCATCACCCGCTACATCAGCCTGAACGACCGGTGGAATTCGCCTAAATTCCTCTTCGGCGAATCCTACGGCACGACCCGTACGGCGGCTCTCGCCTACAAGCTGCACACTCAGGACATCGACCTCAACGGCGTCATTCTGCTGTCGTCCATCCTGAATTTTGCGGATTCGGAACCGGGACTGGATCAGCACGACATCGACATGCTGCCGTCCTTTGCGGCCGCCGCATGGTTCCACCACAAGGCCGCGGAGCGTACCGGCGATCTGGGCGCCTTCCTCGACCAAGTGCGCGCTTACGCTCGCGGCCCCTACGCCGCGGCGATCGCCAAGGGCGACCAGCTTTCCCCCGATGAGCGTGACGCGGTGGCGGCGCAGCTCAGCCGCTACACCGGCCTGTCCGTCGAGTACTTGCGGCTGGCCGGCCTGCGCATCGACATGGAGCAGTTTCGCAAGGAACTGCTGAAGAACGAGGGGAAAGTCATCGGGCGGTTCGATTCACGCTTCACCGGAGCCGCCCTGGGCACCACCGGGCATTACGACCCGGCCACGGACGATCCGGCCACGGCGGGTGTGAGCGGCGCGTATCTGGCGGCATTTCGCCACGAGCTGTCGCACGACTTGGGCTACGCCAGCGATCTGCACTACCGCGCCCTCTACAACTCCGTCATCGAGCCCGCCTGGGACTGGCACCACAAGGCGCCCGGCATCGACGAGCCTCTGACCACGACGAATACCGCGCTCGACCTTGCGGGAACGATTCGGGCCAATCCGCACATGTTGGTCCTCTCCATGAACGGGCTGTTCGACATGTCCACGCCGTTCTTCGCCACCGAGTTCGATTTGTCGCATATGCTGCTGCCGCCGGAGCTGCGCCGAAATGTGACGCTGCGCTACTACCAAACCGGGCACATGGCCTACACCGATCAGGAAGCACTGCGCGAGATGAAGCGTGATCTGGTTGGCTTCTATGACGAGGCAGCCGGCCGCTGATACGCGCGATACAATCGGGGCACGCCATCATGTCTGGTAGGGTGTTCCCATGAAAGTGCGATGTGTATTGACGATGTGGGCAATCGCGGCAGCGGCCCTCGTCGGGGTTTCACGCGCCGGCACGGTGCTCATCGACGCGAAAGCCGTTTATCCCGAGGGACCCCTGTGGCGCGACGGCAAGCTTCTGTACGTGGAATATGCCGGGCCCGGAATCAAGATGTGGGACGGAAAGCGCTCCGTCTCTTACTGGAAAGGCGAGCACTGCGGCGCCTCCGGCCTGATCGGGTACCGGCACGATCACATCTTGGTGGCATGCTACGACGCGAACCGGATTGTCGAGCTGGACGAGACCGGCAGGCAGATCCGCTCCATCGACAAAGACGCCGCGGGCAAGCCCTTCATCGGCCCCAATGATTTTACGGCGGATGGCAGCGGAGGAATTTACGTGTCCGCTTCGGGGGTCTATGACCTGAAAGCGCCGATCAGCGGCGCGGTGCTTCATATGTCCGCCACGGGCGGCCTCGTCGAAGTCGCCAACCTCATTCACTATTCGAACGGCCTGACGGTCTCCAAGGACGGCAAGAGCCTGTTGGTGGCGGAAATGCTGGCGGCCCGCATCCTGTCATTCCCCATCGAAGCCGATGGCTCGCTGGGTGCCCGCACCGTATGGGCGCGCATGCAGGACCTGGCGCCGCCGACCGCTCACGAAGATGCCTACAATGGTCCCGACGGCCTCAAATTGGGTCCCGACGGCAACTACTACATTGCACAGAACGGCTCGGGAAGGGTGCTGGTCGTGGACGGCGAGAAGAAACTGGTGCGGATAATCACCGTCCCCACGCCCTATGTGACCAATATGAATTTCGGCGCGGATGGGGCCGCCACCGTCTACATCACGGGCGTATTCGACCCATGGAAGGCGCCCTTTCCCGGCGCCGTGTATCGCTGGACGAAACCCTAGCAAGGGCGACGCCATGGCGAAGGCGGCGCCATGGCGAAGGCGGCGAACCGGCCCCTTCGCGCCGGTTGACACGAGGGGCCATAGCTTCGTTTCGCCTCGCACTCAGAATTTGTACCCGAAAGATCCACCGATGACGCGAGGACGAAGGGGAGTCTGCTCGGCGATGAATTGATCGGTGCTGATGAAGGTGCTGGCATTGGAGTTGCCGAGGTTCTCGCAATACACGTTAAACCACCATTGATCCTTGGCGATGCCGGCCGAGGCGTTGGCGGTCGAATATGCGGGCATCTCGAACCGCCCCCTCGAAGTGGCGACGGTTCCGCCCGCCAAGATCGTGGGGTTCGATCCTGCCTGCGTGAATGAAATTCCCTGATGGGTGGCGCCGGCCTGAACGAACGCGGTGTAGTCCGAGGCCATGGTCCATTCGTAGCGGGCGCGCAGGCTGAACTGAAGCGGCGGCGCGTCGGCGCTCGGGGCGCCGATCGGGCCGAACGGATTGGTGACCGCCGTGCAGCCGGTGCCGCCGGCGCTGCACACCTGCGTGATCGGCTTGCCGTAGTTCGCGCTCGCAGGGTTATTGTCGATCAGTGCGGGCGAGTTCTGCTGCCTGCTCTGGTTCCAGGATCCCGCGCCTTGCAGCGTCAGGCCGCTCACCACTCGGAACACCAGTGAGGTCTCGACGCCCTTGATGAGGAAATTCTGACCGTTGGTGTCGTAGAAGAGATTGCCGACCACGCCGGGGTTGAAGAACTCGATCTGCACGTTATTCCAGTTCTCGCGGTACAGCGCCCCATTCCACTGCAACCGATGGTCGAGAAATTCCGTCTTCCAGCCGATTTCGTTGTTGGTCAAATCGTCAGAGGCGAACGAGCGGGGAATCTCGTACTGCGCCACGCCGTCCGGCCCGATGGCGTGCTGGGCGCCGCCGTTCTGATTGAAGCCGCCCGGGCGAAAGCCCTGCGAATACGTGTAATACACCATCATATCCGGGGTGATATGCCAGGTGATGTTCCCGCGGCTCTTGAAACCCGATTCCGTATCCCGCAGGTTCTGGGTGTTGAGGTTGTAGCTGTAGACCGGATCGTGGCAGCCGCCGGCGGGTGCGCCCGCCTCGAAGCAGCCGAAGCTCGAGAGAATGCTCCCTTGATTGTTGTTTTCGAACTGGAAATGGCGCGTACCGGCCGTGATGGTCAATACCTTGGGAATGATGTCGAAGTCGGCGGAAGCGAAGAAAGCCGTCTGCTTGGTGTCGCGAAACTGGTCCTGGTAGAAAGAGGTATTGTCCCCCTGAACCCCCGGATTCTGCACGTACGTGCCGGGGAAAGTGCCGACGTTCGACAGGCAGTTGGTATTGCCCGGCGTGCCCGCCGCCCCGTTCGAGGTGCACGGGGGAAGGTTCTTGTACATCCAGGCGGTCTCGTCGTAGAGCTTGTTATCCTCGAAGAAGGCGCCGGCAATGCCGCGCAAACGCCAATCGTCCGGCGTGCTGAAGCGCAGCTCGTTCTGCAAATGCTCGTTCTTTTCGACGGAGGTCCAGGAGGAGCTCGGCGAGTAGCAGGTGGAGGGGACGCACTGGTAATAATCGGCATACACGCCTCGGGCGTAATTGGTGTAGTCGCCGGCCTGGTGGACGTTCCGGTCGAGGTAGCCGCCGGTGTACACGGCCTTGATCGCGCCGAGTTTCCCATTCAAGGTCCACGCGGTGCTCTCAAAGTCGTCCTTGTCGTAGGTGGGGTTGAAGAGCGTGACCTGGAGCGGCGCCAGCGCACCGCCATCCGAGGCATTGGGCTGCTGATAGAAAACGCCCTGCGAATTCATGTCCTGGTACGACTGGGTGATCAAGAGGTCCCAGTCCTCATTGAACTTGTAGAGCGCTTCGGCCCGGATTCCCTGATAGGTGACCGGGTTGATGGCGTTTCCCACCAAGTTGTTGTTGTTGAGCGAGGGGCTTCCCGGCGGCACGCAGTAGCCGTTGTTGGGCTGTCCGTCCGGACAAGCGCCGCCGACCGCCGGATAGCCGGCGTAATGGATGCCGATGTCGGTGTTCTTGCGCGTGAACGTCGCCGGCACGTTGTCGATATAGCCGCCGCGATGGTCGTCGTAGATGACCGCGCGCACCGCCATCGTGCCCTCGATCAGCGGCAGGTTGATCACCGCCGTCGCGTCGGTATTCGGATCGCCGTGAGCGGTGACGCCGTAGCCGGCCTTGACGCTCCCCTCGGTCACGTCGAGCTTCGGCTCGTTCGTGATGTAGCGGATCACGCCCGCCTCCGCACCCGCGCCGAACAGCGTACCCTGGGGACCCTCCAGCACCTCGATGCGGTTCAAATCCGCGGCATAGATGTCGAGGTTGCGATTCGGGACCTGAGCGGACTGATTATCCAGGTAGATGGCGACATTCGGCCATAATCCCGTTGCGGCGCTGCCCTGGCTGGCCTGCGAGCCGGCGGAGAGGCCGCGCATGAACACCTCGTTCTGGCCGGGTCCGTTGTTCGCGCTGGTCACATTCGGCAGATACTTGATGTAATCGTCGAACGTCTGGATGTTGAGCTGCTGCAGCGTCTGGCCCGTGAACGCCTGCATCGAGATCGGCACGTTCTGCATGCTCTCGTTGCGGTGCTGCGCGGTGACGGTGATCTCCTGCAGCGTGTCGGTGCCGGTATCGGCCGCGGTTGCGGCCGCCGGCGCCGAAGCCGGAGCCGGCGCATCGGCGTACACGGCCCCGCTGGTAAGGCCGCCCAGAATCGCGGCGATTGCATACGATAGCTTCGGGTTTGAGTTCATGCTTGTATCCCCAGTAGAAAATTTCGTTCGAATTGAAGCCTGCCGGTCTCGGGAACCGGCACACAAAGTCCCACCATTGTGCCGATCCTACCTTGAACGGCGGGCGGCACCTGCTCCGAACTCGTCATGATCCGGTCTAAATCCGGCATCGTCACGCAGGCCGGCGCGCCGGCTGGGGCAGCGCCCTCATGCGGATGAGGGGGTCGGAAGGCGCACGGTCACACGACAGCCTTCACCGATGACGGTATCCAGGGCGACGGTACCGCCCGCCGCGCGTACGCGTTCTCGCAGCTGCACCAGGCCGAATCGGTTTCCGGAAAGCGGCCGGGTGCGCCGCGGATCGAACCCAATGCCTTCGTCGATCACGGTGATTTCCACCAAATCGGGCGCAAGGTCGATCTCCACCTCGGCGGATTCCCGCTCAGAGTGCTTGCGGGCGTTCATCAGCAGCTCCCTGATGCAGCGGTGGATCAGCTGCAGCCGGTCGCGCGCGAGTTCCGCCGCGCCGGTCACGCGCCACGCCACCTTGAACCCAAAGCGCGTTTCGAAGAAACCGGCCAGCCAGCGCAGCATCTCGTCAAGCGAAGCCTGGTCGAGCCCCGGAGGGCTCAGATCCTGAATCATCACACCCAGGCCGTCCTGCGCTTCGCGAGAAGCCTTGGCCGCCTCATCGAGCAGCACGCTGAGCGGCGGATGGCGCGCATGCACTCGCATGGCCGCGAGCGTCATGCTCTGGCCGGCCAGGACCTGGCCTATGCCGTCGTGCAGGTCGGCCGCCGCCTTGCGGCGCACCGTTTCCTCCGCGACACTCAGGGCGCGCGCATAGTTGCGCAGCGCCTGATGCTCCTGCGCAAGTTCAGCGAGCAGCGCCCGCTGCTTCTGGGTGATCAGATTGATCAGTAGGGCGCCGCCGCAGCCGATCACGAGGAACACGTCGATCGAGATGAGGACATGCCGCCACCCGGCTATGTTTGCCAGGTGCCCATAGATACCCACGCCGTATTGCGCGAACAAGTTCACGCCCGAGGCCACGATGACGACCCCGATATTCGTCGCTCTGCGCGAGAAGCGCAGGGCAAGCCAGGAGAGCGGCGCGGCGAACAGCATGGGCTGTCCGAGCGGATCGGCCGCCGGCCAGGGAACGATGGCGAAGCACACGAACAGCGCGAGCACGATGCACGAGACGGCCCATCCCTCCCAAGGGCGGGCGGGAATGGGCGTGGGCTCCTCGGACCTGAGGAGAAACTCGAATACGATGGGCCCGAAGGTGACCAGAGTGAGCACCGAGGCGAGCAGCCATAACCCGAGGTCCGCCGGCGCCAGGGGAATGCCCGCGACATACGCCCGGGTCGCCGTGCCGAGCCACGCACCCGGCAGTCCGCCTATGAACAGCGCGACGATCCAGAGCGGCGATGTGACCAGCGCGAAGCGCTCCTGCCTGCGGTACAGCCGCATGAGCCGCGCAAGGGCGGCGGGGCCCACGGCGGTCAGGATATTGGCCAGGGCAAAGCTGCAAGTCACCGCGAGCGGAGGCCAGGAATGAGTGGCTGCCCAGTAAAGTGCAGGTCTCAGGGGCATCTCCCACGCTATCGTGGCGAGCGAAACCATGAGCCAGAGGCGCACGGGCAGCAGCATGTAGGCGGCGAAGGCGACCGCATGGGCGGGCCAGATCGCCGCGGTTCCGGCACCCCCCTTGGACAGGTATCCGAGCGCATAGAATACTGGATAGGCCAGGGTCAAACACAGTACGACGCGCCAGTCGAAGCGGCGTTTATGCGGTGCGGAAAGCAAATCAACCCACGTCATCGCATTCCTTGGAGCCGCATCACAGAGTGTGGCGCAGATCCTGCAGCGTAAAACCGGACAATGGCAGCTCCACGCCGCGCAGCCATGCCATGGCCTTGAAGCGCTCCCCCATTTCGCCCGGCAACATCAACTGCCGCGCCTGATTGGCCAAGCGGGCATGGAGACCGGCATCGTCGCCGGCCATGAATTGCATTTCACGATCCACTCTCAATCCCGCCAAAAGATGGCTTTGAGCCGTAAAGCCGGCGAGCGTAAAGTGCGCCGCGCGGGACGCCTCGGCAAGCAGGGTATAGTCGACCCATGCGGTGATGTCCTGAAGGCCCGGGCAGAGCAGCGGATCGTCGTGCGCGCGATGGCGGAAATGACACCGCAAGGTCCCCTCGCGCCGCTCCGCCAGATAGTACTGAGACCGGGGCAGGCCGTAGTCGAACCAGAGCGCCGCACCGGCTCGCAGCGAGCGCGTGACACCTCGGGTCCAGGCGATGAGGCGCGGGCAATACTCCGATACATAACCATCCTCCCAGTCGCCGCCGGACTCCGACAGCCGCCGGCAGGTTTTGACCATCTCCGGGCCGGCCGGCCGCGGCCGATCGACGAGCCGGGCTCCCTCGATCGCAACCCCGAGTTCCTCGACACGGTCGCGGTGCCAGCGAAAGCGCGCGACGGGCAGCGCATCCAGCACCTCATTGGCGATCAGCACGCCATCGTAGGGTTCCCGCGGAGGCTGATCGAGCCAGTGGACGAGTCCCTGCAGGTGCGGCAGGCATTGCGCGATGCGGCGCCGCTGCCGCTCGCGCAAATCCGCGCTGATTTCCAAAATCCAATAGTTCGCCGGCAATCGTCCGAGAGTCTCGAGGCGCGATAGAACGTCCACCGCAAGGCGCCCGCTGCCGGCGCCGATTTCGAGTATGGACCCTGCGCCGAGTACGCCCAGGATTTCGGCGCATTGAACCGCCACACAGGCACCGAACAGGCGCGACACTTCCGGCGCGGTCGTGAAATCGCCGCCCGCACCCAATTTGTGCGCACCCGCGCTGTAATAACCCAGGCCCGGCGCGTACAGCGCGTCATCCATGAATCGCTCGAAGCTCAACCAGCCGTCCGCCGCGCCGATCTGCTCCACGAGGTAGTCGTGCATGCGCGCACAATGCCGCGCCTGCACGTCATTCAGCATGAGTTCACGCTGCGGAGCCATTGCGGTATCGTGGCGATGCATGAAACTCAGTATCGAGAATTCTTCGCTGCGGGACCAGGTAGTGCTGATAACCGGCGGCGCGCGCCGGGTCGGCGCCGAGATCGCGCGCACGCTGCACGCGGCCGGAGCCAATATATTCATTCATTACCGCTCCTCCTCCGCCGCCGCGATCGCTTTGGCGGACCAGTTCAATCGAGTGCGCCCTCATTCCGCCGCCATCCATGCGGCGCACTTGTCCGGCGAGGGGGCCCCGGAAAGGCTGGTGGCCGCGGCGCTGCTGGAATATGGGCGCCTGGACATTCTAATCAACAATGCGTCGAGTTTTTATCCGACGCCGGTCGGTCAAATCACGCTGCCGCAATGGGAGGATCTCATGGGCAGCAACTTGAAGGCCCCCCTGTTTCTCTCGCAAGCGGCCGCACCCAGCCTCGCGAAACAGCGCGGGCTCATCATCAACATGATCGACATACACGCACTGCGCCCTCTCAAGGCGCACCCGGTATACAGTGCCGCCAAGGCGGGACTCGCGATGCTGACACGCGCGCTGGCACGCGAGCTCGGACCGGAAATCCGCGTCAACGGCATTGCGCCGGGCCCGGTGCTGTGGCCGGAGGGCGACATGGACGAGGAGTTGAAACGCGAAATCATCGACAAGACTGCGCTCAAGCGCCACGGCACCCCGCAGGACATCGCGCGCACCGCCCTGTTTCTGGCGAAGGACGCGCCCTACATCACCGGTCAAATCATCGCCGTCGACGGCGGCCGCAGCATTTAATGCGCTTCGCGCAAATCACCGGGGCCGCGGCGGCCCCGGTGGCGCTGGCAGTCAGCGCGGCGCCTAGAACGGCGTCTCGAGCAGCCCCCGCGCTCTTTGAATGTCGGCCCCCAGTGGACGGTCATCTCTATAAGTGGGAATCAGCCCGCGTATCCTGCGATAGAGCGCATCGGTTCGCCCCGCCCGGGCGTGAGAGCCTCGCTGCAGTTCGTAGGCCTGCGCCGCCGCCAGCAATTCGATCGCCACAATGCTCTCGGCGTTGTCGATGATCTTGAGGAGCTTCAGTGCCGCCGGCGTGGCATGACTCAAGTGATCTTCCTGCAGTCCGGAGGTGACCCCGCCATCCACGCTCGCCGGCGCGGCGAGGCGGCGATTGTCGGCGGCCAAGGAGACCGCCGTATATTGGGCGATCATGAATCCAGAACCGACGCCCCCGTCCACAGCCAGAAAGGCGGGCAAATTGCTCACGAGGGGGTTCACCAGGCGATCCAGCCGCCGCTCCGACATGGCGGCCAATTCGGCCACGGCGATCCCGAGCGAATCGGCGATGAGGCCGAGCGCGGCGCCGACGGCATTTGCCCCCGACAGTGCGCGCGGCTCCTCCGCCGTACCGACGACCACGGGATTGTCCGTGACCGAGGCCAATTCATCGTCCACCGTGCGCACCGCATGCGCAAACAGATCGCGCACCGCACCGTGCACCTGCGGGACGGCCCGCAGGCTCAATGGGTCTTGGGTGCGCCGGCCGGCACTGTGTCGAAGAATGGCGCTGCCGTCCAACAGCAGGCGCAGGCGCTCGCCCACCCTGCCCACTCCCGCCGACGCGCGCAGCCCCAGGGCGTCGGCGTCGAACACCGCGACCTGGCCTTGCAGATTCTCGAAGCTCATTGCAGCGGCGGCATCCGCCCAATCGAGCAGGCGCTCAATCCTGCTCAGGGCAACAGCCGACAGGCCGGTGGCGCAGGGAGTTCCGTTGACCAGACTCAATCCCTCCTTCGCTCCCAGGACCAACGGGGCCAACCGCATCGACTGCAGCGCCTCGGCACCGCTCACGGCACGGCCGCCCCATCGTGCCGTCCCCTCTCCGATCAGCACCAGCGCGATGTGCGCCATGTGGGTGAGATACCCCACCGATCCCGCGGCCGGCACCTCCGGCACACAATCGTGGGTAAGCAAGGCGAGCAGCCCCTCGACCACCTCCGGCCGAACGCCTGAATACCCATGCGAAAAATTGTTGATGGCGGCGCCGATGATGGCCCGCGCCTGCGGCGCCTCGAGCGCGGGCCCGATGCCCACGGCATGGCTCATCAGGATGTTTCGCGACAACCTCTCCTGTTGAGAGGGGGTTACCACGATGTCGCATAACGCGCCCACGCCGGTATTCACGCCATAGGCGCGCACCCCCTTGGAAACGATGGATTGCACGAGGATGCGGGCCGCTCGGATTCGCGCCCACGCCTCATCCGACAGGGCGAGCGGTGCGCCTCGGGCCACATCGCTCAACTGACGCCAGGAGAGCGGCCGATCGAGAAGAATGTGTTGCGGCATGGGGGCTGGCCGGAAGGGGTGAAGTCGCCGACGGATTGGGCGAGGCTCAAGGCTTGGCGGCCGCCGCATGCGCGCGCCAGCCGTCAAGATCGTTGCGATCGCGCTCGAGCACCACACCCACGTCGCGTGAACTGCGGATGGCGCCCGGTTTGCTCAGAGATATGCGCACCCAGGCGATGCCGAAGTCTTCCAGCATGAGCATGGCGATGTGCTCGGCGAGAGTCTCCACGAGGTGGAACTTCGACGCTTCGACGAAGGCCAGCACGCGCTTCGCAACCCGCTTGTAATTGAGCGTGTCGTCGATGGAATCGGAGAGGGCCGCCTTGCGGATATCGGCGCTGATCTCGATATCGACGATCACGGTCTGCTTGACCTGCCGCTCCCAGTCGAAGATTCCGATGATCGCCTCGGTCTTGAGTGCGTGTATGAAGATTTTATCCATTGACCCGTCTAAGCCCCTGTTGCTCCGCCCTCTCCCAGTTCCCAGTTCGCCCGGGCATCGATGCTGCGGCCGTAGTGCATGCCGGCCATCAGCCGCATGCATCCCGCCAGTGCGATCATCGCCCCGTTGTCCGTGCAGAACTCGGCGCGTGGAAAACGCAATTCCGCTCCGCAGCCGCGAACCACCTCGGCCAGCCGTTCGCGCAAGCGGCGGTTGGCACCGACGCCCCCGGCGATGACCAGGCGCCGGTGTCCGGTGGCCTCGAGCGCACGCCGGCATTTCTCGGCTAGAGTGTCGACCACTGCCTCCTGGAAACCGCGCGCGACGTCTGCTCGGATCGCGTCGTCCAAAACGCGGCCCCGCAAGGCTACTAGGGCGGCGGTCTTCAAGCCACTGAAACTGAAGTCAAGGCCGGGGCGATCCAACATCGGCCGCGGGAACACGAAGCGGTCGGCGCGCCCCGCCTCGGCCAGCCGCGCCAACGCAGCGCCCCCCGGATAGGGTAGTCCCAGAAGCTTGGCGGTCTTGTCGAAGGCCTCGCCCGCGGCATCGTCCAAGGTTTCGCCCAAAATCCGGTATTGGCCCAATCCCGCGACATCCACGAGTTGAGTGTGGCCGCCGGACACCAGCAGCGCGAGAAAGGGGAATCCCGGCGGATCCGGTTCCAATAGCGGCGCCAGGAGGTGGCCCTCCAAATGGTGTATGCCGACTGCCGGCTTGCCCCAGGCCAGCCCCAGGGCGGCGGCAAAACCCGCTCCCACCAGTAAGGCGCCAATTAGACCGGGTCCGGCCGTGTAGGCCACTGCGTCGATCGACTCTTGATCGGACTTGGCGGCCGCCAGTGCTTCCCGAACCAGGGGCAAAAGTCGACGAACATGGTCCCGGGATGCCAGTTCGGGCACGACGCCGCCGTAGGCTTGGTGCATTGCAACCTGGCTGTGCAAGCGATGGGACAACAATCCCAGGTCGGCATCGTAAACGGCGACGGCCGTCTCATCACAAGAGCTTTCAATCCCGATAACGCGCATAAGTCGTCCCGCTTGGCCCTCGCCTTTAGCTTAGCCTTTGCCTTTTATGGGGGCGCACTTTAGAATGCGCCCCCCTGTCGCCGAATGCCGGCGGCCGCGCCAACCATTTGAGGTTTGAATGCCCAGCGTTCGTGTTCGCGAGAATGAGTATTTTGACGCCGCCCTGCGCCGCTTCAAGCGTGCCTGCGAGAAGGCGGGCGTCCTCACCGAGCTTCGGCGACGTGAATTCTACGAGAAGCCCACCCAGGAACGTAAGCGAAAAAAGGCCGCTGCGGTGAAACGGCATTTGAAGCGCCTGTCGCGGGAGAATATGCGCGGCACCGGAGCCCCGCAAAGCCCCCCGGCGGCGGCGCCGGCCCGGCCCTCCTATTAAGGGCTGATTCCGCGTAAGGATGTCTCTCAAAGATCGAATCACGGATGACATGAAGGCTGCGATGCGCTCCGGCGAAAAGCAGCGGCTTGGGCTGATCCGCATGATCACGGCAGCCATCAAGCAGCGCGAGGTCGATGAACGGATCACCCTGGACGACACCCAGGTGTTGAGCGTTCTCGAGAAAATGATCAAGCAGCGCAAAGAGTCGCTGGTGCAATTCCAAGCCGGCAATCGCCAGGATTTGGTCGAGAAAGAAGCGGCGGAAATCACCTTGCTGCAGGGCTATCTGCCTTCCCAGTTGAGCGGTGCCGAGATCGACTCCCTGATCGACGAAGCCGTCGCCGCAACCGGTGCGGCAAGCGTCAAGGACATGGGCAAGGTCATGGCGCTCATCAAGGGCAGGGCTCAGGGCCGCGCCGACATGGCCGCCGTCGGCGCAAAGATCAAGGCCCGCTTAGGCGGTTGATCGCAGGCCGTCCATGGCCGGCCGCATTCCACAGTCGTTCATCGATGAGGTCGTCGCCCGCTCCGATATCGTGGAGATCATCGGTGCCCGGGTTCCGCTGAAAAAGGCGGGGCGCGAATTCAAGGCCTGCTGTCCCTTCCACAACGAGAAATCGCCTTCTTTCTGGGTCAGTCCCGACAAGCAGTTCTACCACTGCTTCGGCTGCGGAGCGCACGGCACGGCCATCGGCTTTCTCATGCAATACGAGAAGATGGAGTTCGTCGACGCGGTGGCGGACCTCGCCCAGCGCGCTGGGTTGGAAATTCCCCGCGAGGCAATCAAGGCCGCCGATTCCGGCGGCGCCGACCTGCACGAGATCATGGCGCGGATCTCGCGCTTTTTCGAACAGAACCTGGCCGACAACGGCCGCGCGCGCCAATATGCGAGCTCACGCGGAATCGATGCCGCAACGAGCGCGCGTTTTGCCTTGGGCTATGCGCCCGATTCCTGGGACTCCCTGCTCAACCGCTTCGGCTCCCAGGAAGAGGAAAGGCGCCAGATCTTCCAGCTGGGCATGATCATCGAACGCGACACTCGCGGCGGGGAGCGCGCCGCCGGGTTTTATGACCGGTTCCGCGATCGGCTGATGTTTCCGATTCGTGATTCGCGAGGACGATTCATCGGCTTCGGCGGCAGAATCATCGATCAAGGCGAGCCTAAATACCTCAATTCCCCGGAAACGCCGCTGTTTCACAAAGGCCGCGAACTCTATGGACTATACGAGGCGCGGCAGGCGCGGGCGGACTTCAAGCGATTGATGATCGTCGAAGGCTACATGGACGTGGTGCGTCTGCACCAGGCCGGGATCACCTATGCCGTGGCCACACTGGGGACGGCAACCACTCAAGAGCACCTGAACAAGATTTTCAGGTTGACCAGCGAAGTGGTGTTCTGCTTCGACGGTGACCGCGCGGGCCGACAAGCGGCCTGGCGGGCCCTGGAGAATGCCCTGCCGCTCGCCCGCGACGGGCGCGAGCTCAAGTTCATGTTCCTGCCCGAGGGCCATGACCCCGATACCCTGGTCGCGGAAGAGGGGCCCAAGGCCTTCGAGAACCGGCTGAATGGCGCCCTGCCGCTGTCCGAATATCTGATCCAGCAGCTGATGGCCGATGTGAACCTCGAGCATGTCGACGGCCGGGCGAAGCTCAAGGCCCTGGCGGCGCCCCTGTTCGCCCGCATGCCTGAAGGCATTTACAGGGAAATGCTCGCCGATCGTCTAGCCGCACAGGTCAGCATGCCGGCGGCGGCCCTCAAGAAGGCCTTTGCGACGGTCGACCCGAAACGCGCGCCGGCCGCCCTGGGGCCGGAACTCGCCATCCGGCGCCGTGGTCGAATCAGTGTAGGGCGCGGCAATCTGCTGACTCAGGCCATCACCCTGGTCCTGCATCACCCCGTCGCCGCGGCATCGGTGAAGGATCCAGAAACGCTTGAAGGTGTCGATAAACCGGGCGTTGCGGTCCTCAAGGAGTTGCTCTTGCAAGCGGCGGGGGCTTCAAGCCCAAGCACGGCAATGCTGCTCGAACGCTGGCGAGGCCTACCCGAATATGACCGTCTGGCCGAGCTTGCCATGGCCGAACCTCTGGTTCCGGAAGCGCAGGCGGCTGCGAAGGAGCTGCAAATGGCGGTCGAAAAGCTGCTCCAGGAGTACGGCCCGGGCCGCCGGATGAACGATTTATTGCGAAAAGCGGAGGAATTGGGCTTGAATTACGACGAAAAGGCCGAATTAAGCTCACTTCTCAAGTCGAAGGGCCGCTCCTGAGCGAGCACCTTAAACCCTACGTATCTATGGCTACGGAATAGCCAGAATCGTATACTTGTCGGCTTGCATTGAAATCTCAGATCTCTAACGAGGCGTCCACCTTGATCAAAAAAGCGCCAGCAGGCACAGCGACTCAAATCGCGGACGAGCGTCAGTCGCAACTGAAGTTGTTGATCGCGCGCGGCAAGGAACAGGGCTACCTCACCTACGCTGAAGTCAACGATCATTTGCCGAGCGAAATCGTCGATCCGGAACAGATCGAAGACATCGTCAACATGATCAACGACATGGGCATTCCGGTATACGAGAAGGCGCCGGACGCCGAATCCCTGCTGCTGACCGACGCCACCGCGGCACCCGACGAGGAAGCGGTGGAAGAAGCCACGGCGGCCCTC
This sequence comes from uncultured Gammaproteobacteria bacterium, assembly GCA_963784105.1. Taxonomy (GTDB): domain Bacteria; phylum Pseudomonadota; class Gammaproteobacteria; order Steroidobacterales; family Steroidobacteraceae; genus Bog-1198. Next base: position 164,040 of record CAWAQE010000008.1, read on the forward strand.
GCCAATCTCGATGCGGAATTCGGCCGCACCACCGATCCGGTGCGCATGTACATGCGTGAAATGGGCACGGTGGAGTTGCTGACGCGCGAGGGTGAGATCCGCATCGCCAAGCGCATCGAGGAAGGCTTGGAGGCGGTCAAGATCGCGCTCGGCAGCTATCCGGGCACCTACGATTTGCTGTTGCGGCATTACGAGACCGTCAAGGCGGGCCAGATGCGCCTCGTCGACGTCATCGTCGGATTCGTCGACCCGAATGCGCCGGATGAGATCGCCCAGCCGCAGAACCCGAAAATGATGGCGCTGGAACGCGAAGAAGCCGCCAATGACGATGATGAGGCCGACGGCGATGAGGACGAGGAAACCATCGACACCGGTCCGGATCCCGAGGAGGCCGCCAAGCGCTTCAGCTCGATCGCCAAGGCGCACCATCAGTTTCTGAACGCGCTCGACAAGTTGGGCTCGAAGGACCCGAAGACTCTGAAGATCCGCAAGAAGATCTGCGGCGAGCTGATGGAATTGAAGCTGAGTCCGAAGATGTTCGATCAACTGATCGACAACCTGCGCCAGCACGTGACCGAGGTACGGCTGCTCGAAAAGGAGATCATGTTCCTTTGCATCAAGCAGGCCGGGATGCCGCGCAAGGACTTCATTTCGACGTTTCCGAAGAACGAGACCAGCACGCGCTGGCTCGACAAGCACATCAAGGCCAAGAAGCGCTACTCGGCGCCGCTCGCGAAATTCAAGGACGAGGTGGAGCGGCGGCAGAACAAGCTCAAGGATCTGGAAGGCCTGTTCCACGTGCTGATCAGCGAGATCAAGGAAATCAACCGCGAGGTTTCTATCGGCGAAGCCAAAGCGCGGCGCGCGAAGAAGGAAATGGTCGAAGCCAACCTGCGCCTGGTGATTTCGATCGCGAAGAAGTACACCAACCGCGGCTTGCAGTTCCTGGATCTGATCCAGGAGGGAAATATCGGCCTGATGAAGGCCGTCGACAAGTTCGAGTATCGGCGCGGCTACAAGTTTTCGACGTACGCGACTTGGTGGATTCGCCAGGCCATCACACGCTCCATCGCCGATCAGGCGCGCACCATCCGAATTCCGGTGCACATGATCGAAACGATCAACAAGCTGAATCGCATCTCCCGCCAGATGCTCCAGGAGATGGGCCGCGAACCCACTCCCGAAGAGCTGGCGGTGCGCATGGAGATGCCGGAAGACAAGGTTCGCAAAGTCCTCAAGATCGCCAAAGAGCCCATCTCCATGGAGACCCCGATCGGCGACGACGAGGATTCGCACCTGGGCGACTTCATCGAAGACACATCGGTGTCTTCGCCCATCGACTCGGCGACCACCGAATCCCTGCGGGAAACCACGCACTCGGTATTGGCGCAGCTGACGCCGCGCGAAGCCAAGGTTCTGCGCATGCGGTTCGGCATCGACATGAATACGGATCACACCCTCGAAGAAGTGGGCAAGCAATTCGACGTGACGCGCGAGCGGATCCGGCAAATCGAGGCCAAGGCATTGCGCAAGCTGCGCCATCCCAGCCGCAGCGAGCAGCTGCGCAGCTTCCTCATGGACGATTAGACCACCACGGCGCCGAGGTATTAGCTCGTGGTGACCTCGGCGATGAGGTGCCGTTCACTGTTGAGAGAGTTCGCGACCAGGCAACTCTGCTCGGCTTTTTCCAGGAGTTTCTTTGCGCGTTCGATGTCGGCGCCCTCGGGCACCAGCAACTTGGCGTGCGTCTCGAAGCGCGTGAAGCGCATCCTGCCCTCGATGCGATCCAGAGTGCCCTCGGTGCGCGTTTCGAGGCTGACCCACGCGTACTTCGATGCCGCTGCAATCGCCCGAAATCCCAATACGAAACAGTCGGCCACCGCGGCGGTCAATAATCCCTCGGGCGACCATTGGTTGCCGGGACCATCGAATTCCTTCGGCGGGGCGGATTCGATGATTCTGACGCCGTCAGTGGACAGCGGCACGTCTCCAACGGGCCGAACAGCTGCGTTGACGACATAGCGATGCGGGAAAGGGTGCATTGGCAACTCCGCGAATTGATTCTCGCCATTAAAGCATCAGTACCTACGGGGTGCCGAACAGCTTGAGCTCAGGACTGTGCTCCTCGAGCCGTATCATGCCCTCGAACTTCAGCCCGATTTTCTCCAGAACGGCGATCGAGCAGCGGTTTTCGGGCGAGGTGATGGCGACAATGCGTCTCAATTGCAGTACCTGTCTGGCGTGGGCCAGGACGGCTGATGCGGATTCGACGGCATATCCCCTGGAATGATGCCGCGACAGAAACGCAAACCCCACATCCACGTCGGCGAGTCCGTCGCGCCTCACCAGCCCGCAAATTCCCAACGCAGTCCCGTCCAACAGGCAAACCGCATACAGGCCAAAGCCATGCCGCTCGTAGCTGCTCACAGGGCCCTTCAAGATATAAGCACGGGCATCGTCCAGAGTTCTGACCCCTTTGTCGCCGATGAACCGCAGGAACGCCGCCTCGTTCAGCAGTTCCAATATGAATTGCGCGTCTCCGGAATCGAGGCGACGCAGCACCAAGCGCTCGGTCTGAATGACGTTCATGCAAACGGCAACGGCATCCTGCGTTTCATAGCGCAAGCGTAATGGTTCCGGCCGAACGCCGCCACCGGATCCGCACCGGCGGTAATAAAAGCCTTGACGCTTTCACCCGCCATATCGTGTACTGCGGCGATCTTTCTCCGGGTCATTGGGGTCAATTGAATCGTGCCGTCATGGATCAAGACATCGGGACCGGCAATCGCGTTTGTCTGCGTGCTGGCTTCATCGACACAAACCGCTCGGGCGGGAGGTGTCAGCGCCTACTTGCCGCTCAACCTCGAACCGGAGATGGAACGTCAAATCGAGCGTGTGCTCATCCTCGCCGACGAACCCATCCTCAAACGGCCGTTTGCCGTGAAGCTGGTGGAAGACGCGCTGCCGCAGGCATGCATGGTCGACGAGCCGCTATGCACCAAGGTGAAGAGATATTTGCAGCGCTACTCGCGTGACTACGCGGTGACCCACGCAAGCGCGACCGGTTCGATCAGGCATGATACGGCCGGTGTCGTCGTGCCGAACGAGCACGGTCTGCCGGCGAACAGCCCTTGGGAGCTGTCGGCGCAGGGTTTCGTACAGCCAAACGATTATTTGCTGGTGAGTGGCGGCGCGATCGCGTACCAAGGGCGCACCGTGCCCACCGGCTCCATGCTGAGCTTCGGCTTCAATTGGGCGCAGGTCGACATCGGCTATCGGGACCATTGGTGGTCGCCCGCCACCGACAGCAGCATGCTCATCAGTACCGAAGCTCCGACCACCCCTTCGGTGACTCTGTCGAATTCCGAACCCCTCACCCGGCTGGGGTTCCAGTACGAATTCCTTTTGACCCGCCTGTCGCAGCCGGGCAACAACATCCTTTACAATGGCGTCTCGAGCAGCGGCACTCCGCGTCTGTTCGGCACTCAATTGTCCATAGAGCCTTTCTCCGGCTGGTCGCTCGGCCTCAATCGATTCTTGGAGTACGGGGGCGGCAGCGGACTGCCGCAATCCGCGAGTTTTCTGCTGCGCGACTTCTTCAAGCCGAGCGGCCTGTCGCAAACGCAGGGCAACCAACAAGCCTCTTATGTGAGCCGATTTCTCTTTCCGGGCAAAACCCCGTTTGCGGTGTATTTTCAGTACGCGGGCGAGGACAACTCGGACGGCGGCAGCTACTTGCTGGGCAATGCGGCGCTCACCGCCGGAATCGACGTTCCGCGCATCGCGCGCTACTTCGACGCGACCTTCGAATTCTCGGAGTGGCAAAACATTTGGTACGTCCATAACATTTTCCTGGATGGCATGACCAATGACGGCCTTGTGCTCGGCAACTGGGGAGCGGATCAACGCAACTTCAACGACGGCGTCGGTGCACGCAGTCTGATGCTGCGCGTGGGCTGGGAACCGCCGTTCGGCGGCTACCTGGAAGAACAGGTGCGCACGCTCGCGAACCAGACCTATTATGGCGGCGACTTGCGAACGTATTCTGCGGCGAACCCCTCCCCGTTTCCGTACCGTCGCTACTATGATTTCACGGCGCGCTACTCGCGCCCGTGGAAGGACCTCACGCTGGGCGGCGAATTGTTCGGCGGCCGCGATGTTGACGGCACGAAGTTCATTCGATTGTCAGGCTTCGTGCGCTATGGCGGCGATGAGCGCACCCGGGACGACGGCTCTCTCAACGAAGATTCGTACAAAGGGGCACCTGAGCTGCACGGCGCGGAGCTATTCGTCGACGCCGGGCTGAACGTGAACAAAGTACACACGGATCTAGAGCAGGGAATCCCGGTCACCGCGACCAATTGGGCCTTCGACCCACATTTTGGAGTGGGCGCACGCCGGGCGGTTTCGGCAAACAATGACTTGGGCGTGCGGCTCGAGGCGGACGAGGTCGACGGCCATTCGCTGATCGGCGTCCGCGCCGTGGACTATCGATATCGATTTACCGACTCGTTCGCGGCCGGCCTGTTCGCCGGCGTTGCCCGCTATAACCTCGCAACTCCCGCTTATTCGATCTACTACGGGGTGGGTACGATGTGGCGCAATATCCTGCCGAAGTGGGATTTGGGCATCGATTACCGCCACGCGCAGAATGTCGCCCGCGATCATGTGCTGGCCAGCGATCCTCAAGGCCCCAGGCCGGACAGCTTTTACAAGATCGATACCGGCCTCCTCTACCTCTCGCGGCGCTTCTAGTCCGCTCGGCGCTTCTAGTCCGCTCGGCGCTGCTAGTCCGCTCGGCGCTGCTAGTCCGCGCGGCGGCCGGCCTTCGAGCCGGCGCGGCGGCCCCCCTGTCAGACATTTCCCGGGACGATTCGGTGTTTGTCCGATGGGGCGGTATAGTTACCCATGAAATCATGGTCTCATGGAACATCGCTGGGGCGAGCGGGTACAGGTTGATTTCCCGGTCCGAATAACGACCCATCGATTTTCGGTGAGGGAGGGACGGCTGGGCGACATGAGTGTCAGCGGAGCTCTGCTCCAGGCGGATATCGATGTACGGCTCCTGTCGCGGATCCAAGTCATCATCGATCTGCCGCTGCATCCGAAGTACCAGTCGCCGGTCATCGAGGCCTATGTGGCGCGCAAGTATAAGCACGGCCTCGGCATCGAGTGGTGTCAGTTTGCGCCGGATCCCGTCAGCGAGCTGCTGCGTGCCGTCGCCAAACGCCCGCACGCGCGCGCGCGGCGGCACGCGGCGTCCGCGTCGCTGACCATTGCCCGTCTGTCGGCGCCGCTGCTGAAGCATGGCGCCTGAGCTGCGGGCACCTCAAGACCGTGTCATCATTGTGACCGTAACGGTCGACACCGTCGCGCCAGGACGGTCAGAAGTGCGCCACTTGCGCAACGCACAAGGGAAGGACCATGACAGAGGATGAATTGCACACGGGCGGATGCCTATGTGGGGGAGTGCGCTATCGGATACGCGGACCGTTGCGCGGCGTCATTGCCTGCCACTGCTCGCAGTGCCGCCGCACGAGCGGGCACTACGCCGCCATGACCAGCGCACCGTCGGCGAACATAGAACTGACGGCTTCCGATCGGCTGGTCTGGTACAAGTCCTCGGATACCGCCGAGCGCGGATTCTGCGGCCGCTGCGGCGGCAACGTGTTCTGGAAGCAGCTGGGGCGCGACGCGATCAGCGTTACCGCGGGAACCCTCGATGGTCCGACAAATCTTGCGGTGGAAGAGCACATATTCGTCGCCGATAAATCGGACTATTACACGATAGACGGCGATGCGCCGCAGAAACCCCAATGGTGACGGGGTGCGAATGGCGCGCGGCGCGCGCCGGCCATTCGATCATCCGCCGGGGGAATGTGTCCGCACGAACCCGGTGTTGAGCGCGCGCACCCAATCCTGCCGTCCGCGTTGCCGCGCGAGCTGCGATGCCGCGTCCCAGTCATAGGGAATCGCGATGAACTCGAAAGTCCATTCGCCTGACGATCGCTCGGCAATTGCATAGCGCGCGTGAGGCGAACCGACTTCCACCGTGTGCGGGCCCGGATGTTGGCCCTCGTACGCCTGGATGCCCACGCTGCCGGGATTCATGATGACCCGGCCGCCGGACAAGTGCGCAAGGCGGGGTATGTGCGAATGGCCGCATAGAATCAAGGACGCGTCGCATGCCCCCGTTCGCTCTTCGATTCGATGCAGCGGCGCGGGGCGCAGTTCCCCCTCGACGATATCTTCGAGATAGCAATCGACGTCGTTCTGCGGCGTTGCATGACACATGAACACATCATGCGCAACGCGCAGCACCGGAGGCAGCGCGGCGAGCCAAGTGCGCTGTGCGTCCGTGACGGTCTCGAATGCATGGCGGTCGGATGCGCCCATGGCTCCAGGATCCATCGACAGCACCTGACGCTCATGATTTCCGCGAATTGTCGGCAAATCGAGCGCCATCAATCTTTGCGCGGTCTCGCGCGGAAGCAGGGGGCCGGAAAGTATGTCGCCCAGATTGACGATGAGGTCGACCCCGCGGCGAGCGATGTCGGCCAGCGCCGCATCGAGCGCGAACAAATTGCCATGAATGTCCGAGAGGGCGGCGATTCTCATTGATCTCGGAATTATACGGCTTGGCTCGCCGATTGCCGCCTATTCGTCATCTGCTTCATCCGCGGGCTGTGAATTACAGTAAATTGTGGCGGTTATTCTTAGAAGATAATGCTCGCCGGCCAAATTGAGGCAGCAACGCCAAGGACTATTCGACGATGGCACCGGTATCGTTAGCGTGTCGCGCAAACTCGAAACGAAGGCCTTTCTTCGGCCGAGAAACATCGGGACGACGGATGGCCATGAGACGCGGGAACATCGTATTTCGACCTGTTGTGGTTGCCGCGATGGCCGCCGCCGGAATGGCGAACGCGGCAGATTCGTCAAACCTCGGGCCGGCACGTCAGTCATTGGATGAGGCCTGGTGGACGGGGCCGCTGCTCGCGGCTTCAGCCGCCACTCTGCCCGAGGGACATATCCTCTTCGAGCCCTATATCTATGACGATGTGCCGTACGCCCGGCTCGACAGCCATGGCCGGTCGCACGGCGTCGCCCACGCAAACGACTTCGGCTCGCAGTCCTATCTCAACTACGGACTCACCGACCGGTTCACCATCGGACTCATCCCCCGGCTGGGGTACGATCAAGGGGGCGACAGAGCCAGCAGTTCCACGATCGGCCTGGGCGATCTGACGCTGCAAGCACAATATCGATTGACGCAATTCCAGGAAGGACACTGGCTTCCGACGATCTCGCTGAACGTTCAGGAGACGCTGCCGACGGGAAAGTTCGATCGGCTGAACCGGCCAAGCGACGGCTTCGGTGCCGGTGCGTACACCACGACCCTGGCTGTGTTTTCGCAGACTTATTTCTGGCTGGGCAACGGGCGGATTTTGCGCGTTCGGCTGGATCTATCCTATGCCATCCCGGGTGGAGTGGAACTCGAGGACATGAGCGTTTACGGAACCGCGGCCGGGTTCCGCGGCAGGGCGCAGCCGGGCGATTCGGCTTTCGGCGATCTGGCTTTCGAGTACAGTCTGACCCGCAAATGGGTTCTGGCGCTGGACTTTTGGTACGAGAGTGACGGCTCGACCCGTGTTTTCGGAAGCTACCCTTCGCCCGGCGCGGCGCCGCCGATCGACTTGCAGAGCAGCTCGGGCGCGGGCACCGTGCTCTTTGTGGCGCCCGCCGTCGAATACAATTGGAGCGACCGCTTCGGCGTCATTTTCGGCACGCGGCTGGTTGCGGGGGGCCGCAACGAAACCGCGTCGGTCACGACGGTGGCCGCGATAAACTGCGTGTATTGAACTCAAGGCTCGCTGCCGTAGACGATCTTACCGTCGAACATCGTGAAGAGCACGGCGGCGCTCTCGAGCTCCTCTGCGGGGACCGTCGACACATCGCGATCGATCAGCGCGAGGTCGGCGCGCTTTCCCGGCGCGATCGACCCGATCTCATTCAGCTGATTCAATACCTGCGCGGCATTTCGCGTATAGGCGAAGAGCATGGCTTCCCGCGGCATGCGCTGCGAGGCGTCCAGCACGCCCTGCGGCCCGGAACGCGTCTCGGCCTGGAAAGTGGCGGCAAAGGGATTGGCCGTGCTGACAGGCCAGTCGCTGGCGCCGGCAATGACGGCTCCGGAATCGAGCAGGGACCGCGCGGGGTACATCCAACGGTAGATCTCGGGATCGATGTAGGGCTTCACCTGTTCATTGGTGCTCTGATCCGCAACGGCCCACAGTAATTGCAGCGCCGCGATCACGTGCAGCTTGGCGAATCGCGGAATGTCTTCCGGGTCGACGAACTGCGCGTGAGTCAGCACGAACGGCAGCGTGTTCGACGGGTTCGCCTTGCCGGCGGCCTCGAAGGCATCGAGAGTCTCCTTCACTGCCAGATCGCCGATGGCATGAACGTGAACGGTGAGACCGCGCCTGTACGCCTCCGTCACGAGCGCATTCATCTTGGCCGGCGTGAACAGCGTGGTCGTGTAATGGCCGGTGTTCAGATAGGGCTTGGTCAGAGCGGCGGTTTGCGACGGTATCTCCACGACGCCGTCGGCGAACACCTTCAGACCGGGGATGGTCAAGTTCGGGATGCCTTTGTACCGGTCGCGCAGCGCCTCGACCACGTCGATCTGCTGATTGCCGAGGTCGGGCTGGACGACGGGGTACGCCACAACATGGGCCGTCAACTCTCCTCGCTCCGCCAGATCCTTGTACACGGGAAGATATCCCGGATCATCGACGCTCGCGGGAATGGCGCCGCCGACCACGCCGCTGACCGCAGCGTCCAGCCATCCGGTGATGCCCAGCGCATTCATGTAGTGAACCGCGGCCCGCCCCGCTTCGAGCATGGTCTCGGGCGACGGCGAGGGCAGACTCTTGCGGAGCTTGGTCTCGCCGGCGTCGACGACGAAACCGTTGGGATTGAGCGCGGCATCGGAACCGTAGTGAAGGCGCTCCTCCGGCTTCAGTCCTCGAAGAAATTTTTGGGTAATGCCCGCGCGGCTTCGGGCCGGCCGGTTGCCCCACGCGGTATGCCCATCGGAGCCGAAAAGGACGATGGGCTGCTTGGCAAACATACCGGCGCTGAGGGCGGCGTCGATTTCCGCGGCATGCGCCCAATACCCGATATCGATGCCGTTGATCACCAGCACATCACCCAGCCGGCTCTCCTTCTTCGCCACCTCCTGCGCGACGAATTGAACCAGCGCCGGAATGGAGTCGTTGGTATCCGGAAAATTCGCCTGGATCAGAGTTACGCCGCCCGCGATCGGATGCGCGTGTGCGTCGATCATCCCCGGCATCAGGAACTTGCCTTTCAGATCGACCTTTCGCGCCGATGGCCCTGCGATCTTTAGAACATCGCCGAGCTCACCGACCGCAATGATGCGATCGCCCCGGATCGCCACCGCCTCGGCATAGGGATGGCCGTATTCGGCCGTGAATACATGTGCATGGTAGAAAACCGTCGCCGCGGCCGTCTCGTCGGCCGCCGCCGCCACGCTCACAAACCGCTTGCGCAAAGCAACGCCAGGCAGGCGCGCGAAATCCATCGTGGTGAAACGGCGAGCCGCATCAGATTGAACATTGCATCCCCCACATCTTGGCTTTTGGTCGAATCTGCCGATTGTTACACAGCTCAAATCGCAAATGGGATTTGGAAAACCGTTGGATGAGTGTTGTGGCAGAGCGCGCGCACGGCGGCAGCGAGGCGCACCGCCCGAATTTGGGGCGAATTTGACGCAAATTGAGCCGCGTCATATATTCGGTCCGGGGGAATGATGCTAATCAGAAAGGCACAATACTGTATTATGTCTCCGCCGGACTATGTGCCCCTGCGGGTCTGCCGTTCCCTATTGGCCCGCGTGTGCATCGAAGGGCCCGCCATTTCGATATCAGGCCGACAGATCTTGCTCAAGCCGGCGTCAACCTAAACGCCGAGGGGTCGCACGGGCGGCCGACAATCCAGTGTTCAGCGTGAGTCCCGCGCCAGCTCCTCGATGAGTCAATCGTGGATCGTTTCCGATCCTCGTTTTCATCATCCCCGCATCGTTCGGGGATCGAGCAGGAGCAGCAAATTGCGCTTATCAACAGAGACCATTTTAGAGTCGTCGCGCCGGTATCTCGACATCATCGGCGGCAGGCCCTTGAGCGAATCGGAGGCGCGCTCGTTCATCAACGAGACGGTGGACGCCTACGAGAAGCATGTGAATCGGGGCTTCATCGCCTACCGCAAATCCGTGACCGAGGCCGGGCAATTCGCCGCGCTGGAGTGGGCCGGACAGGGCTCGGCCGTGCGCGATTTATTGGGGCGTGAATACATCGATTGTCTCGGCGGCTTCGGGATTTTCAGCGCGGGCGTCAATCACCCCCGTGTGGTCAAAGCCGTCACCGACCAGCTGCAGAGAATGGCATTGAACAGCCAAGAATTGCTCGAGCCGTGGCGCGCGGCGCTGGCGAAATTGCTTGCGGGAATTACACCCGGCGATCTGGCCTGCAGTTTTTTCATCAACAACGGCACCGACGCGGTTGAAGGCGCGATCAAGCTCGCCCGGCTCTATACGGGCCGCAACACCTTCCTGTCGACCTTGGGAGGATTCCACGGAAAATCCTTGGGATCGCTGTCCTTGATGGGCAAGGCGACGTTTCGGGAACCATTCCGCGCGGGCTTGCAGGATGTTCGATTTGCACCGTACGGCGACGCAAACGCCCTGCAGGCGGAATTCGAAAAGGCGGAGATGGTCGGCACGCCCATCGCGGGATTCGTGGTCGAGCCGGTGCAAGGCGAAGCGGGAGCGGTCGTGCCGCCGCCCGACTATCTCCCGCGGGCACGGGAGCTTTGCGATCGATACGGCGCGCTCCTGATAGCGGACGAGATACAGACGGGCATGGGCCGTACCGGAAAACTGTGGGGCGTGGATCACAGCGACGTCGCTCCCGATATCATGTGCCTGGGCAAGGCGATCGGCGGCGGCGTGATGCCCTTGGCGGCCTTTGTTTCGACCCCGAAGATCTGGGAAGTTCTCGTACCGAATCCCGTCATTCATTCGACGACATTCGGCGGCAATCCGATTGCCTGCGCCGCGGGAATCGCGGCGATCACGGTGACATTGGAAGAAGACTTGGCGGGCCAGGCGGCAAGCAAGGGTCAGCTTGTATTGAAGGCGCTGAAAGATCTGCAGACCCGATATCCCGGCGTGCTCACGGCGGTCCGCGGTAGAGGGCTTTTGATCGGCCTGGAGTTTCCTTCCGATGCCATCGGATATGCATTCGCCGCCGCGCTGTTTCGCCGTGGAGTGCTGGTGGCCGGCACCTATTCCAAGGCGAGAACGATCCGCATCGAACCGGCTTTGAACATACCCATGGCGCTATTGTTCGAGATGCTGAATCGAGTCGAGGATGCGCTCAGGGAGATCGGCGCACCGCGGTCCAAATATGAACCCCGCGGTGCGGGCGCCGCGACCACGTGCGTGCCGAGCGCCGTGCTCGAAGCCGCAGACGATGAGTGAAAGCATGGCCTCGAATGTGCTGCAATGGCGGCCTCACTAGCAGCGGTTCCCGGGAAACATGGCGAAGATCGCGTTCATAGGCCTTGGAAACATGGGTGCGGGAATGGCCGGCCGAGTGCTTGCCGCCGGTCATGCGCTGCACGTATACAACCGCACGGCCTCTCGTGCGCAGCCGCTCGTTTCCCAGGGTGCCTGCCTCCATGCGACTGCGCGCGACGCGTGTGCCGGTGCGGACGCGGTGATTTCCATGGTTGCCGACGACCGGGCATCGCAGCGCATATGGATGGAGCCGGACGGAATCCTGACGGCGAATCTCGCCCCGGGAGCGTTTGCAATCGAATGTTCGACGCTCTCTCACGGCTGGGTGATGGACCTTGCCGCGATGGCCGGTGGCCGTGGGCTGCGCTATATCGATGCCCCGGTGACCGGCCTTCCGGATGCCGCCGCGGGCGGCAAGCTCACCCTGCTGGTCGGCGCCGACTCCGATGACCTCGAGGCCGTGCGAGGTCTGCTCGAGGCGATTGCCGAGCGGATCATTCACTTCGGGCCGGCCGGCACCGGCACCGCCTACAAGCTGATCGTCAACCTGTTGGGTGCAGTACAGATTGCGTCGGCCGCCGAGGCCATGGCAATCGCCGAGCGGGCCGGACTCGATCGCGCGCTGGTGGCCGAGGCCATTGCCTCGGGCCAGGCGGCAAGCCCTCAGGTCGTGCGAAATTGCCGCCGCATGGCTGCGGACGACCACGATCGAAACATCGTGTTCACTCCGCAGCTGCGATTGAAAGACGTCGACTACGGTCTGCTTCTAGCGAAGACATTGCAAATCGGCAGTCCATTTGGGTCTCTGGCCGGCGCCGCCTTCAGACAACTGTGCGAACTGGGCCGTGCACATGTCAATGAGAGCGCGATTCTGGAGGTCGCGCGTTCCCAAACTCCGAGATAAGGCCGCAAGGCCCGGCCGCCCGCTCCCGGCTCCGCCCGCTGCGCAAAACGCGCCGGCGTGAAACGCGTAGAATGGGGCCTTAGGAATAATTGACCGGTGTAAGTTGATTCAGTACCCGATTTTCTCCCGAGGCATCGTCAATCCACAATCGACGCACCCGGCGGGTCTCCACCCGGAGATTCCGTAGTTGCCCCTCAAAATAAAATCCTCCCGGGCGCTGGTCATCGCATCCGTGATGGCATCCATGTGCATGGTCGCAATCGAGGCGACGATCGTGTCGACCGCCATGCCGAAGATCGTGGGGGATCTGGGCGGACTGCGCCTTTATAGCTGGGTGTTCTCTGCGTTCCTGCTGGCTCAGACTGCGCTGACCGTGGTCTTCGGCAATCTGGCGGATATCTACGGCCGCAAGCCGATCATGCTGACGGGCATCGCGATCTTCGTCCTGGGGTCGGTACTTGCCGGTTTCGCGTGGTCGATGCCGTCGATGATTCTGTTCCGGCTCGTCCAGGGCGTCGGCGCCGGAGCGATGCAGCCGCTGGCCGTGATCATCGTCGCCGATCTGTATCCGGCACGGGAACGGGGCAAGGTCCAAGGCTACCTGGCCAGCATTTGGGCAATTTCCGCCGTGCTCGGACCCGTCGTGGGCGGGGTGATTGTCCGCAACGTTTCCTGGTCATGGATCTTCTGGATCAACATCCCAATCGGCCTGATCGCAGCTTCCGGTTTCATCGCCTTCCTGCACGAGAACATCAGGCACGAACGCCGATCGATCGATGTCGCCGGAGCGATCGCCTTTACCATCGCTGTCGTCTCTTTATTGATCGGATTGACGGAAATCGGGACCTCGGGCACCCCGGTACTGACGGCTGCGGCCGGCGTATTCTGCCTCGCGACCGCGGCCTTCGTGCTGCAGGAGCTGCGGACCCCCAATCCGATGGTCTCCTTTGCCCTGTGGAGCCACCGGCCGATCGCGGCCGCCAACGGCGTCGCCCTGCTGTCGGGCATGGCGCTCATGGGCTTGACGACGTTCGTGCCCATGTACGTGCAAATCGTGCTGCGTCGCTCGCCGGTGGTTGCGGGCCTCGCGTTGACGACCATGCTGATCGGCTGGCCCGCCGGTTCCACCCTCGCAACCCGCCTGTTTCACCGCTTCGAGCTGCGCCAACTGCTGATTACCGGGTCTACGCTCCTGCCCGTGGGCGCCGTCTTGTTCGTGCTGCTGACACCGCACAGTTCTCCCGGCGCCGCTGCGCTCGGCTCTCTCATCATGGGCTTCGGCATGGGCCTGCTCAGCGTCAGTTCGATCGTCTTGGTTCAGGAAATCGTCGATTGGTCGCAACGGGGCAGCGTAACGGCCTCGAATCTGTTTTCGCGCAACCTCGGCAGCACCCTGGGAGCCACGGTGCTCGGTGCCGTGCTCAATCACGGACTTGCTCGCGCGACGAGCGGCATGCCCGTCACCTCGGATCAGCTGCGCCAGCTCCTTGAACTGCCGCAGGGCTCGATGCCCGGCAATGCCGTCCTGCGCCTGGCACTGCAGCACTCGCTGAATTTGACCTTCTGGGCCATGCTCGCGATGACGGTCGTAACCGTTTCAATCGCGCTCCTGGTGCCTTCCGTCCAACTCAAGCAGGCGACCCGTATAACGGCGGATTGAGCCGCATCGGCTCCGACGGCTCGACTTTAGAAGCCGCCGGACATGTCCCGATCGAATCGCTGGCGCATGGCTTTCTTGTCTATTTTCCCCGTCGGCCCGAGCGGAATGTCGTCGACGAATACGATCTGATCCGGGACCCACCACTTCGCCATCTGGGTGGACAGAAAATGAAGAATTTCGTCGCTGCCGACCGACTGGCCGGCCTTCACCTTGACGAACAGGATGGGCCGCTCGCCCCACTTTGGATGGGGCACGCCGATGGCGGTGGCGAGCGCAATCCGGGGATGGCCGGAGGCGATATTTTCGATGGTGACAGAGCTGATCCATTCGCCGCCGGATTTGATGATGTCCTTGGTCCGATCGACGATATGCAGCACACCGTGCGCGTCGATCGTGGCCACATCTCCAGTATCAAAAAAGCCCTGCTCATCCAATACAGTGACGCCTTGCGAGTTCCAATAGGCTTGTGCCACACAGGGGCCGCGGACTTTGAGCCTGCCGAAGGTGGCGCCGTCGTGGGGCAATGATTCACCCTCATCGTCCGTCAGCCGCATCTCGACCCCCAGCGGCGGGCGGCCCTGCTTCACCTTGCAGCGAAACTGCTCGTCTGCGCACAATTTCAGGATTGCCTGATTGGCCGACGCGACGGTACCTACCGGGGACATCTCCGTCATGCCCCAGGCGTGCATGACATCGACCCCATACTCGTCTCGAAACGCACGGATGATGAATTCAGGCACCGCCGATCCGCCGATGGCGACTCGTTTCAGGGTGCTGAGCTTGCCGCCCGTGGAGCGAAGATGCTGCAGCAGCTGCTGCCATACGGTGGGCACCGCCGCAGAGAATGTAACGCCTTCCAGCTCCAAGAGCTCATGAACCGAGGCACCATCCAGCCGGTTTCCAGGCAGCACCAGCTTTGCGCCCGCAGCAGGCGCGGAAAACGCAAGTCCCCAGGCGTTGGCATGAAACATGGGCACGATGGGCAGAACCGTATCCCGCGCTGACAGGCCGAAGGCATCGGGCGCCGTCGTAATCATCGTGTGGAGGAAGTTCGATCGATGTGAATACAGAACGCCCTTTGGATTCCCTATGGTCCCCGACGTGAAGCAGAGACCGGCGGCCGTGTTCTCATCGAACCCTCCCCAGCGGAAGTCCGTGGACGCCTCGGCGAGCAGGCGCTCGTAGCAGAGCGTCCCGGCCCCTTCGGCCGGCATGCCATCGTCGGGCGCCAGAACGATGATCCGTTCGACCGAAGGAATCTTGGCGCGAATCGCCGATAGAATGGGCAATAGATCGGGGTCGACGAAGATGATCCGATCGCGCGCTTCATTGATGATGTAGATGAGCTGGTCGGTGAATAGGCGAGGATTCAGGGTGTGGCAGACGGCGCCCATCCCCATGACTCCGTACCACACCTCCAGGTGACGGGTGCCATTCCATGCCAGCGTTCCAATACGGTCCCCGGCGGCGGCGCCAAGCTCCACGAGTGTGTTCGAGACGCGTTTGGCGCGCGCGTGTACCTCGGCGTAAGTGCTGCGCTCGAGGGACCCGTCGATCGACCGCGAGACTACTTCGGTGCCGGAGTGCCAATTTCTGGCGTGGTCGAGGATCTTGTCGACGGTCAGCGCCCATTCCTGCATCAGGGTCATCATGGTTGAGGCCGCCAACATGCCAGCGCTTCCGGGCGCATGTACGGCGGACTGTAGCATAGGGAACTTGACTAACCATAACCAAGTAGTTATCTTTAATCCATAACCAATTAGCTATATGTTTGCTCATGAATACAGCGCCTGACACGATCTTCAAATCTCTTGCCGATCCGACCCGCCGGGCTCTCTTCGAGAGTCTGAGCCGTCATGGCGAACAGACGGTAAGAATACTGACCGACAACTCGGGTGTTTCTCAGCCTGCGGTGTCGAAGCATCTGCGGGTTCTCAAGAATGCCGGTCTGGTGCTCGCTCGGCACAGCGGGCGCGAGACCCATTACAGCGCCCAACCGCGGGCGCTCGCACCGCTGATGGACTGGATGCGTTACTACAGCCGCTTTTGGCACGACCGGTTTGACCGGCTCGAAGACTTACTCAAACGGATGGACCAATGACTACTACGCGCTCGCTAGTGATCGAAAAAGAACTGCCCCACCCGCCGGGAAAAATCTGGCGCGCTCTGACGCAAGGCCCGCTGATCAAGGAGTGGATGATGGACAACGATCTCCAGCCGGTCGTGGGCCATAAGTTTAGTTTCCGCTCCACACCCATGCCCAATTGGAATGGCGTAATCGATTGCGAAGTCCTGATCGTCGAACCCAACAAGAGGCTCTCCTATAGCTGGAACTCCATGGGATTGGAGAGCATCGTCGCATGGACATTGGTCGAGACGAGCGGCGGAACGCTCGTGCGCATGGAACAGTCCGGCTTCCGTCTCGATCAAGAGACCGCCTACAAGGGCGCGAACTACGGCTGGCAGAAGTTTATCGGTGGCCTGGAACGGGTTGTCGCCGGGCTGCGCTAATGCCGCCGTCCAGGAGCATGCCACGTGCCGGAATGGCGGGGCCGCCTCAGCGAAAGTAAGCCCCTCTCTCGGGGGCTTACCAGAGACCACCGAGAGCCACGGTAATCGCCTCGCCGTTCACGCCGCCCGCGGCGTCGCTGCATAGGAACGCGATCACTTGGGCGACCTCGCGCGGCTCCAACACCCGCTTCTGCGGATAAATGGCAGCGCGCTCACGCCACACCTCCTCGACGCTGATGCCGCGCCGTTCGGCCTCCGTCTTCGCCGAGCGCTCGGCCATTGATGTTCGTACCCAGCCGGGCAGAACCGCATTGGATGTGACTCCGAAAGGCCCGGCGTCCTGGGCAACCGCGCGCGCGAGACCGATGACGCCATGCTTGGAAGCCGTATACGCGCTACCGGAACGTTCGGCCTTCTCTCCGGCCGTCGAACTCGTGAATACGAGCCGGCCGAATCCGCGCTTGCACATGCCGCCCACCGTCAGCCTCGCCAGTTCAAACGGACCGTCGAGGTTGATGCGCATCGTCTCCCGCCAGACCTCGGGATCCTGCTCCCACACCAGCCGCTCATGGGCGGAGCCGATGCCGTGGTTTACGACCAGCACGTCAATCGGCCCGAGACGTCGCTCCGTTTCGGCTACGGCCAGGGCGCAACCCTCGGCCGTGCCGAGATCGGCCGCGACGTATTCGAGGCCGACCGCCGCCAGCTCCGTCGCACTGCGCGATACGGCCATCACGCGCGCTCCCGCGGCCGACAGCAGCAGCGCGGCTTCGCGCCCGATCCCGCGACCACCGCCCGTGACCAGCGCCACTCGTCCGTTCATGCGTTAGCTCCTCTATTCGTGTCCGCGGAATAATCCCAAGTCAGCCATTATGTTTATCCTTCGTGATAATTGATACTAGACGAGAGATTGCAACTTCCCGGCGATTGCTGTGTTCTAGGTAAGGCCCCGTCAAGAGGAGTGAGCGATGTCCCTGGGTGATGAGCTGAGTAAACTCGCGGAACTGCGCTCGGCCGGCAGCCTGACGGAAGAGGAGTTCAGTCGCGCCAAGGAGCGCCTGCTGCATTCGGAACAAACACCCCCCAGTGACCCGGTAGTGTCCGCCGTCAACGCTTTCAGACGCAGCCGCAACAATCGATGGTTCGGCGGTGTCTGCGGCGGCATGGCGCGATCGACCGGCATGGAGGCCTGGGTATGGCGGCTGATTTTTGCAGTGCTATTTATTTGCGCGGGCGCCGGCCTGCTGTTGTATGTGCTGCTGTGGCTTTTCGTGCCAAGCGAGTAGCCGGCCTGGGTTGTAAGGGGAAAACGCAACCTTTGCGGTGCCCCGACCGGTTACGCTCGTACATACGCCCACGCCTGCAATCCGGACTTCAGCGTCACTTGCACACGCGTGTACTCCGAGACTTCATATCGATCGGCAGCGGCGAGTTCGCCGGGCGTGATGTTAAAAACCATCCCGGGCACTTCATCAGCGAGATTCCTGCTGCGCTAATTCCCATGCTAGGCCTAGTAAAGGTCCAGCGCACCGCTTCTTGTGATGCATTGCCGGAATCCTTATCGCCTCTATGGTCAAATTCATAGCCTCACAATCGGGCTTTACGTCAATGAGTGATATCGACAGCTTCGTTCAATCCCCATGTGTGCGACATTGCTGCCTGAACGATGATCTTACCTGCCTTGGGTGCTTTCGATCCTTGGAGGAGATCAAAGAATGGGGGGTTGTCGACAATCATCGGCGCCGCATCATTCTGCAAAATGCCAAACAGCGTGGAGAGGCGGGTAAGATCTCGCCACCGTGAAGATTATCAAACATAGCGCTCAAACGGCCCCGGCTGCGGCAGGCGGATATTGCTTCGCGTGAGTATGCGGCGGAAAACCGCGGCGTGAGGCTCTGGCGGTAGCGAATGGCCGCACCGGGTAGGATAGCCACTCCGTCCTCCGGCGAGGGAGTTCGAGGGCATGAAGAACAAAGTCGAAACATCCGGTGTGCGCACCTTGAGCGGCAAGTGCTTGTGCGGCACGGTCCACTATGAAGTTCAAGACCAGTTCCGCTATTCGCTCAACTGTCACTGCTCGAATTGTCGCCGCGCGACCGGTGCAGCGTTCAAACCGTTCGCAGGAATTGAGCGCGGGAAGCTGATAATTACCGGCGGCGCCGATCGCCTGCTGATTTTCGGAAAGGAGTCGGCACATGATGCTCACTGCGGCAAGTGTGGATCATTGCTCTACTCTCTCGTGCAAGACGCCGCGTTCGTACACGTTACGCTCGGCACGTTGGTAGATTCGCCGTCTATTCGCCCCAGCGCCCATATCTTTGTAGGCTCGAAAGCACCCTGGTACACAATCACGGATGAGCTGCCGCAACATCAAGAGTTCCAGTAGCGACTGTCATTACCTTTGCGCGACACCCTCGAATGGGTTACAACTGGCCCCACCGAACCTGCCCGCGGGTACGAATTCGATGGCACTCCTCGAGCGTGAACGATGTCTGGCCGATTTGGGGGAATGGCTCGGTGCCGCGGCGAACGGCGGCGGTTGTATCGCGCTTTTGGGCGGCGAAGCGGGCGTCGGCAAATCCTCGCTGCTACACGAGTTTTCAAACCGGTACGGCCACGCGCGCGTACTGTGGGGGGCCTGCGATGCGCTTTTCACGCCTCGACCCCTCTCGCCGCTGCACGACATCGCGCGGCAGACGCGCGGCGCGTTATCGGCAGTCGTCAATTCCGGAGCAAGCCGCGAAGAAATCTTCTCGGCGGCGCTCGACGAACTGGAGCGCACCGCGGCGCTGGTCGTCTTTGAGGACATGCACTGGGCGGACGAAGCGACCCTCGACCTGCTCAAGTATCTGGGACGTCGAATTCATCGCACGCACGCAATGCTCGTGGTTACGTATCGTGACGACGAGGTCGGCCCGCGGCATCCGCTACATTTCGTTATTGGCGACTTGCCGCGCGAAAGCACGCGCAGAATGTCGCTCTCTCCGCTCTCGGAGCCCGCTGTTGCGCAGCTCGCAAGACGGGCCGGACGGCCGTCAAAGGGCTTGCACGGCATCACGGGCGGCAACCCGCTCTTTGTGACTGAAGTGCTGGCCGTAGCCACCGACACGGTACCGGTCACCGTGCGCGATGCCGTGCTCGCGCGCGCGGCCAGGCTTTCCGCCTCGGCGCGCGAAATCGCGGAGCTCGTCTGTGTCGTTCCCGGTAAAATGGATCCCTGGTTGCTGGAGAAAGCCGCTCGCCCGGATGAATCGGACATCGAGGGGTGTCTGAGCATTGGGATGGTACGCGACGAGGACGGCGCGCTTGCCTTCCGGCACGAACTCGCCCGGCGTGCGCTGGAGGATTCACTCTCGCCCGCGCGCCAAAAGAGTCTGCACGCCAGAGTGCTCTCGATCCTTGCGTTGCGGCCGGATACACCCGCGGCGCGGCTAGCGCATCATGCGGATGGCGCGCGCAATGCGGCGGACGTCCTGCGCTTCGCACCCATTGCCGCCGCGCAGGCCGCCTCAGTTGGCGCGCATCGTGAAGCAGCATCTCACTATCATGCCGCGCTCCGGCACGCCGGAGACCTCGCCCCAGACGAGCGCGTTCATCTGCAGGAACAATTATCGTATGAATATCATCTGACGGGTCAGCACGAGCGTGCCATCGAGATCGAACGCGACGCATTGGAGATTTGGCGCGCATCCGGACCAGACTTAAGGAGGGCGATACGCTACGGTGGTTGGCAAAGCTGAGTTGGTTTGCGGGCAATCGCGCAGCGGCCAACCAATATGGCATCGATGCGGTCAAAACACTCGAATCGCTGCCGCCGGGGCCGGAGTTGGCGAAGGCGTATTGCATCCGATCGGATCTCGCCATGGAGGCCCACGAGGCGGACTCTGCGATCGACTGGGCGCAGCGTGCCATCGCGCTCGCGGAGCCATTGGCGAACACTGAGATTCTGAGTCAAGCGCTGAATACGCTTGGTACCATGCGACTCATTGGCGGCGACTCGTCTGGTTGGGCCGATCTGAACCGGAGCCTGCCGCTCGCACTAGCCGGCGGCCTGCCGGAACGGGTGGCCAGCTGCTATATGAACTTGACCGCCATGGCTGTTTCCGGCCGCCAATATGAGCAGGCGTCCCGTTACGCGAGCGCGGGACTGGCATATTGCGAAGAACACGATCTGGACTCCTGGTGGCTCTACATGCTCGCATATAGGGCGCGCATGAGATTTGAGCGGGGCAACTGGGATGAGGCGAGCGACGATGTAGAAGCCGTGCTGCGGCATCCGCGCACCACATCGATCAGCCGCATTCCTGCGCTGCGGATTCTCGGGCACCTACGAATTCGGCGCGGCGATCCCGACGCCGGCTCGCCGCTCGTGGAGGCGCGTGCGCTCGCCGGCCCGCTGCCGGAATTGCAGCAAATGGGTACGCTTGCTGCAGTGCACGCCGAGGCCGCATGGCTGGCAGGCGATCGTGACGGAGTCCTCCGCGAAGTGCAGCCCGCGTACAGCTTGGTGTGCCGGCGTCGAGATCCGCGAATGAAGGGCGAGCTGGCCGCGTGGCTGTGGCGCGCGAATGCCCTTGAGCCTCACCCGAGCGATATCCCGGAGCCTTACGCGCTGGAAATATCGCACGACTGGCAGGCGGCTGCGCACGCCTGGCAGGCGTTGGGATGCCCCTATGAGCACGCTTGCATGCTTGCATGGTACGGAGCCGAGAGCGAGCAGCGGCAGGCGCTCGCGATCTTCGAACAGCTTGGAGCGCGCCCGGCGGCGCTCGCCCTGCGCAATCGGATGCGTGCACGCGGCGTACGCGGCGTTCCGCGCGGCGCCCGTACGTCGACGCGCTGCCATCCGCATGGACTCACGCGGCGTGAGGCGGAGATTCTGACGCTCCTCTGCGACGGACTGCGTAATTCGGTGATCGCGAGGCGCCTGTACGTTTCGACCAAAACAGTCGACCACCACGTCTCGGCGATCCTGGCGAAGCTCGGGGTGCAAACACGCGCCGAAGTGATCGCCATGGCCCGCCGGCAGCAGGGTGAGACCGGCGCGCATGAAGCGCGTGGCGTCGGCGTGACGCCACGCTGACTTCGGCACCTACTTCGGCGACAACGTTACGGGCACCTCCGTAATACTGTCGACGGGCAGCGCGTTGAGCGCCGCGGCTTTGCGGATGGCCGCCTCGCTTGGCCCTTCGTAGACGCAAAAAGTCTTCGTCTTGTCCGCGTTGGCGTAAGACTGAATCCAGTGTACACCGACCGTCGCGTTGTTCGCGTTCACCTTTTTCTTCGTGGCGGCGTCGAGACCGGCCAACGCGCCTGGCGGGAAGGTACGCTCCACAATATAGCGGTGTTCCGAGCGTTTCGCCGTGGCGTCCGCGGACTGCGCCGGCGGGTCCGCGGCGAACGCTGGGGCGAGAAATAAAACAGCCAATACTGCGACGAGTATCTTCATATCACTTGGCCTCCTGTTTTTCGCAAGTAACGTGTGTGTTCCAATCGGCGAAGCTGCCCTTCGGGTTGTCCTCCCAGGCCCATACGTGCACTTCGTAGAACGCCGGCAGCCCGTAGCGATTCGGTGCGCCGATGTAGTTCATCAGATCCCCTTCCAGTGCTGGGGTACTGGTGGCTCCATTCGGTTGGCCCAGCCAGGTGCTGGCAAGGACGATGAACTCCACACCGACCAGGCGGAACTCGCCTCCCGGCAGCGGCTCGTAGATCAAGGCTTGGGGCTTGTCCGCCTGCAGTACGAAGTTATTAATGCGGCTCGGCATAACGAAATGCACTCCCATGGCCCCTGTATCGGGACCACTCACGCACGGCGTGCCCTGCACCCAGCCTTCGGAGATCGCAACATTGATGTCCTTGAATCGCGCCGTCGCGGTGCGGACTTTGTCAATCAATGGCGATTGGGCCGTGATCGTCTGCAAGGCATTCTGCGAACTCTGGCCGGCGTACGAAGGCCGCCCACCGGCGATGAGAAATATTGCGAGTATTGGCAGGACAGGCACCAGGCGGGGGAACATGTTCATCGGCGGTCTCCTTCGACTCGGTTTGAAGTGCGCACAATCCGCGCACGGGTTCGGACCCTTGAAGCATTTGCCTCAGTAGTCAGTCGGCTCCGGTCGCCTATTTGTAGAAGTACGGATCGAGTACGCGAACCTCGGTGATTTGCGAAATGGGCAGCTTGTTACGGGTCGCGGCGCGACGTACGGCCTCGGGCGTGGGGCCGTCATAAATACAGAAAGTACGCTTGCGATCGGGCGTGACGTAGGAATGAACCCACGTGACGCCGTCCTCGGCGTTGTTGTTGATGACCTTGCGGCAAAGATTCGCACCGTCCTCGTTCAGCGGGATGCCGAGGCCGTCCGGGAATTCTCTTTCGATCAGGTAGCGGCACATGGCCTCAGTCTCCGATGATGGCCGAGGAACTCGGCTACGGAGAATCGTGCCTTGCAGGAGACAACATCGAATCGGCAGAACTACCCAAATTGCGCGGAAAGCCTACCCATATTGGGCGGGGCAGACCCTTCCAGCTCGGGAGGCCGCATCGCCCTTTCTAGCAACGCCTTCCCAGGGTGTTAGCTGAATTTGGCCTTCATCCGTTCGGATAACTTCGACAGCTGTACTACTACGCGTTCGTGTGTACCCGCTCCAATCTCCTCGTTCCCGTCGGTCGCACGAATCGAAAATTCGATGCGCCGCCCGTCAACCTTAGTCACTCTCGCCTCGCCGATGACGAGTCGGCCAGCCGGCGTCGCCGCCAGATGGCGCACGTCGACGTGCGTGCCGAGCGCGCTCTCGCCGGCATCGAGATAGGGTTTGATTGCGTTGAGCGCCGCGTTCTCCATGATCATGATCATCACCGGCGTCGCCAGCACGGGAGGCAACGTCACGTCTTTGAAGCGGCTTGCCAGATGGTCGGGCGTGACGACGAGACTGAACGAACCCTTCGCCCCTACCGGTATCGACTGCATGGCTTTCCTTTCGGTTGAATGGTACTGAATCATTCTAGCTCTCCGGCTGCCTCAAACCGGCAACCTTCCGCCCCATCGAGCGAGATCGCCGTCATCGATGATCGGCGCTGAATGCGCCGTCGAGCCGCTTGCTCTTGAAGGCGTTGACGACGAAATCGACAAAAACACGCGTCTTGGCCGACATGAGCCTCCGTGATGCGTAGTAGAGCGAGATTGCGCCGGCATCGGCGTACCAGTCCGGAAGCAGCCGAATCAGCTCTCCGCGCTCCAAGTCGGACAGCACATCGCCCAGAGCGAGCAATGACACACCCAAGCCAAGACGTGCGGCCTCGCGCATCGCGGCGGGATCATTCATGACGATGGTTTCGGTGAGCGTTCCCGCCATCTCGATGCCACTCACATTCCGGAACATCCAATGGCGAATTCGCCCCGTGTGCAGCGAGCGCATGACGATGCCGTCGTGGCCAGCGAGGTCCGAAGGATCGGCCGGTGGCGTCCGGCCGCACATGTAGGCCGGAGAGGCCACGGCAACGACATGCGCCGGTGCCAGCGTGCGCGATACGAGACCGGGAGCCAGATCGAACGCGCCGCCGATGGCGGCATCGTAGTTCTCGGCGATCAGATCCACGGGCCGGTTCTCGAAGTGCCACTCTGGCGTGATTCGCGGGTACTTTGCCAGAAGGGGTGGCAGCAAGGGCAGGATATACGTGAGGCCAAGTGATGGAGGCATGCTGACTTTCAAGACACCTGCCGGCTCGTTGTTGTGCGCTGCTGTCTCGGCAATGGCAGCCTGGAGCGCGTCGAGGTTGCCGTCGATCGACACCAGGAATCGCTCGCCGGCTTCCGTCAGTGTGAGTTTGCGCGTCGATCGTTGAAACAACCTTACCCCCACGTTGCGCTCCAGCATCGCCACGTTTCGGCTGATTGCGGCAGCGGTCAATCCCAGCCTGCGTCCCGCTTCTGAAAAGCTGCCGCCTTCCGCCGTCCGGACGAAGGATTCAAGGTTCGCCAGCGTTTCCATATGGGTCGATGACCTTCAACGATTGCTTGAAATAAAACCAATATAATACCCACTAATCAAGAGGCAATACAGCGCCTATCTTCGCTCCAGCAACATCTCAACCTGGAGTGAAATCATGAAAGGCATCGTTCTCACCCGGGCGAAGTGGTGGTCCGCGTGACCAAGCGCAGCATCCATCCCGGCAACCTCGCCATGGTCCGCGGGCGGTTCAACCTCCCGCTTCCGGCAGACGGCTTCTTGGTCCCGGGAACCGACGGCGTGGGCGTCGTCGAAGCCTTGGGCAAAGGGGTGGACTCCGTCCAGGGTGTGAAGCCTGGCTCGCGAGTGATCTTCAATCCAAGCCCGGGCTCCTGGGCAGAGCGTCTCACGACGCACGTCGAGCTTGTGACGCCCATCCCGGACGACCTACCCGACGCCATCGCGGCCCAGATGCTCCCGAACACGGTGATCGCCCTCTTGCTGCTTAGTGCGGCACAGCGGGCGGCGCCGGACGCCGGGCGTGAGACGCCGATTCTCCTGACCGCAGGCGGCTCGGCCGTAGCGCGCATCCTGACGATTGCCGCCCGCCGGCGTGGCTTGAAGATCGTGAGCGCGGTTCGAAGCAGAGCGGGCGCGAAAGCTCTGTCCACGCGGTTTCCGGATTTGACCGTGGTTTCGACGGCCGACCCCGGCTGGGTCGACCAAGTCAGCCGGGCCGCAGGCGGGCGGCCCCTTCAGGTCATCATGGATCCGGTAGGAGGAACGATGGTGAGCGATCTTGTCGGGCTGCTCGGCGATGACGGAGCCCTGCTGTTTTACGGCGGACTCGCTCCGGAGCCCTTCACGATCGCGTCCGTTCGGCTTGCGCATCACGAGATCATGTTCAAGGGCGTGTCGTCCTCGCGATGGCTGCAGACCACGTCGGCCGAACAGCGCCGTGCGGATGTGGCGGAGGCGATCGAGATCGGCCGCACCGCGCCCGAACAGTTCGAAGTGGCGGCCGACTACGATCTGGCCCAGTTCATCGACGCGATCGGGCACACCGAGCGCGCAGGTCGCGACGGCGCAATCCTGATCAGCTCGCACTGACTGTCACGCAACCAACCCTCGCCGAGGACTTTCCGAATGACCCGATCGATGAGCTGAAGGCCGCCGATGTGTTGGTGATCGCCGCAAGCATGATCAACTTTGCGCCGTCCTCGACTCTTAAGGTGTGGCTCGACCATGTCGTATGGCCCGGGCGCACCATGATCCCTACCCCCGGCGGGCCGCGGGGTCTGATCACCGGCAAGCCGCCATACGGCGGTCGCCCGCCCCTTAGGCCCATAACGCTGATAAGGGGACAGCGCGAAGATTCTCGCCAAACGAGAGCGTTTGAACTCCATCGTACAAAACAATCCCTTGCTTAAATGCAGTTCCAGCAGCGCTGGCCACCCGTTCCAATCCCAGGAAATCGCGACGCGTGACCGACGCGGCCGATTTCACTTCGATACCGACGATTTCACCGGCCGAGTTCTCAAGAACAAAATCGACCTCCAGTTGGTCGCGATCACGGTAGTGAAACAACATGACGCGCTCTTCCGCCCACGCCGACAGTTTGAGAAGTTCCGAGTATATGAAGCTCTCGAGCAGTGCGTCGAATAGAGTTCGGTCGGCCCGCAAACGAGACAGGGAATATCCGCGCATTGCGGTCAACAGCCCCGAATCGATGAAGTGAAGCTTTGGTGTCTTGACTAGCCTCGACAGTTCGTTGCGAAACCACGGCTGAACGCGTTGGACGAGATAGAGTTGCTCCAGCACGCGCACATAGTGGTCGGCCGTCTTGTGGTCGAGTCCGACGCTCCGGCCAATTTCGGAAAGGTTCGTCAACTGACCCGCAAATTGCGCCGCGACCTGGAGCACACGCGGAATTTGATCAGGCTTCGCCAAATTGGCAATTTCAGGGAGATCGCGCTCGACAATCGATTTGATGTAGGCGCGGTACCAATCCTGGCGGCGACGTTCACTATGTCGCTCGATAGCTTCTGGATATCCTCCTGCCGTAACCCAATCTGAGAGCTTCCCCTTGGACAGGGCTTCTGCTGTATCGGGAACTGCGCCTCTAAACGCTTTTGCTATGAATTGTGGATGTTTGATACCCAGCTGTTCGCTACGGCCCAAAGGGTACAGCGGGACGATTTCCACGCGGCCGGCGAGTGATTCGTGAATCGTCTTAACGGTCAACAAATTCGCGGACCCGGTCAACAAGAAGCGCCCTGGCCGTCGGTCCTCGTCCACGCTTTGTTTGATCGCCAATAGAAGATCGGGCGCGCGCTGTACCTCATCGATTACTGCGCGATCGAGGCCGCGTATAAAGGCGACAGGATCGCTTTTCGCGGCAGCCAATGTGGACTGGTTGTCGAGCGTGACGTATTTGCGGCCCAGCTTGGCGAAGCGGCGAGCCAGAGTAGTTTTTCCCGACTGCCGCGGACCGCTAATTGCTACGACTCGAGTGTCACGCAGAGCGGTGCGGATTTGGGGCTCGGCAATGCGTAGGTACACGATACTCGGGAAATAGCGCAATTGAGGCGCTAGCGTAGCGGCTAATTGGGAATCAAGCAACGGCTAACTGGGAATCCAGTGCCGGCTGATTGGGAATGTGACGCCGGCTATCTGGGAAAGTGGTGGGCTCCGCTCACCATCGAATTACCGCAAAAATACCTGGTTTTACGAGAGTCGCTATCCGGAAACCGCAACGGATGTCTATGGACAACCCAATCGCACTTCTTCCGGTGATTTTCCGGAATTCATAGCAATTTCTTCGACATCATGGACATTCTCGGATGTCCTTGGACGTTGTTGGATGGCCGCTCACCATCGAACTAGCGCAGAAAACGCCTATTTTTACAGGCTATTTGCCAATTCGAATATCGCAGTTACCCCTAAAGTTACCCCCCTTTGACTCCGCAAGAGATTCGGGGCGTTTGGCCAGCTAAACGCCCAAAGCCCGGCTCGCTCGACTCTTTGTAGTCGTCGATGCGGACGGCGATCACGGGGAAGGCCTTTCCTCTTCAGCCGCCAATGCGTCGAGATATCGTCGATAAACGTAGACACGATCTCGGGCGCGCCCGGTTGATTCTTTCACGATCCCTAGCGACTCGAGTTCTCTAAGTAGCGAATTGACGGTCGGTGTCGTGAGGCCCGTGGCTGTTTTCAGTATCGACACCGTAGTGACAGGCTTCGCCTGAAGTGCTTCCTGTAGCATGAGCAGCGAGCCGGCAATCCGCGGAACGGCACGCAGTTGCGCTCGATCCTCGTGAAACGCTTGCGTCACGCGCCTGCCGGTTTCGATCGCAACCTCCGCACTGTGACGAATTGCCTCCGCAAAAAAATCGATCCAATGCTCATAGTCGCCGCTTGCGCGCACCGCATTCAGCTCGTCGTAATACTGCTGGCGGTGTTGCTTGAAATATAAGCTGGGATACAGCAGCGGTTTGTGCAGTACTTTGTCATGACAGAACAGCAGCGTAATTAACAAACGCCCGACACGACCATTGCCATCCAGAAACGGGTGAATAGTTTCAAATTGCAGATGCGCGAGGGCCGCTTTCACAACAGGATTAGTCGGGTGATGCAGGTATTCCTCGAGATTCGTGAGACACGCGTCTAAATGAGTTGGTGGCGGAGGCACGAAGGCGGCGTTGCCTGGCCTCGTCCCTCCGATCCAGTTCTGAGAGCGGCGGAATTCTCCTGGCTGCTTCTGTGCACCACGACCCTCGGCAAGCAAAATGCCGTGCATTTCGCGTAACAGTCGGTTCGTTAGCGGGAGGCCGCCAGCAATCCGGTCCAGACCATGGTTCATGGCATCGACGTAGCGCGAGACCTCCCGAACGTCATCGCCGAGTGCCCCTGGCACTGCCTGGACCTCGTGTATGAGAAGCTCATCCAGCGTCGACTGGGTGCCTTCGATCTGGGAGGAGAGAACTGCTTCCTTGCGGACGAAGGTGTAGAGCAGCAAGTCCACATCGGGCATCGTCGTCGTGGCACCATCGAGCCTTCCGAGCGAGTGCATGGCGCGATCCAAGGCGGTTTGAGCGCCTTCCGTCAAGGAAAGTGGTTGATCCGGAGGCAGCGAAGGCGGCACAAAGGCGCGCACGGCCTCGCCCAGAGTCGTAGCCTCTATGTATGTTCCGAACGGATTCCGCTTCATGGCGCCCCTGGCCCAGGTTAAACGGCTTTATTAGCAGTCCGCTATTATTTAAATATAACATACTATATTTAATTAGCATCTTGAATGAGTCAAAAGATTTAAATAACGACCTACTATAATTAAATTCATATTCTTATTTTAACTAGAATTACCCGGAAAGAAGGTTCAAAACCCATCTGTTTTATTGTGATATCGACAGATTACGACAGGTGTTTGTCAATTGACAAAAATATGTCAGAATATGTCGATGAGCACCTTTAATGACCCTTGGCACTTCCCTCGTCCCGACCTCGCGCAATCCTATCTGCGGAGTATTGATCTCGGATTGACGTCGGCACGCGGCTTATTTGCACGTCGTCGCATGGGCAAAAGCGAATTTCTAAAGCACGACTTGCTTCCCGCAGCCATGCACGACGGCTACTTGGCAGCCTACACCAACCTCTGGGATTCCACCGACCATCCTGGGCAAGCGCTGGCGACAGCCATTCTGCTGGCTACCCAACCCAAGGGACCGGGCAAGTTCTGGACGGACCTCAACGCCCCGATTCGCAAACTCAAAGGCGGCGGCAAGCTGCCGTTGGGCGTTGAAGGTTCTATCGAGCTCGACTTGGCTGAAAAGGAGAAGGCCGCGGTCCCCGCAATCCAAGCTGCATTGCAGTCGGCTGACAAAGCGAAGAAACGATTGCTGTTAGTCATCGACGAAGCACAGGTACTTGCCGCGCCGGAACACAAGTCAATAGCGCACGCTCTACGCGCGGGACTGGACATTCGCAAGCCCGGCATCAAGGTGCTATTCGCAGGGTCCTCGGAGGCGGCCCTGCGGGAGATGTTTTCGCGTGCGGCGGCCCCGTTCTACAACTGGGCTCCGGTGGAACCATTCCCGCTGCTGGGACACGAATTTGTCGCTGCCACGGTAAAACAGCTGGCCACCGTAGCAAAGCACGCCTTGAGTCTGGACGACGCCTTGAAGGCGTTTTCTGCCCTTAAAGAAACTCCCGAGTTCTTTCGTTGGTACATCGAGCGCTATCTTATTTATCAGCACCAGGGGGCTGAGCAGGCACTGCGGTATATCCAGACGCGAATACACGACGACACGAGTTACACCAAGACTTGGAAGGAATTGAACCGCGCTGACCGCGCGATACTGCTGTTGGCGGCCCGTGGTGTGCAAGACCTTTATGGAATCCACGCGCTCGAGCAGCTTAAAGATCTGCTGGGCTCTCCCAACGTGACGGTCAGCGCTCCACGAACGTCGCTACGCCGGCTTACGAGTCCCAAGCAGCAACTGTTAGCGCGTGTGGATCACGGAGCCTATCGTTTCGAGGATCCGGAATTCCAAGCCTGGGTAGCTACTCGACGTACAGTAGACTAAAAAGAGACAATGGTTTGATTGCGATGGATACCGAATTCGCCCGGTTCGTCATCGTCCGCAATACATTTCGCGAATACATGCAGTCGTGCAGTGAATTCTGGAAGGCGTTTCAGCGCTGCACAATTGCAATAAAGTCGTCGGAACGCCAACGACAAGTATTGCAAACACATCTTAGGCTACAAACGTTATGGTTGGAGCGGCAGCGACTGCGGTTCGAATACTTGCTGCGTGGAGGGACTTTTGCAACCGGGTTCTGGGGAGAGTTGGATAACATCACCCAACGACTGAATAAAGAGTGGAGTGGTGATGAGGAGACCAGTCTTCGAGCAATCGACGCCGCCTATAGAGATCTGTTGGTAGAAATCGAAGATCTTGTACCCAAGATGAATGGCGCCGAACTCGACACCCCTATCAAGGCGCTGCAGCAAAATGCGCAGTATCGCGAGGCAAGGGAACTCATCGCAGATGAAGTTCAACGGCTGAACAAGCTGCTGAGCCCAACTTAGATGGCAGAGACTTTTTAATCACCTGGCCCCCATCGAGTCCTATCCTTAAATGGATATCGTTGTCTGGCACTACAGAGCCCGCGATAACCTTCAGTCCCGCCGCAGCGTATCCCGATGACGATAGTTAATTCGGTAATGCAAATTGCGAAATAATGACGGCTTTCGGGTTTTTCGAGAGTGCGGTGCGCTGAAATAACATGCCGCCAATCTTGTTGCGAAAGGTTCGAATGTCCCAGCGCTCGATTCGGCACATCTCCGCATAGAATTCACGCTCCAAGGGGTCTTTTATGGGGAGCAAAACCTGGAAATGCGACCAGCTTAATTGTTGCGACAGCGTCGCAACAATTGATTCGTCGGTCATCGATTCTGCAAAACGCACCGTGCGCGTCGGAGCCGAGTAGCTGAATCCTTCGCCAAACTCGGCCCGCAATTCTTGTGACACTGTCGCAAGAATTCGTTTTCCGTAAGCGCCCCTGCCTTCCTGCAGATTTTCTTTCAGCAGGCGTCGACCAACATACCAATATAGGATTGTCTGGGCGGAATTGGCAACGCTGGCGACGCGGTCGCGCGCCCCGCGTATTAGAGAGCGAAGATAGGCAAGGAGCGTCGCTTCGTTCACAACGCGGACAGAAGCTTGCGATGTTTCCACTGCTTGCCCCTTGGGCCGGCGTTTTGAGAGCTTCGCAGTTTTCGCCTTTTTCTCCATCGAAGAGTTCCCCTCATTTCGATGACACTCGGGAAGTATGCATACTCGACAGTCGAAGTGGCATATTGCGCCACCCAACCCACGCCCGTGTTTGCGCCCGCCATCGGTCAATGACCGCCGCATTTATTATTAGAGACGCAATTTGTAGAGCTTTCGGAGCAGTCCGAAACGGAATTCCCCTACAAATGAGTTGCGTTTGGGGGCCCCGTGGTTGCGACGCTCAAAAAGGCCCCCAGAAAAGCCCCCTACGAGAGTCGCTATCCGGAAACCGCAACGGATGTCTATGGACAACCCAATCGCACTTCTTCCGGTGATTTTCCGGAATTCATAGCAATTTCTTCGACATCATGGACATTCTCGGATGTCCTTGGATGTTGTTGGATGGTGGGCCCGCTCGGACTCGAACCGAGGACCAAGGGATTCACTTGACCCCGCCGTTTCCGGAGGGAGTGGACTATCTCTTCACCCCAGAGGGGTGCGGGACGCTCTAGCCTGTCATTAAGCGCAACTCAAGCGCTCAGGTAGTCTCTGCACCTTCCGGCGGTGTACCGCCGGCTTGGCTCAGGGTTGCCATCAGCCGTGCTGTTAAGGTTTCCCTGAATTCATCCCGTCCACTTCGCACCTTGCGATGCGAAGGCACCATTTTGATGAGTCCCCTGCTCTAACCAACTGAGCTACAGGCCCGACGGGGCGCATCTTATCATGCGAGGGTCGGTGTCGCCCCTTGTGTCGCCAGTGCCCGCGCTCGCGCCGCGCCCACGCCGGCGCCAGCGCCAGCGCCCGAAGCGCCGTCCTTGGGTTATCTTAGGCTGCCCGTGAGTCCACCACCGCTACCCAATTTGCCGATCAAGGAGGCCCTGCCGGCGCTGGCCGAGGCGCTGGCCGGGCGCCGTAGCGTGCTGTTGGAGGCTCCGCCAGGCGCGGGTAAGAGCACCATCGCTCCGCTCTCCATTCTCGAGAGCCCCTGGCTGGGGGCGCAAAAAATCCTGATGCTCGAACCCCGGCGCATAGCGGCGCGCGCCGTCGCCGCCCGCATGGCCCATCTCCTCGGTGAACCCGTCGGCCGCAGCGTCGGCTTTCGCACCCGGCTGGAGACGCGGGTCAGCCGGGAGACCCGCATCGAGGTGGTCACGGAGGGCATTCTCACGCGCATGCTGCAGGATGACTCGGGCCTCGCCGGTATCGGCTGCGTGATTTTCGATGAGTTCCACGAGCGCAGTCTGAACGCCGACTTGGGGCTGGCGCTCAGCATCGAATGCCAGCAGAACTTGCGCGAGGATTTGCGGCTGCTGGTGATGTCGGCGACCCTGGACTCACAGCCCATTGCCAAAATGCTCGGTGGCGCGCCGGTGGTGACGGCACACGGCCGCAGCTTCGACGTCGCGACGCAGTACGTGGCGCGGCGGCCGGAAATATACCTCGAACAACAGACGGCGCAAGTGGTGCGCATGGCCTTGCGCGAGCACGACGGCGACATTCTCTGCTTTCTGCCGGGTGCCGCGGAGATCCGGCGGGTGCAGCGTGCCCTCGAGGAAGGGGGCCTCGATGGCCATGTGCGCGTCTCGCCTCTGTACGGCGATCTCGAGGGCGCGGCGCAGGACGCGGCGCTTTCTCCCGCGCCCGCGGGTCAGCGAAAAATCGTGCTCGCCACCTCTATCGCGGAAACCAGCCTGACCATCGAGGGCATTCGCGTGGTCGTCGATTCGGGATTGCGCCGTTACGCGGAGTTCGATCCGGCGACCGGCATGAGCCGCTTGGTCACCACCAAAGTGTCGCAGGCCGCCGCCGATCAACGGCGCGGGCGGGCCGGCCGCCTGAGTGCGGGCCACTGCTACCGGCTATGGTCGGAGGGAACTCAAGTCTCGCTCGCTCCGCAAACCCAGCCGGAAATCCTGCACGCCGATCTGGCACCCCTGGCTTTGGAGCTCAGTTGCTGGGGAGCCGTGGACGCCTCGAGCCTGTCCTGGCTCGATCCGCCGCCCGCCGCGCCTCTGGCGCAGGCGCGAGATCTGCTGAGGCAGCTCGATGCCATCGATTCCGGCGAGCGTGTTTCGGCGCATGGAAGAAGCCTCGCGAAGCTTGGGATGCACCCGCGGCTGGCCCATATGCTCGTCAGAGCGCGCGAGCACGGCGCGCCGCGTCTGGCTTGCGACCTCGCGGCCATATTGAGCGAGCGCGATATCTTGCGCGCAAGCGCCGGAGCCCGCGATGCGGACCTGCGGCTGCGGGTTGCCGTAATGCGCGGCGATAGACGGGATCTACCGCCCGGGATCACCGTGGATGCCCGCGCCATGAGCCAGGCGTCGCGCAGTTCGGCGCATTGGCAACGAGACTTTTCACGCGGCCGGGCCGATTCGGCGGATCTGCACGAGTGGACCGGGATACTGCTGGCCTGGGCCTATCCGGACCGAATCGGCCGGGCGCGAGGCGACGGCGGCCGATACCTGCTGGCGAACGGCCGAGGCGCACGCTTTGGGGAAGTACAGGCGCTGTCCAAAGCCGAATTCATCGTTGCGGCCGAGTTGGACGGTGCGGAGCGCGAGGCGCGGATTTTTCTTGCCGCACCGTTGAAGCTCGCGGACTTGGAAGAGCATTTTTCCGCGCAAATTCTCGATCATGCCGAGATAGTCTGGGACGATCGCGAACACGCGATTCGTGCTCGGCGCGAGCGCCGCCTGGGCGCCCTGCTGCTGGACTCGACCGAGATGCGCAATCCCGACAGCCAAGCCATGCAAAATGCCGCACTCGCGGGCCTCAAGCAGCTGGGAATCGGCAGTCTGCCGTGGACCCCGGAATTGCGGCAATGGCAGGCGCGCGTGGGTTTGATGCGCCGGTATGCCGTCCCGTCGCCGGAGTCTTGGCCGGATGTGAGCGACGCGGCGCTGGCGGCAACGCTTCCGGAATGGGCGCCGCCCTGGATTTCCGGCCTTACTCGCCGCGAGCATTTTGCGCGGATGGACCTCCCGCATGCGCTGCGGTCTCGTTTGAGCTATGCGCAGGGCGCCATCCTGGAGCGCGAGGCGCCGACGCATTTCACGGTGCCCAGCGGCTCACAGGTACCCATCGACTATCTGGACGGCGATATTCCGACATTGTCGGTGCGCCTCCAGGAGATGTTCGGCCTGAACCAGACGCCGAGCGTCGCCGCCGGCCGGCTGCCCTTGCTGCTGAAATTGCTGTCGCCGGCGAGGCGTCCCGTGCAAATCACGCGGGATCTCATCAGTTTTTGGAATCGTGGATATCATGAAGTGAAGAAAGACTTGAAGGGCAGATACCCGAAGCACTACTGGCCGGAAGATCCCTACACTGCCGAACCCACGCGCCGCGCTCGCCCGCGCGCGCCTTCTCGCTAGTGTCGTCCGCCCCGGCCGGCCCTCTGACTCACAGCGCCATCTTGAAGTTGGCGGTGCCGGTCATGATCTCGAACGTCTCCACGCCACTGATCGGCGTCGTGGACACCGCCGTGGTCGGGCAAATTCCGGACCCGGCGTACATTGGGGCCGCGGCGATCGGCGGTCTGATATTTTCCTTTGTCTTCTGGGGTTTCGGATTTCTACGCATGGGCACCACCGGGCTGACGGCGCAGGCGCTTGGGCGCAGCGACGCCGCCGAAGTGGCCGCCATTCTCGGCCGCTCCCTCTTGATCGCTCTGGCGGCCGGGATTGCGCTGATCCTATTGCAGTGGCCGATTCGCGAAGTCTCATTCGCCGCCATTCACG
The DNA here is from genome assembly GCA_963784105.1 of uncultured Gammaproteobacteria bacterium. GTDB lineage: Bacteria > Pseudomonadota > Gammaproteobacteria > Steroidobacterales > Steroidobacteraceae > Bog-1198. Next base: position 199,183 of record CAWAQE010000008.1, read on the forward strand.
CCGGCACGCGGGTCGAAGGCCTCGCGCGCGGATATTTCGACACGCGCATCTGGGCGGCACCCGCCACTCTCGCCAATTACGCCCTGCTTGGATGGTTCATAGGCCTTGGGCGCACCGACATCGGCTTGATTCTGCAGCTGGTGTTGAACCTCGCCAATATGGCGCTCGACGTGCTGTTCGTGCTCGGCCTAGGGTGGGGCGTCCGCGGCGTTGCACTGGGTACCTGCATAGCCGAGATTTGCGCCGCAGCGGTCGGCATCGCGATCGCCCTGCGCCACATGCGCATCATGGAGGCGCGCTGGAGCATTCGGCGAATACTCATGCCGGCTGCGCTGAAGCGCGCTTTCGCCGTGAATGGCGACATCATGATTCGCACGCTTGCGTTGATCACGGCATTCTTGTGGTTCGCATCGCAAGGCGCCCGCCAGGGCGATGTCGTGCTTGCCGCCAACTCGATTCTGATGCAGTTCATCTCCGTCGCGGCGTTCTTTCTCGATGGCTTTGCCTTCTCCACCGAGTCCCTGGTTGGGCGCGCCATCGGTGCGGCGCATCGGTCCGGGCTGACCCGGGCGGTCAGAATGACTACGGCTTGGTCGGCGGGAGTCGCCGTGCTGGTCGCGGGCCTCCTGTTGCTGTGCGGTCCCTGGTGCATCGACCGGTTGACCGTGGACGCGGCGGCGCGCAGCGCGGCGCACGCCTACCTGCCGTGGGCGGCATTGGCTCCGCTGCTCGGAGTCTGGGCGTTTCAACTCGACGGCATATTCATCGGCGCGACGCAAACGGCGGACATGCGCAACGCCATGCTCCTGTCGCTTGGGATTTTTCTCGCCGCGTGGTGGCTGCTGAGGCCGTTCGGCAACGACGGCCTATGGGCGGCGTTCTACGTGCACTATCTGGCGCGCACGGCGACGCTGCTGCGCTACTACCCGAAGCTGGTGCGGGCGATTCCCATGAGCAGTTGACAACGGCGCCGCAGCGGTTAGGGTGATTCCATGTACCGAATCACCGACGATACGCAATCGGTGCCGGATACCGCGGCAGCGGATTCGGCGCAGCTTGCCCGCCGGGCTCTGTTCGGATTCATTCTCACGTTCATCGCGGCGCGCACGGTCGTGCTCCTCATCATGTCGCACAGGATGCCGAATCTCTATTTCTTTCTGCGCGGCACCCATGTGCATCACCTGAATTACGGGATCTTTCTGCTCGCCGGGGTGGGCGCCTATCTGCTGTTCCGCGTGCGCGACGCGCAGGGCCTGCGCGTGGCCGCCCTCGCTTACGGCGTCGCCATGGCGTTGACCTTCGACGAGTTCGGCATGTGGCTGCATTTGGGAGGCAGCTACTGGCAGCGGGCGAGCGTCGACGCCGTCATTATCGTTGCCGCGGTGCTCGGGCTCATCGGCTTTGCATCGGCGATACGCAGCTTCGAGTCGCGTCATGTAAAATCCTTCATCGCTTTGGCTGTTGCCCTGATCGCGTTCAGCGTGGTGCTGTACGACACATCGGTGCACATCGGCAAGCTGGAGGGTCCGCGGTTGGAGGCGCTTGAATTGTCTTCCTCACCCTGACAGCCGTCGATGAAAGACTACAGCAATCACTTTCGCGATCTCGTCAAGGGTCAGTTGGGCGACGATCCGCGTATCTTGGTGCCGCGCGGGGCGCAAGACATGATGATTCTTGCCACGTGGCGCCTGTCGGGCGATGCACTGCGGCCCAACAAGCGGTCGCGAATGATCCGCATCGTGATTTCACAGGAAGCGCTCGAGGACTATGCCCGCGGCAGCGAAGACTCGCGGCGGGCCTGTGACGAACGCTTCGTCGCCTGGTTTCGGCGCCAGTTGAGCGGCTTCGACCCCAATCATGAGGCGCCGCTCGGCGTGGAACCTCCCGCCGTGACCTGGCCGGTGGGCACGGGGGTATTGAACACGTGAACGCCCCTGCACCGATGCCAATATCCGAAGAGTTATCCTCGGGCCGGCACGGCATCCGGCCGATGTGAGCGAACATGCAAGGACACACTCGCGATCTGTTCGACGGCGCTTCTTTGGATACCCCGCACGAGCGGCTGGCACCGGGTGCCTGGCTGCTGCGCGGATTTGCGCTCGGCAAGGCAGCCGAGCTACTGGCGGCGATCGAGGGCATCACGGCCGCCGCTTCCTTCCGTCACTTGGTGACTCCCGGCGGCTTTCGCATGTCGGTCGCCATGACCAATTGCGGAAGCGTGGGCTGGGTGAGCGATCGCCGGGGATATCGCTACGAGGCGCGCGATCCGTTGAGCGGCCGGCCCTGGCCGACGATGCCGCCGGTATTTCTCGAGTTGGCCCGGGACGCGGCACAGGCCGCCGGGTTCCCGGGCTTCGAGCCCGATGCATGCCTGGTCAACCGCTACACTCCCGGCGCCCGCCTCACGCTGCATCAAGACAGGGACGAGGGTGACTTAAGCGCGCCGATCGTGTCAGTGTCGCTCGGCCTGCCCGCGACCTTCCTGTTCGGCGGCAACGCCCGGACCGACAAGCAGCGCCGGGTGCCTCTGCAGCACGGCGACGTCGTGATCTGGGGCGGCCCGGCGCGCCTGCATCATCACGGCGTATTGGCCGTTAAAGACGGCCATCACGAGATCTTGGGCTCCCAGCGGCTGAACCTGACCTTCCGCCGAGCGTCCTGAACACCACGATGAGGACGTGGATATTACAACTCAGCCTTGGGGCTCTGCGCCCCGCTTTGCGCCGACTCGATCGCCGGCGTACGCCAGCCACTGCGCAGCCCCCAGAAATAAAAGGCCAGCGCGGCCAGGGCGACGCACAATTGATCCCAGCCGTAGGGGATGTAATCGTGCCCCTCGAATTCCTTGCTGCCGGCCCAGGACAGCAACGTGATCACCAGTAAGTAGGCTAGCAGCCACCATGAGGCACGAAGATGCCGGGGGAAATTGGACCAGCCGGATTTGCCTTGGTAGTAGAAATACACAGGCAGCGGCAAGATCAACAGCAGCATGATCTCGCCCGTGTGCGGCCAGCGCGCCCAGAAAAGCATCAGCGTGGCGAGCACGAAAGCGATGGGCGCGAGGATTTGCAAACCCGGAACGCGCAGCGGCCGGTGCAGGTCGGGTGCCGTTCGCCGCAGTACCATGACGCTGATGGGCACGACCAGGTAGGTGATGATGGTGGCCACCGAGATCACGGCTGCGAGCTTCCCCCAACCGCGAAAGCGGAACAAGAAGACGAAGGAGACCAGCAAATTGAACCACATCGCCGGCCGCGGGATGCCGAAGCGCGGATGCACCCGGCCCAGAACTTCGGGCACGGTACCGCTGCGCTCCATGGCGTAAATCATGCGGGCCGTGGTTGCCGTGTATGTGGTGCCGGTGCCGCTGGGGCTGACGAAGGCATCGACGTACAGCAGCAGAGCCAGCCAATTCAGATTCAGCGCCAGCGCCAGCTGCGCGAACGGCGAGCTATATTCCAGCGCCGCCCAACCCTCGTGCAAGTGCTCGGGCGCCACAGTTCCGAGGAAGGCAACTTGCAGCATGAGGTACACCACGGTGCTCAGCGCGATCGAGCCGAAAATGGCGAAGGGCACGCTGCGTCCCGGATTGCGCGCCTCGCCCGCCAGATTCACCGGACTCTGGAAGCCGTTGTAGCTGAATACGATGCCGCTGGTGGCAACCGCGGTGAGGATGGCCGCGACATTGCCCACATGCTTCCCGCCATGGATGCCGATCCGGAAATTCTCCCAGTGGAAGCCGGTACATACCAGCGCGACGGCGGTGGCCGCCGGGACGATGAGCTTGAAAAACGTGATGGCGCTGTTGGTATCGGCAAAAACCTTCACGCTCCAGAAATTGAGCAGGAAATAGATCACCACCAGCCCGGCGGCAATGAAAAGGCCGGGCATCGTCAGGTCGCCCTGGCCGTTGGCGGCATGCACATAAAGCTCGTGCGCCCAGGTCCAAGGCCAGGAGCTCATGTACTGCACCGATGCCTCGGCCTCCACCGGAATCACCGAGACGATGGCGATCCAAGCCGCCCAGCCGGCGACGAACCCCACCAGCGAGCCGTGCGAATAATGCCCATAGCGCACCGAGCCGCCGGACTCGGGAAACATGGCCCCCAGTTCGGCGTAGGTGAGCGCGACGAATAGAATGACGACCGCCCCGATAATCCACGCATAGATCGCGCCGGGGCCCGCCAACTGGGCCGCGCGCCAGGCGCCGAATAGCCAGCCCGATCCGATGATCGAGCCCAAGCCGGTGAACATCAGCGCGATGGTTCCGACGTCGCGACGAATCGCACTTTCATTGGACATGCTGCACTCTCCCTAGGGCAGACTGTAGCGGCTCGACCGGCAGTAAGCCATGCCGATATATCAAGGCCCTGAATCCGCAGGGGCGGCCATGGGCGCCAAACACCCTAGGGATGTAGTGTGAGAGATTGGTTGAACCGCAGAATCATCGAACCCCTCCTCGGCTTGTTGAGGCAGGGCATTTCGCCGGACCGGCTCGCGCTCTGCGTCGCCATCGGAGTCGTGGTCGGCAACATCCCCATTCTCGGCGTTTCGACCATCCTCTGTGCGGTAATCGCATTGGCATTTCGATTGAATCTACCGGCGATTCAAATCGTGCAGGCGGCCATGGCGCCCACGCAACTATTACTGATCATCCCCTTCGTCCGCCTCGGGGAGTGGATCTTGCGGCTCCCTCCCGAGCCCGTATCGATCAAACAAGCACTGGCCTTGATGGCGCAAGGCGCCGGACACGCGGTTGCGGCGCTCTGGGACGCGATCCTGCATGCTGGACTTGCCTGGATCCTGGTCGCGCCCTTTGCTGTTTATTCGCTGTACAGATTGCTGACGCCTGTATTCGTGCGCGCCGCCGCGCAAATCCGGTAGCGCAGCGGGGTCGATCAGGCCTCTTCGGCTTCACATCCGTGTTCGCAGCGGTCTCGCTCGATTTGCAGAGTGGCGTGCTGAATATGAAAGCGCCGCTTGAGATTGGGCGTGAGCGCCTGCAGCAGCGCATCTTCGGAACCGCGATCCGGCACGACCAAGTGGGCGGTCAGCGCGACACTGGTGGTGCTGAGCGCCCATATGTGCAGATCGTGCACGTCGGTCACTCCCCGCTGATCGGCCAAGTAGGACATCACGGCCGACGAATTGACGCTCGCCGGCACGCCGTCGAGCGACAGGTGCAGCGAATCGCGCAGCAGGCCCCAAGTGCTCACCAGGATCGCCGCTACGATCAGCAAACTGACGATCGGGTCCAATCGGCTCCAGCCGGTGTACAAGATGATCGCGCCCGACAGCAGTACGCCGACGGATACGGCGGCGTCGCCCAACATATGGATGAAGGCACTGCGCCGATTCAGATCTCCGTGGCTCCCGGCGTGCAGCATCCATGCACTCAGGCCGTTGATCACTATACCGCTTGCCGCGACGCCCATCACGGTTGCGCCGGCCACGGCCGGCGGCGCTGCGAGACGGCCCACCGCCTCCCAGGCGATGGCGCCGCACGCCATTAACAGCAATACGGCATTCGCCAGCGCCGCCAGTACCGAGGAACGGCCCAGGCCGTAAGTGAATCTCGCGCCGGGCGGCCTGCGCCCCAAATACATGGCCGTCCAAGCGCATACCAAGCCCAGCACGTCGCTCAAGTTATGGCCGGCGTCTGCGATCAAAGCCACGGAGTTGGATAGAAACCCAAAACCGCCCTCGACCGCCACGAAAATCAGGTTCAGCCCCACTGCAAGGGCCATTCGTGTGTTGATGCCCTGGGTGGCTATTCCATGGGCATGGGAATGGCCGTGGCCGTGCTCATGCGCGTGCTCGTGCGCTGGTTCGTGCTCGTGTCCCTCGTGCCTGTGTCCACTGTGATCGTGTTGCGCCATCCGGATCATCTTACTTCAGTTGCCGGTATGTCGGCATACGCCGATTGATGCCCTGGGCCAAAGTGGCGGCGCACAATACGTAAAATCGCGGCGAAACGGCCTCCATGCCGCTTTGCCGCCCCAAGGCGATCAAAATCGAGGGTGGTGTCAACCGCGGCTCATAGCCCGAGTTCGCTCAAGCCGGGGTGGTCATCGGGGCGGCGCCCCAAGGGCCAGTGATATTGGCGCTCGCCCTCCGCAATCGGTAAATCATTGATGCTGGCGATACGCAGGCGCATCAGGCCGTGATCGTCGAATTCCCAGTTCTCGTTGCCGTAGCTGCGGTACCAGTGCGCGCTGTCGTCGCGCCACTCGTAGGCAAAGCGCACGGCTATCCTGTTCTCGCGAAACGCCCAAACCTCCTTGATCAGCCGGTAGTCGAGCTCGCGCGCCCACTTGCGCGCGAGAAATGCCTGAATCGCCTCGCGTCCCTGCAAGAACTCGGCGCGATTGCGCCAGCGGCTGTGCGTCGTATACGCAAGCGCAACCCGGACAGGGTCGCGGGTATTCCATGCATCCTCCGCCATGCGCGCCTTCTGCGCCGCGGTTTCCGCAGTAAACGGAGGCAGGGGTGGTTTGTCCATGGGACCTCTTTTCAGTTGATCAGCGGATCGGTGGGATAATCACTTGCGGCGCTCTGCAGGCGCCGCGCATGGCATCGTCGGAACAGGCGCGCGGCGCCAGATTGCGATCGAGACAGATGTGCACTTCGCGAAGCCGCGGTGCGCCCTGCCCGCTGCAGGTGCCGTGCGCCGACCATTCGTGATAAACCAGTGCGCGCGCGGGCATCAGATCGGCAATGCCCCGCACCACATCGTCCGGCACATCGCGGTGTACGTCGCAATGTTCCGGCCAACCCCGCTCGTTTTGAGGCCACAGTCCGTGAACGATGAAGCCATAGCGCCGCGGCCCATTGCATTCGGCGGAGCCCGGCGAGGACAGGCAAAACGCCGGCGACCAAGACAGCGACAGCAAGTAGTAGGCAAAGTCGCCGGGGGCGCTCTCGCCGGCATGGCTGCGGTGACGCGCCGACACACTGCCGGCCGCGCACAGAAAGAGAAATGCGAGCAATGCCGCGCCGCCGGGCTTCCAATTCATGCCGCGAATCCTAAGATATTGCGCGGAAGGTGTCGATGCGGGCGCCGTGGAGACGGCAACGGCGGCGTCGGCCTATATCATGAGGAGCGGTTCTTCGGACTCATCGCCGCCGACGTCCTGTATTTCAAAGTGAACGACTCGAACCGCGGCGATTATGAGGCTCGCAATATGGGACGGTTCCGTCCCTTCGCCGACAGGCCCCATTGGAGCATGACCTACTATGAAGTGCCGGCGGACATTCTCGAAGATGCCGAAGAATGCAGGAGCCGACAAATGGCGGTGATGGAGAGCATTTCAATGCTGGAGCAACCAGGACAAGGGTGTCCTGATCAACGACCGCGGCGGTGACCGCGGGCCACTTCATCGTGGTGCTAGCCCCGGCGCTAACGGAGCGCCGTCGCCGCAGCCGCAAAAAAATCCGCATCTGCAATGACTTCCTTGCCGGTCGGCTTGGGCAGGGCACTCCAGACGACGATCACGACGTGTTCCTTAGGGTTCACGTATACATGCTGTCCGTAAATCCCCAGCGCCTGAAATGCGCCTTCGTTGACGGACCCGGGGCTCGCGGAGAACGGCCAGGTCAGGTAGCCGTAATCCACGGCTTTTCCGCCGATGATTTTGCCGCTGCCGGCGTCCCTGACCCAGCCTTCCGGCAAAATCCTCTCGCCGCCGGCAACTCCGCCGTTCATGAGGAACAGGCCGAATCGCCCGTAATCGCGCAAGGTGGCACTGAGCCCGCTGCCGCCGATCTCCAGCCCATCGGGCGATTCCAGCCACCAAGTCGCGTCGGACTCCATGCCGGCCTTGGTCCAAATTCGCTCCGACAAGTACTGCGCGAGAGAGCGGCCGACCGCGGCCCGCACCACCGCCCCGGCAACGAAGGTTTCGCCCGTACTGTAATTCCAGATCGTGCCCGGCGCTGCGGCTCGCGGCAGCTTGGCCATCAAATCCAGGATCGCGCCGGGGCGTTGCGCGATTTGCGCGTCGAGCATGCGGCGCCGGTCCGACGCCGGGTTGGTATAGGTTTCGTCCCACTTCACGCCCGAGGCCATTTCCAGCAGGTATCGAATGCTCACCCCGTCGTAGGCACTGCCCCTGAGTTTCAGCGACATACCGGGTTACGGCATCGTCGATGCTCTTGATGTGCCCATCCTGGATCGCCGCGCCCATCAACGAAGAGGTGATGGTCTTGACCATGGACATGGACATCCAGCGCGTCTTCTCTGTATTGCCCATTTCATAATCTTCGTAGGCAATTCTGCCGTTTTTCAGAACCAGCAGCGCCGTAACGCGGTTCAAGGCCATGTAATCGATCAAGTCGTAGGATTTGCCGGCGGAGCTGAACTCGAAGTGGGTCAGGGGCTTGGGGCGCGCGAGGCAGCGCGAGCACATCGGGCCCATGCTTGACGACACGCACCGGAAATAGCCGGTCGATGTTGCGAAAGGTGTTGATCTGAATGTCGGAGGTCAGAGTGCCGTCATACACTTGGGTGACGGTGCCGATAGTTTCGGCGGCGGCGGCGGTGGCTTGTCGAGTGAGCATGCAGGCAACGAATACTACCGCGCCGAGCGACGATACGCCGCGCCGCGCCGTACTCACGATGAAGCGCCTTGCAGCCCCTGAAGTGCCAGTTCGGCGATGGCCATGTCTTGGACGGCCACGCCCGTCAAATCGGCGATGCTGATGTCCCGCTCATTCCTGCGCCGCAGCGACGGATCCTGAATCACTCGGCCAAGTTCCACCAAGTCGCCCATCTCGATCAAGCCCTGCTCGAGAGCAAATGCAGAATCGCCGTACTTCGAACACTGGCTCAAACTGTCGACGGCGCGAACCTTGGCGAGCGCGAAGAGTTTCGGGTCCAGCTCTTGTTTGCCGCCGCCATCCGCACCCACGGCGGTGATATGAGTGCCCGGTTTCACATCGGCGGCGCCGAGCAGCCAGCCCCGGGAGGGGGTGGTCGTGACGATCAATCGGGCGCTTGCCGCGACTTCTGCGGGCGAGGCAACGACTTCGATGTCAAAGCCGGGCACCGTCAGTGCCCGGGCGCGATCGACGCTGCGGGCCCATAGCTTGACCTGCCGGCAAGGGGTCACCTCGCGCAAATACTCGAGCTGCAGCCTGGCCTGGATTCCCGCGCCTATGATGCCGATGCACCCGACCTCAGGCGGGGCGAGGTATTTGGCCGCCACGGCGCCGGCCGCGGCGGTTCGCATATCCGTCAGATATCCCTCATCTTGAAATAGGGTGAGCAGTTCGCCCGTTTCACTGCTGAACACCAGCACCACGCCATTGCTGGACGCGAGACCCCGCTCCGGGTTTTTCCAAAAGCCGGTGGCAATCTTGACGGTAAAGGTCGAGCCATGCTTCAAATACCCGTACTTGATGTGGCAATCCCCCGGCGGGTCCTCGAATTCCAATTGACCCACCGGGGGTATCACCGCCTCGCCGTTCGAATACGCCACGAAGGCGCGCTCCATGGCCGCGATGACCTGGGTGGGCTGGATCGCCCGTTCGATTTGCCCGCGCGTATACACGGTCGTCATCGGTAAAACTCCTCGCTCTCGTCCAAACTCTGCGGTGAATGATCGGGGTCGGTCAGGCGGCGGCGCGCATTGCGGCGACGGCGCAGATATCGACGAAACAGCGGTCCCAAACCCAACCATTCGGGCTGCAGCCACAGCGGGTTCGGGGGGTCATCGTCAAGGGCCGAAACGAGCAGCGTTCGCGTGTCCTTCACGGCCGCCACCGCCGCGGCGGGCACGTCCCGCCATTGCATCACAATGCCGATGGCGCGCTCCATGCTGGACAGAATTGCCGCATCCGCCCGGGCGAGCGCGGCGGTCCACACCGGCGCATCGTTCGCCTCCTCGGGGAGTGCCAGCAGGAACGACTCCGCCAGCTCGCGGGCCGTTTGCATGGGAGTCTGCGCGGCCGCGCCTTGCGACGCCGTGCGTTGTGCGGCAGTACCCTGCCCAGCGGTGTTTTGTATAAGTGCGTCGAGCAGCGATAGGTCGAGCTCCGCACGCACTTCCGCCAGCAGGATCTGCAGAGCACCCGCGATGTCGAGCGGCCGAATATCCGCGTGATCGGCAAACGGCGCGACGGTATCCGCCGCTTGATTGCCCGCGGCTTGACTGCCCACGGCTTGATTGGGTGGCGGCCCCGGCTCGGCCACGGCGCTTCCCGCCCGGGGCTGGGCGGCGTCGGCGGCCACATTGGACACCTCCATCGCAGCCCGTGGTCTAAGGCGGCAAGTGACGATTCACGAGCGCCACCATCCGATCGAGGGCGACGTGAAATGGGTCATGGCCGAGTTCCGGCAGGTCGACGTAGGTGGCGCCGGCTTTGAGCAGCGGTTTCACCCGCAGAGTTTGCTCGATGATGTCGTCGTGCGGAGCAAACACCGTCAATGGCGCTCTCAAGCTCTTGAGCTTCTTCTCGATGGGGTACCCGCACGCGGCGCGAAATGCCGCGCCGGGATTTGCCGCGAGCACATGCTCGACGAACCGGCGGTGCACGTCGGCCAGGTCATAAGGCGGTTGACGAAAGGCAAAGCCGCCGCGCCAGGCGCCGAGCACATGGCCGCCCTCGGTTGCCGGCCGCAGAGGCTGCTCGTTGTACTTCTCCATCTGGCGTTGCTGCTCTTCCGGCGAAAACAACGGCATGCCGACGGCGAGGACTCGCCGCGCATGGGAACCGATTTGGTGAGCAACCTCGATGGCCTCGATGGAGCCTGTGTGAATTCCCAGAATGTCGACATCGCCCTCGACTCCCGCCGCTTGCAGAGTGTCCACCGTGGCCTGGGCGTACTGCTCCAGGGACAGGGCCCACGGCGGCGCATCGGAAAAGCCGTAACCCAACCGATCGAGCGCGAAGGTCGGCCGTTCCAGCCGCTCCTGCAGCATTTCCCACATGACACCGGAGCGCGGCGACATGTGCAGGAGCACCAGCGGCACGCCCTTGCCCTTGCCTTCGTTGCTGCGCAAGTGCATTTGTCCGAAGCGAGTCGGGTAGATGCGCCGTATCATTTTTTGCGGACCACTGTCAGGGACGATTGCGCGGAAACGCCCCGTCATCCACTGCGCGGTCATTGGGACGTTTCCGCGGAAACGTGCGCCATCGTCAGCCCCGACCGAGATCCGATGATGCTTGCTGTCTTCATAGCAGCGAATCAGGCCTCCCTAGTGGGCGTCCAAAAAGGCTTCGACCAGCGGCGCCACCAAATCCGGCCTTTCAATATGGAGCATATGTCCCGCACCCGCGACGCGGGCAATCTCGATATGAGGAAATGTCGCGCGAAACGCCGCCTCCGTGCCGTCGGCGCCCAGCTTCGCCAGGCTGTTCGACTCCTCGCCCACCAGCATCAACAGCGGCGCGTGTAATTCGCGCCAGCACGCTTCGGTATCTTCGCGCTTGTACAGAATAGGATTCACCCAGTGATGGCGCGGGTCGCCCGCGAGCCGCACCCGACCGCCGGCATCGAGTTTACCCCAGGCCGCGGCCACAAATGCGGCTTGTGCGGCGGAGAATCGCGGATAGCGGAAGCGAATGATGCCGGCCAATTCCTCAAATGAGGCGTAGTCCTTGCGCTCAAGTGGAGTCTTCAACTGGTCCAGCCACTTGCGCAGCCGCGCGGGTGCTTGTCCGGGCGAGGTCCGCGCGAGACCGAACCCTTCGAGATTGACGATGCAGCGGACTCGTTCCGGCCGGATACCCGCGTACGAGCAGGCGATATTGCCGCCCATGCTGTGTCCGACCAATCGGGCGGGGGCTGACGGCGACAGCACGTCCAGCACGCCATCGAGGTCGCCGAGATAGTCGGGAAACCAGTAACCCTGTTGCGGCCACTCGCTGCGCCCGAAGCCGCGCCAGTCGAGCGCCGCCAAGGGCCAGTCCTGTCGCAACGCATCCACCATGAACTGAAAGGTCGCGCCGCTATCCAGCCAGCCGTGCAGCAAGAGCACAGGCAACAGCGACTCTGAAGGCTCCGGCCCCCAGCGCGTCAGATGCATATCAAGTCCACGTATCCGCAGGATCTCATGCCGCGGCTCACGCAGCACCTGGTACGCCGTCAAGCTATCCAATCAGTGGTGCATCCCGCTGCCGATCAGAGCACCGACCACACCGCCGATGGCGCCGCCCACCGCGGCTGCAACAGCCACTGCCGCGCTGCTCTGCGGCGGTCTGCGGCTGGTGTCGGGGCTCGCACCACTACCGGATCCGGTTCCTGTTCCCGTGCCGGTACCGGTTCCCGTGCCGGTTCCTGTTCCTGTTCCCGTCCCGGTGCCTGATCCCGGATTAGGCGGCGGCTCGTTGGGATCGTGTCCATTTGCCATGTGTCGAACTCCTGGTTTTCGCGATTGGCCCCCGCTTTCTTACACGCAAGCACCACCTCGCCGCAAGGGCCGCGGGTGTTTGCGGTTCACCAACGCCGGGTACATGCTTTAAGTCATGGAGGGAGACCGCATCGGGCCGTATCGCGTGCTGCGCACCTTGGGTGTCGGCGGCATGGGGGAGGTGTTCCTCGCCGAGCGGGCGGACGCCGAGTTCGATCAGCAGGTGGCGATCAAGGTGGTTTTTGGAGGGACGGTGGCCCGCGCGGTCCAGTCGCGGCTCAAAATCGAGCGGCAAATCCTGGCTCAGCTCGATCACCCGAACATCGCGCATCTCTTGGACGGCGGTTCCTTGGCGGACGGAACGGCCTACATCGTCATGGAATACGTCGACGGCGTCCCGATCGACGTCTACTGCGATTCGAACCGCCTGGATATCGCGGCGCGGCTCAAGCTATTTCAGATCGTCTGTGCGGCGGTACATTACGCCCATCAGAACCTCATCGTTCACCGCGACCTCAAACCCTCGAATATATTGGTGACCGCCTCAGGCGTGCCCAAATTGCTCGATTTTGGCATTGCCAAATTATTGGACGAACGCCAAGCGGGGCATCATACGCTGGCGGTGACTCACGCCGACTTTCGCCTCATGACGCCCGATCATGCAAGCCCCGAGCAGGTCCGAGGGCAGGCCATCACGACCTCGAGCGATGTCTATGTCTTGGGCGTGCTGCTGTTTAAATTGTTGACCGGTACCGGCCCCTTCGTGATCCCGTCCACGCGCCTCGCGGATATCGAGCGCGCCATTTGCGAGAAGGATCCGCCGCTTCCCAGTCACTCGGTCGATACTGACGATACGGCGGAAATCCGCAGTATCGTTGAGGCGCGCGGCGCCACCGCCAAACGACTGCGGCGGACGCTCGCCGGCGATCTGGACAATATCGTGCTCATGGCGATGCGCAAGGAACCTGAACGCCGCTATGGGTCGTCGCAGCAAATGGCCGACGACATCCAGAGGTATCTGGACGGAAAACCGGTGATAGCTCACCGCGACACCCTGTCGTATCGCACGTCAAAGTTCGTCCGGCGTCATTGGTTGACGGTCACGGCCGCCGGCGGCGTGGCCTTTTTGATCCTGGCATTCGCAATGACCGCGTATATGCAGTCGCTGCGAATCGCGGCGGAACGCGACCGGGTTGCCGAGCAGCGTGCGACGGCCGAGCGCGAGCGGGCTCGCGCCGAAGAAGTATCCGGCTTCCTGGTGAACCTCTTCAAGCTGTCGGATCCGGAGGAGAATCGCGGCAATCAGGTCACCGCCCGGGAGCTGCTCGATTCGGGCGCAAAGCGGCTGCGGGCGGGGCTGCAAAATCAACCCGCGACCAGGGCGGCGCTGCTCGGGACGATCGGAGCGGTCTACAACAGCCTGGGGCAATTCAAGGAAGCGCAGCCGATACTCTCCGAATCGCTGGCGCTGCAGCCCCAGGCAAGCGACAAATCGCATATTGAAACGCTGTTGGAACTGGGCCGCGCACGCATAGGCGCGGGCGATCTTTCGGGCGCGGAGGCGCCTTTGCAGAAAGCACTGCATTTGTCGCAAGGCAATTTCGGTGCCGCCAGTCAGGAATCCGGGCGCTCACTTTGGGCCTTGGGCGTGCTCAGATACCAGCAAGATAGATTTCTCGATGCCAAGGAACTCTACAATCGCAGCCTGAACATCCTGGAAAATACCGCCGCCCCGCCCACCGATGTCTCTGCATTGCTGGACGATCTCGCAAAGGACTACTCGGACGAACAGCAGTGGAGTCTTGCCAAGCAAACCTACGAACGCGCATTGGAAATCGATCGTCGCGTTCTCGGCGACGATCATCCCCGTATTGCGATGCGCCTGAATGATCTGGCGCTCGTCGCGCAGAACAGCGGCGACCTAAAACTCGCTGAAACGCTGTTCCGCGACTCAATCCGCCGCAACGAACTGGCCTACGGCGATCAGCATCCTGAAACCGTGGCGGCACGCGGCAATTACGGCTTGCTGCTGCAGCGCGAAGGCCGATTGACCGAGGCCGAACCGCTCTTGCGCAGCGCCCTGGACATTGAACTCAAACTCTACGGCCCCGACAGCTACAGCGTCGGCTACGACCGCGTGAGTTTGGCGATGCTGTTGCACGACCAGGGAAATCTATCCGAAGCCGAGTCGCAATTCCGCCAGGCGCTGGCCATCTACGAAAAATCGCTGCCCGTCAATCACCAATACCGCGCTTCGGCGCTCATGCATTTCGCGCAACTCTTGGTGGATCGCGGCAAGCCGGAGGAGGCATTGTCCCTGAGCGATCGATCCCTCGAAATTTGGAATGCGACGTCGGCGGCTTCGAACCCCTATGTAGCGCAAGCTCACGCCATTCACGCCTATGCGCTGGCGCACCTCGGCAGGCGGCACGAGGCGGCCGACGAGCTGGACGCCGCATTGCCGCTGTTGGTAAAGGCCCGCGGCGCCGACGACCCCTTCGTGCACCGCGCGCAGAATTGGCTCAAGGCAGACGCTCACCCTCCGAGAAAAATCTTGTAAGCCGGGTTGTCCGTCTCTTCGGTGTAGGCGTAATGCAATTCGTTGAGGTGCAGCAGGAAGTCGGTGCGCGTTTCCGGCGGAACTTGTATGCCGGCGAGAACCCGCCCGTAATCCGATCCGTGATTGCGGTAGTGAAACAGGCTGATGTTCCAAGCGGTGCCGATGGCCTGCAGAAACTTGAGCAGCGCTCCGGGACGCTCCGGAAATTCGAAGCGGTACAGGCGCTCATCCGCCAGGCCGTGCGGCTGGCCGCCCACCATGTAGCGCACGTGCAGCTTGGCCATTTCATTGTCGGTCATGTCGTGCACGGCAAAGCCCGCGGCCGCTATGCTCTGGAGCAGGCCGTCGCGCTCGGCCCTGCCTTGGGTGAGCGCCAGGCCGACGAAAATCTGCGCCGCTTTGAGGTCCCCGTACCGATAGGTGAACTCCGTGACGCTGCGCCGGCCCAGCAGTTCACAGAACCGCAGGAAGGACCCCGGCGCCTCGGGAATTTGTACGGCGAACAGCGCCTCGCGCTGGGCGCCCAAATCCGCCCGTTCGGCCACATAGCGCAGGCGGTCGAAGTTCATGTTGGCGCCGCCGTTGATGGCGATGAAGGTGCGCGCCGTGCAATTCTCGCGCGCCACGTATTTCTTGATGCCGGCAACCGCCAAGGCGCCCGCTGCCTCGGCAATGGAGCGCGTGTCCTGGAAAATATCTTGAATGGCGGCGCAGATCTGATCCGTGGTCACCAGGATGATTTCATCGACATACTGCTTGGCGAGCCGGAACGTCTCCTCGCCCACGCGCCGCACCGCGACGCCATCGGCGAACATACCCACCCGATCGAGGGTCACGCGCTTTCCCGCGCGCAGCGATTCGTACATGCCGGCCGCATCCTCCGGCTCGACACCGATGATCTTGATGCGCGGATACAGCGATTTCGCGTAGGCGGCGATTCCGGCGATCAGGCCGCCGCCGCCGACAGGAACGAAAATCGCGTCGATGTCGTCGCCGTGATGCTGGCGCAGGATCTCCATGGCGATGGTGCCCTGCCCGGCGATGACATCGGGATCGTCGAAGGGGTGTACGAACACCAGCCCGCGCTCCCGGCCGACTTCAATCGCGTGTTCATAGGCTTGATCGTAGTCATCGCCATGCAGCACGATTTCAGCGCCGAGATCGGCGACCGCCTGCACCTTGATGTCAGGCGTGACCAACGGCATGACGATGACGGCCGGAATGCCCCGGGTGCGGGCACCCAAGGCAACTCCCTGCGCATGGTTGCCGGCCGAAGCGCAGATGACGCCGCGCTGCGCACTGATCTGCGACAGCTGCGCGATCTTGTTGTAGGCGCCGCGAATTTTGAACGAAAACACCGGCTGAAGGTCTTCACGCTTGAACCAGACGCGATTGTCCAGCCGGCGTGATAACCGCGGAGCGGCTTCCAGCGACGTCTCGACGGCGACGTCGTAAACTTTTGCCTTGAGGATGCGGTCTACGTAGTTTTCTTGCATGGGCGGTACGCTTAAGGGGCGCCTACATTAGCTGAAGAGCGTGCCAAGCGGTATGGCCTTGAGATATGTGAGATGCGCCACAGCCCACGCACCTCGAGGGTTTTGCTTCGCTTTATTGGGTACCATACGGATATGCGCACAGTGAAATATTGGCTGTTGGGCTTGCTCCTGGCCGCGCCGCCGGCTCTCCCCCTGTCCGGAAACTTCGTTGCCTCCGACAATGTGAAGGCGCGGCTGGTGAGCGAGGTCGGCGCCATCGCTCCGGGCCAATCCTTCTGGGTCGCCCTGGAATTCAACATCCGCGACGGCTGGCATACCTACTGGCGCAATCCGGGCGACTCCGGCCAGGCCACCAAGCTCGATTGGCGGCTGCCGCCGGGATTCACGGCGGGAGACATCGTCTGGACCACGCCGCATCGCTTCGAGATTCCGCCTCTGGTCAATTACGGCTATGCCAAGCACGCAGTGCACTTGGTCAACATTACCGCGCCCAAGGACTTGCAGGTGGGCACGCCGGCCGTGCTCTCGGCGAAGGCCAGCTGGCTGGTCTGCTCCGACGTGTGCATTCCGGAAGATGCCAATCTGCAATTGACGCTGCCGGTCAACGCGCAGTCCGGCGCCGTCGATCCGGCGGACGCGGCGCTCTTCACGGCCGCACGCAGTGAGCTGCCCAGCGCGGAACTGGCAGCGACCACTGCACGGATCGAGAACGGCCGGCTGGTGATCTCGCTCGGCAAGGAATGGGGCGCCACTCTGCCGCAGATCAAGTCTTTGGCTTTCTTTCCGTACGATGACGGCGGCATCGAGTACGCCGCGCCACAGACCCTGGCCCGCCGCGGGAATGCCGTCGAGCTTGCGATGAAGCTGGGCTATCAGCCCCCAAAGGCGGGGATAATTCGCGGCGTGCTGTTGGCCACCGAGCAAAGCGGCGGCGACACGGTGACGGTGCCCATGGAAATCGCCGCACGCTTCTCCGGCGCCGACGGCAGCCAATCCAAGGCCGGTCCGCGGTTCGCGGCAGCGGGCGCCGCCGAAGCAACGAGCGCATCGATTCCCCTTCTGCTGCTGTTCGCCGTTCTGGGCGGCTCGATACTCAATCTCATGCCCTGTGTGTTTCCGGTGCTGTCGATCAAGGCCATCGGCCTGGTCGAGCAGGCCAAGAAGCATCCCGGCGCCGTGCGCACCAAGGGCCTCGTATTTGCCGCGGGTGTCGTGAGTTCCATGCTCTGCCTCGCGGCCGTGCTGCTGGCGCTGCGCGCGGGCGGGCTTGAGATCGGCTGGGGCTTCCAGCTGCAATCGCCGCTGTTCGTCACCTTGCTCGTGTACTTGCTGCTGGCGGTGGGCCTGAACCTATCCGGCGTGTTCGAGGTGGGCGGCGGCCTGGCGGGCGTCGGCGACGGCCTTACTCGAGGCGACGGCTATCGCGCCGCATTTTTCACGGGTGTGTTGACCACTTTGGTGGCGACGCCGTGTACCGCGCCGTTCATGGCTTTCGCGGTCGGAGCCGCCCTGACGCAGCCGCCGGCGATCGCACTTTGTATTTTCGCGGCGCTGGGTCTTGGGCTGTCTCTGCCCTACCTGCTCCTGTCCTTCGCGCCCTGGATGCGCCGCGCTCTGCCGAGGCCCGGGGCCTGGATGGATACACTCAAGCAATTCTTTGCATTCCCGATCTATGCGTCGGCGGCATGGTTGCTCTGGGTTCTTGCCCAGCAAACATCCCCCATCGGCCTGGGCGCCGCTTTGGCCGGTGCGATTCTCATCGCCTTGGCGGCTTGGGCTTACCAGAAATCTAAATCAGGCTCATTCGGGGGACGGGCAACCGCGCTCGTTACCGCGGCCCTTGCCGTGCTGCTTGCCGTCGTTCTGCCGGTGCGTTTCGCCGGAATCGCCGCGGCGTCGCCGAGTGCCTCCGCTCGAGGCGCAGCGGATGAGTGGCAGCCCTACGACGCCGCGGAAGTTGCCAAGCTCACTGCGGCCGGGCGGCCGCTGCTGGTGAATTTCACCGCCAGCTGGTGTCTGACTTGCCTGGTCAATGAGCGAAACGCCTTCGCCGATTCCGAGGTTCAGGCGATCTTCCGCAGCAAGGGGGTTACGCTGATGAAGGGGGACTGGACGAATCGGGATCCCGCCATCACGCAGGCGTTGGCTTCCTTCGGCCGCGCCGGCGTGCCGCTCTACGTGGTGTACAACTCGAAGCCCGGCTCATCCGAACCTGTCGTTCTGCCGCAGATACTGACCGCCGGCATCGTGCAAAAGACCTTCGCCGACACACCCGATCGCCGCCCCGCTCCTTAAGGGTTTACCGCCAAGATTTTCAATGCGCCGCGAATGCGGCATGCTGCAAGCATGGCTCCAGACAACACCACCACCATTTCGGTGATCGATTTCCGCCGCCAAAGCATGGTGCTGCAATGGCATGCGCTCGGCGGGACATGGTCGCCTCATATCGCTCGGCCGGACACTTCGCCGGCGCTGGTGCACGGCATCGCACTGATCCGTGCATCGCAGCCGAATATATGCGTGTACGGCCATGCCGGACGTTTGCGCTTGCAGGTCGGACCCAATCAGTACGCGCTGTCGGAGAACTCGCCTCGGATCAGCTGCACGCGCGGCTGGGCAAGCTTCGGGTTTCGCAGGCGTTTCACCGTCGACTCGAGCACCGGCGGCACGCTCTACAGCTATGCCTACTGGACCCATCAGCACCATGATTTCTTTCGCTGGCTGGCAACCCGGGCCGAGGATCCGGACTGGCGCGCCACGAGCGCGCGATTGTGGTCGGAAGGGCTCGCCGCGCCCGCGCTGAGATCCGGGTCGGGCTCAGGCTAGGGCGCGCGCTCTTCAGCGCGGCAGCAGGCCGGCAAGCTCGGCATCGGTCAGCTCGCGCCATTGCCCGGGACTCAAGGTCCCCAGGTGAATGTTCATGATGCGCACACGCTGAAGCCGCTGCGCCTTGTAGCCCAGCGCGGAGCACATGCGGCGGATCTGACGATTCAATCCCTGGGTAAGAACGATCCGAAACGACTCTTGATCGAGGCGGCCGACTTTGCAGGGCTTGGTCAATTGGCCCATGATTTTGATGCCGCCGGCCATCATCTTCAATGAGAGATCGGTGACCGGGCGATCGACCGTGACGATGTACTCTTTCTCGTGATTGTTCTCGGAACGCAGGATCTCGTTGACGATGTCGCCGTTGTTCGTCAAGAGGATCAGGCCCTCAGAGTCCTTGTCCAGGCGGCCGATCGGAAAGATGCGCTCGGGGTGGCCGACGAGATCGATGATGTTGTCCTCGATGTGGGCTTCGGTGGTGCAGGTCACTCCGACCGGCTTGTTCAAGGCAATGTAGATATGCCGTTTCTTCAGGCCGATCGGCTCACCGTCGATGCAGACCTGGTCGCCCTCGGCGACCCGGGTCCCCAATGCGGCGGGCCGGCCGTTGCAGGTAACGCGGCCCGCGTCGATCCACTTGTCCGCCTCGCGCCTCGAGCAGACACCGGTTTCGCTGATGTACTTATTGAGTCTCAACTTAGGCCTTGCCGTGGCCGCACAAGAAGGCATCGGCTTGCTTCGCCAAGCCTCTCGAGCCGGCACCGAATGGATCGTTCCCGTGATCGGCGACATTGATCACCAATCTGGGCTGCCTGATCAGCCCCAAGCGTTCGGGACTCGGGATGCCCGCCAGCACCAGGCGCCTCACGAGATCGGGGCGTGTCGCGGCGAGCTCCAGAGCGACCTCGGCGCCATACTGAACGCCCAGCACGTCGATCTGACGCAGCCTCAGGTCGGCGGCCAGATCGGAAATCGCCTTGGCGGCGTCCGCGATGCTGCGCGTGGGCGAAGAGTCTGACTCGCCGTAGCCCGGCAGATCGGGCGCATACACCGAACGCACATCGGCGACCTCGGCCAAGAATGCGCCGAATGTGCGGCTCGAGGCATCGATGGGATGCAGGCAGAACAGAGTCACCTGTTCATCGAAGCCGCCGGTGGTCGGAAAAGCGGTGCGCACATGCAATTGGCCGAACTGGCAATCGAAATAGGCCCGGCGAGTGCGGACGGCCATGGATGGAGGGGACGATTTTGGGGCCTTAATCAAGGGATCTCCTGCTTTACGTGAATTCGCCATTTGACCCGGCTTCTGGGCGGCGACTGATCGTCGTCATTTGTTGGTTTTATGCTACATTAATTTTTGCACTTCTTTGCAATAAGACTAGCTTCGAGGGCGGCTCGGAGCTAGAGTGTTGCTCGAACGCAATAGGACTCTAGGGAAGCAAAAAGACCAATCATCGCCAGAGCGCGGAGAATAGCGCCACAAAAGGCATGGGGACCTAAAAGCCGGGCAATGCCCGGCTTTTTTATTTATTTTGCGCGATCCCATACACGCGACATCGTGAACCCGCTCGAGCGGCCTCCCTTGAAGCCCACCACTTCAACCAGGCGCTGGCGATCGTCAGACAGGCTGTATCTCTCGTCGAAGGGCGGACGGTCGTCGTCGGAATCGCCGCCGCGTACGATGAGAGTCTTGTCCTCCCAGCCGCAATGAACGGGCGGCGCGTCCCGCGCCCGGGGCTCGTCTCGACCCTCGGTGTCGCCGTCCCGACTGTCCTCGGCGTGATGCCGATGAGATCTTCCCCCGCCCGAAGGCTGGCAAACCCGATTGAGTCCGTCCGAGCTAAAGGCCACCACCCCGGCGACTTGCTTGATTTCCAGGTGCTTCCCGGGCCAGCGCAGGCCATCGCTCATTGCACTGACAGACGGCATGACGGGGCCCGTCGGACCGCCGACACCTATGCCGCCCGCCCCTGCGCGCCCACGGCCTCCTCGGCCGCTCGAACCGCCTCCTTGTCCGCCCGGAGCATTGCTTTGACCGGCGGCAGGCGTATCGAATTGGGCTTGAATGAGCCGCTGCGGATCGTCGCTGTCCGCCTCGTTGAGCTTCCAAACTCCGCTGAAATCAACGCCGGCGGGCGGCGCCTGCGCGAGCTTTTCGCTTGCACACCCTGCAAGACACATCACCGCAAGAACCACGACGAGCCGCATCCGCCAATCTTATAATGAAGCCTCGCGGGCGGTATAGCGCCGGAATCAGCCTACGGAGCGGCGGCCTCGAGGGGCGGCTCGCAGGTCGTTCGGCCCGCAAATCCAAACGCGGCCTTCGAATGGCTGGAAGCACACCCTGATCGCTTCCGTCCTGCGCGTGGTCTGCGTGCCGCATGCGATCTTTGCATCGACGAGATCGGCTCGGATCAAGTCGACCAGGGAGGCGCTGGGCTCGCCGGCATCCGTCGGCGGCAATGCATGTGCGAGGATTCGCGCTTGCACCGTGTCGGCCCGCGTGGCGTTGCCGAGAACCGCGCGCTTGAAGCGGTCGAGCACCACCAAGACCGAACTCAAGGTGTTATCCGTGACATCGCTGGGGCGGCCGGTTCCGCCCTTGAACTGCAGGTGCAGCAGGCCGCCCACGCACCGCCCCTCATCGTGCAGGCAAAGCGCGAGGGCTCCGTGCAAATCGGCGATCATGAGCATGGGTTCGGGCGAGACATGATAAGTGTCCGGCGCGACCATGACTTCCGTGAGATCAGTTGCCAATGCGGACCCCTAGATTGATTCCGCGATGCTGCACGTAACCACCGAATCCCTCTGCCGAGCAAATCACGGTTTTGCCAAGGCGCGCCGCCGGTGGGCCGAAAGCGCGATGCCGGGGGCTTGCACAGGACCGGCAGTCATAAGCTCATGCGTTCCGGTAATTGGCGGTGCAGAGGGCTGCCGACGTATGGTGACGGACTATGTATCGCTACGACGTAGTCGACAAAACGCTGGTAAACGAACGCGTCGCACAATTTCGCGACCAGACGCGCCGCTTCCTGGCCGGCAGCTTGAGCGAGGACGAATTCCGTCACCTGCGCCTGCGCAATGGCCTGTACATCCAGCGCCATGCCCCGATGCTGCGGGTGGCCGTCCCGTATGGCCTGCTCTCGTCGAGGCAATTGCGGGCTCTGGGGAGCATTGCGCGCCGCTACGATCATGGCTATGCGCATTTCACGACCCGCCTCAATATCCAGTACAACTGGCCCAAGCTGGAGGAGGTGCCGGATATCCTGGCCGAGCTCGCCGCCGTCGAGATGCACTCCATTCAGACCAGCGGCAACTGCATCCGTAACACCACATCCGACCACCTTGCGGGCGTAACCCCCGATGAGCTGGAGGATCCGCGCCCATGGTGCGAACTCATCCGTCAATGGTCGACCTTCCACCCCGAATTCGCCTACCTGCCCCGCAAATTCAAAATCGCGGTCACCGGAGCGGCACAGGATCGGGCAGCCTCGCTGGTGCATGACGTGGGCGTGCACATCGTGCGCAATTCGAACGGCGAGCCGGGTTTTGAAATTCTGGCCGGAGGCGGCCTCGGCCGCACGCCCATCATCGGCCAGGTGGTGCGCGAGTTCCTGCCTCGCGAACATCTGCTGTCGTATTTAGAAGCCGTATTGCGCGTCTACAACTTGGAAGGCCGCCGCGACAATATTCACAAAGCGCGCATCAAGATCTTGGTGCGCTCTTTGGGGATCGAAGAGTTCCGCAAGCGCGTCGAAGCCGAATGGGAAGCGACGCGGGCCGGCGCTCCTCGCGTCGATGAGGCTGAAATCGAGCGCCTGCGCGGCTTCTTCGATCCACCCCCCTACCGGAGCCTCGCAAACGGCGAACCCGCCGCGGGGAAGAGCACGGCATTTCGCGCCTGGTACCGCTACAACACGGTTGAGCACAAAGTGCCGGGCTACCGTGCCGTTTACGTCTCGCTGAAGAAGCCCGATGTCGCTCCGGGCGACATCACGGACTCCCAAATGGAGCTGGTTGCCGATCTCGCCGACCGCTACAGCTTCGGCGAAGTGAGAGTCAGCCATACGCAGAATCTGCTGTTCGCGGACGTGGAGCAGGAAAAGACCTTCGAGCTGTGGCAGATCCTCGAAAAGGCCGGCCTGGCTACTCCCAACATCGGCACCTTGACCGATATGATTTGCTGTCCGGGACTGGATTTTTGCAGCCTCGCGAACGCCCGTTCCATCGACGTGGCGAAGCTCATCAATGAACGATTCGACGACTACGACTATGTTTACGACTTGGGCGAACTCGAAATCAAGATGTCGGGCTGCATGAACGGCTGCGGGCATCACCATGTCGGGCACATCGGCATTCTCGGCGTCGACAAGAACGGCGAGGAGTGGTATCAAATCACCATCGGCGGCGCGGCAGGCGCGGACGCCTCGCTGGGGCAGGTCATCGGTCCATCCGTCGCGAAGGCCGATGTGGCAGAAACGATTTCGCGTCTGCTCGGTGTCTATGTCGAACAGCGGCGCTCGGACGAACGCTTCCTCGATACGGTGCGCCGCCTGGGTGTGAAGCCGTTCAAAGAGAGGGTTTATGCCGCGCCGATTGCTGCGTGACGGCCGAGTCGCCGACGACGACTGGTCGTACGCCGCCGAAGCCGAGGGCAGCCCGGCCGCGGCGCTGATCCTGACCTTGGAGCAATGGCAGAACGAGCGTGAGTCTTGGATTGCGCGTGGTGCGCGGCGCCTGGGCGTGGTGCTGCAGCCCGCCCACAAGGTTGAATCGCTGGCGGCCGACCTGCCGCGGTTGGAATTGATCGCCGCGGAATTTCCCGGACCCAGCGAGGGCCGCGGCTATTCTCAGGCGCGGCTGCTGCGCGAACACTGGAAATTCACGGGGGAGCTGCGCGCCACGGGCTATGTACGCCGCGATCAACTGTTCTTCATGGCGCGCTGCGGCTTCAACAGCTTCGAATTGCCGGACGCCGACATCGACGATGCGCACGAGGCCTTCTCGACATTCTCGAAAGCCTATCAACCCGCGAACGATGCGGGACTGCCGCTCAAGCTGCGGCGCCTGTAGGCGGCTACGCCTGCCGGCGCCCGCAGACCGCCCGGACTCGATAGTCCCCTTCGCCCGGTTGGAACACCCTATAGTGGCTACATGATCGATGCAGCTCAATCTTTGTCGGGATTCGCCGTAGGGGCCATCGTCGGGCTCACGGGCGTCGGCGGCGGCTCGCTCATGACGCCGCTGCTGGTGCTTCTATTCGGCATTCATCCGGCGACCGCCGTGGGCACGGACCTTCTGCACGCAGCGATCACGAAGGCGGGCGGTACCTACGTGCATGCCAAGCAGGGGCGCGTCGAATGGCGCATCACGTACCTGCTCGCCGCAGGGAGCCTTCCCGCGGCCGCGCTCACGCTCTTCTGCTTGCATCACTTCACCCACGGATTCGGCAGCCCCAAGATCATCACCACCACACTCGGCGCGGCGCTGCTGCTCACGGCGGCGGCACTCGCGCTGCGCACGCACTTGCGCCGTCTATCGAAGGTGCAGAGCTACCAAGCCGAGCGTCACCCCGCCTACACCATCCTGACCGGCGCGGTGCTCGGAACCCTCGTCACCGTGTCTTCCGTGGGAGCCGGCTCGCTCGGCATCACCGCGCTGTTCTTTCTGTACCCGCAGCTCAAGGCGTCGCGCATCGTCGCTGCGGATCTGGCGCACGCCGTGCCGCTCACGTTGGTCGCGGGCCTGGGCCATTGGCTGTTCGGGAGCGTCGACACGAAGCTGCTGCTGTCCCTGCTGGTCGGATCCCTGCCCGGCATCTACCTCGGCAGCCACTTCGCGGGCCGCGTCCCGGAGACGATACTGCGCTTTCTCCTGGCCGCGATATTGCTGCTGGTCGGCGCCAAGCTGATCGCGTTTTAGGTCCGCGTAGGCCTACGGCACGTCGCGCAGCGGAATGTGCAAATCGCCCAAAATGCGGTCCACCTCTTCCTGCGTCTCCAATTTCTCGGTCTCGCGCACCAATTTACGGGGCAGGTGAGGCGCCAGCAGCTCGATGAACTCGTACATGTAGGCGCGCAGCAGCGCGCTGCGGCGAAAGCCGATCCAGGTCGTATGGCCTTCGAACAGGTGGGTCGCATCGAGGACGACCAGGTCGCCATCCGTGGCGGGGTCGATGGCCAGCCGGGCCACGATGCCCACCCCTAAGCCGATGCGCACATAGGTCTTGATCACATCCGAGTCGCGCGCGGTCAAGGCCACATCGAGCGACAGGCCGGCGGTTTCGAACAGCGCAGGCAGCGAAGATCTGCCCGATATGCTGAAGACATAGGTCACGATCGGGTATTCAGCCAGCCTCTTGAGCGTGAGCTTGCCGCCCGATGCCAGCGGATGACCCTGCGGCACGACCACGGCCCGATGCCAGCGATACACCGGCAGGCGCACCAGATGAGGGAACTGGTCCTCCGAGCCCGTGGCGATGGCGAAGTCGACACGGTCGCGCGCCACCATTTCGGCGATCTGTTCCGAGGTGCCCTGGTGCAAATGCAGGCGCACCTTCGGATACTTGAGCCGAAAGGCGCGAATCACCTGCGGCAGCACGTACCGAGCCTGGGTATGCGTGGTTGCGATCGACAGCGTACCGCCGTCCGCCTTGCGCAGCTCCGCCGAGGTACGGCGAATGTTCTGCATTTCGCGCAAGATGCTGGCGGCCCGAGAAATGATCTCCTCGCCCGCGTCGGTGGTCCGCGTGAGCGCGCGGCCCTCGCGCTCGAACAGCTGAAAGCCGAGTTCCTCCTCCAGAAGCTTCAGTTGGCGGCTGACTCCCGGCTGCGAGGTGTGCAGCTGCCTCGCGGCCGCGGTGATGTTCAAGCCGTTTTCATGAACCGCTACAAGATAGCGCAGTTGCTGGAATTTCATCGGCGGGCGGCCCTTGTAGTTGAAAGAGAGCTCGTCCTCATA
This sequence comes from uncultured Gammaproteobacteria bacterium, assembly GCA_963784105.1. GTDB lineage: Bacteria > Pseudomonadota > Gammaproteobacteria > Steroidobacterales > Steroidobacteraceae > Bog-1198. The sequence goes on from CAWAQE010000008.1 coordinate 225,378, forward strand.
GGATATAAGTTTAAACCTGGCTGCGCTGCGCTCCTCGCTGCCCATCGCCATCACTAAAACGCATGTGCTCATGCGCTCTAGTTCGTTTCGCGGCGGCGAAGGCCGCCCTATAGTTTCCCCACTTGCCCCTTTGAGCGAAACTGCCGAGACCCCTTTGTACGAGCTCTCCAAAGTCCTGCGCGAACGCGCAGAGGACAGCATTTCACAGCTCCGCCGCGCCGTGGCGGAGTTCAAAAACGTGTGTTATGCCAATAGCTTAGGATCAGAATCCATGGTCCTGACCGACCTGATTTGGGAGTCGGTGCCCGAGATCGAGATCTTCAGCATCGACACCGGGCGGCTCTACCCTGAGACCTATGATCTCATGGAGCGGGTGCAGCAGCGCTATGGGCGGACCTTGAAGATCTACTATCCCAAGACCGAGGATTTGGAGGGATGGGTCGGCCAACACGGCATCAACGGTTTCCGCGACGGCCTGGACCAGCGGCGTGGGTGCTGTGCCGTACGCAAGGTCGAACCATTTCGCCGCGCCATCGCCGGCCATGGCGCCTGGATTACCGGCATCAGGCGCGGACAATCGGCGAGCCGCGCGCTGGCCGCGCCGGTGGAATGGGATGGCCTGTACGGCCTGCACAAAGTGAGCCCTCTGCTCGAGTGGTCGGAAAACGAGATCTGGGAGTACATTCGCAGAAAGCGGCTGCCCTACAACACCTTGCATGACAGCGGCTTTCCGAGCATCGGCTGCGCGCCGTGCACGCGCGCGGTGCAGCCCGGTGAAGAGGAGCGGTCGGGCCGCTGGTGGTGGGAACGCAGCGACTCACGCGAGTGCGGATTGCATCCGCGCCGCCAGATGGGCCAGAAGGTAAGCTATACGAAGTGAACTATTTTCCGGTCTTTTTCAATCTCGCCGGGCAGAAAGTGCTCATCGTCGGCGGCGGCGAGGTGGCGCTGCGCAAAATCTCGCTCCTGGAGCGCACCGGCGCATCGATCACCGTGGTTGCGCCGGCGATGGCGCCCGAGCTCAACGAGCGCGCCGCCGCAGGCGAGCTGAAGCTGATCGTCAGGGAATTTGCCGCCGAGGATCTGGATGGCGCGCGTCTGGTGATCGTCGCCACCTCGCGCCGCGCCGTGAACCGATGGATCGCCAATTTGAGCGAGTCGCGCGGCATACCCGTCAATGTCGTGGACGATCGCGAGGCCTCGCGCTTCATCGTGCCCGCAATCATCGATCGCGACCCCGTGCTGGTGGCGATCTCGACCGGCGGGACGTCGCCGGTATTGGCGCGCCGTTTGCGCGAGCGGCTCGAAGCGAATATTCCCAAGAGAATCGGCGAATTGGCGTCGTGGCTCAAGGCGTTGCGTGCGAGTACCCGCCGCAAGCTGCGTGATACCGGCGAACGGCGGCGCTTCTTCGAAGCCGTGGTGGACGGGCCGGCGGCGCGGCGTTTCATCGAGGGCGACAGCCAGGGCGCGCTGGGCATCGCGCAGCGGCTGCTGTCGACCACCTCGACCGCCCCCCGTGCCGCCGGAGAAGTGACTCTGGTAGGCGCGGGCCCCGGCGATCCGGAACTCCTGACCCTGAAAGCCCTGCGCGCGCTGCAGGACGCCGATGTGATTCTGCACGATCGGTTGGTGCCTCCTGCGGTGCTGGATCTGGCGAGGCGCGATGCCGCCCTCATCTGCGTGGGCAAAGCCGCCGGCAATATCGGCAGCTCACAGGAACAAATCAACGCCTTGCTCATCGAGCATGCGAATCTGGGCAGGCGGGTCGTCCGTCTGAAGGGCGGCGATCCCTTTGTCTTCGGGCGCGGCGGAGAAGAGCTCCAAGCGCTGGCGGCGGCGCACATCGATTTCTCGGTGGTGCCCGGCATCACCGCGGCCTTAGGGGCAGCCGCCTACGCGGGAATTCCGCTGACGCATCGCGATCACGCGCACAGCGTAACTTTCGTCACGGGCCATGCAGGGGACCCCGATTGGCGCGCGCTCGCGATGCCGGGGACCACGGCCGTGTTCTATATGGGTCTTGCACGCCTGGATTACATCGTGGAAAAGCTGATCGAGCACGGCGCCGCAGCCGACCGGCCGGCCGGCATCGTGGCGCAGGGCACGACAGCGAGCCAGCGCGTCGTTGCCGCCACTTTGGCCACCATTGGCGGCGCCGCGTCCGAGGCGAAATTCGAATCGCCTGCCCTGCTCATCGTCGGCGAGGTAGTGGCGCTGCACTCGACGCTTGCATGGTTCGGCACCGCTGCAGGGGCCGGCCTGTCTCAGACGGCTTGACGTCCCACGGCCGCGACCCTTGGGCTGCCGCCACCCTTTGCCCCCGACCTAGCGGATCGCCTCCGCAAAGCCGCGCTCGGCGATCCAGGCGGGGTTGAACAGCCGGGATTGATACTTGGCTCCCCCGTCGCACAGAATCGTGACGATGGTGTGCCCTGGACCGAGCTGTTTCGCGAGGGTGGCCGCCGCCGCCACGTTGATTCCCGCCGTACTGCCGAGCAGCAAGCCCTCCTCGCGGAGCAGCCGGTAGACGAAGTGCATAGTCTCCGCATCCGAGATACGCAGTGCATCGTCGATCGGAGTGCCCTCGAGATTCGCGGTGACGCGGCCGGTGCCGATGCCCTCGGTGATCGACGAACCGCCGTCGCTCTTCAATTCCCCGTCCTTGAAGTAGTGGTAGAGAGCGCTGCCGGGAGGATCGACCAGAACGATTCGGACCGCGCCGGATTTCGACTTCAGGTAGCGGGCAATGCCCGCCAAAGTGCCGCCGGTGCCCGTTGCCGCGCAGAAGGCGTCTATTTTACCGTCGCTGTCCCGCCAGATCTCAGGCCCGGTCGACTCGAAATGGGCATCGCGATTCGCGGTATTGTCGAATTGATTGGCCCAAATGGCGCCGGGGAGCTCTTGCGCGAGACGCCCGGCCACCTTTTGGTATTGATTGGGATTGCTGTAGGGCACGGCGGGCACCTTGCGCAATTCGGCGCCCAAGGCCTCGATAATTTGGTATTTCTCGGCCGCTTGATTGTCGGGCATCACTATCACGCATCGATAGCCGCGTGCATTGCATACGTGCGCCAGGCCGATCCCCGTGTTGCCCGCGGTGCCCTCGACCACCGTGCCTCCGGGTTTCAGCAGCCCGCGCCGCTCGGCGTCCAGGACGATCCATTTGGCCGCGCGATCCTTGACTGAACCGCCGGGATTCATGAACTCCGCTTTTCCCAGGATTTCGCAGCCCGTCTCCTCGCTCAGCCGGCGTAAGCGAATCAAGGGAGTGTTGCCGATCGCGCCCGTAAATCCGTCGCTCACATGCATCAATAGTCCTTCCGATTGCCGCTGGTCCTAAAGGGGGTAAGCAGAGTACAAGATTCACGGGTGGGTATAAAAGAATCCCCGGACTTGCCGGGGAATTCGAGTGGAACAGGTGCTAGGTAAAAACCCGACACGTCCTAAATTGGAAGATACGTATGCCGTTGTGCCTACGTTCGACCTTCTTTGTCTCAATCCAGTGTTGCAACTAAGTAACGCTGGCTACAAATGCGCGCTGCGTCGACAGCTTGATCATAACAGATAATATAGATAAATCTAGTAGTTATGCCGCAATGTTTCGAGATTGATACACTATGTCAAGTGTGTCGCCAATTTGTGACAGACAGCGGCTTTCAGACCCGGAACGGCGCCGACTCGGACCATCGGGTGGCCCGTTCCGCAAAAGACTTCGAAGCCGCGCGAACCACGCAAAATCGCTGACCGGTCGGTGCCTCCATGACCCACCAGTCGTGAACTGCCTGTACCCGTTTGGCGCCTAACTTCTCCAGGCGGCGCACTTCTGCCTCGATATCGTCAGTTTCGATGTCCAGGTGCACGCGGCTCTCGTGGCTCACCTTCTGCACCTCGATGTCCAAGCCGTGTTGCGGATCGTCGAGCCGTTTGTAGACTCCCTCGCTCCCCGGCAACTCGCGCACCGGCATGCCGAGCGCTGCGCCCCAAAAGCCGGCGGCGCCGTCGAGATCGTTTGTCCGGCAGTCGATGATGAATCCGCCTAGTTTGCTTTTGTGCATGTCTTCCTCCAAATTCGCCCACATTAGTCCCATTTCACGAGAGCGATGCCCGATGAAATATTTACACACCATGGTACGCGTAACCGATATCGAGCGATCGCTGCGCTTCTATCGTGATGCGCTCGGGCTGCGTGAGTTGTCGCGCAAAGACTATCCTCAGGGACGCTACACGCTGGTGTTCTTGGCCGCGCCCGGCGACGAGGAGGCGCAGGTCGAGCTCACTCACAATTGGGATCCGGAAAGCTATGCCGGCGGCCGCAACTTCGGGCACCTGGCCTATGCGGTCGACGATATCTACGCCGCGTGCCGGCGTCTGATGGAACACGGAGTCACGATCAACCGTCCGCCGCGCGACGGGCGCATGGCCTTCGTGCGCTCGCCCGACAATATATCGATCGAGCTGCTGCAGAAGGGCGCGGCGCTATCTCCCGCGGAACCTTGGACCGCCATGCCCAATATCGGCGCCTGGTAGCATCCGCCGCCGCATCCGATCAGAACATTTCCGACGCGTCCGGCGTCTTGATGTCAACCTTGGTGCGCGAGGGAATGTGTTCGCCGGTAATCATCTCGGCGTAGGCCTGGCCGGGCCCCACCATGGGATAAACACCGGCGTCCGGGTCGATCATGACCTCGAGGAATGCAGGGCCCTTGAAGCGGATGAATTCGTCGATGATGCGCGGCACGTCGGCCTTCTTATCGAGGCGCACGGCGTATTTGAAGCCGTCGGCCTGCGCCGCCTTGACGAAGTCCTTGGTGTGCAGGCTCTTGTCGCTGGCGCTGAGTCGGCCGCTGTGAAACAGCTTTTGCCACTGTTTGACCATGCCGTCGCCGCAATTGTTGAGCACCACCACCTTGACGGGTAGATCGTAGGTGGTGACGGTTTCCATCTCGCCGATGTTCATGCGGATGCTGGCATCGCCGTCGATGTCGATGACCAGGCGGCCACGCTGCGCAAATTGGGCGCCGATCGCCGCCGGCAAGCCGAAACCCATGGTGCCCATGCTGCCCGAGGTCAGCCACAGACGCGGACTGCGGAAATCGAAATACTGCGCCGCCCACATTTGGTGCTGGCCCACGCCGGTGGTGATGATGGCCTCGCCGCGCGTCAGCCGGTTGATCTCTTCGATCACATAGTAGGGCTGGATGAGCGCGCTGCCCCGATCGTAGTTCATGGCGTACTTCGAGCGCAGCTCGTCGCAGTGGCGGCGCCACTCGGACCAGTCGCGCTCGAAACCGACGCGCTTGCCGTAGTCCAGCAAGCTGAGCAGCGCATCGGGCATCAGGCCCACATGACTCCAGTCCACCCGCTTGACCTTGTTGATCTCCGACGCATCGATGTCGAAGTGCGCGATAAATTTGGCACCGCCGGCAAACTTGGCCGGATTGCCGGCCACGCGGTCGTCGAAGCGCGCGCCGAGGCTGAGCAAGCAATCGCAGTCATCGACGGCGTAATTGGCGAACGCCGCGCCGTGCATTCCGAGCATGCGCATCGAGAGCGCGTGCGTCGTGTCGACGGCGCCGATCCCCATCAGAGTGGTGACGACCGGCACTTGAAATTCCTTCGAGAAGTCCCGCAATGCATGCGCCGCGCTGCCGTTGATCACGCCGCCGCCCGCATAGATCAGGGGGCGCTTCGCGGCGCCCAACGCGGCAAACAGGTGGGCACAGGCCGCTTCCGGGACTTTGCTTTGCTCGAGGCGATTCATTCGCTGCCGGTACCCGGGAACCGGCAGGCGCCCCGAGCCGTGAAACACGCCCTTCCAGTTTTGCACATCCTTCGGCACGTCGAGCACCACGGGGCCTGGGCGGCCGGTGCGGGCGATTTCGAAGGCCGTGCGCACCGTCGCCTCCAGCTTGGCCGGGTCGGTAACCAGGAAGACGTGCTTGGCCACGGCGCCCATGATGCTCGGCACGGGCGCCTCCTGAAACGCGTCCGTGCCGATGGCCGTGGTGGGCACTTGGCCGCAAATCACGACGACGGGCACCGAATCGGCCATGCAGTCGCGCACCGGCGTGACCATGTTGGTGGCCCCCGGACCCGAGGTGACCAGCGCCACGCCGATTCTGCCGCTGGCGCGGGCGTATCCGGCGGCCATGAACCCGGCGCCCTGCTCGTTGGCCGGGACGATCAGCGGCATGGAGGATCGGTGTTCCTGGTTGTAGCGGAATACGGCGTCGTATATCGGCAGAATCGCGCCGCCGCTATAGCCAAAAATAGTGTCGACGCCCTCGTCGGCCAATACCTGGACCAGCATATCCGCACCCGTCATGCTGGTGCCCGCCAGCGGGTGTGCGGCCTGATTTAACATGTCGTAACGGTCTTTCACGGTCAAAGACTAGCAGTTCTCGCCCTGGCGCCCAAGTGCCACCCTCCCGTATGCTTCATCATCCATGCGACACCTCATAGCCATACTCCTGCAAAACGAGGCGGGCGCGCTGACGCGCGTTACCGGCCTGATATCCACCCGCGGCTACAACATCGAATCGCTGTCGGTGGCGCCCACCAATGATCCCACGGTATCGCGCGTCACTCTCGTGACCATCGGCACCGACCACGTCATCGCGCAGATCAACGCCCAGTTGCTGAAGCTGGTCGATGTCGTGGCCGTGGAGGACATGACCAGCGGCGACACCCTCGCGCGCGAACTGCTGTTGATCAAACTGCAGATCGCGGCCGAGCACGTCGATGCCGTGGGTACGCTGCTGCGCCGCGTCGGCGGGAGGGTGCTGTCCTCCAATCCGTCGAGCTACATCGTGGAACTGACGAGCACGGAAACCGAGATCGGCGAATTCATCGCCAATGTCGCCGCCTTCGGCGAAATCGTCGAAGTCGTGCGCAGCGGCGTCCTCGGTATCGCACGCGCCAATCCGCGCCTGCATGCCGTCAAATGACGATGACGCTCCCGAAGCGCCGCCGAGGCCCAACTTTCCGCCATGCCTGAAATCGAAGTCAAACCCGAACATAGCGCGGATCCGAATACGCGCCGCGTCGGAATTATGGTGGGTGTGGTCGGCATTTTTCTGTCGGTGGTCACCATTGCCTCGCACCGAGCGCATACCGACGCGGTCATTCACAGGACCGAATCGAACGATGCGTGGGCTTACTACCAGGCCAAGAAAATCCGCGAATACAACAGCGAGGTCGCCGTGACCCTGCTGCACACCCTGGGCACCGACCCGATCAAGTCGCAGGACGCCGTTCAAAAGCTGGAGGAAGCCCGCGCCAAATATGCCGCGGATGCGCAGACTATCCGGGAAGACGCGAAGGCGAAGGATGCCAGAAGCGACATTGAAGAGATCCGTGCCCTGAGATTCGACATCGGCGAAGGACTGCTGGAACTGGGGCTCGTCCTCTGTTCCCTGTACTTTTTGGCCAGGAAGAGCTTTTTCCCCATTTTTGGCGCTCTGGCCGCGGTTGCCGGCACCGCCTTGGGGTTATGGGGTTTCCTGCTTTGAAGAAAGCGCCGGCATGGAGATGCGCCTGGACGCTTGCCGCATTGGGCATCGCAGCCGCGGCGTCCGCCGCAGCGCCCTCGCAGCCGCCGGCGCGGATCGAAGCACGTTCCGCCGATTTACTCGCGGTCGGACTGGTGCGCGGCGATCGGATGACCATCCATATAAGCCGCTCGATCGACAACGCCCCGGTGCAGGGCGCCGCGGTCACGGTGGTGCTTCGCGGCGTCGCGCACCCGACCACGGCAGAAAGCGACGGCAGCTACACTCTGGAGACTCCGGACCTCGCCGTTCCGGGCGCGGCAGCCGTCGACATTCAGGTCGCGCAGGGAAGCGCCGAGGAGAGTCTCAAGGGCACGCTGCAGGTCGCCGCCGCCGGCCACGCGGAAAACAAGAACTCCGCCCGCCAGCTATGGTGGTGGGTGCTCAATTTCGCAGTCTGCATCGGTTTTCTGTGGTTGATATCGCGGCGGCGCAAGTCGGCGCGGACCTGAGGGGGCGGACGGACCCTAGAAACTCTGCATGGTCTGCACCAGGAATTGGAATCTCTGGATGCCCGCAATATTGTTGAGCGGAAACGCGAAGTCGATGTGCAATACATTGCCCAGGCCGGAGCGCGTATTGCCGAGCCGCAAGCCGAATCCCACGTCGCGCAGCAATCCCGGATCGCTGTTGCCGATGACGCCGCTGCCCCAGGTCCGGCCGACATCGGCAAAAATGGCGCCCCCGACCCGGACCAGGCGGAACGGAAACCAATCCGTGTAAAACCGCTGCTCGATGGTGAACAGCGCCCGGGAAGTGCCCGACTCGTAGCGCAAGGGGTAGCCTCGCAGGCCATTGTCGCCGCCGAGCAGCAGCTGCATGTCCGGATCCAGAGAATCCGTGACCGTCCCCGACAGTCCGGCGTACAGCAGCCAGTCCGTGCGCCAGCGCCAATAGTACTTGGCTCCGGCATCGGCAATCAGATTGCGCGCGCGCCCATCCTCGATGCGCGATGAGAAATCGCTGGTCAAGAACAGCTGCTGCAGCTCGGTCAGTTCGATCCCCCGCAGGGCCTTCGCGGTGAGCATGACGGCGTTGCGGTCCGCGCCGAAGGCCGAGTCCGAATACCCGATCTCGCCCGAGATCTCGCTGCCGAAATACAGGTCCTCGGTCCGGCCGATCTGATTTTCGTCGCCGACTTTTTTATACTGGTCCTGAAGAAAATCGAATCCGACGAAGGGGTAGGACAGAGTCCGGTCCGGCGGCAGCTGCTGCGCGGGCGTGGCGGTGCCGGGCGTCGGCAAGAATATATTCCGGTCGAAGCGCATTCCAAAGGTGAAGCGCTTGGTCCAGCCGTCGATCAATCCATTGGAGAGGCCGCCGCTCAGCTCGTACGAGGTCTGATTGTCGTTGAATTGATCGACGATATTGCCCAGGTTGTAGCGGGAAACGGTTCGGTCGAAGCTCAAAGCCGTGATCTTGGTGCTCCACGGCGCGTCCAGCGAGTAGAAGGGGCGGATGACTTGCAGCGAGCGCTCCGAGCCGTCGTTCGAGTCGACGTAGGTGAGCGCCGAGGTCCACCGGGATCCGAACACGTTCGGATCGGTCCACGCGACCGTGTCGCTGGTGCGATCGACGGTGCTGCCGTGGGATATTTGCAGCGTCTTCCCCCAGCCCAGGAAATTCGTATCCTGAAGATTGAAATTGGTGCTGTTGGTGCCGCCCGCGCGGCCGAAAGAGACGCCGGGACTCAAGGTCCAGACATCCTTCGTGATCACCTTGATATCGACCTTGCCGTCCGCATAGTGCACCGGCACCACCCGCGCATCGTAAATGTAGGTCAGCAGGCGCAGCGCCCGCTCGGTTTCCGCGAGCTTGCGCGCGAGGTATTTGTCCCCGCTTGCAAACAGGAGCTGCGCCCTGATGGTCGAGCGCTTGGTGCGTATGTGCAGACGGTTTGCGAGCCGGAACAGGCCGTTGTCCTCGCGCGCATCGCTTTCATTGAAGATGTTGCGAACATCGATGTCGATCTTGCCGATGACGGCTCCGGCCGCTTCCATCTCGGCGTCGCTGGGCAGGCCCGCCGGCCGCGGCTCCTCGATGCGGGTGTGCTCTTTATCGGTGAGTTTTGCCGCGAACCCCGCTTCGGATAGGGACGCGGCGAGGACCGTCCAGGCAATCAGCCGGCACCCGTCGGATAACTTCATCCGACGGAGCGGCTACAGCGCGGCGTTGTCGGTCTCGCCTGTGCGGATGCGCAGCACCCGCAGGATGTCGGTGACAAAAATCTTGCCGTCGCCGACCTTGCCGGTTTTCGACGCGCCGACGATGGCTTCCATCACTTGGTCGACGAGTTCGTTCTTGACGGCCACTTCGATGCGGGTCTTCGGCACGAAATCGACGACATATTCCGCGCCGCGGTACAGTTCCGTATGGCCGCGCTGGCGCCCGAAACCCTTGACCTCGGTTACCGTCATGCCTGAGACCCCGATTTCGGACAGCGCGGCACGCACGTCGTCGAGCTTGAAGGGCTTGATAATGGCAGTAATCAATTTCATTGCTGGACTCCGGTCAAATGGGCCGTCGCTGCAATACTATTACGAATGTGCTTAAACGGCACGGCCATATGCGCATATGCCCTTTCGGGGCGGGCCCTAACCCGCTATAAAGGCGAGCCGGTCGGGTAGGCATTTCCAAGGAATCCAATGATCTCCACCATTCTCATCGTGGGCGGCGGCCAGGCCGGAGCACAGGCGATCGATACCCTCCGTCGAGAAGGCTTCGGCGGCCGTTTGGTCCTGATCGGCGACGAACCCGGGCTGCCGTACCAGAGGCCGCCGCTGTCCAAGAAATACCTGTCCGGCGAAATGGCGGCCGATCGTCTGCCGTTCCGGCACCGCTCCTTCTACGACGAGCATCGAATCGAACTCAAATTGGGCATGCGGGCGGTGCGGCTCGACCCCGCCGCGCGCCAAGTCGAGCTTGCCGACGGAGAGAAGCTGGCCTATGACCGGCTATTGCTGTGCCTGGGTGCGGAATCACGCCGTCTGACCTGCCCGGGGGCCGAGCTTGCGGGCGTGTGCTACCTGCGCGGTCTCGCGGATGTTCCGCCCATTCAGCAGGGCTTCAAGCCGCAGGCGCGCGTCGTTATCATAGGCGGCGGCTACATCGGACTCGAAACGGCCGCGACCTGCCGCAAGATGGGCTGCGAAGTCACGGTCCTCGAGATGGCGGATCGGATCATGAATCGCGTGGTCGCACCCAGTGTATCGAAGTATTTTGCCGAGGAGCACCGCGCTCATGGCATCGACATCCGATGCGACACGCGGGTGGTGCGTCTCGAAGGCTCCGCCAGGGTCGAGCGGGTGGTCTGCGCCGACGGCAGCGCTCACGCGGCGGATCTGGTGGTCGTCGGCGTCGGAGCCGTTGCGACCACCGAGCTTGCGGGCACGGCGGGATTGGCCTGCGACAACGGCATCCTGGTGGATGAGTACTGCCGCACCAGCGATGCGGCCATCTATGCCGCGGGCGACTGCACCAATCATCCGTCGCCGCGGTTCGGCCGGCGGGTACGCCTGGAATCGGTGGATAATGCCTTCGAGCAGGCGAAGACCGCCGCGCTCAATCTGCTCGGCCGGCCGGTCGCGCACGACCGAGTACCGTGGTTCTGGTCGGATCAGTTCGACAACAAGCTGCTCATCGTCGGCCTCTCCCAGGACTACGACAGCCAGGTATTGCGCGGCGACCCGGCCACGCGCAGCTTCAGCGTCTGCTATCTCAAGGGCCGCGAACTGCTGGCAGTCGAAGCCGTCAATCATTCGAAGGACTACATGGCGGCGCGCAAGCTCATTGCCGAGCGCACGCCCATGAACGCCGACAAATTGGCCGACGGCACGCTGGCGCTCAAAGAGGCGATCTAGTGCCCAAGATCGTGTTCACGGAGCCCGGCGGCGGCCGGCGCGAGATAAGCGCGCCTATCGGCATCACGCTGATGGAAGCGGCACGCCAGCAGGGCGTGCAAGGCATCGTGGCACAGTGCGGCGGCGCCTGCGCCTGCGCGACCTGCCATGTGTATGTCGACTCCGCGTGGCTTGCGAGGCTCGAACCGCGCGAGGATATGGAGGAAGCCATGCTGGAGAACGCCTGGGAGCCGCGCGGCAACAGCCGCCTCAGCTGCCAGATCCACATCACGGCTGAGCTGGACGGACTACAGGTCACCGTGCCGGCGCGGCAAGGCGTGGACCCACCTTGAGTTTTCCGAGCGCGCAGCAACGCCGCGGCTACTCGAAAACGGCCAATAGGTCCTTCGTATCCACTTGCAGGCCGGGCCGCGCCAGAATCTCTTTGATGATGCCGTCGCGCTCGGCGCGCACGGTGGTTTCCATTTTCATCGCTTCCAGCGTCAACAGCGCTTCGCCCTTTTCGAGCTTCTGGCCGGCATGCACGGCCACCGTCGCGATGGTGCCGGGCATGGGGGCCCCCACATGGGCCGCATTGCCCGGCTCGACCTTCCGCCGCGGCGGCCGTTTCGCCACCTGGCTGCGATCCGCAACGCGGATCGGGCGCGGCTGGCCATTGAGCTCGAAAAACACGGTGCGTGTGCCGTCCTCGTGCGGATCGCTGGTGGTCACGTAACGCACGATGAGGGTCTTGCCGCGCTCGAGATCGATGTTGATCTCCTGCCCCGAGTCCATTCCATAAAAGAACACGGCCGTGGGCAGCGCGCTGACATCGCCGAACGCCGCGCGGCCGGCCGCGTAGTCGGCAAAGACCTTCGGGTACATGAGATAGGAAGCGAGTTCATTTTCGCTGATCGTCCGGCCCACTTTGGCTTCCGCGGTGCGGCGCTCCGCCTCGAGGTCGGCCGGCGCCAGCAATTCGCCCGGGCGCACGGTGAGCGGAGCTTTGCCGCCCAGCACCTTCTTTTGCAGCTCTAGGGGAAAGCCGCCCACCGGCTGGCCGAGGTCGCCATGGAACAGGTGCACCACCGAATCGGGAAATGCAATCTCCACCGCCGGATCGAGCACCGCCTCGCGCGTCAAAGCGCTCGTGACCATGGTGATGGCCATGTCGCCGACCACCTTCGAGGTCGGCGTCACCTTGACGATGTCGCCGAACATTTCGTTCACCTCGGCGTAGGCCTGCGCGACTTCCGGCCAGCGATGATCGTCGATTCCGAGCGATCGAGCCTGCTCGCGCAGATTGGTGTACTGCCCCCCCGGCATCCCGTGCAAATAGACTTCGGAGGCGCCTGCGCGAATATCGCTCTCGAAGGCAACATAGCCGCGGCGCACTTGTTCCCAGTAAGTGGAGATCACGCGCAGTTTGTCGGCGTCGAGCCCCGCATCGCGCGGGCCGAACCGCAGCGCTTCGACGATGGACCCCAAATTGGGCTGCGAGGTCAGGCCGGAGAGGGCATCGATCGCGCCGTCCACCGCATCGACACCCGCCTCGATCGCGGCCAGCACGCTGGCCGCCGCGATACCGCTCGTATCATGCGTGTGAAAGTGAATCGGCAGACCCACCTCTTCCTTCAGTGCCTTGACCAGCACCGCCGCGGCCCGCGGGCGGCACAGGCCGCCCATGTCCTTGATCGCGAGCACGTGCGCACCCATGGCGCGCAATTCCTTGCCGAGCTTGACGTAGTACTTCAGATCGTACTTGGTCTCTCGAGGATTCGAGAGATTGCCCGTATAGCAGATCGCGGCCTCGCAGAGCCGGCCGGTGTCTCTCACCGCCTCGATGGCCACCCGCATGTTCTGCGCCCAATTCAGGCAATCGAAGACCCGAAACACGTCGACGCCGGCATCGGCCGCGCGCCCGACGAAATGCCGCACGACATTGTCGGGATAGTTGGTGTAGCCGACGGCATTGGCCGATCGAAACAGCATCTGCAGCAGCAGATTGGGCATGGCCTCGCGAAACGCGGCAAGGCGCGCCCACGGGTCCTCCCGCAGGAACCGCATGGCCACATCGAAGGTGGCGCCGCCCCAGCATTCCACCGAAAATAGCTGCGGCAGCAGCTCGGCGTAGTACGGCGCGATCAGCGCCATGTCGTGGGTACGGAAGCGCGTCGCCAGGAGCGACTGATGCGCGTCGCGCATGCTCGTGTCGGTCAGCAGGATGCGCGGCTCTTGCAGCATCCAGTCGGCGAACTTCTCCGGCCCAAGCTCATCGAGCTTTTGCTTGGTGCCGGCCGGCGGCCTGCCCAATGCGGCGCGCGGCAGCCGCGGAAACACGGGCTGTTTGGGCCGGGCCCTGCCCTTGACCACGAGGTTTCCATTGACGATCACGTCGCCGATGAAACTGAGCAGCCGCGTCGCCCGATCGCGCTTGCGCGGACTGCGGAACAGCTCCGGCGTTTGATCGATGAACTTGGTGGTGTAATCCGCGGACGCGAAACGCGGATGCATGATCAGCTGGTCGAGGAAGCGCAGATTGGTCACCACGCCGCGGATCCTGAACTCCCACAGCGCGCGGTGCATGCGTGCGATGGTCTCTTCGGGGGTCGGCGACCAGGCGGTCACCTTGACCAGCAGGGAATCGTAGAAGCGAGTGATGATGGCACCGGCATAGGCGGTCCCGGCATCCAGACGAATTCCGAAGCCGGCAGGGCTGCGGTAAGCGGTGACGGTGCCGTAATCAGGCACGAAGTTGTTTTCAGGATCTTCGGTCGTGACGCGGCATTGCAATGCGTGGGCGGTGACGCGGATGTCCTCCTGGCGCGGTACGCCGCTCTCCACGGTGCCGATGCGCGCGCCCGCGGCGATGCGGATCTGCGCCTTGACCAGATCGACTCCGGTCACGCACTCGGTTACGGTGTGTTCCACCTGAATGCGCGGATTGACCTCGATGAAATAGAATTTGCCGGTATCGGCGTCCTGCAGGAACTCGACGGTGCCCGCGGCGCGGTAGCCGACGGCGCGTCCGATTTTGAGCGCCGCCTCGCACAGATCGGAGCGCTGAGCCTCCGTCAGGAAGGCCGCAGGGGCGCGCTCCACCACCTTTTGATTGCGGCGCTGCACGCTGCAATCCCGCTCGTACAGATGCACCAGATTGCCGTGGGCGTCCCCCAGGATCTGCACTTCCACATGCCGTGCGCGCCGGATGAGTTTCTCCAGGTAGACCTCATCCTTGCCGAAAGCCGCCTTGGCCTCGCGTCTCGCCGCCGCCACGGTCTCGATGAGTTCCCGGTCGTCTTCGACGACGCGCATGCCGCGGCCGCCGCCGCCCCAGCTGGCTTTGAGCATCACGGGGAAGCCGACGGCGTGGGCCATGGCGAGCACCTGTGCGTCGTCGCCGGGCAGCGGAGGCGTTGCCGGCATCACCGGCACTCCGGCAGCCTGCGCCAGATTGCGCGCTTCGACCTTGTTGCCCAGGCGGCGCATGGTGTCGGGAAGAGGTCCTACGAAAATGATGCCGGCGGCCGCGCACGCCTCCGCAAATTCGGGACTCTCCGACAAAAAGCCGTACCCCGGGTGAATGGCGTCGGCCCGGGCCTCGGTCGCGATGCGGATGATGTCGCCGATGTCCAGATAGGCATCGACCGGACCCCTGCCGGCGCCCACCAAGTAACTCTCGTCGGATTTGGTCCGATGCAGAGAGAAGCGGTCCTCCTGCGAATGAATCGCAATGGTGCGAATTCCGAGCTCGGTCGCGGCACGCATGACTCGAATGGCAATTTCACCGCGATTCGCGATGAGGAGGCTCTTGATGGCCCCCGTCTTTGGAAATGGATTCATCGGTAATTGATGATAGCCTTGCAGCCATTGAGCGGCCAGGGGAAAAACTTCAAGATGTATGCTCTAGCGATTCACGGCGGTGCCGGCACGCTGCCGCGCTCCGAAGCGGGCGGCGAAAAGGAGCTGAATTACCGGGCGGGCCTTGCTGAAGCGCTCGATGCCGGTTACGCGGTGCTGCAAAAGCGGGGGACGAGTCTGGACGCCGTGACGCGCGCCGTGATGGTGCTCGAGGACAATCCCTTGTTCAACGCCGGCAAGGGTTCAGTGTTCACCCATGACGGCGGCAATGAATTGGACGCCGCGATCATGGACGGCACCACGCTCAATGCCGGAGCGGTGTGCGGCGTAACCCACATCAGGAACCCGATCGAATTGGCGCGCACCGTCATGGAGCATTCCGATTTCGTCATGCTGAGCGGCGCGGGAGCGGAGGAATTCGCCCTGAGCCGCGGCTTCGCGCTGGTTCCACGCAGCTATTTTCACACCCCGGAGCGTTGGCGCCAGCTGGAGCGCATCCGCGGCGGAGACGCCGGACTCTCTGCACTCACCATATCCCATGTCGGAACGGTGGGGGCCGTCGCACTGGACGCCGACGGACGGCTGGCCGCGGCCACCTCCACCGGCGGCATGACCGGCAAGCGCTACAACCGCATCGGCGATTCGCCCATCATCGGCGCGGGCACTTACGCGGATGACCGGTCTTGCGCAGTCTCGGCCACCGGCCACGGAGAAATATTCATCCGCGCGGCGGTGGCACACGATATTTGTGCGCGGATGCGCTTCGGCGGCCGCGCCTTGAGCGAAGCCGTGCGTGAAGTCGTGCACGAAGAGCTTACGGCGCTGCGCGGCGAGGGAGGAGTCGTCGCGGTCGACCGGCGCGGCGAGGTCGCCATGGAATTCAATTCCGAGGGAATGTTCCGCGCCAGCAGAAGAGCGGGCGAAGAGGCGCACGTCGCGATCTACAGACCCTGAATGCCGGGTGCCCTGGCGCCGTGATGTTGACCGGTGGGCTAAGGATTCGCCCGGGGGGCCGAGGTATTACTCGGCGAGTTGTCCGCGGCGTTTCTCGAAGCGCCCTGTTCTCAGCGTGTGGTACTCCGCTTCCATCACCACCACCCGGTTTCTGCCCTGCTCCTTGGCGCTGTACAAGGCTTCATCGGCCAGTTGGATCAGCCCATCAGGCGTTCGGTTGCTGCTCGGCAGGATGAAGGCCGCGCCGATGCTCACCGTCAGGCGGCTGGCCACCCGTGAGGCCTCATGGGGGATATTGAGTTCGGCGATGGAGCGCTGAATTCGCGTCAATACCTCGGCGACGTACTCGCGGCTGGCTTCGTAGAGCACCACCGCGAACTCTTCGCCGCCGTAGCGAGCCACGAAATCCAGGGGCCTGCGCGCGCACTGGCTCAAGGATACGGCGACCGCTCGAAGGCATTCGTCACCCGCCTGGTGCCCGTACCGATCGTTGTAGTCCTTGAAACAGTCGATATCGGCGAGCAGCACCGCGACGCGCTCCTGCTCGCGCACGGCCTGCTGCCAGACGCGCTGAATGTGCTGGTCGAACATGCGGCGGTTCTGTATGCCGGTCAGACCGTCGCGAGCCACCATTTCGTGCAGCAGCCAGGCTTCGAGAAAGCGCATCCGGCTGGTTCTTTCGTGCATGTAGACGATGGACGCGCCGAACAGGTTCGCGGCAACCATCGTGAGCGCGTCGTAGGCGAATTCATGGCCCGGCAACTGCAGCGCCGTGCCCGCTGCGAGGTAGACGAGCATCACAATGAGGTTCGCGGCGAGCGCGTGATAGAAAATGAGCCCGCCCATGAAGTAAATGAAAATGATGGTCAGCATCAGGCAGGGAAACAGGAACGACACGCCGCCGAGAGAGGCGATGATCTGAATCGCGGCCACGCCCAGACCCAGGACGATGGACGCAGCCACCGCCAGCGGCGGATATATCCGATGGCGCCGAGGGGAAAAGCTCGACACCAATCCGATGAGCAGCATCGGAACGATCAACAGCAGGTGGATCATGGTGGGAATGCGATTGAGCTGGGGACCGAGAACCGTCGAATCCATAGCGGTAAAGGCAATCGTAATGATTACGGCCAGGCATAAATTCACGCGCGTATGCCGCAGGTTCTCGTCGAAATGAGTGCGCCGGAATTCGCCCTCCAGTTCGGGATGGAAGGTGAGCCAGGGGAATCCCGCCTTCAGCTGGCGGGCCTGCGGAGAATCCGGCAGATCAGCAGTGGAAAGTCGGTCGGCGCTGCTCATTCGCTGCACCGTACTGCTCCGTGGCGCCGCGCTCAATGACCTGCGCCACTTTTTGGAGCAAATCTCCGGAGCGATACCTGCATTATGTCAAATAGATGGCATCTCAATCGGCCAGGTAATTTGCGAGATAAGTGTCGAAATCCGTGCTGTCGGCGGCCTCGATACGAGCCTGCGCCTCGTGCGACTCGCGCGCCGCCGCGGCAAATTCCGCCAGCCGCCGCTCGTTCGGAGGATACAGGCCGAGAAAGTAGTCCTTGTGCAATTTCGACATCCGCTGCGCGAGTTGGAAAAAAGACTCGCCGCTCTGGCGCATGTCCGCCAATAACCGCGCGGAAGGCGTGCGCTCGACGTCGTCGATCTTGGCCCGCTGCTGCTCGAGGGCCGTGGCATAGGGGCGCGCAGGCTCGCCGTGATCGAGGATCTCGCAAAGGCCCTGCATCGCGTCCAGGAGCTCGCGCGCCCAATCGAGCATGGGAAAATCGCGCCCATCGCGCTTCAGCATGAGCTCAGGCTCGCGGCCGCGCCGCGCAACCAGCAAATGATTGGCATCGAGGCTCGCCCTGTCGCCCGGCCCGATCGGCTCGCTTTCCCGCAGCAGGCAGAGCGCGAGAAAGGCTTCCAGAAAGCGCAGCTTGTTCTGATTGACGCCGACCGGATCGAACGCGCTCACGTCCAGCGCGCGCACTTCGACGTATTCCACGCCGGCCCGCTGCAATGCCTTGGTCGGGCGCTCGCCGGAACGAGCAACCCGCTTCGGCCTAATGAAGCTGTAGTATTCATTTTCGATCTGCAGGATGTTGGCGTTGAGCTGCTGATACGCGCCGTTCACCTTGACGCCGATCTTCTCGTACGGCGGATAGGGAGTGCTGATCGCGCCTGAAAGGTCGCGCACGTACTCGTCCAGGCTGTTGACGGAGACGTTGACCGTCGCCTGATTCTTATTGCGGTAGCCGATGTCGCTCATGCGCAGGGAAGTCCCGTAGGGCTCGTAGAACGTGTCCTCATCGAGCTTGGCCAAGGTGGTCTCGCGCCCTGCAAAAAAACTCTTCGATACCGCCGGCGACGTGCCGAACAGGTACAGCACGAGCCAGCCGTAGCGCCGATAGTTGCGCAGCACGCCGAAATATTGCTCCGACGTGAAGTTCTGCAGCGGCTGCCTGGACTGATTGATGTCCTGGAGCACTCCCCACAGGCGCGGCGAGAAAGAATAGTTGAAATGCACGCCGGAAATCGCCTGCATGATGCGCCCGTAGCGCACGCCCAGACCGTGCCGGTAGATGGTCTTCATCCGGCCCACGTTCGAAGTGCCGAATTGCGCGAGAGGAATGCTCGCATCCCCGTCGAGAGCGCACGGCATGCTGGTTGCCCACAGCAACTCTTCATTTAAATGCCGGTACACGAATTGGTGGATGTCGCACAAATACTGCAGCAATTCCCATGTCTCGCCGAACGGCGGAGTGACCAGCTCGATGAGCGACTCCGAGAAATCCGTGGTGATGTTCTCGTTGGTGAGCGGCGCACCGAGCGCCGAGGGATGGCGCGTCTGTACGATGTCGCCCGCCGGCGTGACGCGCAGCGATTCCTTTTCGACGCCCTTGCGTCCTCCGCGCAGCACGCCTCGTTCCCCGGAATTAATGAGACCGGCGAGGCGGCGTTCGAATATCTTGTCTACCACGTTGCGCAATACCTCGATCCTCGAACCTTAAGGCAGTTCGGCAACCACCTCGATTTCAACCATGAAGCCCGGATCAACCAGGCGCTGCACCTGTACCCATGAGGCCGTCGGCAGCTGCTCTTTGTCGTAATACTCGAACCGCAAGTCGGAGGCCTTCAGCAAGGCATCCATGTTGGTCGTATAGATCGTCTCTTTGACGACATCGCCGAAGCCTGCCCCGTGCGCGGCAAGCGTGCGGCGAATATTGGAGTAAGCGGCCCGCATCTGCCCGGCCATATCGCCCGGCGCCACCAGCCGCCCTTTGTCATCCACGGCGACCGACCCCGAAATATACAGTGTTTTGTCGATCAGCACGGCCTGGGAATAGCCGAAGTCCTTTTCGTAAGGGTTCAGATGAAACACCTGCTTGACCCGCGGCGGCGGCGGTTCCGGTTCGCGCTCACAGGCGCCGAGAGCCAGCGCCGAGGCCATCCACGCAATGAGAGCGGCACGGCGCAGCGTGCGCCCGTCAATCCTCTTTGCGCTCCTGGACGAATTCGGCCCGGTCGCGCAGCGCACGCAGCATCTTAGGCAAGTCGTGCCGCAAGACCGCTCGAACCAGCCAATGCGGAACCCAAAAACCCGGCGCCAGGGCGACAGTGTAGTGCGCAATCGTGTAATCGCCGTCGCTCTGCAATACCCAAGACCCTCGAAGGGTGCGCAAGTCTCCCGAAATGCGCTCGATCGATATGCGCGACGGTTCCTCATAGGACGCTCGAAATTCATAGGTCAGCTCGGGTATGTACCAGGAATAGTCGATCACCTGACGAATCAGTTGCCACGACCGGTCCGGCGCGGTTTCCAACACCTTGCAGGCCACGAGCCCGGGGATCAGATGCAGGGCCTCCGCGCAACTGGTGATCAGCCGCCAGACCACCTCGGGCGGCGCATGAATTCTGACCGATGCGGCCGCGCTGCCGCTTTGTTCCCCGGCGTCGAGCGATACCGCAACCTCGAGGCCGCCGTCCCGCGTGGAGTCCCGCGTGGAGTCCTCCGCCAGATCCGCGGCGGGCGCCGCATGCACGGCAAGCAACGCCAGAACGATGAGGAATGATGAGCGCACTGGATAGTCTGACTCCGATCGACGGACACTGTTCGAAAGAAATCGCCGCCTGGCGGATTTTCTGCACGTTTCGCATCAGCGCCGGGCATCCAGCCAGAGCTTCATTTTCGCCTCGAGAATATCGAGGGGCATGGCGCCGTCCTTGAGAATCTCGGCATGAAATTCGCGGATATCGAAATTCGGCCCCAGGACCTGTTGGGCCCGGCTGCGCAGCGCCTGAAATTTCAGTTCTCCCATCGTGCAGGCCAAGGCATCTCCCGGGAGCGCCGCAAAACGATCTATCATCTGGTCGGCATCGGCCGCATTGACCGCCAGCTGCTCGTGCAGATAGTCGACGGCTCGTGCCCGGGTCCAATCGTTGGCGTGCAATCCCGTATCCACGACCAGCGCGACCGCACATTTCAATTGGGCCAGGAGGGCGTTTCTTTTGGCCTCATCGTCACGATACAGGCCCAGTTCCTCGCCCAGCGAGGCCGCATAGAGAGCCCAACCCTCGACGAAAGCCCGGTCCGTGCCGAATCGGCGGAACCTGGGCAAATCCTGTCGCTCCAGCTGAAGCGCGGATTGAAAATGACGCCCCGGTATGGCGTCCATGAGAAAATCCACCATCGCCGCCTTCGCCGGCCCCGCCGCACCCGGTGCGGTATTCACATAGAGGATGGCGGGCCTCTTGCGGTCCGGCGCCGCGATTTGGTAGGCCAGCGGCGGTGGCCCCGGGTAACCGGGGGCGAATGCACGAATCTCGAAGTCCGCCTGTGGGACGGCGGAGAACAGGGCAGGCGTCGCCGCCAGAGCTTGCGCCTTGAGCTCCTGGTAGGCCCTCAACAGCCCTTCGACACCCGCGAGGGGTGCCGTGCCGGCAGCCATCCCCGTTCCGGCACCGGCGCCCGTATCTATGCCCGTACCTGCGCCGGTGCCAGAGTGCTGGTGCTGGTGCTGGTGCCGGTGCCGGCGTGGGGGGCCGGAGGACAAGGCGAGTAGCCGAGCTCGAATGCGTTCGACTTCTGCCACGCCGATGCCGTGGATCTCACTCGCCGTCAGCTCAGTATCGGTCGCGCGTTTGACCCTGTAGGCATACCAGGAGGGTCCCAACGGCAACGCCGACAATGAGAGACTGGTCCTCGCCCGGGGTAGGTATTCGGTTTGAATGAAATCGTGCAACTCGCGGTAGGCGGGCAGCAGCTTGTCCTTGACGGCGCCGGCGAGGCTCGAGGCCAGACGAGTGCGCTCGGGCTCCTTGATGCCGTCCGGCATGTTACGCAACGCCAGATAGAACACATTGGCAGAGCTATCCTCGCCCAAACCCTTGAGCAACGGCAGTGTCCGCTCCATCAGCACCTTGGGCGAAGTGTATCCGCGGCGCATTCCCGCGCGCATGTTCACTATGGCCTGCCGGGTCCAGTCCACAAAGTCGTCGATCCGAAGCAGCCAGTCATCATAGTCCTGGGCGCTATTGAGCGGGTCCTCCCCGAAGTCCGCAGCCTCCCGCGCAAACCGCTCCGGCATCGCATCGAAGGGATTGACGGGCAGCAGCTCATCCGGGTACGTGAATCCTTCGATGTCCAGCTCGCGCTGCCGTTTGAAAATATCGTAGGTCAATCTTGCTTCCGGGTTCAGGCCGGGGCGCGGCAAGGCGAGAAGCTCGGCGAGAGAGCTGCGTTCGACAGCCAGGGAATCTGCCAGGAATTGCGGTGACAGCGGGTTGCCGTGGATCGCGCGTTCATCCCAAT
Source organism: uncultured Gammaproteobacteria bacterium (assembly GCA_963784105.1). Classification (GTDB taxonomy): domain Bacteria; phylum Pseudomonadota; class Gammaproteobacteria; order Steroidobacterales; family Steroidobacteraceae; genus Bog-1198. The sequence goes on from CAWAQE010000008.1 coordinate 247,391, forward strand.
ACCGGTCGACGATGCGGCGTAGGTCCTCGTGGGGCGGCACCGAATTCGCGGCTTGGGAGGGGGCCGGCGCCTTTGCCGGGCCGCAGGCGGCAAGTCCTAAAAACGCCAGTCCGAGCAAAACCATGGACGAAAATCGGGTCATGAAGCGATTATAAGCTGGAAGGTAGGTCCATAATTCGATGCCAGGTCACTCGGGAGTCAATCCTATGTTGGTCGGAACAAGTCCGCGACGCGTCGCCATTGTCGGCGGCGTACGCATTCCGTTTGTACGCGGTAACGGAGCCTATTCTCAAGTAGGCAATCAAGAGATGCTGACCGCGGCGTTGCGCGGCGTGGTCGAGCGCTACGGGCTGCAGGGCCGGCGGCTGGACGATGTCGCGGCCGGCGCGGTCATGAAACATTCGAGTCAGTGGAATCTGACGCGCGAGTCGGTGCTCGGGTCGGGACTGGCGGCGGAAACCCCCGGGGTCGACCTGCAGCGCGCCTGCGGCACCAGCCTGGAGGCGGCGATCTTGCTGGGCAATAAGATCGCGCTCGGCCAGATCGATTGCGCGATTGCGGGAGGCGTGGATACGGTGAGTGATCCGCCCGTGGTCTACCCCAAAAGCTTTCAGCAGCTGTTGCTGCGAAGCTATCGCGGCAAGACCCTGGGTGAGCGCGTCGGTCCTTGGTTCGGTTTGCGCCTGAAGAATTTGCGGCCCGTGCTGCCGGGGATCGCGGAGCCGCGCACCGGCTTGTCCATGGGCGAGAGCACGGAACTCATGGTCAAGACCTGGGGAATCACGCGCGCCGAGCAGGATCAGCTGGCGCTGGAAAGTCATCAAAAGGCGACGGCCGCGTACGCTTCCGGCTTTTACAAGGATCTGGTGCGCGAATATCTCGGCGTGACTCGAGACAACAACATTCGCGGCGACACGAGTCTTGAAAAGCTGGCGAAACTCAAGCCGGTATTCGACACATCGGGCAGCGGCAGCCTGACCGCGGGAAATTCGACGCCGATGACTGATGGCGCTTCGGCGGTACTGCTGGCGTCCGAAGCCTGGGCGCGCGAGCACGACTTGCCGGTGCTGGCATACTTGAGCTACGGCAAAGCGGCCGCCGTGGATTACATCGACAAGAAGGAAGGATTGCTCATGGCGCCGGCCTACGCCGTGCCGCGAATGCTGAATGACGCGCACCTGACGCTCCAGGACTTCGACTTTTACGAGATTCACGAGGCTTTCGCCGGACAAGTGCTGTGCACTCTCAAAGCCTGGGCCGATCCCGTTTTCTGCCGCGACAAGCTGAGGCTGCCGGGCGCTCTCGGCAGCATTGATCGATCCAGGCTCAATGTGAAGGGAGGCAGTCTCGCGATCGGCCATCCTTTCGCCGCCACCGGGACGCGCATCGTCGCCACGCTCGCGAAAATTCTCGATGAAAACCAGGCCAAACGCGGCCTGATCTCGATTTGCACCGCGGGCGGCATGGGCGTAACCGCCATCCTCGAGCGTTGACGATGTCGACGGAAGGCATCGATCATCTGTATCCTGCGAGTCACGGCTTCAGGTGCGCAGAACGAGCAAGTTTCGACCTCGTCGGGGCGAAGCAGGCACTGCAGCGCAGCTTGAAATTTTTGCATCGGCACATAGATTGAGACGGGAATGAAACTCAAAGACCCTCTGCTCCTGCGCGAGTCGTGCTTCATCGACGGCGATTGGGCGGCCGCGGACAACGGCGGCACTTTAGCCGTGCACAACCCCGCCACGGCCGAAAAGCTCGGGCTTATACCCAATATGGGTGCGGCCGAGACCCGCCGCGCGATTTCCTCTGCTGCGGCGGCGCTGCCCGCGTGGGCGGCCCGCACCGCCAAGGACCGCGCCACCGTGCTGCGGCGATGGTTCGATCTGATGCTCGTACATCAGGACGATCTTGCCATGCTGATGACCGCGGAACAGGGCAAGCCATTGGCGGAGTCCAAGGGAGAAATCGCTTACGCCGCATCCTTCATCGAGTGGTTCGCGGAAGAAGCCAAGCGCATGTACGGCGATGTCATTCCGGGTCATCAGGCGGACAAGCGAATTCTCGTGCTTCGGCAGCCGGTGGGCGTCGTCGCCGCCATTACGCCGTGGAACTTTCCGTCCGCGATGATCACGCGCAAGGCCGGTCCGGCACTGGCGGCCGGGTGCACCCTGGTTTGCAAGCCCGCCACTCAGACCCCGTATTCCGCGCTTGCCTTGGCGGAGCTCAGCCATAGGGCCGGCATCCCCAAGGGCGTATTCAACGTCATCACGGGATCCGCTGCCGCCATCGGCGGCGAGATGACATCGAACCCCATCGTCCGCAAGCTGACCTTCACCGGATCGACCGAAATCGGCAAGAAATTGATGGCGCAATGCGCGGGCACGGTGAAAAAGATATCGCTCGAACTGGGCGGCAATGCGCCCTTCATCGTTTTCGACGATGCCGATTTGGATGCGGCGGTTCAAGGCGCCATCGCCAGCAAGTATCGGAACACGGGCCAGACCTGTGTTTGCGCCAACCGCCTCTTGATCCAGGCGGGCGTCTACGATGAGTTCGCGAGAAAACTCGGGGAAGCGGTGGGGCAACTGCGCGTGGGCGATGGGCTGGCCGGGGTCACCGACCAGGGACCCTTGATCGACGCCAAAGCGGTCGCCAAAATCGAAGAACATATCGCGGATGCCGTGGCCAAAGGTGCCAGCGTCAAGCTGGGCGGAAAGCGGCATGCCTTGGGGGGCACATTCTTCCAGCCCACCATCCTCACGCAGGTGACCCCTCAGATGTTGGTAGCCCGCGAGGAGACCTTCGGTCCGGTGGCGCCTCTGTTCAAATTTCAAACGGAAGCCGAAGCCATCGCCATGGCCAACGACACCGAATTCGGCTTGGCCGCGTATTTGTATACGCGTGATCTGGCGCGCAGCTGGCGGGTTTCCGAAGCCATCGAGTACGGAATCGTCGGCTTGAACACCGGCATCATTTCCACCGAAGTGGCGCCCTTCGGCGGCGTCAAGGAATCGGGAATCGGGCGTGAAGGCTCGAAGTACGGAATCCTCGACTACACCGAGATGAAGTACGTGTGCGTCGGCGGGGTGAGCTAGAGAGTTGCTCGGCCGGTTCCTGGAGTTTTCGCTCCCGACCCCGGATATTCGGGCCTCACTGGATTTCTACACCAAGCTCGGATTCTCGCAGGCGCAAGCCGGGGACGCATGGCCGCATCCCTATGCGGTCGTGACCGACGGCAGGATTTGCCTCGGACTGCACCAGGATGCGATCCAGGCCACCGCGATGACTTTCGTCAAGCCCGGCTTGCTCGGACACCTGGACGTGCTCGAGAGGCTGGGACTGGAGTTTCAGTTTCGCCGTCTCGGCAACGATGTGTTCAACGAGGTCGGCTGGTTCGATCCCGACGGCCAGCTGGTGAGGCTCCTCGAGGCGCGCACGTTCTCGCCGAGCAAGCGTCCCGGGCTGGATACCTCGCAATGCGGCTACTTTCTCGAGATCGCGCTGCCCGCATCGAGCCCCGCCGCGGCCAAAGCGTATTGGGAACAATTCGGATTCGTCGGGATCGACGAGATGGATGACCGGCTGCCCCACGTATCATGCACCAGTGACACGATTGACGTGGGTCTCTACGACTCCGTCCATCTACGGCGGTCCGCGCTTCGGTTCGAAATCGCCGATGTCGCACAGGCCCTGGCGCGGCTCGCCGAAATCGGCATTGAGGCGGCCGGGTCCGTCCCGCAGCCGCTGCGGCAAACGGCCGCCGCCATGTTGATGGCGCCCGAAGGCACGCCGCTGCTGCTCACCGAGGCCGCTGAAGCCTAACCACGGCGCTCGCGGCCTCGGTGAGCAGCAGTCGCAGTAACTTCGGGGCCGAGGCGTTAACCTGAGTCGGCGGCGATGTCGAACTTGACCTTCATCGCGTCCTGAACCTGCAGCGCGCCCAACATCAGACTGTATGGCGTGAGCCCGAGCGTGGTTTGCCGCAGCTCCAGGGACCCGGCCGCGGTCAAATGCTTGGAATCGCTCCGCAAGTCCAGGGGCACCTCGATTCTAGACTCGTGTCCAGCGACGCTGATGGCGACCGTGGCGATGAGCGCGGTTCCGGCCGCACCCGCACCCGCACCCGATGGATTATGCGCGGGCACGGCGGCGATGCTCCTGATGGCAATCATCGGAAACTCGCCGGCATCGAGCAGCGCCGCGCTCAGCATATTGTGCAAAGTCCCCGATTTGGCGTCATCCGGGACTTCCGCGGCGAATTCCGCGCCCTCTTCGCGGCGCGCTTGCGCATCATCCACCACGAATCCGGCCGCCGGCACGCTCAGCGAAAACGTGGACTCGCCTCCCACACCCGCCAGATTGACCACGCCGCGGATCGAACGGTTCAGTATCACGTGGTTGTGGCCGAAGCGCGCCAGAGGGCCCGCCCGGTAGACTAGAATTCGCAGCTCCGAATGGCGTTCATCGATTCGATACACCGTACCGGGTAAGGATACCTTCGGCGCCGAAGGGGACTCGCCGGGGCTTTGCGGTACGGCGTGACGCGGCCTGGGCGTACCGCACGCGGCCAGCAGCAGCGCGAGAACGCCGATCACAGAGCTTTTGAACACGAACACTCCCCCGCGGTCTTGATAAACTACCTCGAGTGCAGTCTGCACGCGGAGCCCAAAGTATGCCAAACCGAAACTCGCCGACACGCTACAGCGCGGTCGCGCAGACACTTCACTGGCTCGTCGCCGCATTGATCGTGACTCAATTCACCCTGGGCTATCTCGCGTCCGATCTGCCGCTCGGGGCGCACAAACTCGCTCTGCTCGCGCGCCACAAGAGCTTCGGCATGACCGTGCTGATGCTGGCGGTATTGCGTCTGCTGTGGCGGCTGAAACACCCGCCTCCCCGCTTGCCGCCCGGCATGACGCCCCTGGAGCAGATGCTTGCCAAGTCGACTCATGTTGCATTCTACGTGCTGCTGTTCGCCATGCCCTTGACGGGGTGGCTGATGTCATCCGCAAAGAATTATTCGGTCAGCTGGTTCGGGCTGTTCACCTGGCCCAATCTCATCGCCAAGAACGAGACCGCGTTCGACCTGTTGCGCTCCACCCATCACATTCTCAGCTACTTGCTTTTTGCGATTGCGGTATTGCACATACTGGCGGCGCTCAAGCACCATTTCTGGAACAAGGACGACGTACTGCTGCGCATGTTGCCCCTCGCCGGATCGAAGATGGCTAAAACGGAGAAACGATCGTGATGAGACGAAACCTGTCAGCGGCGGCCTTGATTGCATCCATGACTGTGGCGGGCACGGCCGGCGCCGCCGGGGGCGCCGCGAGTTACAGCGCCGATCCGCAGCAAAGCCGGCTCGAATTCACCGGCGTACAGGCCGGCGCGGAATTCAAAGGCGTGTTCCATAAATTCACGGCATCCGTCGCCTTCGCGCCGGACGCCCTCGCGAGTTCGCGCTTCGATGTCCAGATCGACTTGAATTCCGTGGACACCATGGACAAGGACCGCGATACGACCATACGCGGCCCGGACGTTTTCGACGTGGCGCATTGGCCCACCGCGCACTACGTCACCCGCAGCTTCACCAAGACCGCCACGGGCTATTCGGCCGTCGGCTCACTGACACTGCGCGGAGTGACCAAGGATGTACCGATCGATTTTCAATTCACCCCGGCCGCCGCCGGCGCGAAACTCGTAGGAACCGCAAAGCTCAAGCGCCTGGATTTCGGAGCCGGCCAGGGCGACTGGAAGAGCACCGATGAGGTGGCCGACGCGGTGAAGATAAGCTTCTCGTTGGTGTTGAAGCCCAAGACGTAGTATATGCCGCGCACATTCGACGATGTCGCCGAGTGCGTGGAAAGCACGTTGGCCCGCGTCGGGCCGCACATCGTTCTGGGCCTGCCCTTAGGCATAGGCAAACCCAACCCCCTCGTCAACGAGTTTTATCGCCGAGCGCGGCGCGATCCCGGCATTACTCTGAAGATAATCACGGCCTTGAGCTTGCGCGCGCCGCAGTGGCGCGGGGAGCTCGAGCGCAGGTTTCTGCAGCCGCTGGTGGAGCGTCTGTTCGGGGACGACGTGCCTCTGGACTATGTGCGGGACCTGCACGAGAACTCCGTCCCCGACAACGTGGAAATCGTCGAGTTCTTTCTCGATCCCGGCGCGCTGCTGCACGTCGCCCACTCGCAGTGCCACCATATCAGCACCAACTACACTCACGTGGCGCGCGATGTGGCGGCTCACGGCGTCAACGTCATCGCCCAGCTCATCGCCAAGCGCAGCATCGACGGGCGCGCCGAATTCAGCTTGGGATCGAATCCGGATGTCACGGTCGACCTGCTCGAGCTGCTGGCGCCGCAGCGCCGGCAGGGCCGGGAAGTGGTGGTCATCGGCGAAATCAACCGGCATATGCCGTTCATGTTCGGCCCCGCGGCGGTCGCCGCCGAGACCTTCGATTTCTTGGTGGAACATCCCCGCTACGATTACGGGCTGTTCGCGCCCCCCAGTCAGCGCCTGGGGGCCGTCGACTTCGCCATAGGCTTGTACGGCGCCCGGCTGGTTCGCGACGGCGGAACTCTGCAATTGGGAATCGGCGAATTGGGCGATGCCGTGGTGTACGGACTGCAGCTGCGCCAGCAGCAGAACGCCGAGTTTCGCGACATGCTGCGGACCTTGCATGCGCAGGAGCGCTTCGGCGAGTCGCTCGGCGCAATCGGCGGCGATGCGCCGTTCGAGTCCGGCTTGTATGCCTGCACCGAGATGTTCGTCGACGGGCTTTTGGATTTGTACCGCACCGGGGTCCTCAGACGGCGCGTATACGATGACGTGCGGATTCAGGGGCTGTTGAACGAAGCTGCGATCGGCGAGCGCATCGACGAGGCGCTCCTGGCGGCGCTGGATGCCGTGGGCTTCGGCAGCCCGCTCGATGCGGCCGAGTTCGCTCTACTGCAGGGGCTCGGAGTATTTCGCCGGGATTGCCGCTTCGCGAACGGACACATCGAGAATTCCGAGGGCATGAGGGCGGCCGCGCGGCTGGATTCGAAGGCCTGCCGCGACGAGTTGCTGGAGCTCTGCGCGGGGCGCCGGTTGACCGGCGGAACTCTCCTGCACGGCGCCTTCTTCCTGGGGCCGCGCGGCTTCTACGCCGCGTTGCGCGACCTGCCGGAGGCGGAACGCCGCCAGTTCTCCATGGGCGGCGTCGCGTTCGTCAATCAGCTCGATGGGCCCGCGCAAGCGCTGAAAATCGCGCAGCGGCGGCATGCTCGTTTCATCAATTCGACCATGATGGTGACTCTGCTGGGGGCGGCGGTGTCCGACGGCCTCGCCGATGGCCAGGTGGTCAGCGGTATCGGCGGCCAATACAATTTCGTGGCGATGGCGCATTCCCTGCCCGAAGCGCGCTCCATCCTGGCGCTGCGCAGCACCCGCGAGAAAGGCGGCGTAGTCACTTCGAACATCGTGTGGAATTACGGGCATGCGAGCATCCCGCGGCATTTGCGCGATATCGTGGTGACCGAGTACGGGATCGCCGACTTGCGCGGCCGGTCCGATCAGGACGTGATAGCGGCGTTGCTGAACGTTGCGGACTCGCGCTTTCAAGACGGACTGAAACGCGAAGCTCAGGCGGCCGGAAAGCTGCCGCGCGATCATCGGATTGCCGATCTGCACAGGGCCAACACACCGCAGGCCTTGGAGGAAAAGTTCGTTCTGCCGCGCGCCCGCGGGTTGTTTTCAGAGTTTCCGTTCGGTACCGACTTCACCGGCGAGGAGATCGTGCTTGCGAAGGCGCTGAAGCGGCTCCGGGACAAGACTTCGAGCGGTTGGCCGCGCCTCAAGGCGGTCGCATCGGCCGTGTTGTCGCGAGGCACGCCGGCCAATGCCGGGCCGTACTTGGAACGAATGTCATTGAGCAAGCCGCAGACACGCCCGGAATGGCTCTGGCAGCGCCTGCTGGTGCGCGAGCTGCGCACGCTGATCTAACGCACCGGCAGCTCGCGCGATTTTTGGACCGTGCGCAATGCGAAGCTCGAATGCACTCGCGCGACATTCGGCAATCGGGTGAGATGCTGGCTATGCAGACGTTCAAAATCGGCGGTGTCGGCCAGCACCACTCGCAGCAGGTAGTCGTACTCGCCTGACATGAGATAGCACTCCATGACCTCGGGAACTTTGCGCGCCGCTTCTTCGAATGCGTGCAGATGCGCCTGCTCCTGGCGCTCCAAGGTGATGTTGACGAAGACATTCACCGGACAGCCGGCCTTTTGCTGATTGAGCACGGCGGTGTACCCCTCGATGAAGCCCGATTCCTCCAGGGCCCGTACACGCCGCAAGGTGGCGGATTCGGACAGACTGACGGTCTCGGCGAGCTGGCTGTTCGTGATTCGGCCATCGAGCTGCAAGGCACGGACGATGGCGCGGTCATAGCGATCCAATTTCATTCTTGAACCTTCTTGCCTGTGGCGGCATTTTCTTGCGCAAATCTGGCAATCTTGAGCGTATTCTGCCATCAATGGCCGCTGTAGGACGGCCTTTTGCAACTTTCCCGCCGAGCGCTACCGTAACCTAGCCCCACCTATAACGCGCCCGGCGGAGCGAACTCATGAAAATCGGTGTCCCCAAAGAGATCAAGGTTCACGAGTATCGGGTCGGTCTGGTGCCTGCGGGCGTCCGTGAGCTCGTCGACTCCGGGCACCAGGTCCTGGTCCAGACCGGCGCCGGTGCCGGGATCGGTTTCGAGGACTCGCACTATCAATCGGCGGGCGCGGCCATAGCTCAGCGTGCCCAAGACGTTTTCGCGGCCAGCGACCTCGTCGTCAAGGTCAAGGAGCCGCAACTCGCGGAATGCAAGCAGCTGCGCGGCGGGCAAACCCTGTTCACATACCTGCATCTGGCCGCGGACCGTGACCAGGCACAGGCGCTGATTGCCTCGGGCGCCACCGCGATTGCTTATGAGACGGTCACGGCACCGGATGGCTCCCTGCCCTTGCTGACGCCGATGAGCGAGGTCGCCGGTCGCATGTCCGTGCAGGTCGGGGCCAACAGTCTGCAGAAGGCCAACGGCGGCTTCGGAGTCCTGCTCGGCGGCGTGCCCGGAGTGGCACCCGCCAAAGTCGTGGTGCTGGGCGGCGGGGTCTCGGGCACTCATGCAGCGGAGATGGCCGTGGGGCTGCGCGCCGACGTCACCGTGGTCGACCGCTCGGTCAAAAGGCTGCGTGAACTGTCGTCCCTATTCGGCAGCCAGCTGAAGACCGTGTACTCGACCGCTCATGCGATAGAGGAGCTCGTGCGCGATGCCGACCTGGTCATCGGAGCCGTGCTCATCGCCGGGGCCGCGGCGCCGAAGCTCGTGACCCGCGCGATGGTCAAGACGATGAAGCCCGGCGCCGTGCTGGTCGATATCGCCATCGACCAAGGCGGCTGTTTCGAAACCAGCCGGCCGACCACCCATGCCGAACCGACCTATGTTCTCGACGGCGTCATTCACTACTGCGTCACCAACATGCCCGGCGCGGTGCCGCGCACGTCCACGTTCGCGCTGACCAATGCCACCCTGCCCTACGTGAGGGCGCTGGCCGATCACGGCTGGCGGCAAGCCATCGCCAATGACCCTGGCCTCGCACGGGGGCTCAATGTCCACGCCGGCCAGCTGACTCACGAGGCGGTCGCGAGCGCGCTCGGCCTCGATTTCCGCGCCTTTCGCGCCGCTTAAGGCCCCGCCCGCGCGCGCACCCCGCGGCGTGCGCCGGCGCATGTTGCTACTATACGATCGATCAATTACTCTGCGCACACCCGAGTAGCAGCAATCCCAAGGATCCGCCATGGCGCGCAATCCGCGCTTCGATGTCTTGTTCGAACCGGTGCGTATCGGACCCGTCACGGCGCCGAATCGTTTCTATCAGGTGCCGCATGCCAGCGGCATGACCAACTCCCTGCCGCAGGTGCGTGCGAGCTTCCGCGAGACCAAGGCGGAAGGCGGCTGGGGTGTGGTGTGCACCGGCGCGGTGTCCATCCATCAGAGTTCCGACGACTCGCCGCTGCCCTTCGCCATTCTCTGGGACGACAAGGACATACGCGCCCACGCCCTGATGACCGACGCCGTGCATCGGCACGGAGCGCTGGCCGGGGTCGAACTGTGGCATGGCGGCGCGTGCACGCTGAACCGCACCAGCCGGCTCGCGCCGCTGTCGCCGTCGGGAATGCCGTGGCTGTCGACTCATTTGGGGTTCATGGGCAATTTGCGGCCGCGAACCATGGATGATGCCGACATCCAAGATCTGCTTCGCTGGCAGGCCGCCGGCGCGCGGCGCGCCATGCAGGCGGGGTTCGATATCGTCTATGTCTATGCGGGCATGGGCTACCTGCCCTATGAGTTCCTGCTGCCCGAATACAACCGGCGCACCGACGCTTACGGCGGTCCGATCGAGAATCGAGTGCGGCTGGTGCGCGAGCTGCTGGAAGTGACGCGCGATGCCGTGGGCGACAAGTGCGCCGTGGCGCTGCGGATCAGCATGGAAGAGTTGCGCGGCAGGCCCGGGAGAAACGCGGTTTCCGAGGCGCACGAGGTGGTGGCCTTGCTCGCCGATATTCCGGATCTCTGGGACGTCAAGATGGATTCCAGTCCGACGGACTGCGCGCCCTCGCGGTTCTCCCCCGAAGGCAGCCACGAGCCCATCGTGAACTTCGTCAAGCAATTGACCAAGCGGCCGGTGGTGGGCGTGGGCCGATTTACCTCGCCGGATGTGATGGTCTCGCAGGTGAAGCGCGGCATCCTGGATTTGATCGGCGGCGCCAGACCCTCCATCGCAGACCCGTTTTTGCCGAACAAAATCAACGAGGGCCGCGAACACGAGATACGCGAGTGCATCGGCTGCAATATATGCATCTCGAGCTGGCACGACGGAGTTCCCGTGCGCTGTACGCAGAACCCGACCGCGGGGGAAGAGTGGCGCCGGGGCTGGCACCCTGAACGATTCGCTGCGCCGGCAAGCGACTCATCCATCTTGATCGTCGGCGCAGGGCCCGCGGGGCTCGAGTGCGCGACAACCCTCGCCCGGCGCGGCTACGCCGTGACCATTGCGGATTCGGCGAAGGAGTTCGGCGGCCGGCTGCGCTTCGAGACCGGTCTGCCGGGCCTCAAAACCTGGAACCGGGTCGCCGACTGGCGTTTGGGCCAACTGCGCGGCCGGCCGAACGTCAATATGTATCCGGGAAGCGCCCTGGGCGTGGACGATATCCTGGGACTGGAACACCGCCACGTCGTCATCGCGACCGGCGCGCGATGGACCAAGATGCTGTTCTCGACTTTGGAGTTCCCGGTGGGCGAACTCGACGGGCCGGCGGTGTACACACCCGATGATCTCGCCGCAGGGGTTGTGCCTCAGGGCCCCGTCGTCGTGTTCGACTTCGATAACTATTACTTGGCGGGCGCCATTGCCGAACAATTGGCCAAATCGGCGATCGAGGTGGCCTATGTGACCACCGCCGGCAACGCATCCGCCTGGACATTCATGACCAATGAGCTGCCGCTGGTGCATCGCGCTCTGGTCTCGGCGCAGGTGCCGATACATACGCTGAAGAGGGTAACGGCCTTCGACGGCGAGTCCGCCACGATCGCGGACGTGTACAGCGGCACCGAGACGCGCCTTGCCTGCCGTTCGCTGGTCCTCGTCGGAATGCGGGCGCCGCGCGACGAGCTGTACCAGGCGCTCGTTGCCCGAGGTTCGGATCTGGAAAATGCCGGTATCGCCGCGGTGACGCGCATCGGCGATGCGCTCGCACCGGGAGCCATCGTACACGCGGTTCACAGCGGACATCGCTACGCGCGCGAGTTCGACTCGGTGCCGGGAGCCGCGCCCTATACACGGGACTACCCAGTATGAATGCCGCACAAATGGAACGCACCCTGCCCTCCAGCTGGTATCGGAGCGAGGAGGTATTCCGGGTCGAAAAGGAGCGCATATTCTGCCGCGAGTGGATCGTGGCCTGCCGCGAGGAAGAGCTGCCCAATCCGGGCGACTACCGGGTGCTGGACCTGCTCGGCGAGAGTGTCCTGCTGGTGCGCAATCGCGAAGGTCAGCTGCGGGCGTTCTACAATGTCTGCCGGCATCGCGGCTCGCGCCTGTGCCGCACGCCGGAAGAGACTGCGGCCTTGAATGTCGCCCTCCCAGGGGGAATCTCCGGCGGACGCATGATCGTATGCCCCTACCACCAGTGGTCTTACGACTTCAACGGTGCGCTGGTAGCCGCCCCGCACTTGAGTGCCGCCGCCGGCTTCAAGAAGGAGGATTACCATCTGTATCCGGTGGGCGTCGACAGCTGGGGGGGATTCGTCTTCCTGAATCTGACTCCCGCCGAGGCGAAGCCGCTCGCCGCCCAGCTGGGCGGCATCCCCGACCGTTTGCAGCGCTATCCGCTGCGCGACCTGCGCATCGGCGCCACCATTCGTTACGAAGCTGCGGCGAACTGGAAGATTCTGTGCGAGAACTATAACGAGTGCTACCACTGCGGCGGAGTCCACCCGGAGCTTTGCGCGGTGGTGCCGTCATTTCGCGAGGCGGGCGGCGCCGGCCTGGACTGGAACCGCGGCATCCCGCACCGCGAAGGCGCCTACACATTCACCCACAGCGGCGCCACGGCGCGGCGCGCCTTTCCCGGTCTGGATTCAGACGAGCAGGTCCGCCATAAGGGCGAATTGGTCTACCCTAATTTATTCTTGAGCGCGGCCTGCGATCACGTGGCGGCGTTCATCCTTCAGCCTCGCGGCGCCGAGCGCACGGATATCGTCTGCCATTTTCTGTTCGAGAGCCATGAAATCGCCAAGCCCGGCTTCGATCCTTCGGATGCGGTGGATTTCTGGGACTTGGTCAATCGACAGGACTGGGCGGTGTGCCAGGGCGTGCAGAATGGGATCCGCTCCCGCGTCCACACCCAGGGCTACTTCGCACCGATGGAAGACTGGAACCTGGACATCAGACGCTACGTAACCGAACGGATCGGCACCTTCGTCGGCGCCCATCCGTCGTAGCCGCGGGGCTCCGAAGCTTCGAGCGGCGTGCCGCGCCGGCCGCCGCGTTCCCGCCGACCGGCGTACTTCGACGGGCCATTCAGCCGCGCTTCGGTATAATCCCCAAAAAAGGCGGACAAATGGCAACCAAGCGGCATGTTCCGAAATTCCACCGTGCAACTCCCGCGGTGCGCCGCGAAGCATTGGTCGAGGCGACTCTGCGTTGCCTCAAGCAGTTCGGCCACGAAGGCGTATCCGTACGGCGCATCAGCGCCGCGGCCGGAGTGTCCATCGGCTTGATCAACCATCATTTTCCGAGCAAATCCGGTCTCATCGCGGAAACCTATGAGACCATCGCTCTATCCTTGCTGGAATCGATCCGCCTTCAGGCGGAGAACAAGACTGTTTCGCCCCGCGACCGGCTGAGCAATTTCTTCCGCGCCTCATTCGCTCCGGAGATCCTCGATCCACAGCTGTTCAACGTGTGGCTGGTATTCTGGAGCATGGTGGCGCACTCGGCCGAGATACGCGCCGTGCACTTCAGCACCTACGCCAAGTACCGGTCCGTCTTGGAGTCGTTGCTCGGCCAGTTGGTGGACTCGGGCGCCGCGCCTCCCTTCAGGCTGCGCCCCGCCGCAATCGCGCTCTCCGCGCTGCTCGACGGGTTCTGGGTGGAGCTGAGCCTGAGCCCCACGGTATTCAAGCCGCGCGAGGCGCTCGCCCTCTGCGAGGACTGGGTCAACGCACTGTGCGCCGGCGCCTTTCCGCGGCTTCTGGCGCCGCCGCGGGTCAAAAGGACCGAGGGCGCGCCGAAGCGCCGCAAGCTGTAACCCTGCGCGGTGCCCCGGGCGGAGGACTGCGCGGGGTTCGCCCCGCTAGTGGAGAACGGCGGCTCTTGTTATACTACCGTTCAACAAGGCTCGAGAAGGCTCACGCACATGGAAGCACAGCGCTCTCTGCAGAACGACTCATCGGCGCACATTCCCGCCGGCCTGGAGGGATTCAGCCTCCCCGGCTGGATCTACCGCGATGCGGATTTCCTGGAGGCCGAGAAAGAGCGCGTATTCGCCACGTCCTGGCAGATCATGTGCCATCTCAACGACATACCCAATCCCGGCGATTACCACACCCTGGACTTCCTGGGCGAGCCCTTGGTCGCGGTGCGCGGCCAGGATGGGGGGGTCAAGGCGTTCTTCAACGTTTGCCGGCATCGCGCGGCGCGGCTGCTGGACGGCGGTTCGGGCCACTGTCCGGGACGGATCGTGTGCCCCTATCACGCCTGGACTTACGATCTCAGCGGACGCCTCACCGCGGTGCCGCACCGCAAAGAGTTTGCCGACTTCGCCCAGGATCAATATGGGCTCAAGCCCCTCGAGAGCGAAATCTACGAGGGATTTGTGTTCGTGCGGCTGAAGGCGGGCTTGCCGAGCGTCGCGGAGATGCTTGCGCCGTACGAGGCGGAACTGACGGCGTATCGGCTCGAGGAACTGCGGCCCATGGGCCGCGTCACACTGCGTACGCGCCATGTGAACTGGAAGAATGTGACGGACAACTACTCCGACGCCATGCACATCACCGTGGCGCACCCGGGGCTCACGCGCTTATTCGGGCAGAGCTACGGCGTCGAGGCGCAACCCTGGGTGGATAAAATGTGGGGCCATCTGCGCGATGTCCCTTCCGCGCAGCTCTCGGAGCGCCTGTACCAGGCCATGCTGCCGAACTCGCCGCACCTGCCCGACGATCGGCAGCGGCTGTGGACCTACTTCAAGCTTTGGCCGAACGTAGCCTTCGATGTGTATCCGGATCAGATCGATTTCATGCAGATGATTCCGGTCTCCCCGACGCAAACGCTGATCCGCGAGATTGCGTACGCGCACCCCGACGGCCGGCGCGAGATGCGCGCCGCACGCTATCTGAATTGGCGCATCAATCGGCGAGTGAGCCTCGAGGATAAGGCGCTCATCGAACGGGTACAAACCGGCATGGGATCGCGCAGCTATACGCCGGGCCCCCTGGGGCGCACAGAAGTGAGCTTGCGCAGTTTCGCGCACCGCATGCGCGAACTCATTCCCGAGTGCCGTCTCGACCGGCCCCCGAGTCCCGGCTGGCATCTTCGCAACGATACGAGAAAGAACCATGGTTGATTCAACAGCGCGCGATGTGGTGATCATCGGCGGCGGACACAACGGCCTCGTATGCGCGGCTTATCTCGCGGCCGCCGGGCTCAAAGTGACCGTGCTCGAAAGACGGGGCGTCGTGGGCGGAGCGGCCGTGACCGAGGAGTTTCACCCGGGTTTTCGCAATTCCGTGGCGGCCTATACCGTGTCGCTGCTCAACCCCAAGGTCATCCGGGACTTGGACCTGCCGCGCCACGGCCTGCGGGTGGTGGAGCGCAAACTCGCCAACTTTCTGCCGCTGAACGAGACGCAGTATCTGAAGATCGGCGCCGGCAAGACCGAACGAGAAGTGGCGAAATTCTCCGCGCGCGATGCCGCGCGGCTCCCGGCCTACGGCGAGCGTCTGGATGTGATCGCCGACGTGCTGCGCGACCTGGTTCTCGAGACTCCGCCGAATGTCACCGCCGGCAGCTGGCTGGAGGCTCTGCCGGAATTGCTGCGCAGCGCCCGGCTGGGCAAGCGAATCGCCAAGCTGGACCTGCCCATGCGGCGCGAACTGCTGTCCCTGTTCGTCAAATCCGCGGGGGACTACTTGGATGCCTGGTTCGAGAGCGCGCCCATCAAGGCGGCGTACGGTTTCGACGGCATCGTCGGCAACTACGCCAGCCCCTATGCGGCCGGCTCCGGCTACGTGCTGCTGCACCATGTGTTCGGCGAGGTCAACGGCAAGAAGGGCGCGTGGGGACATGCGATCGGCGGCATGGGGGCGATCAGCCAGGCCATGGCGAAAGCGGCGGCCGAACGCGGCGTGGAAATTCGAACGGCAAGCCCGGTACGCGAGGTGCTCATCGAAGCCGGCCGCGCGGTGGGCGTGGTCACCGAAAAAGGCGAAGCGATCCGCGCACGCAGTGTCGTGTCGAACTTGAATCCGAAGCTATTGTACGGATCGCTCATCGATCCGGCGGCGCTGCCGCAGGATTTTCGCGAACGCATCGGTCAATGGCGCTGCGGATCGGGAACGTTCCGCATGAACGTCGCGCTATCGGAGCTGCCCGACTTCACGGTCCTGCCGGGCAGGACTCTGGCCGAGCATCACACCTCCGGCATCATCATGGCGCCGAGCCTTGCCTACATGGATCAAGCCTACCTCGATGCCAAGGCCGGCGGATGGTCGAAGCGCCCCATCGTGGAGATGCTGATACCCTCGACCCTGGACGACAGCCTGGCACCCCCAGGACAGCACGTGGCCAGCCTATTCTGCCAGCACGTCGCCCCGGTGCTGCCCGATGGGGCGTCGTGGGACGATCACCGCGAGCAGGTCGCGGATGTCATGATCGACCTCGTCAACAGCCATGCGCCGAATTTCAAGGCCTCCGTGCTCGGACGGCAAATCATGAGTCCGCTCGATCTGGAACGCACCTTCGGGCTGATCGGCGGAGATATCTTTCATGGCGCCCTCACCCTGGATCAAATGTTCTCGGCCCGGCCCATGCTGGGGCACGGCGACTATCGAGGTCCTTTGAAGGGCCTTTACATGTGCGGATCGGGCACGCATCCCGGCGGGGGCGTGACCGGCGCGCCGGGCCACAATGCCGCGCGCGAAATCATCGCCGATTTCCGGCGCGGGCGCGTGAAGCAGGCGTAAGCCTGTCATGAATCAGCCCGGACAGCGGCTCGGTTTTGCCTTCGTCACCGCGTCCGCCGTCGCGTGGAGCACTGCCGGACTATTCACCCGGCTGATCTCGGCGGACGCCTGGACCATGCTGGCGTGGCGCGGCATCCTGGGCGCGCTGAGTCTCGCCTTGGTGCTCACGCTGATGCCGAGGCAGGGCCATTGGCGGGCACTACGCAATCTGGGCTGGCTGGGTTGGCTGTTCGTGCTGCAATCCTCGGCGGGCATGATTTTCTTCTTGATGGCGCTCCGGCATACCACCGTCGCCCATGTGGCGGTGATTTACGCAACCGCTCCCTTTCTTGCCGCGGCGCTCGGCTGGCTGGCAACGCGCGAGCAGCCCGGCGCCGGCGCCGTGGTGTCCAGTCTCATCGCTCTGGGGGGCGTCGCCGTCATGGTGGGTCTCGGACGCGACGGCGGGTTGAGCGGCGATCTGTTTGCGCTCGGCATGACCCTGACCATGGCCGTCGCAATGGTGGTGGCCAGGCGTTTTCCCGACATGCCCTTTCTACAAGCGTCCTGCCTCTCGGCGCTGCTCAGCGGCCTGATTTCCATCCCCTTCGGCGCACCCATGGGCGTATCGAGCCACGATCTGATGCTGCTCGCGCTTTTCGGCGTGGCCATTTTCTCGGTCGGCCTGCCTCTGTTCACGCTCGGCGCCCGGCTGCTGCCGCCTATTGAAACGGCCCTCATCGGATCCCTGGACGCGCCGCTGGCGCCGCTATGGGTGTGGCTCGCGTTCAAGGAAACACCGGGCGCCGCCACGCTGATCGGCGGCGCGATCGTGTTCGCCGCGGTGGGCTTCCATCTGCTCCTGGGATCCTCGGCGGCGATCGCAAGACCGGCGGTGGCGGAGTAACAAGGGCGCCGGAGGCCGCAGAGCGCTATACCTCGATTCCCTGCCCCTTGAGGTATTCATCGTACGTACCCCGGAAATCGGTGATTTGGCCGCCGGCCCGCAGTTCGATGATGCGCGTGGCGAGCCCGCCCACGAACTCGCGGTCGTGCGAAACGAATACGAGCGTGCCTGGATAGTGCTCGAGGCCGATTTGCAGCGACTCGATGGTTTCCATGTCCATGTGGTTGGTGGGTTCGTCCATCAGCAGTACATTGGGCTTGGTCAACATGAGCTTGCCGTAAATCATGCGCCCCTTCTCGCCGCCTGAAAGGACCTTCACCGATTTCTTGGTCTCTTCGCCCGAAAAGAGCAGCCTTCCTAAGGTCGCGCGGACGATCTGGTCGTCGTCGGCCTTGCCCGTGTATTGCGACATCCAGGAAAATAGATCGGCCTTGTCGTCGAACTCGGCCTGGGGATCCTGCGGCATGTAGCCCGCTCGAGCGTTTTCCACCCAGACGATGCGTCCCGCCGTGGGGCGCAATTCGCCCGCGAGACAGCGCATCAGCGTCGTTTTGCCGGCACCGTTCGGGCCGATGATGGCGATGCGCTCGCCGCCTTCGACGTTGAAGGTGACATTGCTGAGCACGGTTTCGTCCGAGCCCGGGTAACTGAAGCTCAGCTTCTCCACGGACACCGCCGACCGATACAGCTTCTTGCCTTGTTCGAATCGGATGTATGGATTCTGCCGCGATGACGGCTTGATCTCCTCGATCTTGATTTTCTCGAGCTGCTTCTTGCGCGAA
The DNA here is from genome assembly GCA_963784105.1 of uncultured Gammaproteobacteria bacterium. Classification (GTDB taxonomy): domain Bacteria; phylum Pseudomonadota; class Gammaproteobacteria; order Steroidobacterales; family Steroidobacteraceae; genus Bog-1198. The sequence goes on from CAWAQE010000008.1 coordinate 265,830, forward strand.
GTCGCCTGCCGTGCCTTGGAGGCGTTCGCGGAGAAGCGCCGCACGAATTCCTGCAGGTCGGAAATCCGGTCCTTCGCCTTGGCATTCGCGGCTTCGACGCGCGCGCGGGCCTGGACGGACGCCAGCATGAAATCGTCGTAGTTACCCGGATAGATCTTGAGCTGCTGGAAATCCAGATCCGCCACGTGGGTGCACACTTGATTCAAGAAATGCCGGTCGTGGCTGATGATCACCATGGTGGCGTCATAGTTGTTGAGCGCGCTTTCGAGCCAGCGTATCGAGTTGATGTCGAGATTGTTGGTCGGCTCGTCGAGCAGCAGCACGTCCGGCTTCGAGAACAGAGCCTGGGCGAGCAGCACGCGCAGCTTCAAGCCGGGGGGCACTTCGCGCATCGGCCCGTTGTGCCGGGATTCGTGAATGCCGGCGTCGGTGAGAATGCTGCCGGCCCGCGCCTCGGCATCGTAGCCGCCGTATTCCGCGAACACACCCTCGAGCTCGGCGGCCTTCATGTAGTCGGCATCGGTGGCATTCGGATCGGCATAGATGCGATCGCGCTCCTGCATGGCGCTCCACAGTTCGACGTGGCCGCGCATGACCACATCCAGCACCCGCTCGTCCTCATAGCCGAACTGATTCTGGTTCAGCTTGCCGAGACGCATCCCGGCCTGCAGCATGACGTCGCCGGCGCTCGGCTCGAGATCGCCCCCCAGCACCTTCATGAGCGTGGATTTGCCGGAGCCGTTGGCGCCGATGAGGCCGTAGCGGTTGCCGTCGGAGAACTTGACCGTAACCTGCTCGAAGAGCGGCTTGGCGCCGAACTGTACGGCGACGTTGGAGGTGGAAAGCATGTTTGTCCAATCAAGATTACGGCCGGTTCGGCCGCGGTTGCGCTAACAGGGGGTACTCGGATGGAGTCGCGTCGTCATGCGGACAGCCCCCCAATCCGGCGGACGGATTCTAACCGAGCCGGGGCATCGAGTCACGCGGCGGCCCTTCTGGCGCGCTGCACCGCCCTTCCGACTCTCAAGCCGCGCGCAAGAAATCGAGCAGATGCTTGAAGTAGACCTTCTGGTCGTCCCACATGCAAAAGTGGCTGCCGTTGGGACAGAAGGCATAGGCGGCATTGGGCATGAGCACAGCCATTTTCCTCATGTCCTCGGGGTCCATCTCGTCGAATTGGGCGCCGATGGTCAGGGTTTTCGCCTTGATTTCATGCAGCCGGTCCCAGCGCTCCCAGTCCTTGAGGTTGCCGGTGACGAGAAATTCGCTCTTGCCCTGCATCAAGTTGTAGATCTTGTCGTTCACATGCCGGAACGTGCGCGTTACGGGTTCCGGCCACGGCTGGATGCGGCAAACCATCTGGGTATACACATCCTCCATCATGATCTTCTGATACTCGGGCGAGTCGTAGTCCTGCCTGGCTTCGAGCGCCATGAGACGGGCGAGCGTGTCGGGCGGGATCCGGCTTTTGATGAAGTCGATCCGTTTGAGATAGGAACGAATGCCGGCCGTCATGTTCGAGATCACCAGTCCCCGTAAATGCTGCTGGTGACGCAGGGCGTACTCGATGGCCAGCAATCCACCCCAGGAATGTCCGTAGAGAACGAAGCGCTCCAGGCCGAGGGCGCGCCGCACTTCCTCGACTTCCGTGGTGTAGCGGGCCAGCGTCCACAGCGAGGGATCGTCGGGCTGGTCGGAGTTATTGCAGCCGAGCTGATCGTAGTAGTACATCTCGATGCCGGCTTGCGGCAGGAAAGATTCCAGAGCTTCGAGATACTCATGACTGAAGCCGGGTCCGCCGTGCAGCACCAGCACTTTAACGGGGCCGGAGCCCATTTTCTTGGTCCACACTTTGTACTTGCCGTCCGCCACCGGCACCATGCGAATCCCGGCGACACGGATGCCCGGAGGATTGAGGCCGTCGGCTCGCTCGGCCTCGATATCGGACGACGGGGAAGCGAGGGCCGGGGCGCGCACGGCGCCCATCACGACCGACGCTGCAGTCGTGGTGAGAAGGCTGCGGCGATTCATGGATTCTCCCGAAGAAAAGGCTGCCGTACCGAGTGTGCGAGCATGTCATGATGATTTGCAACGGCGCAGCCGGATAAGGTGCGCCGCCAGTGCGTTATCATCCGGACCCGTGATCGATGCCCTCGCACCGCTCGGCGCGACCGCACTCGAGAATCGAGAAGACGAATTGGGGGCCGACATCGCGCCGTTGCAGGCCGCCGGCGTGCCGGTTTTCGCCCCCTTGGCCGATGCCCGGCATTATTTCGACTACCACCACACCGCGGCCGACACTCTCGACAAAGTCGATCCGGTGAACCTTCAGACCCAGGTTGCAGCCATGGGCGTGCTGGCCTATTAACTTGCGGATCTGCCGGCCTGTCTGCCGCGGATTCCGGTGACGGCGCATCGCTGAGAACCGGCCTCCGCCAAGCGGCAGGCGCACATCATCCAGTCTTAGTACTCGGCGCTGCGCGCCTCGCCCTGCGGGCCGTCGCGTTCGCGACGTTCAAATTCGGCCGGACGGCCGAATTTAGTCAGGAAGCGTGTACGAGAGATCGTAGGAGTGCTGTCCGTTTTCGATGTCGATGGTGAGAGTGCCGGAAATTCCTTGCAACTGCCCCGTCCCCGAGCCAGGCACGACGATCACAGACATGTTTCGCCCGCTCTGGTCCATGGTGGCAGAATGTTGCAGCGCGAACGTGCCTTGCCGCTCGGCCAGCGTTCCGGTGAATACCTCGATGGCCACATAGCCGGCCACACCTTGCTTGGGATCGCCTCCGCAGAACATCTCGCCTTTCGTCGATCCTGCAAGATCGCCCGCGATCTTCTTGTTGATGGAGAGCCGGCTCAGGCCTTTGGCGGGGGGTGGTGATAGCGGTTTGATATCGACGGTGAACGTACCATGCGCATGCCGAGTCATCGAGGCACTCCTTCAATTCCTCAAGGGCTGCCAATACCTCAAGCGCTGAGCGGCGACACTCCGAACAAGCGCACGTGTACCCACCCGATAAACAACACGTAGATCGCCAATCCCAGCACCACGGCGATGGCATCATTCCACCGTCCGGGCGGCGCGGTGCGCAGCACCTGGGGAGCCGAGCGGCGCTTCATCGAAATTCGATCCGCCACGGCCCAGGCAAGGAATCCGCCGAACAACAGCACATCCGCCAACGTGCCATTGGCAAGCAAGTGCGCGAATGCCCAGAATTTGATCGCCGCCAGCATCGGATGCTTGGCGGCCGTTTTGATGCGCCCGGGCAAGTACGCGGCGATGAGCAGCGGGAAGACCGGCAGCATGAAGAGAAAGGTCACATGGCGCAGCCATGTCGGCGGTGAATATAAAACCACCGGCGCTTGGCGCGCCTGTGCGAAACCCACGCAGATCAACACGAAACCGGCCAGGGAGATCAGCGCATACAATCCCTTCCAGCCACGCTCGCCCAAGCGATGGATGGCTCGAGCTCGAAATGCCGGTGCGACGATGCCGACGGAATGCACTCCGAGGAACAACACCAGCCCGGCGATCAGTACGTACATGGGCGCCCCTTATTTCTTGGCGCGCGGCGTGCGGCGCGCCGCCACGGCCCTGCTGCGGCGAGACTTTGCGGTTGCCGCTTTGCCCCTCGCCCGGACCCTGCTCGGTTTGACGCGAGCGACCCCTTGGCCGCGCTTGGCCGCGACCTTGGGTTTCTTCGCCGCCTTGGGTTTCTTCGCCACCTTGACTCGCCGAGTCGGACTGGCGGCTTGCTTTGTCTTGGCGCGCACCGCCGCCTTCTTGGAGGCTGCAGTCCGCTTGGGTTGAACGGCGGGCTTCTTGGCCACAGCGGGCTTCTTGGCCACAGCGGGCTTCTTGGCCGAAGCCGTTCGTTGCGGCGAAGCCGTTCGTTTGGCCGACGCGCCTGCCGCCGGCGCCGGGGTTGCCGCCGCCGTTCCGCCGCGCAGCTGTTCCAGGATCCCCGGGTTCTCCAGCGTGGACATATCCTGTGTGATCTCTTCGCCGCGCGCGATGGAACGCAGCAAGCGGCGCATGATTTTGCCCGACCGTGTCTTCGGCAGATTGTCGGTCAGGCGAATCTCATCGGGCTTCGCGATGGGACTGAGTTGTTCGCCGACCCAGCCGCGCAGCTCCTCGATCAGCGATGTTGCCGCCGCTCCTTGCGGCCGCGGCACGTTGAGCACGACGTAGGCGAAAACCGATTCGCCCTTGATGTCGTGAGGCTTGCCGACCACCGCGGCCTCAGCGACTTTGGGGTGCGCCACCAGCGCCGATTCGATTTCCATGGTTCCCAGCCGGTGGCCGGCGACGTTCAGCACGTCGTCGATGCGGCCCATGATCCAGTAATAGCCGTCTTTGTCGCGGCGCGCCGAATCGCCGGCGACATAGTAGCGATTGTGAAACTTCTCCCAATAGGTTCGAAGATACCTGTCGTTGTCGCCCCAAATCGTACGCAGCATGGAAGGCCAGGGCCGCTTGATCACCAGGTAGCCTCCGCCGTCGGGTGCTTTCACGGGCCGGCCGGCATCGTCGACGATGTCGACAAAGATTCCGGGCAGCGGTTTGGCGCAGGAGCCAGGCTTGGCCGGTGTCGTGCCCGGGATGGGTGACATCATGGTGGCGCCGGTCTCGGTCTGCCACCACGTATCCACGATGGGACAGCGCCCGGCGCCGATGACTTTGTGATACCACATCCAGGCTTCGGGATTGATGGGCTCGCCGACACTGCCCAGCAGCCGCAGCTTGCCGAGGTCGTACTTGGCCGGCAGGGCATCGCCCAGCTTCATGAGCGCGCGGATCGCGGTGGGCGCCGTATAGAGAATGGTGACGCCGTGCGTTTCGCAGATTTTCCAAAATCGTCCGCCGTCGGGGAAGGTCGGCGCCCCCTCGTACATCAGTACCGTGCCGCCGGCCGCCAGCGGCCCATAGGCGACGTAGGTATGTCCGGTGACCCAGCCGACGTCCGCCGTGCACCAAAACACGTCGTCGTTCTTGAGATCGAATACCCACCGCATGGTCATCTTCGCGTTGAGCAGGTAGCCGGCGCTGGAATGCTGGATGCCCTTGGGCTTGCCGGTGGATCCCGAGGTGTAGAGCAAGTACAAAGGATGCTCCGCGTTCACCCACTCGGGCTCGCAGGCGGCGCTTTGTCCGGATACGGCATCGTGCCACCAGATATCGCGGCCCGCGCGCATGGGGCAATCGCCCCCCGTGCGGCGGTAGACGATGACGTTTTGAATGCTTGGGCAGCCGTCGGCAAGCGCCTTGTCGACCGCCCGCTTGAGCTCGAGGGCATGGCCGCCGCGCCAGCCTCCATCGGCGGTGATCACGAGCTTGGCACCCGCATCCTCGATGCGGTCTTTGACGGCGTTGGCGGAGAAGCCGCCGAACACCACGGAGTGAACCGCACCGATGCGGGCGCAGGCCTGCATGGCGATCACTGCCTCCGGGATCAGAGGCATGTAGATGACGACGCGGTCGCCGCGGCCGATGCCGCCGGCCTTGAGGGCGTTGGCGAACCGGCACACCTCGTGGTGCAGCTCGGCGTAGGTCAGCTTGCGCACGTCGCCGGGCTCACCCTCGAACAGGATCGCGATCTTCTCGCCCCGCTCGCGCAGATGCACGTCCAGGCAATTGTGCGACACATTCAGCTCACCGTCGGTGAACCAGCGGTAGTTGGGCGCTTGGGCCTCATCCAGAGGCACCGTAAACGGCTTATGCCATTCGATTTCGGCGCGCGCCAAATCCGCCCAGAAGCCGACATAGTCATGCGCGGCCTTGGCGTGCATCGCCTCGAGGTCGCTCTGCTTGACCGTCGCGGCCTTGCGAAATTGCTCGGACGGCGGAAATACGCGGTCTTCTTGCAGCTGGGATTGAATGTCTTTGTTCGCCATCGCCTTGCCCCCCGATTCATCAGCAATACGTTCGCTCGAGTTTACGCGGCAGCGGCGATGCGGCGCGCCTGCTGTCGCAAGATATTCCCAAATCCATGCGCATCAAAGAACCCGCCGAGCCCCGCGCTGTCCGGCGGCCGGCGCCTCAAATCGTCCAGCGTCGCCTCGAGCGGCATGTCGCAGACGATGCCGGTCAGACGCCTCGCCAGATACGCCGCCTCCTTGTGAGCCAGGAGCCTCGCAGCCACCGCGGCGGCGCCCCGCAGCTTCAGCAGCGGTATGCGGTCGAGATTCGCGTACAGGTCGTCGAGCGATGCGAATGCCGCAAACAGCAGGGCGGCGGTCTTTTTGCCCACCCCGGGCACTCCGGGGATATTGTCCACGCTATCGCCGGTCAGCGCCAAGAAATCCGCGATGAGTTCCGGCGTGGCCCCGAAACGCGGCTCTATGTCGTGATAGTGATATCGGGCGTTGCCGCTGTAGTCCCAGAACACATCTCCGTCGCGGATGAGCTGCGACAAATCCTTGTCGCGCGTCACCAATACATTGCGGAGGCCCGCGGCGCGCGAGCGCGCCGCCAGGGTGCCGATGATGTCATCCGCCTCGTATTCCGCGCTCGCATACTCGGCGAGGCCCATGTGCCGGCAAAACTCGCGGCACAGCGCGAATTGCCGCTCCAAGTCGGCGGGCGGCGCGTCGCGATTGGCTTTGTACGCCGGATAGATGCCGTTGCGGAACGAGGTCTCGCTGCGCAAGGAAAGATCGAAGGCGACGCCGATGCGCTCGGGACGGACCTGCTCCAGGAGATCCGATAAGAAGCGCGCGAAACCGTACAGAGCGTGCGTGGCATTGCCGTCGCCGTCCACCATGTCCGGCGGCATCGAATGGTAGGCCCTGAAAATAAAATAGCTGGCGTCGATGTAGTACACGACGCCGGACTGCGGCCGCGGCTGGAACGCGCCGTCGTTCACATCGGCCAGCGTTGCATGCGCTCGTGCAGCGGGCTCGAACGCGGAAAGTGCGCGATCAGGTATTCCATCTGATCGGCCAGCACACGGCGGCCCTTCAAGAATATGTACTCGGCGTAGGTCGGCGTGAAGGGTACGGCAAGCAGCTGCATGCCCGCCTGCTCCGGGGTCCGCGACGCCTTGGCATTGTTGCAGCGGCGGCAAGCCGATACCACATTACTCCAGACATCGTGGCCGCCGCGGCTGAAGGGCGTCACGTGATCGCGCGACAGCAGGCTGTAGGCAAACCGCGCCCCGCAGTAAAGGCAAAGATACGCATCGCGGCGGAACAAGGTCTGATTGTTGAGCGGCGGCGTGTACGAAGCCCCGCGCAAGTTTCCCGGGTTGCCGGAAGTGCCCAGGGTGGCGATGATGGAATTCACGTCCACGACGGTGCGCAGGCCCGTCCTCGCGCAGGTGCCGCCATAGAGCCGGTACAGAAGCGTCCCGCAGGTATAGGCCACTTGGTCGGTGTGATACAGGCGGGCGGCTTCCCGATAATCCACCCACTCCAAGGGCATCCCCGATACATCGGTACGCAGAATCTGCTGCGACAACGGATACCCATGCGTGGCGGCCGCTTGGGTATCCCGCCAATCCAAAGAATGCTGCTTGTCTTGGAGCATCGGCTTCATAACAATACTAAAGATAGTCGAGTCCTATGCCATAATTCAACGTTTGACACAATTCTTGGGTTTTGGGGAGAGATCTGAATGACTGTCGTCGTCGGTGTCCTCACGGAAACCGCTGCCAGAGAGACTCGTGTCGCTGTCGTCCCGGAAATCGCCGCGAAACTGAAGGCGGCCGGCGTTCGCGTTCTGATCGAGCGCGGCGCGGGGACGGCGGCCCACTTCCCGGATGCCCTGTACGCGGACGCCGAGTTCAGCGACGCGGCCGGCATTCTCGGGTCCGCGGATGTCTTGCTGAAAGTTCAGCCGCCCGGTCTTCCCGAGATCGACGCGCTCAAGAAAGGGGCGGTGGTCATCGGCTACATGCAGGCCTATGCCCGGCCCGACCTCGTCCGCAGGCTCAAGGAGCGCGGGATCACCAGCTTTGCGATGGAGCTGGTGCCGCGCATTTCCCGGGCACAGTCGATGGACGCGCTTTCCTCGCAGGCGTCCGTGGCCGGCTACAAGGCCGTGCTCATCGCCGCCAATACGCTCGAAAGGTTCCTGCCCATGCTGACCACCGCCGCGGGCACCATCCGTCCGGCCTCGGTTCTCGTCATCGGCGCGGGCGTCGCCGGTTTGCAGGCGATCGCCACCGCGAAGCGCCTGGGAGCGGTGGTCGAGGCGTATGACGTACGTAGTGCGACCAAGGATCAGGTGAAGTCGCTGGGCGCGAAATTCATCGAAACCGGCGTTTCCGCGGAAGGCGCCGGCGGATACGCCCGCGAACTCACCGCGGAGGAAAAGGCGAAGCAGCAGGAAGTGCTGGATGCGCGTATCGCCGTCAGCGATGCCGTCATCAGCACCGCGTCGGTGCCGGGGCGGGCGGCGCCTAGAATCATCACCGCGGCTGCGGTCCAGCGCATGAAGGCCGGCTCGGTGATCGTCGACATCGCGGCCGAACAGGGCGGCAATTGCGAACTGACCGAGGCGGGAGAAACCGTGGTGCATGGCGGCGTCAAAATCGTGGGCCCCTTGAACCTGCCTGCCTCGTTGCCCTACCACGCAAGCGAAATGTACTCGCGCAACCTGTTCAATCTGCTGAAGCCGGCGCTGGCGAAGGGCGAACTCGCCATCGACTGGAACGACGAAGTATTTGCGGGCTGCGTGCTCACTCACGGCGGCCAGATCAAACACGAAGCGACGCGCAAAGCGGTGGAGGGATAGCGATGATCGACGGCATCATAGCGCTTTATATATTCATGCTGGCCGCATTTACCGGCTACGAGGTGATTTCGCGCGTGCCGGTGATCCTGCACACGCCCCTCATGTCCGGGTCGAACTTCGTGCATGGCATCGTGCTGGTCGGCGCCATGGTTGCGTTGGCCGCGGCGGACACGACCCTGTTGAGAATCATCGGCGTGATCGGAGTATTTCTCGCCGCGGGCAATGCCGTGGGCGGCTATGTGGTGACCGAACGCATGCTGAAGATGTTCGTGACCGCCGGCCGAAGGAAAGGATAAAGGCCATGCCCTCCGCTTCGACGATCCAAACCGTGACGCAGCTGTCCTATCTGGTGGCGGCAGCGCTGTTCATCCTCGGCCTGAAGCGCATGAGCTCCCCGGTCACCGCGGTCAGCGGCGTGCGCTGGGCGGGGTTGGGCATGCTGCTCGCCACGATAGTGACTCTGGCGTTCATCAGCGGCGCCTCGTCCCTGAATCTGTCGCTGGTGATCGGCGCCATCGCGGCCGGCGGCATTCTAGCCTGGGTGAGCGGCAAGCGCGTCGCCATGACCAATATGCCGCAGATGATCGCCCTTTATAACGGCATGGGCGGCGGCGCGGCGGCCGCGATCGCGGCGGTGGAACTGTATCGCGGCAGCGAGCACAGCATCACGCACCTGACCATTGCCACCGTCGGCGGCTTCATCGGTTCGGTCTCCTTCAGCGGCAGCTTGATCGCCTTCGCGAAGCTGCAGGGACTGATCACCAAGTCGGTTCGGTTCGGCGGCCAAAGATTTCTGAATCTGGCGATATTGCTGGTGACCGTGGCGCTGGGATTCATCGTCGTCTCGGGCATGGACCTGGGGCTGCCGACGGGCAGCCTGCCCGCGGTGTCATTGTTCTTCGCATTCGCGCTGCTGCTGGGCATCGCCATGACCCTGCCGATCGGCGGGGCCGACATGCCGGTGGTGATTTCGCTGTACAACGCGCTGACGGGCCTCGCAGTCGGGTTCGAAGGCTTCGTGCTCGACAACGCCGCCATGATCATCGCCGGCACCGTGGTCGGCGCGGCCGGCACCTTGCTCACCCAGCTCATGGCGAAGGCCATGAACCGCTCGCTCGGCAATGTGCTGTTCTCGAACTTCGGCGAGAGCTCGGCCGCGGGCGCATCCGGCGTCACCGGCACTCAGAAGGCCATCGAAGCCTCGGACGCCGGGGTCATGATGGCGTATTCGCAAAAGATCATCATCGTGCCGGGCTATGGCCTGGCCGTCGCGCAAGCGCAGCACAAGGTGTGGGAGCTCACGCAGCTGCTGATGGATCACGGCGTGAAGGTCCGGTTTGCCATTCATCCGGTGGCGGGGCGCATGCCGGGCCACATGAACGTGCTGCTGGCCGAAGCGGGCGTGCCTTATGACCTGATTTCCGACCTGGACGAAATCAACGCTGAGTTCGAAACCGCCGATGTGGCTTTGATCATCGGCGCCAACGATGTGGTCAATCCGGACGCGCGCGCCAACAAGGCGAGTCCGATATACGGCATGCCGATATTGAATGCCGACAAGGCCAAGAACGTCATCGTCATCAAGCGCGGCCAGGGCCAGGGCTTCTCCGGCATCGACAATGCACTGTTCGTGCTGGATCAGACGCGCATGCTGTACGGCGATGCGCAGGCGGCGGTGAGCCAGCTGATACAGGCGGTCAAGGCGGCCGGCTAGTCCGGAAAGCGTCCCGCATCGAAGGATGCTGTACCGGAGGAGTTGGTTGCCATGAGACGGCTGATACTTACCGTTCTGTGCATCTTCGGTGCGGCGGGAGCCGCCGCAGCGGCCGCCGACTCTGCAACGAGCGGCATCACAGCGCTGGCCGGCAACCAAAGCGCCCGCTGGCAGCAGCATGCCCGGAATGTGCGCATAGTCCGCGACAACTGGGGCATCGCGCACATCTACGGCAAATCCGACGCAGATACAGTGTTCGGTACGATTTATGCGCAAGCCGAGGACGACTTCGGCCGCGTCGAGCGCAATTACCTTGAGGGCCTGGGGCTGTTGGCGCAGGCCGAAGGCGAGCCGGCCGTTTACAGCGATCTTCGGCAGAGGCTATTCATCGATCCCCGCCGATTGCAAAGCGATTATCGAAACAGCCCCTCGTGGCTCAAGAAACTGATGATGGCTTGGGCGGACGGACTGAATTATTTCCTGTCGAAGCACCCGAAGATCCTGCCCAAGGTCATCCATCGCTACGAACCTTGGATGGCATTGTCGTTCACCGAGGGAAGCATAGGCGGCGACATCGAGACCATCGATCTCGGCAAGCTTCGGAAATTCTACGAAACGCCGCCCCGGCCGCCGGCTCGCACCGCCAATGCGCGCATCGCCCTGCCGGCATCCTCAGAAGCGGCGCGGGCCGCGGAGCCGGTTCCCGGCGGCTCCAACGGCTTCGCCATCGCACCCAGCCGCAGCGCATCGGGGCATGCGCTGCTCTGGATAAATCCGCATACCTCGTACTACTTTCGAGCGGAATTGCAGATGGTGAGCGAGCAGGGACTGAATGCCTACGGCGCGGTCACCTGGGGACAGTTCTTCGTCTATCAGGGATTCAATGCGCACAACGGCTGGATGCACACATCGTATGGCGGCGACGCCATCGACGAATATGCCGAGACCATAGTCGAGAAGCCGGACGGCCTGTACTACCGCTATGGCGCCGCACTGAGAAAATTGCAGGTCGGCCGGATCACCATTGCGTTCAAGCAAGGCAATGGATTCGGCCATCGGGAATTCACCGTCTATCACAGCCACCATGGCCCCATCATCCGCGCCGAGAATGGGCGGTGGATCGCCATCAAGCTGCTGCAAGATCCGGTGCCCGCGCTGGAGCAATCGTACTTGCGCACCAAGACCACGGATTACGCATCCTTCCGCAAGACCCAGGAGATGCGCACCGACACCTCCAACAATACGGTTTATGCCGACGCGGACGGGACGATCGCTTATTTCCATGGAAATTTCATTCCCGTCCGGGACCCTCGGTTCGATTTCACACATCCGGTGGACGGCAGCAACCCGGCCACCGAGTGGCATGGACCGCACGCCCTCAAAGACACCATCACCCTGCTGAATCCGGCCTCGGGGTGGATACAGAACACCAATGACTGGCCCTTTTCGGCGGCCGGCGCGTCCAGCCCGAAGCGCGAGAACTATCCAGCCTACATGTGGATCAAGGGTGAGAATCCCCGCGGCATTCACGCCGTCGAAGTGCTGCATAACATTCACGACGTGACCTTGGACAGCCTGATCGCCGCGGGCTACGACAGCCACCTCACCGCCTTCGACGTGCTCCTGCCGCCCTTGCTCGACGACTATGAGCACTTGACGGCAGATGACCCGCGGCGCGCGAGCCTTGCCGAACCCATCAAAAGCCTGACCGCTTGGGACCGGCGTACATCGGCGGATTCGGTGCCGACGGCCCTGGCCATCTTTTGGGGCCAAGAGCTGCTCGAGCGCAAAGGCCCCGAGGCCCGCGACGCGGACGAACCGGTGTACGACTACTTGGTCGGACATTTGACCCCGGCCGAGCGCATCGATGCCTTGGTCGCGGCCGTTGCCAAGCTCGAGCGCAACTTCGGCCGCTGGCAGACGCCATGGGGCGACATCAACCGCTATCAACGCCTGACCGACGACATCGTACAGCCGTTCGACGATGCCAGACCCAGCTTGCCCGTGGGCTTCGCGTCATCCAACTGGGGCGCTCTGGCATCGTTCGATTCGCCGTACCCGCGCAGAACCAAAAAGATCTACGGATCGGTGGGTAATAGCTTCGTGGCGGCGGTGGAGTTCGGCCCGGTCGTTCATGCCAAGGCCATCATGAGCGGCGGTGAAAGCGGCGATCCCGCATCGCCTCACTTTACCGACCAGGCGCTGATGTTCACTCAGGGCCGTTTCCGCGATGTTCTATTCAGCCGCCCGGATGTGCTGGCGCACGCCGAGCGCAGCTATCACCCGTAAGGCGAGCGCGGCCTCGGGCTAGCGCGGATTGCGCCGCATCGGCGGCGGCCGCTGCATGACCCTGCGGCGTTGCTCCGGACTCATCTGGCGCCACTGTCTGCGCAACTGCATGCGCCTTTCCGGCGGCATTTGCCGAAACCGGTTGAAGGACTCGCGTACCCGTTGCTGCTCTTGCGGCGGCATACTCTTGAACTGCTGCCAACGCTGACGCAGCTGCTCGCGCTGCTCCGGGGGCATGGCGCGCCATTGAGCAAAGCGCTGTTGAGCATTCGAGCGCTGCGCGGGCGTCATGGAAAGCCAACGCTGGCTGCCCCTGGCCAAGGCCTGCTGGCGCTCCGGGGGCAAACTATCCCATTTATCTTGATAGCCATGCAGCAATTGCTGCTGCTGGGGCGACATGGAAGACCATGCCCTGGGCGCCGCGGGAGCAGGGGGCGCGGCAGGCGCAGGCTCGCCAGCCGGTTCAGGCGCAGCCGGAACGTCCGCGTGCGCGACACCGGCCGCGGCGGCGAGAAACAGGCTGGCACCGACTAACAACGCCCTGATCATTGCTTTGCGTCCTGCGGTGGCGTTGCGGGAGGACTATCTCCGCGCGGCGGCACCTTCTTCAAGAATTCCCACCAAGCTGCATCACCCACATCATCCGAGCCCAAGAACTCGATGAAATCATCATCGGGCGCGCTCGCTGGCGCGGGCTGCGTTGCCCCCGGTGTCGGTGCCTGCGGCGGCTTCGATGCCGGAGGCGGCGGATCGGCCAGTGCCGCCGCGCACACGGCCACACTCAGCAACAACCACCGTCTGCCCCGGACTAATCGAAATTCACCCCGAAGTAGCCGATCCCTGATTCGCGGTCCTATCCGCCCAGTCATAAAATTCGATATCGTCTTGCAGCATATCCATGGCGTCGCCCGACCCTTCAGAGGACGCGACAATATCCAAATCTTCGAGATTCGGTTGGCCATCCGCTACTGTAACGGCGTGCTGGCCCGATGGCGACCCCGACCACAGGAACACGCTCAGGATCGCGGCGGCGGTCACGCCGGCCGCCGGCGTCCATACAGCCGCACGCAAGAACCAGGGCCGCCGGCTCTTCGTCGCCGCCTCCATCGCGGCATTGCGTGCCTGAGCGAGGCGCGAGCGCAGCGCGAAGTCCAAGCCGTCCACACTGTCGTGAAACAGGGCTTTGGCACGCTCCTCGAACGCTTCTTGGGATTGCATCGGCCGCTTCTCGTTCATCACCAAACCTCGCCCAGTTGTTCGCGCAGGGTGTGCACCGCACGCGAGTAATGCGTCTTGACGCTGCCTTCCGAGCAGCCCATGGCAGTCGCCGTTTCCGCGACATCCAAACCTTCGAAATTACGCAGCATAAACGCTTGCCGCTGCCGCGCCGGGAGCGCTTGCAGCGACGTCTCGAGCTTTTGCATCGCCTGGTCCCTCATCAACACCGTAGGGATGGCCGGGGAGGCATCCGCGACATTCTCCAACGGATCTTGAGCTTCGTTGTCCGGGTCTTGCTTGGCACTCGGCAACCAGCTCATGAATCGCTTTCGCACCGACCTGCGCCGCTGCAGATCGCGTATCCCGTTTTCCAGAATCCGATAAAACAACGGCCGCCATTCCGCACTGGGGCGCGCCGCATAATTGCGCGCCAGCTTGAGCATGGCGTCTTGCACCGCATCCATCGCGTCGTCGGGATCGCGCAGCGCCACCTGCGCCATGCGGAAGGCGCGCCGCTCAATCTCCGCCAGGAACCTTTCCAGCTCTCGCGTGTACTCCAGAACCGCTTCCTCCGGTGCTGGAGCGGGACCATCCCAGACCATCCAAGCAGAGTTCAGCGTATCAAAGCGTGGCATGCCTCGTCCTCTCAACATCGACGGACCGTCTCAACATCGACGGACCGTCGCCAATGCAGGTATAAACGCCCATCCGTTGCCGCGGTTGACGGCGAGGCTTGCGCAAGATCAGCGACTTACGCACACCGCGTGTGACATCCATTGCAATATTTCGAGCCAACACCTGAGCGGCAAATCTAGAGGGTGTTGCAACCTATTGAATTAGAAGGATTCAATTCGATTTCGGATACTTTTTCGCCATTTTGAATGGGACTCGAAACGGATCGGGCACTTAAGCTAGATGATCCCGGCTTCTCAACAGACTTATCCACAAGATTTGTGGACAAAGGGACCCATGATTTTGCAGGTAGTGCTCGATACTCCTCTGCGGCGCGTTTTTGACTATCGGCCGCCGGCGGAGCTCGTGGGCTCGACGGCCCCCCGCCTCGGGGTGCGGGTTCGCGTCCCCTTCGGCCGTCAACAATTGATCGGCATTCTGGTGGGAATCGCGGCCGAGTCACCGATCGAGGCCGCGAAGCTGAAGACGGCCATCGGCATTTTGGATGAGCAGCCCGTCATCGATCCCGTGACCTTCGAGCTGCTGCGTTGGGCGGCCGAGTACTACCACTACCCGCCGGGCGAAGTCTTTGCCGCCGCATTGCCGGCCAGCCTGCGTGCCGGCCAAGCTGCACATGAAAACAACCCATGGTGGTCCCTGAGCGAGTCCGGATTGCAGGAATTGTCCGCTCCGAGCTCTCGGCGCGCCCCGCAACAGCGGGCCATGCTGGCCTGGCTCAACGAGCGGGGACGCGCCACCGCCGACGAAGCAGCCGCGGCGTTCAAGCCGGCGCAGTGGCGGGCGCTGGCGGCACGCGGCTGGGTTATAGCGCAGCTTGCCGCACCCGAGGTTCCTGCGATGGAGCTGCGTCCCAGCGAGGTAGCGCTCACGGAGTACCAGGCTCGCTGCGTCGCCGCCCTGCTCGCTTCCCTGGGGGCGTTTTCCGCGCATCTGCTCTACGGCGTGACCGGCAGCGGTAAGACCGAAGTGTATCTACGCGTCATTGCCGCGGCCATCGCCGACGGAGGCCAGGCCCTGGTGCTGGTGCCTGAGATCGCCCTGACACCCCAGCTGGTCGATCGCTTCCGCAGCCGCTTCAGCTCGGGGGTGGTGGCTCTGCATTCGGGCTTGAGCGGCACGGAGCGCCGCGACGCCTGGCGTGCGGCACACAGCGGCCAGGCGCGAATCATCATAGGAACCCGTTCCGCGGTATTCACATCCCTGCCGAAGCTCGCCCTCATCGTCGTCGACGAGGAACACGATGCCTCGTACAAGCAGCAGGAAGGCTTTCGCTATTCGGCCCGCGATTTGGCCGTGGTCAGGGCCCGCGGCGCGGCAGTACCCATCGTTCTCGGTTCGGCGACGCCGTCCCTGGAAACTCTGGAGAATGCGGCCACCGGACGCTACCTGAAACACGTGCTCCCGCAACGGCCGGGGGCGGCGCAACCTCCGCGCATGTCCCTGGTGGACCTGCGCAGTCATGCCGCCGACCAGGGCTTGTCGACACCGGCAATGCAAGCCATGGGGCGGCACCTCAAAGCGGGCGGCCAGATCATCGTGTTCTTGAATCGCCGCGGCTATGCACCGGGCTTATTCTGCAATGCCTGCGGCTGGGTCGCGCCCTGCACCCATTGCGATGCGCGTATGACCTTGCACGCCCGAGCGCGGCAGCTGCGCTGCCACCACTGCGGAGCGCACGGTGCCGTCCCGGAAAGCTGCGCAAGTTGCGGCCAGGCGTTGAATCCGATAGGCCAAGGCACCGAGCGCGTCGAAGAGACCCTGGCGCGATTGTTCCCGGATGCGCCGCTGGCCCGGCTCGATCGAGACACCGCCTCCGCGCGAGGCGCGGTGCACAGCGTGCTCGAGCGCGTGCACAGCGGCGAGGCGCGGATTCTGATCGGCACTCAAATGCTCACCAAGGGCCACCACTTCCCCGAGGTCAGCTTGGTGGTGATCCTGGATGCGGATCAGGGGCTGTTCGCCAGCGATTTTCGGGCCACCGAGCGTCTCGCGCAGACCATCACGCAAGTGGCCGGCCGCGCCGGGCGCGAAGCCAGAGCCGGGGAAGTGCTGATCCAGACCCAGTTTCCCGAGCATCCGCTGCTGCAGCGGCTTCTGACGGAAGGCTACGAAGGATTCGCAGCCAGCGCCCTGGAAGAGCGCCGCCAGGCCGGATGGCCGCCCTACTCGCGGCTTGCCATGCTGCGCGCGGAAGCCAAGGACAGCGCCGCATTGGACGCGTTTCTGCGCGCCGCGGTGGATTCCAGCCGCTTGCCGGACCCGGCGGCCGTTCAAGTGATGGGGCCGGCGAGCGCCTTGATTGCGCGGCGGGCCGACCACTTCCGCGCGCATCTTTTGATCGAAACCGCCGCAAGAGCCACATTGCAGCGATTTCTGAGAGATTGGCTGCCGCGGGTGGAGAAGCTGCCGGCGCCCCCGGGCCTGCGTTGGTCCATCGACGTGGATCCGCTGGAAGTAGATTGAGAAGTTTGCGGTAAACTGCCGACCCTTTGTACCCCTGACCCACGGATCCGCTTTGAAGACTCTGATCGAACAATTGCTGGCTCAAGCGCTTGCGGCATTGCCGGAAGACTTGGTCCCGGCGAGTGCGCGCGGCTTGGACGTGGAGGTCGAGAACACCCGCGACCCGCAGCACGGCGACTTTGCGAGCAATCTCGCCATGCGGCTGGCCAAGGCCGCCCGCCAGAATCCGCGCAAGCTGGCGGAGGCGCTGGTGCGCTCGCTGCCCCAGAATCCTGCCATCGCCAAAGTCGACATCGCGGGCGCGGGCTTCATCAATTTCTTCCTGTCTCCGGGGGCCTACCACGCCGAAATCGGCAAGGTGCTGCGAGAAGGTCGGCAGTACGGCCGATCGCGGGTGGGTGCCGGCCGCTCGGTGCAGGTGGAATTCGTCTCGGCGAACCCGACGGGCCCGCTGCACGTCGGTCATGGGCGGCACGCCGCCTTCGGCGCATCGGTCGCCAATTTACTGGAGGCGGTGGGCTTCCGGGTGGAGCGCGAGTACTACATCAACGATGCGGGCCGTCAGATGGAAATCCTGGCGGTCAGCACCTGGCTGCGCTACCTGGAGCGCTGCGGCGAGCGCTTCACCTTTCCCGCCAACGGCTACCGCGGCGACTATATCGCGGCGATCGGCGAGCAGCTGTTCGCCGCGGAAGGCATGAATTTGCGGCATGCCGGTGGCGAAATCTTCAAGGACTTGCCGCCGGATGAGCCGCAAGGAGGCGACAAGGACATCTACATCGATGCGCTGATCGCGCGAGCCCGAGTCCTCATCGGGGACGCGGCCTTTCGCCGCGTGCTGGATCTGGCGCTCGCGGGCATCTTGAGCGACATTCGCGAGGATCTGCGCGAATTCGGCGTCACTTTCGATTGCTGGTTCTCCGAGCGGTCTTTGAGCGACTCAGGCTCGGTCGACCGCGCGATCGAGGCGCTCAAAAAGGCGGGGCATGCCTATGTGAAGGACGGCGCCTTGTGGTTCAAGAGCACGGACTACGGCGACGAGAAGGATCGCGTGATGGTGCGCGAGAACGGCGTCAAAACCTATTTTGCATCGGATATCGCCTACGTTTTCCACAAGCTGGAACGCGGCTTCGATCACCTGATCTACATCTGGGGCGCCGATCATCACGGCTACATCACTCGGCTGCGCGCCGGCCTGGTCGCACTCGGCGGCCCCGCGGATTCCTTCGAAGTGCGCCTCGTGCAATTCGTTTCCCTGTTCCGCGGCGGTGAGAAGGCCCAGATGTCCACGCGCTCCGGTGAATTCGTCACTTTGCGCGACTTGCGCAAGGAAGTCGGCAACGATGCGGCGAGGCTGTTCTACGTCATGCGCAGCAACGATCAGCATCTGGACTTCGACATGGAACTCGCGACAGCCCGCTCGAACGACAACCCGGTGTACTATGTTCAGTACGCGCACGCGCGGGTGGCGAGCGTGATGCGCCAGCTCAAGGAGCGCGGGCTTGCGCACGATTCAGGCCGGGGCCTCGAATCCCTGGACAAGCTGACCGAACCGCAGGAGCTGCAGTTGATCAAGCGCGTGAGCGCATTTGCGGAAACCGTGCGCCTGTGCGCGGCGCATCGCGCCCCTCATACCATGGTTCACTATCTGCGGGACTTGGCCAATGATTTCCACACCAACTACAGCGCCCATCAGTTCATCGTGGAAGATGCCGGCCTGCGCGATGCTCGGCTCGATCTCGCCCTGGCGGCGCAGATCGTGATACGCAACGGCCTCGAACTCTTGGGCGTGTCGGCGCCCGAGACCATGTAGACGGGAGCCATGGCGAAGGCTGCGGCGCGCGACTACAGACCCAAGCGCGGAAAGGCCGGCGGCTTTTCCGGCTGGATGGGCGTTCTATGCGGATTGGCGTTGGGCCTCGGCGTTGCGGGCATCGTGTATGTCAGGGATCACAGGCCCGAGGCACCCGTGGCCAAAACCGGCAAACCGGACAAGAGGAAATTCCATCCCGGCGAACCGGCCGATGGCGGCGCCGCGGATTCCGGCGCGGCGGAGCCGGCGAAATCGTACGATTTCTACAGCATGCTGCCGAAATTCGAAGTGGTGGTGCCCGAGAAGCAAAAGGACGTGCGGCCGGACCTCAAACCCGTCCCCGAAACGCGCCCCGGAACCTACGTTCTGCAAGCAGGCTCCTACAAGAACTTCGCCGACGCCGATCGGGTTCGGGCGCAACTGGCCATGCAAGGCGTCGAATCCAAGGTACAGAAGGTGTCCGTGGACAACGATACCTGGCACCGTATTCGCATCGGCCCGATCTCCAAACTCGACGAGCTCAACCGTTTGCGGCAAATCCTGCGCAAGGCCAACGTTGACGCTCTGGTCATCCGCGTCGGGGATTAGTACTTCGGCCCGGTCGCCAAAGCTTCAATCCTCGCCTAATTGGCGAAAATCGACGCCTAATGCCCGCAACTTCCGGTACAAGTGCGTGCGCTCCATGCCTACGCGCTTGGCCAGCTGGCCCACCTTGCCGTTGCAAAGCAGCAGCTGCTGCTGCAGATAGGCCCGTTCGAATTGCTCACGCGCCTCGCGCAGGGGCAGCGCGAGCAGATCCTGCTTGACCAGCGGCTCGTCCACGGCTTGCTTCACCGCCAGCTCGCGCTCGATTTCCTCGAGCCGGATCTCCTCCCCCACGCCCAGGATCAACACGCGCTGCACCAGATTCTTGAGCTCGCCCACGTTGCCGGGCCAGGGATAGTTTCGCAGCCGATTCTGCGCGGCGACACTGAAGCGGCGCAGCGGCAGGTGCTGATCATCGACCAGGCGGTCGACGTAGTAGCGCAATAAGTCGGGCACATCCTCGGCATAGTCGCGCAGAGGGGGCACCCGCAGCGTAATCACATTGAGGTGCGCCGCCAGATCGCGGCGGAACGGTTCCGGAGAGGCGCGCAATTCGAAGTTATCCTGCGCTGAACTGATCCAGCGCACATTGAGCGGCAGCCGCTGCCGCCCGCCGACGCGCGTGTAGCCGTTTTGCTCGATGGCGCCCGCCAGCGCCCTCTGCGCTTCGCTGTTCAAGTCCTCCAGGCCATTGAGGTACAGCGACCCGCCGGCCGCCTGATCGAGCGCGCCCAGCTCAACGCGGCCATCGCGTTCGCTGCCGAACAGGGCAACGGTGGGGTCCGCACCCAAGCTCGCGGCAACCACGATGAAAAACGGCTTCGATGCACGTCCGCTCAACGAATGCAGGTAGCGCGCGTAGGCCTCGCGCCCGGATCCCAATTCACCGAGCAGCAGCACCGGGGATGAGCTGGATGCGGCGTGTTGTACCTGCTCGCGCAGCCCCTGCGTCACCTTGCTTTTGCCGATGGGTACGGCAAGCGCCGACCCTTGCGCGCGCCCGGACAGCCGCTTGCGGCGCCCGGCGTCGAGCGCCCGTTCGACCGTCCGCAGCAGCTTGGTCAGCGACAGCGGCTTCTCGACGAAATCGTAGGCGCCCAGGCGCGTGGCCTCAACCGCGGTCTCGACCGTGCCGTGGCCGGACATCATCACCACCGGACAATCGTAGCCGTCGATCACCGACCATTCGCGCAGCAAGGTGATGCCGTCGGTATCCGGCATCCAGATGTCCAGCAGAACGAGGTCGGGAACCTGGGCGGCGCGCGAGGAGCGTGCCTGGGACGCGTCCGCCGCCACCTCCACCTCATAGCCCTCTTCGGAGAGAATCTCTTTCAACAAGCCGCGGATGTCCGCCTCGTCGTCCACCACCAGTATTCTCGAAGCGGTCATACCCGTTCTCTCCTGTGTTCGCCCTTACGCGGTTCGCGCACGCTCGGCGAGCGTGCACCGTCGCCCAACGGCAGTAGAATTCGCACGCGTGCGCCGCCGCCGCGCTGATTATCCGCCTCAATGCGCCCGCCGTGTTCCTCGACGATTTTTTTCACGATCGCAAGCCCCAGCCCCGTGCCTTTGGGCTTGCTCGTGACGTAAGGGTCGAACACGGTGCCGATCAAGTCCGGCTGAAAGCCGGGCCCATTGTCGGAGACCACGATTGCCGCCGACGCTATCTGTTTGGGACCTTCTTCGGCCACATGAGTTTCGATCTCGATGCAAGCGCCCGGCCGGCCCTCCAAGGCTTCCAGCGAATTGGTCACCAGATTGTTGAGAATCTGCCGGATCCGCATCCGGTCGGCCGAAATGGCCGGCAGATGCGCGTCGAGCAGCAGTTTCAGGTCGGCGCTCGAGTCCTGGACTCGATAAAGATCCACGACTTCCGTGATCAGCTGATTCAGATCGAAGCGCGAGAAATGCACGTCGGGAGCGCGCGCATATTCGCTGAAGGCATTGACCATCTGCTTCATCGCATCGACCTGGGCGATGATGGTGTGGGTGGCCCGTTCGAGGATCTGCGCGTCCTGCGCATTCATGCTGCCCAGAAACTTGCGCCGCATGCGCTCCGCGGACAGCTGGATGGGCGTCAGGGGATTCTTGATTTCGTGCGCCAGGCGGCGCGCCACCTCGCCCCACGCGGCATCGCGCTGCGCCTGCAGCAGAGTCGTGATGTCGTCGAACACCAGCACCACGCCGGGCGCCCCGCCCAGGTCGTTGGGCAAGGCGGTGCACGCGCACATGAGCACGCGCTTGCCGGACCCCGACAGCAGTTCGACCTGGCTGCGCCAGTCCAGATCCTCGACGCCGAGATGCGATTTGAGCGCCGCCAGAAATTGGGTGAACAGCGTCGTATCGCTGATGGACTCGTCGAAGCGCTTGCCGACGGCGGCCTCCAGATCCACGCCCAAGATGGCGCTCGCCGCCTGATTCGCGGTGCGCACGGTCAAATCCGCCTCGAGCGACACCACTCCCGTGGACAGGCGCGCCAGAATCACGGCCAGGCCCGCCCGTTCGGCTTCCACCGCTTGTTGACTGCGGCGAGTCTCTTCGCGGGCTCTTCCCAGGCGTTTCGTCATGTCATTGAAGGAGGTCACCAGAAAGCCCAGTTCGTCGCGCGACGGCAGGGGCAGCTTGGTGTCGTAATTGCCCTTTGCGACGGCGCGCGTTCCGGCGATCAGGTCCTGCACGGGCTGCACCAGCCGCTGGGCCGCGAAGAACGCGCCGTAGACCGCGGCGATCAGCGACATCAGCACCACGAATGAGAGGATCAGCACGAAAGTCGACTTGAGCGGCCGGCGCAGCTGCACCAGATTTGCGTACTGAGTGTATGAACGCTGCACCGTGTCGGCGAGCTGGCTCAACTGCTGAGGCACGGGATACAAGGCGATCAAGATCCGCGAGCTGCCTGTGCCGTTGGCGTCGAGCGGCGCCGCCGCGCGAATCACGTAGCCGCCCACCGAGTCAGTGTCCAAGCTCACGTAGGGCAGGCCGCGCCGCAGCTGCAGCATCATCTCGTCGGTCGCGGGCGCGGGCAGGGTATCCATGGGACGATCGGAGCTCGTGGCGAGTATCTGCGCCTGGGCGCCCACGATGGTGAATTCCAGCGCCAGGCTCTCGCGCCGCTCCCGGTCCAGCGCGCCTACCAGTTCGAGATCGGTGCTGGTGGACAATGTATGGGCCACGACCTGCGTGTGCTGCAGGAACTCCCGTACCCGAACTTCGAGTGCGGCATGCGACAGCTCGCGCGTATCCTTCAGGCCCTGGCTCACTTCCAGTTCGAACCAGCTGTCGATGCCGCGATTGATGAACTGCAGCGAAAAGTAGTAGACCACCAGAATCGGAGCGACCGCCAGAGCGCTGAAGATCGCCACCGTGCGCCCTTTCAGGCGCGACCCCGGCGCATGCCTGCGGTAGTCGCGCACCAAGTGCGTCAGCTTGCCGGCGAGCAGCACGAACAGCGTGAGCAATCCGGAGATATTGATCAGCAGTATCCAGGGCAGCCAGCGGTCGAATTTTGCGGAGTTTTGCGCCGCCGACGCCAGCAGATACAGCGCGACCAGCCACAGAGCCACGCCGATCGTGCCGAGCACGGTGGCGCCGTATTTGCGGATTACGGCTGCAGCGTCCATGTGTACCAGTCGCTTTCGCGATGCCAGTCGTTGACCCAGAACATCACGACGCGCAGGCTGAACGGCACCGAGCCGTAATCGATTTTTGCCCGGACGCTCGCCTCATAACGCCGGTCGGCCGTAATCAACGCCTTGTCCAGCACCGGCAGGCCGCGGACTTCGGAGAGCTGCTCGATCGCGGCGTCGACGGTGCTCAGCGATTCTTGTTGGCCGCTGTTGTCGTTGCGCAAGATGTAGCGTGCGCTGACGGCGTTGTATTGGAGGTGATAGCGCTGGGTCAGTTCGGCGACGCGCGAGTTCGGCAGCAGCTGACGCACCCGCTCGATGTCGAGGTCGAGTTCCAGAGTCAGCGGCACGCCTTCGGCGAGCCCGCGGCGTACCGCATCGCTGACCGGCAAGTCCATGTGGGCGTCCAGGTGATAGACGCCGTCCCTGAGCTGCAGATCGGCGGAACGGACTTCGAAGCGCCCCTCGAGCCCGTCGGCTTGCAGCGGCCGCACCCATAGGGTGGCCGCCATCGCGGCGCAAACGAGCCAAGCGAGCGGTGGCGGCCGTCGGCGGGCACTTAGCTTTTGGGTTGGTCGCGCGGCGTTCATTGCTTGGTCAGGGCAGCATAATAGAAGCCGTCGGCACCCGCCTCTCCCGGAAGTATCTGCCGGCCGTATTCGTCCGCCTCGCCGAGATTCGGCCAGCCTTCCCAGGTTTGCGCGGGAACACTGACTGCATCGGGGGTGCTGCGCAGAAACGCCGCAATGAGGTCGCGATTTTCGCTTCGAGTGACCGTGCAGGTTGCATAAACCAGGCGCCCGCCCCGCGCCAGGAGACCCCACGCGGCCTTTAGCAGCCGACTTTGAAGGTTCGGCAATTTATCGATATCGGACGGGGACTTACGCAGGCGGATATCGGGATGCCGGCGGATGACCCCAAGCGCCGAGCAGGGGGCATCGAGCAGTATGCGGTCGAAGGCCACGCCGTCCCACCACGCCGCGGGCGCGCCGGCGTCGCCGTTGACGAGCTCGGCACAGAGCCTGCCTCTGTCCAGGTTGTCGCGAACGCGGCCAAGCCGTTGCGGGTCGATGTCGACCGCCACCAGCTTGGCGAGGTTGGGCTCGCGTTCCGCGATGAGGGCGGTTTTCCCGCCGGGCGCCGCGCAGGCGTCGAGTGTCCGCTGGCCCGCGGCCAACCCCAGTGGAAATGCAACACACTGCGCTCCCAAGTCTTGAACCGAGACCATGCCCTCCGTGAATCCGGGAAGATCGTGTACATCGCAAGGCGAATCGAGGACGATGGCCTGGGGCACGCGCGCTTCCGCGCGGGCAGCGATCCCGGCGGCGAGCAGCTTCTCCAGGTATTCTTCCGTCGTGATGCTCCGGCCATTGACCCGCAGCCACATCGGCGCCTGAGTGTCGCCCGCGGCCAGCAGTTGAGTCCAACGCACCGGCCAGTCGGCGCGCAGGCGGTCGGCAAGCCATATCGGCGAAGCATGCCGGGTGACCGGGTTGCGCGCGATATCGGCGTCCAAGGTCTTGCGCTCGCGCAAATAGCGGCGCAGGACGGCATTGATCAATCCGGCCGCGCGCGCGGCGTCCGTCGCCTTTGCGGTCTGCACGGCCGCATCCACCACGGCATACTCCGGCGTTCGCCCATCCTCGAGTTCGTACAGCGCGACCGACAGCAGTGCGCGGACCAGGAAATCCAAGGACTTCACGGGAGTCGACAAGAGACGGCCCAAGATCGCTTCGTGCCGATAGTATCCGCGTACCGCGCCGTAACTTAAGGAACGCACCGACGGCACGAGCTTCTGATCGGCGGCGGCCAGGGCATCCTTCAATGCCGCATCGAGGGTGACGCCCTCGCGCAGAATTCGCGCCACCGCATGGGCGGCCAGAGAACGCGCGCTGGCGGCGGCTTTCATGGCGACCCTAGGCGCGCGCCGTCGAGCCGCTGCCCCCTGATGAATTCCTGCGCGGAAAGCGGCTTTCTACCCGCGAGCTGCAGGCGAGAAATCCGCAAGACGCCGCGGCCGCAGGCGACATCGATGCCATCCTGCGCGGCGGCCAGCACCGTGCCGGGCGTGCTGCCCGGCGATGAGTCTCGCATCGCCGCGTCCCAGATGCGCAGCTGCGCCCCGTTGAGACGCGTCTCGGCGACCGGCCAGGGATTGAACGCGCGCACGAGCCGGCAGATGTGCAGCGCCTCTTGCCGCCAATCGATCAGCGCTTCGGCTTTGTTGATTTTCTCGGCATAGGTGATGCCTGCGGAAGGCTGCGGCGCTTCTCGGACCGGGCCCTGGGCCAGCTCATCCAGTATTGCCACGATGAGCCCGGCACCCAGCTTCGCCAACTCATCGTGAAGGGTTTTGGCCGTGTCTTGCGGGCCGATGTCCATTTCGCGAACCGCGAGCAGCGGGCCGGTGTCGAGCCCGGCCTCCATGCGCATGATGGACACGCCGGTTTTCGTGTCCCCTGCCAGCACCGCTCGCTGAATCGGCGCGGCTCCTCGCCAGCGCGGCAGCAGCGAGGCGTGGATATTGATGCAGCCCAGCCTCGGGCAGCGCAGCGCGGCGGGCGGCAGAATCAAGCCATAAGCGACGACCACGAGTGCGTCGAGCCGCAAATCCCGCAACGCCTCCAATGCTTCGGGCGACTTAAAGCTTGCCGGCTGATGGACGGTTAAGCCCCACTCGAGGGCCCGCAGCTTGACGGGGCTCAAGTGCAGCGGCTGGCCCCGCCCGGCCGGCCGATCCGGTTGGGTGAATACGGCACAAATCCCGTGCGCCTTTCGCAGCGCTTCCAGCGCGGGAACGGCGAACTGCGGCGTGCCGGCAAAACCCAGCCTTAGGGGAGGCAGATCCGTGCTCAAGGATCAAAGAGCCGGCGCGGAGGCGCTCAGGATTGGCTTCCCGTATCGCTGCCTGCGCTCTTTCTCCAGTCGACGGCGAATCAGCTGGCGCTTGAGCTCCGAGAGATAATCCACGAAAAGCTTGCCTTCGAGATGATCCATCTCATGCTGAATGCAGACGGCGAGCAGCCCATCCGCGTCCATTTCAAAAGGCTGGCCGTCGCGGCCCAGCGCCCGTACGCGAATGTGCGTCGCGCGAGTCAGTTTGTCGTAGATACCGGGCAGGGACAGGCAGCCCTCTTCGCCGGGGCCGGAGCCTTCGGCCCGCAGCAGCTCGGGATTGAACAACACCAGCGGATGATCGCGCGTCTCACTCACATCGAGCACGATCAGGCGCTTGTGCACGTCGACCTGGGTGGCGGCGAGACCCACGCCCTTGGCCGCGTACATGGTCTCGAGCATATTGTCCGCCAATTGACGCAGCGCGTCATCGACGGCCGTTACCGCCGCAGCCTTCTTGCGCAGCCTTGGATCGGGATACTCCAGAATTACGAGCTTTGGCATGGGAGTTATGAGAGCAATATCGTGTTTTTGGCTGAAGAATGTTGCTAAAGTTCCGCCGCTGCTTAACTTAATGCCTGCATCGGCAGCGCCATGGCGCAGGCCTTTAGGCAGAAACGAGCGCTACGTCTCAAGTCCGGGCGGCGGGTCGCAGTATACCAGTCGGGCAGCGAGCATAAGCAGAGGCTAAGGGAGCGAAACGAATGCAAGGTCATCAATTAATTGCCCTCACTCTATCGGTGGCGGTACTGGCCGGATGTCAAACGGATCGGCCGGAAAGGGCGGCGCCTGTTCCGGTAGCCACACCCGAGACCACCGTGGAAGGCACGCCGGTCGGCGACGATCGAACGGCAATGGAAGCGGCGATCGATGCGGGTCCCTCGGCTGCGCCCACCGGGTCCGAGGCACCTTCGCAAGGCATGACTCTCAACCCCAATGCCCCGGAGAGCTATGTGGTGAAGCGCGGCGATACCCTGTGGGGCATCGCCAAGGTGTTCTTGCGTGATCCCTGGTACTGGCCGGAGATCTGGCAGGTGAACCCGCAGGTGCAGAACCCGCACCTGATTTACCCCGGCGATACCCTGCGTTTGGTTTATATCGAGGGCAGGCCGACCGTCATGTTGCAGCGCGGTGACACCGCCCGAGTGGAGCCCCGAATCCGCAGTCAGCCGCTCGAAGGCGCGGTCACCGCCATCCCCTATGAGACCGTTGCCGCTTTCATGTCGAAACCTTCGGTGCTGACCAAGGAACAGATCAAAGAGGCGCCGTATGTGCTTGCAACGCGCGACCTGCACGTCGCCATGGCGGAGGGCGACACCCTGTATGCACGCGGGTTCTCCGGCCCCGTTGCCCTCGGCACTCATTACAATGTAGTGCACGTCGGCGATGCATTGCGCGATCCGGACGATAATCGCATCGTGGGGTACGACGGCATTTTCACCGGTGCCGGCCACGTCACCCGCAGCGGCGACCCGACCACCCTCATCATGACCGAATCCACCCGCGAAACCGAAGCGGGCGATAAGCTGTTTGCCGGCGGGGTCGACGTGCCGCTGGACTTCATTCCCAGCGCCCCTAAGAACCAAACCTCCGGCCGCATCATGGCCGTCTCGAACGGCGTGACCGTCATCGGTCAGTACGAGGTCGTGGTCATCAATCGCGGCGCCGCCGACGGCCTCGCGCCGGGCAACGTGCTCGCCGTGTACGAGGCGGGCGCAGTCATCCCCGACACCGCGAACAGAGGCTTCCTGAATACCATGTCGCGATTGGGTTCCAAGAAAGTGAGACTACCCGACGAGCGGACCGGCACCTTCATGGTGTTCAAGACCTTCGACCACCTGAGTTATGGGCTCATCATGGAAGCCACCAGTGTCATTCGTGTGGCCGATCGGGTCGAGAATCCTTAGACTTCGGCACGGTGATGTTGACCGGGCGTATCTGCGCACTCTGCGCATGAATTGAGGCAGACTTGCCGCCCCGCGCGGCCCGATAATCGGCCCGATGCTATCCCGCGAGGAGTCCGCCGCCTGGGTGACGCTGACGCGCACGCCCGCGCTCGACATACCCGCCGTCTCGAGCGCGCTCGAAATTTTCGGGCAAGCCCGGGGCATCGTCGAAGCGTCCGACTTATCGCGCGAACGGGGCGCGATGCCCGCGGCGGCACGCGATTACTTGTCGAGTGCGAAGGCGGCCTTGAGTCCCGCGGAACGCTCCTGGCTGGATGAGGCCCACCATCACATCGTTCCCTTTACGGACCCGCGTTACCCCGCCTTATTGCGCAGCGCCGGCGGGTATCCCCTGGCTTTGTACGTCGCCGGCAATACGGACGTTTTGAACGACCCGCAGCTGGCCATCGTCGGAAGCCGAAACCCCACGCCCCAGGGCCGAGACACGGCCCGTGAGTTTTCCGAATATCTGGCTGCCCGCGGACTGGCCATCACCAGCGGGCTTGCCGAAGGCATCGACACTGCGGCGCACCACGGTGCACTCAGGGCGCAGGGAATCACCCTGGCCGTCCTCGGGTCCGGCATCGACGTCGTTTATCCGCGCAGCAATCGCCCCTTAAGCCAGGAAATCCGGCGACAAGGCGCCTTGGTCAGCGGATTTCCGCTCGGCACTCCCCCTCGGCGGGAAAATTTCCCGCAGCGAAACGGCATCATCGCGGGTCTTTGCCTCGGAACTCTGGTGATCGAAGCGGCCCGCCGCAGCGGCTCCCTGATTACCGCACGGCTGGCCGGCGAACTGGGGCGGGAGCTGTTCGCGGTTCCGGGTTCCATCCATAGTCCCTTGAGCCGCGGCTGTCACGAATTGATCCGACAGGGGGCAAAACTGACCGAAACGGCGCATGACATATTGACCGAGTTGAACTTTTCGGCGTTTTTCGCGCGGTGCGCTCGAGCTTCCGCGGAGCCTGCCGCGGCAGCCATTCCTGCACCGGGCATGGACAAGGAACACAAAATCTTGTTAGATGCGCTCGGCTTTGATCCAGCGGACCTCGATGTATTGGTCGTTCGTACCGGATTCAAACCAGAAGCCGTGTCCTCGATGATGCTGATCCTCGAGCTCGAAGGCCACGTTCAGGCCGCCCCCGGGGGCCGCTACTCCCGAGTCGTTAGGAGCCGGAGGTGAAAGATAACGTTCTCGATCTACTCATCTATCTATTCGAGAATTACATGAGCGCCGATGACGAACCCCGGCCGGATCGCAACGTCCTGAAGTTGGAATTGGACAAGGCGGGCTTCGTGGAACCGGACATCGAACGCGCTCTGGAATGGCTGGACGGGCTGTCCGGCGAACAGCTCGGCAAGGTGGCCGAAGCCACGGCGCGGGCCGTGCGGGTGTTCAGCAGCCAGGAATTGCTGCGGCTCGATACCGATGTGCGTGGATACCTGATGTACTTGGAAAACGTGCGAATTCTCTCCGTTACTCAGCGCGAACTCGTCATCGACCGCCTCATGGCGCTCGAGGCCGACGAAATCGACATCGAACAAGTGAAATGGGTCGTCTTAATGGTGCTATTCAGCCAGCCTGGACAAGAATCCGCTTACGCGCAGATGGAAGACCTGGTCTTCGAAGAGCGCTCTGACGCACTGCATTAGACGACTTTGAGCAGCAACCTCGTTATCGTGGAATCGCCTGCGAAGGCGAAGACCATCAAGAAGTACCTCGGCAAAGACTTCGAAGTGCTTGCCTCCTATGGACATGTGCGCGATCTGGTGCCGAAGGAAGGCGCGGTCGACCCGGCGCACGGCTTCGCCATGAAGTACCAGGTGGTCGAACGCAATCAGAAACACGTCGACGCCATTTCGCGCGCACTCAAGAAGGCCAAGTCGCTGTTCCTCGCGACCGACCCCGACCGCGAGGGCGAAGCCATTTCATGGCACCTGTACGAGCTCCTGAAGGCCCAGGGCGAACTGGAGGGCAAGCAGGTCCAGCGGGTGGTGTTCTACGAGATCACCAAGAACTCGGTCCGTGAGGCGATGGCGAGCCCCCGCGAGCTGTCCGTCGACCTGGTGAACGCCCAGCAGGCACGCCGGGCCCTGGATTTTTTGGTGGGATTCAACCTCTCGCCCCTGCTGTGGAAGAAAGTGCGCCCGGGCCTGTCCGCCGGCCGGGTACAGAGTCCGGCGCTGCGCATGATCTGCGAGCGGGAGGACGAGATCGCGGCGTTCGTGGCGCGGGAATACTGGTCCATCGACGCCGAGCTCGAGCATTCGCAGCAGAAGTTTCCCGGCAAACTGGTCGAATATCAGGGCGCCAAGGTCGAGCAATTCAGCTTTACGACGGAAGCCGGCGCCCGTGACGTCGAGCGCACGCTTCAGGATGCCGCCAAAGGCGTACTCACGGTGCTGGGGGTGGACCGCAAGCAGCGCAAGCGCAATCCCGCGCCGCCGTTCACGACGTCGACCTTGCAGCAGGAAGCCGCGCGCAAATTGGGCTTCAGTGCCCAGAAGACCATGCGCGTCGCGCAGCAGCTGTACGAGGGCGTCGATATCGGCGAGGGTCAGGTCGGCCTCATCACCTACATGCGCACCGATTCGCTCAATCTGGCGCAGGAAGCGGTCGGGCAGATTCGCGACGTGATCGTGCAGCTCTATGGGCAGGAGGGGCTTGCCGAAGAGCCGCGGGTTTACAAGACCAAGTCGAAGAACGCGCAGGAGGCCCATGAGGCCATTCGCCCCACCGCCGCCGGCGTCTTGCCCGCCGACATCGAAAAGAAATTGGAGAGCGATCAGTTCCGGCTGTATTCGCTGATCTGGAAGCGCACCGTGGCCTGCCAAATGGCCCCTGCGATCTTCGATACGGTCGCCGTGGAAATGCTCGCGGGCGCGGACGGCCCGAAGCGTACCGTGCTTCGCGCGAACGGCTCGACCCTGGTGAAGCCGGGCTACATCTCGGTGTATCAGGAAGGCATGGACGATGTGGTGCAGGACGACTCGGACCATGTGCTGCCGCCGATGAAGGAAGGCGACCGCGTCAACTTGACCGGCATCGTGCCCACGCAGCATTTCACGGAGCCGCCGCCGCGCTTCTCTGAAGCGTCCCTGGTCAAGGCGCTGGAGGAATACGGCATCGGCCGGCCGTCGACTTATGCCTCCATCATTTCCACTTTGCGCGATCGCCAGTACGTCGACATCGAGAGCAGACGCTTCACGGCGACGGACATCGGCAAGATCGTCAGCCGCTTCCTGACCCAGTATTTCACGACCTATGTGGACTACGACTTCACCGCGAAGATGGAGGATTCTCTGGATGAGGTGGCGGACGGCCAGCAGGAATGGGTTCCGCTGCTGGAGAAATTCTGGAAGCCGTTCATCGATCTGGTGAACCACACGGAAACCTCGGTCAGCCGCGAAGAGGTCGCGCAGGCGCGGGATTTGGGCGTGGACCCGGTGAGCGGCAAGCCGATGAGCGTGCGCATGGGGCGATTCGGTCCCTTCGTGCAAATCGGCACCAAGGACGATGCGGACAAGCCGCGCTTTGCGGGCCTGCGGCCCGGCCAGAAGATGGATGCGATCACGCATGCCGAGGCGATGGAACTGTTCAAACTGCCGCGCAAACTCGGGACCACCGCAGCGGGCGAGGAAATCACGACCAATGTCGGCCGCTTCGGTCCCTATGTGAAATATGGCGCGAAGTACGTATCGCTGAAAACCGACGACCCTTACGAAATCACGCCCGAACGCGCCTTGGAGGTCATCCGCGAGAAAGAAATCGCGGATGCCAACCGGCTGATCCTGGATTTTCCCGATGCCGGCATACAGGTGCTGAACGGCCGCTACGGCCCCTACATCACGGACAAATCGCGCAATGCGAAGATTCCCAAGGACAAGGAGCCGAAGAGCCTGACTTTGGAGGAGTGCCAGGCTCTGCTGGCGGCGGCGCCGGTACGCACCTTCGGTAAATGGGGCCGCGGCAACAAGAAAGGGCAGAACGGCACGCCCAAGGGGCTAGCGAAAGCGGCCAATGGCAAGTCCGGCGAGGCGGCGGCGAAAGCCGCGACCAATGGACTCGCGGCTTCCGGCGCTCCGAAGAAGCGGGCCGCCAGGAGTGGCGCGAGCGCGGCCCGGCCGGCCGCTGCGCCTCCTGCCGCCCCGGCGGTTCGCGCGGCGCCGACTCGAATGTCCGCCAAAGCTCCGGCGAAGTCCGCCGCGGCTCCGAAAACCGGAATCAAGGCCAAGAAGAGTTCGGTAAAGAAGAAGTCGTAGTCTTCAATGGATGCATCCTCGGTCAAGCGCTACTTGAACGACTTGCATGACCGCATCACCGCGGCCGTGGAAGCGGTCGACGGCGCAAAATTCCGGCGCGATCTCTGGGCGAGACCGGAGGGCGGCGGCGGCGAGAGCCGCATCTTGAGCGACGGAGCGGTGTTCGAACGCGCAGGCGTTTCCTTCTCGCATGTGTTCGGCGACCGGATGCCCGCGTCCGCGTCCAATCAGCGGCCGGAAATTGCCGGGGCGCCTTTCGAAGCCATGGGACTGTCGCTGGTGTTTCATCCGCGCAATCCGCATGCGCCGACGACCCACTGCAACGTCCGCTTCCTGGCGGCCTCCCCGAGCACGGGGCCCGCGGTTTGGTGGTTCGGCGGAGGCTTCGATCTCACGCCCTACTATCCCTACGACGAAGATGTCCTGCACTGGCACCGCACGGCGCGCGAGACCTGCGAGCCGTTCGGCGCGGATGTCTACGAAAAATGCAAGGCGTGGTGCGACCGCTATTTCTTCCTGCCGCACCGGAATGAAACCCGCGGCGTCGGCGGCCTGTTCTTCGACGATCTGAATGAGGGCGGATTCGAGCGGTCGTTCGGCTTCTTGCGCAGCGTGGGCGATCACTTTCTGCCCGCCTACATGCCCATCATCGAGCGGCGCAAGAATCAAGCCTTCGGCGACCGGGAGCGCCGCTTCCAGCTATACCGGCGCGGCCGCTATGTTGAATTCAATCTGGTTTACGACCGCGGGACATTGTTCGGACTGCAATCGCGCGGCCGCACGGAGTCGATTCTCATGTCGATGCCGCCGCTGGTCCGCTGGGACTATGACTGGCATCCCGAACCCGGCTCGCCCGAGGAGCGGTTGTACCGTGATTTCCTGCGGCCGAGAGATTATCTCGCCGAGCTCGATCGGGCTTGACGCTCTATGATGTTGATCGGTGGTTTAGCATTCGCCGAGGTATCAGTGTCCCAGCGCGAATACGTAGTATTTGCGCAAATTCTCGTGCACCGTCCAGGTGCCCTTGGCGCCGGTCTCGACGATGAACACATCGCCGGCCTTGAGCGTCACGGGCGCCTTGCCCTCGATCTCGATCGTGCAGCGTCCTTCGAGCAGATGGCAGTATTCCCAGGCGTCGTAGTCGATTTTCCAAACGCCGGGGCTCGACTCCCAAATGCCGGCGAGGATCTTGCCGTCGTCGGAGGTATGCAGATTCCAGGTTTTAGTATGCGGATCGCCGCTCACCGCGGTTCCGGGCCAGGGGGCGTCCTTCTCGAGGGGTGCGGTCAGGTCGCGTAGCGGCAGAAGTCGGTTGGCCATGGTCTTACCTTGAGAGTTGTCAAAAGCCCGGCACGGTAGCGCCTCGGACCGCGCGCGGCAAGCGCGGGCCGCTGCGCGCCGCGCCGTAGTCGATTGATCTTGCGCGCCGCCGGGCTGCTCAGGCCTGAGCCGGTAGTTTCCACGGAGCCTTCCGACACAGGCACAATGCGTCGCGATGAACTACCAGCACATCTATCACGCGGGAAATTTTGCGGACGTGGCAAAGCACGCGGGCCTCGTGTACTGCCTGAATGCGCTGCGGCGCAAGGATGCGGCCTTCTTCGTGCTGGACAGCCATGCGGGGCGCGGATACTACGACATGCAGGCTCCGCAGGCGCAAAAGTCCGGCGAAGCCGAGCGCGGCATTCAGCGCTTGATCGATACCAGCATCGATGCGGCGCCGCTGGCCGATTATTTCGCGGCGATCCGGGCGCGACGCGGCAAGCGTCTCGCCCGCTATCCGGGCTCGCCCGCCTTGATCGCGGGCGGCCTGCGTCCTCAGGACCGCGCACTATTCGTCGAACTCGTGCCGGCCGAGGCGCGCGCCGCAGAGCGGCAGATACAGTCCCTTGGACGGGTACGGGCCGAAATCGGCGACGGCTACGCGGCGCTCAAGGCCTTTCTGCCGCCGGATGAGCGCCGCGGACTGGTATTGATCGACCCGCCCTATGAAAGCCTCGATGAATTGAAGCTGATGCTGCAGGCGTTTACCGAAGCCTATCGCCGCTGGCCGAGCGGCATTTATCTGATGTGGTATCCCATCCGCAGCGCGGCGCAGCGCAGCATGGTGCATGCGCGGTTCGAAGCGCTCGGAGTTCCAAAAATGCTGTTTGCGGATCTCGCCATTCATCCGGACGATGCAGGACTCGGGCTCGCGGGCAGCGGCTTGATGATGGTCAATCCACCCTACGGGGCCGATGAGCACTTGAGCGATGCTTATGCCGCGATTCATAAGGGCATTGCCGCGGCCGGAGCCGGCTACGTGGAAGTATCCCGGCTGACACCCGAGCGAGTGGCACAATAGGGCGGTGACCTAAGAGCGGCAAATTCAGGACTCAATCTATGGACAAAAACTCCTTACGCGATCTGGTCGCCAAACTGCACGCGGAATTGAGCGAAGCTCTTCGCGCCGATCCCAAGTCCAGGGAGTCGCTGAGCGACATGATGCGCGACATCAATCGCTTGATCGACAAGCCGGGCCATTCGACGGCCTCGGCGCACGGCTCGCTGCCCGATCGGCTGGAAAGGATCGCCGTTCAGTTCGAGGCTGATCATCCCACGCTGGCGGCGAGCGCGCGCCGGCTGGTGGATCTGCTCGGTGAAGTCGGCATCTGACTTCAGCCGGTCCATATGATGGAACCGAGCACTCGATGGGCGATGTGCTCTACCGTTTGCATATCGACGGCCTCGCCGCGCGTGAGCACGGCGAGGCTGCCGTGGCCGGCCACGGGGACGATGACCCCGCGGTAGCCCTGCTCATCGAAGCGCGTGGGCTTGGACACCGGCTCATGCACCAGCACCATCACCGTGACCGGTCCTGATGCCGTTTGGATGACCAGGTGCGGCACCCGGTATCCGCGGAACTCACAGCTGGCGGCGTAGCTGACGACGCCGGCGCTGTCGCCCAAACGCAGATGGGTATTGCTCAGCACTTCCTGCAGAGCGGGGCCGGGCACGGGCACATCGGTGCGCTTCCACGCCTGCGGCTCTCCCCCCATGTGCGTCACGACATCGGAGGCCAGGCTGGAACGCGGAACCCCGAGCCAAAGCCCTCCCGCCACGACGGCGGCCAGCAGCACGCTGGCCGCCATGGTCAGCCAGTTCTTCCGATACGGCACCCGGCCCGCGGCGGGCGGCGGCCCCTTTCGGCGCAGCGGCACCACCCGGCCGGACCGGGAGGCCTGCGCGTCCGGCGGCGCGGCCATACCCGCGTTCGCCGCCGAGTCCGTGGGCGCCGCCACAGGCACGCGCAGCGCATGCTCCAGCCGCGATTCGAAACGCAGCAGCCGCTCCGTGTAGAGATTGCATTCGGGGCAGCTCTCGCGGTGCGCGGCGAGCTCCGGATCCGGATCGTGCGGATCGGCCATTATCGTGCGTCTGTAAAGGGTACAGTCCATCATTCTTGCGGGTCCAAGCTCATATCCTCGCCGCACAGCGCGCGCAGCTGCTTGCGCGCGCGAAACAGCCGCGTCAGCACCGCGGCGCCCGACAGGCCGAGCTCGCGGGCTATTTCCGCGGTGGAGAGGCCCATCAACACTTGCAGCACCAGCGGCTCACGGTATTCGTCGGGCAATTTGAACAAGGCCGCCCTCAATTCGGCGGCGTCCTGTTCCCCGGCGGCGGCCAGCATAGGTTCCTCGCGGGCGACCAGTTCGTCGACGTCCACGGTCACAAAACGCTTGCGTTCGAAAGTGCGGGCATATTCCCGGCGCACGATGGTCAAAAACCAGGGTTTGGCGGCGGCCTCGTCTTGGAGAGAGTCCTGAGCCTTCCAAGCCCGCAGCAGGGTTTCCTGGACCACGTCTTCGGCCAACGCGCGGTCGCGGGACAGCCAGAAGGCGAAACGCAGCAGATCCGGACGCAGGGATTGGCATAGCGCCTGGAAGCGGGCGCGCTTCTGATTTCCGCCAATCTGATCCTTCATGGTTAAATCAGCACCCGGCTTCAGACATCTTCCCCGCGATATTACCGCGTTATACCGGTGCCGCCGATGTCGCCCGCGGCTCGGAGCCTGAATCGGGGGCAGGTGCATGGAATTCGCCGTGCTGAGGGCATTGTTAGGAGTCACAATCAAGATGACCGGATTTTCCGCCAATTCATTTCCCAACACGCGCATGCGCCGCATGCGCCGAGACGAGTTTTCCCGCCGTTTGATGCGCGAAACCCATTTGAGCGTGGATTCGCTGATTTATCCGATGTTCATCGTGGAAGGCCGCGGCGAGCGCCAGCCGGTGGCCTCGATGCCCGGGATCGAGCGCCTATCCATTGACCAACTGCTCCTCGAGTGCGAAATCCTTACGCGCCTGAAAATCCCGGCCATCGCCCTGTTTCCGGTCACCCCCAAGGAGAAGAAGACTCTGGATGCGCGCGAATCCTGGAATCCGGACGGCATCGCACAAACCGCGGTCAGGGCTGTGAAAAAGGAGTTTCCGGGCCTCGGAGTCATCACCGACGTCGCCCTCGATCCCTTCACCACGCATGGTCAGGATGGCCTGATCGACGGGTCCGGCTATGTGCTGAATGACTTGAGCGTGGAGACCCTGGTGCGCCAGGCGCGCTCGCACGCCGACGCGGGCGCCGATGTGGTCGCGCCTTCGGATATGATGGATGGGCGAATCGCCGCCATTCGCCATGCATTCGAGACGGCCGGCCTGGTCAATACCCGGATTCTGGCGTATGCGGCGAAATACGCGTCGAGCTACTACGGTCCGTTTCGCGAGGCGGTGGGCTCGGCCGGACAGCTCGGCACGGGCAACAAGCACACCTATCAAATGGACCCCGGCAACTCCGACGAGGCGCTGCGCGAGGTCGCTCTCGATATCGAGGAAGGTGCCGACATGGTCATGATCAAGCCGGCGCTGCCCTATCTCGACATTGTGCGCCGCGTCAAGGATCGTTTCGGAATGCCCACGTTTGTCTACCAGGTGAGCGGGGAGTACGCCATGATCATGGCCGCCGCAGGCAATGGCTGGGTGGACGAGCGGACCGTGGCCTTGGAGGCGCTGCTCTCCATGAAGCGGGCGGGGGCCGACGGCATTTTAACTTATTTCGCCAAGCGCGCAGCGGAGTGGCTCGCAGAGTGAACTTGAACGCCGCACCGGATGCGCCGGATCAATACGGGGTCGTGGGCCATCCCATCGCCCACAGCTGGTCGCCGTTCATCCATGGGATGTTCGCCAAAGCGACCGCTCAGAACCTGGTGTACCGGTTATTCGACATCGCCCCCGATAATTTTCGGCGCGAAGCCCTGCGCCTGTTCACAGGAGGGGTGCGCGGCTTGAACGTGACTCTGCCCCATAAGCAGGCGGCGGCGGAGCTCGTCAATGAACTCACTCCGCGTGCCGAGCGCGCGCAGGCGGTGAACACGATCGCTTTTTTCGACGACACCTCTTTGCTCGGCGACAACACCGACGGGCTTGGATTGACGGCCGATCTGGAGCGCAACCTGTGCATCAATCTCGCAGGCAAGAGAATATTGATTCTCGGGGCCGGCGGCGCGGTGCGCGGTGTGCTCGGTCCCCTGCTGGAGCGCGACCTGGCCGAGGTGCTCATCGCCAATCGAACGCCCGATCGAGCCCGCAAACTGGCGGCCGAGTTCGCCGACTTGGGCCAGATCGCGGGATGCGGGTTCGCCGAAATCGAGGGGCCGCCCTACGATCTCATCGTCAACGCCACCTCGGCCAGCCTGCAGGGCGAAATGCCCGACATGCCGGTCGGTCTCGTGGGCGAAGAAACGATCTGCTACGACATGGCGTACGGCCGCGGCCATACCCCGTTCACATTGTGGGCGAAATCGCTGCACGCGGCGCGCACCACGAAGGGCTGGGGCATGCTGGTCGAGCAGGCGGCGGAGTCATTCTTGCTCTGGCGCGGCGTCCGGCCCGACACCCGGCCCGTTCTGCAGGCGCTCGCGCAGCACACTTAAAGCCGCGCGTCAGCGCATGGTGACCAGCTCTTCGGCGCTGGTCGGATGAATCGCCACGGTGTCGTCGAAGTCCTGCTTGGTGGCGCCCATGCGGATCGCCACCGCGAAACCCTGCAGCATCTCGTCGGCGCCGGTGCCTATGATGTGGCAGCCCACGATGCGCTGTTCCGGCCCCACGCACACGAGCTTCATGTCGGTGTGAGTCTTTCGCTCCGTCATGGCGTGGTACATGGGCGTGAAGTCGGCCACGTAGACTTTCACCGAGTCCCCGAACTTCGCGCGCGCCTCGGCTTCGCTCGCGCCCACGGTCCCGATGGGGGGATGGGTGAACACCACGGTGGGAATCATGCTGTATTCCAGGCGGCGGTCGGCTTTGCCGCCGAACAGGCGGTCGCTCAAACGTCTGCCGGCGGCGATCGCCACGGGCGTCAGGGCGGCCCGGCCGCTCACATCGCCGATGGCGTAGATGCCCGGCACATTGGTGTTCTGGAAGCCGTCGGTGACCACGAAATCGCCGTCATCCAGCGCGACGCCGGCCTTGCTCAAATCGAGGGCAGCCACATTGGGCGAACGCCCAAGCCCCCACAGCAGGCAATCGAAGCCGGGGAATTCTCTGCCATCCTCCGCGATCAGGGTTTTCAGACCCGCCTGCTCCCGGACCTGCGCGGGCACCACGAGTGTGTGAACGGTCATGCCCTGCTCGCGCATTTCGCGCATCAGGGACTTGCCCAGCATGGCATCGAAGCTCGTCAGCAGATGATTCTTGCGGATGAACAACTCCACCTCGCTGCCGAGTTCGCGGAAGGCACCGGCCAGCTCGCAGCTGACATAGCCGCCGCCGACGATGGCCACGCGCTTGGGCCGCCGCTCGAGTTCGAAAAAGCCGTCCGAGGTGATGCCATGTTCCGCGCCCGGCAGCTTCGGCACGATGACCTTGCCGCCGGTCGCGATCACGATGTGCCGCGCAGTCAGGCGCACGCCATTCACTTCGACGGCGCCCTTGTCCAGGAAGCGGGCGGCGCCCCGCACATAGGCCACCCCCTTGGCAGCCAGATTGCGCTCGTAGATGCCGTTCAAGCGCAGCACATAGGCATCGCGCTTGCGCTTCAGAGCCGCCCAGTCGTGTTCGCCCACGGTGACGCCGAAGCCATAGTCTCCGGCGTCGGCCAAACCCAATGCCACGCTCGCGGCATTCCACATGACCTTCTTGGGAACGCATCCTACATTCACGCAGGTCCCTCCCAAGCGCTGCGGCTCGATCACGGCGGCCTTGGCTCCGTATTCGGCCGCGCGCTGCGCGCAGGCCAGGCCGCCGCTGCCGCCGCCGATGCTGATGAGATCGAAGGCTTGATCCGACACTGTGAACTCCATCCTGAAGCACGGGGAAAACCCAATGATATACTGCGCCGGCCCCAAACTTGACGATGAGGTGCACGGTGATCGGTCTTGTCGTGATCCTAGCCTTGAGCGTGGCATTGATCGCTTATTTCGTCGGCATCTACAACGGGCTCGTGAGCTTGCGCGAGAACGTCAAGACCGCATGGGCGAATATCGATGTGCTGCTGAAGCAGCGCCATGATGAGCTTCCGAAGCTGGTGGAAACCTGCAAGCGCTACATGCAGTTCGAGCAAGAGACTCTCGAGAAAGTGATGCGCGCCCGCGCCTCGGTCAGCCAGGCGAGCAGTTCGGGCAACATCGCCGCCGTCGGCGCTGCCGAACAGCAGCTTCGCGCCGGCGTCGGCCGCCTGTTCGCGGTGGCCGAGAACTATCCGCAGCTGAAAAGCGACGAGACCTTCAAGCAGCTGCAGAGCAGAATCACCGCGCTGGAGGAGTCCATTGCCGACCGCCGGGAGCTCTACAACGACCAGGTCAACCTGAATAACATCCGGGTGAAAGTGTTCCCGGACGTTCTGATCGCCGAGAGATTCGGCTTCCTGCCGGCGCATCTCTTGGAATTTACGGACGAAGAAAAGCGCGACGTGGAAATCGGCGCGCTCTTCGGCACCTGACGCTGCGCCGCTTCTAGAGATTAGAACCGGACATGTCCGGCGCTTCATTCAAATTTTGGCTCTTCGTCATGGCCCTGGCCGCGGCCGCGGTGTATTCGTTTTGGTATGCGTGCAAGGCGTGGGCCAAGAACCGCCTCATCGAGGACACGCCGACCTCGCGCGTCCGCTCCGCAGCGCAGGGCTATATTGAACTGAGCGGCCTTGGCGTTCCGGCGCCGAACTCCGCGATCAAGGGACCCCTGACCGGCATGCCCTGCGCTTGGTGGCGCTATAAAATCGAGGAACGGCGCTCCACCGGCCGGTCGCGGGCCTGGTCCACGGTACAGAGCGATACCAGCGCCGAACCTTTCCTGCTCGATGACGGCACCGGCCGCTGCCTGATCGATCCGCGAGGCGCCGAGGTCTTTCCCGGCGCAAGCGACGTGTGGTACGGGTCGACGGAGTGGCCGGACGTGCACATACCGGACGGCAAGGGAGTCTTCGGCTGGCTGGTCGACAACCTCCTGACGGGCAGGTACCGGTATACGGAGCATCGCCTGCAAGACCATGGTCATATCTACGCCATCGGTGCATTCCGCAGTCTCGGAGGCGCCGGCGCCGTGGATACGGACACGGAGGCGGCCAACTTGCTGCACGAGTGGAAAAAAGACCAGGCAGCATTGCTGGCGCGCTTCGACACCAACCACGACGGGACCTTGAGCGCCGCGGAGTGGGAACAGGCCCGTGCCGCCGCCCGCCGCCAGGTTCTGGACGGGCGGGTCGCCGAGGCGACGACGCCGTCCGTGAACGTGCTTGCCGCTCCCATGGACGGCCGTGCATTTCTGCTGGCCGCATCGGACAGTCAGTCATTGGCGCGGCGATTCCGCTACCGCGCGCTGGCGGGCATCGGCGGCTTCGTGAGCAGCGCCGCCGCCCTGACCTGGATGTTGACGCACGTCTGATAGAATCTTGGGCGTGAACAACCCACTGCTGGAACTGGATTCATTGCCTCCTTTCGGCCGGATCGAGGGCCGCCATGCCCTACCTGCGCTGGAGACGGTGCTCGCGGAGAATCGGCTGCGCCTTGCGGAACTGACCGCGCAGCCCCATCCGACGTTCGCCTCGCTGGTCATACCGGTCGAGGAATTGAGCTATCGATTGAGCCGGGTCTGGAGCCCCATCGGCCATTTGAACTCCGTTGCGAATTCCGCGGACATGCGCGAGGCGTACAACGAATGCGTACCGCTGCTGACGGCATATTCCTCGGAACTCGGCCAGAACACCGGGCTGCAAGCGGGCTATGCCTATGTATTGCAGCATGAAGGCAGCGCGCTCGATCCCTCGCAGCGCCGGGTGGTAGAGAACGCACTGCGCGATTTTCGGCTCGCCGGGGTCGATCTGCGGCCCGAGCAGAAGACTCGATACTGCGAAGTCGCGCAGCGGCTGGCGCAGTTGGCCACCAAGTTCTCCGAGAACGTGCTCGACGCCGCGCGCGCCTACACGCGCAGCGTCACCGACGAATCGGAACTGGCCGGGCTGCCGGCAAACGCCGTCGAGCGCGCGGCCTTCGTTGCGCGTGAATCGAACCAGCCCGGCTGGCTCTTCAGGCTCGATCAGCCCACGTACATGACCATCATGGCCAGCGCCGAGAGCGAGGGGCTGCGCCGCGACATCTACGAAGCGTGGATCACGCGAGCCTCCGAGCTGGGCCCGAGTGCCGGACGATTCGACAACAATCCCCTCATTGCGGAAATCCTGCCGCTGCGCCATGAGCTGGCCCGCCTGGTCGGCTTCGATAACTTTGCCGACTATGCCCTGGCGACACGGATGGCGAAGAGCAGCAAGCAAGTGCTGGCCTTTCTCGATGACATGGCGCGCCGCTGCCTGCCGGCCGCGCGCCAGGAGTTTTCGGATCTCGAGGAATTCGCCGGCCGCAAGCTCAATGCCTGGGACATGGCCTTCTACGGCGAGCGGCTGCAGGAGAGCCGCTTCAAGGTGTCGCAAGAGGCGCTGCGCCCGTACTTTCCGCTTCCCAAGGTGCTTTGCGGCCTGTTCACGCTGATTCAGCGTCTCTACGGCATCGCCGTGCAGGAACGGACCGGAGTGGGTGTATGGCATCCCAGCGTGCGCTACTACGATTTGCTGGACCAGCACGGGCACATCGTCGCCGGATTCTTTCTCGACCCGTATTCGCGCACCGAAAAGCGCAGCGGCGCCTGGATGGACGAGTGCATCATCGCCAAGTCCCTGCCCGCGGGCACGGCGCTGCCCGTGGCGCAGCTGGTCTGCAACTTTACGGCCCCGGTCGGCGGCGCGCCCTCGCTCCTGACGCACGACGAGGTGACCACGCTGTTCCATGAGTTCGGACACGGACTGCATCACATGCTGACGCGTGTGGCCTACCCCAGCATTGCCGGAATCAACGGCGTGTCCTGGGACGCGGTGGAGCTTCCCAGCCAATTCATGGAAAACTTCGTGTGGCGCCCGGAGGTT
Organism: uncultured Gammaproteobacteria bacterium; assembly: GCA_963784105.1. Classification (GTDB taxonomy): domain Bacteria; phylum Pseudomonadota; class Gammaproteobacteria; order Steroidobacterales; family Steroidobacteraceae; genus Bog-1198. The sequence goes on from CAWAQE010000008.1 coordinate 308,521, forward strand.
CTGCCGCTCATATCCGCCCATGTGGACAGCGGCGAGACCCTGCCCGTCGACACGCTGCAGCGCCTGCTCGGCACGCGCACCTTCAACGCGGCCCTCGATACGCTGCGCCAGATTGAACTGGCGAGTTTCGATTTCGAGCTGCACGCGAATTTCGACCCGCAAGTGGGCCCGAAAGTCGCAGAGACGCTTGCCGGAGTGCGGCGGCGGGTGGCGGTGGTGCCGGCCGCTCCCTTCAACCGCATGCCGGCGAGCTTCGCGCACATATTTGCGGGCGGATACGCCGCGGGCTATTACAGCTATAAATGGGCGGAGGTGCTCGCGGCCGACGCCTTCGAGGCGTTCGAAGAGGCCGGAGTATTCGACAGCGCCACCGCGGCGCGGTTTCGCGACTCGATTCTGGCGCGCGGCGGCAGCCTGGACGCGATGGAAGCCTTCGTTCGGTTTCGCGGCCGCGAGCCGGACGTGCGCCCCCTACTGAAGCAGACGGGCATCGCCGCGTGAAGGCCGGCGCCATCGTCGGCGGCCGGGATGCCAATTGGCGCGCCGCGTCATGCCCGAGTCCGGCGATCAAGGTATTGACTTAATTCGGGAACCGGCTTTGACATATCAGTCGCGGTGCAAAACAGTTGCCGCAAAGGAGAACCAGGCACGTGGCGCCGACGGCTTGAAGCGCCTAGACTGCATCCGATGCATGACCTACGCCGTAACGACTATGACGTTACGAATTCGGTACAAGTGAGTTCCACGACCGCGGTGACAGCTGCGGTGCGGGAGTTATTCACGGCTGCTTTTCCGGGCGAGCCGTTCGACAGAGTCGCCGTTGCCTTCGACGAATTCGACAAGCTCTTCACGGGCCGCATGCCCGGCTACCACGGCGTCGATACGGTCTACCACGATCGTCAGCACTCTCTGGATATGACCTTGGCCATGGCCCGCCTCCTCGTGGGGTACGAGCGCAGCGTCGAACCTCGCATGCGCTTCGGCGCCGAGCGCGCGGTCATGGGACTGGTCACATCGCTGTTTCATGATGCAGGCTACATACGAGAATTCGGCGATCGGCAGCATCGCAACGGCGCCGAGTTCACTCTTTACCACGTGACGCGCAGCGCGCGTTTCCTGGCGCGATTTCTACCGAGCATCGGCATGGAAAATTGGGTGCCGGTGTCGACGCGGATCGTGCATTTCACGGGCTATGAAATCAAACTCGACCAGATCCAGCTGGCCGACGCCCGGGATCGCAAGCTGGGACATCTGCTGGGTACCGCGGATTTGATCGCGCAGATGGCGGATCGATGCTATCTCGAGAAGTGCCGCGACCGGCTGTACCCTGAGTTCGTGCTCGGCGGAGTCGCGGCCGCGACCGGCACCGACGGCGCCCTGCAGGTGCGTTATAGCTCGGGCCTGGATTTACTGCGCCAGACCCCGGAGTTCGTGCGCGAAACCCGCGTGCAGCGCCTGGAGGGCGAGTTCGAACACGCCTACCGATACGTCGAACCCCTGTTCGGCGGCAAAAATCCTTATCTCGAGGCGATAGACCGCAATCTGGTGTTCTTGAACCGCGTACTGCGCACGGAGCGCTGGCTCATGCTGCGGCGAAATCCGCCCCTGTTCACGTCCGAGGACAATCAAATAGGCCAGGTGCGCGGCCTGATGCTGACTCATCTCAAGGCACTCTGGGCTTGAGCACTCGCCGCTCGGCACTCGGTGCCCGGCGCGCTCAAGGCCAATCGATCGACCCGACGTAGCGTGCATGCAACGCATCGAGCCGTACGAGCACCTCGTCTTTTCCCAGCATCGGCGCTGCGCTGATGGCCTTATGCAACACCGTCGGAGTCAAGTCTCGGCGGGCATTGTCGGCGATGGGCGCAAAGCTGAAATGCCAGGGTTCGGGCCGCACGCCCGACAGTACTCCGCGAAACGGCCGGAAGAATCCGAACCGCGCCGCATTGGCCTCCAGCCACCCGGCGAGCGCAGCGTAGGGTCCCCCCGGCGCGAATTCCTGCGGCGTGAGCTGTACCCGATAGCCGGGCGGAGTGGCAAGGGCGTCGATGAGATCGACATCCGTGCCCCAGTGATGCCGGCTCGCGCCCGGCAGAGCGGACCATAATAAAATCGCCTCGATGCGCTCGAGGGCGTCAAGCCCGGCCGCCTCCATGGGTTGGCCCGACGCGTCGAGAATCGGCTTCTCGCCGCTGAATTTTCCGTTCCAGATATTCAGTTGCCGCGAGAATCCGCGAAAACTGCTGACCGGCACCAGATCGAAGCCGTCGGCGGCGGCCGCACGGCGCATGTTCATGAAAGGAGCGATCACTTGGGCGTGCAGGGCGCAAGCGGGGTCGGACACATCGGCGATGTGAGTGCGCAGCTGCCCGGTAAGTTCGCCCTCGTTCACGGCGTCACGTCGCGCGCCGCCGCGAATTCAGCCACTTGATCGAGCACGCGGGTGAGGGCTCCGACTTCCTGCGCGCCGGAAATGGTGTAGAGGCCGTCGAATATGAAGGTGGGCACGCCGGTGATCCCGAGGACGGAGGCGTGCCGCTCCGCGGCGATCACGCCGTCCTGACCGGCGCGCAATATGAGCGCCGAACGGGACTCCCTTTCGCGCAGGCCCGCTTCGACTCCCAAGCGACCAGTTCTCGACGTCCCCGATGTCGCGGCCTTCTTCAAAATAGCCGCGCATGACTCGGTCCTTGACCGCGGCCGCCCGGCCGGAGCGCGCCGCGTGGGCTATGAGCAGATGCGAGCGGCGGCTATTCGGCATGCGCTCGATCAAATCGAACCGGAACTCTATGCCGCTCGCCTGGCCCTGGCGCTGCAATTCGGCATGCGCCTCGGCCGTGCGTTCCGCAGTGCCGAATCTTCGCGGCGAGGTAGCTCGTGCGATCGACGCCCTCGACCGGCATGTCGGGATTCAGCTCGAAGGGCCGCCATGTCACGCGCGGCTCATACTGCGGGCGGGCGGCCACGGCCAGCTCGAAGCGCCTCTTGCCGAGATAGCACCAGGGACAAACCGTGTCGGAATAGATATCAATGCGCATATTTGGCGTCCATCTCCCGCGGATTGTACCCGGCCCCTTATAGGGCATGGCGTGAACAGGTATCATCCGCCCCGGGTTCCACGACACGAACGGTTGGCTGGAGTCAATGGCGCGAAGCCTGAAAACCAAGTACTTGCTGATGGCACTGGCGGTCGGCGCCGTGCTGTCGCTGCTCTTGGGCGGCTTGTCGTACTACGAACACCGGGTCGACGCCGCCGACTTCAAACAGCTCACCTATACCACCGTCGCTCAAAGGCTGGAAGCCGACTTCGAGACGCGCGCCAGCAGCCTGAGCGAGATCACGGGCGTCTTCGCTCGCGCCCCGCCTTGAGTTCAGGCAACAAGGCCGCGGTCGCCTCGATCGCGGAACGGCTGCTCGACGAGCGCGACATCGAGCAGGTCGAGGTGCTGGATGCGCACGGCACGGTGCTGTTCAGCGGCGGCGATCCCTCCGCCCAGCAATCCGGCGACTGGTTCGCCTTTCAAAGCACCATTCACTCGAACCTGGTGTCGGCGCCGGTGCGGCGCGTCGGCACGTCTGCGCATCTGGATGAGCCGCGGCGAGATGCGCGAGACTCTCGCCAGCATACGCAAGCAGCTGGACAGCCAGCAAGGCATGCAGATCAAGCGCATGCGCGGCTTCTTTGCCGGCATCACCTTGCCGCTTCTGGTCCTGGGGCTGGCCGGCGCCTGGTTCATCGCCCGGCAGCTGTCGGCGGCCCATCTCCGCCCTGGTGAAGAGCGCCGACCGGATCGGCCAGGGCGATTACACGCGGCCTCTCGCCGTGGTGCGCCACGACGAGCTCGGCGACCTGCAATTCGCGCTCGAGCGCATGCGGCAGAAATTGAACGAAACCACCATCACCAAGAATTATCTCAACACGGTGCTCAACAGCCTGAGCGATGCCGTGTTGGTGACCTCGCCCGACGGCATCGTGAAGAGCTGCAACGAGGCCGCCCAACGGCTGCTCGGCTACCAGGAGGCCGATTTGCTCGGCAAGCCCCTGGTCAGCTTCATCGATGAGGTGCACCGCGGCGCCTTCGATTTGACGAACTCGGCGCCGGAGGCGCGCGAGACCGTGCTGCGCACGGCCAGCGGGCAGACCATTCCGGTCTCCATGGCCTGCATCGTCGATCAGCACGAGGACCCGCAGTTCCAGGGCAACATTTACGTGGCGCGCAACATCACCGAGCGCAAGCGCGCCGAGCGGCGCATCCGCTATCTGGCGCGCTACGACACGCTCACCAAAATGCCGAATCGCATGCAGTTTCAGCACCTGCTGCAGCAGGCCATCGCGCGCGCGCGCCGCAGCCAGCGCTCGCTCGCCCTGCTGTACTTGGACTTGGACCGGTTCAAGGAGGTCAACGACACCTTCGGTCATGCCGCCGGCGACCGGACTCTGGAGATCCTGAGCGAACGCCTCACGCGCAACTTGACCAAGGACACGGTCATCGGCCGGCTGGCGGGCGACGAGTTCGCCATGTTCATCGACGATCTGCCGATGGACGCCGACAATCGCGCGGGCATCAGGCGCCCTGGCGCGCACCCTGCTCGACGAGATCAGCCGCACCTTCTACGTGAATCAGCAGGAGGTGTATCTGACCGCCAGCGTCGGCATCGCCATCTGTCCCTACGACGCCGAGAACGTCATCGATCTGATCCGCAACGCCGATGCGGCGATGTACCACTCGAAGCAGAACGGCGGCAACACCTACGCGTTCTACGTGCCCGAAATGAATGCCGCGGCGGTGGAGCGGCTGATGCTGAAGAGCAAGCTGCGGCGCGCGCTGGAACGCGACGAATTGGTGATCCTGTATCAGTCCAAGGTGGATCTGCGCAGCGGCCGCGTGGTCGGCGCCGAGGCGCTGCTGCGCTGGCGGCTGCCGGGCCACGGCGACATTTCCCCCTCGCATTTCATTCCGCTGGCCGAAGAGACCAGCCTGATACTGGACATCGGCGAGTGGGTGTTGAACCGCGTCTGTTCGGACTACCGGGAATGGCAGAGAACCGTGCCGGAGCCCGGGCGCATCGCGATCAACCTGTCGCTGCGCCAGCTCAAGCAGGCGAGCTTCATCTCCCGCTGCCGCGGCGTGTTCCGCAAGCACGAGGTCTCGCCCACCTGTTTCGAGCTGGAAGTCACTGAAACCACCTTGATGACCGACCCGAAACGCACCATCGGACTTCTGAACGAGCTGTATGCCATGGGCTTGAACCTGGCCATCGACGATTTCGGCACCGGATATTCTTCGCTGTCGGCGCTGCAGCAGTTCCCGATCGGCACCCTGAAAATCGACCAATCGTTCGTCCGCGACGTCGCCGTGGACTCGAACGACGCGGCCATCGTGCGAACCATCATCGACATGGGCAAGAGCCTCGATCTGGAAGTGATCGCGGAAGGCGTGGAAGCGAGCGATCAGCTCGAATTCCTGCGCGAGCATGGCTGCTACTACGCCCAGGGGCGCCTCTTCGGCGATGCCATGGAAGCCGGCAAGCTGCTCGCCATACTATCCGGCCAGCTCGGCGGCGAGGCGTACCATGCGGCATTGTGCCGCCCGACGGTTTTGCGTCCGCTGCGCCTGTCCTCGTAGCAACCCACTGTGTTATCTGCTCGGGATCTCACCCTGCGGCGCGGTCCGGAGCCGCTCATCGCGCTGGTGAGCTTTACGGTCTTCCGCGGCAACAAGGTCGGAATCACCGGCGCCAACGGCTCGGGCAAATCCAGCCTGTTTGCGGCGATCCGCGGCGAGCTGGCCGCGGACCACGGCGGCATCGACCTGCCGGCGGCCCTGAAGATCGCCCATGTCGAGCAAGAAGTGGCGGCGAGCGAGCGGCCCGCGATCGAATTCGTGCTGGACGGCGACGCAGAACTTCGCAGCGTGCTCGCCGGCATCGAAGCCGCCGAACGGCGCGACGCGGCCATGGAGCTCGCCGAGGGTTATGCGTCGCTGCAGGCCATCGACGGCTATCGTGCCAGGGCGCGGGCCGCGGCCATCATGCACGGCCTCGGCTTCAAGACGGCGGACCATGAGCGCAGGGTCGCGGAATTCTCCGGCGGCTGGCGGGTGCGGTTGGCCATGGCGCGGGCGCTGTGCTCGCGCGCGGATCTCTTGCTGCTGGACGAGCCCACCAATCACCTGGATCTGGACGCCATCGTCTGGCTGGAGGAATGGCTGACGGCCTATCAGGGCACGCTGTTGATGATATCTCACGATCGCGAATTCCTCGACGCCATCATCGACCGGGTGCTGCACATCGAGAATCGCGCCGTCCATGCCTACACCGGCAACTATTCGCAGTTCGAGCAAAAGCGCGCGGAAGAACTGGCGCTGCAGCAGTCGCTGCATGCACGGCAAGTGCGAAGAGTCGCCGAGATCACCTCCTTCGTGAACCGGTTTCGCGCCAGCGCCACCAAGTCGCGGCAGGCGCAAAGCCGGATAAAGATGCTGGAACGCATGGAGCGCATCGTGCCGGCGCACGTCGACAGCCCGTTCGAGTTCGAATTTGCCGCTCCGCTCAAGACGCCGCGCCCTCTACTGACGGTGGAAGATGCGGCTTGCGGCTACGGCGGCGCCAGAATCGTGGACGGAGTGACCCTGTCCATCTCGCCCCAGGACCGCATCGCGCTGCTGGGGCCGAATGGCGCAGGCAAGTCCACTTTGACCAAAATGCTGGCCGGCGAGACGGCCCCGCTGTCGGGCAGGCGCATTCCCGCCGCGGACCTCAGCGTAGGTTACTTCGCCCAGCAGCAGCTGGAACAGCTGCGGCCGGATTGCGATGCCTTCTGGCATTTGCGCATCATGGGCGGTCCGGATTATGCGAAGGGCGATGAACAGAGCGTGCGCGATACCCTCGGCCGATTCGGCTTCGAGGGCGATCGCGCGTTCGAGGCGGTCGGGCGGTTTTCGGGCGGCGAGAAGGCGCGCCTGACTCTGGCTCTGCTGGTGGCGCGCCGGCCGAACCTGCTCCTGCTCGATGAGCCCACCAATCACCTCGACATCGACATGCGCCAGGCGCTCACCGTCGCATTGCAGAGCTACGAGGGCGGTATGCTGATCGTGTCTCACGATCGTCACTTGATCAAAACCGTCGCGGATTCGCTCTGGCTGGTGGCCGACGGCAAGCTGCAAGTTTTTGACGGCGACTTGGACGACTACCAGCAGTGGCTGAGATCGCGCGGCAAGCCGGCGCCGGCCGCCGCCGCGCAAGACAGCTCGAGGCGCGCCGCACCGAACGCGGCGCCGAAAGACGCGCCGAAGGACGCGGCGAGAGCCGCCGCCAAAGCCGGGTCGAAATCGCGCAAGCGATTGAGCGAGCTCAAGCGCGAGATCGCGCAAATCGAAAGCCGCATCGCGGCGATCGCCGCCGAGCGCGTTCTGATCGAGGCACAGCTTTGCAATGACCCCATGCATGGCGGACTGCAGGCCCAGCATGCCGACCTCGCGCGGGATGAGGCCGCCATGGAGTCGCGCTGGATGGAAGTCGGGTCGGCGATAGAGGCCGCGGAGGCTGCCGGCCTATCGAGCCTCTGAGTTCCGGGCGAGGGCGCCGCCGGCTTGGGCCACGATCTGAGCCATTGCGGCATCCGCCGCGCGGGCGTAGGCATCGACGATGGCGGTGAGCCGGTTCTGCGCGGCCGGCTGCTCTGCATTTGCCGCAAACTGGCCCAGAATGTGCCGGTCGCCCGAAGTACCGAGGCGGGCCAGCAGCCGTACGCGCACCGTGGGCGCCGCGTCGGGCGATGCGTATTCGGCCTGGAAATCCGTGACCTCGAATTCCAGCCAGTAGGCGCTGGCGAAAACCGACGTATCTGCGCTGACGGTGCGCAAGTGGGCGTGAGCGTGAAACTCCTGTACCGCGAGGTCCTGCAGAACCTCACCGAGAGGCCCGCTCCAGCGTGCATCGGCAAAATAGTCCAGGCGCCGATCCGGATACAGCACGGCGATGCGATCGCTCTCGAGCCCGGGGCGGAGCCTCGGCCGGAGTACCGCCAGATCGACGGGAATTTCCACGGCCGCCGCATCCGGGGCGGCCGACGCCGCGGTCGACGCCGCGGCCGCGAGACCGGTCGATCCCACGCCCGCCGACAACACATAGATGGTGGGGGGCGCGACCTTGCTTTGGAACAGCGAGCCGGTGCACGAGGCCGCACACAGGGCCGGGAACACCAGGGCCCATGCGACGGGCCGCCTCACTTGGCCACCTCGACGCCGCGGTAGTTCGGCTCATAGATCAGCTGCGACGGATTCTGCTTCAGGCTGCGCGACAGATCGCGAAAATCGCGCGCCGCCTGGCGGCTTTCGCGCAGCAACTGTTCGAGCTCCGGCAGGCTCTGGTGTGTGAAGCGCGAAACGCCGGGCTCGTTCTCCGCCATGAAGCGCTCCAAGTGGTCGGAGGTCTTCGCCAGATTGTCGGAAACATGCCGGGCGTTTGCGACGGCGGCTTCGAGATCGGGTGCGGCGTGCGCCTCGATGCCCCGCAAGTCCGCGGCCGCGGCTTGCATCTCCTGCGCGGTATGCCGAACGTCGGCCACCATTTCCTGCACGTCGCGCACCGTGCCGGGAAGACGCTCGCTGGCGAGCCGCGCATTGTCGAGAGTCGCCTTGAAAGTGCGCACGTTCTCGTCGCTGAATACCTGGTTGAAGCGTTCCACCAGCTCCACCAGATGCGTGGTCAATGCCGGCAGGTTGCTCAACAGAACGTCGAAGTCCGACGGCGCGGAGCGGATCACGGGATAGTGCAGGCCGTCCGGGAGCGGACCCGGCGGCGCGGTGGACGTACCGTCCTGCTTCAAATCGATGAACAGCAGGCCCGTGATCCCCTGCAGGCTCAGGGAAGCCCGAGTGCGCCCGTCGATCGGGGCATTGGCTTCGATATCGGCCATGACGAGGACGCGGTTGCGCTGCTGGGGATCGATCAGAATCCTTGCCACCCTGCCGACGTCGACGCCCAGATAGCGCACCGGACTGCCCGGGGTGAGTCCGCTGACGGTGCCCGGAAAGTAGATTTCATAACGCAGATAGACGTGTTTGTCCTGCTGATTCGTGTACCAGAGCACGAAGGACAGCGCCATGGCGATGACCAGGATCACGAAGGCGCCGACCGCGAAGTAATTTGCATCCCTATCCACGAGTGTCCCTCTCGGCGGCGCGCGCCCTCGGCCCGTGAAAATACTCGCGTATCCATGGATTCTGGTTTCGCAGCAGGCCATCCAGGGTGTCGGTGATCATACGCCCGTCGACGATGACTCCGACCCGGCTGCACGTGCGGAACAAGGTATCCAGGTCGTGGGTGATCATGACCACGGTGAGCCGCAGTTGCGAATGAAGGTACAACACTAGCTCATCGAAGGCCGCGGCGGAAATCGGATCCAGGCCCGCGGTAGGCTCGTCCAGGAGCAGAAGCTTGGGCTCGAGGCTGAGCGCCCGCGCCAGGGCGGCTCGTTTGACCATGCCGCCGGACAGTTGCGAGGGATATTTCGCTCCCGCATCCGCCGCCAGGCCCACCAGGGCCAGATTCATCTCCGCCAGTTCCTCCAGGGTCCGCTCGGATGCCGGATAATATTCGCGCAGCGGCAATTGAATGTTCTCTGCGACCGTCAGGGAGGAGATCAATGCGCCGTTCTGAAACGTCACTCCGTAGCTTCGCACCAATGAGCTGCGGTCGGCGGCCGCCAGCGCCTGCACGTCCTTGCCGTACATTTCGATGCTGCCGCCCTCGGGTTCCCGCAATCCCAGGATGGTCCGCAGCAAGACGGACTTTCCGGTTCCCGAACCGCCCACGACGCCGAAAATCTCGTTGGATTGCACTTCCATGTCCAGGCCGTCGTGAACCACCTGCGCGCCGAAGCGGCTGACGAGACCACGCACGCGAATGACGGGGGTTGCGTCGGATGGCGGCATCAGAAGTCGATCTGCACGAACAAGATGGCGAACAGCGCGTCCGCCAGTATGACCAGGAAAATGGATTCCACCACGGCGACCGTGGTCAAGCGCCCGAGTTCGCGGGCGGAATCGCGCACCTGCATGCCCCGGTACGTGCCCACCATGGCGATCAGCATGGCGAATATCGGCGCTTTGATCAGGCCCGACCAAAAGGTCGTGGGCGACAGCGATTCGCGCAGCCGATTGAGGAATTGCGGCAGGGGGATGTGCAAGTTGACCAGCGACAAGAGGCCGCCGCCGGCCAGACCCATGGCGTCCGCGATCACCGTCAGCAGGGGTAGAGAGATCATGAGGGCGAGCGTCCGGGGAACCACCAGCAGCTCGACCGGATTCAACCCCATGGCGCGCAGCGCGTCGGTTTCTTCATTGAGCTGCATCACGCCGATCTCGGCCGCAAAAGCGCTGCCGGAGCGGCCGGCGACGATGATGGCCGTCAACAGCACTCCCATCTCCCGCAGCACGGAAATGGTCACCAGATCGACCACGAAAATATCGGCGCCGAATTTGCCGAGCTGCTGCGCCCCCAGATAGGCCACGATCACGCTGATCAGGAAGGCAATGAGCGAGACGATGGGGATGGCGGTGATCCCGGTCTCGTAGATATGCCGCATCAGCGAGGATGTGCGCAGGGCGCGCGGCCGCGAAAATACCTGGCCGAGAACCGTGACGATGCGGCCGAAGAAGCCGATGACGGCGCTTGCTTCGGTACCCTGAAGCACGACCCAGCGTCCCAGCCTGCCGACGCTCCTCTCCAAGCTCGGCTCGAGGGGGGGCGCGGCCTCCCTCGCGGCACGCCGCTCCGCCATGAGTTTCTGCAGCAGTTCGAGAAAATGCGGCGGGTCCCCGACGTGGCGGATGTCCGAAGGCTTGGCGCCGGATTCGGCCAGGCGCGCGAGCAATGCCCACGCGGGACCGATCCCGGGGGTTTCGGCATGCGACCAATCGCAAACCAGCGTACCGTGCAGCGCGCCGGGCAGAGCTCCGAGCTGCGCCTCGATTGGGATCATGGCGGCCAGGGACCAATCGCCGTTCAGGCACAGACGCCAATCCCCGGCCGTCCCTTCGAGCGCGAGGACCGTCATCCCTCAGCCAGGGCCGCTGGGGCGCCATCCGTGCATGCGGCGCGCGCCCACATTGATCGGTAGCCGATTCACCGCTATATGCTAGCAGGCAATGAGTCTCCACAACGATCCGCTATTGCAGATCCTGATCCTGCTCACCGCGTCGGTGTGCGTGGTCGCCGGCGTGCGCAAGCTGAAGCTGCCCGCCATCCTCGGGTACCTCGCGGTCGGGATGCTGCTCGGCCCGCATGCCCTGGCTCTGGCGGTCGATAACGAGACCACGCAATTGCTGGCGGATTTCGGTGTGGTGTTCCTGGTATTCACCCTGGGGCTGGAATTCTCCCTGCCCCGGCTGGTGGCCATGCGCTGGGAAGTGCTCGGGGTCGGCGGCGCGCAGGTTTTGATCACCACGGGGATCGTCGGGGCGGGTGCCACGATGCTTTTCGGCGTGGACCCGGCGGTGGCGGTGGTGGTCGGCGGCGCCGTGGCCATGTCGTCGACGGCCATCATCATCGCGCAGCTCACCGAGCAGTCGGAAAACAACCGCACGCACGGACGTCTCGCGGTTGCGATTTGCCTGTTTCAGGATCTGAGCTTTCCGCTGTTTCTCGCTCTGCTGTCGGTCCTGGGGAGCGGTGCCCGGACCGCCGATGCCAGGCACATCGGCGGCGCTATCGGCATCGCCGTACTCGCGCTGCTGTTGGTGCTGGCCGCCGGACGGTGGCTGCTGCGGCCGCTGTTCCTCGTCATCGCTTCGGTGCGTTCCGCGGAACTGTTTTCCCTGGCGGTGCTGCTGGCGGTCCTGGCATCGGCCTGGGCTACGCATGCCGTGGGGCTGTCGCTGGCGCTCGGCGCATTTCTGGCCGGCATGATGCTGGCCGAGACCGAGTTCCGTCATCAGATCGAAGCGACCATCCGGCCGTACCGCGAAGTATTGCTCGGCTTGTTCTTCATCACCGTCGGCATGCTGCTCGATGTAGGCTTGCTGCTGCGGCATTTGCCGCTGGTGACGGCGATTCTCATCGGCATGCTGCTGCTCAAGGCGGCCGTGGTGACTTTGGCCGCCGAGCCTGCAACCCATAGTTGGTTCAAATCGTTGCGCACGGGCGTGGTGGTGGGCCAGGGTGGGGAATTCGGGTTCGCTCTGCTGACTCTGCTGTTGCGGCGCGAATTGCTCGATCCGGCCCTGGTGCAGCCGCTGCTGGCCGCCACCGTGCTCAGCATGGTTCTTTCGCCCATCCTCATACGGCACAACCGCCGCATCACGCGCGCCCTGCTCGGCGAGTCCGGACCGCCGATCAGCGCAGCGATGCGCGAGACTCAGGCGACTCTGGCCGTTGCCGAGCGGGATCACGTGGTCATCTGCGGTTTCGGCCGGGTCGGCCAGAACATTGCGCGCGTGCTCGAACAGACCGGCTTCGAGTTCATTGCCCTGGAACTCGATGCCTATCGGATTCGGGCGGGCAGGCAGGCAGGCGATCCGGTGATTTACGGCGACGCCGGCCAGGTCAAGGTGCTGGAAAACGTCGGGGTCGCGCGCGCCAGCTGCGTGGTGATCACCTTTGCCAACCCCGAGGTGGCGCTGCGCATCTTGCGGGCCGTTCGCGAACTGCGGGATGACGTGCCGATTCTAGTGCGCACTCAGGACGACAGCAAGCTCGAGCAATTGCAGGCGGCCGGGGCCACGGAGGTGGTGCCGGAAACCTTCGAAGCCAGTCTCATGCTGCTGTCGCACCTGCTGCTGCTGCTGAAACTGCCCGTGCCGCGGGTGATCCGGACGATCAACGACATTCGCAGCCATCGCTACGGCATGCTGCGCCAGTACTTTCGCGCCGCGGACGCCGAGCACCTGGACGACAGTCACGCCTTTCGCGAAGAACTGCACAGCGTCATTCTGCCGCCGCAGGCCTGGGCGGTGGGCCGCAGCATCGCGGAGCTCGCGGCACGGGGCTCGAGGGCGTCGGTCAGCGCGGTGCGCCGCGACGGCATCGTGGGACGCGAACCCGGTCCGGATACCCGGCTCAAGGAGGGGGACGTGGTGGTGGTTTGCGGCACCCCGGAGGCGGTGGAACACGCCGAAACCCTGCTTCTCATGGGCTAAAAACCCTCAAAGCCGCCCGGCCGGCCAACGAGGCCTCTAAAAGGTCTTTACAGAAAGGCCGCATCGGTCGCATAGTAGACCCGCTGTTCAAGGGCAAACCCGCCGAAAGGTGGGGACGCAAAACCACCGGTCTAAGGGGCTTCCTTTAAGGGAAGTCTGACGATAGCGGGGTCGCCAGTAACCTTAAGCGCTACATGCGCGCTGCGAAACCATTCGGTTTTGTAACCCCCGACAGCAGGTGTTCTTTCAGGTCTTCCGGGGGGAAGCATATGGTAAGCAAAGTCACTCGTTCGCCCGGCGCGGATTCATCGGGCATTTATCGCCGGCCGCGGCTGGTCCTCAAACTCAAGCGTCTCGAAGACCTTGCCAGCGTTCTGGGCAAATCCAAGAGCTATCCGACCCCCATCCGAATGGTGGGAGCGGATTACTCGCAAACGCGCTGCGTGGGCGGGGACGGCGGCACGACGGTCGACATGGGCGAGCTCGACAAAATCCTCGAATTCGGCGAGACCAGCGTGCGCGCGCAGGCCGGAGTTCGCGTGGGCACCCTGGTTCACGCGCTCGCCGAACGCGGCCTCGAGCTGCCACTGACCCCTGAGATGGGACAAATTTCCCTGGGCGCCGTGGCCGTCACCACCCTGCCGCAGGCTTCTTACGGCGCGGGCGTCTCGCAAATGTCTTCGTGCATCACGGAAATGAAACTCATCACTCCGCAGGGCAAGCAAATGACCGTGACGGAGCGGGAGCGCGACCTGATGCGCGTGCTGCGTTCGAGCTTCGGCTTGCTGGGCGTGGTGCACGAGGTGGTTCTGCGGGTGCGGCCGCTGACCCCGGTCAAGATCGACTACCAGGTGCTGCCGCTCAAGGAATTCAGTGCCCGCTTCTCCTCCATCGTCAACGCCCCGGGCGCATTGCGGCTGCACATTTCGCCTTTCAATGACCGGATCACCGTCGAACGCCGCACCCTGGACGAATCGGCAAGCCTCAGCCGCTCGGGGATTTGGCAGGTTCGCAAATCCGTGATGCGCAATGTGCTGCCGGCCTTCGGCTCGACCGTGGGCAGCGTGCTGGCCGCGCCCGGCCTGCGCGCGGCCATGCTTTCCGGCGTACAGAAGGCGCTGCGGGCGACCCTCGACCGCAGCACGCGCGGTGTCGTGATGTATGCGCACGAATGGATGCGCGACATGCCGGCCGAAGCGTGGAAGGCGCGCCATACCTACAGCCTGTGGTCGTTTCCGCAAGCCGATTACCCCAAGGTCCTCGCGGAATATTTTTCATTCTGCAGGGCGTATTACAAGGAACACCACTACCGCTGCAACGTCGTCAGCGGCGCGAGCCGGCTGCATCAGGACCGTGGTTCCCTGTTCAGCGCCAGCTACTCGGGCCCGGCGTTCACTCTCGAACCCTCATCCAACGGCGATCGGGGCTGGGACGACTTTCTCATCGATTTCAACGATTTCGCGTCCGGCCTGAACGGCACGCCGACCTTCAATCAGACGCGCGCCCTGCAGCCCGAGCATGTATCGAAGTCCTTCGGCGAGCGGCTCAAGCTGTTTCGCGCGCTGCGCCAGCGCACGGATCCCCTCAATCGGCTGCGCAACAGCTACTTCGCGTATCTGCTGGCCTGATGCTATAAGCCGGAAACGATTTTGGCTTTGATGGACTCGAATTCAGAGTCGCTGATGAGCTTGGCGTCGAGCATTTCACGCGCCTGGCGCAGGCGCCGGGTCGGTTCCGATTCCGCGGCCGCGGGGTCCGCGCCGGAATAGGCGCTTTGACCGGCGCCGATCTGTCCCCCGCCGATCTGCACGCCGCCCGATTTGGCGCGCAGCTCCTCGAGCTCGCGGATGCGGCGCTTCTCCCGCCACACTTGGTCGTGCTGCTGGCAAATTCTGTACAGTGCCTGCGCCTGATCCT
The DNA here is from genome assembly GCA_963784105.1 of uncultured Gammaproteobacteria bacterium. GTDB lineage: Bacteria > Pseudomonadota > Gammaproteobacteria > Steroidobacterales > Steroidobacteraceae > Bog-1198. The sequence continues at coordinate 323,580 of CAWAQE010000008.1, forward strand.
TGCGCAACCCCGTAAACGTCCACACCCGGTTCACTCCGGCGCCGATATTGAGGTCCGAACTGCTCTGGGCGATCAGAGTCAGATCGGCGGCCAGAATCCCGGCGCTGATGCGCGTCTCCTTGAGATCCTGCCAGCGAATGTCGGCCGACTCATAGCCGCCGAGCAGGCGGCGATCGAGCGAAATGAACCGTCCGCTGGTGGCGGCGATGCAGGCGCGGCGATGCGTCAGGGCAAACAGGCGATGCTGCACCGCCCAGGCCTCCAGGGTCTCTCCGGCCGTGAGCAATCCCCGCAAAGTCGCCAGAGCGGAGTCGAGACCCGGCTCCGCAGGGCCGCTCAGTGCCGGATCGGCCATCAGGCTTTCTCTTGCAAGTGCGCTTCGAGGAACCAGAGATATTTGTCGACGTCGCGGGAAATTCCCGTGAACAGATCCGCGGTGTCGGCGTCGCCCAATTTATCCGTGTCGTCGATGGCCGCGCGCACCGCCTTGCCGAACACCGACAGCTGCGTCGACAAGTAGAATAGATGATCCTTGCCTGAGGTGATGCTGAGCGGATAGTTCTTCAGTTTGCTGCGCCTGGCGGCGACGGCCACCGTGCCCTCGGCGGTGCCGCCCAGGCTCGTCACGCGTTCGGCGATGGTGTCTACCTGTTCCAGCACCAGATCGGAGATCTTGTCGAACAACTCGTGCAGGGCGATGAAATGCGGACCTTTCACATTCCAGTGAGCTTGCTTGACCTGGCTCTGCAGATCGATCGCATCGGCCAGCCGATCATTGAGTATGAGGATGACATTGCGGCGGGTCTTCTCCGAAAGGTCGATCTTGGTCTTGTACATCGGCGCTCCTTCGATTAGCGGGTTCAAGTTAGGCGGCTATTTTGCACTGCTTGGCCGCGAATCCCAAGAACTGAACCGCCGATGCCGCGGTGCTAGATCTCGGTGCGCCGGGCGCGCAGTTGGATGGCGCAGAAGATCAAGGCGGCCCCGGCTGCGGCGCCGATCCAGGTGGCCGGGCTGGAAACGAATCCGCCGAGATCGATGAAGCTCCAGATGCTCTGCGGGGCGGCGACGGTACCGTCGCCGGGGCCGACGCTCGCCCAGGAGCCGACATCGGGGTTGAATGCCATCTGCGGATAGGCGAACAGACGCTTCCCGAGCTGGTGAGCGATCGCATAGGTGCCGAAAAGCCAGCGCTCTGCGATGATCGACGCCAGAGGCGGCAGAATGGACCAGAGCATCACGGCGCGCTTGGCCCATGCCGATACGACCAATAGATACGCGGCGAGCGGCAGGTACCAGACGGCGGTGGTCGCGATCACATACAGCCACAGGACCTGCAGCTGCAGCCACAGATCGGCGTGCCACAGGGCACCCCCGACCGTGGAACTTGCGCGAACGGAGATGATGAAGGCCATCATGAGCGAGGTCAGATCGGCGGCCGCAAAGTACACCGCGGGGATCACGATCAAGGCGGTGGCCAGCTTGGACAAGACCGTGGCGGCGTCGGAGATCGGCAGCGATTTCCAGAACAGCACGCTGCGATCCTTGCGGTCCGCGTACAGGCAATCGAGCAGGTACCAGGTCGAGTAAATCGACATGACGGCAAAAAAGGTCGCTGCGACGGCGGCCAGAAATATTTGCCCGACCGCGCGGCCGGGCACCTCGGCCGAGTCCGCCATCAAATCCAGCCGGCCGAACAGCGAGACCAAGAGCATGAATGCGCCGATGGCGAGGGGAATCATCCAGATCGCGCGGTTTTCCCAAAATTCCCGGCGCACCAGCCAGATAGAGGTGTTCATTCGGCGGCTCCCGACAGTTTGGCGACGAATAAGTCGGAGATGCCGGGAGTGTGCAGCTCGCCGAAGCCGGCCAGCCTCTCCAAGTTCGGCTGCTCGAAGTACAGCACCACCTTGCCCAGCATGCGGCGTTCATAGAACGGCTTTTCAGCGCGGGCGGCGTCGAGGCGATCGGCGGCGACCGCGACCGCCGCGTAGCGGGTGGCGATGTCTTCGAGCGATGAATCGAGCACGATCCGGCCCTTGTCGATGAACAGCACATCGGTCAGCAGATTCTCCACTTCTTCCACCTGATGCGTGGTGATCACGATGGTGCGTGTTTCGTCCATGTAGTCGTTGACCAGCGCATCGTAAAAGGCGCGCCGTGCGAGAATGTCCAGGCCGAGAGTCGGCTCGTCGAGCACCAGGAGCCTCGCGTCGATGGCCATGGCGAGCGCCAAGTGCACTTGGGTCTTCATGCCCTTGGACAGCTCGCGCATGCGGCGCTTGCCCGTAATCGCGGTCTTGGCGAGCAGCGCCACCGCCCGATCGCGGCGGAACCGCGGATGCACGCCGGCCACGAAATCCACGGCATCGTCGACGCGCAGCCATGCCGGCAGCACGGCCACGTCGGCAATGAAGCAGGTGTCGTGCATGAGCGCCGTACGCTGGCGAAAGGGTTCCCGGCCGAGCACTTGCAATTGCCCCTGATAGGCCGTCAACCCCAGGATGGCGCGCAGCGCGGTGGTCTTGCCGGCGCCGTTCGGGCCGATGAGTCCGACGATGCGGCCGGCCTCGACCGAGAAACTGGCCCGATCCAGCGCCACATGCGCCCCATATTTCTTCGTCAAATCACGAGCTTCGATAAGCGCAGGCATGATGACTCTCATTCTTCCTTGTTGTCGCCGCCGCGAGGCGGCGGCGCCGGGTGAGTAATCGCCGGTGTCTGAGCGAATAATTCCTGCGCAGAAAAGCCGAGCCTGTGGATAACCGCCAGAATCTGCGGCCACTCCTCGTGCAGGAAGCGTTCCCTCTCTCCGGCCAACAATAGCTGCCGGGCGCCTTCGCTCACATACATGCCCCGGCCGCGGCGTTTCTCGACCAAGCGTTCGTCGACCAGCTGCTGATAGCCCTTGAGCACGGTCAGAGGATTGAGCCGATAATCGGCGGCAACCGCCCGCACGGAGGGCAAGGGATCACCCTCCTTGAGCGCGCCCTCTAGGATGAGGGCGACCATTCGATCGCGCAGCTGGCGATAAATGGGCTGGTTGTCGTTCCAATTAGGGTCCATTCCTCTCTCGATTTGCTGTTCTGGCTATTTAGCACACTACTCTAAGACAACGCTTGGATTCGCACCGGCTCAGCCTGGACGACCGCGGCGACGGTCATCGGCTTATGGGTCTGGCTGTTGAATACATAGGCCACTGCGCCGATGATCAAGCTGTTCATCATCAAGGCGACGGCGAGGGCGGTGAGTTTTGTTGAGATCTGAGTGTTCATGACGGGTCTCCTGTAAGGTAGTCATCGAGGTGTTTCGGTGACTTGGTGATATAGTTACATATAACACTGCTACATGCAAGCATTACCGCATCGGCGGCCGGCGGGACATGCTGCAATGCAACGGGATCGGTGCGGGATGGATCGAGCGGAGGCTGCGCGTATGCTTGGAGACATGGAGCCGCTCGACGAGGATGCAAAGCTGATGATGCGGTATCGCGACGGCGATGCAGCCGCGTTTGCGTCGCTGTACGCGCATCACAAGGGACCTCTGTACCGCTACTTGCTCCGGCAGGTGCGCAACGCCGGCGCCGCCGCGGACCTGTTTCAAGAAGTCTGGTCGCGCTTGATCGCGACCCGCGCCCGATACGAGGCGCGCGCGAAATTCGCGACCTTTTTGTTTCACATCGCGCACAACTGCACCATCGATTTCTTCCGCCGCGATCTCAACATGCGCCACGCGGCGCGGCCGGACGAGTGGGAAGCGCAGTCGATGGAACCCGAGGTTCCCGAGTATCAGCGGCCCGACCGCGTTGCGGAACTCGCCGAGCAGCAATCCGCGCTGCTCGCGGCCCTGGGCGCTCTGCCGAGAGAGCAGAGCGAAACGTTTCTGCTGCACGAAGAAACGGGGTTGACCATCGAGGAGATAGCGCGAGTGACCGACGTCGGCGTCGAAACCGTCAAGAGCCGGCTGCGCTACGCGGTTCGAAAATTGAAGAAGGCGCTGCTTCCGCCGCAGATCGAAGCTGCGCGGCCCGAGCGGCCGCACCGGAGCTTGAAGGATACTTTGATCAATGGATCCGCCTGACGACCTGGACGAATACTTGCGCGGCGACAGCGCGCTGTCGCGTCAGTACAGGAGAGAGTCCGCACCGACGCCGGCGCATGCGCTCGACCGCCGCGTGCTGCGTGCTTCGCAGGAGGGCTTAGGCACGGCACGGCGCCTGACGCCCCACCTGGCGCCGCTCGCGTTTGCGGCCAGCCTCTTGCTCTCGGTGGCGCTGGTGCTCGCCATCGTGTTCGGTCCGCAAACCGCGAAGCGCGCCGACGATGCTCCGCACCTGGTGCGCGTCGCCGCGCGCGCAGACCTTCCGCCGAACGCCTCCCTCGACCGCAAGATGCAGCTCTACGGCGGCGGTCCGCGGCATCTGCGCGCACCGTCGGTCTGGCTCGCCGACATCGCCACGCTGCGCCGGGCCGGACACAAAGCCCAGGCGGACGCGGAGTACCATCGCTTCCGCAACGCCTATCCCGGCTATATCGACACCGCCGGCGCCGGCCATCCCGCCGGAGCGCTCGTGATGCGGCCATAAGCCCGCCCCGCTCGAGGGAATTTCGGCTAACATTCTTGGTTTTTGCGCCGGAGCAAGTCATGAAAAAGCCAGTCACTGTCACCATCACGGGCGCCGCCGGGAATATCGGTTATGCGCTTGCGTTTCGCGTAGCGTCGGGCCAGATGCTGGGCGCCGACCAGCCGATCAACTTGAATCTCTTGGAGATCCCGGCGGCGAGCGCGGCGGTGCAGGGCGTGGTGATGGAGTTGAACGACTGCGCGTTTGCGACCCTGAACAAAGTGACGGCCTCGAGCGACGCCGGCATCGCTTTCAAGGACTGTAATTTCGCCATGCTGGTCGGCGCGCGGCCGCGCGGTCCCGGCATGGAGCGCAAGGATCTGCTGCTGGAGAACGCCAAAATCTTTTCCGCTCAGGGCAAGGCTCTGGACGCGGTCGCGAGCCGCGATGTGCGCGTGCTCGTGGTGGGCAATCCGGCCAACACCAATTCGCTGATCGCTCAGCGCAATGCGCCCTCCCTGCCGCGCAATCGATTCACCGCGATGACCCGGTTGGATCACAACCGCGCCGTGGCGCAGCTCACCGAAAAGAGCGCGGCGCCGCCGGCGGAGGTCAAGAAGGTCATTATTTGGGGGAACCATTCGGCGACGCAGTATCCCGATCTGCATCACGCAACGGTATCGGGCCGCCCGGCGCTGTCGGTGGTCGAGCCGGCGTGGTTCAAGGACGCCTTCATTCCGACGGTGCAGCAGCGCGGCGCGGCCGTGATCAAGGCGCGCGGCACGTCCTCCGCGGCCTCCGCCGCCGCCGCCGCGCTCGATCATATCCACGATTGGATGCTCGGCACGCCGGAGGGCGATTGGGTCAGCATGGCGGTCCCCTCGGACGGAAGCTACGGAATTCCGGAGGGCGTGATCTATTCCTATCCGGTGACCTGCAAGAACGGCGAGTACAGCATCGTGCAAGGATTGAGCATCAGCGATTTCAGCCGCGAGAAAATGCAGGCTACGCACCGTGAACTGATGGAGGAGCGCGACGGCGTGAAGGACCTCATTTAGCGCTCATGGATAACTTCGCGGAAAGTATCGGCTTGTTCCTGGCGTGGGCGGCCTTATTTTTTGCGATCCTGCTGATTCTCGCGTATCGCCGCGCGAGTCTTCTCTCGAGTTCCTGCGTGCTGGGGCTTTTGCTGCTGTGCTACTGGGTCTTCGGCTCCGCCGCGCCGTGGTGGAAGATAGCCATCTGCGTTCCGTACGCCGCGCTGCTGCTTCTGAACGTGCGGCCTCTGCGGCTGCGCCTCGTGACGCGGCCCTTTCTACGCAGCTACTTGAAGCTTCTGCCCTCGATGTCGGCCACCGAACGCGAGGCATTGGACGCGGGCACGGTATGGTGGGACGGCGAATTGTTCACCGGCGGCCCCGATTGGCAAAAGCTCATGTCGGCGAAGGTGCCGGCGCTCACCGCGGCCGAGCAGGCCTTTCTCGACGGGCCCTGCGAGGACCTGTGCGCCATGCTGGACGATTGGGACATCACGCATCGGCGCGCGGACCTGCCTCCGCAAGTGTGGTCCTTCATCAAGTCCCAAGGCTTCTTCGCCATGATCATTCCGCAGCGCTACGGCGGTCTGGAATTTTCGGCGTATGCGCATTCCTGCGTGCTCATCAAGATCGCCTCGCGCTCGGCGACCGCGTCCTCGACCATCGCGGTGCCGAATTCCCTGGGGCCGGCGGAACTACTCCTGCACTACGGCACCGAAGCGCAGAAGAATCATTTCCTGCCGCGCCTGGCACGGGGCGAGGAAGTGCCCTGCTTCGCTCTCACCGGTCCGCGCGCGGGCTCCGATGCCGCCTCCATTCCCGACACCGGAGTCATCTGCCGGGGAAGCTGGAATGGCGCCGAAATCGTCGGCATCAAGCTCAATTTCTCTAAGCGCTACATCACCCTCGCGCCCATCGCCACGGTGGTGGGACTCGCCTTCCGCTTGTTCGACCCCGAGGGGCTCATGGGCGAGCGTGCCGACCTCGGCATCACCTGTGCCCTGATACCGCGCGACACTCCGGGAGTCAGCATCGGCCGGCGGCATTTTCCGCTGAACATCCCCTTCCAGAACGGGCCCATTCAGGGGCACGATGTGTTCGTGCCCATCGACGCCATCATCGGCGGCTTCGGCATGGCCGGCCAGGGATGGCGCATGCTGGTCGAGCAATTGTCGGTGGGCCGCTGCATTTCGCTGCCTTCCAACGCCACCGGCGCCGCCCAGGCGGCGGTGTATGCCTCGGGTGCATACGCGCGCATTCGCCGCCAGTTCAACATGCCCATCGGCCATTTCGAGGGCATCGAGCAGGTCCTGGCGCGCATGGCGGCGCGTACCTACATCATGGACGCGGCGCGCTCGGTCACGGCCGGGGCGATCGACGGCGGCGAGAAACCCTCGGTGCCGTCCGCCATGCTGAAATATCACGCCACCGAATTCGGACGCATGATCGCCAACGACGCCATGGACGTACACGGCGGCAAGGGCATTTGCCTGGGCCCCAAGAATTACCTGGGGCGCGGCTATCAGATCGTGCCGGTCGCCATCACGGTCGAAGGCGCGAATATCCTCACGCGCAGCCTCATCATCTTCGGCCAGGGGGCGGTGCGCTGCCATCCCTTCGTGCTGCGGGAAATGAATGCCGCGCGCAACCCCGACCGCGAAGCCGGCGTCGCCGAATTCGATCGTGCGCTCCTGGGCCACGTCGGCTTCGCGATTTCCAATGCGGCCCGTTCGCTGGTGATGGCATTCACGCTGGCGCGCTTCACCCGAGTGCCGAAGGTGGGTCCCACCGCCCGCTATTTCCAGCACGTGAACCGCTATAGCGCCTCGTTTGCACTCGCCACCGATGTGGCCATGCTGGCGCTCGGCGGCTATCTCAAGAAGAAGGAAACCCTGTCAGCCCGGCTGGGCGATGTGCTGTCGGCCATGTACCTGGCGTCCATGGTGTTGAAGCATCACGAGAACCAGGGCCGCGAGGCGGCGGATCTGCCCCTGGTCGAATGGGCCTGCCGCAGCCTGCTCTACCAGGCACAGGAACAGCTGCATCTGTTCTTGCGCAATTTTCCCAACCGCCCGCTCGCCGCTTTCATGCGGCTGCTCATCTTCCCGCGCGGGCTGACCTACTTCCCCCCCAGCGACCGCCTGGGGCGCGACATCGTCGATCTGATCATGAATCCCACCGCCGCACGGGAACGTCTGAGCCGCCACATTTACAAGACCCAGGAGTCGCACAACCCCTTGGGCCTGCTGCAGGAGGCGCTGATTCTCTCGACCATGGCGGAGCCCCTGGAGAAGCGCATCCGGGTGGAGGGCGTCAAGACCGGCCGCGTGAGCGCGCTGGATCTGACGGGGCAGATCGAGCAGGCACTCGTGCTTGGGATTCTCAGCGAGGCGGAAGCCGCGGTGCTGCGCGACTACGACGTCAAGGTCTCGCATCTCACGGGGGTCGACGATTTCGCGCCGGAGGAATTGCGCGCGGGCACCGGTGCAGGATCTGCCCGGGAAGTGGACTGAAGCTACCAAACAGCCTGCCGGGCAGAGCGATAAGCAGTTCGATCCGGCCGTGGCGTTTGGCTCACGTCCGAGCGTCAGCAGTGTCAGCAGTGTCAGCATCTCGCCGGATGGGGCGAGCATCGCCTTTATCGCGCCATCCGCCGGTCAGGGTGCGAACCTTTTCACCATGCGGCTCGATGCCGATCCGAGGCCGCGCCCTGCGCTGGCGTCCGACGGCGCGCCCTTTCGCCTGCAAGGCTGCGAGTGGATTTCCAACCCGCGGCTCATGTGCACGATATACGGGGTGGAAAAGGTTCCAGCGCTGAATTTTGAGCTCGCCCCGTTTACTCGCCTGATCGCAGTCGATGCTGACGGTCGCAACTTGAAGCTGGTGAGTACGCGGCAGGATGAATACGCACGCGGCTTGAGCGCAGTGATCCGAGGATACATCGGCGGCCGCGAGCGCGGGATTGAAGCGCGGCAAATGAGATAAGTCGCGGCGGCATGACCAGCCGCGATGAATTGGTTGAGCGATACGCCGTCGGTAGCCGCCAATTCCGCCGCCGCCTCCGGCAGTAACTCGTCAGCCGAATTCATTTCACCTCCACGATGCGGAACTCTTACTCTTTGGGAATAATGAGTTTGAGCCCGACAATGCGTGCCAGTCGTTGTTGGCGAGCATCGAACGTGAGGAAACTTTTGAATTCGAGCTCAAGCGCACTGGCGACGTGCAAAATATCGAGCGTTCGGCAACCGATCGTGGATGTGTGCTCTCGACTTAGCTGAACCGCCCGTTGAAGCGTTGCGCGCCAGAGGATATCGCTTTGAACATAGCGGCCGTCGGAAAAGTCCTCCTCGAACGAGGCGATCGTATCGCTCCAGGCTTCGGAGGTGATCTGTTGACGGAAGGCGGCCAGCCCGATGGCGTTGGTGATTTCGGCTCTACCGTGATGGGTCACCGTCAGAGCCAGGGGATGGCGCCTGCGCCAGGCATTCATCGCGGCCGATTCGGGCTCGCGGATGTACAGCTTTGTGAGCGCGCTGGGATCTACGTACGGCGCAGGTTTAGCGGTCGCCACGATTGTCATCGTGGAGCGCTTCGACCTGCGCAGCGTCGAGGGCCCGTGGTTGGAATCGACTCATCCTTTCGATGTAGTCCTTGGGGGCGAGAGCTTTATTCCGAGCCGCGGGCGTATAGGCTATCAACCGGTAACGGGGCCGCCCCTTCTCCGTCAATACCACCTCGCCTTGCGTTTCTACGAGCTTTCTAACCTTGGGGAACTGGTTGCGTAGGTCTCGCACGGTCACAGTGGTGCTCATGGTGATACGATTCTGTATCACCTCGTCGAGACTGTCAATAGTGCCAACTGGGGAAGTGTTCCCGAAACAGGCGGTCGAGGCACCCCGCCGAACATCTCGGCTATTCGTCCTGGGACAACTGGATGGTGTCGTTTTCCTTAAAATAATGCATTGGGAGGCGGCAAAGTGGCGAGTGATTGCAAGGACTCCGAACGGCGCATAACGTCCTATCTGTCGAATTGCCCGAATTGAGCGGACCGGCCGATTTTAAACGCGCTCGGTCTTGTGCGCTCAAGTTTCCCGGCTGCTCCGTTCGAAATCAGCGGCAATCAATTCGGGATGGCGAGCCACAACGCCGAATCGGCCCACCTGGCCGATTACTCACACGGTGGGTTGTATGCGGTACCGGACTGCCGCTGAGATTGAGTCGTGGGGGGCCAGGCTCCGATTGAGGCTTTGTGGATTGAGTATCCTCAAGGCGCGGCGACCGGCACGGCCGGGCAACGGCAAGAGGGCGGCCTTTCTCTAACGGTTTGCGTCCGCGCCCAAGTCCAAGATACTCCGCTCGAGCGGTCATGCCCGAGAGCACAAATCCAAGAAGGATAATGCCAAACATCACATCAGTAGAATCCATCTGTTCTCATTCCTCGCAATGGTGTTCGTTGATTGTTATCTTGAGCATCGCATCGGTTGATTCAGCCATCTCAACCCTCCTAAGTGCGCCTGTAATGCTCCAATGCATTGCCTTCAGAGTTGCGACCAACCTCCATCGACCGGAAGTTCGGCGCCGGTCGTGAAGGTCGCGTCGAACGCGAGGAAAAGGACGGCCTTGGCGATCTCGTCCGACGTCCCGAAGCGCTTCATGGGAACCATGCCGCTCATCTTCTCCCTGATCTGGTCGGCCTCGCCTTTGCCGGTAAACACTTTGCCGAGGATCGGCGTGTCGATGGGACCGGGCGTCACCGCGTTGACGCGAATCTCGCGAGGAAGCAACTCGGCGGCGAGCGTTCGAGCGAATGATCGCACCGAGGCCTTGGCCGCTCCGTATGCGGCATTGCCGGGCATTCCCTTGACGTTGGCGATCGAGGTCGTGAAGACGACAGAGCCTCCCCGGTTGATCAGCGGCGCGAGCTTCTGCACCGCGAAAAGCGGTCCCTTGGCGTTCAAGTTGAACATCTCGTCGTAAACAGCCTCGGTGATGCTCTCTAGAGGCGCTCGGATGCTGAACCCGGCGCTGACGGAGAGCAGATCGAAGGTGTCGAACTCGGCCTTCACCCGAGAGGCGAGAGCGTCGATGTCCGCCAACGAGCGCGCATCGCTCGAAACCACGAGGGCGCCCTTTCCGAGCTCTCTCTGCGCCGATTCCAGGCCGGCCTTCGAGAGACCCGTCACCAGAACACGGGCACCCCCATCGAGGAGCATCTTCGCCGTCGCGAGCCCCATGCCGCTCGTGCCGCCGATAATCACCACCTTTTTATCTTGGTACCGTTCCATGTGTATTCTCCTCGCGAGGTTAGGGTTGCTTTGATGATTTAGAACTGTTTGGTACGATAATAGTCACGATGGCCGTGGTCAATACAGTTTCGAACTATTTATTTCACAATACCGTGGGACCTGTGAACGACCGCGTAGCTCCGCAATCGCAGCTGATTCCGGTCATCCCGATCGCCGCAACCGGTGCTCCTTCAGGACACCGCGCTCAAGGATCTTGGCTAAGACATGTCGACGCCGGAGACCTTGACGACGGCCTGCCACGCGGCTTCCTGGCTGGCGCGATCGTGGAGGTGTGGGTGGCGCTGCGCCTCAATTGGGCCTGAGAACTTCCCTTGAGCCGAGGCGAAGAATTGCCCTGAGACGTCGGTTCCGAACTCCGACGCCTGGAGGTACCGACGGGCCGCGGTCTCCGGCGTCTGATTCATGCCAGGAATGAGGTTCACGATTGGGATAAACAGATACTTCAACAACGGGCCAGCGCTTCGCACTACGTTGGTGGCGGTCGCCCCACCGGGCGAGACAGCGTACACGGCCGTGCCGGAGGGTAGCCTGCGCGCCAGCGCCGCGACCCACCAAGCGATAATGAGCTTCGCGTCGGCATACGCATTGTTGGGCACGTACTTCACGTTCGGCCCGTTGCGAATCAGGGCTTCCACAGCGGCGGTTCGGTCACCCCGGTGGTATTTGGCCGCGAAGGCTGGGACGTCGGTGTACTTGAACATGGGGACGCCCCCTCGGGCTGGCTCCGCACCGGCGATAACAATCCGCGCGTTGGGGCTCAGCAGGTTGGCGCGGAGCAATCCGACAGTCAGTTGATGATGGCCGATCAGCGGGGCCTGAGACGCCTCGACGCCCGAAGCAGTGAGCGCGCGCTTCTTGAATGGAACCAGCCCTGCATTGAGCAGCAGGAAATCAATCGGCTTACCTCGCTTGACCAGCTCGGCGAGGGCGGATTGAGCGCTGGACGGCGAGTCCAATTCCAGCTCTAACGGCGTGAAGACCCGTTTCTTGGTCTCAGCCGCGAGTTGAGCGGCCGTTTGCTGGACCCCGGCGAGGCTGCGCCCGGTGACGATGATTTCGCGCCAGCCCTCTCCGGCAAGAGTGCGGGCTGCGGCATAACCGAGCCCGGAAGTAGCGCCGGTGACGAGCGCGATCGAATGTTCCATGGGGGGTTCCGTAGTGAAGGGTGAAGGTCGAGTCGTGAGGCCCCGCGAGGCCACGGCTAGCTTGCTAATATCGAACTGTTCGGTTATATATTGGCCCGATGACCATTGTCAACGAGTTTTGAACTAAATGATTCACAATACCGCTAGGCCGGTGGGTCGACCGCGCAGCTTCGACGAGACGGGGGCGCTGGAAAAGGCGACCCAGGTGTTTCGGGCGAAGGGCTACGACGGAGTGACGATCGACGATCTCGTCGCCGGGATGGGTGTGGGACGTCCGAGCCTGTATGCCATCTTTGGGGACAAGCGGGCGATATTCCTGCGTGCCCTCAAGGCGTATGCAGAAAGGAAGGGCGCTCTCGCAGCCAAAGCGCTCCTCTCGCCGGGGACTCTTCGCGACTCGCTCGCCAGCTTTCTGAGGCAGGCCGTAGAAAGTGCGACCGAGAAAGGTTCTGCCCCAGGCTGTCTTCTCGTGTGCGTGGCGCCGCTTGTGGACGACGCTGAGGTTCGAAAATTCCTGCAGAACGCTGTCGTTGGCGCCGTGACGCTCGTGGAAGGCCGTTTCCGGGACGGGATCAGCGCGGGAGAAATCCCACCTGACTTTCCGGTAACCGTGCGCGCGATCCAAGTCACGGATTTGGCGCGTGGACTGACGATGCGTGCGCAGATGGGCACGCCTCGCAAGACGCTCCTCAAAGAGGCTGAGGAAGCGGCCGACTTGGTGCTCCTGCCTCGGCGCGTCTGACGGGTAATCGGAAACAATTCACTGAGAAATGACCATGACGACTGACATGAACGGCGGACCCGGGGTGTTTCGTCGTCTGATGAAGAAAGTGGCGATTTGGGAAGAAGCACTGAATTACCCGGGCATTGACTACACCCTGGGCCGGATAGCTTTTGTCGAGCGGGAATTAGCAGAGATCAAGGATCGGATGCGTCAATTCGAAGCCTCACGGCATGAGCCGCAAGATGTGCCTCCGATGCACCGACCCGCTGAGTGAGGGGTTTGGTGTGCTCGCCAAGGCTCCTGGCGGCAACCACGATTTTCAGGCCATGCAAGAGGCACTTAAGCCGGCCTTATCGTGCGTGATGATTACCAAACAATTGGCCGCTGATCTTCCCGATCGCCCGTTATGCGCAGTGCGCGAGGCGACGCTCCGCAGAGGCGCCCACCTGAATTTATCGAGTCCCCAGACGCCAAAGCGCTGCGGAGAACCCCTTTTTGGAAGCTGTTTTGCCCGAACTAGGCGGTTTAGGAGGCCGCTGGCGACGAAGCGCGCAGGGGCGAAGCGGCCGACGCTTTAGAGGAGCTCAGCCGAGGGGGGGCGGGAAGTTAAAGTGGGGTGGGAGTTATTATCCGAACAGATCGGCCGAGCCGCTCGGGGGACCGCGCGCAGGCGGTAATAAACGAACCCATGCTCACAGCACCACGTTGCGCCGAATCTCCAATTCATTGCCTTCCGGATCGTGAATGTGCAGTTGAATCGGCGTACCTTTATCGTCCTTCGTTACAGCGACGTCGACATGATGCGCCTGCAGCACTTTCCAGGCCGCCGCAACGTCGTCGACATGGAACACCACATGGATCCAGCCCTGCCGGAGATAAATCGGGTCGACGGGTTCGGGGCGCTTTGACCCTTTGTACTTGATCAGGTCAATCCGATAACCGGGAATGACCAAGTGCGACCCGGAGAATTCCGGGCTGGCAACGAATTTCGACAGGACCTTGAAGCCCAGAACCCGCTCGTACCACTCCGCTTCACGCTCCAGATTCTCCACCGACAGGGCCGCGTGATCCGGCACCAAACCGGTCACGGGCGGCACACCCGCATCACTGGGAGCCGGCTGCTGAGACCATGCGAATCCCCAGACGAGGCTGCCGACCACGACTTGCCAGGTCGCCATCTTCCCAAATTTATTCATGCCGCCTCCTCATCCGCTGTTTCTCGAGCCTTTCGACCCTCTCAATGCAGTATAGCCGGTGGGCGCGAGCGTTCTACTCTGCTTCACCTTGTTTTTAGAAGGATGCGGTGAACAGCACTCCAAATGTGCGCGGCGGCAAGTAGTAGCCATTCTTGCCGTAGTCGTTGAAGTCGTGACCCGGTGCACTGCTATCGCCCTGCCCGCCCGCAAGGATGGCCTTGTCCTCGATGTTGCGGACATAGATCTGAGTATTGAATACCTTGTCGTCGCGGCGGTGCTGCCAGTTGATGAAGGCGCCACTGCGCGAGTACCCCCCTTGGGCTACGGCTGCATAGTTGTGGTAATCCAGGTAGTAGTGTGACGAGTAGCCGGAATCGAGGTGGGCAATGAGCGAATCCGCGCCGCCCAACTCAAAGGTATGTTCGTACCCGAGCCGTCCGGTCCAATGAGGCGCGTAGGGTAGCTGATTGCCGGTGTAATTGGTCGGCCCGATGCCGTTGGCGGCGGTCACGTATCCGTCCCCGAGGGGCAGGTAAAAATCCGTGAACACGGCGCTCAAGGCCGTTGCGTTGAACGTGATCTTGTCGATCGGTGTGGCCAAGAATGTCGACTCGAGTTCCACGCCCTTGATTCGGGCCTTGCCCGAGTTCAAGGTTGCGGTCTCATACGCTCCATTCGGCGCCAGTATGCTAGTGGTGACCTGGTAGCCGGTGTAGTTCATGTAGAACGCGTCGAGGTTTGTTTGGGCACGACCATCGAGGAATTTATTCTTCCACCCGATTTCATAGTTGGTGACGTTCTCCGGTCCATAGGCAGGGTTGAGCGGCTCCGTAGCGCCGGTGCTGAATCCACCTGATTCGTAACCCGTTGCCACCGAGGCGAACAGGAAAGAATCCGGTGTGACTTTGTAGTTGAGGCCCACATGCCAGGTGATCTTGTCCCAGCTTCCATAACCATCAAAGTTGGCGAACTGGGAGCAGTTCGTGCAGAGATTACCGGTAAAGCTTCCGATCGGTGCCGATGCAAAACCGCCGCTGGGAAGATTCTTGACGTCATTCTGATAACGGATGGCGCCGATAACCGTGAATTTATCCGTAAAGTCCCAGCTGAGCTGCCCGTAGGCGGCTTTGTCTTCCTCGTAGTAGTTCGAGTAAATCTCGGCCCATTCCGCCGGATCGAACGGCGCGGGTTCGAATTGGATGTTGAAGGAGTAAACGTCCTTGATGTGATAGAGCCCGAACAGCCAGTGCAGACTGCCCTCGGACTTGCTGAAACGTAGCTCCTGCGAGCCCTGACGATCATAGGAGTGGCTGATCAAAGGATTGAAGCACTGCGAAGGGTCGACCGTATTCTGGCAATACGTCGCGTCCGGGCCATAAATCGTCTCTGGATCCGATTGGTACCATTTGAGAGTCCGTATGTTGCCTACGAAGTTCATATCGACGAAGGGTGTTGACCAGTCCAGCGTCAAAGTTGTACTGCGTATCTGCTCATCGAGACTCTGCTGTCCCGGCATCGCCGCGTACGAATACGGGCTAATTCCCTGCTGAGAGACATATAGGCCGAGCGGCGCACCGCTGCCGGCGCCACCATCTCCGGCGCCTCCGTCATGAGCTTCTTCAAAGGCCAGCAGCGCGGTGAAGTTCTCCCAGGGCTTCCACAGCAGTTTTACCCGGCCTTGTGTCATGTCTTCGTCGTCGAAATCGCTGGTGTTCGTCAGCAGGTGGACGTACCCGTCGTGGTATTGGTGATCCGCCGCGATGCGAATGGCAAGCGTATCGGTCAGCGGCATGTTGAAGACGGCGCCTGCATCTAAGGAGTTATAGTTTCCGAACCCCAGAGATCCCGATGCCGAGCTCTTGGTCAAATCGGGATTGTTGGTGATGACGTTGATGGCACCCGCATTGGCATTGGCGCCGTAGTTGGTGCCTTGGGGTCCGCGCAGCACCTCGACTCGGTCGACATCGTACATGCCCTGGAAGGCCGCGATCTTGTTGATCATATTGACGCCGTCGAGGCTGTATGAGACCTCGGAGTCGCCGGTTAGCGTCTGTGCCGTACTGACGATACCGCGAATCGCGATGGTGGAGCCTTCTGAATTGGGCGCGGCCGTAAAATTCGGAATGATCGAGGAGAGATCCGTGACCGAGGTTACTCCCAGTGCCGTGAGCTGGCCGCCTGTGATCGCCGTCACTGCGAGAGGAGCCTGCTCCAAGTTCTCGCTGACCTTATCGGCCGTGATGACAATCTCAGCAAGCGTCGACTCACCCTGTCCGGGTGCTGCCGTGGCATCGCCCGCGTTTTGCGCCCATGCCGAATGACACAAGACGGTCAGGAGGCTTGTGGCTGCGATCGACAGACCTGAGTCGCCCATGCGGCGATGGACTTTCTTCATGTAATACTCCCCTTGCAAATGGCGCACTTCTTATCTTCTCTTAGGATCCTAAGTCCGGCGAATTGCACGGACGTAATCCAAAGCGGCGCGTCGCCGATAAGTTTTGTTGCCGCCCCTGGTTGTCAATTGCAGCGTGGCGGTTCGTGAGGAGCGACTCGAGCAAGGGACCGAGCTCGAGATGCCTCGGACTCAAGCTCATTCGACGCTTAACTAGTGCGCGCCGTCAAACCGGCCGGCTCGTGCCAACCAACCGTCGACGTGATCGAACGTGCGCTTGACGGTGTCGCCATACTGCGGCTTACAAGCCCTGAAGAAGTGGTCTGCCCCCTCGACCGCCGTGAACTCTTTATCCTGGGCGTGCGAATGGTCATAAGCGAGTTCGTTCGGCACGATATGCGCCGCGCAAGTGCCGGCCATCACCAGGGTGGGCACGGTGATGCCCTCAACATTGCCCACCGCACTGTTTGCCGAGGATCGCCAATCGATACCTTGAATGCCATCCGCCGTAGTCTTAAAGGCGGGCGTCGTGTGAAAGGCGTAGAACGAGAGGTAGTGGCGGACCGTGCCCATCTGCGCCGTGTCGTATAGCTTGCCAAGGTCGCCGTCATTGGCGGCGCCGCCCAGTAGAGAGGGCACGATTTCGGTGGGCGCGGTGCCATCGGCCTTCAACAGCACATGCACTGCATGCGTCCGCGATAGAAGCGATCGGTCGGCGAGATCTAAGCGCGCGCCATTGATGCGCGTACTGCCGCCCCCGACCGTGAACGGCTCGTCGTCCTTGAACTTACCCTCGCCCCTGTTGATCAGCGCAAGCCTTGCCATGGTTTCGGTCAGCAGACGCTGATTCCGCGCCTGCTGCGCCAGGAAGAACTTGCGCTCGAACTCCGCGCCGTAGTGACCGGAATGCGTCTTCGCATCGTAACCGTTGCGTGGGTCGAACATATCGAGCTCGCGCTTGCGCACGGTGGGATGGTCGTTATCGACAGCGGGGTCGATCCCGATGGCGCGCAGCGGTCCGCCGATGTTGATGTCGAGCAGCATCACCCCATCCGCCTTGGGCAGATGTTCGAAATGATCACCGTCGCAGGGATAAATCCGATCGGAGCCCCGGCAGGCCTTCGGACCGTTTTCCGCGACATCCTGATAAAAGGTCAGCTCCGCACCGCCCGAACTGTGGCCGGCGAGGATCACCTTGTCGATTCCGGGCTGGCTGCGCAGATACTGGATGGCGAGCGCAAGAGGCGCGAGAAATTCCTCATAGCGCTGCTCTCGGCCGTAGTAATTCATCATCATGGTGCGGAAGCCGCGCCGGGCGAGTTCCGGGGCCATAAAGTAGTTGAACGTATTGATGTGCTCGGGGTGCGCGATCAGGATGGCGATATGACTTCTCACGGGATCCGATTTGACCGGCTCGGCGATGACCGCGTTTGCTTCGTTGGTCAAGGGAACGAACGTGAAATGCACATCGCTCGCCGGCGCGGAGGGTTGCTGCGCCCTGACGCCGAGGGCTGCAAGGCAGCCCCACAAAAGGAGCATTCGGCATCCTGCCTTGATGAAATTCATCCTGTTCATAGTCATCAGTTCTACCGCGTAGCCGGCGGCGGCTCCAAGCCTCACGGCTTCTCTTTTGCCAGGCGCGCCGCGATTTTGTCCAACCCCGCGCGCGCGCAAATCTCGTCCGTATCCGCAGGCCCGAACGCGCCCGCGACCGCGATGGCACCGACGAGTTCATTGCCCACCGTGATGGGCAGACCCCCTTGGCGCACCTCGCCGATGTCGGGATCGCTCTTCAATTGCGCGGCCAGTGCCGGATCGGAATTGAGCCGTTTCATCACCTCGCCACTCGACACTTTGAATTTCAAGACGGTAGCCACCTTGGTCGCGGCAATGACATTTAGAAGCGGCGGTACGCCGTCGCCGGTGAGCTGCACCACGGTCGCGCCTCCCGAATCAACAACCAAGGTGGCGACCTCGGCGCCCTTGGCGCGACACGTTTCTTGCGCCGTTTGAGCTGCCTCCAGCGCGAGAACTATCCCCGGACCGTGGCCCCGGAGCGGCATGGGCTGCGGAATGAAGTCATGGGGCTGACCGAAGTACTTATTAAGGTAAGCGAGCACCGTCTGGGCCTGCGCATCGGTGAGATTCGCTCCAAGCGCCCTCATTTGGCGCACCGTTGCATCCCACTGCCGCGCCGATCGCTTATGTTGGACAAAAGCCATGACGCCATGACAAGTCTCGCATGCGCCTATGATCTCGCGCTTTCCCGGGGCATCCGGGAGCAAATAGTCCTGCGCACGGATCCTTTGCGATGCCACCAACAGGCTCAACCAAACCGCAGCTATGACGAATCTCATTTTCTACGAATCCCCGCCTCGAATTGGGCAGCACTGTACCGACAATTCATGCTCCGGCACCAATAAGGAACATGCCACCGTGTGATTGAATTTGCGCACGACGGCAAACTGGATGCCGCCCAGGTCGCGGTGATTGGCCGCCTGAAATGCGCGGCCAAAGCCGGTCGAGCCGCGCGGATTGGGGAGGATAGTTACCATAAAAGGGAGGTTATCCGAAGTACGATCTGGCCGAGCCGAGGGGGTTTTGGCCCCTGAATTGATCGAGTCTCCAGGCGCCAGAACGCCGCAGAGGCCCCTTTTTGAGGCTGTCTGCGACGGTCCCCGGCCGTTGAGGAGTTCGCCGGCGCGAAGAGAGACGCAGGGCCGAAGCGCGCCGACGCTTGGAGGAAGCTCGGCCGAGGGGGAGTGGGAAGTTAAAGTAGCACTCTCGGCGAGCACCTTCAGGCAGCATTGGATCCAGGGCTGCTCAAATCTCAGCTCTATGACATCTACCTGGCCCGTGGAAACCCTGCGGTCAGAAACGATCTACAAGTTCTCGGCCGATAAGCCAATGACCTCTGTGCGTTGAGGCTTAGGACCGCCGCGCATTCGCGATCTCCTTTTCGGAGTCATTTCCAATACAACGACTTGCCGCCGCCGCCGCGGCGCTGGTTCCACATGGTGTAATACATCACGGCGCCGGTCACAGACAAGAAAATGATCGACAACCCGGTCACCAAATCGAGCCATCGACCCGTGATGCCGAAGTAGTCGCCACGATGAATCCTCTTGATGGTTTCGTGAAGCTGCCAGCCGGTCAAATAGCCCGTCGGCGGGTAGCCCGGCTCCCATTCAGCGGCCGGCAGACCGGTCATTGAGTTGTATGCCGATTGGCGCGTATCGCCAGGTCCAGTCCCCGAAATCACCACTCCCTGCGGCATGCCGGCAAAGTTACGTAGACGCAGAACCTTGACTGGAATGTCAGGCATGGCGGCTTCGTGGGATCTCAAGGTGGTTTTGATCTGGGCCGGCAGCAGCGAGTCCTGCAGCGGCGAGGAAACATCCGCGCGCAGTCCGGCGCGCTGACCGTGAATGCGCACGTAGGCGGCGATTTCGACCGTCTCCATGGCAAGCCACGTGCCGCTGACCGCAATTACCAGGATCCAAAGCGATGCGATGACCGCGAGGGCTCGGTGCACGGATCGCCACCAACCACCCTCGAACCAGAATACCTGCCTCCGGCGCAAACGGGACCGGGCCGCATAGAGCCGCGAGTAGAGAAACACTCCGGTGATCAGGAACGTACACAGACAAATCCCGAGCACGATGGTGAGCGGGGTGGCCCATTGGCCATACGCAGTCATCCGATGTAGATTCTTGAAAGTGTTATGGTCGGACTTGGTCGGGCCAGGCGCCACCGACAGGTCATCGCTATGAGTGGCGGGCAACGTCGAACCTGAAAGGGCATCGAAACGCCAATCTCGATTCTTGGTTTTAAAGTGGACGACGGGAATCCCGCGTTGCATCCTGAATTCCAGAAAAATCGGGGCCGCCGACGGTGCGGCCTCGCGAAGCGCCGGAAGTGCCAGGGATAATGCTCGTTGAAAGTCCAGATTCGCCGGCAATGGTTCCGCGGTGTAGTCGTCATCCACCATCACTTGAAAGTTCGGCGGGCCGTTGATCCCTTCGTGCATGGATTGAATGTTCGGATCGTCGGCAGGCGCGTGTCTGAGCAACGCCGACAAATCGATCGACTGGATCGCCGTACCGGTGGTCGCCATATATAGGAGGAAGGTGCCCGCGAAAAGCGCCAAAGCTCGGTGCAATGCACGCATACGCTCTCCTGTTGTAATCGTGCGCGCTCATGCAACTTCCCGTTCACGCGCGAATTCACCATCGGTGCCAACTTACGACCGTAGGGCATGCGCGACGAATTGGATTTCGGCGAATACATATAAGTAAAGTGCACAGCGGACATTTAAGTTGAATGCCTGCCGACTCGCATGTTATTGGCGCCGGCGCCGAATCCGGCAATGACAGCGGCACTCCGGTCCCGTCAGTCGCGCCATGCGCGCCTGATCAAGAAGAGCTCGTGGCTGACGAGCGGCGCCCCATGACGTCGATTACGAGGTCGCTACGGGCCGCGCCTTGCGCTTGGCACTCGACTCTTCGCCGATGCGTTCCAAATCCTTCAATGGCCCCAAGGTTTGGACGATTCGCCGTCGGATCAAGTCGATCATTTGCCTCTGCATCTGCGTCGGCAGCCAATTTTGGCGCATGGTGAGGCCAATTGAGGGCACCGGATCGATGGGCCCGAAGGGAATCGCTGCGAGCACATCCTCTTCGTGCATCAATTCGAAGGTGGTCAACAGCGTCAACCGATCCGCCTGGGAGAGCAGCGGCCGGATAACGGGTAGAGAACAGGTGGCAATGCGGGACACGGGCTTCTTGCGGCCCGCGAACATGTTATCGAAGTGGATGCGACGATTGGCGCCCGGTGTGCCGATCACCCATTCGTACTCGACCAAGTTTTCCAATGTCAGGTTTTTGCGCCGCATGAGCGGATGATCGTGACGCCCAACGACCACGTAGGGGGTCTCGGCGAGCACGTCATGAACCAGGTCCGTGGAGCCTGGGTTTCGCAACAAGCCGATCACCACGTCGACATCGCCATTGCGCAAATAGCGCAGAACGTCTTCGGCGTTGCCGTTCAAAATCCTGATGTTGGCATTCGGGAACGCCGACACCAAGTCGCTGATGACCGATGCCAATACCGCGCTCCCGGCGAGCAACAGGGCCCCGATCACGATCTCGCCCGTCACTTTGCCGCGGGCCGCTTCGACTTCATCGACGCCCCAGTCGATTTCGCGCTGCGCCACTTTGATCTTGCGGGCGAATTCGGCCGCGCCCGTCGTCGCCATGATGCCGGCAGCGGTTTGCAGGTACAGCGGGGTGCGAAGCGTGCGCTCCAGGTCTCGCGCGGCCCGCTGCAGCGAGGTCTGCGACACGTCGAGTGCGCGAGCCGCGTGCGCAAAGGTGCCGTTCTCGACAATGGCCATGAGACTGCGAATCTGCGAGCGTGTAATGCGGCTGGCGACACGAGCCAGGGGAAACGGAGAACTGGGAACGCCCAGTTCCAACAAGGCCTGTTCCATTTGCGCGAAGAACCGTTGGGTTCGAGCATGGAAAATGGCGCCGAACTCGTTCAGATAGCTTCCGGTGGCGCACCGGATAAGTAGTTGCACGCCCAGCTGTTCCTCGAGCTTGGCAATGGCCTGGGTGACGGCCGGCTGAGAGAGATGACACTCCTCGGATGCACGCCTAACGCCATGGAGCTGCGCGACGCTCTCGAATAATCTCAGGTGCCGGGTGCTGGCGGAAAACCCGCGGCGATCGGAATCCAAGTCAGCCATCTTCTCTAGGTCAGCCATTGTCACGTCCCCCTTCCTCGTTATTGTATACCGCTCGGGGGGAGCCTGAATGTCGGCGAAATTTGCGCCGGGTCGACGCGTAAATCCAACAAGGCGGGCGTTTTCGAGTCCACGGCCCGCTGAAATGCGCTGGCGAAGCCGTCGGTGGTGTCCACTCGCTCGGCGAAGGCGCCGAAGCTCTGTGCCAGCGCTACCATGTCGGGATTCGTGAGATCCGTGGCCATGACGCGCCCGGGGTAACGGCGCTCTTGGTGCATGCGGATGGTGCCGTATATGCCGTTATTGACGACCAAGACGATCAGATTCGCATTATGTTGCACTGCCGTCGCCAGCTCTTGGGGATACATCATGAAGCAGCCATCGCCGGCGAAGGCGACAACCGTTCGCTGAGGGAATCGGAGCGCGGCGGCGACCGCGGCGGGCACGCCGTACCCCATGGCGCCGCTGATGGGTGCGAGCTCGGTGCGCGGGCGCTTGTAGCGGTAAAAGCGGTGCACCCACACGGTATAGTTGCCGGCCCCATTGCAGACGATGGCGTCATTGGGCAAATGGTCACTGAGCCAGCCCACCACGGTGGACATATCGACGAAACCCGACCGGACTCCTCCCTGAGGAGGCGTCGTGAACTTCACCCACGCCTCACGGGCCTCTTGCAGCCAGGCGCCGCGCTCGGCTACAACGACTCCTTTGTAGCGCTCAAATCTAGATCGGCGACAGCGCTCCCGAAGTCCGATACCCCGCACGCGATGGCGAGACGAGGTTGATAGACGCGCCCCAGCTCATTCGGATCGGGATATACATGCACCAGCGTCTGTG
>CAWAQE010000009.1:0-35747 GCA_963784105.1 uncultured Gammaproteobacteria bacterium
CTGCCGGCGCAAACGGCCGCCTCGGGCACGGCATCCCCATAAGGCCGCCCGGGCGCGGCATACTAAGGTCCAGCGGGTACCATAGCGGCCGTCATGGGCCTCGACCACTATGCCTAGCGATCTGAACGAAAATCTTTCGACCGCCGTGAAGCGCCGCCTCACAGAGCTCGCGGCACATCCCATCCGCTGGGTTACCCGCGCACGCCTGCTGCTGCTGGGACATGAAGATCTCGCCGGGCTGATCTTTTGGGCGGCATTGACCGGCTTCTGCGGCGCACTCGCGAGCGTGGCGTTCCGCGAGGGCATACGTCTTTTCGAGCATTTGCTGACGGGCGAATCGAGCGGCCTGGTGATGGCCGCGGCTGCATTGCCGAAGTGGGCATCGCGTGATCACCCCATTGATCGGAGGCATTGCCGCAGGACTCGTCCTGCATTTCGGGGCGCGCTGGACCGGCAACCGCCGCTCGGTCGATTACATGGAAGCGGTCGTCGTGACCGACGGCACGATTGCGGCGCGCCCGACGCTGGTTCGAAGCATCTCATCGCTGTTCACCATCGGCTCCGGCGGATCGATCGGGCGGGAAGGACCGATGGTGCAGCTGGCCGCTCTGCTGGGGTCAAAGTGGGGTTTCTGTACCGGGCGCCCGTGCCGCGGCGCCGGCTCCTGGTCGCGTGCGGCGCGGCCGCCGGAGTGGCCTCGGCCTACAACGCGCGGGCCCCGGTGCGCTGTTCGTCGCGGAGATAGTGCTCGGCTCCATCGCCATGGAGAGTTTCGGCCCGCTGCTCGTCGCTTCGGTGACCGCGAACGTGACGATTCATCGGTTTCTCGGCTACGGCCCGGTGTTCGTGATTCCTCACGTACAATTCGGCAGCAATTGGGAGCTCTTGGTCTATGGGCTGCTCGGCGTGCTGCTCGGCCATCTGGCGCCGCCTTTTCTTTCCCTGATCGAATCGACCAAACGGCGCTTCGCGCAAGCCGCACGCCGGTACGTCAAGCTGGGTGTGGGCGGGCTCGTGGTCGGGCTCATCTCGTACGCGTACCCGGAGGTCTGGGGCAATGGGTACAGCGTCGTCAGCACCATCTCAACGGCAATCTCGGCGGATGGCTATTGCTCGCGATCTTCGCCGCGAAGATTCTCAGCACGGCCGCGACGGTGGGCTCCGGAGCTGTCGGCGGCATATTCACGCCCACCCTGTTCATCGGCGCCGCGGTGGGCACCTGGTCGATTCCGTGGTCCATCTGGCATTTCCGGGCGCCAGTTCATCGCCGGGAGCCTATGCGTTGGTCGGCATGGGCGGATTCCTTGCGGCGACCACGCATGCACCCCCTGACTTCGATCCTGATGATCTTCGAGATGACGCTGGACTATGACGTGGTGCTGCCTCTGATGCTGGCCTGCGTGACGGCCCACTACACGGCCAAGGCGTATCGCCGCGGGCGCTCGGTGTACGATGAATCGCTGCGGCCCGAGCGCGAGAGCTCTGAATCCGAGTGGCGCCTGCGCACCATCGAAGCGCTGGTAAAGCCGGCCGCCGCCGCCTTCCCGGAAAATACCACCGTTCGCGCCATGCTCGATGGCTTGCCCAAGCGCCCGCTGCAGGCGGTTTATATCGTCGACGACGGCCAGCAGCTCATTGCCGCACTCGACCCGCGGGCGGTCATGGCAGGCGTGAAAAGCGGCGCCATTGACGCGGATGAGCCCGTGAGCCGGCTGGCCTCGCCCGTATCCTGCGTGCTGACTCCGGACATGAGCCTCGCCGCTGCCCTCGACGGTTTCCTGAGCGAGCGGGTGAAATCCTCCCCGTCACGGCCGGCCAGTGGCACACCAGGCTCATCGGCGAGGTTTCGCGGCATGATCTGCTGCTGGCGGTACAGGACCAGATTGCGGGCAAGAGATAGCCGGTCGCCGTGATGCACAAATCTGTATTCGCCACATACTCGAGAGTATAATCGCGCCTGAAGCCGTCGCATTTGCGCGGCTGGACCGCCGATATACGGCTGTCATATCGGATGATTAATATCGCGCTGATAGTTTCGCCACCGCCGCCACCGCCGGCACAGCGGCTCAACAAACTCAAATGGGAGTGACATATAACTGCATGAACGATTCGAATCCATCACCAAAACCCCAATCGCCGCGAGCGACGCTCAAACTAAAGGCCGGGGTGCGAAAATAGCCAAGAGAAATCAAGACGCTCCCGGATCCGCAGCCTCGCAGCAAAGCTAACTCGAAACCCGGCGCCCACTGGTCGGACGAGTACAAGGAGCGGATGCAGGCGGACATGGATTTGCTGTCGTCACGATAGGTGCCGACGTCACATTGATCTTGGAGGTTCTCGCGCCCATACTCTGGATGTCATGGAATCCAGAGCGAAAATTGGTTCGCCCCGTGAGTTGATTGGCGCCGGCATCGTGGCGGCGGTGCTCCTGCTCGGCGCGACCGGCGCTTGCAGCTTTGTCCAGAGCTCCCAGGAGCCGGCATCCCCTCAGCAAGCCCCTGCCGCGTCGGACGCCGAATTAGCGGCTCGAGTAAAAGCGGCGTTGCGCGCCGCTCCTGACGTCAACGATACGCACATCGATGTGATCGTCGAGAAGGGGAACATAGTCTTGACGGGGCTGGTCGAGGACATCGAGCATTGCTCACGCGCTCGAGGTCGCAAAGAGGGCGGCGGGTGGCCGAAAGGTCGTCGATGAGCTGTCGATCATAAAAATATCGGCTCACTGATCGGTCGGCGCGACTCCGGGAACACACTGTTCTGCCTCCTAAGGCGGGCCGTTTTGGGTCTCGCAAGCCACAGACTTGGTTATAGTGAGCCGATGAAGAATACGATGCTGGTGGGAATCGTTGCGGCCGCACTTGCGTCCATCTCGTGGTCTCTGAGTTTCATCGTGCCCTTCGTCATCGGCGATTATTCACCCTTCGACTTCACCTTGGTAGAGTTTGTATTTTCGGGGCTTCTGGGTCTGGGGCTCCTGTGGAAAAACGCCAAGGCAGTTCGATTGCTCACGTTCAGCGATTGGTGCACGGCATGCTCGCTCGGCCTGATCGGCTACGTGGGATATTATCTGGCCGTCATGGTGCCGCCCTCTATGCGGGCCCCGTGATAGCTCCGGCCTTCCTAGGGTTGGTGCCCGTTGCTCGCCATCGCGGGCAACCTTCGTGATCGCACGGTATCCTGGAAGGCACTGGCCCTACCGCTCACTCTGGCTACCGTCGGACTGCTCTTGGTGAACGGCAGCGGCTTTGCTCACTCCGGCAGGCTGGAATTGGGATCGCTCTTGATCGGCATTCCGCTCGCGATCTTGGCCGTCACGTTGTGGACTACGTTCGGCTTGCTCAACCAGAGCGCACTCGCCAAACGGCCGCAGATGGATGCCGGCGTTTGGGCGGCGCTCATCATGGTGGGCGCCGGGTTGACGATGCTGTTTTTCTGCCGATCGGCCTGCGGGCCGGAGTCTTCGAGATCCCTCGACTGGGTCTTAGATGGCATGTCGCCGGACCATTGATCCTTTGGGGAGCGGCGTTGGCAATCTTCGCCAATGTCGGCGGCGCCTCGGCCTGGACCTTTGCATCGCAGCGATTGCCGGTGGCGCTAGCTGCGCAATTGATTACCCTGGAGCCCATCTCGGCAACCGTGCTCGGGTTGTTGGTCCACCGTCAGTGGCCCTCGGTGGCAGAAGTCGTGGGAATGGCCGTGCTGCTCACGGGCGTGGTCATCGGCATCGGCATATTTACACGGCCGGCGAACGGTGCGGCGGAACCTGTGGTCGCGTGAGGCGAGTATGAAAGCGAAAAGCAAAGACAGCGGGAAGCTGCGGATCGGGGATGACTGGAATGCGATCCGGATTATCGCGCTCTCCCAGAGCAATCCCTTGAAGGCGATCGCGGAATTCGTCGAAAACGCATCGATGCACATGCAAAGAGCATCACGATCACCCGCGGCAAGGAACATGGCGCACACTACCTCGCCATCAAGGATGACGGGGATGGCGTACCCCGCGATCCCGAAGGTCTGCCGGACTTCAAGTATGTCGCCACCCACATATGTGATTCCATCAAGCGGCGATTAAAGGCCGATGGCAACGGTAGTGGGCTCCAGGGCGAATTTGGCATCGGCCTCCTCTCCTTCTGGACCGTGGGCGACACCTTAACCATGACATCGACCGGCACGGATCAAAAGGCCTACCAGATGACGATGAGCAAGGGGATTCACGCTATGAGGTCAATCCGAAACGAATGTTATTCGCGGAGAAAGGCACGGAGCTGAAGATCACCGCTTCTCGAAGGCATTCGCACCTTAAGCGGCGAGAAAATCCAATGGTATCTCGCGTCGGAGCTTCGAGACCGGATTCGCGACTCCAAGGCACGCGTGACCGTCATCGACAAGCTCGCGCGCAAGCAATATGAGGTGGAGCCACGGCGATTCGAAGGGCGACTATTGCATCAGTTCCCGCCATCCGTACAGCGTTCGGGGATGCATATGCGGAACTGTATCTCGCCGAACCGAATGAGGCCGCGCGCGTGGCACTGACCCGGGTCGGAACCCGAGTGATGGAAGATATTTCTTCTTTGCCAGGTTTAGAACATACGCCATGGAGTTCTCGCTACGTACAGGGGCTCATCGATGCGCCGTTCCTAAATCTCACACCCGGTACACGCAGTGGCATCATCCAGGATGATCGCTATGCCACGTTGACCGAGGCCTTGAAACCCCTCGAGGCGCATGTCAAAGGGCTGATCGAGGAGCAACAGCGCGCGGAAGAGGAACAGGCGAGTCAGCAGTCCTTCAAAGCGATCCAGAAGGCATTTCACGAGGCCATGCTGGCGCTGCCGCGCGAAGAGTACGATTGGTTCGACGTGCAGGGCCGCGCGCGCAGGAAGGAGGGGGTACCACGGCGCCGCCGGCGGCGTTCCGGCCGGCACGGAATGGCAGGAGATGTTACCGGGCATTTCCGAACCCACCGAGCCGCCGCAGCGGCAGTTCTTCGATTATGCGGGACCGCTCTTTGGCGTGGTGGTCTCGCCGGCGGCGAGCACCACGCCGCTCAATGAGACGCGCAAGTTTCGGGCGCTGCCGAGAGACCGCTCGCGCCGGCGAGTGATCGAAGATCTGACATTCACCTGGGAATTGGTCGAGGGTGAAGGCTCTCTGCAAGGCGTCACGAATCAAGAAATCGAGTATCGAGCCCCGGGAGTCCCCGGGCTCGCCCGATTGAAAGTCACCGTGACGCAGCGCGATGTCACGGTCACCGCCGAAGCACTGGTGACGGTCACCGACAGTCTGGACAGCACAATGACCCCCGCCGTCGTCAACACCCGCGGCTTGCCGGGTACACGTTCGAGCGCGCCGCCGGCGAACTGTGGCGTTGCCGGTTCGATACGGAGCGCAACATCATCGTGGTCAATAGTGGGCACCGGGATTTCGTGTTCGCGACACGCAACCGCGCGCTGCAGCTGCGTTACTTGGTGCGGCTGTATGTCAAAGAGCTGGTGCTCAAGAATTTTGCCGGGTTGCCGGCCGATCAGTTGCTCGAGCGCATGATCGAGCTGTCGCTGTATGCGGAAGAGAAGCTCAAATCTGTATGAGCGATTCGAGCGCTCTGCGATGACCAATGCACCGCGCTCGAGCAGTCAGATCTATCGGCGCATTGAAGATGCGCCTACCCAGTTGGTAACGGCCAAATTTCACTAAAATGGCGTATTTCAGAGGTTGCTGAAAGCCGGTTCTTGGGTGAAAGAGGGGCCACGTTCGCCAACTGCATCTCCCCGTCGGTGCACGTCTATTTCAAATAGTCTCCGGCCCAGAGGCGGTCGAGGAAGATTTTCCAGGGAACTACCCGGACTGCGCCTACCAAGCGTTCTACCTTATCGTTGCAGATTAGAATTGCATGCTTGGGCTTGAATTCTTCGGCAAAGGCAGCGAGCGCTTTCAAATCCTTATTCGCCACACGGCCGGCGCCATTGACTTCGAGCGCGATCTCGCCGTCGGCTAAGACGAAATCCACTTCGAGGCCTGATTTGGTGCGCCAGAAGTTGATATTGTAATCGAGTTCGCTGTAGGAGCTGTGCGCATGCAGCTCCATGAAAATGAAATGCTCGAATGCCTTGCCGAACTGTTCGCCTCGCGCTTCCGGTATTTGCCGTCGAGTCAAGATGCCGGCTACGCCGACGTCGAAGAGATAGAATTTGGGTGTCGCAGTGATCACCTGCCGAGACTGACGACGCTTGAAAGGCTCGACGAACGTGCCGAGCAGGGTGTCGACCAGGATTTGGTAGTACTCTTTGATCGTTTTGGCATCGACGCCGCAATCGCCCGCGATGTTGGCATAGTTGATCAACTCGCCGTGCGAATAGCCGACGGCGTCGAAGAAGCGCGAGAACGCGCCGATATTGCGCGTGAGTCCTTCAGCGAAGACTTCTTCCTTCAAGTAATCTTCCACATATGCGCGCAAAGAGCGACGGTATTGGTGCTCCATGTAGTGAGAAGGCAGAAGGCCGCGATTGAGAGCCTGCAGCAGATTGAAGCCGGGAATCTCCGCGGAAACGAGCGGATGCATTTCGAAGCGCCATGCTCTTCCTCCGAGCAGATTGGCGTGACCGCGTTTCAACTTTCGGGCGCTCGAGCCGCAAAGGATAAAACTCAGTCTCTGCGTTTCGATCAGCCATTGAACCTCGTCTAAGATTTGCGGCACCTTCTGAACTTCATCCAGAATGATAGGGCCTTTTAAGGCAGTGAGATCCTTGGCCAACAATTGCTCGCGCAAGATGGATGGGTGTCGGATCAGTTCCAACATGAGGTCCGTTTTGAGGAAGTCGTAATAAATGCTTTGCGGGTAGTGTTTACGCAGCCAAGTCGATTTGCCGGTCTTGCGTGCGCCCCACAGAAATGCTGACTGCGCGCTCGGCAGAACAAAATTCAGGCGCCGTGAAAATCCAGCCATATGGGGATGATGCTCCAGAATAGTCAAACTAATCGGGAGTATATTCCTGATTGGTGCAAGCCACAATGCGCGGATACCACGCACCAATCGCCGCGAGGTCGATGCGGCCGATTCTGGCATGGGTAGTCGCCAAGACGTATGTTCGCGGAAACCCGAGTATGGGTCACCCAGCAAAGGCACGGTGGTCTCGACCCTATGGGCCCATCCGCAGGGTTTCCCTCGCCGCATTCGACGCGGCAACTGAATTGTGTGAACGCCTCCGGGCCCGGTCGTAGCCGGCAAATTATTTACGTCGCGTACCGAGACGGCGTCTGCGGTGCGACGTACCGCGCGCGCGATCTGACATACCGCGCTGGGTGCCTGGGGCGCGGGTTGAGGCCGTGGTGCGCAGTTTGGGAGAGACACGGCTCTTCGGTTTCGTGGGCGTCCTATTCGGTCGCGGCTTCGATGCGAACGCCCGATTTCTGGCAATGGCGCGGGTAACGAGCGTAGCGAGTTGGTGTCGATACTGCTCGATCTGGGACTCTAGGTCCGTTATCCGTGCGTCACGCGCGCGAAGTTCGATGCGATCCTCGGCGAGTTCCCTCATGAGCAGATTCATCTGGTCGCGAGTCTCTGCGAGCGCACGATCGCGGACGCGGGCGGCCATGTCCCATTCTTTCTCGCGCAGTTCCATGGAGTGAATCCGAAGGGTGGCCTCGCGGCTCAGTTCTTCGAGGCGCCCCCGCGCGGCGTTATCGTCGACTAGGGCGGTTTGCTGGGATAGCCGAAGCGCCTGTTCCCACAGGGCTAGTGCGGCGTCGGCGAATTCCGGTGGTATGCGGGTGAGTGCGACCGGGTTCCCGGCGTTGAGGGCCGCTTGATCCTTCCAGAATCGGCGCATGGCCTCGGCGATGGTGGTCGTCGAGCCGCGCTTGAGCGCTCGGTGAACGGCGCCCACGGAGGGGTAGGCGCCGGCGAGCATCAGTTGGCGGGCGGCGGTCTCGATGTCGGCGAAGGAGATGCTGGCGGCGCGCTCGCGGGTGGTGCCGTAGTTGCTTGGGGGTGGGGTCGGCACGAGAGAATTATATCATTACGGATAATGCTAATATCATTATGTATAAGGTACACGATAATGACGGTTATCACAGGTATGGTGCGGTGCGTGTTAGGATGAATGTGTCGGAACTCAAAGTTAATGTCCGTGGACCAATATTTCTGTCCGCGGAATGGCAGGTTTTGATTGGAAGGGGCGCATTTGCCCGAAGCGCCAGGATTCTAGGATGACCACGGAATACATGGTCGATACCGATACAGCAGCGCTGGCACCGCGCCCAATCATCCAGGGTCCGCTGGCCGCGCTTCTCGAATGGCAGGCGATGGCGGAGGGCGCTTACTCGCCGAACACCCTTCGGGCGCAAAAGGCGGACGGCGCGATCTTCCAGAGCTACTGCGAAGCCCGCGGCGTGTCCTATCTGCCGGCCGACCCTTTGACGATTCGGGAATTCATTGAAGATCGACAGCGGGAGGGCAAGAAGCCCGCCACTATCAAACGCTACGTGGCCACGATCGCGCGGGCGCATGCCGCCGCCGGCTTGCTCAATCCCTGCTCAAGCGAGGCGGTGCGGTTAGGGCTGAAGAAGATGGGCCGAGAGACCTCAGCGCGGCAGGACCAGGCCCACCCGCTGGGCTGGAAGGACATCAAGGAATTCATCGAAAGCGCCGGCGAAGGGCTGCGAGCCGATCGCGAACGGGCGCTTCTGTGCGTTGCCTATGAAACGCTTGCCCGGCGCAGCGAATTGGTGGCACTCGAGGTTCGAGACTTAGATCTGCATCCGGACGGCACCGGCCAGGCGTTGATTCGGCGCGGAAAGACTGACGCGGAGGGGCAGGGTCGGATAGCGTATCTGTCGCGCGAGACCGTGAGACGGCTCAAGGTGTGGCTGGAACACGCGCAAATCGAAAGTGGCCCGGTTTTTCGTCGGCTGATTGGGCGAGCCCAGGTCGGCGGCGCCTTAAATCCGGGAAGCATCGCTCCGATTTTCAAGCGCGTAGCGCAATGGATTGGCATGCCGGCGCGATCGGTACGCCGGGTAAGCGGGCACTCGACTCGCGTTGGGGCCACCCAGGATTTGGCTGCGCTCGATATTGATCTCGCGGCTATCACGCAGGCGGGGGGCTGGAAATCGACGCGGATGCCGTTGCAATACGCGGAGAAGATCAATGCGGCAAGGTCCGGTATGGCCAGGGCAGCGGCAGCGACCGGGCGTGATGCAGGTGGCGATCAACCGGTTAAGGGTGCTGAGCGCTAACGCGAGCGACAGACTGTAGTCGACCCGTGGACTAAACCGCTCGCGCGGTAGGGGTAGCTCCGATTGGGGGTCGGAGGATTGCTGATGTTTGAGGCTCTGTTTCGTAAGTTGCGAAGTGAGGCGATCCGCCTCGTTTTGCAACCGGAGCAGAGCCATGAACGATTCATCCCACAAGGTTTCACCGCTGCGTCAACGCATGATCGAGGAGATGCGGATGCGGCAACTGGCACCCAAGACCCGGGACGCCTACATTCGTGCGGTCCTTCACTTCACCCGATTTCTGGGCCGCTCGCCTGATACGGCCACGGCTGAAGACCTGCGCCGTTACCAACTGCACTGCGTCGATCAGGGGGTCTCCGCGATCACGCTCAACGCCACTATCACGGGACTGAAGTTCTTATTCGAGGCAACCCTCGGCCAGCCCGAGTTGATGGCCAAGATGCACCCCGTGCGCATGTCCCGCACCTTGCCGATCATATTAAGTCGGGAGGAAGTGAGCCGCCTGCTCGATGCGGCGAAGAACCTCAAGCATCAAACCGCGCTGTCGGTCGCGTATGGGGCGGGGCTTCGCGTCAGCGAAGTGATCGCGCTCAAAGTCGGGGACATTGACAGTGCGCGCATGCTGTTGCGCGTCGAGCAGGGTAAGGGCCAGAAGGATCGCTACGCGCTGCTGCCCCAACTCCTGCTCGAGCGACTGCGCACCTGGTGGCGCTTCGCCCGGGCCCAAGGCAAGGTGCTGCCGGGCGGTTATTTATTTCCTGGCCTCGATCCAGTGGACTCCATGAGTACACGGCAGTTGAACCGCGCCGTGCATGAAGCCGCGGTTGCCGCGCGCATCGACAAGCGCGTCTCGATGCATTCGCTGCGCCACGCGTTTGCCACCCATCTGCTCGAACAGGGGGAAAATATCCGCACCATCCAAGTGCTGCTTGGTCACAAAAAACTGGAGACCACCGCGCTCTATACCCATGTCGCCACCGAGACTTTGCGCAAAGTCTTAAGTCCCTTGGAGAGTTCCCGGCCGACGTAGCACCGGCTCGTGCCACGTAATGTCCTGGAGGTCGCGGATATCTTCCGCGCCCACGGGCCAACCCTGCGCCAGCATCAGCGGGGGCACCTGAGCCTCGGCCAGTTGAAGGTCATGTCGGCCATCGAACAGTGCCGCAGCCTCGCGCTCGGCGGCCACGCGCTGCGCTGTTCGGCGTGCGCAGAACCGCAGATCGCCTACAACTCGTGCCGCAATCGGCACTGTCCGAAGTGCCAGAGCAGCGCCGCGCAGCGCTGGCTCGAAGCGCGCCAGGCGGATCTTTTGCCCGTGCAGTACTACCACGTCGTGTTCACATTGCCTGCGCCCATCAGCGCCATCGCCTACACCAACAAGGAGATTATCTATGGTCTGTTGTTCGACATCGCTGCCGAGACGTTGCGCACGATCGCCGCCGATCCGAAGCACTTGGGTGCTCGGATCGGCACCACCCTCGTGCTGCACACGTGGGGTTCGGCCCTGACTCACCATCCGCACGTGCATGGCATCGTCCCCGGCGGCGGCCTCGCACCGAATGCCGACCGCTGGGTACCGTGCAAGCCGGGGTTCTTCCTATCGGTCCGGGTGCTGTCGCGTCTGTTTCGCCGTCGCTTCCTCGAAGAGCTGCAGAACGTTCATCGTGCCGGTCAACTCAAGTTCTTCGGCGAGCATGTCGATTTGGCCGACGCCGATGCCTTCGCTGACTGGCTCATGCCACTGCGCCAATGCGAATGGGTGGTCTACGCCAAACGCCCCTTCGCAGGACCTGAGCAGGTTCTCGCCTATCTGTCCCGCTACACCCATCGGGTCGCGATCTCCAACTCGCGGCTCGTCGCCTTGGACGATCGCGGCGTCACCTTCCGCTGGAAGGACTACCGCGAACACGGGCGCACACGCTACAAAACGATGAGCTTGGCCACTGAGGAGTTCATGCGCCGCTTCCTGCTGCACGTGCTGCCCGCCGGCTTTCATCGCATCCGTCACTACGGCTTGCTCGCCAACGCCAACCGCCAGCGCGACATCACCACCGCTCGCGAGCTTCTGCACGAGCCAGCGCTAACGCCTCCCGTTGAGCCCGGCGACGGCAGCGCCGATCACGCTTGCCCCAGGCCCACCTTCGTGTGCCGACTCTGCGGCGCGCCGATGCTCGTCATCGAGACCTTCGCGCGCGCTCAGCACATCCGCGGCCCGCCAGATTCTTCGGCCACACCATGATCGACATCGCGTCAATCAACAAAACCTTTACGGCGGCATACTGCAAAATCATGCCACCGCGAACGCCCGTGGCCTCGTGCTGCAAAACGTTCCATTGCCGACACGACTGTCGTCTCTTGAACGCTCGGTGCGGCTGCGTGCCTGGCTCGCCACCGACACATATCGATCACGCAGCCCGGACAATCTCCGCCTCACTGGCTTCTATCAACGTTCAAATCCCCATAGATCCGCGCCGCTGCTGATTGGTATCAGCACGTCCCCGCGGTTTCCTCCCTGGAGGCTTGTCCAACACCTGCCCCCAAGCCTCACCGGGCTTGGACAGCTCAGCGCACACCGGCAGGTGTCGGACAACCCTTAACCACAGCGACCCCTCACGGATGGCCGCTTCCTGGCGATCTAACTTGAGGCACTGTCGTACCATTTGACCACGACCCCCATCGGCGTGAGAGGTCAGTCTCGTTAACAGCCGACATGCTCTCGACTCCACTGACGCGGCCCTTATCCTGATTTCACCCAAAGAGCCACGCTCCCAATAGCGACAATGCAATTGCGACCGGCGCACACAGCTTGATGAGGCGAATCAGCGCCTTCTGCGCCGTCGCATATTCGGTGCCAGGGAATGCACGGTCCTCTGCGTCCATCGCGGCGCGTGCTGCTGGTATCAGGTAGATCAGAAAATTCCCGATAACCATTGCTCCGATCATCGTCGGAATCATCAATGGAAAAATCATGAGAAACCCGGTAAGCGACATGGCGGAACCCATGCCCTTCATCCAGATCTCGGGCGCACCTGTCGTAGGTGTATGGACAACCGCCACATGAACCAACCACATGATTTCCACCGTAGCCCACCACAGTAGTAACCAGAGCGGCACGATGACAATCGGCAGCAGCAGATTCCAGGCGCTCTTGCGGCGCGACGACCGATGGCGCGCATTTGTGAGAAAACTTCCTGTCCGAATCTCTTCGCCAACAGCAGCGAGCGTGCCGGGCGCGTGTTTTGTTGGCACAGGCCCCAAATGGGCTACCCGCGCGTGTCTCTTGGTCTTGGATTGCAAACGTCGCATCAGCGCGGCTGAGGTCAGGCCCAACACTATCGATATGATCCCGACCAGGCCAACGTCGCCGAACAGCACATGCCAGTTGTAAAATAGCGGCCGCACAAGAAGATTCACTCCCGCAACCAATCCACCCGCGGCAGTGGACTGGAGCGCCACCTGCCAGAACATAGACCGATCGCGCAGAGCGACCGCGGCACCGACCACGAGCAGCAGGGCGATAGCAGCGGACTTTTCCGCGCGTAAGAGGGTAAAATTGTGAGGCGGCAACAGATTGAGCAATGCCTGCGAGATCAAAACAAACCAGACAATCCCGGCCAGAATGGCCAGGACGGCTCCAAGCCCTGTGCGCCACGGCGGCAATTGTGTATGGCTACGCACTACCATGACGTGAGTTGGCTATATGCGCCCGGTGACATGGCTGTTGTTTGATCTACCCGAGCTATTTCCGCCCTAACTGCGCCGTTCTGAACAGATTGATGGTTCATAGACGCGCTTGTCCGCAGCCCGGACATTGCCGCGCAGCAAGAAATTTGAGCGACGCATAAGTCGGGAAGAATCGTCGCCCGTGGCCGGCCTGGTAGTAGATGGTGGATTTGCACGTTTCACATCGCACAAACCAAAACAACATGGCCGAAAGTCCAGCTATTGCGAGCAACGTATTTTCATAAGCGACCGAGCGCCTAAGCGCTATCCCGCAGCCAAGAAAAACCGCCGCTAGAAATACAGCCTTGACGCGCACGAGCGATTTGGCCGCATGGGGTGAAACGGTTGTCATGTCCTGGGTCGTCCCTGGCCCCGGAATTGCGCCGGCGCCCAACAGTCACTCAGCCTACCGCAAGTGGCGAATGGCCGCTAGCTGCCACCCGGCCGGGCCTCCGGACGGGTCGCTGGCCATCGAACCTTTCCCCATCAGCCTGCCAGCATACCGAATTGCTCCCGGTCTGAGCGCGACCATCTGGCCTGGAGGCGCGAGATAACCTGTTCTGATCGGCGAAGCTCGTCGGCGAACAGCTGTGCCACTTTATCGCCGCGACGGCTAGTCTCATTGTCAAAGCGATCCCATAGGTAGGTTGCAACATAGGCTGCATTGACTCGTGTTTCGATTGAGCCCAATGGATGGTCGATTGTTGGCGGCCACAGCGGCGCACGTTCAACGTCGTGCCAGACCCGATTCCAGAGACGGGCGACGCCGGTCAGTTCGTAGTACAAAACGTCGGCGCTAGCCGAACCAATATGAAGCAATAGATCACGGCCAGACGTCGTCTTGAGCATAATGCGCAGTAAGCCAATAAATCGATCAGCGTGGGTGCCGTCGTCGCAGAGAAGGTGAGGAAGCTTTACCGACATCACGGATGCACTGCGGCGCAGAAACGCGCGCGGTGCGGCAGGCTTGCTCGGGTTGCTGATTGCGTCGGTAGCACCGTATTGGACGGGCTCGAATCGACCCAGCGCACAACTATGGCGTTCGCAGATGATCGTCCAGGAGTCGAGCAACGCTGTGCGCCGATAGTAGACACCGTACTCGCGATCTTCGCTAAAGCATTGCGGACAATAAGCGTCGCGGTCCGTGACTGATAGAATGGCCGCTGTCGGCTGCACGATCAAACGCTCAAGCTCCGACCGCCTTAGGCTGGAATATTTTGTCAATGCGGATAGGAGCGCCTCGGGCGGCCCACAGTCTAGGTCGAGGTATCGCGGGAGTTTGTGGCCGTCTACGCGAATGATCGCGCGCGCAAAGTCACGTACTTCCATGCGATAACTCTCCGCCGAACGCTCGAACCACGAGCCAAACGTCTCGTCCAGGAACGGAGCCGGTAGCAGCGGAAGCCGCAGCACTAACCGGTCCGAGGCATTGTGCTAGCCATGCGCCTTCTTGTCGAGGCTAGTGGCTCAAACATGTTCCTCCACGACCAGAGGAGCGGCATCGAGATCCGCTCGACGCCGGATTCGATCGCTTCGATGGCCGCGTGCTCGATGACCTGTTTGATCCCATGAGTGATGCCGGGAATCCG
Organism: uncultured Gammaproteobacteria bacterium; assembly: GCA_963784105.1. Lineage (GTDB taxonomy): Bacteria > Pseudomonadota > Gammaproteobacteria > Steroidobacterales > Steroidobacteraceae > Bog-1198. Next base: position 14,547 of record CAWAQE010000009.1, read on the forward strand.
CTGCTTCAAAGCCGACTCCCGGAGCAGGGCCTCCTGCATGTCAGGGTGCGCTAGGCCCGAGGGGAACTTGAGCGGCAATGACCGTTCGAACGCGGTCAGGAATTGCCCAAACATCACGCCTTGGGTCCAGCGAGGCAGATGTGCGATTGTGAAGCGGGTTTCAAGCTGACCTTCTTCACGGATCATCGACTCGAAACCGGAAATACCGGTGCAGACGATGCTCACCCGGTTGGCGGTCGAGATCCATTTGACCCAGTCCCACGTTCGGGCGCGTTCCCGGGCTTTGAGATTCGATACATGCTGGATTTCATCGATTATCACCAGTCGGGTGGCGCGTTCGACCAACGCGCGTTGAATGAGGTCGTCCGCTACCCATCGCTGGCGATGGACTGACAGGGGTGACGGTATGTCGAGGGCCAGCATGAGCGCGCGCTGTAGAATTTGGATGTCGGGATGCGCGTCGGCTACCAAATAAACGGCGACCTGGGTGCTAGGATCTTGCGGCACCCGTAAACGGCGCTCAAATTCGCGTACCAGGGTAGATTTCCCCGATCCAGCGTCGCCTACCAGTGCCAGACACGGTGGGCGGATGCTCGGCGGTCGCCGAACGAAACCGTCGAGCAGGTTCAACACCGTTTCGACTGGATGGTAAGGGATAAACCGATCGCGCTGGATATATCTCACGCGTGTCTCCACATCGGCATCGAGAAGTTCGCGCGCATCCTCGTCCAAGTGCTCGTACAGTCTGGCTACCATAGTTCTTCTCCATCAACTCGGCAGGCGAGAGACTTTCGGGAAGGTCGGGCCTTCAGCATCTGGGCGTGTTGTATACGGGATGCCGGCTCGGGAAACCATTGGCTTTCACGGACCACTCTTCGCGCCGCACCCGGTGCATTGCGATGCGCCAGCTCCTGAATCATGGCGCGGTTCGCAATCAATTCTGCTGCAAGGCGCTCCGGATGGCGAACTCGACGGCCTGCCACCGCCTTGTCGCGGATTTCTCGCCATTCCCACAGGGAGAAGGGTATCGCGGGTCCGTCCGCGAGTTCGGCCACGACGTATTCGGTTCGCGTTTCCAGGTAGACCCTCGACATATCGCGCGGGTCGAAACGAACCATTTGCTTGCAGCCCCCAAAGATATGAGGGATAAGTTCCGGTGAACGGTAGCGAAGGCTGTGAAGTGCGATGCCCTCTCGCGAGACAGTGCGCCACTCACCGGGCAGAAAGGTAACCAGGAAGTGCTCACTGTCAGATGGAAGAGTGGGCGTCAATACGCTATCGTCCGTGCGCCATGCGCGCTCCCAAGCCTGCACCGGGGGCACCTCGAGCGTGCCATGCGGTGACTTGTGATACGCGCTCACTTGCCTCGCCAGGTAGAGTTCGAGCTCCTTTAACGTCATGCGCGCGCCCTGCAATGCCTGCGTGGGTTTCTTGCCGAGCAGCTTCGAATAACTCGCACCCGGGAGCAGTCGCACCTTGGTCATGAACGTGCCAATTGCTCGTTCGATTATCCCGCCGGCGGCGGGATGCCCTAAGGGCCGGTATTGAACGTCAACGCCATAGACTTGTGCCGCCCGGCGAAAGGCTTTGCCGTGAAACTCTTGGCCATTATCAGAGACGATCGTGGTCGCCAGGCCGAAGCCGGGCCAGCATGCCTCCGACAGGCCCAGTCCTTTGAGCCAGGCATCCTTTGGAAATGTCGCGTGATGCAGGCACAGGCCAATGCTTAATTGACTCGGGGCCTCGAGGCTCAACAGAAAACCCAAGATCACTCGCGTGGCCCGGTCGATTGCCACGGTCAGGACCGGACGTCCTATCGTCGCCCCCGTTTGGGCCTCAATCAAATGGACATCGGCGATTGTGTGGTCGATCTCGACCACGCTTAGCGGGGCGCCGGTCTCGATCCGCGAGCGCACCGGCCGACGTTGGTTTGAAAGTTCGCGACGTAGGGATGACGGGAAGAGAGAAATATTACGACGCGCCGCGCGCAGTCGCCGGCTCACGGTACTTCGTCCCGGAGCGGGTAGATCTAAGGCTACCGCCGCCGTGGCAATGATGGGGAGCAGGTCATCGACCCCAATATCAGGGCTTACCTTGAACGCCAGTCGGATCTGCTCGTCCATGAGCCGTTCGATTTCCGGATCGACCTGTGTCGACCCGAGCAGTGGCCCGCGCCGGAAGGGAAGGAACGCCTCGACGGACCGCAGGGCTTCATACCGCCGGAGCTTACGACGAATCTGCCGGTCACTCAGGTTGAGGGCTTTTGCGACCCGCTCGCGATCCCGTCTAGTTGCGTGCTCAAGCAATGGAGCGAGGAGTCTGTCCTCTTGGCGGGCACGTGCCCAGACCTGGGGTGAATGCTGGTCGATGGGGACATGTCGGGCCGCGGATTCGTTGGGACTCGGTATGGGTCGCAAAGCGGCAACATTCACGATCTCGGAATGCGCGTCGACCAAATAGCGAACGAGAAGCTTGTCGACGGCGACCGACTTGATGACCGCTACCGTGGCAAGACCGAACTGCCACAGACTCCCGGCGCCAAAATGAAGCACTTGAGCTGGCTGCCTTTGCAGGATCCTCGGCGCGCTTCCCGTTCCTAGCGGTTCGTTCACGTGCATTCTCACGCGGCTGGGTACAACGGTTGGGACCTGGGGAATGCGCCACAGGTTCGTCCGGATCATGAATGAGGTCCAGACGCCGCACCGGATCAGAATTCATGTCCAAATCACGACTTTGCGCCGACATTCGGGGTCGGCTAAGGACTCTTAGGACCGACCCCACACCCGCAATGTGATATAAAACAATTGGTTATGTGGGTTTAATGTAACTTCTCAATAACTCAGGGCGAAGCGCCGGAGTAGGCGCAGGCGCGTTGGCGGACAATGGTGGGGAGGGGCGCGATGTGGTTGGTGAGGGAGACGCGATCGATTAGGTAGTCCCAGAACGAGATACCGAGCTTGCGGCAGGTTTTTTTCAGGCTCGTAAACGCATCGCGGCTGAGCCGCCCTAACTCACTGCGCGTGCCGCCGCTGATTTTGCGCTTTTTGACGTAGTCGCGGATGTCGGTCTCACTGCCGTTGGTATGCAAGGGCACTTCTGGTCGTCGCAGCACCAGCAACATCGGTTCCTTGTGCTGGTGGATGCGCTTCAGTAGCCCGTTCAGAGTGGCGTAGTCGGTGCGCTGGGTGAAGATCGCGGTGAAGCGTGCGTCGAGGTCTGCAATCCGGCTCGCCTGCGGTTGCTGCCGATAGGCTTTCAGATCGGCGTACAGATTCCACAGTTGTTCGCGAACCTGCGCCACGGCGGCGCGCTGTACATCGTTCATCGGGATCAGGGTGTGGATGAGGCGCTCGGCATGGATCCAGCATAATCCGTGCGTGAGGATCGCGAACTGTCCGGCCCCATCGCTGATGATCGCAAGTTTGGGATTGAAGTCCGCTTTTTCCAGCAGGGCGCCGATCAAGGCCCCCTCAGTGGCAATTCGAGTATGCCGCTCGCCGCTGATGCCGAGCCTGTCGAGATGCTGTTGCCACTGCGCGGGTGTAGCGATGCCGTGCGTCGTAGAGGTGTGCAGCTGATGACGCACCGCAGGGGCTAATCTGTGCTCGCGCATGTAGGCCAGCGCCGCGCCGTTCACCCGATAGCGGATCGAGCCGGCGTGCAGCAGTTCGAGAAAATTGATCCGGCTCTTGCTCGCGGTGCTGCTAAACCAGGCAAATAGATCATTGCCGATGTGCGTGACGTAGCCATTGTTTCCCTGGTGACGAGCCCCGGAGTCATCCACCGTGACGAAGTCGCTGACCGCCAATCCAGCCACCAGCAGTTGATCTTTCTCAGCCAAGAAAGCCGTTTTACCCGCACTCAGCAACGCATCGATCTGGCCACTCGAAATATCGATACCCCATTCCCCGAGCTGTTCGCGCAGCAGCGGTTGAGTCACCTGGCAATGGTGATGTTGGTAGAGAATGTAGCTGCGCAATACCGGACCGAAGTGCTGACCGCGCAGCGACGGCGGCAACCGCCCGACCACACTCCTACCCTCGGGCGTGCGCCAGTATTCCAGACGATAACGAGTGTTGTGTGCGCCGATGTGAAGCTCCTGCACCACCACGTCACGATAGCCCTTGAAGCGTGACCCCGACGGCACCGGCTCTGAGGGCACGATCACCTGCTCATCATGGATGATCAACTTCGCGGTCTTCTCGCGCTTGGCCGAGCCCGGTCGTGCCTTCGCACCGTCCTCTGGCGCCTTCTTCTTGCCGGCTTCTTGGTCCATGCCGCTGGGCTTGAACTTCGGTTTGCCCTTCTGACCCTTGAGGCTCGCAATCTCATCGCGCAGTTGCTGGATCGATTCGCCCTGACGCTGATTGTGCTCGCGCAGCTGCTCCACGATCCCCAACAACGTCTTCACCAACGGTGTCTCTTCGGCCATCGTGATCAGCGGCAGTTCGATACGCGCAGTGATCAAAGAGTCGCGTGACCTCGTCTTCAGTTCAAGCGGTTGGCGGGTTAGTACGTGGCGCTACTTTAGCTTATTCCGCTTAACTATTGAAAGTACTCACGAAAAACTGCCCCGGTTTATTGAGAAGTTACGGTTTAATTTGCCGGACGCCGTCCGTGAGACCTGACAATGGCGGAAGGCGCGTATTCGGCGAATACGTTGCGTGCCCAAAAGGCCGATGGCGCGATCTTCCAGACGTTCTGCGAATCACGAAGCGAGCCGTATCTGCCGGCGGATCCGAAGACCATCCGAGCGTTCATCGAGGCTCAAGTGAAGGCGGGCAAGAAGCCTGCGACCATCAAGCGCTATGTGGCGACCATCGCGCGCGTCCATATTGCGGCGGGTTTATTAAATCCCTGCTCGAGCGAGGCAGTGCGACTCGGATTAAAGAAAATGGGCCGGGAGACTTCGGCTCGCCAGAACCAGGCACACCCCTTAGGCTGGAAAGACATCAAGGAATTTATCGAGAGCGCCGGCGAGGGGCTTCGCGCCGACCGGGAGCGCGCCATGCTGTGCGTCGCCTACGAAACGCTCGCGCGGCGGGGCGAACTCGTCGCTCTCGAGGTTCCGGATGTCGACTTCCAGCCGGACGGCACCGGCCAGGCGCTGATCCGCCGGGGTAAGACCGACGCAGAAGGGCAGGGACGGGTGGCGTATCTCTCGCGCGAGACGGTTCGGTGGCTCAAAGTGTGGCTGGAGAATGCGGAGATTGCTGAGGGTGCGATGTTTCGTCGCTTGATCGGGCGAGCCCAGATTGGCGGACCACTGAATCCCGGAAGCATTGCGCCGATCTTCAAGCGGGTCGCGCAGTGGATAGGGATGCCGGCGCGAATTGTTGACCAGGTGAGTGGGCATTCGACGCGGGTGGGTGCTACGCAAGATCTTGCGGCACTGGATATCGATCTTGCGGCCATTACTCAGGCTGGCGGATGGAAGTCGACGCGGATGCCGCTGCAATATGCCGAGAAGGTCAATGCAGCAAGGTCCGGAATGGCGAGGGCAGCGGCGGCGACTGGACGGGACGAAGAAGGTCGCTGAAGAACGAGATGCGACTGGGGCGGATCCTACAAGAAGTCTTACCGATGGGGCTGATAGTGCTGTGCGGGATTAGGCAAAACCTTTCTACAAAATCTGGTTCTCTGACATTTCTCATATTGCCAACGAGCGTAGCACTTGATACTGTACATAAATACAGGTATGCGAAAGCACATGTCAATTTGTCCCTGGATGCGAGCCGAACAAGGAGGTGCATTTCTCAATGCGTTACGCATATTCGCCGGACTCTTTTGAAAGTTCTTAGGACGCTCGTTTCCAAATCATCTAAGGTGTCGCGATGTCGCGCGCAGATCTTCTAGTTAACCTCGTTAAGGCAGGGAGCCAAGGCGATCAACAGCTCTTTCGCTCCACCGTTGAGGCAATGGCGGCGGAGGAGAGAGCCAAACATCATCACCAGCTGGCAAGCAAGCTTGAAGAGAATTTGAGGGCGGCGAATGCTAGAGGCCGTCCTACTGAGGTAGTGCGTTCGTTCGACGGCGGGCATGGCGGATTGCTCTACGAAATTGAACCTCGTAGAACCTTAGAATCGCTATTCCTCGAGAGATCAACCCAGCTGGCATGTGTTGAGCTTGTAGAAGAGCAGCGACGCAAGGATTTGCTACGTTCGTATGGATTGGAACCTCGGCATCGCGTCTTGCTGTCTGGGCCGCCTGGAAATGGCAAAACATCAGCCGCGGAAGCGATTGCCACGGAGTTACTTGTTCCACTTTTCGCAGTCCGATATGAGGCTGTGATTGGCAGTTTCTTGGGCGAGACTAGTAGCAGACTAAAGCGACTTTTCGATTTTGTGCGAACCCATCAATGTGTGCTCTTTTTCGATGAGTTCGATACGTTGGGGAAAGAGCGCGGCGACACGCATGAGACCGGCGAGATAAAGAGAGTAGTGAGTTCGCTCCTTTTGCAAATCGACGCACTGCCAAGTCATGTGGTCGTTATCACTGCGACTAACCATGCGGAGCTGTTAGATCGCGCGGTCTGGCGGCGATTTCAACTGAGGCTTTCATTTCCGGCGCCGACACTGGAACAAAAGCAGAACTGGTTTGAGAGATTCCAGCAAACCCTGGGCGAGCCGCTAGGCGTATCACCCAAGGTGCTGGCTGCGAAACTTGAAGCCTCCAGCTTCTCCGACCTTGAGGAGTTTTGTGGAGACGTTCACCGTCGCTTTGTGCTTTCCCTCCCGAACGGAAAGCTTAGACAGATAGTCGCGGATCGCCTCGATCAATGGCAATATCGAGTCTCTGCGGAACAATAAAACTAAGAGCCTTCAAGGATGACGGACTATCCTCTACTGGTACTGCCTTTGCCTGCACCTGCCACCGCCGACCCCGGTCATGGGGGACCGTCAAGATTCTATAGACCAACTATCGAGCGGCAGAGACTTCGAATCGGTCCAAAGTTCAATTCGCTGAGCACCGTCTTTGAAGCCAAGCGACTAAAGTTGCAGCAGACCGCCCCAGGAGAAAATCCTGAACTGGTGCTCGTCATAGAAACCATCGGTCCGGTCGACGATTTTGTGAAGGCAGTAGCAAAAGTACCCGGTTTGGAATGGTTGGTGGAGTGGGAAGAGGATGACGTCCCACCCGATGAGGACTTTTACCCGCTTGATAAAGGCGGCGCCAGGAAGGGCGGTGCATTATCGGGTCGCCTATTTTTGCTGGCCACCAATCAAACTGCATTAACCCAACTTCTATCGCTTTGGACTCGCTACCAAGCAGACCCCTCCGCTCCTTTCGAGCGGGGACTAGCGAAATTCCGCAACGTGTTCCAGCAACTGAAAGACATTCGGCCTTGGAGCGTGGCCGATCGCATTGGCTCGGACGTGAAAGCCTATTGGCAAGATCGATTGAGCGAAAATACGCCGACCATCCGCTTCGAAATCGAAGCGTGGGTATTCTCAACTGCCAATCGAAACGCGGCCGCCTCGGCCGAGATACGAAGTTGTGTTGGTAAGCTCGCGGGCGCCATCCTGTCTGAAGTTATGCTGCCCGAAATTGCGTATCACGGACTCCTTGTCGAGCTCCCGAAAGTTGCCGTGCAGGGAATTCTCGCCGGTACCACGCCGGAGTTAGTTCTTTCGGATCAAGTGATGTTCTTTCGTCCCCGCGCTCAGTCGATCATGCAGCCGGAGGAGGCAGAAGCGGAGATCGTATCATTCGCGCAAGCGCCGGCTTCAGATCGCGCTCCTGTCGTCGCGTTGCTCGACGGGCTCCCTTTGCAAAACCACCCCTTGCTCGCGGGACGCTTGCAGATCGACGATCCAGATGGCTGGGAAGGAACCTACCAGGCCAAAGACAGAATTCATGGTACGGCAATGGCATCTCTCATTCTCCTGGGAGAATTGGATGCCGCAGAGGATCCGCTACGGCGCAGACTTTATGTGAGACCTGTGATGCGCCCGGACCTCAATGACACCTTTCACGCACAAAGGACCGAATGCACTCCAGACACCGATCTGCTGATCGATTTAATGCATCGGGCGGTCAAGCGGATATGCGAGGGTGATGCGGGCGAGCCTGCTGCGGCGCCGGGTGTTCGAGTAATTAACCTTTCCATTGGAGATGCCTATCGGCAGTTCGATCGGGAGATATCTCCCTGGGCCCGCCTTTTAGACTGGCTGGCAGCGAAGTACAGCGTGTTGTTCGTGGTGAGCGCCGGCAATGTTTTCGACCGGTTGCAACTCGAAGTGGCAAGAACAGCCTTCGTTCAATCTACGGACGAGGAGCAAATCAATCTCGCAATAAACACCCTGATTATTTCCAGCGCCAACCGGCGCCTCTTTGCACCGGCCGAGTCGATCAACGCGCTTACTATCGGCGCAACGCATGCCGACGCGTCGAGTTTCATTAAAGTGGCTGAACGCTTCGACCTATTCGGTTTCGGAGGATTAAGTCCGATTTCGCGCGTGGGTCATGGATTTCGTCGGGCAATCAAGCCTGATGTTCTTTTGCCAGGCGGGCGAGTGTTGCATAGGCCCGTGCTCGCAGGAAGCGCGACCGAAACTGTACTTGAGATAGTGAGCGCCCTTGCCGCCCCTGGACACCTCGTTGCTATGCCCCCGTTGCCAGGCCAAGGCCTTGGCGGCCGCGGCTATTCGCGAGGAACGAGCAATGCGGCCGCCCTGGCATCCAGGGCAGCCGCTAAAGCCTACGATGTGCTGGAGACTCTCCGCTCGCGGTCTCCCGGACTTTTGCCGCTGACTCATGACGCTGTCCTATTGAAGGCAATGGTGGCTCACGGTGCTTCCTGGGGAACCATTTCGGATGCGCTGCTCTCAAGAAGGCCCGATTTGACTGAACATGGAGCTCGGAAGGACTTTGTGACCAGATGGCTTGGCTACGGCCCGGTCGATTCGGGAAAGGCGATGGAATGCACGTTGGAACGGGCGACATTGTTAGGGGCGGGTGAAATCGGGGACGATGAGGCACAAATATTTGCGGTGCCACTGCCGCCCAGTCTCTCAGGGAAGACAATCTGGAGGCGTTTGACGATAACGTTGGCATGGTTATCGCCGATTAATCCCGCGCACCGCGCCTATCGTCGCGCCAAGCTCTGGTTGACTCCCCCGCAAGATGAGCTGCAGATCAAGCGCGCAAACAGTGCAGAGTACCGATCAGCGCAGCGTGGAACTCTCCAGCACGAGATTCTTGAGGGCGACTCGGCAGTCGCCTATGTGGACGGGGACGCACTCAGCTTCAAGGTCAACTGCGCTTCGGATGCGGGTGATCTCCTCGGGAAAGTCCGATTTGCACTTTGCGTATCGTTAGAGGTCGCGCCGAACCTTGGCGTACCAATTTATCCGGAGATACGGGCGCGCATCTCTTTGCAGGTTCCAGTACAAGCGACGTAGTGACCAAGACGTGATTCAATCGAAATTTCGAGCCATACAAAAGAACTTTGAGGACAAGCAGATAGTTCTTGAGGAACTGTCAGCCATGTCGCGCAGCCTGCAGCTCAGGGAGGAGACATCGCTTGCTATCCGTAGCGCATCTTCGCCAGGGCTCGCAGCGATCCACCTCAATATCATCACTGCCCACTCGTTTCGTTAGAGCACTACCGCCATGTTGTTTAGCAAAGGAAAAGACTCTTGGACCAAGCCAACGAACCCATTTCTCAACTTGAACTCGCGGTACTTGCCGCACAAGCGCTACCTAACGGATCATCTGCATCCGATCAGCTGCGGGGTGGTTTGAGGGACGCAATCTCTGCGCTCATCAATGATCGCTCCTTCGAGAATCATTCGCTCGAAGACTGTCTAAACGCGGCTCGGGAACGTGGTGCGAAGCGCGTGGCTGCCATACTCATGCTGCGCACGCTGGTCTTGCCGTCGGTCGTTCCGCACGCCAGTGAATGGACAGCTATTGCATTGTTCGAAGCCGCCTTGCCCGATTTCTTCAAGCACCTTCAATACGATCCAAAGAGCCAGAATTTTGAAAAATGGAGGATCTTGGTGTCTGTGCACGCCCATTTCCAATCAGAAATTTTTCGGCTGCTTGACGTGGAGGGGTCGCTGCAAGAGATCGAAAGCAGAAAGCAGAACATTTTGAAGGGACTTTCGAATAAGCTCGTCGGTGAATATTGCAAACCTTTTGGCTTTGAGCGTATTCGAGCAGAAGCACAGACGATTCTGGCTCTACTCTCGGAGTGCCTGGAAGCGGGAGACGAGAGATTAGGGCCTTCGATCAATGATTTACGCCAGCACTTGTCGGACTTTGAAAACCGCCACACACCTCCCCAAAACTTTTTGTCAGCTCGCTACTTGTCCTCCTTTCTGAGACCGCTAGCAGGCGCCGTCCAGGCATACGACGACAACTCCAAGTCCCGCTTTACCGCCGAAATTGTTTCGCGGCTCGAAACCTCAGAGCTTGCGGGCAAGCGATATCCGCTAATGGAGAGTGGCAGGACTATGACCGTCTCGTTTCCGTTTGAAAACTTAGGTCCCGGATCCGCCTTAGATGTACTGGCAAAGATCGCGATCGACACTGACCATGCCGCGACGAACGACGTCATTCGGTTCGGGGACATCCCAGCTGGTGGGTTCTCATTGGCCTTTCCCATTCTCGTTCTTACGCCCGCGCCGGCTCTTGATGTATTTATCGAACTTACTTGGTCGACACGCTCGGGACAAGAGCGATTAAGTCTGCAAACGGCGTTCACATTGAACGCCCAAGATCCCGATATTGATTGGTCAGCGTTAGCGAAGAACGATTCATATAGCATAGAGGTCGCTGAGGGAAGCCAATTCGTGGGCCGTAGAGAGAAGGTAGCAGCAGTACTCACCAGATTGAGTACTGCGCGCATGCAGTCAACCTACATAACGGGTCAAAAGCGGATAGGGAAGACATCTCTTGTCCTAGCTGTGAGGGAAGCTCTTGGTAAGGAGAATCGGTTCGCCGACTTCAAATCACTATATTTGGAATGGGGAGACTATGCGCGAATGGATGCGACAGAGACTGTTGTCGCGCTCGGATCGGAGATAGCAGCTTTTCTTTGTACTAATCTGCCGCCGGAGGCAATGCCTGACCCGGCGGACTTCAAAGGTACTCTGGCTCCCTTGATCAGATTGGCTAAGAGGCTGGGTGCGGAGCAGCCGGAGACGCGCTATGTAATCATGCTTGATGAGTTCGACGAGATTCATCCTGAGATGTATCGTTTCGGACCGCTCGCGGAGGCTGTCTTTTCGAATCTTCGGACACTGGCGTCTCAGAAAAACATGGCGTTTATTCTTGTGGGTGGTGAGAAGATGCCATTTGTGATTAGTGCTCAGGGTGACCAGCTAAATAAGTTTATTCGAGAGCCGTTGGACTACTTCGCTAGAAATGAAGAGTGGACGGATTATCAGGATCTGGTGGAGGGGCCGACCAAGAACAGCCTCACCTGGCAGCCAGGCGCCATAAATCGAATATTCGATCTCACCAACGGACATCCATATTATACGAAACTACTATGTTCTCGCATTTTGAGGAATGCGGTCGCGGATCGAGACTCGGATATTACTAGGTTTGAAGTTGATAAAGCCGCAGCTGCGGTTGTTGGAGGCCTAGATACAAACGCTTTTGCTCATTATTGGAAAGACGGTATTCAGGCGGATAAGGAAGAAGAGGAATCGAGTTCCCTCATGAGGCAGCGAGTACTCGCCAGCCTTGCCAAAGCGCTCCGAGCGGGGGATGCGACAAACATTGATGGCATATCCAAATATGGGCGCCCGTTTGGAATTCAATCTCACGAAGTTCAGCTAGTACTTCAAGATCTATGCAGGCGAGGAATCTTAAAGGAGCGGGAGGGTAACTACGCATGCAGTGTTCTGCTCTTTGCTCAATGGTTATGCGAAGTCGGAGCGACTCGCCTGATAGTCGATACGTTTGGAGACCAGTTGGCGGATGTACTGCGGAGGTCAGAAGAGGAGGCTTACGTGCAGTCACACGAGTTGGTCGCCTTAACCAACGCTTGGGATCCGTATCGTGGTCGACGCATCGGTCCGGAGGACGTCCGCGCGTGGCTCGAGCAAGCCGGAACAAAGCGTGACCAGCGCTTGCTTATGAAAATCTTGCAGGCACTTCGTTTTGTAAGCGAAACGGAAATCCGCAAAATGCTCAAGCTGGCCTACAGCATGCTGACCGGACACGTAAAGCCGCTAGTGAAGGGAAAACGTGCTGATAGGCGGAGCGATATTCTTGTTGTTTACGTTGATGGAGAAGGTAAGAGTGGACAGCAATATGCGAGCAAGTTTGCGGAAGAAAACGACATCGCTTCTCAATGCGTAATGAATTCGGAGAACTTTGTCGAGAAGGCTGTTGCATTTGAAAATCGTGCGGGTGTGGTAGTGGATGCGGTAGTAGTAATCGATGACATCATCGGCACGGGCGGTAGTCTGTCAGTCAATTTGCTCGCGTTCGCTGCGAGTGCTTCTATGTTCATGAATAACCGAAGCGCAATGCTTGCAGTTGTCGTTTTATTAGCGTCTTCTAAGGGCGAACAGCGGGTCCGGAGGACTATAAAGGAATTTGGTTTTCCTGCGGACCTTCGAGTGTGTGAACTAATTGAGCCAAGACACTTTGCCTTTGGTAATGAGACGAAAATATGGAAAGATAAGGCAGAAGCGGAACGAGCAAAAGCGCTATGCCTTGAAGCTGGCACCCGCGTATACAAGAAACAGCCGCTCGGCTTTGGAGATGACGGATTACTCGTTGTATTCCCAATGACTTGCCCGAACAACAGCCTACCGATATTGCATAGCAGCTCCAAGACAGCGCACAAATGGACTCCTCTCTTCGAGCGCCCAGTGAACTAGCTGTCCATTGGCCCCGCCGCTCTACAATCGGGGTACCCTCATTTTTGCTTCCAAAAGTGACGGTAGGATTTGCCGATAATCATAGAGCGGGTGGCGGCTTTTTGTAGCTAAAACAATATGTTGCTGTTCGTGATTTTTGAGGACTATCGTATCCCGATCAGGGAGGGATGCGATGAACCATTGGCAGGTGACGTTTCTAGGACTCAAACAGTTGCCGCGCGAACTGAGCGGCTTCGAGATCGAGGCGTTTTTCACCTTCACGGCGAGCGAACGTGCCCTGATTGAAGCGCGGCGTGGTCCGTCGCTCAAGTTGGGGCTGGCGCTGCAGATTGGCTTTCTGCGCATGAGTGGTCGGGTGTTGGATGCGGTGCGCATCGTACCGCCCGCGCTGTGGAAGCACCTCGGTAACCAATTCGGCGAGCAGGCCCCGGATCTGGCGTCGCTGCGGGCGATGTATCGGCGGCACCGAACCTTGTTCGATCATCAGGAACTGGCCTGCGAGGCGTTGGGCTTTCATCCCCTGGTTGAGGCGCAGCGACGTGCTCTGGTTCGCACTCTGCGACGGGAACTGAGGCAGACGGCCGATCGACAGCGATTGCTGGCCTATGCGCGACAATGGTTGTACGACCGCAAGTTGTTGGTGATGCGCGAGAAGGTGCACGATTTCGCGTAATGGACCCGCCCGGTTTCGGGTAAATGGACCCACCTTGCATGGGTTACCGGCGGAGCCGCGGTTTGAGAGTTCTACGCGTCCTTTTTCTTTGAGGCAAGTTTTCTAGCTTTGACGCCCCGATAGGTGGGGCCGGTGATGTTGATGGTGAGCGCGGAGTGCTCGAGGCGATCCCGGATGGCGTCGAAGATGACGGTATCGGGGATGACTTCGTTCCAGTGATCCACGGGGAGCTGGGAGGTAAAGGCGACCGACTTATCGATGGATCGCTCCTCGATGATTTCGCACAGATCTTGCGCTTCGGTCGCGGTAAATTTCCGCATTCCCATCTCGTCAAAAATGATGAGATCGAACTTGGCGAGTTTTGCGCGATACCGAAGGTAGGTTCCGCTCGAGCGGGCGATGGCGAGATTCTCCTGGAGCGCGGTGATGCTCATGTAGAGCACCGATTTGCCGCTTGCGCAGGCGTGCAGGCCGACCGCCTGGGCGATGAAGGTCTTGCCGACACCCGTTTCACCGATGAGCAGCAGTGGACGCGCATCGTTGAGCCATCCGAGGGTGTAGATCTCCTTGATTTCCGCCTTCGTGATCGAGCGCTCCGCGGTGAAGTCAAAGTCCTCGAAGGCGGGACGCACGGTGAACTTGGCGGCTTTGATGCGGTTGACGGTCTTTCGCTCCTGGCGGTAGTCGGCTTCGGCCTGCAACAGGATATCGGCGAACTCGGTGTAGCTGATTTTGTCGCGGGTGGCCTCGGCCAGGGTTTTATCTAGGACAGCGAGCATGCCGAGCATGTTCATCTCGGCCATGTGGTTCTTGGCAATGGCGATACTCATAGCGGTAATTTCTCCTGCGCTGCAGTCGGTGGGATGGAAGGTTCGTCAGTGGCCTGCAGCGCGGCGCCGCCAACGTACCGAAGGAAGGGATTGCCGGGCCGGCGCACGATGTCGCGGGTCGGCTGCGGGTTCATGGACTGTTGGCGCGCCTGCTTGAGCAACTCCTGGAAGTACGGCGTGCGGATGCGGTTGTAGCGGCGCATGGTGGCGATGGCGGTGGCGATGTGTTCGTTAGCCAGCGCGTGGCCGGAGCGACTGATTTCCTTGGTGCACGCGGAGACCAAGCCCATGGCGCGACGGATATGAGCGTAGACGTCGGCGTTGAACAGCTCGAGGAACAGCGTGTTCAGATCCGGATGGATGAAGCGCGACTGCGACAGCAGTTTCTGCGGCGTCGCCTCGTAGAACGCGATCGAGTTCGCCGGGAAGTGCTCGAGGATCTTGATCCGCTGGCCCACTTTCTGCCGGCACCGCGGATGGATCGCCAAGCGCTCGAGATTCAGGAAGATCTCGACATGGTGCTCGGTGAGCTTGATTCGTAGCCTTTTGTGGCGGTGGATATGCGGGGCGCTGTAGTAATCGCCATCGACGGCGACGTAACAGTCGGGGTGCAGCTTCGCCGTTTTCCACTCCCCGCCGTCGTACTCCACACTGGGCAAGGCCTTGAGCGCGGCTTTCTCGATCTTCTCGAACCGCTCGCGGCGGGAGACGCCAAAGCGGCGATGAGTTTGGTCGTTGATGCGCTCGACGCACACCATCAGCGCGCGATTGATCTCGGCGATCGAGGTAAATCGGGAGCGACGGAAGCGGAACCGAAAGTAGCGGCAGAGGATTTTCACCAGTCCCTCTGCGATGGCCTTATCCTTCGGCTTTCTCACGCGAGCCGGAACGATTGCCGTGGAGAAATGCGCGGCCAAGATACGCGTAGTCTTCGTTCAGATCGGGATCGTACAGATGGCATTTGACGACGCCGGTCTTCAAGCAGTCCGGAACAGTGACGTGACGGCACGCCGCCATAATATTCAAACATCCGCCGGTGGCAGCCGAGCCAGTTGCGGCTTTTCATGTCCTCCGCCGCCCAGGCGAAGAGCAATTGGCTGAAGCCCAGCCCGGAGACGAACACGTAGGCTTTGTGGATCTCGCCGGTCTTGATCTCGTACCACTCGATCGGGTCGCCGGCGTAATCGACTTCCACCCGTTCCGCCGGGCTCGAACTCGCGCGCCGTGATGGTCGCCTCGCGGTACTGCGGGAACTTGCGATAAAACTGTTTCCAGAAGTTCGGATAGGTGATGAGCGCTTTCGCGCGCTCCTCCCAGATGAACTTCATCGGGTGGCCGAGCCCGAGCTCGTGGATGATCACCGGCCACTCGAGCTGCGACATCCACAGCGGATCCGGGCTCGCCGCCGTCTCGTGCGTCAGGCGCTCGCCGTCGCGGATCTGGCGCACCAGGCGCCGTGAGCAGCCCAGGGCGGTGGCGATCTCCCGCAGGCTCCGTCCGTCGGCCAGGCGGCGTTTGATTTCCTCGTGTCTATCCACCGTCAGCTTCCTTCGCGCCATCCAGCTCTCCCGTTCGTGATGTGCCACGACGGTACTGGATTGCGGTGTGAGCGGGCCGAAGCCCGGCTTTTGGGGGTGATGGCGGAAAACGGACCGCCGCAGACGGCGCAGGAGCCGCGATCGGGGAGCACCCGGACCGAAGCTACCCTGGAAAATCGACCAATTTGTGCTGGCATCGCCGTTCCGCTCCTGGAGCCTGGCGACGCGCAAAAGCACGCCGCTCAGGGTCGAAAAGCGGCTCCGGCCGGTGGTCCCATTGGGACGAAATCGGGTGGGTCCATTACCCCGAAATCGGGTGGTCCCATTCCGACGAAATCAGGTGGGTCCAATCACTCGAAATCCTGCAAGAAGGATCTGCGCGGCATCATTTCCGCCTCCATCCGGCAATTCGAAGCGAAGCTCGGAAGAACGATTCAGGCCGATGCAGGCACTGCGGGTTTGGAGCGCTGGCAGGATACCTTGGTGCAGGCGCGGGAGTCATCGCTCACGACACAAAGTTGGCTATGCGCGCCGCCGGCCAAGCATTCGACACGGCAAATTGATGAGCTGCTGGAGCGGATCGAGGTGTCATATCGGCTCGGGGTGCAGCACCACTTGCGGGATCAGCCGGATGATTTGCTGCGTCGTTATGCACGGCGCCTGGCATCACGTTCACCGTCAGCCGGCCGGCTGATTATCGAGCCAGGTCGCACGATCGAAGTGGCCTGCTTCATGCGCTTTAGCCTGCTCACGAACACCGATCGATTGCTGCTGATGGCGCGTCGTCGTGTGGCTGATCTGTGGCGTCGCGCCTCAAAGGACGCTAATAGAGTACTGATTCACTGGGCTGATTTATATCGAGAACTGCTGGCTTCGGTGGGAGCGCTGGCAAGTGATCCGACTGTCGCTGACAGCGAGGTCCGTGAACGATTGCGATCGTTGGTCGCGGAGCATCAGCAACGCAAACCGCCGACGCGCGCACAGCTGGTGCGTGATCACCTGACGTTGGAGATTCGTCCCGTACGCTCACTGCTGTCGGCCCTGATGATCCTGCCGTGGGAAGCGACACCGGGTCATCCGGTGTTGGCCGCTATACAGCTACTCAGGGCATTGTATGAACACGATGCGCGAGAGTTGCCGACGACAACGGCGATCGATCTTGGCAGGGTGTGGCGGGCACTCCTATCCGGCGCCGATCGTGAACAAGCGTTTCGCGCCTTCGAAGTCGCCACGTTGTTGACGCTGCGCCGGGCACTGCGTAACGGGACCGTGTGGATCGATCATAGCTTGGCGTTTCGCAGCCGCGAACGGCTGTTTATTCCGCCGCAACGATGGGAGAAGGAGCGCAATGCCTACTATCAGCGCCTGTCATTACCGAAGCGCGCAGATTCCTACCTCGAGCCCCTGATCGAGCGCGCCCAGGCCGGCGTCGCGGCCGTGGCCAAAGCCGTCGAGGCGGGTGAACTCCGCGTCGACGACGAACTGCATCTGACGCCACTCGCGGCTGAGGATGAGGAGCCGGAGCTGGTCAAGTTGCGCGCCGCGCTCGATCACCGGATCGGCGAAGCGCAACTACCGGAGCTGCTGCTCGACGTCGATGCCAAGGTGCGCTTCAGTTGGCTCATGCTCGGTCGCGAACCGCGTTCCGAGAAGGAACTGCTGATGGTGTATGCCGGCATCTTGGCGCATGGCACCTCGATGTCGGCGGCCGAGACGGCGCGCATGATGCCGCAGCTCTCCGCGGCCAGCGTCCGGCAAGCCATGCGCTGGGCCGGTGACGAACGACGCCTCGCAGACGCCGGCGCCGCAGTACTCGCCTTCATGCGGCAGCATCCGATCGCGGTGACCTGGGGTCGCTCGGATCTGGCCTCCTCGGACATGATGAGCCTGGAGACCCGACAACGGGTTTGGCAAGCACGCCTCGATCCACGCCGACAGACCTCGTCCGTCGGTGTCTATGGTCATGTGCTGGCCGGCTGGGGCATCTTCCATGCGCAGCCCTTCGTGCTCAACGAACGGCAAGTCGGCCCCGCCATCGAAGGCGTGCTGCGGCACCAGGAACTCGACATCACGCAACTCGCTGTTGATACCCACGGGTACACCGACTTCGGGATGGCGCTTTCCCATGGCGAGGGGTTTGATCTGTGTCCGCGATTGAAGGCTCTCAAGGATCGCCATCTGTTTCTACCGCGCGGCTCTCGGTACCCGAGATACTGAAGCCGATTTGCGAGGCGAGTTTGGATTTCAGCCAGGTGCCACAGTATTGGGACCAATGGGTCCATTTGCTCGCCTCGGTCCACAGCGGGCACACCAGTGCCATCAGCGTCCTCGCGCGCTTTGGCTCCGCAGCGCGCGGCGATCCGCTCTATGAGGTTGGCGTCGGGATCGGGCGATTGCTGCGTACCGTGTTCTTGGCCGATTACTTCGTCAATCCGGTCTTCCGCCGGGAGTTGCTGCGTGTGCTCAACCGGGGTGAGGCGACCAATGCGCTGAAGCGGCTGATTTACACCGGTCGCGTCGCGAACTACCAAGCCAAGAGCGAGGATGAAATGCAGGCTGTCGCCGATGCCCTGAGTCTTCTCGCCAACATCGTCATGGCCTGGAACACGACGAAAATGCAGTCCATCTTCGATCGCTGGGCGCAACGCCGTAGCGGTGCCATCCCGCCGGAATTGATCGCGCGAATCGCCCCGACGCGCACCGAGGGTATCAATATGCGGGGCGTATTCCGCTTCCCCATCGAGCAGTACGCCGACCAATTGCTGCCGTCACGGGTCCCTCCAAAGATTCATGTTTTGGGGCAATAAATTTGCACCGACGAGGCCGAAAAATGCTGATTTCGATGAGCAACAGAAACCAACCTACAATCATTGAGTTACGCGGGGAGCCTCAAAAAACACCGGGAAATACGCGGTGTTTCTACCGTCACTTTTGGAAGCAAAAATGAGGGGACCCCGTATCAATCGCCGATTCGAGTTTGAGCCCGGTCTCTGCCGCCTGATAGATCTCGTGCATTCGCCTAACCGCCGCATGCCATCGACCGTTCCACATTTGATATCGCACCCGAGGCATTTTTTACAGAATGAACTCAGCGAGGCCGACGTCGAGCTGTCTTAAGGCTGAGGCAATCTTAGGAGCCATCTGTTCGATCGGGCGAAGCCGCATGCTGACATGAAACCAGTCCAGAATGCTGCGGCAGGTATTCGGGCTGACCGCATTAACCAATCCAGCCAGGCCGTCCGCGCCATCGGCAAGCACGGCGACTAGCGACTGCTCGGTCCATCCGTCGCTGCGCATTGCCGCTCTCATGAATTCCAGCGCGTCCTCGGGGCGTTGCGCGACCCAGGCAAAGTGGCCGCCCAGGTCTCCGTCACGCTCAACCCTCCCGGCAACCACGTAGTGCTGGTATAAGCCGTTCGTCAGATCAGAGCGCACATAGGTGCCATCGATCGCGACAGTCAATCGATTGCCGGCACGGACAACCTGCCGGCAAGGCTCGAGGCAATAGTACTCTTCAGGCTCCGTCACCCGCTGATCCAGCAGCGCTCCAACGCTGAGCGTTTGGCGACGAACACTCGTATGGGAGAGCTTAGCGTTTGACGCCGGCAGGAACTCCCCCAGTAGCTCGGCGGCTTTCCGATACGGCAACTTGCTACCCCACTCTGCGAACAAGTAGGTACGCTCCGGTGTGGAGCGTTTCATCCCGAGCTCTGACCAATGGGCTAGCGGCCAGAGGTTTCTGGCCTTTCCGCCCTGGCACGTGCAGCGAACAAACCGTCGACATTGCACCGTGACGCGCCCAAAGACGGTGTCGAGCCGACGCTTTCGCGTATCCTTGACCCGCTGGGGCTTCTGGCAATGGATGCATGCGCGACAGTGCCCACTTTGCAGATCGACCTGCGTCTCAATGATGTCCTGCTCTATGCCATTCAGAATGGTTTTTCCGTCTTCCAGAGTGAGTCCGAGCTCCGCTGGCGCATTCACACCGTTTCGCTCCACGGCCGCCACACGTTGCACTGCCACACTCTTGCCAGCGATCACCGTCTCGATCCACACGACGAACTGCATGGTGGCTTCCTCCCTCGTTCGCAAGAGCCTCCGGCTCTCGGCAGAGGAGTTACATCTGTTAATTTCGACATCGAAGCTCGAGTTCAAAGAAACGGCTACAATCTCCATTCACCATGAATTGGCGGAATTTTATTCAAATCAGCCCTGGCGTGCGCGGCGGGAAGCCGACGCTGCTTGGAACCCGCATCACCCCGACCGATATCCTCGAGTACCTCGCCGGTGGGATGACCGAGGATCAAATCCTTAAAGATTTCCCGAGCCTCACGCGCGAGCATATTCGTGCCGTCTTGGCCTATGCGGCCGAGCGCGATCGTCTGAGCATGTGACGCCCAGCTTTGGCCAGAATTGTTGCGAGAGTGTGTCAGCGCCCCCAAGTCTGTTCCACGTCCATGTTGTCGGGACGTGGTTCAAAGATGGGGGTTGAGGGAAGCAGGCGTCTCAACCCAGATGACGAATTCCGTTGCCGCTACCCTGGATGTCCGATTCGACGTCCGGCGTATCGACGTTTTGTTACAGCGATTGCCGCAGACCCCCATGTTTGAACCACGTCCGAATACTACTCGCGACATCCACTATTGAAATATTTACTGAAATTCTGGGGGCAACGGCGCGCTAACTCAGGTGGATTAAAGCCGAAGAAAAGCACAATAACTCAACAAGTTAGCATATTTATCTCTATGTCACTGCAGGTGACAGAGATATGTGATGTCGACAGCTGTGCTTGAATTTCCGATGCCCCAATCCTTGCGGCAACTCGATCTGATCATTTGGTCCGCGTTCCCTGTGCCTGCCCTTTTCGATGTAGAGGAATTTGGGATCGTTCCTCAAAGCAGTGTGTTTGGCCTGATCGAGATCAAACGATCGAATTACACCGAAGTGGATCAACAGCTAGAAGATTTCTTAGCAGCTGCACCTCAACTGATCCCGTTGGCACCGGAAGGAGGTCGAGGCCACGCATTGGGGCTTGTCTGCGTTCTGACGAAAAAGCCGTCCGAGCGCCTTCAAAAGTTGATCGACGAAGGACGCGTCTCGGCCATGCTGGACGCAACAGCTGGTAGTGAGGCCGAACCAGAGGTGCGCACCGCCGATGTATTGGGCCTTTTAAATTTTCTGGCGTATGTGACACACAAATTTCATGTCATGAAGGGGAAGGGGGTATTCCAAGTGGGCGACTACACTGGCAAATGAAAGGTCGCCCCGAGAGCCAGGCGGTTCTTGGCCGAAAGCCAGTGTCGATTTCAATATGG
>CAWAQE010000010.1:0-24456 GCA_963784105.1 uncultured Gammaproteobacteria bacterium
CACCTTGAAGCCGAGCACCCGCTCGTACCACTCGGCCTCACGGCGGACGTCTGCAACCGAGAGACCCGCATGATCCGGCACCAGCCCGGTCACCGGAGGCGCATGAGGCTTGCCGGCGGGCGCCTGTTGAGCAGCCGCGACCGCACAGTACGAGGCGCCCAACATGAGCTGTAATCCTATGACAGTTCCAAGCCGATTCATTGATCGTCACCTCCGGTTGGCGATGCCGCGCACACGGCAACCCACCTTCACTCAGAAAGAACCCATGAACTGAAGACCGTAGGTCCGGGGCGGCAGATAGTAGCCATTCTTTCCATAATGGTTGAAGTCGCGGTTCGGGGCGTTGTTGTCCGCCTGGCCACCGACGAGAATTGCCTCGTTTTCGAGATTGTGCGCGTAAATTGGGTGTTGAACGTCCAACCCTCGACGCGACGTTCCCAGGCCAAGTTCGCATCGGTACGGGAGTAGGCGTCCTGCGAGGTCGCGGCGTAATCGTGATAGTCGGTGAAGTAGTGGGACGAAAAGTTCGTCCCTGCCAGCGCGATCAGAGAGTCCCGATCATTCAAGGCGAAGGTGTGCTGATACGACAGACGCGCCGTCTCGTGCGCGGCGTAGGGCAATTGATTGCCGGTGTAGTCCGTCGGGACTTCGCCCTTGGTGGCCGCATAACCATCGCCCTTCGGCAGGTAGAAATCTGTGAAGATCGCGTGCAGGAAAGTCGCGTTGAAGGTAAGGAGATCGTCGGGCGTCAGCAAGTACGTCGACTCAGCTCCACCCCTTTGATCTTCGCGCTGCCCGCATTGGTCGTGAGGAGCGCCTGACTGCCATTGGCCAATATCTCGCTGGCGCTCGCCTGGTAGTCCTTGTAGTTCATGTAGAACGCGGCGACATTGATTTGCGCCCGGTTGTTGAATAGCTTATTTTTCGAGCCGATCTCGTAGTTGGTGAGATTCTCCGGCCCATACACCGGATTGAACGGCTCTTCCGCCTTGGTGCTGAAGCCGCCCTGCTCGTAGCCTGTCGCGACCGAGCCATACAGGAGCGAGCTGGAGGTGATGTCATAGTTGACACCCGCCCGCCACGTCAGCTTGCCCCAGGACCCCTGGCCGGAATACACGGCCGTCACATTGCAACCAATGCACTGCTGCTGAACGATCGAGCCTGGAGGGCCGTAGTAAGCCGGAGAATACGGCAGACTCTCCGAATCCCACTGGTATCGCAGGCCGCCGACGACGCTCCACTTGTCGGTGAAGTGGTAGGTCGATTGGCTAAAGATGGCCTTACCTTGATCCAGATAGTTCGGCTCGTCGAGCAATTCCCACAGTCCGGGTTTGTTGCTCGGCTCGTAGGCCTGTGCAAGGTGTGCCTTGTATTGCAGATAATACAGGCCGAACAGCCACTGCACCCGTTCCGTGGTCTTGCTGAAGCGCAGCTCATCCGAGAGCTGGCGGTCGATGCTACTGTTGATCAGCGGGTTATAGCAATTGGTCGTTGCGGCCAAGTTCGGGCACGTGCTCGCGCCGGGTCCGAAAATGGTCTCCGCATCCGATTGCAGCCAATTGTCGAACCGCATGCTGTAGATATTCGTGACGTCGAAAAACGGTGTGTCCCAGTTCACCGTCAGCGTTGCGCTCTGATCGGTCTCGTCCAGGCTCATGGGTCCCGGCATGGTCGCATAGGAATACGGAGTGACCCCTTGGTTCGTTGCGTACAAACCCAGCGGTGCGCCGCTCGCGCTGCCGGCGATTCCGGCGCCGCCATTGTGGATGTATTCATAGGTAAACAAGGTCGAGAAGTCGCCCGACGGCTTCCACAGCACATGCACGCGTCCGCCGACGAAATCCTTGTCATCGAACCGGCTATTGTTCGTGGTCAGATAAATGTAGCCATCGTGCCGCTCCTCCGCCGCCGCGATTCGCACACCCAGGGTGTCGGAAATCGGCATGTTGAGTGCGCCATTGGCCAGCAATTCCGAGTAATTGCCGAAGCCGAGCGAGGCCGTGGCGCTCGAGCTGGTTAGGTCCGGCTTGTTCGTGATGACGTTGATGGCGCCGGAGTTGGCGTTCGCTCCATAGAGGGTGCCTTGCGGGCCGCGCAACACCTCGACCCGGTTCACATCGTACATGCCGTCGAAGGCATCCCGCATGTCGACCAGTCCGACGCCGTCCACGCTGTAGGACGCCTCCGACTGTCCGTTCACCGATTGATTCGTGCTGACGATGCCGCGCAATGCCACAGTTGAACCGTTGGCATTCGGCATCGCGGTGAAGTTGGGCACCACGCCCGAGAGATCGCTGACCGATTTCACACCCAGGGCGTCCAAATCGGCGCCCGTGATGGCGGTTACGGCGACCGGAGCCTTTTCCAAACTTTGACTGACCTTCTGCGCAGTGACGGTGATTTCCTCGAGTTGTGTCTTACTTCCCGTGCCGGTCTCTGCGGCTGCGCCGGTTACTGCCTGCGCCCAAGCGGTGCTGAACATCACCGGAAATATGCAAAATCCGAGCGCGGCAACCGACCGCGCGGCCAACACCAGTTGTTGTCGTGGTTTCACTAGACACCCTCCCCCTACCAAACGTGTGTGAATCAATATTTGTTATTGCTCACCATAGCAAAGCCGTCACGCACCGCTAATTCAAAGGAGGTGATGAAGCATAAGTTTTGGTATTGCCGATTCAAAAGCGCTGCGTGTTGCCGAGCCAGGCGTCCACGTAATCGAATGCGCGCCGCACGGTGTCCCCGTACTCGGCGCCACAGGGAGCGAAGCTATGCGACGCGCCTTCCACATAGGCGAGCGTCTTGTCCCTCGATCCCAGGTGATCGAAGACGATCTCCGCGGGCACGACCAGGTAATGACAGGTGCCGGATAGGATCAGCGTCGGCACGCCGATGCCTTCCGCATTGGCGGGCAACGAGCTCGTCGCGGACCGCCAGTCGACGCCGACGATGTCGTCCTCGGTGATCGCAAAGTCGGCTCCCAACCGAATGGCCGAGTGAGTCAGGAAGTGACGCACGGTGGTTTCCTGACTCATGACACGCAGCGTATTCACCGCGCCGGCGTATTGCCGCCCCAGGGGCGGACGGACCGACGTGACGATCGTCTCGGTCTCCGTGCCGTCGACTTTTAGCACGGTATGAGGCATTTTCGTGTGCGCCACCAGCGACACATCGGCCAGATAGAGGCGCGCGCCCGCCGCCTCTTCGCCCAAGCCGCGAACGACGAGAGGCTCGTCATCCGAAAATTGACCTTTACCTCGCTTCAGAAGATCGAGGCGCGCGCCGGCCTGTTTCAGCAAGTCGGCAGCACGCGCCGCTTGTGCCGCGTAAAACTGCTTCTTGAATTTCTCGGCGTAGTGAGCGCCGCCTGTGGCAGGGTCGTAGCCGTTGGCGGGCGAGAACATATCGAGTGCGGCAAGTCGCTTGTCCCCCGACGCCGCCGGGTCGAGCGAACTCATCTCATGAAACGCCCCGAGTGTGGCATCCAAGAAAACGATGCCATCCAG
The DNA here is from genome assembly GCA_963784105.1 of uncultured Gammaproteobacteria bacterium. Classification (GTDB taxonomy): domain Bacteria; phylum Pseudomonadota; class Gammaproteobacteria; order Steroidobacterales; family Steroidobacteraceae; genus Bog-1198. The sequence goes on from CAWAQE010000010.1 coordinate 3,504, forward strand.
CTTCGCCAGCCCGGTCAGCCGTTTGCCGTCGCAGGGATAGATTTTTTCGGGCCCCTGGCAAGCGGCCGGACCGTGCTCGGCCACGTTCTCATACCAAGCGCTCAGATGACCGCCGCCCGCGTGCGCCAGATAAACGACGCGCTCCACGCCTGGAAGTGTGTGTAAATAGCCGATAGCCTGTGACAGCGGTTGGGCAAAATCCTCCGCCTCGGGGAAATCCCCATGGTGATTGAGTGCAAGGACCCGATAGCCGCGTCGAGCCATCTCTCGCGCCGGTGGAGCGCCGAATGAATTCCCATCGGGACGGGCCAAAATCAGCGCGACGCGCGCCTTGGCGTCCGGCGAGATCGGCTCGTACAGCAATCCTTCGTCGCCGGCGCCCACCCGCAGGTACACCGTGCGTACCGAGTCGTCCGCCACTCTACTCACTGTGACGGGGGTGTCCCGCGCGACGGTGGCTCCTACCACGGCCAGTAGCGACGCCGCCAGAACCGTTCGCCGTGCCATTCTGCGGGCGCCGATAGCCTGATCGATCATGGTAACTCCCCCTGCCCTGCATGCTCCGCGCATGGATGTTTCACGTCCAGCGCGGGGAGACCAGAACTTATGGCATCGGACCCGTTTCGAATTGCAGCGGCCGGTGAGATTGGGCATTGTTCAGTATTGCCGCAGCGGAGTTCACCTATTGTTTCGGAGTTCGAACATGAGCCGGTCTCGCGTGAAATGCCGTCATCATCTTGCGCCGGCGATGTGCGCACTGGCTCTGTGCTCGGGAACGACACGAGGCAAGGCACCTTATCCGGCCGACATCAACCCGATGCAGTTGGAGCCGGATCACGTGACGGCATCCGTGGCGGATTTGGACAAAGAGGAAGCCTGGTACATTCGTGTATTTGGTTTCCGCGAAATTGTGCGCCACAAGCGCGGCCCTGATTTCGAGGTTGCACACCTGTCGCTGAATGTCTACCACATCGACCTCGCATGGCAAAAGGGCTCGGTGAGACAGAAGGAAACCCGCTATTTCAGACAAGGGTGGGAGCATGTCGTCTTCACAACGCCGATACTGGAATCAGCCTATGAACGGCTGGTGACGATGGGCACGGATGCGCACGCCGATCGAAATGGCAAGGGGAAGATCTGGCGTGTCTTCGTCCACGACCCCGAGGGCAATGAGATCGAGATCGTCGCCAGTGATGGCGAAACACGCGCAGCATTGCCGCAGATACCCACGGTCGTTCCCGAATCGGTGTTGCCCGCGGGAGAAAACAGGGAACTCGTCATACGCACCTGCGCGGTGTGCCATCCCGCGCAGACCGCCGTGGACAAGCGACTGACCAAGGAAGAGTGGGACAGCACCATGAAGCGCATGATGGAGCGAGGCGCCGTTGCGACCCCCGAGGAACAGGCACGTATTCTCGATTATTTGAACAAGAATTTCGGCCCCTGATGTGCTTCCTCGCATTGGAGAATCTATGGCTCCGCACCGGTTATCAATGCTCTAACCGCCCGGACTCGTTGTACGCTATAGGTAGGCTGAGTGGCGGCGATGCGGAAATCAGAGGGGAATAGCCTGATGGCAAGCAAGAGCGACGTGACCAAACTGTCGGTGAGGAACGTTCGCAAAGCGTTCCGGCTGCGGGGCGAGGCAGGGGCCGGCGAGAGTTACCTGCAGGTGCTTGGTGACGTGAGTTTCGAGGTGGGTCAGGGCGAAATCGTTTCTCTCATCGGCGAAAGCGGATGCGGCAAAACCACCCTGCTTCGCATCATTCAGGGTCTCGGCCGCTTGGATTCGGGGTCGGTACTGGTCGATGGCAAGGCGGTTACGGGGCCGGGGCGGGACCGCGGCTTCGTCTTTCAGCAGGCCAGCCTGCTCCCTTGGCGCTCTGCGCGGGCCAACGTGGAATTCGGTCTCGAGCTGCAAGGCCTGCCCAGGACCGAAGTAAACCGTCGGGCGATGGAGTTGCTCGAATTGGTCGGCCTGGCTCACGCCGCCAACCAATACCCGCACCAGCTGTCGGGCGGTATGCAGCAGCGCATCGGCTTGGCGAGAGCCCTGGCGATCGATCCCGCCATCCTGCTGATGGACGAGCCGTTCAGCGCGCTCGACGCACAAACCCGCGAAGTCCTTCAGGCGGAGCTCATGAGAATCCACGCCGCCACCGAAAAGACAACCTTGTTCGTGACCCACGATCTCGACGAGGCGATCTACATCAGCGATCGAGTGATCGTGCTGGCCGCAAAGCCCGGCCGAGTCAAGGCGATCATCGACGTCCCGTTCGGGCACCCACGGCCGGAATTGCCCGAATTGCGGGGTGATTCCAGATTCCATGACATCCGCCGAAAGATGTGGTCCCTGATCCGCACACCCGCGCCGGTGGCAGCATGACGGAAGCGAGCGACTCCGCAGGATCGGTCAAATTGAACGCCGACCCCGAAGCGCCCATCGAGGAGATCGGCCCGCCCCGCGCCAAGAGCAAAGCGTGGATCGTGCGCATCACCGCGATCATCTTCGTGCTCGGCGGCTGGCAGATCGTCGGTCGCCAGATCAACCCGCTGTTCATGTCCTATCCCAGCGCGATAGGCCGCGCGGCGATCGTCATGATCTCGAGCGGGGAACTGCTGCAGGCACTGCGAAGCAGCCTGCAGACACTGCTGATCGGCTTTACCACCGCGTCGTTGCTTGGAGTGGTCATCGGCTTGCTGATCGGCCGGTATCGCCTGGTCGATGCCGCCACCGACTGGCTCGTGAATGCGCTCTATGCCACGCCGCTGGTCGCTCTCATCCCCCTGGTCATCCTGTGGTTCGGCCTGGGCGACGGCGCAAAGTTGTTCATCGTGACCATACTCGCCATCTTTCCCATCCTCATCAATACGGCGGCCGGCGTGCGCAACGTGTCGCGCGCCTTGATCGACGTTGGTGTGGCCTTCGCCGCCAACGAGCGCCAGACGTTCCTGAAGATCATTCTTCCGGCCGTCGTGCCCTATATGATGACGGGACTGCGTCTCGGCATCGGCCGCGCCATCATCGGCATGGTGGTGGCGGAGTTCTTCACAGCGATCACGGGGCTGGGCGCCTTGATTGTCAAGTACGGCAACCAATACGACACGGCATCGATGTTCGTTCCAGTACTCATCCTGATGGTGCTGGGAGTGCTGCTCACGTCGCTGGTTCGCCGACTCGAGGACTACTTTGCACCGTGGCGGTCGCAGGATGAGTAAGATCCGGCTCCAATGGCCGAATTCTGCGCCATTACGCCCGCCGACGATCCTGTCGTCCGCTGACCCTTGATGAAGGTACGCCGCTTGCTCGGTCACCGGTCTTATTGTCGCCTTAACTGTCCGGCCGCGTTCGAGCCTAAGCCACGCTCGCCGGGCTCAGCTGGCGTGCGTGCAGCCAATCGGCATGCCAGCGTTCCAGATCCGCAATTGCGAGCGGCCGGCAGAACAAGAAGCCTTGAACCTGATTCGCGTCTCGATTCTCGAAATACTGCGACAAGCTAAGCTAACACGCGCCTTCAATTGGCAACTGGACGCCAAGCATGTGATCAATCCTTCCCGTCCAATTTATCGAACTTGCGGCGGGAGCGTTCGACGTCTTTGAGGTTTTCCGCGGCCCAGATCCACACCCCGCAAAAGGCTGCGCCAAGGCTCAGGCCGAGTGTCGTTAATTTGTATTCGACTTTTGGCGGCACGACCGGATGCACGGTCCTCGTAATCAAGCCGTCGCGCTCCATCTGGCGCAAAGTTTGCGTGAGCATTTTGCGCCTGAACGGCACGCCAGTTATTCCAGGGTGCAACGATGCCTTTGTATTCGGACAGATCGATGTCGGTAAGATCGTAGGGATCGGGCGCGGATAACTTGACGACCACAGAGGTGAGCGGATCGCCAGCCTCATCCTTAAACTCGGCATAGAGTTCGTTCATGCTTTCGAGTGCTGCGACGCTTTTTTCGAGGCCGATATGGTGAGAAAGCGCCGCAACGTCCAGGTAGTCTCAAGTGGCATTGCGATCGACTACAAGAAAGGTCTTGATGCGCAGCGTCTCCTCAATCGTCGGCAATCGCAGGCGGCGCCCGTCCCCTATCATGATCTCGGTAGTTTCGAGCGGCGCAGAGCGCCGCTGGTTGCGCAGTCCAGCAGCGATCTTGTTGACACTTCCCAGAACCATTTTTCCTTTTGCACGACGGTGAGTGTGCCAGCCGGCGATGGATTCCAAGGCGAGGATGGCCGCGGGTATTTTCGACTGTAGCAGCGCGGCATGCGCCAATAGCGTTTCCCAATCCGGAATTTCTGTCTGCTTGTTCACTCAGCGACAGCGTTGCGCGGTTTGCGCGGGAGCTTATGCAACAGCGCGGCAAAGGCACGTGCCCTTGGGTCACGCTCACCCACGGTCTGGGCTACGTCGTTCACCCGGCGGGCGATACGACCCGTCTTATCGGTGTTCATCGCTTGAATAAGTTTGCGCCAGGTGCCAATAGTGCCCCGGGTGATGATGTCATCGATCGCGGCCTTGGTGAGCTCACGGCCGGCAACCTCGGAAAGATGCCGACGCGCCATCAACGGCTCCTTGAGTTCAAGTGGCCGGGCTTCGAGTACGAGATCCACCGCCGCACACAGCCGAGCCACCCGTTCCAGTCCCAGTTCGGGCAGCTTGCCGGCCTCGAGGGCCGCCAAGGTCGAGCGGCCGACTGCTGCTTGAGCGGCAAGTTGGCTCAACGTGAGGCCCTTGGCACGGCGCTGCTCAGCGATGAGATGACCAATGGTTTGCAAATTCATGAGTCCAATATACTGGACTGGCATTGGGCTCGAGAGCGGCTTTAATGGAGCGGACATTTCCATTTGGGTCACATTGCGGTGCAGCACTGATTAGCGTGCCATTGAACCGGCGCGCGCGAAAAGGTGCCTCTAATGCGCTCGCGATCGTTGCGTCATCGCGGCATTTTCCAAGATCGTCGTGCCGTCCTGTCCGTGGAGAAATTCACCGACAAAAGCCCGACCAATATCATCCTGATCAATCGTCCCAAATGATCCCGGAATCAAAAGCCCCAACAAAGCTAGAAACTTCGGAGTGTGCACATTACCGGCGATGATGCCGGGGCGAAAAATTGCCAAACGTTTGAATCCGACGCTGCGCACCGCATCTTCTTTTTCCCCCATGATGCGGGCATAACGAATCCAGCTCTTCGCGCTACTCCCGGCTGCCGAAAGCAGTCCGAATCGTTCGATTCCCGCCTCCAGGCAGCCACGCGCAAACGCGCCGACCACACCAATTTCTAGCTTCTTAATGTCCTCTTCGGTCCATTGCTGACTGCCTTTTCCGATGCCGATACATGATGCGGCATATACCGGCTCGCCGTGCGCGCCGCAGGTCCTGGCAAGTTCGGCGATCTCACTGGCAAAATTTGCCGCACCGGTATCCATGATCACCTGGCGCAGGCGCGTATCGGCAGCAAGAGGAATCATCCGGCGATTGACCATCACTACTTCCGTGCACGAGTCAGAAGCGAGCAAGGCCCGAACCAGCCCCGACCCCACTTGCCCGGTGCCACCGACGATCAAAACGCGAAAACCCATGCTCTGACTTTCTCCGACTAATATCGCTAGCAGTATCTTACGCGCGACCGTTAGTATTCGTGTCCTGATAACCGCCAATTATCATGCGTGCCGCCTTAGACTCAGATTTTTCCCAGAAAAATAGACAGTTCAAGATCCCGCAGGTCAAGAGAACCCATAAGCGCTAGATGCTTTTTTGCCCCATTCGAACCAGACTTTCGGCAGTGGCAAATGCTGTGTAGAAGGCTTCCGCAAACAGCACTTCCGCCGTGCCGCTGCGAATCCAGGACTTTCCCAACTTTGAGGTCGCACCAAGAGAAATAAGGGTAGCGGCAGATTTGGCAAACCGAGGAATGCAAACAAAGAAGTGGGATTTTGCAAACGTCTTGCATATTTTGCTGATCTGGTAGGCTGGTTGAATCTCGCCCCCCGTACCCATCAACAAAAGTAACACATCCCTATTCCCTCAGAAGGGTCAGCGAATGGACAACCGCCGGCTGAAGCCGGACTCTGAACGGCTTTTCGGCGAGGTGATAGACCTCTGGGCCTCGCGGGCCGAGCGATTGCCTCGGCGCTGGATCATGTCCTGCGGCGTTCGGCGGCGCAACACCGGTGCCGTTGTCGATTGCAGGCGGTCGCGGCTGGGCAAGCAGCTAAAAAATGCCCGATACAGGCGGCAGAAATACTCGGGCGATGAAAATCCGCAGGACAACGCCACATCCGTCACGCTAAGTTCCGTTTGCTGCAAGAGCTGATGCGCTTTCCGTATCCGAATCAGCCGGTAGTGCTGTAAAAGAGAGCGTTGCACTTCCGCTTTGAAGCGACGCTCGAGTTGGCGAAGCGACAGTCCGACTCTGCGCGCGATTTCGCCGCAGGCAAGCGGTTCATCGATATGCTCCTGCATGATTGCCTGTGCCCGCGTAACCGCAGCATCCGAACTTGGAGCCGCCTCCACTCTTGCTTGGGAACGCTGCTCGGTATGCGCTGGGCGGTGGCGACTGAGCAGCAAGTGCTCGGAGACTTCGCCGGCGAGTTCCGAATCCGCCTGCCAGCCGATCCAGGCGATCATCAGGTCGATAATGGCCGACGCGCCGGCGCAGGTGATCCTGCCACGGCTGCGAACGTAGAGATGAGCTACCGCGCGGGTCTTCGGATAGTGTTCCTGAAAGCCGATGATGTTGTCCCAATGCACGGCGACATCGTGTCCGTTGAGGAGTCCCGCCTCAGCGAGTATCAGGCTGCCGTTTTCGATCCCGCCGATCTCGACACCAAACCTGGCGATTCGCCTAAGCCAGCGGATCGCTTGGCGCTCTCGTACGATGCGGTGAGGATCGAAGCTCGCCAAGACAAATACGGCCTTGCAGTCTTCGGCGACCGTCAGATCTCCGTCGACCGGAACGAGCCTGCCGTTGCTGGCGCGGACTGGTTTGCCATCCACAGAGACCATTTTCCACTCGAATACCGTTCGTTGCGCCAGCCAATTCGCGATGAACAAAGGTTCGGTTGCGGCGGCGATACCGAGATTGGAGAACTCCGGCAAGAGTAAAAACGCCACTTTCACGTCAGGGCACCTTGGTAAAAAATCGCCATCATCATGACGCTTTTCGGCAGGCGTGGCCAGCTAATGCGCCGTAGTTTGCCTCCGAGAACCCTGAGGAACCTTTATGTCGGTCGAAGAAGCCAGCTGGAGCGTTGAGGATCAGGAGGCGGGTTATACGTTGCCGGCTCGTTTCTTTTACGACGCCGCCGTGTTCGAAAAGGAAAAGGCCAGGATTTTTTTCAAGTCCTGGCACCTCGTCGCGCATGTCAATGAACTGCGCGAGCCCGGCACCTTCGTGACGCAAGAGATCTTCGAACAAAGCGTCCTCGTCGTGGCGGGCCGCGACGGTGAAATTCGTGCCTTTCATAATGTGTGTCAGCATCGCGGCAACCGGCTGGTCGAGTCGCGCCGCGGCAAGGTAGCGATGCTGACCTGCGGCTACCATGCCTGGACATACTCGTTGGACGGCTGTCTTCGTGGCGCGGCGCACACCGAGAGCGTTGCGGGCTTCAGCAAGGCCGCTCATGGGCTCAAGCCCATCCAAGTTGCAGTGTTTGCGTCCTTTGTGTTCATCAATCTCGACGCAGCCGCGAAGCCGATTTCTGCGATGGCCCCCGGCGCGGAAGCCGAGATACGTCGTTTTATCCCGGATCTGGACCGACTTACGCTGATCGAAGAGGTCGATGTCCCGGTGGCGGCGAACTGGAAAGTGATCCAGGAGAATTCCATCGAGGGCTACCATTTCGACCAATCGGGCCCCGCTCACAAGCAATTGGTGCGGCTCATCGATTTCGCGGGCTATCGGCTTACGCCTCACGGAGAGTGGTGGACCTATATTGGTCCGCCGGCGCGGGCGGCCACCCATGCGTATGGGGTTCCGCTCGCCGGAGCCACCTGGCAGACCGATTCGTTCTTCAATTTTGGCCTATGGCCGAATGCCACGATTTACGCGTTTCCGTATGCGGATGTGGTGGGCACCTTCATCATGAACCCCACCGGACCTGAAACCTCGATGCTGAGATTTGGCTACTACGGAGTGCAAGGCAGGGAATTGCCGGAGGTGACGAAGGCCTGCGTTCGATGGATGAATCAGGACTTGGGCCCAGAAGACATCCGGCTCAACACGTCGAATCAGAAGGGACTCCACTCGTTCGGATTCGATCGCGGGCGCTATGTGATCGGTGACGGTTTCGAGAACCGCAGCGAGCACCTGGTGCGTCATTTCCATAAACTCTACTACGACGCGATTCGCCCGTGACCGACGGGCGCGTATTCGACTACATCATCGTGGGCGCGGGTTCGGCCGGCTGCGTGCTGGCCTCCCGCCTTACCGAAGACCCTCAGACACGCGTCCTGCTGGTCGAGGCGGGGCCCAAGGACCGTAGCTGGCGGATCGCCATGCCCTCGGCGGTCGGCAGTCTTTTGAGCTCCGATCGATTCAATTGGAACTACGTGTCGGACACCGAACCCTATCTGGATGGTCGACGCCTCACTCACCCTCGGGGCCGGGTCCTCGGTGGCTCCTCGTCGATCAACGGCATGGTCTATATCCGTGGTCACGCGGGCGACTACAACGGCTGGGCCGGATCGGGCCTTGCCGGCTGGGCGTATGCCGACGTCCTCCCCTACTTCAAACGGGCAGAACATCATTTGCACGGTGCCGATGCCTATCATGGCGGATCCGGACCACTGGCTGTGTTTGCGCCCGATCTCGATGCGACGCCGCTGGGTGCCGCTTTTGTGCGCGCCGCGACGCAGGCCGGATATGGGTATTCCACAGACGCCAATGGCGAGCGACAAGAAGGCTTTGGTCGGGTCGACCGCACTACGCGCAACGGCCGGCGCTGCAGCGCCGCAAACGCGTACCTCGCGCCGGCTTTGAAGCGCCCAAATCTTCAAACCGTGACCGATGCTCTGGTGCACCGGGTTCTGCTGCAAGGCACCCGAACGGTCGGCATCGAATATGCCCACGGCAGTTTCATCGCAAAAGCGTACGCCGACCGCGAAGTCATTGTGTCGGCCGGTGCGATCAACTCTCCCCAACTCCTACAGTTGTCAGGTATCGGTGCCGCGGCCCATCTATCCGAGCTGGGTATCGAAGCGCGCATAGATCTACCCGCCGTGGGTGCGAACCTCAACGACCATCCCGACCTTGTCATCCAGCATCGCTGCCTGCAACCCATATCGATCTTCAACGCCAGTCGGGGCATCCGGAAAATACTGACGGGCTTGCGCTGGTTTGCCGGCTTCGACGGTTTGGCGGGATCCAATCATTTTGAGGCGGGCGGCTTTCTGCGCAGCCGCGCCGGGGTCGAGCAACCCGACCTGCAGCTCACCTTCATGCCCTTGGCGATCAAGCCGGGAACCGTCGAGGCTGTAGCGATGCATTCGTTCCAAGTACACATCGATCTGATGCGGCCAAAAAGCCTGGGTAGAGTGGCAATTCGCTCGTCGGACCCGGCTTCGGCACCGTCGATCTGCTTCAACTATCTCGCCGATCCCGCGGATCGCGAGGATTTGCGCACGGCCGTGCGTCTCACGCGGGAGATTTTGGCGCAATCGGCGTTGACCCCCTATCGGGGCGAAGAGCTGAATCCCGGCGAGGCGATTCAAAGCGACGAGGACATCGATGCCTGGGTGAGGCGCAGCGTCGAGACCTGTTATCACCCCGTGGGTACCTGCCGCATGGGGCTGGACCCTGGCGCTGCCGTGGTGGATGCGCAGTGCCGGGTTCACGGCGTCACGGGTTTGCGCGTGGTCGATGCCTCGGTCATGCCTGCCATCGTGAGCGGCAACACCAATGCCCCGACCATCATGATCGCGGAGAAGATGAGCGATCTTCTGCGTGGCAAACCCTCGCTGCCGCGCGAGCAACCCGCGGTCTGGATTCACCCCAATTGGGCCATCGCGCAACGTTGATATCCCCGGAGCAGGAATCATGACAGCGACTTCCGCACCCACCGCCGCTACGCTTTCCTCTGCTCATCGAACGGCAAGAATCGATCTGGCCGCCGCATTTCGCTGGTTCGCGCGGCTGAACATGCACGAATCGGTGGCCAATCACTTGAGCGTCGCGGTGTCGGCCGACGGCACGCAATTCCTGATCAACCCGCGCGGCCGCCACTTTGCGCGGATGACGGCGAGCGATCTGCTGCTGCTCGATGCCAACGACGCCAATACTCTGACGCGAGAGGACGCGCCCGATCCCACCGCCTGGCATCTGCACGCAAGATTGCATGCGCGGTTACCGCAGGCCCGTTGCGTGATGCATTTACACCCCAAGTACGCGACGGCGCTGAGCAGCCTCGAAGATTCTACGCTGTACCCCATCGACATGAACACCATGCGTTTTTTCGGCCGAGCGGTCGTAGACAAGGATTTCTCCGGTATGGCCTTGTCCGATAGTGAAGGCGATCGCGTGGCCGACTTGATGGGCGACGGAAAAACCGTGCTTCTCATGGCTAATCACGGCGTGACGGTCATCGGCCCTCATATCGCGGCGGCATTCGACGATCTGTACTACTTCGAGCGCGCGGCGGAGACGCTGCTCACCTGCTATGCCACCGGCAAAGCACTGCGCATCGTGCCTGATTCGCTGGCCGCGGTCACGGCGAGACAGTGGCACAACTATGGACAACTGGCGATTGATCATCTGGACAACATAAAGGCCATCCTGGATGCGGAGGATCCCACTTATCGGCGCTGAAGCCACCGGGCTTGGCGCGCGCCTGTTGATGACGGGGGCCGCCTTCGTGGCTTGCCTCTGGCTGTCACTGGTTGCGCCGGCGGTCTCTGACTCGGCGCAGGCGAGTGCAGCAGCCGCCGAACCCGCTAGCTGTCGAACCGTGCGGTTTTCCGATGTCGGGTGGACAGATATCACCGCGACCACGTCGCTCACCTCGCGGCTGCTGCAAGGGCTGGGCTATCAAACGATCACGCAAATCCTGTCAATTCCCGTCACCTATGCGTCAATGAAGAATCGGCAAATCGATGTCTATCTCGGCGATTGGGAGCCAAGCATCGCCGAGGATCGCAGGCCCTATCTGGCGGACGGGTCGGTGCAGGTAGTGCGGGCGAGTCTGGTAGGAGCCAAGTACACCTTGGCCGTTCCTTCCTACGTGGCCGCCGCCGGGGTCAAGAATTTTGCCGATTTGCACGCGCACGCCGATCAATTCAAACGAAAAATCTTCGGCATCGAGGCCGGCAACGACGGCAATCGGATCGTCAGCAGCCTGATCGCGCAGAACCGCTTTGACTTGGGCGATTGGACTCTGGTCGAATCGAGCGAACAAGGCATGCTGAGCGAAGTCGACCGCGCGATCCGCAGGTCAGATTGGATTGTCTTCCTGGCCTGGTCGCCGCATCCCATGAATCTCAAGTACCACATCGACTACCTTGCCGGCGGCGACAATACGTTCGGTGCGGGGGCCACGATCTACACCGATGTTCGCGCCGGCTATCTTGCTGAGTGCCCAAACGTGGGAGCGCTGCTGAAGAATCTCGATTTCACCCCAAAGATTGAGAGTCAGTTGATGGGGCTCATTTTGGATGACCACTTGGACGGGGCGAAGGCTGCGAGCCGCTTTCTCACGGGGCACCCCGCCCTGCTCGATCGCTGGTTGGCGGGAGTGACGACCATCGACGGTAAACCCGGTGTTGAGGTGGTGCGCCGGAGCCTCCATACCTCGGAATTGCATGGATACGTGGACCGTCTCGGCGAGGCGAATGACTGGGTGATCGGGCACAAGATCCCCTTGGGGGTGTGGCTCAACAAAGGCGTCGAATTTGCGACGCATCACGCGCAGGGATTTTTCGACGCGGTTTCCACCGCCCTGGGCTCTGTGATTACGGCGCTGACCGCTATGCTCATGCGGGTTCCCGCATTGTTGCTCATCGTCGTGCTGTCGGCAGGCACCTTTCTCCTGCGTCGATCGCCGCCGCTCACGGTGTTCGTGGCCGGATCATTACTCCTCATCGACAACCTCGGTTATTGGGAGGCAACGATCCAAACCTTCTCGCTGGTCCTGTTTTCGACCTTGGTGTGTGTGCTGTTCGGTGTGCCCATCGGCATAGTCGCTGCGCACCGGCCCTGGCTCTACAAATTGCTGCATCCCGTGCTGGACCTCATGCAGACCATCCCTACGTTCGTCTATCTGATCCCGACGCTGGTGCTGTTTGGATTAGGTGTGGTGCCCGGATTGATTTCGACAGTGATCTTTGCGATTCCCGCCCCCATTCGGCTCACTTACCTAGGCATTTCCTCCATACCTCGACAACTCGTGGAGGTGGGCGAGGCGTTTGGCGCCACTCGCCGTCAGCTGCTGTTCAAGGTCGAGCTGCCCCATGCGTTACCGACCATCATGGCGGGCATTACACAATGCATCATGTTGAGCCTCTCAATGGTGGTCATCGCCGCCCTAGTCGGTGCGGACGGGTTGGGTAAGCCCGTGGTGCGAGCGCTCAATTCAGTAAACATCGCGATGGGTTTCGAGGCTGGCTTGGCGATAGTCATTCTCGCCATCATCCTGGATCGGGTTTTCAAGCGCTCGAACGGCAGGCGCTGACCCACCTCTCGGGGATGGGCCTGGTTGTCGGGTGGAGCACCAGGCAGTTGTCGATGAATATCTCGACGTTGCGGAACCCACGTCGAGATGCGCGAGTGCGGGCAACACCATAATTCTGCACACACAGCGCAAGAAAAAATCGACATCATCATGACGCTTTTCAGCAGGCGGAGCGCCTGATAGAGCCTTACGTTGGATGAAGAGTCCGACGTGAGAGCGATGTTCGCGTTTGATCGAGTTTCAGCGAGGCAGTCACTTTGACGCTTCCGCGTTTGCCGGAATGTCTTACAGGGGATGAAACATGAACTTCAATCCAAAGCTCGCGTGCGCGATCGCGGCGATCCTGAGCGGGTCCACCGCCGGATTGCCTTTTGCAGCGAACGCTGCCGACACCGCGACCGACATCGCTGCAAGCGGCGACGTGATTCAAGAAATCACGGTCACCGCGCAGCGGCGCAGCGAGAACGCGCAGAATGTGCCGATCTCCATTCAGGCGATGACCGGCGAAACGCTGTCGCAGTTGAACGTGCAGACGCTCGACGACTATCTGAAGTATCTGCCGAATGTTACGACGGCGAACAACGGGCCGGGTCAGAATGAGGTGTTCATGCGGGGCTTGAGCGCCGGTTCCCAGCCCAGCCAGGGCAGCGGTTCGACGGGTCTGTGGCCGAACGTCGCCATCTACCTGGATAATCAATCAGGGCAACTCCCGAACCGCAACCTCGACGTGTATGCCGCCGATCTGAATCGCATCGAGGTGCTGGAGGGTCCGCAAGGTACACTGTTCGGCGCCGGCGCCGAGGCAGGTGCGATCCGCTATATTACCAACGAACCAAAGCTCGATCTGACCGAGGCAAGCGTAAAAGCCGGCTACGGAGCGACCGCCCATGGCGATCCGAATTCCGACGTGACGGCGGTGTTGAACCTCCCGCTCATTGCCGAAACGATGGCTGTTCGCGCGGTGATCTACAACGACAGCCGTGGCGGCTACATCAACAACGTGCCGGCGACGTTTACGCGCAAGGACACCGACATCGGCATTCACTACGCCAATTATCCGGCGGTGGGCGGTCAATGCCCGGACGGCCAGCCGAACGGCGGCTATTGCGTACCGCCCGGCAGCCCGTCCCTCAACAACAACAGCCTGGCCGGAAACGCCATCAACCCGGTGACCTACCGGGGAATACGCGTGGAGGCATTGTACAAATTCAACGATGACTGGAACGTGCTGCTCACGCAGTCGTATCAGGACATGGAATCGCAGGGCGTGTTCTACCAGCAGCCTAATGCCTCGGATGGCGCGGCGCTGCAGCCTCTCGAAGTCACGCTGTTCAACCCCGCGTACGACAAGGACAAGTTTGAGAGCACCGCGTGGACCGTGAATGGCAGGTTCGGCGATTTGAAGGCCGTCTATACCGGCGGCTACCTCGTGCGCAACGTCGATCAGGTCGGCGACTACACGAATTACTCCCGAGGCGTCTACGCCGATTACTATCAGTGCTACGGCCCGGGATCGGGTGGGAATCCTAACCTCAAATCCACCTGCCTCTCGCCAAGCGCTCCCTGGCAGTCGGTTGAGAAGAACGAGCATCAGCAACACGAGTTCCGCCTGAGCACTCCGGACGACTGGCGGTTGCGCGCAATCGCCGGCGCCTATTGGGAGGCCAACAGGCTGTACGACCAGACCGACTGGATGTACAAGACAGTACCTTCGTGCACCTCGAACGGCGCGCCGGGTACGCCGGGCAATACCGGCTGCTTCGCGGACATAGGAACGTTTCCCGGCACGACGGTACAAAATCCCGGTGTTCAGAGCTCCAACAGTTCCTTCTACCAGGACACGGTGCGCGAAACCAAGCAGACGGCCTTCTTTTTCTCCGTCGACTTCGACTTGATACCCAAGGTGTTGACGGCCACGGTAGGCACGCGCCATTTCCGGTTCGAGAACACGTCGGCAGGCAGCGTCATGTCCAGTTTCGATTGCTTCGAGGGCGGCGCGCCGGCTGGTGGATGCCAATCCGCTGCCAGTTACAACCTCAACAAGGATAATCTGTCCGATTCAGAGTCCGGCTTCAAAAGCCGCGGCAATCTGTCCTGGCATATCACGCCGCAAACCATGGTGTACTACACGTTCTCGCAGGGCTATCGTCCGGGCGGCTTCAACCAGAACGGCGGTTCCTTGCATACTCCCGGCCCGGATGGGGTGGCGCAGTACGCCGTTCCCAGTTCGTACTCATCCGATAAGCTGACGAACAACGAGATCGGCTGGAAGACCGAGTTCTTCGACCATCGGCTGCAGTGGAACGGCGCCGTGTACCGCGAGAACTGGGAAAACGTCCAGGTCGCGTTCTTCGACCCCGGTTTGGTCGGTAACATTACCTACAACACCAACGGCCAGGATTTCCTCATCAAGGGTGTCGAGACCTCGGTGGTGGCCCGGGTCGTCAGCGGGCTGACGCTGCAGGGCGGGGCATCCTGGAATCAGAGTCGGCAGACGAACTCGCCGGTGTTGATCGATAATAATCCTCTGAGCGCGAACTTCGGCAAACCGATCACGCAGGACTGCGACCCCACTTGCACGCCAGTCACCAACCCATTCGGCCCGATCGGCGCACCGAGCGCCAACGCGCCGCCGATTCAATTCAGTGTGCGTGCCCGTTACGAGTGGAACTTCGCCGGATACAGCCCTTTCGTTCAACTGGGCGCCACACACAACGGCCACTCATTCACACAGGCTGGATCGAATCCGACGATTGAAGAAGGCGCTGCCGTCACGACCGGCCGGTTGCGGTTCGAGAATCCGGCTTACTCGACTTTCGACGGGTCGTTCGGTGTGTCGAAGGATTCCTGGGTCGTGACCGTGTACGGGGAGAATCTCAGCAATTCGAATGCCAGCACGTTCATCAGTACCGACCAATTCATTGTTGCGCAGACTCCCCTGCGGCCGCGAGTGCTCGGCGTCTCGTTTGGCTACAAATTCTAAGTGCGATGCTGCACCACGAAATCCGACGGCAGCGTGCGCGGGGGCCGTCATACTAACTATCGCTACAGCGCACCGCCCACGGCCGCCGCTGAGCTCCACCGCCGCAGACGATCCGACATCTGTCTCAGTCCGCCGCCGTCGCGGCGGGGTGCGGCAACCCGGCCACCTGAGCGGCGGTCACCTTAAGATCGTAGGCGTTGCCGAAGTGACTGCGGATGTAATTGACCACATCTGCGACCTGCTCGTCGCTCAGATGCACGGCACGAGTCTCCCGGGCCTGGTCGGCGGGCAGGCCGAACGCCGGCATGCCGTTGCGGCCGCCGAGGACAGTCTGCGCCACATATTGCCAAGCGGCGAGCGCCGGATCGCTCGCGAGCTTCGGATAGTGTCCCGCGCCGATCGCCCCCTCGCCGTGCGCCATGTGACAGCCCTGGCAGATATGGCCGTAGATCTGTGCGCCGCCGGCGGCGCTCAAACCCGCGGTCGAGGTGAAGGTCGAATCATCGGCCCGCGCGCAAGCGGCGGCGGTGAGCAGAAGCGCGGCAGCGTGCCTCACCGCGAAACGGCGGAGCGGCAGCCTCATGCCTTGGCTCCCTGCGCCACGGCGCGCCGATGCAAGCGGCCGATGGCGTCGAGTGCCGACGTCACCGCCCCTTCCTGCCAGCCGCCAAGGAACGATGCATGCTCACCCGCCAGCGCGATGCGTCCATCGATGCGGCACAAATCGTCGTAGTGCTCGGCGCGGCTGGCGGAACTCCACATGCCGAAGCAGCCCATGGTGAACGGCGAGCGGTGCCATGCCACCGCGACACCATGGTCGAATTCGCTGCGATACTGCGGATGAATCTGGCTGCCGTACTCCACGGCCTTCTGCACCCGCTCCTGCGGCGTCATGGCGGTGAACTCCATGGCGTTCAAGCCCCAGATGTAGGCGCCCAGCAATACCCCCTTGCCGCCGCTGTGATAGCCCGTATTGGGATAGCCGATGTTGGTGATGGGTAGGTCGGTATAAGTGATGCCGCCAAAGATATGCTCATCTTCCTCCCAGAAGCGGCGCTTGAACTGCAGGCCCACTTTGACGGCCGAGGCGTACGGCACCGCCGAGATGGCCGCGGCCAGCGGGCGGCCGACATTCATGGGGATCTGCGCGAGGATCGGCAGCGGGATCGTGCACAAGCACCAGTCGGCGTTCACGTTGAGCGTTTTTCCGGGAGCGCGGCTGTCCTCGTAGCTCACGGTGACCTGCCGCTCCTCCTGGTGGATCTCGGTCACTTTCGCGTGGTAACGGATCAACGGTGCGAGCTCGCGGCCGAATGCCTCCCCGATCCGGCCCATGCCGCCGACCGGCTGAAACAATGCCGTCTGCATGTCGAAGGTATCGCCGCTCGGGATACCTTGCCAGAGTTTGGAATCGAGGATGTCGGCGAGGCCGATGGGCGTGGAAGGGATCGGACGCGCCGTGAGGCCGCCGCCCGGGTTCTTCCGAAAGCCGCGCCGATCGCTGCTCGCATGGCTCGCGCCATAGGTGAAATCGCCAGCGAGCGCGCCCCACTCGCGCAGCGACTCGAGCAATTTCTCCTGATCTTCCCTGCTCACCGCCGCGTCGAGGGCTTGCTGCCGGGTGGCCTTGCAGAGCAGCTCGGCCACGTGTCCCTGGTAATCGGCCTTGATCTCGCGATAGCGCTGAGGCTTGCCGCCGAAGGCACGGCTGCTATGCAGGTAGGCGTTGTAGTTCACCTGCACGAACGCTTCGAGCGGAACCGCGAGCCGCTTGCAGTAGCTTAGGAGGCCGCGATGGTGGTAGGGAATGCGCCACGGGCCGGGATTGATGTATAGATCCCGGTCGAACTCACAGCGCTGCGTGAGGCCGCCGAGCTCGGTGTACTCGTCGCCTCCGCGCAAGGTCCAGTTGCGGCCGCCCGCGCGGCCATTGTATTCGAGCACCTGAACCCGATAACCGGCGTTGCGCAGCTCGTAGGCGGCCGTCATCCCGGCGATGCCGGCACCCAGAATCAACACCGAGGTGCCTTTCGGCGCGCCTTCGAGCGCGATAGGACCGCGGTAAGAGGACTCTGCGGCGAAACCCAGACTGCTCATGGCCTGATACAGCGCGGCACTGCCGGCGGTGGCACCGATCATGCGCAGCAGATCGCGGCGGCTCGGCAAGAAACTATACGGATCGTTGTTCATAGGTACGAACTCAGTGAGGTTTGGCCGCGATCACCTCGATCTCCAGCAGCGCCCCCGGTGCCACCAGCGCTGCCACCTGGACAGCACTGCGGGCAGGCTTGTTGGGCTGATCCGCGGTACCGAAAAATTTCGAATACCCGGCCATCAAGCCGGGGAAATTGAGTTTATTGTCGTGGGCTGGATCGGCGGCCATGAATACCGTCATTTTCACGATGTCGCCCATCCCGAGCCCGAGCTTGGCGAGCGTGCCTTTGATCGACGTGAGCGCGCTGACGGTTTGCGTCTCCATATCGCCGTAGACGGGCGCAGTTCCCTTCGGTGCATCTTTGTTGATGGCCGACGGTAACGTGCCGCTGACATAGACGGTATCGACGCCGGCGCGGACGGTGACGGCCGCCGAAATCGGAAAAGGATTGCCGTCGGGCAACGGCGTACGCACCACCGCCGGCGGGTGTGCCGGCGCAGCAACGGCGAGATTCAACCATAGGAACGAGGTGAACGCCGCGGCACATCGGTATTTCTTTGCAAACATATCTCAGTTCCTCTTGATGATAGAGTCAGAACTTGTAGACGGCTTTTGCGTAGTAGAAGCCGCCGTTGATGCCGAACGGCGAGAAGATCGGGTACTGGGTGACCGCGGCATTGTCGCCGCCCGGATAGTTCTCTTCGCGGCTCAAAATGTTGCTGTTGAGCTTGTTCGGGAAGCGATTGAACGCGTTGACCGCGCCCACCGACAGTTTCAGATGATCCGTGTACCAGTATCCCGCGTCGACGTTGGTGATCGCGGTGACGCCGATCTCGTCCTTGAAGTATTGAAAGGTACCGCTCGGCCCGTCGCCGTCGTCGTTCTCGTAGTCGGAGGACTTGCCGTAGATTTTTTCGACCAAGTTGAGTTCGAACTTGCCCGCCGTCAGCAATCCACCGAGATTGAGCACGAATCGGGGGCTCGCCGTGGTGAGTTCCGAGTACGCCTCTTGGTCGTACAGGACGTTGGGGGCCAGTTGCGGCGGCGTGGTCGCATACTTGGTGATGGATGTCTCGTTGTACGTCCCGCTGACGGTCCAGTCGATGCTGCCGAAGCTGTAATCGTAGGGGAAGTCGAACACCAGGTCGGCGCCCCGAGTCCGGGTGTCGATCCCATTCGCGAAAATGTTGATGCCGTATGAGCCGGTCTTCAGCACGTCCGGGTCGATCACGTCCGAGCCGTGCGAATAGGCCGCGATCGCGGCATTGATCGCAGCCTCGCCCGGCTGGGGCACGCCATTGATGGCTCCCGCCACATTGCCGCTTCCCACGATGCGGTTCGTGATCGTGATCTGATACAGATCCAGCGTGGCGTTCATGTGGGCGAGCGGCCGCCACACGAGTCCGGTGCTGAAGTTCATGGACTTCTCGGGCTGCAGTCCGTTGCCGAGTCCGAGCGGCGCCGCGGCGGGCGAGTTGGGCGGCAGCTGAATATAGGCCGTCGAGGGTCCGACATTGGTCGAGGAATAATATTCCTCGGCCAGGGTGGGCGCGCGGAAGCCGTTGCTCACCGTTCCGCGGAGCGCGAACTCGGGCGTGAAGTCATAACGCGCCGTGAGCTTGCCGACCTTCGCGTCTCCGAAATCGCTGTAATGCTCGAACCGGCCAGCCGCGTCCACGCGCAGGCCCTCGATCGGCTTGGTGGCGAGGTCTATGTAGCCCGCATAATTCTTCCGATCGTGCGACCCGGCGTCGAGCGGGGTGAAGCCCGGGTAGGACTGCGCGCCCCCATCCTCGTAGGAGAGCGGCACGCCGGCAGTGATGGCGTAGGTCTCGCGCCGATACTCGCCGCCGAACGCGACGTTCAGGGGACCCGCAAGACCGACGTCGAAATCCCGATCGAGGTCGAGGGTCGTGGTCCATTGCGTGTCTTTGAGGGTACCGTCATAGTAATTGCTCGGCGTCGGAATGCCGTTGAGCGCATAGGTGCCGGCATTGGCGGACTGGAGCGTGTTGAGGCCGACCGTATCGCCACCGAAACCCGTCGCTAGATCCCAGCTCCAGGACGCGATTGCTCCCTTCACCCCAAGGTTCAACTGGTAATCGTCTTCATCGCTGGCTTCCTGCGGGCTGAAACCGTAGGGAAACGGATAGGTGGTGACGCCCGTGGTCGGGTCCGTATAGGAAACCTTGCCAGGCACGCGGTAATTCTCGTAGGAAGCCGCATCCTTGTGGCCGTAGGTGCCGAAGAAATAGACTTCCGGTCCGTCCTCGAAGTCGAAGCCTGAGTTCACGGCGAGGATTTTCTGCTGGCTGGCCGCATCGCCGGAGATCCGGTTCAAGTTGGGATATCCCGGCGCATTCGCCGCATTCGAGTCCGGGTATCCGGCCGCGGCCAGGTTGGCCGGGGTCAGGCGCGGATCGATCGCTCCGACGTTGCTGTGACCGTGGTCGCGGAAATCTCCGGTGATGTTGAAGAACCCGCCGGTGCCCGCCTCGAACCCCGCGTTGCCGCTCACATCCTCGGTACGGCCGCCGCCGTCATTCCCGTACTGGCCATACGTGCCGGCCACGGAGCCTCCGGAAGAGTTCCTCTTCAGAATGATATTGATGACACCCGCGATCGCGTCCGTGCCGTACTGCGCGGCAGCCCCGTCCGTCAGCACCTCGATGTGATCGATCGCGTCGAGCGGTATGAAATTCAGGTCGACGCTGGCGCCGCCCTGGTACGGCGAGCCTGTATCCACTTGCAGATTGGCCGTCGTATGGCGACGCTTGCCGTTGATCAGCACCAGCACGTCATTCGGACTCAGGCCACGCAATTCAGCCAATAAGGTCGGCGGGCTGGTCGAAGCCGAACGCCTGCATTTGCAGCGACGGCACGATTTGCGCCAGGGCTCCCATCAGGTCGGAAGCACCCGCGCTCTTCAACGACTCCGCGCTGACGATCTGAATCGGGGCGGGACTATCGCTTGCCTTGATGTCCTTTTGCCGCGAACCGGTGACGATCACTTCGTCGAGGGAGAAGGCATCCGCAGTCGGAACCGGCGCCGCCGTAGTAGCCGTGTCCGCCAGCGCGCCGGCCGCGTCCACTAATCCTGCCATGCCAAGCGCGAGAGCGACGATTGCCGCTCGCGACGGGATGAATGTCGATCTATTC
>CAWAQE010000011.1:0-28312 GCA_963784105.1 uncultured Gammaproteobacteria bacterium
GCACCGAGATTTCCGGCGCTTCGACGGACTCGAGCTGTTCGATCCCAGTCAGCCCGCAAGGGCGCGGTAGAAAATCTCCCTCCGCCGTTGGCGTCATTGCCGCCACCGATCGGTGATTGCCCTAGGCGACGACGCGGCTAACAGTCATCCCGTGGGGGTACGATTAGCCTCTGTTATATTCGGACGCCTCAGACGTAACGGTGTAACCAGCGATACAATCCCCTAAAGGACAACGGATGCGAAATGCCGAGATGACTCCCGTGACCGTAGCGACCGCAGAGGCTGACAACAGCCACCCAGTCGCATCTGTGAATCCCGCAATCGCGATGATCGATGAAGGAAATGCGCTCGAGGAACAGGGGCGGATACCTGAGGCAATGGCGCGCTACGATGCGGCGGTCAAGACTGATCCGCAATGCGCGAGAGCACACCTGAACCGCGGCAACATTCTGCTCGCGGGCGCTCGAGTTCGATGAGGCTCGCAGCGCGTACCAACTCGCCATAGCCTGCGACTCGCACTATGCGGCAGCCCACTTCAATCTGGGCAACCTGAATTATCGCGCCGGCGAATTCGAGCTGGCATTGCGCAACTACCAAGCAGCCATCGGAATCAGGCCTGACTTTGCAGATGCGTTCGTGGCGATGGCAAATGCACTTGACAGCCTGGGTCGCACCGCCGAAGCGGTGGAGAGCTACGAGCGCGCGCTGGCCATCAATCCAGGCTATGCCGAAGTCCATTTCAATCTGGGTGTGCTTGCAGCGACCCAGGGGCGGCATGAGGAGGCCGCCGATAGCCTGCGCCGCGCAGTCGAGATTAAGCCTGATTTTGCTCAAGCCCACCACAAGCTGGGCATCGTGTTAAGCAGACTCGAGCAGCTCGATGCGGCGGAGGCAAGCCTTCGCCGCGCTTTGTCCATCGAGCCCGAGTCCGCCGAAATTCTCTACGACTGGCGATGATTCTTCTGTCACGCGGCAAGTCCCCGGAGGCATTGCAGCTGATCGTGCCTGCGCTCGAGCGTGCGCCGACGTGGACGACCAAAGTAGCCTTCGCCAGCTGCGTCGCGCGCACCAGGTTTCGGACCAACGACTCACAGATCCGCGCAGCACTCACAACCGCCATCATCGAACCATGGGGAATGCCGTACCAGCTTTGCCGGCCGGCGCTCAGTCTAATCATGCTCGACGAGAGGATTGCCAGTTGCGTACGCCTCGCCAACGGATCGTGGCCCGCACGATTGCCAAAAGCGGCATTATTTGGTGCCGACGGCCTCGCCGCCCTTGCAGCGGACCCATTGCTCCACGCATTGCTTGAAGCGGCGCCCGTGAGCACGATCGAATTCGAGCGCTTCTTAACTTGCGCGCGCCATGCCCTGCTCGAGACCGCATCGAGCCGAGCAGGCGCCAGACCCTTCGGACGTCGCGGCGCTGCAGTTCTATGCCGCACTCTCTCGGCAATGCTTCGTCAACGAGTACATCTTTGATTGCGACGACAGGGAGCGGATCGCGGCAGCTGCCTGCCGCACGAAGTTACTGGCGCTGTTGGACGCTAATGCAGTGGTACCGCCATTTCTCGTGCTGGCCGTAGCTGCATATTTCCCGCTCTACACCCTGCGCGACGCAAGCCGGCTTCTTGCTTCAAATGAGCCAGGCCCAATTGAGGAGGTACTGCGCCAACAGATTCGCGAACCGCTCGAAGAGCAGGCGCTGCGCGCAGGCATCGAATGCTTGACCCCGATCACCAGCGGTGTCTCCCGAAGAGGTGCGCGACCAATATGAACAGAATCCCTACCCGCGCTGGGTGAAACTGCCAATACGCGAACAGGCACTGCGCTTCAATGACGAATTGCGGCGCGCGCTCCCGTTCGCGCCGTTTACGCCAATGCCTGATGACAGCGCGCCGGAGGTGCTTATCGCCGGTTGCGGCACCGGTAGCCATTCGATACTCACTGCCCAGCGATTCCGCGGTGCTCGTGTGCTGGCGATAGACCTGAGTTTGAGCAGCATCAGCTATGCTAAACGAAAGACGCAGGAGCTGGGCATGACGAACATTGAGTATGCGCAGGCCGACATTCTCAAGCTCGGCGACATCGCGCGCACCTTCGACATCATCGAGTCAGGTGGAGTGCTGCATCATCTGGCCGACCCCTTCATGGGATGGCGAACCCTGCTATCTCGATTGCGGCCCGGGGGATTCATGAATTTGGGCTTCTACAGCGAACTTGCGCGCAGGCACGTAGTCAAAGCGCGCGAATTCATTGCGGCCCGCGGTTATGCAAGCACACCTGATGACATTCGACGGTTCCGTCAGGATCTGATCGTCAAGGACATGAGCGTCGAGCTGCAATGGCTTAGTAAGCTGTCGGATTTCTATTCGACCAGTGAATGTCGCGACCTTCTTTTCCACGTGCAGGAGCATCGCCTAACGCTAGGTCAGATCGAGTCGTTCCTGGCTGAATTCGGGCTCCAATTCATCGGCTTCGAGTTGGATCCCCGTGTGCTGAATCAGTACCGCACACGCTTTACCGATGACCCGCTCGGCACTAATTTGCGTAACTGGGCACGCTTTGAGGCCGACAATCCGGATACGTTTGTCGGAATGTACCAATTCTGGATTCAACAGCCGATCCTTGGCTAAGGATCGAGTGGCCCGCGGGATAGTGCGCAGGCTGCCGTGCCGGTTAGAGACGTTCGGGTAACTGTTCAAAGTCGTTGTGAACGAGTACTTGCGCGCAGGGCTTGCACAGCGCCGGGCGCTGAAAGCTGCGGTGCCGTTCCGGGTGGAGCCGAGGAATATCGGCGGTCCGTTGCCGGGACTATCCTATGACAATATCGGCGCGCTGCTCGATGAAGCCGAGAGTCAGGGGCGGCGGTGAAACTCCTGGATGCGAATATTTTGCTATACGCCTACGACATTAGTTCGCATGCATCATGCGGCGTGCCGTCCGCCAACCGCTTTCGGGGCCGGCGGCGCGCGCCATCGTCAGTTCCTGGCTGGAGCGCCCGAACGTGGCGGTCATCGAAGCAGGCGAGCGGTTTTGGGAGATATTCAAAGCCCAAGTGCGCGACGCGCAGGTGAGCGGGCCGCTGGTGACCGATGCGGCACTCGCCGCGCTAGCTCTGGAGCATGGCGCACGCAGGCTCCGCCACCTCATAGATTCTCATCGAAATGTCGCTTGATCATCGCGTACGCGTGACGACTTCGAGGCCCACTTTGCGTGGGCGCCGAGGAGGGGTGACGGCGACGAGAGCCGGCGCGGATTTTCTGGTCGTGCTCGGCAGGCTTACAGATACCGCGCGCGCGGCATTGTGCGACTCGGATCCCGTGCCGGTCTACGCGGCGCAGATCACGATGGAATCGGCATGGGCGTTCGGCGACAGAGGTGTGAACGAAGTGAGTGGGTGAGCGCATTACCGACCGACTATTTACCAGCCGATTGGTGCGGCGGCCACTTGTGGATCGTGTGACGCTTTCTCTCCAAATAATTCGGATCTAGAATGCGCAATCAGAAGTTTGGAGCCGGTTACCGTCAGATGGTCCCGGTCACGAAACAGCAAGTCCGGCCGCGGAATCGCTCGATCGCCCACGGTCAAACAGCCAGTTTTGTCGCAAAAGTAATTGAGAACCGACACATACTGGACGTGTTCAGCGGCCGCTTGTGCCGCCATGGCGGAATCAAGGCGCCAAATTGCGTCGGATACCTTTCCAAGCCGCATGGGGATTTGGTTCGACCTATTCTTGGCCATGAATCTGAATAGATCTATCGGCAATGATGTTGACCACAGGGGCCCGGGTCCGAAGACGACAATTCGCGCGATTCCCTGATTTTTTAGGTAACGAATGGTTTGCAACAAGACTCTCATGATCTCATCGGGATTTCGCCCGAATTCCAGATAACGCTCCCACGCACCGCTCAACATGACCGTGTCGGCGCCGACCCGACCTAGATTGAGCATTGCAGCCGCGCGTCTTTTCGGGCAAGTTTGACTTTCGCCCGCCAGCGGTTGCACCGTGGGAGGGCAGGAGGCCGAGGTCCATTGGGCAATATCGAAGGTTACCGTTGATTGGAGCTCTTCCATTCCAGGGTAAAGGTGTGCAGCGTGCGAATCTCCCCACAATAAAATCAGCGGGATGTTGGTCCGTTTGACGGGCGTGCATTTACCGGAGAATCCTGTTGGATTCCTCAAATAGAAATAACAATCGCCAACTCTCCAGTTGATGTCCGGATTGATTTCGGACCACTCGGCAATCGCTCGTAGCTGAGGCGAAAACCGCCACGGCAACCCATCCGTCTCGATGGCTGACAAGCCGAGAAGGCCTGCAAATACAAGCCCTGATACCACGGGCCACAGAGGCGGGCGCGGGAACACCGCCAAACCTAGCCTGCCAAAGCGCACGGGGTCTTCCAAGAATTTCTTGGTCAGCCACGCCAGCCCGAAGGCAGCACCTAAAGGAATCGCCATTTCGACTGCACGCGGTCCCGGGCTCAGCAGCGTAAAGATGACAATCGCCGGCCAATGCCACAGATACAGGGGGTAACTGATGCCGCCTATGGCAGCCAACGGCTTACATCCCAGGAACCTATTGATTGCCTCCGTTGGCCCAGCTGCAATCACGAGAGTCGTGCCGAGCACGGGAAACAGCGTCTGAGCGCCGGGCCAGTTCGTGGGTCCAAGCACGACAATGGATGCGCCGATCATCAGGATGCCAGCCAAGGAGGCGGTCATTGCAAGGCGTGCGCTCCGTGACTCGAACCAAGAACGCAGTTGAGCCCTTGTGTCGGCTCGTGCGCCGCGATGAGCAACGAATACTACGGTAGCGGAGGCAACAATCGCCCATGCCAGCCCCGCGTAGTTGATAATCGTACTCCTGTCCCAGCGCACCCCACCCACCGCCCAAGCGAGGACGGAGGCAACACCGACTGACAACGAAAACAGCTGAATCTCGTTGATGCCGCGTTTCAGCGCAAATTGGTTTTCGAATTGCTGATAGGATTTCGCGCGCATCTGCAACTCGGCTTGGGCTAAGGCAACTCCGGCGGCCAGTTCCCAGAAACGAGTGTGCAACAGATAGAATGACGAATCGTAGTCGCAATTGCTTAGAAGTATGGCCGCCAGCAAGGAGAGAACTCCCAGGCGCGCGACCCAGCGGATGGACCCAGCCGTCCCCCTGGTGCCTACCCACAGCAGCGCCGGAACGAGAAGGTAAAATTGCTCTTCGATGCCCAGCGACCAAAGGTGCAACAACGGCTTGTCGAGCGCGGCCGTGTCGAAGTATCCGGCCTCTGACCAAAGCAGGAAATTGTTTGAAAAGTATATTGAGGCGACGATTTGCCGTCCCAGGGCCGCGAATTCCGGCGCCGAGAAGACTAGCCAACCGACACACCATATGGATACGAGTACGAGTGCCAGAGCGGGAAATATCCGCCTCGCCCGTTTCGCGTAGAATCCCAGGATATCGAAGCGCCCCGCCTGAATGTCTTGAAGCAGATGTCCGCCGATCAGATACCCGGAAATCACAAAGAAAATATCGACACCGGCGAACCCTCCGGGGAGCATCCCTGGGAACGCGTGATTGGCGAGCACAGACAGTACGGCCAGTGCGCGCAGCCCCTCAATATCGTTCCGAATAGGACGCCGGTGGTTCTCGCTACTGCCGGAGATTCTCGTCGAAGAATCGTTTGATCGTCGCGTAGGCATGGCGGCCGTCATGTTGTCGTATCAGTCCGTGTTTTGCGCCAGGGTAAACCATGACATGGAAGGGTTTGCCCAAGTCCTGGAGCCTGCGAAATAGCTTTGTGCTGTGCAGGAATAGCACATTGTCGTCTGCCATTCCGTGCATGATCAACAGTTTGCCCTTGAAGCCCTTGGCATAGGGGAGCACCGAGCTGCCGGTGTAACCAGCGGCGTTGACTTGAGGGCGGTCCAGGTAGCGTTCGGTGTAGTGGGTGTCGTACAGGCTCCAATCAGTGACGGGCGCGCCCGAGACACCGGCGCTGAATACTTCAGGGGCTTTGAACATCAACATGAGCGTCAGGTAGCCGCCGTAGCTCCAGCCCCATACGCCGATGCGCGCGGGGTCGACATAGCCTTGCGCGGCGAGCCAACGCGCGCCCCGGACCTGATCATCCACTTCGATTTCACCCAGCTTGCGGTGGATGGGTTCTTGGAATGCGGTGCCACGGGACGCCGTACCCCGGTTGTCGAGCTGAAAGACGACATAACCGGCGCGCGTCAGGATTTGCGTGAATGAATTGCCCGTCCAGTTATCGAGCACTCTCTGTATGCCGGGGCCGCCGTAAACATCGATGATGGCGGGGTACTGCTGGGATGGATCGAAGTCCAAGGGCTTGAACAGACGGTAATGCAGGGTCTGCCCGTCGGCCGCGGCGAGGGTGCCGAATTCGGGCACGGCATTGTCGGCCAGATAGGGGGCGTCGGGGTGCTCCGCATCCAGTCGGTTCTCGAGCAATTGCGCCAGGAGTTTCCCGTCGGCCGAGTGCAAGCTCACCTGCGGCGGCTGGGCGCTGCTGGTGAAGATGTCCACGTAGATGCTTGCATCCGGCGACATGGCGATGCCGTGCAAGCCGTCATTCTGCGTGATGCGCTCGAGCTGTTGCGGATCTCGTGCGTCCAGCGACCCACGGTAGAGGTGCCGCTCTAAGGGGCTCTTCTCGGTGGCCGTAAAGTACAGCCATCGATTCTTTTCATCTATTCCCTTGATGGCCCGCGCCCGGAAATCATCGACATTCCATGCACCGGCCGTAAGCGGTCTCAACAAACGACCCTCGTGATCGTATAGGTACAAGTGCTGGCAGCCGTCGCGGCTCGACGCCCAAATGAATTCCTGCGAACGAGTGAGGAAGGACAGCTCATGGTTCAGCTCAATCCATGTCTCGCTGGTCTCGGTCAAGACGATGCGGCTCCGCCCTGTCTCGATGTCGGCAAACAAGAGATCCAATCTTCGCTGATCGCGGCTCTCGCGCTGAATCGCCAATGTCTTGCCATCCGGCAGCCAATTGACGCGCGCGAGATAAATGTCGGCGTCCTCGCCCAGGTCGATCCAGATCACCGCTCCGCTGTGCACGTCGGCCACGCCCAGCTGCACCCGTACGTTGGCGCCGCCGGCGACGGGATAGCGCTGCTCGAAAGTTGCGACATTGTCGGCCGCGATCTCAAGGCGTTCGGTCATCTTGACAGGCGTTTCGTCGACGCGGGCGAAGGCGATGTGCCCATCATCGGGGGCCCACCAGTAGCCGGTGGCGCGGTCCATTTCTTCCTGGGCGACGTACTCAGCCATGCCATTCTTGATGGGGCCGCCGCCGTCATGCGTCAGCGCCTTTTCGCGGCCTGCGTCAAGGTCATATAGGTGAAGATTCTGATCGCGAACGAAGGCCACGTAGCCGCCAGCCGGTGAAATGCCGGCATCCGAGACGGGGCTCTGCGAGCGGCTGATCTCTCGCACCTCGCCTTTTCCGGTCTTGGTGAAATCGCAGTAATAAATCTCGCCGCCGAGCGGAAACAATACGGCACGTCCCGACGGCGCAAAGGAATATTCCAGGATGCCGGACAGGGCCGCGGTCCTTTGCCTCTCGCGGCGGTTCAATTCCTCGACCGAGATCTTCTCCTGGTGCGTCGCCAGCGTATCGGAATCGACCAGAATGCGCGCGCGGCCCTCGCGAATGTCGTACTCCCAGAGATCCAGGCGATCCTTTTCCTGTGCCTTACCTTGCAGATAGGTCACCCGGGAGCCGTCCGGCGAGACTTTCAACCCGAGGATGATGGGTCCCGCCAATGCCGGTGCATCGAACAGCCGATCGATGGTCAGCTCTGCCGCTCGAGGGACCGCGCCACCCATATTAAAGCCGGGTCAGCCGGTAGCAGATCTCGTGCAACTGAGTGAGCCCGCGCGAGCGCAGTCGGGGTTCGTTTGCCAAGATGTCGTGCCGGGAGAGCGTGCGAATGGCGTGGTTTGGGGCGTACAGGCGATGGACGTCATCCTCGTTCACCGAGAATGGGGGCCCCTGCATCTGTTCTTGGGGGTATTCCATGGTGATCAACAGAGTCTGGGCACCGGGCCTCGTCAGCGACGACAGGTGCGCCACATACGCCGGGCGCACCTCCGGTGTCCACGAGATGAGCGCCGCGCGGTCGTAAATAGCGGCGAAGCCGCCGAGTAATTCAGGCGTGAGCGCGAAGAAGTCGCCGCGATACAGCCTCAGATCCTCAGCCTCATAAACGTCGAAGGCATCGAACGTGCGTCGCATGGCGAGGATTCCACGCTCCATGCAGAAGGATTCCAGTGCAACGGCTGAGAGATCCACGCCCGCCATCGTGTGGCCGCGTTGCCGCAGCCACTCGAGATCGAGGCTTTTGCCGCAGAGTGGGACGAACACACGGCTGTTTGCCGGCAGTCCGAGCTGCGGCCAGTGCTCTTTCAGATGCCGGTCCACCGAGGGCTGGTGAAAGCCGATTTGACCGATCCGCCAGCGTTCGTGCCAAAAATCGGGCTGCAAGGCTTACGATTCCTCGGCCGAGTCTGGCAGCGTGTCGCCTTCGGCGGCCGGCGATTCATCCGGAATCCTATGCTTCTCGCCGAACCACGCGCCCAAATCGATGAGCCGGCAGCGGTCGCTGCAGAAGGGCCGGTAGGCCGATTCGGGCGACCATTCCACCGGCCGGCGGCAGGTTGGGCAATTGACGATCGTTGGCATCGAGAGGCCGCCGCCGGTTCTAGGCACAGCAGGTCAAGCGAAACGGCACATCGAATTCCACATGCATGGGGCGGCTTGTGGCGTCGAGCCAATTCAGAAAGCGGATGGTGCAGCGATGCTGGCTGCCGCTGATCTCCGGAAACAAATCCGTCTCGGGCGGAAGGGTCACCCGCACCAGCTGGCATGGATTCTCGCGATCGAATTGCAACTGGAATATGCCGCCGGGCGCGACTTCCGCTTTGCACTTCGCATTCTGCCGGGTGAGCCAGAGAAGTTCGGCAATGCTGTCGCACAAGGGTCTGATCAGCGCCAGCCAGCCGTCGAACTCCGCCGCGCGCACTTCGGCGGGACGATTGAGCCAATACGAGTAGTCGGGCAAATCGAAATCGCAGGTCCCGCCCGGAATGGCGCTGCGATGCTTGATGGCGCTCAAGAACTCCGAGTCCCGCAATGGCCCCATGTAGTTCCCGCCGACCGTGGACAGATCGTTGCGCAGCTTCACCAGGTTCGACATCAGCGACTTGAGACGGGCTGGGTCGACACCGGTCTTGGTTTGATATTCCTTGAGAACGTTCACGTGGCGTTCGAGTTCCTTCAGAACCTCGCTTCGCGAGTCGCCGCGCGCCGTGATAGCCAGTATCTCGAGCAGGCTCGCGACTGCCGCGCGCGAACTCCACGGGTTGGGCGATTCGCTGTGATAGGAAGCCTGGGTATAAAGAAATTCCAGGCGCAGGAAGGTCCGCATGCGCTCGTTGAGGGGCTGCTCATAGACGATCGGACCCGCCTCGGGGTCCGCGTGGGCCTGTGGATCGGGGTGAGAGTTCATGCGCCTATTCTGAGCCAACCCGAGGCCCAGGGTAAACCTCGGCGTTCGGTTAATTCGCGTTCCGGCGCTTGATTTCAGCCAGCCGCAGATATCGCTCGTGCAGCCAATCCACCGCCTGTCGCAAATCCGGGACGCTGCCGGTGTTCCGCAGCACATCGTCGGCCGCCGCCAGACGCGCGGATCGGCTCGCCTGCGAGGCCAGAATTGCACGGGCCTGGTCCGGGGTGCCGCCGTCGCGCGCCATCAGACGCTGTATCTGGACCGCTTCGTCGACATCGACCACCAATACTCGGTCCAGGCGGCCGTTCGAACCGCCCTCGATCAGCAACGGGATGGCCATGACGACATAGGACCCGACCGCTGCCTTTGCGCTCTGGTCCATGTCGGCGCGAATCAGCGGGTGAAGAATGCTTTCCAAATCACGCCGGGACCCAGGATCAGCGAATATAAGGTCTCGCAGAGCACGCCGGTCAAGCTCGCCATTGTCGCCCATGACGGCGTGGCCGAATCGCTCGAGCACCCGCGAAAGTCCGGGAGTGCCCGGCGCAACCACCGCGCGAGCCGCCTCATCGGCGTCGATGACCGGAACACCCAGCTCCAAAAATCGCCGGGCAACGGTACTCTTACCGCTGGCGATGCCGCCGGTAAGACCGATGCGCAGAAGGTCCGCCATGGTTTAGTGCTTGAGGCCAGACACGCGTAAATAGCCATCGACCAGGACATCGCCGTACATCAGCGCGATCCAGCCTGCGGCCGCCAAGTAGGGTCCGAAGGGCATCGGGGTGCTTCGGTCGCGGCCGCGCAGGACGATCATCAAAATTCCCAGCACCGCGCCTGCGGCGGCGGACAGCAGGATCACCAGGGGCAGAAGCTTCCAGCCCAACCAGGCGCCCAAGGCGGCAAGCAGCTTGAAATCCCCGTAACCCATGCCTTCCTTGCCGGTGATCAGGCGAAACGCATGGAATACCAGCCACAGGCTCAGGTAGCCCGCAGCGGCACCGATGAGGGCATCACGCGGGGACACGGGGATGGGACTGCCCGCGACCGGGCCCACGGCCACGGAGGCCAGCAGACCGGCCCACAGCAGCGGCAGGGTAATGCCATCGGGCAGCAGCTGATGATCGATGTCGATGCCGGTGAGCGCGATCAAGGCCCAGGTGACCAACAATGCGCAGGCTGCCGGGGTGCCGAAGCCGAAGTGCCAGGCCACCCAGGCCGAAAGCAAGCCGGTGGCGAGTTCAACGAGGGGATAACGCGCGGATATCCTGGCCTTGCAGGAGGCGCAGCGTCCGCGCAGCACGAGCCAGCTCACCACCGGGATGTTTTGCCAGGCCTTGATGGGCGCCTTGCAGGCGGGGCAGGCGGAACGGGGAGCGCTCAAAGTCAGCCGTTCGGAGAGCGCCCGGTCCTTCGACGGTATGGCCACGACATCACAGGTGGAGGGGATGGCGTGAGCCAATGAGTCGGGCGTCGCGGAGTTGTCAGCCAATGACAGCAGTTCCGCTGCCTGGGCGCGCCAATCGCGTTCCAGCATGATGGGCAGACGGTAAATCACGACGTTGAGAAAGCTGCCGACGACGAGGCCCAGCACGAACACCGACCCCACGAACCACGCGACGTCGCCGGCGTAGAGCGAAGCGAGGTCGTTCAGCATGAGCTAACGACGGCGGGTCTCGCGCACGGCGAGCGTCTCAGACCACCGAGCCGAGCTTGAATATGGGCAGGTACATGGCGATGACCATGCCGCCGACCAGCACGCCAAGCACCGCCATGATGATGGGCTCCATCAAGCTCGACATGCCGTCCACGGCATTGTCGACTTCCGACTCGTAGAATTCAGCCACCTTGGCGGACATGGTATCGAGCGAGCCCGATTCCTCGCCCACCGCAATCATTTGCACCACCATGTTGGGGAACAGCCCGGTATTTTCCATGGCGCGCTGCAGACGTTGGCCGGTCGCTACTTCGTCTTTCATGCGCAGCGTGCCTTCCTCGTACACGATATTGCCTGTGGCGCCTGCAACCGACTGCATGGCTTCGACGAGCGGCACGCCGGCGGCGAACATGGTCGACAAGGTGCGCGCAAAGCGGGCAATGGCGGACTTGACCAGAATGGGACCGATGATGGGCATTTTGAGCATCATGCGGTCCAGGCTGCGGCGCATGTTTCTCGAGCGCTTGTGAAAATACGTGAACGTAAAAACGACGCCGACGATCGCGATCAGTACCATCCAGCCTCTGTGCTGCATGAATCGGGACAGATTGACGACCATTTGAGTGAACGCCGGCAAATCCGCGCCAAAACCCTTGAACAGGGATTCGAACTGCGGAATGACGAAAATCAGCAGGATGGTGCTGACTATGATGGCGACGGCCAGCACGGCGATCGGATAAAACAGCGCCTTCTTGATCTTTTTCTTCAGTGCCTCGGTTTTCTCCTTATAGCTGGCGATCTTGTCCAGGAGTGTTTCCAGCGCACCCGCATGTTCGCCTGCCTCGACCAGATTCACGAAAAGATCATCGAAGTACAAGGGGTGCTTGGCCAAGGATTCATGCAGCGTGCTGCCGCCTTCGATGTTCGCCTTGATGTCGAGCACCAGCTTTTGCATGGCCGGCTTTTCGTGCCCATTGCCGATAATTTCGAAGGACTGCACCATGGGAATGCCGGCCGCCATCATGGTCGCGAGCTGACGGCTGAACACGGCAATATCCAGGGCGTTGACCTTGCCGCCGGATCTAAATGCGTTGCTCTGGGTCTTGACGCGTGTGGCGGCAACGCCTTGGCGCCGCAGGTCGGCACGCAGCGTCGCCTCGTTCACGGCGAGCGACTTGCCGCGCACTTTATTGCCGCGCTTGTCCTTGCCCTCCCAGAGGAACTGGGTTTCTCTTTTGCCTGCGGTCGCGGATATGGCCATAAATCCGATCCTTACGGTTACCTACTAATCGATGGTGACGCTGTTGACTTCTTCCAAGCTCGTCACCCCATCCCTTACTTTTTGCAAACCCGAACGGCGCAGGTTCCAAATGCCGTCTTTGGTCGCCTGGTCGTCGATATCCATGGCACCGCCGCCTTGCATGATGATGCGGCCGATTTGCTCCGTGACCGGCATCACCTGATAAATGCCCATGCGGCCTTTGTAGCCGTCGGTGCACTGGCCGCAGCCGACAGCCTTGTATACTCTGAATCCACTTTCAATGTCGGCGGGCTCGAAGCCCTCCTTCTTGAGCGCTTCAGCCGGGATATCGATGGGCTGCTTGCAGTTGGTGCAAAGCTTGCGGGCCAATCGCTGCGCAATGATCAGGCTCACCGAGGTTGCAATCGCATAAGGCTTGACCCCCATATCGACCAAGCGAGTCAGGGTCTGCGGTGCATCATTCGTGTGCAAGGTCGACAAGACCAAGTGCCCGGTTTGCGCGGCCTTGATGGCAATCTCGGCCGTTTCCAGATCGCGGATTTCGCCGACCATGATGACATCGGGATCTTGGCGCAGGAAGGCGCGCAAAGCCGATGCGAAGGTGAGCCCGACCTTGTTGTTCACGTTCACCTGATTGATGCCGGGCAGGTTGATTTCGGCCGGATCCTCGGCTGTCGAAATATTGCAATCTTCGGTGTTGAGGATATTGAGCCCGGTATACAGCGACACGGTTTTGCCGCTGCCGGTGGGGCCGGTGACCAAGATCATTCCCTGCGGCTTGGCAAGGTACTTCAGATACAGCTCGCGCTGCAGCGGCTCATAGCCCAATGCATCGATGCCCAGCATGGCGCTGGAAGGGTCGAGAATACGGGTGACCACCTTCTCGCCGAACAGCGTCGGGCAGGTGCTGACACGGAAATCGATGGCCCGGTTCTTCGACAGGCGCATTTTGATGCGGCCGTCCTGCGGCACACGGCGCTCCGCGATATCGAGCCGCGCCATGACTTTGAGGCGCGCGACGATCTTGATGGCCAGCTGCACCGGGGGCAGAGCGACTTCTTTGAGAACGCCGTCCAATCGCGTGCGGATGCGGAACAATTTTTCGTAGGGCTCGAAGTGAATATCCGAGGCGCCTTTCTTGATCGCGTCCAGCAAGATCTTATTGACGAAACGCACGATCGGGGCGTCTTCGACGTCATCGCGCCCGAGCGCCTCCGCGTTTGGGTCTTCGTCGCCGCCGGTGACTTCGAGATTCTCGAGATCGAAATCATCGTCGGTCAAGCTCGGCATGGCCGCTTCGGCCTGATCCATGGCCTTGCCGACCGCCATTTGCAGCTTGTCGTCCTCGACCACGACGAACTCGATGCTCATCGAGGTCTGGAAGCGGATTTCATCCAGGGCATGCAGATTGGTCGGATCGGCGACGGCCAGGAACAGGCGCTTGCCGCGCTTCATCAGCGGCAATACCCGGTGCTTCGAGAGAAGCTTTTCGCTCACCGCGCGAACCGCGTCCATATCCAGTGCCACCGCATCCAAATCCAACAACGGCACGCCAAACTCATTCGAGGCGGAAATGGCGATATCGCGAGCCGTGGCCAGGTTGGCCGCGACCAGATGGGTGACCAGACTGAGGCGCTTTTCCTTCGCCTTGGCAATGGCGTCCTGCATGGCCTGTTCGTCCAGCAGGCCGTCTTGGACCAGCCGTTGCGCAAGGCCGCCCAAGGCCACGCGGCTGGTGCCGCCAACTGCCGCTATTGCGTTATCATTCATGGACTTAGCGTAAACCCCACGCCGTTGCTTCTAGCCTACTATCGGTAGCTAGCCGAGCAATTGTCAAATCATCCGCTGGATAGTCGCATATTGGCGCCGTCGCGCTCGTGACTTCGATCGCAAAATGAACCTCCATTGCTGGTCTCCGCGTTAGGAAGGCTGCAAAAAAAGAAGCCCCTCTGTAGAGGGGCTTCCAGCGCTGCTTCGGGCGGACGGACCGCTAACAGCGAAGCATGTTATTTGCAGTTGGTCGGCACGTACTTGGTCAGCACATTGCCGCCCGCCGCGTACGTCAGGCTTTCTGCGCCGGCCGTAGTACATTGCCAGCCGAGGTGCAGGCCCAGTCAATATTGCCAGCCGAGGTGCGCTGCAATCGCCACGCCGTTGCACGTTCGGTGTCAGCACCAGGACGTTCGCACCGGCCAACTGCGAAATCGCCGTGGTGTTGTAGGTGACCGTGATCGCGCCGGGGAATGTTGCCGCCCCGTTTGCCATCGTAATATTCGTCACGTACTTGGTCGGTGCGAAGCTGCTGTTCCAAGAAAGTGCGGCCGCAGTGAGTCCCGCGAGGCCGCCCGACTGGAAGGATTCAGCCACAGCGGTCTTCGCCGAGTCCGCCAGATTCAGGCCTTCCGTGACTTTCGCGCGGATGGTGTAGTCCTGATACGCGGGGATGGCGATCGCGGCCAAGATACCGATGATGGCCACCACGATCATCAATTCGATGAGGGTGAAGCCCTTTTGCATTTTCTTAAACATTTTGACTCCTGGAGATGAACACAAAGTACGCTTAATTTCGAACAACGGCTTGGGCCGGTAACAGGGACTGAGCAAGCGCCTATGCCAACAGTTCCTATCATCGTGTAAGCATATGAATTCAATATATAATTAGGGACCCGTCTAATAAAGGATTGACATATTTGCGTCGTCTGGGAGCGTCACATGCGACGCGGCGCGTCACCAAGTGACAAGATTTGTCCAGGGCAAACCTGGCCGCTATTCGGCGGCGCAGATCAAATTACCTATACGAGCGATTTCAACGGACCGATGAATTTCTCGTAGTTGCGCCAACGAGCCACGGAGCTCCTGTAAATCTTCTGCCGCACCTGCCAGGCGCTGGCGGTCACCACTTGCCGCTTGTTCTTATGGAACTCCAGGCACCGGTCGTCCCATTCGAGACCGACAAATTGCAGCATTTTGCGTGACCAAGCCTCCTGATCGGCGACCAGCTCCTCGTAGGGCACGTCGAGAATAAATCCCGGCGGCAGTACCGCGCGCCAATGCGCCATGAGCCGCTGGTGTTCGCGGTAGTAGTGGGCGAGGTCGGACAAATCGAGCGTGAAGTTGAGGCTGGTGAAGAACTGCTGGAAATAGCAAGAAAGGCAGGTATCGATTGGGTCTCGCTGCATATAGATGACGCGGGCGTTGGGGAACACTGAGTAGATGATTCCCAGAAAGTCAGAGTTCACAGGCGCCTTATCGATTATCCGCAGCGCGTCGGCAGATCGGCCCTCGAGAAGGTGCAGATACGCTTCTGCTGTCTTTACCCGGATCGGCAGGCTCGATATTTTCCGCGTTATGCCTGCTTGATCTTCCGCCAGAGTTTCCCAAAATGGCAACTCACCGGCTCCGTGTATTGCCGGATGCGAGGCGACGATTTGTTCGGCGAGGGAGGTGCCCGAACGCGGCATGCCAATGATGAAGACGGGCTTCGTCGATGCTGAGCCCGCTTTCTCAATTGTTGATAGCGCCTCCCGCGAATAACCGTGGATCAGATCATCAACGAGACGCGAGCGATCCTTTCTGTCATAGCGCTCAGCCGCACTCCCTAACAACTCGTTGCCCTGCTTGTAGTTCTGGAAGGCCTCGCCAAAATCACCAACATCGTCGCAATATTTGCCCATGGCAAAGCGCAAAGTAACTTCATCCATGGGGTGGATGCCACTGGTCGCGAGCTTCTCTACCTTCTCGAACCACGCTCTGTCGCCAGTCGTCATCTTGCGCAGATTCGCCAGCCCCGCCCAGGCAGCCGGCATCTTAGGATCGAGCTCGAGAATGTGATTAAACGTCGCCTCGGCCTCGTCGAATCGGCCCTCTATCGTGGCAATTTGACCGTTCCCATACAACGCGAGGACATTGTGAGGGGCGGCCTTCAGCACCTTCGCAAAACACGCTTTGGCATCGCGCAAGCGGCCACGAGTTGTGTGAGTCAGTCCGAGGTTAATCCTGGCATCGGTAAAGTTAGGCCTCAATTGAAGGGCGCGCCGCAGTGCCGCTTCAGCTCCGAAGAGTTCGCCCTTCAATCGCAGCAATATCCCAAGATTGCCGTAGGGTTCGGCGTAATTCGGCTTGATTGCAATCGCCTGGCGGAAGGACTGCTCCGCTTCTTCATAGCGGCCCAAATGAGGAAGCGACGTCCCAAAATTGTTGAGCGTCTCCGCATGCGAGGAGTCAAGTTCAAGCGCCTGCTCGTAAAGGGACGCCGCTTCGGCATACGCTCCTTTCGCCAAGCGACTGTTGCCCTGGTTGAAGATTTGCTCAGCCTTGGCCCGGTCGTGTTTATCGGTCGGTACCGCAGCCGAATCTTGACCCACCACAGGAACCTGACTCTGGGCGAGATGAACTACCAATGACTGAGTCACGGTGTCGGCAATCTCTTGAGTAACACCGTTCTCGAGTAATCGCCATTTGAAAGAGTTCGCGAATTTTGCCTTCTTGTAGAAGTTGAGGCGCAGCGAACGCACTTCGTTGTCAGCTCGCCGCAACAACCGCTCCAGCGCCTTGGAAGAGACCCCAGTCGCCTCACCGCGCGCAACAGCAGGTGCCGTCCGTGGCGCCAATTCGTCTGCTAATGCGGCGCCGATCTGAGCGGCTTCGCGCGAATCAAACCAGTCGAGCATAGTCTTCGGATTCCAAATTTCGGCAACATCTCAAGTCTACATCAGCACCTAGGCACAATTGAACATAACGAATACCCGGATTTGGTGAAAGCAATCACGGTTTTGCAGGGCGGAGTGCAAGAACCACTGCATCCCCAGCATTTATATTCGATAGCGCAGCGCACGAAACGACATTCCGATGACCTTGGCGGCGGCCGTCTTATAAAGCCCACCATACAAACTCTGGAGGTCCGGGAGGGGGCAGCAGCGCCTGCAGGATCGCGGGGGTCCGAATCGCTCGCCGTGTCTGTATTCGCTGTGTGTGTGAATCCGCGAATCTTTCAGCAGCGGAACCAGTTGTGTGTAGGATCCGGCCACATCGAAGCAAGCTGGGTTGATCGCAACCACGTCGATTCATTCGACGTTGGGGGATCCCTGCATCGCCCCTACCCAGGCGCCGGTAGACAGTCCGATGAACAATACGCGCTTTGCATCCGGCTTCAGCAATGCCAGCCTATACAGGCGATTGAGGCGATTCGGATTGGTATCGACGTTGACCATTGCCATGCCATCATAAACGTTCCCTCCAAAGACCGAGTCACCCTGGGATGGTCCCACTCACTGCCACGTTGAGCGTTGCCGCAACATGTATCGCAGACGTGAGACCCAGATAGTAAAATGCCACAAAGCCGGTAAGACCCGCTCCGAACGCGGCTCCCAGAGTGTTGGCGAAATACGGGACACGGACTGGTACGCCAAGGTTTCGATACAGGCGGGCGATATGGGTTACAAGAATCGGCGGAGTGGCTCCCATCAAACTCGTCGGAATCAGCAACAACCCGAAATTGGCAGCGGCGATGGCGGGTAGAGAGCCGTTTACGGCAGCGGCACTGACCGCGTGGATTAGAACTGGACTGCAAAACCCGAATGCGGCGGTGGCAAGTTCAATTAGGCAAACATCGTGACCACACGATCCGGGTATCGCTCGGCGAGCTCTCCGCCCGCTGTGGCACCAAGACCGAGCATGAAAGCGGATACAATGATGCTGACCGACTCTATATCGACACCGAACCCCTCAAATAGAGCCCGTTGCCAACAGGTC
Organism: uncultured Gammaproteobacteria bacterium; assembly: GCA_963784105.1. GTDB lineage: Bacteria > Pseudomonadota > Gammaproteobacteria > Steroidobacterales > Steroidobacteraceae > Bog-1198. The sequence goes on from CAWAQE010000011.1 coordinate 18,204, forward strand.
TGATAGATGAGCGCTGCGACGCCCGAAATCACGGATAGAGGTATCAGTCCATAATGCACGGCCCGAGAGGACATATCGACGCCAGTGCTCATAGCGTACGAAAGGGTACCGAGTTCACAATTACACCGCCGAATTTGCGCGCGTATCAAGACGAAGTGGCTACGAAGCGATCAAGACGGTGCGCGTGCGGCTGGATTCCTTACTCGGTCGCTCTCGGGAGTGCGGAATGTTGCGATTAATTGGTAGTCTTGGGGCTTGCGCTCCCGGATCATGGCCATCGACGTTGCGCTTATGCGTGGGGGTGGGGTGGCCAACACCGGCCTGAAGTCAACGAGCAAAGGAACAATGGAGATATTTCGACATCTCTCGAGTACTCAGGAAGGTAAATGATGGGTTCCTTAGATCATACATTCGCCGTCCCGGTGTATCGAGCGGCGCCAAACCTAGCTGCCCTGATCGAATCTCTGCGCGCGCAGGAGCGAGGCCGCAGCGAAATCCTGCTTGCCAGCTCGACGCCTTCTGCGGAGCTTGCCGCATTCGCGAAACATCACGCGCTGCCTTTGCACATCAATCCGCAGCGCATCGACATCGCTGCAGACTGGAACTTCGCCCTGGCGGCGGCGCGGACCGAATTGGTGACGCTTGCCCATCAAGACGATTACTTCGCGCCGTCCTATGCCGCACGGCTAAGTGGCACGCTGCGCCTGCATCCCGGCGCATTGCTGGCCTTCTGCGACTATTCTGAGCACACTCCGTTAGGTCCGCGCCCGATCAATATCAATCTACGGATCAAACGCGCGCTTCGCCGCCGCGCCTTCGGCTCGCACGAGTGCATCGACAACACACGCGACAAGGTCCGCTTGCTGTCCTTCGGCAATCCGATCTGTTGCCCGAGCGTAATGCTCGACCGGGCGGCGCTCACCGATTTCCGGTTTCCCAGCGGGTTTCAGACCAACCTGGATTGGGTGGCTTGGCTCGAACTGGCACGCCGCCCCGGAGGCTTTGTGTATGTTCGCGAAAGGCTGGTTTCCAAGGGCGTTCACGCCGGAAGCGAGACTACGGCGACCATCGCCAATCGGGCGCGCGAGCGCGAGGATCGTGCGTTATTTGATGCCCTATGGCCAAGGCCGATCGCCGCCGTGCTCGCATCGGTCTACAGGCTCGGCTATCGCGCCAATCGTCTCAAGGGTGTTACCCAACCCACTTCACCATGAGTGCCTGTCTACTGGGCAGTGAACAGGCCGCGATTACCCGCTGCGGGCGGGCGCATCACGCGCGCGTTTGCGCGCTACCCGCGAGCATGGGCTCGCACGCAATGGTAATTTGGGCAAGTCGAGGGTATATATGGCTGACACGACAGGCTGTCGAGATATGAGCACCACGATGACTGGAGGAGGGTATCTCCCTGCTTACGAACCACTGGAACGACTTCCCGTCTCCAAGCCCGTGCATCGCATCGACTTCATTCGAAAGCAGTGTTTAGGTAAGAAAGTCCTGGATCTGGGAGCATTGGATGAGACTGCCTATCAGGCGAAACAAGGAAAAGGCAGTTGGGTTCACGAAGAAATTGCAAAAGACGCCGCCGAGGTCGTGGGTCTCGATAGCTCCGCGTTGGTTCCCGACGACGGGCTGCGAATCACCGCAAATGCGGTGATCTATAGGGCCGATATTTCCCGCTTGAACACATGGCTCGAATCACAGAACTTTTTGCCCGACGTGATAGTCGCGGGTGAACTGATTGAGCATCTGGATAATCCCCTGTCGTTCCTCAAAAGCATCAGCTTGATTCAGACCCTGAAGGGCAAGGTGCTGATCCTGACGACTCCGAACGCGACTGCTGTGCACAATTGCTTCATCAGCCTTCTATCCAGGGAATCTACGCACCATGATCATCTCGCGATATTTTCCTTTAAGACACTGTGCACCTTGTGTGCCAGAGCTGGATTTCAAGATTGGAATATCATCCCTTATTTTTCCCGTTTTATTGAAATGAAAAATCGCGCTCGGGGCTTGAGGCGCCGTGTGATCGAGGGAGGCGAACTCGCGGTAAACGGATTCGAATGGCTATTCCCTATGACCAGCTTTGGTTACGTGGTAACCATAAAAATATAGCAGCGGGTGGCTCATGCGATTGGGTTTGCAGGCAGATAGGCATCATTGCCGGGCGTCATTCAGCGGCCGGTTCTTAAAATGAAACTCGGCCCCACCATCCGCAGAATGTTCGGCCGCCACGAACGACAAGTCAGCGAGGTCTATCGATCGCTCTACATGGATTTCAACGCTCTAGTGGAACAAATGCGCCTGTGGAATTCGGACGCGCAAAAAATTCTAGAAGTGGGTTGCGGAGAGGGTACGGTGACTCAGCGTCTCAGAGCCGCTTATCCCAACGCCGACATCACGGGCATCGATATAACTCCGCGCGTTGGCCGGCTCTATGAAGGATCGCAGGAGCGAGTTCGTTTCATTGAGTGCAGTATCCAGGAAATTGCCGCGGCGGAGGCCGGTCAATTTGACTTCATCGTGCTGTGCGACGTCCTTCATCATGTGCCCATTGAGTTTAGACAAGGACTTCTCGATGCGATTCGTGCCGCACTGGCCCCGCAAGGATGCTTTGTCTTCAAGGATTGGCAGCGAAATTATTCGCCTATCCATTGGTTGAGTTACGCCTCAGACCGGTGGCTTACCGGCGATCGGATACGCTACCTGACGCGAGCGGAGATGCGCGGACACCTCGTACACACCTTCGGGCCGGCAGCGCTCGTTACGGAGGCGAGAATCCGACCCTGGTGGAACAATCTGGCCATATTGGTCCGGCCGTAAGCTTAAGACTGGCCCACGCCGACGCAAGTTACTCCTACTGTGAGTAGTCCAATGCCGAGCCACTGCAAAACACTCAGTGATTCTCCAAAAATAGCCCAGGCGCAAAGCGGCGTCAGAATGTAGAAGCCGGCGCCGACACTTGCCGTGGCTACGCCGATTTTCTCGCGAGAGAGGAGGATCATCCACAAAAAGTAGCCTAATCCTTGAATGAAGACGGACGCGTATACCCACGGAGAAGTGAGCGCCTCCGCCACAAATTTCCACATCGATTCAAGCGCGTGGAGGCCACCCAGCTCGCGAATGGCGTACTTAAGAATCAGTTGTCCGAATACCGCGTTTATGGTCACGACCACTATCAATAGCTTTGTCGACATGCAATCTCCGCGCGTTCGCAGCTGCTACTCAATTTCGATGAATCCGAGCAAGAAGCCGCCGAATATAATCTGAGCACCGAGCGCCAGTGCCGTAACCGAGGGAATGGTAATTCTCATCATTTCGCTCGGGACGAGCGCCCCGAACGACGAATGTCCCCATTGCACCACCGCGTACAGTGCCCCGGCAAGACCTGCGACAGCCAGGAACACGCCTACCGAGATCGCGCCGGCCTGCGGCACGACCCGCAACAGTCGTTCCGCAAGTCCACGGGCCACCCGCAATCGCATTTTATTTGCCAAAGCCACAGCGAACAGACCGAAAAATGCAATTTGCACACCGACAATGGCGGTTATCGAAAAATACAGCAGCGCATTGATGTCGAGCGTAAAAAGTCCGGGAATCTGCACGGGCCGATTGGTCAGCGTCGCCGTGCCGGCGATCCCGATCGCGCTCAAAGCCATCCCCGGATACAGGAATAGCCACTGCGGGCTGCGCAACAGCATGAATCGCAGATGGCGCCAACCGTCTCTCCAAGGCCTCAGATGCGGTGCGCGCTGCCTTCCGTCCGGGCTCAGCGTAGTCGGCACTTCCGCGATCTCGAGTGAAGCCAAGGATGCCTTGACGACCATTTCGCTCGCAAATTCCATTCCTGATGCGCACAACCCCAATTCGCGAATCGCTTGCCTCTCAAAACCCCGAAGGCCGCAATGGAAGTCACCAACCGGCGATGCAAAGAGCGTGCGACCGATTAGCGAAAGCACGGGATTGCCCAAGTATCGATTGAGCAGCGGCATTGCTCCCGGCGATATTCCGCCTTGAAAACGGTTGCCAATGACAAGTTTGAATCCGCGCCGTAATCGATCGACAAATCCATCCAGGTTGGTAAAATCGTAGGAATCGTCGGCATCGGCCATGATTACATAGCGACCGTTCGCCGCCTCAATCCCGCCAATCAGCGCTGCGCCGTAGCCTTTGCTCTTCACCTCTACGACACGTGCGCCTGCCGCCAGCGCTATGGATTGGGAGCCGTCCGTCGACCCGTTATCAGCTACCAATACTTCGCCGACGATGCTGTGCCTTTCCAAATAAGCCCGTGCTTTTCGAACGCACGTTTCGACGGTCAATGCCTCGTTCAGGCAGGGCATGAGTATCGTGAATTCCATTGCCAGCTCTATGTTGCGTCCCGAACCATGGGGATGATATTTAGCCCTCTAATAATTACATAATCACACCGCGCCGCTTTGTGCTCTGAGTCGCGAAAGCCTCATTCGATGCCGAGCTTCTTGATTCGATACCGCAGCGCCCGGAATGACATACCCAGCACCTTCGCCGCCGCCGTCTTGTTATATCGAGTTTGTTCCAGTGCCTTTTGAATGGCATCGCGCTCGACGTCTTCCAGATGATCGCCCAGCGCTCCCCCAATTTGGGAAATCGGCGCGGCAGCCGTATCTCCATGGGTCGGTCGGAGCTGGATTTCCTTCTCGCTGACCTCTCCGCTCGTGCTCAGCGTTATGGCGCGCTCAAGGATGTTCTCAAGTTCGCGCACGTTACCCGGAAACGCGTAGGTTACCAGCGCGGTCAGCGCATCCTTGCCCAGCATCGGCGGCGTAACCTTCATGCGTCGTCCCAGGCGCCGCAGCACCGCTTCCGCGAGCTCCGGCACGTCCTCGGGCCTTTCGCGCAGCGGAGGTACGCGCAACTCGATGACGTTCACGCGATAAAACAGGTCTTCTCGGAACTTTCCCTCGGCAACCAACCTCGCAAGGTTCTTATGGGTGGCTGATAGAACACGCACATCGACGCCGACCTCGATCTGCTCGCCGATCGGCCGCACCGCCTTTTCCTGGATCACACGCAGCAGCTTGACCTGCATATGAAGAGGTAAGTCGGCGATTTCGTCAAGAAACAGCGTACCCCCTTCGGCGGATTGAATGAGCCCACGCTTGTCGCTTATGGCACCGGTAAAGCTGCCGCGTTTATGGCCGAATAGCTCGCTTTCCATGAGTTCTGTCGGAATGGCGCCGCAATTCACCGGCACAAACGGACCGTCACGCCGCGGACCAGACTCATGAATGAGTTTCGCCACCAATTCCTTGCCGGTCCCTGATTCGCCAAAAATGTGAACGGGCGCCTGGCTGCGTGCGACTCGAGCGATCATTTCACGCATATGCTGCATCGCGGCGGACGCTCCAAGCAAACGTGGGCCGAATACGCTGGTGTCGGTTTCGTTGCTCTCCGACAGCTTGATGGCTGTCGCCACCAATTTGCGCAGACCCGCTAGATCCAGGGGTTTGGACACAAAATCGAAGGCGCCTAGTTTGAGGGCGCGCACCGCTGTCTCCATATTGCCATGAGCGGTAATTACGGCGACGGGCACGCTCGGTGAATACTGCTGTATCCATTTGACGAGTTCCAAGCCATCGCCGTCGGGTAGCTGCATGTCGGTCAAGCACAAATCGAACTGCTCGACTTTCAGCAGACGCTGCGCGGTCGCAACGTTATTTGCCGTTCGAGGATTCAGGTCCATGCGCTGCAACGTGATTGACAGCAACTCACACAGATCCGGCTCGTCGTCGACAACTAAAACAGCGGGTTTCAGCATGGCTCTATTGTAGCGTGTTGGCGGCGCAATGGCGGCGGGTGGCAGGCAGGCAGGTTGGGTGGCCGCTGCCACGTACTTATGGTCCGTCAATCGACTACGGCGGCAAAAAAAAGTCCGTTGCGACGGCCGCAACTTAGGCGGAGGGGCGCCTTCACCCAATCCGCTTCGCGGCCAAGGTAAACTATCTCCCCCCCGGTGGACGGCTGTTGAAATTTCACCCACCCGCGGCTCACCCATGCCGATAAATCAGTGTTCATGTAACGCCGCAGGCCGCCGCTGGCGTTGTATTCGGTGCGCAGGCGGCGCGGCTGAAAAAGTTCTGGACAGGCATCTTCGAGGCGGTCGAGGACGAGATCGGCATCCCGGTGCGCTGATATGTCATTCGAATGATCGGTATTGTCCGGAGCTACTTGGCAGCTCACCAAGTACGTCGTATCACGAGATTGCGGCACCGCCGGTTCCGAGCCGGCGATCGTAAATTCGAGATCGGGAGGCAGGCCATGCACGGTAATCGTCGCGCAGTCGGTCTGATCGACACGCAATCCAAACGGCTCGAGAGCATTGTCGATCTGTGTGCGGTTCGGGGCACGCCGCTCATCGTCGCGGTATAGCCGCTTACCGCGTATGAGAACGCGTACGTGCGGCGTGTAGTGGCTGATGAGAGTCTTGATTCGCGCTCCATTGGCGCCATCCGGACCGAGCACATAGCCGCCCGAAAAATTAATCAGTCCTGCGCCTTTTGCTAGATAAGGGGCGATGAAGGAATTCGACTGACCACCTATGGTCAAGTATAGGTTGGGCTCGGATGTCAGCTTTGCAGGTACGGAGACCCTGATCCAGTGATCATCCCAGGGCACCGAGTTCCAGCGAAAATCCGTGCCCATCCAGAGCTGTACTCCTTGGACGCAAAAAATTCCCGCAAGAATATAATTGCGAGCTTTCGGCCGCGCTGCAAACAGTCGAAACAGCAATGCGACGATAACGATTGCAGCGACATTGGCCATCGGCAAGAAATAGCGGCTGTTGCCGGAACCGCTCAGCCAAGCGACCCAGTCTACGGCAAGGCCACAGCTGATCGCCGCCAGCACACGCGCGGAAACCGTGTCTATGCTCGACGCCGGTTGGCCTGAGGAAGATCTGCAACGCCGTCTCAGCCAGCCAAAGAGAAACACGCCGCTCAGCACCAATAGAACGGCGTAGCGCGGATCCGGAGCCCGCATTTCCTCGTGCACCATGGTTACCGGATCGATCATGGCAAACGGACGCCAGAGGGCCTCGGCAATGGTCGCCGGAATGAAACGGAGGTGCCGCAGCGGCTCGATCGTGAATTCCGGCGACCGGAACACGTTGTTCATCAGCGGAAACAAGGGATTGCCGAACATCCGCGCAAGGCGATACGACCATGGAGCGGCGGCGACTGCGAAACTCAGGCCAAGCGAAACGCCGTAGGCGGCGACGAAACGGACCCGTCCGCGCGGCACCAGCGGCAGCATGATCAGCACGGCAAAACCAGCGATTGCATGTAGGGCATTGGTCAGCTTCAACGCGGTTGCGGCGCCGAGCAGAAGGCCGGCCCAAATAACCCGCGCCGTGCCCGGAGTGTGTACCGCACGGGCGAGCAGCAACCAGCCGGCGAGCACCAGCTCCGCCGTAGTAATATCGGCAAAGGTCGATCCAATCTGTTGGAGCAGGATCGGGTTAATAAGTGCCAAAGCGACTCCGCAAAGGCCGAATGTCAATCGCGTGCGTCGGTCGTCTAACGGGCAAACTGAGACGGCAAGCTCGTAGGTAAGCCAGAGGATGACACTGTGCACCGCCGCCAATATGGAACTGATCTCAAGGGATGACAGACCGGTACTCACCAAATAGTAGAAAGGAGCATAGACGTAGGGATTGAAATAGGACTGCGGTCCGGCGGCGAAATAGTCCTGAGCGAAGCGATCGTTGACTGCGCTGAATCCTGCATATAGATGATAGTTCAGCGTGTCCCACGCCATATCCTTTCCAAGGATATAGTTGATGATCAAGGCGAGGATGGTACATACAACGTAGACCGGCAGCCGGTAAGGGACGCCAACGCCACTCGATCCGTCGAGTTCGTGCGCAGGCCTCGATTGCGGCTCACTCTCAGTCAAATTCACTGGGTAGGTTTCCTGGCGAAATAAACACCGTGCCGGCGTCCGCAGTCCAGGGATAGCGGTGCCTTGGCCCACGCGTCTTCGCGTCCGATCACGATTTCATTGTGGCCGTGGGCCGGGTCAATGAACTTAACCTCTCCGTTACTGATCCAGGTGGTCAAGTCAGTCATCGGGTAGATTCGAAACCAGACATTGTTCTCATATTCCGTTTGAGGGCGGCGAGGCTGAAATAAAGCGGGGCAAGCGTCTTCAACTCGGTTAAGCACAAGATCCATCACTCGACGGGTCGAATTCTCCTCCGACCGATCACGGCTGTCGGCAGTCACATGACAGCTCGCAAGATAACTACGGAACCGATTTCTAGCTGGCGGGGATAGTGGCGCTGGAATCGAGCTCGCCAGAGCTCGCCAAACCTGGGACCGTAACCCCTGAATGCCGATGGTTTGACAATCATTCATATCAACGCGAACACCGAACGCACCGAGTATGTCGTCGATATCCGACTGACGCGGTTCGCGTCGGACTGAATCTGGGTAGATCTCTTCACCACTCACAATAACCCGTAAATGCGGTGCGCTTCGCCTTATCAAGGCCCGCACGTGCGAGGCGTTGGCGCCATCAGGACCGAGTGTATAGTCGCCGGAAATATTGACAAACGACGACCCCTTCGCGAGAAAGGGAAGGACGAATGAATTGGACTGCATGCCGATCGATAGATATAAATTCGGTTCGTTGGCGAGCTTGTCCGGAACCGTGACGTTGAACCAGCGGTCACCCCAAGGTGCGTAATTCCACCGAAATCGACCATCCAAGTACAACTGCGTGGCTTGTGCCACGAACAACGTAACCAGGAGGGCGTTACGGCCCGCGACATGATTCGCCAGCAAGCGAAACAGTAACGCGACGCCAATCACGGCAGCGACGCTCGCCATGGGTATGAAATACCGTCCATTTCCGGAAGCGCTTAGCCAGAGGATCCAGTCAACGGTAAATCCGCATCCAAGCGCTATGAGAACCCGGGTGGCTGATTGAGACGCGAGTGACTTTTCAGGTGCCGGGATGCCTGCAATCGACTGCCGAATCCGGACAATAACGAGTAATAGGAAAACTATCACTAACAGGGCGTAACGAATATCGGGAGCCGGCAGCTCACTGTGAACCATGTCCGCAGTGCTTGCGATGGAGAATGGACGCAGAAGGGCGTCGCCCAACGAGTCGGGGATGAAGCGGTAATGCTTCAATAATGGGACGGACGTGAATTCGGGGGATTTAAATATGTGATTCAACAGGGGAAACATCGGATTGCCGAACGCTTCTGCCAGCCGATAAGACCACGGCGCAGCTATGAGAACAAAGCTGGCGGCAAGCGTTGCGCCGAAGTAAAACAAACTGCGAATCCGTCCAAGCGATGGCAATGGCACGAAGATCAATACCAAGAATCCAGCCAGCGCATGCACGGCGTTGGTTTCTTTCAGCGCAGTCGCGCAGCCAAGTAAGACCCCGGAAAAAATGACACGCTTGGTGCTGGGACACCGCACAGTTTGCGCCAAGAGAAGCCACCCTCCAAGTACGAGCACGGCCGTTGTGATGTCTGAAAACGCTGATCCGACCTGCTGCAGAAGGACGGGATTCATGACCGTCAATGTGGTCACGCAAAGGGCGAAGAAAAAGCGCTCTCTTCGGTCCTCCGAAGGCCAAGCAGTGCAGGCCAGCTCGTAGGTGATCCACAACACGACGCTGTGGGCCATCGCGAGGATAGTGCCAATAGCCAGACCCGGAATGCCGAGTTTCACGAGGAGGTAAAAAGGGACGTAGGCGTAGGGGTTGAAATACGATTGCGGTCCCGCCGCGAAATAGTCTTGGCGGAAGCGATCGTGCAGGGCGCTGAAGCCGGCATACAGATGATAGTGCAGCGTGTCCCACGCCATCTCTTTGCCCAAGAAATAGTTCAATGCGATCGCCAACACGGTGCTCGCAGCGAATACCGGGACTCGATACGGCGTCGCGCCTGGGTTTATCGCACTATTGTGAGCGTATGCCATAGAGTGTCGAGGCTACGCCTTCGGGCCGTCCTGGTAAGGTGCTGCTGATCACATCTTTGCGTTCGGCAACGCCGTTTTTCCCGGTTCGCAAGCGGCGGCTTCCTCATGGTACTCGGCGTCGGCATTGACGTT
>CAWAQE010000012.1:0-9622 GCA_963784105.1 uncultured Gammaproteobacteria bacterium
GAGAGGTCTCGGATCGATCCGCTCATGCTCCGCATCTTATTCTCGGCTGCAGCTAGCGTCTAGCCATTCGGAGCGCTATTCTTGCGCGCTCATAATTCCAATTCTAGGGATCGCTCTCATGCCCACTAAAGAGACCCTACGCGAGAAATTAGCTGCCATCGACAAACGCAAGGTTGAGCAACTCGCTGCCTTAGCTGCGCAGCGTAAACGCCTGAAGGCCTCGCTCGCCAAGCTCGAGAAACCCAGTAAAGCCGAACGTCGTTTGGATGCCCGGCGCAAAATTCTCGTGGGCTCCTTTCTCTTGGATCGCATGACCGCCTCGGGGAAATCCCCCGAAGAGCTCGAGATCGACGGCGTGCGCTTTTGGGACTGGCTGGTGCGTGAGGGAGATCGGGCAGTGTTTGGTTTCCCTCCCAAAGTCGGTGCGCAGGACAAACGGTCAATGACCACCGGCGCGGGTGCGAGCTCTCCTGCCGGCGGCGCTGCTACGGAAAGGAGACCCCGAGGAGACCCTCGCGATCGCGACGCGCGATGAGTCCTGGCCCGTACCAAAAAGCTATTGATCCGATTTGGCCTGCGAGATCTTGCGGTCAAACTCAAGCGCGCGCTGACGAAAGATCGCGATCGCCTCCTCGCTCGTGATCTCCCCGCGGGCGACCTGGGTATGCACCGCCTCGGCCTCCGGCGTCGGCACATACCCCTCATGCATCAAATTGCCGACGATGCAGCACGTAGCGTGAGCCTTCTCCGCCGGGGTTCGGGTGTCTTTGGGAGCTCCTGCCATGCGGCTATGGTACTTCGCCCACCCAAAGTTCGGCTGCCGAACTATCTCGCTCAACCGCCCAGGAAGCCCTAGAAACGGATTTCTCACTCCAGCATGAACCGAACTACCTCGGTCATTAAAATCGCCCTCCTCCGCTCTTCTCCAGCCGCCTGGCTCATCGATTTTTGATCACCGTGGAAAATCAGGCGATGCCGCCGGATTCCGGATGATTTTCTTTTTGCCAAACCGGATTTCGGCGACCCGTATGGGTCGCACAGAAATTGCGCGCTGTAGCGCGCTCCTTCGGGGGGTATGCCGGGTGGGTTGGGGATCGCGTAGCGATCGAGCCGGCAGGGGGCGTTAGCCCCCTAAGAGGCGGTGCAGATGTCTGCGACCCAGGGTTATCCACAGAGGGTGCGAAACAGCTATAGGGGACCTATAGGTTCTTAACTATAGGATTGCGTCATAAAGTGGCCGTGGTTTTTGGGCCCTAAACGTCACAAAGTGGCCGTGCCTAGCGTCACAAAGTGGCCGTGGATAACTTGCTGAGACCACAGGGTTATTCACTGGGAGCGTGACAAAGTGGCCGTGGCCGATTGGCTAGTCTTCACGGCTCATCGGTAACAGTCGCTTCCCGACCGGGGACCGGCTGTGCTGCAACGTCATTCCTCGATGGGTAAGGTCAAATTTCGCTTCCGGATACACCACTTTCACCTGCTTGAGGGTGCGCGTGAAGATCCATCGGAATTGCCGGATTTGAGCATAGCCGTTGCCAAATTGCTCCCACAAAGAGACCCAGGGAACAAGCACCGTCTTGCCCTCCTCAACCCGATGTAAACGCTGGGCCAGCCAGGTATAAATATCGAGGGCCATGGCGTTATGCGAAAGCCGAGCGATGGCCGTCTCATTGAGCGGCACCGCATGCTTCATCAAGCTCTCGAAATACCGTGTCGAGAACTGAATGGTTGAGGGCCAGAGCACGCGCTGCTTCGCATCCCGTGGCGTCCAGATTTCAAAGCCTTCAACGATCGAGCCCTTGAGGGTCAGAGAACGATCGTCCTTACTGGTGCCGATCCGAAAATCCGAGGCCGCAAGCCGGGAGAGCTGGTCTTTGACGGTACGAATGTTGCGGCCCTTGGTGTCCAGACCCAGCGTGCGTTTGACAAAGGCGGTCAGACTGTCTTCGAGCTCGAGCACCGGCGATTGTGTGCGTAGCGCCTCGGCGTTGAGGTGGTAGAGCACGAGCCTAGGCTTGGGCCCAAAGGGCAATCCAACGTCCACGAAGTCATCTACCCGACCGTCGTACGCCCTGCCCGCTTGAAGTTCGAGCTTCACATAGCCATTGCGGCGTGACCAAAGGCGAATCCCATCTCCCGGATCGCGGTATGGCAGGCAGGTTTGGCACAACACGGTGTGCTGATACAGGATGGCGTCGTCAGCATCTGGGGGCGGCAACTCAAGCAGTCGGCGCTTCTGTGCGCTCGGGAGCTTGAGGTCGCTGGGAAGCAACTCCAACACCGGCCGCGGACCGCCCTCGTCGTTGTCTGTTTTATCCCCCAATTTCGATCCCCTTCCCTGCGAAATTCTTTATACCTGTATACACAGCTACGTTTATACGCCTCGGATCGTCGGCAGCCCGGCAATTTCCGGCTTACTACGCTTGGCAAAGACCGTATTGATGCCCTCCGCCAATAATGCCTGCACTGTCGTGCTCTCCTCGGCCGCGATGATGCGCAGGGCCCTTTGGACCTCAGAAGCAAAGTGGCCACCTACCAAAACTCGACCCGTACGCGATCCGGCACTCCCTGCCCTTGTCGCCGACAAATCAGGTGCTGCAACGACAGCGGTGGCTGTTCGGCGCGACTGGTTAAGCCCTTGCGCGAGTGGGTTCGGTTTCGGCATGTTCCCGGCTCCTAGTAATTTGGTTAACTGTATACTCGTATAACTGTAGTGCCTCGGTAGCGGCTTTTCCCCGAGGTTCGTGCTCCGCGGCCACCTTGCCGACATTCCCGGCGTGTCGGTGTGCGGCCCGCAAATAGAGAACGACAGGGCAAACATCGAACCCTTGAGCCTTTACGTGCTCAATGGCGTCTCGTGCCTCAGTACCTTGTACAGCGGCTTTATTGACCACCACTAGAGCAGGGGCCGTGCCGGCGATCTTCAATAGGTCTGCAAGCTTTGGCAGCGTCTCGAGGGTGAACAGGTGCGGTTCCACCGGCGCTAGAACCAAATCGGCGCGGCGCGCAGCCTCAGTGGCATCCGCGCTGGAATGGGGCGGGGTATCGATAACAATGAAATCGACGCCTTGAACACGCGCTTGCTCGATGGCAGCGCCCAACCGTGCCGCATGTGTCGGAACGACCCAAGGCATTTCCGCTTCGCGGCGATCAGTCCATTTCGAGGCGGTCGATTGGGGATCGGTATCAAGCACAGCCACTTTGCGTCCAGCCTGAACCGCCGCTACAGCCAATGTAAGGGAGAGGGTGGTCTTACCGACACCGCCTTTTTCGGCCACCACCGCCACAATCATGAGCGCTGTATTCACGTATACACCTATGCACCTCTACTCGTTGCATCCTATACAAATGCTATAATATGTCAACAATCGGCCCGAAGGGGGCTGAAAGCCTAAATTGCCTCAACTACGTGGTTGTCACTTGACAACCTCATGACTCAACAATAGTGTGGACCTAGTCAACATGGCTCGAGCTCGGCATCCGAAGAAAGAAGTTGAAGAAGCTCTACGGCACGCGGAAGACAGCGGGTGGCGCATAGAACTCGGCGGTAGCCACGCCTGGGGCAAAATGTATTGTCCCTACAATGATGCCGAATGTCGTTGCGGTGAATTTTGTATAGCGAGTATTTGGAGTACGCCGAAAAATGCCGGCAATCATGCGCGGCAACTAAAACGAGTCGTTGATAACTGCACAACACGGAAGCAGGAAGAGGACGCGGCAAAGAAATCTGATTCGGAGTGATGATGGAATTTGAGTTCACATTGAAGTTCACGCTCGCCGCGGGAAGTCCGAACATGGACCAGCTCGTCGAGCGCCTGGGTGCTGCTGGATGCAACGACGCTTTAGTCGGCATCGGGCAAACCGGTCGTATTGCTTTGGATTTCACTCGCGAAGCGGAGTCTGCAAAGCATGCTGTTTTCAGTGCGCTGGAAGAGGTGAGACACGCTATCCCGACCGCCAAATTACTTGAGGTCGCGCCAGATTTTGTAGGGCTGACAGAAATCGCGGAATTAGTCGGCGTGACTCGACAGAACATGCGAAAGCTCTCGATTACGCACAAGGATACGTTCCCGATCGCGATGCACGAGGGTAGCGCTGCGCTGTGGCACCTAAGCCCCATACTCCAATGGCTCAAGGAACGCGCTTATCCCATAGAGCAATCTTTGCTCGACGTTGCCTATATCGCGATGCAAATTAATTTGACCAAAGAAGCCAGTCAGATCGAGCGCAATGTTCAAACCGAAGTGCTTGAATTCGTCGCATGATTACTGAGCTGACACGCTCGCACGAATCCGCAACGATAGAGCGCTTTCAGCGCGACCCTGTTTTCGCTGCCGATTATCTTGCCGCTATTCTCATTGATGGCGACGAGGGCGAGATCGCACATGCGTTGAAGCGCATCGAAAAAGCATTCGGCAGGGGCTTCTCCGATGGCCTTCATTAAGCCAAAAGGGCTTCTCGAGAACACAGCGATCGAGTCATGGCTCCATGAGCAAATCGCACCGGCTTTCGACCGATTAAAAGCCGATTCTTCTCGAGCATTCACTATCGATGACATACGCGAAGCGCTCGCGGTCGAGCACAAGAGAGCAATGACCGTCGTGACACGTAGGCCTTAATCACTTCAGTCAAATCTCCGCATGAATGTTCTGTCGTCTTTTCAGTCTTTGTTTTCGCGCCCTGGGCGTTTCGAGATGGCCGCACCTAAGTCAATCCCGGAAGGGACCACGCTACGCACCATGCGCACAAGCGATCGAGATGCATGCATAGCCATTTATAAAGAAAATGAAGCGGACAACTTTCCAGAAGGTTTTTTGGGAGAGTTTGAATTATTTCTGCGCAATCCCAGTTACTTAAAGCTCGTCCTCTGCTTGGAAGACAGCCCCGTGGCCATTGGTGGAATTGGATGGGCGTTAAATTGGAGGAAAAGCCACGCCTGGTTAATTTTTGGCATGGTAACCCCCCATCTACAGCGGCAAGGCCTCGGTGCAGCGCTCCTGCTCGCACGTCTCAGTGCTATTTCCAAACCGCTGTTCCCCGTAACAATATCCATGACAAATGTTGCAACGTCAGCTACGTATTACTCTCGATATGGTTTTCTAAATACCGGAAAGACCCAGACTAGCCAACCGACTTTTAAAATGCCCCGCAGCTCCGTAAGCCTAAATTCCGAAAACTGGCGCCAGTGTCGTGAAGGCCTCGAAAGACTTGGGCTAACTTTCCCAATAGAAAAAGTCCCGGTAATGGGAATCAATCTTTCCAAAATCCCTTAAACCGTTCAGGGCTCAGTTCTGTGTAGCGCACCGTGTGTGTGATGTTCCGGTGACCGAGGTATTGCTGGATCGATCGCGTGTCGTGTCCCTCGTTCGCGAGCTTGTACCCGGCCGAGTGCCTGAGCATGTGCGGATGGATGGGGAAGGGGAGTTTAGCGAGCTCGCCCGCGCGCGCAATCAACTTCCTGGCCGTCGCCGGAGTCATCGGTCCGCCGCGCTCGGTGACGAACAAATAGGGCGTTTCCGGGTAGTCGCGGCGGAGCTCGCGCAGCGCCCGGAGTTCGGGCCCGCGGATTGGGTGAGTCGAGGCCAGGCCGTTCTTGAGTCGCGCGACGTGGACCAGGCCGGACTTGAGGTCGATCTGCTCCCAGCGCATCGTCACGAGCTCCGACACCCGCAACCCATGCCGGTAGGCAAGCAAGATGAGCGTCCGATCGCGCGCACCGTGGCGGCCGACCTTGCTCGAGGCCTGCAGCAGCTTCTCGACCTCCGCCGGCGTTAGGTATTCGCGGGTGCGCCGATCCAGATTAGATTGTCTCCGTGGGGGGATAGAAGGGGAGGGGGCCGCTCGAGATCGCGGCTCTGGTGCCTTCCTATTGCGCCCGTTCGAGTGAACTTTCCCATTTTCGAGTGTTGGCGCGCGTTTCGACGCCGCTGGTTTCTTAAGGGCTTTGGCCATGGGTGCGAATATAACACCCCCATTATCGACTCTTTATGGGAAAGTTTTTAGGATAATGCGTTGCCGGTGACAAAAATACGCTCTGCTGTTGGATGATTTAGCGGTCGGTCCAACGCTAGCAGATCAATTCTGACCTTCCGGAATGAAGTCGCCAGTCGATTCATCCAACACACCATACTGCGAGGAAGTGAACTGTAGCGCGATAAATGTGTGTTCCAACTTTGCACCTCTGGGCTTCAAATTAGCCCGATCAATTTGCGTTAGTTCTGTCTGGATCAACGACTCTATCACCGGCCTTGGAGTTCGATACGGACAGAACGCGGGCGGATCCTCCCACGGGTTGCGAATCCATAGCAGCTTGCCGTTAGAATCGATGGCAACGACGTGCCGACCGTCACTCTCAACATACAAAGTGATTGAGGTTCGTGGATCCTTGTAAGACATTGGAATGGCGCGGCCGGGGTCCCAAGGCGCGTAATCTGGTTTTGGACCTTTCTTCGTAGCAACTGCGTTACCGTTTGCATCCAAATCAACAAAGTCGGGGCCATAGAACATGTCTTTGCATTCTGGCGGTATAAAGACCTGGATTTCTGGCTGCGTGGAGACGTAGTCCGCTGCCATTAATTTGCTTGGCCGGCAAATGAATTCGAGACCAAAGGGCGTGCCTCCGCGGGCAAAGACGAAGTTTCCCGTCGTGCAAATTCTCGCAACCTCAGCGTTGCAAGCGACTTCCTCGCGGCAGGTGACGCGATATACAGTGCTGCCTGCTCTTATCCCGATGGGCTGTGTCACGGCGGAGGATGCACCGGCGGTTGCCGACAATGAGGTAAGAATTGCTACCAGCAGCAGATAGAGACCGCGAGGTCTCATTTGCGATTCATTCCGGCCGCCAGCAGTTTGCGCGGTATCCAATTGCTCCTTATCTGGCACGTTCGATACTCCTTTTTATAACGGGCACACCTTTTTCAGCCCCCCCTGGAAAGTCACCGAATGCATGCTCTCAGAACTCGGGTCTTCAATACTTAGCGTCCAACGCAATAAGAAGCCCGTTGAGTAGTGCCTCTGGCTTTTGGGCGTGCTGGTTATATGTTTCCCGGCCCCAGACCTCGATGGCGGCCGTTCGTAGCACTCGGTTAGTCGTCGCACGAACGATCCCTTCGTTAAAACCGCTGATATGGGATTTTTGCGGATACTCAAAATCCTTTTCGGAGTAATGACCATTCAATACGGCGATGACTTCCCGATCGGTGGGCGTTGTTATTTCTTCTGTGTTGAAGCCCTTTTCCAGAGCCAGCGTAAGGCCTGCCTCCAGATCGTGGCCAAACTGTCGACCCCTAAGAACGTCCATCGAAGTGCCTTTACTTAATAGGTACGCCTTGATTGCAAGTTCAATCGCTCGTCCCATAAGAAAATTAAGCGTCATCGTGTTCACAATCGGCGAGCGCGCGGAATACGCATCTGCCGCGGCGGCGGACGCGAACGCCTGCTCCAGAAACCCGCTCGCTGTGTAGTACACGGTCGGAGTTGTCGTGTTAGCCATCCAGGCTTCCTTTAGTACCCATCCAGGATCATGTAATTCTCGCCCCCCTTGGCGAAGGTCCCCATACCGATATTCACTTTGGCGCATTTCCGCCGGTCATTTCCGCACACATTGAATTTGATCTTCCCGCCCTTCTGCACGAGCTCATCCACGGTGCTCTGCAGGGGGGCGATCTGCGCCTCGAGAGCGGCCTTTTGATCCCGCAGCTCGGTGAGCTCCTGGCGTTGCCAGGAGACGGCCACCCACACGGCGAGCACTAAACTCGCACAGCCCGCGGCGACCAGCGCGAGGTATTGCCAGGTGACCCAGGCCGCCGCCCGCCGGAATTTTGATTCGACGCCGGCGGCGCTCGCCGCTATTTGGTTTAAGTGCTTGACCGTCGGCGCCGCCGCCCCCGCGACGAGATCGGCGACCGCCTGGGCGGCGGCCGCACTCGCCCCGTGAGTCGCGGCCGAATGGATCTCATCGACGAGTGTGCGCAAGGCCGCACGCGTCGCCTCGAGCGCCTGCGCGGCGATCTCTAAACTTTTTTGTTGCTGCTCGACGGTCTCGAGTAGCCCGTAAATTTTCCGCTCGGTGTCCATCTAGCGCTCCATGCCATGATCCCGATCCTTTTTACGCGAGTGGTCGGGGGAGTTCTCGGGCGAACGATCATCGCCACGCTCACGGCTTAAGGATCGCTGCCGCTCCTTCGCCGCCCGCTCGAGCTCCTGCTGGCGGGCAAGCTCGGCCGCCTTCTCTCGAGCGTAGCGCTCGCGCCCGGCCTCGAGCGCTTGGGCGCGGGCGGCCTCTTCGGCCCGGTGGCGCTCGTACTCCGCTCGAAACTCCGCTTTGCCAGCCTGGATTTCCTCCCGCGTGAGCATCGGCCGAAATCTCTCCTGCACCCACTCCTTGACCCGTTCGAACGCCTTCGTCAAGCGTTGCTGCAAGGCCCGCCCCTGCTCCACCAAGCGCGTGAAGAGTGGGAGCTGCCGGGGCGGTGCCGCCTCGAGCGCCGCCTCCCGCCGCTCCACTCGGCGCGCCGCCGCTTGGGTGGTGCGCTCGAGTTGCGCGCGCCGGTCGGCTTCGACCTGGCGCTCGAGCTCGGCTCGATCCTCGGCAGGTGCCTCCGCCGCCAACGGCGCGAGCTCGCGCCGCTCTCGCGCGGCAACCCGTTCGGCGACCTCGTGCGCCCGCTCGAGCTGCCGCGCCTCGTGGAGCACCGCCTCGCGCTTCGCTTCCCGCGCGGCGATCTGTTCGCGTTGCCGTTCGCCGACCTCGGAGACCTCCCCCCGCGCCTCGATCCCGGCGACCGCCGGCCCGTGATGCACCCCTGGCTCGCGCTCGTGGATGCCCTGCTCAGCCAAACTCCGATGATCCACCCGCGCCGCGATCCCGCGTGCTTCGAGCGCCAAGTTCTGCACTTCTCCCCAGCGTGCGCGGATGTCGCGATAGGTCTGGGCGGCTTCGGTCTTGTTGGCTCCGTAGCTACGCTTCAACGCCCCGCCTCTCTCCATGGCTTTTCGATTCGCGCGCTTGAAATACTGCTCAGGTCCCCGCTCGATGCCATCCTGGATGCGATCGGAAAACATCACGTGAACGTGGGGCTGCTCGCCCCCGTCCTGCGCTCGATCCGCATGCAGCGCCCACTGATACGCGTGAGCTTTCCCAAGCTCACTCTCGATGAAGCGCTGAACGAGGGCGATCTGGTGATCCCGCTCGAGCTCGCGGGGAAGCGCGAGCTCGAACTCCCGATACGTATTGCCGTTCTCGCGCTCGAACGCATCTGCGGCGCGCCAGAATGCCGCCGGATCCTCGCGCGCCCACGACGGCATGTTGCCGATGCTCTGCGCTTCGACGGCGCCATATCGCTCTTGGTCCGCAAAGCGGCCCTCGCGCGCGATGTACGCGGCGTGATCGGCCGCGGCGCCCTTCGCTCCCGTCTTGATGCTGCAGTGATAGTGCGCCACGAGCGACTACTCGTGACGCACGAGCGCGCAGCTCGCGGCGCCCGCGATCCGTGCGCGAAACGAAACCCCAAGCGAAGCAATACCGCGCGCGCGCTTCTCTTCTCTGCCTCTTCTCTTTTCCCGCACGTTTCTGGGGGCTTCCCCCAGAAACATAAAGTGCGCCTCTCCGCAGGAGAGGTCG
>CAWAQE010000013.1:0-8149 GCA_963784105.1 uncultured Gammaproteobacteria bacterium
ACCATAAAATCAAAGGCTTCCGGCTCCGTAGGCGCTTACAACCCGGTAAATCGCTGCCAGCGAACTACCATTCCTGCCGGATGCCAACAGTGTTTCGCGAGCGCGGTCCACCGCACCCGGATTGCCGGGGAGTAGACGGCTCAGGACGGCGTCGCTCTCCTTTACAGCCAGCGGTCGCATCTGAATCGTCGCGAAACATCGACCGGGGCGCAGCAAAGCTTCGTCGATGCTGCCGATGTTCGGCAAGTTCGTGGTGAAGATGATCTTGCGGTTCTGGGCGCGCACCACGCCGTCCGCAATCATCAAGAATCGGTGCAAATTCCGGTTGCCGTCGCTTCGAGGCTGCAGCAGATGATCGGCGTCTTCGATGATGAAAGCATCGTGAAGGCCGGTGATGAAATCCACGAAGATCTCGTCGCCTTCCAATGCGTTCTTGTCCGCTGTGTACATCGCCATGGCGCTGTCCTCTTTTCGCCGGGACATGGCCCCGAGAATAGCTCGAACCAGGCGAGTCTTGCCCATTCCGGGTGGACCCAGCAGGATCAAAACTGTCTCGGGCGCGGACAGGTAGCGCTCGATGAATTGCGGCACGGGTGCGCCCAAATGTGGATAGGCCTCGTCCATCACGACGTCGTCGGCAATCTCGTCAAAGGACGTGTGCACCAGTGTGCCGCGACTGTTGCAGAACTGCCAATCAATCACGAACATCTGATCGCGCACGCGGCAGGGCCCGACGGCACGCAGCAGCGTCGTGCGAGTCTGTTCGGCCAACTCCTTGCTCCCCGCCCATACATTGAATGTGCAAGAGCAATAACCCGACTTTCGGTACCCATCGGCGCTCACAAATACACCGTCTCCATCGAGCAGCAGGGTTCCCGTATCCAGCCGCTGCGGCGTCAGGCCTGTGTTCAGGGCGAGATCGTCAAAGACGTCCTGCAGCTTGTTGCTTGCGGCACAACGGATGTTACGATGAATCGGATAACGAGTTGCGGCATTGTCGAACGCCTGGATCGCGCGGGTCTTGATTACCGCCTCACCCAGATCAGACAAGTCGTGCTGAAAGTTCACGCTGACGTGGAAGGGGCTCGAACTGTCCTTGGTTCGCTCCGGCGCCAAATTATGAATGCTCATGTCCGTCATATCCTGATCACGTAAATGCCCGGCGGCCTTGCGACCGCCGGGCAACTTGTCGTGCGGCTCTCAGGCACCCGGCACCTGGATTCGTACGACGTCCTTCAAAACGCCTTCAAGGCCGCCGAAGACCGTCAACTTGTCGATCTTCTCCGTCACCTTCTCCAGCGTCTCCAACTCCTTCAACCGCAACAGCGTCGGGTTGTCGTCCATCAAGCGCGCGGTGTTGAGCAGAGAACGGGTCGCCGCCGTCTCTTCGCGCCGGCGGATCAGGTTCGCCTGCGCGATCTTTTCCGCCTCCACCACCTGGTTGAGAATCACCTTCATCTCACCCGGCAAGATGACGTCCTTCACACCCACCGAACGAACCACCACCCCGTTGCCCTCGAGCTTCGCCGGCCACAATGGTGCTGATCTCGCGATCGAACGCTCCCTTGTCGCCCAGCAACTCATCCAAGGTCCGAGCACCCACCGCTTCGCGCAGCGCGAACTGCAGTTCCTTGTAGACGTACTCGACGAAGTTGACGAGCCGCGTCCGGGCCTGAACCGCGTCCAGCACCTGCCAGAGCGCCGTCAGGTTGACGCGCAAACTCACCTTGTCGCGCGTCAGGATTTCCTGACCCGCGACTTCCATCGTCTGCATCCGAAGATCCACCAACTCCGCCTTGACGTTGCGGTGGAACTTCCAGAACGCCGTCAAGCCCGGCTTCAGCACATCACGCAGCTCGCCGTCCGCAATCAACAGACCCACCGAGGTGTCCGGTACCTCGACCGAGCCGATAGCCGCGGCGTTCATCACCGATCCGCCTGCACGCGTCAGGATCCGAGCCGTGTCGGCATCGAGCGCGAAGTCGCGCGAGATATCCTTCACATCAACTCGAACAGTGACGGGTCCGCGCCAGTACAACTGACGCTTACCCGGCGGCAGCACAGATACCAAGCGATCGTTCTTGTAGACCAGTCCGACCTCACGGTCGCCCAGTTCCACAATCATCAAGTGCCGCTCGATCAGTGCACGCGCCTCCGAGATCAGCACGTCGACCCGCGGGTGCTCGAATTCCGCCACGGCGACGTCGTACACCTTGATCTCAGTCCGGTTCAGCGGATCGAACAACCAGTGCACGCCGGGCTCCATAACCGCCTCGAAGCTGCGGTTACGAAACAAAAGTCCGCGCTCATACTGCGCAATCGTGATTCGCTTCATTCCCATCATCGTGTTCATCTTCTCTTCTCCTCAACCGCGGCCGCCGTACCCCATGTACGGCGGCCATCCAACAAGTCGAGGTTCACCTCCGTATACCGCGCGGGCCCGTGGGGGCCGCGGCACTCGCCGAGCCGATTCGCTGCAGTCGTCGATCGGAAAGCCGGGTTCCTCGCGAGAGCGAACCAAACTTCATCGACTCGACCGAGGGCAACCGGAGCGAATGCCGCGCGTTCCACCGCTCAAGGCGTTGCAGACGTTGTGCGGGATCAATGTCGAAATGCACATCGATCCCCCACCGAAGTTCACCTCGATGCGGGGAGTCACCCTCGCCTCAACACCATCAAGTCCCAGTTTCCGAGACTGGTACAAGTACGGGAGTCGAACCCGCGACACACGGTTTATCGAGACCGTTGCTCTACCCATCTGAGCTAACTTGTGGTGGCATGAAACAGAGCGGCCGTGCGGTACGCGCCTGCGCAACCCGAAACGGGGCACAGGCGGGCCAGGTGGGCTTTATGAGCCCACTGTCGCTGCACGATCGATGTTTCGACCTCGTCACGAGACCCCGGCATTCCGCAGTCTCTAATCCTCCATTTCGTTCTAGCCAATGACTTCTCATCGCCCAAAACGACGAGACCCCGGTCGGCAGCGCCTTCCGGGGTCTCATGGAGAGATTGTTCCGGGACTGCCATTCGGTCAGCCCCGCAAACTCATGCGAACAGGGCTAACGCATCAAGACTTCCAAGGCGCGCGGCGGTGCGCCGCAGGAATTCACGAGATTCCCTAGCGCAGACTTTCAGCGCCGAGCGCTGCCGCGTGCAAAAGATTGCTAATTGATGATTCATAGGGGCGCGCAATTTACGCGAAAATTACGCCGTGTCAACAAATATTATGCGAACGATGTTTGTGTGGCGATTCATGAGGACACCTCATTGCTGGTCGACAACCCGATCGTGTACCAGTTGATCTTTCGGGTCGCGAGCATGATTACCCCTAGGGCCAGGAACAAAAGTGCCGTGCCCATCAGGAGCTGGCGCAGTGGCAGCAGATTGAGTCGGGTGCGACCCGGATCGACCGTAAGCCGCGCACCTGCTACAAGGTCGGGAGTCATCTGTTGCAAGGCCGCAATGAGCGGGTCCCCGATGGCCGCCGAGCTTAGGTCACCATCGGCTGCGTCCATGCGGCCCCACCTGACCAACGAACCGCATGAAAACCCGCCTTGTTGAGCCAATCTACCCAAGTCGGCGATAGGTTCATATCGACGAGGAGCTTCACGCGTCGGCCAACACAACCTCACGTTCCTCGGCTCGCCATGCGGCATATCGTAGCGCTTGCAAGATGTCTTCCCGTTCGAGATACGGATACTCCGTCAGGAGTTCATCGATACTGCGTCCCGCTCCAATCTGGCCGACGATCATACCCACGGTAACACGTATCGCGCGGATGCAAGCCTTGCCGCCCATGGTGTCGGGTCGTTGGGTAATGCGATCTAGCTTTTCCATGCGATTCCCCAGATCCGGTAGTGTCAAGACTTCAACATGGACTTGATATGTTGGCGGAGCGCCGGGAGGTCATTCTGCGTGGTTCTCCACACGACCTCAAGGTTGATGTCGAAGTACCCGTGAGTCAGCCGATTGCGCATCCCGCATGAATGATTGCATGAAGCTCTGTTCGTCGCCGCTCGCCAAATAGCGTTCGATGCGTTCAATCGCGTCGAGAACATGCTGGAGGTAATCGGCAAGGCGAAGCTGACGCTTCCGGCTCATACCGGAACAGCTTCGCTCAGGACTTCGTCGCGAAACCGCTTGGAAATGTCATTCGCCGTGCGCACGTCCACGGGCACACCAAGCAGTCTCTCGGCGTCAATTTGAACCGCCGCCAGTGTTAGCAGCGTAGTGGTACTTGTAGCATCGACGAGCAGATCAAGATCACTCTCGTCTGTGTCATCGCCGTGCACGACAGAGCCAAACACGCGCGGGCGCATCACGCCGTGCCGGGCTACGATCTGACGCAGCTCGTCGCGATGTGCAACAAGGGCTTCGGATGGTTTCATGACGTGCGCCGGCAACGGTTTAAACTACTATTGAGGCAGTCTATCAAATCCAGGAAATGACCATATAGTAAATGTGTATATAAGATCGCTTCCATTTGCGTGTTCTACTTCGTGAGCATAGGCGCCCAGAGAAACTCAGCGGGTTCACGCTGTATATAACAGCTGACGATCGCGTTCGGTGGTAGCGCGAAACCCAAGATAGTCAGTGAGCGAGGGACTGCCGGAGAACTCTACGAGAAAAGCCAATTCGCTTGCCGGTGTGAAATCGTCGCGGGCGGCGGAGCCGAATAGCTCCAGTCGCCGTACTCCTCGATTGCGGCAAATTTGGTCCAGCTCGGTTCGCCTGCTTTCAATAACGGCAACTACGTAGGAATCCTCCGAGACTTCAGACGCGATTGTTCCACAGTTGTCCGGAGTTAAGAATCGTTCGGCGCTGGACATCAATATTCTCGGCCGAAACCGGTCGAGGCCGAGCAGGGTCTCCATCGATACTCCCGGTGCCGGTCGTCAGTTGTCCGCGCCGAATCGGCGCACTAGCCAATACGCCGTCTCCTGCCATCGATTGTTCTCAGTAGGCGCTCAATGCGATGAGGATCGCCTGCGATGACTTTCAGGTACGCGCGCGCGGGTTGATCTGGCTCCGTTCTTCCCTGTTCCCAATCGCGTAGCGTGCCCAGTGGAATCTGATAGCGGAGTGCAAATTCTTCCTGGGTCAGACTGAGGGCGCGACGCAGGGTTTTGGCGCGCGGCACTCGACGCATCCGTTTCAGATCTGCATCCGTCAATGGCTGCGTGTCGGGATCCGCCAGCGCCGCGGTCTCGATTTCGGCCTCAGTGCGACGGGTCGGCGGCGCGGCAGGCAGGGTCTCTTCTACGCTGTCCGCCTTCACGCGGACCGGTGTGCCGTCACGGCGCATTTTCGCGAAAGTAGATTTCTTGCTCATATCGAGTAGCCTTTCGAGCCGAGATGATCCGAATGTGCTCGTCCCGCTCCGTGTAAACGACGGTCAGCACGTCGCCGGTCGTCATGCCAAGCAGAATGATTCGCTGTTCGCCATAGTCTT
Source organism: uncultured Gammaproteobacteria bacterium (assembly GCA_963784105.1). Lineage (GTDB taxonomy): Bacteria > Pseudomonadota > Gammaproteobacteria > Steroidobacterales > Steroidobacteraceae > Bog-1198. The sequence continues at coordinate 5,453 of CAWAQE010000013.1, forward strand.
GGCGAGAATCGATCCACTCCACCGCGAATGGGTCCTGAAAGGTCGCGGCCGCTTGCGCAAAGCTCACACCGTGTTTGTGAAGATTCGCGGCTTCCTTATCTGCATCCCATTCGAATTCCGGGGTCATCATACTACGGATTACCAGTAGTCTCCAAATGGTGCAATGTTGCTCTTCATTGAAGAGTCTGCCTCGGTGAATTACTTGATAAAGAGTGCAGATATGGCCATTTGGCCGTCCTGTTTTCAGGCGCAGCCGGACTCGGGGACAGATCTTGACAAGGCAACTCTAATAGTCTGTGATATCTGTAATGACAGAAATAACATATGTGAAGGATGGTGTCCCGCTTGCGGTCCGGCAGTTTGTTTTGGAGTGGGGAAACCTGGGCGAGCGCTGGGGCGTCAATCGTTCGGTGAGCCAGATCCATGCGTTGCTTTACGCGTCCAAGCAACCGCTGGCCTCGGAAGATATCGCGGATGCTCTTGGGATCGCACGCTCCAATGTGTCGAATTCGCTGCGGGAATTGCAGACATGGAATCTCATCAGGCCGGTTCCGGTACTGGGAGATCGGCGGACTTTCTATCAAGCCGAAACTGACCTTTGGACGCTGGTCTCCCGTATCGCAGCTGGCCGCAAGGCCCGGGAGCTGGATCCGGCAACGGACGCGCTGCGCCAATGCGTGGAGATGTGTAGGGACGACAAGAGTGTGGATCCGGTCGTGCAGCTTCGCCTTCGAGAGATGCTCGACTTCGTCGAGCGCATCAGCCGATGGTACGACCAGATGATTGCCCTGCCGCGATCAACGATCGTGACGCTCATTAAATTGGGCGGCGGAATCGCGCGCTTGCTGGACCGTGGCGGAAGAAAGAGTAGGGAACTCTCGTAAAGCCAAGATGCAAACAGATACCCAAGCACGCATCATTGTTTTTGACGGCATTTGCCACGTGTGCACAGGGGGCGTCCGATTGTTGAGGCGGCTTCGCGTCGAGCCGCCATTTCAGCTCATTCCCATGCAATCCGCCGCGGGAAAGGCGTTGTTGGTCGAATACGGTATTGATCCCGAAGATCCGGTGACGTTCCTTGTCTTGGATCAGGGCCAGCGATTCATTGAGTCCGACGCATCGATTCATGCGATCGCAGCGGCGGGCGGCCTTTGGCGAATGATCTACATCGTCCGCCTCGTTCCTCGACGATGGCGCGATGCGCTGTATCGGCTGCTCGCGCGGAATCGGTATCGTTGGTTCGGTCGGCGCAGTACGTGCTGCCTACCGCAGTAGATGACGCGGGTCGTCGTCATCGGAGGCTTAGGTAATTTCGGCGCGCGGATCTGTCAGCGGCTGGCCCAAGAGCCGGGGATTGAGGTCATCGCGACGAGCCGTAGGCCGATTACTCGGGCTGGGTTCATCAATACGGCGGTGCTCGATATGGGCGGCCCATCATTTGCCAAGAATCTTAAGGCTCTGGGCCCTGATCTCGTGATTCACTGCGCGGGGCCGTTCCAGGGTCAAGACTATCGGGTTGCATTGGCGAGTATGGCGTGCCACGCCCACTATATCGACATAGCGGACGGGAGAGGGTTTGTGACCGGGTTCGTCGGCGCGGTGGGACCATCGGCGGAGGCCGCCGGATGTTTTGCGATCGCGGGGGCGAGTACCTTGCCGGCACTCTCTTCGGCGGTGGTTGATGATCTGAAGCAATCACTGGCGCAGCTGAGCGCGATCGATATCGTCATTGCGCCGGGGCAACATGCGCCGCGCGGTGCCGCCACGGTAGCCGGGGTTCTGGGATACGCCGGACAACCGTTTTTGTGGTGGCGAGAGGGTAAGTGGCGTACCGCCTATGGATGGCTGGAGCTTCAATGCGTACAACTATCCTTCGGCTCGCGAAGGGCTGCTGCGTGCGATGTGCCGGACTTGGAATTGCTACCCGTGCGATATCCCGGAGTTCAGACAGTCAGCTTCCGAGCCGCTCTCGAAGTATCCTTGCAGCACCATGCTTTGTGGCTCTTAGCGCAATGCCGGCGAATGGGATTGGCGCTTCCGATGGCCCGCTGGGGAGCGCGTTTCGATCGTATGGGTACTTGGCTGAATTGGCTGGGTAGCGATACGGGCGGAATGAGGGTTCGTTTGGTTGGATTCGATAATGCCAGCCAAGAGAAATGCCTCACATGGGAACTGGTCGCCGAGAACAATCACGGTCCAGAAATTCCTTGCATGGCCGCCGTCATTCTTGCCAATCGGCATCATCAAGGCTACGCCTTCCCACCAGGCGCTCAAGTCTGCATGGGAATTCTCAAGCTAGCCCATTTCGAACCGGAATTCGCACGATGGGGTATCAAGACTCAGATCAGCGAGCGCATGACATGACATTAAAGGGCAGACGAGATGGGTAGTTGGTACCCACTGATCAAATGGCTGCACATTGTGTCGTCGACCGTTTTATTTGGCACCGGTGCGGGCATTGCGTTCTTCTTTCTACGCGCGCAGCGGTCGGGGGATTCGAGAATTATCGCGGCGGTCAGTAATGACGTGGTGTTGGCCGATATGGTGTTTACTGCGACGGCCGTAGTGTTGCAACCGGTGACCGGCATTTCGCTGGCGTTGATGACAGGGTATCCGCTGTCAACTCCTTGGCTCGTATTGTCGATGTGCTCTATGGGCTGGTCGGGAGTTGCTGGCTGCCGGTGGTGTGGCTGCAGA
>CAWAQE010000014.1:0-40592 GCA_963784105.1 uncultured Gammaproteobacteria bacterium
CACCAATTAAATCAATCGGATAGAAATACACGGCCGGATTGCGATCTGGCTGTAAGCGCAGGGTAAGCGCAAGAAGCGGCTTCTCGTTGAGCTTGGCCACCGCCTCACGCCGTTCTAAAGATGAGCTAAGCCCCAATCGGGGCTCGCAAATTACACCATTGCTGGAACACTCAACCTGCGCCGCGCTTATAAGCGCATTAGAGTGTCGGCGCCGATTTACATGTAGCCGTCAACGTACCAAATATTGATCGACGTGCTGGCCACGAACCGGGAAGCCGGAAGTCCGAATCTCTTCGAGCGCGCCATAATTCGGGACTCTTCCCCGACGGGCAGAAGCGGAGGGCCATTCTTTTATGACACTGCACTTCTACCGGGAAAGATTTGCGACTATCGACGGGCAGCATCGGTATTCCGGTCACTTTGGCCGGCGCTCACCTGCCAAGGGCTCAGGAAGTATTGGATACTCAATACCGGCATTCTGCCATCCAAATGCAAGCAATGCCTAAACGCCGATCGCGAAAGCTGGACCGTATGGATCCCTTGTACCGAGAGTGATGTTTCCGACCGTTGGAATTCCTGCTCGGCCTCGGAGATTGCAGGACCTTGGGTCTCTCGCCATCGGGAGCCCGGGTGGTCACTAAAGTGGCAGGTGTCATTTACCAGGGAAATATCAACCGAGACCCGGAAGCACTGATGGCAGAAATCTCACTCGACGACAAATATAAGCTGGACCGAGGAATCGCTCTTATGAGCGGGACGCAGGCCCTTGTGCGGCTGCCGATGCTCCAGCGCCAACGCGACCGAGTAGCATGCCTGAACACCGCAGGCTTCATTTCCGGATACCGGGGATCGCCCGATTGGAAATTACGACCGCGAGTTGTGGCGCGCGGCGGACTGTCTGAGCAAGCGACATCGTGTTCAGGCCAGGACTCAATGAGGATCTTGCGGCCACTGCTGTCTGGGGCAGCCAACAGATCGGGCTCTTCCCGGGAGAACGCGATGGTGTGTTTGCGCTTTGGTACGGCAAAGGGCCAGGTATTGACCGATCTGTCGATCCGTTGCGCCACGGCAATTTCTCCGGCGCCGCGCGCCATGGTGGCGTGCTTGTGGTTGCCGCCGACGACCCATCAGCCAGGTCCTCGACCATTGTCCAACAGAGCGAGTCTGTGCTGGCAGCGGCCAGCAGTCCGGTGCTGTACCCCGCGAGCGTCGAGGAGATACTCCAATACGGACTGGCCGGGTGGGCCGTATCCAGGTATTCAGGTGTATGGGTTGGCCTGAAGTGCGTTAACGAGACGCTCGAGACCGACGTCACTGTCGATCTCGCCGCCGCCGCCGTGGATTTCTTGCTGCCGCCGCCGCAAAACCTTCCACCGGAAGGCCTGCACTACCGCGGTAAATGGGGTCCGACACGAGACGAGACGCTATTGGTCCGTCATCGGCTTCCGCTTGTGCAGGAGTTCGCGCGATCGAATCGTCTCGACCGCGCAATATTCGAGACGCCGCAAGCCCGCTTCGGGATCGTCAGTGCCGGCAAGAGCTACGCCGACGTAATCTACGCTCTGAAGTTGTTGGGCATCGACGGCCGGCGTGCACACCAGCTGCGCTTCGACGTCTACAAGCTCGGCATGATTTGGCCCATTGAGCACGTGGGTCTGCGTGCCTTCGCGTCCGGCCTGGAAGAGCTACTGGTGGTCGAAGAGAAGCGCCCCTTCATTGAGCCACAGGTGGCCGCCGCGCTCTATTCCTCCGCTCATCGGCCGCGGTTATTTGGCAAACAGGTTTCCGATTCTTCGCCGTTATTTCCCATCGACGGGACGTTGTCGCCGACCGCCGTAGCGCTTGCAATCGGCGCGCGACTTGATGCTTGTGGTCTTGCAGATGCCACGTTGAAGGCACGGCTCGAGGAGGTTCGCCAACGAGCCGCCACCAGTTCCGCGCGGATTGCGACCCTCGTCTCCGCCCCTCTGACCGTGAGCAGTGGCGAAGTCCGTACGCCTTACTTCTGTTCAGGGTGTCCGCACAACACCTCAACGCATGTCCCGGAGGGCAGCGCCGCGCTCGGCGGTATTGGCTGCCATGGAATGGTGGCTCTGGTGATGGACCGAAACACGCTCCCATCAACGCAGATGGGAGGCGAGGGCGCGAACTGGATCGGCATCATGCCTTTCGTGAAGACAAAGCAGATCCTCCAGAACCTCGGAGACGGCACCTACTTCCATTCAGGGTTGCTGGCCATCCGGGCCGCGGTCGCCGCCAACGCCAACATTACATACAAGATCCTCTACAACGGCGTCGTCGCGATGACGGGTGGACAGCCATTTGAGGGGGAGCTCACTGTGGCCGACGTGGCGAGGCAGGTACTCGCCGAAGGAGTCGTGCAATGTGTCGTGGTCAGCGTGGCCCCGGAGACACACCGACAGAGCTCACAGCTGCCGGCAGTCGTCAAGGTGCACCCGCGCGAGAGTCTGGACGAGGTGCAGCGGGCGCTGCGCGAAGTGTCCGGCGTTACGGTGCTGATCTACGAGCAGATGTGTGCCACTGAAAAGCGCCGTCTGATTAAGCGAAAGAAACTCCCTGCGACCAGCCGGCGGGTATTCATCAACGAGGCAGTTTGTGAAGGGTGCGGCGATTGCTCAGTGGCCTCGAACTGTGTCAGCGTGCTTCCCAAGGAAACACCATTTGGCCGGAAGCGCGCGATTGACCAGTCCTCCTGTAACGAAGATCTCAATGGCGTCAAGGGCTTTTGCCCGTCGTTCGTGATTGTCCGCAATGCCAAGCCGAGCCGCCGCGCAGCGATCACGGCCTCAGCATCGCGCCCGGCCTTCCCAGAGCCGCAGAGAGTAGCCGCGAATTCTCTTCCGTATCAAGTACTGGTAACGGGTATCGGCGGGACGGGCGTGATCACGGTCGGTGTGGTATTGGCGATGGCAGCCCATCTGGAGGGCAAGGGCGTCTCGACGTACAACATGACGGGAATGGCGCAGAAGAACGGTCCGGTCTATAGCTATCTGCGGTTCAGCGAGACGCATGGCGCGGAACAGTCGTACCAGATCGATTCGGCGGATGCGGATCTCATCATCGCCTGCGATGTCGTGGCGGCGCTTGCGCCGGAAGCGTTGCAGGTCACCCGCTCATCCCACACCAGCGCTGTCATCAACGGCGGCGTCGAGCCGACCGCCGCATTCCAGCAATTCCGGGATTCTCCACTGCCGGGGACAGAACAGTGTGAGCGGCTTGCGGCGATGGTCGGGGACGAGCGAGCCAGCATAGTCGATGCGACGGAAATCGCGCGACGGGTGCTCGGCGACAAGATCGCCTCCAACATGCTGATGGTGGGATTCGCCTATCAGAAGGGACTGCTGCCTATAGGCATTGAGTCGATTGAGCGGGCGATTGAGTTAAATGGCGTTGCGGTCGAGCTGAACAAGCAGGCGCTCGATCTTGGCCGCGAAGCTGCGCTCGGCTACGCTGACATAAAGCGCGATTCCAGGTTGAAAAGCGGTTCGTCTGCCTCCGTCGAGAAGCTGGTGGAACTGGGCCGAGATCATTTAACAGCGTATCAGAACGCGGGCTACGCGCAACGCTTCGTCAGCCGCGTCCGGGCAGTCGCGGAGGCCGAACAGCGTTGTGTGCCGGGAGGCGATGCGCTCGCCGTCGCGGTGGCTCACAGCTACCGGCGCTTGCTTGCGTACAAGGATGAGTATGAGGTCGCAAGGCTCTATGCTCGTCCCTCGTTCCGCGCCGCGCTGAACGAAGCGTTTGAAAGCGGTGCCCGCGTGAGCGTGCTGCTCGCACCGCCCATTTTGAGCGGCTCGCTCGATCCAAACGGGAATCCCAAGAAGCGCGAATTCGGCTCACTGATCTTCCCGCTCTTCGGTTTGCTGGCCCGAATGAAGCGTCTGCGGGGTACCGCGTTGGACCTCTTTGGATACACAAGCGAGCGCAAGATGGAGCGCGAGCTGATCAGACAATACGAGCGGTGGTTGGATGAGATCGTCGCCAGCCTGACGCCGGAGTGCCACGCCCTGGCTGTCGGAATCGCATCGCTCCCCGACCAGATTCGCGGCTACGGCCACATGAAGCACAGATCGGTCGATCTCGTCCGGGAGCATGCCTCGCGTCTGCTGGCGGAGTTTCGCGAGGTGCGTTCCACATCCTCACTGTGATCGAGCGCAATTTGGCCGATACCCACGTCGCGTCGCTGATCTCCATGCGTAAATCTTGCAACGATCATATTATGAGCGGGCCTGGGGCGAAGCACTGGTATCTGAAAAAGAGGGGGTCGCGTAAAGGCAAATATGGGTGGTGTGGCTGAACGTCGGTTATGAGCATGTATTTCGCGCTGGGGAGGCGTTGAACGATGCACGCAAATGCAAATGCCGCGGTTATCGATCCCGTCGATGCTGAATTTGCCATTCTTGGCGCCGGCGCCATTGGCTCCATACTGGGGGCTCATCTCGCGCGTGCCGGGCACTCGGTGGGTGATGCTCGCGCGTGGCCGACGGGCTGCGCAGATAGAGTTGGACGGACTAAAAGTCACCGGACTGGTGGAACTCGCCGAGCGCGTGCCGATCCTCACCGAACCCTCCCGCTTGCATAGGGCGGGCGTGCTGGTGGTCGCGATGAAAACCATGGGTACGGCGGACGCCTTGGCGAAGCTCAGCCACGCAAAGATCGATACGGCCTTCTCCCTTCAGAATGGCGTCCTCAAAGACGCGCAGCTCGCCGAAGTGTTTGGCGAGCGCTGCGTGCTCGGTGCGGTCGCGGACGTCAGCGGCGAAGTGCGCAACGATGGGGTGGCAATCTTCACGCGCAACGTCAATGTCTTGCTGGGAGAGATGGACGGCCTGCTGAGTCCTCGAGCCCAATCCATTGCCGCCGCCCTCGAGATGTTAGGTGTAAGAGCAGCTGCGGTAAGTGACATCCGCCGCGTGGAATGGTCCAAGTTTACTGCCTGGGTTGGGCTCCTGGTGCTGTCCGTGACGACACGCGCCGAGACCTGGAGATACTTGTCAAATCCTGACTCCGCGCGGGTGCTCGTCCGGGTTGTCCGCGAGATGGGGCGGTTAGCGCGAGTGCTCGGATGCGAGCTGACGGATCAAGCCGCCCTGCCGGTGGCGGGGATCGGACAGTGCCGCCGAAAGTGAAGCACTCGATTTGGTGATGAGCATCGGACTGCATTTCGCTCGACACGCGCCGGAGCATCGCATGTCGTCCTTGCAGGATCTGCTTGCTAAAAGACCGCTCGAGATTCACGAAACTCTGGGCTATGCGCTACAAAAGGCGCAACAGCGCAGCTTATGTCTTCCGCTGCTCGCCAGCTTCTACCTTCTTGTTTCTGCGATTGAGAAGAATTTTCGAAATCTTTATAGAGCCCCAAACTGGGCATAATCCACCGCGCGGAAAGATAATTCGCGCGGCCGCATGTCGCCCAGGGGGATCAATCTCAACATCATTTTCCTCGCTCCCAGACAACTGCTCCGCTATGCGTGACCGCTCCAAGATGGGCTGAGCCCACGGTCGCGGCATATTTCTCGAGCAGACCGCCAAGCAGTGGGCGGTCCGCGGTAGGCTGGGCGGCACGTCTGGCGGCCAGTTCAGCGTCATTCACCTCGACACACAGGGATCGAGCGTTTGGACGGGCGTCAATCGCGATAATATCGCCATCGCGCAAAAGCCCGATTGGGCCGCCGGTAGCGGCTTCCGGGCTGATATAGCCAACGCATAGGCCCCGCGTGCCACCAGAAAAGCGCCCATCGGTGACAAGGGCGACCGCTTCTCCATTGCCCTGGCCGTAGATCAACGCGGTGATGCCGAGCATCTCTCGCATGCCCGGGCCGCCCTTGGGGCCCTCACCGCGGATGACAATAACATCACCCGGCTTGTATGTGCTCGCGCGCACCGCCTGCAAGCACTCTTCCTCGGATTCGAAGACAAGCGCAGGACCACGATGCTGCAAACGCCTGAGACCAGCCACCTTCACCAGCGCGCCGTCAGGGGCGAGATTGCCCTTGAGAACGGCCACACCGCCGGTTGGTGCCAGCGGCGCCTCGCAGCCGCGAACGACTTCACCGTCTGGCTCTCCAATTGACTCCAACTCTTCGGCAATCGTGCGCCCAGTGACGGTGAGACACTCGCCATGCAGGTGGCCCCCATCGAGAAGAGCCTTAAGGATGACCGGTGCGCCGCCAGCATAGAATACATCTCGCGCGAGGAATCGGCCCCCCGGCTTCAAGTCAGCGATGAGCGGTGTACGCGCGAAAACTGCGGCGACGTCATGCATGTCAAAGACAATACCCGCTTCATGTGCGATCGCCGGAATGTGTAGCGGCGCGTTGGTCGAGCCGCCCGTCGCCGCGACAAGGGCGCAGGCGTTCTCGAGTGACCTACGAGTGACAATGTCGCGCGGCAGAGGTTTATCTGCCATCACCGCCGCCATCAGGGCTCGCCCGGCGCGCCTCGCGAGGGGCGCTCGCGCCGAAAAAACGGCGGGCACCATCGAAGAGCCTAGCAGCGCCAACCCGAGCGTTTCTGAGACCATGCCCATCGTGTTGGCCGTATACTGTCCGGCGCAGGCTCCAGCGGTCGGCAGGCAAGCCCGCGCCATCGTTTCGAGCTCCTCCTCAGTAGCGTCGCCGGCGATCACTTTGCCGATCATCTCGTACGTGTCGATGATGTCGACGTCACGCCCATCCAGTTGACCTGGCAGCGCCGAACCGCCATATAGGAACATCGATGGGACGTTGCAGCGGACCATGCCCATCATCAGGCCAGGCATATTCTTGTCACAGCCGCCAATTCCAAAAATCCCGTCCCACTGATGGCCACGAACCGTAGCTTCGACACTATCGGCGATAAGTTCGCGGGAAATCAGCGAAAACCGCATTCCTGAATGCGCGATGGAAAGGCCATCGGATACGGATACTACGGGGCACTCATGGGGCGTGCCGCCGTTGGCGTAAATCCCGCTCATGGCGTGCTGCGCTTGGTCGCGCAACGTTTTATTGCACGGGCTCATATCCCCGCCGGTGTGTATCACCGCGACATGCGGTCGTTCGATGTCCTCGTCATCCTCGCCGAGCGCGTAGAGCATGCTACGTGCAGTGGTACGAAGTACACCATCGCGCATCATGGCCGATCGAAAAGGTGGCCGGCTCATAAAACTCCTGTCTTTGTCGATCTAGTGTTGGCCAAAGTCGAGCTTTGAATCTCGGCCAGGCCTTTCGCCACCGCATGCGGCTATTGCAGCTTGGCCCACGGAAGAGCGTTGGCGTGAGGTGAGTGCCGGCCAAAATGCAAGCCGCAATGGCACTCCGCAGCGCGCCAATTCCTCACCTTGATCGAACGCAATTTGGCCGCAGCCCACCTCGCGTTACTGATCTCCATGCGTAAATCTTGCAACAATCATGTTGTGACTGGGCGTCGAGACGCAGCTCGTTTGATTTGCAGAGCTAGGTCGCACCCAGTAACTGTCCGAGGTCGAAGACTGATGGATTCACTGGCATATACTCACGAAGAAACGTCGAGAAACTTCAGGCCTATTCTGCAGGCGAGTGGGCTTCCGCAGCGCGCTTATGTGGACAAGCAGAGCCACAAGGGCGAGGTGCGGGCAGAGATCCCCCTCAGATTCATGTTCATCAATTTCGATGAGGACGCGCAGCCGGTTGCCTCCAGGTTGGAGGGGCAGCCGAAGAACTTCGCCCCTCGGGGCGGTTCTGCCGAACATCGGTTATGACCGTGCAATCCGCACAAGCCTATATATTCGACCATCTGCGCACGCCCCGCGGCCGCGGTCGGTCGGACGGCAAGCTTCACGAAGTGACGCCGGTGGAGTTGTTGACGCAGATGCTGGGAAATCTGCGCGACCGCAATCGCCTGCCCACGGAATTCGTGGAGGACGTGGTCGTCGGCTGTGTCGCGCCGCTGGGCGAGCAAGGCAGCAACATCGCGCGGGTCGCGGTACTGAATGCCGGCTACGATGAATCTGTACCCGGAAAACAGCTCAACCGGTTTTGCGCCTCGGGGCTCGAGGCTGTGAATACGGCCGCGGCACAAGTCATGTCGGGTCAGGCGGAACTCGTCATTGGTGGCGGGGTCGAGTCCATGTCCCGGGTACCGATCGGATCGGACGGTGGCGCGTGGTATGCCGATCCGCATGTCGCCTGGCAGACATACTACGTGCCGCAAGGCGTGGGGGCGGATCTTGTCGCAACCATCGATGGCTATTCGCGTCGCGACGTCGATTCTTTCGCGGTAGAGAGCCAGCGCCGTGCGGCCCACGCCTGGGAAAGTGGCTTTTTCAAGCGTTCCGTCGTTCCTGTGAGGGACATTCTCGGCAGGACGCTTCTGGACCGAGATGAGCATCTGCGTCCGGGCACCACCGTCGACGATCTCGGCAAACTCAAAGCCGCATTTGCGATGATGGGTGAAACAGGATTCGATGCGGTGGCATTGCAACGCTATGCGGACGTGGAGGCAATAGAACACGTGCATACCGGAGGCAACTCCAGCGGTATCGTCGACGGCGCCGCAGCGGTGCTGATCGGAAGCCGGGCGGTCGGCGACCGTTTGGGCCTGCAGCCGCGCGCCCGCATCAGGGCTTTTGCCACCGTGGGTAGCGAGCCGGCAATCATGCTGACGGGCCCGGCGCCGGCAAGTCGGAAAGCTCTGAGACTGGCGGGTATGCGGATCGAGGACATCGACCTGTTCGAGGTCAACGAAGCATTTGCGTCAGTGGTACTGCGATATATGCGCGACCTCGGGGTGTCGCATGATCGCGTCAATGTCAACGGGGGGGCGATCGCTTTGGGACATCCGTTGGGCGCTACCGGCGCAATGATTCTCGGCACCTTACTGGACGAATTGGAGCGCAGGGACCTGCATACGGGTCTGGTCACCTTATGCGTCGGCGCGGGCATGGGCACCGCCACGATCATCGAACGCGTTTAGGCTGAACCGTCATGCTTACCCGATTGCGAATGAACGACACGTTCCACGGATTCAACAAGGGTGCCCATTGAGCACGACACTCACAACCTCACGCGATGCCGTCGGAATCCTGACGATTTCGGTCGATATTGCCGACCGGCCTATGAATGTTCTGACACCCGTATTCCTCGAGGAACTCGGTGCCTGCGTTGAACAGCTCGTGGCCGACCACTCGCTGCGCGGAGCCATCATCACGTCCGCGAAACCATCCTTCATCGCCGGTGCCGACATCTTGGATGTCGTCAATGCCTATACCGACGGAATCAGCCTGCACGATGCATACGAGGCTGCGCATAAGGTCAACCGACTGTATCGTCGTCTCGAGACCTGCGGCAAGCCGGCGGTGGCGGCCATCAACGGTCTTGCATTGGGCGGCGGGCTGGAGCTGTGCCTCGCCTGTCATTACCGCGTGATGGCCAGGGGGAGCGTGTCGTCGTCGGGCTGCCGGAGGTGAAAATCGGGTTGCTGCCGGGTGGCGGCGGTACGCAACGAACCCCGCGGCTCATCGGCATTCCCGGCGCCGTCAAATTGCTACTTGACGGGCGCCAAATCAACGCCGACGAGGCGCGGCAATTGGGGCTCGTGCATGCCGCCGTCGAACCTGCGGAATTGCTGGCGCATGCCCGCCGATGGTTGATCGAGGTGGGCGATGCGGTGCAGCCGTGGGATAAGAAGGGGTTTGCCGTTCCCGGCGGCGTCGGTATCATGAATCCGGCCACCAATCAAACCTTTACTGCCGGTACGGCCGCCGTCGCGCGCGATACGCAGAGGAATCTACCCGCGCCGCTGGCCATTTTATCCAGCGTCTATGAAGGCACGCTGGTACCGATCGACGCGGCGCTGCGCATTGAGTCTCGATACTTCGCACAGCTATTGTCGGGGCCGGTGGCGCGCAATTTGATGCGTACGATGTTCGTCAACAAGGGCCGCGCGGACAAGCTCTCGCGTCGGCCGTCCGGGATCGAGAAACTTCAGGTGCACCGAGTGGGTGTGCTCGGTGCGGGCATGATGGGCAGCGGCATCGCCTACGCGGCTGCTGTGGCGGGCATTGAGGTAGTCCTGTTGGATACCACACTGGAGCAAGCGCAGGGCGCTAAGACTCATGCCGTTAGTATCTTGAAAAAGGAGGTGGCTAAGGGTCGCCGCAGCGAGGCGAGCGCCGAAGCGATTCTGCAACGTATCCGCCCGACAACGCAGTTTGCGGATCTCGCGCTGTGCGAGCTCGTGGTGGAAGCGGTGTTCGAGAATCGCGAATTGAAGGCCGAAGTGACGGGGAAAGTCGAAGCCGTGGTGCGCGATAGCACGGTGTTCGCGAGCAATACCTCGACACTGCCCATCAGCGGCCTGGCCCTCGCCTCCAGGCGCCCCGAGCAGTTCATCGGCCTGCATTTCTTTTCGCCGGTGGACAAGATGCCGCTGGTAGAAGTGATTGTCGGCCAGGCGACGTCGCAACGAACATTGGCGCATGCACTCGATTTCGTCGGGCAACTGCGTAAGACTCCCATCGTCGTCAACGACAGTCGTGGCTTCTACACCAGTCGGGTATTTGCGACTTTCGTGCATGAGGGGATGCGCATGCTGGCGGAAGGCATCAAGCCGGCGCTGATCGAGAACGCGTCGCGCATGGCGGGAATGCCGGTGGGCCCGCTGTCCGTGTCGGATGAAGTGTCCATCGAACTCCTGTGGAAAGTAATTCGTCAGGGTGAGATTGACTTGGGCGATAATTTCGTGAAGCCAGCGGGCTATGAAGTAGTACAGCGGTTCGTCGAGGATCTGCGGCGACTCGGCCGCCGCCATGGCACCGGGTTTTACGATTATCCCGCGACGGGCCGCAAACGGCTGTGGTCTGGGCTGATGACCTTGTACCCGCCGGCGCTCGAGCAGCCGACCGTCGAGGAGATTCGCGCGCGAATCCTCAGCGTGCAGGCGTTGGAGACCGTGCGTTGTTTCGAGGAGGGGGTGATTACGGAAGCGGCGGACGCCGACCTCGGATCGATCCTGGGTTGGGGCTTTCCCACTTGGACCGGCGGCACACTGTCCTTCATTGACACGGTGGGTCTTGACCGATTCGTCCAAACCTGCGACCGATTGGCCGGACTGTACGGCAACCGCTTCGACGTACCCGCGGGATTGCGGCGCCGAGCAGCCGAGGGGCGGCCGTACCACGAACGGGTGGCGAGCCCGGTCGCCGGCGCATAGCGATGGCCTTGAAACGTTCCCTCTTCGATGACGAACATGACATTTTCCGGAACTCCTTTCGGCGATTCATCGCCGAGGAAGTGAGCCCACACACCGAGCGATGGCGACAGCAAGGACATGTCGACCGCGACGCCTTTCGCCGCGCGGGCGACCAAGGTTTTCTCTTGATGTGGGCAGATGAAGAATACGGTGGGGCCGGCATTCGCGATTTTCGCTACGAGCAGATCGTCATCGAAGAGAACATGCGGCGTGGGGATGTGGGCTTCTACATGACCCTGCACTCGCGGATTGTCGCGCCCTACATCGGTGAGCTCGGTAACGCCGAGCTCAAACAGCGCGTCTTGCCTGGCTGCGCCCGTGGGGAAACGATTTTGGGAATCGCGATGACAGAATCGGGCGCCGGCAGCGATCTGGCGGGGATCCGCACGAGGGCGGAGAATCGCGGAGATCACTGGCTGTTGAATGGGTCCAAGACCTACATTTCCAACGGCCAGATCGGCGACCTCTTTGTGGTCGCCGCGCGAACGGTGCCCGAGCGTAAGCATGGCATTGGCCTGTTTCTGGTCGATGCACGCATGGAGGGGTTTCGGCGCGGGCGCAATCTGAAGAAAATGGGTCTAAAGGCTCAGGATACGTCGGAGTTGTTCTTCGACGAGATACGCGTGCCTCAGGCGAATGTACTTGGCGATCCAGAGCACGGATTCAGCTATTTGTCGCAATTCTTGACAGAAGAGCGCCTGATCGGATCGTGTATGTATATCGCGCACGCACAAGAAGCCTTCGACATTACGTTGGACTACATCTGTGAACGACGCGTTTTCGGCCGTCCGCTCGGTGCAATGCAGAACGCCCGCTTCAAAATGGCGGAAATTCGCGCACAACTGGATGCGATACAGGTCTTCGTCGACTACTGCGTCATGGAACACAATGCCGAACGTCTGACGGCGGCGGTCGCCGCCGAGGCCAAACTACTAGCCAGCGAACTTGAGGGACGCGTCATGGACGAGTGCGTGCAGTTGCACGGTGGCGCGGGGTACATGGACGAATACAGGATTTCGAGAATGTACACCGATGCGCGCGTTTCGCGAATTTACGCGGGAACCTCTGAAATCATGAAAGAGATCATTGCCCGCGATATCGGTCTCGACGACCGCAAAATGACGTGAATGGGTGCCGGTTTGACCACTGAATCAATGTTCTCCTTAAAGTCGCAGGTTGCCTTGGTGACGGGCGCGGCAGGGGCGCTGGGCCGTCAAATGGCCCTCACCCTTGCGCAGGCGGGGGCGCACGTCGTATTGGCGGGTAGAACGCTCGAGACGTTGCAGGCGACGGCAGAGGCGGTTGCCGTTCAGGGCGGAACGACCCATTGCGTGCGCATGGACGTATCTCTCGAGAGCAGCATCGTGAGCGCGCTTAATGAGGCGCAGGAAAGGGCGGGAATCATCAGCATTGTGGTCAACAATGCGGGAACCAATCGTCCTAAACCTGCCCTCGAGGTAACGGCGGACGATTGGGACGCGGTACTCGGCACGAATCTGCGCGGCTGCTTCCTGGTTGCCCGGGAGTGTGCGCAGCGATTGATTAATGTCAAGACGCCTGGCTCCATCATCAACATCGCCTCAGTGCTGGCGTTGCGAGGGCAGAAGAGCGTCAGTGCCTACATGGCGGCCAAAGCCGGGCTCGTGCATCTCACCCGATCCCTGGCGCTGGAATGGGCGGCGTACGGTATTAGGGTCAACGCCCTACTGCCGGGGTACGTAAACTCGGATCTTACGACGAGTTTTCTGGAAAGCGAACCTGGAGTACGCTTGGTACGTGGTATTCCGCAGCGAAGATTGGCCGAAACCGCGGAGTTGTCGGGGCCTTTGCTGCTGCTGGCGAGCAGCGCATCCAGCTACATGACGGGCTCCGTGGTGGTGGTTGATGGGGGCCTTGTCGTCACGTCGCTCTGACTAATCGCGTGGCTGGCGAATGCTAACGCGCGTCGGCGCATTCTCCCGCGAGCATCATCGCGTCGATGTCAGCGGAAGAGACGCCCAACTCGAACAAGATGTCGCGAGTATGTTCCCCGATGCCGGGCGGCGGCAGGCGAACGCTGCTCGGAGTCTCGCTGAAGCGTGGGGCTGGTGCCGGCTGGTCCAGACCGAAGCGGTGAATGAACACTTCGCGCGCAACGTTGTGCGCGTGGCCGGGCGCTTCTGCGATCGACAGCACTGGCGCCACACAAGCGTCGCTCCCGCCAAAAATCGCCGTCCATTCTTCTCGCGTGCGTTGCAGGATAACTCGCGCCAGCTGGGCACGTAATGCCGGCCAGCGACTCGGGTCTCCTTGCGTGAATGTCGCGGGATCGAGTTCCGCAATTCGTAGCAGCTCGCCGAAGAACTGCGGCTCCAATGCTCCAATCGACAGATATTTCCCGTCCTGCGTGATATAGCAATCATAGAAATATGCGCCGCCGTCCAAGAGATTCGAAGCCCGCTCGTCGCTCCACAGCCCCATATTGTGCAGGCCCATAAAGACGCTCATGAAAAGAGCGCTGCCGTCCAGGATGGCCGCATCGACGACTTGTCCGCGACCACTGGTGCGCGCGTGCATGACAGCCGCTAAGACGCCTGCCACGAGCAACATCGCGCCGGCCCCGTAATCACCCACTAGGTTCAGCGGGGGTGCCGGCGGTTCGTGCGCACGACCCATCGCGTGCAAACAGCCGGAGAGCGCGATGAAATTGATGTCATGCCCGGCACTTTTCGCCAGAGGACCGGTCTGCCCCCAGCCCGTGATGCGTCCGTAGACCAGCGCCGGATTCGCCCGCATGCATTCGTTGGGACCCAATCCCAGGCGTTCCATGACTCCCGGTCGAAAGCCCTCGATCAGGACGCCCGCGCGTTCACACAGGCGCAGCACTACCTGTCGACCGGGGGTGCTCTTGAGATCAAGCGCAATTGAACGGCGATTGCGCGACAGAATGTCGCGCCCGGGGTCAATGTCGAAGCTGGCCGCGGCCTTCCCAATGCGGTCCACCCGGATTACATCGGCACCCATATCCGCCAAAACCATCGCTGCAAACGGTCCGGGGCCGATTCCGGCCACCTCGATGATCTTCAACCCCGCCAACGGACCCGTATCATTCATGAGCGAGGATAGTAGGTGTGAGTTTCAACAATTGGTGTCCAGTCCTTTCACTTAGTGTATTGAAGCATCTCCTTCGTGTGCGACAACTCGTGGTCGGAAATGCCAATCGGCGGTCCCCAATACCCGGAGACGACGGCGGCGACCATCTATGCGTTCGAAGTCACTCTCGATAGGACGGATCGATCCGGTCCAGCCTCCGCAGCAGACCGAGCCACTGAGTGGGATACGGTTCGGCCCGCTTCATCTCAAAGGGGAAGGTGGCGACCACCTCTGGGGACATTTGCACGAGCTCGCCTGAGCGTCCAGCAAGCACCTGGACCCGACACGCTTCAAGGAGTTGATCCATTCGCACAAATGCTTCAAAGGCGGTTGTACCGAGCACCAAGGCTCCGTGATTGCGCAAAAGAATCGAGTTAGCCTCTCCCAGCGCCCTCTGCAACCCTGGCATCGCGGCTTTGTAGGTTTCGACCCCCTCGTATTCGTGGATGGCCACCTTGCCGGCCAATACGACAGCTGCTGCTTGAGACAATGGCAGAAGTCCTTCCTTCCGCGCTGACAGCGCAATGGCATAAGCATGGTGTGTATGGATCAAAAAGTTCGCATCGTCCGGTCGAGCTGCGTGCACCGCCTCCATTGGGATCCAGAAATCGCTGATGATGCCAAACGGCGTATCCGATACAGCTTCGCCGTCGAGCGTGATTTTGACCAGGGACGAAGCGGTGATTTCATCCCACACGCAGCCAGCCGGCACAAACAGAAAGTGGTTCTCCCCGGGAATTCGAGCAGAGGCAGCAGCCTGTAGTAGGTCGGACCACCCTAACATGTGATGCAAGCGAAAAATCGCGGCAAGCTCGACTCGCGTTGTCCATTCAGCTTGCGAGACTTTGCCTTTGAGCGAAGGGTATTCTAGGTCGCCGATTTTCATGTGCACTCCAAAGACCGTTGAGATTTAGGCTGACGGTGAGCCGTACGGCGTCGAGCCATCCCATTGCGCCGCCGCGCGCTTGAGCGCGTCGAAGAAACGAGTGACCTGATCGTCGATCCGAATGAGCTCCACTAGACCGCCAGCGTGTGCTCCGCCATGGAAGAAAGCGACGCGTACGCCGATTTCCGAGACCGAAGTTCCAACAGGCCGTAGACCGGCGGCGGCGAGTCTCGCCTCGTCAGCCGCCATGTCGTTGGAAAGAATGCCGACATGGTGAAAGCCGTTCACGGCCGATGGAGGATACGCGCGGAGGACAGATGGGTGGTCGCCGTGCTGTTGCATTAACTCGATCTGCAATTCGCCACTGTAGGCCAACGCCAAACTAAGCTCCAGCGGACCAGGAACTCCATCGACCTCATGCTCTGGGTATTTGACATGCTCCAAGACGAAAAAGGGGCCGACGCCGAGTTTGGATGTCCATTGCCGAATGGCGTCGTGGAGATCGTTCACTACATAAGCCAGCTGCACCACCGGGCCCAGCCCTGTCACGCGCATTGGACACGCTCCGATTCCTCGTCAAGCGATTGTCTTCTTGCCATCGCCCGCATCTCTGCCGTCTTTACGTCAAAGTGTCGTGGTGACGAACCTGTCCAGCGACGGAACGCGGCTCTGAAATTGGCGCTCTCGCTATATCCCAATTTTTGCGCAATCAGCTCCGTTGTCAGACGCCGGTCTTCGAGGTATCGAACGGCCAGCTCGAACCGCACCTCGTCGAGTATTTCCTGAAAAGTCGTATACTGGTTGGCCAAGTGTCGCCTGAATGATCGTCCTGACATGCCGAGCTTCGAGGCCAACTGAACCACCGAAGGGCAGGCGTCGGGACATTGCATAAGCATCCGCCGCACGCGTCCGCAGAGCGAGCGCTCCCGCAGTTCCCGCATCATCCTGCGGCACTCCTTCTGGTGCGCATTCGCTTCAGCTGGTGATGCCAGTGGCCGCCTCCTGCCGAAGAGGGACTTGGGAATCCTGATGTACTCACCGCACCTGCACACGCCGGACAAGCTCATCGATCTGTTGGAGCGCGGCATGACGTTCTGCCGTCGCGCCGTCACCGGCCAGTCGTCGGATTGTAAGTGCCCCATCACACTGAAGTCTCTTAGGAACCGCAACATCTTCGCTATGTCGACGAACAACAGGTCATCTTGAACTCCATGTTGGTCCTGCGCATGCAGGTGGAACGTCATAACGAAGTCATCGTCACAAGCCTCTAGTCTTACCGTGTGACGCAAATTGAGCAACGGCGCGAATGAATTCATGGTGCCGATGGCGGAATGAAGGTCGCTGGAAGCCAATACCGCCGCCCCTGCGGCACCGAAGTCGACCAGACCGAAGCTATCTGCGATCGCTTCGGCATCCGTCGCCTCGAGTCGCTGTACGAGATGGACCTGGTCTCGTAATGACACCAGTTCGCAGTTACCCCTCTTGCCGCTCCAGACCGCGGGCCACTTGCGCGCGTGAAGCAGCTCGCGCATCAGTAACGCTTCCTGTCCCGCAAACACTGCATCGTGCGTAGTCAGACGGATCTGATGAGTCCAAGTCATGCGCGCCTCGGTTGATTAAGTATACACACGGCCGACGTTTAGTAGGTCAGCTGACCGTATCATAGGCGTAACCGGGCTGCAATAGTGCTTTACGCCTCGGTAGAACCCCGCGGGCATCGCAGATCGTACTTTCTAGGGAATGGGCAAGACCTGTTAGCTGCCCACCAGAGCCGTGGCCACGCGCGACTCTCTGTTGCACGTTCCAGCAAGCCGACTAAGGCGCCGCTCGGTTTTCGAAGGGGGGGAAGGGGACAGATTCGGAGACTACATCCTGGGCGGGGCAAAGAGGCAGACCGTCACCATGTCAGTGTGACAGGAGAATGTGCACTTGATGCCCGCTGGATGAAACGTGAACATTCCAGCGCGCAGCGGCAAAACTTCACCGTCGGCACCCATTTCGCCCTCACCTGACACTATGTAACAGATCTGGTCTTTGGGATGCGTTATGGCGCTAAGGAAGGTTCCCTTCTTGTAGGTGTTATAACCCGCATCCATATACTCAGAGCCATCCTTGGCCTTAGAGATGACGCGGCGGTGGGTTCCCTGGCCGGTTCGGTATACCTCGCCGTCGAGAACCATGGGTTCGATATCAAAGGGCTGAATGACCTTGAACTTGAGCATGACTCTTCTTCCTCCAGCGCGCTAGCGCCCGATTCGACTGCGTGGTATATTTCTCGCGGTAGTTTATGTGACCTATCTTTACTTGTACAGATGACCGATCGCCGTCGTCGCAACGCGAATGAATTGAATTGCCCCGCCGTGAGGTCCAAAACGATTGAGAGAGTGGCGAACGGCGATCTTTGTCCGTCTCACGCATATAGATGCGGTCCGACTTCGAGTGATATAGTGAGATGAATTCGCGCCCCAATCCGGAACGTCAGATGCCAAAGCGAGTCGAAGGCCGAGCAAAGTACGATGCGATACAGGCCGTAAAAGATCTAACAAAAAAAGAAACGCCACGGGATCGCCAGAAGCACCAGCGGATTCAGGAAATTCTCGAAGTTGCCGTGGAATTGTTTGCCAAGGAGGGCATGTCCGGCTTTACCATGCGACGCATCGCCTCGATGGCCGGCATCACACTCAGCACGCTACAGCATCATTTTGGAAATCAGAGAAACCTTTTGTTCGTTACGATCAATTCGATCGGGGCGCACTACATGCAAGCACTCAGCGCACTCGCTCATGATTCGGCGCTCTCGCCATTAAAGCGTTTTGACAAAGTGGTAGATCGGGCTATTGAGTGGGCCGCCGACCCTATTCTTAGGTGCGCCTACTGGGAGCTCTACATTCTTGCAAGCAAGGACGCAGACGTCACCAAGCTCGTTGACGATATCAACTCGATTTATTATGACCTTTTAGCTGAGATCGTGGCGCAGATCAACCCGCGGTTGTCGGCAACGCGAGCAAAGATCATTGGTGTATTGGTCGCCACACAAATTGAAGGCCTCGCGGTTTTCAACCAATTTGGCAGCAGCACCAAATTGCGGACGGCACGAGTGACTTCTGCGATGAGAGCTGGCTGGATGCATGAAGTCGCTCAGCTGGGGGAAGGTTTGAATAGCGCATGAGAGTTGGCCGAGCTTACTCGGCAGCGCTCTCCACAACTGCACGTGTAGTTAAACTCATAGGCTTTCATTTACGATGCTTTGCGGGCCATTAAATGATTGAGCTTTCTGTGCGCGTTGCGATTGTGAAAGGCGCGGGAGGCGCCCTCGGACGTGAGCACGCGCTCCAGCTTGTGTGTACGTGACCACGACAGCAGACACCTTTACACCAGGCTCGACATTAGCCTTGGCGGCAGTTAGTACGCTCGCGTGGCTTCCTATGGAAGTGCTGCCCTACCAGGTCACGAGCCTCTCTGCCGATTACGGTCTTAGTACAGCGGGGGCCGGGTGGACCGTCACGGTGGAGCTGCTGGTCCTTGCGCTCACCGCGACCTGGCTCGGGACGACAATCGATCGACGTGACAAGCGTAGGCTGACGCTCATTGGAGCCGCAATCGCATCCGTCGCCTGTGTTGCTTGGATTCCCGTGCATCACGTGACTGCGTTAATCGCATGCTGCCTTTTCGTAGGCTTCGGTTGTGGGATGGTTTCGGCCGCGACCAGCGCGCTGCCAACTCTTCATCCGAAGCCGGAGCGCATGTTTGCATACATGCAAGTGGCCCTGGGCTTACAATTTGGATTCGTGAATTACGGCATGGATCTCGCAGCTTCTTGGGGTCCCGCGCGCGTGTTTTTGGTACAACTCGTCCAATTGATTGTCCTCGGAGCCTGCGCGCTATTTCTTCCAGATGGAAAACGCAATGCGGCACAGGAACCACGCAGAATAAGAACAAATCAGCGGATTTCCATTCCAGTACTGGCGGGAATTGCGTCGGCGGGGCTCCTATGGGCATCGGTCGAGGCGGCTTGGACATTTGCGGAGCAGGCTGCGATTGCGAGAGGTTTGACAGAGCAGTCGCTCACGATGTGGTTTACCTTTTCCGGTTTCGCCGCGCCGCTGGGAGGTGCGGCAGCGGCCTTATTGAGCGACAGCTGTGGATATGCGTTTCCATTGACCGTGGGCTTCGTGATCCAGATCCCGTCGAACGCAGCAATGTATTGTGTCGGTGGCTATGACATGTTTGTAGTGGGAATAATGCTATTCAACGCGTTGAGTATTTTTACGAACGCATACGTGATGGGCCTCCTGGCAGTACTTGACAAGACGGGTCGCGGCGCCGCAATTGGCGGGGCCTCGGCCAACTTCGGAGGAGCGGTCGGTCCGCTGCTCGGCGTACTCGCGATCAGCGTGCAAAATGTCATGCCGGTAGGGATCGTCGCAATTGTTGTATTACTGATTGGATGGGCGCTGTCGGTGGGGTCGGCCCGGCATTGGCGGCCTCATTGACCACACGCGAGTTCAAGAATGCTTTCTCACTCAAGCGCGTTTCCGACGAAATATAAATTAAATGATCGTCGCACCATCGTCGACGACGATTGTTTGCCCAGTAATAAAAAAAACGCTGATCCGTCGACTCTGTCAGCGAGAACAGTCTTCAAAAGCACTGATCTGCTTTTTTGAGGCGCGCAAGCACCTGCAGGCCAAATGTAATTTTGGCCGACGGGCACCTCACAGGAGGAGGGCAGGTTGGGCCAGACTGCGGTAATCCGTCCCCGCCAGGTACTAGGTATTTACCCGGTCTTCGCGTTTGGGGGCAGCACGCAGGCTTAGGAGGATTAGACGTATGAATTCAGCAGTATTTAGTCGAGAGGAAGTAGCGGACACTCTCAGGCCAATCGAGCAAGCAACATGGCTTCCGCAGCGGGCCTACGTGGATGACGCCGTATACAAGGAGGAAATGCGTTCTGTCTTCGAGAAGGAGTGGATCGCTCTATTTCACCATACTTTGCTGCCTAAGATCGGCGACTACAAAACGATGCAAGTAGCCGGTCGCCCTTTGCTATTCGTTCGCGACCAGGACAAGAAAATCCGCTGTTTCGTCAACATTTGCCGGCATCGGGGCATGGCGATCGCAAAAGGGACGGGCAATTGTACGCGCTTCATATGCCCCTATCACACTTGGGCGTACGATCTGAACGGCCGAGTTGTCCGGGCGCCGCTTATTGAAAAAAAATGGCAGGACGGTCACGTGCGTCTCACCGAGGTGAAGACTGAGATTTTCATCGGTTTCGTTTTCATCAATTTTTCCACGGACGCCGCGTCAGTCGTTTCGAAGCTTCCCAGCGTTGCAGCCGATATGGCGGCTTGGGGCGAAGCCGATCTCGAGGTGAGCTTCGAGAATGTCTACACCCATAAGTGGAACTGGAAATTGATGACTGACAATGCGATCGAGGCTTATCACGTTGTAGGTCTTCATGGCGGAAGCGCTGAAGGTGACATCCCTACTGAAACGGCTTACGTCACTGCACCCGATGACGGACGGACTCATGCCATTATTCATATGCCGTTCGCGAAGGATAAGAAATTCAAGCCCCCTGGGACGATCGATGCCATCGGCACGATTCCGAATCTGCCTGCCTGGATGGACAAGGAGATGCGCTGGTACAACCTGTGGCCGTGTTCCATTATTTTCAGTCGCGAAGACGCTATCGCGGGATACTTCATCGTGCCGGGGGACAACATCGATGAAATTCAGGTCATCATCACGATGGCGATGCCTAAAGAGGCTAAGAACCGTCCTGAATACTCGGCTTATAGAGATGAGTGGGCTAAATACCAAGACCAGATACAGCAGGAAGATATGGTTGCCTGCGAGCGCCTTCAGCGAAGCTACACGGGCTGCGACGAGTGGAAACCCGGCCCGTATGCTGCGACAGAAGCAACATGCTGGTACTTCCACCGTTGGTACCTGAACAGGCTGGGAATTACGACCAACTAGGGCCATATCGACCGTCGCAGAGGCTTGAAGCGTCCCGAGGGCCGGCATGCGCGGGACGTTGCGCGTCTCGTTCGGCGTGCAGCCTAGGGCGGTATAGGCTGCGGGCTTCCGACTATACGGCAGCGACTTACGGTAACGACGGCACACCCTTATTTGGGAGTAGGGCCACTTAAATGAAGCACTCATGCACGCTTGTCGCGATCGTCACTATGTTGGGCCAGGTCGTTGCACCCCAGGCGTACGGAGCTGCCTTGCCGCCGATCAAGGAAGAGGTTTTCTTCGGAGACAGTCTGACGGATGCTGGGACTTACGGCGGTCTGCGCTTTACGACAGCGACGGGCAAGACCTGGGCCCAACTTGTGGCCGAGCACTATGGGCAGTCCGCTGAGCCCAATGAACATGTGACCAGTTACGCGGACGCCTTCGCACGCGTCGCCCGGTCCCGGCGGGCTTAACTATGCTGAGGGCGGTGCTCGGGTTGCCCACGCTTATTCGCAAATCTCCGATGACCCGGAAGGCGCCCCAATTTCCCTCGAAGTACAGCTCAAACATTTCCTTGCACAGCACGGATCGTTCGGGCCGGATCAAATCGCGATGGTTTACATCGGCACGAATGACGTCGCCTATGACTACGACCCGAGTAACGACCCTCTCGGCGACTCTGAGGAGAGGCAAACCCCCAGAGAAGGCCACGCTTCGAGCCGAACAGATTCGCGTGCACGCAGCAGCGGATGCTGCCCTCCAGGTTGTATGAGATATTCTCCGCTCTGGCGGACGGCGATTGGTGGTGTTCGAGCTTCCGGATCTGGCGCTGGCCCCATGGTTTCGCTCGGTCGCCAGCCGGGACTATGTTAGTACGCTGACGCATGCCTTCAATCAGCGCCTGTCGGAGGGACTGCCGAGCGATCCACGGATCCTGGTTATCAAGATGCGGAGTTTTATGCAGCCGCTGTTCGATCATCCTCAACGATTTGGCCTTAAGCACGCCGCGCATGAAGACGCTTGTCGTAAGGCTGACCAGGACTTCTGCGACGCAGACTCGCTAGTGGCCGCGGATGCGGGTCGAACTTACCTATTCGCGGCGGCCGAGCACCTCACGACACATGGCAACGAGTTGCTGGCATCGTACGTGCTTCAACAGATCACGGGCCATTCTTGGCAATAGACGGACTCTGAAAAACAAATAAATGCCTTGGATAACAGGGAAGGCGCGAGAATGACTAGCGAGTTCCTTGCCTGGATCCCAAGTCAGCGACTTGCGCAAGGCTGCCGATAACTTGAAGAATACGGGCGCTACAATCATCACAAAGGAGAGAGCGGCCCGGTAGTGGGCGGCGACTCGTCGGGCCGGAATGCCGTCATTTTGGCCGCCCCTCACCTAACGCCCACGAACAGGATGTTGGACACTGCTGTTGGGGTCCTGTTCAGGTGCGCCCGCTGCAAGTTAGGTGTAGTTAAAACAATTCAGGGAGACGATCCTGCATGTCCAGAAAACAGATGCTTCTCGCACTTCCGATCATATTGACCATTGCTCAATCCCAGGCAGTCGCGGACGAGCCAGCGAAGGTGAGCCGCGAAGCGACTCAAGCGGATGGCGCGCAGCTGACAGAGATTATCGTGACGGCTCAGAAGCGATCTGAATCGATCTTGAAAACGCCCGTTGCCGTAAGCGCTGTCGATTCAGAATTGTTAAGGAAAATGGCGCCGCGTACGGCGACCGACATTGCCATGGTGGCCCCCGCATTGCAGGTGAACACCCCTAATGGACAGGCCGCTCCGCTATTTTCGCTACGCGGAGTCACGCAAAACGACTACTCATCGATGGCGAGTGGCCCGATCGCAATCTACGTCGATGAGGTGTACCGGAGCGGGCCGGCGTTCTTCTCACAACAAATATACGACCTCGACCGAATCGAGGTACTGCGAGGGCCTCAAGGAACGCTATACGGGAAAAACGCGACTGGCGGTGCCATCAACTTTGTGACTGCTCAGCCTGACTTTAAAACAACCGGCTATCTGGACCTCACTGCGGGAAAATACGGGGAGTACGATACCGCGGGCGCCTTCCAAACGGGCCTCACAGACAAGTTGGCCATGCGTATAGCGTTTGAAACATCACACTCCGACGGATGGCAAAAGAACATCAATCCGGGTGGACCGGACTGGGGAAGTTATCGTGATGCCGCCGCGCGACTGTCTCTTCTTTATCGCCCGTCGGATGCCCTTGAAATGATTTTTCGGGTTTCCACGGCCCATGCAGGTCCGTACGCGTGGGCCAACGTGTACAACGTTTATCCATCCGGTATCGGGGGTGGTATATACACCCAGTTTCATAATCTATATCCGAACTCAAATAAGTATACGGACTACTTCCCTAATTTCGGCTGGCAGAATACGGCAGCCACAGGTGATCAGCAGCGTGAGGATTCCGCCTCTCACGATGCCTCATTGTCACTGACTTGGCATGCGTTACCTACGTTCGACGTGGTATCGATCACTGCCTACGATCGCGGCTATAACAACTTCACCGAGCCGAATCAAGGTATTCCGCTTAGTGTACTTAGCGATGGCGAGGACGTTCACGGCGACCAAGTAAGCGAGGACCTGCGCCTTGTCTCGCACCTCGAGGGCCGCACGAACTTCTTAAGCGGCCTCTATCTTTCGCGAGATCGACTCGTTTCGCAGTATTACGATGGTTACTACACCGACATAGATTTCAATGGTGACGGCAAACTCGATCCTCAAGATTGCTTGGTGAACCTGAGTCCGACGCAACTACTGTACCCCTATGGCTGCGTTCAGAAAAATCAGTTCCGTCAGGAGCGCCGAAGCATTGCCGTTTATGGCGATGCAACTACCAAACTGACCGATGCGCTCACACTCATATACGGAATTCGCTTGACCCGAGACACGTTGAAGGTCTTGGACTACAGTGCGGCAACATACGCAAACGATGCCACTACGCCCCTTTTCAACACAATTCCTGGCATCGGTACCGACTTAACCGCGGTCCAGCCGGCTGCGTCTCACAATTGGACCAAAACTACGGGCCGCTTGGGCATTGAGTACAATCTACCCGATGACACACTGCTGTACAGCACCGTCAGTCGCGGTTATCGCGGTGGTGCGGTCAATCCCACAGCGTTCAATTCGCCTACGGAGATTACAATTGTCCCGCCGGAAATCTTGGACTCCGCGGATTTCAGTTGGAAGGGCGAATATCTCGACAAGCGGTTGCAGTTGATGAGCGAGGTATTTGTTTATCGGTACCAGAATGAACAAGCATAAGTATAAATCCGACGACGTTTTTGCAATCGGAGGTCAGCGTGGACCGATCAACAATTTACGGAGGAGAAGTCGAAGTCACCGCGAAACCGTGGTCACCGCTGACGCTCCGGCTGAATGTTTCCAACCTCCACTCTAAGATAAATGAAGGTATGATTGACGAGATAAATATCGAAGGCAATGAGTTACCACTTGCTCCAAAATTCACGTTGAACGGAAATGTCTCTTGGGATGTTGCGCACACCACAACTGGCAATTGGTCTCTGTTTGTTGCTGAGCGCTATGTGACCAAGCGATCCTGGGACTTGCTCGATAGTCCGGGCGGTACAATGAACCCTTACGCGACCACCGATGCGCGCCTTACGTTTGACTTCGCGAAGTTTCCTTTATCGGTTTCCCTTTATGGAAAGAATCTGACTGACAAAGAGTACTTCCTCGCAAAGGCCGATATCCCAGCGTTTGGCTACACTTATGACCACGTCGGCAATCCGCGGACATTCGGAGTCAATGTTCATTACACTTTCTAGACGGAACTTCTTCAAATCATTACCAGTTCTTGGTTAAAGATGGGACCGTGACATTGCCCCGTGTGGTCGCCGCGTGGAGCGGCCGCTGACACTGCGAGAGAGCGGTCGATAGAGGTACTGGCATTAGATCTTGCGTGGTACGTTCGCATGTAAGCGGTCAGTATGCGGCGTTATTGACGGGCGGCACGTCAGCGGCGCCGAACTTGCCGATATCGAAGCCTTATGGCGAAGACACATCCAGCCAACCCGAACAGCAGAGAGGGCACCAATCCTACCATTAGCCAGACGACCGTATCAGGCGCCCATCTCTTTATGCTCATCGCCCAGGTAATGCTGGCGAGCAAGCAGAGTACGATCTTTAACACCTCGCTCATCTGGGGGCGTTCTTGATCAGACCGGAAATTCACTGATATCGGAGCGCAACGGGTTGGCGCCGAAGTTTTGCTTCCACAGACGCGGCGTCAGTTCTGCGACGCGGCTGGCCGGATGCTCGCTGATTCGTTGCAGCACATCGACGAGGTAGGTGTATGGGTCGATGCCGTGCAACCTGCACGTGACGATCAAACTCTGAATGATGCCGACGTGCTTGGCGCCGAGTTCGGTCCAGCAGAAGAGCCATGATTTCCGGCCCATTGGCACGACGCGCAGCGCTCGTTCCAGATGGTTGGTATCGATCGGCACGTCCGGATCGGTGAGGAGTTCAAGGCCGACACGCCGCTCGCGCACATAGTTCAGCGCCTTGATAAATGGATTGGTCGGCGTGAAGCCCTGGCGCTGCAGCTGTTGATCGACCCATTCGAAGAACAACTCCACCAGTGGCTTGCTGTGGGTCAGTCGATGTAGTTGCTTTGCATCGCCGACGAGCTTTCTGTCGCGGATTTCCTCCTCGATGGCGTACATCGCCTTGATCTGTTCCAACGCTTCTGCGGCTCCGGTCGGTTCCGCCGTCAGCGCCTCAAAGAAGCCCCGGCGGCCGTGAGACTTATCTTGCCAACAAGATAAGTCTCAGTATCCCGAGTCGGATTTATCCGGTCACGACGCATGATGAGCCTGCAATAGAACCGAAACCCTGATCTGACTGACAGGATAAAACAATAGGCACTTCCGGGATTCGCAGCAAGGATGTCAGCGGAATGACCGCTAATGCGTTGTCTTCATTGAGGTGGTGAGCGCGAGTGTGGCGCCGCCCTACACGGACATGCAGAAGTCCATATCGCAAATTGATCCGGCTGTTGAGCGAGTGTGGCGTGAAAACCGCTGCCTGACGGAGGGCACAATGGCTCTATATCGGATGTGGGTGCGACGCTCGTTGAGCACTGTAAGGCCAGGAAGCTTGAAATCCATTCCCAGTTGACGCCTGCCGGTGGCGTGGTGAAAAGCAAAAATAAGCGCCGCAAGGCGAGGGCGGCAATACTGGACGCCTTTACAGCCCGTGACCTTGAGGTTTGGGCCACCCGGTCAACCGACGTGCAGGCGTATTACGACCGCGTTTACTACGATTTGGAACGACAACGTGCGGCGCACTACGATGAACTGTGTTCGGCGCTACGTGCTGTCCCGGGTACCGAAGTCACCGTCAATCGATGGGCACGAGTGACGGACTGGCGGTGGAATCTTGCGCCGCTCTCAGCTGCAGGTAGCATCAAAGCGATTGGTGGCAGGTTCAACATCGGCAGGGACCTGGATCGTGCGCGTGGGCAGGCATTTCCCTGTCTTTATCTGGCACATGATGTTGAAACAGCATATCGGGAATACTTTGGGGCTCCGCTGTCAACTCTCTCAACCAAATTGACGCTGGGCGAGTTTGCGTTGAGGCGCGAGATTTCGTTCACTACGTTTTCTCTAAAAGGTCGGCTCGACCAGGTATTTGATCTGCGTGAACGCTCCGGTCTGGCGAGCTTCATGAAGATCACCTCGAAGTTTAATGTTTCCAATGATACGAAGAAATTCGCGCGTAGCGCCGGATTGCCGCTACCGTCTCCACGGCTGATTATTAGGACGCCGCATGAACTCCAGAAGCGATTGCTAACACATCCGAGCGTGTGGCGGTTGGAGCCGCAGATGTTCGGAATTCCGGCGACAAGTCAGATTTTCGGACGGTTCATACGCGATGCGGGATTTGAAGCGGTTCTCTATCCGTCGCAGCAAGGTGGAGAGACCTGTTTGGCGGTTTTTCCAGAGAACTTCAGCGCAAGCACTTCGCGGATTGAGGTGATCGGCGACGTACCGCCGGGAGCGAGTGGCTGCGCGAACAGGACGACGTACTATTGAGCACGGCGTCTTGCGACACGGCACTTCGTTTCGTCAAGGGACTAGACCGCGAGGAGCGCGGCGCGACCGCGTCTCACTTGCGTATCGTGCAGGACGCTGTGCGAGATCTCGCAATCGCCATTACTTCAGATCCCGGCCAGCGCATTCGCGCTTTGGAAATGCAACGTCAGGCGTTCGATAGGGAGATCGAGGAGCTGCATGCAGGCGTGGTCGTCGAGATCTCGCCCGCCGAGCAGTACGAGCGGCTGCGGGAAATCTATCAGCTCGCATCGGTTTTGACGGGCGACTTCCGTCGCTTGGAGGACGAGATACGGCAGATGGATCATGCGTTGCGGGTGCAAATGATCCAAGGCGACAGCACCCGGGGCGATGTGCTGGTAGCGGTCCTGGCGAAGGAAGGCGCGCTGGCTGACACCGATGCCGGCCGCGCCTTTGAAGGGTTCTTTCAATTGCCATGCTGAATACGCCCGTACCCGCTTAGTCGCCCAAACGCTTTATATATCGGGCAGCCTCGATCCTTGGTTACTTTTGATACGCCGGGATCAATGTGTTCCTTAGTGCGCCCGTAGTCGTGAACCTTCAGCGCGCTCACCCGCCTCTCGCCGGATTCCATCCTCATTACGAGGAATTCCTGCGATGCAAACGGTGGGCGAGTTGGCAAGTTCGCTATCGCTCCAATGCTGCGGACGTTTTGGGGGCTTTTGGGTTCATTTGGACTTCGGGCCGAGAGACTGTTACGGTGGCTTAGTAGCAGGCGCGCGAGAAGTCAATTTGCCTGAAGCATGGGCCTCGGTGCCGAGTGAGGAACGGCGCCTCTGGCCCTAAATTTGCTCGTCGCCCGCCTCTGCCGGTAAGCTTCGCCACGGCAATGGAGGCATCGCCCGGCATGGGAACAATCGGCCTTCTAGTGGTAGACGATCATCCGGTGGTACGTCAGGGCCTGGCGGCGCTCCTGGCGAATGAACACGATATGTGCCTCATGGGTGAGGCCTCGAACGGCTGCGAGGCTCTAGAACAATTTCGTCTGCTTCGTCCCGATGTCACTCTTTTGGATGTTCAGATGCCGGAAATGAATGGGATTGATGCCATTCGGGCAATTCGAGCCGAATTTCCCTCTGCCCGAATCATCGTTCTCACGACTTATGCAGGGGACGCTCTCGCGCAACGCGCGCTCAAAGCCGGAGCCCAGGGATACGTGTTGAAGGGCCTGCTGCGAAAGGAATTGATGGATACCATTCGAGCAGTACATAGTGGTCTGAAGCGAATAAACGCGGATGTCGCCACGCAGATCGCTCATCACACGGCGGACGACGCACTCTCCAATCGGGAAATCGAGGTTCTAAGGCTGGTCGCTGCGGGTAATTCCAATAAGCGCATTGGCGCGCATCTGTCCATTTCCGAGGAGACGGTCAAAGGCCACGTGCGCAGTATTCTAGAAAAACTGGGAGCACAAGACCGTACCCATGCCGTCACGCTCGGAATGTCACGCGGGATAATACAAC
Source organism: uncultured Gammaproteobacteria bacterium (assembly GCA_963784105.1). Lineage (GTDB taxonomy): Bacteria > Pseudomonadota > Gammaproteobacteria > Steroidobacterales > Steroidobacteraceae > Bog-1198. Next base: position 28,818 of record CAWAQE010000014.1, read on the forward strand.
TCTAAATACCCTAGAATGGGTGCTCGGCGCGCTCCACTACGAGTATATCGAGTTGCCACGTCTTACCTATCTTTGCCAGGAAATGCACCGCCGCGCGATAGCAGTCTGGTATGCGCATTAGCAACGATGACTCGGATAGCGGGGGATCGCGCGGCAGACGCATCGTTTCCGCGCGTGGTTGGGCGAAGTTGATGCTGTCGCTCGGTCTGTGCGTGGCATGGTTATTGGCGAGCACGGCCGCCCTAGCAATCGACCCGACCGAAGTACTGTCCGAACTCCATCATACCCAGTGGACAACTCGTGAAGCCGCGCCGCCGAATATTTACGCGATCGCTCAAACCAAGGATGGGTATTTATGGCTGGGAACCGAAACCGGTTTGTATCATTTCGACGGAGTACGATTCGATCTGTTCTCCTTACCTGATGGGAGCCAACCGATAAAGAACGATGTCTCCGCTCTTTACGCAACGGCGGCAGGAGAATTGTGGATTGGCATGAGACTCGGCGGGGCGTTTTTGTGGAACGGCGGCCACCTCACCTTTTACGGGGAACATGAAGGTCTGCCGAACCACACCGTCTGGGGATTTGCGCAGCGGGATGACGGAACGATCTGGGCAACGACCGCGACCGGACTTTATCGGCTCGATGGCAACGAATGGCGCCCGATAGGCGCCGGGTGGGGGTATCCAGCGAGTGACGGTTATTCGATTTTCAAGGATCGCTCCGGCACATTGTGGTTGCGTTCGCCGCAGGGCACTTACTACCTGCCGCGAACGGCAAGCGCATTTAGAAAATCCTCGGTGCCAGGAGGCCGTGGCTGGTTTTATTCATGTCCGGACGGTGAGCCCTGGGTATCGGACTCGGGTGTCGGGCTCGTGGCCTTGTCAAGTGCATCCCGGGTTTCCGGTGTTGACCTGGGAGGGACAAGTGCGGGGACGTTTGCTGCGACCTGTGATCGCGACGGCGGATTATGGGTTGACGTTATCCATGGGGATCAACATCTGCTGCGCCGAATCTCCCATACGGCATCCTGGAACCCGCGAACCGGCGCAATTGATAAAGGCGACGTGCAAGCCCTGAACCCGACGCAGTCGCTGACCGGCGCCCCGACCAAGATGTTTGAAGACGTAGAAGGGAACATCTGGGTAACGACCGACGGAGGCCTCGATCGCTTTCGGCGCAATAAGCTTCATGCCGTTCAATTCGTTTCCCCGATGCATCGGGCCGCCATGACGGAGGACCGAGACCACGATATTTGGCTGGCCAATGACAAGGCTTTGGTCGAAATAGCACCGGGGAGGTCCACGCCGGTTGTCGTGTGTCTCACGGAATCTGACGGCGTAGCGAGTCTATCGAGCGAGGCTGACGGGAGTATCTTACTCGCTCGGGCGGCCGCTCCAATGGCGCGCTATTTCCAAAAGGCAATAAAGCCGATTGACGGCGTGCCCGACGCAAGGCACCTGGGGGCACATGCGGTTTTGAGAGATCGACTTGGGAAGCTCTGGGTCGCCAGCATTGGCGATGGGCTCTATCAACAGGATCGCGGCCATTGGCTACTCAACGGAGGCTTGAGAGGACTGCCGCGGGCGCCTCCATTGAGCTTACTCACTGACGGCGACGATCGTCTCTGGTTCGGATACCCCGACGATCAGGTTGCGCTGGTCGAACAGGGGCGGGTTCGTATGCTGGGGAGCGCCGACGGATTGAGCGTGGGTGCGGCACGGGTTATTTCGGCGGGCCCCAATGGCATCTGGGTGGGCGGAACGAATAACGTGTCCGTCTACGCCGCGGGCCATTTCTCGGTGATTAAGGGCATGGACGGTTACTCATTCACAGGTATTTCAGGTATCGCGCAAGACGAGACTGGTGGATTATGGTTGAACGGCAACAAAGGCATCACGCACATATCGGCGTCCGAGGTATCCGCTTTCCTTGTCGATCACGAGCATCGTGTGCAGGCAGAAACGCTGAATTACGAGGACGGCTTAGAGGGGTTGGCCGTTCAATTGACCCCGATACCCACCGCGCTGAAGGCTAGTGATGGGAGAATCTGGTTTACAACCTCCGTGGGGGTCTACTGGATCGATCCGGCCCATATTCCAAGTAATCCGCGCCCCCCTCCGGTGATTGCCACAGCCATCGTCGCGGCTGGGCGAACTTATCCGACCGATAACGCCGTGCTCCCTGTCGGCACGGATAATTTGGAGATCGACTTTACCGCGCCGAGTCTCTCGATCCCAAGCAGAGTCCAATTCAGGTACAAACTCGATGGCGTCGATAAGGACTGGATCGATGCCGGGACCCGACGACAGGCTTATTACACCTATGTGCCTTTCGGCACGCACCACTTTCACGTGATCGCCGCCAATGAGGACGGGGTCTGGAGCGAGAAGGGAGCCACGGCCCTCATTGTGATTCCGCCCGCCTTCTATCAGACGGGCGGATTCTACATGCTGTGCGCGATTCTTGCCCTGGCGGTGCTCTGGCAAATCTACCGATTAAGGGCGGGCCAAATCGCAAAGCAAACGCGCGGACGGCTCGGCGCGAGACTGGAGGAGCGTGAGCGAATCGCCCGCGAGCTCCACGACACGCTTCTACAAAGTACCCAAGGTCTCATCCTGCTTTTCCAGGGCTTTGCAGGCCGCTTGGGTCCGACGGATTTGACACGGCGAGAGATGGAAGCCGCCCTCGATCAGGCGGATCAACTGCTCAACGAAGCGCGGGACCGCGTCGGGGATCTTCGAAGCACGGGCCTCGAAACCGAGATCGCCCACGCCATCTCTCGGGTCGGTGCGGAACTCTTTTCGGGCGGATCTACCGGCTTCCAGGTGTTGACCACCGGCACGCCGCTGTTGTTGAGCGCCGTCGTAGCCGATGACATTTGCCGGATCGTCCGAGAGGCGCTAACCAATGCCTCGAGGCATGCCGGCGCCGCCAATATCGAGGTGGAGATCGCGTATGAATCCAACCAGTTGCGACTGCGTGTCCGCGACGACGGCAAGGGCATCGATCCCGAAGTCCTGCGCACAGGCGCTCGGCCGCGCCATTTTGGCCTTCAAGGCATGCGGGAACGAGCGAGACATATTGACGCGACCTTGAATATATGGAGCCGAGCGGGCGCAGGAACTGAAATAGAGCTGCTCATCCCAGCTGCCGTTGCCTATCGGGAATCGCCGGCGAGGGCATGGTGGATTCCAAGGTTCCTCTTTCCCCGATCGTCCAAACATTGATACCGCCGCTTATCACGATTCGCGCGTCGACGCATCCCCCATCCGACGGGTTCTATCGAAGTCCCAAAGAGCGTGACTGGAAGCCCGGTTGTCGCACAATCCGCGCCGGGACTCACCGAGCGAGGCGCACTTCGATGGACGCAATTGCCGATCAGACCACTTCATCTCCGGAGCCCCCCCACAACGCCGATTCGGCAGCCGAGATCGGCAAGGTTATCCGCATTCTGGCGGTAGACGATCACCCTATATTCCGCGCAGGCCTCTCGGCATTGGTGGCCAATGAGAGAGACATGCGGATCGTGGGAGAAGCCCCCACCGGCCGTGAGGCGGTCTTACAGCATCACTCACTGCGCCCGGACGTTACGCTGCTCGATTTGCAAATGCCGGATGGCAATGGAATCGACGCAATCGCCTCCATAAAAGCTCAGCACTCGGCAGCGCGGATCATCGTTCTGACGACCTATGCGGGAGACGTGCTCGCGCAGCGCGCGCTCAAGGCGGGTGCGCAGGGATACGTGCTGAAGGGCATGATCAGAAAGGAGCTGCTTGACACCATTCGTGCCGTGCATAGCGGTCACAAAAGGGTGCACTCCGACGTTGCGACACAGATCGCCAACCATATGGGCGACGATGTGCTGTCCGAACGGGAGGTGCAGGTCCTTCGCCTCGTCGCCGGTGGCAATTCGAATAAGCGCATCGCAGGATACCTCTCGATCTCGGAAGAAACCGTCAAGGGTCACGTAAAGAGTGTTCTCGGGAAACTCGGTGCCGCCGACCGCACGCATGCCGTCACGCTCGGGTTGACGCGCGGCATCCTTCAACTCTGAGGCGAAAGGACGCAGACGCCGGCACAGCGGCATCGAACCCGTTATGCACACACCCACCGACTTTCCGTAGAGAACGATGTGCAGCGCCTGTTCTCCACCTTCCCCAACGACTGGCCAGGTTGCGGCCTCCTTATCCTACGATTGACGGCTGCCGCACCCTTGCTGGTGGGCTCCGCTTCCTTCTTCGGTGACGCAATTCATCATCCCTCGGCGCCTGCCCTTGACTTCATTGCCTTGGCGACCGGGGGACTGCTGGTCGTTGGTTTTTGCACTCCACTCTCCGCACTGCTGCAGATTGCGCTCGAGCTCTGCCTCATGTACTTCAGCCGCAATGTCCTCGTCGACCATGCGGTTTTGGCCGCGATCGGCGCAAGCCTCCTTATGCTCGGGCCGGGTGCCTGGTCGATCGATGCGAAATTATTTGGCCGGAGGCGGATCGAGTTTCCGAATGACTAGAGCGCTAGGTCGGGTGCACCATGTCCCGGGAGTAAGCGAGCCCAATTCCATAGCCGCCGCCGAATGCCTCAACGATCGCCCGGGCGCCACTGTACGTTTCGTGACGCGTCCAGTCACGCTGCAACTCCAACAACACTTGAATCCAAGAGGTCATTTGCGCTCCCGCTCTTTCCATTCGGCGCAGCGCCAGTGCGTGACTTTCAGGTGTAATGCCGCCGCAGGCGTCGGCGACGACGAAGACCTCGTAGCCTTCCGACAACGCAGAGAGTACGGGGAATGAGACGCATGCCTCGGTGAGTAAGCCGGAGATAAGCAAACGCCGCCGTTGCGTCTTTAGAACCGCTGCCCGAACGACCTCATCCTCCCAAATATTCATATTACGGCGCTCCAGGGACTGCACGCCTGGCAGCGCCGCCTGGACCGCCGGCATTAAGGGGCCGCTGTAGACCTTGCTTGCGGATGTCGATACGACCACCGGAATTCCAAACACCACCGCCGTACGGGCGAGCGCAACGGTGTTGTTCAACATTCCCTGTCGGTCACTCGATCCGACACCAAAGGCGAGTCCCGCCTGCTGATCAATGAGAAGTAGGGCGCATTGACCGGAAGTGAGGAGTGGGGCCGTGCTATTCATCGCTTGTGACTCCGGGAGGTTATCGTTGGACGCTTCGCGGCTTATAACGGGGAATCCGCGCTTTGTATCCCCTCTTTATAGGTGTCGAAAATCGCCTCGATCGTGGGATGCCTCGAAAGCCCTCCCATGGAAAAGTGCGCAAAACCGCCATGACGCGCCGCTTGGTCGAAAGCAAGGGGCACACCCACATCCGGAGACTCGCATGTCCAAACTAGAGTTCCTCAGCCCGCAAAATTGCGCAATCGCACTCATCGATTACCAGCCGGCGATGTATCAAGGCGTGCAATCTCACGACCGCCTGGGTATTTTCAACAACATTCAAATCTTGGCCAAGACGGCAAAGCTGTTCGGCATTCCGACGGTCATCTCCACGGTCGCCAAGGATTCATTTTCGGGACCGTTTATGCCGGAGGTCACAGATCTCTTTCCCGATCATCGAATCATCGATCGAACGTCGATGAACTCGTGGTTGGATGCCAAGTTTCGGGAGGCCGTCCATTCAACGGGTCGGAAGAAGCTCGTGGTGGCGGGCCTCTGGACAGAAGCATGCGTCCTATTTCCGACGCTCGATCTCCTCCAGGAGGGATATGAAGTCTATGTGCCCGCCGACGCCTGCGGCGATCTTTCGATCGAAGCCCATAACCGATCGATGGATCGAATGACGCAAGCCGGCGCGGTGCCCATCACATCGCTCCAATTCACTTTCGAGCTACAGCAGGACTGGGCGCGGACAGCGACCTACAACGGCGTCATGGAAATTTTGAAGACACACTCACCCTACGGAATTCAAGTGCGATTCTCGAAGTGGGCGCTGGGCGAACACGCCTCTGAGGCCGGTTAGGGGAGGCTGATGAAAATCTACTTGATCTCATTCGCGGTCGGCATATTGGTCGGTGTGCTCTATGGACTGCTCAACGTGCGCTCGCCGGCTCCCCCGGTTGTGGCGCTGGTCGGACTCCTCGGGATTCTCCTTGGCGAGCAGATTCCGCCGCTCGCAAAACATCTACAGAACAGCACGCCTGCGTCGGTGAGCTGGCTGCGGCAGATAAAACCGCACATGTTCGGCCGACTCCCGGCGGGGCGCCCGCCCGGGGAGGAATCGAGAGCGGCAGAAAGGAGCGTGCCATGAAGGCGAGTGCTGCACCGGATGTCATTTTGCATAGTGGATTGATCACCACGGGTGACCCGGCGAACCCTACCGCAGACGCGCTCGCGGTCAAAGACGGGCGATTTCTTGAGGTGGGGTCGGGTCGGGAGGTGATGCCGCTGGCAGGAGGAGCCACACGGGTCATCGATCTCAAGGGCAAGCGTGTTCTCCCGGGTTTAATCGACAACCACCTGCATATCATTCGCGGTGGCCTCAACTTCAACATGGAGCTGCGCTGGGACGGCGTACGGAGCCTCTCCGACGCCCTTGGCATGCTAAGGCGGCAAGTGGCGATTACCCCTCCACCGCAATGGGTGCGCGTCGTTGGCGGTTTCACCGAACATCAGTTCGTCGAGAAGCGGCTTCCGACCATCGAGGAATTGAACACGATCGCGCCTGAGACGCCGGTATTTATCCTGCATCTGTATGACCGAGCGCTCCTCAACGCGGCGGCACTGCGGGTGGTGGGCTATACCAGGGAGACGCCGCCGCCGGTCGGCGGGGAGATCGTTCGAGATAACGCGGGCAATCCCACCGGACTTCTGCTGGCGAAGCCCAACGCAGCCATTCTCTATGCAACGCTCGCCCGGGGACCCAAACTCCCATTCGACTATCAGTTGAACTCGACGCGCCATTTCATGCGCGAGCTCAATCGCCTCGGCGTCACGGGCGCGATCGATGCGGGTGGAGGATTTCAAAACTACCCGGAGGATTATGCCGTCGTCCAGAAGCTCGCGGAGCAGGGCGAGCTCACCATCCGGCTCGCCTACAACTTGTTCACGCAAAAGCCCAAGGCCGAAAAGGACGACTTCCTGCGGTGGACCCAGACCACCAAATACCAGCAGGGGGATGACTACTTCCGTCAAAACGGGGCCGGCGAAATGCTGGTCTTCTCCGCGGCCGACTTCGAGGACTTCAGGCAGCCCCGGCCCGATATGCCGGACGACATGGAGAGAGAGCTCGAAGATGTGGTCAGGATCCTCGCGGCGAACAGGTGGCCCTGGCGGCTGCACGCGACGTACGATGAGACCATCAGCCGCGCGCTCGACGTCTTCGAGCGCGTCAATCAGGACATTCCGATCGAAGGTCTCCACTGGTTCTTCGATCACGCGGAGACCATCTCGGACCAGTCGATCGATCGGATCGGCGCATTGGGGGGCGGGATCGCGATCCAGCACCGAATGGCGTATCAAGGCGAATATTTCGTCGAGCGCTATGGGCACGGCGCCGGCGAGGCTACCCCGCCGATCAAGAAAATCATCGAAAGCGGTGTCAAGATCTCCGCGGGCACCGACGCGACGCGGGTCGCTTCCTACAACCCCTGGATTTCGCTCGCCTGGTTGGTCACGGGTAAGACCGTTGGCGGCTTGCGACTGTACCCAACGCGAAATTGCCTCGATCGGGACACGGCGCTGCGGCTGTGGACGGAAAACACCACTTGGTTTTCGAACGAGGAGGGCACGAAGGGCCGAATCAAGGTGGGGCAGCTCGCCGATCTGATGGTGCCCAGCCGCGACTTCTTCGCGTGCGCGGAGGATGAGATCTCCGGTATCACCTCGGACCTCACCCTCGTCGGTGGGAAGATCGTCTATGGCGCGGGCGATTTTATCGAGTACGATTCTCCGCCGCCCGCCGCAATGCCCGATTGGTCGCCGGTACGTACCTATGGAGGATATGCGGCTTGGGGCGATGTCTCGGCGGCGAGGCAAGGGGCGTCGCAGCAGGCTTCCTGTTGCTCGCTCGAGCGTGGATGCCAGGTTCATGGGGCGCACCATGCGGCCTCCCGCTCTGCACATTTGCCGATCGATGATCTCAAGTCATTCTGGGGGGCTCTGGGGTGCGCGTGCTGGGCGATATGACCGTGCCGTCCGCCCGCTCAGCAGGCAGCGAGGCACCGCCGACGGTTGCATGTTTACTGGACAATCCCATAACGCTAGTCCTGGCGCGTGTGTTCATTGTTCTGCCGTTTCTCGTCTCCGGCTTGACGAAGATTGTCGATTGGCAAGCAGGTGACGCGGAGATGCTGAAGGTCGGGCTGCATCCGGCCTGGGCGTTCAATGCGGCGGTACTGCTGACCCAGCTGGGAGGCTCGTTACTCATCATCACGAACCGAAAGCTCTGGCTTGGCGCCGGCGCTCTCGGCGTATTTACGGTCCTCACCAACTTCATTGCGCACCGCTTTTGGGAGTTTTCCGGCGACGCCCGCGCCGTAGAGCTCAACAGCTTCCTCGAGCACTGGACGATGAGCGCCGCGTTTATTCTGGTCGTGGTTGTATATTTGCGCGAGCGGAGACCGCTATTCGCGGCGGCGTCCTGAATCGCATTCTAAGAAGGAGTCATTCATGCATCATCGAATAACGCCGGTTCTACCGGTCGCCGTTCTTGCGCTTACGCTGGGAGTTAACCCCGCCCACAGTGCGTCGGTCACGCCGGCCGTGGCCGTAGGAGCGCAGTACGACACGACGCATGTGTATGTAGCGCCCTCCGATGTCGATGGCTTCGTGACGAGTTTCCTCACGACCTTCGGCGGTCAGAGCACCCGACAAGTGGTGGCCACCGTGACACCCACCCCGAGCAGCACCACTTCACAGCTCCTGCAGACTCCGGTCGGCACCGTGTCCGTGTTCGGGTTCAAAACACCGATTCCTTATCCCTTCGGAGCCGAGCGGACGGGCTACCTCGTCAGGGACATTGACGTCGCGATCAAAGCCGCCCGTGCATCCGGTGCGGACGTGCTCGTCGCGCCCTTTCCCGACCCCATCGGCCGAGACGCGATCATCCAATGGCCGGGTGGGGTGAACACGCAGATCTACTGGCACACGACACCGCCTTCGTATGCCGCCTTCCGAACGGTGCCCGAGAACCGGGTCTATATCTCTCCGGTACGCAGCGCAGTCTTCATCAAGAGCTACCTCGCATTCTCGCACGGCAAAGTGATTTCGGACGTGCATAATGCGCCGGGCGTCGAGATCGGCCGCTCTGGTGACACCTATCGGCGGATTCGTATCGAGTCCGCGTTCGGCAAGGTTACGGCCTTCGTGACCGACGGTCATTTGCCCTATCCCTATGGCCGCGAGCTTACCGGCTATGAGGTCGCGAACTTGGACGAGACTTTGGCCAAGGCCAAGGCGGCTGGCGTGACTGTCCTGGTACAGCCGTATGCCAGTGACGATCGTATCGCGGCGATGGTCCAGTTCCCCGGAGGGTACGTGGCGGAGATCCATGCCGTGCGTGCGAAATAACCGACTGCGCCGCGCCGCTTTAGCCCTATGGGGGCTCCTCGCCGTGCCGCTGACGCCGGTTATCGCGCAGGAGACAGACCCCTCTGCAGCGGCCGCGGCGCCTGCAGAGCGGCCGGCCATCAATTTCAACCGTTGGAAGGAAGATTGGTCGGTACTCGCCGATCCGGCGCTTCGGACCGAGCCTTTGGACGACCTCAAATACATCCCGCTCTCCTCCAGCGATCCGAAGAGCTACATGTCACTCGGCGCGGGTCTTCGCGAGCGGTTCGAATCGAACGATGCACCGTTTTTCGGCGTGGGACACCAGCCTTCCGAGGACTATGTCATCGAGCGCGCGGAAATCGACGCGGATGTTCATCCCAATGCTCATTGGCAGATTTTCGCGCAGCTGCAGGACGATCGGGCGTTCTGGAAGCAGATGCTCACGCCGGTGGATGCCGACAAGCTCGATCTGGAGCAGGCATTCGTCGCTTATCAAGGAGCCCTCGGCGGCGGGTCCTTAAAGATCCGGATCGGTCGCCAGGAGATCGCCTTCGATCTGCAACGCTTCGTGAGCGAGCGTGATGGGCCGAACGTCCGGCAGGCATTCGATGCGGCCTGGGTCGATTGGGAAAAAGGGCTCTGGCGTCTGATTGGGTTTTGGAGCCACCCGGTCCAAACCGTCGATGTTCGCCCCTTCGATGATTACTCGAATCCCCACTTCCAGTACGGGGGGGGTCGGGTCGAACGTCGTGACGTCGGCCCCGGAGCACTGTCAGCTTATGTCTCCCAATACCAGCTTGATGATTCGCGATTTCTCTTCGCGAATGGTACGGAGCGCCGTAACATTGGCGACGTGCGGTATGCCGGTGCCCGCGACGGGTTCGACTGGGATCTCGAGACCATGGGGCAGGGCGGAACCTTCGGCGCAAAGCGTGTGCGCAGCTGGGCAGTGGGGACGTTGAACGGCTACACCTTTAGGCAATTTCCGTGGTTTCCCCGAATAGGGGTACAGATGGATGCCGCCTCGGGAAATCGTCGGCCCAACGGAACGACGCTCGGCACCTTCAATCCACTGTTTCCGAACGGCTACTATGTGACCCTCTCGGGCTATACAGGCGACACCAATCTTCTGCATTTCAAGCCCTCTATCACGGTCACTCCCATACGATCGTTGAAAGTCATGGGTGCCGTAGGACTTCTATGGAGGCAGACCACCGCAGATGCGGTCTATGCGCAACCCGACGTCCCGGTTCAGGGAACGGCGGGCACCGGGGGACGATGGACGGCCGTGTATGGGCAACTCCGGGCTGACTGTGTCTTCAACGCCCATCTGACCGGCGCCCTGGAAGTGAACCATTATTCGATCGGCGAGACCATTCGCCAGGCTGGCGGACATGACAGCGACTATGTCGGGGTGGAACTCAAATTTCAGTGGTGAAAGGCGCAATCATGAAAATACCGACCCTTTCGGCGATTCCCATCTTGTTGAGCGTGACGGCGGGGTACGTCGATACCGCGGGATATGTGGCCCTGCAGGGTCTTTTCACCGCGCATGTAACCGGCAACTTCGTCACGCTCGGTGCTTCTCTCGTGTCGGGAGCTTCGGGAACGCTGGCCAAGATTTTGGCGCTCCCTACGTTCTGTATCGTGATCATCGGCACGCGCTGGGCCAGTTACGCATTGCCGCCGCGGGGCCTGCCGATCCTGCGGACGATGTTGTCGCTCAAGGTACTGCTGCTCGCGGCAGCCGCCGCGCTCGCCATCCATTTCGGACCCTTTGCGAGTGGAGGCACCGCTGCCGCGATTACGACTGGCCTCACGCTCGTATCCGCAATGGCCATTCAAAACGCTGCACAACGAATCCACCTCGGCGCATCACCGCCCACCACGATAATGACCGGCACGACCACTCAGATCATGATCGATGCCGCCGATATTCTGCGGGGCCTGCCGGCGGATAAGAAGGCTGCAGCGCAAGCAAGACTCGTTCGGATGGGTGTGAGCGTTCTTGCATTCGCCTCCGGCTGCGCTGCCGCGGCGATGCTTTACTTGATAGCTGGCGTCTACTGCTTCCTGGTGCCGCCTCTGTTGGGCGCAAGCACGCTGGCGTTTCGAATGGCCGCGTTCGAGGGAGACGTTCGATGAGTTGAACGGCGCCGACTCCCGTCGTGGTGCTGCACGATACGTCGGAACGGTTTTTGCGCATTGAGTGCTTGGAAGCGAGCTCGATGCGATGGGAGTTGTGAGCGATGCGATC
>CAWAQE010000015.1:0-2607950 GCA_963784105.1 uncultured Gammaproteobacteria bacterium
ACATCTACGTGAGCACGGAAATGCGATGGGAATCGTCCTTCTCGAAACAGTTCTCGCTTTGGCTCTCTGGTCAGTCGTACGTCAAGGTGGTTGCCAATGGGATAAGGCCATGATGACCGGATTATTACTTGTGGCCGCCTGGGAGACGCCCGCGACTTACGCTTGGTTCGTCGGCACTTGGCTTGAGGCAAAGCCCGACAAATGGGGTCTAGAATAGGCCCGCGACGACGGTCTACGAATGTTGGTGGTGCCATGGCCGACGAACCCTCGGTTCCCGCAGTCTTCATTTCCTACTCTCACGACAGCCCAGAACATAAGCGTTGGGTGTTGGAGCTTGCAGCGAAACTGCGAGCGACCGGCGTTGACGTGATCAGCGATTTCTGGGATACGCGGCCGGGCGACGATCTGCTCAAGTTGATGGAGCGCAGCGTCACCAAAGCAAACCGGGTGTTGCTGATCTGCACGGAAACCTACGTCACAAAGGCGAACGATGGAGTGGGTGGCGCCGGGTACGAGGCGATGATCGTTAGCGGTGAGCTGATAAAAGATCAAGGCAAAGCGGAGTTCGTCCCCATCATTCGTCAATCCGGCACGGCCCACATTCCGACGTCGCTCTCGACTCGTAAGTACGTGAACTTGAGCGAAGGCATCACCGAAGCGGAGACCAACTTTAATGAGCTGGTGAATGATCTGCACAACATCCTGCCCTTCAAGCCGCCGCTCGGGAAGCCTCCGAGCACCGCCCCGCGGCCCGCAGCTAATTCGGATGCCGTAGCAATTTATGCTTCGAGCGAACCGGCGGCGCTGGTCGCGGCGCCGATTGATGTTGTCAGGCTCCCGACCGATCCTCTTTCGCTCTTCGCGCTCGCTCGCGCGGCCGCTCTGCAAGATGACATGATGCAGTGGAGGCGGGTGGTGAGTGCCGGGAGGAAAGAGATAGCGCCGACGCTCGCGCTATGGTGGGAAAAATATGGTTCGTTGCAGCCGACCACCGCCGACGAGCTGATAGCGCAAACAATGGAGGGGGTCGCCTCATTCTCTCCACTCACGGCAGTGGCGTTGGGTGGTATCGCCTCGGGCAAGGAAAAATACGAGAGCCAACTCGGACTCATCGACGATGTACTGAATTTCAGCCAGTGGCAGCGCTCTGGGCTGGTGGCTCGGGTCGAGCTGCCCGAGAGCGGGGCGTTCGTCTATCAGGCATTGAACGGCGCCATGTGCCTGCATCTCGAAAATGTGAAGGCAGCAATGAGGATCGCATTGGCTGATATCCCTAGTCGTTACCAGAACGAGAAGCTGCCTTTGTGGCAGCACAAGAACGTAATAGCGTGGCCAGAATCTTTTGGGAAAAACCTGGCTCAGGGATGGGGCGTCTTAAAATCTCTGCCCGAACGATGGGTATGGGTGGCGGAAGTGTTTAACGACAGCGCCGACTACCAAGCGGCGCTCTATGCCTATTACGTTGCGCTGAGCACGCTGGAGTTTGTGACCGTGCTGAGTAAGGCAGGCGGCCTGCCCCAAGCGCGCGATGTCCGTTTCAATATTCCCCCGGTCTTCGAGCTGACAGACGCACCGATCAAACAACGGGGGCTGCATCTTCTGAAGGGTAAGGCCCGGCAACTGAAGGGTCTGTGGTTGGCGTCGGGTGTAAGCGAAAAGACAGTCCGCGCAAATTGGCCGGAGTGGGTGGGATCAATGACCATTGGTATCACACGCTAGCTCCGTTCGACGGGAGCGTGTCTTTCGGCAGTTTGCTGCCGGAAGTCCTCGACGCGGCAGCGCCTTCGTCGTGGCAGGGAGTCGCCGAACGAGTGGTGGAGTTTGACTATCCGACGCAGAGTGGGGTTCAGCAAGCGTTGGAGGCGCGAGGGTTTACCCTGGGCTGGGTCCGACCCGAGCGCGTAGCCAGTATCGAAGTGAAGGGCGGGGAGGTTGTTGTGGCGCCCGACGCCAACGGCGCACCCGCGACCTTCAGGACTAGAGATGGGATGGTCCTGGTGAAGCGCCCAAAGCTGCCGTGAGCCGTGGCTGAAAACGCCGCACAAGCAAAAAACAACCGCCCAACACGAACCGCCCTCGACTTCGACGCAGCAGAGGCCTGCGGTGCCCGACCAAATTCGTCGGTAATCGGGAGCCACTGTGGGGAATGTGACCAACTCAAATTGGGCGTGCCAGGATTGTGCCTTGGTGTGCCTGGGAAGGGGTCGGCAAGACGCTGCAAGCGATTGATTTATAAACCCCTGGAACCCCTGTGAGGCGGCTGAAAATCCGCGTGTCGGGGGTTCAATTCCCTCCCTGGCCAATACCCATTCTGGGTAGTAAGATACCCAAAATGGGTATTAAGAAACGAGAACCGAGTAATCGTGCGCCACTAGTATCGGGCGTCGCCGATGCACTGTTTACGAAGGTACAGCAGCGGGTCTTGGCTGTATTGTTTGGAAACCATGCGCGTAGTTTCTATGCAAATGAGCTGATCGCCTTGGCATGTTCGGGGTCCGGTGCCGTTCAGCGTGAACTCGCGCAGCTAGAGGCCGCCGAGCTAGTGACGGTCAAACAGTGGGTAACCAGAAGCACTACCAAGCCAACGCGTCGTCGCCCATTTTTGAGGAATTGCATGGTTTGGTGTTGAAGACATCGGGTCTAATAGATGTGTTGCGAGCAGCGCTCGCGCCATTGGCCGCGCAGATCGATCAGGCGTTCGTCTACGGTTCGGTCGCGAAGGGTAAGGACACCGCGAAGAGCGACATCGATCTTATGGTGATCAGCGAGGAGGTCGCGTATGCCGATCTGTTTGCAGCTCTCGAACCTGCGACGAACCGGTTGCAGCGAACGGTAAACCCAACGTTGTATTCACGAACGGAAATCGACAAACGAATTCTAGATGGTAACGCCTTCGTCAAGCGTGTGCTGGCGCAGCCCAAACTGTGGGTGATCGGGGAAGGTCGTGGCCTCGCCGCTTGAGAATTTGAGTGGCCCCGGCAGGCCGCTTCAAAAAGAACCGCCCGACGCAAAGGAGTTTGCGGGGTTAAAGCGATCCGCATTAGCTCGATTGACTGATTCCGCGAAGAATTCAAACTCGCTGGAGAGCCGATTTGATCTCGCCTACAACGCCGCTCATGCGCTTTGTTTGGCCGCCTTGCGTTGGCATGGATACCGGTCGACCAATCGCTATATCGTTTTTCAAGCGTTGCCTCACACCCTCGGATTGGGTCCCGAGGTATGGCGCGTGCTCGACAAATGTCATTCCGTTCGCAACCTCGGCGAATATGAAGGGGATCTCAATGTGGATGAACGGCTCGTGGCAGATCTTATCGCCGCGTGCCGGAGTGTCGCGGCGAAACTGGATTTGCTTGCGCCAATTCTTCCTGCGATCCGTCCCTGAGACCAGATTTGGGGATTAGATGGAGGCTGATAACTTGTTAGCGATCTCGCGCCGTGAGCAGCGCGGCCATGGACTGGGCCAGATTCTCGAGCGCGGCCTCGTTCGGCAACGTGACAGTGAGCCGCGGCCGGCCCTGCTCGTCACGCTCCAAACATTCCTCGAGACGAGCTTTGAGCTCGCTTGCCATTTGCGCCCCGCCGTTCGTCGGCACTCGCTGCGGGATCATCTCGCCGAGTAAAGTGAATGCGGCGGTAAGGAGCTGGCCACCGGCCTCCGCCACACGCGAGCGGCGCGCCAGGCGCTCTGCCTCTTGCCGCTGTCGCTGCTTCTCCGTCTCGTCCACCGCGGCGTGAGCTTTCGCACCGAGGAGCACTTCGAGGCGCTGCTTGAGCTCCTCGATGCCCGATGAGAGCGCAACCTCCTTCACGTCGGATTCCATGTCGAGCGTGGCGAGCGCCAGGTCGTGCTTGGCCGACAGCGTCGCCAGCAGCTTCTCCTCTATGGTCTCTTCCGTCACGAGCACGTAGACCTGCACCGGGTTCTTTTGCCCCATCCGATGAGCGCGCCCGATGCGCTGTTCCAGCACAGCAGGATTCCACGGCAGGTCCACGTTGATGACGGTATTCGCGGCCTGGAGGTTGAGCCCCGTCGAGCCCGCGTTCGTCGTGATGAACAACCG
This sequence comes from uncultured Gammaproteobacteria bacterium, assembly GCA_963784105.1. Lineage (GTDB taxonomy): Bacteria > Pseudomonadota > Gammaproteobacteria > Steroidobacterales > Steroidobacteraceae > Bog-1198. The sequence goes on from CAWAQE010000015.1 coordinate 4,062, forward strand.
GCAGGCGGGATCGCGCTGAAATTGGTGTACGAGCTGCTGGCGCTTCTTCTGCGGGATGGACCCATCCATTTCCGAGATGTAAGGCTTGCGGACGATTTGGCTGACGATCTTCATCTGCGCACCGTCGATGTCCAACTGCTCGCCGGTAGGTGGAATGCGCACCATCTCCGTCGTGCGGGGTGGCAGATCCCTCATCACCGCGCTGCGTGTCCGGCGCAGCATAATCGGTTTCAGGCTCTCGCGCAGCCGCTCCAGATTCTTGTAGCCGAGGACTTTGCCTTTCTCGTCCGTGACGCGATGGCGGTTGAAGAACCGGAACGCGGGACCGAGCCGCCGGTCATCGATGAACTCTGCGACGGAGAACAGATCGTCGAGCCGATTCTCGAGCGGCGTGCCGGAGAGCACGAGCGCAAATGGCGAGCGCAGGCTCTTCATCGTTTGAGTCGTCTTTGCTTCCCAGTTCTTGATACGCTGGCCCTCGTCCAGAACGATCAGATCCCACCCGGCGCGCTCGACGGCCAGGATGTCACGCAGCACCTGCTCGTAGTTGCAGACGGTGAAGAAGCAGCTGTTCTCGTACTGCGCGGCGCGTTGTGCGGCGCCGCCGAGCACGACCTGACAGCCGCGTTCCGAGAAGCGCAAGATCTCGCTGCGCCACTGGGACTTTACCGACGCGGGGCAGACGATCAGGACCTTGCGGATGCCCGCCTCACGTGCGAGCAGCTCGGCCATGCCGATGGCCTGAATGGTCTTGCCGAGCCCCATGTCGTCGGCGAGGATCGCGCGCCCGGTGGCCGCCGCGAAGGCGATGCCGTCCAGTTGGTAGGGGAGCAGCTCCACTTTCAGCAGTGCCTTGCGCAGCGGGTGCGCTTTCGGATCGCGCCGGATGTCGGCAACCGTGGCGGCGATGCGCTGCTGCAAGAGGCGGGTCTGAATGTACTCTTCGGCGTCGGGATAGGATAGACCGTTACGGCGTGGCCGTTCCCCTCGAGTCGCCGGAGGCGTTCGAGCAGGTCCGTGAGGTCGGTGATGGGCGTGTCGCGGACGGGGCGCACGATGGCGTCGGCTTTCTCGTCGAGTCGAGTCGGCAGAAGCAACCGCAGCTGCAGCGCCGTACCGTAGGAGAGGTGCACGGCAATGTCGCGCTGGCGGTACGGCCTGTTGCGCACGGAGTCCGGGAAGCGCCGCCGGACCTTCTCGAGCGTGTGAAGGATGTGCTTGCAGGTGCCGAGGGTGTTCTTGCGAAAATCCGGGCACGAGCAGTACGACTCACCAGGCCGCCATCCCCGCAATGCGACACGGTAGGACTTGCCGGAAGCGGCGTTCGTGACCGTGTAATCTGTCCACATCTCCTGCGGGGCCAGGGAGGTAAGCCGCATCTTTTCCGTGCCTGCGCGCTCCTCGCGCTCCGCAAGGGCCTGAGCCACCAGCGCTTCCTCGCTCAAGCTTTCGATCGGCTTGCGCTCGCGCGGCGCGCTGGCGAGTCCGAGCGCTAGCTTCTCTTCGAGAATCAGCGAGAAGGCGGCGCCCGCATGCTCGCACGGCATCTCGCACGCGCTGCAGCGCCATTCGAGGCGGTCCCGTGCAGCCGCACTCAAGGCCAGCGTCACGGTGGCAGAGTCCACGGTGAGGCGGAACCGATCCCGATCGAAATCGACCTGGGTGGTGAGGTCGATATCGTACTTCCCGCCGGCAGCGATGAGGTCGGTGCCTTCGGGGCCCAGAAGTTTCGTGGCCTGAAGGAAAGTCAGGCGCGACAGTTTGTCGAAGAGCGTCAGCTCGGCGCTTTGCTTCGTCAACATGAGATATGGAACATCGTGCGGCTCTCACTGCGTAGCAGGGATGAATTCCATCTTGCACCCGACGGTCTCCATGACAGAGATCCGCCTCGGATCGACTATCTTCACCTCTGACTCGCCCGCGAAGAATGTCGTGATCCGGAGGTTGCTCAGTGGGGTTTTCAACACTATGTAGTGGGGACCGAATTTCTGCGTCCCCATGACTGGGTCCAGAGAATACGACTGCTGGGCCGCGCACCAAAGCTCATTGGCGAAGCCGGCGGACTTAATGTCGAGTCCAGCTGTGGTGGCCACCTCGTCGCCCAGCCACGTTGCGTGGCGCAGGCCGCCGGTCTCGCAGCGATTGACGCGATCGTGAATGGTGTTGAAGGACAGGACCGAATCCGACAGCATGGTCGCCTGGACACCCAAGTAGTTTCGCCAGATGTCGTGATTCGCAGGGGAGAGATGTTCAGGCTCGAATTGCAAGCAACGGAAAGCCGTATTCTCCGCAATACCCCGATAGAGCAGGGCCTGTCCGCGATCGATGTTGGGTTGGTCCTGATCAGAGATCCATTGATAACTGCCGTGCTGAATCAGTACAGAGCCCGCCGTATCGTACGGTTTTCGGACATGGTAATAGGCGGCGATCGGCGCCTTGACTTCGATGTCCGAGAAAACACCAAGCTGAGAGTATTGTTGCAGCGCGACTCCATTCCCCTTGCGGGTGTTTCCCCAGAAGTCGAAGAGAAAACGCGCACTGTTCTTGAGGCGACTGCCGAAGTAACGGTGTTCGCGCCGATTGACTGTCGGGTCGAAAATTCCAGTGAGTATCCAGCTGTATTGGAAAAAGTAATCTGTCGCCGGCGGCTCCTCGGGGCTGTAGGCCAAGGGGCCTTGCGCGGCTAGCCAAGGAACGAGGCGTTCCGAGCCGAAAACCGTGGAGGTGGAAAATCGCGAGCGCGTGGCCATGCCGAAGATTCACCGGGCCCCGAGCAGCAATTTGATGGCACTGCGCGTTTCCTGGCTCAAACTAGAGAATTCATCCTCCGTCAGCAATCCGTCCGAGCGAATCCGGGCGAGCATTGTCAGTGCATTAGAGCGCTTCGGGTCATCAAAGATGCTTGCCATTTCTCGGTCGCGCTGTTCGATGATCTTGAAGACATCGAGGTAGCGCTGATGAGTGCTCTGGGCGCCGTTGTGGATCACGCGCTCGATCTCGGCAAGCACCCGCTCGCAGTAGCGTTCGAGAGCGAGCCGATGCACGCGCCTCAGCACCTTCCAGTCGGCTTCCGCAATGGTAGTGCGTGGCACGGGGGGGCTCAATCATCGTCGAAGCCGAGCGCGAACGACACGGCTTCCGCCTCTGGAGTAGGAATGACGAATGACCAGACCGAGGCACGGCTATGAGTTCGGTGCTGCGGTATTGTAGGGCGGGGTTCATGCTTCGATCATAGCCGCCCGGTCAACCAAGTACCAAGCCTTCCGGAAAAGAGACCCACATTGACCTCCGGGCGATTCTCCCATCGCCCCCTGGGGTCTTCGGCGCCACGTTGTACCCCTGGCCGGCGCTCGTCCCATCCGGAGCATTGCTCATATCTCCCGTGGCTCATTAACCGTCGCTAGAACGAATGGGGGTAAACGTTAGTGAGCGGATTAACGTCGGGGGATTTGCTGAAGGGCAGCGGGGCTATCTGGAATGGCATCAAGTGTACGTATTCCTCCGGTCACGACGAACCGGCGACGCACAAAGCTAGAGTGATTCATCATGGCATTGACGATGGAGAGGGTTGGGTGGCCCTCTAGGCTGAAGGGCGATTAACCTCCATGGACGTCCGCTAACAGCCACGCCTTTGACGGGATCATTTTGAGGGTAACTTTATAGGCATCCTCAAAAATATCCTTAAATTCCGCGAGATACGCGGGACATTAAATTCCCTCCCCGCCTAATTAAGTCATACAGTTCCCGCAGCAGACTTCTCCTCGCTCAGAAATCCGCCGTCGTTTTCTTCAGCCACTGCAACTCTTGGTGCCATGTCTGACGTTCCGCCGCGTCACGCTCGAATACGGCAGCCGTCTTCACCAAGACGAGCGTGAACGGACTGCCTGTTCGTTGCGTCGTGTGTGTTACCGGCAAATCATACGAGTCAATGATACGGTGAATGTGCGAGCGATGTTCTTTTGCCAGCTTCCATTCGTACCGTACCTTATCCGGCGTACGCAGGAATTGCGTCAAGGTTTCGCACAGGCGACAGGAGCAGCGAATCAGAGTCCGAATCGACCAATCAGTGTTCGCGCGAGTCGGCACGTTAAGGCGGGCCGTGACCACCTGCAAGCAGTGTGCATGTACCGGACGCAGGCCCCAATTTCTGAGCGTAGTCGGTGCGTGATGCTCCTTGGCGTTTCGCAGTAGACCGATCGGAACCTGTACGGGAAGCTCGGCAGCGTCGGCGGTGAGGAATGCGATCACGCGATCTAGCAGGTCAGGCTGCTGTGTGGCACGACTGCTCTCGATGACACGTAAAATCGGCTTACAGAGGCTGACCATCTCTGCCGTCACGTCCTTTGCCGAGACGTGCTGTCTCGGACGAAGACTAAAGCAAACGACGCAACTTCCCTGTCACCCAGGGGGAGTTCAATGAAGTAACTCAATTCCCGATTTCGGAATCCACTTGCGGAAAAATGCGTGGTGCAGAAACGCGGTAGCAGCCCGATCTACTCCCCCTGGCGGGTTTGTGAGGAGCCTTCGGAGCCTACCGAGCGCGCACGGTCAATCATTCTTTTCACTTCTGAGTTCGCGTGTATCGGGACAAGCTCGATCGTAGGGTGGCTGGCCGCAAATACTCTGAAAATTTCATCGGCAAATGCCTGCCCGATTGTCGGCACGTCGCTAAAATCGAATAAGACTGTCCTAAAAAGCTCTACACGAGCCAACAATCGCTTCGCCTGCGAGCGTGAGATCAGGTTGTCATTCCCATATCTAGCTAAGTTGACTGGAACCACGGTCTTGGTAAATCCATACTCGTCGCCGGTCGAGTATTGATTAAATATTTTGGTCGTCGTTCTAGATGTGTGATTATTCAATTTCATCCACACGGAAGTACCATCGCGGAACTGGTCTCGCTCCAGAATCCAATCATCCGCCTCGAATTTATGGGTGAAGAAGATACCTCCAGAGAGGATGTCGAATTGATCGAACATTCTGGAGGAAAAGAAAATTCCCTCGCCTGTGTGTCGCTTTGGATCGGTCGTTAGTTTTCCCTTCGCCAATTCAAGAATCGCATGACGTTCATCCAAAAGACCTAATTCCGTTTGTATTTTCTTGAAAATGCCGACGCCATTGTCGTGCATGACCATTTCGGTATTCACGGCGTTCCGTCTAATTGCTAGGTAGACATTGGTGCCAGCAGAGTGGTCCAGAGCATTGTTGAACATCTCAGTAAAGCCATAATGCCAATTTGCAAGAACATTCTCGGGCATGTCTCCAATGACTTTGCTGACGTCATCTCTCCACACCAGATCCTCGGCGAGACTAGGCTCGATTGCGTAGGCTTTATCCCATTCAGCCAATGTGGCCAGCTTTCGGGTTCTATTCCTGGTCTGGCCTGATTCAACCACCGCGTGCTCGGACTTCAATCTTTGCAGATGCTTATTGACCGCTTGCCTGGTAATTCCAAAGTGGTCCGCAACAATTTTCGTTAGATCGTGCGGGTGTTTTTCCAGATGTTCTAGAATGTACTTGCGAACATCCTCGCCTCTAGCTCGAATTCTCTTTGTCATTTGCAACCTCAGGACTAGAGTTTGTCAACTTGGTTGCATTTATTTGACAACCTTAAGGTTTAATATTGTCAACTATAAGGAGATCATTGTCAACCTTAGTGACCTCGATTCCATAAGGCATTGGCCCCCGGCATTGACCGAGTGTCCAGGGTTCAGTGGCCGTTTTCCGCAAAATCAGCTGTGGGTAACAGCGCGGGCCTGAGCTGTTTTTGCGGGTCCCTGGCCGCTATTGAATTTGATAGAAATTATCTATATTATCGCGCCGAGATAATTTAATTAATTAGGCTATAAATGGATCCGGTGCTCAATCCATTCTCTCCCGGCGCTGGCGCTCCGCCCCCTGAATTGGCGGGTCGCGGCGAATTGCGCGAACTGGTCCGAATAGCCGTTGAACGAATTCGCCTGGGGCGTCCAAATAAAAGCATTCTAATGGTTGGTCTACGCGGCGTGGGCAAGACCGTGCTCTTGGATCGCATGCGCGACGATGCCGAAGGTTCGGGCATTCACACCATGCGTATCGAAGCCCCCGAAGGGCGCTCGTTACCGGCGTTGCTCGCTCCACAATTGCGCCTGGCCCTGCTGAGGTTGTCGCGAAACGCGCAGGCACAGGAATTGGGTCATCGAGCACTGCGCGCACTCGCCGGCTTTGCTAAAGCACTAAAAGTAAAGTACGCCGACATCGAGGTGGGTCTCGACTTTGAGCCGGAATTGGGGCTCGCTGACAATGGCGATCTCGAACACGATCTGCAAGCGCTTCTCGAGACGGTCGGATTGGCTGCGCAAAAAGCCGGCACTGCGCTCGTGATGTTTGTTGATGAGTTGCAATACGTGGAGGAAGAGGAGCTCGCCGCGTTGATCACCGCTCTACACCGCGCCGCGCAGAGACAGTTTCCAGTGACCCTGGTGGGGGCTGGGCTCCCGCAACTTCGGGGAAGAATGGGTCGCGCGAAGTCTTACGCCGAACGGCTGTTCGATTTTCCTGCTATCGGAGCCTTGGCTCCTCCTGAAGCGGCAATCGCCATTTCAAAGCCCCTGGCAGACCTGGACGTGGCAGCGGAGCCTGAGGCACTCGAGAAAATCATACAGCAGACGCGTGGCTATCCTTATTTCTTACAGGAGTGGGGCAAGCACGCGTGGGATGTCGCGAGGACTTCGCCAATCACCGCGTTGGATGTGGAAACAGGGTCGCGCGATGCCATCGCGGCGCTGGATGAAAGTTTCTTTCGCGTACGCTTCGACCGGCTGACGCCGGTGGAGAAGCGCTACCTGCGTGCGATGGCGGAGATTGGTCCAGGTCCACATCGTTCGGGAGATGTGGCGCAGCGTCTGGGGCGAAAAGTCACTTCGCTCGGACCGACACGAAATCAGCTGATTTCCAAGGGAATGATTTGGAGTCCCAGTCATGGGGATACCGCGTTCACCGTGCCCTTGTTCGATGAGTTCATGCGTCGGATTATGCCGGGTGATGAGTGGAAGGAAAGCTAGGGGCCCCCGAATTGTCGTCGATCTCGGCTTGTGATGGGCGTTGCGCTAACGGCAAACTGCGAAGCACGTCGCGCGCTTCGAGGTCGTGCGGCGCGCAGTTCGCCGGTATCATCGCACCACGATGTCATCCCTACCGCCCGCTTCTGCATTTCTGAGCTCCTCTATGCGCGCCTCCCGCACTGCCTCAACGGCGCTGCCGCTCCTGGTCCTCCTGCTCTGCTCCGCGTGCGCCTCCTCGGGCGGCCGCACCGGGACAGCGGACGACCCAATACTCGTCGCGGAACCCGCCGCCGCACCCGTTGTGCAGGACCTCCCGGTGGCCGTGAGCGAAGCCAAAGACGAGGGTGAGGCTGAGGTTCCCGCGGCCGTCGCCGAGTCGGAGCAGCGCGAGGCGCCACCCAAGACTCAAGGCTTGCCGGAGTTGGTCGTGGAGGGTCGCGAGCGCAACCTCGTTATCCGCGACCTGGTTGCCGAGGGCCAGGCGCAGCTGCGCGACGTCGAACTGCACTACGTCTTCACCGGTAAGGGCAGGCATGAGGTGCTGCGCGGCCGGCCGGTCGCTTTCGCGTTGTGGAGCGAGGCGCAGAAGAATTGGACCATTGCACAAGTGGAGATCCCCCGCCCGCCGGTGAAATGGAAGCCCGGCCGCGGGCCACTGCCCTTCGCCGTGCTCACGCCCGGTATTGAGGCGCGGCACGTGAAGGGCACCGGGGCCGAGCGGCTGATGTTCGCATTCTCGCGCGGCGGCGAGGAGCTGAAGGTCTACGGCCGCAAGTTCCCGGTATTCGACAACACGCTCATCAAGAGGAAACGCTGGCGCGAGGCGGTGGCGACGGCACGACCCATCGTCTACCTGCCCTATACCCAGGATACCTTTGACCCGCACTTCGTCACGGGCGGCAGGGATTTCCTGCTCACCACCGCACGGCGCGCCATGGACGAACTTCGTAGCGCGAACGTGCCGAGCGCGGCCTTTCCGGGCGAGCTGCTCGCGGACGTGATACCCGCTGAGGTGATCGCGACGCTCGCGGTCATAGAACAGACCGACGACGGGGATTTCCGCGAAAAGGGCAGAGATGCATTCGACGAGGTACTCAGCCAGTACGGCCTGAAGCGCGAGGAAGCGTTTCGCTACAGCGTCTCGAGTGCGAAAGCGCTGGGCGCGATGCAGTTCACCAACCGGCACGGCAATGGCACCTATTCGCTCGTCGTGCGCAGGTGCCGCGGCGCGCAGCTGGACTCAAACTTCGAGCGCGGCGCGACCCGCCTGCCGAACGCAATGAAGGCGGCCGTCTGCCTGCTGGACATCGAACTATCACAGATGAGCAGTGAAATCCGCTCCGCCTATCGAACGAATCCGGAAGTGCTCGGCATCTTTGCAGTCGCCGCCTACAACGGCGGCCCGCGCAACGTCGCGAAGCTTTATCGTGCGCTCGACCGCATGGGCGTCCCGCTCGGCGAGCTGCGCCGCGCGGGCCAGCTCACCCCGGGCTCAGAAGTCGCCTGCCCCTGTGTCTGGCGCGAGGAAGCCTCTGTGGTGCAAGCAGTCAGCATTCCGCCTTACAATCGCGAAAATCGCGGCTACATCGAAAAGTATCAACGCATCCTCAGCCTATTCGATTGAGCACGCACCGGGCGTCCGGTGACAGCACGACTCCCGCAAATTCGTGAACCGGTGCGACCGCAGACGCCCGTACGGCTATGGCCAAGAACATCAGCGGTGCAAAGTCACCCCCCTCCCCCCGCGTGTGTAACCGTATTAATAGGTTAGGGAGTGAGCCGCGAGCTCAGTCGTGTCAACCCCTACCGGCCACGCGTCACGCGAGCGCGTTGGCGGTACGACCTCACCTTGGCGCGATTCCCGCAGTTCGCCATCGAGCACCAACGACGCTCGCCGGTGCGCGATTCGTCCAGGAACAAGACGGCACAACTCTGCGCTTCGCACTGGCGCAGGCGCGAGCCTTTTTCACTTCCGATCAGCGCAATGGCTTCGAGTGCCAGGCCGGTGAGAAGCTGCCTGACCGAGCCGAACGTTGTGGCGACACCATCGTCGGTCAAAGATACGAAGGGTGCATGGCCTGCGGCGATTGCGTTCAACGTGAGGCGATCACTCTTGTCCAGCGGCACCCCTTGCACGCGGGCTAGGACCAATCCATAGATCGCCTCTCGCAGGGACCTCGCCAATGCCAAGTCCGATTCGTCCGGAGCCCTCTCCCCGAGTCCTGCGGCGCTAAGCCATCGCGCCAGGTCGGCCGCTGACTTCAGGGAGTCCAATGGCGCGTTGCGCTTACGACCGCTGACCGTTGCCGTCAGGTCCAGCGCGCGATGGCCGCTACGGAACTTGAAGCCATCTACCAGTTCATGCTTCTTTATCATGCACACCCTATTGACAGGTTACACCCTTCTTGAGTAGATTCCACCACGAGAGCCCGGTCATTCCAAATTCGTAGGAGCATGTTATGCGCAGGCTATTTGCGGTCAGCATTTTTCTGGCGTTGGCGTTTTCGTCGGCCGTGCGGTCCGCCAACGCTGCATCACCGTCCTTTCTCGAAGGGACGTGGCTCCTGAAACAGGCTTATGAGATCAAACCCGACGGCTCATCCGCCTATCCCTACGGGCAGACCCCTCAGGGGATTCTAATCGTCGATACCCATGGCCGGTATGTCGTGGAGATCTTCGGCGAGAATCGCGCCAAGTTCCCGGCCAACGCAGCCACCCTCGACGACTACAAGCAAGCCATGACAACCATGAGTGTGCACACCGGCCAAGTCCGAGTCGACAGCACAGGTGGTTTGCTGATCTTCCACGTGAGTCACAACGGCTATGCCGAGCGCGATGGCACGACGCAAAAACGTCCCTACCGACTCAAGGGGGATGTACTGTCGTACAAAATTCCCGCCTCTGCCGAAGGCAAAACCAACATCCCGGTAACGGTGTGGGAGCGCGCCAAGGACTGAGGAATCAGTCTCGGTAGGACGTCACCGCATCGCCCAGAGCGGCCCGCAGAGCAGCAAGCCAGGGCTCGTAGTTTTGCCACTGGTCGATGCCTTCGCGGCTGATGGGCTGCCGCACCTGTTCGGAACTCGCCGTGCGCACGTTGCGCGGGGTTTTGTGGAACTCCAGACAGGCCGGCTCGAAGGGCAGACCGCAGAAGTCCAGGATGCGGCGCACATTGCCCTCAAGGTCCTCTACCACGTCTTCGTGATGCACGGTCAGGATCCGCCCGGGCAGCGCCACGTTCCAGTGCCGCATGATTTTGAGGTAGGTGCGGTAGTAGCGTCCGACGTCATTGATGTTGTAGCTGAACTCCTGCCCGCTGTAGAACAGCTGCTTGAGATTGCCGAAGCAACAGGCCATGGGTTCGCGCCGGACATCGACGATCTTTGCGTTCGGCAGCATCAGATGGATGAGGCCGATGTCGCGGAAGTTGTTCGGCATTTTGTCGATGAAGAACGGGCGCCCCGTCCGACGGTACGCCCGCGTTTCGGTTAAGAAGCGTTCGCCGAAGCGCATGAACTCCTCCGCGGTTAGCTCCGTCAGCACACCTGGATAGCGGGGGTTGTCCGGGTCCGTGCCGCGACCCCGCAGCTCCGTGACAATGCGTTGGACATCAGCGAGTTCCTGGGTGCCCTCCACTTGGGGGTGCGAAGCCAGGATCTGCTCGATGAGCGTGGAGCCCGCGCGAGGCAGGCCGAGGATGAAAATGGGATCCGGATCCGCCACGCCCCACCCTTGCCGTGCTGCGAAGAATTCCTTCGTGCACACCTGCTTCGACAGCCGGGCGTGGGTCTCTGTAATCTGGGGGAGGTGGCGAATCTCGGCGTGCTTGAGGGCATTGCCGCGCTCATAGCACGCCCAAGATTCTTCATATCGGCCTTGGTCCTCCAGCGCCTTGCCCAGCGCGAAGCACAGGTGGTATCGGTCTACCGGGCAGGTGGCCGGCGCCGCCTCCACGGTGCGCATGCGCGCGATCTCATCTTCAGCAAAGCGGTAGGTCTTGAGGTTAGCCAGGCTCCACCAGGCCTCGCCCGAGTCCGGCCAGGCGGCGATGGCTGCGTGATACTCCTGAATGGCTTGCGGCTGCCGACCGACGGTTTTCAGCAAGTCTGCCAGCCACAGGTGCAGGTCCGCGGTCTCGGTTCGGTTGCGGAGCCTTCGGCCAGCAGCCGGCCGTACAGACGAATGATAGGTTCGTAATCGCCGAGTCCCACGCAGGCCGCCGCGTACAGCTTCAGATAATCTCGGTTACCGGGCTCGAGTTGCAGTAGCGTGTCCATTTCCTGCCGCGCCCGCAGGTGCTTCTGCCGCTTGTACAGCACACCGGCGTAGTCGGCTCGCGCTGCCCCGTAGTCCGGTGCCAGCTTCAAGACGGATTCCAGCAACCGTTCGGCGTCATCCAGCACGTCACGCTGGATGCCGATCCGGGCCAGCAGACGCATGGCTTCGACATGATCACCGTGCTGAAGCAAGTAGGCGCGGACGATGCTTTCCGCCGGCGTCAACTCGCCATCAGAGAACATGCTGCCTGCCTGGATGATGGGCAGTGGCAGCTTCTGTAGAGCTGCGATGTGCTCGGCTGCGGTGGCGGCGTTGTGCCGGTCTCCCGTCATACGGTATAGACCGTGCAGCATTCGCCAGCTGTCGGGCAGCGCCTGGTTGATGTTTACGCCGCGCCGGAATGCCTCGATGGCCCTGGGGGCATCCCTCAGGGCGACGTAGCAGTGGCCGCGCTCCTGGTGCAGTCGGCTGTATCGCGGGTGATGCTGCTCCAGGCGTTGAAGGAGCTCGAGCGCGTCCGTGACCCGATTCAAAAAGCGCAAGTTCATCGCCGCCAGGTACAACAGGTCACGGTCTTCGGGGTGCTGAGCCAGCAGCGGGTCGATGCCTGCCATCGCCGCAATGTAATGACCTGTTCGCGTAAGTTCTTGCAGGCGAAGAATCTCCTGCTCCAGCTGCGCGTTCATGGTGGTAAGAATCATTCACCTTCCAATGACGGGAAGGTCAAGCAGTGCCTGCCGCGGCTGGACCCGCGGCCGCGGCGGCACACCCCGCTCATCGCCTCAGATCAGACAGGAACTTTCAGGGTGACAAGGCCACCCATCGCCGGATCCGAAATGCTCTCGCGGCCGGTCTCGATGTGGCCCGCGAAGCGATACTCGAAGGTCGGGTCCTGCTCGACCGTGATGACGAGGTCATACCAACCCTGAAACTCATCCAACGACCAGTCGTACACAAATTCCTCGCCTTGGCGGGTGAAGAACGCCGGGACGGTCCTACCTGTATAGGCGTCGGTCACCGTGACGCTCGCCTTGTTCTCGGTCACGTTGGCGATTTGCAACACGAACGAACCGCAGCCCCCGAATCCGTGCGTCGCAGTAACGCCAAGCACCGCGGCGGCGCCGTCGTTGCTGCCGCTGAACTGGCGCAGGAAGCCGTTCGGGCCGTAAACCGACAGGCTGTAGACCACCGAAATGTCCCAGGTGCCCGACAGCGACTTGCCCGATTCTACGGTGTAGGCGCGCACAGCGTCGGCGGCGTTGACCGAACGCACCGAGAACACCGCGGCGTTGCGGCCGGTGTTGATGAACGTCAGGGTCACGGTGCCAGCGGAGGCGTTCAGCTCAGCGGTGACCTCCAGGTCGTACGGAAGGGCGCGCGCCGGGCGCACGCCCTGCTCCTGCTTCGGGATGCCTAGGGTGATCTGCGAAACAGTCGAAGGAGTCAGGCTGGAACCGCCGCCCGAAGGCAGTTCCTCCGGCAGCCACGCGGATGTGTTCGGTAGCCGCGGGGTCGGACCGTTGGGGTTGGCGAAGTTGAAGAAGGAGGTCAAATCACTACTCACGGCACGGCGCCAGGGCGTGATGTTCGGGCAATGCACCCCGAAGCGCTTCTCTATGAACTTGACGACCGAGGTGTGATCCGACAGTTCAGAGTTCACGTAACCACCCTTGCTCCAGGGCGAGATCGCCAGGAACGGTACACGGAAGCCGAAGCCCAGTGGCAGCGCAGGCGAGCCCGGCACCTGCTCATAGTTGGCGGTGATTGTCGTGGCACCGTCCGACCCGTCAGTGCTGATCGCCGGGACTGGCGCCGGCAGGTGGTCGAAGGAACCATCGTTCTCGTCGTAGTTGACGATGAACACGGTCTTGCTGAACACCTCCGGGTTGGAAGTGAGGATGTCCAGCACCTGAGAGATGTACCAGGCACCGTAACCGTTCGGGGCGGCCGGGTGCTCGCTATAACCGTAGGGGGCGATCAGCCAAGATACCTGCGGCAGCGTGCCGTTCTTTACGTCGCTCTGAAACTCGGCAAACAGGCCCTCGGCCCAGCTCTCCCACGCAGCGCGGGGCGCCGTGAGCGCGGGGGTGTTGTAGGCGAGGGCGGTTCCCGTCGCGGCCTTCTGGAACAGCGGCGAGCTCGCCGGCGCAGCGACGTACTGTTGGAAGTACAACACCGGGTTGTCGGTGTAGGTGCCGACGAAGCTGCCATTGCAGACCGCTTGACCAGCGGAGTTCGTCGGAATCGGCCCGCTGCCCTGGTCGTTGGTGACGACGGTCGGGGTCGACACCGAGTCACCCACGATATCCTGGTAGATGCGCCAGCTGACGCCGCCGGCCTGCAGCATCTCCGGGTAGGTCGGCCACGACAGCGGATAGCCATTCACATAACCGTTGCTGAGCACGATGCCGGCGCCATGGCCGTTGGTGCCCTGGGCGGTTGGGGTACCGTTGGGCAGGATGTTGCCCGGGATGTTGCCGTTGCAACCCGTCCACAGGTAGCAGCGGTTCACGTTGGTCGGACCACGGAACGAGCAGTAGTAGTTGTCGCCGACCGTGAAGGCATCGGCCAGCGCGCGGTGATACGGAACGTCCGGGCGCTCCCGGTACGCCATGGTCAGGGGGTTCTTGGCCGGGACCCAGCCATCCCACTCACCGCCGTCTCGAGCTTCGGTGCCGAGAGGCCAGCCGTGGTCCAGTCCTGGACGGTACACCAGATTCAAGCTGTCGATCGGAGGGGTGGCGGAGGGCGCGTTCGCTGCGGTCGCGGCCGACGCATTGATCTGGAATGGCGGCACCACCAGATCGGCGGTCACACCGCCGTACTGATTGGCGGGCCAGCCATAGGTCACGCCGTTTTCCACATAGCCGGTGGCGGGAGCGCCGAACGTCGGCGCGGCCGGCTGCAGGAACACGGGGTTACCGTTCTTCTGCTTGACCGCGCGCGGGTCGGAGAAGCCGCGCACACCGCGCAGGGTACCGAATACCTCGTCGAACGAGTTGTTCTCCTGCATCAGGATGACGATGTGCTCGACATCCTGGATGGTGCCGCTCTTGAAGTTCGCCGGAATGGTCAGCGCCTTGGCGATGGACGAGTCGAGGAGGGCGGCGGCGGAGCCCAGGCCCATCAGCTGCAAAAATTCACGACGGTCCGTCAGCTTGCGATCATTTGCCACAAAATCCCCCTTGCCGGATAGAGATCCAGGCGTTGAATTCAACGAAGTGGAAGCGACCTGCTGCCACGCGACTGGATCGTCAGCCTAGGGCGGGATTGTTATGTCGCAGTGAAGAGTTTGTGACGCAATCATGGCATCCTGTGTCGTCATGAGTTCCTCAGCCGAACTGCTGTCGCAATTCCCACAGAACCGCGGCGAGCTTTACCTGCAGGCCATGAACTTGCGCTTGCTCAACCACTTCGATGAGGCGCTGGGCGTACTGGAGCGGCTGCAGCATCTGGATCCCCGTTACAGCCGCTTGTACGAGGAGCGTGGCCACTGTTACGCCGCTCTGAGCAATGCCCCGAAAGCCATCGACGCCTTCTGGCAGGCCGTGAATATCAACGCCGCCCTGCCGGCCAGTTGGCAGATGCTGCACACCCTGTATCAGGGAATGGGAGATGAAGAGAACGCCGCCAGGATCGCGGATCGTCTCGCCACGCTGCGCAACCTGCCCCCGGAGGTCATCCAGGCCGGCAGCCTGTTCGCTGACGGGGACTTCGTCCATGCCGAGCGCGTCCTGCGGATATACCTGGCGCTGCATGGCGAGCACATCGAGGCCATGCGACTGCTGGGGCGCGTCTGCATCGCACGCGGGTTGCGGGACGATGCGGAGCTGCTGCTGGAAGCGGTCGTGCAGCAGGTGCCCGGCTACCGCGCCGCGCGTGCCGACTACGCTCGAGCGTTGCTCGATCAACACAAGTACGTGCGGTCCCGCCAGGAGATCCAGCAGCTGCTCGAGCTCGATCCGGATAACAGAGCGTGCCTGCGGCAGTACGGAGAGGCCTGCATCAGGCAGGGTGACTATGAGCCCGGGATCAGCCTGTACCGTCGGCTGCTGGGCGATGCCCGGCCGGGACGGGAATCCGCAGAGCTGCACTTGTGGATCGCGTTCTCCCTAAGAGCCATGGGGCACCGGACGGAGGCGATCCAGGGCTATCGTGCCGCCATCGACGCCTTGCCGGACTCGGGCGAGGCCTGGTGGAGCCTGGCTAACCTCAAGACCTACCGCTTTGCGGAAGATGAGATCGCGCGCATGCGCACAGTGGAAGCGGCACCGGCCACCTCGCTGGTAGACCGATACCACTTGTGCTTCGCGCTCGGCAAGGCGCTGGAGGACCAGCGCCGGTATGAAGAATCTTGGGCGTTCTATGAGCGTGGCAATGCCCTCAAGCACGCGGAAGTTTGTTACCTGCCCAGGCCCGCCGAGGTCCACGTCCGGCTGACGAAGCGGGTCTGCACACGGGAATTCTTCGAGACGCGCAGGGGCTGGGGCGTCGCGGACGCGGATCCCATCTTCATCCTGGGGCTGACGCGCTCCGGCTCAACGCTCATCGAGCAGATTCTGGCTTCGCATTCAGAGGTCGAGGGCACCCAGGAACTGGCGGATATCCAACGCATCGTCATGACGTTGCGCGGCCGCGCCACGGACCCGGAGAACCCGCGCTACCCGGGAGTGCTGGCCGAGTTGGGACCGGAGGAGTTCCGCAAGTTCGGCGAAGGCTTCTTGACCGACACCCGGATCTACCGCCAGAAGTCGCGCCCTTTCTTCATCGACAAGCTGCCGGACAATTTCCGCGACATCGGCCTCATCCGCTTGATGCTGCCGAATGCGAAAATCATCGACGCTCGCCGCGATCCCATGGCCTGCTGCTTCGGCAACCTCAAGCAACTGTTCTCGGGCGGCCAGGAGTTCAGTTACAGCATGGGGGACATTGCGCACTACTACCGCAACTATCTCGAGCTCATGCGGCACTGGAGCGAGGCGTTGCCGGGGTGGATCCTGACGGTGCAACACGAAGACATGGTGGAGAACCTGGAGGGCACTGTGCGCCGCATCCTGGACTTCTGCGGCCTGCGCTTCGAGCCAGGCTGCCTGGAGTTCCATGAGACTGAACGTAACGTGCGCACGGCGAGTTCCGAGCAGGTGCGACAGCCCCTCAGCCGCGAAGGCGTCGACCAGTGGAGGAATTACGAACCCTGGCTGGGCCCGCTCAAGAATGGCCTCGGCGACGCTCTGACCACCTACAGGGACTGATTTTGCAATGCGGTTCGTTTCGCTATTCTAGGTAGGGCGCGAGCACATTTTCGATCCATTTCATGAATGCGAGGACTCGGCGCGAGAGGTTGCGCCGATGCGCTACCACCAGGGAGACGTCGAGCGGCTTGTGCTGAAGATCTGGTAGAAGCTCTATCAACGCTCCACTCTCCAAGTAACGGCCAATCGCCAACAGGGGTGCCTGAATCAGGCCAAGGCCGGCGAAACCGGCGGCTTCGTAAGTCTGCACGCTGTTGACGTGCAGCGCACCTTGCAACTGAAGCCTCGCGTAGCCGTCGCCCTGCGGATACTCCCATCCATGGGATTTTGCGCCGAGCGTCCGTGCGAAATGAATTGCCCGATGTTTCTGATGCTGGAGATCTTCCAGCGATCGAGGGACGCCATGGCGCGCCAGATAGGCGGGACTCGCGGCGTTGACCATGCGCAACTTGCCGAGCGGGTGGGCAATCAGCGTCTCGTCCCCGATGGGACCCAGCCGCAAGACGCAGTCAAACCCCTCTTGAACCAGATCAACTTGGCGATCCGTACTCGACACTTCCAGCTCCAACTCGGGATAAGTCGCCATGAAGGCCGGCAATGCCGGCACGATGGTGGTGCGCGCCAGCTCGCTCGGCAGATCAACCCGTAGGCGCCCGCGAAGTGCCACTCGATCGCTTGCGAACATTGAGTGCAGATCATCAACATCGGCAAGCAGGTCACGGGCACGTGCATGAAACACCCGTCCGTCTTCCGTCAACTGCACGCTACGCGTCGTCCGGTGCAGAAGCCTGACACCGACATCTTCTTCCAGCTTCCGGACCGCCGTTGAGGCCCTTCCCTTCTGAATCCCTAAGCTATCGGCTGCGCGGCTGAAGCTCCCCATTTCCGCCACCGTTATGAAAATGCGGATGGGTTCGAGATTCTGCATTGTCGTGCCTCGGTATTGTTCACCGCAGAGAGAACAGTGAGTTCAGTTTCCTCGGTGTTTATCATACTCAATAGACACAGTAGGCTACAAATATTGGTATCCCCCAGCGGAGAATGACAGATGTCCGAAACTACGAATCTGCATCAAGTGCCTGAAACATCGACCCTCGCATCGCGCCCAGTGGGCCGGCCGGATAATGAGCGCGCTTGTCGTTATCGCTCTGGTGGCAGACGGCACTATTCAGCTTTTCGCGCCGGCACAGATCGCGAGCATGTTGCAGGAAACCGGGTTCGCGATGGACCTGACCCGTGTGGTAGGTCCGATCGTACTTGTGTGCGCCATTCTTTACGCCATCCCGGCCACCGCCGTTCTCGGCGCGATCCTAGTGACGGGCTTTTTGGGAGGTGCCATCTGCGCCCATCTCCGCATTGGTGAGTTGGGGTCGCCGCCGGAAATCATTGCCCTGCTTCTGGGCGCGATGACATGGGGCGGCCTCTACGCGCGCGATCCCCGTATCCGGGCCATTCTGCCGCTCATTCGTTAAACCAACCGGGGCAGTGCTCTGTCCCTCAAGATCAGGAGAAATCGCATGTTTTTAGTCATGGGAATCACGGGAAAAGTGGGCGGCGCGACGGCAGAACATCTGTTGGCGCACGGCAAGAAAGTACGCGCGCTAGTCCGCAATCGCGAGAAGACCTCAAGCTGGGCGAACCGGGGCGTGGAAGTGGTTGACGGTGATTGGAATGATTCGGCAGCCATCGAGCGGGCGCTCGAAGGCGTCGAAGGCGCGTTTGTCATGTTGCCGGCTGTCTGGGCCCCCTCGCCCGATTACAAGGAAGCCAAGGGCGTGATTGCGAACTATGTCGAAGCGCTCACCAAGGCAGCGCCGCCGCGGGTGGTCGCGCTTTCGTCGATGGGTGCGAACAGGACCAGCGGGCATGGGATGATCACGGCCTTGTCGCTTCTGGAGCGTGGGTTTAGCGACCTGACATCGCCAATCGCATTTGTGCGTGCGGGTGGATTCTTCGAAAACTTCCTCTACGGCTTGCAGGTCGCGAAAGAAGGAACGCTACCGGTCTACTACAATCCGACGAATCGGAAATCCACCATGGTCGCGACTGCCGACATCGGAGCTGAGATCGCAACGCTTCTGAGCGGGCCTGCCTGGTCGGGGCATCGGATCATCGAACTCGGTTCGATGGTCACCGCGGATGAAGTCGCGGAGCAATTGGGCGAAGTCCTGAATCTCGACGTGAAAGCCTTTGCAGTCCCGCGTGCTGGGTGGGCGAAAGCGTTCGAGCAATTCGGGGTGCCGAAGGGCCACACCGGACCTGCCGAAGAAATGTTTGAGGCCGTGAATGCAGGATGGATGGACCTCGGAGTCGAGGGTACGGAGCACGTGGCGGGTACGACGTCCGCACGCGATGTCTTCGCGGCGGCCCAAAAGGCCTAGCGTTCAACCTCGGACCGATTCCGCTATGACGCGGGGCGAGAGCGGGGGTCACCATGCGCTAACTGATCGTTCGCTTTCTGACCCTCATCATGAAGCCGTATCCTTAAAGAGCGCGCAATAGTTATAAAGGTTATGGCGGAACCTTTAAGAAACCGAGCTACCGGGCACATTCGGCCACCCGCCGCCTTCCTCGCTTTCTGATTGGGCACCCGGTGCTCTCGGTGCAGCAGGCAGCGGCCGGTTTGAGCATTTCCGTCCCCGCAGCGAACGCCGCGCTCAACAATCTACTTGCCGCAGGCATCGTGAGCCTGGTGAACGAGCGCGTGTGGGGCCGAGTGTTCCAGGCCACTCAGGTGTTGCAGCGTCTCGATCAGCTTCCCGCCCCTCGCCGCGCCTAGGGATGACGCGTGCGGCGTGCCGGATGCACAATTACGGTACCCGCTCGTTTCATTGCTGTGCCGGATCTCGGATCAAGAGGACAATCTTGCCGGAGCCACCCTTTTGCGCCAATGCATGCGCTTTGGCCGCATCTTGGAGCGGCAGGCGTTGGCTGATCGGCAGCACAAATTTACCGTCGCGAATGTCATCGGCAAACTCTCGCACTTTCGACGCATCGGGCTGCGCAAAAACACGAGTGACCTTGACGGTCGGATTGGTTGCGGATACGCCATCGGGTAATACCGCGGCGTAGCCAAAACTCCCGCCACTCTTTATCTTGACGAAGAGCTTTGCCGCCGTCTCACCGCCCACTGTGTCGATGATGCCGTCCACCATCGCCAGCTTGGCGATCGCTCCCTCGTCATCGATGGCCACAGTACCGGAAACCCCGAGTAGCATCGCTTCGGCCGATTGGCGCGCTCGGACGCCGGCGATCACGTGGACTCCCAGCTTCTTGGCGGTGTGCACGGCGGCGCGACCCACGCCGCCAAGCGCCCCCGAGACAATGAAGGTCTGCCCAGATTCCGCACGCGCGGCCAGCCTTACCAACTGGTCGCCCGTCAAAGCAACCAGTGGAATCGCCGCTGCATCGACCAAGTTCACTCCCTCGGGTAAATGCGTGAGCTGGGAGCCCTCTACTACAACGAGTTCAGCATACGCCGCTCGGGTTAACGCAAGCACGCGATCCCCCGGCTTGAAGGCGCGAATATTGCTGCCCACCGCGCGCACCACTCCGCTCACATCCCTCCCGAGAATCGCCGGCAGCGCCAGGGGAATATCTTTTTGCCTTGCGCCCGACCGAATCTTCCAATCGATGGGGTTGACGCTGGTGGCCGCGGCCTCAATTAGTACAGAGTCGGCGCCAAGAGTGGGCTCAGGAACGTCAACCTCAAACTTCAGATTTTCAGGTCCACCATATTCGTATAAGCGAACGGCTTTCATAGTTCCTCCAGCGACTTGCGCCTGCGGTGGCCTCGCATTGACCACGGTGATCATAGTCTAGCGTTGAATCTGACAGTTAACTTGGCTCGGCACCACCGGCATTATCAAGGGCAGCCACTTTCCAACCCCGGATCCCCCGCCGGGACTGCCGGCCTCATGCTCTCGCCCCGACTGTGCCCGCAGGGTAGGATGTGTGTCTATGACAATAAGGGACTATCTGAAGAGGCGTAGAAATAAGGCCGCGCTTTTCGTGCTTCCCGGCATCGCTTTTTGTGTTTTGTCGGCAGTCTTTGCGCCCGATAGCTTTTGGCTGAGTTGGCTTTCGCTTGCAGCTTTGTTCGCCGGACTAGTCGCGGTAATCGTGCTGCTGAACCGCACGCCATGCCCGCAGTGCCAACGGCGGCTCGGCTCGATTGCTGTGCGGGCTGCAAACGGATGGGCTAAAACTGCACACTGCCCCGGCTGTAGGATCAGCCTCGACGAGCCCATGGATAATCCCGCTCATCCATCGTAGATTCATGCGGTAGCGCTTGCCGCGCTGAGCGCAATCGGCTCGTTACGTACGATTTTGGCGGGGGGCTGGCGCGGTGGGCACATGCATCAGACTATTCGTCGTACGGAAGTCGGCATGTCTATGTCGCACTGGCATTTCTGCCGTTGGCGCTCCAAGAGCCGTTAGGGAACCGCCAAAAGCCGAAATTCGCTCCCATGGAGTGCCCGTCGGTTTACAGTCATTCATAGGTACAATGGCTCTATGCCCAATGTGAGTTTTACGCGCAAGACTGCCCTAATAGCTTGGGTGACGCTCACCGCATTACCGCTCGCTGCACAGTCCGTTAGCAATGGCGATGAATCCACGAGCCTGCCACGAGGTGCGGTATTGATGGAAGTACCTAAATGGGTTCCGGTGCCCATCAGCCCAGAAATGTTCTGGTGGTGGCGCAAATATGGCCCTTGGGACTATAAGGTTCAGTCATCAAAATTCAGAGCCTTCACATCGTTTAATTTTGGGACGACGGGTGCCTCAGCGAAAATACCGCAGCGAGTGCTGATGACTATCGCCCAATCAGCGGCCCCCGTCCCGACCGACATTGCTCTTCTTGATCAGCCGAGCTTGGCGAATCAGTTTAATGCCAGCGCACGCGGGCTGGAGGCGCTTCGCAAGATGGCGGTCGCAGACGAGCAAGTGATAAGAATCGCGGTAGATTTTACGTGGCTGAAGGACAAATCCAATTGGCCCAGGGACGACGTGGGATTGACTCCGGCTCGATGGTCGGAATATCGCGCTCTTTTTAAAAGGCTGCACGTTCGAGAGGGCATCGTTCGGACGGACGACTTTCCCGGCGCAATCTTTTTTGTTCTCAGGGCAAAAGGGTTGTGTGTCGCCGGATCCAGTTCCGGCTATGTTTATTCGGAGCAACCGCTTCGCCCCACGTCCGAGACACCAGTCAACGCCCTTGACGCTGAAGCGCGAAGCCATTCGGAGCAAGGGCAGGCGTATGTATTTCGTCCTCTCAAATCGAACTGGTACGCGTTCTATCAAGTTGATTGGTAGTGTCGCACGCTGGTACCAATCGTTGTCGTCGTTCGTTCGACTGCCCGTTGGCGCCCAGAGGCTCTCCAGGTATGATGGTCGGTATCTAAATCAATTCGAGGTGACGGGCTGATACCCGCAGACCAGGATGAGCACGGCACGGGATATTGATTCTATATGCGCACCCCTTGTCGAGTGTTTGCAGGTCGATCGTCGCAATACCGGGCTCTAAGCGCGGGCGGCCGGAATGAATCCACTCGTCAGCAAGGTTCATGGTAAGGAAAGACGCTGGAGCGCCGAATATGCCGCGCTCCGCGAACTCTGCCTTGCGTCGGGTCTCAATGAAGAGCTGAAATGGGGCCAAGCTTGCTACGATCTCAATGGCAGCAATGTGGTTTTGATCCATGGCTTCAAGGACTATTGCGCTCTGCTTTTCATGAAGGGCGCTTTGCTCAAGGACCCCAAGGGCATCCTCGTTCAGCAAACCAAGAATGTGCAGGCCGCAAGGCAATTGAGGTTTGCCTCCCTTGCGGATATCAACAAACAGAAATCCGCGGTCAAGGCCTATATCAGCGAGGCCATTGCCGTTGAGAGATCCGGCGCCAAGGTTGAGATGAAAAGCGTGGCGCAATTCGATGCGCCGCAGGAGTTTCAAGAGCGTCTCGATGATGACCCAAGACTCGCCGAAGCTTTTCATGCGCTCACACCCGGAAGACAGAAAGGTTATTTGCTGTATTTCGGCGGGGCGAAACAATCGGCGACGCGCACCGCGCGCGTCGAGAAACATGCGCCGCGGATTCTGAAAGGGCTGGGACTCGATGATTGAGTTAAATAATTCCCAGGGTATACGCCTTGAGGGTTGCGGCGGCGCGAGTGGAACATTTCAGTTTTCGGAAAATGCTTTCCACATGCGTACGGACCGTACTGGGACTCACGCCCAGACTACGGGCCACCTCCTTGTTGCTTTCTCCCAGGCTGATCCTGGCTGATGCGTCAGTTTCTCGATCAGTCAATACGGCAGCATGGCCAAGCATGCCGGCAGCGAAACGATCGAAGTTCCGGCCAGCCATGCGGTGTGTATCTCCAGGCCGAATGACGTGGCTCGCCTGATCGAACGGGCGGCAAAGGCGTCGGCCCGGTGACCCATCCATCCACCGCGACCGCTAAGTGGTTCTGAGCCGCGGACCGCGGCGGGAGCGCCGATCGCGCTCGATGTCATTATGAAACAACCGATGGAAGTGTCGGAGCGGCCGGCGCAGAATTAGGGCAATTGACGACGGACATCCATCGGTTCAGCGTTCGCTGGGTGCACGCTGCTGCAGCGAAAGGTAAAATGCGCCATGCAAACCAATACTCATGAGATAGCCGATCGCATCTTCCGCCTGTCAACGTGCGTCCCCGAAGCGGCGCCCGGCGGCTTCACATTCAATCAGTTTCTCATCGATGCTGACGATCCGCTCCTCTTTCACACTGGCCCGCGACGCATGTTCCCGCTCGTGTCGCAGGCGATTGCCCGTATCATTCCGCTCAAGCGGCTCCGCTGGATCACCTTTGGACACGTGGAATCCGACGAATGCGGCGCGATGAACGAATTTCTCGCTGCCGCGCCAGACGCCGAAGTCGCACACGGTGCCATCGGCTGTATGGTTTCGCTCGACGACTTGTGCGATCGACCGCCGCGCAAGCTGGCCGACGGCGAGGTCATTGATCTCGGTGGCAGGCAGATTCGGCACATCGATACGCCGCACGTTCCGCACAACTGGGAAGCGCGGGTCATTTTTGAGCAAACGACCAAGACGCTTTTTTGTGGCGACCTGTTTACCCACATCGGCGACGGACCGGCGCTTACCGACGATGATATCGTCGGGCCCGCGCTCGCTGCGGAGCAGATGTTCCATGCCACTGCGCTCTCGGCTGCAACCGCATCGACGATCCGCCGTCTTGCCGCCCTCGAACCGCAGATGCTCGCGCTGATGCACGGCTCTTCGACGCGCACCCGGTGCGGCGATTCTCTTCTCAGACTCGCCGATGCCTACGACTCGATGAGTAGGCAAGACTGAACCGAGGGGACACGCTTCGGCGAGTGGAGCACCGGTCGCTGTCACAAATCCGGTGCCCGAAACGTCTAAGGTGTGTCGTCACCGATAAAGAGACGTTCAGTCATGATGACCTCGGTTGGAACTTTCCCTCCGGAACATTGCCATCCCTGTTAGGCCACAGGAGGCGCAGCCGTGGATGAACACGCCCATATCTTCCAGCAGCATCGCGGACGACTGTGCGGCGTCGCCTACCGCATGCTCGGCTCGCGGAGCGATGCCGAGGACGTGGTGCAGGACGCGTACCTACGCTGGCATCGCACCTCGATCGCGGACATCAGGTCCGTCGAAGCGTGGCTCGTCACCGTGGTGACGCGGCTGTCGATCGACCGGCTGCGGCGGGCGAAGGCTGAACGCGAATCGTACGTGGGTCCGTGGCTGCCGGAGCCTCTGGTGAGCTCCGAAGCGCCGCCGGCGGATGCGGAGAGCGAACTCGCCTCGAGCTTGTCCGTCGCCTTTCTCGTGGTGCTCGAGCGCCTCGCGCCCGAAGAGCGCGCCGCGTTCCTGCTGCACGAAGTGTTCGAGAGCGGCTACGATGAGATCGCACGGATTGTCGGCAAGAGCGAGGCGGCGTGCCGCCAGATCGTGAGCCGTGCGCGAAAGCGCGTCCACGACGATCGACCGCGGGTGCAGGTGAGCGAAACCGCCCGCACGGTCTTGCTGGATCGCTTTGTGCAAGCCATCCACGCGCAGGACAAAGCGGCACTGATGGATGTGCTCGCCGCCGACGCGTCATGGATATCCGACGGCGGCGGCAAGGCGCGCGCGGCGCTCAAGCCGGTGCTGGGCCGCGAGGCCGTGGCGCGCTTCGTGCTCGGCGTGCTCGGGCGGCATGCGGCGGAGCTCATATTCGAGCGTGTGATTGTCAATGGCGAGGCCGGTCTCGCCCTGCACTTCGGCGAGCATCTGATATCAGTCATGTCCATCCGCACCGACGGTGCCCGAATTTTGGAAGTATTCGCGACGCTCAATCCGGAGAAATTGTCACGCATCAACGTGCCGTTCAGTCTATCGAGTGAAACCCACTGAGCTGCTACGCGGAAATCATGGAAGCACGAATCGACTTGATGCGAAGCAACATGCAGCTGAAGACTGGTGTCGGGAGCGTCGGCTGCCGCTCCGGCAATGCGATCGACTCAATTTGGGCGCGCCAGGATTTTGCCTTGATGTGACGAGCCAGGCGGGGGTGTCGTTTATCGCCTTCCTGCAGCAGTCTGTACAATGCGGTGATGCGTTCGAATTCCTTCCATGGGCTCATGCGCGCGGCGGCGGCGACCGTAGCGCTGACTGCAGCGCTGTCCTTGGCCATCGATGCGGGCGAGCTCAAATACGAGCGCGCGCATCAGAGTGCATCGGACCATCATCGACTCGCGATTCTCTCAAACTATGCCGCTCCCTGAACTGCGGACGGGCGGACGTCGGGCTGACACGGTGGTCCGGTGCGCGCTCGCCCGGAATACCGAGATCGGATCGATCGCGGCGCCGGCGCGCTCCCGGGCGCGAGCCAGAATGGGAACTCTGAGAGCGATCCCAAGCGCACGGCGGGACTTTACGATGTCAAGGATGTCTACGATCATGTCGCGCCCGATTATCGATGGTTCACGATGGGCATTCGTGTCCAGGGCAAGCATGTCGTGACGACCGTGAACGGCAAGGTCATTGTCGATTGGACAGAGCCGGCCGATTGGGTGCCGCCCGAAGGTCATCCGGGCCGGCGCATCGGCTCGGGCACATTTGCACTGCAGGGACACGATCCGGGCAGCGAGACCCATTTCCGCAACATCAAGGTGCGCGTACTGCCGTAGGAGGAGTGATATGCCCCGTTCTGTGATGCCAAGATCGCCTTCGATATCGCGAGCGCCAACGCGCCCTCGATGCGGTCCGGGGCCATCGCCGCTTCGGCTTTAATTTCGATCCGTCTCATTTCGCCTATCAGGGCGTCGATTACGTGAAATTCATTCGCACTTTCGGCACGAGAATCTTCAATGTGCACATGAAAGATGTCTGGTGGGGCCGCGGCGACGGGACCGTAGGGACCTTCGGCGGCCATACGGACTTCGGCGACCCGCGACGCGGCTGGGACTTTCGCTCGGTCGGCCGCGGAGACGTTCGGCGACCAACCGCTGATCCGGGCGGCTCGCGCTTCGGGGCGGATGACGGGAAAATCCGGATAGGCACCCGGCGGCTGAAGTATTCTATCGAGAAGTTGCGACGCAGCAGGACCTGTAGCGCCGATGCAAATAAATTGGAGACGACCAGTGCGCCACGCATGCAATTTGCTCGTTTCGATTGGGTTGGGTGTGCTCTGCGCCCTGGGTGCGCTCGGCGCTCAGGCGGCGGTCGACCCTTCGATGGTTCAGGCGCTGCAGTGGCGCCTCGTCGGCCCTTTCCGCGGGGGCCGGGTGCTCGCCGTGACGGGGATTGCCGGGGATAGCCGACATTTCTATTTCGGCGCCGTAGACGGCGGAGTGTGGGCAACCGAGGATGCCGGCCGGACCTGGCAGCCGATCTTCGACAGCGAGCCGGCGGGCTCGATCGGTGCGCTGGCGTTGGCGCCATCCGCGCCCGCCACCCTCTATGTGGGCACCGGCGAGGCGGACATGCGTTCCGACATCGCCCACGGTGCGGGCATGTACAAATCGATCGATGCGGGCAAACACTGGACATTCCTCGGCCTCGCCGACACCCGGCAAATCGGCCGCATCCTGGTCGATCCACGCGATCCCGAGGTCGTATTCGTCGCTGCGCTGGGACATGCGTATGGTCCGAATGCCGAGCGGGGTGTGTTCCGCTCGAAGGACGGCGGCGCGCACTGGAGCAAGGTGCTGTTCGAGAATCCGGACACCGGGGCCATCGATCTTGCCTTCAAGCCCGGCGCGCCCGATACCATTTACGCGGCGCTGTGGCAGACGAGACGGCCGCCCTGGAGCGTCTATCCACCGTCGAACGGCGCCGGGAGCGGCCTCTACGTCTCGCACGATGGCGGCGATCACTGGAGCCCAGTCATCGGCAACGGCTTTCCGGCGCACCCCGGGCGGATCGGACTCGCCGTGGCGCCGAGCCGAGCCGGAACGGCTCTATGCGCTGGTCGATGCGCCCCGGGAGGAGGGCGGCCTGTATCGATCGGACGATGGCGGCGTGCACTGGAGTCATGTGTCCGCCGATACGCGCATCTTCGGTCGTGGCTGGTATTTCTGCAGTCTGACGGTGGATCCGAAGAACGCCGAGCGCCTCTACGTCATGAACACGATCGTGCTGCGCTCGGAGGACGGCGGCAAGCATTTCATCGCGCTGAAAGGCGACCCCACCGGGGATGATTTCCACGCGCTGTGGATCGACCCCACCGATTCGGACCGCCGGATCCTCGGTGTCGACCAGGGCGCTCTGATCACGCTCGACGGCGGCACGACCTGGAGCAGCTGGTACAACCAGCCGACCGCGCAGATTTATCACGTCAGCACGGACAATCGCTTTCCGTACTGGGTCTACGGCGCCCAGCAGGACTCCGGTGCGGTGGCTCTGCCGAGCCGGACCGAGACCGTCGACGGCATCACCATGGAGCAGTTTCGCGAGGTCACCGCGGGAGGCGAGAGCGGCATGATCGCGCCGGACCCGGACCACCCGAACATCGTCTACGGTGACCGGGTCGACAAGCTCGACACTCGCACCGGCCAGACCCGCGATGTCGATCCCACGCTCGCCTACCCCGAGATCCATCATCGCGGCGCCTGGACACTCCCGCTCGCGTTCTCCCGCCGCGGCAGCAGAGCGCTGTATTTCGCCGACCAGCGCCTCTACAGGACACTGGACGGCGGCGAGCACTGGACGCCGATCAGCCCGGATCTGACGCGTCCGGATGCGGGAATTCCTTCGAACCTCGACGCTGCGACCGCGGCCGACGATGATCATGTCGGCAAGCGCCGCGGGGTGATCTATACGATCGCGCCCTCGACGCTTTCCGCCGCGGCGCTCTGGGTCGGGACCGATGATGGGCTGGTGTGGCGCTCCGACGATGCGGGTGCCCATTGGCGCGAGGTCACGCCCCGGGCGCTCACTCCCTGGTCGAAGGTGGCGGGGATCGAGCTCTCGCATTTCAACCCCGCGGTCGCCTATCTGGCGATCGACCGGCACCGCCTCGACGACGATGAGCCCTATATTTATCGGACGCAGGACGGCGGCAAGGAATGGCAGCGAATCGATGCGGGCATTCCGCGCGACAGCTTCGTCAATGTCGTTCGCGAGGATCCGGCGGCGAGGGGTCTGATCTACGCCGGCACCGAGCGCGGCATGTTCATGTCGCTGGACGACGGCGCGCATTGGCAGCCGCTGCAACAAAATCTACCCATGACCTCGGTGCGCGACATCGATGTGCATGGCGATGACCTGGTCATTGCCACGCACGGCCGCGGCTTCTGGATAATGGACGATGTGTCGGCGCTGCGGCAGATGGGCACGCTGCACCCGGATGAGGCCGTGTTGTTCAAGCCGGCGACCGCCATCCGGGTGCGCCCGTCCGAGTTCACCGGCACGCCCATGCCCAAGGATGAGCCCTTGGCGGCCAATCCTCCCGACGGTGCGGTGATCGACTATGCGCTGCCCGCGGCCGCCGAGAGTCCCGTGACGCTGACCATCCTCGACGCAGACGATAACCCCGTCCGCCGCTACAGCAGCGCAGACCTTCAGAAGATTCCCGACCCATCCAAGCTCGAGTTCGCGCCCGAATGGGTGCCGCCGCCGCCGGTGCTGTCCACCCAGCCCGGGATGCATCGTTTCGTCTGGAATCTGCGCTACCCGAGCCCGGAGCCGCCCACGGCGGAGCACCCGTCGCCGAAGGGAGCGTGGGCACCGCCCGGACGATACGAGATCGAGCTGAACGTCGCCGGGCGCGCCTTGCGCCAGCCGCTCGAGGTCAAGGAGGATCCGCGCGTGACCATCTCGCAGGCTGCCTTGGTGCGGGAATTCGCGCTGACGCAGCGGATCGAGCAGGCCTCGGCGCGCGTGTCGACCGCGGTGGGGCAGGCGACCCGGCTGCGGGACGCTCTCGAGTCGCGGCTGGCTCAATCCGCGGCTGCGCACGAGGGCATGGTGCGGCTGAGGGCGAAGGATGTCGAACGTTTCGGGTGTTCCCCTGCACTCGGCATCGCGCGAGACCCCACCCCTGCGCACCGACAGCTTGCGGTCCCTCGCAGCCGATCTCGACAAGCTCGAAGAGGCTGCCGACGCCGCCGATGCCGACCCGGGGCCTGACGTGCGGGCCTCCTTTGCTACACTGTCGCGCATGCTAACCACCACACTCTCCGACTGGCAGACACTCCTGGATCGCGACCTGGCGGAACTCAACGCCCAGCTCAAAGCGGCGGGCGAGCCGCTCATCACGCGGTGATTGACCGGCGCTTTGGCGGGGGGCGGGCGCTTGTCTGCCTGCTCGTGCTCTGTTGCGCATCGGTGCTTGCGCGGGCGGATCAGCCCGGTACGGGCGGCGATGCGGATGCCGGCTCCGCCGGCGCGGCGTCGCAGGCCAAACCGCCATCGCAGGCCACGCCGCCATCGAAGACGGACTGCGTCCCCAGGTGCCCACCGATCACCGTCCCGGGCTACCGCTTCAATGCCGCGACTCGCTACGAGCACTCTCTGCCGGAAGTGAACGGCACGACCATCACGGTCACGAAGAAGACCAGCGTCGTGAATCTCGAGCATCTGCCGACCATCATCGACAATAACCAGCGCCAGCTTTTCGACCAGCTGCCCGGCATCGTCATCGCCGAACAGCAGAATCCGACCGAGCTCAACCTCTCCTATCGCGGTCTCGGCAATCCCCAGGAGAGCGAGTACATCCTACTCATGCAGGATGGCATTCCGCTGGAGCTGGACTGGATCGGCTATCCGACCACCTATTATCTGCCGGTCCCGCAGACCTTGAGCTCGGTGCAGATGATCCGCGGGGGATCGGGCCTGCTGTATGGGCCCGAGCCTCAGCCGGTCATCAATTTCGTCTCGCAGCCGCCCGACCCGAATCGCCCGCTGACGGGAACGCTGGAACAGGTCGGCGGGACTCGGGGCCTATTTTCCAGCTTCAACCGCATGTCGGGCACCTCGGGGGACTGGGACTATGGGGCCGACTATGCACGGCGCCAGTCGGACGGTGAGCGAGTGAACGGCGGCTATGCGCTCGATGCCGGCGATCTGCATCTGGGCAAGCGGCTCGACGAGCAGCAGAAGCTGAGCCTCGACGTACACGCGTACTCCCTGGACAGCGGTCTCGCGGGACTCATGTCCGGCGCCCAGTTCCAGTCGAACCGATATCAGACCACGACACCCGATGATCACTTGTGGACCGATCGTGATACCGCCATCCTGACCTACGACAATCACTTCAGCGCGCGCGATGTGGTTACGCAGAAGCTCTGGACCGGCTATACGGATCTCGTCACCCGCTCGGATACTTATACCTCGACGCAGACCGCCACCGGCTCGACGCTCGCCGGCCAGCGCTTTCACTACACAGGGTTGGATGGTCGATGGCTGCACCGCTGGTGGAAGGGCAATGCACTGACGGTGGGCTACACCGCCTATGTCTCGCACAGCCCCTATGATGAGTGGACCGGCGCGAATCCCCTGGTCGGGCAGAACGACGAATCCGGCAGGCTCTCATACGCCGATGCGCGCAGCACCCAGTACGGGGCGCTCTTTGCCGAGAATGTGTTTCGCCTGCCGTGGCGCATTCACGTGGTTCCCTCCGCTCGTCTCGATCACGAGCAGCTGGGGACCCAAGAGTCGGTCGCGGCGCATCCATATCTCGTGAACCAGACCTACCGGAAGAACGCGCCGCTCCTCGGCCTCGGCGTGGGCAACGACTTCGGCCGCGGCAACGAGACCTACCTCAATGTCTCGCAGGGGTACCGCCCGCTGCGCTATCTGGACATCGCCAGCCCCTTTGGCAAGTTCTCCCCCACGAACAATCCCGATCCGACCAAGTACCTCACCTACGAAGCGGGGGTCCACGGCTGGCCCGTGGAAGGCTTCTACTACGATGCCAGCCTGTTTCAAGTCGACGTCAAGAACCGAATCGAGTCTCAAGCCATTTCGCTGACCGAGACCATCGATGTGAACACCGGCAGCACCCGTAACCGCGGAGCGGAATTCGAAACCTCCTACGACCTCATGCGCTGGTGGCCCACGAGCCCCTCGACCCAGCACCTGAGCGTGTTCATCAACGGGAGCTTGCTGAACGCGCGCTTCACGGAGAGCATCATCACGGGCCAGGTCGGGAAGATCCCGGCGTATTCGCCGAATTACGTGGTCAAAGCGGGAGTGGTGTGGCGCGAGGATCGCGGCTACAAAGTCAGCCTGATGCTGAACAGCGTCGGGTCGGAATTCTTCCAGGATAGCGATGAACCCATCGGCAGCACCCCGGCGCGCATTCCGGCCTATACCGTCGTCGACCTCGCGGCCGACTATGACATCGCCGCTCACTGGCGTGTGCTCGCCGGGGTGTCGAACTTGACCAACCGCCGCTATTACTCGCGGGTATTCATTGCCGGCGGGCTACTCGAGCCCGCCGCCTCGGTGGCCGCCTATGCCGGAGCTTCCTACCAGTTCTGAGCTGTAGGCAGCTTTGATGCGTCCTTCAGCCAACGCGGCACGGGATCACGAGCCGCGTTGGCTGTCGGTCAGCGGCTCGGTCCACGTCCCTCGAGACGATGAATCAGGGGGCGTTATTTGGCTATAGGGTCCGCGTTGGCCGTGGCGGCCTCGAGTGCTTGCTCGGCGGCTTTCGCCCGCTGATCGAGGTCGCGGAAGACGGCATACTCGGCCTCGGTCGGCCGTGCGTAGACCAGATCCACTTCCGCCACCAGGTAGGCCAGATACTCATGGAGCCTGGCCTCCTGCATGGAGTCGCCCTCGCTGGAGCGGATCTTCATCTGCACAACGGGGTCGATCGCTCCGTTCAACGCCTCGACGGCGCTGGCCGCGCGCTCTTCGCTCAGCTTGTGCTTGGACACGGCTGCCTGCAGCTTGTCGCGGGCGGCTAAGGCCCGGTTCAGCTCTTGATTCAGGGAATTCATGTCCGCCTCGATCTGCTGCGTCAGCGCCAGACGCGTGGCCAGGTCATCCTCGGTCGCAGACAGCCGCGGATCCAGAGCGACCGCGAAGGTCTGGCGCGTCCGGTGGCCGCCGTAGTTGAGGACCACCGAATACATGCCGGGCACCACCAGCGGGCCGTCTGTCGAATAGTCCATCCCTCCCCCCGATTCCGGTGAATGGTAGCCGTTCACCTCCACGGCGGGCGTGTAGTGCAGGTTCCACTGGAATGAGTTCATCCCCGGCTCAACCGCCGTCAGCTTCGCTTCCGCCTCCTGAGTCTGCTCAATGGCGCTCTCCGCGCTGTGGTCCGGTGCGGGTTTGCCGGCCTTCTCATCGGCTCTTTCCTGCTTCTCTTCCTTGGTTTCAAGATGCAGGGTGAAGCTGCGCACCCGCTTCCCCTGCGCATCTTCGAACTCCAGCGTGGCGGGGGTCTTGCCGTCGTAATGGTCGGGAATGTGCAAGAGCACCGTGGCCCCGAAGGGTGGATTCTCTCCGGAGTCCGGCTCGATCGAGTCAGGGTCTGTCTGCACGCCGTAGGCATGGGTGAGCCACGCCTTCTGCGGTGCGAACACATAGCTTTGCGCCGCGGTCACGGCCGGCTTTTGCGTCAGCTGTTCGAGCAGGGCCAGGTTGTCGAGTACCCAGAAGGCGCGGCCATGTGTGGCAACGACCACCTCTCCCTGGCGGGTGTTGATCGCGATATCCCTCGCCTCGGCGGGCGGCAGGTTCAGCGTCAACGGCTGCCAGTGCGCGCCCGCATCGAGGCTCACGTAGACCGTGCTGTACGTCCCCAGGAACAGCAGGTTCGAGTCGTTGGGGTCTTGCCGAATGGCGTACGCAAATTGCGCATCGGGCAGACCGGCGGTAATCGCGGTCCAGTGCCGGCCCATGTCCGTCGTCTCGTACACGTAAGGCCGGAAATCGTCCCACATGTACCGCCATGCAGTCAGATAGGCGGTCCCCCGGTCGCTATGCGAGGGCTCTATGGAGCTGATCTCGCAGTCCGGAAGCCCCGGCGGAGTGACCAACTGCCAGCTCTTCCCTCCGTCGGTGGTCACGTGGACCAGCCCGTCGGCGGATCCTGCCCACAGCAGATTCCCATCGAGCGGCGAAACCGCCAGCGACGAAACGTCCGGATACACCTCGGCTCCGGTCTGATCCAGATCGACGGGACCTCCACTCGGGATTTCCGTGTTGGCTTGGTTGCGCGTCAAATCCGGAGAGATGCGCGTCCAGGTCAGACCGTGGTCCTCGCTCTTGAACACATACTGTGCGGCGGTCAGCAGCTCTTTCGGGTTCACGGGCGAAAATAGAATCGGATGCGTCCACCCAAATCGGTACTTGAGCTCGGCGGAGGAAGCGCCGCTGGTATAGAGCGGCCAGGGGCTGACGCTTTGCAGCTCGCCGGTGGGCTCATCCTGTTTGACGAAGATGCTGTAGTAGCCGCTGCCGTAGGTCATGTCGGCATTGCCCGGCTGCGGCACGGTGAATGTGCTTTCGCCGAACGCCACGGCCTTCCAGTCGGCGAGCGGAACTTGCCCATCGGGGCTGGCACTCGGTCCCTCGTAGGAACCTTCGTCCTGCTGCGCCCCGTAAATGTGAAATGGAAACCCATCATCGAGATTGACGTGATAGAACTGGCCGGTCGGCTGATTGCGATACGTGCTCCAGGTCTTGCCGGCGTCGGTGGAAACAGTCGCGCCGCCGTCGTTCCCCTCCAGCAGGATCCGCGTATCGTTCGGATTGATCCAGAGCGCGTGATTGTCGCCGTGCGGCGTTTGCAGCTTGGTGAAAGTCTTGCCGCCATCGTGGGAAACCCACAGTGCATCCACCTGGGGCGCGTACACGGTATTGGCGTCCTTGGGGTCCGCGAAGATCGTCATGTAGTAGAAGGCGCGCTGGCGCAGCTTCATCTCGTCGTTCACCCGCTTCCAGCTCGCACCGGCGTCGTCGGAGCGGAACACCCCGCCGTCCTTCGCCTGGAGAATCGCATACACCGTGTCCGGCTGACCGGCCGCGAGGCTGACGCCGATCCGCCCCAAAACCCCGTGCGGCAGTCCGGGATTGCCGGTGAGATTGGTCCAGTGTTCGCCGCCATCGGTCGTCTTGTAGAGTCCGCTGCCTGGGCCGCCGCTGATCAGCCCCCAGGGCATGCGCTGGGCCTGCCATGTCGTGGCGTAGAGCAGCTGCGGATGATTCGGGTCCATCACCAGATCGATGGCTCCCGTCTGGTTGTCCACGAACAGAATCTTCTTCCAGCTCTTGCCCCCGTCCGTCGACTTGAAGACCCCGCGGTCGGGGTCGGGCACGAACACATGGCCCATGGAGGATGCATAGAGCACGTTCGGATCCTCCGGGCTCACCACGATCTTGCCGATCGAGTGGGTCTCCCGCAGACCCGCATATCCCCAGGTTTTCCCCGCATCGGTGGATTTATAAATCCCGTCGCCCGGGATCATGTCGTTGCGAATATCGTCCTCGCCGGTGCCCACGTACAGCGTCGAAGGCGCGGACGGTGCCACGGCGATCGCTCCAATGCTGGCGCTGGGCCCGGGCAGCGTCTCGTCCGAGATGTTTTCCCACTTGATCCCCTCGTCCGAGCTCTTCCAGACGCCGCCTCCGACCGTTCCGGCATAGAACAGGTTGGCGTTGCCGGGAACACCGCTCACGGCGACGACGCGGCCGC
This sequence comes from uncultured Gammaproteobacteria bacterium, assembly GCA_963784105.1. GTDB lineage: Bacteria > Pseudomonadota > Gammaproteobacteria > Steroidobacterales > Steroidobacteraceae > Bog-1198. Next base: position 38,797 of record CAWAQE010000015.1, read on the forward strand.
CGATATACGGACCCACGGAGCGCCAGGTTCAGCTGGCTCATCAGGGTCTGTGCAGAGAGCGGACCCATGTCAGGCGATTTCGCAAACACGGGAAGCCCACCGACGAGGGTGAGAGCGAGAAGCCCGGGGACCATGACCCAGTTGAAAATACGTCTCATGAAGCGATTCCTCCGACTGATTTTCCCTGCGATCCCTGGGAGAGTGGAATATACAGAAACCCGCGGCGACTACTGAAGATATCGGACGAGCTCCGGGCGCTTGCGGACAGCGCGAGAAAGGTCGACGTGGGCGATAGTAGACGTCGACGTCAGTGAGTTTTGAGACAAGTGAAACGGGAGGAAGAAAGCGGTCGCTCGCCGCTTAGGGTGGTCTCCTACTTGCACTAGCGCGGACAATCGGCAAGTATCGAAACTCAAAGTTCAGCCAGGGAGATAGGCCAATGCAACGGACTGTCACCATCGTCGCCATAGGCCGTCGCCGGCTATTGGCATTCGAGTGTCGGGTCGGACTGGGCACGGACCCGGCACACTCATTCGGATCAACCATTGCCAAGTAGAAGAACCCAAAGAACGCTCGCTCGCGCAGCAACCGCCGTTTGCCTGCTCATCATCGGCGCGCTTGCAGCCTCCTTCAGAGGCGGTGAAGGCAATCCGTTCGAGGTCCTGGCGTCTGGTCTTGCCGTCGCTGGGATGGGTTTCAACGTCTATTTTTTGTACCGCTGGTTTCGGGCCCTGGCAGGCGGCGCCCGGAAGGGGACCACCTTATTGATTGGCGCGGCATGGTTGATCGCTTCTGGCGTAGTTTGGGTCATCACGATCGCTATAGGCTTTGCAAGCTGCGCCGGCGGCTGCGGTGGCGACGGACCCGGGTTCACAGGCTGGGCATTCATGCTGGCGACCTGGGGAATCGGTTTGGGGTTCAAGTGGTGGCTGGACACGGTACATCCCGCCGGGGCGACAGTGGAGGGACCGACACGCTGACAGCGCCGCACGCGCAGGCCGATGAACCGGACCGCCTCTGAGGCGGGTCGTCAGTTCGGCGTCATCGTAGCTTCCATGAAGCTGTCCGTCGCGCGCGAAGTCAAGGATCATCCTGAAGTAGCCCGCGGAGTAGCGTGTCGAGATTCGCGAACCGTCTGCGCCGGTCTCGAACAGCGTCATGCCGTGCTCCGCGCGTGGGTAGTAGGCTAGGGTGAACGGGCGGCCATCCACGATGAGTGACTTGATGCGGCGGCTGGTCTCCGCGCTCGGCGATTCATAGTCCTCGCCGCCGAGGATCCAGAGCTGTGGGACCGTATCGGCGCGCAGCGTGGGCATGGGATCGTAGCGAAACGGCGTATGCCAGTTGAATTCCGCGGCTTGCGCTCTCAGTTCCGCGTCCGAATGCTGGAGGACGAAGAATGCAAAATCGCCGTGCACGTCTTTGTACCATGGCGCGCTCCCATACTTTGCCCGCAGCTCGTCCAGTTTCGGGAATCCGCTCTTAAAATCGCTCTCAAACACGCCTTCAGCGGCGCCGGCCACGTCGAGTGCTTGGGCTATCACCTCGGGCGGATAGCCCTTTTCCCGCATCTGGAGTTCGACCCCTTCTTGATCCTCGTCGATCACGTTGACGGCAAGACCGAAGCACACAATGACAAAATCGACCGGCGCCCGGTTGGCGGCAATCGGAGCGACCCATCCACCCTCGCTTCCCGCCTGATAGCCGATGCGGCTCAGGCGTGCGCCCGCGAGCCGTCGCGCCTCGTGCAGCGCCGCCACGACATCGTCGGCCAACAGGCTGAAGTCCTGCGTGTAGTGACCCCCGGATTTTCCGGTGCCCCGCTTGTCGTAAACGAATGCGCCCAGCCCCTTGGCGGGCAGCATGCGCTGCAGGAAATAGTCAGTCAGTGCCGAGTCGTGCTCGGCGCCATGGACCAGAACGACGATGGGGACCCGCTCCTTGCCCTTCGGCATGACAAGCCGGCCGGCAAGCACGGTACCGTGACTCTTGAATGTTGTATCCCGCAGATCGAACACAATCCGCCGGCCGGAAATGCCGCCGAAACTGATTAGACCCGCGCTGCAAGCCGAAAACGAAACGGTTTTTCCGTCGGCCCGATCCGTCCAGCCATACGTGCTCTTCCAGGCTCCATTTCCGGTCTTGTGCAGCGCGCCGGTGGTACCGTCGAACTGACGCCAGCGCAGAGTATCGCCCTCCGAGGGCGCGATATCGACGACGTTTCCATCCGCCAGCTGATAGCTGCCAATAGGACAATCCCGCGTATCGGCTGCGCGCGCGGTCGACGTTGCGGCGAATGAGGCACTCAACGCGAGGAGAATCGGGACAAGGTAATTCATATGATTACGGCTACGGTGAGGGCCCGGTCAGGAGAAGGGCTATGCAGAATAGAATACGAGCATCGACCATCAACTTAGCCTAATATTCGTCTCTATAATCATCAACCGAATAGTTTTCGTATAATGAGCACAAAAGTCGATCTAGACCGAACGGACTTCGACATCCTGCGTCTGCTCATGAGCAATGCGGCGCTGTCCAATAAACAAATCGCGGCCGACGTCGGCCTGGCGCCGTCGAGCTGCCACGAGCGGCTCAAGAGCCTGCGGCGCCGGGGTGTGCTGCTGGGTTCTCATGCCGAAGTCGATTTGAAGTTACTGGGTCTGGCGGTCGAGGCGTTGCTGTTCATCCAGTGCTCCAAACTCGACGCGAAGCTGGTGGATATCTTCATGAAGGATCTCGGCAAGATTCGGCAGGTCCGGGCGGTGTTCCTGGTTTCCGGACACTTCGACCTGGTTGCACATGTTGCCGTCAGGGACATGGAGCAGCTCAAGGAAGTCATATCGGAGCACTTCAACCGTCACGCGTGCGTCACACGGACGGAAACGGCGGTGGTGTTCAATCGAGTAACGCCGCACGAGATTCCGATCACAGATTCGGATCTCGGCCCCGAGTCTCAGGAAAGTTCCAAGCCTCCCATCGGGCACGGGGGAAGACAACGTGGTAAACCCAGAGCGGCTGAGCTTCAGCGCCAATGACATGGGAGGTTCTCGGCGAGCAAGCCCCATGCACGTTCCCGGACGAATGAGACTCCTCTTGACTTGTATGCGCGAAAGTCGCGCCAGAAGTCGTCGGTGTAAAGGAACAGGAATACGCGTCCTCCGGTTTGATTCCCAATGTGCGACGACTGCTCGTCGCCTACCGCTCGCGCGAGCAACGAGCGGCAGGAATTGGCGCCCGGCGGCCGCGGCGAGAGATTAGACTCGACTGAACATCCGATGCACCGAATTCGAACGAGGAGGTTGACATGCGAAAACCACAGCGAGCCAAAACGAGCACCCCAGCCGCTCGGGGGCGGAAGCCGGTGAGAAGCGGCAGTCGATCGGTGAAGGCGGCGAAGCCGGGCCGCCTCGGCAGTCAGTTGGAAAAGGTGCTGGCGTTGATCAGGGCGCACCCCGGGATCCGGCCCTCCGAAATCAATCGGCGCATGAAGCTCGAGCAGTCCGACGGTCTGCGCGCGACGCTGATCAAGCGCGGACTGATACGGAAGGAGAAAGATGGCTCGGCGATGCGGTACTACATCGTTTGACCCAAGAGGCGCGCCTACACGGTTCAGGAAAGGCCCGGCACATCTTAAGCGCGAGCTGTTCCGCGAAGCGGTGCGCTGCAGCACGAGGCCAGATTCCTACCATCGTACGGTCGCGGCGCTAGCGAGGAACTTCATTTCAATGTGTAATGGAGCGGAAAAATCCGAACTTACGGAACTTGACCGGCATAAGGCTTGATCGGAGCGGTCTATACGCGCTTGACCTGCAGGAAGCCGATCCGTTGTAGTGTGCGCGCAAAGGTCAGCCACCCCTCGGTGTCGGGGCCGCCGGCGAGGTCCGCCACGCAAAATGTCGCGCGAGCGCACATGGCCTCGAGAATCCCGCCTAACGCGCGCGGAAAGATGAATCTCTTGCCGTCGAAGTCGAGTGTGAGGGGGTCTTTGCCGTGTGCGACGTCATATCGCTGTTTGATCGGTGTCTGCAGCAGCGAGTTTGCGGTGATGACGGTCACGTCGGCGCGAAAGCGCGGCGGGGTCCGGCGACGCATCGATTGCACCAGAGAGATCGCCCGATCAATGAGCACATCATGCTCTACGGGTATGTCGGGAAGCATTTGCGCCAGCCGCTGCTTCAATGCGGGCCGAAGTTCGGCTCGACTCGCAAATCCCGGGGGCAACGCCCGGCGGTACTCTTCATTTTCAACGCAGGACGGTATGAATTCCCATGCGACGTCGGCCCACGTAAGAACATTGAGCCCTATGGTGACATGCGCCGAGTGAGATTCGGATGTCGTCGTGGAGTGTACGTAGCCCCGCGGTAAGTACAGGGCATCGCCCGCCGCCAATTCAGTCTCCAGGGCCCTTCGCCCCGGAGTGAAGCTCCCGGCGTTGAACCTTTGGCTGCTGTGGGGCAACTTCAAAGGCGGCTCGTCCACCAGCCATCTTTTCTTGCCGGCGATCTGCATCACCAGAACTTCATGGGTATCGTAGTGGGGAGGAAATCCGGCCGTCCCGCCCGGCGTTATGTATGCGTTTGCGTGAGCCGCGTAATCGAGCGCCTCTTCCAGCCTGATGCACAGCCCGCTCAAAGGTCCCCAGGTTCGATGCAATGCCGGCAGCGAAAGAGTCGCACCTTTACCATACTCCAAGGAAATCTTGTTGACGTCCGGCACTCCGGGGAAGGTCAGTCGGCCGATAGTCATATCTGTCGTGTAGGCATGAGACGGATAGTAAGCACCGCCCTTGGAAAGCATGATCGCCGGATATCGTGCGTCCGAGGTGGAGATGATGTCCTCGAGGTCGCGATTCGTGAGCAATCCCTGGTAGAACTGCGCGTCATTGCGATGAATCACGAGCGGTTTGCATTCCCAATAGCTGCCAAAAAAGTCCAACATGGAAATAGGCCGCAGTAAGGAGGCGAGGTCATGGATGCTGCTGTTCATGAGCTGTCGGCGGGGGTCGGAAGTCTATGTTCGGGAGTGATCCGCCGGCGCCGAGATGAATGGCCGTTCGCGCATCCATTTCGTCACCGCCCACTTTTCCCCCTCGGTCACCGGCGCGCCGGCATGCAGCGATGCTGCATCGACCTGGCCGCGACCGTTGCAGTATTCGAAGTACACGGCATTCCCCCGCTGCGGGCAAACCGACAGGCCGGCATGGGGGAAGACGGTCTCGCCTCCGGCCGCTACGTCGTTCAAATAAGCCACAAGGCTGCTGACTCGCTGGCCGCTGCGGCGGAGCGACTGTTCACTGGCCTCATTGCGGGGCACGAGGAAATCGAAGTGGGGCGTGCTGAGAGTGCCCGGACCGTAGCGCAGGACTTGCAGGCCTTCACCATGATCGATGGGTAAATTCATGAGTTGCGCGAACCGCGCATCCAATGCCGCGATCAAGGGCGTCTCGCCCGGCAGGAAGAACATGCCCTCGCTGCTTCGATGTTCCGCGACGCGGTTTTCCCCCGTGACCGGATCGACCACGGTCGAAGGGGTCAGCCGCGGCCGGGCGAGCGCGATCAGCCGCTCGCATTCCTCAGCGCTCAACACATCGGCAAGCACGGCAACAAACGGCCGCGATACCCGTGCAATGACCGACACGACCCGGTCTGCGACGCGGATCGAGTTGCCTGCCGTCATCCGCGGCGCTTCGTCGGCGTAAGCGGCCTCGGGCAAGTCGAGCCTCACGGTATCGGCCGTCAACGGCACACCCGTGGCGCGGGCGTCCAGGAACGCACGCACCAAACCCTCGGCGACCGGTGGATCGAATCGCTGCGCGATCATGCCCTCGATCAGCTGCCCCGGCGCGCAGCCACGATCAAGATTGTGTTCGATCCAGCTGCGCAACTGCGGTTTGATGCTGACGGCGACTCTCATCCGCGGATGATCGCAAATGGATGTGACGGATTTTGTTCTCCGTTGCGGGGCTCTCATATACATAAGGAGTCGCGTGCGTGTCGAGCCGGACGCAATGCCCGCGGAGGCCGGCCGTCGGCGCGCCGCGCGCCGAACATGACGCCGCAGCGGCAGCCACATCGCACTCGATTGTCCGTGAAGCGTCTGCATATGCATCAACGTCCGTGTTGAATTGTGAATACGATTGGATCTGCTTTTGTCCGTGTCGCAATTACTTCAACAAACGTTCAAGATGGAGTTACAAATTCAAAGCAAGATCGCGCGCAGTCGCGAAGCGAATCTCGACTACATGTCTCATGGGGAGATTCGGTGGACGACGGGCAGTCATGTTCGCTGCCGCCCCGATCAATCAACCGAATGAGGTCTCAACAATGAATGGTTTCGTCAAGGCGGCGGTGGCCGCGGCGCTGCTCGGCGCAAGCGCAGCGGCGGGCGCCAGCACGTTCGATTTTTCCTACACCTTTGCTGACGGCCAGGAGGTCACAGGCGATTTCACCGGTACCACCACGAATGGCGGCCAATCAGTGACCGACATCAGCAATATCCAAATTCAGTTGAATGGCATTGCCTTCGCACCCGTCACCGTCGGCGGCGTTACCTACGGCAATGCGACGCTGCAGGCCAACACCTGGAATCCGAGCTTGGCGGCGTTTGACGACACGACGCCGGTGACCATCTACGCCAACGGTGCGCTCAACAACTTCGCGTTTACCGATGTCGATGCCGCGACGAGCACCTCGCCGGATTACGAGTTCGCGTATGTCAATGATGCGGCCAACGGCCTCTTCCAGGCGGTTGCCGTCAATTTTCAGCAGAGTGATTCGTTCAGCCTAGCCGAGGGCAACGCCACCCAGCTCGCGGTCGATTCGCCCGGCAACGCTGCCGACTGGACGCTGTCGGAGGCGACTCCGGTCCCGATTCCGGCAGCTGTGTGGCTGTTCGCTTCGGGCCTGGGCCTTTTCGGCGCCCGCGGCCGCCGCCGCCAGGCCGCCTGATCGGGCTATCTTTTCACCGCATTCATCCTGGAGACAATAGAATATGAATTCCCAGTTCCCGCTGCCGCGTCCCACGAAGGTAGCCGTAGCCGTCGCCAGCGCGCTCGCGCTGTGTTCAGCTTCCGCGTTCGCCTCAAACTCCATCGTGCAAGGCGTGGTCGGCGGCGCTTACTTCACTCCTCCGGTCTTCGCCGATACGGCGGCGGCCTCCTCTCCCGCGAGCACGGTGGCTTCGGTATATGCCGGTGCCAAGGTGTGCTTCGACCTGAACGGCAACGGCGCCTGCGACGCGAATGAGCCCTACACGACCACCTCAGCCACGGGCAGCTTCAAATTGTCGAGCGCGACGCTGGCGCCGCTGGTTGCAGAGATCAGCACCAGCGCGACGAACGGCGGCAATGCGATGAGCAGCCGCAACGTGTTCCGCGTCAACGTGGAACAGATCCAGGCCGCGACCAAGAGCCCCTTGCTGGCCGCGACCGTCAACATCACCCCGCTGTCGACGGAAGTGGCCCTGGCCATCGAGAACCGGGGTCTGAGCTACGTCCAGGCCGCAGCTAACCTCGCGCAGCGTATCGGAGTCTCCGCCACGGATGTGCTGCTGCCGCCCACGCAGGTGCAGACGCTGTATCCCGCGGACCTGGCGGCCATCCTCAAGGAGTCGGTGGTCGCCCAGGGACGACTGCAGTTGGCGGCCAAGTTCGTCGACCGCGGCGACACCGTGGGTGAATTGCGCGGCAACTTCGACTGTCCGAACGTCGCGAGCTTCGATCCCACCAATGCCAACGGCTGCACAGGGACGGACCTGAACACCGTCGCCATCCCGGCCGCCCAGCAGTGGGCCTTCAACCTGGAGGGCATGCCGCAATACGACTATGTCTTCGTCATCATCGAAGAAAACGAGTCGCAGTCGACCGTCATGAATACAACCACCCTGCCGTTCATGAACAATTTCCTGAAGACCGGCAACCTGATGTACAACTACTTCTCCACCGGCGATCCGAGCGAACCGAACTATCTGGCGCTGGGCGGGGCCGATGACTGGGGCCAGACCAACGACGAGGCCCTGCCGTATCCTGCAGTGACCGGCGTGCGTGCCAATCTGTGGAACTCGATCGACGCCGCGGGCCTGAGTTGGCATGTGTACGAGGGGTCGCTTTTGCCGTCGCCGGCAGGCAGCCAGGCGAACCCGGGAGCCTCGTCCTGGAACGCCTCGACCGGCGGCCTCTGGTTCGACAATCCGGCCGAAAGCTCCATCGTTGGCAAAGACGGCAGTGCCTACGCCAGCGGGCTGCGCGCGGTGAAGCACAACCCGGCCCTCTGGTACGCGGACGCAGTGGCGCAGCCGGACTTTGCACTCAACTCGCGCAGCGTTTCGGGCGCATACGGTACGACCGACGTCAACGGCAATGTGATCGCGTACAGCTACCCCAGCAATGCGGGATCCGGCAGCACCGGTATCGCGGCCGCCGGTGATTGGGACAGCGCACTTCAGACCTATGCCACCAATAACAACATCACCTCCTGGTGGACCGGCAACGCTCAACCCTGGGTCCAGGATCAGTTCACGCAGGACCTCAAGACCGGGAGCGTGGCCAACTACAACTTCATCGTCCCCGACACGGACGATGACATGCACAACGACGGTCTGAGCCCGCGTTCCGATTATTGGGCTGAGAATATCGTCACGAAGATCGAATCCTCCGCGCTGTGGAACGATCCGACCAAGCGGGTCGCCATCGTCCTCACCTTCGACGAAGGCGAATCGGCCACCACCTCCTGTTGCGGCTGGAACCCCGAGCGCAGCGGCGACGGCAAGGCACAGCTGGTCACGTTCGCCGCGAACGGTACAGAGGTCTCGAGTGTCTCCGCTTTGCCGCCGTTCACCGAGTCCTACCAGGGCAAAAGCGGGACTACTTCTACGACCTACACATCTCCCGCGTACAGCACCAGCAACCATGGTCACGGCGTGACGATATTCGGCCTGTACTCCAACCAGATGGCACAGGGCAACGCGCCTTCCGGCCTCTACGACACGGATTACTACAGCCATTTCTCGTTCGTGCGGACACTGCAGGACGTCTTCGGGCTGGCCGATCCGGGCATGCCGGGCACCTATGTGAACCGTTCCAAGTACACGGAGACTTTCATCGACGAGAACGCCACGGTGCTGCCGGAGTTTGTGGGCAGTTCGAATCCGCACTTCGATGCGGTGCGGGCGATGAACCACGTGTACCAGTTCCCGGCCGGCGTGACCCGCGTCACCTCGCAGGGTGCCGTGACACCGCCGACGACGACTGGACCGGATCCGAGCCAGACGAACCTGTGGGAGACCCAATAAGTCGCCTAAGGCTCAAGGATTCGACGCGAAAGGGCCGGCGCGGGAGCGCCGGCCCTCCTTTTGAAGATAGGTGAATGTTCTTCGGGTTCGGGAGGTCAGCATGGTCTGGAGTTTGCGGATGTTGCGTGGCGCAGTGAATGTCAGACGCGCCGCGCTTGCCGCTGGAATCTGTCTCATCGGCGGCATCACCGTTCTGGCACATGCCCAGTCCACGAGCCCGGCTACGACCCTGAGCCCGCAGGCCCAGGCGGGACAACAACTGTTCTTCGACACCAACCTGTCGGCCTCCAAGCAGATGTCCTGCGCGACCTGCCACGACCCCAACAATCACTACGCGCAGCCCACCACCAATACCCAAGCCGTGCAGCTGGGTGGCCCGAATCTGACCACGCCGGGCTTCAGGGCCGTGCCGACGCTGACGTACAAGCAGTACACCCCGCCGTACAACGACAATGCTGCCAATCCGGACGGGGTGAGTACGAACTCGCCCGGCGGCGGTTTCACTTGGGACGGCCGCGCGGACACGCAGGCACAGCAGGTCGCCATACCGCTGCTGTCCTCCTTCGAGATGGCCAACACCAGCCAGGCTGCGGTGGTTGCGGTGGTGCAGAACGCCAGCTACGCCGCGCTGTTTCAGCAGGCCTATGGTGCGAATGTCTTCAGCAATACGCAGACGGCGTTCACCGATATCGGGCTGGCGCTGCAGGCATTTCAGCAGGAGGACCCCAGCTTCAACGCCTACACCAGCAAGTACGACTACGCCACCGCGCTGCAGCTCAGCAATGGGCAACCCGTCAACTTGACGGCCGCCGAAAGCCGCGGCTATCAGGTTTTCAACTACACCGGCAATTGCTTCGCCTGCCACTACAACGGCCCGATGAACGGCGGCGGCGGAGCCCAGTTCACCGACTTTACGTACGAGAACACGGGCGCGCCGCGCAACGCCAACATCCCGGCCAATGCCACGAGGATCGGGCTGCCGACCTACTACGACATGGGGCTGTGCACGGCTGTGAATCCGGACCCGGTGAACCCCTACCTGACTCCGCACGTGATGCCGGCCGGCGCTGCGATGTGCGGCCTGTTCAAGACGCCCACGCTGCGCAACACCGCCACGCGCAATGTATTCTTCCACAATGGCGTGTTCACATCCCTGGCTCAGGTCATCGACTTCTACAACACGCGCGACACCAACCCCGCGAAGTGGTATCCCTCGGTCAAGGGGGTGCTGCAGCAGTTCAACGACCTTCCGACCGCCCTCAAGGTCAACGTCGACAAGGTGGACGTTCCCTTTGGCCTGTCGCCCGGCGCGACGCCGTACATGACCGCTCAGAACGAGGCGGACTTGCTGTGCTTCCTCGAGACTCTGACCGACGGGTACGTGCAGGGAGTGACGCCGCAAGATCCGAATTGCGTGAATTGAGTGCTGACCCAGACCTTATGAGTGACGAGCGAACGATGATATCGAAGACCTTGACCTTGATGATTGCGGCCGGCGTTGCGGGCGCGTTGATGCTGACCTCGGGCGAGTTGCAGGCCGGCACGGAGCAGCCCAGCGAGCGTGAGCTGAACAGCGCGGTGACGCAGTATCTGTCGGATCACGGCGACCTGTGCGTGGGCAAGTTCGCCTGGCCCCGGGTCGTGACCCCGCAGGATCAGGCGGCTCGCACCAATGACGCCGTGCAGTTGCCGGTGCTCGAGCGCCTGGGTCTCGTGGAGTCGACCGAGATCCCGGCGGCCGCCGAGACGGCCAGACGCTATTCGCTGACCGCCAAGGGCCGGCGGTACTACCTGCAGAAGAAGCGGATCACCCTGGGTGCGCACGACCAGCCGGTTGAGCATGACAAAGATCTGTGCGTGGCCCGCCTGAGCCTGGATAAGGTGGTGAAGTGGTCGCCCCCGGAGCCGTTGCACGGCCATCCTGAGACCGTGGTGCGATACACCTACCGCGTCAAGTCCGCGGATTGGATGGCAGATCCGCAGGCGCGCCAGGTCTTTCCGGTCGTGGACCGGATTATCCGCAACCATGACAATATGCTGATGAGCGTGACCGTGGAACTACAGGATGGCAAGTGGATGCCGGTGCTGCCTGGGCAGTGACGCGCAAGCGGTCCATTGCGCGTTGCCTGCTGCTGCGACGCGGGGCTTACTTCCAAACCTCCGCAGGCTAACGGCGAGTGAGGTGCTGTCGAAAGCACTGGGTCCGGCGAGGATGACGCGCTTTCTCATCAGGCTGTCACGATTGTACGTTACCGTTATGCTTTTTTATTGGGACGCTCGTGGGAAGGCGAAAGCTCTTATGCGGCCTGGGGGTGGGGGCGTTTATTCTGACGCTCGCGTTCTCGCACTGGCGCGGTCTGTGGCGCGACGACGCAGCGCCTGTGACACGCGCGACGCCTGTGGCGGCGGTTGCGCCGGCCGCCACCGTGATGAATCCACCTCCCGCCATGGCCCCTCCTGAGCCCGTCCAAAGTCAGCCGCAGAGCGAGCCGCAAATTGAGCCGCAGAGCGAGCCAAGCTCCACCGCCGATGACGATGACGGAGCGATGCCTGCCCGGAGGGACCGAGGTACCGATCGCGGCTCAAGATCGCGCTAGGCCAGATTCATCAGACTATCAACTGCCTGAAACAATCCCTCCAACCGCCTGAAATAATTCCTCGATACCCTCGCCTGCAGAGTTTTGTGGGATGGGCTAACACATCAGGGGGCTGTATGAAGATCAAAGCACTTGTGTCGCGTACCCTGCACGGGTTGTACATGGCGGCGGCATCGCTGGTCGTCTTGCAGACATCGGTAGGTCAGGGCCTGGCGGCGACGCCGGCGGCGCCCGCGACACCCGCATTCGGGGGTCTCTGGAATTCCGGCACCGATAGAAGCGGTCGCACTGCGACGCCGATCAAGCACGTCATCGTGATCATCGGTGAGAACCGCAGCTTCGACCATGTGTTCGCCACCTACGTGCCGAAGCGCGGCCAGACGGTCCACAACCTGCTGAGCGAGGGCATCATCCAGCTGGATGCCAACAAGAACGCCATCCCGGGACCGAACTTCCGCAAGGCGCAGCAGCTCTCGGCTTCGGATCTGGGCAGCCAGGACACCTTCCTGCTGAGCCCGCCGAAGCAGGAATTCCCCGCCAACCAGCTCCCCGCGCCGGAGGCGGGCGGCCCTTCCGGGGCGCATGGCTATTTCACACCGAGTTCGTCGAAGTACACGACGGTTGCGTGCGGCACCACCACCGCCAATGGTAAGACGACCACCAACTACCTCGACCCCGCGGCCTGCGCCGCCCTGACCGAGAACGGTCTGCCGGACGCTACCGATGCCAACGGATTGACCTATTACCAGTCCCTGGCTTCCGGCGGCACCGGCCAGTACAGCTACACGCCGGACCTGCGCATCGTCAATTTCGACAGCCTGCCGGCCGGCCCGTTCCAACTGACCAATGGCACGAATTCGGCCACAGCCGGGCTACAGCCTCACGTACACGGACTACAGCGCAAGTCCGGTCCACCGCTTCTACCAGATGTGGCAGCAGCTCAACTGCAGCCTCGAGCACGCCTCGCGGGACAACCCTTCCGGCTGCAACGGCAAGCTGTTCTCCTGGGTGGAGGCGACCGTCGGCGCCGGCACCAACGGCCTGACCCAGGCCCAGTACGCCCAGGGCTACTACGGCCTCCTCCTTCAGTGAGTTCTTCCAGTACCCCGCCGGGTATTCCGCCGACGAACCCGCCCACGGCCGCGCAGTGGACCGCCAACGAGTACGCGCTGTATGACTCGGTCCCGACCACCACGGGCGAAGGCTCCAGTGCCTTAGGGTTCTACAACGTCCAGCAGGGCGATGCGCCGTACTTCAAGAGCCTGGCGGACACCTACGCCATGAGCGACAACTTCCACCAGTCCGTCAACGGCGGCACCGGCGTCAACCACATCATGCTGGGCCACGGCGATGCGATCTGGTTCAGCGACGGCAACGGCAATCCGCAGACCCCGCCGCATAACGTCGCCGTTACCACCAATCCCGCCGGCTTCGGCGGAACGGGAACGATCGACGAGATCGAGAATCCGAATCCCGCTCCGGCCACCAACAACTGGTACTCACAGGACGGCTACGGCGAAGACTACAATGCCGGATACCCAACGAGTGAATGGGACACGACCCAAGGCAACGGGCTGCCCATCATTTACGGCGGCGGCTCCTACAGCGACTGCTCCGACTCCAGCCAGCCCGGCGTGGGACCGATCCTCGACTATCTGAAGAAGCTGCATATCGATCCGCGCTGCGAGCCCGGGCACTACTACCTGCTGAACAACTACAATCCGGGCTGGTTCGGCAACGGCAACAACGCCTACACGGACCAGAACCCGTCCAACACGCCGTTCACCGATTCCGCCTTCTTCCACGCCCAGCATCGGCGATGACCTGAACAACGCCAAGGTCTCGTGGAAATACTACGGCGACCAGTGGAACAACTACGTCAATGACCCGTATGGACTGAACTACGGCACCAAGGGCCCGAATGCGGACGAATACTGCAACATCTGCAACCCGTTCCAGTACGACACCTCCATCATGTCGAACCCGGCGCAGGTCGCGGCGCATATCCAGGATACGGTGAACCTGTATGCGGATATCGCCGACGGCACGCTGCCCGCGGTTTCCTTCGTCAAGCCCAGCGGCTACGTGGACGGCCATCCGTCCTCCTCGAAGCTGGACCTGTTCGAGGGCTTCGTGAAGAAGATCGTCGACCAGGTCGAGGCCTCGCCGACGTATACCAAGGACACCGTCATCCTCATCACCGAGGATGAGGGCGGCGGCTACTACGACTCAGGCTATGTGCAGCCGCTCGACTTCTTCGGCGACGGCACGCGCATCCCGCTGATCGTCGTGGCGAATCCGAAGTACCTGCCGATGCGCGTTTCCGGGTACATCTCGCACAAGTACGCGGACCATGTGTCGATCCTCAAGTTCATCGAGCGCAACTGGGACCTGCCGCCGGTCACGCACCGCAGCCGGGACAACTTCCCGAACCCGGTGCAGCCGCGGGGCTCCTATGCGCCGGTGAACGCTCCGGCACTGGACGACCTGTTCGACTTCTTCGACTTCGGGTCTCCGCACGGCTTCTTCTAGCCGCGCGAGGACCCACGCGTGAACCGAAGCTGCCGCTACGGGGATATGGCGTGGAGAGCCACGTCGATTTTTCCTGCGAACTGCTCAGCGATTCGCTTAAACCCCTCGTCCGTGGGATGGAGCTCATTCGCCCAACCTGCCTTGTAATTGAGCGGGTCAACGGCCGCCAAAGTCCCACGAAGGTCCAAGTAGTAGATATTTCTGGCCGGATCCGCGAGCGTCTTTAGCATGTCGTTGAAACTGCCGATCAGATAATTGAGGGTTGCAGCACGTCCGGCCTCGTCGATGCGCTTCATCGCAAAGGCCGGACGGAGCCATGGACCAATGAAATGGTAGCCCAAGGGAAAGTCTATGACGCCTCGGCCATCGGCCACGGGGTAGTCATATCCGTGGAAGATTATCGGCAATCCCGCCTTGGCCGCCTGAACGTCGTGGATAAGTTTCCTGTAGCCGGTTGCAAAGTAGGTATTGATGAGCCAGTCAAGCTGGGACTTCCGAAGTGCGGCTTGTCCGGAGTCGACATGGTTTAAATACTGCTCGAGAGGCGCACCGGCGATATCGTTGCCGCCGCCGGAGAAGAGGAAAAACCGCGGGCTGCGCTGCCGGATCAAGCTCACTGCGTCCGGCAGTTGGCGCTTTGGCTGAGGGGTCCAATTCTGAGTCCAATACTTGGTTCCCCATACTATGTTCTCGACGGTATCGCCGGCGATCGCGGTGCGCAGAACGTTGTACGGCGAGGCCCCTCGGTTGAGATTGTCAATGATGTCGCCCGGCGCAAAAAGCCGCGCCGGAAGATAGTCAAACCAGGAGTCGCCCGCGGCGACACCGACGATTTTCGCTGAATCTGCCCGGGCCCGTTCGTCGAACCCCTCATTGCCGTAGAGGTGCGTTCTCCGTGCGGCTTGCTCCTCGGGCGTAAGCGATCGTAAATCGGGGGATTCCTCCCTGGAAATCCAGTCGGTATTCATGACACTTCCTCCTTGAAGAACACGGCGGGTTCAAACGATCGAATAATATTACTGCGTCTGGGTGCTGTCGTTAGTTAGGTGCGTACCGCGGTTTGAACTCGGCGCCAGAATTGTGCGTCGCGTCAGTCTAAAGGCCGTAGGCGTTCCGAGAGCGTGCACGCCACCCACGTCGACGCCACCGGCGCTAATCGCACCTTGTGCTGCATAGTCATCTATTGTAGGAATGCTTTCTCGCAGTCGCCGGTTTGAGAGGGACGTGCAATGGGACAGGAAGACTCTAGCGGCATACGGGCCGGCGTTACGGGCCTCCTCATGGCGAACAGCTCGTTCTATCGCGAATCCCCGGATGACGAGGCGCTTCACCTCATCGATCCGGTGACCATTGGAGCACTTGCTTACAAGATCATTGAGTTCGCAGCGAATGTCTTCGGCGCGGCACTTCCGCTGATCGCCGGCGGCCGCTGGGCTTACAAGAAATATTTCCGAGGTAAAGCCGCTCCCGCCGAATCTCCCAGGGCCGGCGAGAAGGTTGCGGCGAAAGCGATGCCTTAGTCTCATCGAAGCGCAGCTGCGAGACTCGATCATCATCGGGCTGGGCGCGGACGAGGACATTCGGAAGGGCGAGAAACCTGTCGCCATAGTCGCGCACCTCAGTGCGAAGCGCGTCATGCTGACGGAGTCCTTGAACGGTCGTCAGGTCGACGCGCCCATGATTCTTCTGGAGGGAGACCGGCAGAGGCTCGGAGCCGAGGAGTTCTATTTCGATCCGCCCAATGTGGGCCCCTCTATTCCTCTCGAATTGTACTTTCCGAAGTGGGCGGGGTTCGCCCGTCTCCTACTTTCTTCAAAGATCGTCGCAGCAGTCAGCCAGTCGGACTACGCATTCGCGCTGCTTCGGCGCTCTATCGAGCACTGCCGCAATACCCGCGGCGTCGCAAGCGCTCGGGCGTTGGTGCAGGCACTCCATGACAATCGGTGGTCAATCGGGCCAGAAATGACCGCGGAGCTGTTCACTGTTGCCACATGGGATCCCGCTGCCCCGGCAACTGTCCCCAGCCGGTCGACCGATCATGAATTTCTCAAGACCGAGATCGCTGCCGTCCGGTCGCAGTTATCGCAGATCAAGCAGTCCTGCCGAGACCTGACGGAGTGGTGCGAGGCGTTGTACTCGATCAATCCAAGGGTCTGGGCGCTCATCATCTACCTCCGATCTTCGGACCTGCCGGATGCCGAGAAGTGGTATCGCTATTTTGCCGAGGTCGATGCGGACATCGCTCCGTGCTCTATGCGAGATGTCTTCTCCGTGATCCGAACGGAGACTGGAAAGTCCGGCGCATCATGGCAATCTCTCATTATCAGTGAGCGTGCCCAATCGACGGATATCAACGAGTTCCGGCAGAAGCTGCAGTATCTACTCCGTGCAAGAACTTCGATACCGGCTTTCTGGTTCGATTTGGCAATCCAATCTTACGATGTGCGCGAAGAGCACCTGCCCGCGGCGCTGGATTGTGTCGATGCGTGGAGAGCGGTAAGCACGAGTGTCCTTCGTGCATCATCCATGGTTTGGCGTCAGCAGGAGCGTGCATGAAGCGCATCTCATGTTGCCGGGCGGCGTAGCCGCTGGCCGCTCCGGCGGACCCTCGCCGGTTAGGCACGAGCGTCGCACAATGCGGGTGCTTCGCTGTGCCGCGCCACCCTAATTGCACGCTCTCGGATGGTGGCGGTGCGTACAGCAATATTTGGGGCATCACTGCCAATTGACGCACGTCCGCGCCGGCCCGGCTGCCGCCGCGCTTGAGATTTTTGCAAGGCGAACGCGGCCAAGCCCCGGAAATATCTACTGCATCGACCCGCATAATACGATATTATCGATAATAATACTCGGTATTCGCTGTCGCTGACGCTTTTTGAACATTTGACGAAGCGGCCGATCTTGATAATGCTGATAAACTGCTGCACTTAATTTCGGGGGATGGCTGCGGTGAGCAAGACAAACAAGAGCGTTGAAAGTGTGCTCGTGGAAATCCGTACCGGGATTCAGCGCGGCCGCTACGCGCCCGGTCAGAGGCTGGTGACATCCGAGCTCGCAGAGCATCTAGGCACGAGTCTCGCTCCGGTGCGTGAGGCGCTGCATATCCTCGTCGGTGAAGGAGTTGTGGACATCCGACCCAACATAGGTGCGAGCGTCATGACGCTCAATCCGCAGACATTCATCGACGGTCTGGAGATCCTGGAAGTGACGGGAGCGCTCGCGCTGCGTCTCCTCGCTCCGAAGCTCAAGGATGCGAAAGTGGTCGCAGATATCGAGCGTGCGCTCAAGCCGGTGTTCGACGCGGGCAAGCGCCGCAACCCGCATGATTTTTTCAGCGCCATCGCGGCTTCGCATCGGCTGGTGAACGATTACGCCGGCAATGCCTACTTGAATCCGATCTTGAATCGCCTACACCTCGAATATTTCTACCGTCAGATGGCCGACTACCTGCCCGATGATTTCTGGGACACCTATACCGATAACTATCGCATCACCGGCAAGCACTTGATCAATGGCAATGCACGGGCGGCCGAGCGCGCGTGGCGGAAACATGTCAAATGGGTGATCAGCCTGATTCGCAAACGAAAGCTGTCATGATCCGCCGAAATGACGGGTGAGTCCGGCTCGGAGATTGCGATGGCGGATACATCCGTGCATGAGGAGCTGATCGTCGACGGCGGCCGGGTGAGCGTCCTGGGCGACTGCGCACCTGGCTATCAGCAGGTGCTCGATGCCGTCGTCGCGAACTTTCGGGAACGAGGTGAGCTGGGTGCCTCCGTATGTGTGTATCGCGACGGCTGCAAGATGGTCGATCTCTGGGGTGGGCACCGGGATCCTGCCCGAGAGCAGGTCTGGGCATCCGATACCATCGTCAGCATGGCCTCCGTGGTCAAGGGCATGCTGGCCTTTGCGCTGCACATGCTGGCCGACCGGGGCAAGATCAGCTACGACGCACCGGTCGCGCAGTACTGGCCGGAGTTCGCCGCCGAGGGAAAGGAGCGGATCACCATCCGACAGGCCATCAGCCACCATGCGGCGATACACTTCATCGATGCCGCGCAACCGGGGGATTTCTACCGCTGGGATCGGATGGTTGCCGCCGTCGCCCAGCAGAAGCCGGAGTGGCCACCCGGCACACGCGGGGTTTATCACACCGTGTCGATCATATTCGTGCTCGGCAAGCTCATTCAGTGCGCGAGCGGTGAGTACCCATGGGATTTCTTCCGGCGTGAGGTGACCGAGCGGCTGGGAGTCGACTACCATCTTCGCCTCACCGAGGCGGAGCGCGTCCGCTACTGCCAGAACTACGATACGGAGTGGTTCGTCCAAGACGCGAAAATCCCCCCCGACGTGATGGCGCGCTTCTTCGCGGGCAAGGGGGATGTCAGCCGGGTGCTGAGTCCGGAGGAGCTGTCGGCGATGCCGTATCAACTCTCGGGCGGAAATGCTCGCGGCGCCGCGCGGCTCTTCGCCTGTGCGTCGATGGACGGAGAGCTCGATGGAATTCGGTTGCTGTCGGCGCGCACAATCGATCTCATGACCGAGGTGCAGTGGTACGAGAAGTGCGCCGTCTGGGGCACGCCGATGCGTACGGCGCTCGGGTTTTTGGTGAATGACCCGGCATTCTTCTACATCGGGCCCAATCCGAAAGCGTTCGGCACCGCGGGGTCGGGGGGTAGCTTTGCGATGGCGGATCGCGACAATCGGATCGCGGTCGGCTATTCGATCAATCGCTACTGGCCGGCGCTCGCTCTCGGCGACCGCGCGCGCGCCGTCATCGACGCCGTATATCGATCGCTATAAGACTTCACGGAACCGGTGGGCAGGTCGAGAGCGCGCTCATGTGGCCGCCGCAACCCACCGCGCGACGCCCGCGAGCGAGCCGAACTCGCCGACCGACCGGCAGGGAATGCAGGCGTGGCGGGAATGGAACATGCGCGCCAGTGCGTCGCCGGGTCCCAGCTCGAGCAAAATGTCGCACCCGGATTCCACCAGCGCATCCATGCAGTCGGCCCAGTTGATCGGCTCCGCCACCTGACGCGCGAGGGTGTCTATGGCGCGGTCGCGTGTGAGCACCGAGGACGCATCGACACCCGCGAGGATGCGGATCGCAGGATTGCGCAGTGGGCTGCCGGCAAGCGCGCCGCGGAAGTTTGTCGCCGCAGGCTGCATGAGACGGGTGTGCGCCGCGACTGCGATACGAAGCGGCCGGATTCTCGCCCCGGCGCGGATCGCCGCCTCTTCGAAGTCGCCGAGAGCGGCCGACCGGCCGCCGGTCACGAAGCGGTCCTCGCCGTTGACGATCGCGATTTCGACGCCCGTCTGCGCGCATAGCAGCTCGGTCAGCTGAGACCCGAGACCGCTGACAGCGATCAGACCACAATCGTCGAGGCAGGCTCTATCCATCAGCAACGCGCGCACCCGCGCAAGCTCCGCGAGCTCTGCGACCTGCAACGCGCCTGCGCAGGCGTGTGCAGCCAGCTCGCCGACACTGTATCCGGCGAACACGCAGGGTTCGGGCAGATGCGGTCTGAGCGCCGTCCAGATCGCCATCTCAGCAACGCAGATGAGCGGTTGCGCCACGGCGTTGGTGTACAGCGCCTCCTCGGGACCGAAAATCAGCTCCCGAGGGTCCCACCCCAGCACCTCCGTGGCTTCCTCGAGCACCCGTTGAGCGGCCGGCTCGCCTTTCAAGCCTTCGAGCATGGCGGGCGACTGATGGCCTTGACCGGGGCAGAGAATACCGAGCTTCAAGGCACATGGCCCTGCAGCGCGCCGACAAACCACACGCCGGCCAGCAAGTCCGCGCTGCCGCCGGGTGAGAGCCTGCGCGCTATGCAGGTATGATGGAGTGCAATCGCTCGAGCCCGCCATTCGGAGGCGAATACACCGCCGCCGGCCAGAAATCGCCGCGCCTCGGATTGAACGAAGGCCAGTCCGATCTTGCCCCCGCGGCGCAGCAGATTGGTGTCGTCCAATGTCGCCATGAGCGTGAACAGCGTTTGCACGAGGGCGGCCTCTTCACTACCGCTGCGTGCGAGAGTTCCCGTGAACACCGGTAACGCCAGCGAAAACACGGAGGGATAGCCGCCGACGGCCTGCCGGCGTGCGCCGATGATCGAGGGCCGATGCTCGGCCGGCGCCGCTTCATGCGAGCGGCTCAACGGCGCGGTTCGCGCAATGGCATCGCCCCAACGGTGGGCAACGCATTGTCCCAGCGCGTGACCGGCGAAGGAACGGCGTTCCTGGATCAGGGAGCCGGCGGCCGCAGCCAGCAGGCCCAGGCAAAAAATCGCCCCTCCATGGGTGTTGACGTCGCCGGTCGCGCGCATCATGCGCCGCTCCGCGGCCAAGCCCATACGCTGCAGCGTGGGAAACGCCGCGCCGGAGGCGCCTGCGCAGGCACAGTCGCGAAAATAATGACGCAAGGTGAAGAGGCTCCTCATGAGCGTCGCCGCGTTCATATCCATATGGGCACCGCTGTCGATACGGCTGACGAGCCCGGGCTTGGGATAGAGAACGAGTTCCTTGAAGAGCGCGCGTACGGCCGCGCGTGCGACGAATGCGCCGGGTACCTGGGCGTCCGCGCTCGCCCGCAGAGCGATCATGGAGCGGACTCGACGATTGCTCGAATCTCTCCGCGGGTCATCAGAACCACGAAGGAGTCTCCTTTGACGAGCGCGCACGCCGCGCCGGCGGATATTTCACGCCACGCCACGCCGCTGCCGTCGGGCAGAGTCAGTTCGCCGTCGAGCCTCGGATTTCCGTCCATTCGGACCAGTTCGTCCGCCAAGCGGCGCGCGTTCTCCCATCGATCCGCCGACAACAGCAGATCCACATCGGACGCTGCGTGGATGTAGTCGAGCCGGGTCAGATGCTGCCAAGCCAGCGAGCCATAGACACGTACCTCGGTATCGAATCGCCCTGCGGTCTCTGCGATCTCTCGCAGCCGGCTGCCCCAGTGGGCCGGCGCTGAATCGATCGTCTCGACCAGCCGCGGCGGCGCAAACCGCTCGGCAACGGTTCCCTTGCCGACCTCGAATGAGATTCGGCGTTTGTCGGGAAGGGCGAGACCCAAGGCTAGGGTGTCAGCGCGCGAGCCGGCGCAGCGCCGGGTGACGACGAACGGGTGAAGGCGATGCCAATGGATCACCTCGGGAGAGGCGATTGAGGCCAGCAGTGACTCCGCGTCAGGAGTCAGGCGAACGAAGTCGTGGCGTCGAGGCCCCCTCTCAGGAACCATCATGGCGAACTCTCGCTGAGATAGGGTCCGCGTACAGCCGTCCGCCACGCGCCGCGCCGTCGCGGCGCCGTCGATCGTCCGCAACGGGGGCTTGGAGCGCTTCGACCAGGCGTTGCGCGATGGTGTCGGTCCAGATAGCGTGGATCGCACCCATGCGGACGTAGTTCTCTGCCCCGGGAGCGAACACCGGCGAGGTGCGGCTCAGGGCCCTCAGGCGATCCAGATCGACTTTCGTGATGCGTGCCATGGCGGGCAGGTTCATCACCTGGATCTGGGTGTCCGGGAGGGCGAAGCACGCATCGGCGAACATGTTCGTCGCCAGAAATCCACCGCTCACGGCCTTGCCGTAGACCAGGCTGACGATCGGGTGACCGCGCAACCGCGCGAAATGCAGGCACTTGGCGATGAGCGCCAAGTAGCCATCGAGACCCAATAGTTCGTCGCGGCGGCTGGGTCGTTGGCCGCTCGTATCGACCGTCAACACGATGGGGCGACCGGGATGAGCCTGTACGACGGAGAGCGTCTCGGCGGCCAGCCGATGCGCGAGTTCCACGCCGATGAGGGCATCGTTGAGCGTACCCATCACATGAACTTCACCGGCCGCCGTACGAGCGGCCCCGGCAAAGAACTCATTCTCGAAACGGACGTCGTGGCCGAGGGGGAACAGGTCGGTCAACAGGGTTCGCGGATTCATGAACGGCCGCGCGACCGGGCCAGCGCGAGAAACTCCGCGATCTCCATCAGCGGCAGCGACTCGGGAACTTCGGCGCCCAGCAGACGCCAGATGTCGAGCGCGTCCGAGCAGCCGCCGAATCGCGCGAGCCGTTCACCCAGCCGTTGGTGCTCGGCGACCAGCGCGTCGAGACTCAAGTCGGGTTTTGTGGAATCAAGGAGTTGCAGAACCGCCGCGCGGAACGCGGCGACATCGTCCTCGACGAGCATTGCCGCATCGCCCGTGAGGTAGCGGTGCTTGCCTCCCACTGTGCGCCACACCAGCGCTCGGTCACGGGAGTCGAACTCTTCCACGCCGCACGTGCTTTCGATCACCTCGGGACCGGAGAGGCCCATGCGGCCTTCCTCGCTCATGATGATGGCGTCGCAAAGGCGCGAGACGATGCTCATGCCGCCGAAGCAGCCGTACTGCCCGCCGTTGAGAACCAGCACCGGAACGCCGGCCGTGCGCGTCGACAGCACGGCCCGCATGATCTCCGAGACGGCGATCAACCCTGCGTTCGCTTCATGCAGGCGCACCCCGCCGGATTCCACCACCAGCAGGACTGCGTCCGGCTTTTCGTGCTGCGCGCGCTCGAGGAGCCCGGTGATCTTCGCTCCATGAACCTCGCCGACCGATCCGCCCATGAAACCGCCTTCCTGTGCGGCGAGCATCACGCCGTGGCCGGCGATCATGCCGTGCCCGACGATTACCCCGTCGTCGAAAGCGGCAGGCAGGTCCAGAGCTTGCAGATGCGGGCTGTAGGCGCGCTGCGAGGGACCGAGGATCTCGACAAAGGATCCCGCATCGAGCAGGCCCGCGATGCGCATCCGTGCGGTGGCCTCCCGAAAACTGCAGCCCACATCGCTCCCCATCGTCATTGCCGCTCACCGGACTCGGCCGTGAACTCCTCCAATGCCTGGTCGATACGCAATGCCACGACAGCCGGCGTCGCACCGCAGTCGTTGATGCAGAGGCGCACTTCAGCCAGCGGCCATCGGGCGAACACGTCGTCCAGGACTGCCTGCCAGATACGGCCGAAACCGGCGGCGGCGGTCACGATTTCCACGGCGAAGCGGCCGGCGAGTTCAGGCGCTCTCTCGACCAACACTTCCAGATTGCCCGAACCCAGGACGCCGACCAGTACGCAGGACATCGTTGGATGGGGTGCGGTGCCGCCGCGATAGTCGTAGTGAAGCGCTTCCATGGGGCGGTCTCACCAGCTGCGAAAGCGCGCGGGTGGTTCATACAGGCCGCCGGATGCGCGCACCAGATCTTTCATCGAGCGTGCCGCGAGCAGCTCGCGGGTCGCCTCGCGCTTGTCGATGCCGAGATCCTCCGGACGGCGGATGATGCCTCGAGCGCGCAAATTCTCGACGGCTCGCCGGTCGCGGCCCATACCGACGGGTGTATGGCCCGCGACACCGCGAATCGCCTGTTCCCGCTCTTCGCGACCGCGGCACAGCAGCAGATTGGCAATGCCCTCCTCGGTCACGATGTGAGTGAGATCGTCGCCATAGATCATCACCGGCGGCAGCGCGAAGCCGGCGCGCTCGGCGAGTTCCCATGCGTCCAGGCGCTCGACGAATGTGGGTGTCATATGCTCGCGGAAGGTCTCGACCATCTGTACGACGAGCTTGCGGCCGCGCGGCATGCCGCCCGGCTCGCCGGCTTCCCGGCCGGCCTTCAGCCATGCAGGGGTCGCGTGTCGTCGGCCGCGCGCGTCGGCGCCCATATTGGGCGCTCCGCCGAAGCCGGCGATGCGTCCGGAGGTTGCCGTGGAACTGTTTCCCTCGAGATCGATCTGCAATGTCGAGCCGATGAATAGGTCGCAGGCGTAGTGGCCAGCCACTTGGGCGAAGGCCCTGTTGGAGCGCATGCTGCCGTCGTTGCCCGTGAAGAAGACGTCCGGGCGGGCCCGGACGTAGCGCTCCATGCCGAGCTCGGCTCCGAAGGAGTGGACGCTTTCGACGAAGCCCGCCTCGATCGCCGGAATGAGCGTGGGATGAGGATTGAGCGCCCAATGGCGGCAGATCTTGCCCTTCAAGCCCAGGGCCGCGGCATAGGTGGGCAGCAGCAGCTCGATGGCGGCCGTGTTGAAGCCGATGCCGTGATTCAGCCGCTCGATGTGATACGGCGCATAGATACCCTTGATCGTCAGCATGGCCATGAGAATGTCGATCTCGGAAATCTGCGCCGGATCGCGCGTGAACAGCGGCTCGATATAGTGGGGCTTGGGGCTCGCGA
This sequence comes from uncultured Gammaproteobacteria bacterium, assembly GCA_963784105.1. GTDB lineage: Bacteria > Pseudomonadota > Gammaproteobacteria > Steroidobacterales > Steroidobacteraceae > Bog-1198. The sequence continues at coordinate 63,416 of CAWAQE010000015.1, forward strand.
TGACGAAGTCGACCCAATCGGCGGGAATATCGATACGCGGCAGCCGCGGCAGGATCTCATTGACCTGGGCGATGACGATGCCGCTTCGGAAGGCGGTGGCCTCGACGATCACCGGCGTATCTTCGGTGTTCGCTCCCGAGTACAGATTACCGTCCGCGTCGGCGGCCTGCGCACAGATCAGGCATACCCGGGGCGTCAGGTCGACGAAATAGCGCGCGTAGAGTTCCAGATAGGTATGGATTGCACCGATGCGAAGGCGGCCAGTGCCGAGCAGCTGGGCAAGGCGCCGGGCTTGCGGACCGGAGAACGAGAAATCCAGGAGGGAGGCGATCCCGCGTTCGAATACATCCAGATGCTCCGGCAGGGCGAGCACGGACTGCACCATGTGCAATCCGTGGATCAAGCCCGGGTCGAGCGAGGCCAGCGCTCGAGCGAGAAAGTCCGCCTGTTTCTGATTGTTGCCTTCCAAACAGACCCGATCGCCGGATTCCAGCACGCCGTGGAGGAGGTCGCGCACCTGCGGGTGCGCGACCTGCTTGCCACGGGTCAGATGTGCGACCCGTGACAGGCGCACCGATCTGTCGAGTGAAAGTCGATGCCATTCGGACATGCCGCTCTTTCAGCCATCAAAACTTGGCGCGAAACGTGAGCGTGTAGGTGCGGGGGCGCCACATCTGCATGTCGTCGATGTTCGCACCGGGCGGTAGACGCAACCCATAAGACGTAAACAATGCCTGGACCGGCGACAGCGAGACGATGGCGCGCCGATCGAACGCGTTCGCCACGCCGAGATCCACCGTCCAGCGTTCGTCGCGCAGTCCCAGCCGGAAATTCGCGATCGCGTAGTCTCCCAGTAGAGGGTTCTGCGGGCTGCCGGGCGGATTCTGGAAGTAGGTCGTGTAATTTCCGGTGTAGCTCTCGGTACCGTTCGCGAAGACATCCCAGCCGGATCCGCCGACCGAGTGCTCCCACTCGGCGCCGCCGGAGAGGGTGTAGTTCGGAACGAACGGCAGTCGCTGTCCGGGTACGGTCGCCACCGGGGAGACGAGGTCCGGATAAATCGAATCGATCACGGATTTGATGCGTGTCCCGCCCGCGAACAGGGTGAGTCCGGCCATTGGCCGTCCGCGAATTTCGGCTTCGATGCCGGCGCTGTGTCCGTCTCCGATGTTTTCGATGACACCGACCGTCTCACCTTCGAAGTTCGCCGTGCCGTAACCCTGAAGCGACTTGATCCAGTTGTAGTACGATGACACCGCCCACATCAGCCGGTTGTTCAGCGCCGACCCCTTCACCCCGACCTGGGCGGACTTTTCAAACTCCGGACCGAACGTCTCGATCTCATCGGCGTGCGTGGGGTTCTCCTTCGCGATGAGAGCGACTTTACTCGCGGCGTTGAGGTTGCCGTCGCGAACGCCTTCGGTATAGGTCGCGTACAGAAGGAGATTGTCGATCGGATTGAACTCGAGGGAGAATTTCGGCAGCCAGGCGTCGGCCGACGTCGACGCCACGAACGTCATCGGCGGTGAAAGCGTGGAAAGGAAATCCGCCCCGGCTCCCAGCGACTTCGCGTCGACGACCTCGTGGTGCCTGCGAACGCCGGCAATCAGGCGCAACCGGTCGTTGAAATGGATGGTTCCCTCCACGAACGCGGATAGCTGCCGGCCATCGTTGTAAACGATATCCGTCGGCGGCGCGTTGTAAAGCGAGTTCAGTCCGAGCTGTCCCGCAAGGCCGCTCGCGAACTGTGACGGGTTCGGCGGGGTGGGCACGCCGAGCAGGCCGGCGAAGATCGGGGCAAATTCGACGAAGTCCTGCGATTGGTAGTCGATGTTCTCCTTCAGATGGAAATTACGGAAAAAGGCGCCCGCGACGTAGCTGACGAATTGAGTCGGATCCGAGATGACGCGAAACTCCTGGGAAATCTGAGCGTAGCGCGTCTGATCGATGGTATTGACCTGGTTGTCGGCCGCCGCGCCAAGCGCGTTCCCGATGAGTCCGAACTCGCCGGTATAGACCGGTTCGAATACGTCTCTATTTCGCTCACGCTGGAAGTAGCTCGAGATCGACTCGACTGTGACCGGCCCGAAGTTGTAGCTCAGATGTTCACTCAACACGGTGGAGGTGTCGTCGACGTAATTGCCGGCGGTCGAGAAAGTCGAGAAGCTCGCCGTGTCGGCGTCGGATACATTGCCGAGGGCGTTCTGGTGAGCGTACTGGTAATTCACCAGGAATCTCGATTGCAGCGCCTCGTTGGGTTGCCAAAGCGCGACCAGGCGCGCGGTCGTGGCGTGATATCCGTTCGAGTGTTTGTCGTTGTCGGCGACATTCGCTATATAGCCTTGGTCGCCGGTTTGCGTCGCCACCAGCCTGACGGCCAGCTGATCCTGAATGATCGGAATCCCCGCCGCGACTCGCGTCGAGTATCCTAAGTCGCCGCCCGCGGTCGAGGTGAACGCGACCTCGGTGGTACCCTCGAAGCGGCTCAAATCCGGGTTCTGGGAGACGTAACGCACCGCACCCGCCTCGGCGCCGGCACCGAAGAGAGTGCCCTGGGGGCCGCGCAGCACTTCGACACGCTGAAGGTCGAAGGAGGGGATGTCGAGCTGGGCGCCGACCGGGATGTCGATCGGCACGTCATCGAGATATAACCCGACGCTGGCCATGGAGAGCGTGCGGTCCTGTTGGAACACCGATCGCCCCACCCCTTCGATCGAAATCTCGTTGCGGTTCGGGCCGCGATCTTGAATGGAAAGACCCGGTGTCAGGGCGGCCAGGGTTTCGACGGAATTGATCCCGAGATCCTGCAGTTCCTGCTTGTCGAACGCTCGGATGGATTCGCCGACGTTTTGCGCGGATTCCGGACGAAACCGGGCGGTCACCACGATGGCCTCCAGCTGGTCCGACGGGCCCGGGGTTTCCTGTGCATGCAACAGCGCCGGCAGGGACAGCATTGCCAGGATCAGAGCCGGGATTCCCGTGCCTCGTGCGGCGGGGAGGGTGGGCGTGCCGGGCAAAACCGGCGAGACGGGCAGAGACGATTTCGATAATCCCGACATTTTGATCCCTCTTCTATTTGGTCATGCGGGGGTTTAGGCCATCCTGAAACCCGGAGATTCATCTGCGTTTTCGTACAGCGGCTCGTGCCGGCCACGAGCAACCGTATAATAGATTATCGATAATATCAACTAGTAATATTATGTATTTTAGTCGCCCGATCCGCATGATATGACCGCGCACGACAGAAAAGCATTGTATTCTGGTGCCTATTATCGATAATATAAACGGACGATATGAACTATAAAGATATTCAGGAGGCCCGATGACCGAGGATGCTCTGACCGCAAGATTCGCACGCTTCGCCGATCTGAAGCCTTTGCAGATCCAATGCGACGCTTCGATACCGCAGGAGGCTCTGGACATCATCTACTCCCGCAAGCTGCTGCCTGTCGTAGGGTTGGAAGCCGGTGCGCAGACGGCGATGTCATCCGCCGCTCCCATCATCGGAGCCGCGGGCATCACCATTACCCTCGCAGTGTGCCCGCCGGGGCAGGGCCCGCAGCTGCATGCGCACAAAGCCACTTACGAGACCTTTACCGTATTGCAAGGGACTTTCGAGTTCCGCTGGGGCGAGTCAGGCGAGCGAACGAAGCGGCTCGGGCAGTTCGATACGTTTTCGGTGCCGCCGTTGGTGCATCGGGCATTTCGCAATGTCGGCGACGTTGAAGGTATTCTTCAGGTGGTGATATCCGGCGGCAAGCATGACGCGCGGGACATATATGTGCCCGCCGCCGTGATGGACGACCTGAAGGCGAAGTCGGCCAAACTGTATGAACAGCTCGTAGCTTCGGGCATCAGCTCCGAAAATCCTTCCCCCTCCCTCTGCGCATCGACGGACAGGACGTGATTACCATTCGCTTCATTGACGCGGGCGGCGAGCAGCGCGTCATCCAAGGATCGCCCGGCGACTCGCTCATGGCCGCCGCCGTGAACCATCGTGTTCCCGGCATTCTTGCCGAATGCGGGGGCTTTTGTGCCTGCGCCACATGCCACGTCTACGTGCCGCCCGAGTGGATGGCGAAGCTCCCGGCCGCCGACTCCAATGAGGCCGGCATGCTGACCGGCACGATCGAACCCACCGACGAATCGCGCCTGGCCTGCCAGATCACGTTGACCGAAGAGCTGGACGGCCTGACGGTCCGGCTGCCGGTCCAGCAGATTTAAAGGAGATACTCCGTGAGCGAGCTTTGCATTCGACCCACATTGCCGGACGGCGGCCCGGACTTCGATCCGTTATCGCCCTATTTCGAGCGCAACCCCTATATGGAACTCAAGCGCATGCGCGAGACGGCGCGTGCGTGGCGCCACCATGGCACGTTGATGCCCGTCGTGTCCTTCTTTCGCGACGCCGACATTCGGCCCATGCTTCTGGACTGGCGGACATGGTCGAGTCAGCGAAGCCCCGAATACAACGAAAAAGCCCTGGGAGATGCGGCGATTCTGATCGGCAACGATCCGCCGACCCACACCCAATACCGCAGCATCGCCGCGCCGCTGTTCATGCCGGGCGCCATGGCACCCCTCATGCCGATGATCGAACGGGAGGTCAAGGCCACGCTCGATGAATGCGTCGGCAAAGACGAGATCAATTTCGTGGAGGACTTCGCCGGTACCGCGACCGTCCGAGTGGTGTGCAATATCGTCGGCATTCCCGCGAAGGATCGCGCGCGGATGCGGGCGATGACGATAGATATCGCGAGGGAAGACGGGCGTCCGGTATTCTGGAAACAGAACAACGAACAGGTCATCGCACGCGTCGGCCGGGTGATGGCCGAGATGACCGAATATCTCGACGAGCATATCAAGCGCGTCAAGATGCAGCCCCGAGAGGACATATTGTCCAAGCTGACGCAAATGCTGGAAAACCCTCGGCATCTGGTCGGCATGTCGATCCTGATCCTCGCCGCAGGCAACGAAACGACCACGAATCTGCTCGCACACGGTTTGCAGGAGTTGCTGCGCCACCCGGACCAATTGGCGCTGCTGCGAAAACATCCGGAACTGATCGACTCGGCGGTGGAAGAAATGCTCCGCTACCGCGGCACCATCCGCAAGCAAGATCGCATTGCAGCGGTCGATACCGAAATCGATGGCGTGCGGATCAACAAAGGCGACTCGATCGCTCTGTGGAACGCATCGGCCAGCCGGGACCCGACGGCGATCGATCGTCCCGAAGAGTTCGACATCACGCGCACGCCGAATCGGCATCTTGCGCTCGGGGCGGGTCCTCACATGTGCATCGGCAACGCGCTTGCCCGCGTCGAGATGCGCATTGCCTACCGCCAGCTCCTGGAGCGCACGAAACACATCGAGCTCACGCGCGGCGATGATTCCTACAAGAGCATGGGCAACGGCATTCTGGAAGGTGCGGAACGCTTGAGCGTGCGCCTGATTCCCAACTGACGGATCACCGACAAATATGCCACAGGATTACCGTATCGTATTGTTCGATCGGATCGGCGGCCCGGAAGTGCTCCGCCTCGGCCACGCCCCGATGCGCGAACCCGGGCGCGGCGAGGTTCGCATCAAGGTTCTTGCCATCGGCGTCACGCAGGGCGATGCCATGTTCCGCTCGGGAACCTATCTCGAACAGCCTACGTTTCCGTCCGGCTTGGGGACCGAGGCGTGCGGCGTGATCGAGTCGGTCGGCGAGGACGCGGGTGAATTCAAAGTGGGCGACCGGGTGAGCTCGATCTCGAGTTTCTCCATTCCGCGCTACCCGTTGTATGGCGAATATGCGGTCCTGCCGGTCACCGCGTTGTTTCACACACCGACGGTATTCAGTCATGAAGAAGGCGCGGCGTGGACTCTGGCGTATGTGCCCATGTATCTGGCACTGTTCCGCGAATGCAATTTGAAAATGGGCGAGTGGGTATTTTTGAATGCCGCCGCCGCGACCACCTCCATTGCCGCGATGCAGATGGCCAAGCTCGCGGGCGCACGTGTCATCGGCGCCGTTCGCAGCCGCGAAAAAGCGCAACTCCTGCAAGGATGGGGATACGACCATGTGCTCATCTGGTCGGAAAACATCGCTGCCGAAGTCAAGACCATCAGCGATGGCGGCGTTCACGTGGCGATGGACCCGGTCCTCGGCTCGGGGACCAAGCAGCTGCTTGCGATGATGCGTCACCGGGGCCGGGTTCTCCTCTACGGAGCGTTGAGCGGCCCGCAGATCGAAGCCTCGATCTATCCCATGGTGCTCGGCGCTCTGACGCTCATCGGCTTTACGATATACAACTACACCGGAAGCGTGGTGAACGGATTGCCGCGTGATGCGGCGGCTCTCGAAGCGGCCGTCGATGCCATTACGTTTGGGACCGCTGCCGGCGCACTGAAACCGCTCATCGCCCAACGCTTTCCCCTGGATGAGGTGGTAGAGGCGCACCAGGCCTCCGCCGCGGGCAAGCACGTCGGCAAGATCGTGCTCGTGCCATGAGCCTTTTGGGCGAGAGCCCCCTCGCTCTTCTCAATGCGCGGGTCTTCGACGGGCACGGCGCCGAACTGCATGAGGACTGGACCGTGCTCGTGGAGGGACGGCAGATCTCTGCGGCCGGAGCCGGTGTCATCGTCCCGTCGCACGCACGCTTCATCGATTGCGGTGGGCGCGTGTTGTTGCCGGGCTTGATCGACGCCCACGTGCATGTGTATGCCCATGACGTGAACCTCATCCGCAATGAAACGCGGCCTGTCAGCTTCCTCGCACAGCGTGCAAACGTCATGCTGGAACGGGCCTTGATGCGCGGCTTTACGAGTGTTCGCGACTGCGGCGGAGCCGATTATGGGTTGGCGCTCGCCATCGAACAGGGCTGGCTGCGCGCACCGCGCCTGTTCTGGTGCGGTCCCATGCTGAGCCAGACGGGCGGACATGGTGATCTACGCCACCCCCATGACAGGGAAAGCGGTGGCTGTGGTACGGATTGGTGCTGCATGGCCGGATGCGGCGTCATTGCGCAGGCGGTGGACGGGGAAGTGGCGATCACGAAGGTGATTCGCGAGCAAATGCGACGAGGCGCCTCATTCATCAAATTCGCGGCGTCGGGGGGCGTTACCAGCGTCGCCGGCTCCGTAAACGCCCTGCAATTCAATGACCGCGAAGTGCGGACCATCGTCGAGGAAGTCGAGCGACACGAGCGATATTGCACCGCTCACTGCCATCCTGACGCCGGTATTCGCCGCGCCATCGAGCTTGGCGTGCATTGTATCGAACATGCTTCGATGATTTCCCCGCCAACCGCGGATCTTGCCGCCGAGCGCGGCACATTCATCGTGCCGACGATCGCCGTGGCTACCGTAATCGAACGCTTCGGCGCGGAATTGGGCTATCCGCCGGAATCCTTGAAAAAACTCGTGCCGGTAAAAGCGGCCATGCGAGAGGGTCTGCGTACCCTGCGCGATGCGGGCGTCATCGTCGGCTTCGGTACCGATTTGCTGGGCCCCTTGGAAACTCATCAGCGATTGGAATTCGCGGAGAGGGCTGCGGTTTTCGAGCCGGTTGAGATCTTGCGTCAAGCGACGAGCATCAATGCCCGTATCCTACGCCAGGAGGGCCGATTGGGATGCGTGGCGCCGGGAGCCTTCGCCGACCTCGTGTTGGTGGACGGAAATCCGCTCGATGATATCGCCGTCCTTGCCGATGCAAAGACGGCCCCCCCGCTCATCGTGAAAGACGGCGCCATCATTCACACAGCATTGGATATCCAAATGCCTGGCGCGCAGCAATGACCATCGTCGAGCCGGATTCAATGAAAAGGGATTCAGGGCAACCGAACGTGCAGCGGTTTCCGGGTTACGGCCTCTATCTACTGTTGGCGGTTTATACGATTTGCTTCCTGGACAGGCAGATTATCAACATCTTGGCCGAGCCGATCAAGAAGGATCTGGGACTTACCGATGCCCAGCTGGGACTGCTCACGGGATTGTCCTTCGCGCTCTTTTATACCGCGCTGGGGATTCCGATTGCGCGACTTTCAGAGTCCAAAAACCGGTCCACTATCATGGTCGGATGCCTTGCTATATGGAGCAGCTTCACGATGTTGTGCGCCTTCGCCGGCAATATGACATGGCTGCTGGTCACTCGCGTTGGGGTCGGTTTCGGCGAAGCCGGGTGCTTTCCGGCCTCCCAATCCATGATCTCTGAATATCTGCCGCCGACAAAGCGAGCGTGGTCGCTTTCGATTTTCATGATGGGTGCCCCGCTCGGCCTCCTGCTTGGAATGGCGATTGGCGGAATCGTTGCTGAACGTTACGGCTGGCGTGGTGCCTTCGTCGCGGCCGGGGTGCCCGGGCTCTTGCTGGCGGCATTGGTGAGGGTTCTCCTGCCGGACCCAAGCCGCGCCAATCATGAGGTAACCCTGGTTCCGCCGCCTTCGTTTGCCGCCACGGTGAGTGAATTGGCGCAGCGCAGAGGTTTCTGGCCGCTCGTCATCGGCATGTCACTTGCCGCGTTCGTGACCTATGCCCAGAACGCCTTCGTAGCCTCGTTCTTTCTCCGAGTTCATTCAACGGACCTGGCCGGCCTGACGCAAAATCGCGGCGCCGTCGGCTATATCGGCATTGCGCTGGGACTGATCCTGGGGATCGGCGGTGCCGCCGGTCTTTTACTCGGCGGCTATCTCGGCGATCGAGCCGGCAGGGGAAATATGCCTGGTTATCTCCGGGTTGCATCGTTTGGGTGCGTGCTGGCGGCACCAGTGTTCCTGTGTGTATTCAGCATTCGTTCGTTGTCGCTCGCATTGGCGCTACTTCTGCCGGCTACGGTACTCAGTAACGTTTGGGCAGGTCCGGCCTACGCAGTAATCCACAGCATGGCGCACGAGCGGTCGCGCGCCACTGCCGCTGCGATCGCCGTATTGTTTTTGACCTTGTTTGGGCTTGGGCTCGGGCCGTTGAGTGTCGGGGCGCTTAGCGATCATTTAGCCCGCTCATTAGGAACGGCGGAGGGCCTGCGATGGGCACTCATGGCGACCGCCGGAATGAGTGTGCTGAGCTCGATGGCGTTTTGGCTTGCGATACGTCAAATGCGGCCCAGCGCCGCGCCCATGAGGGCCCTCATCGCTCGTTCCTCTGATGAACCCGTCTAGGTAACAAATCGGTTACAGCGAATTTTACAGGTTCCGGTGCATCGTAAGCGGCAATTCCGGGAGGTACTGAGCCGCGCGCGGGAGGCAGTAGATTCTACCGTCGGCAAAACCGAAGGACTTCCCTGTACGTTTCCTCCATCGAAGTTCTCGGGCGGACGAGATACCGCTTCTCGATCGCGACGTTCGGCGGTGGAGCCACTGCGCTCGGGCGCATTGGGGATGAGCTTGACCGTGCCGCCCATGGACCCCGCTCCGTAGAGAGTCCCCTGCGGTCCCCGCAGCACCTCGACCCGCGCCAAGTCATAGAGGTGCGGATCGATGGCCGACTTGCCGGTGGTGGCGGTCGGCCGGTGGCCTCCGACATTCGCATCGCCGTGCAGTTTGTGCGCCAAGCCTCTGCAGGTTAGTAACGCCGGTTCCCGAGTCGGCCGCCATGCCGATGAGGATGCAACAGTTGCCGGCCGCGCGGTGCCGTGTCTGCAATGGCGCCGAATTGTGACTGCTCGCGCAGATACTTCTCGCGCGTTCGGCTTAAATCATCCTTGGTGACGCATCCACCGGCTCGATATCCGAAGTCCGCCGTCCGTCCCGCTCGTTGATGTTTTCGATTCGAAACCAGAAGGATGGCGGTAATGATCGGTGACCGGTATCGGCCTGCGCAGCTGCTTTGCGCACTGGCCATGATGAGTATGGGTTTGGCGGGTTGCCACGATTCCTCCGGCACTCAGGATACGGTTGTCGCAACCCCATCCGCCTCAGGCACGGCTACCGCTGTGGTCGGCGGCAGCAAGAGCATCACCGTCACGTTCGACACCAGCGATTCGCTGGTGATTACCAATCTCGCGGTGACCTCGGGCCTGTCCTCGAAGCCTGAGGGTTGGGGCGGACCTGCCTCGTTCACTTGCTCCGAGGTGTCTACCGGCAGCGGCTGCGTACTGACGCTCACCTACGCCCCGACGGCCACCGGCAGCGGCACCCTCACGCTCGGCTATAGCTATTCGAACAACGCCGGTGCGGTCATGACGGGCACGCTGGCCATTCCCTTTGCGGCGACACCGCACAACACGGTGACCGCCACCGCAGCGCCCACCGGGCAGATCAATGCCGTCGTGGGGGCGAGCCAGGCACTGACACTGACGTTCACCACCGATGATGGGACTCCCGCCACTGCACTGGCGCTGACCAGCAGCCTTGCCACGCTGCCGGCGGGCTGGAGCAGCACGGATCACAGCTTCGCCTGCGCGACGGTCAGCACCGGCAGCGGCTGTCTGTTGCCGTTGGCCTATAACCCGACCGCCGCGGCGAGCGGTACTCTGACATTGAACTACAGCTACACGGATGATGCCGGGACGGCCCAAACCGGCACCGTGAGCATCCCGTACGCCGCCACCGCGAACACCCCCTCGGGCAACAACGTCGTCGGCACGGCCGCGCCCGCCGGCCAGATCACGGCGGTCACCGGCGCCAGCCAGGCGGTGGCCGTGACGTTCACGACCGACGATCACAATGCCGCCAGCGGATTTTCCGTGACTTCGGGCTTGAGCACGCTACCCAGCGGCTGGAGCGCCACGGGATCGAGCTTCACCTGCGCAAGCGTCAGCACCGGCAATGGCTGTCAATTGAATCTCACCTATGCACCGACCGTGGCGACGACCGGCACCGTGACCCTGGGTTTCAGCTACCGGGACAGTGCCGGCACGGCCAAGACGGGCACGCTCAACATTCCCTACACGGCGACGGCGCACAACAACGTGACCGGCACCGCCGCGCCGTCCGGGCAGATCAATGCCGTGATCGGCGCCGGCACCCAGCCGGTCAACGTGACCTTCACGACGGATAATTCGACGGCCACGGCGCTGACATTGACCACCGCTCTCAATTCCTTGCCCAGCGGCTGGACCAGCACCGCGACCAGTTTCACGTGCAGCAGTGTCGGCGCAGCGGGCAGCAGCTGCCAGCTCCCCTTAAACTACGCGCCCGGCGCGGTCGGCAGCGGCACGCTGACCTTGAACTACGCCTACACCAATGACGCCGGCGTCGCATCGAGCGGCACGGTGAGCATCTTGTATGCCGCCACCGCGAACGATCACGTCACCGCTGCCGTCCTGCCGTCAGGCACGGTCAGCGTGTCGACCAACACGACTCAGGCAGTGACCGTCACCTTCACCACCGATGACGGCAATATCGCCACCGGTCTTGCGATCGCGAACGCCGGTTCCGGCGGCATCGGATCGCTGCCGGCGGGCTGGACCGTTACGGGTGGGGCCAGCAGTTTCGCATGCAGCAGCGTGAGCACCGGCACGAGTTGTCAGTTGAGCCTGACCTATGCGCCGACCGCCGTAGCGACCGGTACGGTGTCGCTGAGCTACAGCTACGTGAACAATTCCGGAACCACCGTTACGGGGACCGTGAGCATTCCGTACGCCGCGGCCGTGCAATACGTGTACATCGCTCAATATGGTGCCGGCGTATCCGTCTGTACCGGCGGCGCGACATTGTCCGGGTGCACGTCGACCGCCAGCGGCATCGGCAACGCCACCGGCATCGCGTTCTACGGCAGCTACGCGTATGTCGCCGAGTTCGGCTCGTCGGTGGATATCTGTGCCGTGGCCGGCGACGGCACGCTGTCCGGCTGCAGCTCGACCGGCAGCAATTTTACCGATGTGACTCAATTGACGGTGCAGGGCGCATATCTCTACGGCGCCAACGCGAACAATCCGGGCCTGGTGACGTACTGCGCCATCAGCCCGACCGACGGCACCCTGTCGAATTGCGCGGTCACGGCCGCGAATACGGCCACCAACGGCACGGACGCCATCGCGGTCGGCCCCGACTATGCGTATGTCGGCGGCGGAAGCTCGCCCTATGTATGCACCGTGGCCGGCGATGGCAGCCTCACCAACTGCGCAACGACGTCGGGTAGCTATCCGCGGAATATGGCGCTGGCGGGCGGGTACGCGTACATCGCGGGCGGGTCCGGCACCGTGGAATCGTGCGCGATCAACGGCGACGGCACTCTCACCGACTGCAACGCGTACACGGTCCTCTCCGGCGAAACCACCGTGGCTATCGAGGTCGCGGGAAGTACGGCGTACGTCGGTGTGACGAACTATTCAACCGAACACGTCTATGCGTGCTCGATCAGTGCGGGAGCGCTCTCGAATTGCACCCTCTCGGATGGCGGCGGTGCGTATAGCAATATTTGGGCTATCACGGCCAACTGACGATCGGATGTGCAGCTGAGAGACCCAATCGCATCCTCACGGGTTCGTCGAAAGCGTGAAGGCCGACAACGTGTTGCCCGCCGGCACCACGAGCAAACCGTCGCCCGCCGCCAGTCCTGAAATGACGTTGCCGCTGTTCCCTGAATAGATGGTGCCACCCGCATTCGCCGTCCAGAGCTGCGTTCCGGTGGCCGCATCGAGCGCATAGATCTGTCCGCTCGAAGACCCGATGATGACCGCCTGGCCCACAATGATGGGGGAGGTGACCAAACCGCCGTCGCCGCTGAAACTCCACAGGGTCGAATAGCCGCTCAATGCCTTGGCGTTCAAGGTCCCCGACTGAAGGAAGAACGCCGTCGTCGAGTTGACCGCCGGCACCACGTCCGCCGTGAACGTGCCGAGCTGTGCACCGGTCGTGGCATTGACATAGATGCCGCCGCCCAGCGAATAGAACACATTGTTGGCGACCACTGCGGTGAAGCCGCCGCCGCCGGTGCATCCACCGTTGTCCGCAAACAAGGCCACGCCCGTCATCGGCGCATATCCCTCGGTCGTGCAAACTGACGAGATGTAGACGCCCTGCGAGGTGACTGCCGGCGTACTGTCCGTCCCGTTCCCGCCGGATTGCTGCCAAACGATGGAGCCGCTGCCCTCATCGATCGCGAACAGAATCGGGGCGCCGCTTCCCCCGACCAAGTAGACGAATCCATTCGCCGCGGTGGGTGCGGTCTCAAAGGCAATGCCTTGGGGAAAAGTAGTGGTCCAGTCGACTACTCCCGTCTCGGCGTCGTAGGATTGGAGCGTTCCGGGACCGATACCGTAAGAGGTAATCACGAAAACCTTACCGCCATCGTAGGCGGGAAAAGCCCAGCCTTGCGGAAGCTGGATCGGACCCCAGACGGTATGGCCGGTCGCCTGATCGAGCGCGATCAGTTGACTACCGGTACTGCTCCCAAGACCCACTTTGACCGTCACGAACACCTTACCGTCCGCGATCAAGGCGTAGGAGGGCTGACCGCCCAGATTGACGCTCCAAGCATTGGAGGTCGGAAAGCTCATTGAATTGAAGTTGATGGCGCCCGCATGGTCGGGCGTGATCTGTAGGGCCACGGCATCCGGCACCGGATTCTGGATGCTGACGGGCAGGGCGGCAGAAGTGACCGTGGTGCCGCTTGGATTCTGGACCGTAATCGATGCCGACCCGACGGTGGCGACATCCGTTGCAGGCACGGTCGCGCGCAGCTCGGTACTCGACACTGGGCTCGTCGTCAGGGCGGTCCCATTCCAGAGGATCACCGCGTTGGGCGCAAAGGACAGTCCGGTTGCGGTCAGCGTGAGACCGCTGCCGCCCGCGGCGATGACGCTCGGAAATACGGAGTTTAGCGTCAGCGGCGGCACCGGCGCGACGGTAAAGTTCACCGCGTTGGAGATCGGCGCACTGGGGTTCGAATACGCTTGAATGGACACGGGCGTCGTACCGATGCTCGCTATTTGCGACGCACTGACCGACGCCGTCAGTTGATTCGGCGACACAAGATTCGTCGCGAGCGGGGTGCCGCCCCAAAGCACCACCGAACCGATGGTGAAATTCGCGCCATTGACCGTCAACGTGAAGCCGCCCGATCCGACGATGGCGGAGCTCGGCGCAAGACTCGTCGCCGTCGGCGCCGGCCCCGGCGCCAAAACCAGCAGCGGCAAGGCCGCCGACACTTGTGCATACGCCTGACTCGAACTCTCGACCGTGATGATGCCCGACTCAGGCGTGGTCAGCATGGAGGCGCCGATGCTCGCCGTCAATTGCGTCGGGGACACGAACGTCGTTGGCTGGGGGGATTGATTGAAGATGACGATCGAGTTCTTTGAAAAATTGGTTCCTGTCAGCGTCAGCGTGAAACCCGCGCTGCCCGCGGCAACGGCGCTCGGGCTGATGCTGGTCAGGGTGACCGGATCCGCCTGCACAGTGTAGGTCACTGTGATGTTCAGCGGACTGTCTTGAATCTGGCTGCTGCAGGCGCTGTCGTAACACCCTTCCAAGGTGATGGTGTCGGAATAAATCCCGAGACCGAGTGAGGCAGGTGATTTGAACTGAATCGTAAAGCTGACGGCGCCGTTGACAACAGTCCCTTGGATCGAGGCAATGCCGTGGGTCGAGTAGGAGCCATCGATGTAGTACGTCGTCGCCACGGTGGCGTTGGTGTTTATCCACGCGGCAAAATTAGCCGTCGGCGCGGATTGAGATACCGTTGCCGCCGCCCCAAGGGTGGTGACATTGCCCAGCCACAAGCTGGCTGTTGTCCCGCTGGGCGGCGCCTTCGGGGGCGGAGCCGATGGGGTGATCGCGTGGGCCCCAATGGCCACTCCGGGTTGTGGACTGGAGGTACCAGCGCCGCCGCCGCCCTCGTTCGCACCCCCACTGCCGCCGCCGCAGCTAGCGGCACACAGGGTCATCAGGAGAATCGTGCCGATGCGGGCGAACGCGGCAGTTAGCATCGAAATCCCTTTCTTTACTGCTCTACATAGAAAGACTTTCTCATACTCGGCGGGTGCTGGCTACTGGCGCTTGAATTATCGTGAGACGATTTAACTTAAATTCTTCGCGCAACCCGCCAAGCTGCTGCCATTCATGTTCGCGGCCCACGGCCTCGTATGAGGATCACGCGCCGCCGATGCGCGCCGCACGTGTGACGCCCCAATTCATCGGCTAGTGCGATTATGTCTGTGCCGGTCGGGCAGGCAAAGCCTTGCTGAAAGGTAGGGTGTGCTCGCCTCGACCGCCGATGTCCGGCACTAAATCGAACGCCGGTGCCAGGCGAAACCCACCGGGGCGCGCCAGCATCCGGAAATTGTTCAGGTGATCATCGACATTGCCGATGGCGGCGTTGAAGACCATGTGCCGAAACAGTGCGACCAGGTCATCCGCGGGGGCGGCAGAATGTTTGCGCAGCACCTGGGCAAGCTCAGAATAGCCGTGCACATGGATGCCGGGACGCTCTTTGCAAAGCGCGCGCAGACTCACCATATGGTACCGGCCGTCTTCGGCGCTGACATCGAAGCGCTTGACCATGAGCACACGCCGAGCGCCGATCGTCGTAGAAGTCATCGCGTGCGTGACTGGGGAATTTGGCGAACTCAAACACACAAAAAATCAGATACTCCCTGGCATGATATTCTCGTCTCGTTCGATGGGCCAGCGAGGTCAGAACGATATTTCGGCGTCCAGTTCTTCCTGGAGGATCTTCTAGGTCGTCCGATCGACCTCGTCAGCGATAAGGCGCTACGGCAAGAACTTCGCCCGTTCATCGAACTGGAAGCCGTGCATGTCTAATGACGCATGGCGTGTTCGGCTCGGCGAGTCAATGGATGAAGCGGTCTGAGTGCGGTGCTCGAAAGCATCGGAATTAGTACGCTTCAGCCTAGCAGTTTCTCAAAAGCGTCATCTTTAAAGAAGACGACCAAATCGCTTTCCTCCGGTGTTGCCAGCGAAGGGTCCCACAAACGCCGTAGTCCTTCTTTTTCAGCGGGGTTTAGTCTGAGGGCGCGTCCAATTGCTTGCAACGCTTCGTTGCGGGATTCTTTCCCTTCCGGAGAGTCGCGCTGTCCAGCCGGTAGATACCCGTACTTCTGTCCAAACGCACACGCTCGCGAGCGCCAAATTCGCCAGTTGTGGTCCCCATATCTTTTCAGATAGTCATCGCTTCGCTGAATGGCTTGAAGGAAACCGTCCGGCTGGGGCTGATAAAGCAACGCTTCGACTAGTCCTTCAAGGAATTCTGGGGTTTCCTGCGCGGCTCGATCCGCACGGGTGAATTCATGGGTTAGGTACAGTCGCGTCCACAGATATGCTATGAGAAATCCGACAATTCCAAAATAGAGGAGGATGATGCCTGCGAGGCTTGGCGTGACCACCGGCAAGCCAATGCCGCGCGAAACAAAGACGGCAACGCTGAGAAAAGCTGACGGGATTTTCGTTAACTGCGCCAAACCGAGCGCAATCACAATCTTGGTGAGCCAATCGGACACTTGCTCTAGATTCGTGTTCTCTTGATAGGCACGTTTCGGATCCGATATTGACCTCGGAATTCCAAACAGGAATCCCAGTAGAGTTCCGGACGCGAGCGCGCCCCCAGCAACTACAATACCGGCGGCGGTCGCCGAAACCAGTTGTTGCCATTTCGAAGCTGGAAGGCTCGCCTCGCCGAAGCCACATAGGGCGGAAACCCCAATGAAGCCGCCAAGCCCCGCAAAGATAAGGGGGTTGCTCCATGCTTCTCCGGCGATGGCCTTGAGTGCCCTGTGGATGAGGTCCTTCCGCGCCGGTTTATCGGCTTGCTTACACGCTTCATCGTTTTGTTCGGACATCCAGGTCTCCCGATGGAAGAAGATGCGTCAGTGCCGACGGTGTGCATCCAAGCATATGTAGGATGTGATCGGGTTCGATTAATTCATGGTCGCCGACCCGGCATGGAAAGCCGTGGGCGTAGTTGCAAGCGCAATGGCCAAACTGACAGACCATTGGAATCCCCTAAATCGCGCATAGAACTCAATTGCGAGTTCGTGCAGAAGCATCACCAGTGGTAAGTGTAGGTTGGGTTGTCGCTGTTGATAGGGTTGGCAGAACGTAATCATTTCATCCCTGAATTGATTGATCAGCTTTGTCTTGTTTTCTTGCTAAAACTATCTTTATCTATTGTTGGAGTCAATGCTGTTTGTTAGCTGCTGTCAACGCCGGCGGAAACTGCTCATTTGTGGCTCCAATGCACATTGCACATTTTTGAGGTAGCAATCCTCAGCCCGTGCCGTCATTCCTGTCAGCGACGAAAGGCACACTTGTGTGCGACGCACAATTGCGTATTCACATCGAAGATGGGCGAGCTTGCTCATTTGCAAAGGACAATGCGCGGACTATACTAGCTATAAGAATTATTCGAAGTTAGGGACTAATTCGTTTCTGTAAAGAGGTCACGCGTAGCTTCGCGATCGGTGCTGCGAGTGTCAGATGGCGTCTCGGGTCCACGGAAGGGAGGGCCGGATCCTCTATGGTCCGGAACGGGGTTTTAACCTCTAGGAAAATCGACGCCAAACGTCGACAAATCGCTGCTCAACAGGTATCCCGAGCCGCGTGTGCGTCGTTTGCATGCGTGATGCTCACCGCGTGTTTCGGCGGTACCTCGTACGAGAAGCCGCCCAAGCTGGATTCTGTTCAGGACGCCGTCAGCGTCCGGGTTTCGGCAGTGTCGGTTGCGCGCTGGGAAGATTATGTGGATGCGCTTCAGGCGCAATTCACGCTGACTCCCGAGGGTGCGCTCGCGCTTGCATTACCGCAAACGTCGCTGGCGCAGAGTAGTAATGCGAGCGCAGTTGCTTTTGGAGCGCAGCTGGGTACTCCGACCGCCCCCGCATCTACATTGCCGGCGCAGACTCCCCCATCATCCACTGGCATCGCGGGCCCGACCGGCACTCTTCAATCCGATGCACTGACGAATTACAACGCCGGCAACGATATCTACGAAGAAGTGCAGGCGCTGAACCGATCGATCCGGGACGGTGCTCTTCGGTATGGCTACGTTCCCTACGTCGCTCGCATACAAGTGAGCGTCATGCCGCTGGCGCGCAACGAACCGTATGACGTGTACCTGGATTTGAGCTTGTTTTCAACGTGCAAAGGCGGGCGCGACGATGAGTCATTGCCGACTGTCGTCGTACCGCTCCTGATCACCGATGACATCGAAAAGAGTCAGGCGACGGATGCCGAGAATATTTCCCGCCAGCTGGCACTGAACCTTGCGGGCACCGGCAAGAACATCGCCGGTGGCGCCAGTCTCAGCGATCTGCGTAACCAATTCAAATCCATTTTAGCCAACAATTTCAATAGCCTGTTCATGGTATCCAGCGCCGCCGAGAATGTCCTGGAAGTGCGCATAGGGGCGGCGACCAGCGCCAATATCAAATCCGGGTTTGTGATGCTCGCGCAAACCCACAACATCACGTTGCTCGTACTGGTCAAGCGCGAACATGCGGCGGTGTCGCCGGGACGCTGCGTGCCGACCCCGGAGAGTGTGCGCGACGCCTCGGAACGGGGCATTGCGATCAATGAAGGACCGGTGGTCCAAATATCGAGCATGACCCGGTTGCGCGATGTGAGGTCCGGGAAGGAACTCGAGAACAAGCCAAGAAAAATGCTCGACAAGGCGCGCGCGATTGCACAGCGATTTCCCGGCGGTGATCCCCACAGCCTTTCGGACGCTGACCTGAGTACGCTCGCCGGCCTGGTGGAGCAGGCCGAGTTTACTGACTTCAGAGCAAAATTGGCGCCGTCGCTGAGAGTCTACGCAGTGACATTGTGGACCGGCCTATCGACGGTTTTGACCATGGGCGACTATGACGGTGCTCAGTTCAATCTACCGTATCGCGCCGTGCCGCCCGGCCTTCAGGCGCAGACGGTGTTCATTAGCGACAACTGTAAGGACACGGCTACGGTCTCGCTGATGGGATTCACTGAGTACGTTGCCGGACAGTTTCTCGCGAGTTTGGAACTTCACGATGGGGAGTACACGGTCGCCGCTACCGCCGTGGCGCAGAATGTGGCGGGCTCTCCCTTGACGATATCGTTCCCGACATTGCACGGACTGAGCCGCGACCTCCCGGAAGCTAGAAATGTCTGCTCGGCTACGGCGAGCAGCCCCGTCCTGCCCATACCACTGGATGGGGCGAAGCTCATCCTTCGGCGCCTCGTTGATAATCGATGGAGCCCGCCCAGCTCCGAGGCAGCCGAGCAGGATCCTTCCTGCCTTGAGCAATGCGTATTTGAATTCAAAAGCGTTGTCTTGGATGGAACCGCCTCGCTGGCGCAGACGGTCGGGCTATCCGCGGATGCGGACACCATCATCGCAGATCCGACGACCGGCGTTGGAAAGCTGCGATTGTTCGTCAAGAGCGACAAGGACCTTGACAGCGTGACGATCGCGTTCAGCGGTGCCGCTCCCTCCGCACTTCCGACGGTGACAGGTGCGGCCACCGTGACACCGCTCAACGGCGGCCTGAGCGTCCTGCCGAGTCCTGCCACTGCCTCTTCGCCCCTGTCCACGGGTCCCTTTGTCTTGGACGTGCCCCTTCAAGGTCTTGTCGTCGGGCGAGTCATGACAATTTCCGGGACGGGTATCAAGAATAAAAAGCCGACGACGGGCTCGGTGCCCGTGATTGTAGTTCCAATAATCGCTCCGACGAACGCCGCAAAGGCGGCGCCCGCAGGGCCTTCGTGAGCATCGTGGCCTGACTGTTTAGGAGGAACTCGCCATGGCGAAGAAGGTGTTGCGCAATACGCCGACGATGGCGGTGCCCGCTGCGGATTCCGACATACTGCCGATTCCGCCGATTGACCTGACGATGGCCATGGACGGCAGCAAAATCCCTCCGGTTCCTCCGATCGATTCGACGATGGCCACGGACGGCAGCGAAATTCCAAAAGTACCACCGATCTATGTGCCTCTGGGTCTAGACGGCGGCCGCATTCCCCCGGTTCCGCCTCTCAAAAAGCCGCCGCCGAGTACTCTATTGTTTGCCGCTCACGTCGTACGTCCCGGCTCAGGAGCGTTACTTCCGTTGACCCCGCGCAGATCGAGCTTCTCCAGTTCGCGGACGCGCAGAAGCCAGCAATTTGGGTGGCTGCCGGATGCTCCAGACGCTCGTGACCATCTGTATTCGGCGCCCATGGCCGTTAGTCTGCCGCGACAATTCGATCTGCGGGATCACTACGGTTGCCCGCCCGTATACGATCAGAAAAAACTCGGTTCGTGCACGGCGAACGCGCTCGCGGCGGCGCTGCAGTTCGAGCGCATGCGCCAAAATCTTCCTCGCTCACTCGCGATACCTTCCAGGCTGTTCATCTATTTCAATGAACGCAGGATAACCGACACCACTGCCAGCGACTGCGGCGCTCAACTTCGTGATGGCATCAAGTCCATCGCTTCACAGGGAGCTTGTTTCGAAGGCGCGACAAAGAGCGATTGGCCCTACGTCGTTCGCGCCTTCAAGCGTGCACCTCGCACGGTCTGTTATCAGACTGCGCTCGAGAACCGTGCGATCAGCTACAGCCGCCTCAACCAGACCGTTGATCAGATGAGGTTGTGCCTCGCCTCAGGCTACCCCTTTGTATTCGGCTTCAGCGTCTACGAGTCCTTCCCGAATCTTCAGCTGAAGAGGCTACGCAGGCAGACGGGAGACGTGCCGTTACCCGGCGCCGGAGAGCGGGTCATCGGCAGCCATGCGGTCATGGGGGTGGGCTACGACGACGATACCCAGCGATTTACTGTGCGAAATTCCTGGGGTAAGGCTTGGGGCAGACGTGGTTACTGTTACATGCCTTATGCCTATTTGGCCAACCGCGGCCTGGCCAGCGATTTCTGGACCATCCGGCTTGTATCCGCGCACGCATAAGAAGGGGGCCAACGCTCATGGCTAAACTGACTCGCAATGCAACGCTCGTTCTGGTACTGGCATCGATGGTCGCTTGCACGGAAATGCCGGTCATCAAGCTCAACGCCGTCAGTGAGCAGCGGAAGCTCTCGTCAGCCAGTCACTGGAGATTGATCGCAGACGATCTGGTGAACGAGGCCGCCGGAGTCAGCGCGAAAGAGGGAGGCGGACGGCTCGGCTATCGGTGTGTGCGTGTCGGCCAGCCACTCTCGGAGAACTCGTCCCGCTTTCAGGTGTTTCTTGCCGACGCCATTGCGCAGGAATTGGTGAGTCCGGAGGGGACTCAGGACTCCGGGCGACCGTCGATTCAGGCGAAACCGCCGGTGGCGGTTCCCGCGAGCAGCTCATTCGACGTATACCGAAGCGACGCCGAGGACATCGGCTGCGACGAAGTCACGATTCAGTCGCAGGTCATCCAGCATAGCGGTCCTCCTGGGCGCCCCTATCCGGGGCAATACACCTTGTTGGCCACGGGCCTGCTGGTCGTTCGCAATGTCGCCAAGGCGTTTTCGGTCGGGGCCGCTCTCGGCGCGGTAGCGGCCGGCGAGGTCGCGTTTTGGGCGTCCTCGGGATTTCGATCCAGCGATACCGTGACGGAGCTGACCATAACCATTTCACGGGTAACCACGCAAAAGATGTACGTGGCGCAGTTTACCAATGTCTACTACATCAACTCCGGCGATGCCGGTCTTTACGAGCAGGATGCAACGAAGGTCCCGGCGACGGCCAACATTCCTCCCGAACCCAAGGACAGATTCCAAGCGCGGCTGCGGGCGGCGCAGGCTGAGCGTGCGCGTCGGCTCAAGCCGGGGAGACTTATCGTTGAGCCGCGATATGCTTCGGCTTGCGGGCCCGTGCCGCGATTTTTTGTTACCGGTTCATATCTTTCACCGAATGAGCAAGACTATATGTTGGACAGCACCCCGGCCCACAGTCTTGGGGCCATCAAGCCTGAACCTACCAATGACGACACTCCCCAGACAGTCCAAGTGGTTTTCACGAGCCTCAAGAATTTGAACATGGAGAGCGGTCAAGCAACACTGTCAACGGTTGATGTCAACGGTAAAATTCTGTCGGCGCATGTTTATATTGACGACGCTTCAGCGTGTGCGAAGGCTGCGTCGCCGCCGGCCGCATCGACAGCGAAAAAACCGACGGGCAAAAAGTCAGCTCCAGACGTGAAGTTCGCGCAAAAGGGTAAGCTTGTTGGAGATGCGGTTAACCTCTGTGCATCACCCGTGGAACTCGTTGCGACCGAGGAGGGAGGGGCAGAGCTAACGAAGGTGCAGACCGCAGATGGTAAATATGAGGCGGCGTATTACAAAAATCCAGGCGAGTCGAACAAATTAGTCACTTTCTCGAATTTTCCAAGGTACAGTGAAAAGTCGCTGCCGGGCGACCATATGCTTTCTCTCAATGTCACTTTGGCGAAGGGTCAAACGTTGAAAAAGTCGCTGCTAGTGACCTGCGATCCCCAGAAGCCTTCCGCAAACGATGCCCAATCCGCCTCGAAATGCGTGTCAAGCTGCAAATGAGTTCGTCCTGCGCTACGTGCTGGCGGGAAAGGGAGATTCTGACACCAGCGCGTTCAACACCAGTTTCTTGACCTGCTGCCCAGCCTGGGTCCGATCCACATTGACGGCGATGAACACCGGTCCGACGAACTTATCGGGCACCTGAACGATCGCAAACGACCCGATGGCGAAGGGAGACACGGTGTTCTCGTCGATCGACGCATTGCTGCCGCCCAGCCGTCCTATCAGGCAACCGATGCTGACTTTGGCGGCGAGCAGACGATCCGCGGGCAAGGGCAGCCCAGGAACGCCATCTGGGCCGCAGGCAATGCCGCCGAAAAGATCCCAATTACCGGTGGCGGTCAGCTTCAAGATTTTGGGCCCCACCAGGTACTCATGTGCCACGTGCCACGGGAAATCCATTCGCTCGTCGGTTAGGGCCAACGAGAACAAAGGTTCCCACAACAGACCGCCGGTGGGCTGCGCGTCTTTCATGGTCGAGCCACGCTCGCAACTTTGATATCCACAGGCCGCTGACGCCGAACTAGATCGACGATGTCTTCGCTGTCCGAAGCAGGCACTTCTAAGACGGCTGTGCAGCTTGCGCCGCCCGGATAGCAGAACACCGCGATCACGCGCGCCGCATTCGAAATGATCTTCGTGCCGTCGCACACCGTGAGCGTCGCGTCGGCGTCAATTTCCCTGGAATTCACGCGTTTCGGATCAACCTCGACCGAGAACGCAATCTTCCCCGCTCCCGGCGTCACGACCGGCCTGCTTTCCAGGTCCCGCTTCTTAATCTCCTGGCCTGCTCCAATCATGGCGGTGGTGTAAAGGCCCGACGTGTCATTACCGCCGCCAGTGTGAGCCGCCGCGCTGAGCCGTACGGCCAGCGGATTCTGGAGATCCGTGCTACCAATGCGATGGTTATATGGCATATTGACGGTGGCTCGGTACTGGGCGGAGTCGGTTGACCGCAACCAGGCGAACGTGCCGCCTGCGGCCAGCAAGACGGGATATATGACTGCGCAGGCTCCAGCAACCGTAATTCTCATTTGGGTGCCACGCGCAGTGGAAGATCCACCAACCCCTCAGCGGAGGTGGCTGTTTGAAGGTCTATCCATCGCTGGCGCTCGACCGCCAAGCTCCCGGGCGGCGGCACACTCAGGCTGGCGAGGACGTCGAGGCGGTAGTGGTCGATAGTCGCGCGAAGCATCGATCCGAACAAATGCTCACTATCGATGGCGAGTTCATAGAGCAGCTGAACCACGGGCGGCGCCGCAAGTCCGACCAGCAAGAACATCCACGGCGATGGCCCCACAAAACACAGCAGCGGAAGCCATACAACGAAGAAAACGGTGGCCAAGCTGAGCAGAACCACGGAATAATCGACCTGCGTCTTGGCGAGATCCACCATGGCGCCCGCCTTGTCGTCCTTTGCAAGCACAAACTGCATACGCGGCCACAAGTACTCGAATTCCACGGCGTAGGTGCGACTCGCATAACTCTCGGCGGCGTAGCGGATATTCGCAAACTGCGTGGCTCGGATGTTGCTGGGTGGGAATCGAACGTACTGCTTGTCGGCGTATTGAGCGGTTTCCTCCCGCGCCGTCACGACATAGTCCTTGCATTGCGCCCGGAATACCATATAGGCGTTTTGCAGTTCGTCGCTTCGCGCGATATCTGGATTTGCACTGCTGTTGATCGTCAAGGATTCCGCGCTGCTCAGATTGGCACTGTTGCGGGCCAGCGCTACCCCGAGCGCGGCGGCGGTGTCTTCGAGCGTGACGAGTTCTTTCGTTTTGTCTTCCAGGTCGTCAATGTCGACGAATTTATAACTTCGCCTGGCTGCGGACCATGCGTCGATCTCTCGCAGAGCCGCAGCGATGCTCGAGTCATCCGTCAGCGCCTGAAGGCCGCACCCGACCGCTCGCTTCTTCGGCAATTCTCTCAGTATTTCCGCAGTGACGCGCTCCGCGCGCATCAGGTGACGAATCGCCAATCTCACCTGAGTGTTCATCTTCTTGGCGAGCTCAAGCTCCGACGCCCGCAGGCGCCGGCGCAGGCCGGACATCAAGGGCAAGTTGGCCTCGAGTGCGCGGCGGCTCAGCACCGTCAACGGCGACAAGGTATACGCCAGTACAGCGACGATCACGAATCCAGCGGCAAGATACTCGGCCTTCGAAACGACGTTCGATCCCGACCACGCTTGCAGAGCCAGAGCCGCCGCCGGAAACGCCATGTAGCTCATGGCGATACATGCAACGACAAAGATCAGCACAGGAAAGAACACCGCGATCAGGAAGTTCCGTGAGAGGAGCGCTTGTAGTTTATCGACGATCGTGCCGAACATGCATCACCTATCTGATGTGCAATTCAGTATTGCGCCCGGATGATTCGGACACTCGCGGCTTGCATCCACTTCGGCCGGCTGGAAAATGTCATTTGGATCGATGGGGCAACTGCAAAGAACGAGCGCAAGGCCCAGCTGCCGAGCAAGATCTTTATGTTTGGTCAGTAGCCAGCCGCGCTTGCCGGGCTCGATCCCAACCAAGGCGCTGACCGCGCCAGAGTCCTTTAAGATGCTCATCATCAGTTTCTGCCGGAGTTGATCAGGCCCGCGCCAGCCTGCCGGAGAGGCAACGCTGGTCATATCCAGCATAAATGGTGGCAAGGCCAGATTAGCAAGCGTAAGCCCGCGCTTAGGCACCCCACGATGGGCTTCGAGCGCGTCGTGAGCACTCAGCAGCGCATGCCCGTTGCCGGTGGCAACGAATACCGCTGTTCTACCGGATTGGACCATCACTCGGAGTGCACTCAGCGTGCTGCTTTGTGAATCGACGATTGGCAGATCGATGACATTCACGATTGACTTCCCTATCTAAGCTCAGGCTATCGAGCGCGCTGAGTGCATCCCGGAATTATTCGAAGTAGCTACCTGCGCCCTTCATCAACTGAATTGACAAGCGAGTACAGCGACAATTCTCATTATAACCGTACTCCTCATTTTCCGCACCGCGCAACCTCTACTGGGCGCTTTTTTTTCATTCTTTATTGCGACGATCGCTCGCAACGAATTAGGCAGCATCGCCCCGCATGGCGCGAGTTCAGGACACGCTAGGCTACGGAGTAAAGCCTTCAAAGATCGCGCCGCAACATCTTGACCGGCAGACGTACGCTGGTGCACTTAGTTGATACTGGGTCGAGTCATATTCGCCGACTTCACGGCCAAATTCTCAGCGCCTGATCGGCAGTCATCGGACGCTCGATCATGCGATTCGGTACCTGGGCTAAAGACGCAAACCACCGGCGAGCTTAGATTTTCGCAGCAGAGGCAGGCGTTAGTTCAATGGATACGAGGAGCGAGCCCATGGCCGCATTCTGGATCGCGAGAGCGAAAATGCGTGATCAGGAAGGACAGAAGCGCTACACCGAAATTCTCGGCCGAATCGCCGATGCTCATCCCCACGAGACGCTGGCGCGCTCAGGAAAATTCCAGGTGCTGGAAGGCACCCGGCATTTCGATCGCTATTTTCTGCATAAATTCCCGTCCATGGAAGCAGCCCTCGCATTTTATCACTCACCCGAGTATCAGGAAGCGGCCGCCATTCGCCGCGCGTCGTGCGATGGCTGTGAGCTCGTGATCATGGAAGGTGAAACCCTGTTCAAGAGCTCGTTATAGGACTGACGCTCGCCGCCCTTGGGTGCGCGCGGCGGCATGATAAGATCTCGTACCAACCACCGCATAGTCCCTAGTTCAACGCGGCGGGCGGCCAGGCCGGAACCAGGTCTGTGTGAAACGGGCGAACCCACCCTGCGTGTCGTGGGCAGCGGGGCTGTCGATGACGAGTGTAGACAAGTCCGATTCGCTGATCCGCAATCCGGATCTGCTGCGGCGCGGAGAGCCCTTTGTTCAGGCGCTGCGCACCATTCGTCTGACCGGCGTGTTGGCCAGTACCGTTGCGATCGGACCGGGGCCTTGGGCGACGTCCATGCCGCACGCCGATGACTGCATCATTCTCTACGTGCTGACATCGGGACGCTGTGTGGGCGGGATTCTCGAGCCGCGACAACTCGTCGATTTGAAGCAGGGCGACGCGTTGCTCCTGCCGCGGCCGGGCCGGTGCATGATGGCCGAGAGCCGGCATCTTGTTCCGGTGCCGCTTGAAGAGCTGTTGCAGCGGGAACTGGGCGATATCAAGACGATTGAAGAGAAATGGAAGGCGCTGTTTGCCTCGCCGTTTCTGCACCACGTGGCCAAGGGTGGCACGGTAGCGGTGGGCATGACGGCGCTACGGATGTTTTTTGATCAGAATTTTTCCTCGACCGTTCTCGATGGGTTGCCTGCGCTCATCCATCTGGAGGGATTCGTACCGCGTAATCAATCCTTCGTGGAGGCGATGCTTGCTCAGATCATCGAGCAGGGGGAGCAGGGGCTATCTGGCCAGGACACGGCCACTCGCCTGGCGGAAGCCCTTTTGGTCCGATGTCTGTCCGAGTTTCTCATCACCTTCGGTGAGGGTCGGCCCGGCTTTCTACGCGGGTTGAAGGACCCTTTCCTGGCGAAAGTGATCGGTGCCATACAGAACCAGCCCGGTGCGAAGTGGACCCTCAAGGAAATGTCCCGTTCGGTGGGTCTGTCCCGTTCAGGATTTGCGGAGCGGTTTCGAATAACGATGGGCATGACACCGGCTCAGTTTCTGACTGCGGTCCGGATGGCGAAAGCGGCGGACCTACTCGTCAACGGCAAGATGTCGCTCGCCCGGATCGCAGATCTCACCGGCTACGGTTCCGAAGCCGCGTTCAACCGGGCGTTTCGCAAGTGGAGCGGCTCACCCCCGGGCGCATTGCGCCGCTCCGCGTTGCCGAGTACTTCGGCCGATCCGCTTGGACTGCCGGTCATTTAAAGCCGCGTTCCGGGTAAAGACTTCCCCCCTCGGCTGCGCGACAGTCACCCTATAAGTCAACCGTATCGCAAATCGGTGAACAGGCGTCGCGCCGGAGCACGGCCGCGAAGAGGGGCGTTTTGTCTTTATTGACCCAAGACGTGAATTACGGTGATCTGATCGTCGAGGCGCTGCATCGCTATCCTCACCGCGAGGCGTTTGTGTTCGGCTCGCGGAGGGTAACGTATGCACAGGCGGCGAACCGGACGGGGCGTTTCGTGCAAGTGCTGGCGAGCCGTGGAGCGTCCGAGCGCAGCTCAGTCGCCGTATTGAGTTCCAATATGCCGGAGGTGTGGATGCTGCAGGCAGCCACCTGCCTCTTGGGCGCACGGTACAGCGGCCTGCACCCGCAGAGCTCCGTGGAAGATCTGCTCTATATCTGCGATCACGCCGGCGTCGATATTCTTGTGATCCATCCCGATTATTTGGATCGCGGCATGGCGGTGGCGCAGAGAGCGGGCTCGATTCGCCAGGTGCTGACGCTGGGAGTCACGAGCGCTGCGGAAGACTTGATCGCGCTGTCGGAGTCATTCGCGGACGTGTCGCTCAAGCGCCGTCACTCGGATGCGGAGGAGGTGCGCTGGGTCGCCTACACCGGCGGCACCACCGGACGGCCCAAGGGTGTGGAGATTCCGGACCGGGCCCTGGTGCAGCAGGTACAGACCGTAACGACCTCGCTGGGCTTGCCGGAGGTACCGCGGTTTCTCGCCGTGGCGCCCATCTCGCATGCCGGAATGCTTCCCATCCTGCCCACTCTGGTCCGTGGCGGTACGGTGGTGCTGCAGCGTTCCTTCGATCCTCAGGAGTGGTTGATGACGGTGCGCGATGAGCGAATCAACTGGACCTTCCTCGTGCCGACGATGCTCTACACCCTGCTCGACCGCGCTCAGCCACAAACCGTGGACCTCAGCTCGCTCGAGACGATCATGTATGGCTCATCGCCGATGTCGCCGTCGCGGCTGGCGGAAGCCCACGAAGTGATTGGGCCGGTGTTCCTGCAAGCTTACGGGCAGACGGAATGTGTGTCCTTTGCCACCACTCTACGCAAGGACGAGCACGAGCCGCTGGTCAATCCGCACCGGTTGAATTCCTGTGGCCGTGCGGTGCTCGGCATGCGGGTCGAAATCTTAGGCGAAGACCAAGAGCCGGTGGCGCCCGGTGTCGTCGGCGAGATCTGTGTTCGCGGCCCAGGGGTCATGAAGGGATATCACCTCATGCCGGAACAAACTGCCGAGACGCTGAGCGGGGGCTGGCTGCACACGGGCGACCTCGCGGTCAAGGACGACGGTGGCTTCGTTTACATCGTCGATCGCAAGAAAGACATGATCGTGAGCGGCGGCTTCAATGTGTATTCGCGCGAGATTGAGGACGTGATCTCGGAAGCACCCGCTGTCTCGGCCGTGGCCGTCATCGGCGTACCCGACGACAAGTGGGGCGAGGCCGTCAAGGCCGTGGTGGTGGCGCGCCCCGGTGAAACCATCGACTCGTTGGCTTTGATCGAGATGGTGAAGAGCCGGAAAGGCTCGCATCAGGCGCCGAAATCCATCGATGTGGTCGAGCGTCTGCCGCAGACCTCCGTCGGCAAGATCGATAAGAAGGCATTGCGCGAATTGTACTGGGCCGGGCGTAACCGGAGGGTCAATTGACGCGGCCGATCGCAGCCTTCGAGCGACGGTCGCTGTCCCACGGGGCGATGCTGTTGTGCATTCTAATCTCGCCGGCGATGTCCCGCGCCGCCGAGCAGGGCGGCCACACCGCTTCTCCGCAACGACCCATCCTGCTGGGGCAGGTGGCATCGCGAACGGGTAACAACCCGGGCGGATTGGACAACGAGCAGGGGGCTGCCCTGGCGGCGACGCAGATCAACGCAGCCGGCGGACTGCTCGGTGGTCGTCACATCGAACTGCGTGTCGAGGATGACCAGACGCAGGCGGGGCGGGCCATCGCCGCTGTCGAGCGCCTGGCACGCCAGGGTGTCTCAGCCATCATCGGCACCTCGTTCTCCAACGCCAGTCTGGCCGTCATACCAACTGCCGAGCATGCGAGGATTCCCTACATCTCCACCGGTGCCGCGGATGCTCAAGTCGAACCGGTCCATCCCTACATCTACATGACCCCCCTGACCGGGCAGCTCGTGGCCGAGCAACTGCTGCGGTATCTGCAGTCCAAGGGCGTGACGAAACTGGCCGTGATCTACGACGTGGACAGTCAATTCGCTCGCAATGGTTGGGCGAAACAGCGCGCCATGCTCGCCCGGTACTCGATCGAACTCGTCGCAGAGCAGCCCGTCAAAGTGGACACCACAGACTTTGGTCCGGCTTTGCAGGCTGTGTCGAGGGGTGGGGCGCAAGCACTCATGGCATGGGTGACGGGACCGCCCGCCGTCGGACTCGCAAAGAGTCATGGGCGATCCGGCGTAGACCTTCCCCTGTATCTGAGCCACGGCGCAGCGAGCCCCGCGTTTGTCCAGGCAGTGGGGGATGCGGCCGAGGGCATTACCGTGGCGACGGCGCTCGCCGCCATTGCGCCACAATTGCCCGACTCGAATACTCGCCGGGTGGCGCTGGCCATGACGCAGTCCTTCGAGAAGACCTATGGCCATCTGCCGTCGCAGTTCGCTATCGATGGGTATGTCGCCGTGAAACTCGTTGCCGCTGCCATCGAGCAGGCGGGCAGCGATGAGCCAGCGGCCATACAACGCGCCTTGGACCGCTTGAACCTCGTCACGCCGCAGGGCGAGTACCGCTACTCGCCCACCGACCATTCCGGGTTGCGGGTCGACGATGTTGCCATCACGGAGATCCGGCAGGGACGTTTCGTGCTCACGGCTTGGTCGAAAGAACGTCTGGCACGGGTCGGTACACGCGAGCATCGGCCATGAAAAAGACCTTTGTCCTGGTGCATGGTGCTTGGAGAGGCGGCTGGTCCTACGCGCGCGTTGCGGAACGGCTGCGATCGGGGGGGCATCGGGTGTTCACGCCGACATTGACGGGTGTGGGCGAGCGATCGCACCTCGCCGGCCTTTTCCCCATCACCTGCAGCACGCACATCCAGGACATCGTGAACGTGATCCTCTGGGAGGAGCTGCACGAGGTGGTGCTCTGCGGGCACTCTTATGGAGGCATGGTCATCACGGGCGTGGCGGACGCACTGGTAGAGCGCATTGCCGCACTGGTGTATCTCGATGCCATCATCCCGGAAACGGGAAAGTCGTTATTCGATGTCAACCAGTCGGCTGAAGTCGTCGCGGCGCTGCTGAAGGCGACGGTGGCCTCGGGCGGACAACTTGCGCCGGCCTTGCCGGCCGCCGCATTCGGAACCAACTCAGCCGATGTCGCGCTGGTGGACCGGCTCTCCACACCGCACCCGCTGGCATCCTTCTGCGAACCCGTTGCGCTCACCGGAGCCTGGCTCAAGGTCGCAAAAAAAGCCTATGTGCGGGCCACGGGATGGCCGGGCTATGAACAGCTCGGCTTTTTCTCTTACCAGAGCATCGCCGACGACGCCGGCTGGGTGCGGCACGATGTCCCCTGCGGTCACGAAGTGATGCTCGATGCGCCGGACACCCTGGCCGACATTCTCGTCGATGTCACATGAAGTGAGGGAAACCGTGCGCGACACCATCCTGTATGAAAAAAGCGGCCACGTGGCGACCCTCACGATGAACCGTCCGGAGGCGCTCAATGCCATCACCCTCGACATGATTGAAGCCTTGTCGGCCGCGTTATCCACTGCGGAAGCCGATCGCGAGGTGCGGGCGCTCATCCTCACCGGCTCGGGGCGGGCGTTTTGCGTGGGGGCTGACCTCGGGCAGCTGGGGCTGTGGGTACAGGACCCGAGCCTGCGCGAACGATTTAGCGCTCGAGCGCCCGCGATGTTTCGTCAGTTGGAGGAATTCCGCGCGCCTGTCATTGCGGCAGTCAACGGGGTGGCGGCCGCGGGCGGCTTTGAGCTGTGTTGCTTCGCGGATCTCGTGATCGCTGCAGAGGACGCCCTGATCGGGGACGGGCACGCGAATTTCGTGGGCTTCGGGCCGGTGTCGGCCGTCATGGCGTCCAGAGTCATGCCGCGCAAACTGGCCAGTGAGTTGCTGCTCACGGGGGATATGTGGTCCGCCCGCCGATTGGAACTGGCCGGCTTCGTGAATCGTGTCGTGACCGCCGAACAACTCATGGAAGTCGCGCATGAGTTGGCCGGCAAGATCGCCGGCAAGCCGCCTTTGGCGCTGGCGGCGGCCAAGCACCTCCTGCGAGGCGCTGCTCGAAGGGAATCGCAGGCTCTATTGGCAGAAGCATTTCAGCGTGCCGAACAGATATTCGAGACCGGAGATTTTGCCGAGGGTGTGAATGCCTTCCAGGAGAAGCGGGCGCCCGCTTACACGGGTACGTAGCGGCCTGTACGAAGGACACCTGGAAAGCGTAATTGCTGCGCCTGGCCCGATGATGAGGGTCGCTTCGCGAGCTGCAATTCGACGATCAAATTACAAGAGCGTGCCCGCGGCCTGGGGTGCGCACACAGTAGAGGGGAGTTAGCTAGGCATGAATGTCAAATCACTATTGTTGTTGAGCGCATCCGGCATCGTGGCCGCATCCGCGGCTCTTGCCGATGATGCTCCTGGGCCATCGTCCGCCTCCACTCTCGAAGTAATCACCGTGACGGCGCAGCTCCGCTCGGAGAACCTTCAAGATGTGCCGATCGCGGTGACCGCAGTGACCGCGGGCCAGCTGCAGGCCCAGGGAGTAACCAGCACGCAGGATTTGGGCCAAGCCGTATCGGCCCTGACAATCACCAATTCGGTGGGATACGAGCTGCCGCGCATCCGCGGCATCGGCGATTCAGTGATTGGCGCGGGCTTTGAGGGCGGCGTTGCCACTTACATCGATGGGGTCTATATGGCGGCGGCTCCCGCCGCCCTGCTCTCGCTCAACAATATCGAACAGATCGAGGTGCTGAAGGGACCACAGGGAACATTGTTCGGCCGCAATGCCACCGGCGGTCT
Source organism: uncultured Gammaproteobacteria bacterium (assembly GCA_963784105.1). GTDB lineage: Bacteria > Pseudomonadota > Gammaproteobacteria > Steroidobacterales > Steroidobacteraceae > Bog-1198. Next base: position 95,711 of record CAWAQE010000015.1, read on the forward strand.
GATCCAGATCACCACCCGCGAGCCGCAGGACGCGTTCAGCGGCAACGTCGATGTCGGATACGGAAATTATCAAACCTCCACCGCCGATACCTACGTGACGGGCGCACTTGGGAACGGCCTGGCGGCCGATTTCGCCGGCCGTGTCACCACCCAAGGTCGGGGCTTCGGCGTCAATGAGTTCAACGGACTGCAGGTCAATCGCGTCAACGACGACGTTGCGCTGCGTTCCTCGCTGCTGTATCGCCCCGCGGATGACACCAAGATTCGGATCATCGCGGATTATGAACAGAACGACGGATCGGTGTATGGAGCGGTACATCTTGCTCCCGGGACCAGCGCTCCCTTTCCTCAGCAGCCGCTGTCACCTTGGAATGTCGACAGTGACGATCAGCCGGTGAATCATTTACGCAGCGGCGGCATCAGCGGCAGGCTCGACCAAAGTCTCGGCTTTGCGGAGCTGACCAGCATCACCGCCTACCGCAGAGACGATAGTCTCGTGGGCTTTGACGCTGATGGCACTTCGACGCCGGCACAGAACGCGGTGGTGAACCAGCAAGACAACCAGTTCAGCCAGGAGCTGCAGTTGGCTTCAAATAAGGCGTCGACCATCAAATGGGTGGGCGGTCTGTACTATTTTCTGGCCAACTCCCGCTATGATCCGAGCCAGGTGACGCTTTTCGGCAGCCTGCAGCCCCCGACACCGGCCGGACCGATAGGCGGAGTCGATATCTATTCGCGTCTCAAGACCGATGCGCTGGCGGCTTACAGCCAGGCGACGGCACCCATCGCGGACGACACCAATCTGACGCTCGGCATTCGCTACAACACCGAAGAGCATTCGATCTCCAGCAACGAAACCTTCGATTTTGCCGGCGGCCCTTCCGGCGTTCCCGCCGCGCCGATCGCTCCGCAATCCAAGCGCTTTAGTCAGCCGACTTGGCGGGTTTCGCTCGACCACCGCTTTTCGCCGGAAGTGATGACTTATGCGTCGTACAACCGCGGCTTCAAGAGCGGGGGCTTCAACGGTCAGCTGCCCACGGACCCCGCCTTTGCGCCGGAGACACTCGACGCCTACGAGATGGGCGTGAAGAGCGACCTTTTCAATCGGCGCCTACGCATCAATACGGCCGCTTTCTACTACGACTACACCAATATCCAGGTGTCCAAGTACACGGACGGCCAGATCAGCTATTACAACGGCGCGGCCGCCACCGCCTATGGCCTCGACACCGACTTTGAAGCCAAACTGAGTGCGCGGTTCAAGCTGACGGGCGGATTTACGCTGATTCATGATCGCTTCACGAACTTTCCGAACGCGATCATTTCGAACCAGGTTCCCGGCGGTCTGGATATCGCCATTGGATCGGCGACGGGCAACGAACTGCCTCAGACGCCGGACTTCAGCGCGACGATCGCAGGCGAGTACAGCATTCCGCTCCGTTCTGGCGTTCTGAACGCCAACGTGGGCTACAGCTATAACAGTGGTTACTTCGCGCAAGTCGATAACATACTGCGGCAGCCCTCCTACAACATGCTCAACGCCGCGTTGCGCATGGAATTCAACGATGGCTTCAGGGTGCGGCTATGGGCCAAGAACCTGACCAACGCCGAAGTTGCGCAATTTCTTGCGGCCGGATCTTTTGATAGCCTCGTGACCTATGGGCCGCCGCGCACATACGGTATATCGGTGGGGTATGTGTTTTAAATGCCTTAAGCGCATATTCAGCATTCATCCATTAAAAGGCATCTATTGAATGTATGCCTGCTGCGGACTGGTAGCTCGTGGCATCGCTTTGACCTTTTTGATCGGCGATACTGGCTCCTGCGGATGAAGCAACCCATGCCGCAGTTTAGCGGCACGCAGAACTGCGGCACCTGGAAGCGCGAGCGGCGGCCCGAGCCAACATTACGGCAGTCACGATGAAACAACGTGTCAATGAATTCGCGTGGAATCCGCGCGACGGATACACCGTCAAGACCATAGACATGCATACCGGTGGCGAGCCGCTGCGGGTCTTGATCGATGGGCTGCCGTCGATCGAGGGCAGCACCGTACTGGAAAAGCGCCGCTTCTTCAGGCAGCACTACGATTTTTTGCGCACCGGCCTCATGTGGGAACCCAGGGGCCACGCGGACATGTACGGCGCGGTGGTGACGACTGCCTCGGATGCCGATTTCGACGTCTTCTTTCTGCACAATGAGGGCTACAGCACGATGTGCGGCCACGCCATCATTGCCTTGACGACCTTGGTGCTCGAGACGAGGGTGCAAGGCGGCATTCTTGAAGGCGAAGTACGGGATGTGGCGGTTACCTTCAACGTGCCGGCGGGCCGCATCGAGGCTCGAGGAAGCGTCATGGATGGCAGGGTAGGCGATGTGGCGTTTCGGAACGTTCCATCGTTCGTCTATCGGAAGGATGGCGAGATCGAGGTGCCTGGCTTTGATCTCGTGCGCTTCGATGTCGCATATGGGGGCGCCTTCTATGCCTTGGTGGAGGCGGAGCCTTTGGGGCTGGTACTGACGCCGCAGCACGCCGGCCTGCTCATTGATGCCGCACGGCGGATCAAGAGTGCGGTCGCGGCCGCGTGCGCTATCAGGCACCCGTTTGAAGACGAGCTGAGCTTCCTATACGGGGTTATCTTCACTGGGCCGCCTGCGGATGGCCGTCACCATAGTCGTAACGTCTGCGTGTTTGCCGATGGAGAGGTTGACCGTTCGGCGACGGGTTCGGGCGTCAGCGCCCGCGTCGCGCTCCACTATGCAAAAGGCGAGGTGGCGATGAATGAGACCATCAACATCGAGAGCATTCTGGGCACCGTGATGTCCGTGAGGGCGGTGAAATCCACGAGGTTCGGACCCTACGAGGCGGTCGTACCGGAAGTGGGCGGAACCGCCTGCATTACCGGTCGCAGCGAGTTCTACTTTGACCCGGCGGACCCTCTCAAAGGGGGCTTCCTGGTCCGCTGAGAGTTCTGCTCAAACGACCAGGGCGCGCTGGAATTCGAATGGGACGTCGTGTTTGCGCTGCCGCAGCGCCCCGGTCACGGCGTAGGAGAAAATCGACCCTCTGTCCCTGCTTGTCGACCCCTCAATACAGATAACGCTATTTGCCTCGACTGGTCTCGCCGGTGCGCCAAGCAGTACCGCCGGGCCGAGAGAATGCACCGGAGCCCTGAACATCGGGATCCTGATAGGGCACCGTCTTGGCCGGCACGTCCAGGTTCGACGCTCGCGAGGACGTTGAGAGCGAGCACTGGCCTACCGTTCCCCAGGCGCAGCAGAGGGCGGCAGTCAGTCTCCTGCGAAGGTTCGTCTTCATGGTCAATCTCCCGATTTGATCGTTGAGTGATCCCCGGGGCGAGATGCCTGGGTTGGAGACAGCCTGGGAGAGGGGGGTGCGATTGATCCTGACCGTTGTCTGGGAAACTCATGGAGAAGAATTGAATGGGCGTGCACCTATCGAAGCCGCAGCATATTCATGATGCATCGCCGCGAGAGCGCGCTCTTCTGCGAACCGATTCTGAAGAACTCCTGGAAAAGAACTGAATTCGCGATTTTGCCCATGGAAGCCCCGTAGTTCGAGCATCGGGCTTCTGTCATGATCCGGTCACCAACCGTCGCGGGTGATGCGACGAGGGCGGGCATGCGTGATGGCAGACAAGACGAGCGCAGCGCCGGGAGTGAAGGCGGACAGAGGCCGCCGGCGCTGGCATTTTGCGGGCGCAGTCCTCGATGAACGGACACTGGAACTGCTCGTCAAAGGAGTCGACGCCGAGCTCGAGCGCAAACCTCTCGAAGTCTTGATCTATCTGCTGGAGCGTCCCGGTGAGGTCTGCACCAAGGATGAGTTGCTCGCGGGCGTATGGCCCGGGCGGATCTTGAGCGAAACCGTATTGACCAAGTGCATCGGCCGGCTCCGCGATGCGCTCGGCGACCGGGACCAGGACATCATAAAAACCGCTTATGGATTCGGTTACCGGTTCATGGCTCCGGTCCAGGTGGAATTGGCGGCGGCGCCCCACATCACGCCACTGGACCTACACTCGGGAGACCACCCGCCCGGCCGGCCGCTCTGGAGCTTGGTCGAGCGGCTTGGCATGGGCGGGTACGGCGAAACGTGGCGAACTCGCCATGATAAGACTCACGAAGAACGGGTGTTCAAGTTCGCCCTCGATGAAGCATCACTGAGTACGCTCAAGCGTGAAATCACGGCTTTCCGCATTCTCAACGACTCGCTCGGCGGGGGCGGCCGGATCGTTCGATTGCTCGATTGGAATCTGGAACAGAGGCCTTTCTTCACCGAGGCGGAGCGCATCGGCGGCGGCAGTCTCATCGACTGGGCCAAGAGCCGCGGCGGCCTGGCGAACATCCCGCTCGCGGAACGGATCGAAGTGGTCGCGAAAATCGCGACTGCTCTCGCCGCGATGCACTCGGTGGGAATGCTGCACAAGGACTTGAGGCCGTCGAATATCTTCGTGAGACCCGTCGCCGGCCAACCCGTCGACATTGCGCTCGGCGGCTTCGGCAGCGCAGCCGTGCTCGACGCGGGTCACGTCGATCGCCTCGGCATCACGCGCCTCGGCTTCACCAAGACCCTCGTCCCGTCCGGGCACCATCCGACGACATCGCTGTATCGGGCGCCCGAGACTCTTGACGGTGCTCCCTTCACGGTGAAATCCGACAACTACGCGCTGGGCGTCATCCTGTATCAAATCCTCACGGGCGACCTTCACAATGCCATGCCGCCCGGGTGGAGAGACCACATCGCCGATGAGTGCTTGCGCGAAGACCTTGCCCTCGTCACCGAAAGCAACTCGAGCGTGCGCATCGCGGACGCGGAGGTCTTGGCCCAGCGGCTCCGGACTCTCGATGAGAGGCGCCGTCAGCTCGAGAGTCAACGGGAGGCGCAGGCGAGAGCGGAGAGCTTGCACCGCAGCCTCGAACACGCCCGTGCGCGTCACGCGGGCATTGCCGTGGTCGTAGCAGCGCTCGTCATCGGACTCGCGATCAGCACCGGCTTTTACTTCAAAGCGCGCCGTGCCGAGGAGAGCAGCCGTGCCGCGGCAGCACAGGCCGAAGCCGCCGCCGAATTTCTCACCAGCGAGGTATTGACACCGGCAAGCACGGATAATGCCATCGAGATCTTGACGCGCGCCGGCGATGAAATCGACATGCGCTTCGCCGCTCAGCCTCGCATGGCGGCCGAATTACACTACCTCGTCGGTCATTCGTATGCGCAACTGCACGACTATGCGCCGTCGGTTGCGCATTTAAACCGAGCAATGGAGCTCGCCCAACCGCTCGATGGGGCGGGAGCCGCTCCCGTCCTCCGAAGCGCAGCCGAGCTGATTCACATCGACGACGTCCAAGGTCATCTCAAGGACACTCTGCCGCGGTACGAAGCGCTGCTGGCCGCGGCGGAAGGACAGGTCGTCCCCGGCGATGCGGCTTTCCTCGAGCTCGAGCGGCAAGTAGCGCTGGGACGACGCCGTTTGGCTGAACCGAAGTAGCTCATTCCGAGAAACACCCGCCGCTCACTGTTCCGCCGGCATGCCGATGCCCGTGACGTAAATCACCGACTCCGATATGCCGTCGATCCCGAGGTCCCGCTCGATCAGAGTGTCTTTCAGGGCCGCGGTACTGAAAGGAGCAAGACCCAGGCGGGTTGCCGTCAGACAAAAAGTCTGTCCGAGGTGCCCCGCGTCCAGGAGCACCACTCGATAGGCTCGAGGATGCTGGTATTTCCACATGCTCCGCGCAAACACGCCCGTCATGATGAAAAGTGCGGCCGCATGAGCGACATAGGGTTGATCCGCGCAATACGTCCGCGCCATTTGCGGCGTCGCCTTGGAGGAGATCAGCTCGAGCGCATGGTCCCTGGAGTCATAGTGGTAAAGCCCGGGATCGAGCCCCGTCACTTTGAGTGCGAGCAAATACGCCTCCACCGGGTGTCTTGCGCCGCCGGAAGCACTGGTCTTTAGCGGCAGGCGCCCGAAGTACGGCGAGTCGACATATCCCTGTACCCCCCAGGTCAGGTGCAGAAGCATGGAAACGGCCTCGAGCGATACCGGCGCTTGCGAGAATTTTCGCCGCGTCCGCCGGGCGTGGAGCGTCTCGAAGAAACTGTCTTTCTTCCTGTCATGGCGCGGTAGTGAAATCGACTTAGCGCCTCCCCTCATTTTAAAGAAGGGCGGCTGCGGCGCGCTGGATATCGACCGCAGCTTTTGCTCTGCAGTCCAGTCGCCCTCCACGTAGGGGGCGTCCTTCGTCAGGAAGTGATAGGCGCCATGCGGCAGCCATGCCTTCCACGAGGAGTCGAGCAGCGCATCGCGGGCCGATTCGGGAGAGTCGCATTCCAGCAGCAGTTCCGCGTCGAATAACTCCGCTATCGCGGCGGCTACGCTCTCGGGTGTGTAGGCGTCGAATTCAAGCAGCGCGTCGCCGATCGTCCTTGGAGAGGAGAAGAAGCGGATGATCTCCAGCACGATGGGATTCGCTGCAAACTCATCCCGGGTGAGATAGTTGACGACCCGCAGATCGCCGTTGTCCCAATATGCGGACTGGCAACGGGCGCTCCTCAGCCTGATGGCACCCTGCATCGACTCAGACGCTGTGGATCGCCCTCGCCATTCACCCTCAGGTGCCGCGGGGCGAGTCGTCATGATCGGGCATGGTTAATACCACGCCCTGCATTTTCTTGAGTCCTGTCTCCAATTTCCGTCTATCGAGGGTCCCGGCGCGTAGGGCTGCCAAGAGTTTTCGGATCTCGACTTGAATATTGTTTTTCTTCGCTTTTGTTTCTCTTGTGGATTTCATGATGCGTCTCCGTTGGAACTGAATGGAACCAGGCGGACTCACGGCGGATACGCTACTCCGGAACGAACATGACGGCAATTTTGAGGACTGTCACGGCGGAAAACCCAGCCGCTGCACGAGCGCCTGGAATTGCGGCTGATTGCGAATGGGATCGAACATCCAATCAACCTTGAGGCCGACCAGCCCCGACCTACGCAAACGTTCCGCGGTCGCGAGCCAATGCAGCGCGGCGGCGGGATCCCCCCACTGCGCGTAGACGGCGGCGTAGCTGACCGCGCTAAGATCCCCATTCCGCGTCTTGAATTTTTCCAGCTCCGTCGTAGCTTGGCTTACCTTGCCTTGCGCGTGGTAGGCGAGTGCCAAACAGAAGTGTCGATCCCCCTCGTCGAGCGGCGTCGCCGGCGATTCGCATAGATTCGAGGCGAGCTCTGGATGTCCGAGTGCAAGATAGCTGATGGCGCTTTGGAATCCGGCGTAGTAACCCTCCGGGTGTAGCGCCTTGGCATCTTGAACCGCCACCAGCACATCTTCGAAGCGCCGGGCCCAATTGAGGTTCAGCAGGAGGTGCTCTCGGTAACGGGGATTTTGTGGGTCGAGCTTGATTGCGTGCTGCATTGCGGCCAGCGCTGCATCGTGATGACCCATGATGCCGTGGAAACCCGCATAGCCATCCAGTACCGACGCGCTGCCCGGAGCGAGCGCGAGGGCGCGCTCGATCTCTCGGTCTGCCCCGCCGAAATCGAGGTATCCATGGGCCAATACCTGCCAGCCGAGCACCATGTGTGCATCCGCATAGTCGGGAGCCAATTCCACAGCCCGTTCGGCGGCTTGACGAGCGGTCGCGTAAAGGTCCGCGACGGTACTTGGCTCGGTCGAGAAGTTGGCGACGCTGCGCAGTGCATGCGCGCGCTGCGCATAGGCCGCCGCATAGTTCGGGTCGAGTGCAATGGCTTGATCGAAAGCGGCCAGGGCCCGGCGGCTGGAAGCTACATCTTGCGCCAAAACTTCGATTTGCATGCCGCGAAGATAAGCGTCATGAGCTTCCGGATTGCGCGTGCCGGCCACTTCAATTCTTGTTGCCTCGTCGCCCAGCAGCTTTACTTGCATCTCCTGAGCGACCGCCGTGGCGATGTCCGTCTGCAACGTCAAGATGTCGCGCAGATCCCGGTCGTAGTTCTGCGACCAAAGGTGGTAGCCATTGACCGTATTGATCAATTGAGCCGTGATCCGCACCGTGTTCCCGGATCGACGGATACTGCCCTCGAGGATCGCTGCGACATTCAGTTTGCGGGCAATGGCTCCAATATCGAGATTCTTGCCTTTGAATGAGAACGAGGAGGTGCGCGCAGACACCTGCAGCGCCTCGACCTGCGAGAGCGCGTTGATCAGTTCCTCCGATACTCCATCCGAGAAGTAGTCCTGCGTTGGGTCGCCGCTCAGGTTGGTGAAAGGCAGCACGGCTACCGAGTGCGGCGGCGGTGTGAACGCAGCCGGTGGCGCAAAGTTATCGGCCCGTCTCGGCAGAACCAGGCGATCCACTCCCACCGCCGCGCAGATGGCGATGATGGACATCGCGACCAACCACGCCGTCGCACTGTTTCGGCGCAGGAACTTCCCGACACGATAGGAAACCGGAGCCAACCGCGCCTTGACGGGTTGCCCGTGTAGATACCGCAGCAAGTCCTGCGCCATGCTCGCGGCACTGTCGTATCGTTCTGAGGGCTCCTTGGCCAATGCCTTGAGCACCAGCGCGTCCAGGTCGCCCCGTAACTTGCGCGACAGCTGCTCCTGGGTCGCGGCGCGCGCCGCACTCGCTTCCCGTGTGAGCTGCGTGCTGGGCCTTTTCACATCGGCCGAGGCCACCGCCTGTCTCAGGCCGCTGAGGGAGGCTTGCGAGCTCAATCGATACGGCCGAGTGCCGGCCAGCAATTCGTATAACAGCATGCCGAGCGAATACACATCGCTGCGTGGATCCACGGCCTCACCCCAAAGCAGCTCCGGGCTCGCGTAATCGGGCGTGAGCGCCTGGCCATAAATACGCGATATCTGGGTTTGATCCCCGTCCTCCTGAAAAAGCTTTGCCACCCCGAAATCGAGCAAACGCACCTGGCCCGATTCGGTGACGAAAACGTTCGAGGGTTTGAGGTCGCGGTGGATGACGTGCTTCTCGTGCGCATACTTCACCGCGTCGAGAACCTGTAGAAAGAGTGCCAAGCGGTCCTCGACGCCCAGAGCCTGGGTATCGCACCAGGCCATCAGTGTTTGCCCCTTGACGTACTCCATCGACAGGTACGGCAAGCCTTCGGTATCCACCCCCGCGTCGTAAAAGCGCGCAATGTTCGGATGCTCGAGACTCGCAAGGATGTCGCGCTCGTGCACAAAGCGCTGCTCGAGATCGTTACGCCGGCGTGTCAATAGCGGAAGCTTGAGCGCCACGTCGCGCTTGAACGCACCGTCCGCCCGCCGAGCCAGCCAAACCTCCGCCATCCCGCCGGCTCCGAGAAGACGAATCAGCTCGTAGGGACCGACGAAGTCGCCTTCATTCAGGCCGCTCGCACCAGGGGGGTTGAAGTCACAACCGGACACGGTCTTGGACAGCCGAATCGACGGTGCTCCATGCATCGACCCGTAGCGCCTCATCAAGCAGGCAGCTCATCCGTGCTATCCGATCACCCGATAGATTCATGGGCCTCTATCGCTCTTGAGGGTGCCCTTGCTCACGGGGAGCCTTCTAATAGCTCTAATCCGGCCATTTCCTAGAATGCACGAGAGGAACTTTCAGCGCAATGCACCGCGGCCGGCGTAATTCACATTTTCTCCGCGAGTTTTTCAGGGGACGGTCAAGATTGATCGACTGCCGTTTCCTACTGTGTCGCCCAACCCGGCGCGATGCTGGGGATGCAAAGGACAAACCGAGGAGAAATTGACATGAACACGACCATTCGTACAAAGATATACACGGCCATCTCTTGCGTCGTCGGCGCGGCAGCGCTCTGCACCGCCCTCTCGACTGCCGTCGAGGCCGAAGACGCGCCGCACAAGACCGTCCGATTCAGCGATCTCGATATCACCAAGTCGGAGGGCGCGAAGGTTCTTTACGGCCGCATACGTGCTGCGGCGCAGGACGTCTGTGAAGTGTCCACCGGCAGCGATCCCATCTTGAGATTGGCAGTCAAGGGGTGCATTGAGAAGGCAGTCGACAAGGCGGTCAAGGACGTCAATGCCCCTATGCTGACCTCCTTGCGTTTTGGCACCACCGACGTTCGGCTTGCCAGCAAGTGATTGGATCCGGCGCCGTCGGCGGTTGGCCACATCGACGGCGTCGGATTTTCGACCAGCGCACTTGCCGGTGCCACCGCGATGATCGAGGCGTTCAAGGCCGGAATTCCCGGCAACGGCCAGCCTTTCCCCGACGGCACCAGAATGGCAAAAATCCATTGGACTCCGAAAAAGAACGAGGCGCAGCCCCGTAGGTAGCGTTGGAGAAACGCGTACGCGCAGACGACGTACGACACGGCCATTTCCTCCATAGGCCCCAGAAATAATTTATTGGCGTAGGAATACGGCTCCGGGGCTTACAATCGGGCCAGATCCCACCAATGAATCCCATAGAACTCAACGCCTGGCTGGCCAAGGAAGTCCTCGTGCACGAGGGAGCCTTGCGGGGGTATTTGAGCCGATTTTTCAAGAGCGTCGCCGATGTGGAGGACGTCGTGCAGGAAACCTACGCGCGCCTGTTGGGACTCAATACTTCAGCATGGGCCGCGGTGCGCAACTGGCACGCCTTTCTCTTTACGACCGCACGCAATGTGGCCTTGGACCGCATCCGCCGCTCCCGGGTGGTGTCCCTGGACGCCCTGGCGGAAATGGGCAGCGCGGACGTCTTAGATCAGGCGCCCTCGGTGGATGAGGCGTTGAATGCGCGCCAGGAGCTGGCCTTGCTGTTGGATACGATTGCCTCGCTTCCCGCCCGCTGCCGCGAGACTCTGACGCTGCGCAAGCTCTACGGCTTGCCGCAGCGCGAGATCGCGCGGCGCCTGGCGATTTCGGAGAGCACGGTGGAGAAGCATGTGGCCTACGGTGTGCGACTGTGCGCCGAGCGAATGTTCGCCAAGCGCGGTACGGCTGGAGAGCCGGCGGCGGAGAAAACTGCGCCGGCGCGGAAAGGAAAGTCCGATGAACAGTAACGACGCGGAAATTGCGGCGGGCGAGTGGCTCGCCCGATTGGACCGGGATGACCCGGGACCTCGAGAGCTGGCCGCATTCGAGCGATGGAAGAGCGCGGACCCGCGGCATGCCGCCGCCTACGCGAGATTGGCCGCGACCTGGCAGGCGCTCGATCGTGTGCAGGCGATTCGCCCCAACTCGGACGAGCCCGTCGATGACGACTATTTGAACACTGCGAAGCAGCGCACCCCTTTGATGCGGCAACCGTCCGGCGCGCATTCCGTCCCGCCATCCATGCCGCCCGCTTCGGGCGCGCCGAGTCATCGCCTTAGGTATGGCCCCCGATTCCTATTCCCTCTCGCCGCCTCCGTGCTCGTCGCCTTGGCGGGTCTCTGGATCTCCCATGGTGTCGGCGGGTCGCACACCTTCAGCACCGGCATCGGTGGCTTTCAGCGCATCATCCTCGACGACCAGTCCACCGTGGAGCTCAACACCAACTCTGAAGTGCGGGTCGCATTCACGTCCGGGCTGCGGAGAGTGGAACTCGTGCGCGGCGAGGCGAGCTTCGAAGTGACGCACGACGCGTCGCGCCCCTTCGTCGTCTCGGCCGGCCGTACGGCGGTTCGTGCCCTGGGCACGACATTCGACGTGAATCGTCTCGAGGGCGCCGTCGTCGAGGTCATCGTCGATGAAGGGAAGGTCGCCATTGGATCTCCCTCAATGTTGGAAACGAAGCTGGACGCGGCGTCGACGGTCATCCCTCGGCTTTCCGCCGGCCAAAGCGCAAGGGCCAGCGGCGGCGGCGTCGAACTTCAGAATCTTCGTCAGGGCGATCTCGCCCGCAAGCTCGCCTGGCGGATTCAGATGTTGGTGTTCGACGGCGATTCCCTCGCCGAGGTCATCGCGCAGTTCAATCGCTATAACAAGCGCCAACTGGTCATTGCGGATCCGAGCCTCGCAGCCCTTCGAATCGGGGGCTACTTTCGCCCGACGAACCTCGATGCCTTCATCAGCGTGCTGCAATCGGATTTCGGTATTCGTGTGGATGTCGACGACAATCGGCTCGAGCTCACCGCATCGACCGCTAAATAATTGCCGTGCTTATGGCGGAAACCCATTCGTAGCGCGTCTTGCTTCCAGCAGCGGCTCAAAGAAGCCGAAATTGGGAGAAGTCGAGTGTCTACGTTCCTGCCCGCCGTCCGATGCCTTTGTTCGGCGACAGCCTTCGTTTTGACGATGGTGCTCACGACGCCGGCAATTGCGAGTCCAAAACCATTCAATATCGCCTCGGACGACGCGCGGCGCTCGCTGCTGGAATTTGGGCGGCAGTCGGAGGTGCAGATTTTATTTGCAACCGAAGAGGTCAAAGGCGTCATTACCAACGCAGTGCAGGGAACCTATGAACCCATCGACGCCTTGCATCTGCTGCTGAACGGCACGACCTTGGCCGCCGGTGAAAAAGCCGACGGCGTGCTGGTGGTCGAGCCGCTGAAGGGGCACGGCGCCTCCGAGGTCGATCCTGCGCTTCCGCCGAATTCGGGCAAGTCGGCGCAATTCGCGCAAGCGAGCGAGCCGCATGGTCCGAACTCGAATGATACGAATGCCGCGGACTCGAAATCACGCGCACCCGACGGCGCAGGAATCGAAGAGATCATCGTCACCGCGACTCGCCGCCTGGAGCGCCTGCAGGATGTTCCGGTCAGCGTCATGGCCTTCAGCCACGAGAAGATCGATGCCGAGGGTCTGCACAACATCGACGATCTGGCGCGCCTGTCTCCGGGCTTGAATTTTCAGCGCAACGGCATGACCGCGAACGGCAACTACAATGACGAGGGCTCGGACATCAATATCCGCGGTGTCGACTCCACGGCCGGTACCTCGACCACCGGCATCTATATCGACGATACGCCGATCCAGGTGCGCCAGCTCGGGGTGGGCTCCATCAATGCCTTTCCGGCGCTGTTCGACCTCGACCGCGTCGAGGTGCTGCGCGGTCCCCAGGGTACCTTGTTCGGCGCCGGGGCCGAGGGCGGTGTGGTGCGCTTCATAGCGCCCGAACCCGATCTCCATAAAATGAGCGCCTATTCGCGCATCGACGTCGCAACCACCGATGGCGGCGCCCCCAGCTATCAGGGCGGCGGCGCATTCGGCGCCCCCCTCATCGACGGCGTGCTCGCGTTTCGCGCCAGCGTCTCCTTCGAGCGTGACGGCGGCTGGGTGGACCGGGTGGGCTACACCCTGGTGCCGAACAGCACCGTGCCGCTGCCGACTCCGGTGTACAACGGCGACACCACCGAAGCCAACGCCAACTGGCAGGAGACCACGACCGCGCGGCTTGCCGTCAAATGGAAGGTCAGCGATTCACTCGAGATTACGCCGTCCCTCTATTACCAGCACCTGCTGATCAACGACACCTCCGTCTACTGGGAACCTCTCTCGAACCCCGGCGAGAATGTCTATCGAAACGGCAACGCAGGGACCAATCCCAGCGATGACCCGTTTACCTTGAGCGCCATCAAGCTCAAATGGGATCTGGGGTTCGCCTCGCTGTTCTCGAACACTTCGTTCTACGATCGCAATCAAAGCGCCGCGTCCGACTACACCCAGTATTTGCGCGCGACCTGGAATTCCTTCGGCGAGCTGGCCAATACCTTTCCCGCTGCGGGAGATAACGGCTATACACCGTTTCGGGACGACCAGCGCAATTTCTATCAGGAAATCCGCCTGGCATCGACCGACACGGATGCCCGTGTGGTGTGGAGCGGCGGCCTCTTTTACTCGCATCTGAAGGAGAACGTGGTTGAAGACATCATCGATCCGACGCTCAACCAGGAGGTCATCAATTACACGGCCGGTTTCCCCGGCGGCCCGTATCCGCTCTGTACGCCGGGCAACCTCGCCTTGCAGTGCCCGGGCGGGCTCATTTTGAATGCACCGCTGGAGCGGGTGGTCGATAAACAGGTGGCGGCGTTCGGCGAGGTCGGCTTCAAGCTGTGGGACACCTTCAAGGCAACCGCCGGACTGCGTGTTTCCAAGCTCGACTACACGTCGTCGACTTGGGCTACCGGCCCCTTCCTGGGTGCGACCATCGCCTCCAATTCGAGCGCCTCGGAGAAACCGATCACGCCGAAGGCCGTGCTCTCCTGGCAACCCGATCACGAGACCCTCGTGTATTTGAGCGCCTCCAAGGGGTTTCGGCCCGGCGGTCCCAACGGCAGCGTAGGCACCATCTGCGGCAGCAGTTTGAGTGCGCTGGGGATCACCCAGGCGCCGAGACAGTATGCCTCCGATAATCTGTGGAGCTACGAGCTGGGCAGCAAGAACACGTTCTTGGATCACACGCTGCAGATAGACACCAGCGTCTTTTTCATCGACTGGAACAATATCCAGCAGGCTGTCTACCTGCCGGCCTGCGGCGAGTCGTTCACGGCCAACCTGGGCAAGGCCAGGAGCGAGGGCGGCGACATCGAGGTGCTGTACAAGCCGATCGAGGCGCTGACCTTCGATCTGACCGCCGCCTACACCGACGCCAGGCTCACCAAGACATCCTGCGCCGGCAATCTCTCGTACGACAGCGCCAGCCTCAGCTGCACCGCGCCGGGCGAAACGCCCGCCAGGCCCATCGCCTCCGATGGCGATGCGCTGTTGGGCGCACCCTGGTCCTTCACGGCCTCCTCGGAATATCATTTTCCCGAGTGGCAGGGCCGAATGCCTTACTTGCGGGTCGACTTTCAGCACTCCACCGCTCAACGATCGCTGTCGCCGGCGCAGAATCCGAATGATGCGCTGTTCGACAACACCCAGCCCGGGTTGCCGGTGGTCAACGATCTGTCGCTGCGGGCCGGCTTGCGCTTCAACGGTTTCGACCTATCGGCCTATGCGAACAACGTGACCAACGCGCACCCGCTGATGGTGCAATCCAGAGATATCGCGCCCAGTGCGGGCCCGCCCGGGACGGGGGCGGGCGAAATGGGGCCCACGACCGACAACCTTTACTTCGGGCGCGGCGTGCGGCCGCGGACGATCGGCGTGACGGCGACGTATCGATATTAGAACTACAATGAAGATCCGCTCTTGAGTCGAGGAGACGTGCATGACTGGCAGTGAGAAGAGAAGGGCGACACTCAGCGCTCGTAGCGAACGGCGGTGTCCGAGGGCCTGGGGAATCCCCGTGCTTCTGGCATTCTTGGCGGGCGGCGCGTCGGCTGCGGACTCGTCGACTGTCTTTTACGACGCCCAGGTCTTTACCGGCGAACCCGACCATCCGTACGCCGATGCGGTTGCCATCCGCGGCGATCGGATCGTCGCCGTCGGCGATCTCGCCGCCGTCGAAAGAGCGGCGGGACCGGACGCGCGCAAGGTCGATCTCAAGGGTAAATTCCTGATGCCCGGCATGATCGACAGTCACGCGCACCCCATCGACGGCGGCCTGACGCTGATTCAGGCCAATTACCCTGACACCAAGGACTCGGTTCCCGCCCTGACGCAGTTCGTAGCCGAACTTGTCAGGAAAAAAGACAGCCGTTTGGGCGATGTGGTGGTGGTGAACAGCCTCGACATCGGCTTCTGGGTCCACGCGGCCGAGATCGATGCCGCACTCAGCAGCGGAGTGTTCGCCGAGCAGCCCATCGTGCTCTATCGGATCGGACGGCCATACCGACTGGGCCAATAAGGCGGCGCGCGATCCGTGCGGGCATCACGGCGAAGTACATCCGCGGTCTGCCGCAAAATCTACAGCACTGCTACGGTTTCGATGCCGCCTCCTTCAATCCGAACGGATTCATGGTCGATCCCTGCAAGGATAAGCTCGAGGCGAGCATTCCCAAGCCCTCGGCGCAATCCATGCTCCAAGCGGGCGAGGCCGCAGTTCACTACATGAACGGACTCGGCATCACCGGCTGGCTGGACGCGGCCGTCAGCGGAGTGGTCGGCGGCGCGATTCCGGCCAGCGTCGACGACCCCGGCCATCTACCCGTATACAAAGCGCTCTCCGAACGCGGGGAATTGACCGCGCACGTCGCCGCCTACCCCGTCGTCAAGCCCGACGTGGGCAGTCAGCAGATCGACGTGGTCGAGGCATTGCGCGCCAAATACAAGGGCATTCGCAACTTGACCATACCGGGACTCAAGGTCTTCGCCGACGGCGTCGTGGAAATTCCTTCGCAAACCGCCGCGCTCACCAAGCCCTACCTCAACACCGGACGGTCCGGCACCCTGCTGTTCACGCCCGCGAAAATGAATGCTCTCGTGACGGAGGCCGCCAAGCGTGGACTCAACGTGCACATCCATGCCATCGGCGACCTGGCGGTCAAGGCCTCGCTCGATGCCTTCGAGGCGGCTCGCAAGGCCTACCCCGACTCGAACCTGCCATTTACTCTGACTCATGCGCAATTCGTCGATCCCATAGGATATTCCGCGGTTCGCGCAGCTGCATGTGATCGCGGCGCTGCAGCTCCTGTGGGCGGTGGCGGATCCGAGCACCAACGAGCAGGTGAAGCCCTACCTCGATCCGTCGATCTACCGCTGGATGTATCCCGCCCGATCCATGCTCGACGCCGGCGCCGTGATCTCCGGAGCCAGCGATTGGCCGGTCAGTTCGGCGAATCCCTTCGCGGCCATCTATCAAGCGGAGACGCGCTCCGGGCCGCAGGGGGTGCTGGATGCCTCCCAGCGGATGCCGCGCGAGGCGATGCTCTTCGCCTATACGCGCAACTCCGCCAGGCCTTGGGCCAGCTGAAAGAGATCGGAACGATCGCGCCGGGCAAGTATGCGGACCTTGCCCTGGTCGACAGAGACGTGCTCACCGTTCCGCCGAAGAGTTGAAGAGCGCGGCGGTTGTGTTCACTATGTTTGAAGGCAAGATCGTGTACGGACACGAACCCTAGGCCGCATGACGGTGACGTGATCGGCTCTTGAATCGAGGAGATGTGCATGACTGGCAGTGAGGTGAGGAGGGCGAGGCTCGCCGCTCGAAGCGGGCGGCGGTGTCGGGCGGCATGGGGACTCCCGATGCTGCTGGCGTTCGGGGCCGGCGCCGGGGCCGCAGCCGCAGCGGCCGCGGAGTCGCCGCCGGCCGATGCCGTCTATCAAAACGGCTACGTGTACACGGTCGATGCCCACGATGGCGTGCGGCATGCCCTCGCCGTGCGCAACGGCACGATCGTCTACGTCGGCGACGATGCGGGTCTCAAACCGCTGATCGGCAAAAGCACCCAGGTCATCGATTTGCACGGACGAATGATGATGCCGGGACTGGTCGACGGACACATGCATCCGCTCGATGGGGGCACCGTGCTCCTCGGCTGCAACATGAACTACGAGCGGCTGACGGTGGCGCAGATGCAGGTCAAGATCCAAGTCTGCCTCGATCAGACGAAGGACAAGGAGCCGGACACCTGGCTGGTGGTCTCGAACTGGTTCCAGGAAGCCATGCTGCCCGCCGGCACGATCACGAGCCGGGCGACGCTGGATGTGCTGCATACCAAACGCCCCATACTGGTGGAATCTTCCTTCGGTCATACCGGACTCGCGAATACCCGCGCCTTGAAGCTTGCCGCGATCAGTGCCAAGACGCCCGATCCGTTGGGCGGAGTCTATGTGCGCGATGCATCCGGCAATCCCACCGGTCTTCTAGAGGACGCGGCCTTCGAGGCCGTGGAGTCCAAGGTCCCCGAGGCGACGCCCGCCGAGGACGTCAAGGCCGCGGAGGCGGCGCTGGATGCAATGCGCGCGCAGGGCATCACCACCTTCCTCGACGCGGCCGCCACACCGAGGACGCTCGCGGCGTTTGCGGGCGCGGAGAAGGATGGCCATTTGACGGCACGGGCCCACTTCGCCGTTCTCATCCGGCCGCCCGAGGGCAAGGATCCCGTCAAGGCCGTGGCCTTCTTGAAAAGCATGGCCCAGCGCTACGATCAGGGAGAAGTCGTCCCCGAGCCGCGCATGACCGTGCGCAACTTCAAAATGTTTCTGGACGGCGTGATCACCGCGCCCGCCATGACCGGCGCCATGCTGGAACCCTATTTCGTCAATCGGGGCACGGCGGCCAGTCCGCACTGGGTTGCGGGCAAGAACCGTGGGCCGGACGTGTACTTCCCGGCGCCTGTGCTCCGCACCCTGGTGATCGAGGCGGCAAAGGCGGGGTTCGAGCCGCACATGCACGTGGACGGCGACCGCGCGGTGCACGAAGGACTGGATGCGATCGAGGCGCTGCGCAAGCAATTCTCCGGCCAGAAGATACGAGCCGCCCTCGCTCACGATGAGATCGTGAACCCGAAGGACTTCCCGCGCTACGCGCGGCTCGATGCCATTCCGGTTCTGTCGATGCAGTGGGAGAAGCCCGCGCCGGACACGATCGATAACGCCCGCGACTACATGGGGCCGGCGCGCTTCAAGTACATGGAACCGGCGGGTGTGCTGGCCGCGGCCGGCGCGCGCATCGCCTACGGCAGCGACTGGCCGGTCGACCCGCTGAACGAATGGTTCGCGCTGAAAGTCGGCGTCACGCGCGCCAACGCGCCCGACGCCGGCCCGCAATACGCAGGCCGGTTGAGCGAGGACAGCGGCCTGACCCGAAGCCAAGTTCTACGGGCGATCACCATGAACTCCTCATACGAACTTCACCAGGACACCAAGACCGGTTCGCTCGAGGTGGGCAAGCTCGCGGATTTCATCATCCTGGATCGCAATGTGCTTGAGATACCGGCTGAGCAGATTGCCGATGTCAGGGTGCTCAGTACCGTCGTCGGCGGGCGCGTGGTATATCGCGCCCCGGCGGGGACAAAATAGCGCCGGTAGGAGATGCCGCTTTCCCGCTTTTTCCTTGAACGAGCGGGTCCTCTAGCATCGTCCCCAATGTTCGAGCAAGGGACGGAATAGCAGGATGTCGCAGCAGCGAGGCCGCCGGCCAGAGCAGCCGACGGCGCTACGTTCGCCGGCCGAAGCGCTCCAAGGTACGCTTTGCGATGGCCGCGCCTCCCATCATGAGCTCCGGTAGATATTTGGCGAAGACGAATCCCGCAACTTTTCTGGGCCTTTCGATCGGAACCAGGGGCGGCTCTTCGTTCGCATCGGCCATCCATCGGCCCAGTTCCCTGCCGATAATGGTGTTCAGTGCGATCCCGCGCCCGTTACATGCCTGCACGGCCATCAAGCCGTCGTCGACGAGCAACGCCCGCGGCAGCAGGCTGCTGTTGAGCCACGCGGTTCCCTGCCAAATATATTCGAGCGGTGTGCTGCGATAGTCAGGGATCATTGCCGCGAGGTGCGCGTTGATAAGGTGGTTGATCTGCGCATAATCAATTTTATGGCGGCCCGGGCAGGCGGTGATCAGTCGACCGGCCTGGTCGAAGCGAATCGAAAACACATTGGTCGATGAATCCGTGAGCGCATGACCGTGCGGCAGAATTTTCCCGCGCAGGGAGGCGGACAGCGGCTGGGTCGCCACTTCGCACACCGGCAAAGGCAATATGGTCTGCGCAAGGGACGGATGCAGAGCGGCATTGCCGCCATTGGCGCATAACACCACGCGCCGCGCGCTGACTTCACCTGACTGCGTCCGTGCCAACCAGCGCCCCTCGGAACGCGTGAGCGACAGTACGCGACTCTCGTAGTGCAGCGGCATGCCGCTCGCCCGTACGGCCTTCGCCAGCCCCCGGCTGTAGGCGAGCGGATCGAGGCACCCTCCCGTGGCATCGAGGACGGCGGCAGAGTAGCCGCGGCAGCCGGAGAGTGCCTGCACCTCGGCACCATCGACGCATCGTAGGTCGTCACGAAAGGGCCGCCACTCCTCGACGAGCTGCGCGCGGCTCCTCGGGCCGTGTAGTCCGGTCACCGGGTTGAGAAAACCCGATTGGCGGGCGGCGCATTCGATGTTCAGCCGATCGATGAGTCCGAAGGTATAGCGGCCTGACTCGGCAATCATGCGCAGTACGCGCGCACCCGCATCGGAACCAAGACGCTTGAGTACCGAATTCGGGGTGGTGCGCACGAGTTGCGGGGCGACGATGCCCGCACTGGCGCCCGTCGCCGCAGTGGCGTCGTTCTCCGCCTCGAGAATCACGGTGTCTGTATGCTTGGCGCCCAGATGCACACCGAGCGAGAGCCCCGCGATTCCCGCCCCGACGATCAAGACATCGGTCGAGAGGGATCCGCCAAGAGGGATTGCCGGCGGCGGCGGTGGGTTGACCGCCTTCCACAGCGATGCGCCGATGACGCCGGCGCCATTGGTGATGCCGTAACTCATGGTTCAAGGGGCCTGCAGAAACCTTAAAGTGCAGGCTCCCCGGCGGCGGATCGATTGGCAGGCAGTGCGAACGGCCGCCAAGTCGTCGCCGACGACACGGCCGCAGACGGATGCTTGGATCCATCCCATGGGCATGAGGAGACGCGCGCCGCGCCCATAGAACACGCCCACGTCAAAGAAGCCGAAAGGAGGCTGCCCTTTCCAAGTGTTTGCCGGCGCGTAAACCACGGCGATATCGCCTTCCTCGGGATAGCTCGTGGCATTTTCGAGCGGCAAATTACCCAGGTCCAGCTTCGGCGGCAGGCCGGCCGCAGGGATGGGGCAGGAAATCTCAGGGCCTGTCCACATGGCATGAATCGCCTCGTGCGCGCCACCCGCGGCGGCGATCTGCCAGAGCGCATCGCTCGAACGCGGCGCCAGATCGTCGAGGAGCATCACTCGAGCATCCAGGCCGGAGTCCGGTTCTCGGATACGAATATGGCGGGTCATAATAAACCTTTGATTAACAAGCGTTTTTTAGTCTAGCAGAAGAGTCCCCATGGGCTCCTATTTGGCTTTCGCTTCTTTTATAACCGTTTTCACATGAAAATGCCCGCATATTAATAGCCCTGTTTCGTGTGCTGCACAATCGTGCCGATTGAGAAATACAGACATTTATACGGTATTTATCCGCATATGCATGCGTTTGCAGGCGGCGCTGCAATGTCTGCGGTGAAAATGTCTCTTGCAATCTCCGGATGACTGGCGTAACTATTATATTCAAATTCACACGAAATTGACCTTTTCTCAATTTGTAACGATCGACACAGGGAGCTCAAAAAAATGAATGCGGCGCGAGCGCAAAGACGCTTTGATGATGTTGCCACCTCAAACACCGAATCGATCGGCGCCCGCACGCGTGTGTTCGCCATGGCAATATTCGGCGTCTTGGCTGGAAATTTCGCCGCCACCGTGGTGCGCGCCGACGATACGGCACTGGCCGAGGTCGTCGTGACGGCTCAACGGCGTTCGGAGAATGTGCAGGACGTCCCGGCGTCCATCACAGTGTTCACACCGCAGCAGCTTGCGGATTTTCGCATCGAACAAACCGGCGACCTCGCGGCATACACGCCGGGACTCTACGTGTCGACCAGTCAGTTCGGCGATCCGGTCTTCTCACTGCGCGGCGTCGGCATGAACAACGCCAATACCAATCAGAACCCGGCGGTCACCGAATACATCAACGAAGTCGCGCTGCCATCGGTCGCAATGCTCGGCTTCCAGTTGTTCGACCTGGAGCGGGTCGAGGTCCTGAAGGGGCCGCAAGGAGACCTGTATGGCCGCAACACCACGGGCGGCGCGATCAACTTCATCACCGCACGCCCCACCCAGGAGTTCAGCTCCTATGTCGATGTCAACTACGGCAATTACAATCTGACGGAAATCGAGGCCGAAGTCGGCGGCGGGGTGAGCGACACCCTCGCCATCCGCTTCGCCGGGCACGCCATCTCACGCGACGGCTGGCAGACGGATGTGGCAAGCAACAATCTCGGCGGCTATACCGCATCGAAGAACGCCGCCATCGAACGGCAGGCCGCACGCTTTTCGGCCTTGTGGACACCGTCCGATACCTTCCAGGCGCTCTTCGTCGGTGATGCAAGCTTCGACAACTCGGAGGTCCCCTCCTATAAGAGCGTGGGCTACACCAACAACAATGGCAGCTGTGCAGTGCCGCTCGTCGCCGGGTTCAACGGCGGCAAGGGCTGCCCGGTGTACGCAGTCGCCACCCCGACCGGCGCGCAGGTGGCCGTCGCGGACGGCAGCGGCGATCCGACGGTCGCCTTCGGCAATAACTCCTACGGCAATCGCAACAACGTCCACCTCTATGGCGCCAGCCTGAAGATGGACTGGACTCTCGATGGTATGACGCTGACTTCAGTCACCGGCGGCCGGCAGATGGATCGCTCCATGGGCAGCAGCAGCGGTTCGCCGTATATCGATCAGGATATGCTGCGGGTCGAGACACTCAAGACCTTCTCGCAAGAGGTGCGTCTCGCCTCGAGCGGATCGGGTCCGCTGGGGTGGCTGGTGGGTGCGTATTACAGCCATGACGATGACTCCGACCTCAGCCTTTACAACTACGCGCAGAACTACGAAGTGGCGCCGCTGAATCCGACTCCGGTAATTTTTACCGAAGACATCGCACAGACCACCGAAACCGAGGGCGTGTTCGCGCACACCGAGTATGCGTTCACCGACGAATGGAAGGTGGTCGCCGGTATTCGCGACACGCATGAGAGCCGTGATTACACTTACGACAGCAACGTCAACGTGAATTTCCCTCCTCAATACGAGCTCACGCCCGTACCCTACGACCATGCCACCCTATCCTCGAACGGCGTCTCCGGAAAAATCGGCCTCAACTACCAGCCCAGCAAGGACGTTCTCGTCTATCTGAACGTCAGTGAGGGATACAAGGGCGGCGGTTTCCCGGGAGACATCGCCTTTCTGCCCTACCCGGCCGGCCAACCCGCGAGCGCTTACTTGCCGTCGTACTCCTCGGAAACACTCTACTCGTACGAACTCGGTTTCAAGTCGACGCTGGCGGACGGCGCGGTAATTCTCGACAGTTCGGTCTATTACTATGACTGGCGCAATATGCAGGCCTCGACCGAGATCCCCTACGGCACGCCGCCGAACGTGATCGAGGTGTTCTCGCTCGGCAACGCCGGCAACGCGAAGATCTACGGATTGGATTCCGATTTGACCTGGCGGATGACGCAGGAATTGTCGCTGCGCGGCGGACTCAATCTGCTGGACTCGAAAATCGTTTCGGGAGCCTACGACGACGAGACGCCGGTACAGTCGCCGAAGGTATCGGCCAACGTCGCGCTGCGGTACCAGTCGGCACAGCCTGTCGGAGGCGTCTTGCCCTTTGCACAGGCCGACTACAACTACCGCTCCTCGGTGTACTTCACATTGCCGAATGTCGCGGCAGACAGTCAGGGCGGCTATGGCCTGCTCGGGCTGCGAGCGGGCCTGAAGACGGCAGACTCAAAGTGGGAATGGTCAGGTTGGGCTCGAAATGTCACCAACCGCGCCTACCTCGTCGATGCCTTTGGCGCCGGTTCGACCTTCCTGTCGGATCGGCATCTGTATGCCGAACCCCGAACCTTCGGCATCAATGTCCGGTACCAGTACTGAGGAGAAATGACCCACGCCGTGGACTTGGGTAGTCTCAGGTCCTGCGATGCGAGGGGAATATGCAGACGTTGATGTCGATCGCCGATAGCTATCTTCTGCCCTGGTCCCTGTGGCTGGTCATGTTTACGATTGGGACCGGACTGAAGCTCAGCGACTTTGCAAGCATCTTGTCGGGCCGCCGCGCATTCTTCCTCGGTGTCTTCAGCATGCTCGTGCTGGTGCCGCTGTGCGGCACCTTGCTGGCCGCGCTGTTTGCACCCAGTCCCGAACTTCTGGTGGGCCTCATTTTGCTGGCGACCACGCCGGGCGGCATTCTTTCCAATCTCATCACGGATATCGCCAAGGGCGATGTGGCCTTGTCGGTCTCACTGACCCTGGCGCTGAGCACGATTTATGTCTTCACGCTGCCGTTCATCGCGCATTTTGCGCTGTTGTTCGCGTTCCGGAAATCACTGCCCGTCAATATTCCATTCGGGTCCTCGCTCGGCCACATCATGATGGTGACGCTGATTCCCATTTGCTGCGGCATGCTCGCCGCACGCCTGCGGCCTCGCTGGTGCGCTCTGCTCGGCCCGCGCATCAAAACAGCGGCCACCGCGACGCTGGTGATCGTATTCGGAATGATCGTCGTGCAGCAGTGGTCGGTGGTGCGTGCTTCATTCGGCACCCTGATGGCCATCGTGGTCGCGATGAACCTGGCGTCGATCACGGTGGGTTTGACCGTCTGCAAGCTCGGCCGGGTCACGCGGGGTGAAACGATTGCCATTGCCGTGGAACACATGATTCGTCAGGAAGCCACGGCGATATTCGTCGCGGTCACCTTGCTCCATCGTCACGACATGTCCTTGCCGATGATCATCAATACCTTCATCGGGATGGCGCTGTGCATGACGTTTTTCGCCGTCAGGCGTCGCCTATATCCCGCCAACGGCATCGTCACGACCTGAGGTTCATCCATGCCCCGAATTGCCGATCGCATCACTTCTTCCGCGCAAAAGAATTATGGCATGTATGCCAAGGCCGCGCGGCTCGCGGATCAGCGCGGGCTGATTCACATGGAACTCGGTCAGCCCGCGCACGACACACCCGAACACATCAAGTCGGCGACGATTGCCGCCATCGCGGCCGGGCACGTCCACTACAGTGACCTGCCGGGTATCGCGCCGCTGCGCGAAGCCCTGGCTCATAAATTGCGCACCTTCAATGGCATTGCCGCATCGGCCGATGACGTGGTTGTGACCAACGGCCTCACTCACGCCTCATTCGCGGCGTTCTTTGCCATTATAAATCCAGGCGATGAAGTGATTTTGCTCGACCCGGCCTACCCCCAGCACGCGGGCAAGATCGAGCTGGCCGGCGGCCGGGCGGTGGCCGCGCCGTTGGATGCCGAGGGCGGGTTTTCCATTCGGGCTGAATGGATCGAGGCCAAGGTCTCGGCGCGCACCAAGGCGATCGTGCTCGTCAATCCATCGAACCCCACGGGGCGGGTATACCGAAGAGAGGAGCTCGACGCGCTGGCCCGGATCGCCATTCGCCACGATCTGATCGTGATTGCGGACGAAGTCTATGAATACAACGTCTATGAGGGCAAACACATCAGCGTCGCCTCGCTCCCCGGCATGGCGGAACGCACCATCTCCTTGTACGCCTTTACCAAGAGCTATGCGATGGATGGATGGCGCATCGGTTATGCCACGGCCGCACCGGATACCCTGAGCGCAATCCTGAAGGTTACGGCGAATGACGTGACTCACGTCAATACCTTCGTGCAACATGGCGCGCTGGCGGCCATGACCGGCGACCCCGCAGTGCTGCGGCATATGGTCGAAGATGAGAGGATCAAGCGGGATTTCCTCGTCGACGCGCTGAATCGGATGCCCGGGGTGGCGTGTCCGCTCTCCGAGGGAACGATCTATGCCTTTCCCGACATCCGGGGTACCGGACTTGACTCACAGACTCTGGCAGACCGGCTGCTCGCCGAGGCGCGGGTGGTCGTCGAGTCCGGCGCCTTCTATGGCGCCGCGGGCGAAGGCTACCTGCGCATCTGCTTTGGGTCCCAATCGCTGCAGGTCATCAAGGAGGCCGTGAGCCGGCTGGACCATTTCTTTAAAGATCAGATCCATCGCAACTCACCCGATAAGACGTCGGCCTGTCTGTAAAATGACCGCAGGGTGATATGAAGGGCGGCTGAACGATGAAGAAGATCGACTATCGCAAGCTTTGCCATCCGGCGCATCCGGAGTTCCGCTTGGCGATATCGCCGTTTTATTTAATGGCGCACGCAGATTTCGACTATCACGAGGACATGAGCACGGTGCTCGAAAAGTACGGCGTCAACCGGTCGATGTACCGGATCATGACGGTGCTTCGCGAACAAGAATCCGCAAATATTGGGTTCCTGGCAGAGCGCTCGCTGACGAAGCGCAATACGGCGAGCCGCATCGTGGAGCGCATGGTCACCAAGGGGCTGGTGAGCGCCTTTCCCAATCCCAATGACAGCCGGGTCACCGAGGTGGTGCTCACGCAGGGCGGCAAGGACATGCTCAATTCCCTTACCCCCATCGTCGGCAGGCAGTTTCAACGCGCCATCGACGGCATCGACAACGAGGAACTCGAGCACCTCGTGCTCGTGCTGCAGAAGATCTCAGGCAATCTGAGCCGCTTGCCCATCGAAGCGGCCGCCGAGGCATCCACCGAGAGACGAATCGGCATCACCAGGCTGCCGGCGGGCCAGGCCTGGGCAGCCAGCGCAATCGGCGCCGCAGGGACGACGACAGTGTCACGGATCGAAGTCGCGGATTCTCGGGGTCACGGGATCCGGCTCGTCAATGAGCCGCCGCCGGCGGCGCTGCGGGCGGGCGTCAAGTCTGCGAAAGACTATCTGTATCTGCACGCTCAAGATCTCGTGGGTGCGCGCAATCCCAAGAGCCATGAATTGGCCGTCGAAGTCCATCCGCTCAACGGCAGCAAAGTCGGCGGCTCTTTCGCAATGGGCTTATTGCTTGCCTTCTGCTCCGCGTTGCTCAAGAAGCAGTTGCGCGGCGGGCTGGTCATCGTCGGTGAATTGGGCGGCAGTGCCGTCAAACCGATACAACAGCCGGCCGAATTCGTCGAAACCTCGGTCCGGGAGGGTGCGCGAGCCATTTTGATGCCGGTGTCTTGCCGCCGTGCGTTAGCCGATGTGTCCGACGAAGTCGCCACCAAGATCGAGATCCTGTTCTACGCAAATGTAACGGACGCGCTCACAAAAGCGTTTCAGGAATAGCCGGAGGCGAAGTAATTCGCGGGCTTACGGCCATCCGGCCGCGCCGCCGCCGCGCCGGGCGGTACGGAGGCGAGTAACATATCTCACGCGGGACGCGAACCTGATCACGCTTCGGCACATAGCCACAGGTGATCTTACTCGGCGCTACTTCAGTGATCGAACCGATGGGCTTCGACCGGCGAGTGGAGAGGCGTTCCTGGTAGCGTCTACCTAGTTAAGTGGACCCGCCTTTCGGCGTCCATCCGCTCAGCGCCGCTCCTTCAACCGTTGCCGATGGGCAATCTGCTTGGCGCGATTGCCGCAGATCTCCATGCTGCACCAGCGCCGCGAACGAGCTCGCGTGCGGTCGACGAACATCAGCGTGCAGTCCGCCCTTTCGCATTTTTTTACGTCGGAGAAATCTTCCTCCGCGAGCATCTTCGCCAAAGCTTCGGCAATCGGGACAAGGAGCGATTCCGGCGATGACCAGCGCCGCGTTCTCTGAAACTTGAGTGCCGTAGTCTTCCCATGCCGGTGCGGCACCAACTGTCCGAACCCTTCATCGCGGGCCAGTAGCCGATTCAGGGGCTCGAGATCGGCGTAATCCGCGGCTTTCAGCGGCTTGCCCCTGTGCTTGCGGACGAATGTCCTGAACCACTCACGCAGGCTGCGCGCCTGCGCCGCCACCCGGTCGATTTCGCCAGGCGTTGCGTGCTTGCGCATCGCTTCGAGCACGTCCACCGGCACGAGATGGGCTTGCTCCAACCACGCTAGCAACCCCTCGCCATCGCTGATCCAGTCAACTTCGGTATCGACCGGAGTCGCGATCGAGTTCAAGAAATCCAGCCCCGCCGAATCGGCGATGAATATGGCCGGCGACTTCTGAGACATGGGCACCTCTACGGCGTTGCAGCGTAACCGCCTCAAATACATTTGACAAGTTACGATCGCCTGCATAACCTCTCTACGCGCGATATGGGGGTTACGTTGCGCCAACCGACCGGGCAGGCGAGGTAGTGAGCGACCCGGTCAGCGCATCAAGAGGAGCAGGAGATGTCCGGAAATGGTGTAAGTGTCATTCTCGCCCATGGGGCTTGGGCCGATGGGTCGAGTTGGAGCAAGGTGATCCTCGCGCTCCAGGCGAAGGGCGTCGGCACGATTGCGGCTCCGTTGCCGCTGACCTCCTTGTCGGACGACGTGGCGGCGCTCGACCGGGCAGCTGAGCGAGTCGAGGGGCCGCTCGTGCTCGTCGGTCATGCCTACGGCGGTGCGGTCATCGGATCGACTCGAAACCCGCGAGTCAAATCGCTGGTCTATGTGG
The DNA here is from genome assembly GCA_963784105.1 of uncultured Gammaproteobacteria bacterium. Lineage (GTDB taxonomy): Bacteria > Pseudomonadota > Gammaproteobacteria > Steroidobacterales > Steroidobacteraceae > Bog-1198. The sequence goes on from CAWAQE010000015.1 coordinate 123,686, forward strand.
CAGGCCTTGCACCCGCGGAAGGCGAAACGGTCGCTGACGTATTCTACCGGGCCACGCCGCACCCGCAGGCGCCGAAGCTCGCACCCGACAGCCATGGACTCATCTGGCTCCCTTCCGATTCATTCGCCACGGCCTTTGCTCAGGACGCAACCCGAGAGGAGCACGCACTCCTCTCTGCAGTGCAGCGGCCGATCTCTCCGGCCTGCATCAGTGTCGCCGTCGAGCGTCCTCTCTGGGAAGACCGCCCGAGTCGGTTTCTCATCGCCGAGCGGGACAGGATGATCGTTCCCGAGGCGCAACGCTTCATGGCCGATCGCATGAAGGCGCGGGTGCGCTCGCACTCCGTTGATCATATGCCCATCGTCACCGCACCGGCGGTGGTGGTTGATCTCATTCTGGAGGCGGTCGGTGAATCGCGCCGCCTCCAATGAATCGCGCCGCGTTCAATGACCCGGCAGAAAGCTGAACCCGTTCCACTGTCAGTAAGGAGAAATACCATGCCACCCATCACCTATCGTACCGTCGAAGTCGATGCGCTAAAGATCTTCTATCGAGAGTCGGGAGCACCCACCGCGCCGAAACTCCTGCTGCTCCATGGCTTCCCGAGTGCCGGTCACATGTTCCGGGATTTGATCCCGCTCTTGGCCGATCGCTTCCACGTGATCGCGCCCGACCTGCCGGGCTTCGGTCAGTCGGACATGCCGCCGCGGAGTCAATTCAATTACACGTTCGACAACGTCGCCCGCGTCATCGACCGATTTACCGAGGTCGTGGGGTTCGACCGCTTCGCGCTCTACGTGTTCGATTACGGCGCACCCACGGGCTTTCGGCTGGCCGCATGGCACCCGGAGCGGATTACCGCGATCATTTCTCAAAACGGCAACGCCTACGAGGAGGGCTTGAGCGAGGGCTGGAGCCCCATCCGCGCGTATTGGGAAGACCCCTCGACCGCCAATCGCAACGCCTTACGCGCCTTTCTCGCTCCGGAGACGACGCGCTGGCAGTACACGCATGGCGTACCCGATGCGGCCGGCGTCTCACCGGACGGACTGTCGCTCGATAACTTCTATCTCGCGCGCCCCGGCGCGGACGAGGTGCAGCTGGATCTATTTGGCGACTACAAGAGCAATGTCTCACTGTACCCGGCATTCCAGGATTACTTCCGCACGCACAAGCCGCCTCTCCTTGCCGTGTGGGGCAAGCATGATCCGTTTTTCCTGCCGGCCGGTGCGAACGCCTTCAAGCGGGACATCCCCGGTGCGGATGTCCGCTTCTTCGATACCGGGCACTTCGCGTTGGAAACGCACGCTGAGCCCATCGCGCTGGCTATGCGGGAATTTTTGCCGCGTTAGAATCACGAACCCTCTATTCGGACTGGGAGACGGCAAATGAAGAGCTCAGTGGCGATTGTGACGGGTGCCAGCCAGGGTATCGGCCGTTCCACGGCGGTGCGGCTGGCGCGAGATTTCAAATCCATCGTGCTCGTGGCGAGAAACCGCGCGAAATTGCAGGAGACCGCGGCCGCCGTCGCCGCCGCGGAGTCTACGCCGCTAGTCATGGATCTCGATCTATCGGAGAAGTCGTCCGCAAAAGCGGTGGTCGAGAACGCGCTCGCGGCTTTCGGCCGCATCGACGCAGTGCTGAATATTGCCGGCGCGGTGCCGCAAATCGATTTGTTCGAGATGACCGATGAGCAATGGGACGCGGGATTGGCGCTGAAGCTTCATGGTGCCCGGCGCTTGACCGTTGCAGCATGGCCGGCATTGAAGGACGCCAAGGGTTCGGTGATATTCATGTCGGGCAATTCGGCGCTGTTTCCCAAGGCACCCTATGCGGCGGTCGGCACCATCAACGCCGCCATCGTCGCTCTTGCAAAGGCCTTCTCGGATCGCGGGATTGCCGATGGCGTGCAGGTCAACAGTGTCTTGCCGGGACCCGTCATGACGGGGCGCCGCCGCTCCTACCTGGAGCATTGGGCGTCGATCCACCACATGAGCGTGGCCGAGGCCACGGAAAAATTTCCACGAGAGGCGGGCATTTCCCGCTACGGCGAGCCGGAGGAGATTGCGGAACTGATGGCGTTCCTGGTGTCGCCGCCGGCCCGTTGGATGACCGGGTCGACGCTTCGAATGGACGGAGGGGAAGTCAAGTCGATTTGACGGCAACCGCTACTGCTCGTCGGCGACGATGGCCTCGAGCGCGCGGCCGTTCAGAATCACGATGCTGCCGCGCCCGAGGTCGACCCAGCGCTGCGCCTTCCAGGTCTGCAGGTATTGATTCACGATCTGGCGCGAGAGTCCGAGGAATCGTGCCATCTCATCCTGAGACACCTTGAGCTCGATGCCGGCCGCAATCTCGTGTCCGTGCAGCTTGCCGAGCGAGAGCAGGCGCCGCGCGAGACGCGCGGGTACGGGCAGCAGCGCGGACTCTTCGGCGAAACCGCTCACCCATCGCAGCCGTGCGCACAGGAGCCGCAGCAGATGATCGGCGAGCTGCGGTTCGCGCCCCAGCAGGCCCACAAACTGTTCACGCGTGACCATGAATAGATCCGAGGGCGCAGTCGCGGTCGCACCGGCCGTGCGCGGACGGCCGTCGAGCAGCGCGATTTCACCGAAGATATCGCCGGGTTCCATGATGTTCAGGAACACCTCCCGGCCGCCTGCGGAGCTGGCGCTGATGCGGACTCTGCCCGTCACCACTCCGTAGAGCGCGTCGCCCGGATCCGACTGCGAAAAGATCACCGCCTGGCGCTCATACGTACGGCGGACGCAGAGACGGGCCACCTGTTCCAGGGTGGCGGGGGAAAGGCCGCGAAACAGCAGATTTCGCTCGAGGACGGTGCGCACGGAAATTGCCATTTTCCCTCTCTGGGCCGCAAGGGCGGTGATTGTACGGCTTGTGTCAAGCCGTTGACAGAAGAGCGGCGCCTAAGCGCTCACCATGACTCCCGACGGTAGATCAATCATTTTTTTAAGGAGAGAGTCATGAATACCACCACAAACAACAAGCACTTCACCTTCGCGGCCGCCGCTGCTGTCTGTCTCGCCTGCGTCGCGGTCGGCGCCCATGCAAACGGGACGGCTTATGACGTTCCGGCCCGCACGGTGCATTACGCGGACCTCAACCTCAACACCGAGGCGGGCGCCGCGATTCTGTACAAGCGGATTCGCCATGCGGCCGAACAGGTGTGCGGCGATGTGGGCTCGCGGGAGCTGGCGCAGGCCGCGGCGGCGCAGGCATGCGTCAATCGGACCATTTTCTCGAGCGTGCACTCCGTGAATAGCCCGACACTGACGAACGAGTACAACCGGCGCTTTGGAACCGGGTCAGAGACGATCAACGTGGCCGCCCTCCGCTGATGGTCCGCGGCAGGCGCCGCATCGGCCACGAGGCCCATGCGGCGCCCATCGCCGTCCCTCGATATCCCTCGCAGGATGTATCCCCGCCGGATGTACCCCGCAGTGATGCGGGAACTCTCGCCGCATTGTACGCTGACACTCCATAGGAGCCGTTCAGTGTCCATCGATTCGGTTGAAGACGAGGGGGTTGCCTTAGCCTCTGCCTGGCGCCTGCAGCGCACGGGAAACTTTGTCGCGGCATTCGATCTTGCGCAAGATGCGTTGACTCGCTGGCCGAACTCCCAGGCGCTGGAACATCTGTCCATCCTGGCGTTGGCGTCGTGCGGTTCGACCGAGGCGGCGCTGGACGCCTTTCGGGCGACCTCACTGAGTGCGAATGCGAATGAGGATTTTCTGGCGCTCGAGGCGCGATTGCTCAAGGACCTGGCTTTCGGCGGCCGGACCGACACCGAGACGATGCTGGCTCAGGCGGCCGAGGCCTATGAGCTCGTGGCGCAGCGGACGGACGGAACGTACAGCCGTCAGAACGCGGCCTTGTTATGGATGCTGGCGGGCGATGCAGAGCGCGCGGTCCGCCTGGCAGGTTCGGTGGCGGAGCGGGTGACCGAGTTCAATGTTCCGGCCGAGGAGCAGGCGGCCTATTTTCATTGGGCGACGCTCGCGGAGGCGGCGCTGGTTCGCGGCGATCGAGCCCTGCTCGAGCGCGCGGTCGCCGCCGCGAACCCACTGTGCCGGCAGAACTCCTGGGCCCGGTCGCGAACCTTGCTGCAAATGCGGCGCCTTCGCGGCGTGCGCGCGGAATGTGCCGACCTCGTCGATAGCTGGTATTTGCCGCCCGTGGGACTCGTGCTCCCGCCCGAGTACATGCCGGCCGATTCACGGAGCGGAGTCGGCATGGAGGACTCCGATCTGCCGGCTCTGGCCTACTGCATTGGCCGCGGCCGTCACAGCGACTGGCGCGAGCTGGCCGCGCAAGGGATCCAACTGCATGTCATCTATCCCGACGCACCGGATCCGGAGCCTCCATTGCCATCGGCCACGCTCCCCTCCAGGCGCGACGCGTCCGGCCATCGCGATTCGCATACCTGGTCGAGCCTATTGCTCGATGAGAGTGACGATCAGGATCGTGTCTGCGCGGAGACGGCCCTCGGATTATCGCTCGGCCACGCGGATACCTTGCGCGCCCCGTGGGTGGTCCTCGCAAAATACAGCGGCCGCTGGTACGCCTGTCGCAACGCCGACAGCCGTGCGATTCGCGGCGCGATTGCATCGCACGGGAGCCGGCAAGAGGAGGGCTCGCGGTTTGGTTTCTTGTTTGCGGACGCCGTCAGCTACTCCTCCCTGAACGCCGCCGACACGAGGCGATACTGGACCCGCCTACTGCCCAAGACGGCGGCGGCCGTGCTGCGTCGGCATTCCGAGGCCATCGTGTTGCGCAAGACCTGGGGGGATGCCGTGCATGTGGTATTCAGAACGGCGACAGCCGCGGCGTCGGCGGCTCTGGAAATGCAAGCGGCCACGGCGCAACTGGCCGAAGAACTCGAGCCGGGCCGCCGCCTGAATTTCCGAATTGCGGTTCACTATGGCCGCGCGGATCATGGATTCGATCCGGTCGAGGAAACGCCGTCCATTTTCGGCCCGCAGCTGTCCTTTGCCGCGCGCATCGTCCCCGTCGCGCCGCCGGGCGGGGTGTTCGTCACCGAACCCTTTGCGGCGCAGCTGAGCCTCGAAGGGGCCGGCAATATCCACTGTTCCTATGTGGGAACCACGAGTCTGGCAAAGAGTTACGGACGAGTACGCCTGCTGACGCTGGACTGACCGAGGCCGGGGCGTGCCGCCGGTGTTGCGCAGCGGCGACGGAGTTCACCGCGCGACGGCAGCGCGCGACAGGAGATTCTAATGTTCGAGGCAAACCTTACCAAAGTGCTTTTGTGATTCGTAATACTTGAAGGCAGCCACGATTTCCTGCAGCGGGAAACGACGGTCGATAACGGGCTTCAAACGATTGGCAGTTATCGCCCGAATCATGTCCTCCTGATCTGCTCTGCTGCCTACGGAGATCCCGCTGATACGAATCTGATTCGAGAACAGTGCCGGGATGGCCACTTCTCCCACAAAACCGGTCAAGACGCCGATTAGGGCGATATGGCCGCCCGTCCTGCAGGCCGCTATCGACTGTGTCAACGTGCCGGGTCCGCCGACCTCGATCACATGATCGACGCCGCGTCCGTCCGTCAAAGCCTTTGCCTTCCGGCCCCAGTCCGGCACGGCCTTGTAATTTATGGTGTCGACCCCGAGACGCTCGAGCTTTTCCAACTTCTCCTCGGAGGAGGACGTAGCGATTACCCGGGCGCCCGCGGCCTTCGCGAATTGCAAAGCGAACAGCGATACAGCACCCGTGCCGAGGATCAGCACCGTATCGCCGGGTTTCACCCGGCCGCACACCACCAAGCCGCGCCAGGCGGTGACTCCCGCGCAAGTGAGCGTTGCCGCCTCCGCAGGCGTGTAGCCTGCCGGGGCCTTCGTGAAGGCGTGCGCCGGCATGCACACGTACTCGCGGGCATAGCCGTCGACATTATCTCCGGGGATGTGGCGCTTGATCACGGGCGTCATTTCGCCTCCCAGCCAATAGGGCCAGAAGGTGCTGACGACGGTATCTGCGACCTTGAATTCATCGACGTCGTCTCCGACCGCAATCACTTCTCCGGCGCCATCGGACATCGGAATGCGGCCGTCGGCGCACGGTATTTTCCCCAGCACGACCATATCGTCATGGAAATTCAACGAGCTTGCCCGGATCCTGACCAGCAATTCACCCGGCCTTGGTTTGGGACGATCTTCTTCGAGCAATTTGAGATGTTCCAAGCCTCCCGGCGAGCTCAGCCTAACCAGCCTCATGAGAGTCTCCTTGGCCCACCGCGACTTGCGAGTCACCGTGGACCGCTGTGGGGGTCGGTGGTCATGGGATAGATTAGGACGGGCCCATCGAACGGTGGGAGTAACAAGTGTGGCGGGATCGGATCGGCCGACGCCGCCCGACTGCCCACCCGCTGCCCTCACGCGTGCGGCCTTCAGGGAAAGGCGGTAGCATCGCTCACCCTGCACGGAGGCGTCATGACTCAGAACCTTCAGAAGAAATTGTTTTGCGCGGTCCTGCTCAGCCTGCTTTGTGCCGTCACGGCGCAGGCGCAAAACTATACGAAACCCCGGGTCCGGGCCATCACGGCTTTCGTGCGCCTGGACCGCGCCGCCTACGTGCAGCAAGTCACGGAGGCTCTCTCGGTGCTGCGCGCGGTGCAGGGCGAGTTCGAGAAGCAGGGGTATGAAGTCGAGACCATCCGCATCGTGACTCAGCCGCTGGGAGAACTCACCAGCGGTCAGTCCGAGACGCAAGCATTGGCATTCCTCAAGAAGTTCGACGACCTTGCAGTGAAGGAGAACTTCCTGCCCAACGTGGGGCCGGCCATGATGCGGGATACCGACGATCCGCGCGTCATGCACCTGCTGGCGCGAATGCTTTCGACGCTGCCCACGCTCGAGGGGAGCGCCATCATGGCCGGCGAGGATGGGATCCACTGGAAGGTGATCCGGGAAAGCGCGGCGCTGGTGCGCTATGTGACCGACCATAGCCCGCACAGCCAGGGTAATTTCAACTTCACCGCGACGGCCATGCTCAAGCCGTATGGGCCGTTTTATCCGGGCACCTATCATGACGGCGCGGGCAAGCAGTTTTCGATCGGCTTCGAGGGGGCCAATGTGGTTCAGGAAGTCTTCGCGCGCACGCACGGGGATTTCGACGCGTCGGTCGCCGAGCTCACGAAGCAGCTGACGATTCACGCCAAGGTGGCGGAGTCCATCGGCTCGCAGGTGGCGGCGTCGACGAATTGGACGTTCATGGGAGTGGATCCCACCCCTGCTCCTCTCGCCGATGAGTCCATAGGGGCTGCGATCGAGACCTATACGGGATCGAAATTCGGCTCCAGCGGAACCATGACGGCGGCGCTGATCATCACCACCGCGGTGAAGGCGGTTCCGGTCAAGCAGATCGGGTACTCCGGGCTGATGGTACCCGTGATGGAGGATAAGTTGCTCGCACGGCGCTGGGCGGAAGGCACCTTCAGCACGGACTCCCTGCTGGCCTATTCCGCGGTGTGCGGCACGGGCCTCGATACCGTGCCCTTTCCGGGAGACATCAGTGAGGACCAGCTGGCACGCATCTTCGGCGATGTGGCCTCTTTGGCCTGGAAATGGAAAAAGCCCCTGTCGGCGAGACTGCAGCCCGTCAAGGGCAAGAAAGCGGGGGATCAAACCGAGTTCGGCGGCAAATATCTGTTCAATACGACATTGCATTCGCTGCCGTAGCACTTGCTGCCGTAGCATTCGCTGACTTAGCCATTCGCCGCCGTAGTCGGCCGCAGCGCGCCGGCCCAGTGCGCCGCCCCAGCGCCCTCAAGCCAGCCTAACCTCCACTCCCCGGCGCTTCAATTCGGCGACCACCTCCGGATTGGCGCCGCTGTCCGTGATCAGCATGTGCAGCTGATCCACGCGGGCGATCAGGGAGATATTCCTGCGCATCAGCTTGGATGAATCGGCCACCGCGATCACTTGACGCGAGATCGCAATCATTATCGCGTTCAGCTGCGCTTCCGGGAGATGCGGGGTCATGACGCCGCGCTCGGGGTCCAAGCCATCGGCGCCCAGAAACAAACGGTCCGCCTGCAGATCGGCGAGGGCGGCTTCGGCCATGTGGCCGGACAGGGAATTCGACTCGGGGCGCAGGATGCCGCCGGGCATGATCAACCGCACGAAGGGCACGTCGGCGAGCAGGCTCGCGATGTTCAAGGCATTGGTGATCACATTGATCGAATGACCCTCGAGCTTGCGAATCTGTTTCGCGATCTCGGCCGTGGTGGTGCCGGAGTCCAAGATCACGCTCTCGCCATCCCGGATGAGTGCCACGGCCGCTTTGGCGATTCGCACCTTTTCGGCGTGGTGCAGCGTGCGCTTGACCTCGATGGACCGATCGTGGTCGTCGCGGCTGAGCAGCGCGCCGCCGTGGGTGCGCTCCAAGGAGCCCGCGGTTTCGAGCGCCGCCAAGTCGCTGCGGATGGTGACCGCGGAGGTGTCGAAGCGGCTCGCCAGCCCTTCCACCGTGACCCGGCCGTGTTCGCGCAGCAGATCCAGGATGCGGTGGCGGCGTTCTCCGACCAAAAGCCCGGGCTCGCTGGTGCGGGCCGCCGAGTCCGGGGCGTGAGGCGCGCTACTGTCGAGGTGGGTGTGCTGCATCCTCAAGCCTGCTTCGTCTCCAGTAACAGAAAGCCTTCGAATGTCACCGGCAGCCGATGCTGTGTTCCGGATACGGTGCCAAGATCGCGGCCGTTGAAATAGTCGCGGATCTGATACGTACCCGGCGCCAAACCGCGAAGCGCCACTTCACCGCTCCAGCGCTTGGCGAAGAAAGCATAGTACAGGCGGCCGGACTTCTCGACCGCGTGTGTTTCCGGCTTGTCGAAGCCGATATCGTAGAGTTCGCCGCGATAGGTGCCGAGCGGCAGCATTTTCTCCTTGTAGAGCGCAATCCAGTGCCGCCACAGGCCTTCCCTCTCGGGCGTGAGCAGAAACGAATCCTTGGGCTTGGGATCCTTCGGCCAGGTGAATTTGGTCGATACGATGCCGCCGACCCCCACCGCGGACGCGAAATCCTCGTGGGTGTCGCTCAATTCCACGTGATCCCCGGAGAATGGCGCGCTCGGGCCCATCAGGCCCTTGAGCGACTTGCCCTTGAGGCGCACCTGCCAGGAGGATTCGGGGTTGGAGTTCATGGGCTCGAATCCTTCCTGAGGCTCTTGACACGTCCGAAAACAATAATAATATGAAACGTAAGAATACGAAAGATAAAATGAGGCAAGAGCTATCACTTTGTTTCGTTATTGCGGGTGGGATCGCCGGCCCATGAATAAACATCTTAAGGAGATGAAACTTGCCTAGCCTTAAGCCTTTGATCGCGACACGGCTGAGTCCCTTCATCCGGGTAAGCACCTTCCTTTGCCTCCTGCCGGCCATCGCCGCGGGCGCACGCGCTGAAACGCCGTACACCGTCGCCGACTTCACGCAGGTCAAAAAATTCGACTCGCACACGCATGTGAACACCGCCGACGGCGAGTTTCTGCGCATTGCGGCCAAGGACGGATTCGAGATTCTCGCGATCAACGTCGACTATCCCGATTTTACTTCGCTGGAGCGGCAGGCGAGTGTCGCCCACAAGCTGATCAAGCAGGATCCCGCGCGTTTTCACTTCGCGACGACATTTTCCATGAAGGGTTTCGGCGGGAAGGACTGGACGGCGGACACCATCCGGCACATCGATGCCGAGGTCAAGCAGGGCGCGCTCGCCGTGAAGGTTTGGAAGAACATCGGCATGGTGGAAAAAAATGCCCAGGGGCATTACATCATGCTCGACGATCCGGGCTTCGACGGCGTGATGAAGCACCTCGAGGAGCGCGGCATCCCGCTGATCGCGCACCAGGGAGAGCCGAAGAATTGCTGGCTGCCGCTCGACGCCATGACCACGGACAATGACCGAAGCTATTTCCGCGATCACCCGGAATACTACATGTATCTCCATCCGGAGATGCCGAGCTACGAAACTCTGATGGGCGCGCGCGATCGATTCGTTGCACGGCACCCGCATCTCAAGTTCGACGGGGCGCACCTGGCGAGTCTCGAGTGGAGCGTCGACCGCATAGCGCAATTTTTGGACGCCTATCCCAATACGGTGGTCGATACGGCGGCGCGCATGACCCAGGTTCAATACCAATCCAAGTCCGACTACGACAAGGTGCGGAACTTCTTCATCAAATACCAGGACCGCATTCTCTACGGCACCGATTTGACCGAAGATCCTCCGAGCGCGGCCGAACGCGCCCAGAACCCGCCGATGAACAGGGGGCAGTTCTCCAAAGAGGCCGATGGCTTCTGGCGCTCCGACTGGATTTATCTGGCGACCCCGGGGCGTCAGCACATCGACGCCATCAAGGCCGACGTGAAGGGGCTTGCGCTGCCGCGATCGGTCATCGACAAGATCTACTACTCCAACGCGCGGCGGGAGTTCGGATTGTCCAAGGGCGCGGCCGACAGCCACCCGGGGCAATAGTACGGCTGGGCGCGCCCCCGGGGCGCCGCGATGCATTTCTTGGGCAGCTATCGCGTAATATCCCGGAGCGATGAATGTGAGCATCGCCAAAATCGTTCCCATCGGCCTTTTGGAGCGCCGATTCGGACGGCTGCGCGCCAAAATCCTGAAGAGCAGGCGGCCCATCGTCTGGCTGCGCGCGCTGCCGGGAACCGGCAAGTCGAGGTTCCTGGCGAGCCTCGAGGCGGAGGGCAAAAGGCCGGACTTTGCCGACTGGCTGGTGATCGATGGACAGGCGCCGGAAGCGCTCGAAGCAGGCCTGGCTGCGGCCGGCGTCGTGAAAGGGAGGCCTGAACGGCGCGTGATAATCGCCTCGAGCGCGAGCGAGGAGTTTTCCCGGGTGATGCTCACGCCCAGCGCCTACGGCCTGGTGGAACTCATCGAAGACGCGGATTTCTTTCTCACTCCCGCGGATTCCTACCCGCCCGACGCCCATGTGCCCGATGCCGATGGCTTGTTCGCTTCCACCGGCGGATGGCCGGTGCTGGTCGATGCCTGGGCTTCGGGACGCAGCGCCGAGATCCGGAAAATACTTCCGGACTTCCTGGAACGGGAAGTGCTGCCGAACCTGCCGCAATCGTTGGTGACTGCATTGTTCGGAGCCGTCACCGCGCCGCTGACGCCGGCCGCCGTCGAGCATTTGTTCGGAGCGGGCGCTTCCCTGCACCCGCTCCTTCGCGCCACGGATGCCGGAATTGCCGTGGCGGGCGAATGGGTTCGTGCGGCCCTTCTGGCGCTGCGCGCGAAGCCGCGAGCGCTGCCGCGCGGCGTGCTCGACGATTTGATCCGCATTCACACCGCCTTCGGCGATCCGGTGGCCTCGATCCTGTCGCTCATCGACATGGGCCAGTCCGAGCAGGCAGCTGAAGTTTTCGATCGCGCGGGCGGGATGTTTTTCGGCTACCGCCATGGGTATCAGGCGCTGGAGACGGTGCTGCGGAGTTTTGGCCCGGAGTGGGAGCGGCGCCGGGAGACGCTGTTTCTTGCGCATCTATGGGTGCTGATCAAGCGAGGTCAAATGCGCGAAGCGGACTTGCGCCTGGAGGCGAAGTATCCCGGACTTGCCGGTCGATCTGCGGCGGCACCGATCCGTGGACGCACCCTATGCGGTGCTCATGCGGCTCGACATCAGCTTGGATATCGACGAGACGCCGCCGCTGGAGGTGATCACCAGCTGGGGCCGGCTGGAGGCGCTTTTCGCCGGCCGAGGACGATCTGGCGCGGGGCATTTTGTACAACACCATGGCCATCGGCTACTTGCAGGCCGGATCGCTCTATCGAGGCCAAGCAATTGGCGCAAGAGGCGCTCGCGGCCTACGAGCGGGCGAAGTCGCCCGTATCTGGTGCATTTCATGCTGCTGCACTTGTGCGATCTGGCGTTGCGCCAGGGCCGTCTGCGGGATGCTGCGGAGCACCTTTTCCGCGCGGAGGAGGCGCTTCGAGCGTCGGCACTGGCATTCAATTCCGAGCCCGCCATCATCGAGTGCTTCAGGGCGCGGATCGCCTACGAGGAAGGCCGATTCAGCCGAGTGTCCCATCGACATCGAGCGCAACGCTGCAGGCACTGCTGCGCGGCGACAGCTGGTCCGACTTGATCTCGGCCATGGCCGGACATTTCGTCTTCACGGCGTTCTGGCGGCAGGGGCTGCGCACGGCTCTCGACCGGCTCGATCATTGCGCGCTTCACGCTCACCCGCCGGCACGGGCCGTCCCAGCATCATGGCCTCTTGCTCATCCGGGTCCGGCTGTACCAGGCCGCGCGCCGCTACGTGGAGGCCGATGCGCGTCTCGAGCAGTACGATGCAGCACAGCCGGCCCGCCGGTCGCCGCAGCTCGAGATGGAGGAAAGGCTCATCCGCCTGCGCCAGCAGATCGTGCAGCAGCGTACGGCCGATGGGCCGCTGCAAGCCGCCGATGTCTTGGCCGGCCTGCCCGGCCTCGATGCGCGGCAGAAGATCTCGATCGCGATTCTGCAGGCGTATCTGCGGCATCGGAGCGGCGAGGAGGGTCTCGCCCGCCGCCATCTGCGCGCTGCCTTGCGCCATGCCGAAGCGGACAATCTGCTGGGCGTGCTGGTGGAGGAGGGGCAGTTTCTCGAGCGCCTGCTGCCCGATTTCATCGCCGACTCCGCCGGCGCCAATGCATGGCTCAAGCGCCTTTGCCCGGCGCGTGCTGCGGCTGCTGCACACCCTGCCGACGGCACCCATGATCGCCAAGACCATCGCCGGAGTATCACGCCAGGAGCATCGCGTGCTGTCGCTGCCTCGCCGACGGCCATACGAACAAGGAAATCGCCCGCGCACTGAATTTGAGCGAGGCGGCGGTGAAATTTCATCTGCGCAACTTGTTCCGCAAAGTGAAAGTCGAGTCTCGATCCAGCTTGCTCGAGACGGCGCGGCGGCGCGGCATCATCACTTAGTACTTCGGGCCGTGCGCACTGGACCGAGGTACTTCAGCGCGAAGACGGAGCGGTCGCAGTGCCCTCGACACCACCGCGCCGAAGTCCTAACCGGTTTTGGCAAAAACCTAGCCACTCCGCCCGATAGCATTTCGCCACTGGGGTCCGGCGGCCTGCGCCGGACTCATCAATGATGGGGATGCGGGGGCTATGTACCGAATCGGCGTGGACGTCGGGGGCACCAACACGGACGCCGTGGTCATGGCGGGGCGCGATATTCTGGCGGCCGTCAAGGTACCCACCTCCGCCGATGTGACCCAGGGCCTGATGCAGGCGCTGCGGCAGGTGCAGTCGGCGGCGGGCATCTCGCCCGCCGATGTGGCGCTGGTGGTGATCGGCACGACTCATTTCACCAATGCCGTGATCGAGCGGCGGCATTTGTCCGAAAACCGCCGTCGGTGCGGCTGTGCCTGCCGGCGGCCCAGTGCCTCAAGCCCATGGTGGACTGGCCGGCGGATCTGCGCGCAGCCATCGGCGATCACGTCTATCTGGCGAGCGGCGGCGTGGAGTTCGACGGCACGCCCATTGCCCCCTTCGACCCGGCCGAGATCATCGCGCATCGGCGCCGACATCCGCGCGCGCGGCATTGAAGGCCATCGCCGTCGGCGGCGTGTTCTCGCCCGTCAGGACCGACTTCGAGCGCGAAGCGGCGGCGGCTGCTGGCGGCCGCCTGCCCCGATGCGGCGATCACTCTGTCCTCCGCCATCGGACAGCTGGGCCTGCTCGAGCGGGAGAGCGCGACCATACTCAACAGCGCGCTGTTGGCTCTAGCGCGCCGTACCGTGGCGTCGCTGCGCCAGGGCGTCGCCCAATGCGGCCTACGCTGCCCCGTATTACCTGAGCCAGAACGACGGCACCTTGATGGACGCGGCGCAGGCGGAGCGCTTCCCGGTGCTCACCTTCGCCAGCGGCCCCACGAACTCCATGCGGGGCGCGGCGTTCTTGTCCGGCAAGTCCGAAGCCATCGTGATCGATGTCGGCGGCACGACCACCGATGTCGGCCTGCTGCACAAGGGCTTCCCGCGGCAGGCCGCCACCACCGTCGACATCGGCGGCGTGCGCACGAATTTTCGCATGCCGGATGTCTTCAGCATCGGACTGGGGGGCGGGTCTCGTCGGTCGAAGATTCGGCACCGGCGCCGCACGTCGGGCCGCAGAGCGTGGGCTTACGAGCTGACGCGGCGCGCGCGCGTGTTCGGCGGCGATGTGCTCACCGCCACCGACATCGCCGTGGCGGCGGGCCGCGCGGCGATCGGCGACCGGCTCGCGCGTCAGTCATCTCGATGCCGCCTTCGTGCGCCGTTGCCAGGAAGCCATCGAGCGCGCTGCTCGACGCTGCGGTCGATCGCAGCCGAATCTCCGCGGATCCCATCCCCGTCATCGCCGTGGGCGGCGGCAGCATCCTGGTGCCCGATCGGCTGGCCGGCCTCGAGGTGATCCGGCCGGAGCATTTCGCCGTGGCCAACGCCATCGGCGCGGCCATCGCCCAGACCAGCGGCGAGGTTGACCGCATCTATTCTCTGGATAAGCAGTCGCGCGAGTCCGCGCTGGCGGATGCGGAGGCTGAGGCGCGGCGCAAGGCGGTCGCCTGCGGCGCATTGCCCGATTCCATCCTCGTGACCGAGCGCGAGGACGTGCCGCTGGCCTATCTGCGCGGCAATGCCACCCGCGTGCGAGTCAAGGTCGTCGGCGACATGAGGTTTTGAATCAGCATGCAGCGAACTGATGCGTAATATCACCGAATCCGACATCGAGGCTCTTGCCATCGGCGCCGCCATTCTCGGTACCGGCGGCGGCGGCAAGTCCCTACATCGGCAAGCTTCGATGCCTGCAGGAGCTGCGCGCGCGGAAAGCGGGTGCCGCTCATCAGCCTCGATGAGCTCGACGATGATGCGCCGTGCGTCCCCATCGGCGGCATCGGCGCCCCCATCGTGTCGCATCGAGAAACTGGAGGAAGGCAACGAGGGACTGCGGGCGCTGCGCGCGCTGGAGGAGTTCTGCGGCCGCAAGGTCGATGCCCTGATCGCCGGCGAGATCGGCGGCGGCAATGCGCTCGAGCCCATTCTGGCCGCGGCGAGCGCCGGCATCGGCATCGTCGACGGCGACGGGATGGGCCGCGCATTTCCCGAGATGCAGATGACGACTTTCAGCATCTATGGGCAAAAGCTCGACTCCGGCCGCCCTTGCCGACGAGCGGGGCAATGTAGTGCTCGTTCGGAACGTCGTTTCGGACCTGTGGTTCGAACGCCTGGCGCGCTCGGCGGTGGTGACCATGGGCGGCACCGCCATGGGCGCGGAGGCTCCGATGCCCGGCCGGTACGTGAAACGGGCCGCCGTTCCCGGCACCGTGACGCAATCCATACGCGCTCGGCAACCTCGTGCTCGCAGGCCAATCGCGATCACGTCAGCGCGATCCCCCTCATCTGCGCGCAGGAGGGCGGAATACATCTCATGGATGCCAAGATCGTCGATTTGAAGCGGCACCTGCGCGGCGGATTTTCGGTGGGCGAGGTGGCGCTCGAAGGAATCGACGCCCATGCGGGGACGCGCGCCGGTGTGGTGTTCCAGAACGAATTCCTGACGTTCAAGCGCGGCGGCGTGGTGGAGGTCTGCGTTCCCGATCTCATCGTGATGCTGGATGCGGACACGGGGCACGCCATCACCACCGATGTGCTGCGCTACGGGCAGCGGGTCGCCGTTCTCGCCATGCCCTGCCATCCGCTGCTGCGCACGCCGAACGGGCGCTCGCAGGTGGTCGGTCCGCGCGCCTTTGGTCTCGACGACGTTGAATTTCGGCCGTTGGCGCGCTCGAGCGCCGACCGCGCCTGGCGGTGAATGTTGGGGGTCAAATCATGATGAGCGGCAGAATGATCGGGCAGGTGCTTGGCGCATGCATGGCGTACGTCCTCGCGCAGGCGTTCCGCATGGGCGGCGGAAGAGACGGACTCGACCCAGCTCGCCGAGGTGGTCGTCACCGCACAGAAGACCGCCGAGCCCCTGAGCAAGGTGCCCATCAGCATCTCCGCCGTCTCCGGGGCGGCGCTCGAGGATGAGCACATCACCGACTACGCGGACCTGTCGCGCGCCGTGCCGAACCTGTCGTTCAGCAGCGGCGGCGGTCCCGGCCAGAACAACATCGAAATCCGCGGCGTCAGCTCTCAAGCCGGCTCGGCAACTACAGGCATCTATCTCGACGATGTGCCGATCAACGTGCTCAACATCTATACCACCGGGGCGACCGAACCGCGGTTCTTCGACATCGATCGCGTCGAAGTCCTGCGCGGACCGCAGGGCACGATCTATGGCGCGAGTTCCATGGGCGGCACGATTCACTTCGTCAGCAACCAGCCGGACCTCAATAACTACTCGGGCACCGTGCATAGCTCGGTGGGAGGAACCGAAGGCGGCGGCGTGAATTACGAAGGCGACAGCGTCGTCAATCTGCCCATCGTCGAGGGCTCCGCGGCGCTGCGCTTAGGCGCCCTCTATGATCATCAGAGCGGTTGGATCGACCGAGTCGGCCCGGACGGTGCCACCGTCGCCAAGCACATCAACGATGAGAACACGACCGTGATTCGTGCGACGCTCGAACTGCGCCCCAACGATGCGCTGACCATCACGCCCTCGGTGTTCGTGCAGCGGGTGGACACCGGCGGCCAGGATCTCTTCGGTCTCGCGCTTCCTGAGTTCGAATCCCCCACGCTCATTGCGGAGACGGCGAGCGATGAGTTTGCAATCACGAGCCTGACCGTCAAGTACGATTTCGGCTGGTCGGACCTGACCTCGGTATCGGGGTATTTCTGGCGCAGAGACGATCGCAACATCGACGGCACCTTCTACGACAGCGTTTACATCGGCGAGTCGCTGCAGCAGCAATACGGTTATGGAGGGGCGGCAATCGCGGCACTGGCCGCCCCGGCGCAGTTCAACACCAATGTCAATCAAGTGCATCAGGAGTTGCGGCTGGCCTCCAAGCCCGCCGGGCCCGACGACAAGTGGTCGTGGATCGCAGGATTGTATTACTCGCGCACGCGCACCGGCCTGCTGGATGATGAACACATCCCGGGCTTCAACTCCACATTCGAGGCGACGTACCACGGCACGCCGCTGAATTTGCTCGGCGCCGCCTTCCCCGGCGACCTGGTCTACGATGCTTTCAGCGAATTTGTGAATACCCAGAAAGCGGTTTTCGGCCAGGTGGCCTACAAGCTGACGCCGCAACTCAAGCTCACCGCCGGAGCCCGCTATGAGAAGGCGACCGAGGATCTGGCGTTTAACAGCACGGGTTATTTCGCGGACGGAACACCGCCGTTTTCCGGCGCCGCGAACGGCAGTGCGGCGACGCCGAAGGGCGTCATTTCCTACGACCTGTCCTCGACCAGTATGATTTACGCGTCGGCGGCGGAAGGCTTTCGCGACGGCGGGGTGAATCGGCCGGTTCCCATTCCGCTGTGCAGCGCCGATCTTGCCGGCCTGGGTCTCACCCAGGCGCCCGCGGCCTACAAGTCGGACAAACTCTGGAGCTATGAAGTGGGCGCGAAGACTCGCGCGCTGCAGGATTCCCTGGTGCTCTCCGGCGCATTGTTCGACATTCACTGGAACAATATTCAAACCGACATCGTCCTTCCGACCTGCACCTTCGATATCAAGGACAATATCGGCAGCGCCGAAAGCAAGGGGGTCGAGCTCGAGGCGACGCAGCGCTTCCTGGATCGCGTCACGGTCACGCTGGGCGGCAACTATACCTCGGCGAAGATCGTCGAACCTGTTACGCTTTTGGGCGTGGAAAAAGGCGACCGAGTCCCGGGAGTTCCCGACTATTCGTTTTCCGCCGCTGTCGAATACACGCAGCCGCTCACAGGCGGCAGCCGCGGCAGCGTGCGTACGAACGCGCAGTGGATCGGGCCAAGCCAGGGCACCATCATCCATGGAGATCCGGATTTCGACCGGCCCGCGTACTTCGTGATGGGTGCGAGCGCCGGCATCCGCTGGGAGAAATTCGATGTATCGCTGTTCATCACCAATCTGCTCGATGAGCACAAAGCCATCCAGCGCCCCAATATCGCCGACGTGGAGTATGGCGTGACGGTGCAGCCCCGGACCTACGGCATAGGGGGAACATACTCATTTTGAAATGGCTGCGCCAGGCACTCGGCCGGCTCGACGGCGCCGCCCAGGCGCACTCGACGGCGCCCGTCCCCCTCGACCAGTCGGTACCCGGCTATCGCGTTGCGCTCATTTGCATCGGTATCGCGTTCACTCTCACGGGGCTTTACGTCGGCTCCGAACTCGCTCTGACGCTGGGCTTGGCGGCCGGCGTCCGCGCCATCGTCATCGGCAGCTTGGTCCTTTGCCTCATGTCCGTTCCGGCGGCCATGGTGGGCGCCCAGACCCGGCTTTCGACCTACATGATCGTGACCAATGTATTCGGTAAAGCGGGGGCAAAGCTCGTCAATCTGGTGCTCGCGCTGGTATTGCTCGGCTGGTACGCGGTCACCGCGGAGCTCTTCGGGCGTACCTGTTATTTGACGATGGCGGATTATTTTTCCTCGGCACCGCCTCAATGGGTTTTCACGGTCGGCTGCAGCGGGCTCGTCATCATGACCACGGTGTTTGGATTCCGGGCAATCGACCGGCTGTCGCTGCTGGTCGCGCCGCTGCTCGTGCTGCTCACGGGCTATGTGGCCTGGCGGGCGCTGGCGCACGTTTCTTGGTCGGCGATGCTGGCGATGCCGGGCACCCAGGTGGACTTGAGCACGGGAATCTCGGCCGTGATCGGCGGCATGATCGTCAACGTCGTGCTCATGCCGGATGTCACCCGCTACTCGAGATCGACGTTCGACTGCGCCTTGATCAGCATCACCGGGAATGGGCTGGGCGCGGGCGGCGCGCTGATCCTGGCGATGTTGCCGGCGCTGGCATTCCACGAAGTGGATCCGATGAAGTACATGGCCGCTCTGGGGCTCGTCGGCATCGCCTTCACCACGCTGGTGTTGTCGACCTGGACGATCAACGCCATCAATCTCTACTCGACGGGCCTGGTCACTTCCACGGCGTTGCGCAACACCGCCTACGGCCGCATCGTCGTCGGTTGCGGCATCGTCGGGACCGTCGCCGCCGTCATCGGCATCGCGGACCGACTCATCGGGTTTCTCGTATTGCTGGGCCTCGTCGTGCCGCCCATCGCGGGCGTGTATCTGACCGATTTCTTCGTGCTCGGACGCCGCGACTACGCGGCCGACCGGCACCTGCGGCAAAGTGATGTCACCAATGTCAACGGCATTCTCGCCTGTACCATGGGCGGAGCCATCGGCATCCTCACCTACTACACTCACTCCTCGATCACGGGCGTGCCGACGATCGAGTCTTTCGTGTCCGCGGGCCTGTTGTACACTGCAGCGGAGTTGCTGCGTGGCCGCACCGAGCGGGATCGATGCTGGCGCGCGGCGGATTCTTCACTGCCGTAGCGGATTCGTCATTGCCATACAGGAGCTGCCGATAGCACGCCGTAACGTCCCCCCGGCACTGGTTCATTTCGCGCTCGCGATCGGCGGATTCGCCATCGGCACCACCGAGTTCGCGACCATGAGCCTGCTGCGCTATTTCGCGCGGGACCTGCACATCGACGAGCCCACCGCGGGCCACGTCATCAGCGCCTATGCACTCGGCGTCGTCGTGGGCGCTCCCGTCATCGCCGTGCTGTCCGCACGACTGGCGCGGCGCAAGCTCTTGATCGGCCTGATGGTCTTGTTCGCGCTCGCGAATGGCTTGTCCGCGTTCGCGCCCACCTATCATTGGATGCTGCTATTCCGATTCTTGAGCGGGCTGCCGCACGGCGCGTACTTTGGAATTGCCGCGCTGGTCGCGGCTTCGCTGGTGCCGAACGGCCAGCGCACCGCGGCCGTGGGCCGAGTACTGCTCGGGCTCACCGTGGCAACCATCGTGGGCGTGCCGCTCGCCAATTGGCTGGGTCAGGCGGTGGGCTGGCGCTTCACTTTCGGAATCGTCGCGGCGCTCGCGATCGCGTGCGCGGTGATGGTGGCGGCATGTGCGCCGCTCGACCCGCCGCAAGCCGGCGACAGTCCGCTGCGCGAGCTCGGCGCGCTGAAGCGCGTGCAGGTGTGGCTCACGCTGGCGATCGGGGCCATCGGCTTCGGCGGATTATTCTCGGTCTATACCTACTTGGGTTCGACGCTGGCCGATGTGACACGGGTTTCGCCCGCGGCCGCGCCGTTTGCCTTTTCCATGTTCGGCGTCGGCCTGACCGCCGGCAATCTATTCATTCCGCGATTCGCCGATCGCGCCCTGATGCCGACAGCATGCGGCCTGCTGATATGGTCGGCCGTCGTGCTCGCGCTGTATCCGCTGGCGGCGCGCGGCTACGCCACGGTGCTGGCCGATGTGTTCGCCATCGGCGTGGGCGGCGCTCTCGCCACCGTACTGCAAACGCGTCTGATGGACGTCGCGGGCGATGCGCAGAGCCTCGCCGCGGCGCTCAATCACTCAGCCTTCAACATCGCGAACGCTCTCGGGCCCTGGCTCGGCGGAATGGCCATCGCCGCGGGATTCGGTCTCACCTCCACCGGCTATGTCGGCTGCGGGCTGGCGCTCGGCGGACTTCTGGTGTGGGGGATCACGCTCGCGGTGGGGCGCACCGAAGGGCGGGCCGTTGCGGGGTGATGATATTGAGCCAGTTCACTGGGTCTGGGGGGATAAGGAGTTGGAAGCCAACGTAGAGGAGCAGTTGGCTTCCAACTCCTTATCCCCCCAGACCTTGCGCATTGGGCCGATATACATCACCGCGCACCAGAAAGCAGTTCCGGTGCCTCGGCGAATGCAGAAACACCGATCAACATCACAATGCCAAGGTACTGTGGCCTACTTCTTGGGCGGCGACACGCTCGTTTCCATGAGCAGGCGGGTGAATAGATAGAGGCGAGGCGTGACGCTCGACAGGTCTATCCACTCATGGTCGGTATGGAAGGCGTCCCCTACATAGCCCAGTCCATCCAAGGCGGGGGTTCCCACGGAGGAGGCCACCGCGGATTCCGAAGCGCCGCCGTTTCCGGACAATGCCACCGTCTTGCCCAGTTCCGCATAAATGGTCTGCGCCCGCTTGCCCAAGGCTTCGGTCGCCGCGTTCTCCGTGAGCGGCGGAAACGCGGAACCACCCTCTGTCACCGTGATGGTGGTGTCGGGCACTATCGAAGGCGCCAGTCCGGATTTGACCTTGTTCAGCACGACATCGAAGTCTTCGAGCTTGCGAAAACGCACATCGAGAGTGGCCTGCGCAAGGTCGGGAATGATGTTGGAGCGGGTGCCCGCCTTGATGACCGTGAGATTGACCGTGATGCCGTCGCCGGTGTGCGGGAAGGTCCCATCGAGCGCGGCGAGCTGATGCACGAGTTCCACCGCCGCGTTCCTGCCATTCTGCGGCACCATGCCGGCATGGGCGGCGCGTCCCTTCACCTGGATCGAGATATCGCCGGCGCCCTTGCGCCATACCGTGAGCGCATCGGGCGGATCGCCCGGTTCCATGTTGAATTCGACGTCACTCTGCCTGGCCAGAGTCTCGATGAGATGGGTGGAACCCGGAGATCCCAGCTCTTCGCTGTCATCGAGCAGCAGGGTGATGGTTGCATATTTCTTGAACCCTACATCGTGCAGAATCTTCAGCGCGGTGACCGCATTGACCACGCCGGCCTTTTCGTCGCCGACTCCCGGACCGTGGGCGCGATCCCCCTCGATGCTGAAGGGGCGCTTCGCCACGGTGCCGGGGCCAAAGACGGTGTCGATATGAGCGATGATGAGGATCTTCGCCTTGCCCGTGCCGTGAAACACTGCCACGAGATTCGGCGGCAAGCCGGGCGCTTCGGCAGGCTCGTAGCGGACCTCGGCGCCGCTCGACTGGAGCTGCGCCGCGAGGATCTCCTCCACCCGCCTGCCTCCCTCCACATCGCCCGACCCGGAGTCGATGTTGACGATACTCTTGAGTAGATCGAGAGCGCCGGTGCGATTGGCCTCCGCGGCTCGGTAAACCGCCTCATCTCGATGTGTCGCCGCGTCCGCCGCCGCGCCGAGGGCGAGTGTCAGACCCGCGAAGATAATGCCTGTCGTTATTTTCATCGTCATTTATGCGCTCCAGGATGTCGTTGTGGCCGTAAGGCGCCATCGGGGTGCCGCCCAGTATACGTGCCCGCGGGCGCGCCGAAACGCCGCAGGTCCAGCGGCCGCACTCGATTCGCGTCCGCCGGCTCGGCACGAGCTCGCGATGAGCTCCGAGTTGATGCCCGACGGGGTCAGGCCCACATGCCGATTGCCCAGGGCGTGCGCGCTGAAAGCAGATCTCCGGGTTGATTATCAATAATATTCAGCCGCTAGAGTCTAAATAGATGGCTTCCGGCTGATTATTTGCAGAATTCAGCCTGTACTGACCGTCAACTACGGTTCCGGCGGATTATTTGAGGCGGGCGATCCATTGCGCGGCTCTAAGCTGCTTTCATCGGGCGCCCCGACGGACCGCGGCTTGCAGGAATAATGTCCCTCGGCGAGTTTGGTGACCAGCCAGGCTGCCTTGGACACACAGTAGGCGTAGCCGGTTTTGGAGGACCAGAGGGTCGTGGTTCTGCCGTGCCGCGTGTAGTCCACCCGGCAAGACTTGAGTTCGCCCGCTGCGTCGGCCTTGACGACGCTGACCATTCGTCGATCGGAGCCGAAGGTGCACATGAATTCCTCGTCGGATTGTGCCTGAGCAACCGCGATAAGAGTCATCGCGCACGAGAGGACGATGACAAAAACGAATCCAACTCGGTGGGTGGCGGTGTTGAAGTTCATTTCCGAGGTGCGACCGTGGCTTGGACGATCGAGTCTACCACCCGCTTGCCGGCACTACTTGCAAGCGCCGGTTCGTTGAAAAGTTTGTAATTAATTCAACGCCGCGGGCGCGCCGAAACGCCGCAGATCCAGCGGCCGCACATCGATTCGCGGCGGCCGGCCGCGCACGAGATCGGCGATGAGCTCCGAGGTGATGCTCGACAAGGTCAGGCCCACATGCTGATGCCCCACGGCGTAGAAGAGGGAATGGTCGGGCGAGCGGCCGATTCCCGGCAAATAGTCCGGCAGTACCGGCCTCGCTCCCATCCAGCTCGCCCCCTCGCTGGGGCAGTTGTATCCGAGCGCCTTCACGGTCTGTCTCAACCGGGCCGGCTTGCGAGCATCGGCAGGTGCGTCGAGGCCGGCAAACTCCATATAGCTCGACAATCTCAGCCGGCCCGACATGGGCGTCGCGACCAGATGATGATCGGGGTACGCCACGGGCGCATCGATCAACGGTGCATGGCCGGCCAGTTCGATGTGGTAGCCGCGCGCCGCCTCGAGCGGCGCATGCAAACCGAATGCAGTGAGCAGGGGCGCGGACCAAGGTCCCGCGCAAATCACGGCCGAGTCCACGCGCAAGGTCGCGGACTCGGTCACCACATCGATGGCATCGCCGCCGGGGCGCACGGCGCGCACCGACTGCCGCTCGAAGCGGGCACCGCGGTCCATGGCCGATCGCGCCAGCGCCTGCACGAACCGCAGGGGGTCGGTCACATGGCCGGTATCGGGAAACCACAATCCCGCCGCCTGCGCCGCGCGGGCCGACCGAGCCGCGCGCTCCAGCAGTTCGCCGGGCGCGAGCTCCGCCGCGATGCCCAGCGCTCGCATGGATTGCAGCTGCGCGGCCGCGCATCGTTGTGCCCGCCCGCCCAGCCAAATTTCATAATGCCCATGCCGGCGCAGCAGGTCCGTAGCGCCGATCTCGCGCAATTGCGCCTCGATGGCGCTCATGGCGGCCTGGACCAGCGGCGCCAGCGAGCCGGTGTTCGACTCGCGGTGGAACGCCGCCCGCGCGAAGCGGGCCGCCCAGGGAAGGAAGCGCGGCAGATGCCGCAGAGAGATATCGAGCGGCCCATTGAAGAGGGGCAATAGCTTCCAAAAGCCGAACAGAAGCGAGGGCGAGGGCAGAGGCTGGAGCAGTTCCGTGGCGATATGTCCCACATTCCCGAAACTCGCGCCCCCCATGCCGGGATCGGCGCGATCGATCAGCACCACGGCCCGCCCCTCGCGCGCCAAGGCGTGCGCGACGGCGCAGCCGATGACGCCTGCGCCGATGATGGCGACGGTCGCTTGCTTGGCCATACGGCTACCGTATACGATATAACTCAACTTCGCGAGTACGCCATGACAAATTCCTTGCCTTGCTCCTGGGCCGGCGTTTTCCCGGCCGCAACCACGCAGTTCGATGCGGACCTGGCGCTCGATCTGCCCGCGACGCAGTCGGTGCAGGCCGCGCTGGTGCGCGATGGCGTGCATGGGCTGGTGCTCATGGGCACGGTGGGCGAAGGCAATTCACTGAGCGCGGATGAGAAGCGCAAGGTCCTGCGCGGCGCGGTCGAGGCCGTCGCCGGCCGGGTGCCGGTCATCGTGGGCGTGTCGGAATTCACCACCGCCACGGCGGTCGCCTTCGTGCGCGATGCCGAAGCGCTCGGGGCGAGCGGCTTCATGGTCCTGCCGGCCATGGTCTATGTCCCGACGCCGGAGGAACTCGAATATCATTTCCGCAGCATCGCCCGAGCGACCTCGCTGCCCATCATGCTGTACAACAATCCGCCGGCGTATCGAGTCAGCATCGACATCGCCACGCTGCAGAAGCTTGCGGATGTGCCGAACATCGTCGCCGTCAAGGAGTCCTCCGCCGATCCGCGCCGCTTCACCGATGTTATGAACGCGGTCGGCGACCGGTTCACTCTATTCGCCGGATTGGACGATGTGGCCTTCGAGGGACTGGTGCTGGGCGCCAAGGGCTGGGTGTCGGGCCTCACCAATGCATTCCCCGCCGAATCCCTGGCGCTGTACGCGGCGCTCCGCTCGGGAGACCTTGACCGGGCGCGTGCCATCTACCGCTGGTTCATGCCGCTCCTGCACCTCGACTCAGAGCATGACTTGGTCCAATCGATCAAGCTCGCCGAACAGATGATGGGGCGCGGATCGGAGCGCGTGCGGCCGCCGCGCTTGCCATTGCAGGGACGGCGCCGCGCCGAAGTGACGGCCATGGTGGAGAAGGCACGTGCCAGCCGGCCGCGGTTGGACCCGAATCATTAGAATGCAGAGAATCCAGGTCATCGACTCGCACACCGGCGGTGAGCCGACCCGCTTGGTGATCGGCGGCGGCCCCGATCTCGGCACAGGGCCTTTGAGCCTTCGCGCCCAGCGTTTTCGGGAGCATCACGACCATTATCGTTCGGCCATCGTGAACGAGCCTCGGGGCTCGGACGCCATGGTGGGCGCCTTGTTGTGCCGGCCCGATCGCGCCGACTGTGAATTCGGCGTGATCTTCTTCAACAATGTGGGATTGCTGGGGATGTGCGGCCACGGCACCATTGGATTGATCGCATCGCTCGCCGATGCGCGGGATCTGAAGCCGGGCCGCATCAAGATCGACACGCCGGTCGGACCGGTGCAGACGCATCTGCATGCCGACGGCCGGGTTGACGTCGAGAATGTGGCCAGCCATCGCGAGGCGGCGCGCGTGGCCGTCGAGGTGCCGGGCCATGGGCCCGTGAGCGGCGATGTGGCGTGGGGCGGCAACTGGTTCTATCTGGTGGAGGCAGGCAGCCGCCGGCTGACCCTGGAGGATGTGGAGGAGCTGACCGATTTCACCTGGCGCGTGCGTCAGGCGCTGAACGCGCAAGGCTTTCCCCAGGTCGACCATGTCGAACTGTTCGGCGCGCCCTCCGGACCTGCGGCCAATAGCCGCAACTTCGTCCTATGCTCCGGAAAGGCCTATGACCGTTCGCCCTGCGGCACCGGAACCAGCGCCAAGCTGGCCTGCCTTGCGGCGGACGGCAAGCTTAAGGAAGACGAGACTTGGGTGCAGGAGAGCTTGGTCGGCAGCACGTTCAGCGCACGCTATCGGTGGCTGGACCGGGCGAGCGGGCGAATTGCGCCCACCATCTCAGGCTTCGCCCATGTCACGGGAGAGTCATATTTGAGGCTGGATGAGTCCGACCCGTTCTGCTGGGGAATAGGGCGGGCCAGGAAGACGCCGTGAGCCAGATCTTCATTCGCACCGTCGGCGAGCAGGTGGTGAGCCGCATCCGCGAGAAGATTCTGACGGGCGCCTATGCGCCGGGCTCGCCGCTCCTGCAGGATGCGATCGCCACGGAATTCGGCGTCAGCAAGATTCCCGTGCGCGAGGCCCTCGTGCAGCTGCGGGCGGACGGGCTGGTGGACATCTTCTCGCATCGCGGATTTCAGGTGCGTCCCCTGTCGACGGCGGAGCTCGAAGAGGTGTTCCGGCTGCGACTGGCGATCGAACCCCCCGCGGCGGCGCAGGGCTCGAGAATTGCCGAAAGCGACGACCGGGATCTGGCCGCCCGGGCCCTTGCCAATCTGAACCGCGCGCTCGACTCGGAGGATTTGACTCATTCAGGCGAATTGAACAGCCGGTATCACCTGGCGCTGGTGGTCCCGCGCCTGCAGCCGGTGTCGAACGAGGCGCTGTATCGGCTGCACACCCTCTCGCAACGCTATGTGCGGCTGCACCTTGCGCCTGTCGGACGGCCGAAACGCGCGACCAAGGAACACATTGCGCTGCATGCGGCCTGGGCCAAGGGACGTGCAAGAGAGGTGCAGGCGCTCGCTCGAGCACACCTCGAGGAAACGCGCAAGGAACTGGCGGATTATCTGTCGGCGGGGGGATAAGAGGCTGGAAGCCAACGGGGGGAGCAGTTGGCTTCCAGCCTCTCATCCCCCCGGGCGAATTCTCGTGCCGGTTGAATTCATTGGGGCGAGGTATGAGGGGGAAGGCGGCTGCGGTGTGAGTTCACATATTCCCTGTTGTTGCGAGACATAAGACATTTCAATTTAGAGTTTCAATTTAGAGGCGACAGAGTCGGCGAAGAGCGACGCCGCCTTGAAAAAACTACAAGGCGTTGTCTAGCTCCGTACAACAAAGCAGAATGGCTGATGCAGCTGCACTTGCAATCGGCCGAGCTAGGAAACCAGATGAACAAACTCCGGGAGGCGTACTGAGCGGATGGGCCCCAGGATCTCCTCGCCGGCTTCGATGTTCGAGAAGGTGCTGCAGGCCTTTGAGGAAGGGGATGTGCGTTTCTCGGACGTGCAACTCGACCTGAAACGGCTGCTCGCCTCCGAGGCATCGCCCTTGGAACTGCTCGAAGTGTTGCGGCGCCACGAGCTGAACGAGCCCCTGCCGCAGTACGCGCACGATGAAGTCGTTCGCCTTCTCGACGAGGCCAACGCCGAGGCCGCGGCGCGCGAAGCGGACTGGGATGCCGCGCAAACCGAAACCCCGGATTCTACCGTCGACGATGCCGAGACGCAGGCGGCCTCGCCGCCCGCCGTTGTCTGGGAGGCGGGACCGGCACATTCGCCGCGAGAGAGCACGCACGCCCTAGAGGAGCGGATCGCCGCTCAGAATGCCGAATACGAAGCGATGAGTTTGGCGTATGAGCGCGCGCGCGATGCGGGGTCGGCTGCCGCGGCGCGCGCCATCGCATTGACCGCGGAGCTCGCGGCCGCCCGGACCGCACTGGAGTCGGAGCAAGCCAGGAACAGGCAAACCGGCAAGACGCTCACGGAGCAGATCGCCTCGCTCTCGGCACGCGAGGCGGCCGTCGCTCAAATGAGCGCCGCGCTCGGTGAACGCGACGAGCAGCTCGCCGCAGTGCAAAGGGACCATGCAAAGGTGGCGGCCGCACTCGGTGCGGAACTGGCGGCGACCCGGGACGCATTGGAAGCGCTGCAAGGCAAGGCCGGGGAACTCGACAGGGCGTTGGCGGAGAAAGCCGCTTTGAACGAGGCGGCGCAGGCGCGCGGGGAGGAATCTCTGCGGGAGTCGGAGCGCTATCAAGCCGAGCTGAGCACGGTGCGCGATTCGCTCGCGGCACGGGAGAAAACCCTCTCTCAGCTGCGGCGCTCGCTCAGCGAGCGCGAAATGCAGCTTGCCGAGCTGCAGAAGGAACACGCGAAAAAGGTGCCCGAGCTCGAAGCGCGCATCAAGGTGCTGGAGGCTGAGCTACAGTCGGTACGGACCCGAGTCGCCGCGCTAACCTCAGAATTGAAAGAGAGCCGGGAGGCCGCCGCCGCGCTCAATGCGCAGCGCAAGCGCGGCGAGTCGCATCTGATCGCCGTCCGAACCAAGCTGGAGGCCGTGCAGATCCAATCGAGTTCCTATTTGGAGCAATTGCGGACCCGTGAATGGCGGCTGGGATTCGAGCAGAACAGGTTTCTTGAAGTGGACGCCGCGGCCGCCGACGTGCCCACAGCGCCCGTTGCACCCGCCTCGCGCCCCGCACCTGCCGCGACCCTCGCTGCCACGCCCGCGGCGCGCGTGTACTTCGCGCCGGCCGACGCGCCGCTCCCCACGGCGGATTCGAGGATGGATAAGCGCCCGTCGTCCAGGCGCGGCAGGCGCTGGCCGCTCCATGCGAATGTCCGAACGATCGGGGTGGGCGCCGCGATTTTGTTGTTCGTGGTCATCGGCTGGTCCCTCATTCATCATGCCCCGGCACAGTCGCCGGCGCCGGCGAAAGCGACCGCCGCCGCAGCCACGGTCCTGCCGATGCCGGGTACGGTGATCCGCGATTGCCCGACTTGTCCCACATTGACCGTACTGCCTCCGGGCCGATTCAAACAAGGATCGGCGCCCGCCGAGAGCGGCGCGACGGCGTTCGAGAAACCACTGCATTGGGTGGTGATCCGCCGGCCGTTCGCTCTGTCGACGAATGCCGTCACTGTGGATGAATTCCGCGAATTCATCGCGGCCACGGACCGCAAAGTGCAAGGCTGCGACACGTATGACGGCGAGTGGAGGCACCGGCCGGAGAGCAATTGGGATAACCCAGGCTTTGCGCAAACCGGATCGCATCCGGTGACGTGCGTGTCCTGGAATGATGCCGAGGCCTACGCGGCCTGGCTATCCGAGAAAACCGGACATCGATACCGGCTGCCGAGCGCCTCCGAGTGGGAGTATGCCGCGCGCGCCGGGAGCGACGCCGCGCAGCCGTGGAATGCGCAGGGAACGGATGCCTGTGCAGACGCGAATGTGGCGGATGCGAGCGCGGCGCGCCGGTATCCGGGGTGGGCGGTATTTGCCTGCGACGACGGCTACGTCTACACCTCGCCGGTGGGTTCGTTCAAGGCCAGCCCATTCGGTCTCAACGACATGTTGGGCAATGTCTTTCAATGGACCGAGGATTGCTGGCACGCGGACTATACGGGTGCGCCCATCGACGGCTCGGCGCGCACCGACGGCGATTGTTCCGAGCGCGAGCTTCGCGGGGGTTCCTGGTTCAGCACCCCGGCCTATGTGCGGGCCGACTACCGGAATCACTTCGCCGCGGACTACCGGACCAACAGCGTGGGAATTCGGCTGGCGAGGGACCTCTCGCCATGATGATGCGCGCTCTCGCCTTGCACCGAAGTATCAATGCGTACGGTTAGGTTGGCGGTTCTGGCAATCCCGCTGCTAGGTCTGGCGGCGTGGTCGCAGGTCCCGGCAGCACCGGCACCCGGAAGCCCGGAGGCGGCCATTCTCAAGCGTGACTTCGAGGGCTGCCATGCGCATGCGAATCTAGACGCATGCTATGACGCGCTTCGCTGGAACCCCAGCGATCCCGCACTTCTGGTCGGTCTGGGCGATGCTCTGGAGCGCGCCAGGCATTCGGAGGAGGCAATTCGCGCCTATCGGCGCGCCGCGGCGCTTGCGCCGAATATGCCGGGCATCGCGGCCAAGATCAGGGCGGTGGAGGAGAAGAGGTCCTCCAAGCGTGCATCCCCCGTTCACGAGGCGGGCAAACGCTATTCGAATGCGGCGCCGGAGGCGCAATCGCATTGACCGGCGCCTGAGCGCGCCTCAGCCGGTGCGATTC
The DNA here is from genome assembly GCA_963784105.1 of uncultured Gammaproteobacteria bacterium. GTDB lineage: Bacteria > Pseudomonadota > Gammaproteobacteria > Steroidobacterales > Steroidobacteraceae > Bog-1198. The sequence goes on from CAWAQE010000015.1 coordinate 153,629, forward strand.
TCCGGGAAAATCAAGGTGTCGAAGCGCTTGGCCTCGGCTTCTCCCTGCTTCTTTTGCGCGCGGATCTCGTTCACGATCTCGAGCGCGGTTTTGGAACAGGGCGGGAGCTCCGCGCTGCTGGCTTGCAGCGGCGTCACGCGCTGACCCCACCGGATCAGATGCGCCGATAGCGTCAGACCGCCGCCGAATGCCGGCATGAGCACGAGGCTTCCGGACGTCACGCGGCCCTCTTCCACGGCCTCCACCAGCGCGACGGGCGCGGTGGCGGAACTCATATTGCCGTACTTCTGCACGGTCAGATACACCTTGTCCGGACCCGCGCCGGCACGCTTCGCGACCGCGTCGATGATGCGCAAGTTGGCCTGATGCGGCACCACCAGAGCGATGTCGGCCATGGTCACGCCGGCGCGGTGCATCACATCGAGGCTGGCCTCGCTCATGCCTTGCACCGCCTTGCGGAAGATTTCCTGACCGTCGAAGTCCCAGCCGGTCTGTCCGTACGGCACGCCGAGATTGGCGTACATGGTGCCCATGCCGCGCACGCGCAGGATTTGCCGTGCATCCGCGTAGCACTGGAGCTTCTCGGCGATTACGCCCGTCTCTTGCTGCGACACCTGCAGAACCACGGCCGCCGCTCCGTCGCCGAACAGCACGGCCACGTTGCGATTCTCCCAGTCCATGTACTGGGATATGAGTTCCACGCCGATTACCAGGGCGTTCTTGACGATGCCGGTCTTGATCATCGCGGAACCGATCGACAGGCCGTACATGAAGCTGGTGCAGGCGGTGTTGACGTCGAACGCGGCCGCCCGAACCGCGCCGATGCGCTGCTGCACGCCGGAGGCGCTGTTGGGCACGGCCTCATCGTTGCTGCAGCTGCCGTAGATGACGAGTTCTATGTCCTCGCCGGACATGCCGGCACATGCGATGGCGCGGCGCGACGCCGTGATGGCGAGTTCGATGCCGGGCACATGGGAGATGCGCCTCTCCTTCATGCCGGTCCGCGTGGTAATCCACTCATCATCCGTGGGCAGGAAGGTCGACAGGTCGCGATTCGTCAGGATCGACGGCGGCAGGCACTTACCCCAACCCACAATGGCAGCGTGCGTCAATGGAACCCCCCCAATCTCTGTGTGGTCCATTGTCGCCGATATGGGCGCGACCCGCACGCCCGGTACACAGGGCCGAGAGGTCTAGGCCTCGCGCCGGCAGCGAATGAACCTGGCCAGCAGGGATTCGTGCGTGCCCGTCGGGACGGGTCCGACGCGCGCCCATTCCAGCGCCAAAGCGTCTAATTCTTCGGCATTTGCATCGCCGCGCTGTCCCATGCGCTGCACCAGGCGTTGTACCTGATACTCGCGGCGCAGGGCTTGATCTTCGGGCGGCGTCGGCAGGTCGGTGAGTATCTCGCAGCGGATGCACAGCATTCTGAGCGCGGTTTCGTGCGCCGCCGCGCCTTGGCCGGCCGCGCCGTGGCCGGCCTTGCCCCGGCCGGCGGCGTCCTGGCCGGAGCGGGCAGCATCGCCGTGGGCAGCATCGCCGTGGGCAGCATCGCCGTGGGCGTCGGCGGCTTTCGCCCAAGCGTCCTTCAGTGCCTGGGCGCCGCCCTTGGGCCAGTGCGGAACGCCGGCAATGAAGGTCTCGGCCGCCTGTTTCAGGGATTCGCGTTCAGAGAGTTCGGTGTCTTGGGCCACCGCCCACCCATAGGCCTGAATGAGGCGGGCCGCCTCGAACAGATCCGCGAACGAACGCTCCTGATCGCGTGCCCGCTGCTGCGATAACCTGGTCTGGCATAGATTGAGCGTGCGCTCGAAGCGGTCATGCAGTGCGCGCTGCTCGGCTCTGGGCATTTCACCCAGGGTCTCGAAAGCGGTGCGCCACTCTGGAATTTTCCCCGCCGCCTCCAGCAGCGCCGGCCCGGACAGGCCGGCGGCGCTCTCGGCCTCGCCGCACAGCGCCACGGCGCGCGCCTTGTTGGCCTCGAGGCTGGCGGCGTACTCCGCATGGGCCTGCTGGCGCTTCTGGTGGACCGCATCGCAGTGTTCACGAAACTCGTTCCACAGCGGCTGATCTTGATCGCGCGGGACCGCGCCCACGTTCTTCCACAGGAGCTGCAGGCGCTTCACCGCATCGACCGTCTCGCGGCTGTCGTCCTTGGCGCGCAAATGCTGGGCACGCAGGATGAGGGATTTCTTTTCCGCCACGTTTTGCGCATGCCACGCGTCGAGCCGCGCTTGCAGCCGGCCGAGCGCGGCGTCGAATGCTTCCTGAACGGCAAGGCCCGCCGCGCGGTCCACGGGGAAATGCCGGCGCCATTCCTGGCGGGCCTCGCGCAGTACGGCCGCCACCGCCTGCCAGTCCGGATTCTCGCCGCTCTGGGCGGTCTCGAAGGCGTGCAGGCGCTCGAGCACGCCCTCGCGCTTCTCCAAGTTCGCCTGCCGCAGCTTTGACTGCGCTTCGAAGTATTCGCGGCAGGGCTGGTAGGCGGCCTCGGATGCCCGGTGAAAGCTTTGCCAGTCTTCTTCCGACTCGCTGACGATGCCCTTGCTGATCGTCTTCCATTCCTCTTGCAATTGCCTGATGCGGTCAGCGAGCGCCTTCGGCTCCTCCGATGATCCGATGAGACCCTGCATCTCTTCGATCAACTCGGCGCGCTTGGGCGCCACCGCATGTTCCTTCCACTCCTTGAGCTCGTTCAGCTTCACGTCGAGCTGCTGCACCTGATTGGTGAGATACGCCGGCACCGCCGGCGCCGCCGAGAGCTTCTGCTCGATGGCACGGCGCAGTCCAGCCGCCCGCGAGGTATTGCCGTCGCGCAGTGCGCCATTGGCCCTGCCGATCAGAGCGCCGATCTGACGCAAGGCGAGCGCCTCGGCCGCCATTTTCTCGGCATGGGCCCGCTCCTCGGCTTCACGCGCCTTCGCCGCCTCCGCGGCCGCGAGCGCCAAGGCTTCATCGCGCAGCCGTGCTTCGCCGGCGGCATGGGCGGCGGCTTCTTCCCGGGCCGCGCGCAGCGCCTCCCGCTGCGAAAGCTCCGCGGCTTGCTCCGCGAGCTGCTTCTCGTGATTCGCAATAACGTCCCGGCAGCGGTCGAACGCCTGATGCACTCGATCCCGCACCTCCGGCTGCGCCTGCGCCTCGAGCGACTGCCATTGGGCATCGAATTGACGCAGCGAGGGAGCATACAGCGCATCGTAGATACGGTGACTGTGCCGCTCGAGAGATGCGCAGAGTGCGTTGATGTCGCTTTCGATTTGCGCGGCCCGGCGCTCTTCGGCACGCAGGGCATCGCACTTCTGCTTGATGATCTTGTAGACGCTCTTGTCCTTGCCGCGCAATTGCTTGAGGAGCTGTCTGAGCTCGGCGGGATCTTCGATCGCCTGCGCCGCAAGCCGGCGTAGGCGGCTGGAGGAGCCTTCGATGACGAGCTTCGCGACCCGGCGCGGGTCGTCGATCAAGGCGAGCGCCTGGGGCAGGAGAGTGGCATTGCGGCTGAGAGCCGCCACGGCCAGCAGGGCGGCGCTGTTCTCGGCCGCGGTGCACAGCGCGGCGAAATCGATTGCCCCCGCGTCGAGCAGCTGCGCCATGCGTGCCTGTGCAGCGCGCTCGAGGCCCGCGGTAACCGGCGAGGGACCGGCGTTCAGGCCCGCCAGCTGCCTCAAATTCTCCCCATCCTGCAGCTCGTGCACGGCCGCCGCGTGCAGTGCTTGGTCGCCATCGCCCAAGGCCGCGGCGATGTGCTGCGGCGATCCGGAATCGGGCGCCGTGCGCCGCGGGTGCGGCACCGGCGAGCTTGCGGGCGTTGCGCGAAATAGGCGCGACAACGGCCTCACGAAATGCATGAACCGCATAGAAGAAGATGCCTTGCTCGCAAAGTATCGGGAAATTATATCGGTAAGGGCCGGTCCTGCGGGCTTAATTGGAAGAACCGGCGAGCGGGAAGCGGCATTTCGGCCGAAATAGCGCCTTGATCCAGGGCTTCGGTTGCGATGCGGTGTTGACACGGGAATGTACATCGTCAAACTACCCAACTTATCGTGGAACCCATCGCCGAAGCACCGCAGGTCTCGTTGCCCTCACTCGTCGCAGTCGAATTCCAGGCGCCGGCCAGCGATTCTGGCTGAATCCGGCGTGGCACGATCCAAGGTCCTCCGCTGGGGCGTGGCGCTCATTCTCGCATGCGGCATACTCGCCGCCGCGGCCGCCCTCTGGATCGCTCATCTCGACGGCGTCGTCACCCGGGAATTCCAGGGCAGGCACTGGTCCGTGCCGGCGCGCGTCTACGCCGCGCCGCTGGAACTGTACGCAGGGGCGCCGGTCTCGGCCAACGATCTTGAAGAGGAGCTGCGGCGCGTCCATTATCGGCCCGGCGATCCTGCCTCGGGGCCGGGGATTTATCGGCGCCGCGCGAACTCCTTCGAATTGCACGCACGCCGCGTGCGTTTCATCGACGAGTTGCGCGAAGCCCAACTCATCTCCATCAGCGCGGACGCGAGCTCGATCACCGGCTTGAAGTCGGCCAATGGCGCGGACCTGCCCGTGTTCCGGCTCGATCCGCCCGTGATCGGCAGCGTATCTCCCGTCCACGGCGAAGACCGGCTGGTCTTGTCGCCCGCCGACGTGCCGCCGCTGCTGCGCTCGGGGATCAAGCTGATCGAGGACCGGCGCTTCGATGAGCATCATGGCGTCGACGCGGAGGGGATTTTGCGCGCCATGTGGGCCGACTTGCGGGCCCGCCGCGTGGTGCAGGGCGGCAGCACGCTGACTCAGCAGCTGGTCAAGAACTACTTTCTGTCGGATGAGCAGAGTTTCAGCCGCAAGGTGACCGAGGCGCTGATGGCCCTGCGCCTCGAGGCGCATTTCTCCAAGGAGGAGATTCTGGTCGCCTACTTGAACGAGGTGTACCTCGGCCAGGACGGCTCGCGTGCGATACACGGCTTCGGGCTCGGCAGCGAGTACTATTTCGCCAAGCCGCTCGACGAGCTCGACGCCGGCGAACTCGCCATGCTGATCGGCCTGGTCAAGGGTCCATCCTACTACGACCCCCGCAAGCATCCTGATCGCGCGCGCACGCGGCGCAATCTGGTGCTGCAGGAATTTGCCGATGCGCACTTGATCGATGCCGGCGCCGCGAAGCGTGCGGCCGCGGCCCCGTTGGGACTCGAGCCCCCCGGCGGCAGCTACGTGCCGGCTTATCTCGACCTGGTTCGCCGCGACCTGAAACGCGACTATGCGGACGCGGATCTCGCCGCCGCGGGACTGTCGGTGTACACGAGCCTGGATCCGCGCGCGCAGGCGGCCGCGGAGCACGCACTCATCGTGAATCTGAAGCGCCTCGACGCCGCAAGCCGGGTGCGCGGCGATCATCTCGAAGGCGCAGTGGTGGTCGCCGAGCCGAACAGCGGCGATGTGGTGGCGGTGGTCGGCGGCCGGGACGTGGGTACGGGCGGCTTCAACCGCGCTCTCGATGCGCGCCGGCCGATCGGCTCGCTCGTCAAGCCCGCGGTGTACCTGACCGCTCTCGAGACCGGCCGCTACAACGCGGCCACGCTGATCGATGATGCTCCGATAGAACTCAAGCTCGGCGACGGCAGCCTGTGGGCGCCGCAGAATTTCGAGCATGTGGTCTACGGCTGGGTGCCGATGGCGCGTGCGCTGGCCGAGTCGATGAATCTTGCCACCGTGCGCCTCGGGCTCGATCTCGGTCTGCCGAAAGTGGCTGACACCCTGCAGCGGCTGGGACTGGAAACTCGGCCGGTACTCAACCCATCGATGCTGCTCGGGACCGTGGAGATGACGCCGCTCGAGGTCGTGCAGGTTTACACCTCGTTGGCGAACGGCGGCTTTCGAGCCCGATTGCGCGCGGTGCGCGCGGTCGTGGATGAACACGGGAAGCCGCTCAAGACTTTCAAGGTGCAGCTCGAGGCGGTGGCGCCCCCGGCCGCCGTCTACGAGCTCGATCGGATGCTGACGCTGGTCACGACGCGCGGCACCGCTCGCGGCGTGGCGAGCCGCATGCCGCAGGGCATCACCATCGCCGGCAAGACCGGTACGTCCTCCGACACCCGCGACAGTTGGTTCGCGGGTTTCACGGGCAGCTACGTGGCAGTGGCATGGGTGGGTTACGATGACAACCGCGGGACCGGACTGGTCGGAGCCGCCGCAGGATTGCCGGTGTGGGCCGACACGCTGGCCAAACTCAAATCTACCTCGTTCGAGCCCGTGCCGCCGGAACTTGTCGAGGACCGATGGATCGGATACGGAGACGGGCTGGAAACGAGTCCGGGCTGCAGCGCGGACGCCGTCCTCGTCTCATTGCCGAAGGACACGGTACTGCCTGCAAAGCCCGGCTGCGGCGCCCCGCGCGTCGATGCCTCGCCAACCAGCAAGATGGGTGACAAGATCAAATCATGGCTCAAGAACATCGTTCACTGAAGATGCTTGCCGCCGCGCTCGGCAGCGCGGCATTGCTCAGCGGCTGTTTCGCGCCGCTGCCGCGACCCGAGCCGCCGAGCGCACCGCCTCCGCAACCTCAAGGCTCGGGCTCGGCCGGCTCGATTTCACCGAGTCAGCCGCCGCCGCTGCCGCCGCCTCCGTCGCGCCCGGCGCCGCCGCCGCGCGAGAATCGCCTCTCCCCCGCGACACGCTCGCTGGTAACACAGGCGCGCGCGATGGTGTCACATGGCGATCTCGACGGGGCTTCATCGACGCTGGATCGCGCCCTGCGCATCGAGCCGAACAATCCTCTGCTGTGGATAGAACGCGGGCGGCTGCGGCTCGCGGAGAATGACGCACATCAGGCCGAGGCCTGCGGCCGCAAGGCGCTCGCGCTTGCCAGCGGCGATCGAGGCGCGCAGGCTCAAGCCGGCCGGCTGCTGGCCGACGCGCTGCGCGCCCAGGGGCGCAATCCGGAAGCAATCGAGATCGAGCGGCAGCCGTTCATGCGCTGAACTTATGATCGCACGCGATATCCTCACTCATCTGGTTCCCCGCAATGCGCCGGACGTCCCCCTGACCCCGGCCATGGAAGAACTCGTTGCCGGCGATGCGCTGTTGACCCGACTGGCTCTGTGGTCGCAGCTCGTGCTCGAGGATCTGGAGCTGCTCGTGCGAAGCGGGGATGCCGGCGAGACGGTTCCGTTGCTGGTCGAATCGGAAGCGGTGGGCATCGGCATTTTTTATGCGGCAGGCGGCGCTCCCGCGAGCGACGACTTCCCGGTCATTGAAGGCTATTGCTTCGGCCTGTCGATATACAGGCCTCCGAATCTCGCGAAAGGCGCAGGCGGCATCGGACCCTCGTGCGCCAATATGCGGCTGAGATACAACAGCTATGAGCTGCCGGTTGCGACATTCAGCAGCGACTTCGTCCCGCATTTTCATCCCCGGCACGGCCGCAGTTCCGCCATGATCAATATCGGCGGCTCGCTCTACTTGCTGACCGCGCGCCACGTCGTCGATCACCTGAAAACAGGCCAATCCGTGGACCTTTCCTGCATTCACGGCTCGAACAAGAAATCGATTCTGACGGCGAAGGCGCCGGGCCACATCGACGCCGCGATACTCGAGCCGGTCGATCCCTTCGAACTGTGTGTTCCTCACACGACGGCTACGGCGATCCCCTCGGTTCAAGGGCTCATGGTGAACGGGCATTTTGGCTCGAGCGGCTCGCCCCAACCCGCCACCGTGCTGCAGGCCTTGACCAGCCCGAGGAGCCTGTCCTCGACGCTTCAGCCGCCGCTGTTCCTGATCGATGCGGCGGGAGTTCCGGGCGACAGCGGCTCGGCCGTTTCGTCGATTCGCGACGCCGACAAGGTCATGGTCGGGATGTACTTGGGCACCTCGGACATCGAAGGCAACGGCGTCCGCAAGACCTTGGGTCTCGCGCTGGACATCGAGCATGCGCTCAAGGTTTTCAAGGCCGAACTCATCGGCGGAATTCTGCAATGAAGTCGGTGCGCTACTTCCCGGGTGTTGCCGGCCCGCGCGCCCGCTTCGCGCGCAGCCACGCAGCCACGCGCCGGCTTATGTAGGCGCGGTAGTCCTTGTTCGTATGCAATCGAGGGAGCTCATGATGAGCCCCGCCCGCCCGATCGGGGATCGGCAAGTGCGACGCCAAGTCCGCTTGTATTTCCTGCAAATGCGACGGGCGATTGGCGATGGAGGCCGGCAGGGTCGCGGTCGGCACGGCGACCCCCTGCAGGGGATCATCCGTGCGCGCGGTGGCGAGAGTCAGCACGGCGCCTATGTCCTGAGCCGCCGCATCGCGGGCGGTCAGTGCCGGAAGCCGCCAGCGCCGCTCGACGGTTTTGAGTATCGAGGTATGATCCAGCGGCATGGTTCCCGGCGCGACGCGAAACACCGTGCCGGCGGCAATCAGCGGTGAGACGAGGATCGTCGGGACGCGCACCCCGAAGCGCTTGAAATCGAATCCGTATTCGCCCGCGGAATCATCGGGGGGCACCGCTCCTCGAGGCGGGGGAACGTGATCGTAGCAGCCGCCGTGTTCGTCGTAGGTGATGATGAGGAGGGTCTCATTCCAGGCCGGACCGTTGCGCAAAGCGTAGTACACGTCGTGAATCAACTGCTCGCCCAGGGCGACATTGTAGTTGGGGTGCTGGCTGTTGCCGGTGCTCTCCCACGAAGGCTCTAGAAAGGTGTAGGCGGGCAGGGAGCCCGCGGCGGCGGCCTTTTGAAAATCCGTGAAGAGGCCGAAATGCTCCTCGGACGCGTCGGTGATGTCGGGGAAGTCGAGCCGCGTCAGCGGCTGTGCGTTGTAGCCGTAAATGGCCCAACCTTGATTCTGCGCCGACAACAGCCCGAAGATGGTCGGGCTGGTGAATGTCTTGGTGTTGTCGTCCATGTGCCCCTGCGAGGTGGCGGCACATACGAAGGCCCGATTCGGCAGGGTTTCTGTCGGCGCCGAAGCGAACCACTGATCACAGACGGCAAAGCCGCGCGCAAGACCCGACAAGATGGGCAGCATCTGCGGGGTGAACATGCCCATGATGTTGGATGCAACCGTCCCCGGCAGAATGGACCAGCTGGGCTCCTTGGCCTGCCATCCGAGCGTGTAGGCGAAGTTGGTGACGAAGCCGGTATTGGAGGCAACCGCCGGATTGGGCGCGGTTGCCGTGCCGAAAAGCTGGCTGTTGGTTGCGCTATATCCTTCGCCGGGATCGGCGCCCGGCATGAAATAGGCATACTTGCCGGACGAGTCGATCTTGAACACCGGTACCGCACGGCCCTTGGCATCGGGATTGGATTCCGTCCCTGTCAGACCTTCGAAGGCCTGCCCTGCCGCGGACACGTTCCCGCTGTCCGCGTAAAGATATCCCAGCATGTGATCGAAGGATCGATTCTCGAGCATGAGCACGACGATGTGATCGATGGACGAGAGCCGATCGGTGGGCGCACCGGCTGATGGGCTGGGCATCGGTTGGCTCCTTGCTCGATGGATACTCCTTATATAGTGTCTTTGCTACATCGGGATGTCTGTCGGACAAGGGGCGATTGCGCGCGCCGTTAGAACTTATATTGGACATCGACGCCGACGGTTCTCGGCTGATTCGTCACCACGCGCTCCAGCGACGGGATCGTCCAGGAGAAGCCCGTGGTGTTGATGCCGAGTTCTGCACGTTTGTCGGTCAGGTTGTCGGAGAACAAATACCCGGACAACTTGTCGCCGACCAGCCCGAAGCGCAGCCCGAGCAGGTCGTAAGCCGGTAGGGTCGCGTAGGAGTACTCGATGTCCGTCGATTCGCCGACGTAGGAATTGTTGACCCGCGCCATGAACTTGTAAGCGGCGGAAATCGGCGTCATGTAGGTCAGCGAGGTGGTCTCGGTGTATTTCGGAATGTTGAGTATGGGCAGGCCGGTGACCAGCGCCGGGTCCGCCTGGGTGACTGAGCCGTTCACCGAAGTCAGCGTGGAATGGGTGTAGGTGCCGCTGAAGGTCATGGTCAGCTGCGGCGTCAGCAGCGCGGTGAGTTCGATTTCAGGACCATAGGAGGCGGCATTGCCCGCGTTCACGGTCAACGGATATCCGCACGGCTGATTCACGACCTGCTGTACCTGTGTCCACTTGATGTAGTACACATCGGCATTCAGCACCAAGCGGCTATCGAGCATTCTGGCCTTCTCGCCCACCTCATAGTTCCACGTACTGTCCGGACCGTAGGTTTCGGGGCTGATGGTGCAAATGCTGCTGGGAATCTGTTGATTGATGCCCCCGGGCCGGAAGCCGCGCGCGATGGTCCCGTAGACGGTAAGTTCGTGATCCGGCTCGTAGGACAGCGTGACCTTGGGGTTGGCACCGCTGTTCGACTGGGTGAATGAGCTGAGCGTGGTCCCCGCATTGCCCGAGTCGGTGGCGAAGCCCGAGGTCTCCTCATCGGCGCGGCTGTCGAACTTGTAATAGCGCACGCCCGCCGTCAACTTGAGGGTGTCGGTGAACGCGTACGTGCCCTCGCCGAAGGCCGCATATTGCTTCAGGTGGTAGGGATTGTGCGCCTGGTAGATGATGCCGTCGGGATTCGCGGCCGCTCCCCCCACCGAAATGAATGCCAAGGGCACCGAAGCGTTGTACTCCGAAAAGATGGATTCGAATTTGCTGAAGAACAGGCCTCCGATCCATTGCAGCGCGCCGCTGCCGGTGGAGGCCAGGCGAAGCTCCTCGCTGAATTGCCGGGTCGAATCGGTCTCGTTGAAGGGGATCTCATAGAACTGGGGGATGCTCACGCCGAAAAGTCCGACGACGCTGTACAATGCCTCGGAGACGTCGGAAGTCTGGCTTTCTCCCCGCGAATAGTAGGCGGTCGCCGAAGTGAGCTGGGCGAAGCTCATATCGTAGGTGACGGTCACTCCGTAGAGCCGGAATTCATCGTCAATGGGCTCGCCATTGTTGAACGGCTGGTAGTGCGCGGCGGGGTTTCCCGGCGGCAGATCGTACTCGTTGTAATCGCCCGCGGTAATTTTCTGATACATGGCCGTGGCGTCGATTTTCAACCCATCGGCGGGCTGTACCAGGAAGCCCACGCGGCCGCCTTGCAGGCGCTCCCAGTTGATCCGGGGCACGACGGCCGTCGGCGTCGCCGCCGCCACGTTGCCGCGCGTGCAGGCGGCCCATCCCGGACAGGGACCGGTCGGCACGGGAAAATTGTCGCCCAGAACGTATCGGGTAATCCAGCCGTCGGTGTATTGGTCGGTGAGAACCACGCGCATGGCGAGACGGTCATCGATCAGCGGAACGTTCAGCATCAAATTGCCGCCGCGATTGAAGCCGCCGCCGCTCTGGCTTGCGCCGGTGGCTTCGACGGTTCCCTCGAAATCATTCATCTTCGGCGCGTTGGTGACGAGCTTGACCGTGCCGCCCATGGAGCCGGAGCCGTAGAGGGTTCCCTGCGGCCCGCGCAAAACTTCGACACGGTTCACATCGAACAGGTCGGGGTCGATGACCACCTTGCCGTTCAGAGCCGCGGCCGGCGGAGTGAGCGGATAGTCATCCAAATAAAATCCCACCGTCGGCGACGATCCGCCCGAGGAGGACAGTCCCCGCATTTCCAACTCGGTCTGTCCGGGTCCCGCGGTGCGCTCGGAAATGCCGGGAACCGCCTGGATGACTCCGCCGATATTGGAGATGCCGACTTGCTGCATGAGGTCCCCGGACATCGCCGTCATGCTGATGGGCGTGTCCTGGACCGTCGATGCACGCTTCTCCGCCGTGACTACGATTTCCTCGAGGACATCGTTTCTATTGACGGCGCGGTCCGCCGCAACATCGGCGGCAGGGTCGGCCGAGGCGGCGCCCGCGGCGGCCACGGCCATCAATAGCAGGAGTGACTTTCGCTGGGCGTGTTTCATTGTCTCATCCCCCGACTTTGTAATTGATTCCGGCGCGCGCCTGTTTTAGCAGTCAAGTCGCCTCGCTGTAAACACCATTCGCCGCGCGTGCGATCCTGGTGCGCCGACCCTATGCTGCTGCACACGTCTCGTGCACCGGTCACAGACCCCCTCAACCCGGAAGGCCGCTACGGCTCCATCGCTCAGGGCGTCAGATAGTGCTCGAACCACTCCGGCAGGCGCCGCCGCAGATCCACGATGTGCGCCGACTGTTGGATCAGGTGCCCTTCGCCGGCATAGACATGCAAGTCAGTCGGCACGCCGAGGGCGCGCAGCGCGTGCCAGAACTCGAACGACTGCTCGGCCGGAACCTCGACGTCAAATTCACCGGTGTACATCAGCGTGGGCGTGCGCACGCGCTTGACCGATTCGAGCGGCGACATCGACCGGTAAAGGGCGGGATCGTCGTACATGGACGCGCCGAAGAAGGGGAGCATCCACGTGTCGACGCCGTTGAGGCCGTAGTAGCTGATCCAGTTCGAGATACCGGCGCCGGCAACCGCCGTGCGGAAGCGGTTCGTGTGCGTGACCGTCCACATCACCATGAAGCCGCCGTAGCTGTGGCCGTGGATTCCGAGCCGGTGATCGTCGATGGGGGCGATTTTCTCGGCGGCGTCCACGCCGCTCATGATGTCGCGGAAGTCGCCACCGCCAAAGTCGCGGATATTGGCGCGCGCGAAGGCATCCCCCTGCCCGAAGCTGCCGCGGGGGTTGGGCATGAATACGTAGTAGCCGAGCGCCACCCATTCGTGCACTGTCGTATAGAGTGAATAGTCGGTGCCGAACAGCGGCAGCACCCCGGCGCTGGGGCCGCCGTGCACATGAACGATCATGGGATAGAGCTTGCCGGGCGGGCGATCGCGCGGGCCAATGAGCCACCCCTGCACATCGAAGCCCTCGTTCTTCCATTGCACGCTGTGGACGTCGAGATCGACGGTCAGCGCATCGTTGTCGTGGGTTATCACCCTCATTTTGGCTATGGGGCCCGCGATGATGCGCGGTCCACGCCCGAAGTCCTCGACCACCGCCGCGCCCGCCCGGCCATCGGCGCTCAAGGACACGTCACCCTCCGCGGAGTTCGCCGTAACAGAGTCGCTCCACAAGATTCGCGTCCGGGGCTTGCCGGGATCGACCAAGACCAATGCCGCCTTATCGACGATCATCGCCGTCGCAAAGAGTTGCCTGCCGCGCCAGAGCAGCGCGTTGAAAGAGCCGCGATAGCCGGGCGTCAGGCTCACGGGGGTGCCCCCGGCGAATGGTACCTCGTAGATCTCGCCGCCCAGAGGCCCGAAATCGCTCATGATGCCGCCTATGAACGCCACGCTCTTGCCGTCCGGCGACATGTGCGGCATGCACATCTGGTATTTCTCATAGTGCGGCGCGACGATCTGCCGCGCCTTGCCCGTGGCGAGATCGAAGGCATCGAGTTCGGCGAGCCACCAGTTATCGTCGCCGTCGCCCTTGGCGGCGGTCGCGACGAAGCCCCGGCCGTCGGGGGTCCAGTCGTACTCATAGATGAAGGTGTCGCCGGGGGTGATGAGGGACAACTCGCCGCCGTCGACGGGCACGACGGCAATGCGCTGCTCATCCGGCGCGGCGCCGATATCGCCTACCTGCGGCGCGCCGGCCTCCAGCGCGCCGGTCTTCTTCTTCGCAGCAACCGTCGCAAGCAGGGCAAGCGTGCGGCCATCCGGCGAGAAACGCGGCGTGTTTGCCACGCCCTGCAAGGTCGCTACCGTCTTAACGTCGCCGTCGCGGGCCAGCAAAATCCGAACCGTGGCGGCCGCCGGATCGGTGGCGAGAAACGCCAGCGCGCGGCCGTCCGCGGACCACGCGAGGCCGCTATAAGTGCAGGTTGCGCAGGGATCCAGGGACGCCAGCACATGTCCGTCACGCGTTGCGCGGGTAATGACCGGACCGTGGATTTGCTCGGCGCTCGTCAGGGACTGAAGGTTCTCGACGCTCGCGACGCGGTCGCCGGCCGGCGAGATCACGAGCGATGCGAACGTATGCACCGGGGATGAGGAACCCCCGGGCTCGGCGGAGGCAGAGGACGCGTTCGCGGACATGGCGAGCGGGGCGGCGAGAAAAAGCGCGATCAGTTTCATCGGCAAATCCTTATAGTTTTTGGAGTGCGCTGCCAAACAGCGCGAACAGGCGCTCCCAGTGACGCTCCGCCGCCGGTTTGTCGTATAGAGGCCGCTGAGGGAACGCGAAGCCGTGATGAGTGCCGGGATAAATCTCCACTTCGGCGTTACCATCCACGCGTTCGAGTTCCGATCGCAGCGCATCGATCGTCTCCTTCGGCGCGTACTGATCGTTCTCAGCGCAGCCGAAATACAGCCGGGCGTCGGTGCGCTGCAGGGCCAGGTGCGGACTATCGGGCCGAGCGGTGACGAGGTCGACGCCGTATATCGATGCCGCGGCACGCACTCGGGCGCGATGGCGTACCGCCGCGTTGATGGCATACGGGCCGCTCATGCAGTAGCCGACGCACCCCATGGGGCCCTTCGAGGCCGCGGCATCCCTGGCTGCGAAGGCGATCAGCGCATCGGTGTCTTCCATGACCATCGGTATATCGATGCTCTCCTTGAGCTGCATTGCTCTCTGGCGCCTGGCTGCATTCGCATCGCCGGCGGTGGGCCCGAGTTCCTCGACACCGGAGCGATAGTAGAGATTCGGGAGCATGACGTAGTAGCCCACGGTACCCAGGCGGCGCGCCATATCCCGAAGTTCTTCGCGGATGCCCGGCGCGTCCATGAAGAAGAGGATCACGGGATGAGGCGCGGAGCGCTCCGGGTGGCAAATGAAGGTGTTCATCCGGCCACCCGGGGTGTCGATGTGTATTTGCCGTTCAATCACCGGGGTACTCCCAGGTTATTCCGCTGCGCCGGCGCCCACCGCCACCCAGGCCAGATCCGCATTCGACACCGACTCGACTTTGAATTTCTTGGTGGCGGCCGCCATGCGGGTGAGCGCCTGCGCCAGCGGCATGGGGGGCTTGGCATCGCCTTTCTTGGCCTTGTGGAAACGCACCGGATTGATGCGCGCCACCACGTAATTGCGCAGATAGGGCGACTTGAAGCCGCGCTTCTGCAGGAGCTCGATGATGCGTTTGGTCTGCGCGTCGATTTCCAGCAAGCGCGAGGCAAAGCCTTCCCGCTCGCGCAAACTGGCGGCAAGGCTGCGCTCGCTGAACCGGTCGACCTTCTTCAGAAAGGAGCTGTAGGCGCCGCCGGCAAAGCGCGATGATTTTTCGTACACGATCCCTAAGGTCAAAAGCTCCGCGGATTCGAACTCCGCAGAATATTGCGCCTCCTTGGAAGCGGCGTGACGCTTCGCGAGGCTGCGGGCCATGCGAATCACCTCGAGGCTGCGGTCGCGCAGATTGTGAGCCTTCTCGGTATTGAGAGCCAGGATGCGATAAGCGAGTGTCTCGTCCGGCGAGATCAGCGCCGTGATCTGTTTCAGTCCGAGAACCTTGCCGGCCGCCAGCCGATGCCGGCCATTCGGCGTCCATAGCCGGCCGTCTTCGCCGCGCACGACGATCAAGGGGTCGAGAAAGGCCGCGGTCTCGTCGATTTTGACCGCCAACCGCTTGGCGTGCGTCGGCGACAAATCGCGCTGGAACGGAGTCGGCTGGACCGCACTGAGAGGCAGCGAGGCCAGCACCAGCGGCCGTCCGCCCAGGGGTTCTCGATAGGCGCCGATGAGCGCTCCGCCGGCGCTTCGCACCAGGGCGACGACGTCCGCGATTTCCGGGCTGTCCATGGCGATGGCCACCTCGCCGGCATCCAACCCGCGTGCGCTGCGGCCGGGCGCGAGCTTTCCGCGTGCACGCGTCGGCTTGCGGGGGCGGACGGATTTCGTCTTTGCTTTTCCTGTGGCCATGGGACGCCGGCGTGCTCCGGTTCAATCGTAACGGGTTGCCGGTGTGACTATAGCCGTCATTCGCCGACCCAGCTAAGCTTTCGCCACCCCGGCTGCGGTTTTGTCTGAGGGCTATTGCCATGACCAACCCTTCGTCTTCAGAGACCGTGGTTCGCGAATTCTGGCGCCTGATGGCGACCAACGACTTCTTCTCCGTCAGAGCGGTCCTGGCTGAAGATTTCGTACTGGAGTGGCCGCAGTCGAATGAACGGATTCGCGGACCGGACAATTTTGCGCAAATGAACGCGGAGTATCCCGCCAACGGCCCGTGGAACTTCTGCATCAACCGCTTGATATCGTCCCGTGACGAGGTTGTCACCCAAGTAAGCATTGACGACGGCGTGCAGCACGCCGAAGCGGTCTCGTTCTTCACTGTGCTGCGCGGAAAGATCGTTCGACTCGTTGAATTCTGGCCTGATCCATACACGGCGCCCGACAATCGCCGGCACCTCACCGAGCCGCTCCTTCCTCGCTGAGAGCTGGGTGTGTCCGGTCCTTCCCCGCGGCAGGCCCGCGTCGCTAAGTGCTGTGCCTTGGATCCTCGGGCGGCGGCCATGGGTACTCGGACTTGCCGCCGAAGATCGCCGCCATCTCGGCGCGCTTGGATGTCCAATCGTGCCGTTCGATCTCGCTTTCAAGCTGATCGGGCGCCCAGCCGGCGTGGCCTAGGAAGATTCGCAGACTGTCCATGGGCTTGTTGCGGCCGAGCAGCTGGAGCAGCAACTCTGGGTCGGCGCTCAGATAAACATCATCAACGGCTTGGATCGCGTGCTTGGGACGCGTGGCGGCGCGAAAAAGAAACCACACGGACCCGAAGTCAATGGGTCCGCCGAAGTACACCTTGTCGCGCACCTGCGCGAGGCGACCGATATCGGGAAACAGGCGCGAGACAGCAACCGGCATCGGTCTATTGATGATGATGCCGATCGGGCCGGGACCGAGGTTGTTCAACACGAGCACAATGGAGTGCGCGAAATTGGGATCAGGCAGGTCGTCTCGCGCGACGATCAGGATTGCGTTGAGAGGCTTCGTATCGGCATCGGATGCCGGCCACGACGACCCGGACAGGAGCAGAAGAGCGCAGAGTCCTCCTGCCGCGTAACGCTGAAGGTAGAAACCGCTTCTCACCGGAGACATTCGCCTCCATGTCTTCGCAGGTCGTCTGGCCGCTCGGAGAGAATCTTACGCCCTCCAGGGTGCCGGTGCGCGTAGCGTCGGTGCGATGGACCGGTTCTGGGCCGGGAGACGCCCGGCGATGGGAGCGGCATGCGGAAACGGTTAAACTGGCATCGAGGGGCTCAGTTCGCAGGAGGTGCGCCATGCAAATTCGTCCGCTGCTGATTAACGCCGTTGGCGCGCTGGCCGCAATCGCGGCCGGCTGCGCGACTACCGCCCAACCGCCGCCGTCCAAGGCCAATCTGGATAATCTCACGAAGGTCGAGAACCTTCCGGGAAAGGCCTCCTGCTTTTGGAAGTCGACCTTTCAGGGTGACTGGACCGTACTGAATGATTCGACGCTGATCGTGCGCGCTCCGCTGCCGAAGGATGCCTATGTGGTCAAACTGTTCGAGCCGGTCTTCAACCTGAGCTTCAAGCAGGGCCTCGGCTTCGAGGACAGAGAGCACACGGGCCAGATCTGCAACGATGGCGACAACTATCTGCTGGTGCCTGGCTGGCAGCCGCCGCAGGTGCCGATCGTGGCGGTTCACGCGCTGACGATGGCCGAGCAGGACCAATTACTGCAGGCCGCCGGCAAGCCCATACCACACACGCACACTGCCGCCCAGTCCGCGCCGCCCAAGAACTGAGCTCATTGCCGCCCAGGGTCACCGAACGCGATCGCCGGCCGTCGATCGGGGCGGCATCGCGCAGGCGAGCAAAATCCGCGATACCCCATGGGTCGGATACTCCGTCGCTTCGAACCCGCTGTGAGCCAATAGCGCCCGTGCACCCTCAGGGTGAGAGGGCATTGATGGCGCGCCTATATGTGGGCGTATTGATGCTCTCCATGAGCACGCCGAAGATTCTCCCCGATAAACCTGACGGACTTTGCGCGAGTGGCAGCGAGTGCGAACGCTTTGTCGGCATGGCGTCATGAATCCTTGCAGTGTCGGAGGAAATCAGATTGTATGGCTTCTTCGTAAAAAACCGAGGGGTTCTGTCATGCACCGTTCCCGTCTCTGCGCCGTCCTGATCGATTGTAAGACCACCGCCATTGAGGAAGCCGCCGGCTTCTGGAGTCAGGCGCTGGGTCGTGCGGTAGACCCCCATCACCCGGGTACTCGCGGAAATTACTGCATGTTGGAGACTCCGCCCGACGAACCCATCGTGCAGATCCAGCTCGTGGGCCATGAGAGCCGCGTTCACATCGATATCGAGAGCGACGACATTCCCGCCGAGGTGGCCCGCCTCGAGAGTCTGGGCGCGAAGGTCGTGGATCGCCTGGAGCGTTGGGTAGTGATGCAGGCTCCCACGGGGCAGCGTTTCTGCGTCGTACGAGTGCAACGACCCGGATTCCCCAAGAACGCGAATTGCTGGCCATAGGCAGTGAGCAGCTCCACTATCGATGGTTTCTACGACTTCGTAAGCGCGGATTTTAGCGGCTCGACCATCATCGGACTCGGCTACTTTACGGCCGATTCTTTCTTCATCGACTTCGGCTCCAGCTCGGAAGGGTGGAAATGATGGAAACGGACTGAAACCCGTTGCGCACCAGCCGGCACCGTGGTGTACTCGAATCGCAGCCTTCCCTCCATTTCGGAAAATCCCCAGGGATGTCAGGAGGAGTTCATGGCCGCAATAGGTACGCTCGAAGCTCCACGCGGGATCGGCACGGATGAAGCGGCAAGGACAAGGCTGGTGCTCGTCGCCGCATCGTTGGGAACGGTCTTCGAGTGGTACGACTTCTTCCTCTACGGCAGCCTCGCCGTATTCTTTGGCGCCCTGTTCTTTCCGCCCGGCAACGAAACCGCCGCATTTCTAGCCAGTCTCGCCACGTTTGGGGCAGGCTTTGCCGTGCGGCCCTTGGGTGCGCTGGTGTTCGGCGGGCTGGGCGACCGAATCGGCCGCAAGCGCTGCTTCATGATCACGATGGTGATGATGGGTCTGTCAACCGTTTTAGTCGGATCGCTGCCGACCTATGCGCGAGTGGGTGTTTGGGCGCCCGTGTTCTTGGTAACTCTGCGGCTCACTCAAGGTCTCGCGGTAGGGGGCGAATACGGCAGCGCTGCCACGTATGTGGCGGAGCACTCCGGGGCGGGCCGCCGCGGCTACTACACCAGCTGGCTTCAGACGACCTCGACGTTCGGCCTGCTTCTTTCCTTGCTGGTCATTCTCGCCTGCCGCGTGTCATTGGGCGACGAAGCATTCAAAGCCTGGGGCTGGCGCATCCCGTTTCTGACATCGATATTCTTGCTGGCGGCGTCGATCTACATCCGGCTCAAATTGGACGAGTCACCGGTCTTTCAAAATATGAAGTTGAATGGACACATCTCGAAATCGCCGATCAGGGAAGCCTTCGGTTCCTGGAGCAACATCAAGGGCGTGCTCGTGTTGTTGTTCGGCATCACCTCCGGCATGACGGTGATTTGGTATGGCGCGCAGTTCTACGCGCTGTTCTTTATGCAAAATACGCTGCACGTCGATTACAAGACCAGCTACGCAATCATCGCGATCGGGCTGGCTCTTGGAACGCCTCTCATCGTACTTTGCGGCGCGTTGTCCGATCGAATAGGCCGTAGACCCGTGATGATTGCCGGGATGTTGTTGGGCGCATTGACGTTCATTCCCAGCTTCCACGCCCTGGCTGATCTCGCCAATCCCGGTTTGGCGGCCTTTGCCGAACGAAATCCGATCCAGATCGAGGCTGATCATTGCACGTTCTCCCTATTCGCGGCCCCGGCATCAGCATGCGACAAAGCCCGCAAGTTCTTCAGCCGCAACGGGCTGTCATACACCTCGCTTCAAGCGGTCGTGGGCCGCGACGTAGTCACTCGTATCGGAGGCACGACGCTGACTGGATTCGATGAGTCCGCCTACGACAAGGCGCTCAAAGCCGCGGGCTTCGAAGCTACCGCCGGCAACGTGAATGTTGTCGGCTCGATCGCGGTCGTGGTTTGGCTGTTGGCGTTGGTCGGCATGGTGTACGGACCGATGGCGGCATTCATGGTCGAGATGTTCCCCGCGAGGATCCGCACCACATCGATTTCGCTGCCGTATCATCTGGGTGTCGGCATTCTCGGCGGCTTTCTACCGTTCGTTGCCTCTGCGTTGGTGATATACGCCGGCAACATCTACGCGGGTCTTTGGTATCCCGTCGGCCTTGCGCTGGCGACGGCGATCATCGCGCTCATTGTGTTGCCAGAAACGAAGGACCGCGCGATTGACTGACGGGAATGGATAGCGGCGTCACCTTTGTTTGGGATGCACTGCAATTTGCCGTGGTGAATCATGCCGCCGTCAATAGGGTGAGTTACAACGGCGGCCCGGGCGGTACTACGGCATTCCCCACAGCTCAAGAGAGAGCGACCGCGGCGGAGCCGCATATGTCGGCGACACCGCGGCAGCACCAAATCGTGCAGCGATCCGCCGGGAATCCTGAACTCATGGCGCGAGCCTTCGTCGATCATCCCGTCATTGCGGCCAGGATAAAACCCGCCGTGGTGAGTGCACCGGGAGCCGTAAGAACGTACAACACCGCCGCAGCGGCCGTCAGTGTCGAGAATAACCACACCCATGTTCGGCCGATCGCCACGCTGCACTCGCACAGCGTTGCTGAGCATTCGGCTGCACCGGTCGCCGTGGCGCACTCGCAAGTTTCTTCTGCGCGTCCGGCCGCGGAGAAACGCACTGCTGCAACATCGGCGAGGCCGCAGCATCCCAGGCCGTAACGGAGCCGCAAACGCGAGCCAAGGATCACCGTCGCTTGGGTTTAGCGCTCGTGCGCCGATGATATTGCGACAGGACCATAAAAAGACTATATTAAGTCTTGTCACAATCTGGAGCTGCCGTGCGCTATTCGACCCAAATAAAGCCCATTAGCTACTTCAAGGCGAATGCCGCCGAGGTCCTTCAGGTGCTGGAGGAGCAGCGTAAGCCCATGATCATCACGCAAAATGGCGAAGCCAAGGCCGTAATTCAGGACGTTGCCTCTTACGAGGAAACCCAAGAGACGCTGGCGCTACTGAAGATCCTCGCGCTCGGCAGCCAGCAGGTTGAACGCGGGGAGATCACGCCGATAGGGGAGGTGGCGGGTCGCCTGCGCTCCAAGGCTACCATCCCCTGATGTCCTACGAGGTCTCGCTGACGAAGGACGCAGAGCGTGACCTGGAAGAGATCTACTTTTATATCGCTGAGCGCGATTCCCGAGCCGGCGCTGACCACGTACTCGAACGGGTCGTTCATACGACTGATGCGCTCAGAACGTCGCCTGAGCGCGGTTCTTACGTCAACGAGTTGCGCTTTCTTGGTATTTCGGAGTATCGGCAGATCTTTTTTAAGCCATACCGGCTGATCTACAGGGTGCATGCGAAACAAGTTGTCGTCTACGTTGTTGCCGACGGTCGCCGAGACATGGGGTCGTTGCTGGCACGTAGATTATTGGGCGCTTAGCCACCCCGGTCCGTGAGCGAAAAAATAACTTGAATCTCGGTAGCTCGTCACCCATCTGGCGCGATTGGGTCGGGAGTACGAGGCCTGCGCACGCCGCCAGGCTCATCCGCGGCTCAATTTCTCGTAGCCCAGCATTCTGCTGGGGCTGCCTTTGCTCGGTCCATAGATGGCAAGCAGACGGGCATATTTTGGCGCCGAGTATCTCCCCACGGCCCCGGCGGGAACTCGCACGACGTCGCCGGCCTGCGCCTCGACGGTCACGCCGCCACATTCTACGAACAGCTGGCCTTCTATCACGAAGTTGTACTCTGTGTGCGGATGCTCATCGGTCCACGATTCCGCTGTCAGTTCCCACTCAAACAGCGCCGGCTCGGACCAACCGCCTTGCAGTGGCGGCATGATGACCCGACATTTCGGTTTGTCGTGTCCGCTCAATTCGGTTCGCGAATATTTCGTCGGCGTGTTCGCAGCGTCGGTCATTGCCCCGTTCTCCTGTTGTGATGCCTTTGAGCCAAGCCTACAGCGCAATCAACAAGATCGCTGGAAAGTTGCGTTGTATCAGGTACGGCTCGGGGTCAGTTCCTGCTCGTTCTGCTGCGCGTGGCCGCGACGAGGGAGCAGGAGCGGGGTGAACAGCAAAAGGATACCGGCGATCGCGATCGCCGTGCGGGGACCGGTGATGCCGGCGAGCAGACCCCACAGGGCGGTCAGGGCAGCAATGGTGAGGTTGCTGGTGACCGACCACGCAGAGAGGGTGCGGGCGATTCGGTGGGTCTCGGTCTGCTCGAGCCTATAGCTGGCGAGCACGGGATTGAACACGCCCACGCAGGTGACCAAGCCGAACTGAACGGCGATGACGAGCACGATTCCGGCAATACCGGGATGAATGAAGGCCAATCCGACCGACCAGCACGCGCGCAATGCGCCGGCAGTGAGCATGATCTTGTGTTGCCCGAATCGGGCGACGAGAGGGCGCGCCACTCGTGTGCCGATGAGGCCGCCGACACAGGGTACTCCGAACGCGAGGCCGTACTGCCAGGGTTTGAACCCGAGGTGGCCGAGCATGAGCACGGCGATCAGGGGCGCGGTCGCCAAGATCAGGCCGTTGACCAGTGTCGTATTGAAGAACAGAGAGCGCAATGTCGGGTGGGTCAATATGTACCGCCACCCTTCGAGCAGGTCGCCGGCCCGAAGCCGCGCTGTATCGGCACGCTTAGGAAGCGGCTCCTCCCCGCGGATCGCTCCGATCCCAATCGCCGAGCATAAGTAGCTGACCGCATCGACCACCACGGTCGTCACCGGGCCGAATATCGAGATCGCAGCCCCTCCGAGCGGCGGACCGAGAGAAATGGCCGTCCAAGTCGTGGACTCGAACCGACTGTTCGCGACCAGCAGGGCCTCAGGCCGCACGAGCGCCTTCAGGCATGCGCCGCTGGCCGCCCTGAATACGATGTCGGCTGCGGCGAGGATGACTGAGACGATCAGTAGCTGAGCGAAGCTGAGCCAGCCGAGCGCGAACGCGACGGGAATGCTCATCGCCGCCGCAAACCGGGCCAGGTCCATCCCGACCATCACGGGCCGTTTGCGGTGGAATTCCACCCAAGGACCGAGCGGAACCGCCACCGCCGCCCCGACAGCCCTCCCGGCCGACGCCAGCAACGACACCGCGGCCGGCCCGGAATGCAGCACGAGAATCGCGATCATGGGAAACGCGTCGAATGCGAGGCATGTGCCGAACGTGCTGACCGCAAACGCCGCCCAGAGCCACCCGAACTGCCGCCCCAGCGACCGCATAGCCACCATTCTCGGAACACCTCTCGCTGTCTTGCCCGAACTACCTCACTCAAGACCGACGAGGTTACAGCGAGCAGCGGCCCAGCGAATAACTGCGCCGACAGTAGCCAGAAGGCCAGAAGATGCGACGGCGACGATTGACCGTGAGCACTGTTGCTGTCAGTGTCATTTCCGGCCCTGTCTGCTCCACGTGCCTTCAGCCGTGAATACGGATGCGGCGCTCCTCCACAATCCACAGCGTGCCCGTCAAGGATTCCTGCGGCAGTAGATCCAACACACGACGCGTTGCGGCTTCGATCGTGACATGAGCCTGATTGGCCAAGCGGAACACCACGACGCCCGAATACTTCGCAGGCGGATACGTTAGGATATTGGAGAAATCCAAATCCGACGTGATAAGAGCGCGCCGCTCGCGGCTGCATACATCAATGATGCGCTCATCTGGTTGACCGCCAAGCGCTTGCTGGACCACGGAGTGAGCTTCATGTCCGGCCGCTGCAAACATCTCCGCCAATGAAGGCGAGAGATTCTCGTCAATCTTGAATTTCACGCCGCAGTCAGCACGACCCGCTCGCGCGCCAGCTCCGCCGCGTATGCCATTGCAGCCGTCACGTCTTCCCTGCGCAGGGTCGGATAGAGGTGCACGATTTCATCTGGGGTCTGGCCGGCCGCAAGATTATCCAACACCACGGACACCATGATGCGGGTGCCTTTGATGCACGCCTTGCCGTGGCATACCGTCCGATCAGTGCTTATTCGAGTTCGCCAGTCCATAGGGTCAGTATCCTCATCGGGCCGAGAAGGTCAAGCCAACGGCCGCGGCTGGTTATGAAACCATAGATAACTGATTGTATTATATTTTTATAGGTATTGCAGGATGGAAAATGACGTGCAAACCGCCGCCTCGCTGCGGCTTCGCTGTGCGTAGCTCACAGAGGATTTAGGCCGAGAGCCCGCGAGCCGCGGGAGTTACGGAGGATGTGCCCCGTCCGTGGAGCCCATGCCGGGCTGATGGCAGGTCTCGCAGCCGGAGACCGGGCCGTGGCCTTTCAGAGTGGGCGCGGGATGGCGGTGGCAGTCGAGACAGAAGTCGTGGAATCGCGCTTCCACTCCGAGCTTGAGATCGGCGCGGCCGCTGCGATGGCAGTGGATGCAGCTGTCGAACCCGCGGCCGTCCGCGTAGTTGTGGTGGCAAACCAGACAATTGACGGCCGAGTGCAGGCCATGATCGAAGTTCAACGGCAGCGCCTCGGCGCGGCTCAGCAGCGGCTCGCGGAGCTCTGGGCCGGCGCGGCCCGCGATGAGCGGAACGAGCGCGAGCGCCGTCACGGCGATGACGCTGACGATGAGCGTGGAATGGCGGCCGAACACGAACCGGCGCACGACAGTGGCCTCGTGGGCCGCCGTTGGGGAGCGGCGCCTGGCCCTCAAGAGCATGGCCATGCCGCCGGCGGCCACGGCGACGAAGGCGATGCGGCGGGCATAGCCTCCGGTGTAGCGGCCGGTCGTGACCACGTGCACGGCGAGCAGCGCAATCAGCAGGCAGCCGAGGATGATGTGGGTGGCCTGAAAGTTGCGGTGGCTGCGCCAGAGACGGCGGCGGGGTCCGGCGAGTGAGGTCGCCACGAGAGCCAGGAGCAGGATGAAGCCGGCGACGCCGGCCAGTTGGTAGAGAGGCAAGGTCGGGAGCAAGTACTGGACGACGGTGTGATCGGATGCGACCGATAAAATGACATGGAGCGCCGCGGCTCCCAGGGCAATCCAGCCCAGCGCTTCGTGGCGGCGCAGGGTGAGCAGCGCGGGCGGCGTGGATTCTCGCGGCCGCACGGGACAGCCGCAGAGGGCGATGCAGGCGAGAGCTCCCGCCAGACCGAGGATTTCGGCCAACTCCCAGCTCAGCTTGGTGTAACCGGCGAAAAGCGGCAGCGCGGCGCAGGCCGCCAATCCAACGCCCCAAGCCAAGTAACGCCGATCCGGTATTTTCATACCGTCTGATCATAGTGGCTGTGCTGCGCCGCCGCTACGATTTGGGCCGCTGCGGCGCTCAAGGAAAAGGGCGTCCCTCTTGCGCGGGACGCCCTTGCCGTATGAATGCGGCGTTTGCTCTTCCTTGAGTTTATTCTTCGTTGATGAGCTTGGGCACGTAGGGCACGCCCAGTCCCGTCACATCGTTATACCCCGCGGGGGTCGGCGGGAGGCTTGCCGACGAGAGTGAGGTGTAGTTGAACACATCGTTCACTCCCTCGCATATCGTCAGCGCGCAGACCTGCAGAGCATAGGGAGCCGTGGTGATCAAGAAGGGCACGGAGTTGACGGTGACCACCCGGACCTCATTCAAATCGACTGCATAGCCGCGCAGCACCGACACGGGTTCGGCCGGAGCGACGATCTGATTGAGCGCAGCGGTGGTGAGTTCAACGCCGTTGCCGCGGCTGCCTACGCTGTAGAGCAGAGGATTCGCGAATCCCACCAGCGGCTCGCCGGTGGCATTGCGTTTCTGGTTCATGACCGCGATCACGCCGGCCATGAGCGGAGAGGCGAGGCTGGTGCCGCCGATCGAACCTTCGCAGTACTCCTCGGTCTTCGAGATGGGCGTGCAGCCGGCATCGGCAATCGCATTGCCGGCGATCGTGAAGGTCTCGCCGTACAGGTAGCCGGTGTAGGGATCAGCCACCATGGCGACATCGGGGCTCACGCGCTGCGGCGAAGGAAGCGTCTCGGTGAAGCCGCTTGCGAGATTGAGCGAAGTGGCCAGCACCGCGGGCACCGCGGCCGCCTGATAGGAGGGCTGTGATTCGAGCAGACTGATGCCGCCGCCCGAGCCTGCATAGAACGAATAGTCGTCGAACATCTCGCCGAAGGCCGAGGTCGTGGTGACGCCGGAGGTGGTGACGGAGGTCGCACTGTTCACGGTGGCGTCCGCCAGGAAGGCACGATAGGTGCCCCAGCCGGATTCGGATTTCGCTCCGCTCGCGTTCATGATCATGAGCGAGGTGCCGCCGACGCCGGTGACCCAGGCGCTGGTGGCGGGCCAGGATCCGGACGCGACTCCGTTCGGCGCGGACAAGTCGCCATCGTCTCCGGAACTGAAGAGTATGGTGATGCCCTGCGCGGCCCCGGCCATGGCGGCCTGGTCGTACATGGCCTGGGATCCGGGCGCGATGGATTCGCCGTTATTACCCCAGCTGTCGGTGACGACGTCGGCTACATGGTTGTACACCGTGTTGAAGAAGGCGATGTCGAGCGAGGTGTTGCAGTCCCGCGAGCCGACGAAGACGATGTTGGCGCCGGGCGCGGCGCCGTGCACGGCGGCCATGTCGAGCGACTGTTCTCCCCACCAGCCGTAGGGGCCGCAGGATTCGGTCGGAGATACGTCATAGATGCCGAGCGGAATGATCTGCGAGAAATTGACGCCGGTTTTGAGTTTCGGCAAGTCGTGATTCGCGGCATAGCGATTGGCGTCGGCCATCAGCGTCGGAGAAGCGTAGGCGTCGACGATGGCGACGGTGACGCCCTTGCCATTGTATTTCGTCACCTTATTCAGGCCATAGGCGGCCTGGATTTGTTGCGGCGTATAGCCGCAGCCCAGCCAGGGAATGGCCGCGCCATACACGTCGGCGGCGGTGGTGAGCTTGGCCACGAGTGCGCCGGCGCCGAAATAGTGATTGCAATAGGGTGATCCATTGCCGGCGGCGACGGGCGGAGGCGTGACTGCGCTGGCAGTGGATGCTGCGGCCGGCGCGACGAGCTTGCCCATGGTGACCGAGTGATGAAAGGGTTGCCGGAGCAATGTCGTGTCGTCCAGGCCCTCGACGTACAGGACCTTCCCGGCCAGCGCGGCGGGAAGGGTGGGCTCTTCCTTGTTGGCGCGCAGGGTCATGCCCTTGTAAGAGTACATGTTCTGGCTCACATGAAAGGTGGTGCGCAGCTGGGCGACGGTCGCCACGGCGGACACGTACACGCCATGCGGGCCGACCTGTATGTCGGTCATGCCGGCATGCTCGAGCATCGCTTTGACTGCGTTGACTCCCGTGCTTTGCGGCGCGAACCGCTGGCCGAACTCCGCCGGCGTCAGATAGCGCCCGTACTGCCGGCTGCTCGGCGAGGAGACCTCCGCCACCAGCGCCTTCAGTGCGGCGGTATTGTTCAGCGACAGATGCACCGCAATCGTCACCGAACGGTTGGCGGGCGCGGCGCCTATCATCGTTGCGTTCTTTATCCAGGGCGCCACGTTGGACGTTCCCGCCGCCGAGGAATTCGCCATCGCCGTACAGGCGACAGCCGCGGCCAGGAGGCCGCTCCATATCAATCGAGTCTTGGATTGGTGAAACACGAGAAATCCCCTTTCATTGGTTAGATGTTTCGAACGACCGTGCCGGGCCATAGGCCCGCGCCGCCTCCACGGCGCGTCGGCGCTCTCACCCCCTTGTTGGAGTCATCCCCAGGATTTTCGGCATGCAATCCGGAATTCTGCGTGACCCAGTATTGAAGGTGCAGCGAAGCGTCGGCTCACAGTTCCAGTGACGGCACTTGACCATAACTGCATTGCAATTCACAAGCGTTACCGCGTTTCGGTCATCGGCGAGGGTTTATGCCGAAGTTCGACGGACTACTGGTAGACTTACGAACTTTGTGCGCGCCGGGCGGTTCGCCGCCGCAAATCGCAGTTACATCAAGTCGCGCGGGATGGTCTCATCCCATCGCCTTTCGGCAACCACATTGCCGTCCTCATAGGCCGTCAACGTGCCCGAAACGTAGAAGTTATCCCTGTCGCTGTGCATTTGCGCGCGGGTTTGCACCCGCGTGCGCCAGCCTTCGCGGCCCATCTCATAGGATTGAGTGAGCACGTAGCGGGCCGACAAGGGATCCTCGTCGCGGATGGTGAGCTCGCGCTTCAGGCTGTGGGCGATTTGGGTGTCGATCTCGTCAAAGCGAATGATGCCCTCGCCGAAGACGCCGCCGACGCCTTCGGTGACGTAGGTGGTTTCGCCGCCGACATGATCTTGAACGGTGTAGCGCCGTACGCTCCCCGGATGGATCTTTGTCATGGGGGTCAGAGGACCATGGGCCGGCGGTTCGAATTCCACCTTCGGGCCGCCTTCCCGGCGCACCGGCAACTCCAGGACGCTCTCGCCGGTGCACACCGTCAGCGTGGCGGGATACGGGGCCGGCCAGATGATGGGCCAATAGGCGCTCGCGATCGCGAGCCGTATGCGATGGCCCGGCCGGAAGCGGTGACCGCAGGCATTGAAGGTCATGTGCACATCGTAGCGGCGTCCGGGTTCGAGGACGGCGGGGTGTTCATCGCTGTCACGATGCGTGAGGTTTCGCACCTGATAACTGACGCGCGACACGCGGCCGTCGGGCGCAACATCCGATAGACGCACGGCGACCTGCGCGACGGGCGCATCGGCGGAGATTTCCAAACGCAGCCCGGCGGCGCCCAGCACGGACATCTCCCGATCGAGCGGCGGCGTTTCGAACACCAGGGCACCGCCGTCATCGAGCCGCTGATCCGTCGGATTTTCACCGGCGCAGCCGGCGCCCATCCATTCGCCCGCGGCCTTCCCGTGGCTCTGCGGCGAGCGGATGGATAACTCCCTGCGTTCGCCGGGAGGACGCTCGGCGAGATTTCCGTCAGGGTGTAGGTATAGCCGCCGCGGCTGGATATTGGGGGACGAGTAGTGGGCTTCGCCGACCCAGCGGCCCGGCGTGAAGGTGCGGGTACCTTCGGGCGCCACCGGGTCTTGCACATAGGCGCGCAGCATGGGTTCGTTCATGATTCCCGTATCGCGGCCTTTGAGCCAGTGATCCCACCAGCGCACGGCCTCTTGAAGGAAGCCGATGGCGGGTCCCGGCACGCCGTCGTGCGGATAGATATGGCCCCAAGGGCCGATGACGCCGAGACGCGGAACCTTCAAACCGTCGAGCAGCCGCGGAACGGCATTGGTGTAGGCGTCCGACCATCCGCCGATCGCCAGTACCGGACAATCGATGGCCGCGAAATCCTCGCAGACCGAACCATGCTTCCAATACTCGTCATAGCGCTGGTGCCTGAGCCAGAGCGCGGGGAAGAAGGGTAGCGTCTCGATTCTCTCCAGCCATCGTTCACGCCAGCTCGAGCCGATGATTTTCGGGTCGAGCGGCCGGCTTTGGTAGGCGAGCATGATGCTGCCCCACCAGAGGTTGTCATTGAGCAAGCAGCCGCCCATGTAGTGGATGTCGTCGGCGTAGCGGTGGTCCGTGGAGAAGGTGGTGATGATGGCTTTGAGCGCGGGCGGCCGACGCGCGGCCACCTGCAGCGCATTGAAGCCGCTCCAGGACTTACCCTGCATGCCCACGGCACCCGTGCACCAGGGCTGCGCCGCAATCCACGCGATCACCTCGAGGGCGTCGTCCTGTTCCTGTTGCAGGTATTCGTCGGCCAAGTGACCGTCGGACTCGCCCGAGCCGCGCATGTCCACCCGGACGGCCGCATAGCCACGCTCTGCATAGTAGCCGTGCATGGGTTCGTCGCGCCCGCGCGTCCCATCGCGCTTGCGGTAGGGGATGTACTCCAGGATGGCGGGGACGGGGTTCGCGGAAGCCGCGTCCGGGAGCCACAGCCGGGCGCCCAGCCGGCAGCCGTCGCTCAAGGTGATCCAGAGATGCTCTTCGACGGTAATGGACATTGGCAACTCCAAGGACAGAGCCCGCGCGTTTTCTTCTAGCGGTTGGGACGGTAGATGAGGTCGCCGTACTTCACCCACTTCCCGCTGCCCGCGGGTGCGACGTACTGCAGGTTGCGCACGGTGCCATCGGCTTGTCTTTCGTACACCAGCTTGACGTCGCGGTTGCGCGAAGGAATCACTGAGACGAGAACCATGGCTCCATGGGCGTCCAAAGAGCCGCGCAAAAATATGGCGCCCCATTGATTGTCCGCCCACATCTGCAGCCAGGCCTCGCCGTCGAAGCGATTGATTCCGATACCCGCAAGCCGGTACTTGACGCCCGGCCGCCGGTACAGATCGGTGAGAAAGGTCATGTTCTGCTGGATGATGCAGCCTTGGGAGTGCTTCTCCACCCGATCCAGCGCCACCAACTGGTGAGTGCGGGCGTCGAACACCTGCCAATCGCCTACCCAGAAATCGAACTGATGGTGCTGCGGAGTATCGCAATTCGCGGGCGCCGTGGTTTGTTCGAGAGGCGGCGGTTCGGCGGATGGCGCGGCCGAGGCGGCGGCCGCCAGGCCGGCGCAAATCGCAATGGCTGCGCTGAAGACCGCAGCGCCGAGCAGGCGCGTGCTGAGATTGCTTCTATTCACCCTGTGCCTCCGGAATGATGTCGTGCGTATCCGCGCGGCCGCGCGGCTCCGGCGCAGCGACCATAGCAGCGAGACTTGCCCAAAGCCTTTGCAGGCGCCGCGCAAAGTCTAGGAATTCCGCTATTTCGGGCTATGTCGCTAGTTGCCTGGCATACGATCGAGCGTGATACTAGAGCTTGCGTGATCGTCTCCGCTGCCGAAGGTTCAGCCATCCTATGCGCGATTCCCCATTGTCTCTAGAGGCTGTTCTAACCCCGGTGAATCAGGCCAGGGGCCTGCCGAGCCCATTGTACGTCGATGCGCGCACGGCGGAGCGGGAGCGCCAGCGGGTCTTTTTCGATCACTGGGCGGCGATCGGCTTCGGGAAGGACATTCCCGCGGCGGGAGACGCCATGCCGATCGAATTCATGGGCGAGCCGCTGCTCGCGATCCGGACTCAAGATGGCGTTCAGGTAGTCGAGAATGTGTGCCGCCATCGCGGCATGATCCTGGTCAAGGAGAGGATGAAGGTCCGCGGCGCCATTTGCTGCCCCTACCATTCCTGGTGCTACGACTTGACTGGAAAGCTGCTCAGTACTCCCCTGGTCGGGGGCCCCGGAACGCATACACATCCCGACATCGATCGCGGCAAACTGGGGTTGACGAAAGTCCGCTCATTTTTGTGGCGCGATGTCATTTTCGTCAACATCTCGGGAACGGCACCGGCCTTCGAGGAGGTGCACCGGGATCTCATGGCGCGCTGGCATGAGTTCGACGGGCCCTTGTATCCCGGGTCGGCGGAGTCCTCGTTCTCGCTGTCCGTGCGCTGCAATTGGAAGCTGGCGGTGGAGAATTATCTCGAGAGCTATCATCTGCCCACCGTGCATGCCAGGCTCAACAGCTATTCTCCCTTGAGCGAGCATTACAACATCGCCGAGTACGGAAAATTCGCGGGGCAGGGCACGCGCACGTACAAGCCGACTCTGGACGATGCCGGGCGCCGCTTTACCGACGTCCCCGGCTTGTCCGCGAAGTGGGATGCCGGCGCCGAATACCTCGGCGTCTTTCCGAACTTGCTTCTCGGCGTACACCGCGATCACGCGTTTTCCATACTGCTCGAGCCCAATGGGATGGAGGCGACGATGGAACGCGTCGAGATCTACTACTCCTCGCCCGAAATGCAGGGGGAGGAGTACGCCGGCCTGCGCGCCAAGAACGCGGGACTTTGGCGGGCGGTATTCGAGGAGGATGTGGGTGTGGTCGAGGGAATGCAGCGCGGCCGGCACGCACGGCATTTCGACGGCGGCAAGTTCTCTCCGGTCATGGACGAGGCGACGCATGTGTTTCACCACTGGGTTGCAAGTCAGCTGACATCCTGACCTTGAGCCCGGTGGCCAGTTCCGCTTCGCAGAGCAAGACCGTCCTCGGCCAGCCGGCCGGGCTTGCGACCCTTTTCTTCACGGAGATGTGGGAGCGGTTCACTTACTACGGAATGCGGGCAATCCTCATTCTGTTCCTGGTGGGCTCGGTCGGCAGCGGCGGATTAGGGATAGACGACCGCACCGCGAGCTGCATATACGGACTGTATATCGCCGCGACCTATGTGTTTTCGCTGTTCGGCGGCTGGATCGCGGACC
The DNA here is from genome assembly GCA_963784105.1 of uncultured Gammaproteobacteria bacterium. Taxonomy (GTDB): domain Bacteria; phylum Pseudomonadota; class Gammaproteobacteria; order Steroidobacterales; family Steroidobacteraceae; genus Bog-1198. Next base: position 185,780 of record CAWAQE010000015.1, read on the forward strand.
GCCTCGTGGGCGCGCAGCGTGCCGTCATCGGCGGCGGGGTGCTCATTGTCTGCGGGAATGCATTGCTCGCCCTGGGGAGCGTGCGGATGTTCTTTCTGGGGTTGCTGGTCATCGTGCTCGGCGTGGGGCTATTGAAGCCGAACATCAGCGCCATGGTGGCGAGCTTGTATCCGGAAGGCGGTTCGCGCCGCGATGCGGGTTTCACCATCTTCTACATGGGCATCAGCGTCGGGGCGCTGCTGGGCTCGCTCCTGATACCGCTGTGTGCCGCGCGTTTCGGCTGGCGCTTCGGATTCGCGCTGCCGGTGGTGGGCATGCTGTTCGGGCTGGCGCAGTTCATGCTCACTCGCCGGTGGCTGGGGACTTCCGGGCTTGCGGCCTCCGGGGCCCGAGCCGCGGGCCGCAAAGGGTTGCGTGACTGGCTCCCCGTCATGCTGTTCGTCCTGGCGGTGACCCTCCTCGTCGCACTGTTATTGACCGGCCGGGTCGTCATCGATCCGGTGGCCCTGTCGGCCGCGGCATCCTGGGTGATGGCGCTGGTCGCCGCCGCGTACTTCATCTACCTGCTGGGGTTCGCGGGACTGTCGGGCGACGAACGCCGGCGGGTGTATGTGATGATCGCGCTCTTCATCGGCTACGCGACGTTTTATGCGGGCTTCGAGCAGGGCGGCGCCTCGCTCAATTTATTCGCCGAGCGCTACACCAATCGCGATGTATTCGGGTGGCACATGCCCGCGGGTGTCCTGCAGGGTACGACCGCGCTGGTCACGATACTATTTGCACCGGTATTCGCGGGCCTTTGGATCTTCCTCGGCCGCCGCGGCCGGGATTTGTCCCCGGCCGCCAAGTTCGCCGCAGGCCTCGCGCTGCTCGGCGCCGGCTTTCTGGTCATGTTCGCCGCTTCGCAGTACGTGGTCCTCGGCCAAAAGGTGCTGCCGACGTGGCTCATCCTCACGTACTTTCTGCAGGAATGCGGGGACCTCTGTCTCTCGCCGGTGGGATTGTCATCCATGACCAAACTGGCGCCGCCGCGATTCGTCGGGCAGGTCATGGGCGTGTGGTTTCTGTCGCTGGCGCTCGGCAACAATCTCGCCGGGCAGCTGTCGCGTGAGTACGATGCAAGCAATCTGCAATCGCTGCCCGGGCTGTTCATCCAGATTTTCTGGTGGGCGCTGGGCGGCGCGGTGGTCATGATGCTGCTGACCCCGGTCCTCAAGCGGATGATGGCGGGGGTGAAGTGAAAACAGCGGGGGTGAAGTGAGCGCCGGCGAGGCCTACCGATTGATGCGCGCCGGGCGTCTCGAAGAAGCCCTGGTCCATGCCGAACGATCGGTTGCCGGCGCCCGGGTCTGCCTTCCCGAACATGGGCTGCTGGCCTCGATACTTCTGGCGCTGGGGCGGGCGGCCGATGCCGAGCGGGTCGTCGCCGCAGCCGCCGACCTCGAGGCCGGCGTCGCCGATGCCTACGATGGCCTGGCCCACGCTTCGATGAGACTGGGGCGCCACGATCGCGCCAACTCCCTTTATCGGCGCGCCGCAGAGGTCTCGCCCGAGGTTCCCCGGTTCTGGTACAACCTGGCGTGCAGCGAGCGAAGTCTCGGCAGGCTCGCCGAGGCGGAAGCGGCCTGCGACCGGTCCATCGCTCTCGACGGGGCGCAGTATCCGACCTATCTGCTGCGCTCCGAATTGCGGGTCCAGTCGCTCGAGGCCAATCACATCCCCGAGCTTCAAGCGCAGCTGGGCGGCCCGGTTCTCGAGCACCGCGCGCGCGTGTTTCTGGGGTATGCGCTGGCGAAAGAGCTGGACGATGTGGGCAGATTCGACGAGGCATTTCACTGGTTTGCCGCGGCGGCGGCGGCACGCAGGGCCCGGCTGGCCTACGACGTCGCCGCGGATGAGCGCAAGCTGAAGCGGATCGAGGAGGCGTTCCCGCGCGCGGGCGGGGCGCGGCGGGATGCGCAGGGACCGCGGCCGCCGGCCGACTCCTCGCGGTACATTTTCATCGTCGGCCTGCCGCGCTCCGGTACCACTCTGGTGGAGCGAATATTGTCGGGATTGCCCGCAGTCCGATCGAACGGGGAGACGGAGAATTTCTCGCGCGCCTTGCTTGCGGCATCCGGCGGTGCGGGCGATGTGTTTGAGCGGGCCGCGGCGGCGGATCCGGCCGCCGTCGCCGCCAATTACGCGCGGGCAGCGTCCCCCGGTGCGGCCGGTGAGGCCGTCATCGAGAAGCTGCCGATGAATTATCTCTACTTGGGTGCCATCCATCGCGCGTTGCCCGATGCGAAATTACTGCTGGTGAGAAGATCGCCTCTGGACAGCTGCTTCGCCATGTACCGGACTCTGTTCGGCGAAGCCTATCCTTTCAGCTATGACTTCGAGGACTTGGGCAGATATTACGCGGCCTACGAACGCCTGATGAATCATTGGCGCGCCATGCTCGGCGGGCGGCTGCACGAGATAGTCTACGAAGACTTGGTGCGCGAGCCGCGGCGGGTGGGCGCGAGCGTGGCCGAGCATTGCGGATTGGCGTGGACCGATGCCGCCCTCGACATTCAAAACAATCAATCGGCGTCTCTGACCGCCAGCGCCTCGCAGATACGCCGGCCCATCTATGGCACCTCCTCAGGACGCTGGCGCCACTATCGGGGCCACCTTCAGGGCCTGATCGCAGCACTGCGCCGTCATGGCGCGGTGCTGCCGGAAGGGACTTGAGCTTCAGAAGGTATAAGCCACGCGAATCCCGATTTCGCGCGGCGGGTTGACCACATAGTCGTCGGCCAATTGATCGAAATTATTCGCCGCGCTGATCTGGGACGGGGGCACCAAGATCTCCTGCTTGTCCAGAAGATTCGTGACATAGCCCGTGAAGGTCCAGGGCTTATGGTTCACGGCAGCCGAGAAATTCATGATCCCGTAGGAGGAGGATTGCTGCACCGTCGAAGCCCCGAGGGTGGGTGCCAGCTGCATCTTGACGGCGGTCCGGTAGACGCCGTTCAACGACAGGGCGAGATCGTAGCCCTGCGTGATATTGGTGTCGTACAGGAGGGCCGCGGTGACGCTGGTCTTGGGACTGCCCGGCATCTGTTGGCCCGACTTCCCCGACAGAAGCCCGGGGACGATGGTGCCGGTGCCATTGTCCGCCGGCAGGGAGAAATCGCTGGTCAGCTTGGCATCGGCGTAGGCAAAGCCGACGGCGTAGCCCAGCCCCTGAAGAACCAACGGCCCGCTGGTTTCGAACTCGAAGCCCTTCGATACGGCGGTGTTGGCGTTGTACACGGCGAGATTGCCGGACGGCAGGCTGGAGGAAATCTGCGGCTTGTCCCAATCGATGTAGAACACATCGACCGTATAACTCAGGCCATTGGAGAATCGGCCCTTCAGGCCGGTCTCGTAATTATTGGTCTTGTCGGGCTGGTACGTGGACAGCACGGGGCTTTCCTGGAAAGGTCCCGACAGCGGAACCGAATTCGCGCCGCCGCGGCGGAAGCCCTGCGACCAGAGCGCATAGACGAACTGATTCTTGGCGTATTCGTAGGAAGGGTCGATCTTGCCGACGGTTTTCGAGGCCGGCGCGCTGTGCGGCGTGGCGGGAATGTCGGTCGGGAACGTGAAGTCTTGGTAGGACTGCGCATCGGTGAATTCCTGCGAGAAATGCCTCACCCCGAACGTGATCTGTCCATGCGGCATGAAGTGATACGTGAGTTCGCCGAATACCGACTTATCCTGGAAGTTCTGTGTGTCGATCTGCTGGAAATTCTCATCGTTGGGGCCGACGAGGATCTGGCTGCCCTGCAGCGCCGCCCGCTCGGGCGAGCCGGGGATGGCGATGGTCCACGCACCGGTGCGCGACTGGTTCTCGTAGAACACGCCGACGACGTAATCGAAGATATTGTCGGGCTTGGTGTTCGATACCAGGCGCACTTCCTGGGTGAAGGTATGCGCATGATCGGCGAACAGCTGGTCGTAGACGAAGCGCGGATTCGTGGGCGTTCCCGCGTAGTAGGGAAGATAGGCGCCGCTGTCGATTCCCGCCAGATCGTAGGTGTTGTCCTGCAGCGTCGATCCCGAGGTGGTGTAGTAGGAACTGGTCGAGGACAGCGTCGCGAAACCGGCATCGAAGCTCAAGTCCAGGCTGAGCAGATTCGTGTAGCGCGAAAAGGGCTGATCGACCTGCGAAAATTCCTGATAGTGGCCGCCCGCGGGAAGCCGGGTCTGTGGGTCGATCGGCGACACGCCGCCCGCGAAATCGGGATTCACCACCGGACCGCCGTCGCCGTTCACGTCCGAGTGCAGAATGGCCAGAGTCGCGCTGAAGGCATCGTTGGGCTTCCACAAGGCGCTGGCGCGTCCGGTAAATGTCTTCTGGAAATTCCAATCGTTGCGGCTGGAGTAGATCCCGGGGCTGCCGATGGGGTCTGCGGGATCGGCCAGTTCCGGAATGCCGGAAACACTATTGTTGCTGCGCTTGAGCAGTCCGTACACATTGATGAATCCGGGTTCGTAGCCGTACTTCGCGGATACCCGCAGCGCCAGCGTGTCGGCCAGGGGAATGTTGACCATTCCCTTCAAGGAGTAGCTGGTGCCGTCGGAATGATCGAGCCGCCCGCCGCCGGCTTCGAACGAGCCCGCGAACGCGCTCGGGTCCGGAGCGTTCGGTATCAGGCGCAGCGCTCCGCCAAGCGCGCCGGCGCCGTACAGCGTGCCCTGGGGGCCGCGCAGCACTTCGACCTGTTTGAGATCGTCCAATTGAAAATAGCCGTCGATGGGCGAGTTGCCGATGTAGGTGCCCACCGGGGCTTGTTCGAAGGTGCGAAAGCCGCGCGTCGGCTCGGCGGTGGCATTGATGCCGCGGATGATGGGAGACGTGGCCCCGCTCATCCGCGCGCCGAAGTCGTACATGCTGAGGCCCGGCACCGTCGTCGCCAGCGAGGCGAGGTCGGTCACTCCCGACTGGGTCAGTTGGGCGCCGCTGATGACCGAGAGGCTGTAGGGAACGGCCTCGAGCGTCTGCACGCGGCGGGTCGCCGTGACGGTGATTTCCTGCAGGGAGTCGGAGGAGGCGTCGGTTTGATCCGCCGCCGCCCGATGCGGAAGGCCGTAGATGGCACAGAACACCGCCGCGCCCACCGCAGTCTTCACCGGCAGGATCTGGCGCATAGGACGGGTCCTCGAACCCTTCGAGCGGCTATTCCTCATACATTCTCTCCCAAGTGGTTGATCTTATTGCATCCCAGAATCGACGCGGCGACCTCATCATGACGATAGCCACCGCGCCGGCTTAAATCCTTCGCTCGAGCATGGAATTGCTAGGAGTTCCAATATTTTTCTGCGCGCTCCCCAAGGTTCCCGCACCGAGCCGCGTCATCGTGATTTCCCGCGGCGCACGTCCATGGGGCGCATGCCGAAATGGCGCCGGAAGGCGGTGGTGAAGGAGGTCGGGTGTGCGTAGCCCACCGCTTCGCTGGCCTTGGCCACGGAGCAGCGCTGATGGCAGATCATGCTCATCGCGTGCTGCATCCGGCAGTGCAGGCTGAAGTCGAACAGGGTCTGGCCAAAGACGGATTTGAAGCCCTTGGTGAGCGTGGACTCGGCCATCCCCACGGAGCGCGCCAATTTGGCGATGGTGGGCGCCGGCGCGAACTGGCGCATCAAAATGCCGCGGGCGGCGTGCAGGCAGCGCAGCTCGCGCTCCGAGTATTCTTCCGCCGGCGACTCGGGCACGGCACAGAAGCTTTCCACCGCGCTGCAAAGGAGCTCCAGCGTCAGCGCCTCGGTGAACACCAGGGCGAGAGCGCCGGCAAATGGATTGTCGATGAGCTTGCCGGCGGCTTCGAGCATCAGCGGGCTCAAGGGAAGCTGGCAGTAGTCGATCTTGTCGCTGCCGGCACACTGGAACATCCGCAGGCGCTGCGGCACATCGACGCTCGAGGCCGGCAAATGCTCGGCGAGAAAATCCGGCCGCACACTGATGGTGATGTAGCGCTCATGCGCGCTGGCCGCGGTCCATTCGCTGATGTCGACGCCCTTGGGCTGCGCCCATACGAGCAGCGAGGGCCGGTTCCAGCGCAGCGCGTAGGCGCGGCTGACGGCGAGAGTCATGTCGCCCGATATCTTGAAATTGAACTGGATCATCCCGTCCCCAGGCACGAACTCGACGCGCGGCTCCTTGTAGGCAAAATTGGCGACCACCACGTAGATCTCATCGCGGATGCGGGTGAACTCCCAGTATCCCTCGCCCTCTTCGGAGGGCAGCGAGATGCGTGCGCTGAGCAGGCCGCGCTTAGTATGCCGCAGCACGCGCTCCAGTTGCGGCGCCAGCTCCAGATTGGCGAAGACGTCGGCCAAGGTATGGCCGGGGCCGGCCATTACCGTGCGGAACAAGCCCTGATTGCGCGGCCGCGGGTCGCGCCGAACCTCGCTCTTGCGGCCGAGGATGCCCGGCACAGCCTGCGAGAACTGCATGGTGTCGAGACTTACGGCCATGGGCGAACCATCAAAGGTCTTTCACCAGACGGAGCGCGTCGTACACGGCGGCGTGGGTGTTGCGCGCGGCGACGGCATCGCCAACCCGAAACAGCATGAACTTGCCGCCGGCATTGGGAGCCGCGGTTTGCGGCTCACCGGCCAGCAGCCGCGTATGATCGACCGCACCCAGATTTCGCGACAGCGGCCGCAGCGCCAGGTACAGATCCTCCATCGGCAGCGTGCCGTGATTGACCACCACTTGATCGACAAGACGCGATTTGAGCGCGCCGCCGTAATCGCTGCCCACCGTGGCGGCCAGCCGGCCTGCCTCGCGCCGCACGGATTGCAGCCTGAAGGTCACCGTGAAAGTCACATCCCCTTTCTGCAGGCTGCGCATGTAGGGCACGAGATTCATGGCCATGACCTCGGGTGCGAAGGTGCGGTCCGGGGTCATGATCTCGAGGGTGGCGCCCGCGGCCGCGATGAACTCGGCGGCCTGCAAGGCTGCATGGTCGCCGGCGTCGTCGAAGAGCAGTACGCTGGATGCGGGCATGACGTGCCCGGAGATGATGTCCCAGGTCGATGCCACCAGATCGTTGCCGGATTGGAGCACGTTCGTATCCGGGTAGCCGCCGGTTGCCGCGATGACGACGTCGGGCTGTTCCGCCAGGATGTCGTCGGGTTCCGCCATCACATCGAAACGGAATTGCACGCCGCGCTTGATGCATTGCGCCATGCGCCAATCGATGATGCTGAGCATGTCGCGGCGGCGGGGGCTTTGCGCCGTCAGCCGGATCTGACCGCCCGGCTTGCCGGCCGCTTCGAATACGACGACCTCATGGCCTCTGTCGGCGGCCACGCGCGCGGCCTCCAGTCCGGCGGGGCCCGCACCCGCGATGACGATCTTGCGCCGCACGGCGGCCGCCGGAATTTCATGCGGTACGAATAATTCGCGTCCCGTGGCGGCATTGTGGATGCAGAACGCCTCTCCGCCCTGGTAGATCCTATCCAGGCAGTAGTTCGCGCCCACGCAGGGGCGGATGTCCTCCTCGCGGCCCGCCATGATCTTGCGCACGATGTGCGGATCGGTCATGTGCGCGCGGGTCATGCCCACCATGTCGACCTTTCCCGTGGCGATGGCATGCCGCGCGGTCGCAACGTCCGATATCTTCGCCGCGTGAAAAGTCGGAAATTGGGTGGCGGCGCGGATTTCCCCGGCAAAATCCAGATGCGGCGAACCGGGCATTCCCTGGATGGGTATGAGATCCGTCAAGCCGGGATCCGTATCGATGTGGCCGCGCACGATGTTGAGGAAGTCGACCAAGCCGCTGTCCTTGAGCCGGTGCGAGATCTGGAGCCCGTCCTTCTTGTCGATCCCGCCGTCCAGCACCTCATCGCCGGTATAGCGGATCCCGAGGATGAACTCGGGCCCGATGCGGGCGCGGATTGCACGCAATACCTCGAAGGTGAAGCGCAGCCGATTGTCGAGCGAGCCCCCGTACGGGCCATCCAGGGTGTTGGTGAGGGGCGACCAGAACTGCTCCAGCAGGTGCCCGTAAGCCTCCAACTCGATGCCGTCGAGGCCCGCGGCCTTCACGCGTTCCGCCGCATCGGCGTAATCCTCGATGATGCGGGCGATGTCCCAGTCCTCCAGCTTCTTGGGAAAGGCGCGATGCGAGGCTTCCCGGCTGTGCGATGCCGAGACCACCGGCAGCCAATCGGCCTTGTCCCAGCGCGTGCGCCGGCCCAGGTGCGTCAACTGGATCATGACGGCGGCGCCGTGCTCGTGGCAGGCATCGGCCAGGCTCCTGAGCCAGGGGACCACTTCGTCCTTGTAGGCCAGAAGGTTGTTGAATACGGGCGGGCTGTCGCGCGACACGGAGGCCGAGCCCGCCGTCATCGTCAATGCCACTCCGCCCTTGGCGCGTTCCACATGGTAGGCCCGGTAGCGCTCCTTCGGCATGCCGTCTTCGGGGTACGCGGGCTCGTGCGACGTCGTGATGATCCGATTGCGCAGGGTCAGATTCTTGAGCTTGAAGGGCTGAAGGAGCGGATCGCTCGACATGGAACGTTGTCTCCGGAGCAGGCGTCCGATATTATTACACTATGTACACCACTGTCACGTTTATGGACTCATGCGTACAGTGAACCTGAGAAATTCGGCGTAAGGAACACACATGGCGCGTTCAAGGACGGTCGAGTCGCGGGGCCGGGGGTCGGCGCAGGGGTGGCTGGAGGCCGCCTATGAGAACCTCGTCGACGGCGGAGTGCATGCGGTCCGGGTGATGCCGCTTGCCGGCAAGCTCGGGCTGTCGCGCACCAGCTTCTACTGGTTCTACAAGGACAGGCAGGCGCTGCTGTCGGCGCTGATCGGGGGCTGGCGGGAGAAGAATACCGGCAACCTGGTCGCGCAGTCCGAGCGCTACGCCGAGAGCATCTGCGAGGCAATTCTCAATGTATTCGACTGCTGGCTGAATGCGGATCTGTTCGATTCGAAGCTGGAATTCGCCGTGCGCAGCTGGGCGCAGCAAACCGCCGCGGTGGCGCGCGAGATCAAGGCGGCGGATGCCGCGCGCCTCGAGGCGCTGCAGCACATGTTCGTCCGCTTCGGCTACGCGGCGAAGGCCGCGGACGTCAGGGCGCGCACCATTTATCTGACCCAGATCGGCTACATCTCCATGAAGACGAAGGAAGAGCTGGCGCCGCGCATGAGCCGCATCGGCGAGTACGTCGAAATCTTCACCGGCAAGCCGCCGCTCGAGAGCGAGCTGAAGCGATTCTTTTCCCGCAATCACTACATCCCCGGCCGGCCGGCGAAGAGGAGGGCTTAGATGCCGCGGCGCAATTCGGCGAAGAGGGGGCCCCGGATGCCACGGCGCAGCCTACCGCTGTACTTAAAAGTGGCGCTGATGTGCGCACCGGCTGTGTGGGCACCGGCCGTGTGTGCGCCCGCACCGGAATCGGCGTCCAAGCCCCAATCGGCGCCCGCGCCCGCCCCCGCGGCACAGGCGCCGAATTGGTCGGGCAGCTACCTGGCGCGCGTCGAGGCGCTGGCGTTGCTCGAGACGCTGAATGCGGAACTTTTGAGCCATGACAGCGCCACCTTGACGCTGGAACGTTGGTGTGGCGAGCATCGCCTGGCATCGCCGCCGCGGGTGGTGGCGATGCGGGTGCCGGACACGACCAAGGAGCCGAGCGCCGAACAGCGCCGCGAGCTCAAGGCGTCGCCCAGCGATGCCATCCGCTATCGCCGGGTGAGGCTGATGTGCGGCAGACTCGTCCTTTCCGAGGCGGATAATTGGTATGTGCCGGGGCGCCTCACTCCCGAGATGAACAAGCTATTGGACGGCACGGACACCCCCTTCGGCGTGGCCGTTCGGGCGCTGCATTTTCAACGGCATACGCTGTCCTCGGCCCTGCTTTGGATGCCGCTGCCGGCGGGATGGGAAATGGCTGCCGGTGTGCGCGGCATGGACGTGGGTCAGGCCATGCCGTACCAGATATTGCAGCATCGGGCGGTGCTCACCCTGCCGGACGGCACGCCATTCAGCGAAGTGGTGGAGACATACACCCGCAACGTTCTTGCCTTTCCCATCCCTACGCCATGACCGGCCGGACCCTGCTGGGACGAGGGCGTCGCCGGCGGGGACGAATGCGATGAGCACCCGCTGACGCGGACACCGCCGAGCGCGTTTCATTGACGCGTCGGCCGAACGTCGCCGTATGGGTGTTCCTCGTCAATGCGCCTACTCGATCGGGTTGCCCGCTGTCATGCGCCATTCGTGTTGGCGCTCGAGCGCCGTCCGGCGGACGCCTTCGAGGTAACGGCACCCGGCCGCTATGCCTCGCGCATCGCCGATTGCCCGCTGCGCTACGTTCTGGGCGACGATTTGACGCGCGCCTGCGCGGAACTCGCGTTCGCGGACGGCGCACGCCTGGCAGGGTGCCTGGATCTGCTGCGCGTGCCCGCGCGGCAGATGTGGATCGAGTGGAGCGATGAAGTGCACCAGCGGGTGATCTTCGAAACCCAGTCGGCCGCCGAGTACGACGCGGCCTCCTCGGGAAGGCGGGTCGGGGTGCTATTGGAGGCATCGCCGGACGGCACCCGCGCGCTGATGCACACTTTTTGGGCGGACAGCGACGAGGCCTCGGAGGTGTGCCTGTCGCCGCTGGAGACACACATCGATTTGCGCGGCGGGTTCGCCGAGGCCGCGGATATTTCCGGCGTCCTCTCGGGCGGCCTCGTGGCCGTTGCCGATGAAAGCGATGCCGCGATGGACTGCCTCTTCGATCATGTGCGGTTTCGATTCGACGACTCTTGGGCCGACTATTACCGTGCCGCGGCGATCAGCCCCGGCGCCCAGCGCGAAGTGGTGCACGCGTCGCTCGCGGCGGTGGCCCGCGATACGCCGCTCATCCTCGCATTTCTGCTGCTGCTCAGTGCCAAGGATGCGACCCGCTCCGTTGCGGTGATGCGCGATGCCATCAACCGCAAACGCCGGATGCTCGGCCGTGCGCCGCTCTTGGATCACATCGAGGTGCGCGCCTCGCTGTATGCGGTTTCGCAGGCGGACCTGCGGGGATTCGAAAGCTCCGCGCGCCAATCGCCGCGGCTGCATCACGTTCGCGGTCACCTGGTGCGCCGCGAGGACCGGGTATTCTGGCGCGTGCCTCATCTTCGAGGCAGCGCCGCGCGCGGCATGGTGCGCTCGCGCACGGTGTGTCTGTCGTTTGCGCGGGCTGAAGATTCGCGAGTCTAGGGCGGCGGACCGCGATTCGCGCGCTCCACCAGATTCAGGGCGACGGCCAGATCGGCTTGCGCCACACCCACCGATTTGAACACAGTCCGGTCGGGGCGCGGCGCGGCCGATGCGATCGATGTGCCGAGCAGGGAAATGCCCTCTCGTGCAATGACCCCCCGGGCGAGCGGGCCGGCCAGATCGCCGCTGTCCTCGAGCGCGGCGAGTGTGTCGACCGCAATGAAGGCGCCGCGCATGCAGTCGTCATCCGCCTCTCTCATGCTGGGCTTGAAGCTTCCGACCAAATCCAAGTGGCATTGGGATTTGAGCCAGCGGCCCTGCACGAGCGGCTGTTCCGATAGCGTGACGCAGCTGATGACGTCGGCCGACCGTGCGGCGGACTCGAGGTCGGGCGCGGCTTCGACGGGCCACCCGCGCGCCTTCAGATCGCCGGCCACGGCCGCTGCCTTGGCCGGGTCCCGGCCCCAGACGAGGATGGATCGGTAGCTGCGCACTGCCTGATGGCCTTCGACGAAGTATCGCGACAAGGCGCCGGTACCGACGATGAGCAGGGTGTCCGGCGTCGCGGGCGCGAGCACATCGGCCGCCAGCGCGGACATGGCCGCGGTGCGCATCAGAGTCAGGGCGCGTCCATCGATCAAGGCTCGAGGTTCCCCGGTTCGGCCGGAGAGCAGCAAGTAGGCGGCGTTGACCGAGGGCAGGGCTCGCTCGGCATTGTCCGGAAATACGGTGACGATCTTCACGCCGATGTCGCCGTCCGGCTGCCAGGAAGGCATCAGCAGCAGGGTGCGCGGCCTATGGCCATTCGCGATTTCATAATGAAGGCGTTCGGGGCTGATGGCATGCGATAGCAAGGCATGGCGCAGCGGCTCTACGAAGCTGCCCACGCCGGCCAGCCGATGGACCGCGTCGAAATCGATATGGATCATGGATGCCCGGCGGGTCGGCGATGCGGTGTGCATCGCGGAATCATAACTTAGGCTGAACCACGGCACTCAGCTGAACCACGGCACTCAGCTGAACCACGGCGTTCAGCTGAATCGCGGCACTGGCGCTATCCGATGACGTTCGCTTCGCGCAGCGGACGGTTCTCGGGAATACGCGAGTACAGGAGCTCCGATAGATCGAGGCTGCGAAAGCGGCCATGCAGAATAAGCTCGGCCATGGCGCGGCCGATGATGGGCGACTGCTGCATGCCATGGCCCGAGAAGCCGTTCATGAAGAGAAAATTCTCGAGTTGCGGATGCGGGCCCAGTATCGCGTTGTGATCGAAGGTGTTCATCTCGAAGTAGCCGGCCCAGGCTCGTTCGAGCTTGGCCTCCTCGAACGCGGGAATGCGGTGCGCGAGCGCCGGCCACAGCTGATCCTCGAACGCCGCGTAGTCGGGCTGCAGCGGCTGATCGTCCGAGTCGTCGGCCGGCGAAAACCCCGCGATGAACTTCGTGGCGTCGGGGCGAATCCAGAACCCGGTCGGATCGATGAGCAGCGGGAAGGGATACATCGGGGTGGGGCAGGAGATGACATAGACCGTGCGCCGGCGCGCAGACACGGGCAACTCCGCGCCCGCCATGGCAGCGATGCGCCGGGCCCATGGGCCGGCGGCGTTGACGGCGTAGGCGCAGGCCATCTGCGAACCATCCGCCATGATGACCTGGGTGATGCGATTGCCTTCGATTTTGAATCCGCAAACCTCCGCCTTCACATAGCGAGCCCCCTGTTCGCGGGCCTTGCGTGCGAAGGCCGTGAGCAGAGCGTAGCCGTCGAACCAGCCCTCGCCGCTCAATCCCAGCGAGCCCAAGGATAGATCGGAGGTGTACAGCCAGCCGAAGCGCTGTCCAAGCTCGGCGGGGCCGAGAAGCGCGACATCGGCGCCGCAGGATTTCTGCAGGGTATGCGCGCGGCGCAGCTCGGCGTCCTTCCCCTTTCCGGCCAGATAGAGATAACCGCCTTCACGCAGCCCAAGGTCCGGCCGCTGATCGGCAATCCCGAGATGCTCCGCCGCATTGCGTAAGAAGGCGATGCTGGCCTGGGAGATGCGCACATTCACCGCGGTCGAGAATTGCTGGCGGATGGATGCGGCCGAGAGCGCCGACGAGGCGTACTCGTACGAGGGATCGCGTTCGATCACCGTGACCTTGAGTGAAGGTGTGAGCCGAGTCAGCCAGTAGGCAAGCGCCGAGCCCATGACGCCCCCGCCGATCACGATGACTTGATTGTTCATCCGGACTCTTAATGCACTGCACCCTAACGGGTCATCATATAGACGCCCGGCCGCAAAGGCGAAGCGGCGGCTATGCCCGCAAGCGCCGCGGATCCAGTGCCTTTGGCAGGTTATGCGAAGCAGTTCTCACATTGGCCCTATACCGGCCGGTGCCGACTGTTTCTTCGGTATCGGCCACATCCAAAATGTGATCCAAACCAACCCGCCAAAACCACATTTCCATGAGGATCTTGCAAGCGCGATCGTACTGTGGGATTGCAGTGCAGCAATACTGAGATGGCGAGTGATTCAAGGAGCCAAGCGTGCAGAGCGCAACGAGAAAAAGTGAATCGGCCGCGTCGGAATCCGCGGCGCGCAAGGCCACTTCCGAGGCGAAGAAAACCAAGCTCTCGGTGCTTCTCATTACCGGCGACGACACGCTGTGGCCGCAGATAGGTCCGCATTTGAGCGGCGAGCTGCTTCTCAAGCAGGTCGACTCCATCGACGAACTCCTCACGGCAACTCCGGCGGGGCAGGCTGCCATCGTTCTATGGGACGCGCGCAATCAAACCGATGCCGCAGCGGCTCTCTCCCGCATGCAATTGCATTCGCCGCGCTTTGCCGTGGCCGCTCTGGACGATGCCGGCAACGAACATGCTTGGACGAACCCCATCGCCCTTCGGCAGGTGATCGCTCATGTGCCGCTGCCGATTGCGGCGGCTCACCTGAAAACCGCTCTCGAGGGTGCCCAAGAGGAGGTCAATGCCCGCGTGGCCCTGCTCGGCGAGTCCGGCGCCGCGAACTCGGCCGCACCGGCGCCGCCCTCCGGCTCGAGCAGAATTCCCTGGGTCCCGCTCTCCCTGGTCGTGGGCGCGGCCATTGCCGCAGCGGCGGCCTATGTCGTCCTCAACCACCGCCATGTCGCCGTTGCGCCGCCGGCCGCAGCGGCGTCGGCGCCGGCGGGGCAACAGGCCGCCAAGCCATCGACGGGCGCCGACGAAAAGGTCGATCTTCTCATCGAGAAAGCGCAGCAGGCGATGCTCGAGCGTCACTACCTCGATCCGGCCGACGGCAGCGCCCTCTCTCTCTATAGAGGCGCGCTGCTTCTCGATCCGGGCAACGGCGAGGCCCGGCAAGGCCTGCAGCGCCTGGCTGAAATCCTCTTCGCGAGGGTGCAGTCCGCCTTGGATGAACGAAAATTCGACGTCGCGCTGCAGTCCCTCGAAACCGCGCGCAGCATCAAGCCCAACGATAGCCGGCTGACGGCGCTCGATGAGCGCATCGCGAGCCTCAAGGCCGAGTTCGGTCCGGCACAAATTCTGGCCGCCATCGCGGCGCAAAATTTCGACCGTGCGGCGCAGCTGATCGACGATGCGACACGCAGCAAGTCGCTCAGCACCGCGAAGCTGGCGCAGCTGCGCGACGAATTACGGCGGCGGCACGAGGAAGCCGACACCGCGAATTTCGTGAAGCTGATCGACTCGCGTTTGCAGCAGGAAAAACTGATAGAGCCGCACAACGACAATGCGGCCTACTTCCTCAGCCAAGCCAGGGCCGCCGGGGTGAACGTCGCCGCGCTGCAGTCCCAGTACCAGGAACTCGACCGGCTCCTGGTGCAGACGGTGCACGCCGCCATCGACCAGCACCGCTTCGCCGACGCGGATAGAATTCTCACCGATCTGCATGGTTACGGTGTTCCGTCCGCAACCGTGGCGGGCCTGCAGCACGACCTCAACACCGCGCGCAGCCAGGCGGCCGCCCCGGTGCCGGCGCAACCCCAATATCTCGATCTGGCGCAGTCGAGGCTCGCGCAAGGAAAGGTAACCGCGCCCGACAATGACAATGCGCTTTACTATGTGAACCAGTTGCGGTTGGTGGATCCCAAGAATAACGCGCTGCCGGGAATATCGAGCGCCGTGCAGGCATCGATTCTCCAACAAGCCGGCGCGGCTCTCGATGCCGCCCAGCCGGCCAAGGCGGAGACGCTGCTGCAGATGGCGGCAGGCCTGGGCGCCTCGGCGGATTTGGCCGCACTCAACCAGCGGCTGGCACAGGTGAAGCGGGCCGGCGCCGGCATGCCGGAAGTTACCGAAGCCGCCCTGACCCGGGTCAAACCGATCCAGCTCGACTATCCGGATGAAGCGCTGCACAAGAATATCGAGGGTTGGGTCGACTTATCTTACGTAGTCACTGCGCAAGGCAAGGTCACCGCGATAAAAGTGCTGGACGCCAATCCCGCGGGAGTGTTCGACAGGGCCGCGACCCACGCCTTGGGGCACGTGCGCTACGCGCCCATGATGCAGGGCGGGAAGCCCATCGCCGTCAGCACGAAATTGCGCATCGCATTTCGCATGGCGAAGTAGCGATCCCGCGATGAGCACGCCCTCCCCAATCACCGATCGCCGCGAGCCGGCCGCCGCCGCGGGCAAGCGCGGCGGCGTGCGCTGCCTGGTCGTGCATGACGACCTCGAGCTGCGCCTGCGTTTGGCGTCGCTGGCACGCCGGGCCATCCCCACGATCGATGCGGATTGCATGAGCGGCGCGGGCTTCGACGCCTTGCCGCCCGAGCGCGTTGCGGCGTATGCAGCCTTGCTGCTCATCATTGAGTTCAGCCTGCGCGACAGCACGGCGGATCCTCTGGCCAGACTCGTGCGCTCGCGCGGGCAGGCGCCGCACCTGCCGATATACGTGTTTGCACGCGGCGGCGACGAGCGCAACGCCGCGCGCACGATACGGCTGGGGGCCAACGACTACTGGCCGATTCACTCCGTGAAACTCGGCGAGCTGAGCGCGGCGCTGCGGCCTCTGGCGGAGCCGGCGTTCGACTCGGCCACCACCATCATCGCGGCGGCCGACCCGCGGCGCCGGCTGCAGATCGCCGGCTATCGCCTGGTGAAGACCATCGCCGAATCACCGACGGCGGCGGTGTATCTGGCGCGCAACGATGACCTGGCGCAGCCTGTCGCCCTCAAGGTCCAGGCGCTCAAGGGGCGGTACGAGGTGACCGACGCCGACCGCCAGCGCTTCGTCCGCGAGTGCCAAATCCTGTCGTCGCTGAATCACCGCTCGATCGCCGACGTGCTGGATTACGGCATCACCGACGAGTACTCGTATCTGGCGCTGGAATATTTTCCCTGCGGCAGCTTGCGCGACCGGCTGAAGAATCCCGTGAGCGAGGCCGACGCGGTCAACTATGCGCGGCAGATCGGCGAGGCGCTTCAGGTGCTGCACGCCGCACAGGTCGTGCACCGCGACCTCAAGCCGTCGAATTTGATGCTGACCGAAGATAACAGGATCGTGCTGATCGATTTCGGGTCGGCTCGCACCCAACTCGTGCCGGGCGATCTGTCCCGATCCGACCTGTGCACCGGCACGCCGTACTACGTGTGCCCCGAACAAATAGACGGCCGCGATCCGGACGGGCGAGGCGACCTGTACAGCCTCGGCGTCGTCCTGTTCGAGATGCTGGCCGGCGCTTTGCCGTTTGTCGGCAAAAATCTGTCCGAGATTCTCGCCGGTCATCGTCTGGCCAAAGTACCCCGCCTGCCGCAGCCGCTGCTGCGCTACCAGCCGATCGTCGATCGCCTGATGGCCAAGCAGCCGGGCGGCCGATACGCCACCGCGGCGAAGTTTCTCGATGACCTGGACGCGATCAGCGCACCGGCTCGGCCGCCGGCACACGGAGCAATTCACACCGGAGCACCTGATAAATGAATCCTCGCTTAGCCAAACGCTTGATCCCGCGCCTGTCGGCGGACGGCCTGCTCGTGCTGGTCGTCATTCTCGGCATGAGCTTCGTCGCCGTGGTGCTCGTGCCGGGAGTCGAACTTTCCAGCGAACTGGTCGATAGCACGGTAGCCCTCAAATTGGTCGGCGAAGAGCAACGCCAGTCGACCCTCATCCAGGCGTCCCTCGACTCCATGCGCGATCGCCTGGACGTTCGCGGCTATATGCAGGACTCCGTGGATCAATTACGCGCCTCGGCCGCAAAATTCGATACGAAACTGCGCCAGATGGAGATAGCGCCGCCGGGGAACTGGTTCGCCCAGATCGGCGACCTCGCAGCGACCGCGGAGCCGATTGCGGGCAGGCATGCGGCGGCTTTGCGCGATCTCTGGGCGCGGGAGCACGATGCGCTCGGCCCCGTGATCGGCTACAACGGGGTGCCCTATCGAGATACCGAAGCCACCGGCACCGAACTGAACGACAGCGGACGTCATTTGGAACGCGACGTCAACGCGGCGCTGCGCACCAGCCGGCACACATTGCCGCTGCTGGACAAGGAACTCGCGACGATCGCCACCGAGCTGCAGGCGACCAACGAGGGCTCGGCGACGCTGCTGCGGCTGGTCATGCTGACCGGTCTGCTCATAGCCGGTGTCCTCGTGGCGCTGGTGGCGATTCTGCTCGGGGCACGGGCGCGACAGGAAGCGAGTCTGCGGGAGGCACGCCAGCAGACCGCGGACATTTTGCGAACGGTGAAAGACGGGCTGTTCCTGCTCGACCGGAATCTCCTCATCGGCTCGGCCTATTCCGGCGCATTGGAAACGCTCTTCCAGCGCAAGGACTTCGCAGGGCTGGCCTTCGAGAGCCTGCTCAAGAATATCGTGTCGGAGCGAACTCTGGCGACCGCCTTGAAGTTCATCACCGTGCTGTGGGCGGAAAGAACCAATGAAAAGCTGGTCAAATCGATCAATCCGCTGGGCGAGGTCGAGGTTCATCTCGACAGCGGCAACGGCCGGCTCGATACGCGCCATCTGCAATTCGATTTTCATAGAGTGCGCGTCGACGGCAGGATTACCCACGTACTGGTGTCCGTCTCGGACGTCAGCGCCCGCGTGGATCTCGCGCGCGAGCTGCAGGCCTCGCAAGGCCAAGCCCAGGCCCAGATCGATACTCTATTGGGCGTTCTGCACATCGATCCGACGCAGCTCGCGTCGTTCTTGAACGATTCCAGCGCTGCGATGAAAATGATCAACGCCGTGCTGCGCGAGCCGGCGCGGGAGGAGGGTGTGTTCCGCAAGAAGCTCGACACGCTGTTCCGGCAAGTGCATTCAGTAAAAGGGGAGGCGGCCGCCCTGGGCCTGTCCTCGATCGAAAGCCGCGCGCATGCCTTCGAAGACGATCTGAAGTCGCTGCGAGAGAAGCCTTCCCTGTCGGGAAACGACTTCCTGCCGCTGGTCATCAAGCTCGACGACTTGCTGACGCACCTGCAGTCCGTGAGCGAGCTGGTGTCGCGTCTGTCGCGCCTGCAGGTGGCCCAGCCCGAAGCGCGGCGCGACGCCCGGCACACGGACACCGACGTTTTGCGGGAAGAAAAGCCGGAGCAGCAGGCCGGCAACAGCGACTCCGGGGTGACGGCGACGCTGCAGCAGCTGGCTGCGCGGGTTGCTCTGGAGAACGACAAGGAGGTCGTTCTACAGTGCACCGGATTCGATGCGGTGCCCGCGGACTATCGGCGCGCCGTGAAGGACATCGGAATTCAGGCGGTGCGCAACGCCATCGTGCACGGCATAGAGCCGCCGGCCGCACGCCTGAGCGCGGGGAAACCGCAGCGGGGTGCCGTGCGCCTTTCGTTCCATGAAACGGCAGAGGCCGGCTACAAGCTCATCATCGAGGACGACGGTCAGGGCCTGTCGACGGAGCGCATCAAGGAAGCCGCGCTCAAGAAGGGATTCATCACGCCCGAACGGGCGCTCACCCTGGACACCAAACAGGTGTTCTCGCTGTTGTTTCAGCCGGGATTCTCCACCGTCGAAACCGCAACGAAGGATGCCGGACGGGGCGTCGGCATGAATGTCATCGCCGATCTGACCAATCAGATGGGCGGCCGGGTCTCGGTCGCGACGAGCGCCGGAAAATTCACCCGGCTGACGATGACGCTGCCGCACGCCGCCAAGCGCGCGGACGACACAGAGGCGGCGTGAGGGCCATGGAGGCGCAGTCTCAATCCATGCTGAAGCTCATGATCGTCGATGATTCGAACATCATCCGGCGCCGCATCGAGCGCTCTCAGCAGATCGCCCGCCTGGAGGTGGTCGGCGCCGCCGGCAACGGCCGCGAGGCCGTGGAAATGTTCCGGCGTACGCAGCCCGACGTCGTGACCATGGATCTGACCATGCCCGAAATGGACGGCGTGGAATGCGTGCAGGAATTGGTGGCGATCAATTCCAAGGTCTTGATCCTGGTCGTCTCCGCGCTCGCCGACAAGGCGACCGCGGTGGACGCCATCGAAAAGGGAGCGAACGGCTTTCTGTGCAAACCGTTTACCGACCGTCAGCTCAACGACGCGTTGGAAGAGCTGTTGTCGGAGGCCTGATGCTGAAAGAAGCCGAGATCCGCACGTTCATCGAAGGCACGACAAATTACTTCGAGACGACCGCCCAGCAGCCGGCCACCGTGGGCTCGCCCTATCTGGTGACGGACGGCAATCCCGGCGCCTATGAGTACACGGGCGTCATAGGCATTTCCGGCTCCCGCAAGGGCGTCGTCTACTTCACGGCGCCGCGCGGCATGCTGACGGTGCTCTTGATGCGCATGCAGGAAACCGATACCAGCGACGACAACATCAAGGATCTGGTGGGCGAGGTGGCGAACACGATTTCCGGCAACGCGCGCCGCGATTTCGGCAAGAACTTCGTCATCTCGGTGCCGGTCATCATCGCGCACGATCATGAGAAGGTCACGGCGCCCCACAGCCGTTCCTACGTCATTCCCATCAATTGGCGCACCCACTCGGCCAAGCTGGTCGTCTGCCTGGAATAGGGCGCCGCGTCGAACGTTGCGCCGCCCGGCCCTTCGCCCGCCCCTGCGGGCCCTGGAGCGGCGCCCGCTCCAGGGCCATGCCGGTGCCCCAGCTACAGTGATTTCGACAGCCCGAAGAAAAGCCCGCGCCGCGGTCCGAATTGCGGCGCGCCGACACCGACGCCGGTGCCGTTACGGATCTGGTACACCTTGTCGAAGATATTGACGACATCGAAGCGCGCCGTGAGCGTGCCCGCGCCGGGGATGTCGAATACATGGGTCAGACCGGTATTGACCTGAGCGTAGTAGGGCAGATGCTCGCCGTTGGGAATGTCGGTGCCGCCGTAGCCGTTAGTCTCGCCGGGCGGCAAATCGAGGTCCGCGCGCAAGCCCGAGCCCAGCAGGGCGTCTGCGCTGAAGCGGGTGCCGTCCCACAGGTAGGACACGCCGCCCGAGGCGGTCTTCTGCTGCTCATGGTCCAAGTGGATGTAGTTCTGCGCGATGTAGGCCAGATCGGTCGGCGAGAAGTTGAACTGCGCCGAATCTATCTGCTTACCCTTGGCGCTTTGGGCTGAGAAGTTGAAGTACGCCGAGAAGGTGGGCGTCGTGTAATTGGCGAGGAACTCCGCGCCGTACTGCTTGCCGTACCGGTAATTGAAGGGTGTCAGAATGATGGGAGCGCCGAACTGACCCTCGTCGATCAGATTGACCGATTGCTTGTAATAGGTATCGATGCCGAGCGTCAGTGCGCGCGTCACTTTCTGCTGTACGCCCACGTCGTAGTAATTCGCGTGCTCCGCCAGCGGGGAGCTCGCCTGCGGCGTCAGCGGCGGGCTGCTCGTATTGTTGAACAACCCGATGTCCTTGCCGCCCACCAGTTCAAAGGGCGGCGGGGACATGTAACGGGAATAGCCCGCATGGACGGTCGTATCGTCAAGCGCCTGCCATACCACATTCAACCGCGGGCTCAACTGCTTGTCGCTGGTGAAGGCAGTAAACTTGTCGAATCTCAGCCCGTAATTGACGGTGAGGACGGATAGCGCCTTCCACTCGTCCTGCAGATAGCCGCTGTAGATCCATTCCGTCTTGCCGCCGTCATCGATGAGCGTCGTCGGAATGTCGCTCAAAGGGACTCCCGCGTTGTCGGTGAGCAGCACCTGGGAGGCGGTGTCGCTGATGGAATGGTCGCTTTGCAGGAACAGCCCCGCTCGGACGGTATTGGAGTCGTCGAGCTTGTAAGAGGCGTCGGATTGCGCCCCATAGGCCATGTTCTGCTTGAAGGCATCCTGAGCGATACCCGTGAATAGGAGGTCGCCGGGAAAGTCGGGGACGAAGGCCAAGCTCGAGTAACGCGCAATGACGGAGGTCTGTACGTCGAGCGCCCCCTGTGAATGCTGCCAGCTCAGGGCGCCGAACTGTGTCACTTCGCGCTGGTTTTCGTCGAGCGCCTGGCTCGGGTAAGTCGATACTCCGTTGACGGTGTACCCCAGTGAAGGCTGTTCGCCGTACAAGTCCGGAATCTGGAATTTACCGACGGAACTTCCCAGCATGAGCGCGACGCGGTTTTCATCGTCCAGGATGTCCTCAAAGTAGCCGAAACCGTGATATTGGGTGGTGTGGTCATGAATCGGATTCGAGCTCCCATCCGGCGACTCGATCCCCAGATCGTTGCGCAAGAAGTCGCCGGTGACCAAGTAGCTGAAGGATCCGGCGCCCCCGCCGTAGGAAAAGCTCGGCTCGACCTCGCCATGGCTGCCGCCGTAGATCGATACCGCGCCTCCCGGCGCCTCGATACCGCTTTTCGTCGTGATGTCGATGATTCCGGCCGTTCGAAGCCCGTACTCCGCCGGCAATGCCCCCGTGATGAGGCTCAGCGACGACACGAAGCGAGGATCGAGCGATTGTCCGAAAACGCTGATTCCCTCGGGCAGGATGATGCCGTTCAATCGATACTGAAGGCCATTGTGCTCGCCGCGGATGTGGAACTGGCCGAACGAATCCTGCGCGACGTCGGGCGCCTGGAGGATCACCTGATTGAGCAGGGTGTTATCCCCGCCGGGCAATGCCGCTATCGAGGTCTGGTTGAAAGTATAGGTCGAGGCGCCGGTTTCCGTCTGAATATTCGCGCGCCCTTGGTCCAAGTGCTGGGCCGTGACGACGATCTCCGGCAAAGCGGATGTATCGGTGGCGTCGGCATTCGCCGTCGAGGCGAGCACCAACAAACTAAATGACGCGGCAAGGCTCGGCGCCGCCGTCAGGAATGACAATCTGAGCATGGAAATGACTCCGCAAAAGCTGAATGAATGGAGCCGGCGCCGATAGCTCGGCGGGCTCGTCGCAAGGCTTGGATTCAGCTCGAGGAGGGGGGGCCGCGGCTGCGCGGCTGAGGAACGGAGGCATCGACCCCGACGAATCGCGGTTCAGGGGTGAACTGCGATCCGGCGAGAACCAGCAGGGGAAGGTGAAAGGTATGGCTGAATGCCGGGGAGACGGCTTGCGCAAAAACCGGACACAGCGCGCATGTCGAGTCCGCCGCCCCACCCGCATCGATCCGCAGCTGCGCCTGGGCGGCGCCGGTGAGGTGGCTGAGCTCGTGAACCACAGCACCCTGCTGCGCCGTCATCAGCAGCAGCAATATACCCAGTGCTTTGTACAGGTTTCTCATTCGATGCATTTCACGAGACGTACGCGCGAAGGCTAACAGAGGTTATGACGAATTGCCGCATTTGTCGCGGGCATGCTTGGCAAGTGTGACAACGGACAAATCAGGATGTTCAATCGGCGAGCAATGATCGGGTGCTTGGCTATCGCAGCGCTCAGCCGATGGGCCTGCCGGCGCTAGCGAGGCTGCCCGCCGGCTCGCTCGACCTTGCACAGCGCCAGGCGGGCGCGTACCGCGAAACCCATGGATTCATAGAGTTTGCGGGCGGCCGCGTTGCCTTCGCTGACGTGCAGAAATGATCCGACGCCGCGCCGGCGATGCCGGCGCAGGAGCGAGCGCGTGAGCCGGCGCGCATGGCCTTTGCCTGCGAAATCAGGGTGAGTGCATACGCCGCTGATCTCCTGCAGCCCCGCCAGGGCCATGCGTTCGCCGGCCATGGCGATCAAACGGCCGCCGTCGAATATGCCCAAATACAGGCCAAGCTCTGCGGTGCGTTCGCGGAAGAAATCGGGAAACGCGATACGGGTCAGTTCGTGCATGGCGCTCTTGTCGTTCTCCCCGAGCACCGTGCCCGCGTCCTCGCCCTCTTCGGGGATTTCGCCGGTCGGGAAGAGCTGCAAGATGTTCGAGGTTGATGCGACCCGCCAGCCTTTGGGCAGGTCATCCGGGCAGGCTCCCACGAAATAGGCCTCATCTCCCAGGCCGTGAGCGCGGGCCGATTCCAGATCCGGCAGGTTATGTGAGGCCGGCAAGGCTGCGAAGGGCGCAATCGACGGCGGATACCACGCCAGGCCGTCCAGCCGCCCGGCCAGATTCCGGTGGGGTCCGCCGAGCGCGGACCATACCGGGTTGTCGAGTGCCGAAGAATCAGTAGGCCAAACCTGAACGATCGCCAACCCCCCTTCTGTCGCCGTTTCGATCGGCGATGAACTCACGCCGATGCCGCGCAGGATCTTATACCGCAGCGCTGAATGCCGGTGCGACAGACGGCTCTCCGCTCTCATGATGGCCCGCGCGATGGGCCATTCGCGGCGGGCAACTCCCTGGTCGGCAGACTGCCGATTTTACCGGGTTCGGTCTACGTTAAGATTTGCTTAACCTTATGATCAATATAATTGATTGTACCTGATCAATCATTACCCCCTACAGTTTCCTCTGGCAGTCCAATACAGGGGAGAGGAGTGATGCGAACCCGCATACCTGGTCGTAATTTTCTGTTTGTTCCGGGGCCGACGAATGTTCCCGACCGCGTGCAGCGGGCGATGATGGTTGCGATGGAAGACCACCGCTCTTCGAAGTTCCCGGAGCTTGCATCGAGCGTACTCAATGATCTGAAGAAGGTGTTCAAGACCACTACCGGTCAGATATTCATTTTCCCATCCTCGGGCACCGGCGCGTGGGAAGCGGCTCTCACCAATACCCTGTCTCCCGGCGACCGGATTCTCGCGTCCCGCTTCGGCCAATTCAGTCATTTGTGGATCGACATGGCGCAGCGCTTAGGGTACGAGGTGAAGATCCTCGATGTCGAATGGGGCACGGGCGTTCCGGTGGAACTCTATGAACAGGAATTTCGAGCCGACAAGGACCATCGGATCAAGGCCGTGCTCGCCTGCCACAATGAGACTGCCACGGGAGTCACCAGCGACATTGCGGCGGTACGCCGCTCGCTCGACGCGTCCAAGCATCCGGCGCTGCTCTACGTAGATACGGTGAGCTCGCTCGTAAGCATCGATTTTCGCATGGATGAATGGGGTGTGGATCTGGCGGTAAGCGGATCCCAAAAGGGGTTCATGCTGCCCGCAGGCTTGGCATTCCTCGGCGTCAGCCAAAAAGCGCTGGCCGCCATGGCCGGCGCGCAGTCCAAGCGCTGCTATTTCGATCTCGCCGACATGATCGCGGCCAACGCGGCGGGCTATTTCCCTTATACGCCGCCGCTGCACATGCTCTATGGCTTACGCGAGTCGCTGAACATCATCGAGGAGGAGGGGCTGGAGAACATATTCTTCCGTCATCACTACCTGGCGGAAGGAGTGCGCGCAGCCGTTACCGCAGGCTGGAAGCTGCAGCTCTGCGCCAAAGCGCCGCAATGGTACTCGGATACCGTGAGCGCGATGGTGGTGCCCGAGGGCATCAATGCGGCCCATGTGATCGATGTCGCGTTCCGCCGCTACAACTTGGCGCTCGGCGCCGGGCTGTCAAAGGTCGCGGGCAAGGTATTTCGGATCGGCCACCTCGGCGATCTGAACGAACTCATGCTGATGGGCGCCATCGCAGGTGCGGAGATGGCCATGCTGGATGTGGGCATCAAGGTCGCCTCCGGCAGCGGAGTCGGCGCCGCCTCGAACTACTGGCGTACGCACGATCCATCGCCCAGGCAGAAGGTGAGCAAAGAGCAGCAATTCTACGAATCGCACTCCACGGGATCGATTCAGGGCTGACAGAGCGAGCGTGCGGCTCAAGGCGCGATTCACGAGGGGGAGTCAATTGGATATTCATGAATATCATGCGAAGGAATTGCTGGCCGGTTACGGCGTGCCGATCCAGCCCGGAGCGGTGGCCTACAGTGCCGACCAAGCATCGTTCGTGGCCTCGGAGCTGGGCGGTTGGCATTGGGCGGTCAAGGCGCAGATTCATTCCGGTGCCCGCGGCAAGGCCGGCGGAATCAAGCTGTGCAAGACCTATCACGAGGTCCATGACGCGGCCAAAGGCATGCTCGGCAAGAAGCTGGTGACCCAGCAGACGGGGCCCGAGGGCAAGATCGTGCAGCGCGTGTATGTGGAGGTGGCGGAGAAATTCGAACGCGAGCTGTACCTCGGCATCGTACTGGACCGCAAGGCGGAGCGGGTGCGCATCATCGCTTCGAGCGAGGGTGGAATGGAGATCGAGGACATCGCGAAAACCTCGCCCCAGGCCATTCTCCAGGTCATCGTCGAACCTGCGGTGGGCTTGCAGCCGTTTCAGGCGCGCGAGCTCGCGTTCGGACTCGGGCTCAACATCAAGCAAGTCAGCCGAGCGGTGGCGGCGATCATGGGTATGTACCGGGCGTTTCGCGACTTGGATGCCAGCATGGTGGAGATCAATCCTCTGGTGGTGACCGCGGACGATCGCGTGATTGCCCTGGATGCGAAGATGTCATTCGACGATAACGCGCTGTTCCGGCATCCGAATGTGTCCGAGATGCGCGATCTGTCCCAGGAGGACCCGCGCGAGGCGGAGGCATCGCAGGACAACTTGAGCTATGTCGGCTTGAACGGGGATATCGGCTGCATCATCAACGGCGCCGGGCTGGCGATGGCCACGATGGACACCATCAAGTACGCCGGCGGGGAGCCCGCCAACTTCCTCGATGTGGGCGGCGGCGCCTCTCCGGAGCGCGTGGCGAAGGCATTCAAGCTGGTTCTATCGGACGGCAACGTCAAGGCCATCCTCGTGAACATCTTTGCCGGGATCAACCGCTGCGATTGGGTGGCGCAGGGCGTGATCAAGGCGGTGCTCGACATCGGGATCAAGGTACCGCTGGTGGTGCGCCTGGCGGGTACCAACGAAGCCGAGGGGCGCAGGATCATCGCGGATAGCGGTCTGCCGATCATCAGCGCGCAGACTCTCGCGGAGGCCGCGCAGAAGTCCGTCGCCGCCGCCCGCTTGCCCGAACCCCTGGCGTCCACGATGGCGGGGGGTTGAAACCATGAGCATTCTGATCGACGAGAAGACACCGGTGATCCTGCAGGGCTTCACCGGAGACAAGGCGAGCTTTCATGCCGCCGAAATGATCGCCTACGGTACCCGCGTCGTGGGCGGGGTGACGCCCGGCAAGGGCGGGCGCAAGCACCTGGACAGGCCGGTCTTCAACACAGTCAAGGAGGCCGTCAACGCCACCGCCGCCACGGCCAGCCTCGCATTCGTGCCGCCGGCCTTCGCTGCCGATTCCCTCATGGAGGCGGCCGATGCGGGCCTAAGGCTGGTCTGCATCATTACCGACGGCATCCCCGCACAGGACATGATGCGGGTGAAGCGCTATCTCATGCGCTATCCCAAGGACAGGCGCACGATGGTGGTGGGTCCCAATTGCGCGGGCATCATAAGCCCGGGGAAGGCCATGCTCGGCATCATGCCGGGGCACATCTATCGGCGCGGCAATGTGGGAATCGTGTCGCGCTCGGGCACGCTCGGATATGAAGCCGCGGCGCAGATGAATGCATTGGGTATCGGCCAGACGACCAGCGTCGGCATCGGCGGCGACCCCATCAACGGCAGTTCATTCCTGGATCATCTGATGCTGTTCGAGCAAGACCCGGAAACCGAAGCGGTGGTGATGATCGGTGAAATCGGCGGGCCGCAGGAAGCCGAAGCCTCCCAATGGGTGAAGGAGAACATGACCAAGCCCGTCGTCGGGTATGTGGCGGGGCTCACTGCGCCGAAGGGAAGGCGCATGGGGCACGCGGGAGCCATCATCTCCACGACCGGCGACAGTGCGGCGGAGAAGGCCGAGATCATGAAGTCTCTCGGTCTCATCGTCGCGCCGAGCGCCTCCGAGCTCGGATCCACGGTGGCCGGGGTGCTGCGACGAATGCCCTCGCGCCGCGCCACGGCTTGAGCGCAATGGGCGCACCGGGCATGGCTTCACGCGGCAGGTCCACGATTGCCGATGGCGCCGTCTTGCTGTTCTCGCAGACGCTGCCGGCGGATGCCTACGAATCGGAATTGATCGGATTTCTGTTCGATCTCCTGACCAAGGTCGCGGCCCGCCATCGGCCGGACATCGTGCCCATGCTGCGCAATGAAGTCACGGATTTGAGTCTGGCTCCCGATGTGCTCGGCCGCGCCCTGCAAGCCCAGGGCATCTGGTTTCAGTTGCTGGGGATCGCGGAACAGAACGCCGCGATGCGCAGGCGCCGGGAGACGGAGAGCAAGCGCGGATATCAAAATGTGCGTGGAACCTTTGCCCAGCTGTTGGCGGACGCGGCGCAGGCCGGAGTGAAGGCCGATCACGTGCGGGCCATCCTGGGCGGCTTGAGGATCCGCCCCGTGATCACGGCTCACCCCACGGAGGCGAAGCGGGTGACGGTGTTGGAGCGGCATCGCTCGATCTACCGCCGGTTGATGGAACTGGAGTCACCCCGCTGGACGACGCGCGAACGCGCCGAGCTGATCCTGAAACTAGAGTGCGAAATCGAAATCCTGTGGTTGACCGGCGAGCTGCGCCTGGAAAAGCCGACCGTGGCTCAGGAAGTCGCCTGGGGTCTGCATTTCTTCAACGAAACCCTGTTCGAAGCCGTTCCGGCTCTGTTGGAAAGACTGGAAGATGCCTTGCAGCGGCACTATCCGGAGGAGTGCTTCGAAATCAAGCCGTTCCTGCAGTTCGGCGCCTGGATCGGCGGCGATCGCGACGGCAATCCATTCGTCACCAACGAGGTGACGCGCCGCACGCTCTACGAGAACCGCGCCGCGAGCCTGCATCACTACCGCGCGCGTTTGACCGCTTTGATGCGCGACATCTCCATTGCGCAGCGCTCGGTGAGCGTGCCGGCCGATTTTCAGGATGCGCTGGCGCTCGCTCTCAGTCAGTCGGGCGATGGGGCGAACATTGCCGCTCGCAACCCGGGGGAGCCATTCCGACAGTACCTGACCTGCATGGCGCACAAGCTCGATGCCACCCTGTCACGGGCCGGCGCCGCCGCCGCTGACGCCGCCGACGCCGACGCCGGAGCGGCGGACGGCAACGGCTACCTAGAGGCCGATGGGCTGGCGAGGGAACTAAAAGTCATGGAACAGGCGCTTGGCGCCTGCCGCGCGCCTGAACTCGCGCGGCTCTTGGTGCGGCCGCTGCGCCGGGAGGTCGAGACTTTTCGCTTCAGCACGGTGCGGCTGGATCTGAGGGAAAACACCGCGGGCACTACGCGAACCCTCGAAGCTCTGTGGCGGGCCGCAGAGGGCGGCGGCGATGCGCCCGCCGACCCTGGGCCATGGAAGCAGTGGCTGCTCGCCGCTCTTTCGCGCCCGCGCGATGCCGGTCGCGCGATGCCGGGCCTGCCCGCCGAGGCGGTGGAAACCCTGGGGCTTTTCAAGCTGATCAAGGAGATGCGTGACCGGGTGGACCGCGAAGCCTTCGGCGCCTTCATCCTCAGCATGACTCGCAGCGCCGCCGATGTGCTCGGCGTCTACCTGCTTGCCAAGGAAGCCGGTCTCTATGCCGACGCGGCAGCCGTGGAAGTCTGCACTCTGCCCATCGTGCCGCTGTTCGAGACCATCAAGGACCTGCGCGCCGCTCCCGGCATCATGCGTGAGTTGCTGAGCGTGCCGATGGTGAGGCGCAGCATCCGTGCTCAAGGCGGGGTGCAGGAAGTGATGATCGGCTACTCCGATTCGAACAAGGACGGAGGCTTTCTCGCCTCCAACTGGGAGCTTTACAAGGCGCAGCTGAAGCTCACCCGGCTGGGCCAAGAGCTCGGCGTGCCGATTTCCTTCTTCCACGGCCGCGGCGGATCCGTCAGCCGCGGCGGAATTCCGACGGGGCGGGCCATCGCGGCGCAGCCGGCGGGCTCGATCAACGGCCAGTTCCGCGTCACCGAGCAGGGCGAGGTGGTGTCGTTCAAGTATGCCAACCGCGGCACGGCCGGCTATCAGATAGAGCTGCTCACGACCAGCATCATCGAGCACACGCTGAAGTCGGAGCGCGAGCATTCGCTGGTCCCGGTGTCCGAATTCGATGAAGCCATGGAGGCGCTGTCCGGGACCTCCAACGCTGCCTACAACCTGCTGGTTCAACATCCCGATCTCATTGCGTATCTGCAGGCGGCGAGCCCGCTCGAAGAATTGGCGCTGCTCAATATCGGTTCCCGGCCGGCGCGCCGCTTCGGCGCCAAGACCCTGGCGGATCTTCGCGCCATCCCCTGGGTATTCTCATGGTCGCAAAATCGCCACGTCATGCCCGGCTGGTATGGCGTGGGCAGCGGCATCGCCGCCTTCCTGGAAGTGCGCCGAGAGCCGGGGTTGGCATTGTTGCGGCGCATGTTCGAAGACTTCCGGCTGTTCCGCTTGATCGTCGATGAAGCGGAAAAGACATTGCTGCAAGTCGATCTACGCATCGCCCGCGAATATGCGCAATTGGTCGATGACGTCGAAGTGCGGGGCGCCATGTTCGGCATGATCGAGCGCGAATATCATTTGACCGCGGAAATGCTCTTGAAAGTCAGCGGCGGACGGGAAATCGCCGCACGCTTTCCCCGATTGCGCAACCGCCTGGCGCGCAAGCTTCCCACCATCGCCACCGCGAACCGGCAACAGGTGGAGCTGCTGCGTCGCTACCGCACGGCGGCCGACGCGGAGAACAAGGAGAGGTACAAGGCCTCTTTGCTGCTCTCGATCAACTGTATCGCCGCCGGATTCGGAGCGACCGGGTGATCGCGGATTCATTCATAGACGAGGAATCATCATGAGTTTCACCACCATCGAGCAGTCCACGCCGCGGCTGCATCGCTCCGAGCTTGCAGTGCCGGGCACGAACCCGGCTTTGTTCAAGAAGGCCGCGCAATCCGCCGCAGACATCATTTTCCTCGACTGCGAGGATGCGGTGGCCCCCGACGACAAGGAGCAGGCGCGCAAGAACATCATCCAGGGTCTGAACGAGCTGGATTGGGGCGGCAAAACCCTGATGGTACGCATCAACGGCCTCGATACCCACTACATGTACCGCGACGTCGTCGACATCGTAGAAGCCTGCCCGCGCCTCGACATGATACTCATCCCCAAGGTCGGCGTGGCCCAGGACGTGTATGCCGTGGACATGCTGGTGACACAGATCGAATCCGCCAAGAAGCGCGAGAAGCGCATCGGCTTCGAGGTGCTGATCGAAACCGCGCTCGGCATGGCCAATGTCGAGAGCATCGCGCAATCATCGCGCAGGCTCGAAGCCATGAGCTTCGGCGTGGCGGACTATGCGGCCTCCACCCGCGCGCGCACCACTGTGATCGGCGGCGTGCACAAGGATTCCGGGGTGCTCACCGACAAGGACGCCGACGGGAAGCGCCAATACTTCTGGACCGATCCCTGGCATGCAGCACAGACGCGCATGCTGGTGGCCTGCCGCGCCTATGGGTTGCGGCCCATCGACGGGCCGTTCGGCGACTTCAACGATCCGGACGGCTATATATCCGCGGCCAATCGCGCGGCCGTGCTGGGATACGAGGGCAAGTGGGCGATCCATCCCACGCAGATCGAACTCGCGAACCGGGTATTCACGCCATCGGCGGAGGAAGTGACCAAGGCCAAGCGCATCATCGAGGCCATGGCACAGGCCTCGAGGGAAGGCCGCGGCGCCGTGTCCTTGGACGGCAGGCTCATCGACATCGCCAGCATACGGATGGCGCAGGCGCTCATCGCCAAGGCGGATTCCATCACGGCGGGGGGGCGAAGTAATCCGTAGAGCCGCGCTCTGCGCGTACTGAGTCCTCGCTCCGGGTCCTTGCCCGCCGCGCCGTCGATTCCTGGCTGCGGGGCTTTCCACGTATGTTGGAAACCTTGTCGGTTTACGGACTCGCAAACATACTCACGAAGCTAAGGGTTGGCGCCTGCCAGCCGCGTTCTAAAGTTTGAGCTCGATCCCCTTCCCTATGAGCTATATTGCAATCCCCGCCGTCTCGCACGTCAAGCTCCAAATCTGATGTATTTCGCCAGATATGCCTATTGCTTTTGACGCTTTCTGCACGGCCGAAGTGGTACAAGGATCGAGGTTGTACCCGCGAGGAACTCGACACGCGCGGCCAGCCTCGTTGACGCGAATGTGCTCGTTGACGCGAATGTGCTCGTCTACCGCTTCGACCAGTGTTTTACTTTGAGAATGCCATGGTTCGACGCTCACCTTTTGGTACGCAGACGAGCGTGGTATCGACACCCTTTAATCTGGCCGGCCTTTCGGAAGCAGCCGGTCGTACTCCTTTTTGACCACCGCATAACACTCACAGCTACGTTTCTCCAACCCGATTCGATCGAGTACAGTGATGTGACCGCGGACGTAACGTATCAGCCCGATCTGCTGTAACTTGAGCGCGGCCTCGGTCACGCCTTCGCGACGCACACCCAGCATGTTGGCGATCAACTCCTGCGTCATCACCAGTTCGTTACCCCGCAGGCGGTCCAAACTCAGCAGCAGCCAGCGGCAGAGTTGCTGGTCGAGAGAATGATGCCGGTTGCATACGGCCGTTTGGGCCATCTGGGTAATCAGGGCCTGGGTATAGTGCAACAGCAGGTGCAGTACAGGACCCCGGTTGAAGTCGTCCTTGATGGTTTGCGCTTTGAGCCGAACACCTTGTCCGGCGCTTTGCACGACGGCGCGGCTCGGCGTGGAATCGCCGCCCATGAACAGTGAGATGCCGACGATGCCCTCATTGCCGACTACGGCGATCTCGGCGGAGGCGCCGTTCTCCATCACATACAGCAGGGAGACTATGGCGGTACTTGGAAAGTACACGTGACTCAGCGTGCCGCCCGTTTCATAAAGCACGTTGCCTAGAGGCATCTCGACGGGCTCGAGTTCCGGCAGCCAGCGCGACAATTCGGTGTGCGGCAGTGCAGCGAGTAAGCGGTTTTCATTTGGTTCGGGAGCGAAAGTCTTCACAGCGTCCCCAGGGCGGTTCTAGGTTCACTTCCATGGTGCTGGAGGCGAGCTGCATCCGGCTGTCGCCGCAGCGTTCCTGAAACCACGCCGCTATGTTCGATACCGTACAAATGACGAGCGGTCGTTGTCAACACCCGCACAACCGCGAAGCAATATGCGGACCCGCAAATCTCCGATCAATCGCGAGCGCCTCGCCGAACTAGGCCACGCTTTCCGCGCTGTAGCGCGCCAACAGGCCGGTGCGCACGGCATGCCGATACACGGCGCCGTAAAAATACGCCGCCAGCAATAATTCAACCGCGGCAATCAGCGATCCTTCGAGCAGCAGAGTTCCCGGGAAAGGCCGGCCGGCCAGCAGAGCGCGCATGCCCTCGAACACGTAGGAAGGCGGCAGCGCATGCGACACCCATTGCATCCAGTGCGGCAGCACGGCAAGCGGATAGAACACGGCCGCGAAGGGCGACAGGAGCGCCGGTATCGGCCACAGCAGCCATTCGGACGCCGGACCCAAGCGCAGCACTATGCCGCTCGCGAATATGCCGAGCGAAATGCCGAACACGAACAGCACCATCAGAAAGCGCGATCAGCGGCAGTCCCATGGAAAAGAACTGCAGGTGAAAGACTCCGGTGGCGAGCAGCATCATCACGACCACGCCGATGCTGCTGGTCGACCACGCTGGTGATCACGAGTCCCGTGATGTACTCGGAAATCGACAGCGGCGAGGCGAACAGATTCAGGAAATTGCGCGACCAGACATCCTCGAGAAACGCGGTCGTGACGCCTTGCATGATGCGGGTGCAGAAATCCCACAAACAGCACGCCGCCCAGCAGTGTGGGCACGAAATTCATGCCGCTGCCGCTCACGGAGTTGAGATACCGAGTGATGAAACCCCACAGCACAATGTCGATGGCCACCCAGGTCACCATGGGAAACAAGCGCACGGGGCTGCCGCGCATCAGATAGATCTGCCGCAAGACGATGCCGGCGATGGGACGCAGCTTCATCGGACGGGCACTACGCTGGCCGCCGGCGATTCGTGCGGCGCTCGAGCCGCCAGAGGCTCACGCGCCACGCGAATGAACAGATCCTCCAGGGTTGCGGAGCCATGTTCCTGCGGCAGGGTGCGCGGATTTCCCTCGAGCAGCACCTTGCCGCGGGACAGGAACAGCACTCGATCGCAGACGGCCTCCACTTCGTTCATATTGTGCGAGGTCCACAATATGCCGCAGTGATTCAGGGTCGCAAGGCTCTTGATCTTCGCGCGGATCAACTGAGCCGCCGATGGATCCAGCGATGCCGTGGGCTCATCGAGCAGCAGCAACTGCGGACGATTGAGCAGGGCCTTGGCGAGAGCCGCCCGGGTCTGCTCGCCGGAGGACAGCAGCCCGCACTTGGTATGGCGCAAATGCGCCAGATCGAACTCCCGCAGCAATTCCTCGACGCGGTGGCGCAGCAAGGTCGATGCCGTACAGCAGCCCGAAGAACCGTAAATTCTCGACGACCGTCAGATTGCCGGGCAGTGCCGCATACACGGCGGCAAAATTGGTGCGCGCCAGGGCCCGCGCCCGCTGTTTCGAGATGTCGATCCCGTCGATCTCCACTCTGCCGGTGGTCGCCGCCAGCACGCCCAATACCATGTTGATGGTCGTGGTCTTGCCGGCGCCGTTGGGTCCCAGCAGGCCGACGATTTCGCCGCGATTCACGGCAAAGGACACGTCATCGAGCGCGGTCACGCTGCCGTACACCTTGCGTAGGTGGGTGGCGCGAACCGCCGGGCGGCGGGCATGGTCGTGCGTGGCGGGAATCGGCATGCGTGGGATTATGCAGTGCGGCGCGAAAATAAGCGCGGGCGGCTCGCACACGGCGGCCGCGCCGACGTGGACACCCATGGCGATATGCGATATCAAAGCGGCGTACTCCGCGTCGGAGAGGCGCAGCATAAAGTCTTGAGGAAAGCGCTCGATGTTGCGCTTCACGGCTTCGTTGAGCCGCCCGGTGCTCACGCCGTGGATCGAGGCCGGATCGCCGTGGAATGGTGCACGAATTTCCGGTGTGTTCGTCGACATAGCCGAGCGGGCGGCGCCGCGGCCCTTTCTCCGCAAACCCGACACTTAATCCGATTCAAGTTTTCCTACGCTCCTCGCAGACTGCTCTGCCACGCGACGAATGAATCATTTCGAGTCGCGCAACTACAGACAAGGAGTGGCCATGAATAGCTTCACAGTAACCGCCGTCGGCAATCTCGCGAAGGATCCGGAGCTCGCCGTCAAGGGTGACACGACCTACACGCGGATTTGCCTGGTCGGCAACGATTATGCGGGAAAGGATGAGCAAGGCAATGCGCGCGAGGCGGTCACCAGTCTCTGGTTCGTGGCGTTCGAGAGTCTCGGAGAGGCGATCGCCAAGAACGCGCGAAAGGGCGATCAGCTCATTTTTCAGGCGCAGATCCGCGCCAACAACTGGACGGACAAGGAGGGCGAGAAGCAGTACGACTATTCCTTCATCATTCAGAAGTTTCGGTTCGGCGCGCCGGGGAAGATCAAGCGCGAGGAACTGGCGGCGCGGCGCGATGAAAGAGAGGAGGCGCTCGAGACCGAAATCTGAGAGACCCATCCGGCGCGGCAGGGCTGCCGCGTCCGTCATGACTTGGAAAAGGAATTCCGCCGTGCATCACCCCCGTTCGTACCGCCTTGATCCTCCGCAGTTCATGCTGCCGCTCGTTGCTGATCCTGTTCGCGATAGGTCACGCCCGACTTGGCGATGGCGCAAGCCTCGCCTTTCATGACGGGCGCGACGGCGCTGCAGACAAATCTACTCGCCTGGCTGACGCCCGGTCGCCATCATTCTCGTGATGGTCCTCGGAGGAATGGCCATGGCAAATCGAATGTCTTGGGGGTGGTGTATCGGCGCAATTTTGGGAATTGCGATCGGCTTCGGGGCGCCGCAAATCGTCACCTGGGTTCGCGGCATGTTCGGCGTGTAGGAGAGAGGCGGTGAGCGAACGCAATTCCGGGTTGATTGCCGATCCTCTATTCGTGGGCGCGACTCGGCCGCCGATGCGATGGGGTGTGACGTATTCGGCGCTGCTTGTTCAACATGGTGTTCCACGATGGAGGTCTTTCTTCTGACGAAAAATCTGCTGTCCCTGCTGCTTTGCGCGCCGATTCACGGAGTGTGCATGTTGCTTTGCGCGCGAGACGCTCGGTACTTCGATCTCGTGCTGCTTTGGGCAAGAACCCGGCTGCCCGCGCTGTTCGCGAATCTGCGCTGTGTGGAAGGCCAGTAGCTACTGCCCGCTGGTTCTCGATCTGCCAAACCGCCGCGGCCGCCGGCGGCTGGAGCCCGTCGACGTGTACATGACTACTCCCAAGGCGGAGGCCGGCCATGTTCACCGATAAACGCACCGCCGCGCTGCGCCGGGAGCTCGCCGCGGCAGACCGGATTCCGTACACCGCACACGTGGCGCCGACGGTGGTGAGGACGGTCTTGGGCGACTATCTGCAGGTGTTTCGGCTGGCGGGCTCCAGCTTCGAAAGCAAGGATGATGAGGAGATCAATAATTGGCATGAACGTCTCAATGTCCTGTGGCGCAATGTCGGGAGCCCCAATGTGGCGCTTTGGACTCAGGTGATCCGTCGCCGCTGCGGAGTGTCTCTGCGATCGAGCGAAGCGGATCTATCGAGTGAAACGGCCGGACGGCAGGACGCCCGCGCGTTCGCCCACGCTCTTGACGCGAAGTACCGGCGCCGTCTAGCAAACGAGACTTTGATGATCAACGAGGTATATCTCGCCATCGTCTACCGACCCACCTCGGGGCTGGCCACGGGTTTGGCATCGAAGCTTCTCGCCAGGATGCGGCGGGACGGGTCGCAATGGATGTCCGGGGACGCGCTCGATGCCTGCGGGAAACTGTCCCAGACGCTCAATGCATCCCTGGCGCGCTACGAGCCCGAACTCCTCGGCACCTATAGATCCGCGGGCATCTGGTGTTCATCTCTGCTGGAATATCTTGGCATGCTGATCAATGGCGAATGGCAGCGCGTAGCGCTGCCGGCCGGACCGATCGGCCGTGCGCTCGCGACCACGCGTCTATTCTTCGGAACCGAAGCCATCGAATACCGCTCACCCACCGCGACTCGCGTGGGTGCAATGCTCGGAATCAAGGAATATCCGACGCCGAGCGTCGCCGGCATGTACAACCGACTTCTGTCCGCGCCATTCGCCTTCGTCCTGACGCAATCCTTTAGCTTTCTGACGAAGGCCGCAGGGCAGGCTTTGTTGCAACGGCAGTTCAATCGAATGACGAACGCCGGCGATTTCGCGCTTTCACAGGCCGAGGAACTCAAGGACGCACTGGATGCGCTCACGAGCAACGAGTTCGTCATGGGCGATCATCACTTTTCGCTGCAAGTTCTGGCGGATGCCGCGGAAGCCCCTCCCGGTGCCGTCCAGGGCGGTCGCCTCAGATTTCTCAACGAGCACATCGCGCTGGCGCGCAGCATTCTTGCCGACACGGGCATGCTGGTCGCGCGGGAAGACCTGGCCCTGGAGGCCGCCTTCTGGGCGCAGCTGCCGGGCTACTTCCCAGTCCGGCCGCGCAAGGCGCCCATCACGTCGCGAAACTTTGCGGCCATGGCGCCGTTCCACAACTATCCCATCGGACGTGCGACGGGGAATCATTGGGGCGATGCCTTGAGCCTATTCGTCAGCAGCGCGCGTTCGCCTTATTATTTCTCACTGCACGCCAGCGATCCCACCGACCCCGACGGGGGAAGCCGCAAGGATACTGGTCATACTCTCATATGCGGCCCCACGGGCTCGGGCAAGACGGTCTTCATCGGCTTTCTGGTTGCCATGCTGGACCGTCAGGGCGCAACTCAAGTCATTTTCGACAAGGATCGCGGCCTCGAAATCCTGGTGCGGGCATTGGGAGGCGAATATCTCCCGCTGAGAAACGGTGTTCCCACCGGCTTCAATCCTTTGCAGCTACCCGTCACGCCGGCCAATGTTGAATTTCTCAAGACTTGGCTGGGCGAACTCAGCGCCGGGCCGCCGCAAGCGCGGCGCAGCGGTGCCGTGCGCGAAACGGCCGATCTGGATCAGGCGCTGCAGGGCACTCTGGCCTTGGAGCCGCAGGCTCGGCGCCTGTCTCGCCTGATCGAATTTCTCGACCCGACGGATCCAGAGGGCCTGCACGCACGCCTCGCTCGCTGGTGCGAAGTGTGCCGGGGGGCCTACGCCTCCGTCTTCGACAATCCTCGGGATACCGTGGTACCGCGATTGATGGGCCGATCGGTCATCGGATTCGATGTGACGGAGTTTCTCGATCATTCGCTGATCCGCTCGCCCATCACGCTTTATTTGTTCCATCTGGTGCGCCAACTCCTCGATGGCCGCCGGCTCGTGTGCTGGATGGATGAATTCTGGAGGCTGCTGGCCGATCCAGCCTTCGAGAATTTCGCGAAAGACGGCCCGAAGACCTGGCGAAAGCTCAACGGCGTGATGTGTCTTGCCACGCAAAGCCCCAGCGACGTGCTCGACAGTCCCATCAGCCGGACTCTGGTCGAGCAGACGCCGACCAAGATTTTCTTTCCAAACGCCGACGCCGATTTCCAGGAGTACACGCAGGGGTTCGGATTGACCGAACGCGAATTCAAACTCATCAAAGTGGAGCTCGAGCCGGGCTCGCGAATGTTCTTGATCAAGCAAGCGCATAACAGCGTGGTGTGCCAGCTCGACCTGAAGGGCTTTGACGCCGAGCTGGCGGTGATTTCGGGCCGCGCGAGCGAGGTGCAGCGCATGCATCGGCTCATGTCGGCGACCGGATCCGAGCCGGCGGCGTGGCTGCCCGAATTCATGGCCGCGAGCGGCCACTGACAGGTACTTGTCCACTCATTGACAGGAGACACTCATGCCCAATCTAAAAGCTCTCGCGACTTCGGCTTGTCTGACTGCTTCGATTGCCATCGCTCCTCCCGCCGCTCGGGCGCAATGGGCGGTCATCGATGTGGGAGCCATTGCGCAGCTGATCCAGGAGGTGCAGACCATGGCGCAGCAATTGGCGACGGCGCGTGCCCAGCTGCAATCGGCTCAACAGACGCTCCAGGCGATGAGCGGCGACCGCGGCATGGAGGGATTGCTCGCCGGCACTCAGCGCAATTATCTGCCGACCAATTGGACACAGATCACGGGTGTTTCGCAGGGGCAGGGGACGGGATACGCCGGACTCTCCGCCGACGTGCAGAGCGCCATCAGCGCCAATGCCGTGCTGTCGCCGCAGCAGTTGGCGACGCTGTCGTCGGCCGATCAGCGGCAAATTCAAGCGGCGCGACAATGGAGCGCCGTCCAACAGGCTGTCGCTCACGAGGCGCTTGCGAATGCGAGCGGCCGGTTCGCCGCCATTCAAAGCCTGATTGCCGCCATTCCGACCGCCGTGGATCAGAAGGCAAGCCTCGATTTACAGGCGAGGATCAGTGCCGAGCTGGGCATGCTGCAAAACGAGCAGACCAAGCTTCAGGTTCTGTTTCAGGCGACCCAGGCTCAGGAATCGGCTCTTCGGCAGCAGGCGCGAGAGATCGTAATCGCCGGACAGGGAAGCTTTGCAACCCGCTTCCAACCGGTTCCCTGAAGCATCCTATCCCCGGGAAACGATATGGGATTCTTTGCGACATTTTGGAGCTGGCTCAACGTCCAGCTGGCCACCTACATCGGCGATAACACCGCGCGCCTGGCATCCGTCCTCGAGCCCGCGGTAGTTACGTTGGCGATCATCTATGTCATGGCGTGGGGCTACTTGCATCTCATGGGCAAGATCGACGAACCCCTCATCACCGGTCTGAAGCGCATCTGCATGGTGGCCCTGATTCTGGGCGTGGGTCTGCGGCTCTGGCTGTACAACACCGTGATCGTCGACACCTTTTACAATGCGCCGGCACAGCTCGCCGCGGCCATGGTGGGCAGCTCGGATCCCGTGAGCACGATCGACACCATCTGGGGAAGCGGCGGCGCCGTTGCCGATAACTTGTGGAACAGGGCTGCATCCCCCTTGAGCGGCCTCGGTTTCTACATCGCGGGCGCCATAGTCTTTTGCTTGATGGGCATGCTTTGCGTGTATGCCATGTTTCTGATCGCTCTCTCGAACATCGCGTTGGCGGTGTTGCTGGCGCTCGGGCCCCTGTTCGTGGCCTTGACGCTCTTCGATGCCACTCGGCGATTATTCCTCGCGTGGATCGCCCAGCTGACCAACTATGCCCTGATCACCGTCCTGACCGTCATGGTGGCGGCCTTATTACTCCGAATCGTGCAGTCGTACGCCGCCCAAACCGCGGCGCGCGGCACGGACATCGTGGTGGTCGACGCGCTGCACATGGTGCTGGTTGCCGTGCTGGTGCTGCTCATATTGCGCCAAGTCATGCCCATTGCAGCGGGTCTGGCCGGCGGCGTATCCCTCAATTCCTTTGGACTCGTGAGCCGCAGCATTGGCTCAGGATTACGCGGCACAGGCAAGGTCTCAAAGGCGGCGGCGCCGTATGTGGTACGCGGGGCGCGCGGCATGGTGAGCTTCGCGCGTGAGCCGCGGCGTGGCGCGGCGCGCCAAGCGAATTCTGCTGCCGGCGGGACCGCTAATGACGGCGCCCATGCCGGTGGCGACGCAGGCGTCGGCGCGCTGGGCGGAAACTGGCGACACCCGAACCGCTGATACGGGATCTACCAAGGAGGGCGAAATGATGCGTTCGATCCTTTGTTTGATACCACTGCTTTGCGCCTGCTCTGCGCCGGCCGTGCGCTGCGATGCGCACCTGCAGCCGATCAACCCGCTCGCTGCTAGGGATATTCCGAGAGCGGCCGTTCAAGCTTCACCGGTGCGGAGAACGCCTTGATCGCGGCACCGACCGATCAAGAGTACTTCCGCGAGGCCGAGTCATGGGACGCCGATCGGGTGGCGCAGTATCGCATCAGCGCATGCCGCGCGTGGTGGGTCGCCGGGGCCGGATGGGTGTGCGCGGTGGCCAGCGCGCTGGCGCTCGCCATGCTCATGCCCTTGAAACGCGTCGATCCCTTCGTGATCAGGGTCGATAACAGTACGGGCATCGTAGACGTGGTGCCGGTGTATGCCGGCCATGCCACCGCGGAGGAAGCGGTGACCCGGTATTTTTTGACGCACTATCTGACGGTGTGCGAGCGCTTCAATTTCGCCACCGCCGAAAGCGACTATGAGGAATGTGGCGCCTTTCATTCGGCGCAGCGCAATCAGGCCTGGTATGCGCTGTGGACCACGACCAATCCCGCTTCTCCCCTCAATGTGCACAAGGACGGCAGCACGGTGCGTGTGCAAGTCAATTCGGTGAGCTTCTTCACGCGCGCCAGCGGCCTGTCCGATCTTGCCCAGGTGCGGTATCTGAAAGCTTCGCGCCAAGGCGCCGGATCCGAGGAGTCATTCACTCACTGGGTGGCGACCATTCAGTACGCCTACGCCGAGCCGGCGACAGATCCCAAGATTCGCCGCTGGAACCCGCTTGGTTTCAAGATCGTCGATTTTCGTACCGAGCCCGAAGTCTTGGTTGAGCAACCGGCTGCGAAGGAAACACCATGAGCATGAGGATTCGAGGCTGCCGTCCTGCGCGGCGGTTTGCGGCGCCGGCATTCGGACTCGGGGCGTTACTCTGCTTCACTTCGTCGCTCGCGGAGACGGTGCCCGCCAGAGGCATTGTCGACAGCCGCATTCGAACCGCCGTCTACAACGGCGACGAGGTTTATAGGCTGCGCGGCTACGTCGGTTATCAGATCGATCTCGAGTTCGAGCCCGGAGAAATCTTCACCGGCCTTGGCGCGGGAGATTTGGAAGGATTGTCCTTCGTCGGCCAGGACAATCATCTGTTCTTGAAGCCCAAGGCGGCGAGGGTGGCGACGAATTTGACCGTGCTCACCAGCCGGCGTCACTATCACTTCGATTACACCGCGCTGGCACAACGTCCCACGGCGGACGATCCGGGCGTCATTTACTCGCTGCGATTTACATATCCCCCACTGCCCTCGGAATCCGCTGCGTCGCAAGCCGCGCAGCGACTCGATTCGCAGTTGGAGCATGCAGGGGCCGAGCGGCCGCGCAACGAGGACTATTGGTACTGCGGCCGGCCCGCCCTGAAGCCCGTCGCCGCCTCCGACGACGGCATCCACACGCGGCTTCGCTTCGCCGCGAATTCCGACCTGCCCGCAATATTCGTCCGCAATGAAGACGGCAGCGAGTCGCTGTTGAACTTCAACATGGACGCGGGCGACGTCATCGTGCATCGCGTCGCCCACCGGTTCATTGTGCGTCGGGGCAAACTCGCGGGCTGCGTCGTGAATCGGGGATACACCGGCGGCGGCACGCGCCTGGATTCCGGAACCGTGACCCCCGATGTCGAGCGTAGGGTGCAAGGGGGCGTGCCATGAGTGAAACCGATTCTTCGGCAGACACTGTGCGCGGCGAGCGCAATACCGCAGGCGTCAATGCTGCGCCTTCGATTCAGTCCCGCGTCAGCAGCGTGCTCGCAATCGGCGTCATGAGTCTGCTCGGCTTGGGGCTGCTCACCTGGTACTACGCGAATGCGATCACCCGCCAGAGTCGTGCGCGGCAGAGCGCGCAGGCATTGTCCACGCATCGTGCACAAGGCGAGATGCCTTTGCCCAGCCTGGGCCGCATCGATCCGCCCCCGCCCCCGCCGGCACCGGCCTTCGACTCAGCGCCCTTGC
Organism: uncultured Gammaproteobacteria bacterium; assembly: GCA_963784105.1. Classification (GTDB taxonomy): domain Bacteria; phylum Pseudomonadota; class Gammaproteobacteria; order Steroidobacterales; family Steroidobacteraceae; genus Bog-1198. The sequence goes on from CAWAQE010000015.1 coordinate 227,964, forward strand.
CGCCGCCGGATTTGCCTTCGTCGCAGGTTCTGGGTCCAACGACCTTGCGCGAGATTCCGCTGCAGCCGGCTCAAACGGCCGGCAGTGATGCCACGCCTCAGCCCAAAACTGCCGAGCAATTGGCGCTGGAGCGTCAGTTATCGGGGGTCGTGTACTCGCCGCAGAGCGCGCAGCCGGCTGCGTCGGCGGGCGAGACCGTTCGCCCGCTCGCACCCTCGCCAGGCGGCCTGCAGGAACCCGGCGAATTGGCGGCATTGCTGCGGCCTGCCGTCAGCGCGGCGGTACGCGCGCAAGTGTTGCCGACCCAACGCCTCTTGTTGCCCAAGGGTGCGTTCATCGATTGCACTCTGGAAACGGCGATCGATTCGACGCTGCCGGGCATGACCACCTGCATCATGGCGACGGATGCATTCGGCGTCGACGGCCAGGTCGTGCTGCTGGAACGCGGCACCAAGCTGATCGGTGAGACCCGAGGGCAGGTCCAGCTGGGGTCGGCGCGAGTATTCGTTTTGTGGACGGAGGCCAGAACGCCGGCCGGGGTGATCGTGCCGCTGGCGTCGCCGGGTGCGGATGAACTCGGACGATCGGGGCTGCCCGGCACGGTTGACAATCATTTTTGGCAGCGATTCGGCGCGGCCATGCTGGTCTCGGTCATAGACGGTGTTGTGCAGGGCGCGGTGCAGTCCTCCCGTGGCGGCAACGGCACGGTGGTCGTCGATCCATCCGCCACGCAAGGCGTGATGACCGAGGTGCTCAAGGGGACCATCGGCATCCCCCCGACGGTGGTGAAGCAGCAGGGCGATCGCATTCAAGTCTTGGTGGCGCGCGACTTGGATTTCAGGTCGGTTTATGAGCTCCGATCCGTCGCCGCCGATCGCTAGCGCCGGCGCCGAGGTGTCCGCGCTGGGCCTCACGCTGCGCGCGCTGCGGCCTTTGCTCGCGAATTCCGATGTGACGGAACTGTGCATAAATCGCCCTAAAGAAGCCTTCATTGAAACGCGCGCAGGTTGGCATCGCGAGCCCTTGCCCTTCGCGGATTTCGATTGGTGCTGCCGCCTCGCGAAGCTGGTCGCCAATTCGACCCAACAACGGATAGACGCCACGGCTCCCCTGCTGTCCGCGTCTTTGCCTAGCGGCGAGCGCGTGCAAATCGTCATACCTCCGGCCACCACGGCGGGCTGCGTGGCGATCACCATTCGCCGTCCGGCAGACCAGGTATGGAGCATAGAAGAGCTGGGCCGGCGCGGCATCTTTCGAGGCACTCGACAGGCCGGCGCAAGTCTGGACAACACCGAAGAGGAACTGCTGCGCTTGCTGGCTTCGTCGGACTACGAAGCATTCATGCGACTCGCGGTGCGCGGCCGCAAGAATATCCTGGTGTCGGGACCGACGGGGTCGGGCAAGACGACGTGGACCAAAGCCCTGATTCGGGAGATTCCCAGCGATGAGCGGCTGGTGACCATCGAGGATGCGAAGGAACTGGTGCTCGACCGGCACCCGAACCACGTGCGCCTGTATTATTCCAAGGACGATCAAGGCGTGGCTCGCGTGACGCCCAAGCAGTTGCTGGAATCCTGCCTGCGAATGAAGCCGGACCGGATTCTACTGGCCGAACTGCGGGCCGAAGAAGCCTTCGACTACCTACGCAACGTCAATTCGGGCCACCCCGGCTCCATCACCAGCGTTCATGCCACCAGCGCCGAACTCGCGTTCGAGCAACTCGTGCTGCTGGTCAAGCAGCATCCGGGCGGCCGCGAACTCGCGCGCCTCGACATCAAGAGCCTGCTGTACCTACTCATCGACGTGGTCATTCAATTCGGCGTGGAGCGACATGAGCGCTTCATCAGGGAAATATGGTTCGACCCGGAGCGCAAGCGACGATGATCGACACCGCGGTGACGCATGGATGGTCCGGAATCGCCATGGCCTACGCGATGGTGCAGGGGCCCATGGCGGCGGGTTTGATTCGCGCGCGCGCTCATTGGCGGCATTACTTGCTGTCTCCGGCGATCGCGGTGCCGCTGACCGTCGCGGCGGCGGCCGGAATGGCGGTCGCCACGCCCTTGCTCGCGCATTTGGGGGTCGCCGCTCACGGTATGCTGCACTTGGCAATCGGCATCGGATTCAGCGGTGTGCTCGGCTACGCGGGCGGTGCGGGTGCCGCATACAGAGACGAGGCTGCCCCAGCTCACCGCAGAGGCTCGCGGGTTGCCGATCTTCCGCGGGCCGCGGCATCGAGGGCTCGCCAACACGAGAGCCATGCCGGAATTACTCTGGCCGGAACGCCCGTTCCGGCACAGGACGAGACCAAGCACTTCAAATTGATCGGCACCACCGGCACCGGCAAGAGCACTGCGATCCAGGAAATCTTGACCCGCGCATTGGCGCGCGGCGACCGTGCGGTGATCGCCGATCCGGATGCCGGTTATTTGCAGCGGTTCTATCGGCCGGAGCGCGGTGACGTGGTACTCAACCCCTTCGACCGCCGCTCCGTGAAGTGGGACCTGTTTGCAGAGATCAGGAACACACACGACATCGAGCAGCTGGCTCGATCCCTCATTCCCGATCACGACGGACAGGACCGCAGCTGGCGAGGTTATGCGCGTACCTTCTTCACCGCAGTCGTTCGGCAGGCGCGCAGGGCCGGAGTCGGGGACGTGGAGGAACTGTACCGGCTGCTGGTGGTGGCTGAAAACGGCGAATTGAGGGGACTGCTGCGGGGCACGCCGGCACAGCCCTTCCTGGACGAGCACAACAGCCGCATGTTCGATTCGATCCGATCCGTGACCACTTCGGCGGTGGGTGCGCTGGAGTACGTGGGACAGCAACGCGGCCCGGGATTCTCCGTCCGAGGATGGGTGAAGGAGAAGACTCCGGGCGTGCTCTTCATCCCGTACAAGGCAGGCCAGATCGCGGCCCTGCGTTCGACGATCTCGGCGTGGATGCGTCTGGCCATCTTCGAAACCATGGATCAGGAGGAACCGCCCGATGTCGATTTACGCAGGGTCGATTCGCACGCGCCCGATTCAGACCGGTCGAATGGCCGCCTCTGGTTCGTCGTCGACGAATTGGATGCTTTGGGGCAAATCGACGGGCTGAAGGACGCGTTGGCGCGCCTGCGAAAATTCGGCGGCCGGTGCGTGTTGGGCTTTCAATCGATCGCACAGGTTTCCAGTACGTATGGACAGGGTGAGGCACATACCATCGTGGAAAACTGCGGAAATACTTTGATCTTACGCTGCTCCGCCAGCGAAGGCGGCGGCACCGCCCGATTCGCCTCTCAGCTCATCGGCGAGCGGGAGGTGATGCACACGACGGTATCCAAAAGCCGCCGCGCCACCGAATTGGTGGGGTCGGTCACCCACAGCGAACATCGCAGCCTGGAGCCGGCGGTACTTCCCTCGGAAGTCGAACAGCTCCCCGACCTTGCGGGCTACCTGAAATTCGCGTCGGACCCGCAATGGCAACGCGTACGCCTCGATGCCATACAGGCATGGCAGCAGCGCCGATCGGGGGCCGCCGCGGCAGACGGCTTGCATGGGACTCAAAGGAGCGGTGCCCTGAATTCCGCGGCGCTCTCGAGCAGGGATCGTGAGTTCTCGGCTCATGAGTGATCACGCCCCAAGCATGGACGATTCGACCATGAAGTTCGGTCTTCTCATGGAGAGTGCGCAAGCTCATCAAAAGCTGGCGGAAACTCACCTCGAAGAGCTGCGCGCGCATACGCGCGAGCTCGACGGTGTCGTGCGCGACGAAATCAAGCGAACGCTGATCGAGGAGCTGCAGACGCTGACCGTGGAAAGTAAGCGGGCGGCGGAGGCCTTGCGGAAAATCAGGCGCAGCGCCGCCGCGCGGTTTGGGCTCTGGAGCCTCGCGACCGCCGTCCTTTGCGCCGGCATACCCACGGCGGTCATGCGTTGGGCGCTGCCCTCGAGATCGGAAATCACCGCCTTGCAGGCCCGTCGCGACGAACTGGCGGCAAACGTCGCCGCATTGGATCGGCGCGGTGGCCGCATCGAATGGCGGCGCTGCGGCGAGACGACACGGCTCTGCGTGCGCGTGGATCGCAAGGCACCGGCATATGGCGAGAAAGCCGATTTCTACGTGGTGGCGGGTTACTGAGCCGATGAACTGGCCGATTGCCATTGAATGGGCACAGAGCCTCGAATGGGTACGAAGCGGCGGTGGAGTCTTGACCGCGGCCGCCTGTGTGCTCGGACTGGTAGGATGCTCGAGGCTGGTGCGGCGCAAGCCGCAGGATACGTACAAGCGCGGCGTCGTACTGACGGAGGGGCGTAGAGCGCAGCGCCGCAGTGCTCGCCGGCTCAAGGCGGGGGAGGAACTGTTGACTCTGGCGGGGGTTGCACTCGCCGCCGCGGATGAAACCAAGCACTTCAAGTTGCTCGGGACGACGGGAACCGGCAAGTCGACGGCGATTCGCGAGCTTCTCGGCGCGGCCATCGCACGTGGCGATCGGGCCGTGTTCGCCGATCCGGACGGCGGCTACCTCGCCCGATTCCATGACCGGTATCGGGGAGACATCGTGCTGAATCCCTTCGCGGGGGATTCGGTGAAATGGGACCTGTTTGCGGAGATCCAAAACAGGTACGACGTCGAACAGCTGGCCAGCGGCCTGATTCCCGCCAGCGACGATCCCTCGGCGAGCGAATGGCGCGGCTACGCACGCACATTTCTAAGCGCCGTGGTGCGGCGCTGCCACGTTAGCGGCCGGCGAGACCTGTCGAATCTGTGGAGGCTGCTCGCCATGGCTTCGGCGGATGAGCTGCGGCCGATTCTCGCAGGGTCGCCCGCGCAGCCCTTTCTCGACCCGGACAACGCCCGCATGTTCGGCTCGATTCGATCGGTGACCGTGTCGGCCATTGCGGCCTTCGAGTACATCCAGGCCCAACGGGCCGCCGCGTTCTCGGTGCGTGAATGGATCCGGTCGCGAGTGTCGCCGGGAGTTCTATTCATTCCCTACATGGCCGGGCAAATCGCCGCAATGCGCTCGATGATTGCGACCTGGATGCGTCTCGCCATATTCGAGGCCATGAGCCAGGCGGAGGGACGCGATCAGCGCTTGTGGTTCGTCGTGGACGAACTCGACGCGCTGGGAGCCATCGACGGCCTCAAAGACGCGCTGGCGAGGCTGCGCAAATTCGGCGGCCGCTGCGTGCTCGGGTTTCAATCAGTCGCTCAGGTATCCAGTACCTACGGGCAGAGCCAGGCGCAGACAATCATCGAGAACTGCGGGAATACGCTCATTCTCCGCTGCTCGGGCAGCGAGAACGGCGGCACATCGCAATTTGCATCCCGGCTGATCGGCGATCGAGAGGTCGTCAGGCGCCAGGTATCTCGCGGCAGCGATCGTGAGAGCGCGCTTTCGGCACGCGGCGCGCGACGCTCACGCAACATCAGTGAACAGCACGCCATGGAACCGGCCGTGATGCCTTCCGAGCTCGAGCAATTGCCGGATCTTTGCGGCTACCTCAAAACAGCATCGTCACCCGGCTGGCTCAAAGTCACCTTCGGCAATCGCTCCGGCGCAAGACGCCCGCTCGATTGAACGTGTCGCCCGGCCAAGCCATTACGGAGCCCTGCCATGTCCCAGATCCCTCCTCTCCCCGGCGCCAATGTCCGTTCGCCGTCCTACTTCGTGGCCCGCACCGGAATGCCCTGCCCGCACTGCGGTTTACCGACGCGCTTGCTGGCGCTGGCATTGCCGCAGGACCACGAAACCCTGGATGAGGACGCCGAGGACGATGAGAAAGGCTGTGCGGAACAACCACCGGAAGCGTGGCAGCCGGCAGGCGTCAACGCCTTTCTATTCTATGTCGAGCACCTGCCCAACGAAGTCCGGCAACGATTGCATCAGCTGTCCCCGTTCTTTCGCCCGGCGCACAGTGCAGCCACGCTCAACACCCATTGGGCGAATCATTGCGAGCATTGCGGCAAGCTGCTCGACGAACATGAACTGCATTGCGAGCCCGGCGTGTTCATGCCGTCGAGCGAGGCGGCTGCGGCGAATATCGGTCTCGTACGAATCCCGGAGCCCTTCGAGGCGGTAGCGGCGGGCTATGCGATGGAGCCCCAGTTCTTCGCTTTCATGCGCAGGAGCTGAACGCCATGGCCGTTTATTTCTTGAATGTGAAGACCTTCGGCCGTTCCGGCGGCAGCAGCGCGGCCAGCGCCGCCGCCTACCGCGCCGGCGAACGCATTCGCGATGAGCGCACGGGCAAGATCTACGATCATTCCGAGCGTCAGGACGTCATGCACAAGGAGATCGTGCTGCCCAGCCGATTCGCCGATGAGGACTTGGCATGGGCTCGGGATCGAGCCAATCTATGGAATGCGGCGGAGAGCGCCGAGACGCGCAAGAACGCGCGGGTCGCCCGTGAATACCTCGTAGCGCTGCCGGTCGAGCTCTCGCCGGACCAGAGGGTCGGGCTGGTAAGGGGATTCTCCCAGGAGCTCTCCGATCGCTACGGCTTTGCCGTGGACGTCGCCATCCATGCGCCGCGCGACTTTCCCGGCAGCGACCCGCGCAACTATCACGCGCACCTGCTCACCACGACCCGCGAAGTCGGCACCGAGGGGCTGGGTGCCAAGACGACGCTCGACATGAGCGACGGCAACCGCCGCAAGCTCGGTCTGGAACCGGCGGTTCAAGAACTGCTGCACGTCAGAGCGCGCTGGGCGGCGGTCACCAACGAGGCACTGCAGGAGGCGCAGGTTGCGGCACGCGTCGATCATCGCACCCTCGAAGCGCAGGGGATCGATCGCGAACCCAGGCCGCAGATTCCGCGGGCCGCTTTCGAAATGGAGAGGCATGGGTACCGCAGTGTGGTGGCGGACCGCATGCGCGAGGACTATCAGACGCGGGTTCAGGCGCGAGAGTTAGCGCGGCTGGAGAAAGGACCCAGCCGCGACGCGGCCGGCGCGGAACCGGGGACCGTGGAAACGGGGATCGTGGAACCGCCCACTGAGGTGTCTCGTAACAAATCGCAAAGTCTCGGGGATATCCAGAAAGAATCGGTCGAGAACTGGCTGCGTCTTCGCCGCAGCCAGGGCTACAATCCAGGCCAAACCGATGGTCAACGTCAAAATTCCAAGGACGTTCAGCGGGAATCGGCGGAGGACTGGCTGCGCCATCGGGACAGCAAAGGTCAACAGCAAGATCATGCCGGGCCTACACCCCCCGTCAAGACCGGCCGCGCCCGCGATGACGACCTCTCCCTTTGAATGCCATGCTCGGCTCGAGAACCCGTCCGTGATTCGGGCGATCACGTTCGCCTCTTGCTACGTGTACTCGCCCACCGGCGCGGGAGCAGTATGCGAGCGCTCACGCCTGCTGCGGGCCTTGCTCAAGGCCGGGGATGCCGGTTTCATGCGCCGGTATGCCTTGCGTGTGCACCAGCAAGCCGCGGATTCGCCTCCGCTCGCAGGCTTCTTCGCCGCTACCGACGTCTTGATTCCTGTGCCGGGAAGCTCGCCCCATGCTGCCGGAGGCCTGTGGGCGGCGGAGCATTTGGCGGTTGCGCTGGTCAAGGAAGGGCTCGGAGCGCTTGCGTGGTGCGGTTTGCAGCGTGTCCGTGCCGTGCGCAAGTCCGCGACCGCCGCTCCCGGCAAACGGCCGACCGTAAGTTTGCACTACGAGTCATTCATCTTCGAACGTCCGGCGATGCCGATTGAAAGAATCGTGCTCATCGACGACGTGGTGACCAAGGGTAGAACGCTGCTGGCAGCCGCGAGCCGGGTACACGAGGCGTTTCCGCGCGTGCAAATATGCGCATTCGCACTGGTTCGTACAATGGGAATGGTTCCCGCCGTGCAGCGGCTGCTCGATCCGTGCAAGGGGGAAATACGGTGGAGGGCGGGTGATGCGCACCGCAGCCCGTAGTAGGCGCGGGTAGACATACAGTTGATTTCCGGCCGCGGGGGAGACGCGGGCGCACGGCGGCGCGTACTATTTTCTCGAGATGAACATCGTAGACGCCAAAGCTCCACCTGGCAGTCGTCCGCTGCAGGGGCTGACTCATGTAGATATTACAAGCCGCTTCGAGCGTGCATTGACGGCTGCGGACGGGGTGACGGGCGCGCATTGCGTGCATGAACTGTGGATGCGCGGCGAAATGTCCATTAATATCGAGCGCGCGCTGGAGCGGCTGTGGGCACGCACCGCGGCGTCGGTTCCGGAATGGCTGCCGATGCGCTACATCGAGTGGCTGCCCACGGTATATGAGATCGCGCTGAAGTTTCGCTCCGCCGGTAAGGGACGATCGAATATCTACTTGGTGCTGCTCGACTATCTGGACCGTGACGGGGCCTACGGCGTCTATGTGGGGATGAGTAAGTACAGCCCGGCGCAGCGTTTCGATCAGCACAAGGCGGGCATCCGCTCGGCGGGTAGTGTCTTGAAGCGGGGCATCGAAGTGCTGACCGGGCCGACCTTGCATCTGCAATACATCAAGCGCTCCGAGGCCGCCCGCATCGAGGAGGAGCTGGCGCTGGAACTTGCGGCAGCGGGATTGTTGGTCAAGGGTGGCCACTGAGGAGTGAGGGTGGTCGAGGGAATTTCTTCGGAGGCAGTTGTTTGATTCTCATCGGCATGTTTGATTCACCCTTCGTGCGCCGCGTGGCCGTCAGCATGAAGGTGCTGGGAATAGAGTTCGAGCACCGCAATTGGTCGGTGGGCAAGGATTTCGAGCTGATCCGGCAATTCAATCCCTTAGGAAGGGTGCCGACTTTGGTGCAGCCCGACGGCGAGGCGCTGATCGAATCGGCCGCGATTCTGGATTTGCTGGATGAGTGCGCGGGTCCGGAGCGCGCACTCACGCCGCGTGCGGGCAAGGATAGGCGCGAGGCGCTCAGGATACTGGCGGTCGCCACGGGTGCCGCGGAAAAGGGCGTCACGCAGCTGTATGAGAGTGCGTTCAGGCCGCCGGAGAAGCGCTACCGGCCGTGGGTGGAGCGCTGTCACACGCAAATGCACGCGGCGCTCGCCGAGCTCAATCGCATATCGCAGGCTCGCGCCGGCGAATGGCTGGTCGGCAGCCGCATGAGTCAGGTGGATATCACGGCGACCTGCGTGTACACCTTCCTGGCCGATGCGCTGGCCATTGACCGAGCCGCAGTCGCCTATCCTGGGCTTGCCGCCATTGCCGCGCGCTGTGAAGCGCTGCCGGAATTTCGCTCGGTCAAGGCCGAATGGTTTCCGCCGGGCGATAACGGCTGATCAATCGCTCGCGAGATGCGCGAGCACCGCGTCCACTTGATCGGCCGCGCCCAAAATGACGGGAGTGCGCTGGTGGATGGCGGCCGGCTGGATATCCAAGGTGCGCTGCCCGGGTCCGGCGACGCTTTTGCCGTCGGGCGATTTGTGGGTCGGCGGGTAGAGAAACACACCACCCTTGAGCAGGATGCGGTGCACGTCGGCCACCATGGCGCCGGCATAACGGCTGGAGTAGCCGCTGCTCTGCGCCCAGTCGAGATAGCGCCGGTAACCTTCGGGAAATGACTTGCGGTTTCCTTCATTGACAGAGTAGGTCTTGTTCCCCGGGGGAATTCGCAAATCGCGCTCCACGCGCATGAAGGCGCCGATGCCGGGATCGAGCACGAACATGTCCACGCCCTTGCCGATGGTCAGCACGAACACCGTGGATGAGCCGTAAAGAACATAGCCGGCGGTGACTTGCCGGCCGCCCGCCTGCAGCCCACTAAGGGTTCGCCTGCGGTGTTCATCATGCAAGAATGCCATACAATACCGCGATGATCACCGTGCACCACCTGAATAACTCACGGTCGCAGCGGGTGCTGTGGTTGCTCGAGGAGTTGGGGGTTGCCTACGAGGTGAAACGCTACGAGCGGGATGCGAAAACCATGCTGGCTCCGCCGGAGTTGTTGGCGGTACATCCCTTGGGGAAATCCCCCGTGATCGTGGACGGCGCAGCGACGGTGGCCGAGTCGGGAGCCGTCGTCGCGTATCTGGTCGAGCGCTATGGCGGCGGCCGCCTGATCCCCCCGGCGGGCAGCGTGGAGCGTCTGCGCTACACCTATTGGCTGCACTACGCCGAAGGCTCGGCGATGCCGCCGCTCCTGCTCAAATTGGTGTTCGACCGTGTCGCGAACGGCCCGGCTCCCTGGCCCATCAGTGCCGTCGCCCGGCGCATCGCCGGCACGGTGATTAAAACCTTCATAGCCCCGCAGCTGAAACGGCACCTGGATTACATGGAAGGCGAGCTTGCCGCGCACACCTGGTTCGCCGGCGAGGAGTTCACCGCGGCGGACGTACAAATGAGTTTTCCCCTGGAGGCGGCGGCTTCGCGTGCCGGCTTGGATGCCGGGCGGCCGTGGCTGATGGCCTTCCTCGATCGCATCCATGCGCGCGGCGCCTACCGGCGTGCGTTGGAGCGCGGCGGACCCTATTCCTACTGTTCTCAGCGTTTGGACTAAGAGGCTTGAGGTTTTGCGTATCGAGTCATAATACTTAAGAGGGGGGAGTTATCATGTGGAAGTCGCTGAAGGTCGGCGCGGCATTGTGCGGAGTTTTGTTTCTCGGTCTGACGGGCTGCGGGCAACAGCCGCCGTCGTCCGCCGTACCGAAGGCACCCTCGCCCGCCAGCCAGGAATGGGACAAGCTCACGGCGGGCTTCATCCAGAGTTATTTAGATGCCCGGCCTTCCTTCGCCGCGCAAGCCGGCCGCCACGAATTCGACGGTCAATTGCCGGATGTCAGCAATCACGGCATCAGACGTGAGATCGCCCGCCTGCACGATCAGCGCGATCAAATCTCCGCGGTGGATCCCAAGACCTTGGAGCCGCGCGAGCGCTTCGACCGCGAATACCTGCTCGCCGTCGTCGACAGGGACCTTTTCTGGATGGAGAAGGCGAAGTTTCCTTTCAGCAACCCCAGCTGGTACATCGACAAGGTCGATCCGGACATGTATTTGAACCGCAACTATGCGCCGCTGAATGTGCGCTTGAAGGCCTACATCAAGTACGCGCGCGGCATTCCCAAGATGGTCAACGACATCAAGGCCAACCTGCAGCCGCCCCTGCCCAGGACTTATGTGGAATTGGGCATCGCGCAGTTCGGCGGATTGTCCACCTTCTACGCCAAGGACGTGGCGGCGACATTCGCGTCGGTGAATGATCCGGATCTACAGAAGCAGCTGACCGACGCGGATGCCGCGGCGGCTCAGGCGATGGATGCTCTGAAGTTGACCCTGGAATCCTACCTCGGCAAGGCGAACGACAAGTTTGCGCTGGGCCCCGATCTGTACGCCCAGATGCTCTCGCAGACCGAGCGCGTGGATCTGCCGGTCGAACAGATCGAAGCGGCCGGCCGCGCCGACCTGGACCGCAACACGGCGGCCCTCAAGGCCGAGTGCGCCACGTATGCGCCGAAGGAGAGCTTGGCGCGGTGCGTTGCAAAGATGTCCGCGCACAAGCCGAAGGACGGGCCCGTCGCGGCCGCACGCGAGCAGCTGACCATGCTCAAGGATTTCGTCATCAAGAACAACGTGGTCTCGATACCGAGCAACGAGGAAGCCATGGTGGCCGAAGCGCCGATCTACAACCGCTCCAACGCCGCCTTCATCCAGGTTCCCGGCCCCTACGACCATGGTGTCGCGTCCGTCTACAACATTGCGCCGCCGGACCCGAAGTGGAGCAAGGCGGAGCAGGCGGCCTATATCCCGAGCGAGGCGACGCTGCTGTCCACCTCGGTGCACGAGGTGTGGCCCGGGCATTTCCTGCAGTTCCTGCATTCGAACGCCAATCCCTCCAAGCTCGAAGCGCTGTGGGTGGGATATGGCTTTGCCGAAGGCTGGGCGCATTACTGCGAGGAAATGATGATAGAAAAGGGTCTGGCGAAGGACGACCCGGAAAGGCATATCGGCCAGCTCATCGATGCGCTGCTGCGCGACGTGCGCCTTTTGTCCTCCATCGGGCTGCATACGCACGGAATGACCGTGGCGCAATCCGAGAAGATGTTCAAGGAGCAGGCGTTTCAAGATCCGGGCAATGCGCGCCAGCAGGCTGCGCGCGGCACCTACGATCCGGCATACCTGAATTACACGCTGGGCAAACTCATGATCAGGAAACTGCGGACCGACTGGATCGCCAAGCACGAAGGCGCGGGCTCGGCGGCCGGCGCCGACGATCAGGCGCTGTGGCATGATTTCCACGACCAGTTCTTGTCCTACGGCGGCCCGCCGATTCCTTTGGTGCGCAAGGAAATGCTGGGCGAGGAGGGAAGTCTGCTCTGACGGGAAGCCGGCGCGGGCCGCCATCGGGCGGCTCGCATCAGCCGACGGCGACGAGGATCCCGCTGTCCGCCCAGACCCCGAGCAGGCCGGCGGCGCGCAGCGGGATCTCCTCCTCGGGCAGCCACTCGGCGAGCGCGGTGCAGAGCTCGCCGAAAGTGCCGCCGCGCAGTGCCGCATCGAGCGCCGCCGATTCATCGGCCCGCATGGAGCGAAAATAGTTCTGCAGGTCTTGCCGCCACAGCAGCCAAGGTACCGGATGCTCCGAGCATTGCGGCTCCGCAGGCGTCTCGCCGCGGCTCATCGCCTGCCACACGGCCGTGGTGTTCCATTGAAGCTGCAGGCGACGCAGCGAGGGATGGAATTCGAACACAAGCTCGCTCCATGCCGAAGGGTCGGCGGGGAATGCCGCGCGCTGAACGGGCTTAGCGTCCGCCGAGTCGAAGACTTCGGCCAGCGTCCATTCGAGCCGGGCGAGCTCCGCCAAAATGGGCTGATCCGCATAGGGCGATACGGCTCCAAGAAACTCCGCCAGCTCGCTTCCATACCAGCGGATCGAGCGATGCACCGAGGGATGCGCGGCGATGAATCCTTCGCCCAGCTCGCCGAAGACCTCGTCGCCGAGCACGGCATGCAAGATGGGGTAGGTGTCGTCGAGCGCTTCGATGAGCCGCACCCGGTAGGCGTTGTGATAGATGCCCAGCCGTGCGCAGACGGGCAGCGGCGGCGCATCGACGATGGCGGCCTGAATCTCGGCCTCGATCGCACCGGCTTCGCCGAGCATGTAGTTCTGCAGGTCCCGCTGCAACCGGCGCAGCGGTGTTGCCCGACTCGCCGGTGCATCGGCGTGCCGCTGCATCACGCCGCAACCCGGGTGTGGCTGCGTCCGAGGTCGCGGGCGATTTGCAGTTCGGCCACGAGCTCGCTCAGTTCGGGAATGTTGTCGTCGCGTTCGATCATGGCCGGTACCGCGCCGAAGCGCGCAACGGCGGCGCAGTACAGATCCCAGACGGGTTTGACGATGGGATGGTCGTGAGTGTCGATCAGGTGGCCGTCCATGTCGCTGTGGCCGGCGAGATGGAATTGGCGGACGCGGTCGATGGGAATCGCCTGCAAATAGGCGAGCGGATCGAAACCGTGATTGACGCTGCTGACGTAGATATTGTTGATGTCGAGCAGGATGGCGCAGTCGGCGCGTTGCGCGACCTCGCGCAGGAACTCCCACTCGCTCATTTCGGAAGCGTGAAAGGTCAGATAGCTGGAAACGTTTTCCAGCAGTATCTGCCTGCCCAGCGCATCTTGAACCTGGCCGACTCTCGCGACCACGGCGGCGAGCGCCTCCTCGGTGTAGGGCAGGGGCATTAGATCGTGCAAGTTGCGTCCGTCGACGCCCGTCCAGCACAGGTGATCGGAGATCCAATGCGGCTCGATGCGTGCCGCCAATCGCCGCACCGCGGCCAGGTACTCAAAATCGATGGGATCGGTGCTGCCGATCGACAGGGACACTCCGTGCATGACCAGCGGATAGCGCTCGCGTATCCGCTCCAGGTAGTGAAGCGGCTTGCCGCCGGGCACGAGATAGTTTTCGGTGATGACCTCGAGCCAATCGATGGCATGAGGCTCGTTGAGGATGGCCTCGTAGTGCGGGGTTCTGAGACCGAGACCGAAGCCGGTGAGTTTCATGAATAGCGCGCGGAATGTCGCGAGAGCGGCCAAAGACGAGGCGCGCGTCGCTGCGTGCCAGCCGGGGCCGGGCGCTCCAGACGCCCGGCCCCAATTCATTGCGCCGATGCCCGCTTACTACGAAGAGGCCTTCGCCTTCGCGGCCTTGCAGTCGGCCTTCGACATGGAAACCCAGCCCTGACCCTTGCAGCTGTTCATGCCCTTGCAGCTGTTCTTCGCCGATTTGCACTCCGAGGTTCCCTTGCAGGAATTCACGCCGGTACAGTGGACGGTCGCGGCGTCGGCCGCGAAGGTCACGGAGGGCAGCGCGGAAGTGAACAACATCGCGGCGGCAGCCGCTATCGCAGCGCTCGACAGTTTATTCATTTGCATATTCAAGTCCTCAATTGTTTTTGAATGCAGCGATATTGCTGCTCCCTACCTAAGACCCGGCCAACGGGCGGATTATTACCCAAGTGTCTATGCTTATGCTCGTTTCGACGCGCCCAGTGCCCGCGTCGCCGGAGCGGCGCCGTGACCACTGTGAGGATGCGAGCTTGCACTGCGACAGCTTTGCCGCAATTACCTGATTGGGTTGATTTTTTAGCCATGTGCAAGAGCTATTCCGATATCGCGGCGGCGCAGGGGTTTGGGACCTTGCCGACGGGGCTCGAGCGGCTTCGCTGATCCGCCGGGCTCCGGCTCCGCGACGCAAGAGGGCGGCCGGGGCGTGGTGTAGCATTCTCGATCCGGCGGGTAATGAATAGGCTGGACGATCAACAGGGTGGATTTTGAGCACTAGTCATGCAAATCCCGAGGCGATGGTGCGGGAGGCCGTGCTCCTGGACCGCCAGGGGCGCCTCCCTGAGGCGATATCAGCCTACCAGCGGATTCTTGCGCGCTGGCCCGCACTGCCGGATTGCTGGTACAGCCTCGCGGTACTACAGCGCAAGTCACGGCAGTTCCACGCGGCGCTGGCCTCCTACCAGCAGGCACTCGACCAGGGCGTGAGGAAGCCCGAGGAGGTGCATCTCAATCGCGGCGTCATCTATGCTGATTATCTGCGCCAGGACGATGCGGCGGAACGCGAGCTTCTGTCCTCACTCGCGCTGAACCCGGCGTATGTGCCGGCGCTCTTCAATCTCGGCAATCTCCACGAGGATCTCGGACGGCGGGAGCCGGCTCTGGCCGCGTACGAGCGCATCCTCACGCTCGATCCAGACTCTCCGCAGGCGCTCGCGCGCTACGCCAATCTCCATTCATTCGCGTCGCCCGAGGACCCCCTGATCGGGCGGCTGCGGCTCGCGCTCGCCGGAGCGAGTGCGAGCCACGCGGACCGCGCCAGTCTCGGATTCGCGCTCGGCCGGGCCCTCGATGGTTGCGGACAGTACACCGCGGCGTTCGATGCTTACAGCGAGGCGAATCGCGCCAGCCGTGAAAGCGCCGCACCTGACACCGCACGCTATGACCGGGCGGCCGAGGAGCGGTTTGTCGATCGGCTGGCCGCGGCGTTTCCTGATGCGAACCCAGCTCCCGCGACGAATCCGGCTCCCGCGGCGAATCCGGCTCCTGCCGCAAGCCCGGCGTCGGCACAGGGCTCCGAGCGCGGCGGATTGCCGCGCCCGATTTTCGTGTGCGGTATGTTTCGCTCAGGTTCCACGCTGGTGGAACAGATGCTCGCCGGCCATCCCGAAGTTGCGGCGGGCGGCGAGCTCGACTTTCTGCCGCGTGTTGCGCAGGAGGTTCTCGCGCCGTTTCCGGAGTCGATGGGCTCGGTGCTTCCATCGCGGCTGCAGGCGCTCGCCGCCCGCTATCTCGATACGCTCGCCGCACTGTTTCCCGGAGCCAAATTCGTGACCGACAAGCGGCCCGACAACTTCGTGTATATCGGTCTGATCAAGACCTTGTTTCCGGATGCGAAGATCGTGCACACGACCCGGGATCCCCTGGACAACTGCCTCTCGATCTTTTTCCTGCACCTCGACCATGGCATGAGCTACGCGCTCGATCTCATGGACATCGGGCACCATTACCGGCAGTACTTGCGCCTCATGGCACATTGGAAAGCGATGTATGGTGCGGATATCCTGGACGTGAGCTACGACACTTACGTGCGTGAGCCGCAGCCGGTGGCTGAAGGTCTGCTCGCCTTCCTCGGGCTCGAGTGGGACGCGCGGTGCCTCATGCCGGCGCCGGCAGGCCGCTCCATCAAGACAGCGAGCGTGTGGCAGGTGCGCGAGCCGCTCTATCGGCGCTCATCCGGGCGCGCCCGGCACTACGCATCGCAGCTCGATGCGCTACGTGCTTCTCTCGAGCAGGGGCGTTGAACGCGCCGACCGCTACTTGCCGCTGCACGCGGAGCCGCCGCAAGTTTGCTTCGAAAATTGGTCGCGCGCCGCTTGTTGCTGAATGAGGAACTGGGCCAGCTGGTTCTCATCGTAGCAACGTTCCGACGTGAAACGAGAGCCCATTTCCGTTTCGGTCTTGCAGTAGTAGACGACCCCTTGTTTGACCTTCGTATGCAAGCCGGCGTTCCTGGCCTTCTTGAGTGTGTCCTCCGACGGAACGTCCGGCGTCGCCGCTGCGGTTGACGTATGCACCACGACGACGGGTGCAGGAGGTGTGGCCGGTGCGGTAGTCGCCGAGGACGCCGGCGCGGCGGCAGGAGCGGTAGTCGTGGTCGATGCCGAGGGCGCCGGCGCGGCGGCCGGTGCCGCATTCTGGGTCTGCTGCGCGTATACCGGCGCGGAAATTCCGATGATCGCGCCGACTAGAAGCAAAGAGCGATAATTGGCGTGCGTCATTGCGTATCTCCCAGCTTGATGCTCTCACGATACATCAGCCCCGAGGTAAAGGGCAAAGCAGGTGCGGATGGGCGGCGGCCGGGGGCTCGCTACATCCTGCCTCGAGGGGTCCCGGCGGCGTCGGCATACGCCACGGCATCACGCACGGGGGTGAATTCCGCGGCGGCCCGATCGAGCCAGGCAAGCCCCCGCCGGATTTCTGCGCCATGGGCCGCGCGCGCTTCGTTCAAGACCTCGAGGCGTAGAGCGGCGTCGTAGGCGTATTGCGGCGCTTTCGAGTAGCGGCGCATCGTCGGCCCTTGGAGAATCGCAGTGACCTCATCTGGGGTCGCATCGAGCGCGAAATGACGCAAAGCGGCCGATAGTGCCTCTGCCGGCCGGGTCAGGAATTGATCGAAGTCCAGCCCCCGGGCGCGTCCGTCCGCGGAGTGCGCCGCTTGTACCAGCGCCGACATTTCGCACGCCCAACCGAGCGCCAGTATTTCGCCTTCGCTGAGGGACTGGAGCCGCCATACCGGTCGCCCGAGGCGCTCATGAAGGCGATGCAAGCGGCTCGGCGCCAGCATTTTCGCTTCCTGCCGTGAATTGGGTCCGCCGAGAATCGTCGCGAGATAACTTTCCGGCGATACGTACATCATCAGCGCTTTCGGCGCCGCGGGACGGGCCAACAGGCGGGCCGCCAGTTCGGACACGAAGCTGGTGGCCTTGATCACTGCCCGCTCTTGCGGATCGAAGGTGCGGGACAATAGCCTGAGACAGCCGCCTAATCGGGTCTCGACGCCGGCGTCGCTCCACGCCGGCAGTTTGGCCCCGGGCTCCCTCTGGAGCTGTGCGAAAGTGCGCAAAACCAGCGGTTCGCGCAGCGCGAACGCGCCCGGGTGCGCGCCCAAGAGGCGCGACAGCAGCGTCGAGCCCACATGGCCGATGTGAAATATGTAATTGCAGCGCTCCGGGAGATTTTCCTTCTCAATCACGGAGGCCACCTGCCCCCAGGGCAGCGTGTTCCCGGTGGTGCGCGGGGTGAGGAGGCGGGCGTCGAGGAAGCTTGCCTCGTCATAGTCGGCACGCCTCAAGCGGATGAAGGTCATGGTGTCCTTGCGCGCATCCAGCTCATGCGGGAACAGCTCCGGGGAGCGTCCCAATGACTCCGATAACCCCTCCATCACTCCTCCAGGGAAACGCCGCACCGGCCGCAGCGCTATAATTGACGCCGGTTGAACCGACAGGATGGACGATGTTCCTTCAGATTGAAAATTTCCTCACTGCCGCCGAAGTGCAGTCCGTCGCGGAGATCGCGCGCCAGGCGAAGTTCATCGAGGGCAGGCGTTCCAATCCCCACAACACCACGAAGGACAATGTCATCGGGGACCCCAACGACCCGATGGCGCAAAAGGCCTCGCAAATCGCGCTGACCGCGCTGCAGCGCAATGAGGAGGCCAGGAACTTCGTTTTTCCGCAGCGCGTGGCCATACCCACCTTGTCCCGCTACGAGGCCGGCATGAAGTACGGCGCGCACATTGACGCCGCATTCTTGCCGGTGGGCCCGCAGCCTCTGCGGTCCGATGTATCTTGCACCATCTTCATCGCCAATCCGGCCGATTATCAGGGGGGCGAGCTCATCGCTCACCTGGGCTCGGAGACCGTGCGCATCAAAGGCAGCGCGGGTTCCGCCGTGTTTTATCCGTCGACCACCGTGCATCAGGTGGTGCCGGTCACTTCAGGCGAGCGTCTGGTCATCATCACCTTCATCGAGAGCCAGATTCCCGATCAACTGCAGCGGGACATGCTCTATGCGCTCGGCGAGGTGCGCGCGCTCGAGGCCCTGAAAATGGATTGGCGCAACCGGACTCAGCTGGACTATGTGATCGCGAACCTGCACCGCATGTGGTCGAGATAGCCGGCCGTTTCGGACGTGGCACGAGACCTCGAAGCCGATACTGCGACTCTGCGCGCCGTCCACGAGGCAGCGCAGAGCGGCAATCATGCGCAAGCGGGCCTGCTCGCGCAGGCGGCGCTCGCCGACGGGCTCGAGCATCCGCTTCTCTTCAATGTGGCGGCTCTGAGACTCGAGCAGCAGGGACGCGTCCCCGAAGCCTTGCAGCTGCTCCAGCGGGCGGTACGGATCGCTCCGGCCGATCTGGGTTCGCGCAATGCACTGGGCCTGTGCCTGCTGCGGCTGGAACGCCCGGCCGAGGCGCTCGAGCAATTCGAGGCGCTCCTCAAGCTGAACCCTTCCTTGCCCTACGCCCACACCAGTCACGGCAACTCGCTGCTCGCCTTGGGCGCCATCACCGAGGCTGAGGGCAGCTATCGGCGCGCGCTCGCCATCGATTCCAATCAGGGCATCGCCTTGGCCGGTCTCGCTCATATCGCGAGCAGCCGCGGCGTTTACCCCGAGGCACGGGAATGGGCCGAAAAAGCGCTCGCCCTGCTCCCCGGCTATCCGGATGCGGTGATGAGCCTGGCCGCGGTGGAATTGGGGGAGCGCCAGAAAGCCCAGGCCGAGGCGCGGATTCGGACGCTGCTGACTGACGCCCGTCTCGCGCCGCTGGAGCACGCGTATGCGAACGGCCTTCTCGGCGACATCCTGGATGCCGAGGACCGTCCGCCGCAGGCCTTTGCGGCCTACGCGGCGTGCAACGAGGAATTGCAGGGTGTGTACGCCGATCGCTTTCGGGGGGAGGCGAGTTCGCTCGAATACGTCCGCTCCATCACGAGTTACTTCGAGCGCCCCGGCCCGGCCGGCTGGAAATCGCGCCCGCCGCCGGCTCCGGATCTCTGCGGCGCGCGCGGGCATGTATTTCTACTGGGTTTCCCGCGGTCGGGCACGACGCTGCTCGAGGTCATCCTCGAGGGGCATCCGGATGTCGTGAGTCTCGAGGAGAAGGAATCGCTGATCGACTCGGTGCACGAGTTCATGCGGCGCCCCGAAGAGCTCGACCCCCTGTATCGAGCGACCCCCGCCACGCTCGAGCGGCTGCGCGCGTCCTACTGGCGGCGGGTGGCCGGTGCGGGCGTCGAGGTGGCGGGCAAGCTGTTCATCGACAAGCATCCCTTCAACACGCTCAAACTGCCATTGATCGCACGGCTGTTTCCGGATGCGAAAATCATGTTCGCCTGCCGTGATCCGCGCGACATCGTGCTGTCGTGCTTTCGCCGCCGATTTCGGATGAGCGCGCCGATCTATGAGCTCTTGTCGATCGAGGGTGCGGCACGGTACTACGACGCCGTCATGCAGCTCCTCGTCCGGCTCACCGGCGCGCTGGCGCTCGAACCGTTTCTCGTGCGGCACGAAGACCTGGTGACCGAGTTCGTCCGCGAGATGAAGCGCATCTGCGCCTTCTTGAGCCTGGAGTGGTCGCCGGCGATGGGGGACTTCGCTTTGCGTACCAAGGACCGCGCCGTGCTGACGCCGAGCACGGCCCAGCTGGTGCGCGGCCTCAACACCGAGGGCTTGGGCCAATGGCGGCGCTACCGGACCCAGTTGGCCCCCGTTCTGGCGGTGCTCGAGCCGTGGGTGAAGCGCTTCTATTACGATCCTTGAGGATGGGATGCGCCGGCCGGGCCCGCGCGCTCCGTCTCAGGTGTCCGGCAGCGTGAACCAGCAATTGAACGCGATGGTGACGCGTTCGCCCGGTCCCTCGAAGGGCTTGACGTCATGCAGCACCCACGAGGGGAAAATGACCAGCTGCCCGGCCTCGAGAGGGACGCTCGCGACCTGATAACCGTATGGCAGCTTCATATTGAGGGTTCCTGCATCCATGTGCATGGCGTTCATGATCATCGGATTGATGAAGCTCAACAGACCGCTCTCTTTCTTGCCGGCGTCGTGCTGTCCGGGATCGACACAGTAGACACCGCTCCACGAGGCATTGGGATGATTGTGCACGCCGAAAAAGCCGCCGCGCCGGGTTACGTGGAACCAGCTTTCGTTGTAGATCTGCAAACGGTGCAGGGTCGGCAGGTCGTAGCCGTTCAGCCGGCCGATCACGGCGAGCAGTTGATCCCAGCAAAACGCCTTCAGCTCTTGGACCGCGGCATCGCCGTCGCGGAATAAATTGAAATGACTCTCGAACGTCGCCGCGTTGCGTTGGGTCAGGGGCCGCGGATTGGCGGCCGCTCCGCTCTTTTCCTGATCGAGGAGGTAGCGCTTGAGCGCGGGATTGAGCCGAGCGTGCGCCGGACAACGGCTGAATGAGAAGGGCACGGCAAACATGTTGACGAGTTCCGGCGGCTGCATAAAGGCTCCTTCGAATCGCCGGTCGAGCGGGTGCTGACCTAAGAGGTATACTTTACACATGAACGTACGATCGGCAGAGGCCGGACTTGCCGGCGACGAACAGCGGGTGGTGGCCCTCATGGCCAACGTCGAGCGCCTGGTCGCGGAGCGCCGCGATGCGGAGGCGCAGCGATTGTTCGGCGAGGCCGCGGCCATTCTTCCCGACCATCCGTTGGTACTGCACGAGCGGGCGCGCCGCGTCGCTCTGGCCGGCGATCCGGGCGGCGCCCGGGCGATCATGGAACGGGTCGTGGCGATGGCACCCGGTCACCTGCCCTTCTGGCTGAGCCTGGCGGCCGTGCTGCGCACGCTCGCGTGCCGAGATGAGGAATTGGCCGCCCTTGAACGTGCATTGGCGCTGAATCCTGCGCACCTCATCGTGCTGCTGCAGAAGGCGGCCGTTCTCGACCTCATGAACAAGCCGCGGGCCGCCGCCTCGATCTATGGTCACGCATTGCAAACCCTGGCGCCGGGAACCCGGCTGCCGCCACCGATCGAGGCTCATCTGGAGCATGCGCGAAAGCGCGTGGCGGACAATGCGGCGGAGGTCGGGGCATTGCTGGATGCGCGGTTGGACTCTCTGCGCCGCGCGGACCCAACCGGCGCCGGGCGAGTGCGATTCGAGCGCTGCATGGATAGGGTGCTCGGCCGCGCGCGCGTCTATACGCCTGAACCGACCGCCATGCTCTTTCCGTACCTGATGAACTTTGAATTCTTCGCGCGGGATTACTTCCCGTGGCTCGACGCCCTGGAAGCGGCCACCGATGCCATACGCGAGGAACTGCTCGGTGTGTTGAGCGTGGATCGGGAGGGAATTCAGCCCTACATCGCCTATGGGGAAGGACTGCCGCTCAATCAGTGGCGGGAACTGAACAACTCGCGGCGCTGGGGCGCGTACTTTCTGTGGAACGAGGGGCGGCGGCAGGAGGAGCACATGGCGCGTTGTCCGCGCACGCTCCAAGTCCTGGCGGCTTGCCCGCAGGTTGATATTCCGGGACGCGGGCCGACGGCTTTCTTCTCCATCCTGGAGCCGCGTACCAAGATTCCGCCGCATACGGGAGTGACCAATGCCCGCCTCACCGTCCACCTGCCCTTGATCGTGCCGCCGGGCTGTCGATTTCGAGTCGGTGGTGAGACTCGGGAGGTGCGCGCAGGCGGCGCCTGGGTGTTCGACGACACAATTGAACACGAGGCCTGGAACGATTCCGATAGCGCGCGTGCAATCTTGATTTTCGATGTATGGAATCCGCAGCTCACACCTCTCGAGCGCGACCTGGTGCGCGAGGCTACGATGGTGATTGCGGAATACAACCAAGCCGAGGGTGTCGTGACGGGAGTAGCGAATTGACGGTGAACGCGGATCGACACATGAACATAGACCGGCTATCGGCGGCGGCGGGAACGGTCATTTGCCTTGCGTGGAGCGCGCTCAGCTTCGCCTCCGACGCGCCCGCCGGGCTGCTCGCCTGCCGCAATATCTCGGATGCGGCGGCGAGATTGGCATGCTTCGACCGTGAGGCGGCGGCGCTCACGCCTGCTCCGACGGCGAGCGGCGCCGCGCCGCCCATTGCGCCGCCCGGCTCGGCCCCCGCCGCGAGCGCGCCGGTCGCGGCGACGCCGCTTGCCTCTGCACCGGCCGCGCCCACGGCGGTTCGTCCGGCTCCGGCGCTCGATCCGCAGCAGCAGTTCGGCTTGCCGGAGCGCGCCGTCGTGGCCAAGGAGGTCGCGGCGGGTACGCGATCGGCCGACACTACGAAGATCGAGGCACACCTCGTCGAGATCGCACCGGCTTTCGATGGGCGCGCCGTGTTTACACTCGATAATGGCCAGGTCTGGCGGCAGCTCTCCCAGGAAGGGGATCTTCTGGCGAAGCAGGGGGATGCTGTGACGATCTCCCGGGGGCTGCTCGGCTCCTACTGGCTGGCGTTGAAATCCAAACGCGGCTGCAAAGTCACCCGGTTGCGCTGACTCGAAGACCGGCGTTGATTCAAAGACGGGCGTTCAGTCGATCGGGATTCCGGCGGCCTCGAGCTGCGCGCGCAGCGGAGCGAGTTGCGCCGCATAGTGCCGCCACATGTGAAGCGCGGAGTCGTAGAGCGGCTGCCGTACCTGCACCGAGCTTGCGGTCACGACAGGGGCCGGGTTGCGGTGGAACTCGAGACAGCCGGCCTCAAACGGCAGGTCGAGGTATCCGAGAAGCCGCCGGGTCGTCGGCTCCAGCGCCGTGACGACGTCCTCGTAGGCCACATCCAAGATGCGATTCGGCAGCACTTGGTGCCAGTGCGCCATGACCCGGCGGTAGCCGACATAGAACTCGCCGATTTCGGTCAAGTCGTAGGAGAACGGCCAGGTTCCGTTGAAGCGATTGCGGTAGATTGCGTAGCAAGCCGCGAGCGGGTGCCGCGTCAGGTGCACGATGCGCGCGTTCGGGAACGCGCGCAGTATGAGTCCGCAGTAGAAGAAATTCGTGAGTTCCTTGTCGGTGAACCGCGGCCGCTCGCCGCGCTGCGCGCGCACGCGCGCCAAATACTCGCGTGCGATGATCTGGCCGTGGAGGCTGCCGAGTGCCTCGGTGTACTGCTGCCAATCGGGCGACCGGGCTCCAGTGGTGAGCTCGATCTCGACGCTGATCGCCTCGGACATCGCCGGTAATTCGCCGGCGGAATGCACCTGGGAGTGGCTGCCGATGATGCGGTCGACCAGCGTGGTGCCCGTACGCGGAACCCCGACGATGAATATGGGACGTTCGCCCGTCGTGTCGGGCGTCACCGCCTCGACGTTCGGGAATCCGGCGATGATGCGGTCCATGGCTGTGCGGTCGGCCGCGGAGTCATACTGTAGGCGCGCGCGCTCGAGCCGGTTGCCGTCGGCGAGGTGCCGCCAGCTCGCCGCATACTCGCCCAAGTCTTCATAGGACTTTGCAAGTCCAAAATGCAGTATCGCGGCGTCCGTCGATCCGGCCGGCGCGGCCGCCAGCGCGGCTTCCATGGCCGCGACGGAATTGTGCTCGCTCGATTCGCGGCGCAGCTCGACGAGTCCCTTCAATGCCTTGGGGGAGGTCGGGCAATATCGCCAGGACGGCCTCGTAGTCGGATGCCGCCAGCTCGAAGTTGCCGAGAAACCGGTGGACGGCGGCGCGCTTGGCGCGCAGGGTCGGATCCTTCGGCGCTGCAGCGACCGCCCGGTCATAGATCTCGAGCGCTCGCTGGTGTTCGCCGGCGTGGACCAGAAAGTCGCCGACCGCATCGAGGGCGGCGATATCGGTGGCGTTGGCGGCGGACGCATGGGCGGCGGCCAATGCGTCGGCGCGAGCGCCGAGCGCCAGCAGGCACTCGGCCTTCTGCAGCAGGCATTGCACGTCGTTGGGATCGGCCGCGAGCCGCTCCTCGACCAGCGAGAGCGCGACGTCTTTCCTGTCCTCGAGTAAGCGCGGCGATGCTGCCGAGAAGCCAGCCGGTGCGATCGGACGGCCAGGCCGCGCGGCATCCCGCGGCCATTCGAGCCGCCCCCGCCAGATCTCCGCGCGCCATGAGGGCACCGATCTCATATTGGAAGCTAGGAACAGTGGGGCTGCTCATCGGCGCCGTTCGCGGGTAGGGGGCTGCTTATGATGCGGGCGGCGTTCGATGCCGTCCAGTGGTTGAACACGGAGCCTCGCTGTTGCGCGGTGGCAACACTCGATCCGAGCCGCCCATTGGGAGAGTGCAGCAAGCGGGAATCCCTTAAGGCGATGCGGCCGCTTCGGGGCTAGGGTCTCTATGGTCCCGTCCGTGCGCCATGCCGTCCGGCTTCGCCGTTGGCACCGATGTTGCGTAGCTCCGACACTGTGCTATATTTCGTCATCGGTAAGAAATTCTGAGAGACGGTCAACGTCCGGGGATGTCTGCAGCAAAGATCGCCACGAGTCCGGGCGAAGGGTCCGGTTCTCGAGGACATGCTCTTCCTGCATTTCCGGCCTGGCTCATCTCAAATTTCTCCTTGACGCCACCATTTTTGGGCATGTATCGCTACAGGGAGCCACTCAATGCCTCAGAACAATTTCGGGAATCCTCAACTACGATTAGCGGTGCGCCTCGCACTGACCGGCGGCTCACTGGCCGCCTCCTTCGGTGTCGCGAACGCGCAGACGGCGGCCCCGCGGCGAACGCGCAGACGGCGCCGGCCCCGGCGGCGACTACTGATACCACGCTGCAAGAGGTGGTGGTCACGGGCTCGCGCATCGCGGCGCCGAACGCGGTTTCCATCAGCCCCGTCACTTTCGTCTCCGCGATCGACATTCAGCAGACCGGCATCACCCAGGTGGCGGACCTGTTGAACCAATTGCCGCAGGTGTTTGCCGACCAGGGCAGCAATATCGTCAACGGCGGCAACGGCACCGAGACGGTGAACCTGCGCGGCCTCAATGCCAAGCGCACCTTGGTGCTGGTGGATGGCTTTCGCCTGGGCTCCGGCGATCCGCGCACGGGCGGGGCGGGCTGCCGATATCAATCAGATTCCGGCGGCCCTGATCGACAGCATCGAAGTGCTGACCGGCGGCGCCTCCTCGGTGTACGGCGCGGACGCGGTCGCGGGCGTGGTGAACTTCAAGCTCAATGATCACTTCGAGGGCGTGAAGCTGGTGGCCAACGCCGGCATTTACAATCACGACAACGGCAACAACCAGAACGTCCAGACCGATCTCAACAATTATAATACGGCCACGGGCAATAACTTCGCGCCGGCGCCCTCGAGCACCACGGGGGGAGCGACGCAGGAGCTGACCTTCATCGCGGGATTGAACTCCGCGGACGGCAACGGCAATGCCACCGTGTATGCGACCTATCGCAAAGTGCAGGCGGTGCTGCAGTCGAAGTATTCGTGCAGCGCCTGCACCTTCGGCTCGGGGTATATCGGAGGCAGTCCCTCGGATGGCGACAACAAGGGCCAGTTTGGCTGCGCCGGCTCCTCGACCTCCTTCCCGGGGCGGTTCTACAAAGTCAACTGGCTCGGGCACGACCACCAGCGACAGCACCATCGGTCCGGGTGGGGTGCTGAAGCCGTTCACCAGCAGCCAATGCCTTCAACTACGGTCCGCTGAATTATTATCAGACTCCGGACACGCATTACACCGCGGGTGCGTTCCTGCACTATGAATTCAACGAGCACGCGACGGTGTATTCGCAGACCATGTTCATGGACGACCGCACGATCCTGCAGATCGCGCCGTCCGGCGCCTTCTTCGGCGATGCGTACACGGTCAATTGTGCCAATCCCTATCTCTCGGCCTCTGAACTGAGCGCCTGGTGCGGCGACAGCACGGCGGGAACCACCAGCGGCCTGTACATCGGCCGGCGCAACGTCGAGGGCGGCAACCGCCAAGACGACGTCGAGCACACCGATTGGCGCGAAGTGATCGGTGTCAAGGGCAAGATCAACGACGGATGGGATTACGACGCGAGTTACCAGTACAGCATCGTGAATCTGTCCGACACGTACTACAACGACGTGTCGAGCACCCGCATCAACGATGCGTTCGATGTCGTCATCCCCACCACGGGAGCCAACGCGGGCAAGCCCACCTGCGCCGTGGTAGCCGCGGGCGTGACTACGGGCTTGGGCGCCGGCTGCGTGCCCTGGAACATTTTCACGCCGGGCGGCGTGACGGCGGCGGCGACGAACTACATCGATACGCCGGGACTGCAGCGAGGCCAGATTACCCAGACCGTCGTGAATGCCAACGTCACCGGGGACTTGGGCAAGTACGGCGTGCAGCTGCCCACCGCGAGTTCGGGCCTGAAAATCAATCTCGGCGCCGAGTGGCGCGATGTGTATTCTGAGAACGAGCCGGACGAGGAGTTCCAGAACGGCGATCTCGCGGGTCAGGGCGGTCCGATTCCGCCCATTGCGGGCGGCATCATCTCGCGCGACGCCTTCTTCGAAGCGCGCATGCCGGTCCTCGAGGACATGCCGGGCGCGAAGGCGCTGGATGTCGAGACCGGCTATCGCTACTCCGATTATTCGCTCGGCTTCAAGACCAACACCTACAAGTTCGGCGTCGATTGGGCGCCGATCTCGGATGTGCGCTTTCGCGGCACGTTCCAGCGCGCGGTGCGCGCCCCGAACGTGGTCGAGTTGTTCGCGCCCCAGTCGGTCGGTCTTGACGGCAATACGGACCCGTGCGCGGGTGCGACCCCCAGCTACTCCGAGACGGCCTGCGCGCGCACCGGCGTCACCTCCACGGAATACCGCCACATCGTGGCGAACACGGCCTCGCAGTACAACGGCTTGACCGGCGGCAATACGGGCCTGAAGCCGGAGACGGCGCTGACCAGTTCGTTCGGCATTCAGTTGACACCCTCGTTCATCCCGAACTTCCGGATGAACATCGATTACTACGATATCAAGATCGAAAATGTCATCGAGACCGTCGGCGCCGATACCATCCTGAAGGAGTGTCTGACGGCGGATCTGTTCTGCAGCGACATTCAGCGCAGCAACATCGGGTCGCTGTGGATCGGCAACACCGGCTTCGTCGTCGACTCGCTGCAGAACGTCGGAGGACTCGAGGAGAAGGGCATCGACATCGATGGCGCCTATTCTCTCGACGTCGGCGCGATGGGCAAGGTGCGCTTTGGCTTGACCGGCACCTGGCTCAATGACTACACCGTGACGCCGATCACGTCCAATGGCGCGTCCTACAACTGTGCCGGGTACTACGGCCTGGCTTGCAGCAGTACGACCGCCGGCGCGGGTACCCCGGTATTCCGCTGGCGCGATACCTTCCGCACCACCTGGTCGACGCCGTGGGACGGAATCGATGTGTCGGTGGCCTGGCGTTACTTCTCGGCCGTGCAACTGGAGCAGTTGAGCTACAACCCGCTCATCGCGGCAGCGGCGGGAGCCACGATCGCGAACGGCGGGATCTCCAACACCGACTCGCACATCGCCTCGTACAGCTACCTGGATCTGACCGCTTCGGCGAAAGTCGGCGACAAGGTGACCGTGCGGCTCGGCGTCAACAACGTGCTCGACAAGGCCCCGCCCATCATCGGGTCGAATAACCTGCCCTCGACTTCCGGCAACGGCAATACGTTCCCGCAAGTCTATGATTCGCTGGGCCGGTTCATATTCGCGGAGGTCACGGCGCAGTTCTAAGGTTTAAAAACCAATAAGAAGTATTTGCCGATATGGAGAGGCGACGGGCTAAAACCCTTCGCCTCTTTTTTTTGGCCGGCGCGAAGGTTAACGCTCAGCGCGAACGCTCCAGGATGAAAAAAGCCCCCCGGGCGCGGTGGCTCGGGGGGCTGATTATCGCCTCAAGATCGGTATCGAGGCGCGCGCCCGCTACTGATGCTCCTTCTTTTTTGTCTTCGCCTTCGAGGGCGCAGCCTGCGAAGCGGCTTCGGTCGATGCCGCACTGGCGTCCTCGGTAACCACCTTGACGTGCGCGGGAGCATTCGTCACCTGGAAGGCCACCCGGCGATTCTGGGTGCGGCCTTCGGCGGTTGCATTGCTCGCGATCGGATCGGCCTTGCCATAGCCCTTGGCCGTGAGGGCCGATGCGCCGACGCCTTTGCCTATGAGGTAGGTCCGCACGGATTCAGCCCGCTTCTGCGAGAGATGCAAGTTGTAGGCATCCGAACCCACCGAATCGGTATAGCCCTGGATCTCGACGCTCAGGTCGGGTTGATTCGCCAAGGCGGACGCAACATCGTCCAAGGTTTCCTCCGCCGGGGCGGTCAGCTGCGCCGAGTTGAACTCGAAGTCGACCGCGCGCACGACCACCTTCTGTTCGATGATGTGGCAGTTGGCATCCACCTGGAAGCCGGCCGGCGCGTGACATGGCGCAGGAGCGGGCTCGGGCGGCGGCGGCGGGGGAGGCGGCGGTTCCGGCGGCGGAGGTGGGGGTGCCGCCGCGACGACCGGTGCCGGCACCGGGGCGCCGAACATGAAATTCAAGCCGACGCCAAACACGACGTCGCCGGGATTATTCGGGATATACGCGGTGTTCTGGAAGAAGCTGCGGCGATATTTGGCTTCTGTGCGCAGCTGAAAGCGAGTCGATCCGGTTTGATCGCCCAAGCCCATCAATACGCCGACACCTGCTTCGCCCAGCCAACCCTTGTTGGTCGGGCCATGCCCGCCGATGTTGTCTTCCATGAGGCCGGGGCCCAACAGCGCATACGGCCGGAACATCGAGGATGGCGGAAGAAATTTGTACATGAAGTCGAGAGATAGGGCATTGAGCTTTTCGCTGGCACCGGACCCTTTGATGGAATAGATGCCGTTGCTCAACGCCACTTCGGCCGCAAAGTTCGGCGCAAAGTCATTGCCCAAACCAATCTGGTAGCCCGCGTTGTCCTTGGAGATTCGACGATCGTCGAGCAGGGTGTACTGGAGCAGGGGACTGATGTACCACGCACCGGTGTCGTCGCCCGCGGTACCCGCCCCTCCGGAGGCAAGTGCGCTGCCGCTTGCGCCGGCCGTCGCAGCCAATAGTGCACACAAAATCACTCTTTTCATCTCTCTCTCCATGTTTATTGGTGTAAAACCAACAGTCAAAGACTGCGGAAGCATTACGCAAATGCTTGTGGAAACCAGAAAAATCGTTGGTTTCTATCAGACGCCACGCTGTACGTTGCACTTATACCACATGCAACGAGCTTGTCTGTAGGTACAGACCACAGCGTTATGTAAGAGTTCACTGAGTGGAGGTTGATTTCCTCAGTCGAATTTCGAACAGCTTCGGCCAGTTCTTTCCCGTGACGAACAGCCGGTCATCCTTGGCATCGTAAGCAATGCCGTTCAACACATCAGTCTGCCCCTGGACGATGTCCGAGGGTTTGAGAAGGCCGCCGAGATTGATCATGCCGACAACTTGACCGCTGTGCGGGTCGATCCGCACGACCCAGTTGGTCTGCCATACATTGGCGAAGATCTCTCCCTTCACCCATTCCAGCTCGTTCACGTTGAGCAGAGGCTTACCGTCGAGGGTGACTTGAACCCGATGGGTTTCCTTCAGTGTGGCGGGATTCAGGAAGCGAAGTTCCGAAGTACCGTCGCTCATGATGATCTGCTTGTCGTTGCGCGTCAGGGCCCAGCCTTCTCCGGGATAGCTGAACTGTCTTTGCAGCTTCAAGTTGCGCAGGTCGAAAACAAATCCAACCTGCGATTTCCAAGTCAGGCTGATCAGATGTCCCTGCCAATCGACGATCCCCTCGCCGAAATATTGCGGTGGAATATCGATCTTCTGCAGCACCTCGCCCGTTTCGATCCGAACCTTGCGAATGGACGAATGCTGCTCGAGCCCTGTGCTCTCGTATAAAAAGCCGTTCAGGTAAAAGAGCCCTTCGGTGAAGGCCGTCGTGTCGTGCGGGTAGGTGTGGATGACATCGTAGTCATAGGTCGGAATGGCCGCGCGGGAACTCATCGCGCAGACCGATACCCACAAAATGAAAGCACCGATCCTACGGAGTGCCATAGGTCACCGGTCCGGCAAATTCGAAGGTGCTCACGAGCACCGCTCCCTCGCCGCGCACCTCGTGCGCCGGTTGAGTGCAGAAGCCTCGCGCCTCTATGCGGTATCGTCCGGCCGCATCGAGCCGCCGCTGCTTGAGCGAGTCCACCGTGCAGCGTGAGTCGCCGAGAGTTCCATATATATGGCTGGTCCCTTGCACGATAATGGTCAGATTGACCCCTGCTTCATGTGCCGGTTTGCCCTCGATCACCCCGGTAATGCCGAATACGAACAACAGATCGGGCTTCCCGCTCTGGATGCGCCGGAAACTCAGTCGTACCCCCGGGGGCTTGTCGCGACTGTCGCCCTCACAATGCGTGCCGCTATTGGGCCAATCGACCTTCGCCTCGATGGCGCCCGCCAGGTGAGCATGCAGATAGCCGTCGCCGGACTTGAGACAGCCGGACGACCCAGCCGTTCCCGCCATCGGCGCAGAGGGCGCCATGGGTGCAGAGAGTGCCGCGGGTGCAGAGGGTGCCGCGGGTGCAGAGGGTGCCGCGGGTGCAGAGGGTGCCACGGGCGCAGATGGCGCCGTGGGCGCAAAGGGTGCTGGTTGCCCGGGGAACGCCGCCATTGGCGGTGCAGCCGCAGTGGCGCCCCCGGCGGGCTGGCTGAGGCTCGCGAATACACCGGTGGCGCTCATCAGCGCGGCCACGATGGCGAGCGCGTGATCGCGGCGGGTCGACGGTCTTCTATCGAAAGGGATAAACGGTATCATTTCCGCTTATGTTGCCATGGAGCCAAACCTAATGTTGATGCTGAAACGGCTCATGCCGGTTGTCCTGGCGATGGGGCTGGCGGCTTGTTCCGTGTTTGCACCCAAGTTCGAACGCCCCGATGTCTCGGTCGTGAGTATAGAAATGCGCAGCGGAAACCTCCTGCAGCAGACCTTCGTAGTCAAGCTGAGCGTCCAAAACCCGAACGACCGGGCGCTGCCGGTCAGTGCACTGCAGTTGCAGCTCAACGTCGGCGGGCAGCAGATCGCCGGCGGCGCGAGCGACCATGCATTCGTCGTTCCGGCCCATGGCGAGTCCGGGTTCGACATGACCATCAAGGCCAACATGGCCATGGCCTTGGCTCTGCTCGCCGACAAAATGAATCAGCACTCGGATTCAATCGAGTACGAGGTCACCGGGAGCGCCAGCATCGATTTACCCTTCCTGCGCAACTTGCCGTTTCATCAGACCGGGACCTTCTCGCTCAAGGGACTGCAATAGATGCGAGGGTGGGCTTCCGGCGATGGCGCAGCTTCAGGGGACGGACGTGGATGCGAGCGTCGCGTTCACCGGCTCCAGGTAGAAGGCATACTGAGATAGACAGACGCGCAGGAAACTCCGAACGCCGTGTCCCCCCTGACGCAGCACCGAACGGTGGGTCAACCATACGATGCCGGCGGTGCTCGCGAAGAATGCTCGATGAGTCAGGCGCATCAGGACCTGCACCGGAGCGGCCCGGCCCGATCGCAGCGCGAGCAGCAGCTGCGCTTCGAATCCAACATGGGCGAGCTCATCGGACACGAGGACGCGGCAGAGCACCCTCAGGCGCCGGCAATCCGTGGCCGCTTCGAGCGCCCGGTAGTACACGATCCCGAGCAGCTCGGCGCTGATGAGTATGTGTAGGTAAAGCTCCAGGCCCGCGAGTCGTCGTACGAGACGAAACACCCGATCGGTCCAGTCGCTCCTCTTGAGCGGGATATGATGATCCTCCATGAAGGCCCGGAGCAGCGCCGCATGACGCTGCTCCTCACGAATGAATAATTCAACGATTCGCGCGAGCGCGGGGGTGCGGCGTTCGTGAGCGAAGCGTTGCGCCGCTCGCAGGAGCGTACGCCCCTCAGACTGCTCCCCGAGCTGAAACGTCGCGATGGAGCCTGCTATGAGCCGCCGCTCATCGGACCCCAGAAGATCGGAAAGGCCGTGTGGAACACAACGCGGATGCTGAGCGTGGTATTCGAAATGATTCAACCAGATCTCGAAGTCAACCGAAGACATGCCGCCGCCCTCCTGATTCCCTCTAGAGGCAGCAGTGTGCGAGCCGGTTCGGGCAGTTCCGTGGAGGGATTCGGGCAAATTCTGGCAGCGGCGCCCTCAACGCCGAAATCGCGAGGGCCGCCCGCATCGCCCAGTCGCCGCCGCGCACGCGCAGCACACGGTTAGAAGCACTTACTGAGAAACGACGCTGTTCTATCGGAGATACCGACGATTTTGTCGGTTGCTTGCCGATAAAACTTGAAATTGAGCTCGGTCCCGGGCCGGCCGTCATTCCAGTCGGTGAGATGCTTGAGCTCGCGGCGTCCCATTGGCCGCTTCGCGAACGCCGTTCGTTTGATGGTGACGCTCACGCGCGGCGTTTGTCGTGCTATGCCGGGCTTCTTCGGAGTGGCTTCAGCGCGAGTGACAATACCGCGCGCGATCAGGCCTCGGCCGCCCTCGTTCTCGCTCGCGAACACGAAAACCGTGTCACCTTCAGCGATCAGCTTGCCGCCATACATCGTCTTGTGCGCGGTGAAGGTGAGCGTCCTTGCCCGCGGGTCGACAATCTCCGCTTTGATCGCGTAAGCCATGATTGTCCTAGATCGAAGCACGAACCGTGATCTTACCGTAAAATGAATACCTTGCCGCGGCGCAGGTCCGGGGCGAGATCTCGCCGGGATGGCTGGACTCCGGGATGGCTGGACTTCCGAAGAAGGCCTTCGATAAGATAGCGCGGCATTCCATGATTTCTGACTGTCCAGCGAGGATCCGGCACGACCGGAGAATCGCATCCGGTGCCGCGGCAAGCGGGTTGTTCTCACGCTCAAGGAAACAACGTGGACGCGCATCATAGGCTCAGGCGGAAGCTCGAGAAAATGCCGGACGGCAGCGGCGCGCATCCGAAGCTCGTCGAGCGCAGCCTGTACCTCGCGGACGCGAGCCTCCCCCCGTCATGAGTCCGCGCGCGTCGGCCTTGCGTTCGATGTGCGCCCCGGTCGCGGCATTGGCGCTCGGCGGATGCCGTCTGGCCGTTCTTTCCCCGGCGGGGCCGATCGGGGCCGCGAACCGCACCATCCTGCTCGATGCAGTGGTCATCATGCTCGCCATCGTCATTCCTACGATCGCGGCGATATTGGGGTTTGCCTGGTGGTTCCGCGAATCGAACACGCGCGCGCGCCGCCTGCCCACCTTCAGCTATTCGGGGCGCATCGAGCTCATCGTCTGGTCGATTCCGGCGCTCGTGGTGTTCTTCCTCGGCGGCATTGCCTGGATCGGATCGCAATTGCTCGATCCCGCCCGTCCGCTCTCCTCCGCCACCAAGCCGCTCGAGATCCAGGTGGTGTCGCTCGACTGGAAGTGGCTGTTCATCTATCCCGATCAGGGGGTGGCATCGGTGAACGTCCTGGTCGCGCCCGCCGGGGTGCCGCTGCACTTCTCCATCACCTCCGCGAGCGTGTTCAACGTCTTCTTCGTGCCGCGGCTCGGCAGCGAGATCTACTCGATGTACGGCATGACCACGCAGCTCAATCTGCTGGCCGATCATCCGGGGGTCTATCCCGGCCTCTCGGCTCATTTCAGCGGCGACGGCTTCTCCGACATGGCGTTTGACGTGCACGCCGTCACGGCCCAGGAATTTTCGGCATGGACCACGGCGGCGGGCGCCTCCGGCCCGACGCTGGACCAAGCGGCCTACCGCAGCCTCCTGAAGCAAAGCGAGCACGTCAGGCCCTACACCTATCGCGCGGTCGAGCCCGGACTGTTCGATGCGATCGTGACGCAGAAGCTCCCGCCGGGCGCAGGGCCTGCGCCTGCGGCGAGCCCGGAGAGCTGATATGTTCGGCAACCTCACCTGGCACGCCATTCCCTTCGATCAGCCGATCCCGCTCGCCGCGGGGGCGTTCGTGGTTCTGGCGATCTGCGGCGTGCTGATCTGGGTATGGGCCAAGGGCTACATCCCGTATCTCTGGCGCGAATGGATCACCAGCGTCGATCATAAGCATATCGGCATCATGTACTGCGTGCTTGCGCTCGTCATGCTGCTGCGCGGCTTCATCGACGCGCTGATGATGCGTGCGCAACAGGCGCTCGCGTTCCAATCCGCGGGCTACCTGCCTCCGGAGCATTACGATCAGATCTTCTCGGCGCACGGCACGATCATGATCTTCTTCGTGGCCATGCCCTTCGTCATCGGCTTGATGAACTTCGTGGTTCCCCTGCAGCTCGGCGTGCGCGACGTGGCCTTCCCGACATTGAATTCCGTGGGCTTCTGGCTGACGTGCGTGGGGGCGCTCCTGGTCAACCTCTCGCTCGTCGTCGGGGAGTTCGCGCGCACCGGCTGGCTGCCTTATCCGCCGCTCTCCGAGCTCGCCTACTCGCCCGGGGTCGGAGTGGATTATTACCTCTGGGGCATCGAGATTTCAGGGATCGGGACGCTCATGACCGGGATCAATCTGGTCACGACGATTCTCAAGATGCGTGCTCCCGGCATGAGCTACCTGCGCATGCCGGTATTCTGCTGGACCTCGCTCGCCTCGAATCTTCTGATCATCGCGGCCTTCCCGGTCCTCACGGCAACCCTCGCCATGCTGCTGCTCGACCGCTACGTCGGCTTTCATTTCTTCACCAACACCGCGGGCGGCAACGCGATGATGTTCATGAACCTGATCTGGGCCTGGGGACACCCTGAGGTCTATATCCTCGTTCTGCCGGCATTCGGCGTGTTCTCCGAGGTGGTCGCGACGTTCTCCGGGAAGCCCCTGTTCGGCTATCGCTCCATGGTGATCGCCACCATGGCGATCTGCATCCTGTCCTTCACCGTGTGGCTGCATCATTTCTTCACCATGGGCGCAGGCGCCGATGTGAACGCCATCTTCGGCATCGCCAGCATGCTCATAGCCATCCCGACGGGCGTGAAGATCTACAACTGGCTCTTCACCATGTACGGCGGCCGCGTGCGCTTCAGCTCGCCGATGCTCTGGGCGATCGGCTTCATGGTGACGTTCGTGATCGGCGGCATGACCGGCGTATTGCTCGCCTCGCCTCCCGCGGACTTCATGTTGCACAACAGCCTGTTTCTGGTGGCGCACTTTCACAACGTGATCATCGGCGGAGTGATCTTTGGGGCTTTCGCCGGCTATACATTCTGGTTCCCCAAGGCCTTCGGGTTCAGCCTGGATGAGCGCCTGGGGAAGGCGGCGTTCTGGTGCTGGCTGGTCGGCTTCTACGTCGCTTTCGTTCCACTTTACGTGGTAGGTCTCGAGGGCATGACGCGGCGCATGCAGCACTACGACCGGCCGGAATGGCATCCCTGGCTGCTGGTTGCCGCGGCCGGTGCGCTGATCATCCTCTGCGGCATCGTCCTTCAGATCGCGCAGCTCACGGTCTCGATCCGCACCCGGCATCGCCGCCGTGATCTCACCGGCGATCCCTGGGACGGC
This sequence comes from uncultured Gammaproteobacteria bacterium, assembly GCA_963784105.1. Lineage (GTDB taxonomy): Bacteria > Pseudomonadota > Gammaproteobacteria > Steroidobacterales > Steroidobacteraceae > Bog-1198. Next base: position 263,881 of record CAWAQE010000015.1, read on the forward strand.
CGCAGCCTCGAGTGGGCGACCTCCTCGCCGCCGCCCGAGTTCAACTTCGCGGTACTGCCGGTCGTCACAGGGGAGGAGCCCTATTGGAGCGTCAAGCAAAGCGCCCGCGAGCAGATGCGCCTGATCACCCCCGAGCCGCACTACGAGGCCATCGAGATGCCGCGCAACAGCCCGGTCGGCTTCGTCACGGCGTTCTTCGCGGTCGTGACCGGCTTTTCTCTCATCTGGCACATCTGGTGGCTGGTCGTGCTCGGGCTGATCTCCGCCTATGCCACTTTCGTCGTCTTCGCCTGGCGCGATGTGGCCGAGTTCGAGATTCCCGCCGAGGAGGTGGCACGGATCGACCGCGCCAATCGCCAGGCGCGCGCCGACCGCTTGCGCGAGGCCGCCCGATGAGCACCGAGGCGCTGCGCGCACCCCTCGATCCCCATGGGCGGAATCCGGCCTTGGGGGATTCGGCCGGGCAGGTCACCGGGCACGGGGCCGGCGGGCCCGCGCCCAAGCGGATCGTGGTCGGCTACGGGTTCTGGATCTTCCTGCTGTCCGACGTGATCATGTTTTCCGCCTTCTTCGCCGCCTATGCGGTGCTGTTCAAAAACACGGCGGGCGGTCCTTCCGCGGAGCAGCTGTTCGATCTGCGCAATACGGCGGCGGAGACGGCGTGCCTGCTCGCCTCGACCTTCACCTGCGCCATGGCGAGTCTCGCGGTCGGCGAGCGCAGCCAGAAGTGGACCCAGATCTCTCTGCTCGCGACCGGACTCCTGGGCCTCGCCTTCATCACGCTCGAGGTCCGCGAGTTCGCGAGCTTGGTCGACCGCGGAGCCGGTCCCACGCGCAGCGCCTTTCTTTCCTCCTTCTTCACCCTGGTCGGATGCCACGGCGTGCACGTGACCGCGGGGCTGCTGTGGCTCGGCACCATGATGGCGCAGTTCTACGCGAAGGGCTTCCGCCGGGACATCCGCCACCGATTTCTATGCTTCAGCCTCTTCTGGCATGCCCTCGACATCATCTGGGTGGGAATTTTCAGCTTGGTATACCTGGTCGGAACGCTGCCTCGGGGGTTGTTGCCATGAGCGAACATGATTTCGATGCAGGCTCGAGCGTCGGCCAGGATCGCCTGCCCGGAGCCGAATCCGCCGCCGAAGAGCGTACGCTCGGCAGGGAAGTGCGCGGCTACGCGCTCGGACTCGCCCTGGCGGTGGGCCTCACGGCGGCCTCATTCTGGGTCCGAGGCACGGACCTCGTCTATGGACCCGGGCTCGCCCTGGGGTTGCTCGTGCTCGCCGTCGCCCAGATGGGCATCCATCTCATCTTCTTCCTGCACCTCACCACCGCGCCGGACAACGAGAACAACATACTCGCGCTCGCCTTCGGCGTGCTCATCGTTTGCCTGATCGTGTTCGGCTCCTTGTGGGTGATGGAACACCTGAACCACAACATGGTGCCGCTACGAGAACTGATGCAGATGCAGCGCTGAGGATCAATCCAAGGTGGTGTGCCGCCGGCACATGTATTGTAACTTCTCAATAAACCGGGGCAGTTTTTCGTGAGTACTTTCAATAGTTAAGCGGAATAAGCTAAAGTAGCGCCACGTACTAACCCGCCAACCGCTTGAACTGAAGACGAGGTCACGCGACTCTTTGATCACTGCGCGTATCGAACTGCCGCTGATCACGATGGCCGAAGAGACACCGTTGGTGAAGACGTTGTTGGGGATCGTGGAGCAGCTGCGCGAGCACAATCAGCGTCAGGGCGAATCGATCCAGCAACTGCGCGATGAGATTGCGAGCCTCAAGGGTCAGAAGGGCAAACCGAAGTTCAAGCCCAGCGGCATGGACCAAGAAGCCGGCAAGAAGAAGGCGCCAGAGGACGGTGCGAAGGCACGACCGGGCTCGGCCAAGCGCGAGAAGACCGCGAAGTTGATCATCCATGATGAGCAGGTGATCGTGCCCTCAGAGCCGGTGCCGTCGGGGTCACGCTTCAAGGGCTATCGTGACGTGGTGGTGCAGGAGCTTCACATCGGCGCACACAACACTCGTTATCGTCTGGAATACTGGCGCACGCCCGAGGGTAGGAGTGTGGTCGGGCGGTTGCCGCCGTCGCTGCGCGGTCAGCACTTCGGTCCGGTATTGCGCAGCTACATTCTCTACCAACATCACCATTGCCAGGTGACTCAACCGCTGCTGCGCGAACAGCTCGGGGAATGGGGTATCGATATTTCGAGTGGCCAGATCGATGCGTTGCTGAGTGCGGGTAAAACGGCTTTCTTGGCTGAGAAAGATCAACTGCTGGTGGCTGGATTGGCGGTCAGCGACTTCGTCACGGTGGATGACTCCGGGGCTCGTCACCAGGGAAACAATGGCTACGTCACGCACATCGGCAATGATCTATTTGCCTGGTTTAGCAGCACCGCGAGCAAGAGCCGGATCAATTTTCTCGAACTGCTGCACGCCGGCTCGATCCGCTATCGGGTGAACGGCGCGGCGCTGGCCTACATGCGCGAGCACAGATTAGCCCCTGCGGTGCGTCATCAGCTGCACACCTCTACGACGCACGGCATCGCTACACCCGCGCAGTGGCAACAGCATCTCGACAGGCTCGGCATCAGCGGCGAGCGGCATACTCGAATTGCCACTGAGGGGGCCTTGATCGGCGCCCTGCTGGAAAAAGCGGACTTCAATCCCAAACTTGCGATCATCAGCGATGGGGCCGGACAGTTCGCGATCCTCACGCACGGATTATGCTGGATCCATGCCGAGCGCCTCATCCACACCCTGATCCCGATGAACGATGTACAGCGCGCCGCCGTGGCGCAGGTTCGCGAACAACTGTGGAATCTGTACGCCGATCTGAAAGCCTATCGGCAGCAACCGCAGGCGAGCCGGATTGCAGACCTCGACGCACGCTTCACCGCGATCTTCACCCAGCGCACCGACTACGCCACTCTGAACGGGCTACTGAAGCGCATCCACCAGCACAAGGAACCGATGTTGCTGGTGCTGCGACGACCAGAAGTGCCCTTGCATACCAACGGCAGTGAGACCGACATCCGCGACTACGTCAAAAAGCGCAAAATCAGCGGCGGCACGCGCAGTGAGTTAGGGCGGCTCAGCCGCGATGCGTTTACGAGCCTGAAAAAAACCTGCCGCAAGCTCGGTATCTCGTTCTGGGACTACCTAATCGATCGCGTCTCCCTCACCAACCACATCGCGCCCCTCCCCACCATTGTCCGCCAACGCGCCTGCGCCTACTCCGGCGCTTCGCCCTGAGTTATTGAGAAGTTACCATGTATTTCAATAACTTATTGAAATTACTGTAATTTATTAATATGAGCGTCCGAATGAGGCCCGCCGTCTGGTAAGATTTGCGGCTGAACGAAGGAGCGGCTGTCTCAAAGACGCCGCCCACAAGGTAATCATGGCCGCCTCTCCCTACGAGCAATTGGAACAAGAATTTCGCCGTCTCCACGCGTTTCGCGGCGCGTTGTCGCTGCTGCGCTGGGATGCGGCGGTGATGATGCCGCGCGGCAGCGCCGACGTGCGCGGCGAGCAATTGGCGGCGCTCGAGACCGAGCACCATGCCTTGCTCACCACCCCGAAGGTGGCGCGGCTGTTGGAGCGGGCGGAGGCGGCCTCCTCCCAGCTGGAGGACTGGCCGCTCGCCAATCTGCACGAGATGCGCCGCCAGCGCGACCATGCGATCGCGACCCCGCCGTCTCTCATCGCGCGCCTCGCCAAAGCCACGGCGCGCGCCGAGGTGTTTTGGGTGGAGGCCAAGAAGGCCAATGACTTCAAGCTGCTGGCGCCTCACCTGGAAGAGGTCGTGCATCTGGTGCGGGACAAGGCGGCGCTGCTCGGACAGGCGCGGGGATTGGCGCCCTACGATGCGCTGGTGGATGGATTCACGCCCGGCATTTCCACCGCCGATATCGATACCATATTCAAGGCGCTGTCGCGCAAGCTCCCCGGCCTCATCAACGAGGCCATCGAAGTCCAGGCCGCCCATGCCCCGGCGCCGCTGACCGGCAAATTCACCGTCGCGCGCCAGCGCTCGCTCTGCGCGGATGTGCTCAAGGCTCTCGGTTTTCCCTTCGACCGGGGGCGGCTCGATGAGAGCGAGCATCCCTTCACCGAGGGTGTGCCGGGCGACATTCGCGTGACCACGCGCTTCGATTTGAACGACCCGTTCTCGGGCCTGCTGGGCGCGGTGCATGAGACCGGTCACGCCATGTATGACTTGGGGCTGCCGCTCGAGTGGCGCGACCAGCCGGTGGGCCGCGACCGCGGCCTGGCGCTCGAGGAGAGCCAGTCGCTGCTGTTCGAAATGAATCTGTGCCGCAGCCGCGCGTTCGTGAAGTATCTGCGGCCGCTGCTGGAGAAATATCTGCAGGTGAGCGGCCCCGAGTGGGAAGAGGCCAATCTGTACCGCCATTTGATCCGCGTCCGCCGCAGCACGATCCGCATGGATGCCGATGAGCTGACCTATCCCGTGCACATCATGCTGCGCTACGAGCTCGAGAAGAAGATCCTCGAGGGTTCGTTGCCCGTGGCCGACTTGCCGGAAGCGTGGAACGCCAATCTGGAACAGCGTCTGAACATCCGTCCGACGAACGACATCGACGGCTGTCTGCAGGACATTCATTGGGCGGTGGGACACTTCGGATACTTTCCTTCCTATGTCTTGGGCGCCGTCATCGCCGGTCAGCTCAATGAGGCCATGCGCGCGGCGCGGCCTTCGCTCGATGAGGAAATCGCCGCAGGTCAATTCGGCGGCGTGATGGATTGGCTGCGCGACAATGTGCACGGCGTCGGTGCGCGGCTGCCGGTGCAGGAACTCATCAAGCAAGCCTCGGGCAAACCGCTGACGGCCGCCGCGTACCTGCGCTACCTGGAAGCGAAATACCTGGAGACTCCGTGAAAACATCCGAGGACTTCAGCGAGGGCGGCCACAAGGCCATCGGCGTACGGCGCCCCTCCAACAATTTCAAGAAGCTGCAGGCGCAGTTGCGCGGCTCGGTGGGCAAGGCCATCGCCGATTATCAAATGATCGCCGGCGGCGATCATGTCATGGTGTGTCTGTCCGGCGGCAAGGATTCCTATACCTTGCTCGATATTCTGCTGAGCCTGCGGCGCAGCGCGCCGGTGAGCTTTGAGATCACGGCCGTGAATCTCGACCAAAAACAGCCGGGCTTTCCGGCCGAGGTCCTGCCGCGCTATCTGCAGGATCTGGGCGTTCGATTCCGCGTCATCGAGCAGAACACCTATGCGGTGGTGAAGCGCGTCATTCCCGACGGCAAGACCCTGTGCGGCCTGTGCTCGCGCTTGCGGCGCGGCGCCTTGTACCGTTTCGCGGCCGAGAACGGCATCACCAAGATCGCGCTCGGCCATCACCGGGACGACATCGTCGAGACGCTGTTCTTGAACATGTTCTTCGGCGGGCGATTGAAGGCGATGCCGCCGAAGCTGCTCAGTGAAAATCGCCGCCATATCGTGATTCGGCCGCTGGCCTATGTGGCGGAGGCATCCATCGCCCGCTATGCCGCCGCGCGCGAGTTTCCGATCATTCCGTGCACGCTGTGCGGATCGCAGACCAATATGCAGAGGCTGATCGTGAAGAACATGCTGCGCGAATGGGAGCAGAAATTTCCCGGGCCGCATGGAGTCCATCTTTTCCAGCATTTGCAATGTCGCCGGCTCCCAACTCGCGGACCCGGCCCTGTTCGATTTTGCGGGCCTGGACGGGCGGCGCGTGGTCGAGGCGATGACCGAAGCGGACGAAGAAGCGATGGAGGCGGAGCTCGAACCGCGCCTTTGACCGATGCGCGGCGAAGGGGCGGGTCATTGCCAATGGCGGCCGGCCGGAATCACGTGGCGCAGAAACCAGGATTGCACCCCGTCGCCGGTTCTGGCTTTCACGTAGGCTTGATGCGCCATGCGCGAACGCAGGCGCCCTCCCGGCTCGTAGGCGGATTGATAGTCGACCTGCCGCGGGTTCCAGCGTGTCTTGGAGATGTCCCTGCTGGGCGATAGATTGACGGTCTTGAGTCCCGCGCGCAATCGCATACTTGATGGCCTCGGCCACGGTCGTCGTCATGACGCTGTAGCGAGACCATTCCGGGTCGTAGCCCGAGTAGTACAGATAGAGACTGTCGCCCGCCACGAAGCCGATACGCATGGCGACGATCTTCGAGGCGATTTTGAGCTGAAACAGGCGCAGAGCGCGGCGCTTGCAGAGGCGCGTCGCACACCTCGTACAGGAAATCGCGGGAGACCTTGCTCGCAAACCGGTTCGGGTGCAGCGCTGCGGTATTGAGGTTGGCGCGCATCCGGTGCAGCTCGAGAAACCGCTCCAGGCCGCGCTGCAATTCCAGCGGGTCTTCGATGACCTGCAGCTCGAAACCATGGCTGTCCCGCCTCAGTGAATTGTAGCAATGGCGCAATGATTCGCGAATATTGCGCTTCAGGCGCCGCCGAAACTCATCCCATGTCGGGGCCATATCGAGCACGAAGTCCGATTGGGCCGGCTGCCATTGCATGCGGCCGCCGGCCGCCAAGGCCTGCGCGAATGCCTCGTTCATCCCGCACCAGTGAATCCAGTCCCAGTGTCCGCTATTCGCCAGATGCCGCTGCACTGCGCAAGCCGCCAGAGCTTCATAGGCCGGAGCAACCAACGGAGTGCGAATCTCCGTGATGGCGGGGTCGGCGCCCAGCATGTTCACGGTCACGATTTTCAAGGGCCCAACCCGGCGCCGGCTGACGATGAGCGGAACGATGGCGACACACGTGCCGGCCGGATCCCGCAGGACATAGAAAAGCGGCTCCTCTCGAATGCGCGGATTGTGATTGAGGAAGTGATGGCACCAGGCCAAGTGCCACTCATGCAGGGCAAAGGGCAAGGGGTTTCCCGTGACGCGCTGCAAATGGTCATAGCAGGGGCGCAGCGCCGCTATGCCGTCCACGGTGGTGACCATTTCGGTGCGCACGGTGGCTTGCGGCGGCAGGATCCCGGAGACGATAACTTCCTTCAAGAGTGCCGGCGTTGCATGAACGCTCTCCGTCGCGCAAGATCGGCTTGAAGACAAGAATTCCCAGGGACAGTACCAGCTTCACGCAATATGTTGCAAACCCGTAAACCATCCGCCGGCCCACGGCGGCGCCGGCTGCGCTATGCGTGGGAAACGCTGTCCGACGATCAATTGCTCAGCCTGCGCTTCTGCGATTTGAAGCTCTCCATCCAAGGGACGGAGCTGGAGCAGGCCATCGAGCGTCTGTACCGCGAGCTCGGCATGAGGGGGATACGATTTCGGCCGCATTGCTGGCTTGCGCAAGAGTGGTTCTCCCCCGACGGGATACCGGGGATCGCCATTCCCTTTTATCTGGCACACCGCCGGTTGATGCGCCTGGAGCGGCGCTTCATGCGCGAAGTCGAGGGGGGCAACCGCAACTGGCTGATGCGGATACTGCGCCACGAAGCGGGCCACGCCATCGACTCTGCTTATCGGCTGAGGCGCCGCAGCGACTGGCGCGCGGTGTTCGGGCCGGCCTCGCTGCCCTATCCCGACACCTACCGGCCGAGGCCGGGAAGCCGCCGCTTCGTGCAGCATCTGGGCTCCTGGTACGCCCAGGCACATCCGACCGAAGATTTCGCCGAGACCTTTGCGGTGTGGCTGAAGCCGAAGTCTCCCTGGCGGCGCGAATACCGGGACTGGCCGGCCTACGCGAAGCTGGAATACATCGAAACGCTGGCGAACGACATCGGCCGACGCAGGCCGGCCGTATTGAACCGCGGCACCGTCGAAGAGGTGCGGCGGGAAACGCGCACCCTGCGCGAACACTATGAGCTGAAGCTGGCGCGCTACCGCATTGCCGCGCCGCTCCGGCGCCGATGAGCTGCTGCTCAAGGTGTTTACCGCCGCGCCGCGCACCGGCGATCGCCCCAAGGCGGCGAGCCTGCTGCGCGAAATGCGCATTCCTCTGCGCCAGCAGATCGTGCGCTCCGGGGCGTTCAGCGAGTATCTGGTGCACCAGGTGCTGCGGCTGATGATCGAGCGCTGCGAGTCGTTGAATTTGTACGTGCGCGGGCCGCGGCGCGAGCTCAAAGCCCAATTGATCTGGGTGATCGCGCGGCTGGCGGAGTCCTACGAAGAGCGGCAGTTGCCCCGGGTGTCGCTGTGAGGAAGGTGCGCGCCTTGGTTCTCGTGCACTCGACGCTCGTGCCGCCGGATTCCCTGAAGGGCTCCACCGAGAAAGAGATCGACGAGTGGCGCACCGAATACGACGTCATTTCGCATTTGAAGGCCGACAGGGCACGAGGTCAGGCCCCTGGGCCTGAGCGACAGCCTGTCCGAACTGCGCCGCGCCATCATCGACTGGAAGCCGGACATCGTGTTCAATTTGCTCGAGGAATTCGACGGCATCGTCACCTACGATCAGCACGTGGTGGCGTTTCTCGAGCTGATGCATCAGCCGTACACCGGCTGCAATCCGCGCGGCATGCTGCTGTCGCGCGACAAGGTGCTGTCGAAGCAGCTGCTGTCCTATCATCGCGTGCCGACGCCGCAATTCATGGTGTTCCCGCGCGGCAAGAAGCCGCGCATACCGAAGAAGCTGCGTTTCCCGCTGTTCGTGAAATCCTCGACCGAAGACGCGTCGCTCGGAATCGCGCATGCGTCGGTGGTCGCGGACCAGAAGCAGCTGACGGAGCGCATCGCCTTCATTCACGAGCAGACGCATTCCGACGCCTTGGTCGAGGAGTACATCGAGGGCCGCGAGCTGTACGTGGGCGTGCTGGGCAACGACCGGCTCAAGGTGCTGCCCGTGTGGGAAATGACTTTCGGCTCGCTGCCGGAGAACCTGCCGGCCATCGCCACCCGCAAGGTGAAATGGGACCGCGGCTATCAGCAGCGCTACGGCATCACCACCGCGGCCGCGGACAACCTGCCCGACGGCACCATGGCGCGGCTCGAGCAGCTGTCGAAGCGCATTTTCCGCGCATTGCATCTGACGGGCTACGCGCGCATGGATTTTCGGCTGCGGGCCGACGGCGAACTGTTCGTGCTGGAAGCGAACGCCAACCCCAACATCTCCGCCGCGGAGGACTTCGCGCAGTCGGCGCTCACCGCGGGCATGAGCTACGATGAGCTGCTGCAGCGGATCATGCAGCTGGGCGAGAACTACCCGGCCGCCTGGCGAGCCGTCGAGCCCTGACGCAGTCCGAAGCTTAGTTCGCGCGTGCACGAGCCGCTACGGACGTGTCCAGCGATTCATCCAGGCGAGCACGGTGTCGTACCACTGGATGCTGTCGGCCGGCTTCAGCACCCAGTGATTCTCGTTCGGGAAAGTACAGCAGCTCGCTGGGTATGCCGCGGCGCTGCAGGGCGGTGAATACCGCCAGTCCTTGGGCGATCGGGGACGCGGTAGTCCAGCTGGCCGTGAATCACCAGCGTCGGCGTCTTCCACTTGCGTCACGTAGTCGACGGGATTGAACTTGGCGTAGCCCGCCGGATTGCGATATTCGGGGCCGCCGAACTCCCACTCGGGAAACCAGAGTTCCTCGGTGGAGTAGTACATGCTGCGATTGTCGAAAATGCCGTCGTGGCTCACGATGCATTTGAAGCGGTCCGGCCATTGACCCGCGATCCAATTCATCATGTAGCCGCCGTACGATCCGCCGAGCGCGCAGGCATGATCGCCGTCCAGCCAGGGATACTGCTTGAGCGCCGCCGCCAGGCCCAGCTTCAGATCCTCGAGCGGCTTGCCGCCCCAGTCGCCGCTGATGGAATCGGTGAACGCCTGGCCGTAGCCGGTGGAGCCGTGGAAATCGATCATGACCACGCCGTAGCCGGCGCCGGCAAAGGCCTGGGCGTTCCAGCGCCAATTCCAGGAGTTCGCGAAGCTGCCCTGCGGGCCGCCGTGCACCAGGAATGCCACGGGATACTTCCGGTCGCGTTTGAAATCCGCCGGCTTGACGACGTAGCCGAAGACATTTTCATTGTTCCAGCCGGCAAAGCTGAATTGCTCGTATTCGCCGAATTTGCGCTGCGCCAGCGCCGCTTGGTTCACGCGGGTGAGCTGCGCGGGCGTGCCGCCGCCGAATCCCACCGCGTACAGATCGGCGGGGGCGCCCAGGTTGCTGAAGGTGTAGAACACCTTTCGCGGGCCGACGCTGAAGCCTTCGACTTCGCCGGCGCCGGTGATCGCGGAGGTTCTGCCGGTGGCCGCATCGATGGCCCACAGCGGCCGCTGGCCCAGGTGATCGGCGGTGGCGAACAGGCTCTTGCCGTCGCGCGACCAGGCAAAACTCGCGATCGAGCGATCCCAGTTCTGGGTGAGCGGGCGTTTGACGCCGGATTTGCAGGTTCAGCAGTACCAGATGAAAGCGGTCGGCCTCGAAGCCCGGCCGGTCCATGGCCACATAGGCGAGCTGCGTGCCGTCGGGCGAGAAGGCGGGCTGCCCATCCCAGGCGGGATTGTCCGCGGTCAGATTGCGCGGCGTGCCGCCGTCGGCGGCGACTTCGTAGATATCGAAGTTCGTCGACCAGGGCTCGCCCGCCGTGCGCGCGCACGGAGAACGCCACCTGCGCGCCGTCCGGGCTGAACGCATAGTCTTCGCGGCCGCCGAAGGGCTTGCTCGGGCACATCGCCGATGCCGCCGCTCAGATTCACCGGCGTGCCCGCGCGCCACATCGTCGAGCGCCATGGCGAACAGCTGCGAGCGGCGGCCGTCGCTCCAGGTGTCCCAGTGCCGGACGAACAGCTGGCGTGTACAGAACGCCGCGTGGCCTTGGAATGCGCCGCCGCATCCAGGCGCTGCTTGGTGCAGGCGAGATCCGCGCAATCCAAGTACACCTCGACGCTCACCACGATCCGGTCCCCCTTGGGCGAGACGCGAAAGCTGCCGACATCGAGCGGCAGATTGGTGACCTGCAGCGCATCGGCGCCGGGCGCGTCCCAGGTGCGGCGCTCAGTGCCGCCGCATGCGCGACGCCGCGTGCCTCGCCGGCGGCGACCCGCCACACCTGAGAGGTGCCGCTGCGATTCGACAGAAAATAGATGTAGCGCCCGTCCGCGCTCCACTCGGCGGATTCGGAGTTCGCGGCGAGGTCGGTGAGGCGCGCGCGGGGCGCCGCCGCGCTTGGCCGGTATCCACCAGCCAAATGCCGGTGCGGCCCTTGTTGGCCTCCATGTCGGTGGTGCGCAGGGTATAGGCCACGCGCTTGCCGTCGGGCGATGCGGCGATTTCGGAGATGCGCTCGAGGCGCACCAGGTCCTGCACGGTGAAGGGTTGCGATGGTCCGCGGCGGCGCCGGCACGCCGGGCCGCGGCGCGCGCCGGCGGCACCGGAGCGGGGCGCGGCGGAAGCGGCGGTACCGAAGGCGAGCAGCGAGAAAACGACGGCAAAGCGATGGACGATCATCATGTTTCTCCCCTGCAGAGCATGCGCGAAGATACCACAGCTTCCGTGAGACGAAATCAACGACGGCATACGGCGCATAGAATAGCCCGATGACGCCCCTCTGGTCTTGAGTTTCGATTTGGACGACACCCTGTGGCCGGTGGGTCCGGTCATCGCCGCCGCGGAGAGCGCGCTGCTGGCGTGGCTGCGCGCCCGCCATCCGCGGCGCGTGAGCGGCCACGGCGTCGAATCGCTGCGCGCGCTGCGCGCCGCAGTGGCCGAGCGGTTTCCGCAGCACGGCCATGATCTGACCTTCCTGCGCCATCGCGCGCTCAAGGATCTGTTCGCGCGCCGCGGGCCATGCCGAGGCGCTCGCCGACGAGGCGCTCGAGGTGTTCTTCGCCGCGCGCAATCGCGTGGACTTCTACGAGGACGTGCGGCCGGCGCTCGAGCGCCTGAGCGCGCGCTATCGGCTGTTCGCGCTCAGCAACGGCAACGCGGACCTCGAGCGCTGCGGCATCGCGGATCTGTTCGCCGGCCACGTCACCGCGCGCTCGGCGCGGCGCCGCCAAGCCGGACGCGCGCATATTCGCGCAGCTCGCCGAATTGGCCGGCGTCGAGGCCGCGCAGGTGCTGCACATCGGCGACGATCCGCTCGCGGATGTCGTCGGCGCGACGCAGGCGGGCATGCAGGCGGTGTGGCTCAACCGCGATGCGCGCCAATGGCCGGCGGCATTCGCGCGCGCCGCCGCGCACCATCACGACGCTTGCGGAAATGAATTAGCACCATTGAGACGCAGCGGCACGCTTGGCAGCCTACGCGCGTCGAGTGCTGATTGCAAAACACCTGTAAATATAGGCATTTTCCGACACTGGTTCGCGCTTTTGGCGTTCACTTGCGCGTAGCTTTGTCGATAGGATGGTGTCAGCCGAAAAAGGATGCCAAGCATGCAAGCAGATGTCTGCGGGATCTCTTGTAGCGGTCAGTTCCTTGCGCGAATTCTTTCGTGACGCGTTTCACGCGGCGAGCGAACATCAGCACCTCGACATCGACGAGCAGGCCGAGCAGTACGTCGTCAATCTGCTCACCATGTTCTCCCGCGCCGACGCGCTGTACGAGCGCACGCCCGAGGGCCTGCGCATCCGGCCGCTGGCGCACATGCTGGCCGACGCGCTCGAGGCGCCGACCGCCGCCGCGCGGCAGCGGGGCCTGCAGCGCCTCGGCGACGTCTCCTTGTTCATCGCCGGATTCTTCGCCCGCAGCTTCGCGCGCAAATTGATCGACATCGACTACCACATCGCGATGGGCGGAAACGCCTACAGCTCGCTGGCGGATACCCTGCAGCGCTCGATGTCGGGGCGCTGCATCGCGGCGATCTACGCGCAGCTCGCGCAGCAAATTTCAGCGGCTGGTGGACGCGCTGAACGAGGTGAGCGAGATGTCCTACCGGCACACCGACGCGGACATCCTGCGGCTGTACGAAATGTGGATGAAGACCGGCAGCCCGCGCGCGCACGGACTGCTGCGGCAGCTCGGCGTGCAGCCGGTCGGCGGCGGGCGGCGCGCGCCGCGAGCATTGAGCCGCCCGATGGTTCTGCACGGACTGCAGATCGCTGCTCGGGCGGCTCTACGACGTCGAACTGAACTACGACGTCTACGATTTCCTGGTCACGGATCGCCGCGCCCTGCAGGGCGGCGCGCCGGTGAACGATGCGCGCGCATCCGAGGAGGAACTGCTGCTGGCGGAAACGCCGGACGGCGCCGGTGTCGCGCTGTACTTGGACCCGAGCTTGTTGCGGCGACTGGAGGGCGCGGATCCGGTCGGCGCGTTGACGGAGGATAATCTGGCCGACTATTGCACGGCGCTCGAGGGCGTCAGCCACTTCGTCTATTCGACTTGGCGGCTGGACCGGGATTTGCCGGTGTCGCTGCTGGAACTCGAGACCCAGGCCGAGGTGGACAAATACGCGGTCACGGTCTTTTTGCTGGCCGGCCAGCAGGGCGGCGGCTACCCGGCGCAGGTGCATGCGCGGCTGTTCGACCGCGTGAGCTTCGATGCGCGCCTGGAGCCGGATCAGTATCATCGCTATCGAACGGCGCACCGCTGCGCGGCGCATTATTGCCGCCGGCTGGAGCATCGTTTCGTGAGCAGGGGCGAGGCGCGGATCGAGGCGCTGGTGCGCGAGCTGCGGAAATTCTATCGGCTGGGGAGCACGGCGAAGTTGCGGCACGCCTTGGCGTGACTCGAATTCGCGTACCAGTCGACATCACGGCGCACGAGGCACCGGAATTACTCCGCCAACTCGCTGAAGTACATCGGCCCCGTGAATCACTGGGCCGATGTACTACTTGTCTTTGTCCTTGTTCGCTTCCGCCTGCTTCTTCAGCTTCAGAAACTCGCTCAGCCGGCGCAGATCCTTCTTGGCCGGCGCGGGCGGTTTGCCGAGCTTGCCGCTGTCGTAGGGGTCGTAGCCCTTCTTGGTGCCGAGCGGATTGGGGCGCACGGTGTCGGGGCCTGCGGAGGCGTCGTCGGCGAGGGATAGGGCGGGGTGTTCGAGCTTCTGCAGCCGCTCGGTGGACACTTCGCGGCCGAACGCGCCCGTGGCAATGGACCATTCCCATACGGCATTGCCGCGGTCGTCGAATTTCACCCGGCCGGTGGCCTTGGCGTCGGCCTGCGCATCGGGCGCAGCCGGCTTGCGCGCGTCGGCATCGGCGTCGGCACCGGGCTTGGGGGAAGGCTTTGAATGTTCTGCGCTCACATACCTTTTTTCGGCCAAGCACAAGGTTAAGTCAACCCGGACACCCCGAAATCTAGCGAACCGTCACAATTGCAGGTGGTATTGGGCGCGCCACAGCGCCAGCGCCGTTTTACCGTCGTTCCATTCGCCGCGCAGCACCTTGTCGGCCGCTTCGCCGATCGGCAGCCACTGGAGTTCCAGTTCTTCGTCGGCGTCGGGCGCGGGCGCGCCTACGCTCAAGTCCTGCGCCAGGTAGAGGTGAATGACCTCGGTGAATATGCCGGGAGCCGGCAGAAACCTTCCTAAGGGGGTCCAGCGACGGGCCGTCACGCCGGTCTCCTCGGCTAATTCGCGCACGGCACAGACCTGCGGGGCCTCGCCGGGGTCCAGCTTGCCGGCCGGGATCTCCCAGAGAAAATCCGTGACGCCGTGCCGGTACTGGCGCACCAGGCAGACGCGGCCGGCCGCGTCCACCGCGACCACCGCCGCGGCGCCGGGATGGCGGACGAAGTCCAGATCGTATTCCCGGCCATTGTTGTACAGCAGCCGTTCGGTGGAGACCTCGATGATGCGGCCGGTGTGAATGTGCCGGCTGGCGATAGGTGTTGGTTTGCGCATGGGGTTGAAGTCTATAGGGGATTTTTCGCGGGGAAAGCGGATGCATGTGACTTGCCTCCTCGCGCGGGGGCTCCGCATTGCGCCATCCTTCAAGTCCGAACGAGCGCATTGCATCGGAGTCTGGATATACGTACAGTGCATGACGTTTAACTTATGATGAAAGCCAAGGCCACTGCATTCGATTCGCTCAACCCGCAACAGCGCCGGGCGGCCACCTTCGGCACGCCCGCGGAGGGCAAGGGAGTCAACGCAGGTCCTATGCTGATACTGGCGGGCGCGGGCACGGGCAAGACGAATACCTTGGCGCATCGCACGGCTCACCTGGTGCTGAACGGCGTCGATCCCGCGCGCATCCTGATGCTGACTTTCACGCGCCGCGCCGCGCAGGAAATGATCCGGCGCACTCAGACCATCGTTGCGGAGGTGCTGGCGGACCGGGGCAAGGCGGGCGACCGCAGCGTGATCTCGCGCCTGGTGTGGTCGGGAACCTTCCATGCGGTGGGCAACCGGATATTGCGTCTGTACGCCAAGCATCTGGGGCTGGACCCGAATTTCACCGTACTGGACCGCTCGGACGCGGCCGATTTGATGGACGTGGTGCGCCACGAATTGGGCTTCTCCGGCAAGGACAAGCGCTTCCCGCGCAAGGATGCCTGCCTGGCGATTTATTCATACCGGGTCAACACCCGGCTGTCGCTGAAGCAGACCCTGGAGGAGCAATTCCCTTGGGTGCGCGAATGGGAGGCGGATCTTACGCGCCTGTATCGCGAATACGTCGCCCGCAAGCAGAAGCACCGGGTGCTGGACTTCGATGATTTGCTGCTCTACTGGCATGTCATGATGCAGAACGCGACCCTGGCGCAGAGCCTGTCGAAGAATTTCGATCATGTGCTGGTGGACGAATACCAGGACACGAGCACCCTGCAGGGCGAAATCATTCAAGCGCTCAAGCCCGACGGCAAGGGGGTGACGGTGGTGGGCGACGATGCCCAGGCAATCTACTCGTTCCGCGCGGCGGCGGTCGAGAACATCTTGGGGTTCGCCGACCGCTACAAGCCCAAGGCCGACATCGTGGTGCTGGCGCAGAACTACCGCTCGACGCAGCAAATCCTGGATTCGGCCAATGCGCTCATGTCGGAGGGCGCGCGCCAGCATCGCAAGACTTTGCTGGGCACGCGCCAATCCACGCAAAAGACGTGCTACGTCGCGGTGGACGATGCGCTCGGTCAGGCGGAGTACATCGCGGGAAAGATCCTGGCGACGCGCGAAATCGGCGGATCGCTCAAACGCCATGCCATTTTGTTCCGCAGCTCGCATCACAGCGATGTGCTCGAAGTGGAGTTCACCAAGCGCAATATTCCCTTCGTGAAATATGGCGGCCTCAAATTTCTGGAGGCCGCGCACGTCAAGGACATGATGTCGGTGCTGCGCTGGGCCGACAATCCGCGCAACGCCGTGGCGGCATTTCGGGTGTTGAAGCTTTTGCCCGGAATCGGGCCCGGCCATGCGAAGCAGGCGCTGGATTACTTCGAGGCGCAGAGCTTCAACGTCAATAGCCTGGCCGGCTTCGATGCGCCGCAGCCGGTGAAAATGGACTGGAAGCGCTTTTGTGTCCTGTTCGAAAGGCTCGCCGATCCCGCAACTCCCTGGCCCGGTCAGGTGGGTCTGGTGCGCGAGTGGTACAAGCCGCATCTGGAGCGGGTTCACGATGCCGCCTGGACGCGCATGGGCGATCTGGAACAGCTGGAGCAGCTGTCGGCGCAGCACGCGAGCCGGGAGCGATTCTTGACCGAACTGACGCTGGATCCGCCCATGGTGACCAGCGACCAATCCGGCAACGCCTCGAAGGACGAGGATTACGTCATTTTGTCCACGATTCACTCCGCCAAGGGACAGGAGTGGGACATCGTCTATGTGCTGAATGTTTCCGACGGGAATTTCCCGTCGGAGTTTTCCACCGGCAAGCCGGAAATGATCGAAGAGGAGCGGCGGCTGCTGTATGTGGCGATGACCCGGGCGCGCAACGAACTGCATCTGTGCGCGCCGCTCAAGTACGCGATCACGCAGCAGCCCAAGGACGGCGATGCGCACGTGTACGGCGCCAAGAGCCGGTTCATGACCGACAAGGTGCTGGATACCTGCGAACGGATTTCGCTGTGCAATATGCGGGGCGTGGAAAATTTGCGCGAAGGGGAAGCGGCAACCGTCGACGTGGTCGCACAGCTCAAAGAAATGTGGTGACGGCCGCCACCCCAGCGGGCGATCCATCCCAGCGGCGTTCTCAATCCCTACCCGCGTCGGCTACCAGCGGCGTGGACCACCACCGCCGCCGCCGCCCCCGCCACTCGCAGGCTTGGAGCGAGGCGCCCGTTCCTGGGCTTCATTGACGCGCAGCGGGCGTCCGCCCATCTGGAAACCGTTCGTCTGTTGAATCGCGTTTTGGGCTTCACCGGCCCCCATGTCCACGAACGCAAAGCCGCGGGGACGCCCGGTCTCGCGATCGTTGATGAGTTTGACCGATTCGACTTTGCCGTGGCGCTCGAACAGCGCGCGTACTTCGTCTTCTGTCGCAGTGAATGGCAGGTTGCCAACGTAGATCGTCGTCATTCAACTAATCTCACTAACAGTGTTTCAACCCTCAGACACCGCCGCGCACATCGCCGCACCGGGGCCTGCACCCTAAGGCCCGTGTAGGGAACGAACCTACGAGTCGATGCTACGCCAGGGTCTAATTGTTGGCAAACAGGCCCTTTATTCGACCTCGAGGTACGCGTAGCCGTTGAGCTCGTTCTCGTAAAAGCGCTTCACCGCCTGCGCTTCGCCCAGCGTCATACGGCCTTCCTGAACGGCCCGTTCGCAGTCCCGGGCGATGCCCGGATAGAGCTCGTCGGTGTCGTACTCCATGTACTCGAGCACCTTGTTGGCCGTATCGCCCTTGACGATTTCCTCGATCCACCAGCCGCCATCATCCTGCAGCCGGATGTGCACCACGTGGGTGTCGCCGAATAAATTGTGCAGGTCCCCCAGGGTCTCTTGGTAGGCGCCCACCAGGAAGGCCGCCAGGTAGTAGGGCTCCCCGGGGTTGAGTTCATGCACCTCAAGAGTGCGCTTGGTGATCCGGGGATGCACGAAGCGGTCGATCTTGCCGTCGGAGTCGCAGGTGATGTCGGCCAATACCGCATTGCGCCAGGGCCGTTCGCCCAGCCGCTGAATGGGCATGATGGGAAACAACTGGCCGATGGCCCAGCTGTCCGGCAGCGATTGAAACACCGAGAAATTACAGAAGTAGATGTCGCTGAGCATGTCCTCGAGGTTTTCCAGCTCCTCGGGCACCCGGTCGAGCTTGCGGCAGTAGTCGCGGATCTTGGCGCAGGTGGCCCAGTAGAGCTTTTCCGCCAGGGCGCGGAATTCAAGGCTCAGGTATCCCAGATTGAACATCTGAAGCGCCTGCTCGCGGGCTTGCAGTCCGTCGTGGTAGCACTCCACCAGCCTGCGCTCATTGACCGATCTGTAGCTGTCGAACAAGTCGCGCACCGGCTGCGGCACTTCTTCCTTGCCGTGGTAGTCCTCCTCGGGCTGGCCGGTCACCTTGAATTGGTCCAGTCTCGAGGAGCCCAGGGTGTCGAACACCAGCAAGCTGTGATGCGCGGCAATGGCGCGGCCGGACTCGCTCACGATCATGGGATGCGGCACGTCGCGGGCGTCGCAGACGCTCTTGATGCGGTAGACCACATCGCTCGCGTATTCATTGAGCGTGTAGTTCATCGACGATTCGAAGTTGGTGCCGCTGCCGTCGTAATCGACCCCCAGGCCGCCGCCGATGTCGATGTATTGCAGGCCGGCTCCCATGATCTTGAGCTCGGCGTAGACATGCGCCAGTTCGTTGATGGCATCCTTCACGCGGCGGATATCCTGCAGCTGGCTGCCCGGATGGCAGTGCACGAGCTGCAGGCAATCCAGCATGTTGCGCTCCTTCAGAAGGGCGTAGAGGTCCAGGATCTCGCTGATGAACAGGCCGAACTTGGATTTCTCGCCCGCCGACTCGCGCCACCGGCCGGCGCCCTCGCTGGCGAGCTTCACCCGCACGCCGATCTTGGGGCGCACGCCGTAGCGCTCGGCATGCTTCAAGATCAAATGAATCTCTTCGTAATTCTCCACCACGGGGATGAAGGTGCGGCCGAGCTTGGTGGCGAGGATGACCGCTTCGATGTAGCTGTCGTCCTTGAACCCATTGCACACCACGATGCGGTCCGGGGCGTCCTCGGTGATGGACATCACCGCCAGCAGCTCGGGCTTGGAGCCGACCTCGAGCCCGAAGCCGAATTCCTTCCCGTAGCGGTACACCTCTTCGACCACCAGGCGCTGCTGATTGACCTTGATAGGGAACACCGCCGCATAGCGGTTCTTGTAGCCGTTCTCGGCGATGGCGGTGCCGAAGGCATCGGCGATATGACGCAGGCGGTGCGCGAGGATATCGGAGAAGCGGATGACCACGGGCGTGTGCAGGTCGCGGGCTTTCAGTCCCTGCACCACCTCGTACAGGTCGATTTCACGTGCCGGGTCCATGCTGGGTCTGATGACCACGTGGCCCGCCTCGTTGATCGAAAAGTAGCCCTTCCCCCAAGCTTCCACTTGGTACAGATCCAGCGATTCCTCGATCTTCCACGCATGGCTCGCGGGCAGCGCTTTGGCAGGTGTGTTCATGTCGCGCGCACGATAACAAATTGGGGCTGCAAGTAAATGAATGCTTCAGCGGGGGCCGCGGGCGATGGGCCGGCGCGGATCGCGTATCCACTCACTCCAGCTGCCGGCATAGAGTTTCGCGCCGTTGAGCCCGGCGATCTGAAGGCTCAGCAAGTTGTGACAGGCGGTGACGCCGGAGCCGCACATGGCGACCAGAGACTCGGGCTTCTTGCCGCCGAGGCGCTCCTGCCAGCGGCGCTCGAGCTCGGCGGCGGGCAGAAACAAGCCGCCGGCGCCGAGATTGGCGGTGAACGGATGATTCACGGCGCCGGGAATGTGTCCGGCCACCGGATCGATGGGTTCGACCGTGCCGGCGAAGCGTTCCGGTGCACGCGCATCCACGAGCAGGGTCTCTGGATCGCGCAATGCTTGCTGCTCGAGTTCGGCCGTGCTCAGCACGCCCCGGTCGGAAAATCCGGGCGTGAAACGGCGCACGACCGGGGCGGCCGGCGCCGCGCCGGGACCGGCCGGTGGCGGCTCGGGCGGACCCGATTGCAGCGCGCCGCCGTGCGCGGTCCACGCCTGGAGGCCGCCGTCGAGGACGGCCACGGCCTCATGCCCCACCCAGCGGAGCATCCACCACAGCCGCGCCGCGATCGATCCATTGCCGGCGTCGTAGGCGATGACTTGGCTGCTATTGTCTATACCGAGCCCGCTCAGCCAGGCGGCGAAGGCTTGCGGCGCGGGCAGCGGATGACGGCCGCTGCCGGGCCCGACGGGCGCCGACAAATCCCGATTCAGATCGGCGTACCGCGCGCCGGGGATATGCCCCGACAGGTATGCCTGCAAGCCCGCCTCGGGACGCGTGAGATCGAAGCGGCAGTCGACCACGGCCAGCCGCGGATCGCCCAGTAATTGCCTCAGAGCCTCTGCGTCGATCAAGGTGTGAAATTCCATGAATCCCAGCTTAACGCGACGATGGATGAACCGCATCCGCTACAATCGCGCCATGGCACTCACTCTATACTGGGGCAGCGGCAGTCCATTCTCGTGGCGCATACTCTTGGCCCTCGAGCACAAGCGGCTGCCGTACGAGTCCCAGCTGCTGCACTTCGACAAGCAAGAGCAGCAATCCCCGCAAATGCTCAAGCTCAATCCGCGCGGCCGCGTTCCCGTTCTCAAGGACGGCGATTACGTAGTGTTCGAGTCGGTTGCGATGCTGTACTACCTCGACGTCAAATACCCGCAAGCGCCGATATTCGGCGGGAACCCCGAGGAGGCCGGCGTCATCATGCGCGTCATCTGTGAATTCATGGCGTATGCGGAACCCTCGTTGCTCAAGATCACCGGGGCGGTCTTCGGCGAGGACGTCGCCGACAACATCGACGAGCTCACCGACGCCATGCACGTGGTGGGGCGCGAGGCACGCACCATCGAGGGCCGGCTGAGCAAGGAGCAGTGGATCGTGGGCGCCGGCTACTCCGCCGCCGATATGGTGATTTTCCCATGGATCCAGGTGTTGCGCCGCGCCTTGGATAGGAGCTCTGCGGCAGAGCTCGGCGCACGCTTCCTGCCCATGGAGCGCAACTACCCGGCGCTCGCACGCTGGATTCACCGCATCGAAGCGCTGCCGGGGTACGAACGCACGTATCCTCCGCACTGGCTCGAGGCTTCGACCTCGGCGCAGTGATTCATATTGACCCGGTACACAGGGTCTGGGGGGAGCAGTCACGTCACTTTGGCGCCGTGATGTTGATCGGTACGAGTATTCGCCCGGGGGGCTAAGCCTTGACACGGCAACTGTTCCCCGTTGCCGTGCCAAGGCTTAGCCCCCCTCGGCGAATGCTAAACCGCCGCTCAACATCACGGCGCCTGGAAATACTTGAGCATTTCCCGGGGCTCCAGGTAGGCTGGCGGCGTCCGCCCAGGGGGCGTCGCCACAACCGAAGTTAAATCCTAGAGGGATAAATCAAAATGGGACAGGAATTATGAGCAAACACGAAGTGCATGTGAATTTTCAGGGCAAGATCGTATTCGTAGGTTTCGGCAGCATCGGACAGGGTGTCTTGCCATTGATCTTGCGTCACATCGGCACTTCGTCTGATCGCATCAGCATCGTCACCGCGGAAGACAGCGGCCGGACCGAAGCCGAACAATTCGGAGTGAAGTTCGTCAAAACCGCGCTCACCCGGGAGAACTACCGGCAGGTCCTGGAACCGTTGCTGGATGCCGGCGACTTCCTGTTGAATTTGTCCGTCGACGTGTCGAGCATCGCGCTCATCGAGTTGTCGCGGGAGCGCGGCGCGCTCTACCTCGATACCTGCATCGAACCCTGGGCCGGAGGGTACACGGACCCCAAGACGTCGGTGGACACGCGCAGCAACTACACCATGCGCATGGGGGCCTTGGCCCTGCGCCATGGCGCGAAGAAGACGCCCACGGCGGTGCTGACGCATGGCGCCAACCCGGGCCTGGTTTCGCACCTGGTCAAGCAGGCCTTGCTCAATATCGCCAAGGACACCGGGGTCGAGGCGGGAACTCCGCGCACGCGGGAGTCCTGGGCCAAGCTCGCGCAAACGCTCGGCATCAAGGTCATACATGTCGCCGAACGCGACACCCAAATCACCAATGTGCCGAAGGTCGCGAACGAGTTCGTCAATACCTGGTCGGTCGACGGGTTCGTCAGCGAAGGGGCGCAGCCCGCCGAGCTCGGCTGGGGCACGCACGAGAAGCATTTCCCGGCGGACGGCGGACGCCACAAGGCCGGTTCGGGCTGCGCGATCTATTTGAATCGCCCGGGCGCCAGCACCCGGGTCCGCACCTGGACTCCCGAGGCGGGCCATTTCCACGGGTTCCTGATCACGCATTCCGAAGCGATTTCGCTGGCCGACTACTACACGGTCATGGACGGCGAACGGGTGGCATACCGTCCGACCACTCACTACGCCTATCATCCGAGCGACAACGCCGTGCTGTCCGTGCACGAATTCGCCGGCAATAACTGGCACCTGCAGGACCACAAACGCATCATGCTGAACGAAATCACCGCCGGCATCGACGAGCTGGGGGTGCTGCTCGCCGGCCATAAAAAGAATGCCTATTGGTACGGCTCGCAGCTTTCCATCGAGGATGCGCGCAAATTGGCCCCCTACAACAGCGCCACCAGCCTGCAGGTCACCTCCGCGGCGCTGTCGGGGATGATATGGGCCATGGAGAATCCGAACCGCGGCATCGTCGAGCCTGACGAGATGGAATACCAGCGGCCGCTCGAAATCTGTATGCCGTACCTGGGAAAGGTGGTCGGCAAGTACACGGATTGGACGCCGCTATATCAGCGCGGCGAGCTGTTCGCCGAGGATCTGGACACCGCGGATCCGTGGCAGTTCAAGAACATTCGGGTGGTTTAGCGAGCACCCCGGACCTCAGGGACGAGGTCCGTAGTTGATCGCGACCACGGTAAATACCGTGGTCCCGCCCGGCAGAGCGACTCTCACCTCGTCGTCCAGCCTCTTGCCGAGCAAACTTCTGCCCAAGGGCGAGTCCATGCTGATGTAGTCCTCGGCCATGTCGAATTCGTCCGGGCCGACGAGGCGATACCAGCGCAACCCGTGATCGCCGTCGACTTGCACCCAGGCGCCGAAGTAGATTCGCGTCGGATCGCGCCTGGCATGCTCGGCCTGGTGGTCGACGATGGTCATGCCCTCGAGACGCTTGCGCAGAAAACGCACCCGCCGATCGATCTCGTGCAGGCGCTTCTTGCCGTAGGTGTATTCGGCGTTTTCGGAGCGGTCGCCTTGCGCAGCGGCTTCCGCCACCGCCTGCGTCACTCGCGGGCGCTCGTCGTGCCAGAGCCGGTCGAGTTCATCCCGCAGCCGCTTGGCTCCTTCGGGAGTGATGTACTGGGAGCCGGGTGGAGTGGGGGGGCGATATCTTGACACGCTGCAATATAGTGTAGAGACATTCCAGGACGTGAACCAAGTTGTGGAGGACCGCGATCGACTGAGCGGTTGCTCACAGATTGCACGGGCCGCGAATCTTAAGCTCTTTGCCCATGAGCGTTAAATATTACACCCACTTTATCGCGCAATCGGAAGGAGCCGTCGAATACAACGAATATCGGGGCGTCGTCGAACTCCTCGATCGATCGGGCAGCGTCGAGGGTGATCGCGAAATCGCACGCATGCTGGCACGCAGCTTCGATCTCGAGGAAAACGATATTCAAGTATTGCAGTGGGACCATCTGCACTGACACTGCCTTCACCATGAATCCCCTAGCGGGCTTTACCTCCCTTCATTGAAGTCCGCCTCTCCGCCCCGAGCTCATCACTCGGGGCTTTTTTTGCCACAGTGCTAAACTCGCCTCCAACACCCTCGCGTCAGAGGGGTCGGGAGGGGAACATGGGCAAATGGGCGCTAGGACTGGCCGCGACGGCCTGCTTGCTGCTGTCGGGTTGCGGCTACAACGCGATGCAGACCCAGGATGAGCAAATCAAATCCGCGTGGTCGGAGGTCCTGAACCAATATCAACGCCGGGCCGACCTGATCCCCAATTTGGTCAATACGGTCAAGGGCTATGCCGCCCAGGAGAGTTCGGTGCTGCTGGGCGTGACCGAAGCCCGCGCGAAAGTCGGCTCCATCCAGGCGACTCCCGAACTCGTGAACGATCCGGCGGCTTTTGCCAAGTTCCAAGCCGCTCAGGGGCAACTCACCAACGCCCTGTCGCGCCTCTTGGTCGTCACCGAAAACTATCCGCAATTGAAATCAGATCAGAATTTCCGCGACCTGCAGGCGCAGCTCGAGGGCACGGAGAATCGCATCACGGTGGCGCGCAACCGCTACATCAAGGCCGTGCAGGACTACAACATCACGGTGCGCTCCTTCCCCGGCAACTTGACCGCCATGATGTTCGGCTACAAGCCCAAGCCGAACTTCGCCGTCGAGAATGAGGCGGTCATATCCAAGCCGCCGACGGTGGATTTCGCGGCGCCCGCGGCGCCTGGAGCGCCTGGAGCGCCCGCAGCATCGCCCGCGCCCGCCGCCCCGCCGGCACCCACGCCGGCGCCCACACGGGCGCCCACGCCATCGCCCGCACCGGCGCAGTAACCTAAAGAGCGCCCGGTACCGGAATCCTGGTGATGTCCATTTCCCGCATCGGCCGCACGGGGGCGGGGCTGGCTCTGCTCCTGGTCGCACTGCTCGCTCACGCGCCGGCCCAGGCGCAAGTCCCGGTGCCGCCTCTCACCGCACGAGTCACCGACCTGACGGGAACTCTGTCAGGCGAGGCCGTCACCCGGATCGAGGCCAAGCTGGCGAACTTGGAGGCCACTAAGGGCAGCCAGATCGCGGTGCTGATCGTGCCTACGACTCAGCCTGAGGATATCGACCAATTCGGCATTCGCGTCGAGGACGCCTGGAAGCTGGGCCGCAAGGGTGTGGACGACGGGGCTTACCTGATCGTGGCCAAGAACGACCGGCGGGTGCGCATCGAGGTGGGTTATGGGCTGGAGGGCGCGCTGCCGGATGCCATCGCGAACCGCATCATCAGCGAGACCATCACTCCGCACTTCAAGGTGGGAGACTATGACGGCGGGGTCGAGGCGGGCGTGGATCAGATGATTTCCGTCGTCAACGGCGAGCCGCTGCCGCAACCCGACAAAAAATGGGAGCACCACGGCGGTCTGGTCAATTCCTTGCCGCTGTTGCTGGTGGTGGCATTCGTCGCGAGCGGCGTGCTCCGCGCCATGTTTGGCAGGCTGTTCGGATCGGTGGCCACGGCAGGCCTGGCCGGGGGCGTTGCGTGGCTGCTGAGCCACGTCCTCCTCATCGGCTTGGGTGCCGGTGCCGCAGCCTTTCTCTTCGCCCTGCTGGCGGGGTCCAGTTCGAGCACATGGTCGGCCGGCAGCGGCTGGGGGGGCGGATTCGGCGGCGGCTTTCGGGGCGGGGGCTTCGGGGGCGGGGGCTTCGGCGGCGGGGGTGGCGGGGGTTTCAGCGGCGGCGGCGGTGGTGGAGGAGGCGGGGGCGCCTCAGGCGGCTGGTAATGCAGGTCGGCCGCCTCATCCGTCACACCGCGGCAAGCCATTGGCGCACGCGCATGCGCTTTCCCAGCGCGACACTCGATGCCATCGAGCAGGCCGTCGCCCGGGCCGAGCGCACGCATGCGGGCGAAATTCGCTTCGCCATCGAGACGGCCCTGACGCCCCTGCACATCATCAACGGCGTCGCGCCTCGCAGCCGCGCCCTCGATGTGTTCGCGCATCTGCGCGTCTGGGATACCGAGCACAACAACGGTGTCTTGATCTACGTCCAGCTGGCGGACCGCGTCGTCGAAATCGTCGCGGATCGCGGTTTCGAGGGCCGCGTCAGTCCCGCTGAATGGGAGGCGGTGTGCCGCCTCATGGAAGCGCATTTCCGCGCGGGACGCTATGAAGCGGGCTCGCTTGCGGGAGTCGACGCCATCGGGAATTTGCTGGCACGCCACTTTCCGCCAAACCTCAAAACAGGCCGCCAATCGCATAACCAATTGCCTGACAGACCGACTTTGCTGTAGATAGAGCGGATGAAGATCCTAAGATTGGCCGTCTGCATCGGCGGTTTGAGTTTGAGCGCCTGTTCTTTGTTCCGATCGACGCCTGCTGCACCGCCTCCTCCGGTGGTGAAGGAACTGCCGCCGCCGGCCCCTGTGCTGCCCAAGCCCAATGCGACCGACCGCTTCGAGGTCGTTTCCGGCAGCGATGTCGTGGGTTTCGTGCAAAAGACCGTCGTCGGCAAGGATGACACCATGCCCGACATCGCGCGGCGCTTCGATGTGGGTTATGACGAAATACTGACGGCAAATCCCGGCGTCGATCCTTGGCTGCCCGGCGTCGGGCGCGAGGTGGTCGTTCCTACGGCGTTCATTTTGCCGGCGGCTCCCCATGAGGGCGTGGTGGTGAATGTGGCCGCGATGCGCATCTTCTACTATCCGCGCCACAAAAAGGGCGAACCGCAGTGGGTCTACATCCATCCCATCGGCATCGGCAAGGTGGGCTGGAAGACTCCCGAAGGGACTACGAAAATCGTCAGCCGTCAAAAGGATCCGATCTGGGTGGTGCCGGCGTCGGTTCGCAAAGAGCATGCCGAGGACGGCGAAACGCTGCCCGCACAGGTGCCGGCCGGGCCGGACAATCCGCTGGGCGAGTACGCGTTTCACCTGGGGTGGCCGAGCTACTTGATCCACGGCACCAACAAGCCCTACGGCGTGGGCATGCGCTCGAGTCATGGCTGCATACGCTTGTATCCGGAAGACATCGCCGCCTTCTTCGACATGATCCCCATCGGGACCAAAGTGACGGTGGTCAATCAGCCGTACTTGTTCGGGTGGCGCGACGGCACGCTGTACATGCAGGCCTACACCGTCATGGAGGACGATTCGCGCGATTGGAGCAAGAACCGCAAGCGTCTGCTGTCCAAGCTTTTGAACCCAAAATTGCAGAAGAAGATCGCCGATCATGACAGCGAGATCGACTGGCAGCGGGTGGGCGACCTGGCGCATTCCCCGCGCGCCGTGCCCGTGCCCGTCACGGGCAATCTGGGAGGCATAGACGATGTGATCGGGCAGTCCCTGCTGGTCGAAAACATTCTGCCCGCGGGCTCCAATTGGGACGGTAAGACCGGCCTGCTGGTGGACGAAAAGACGTTCAAGGAACTGGTGGGCGGCCGTGCCGAAGCGCCCCCTCCGCCGCCTCCCTCGCCGCAGACTGAAGCCTCAGTACACTGATGAGCACCTACCGGGGGCGCACCCATCTTGCGGGGCTGGCTCTCGCCTTGGCGGCATTGCCGGTGGCCGGCACCGACTTGTCGCCGATCCAACCGGGCCTGGACTACCATTCCTACGCCAACGTCGAGCAGTTTCGGGTCACGCACATTGAGTTGGAGTTGAGAGTCGACCTGGACGACAAGACGCTCAGCGGCACCGTCGAGCTCGACTTGAACCGCCTCGATCCGGGCGCTACGCAGCTGGTGCTCGATACCAAGGATCTGTCGATCCAAGACGTGAACCAGAAGGCCACGGACATGCTGGGCGCGACAAAGAAGACGGATGCCATCTGGGTCAGCCGTCCGTTTCGCCTCGAGAGGCCGGATCCCATACTCGGCAGTGCGCTGGTCATCGACCTGCCGCCGAGCCGCAGACCCACCGAGAGCATCCAGATCGACTACGAAACCGTGCCCACCGCAGCCGCGCTGCAGTGGCTGACGCCGAAGCAGACCGCCGGCCGCCACAAGGGATTTCTTTACACCCAGTCCGAGCCCATCAGTGCGCGTACCTGGATCCCCTTGCAGGACACCCCGCTGGTGCGGGCCACCTACAAGGCGCGCATCCACACCGATCCCGGCCTGCTGGCGGTCATGAGCGCGGAGAACGACCCCAAGGCGAGGCGCACGGGGGAGTACACGTTCGTCATGCCGCAGCCGATTCCCTCCTATTTGATCGCCCTGGCCGTCGGGGACTTGCGATTCAAGGAGACGGGGCCGCGCACCGGAGTGTATGCGGAGAAGTCCATGGTCGACGCGGCCGCCAAGGAATTCGCCGACACCGAATCGATGATCGCGGCGAGCGAGAAATTATTCGGACCCTATCGCTGGAGCCGGTACGACATTCTGGTGATGCCGCCGAGTTTCCCGATCGGGGGCATGGAGAATCCGCGGCTGTCGTTCATCACCCCCACCGTGATCGCCGGCGACAAGAGCCTGGTGTCGGTGATCGCACACGAGCTGGCGCATTCCTGGTCGGGAAATCTCGTCACCAATGCGACCTGGCGCGACTCTGTGGCTCAACGAGGGCTTCACCGATTACTTGCAGAGCCGCATCATGACCGCGGTTTACGGCGGACAGCGCGCGTCCATGGAGGAGGTGCTGGGCCTGCAATCCTTGCGCGACGGATCTGGCGAGACTCAAGCCTGCGGATCAGGTGCTGGCGATCGACCTGCGCGACCGCGATCCGAACCTGGCGTTCAGCGAAGTGCCCTACGAGAAGGGCCGGCTGTTCTTGAACTATCTCGACGAGAAATTCGGGCACGACCGGTTCGACGCCTTCCTGCGCGGCTACTTCGATCACTTCGCTTTCAAGAGCATCACCACGGAGCAGTTCGACGGGTATCTCACCGAGAATCTGCTGAACCGCTTTCCGGGCATCGTCAGCCACGATGAGGTGCTTGCCTGGGAGAACGCTCCCGGCATTCCGGCCGACGCCGTGCTGCCGGTCTCGACGGCCTTTGAGCCGGTGGACCAAGCGAGGACCGAGTGGCTGGCGGGCACGCTGCAGGCGAAGAAGTTCGGCCTCGACTGGGTCACCCAGCAGTGGCTGCATTTCCTGGACAACATGCCCGCCACGCTGAGCGCCAAGCAGCTCGCGGATCTGGACCGGGCATACGGCTTCACGCGCAGCAAGAACGCCGAGATAGAACACAGCTGGCTGAAGCTCGCGATCGCCAATGATTATCAGCCGAGCTATGCGCGTCTCGAGGAATATCTGCAGACCATCGGCCGGCATCAAACTGATCGCGCCGCTCTACGCCGATTTGATGAAGACTCCGTCCGGCACCGAATTCGCGAAGCGCGTGTATGCCAAGGCGAAGCCCGGCTATCACCCCGATACGGTGGCGGCGATCGATGCGATCGTCAAGCCCGACGCCGCGGAAGCCGCGGAATGATCAGCGAGTGGATGAAGGTGATGCTGCAGGAGATCTCGCGCAAGAAGGCCGAGGCGGAACAGGCGCGCCTCGAGGAACAGCGGCGCCTCGAGGAACAGCGGCGCCTCGAAGAGCAGCGGCGCCTCGAAGAGCGGTGCCGCTTCGAGGGCCAGCGGCGCGCCGATGATTCCGCTCAAGGATGATTCACCGTCGGCGCTGAAGCCGTTCATCACGATCTCCCTGCTCGCGGTTTGCATGTGCGTGTTTCTGTGGCAGCGCTCGTTGGATCCGGCGTCCGGCCGCCGGGCGGTGGCCGCCCTGGGGGCAATACCGGCGGTACTGCTGACGGACGCGCGGCTGCCGGGCGACTTGCAGTGGATACCCCGCTTCGCGTCGCCGCTCACGTCCATGTTCCTGCACGGCGGCTGGATGCACCTGCTCGGCAACATGCTGTTCTTGTGGATTTACGGGGACAATGTCGAAGATGCCATGGGGCATGCGCGCTATCTCGTGTTTTACCTGCTGTGCGGCATCGCCGCGGTGTTCGTGCAGGCCTTGTCCAATCCCGGATCGCCGTACCCCATCATCGGCGCGAGCGGCGCCATTTCCGGAGTGCTCGGCGCCTATCTCTTGCTGTATCCGCGGGCGCGCGTGCTGACGCTGGTGCTGCTGCCGTTTTTTTTCACGACTTTGCGCATGCCCGCGATGCTGCTGCTCCTGCTGTGGTTCGCGGTGCAGTTGATCAGCGATCTCGCGGTGCCGGGCGGCGGCGCCGGCGCCGGCGTCGCGTTTCGCGCGCACATCGGCGGATTCCTGGCCGGCATGCTGCTCGTGCCCTTTCTCAAGAGGCGCGACGTGGCTCTGTTCGCGTCCTGATGCCCCCACGCCGAATGCGCGGGTTGTGATAAAGTCCGCGGCGTGCGCCTTTAGAGAAGAAATCGGTGACACCGAATAAACTAAGTGTACAGGTCGAGGACGAGCGAGGCCCAAATCAAGTCATCGCGCGCCTTGGCACGGCGCGTACCGCGTTCGTCGGGCGTACTCTGCGCGGGCCGGTGAATCGTCCGATTCTCATCAGGAGCTTCACGGAATTCCAGCATGTGTTCGGCGGATTGTGGCAGCCGGGCCCCTTGGGGTACGCCGTCGAGCAATTCTTCGATCATGGCGGCCGCGAAGCGCTCATCGTGCGTGCGATCAACGGCGCCCGCTCCGCCACCCTGACCTTGAGCGCGGGCAGCGCGGCGCTGCGCCTGCGGGCGGTGCGGCCCGGTACCCGGGAATATCTGCGCGCCAGCGTCGACTACGACAATATCGCGGCGGAAGACACCGCGGAGTTCAATCTGACCGTGCAGCGCGTGCGGACCCTGGGCACCGCCCAGGTGGAAGATCAGGAGATATTCCACAGGCTGTCGGTGCTGCCGGCGGCCGCAGGCTACCTGCCGCGGGCCATAGCCGATTCGCAGTTGATTCAGGCGGCGGGCGAGATGCCGCCGCAGCGGCCCGATCGAACCTTGGATGCGGTGAGCGGACTGGCGAGCGGCTACGTCAATTCGAATTCCGACGGCGATGATGGCGCGCCTCTGACCGATTACGACCTGATCGGATCGGAGATCGAGCAAACCGGCATCTTCGCCCTGTCGCGCGCGCCGTATTTCAATTTCCTGTGCATTCCTCCCTTGTCCCGCGATCAAGACGTGGGGCCGGTCTCTTTGCTGGTGGGCGCCCGCTACTGCAAGGAGCGGGGGCGCTGCTGATCGTCGACCCGCCGTCGAACTGGCATACGGCGGACGATGCCTTGCGAGGCATGCGCGACTGGAACTTTTCCAGCGAGAATGCCTTGATGTATTTTCCGCGGGTGCTGGCGCACGACAAGCTGCGCGGCCATTTCGAATCTTTCGCACCCTGCGGCGCCGTCGCCGGCATGCTTGCGCGCTGCGACGAGGCATCGCCGCCCTGGGTGTCCGCCAGAAGCGATGAGGCCATCCTGCGCCCCGGCTACCGGCCGGTCTGCCTCGTGACCGAGGACCGCCGCATGCGCCTCGCGACCGCGGGGGTCAACACCCTGCAGGCGGTGAGGTCCGCGGCGCGAATCGGAGTGGCGGCGCGCACTTTGGGCAGAGGATCGGCGACCAACGCGGATTGGCAGTACTTGGCACCGCGGCGCCTGGCGCTGTTCATCGTCAACAGCATCGAGAGGGGCACTCGCTGGGCTGCGGCGGCGGAGCCGCATGCCGAGATAGCCGAGGCGGCAGCCTCCCAAGTGCGTACATTTTTCGAGGCGCTTTACGAAAATCAGGCGTTCGGCACTCGGCGCATGCAGGACTCTTTCTTCGTCGCCTGCGATCGGCGCCCCGCCGCGCGCGGCGAGTTTCAATTGCTGATCGGTTTTGCGGGCGCGGCCAAGCCCGGCATGCACTGCTTCCGCATCGTTCATTCGGCACGGGGAAGCAAGATTACGCCCGTGACTGCGAACCGCCTCGATCCCGCGCACTTCAGCCCGGCGGAGCTCGAATGGGTGGAGGGGCTTGCACGCAGTCTCTCGAGCTGATGCTTCGGCGCAATGACGATATTGACCCAGTGAACTGGGCCGATGTACATCACTGCGTCGAAGGAGTCGTTCGGGTGACTGCGGCGCCGTGATGCCAGCGCGCCCGCTAGATCGTGGCGGCCGTGCGTCTGGCCAATTCGACGGCCAGGGAGTTGCGGCCTTTGCGTTCGGGCGCCGCGGGCAGGCGCGGTACGGCCGGCAGGGATTCGAGCGCCTGCCGGGCGTAGTCGTAGCCGGCCTGGATGGCGCGGTCGAAGGCGCGCCAATTGAGCAGATCGACGTTTGCCAGCGGCGGCTTCAACAGCACGTCGGCAAGCTCGCGCTGCGCCGCCGCGCTCGAGGCATTGTTGATCATACCGGCGAGCATCAGGATCTGAAAGATATTGATGCGCGCGGCGGCCGAGCACGAAGCGATCCGCGCTCACGTCGCTGCCGATCAGGAATCCCGGCGCGTGGGCCTGCATGATGTCGAGAGGCAGGTTGTTGATGGCGGCGCCGTCGACCAGTACGGCCCCGCCGCGGAACACGGGCGGCATGACGCCCGGAATCGCGACCGAGGCACGCAGCGCCTCTGCGAGACCTCCCTCGCGATGCTCGAGCGCCCGGCCGGTGGTCAAGTTGGCGCTGACGCAAAAAAAAGGCCGGCGTAAGTCCTCGATCAACACGTCGCCGTATTCCCGCTGCAGCAGCCGCGAAACCTTGCGGCCGCGGGTCAGGGCTATGAACGGGAAGGCGTAGTCGTTCACGGGGTTGGTATCGACGAAGCTCCTGCGATAGCGCATGCGCATTTCATCGTCGCTCCATCCGACGGCGACGCCTGCCGCAATGATGGAGCCGATGCTCGAGCCGCCGACGAAGTCGATGGGTACTCGGGCCTCGCGCAATGCGCGGATCACTCCTAAGTGGGCGAAGCCGCGCGCGCCGCCGCCCGACAGCACCAGCCCCACGCCGCGCCGGGTCAGCAGTCGGGCAAGCCGGCCTATGTCGGCGGCGTCGATGATGTGGTGGTGCAGGGCAACGGGTGAACTCTGCAGCCACCGTGCGGCAGCGCCTGCTTGGATGCGCTCATCGTGCAGCAGTGCGAGTTCGAGGCGTGCGCCGCGGGCCAGCGCCGCCTCGGCGATGCCGCCCGGCCAAGGTTTCGAGGCGGCGTCGGCCGCGGCGAGCAGCAGTATCACATCCGCCTGGCGGCAGCATTGACGCGTCCAGCCCGAGGCGCTCGGGTCCGCCACGTACACCACATAGTCGTTCTGTTCTTCGATGCCGTTGAACCAGGACGCGGTGTGGCTGTTGGCGCGCGCATCCCATAGCAGTTCGGTGCGGCCCGCGCGCCCGAACTCCGCGACCAAGCGGGTGGCCAGATTGGCGACGTCGATTTCGACGCTGTTCGGCACGATGGTGAACACGCGGGCGCGCTTGGGTTGAGTGTCCTGCCGGTTGCTGCGCCGCAGCCGCCGGGCGCAGAGCTGCGCCAGCGCCAGTGCGAAATGCGTGGACTGTGCCGCAAGGGCGTCCAGTACCCCGTTGGGCACCAGCAGCATCTCGCTGTCGCGCAGGGCAAATACGGTGGCGCTGCGCTGTTCCTTGAGCAGCCAGCCGGCCTCGCCGACCAATTCGCCGCGCCCGATCTCGGCGGTCAGCCGGGCCATCCCTTGCGTCTTGACGCCTAGCCGGCCGCTGGCGACCAGATATACTCCGTCCGGAGTGGATCCTGATTCGAACAGCAAGCTTCCGGCCGGCAGAGAAAAATGCACCGCACCGGCCGCCAGCGCCTCGAGGGCCGCGGCATCCACCCCGGCGAGGTCGGCACAGTCGCGCAGGCAGTCGATGGCGCGACGCATCTCATGCGCGGCGCTCGATTGCTCTTCATCCAGTGCCATTCGTCAGTTAGCGGCGGGGAATCGGTTTACTTAACCTTATTGAGGCCTTATGTCCCAATCCACGGGCTTGGTGGTGTTCTCGCACGGCAAGGAGAGCGGTCCCTGGGGTTCGAAGATCACGGCCATGGCGGCGGTCGCGCGCGAGCTCGGCATGGCGGTCGAATCGGTGGATTACCGCGGCCTGGATGACCCTGCCGACCGGGTGCAAAAGCTCATCGGCCGGCTGTCGGAACTCAAAGATACCCCGGTGCTCGTGGGATCCAGCATGGGTGGGCACGTCTGCGCCGCCGCGGCAGTCCGGGTCCGGCCTCGCGGCCTGTTTCTCTTGGCGCCGGCTTTTTATATGCCCGGCTATGAGGCCCATACGCCGCAAGAGGTCGCCTGCCCGACGGCCATCGTGCACGGCTGGCACGACGACATCGTGCCGGTCGAGAACAGCATTCGCTGGGCGCGCGAACACCAGGCAACGCTGCACTTGCTCAACTCCGGCCATCGGCTCGAGGATCAGATCGAAGCGATTTGCCGGCTGCTGCGAGACTTTCTGGCCACGCTCGACTCCGGGGGATGAGGAGTTGGAAGCCAACGAGGGGGAACGGTTGGCGATGTACCCGCCTAACGAGGCCGCAGGCCCGGAGTTTCGTTACGGGGTGCGGGTCGGGGCCGGGGTCGGCGCGGCGATGTCCGGCGGCGGGCTCACCGTGGGCACGTCCAACTGTGCCTGCGCCAGCTCGCGCAGGCTTTCACCGAGCTGCTCGCCGCAGCGCCTGCCCATGGCGTCGAACCCGGCGCCGAGCGAGGCGATATACGCGGACACATAGCGCTTGCCGGGCGGAGATTCGAGAAACTTCAGCAAATGCTTGAGATCGGAATCGCTCATGTCGCGGTAGCTGTAGGCGAGGTAGCGGCGCAACGGCTCGCGCATGCCCTGTTCCAGGCCGGGTCGGCTGGCCTCGCCGGATTTGCGCGAGCTTTCCGCGACGGCCGCCGTATCTCTGCCGGCTCCCACGGCGGTTCCGATCGCCACCGCCTGTCCCATGCTGAGGAAAATCTGCACCGTGGATTCGGTGGAGCGCGAGGCAAGCTCCAATTTGCCGAACAGCTCATCGCGCTTCGGCGTCGACGGAACCGCCACCTCGCCGTTCATGATCTTGTCGATTTTGTCCTCCTCGATCTTGGCCGTGGCCACGTCCGCCGCCACCATGCGGCGGCCGAGATCGGTGGAGAGGAACGCCTCGGTTTTCTTCACGGTGTCGTCGTCGAGATTGGCCGCGAGCGCGCTCAGCGCCGGCACTTCGAACACGTCGATGCGGAACCCGCGCTTGGCGGCGGCGGTCACTGCGTTCAGCTGCTGATCGGAGAGGTGCGCCGCGGTATCCGCCGAGAACAGCTGGCGTATATGCGCCGGCATCGCCCCCAAGGAGGCGCGCACCTGTTCGCGGATGGCTGCATCCTGATAGACCGTGGCCGCGGTATCGATGTCGACCGCCTGCGCGGCATAGGCACCGGTGGACAAAAGTATCAGCAATGCAAATCGAATCATGCGCGAACTCCGAGTGACTGCAAGTCCTGAACGATTGTACACTCCACGCCATACGGGGCTGACAGTTCCGAGGTGCACATGCGCTTGGGGTTTTGGACAATGTCACTATCGGTTTTGTTCATCGCGAGCTGCGCGTCCCCGGAACCTCCGCCCAAAAAGACGGTATTCGATCCCCTGACGCAGCAGCTCGACCGCGCGCGGGACGTGCAGAAAACCGTGAACGAGAACGCAGACGCCACGCGAAAAGCGATCGATACTCAAGAGCGCGGCGATACGTCTCCTTAAAACTCCAAGGCGACCATGAATCCCGCTGATGGCTTGAGCCGGGCGTGGCACTGGAGTGTACGCAGGACTTTGGGCCTGTGGGTGCGGGCCGTCATCAAGCCCGAAGACGCCGCCGCCGCCATCTCGGGACGGCCGGCATGCTATGTCCTGGAGCGCGAGAGCCTGACGGACCTTGCGGTGCTGAGCATCGTGTGCGCCCAGCTCGGCCTGCCGCGCCCGGAGAGACGATTGCCGCTGGGCGGGCGGCGCGCCGACAGGGCGCACTTCGAACTGATGAGGCCCGCGGGCTTGTTCACGGCCCGCCGCGCCGCGCGCGCGCCGCGCTATCTGGTACAGCTCATCGCCGCCGGCGCCGCTCATCCCGAGCTCGATGTGGACCTCGTGCCGGTCGCCATTTTCTGGGGCCGCGCTCCGCACAAGGAGGCCAGCCTCTGGCGTCTGCCGTTCGCCGAAGATTGGGTGCTGGTGGGGCGATTCCGCAAGGCGCTCAGCGTGCTGGTCAACGGCCGCAATGTCCTGGTGCACTTCGGCGAGCCGCTGCGGCTGCGCGATGCCTTGCGGGAGGGCATGACCGAGCAACGCAGCGTGCGGTGGGTGTTGCGCAACGTGCGTGCCGGCTTGCGGGCACAGCGCGCATCGACCATCGGGCCGGACCTGTCCCACCGCCGCACCCTGGTGTGGCAATTGCTGATGAGCGCGGACGTGCGCGCCGCCGTGCGCCGCGAGATGCAGGCGCGCGGATCCTCGCGCCGTGCGGCGCTGCTCGAGGCGCGCAAGGATGCGATCGAAATCGCCGCCAACTATTCGCAGGCCTTCGTGCGCTTCATGTCGGCCGTGCTGAGCTGGCTGTGGAACCGGCTGTACGACGGCGTGGATTTCGAGCATGTCGAGAAAATGAGCGAGATCGGCGGGGCCGAGATCATCTATGTCCCGTGTCACCGCAGCCACATGGATTATATGCTTCTCTCCTACGTGATCTACCGCAAGGGCTTCGCGGTGCCGCATGTGGCGGCGGGCATCAATCTGAATTTGCCGCTGATCGGACGTTTCTTGAGAAAGGGCGGCGCGT
Source organism: uncultured Gammaproteobacteria bacterium (assembly GCA_963784105.1). GTDB lineage: Bacteria > Pseudomonadota > Gammaproteobacteria > Steroidobacterales > Steroidobacteraceae > Bog-1198. Next base: position 300,309 of record CAWAQE010000015.1, read on the forward strand.
TCTTCCTGCGCCGCACCTTCAAGGGCGACGCCTTGTACGCGGCGGTGTTCGCCAAATATCTCGGCTTCATGATGGCGCGCGGCCATCCGCTGGAATATTTCATCGAGGGCGGCCGCAGCCGCACGGGCCGCCTGCTCTCGCCCCGTACCGGCATGCTGTCGATGACGGTGCGCGCCTATGTGCGCGACCCGAAGCGGCCGGTGATATTCATGCCCGTGTATTTCGGCTATGAGCGCATCGTCGAAGGGCGCACCTACATCGGCGAGCTTTCGGGCCAACCCAAGGAAAAGGAGAGCGTGTTCGGCCTGCTCAAGGCGGCCGTATCCGTTCTGCGCAGCAAGCTGGGCAAGGTACGCGTCAATTTGGGCCAACCCATCGTGCTCGAGGAATACTTGAACCGGCGCAATCCCGGCTGGCGAAGCGCCGCTGCCCAGAGCTGCGAATCGCGGCCGGACTGGATCAACGATGCCGTCGGCGATCTGGCCGCACGGATCAACATAGAGATCAATGCCGCCGCCGCCGTGACGCCGATCAACCTGGTGGCGATGGCGATTCTGGCGACCCCGCACCAGGCGTTGCCGGAAGCCGACTTGGTGCGCCAGCTCGATCTGTACCAGCGGCTGCTGCGCCATGCGCCCTACGGGCCCCTGGTGACGGTCACGCCCGACGGCGGCGCGGAAGTGGTCCGTTATGCCGAGGCCATGGGTGTGCTGGAGCGCCAGACGCATCCTCTCGGCGACATCATGCGCATGAGCGCCGAGAACGCCGTGCTGGCCACCTACTACCGCAACAATATCCTGCACTTGTTCGCCATGCCCTCGCTGCTCGCCTGCTGCTTCGTGAGCAACGCCGCCATGCGCACCGCCGACATCCACCGCATGGTGTGGCGGGTCTATCCCTACATTGCCGCCGAGCTCTTCCTGCGTTGGGACGAAGCGGCGGCGAGTGCCGTCGCCGACGAACTGCTCGATACCATGGCGAGGCTGAATCTCCTGCAGGTGAATGCCGATCGCAGCGAGTGGCAGCGCCCGCCAACGACCTCGCTCGAGGCCATCCAGCTGTCGCTGCTGGCCCAGGCGACCATTCAAACCATCGAGCGCTACTACCTGGCCATCGCACTCCTGCTGCAATCGGGCAGCGGCACCATCACACAGGATGCGCTGGAGCAGCGCTGCCATCTCATGGCGCAGCGCATGTCGGTGCTGTATGGATTGAACTCGCCGGAATTCTTCGACAAGAGCCTGTTCCGCAGCTTCATCGATCTGCTGCGCCGTCGCAACGTCATTCAAGCCACCGACGACGGCAAGCTCTCCTTCGGCGAGCCCCTGCTCGGAGTCGCCGCCGACGCGCAACTCGTCCTCTCCGAACAGATCCGCCACAGTATCCTCCAAGTCACTCTCAGCCAACCCTAAGCCGACTCCCCTCCGGCCTGTAAACCAGCGTCGAATCGTCCGTCGGTGGAAGGCCAAGAAGAGGGGTAGGTCATCATGAATCGACCACTGGCGGATTCAGGTGGTCGATTCATGATGACCTACCCCTCTCCGAGGCATCCATCGACGGACGATTCGAGAGCGACTTACAGGCCGGAGGGGAGTCGGCGTAGGGCTGCGAAGGTGATGCGGTGGCGGATCAGTCCCAGTGATGCGAGCCGCGCGATTGCTTGGTCGAGCCGCGGCGCTTCTTCGAATCGATGCGCCGCTCTTTGGAGGCTTTGGTGGGGCGGGTTTTCTTGCGGACCTTGGGCTCCACCAGCGCGGCGCGGATCAGTGCTTCCAGACGGCCCTGCGCGGCGCGGCGGTTCTGTTCCTGGCTGCGTTCGCTCATGGATTTGAACAGGATGCTGCCGTCGTCGATGAGCTTCTGGCCGGCGAGACGGCGCAGGCGGTTTCTGACCGACGGCGGCAGGCTGGCATTCTGCGGGAGCAGGAAGCGCAGCTGCGCGGCGCTTGCGACCTTGTTGACGTTTTGACCGCCGGGTCCGGAGGAGCGGATGAACTTCCATTCCAGTTCCTCGTCGGGAATGACGATGTCCGGCGTGATGATCAGGGGCATCGGGTTGGAGCCGTTCGCGTTTTTTTCAGTCGAGGCTGGAGGATCCGGGCTGCACGAATCCGGGCTGCACGAGTATCTCGCGCTGCGCCACCGGGATGGTGATCCGGTGTTCCTTGAACAGCCGCCATATGGCACGGTTCACCTCCGAACGCACGTTGTTCACTCCTTCCTGCGGATCGGAAATCCAAAAGCGCAGCTCGAGCTCGATGCCGCTGTCGCTGAAGTGCATCAGGCGCGAAACGGGCGCGGGATCGCTGAGCACGCGCGACTGGCCCTCGCAGGCGGTGAGCAGTATCTTCAAGGCCAGTTCCGGATCGTCGCGATAGCTCACGCGAATCGGCAATTTGAGCCGGATGCGCGGATCCGTATAGCTCCAATTGATCACGGCATTGGAAATGAGCTGCTGATTCGGCACCAGCATTTCCACGCCGTCGCGGTCGCGCACCACCACGTAGCGGCCGCGCAATTCCTGCACCCAGCCGAAGTTCTCCGTGGTGGTGCCGCTTTGCCCCGAGAGGCTGATGACGTCGCCCGGCTTGATGGAGCGGTCCATGAGCAGCACGAAGCCGCTGACGAAGTTGGCCGCGATGGATTGCAGGCCGAAGCCCAGCCCCAAGCCGACGGCGCCGGTCAGCACGGTGAGCGCTGTCAAATCGACGCCGGCCGCATTCAAGCCCATGAGAATGCTCATGGCGATCAAGAAGGCATTGATGAATTTCGCGATGCCGATGCGGGTCGAGGGCGCGAGATTGCTGAGCTTCTTCATGCGCCGGTCGACCCAGCGGCTGATCCAGACCGCGACCAGGACGAACAGGGTCAGAGTGAACAGCAGCTTCAGCACCGACCAGAGGGTGATGCGGCTCTTGCCCGCCGCCACGCCGATGCTGTCCAAGAGGCCGATGAGCGGGTCGAGCCAGCCCAGGTACTCGGCGGCGATTGCCAGCCAGATGAGCAATGTGACGCGATTTTCCCAGTGCTGCATCCACGATTTGTTGCCGAGGCTGGCGGCAAACAACAGCACCGCGACGCGCACCACGACGTAGGCCCCGATCAGGCGCGCCGCCGCGTCCAGCAGCGTGACGTCGAAGTGCATGGTGTGCAGGGCGGCGCGCGCCAGGACCACCAAACCCAGCGAGATGATGGCGGGCGTCGCCACGACCGTGCCCTGCGAGGCGAAATAGGACCAGGTCAAGGCCGTCGGCGACTTGATTCTGCGCCGCCGGTAGCGTTCGCGCAGGGCGGAGCCCACGAACCATCCTGCAGCCAAGCACAGCGCCGCGGCGCCGATCTCGGTCAGTACATTGTTCGTCGACAAAATATCGAAGAACGCCGCCACACGCTGCAGGATTTCGGTCATGCGTTCAGATCCGGGATGAGCTGGCTCTCCAGCCTCGCGATTTGATCCTTGAGCAAGAGCTTGCGGCGCTTGAGGCGTTTCATCTGCAGCTCGTCGACTTTGAAATCCATGGTGAGGCGCGTGATGATGTCGTCGAGGTCGCGGTGTTCGATGCGCAGCTGCCGCAGGCGCTCTATGTTCTTGAAGAGATCTGTATTGACGTTGCTTTCTTCGTCGCTCACGGCGTCGCTGCTCTGGATAGGTAGCCACGCCACACCGGCGTGACGCAATCCGGTAGCTTAAGGGACCGGCCCAGGGGATTCCAAGCGAGTTCGGGATCGTGAAAATCCGAACCCACCGACCCCATGAGCCCGTATTTTACCGCGAGTGCCGCAAGGGATTCGACGTGCTGTGCACCGTTGGCGCCGCTCACCACTTCGAGCGCGGCGCCGCCCGCGGCAAGGAAATCGCTCAGCATCTGCCGGCGGGCTCCGGCCGACAAGGAGTAACGCGCCGGATGTGCGAGCGAGGCGACGCCGCCCGCGGCGACGATCCAACCCACCACCGTCTCGAGCGCGGGCCAGTCGGCGGCGACATTGGCCCGCTTGCCGGCGCCCAGGTACTTGCGGAACGCCTCCTCGGCACGAGCGACGTGGCCGCCGGCGACCAGGGCATTCGCCAGATGGGTGCGGGTCGGCAGACCGGGAAGCGCCTGCACCGCGGCGAGCAGCTCCGCCGCCGGCAGGCCCAGCTTTCCCAGGCGCTCGCACATCTTGCGCATACGCACCCGGCGCCGCTCGCCCTGGGCGTTCAGTTCGCCATCCAGAGCGGTCGAGGCGGGATCTATCCACAATCCCAGCACATGAAGGGTCTGCGAACGCCATGAGGCGGAGATTTCAACACCGGGCACGAGCTCAAGGCCGAGGATGGATGCACTCTGTTGCGCCTCGGGAAGGCCCGCCACGGTATCGTGGTCGGTGAGAGCCAATACGTCGATTCCGGCCGCGGCGGCACGCGCCACCAATGCGGCAGGCGTCAGCCTGCCGTCGGAGCGGTTCGAGTGGGTATGCAAGTCGATTTTGAGGCCGCCGTCCTTGAGCCGGGCGTTCACGATGGGCTGCCCGCGAGTCCCACGGCGTTGAGCGTCAGGCCGGCCAGCACGATGAAGCCCTGCGCGCGCTCGAAGCCGTCACTGGTGTAATCGAAGGTGTAGGTGCGCAGCAGGCGCCGTTTGCCCCGCGCATCCCGGGCCAGGCGAAAACCGGCAAAGGCGACGGTGCCGTCCAGGAACTGGACCACCGCGCGCGAGCAGGTGTCTTGCGCAATGCGATTGGCCGTTTCGCGGGCATCCAGCGATATTTGCCAGATCCTATAGCCTCCCGCCAGGGCGGCGGAGGCCAGAATCAGCAGCAGTAAGTCATCCGTCATGGGCGTAAGCTTAACCGCATTCCGCCGCGCATGTGCCGCCCCTGGAAATCCGGTGGAGGTGCCCCATACTCGAGGGGTGTCAACGACTTGAAGGCTGGGACAACATGACCGAAGACCATCAACCGAATCTGGCCGTGCGTGTCGACCCGAACGAGATGGTGCGCTACGTACAGGAGCTCATGAATACTCCGCATGGCGCCACCGTGCCGGAAACCACCATGGCGCTGGCTCAGCGGCAATGGGGCGGCGATACGCCGCTGGCACGCGCCGCGCAACTGCGCTGGAGCGCGCTCAACCGAGCCTTCGGCGACGCGCGGGTCAGCACCTGGACGACGCATCCCAAACGCGACCAAATTCATGTGCCGGCGGCACTGATTGCGGCGGCGGGCGTGGCGCGATTGACCATGGCGGAGCAGGAGGTCGTGTTTGATATTCCGACGCTGCTGGATGCCACTTTGGAATTATGCGAGGCCGTCGGTCACGCCTGAAGGCAGTACGCTTGGGTGGCTGAAGGCAAGAAAATCACCGTTAATGAGGCTCTCGCGGCAGTTGTAGCGCAGCCGGTGCCCGTCCGGCCGGGTGACGTGGCCGCCCGCCGCCTCCAATAGGGCCTGGCCCGCGGCGGTGTCCCACTCCGAGGTCGGGCCGAATCGCGGATACAGTTCGGCCTTGCCGGAGGCGACCAGGCAGAATTTCAGCGAACTGCCGATACCCGTCATGACATGAGGCCCGAGGCGCGCCAGATATTGAGCCGTTTCCGCACTGGCATGCGAACGGCTGCCGACGACCCGCAAGGGGCTCTGCGGGGGAGAGACATGCAGCGGGAAACTGGGCTCGCCCCGGTGATGGCTGAAGGCGCCGGCTTGCGAGGCGCCCCAGTACAGGAGTCCTTGGGCGGGCGCCGCCACGATGCCGAGCACGGGCTCGTGCTCGACCACCAGGGCGACGTTGATGGTGAACTCGCCGTTGCGTTTGACGAACTCGCGCGTTCCGTCGAGCGGATCGACCACCCAGAGCTCGCGCCATGTTCGGCGCTCGTTCCAGGGGGCCTGCGCCGATTCCTCAGAGAGAATGGGGATGCCGGGGGTCACGCGGGACAGCCCCTCGATGATGATTCTTTGCGACTCCAGGTCCGCCTGCGTCAGCGGGGAGTCGTCTTCCTTGCGCTGCACCGTGAAGCCGGCCTCGTAGATTCTCATGATGGCGGCGCCGGCGCGGTCGACGATGGGCATCAGGGCTTGGGCGAGGGCGGCAAGATCTCTCATCGGTTGGTATCTCTCATCGGTTGGTATCATACGCAAATGCATGCCTCATCCGCTCTGGACTGGTCCGCCATCGATACGGTGCTGCTCGACATGGACGGTACATTGCTCGACTTGCGCTTCGACAATTGGTTCTGGCTGGAGCTGATTCCGAGCCGCTACGCGGCAGCGCACGGGCTGGGCGAGGCGGAGGCGCGGGAGCTGTTGGCTCCGAAGTTCGTCGGGGTGAAGGGGACTTTGCAGTGGTATTGCATCGATTATTGGACTCGTGAGCTCAAGCTCGACATCGCCGGCATCAAGCGCGAGTCGCTGTTGCACGTCGGCTTTTTACCGGGAGCCGAGCAGTTTCTCGCCAAGCTCAAGGACAGCGGCAAGCGGCGCGTTCTGGTGACCAATGCGCATCCGGACACATTGGCCTTGAAGAATGAGCGCGTGGCGCTCACTCAGTACTTCGACGCCTGCTATTCGACCCATCCGTTCGCACACCCGAAGGAAGACGCGGCGTTCTGGCCGCGGCTGGCGGCGCAGGAGCGATTCCGGCCGGAGCGCACCTTGTTCGTCGATGATTCCTTGAGCGTGCTGAATGCCGCCCGCGATTTCGGCATCGGCTGGCTGCGTGCCGTGCGCTGCCCCGATTCGAGCCGCCCGCCGCAGCCCACGGGAGATTATGCGGCGGTGGATCGGGTGGCGGATTTGATGTAGGCGCCTTGGGGGGCGCCTAGGTCGTGCCTGGGCCGGCCGCGCCGGGCGTTGGGGATCCGCCCGCCGGGCCACCGCCACCCCGTCCGCGCCGTCTCCTGCGCCGGGTGGGGTCGCCTGGGCCTTGTTGGGCGGGCGCATCTCCCGTCCCGCCGCCGGCCTCGGCGCCGCTGCGTGGCGGCTGGGGAGCGGCCCTCGGGGCTTGATGAGAGGGCGGCGTCCCGCCGTGGGACCCGCCGTGCGAGGGCCGGGAGCTGGGTGGGCCGCGACGCGGGCCGCCCTGTCTGGAACCGCCGGGGCGGCCTCCGCCGGAGCGGCCTCCATCGGAACGGCCGCCGCTGCGCGACTGGCCATGCCGGGGCGCCCGCTCGCGCCACTGTGCGGGGGGCGGTGCGGTCACCTTGGCCAAATCGGCGGCATCGATGGCGGCGCGGGGAATCTGGTGTCCTATGTAGCGCTCGATGTCCGGCAGCGCGATGGCGTATTCCTCGCAGCCGAAACTGATGGCGTCGCCCTCGGCGCCGGCGCGCGCGGTGCGGCCTATGCGGTGTACGTAGTCCTCCGCATCGTTGGGCAGATCGAAATTGAACACGTGGCTGACGTCGGGAATGTGCAGGCCGCGCGAGGCCACGTCGGTGGCGATCAGGACGGCGATTTCGCCGTTGTGAAAGTCGCGCATCATTTTCAGCCGCTTGGTTTGCGGCACGTCGCCCGACAGGGCCTGCGCCACGAAGCCGTTGGCGGTGAGCGTGCGCTCGAGCACTTCGGCGACGCGCTTCGTGTTGACGAACACCATGGTGCGGCGTGCGTCGATCCGCCGCAGCAGTCCCATCAGCAAGGGGATCTTTTCTTCGGTCGAGGGGAAGTAGAGCACCTGAGTCACGCGGTCGACGGTCATCTTGTCGGGCTCGATGCGGATCAGCTCGGGATTGTTCATGTGCTCGTAGGCGAGTTCCATGACCCGATGCGACAGGGTGGCCGAAAACATCATGGTCAGCCGCAGCGTGGGATGCGGGAAACGCCTTAAAATGAAGCGAATATCCTTGATGAAGCCGAGATCGAACATGCGGTCGGCCTCATCCATGACCGCCACTTGAATATGGCGCAGATCGAACACATGTTGTTTGAAATAGTCGATGATGCGGCCGGGCGTGCCGATCAATACGTCGACGCCTTCCTCGAGAATGCGCCGCTGCTTTTCGTAGTCCACTCCGCCGAATACGATGGCGAGCTTCAGGCCGGCGTACTTGCCGATCCCCAAAGCGTCGGAATGGATCTGCACCGCGAGTTCGCGGGTCGGTGCGATGACGATGGCGCGGGGCGCATTCTGCGGCCGGTTGGGCGCGCCGGGATCGGTCAACAGGCGGTTGAACAGGGCGATGAGGAAGGCCGCCGTCTTGCCGGTGCCCGTCTGAGCCTGGCCCGCCACGTCGTGCCCGGCGAGGGCCACGGGCAGAGTCTGCGCCTGGATGGGGGTGCAGCGGGTATAGCCCAATTCGGCAATGCCCCGCTTCAAGGATTCGGCAATGTGGAGGGATTCGAACGTGAGCTGACTGAGATGGGCGTCTGACATTTTCTCTTTGAGGATTGCAGAAACTTGCAAAATGATGGGGACCGGATAACAATACAGCCAATCCGGAGCCGGTCTATCCGCTCCCATCAACCGTATCATCGGTACCCTTTTAAGGTAATCAAGACCGCTAAAGCCGCTGTATTGTGCCCGAACGGCCGCGCATCGTCACTTCGCGCGAGTTTAGGCTGCAATTTCCCACAAATAAACCCGCTCCAAACAACCAATCTCCAACAGGAGGTAACCCTTCAGTGAGTAACCCTAGTATCGTTCACACCAGCGACGCCACGTTCGACAAGGACGTCTTGAAGTCCGACAAGCCTGTCTTGCTGGATTTCTGGGCGGAATGGTGCGGACCCTGCAAAATGATCGCGCCCATCCTCGATGAGATCGCCGATCAATACAAAGACAAGATCCGGATCGCCAAGCTGAATATCGACGACAACCCGGCGACACCCCCGAAGTTCAATATTCGTGGTATCCCGACACTGATACTTTTCAAGAACGGCACCGTGGAGGCCCAGAAAGTGGGAGCAGTCACTAAATCACAGCTCGCCGCCTTTCTGGACAGCAACCTGTGAGAGGCTATCTGGGAAATCAGTCGCGCGGCGGCGGCCAGGGCGGCGGTCAACAGGGCGGCCAAGGCGGCGGCGGACGGTCGAACCGTTCCAACCGCGGACCCCGCAACGATAACCGCAACGGCAACACCAACGGTGGCCGACCCCCTCAAGAAGACTATGGCGACCTGCCGGAAGGCGGAGATGATCTAGAGATCATTGCGGCGAGCGATCTCGCGCGCAGCCGCAGCTCGATGAACCTGACGGAGCTCAAGAAGCGTCCGATCGGCGATCTCGTCAAGCTGGCCGAGACCATGGGCCTCGAGAACATGGGCCGCTCGCGCAAGCAGGACATCATTTTCGGCGTGCTGAAGGCGCATGCCCGCAAAGGCGAGGACATCTACGGCGACGGCGTTCTGGAGATTCTCCAGGACGGCTTCGGATTCCTGCGATCCTCCGATTCGAGCTATCTGGCGGGACCCGACGACATCTATGTGTCGCCCAGCCAGATTCGCCGCTTCAATTTGCGTACCGGCGATTCCATCTCCGGGCTGATCCGTCCCCCGAAGGACGGCGAGCGCTACTTTGCGCTTCTAAAAGTCGGCGAAATCAACTACGACAGCCCGGAAAGTTCGCGCGGCAAGGTGCTGTTCGAGAACTTGACGCCGCTGCACCCCACCGAGCGTTTGAAGCTCGAGCGGGGCAATGGCTCGACCGAGGACTTGACGGCCCGCGCCATCGATTTGGTGGCGCCCATCGGCAAGGGCCAGCGCGGCTTGATCGTCTCTCCGCCCAAGGCGGGCAAGACCATGCTGCTGCAGAACATCGCGACCGCGATCACGGCCAACCATCCCGAGGTCTACCTCATCGTCCTGCTGATCGACGAGCGGCCCGAGGAAGTGACCGAGATGGCGCGCACGGTGAAGGGCGAAGTCGTCTCCTCGACCTTCGACGAGCCCGCCAGCCGGCACGTGCAAGTGGCTGAAATGGTCATCGAAAAAGCCAAGCGCCTGGTCGAGCACAAGAAGGACGTGGTCATTCTGCTCGATTCCATCACCCGCCTGGCGCGCGCCTACAACACCGTGGTGCCGAGCTCGGGCAAGGTGCTCACCGGCGGCGTGGACGCCAATGCGCTGCAGCGGCCCAAGCGGTTCTTCGGCGCGGCGCGCAACATCGAAGAGGGCGGGAGCCTGACCATTCTGGCCACGGCCTTGGTCGATACCGGCTCGAAGATGGACGACGTCATTTTCGAAGAGTTCAAGGGCACCGGCAATTCGGAAATCCATCTGGATCGCCGCATCTCCGAGAAGCGCACTTTCCCTTCGATCAACATCAATCGTTCGGGCACGCGCAAGGAGGAGCTCATCACGGATCCTGCGGAGCTGTCCAAGATGTGGATCCTGCGCAAGCTCCTGCATCCCATGGACGAGCTGGCCGCGATCGAGTTCTTGCTGGACAAGATGAAGGACACCAAGACGAACGCCGACTTCTTCGATGCGATGAAACGATAGGAACGAGCGGCCGGCAACCCGGCCCGGGAGTAGTCGATGGAATGGTGGGCGTGGATTGCGGTCGGCGCCATACTCTTGGGTTCTGAGCTGGCCTTCGTCGATGCCCAGTTCTACTTGGTGTTCGTCGGCGTCAGCGCTTTTGTCGTGGGCATGGTGCAGCTGGCGGGGCCGGGCATGCCGGTCTGGCTGCAATGGCTGATATTCGCGGTGCTCGCCGCGGGCTCTGTGATCACCTTCCGGCGGCGGATCTACGATCGGATGCGCCGCAAGCTGCCGCCGTTGAAAGGCGGGCCGGCGGGTGAAATCGTGACTTTGCCGTCGGACCTGTCTCCCGGGCAGACGTGCCGGCTGGAATATAGAGGCTGTTCATGGAGCGCGATCAACGGCGGCAAGGCGGCGATCGCCGCCGGCGCCAAGGCGCGCATCGAACGGGTCGATGGATTGACGCTCGTCGTGCACGGCGAAGCATAAATTTTTTAGTAACTGAGTTTTTTTCGGCGCGAAGCGCCTGGATAGGAGAGTCCCTTGGGTATTTCCTTGAGCTACGCATTCATTGTAATAGCCATAGTCGTCGTGATCGTGATTGCGAAAACCGCCGTCGTGGTGCCGCAGCAAAGCGCCTATGTCATCGAGCACCTGGGCAAGTACAGCCGCACCTTGCAGGCCGGCTTTCACATCCTGACGCCATTCTTCGAGAAGGTGGCCTACCGGCACAGCCTCAAGGAAATCGCGATCGACATCGCCGAGCAGATTTGCATCACCCGCGACAACGTTCAAGTGGGGGTCGATGCGGTGCTCTACATGCAGGTCATGGATCCGCATCTGGCCTCGTACGGCATCACCAATTTCGGCTTTGCCATCTCGCAGCTGGCGCAGACCACGCTGCGCAGCGAAATCGGCAAGATCGAGCTCGATCGCACCTTCGAGGCGCGCGGCACGATCAATACCAACGTCGTCAGTGAATTGGACAAGGCGTCGGCTCCCTGGGGCGTCAAGGTGCTGCGCTACGAAATCAAGAACATCACGCCGCCCAAGGACGTGCTGCAGGCGATGGAGAAGCAGATGCGCGCCGAGCGCGAGAAGCGCGCCGTGGTGCTGACCTCCGAGGGCGAGCGCGATGCCAAGATCAATGCCGCCGAGGGCGACAAGCAGCGCGTGATCAAGCAGTCCGAAGCCAACAAGCAGCAGCAGATCAACGAAGCGCAAGGCCAGGCGGAGGCGATTCTCGCGGTCGCGACGGCGACGGCGGAAGGGCTGCGTCAGGTGGGCATTGCGCTGTCCGACCGCGGCGGCATCGAGGCCATGCAGCTGCGCATCGGCGAGGAATACGTGAAGCAATTCGGCAAGCTGGCGCAAACCGGGACGACGCTGGTGGTGCCGGCCAACCTGACCGATCTGGCATCCATCGTGACCATGGCCACCAGCATCGCCAGAAAGGTTCCCGCGAACCCGGCCAGTTAGCGCATGCCGGAGCAGCGCGAAGCCGCGAACATCGGCTTCCGGGAATTCGTCGCGCTGGCGGCCGCGATGATGTCGACCCAGGCCATCGCCATCGATGCCATGCTGCCGGCGTTCCCCGTCATCGTGCGCGCGCTGCACATCGCCGATGAGAACCACGTTCAGTGGATCGTGACCGCGTACATGTCGGGCTTGGCATGCGGTCAGCTGTTCTGGGGATTGATGTCGGACCGATTCGGCAGGCGGCCGATATTGATCGGCGGCCTCGGCCTGTACGTGCTGGCAGCCTTGCTTGCGGGCCTCGCCGGGAGTTTCCACACGCTGCTCGCCTGGCGGTTCGTCCATGGGCTGGCGGCGGCGAGCGTGGTCGTGACGCGCTCGGTGATCAGAGACCTGTATTCGGGGCGGCAGATGGCCCGGGTGATGTCCCTGACCTTCATGGTGTTCCTGACGGTGCCCATCATCGCCCCGACCATAGGACAGGGGATTCTACTGGCGGCGCAGTGGCGCTACATCTTCATCCTGTGCGGTATTTTCGCGGTCGTGGTGTGCGCGTGGGCGGCCGTGCGGCTGCCCGAGACTCTGCACCCGGAATACAGGCTGATGTTGAGCCGGTCGCACATCGCAAGCGCGGTGCGGCTGGTGATCTTCAACCGTATGTCGCTGTGCTACACCCTGGCGATGTCGGTGATGTTCGGAGGCATCATGGCCTACGTGGGCATGGTGCAGCAGATATTCGGCGAGGTGTTCCGGCGCGCGAGCCTGATGCCCACCATGTTTGCGCTGTGTGCCTTGACCATGGGAGTGGCCGCATTCCTGAATTCAAGGATCGTGGAGCGCCTGGGGATGCGCCGGATATCGCACATGGCCCTGCTGGTCTACATCGGCATCACGGCGGTGCACACTGCGATTGCGGCCCTTGGGCTGGAACCGCTGTGGATGTTCGTCGCATTCCAGTCCGCGACCATGGCGTGTTTCGCCTTGACCACGTCCAATTTCGGCGCCATGGCCATGGAGCCGGTGGCGGCGGTCGCGGGCATCGGCGCGTCCCTGCAGGGCTTCACCTCGACGCTGGGCGGTGCGCTGGTCGGCGGCCTCATCGGGTGGCGGTTCAATGGCACGATAGTGCCGCTGGCGGGCGGATCGCTCGGCTGCGGACTTACGAGTCTCCTATTCGTTCTCCTGGCGGAGAAGGGCAGATTGTTCAGAGGCCATCACACGGCCGGCGAGTTGCCGGCGGTGGTACGGGCGGAAGGCGCGGGGCTGCACTAGCGAAAGAAGGTATCCAATTCCTTTCCGGCCGCCGCGTCCGCGAAGCCGTCGAACTTGCCTTGCTCCATGATGAGCTTGGCGGCCCGCACGAAGCCGCCCCATGCGGACCGGGCCAGCGCGCCGCCGACGCTTACCCGGCGCACGCCGAGCGCTGCGATCTGCTGCATCGTAAAGTCCCCGGCCCAGCCCATGAGGAGGTTTATCGGTTTGGGCGCGACGCCCGCGACCACTGCGCTGATTTGCTCGGAGGTGCGGATGCCCGGAGCATAGAGACAATCGGCGCCCGCGTTCGCATAGGCCTTGAGCCGCCGGATGGTCAGTTCGAGATCGGGCTGACCGACGAGAAAGCATTCGGCTCTTCCGACCAGCAGAGTGTCGCCTCCGGCTTTATCGATGGCTTTGCGCGCGGCGCGAATGCGGTCCACCGCGGTGTCCAGGTCGAAAAGAGGCTGTGACGCATTGCCGGTGGAGTCCTCGATGGACAGTCCCGCCACGCCGCTTTCGACGGCGAGCCTCACGCTTTCCGCGACGCCGGCCGCATCCGGCGCGAAGCCGCTTTCGAAGTCGGCGTTGATGGGCAAATCCGTCGCCTCGACCATGACGGTGAGATGATCGAGCACCCGGTCGCGCGATATGCTGCCATCCGAGTGGCCATGCGACCAGGCAAATCCGGAACTGGTGGTGGCCAGCGCCTTGAAGCCCAGGCCCTGCAGGAATTTCGCGCTTCCCACGTCCCATGGATTGGGGATGACGAAGCAGCCAGTCTCATGCAATTTGTGAAATGCGCGGCGCTTGTCGGCAATACTGGGGCGAACGTGGTGCATGCGAGCGTTCCTCATGGGCGGCAATGAGCCTATTGTGCACGCGATGGAGGACTCGCGCACTTCGCGCAGACGATGTACCTTTGGCCCGATGGTTCACCCGCGCGGGCCTTTATCTCTCGGGGAAATCGTCGAAGGCGGGCTATGTATCGGCTGCGGTTTGTGCCAGGCGATGGCCGAAGCCGGCAAAATCCAAATGGTGTTGACGCCCGAAGGCCGTGAGCGGCCCGTCGCGCGCGGCGGCCTGGACGCGGCGACGCTGGAACGCATCAATGCGATCTGTCCGGGCACTCGCGTCGAGGGCGCCCGCACCGAAGAGGCTCACGCCGGGGACGCGCGCGCCGGAGCGGCTGCAGCCGGCGCCTCACGGGCAACTCACGATCCGGTGTGGGGACCGGCGGAACGCCTGGCCATCGGCTACGCGGCCGATCCTGCCGTGCGCTTTCGGGGCTCGACGGGAGGGGTATTGACTGCGCTCGGCCAGTTCTTGCTGGCGAGCGGCCGCGCGAAGTTCATTCTGCATGTGGCGGCGTCCCGCCGGGAGCCGATGCGCACGCAAAGCCGCCTGAGTTTCGATGCGGCCTCGGTGCTCGAGGCTGCAGGATCGCGTTATGGCCCGGCCGCGCCGCTCGTCGATTTCACCACGCTGCTGGATCGCGCCGAACCGTTCGCGCTGATCGCAAAGCCCTGCGATATTGCGGCCGTGCGCAACCTGGCACGGATCGATTCCCGGGTCGATCGATACCTGCGATACGCCCTGACCTTCGTCTGCGGCGGGGCGTCGGACCTCACCAAGTCGGAAGAAGTCGTGAGCGGCTTCGGGGTACGCCCCGATGAGCTTTCGTTGTTTCGATACCGCGGCCATGGATGTCCGGGTCCCGTGCGATTGGAGACTCGGGATGGGCGGGACTTCGAATTGACCTACCAGGATATGTGGGAGGACGAGGCAACGTGGCGAATCCAGCCACGATGCAAGATATGTCCCGATGCCATCGGCGAGAGCGCCGACTTGGCCGCTTCCGATATCTGGCCGGGAGGTGGACCCACGGGTGAGGACCCGGGATTCAACGGGATCATCGTGCGCACTTCACGGGGTCTCGAACTCTACCGCGCGGCACTCGAGGCCGGCGCCATCGTCGTTGAACCACGGCATGTCGGCTTTCGCGATTTCGATGAATTCCAGCCGCATCAAGTGCGCAAGAAGCGCGCCGTGTGGGCCCGCTTGGCGGGAATGAAGGCCGCCGGCCTACCGGTTCCAGAAACGCACAACCTGCGTCTCGAAGAGTGCGCGCGCCTCAATACAGTGGCTGAGAACTTGGACGAAGCGCGCGGTGCCCGGCGCCGTGCCAGGCAGGGGCGATTGGGCGAACCGTCCGCAGTCGAGCGCTGAAGATCGCGCGGGCGGCGCGCCCGACTATTCTAAAGCCGACTTTATTTTGGTCAGGACTAATCTAAAGTGAGCGCTATCTTGGTCGGGTGCCATCTTTGTCTGCAGCTCGCGTTTCACGCTCGATGGCGCGATAGCCGATGTCGCGGCGGTACTGCACCAGGTTCCAGTGGATCGCATGCACGAGGTCGTAGGCCTGGGCTTGAGCGGCGGCGACGGTGTCGCCCAGCCCTACTGCGCACAGCACGCGCCCGCCGGCGGTGACGATTTCCGCGCCTTCCGTGCCGGTGTCGGCGCGCGTGGCGGTGGTGGCGGCGTGCGTGGCGGTGTCGTGCCGGGCAGTACCGGCTTGCGTCGCGGTGCCGGCGTGAAAGACCTTTCCCGGGAGCCGGGCGGCGGCATCGAGACCGCTGATGGGATCGCCTTTGCGGTAGGCGTCGGGATAGCCGCCGGCGGCCATCACGACACCGAGCGCGGCGCGCGGATCCCAGCGGGCGTCGGCTCGATCGAGAGCGGCGGGGCCGTCAAGCGCGGCTTCGCATAGATCGACCAGATCGCTTTGCAGCCGCATCAGAATCGGCTGGGTCTCGGGATCGCCGAAACGGCAGTTGAACTCGAGCACATTGGGAGTACCGTCGGCGGCGATCATCAATCCGGCGTAGAGAAATCCCGTGTAGGGGTTGCCGTCGGCACGCAACCCGCGCAAGGTGGGCTCAATCACTTCGCGCATGATGCGGGCGTGCAGCGCCGGCGTGACGATGGGGGCGGGTGAATAGGCGCCCATGCCGCCGGTATTGGGGCCCCGGTCGCCGTCGTCGCGGCGTTTGTGATCCTGGGAAGTGGCCAGCGGCAACACGCTTTGGTCGCCGGCGATCACGATGAAGCTGACTTCCTCACCCTCGAGAAATTCCTCGATGACGATGGTTTGACCGGCGGCGCCGAAACTTCCGCCCAGCATGCCGGCGGCTGCGTCGACGGCCGCCTGGTGGGTCTCGCAAATGAGGACGCCCTTGCCGGCCGCGAGGCCGTCCGCTTTGACGACCAGCGGCAGGCGTTGTGCGCGGATGTAAGCCGGATCGAAGCTGTGTTTGTCGAAGGTGGCGTAGCTCGCCGTCGGTATGCCGTGGCGCTCGAGGAATTCCTTGGTGAAAGCTTTCGATCCCTCCAGGCGCGCCGCGGCGCGCGAGGGACCGAAGCATGCGCGCCCCGCCGTGGCGAATCGATCGACGATGCCGGCAACCAGCGGGCCCTCGGGGCCCACGATGGTCAGTCCGATGTCTTCGGCAATCGCGAATTTCAGCAGGGCGTCGATATCGTCGGCCGGGATATCGACATTGCGCACCTTGGGCTCGAGTGCCGTGCCCGCGTTCCCCGGAGCGACGAACACCTGTTCGGCCCGCGGCGACTGCGCGCACTTCCAGGCCAGAGCGTGTTCGCGGCCGCCGCCGCCGATGATCAGCACCTTCATGGCACGACCGAATCCCTTCATGGGACGACCGAATCTTGGGTGAGCATCAATGGCGAAAGTGCCGCATTCCGGTGAATACCATCGCAATGCCGTGTTCGTCGGCCGCCGCGATGACTTCCGCATCGCGTTTCGATCCGCCCGGCTGAATCACCGACTTGATCCCGAGCTCGGCAACCGCATCCAGCCCATCGCGGAATGGAAAGTAGGCATCCGAAGCGATGCTCGCGCCCCGCATGTCGAGGCCGGCATCCTTGGCTTTGAGGGCGGCGATCTTGCTGCTGACCACCCGGCTCATTTGCCCCGCGCCGATGCCCACGGTCGCCTTATCCTTGACGCAAACGATGGCATTGGATTTGACATATTTCGCGATCCGCCAAGCGAAGATCAAATCATCGAGCTCGGCGAGGGTCGGTACGCGCTCCGTCACCGCGCGCAGCTCCTGGGCCCGTATGACGCCGTTGTCCCGCGTCTGCACCAGAAGGCCGCCGGCGACGCTCTTGTATTCGAGCAGCTGGGTGACCGGAAGGGCGAGATCCCCCACCTGCAGAACGCGCACATTGTCCTTGAGCGCCAACAAGGCCCGTGCCGCGTCCGACACGGAGGGCGCGAGAATCACTTCGACGAACTGCTGATCGACGATCGCCCGCGCAGTCTCCACGTCCAGCTCGCGATTGAAGGCGATGACGCCGCCGAAGGCGGAAGTCGGATCGGTGCGATAGGCCAAGCGGTACGCCTCGGCGATGGTGGCGGCCCGGGCGGCGCCGCAAGGATTGGCGTGCTTGACGATGACGCATCCCGCCGCATCGAATTGCCGCACGCATTCGAGCGCCGTATCGCCGTCCGCGATGTTGTTGTACGAGAGTTCCTTGCCCTGAATCTGCCGGGCCTGGGTCACCGAGGTGCCGATGGCGCGCGGATCCGTGTAGAACGCGGCCTGCTGATGCGGGTTCTCGCCGTAGCGCAAATCCATATGCTTGCGAAACGACAGGTTCAGGTCGTCCGGAAACGTCGGCGGTCCGCCGCCGATGGCCCCGGTGAAGTAGGCTGACACCATGGCGTCGTACTGCGCCGTGTGCGCGAACGCCTTGGCGGCCAGCTTGCGGCGCATGGCAACATTCGTCGCGCCCTGGTTGGCGGCCAACTCATCGAGCAGTGCGCGGTAATCGCCCGGATCCACGATCACGGTCACCGAGGCGTGATTCTTCGCGGCGGCGCGCACCATGGCCGGACCGCCGATATCGATATTGTCAACTGCGTCGTCGTAGCTGCAATCGGCGCGCGCCACCGTGGCGGCGAAGGGATAGAGGTTGACGGCCAGCAAGTCGATGGGTTCGATGTCGTGCGCACGCATCACCGCTTCGTCGACGCCGCGCCGTCCCAAGAGGCCGCCGTGAATCTTCGGATGCAGGGTCTTGACGCGGCCGCCCATGATTTCGGGAAAGCCGGTGTGCTCGGCCACTTCCTTGACCGTAATGCCGTGGCTCACCAGGAGCTTGGCGGTGCCGCCGGTCGACAGCAGCTCGATGCCGCGTTCTCGCAGCTCGCGCGCAAACTCGACGATGCCGGTTTTATCGGAGACACTGAGTAACGCGCGGCGGACGGGCGTGAGCAATGGCGGTCCTACTCGTTGATGCCGAACTCTTTGAGTTTCTTGCGCAAAGTGCCGCGATTGATGCCGAGAATCGTCGCCGCACGGCTCTGATTTCCCTGCACGTGGCCCATGACCACCTTGAACAGCGGCTCTTCGACTTCGCGCATCACGAGGTCGTACAAGTGCGCGGGCTTGTGGCCGTTGAGCGTTTCAAAATAGCACTGCAAGGCCTCTTCGGCCTGCGAACGCAAGGGCACGCCCTTGCCGTTCACCTTCAGATCGCGGCCGTTGAAGGCCGGCGAAGGATCTCTGCGTGATTTCGATTTCTTTTTTGCGACCATGGCCCAGTCCGGATTTCCCTTCGATCGTTTTGTTATCCGAATGCGCGCTTACGCAGCGCGACACACACTCGTGTCGTAATGTTCCAGCAGCGTCGACAGTTGCTCCCGTGGCGTCTCGATCAGTACGAGACGATTTCGCAAGGCTTCTTGTCCTGGATGCTGCCGAAAATACCAACTCAAGTGTTTACGTGCCACACGAACACCTGTCTCATCGCCGTAAAAGGCGTACAGGTCTTCGAGGTGGGCGCGCATAATATCACGGACATTTTCCAGCGCCAGAGTTGCCCGCGATTCACCCTTCGCGAGGAAAAAATTGACTTCGTCGAAGATCCATGGCCGGCCCTGCGCCGCTCTGCCGATCATGATGCCGTCGCATCCTGTCGATTCGAGAATTTGCCGCGCGCGTTGCGGAGAATCGATGTCGCCGTTCGCAAACACCGGAATCTTGATCGCCGCCTTGATGGCGGCCACGGTTTCATGCTCGGCATTTCCCTGATATTGATCGGTGCGCGTGCGCCCGTGGATCGCAAGTGCTTGAATACCGTTGTCTTCCGCGATTCGCGCGATGCGAATTCCATTCTTGTGGTCCCGGTCCCAGCCGGTGCGAGTCTTCAGCGTGACGGGCACATCGACCGCCCGCACCACGCTGTGCAAAATTCGTGCAACCAGATCTTCATCCTGCATCAAGGCGGAGCCTGCCAGGCGGTTGCAGACTTTTTTCGCGGGACAGCCCATATTGATATCGATGATTTGCGCGCCCGCATCGACATTGCGGCGCGCCGCTTCGGCCATCATCGAGGGGTCGAAGCCGGCGATCTGCACTACGCGAGGGCTGGGCTCGCCGGTATGGTCCATGCGCCGGCGCGATTTCGGCGTGTCCCACAGGCGCACATCGGCGCTGAGCATTTCCGAAGCGGCAAGTCCCGCGCCGAACTGCCGGCACAGAATGCGAAAGGGACGATCGGTAACACCGGCCATGGGCGCGAGCAGCACATTGGACGGCAGCTCGTAAGGGCCGATCTTCACGGTCCGTTGATTGGCAGCGCTCATGGTTTGGGCTGCGGTGCAACATCGTTGGCGCACGACACTCTTTGATCGGCGCCGCGCAGGCAGACGTCGATTTCGAATCCTTCGGCGTTTTTGCCCGGATCCAGAATCGTCAACGTCGCATCGACGCGCTCGCCGGGCGCCAGCAGCTTCGCCGTCGGCTTGCCCAAATATTCGCCGGGCTCGAAGTCGCGCCGGCCGATACTTTTACCGAAGCGATCGGCGAGAGTCACGCGCAGCAGCGGGTAGGGCTGCAATTGCGCCGCCGTGTTGAGGATGCTGGCGCGCACCCGCAGGGTGCCGTTCGCAGCCGGATCGCCCGTAACGCCCCACTGGCGCAGCTGATAGGCGGACAGATTCGCGGGCGCGGGCAAGGGAGTGCCCAGCGCTCCATACAGGCCGCGCACGACGGCGCCCAAGGGTCCGTGCGCGTGGGCGGCAAACCATTCTCGATTCTGATGCACGATCTGGGCCGACAGCAGCAGTGCCGAAACGACGGCGGCACCGGCCCACAAGATCAGGGCTCGCCGCGGGTTGCGGCCCTCGGTGCTTCGCGTCCGGCTCGCGGGGCGAATGCGCTGTTCGAATTCCGCCAGCATGTCGCGGCGCACATCCTCGGGCACTTCGAGGCCGCTGCCCCGCCTGTGAACGAACGGGCTCTCGGCTGCGGCGCTCTCCGGATGCGGCGGCGGTTCCGATGCCGACGGCGGTTCCGATTCGGCATCGAGGGGTATGGCAGGGGCCGGTGGCGGCACCGCCGTGAGCGGCGAGCTTGGCTGCTGCGCCGGCACGAGTGCCGGCTTTTTGGATTCGACGAAGATCCGATCCAGCTCTCCCGGGGGAAGCGTGAACTCCATGGTGCGATCCGATTCGACGGCGTCGCCGGCTTGCGCGCCGGTGTTCTCGTCCCGTGCCTGATCCTCCTCGGTCCAGTCAAGAACCTCGAGCCGCGCGATCTCGACGCCGGGAGCGTCGAACTCTTCGTAGTCCTTGGCCACAGTCCTGGGCGACTTGGGGCGGGAGCATGGCTTCCAGAATGCTGTCGGCGCGCGTTTCCAGTTCGAGCGGCGATTCGCCGGCGGCAAACGCGGTCGAATCTTCGGCAAGGCGGGCCAGGGCGTTGAATACCTCGCCGCAGTTCCCGCAACGCACCTGGCCGCCCGCGGCGCGCAGCACTTCCGCCGACAGTTTGAAGACGGTCTCGCATTTTGAACACTGCGTGAACAACTTAAGCGCCTCTCCGAGCGTAGATGCAGCACCAGTCATCGCGCTCAACGACCTGCACCATATCAAAAGCGCCGGCGTAGGCGGCTTTTACCGCGTAGGCCTGGGTCTTCAGCAGTCCCGACAGGAGCAAATACCCTCCCGGCTCGCAGGCAGCGGTGAGTTTCGGCGCCAATTCGATCAATGGGCCCGCAAGAATATTGGCCATGACGCAGTAGGCAGGACGCAAACCATCGGCAATGCCCGGTGTCGCCTCAGAGGCCGCCGTAACGGCGCCCGCCGCATCGACGCCTTGCACGTCGATGCTCGAGGCGACGCCATTGCGAATGGCATTGTCGCGCGTTGCCAGCAGCGCCTGGGGGTCCAGGTCGACCGCCGTCACGTGGGCCGCGCCGAGTTTCAGCGCGGCAATCCCCAGGATGCCGGAGCCGCATCCGTAATCGATGACGCTGCGGCCGGAAATGGGCAATGAATCCAATATCTGCAGGCACAGCGCGGTGGTGGGATGCGTGCCGGTGCCGAACGCGAGTCCCGGGTCGAGCCGCACCACGACCGCCTGCGGATCGTCCGGCGGCGCCGCGGCGGTCGGGCATACCCAAAGCCGCCGGCCGAAGCGCATGGATTTCCAGTCGGCGAGCCACACGCGTTCCCAGTCTTGGTTCTCGACCGCGCGTCACGCGCGCGGTCTGTGTGATGTGCGGCCCCAGCGCGGCGGCGAGGGTCTCGAGATTGCGCGCCGCGTCGAGCGCGCCGGCATCGGGATCCGGGGCGACTTGGAACAGGGCGCGCACCAGAGTGTCGCTCCACAATCTGATTTCGCCGGGCTTGGGCTCGAGCACGGGTTCATCGCCGCGGTCGACGAAGGTGATGGAGCTCGCGCCGACCTCGAGGAGCGCAGCCTCGACGCGTCTCCGAACTCAGGCCGCGAGCGGGAATTCGATTTCATAGAACGTCATCGATGCAACACCCTTTGGATGTCACTTCAATCCCAAGCGTCGCTCTAGATAATGGATATCGGTGCCGCCCTGGCGAAACGCGGAGTGATTGAATATCTCTTGATGCAGGGGAATATTGGTCTTGATGCCTTCGACCACCATTTCCGCCAGCGCGTTGCGCATGCGCGCGATGGCCGTCTCGCGGGTGTCGCCGTAGGCGATGACCTTGCCGATCATGGAGTCGTAGAACGGCGGCACGTTGTAGCCGGTGTAGACATGGCTGTCGACCCGGATGCCCGGGCCGCCGGGCGAGTGCCAGAGACGGATGGGTCCGGGCGAGGGCACGAAGGTCTTGGGGTCCTCGGCGTTGATGCGGCATTCCACCGCGTGGCCGCGGATCTGGATGTCGCCCTGGCCGTAAGGCAATGGCTCGCCGGCGGCAATGAGCAGCTGCGCCTTGACGATGTCGATGCCGGTCACGAGTTCGGTCACCGGATGCTCGACCTGCACGCGCGTGTTCATCTCGATGAAATAGAACTCGTTGTCCTGGTACAGAAACTCGAGAGTGCCGGCGTTGCGATAGCCGACTTCCCGGCAGGCCTTGGCGCAGCGTTCGCCCATGGTCTTGCGCTGCTTGGCCGTCAAACCGGGCGCGGGCGCTTCTTCGATGACCTTCTGGTGGCGGCGCTGCATGGAACAGTCGCGCTCGCCCAAGTGCACCACGTTGCCGTAATTGTCGGCGAGCACCTGGAACTCGATATGCCGCGGCTTCTCGAGAAACTTCTCCATGTAGACCTGCGGGTTGCCGAAGGCGGCGAGCGCCTCCGACTGGGTGACGCTGATGGCGTTCAGCAGCGATGCGTCGGTGTGCACCACGCGCATGCCGCGGCCGCCGCCGCCGCCCGAGGCCTTGATGATCACCGGGTAGCCGATGTCCTTGGCGATGCGGAAATTCTCATCGACGTCGCTGCCCAGCGGTCCGTCCGAGCCGGGCACGCAGGGCACGCCGTAAGACTTCATGACCTTGATGGCGGAGACCTTGTCGCCCATCATGCGGATGGTTTCGGCCCGCGGACCGACGAAGATGAAGCCGCTCTTCTCGACTCGCTCGGCGAAGTCCGCGTTCTCCGACAGGAAGCCGTAGCCCGGATGAATGGCGACCGAATCGGTGACTTCGGCCGCGCTGATGATGGCGGGCATGTTCAGGTAGGACAGCGCCGATTGCGGCGGCCCGATGCAGACGGTCTCGTCCGCGAGCAGCACGTGCTTGGTATTGAAGTCTGCGGTGGAGTGCACCGCGACGGTCTTGATGCCGAGCTCGCGGCAGGCACGCAAGATACGAAGAGCGATCTCGCCGCGGTTAGCGATGACGACTTTTTCGATCATCGCGGCTATTCGATGATGAACAGCGGTTGGCCGAACTCGACCGGCTCGCCGTTCTTGGCGAGTATCGCGGTGACCCTGCCTGCCTTGTCCGACTCTATTTGATTCATCATCTTCATGGCTTCGATGATGCAGAGAATCTGGCCGACCTTGATCTCGCTGCCGATCTCGACGAAGGACTTGGCGCCGGGGGAGGCGGCGGAGTAATACGTGCCCACCATCGGCGAGGTGACCGTGTAATCGTCGTTGCGCGGCTTGTGCTCGCCGGCCGCGGTGGCCGGGGTGGCGGCGGCCGGAGCCGCCGCGGCCTGCACCATGGGGGCTCCCATGGCCAAGGGGGCCTGCATGGCCATTCGTGGATGGCGGCTGATGCGCACCGATTCCTCGCCCTCGGAAATTTCCAGCTCCGAGATGCCGGATTCCTCCAGCAGCTCGATCAATTTCTTTACCTTGCGAATATCCATCCGCGATCCCCTTGAAGAATCTTTGGTTTTAAGTGTTGGTCAGGCGGGCGCATGCGGCGCTGAGCGCCAGCTCGTAGCCGATGGGGCCCAATCCGAAAATGCAGCCGACCGCGATGTCGGACAAATAGGAATGCTGCCGAAAAGCCTCGCGCGCGAACACGTTGCTCAGGTGAACTTCGATGAACGGCAGGGCAACGGCCAGGAAGGCGTCGCGCAAGGCGATGCTGGTGTGCGAGTAGCCCGCTGGATTGATGATGGCAATCGCAATGCCATCGCTCTTGGCGGCTTGAATCTTTCCGATCAGCTCATGTTCCGCATTGCTTTGAAAGGCGACCAAGGAGTGGCCGCGAGCGCGGGCAAGTCCCTCGAGCTTGGCCTCGATGCTTTGCAGGCTCGCAGAACCGTAAATCTCCGGCTCACGGGTGCCGAGGAGGTTCAAGTTCGGGCCATTTAGCAACAGAATTCCAGCCATATCTCGTTGAATCCGCCCGCGCCGCCTTGCAAAGGTCCGCGATAATAACCAGAAATTGAGGTGAAATGGCAAGCTTCGGCGGCGAACGTCGCCGGAAACGGGCTTCGAATCATCCCGGCCGCTTGGTTTGGAGGGCGTGCAGGCCTTCGGTGATGGCCTGCCGCGCCGCCGGGAGCTGCTCGCGGTTCTCATTCAGGCTTTGCACCTGCGACAGAATGAGTTCGGCCTCCGGCCTGTGCAATTCACCGACGAACAGGGCGACCACTTCGCCACGGCGGTCCGTGAACACGGTGAACGGGAATACGGGGGTGACCACGCCGAATGCCGTGGCGGCGTCCAGGGCGTCCTGTTCGCCGATGAGCAGGGGATAGCCGATTTTGAAGCGATCGGCGAATTGCAGCACCTGGTCGCGATGGTCCACCGCGATGCCGACCACGCTGACACCGCGGCCGCTCCATTCGGCATGCACGCTCTCGAGCAGCGGTATTTCGCTGCGGCAGGGAGCGCACCAAGTGGCCCAGAAGTTAATGATCAAGGACTTGCCTGCAAAGGCCGAGATGGGGGTGGACTTGCCGGCGCGGTCCTCTAGCGAGAATTGCGGCAGCCGATCTGGAATCTTGGGCTGCGGCAGCACATCCTCCGAGGCGTCGCCGGGGATGGGCGCGCTGGCCTCACCCGCGGGAACCTTGACGCCAAGGCTGTGTGGGGCCGCGGGGTCGCTTCGCGTCGCGTTGCCCGCGAAATGGACCCATGCTCCAGCCCCTATTCCCAATATCACCAGCACGGCGGCGCCGGCGATGCGCAGTATCGGCGTGTTCATGCTGCGGGGAGTTCGAGCTTGCGCTCCTTGCGTAGCACCAGTCCGGCCAGGAGAAAGGCAAACCCGCCGGCAAGGATGGCCACCCCTTCCCAGGGGTGAGACGCCACGGCGGGGGGCGGGGCGCGCATGCTCGGGGAAGAGCACCTTGGTGATGGGTGGATAGCAGAGGCCGGCTTCCGCGCAGCCCTGGTAGGTCACTTTGATCTGCATCGGATGGGCACCGCCATCGAAGCGGGTGAAGGCTGCCTTGGCATCTACTTGCTGCCGATAGATTTCCTGGGCGCCGAGGTAGGGGTCGGTTTTCAGGATGCCCTTGGGCAGTTCGGGCGCGGCGACCAGGAGATCCGGGCTTTCGGCCTTGATGGCCATCCTTTGGCGGTACAGGTAGTAGCCGTCGGCAATGACCCAATGGACGTGCACGGTGCTGCCTTCGACGCCGGCACTGACGCGAAACGCGGTATCGGGAGGCAGAAAGTCGGTTTCGTTGGATTGAATGCCGCGCATCCACCAGGGTTTGGCGCCCGCGGTACCCGCGAGGCCGGTGGTCAGGGTGAGGCAGGCCGTTAGGGCGGCGAGGGTGGACATTCTCATGCTTGCACTTTAGCGTACTCGCGCGGCCTAACGTACCCGCTCGCGCGCGCCTAACGGATCCAAGGCGAATCTGCTGGGATGGGCCGGATTGGTGCGGTACGGCAAAAATTTACTGCCCTGGCTCTTGAATCGGGCGAATTCGACGCTATTATTAGCAGCCACAGGTGGAGAGTGCTAACAACTCTCCGGCCTCGTAACAAACCCCGAATTTCAAGCACTAGGAGTCTTGTCTTATGAAGATTCGTCCCCTTCATGACCGCGTGATCGTTAAACGAGAAGAGGAAGAGCGAAAGTCCCCGGGCGGCATCGTCATTCCCGATACGGCGACTGAAAAGCCGATCTTCGGAAAGGTGGTCGCTGTCGGCAAGGGTAAGATTTTGGAGAGCGGCGAAATCCGCCCGTTGGACGTCAAGGTCGGCGACAAGATCCTCTTCGGCAAGTACAGCGGCACCGAAGTGAAAATGGATGGCGATGAGCTGGTTGTGATGCGCGAAGAAGACATCATGGCCGTGGTCGAAGGCAAGTAATCGCCTCGCATCCCTTACCCATCAACTTCCCGCTAAATAAATTCAATTAGAGGTATCAGCAAATGGCAGCAAAAGACGTACGCTTCAGCGACGACGCTCGGCAACGCATGTTCAAGGGTGTGAATATTCTGGCGAATGCCGTGAAAGTCACGCTGGGTCCCAAGGGCCGCAACGCGGTGCTCGACAAGAGCTTCGGCGCCCCGACCGTCACCAAGGACGGCGTGTCGGTAGCGAAGGAAATCGAGCTCAAGGATAAATTCGAGAACATGGGCGCGCAGATGGTGAAGGAAGTCGCTTCCAACACCTCCGACGAAGCCGGCGATGGCACCACCACCGCGACCGTTCTCGCACAAGCCATCATCCGCGAAGGCCTGAAGGCCGTTGCCGCGGGCATCAACCCGATGGATCTGAAGCGCGGCATCGACCAGGCGGTCGCGGCGGCCACCGAGGAGCTGAAGAAGCTCTCCAAGCCCTGCAAGGACCCGAAGGCGATTGCGCAGGTCGGCACGATCTCCGCGAACTCCGACGAGAGCATCGGCAAGACGATTGCGGATGCGATGGCGAAGGTCGGCAAGGAAGGCGTGATCACGGTCGAAGAAGGCTCGGGCCTCGAGAACGAGCTCGAAGTGGTCGAAGGCATGCAGTTCGACCGCGGCTATCTGTCGCCGTACTTCATCAACAATCAGCAGAGCCAGAGCGCCGAGCTCGACAAGCCGCTGATTTTGCTGGTCGACAAGAAGATCTCCAACATACGCGAACTACTCCCGCTGCTCGAGGCGATTGCGAAGGGCGGCCGTCAGCTGCTCATCGTCGCCGAAGATGTGGAAGGCGAGGCGCTGGCGACGTTGGTCGTCAACACGATTCGCGGCATCGTCAAAGTCGCCGCCGTCAAGGCGCCGGGCTTCGGCGACCGCCGCAAGGCCATGCTGCAGGACATCGCGATTCTCACCGGCGGCACGGTCATCTCCGATGAAGTCGGCCTGTCGCTCGAGAAGGCGACGCTGAACGATTTGGGCGAAGCGAAGAAGATACTGGTGGAGAAAGAGAACACCACGATCATCGACGGCAACGGCAAGGCCTCGGACATCAAGGGCCGGGTCGAGAGCATCCGCCAGCAGATCGAGGAAGCGACTTCCGACTATGACAAGGAAAAGCTGCAGGAGCGCGTTGCCAAGCTCTCCGGCGGCGTGGCCGTGATCAAGGTCGGTGCCGCCACCGAAATCGAAATGAAGGAAAAGAAGGCCCGCGTCGAGGACGCACTGCACGCAACCCGTGCGGCCGTCGAAGAGGGCGTGGTCCCGGGCGGCGGTGTCGCCCTGGTGCGTGCGCTGAAGGCCATCGAGAAGCTGGTGGGCGCGAATGAAGATCAGACCACGGGCATCAAGATCCTGGCCCGCTCGATCGAAGAGCCGCTGCGGCAGATCGTGAGCAACGCCGGCGAAGACGCTGCGGTCGTTCTGAACCGAGTCCGCGAGGGCAAGGGCACGTTCGGCTACAACGCGGCTTCGGGCGAATATGGCGACATGATCGAAATGGGCATCCTGGATCCCACCAAGGTGACGCGTCTGGCTCTGCAGAACGCCGCTTCGGTATCGGGCCTGCTGCTCACGACGGAAGTCATGATCGCGGAGTCGCCGAAGGACGAAGAGCATGCGCACGGCGCCCCGGGCGGCGGCATGGGCGGCATGGGCGGCATGGACATGTAATTCCACGCATTGCGGGCGCGGGCCTGCAATGGCTGGTTACGGTCAAAAGAGAGCGGGCTTCGGCCCGCTCTTTTTTTTGGGTCCGGAGCCGGGACTGGGGGGTTGCCTCCGGGACCGGTTTTCCCCCAAGATGACCCGCGCCATTCAGGGAGGAACTTGTGCTACAGAAACTATCAAAACGACCACGGAAAAGGGTCCGTCCGGGTGGAACCAAACCCGCGGGAAAATTCAATGCCTTGAAGATCGAAGCCGAAGGGCGTTGGACCGCCGAACTGGAGCCGGCTCAAACCGTGGTTCAGGGAGCAAAGCTGGCTGAGTGATGGGTAAGGCCACGTTGTTCGGCATGGCTTGTGCGCTGATCTGCTGCATCGTGGCCCCGGCCTACGGGTGGGGGGATGAGGGGCACGAGGTGATCGGCTTGATCGCGGATCGCTATCTCGAACCCGCGGTGCGCGCCAAGGTGAACGCCATTCTCGCCGGGGACACGACGCGGCTCACGCCGAACACGAACATAGACCAGGAAGCGACTTGGGCCGACAAATTCCGTGACTCCGATCGCGGGACGACGAAGCTTCGCTACAATCAAACCCGCAACTGGCATTTCGTGGATCTGGAACTCGACGGTCCGGATCTGCAAACCGCCTGTCACGGGCGGCCTGTCTTGCGCAAGGAAACGCCTGCGTCACTGGGGCCTGCCGATGACTGCATCGTCGACAAGATCGATGAATTCACCGCGGAGCTCGAGAGCCCGGCGACCCGCGATCCGGAGAGGCGGCTCGCGCTGCAGTTTCTCCTGCACTTCGTCGGCGATGTGCACCAGCCGCTGCATGCCAGCGACGATCATGACCGCGGCGGCAATCTGAAAATCGCGGCTGCCACCAGCATTTCGCCGAACACCCTTCACCACGACTGGGATACGGAGTTCGTGGCGCGCCTCGGCAGCGGCGCGGCGGCCATCGCAGGGCAATTGATCGCGGATATGACGGATGCGCAGCGCGCGAAGTGGGCGGCGGGCGGCGCAGCGGCCTGGGCCCGCGAGTCCTTCGAAGCGGCCGAATATCACGCATATGGTCTGCTCCCTGCAGCCGACGGCCTCAATCACTACACGCTGTCTGCGGTGTACATCGCCGACGCGACCATTGTCACGCGGCAACAGTTGAGCAAGGCGGGAGTGCGCCTTGCGTGGGTGTTGAATCGCGCCTTGCGCTGAACGATCGGGGGTGAGCCATGAGGCGAGGAGTTGTGCAGTGGATGGCACTGCTTGTTGCATGCGCAGCCATTCCCGGTTGTCTGGTGAATTCCGTGCACCGAATCACCACGGCGCCGCGAACCAAGCCGGACGCGGCTCACGCCATCGTAGTGATCGGTATTGGCCTCGATGCGGCGTGGCCTTACGCCGGTTTTCCCTTGATTCTGGATGAGTACTCGGTCGAAAAGCAGAACATCAACGGCAATTGCTTTCACTACAATCGCATCGAAGCCGCCGGTCCGTCGACTCCCTCCAAAGTTACATACCTTGCATATGAGGTCCCGGCGAACGCCTACGTATACAGCGGGCGCAATGCAAACGCGACTCTGGCGCCATCATCAATGGGGCGCGCCTTCATAGCGCCACCGGGAGCCACGGTTTATTTCGGCGACTACGTATTTGTCGGCGACAAGACCGTGGAATTTCGGCGAGATATCAATGCGGCGAGATCCGGCGCGCGGTCGCTTCTGCCGCGCGACACTGTATTGGAACCCGCGGAGCCGATCACGGCGGCGCATGCTCCGCCACTCCTGTGCACTCCGTGATGATGGTTGATGGCTAAGGTACGGGCCTCGCTCGCCCGCGGATTGGCGTGTATCCGCGCAGACAGTTGTTGAATAAACTGTTTCTCCCGCCTGTTGTCCCGTCGTGATACCCGCGTATTTGGATCACGTCGGAGCCGTTGTCCTTGTACGTGAGCGCGATCGTGACGAGATGATTGTTCCCTGAGAGCGCAGAGAACAGCCGATTGGCGGGCTCGTTGTCCAGAACGGCCTTGATGGCGTTGTCGGTGTTCGGCGCGCCGACGATTCGCGCAGCAATCAACTGAGGGTCTCCTTCGATCGAGAAACTGAGATCGACGATCGGCGGCCTCGGCTTGCGCTCTTGACCCACGACATCGAAGACGTCCGCCCAGACGCCGGAAATCCAGCCGGCGTCCGAGTGGATTGAGTCAATATTCATATCCCACTCCACTCGCGGATTGGCCGAGTTGCGATGATTGCCGCGAATTTGAAATCCGCAGATTCGAGTCCGGGCGTGGACCATCGACACATGACCTGTTCCCAGCAAAGGCTGCTCGGCCAGCTCAAATGTGAAGTAGATGTCGTCGTTGCCCAAAAGTACCGGGCTTTGAGCTGCGATGACAGCCGGAGCAAGCATCAGGATAAACACACCCACGGAAAGCCTCGACATCATGCCGCACCTCCTGCTGATTGTTTTAGTTAATTCTCCGATATCGAGTGTACAGGAGCCAGAAGTCAACATATCCGAATTGCCCGGTCTCCAGCTTGGACGATTTGTCGAGAGACTTCCACCGCTTCCCTGGGTGGCGCGCGCGATCGGATCGACCGCCGCCCTGAGTGCCGGCTGTTTGACTGTTCAGCCGCAAATTGAGGCACCAGGAGTGTGCGGCCGCTATTGCGTGAATCACCTCGGTGAGAGAGCATGTGCGCTTTGGTAGACCGTCACTGATTGGGTCAGGGAGTGAGACATTTAATGCATAAAAGCACATGGATACGAGTGCGTTCGGTGATCGCCGGCGGCCTGGGGGTGTTGGGCTTGATGGCGAGTTTCGGGTGTGCCACCGCCGCGACTCTCGCACCGGGCGTGGAGCAGAGGCTGAGCGACGCGACCTTTGAAGTCGTGCTCGCCAAACCTGTATCGGACCCGCTGACCTACGAAAAGCCTCTGCCGCTTGAACTTATTCCGTACCGCGAGCGTATGGATAAGTTCCGGTCCATCGGCACAGCGTTCGCGATAGGCCCCAATCGCTTCGTCTCGGCCGCCCATGTGATCGGCGCCGGCTACGGCAGCCAGTACGGTCCGCTCGCTCTACGGAGCGCAGCCGGCACGACCTACCGGATCGACAAAATCATCAAGTATTCCAGCAGCGAGGACTACGCGGTGTTCAGCGTGGTGGGCGCTCCCGTCGTCGTGCCGCTGGAGACCCGATCACGGCCCCCGCTCAACACGCCCGTGTTTGCCGTCGGCAACGCCCTTGGAGAGGGCGTCGTTGTCCGTGACGGTTTGTACACATCGGACACGCCCGAGGAACTTGACGGCCGGTGGCAGTGGCTCAGGTTTTCAGCGGCGGCCTCGCCGGGCAACAGCGGCGGACCGCTGATCGACCGCAACGGCAAGGTGGTCGGTGTCGTATTGCGCAAGTCGCCCAACG
Source organism: uncultured Gammaproteobacteria bacterium (assembly GCA_963784105.1). Taxonomy (GTDB): domain Bacteria; phylum Pseudomonadota; class Gammaproteobacteria; order Steroidobacterales; family Steroidobacteraceae; genus Bog-1198. The sequence goes on from CAWAQE010000015.1 coordinate 331,656, forward strand.
AGAACTTGAATTTTGCACTCGCCATCGGCCAAGTGCTCGATGGTAGTGAGGAAACCGGCGTTATCGAGGCTCGTTCAAGTTTTCGCACCGTGGTCATGAAGGCCGCCGACTCGGTCAGCCTGAACGAGAAAATACCGCTGCCGAAGACGCTCGACGAATTTTACGCGTCCGCACGCCAGATCAGTGCCAATTGGCTGACCAAAATGCAATCCGACTTCATGAAAAATCATGCGGACGCGATGTTCCCATTGGGCAATTCGGAACAGCTGCTCACTTCGGTCTACGCAGAAGCATTTCCGAAGCTGATCAGCTTGTCCGACGGCGGGACGTGGACGCTCGTCGGCGATGCGCCACGCAAGGTGCAGCTGGACAAGAATGGTTACCTGCAGGAAGGCGTAACCAATAACGTCTTCTTCGTGAGGCTCAAGGCTCCCGACGACGTCCGCGGGGCCGACCTGATCGCCGACTCGAAGCAGTTCATGGATCTGCTGCTCAAGGGCTATCCGGTGTCGCGGCCGGTGGGTACCGATTCTGTGCGTGTGACGTCACTGGGCAAGGCCGGCGAGGAATCCTGGTTCACCGACGACTACCGGAGGAAGTGGCAGATCCGCTACTGGCTGGTGCCGTTTAACGACACCGCCATCATCACCGTCGCGTTACCCACTCCCGATGGGATGGTCATGATGATGTCGCAAGCCCCGACCGCCTTGCGTGAGACCGTGACCAAGGAAATGGAAGCGGTCTGCGGCTTTATCTACGTGTCCTATACCGGCACCCTGACGCAGTGGCAGGCATTCCTCGACGACCCGCCCGCCTTGCCGGCGACCCTGTCTAACGTGACGATACAGTTCGATTACAGCCGCGGCCTGGGCATTAGGTCTTCGCGATTCCAGATGCTGGTTCCGGTGGCCGTGCTGAGGATAGATGCGGGCAGCGTGTTGATGTTGAAATACAGTTACATGCGTGACGGTGCCGGTACGGTGTGGGATCTCGGCGGCGTGTATCTCGCGGACAGCGAAAAGCAGAAATGGGTCGGGCTTGTTCGGCGATCAAAGCCGTTGCCATCCATGCCGGAGGATATCACGCGATCCTGGCGGACGATGACCACCGGCGCTCATCCGTGGGAAGGCGTTCCATTCCTCACGGGAGGGCGCACGGAGATCAACGCGATGGTGCACATGAAGGACGTTGCGGCGGGTAAGACCAACGTCGGCTACACGATGACACTCAATTCCGACGGCACCCAACCAGCAAACAAGATGAAAAGCGAATTTTCGGCACTCCAGCGCGGATTCACCATGATCGAGTGACCCGACTTGTTCTTGCGCCTCCGGGGACAAGCGGCAGCCATATCTCTACGAGCCCCCGGCCGGTTGCAGAATCGAAATCTTCCCCATACAGCTCGTAATGCGGAGCGTCCGCCGCTTCCCGCCCGGATTCCGGCAGCCACTTGTTCCAGATGGTTTATATCGTGCGCCCAGACCCGCGATCAGCAACACGCTGCCCTTTTCCATGCGAGCCTCAACTTGTTCCAAGAGTCTCTCCTGCATTTTCATCGCCTCCATTACGCGGATGTTTTTCAGACTTCCTTGCGCCCGCACCGCCTCCGGTGTCAGCCCAAACTGCTCGCGAAATGCCCGCGTGAACGCCTCGTGCGAACCATACCCCGCGTTGAGCGCCACACTCAGAATGTCTGGGGCGCCATCCACCAAGGCCCGTGCCGCCTCCGTTAATCGGCGCCCGCGCACGTACCGCATGATCGGACACCCCAGGGTGACCGCAAACACCCTCGACATGTGATGCCGCGACACGCAGCCGGCGTCCGCAATCTCTTCGAGCGTTAATTCGTGCGCTAAATGGCTCTCAATAAACCACAGCGCGCGGCTCACCGGAGTTGCACTCACTGCGTCCATCATTAACCTCATCACTACGAAGTCAACATATCCGAATCGCTCGGTCTTCCGCTTGATCGCCGTTGCTGTGTTCGAACGAATCCGACGTTTCCGCGGCAACGCTGCAATCACGGGAAGCATCGAAATCATCGGAATCATCGCCGTCGCGGGCAGCCCGGGCACGCTCAACTTGCTGGCAGAGTACCCAGACACCCAACTCGTAGTCCATGCGCTCGCCCCGCCAGCGGGTGGCGGCGGTGTCGGCGTCGATGTGAATGCCAAGGTCTGCATGCGTGTGCGCGAGTTCTTCCCCCGTGTATTCCTCAGGTGCCGTGCATCGGATCACCTCGTAGTGCCGGCCGTCCGGATGCACGAAGCGCCAGCCGCCTTCAGGCGCGGTCTCGATGCGGATCTGTCCCTCGTGCACCAGGCGATGGTGTAATCGGCACAGGGTCACAAGGTTGGAGAGCTTGGTCTCCCCGCCGTCGGCCCAGTGCTCGATGTGGTGCGCGTCGACATACCGCTGGTGGGTGCAGCCGGGGAAGCGGCACCCGGCATCGCGGGTTCGGAGTGCGCGGCGGATGGCGGGGGGAATGGAGCGCGTCTTGCGTCCCACATCGAGCGGTTCCCCGTGCTCGTTCTCCAGGACGCTGAGCAGGCTGGCATCGCAGGCGAGCCGGCGCGCCGTCTCGATGGGGAGGGAGGGTCCCTGTTCGATCTCGCAGCGGCCGTCCGTGTGCTCACGCAGACTCTCCGAGTCCACGTGCACCACGACCTGATAGCGATCGGCGGTCGATGCAGGGCTCGTGCCTGAGCCGGCGAGGAAGCTCTCCGCCACGTAGGCGAGCGCATCGGCGCGCCGGCATGCATAGGGGAGGGTGCGTTCTTCGACCACCTTGGCGGAGATCTCCGTCTGCGGGACCCTCTCCAAGGCCGCCTCCAGCGCCTCGATCAGCATCGCACCCGCCACGGCCGGCAGGCGCGCCTTGAGCACCAGGCTGCCGTCTTCGTCATACCCATAGGTCACACTGCGGTTCGCGTGCTGCTGAGCCTCCCGGGACAGCTCTTCGGCCTGCTGCGCCCGGCGGTAACCGCTCACCAGCCGCTCCACGTGATGCGCGGTGCCATGCAGGGCGATCATCAGAAAGGTCTCCTCGGTCGCCTCGCAGGCCACGCGCGACACGGCCCGCACTTTCGAGTAGCTCAATTCGCCTCGGGCCATGGCGGCGGCAATCTTCGGCAGGCTCGAGAGCGCATGCGCCACCCGCACCTTCTCGCGGGCCGCCCCTAAGTTCAAGCCGCACTTGAAGTTCAGCCAATGGGCGCAGGAGGGGAGTTTCCCGTCCGCCCAGCCCTTGCGCCGATCGTACTCGGCGATGAGCGTGAGCCAGCGATACTGCGCGGCGTTCAGCTGTCCGGCGAGTTCGGTGATTTGGGCTTCGAGCTCGGCAAGAGAGACGGGCCTGCGGCGGGCGTTCTTTGCGGATGATCCACCGTCCATGGGAGGCTCCTGACTACTGTGGGGATATCCATGATTCTATGCTTATCGGCCTCCAGAATCACCTTCTCGCATGCCTCTTAATTTCTTTATTTTCATATAGTTATGATGAGTTTTAGGGTACCTGAATGTGTGGATAACCATGTGCAGAACTTAGGGGCGCGATCTGATATGCGATGTCCGGTTCCCCCTGGTGCGGCCGCTCCTGTCGTCCACAATGTGGCGACTCGGTCTACGTGCTGTCATGGTGGCTTATCCTGTCTGTTTGAGCGGCCACACCTCGACCACGCCGTGTGCCACCGCACAGGGGGTTTGCGATACCAACTTGACGGCATCGGCCAAGGTTGGGGCCTCGATCACCGCGAACCCGGCTACGGGCAGCGAACAGGACATGAAAGGGCCAGCCTTTGTCTCGATACCCTTTGCGTCGGTATTGCGTACCTGCACAGGGCTACACGCAATACCCATCAGGACGCCCGCTTTGAGCAACTGCGCGTCATGGGCATGCGCCGCGTCGCGAACGGCTGCGTCGGTGCGGTCGTACCCCTCGCGGTCTCCATATCCGATGGTTATGAATTTGGGCATGTCGAGTCTCCTTCTGTGAAAATCTGATTCGCGTCGCCATAATGCCTACCGCAGGTGATAGCGGACAAAAGAAGAGGTGCACCGGGTGAGTCTGCGGCTGCGTATCTTTGTATCGTCGCCGAACGATCTCGGGGCAGCGCGCAAGTGAACGCCGGGAGCGCTGGCGGGGATCGCGGCGCCATAGCGCACTTTATCAATCGCTTCACATTGGTAAGGATGCTGCTGTTTAGCGTCTCGTTGTTTGCAGCTCTGATCATCCTGCAGGGAGTAATCGCAAGTGTGGCGAAGCGGCTGCCGGGTCCGGTGCGATCGCTATGGCTGCTCCCCACTGAACTGCTGTACAGCGGCCTGATGCTGTGGCTGTATTGCCTCTTAGTGCGGCACCTCGAGCGCCGCGGAATCGCGGAGCTGGCGAAGAAGAACTCGGCACCGCGGGTGGCGGCAGGCATCGCCTTGGGCCTGGCTTTGTTCGGTGCCGTGTACGCATTGCTTGCGGTTGGCGGATACGTTCAGCACGCGGTATTCGGTGGCTTAGCCCATTTGCTCTCGCAGCTTGCAACATCCATCGCGGCAGCGGTCGGTGAGGAACTGGTATTTCGGGGCGCAATCTTCCGGATTGCTGAGGAGCGGCTCGGAACGGCCGCGGCCCTGATCATCTCGAGTGTCCTATTCGGACTGACACACGCGGCCAACCCCGGCGCGACACCGGTGAGTACAGTGGCGATCGCGCTCGAGGCCGGCGCTCTGCTCGGCATTGCCTATTCGGCGTCGCGTGGGCTGTGGTTGCCCATTGGACTGCACTTTGGCTGGAACTTTGCCGAGGGCGGAATTTTTGGAACCGTCGTGTCGGGCCACGAATCACACGGGTTGATTGAATCACAGCTATCGGGACCGACGCTGGTGACCGGCGGGACGTTCGGCCCTGAGGCGGGGGTAATCGCACTCGCAGTTTGTCTAGCGGCTACCGTGGCCATCGGGATATGGACGGTACGGCAGGGACGCTGGCGTCCATGGGGCCGGCCAGTCCGAGAGGCCTCCGACGATCGCTGACGACACTGTGTCCGAGCGAGTGAATGAGTCATCACGACCCGAGGACTAAACCGCTCGCGCGGTAGGGGTAGCTCCGATTGGGGGTCGGAGGATGGCTGATGTTTGAGGCTCTGTTTTGTAGGTTGCAAAGTGAGGCAATTCGCCTCGTTTTGCAACCGGAGCAGAGCCATGAACGATTCATCCCGCAAGGTTTCACCGCTGCGTCAACGCATGATCGAGGAGATGCGGATGCGCCAGCTCGCGCCCAAGACGCGGGACGCCTACATTCGCGCGGTCCTTCACTTCACCCGATTTCTGGGCCGCTCGCCCGATACGGCCACGGCTGAGGATCTGCGCCGTTACCAACTGCACTGCGTCGATCAGGGGATCTCTGCGATCACGCTGAACGCCACGATCACGGGACTGAAGTTCTTATTCGAGGCAACCCTCGGTCAGCCCGAGTTGATGGCCAAGATGCACCCCGTGCGCATGTCGCGCACCTTGCCGATCATATTAAGTCGCGAGGAAGTGAGCCGCCTGCTCGATGCGGCGAAGAACCTCAAGCATCAGACCGCGTTGTCGGTCGCGTATGGGGCAGGACTTCGCGTCAGCGAAGTCACGGCTTTGAAGGTCGGTGATATCGATAGCAAGCGGATGCTGTTGCGCGTCGAGCAGGGTAAGGGCCAGAAGGATCGCTATGCGCTGCTGCCCCACTCCTGCTCGAGCGGCTGCGCACCTGGTGGCGCTACGCCCGGGCCCAGGGCAAGGTGCTGCCGGGCGGTTATTTATTCCCGGGCCTCGATCCGGTGGACTCGATGAGTACACGGCAGCTGAACCGCGCCGTGCATGAAGCGGCCGTCGCCGCGCGCATCGACAAGCGCGTCACGATGCATTCGCTGCGTCACGCGTTCGCCACCCATCTGCTCGAACAGGGAGAGAACATCCGCACCATCCAAGTGCTGCTTGGACATAAAAAATTGGAGACCACCGCGCTCTATACCCATGTCGCCACCGAGACTTTGCGCAAAGTCTTAAGTCCCTTGGAGAGTTCCCGGCCGACGTAGCGCCGGCTCGTGCCACGCAACGCCCTGGAGGTCGCGGATATCTTCCGCGCCCACGGGCCGACTTGGCGAGAGCATCAGCGGGGGCACTTCAGCCTCGGGCAGCTCAAGGTCATGTCGGCCATCGAGCAGTGCCGCAGCCTCGCGCTCGGCGGCCATGCGCTGCGCTGTTCAGCGTGCGCGCAAGCGCAGATCGCCTACAACTCGTGCCGCAACCGGCACTGTCCGAAGTGCCAGAGCAGCGCCGCGCAGCGCTGGCTCGAAGCACGCCAGGCGGATCTTTTGCCCGTGCAGTATTACCACGTGGTGTTCACCTTGCCAGCGCCCATCAGCGCCATCGCCTACACCAACAAGGAGATTATTTATGGATTGTTGTTCGACATCGCTGCCGAGACGCTGCGCACGATCGCCGCCGATCCGAAGCACTTGGGTGCCCGGATCGGCACGACCCTGGTGCTGCACACGTGGGGCTCGGCGCTGACTCACCATCCGCATGTGCATGGCATCGTACCCGGCGGCGGCCTCGCACCTGATGCCGAGCGCTGGGTGCCGTGCAAGCCGGGCTTCTTCCTCTCGGTACGGGTACTGTCGCGTCTGTTTCGCCGTCGCTTCCTCGAAGAGCTGCAGAACCTGCATCGTGACGGTCAACTCAAGTTCTTCGGCGAGCACGTCGATTTGGCCGACGCCGAGGCCTTCGCCGACTGGCTCATGCCACTGCGCCAATGCGAGTGGGTCGTCTACGCCAAGCGCCCGTTCGCAGGACCTGAGCAGGTTCTCGCCTATCTGTCCCGCTACACCCATCGAGTGGCGATCTCCAACTCACGGCTCGTGGCACTGGACGATCGCGGCGTCACCTTCCGCTGGAAGGACTACCGCGAACACGGGCGCACGCGCTACAAAACGATGAGCTTGGCGACCGAGGAGTTCATGCGCCGCTTCCTGCTGCACGTGCTGCCCTCCGGCTTTCATCGCATCCGTCACTACGGCTTGCTCGCCAACGCCAACCGCCAGCGCGACATCGCCACCGCTCGCGAGCTTCTGCATCAGCCGGCGCCAACGCCTCCCGTTGAGCCCGGCGACGGCAGCGCCGATCACGCCTGCCCCAGGCCCACCTTCGTGTGCCGACACTGCGGCGCGCCGATGCTCGTCATCGAGACCTTCGCGCGCGCTCAGCACATCCGTGGCCCGCCGGGTTCTTCGGCCGCACCATGATCGACATCGCGTCAATCAACAAAACCTTTACGGCGGCATTCTGCAAAATCATGCCGCCGCGAACGCCCGTGGCCTCGTTCTGCAAAACGTTCCATTGTCGGCACGACAATCGTCTCTTGAACGCTCCGTGCCGCTGCGTGCCTTGGCTCGCCACCGACACACATCGATCACGCAGCCCCGACAATCTTCGCCTCACTGGCTTCTACCGACGTTCAAATCCCCATAGATCCGCGCCTCTGCTGATCGGCATCAGCACGTCCCCGCGGTTTCCTCCCTGGAGGCTTGTCCAACACCTGCCCCCAAGCCTCACCGGGCTTGGACAGCTCAGCGCGCACCGGCAGGTGTCGGACAACCCTTAACCGTTGCCGCCCGTCATCAACGTCCGCTATCCGGCACTAAAGTGAATCCTTTGAGATCATTGCTAAGCACCAGATCCAGATGTAGCAAAAGAATGCACAGTGAAGGATTCCATATGCAATAAAAAAACTCTGCCAACGTGACTTGTACGCCAGCAGGACATGTAGACCGACGACGAGTGGCAGCGCAACTAATGCCGGGTCGATTGCCCAGGAGTCGCCGTACTTCGAATGTGGCGAGACATACAGTGTCCAGAAAACAAGCAAAGCGGTGACACCTAATGGCGCGTAAGCAAGCAGCGGCAAAGGCTTTGTAGTCACCATATTCATTCTACTGTGGATGCCAGCCGCCTGGTATCGACCCGGAGCTGTCCTCCACCAAAGGCGGGGTATCGGGAACCACAAATGTCAGGCATTCCGCGTGGATTGAACCTCTTGGAGGGGCGGACTCAGATGGAAGTCACCTACTTCGGCTCCGAGCTTGGCGGCGCGGTAGCGGGAATTGGTGGCGCTGCCACTGATGCCTTGGCCGCACGCGTCGCTTCTCGTGCCGCGTCGGTTGCGGCGGAGGCAGCGTGACGCAACGCCTCGACTTGTTGAGGTTGAGGCGGTGGAATATAGGGCAGGATTGGGTCGCGATAAGGGAAACCCATTTGCTGGTCCCATTGCTGAACCCGTGTGATTAGGGACGAGCGAAAAATCTCCGCTTCCCGAGACGCCGGATCCGAGACAGCCACCAATATCGCGTCATTTCCCCAGCCGGCTGCCCGCATCTTGCTGACTGTCTCCGCGATGAGGGGTGGGCGCAAAGACTTCGAACCCTGATTGGTCTCGCCTAGCAGGTCCATTAGCCAAAGTAGGCGATAGGCTTCCTCCATGCGGGCGGCCCCTGTCTCGGTGATATCGACGTGTTGCCTGAGATCCGCGAGCACGGAATCGCTTACGCAGGGTGACCGTGCTGGCAGCGTTTGTATTGCTCGGACGACTTCCAACAGGCGCCATGATCCATGACTCCAATCCCATGCCTCCTCATTCGTCGATGAGCGCTCCGGAGATAGAGGCGTAGCGTCGCGCACGCCCAGTCCGTCTTTAATCGCTGATACTCGCCGCCTGCGCGCCAGGGTGCGCGGGTGGTGTATCCGGACCGCTGCACGCGACGAGCCCGACATCGCGATAGAACAGCCAGTGCCCCGAACGGTAGCCTGGTTGTTTTCATAGTCGGTCCTTCACTGGCAAATGGAGAGGAGATTTCGCATTTTAAAGCATGCTAAGCGCCACCGAACGCCGCCAGGCGGGTCCGACCCGTGCCGCCTTCGGCGAACGACCGCTCATGGGTGGCTCAATTGACGCGCGCGTCGGCAATGATGTAGTGGCCGAGGTGAGCCAGCAAAGCGCGAAATTGATGTGAATGATGTAGAGGATAGCGTCGAGGATGAGATTCGGCCTGCGCAGGAGGTCGCGCGGCGGTGCCTCGCCCTGTTCGCCGTAGTGGGCACGGCGCTCGGCGCACCGAAGGATGAAATATTGACCTGGCTGCGAACCGAGGGCCTCTGGGGCGACCTGACGGCGCATGAAGTGGCCTATCTAGAGCAGGCAAACCCGCCACGGAAGGCGCATATCAACTTCGGCTGGCAAAGTGAACGTTTGAGTGTCCTGCTGTGGGCGCTCGGCAAGATCCAGGAGTTGCCGGATTCGGCCACGCAATGCGACACCAGCATCTTTAAGTCGATTTTACCGCCGTTCGCCAGAACATCGACGCGAACATTCATCGCGCAAGCGTCGCTGATCGACGAGGATAGTTTGTGGAAACAAGCTGATTTTTATCTCGAGGACCATTGGAAAGCGCGCGACGCCCAGCTCCATGAGCGTTCAATGCCGCCCGGTATCGATATTGAGATCGTTCAAGAGCGGCACCATGCCATCAACTGGATTACCGGATATGATGGCCTGCCTTGGGATGAGGTGACGACCGATACCTGAGGAAGATGATCAAGTGGCATCGCTTGTGCCAAGTTGGACCGTGGCCGTGCGAGCGCGCCATGTGTCTCTGATCGACCCATATTCGCCATTCGGATTCCCAGATTGGTCACCGGGAAGCGGTCGTTCAAAGGGGCGGTCTGGCTTCGACTTAGTCGTTGCACCGCGCGCTGCCGCCCGGGACTACCGGTCTATCGTCGCGTTATCTTCGCGGGTTCGCCCCAGCTGGCGACCAGTGCCCTCAGCGACTCGCGCACCCAGCGCTGGGAGGCATGTCCGTGGCTTCGCTCATGCCAAAGCATGCTCACCTCGAAGCTCGGCACGGGAATAGGGCAGTTAACGATCATCAACGCGTCGACCCGATCGCGCACGAGTCGTTGCGGTACTAGAGCGACGAGGTCGGAGCGGGCCACGATGTCAGGCACAACCAGGAACGAGGCCGCGGACAGCACCACGTTGCGCTGGAGACCTAGGCTCGCCAACATATCATCCACGGGCGTGGAGAAATCGCCGCCGCGCAGCGACACGATGATGTGCTCCAGCTGTGCAAATTGTGCCGCCGTGAGCTTGCGGCGCAGACGCGGGTGGCCGAGACGGCCTATCAGCACGTAGCGCTCGTCGAACAGGTGACGGCTGCGCAGGTTGGTCGGGGCGTCGCGGGGCGTCATCAACGCGAGGTCTACCTCCCCGCGGGCCATCTGCGCTGCTAGTTGCGGCATGTCCAGGAAACGCACCGCAACCCTCACGCCGGGCGCTTGTTGGCGCAACTGCAATACCAGCGGCTGCACCAATGCAGCCTCCAGATAGTCCGTGCAGGCGATAGCCACAGTCAGGCGGGCCTGCGCAGGATCGAAGTGCACATGACGGCCCACCGTGGCGCGCACTTGGTCTAAAGCATCACGTAGAGGCGCCAGAAGTTCATCGGCCTTTGCTGTGGAAGTCATGCCACGCTGCGCCGGAATCAGCAACGGATCGTCGAACAGATCGCGCAGGCGCGCGAGCTGTGCGCTCACTGCCGGTTGGCTCAGATGCAAGCGGCGCGCGGCGCGCGTCACGTTCTGCTCTGCCAGCAAGGTTTCTAGGGTGACAAGTAAATTCAGGTCCAACCGGTTGGTATCCATTGCATGGATAGTAGACCAGAAGACCGACGATTTCACTCCGTGCGAGGTTCTGCCCACACTGCACATGTCGGCGCGCGTGTTGCGTGCCTGTCCGGAGAAATCGCATGTCCCATTTATCATCAATGCCTCTGATTACCGTAGCTGGTGCCTCCAGCAAGCAAGGCCGCAGCGTGGCCAGCACGCTGCTGGATAGCGGTCGCTATCGAGTGCGCGCTTTGGCGCGAAGCGTCGATAGCGAACCGATGCGCGAACTGGCCCGGCGCGGCGCCGAGGTCGTCGTCGCACCGCTGGAAGCGGGGCGCAAAGCGCAGTTTGCCGCGGCTTTGCGAGGCTCGCACGGCGCTTTTTTGATGACGCCGCCAATTGCGCCCGTACCGCCGCCGGGCCGTCCCGAATTAGCGCTGGGCATGGAGCTGGCTGACGCGGCGCTCGCCGCGGGCGTGGAGCATGTCGTCTGGAGTAGTCTCGAAAATGTCGACGATCGCACTGGCGGCACTCTGTGGGCGCCACACTTCACCGAGAAGGCCCTAGTGGAAGCCTACCTGCGCACACTGCCGCTTCACAGTTCATTCATCCAACTTGCCTTTTTCTACAGCAACTTTCTTGAGCACTATCTGCCCCGCCCCCAAACTGACGGCGGCTTGAGTTTCCCGGTTTACCTACCGCCCGACACGCCCGTGCCGTTCGTTGATCCGCTGACCGCGACCGGTCCGGCGGTGATGGCGCACTTCGACAATCCGGAGTCGTATTCCGGCCGAACATTACCTGTCATCGGTGAGGTACTGACTGCGCGCGAACTTGTGGAAACTTTCGTGCGCGTTTCGGGGGTGCGTGCGCACTACACGTCTGCATACACACGCGAGGATTTGCTAAAGAACTTCCCCGCATTCGGTGCCGACGAGTGGCTGGTACGCGAGCTCGTGGGAATGGTTACCTACGCGGTCGAATACGGGTACTACGCACCCGACCGGGACCTGGCATGGAGCCGACGAAATGATCCGACCGCACTGACCTGGGAAGACTTTCTTCGACGAAGTGGTTGGCGGGGAGAGCATATGAGCTTCGGTGTTGCAATCGGCACATAGAAGCTACGTCCGCCCAAAGCGGCCATACGCGACGGACGGCTCATGGCCGATCGCGGCCGCTCACCGACGCATCGCCGGCCTGTGCCACGCGGACGCCGTGGCATGAGTCCGAGGCCTCGGATGGGGCTCCCGACAGCGACCGGCAGGAATCAGCTAAGCTAACAAGGGCCCGACGGCGTTTTGGCAAAGTGGAACATCGGCCGCGGGGGAGGGGGGAACCATGTCGGCCGCGCTGAAGATCGTTTACGCCTGCCTCGCGGTCGTCGAGATCGCCGTCGTCGTCGCCTGGGTGGTCGCGACCCGCAGGCGCCGCTGGCCGGTCCGCCCGTCCGGTGGCGATGTCGTGATCGGCGGGGCGACGAGCTTCCTCGACACGCTCGGCATCGGGAACTACGCGCAGATCACGGCGTTGTTCAAGCTGCGCGGGCACCCGCCGGATGAGTTGATCCCGGGGACTCTGAACGTGGGCAATGCCGTCGGGGTATTCATCAGCGCCATGCTCTTCGTCACGACGGTCCGGGTCGAGCCCGTGCTTCTGATGGCGATGGTCATCAGCGCGGGGGCGGGCGCCTGGATCGGCGCCGGCATCGTCAGCCGAATGCGTCGCCGCATGATTCAGGTGTTCATGGGCGTGGCCCTGCTGCTCGCGGCCGCGTTCTTCACGATGACCAACCTTGGCATCATTCCGCCGACCGGTTCGGCGATGGGGCTCGCGGGCTGGCGGTTCGCCGCGGCGGTCGTGGCAAATTTCGTCCTCGGCGCGCTCATGTGCGTCGGCATCGGCAACTATGCACCCTCGATGGCGCTGCTGGCATTCCTCGGGATGCACCCCATCGCCGCCTACCCGATCATGATGGCGAGCGACGGTGTGTTGATCCCGGTGGCGAGTCTCGGCTTCCTGCGCTCCGGCCGCTTTGCACCCGCGGTCGCGGTCGGGCTCACGCTCGGCGGAATTCTCGGCACGTTCGCCGCTTTCCCGCTCGTGAAGACGCTCGGCAATCACCTGACGCTGATGCGCTGGGTGGTGACGGTCGTCATCGCATATGCGGCCATCGCCATGCTCCGCTCCGCCCGCGCATCCCAGCCCGATGCGCCGGTGCCGGCCGTGCTCGAATAGAGTTGGGACGCGCACGATGAGCTGGTCCGCCAGGCAATACGTGGCCTTCGAGGATGAGCGGACGCGCCCGGTGCGGGATTTGCTGTCGGCGCTGCCTGACATCCAGGCGCGTTCCGTCATCGATCTGGGTTGTGGGCCTGGGAATTCGACCGAACTCCTGGCGGCGCGCTTTGCGGGCGCTGCGGTCAGCGGCATCGACAGTTCGCCCGACATGGTTGCCGCGGCCCGACGGCGGATGCCGCAGCTGCGATTCGCGGTCACGGACATTGAAGCGTGGGATGATCCCGGACCCTTCGAGGTGATCCTGGCGAATGCCGTGTTGCAATGGGTCCCGGATCACGCGGGGTTGCTGCCGGCGCTGGTGTCCCGGCTCGCCTCCGGCGGCGCGCTCGCCGTGCAAATGCCGGACAATCTCGATGAGCCGGCGCACCGGCTGATGCGTGAAATCGCGGCTGATGGTCCCTGGTCCGGCACATTGGCTGCGGCGTCTGCGGCGCGCACGCCGATCCGGGACGCGAATGGGTACTACGAACTGCTGCGCGCCCATTGCAGCAAAGTGGATGTATGGCGGACCACCTATCATCACCCGATGCGGGACGGCGCCGCCGGAATCGTGGAATGGTTCAAGGGCAGCGGCCTCCGGCCGTTCTTGGAGCCCCTCGACCCGGCATCGCGCGCGGCGTATCTCGGACGTTACGCTGCGGCCGTGGCGCTTGCCTATCCCGCTTTGGCGGATGGGTCGGTGTTGCTGCCATTTCCCAGGCTATTCCTGGTGGCGATTCGCTAGGCATTTCGGCGCGGCGCCCTCCCCCGGGCAGAATTTTTGTGGCGTGCTGTGTCGCAGCGAGACGCTCTGGTTCGTCTTACTGGTATCGCTTCAAGGAGGGGACCATGCAATTACAGCCTTATCTTTATTTCGACGGTGACTGCGAGGTCGCCTTCAAGTTTTACGAAAAGTGCCTCGGTGGACGCATCGAGGCCATGCTGACTCATGCGGGCACCCCGGCGGAGCCGCAGGTGCCTGCCGAATGGCGCAGCAAGATCCTGCACGCCCGGCTGGCCGTGGACGATGTCGTGCTCATGGCCTCCGATGCTCCGCCCGGGCGCTATCACAAGCCTCAGGGGTTTTCAGTATCGATCCAGATCCCGGATCTGTCGCGGGCGGAAAACGTATTTCGTTCATTGGCAGAGAGCGGCACGGTGGTCATGCCGTTCCAGCAGACATTCTTCGCCGCACGTTTCGGCATGCTGGTCGACAAATTCGGTACGCCATGGATGGTGAATTGCGACTGGGCGCCCTGAGGAGGGATCCTGCCGCGGGCCGAGGCAACGCCGGCCAGGTTAAGATAATGCATGGAATTCGCATCCGTTCCGGAAGACTTGCGCGAGCCGCTGGCCCGCTGGTGGGAGCGTGCCGGCGCGCAGCCGGGGTTTCTCGAGGCCTATGCGGCTCTTTCGGAGGAGCTGCGCGCCGAGCTGCCGAGGATCGCGGCAGCCAGTGAGTTCATCGCCTCGGCATTGATTCAGGATCCTTCAGCCCTCGAATGGCTCGGCCGGCATGAGGAGCCTGCCGCCGCGAACGCCGCCTGCGCCGACTATGAGGCCCGGGTGGCGGCCGCCCCGGCTACGGCCGAGGCCCAGCACACCCTGCGCGAGTGGCGGCGCCGCGAAATGCTGCGGATCGGCTGGCGGGACATTGCCGGGCGCGCGGAGGTGAGGCAGACCTTGCATGCTCTGTCCGATCTGGCGGATGCCTGCATTCGCGCGGCGGCGGCCGCCGCGCGGCTGCATCTGCATGCCGTATTCGGCGCGCCGCGCGATTCTTCGGCCAATGAGGTGCCGTTGATCGTGCTCGGCATGGGCAAGCTCGGCGGCCGCGAATTGAACTTCTCCTCGGACATCGACCTGGTGTTCCTGTTTCCCCAGGCCGGGCAAACCGACGGGCCGCGCGAGCTCGAGAACGAGGAGTACTTCAATCGCCTCGGGCGCGAACTGATCCGGCTGCTCGATGCGAGGACCGAGGATGGTTTCGTGTTCCGCGTGGACATGCGCCTGCGGCCCTTCGGTGACAGCGGCCCGTTGGTCGTGAGCCTCGCCTCGCTGGAGGACTATCTGCAGCAGCATGGCCGCGATTGGGAGCGCTATGCCTGGATCAAGGCGCGGCCCATCGTGGGCGCCGAGGCCTACGCCCCGGCCACGCAGGAATTCGTGCGGCCCTTCGTGTACCGGCGCTATCTGGATTTCGGCGTGATCGAATCGCTGCGCGACATGAAGGCGCTCATCGCGCGGGAGGTGTCGCGGCGCGAGCTCGATCAGCATTTGAAGCTCGGGCGGGGCGGAATCCGCGAGATCGAGTTCATCGTGCAGTCCATGCAGCTGGTGCGCGGCGGCAGCGACCGGCGGCTGCAGAACGCCTCCTTGCTCGATGTGATGCCGCTGCTGGCGGGCTCGAAGCTCATGTCGCCGGCCGACATCGCTGAGTTGACCGAGGCGTACCTGGTGCTGCGCAAGGCGGAGAACGGTGCGCAGCTGATACGCGACGAACAGACTCACTCGCTGCCCGCCGAACACATCGATCGCAGCCGCTTGAGCCTGATCATGGGCTTGCCGGATTGGGCCGCCGTCGCCGCGCGGATAGAGGCCGCACGCGAGGACGTGGCGAGGCAATTCGATGCGCTATTGTCCGCAGGGCCGGACGGCGAGCGCGGGACGGACGGGCGTGCCGATGATTTGGGTGCGAGCTGGCTGGCCTCCGACGATGCGAACATCGACGAGGAATTGCGGCGCGGCGGCTTTCCGCCCGAGGAGATCGCGGCGGCTGCGGCGACCTTGGAGGCCTACAGGCACGCCGCATCCTACCGGCGGCTGGATGAGGCGGGACGGCGCCGGCTGCACGCCATTCTCGACCGCTTGCTGAAGGCGGCGGCGCAACGCGCATCGCCCGCCGGCCTGGTGCAGCGTAGCTTGCGCGTGCTGGAAGCCGTCGGCACGCGCTCTTCGTATTTCGCGCTGCTCAAGGAGCAGCCGGCCGCGCTCGACCGCTTGATCGAGGTCTGCGCCATCAGCGGCTTTCTGTCGCGCCAGATCGCCGACTTTCCTCTGCTGCTGGACGAGCTGATCGATGCCAAGGCATTCGAGGAACTGCCGTCGCGGCAGAGCTTCGTGCTGGAACTGGCGGCGCGCACCGAACGCCTGCCGGCCGACGATCCGGAGCGGCAGGTGGAGGCGCTGCGCCAGTTCCAAAAGGTGGCCGTGTTCAAGGTGGCGCTGGCCGACCTGACCGGGAGGCTGCCGCTGATGAAGGTGAGCGACCGGCTGACCGATATCGCCGAGCTGATCGTGCAATGCTGCATGGATCTGGCGTGGCAGCAGATGCTCGCCATGTACGGCGCCCCGTTCTGCGGAGATGAGGAGTGGAACTTGCGCGAAGTGCGCATTGCCGTGGCGGGGTACGGCAAGCTGGGCGGTTTGGAACTGGGCTACGGCTCGGATCTCGATCTTGTGTTCCTGCACGATTCCAGCGGTGAAATTCAACGCACTCAGGCCGCGCGGCCGCTCGACAACGGCATTTTCTTCCTGCGCCTGGGCCAGCGCATCGTGCATCTTTTGACCATGCATTCGGCGGCCGGCCGCCTTTACGAGGTGGACATGCGCCTGCGGCCGAACGGCAAGGGCGGCTTCCTCATGACGGGCATCGACGCGTTCGAACGCTACCAACGCCAGGACGCATGGACCTGGGAGCATCAGGCGCTGCTGCGCGCGCGGCCGGTGGCCGGGGACGCGAACCTGCGCGCCGCCTTCGAAGCCGCCCGGCGCCGCATTCTCTGCACGGCCGTGCATCGCGGCACGCTGCGGACCGACGTCGTGGAGATGCGCATGCGGATGCGGCGCGAGCTATCCAAGGCGGGGGCGGGCCAGTTCGACATCAAGCAGGACGCGGGCGGCATCGCCGACATCGAGTTTCTCGTACAATACTGGGTACTGGCCGCCGCGCACGAGCATCCGGAGCTCTTGACCTACACGGATAATATCCGCCAGCTCGAGGGACTGGCCGCAGTGGGCGTGCTCGAGGCGGCGACGGCCCAATGGCTGACGGAGGCCTACATCGGCTACCGCACGGTGTTACACCACATCTCGCTGGAAGGCCAGGGAGAGCGGGTGGTGGAGGCGGGGCCCTACGCCGGGACGCGCGCCCGCGTGACCGAGATTTGGCGTGCGACGTTCGAGTAAGACATGATGGCAAGACAAGCGGAGCGATGAAAATGCCGGCGATGGTACAAGACGATTCGAAGCATCAATTGATTCAGCCGAATGCGGCGCACCAGTACAACGTGACCGAGGCCGATGTGCCGCTGTCATGCCCCATGCCGGACATGCTTTTGTGGAATTCGCATCCCAAGGTGTACCTGGCGATCGAAGGCCCCGGCTGGGCGAAATGCCCGTACTGCGGAGCCGAATACACGCTGAAGCGCTAGGTTTTATACTCCGAGTACGATTTCTCTTCGACTATGCTCGAGCCGAGCGCGGCGTTGATACGCCGCTTGATGGCGGCGCGCTCGTCGTTCTCAAAGTACACGGCCCGTGCCAGGCGGATGAATTCCGCATCGAAAGCCTGGGCACGTTCCTTGTCGCGGATGTCGTCTTCGATCACCCAGAGGCGCTCGTTGACGCGCAGCAATGCACCCAGATCCGCTTCAATGTCGAGCTTTGCATAGGCCGAAGCGCCCCAGGTCTCCTCGAGCGCGCGCAGTTCGAGGCGCACGTTGGATACCTTCGCGGGGTCGCTGATTCGCTTCGATTTGATGCGCAGGATGGTGATCTTATCGAGCAATTCTCCCGGTGAGATCGGGACCTTGATTTCATTCATGGGCACATTTTAGCGGAGCGGCCATCAGCGCGTCGAGCTTGGCCGTCACTTCGCCGACGCTGATGAGCTCCATGACGCCGCGGCGTTCGATCTTGGTGGTCCAGGGAATTTGCGCGGCGGGCCTGCCCAGATATTTCTGTGCGGCGGCATCGTACTTGTCGACGCACCATTGCCGGCTGTAGTAGGGCCCGGCGCGTGCCGGATTGGTGGCGGCGTAAAGTCCGATCACCGGCAGCGCCACCATGGTCGCCATGTGCGCGGGCCCCGAGTCCGGCGACAAGAGAGCCGTACTTTTCGACAGGAGCCCAAGAAGCTGCGGCAGAGTGTCCTTGCCTATTTGATTGATGACGGCGGCGCGGGCGGCGGCGGCGATGGCCGCGCCCATGTCAGCCTCGATGGAACTGCGGCCTCCGACCAGCACCACCCGCATCCGATGGGTGTCGGCGGCGTAATCGGCGACGGCGGCATAGCGCTCGGCCAGCCAATTGCGGGCCGTGTGGCTGGAGCAGGGGCTGATCAGCAGCGTGGGCTGCGCGTCACTGACGATGCCGTGGGCATACTCGAGCGCGTCCTGGGGCAGCGCCAGGTTCCAGAAGGGCGGCGCGGGTTCGATGCCGCAGGCGCGCACGAATCCCATGAACGAATCCAGCACGTGTTCGTGGGCCGCGGGCGCGATGCGCGCGTTGGTGAACCACCATTGCAGCTCGCGCGCACGCGCGCGATCGAAGCCGAGCTTGATCGGGGCCTCGATCAAGGTGCTGACCAGGCTGGCGCGAAACGACAATTGCAGGTCGAGCAGCAGATCGAATCGCCGCCCGCGCAAGCTCGTGCGCAACCGGCGCAATTCCCGGATCATTGCCCCTTTATCGAAGGTGATAAACTCGATTTCAGGGAGAACGGCCGCCATCAGCTTGGCTTCGAGTTTGCCGATGATCCAGGTGAACCGGGTTTGCGGCCACGCCGCTTGCAAGGCTCGAAGCGCCGCCGCCGCATGGCAGGCATCGCCGATAGCCGACAGACGCAGCAGGCAGACATGCTGCGGCGGTGATTTGAAATTGAGGGTCATCGTATAAGTGAACAGAGAAAAATGGCCGGCGCGTAGCCACCGCAACAGGCGCCATGCTGTCTGATCCGGCCTGCCTTGGCAATCTGCCGCCGGACGCCGAGGAATCGATGTTCGATCCGCAGTTCTGGCGCGCGCGCGGCGAGCTCGCCGCCGTGACGGGCGGACGCGGATCGGCGTGGTTCATCGCGCCGGGCGGGCGTCAATGGGTGCTGCGGCACTATCGCCGCGGCGGTTTCATCGCGCGATGGTCGCGGGATCGGTATGTGTGGGGGGGCGAGCGCCGGGTGCGGGCTTTTGCCGAGTGGCGGCTGCTGAGTCTCATGCGGGAGCGCGGCCTGCCCGTGCCGAGGCCCGTGGCGGCGCGCTATGTGCGAACGGGCTGGTGGTACCGCTGCGATTTGATTACCGAACGGATCGTGGATGCGGAGCCATTGAGCGCAATGCTCGCGCAGGGCGACCTCGGCGAAGCACCGTGGCGCTCCCTCGGTGCGGCGGTCGCGCGGCTGCACCGTGCCGGCGTCGATCATGCCGATCTCAACGCGCACAATCTATTGCTCGACCGCAACGGCCGCGTCAGCGTGATCGACTTCGACCGCGGCCGTCTGCGTGTGCCGAGTGCGCCGGGGGCATGGGCTCTGCGGAACTTGCAGCGGCTGAGGCGCTCTCTGGCGAAAATATCGAGCGGGCTGCCGCCGGGGCGATACACGGATCAGGCCTGGGAGTGGTTCATGGCGGGCTACCGTGGCGGTGGCGGTGGCGGTGGTGGTGGTGGCGGTGGCGGCGGGGTTGAATGATGCGCAGGCTGTACACCGCGCTGATTTATTGCGCGGCGCCCTTTGCCTTGGCGGCGCTCTTGTGGCGCGGATTGCGCGACCGCGCTTATTGGCAATCCTTGGGGGAGCGTCTTGGGTGGGGCCGGCGGGTGACCGGCGCGCCGAGCATCTGGCTGCATGCGGTGAGTCTGGGGGAGATGTCGGCGGCGGCGCCGCTGGTACGTGCGCTGCTCCTCGAGTATCCGGGTAGTCCGGTGGCGCTGACCACGGCCACTCTCACCGGCCGCGCGCGCGCGCGGGCCTTGTTCGGCGACGCCGTGGATGTGCGATTTCTACCCTACGACATGCCGGGCGCGGTGGCGCGATTCCTGGACTGCATTCGGCCGCGGCTCGCGGTCATCATGGAAACGGAGCTGTGGCCCAATTTGTTCGCGGAGTGCGAACGCCGGGGCGTGCCCCTGGTACTCGCCAGTGCGCGGCTGTCGGAGAAGTCGGTCGCGCGCTACCGGCGCTTGGGAAGCCTGTTCCAGAATATTTTCTCCGCCAGTTCGCTCGTTGCGGCGCAGACCGCCGAGGATGCGGAGCGCTTCCTGGCCATCGGTGCGCAGAGCGCCAGAACTCGGGTGGTGGGCAACATCAAGTTCGACGTGGATCTGGGCGCCGCGGTGATCGAGGAGGGCCGTTGGCTGCGTCTTTCGTTCGGCAGCGAAAGACCGACGTGGATTGCGGGCAGCACGCATGCGGGGGAGGATGAGCAGGTGCTCGCGGCGCACCAGCAATTGCGGTCGGCGCGGCCGGATGCCTTGCTGTTGCTGGTGCCGCGGCATCCCGATCGGTTCGAGGCCGTGGCTGAACTGCTCCGGCGCCGGGACCTCGGCTTCACGCGGCGGAGCAGCGGCATGGTGCCGGACGCGGCCACACCGGTGGTGCTGGTGGACACGGTGGGCGAGCTCGCGGCGCTTTATGCGTCGGCCGACGCGGCGTTCGTCGGCGGGAGCCTCGTGCCTGTCGGCGGGCACAATTTGCTGGAGCCCGCCGCGCTCGGCCTGCCGGTGTTGACGGGGCCGTATTATTCCAACGGCAGGGACGTTGCGCGGCTGATGCTGGAGCGGGGGGCAGCCTTGCAGGTCGCGGACGCGGGCGAGCTGGCGGCCGCCTTGGTGCGATGGCTGGCTGACCCTGAAGAGCGTCGGCGGGTTGGGGCCATCGGGCGGCACATCGTCGAGTCGAATCGCGGCAGCGTGGCGCGGCTGCTCGAGCTCATTGAACCTTTGCTGGGTCCTGCATCGCCGGTGCCGCCGGCGGCGGTACATCCTTCAGCAGGCTGTTGATCTTTTCCAGACTTTGCTGCGAGAGAATGCCGGCCGCCTCTTGCAGCTTGATGACGTTCATCATGTAGTCGTAGCGGCTGCGCGAGTAGTCGGTCTGAGCCTGGACCCAGAGCTGCCGCGACTGCAGAACGTCCACGGCGGTGCGCGTTCCCGCTTCATAGCCGGACTCGGTGGCGCGCAGCGACGTGGCGTTCGACTCGACTGCCTGGCGCAGGGCCTTCACCCGCGATATCTCCGACAGCACTCCCAGGTAGGAGTCGCGCGCATCGTGCTCGGTTTGGCGCGCCACCCGTTCCACTCTTTCCTTGGCCGCGCGATGCAGGTAGACGGCCTGGCGCACCTGGGATGACACCATGCCCCCGGTGTAGAGGGGAAAGGTCAATTGCAGGCCGATGGTCCGCTGGTTCTGGTCGAGCGTGGTGCCGCCCGCGGGCGTGCCGTCGGTGAAGGTGTCCGTGCCGTTGGTGTCCATCTTGTAGCGGCTGCCCACGAGGTCGAGAGAGGGGTAGTGGCCGCCGCGCGCCGAGCTGACGTTCTCGCGCGCGATGTCGGCGGCAAGCCGGCTGGACACGAGCGAGAGGTTTTGCTGCAAGGCCATTTCGACCCAGCGATCTTCGTCGATGGGATCCGGGTTTGCCAGCTGGAAGGGTTCGATGGGGCGCGCCAGCCAATCGAAGCCATCGCCGGTGATCTCGCGCAGCAGCTCCTGGGTGGAGGCCAGAGTGCGCTTGGCGGCAATCACAGCCGCCGCGCCGCTATCGTGGGCGGCGCGCGCTTCTTCGACATCGGTGACGGCGATCAGGCCGATCTTATAGCGCGACTCCGCCTGTTCGAGCTGGCGCTGGATGGAGGTCAGGGCGACTTGCTGTGCCTCGACATCATCCTGGGCGGCAAGAACGTCGAAGTAGCGCTGTGCGACGCGCTCCATCAGGTCTTGCTGCGCGGCCTGGTAATCTGCCTCGGCCTGCGCCACCTGGGAGTCGGCGCTCTTCAGGGCCACCCAGTTCTGCCAGCGAAAGATGTTCTGCTTCAAATCGATGCCGTAGCGGTGGGTGGTGGTGTCGATGCGGCCATCGAAGGGAAAGCTCTCTAATTGGATGGGAGCCCCGGGCGCACTGACGGGCTCCGTGGTGTTGCTCGAGCCGGTATCCTTCTCGCGGGTCACGACGCCGCTGCCCGAGAGCTGGGGCAGCAAGGCCGACAGTGCCTGCGGCTTGGCCTCCAGGGCGGCCAGACGATTCGCTTCGGCCTCGCGCAGCTGAGGGTCGTTTTGCAGCGCGCGCTGGTACACGGCGAGAAGATCCGCGGCCGGCGCCGAATTCACTGCTGCACAGAGCACGCCTGCACAGAGCACTACCACGGTCAGCAATCTCTTCATGGATTATCCCTGCCCCCGCCCTAGGTCATATGGTGTTATACATAACCATATCACCCTGAGTCAAGGGCCCACCCATCGGGGTCAATATTGCGGTATCCGCGGGTCCAAGTCCCGAGACCAAGCCAGGATACCGCCGGTCAAGTTATAGACCGAGCCGAAACCCTGCGCTGACAGGAAATTTGCCACTTGCAGGCTGCGGCCTCCGGACCGGCAAATCACCACGGTTTCCCGGCCACGATCGAGCTCGCTCAGCCGGCCGGCGACCTGTCCCATGGGAATATGTACGATCTCGGTGGGGACGGGCGCGAGCTTGGTCTCCCAATCCTCGCGCACGTCCAGAATCGTCATCTCGGCGCCGCCGGCGCGCCGTTCCAGAAATTCCCGCGGGCTCATCTCCTTGACCATCAGAACACGAACTTCTGGGGTGCGGCTGCGTTGATCAGAGGCTCCACCACGGTCTCGAACAAGCTTTCGCGGATCCATTCATTCTCGTCCACCCGGCGCACCAGAATGGCGTCCATCACCGGCGCGAGCCCCACAATCGCGAATAAACGGCCTCCGACGCGCAACGACCGCTCGAAGCGCGCGTCGTAGACCGGCAAAGAGCCGGTGATCGCGACGACGTCGTACTGGCCCAATGCCGCGGCGTCGAAGGCATCGCGGGTCTCGAAATCCACTTTGGCGGCCGGCAGCGCGCGCAAATTCGCCCGGGCCAGAGCGATGAGTTGCGGATGAATATCGATCGAGCGCGTCGATGCACCGAGCAGGCTGAAGCAGGCCGAAAGATAGCCCGTGCCGCTGCCGACTTCCAAGATGCCGTCGGCTGCATTGATGCCGAGTGCCTGCAGAATGCGTCCCTGCAGTTTGGGCGCCAGCATGGTTTGTCCGAAGCCGATGGGAATCGGCGCATCGGCGAACGCAAGCTCGGCATACGCCGGCGGCACGAACGCTTCGCGCGGTACCGCGGACAGCACATCGAGCACGCGCGGGTCGAGCACCTCCCACGTGCGTATCTGTTGATCCACCATCTGCTGACGCGCAGCCAATGTATCCATGATTTCTCGGTCGCTATTAAGGCCGCTGATTATGGTCAATTTCGACAGGCTATGCCATGCCTGTGCGCTATTCTTCCCACCACGATGATTCGCGACGTACCCGGCCCGGCAAGGGTTCTAAGATCAAGCGTCGTTTTGACTCTTCGTTATCGAGGTCCGCGTTGATCTTGCCTTCCTTCGTCATGTGGGTGCTCACCCCGTCAATTCTTGCGGTGGGCGTAGCCTTGCTTTTGGCATGGAAACGCCGGCAGGAACGCGCCGTCAAAGAGCTCTCGGAACAGGTGTGGCAGCTGACGCGCGAAGCCGGCGGCGCCGCGCGCATCCGGCTCGAGGACAAGCCCGGCGGCTTGAGCCGGCTGGGTTCCGCCGTCAATAAGCTGCTGGAGGACCTCGAACAGCGCGGCGCGCGTCTCGACGATCGGGAGCAGCTCTTTCAGCGGCTGGTGGAGACCGTGCACGACGCGGTGCTGGTGCATCGTGACCGGATACTGTTCGCCAACTCGCGTTTCCTGGCGCTGCTCAATCTGGGCGCCGCGGACGTCGTCGGCAAGCCCTTGAGCGATTTCGTCGCCCCTGAATATGTCGAGTTGGTGCAGAACAATCTGCGGCGGCGGCTGCAGGGCGAGCCCGCGGCCGAGCGCTATGAAGTCGAACTGGTCGGGGCCCAGGCTCAGGTGACGCGCGTGGAACTCTCCAGCACCGTGATCGACAGTGCCGGCGAGGCGGCGCTGATGTTGACCGCCCTGGAAATGCTGCCGGAGACCGGCCCGGCGGCGGTTCCGGCCAGGCCGCGCGCCATGGTCACTCTGGATGCCATGGGCGAGAGCGTCATCACGGTCGATGCCGAGGGCCGCATCGACTACATCAATCATGCCGCCGAGACCTTGCTGAGCCAGCGCTTCGATCAGGTGATGGGCAAGTCGTTCTCGGAAGTGGCCTCGCTGGTCGATGAATCGGACCGCCGATCGCTGGGCGATCCGGTGCGCAAGGCATTGACCACCGGCGGCCGGGTGACCATGGGACGGCGCGCCGTGCTGGTGCCGGGCAACGCAGGCCCGGAGCGGTCGGTGGAGATCAGCGTGACGCCGCTGCGCTTCGAGGGCAAGGACATCGTGGGCTTGGTGCTGGTCATGCACGACACCAGCGAGCTGCGCGGCCTGACCCGCCAGATGACGTACCAGGCCAGCCACGATGCGCTGACCGGCCTCGTCAATCGGCGCGAGTTCGAACGCCGGCTGCAGGAAGCCTTGGACTCGGCGCAGACGGGGAACATCGGGCACGCGCTCTGCTACCTGGACCTCGACCGCTTCAAGGTGGTGAACGACACCTGCGGCCATACCGCCGGAGACAACATGCTGCGCGAGGTGGCCTCGCTCATCAAGGAGGCGGTACGCGATTCGGATACGGTCGGGCGCATCGGCGGCGACGAATTCGCGCTGCTGCTGGTGGGCTGTCCATTGGAGAAGGCACGCCAGATCGCCGACAACGTGGTGCGCTCGGTCAACGATTACCGCTTCGTCTGGAAGGACAAGATATTCAATATCGGGGTCAGCATCGGCTTGGTGGAGCTCGGCCAGGGCGGCGGCGCCATCGAAGACATCATGAATTCGGCCGATTCGGCCTGCTATGTGGCGAAGAAGCAGGGCGGCTTGCACGTCCACGTGTACTCGGCGCGCGAGGAGGCAAGCGCGCGCCACAGCGGCGAGATCCATTGGCTGCAGAGACTGCAGGGCGCATTGCGGGACAACAAGTTCGAGCTCTATTACCAGCCCATCGTCCACGCCCGAGCCGACGGCGTGCGCGGGCCGGCGCTCGAGGTGTTCGTGCGCCTCATGGGCGAGAACGGCCAGCCGAGCGTGCAGCCGGCGGAGTTCATTCGCGCGGCCGAGCGCTATCGCCTGATGCCGCACATCGACCGCTGGGTGGTTCAGACCGTGCTCTCCGCCCTCGGCCGCGGCGGCTTGAGGCTGCCGCAGGGCCGCAGCGTCGCCATCAACATCGCGGGGCAGACGCTTGGCGATTCGGACTTCCTGGAGTTCGTCGTCGACTGCTTCGACCACACGGGGGCGAATCCCGGCGACATCTGCTTCGAAGTCACCGAGAACTCGGTGGTGGCGAATCTCGATCACGCCCATCGCTTCATTGCGGTGCTGCACGGAATGGGCTGTGAGTTCGCCGTGGACAATTTCGGCAGCGGCCTGAGCTCCTTCTCCACGCTGCGCACTCTGCCCATGGATTATCTGAAGATCGACGGGTCGTTCATCAGCAACCTGGCCGCGGATACGGTGAACCAGGCCATGGTGGCGGCGATGATCGAATTGTCGCGCAGCATGAATTTCCGCGTCGTCGCCGAACAGGTCGAGGACCAGCTGTCGCTGGACACTGTGATCGGCATGGGCATCGACTTCGTGCAGGGGTTCGTGGTGGGCAGGCCGCAGCCTTTGTCCATGGTGCCTAGCCCGGGATAGGCGGCGCCGCGCGGGCTGGGAGCCTTCAGCGCGGGCGGGGGCCTCGAGCTTATAACCCTTGGGCAGCACCTCATAACAAACTTCTATGGCATTTCCGCCCCGTCTATGGCATTTGCGCGGCGCTTAGGAGGAAAATCGGGCATCAGCCAACGAGGTGCCCTATGCCTGTTTATGAGGACAACACGAAGTCCATCGGCCATACGCCGCTGGTCCGCATCAACCGCCTGGACGCCGGCAGCGGTGCGACCATTCTCGCCAAGATCGAAGGGCGCAATCCCGCCTACTCGGTGAAGTGCCGCATCGGCGCCGCCATGGTGTGGGACGCCGAAGAGCGCGGCACGCTCAAGCCGGGCATGTCCATCGTCGAGGCCACCAGCGGCAATACCGGCATTGCGCTGGCCTATGCCGCCTCCGCGCGCGGCTACGGATGCGTTCTGACCATGCCGGAGACCATGAGCATGGAGCGGCGCAAGGTATTGATCGCATTCGGCGCCAAGCTCGTTCTCACGCCCGGCGCCAAGGGCATGAACGGCGCCATCGCCAAGGCCGAGGAATTGGCCGCCGCGGATCCGGGCAAATACCTGCTGATGAAGCAATTCGAAAATCCCGCCAACCCGGGCATCCACGAAAGGACCACGGGGCCTGAAATCTGGGACGATACCGAGGGCAAGGTCGACATATTCGTCAGCGGGGTGGGCACCGGCGGCACGCTGACCGGCGTATCGCGGTACATCAAGCGCACCCGAGGCAAGAAGATCATCACCGTGGCGGTGGAACCGGTGAATTCGCCGGTCATCGCGCAGGCATTGGCCGGGCAGCCGCTGACTCCTTCGCCGCACAAGATCCAGGGCCTGGGCGCGGGATTCATCCCGAAGAACCTGGATCTGTCGCAGATCGATCGCGTCGAACAAATCACCAACGAGGATGCCATCGACATGGCGCGCCGCCTGGCGCGTGAGGAGGGCTTGTTGAGCGGCATTTCGTCCGGCGCGGCCATGGTTGCGGCGCTGCGTCTGGCGCGCGACCCCGCGCACAAGGGCAAGACCATCGTCGTGGTGCTGCCGGATGCCGGCGAACGGTACCTGTCGGGCGCCCTATTCGAAGGACTGTTCGAGGGAGTGGAGAAGATGCAGGCGGTTGCGTGAGACGGAACGCATGAAAGCCGCCGCTCAACCGCCGTCCCAAACCCCGCTGCTCGAGGAGCTCACCGGAGAATTCCTGGGCAGCTACATGGGCGATGCGCGCGCGCGCCGGATTTCGCAGCGCTACCTGCCGTCGCGCGAAGCCATCGTCGAGATCCTCGAAGCGGTGCTCGACCTGATGTATCCCGGCTACTTCGGCCGCCGCGACCTGAACGGCGAGAATCTGGGCGCGCACGTGGCGCAGTCCGTCGCGGCGCTGGCGCCGAAGCTCGAGCGCGAGATGGAGCATTGTCTGTGTTATGGGCGCGAGCGGGATGGGGGGGCTCAATTCGGCGAGTGCGCGCCGCGCGCGCACGAATTGGCGGAGGTTTTCCTGGGCCGCCTGCCCGAGATCCGCCGCATGTTGATACTCGATGTGCAGGCTGCCTTCGACGGCGATCCCGCGGCAACGGATCTGGATGAAGTCATCCTCGCCTACCCGGGGGTGCTGGCGGTGAGCGTGTACCGCATCGCGCACGCCCTGTACGACTTGGGGGTGCCGATGATGGCGCGCATCATGACCGAATGGGCGCACTCCAAGACGGGCGCCGATATTCATCCGGGAGCGAACATCGGCGCGTCCTTTTTCATCGATCACGCCACCGGAGTGGTGATCGGCGAGACCACCGACATCGGCGACGGGGTGAAGCTCTATCAGGGCGTGACCCTGGGGGCGCTGTCGTTTCCGCGGGATGCCAGCGGCCAGATCATCCGCGGCAAGAAGCGCCATCCCACCGTGGAGAGCGGCTCGACGCTGTATGCGAATGCCACGGTGCTCGGCGGACAGACGGTCGTCGGCGCCAACAGCGTCATCGGCGGCTCGGTGTTCATGACGCGCAGCGTGCCGCCGCGGTCGCGGGTGTCGCTCAAGGAGCCGGAGTTGCGGGTCGCTTCGCGCGATGGGGCGGCGGAGCCGGACGCGATCTACTTCGACATCTGAACTCGCACCGCTGCCTCGGCGTGGTGATGTTGACCCGGTTCACAAGGCGAGGGGGGATAAGGAGTTGGAAGCCAACGAGGGGGACCAGTTGGCTTCCAACTCCTTATCCCGCCTGGCCGTGCGTACTGGGCACGTGTACATCAACGCGCGGAGGGAGTGGGTCGGGTGCGTTTCGCGGTGGGATGTTGACCGGCACAGATGACGCTTTGAAGTATGGCCAGCGCCGATTCACACAGATTCACTTGTTGCTTTCAGTCATCAATGGGCGCGGTGAACCCTATACCCCGGCGCTTAGGCTCTGGTTCACGCATGAGTCCGCGGATTGCGTCAAACACAACTTTAAATTGGCGGTCATATTTTTCCTCCAAAGCCGTCAACTTTCGCGCCAAACCCTTTTGGGTCGAGACAGCCTGCCGAAGACGAACAAATGCCCGTATTATCTCGATGTTCACCTGAACCGCGCGTTTACCCGCGCCCGGCTTTAAAGGCGCCAGTTTGGCTCCTTAGAGAGGAGGCTTCCTCGACAGTCAGTTGATACATGAAGTCGCGAGGGAAGCGATCTGCATTTCGGCGAACAGCGCGTGTAAGGGCTTTTGTCTCCACTTCATACAGGGAGGCTAGTTCGGAATCCAGCAGTACTCTGTGGCCCCGCCCCTTTCGGAAGCCTGGATAGCGAGACACAATAGCGCGATGAGGCAATCGATCGGTCAGGTCGCCATCGTCGTACGTGATTACGATGAAGCACTCGAGTTTTACGTCGGGGTTCTGGGTTTCAATCTGATCGAAGACACACCAATTCCGACGCAGAGTAAGCGGTGGGTCGTGGTCGCGCCACCGGGCGAGAATTCCTCCCGCTTGCTACTCGCACGGGCGGTAGGCGACGAGCAATCGTCGCGCATCGGGAATCAAACCGGGGGACGCGTATTCCTGTTCCTCTACACCGATGATTTCTGGCGCGACTTTTACGCATACAAGTCAAAAGGAATCGCATTCGTCCGGGAACCAAAGGAAGAAGAATACGGAACGGTAGCAGTATTCAAGGATCTTTACGGAAACCTGTGGGATCTCCTGGAACTCCGAGCGCCGGCGACAGTTGGGTGATCCAATAAACTTCCATGACAGTCTCAATCGGAATCCTCTCCAAGTTATCAGTGCCTACTCGACCGTCTCGAACAAAGACTTGTGACGCCGTATAACCTTATCGCGTCCTAAAGTGGCATCACGATGGCGGAGCCGGGATCAATTGTGGCAGGGTTCCCAATCGTGAGCCGACTGCGGCCACACGGATGGATATCTGCGGCGCATTCCGCTCTCGGCACACGGGATCGTTCTCTGCTCCTCACTTACTGGATGATTGGTTCGGTGAGGTTGGCTGTAACGGGGACGACCGCCTCAACGCCGACGGAAAAGGCGGGGCGCGAGCATCCCTGTTCGCGCCCTGTAGGCCGCGTACTGCTCCGGGAATAGCTGCAACATGTCGGTTTCTTCGCGTCGAGCACTGTAGATGAAGTACGCGCCGACGGGAACCAGCACCAGCACCGAGAAAATGTTTACGCCAATCGCGGAACCGAGCATCGCCAGAATCAGCCCGGTGTAGATCGGATGCCGAATGAGCGCATAGGGCCCGCTGGCGATGAGTTCGGGCTGTTCCCTGCGGGACATGGGCATGCCCCAATTGCGCCCGAGATGGTGCCGCGCGCTGATCGCCAGGCCGAAGCCAAACAGACACAACGCGACGCCGGTCCAGCCAAGAATTGCGGAGCGGCTGGCAGCGCGCTGAGTTTCCACCAGTATCTGTCGAAGCGATGGCGATCGAAGCACTGCGACGATCAGTAAGATCAGGACCAGACGCAGGCCGATTTCCCTGCGCCACCGGCGCCTGCTTGTGCTGCGCTTCGCGCCCACAGCGGCGACGGCCCAGTAGGCGATAAACACCAGCCACAATCCTACGATGATCCAACGGTACAGTCTCACCTTGGGTGAGAGTTTCGCCCCTTGTCACAGCAGACACAAATCGGGCTGTACGCTCGACCGGCCATCGAGTTGTCGGGTCAGGCCAGGCGAAGCGCAAAATTGCGTGGGGGCCGATTGGTACCTTGGCCAGGCCGAGCCGAATGGCCGGGCTTTTCTTGGCTCGCGGGCGAGAGGCCTCTGTATGGCCGTGCGTACTGGGCCCGTGTACATCAACGCGCGGCGGGAGTGAATGAAAATCGCGAGCAGTCCGACGAAGGTCGCAATCAGTTCGGCAATCGCGATGGCTGACCGCACAACAAGACTACGCCCAAAGGGTTAGTACAGACCGTTTACTGCGGCCAGCACTCAAGGCGGCTTGAAAAGATGAGCGTGCGCGCTGCTGACCGGCAGTATCTCGCTGCGGCCCTTCAGCTTGACCTCCAGTGTGCCGCGGAAGGACCGGTGTATGGCATCGATCGCGCTTACGTTGACGATGATGCTGCGGTGAATCTGCCAGAACGCGGCGGGATCCAGCTTCTCTTTCATCTGCTTGAGCGTCGAGTTCAGAAGGTACGTCCCGGTGCGGGTCGCGAGCGTCGTGTACTTATTGTCGGCGCGCAGATAACAAACCTCTGTCGCGGTCACGATCCGCAGTTCGGACCCATGAGGCACGGACAGCCATTTGAGATATTGCGGTTCGGTCCGGCCGCCGTTCTTGAGCATTGCCACCAGCGCCTGAATGTCCATCGGGGCATTGTGCAGCCGCGCCTGCAATCGTTCGACGGTGATCCGCAGGCGGGAGATGGACATGGGTTTGAGAATGTAGTCGACCGCTCCTCGTTCAAAGGCGGCGAGTGCATGCTGGTCGAAGGCGCTGATGAACACCACATGAGCCCTGCCGCTCACGTGGGCTGCGACCTCGAGACCGCTGATGCCGGGCATTTGAATGTCCAGGAAAACGATGTCGGGAGCCAGGCGATCGGCCGCCTTGATTGCCTCGAAACCGTTCGCCGCCTCGGCGCCGACGGTGAGCTCCGGCCACAACGTGCGCAGCGCTTCACGAATCTCCGCCCGCAACAGCGGCTCGTCCTCCGCGATGATGGCCGTCGGAGTCTTCATGGCTATGTGCCCTCGGATCCCATGGCCGCGCCGCTCCCGGTAACCGCCGTCTGCAGCCGCAGTATGAGTTCGTCCAGTTTGCGATCAGCATCGGGCGAGGCCTGTGAGTAGCAACACCTGATCTCTTCCAGCGACAGAAACAGCGCATTGGGATCGATCTGCGCCCGTGCCGTTGCCAGACGCGATTCGGTGAGCCGGCGCTCGATCAGCACGCGCTCGAGTTCCGCGCTCCGAACACCGTCCAAGATGCGCTGCGCGCCGCGATGGTTGACGTATGCCAGCATGGCGAACCCGCCGAATACCACGACATCGCAGGCGACGAAGATCATCTGGGTACGCTGCACGGGAAGCGGCACTCCCGGCTTGTTCACAGAGGTATAGAGATGGAGCCACGCGCGAATGTACCATTGACCCAGCGCGGTGAAAACGCTGGCCGTGCCGAGCGCGATGAGACAGGCGAGCCAAGCCGATACACCGCGCCGAATCGCCTCGTCGGCGGCCAGTGTCGCCACCATCACGAGCAATGCTCCCAAGTTCGTGATCACGAGACTGGAAGTGGGAAAGTTCGCGGGCGCCTGCATCGAGTTTTGGACCCATCTGATCACATTGAGGCAGAATGCGAGCATCAGCGCGGTCAGCAGCATTCTCCATGTCATCGACGCAATGACCGCGCTTGAGAATCCCGGCGGAGGCGCGGGCTGCTGCGGCTTGTGATCCGGAGGTTGGCTCATCATCCCGTCACGATCGGCAGGGAGATGGCGGCGACCACGCCGCGCGGTTCCGCGTGTGCGAGGGTCAACGCCGCCGCTTCGCCGAATTGCGTCATGAGTCGCAGGCGAATGTTGGAAAGGCCGGTGCCCGTTCCGTGGGCATTGGTAACGGTGATCCCCTGTCCGGAATCCGCGACTTTGAGCAGCAGGGAACGGCCGTTGCGCGCCGCGCTCACTCGAATGAAGCCGCCTTCAAGCGTCGGATTGATGCCGTGCTTCAGAGCATTCTCGACCAGCGTCAGCAACATCATCGTGGGCACCCTTAGCGACGCCAGCTCGGGCGGGAAGCTGACTTCGTACGACAGCCGGACGCCCATGCGCATCCGATAGATGCCGAGATAGGCGTCAATCATCTGCATCTCCTCGCCAAGCGGACATTCGTCCCGATGCAGTTTGGGGAGGGCGGCGTCCAGATAGCGCATCAGGTTGTCGAGCATCTCGACGGCGGCACACCGATCGGAGTGCGCGAGCGTCCGCACGTTGGCGAGAGTGTTGAACAAGAAGTGCGGCTCGATTTGCGAGCGCAGCAGCGCCAGGCGCGCCCGATCCAGTGCGGCACCCAGGGTCGCGCCCTGAATCTGCGAGCGCAGCAGGGCTCCGGTGGCGCCGCGCAGGGAGCGATGGTACAGACACACCGCCGCCAACAGTGTGGCAGTGAGCAGACCTTCACTGAAAGACGCCAGCCACGACGGATCGTGGATGCCCGATCGCAAGTACTGGGTTCTCCACCAGGCCATCACCATGATCGGCACCGTGAGCCATGCGACGAGCTTGATGGCGCGGCGGGGCGCGGTGTTCACCGCAAGGATCAAGAGAGGAATCGCCGGCAGGGTTGCCAGAGCGTAATTCATCCCCGTGGCAGCGATGCGCTGCAGGGCCTCGAGCACGCTCAAATACGGCAGTTCGCCGACATGGCCCTCGAGCGCCCAAGAGGCCACGAAGATGAATGTCAGCGATAGCGCGTAGCCAAGACCGTCGAACAATCCGCGAATGCGGCTGACCCAGAATTGAGGGCTTTTGCTCGGTAACTCCATTGCACCGACCGCTACGGCTGGCGTCGACCCGCTCCGCCAGTTCGGGCGGAGCGGGCGGCGATATTGTGAAGCCATTCCATACTAGACGCACAGAGGGAAGGAGTCACGCCACCGATCATGGGCCTGGGTGCGCAGCGTGCTACAGAGAGCCGCTCCTCCCAACAGCCCGTGTTGGGAGGAGCGCTTGCACATCAAGGTTCTTGAGTACTGGTATCCAGCGTGACACGGGTCGCTACGATCAGGCCTTTGATGGGCGGCATAGCAGGTGTTTTCCCATCCGGTTTCAATTGCACGATGGTGAACGTGCCCGAATAGCTGTTGCCGTCCTTGGCCAAAGTCACATGTTGTTTGATGAAGGCGGGGCCGGCAGGGGCGGGCGGGCTCGCCAAGGGGTTCCACGACAATCCGATGTGATTGAGTTCGTAGGTTTGTTCCCCGGTCCGCTTCCACACACCCAGGCAAATCGATCCCGTACCAGGGTCTCGTACCCCCGAAGATGTCACTTCATTTCCATCGGCAAACCAGGTCGTGTTGCCGCCATCGATCAGCGCGCCCTCGGGAATGCCCAAGGTGCCCAGATTGCCCTTGGAGATGTATTTGAATGCCCATAGGCCCGTGATCGGAGCGTCGTGACGATGGTCCCAATCGGCGGCGGATTGTTCCTCGAGCGTCTGCACATCGGCTGCTTTGAGGAACGTCATCGATCCCAGCCACGATTGGGGTGTTTCCCAGGACACCGTTTTCTTCATTCCAGGATATTGCAAACAACCGGCGTCGGCAGTCTGTACGATTGCGGACGCAAAAGTGATGACGGCGAGGACGGCCGCCGCTGCCTTCAATCCAGACGCGATCGATGTATTCCAGCGCATGATCCCTTCTCCTTGTGCTTCTGTGAGTTACCTGCCGTCAGCCGGCCCAGACAGCATAGAAATCAGCCTATCGCGGGGCTACTTCATTCAGACGGAGAGCGATTTCGGCAGTATGAAACCCCGAAAAATGGGTGCGAACGTGGAAAGCACGCAAAGTTGGCTGCAACACGCCCCGCAGGCGCTACATCATTTTGCCGAGCAGAGGCACCAGCAGCAGAGCGACGATGTTGATGATCTTGATCAGGGGGTTGATGGCGGGGCCTGCGGTGTCCTTGTAGGGATCGCCGACGGTGTCGCCGGTGACGGCGGCTTTGTGCGCGTCGGAGCCCTTGCCGCCGTAATGGCCTTCCTCGATGTACTTCTTGGCGTTGTCCCAGGCGCCGCCGCCCGTGGTCATGGAGATGGCGACGAACAGTCCGGTCACGATGGTGCCGATCAGGAGGCCGCCCAGCGCCTGGATGCCGGAGCCGGGCCCCATGAGGAAGTTCACGACGAACACCAGCACGATGGGCACGAGAATCGGCAGCAGCGAGGGCACGATCATTTCCTTGATCGCGGCCTTGGTGAGCATGTCGACGGCGCGGGAATAATCGGGTTTCGCGGTGCCTTCCATGATGCCCTTGATCTCGCGGAACTGGCGCCGCACTTCGTTGACCACGGCACCTGCGGCGCGGCCCACGGCTTCCATGGCCATGGCGGCGAACAGATAGGGGACCAGGCCGCCGATGAAGAGGCCGATGATCACGGCGGGGTTCGATAGATCGAATGTTGTGGGGTGACCCAGGACTTCGCTCAGCTTGTGGGTGTAGTCGGCGAAGAGCACCAGCGCGGCGAGGCCTGCGGAGCCGATGGCATAGCCCTTGGTGACCGCCTTGGTGGTGTTGCCCACCGCATCCAGGGGATCGGTCACGTCGCGCACCTTCTTGTCCAGCCCGGCCATTTCGGCGATGCCGCCGGCGTTGTCGGTGATGGGGCCGTAGGCGTCGAGCGCGACGATCATGCCGGTCATGGACAGCATGGCGGTGGCGGCGATGGCGATGCCGTACAAGCCCTCGAGCTGAAATGAGGCCCAGATGCTCAGGGCAACCGACAGCACGGGCAGCGCACAGGCCTTCATCGAGACGCCCAGGCCCGCGATGATGTTGGTGGCATGGCCGGTCTGCGAGGCCGCGGCCACGTGCTGCACGGGCTTGTATTCGGTGGCGGTGTAGTACTCGGTGATCACGATCATGGCCGCGGTGAGCGCGAGGCCGACCAGGGTGCAGAGCCACATGGACATGGCCTGGTCGCCCATGATGGATTTCGAGACGAAATAGAAGGCGACCGCCGAAATGACGGCCGAGACGATGACGCCCTTGTACAGCGCATTCATGATCTTGCCGCCTTCGCGGGTGGAGACGAAGAAGGTGCCGATGATGGAGGAGACGATGGAAATCGCGCCGAGAACGAGCGGAAACAGTATCGCGCGCTCTCCCATGTCCACCATCACCAGACCGCCCAGGAGCATGGTGGCGACCAGGGTGACGGCGTAGGTTTCGAACAGGTCGGCTGCCATGCCGGCGCAGTCGCCGACGTTGTCGCCGACGTTATCCGCGATGACGGCCGGGTTGCGCGGATCGTCCTCGGGGATTCCGGCCTCCACCTTTCCGACCAGGTCGGCGCCCACATCGGCGCCCTTGGTGAAGATGCCGCCTCCCAGGCGCGCGAATATGGAGATCAGCGAACCGCCGAAGGCGAGGCCGACGAGGGAGCGCAGGGCGGTTTCCGAGTCGCCGAGCACCCTCTGCATGACGAGGAAGTAGCCGGCCACCCCGAGCAGCCCGAGACCCACGACCAGCATGCCGGTGATGGCGCCGCCGCGGAATGCGACTTTGAGCGCCGCGTTGATGCCCGAGTGCGCCGCCTGCGCGGTGCGCACATTGGCGCGGACGGAGATGAACATGCCGATGTAGCCGGCGAGTCCGGAGAGAATGGCGCCCACCGCGAAGCCGCCGGCGGTGGCCCAGCCGAGGAAGAAGCCCAGCGCGACGAAGAGGATGACCCCGACGACGGCGATGGTGGAGTACTGCCGATTCAGGTAGGCCTTGGCGCCCGCCTGAATCGCGGCGGCGATTTCCTGCATGCGCGCATTGCCGGCGGGCTGCTTCAGAATCCAGCGCACCGAGATGACGCCGTAGAGGATTGCAACAACACCCGCTGCAATGGCCAGCCATAGCGCACAGTCAAGAGTCATGAGGCGGTCTCCGGTAGGTTCTTATGTTATTGAAAAATATGACTATATGGTCAAAAAAGCGAGCGCGACTATACCACAAACGGCGTGCGGAGGCGTTTCGCCACGCTCACGCCCTTGAGTGAGCCATAGGCGGGCAGGCCGTGGCGGTAGGGTGGGTAGTCCTCCCCGCCGATGAGGGGCGACAAATAGGCGCGGGCGGCCGCGGTGATGCCGAATCCGTCCGCCGTGATGAAGCTGCGCGGCAGCTTCTTTTCCTTGTTGGCGATTTCGCTCAAGGGCGCTTCGCCGATGCTCCAGCGGTAGGGTTTGGAGGATTTGCGGACGATGACGGGCATCACCGCGTTCCTGCCCTTGAGCGCTAATTCGATGGCCGCCTTGCCCACGGCGTAGGCCTGATCCACATCGACCTTGGAGGCGATGTGCCTTGCCGAGCGCTGCAGATAATCGGCGACGGCCCAATGGAATTTGTAGCCGAAGGCCTCCTGAGTCATTTGCGCGACCACCGGCCCCACGCCACCCAGCTGCGAGTGTCCGAAGGCGTCCTTGGTGCCTGCCTCGGCGAGAAACTTGCCGTCGGGCCCGCGCACGCCCTCGGAGACCACGACCACGCAGTAGCCGTATTTCTCCACGCTGAGCTTTACCTTCGCCAAGAACCGCGCGCGATCGAATTCGATCTCGGGAAACAGAATGATGTGCGGCGCGTCGCCGGCCTTTTCGCCCGCCAAACCGCCGGCGGCGGCCATCCAGCCGGCGTGCCGTCCCATGACTTCGAGCACGAATACCTTCGTCGAGGTGCGCGCCATGGAGGCCACATCGAGCGCCGCCTCGCGCGTCGATACGGCGATGTACTTGGCCGCCGACCCGAATCCGGGACAGCAGTCGGTGACGGGCAGGTCATTGTCGACCGTCTTCGGAATCCCGATGCAGCTGATGGGATAGGCCATTTGCACGGCGATTTCGGACACTTTTTGGGCGGTGTCCATGGAGTCGTTGCCGCCGTTGTAGAAGAAATAGCCGATGTCGTGCGCGCGGAATATGTCTATGAGACGCTCGTACTGGGCGCGATTCTTGTCGATTCCGGCCAGCTTGTAGCGCGCGGATCCGAAGGCGCCACCCGGCGTATGGCGCAGGGCCTTGATGGCGGCCGGGCTCTCCTTGCTGGTGTCGATCATGTCCTCGGTCAGGGCACCGATGATGCCGTGCCGGCCGGCGTACACCTTGGCGATCTCGTCGCGGTGGCGGCGAGCCGTTTCGATCAATCCGCAGGCCGAGGCGTTGATGACGGCGGTTACGCCCCCGGATTGTGCATAGAACGCGTTCTTCATGAGACCCCCGCGACGCAAGGCGCGCAGAATAGCCGATCGGCCCGGGTTTGACGACCGCGCCGGCCATAGGTACGGTAGCGCGCTTTTACTGCTAAAAGAATCATGCGAATAGTTCTATTGGGAGCACCCGGGTCAGGCAAAGGCACACAGTCGCAGCTGTTGGTCAAAGCCTACGGGATCCCGCAAATTTCGACGGGCGACCTATTACGGGAGGCCGTCGCCAAGCGCACGGATCTGGGCCTGCGCGCCAAAACTGCCATGGATTCGGGGAAGCTGGTCGACGATGCCACCGTACTCGGCATGATCCGCGAACGAATCGGCCGTCCGGACGCCGCCGCGGGCTTCATTCTGGATGGTTTTCCCCGCAACATCCCTCAGGCCGAAGCGCTCAAGGAAATGCTCGCGGCGCTCGGCACGCCGCTCGAGTCCGTGGTGCTCATGAACCTCGACCTAGGGATCCTGTTCAATCGATTGACCGGACGCAGAGTCTGCGAGGTCTGCGGGCGGGTATTCAACGTGTACACCTCGCCGCCCGGGGCGGCCGCGCATTCCAAGGAGTGCGGCGACTCGCATCGTCTGATCCAGCGGCCGGACGACAAGGAGGAGGTCATCGGCAAGCGTCTCGAGGTTTACGAAGCCCAGACCAAACCTTTGATCAAGTATTACGAGGCGGCCGGATTGCTGCGCGTCGTGGACGCCGATGCCGATGTGGACACCGTGTTCAAGAGCATCGAGCAGGCGGTGCGAAGCGGGTCTGAAGCCGGCAGGGTCTGAAGCCGCCGGCCGCCGATTTTCGTCAAGCCATGGCCTCGAGCAGCCGGGTGCCGATTTCTTCGCGCCGCCAGCCCGACAGGGCCTGAGTCTCGGGGGTTCCCATCGCCAGCGACTTCAATTCGCCGCGAGGCGCGAGAATTTCCGCACTCAACTGCAGCTCGGCCGCGCGCGCATCCACGATCTTGCTGAGGCGGTCGATGAGCGCCTTCTGCTCGGGAGTCGGACGCGCATCCTGAGGGGGCCGCTCGTCCTGCGGATCATTCGACGCTGCCGCCAGAGCATCCTGCAGGCTGGCCGCCAGGCCGTCCTTGAGCGGCGGCGGGGAACCTTGGGCGACCGAGAAAATTGCCGCGTCGGGGAGTATCCAGGCGCGCGGCAGGTCGCGGTGGCGCGCCAGCTTTTCGCGCCAGACGGCAATGGTCTTGGCGCGGGCACGAACCGCCGGCGCCAGCTGCGCGAGGCCGCGCAGCCTCAGCCAGGCCTGCGCCGGATCCGGCTCATACAGCGCAATGTCTTCGAGCGCCAGGCAATCCTCCAGGACCCAGCGCTGGCGCCCGAGTTCGCGCAGCCGCCGATCGAGCTCCGCGGCCGCCTCGCCGAGGTATAGGACATCGTCGGCGGCATATTCCAGCTGTTCCCGCGTCAGCGGCCGCCTCGACCAGTCGGTCCGGGTCTGGCCTTTCGGCACGGTGACGTCCAGCAGCGTCTTGACGAGTTCCGCGTAGCCGATCTGCGGCTTGAGGCCGATGCAACCGGCGGCGATCTGTGTATCGAATACCGGGGCCATGATGCGCTTGGCCGACAGGTAGACCGCCTCCAAGTCCTGGCGCGCGGCGTGAATCACCTTGCGCGCGGCCGCGGCCGTCAAGGCGGGCATCAGCGGATCGAGGCTACCGATGCGCAGCGTGTCGATGCACCAGATCCGGCCGCCGGCCGCCAGCTGCAGCAGGCACAGCTTGGGAAAGAAGGTGCGTTCGCGGAGGAACTCCGTATCGACTCCGATCGACGCCTGCGCCGCCAGCGCCTCGGCCAATGCGGGCAGTTCGTCGTCTTTATCTATCCAAATCGCGTCGGGCATGCCATTGATCCACGTGTACAATTTGGCATGGGATTATGACTGAATTGGACGATGCTGCGACTCGCAAAGGCATTCTGGGACATCGCTCTTTGGAGAAGAACGCCGGCGGCATTGCCGGCGTCGCTGTTCCTGCTGGCTCTGGTTGCCGCCGCGGCGGTGCTGCTGGAGGTGGCGAGCGCGCTGGTGCCGCCGATCTCGAGTGACCGATTTTTCACCCGCATCGGCTTGAGCGTGGCGTTGCCGCTGGGGTTTGCGTGGGCCGTGCTCGTTCTGGCGGGCCGACGGCAGCGTCTGCTGCAAACCGGCATCGCTCTGCTGGGAGTGGAAGTGCTGGCGGAACTGGTCTTGTATCCCTTGGGAGCGCTGATCCATTTCGTCGGGTCGGAGGCTCTGGCATCGGCGCCGCTGGAATTTCTGATGCTGGTCGGGCTGGTATGGTATTTGCTCGCGTGCGCCAACATATGGCGGGCGGCGCTGGAGTCGGGTTTGATTCTGGGTGTGGTGCTCAGCGTGGGCTATCTGGTGTTGTCGATTGCGTTGGAGCAGCTGCTGCTGCCGGAATCATGAGCATGCATGTGCATATTTTGGGCATCGGGGGCACTTTCATGGGCGGCGTGGCGGCCATCGCCAAGGCCGCCGGATATCGTGTGACCGGCGCGGATCTGAATGTGTATCCGCCGATGAGCACCCAGCTCGAAGCGCTCGGCATCGAATTCGTCCAAGGCTACGGCGCCGAACAGCTGGATCCGCGGCCGGACATCGTGGTGGTCGGCAATGCGCTGAGCCGCGGCAGCCCGGTGGTCGAAGCCATGCTGGACCGCGGCTTGCCGTACACCTCGGGGCCCGAGTGGCTGGCGGGCCAGGTACTGCGGGAGAAGCACGTGATCGCGGTGGCCGGCACCCACGGCAAGACCACGACCACCGCCATGCTGACCTGGATACTGGAGGAGGCGGGTCTTGCGCCCGGATTTCTGATCGGCGGAGTGCCGAGCAACTTCGACTCCACCGCCCGGCTGGGAGCGGGGCGCTTCTTCGTCATCGAAGCGGACGAGTACGACACGGCGTTCTTCGACAAGCGGGCGAAATTCGTGCATTACCGGCCGCGCACCGCCGTCCTCAATAATCTGGAATACGACCACGCGGATATCTATGCGGACGTCGCCGCGATCCGACGGCAGTTCAATCAGCTGCTGCGCACGGTGCCGGGCGCCGGACGGATCATCGTCAACGGCGAGGATGCGGAGCTTGCCAGCACTTTGAGCATGGGGTGTTGGACGCCGCGCGAAACATTCGCATTGGCGCGCGCGGGCGGCGAAGAACGTGGCGCCGAGCGCGGCGCCGGCGCCGACTGGAGCGCGCAGATCGTGCCGGGATCGGCCGCGGCCCGCTTCGCCGTGCATTTGCGGGGAGAGGCGGTGGCCGAGGTGAACTGGCCGCTGCTCGGCGAGCACAATGTCATGAATGCATTGGCCGCCATGGCCGCGGCGCGGCACGCGGGCGTTGCGCCGGCGCGCGCGGCGCAGGCGCTCAACGCTTTCCGCGGCGTCAAGCGCCGCATGGAAATTCGCGGCGTCGTCGGCGGGGTCACGGTGTATGACGATTTCGCGCATCACCCGACGGCCATCGAGTCGACCTTGCGGGGATTGCGCGCTCGCGTCGGGGGCGCGCGCATCGTCGCCGTGCTGGAACCGCGTTCGAACACCATGAAATTGGGCGTGCATCGCGAGCAGCTGGCGCCGGCACTCGCGCTGGCCGACCGCGCCTGGTTCTTGAATTCCGGGGATCTGGGCTGGGATTTGCCGGCCGCCGTTGCCGCCATGGGCGACCGGGCGCGTTTTGCGGCCGGCGTCGATGCCTTGGTCAAGGGACTCGCGGACGACAGCCGTCCGGGCGATCATCTATTGGTGATGAGCAACGGCGGCTTCGGCGGCCTGCACGATAAGCTGCTCGCCGCGCTGCGGGCGCGGCAGTGAAGCCGGGGGGTGCGAAGAACCCGGCGGACGCGAACTCGATCGCCTTGTTTCCCCTCAATATCGTGCTGTTTCCGGAGGGTCCGCTGCCGCTGCGGATCTTTGAAACCCGCTACCTCGACATGGTGCGGCGCTGCATGCGCGGCGAGCAAGCTTTCGGCGTGGCGTTGATTCGCGAGGGCGGGGAGGTGGGGCCCGCGGAAACCTTCGATGTGGGTACCTTGGCGAAGATCACCGATTTTCACCAGCTGCCGGACGGGCTGCTCGGACTGTCGTGCGTCGGCGAGCAACGCTTTCGCATCCGGGGCCGCAGCCGCCAGGCGGACGGGCTGAATCTCGCCGACATCGAAAGGCTGGCGCCTGAACCCGCGGTGCCGGTGCCGGCGCGCCACGCGCGGCTGCCCAAGCTGCTGAAAAGCGTTCTGCCGCAGCTGGGCGAGGCCTACACCGACATGGAGATGCGCTTGGACGATGCCGCGTGGGTGGGCCATCGCCTGGCCGAGATCTTGCCGATGCCCCTCACCGACAAGCAGAAGTGTCTGGAACTCGACGATCCGGTCGAGAGGCTGGATGTGCTCAGCCCCCTGGCTTAAGGGCCGCGGCGGGCGTACGGGACCCAGGCCGAGCGGGTGAACCACAGAGCGGCGGCGATGGCGGCGCCCCAGGGCAGCAGCCAGTATCCCAATAACCCGTCGAAGCGGCCCACCCAGGCGGAGTAGGCGGGCGAAGTGCCGCTGAGGGTGGACTCTTGCAGCATGCGAAGCACCACAACCCAACCGGCATGCAATCCGATCGCGACTGAGACATTGCCGGTCAGTGCACGCGTCAGGCTCAAGATCAATCCCACCGCCAGCCACGACAGAAAGGAATCGAATACCAGCGCCGGGTGGCCCAAGGGTGCGAAGGAGAGCAGCAGTAAATCGAAGCCGCTGCGCCAGTGCAGGTCCGCCGCCGGAATTCTGACCTTGGCGAAGAAATGCAGCACGGCGAACAAGGGCGCGGTCAGCAGGGCGGCCGTCCAGGGGCCGGACTCGCGTTCGACGGCCGTGTGCATGATGCCGCGAAACACGGTCTCTTCGATGAGCGCGACGCTGATGCCGGACCCCACGCCCACGAGAAAAATGCGGGCATAGCTCGAGGCGGAGGGAATGAATTGTGGGTCCCTGATGCGCAGGTGCGTGGCCAGCAGGAAGGCCGCGCCCAGGCAGGCCGTCGCGATGCCTATCATTCCCCACAGCAGAGACACCCGGAGAAATCTTCGCCACGGCAGGCCGTATCCGAAGTCGCGCCGCTGCCTCAGATTCAAATGGCGGCACAGCCAGACGAGCTCGGCGAGGAGCACGAGCATGGCGATCCGGCCGGCGACCCGGTGAAACGCCCAGGACGCGAAGGTCGAGGTCAGCTCATAGGCGGGGTAGGCGAGCGCTGCGCCGATCAACCCGGCGAGCAGTATCACGGCCAAAAACCAGGCGAACGCGCGCATGTCTAGGCGAAACCGCTGGTGGGAGCGACCTTTCCGATTTTGACCACGTTTAGACCGCGGAGTACTTGGGCTTTGCCCATCAAGGCTTCAGCCAGTTCTGCACGGAGAGTCCCGGCACGCGACGAAATTCACGCTCATCGTTGGTCACTACCGTGGCCCCGATGTGCCGGGCATGCGCGGCGATCAGCATATCGTAAGGTCCGATCGCTCACCGAAATCTTGAGCGGCGCCGCCCGGTAAATCATCGGCCTGGAACAACTGCAGCACATCGATAAGAGCTCGCCGGTTCTCGGCGCGAAATTCCCCATTCTCGATACCGAATTTGAGTTCCGCAAGCGTTATGGCCGACAGCCGCAGTTCCCCGGGGGAGCGCCCGGACATGCGACGCGCGATCTTCTCGAAACCCGGCTTGCGATTGACAAAATAGATCAGGATGTCGGTGTCGAGCATCCCTCGCAGAGTAGATACATGAAGTATATACATTGGGGCCGAGACGGTCGAGTTACGTTTCTAAGCCCGCGAAGACACGGGTTGCTGCGGCGACGGTGGCGTCGATGTCGGCCCGCGTGTGCGCCGCCGACAAAAAGCCGGCCTCGTAGGCGCTGGGTGCGAGATAGATGCCTTCGCCCAGCATGGCGTGGAAGAAGCGCTTGAAGCGTTCGACGTCGCAGGCCATCACCTTGCCGTAGCGGTCGACGCTGCGTTCTTCGGTGAAGAAAAATCCGAACATGCCGCAGACATGATTGGTCGCCAGCGGGATGCCGGCGCTTTGCGCCGACTCGCGCAGCCGGCGGATCAGTTCATCGGTCGAGGTTTCGAGTCTTTGGTGGAACCCGGGCGCCGAGATGAGATCGAGCGTGGTAATGCCGGCGATCATGGCCACCGGGTTGCCGGACAGGGTGCCCGCCTGATAGACGGGCCCCAGGGGCGCCAGCCTTTCCATGACGTCGCGCCGGCCGCCGAAAGCACCCACCGGCATGCCGCCGCCGATGATTTTCCCGAGAGTGGTGAGATCGGGACGCACGCCATAGAGCGACTGCGCTCCCCCCAAGGCCACCCGAAAGCCGGTCATGACCTCGTCGAATATGAGCAGCGCGCCGCTGCGGTCACACTCGCGGCGCAGCGTGTCGAGAAATCCCGGCAGCGGCGGCACGCAATTCATGTTGCCGGCGACCGGTTCGACGATGATGCAGGCGATTTGGTCGCCGATCCGCCGGAATGCTTCACTTACTTGATCGGCGTCGTTGAAGTTCAGCGTCACGGTGTGATTGGCCAGAGCCTTCGGCACGCCGGGCGAGGTGGGGACGCCCAGGGTCAGTGCTC
This sequence comes from uncultured Gammaproteobacteria bacterium, assembly GCA_963784105.1. Taxonomy (GTDB): domain Bacteria; phylum Pseudomonadota; class Gammaproteobacteria; order Steroidobacterales; family Steroidobacteraceae; genus Bog-1198. Next base: position 375,579 of record CAWAQE010000015.1, read on the forward strand.
CCGAGCCGGCCTTGATCAGCAGCGAGTCGGAGTGCCCGTGATAACAGCCTTCGAATTTCACGATGGTATCGCGGCCGGTAAAGCCGCGCGCCAGGCGTATCGCGCTCATGGTCGCTTCGGTGCCCGAGCTGACGAAGCGCACCATTTCGATGGAAGGCATGAGCTCGACGACGCGGCACGCCAGCCGCGTTTCGAGTTCGGTGGGCGCGCCGAAGGAGAGGCCGTCGGCGGCCACTTCTTGAACGGCTTTGATCACCTGTGGATGTGCGTGGCCCAAAATCATCGGGCCCCATGAACCGACGTAGTCGATGAAGCGGCGTCCGTCGGCGGCGGTCGCGTATGCGCCGGCCGCTTTCTTGAAGAAAATCGGCTCGCCGCCGACGCCGCGAAAGGCGCGGACGGGCGAATTGACGCCGCCCGGTATGTACTTGCAGGCTTCTGAATATAGACTCATGCGGGCACTCTAAACAGCGAGGGCGCCGTCCGGCAAGCTGAGGCGCACTTCGAGGCCGCCGCTTTGGCGGTTTGCAGCCTTGGCCGAGCCTCCATGAGCCTTCATGACCTGGGCGGTGATGGCGAGCCCTATGCCTTCCCCGCCGGTGTCGCGGTCGCGGGATTCGGCGACTCGGTAAAAGGGCTCGAATATGCGTTCCAGGTCCCTGTCGGGGACCCCGGGGCCGGCATCGCGAATCACGATCTCGACACCAACGCCTGTGCGTGCGACCGACACGTCCACGGGGGCGTCCTGCGGGCTGTAGCGCACGGCGTTGCGCAGCACGTTCTCGATGGCGCTTCGCACCAGGTCGCGGTTGCCGTTGACGGCGGCATTGGCCGCGCCCTCGAGCCGCAACCTGCAATTCTTGACCGCTCCTTCGAAGTTCGCGTCGCGCACCACTTCCTCGATCACTTCATCGAGATCGAACGATTCACGCACGAAAAGCGCATCGGTGCCGTGCAGCCGCGCCAGCTTCAGCACCTGGCTGATGAGCGAGTCCAGCCGTTCGATCTCGCGGTCCAGCCTATCCAATTGCCGCGAGAGGTCCGCGGGCGGCTGGCGCGCCAAACCCAGCGCGACGCGCATTCGGGCCAGGGGCGAGCGCAACTCATGGGAGATGTCGCGCAGCAGCTGGGTGACGGTGCTGCGGTTGGCCCGCAGCTGATCCGCCATGGCATCGAAATCCCGCGCCAAAACGGCGAGCTCGTCCCTGCGCCCCTCGAGCCCGGCGCTCACGCGCACGTCCAGATTCTCGGAGGCGAGCGCGCGCGCCCCCGCCTGGATGCGCCGAATGGGTGCGCTCAGATGCTGCGCCAGCCACCAGCTGGTCAGCGCGCTCACCGCCAGGGCGATGCAGAGAATGGTCAGCGATATTCCCGGCAGGCTCAGCGCGCCGAAGATGCTGGGACGCCGCGGCATGAGCAGCACGGTGTAGGCGGCGCCGTCGGCGCCGACGATCTGCGGCGCGGCACGGCTGGGCCGGAAATTGCCGGGGGGCGGTGCGAAGGGGCGCGGGCCCGAGCCGCCGGCGTCGCGATTGTTTGGAGCTTCGCGATTGTTTGGAGCTTCGCGATTGCCTGGAGCGTCGCGATTGCCGAATTCGGCGCGGTTGGCGAATTCGTCGCGATTGAAGTACTCCAAGCGCCGCGCTGCGCTCTCCGACAGGCGCCGGCCCAGGATGTCCATCCCGTCCGGACCGACGATGTATAGATCGCGGTCCGCGATGGAATTCTTGTTCGAACTCAGCCAATGCTTCAGGGCGCCGATGCCGCCGCGCGCCAGGACTTCCGACGCTTGGATGGCCACGGATGGACGGCGCTGCAATTCAGGCGTCTCGTATTCGTGGGCCGCGATGGTGAAGGTGATGGCGATGCTGCCGCCGACGATGAGGGCCATTGCGACCCAAAACAGCATGAAAATCCGGAGGTATAGGCTATGCATGAGCCCAGGTGAGGGTGTAGCCCGAGCCGCGGACGTTCTTGATCTCGGGATTCTTGCCCGCTTCCAGATCGAGCTTGCGGCGCAGATTGCTGATGTGGGTGTCGATGCTGCGATCGTAGGCAACCAGCTTGCGGCCGAGCGCCTGCTCGGTCATGGCCTCGCGCGAGATGACCTGGCCTGCGGAACGCATGAGCAGTTCGAGCACGCGGAATTCCGCGCCCGTGAGCGGCACGGGTTTTTCCGAGACGTGCACCAGGTGAGTTCCGGTATTGAGAATGATGGGACCGACGGCGAGCTCGTCCGGCACGGCCCGCGAGGCACGGTTGCTCGCGCGGCGCAGGATGGCGCGGATGCGTGCCACCAGCTCGCGCGGATTGAAAGGCTTGCTCAAGTAGTCGTCGGCGCCCAGCTCCAGTCCGACGATGCGGTCGATGTCGTCGCCGCGCGCGGTGAGCATCAGGATCGGAGTCGGGTATGAGGCTCCCAGCTTGCGCAGCACGTCGAAGCCGCCGACGCTCGGCAGCATCACGTCGAGAATCAGGATTTCAAATTCTTCCTCCTGCAGCTTCTGCAGGGCATCGCCGCCGTCGTGCACGCACTTCACCTCGAAGTGCTCGGCGTTCAGGTATTCGGCGAGCATTTGACAAAGCTCGCGATCATCGTCGACCAGCAGGACCCGCGCCTCGCGCGCCTGGCCGCCATCCGTCGGCGATGGATTGGAGAGCGTCATACGTACCCATACTTTGGCATAGTTGGAGCCAATCAACGCCCCCGGCGCGGGAATTCACAATTCTTAACAGAACGTTGCGCTGCCCGCGACACTAGTTTGCACTGGCAGAGCTTAGGATAGAGCCGTGTCATTCCTCATCACAGTTGGAGCAAGGAACATGAAATCGATTCGCAATTCGCTGACGGCAACGCTGCTGACGGCCGGAGCGGTGCTGACAGCCGCCGCCGGCCTGTCCATTGCGAGTGCCCAGACAACGGCAACCCCACCCGCCTCGACGCCCGGACCCCACGGTGGGTGGCATCATCACCACCGCGGGCCATGGCGCCTTCTCGGCAAGCTGGGCCTGAGCGATGCGCAAAAAGCGCAAATCAAGACCATCATGACGGCCGCGCGTCCGGAGATGCAGAGCTTGCATGAGCAGATGAGGACCAACATGCAGAAGCTGGAGCAGACCAAGCCCACCGATGAAAATTACACCAGCATCGTTTCGCAGGTGAGCCAGACTCATGGCTCGCTGTCCGCACAGATGATGACTCAACAGGCCAGCGTGCGTGCCCAGGTGTTCAAGGTGCTGACGCCGGCGCAGCAAACCCAGCTCGCCGCGCTCAAGGCGCAGATGGCGGCTCACAAGCACGGCGCTTGGGGCGGACCGGGCGCCGCGAGTCCGGGAGCGGAGCCGCCGCCGGCGACCGAGTAATTCCGTGCGAAGGGATCGGCGTCACCGTTGGGTGGCGCCGATCCCGTCTTTTTTGAGCAGGTCGATCACGCTTCCGGGGCCGGCGAGGTGGCCGGTGCCGACGATGACCAGGTAGTTCTGGTCATCGGCGAGCAGCGCTTCGATCTTGGGCACCCACTTGCGATTGCGCGCCACCAGCACGGACTGATAGAGGTTGGAGTCGCGGCCGAGCTCGGATTGCAGCTGATTCGCGAACCAGAGCGTATCGCCGTTCTGCCAGGCGCGCACCATGGAATCCACGTCCTTGGGCAGATCATGCGCCTGCTCCAGGCTCGACAGCAGGTACTCAGCCTGGTTGTCCAGGGACATGTTCTGGAACACCGACATTTGGTCATGCACTGTCTCGAGGCCCGCAACGCTCTTGCCGTCGCTGCGCGCCCGATCCATGAAGTACATTTCCACGCCGGCGTCGGGTTGGAAACCGAGTTTCGTCAGCTGCAGCTGCGAAATGGCCTCGGCCGCGAACCAGGGCGCAAATTGGCTGAAGGTCGACAGCTCCACTCCAATCTCGCGCGCCAACCCGTCGGCGCGCCCATAGCGCTGCGTTCCTAAGACATCGGAGAGAGTCTTGCCGTCGGGCAGCATGGCGCCCGCGAGCATTTCAGCCTGCACATCCGGTGAGTCGAGCTCATCCAGATTGACTTCCATGAGCAGGGACTTGGAGTTGCCGTAGGCCTCGAGCATGACGCGCGGCAATGGGTAATCGCTGGGGCGCAGCACATGAATGGAGCCGAGCAGATAAACGGTGTTGTGCTTGCCGTGCAGCTCCCAGAGCGAATGCAGCGCCCCGTCCGCGCGGGCGCTGACGCAGAGCAGCAAGCTACAGAGGATCAGGCCGAGGCGAAGAGAGCCTCGCCGCATCTAGCGCGCCAGTGACTGGCGCATGGGCAGCGATTCGATCCAGTGGACGGCAGTGTCTATGCGTCCGTCGGCGTGCAAGTCGAAATGCCGGTACGCGGGCGGCCGCGAATCGACGGCATAGCGATCGCTCTTGGGCAGGAATTGCGCTCCGGTGGACGGGGTTGCGAACAGGCGAACATCGCCGCGCCGGCCATCGTACACCTGGTGCACATGTCCCCACACCACAGCGCGGACATGGGCGTGAGAGTCGACGATCCGCCAAAAGGTTTCAGGTTCGGCGAGACCCACGGTGTCCAGCCAGCGGCTGCCCATGGATATCGGATGATGATGCAGGCACACCATGGCGTGCTTGGGCGAGGCGGCGAGCGCGTCGTCGAGCCGCGCGAGCTCGTTCGCCGACAAACGGCCGCCCACATGGCCCGGGTCGTAGCTGTCGAGCATGATGAATTGCCAGCCATCCGCTTCATGCGTGCCGCAAATCTGGAACGGCGCGCCGTTCAGTTCTCTGCGCATGGCTTCCGGTTCATCGTGATTGCCGGGAATGCACAGCACCGGCTTTTCGAGGCTGCCGAATATGCTGCGAAAGCGCAGATAACCCGACCGGTCATCCTGAACCAGATCGCCGGTGACCAACACAGCCGAATAGTCCGGAACGCGCGCGAATGCATCGTCGAGCACGGCGCGCAGGCTCGAATCGGTTTCCACTCCACGCAGTCTGCCGCCGGCGCTGCCGTAGAGATGTGGGTCGGTCATTTGTAGAATTTGCATGGTGGAAATGGTAGCAAAGCGCCTTGGCGGTGACGGTGAACTGGGTCATGGCGGCAGTCGAATGCGTTATACATAAACAGACTGCATTTGTGTGAACGCGTTCCGTCGTCGATTCGCGACCCGCATCCCGCTTTGCGGGTGGCATTGCTGGCAAGGGGCGCATCGGGGAGAATAGCCGGCCTGTTCCCGGTCACACCTGTTAAATCAAAGAAGCCCGCCATGCCCACCCGCCGCGACCTTGCCAATGCCATTCGTGCCCTGTCGATGGATGCCGTCCAGAAGGCCAATTCGGGCCATCCGGGCGCGCCCATGGGGATGGCGGACATTGCCGAGGTGCTGTGGCGGGACGTGCTTAAGTTCAATCCCGGCAATCCGGGCTGGTGGGACCGCGACCGCTTCGTGCTGTCGAACGGCCATGCCTCCATGCTGCTGTATTCGGTGCTTCACCTGACCGGCTATCCGTTGTCGATGGATGAAATCAAGAATTTCCGCCAATTCGGCTCCAAGACCGCGGGTCATCCGGAGCGCGAACTACATCTCGGGATCGAGACCACGACGGGCCCGCTGGGGCAGGGCTTCGCCAACGCCGTCGGCATGGCATTGGCCGAACGTTCGCTCGCGGCCACATTCAACCGTCCCGGCCACGACATCATCGATCACCACACCTATGTGTTCCTCGGCGACGGCTGCATGATGGAGGGCATCTCGCACGAGGTCGCGTCCTTCGCCGGCGTGCAGAAGCTCGGCAAGCTCATTTTGGTGTACGACGACAACGGCATATCCATCGACGGCAAGGTGGTGGGCTGGTTCGGCGACAACACGGCAGAGCGCTTCGAGGCCTATGGCTGGCATGTGCAACCGCACGTCGACGGCCAGAACAGCGATGCCATCGCCTCTGCATTTGCGGCGGCGCGCGCGGAAACCGGCCGCCCGTCGCTGATTTGCGCGAGGACGGTGATCGGCTGGGGGGCTCCCAACAAGCAGGGCACCGCCGCCATGCACGGCGAGGCCATGGGCAACGAGGAGATCGCCGCCACCCGGCTGAACCTGAAGTGGACTTCGCCGCCTTTCGAGATACCGGCCGATATTCGGGCGGCCTGGGACAGGCGCGAGAAAGGCGCGCGAGCGGAGCAGGAGTGGCGTGCCCGGTATACGGCCTACAAGGCCGAATTTCCGGCATTGGCGGCCGAACTGGAGCGGCGCATGGCCGGCGAATTGCCCGGCGGATTTGCCGACCTCGTGAACGCCTATATCGGGCGCACTCAGGCGGAGGGCAAGGCGCTTGCCACGCGCCAATCATCGCAAGCGGTCTTGAACACGCTCGGCCCCTCGATGCCGGAGCTATTGGGCGGATCGGCGGATCTCACGCCGTCGAACGGAACCTGGCGCAAGGATTCGGTGACTTTGAACGCGGATGCACCCGGCGGCAACTACGTGCATTTCGGGGTCCGCGAATTCGGCATGTCGGCGATGCTGAACGGCATCGTCTGCCATGGCGGATTCATTCCTTACGCCGGCACGTTCCTGACTTTTTCGGATTACGCGCGCAATGCGGTGCGCATGGCCGCGCTGATGAAATTGCGCGTGATATTCGTCTATACGCACGATTCCATCGGGCTCGGCGAGGACGGCCCCACCCACCAGCCGATCGAACACCTGGCGAGCCTGCGCCTCATTCCGCACATGCAGCTGTGGCGGCCCTGCGATGGCGTGGAGACCGCGGCGGCGTGGAACGCCGCGATCGAAAACCGTGACGGACCCACATGCCTGATATTCACGCGTCAATCCGTAGTCCACGAGGGACGCGATCCCGCCCAGGTCGCCGCCATCGGGCGCGGCGGCTATGTGCTCATCGATTCGGCCGGCACTCCCGAGGCCATCGTGATGGCCACCGGATCCGAGGTGGGTATTGCGGCCGAAGCGGTGCGCGCCATGACGGCCAAGGGTAGGAGAGTACGCTTGGTGTCCATGCCCAACACCAATACCTTCGAGGCCCAGGATGAGGCGTACAAGGAAAGCGTGCTGCCGGCGTCCGTCACCCGCCGCGTGGCCGTCGAGGCCGGCGTGACCGCACCTTGGTGGCGCTACGTCGGCCTCGAGGGCGAAATCGTGGGCATCGATCACTTCGGCGCGTCCGCGCCGGCGAAAGTTCTATTCAATGCCTACGGCTTCACGCCGCAGCACGTGATCGAAGCCATCGAAAAGGTACTCGCCAAATAGAGCGCATAATAATTCTTGTACAATTTTTTTGCGCGCAGCGCATGGAGAGACAACACGATGGCAATAAGAGTGGCAATCAACGGTTACGGGCGCATCGGCCGCAATATCCTGCGCGCCCTGTACGAGGGCAAGCATGCGGGCGAGATCAAGATCGTCGCGATCAATGACCTGGGCGACGCCAACACCAATGCGCATTTGACGCGCTACGACACGGTGCACGGCCGGTTCCGCGGCGACGTGCATGTCGACGGCGACTCGATGGTGGTGAACGGCGACCGTATCCGCGTGGTTGCGCAGCGCGATCCCTCGAAGCTGCCCTGGGGCGAGCTCGGCGTGGAGTTCGTGCTGGAGTGCACCGGCTTGTTCACGAGCAAGGCCAAGGCTTCGGCGCACATCGCGGCGGGCGCGAAGAAAGTCATGATTTCCGCGCCGGGGGGCGACGACGTCGATGCGACCGTCGTGTTCGGCGTCAATCACGGCGTGCTCAAAGCCAGCCACTCGGTGGTCTCGAATGCGTCCTGCACCACCAATTGTCTGGTACCGCTGGTTACGGTTCTGCACGAGAAAATCGGCATTCTTTCCGGCGTCATGACCACGATCCATTCTTATACCAACGACCAGGTGTTGACGGACGTCTACCATGCGGATCTGCGCCGCGCGCGTTCCGCGACCATGTCGATGATTCCGACCAAGACCGGTGCGGCCGCGGCCGTCGGACTGGTGCTGCCGGAGCTGAAGGGCAAGATCGACGGTTTCTCGATTCGAGTGCCGACCATCAATGTCTCGCTGGTCGATTTCACTTTCTCGGCGGCCCGCAAGACCACGGTCGGAGGAAATTCACGGCGCCATGAAGGCGGCGGCCGGCGGCGCTCTGAAAGGCATTCTCGCCTACAACGACGCGCCACTGGTGTCGGTGGATTTCAATCACGATCCCGCTTCATCGACCTACGATGCCACTCAGACCAAGGTCATCGAGGGGAATCTCGTGAAGGTGTGTTCGTGGTACGACAATGAGTGGGGCTTTTCGAACCGAATGCTCGATACCACCCTGGCGTGGTCCAAGGCCACCTGAAGGCGCACCGGCCGACATGGAGGGCAAATGATCATCAAGCGAATGTCGAGCCTGGACCTCAGCGGCAAGCGGGTGCTGATACGCGAGGACTTGAACGTGCCGATTCTCGATGGGGTGGTGAGCAGCGATGCGCGGATCCGCGCGGCGCTGCCGACCATTCAGGCCGCGCTGACGGCAAAGGCGCGCGTGCTGGTGATGTCGCATCTCGGCCGTCCGGAGGAGGGCAAGTACGCGGAGGAATTTTCGCTCGCTCCCGTGGCCAAGCGGCTGGCGCAGCTCCTGGGAGTGCCGGTGGCGCTGAAGAAGGACTGGCTGGACGGCGTGGACGTCCACCCCGGCGAGGTGGTGCTGCTGGAGAACGTGCGCTTCAACAAGGGCGAGAAAAAGGACGCGGACGATCTGGCGAAGAAAATGGCGGCGCTGTGCGATGTGTATGTGATGGATGCGTTCGGCACGGCGCATCGTGCCGAAGCGAGCACTCACGGAGTCGCGAAATACGCGCCGGTGGCGTGCGCGGGCCCGCTGCTGGTCAGCGAATTATCGGCGCTGGAGACGGCGCTGGAGAAGCCGGCGCGGCCGCTGCTGGCCATCGTCGCCGGCTCGAAAGTATCCACCAAGCTCACGGTTCTGGAGTCCCTGCTGGGCAAGGTCGATCAGATGATCGTGGGCGGGGGCATCACCAACACCTTTCTCGCGGCGCTGGGCTTCAACGTCGGCAAGTCGCTGTATGAGCCGGCCATGCTGGATATCTGCAAGCGCCTGCTCGAGCAGTCGAAAAAGCGCGGCATCGTCATTCCCATGCCCACCGACGTGGTGGTCGCCACCCAGTTTTCCGCGAAGGCGGAGGCCGACGTGAAGCCGGTCGGGACGGTGTCGGATGACGAGATGATCCTCGACATCGGCCCGGATTCCGCCGAGGCTTTAGCCAAGCTCATCGCCTCGGCGGGCACGATTCTCTGGAACGGTCCGGTGGGAGTATTCGAGTACGAGCAATTCGGCGAGGGGACCCGCACCTTGGCGAAGGCCATTGCCCGCAGCAAGGCATTCTCGCTGGCGGGCGGCGGCGACACGCTCGCGGCCATCGAGAAATACGGCATCGAGGACAGCATTTCCTACATATCCACGGGAGGCGGCGCTTTCCTGGAGTTCGTCGAGGGCAAAAAACTGCCGGCTGTGGAGATTCTGGAGAAGCGCGCCGCATGAACGCCCTGCTACGGCGCACCAAAATAGTCGCGACCTTGGGTCCCGCCACGGACGATCCGGCGGTGCTCGCGGAGATCGTGCGAGCCGGGGTGGACGTCGTGCGCCTGAACTTCTCCCACGGGGCGGTTGCCGATCATGCGCGCCGCGTCGATCTGGTGCGCGAGGCCGCGCGCCAGGCCGCCCGCTACGTGGGCGTGCTCGGCGATCTTCAGGGGCCGAAAATCCGCATAGACCGGTTCGCCGGCGGCAAGGTGCAGCTGGCCGACGGCGCCGAGTTCACGCTGGACGCCGCGCTGCCCGTCGACGCGGGCACGGTGTCGAGCGTGGGCATCGCATACAAGAAACTACCGGAGGATGTGTTTGCCGGCGACGTGCTGCTGCTGAACGACGGGCAGATCAGCTTGCAGGTCCTCGGCATCGAGGGTCCGCGCATCCGCACCCGGGTGCTGGTCGGGGGCGAGCTGGGCAACAACAAGGGCATCAACCGCCAGGGCGGCGGCTTATCCGCGGGCGCGCTGACCGAGAAGGACCGGGAGGATATCCGCACGGCCGCGAAGCTCAAGGTGGACTATCTGGGCGTGTCCTTTCCGCGCGACGCCGCGGACATGGACGAAGCCCGGGAATTGCTTCGCAGCGCGGGCGGCCACGGGCTCCTGATAGCGAAGATCGAGCGGGCCGAGGCCATCAAGAACCTGGCCGAGGTGGTGCGGGCAAGCGACGGGGTGATGGTCGCCCGGGGCGATCTCGGCGTCGAAATGGGCTATGCGGAGCTCGCGGGCCTGCAAAAGCAGATCATCCAGGAAGCACGCCATCAAAATCGCGTCGTCATCATGGCCACGCAAATGATGGAATCGATGATCACCAACACCATTCCGACACGGGCCGAAGTGTCGGATGTGGCGAATGCCGTCATGGACGGCACCGATGCCGTGATGCTGTCGGCCGAAACCGCTTCGGGGAAGCATCCCGTCAAGGTCGTCGAGGCGATGTCGCAGATCATCGTCGGCGCGGAGAAATATCAAGTCGCGCACGTGCGGATCAGACAGCGCAAGAGCGGCTATTACGAGCACACGGACGAGGCGATCGCCTCGGCCGTCATGTACACCGCGAATCACCTGCATGTGAAGGCCATCGTCGCACTCACCGAATCGGGATCGACGTCGCTGTGGATGTCCCGGGTCCGCTCGGATATTCCGATCTATGCTTTCACCCGGCACGAAGCCACCCGCTGCCGGGTGACCCTGTACCGGGGAGTCTATCCGGTGGCCTACGACGTCACGGACAAGGGCGAGGCGTTCTACTTTTCGATATTCCGCCTGCTGCTGGACCTCGAGCTGGTGGAAGAGGGGGATTCCATCATCCTGACCAAGGGCGAATTGAGCGGCGTGTCGGGCGGCACGAACTCCATGCAGATTCTGCGGGTCACGCGCAAGTAATGACCGCCGAATTCCGCGGTACCGATCGATACATAGCCACCGATGAATTGATGGCCGCGGTGAACGCCGCGATGGTGCTCTCGCGTCCGCTGCTGATCAAGGGAGAGCCCGGCACGGGCAAGACGCTGCTGGCGAACGAGATCGCCAGATCCTTGAACAAGCCCTTCTATGAATGGCACATCAAGTCCACCACCAAGGCGCAGCAGGGTCTGTACGAATACGATGCCGTATCGCGGCTGCGCGATTCTCAGCTCGGCGATCCGCGCGTCAAGGACATTCACAACTACATCGTGAAAGGCGACCTATGGGAGGCGTTCGAGTCGCAGACGCAGCCCGTGCTTCTCATCGACGAGATCGACAAGGCGGACATCGAATTTCCCAACGATCTGCTGCGCGAGCTGGATCGCATGGAATTCTACGTGTACGAAACGCGCGAAACCGTGCGTGCCAGGCATCGTCCGGTCATCGTGATCACCAGCAACAACGAGAAGGAACTGCCCGACGCCTTCCTGAGGCGCTGCTTTTTCCATTACATCCGCTTCCCGGATGCGGCCACGATGACGCAAATCGTCGACGTGCACTTTCCGGGGTTGAAGCGCGAGCTGCTGCATGAGGCGCTGACGGCCTTCTTCAAAATCCGCGACACGCCGGGCCTGAAGAAGAAACCGACCACCTCGGAGCTCCTGGATTGGATCAAGCTGCTGGTCGCCGAGGACATTGCGCCCGAGGCTTTGCGCGGCGACGATGCGAAGACGCTCATTCCGCCCCTGTATGGGGCCTTGCTGAAGAACGAGCAGGACGTGCACCTGTTCGAGCAGCTGCTGTTTCTGCACCGCCGGAATGCTCGTTAGGTTTTTCTTCCTGCTGCGCGGCGCCGGGGTGCCGGTATCCATCACCGAACTCCTGACTCTGCTCGAAGCGCTGAAAGCCGGCTTGGGAGAACTTTCCGCCGAGCGCTTCTACTATCTGGCGCGCACCTGCCTGGTGAAGGACGAACGCTACTACGACAGGTACGACAAGGCCTTCGCCGCGCATTTCAAGGGCGCCCAGGACTTGTTCGCCCTGCTGCAGCGAGATCTGCCGGAGGACTGGCTGGCCAGGATGGCGCAGCGCGAGTTCACGGATGCCGAGAAAGCGGAGATCGAGGCGCTCGGCGGCTGGGAGAAATTGATGGAAACCTTGCTCAAGCGCCTCGAGGAGCAGAAGGAAAGGCACGAGGGCGGCAGCAAATGGATCGGCACGGCGGGAACCTCGCCGTTCGGCGCTTACGGCTTCAACCCCGAAGGCGTGCGCACAGGCCAGGCCGGCGGCAGGAACCGCAGCGCCGTGAAGGTCTGGGACAGGCGCGAATTCGCGAATCTGGACGACAAGGTCGAGCTCGGCACCCGCAATATCAAGATGGCGCTGCGCCGGCTGCGGCGCTTCGCGCGCAGGGGCGCGCCCGATGAGCTGGCGCTGGCGGACACCATCGATGCCACCGCGCGCTCGGGCGGTTGGCTGGACATCAAGATGCAGGCCGAACGGCACAATGTCGTGAAGGTGCTGCTGCTGCTGGATGTCGGCGGATCGATGGACGATCACGTGAAGACCTGCGAGGAGCTGTTCTCCGCGGCGCGCGGCGAGTTCAAGCATCTCGAGCACTATTATTTCCACAATTTTACATACGAAGCGCTGTGGCGCGACAATCGGCGGCGGTTCAACGAACACATGGGGACCGTCGAAGTCATGCGAACTTACGGCGCCGATTACAAGCTCATTCTGGTGGGCGATGCCACCATGAGCCCATACGAGATCACCCAGGCGGGCGGCAGCGTCGAGCACTGGAATGCGGAAGCAGGCAGCGTGTGGCTCAAGCGCCTGATCAGGCATTTTCCGAAGTTCGCCTGGATCAATCCGCAACCGCAGCCGCGCTGGCGGCACAATTCGTCGATTGAGATGACGCGGGAGATACTGGAGGGGCGGATGTATCCGCTGACGCTGGCGGGGCTGGATGATGCCATTGGCGTGCTGACGTAGCCGCGATGGCCAGAGCCGCGATAGCCCACCGATCGCTTGCGATACCGCTTCTGCTGCTGCTGCAGTCGTCGGCGGGATGCAGCCATGCCGCCACCGGCCAGGCTGCGCCGGCGCGGATACCCGGGGCCGTACCTGCGCCGCGGGCCTTGAGCGCCTGCGGACCGGACGGCGCAGCGACATCCGGCATGGACCGCATGGTGTCGATGCTCAGCGGCCGCTCTCTGGGGTGCTTCCAGTCAAGTGAAACGACCGAGCTGCACGGTCTGAAGAAGACTCATGCGGTGCCGCTGGAGATTGCGTTTGCCGTCGAAATGCCGGGCGGTCCGTACACGGCCAAGGATGTGGATCAATTGATGTCCGACGTGACGGAGCAGTGGAAGAACTCCAAGGCTCTGAATCAGGAGACCCGCGCCGGCTATGACAGGCGGCTCGCCGATCTGGCCGAGAAGGGCGCGCCCATAGGGACGGCGGCGGCGCAGCCGCTCATCCCCGCTACGCTGGTATCGATCGAGCAGCTGGACCCGGCGTCTTTCGCCGTAGTGTCCATCCGTCAGCTTCAAGTGTCTTTGGACGGCGAGTTCTTCAATCCGACGAGGGTGGATGCAGCCGCAATAGTGCTCCAGCACTCGAAACTGGTTCGTCTTACCATCGCGCGCGAATTGCGTTCGAGATCGGATGTCGAGACGGTGCGGGAGAAAATAGCGGATTGGGCTTATGCGGTGGAGGGTCAGTGAGCCTCTCCGCCATATTCGATCGAGCAGTGCGGCGCGGTGCCGACCGGGATTTCATTCACGTCCCGATGGCCGCCGCGCGAGGCTACTCCGCGTCGCCAATCACGTGGACCTACGCCCAAGCGGCGGAGCGTGTGCGCCGGCTGCGGGATGACTATGCCGCGGCCGGCTACGGGCCGGGGCATCGCGTCGCCCTGGCGTTCGACAATCGGGCGGATTTCTTTCTGCATCTGCTGGCCCTCAATGGGCTCGGCGCGAGCATCGTTCCGCTGAACGGCGGGATGTCTCGCGATGAGCTGCGGTATGTCTTGACGCATTCCGACGCAGCTTTGGTGGTGACGCACGCGGGGCATGAAGCGCACCTCCGCCAATCGCTGCCTTCCGATTGTCCGCTGGCATGCGAAGCGGAACCCGGCCGGCTCGCGGCGCCTCTGCGGCCGGCGGCGGCCGCCGCCTCGGAAGTGGCGCTGCTGTACACCTCCGGGACCAGCGGAACGCCGAAGGGCTGCATCCTGGATGAAGCTTATTTTCTTCGGGCGGGGACTCACTACGCCGGCATCGGCGGGTACTGCGCGTTCCGGCCGGGCGAGGACCGGCTGATCACGCCCTTGCCGGTGACGCACATGAACGCGCTGGCGTGTTCCTTTCTCGCCATGATGCTCAACGAAGGATGCCTCATCCAGCTCGACCGCTTTCATCCGTCGAGCTGGTGGGATTCGGTACGAGAATCCGCCGCCACTTGCTTTCATTACTTGGGGGTCATGCCGGCGATGCTGCTCGCGGCGCCCCAGGGACCTGCCGATGCGGTACCGGCACGGCTGCGGTTCGGGTTCGGTGCCGGCGTCGATCCGCGTCATCACGCCGCGTTCGAAGCGCGGTTCGCGGTGCCGCTGATCGAGGCATGGGCGATGACCGAGACGGGCGGGGGCGCCTGGGTGACGGCCAGCCATGAGCCGCGCCATGTGGGGCAGCGCTGCTTCGGACGCGCGCCGGCCGGCCTGGAATGGCGGCTCGTGGACGAGGGGGGCATGGATGTAGCGCCGGGCACGGCGGGCGAGCTGCTGGTTCGGCGCCGCGGTACGCAACCGCGGGAAGGCTTCTTTTCAGGGTATTACAAAGATCCCGCGGCCACCGAGGCCGCATGGGCGGGCGGCTGGTTTCACACCGGGGACATCGTGCGCATGGGGCCCGATGAGTCCTTTTTCTTCGTCGACAGACTCAAGAACGTGATCCGCCGCAGCGGCGAGAACATAGCTGCCGTCGAAGTCGAGAGCATCCTCCAGCAGGTTCCTGGGGTGTCCGCATGCGCCGTGACCGCCGTGCCCGACGAACTGCGGGGCGAGGAAGTATTCGCCTTCGTCGTGCCCGCGACGGGCGCCTCCGGGGATCGGGATTTCGCCGAGCGGCTGCAAAGCGCGTGCCTGCGCGACCTGGTGTACTTCAAGGCGCCGGGGTACCTGGCCTTCATCGAACGGCTGCCGCAGACGGCCTCGCAAAAGCTGGCGCGAGGCGAGGTCAAACGCCTCGCGGCCGAGACAGCCGCGGCAGGCACGGCGATCGACCTGCGGTCGGGCAAAAGGCGGCCCGCCTCAACCGGCGGCTGAGCGTCGGCCCGAGCCGCGACGCGCGGGGCTGCGACGCCCCGCACCATGGATCCGCTCGAGATTGGCTTCCGCGCGGGACAGCAAGTCCAGGAAATCGGCGATATCTTGCGAGGAGAAATCGGCCACGGCCGCGCGGTAGACGCCGGACGCGACCTGTCTCACCACTTTCAACGCACGCCGTCCCTGCGCCGTAATGGCGACCTGGCTCACGCGCTGGTCGGAGGCCAGCGGCGCGGTGCGCACCAGGCCCTGGGAGGCCATTCGCTGAATGAGCTTGACCGCGGTGGGCAGTTTCATGACCGCCCGCCGGGCGATCAGGCCCGCCGCCGCGGGATTGTGCTCATGCAGGATCATGAGAACGCGCCAGCGCGGCTGGTCCAGTCCACGCGGCTTGAGCGCCTGTTCCAGGCATGCGGCGTAGAGTGCTCCGATGCACGCCATTCTGTAGAAGGGATAGCGATCGATGCGGAAAGCCGAGCTCCCGGGATCGGAAGATCGAGGCAAGGTCTTCATCCGCCGTCCGCGCTGCGCTGCCATATAGCCGCCTCAATACTTGAACATTCAACTATTATTGCAGTATTTTAGAGCACCAGGGGTCCCGAGCGAGAGTTTCCTCCAATGAATAGATTCAGCGGCAACGCAGCGGCCATCGCGGCTCTGGTGCGGCCGAATTCGGTGCATCGCGACGTGTACCGCGATCCGGAGCTGTTCGACTTGGAAATGCGGCGGCTATGGCGCCGCGCCTGGGTCTATGTGGGGCACGCCAGTCAGGTGCCGAATGCGGGCGACTATTACACAACGGACCTTACAGGCCAGCCGCTCGTCATGCTGCGCGGCGGCGACGGCGCGGTGCGGGTATTGATGAACCGATGCGCGCACAAGGGAGCGCGGCTGCTGTCGGCCACCCAGGGACACTGTCCCGGCGTGCTGCGCTGCCCCTACCACGGCTGGACGTACCGGTTGGACGGAAGCGTGCGCAGCATTCCACTGCGCGAGGGCTATTCCGGCAGCGGTCTTGCAGAGTCGCCGGCATCGGCGGGGATCGCCGCCGTGGCGAACGTCGCCGAATACCGCGGATTCATTTTCGCGCGGCTGAGCGCCGAGGGCCCGGGCTTCCAGGAGTACTTCGGCGATTCCCTCTCCTCGATGGACAATATGGCCGACCGCTCCCCCCTGGGCCG
Source organism: uncultured Gammaproteobacteria bacterium (assembly GCA_963784105.1). Classification (GTDB taxonomy): domain Bacteria; phylum Pseudomonadota; class Gammaproteobacteria; order Steroidobacterales; family Steroidobacteraceae; genus Bog-1198. The sequence continues at coordinate 392,073 of CAWAQE010000015.1, forward strand.
GCTCGAGGTGACGGGCGGGGTGCTTCGGTACATGCACAACTGCAATTGGAAGATGTTCATCGAGAATCTGAACGACACCATGCACCCCATGGTGACGCACGAATCCTCGGCGGGAACGGCGCGAGATCTGTGGAAGGATCAGCCGCCGGAGGCGCCGAAGCCGATGGTCATCGAGCAGTTCGTCCCCTTCGTATCGAATTACGATTTCTTCGACAAAATGGGAGTGAAGGTGTACGCCAACGGCCACAGCTACACCGGCGTGAATTTCTCCATTCACTCCCGCTATGCGGCGATTCCGGAGTACGAAGCGGCCTTGGCGGCGGCCTATGGCGCCGAGCGCGCGCGGGCCATTCTCGCGGAGGTACGGCACAATACCGTCTACTATCCCAGTTTGACGATCAAGGGCGCCATCCAGACGATTCGCGTGGTGCGTCCCATCGCAGTCGATAAAACCTTGATCGAGAGCTTTACTCTGCGTCTCGCGGGTGCGCCCGACGCCCTGCTCGAACGCAGCATCATGTATAACCGCCTCATCAATGCGCCCACATCGGTGGTGGGCCACGACGACTTGCATTGCTACCGGTCGATTCAGGAAGGCCTGGCGGCGGACGGCAACGAGTGGGTGAGCCTGCATCGCAACTACGCACCGGCGGAGGCTGCGGGCCTGGGAGGTACTTACAACGGGACCAGCGAGATCTCGATGCGGGGGCAGTTCCAGGCGTGGCTGGCCGGCATGACGGCGCCCGAGGGGGCCGGGCCCGAGGGGGCCGGATGAGTCCCACCGACGAGGACCTGGCTGCATTCGTGCAGCATGAGGCGAGGCTGATCGATGAGAAGAGATTCGAGGAATGGTATGAGCTTTTCACCGAGGACGGCTTGTATTGGATGCCCTTGACCCGCAATCAACCCGAGGGTCCCTTGCACACGTCTCTGCTGTACGAGGATCGGTTGCTGCTGCGGCTGCGCATCGAGCGCCTGGGCAACCCGAATTCATTCTCGCAGTCCGAACCGAGCTGGTGCCAGCATGTGCTGCAGGCTTCCCGCGTGGAGTCGCGCAATGACGCGGACGACGCCTACGTGATGCGCACGCCGTTTTTCTATGCGGAGTCGCAGCGCGACCGCCAGGATGTCTACACGGGCGTCGCGTGGCACCACCTCACGCGGGTGGCGGGTCGGCTGCGTCTGCGGATGAAGAAGATCGATCTATTGAATCGCGATGCCGCGTTGCCGTCGATCCAGCTATTCCTGTGACCTGAGGCACAATTGAAGATAAAGGGAGCGAAGCGAGCATGAAACGAGTGGTGCTTACCGGCGCGAGTTCCGGTATCGGCGCGCAAACCTGCCGCGCATTTCTCGACGCCGGCTATGAGGTGATCGCCGTGGCGCGCCGCGCGGCGGCGGTCGAGGACCCGCGCCTTCGCTCCGTTCAAGTGGACCTGGCGGATGCGGTCGCGGCCCGCGCCGCGTTGACAGCGCTCGCCGCCGAAGCGCCGGCGACCACCTTGGTGCATTGTGCCGGCGCCATTCGCGAAGCGCCGTTGGAGCGCACGAGTCTCGAGGATTTGACGGCGTTGACCAATCTTCACCTCGGCGCGGCCATCTCTCTGGTTCAGGCCAATCTGGCCGCCATGCAGCAGGCGCGCTACGGCCGAATCGTGCTGGTATCGAGCCGGGCAGTCCTCGGTCTTGCGCGCCGGACGGCGTACGCGTCGACAAAGGCGGCCATGCTGGGGCTGGCCCGCACATGGGCGTTGGAACTGGCGCCCTTCGGCATCACCACCAATGTGGTGGCGCCGGGGCCGATCGCGGAAACCGAGATGTTCGAGGAGGTGATCCCGCCGGGCAGCGCCAAACTCGCGGCCATCTCTCAGGCGATTCCGGTGGGCCGTCCGGGAACGCCCGCCGACGTTGCACGGGCCATACTGTTCTTCGCGAATCCCGATGCGTCCTTCATCACCGGACAGACCCTGTTCGTTTGCGGGGGCACCTCCGTCGGCAGTCTGACGCTTTGAGCGTGCGCGGCGCGGCGAGTTATGGCGACGTCGTGCTGACCGCGCCGGTCACGGTTCCCTACGTCCGCCATTCAACCCGCAGCAGCCATTGGTTCGTGGCCGCCGCCCTGTCGCGGCTGCTGGAGAGCTCCGGACTGCGCAAGCCGGAGATCGACGGCCTGTCGCTGGGCAGTTTCACCCTCGCTCCCGACACGGCGATCGGCGTCACGCAGCATCTCGGCATCTCCGCACGGTGGCTCGATCACGTGCCGCTCGGCGGCGCCTGCGGCATCGTGACCATGCGCCGCGCGCTGCGGGCCGTGCAAGCCGGAGATGCGGACGTCATCGCCTGTATCGGCGCCGACACCAATCATGTCGACTCCTTCCGCCGGGGTCTCAGCAGCTTCAGCGTATTTGCGCGCGATGCCGTGCTGCCCTACGGGTGCGCGGGGCCGAACGCAAGTTTCGCCCTGCTCACTTCCCACTACATGCGCATCTACGGAGCCACGAGGGAGGATTTCGGCAAGCTGTGCATCGCGCAGCGGGAGAACGCTCTCGATCATCCGCACGCGCTCTTCAAGAAGAAGCTCACGATGGAGGAGTACTTGGCGGCCCGGCCCATCGCCGAGCCCATCCACTTGTTGGATTGCGTCATGCCCTGCGCGGGCGCGGAAGGGCTCTTGGTGATGACGCGCGAGCGCGCACAGCGGCTGGGTCTCAACTACGTTCGGGTTCTGGCGGCCTGCGAGCGCCATAATGCGTTTCCCGAAGATCCCATTCAGATGCGCGGCGGCTGGGTACTCGACCGGGATGAGCTCTACGCCAATGCGGGAATCGGACCCGCGGACGTCGACTTCGTGCAGACCTACGACGATTATCCGGTCATGTCGGTCATTCAGCTCGAGGATCTGGGCTTTTGCGCCAAGGGCGAGGGCCCGTCGTTCATTCGGCGCCATACGTTTACCACCGACGGGACTTTTCCCCTCAATACCAGCGGCGGCCAGCTGGCGGCGGGCCAGGCGGGCTGCGCCGGCGGCTTTCTCGGCTTGGTCGAGGCCGTACGGCAGTTGTCCGATCAGAGCCCGGGCCGAGCCGTCGCCGGCGCACGGCATGCGCTGGTCGTGGGCTATGGCATGATCACCTACGACCGAGGGCTTTGTGCGGGTGCGGCCATCTTGTCGCGGAGCGACGCATGATCCCGCCCCTGGGGAGGCCGCCGCGCAAGAGCCCTGTGCCGCGCACGCCTCTGCCTCTGCTGCCGCCGCGCTCGCGCGCGGCACACGGTCTGACCTCCGCCGCCGCGGCCGGCCGGTTGGCCCTGCAGAGTTGTCTTGCCTGCGGCGCAGTGCAATATCCGCCGCGCGAGGCCTGCCATCTCTGTCTTTCCGGCGCCCTGCGCTGGCGGCCGCAGGACGGAGCCGGCGAGCTCATCGCCGAGACCACCATTCATCACAGCAACGATCCTTATTTCCGCGAACGCCTGCCGTGGCGTCTTGGCCTCGTCCGCCTCGACGTCGGCCCCACCGCCGTGGTTCACCTGCATGGCGGTTGCGGGCCGGCTCCCGCGCGGGTTCGAGTGGGTGCGCGGCTCGACAAGTCGGGGCAGGGCGTTTTGGTCGCATTTCCGCCTCGAGAGGTTCCGAACATGGCCGACGATCGACAGCTGAGAGAAATGACTTGCGACCCGAAATCCCGCAGGGTGCTGGTGACCGACGGCAAAACCGCCGTAGGCCAGGCGCTGGTGCGCGCCATCATTGCTGCGGGTGCCGACGCGGCGTGGGTTGGAAACGCCGAGCCTTGGAAGAAGTCTCCGGACCTCGACTCGATCGCCGCGCTGCCGCAGGTTACGCTGGTGCCGCTCGACGTGACGGATTCCGGGTCGGTAAGACAACTGGCGGCAGAGATCGGGGGGCAGGTCGACATCGTCATCAACACGGCGGAGGTTCATCGCACGCAGGACATCGCCTCGAGCCAAGGGGTGGAGGCCGCCCGCGCCGAGATGGAGGTGAATTACTTCGGCTTGCTGCGCTTGGCGCAGGAGTTCGGGCCGGCGCTCAAAATCAGGGGCGCCGACGGCGAATCGGCCGCCACGGCCTGGGTCAATCTCCTGTCAGTGTATGCGCTCGATAGTTTTCCGGCGCACGGTACGTTCTCCGCGTCGAAGGCCGCCGCCTTGTCGTTGTCGCAATGCCTGCGGACCGAGATGCGGCCGGCGGGCATCCGTGTGATCCATGTATTCCCCGGGCCCATCGACGATGAGTGGAATCAAACGCTGCCGCCGCCGAAGCTCTCTCCCGAGGCCTTGGCGCGCGCCGTGGTCGGCGCGCTGCGCGACGCCGTGGAAGACGTCTATCCCGGAGATGTTGCCCAGGAGTGGCTGGCGAGTCAGGAGATGCAATGTTCAAATTCATCTGTTTAGGCACGCGCGATCTGGCCCGTGCGTCGCGTTTCTACGATGCGACCATGGCCACTCTCGGATTTTCACGCTGCGACGTATCGGACGAGCCCGGCTGGGATGGATGGGCCGGGTGGGGAACCTATGAACGTCATGGAGCGGAAGAATTGGCCCTCTGGGTCTGCGCACCCTTCAATGAGGAGCCGGCGACTGCGGGAAACGGCACCATGGTGGGGCTGGAGGCAAAATCGTGGGAGCAGGTCGACGCATTTCATGCGGCCGCGCTTTCGCACGGGGGCACCTCGGAGGGGGCGCCGGGAGTGCGCCTGCACTACCAGCCGGATTTCTACGCGGCCTATGTTCGGGACCCCGACGGAAATAAGTTGGCCGTGGTTTGCCGGGGATTCACCAAGCGGAGCGCCAATCGCTGAGTTCATGCGAAACGCGCAGAGCGGCGCAGCGCACAGCCCCGGCGAGGCCCAGCGCACAGCCGCGGCGAGGCCGAGCGCAGTACAATGCCGCCGACGACCCAACGGCGTTCCGGCGCCAAGGTGCCAAAGGATTGAACACTCCGAGTAATGCAGGTCCCGAAAGCCCTACCGGGCAGTGGCACATGCATACCAGCGTCGTGCCCGTCGATTCGCCCCACTTAGGGTTGGTGCTGACCGGCGGAGGGGCGCGCTCCGCCTACCAGGTCGGCGTGCTCAAGGGCGTCGCGGAACTTCTGCGGCGCGGTTCCGCGTGTCCATTTCCCATCATCACCGGGACCTCCGCCGGCGCCGTCAGTGCCATCGCGCTCGCCTCCGATGCGGCGCATTTCAGGCGCGCCGTCTATGCCATCGAAAGAGTGTGGCGAGACTTCCGCGTGCATCATGTGTTCAAGGCGGACGCCGCGAACATGCTGAGATCCGGATTGCATTGGATGCTGGCATTCATCACCGGCGGCTGGCTGGTGCATCCGCCGCACTCGCTGTTCGACAACACGCCTCTGTGGACTCTGCTGCGCGATCACTTGCAGTTCGACGGCATCCCGAGAAGCTTGTACAAGAAGCATCTGCAGGCCATCGGCGTGTGCGCCACCAGCTACGCCGACGCCGACTCGGTGACCTTTTATGCGTCGGCGTCGGCCATAGAGCCTTGGGAGAGGGTGTTTCGCAAAGGGGCGCGGGTGCAGCTGACCTTGGACCATTTGATGGCGAGCCTCTCCATTCCCTTCCTGTTTCGCCCCGTCTTGCTGCACGACCAATATTTCGGCGACGGCGCCATGCGCCAGACCTCGCCCTTGAGTCCCGCCATCCATCTGGGGGCGAATCGGCTGTTCATCATCGGGGTCAACGATCCCGCCCCGACGGGCGCGAGTTCGAAACGGCATCCCGCGGAGCCCAGTTTCGGGCAGATGTTCGGCTTTATGCTGGACTCGCTGTTCATGGATACGCTGAACGCGGATCTCGAGCGCATCGGCCGCTACAATGAAAGCAACAACGCGCGCCGGGTCGAGTTTCTGGTCATGACCCCCTCCCGGGACGTCAACCAGATCGCGCGCCGGCATGCGCGGGAGTTGCCGCGCAGCCTGCGCACGCTGATGCGCACCATGGGCGCCAATACCGCGGCGAGCACGCTGCTGCTCAGCTACCTGCTGTTCGAGCGAGGATTCACCCGCGAATTGATCGCTCTGGGGTACGAGGATGCGCGGGCGCGGGCGGACGAGATTCGGGCGTTCCTCGCACTGGAAAATGCGCGCCAGTACCGGGCGAAACCTTCGGCACCGTGATGTAGACCGGGTGGCTCGGCATTCGTCCGGGGGGCTAGGCCGCTGACCGGCAACGAAGAGCACATGGCTTCCAACTCCGTATCCCCCCATACCTTGTGAACCGGTCTGAGCCGAGTTACATCCTCTACTTTGGGAGGGCGTCGTGGCGGGTGAGAACCTGCGGGTAGCCTTTGCGAAAGTGCTCCGCCAGCTGCTCGGCTATGTAGACCGAGCGGTGCTGGCCGCCGGTGCAGCCGACCGCGATGGTGAGGTAGCTTCGATTCGCCTGGGCGAATTCGCCGACGCGCCGCTCCAAGAATTCGATGAGCTCGGAGATCATGCGGCGCACGCTGTCATATCCTTCGAGATACTCGATGACCGGCGCATCGCGGCCGTTCAGATGGCGCAGTGCATGTTCCCAGTAGGGATTCGGCAGGTTGCGCACGTCGAAGACGAAATCCGCGTCGCCGGGAATGCCGTGCTTGTAGCCGAACGACTCGAACATGAGGGACAGGCGTCCTTCTCTGCGGCGGTCGATGCGCTCGCGAACCAGCTCGCGCAGCGCATGGACCCCCATGTTGGAAGTGTCGATCACCAGGTCGGCCGCCGTCGCAATCGGTTCGAGCAGCCTGCGCTCCGAGGCGATGGCCTCGCGCAGGCTGACGTCGCCGTTGACCAGGGGATGCTTGCGGCGCGTTTCCGCGTAGCGCTTCAACAGCACCTCGTCCCTGGCGTGCAGGTACAGGACCTCGCAGCCGATGCCGCTGCGGCGCAGCTCGCCCACGAGAGCGGGTATGGTCTCGATCTCATTGGGACGATTTCGCGCGTCGAGACCGACCGCGGTCCTGGGATAGGTGTCTCCCATGCCGCGGACGGTGTGCGAGATGAACGACTTGAGCAGGGCCGCGGGGATGTTGTCCACGCAATAGAAGTCGATGTCCTCCAGCATGTGCAGAGCGACGCTCTTGCCCGAGCCGGACAGTCCGCTTACGATGATGAGCCGCATCGACACGCGGGAGCCTTTTTCAGCCCGACAGGCGGGCCTTGATCACGTCCTCGGCGTGATGGTCGGCGGTCTTTTCCTTGTGCTTCTTCACGCACCGGTCGAGCTTGTCGGCCAGGGCGTCGATGGACGCGTACATATTGTTCTCGGTCGCGTCGCAATAAATCTTGTTTCCTCTCAGCATGAGTGTGGCTTCGGCCTTGTGGCCGAATCTTTCGACGGTGAGCACGCAGTGAACGTCGATGACTTGTTCGAAATGTCTTGATATGCGCTCGAATTTCCTGATGACGTATGCGCGTAGTGAATCGGTGACTTCCACATGATGACCGCTGAGATCGAGCTGCATAAGTTTCCTCCTAAAGGTTAACTACGACGCGCGGGCAGCCGCTCGCTTCCGTTCGTTGGACGGCGCGATCTGCATGCCTTCGCGATACTTGGCAACGGTGCGCCTCGCCACCGGGATGCCCTCCTGCGACAGAATTTCCGCGAGCTTGCTGTCGCTCCACGGATTTTCCGGATTCTCCTGCGAAATCAACTTCTTGATCTTGGCGCGAATGGCGGTGGAAGACATTTCCGTGCCATCGGCGGCCTCCACATGACTGGAAAAAAAATAGCGGAACTCGAATACACCGCGCGGCGTGTGCATGTATTTCGCCGTGGTGACGCGCGAGATCGTCGATTCGTGCATCTCCACGGCCTCGGCGACGTCCTTGAGAATGAGCGGTTCCATCGCTTCCTCGCCCAGCTCGAAAAAACTCGTCTGACGCTGCACGATGCAGCGCGCAACCTTGATCAGGGTCTCGTTGCGGATCTCTAGGCTGCGCATCAGCCAGCGCGCCTCCTGCAACTGTGTACGCAGCATGGCATGGTCGGGTGAGCGGGAGATCAAATTCGCGTAGGCATTGTTGACCCGCACCCGCGGCACCGTCGCGGCGTTGATCTCGACGATCCAGCCATGATCGGTGCGGCGCACGAAGACGTCCGGAATCACGTATTCCGCCTGCGCCGGGTTGACCGCCGCCCCCGGGCGCGGATGACAGGAGCGCACCAATGCCAGCGCCATCTCCAGATCGGCCTCACTGCAGCGCAGCTGGCGGCGCAGCAGCACCAATTGCTGGCCGGCGACCAGATCCAGGTGCTCCAGCGCCACGCGAATGGCGATATCCCGCGCCGGCGTGTCCGGATGCAGCTGCCGCAGCTGCAGCGCTATGCATTCGCCCAGGCTGCGGGCGCCGACGCCGGCCGGCTCCAGCGATTGCACTGCGCAGAGCACGCGCTCCACATCCGCCGTGGTGGCTTCGATCTCCGGGAGCAGGCTCAACCGGATGTCTTCAAGCTCATCCTTCAGGTAGCCGTCGTCGGTGATCGCGTCGGTGATGACCCGCGCAATCGCCAGGTCGATGGCGGACAGCTTGGCGAGCTCGAGCTGCTCGATGAGCTGCTCCTGCAGGGTCTGGCCGTGCTGGTCGCTGAAATCGCTGCTGCGATCGTCATCGCCCGACCAGGGGGTGTCCGACGGGCCGCTGGCCTGTTCGCCCCAGGCTTCATCCGCGATTTCCACCTCGGGCTCTTCGCGTTGATCCGCGGGCGTGGTGTTGCCGTCGAGCTCGGCGTACTTCTCCTCCGGAGGGGGTGCTTCCTCGCGCTCGCGCACGCCATCGGGCACGGCCTCGAGCGTCTCCTCCTCCGCCTCGAGCATGACATTGGTCTCGAGCGTCTCGCGTACGTGGGCCTGAAGATCGAGGGAGGGCAGCTGCAACAGTCTGATGGCCTGCTGCAGCTGCGGCGTCATGGTGAGCTGCTGGCCGATGCGAAGCTGCAGACTGGGCTTCAACATATTTCTTTCTGCGCCATCTACAGTTTGAAATCCTGTCCCAAGTACACCTCACGAACCTGTGGGTTGGCAAGAATCTGATCCGCAGATCCGGAGGCGAGCACCGTCCCCTGACTGACGATATACGCCCGCCCGCAGATTCCCAAGGTCTCTCGGACATTATGATCGGTAATGAGAACGCCGATGCCCTTGTCGGACAAGTGCTTGATTATTCGCTGAATATCGGCCACGGAAAGGGGGTCGACGCCGGCAAACGGCTCGTCCAGCAAGATGAACCGGGGATCCGCCGCCAGCGAACGGGCGATTTCGACCCGGCGGCGTTCGCCCCCCGACAGGCTCATCCCCAAGCTGTCGCGTACATGGCCGATGTGCAGCTCCCCCAGCAGCTCTTTGAGACGCGCCGTTCGGGCCCCCTCGTTGAGCCCGGGCCGCGTCTCGAGGATCGCCATGATGTTGTCCGCCACCGACAGACGCCGGAATACCGAGGGCTCCTGGGGAAGATAGCCTAAGCCGAGCTGGGCGCGGCGGTGCATGGGCATGCGGCTGATGTCGCGGTTGTCCAGGAAGATCTCGCCCTGCTCGCAGCGCGTCAGGCCGACGATCATGTAGAAAGCGGTGGTCTTGCCGGCGCCGTTCGGCCCGAGCAGTCCCACGACCTCGCCGCTTTCGACCTCCAGCGACAAATCCCGCAATACCTGCCGCGATTTGTAGCTCTTGGCGAGGCTCAGCGCCCGCAATACGCTCATGGTTTCGAGTTGGCCGGCGGCGTGATGATGATGTGCACCCGCTGGGAACCCTGTTCCGAGGCTTCCGCGATGATGGTCTGAGTGAGCACGTTGTACTTCAGCGACTCGCCGAGAATTTCGCGCTGGCCGTCGCTCAGCCATGCGTTCTTGGACAAATGCACCACGCCCTTGGCCACGTCATAGTCGATGGTATCGGCGCGCCCCTGAGCCAATTTTCCGGTTTTGGCGAGTTGCTGCTCGAATTTGGCCGGATTGCCGTTGACGACGGCTTTGGAGAGCAGTTTCTTGGTGAAAGTGATGTCAGCCTCATCCGAAGTGAGCTGGCCTTGGTCCGTGGTAATTTTTACATTGCCGCGAAACACCCAGATGTTGTTGTCAAAAGCGAGCGGGACTGCCTGACGCGTGGCCTGCCCCTGCTCGGCGGAGATGGACATGGTGCCCTGAGTGATCCGAACCTTCCGAAATACCATGTTGTCGGTGCGTAAATCGACTTCGGTGGATTGCGCCTCCAGCAGGATCGGCTGCTGCGCGGGTTGTGCGGCGGCAATCGCATGCGAGGCTGCGAGCGCCAACAGCAGCACCACCGACGGCACCAGCGCGGGCGGCGCTGGAGTCTTAAGGTTGGAAGCGGCCATTGACCCTCGATTCCAAGCGCACGGTGCGCTCCTTTAAATTTGCCACGAGACCGCGGGCGTTCAGGGTGTGCGGCCCGAAATCGATGCGCACGTCCTTCGGGGTCGAGGCGATGGCGTCGGGGACATCGTAGCGCAACGCGTCGGTATGTATCACGGCGGTGTTTTCCAGTCCCGTGCCCACGCCCTGCAGGCGCACATTGCCGGCGATGTCGACCACCTTCCCGCCGGGTTCCACATGCGCGGTGTCGCCGACCATGACCCAAGATTGGCTGCCGGGGGTCTGGTAGTTGACGCGGACATTGTACAGCGCCACCTCGTTGCCATGGTCGATTTGATCGATGCGCTCGGCCTCGATGCGAATGCTGGGATTGCCGGCAAGATCGTAGTCCGTGAGCACCGCGTTCTTCAGATAGTAGCCGGGCAATTCCGACTGCCCGGCGCTGGCCTCGGTCTGCGGCCGGTGTGCCCGCGAAGCCAGGAAGGTGCTGACAATGAGCGCCACGACGGCGAGCAGCGTAAAGACCTTGAACAGCATCAGCGCCGCCCCGCGCGGGCGCGAAGCAGGGCATCGCACAGCTCGCGCACGGCACCCCGGCCGCCGTCCGCCTCGGCGATCCAATGTGCCGCGGACAGCACCAGGGGATGCGCATCTGCGACGGCTCCCGCCATGCCGACCGCCGACATCAGGGGCAGATCGGGGGTGTCGTCGCAGAGGCAGGCACAGCTCAAGGGGTCTATCTTCAAGCGCTCCGTCAGGCGGCGGAGCGCGGCCACCTTGTCGCCGCAGGCCTGGACTACATGGGGAACGCCGAGTTCTTGCATGCGCGCGGCGACCGCACCCGAGCGCCGCCCGCTGAACGCCGCCACCACGACCCCGGCGCCCAGCAAAAGCTTGATGCCGTGGCCGTCGCGGACGTGGAACACCTTCAGAGCCTCGCCGCGCGCCGAGAAATACAAGCGTCCATCGGTGAGCACGCCGTCGACGTCCAGAATCAGGAGCCGAATCCGCGCCAGCGGCGTCGCCTTGCGCGCCTTCAAACCACACCTGCACGCAGCAGATCGTGCACGTTGAGCGCGCCTACGATCCTCTGGTCCGCATCGACCACGACCAACGAGGTGATACGGTGGGTTTCCATCAGATGCACCGCTTCGGCCGCCAGCGTGGTGGGGCGCACCGTCTTTGCGCCGCGGCTCATGACCTGGTCCATGCGGGTCGAATGCAAATCCGCCGCGGCATCGAGCGCGCGCCGCAGATCGCCGTCGGTGAAAACGCCGAGAACGCGCGCGGTCTCATCGACGATGGCCGTCATGCCAAGGCCCTTGCGAGTCACTTCCATCAGGCCTTCCGCCAGCGGCGTGTCGGGGCGGACGGTCGGAATGTCGGGCCCGGTGCGCATCACGTCCGCGACATGCAGGAGCAGGCGCCTTCCCAAGTTGCCCGCCGGATGCGAGCGGGCAAAATCCTCCTCGGTGAAGCCGCGCGCTTTCAGCAGCGCCACGGCCAGGGCATCGCCCACGGCCAGGGCCGCCGTGGTGCTGGCGGTGGGCGCCAAATTGAGCGGGCAGGCCTCGGCAGGCACCCCGATGTCCAAGTGCACGGTCGCGGCACGCGCCAGCGCGGAACCCGAGTTCCCGGTAAATGCGATCAAAGGGACGCCCAGGCGGACGATCACCGGCACGATGGTCAGAATCTCATCGGTTTCGCCCGAATTGGACAGCGCCAGCACGGCATCGTCCCGGGTGATCATGCCCACATCGCCGTGGCTGGCCTCCCCGGGATGCACGAAAAACGCCGGAGTGCCGGTGCTGGCGAGCGTCGCGGCGATCTTGCCGCCGACATGGCCGGACTTGCCCATTCCGGTCACCACGACGCGCCCGCGGCAGTCGAGACAAATGCGGCAGGCGCGTGCAAACTGCGCGCCTAGGCGCGGCACCTGGGCGCGCAAGCCCTCGATCTCGATGGTGAGCGCCTGGCGCCCGAGATCGACCAGGCCTTCGTCGGTAAGCTCGAGATTCATGGGCGAATGATACCCCGGTTGCGGCACCTCGCTGAGCTTATGGCAATGGCATACTTGCGTAGGCCGGCGAACCGGAATGGGGTTGCCGCTCGATGGATACCCGTTCAATCATGGCGCGCAGCGTCTGGGAATAATATGAATCCACTTGAGGTGAGGCAAATCATCGAGACCGGCTTGGCCGGCGCCAAAGCGCTGGTCAAGAGCGAGGACAACGTGCATTTCGATGCCGTGGTGATTTCGCCGGCGTTCGAAGGCAAACGATCGGTGCAGCGCCATCAGATGGTCTACGGCACCTTGGGGGCCGCCATGGGCAACGAGATTCATGCGCTTGCGCTGCAGGTGTTCACGCCGGAGGAATTCGCAGGGCAGGGACGTGGATAAATTACAGATTCAAGGCGGCATCGCGCTCGAAGGCGAGATCCGCATTTCCGGCGCCAAGAACGCCACCCTTCCCATATTGGCCGGGTGCCTGCTGGCGGACGGTCCGGTGACGGTGTCGAACGTCCCGCACTTGCAGGATGTGACCACCATGATCGAATTACTGGGGCGCATGGGCGTCTCGGTGACCATCGACGAGAAAATGCGCATCGAGGTCGACGCCTCGACCATCAAAGAGTACTTCGCGCCCTACCAGCTCGTGAAAACCATGCGCGCGTCGATACTGGTGCTGGGCCCGCTGCTGGCCCGCTTCGGCCGTGCGGATGTGTCGCTTCCGGGCGGCTGCGCCATAGGCGCGCGCCCGGTCAACATTCACGTGGCGGGTCTGCAGGCGATGGGCGCGGACATCCACATCGAGAACGGCTACATCAAGGCCCGCGCCGGCCGACTCAAGGGCGCGCGGCTGGTGCTGGAAACGGTCACCGTCACCGGCACCGAAAACCTGATGATGGCCGCCGCATTGGCGGACGGCGAGACCGTTCTGGAGAACGCCGCCCGCGAGCCCGAAGTGGTGGATCTGGCGAATTTCCTCTGCGCGATGGGCGCCAAGATCAAGGGCGCCGGAACCGATAGAATCGTCATCGAGGGGGTGAAGCGCCTCAGCGGCACCTCCTATGAAGTGCTGCCCGACCGAATCGAGGCCGGCACCTACCTGGTGGCGGGCGCGATCACCGGCGGCCATATTCGGCTGAAGCACACTCGGCCGGAGCATCTGGATGCGGTGATCGGCAAGCTGCAAGAAGCCGGCGCCGAAGTCGGCGTCGGGGATACCTGGATCGAAGCCGATATGCACGGAAAGAGGCCCAAGGCGGTCGACATCCGCACGGCGCCGTATCCGGCCTTCCCAACGGACATGCAGGCGCAGTTTGCTGCGCTCAACACCGTGGCGAGCGGCGTCGGCACCATCATCGAGACGATTTTCGAAAATCGCTTCATGCACATGCTGGAAATGCGCCGCATGGGCGCGGAAATCCGGCTCGAAGGCAATACCGCCATCATCAAGGGAGTGGAGAAGCTGACGGCCGCCCCCGTGATGGCCACGGACCTTCGCGCCTCCGCAAGCCTGGTCCTCGCGGCGCTGGTGGCCGACGGCCGCACCGAAATCGAGCGTATCTACCACATCGATCGCGGCTATGAAGCCATCGAGGAGAAGCTGCAGCAGCTGGGAGCGAAGATCCGGCGCACACCGGCTTGAGGCGGAGGCGGCTGCTACTGGGGCTGCTGCGAGGGTTGCATCGGGCGGGTGGGCCGCTCCAGCACTTTGAGGGTGACCTTGTAGGCCTGGCGGCCGTGCTGCCCTTCGAGCTGTACCTGGGCGCCCGGCGTCAGCGCGGCCACCCGGCTGACGAGATCCTGAGCGCTGCGCACCGGCTCCTTGCCCAATCCCGTGATCAGGTCGCCGGGCCGCACCCCGGACTCGTAGGCCTGGCTCTTGACCAGGATATTCATCACGGCAACGCCGCCCCCGGATATTCCCAGCTGCGCCGCCTGCTCATCCGTCAAGTCCTGGGGCACGAAGCCCAGCCAGCCGCGCACCACGTGGCCGCGCTTGAGGATCTGTTCCATCACGCCGCGCACGAGATTGACGGGAATCGCGAAGCCAATACCTTCGGGTCCGCCATAGGCGCGATTCAGCACGGCGGTGTTGATGCCGACCAGATCGCCGTGCGCGTCGATGAGCGCGCCGCCGGAGTTGCCGAGATTGATGGCGGCATCGGTCTGGATGAAATTCTCGAAAGTCGCAAGCCCGAGCTGACCGCGGCCCGTCGCGCTCACGATGCCCTGCGTGACCGTCTGGCTGAGGCCGTAAGGATTGCCGATCGCGAGCACGATATCGCCCACGCGCAGCGTATCCGACCGGCCCAGGGGCATGACGGGCAGCTTGCCGATATCCAGATGCAGGATGGCGATGTCGGTGTCAGGATCCTGTCCGACCACCGTCGCATCGGCGATGCGGCCGTCGGCGAGCTGCACTCGGATCGAATCCGCTCCGGCGATGACGTGCTGATTCGTCACGATGGTGCCCACGTCGCTGACGATCACGCCCGACCCCAGGCTGCGCTCGACACGCTGCCGATAGCTGGGCCAGAAATCGCCGAACAATTGATTGAGCGCGGGCGCCTGGGCCCGCTCCGTCACTACTCGTGCGGTATAAATATTCACGACGGCGGGTGCCGCCCTCGCAACCGCGTCGGCAAAACTCTGCATGACCACCGGCGGGCGGGAGTAGACGGTGGGCGCGATGCGGGCCGCGGCGCTGGGTTTTCCCAGCAGCGCCGGCTTCCACCAGACCACGAGAAATGCAGCCGCCAGGCCGACCACGGCGGCTCTGATCAGAAAACCTACGAGGACGCGAGCGTTCTGCAATTAATATCGCTTCTCGAGCCTTAAGGGAAAATCCACTTATCTGTGTATAATGCGCTCCCAATATTCTTTGGGAAACACTACCGCCAGAGGGGTTTGCGTGAAGATTTGTCAACATTTGGTAGGGCAATCGAATGAATGATCAGGTTGACCACAGCCGGCGCCGCTTGTTGACGGCGGCTACAGTCGGCACCGGAGCGATTGGAGTCGTGTTCGCCGCGGTCCCTTTCTTGGCGTCATGGCAGCCCAGCGAGCGGGCCAAGGCTCTGGGTGCTCCGGTCACGGTGGATGCGTCCAAGCTCGAGGACGGACAGATGCTGAAGGTGGTGTGGCGCGGACAACCTGTTTTCGTCGTGCGCCGTGCAAAATCGATCGTCGATCAGCTGGGGGGGCATGACGCGATACTGCTGGATCCCAAGTCCGACGATTCTGTCCAGCCCGACTACATCAAGGCGACGGGCGCGGTACGGGCGCGCAACCCCGAATACTGGGTGGGTCTCGCGGTGTGCACGCATCTGGGATGCTCGCCGCTCGGCGCCTTCGAGCCGAATAATTCCTTCCAGGTCTCCGGCGTCGACCTCGGGCAGAATTGGCCGGGCGGCTTTTATTGCCCCTGTCACGGGTCGAAATACGATATATCGGGCCGAGTCTTCAAAAGCATGCCGGCGCCCAAGAACCTGACCGTTCCGCCGTATGCCTTCGTGGACGCTGCGCGAATCATCATAGGCGTCGACGACGCCCCCAAGACAGTTTAGCAACGAGAGGTTGAGCGATGGCCGCAGCACCTGAGTCCGCCGACAGCAGCACTGGCGGAGGATTGATTGGCTGGATAGATCAGCGATTTCCGCTGACCAAGCTATGGAAAGAGCACGTCGCCGAGTACTACGCGCCGAAGAACTTCAACTTCTGGTACTACTTCGGCTCTCTCGCATTGTTGATCCTCGTAAACCAGATCGTGACGGGGATTTTCTTGACGATGAATTACAAGCCGTCCTCCGCCGAGGCGTTCTCATCGATCGAATACATCATGAGGGACGTCGACTGGGGCTGGCTGATCCGCTACATGCACTCGACCGGTGCCTCGGCGTTTTTCATCGTGATTTATCTGCATATGTTTCGCGCCCTGCTGTACGGCTCGCACCGCAGGCCGCGCGAGCTGGTCTGGATCTTCGGCTGTCTGATTTTTCTGCTGCTGATGGCCGAGGGCTTCATGGGCTATGTGCTGCCCTGGGGCAACATGAGCTATTGGGGCGCACAGGTCATCGTTTCCCTGTTCGGCAGCCTGCCCTATGTCGGCGGCTTCCTGGTCGAGTGGATCCGCGGCGATTACTACATCGCGGACGCCACCTTGAACCGGTTCTTCGCCCTGCACGTGGCCGCGCTGCCGCTGGCGCTGATATTCCTGGTCATCGCGCATATCATGGCGCTGCATGAAGTCGGCTCCAACAATCCCGACGGCATAGACATCAAGAAGTACAAGGATGCGAAGGGGCACCCGCTCGACGGCGTCCCGTTCCACCCCTACTACACGGTGAAGGACCTGATGGGCGTCGCCGGGTTCCTGCTGCTGTTTTGCGGCGTGATTTTCTTTGCGCCGACCTTCGGCGGCTTGTTCCTGGAATCGCCGAACTTCGGGCCTGCGAATCCACTGCAGACGCCCCCGCACATTGCGCCGGTATGGTACTTCACGCCGTTTTACGCCATGTTGCGCGCCGTGCCGTCGTTCGCGGGGACGCAGGTCTGGGGCGTGATGGTCATGGGCGCCTCCATCGTCGTGCTGTTCTTCGTCCCGTGGCTGGACCGCTCGCCGGTGAACTCGATTCGCTACCGCGGACCCATATACAAGATTATGTTGACTATCTTCGTTCTATCGTTCATCTCCCTGGGAATCTGCGGTTTGAAGCCGCCGTCGGGCATCTATCCGACGCTGGCCAAAATCTGCACGATTCTATATTTTTCTTTCTTTTTGCTGATGCCCTGGTACACGAAGCTCGACAGCGTGAAGCCGGTGCCGGAAAGGGTCACAGGACATGCTTAAAAGCTGGGTATTGATAACGATAGCGCTGTTCGGCGCGGGCGCGGCCATGGCTGACGAGGGGGGCATCGAGGTCCTGCAGTCCGGCACGGATATCAACAACATCGACTCCCTGCAGCGCGGCGCGCGTAATTTCATGAATTACTGCTCCGGCTGCCACTCGCTCAAGTATCTGCGCTACAACCGGATGGCGGCGGACCTGAAGATCCCGGAATCGGAACTTGCCGGCAATTTGATATTCACATCGGCAAAGCCCTTCGATACCATCAACTCGTCGATGCCGAAGGATTCCGAGGCCTGGTTCGGCAAGGCGCCGCCCGATCTGTCGCTCATGGCGAGGGAGCGCGGGGTGGATTACATCTATTCGTTTCTCAAGGGGTTCTACGTCGACAAGACCCGCCCTTGGGGCGTGAACAATCTGTATTTGCCGAGTGCTGCGATGCCAGATGTGCTGGCGCCGCTGCAGGGCTTGCAGAAGCCGGTGTTCAAGAACGAGCCTGACGAGCGCGGCAGCGCCAGAATGGTCCTGGTGGGCGTCGATGCAATGACTCCGGGCGCCTTGAAGCCGGAGGAGTATGATCAGTTCGTGCGGGATACCGCGAACTTTCTCGACTATGCCGGTGAGCCCGTCAAGGCAAAACGCCAATCGCTGGGTGTTTTCGTGACGCTATTTTTGCTGGTGTTCTTTGTGTTCGCCTATTTATTGAAGAAAGAGTACTGGAAGGACGTCCACTGACGCAGCAGCGGGGGGAGTCCCGTTTGTCTATGCTCCCTAGGAGATCGCGTTAGTGGCACGTCGCTCGGTGATGACTCTGTTTTCCGCACCGGCTGACCCTTGGAGTCACCGGACGCGCTTGGTCCTTGCCGAGAAGGGAATCGCGATCGAATTGGTCAACGTCGATCTGAACGATTTGCCGGAAGACCTGCTCGATCTGAATCCCTACCACAGCGTGCCCACCTTGGTGGACCGGGACCTGGTGCTGTACGACTCGCGCGTCATCATCGAGTACCTGGACGAGCGCTTTCCGCATCCGCCGCTGATGCCCATCGACCCGGTGACCCGCGCACAATTCCGGGTGGCGCTGTACCGAGTCGAGCGCGACTGGTACGCCCTGGCGCGCGATATCGAGTCGGACCCGGCGAGCAAGACCGCGGCCCACAGCCGCAAAGTGCTGGGCGAGGCGATTTGCGCGAGCGCGGAAGTATTCAAGGCCAAGCCGTTCTTTCTCAGCGATGAATTTTCCCTGGTGGACGCCAGCATCGCACCCATTCTCTGGCGCCTGCCGAGCTACGGCATAGAACTGCCGGCGCAGGCGCAGCCCATCACGAAATACATGAATTCGATTTTCGCGCGCTCCACCTTTCGCTCGTGCCTGACCGAGGCCGAACGGGGCATGCGACATTGAAGCCACGACGTCCTTATCTTCTGCGTGCCCTGCACGAATGGATATCCGACAGCGGCGAGACGCCGCACATCGTGGTGGACGCGGCCGCCGAAGGCGTGAGCGTGCCCCGCCAGTACGTCAAGGACGGCAAAATCGTCCTCAATGTGAGTTTCTCCGCCACTCAGATGCTCAAATTGGGCAACGATTTCGTCAGCTTCGAAGCCCGCTTCGGCGGCGTGAGTTTCGCGGTGCAGGTGCCGGTGCGGGCAATTTTGGGTATTTACGCGCGCGAGACCGGCCAGGGCATGATTTTCCCGGAGGGCGACGCGGACCCCGATCCGACGGACGGCCCGCCGGCCGGTCCGGCCGCGGGCAAGGACAGTGCGGCCAAACCCAAGCGGCCGAAGCTGCAGGTCGTCAAGTAGCGCGAAACGCGTCCTTGACCCATACGATGCGGTGCGTGCCGTCCGGCAGCCCCGCGAGGCCGACCACGTCGAAGCGCATCGTGCGGCGCCGCCATTGCGCCTGACCCAGCAACAGAATGCGCGTGGCGCGGATGATCTTGCGCTGCTTGCGCCGGTTCACCGAGGCGAGCGCGCCGCCGAAATCGGTGCGCATCCGCTGCCGCACTTCGATGATCGCCAGCACACCGCGATCCAGGCACACCAGGTCCAGTTCGCCGGCCCTGCAGCGCAGGTTCCGCGCCACGACCACGAGACCCTGGGTTTGCAGATAGGCGGCCGCGAGCTGTTCTGATGCAGCACCACGCTGCGGGCGGGGATCGGTTGCCACACTCCGGAGTTTGGGCGCACCGGATATGTCCGTCAGCGCGGTTTTGCCGCGCGTTCATGGCAAAATGCGCAAAATGACGGCCTCACTACTGGCGGAATGGGATAATTTCTACGTCATCACCGGCTCGTCCGCAGGCGGGCTCACGGGGCTGACATTCGTCGTCATCGCGCTGTCCGCCGATGCGAAGCGTATCAATTTGCGGGGTCTGCGCGTGTACGTCACGCCGACCATCGTTCACTTCGGCGCCGTGCTGGCACTCTCGGCCTACCTCAGCATGCCGCACCAGGGCGTGCTGAGCTTGAGCCTCGGCTTCGGCGCCGCGGGGGGCGCCGGCATCGCCTATATCGCCTTCATCGGAGCGAGCATCGGCCGAATCTCGACATCCTATATTCCCGTTGCGGAGGATTGGATCTGGAACGTGATATTGCCGGCACTCGTCTACGGCACGCTGCTCGCCATCGCATTCCTCATCTGGCGGGATCCGCAGGCCAGCATGTACGCCGCCGCAGGGGCATCGCTGCTGCTCATGCTCATCGGCATTCACAATGCCTGGGATATCGCGGTGTACAACACAGTGCGCAAGCCGCAGGATCCATGATCACAGTCCCTCCGGCACTCCATCCTTGATCTGCGCCCAGTCCAGATCGCGGTGAATCCGGTTCGAGGCGTCGAGGTGCAGCTTGCCGGTCACACCCGAGATTTCGCCCGCCTCGGCGGGGGTGGTACGCAGCGCCGGCACCAGACGATAGGCGTCGAAACCAAAGGCATACAGGCGGTCGCGGCGTTCGGTTCTGGCCGGCCATGCCGCGCGAACGCCGTCGCGAATCTGAGCGGTCACCGGATCGTTCGAGATCATCCATGGCATGTCGGGAAACAGCATGCCCTCCAGATCGCTGTTCGCGGTGGGGTCCGGCTCAAAGCTTTCGGACGTGGAATACACCGGCACATCGCCCGCGTACTGGAATTTCAGCTGCGGCAGGATTTGACGTGCGACGCCCGGGCTGCCGGCCGCCACGAACACGAAGGCTGCGTCCGCGCGATGCGTGGTCGGTTCGCCCTTGACCGCGTGCACCTGGAGAACCTGCCTGATGACGTCGGAGAAGTCGACTTGAGAACTCTCGAAGCGCCGGATGTCGAGCAAGGTTCCGCCGAGATGCGACAGCTCGTCGGCAAAGGCGGCCGCGATCCGATTGCCCCACTCGCCGGTGGGTATGATGGCCACTCCCTTCGGCCTGCCGTCGGCGACGACGCGCCGCGCGACGATGCGCGCCTCATCTTCCGGCCATAGCGCGAATTGATAGAAATTGCGCGGCGCATTCGCCGTCTCTCCCAGGAAATTCAAGGCGAGCACCGGGGTGCGGCCGCCGGTCAACGGCAGCATGGCGGCGACATCTTCCTTGGTGAGCGGGCCGACGAGGAAGCCGGCGCCTTCCGCGACGGCCCGGCTGTAGGCGCTGGCCACCGATTCCGCGGCTACGTCATAGATTTTCACGCGCGGCCGGGTCGCGGGATCCTGTTCCAGGTAGGCGGCAATGAAGCCGTCGCGCACCGCCACGCCCACGGCCTCGGCACGGCCGGACAGGGGCAGCAGCAGCGCTATCTGGTCGGGAAATTCCGTCGCCGCCGCGATCTGCGTCGATGCCGTGGCCAGCACGCTGTCGTTTGCCGGATGCTGAGGATAGAGACGCTTCCAATTCGCCACCGCCGCCCCCGCGCGCATGGGATCGCGAGCCAGCGCGGCCGCGACCGGGCCGAGTTCCAGCCAGCCCGCGACGATGGGGTCGGTCTTGGGCGGCGCTTTCAGCGACTGGCCGCGCTCGGCGGCGGCGCGGATTCTATCGAACAGTTCCGTGCGGTTCGCGCGCAGGCTGGCCGGATCGCTGAGCGAGCGCTCGCGCTCGACCAGGGCGCGGGTGCCTTCGACCGGGTGTCCGGTGGCAAAGGCGCTGCGCCCGCGGATCCACCAATAGTTCTGCGCCTGATCCGCCGACGCCGGCACCGCGATTTGATCCAGCTCGTGAATGGCGCGGGCGGGGTCGTTTTCAGCGTAGGCGATTTCCGCGGCGACCAGGGCGCGCGCGGTCGGCAGCCGCGTGCGCGCCTCCTCCGAGACGGCCGCGAAGGCCTGCTTCGCGGCCGCAATATTGCCGGCGGCCAGCCATTGCTCGGCGCTCAGCAATTGATAGTTGTCGCGGCCGGCCGGCTGCTCCGCCGCGAGGCCGGCGTACGCCTGTGCGGCATCCGCATGCCTGCCCTGCTGAGCCAGATGCACCGCGTGCTCTTGCTGGTCTTCGGGGGCCTGGGGCGAATTGATCAGGCTGCAGGCGGCCAATATCAACGATACGGCGAGCGCCGCATACATCGTATGCCGTGGACGTCGCGAGATTGCTGCCATACCCTTGAGCTCCTCGATCCTCGAATATACAGGCTGGGATTATAGTGACTAATGAGGCGGCCAGTGGCTAATGAGACAGCGGGGCGGCTGTACGTGGTCGCGACTCCGATCGGCAATTTGGGCGATCTGTCGGCGCGTGCGCGCGAGATTTTGCAAGGCGTTTCCTTGATTGCCGCCGAGGATACGCGGCATACCGGCGCTATGCTGAAGCACTTCGGGATACAGACGCCGCAGCTGTCCCTGCACGATCACAATGAACAATACCGCAGCGGCGAGATCATCGAGCGTCTGCGGCAGGGCGCATCGGTGGCGCTGGTCAGCGACGCGGGTACGCCTGCCATCAGCGACCCCGGTTTTGAGCTGGTGCGCGCGGCGGCGGCGGCGGGCTGCGAGATCGTCGCCATCCCGGGACCCTGTGCGGCGATCGCCGCGCTGTCGATCGGCGCACTCCCGACGGACCGCTTTTGCTTCGAGGGCTTCTTGCCGCCGCGCGGCGCCGCGCGGCGCAAACGTCTGCAATCGCTCGCTGCCGAAGCGCGCACTCTGGTGCTGTACGAAGCGCCGCATCGCGTGCGCGATACATTGGAGGACTGCGCGGCGGTGTTCGGCGGCGAGCGCGGCGCCACGGTCGCGCGCGAGATCACCAAGCTGCACGAAACGGTTTACCGCGGTCCGCTGCGCGATTTGGCGGCGCGAGCCCAGGCCGATGCCGACTTCGGGCGGGGTGAAATCGTGCTGCTCATCGCCGGCGCGCCGCAGGAGCCTGCCGAGAACGAGCGCGGTGCCGACGGTCACGGCGGCGCGCTCGACCGCTGCCTCAAGATCTTGCTGGCGGAATTGCCGCTCAAACAAGCGGCGCACCTGGCCGCGCAGATCACCGAGACGCGCGGTAACGAGGCCTACAAGCGGGCGCTGCAGCTCAAGGACGGCGCGTAATGGCGGCGCGTAATGAGGGCGCGCCGGCGCCAATCCATGCTCGCAATCGGCGCCGTACCTGCGTATGGTGCTGCCCTAAGAGTCGGCCAGGCAGTCGCTGTGTGCGCAAGCACATGGAGGAAAGTCCGGGCTCCATAGGGCACGGTGCCAGGTAACGCCTGGGGGGCGCGAGCCCACGGAAAGTGCAACAGAAAGATACCGCCTAAGTGCCGCGCAAGCGGCGCCGGTAAGGGTGAAATGGTGCGGTAAGAGCGCACCGCGCGGGTGGCAACATCAGCGGCACGGCAAACCCCACCTGGAGCAAGGCCAAATAGGGAAGCACGCGGTGCCTTTGGCCGCACCATGTGGCCCACATGAGGCTTCCGGGTAGGCTGCTAGAGCTGCGCGGCGACGCGCATCCCAGAGGAATGACTGTCCAAGACAGAACCCGGCTTAACGGCCGACTCTTTTCTGGCGCTGACGCGCCCGTTCAACGGGACCCTAAGAGGGCCCCGAAAGATAACGGGGTGGGCCGGAGCGCCTGATTCGGCGTGATCGCCGCGTTGGGCGTGCCTGATCCCGCGTGATCCCCGCGCGTTCGACGAAATTTCGCGAGGTTCGCGACTTTTGTCTCCTGCGATCTGTTTCAAGAAGATCTCCTAACAGGTTGATTCAAAACAGCCTCCTGACCGCTGCGCTGCGGTAACCCTCGAAATGTGACCTAAGTCACTGTCGGGTCGGGTTTTTTTTAACTTAAGACGTTGACAGTGCGTCACGGCGCTCCCTATAGTGGTGCCCGGTGGGAAATTGTGGGAGAGAATGGGTCTAGAGGCCCATCCAAAGATGTTTCGGGGCGCCAATAAACTAACTCTCGATGTCAAAGGCCGGATGGTCATGCCCACCCGGTATCGAGAGCGGCTGCAAGAGCTTTGCGGCGGCAAATTGGTGGTCACCGTCGACAAGGACCAATGCCTGCTCATCTACCCCCTGCCCGATTGGGAAGAAATTGAACGCAAATTGATGCGTTTACCCACCTTAAACCCCCAGGCCAGACGCCTGCAGCGGCTGATGGTCGGGCATGCGACGGATCTGGAACTGGACGGACATGGGCGCGTCTTGCTGCCGCCGAAATTGCGGGAGTTCGGCTTGCTGACGCGCGACGCCATGCTGATAGGCCAGGGATCGCGGTTCGAATTGTGGGATGAGGCGAGGTGGAACGAGCGGCGCGATGAGTGGCTGGCGAGCGATGAGACCGCCACCGATCTGCCCGCTGAACTTGAAACGTTGTCGCTGTAGCCGGTCCGCTTCGTGACTGGCACGGCATTGGAGCACACGCCGGTACTGCTACCTCAAGTACTGGCCGCGCTGAACATACAGGCGAGTGGCGCCTATTTGGACGCCACTTTTGGTCGAGGCGGACATGCGGGGGCGATTTTGCAGAACCTCATCGCGAACGGTCGTTTGCTGTGCCTCGACCGTGATTCCGCAGCCATCGCGGAGGCCAAGGCGCGCTTTGCGTCCGACCCGCGCGTGGCGGTGTTTCTCGCGCCGTTTTCCTCGCTGGCGGATTGCGCCGACCGGGTTGAGCGGGGCCTCAAATTCGACGGAATCCTATTCGATCTGGGCATGTCCTCGCCGCAGCTCGACGACCCGATGCGCGGCTTCAGCTTCATGCAGGACGGGCCCCTCGATATGCGCATGACGGCGGACGCCGGAGTGAGCGCGGCCGATGTCGTCAACGGCGCGCCGCTGAACGAGCTCGTGCGGATCTTTCGCGAGTTCGGCGAGGAGCGCTTCGCGCCGCGCATCGCGCGCGCCATCGTGAAGGATCGAGAATCGCAGCCTTTCGAGCGCACCTTGCAGCTCGCGGAGCTGTGCTCGCGGGTTCTGCACAGCAGGGAGCGCCACAAGCACCCGGCCACCCGTGTGTTCCAGGCTTTGCGCATCCATGTGAACGGCGAGCTCGCCGAGCTCGAGGCCGCGCTCGAATCCGCGCTCGAGCGCCTGGCGCCCCGCGGGCGCCTGGCGGTGATCAGCTTTCATTCGCTCGAAGACCGCATGGTGAAGCAATTCATGCGCCGCCACTCGCTGGCCGATCCGATGTATGCCGGGCTGCCCGACATTCCGGCGCACGCCAGGCCGAAGCTCAAAATCGTGGGCAAGTCCATCCAGCCCGACGCCGATGAATCCTCGCGAAATCCCCGCGCGCGCAGCGCGCGCCTGCGCGTCGCCGAACGCATGACCCAAGGAATAGCCGCATGAAATACCGCCGGCTTCTGCCGCTCATCCTGCCCCTGCTGTGGTTCGCCGTGCTCGGCTCCGCCGTACAGGTGATATATGCGCGCTACAAGGCGCGCGACATGTTCGTGCACCTCGAGAAGCTCAATGCGGAACGCGACTCGCTCGACATCGAGTGGGGGCGATTGCAGCTGGAGCAGAGCTCTTGGTCCTCGAACGCCTTCGTCGAGAAAATCGCCAATGCCAAGCTGCAAATGAGCCTGCCGCAAACCCGCGACGTAAGGATCGTGCGCCAGTGAAATTGCGGCCCGGCGACAATGACGCCCAGGCGAAGAGCTACCGCTGGCGTTCGACCGTGATCTTGTGCTTGGTTTTACTCGGCGCGGCCGGACTCATCGCGCGCGCCGTCGAACTGCAGCTGCTGGATCACGGCTTTCTCGCCAAGCAGGGCGACGATCGTTCCATGCGGGTGGTCAAGATCGAGGCGCATCGCGGCGCGATCACGGACCGCAACGGCGAGCCGCTGGCCGTCTCGACGCCGGTCGACAGCGTGTGGGTGAATCCGCAGGAGCTCAATGACAACATCGATCAGCTGCCGAAGCTCGCGCGGGCGTTGAACCAGGATCAGCAGTGGCTGGCGCGGCGCATCACCAGCAATCTGGATCGAGAATTTCTCTATCTGGTCCGGCACATGCCGCCGGAGCAGGCGGCGCGCATCAAGGCATTGGGAATACCCGGCGTGTATCTGCAGCGTGAGTACCGGCGCTACTATCCCGCGGGCGAAGTCACCGGGCACGTCATCGGCTTCACCACCGTCGACGACAAGGGCCAGGAGGGCTTGGAGCTCGGCTACGATCAATTGCTGAACGGCGAGGATGGCGCCAAGCGCGTCATCCAGGACATGTACGGGCACTACGTCGAGAATGTCGAGAGCATCAGCGCGCCGAGACCGGGCGGCGATCTGGTCACGAGCATCGATCTGCGAATTCAATATCTGGCCTATCGCGACCTGAAATCGGCGATGCAGGAGTACCGGGCGCGCGCCGGCTCCATCGTCGTCATCGATGTCGACACCGGCGAGGTGCTCGCCATGGTGAACCAGCCCTCTTTCAACCCCAACGACCGCGACCAGCTCAAGCCGGATCTGTATCGCAATCGCGCCGCCACCGATATTTTCGAGCCGGGCTCCAGCGTCAAGCCGTTCATCATTGCCGCGGCGCTCGCCTCCGGACAGTATCGCGCGGACAGCGTGGTGGATACTTCGCCCGGATTCTTCAAAGTCGGCAACAAGATAGAGGAAGACGAGACGAACCTAGGCACCATCGGACTCGCCACGATTCTCGCGAAGTCCAGCAACGTCGGCACGGCGAAAATCGCGCTGTCGCTCAAGCCCGAAGAGATCTGGAGAACGCTGACCGCCTTGGGCCTGGGGCAGGTGACCGGCAGCGGCTTCCCCGGCGAGTCGGCCGGCATGCTGAGCAACTATTCGCACTGGCGGCCGGTCGGCATCGCGACCCTGTCCCATGGTTACGGGCTCGCCGTCACGCCGCTGCAACTCGCGCACGCCTACGCCACCATCGGCGCCGGGGGATTGGAGCGCCCCATTTCCTTCGAGCGCATCTCGGGCCCCGTGCCGGGACAGCGGGTCCTCGACCCGAAAGTGGCGCATACCCTGATACAACTCATGGATCAGGTGGCCGAGAAGGGCGGCACCGCGACCCGCGCCGCGCTGGTCGGTTACCGGGTTTCCGGAAAAACGGGTACCGCGTTCAAATCGATTGCAGGCGGCTATTCCACCGACAAAATCATGGCGGTTTTTGCCGGTTTGGTGCCGGCCACGCGCCCGAAACTGGCCACGGTGGTGGTGATCGACGAGCCGAGCCGGGATGTGCAGCAAGTCGGTACGCTGGCTCAGGGCGGCACGGTGGCGGCGCCGGTATTCGCGGCGGTGATGTCAGGCGCGCTGCGGCTCATGGATGTGCCGCCCGACGATCTGCAAAATGTGCCGGCAGCGACTCTGGTGCAGGTCAGCGACACTCCATGAGCATCTCCCTCCTATGGCTGCTCGACGGCATCGCGGCGCTGCCCGATATCGAGTCGCGCGACGTCCTCGATCTGACGCTCGACAGCCGTGAGGCGCGTCCCGGCAGCCTTTTCTTCGCGCTGCCCGGCCGCACCGCGCACGGACTCAATTTTGCGGCGGACGCGGCCTCCCGCGGTGCCACCGTGGTGCTGTGGGAGCCCGCCGCGGGCGCTGCATTGCCGAAACTGCCATCGACGGTATTCGCGGCGGCCATCCCGGGACTCAAAGGTCTGGTCGGCCGCATCGCCGATCGATTCTTCCGCTGGCCCTCGTCGCAGCTTCGGATCACCGGAATTACGGGCACCAACGGCAAGACCACCTGTGCCTACCTTCTGGCTCAGTGTCTGGAGAAACTGGGATCCCGCGCAGCGTACATCGGCACCATCGGCTGGGGCCGTGTCGCGGAACTTGCCGCGCCCACGCTGACCACACCGGACGTCGTCACCGTGCATCGCCGGCTCGCGCAGTTGCGCGCCGCCGGCGTGCGCGAGGTGGCGATGGAGGTCTCTTCGCAGGGTCTGGATCAGCAGCGGGTGGACGGAGTGAGGTTCCAGGTCGCAGCCTTCACCAATCTGAGCCGCGACCACCTGGACTATCACCGGACCATGGAGGCTTATGGCGCCGCCAAGGCACGCCTGTTCGAGGTGCCCGATCTGAAGCACATCGTGATCAATGTCGGCGATGCCTTCGGCCGCGAGTTTGCGCAGAACTACGCCGGACGCGTGCCGCTCACCGCTCTTTGGATAGGTGCCGGCGATTCAGGGTGGTTGGCCGAACGGGCGCTGCGGGCGGCTTCGGTGACCTTGGATCCGCACGGCATCTCCCTGCAAATCGACGGCAGCTTCGGCAAGGCGGATGTCCATACGAAGCTGCTGGGCCGCTTCAATGCGGAGAATTCCTTGGTGGTCATCGGCTGTCTTACGTCTCTGGGCGTGCCGCTCGCCGAAGCGGCGCGGGTGCTGGCCGAGTGCGTCGCACCTCCCGGACGCATGGAAGTGGTCGAACCCGGGACTCCGGACAAGCCCTTGGCCGTCGTCGACTACGCGCACACCCCGGACGCATTGGCCAAAGCGTTGGAAGCGCTGCGCGAGCATTGCAAGGGCGCGCTCTGGTGCGTGTTCGGCTGCGGCGGGGATCGGGATCCGGGCAAACGCAGCCTGATGGGCACCGTCGTCGATGAGTTGGCCGATCGAATCATCGTCACCGACGACAATCCGCGTTCGGAAAGTCCGCAAGCCATCACTTCCGCCATCACGGTGGGCATCAAGTCGCACGAGGCGCGGGTCATTCACGATCGCGGCCAGGCCATCGGTACGGCGCTCAAGGAAGCAGAGGCACTCGATGCGGTGCTGATCGCCGGCAAAGGCCACGAGGACTATCAGATCTACGGCGAGACGAGACGCAGCTTCAGCGACCGGCGCGAAGCACAGCGTTATCTCGGGGTGGCCGCATGAAGCGAACGTTGAGCGATGCGGCGGCGGCGGCGGGCGGCCGATTGGTGGGCGACGATCACCCCTACGGCGCCGTGGCCACCGACAGCCGCACGCTCGCGCCCGGATCGCTCTTCGTCGCGCTGCGCGGTCCCAATTTCGACGGCCGGAACTTCGTCGCGGCGGCGGCGGCCAGGGGCGCCATCGGCGCCATCGTCGAGGGGGCCGTATCTCATGCATTGCCGCAAGTGGTGGTGCCGGACGCGCTGCGCGCGCTGCAGCAGCTCGGCCG
The DNA here is from genome assembly GCA_963784105.1 of uncultured Gammaproteobacteria bacterium. GTDB lineage: Bacteria > Pseudomonadota > Gammaproteobacteria > Steroidobacterales > Steroidobacteraceae > Bog-1198. Next base: position 420,812 of record CAWAQE010000015.1, read on the forward strand.
GGCCTGGCGCGCGCAATTCACCATGCCCGTCGTGGCCGTCGGCGGCAGCAATGGAAAGACCACCGCCAAGGAAATGACCGCCGCAATCCTGTCGCGCATGGGCTTGGTGATGGCCACCCACGGCAACTTGAACAATCACATCGGCGTGCCCTTGACGCTGATGCGGCTGGAATCTGCGCATCGCAGCGCCGTGATCGAGATGGGTGCGAACCGCATCGGCGACGTCGCCGAGCTGGTGCGTCTGGCGAGGCCGACGGTGGGCCTCATTACCAACGCCGGCGCCGAGCATCTCGAGGGGTTCGGCAATCTGGACGGGGTTGCCCAGGGCGAAGGCGAGATGGTGTCCTGCCTCGAGCCGGATGCGACCGCCATCATCAACGCCGATGACGCTTACGCCGGCTATTGGCGCAGCGTCGCCGCGCCGCGCCGCGTCGTCACTTTCGGCGTGCACGCGGCCGCGGATTTCACCGCAAAGGATTCCCGGCAGACCATCGAACGCGGCGAGTTCGTCACTCGCTTCACGCTGGTATGCCCTCTGGGGCAGCACCCGATCACGCTCAAGGCGGGCGGCGCCCACAATATCGCCAATGGGTTGGCGGCCGCCGCGGCCGCCGGCGCCGCCGGCGCTTCCCTCGAGGAGATCGCGCTGGGGCTTGCGGATTTTCGCGCGGTGGCGGGCCGCCTGCAGCTCAAGGCCGGCGCGCGCGACAGCTGGATCATCGACGATTCCTACAATGCCAACCCCAGTTCGGTGCGCGCGGGACTGGAGGTCTTGCGTGCGCTGCCGGGCGCGACTTGGCTGGTGCTCGGCGACATGGCGGAGCTGGGCGAGTTCGCCGAAGACAGTCATGCGCACATGGGCGCCTATGCGCGCGATTGCGGAATCAAGCGCTTGTTTGCCTTAGGGCAGCAGAGCTCGCGAGCCGTCGAGACTTTCGGCGCCGGCGGCGAGTGGTTCGCGGACGCCGAGTCGCTGACGCGCCGGCTGCAGGCGGAGCTGGCCCCCGGCGTGACGGTGCTGATCAAGGGGTCGCGCATCAATCGGCTGGAGCGGGTGGTGCAGGCGCTCACCGGTGGAGCGAGCTGAAACATGTTGCTGACCCTCACCGAGTATCTGGCGCGCTTCTACAGCGGCTTCCATGTCTTTCAATACCTCACTCTGCGCGGCATTCTGGCGGCGGTCACCGCCCTGGCGCTGGCGCTGTTCATCGGCCCGACTATGATTTCGATGCTGAGCCGCTACCAGATCGGACAGCGCGTGCGCAGCGACGGCCCGCAATCGCATCTGCAGAAGTCCGGCACGCCCACCATGGGCGGCGGCCTCATCCTGGTGACCATGGGCCTGGGCACGCTGCTGTGGGCGGATCTCTCCAGCCGCTTCGTGTGGATACTCCTCGGCACCACCCTGGGGTTCGGCATCATCGGCTTCTACGACGATTATTTGAAATTGGTCGTGGGCAACTCGAAGGGCCTGGCGGCGCGCTACAAGTACCTGGCCCAATCCTTGGTCGGAGTCGCGACGATCATGACGCTGCATCATCTGCGCCAGTCGCCGGCCGAGACTTCGCTGTACGTGCCTTTCTTCAAGACCGTGGCCGTCCCCATGTCGACCGCGGGGTACGTCGCACTGTGCTACTTCGTCATCGTCGGCACCAGCAACGCGGTCAATTTGACCGACGGCCTGGACGGACTCGCCATCATGCCGGCGGTGATGGTGGCGGCGGCTCTCGGCCTCTTCGCCTATGTCACGGGCAATTTCAAGTTCGCGACGTACCTGCAGATTCCCTACATCCCCGGCGTCGGCGAGGCGCTCATCTTCAGCGCCACCTTGGTGGGCGCGGGGCTGGGATTTCTATGGTTCAACTCCTATCCCGCCCAGGTTTTCATGGGCGACGTCGGCGCCTTGGCGATCGGCGCGGCGCTCGGCACGCTCGCCGTCATCGTGCGGCAGGAGATCGTGCTGTTCGTCATGGGCGGGGTATTCGTGCTCGAGACGGTCTCGGTGATGCTGCAGGTCGCCTCATTCAAGCTGACGGGCAAGCGGATATTCCGCATGGCGCCCATTCATCATCATTTCGAACTCAAGGGATGGGCGGAGCCCAAAGTGATCGTGCGATTCTGGATCATCAGCTTCGTGCTGGTGCTGGCAGGTCTTGCAACCTTGAAGATCCGCTGATGCACAGCGTCGTCGTCGGTCTCGGCAAGACGGGAGCTTCGTGCTTGCGCTATCTATCGAAGCACGGCGTGGCGGCGAGCGCCACCGATACGCGCCGCGCTCCGCCGGGGCTCGCCGAATTGGGGAGTCTTGCCGCTTCGATCGACCTGCGGCTCGGCGCCTTCGATGTGTCGCTGCTCGAGGACGCATCGCAGGTGCTGATGTCGCCCGGCGTTTCGCTCGAGGAGCCCATCGCGCGCGCCGCGCGGGAGCGCGGCATCGAGGTGCTCGGCGACGTGGAGCTGTTCGCGCGCAACGTGCGCGCGCCGGTCATCGGCATCACCGGCACCAACGGCAAGAGCACGGTTACCAGCTTGGTGGCGCGCATGGCCGCGGCGGCGGGACGCAGCGTGCTGGCCGGCGGAAATTTGGGAGTTCCGGCGCTCGACCTGCTGGATGAGCCCATTCCCGACCTGTATGTCCTGGAGCTGTCGAGCTTTCAATTGGAAACCACCTCCTCGCTCGAACTCCAAGCGGCGGTGGTTCTCAACGTGACGGCCGATCACATGGATCGCTATTCGTCGATGGCGGCCTATGCCGAAGCCAAGTCGCGGATTTTCGCCAAGGCCGCCACCATGGTGTTGAATATCGACGATCCGCTGGTGTCGGCCATGCGCCGGCCCTCCGGCCGCGGCGCCGGGGCCGGAGGCGCCGTGACCGGAGGCGCCGTGACCGCCGGCGGCGTGCGCACCGTGACCTTTTCCATCGAGCGCCCGGAGGCGGACTTCTCGCTGCTGCGCGAGGGCGCCAAGACCCTGCTCGCCCGCCACGGCGTGGCCCTGTTGGACTTAGGAAGCATGAAAATCTCCGGACTGCACAATGCAGCCAACGCGCTTGCGGCGTTGGCCCTGGGCGATGCGGTGGGATTGCCCATGCCGAAGATGCTCGAGGCGCTCGAATCCTTTCCCGGCCTTCCACACCGTTCGCAATGGATCGCGGATGTAGCCGGCGTGCGCTACGTCGATGACTCGAAGGGCACGAATGTGGGCGCAACCATCGCGGCGGTCGCCGGCATGCCGGGACCTCTGGTGATGATTGCGGGGGGCGAGGGCAAGGGTCAGGACTTCGCGCCGCTTGCGCCGGCGTTCCACGGCAAGGTGCGCCACGTGGTGCTGATCGGCAAGGATGCGCCGGCCGTAGAGGCGGCCCTGAAGGGAGTGTGCACCACCGAGACCGTGGCGCCGATGCAGCACGCCGCCGGGCCGGAACAAAGGGCCGCGGCGGCGATGCAGGAGGCGGTGGCGGCGGCGGCGCGCGCGGCGCGCGCGGGCGACACGGTGCTTCTGTCGCCGGCATGCGCCAGCCTCGACATGTTTCGCGACTACGGACAGCGGGGCGAGGTGTTCGCCGCCGCGGTGCGCAGTCTGAGCGGGCGGGCCTCATGACCGCCGCCAGCATGTCCTATGGAATGCGGGCGCGCGAGCGCATGCCCTTCGCCTGGGACTACACCACCCTGGGGCTGGTGGCGGCTCTGTTGCTGATCGGCCTGATCATGGTCACCTCCGCCTCCATAACGATAGCCGCGCGCGATCTGGGCGATCCTTTCTACTTTCTCGAGCGGCAATTCATTTTCGGGCTGGTCGGAGTGCTGTTCGCCTGGGTGCTGACCCGGGTGCCCGCCGAATTCTGGGACAAGTACAGCCTGGCGCTGCTGTGCCTGGCGCTGCTGATGCTGCTGCTGGTGCTCATTCCCGGCATCGGCGCGATGGTGAACGGCGCGCGGCGCTGGCTGCGTGTGGGGCCGATCAATTTCCAGGTATCCGAGCTTGCCAAGGTTCTGGTGCTGATCTGGGTGTGCAGCTACAGCGTGCGCAAGCGCGAGGAGCTCGAATACACCCTGGCGGGACTGGGCAAGCCGGTGGCGCTGCTCACCGTGGCCGCGCTGCTCTTGCTGCTCGAACCCGATTTCGGAGCCGCCACCGTGCTGTTCGCCACCGGCTTCGCGGTCCTGTTCGTGGCCGGCGCCCGGCTGCGCTACGTGTTGCTGCTGGTTTCCGCGGCGGCACTGGCGTTCTCGGTGCTGGCGCTCACATCGGCCTACCGCTTGAAGCGTCTCACCGGGTTCTTGCACCCCTGGGACGACCCCTTCAACGGCGGCTTTCAATTGACGCAGTCGTTGATTGCCATTGGCCGCGGCGCCTGGTTCGGCGTCGGCCTCGGCAGCAGCGTGCAGAAATTGTTTTATTTGCCCGAGGCGCACACCGACTTCGTGTTCGCCGTGCTCGCCGAGGAGCTGGGACTGGTCGGCGTGCTGGGAGTGATCGCGCTGTTCATGGCGCTGGTGTGGCGCGCGTTTCGGATATCGCGCATGGCGGCTCAAGCAGGCCTGCGCTTCCAATCCTATCTGGCGCTGGCCTTCGCCGTGTGGCTGGGCTTGCAGGCCACCGTGAATATCGGCGTCAACATGGGAGTGCTGCCGACCAAGGGCCTGACCCTGCCGCTGCTGAGCTACGGGCGCAGCAGCCTGCTGGTGAGCCTTGCATGGCTCGGCGTGGTGCTGCGGATCTATCACGAGGTCAAGTGCAGCTCACGCTCCGCGGTGATGCGCATGCCGGGCGGTACCCGATGAGCGGCGCGCGCGCCTCGGCCGGCGGTCCCGTCCTCATCATGGCGGGCGGCACGGGCGGGCATGTGTTTCCCGCGCTGGCGGTGGCCAATGCATTGCGCGATCGCGGCGTGGCCGTGGTCTGGCTCGGGGTGCCGGGCAGCATGGAGTCGCGCCTGGTGCCGGCAAACGGATTTCCGATCGAGTGGGTACGGGTCGCCGGCATTCGCGGCAAGGGTCTGAAGGCGTGGGCGTTCGCGCCTTGGGCGCTCATCAAAGCCGTGGCGCAAGCCATGGGCGTGCTGCGCCGCGTGCAGCCGCGCTCGGTGCTTGGCGCAGGCGGGTATGTCAGCGGTCCGGGCGGGATCGCCGCGTGGCTGCTGCGGGTGCCGCTCCTGATTCACGAACAGAATGCCGTCGCCGGTTTGACCAATCGCTGGCTGGCGCGCATCGCCGGCCAGGTGCTGGAAGCCTTCCCCGGGAGCTTCGCGGCCAAGGTGCACGCGCGCACCATCGGCAACCCGGTGCGCGCCGACATCGCCGCCTTGCCTGCGCCGCAAGCGCGCTTTGCCGGCCGGGCAGGCCGTTCCCGCCTGCTGGTCTTCGGCGGCAGCCAGGGGGCGCTGCGTCTGAACGCCATGGTTCCGCAGGCGCTGGCCCGCGTCCACCCAGAGATCCGGCCGCTGGTGCGGCATCAAACCGGCGAGCGCGGATTGGAAGCGGCGCGCGCCGCCTACGCGCAAGTGCGCATCGAGGCAGAGGTGCTGCCCTTCATCGACGACATGGCGGCGGCTTATGCATGGGCGGATCTCGCCGTGTGCCGCGCCGGCGCCATGACCATCGCAGAGCTGCAGGCGGCGGGCTTGGGCGCGATTCTCGTGCCTCTGCCGGCGGCCACCGATGATCATCAGACCAAGAACGCGCAAGTCATGGTGAGCTGCGGCGCCGCGCGGCTCATCCAGGAGCGCGATCTCACGCCTGAAAGCCTGGGTGAGGCGATCGCCGGGCTCATCGCCGATCGGGCACGGCTCCTCAAGATGGCCGAGGCTGCGCGCGGCTCGCGGGTGATCGACGCGGCGGCGCGATTGGCCGATCTTTGCATCGCGGCGGGGGCGCACGCATGAACGAGGGCAAGCGCAAGAGCGACCGCACCCGCATGGAAGACCGCATGCGCCGCATTCATCGCATCCATCTGGTCGGCATCGGCGGCAGCGGCATGGGCGGCATCGCCGAGGTGCTGATCAACCTGGGCTACCAAGTGCAGGGTTCGGACCTCAAGGCCAATCCGGTCACGCAGCGCCTGGCGCGCCTGGGAGCGGCGATTTTCATCGGCCACTCGGCCGACAATCTGGGTGAGGCCGACGTGGTGGTGGTCTCGAGCGCGGTCAACCGCACGAACCCCGAAGTCGCCGCGGCGCTCGCCAAGCGCGTGCCCGTGGTGCCGCGCGCGGAGATGCTGGGCGAGCTCATGCGCTTCCGCTACTCGATCGCCGTGGCCGGCACGCATGGCAAGACCACGACCACGAGCCTGGTCGCGAGCGTGCTCGCCGAAGGGGGCCTCGATCCCACCTTCGTCATCGGCGGCCGGTTGAAGAGCGCCGACAGCAACGCCAAGCTCGGCGCCGGCCGGTATCTCGTGGCCGAGGCCGACGAGAGCGATGCCTCGTTCATGCACTTGCAGCCGATGATCGCCATCGTCACGAACATAGACAACGATCATCTGGCCACCCATGAGGGAGATTTCTCGCGGCTCAAGCAGAGCTTCGTCGATTTCCTGCACAACCTGCCTTTCTATGGACTTGCGGTGCTGTGCGGCGACGATGAGCAGGTGCGGGGCATTCTGGAGGCCGTGGCGCGGCCCTTCATCACCTACGGCTTCGCTCCGGAGGCGGACATACGCGCCGTCGAGGTGGTGCGCGACGGCCTGCAATCGCGCTACTTTGCATTGCGCCCGGGCCGCGAGCCCTTGGCCGTCACAATCAACCTGCCCGGCCGCCACAATGTCTTGAATTCGCTGGCGGCGGTCGCAGTGGCGACCGAGCTCGACATCCCCGATGCCGTGATTCAGCGCGCGCTGGCACATTTCCAGGGCATCGATCGGCGCCTGCAGCAGCTGGGCGAACTCGAATGGCCGGGCGGCCGGGCACTGCTCGTCGACGATTATGGCCATCATCCGACCGAGGTTGCGGCGACGCTGGATGCGGTACGCCAGGGTTGGCCGGCACGGCGGCTGGTGCTCGCCTTCCAACCGCACCGCTATACGCGCACGCGCGATCTGCTGGACGACTTCGGGCTGGCCTTGGGCGAGTGCGACGTGCTGCTGGTGACCGAAGTCTATGCGGCCGGCGAAGCCCCGATCGCGGGCGCCGACGGCCGCGCCATTTGCCGTGCGGTGCGCACGCGCGGCCACGTGGAGCCGGTCTTCGTGGAGAGGGTCGATGATCTTGCCGAGAGCCTGCGCGGCGTGCTGCATGACGGCGATGTGGTGCTGACCATGGGCGCCGGCAACATCGGCGCCGTCGCCCAGGACCTCAAGAGCCGCTTCGCGGCGGGGGCGGCCGCATGAGCGCGCAGCGATTCGCCGATCTGTCGCCCGAATACTCCGCACGAGTTCTGCACGACGTGCCCATGTCGAAGCACACTTCCTGGCATGTCGGGGGCCCGGCCGACCTTTTCTTCACGCCGCGCGACGTGATGGACCTGGCGGCCTTCATGCGCCACTTGCCGGCGGATGTGCCGCTGCTCTGGATCGGGCTCGGCAGCAATCTCTTGGTGCGCGACGGCGGAATCCGCGGCGCCGTCATCTCCACGCACGGCGCGCTGGGCTCGTTCGAACGCCAGAGCGCGACCCGCATACAGGCCGAGGCCGGGGTGCCCTGCGCGCGTATCGCCCGGCAGTGCGTGAAATGGGGCTTAGGGCCCGCGGAATTCTTCGCCGGCATTCCCGGCACCTTGGGCGGCGCGCTGGCGATGAATGCCGGCGCCTGGGGTGGAGAGACATGGCGGCACGTGATCGAGGTCGATGTGCTGGACCGGCGCGGCCTGCGGCATACGCGCCGGCGCGCCGACTATGAGATCGGGTATCGGACGGTGAAAGGACCCGGCAACGAGTGGTTCATCGGCGCGCGGCTCGAGTTCGAGCGCGCGCCCGGCGTCAATACTCAGGCCATTCGCGAACTACTCGAGAAGCGCAAGCAGTCGCAGCCCATCGGCGAGTGGAGCTGCGGATCGGTGTTCACCAATCCGCCGGGCGATCATGCGGCGCGCCTGATCGAGACCGCCGGCCTGAAGGGCTTTCGCATCGGCGGCGCCTCGGTGTCCGAGAAGCATGCCAATTTCATCATCAACCATGGCGCCGCGCACGCCGCCGACATCGAGGCATTGATAGAACACGTGCGCCGCACGGTCGCGCAAGCTCATGGGATTCTGCTCAGTACCGAAGTGCGGATCGTCGGAGAGCCCGAATGAGCCTGCTTATCCTGAAGCCGGCCGGCCGCCGCGCCGCCTCCGCCGCCGAATTCGGCAAGGCGGCGGTGCTGCTCGGCGGCGACTCGAGCGAGCGCGAAATCTCTCTCTTGAGCGGCAACGCCGTGCTCGCGGCCCTGAAGCGCCGCGGCGTGAACGCACATGCCTTCGATCCCAAGGATCGCCCCATCCAGGATCTGGTGAGCGACGGGTTCGACCGGGCGTGGATCGCCCTGCACGGTCCGGGGGGCGAGGATGGTCTGATGCAGGGGGCCCTCGAATGGCTCGGGGTTCCCTACACGGGCAGCGGCGTTCTCGCCTCGGCGCTGACCATGGACAAGCTCAAGACCAAGCGCGTCGTGGTGGGCGCGGGATATGCGGCGCCCGAATATGCCGTGCTGTCGAGCTCCGCCGATTTGCAGCGCGCCCTCGACCGCATCGGCCTGCCCATGATGGTCAAGCCCGCTTCGCAAGGCTCGAGCGTCGGGATCACCAAGGTCAAGACAGCCGCGCAACTGCCGGGCGCCTACGCCGAGGCCAGCGCCATCGACCCCATCGTGTTCGCGGAAACCTTCGTCACGGGCGACGAATATACGGTGGGAGTGCTGCAGGACCGGGCTCTGCCGTCGATCCGCATCCAGCCTGCGACCGAGTTCTACGATTATCAGGCGAAGTATTTCCGCAACGATACGCAGTATCACTGCCCGAGCGGCCTGGACGCGAAAGCCGAGGCCGAATTGCAGGCGGCTGCGCTCGCGGCCTTCAAAGTGACCGATTGCGCCGGTTGGGGCCGCGTCGACTTCATGCGCGACCGCGCGACGGGCAATTTTTATTTCATCGAGATCAACACGACTCCGGGCATGACGGATCACAGCCTCGTGCCCATGGCGGCGCGCCAATCCGGCATCGATTTCGAAGAGCTGGTGTGGCGCGTTCTCGAGACCAGCTTCCTGCGGGAACACACATGAACATGAACTTCGCTCTGCGTCGAAATCGGTTCAAGAACAAGCCCAAGACGCCGAAGACGGCGTGGACGCGGCCCAAATTCGTCATCGAGTGGCGCAGCTACACGCGCCGCGCGGCGATGCTGCTGTTGCTGGCCGGCGGCCTGGCCGGTCTCACGTGGGCGCTGGATCGTCCGGTGCACGTGATTTCCATGGACGGCAGCTTCCAGCGCGTCTCCCCCGGGGAAATCGAAAAGGCCGTCGCGCCGTTCACTCAGGCGGGATTCATGTCGGTGGATTTGGATGCCATTCAGCGCGCCGTCGAGGCGCTGCCCTGGGTGGAACACGCACGTATCCAGCGCCGCTGGCCCAACAGCCTGCACGTCACCGTGGTCGAGCAGACCGCCGCGGCCCGCTGGGACGATTCGGGTCTTCTGAACACGCGGGGCGAGCTCTTCGTGAGGTCCGCGGCGCATGTGCCCACGGAACTGCCTCGATTGAGCGGCCCCGAGGGCACGGAATCGCAAGTCGCGCAGCGCTATCTGTCGGTGCAGGGACGCATGCTCGAGGCCGGCATGCGCATCGCCGCCCTGCGTCTCGACGAACGCGGTGCCTGGCAGATGGATCTCGACAACGGCGTGACCGTGCGCCTCGGACGGCGCGACGTCGACGAGCGGATCGACCGATTCATCCACACCGCGTCGCAAGTCATATCGCATCGCATGAATGAAATCAACTACGTCGACATGCGCTACTCCAATGGCTTCGCCATCGGCTGGCGCAACCCGGCGGTGCCCGCTTCGGTGCCTCCTAAGCGTGCCGACGACAATACCGACGCATAGAGGTCGCAAAAGGATACATGGCTAAGCGTTCTGATCGAAATCTCCTGGTTGGCCTCGACATCGGCACCAGCAAAGTGGTCGCCATCGTCGGGGAGATCAAGACCGACGGTGCCTTGGAGATCATCGGGATCGGCAGCCATCCGTCGCGCGGCTTGAAGAAGGGCGTCGTGGTCAACATCGAGTCCACGGTGCAGTCGATTCAGCGTGCCGTGGAAGAAGCCGAATTGATGGCGGGGTGCGAAATTCACTCCGTGTACGCGGGCATCGCCGGCAGCCACGTGCGCAGCCTCAACTCCCACGGCATCGTCGCCATCAAGGACAAGGAGGTGGTGCAGGGCGACGTGGATCGCGTCATCGACGCGGCCAAGGCGGTCGCCATCCCCGCCGATCAAAAAATCCTGCACGTGCTGCCGCAGGAATACATCATCGACAGCCAGGAGGGCATCCGCGATCCCATCGGCATGTCGGGCGTACGCCTGGAAGCCAAGGTGCACATCGTCACCGGCGCCGACAGCGCCGCGCAGAACATCGTCAAATGCGTGCAGCGCTGCGGCCTCGCCGTCGACGATATCGTTCTGGAGCAGCTCGCCTCCAGCTATGCCGTGCTCACGGAGGACGAAAAGGATCTCGGCGTGTGCGTCGTCGACATCGGCGGCGGCACCACCGACATCGCGGTGTTCGGCGGCGGCGCGATTCGCCACACGGCGGTGATCCCGATCGCCGGCGATCAGGTGACCAACGACATCGCCGTGTCCATGCGCACCCCCACGCAGTACGCCGAGGACATCAAGATCAAGTACGCCTGCGCGCTGTCGCAGCTGGCGAATCCCGACGAGACCATCGAAGTGCCCAGCGTGGGCGACCGGCCGCCGCGGCGTCTGGCCAGGCAGACGCTGGCGGAGATCGTCGAGCCGCGCTACGAGGAATTATTCGGACTGATCCGCGACGAACTGCGCCGCGCCGGGCTCGAGGAGCAGGTGGCGACCGGCATCGTGCTCACCGGCGGCAGTTCGAAGATGGAAGGCGCCATCGAACTGGCCGAGGAAGTGTTCCACATGCCCGTGCGTCTGGGCGTGCCGCAGTACGTCAGCGGGCTGGTGGACGTGGTCAGCAATCCGATTCACGCGACGGGCGTGGGGCTGCTGCTCTACGCCAAGGGCAATCTCGAGGGGCCTCTTGCGCGCGAAGCGCCGCTGCTCGCGGGCGGCATGAAGAATATTTTCGAGCGAATGAAGGCCTGGTTTCAGGGCAATTTCTAAAGGTTACGGGTGCGGTTTATGCGCTGTCTTTCCAAAATCAATGAGGAGTACTGGAATGTTTGAACTGATGGATTCTTATAGCCAAAGTGCCGTCATCAAGGTGCTGGGCGTGGGCGGCGGCGGCGGCAACGCCGTCTCGCACATGGTCCAAGCCGGCCTCGAGGGCGTGGATTTCATTTGCATCAACACCGATGCGCAGGCGCTGAAGCACTCCAAGGTGCGCACCGCATTGCAAATCGGCTGCAATATCACCAAGGGGTTGGGCGCCGGCGCCGACCCGGAAGTGGGCCGGCAGGCGGCGATGGAAGATCGCGACCGCATCATCGAGCTCATCGAGGGCTGCGACATGCTGTTCATCACCGCCGGAATGGGCGGAGGCACGGGCACGGGTGCGGCTCCGGTGGTGGCGCAGGTCGCCAAGGAACTCGGCATCCTGACGGTGGCCGTGGTCACCCGGCCCTTCGAGATGGAGGGCAACAAGCGTTCCCGCGTCGCCGACAACGGCATGCTGGAACTGTCCAAGTACGTGGACTCCCTGATCACCATCCCGAACCAGAAGCTGTTGTCGGTGCTTGGCAGCAGCACCACGCTGCTCGACGCCTTCAAGGCGGCGAACACCGTGCTGCAGGGAGCGGTGCAGGGGATAGCGGAACTGATCACCCGTCCCGGTCTGATCAATGTCGACTTCGCCGACGTGCGCACGGTGATGTCCGAGACCGGCATGGCCATGATGGGCTCAGGCAGTGCGGCGGGCGACGATCGGGCGCGCGAAGCGGCCGAGGCGGCGATTTCCAGCCCGCTGCTCGAGGACATCAATCTCTCGGGCGCCCAAGGCATCCTGGTCAACGTCACCGCCGGCATGGATCTGTCCATCGGGGAATTCCAGGAAGTGGGCAACGTCATCAAGCAGTTCGCCTCCGACGACGCCACGGTGGTGGTGGGCACGGTAATCGATCCGGACATGGCCAACCAGATTCGGGTCACCGTCGTGGCCACCGGCCTCGGCAAGCCCGTGGCGGCGGCACGGCCCGCGTCACAGCAGATGCAGGCGGCCGCGGCGGCGATCGCGCCCCCCCTCACCATGCGGGTGGTGCGTCCTAAATCGCCGATGGCGCCCACCGATTACGCCATGCTGGACAAGCCGACGGTTCAGCGGCAACGCGCGGTGGGCGATGGTCTGCGCGCCGAGGTTGAATCGGAGGATTTGCTGGACATTCCGGCGTTCTTACGCCGGCAGGCTGATTGAGCGCTGACGCGCCCTGTCAACGGGGCCTGGGAGGCCCCGGGTGATAACGGGGTGAGGGGAGGCGCTCGACTGGCGTGGTCGCCGCGTGTGCGTGTGCGTGTGCGTGTGCGCGCTGCGGTCGGCGGAGCGGGGCGACGAGTATTAGCTTTGCAGTTCTAGACATTCCAGGCTTTGGCGCCCGCGGGGATTATTCTCCGGGGGCGCCGGTTTGGGACGCCGCGGTGGAATCTTCCCCATCCAAGTGGGTCAAATTTCGAGTTCAGAATTGCGCCCGCCCTGTGGTACCTTTGCCACATTACATTCCGGCCATTACTTAATGCTGAATCAGAGAACCCTCAAGAATTCGATTCGCGCCACGGGCGTAGGGCTGCACACCGGCAAGAAGGTTCTCATGACCCTGAGGCCGGCGCTTCCCGACACCGGCATCATCTTCCGCCGTACGGATTTGGACACCTACGTCGATATCAAAGCGCATGCCGAGAATGTCGGCGATACGACCATGGGCACGACGCTGCAGAAAGGCGAGGTCAAGGTGTCGACGGTTGAACACCTTCTGTCAGCGCTGGCCGGACTTGGCATCGACAATGCCTTGGTCGAGGTGAGTGCCGGCGAGGTTCCGATCATGGACGGCAGCGCCGGGCCCTTCGTATTCCTACTGCAGTCCGCGGGTATCGAGGAGCAGAAGGCTCCCAAGCGCTTCACCCGCATCCTCGAAAGCTTGCAGGTCGACGACGGCGACAAATGGGCGCGCTTCGATCCTTACGACGGTTTCAAAGTGAACTTCGAGATCGAGTTCAATCACCCGACGTTCAAGAAGCATTCGCAAGTCGCTTCCATGGATTTTTCGACCACGTCGTTCCTGCGCGAAGTGAGCCGCGCGCGCACCTTCGGCTTCATGCGCGACCTCGAGAGTCTGCGGGCGCGAAACCTCGCGCTCGGCGGCAACATGGATAATGCCATCGTGCTCGACGATTACCGGGTGCTGAACGAAGACGGCCTGCGCTACGAAGACGAATTCGTGAAGCACAAGATTCTCGACGCCATCGGCGACCTGTACCTCCTGGGACACAGCTTGATCGGCGAGTTCAGCGGCTATAAATCCGGACATGCGCTCAACAACAAGCTGCTGCGGACCCTCATCGATAAACAGAGCGCCTGGCAGGAAGTCACCTTCGAAAGCCTGGCGGATGCACCGATTTCCTACGTGGCGGCCGCGGCCGCAAGGGCTTAAACGTCAGGCGGCGGCACCACTCTGATTCTGACGCTCAGAACTGCAATTCCTGTTGCGCTGCCCACCTGTTTGCGGACGGATTCGGTTAGGTATCGTAGCCGCGAGGCCCAAACCGCGCCGATCACACCGATGGTCAGGCGGCCCTGCTCGATGCCGGCGCTGGCGACGGCCAAGGCCAGACGCGGGGGTAGGGCTGCGCGGACCTGCTCGACCACCCGCGACCTCTCCCGAGAACGGGTTTTGAGCGCCGTGAGTTTGTTTCCAGTTCGTGACAATAAGTCACTGACACTCCTAGGATTTTGCATTGCAGCACGTCATATGGCATTGAACTGATTGGAAAAACTGTGCGGAAATCCTTGTTTTACGTCAATTTTCTGCATAGTCTAGGCCAAGCGCTCGGGGTATGGTCTTTATCTTCCGTAAGACATAATGCACCGATTTGATGCACAGACGGCATTGGAAGAATATTCCTTATGAATGTCATATTTGTCGGCCGCAAGTCGGGCCGAGTGAAACAATTTGACCTGCATCACCCCCTGGTCGTGGGTGCAGCCGTGCTTACCGTGCTTGGAATCGTGGGTGGCGCTTTTTCCGTGGGGGTCGGTCTCGGGGCGCGTAACGGCGCGGCTAACCCCATCAATCAGCTGGGAAATTGGTCGGCCGTTCTGATGCGGCAACAGACGCAGATCGAGGACGTCAAGCGTGTGCTGCAGGAGAAGGTCAACGCCCTGGCCCTGCGCGTGGGTCAAATGAATGCCAATGTCATTCGCGTCAATGCCCTGGGCAAACGCCTGACCCGCATGGCCAATATCAGCGATGGCGAGTTCGATTTCAGCGATCCCCCCGCGATGGGTGGTGCGGACAGCGGCACGGACGGCCAGCCCGCGCAAATCCCGAACCTCACGGAGATGGTGGACAGCCTTCAAACTCAGCTGTCGAGCCGCGAGCAGCAGTTGGGCGTGCTGGAGAACCTGATTCTGACGCGAGAGCTCAATAAGCAGGTGTACCCCGAGGGCCGGCCGGTGGAGGATGGCTACATTTCCTCGTATTTCGGACGCCGCGCGGATCCTTTCACCGGCTATACCGCAGTACACAAGGGCCTGGACTTTGCCGGTCCGGCGGGCACCAAGGTGGTGTCGGTGGCCGCCGGTCTCGTGACTTTTGCCGGCGAGCGGTCCGGATACGGCCAAATGGTCGAGATCAACCATGGCAACGGCATGTCGACGCGCTATTGTCACAATGAGAAAGTCCTGGTCAAGCAGGGCGATATGGTGAGAAAGGGCGAGGAAGTCGCGTTGATGGGTTCCACCGGCCGTTCCACCGGCCCCCATCTGCACTTCGAAGTGCTGAAAAACGGCACTCAAGTCGACCCGATGCGCTTCATCGGAGAAGAACGCTAAGCCCTAGGGCCGGCGCGGGGCGACCCGCCTTCGGTCCCCGGCGAGATCGAAACGATTTCCCGCTCCTCCGGTCTATCCGTACAATACCCAGTTTTCTCGAGGACTCCTCCGCGTGTGGAAGTTTCTGACGCAAGTTTTTGGCAGCCGTAATCAGCGCCTGGTGAAGGAGCTGAGGCGTACCGTCGTGGCGGTAAATAACCTCGAGGCGAGCACCAGTGCCCTGACCGACGAGCAGTTTCCCGAAAAGACGCGGGAACTGAAGGCGCGTTTCGCGGGCGGCGTGCCCTTGGACGATATGATCCCCGAGGCCTTTGCCTTGGTGCGCGAGGCGTCGCGCCGCAAGCTTGGCTTGCGTCATTTCGACGTTCAGCTGATCGGCGGCCTCGCGTTGCACGGCGGCAAAATCGCGGAAATGCGCACGGGAGAGGGCAAGACGCTCATGTCCACCCTGCCGGCGTATCTGAACGCGCTCAGCGGCGACGGCGTGCACGTCGTCACGGTCAATGAATACCTGGCGCAGCGCGATTCCGAGTGGATGGGTCCGGTGTTCCGCTTCCTGGGCCTGGAGGTGGGGGTCATCAAGAACGCCCAGTCGCCCGACGAGAAGCGCGCGGCATACGCCTGCGACATCACCTACGGCACCAACAATGAGTTCGGCTTCGATTATCTGCGCGACAATCTGGCGTTTCGCCTGGAAGACCGCGTCCAGCGCAAGCTCTCGTTTGCCATCATCGACGAGGTCGATTCGATACTGATCGACGAGGCGCGTACACCCCTGATCATTTCGGGTCCCGCGGAGGACAGCACCGAACTGTATGTCAAGATCAATGCGCTGATCCCGGGGCTGACGCGCGCCCCGAGTGAGGAGATCGTGGATCGGGGCGTGTTGGTGACGCAGGCAAGAATGGCCGGAGATTTGCGCGTCGACGATGTCATCCTCAGCGTCAACGGGTCGAACGTACGAACAGCGGATGATGTCCTCGCCGCGGTCAACGCATCGAAGAGTCCTCAAAAAGCGAAGCTGGAGCTGTGGCGCGATCGCCGGATGCTGACGGTCACACTGGATATCCCGGCGGTGAACACGGCGGCCAAGCAGGATGGCGACGCCAAGAATAAGCTGCTCGAAGCCACCGGAATTGCCGCGAGATACCTATCGCCCGAGAAGCGCTATGAGCTGGCGGTCGACGGTGACTTCTGGGTCGATGAAAAGCAGAAACAGGCGACGCTGACAGAGGCCGGCCATGAACGCGTGGAGGAGCTCTTTTCCGCGTCAGGTCTTCTCAGGGAGGGGGAGAGCCTGTACGACCCCACCAATATCCGCCTGATGCATCACTTGAATGCGGCGCTGCGCGCGCATGCGCTGTACAAGCGCGATGTCGAGTACATCGTGCGCCAGGGCGAAGTGATCATCGTCGATGAGTTCACCGGCCGTACCATGCAGGGGCGGCGCTGGTCCGACGGACTGCACCAGGCGGTCGAGGCCAAGGAAGAGGTCAAGGTTCGCGAGGAGAACCAGACCGTCGCGTCCATCACCTTCCAGAATTATTTCCGTCTGTATTCGAAATTGTCCGGCATGACCGGCACCGCAGACACCGAGGCCTTCGAATTCCAGCAGATCTACGGTCTGGAAGTGGTGGTGATCCCGACCCACAAACCGATGATCCGCAAGGATAAGTCCGATCTGGTGTTCCTCTCCGAGCACGATAAGTTCCAGGCCATCCTGGAGGACATCCAGGACTGCGTGAAGCGCGGCCAGCCGGTGCTGGTCGGGACGACGTCGATCGAAGCGTCGGAACGCCTGGCGAAGCTTCTGCAGGGCGAGAAGATCCCTCACGAGGTGCTCAACGCCAAGCAGCATGAGCGCGAGGCGCACATCGTCGCCGAAGCCGGCCGCCCGGGCGCGATCACCATAGCCACCAACATGGCGGGCCGCGGCACGGATATCGTGCTCGGCGGCAGCCCGCAGACGCAGATCGACGCCATCGAAAACCCGAACGAGGCCGACCTGAAGCAGATTCAGGACGACTGGCGCAAACGCCACGAGCAGGTGCTGGCCTCCGGCGGCCTGCACATCGTGGGAACGGAGCGCCACGAATCCCGCCGCATCGACAATCAATTGCGCGGCCGTTCCGGCCGCCAGGGCGATCCTGGATCCAGCCGGTTTTATTTGTCGCTCGAAGACAATTTGATGCGCATTTTCGGCGATCCGACGCGCATGAAATCGCTCATGACCCGCGTGGGCATGAAGGCGGGGGAGGCGATCGAGAGCGGCATGCTGACGCGCCAGATCGAGCGGGCGCAGAAGCGCGTGGAACAGCACAATTTCGATGCCAGAAAGCAATTGCTGGAATACGACGACGTCGCGAACTCGCAGCGGCGCGTGATCTACCAGCAGCGCACCGACCTCATGAGCGCGGAGGATGTGGCCGAGGCCGTCAAGGGCATTCGTGAGGACGTGGCCGCTCAGTTGGTGGATCAATACGTGCCCGGCGGCGCTCCCGAAGAGCAGTGGGATATACCGGGCCTGGCCCAGGCCATCGAGCGGGATTTCGGTCCCGTGCTGCCCATCGAGACCTGGGTGAAAACCGAGGAGCCCGGCGACGGATCGGAATTGCGCAAGAAGATCGTCGGAGCGCTCGAAGAGGCATACAACCAGAAAGAGGCCAATGTCGGCGCGCAGATCATGCGCTACATCGAAAAAGAGGTGATGCTGCGCACCCTCGATCAGCACTGGCGCGAACATCTGGCCGCGATGGACTACATGCGCCAGGGCATTTTCCTGCGCAGCTATGCCCAGAAGGATCCGAAGCAGGAATACAAGCGCGAGGCATTCGAATTGTTCTCCGCGATGCTGGACCGGATCAAATTCGATACGGTCACCACCGTGTCCAAGATCCAAGTGCGCAGCCAGGCGGAGATCGAACGCGAGGAACTCGAGCGGCAGCAGAGGCTGGCGCGCGCGCTGCAGGCTCAGCACGCCGAGGCCATTTCGCCCATCCAGGCCATGGGCGAGTCCGGCGCAGGTGCGCTCGGCGGCGGCGATCCCGCGATTTCAGGCGGCAATGTCATGGAGATGGATCCGCGTTCGAGCGCGCCCCCGGCCGCTCCCTTCGTGCGCGCAATGCCCAAGGTCGGACGCAACGAGCCCTGCCCCTGCGGGTCCGGGCGCAAGTACAAGCATTGCCACGGCGCCCTGCAGCAAGCGAGCGGCTGACGTCATCGGTGATTCACGTCGTCGCGGCCGCGGTGACCGACGCGGCAGGCCGCGTGCTCATCGCCCAGCGGCCCCCGGGCAAGCACCTCGCGGGCGGGTGGGAGTTCCCTGGCGGGAAACTCGAGGCGGGTGAGGAACGCTTGGCGGGGCTGGCGCGCGAGCTTCGCGAAGAGCTCGGCATATCCCTCATCGACACGCCCCGGCCCCTGATCCGCCTGCGCCACGCCTATCCGTCGCGGGAGGTGCTGCTCGATATATGGGTGGTGAAGCGCTACAGCGGCGAGCCGCGGGGATTGGATGGTCAGACTCTGCGGTGGTGCACGCAGGATGATCTGGCCACCGTTGAGCTGCTGCCGGCGGACGGGCCGATCGTGGCGGCGCTGCGGTTGCCGGAGAGACTGACGCAGATATCCACACCGTACTACAGTGCCACCGATTTAAGTTCGTGGCGGCACGCAAATGCCGGCGCGGAGGTCTGCCATGACACTCTACGTGGTGTGTTTTGCCTAAATGCCACGGAGGCCGCTGTGGCCGTAGATAGCGGTGCGGATTTCATAATTTTGCGCGAGGCGCGGCCGCCGCGCGAGCTTGCGACGTTGTGCCACTCTCTTCCTGTACCGGTGTTTGCACGCGGAATCGAGCTTGAGCAGGCGTGGGCGCTAGGTTCCAGCGGTTTGAACGAGATTTGCCCGTAATTGCCATTGGGCGGCCCTGTTGCCTGGCTTCCGTCACGACTATCGACCATTGGCAGCGGTAATTATACAAACGCGCCAGTATTGTCGCGTGCGCCAGGAGAGCAAAGCAGCTACAAGCTGTCATGGCAAGGTCAAAACCATGGGCGCCGGTAGAACAAATTGCTCGCACCGTTATGATTTTGCGCGGACATAGGGTCCTACTAGATGCCGACCTTGCGGCGCTCTACGGCGTAAAGACTGCGCGACTCAACCAACAGGTTCGGCGTAATTGGCAGCGCTTTCCGGCCGACTTTCTCTTCGAGATGACCCAAGACGAGTACCACGCTTTGAAGTTGCAATTTGCAACTTCAAAAACTGGCCGAGGTGGCAGACGTAAGCTCCCGCTCGTCTTCACCGAGCATGGAGCCATAATGGTCGCTGCTGTTCTCAATAGTCCGCGCGCCGTCGAGATGAGCGTCTACGTCGTACGGGCTTTCGTGAAACTGCGCAAATTGCTCGGCTCGAACAAGGAACTGGCCCGCCGATTTGCACAACTGGAAACGCGGCTCAACAGAAAACTTGCTGCACACGACACGGCGATCGCAGCGATACTCTCGGCCATCCGTCATCTCATGAACCCATCGACACCGAAACGCCGCGGGATCGGATTTACCGCCGATCTTCGCGAAGGGTAGGGGCGACGAACGGCAATGTTCAGTATATGGATGGTAAAGCGTTACAGCGGCGAGTCGCGGGGGGCTCGACGGGCAGGCATTGCGCTGGCGGGGCGCGCTTCCCGGCGGATTTCATGTTCCAGCTCAATGCCGCCAAGTGGCTGACTTTGAGGTCACGATTTGTGACCTCATAGCCTCGGCGTGTGGTGGTTGCGCAAACGCGATGCAACCAGCGACATCTTGAAGCCTGGACCGCTTAAATTGAGCCCGATGTTCGCATCGTCAGTTGGCTGATTTCAGTCTGTGGGGCGTAAATTCTCATCAAAAAAACGCTTGATCGTCGCGTACGCATGTCGCCCGTCATGTTGCCGTATGAGTCCATGCTTGGCGCCGGGGTAGACCATGACATCGAAGGGTTTGCCCAGGTCCTGCAGCTTGCGGAATAGCTTCGTGCTGTGCAGGAATAGTACGTTATCGTCTGCCATTCCGTGCATAACCAACAGTTTGCCCTTGAGATCTTTGGCGTAGGGAAGGACGGAGCTCGCGGCATACCCGGCGGCGTTGACCTGGGGGTGATCCAGGTAGCGTTCGGTGTAGTGGGTGTCGTACCGATTCCAATCGGTGACGGGTGCGCCTGAGACGCCGGCGCTGAATACATCCGGGGCTTTGAACATCAGCATGAGCGCGAGGTAGCCACCGTAGCTCCAGCCCCATACGCCGATGCGCGCGGGGTCGACATAGCCTTGCGTGGCGAGCCAGCGCGCGCCCCGGACCTGGTCGTCCACTTCGATCTCACCCAGCTTGCCGTGAATGGGTTCTTGGAAAGCGGTGCCGCGGGACGCCGTACCCCGGTTGTCGAGTTGAAAAACGACGTAGCCGGCGCGTGTCAGGATTTGCGTGAAAGAATTGCCGGTCCAGTTATCGAGAACTCTCTGTATGCCGGGGCCGCCGTACACATCGATGATGGCGGGGTACTGCTTGGATGGATCGAAGTGCAGGGGCTTGAACAGACGGTAATATAGGGTCTGGCCGTCGGCCGCGGCGAGGGTGCCGAACTCGGGCACGGAATTGTCGGCCAGATAGGGTGCGTCCGGGTGCTGTGTGTCCAGACGGTTCTCGAGCAATTGCGCCAGGAATTTCCCGTCGGCCGAGTGCAAGCTCACTTGCGGCGGCTGGGCGCTGCTGGTGAAGGTGTCCACGTAGAAGCCCGCATCCGGCGACATGGCGATGCCGTGCAAGCCGTCATCCTGCGTGATGCGCTCGAGCTTTTGCGGATCTTGGGCATCCAGTGACGCGCGATAGAGATGCCGCTGCAAGGGGCTCTTCTCGGTGGCGGTGAAATACACCCATCGATTCTTCTCATCGATTCCCTTGATGGCGCGCGCCCGGAAATCATCGACATTCCACGCACCGGCAGTGAGCTGTCTCAACAAATGACCCGTCTCATCGTATAGATACAAGTGCTGGTAGCCGTCGCGGCTCGATGCCCAAATGAATTCCTGCGAATGAGTGAGAAAAGACAGCTCATGGTTCAGCTCGATCCATGTCTTGCTGGTTTCGGTCAGCACGATGCGGCTCCGTCCGGTCTCGATGTCGGCAAACAACAGATCCAACGTTCGCTGATCGCGGCTTTCGCGCTGAATCGCCAATGTCCTGCCATCCGGCAGCCAATTGACGCGCGCGAGGTAAATGTCGGTCTCGCTCGCCCAAATCGATCCAGGTCACGGCTCCGCTGTGTACGTCGGCCACTCCCAGGCGCACCCGGACGTTGGCGCCGCCGGCGGCGGGATACCGCTGCTCGAAGGTTGCGACATTGTCGGCCGCGATCTCAAAGCGTTCGGTCACTTTGACGGGCGTTTCGTCGACGCGGGCGAAGGCGATGTGCCGATCATCGGGCGCCCACCAGTAGCCGGTGGCTGCGGTCCATTTCTTCCTGGGCGACGAACTCAGCCATGCCGTTCTTGATGGGGCCGCCGCCGTCATGCGTCAGCGTCTTTTCCTGGCCTGCGGCGATGTCATAGAGGTGAAGATTCTGATCGCGAACGAAGGCGACGTAGCCGCCCGCCGGTGAAATGGTCGCATCCGATCGCGGAGCTGCTGCGAGTGGTTGATTTCCACGCACCGCGTCTTTCTGCGGGTTTGGCGAGATCGCAGTAGTAGAGATTGCCGCCGAGCGGAAACAACAGGGCGCGTCCCGACGGCGCGAAGGAATATTCCAGGATGCCGGACAGGGCCGCGGTTCTTTGCCGCTCGCGACGGTTCAATTCCTCGTCCGAGAGCTTCTCCCGGCGCGGCGCCAGCGTGTTAGAGTCGACCAGAATGCGCGCGCGGCCCTCGCGAATGTCGTACTCCCAGAGATCCAGACGATCCTTATCCTCCGCCTTACCTTGCAGATAGGTCACGCGCGAGCCGTCGGGCGAGATCTTCAGTCCAACGATGGTGGGGCCCGCCAATGCCGGCGCATCGAACAGGCGATCGATGGTCAGTTCCGCCGCGTGCGGCGCCGGCCACGGCGCAGGCGACCAGCGCGGCGCCAATAGCGTCCGGAATTGCGAGAGTCGGCCATGGGACCTGGTTTCAGCCGTGTAGGCAGATTTATTACAACCGGGTCAGCCGGTAGCAGACCTCGTGCAATTGGTGAGGCCGCGCGAACGCAACCTCGGTTCGTCGCCAAGATGTCCTGCGGAGAGCTCACGAATGGAGTGATTTCGGGCGTACAGGCGATGGACGTCATCCTCGGTTCACCGAGAAGGGCGGCCCCTGCATTTGCGCTTGCGGGTATTCCATGGTGATCAACAGAGTTTGGGTGCCGGGCCTCGTCAGCGACGACAGGTGCGCCACGTACGCCGCGCGCAGTTCCGGTGTCCAGGAGATCAGCGCCGCGCGGTCGTAGACGGCGGCGAAGCCGCCGAGCAGTTCCGGCGTGAGCGCGAAAAAATCGCCGCGGTACAGTCGCAGATCCGCAGCCTCATAGACGTCGAAGTCATCGAGCGTCCGGCGCCTGGCGGGAATGCCGTGCTCCATGCAGAACGATTCCAGCGCCACGGCGGAGAGTTCGACGCCCGCCACCGAATGGCCGCGCTCGCGCAGCCACAGCAAGATCGAGGCTCTTGCCGCACAGGGGGACGAACACGCGGCTGTTTGCCGGCGAGCTCCAAGCTCCGGCCAGTGCTCGCTTCAGATGCCGGTCCACCGCGGATTGATGAAAGCCGATTTGACCGGTCCGCCAGCGTTCGTGCCAAAACTCGGGCTGCAAGGGTTACGATTCCTCGGCCGAGTCCGGCAGGCATGTCGTCGGCCGCGGCCGCCGATTCATCCGGAATCCTGTGCTGTTCGCTGAACCACGCGCCGAGATCGATGAGCCGGCAGCGATCGCTGCAGAAGGGCCGATAGGCCGATTCGGGCGACCATTCCACCGGCCGCCGGCAGGTGGGGCATTTAACGGTCGTTGCCATCGAAGCCGGCGCCCGATTCAGGCGCAGCAAGTCAGCAGAAACGGCACATCCACTTCGACGTGCACGGGGCGGCTGGTGGCGTCGAGCCAATTCAAGAACCGGATGGTGCAGCGATGCTGGCTGCCGCTGATCTCGGGAAACAAGTCGGTGTCGGGCGGCAGGGTCACGCGCACCAGTTGGCATGGGTTCTCGCGATCGAATTGCAGTTGGAATATGCCGCCGGCGGCGACTTCCGATTTGCATTTGGCATTTTGCCGGGTCAGCCACAGCAGCTCCGCGATGCTGTCGCACAGGGGCCTGATCAGGGCCAGCCAACCGTCGAACTCCGCCGCGCGCACCTCGGCGGGCCGATTGAGCCAGTACGAGTAGTCAGGCAGATCAAAATCGCAGGTGCCGCCGGGAATGGCGCTGCGGTGCTTGATGGCGCTCAGGAACTCCGAGTCGCGCAAAGGCCCCATGTAGTTGCCGCCGATCGTCGACAGATCATTGCGCAGCTTGACGAGGTTCGACATCAGGGACTTGAGGCGCGCCGGGTCGACGCCGGTCTTGGTCTGGTATTCCTTGAGCACGTTGACGTGCCGCTCGAGCTCCTTCAGGACTTCGCTGCGCGAGTCGCCGCGCGCCGTGATGGCCAGGATCTCGAGCAGGCTCGCGACCGCCGCGCGCGAACTCCAAGGATTGGGCGATTCGCTGTGATAGGAAGCCTGGGTATAGAGAAATTCCAGGCGCAGGAAGGTGCGCATGCGCTCGTTGAGAGGCTGCTCGTAGACGATCGGCGCCGCCTCGGGGTCCGCTTGGGCCTGTGGATCGGGGTAAGAGTTCATCTGCCTATTCTGAGCCAACCCGAGGCCCAGGGTAAACCTCGGGTTTAGGTTAAATCGCGCTCCGGCCCGCTGATTTCGGCCAGCCGCAGATACCGCTCGTGCAGGCGGTCGACCGCCTGTCGCAAATCCGCTGACGGTACCGGTGTTCAGCAGCACATCGTCCGCCGCGGCCAGGCGAGCGGCGCGGCTCGCCTGCGATGCCAGGATTGCGCGGGCCTGTTCGGCTGTGCAGCCGTCGCGCGCCATCACCCGCTGCAGCTGCACCGCTTCGTCCACATCGACCACCAGAATGCGGTCCACGCGGTCGCTGCGGACCGCCTTCGACCAGCAGCGGAATGGCCATGACGACATAGGGCCCGGCCGCCTGCTGCGCGCTCTGTTCCATGTCGGCGCGAATCAGCGGATGCAGAATGGCTTCCAGGTCCCGCCGCGAGCCGAGGATCGCTGAATATCAGGTCTCGCAGCGCCCGCCGGTCAAGTTCGCCATTCTCGGCAAGGACGCCGGGGCCGAACCGCTCGATCGACTTGCGCAAGCCCGGCGTGCCCGGCGCGACCACCTGCGCGGCCGCCTCATCGGCGTCGATGACCGGGACGCCAAGCTCCGCGAATCGCTGGGCAACCGTGCTCTTGCCGCTGGCGATGCCGCCGGTAAGGCCGATGCGCAGGCGGCGCCGCCATGGCTTAGTGCTTGAGACCGGACACGCGCAAGTAGCCGTTGACCAGCGCATCGCCGTACATCATGGCGATCCAGCCCGCGGCCGCCAGGTAGGGCCCGAAGGGCATCGGGGCGCTGCGGTCGCGGCCGCGCAGCACGATCATCAAATGCCGAGCACGGCGCCGGTGGCGGCGGACAGCAGGATCACCAACGGCAGCAGCTTCCAGCCCAGCCAGGCGCCCAGGGCGGCAAACAGCTTGAAGTCGCCATATCCCATGCCTTCCTTGCCGGTAATCAGGCGGAAGGCATGAAATACCAGCCAGAGGCTCACGTAGCCGGAAACGGCGCCGATGATGGCGTCGCGCGGCGATACGGGTATCGGGCTGCCCGCGATCGGGCCGACGACCACCGCCGCGAGCAGGCCAGCCCACATCAGCGGCAGGGTAATGCCGTCGGGCAGCAGCTGATGGTCGATATCGATTCCGGTGAGCGCGATCAAGGCCCAGGTGACCAGCAGCGCGCAGGCGGCCGGGGCGCCGAAGCCGAAGTGCCAGGCTACCCACGCCGATAGCAGGCCGGTCGCGAGTTCGACCAGGGGATAGCGCACGGAGATCTTGGCCTTACAGGAGGCGCAGCGTCCGCGCAGCAGCAGCCAGCTGACCACGGGAATGTTCTGCCAGGCCTTGATGGGCGCCTTGCAGGCGGGGCAGGCGGAACGGGGCGTGCTCAGGTTAAAGCGCTCGGGCGACGCCTGAGCGACCGAGTCGAGCGTCGCGGCGTGTGCGCCGTGACAGCAACTCGGCCGCCTGCGCGCGCCAATCGCGCTCCAGCATGATGGGCAGGCGGTAGATGACGACGTTGAGAAAACTGCCGATGACGAGGCCCAGCACGAACACCGACCCCGCGAAGAGCGCGGGGTCGTCGGCGTAGAGCGACGGCGAGGTCGTTCAGCATGGGCTAAACGACGGAGGGTCTCCCGCACGGCGAGCGTCTCAGACGACCGAGCCGAGTTTGAAGATGGGCAGGTACATCGCGATCACCATGCCGCCGACCAGGACGCCGAGAACCGCCATGATCATCGGTTCCATCAAGCTCGACATGCTGTCGACGGCATTGTCGACTTCGGCTTCGTAGAATTCCGCGACCTTGGCGGACATGGTGTCGAGCGAGCCGGATTCTTCGCCGACCGCGATCATTTGCACGACCATGTTGGGAAACAGCCCGGTATTTTCCATGGCGCGCTGCAGCCGTTGGCCGGTGGCCACCTCATCCTTCATGCGCAGGGTGGCTTCTTCATACACGATATTGCCCGTGGCGCCGGCGACCGACTGCATGGCTTCGACCAGCGGCACGCCCGCGGCGAACATGGTCGACAAGCGTGCGCGCGAAGCGCGCAATCGCGGACTTGACCAGGATCGGACCAATGATCGGGAATTTCAGCATCATGCGATCCAGGCCGCGCCGCATATTTCGCGAGCGCTTGTGGAAGTACATGAACGCATAAATCGGCGCCGCCGACCGCGATCAGTACCATCCAGCCTTTATGCTGCATGAATCGCGACAGGTTGACGACCATTTGCGTGAACGCCGGCAGATCCGCGCCAAAGCCCTTGAACAGCGACTCGAACTGCGGGATCACGAATATCAACAGGATCGTACTGACGATGACGGCGACGGCCAAAACCGCGATCGGATAAAACAGTGCCTTCTTGATCTTTTTCTTCAGCGCCTCGGTCTTTTCCTTATAGGTCGCGATCTTATCCAGCAGGTTTCCAGCGCACCGGCTTGTTCGCCGGCCTCGACCAGATTCACGAAAAGATCATCGAAGTACAAGGGATGCTTCGCCAGCGATTCGTGCAGCGTGCTGCCGCCTTCGATGTTGGCCTTGATGTCGAGCACCAGCTTTTGCATCGCCGGCTTTTCATGCCCGTTGCCGATAATCTCGAAGGACTGCACCATCGGAATGCCGGCCGCCATCATGGTCGCGAGCTGGCGGCTGAACACGGCGATATCCAGCGCGTTGACCTTGCCGCCGCGATCTAAACGCAGTGCTCTGGGTCTTGACGCGGGTGGCAGCGACGCCTTGGCGTCGCAGGTCGGCCCGCAGCGCCGCTTCGTTGGCCGCAAGCGACTTGCCGCGAACCTTGTTGCCGCGCTTGTCCTTGCCTTCCCAGAGGAATTGGGTTTCTTTTTTGCCCGCGGTTGCCGATATCGCCATAAATCCAATCCTTACGGTTACCTGCTAATCGATGGTGACGTTGTTGACTTCTTCCAAACTCGTCACGCCATCTTTCACTTTTTGCAATCCTGAACGGCGCAGATTCCAAATGCCGTCTTTGGTGGCCTGATCGTTGATGTCGATGGCGCCGCCGCCTTCCATGATGATGCGGCCGATCGTTTCCGTTACCGGCATGACCTGATAAAGGCCCATGCGGCCCTTGTAGCCGTCGGTGCATTGGCCGCAACCGACAGCCTTGTATACTCTGAATCCGCTTTCAATGTCGGCGGCCTCGAAGCCTTCTTTCTTCAGCGCTTCCGCAGGAATATCGATGGGCTGTTTGCAGTTGGTGCACAGCTTGCGCGCCAGGCGCTGCGCGATGATCAGGCTCACCGAAGTCGCGATCGCATAGGGCTTGACGCCCATGTCGACCAAACGGGTCAGGGTCTGCGGCGCATCGTTGGTGTGCAAGGTCGATAGCACCAAGTGTCCGGTTTGCGCAGCCTTGATCGCGATTTCGGCCGTTTCCAGATCGCGGATTTCGCCGACCATGATGACATCGGGATCCTGGCGCAGAAATGCGCGCAGCGCCGCCGCGAAAGTGAGTCCCACCTTGTTGTTGACGTTGACCTGATTGATGCCGGGCAGATTGATTTCCGCCGGATCCTCGGCGGTCGAAATATTGCAATCCTCGGTATTGAGGATATTGAGGCCGGTATACAGCGACACCGTTTTGCCGCTGCCGGTGGGGCCGGTCACCAAGATCATTCCTTGCGGTTTGGCAAGGTATTTGAGGTAGAGCTCGCGCTGAAACGGCTCGTAGCCCAGCGCGTCGATGCCCAGCATCGCGCTGGAAGGATCCAGAATACGGGTGACGACCTTTTCGCCGAACAGCGTCGGGCAGGTGCTGACGCGGAAATCGATGGCCCGATTCTTCGACAGGCGCATTTTGATGCGGCCGTCCTGCGGCACACGGCGCTCCGCGATATCCAGCCGCGCCATCACTTTCAGGCGCGCGACGATCTTGATCGCGAGTTGCACCGGGGGCAAGGCGACTTCTTTGAGTACGCCATCCAATCGCGTGCGGATGCGGAACGATTTTTCATAGGGCTCGAAGTGAATATCCGATGCGCCCTTCTTGATCGCATCCAGCAAGATCTTGTTGACGAAGCGCACGATCGGCGCGTCTTCGACATCGTCGCGGCCCAGCGCATCCGCGTTGGGGTCTTCGTCGCCGCCGGTGACTTCGAGATTCTCGAGATCGAAGTCGTCGTCGGTCAAGCTCGGCATGGCCGCTTCGGCCTGATCGATGGCCTTGCCGACCGCCATTTGCAGCTTGTCGTCCTCGACGACGACGAACTCGATGCTCATCGACGTCTGGAAGCGGATCTCATCCAGCGCATGCAGATTGGTCGGATCCGCGACGGCCAGGAACAGGCGCTTGCCGCGCTTCATCAGCGGCAACACACGGTGCTTCTGCAGGAGCTTGTCGCTCACTGCGCGGACCGCGTCCATATCGGGCGCGACGGCATCCAAATCGAGCAGGGGCACGCCAAACTCGTTGGAGGCGGAAATGGCGATATCGCGGGCCGTCGCGAGGTTGTCGCAACCAGGTGGGTCACCAGGCTGACGCGCTTTTCCTTCGATTTGGCAATGGCGTCCTGCATGGCCTGTTCGTCCATGAGCCCGTCTTGCACCAGGCGCTGCGCAAGGCCGCCCAAGGCCACGCGACTGGTGCCGCCAACTGCCGCTATTGCGTTATCATTCATGGACTTACAGTAAACCCCAGGCCGTTGCTTCTAGTCTACTATCGGTAGCTAGCTGAGCAATTGTCAAATCATCCGCGGATAGTCGCACATTGGCGCCGTCCGCTCGTGACTTCGATCGCAAAATGAGTGTCGCCGGGGGCTGGGCGCATCTGAACCTCGATCGCCGGTCAAGTGGTGCCCAAAAAAGAAGCCCCTCGACCGAGGGGCTTCGAGCTAGTTGAAAAACCAGCTCGTTACTTGCACTGCGTCGGAACGTATTTCGTCTGGACGGTCCCTGCGGCCGGCGCAGCGCCGACATCAGCCACTGCGGTCGTATTGCCGGCCGACGTACAAACCCAGTCGATATTGCCCGTCATCGCTGCTGCGAGCGCAGCCTTATTGATGTAGGGGCTCAGCCGATCACATTCCCGCCCGCGAGCTGCGGTATGCCACCAGTCGCGGCGACCGTGTTGAACGTTATCGTGATGACTCCAGGGGCGGCGGCGGTGCCAGTGGCAATCGCCATTCCGGTCACGTACTTCGTGGGGGCAAAACCACCCGCGGCAGGCGCCAAGGCATATTGAGTCGAGACCGCAGTGATTCCGGCGATATCGTTGGACTCGAATGCCTCAGATACCGCTGTTTCCGCCGCCGAGCCCAGATTCAAACCTTCCGTAACTTTGGAGCGGATGGTGTAGTCCTGATAGGCCGGGATTGCGATGGCCGCCAAGATGCCGATGATGGCCACCACAATCATCAATTCGATGAGCGTGAAGCCCTTTTGTACTTGTTTGAACATCGAGTGGCTCCTGCTGATAAACCCGCAAAAAATGCATTACGCACAATGGCCGTCGCTGGTTACATGGATTAAAGATAAGCAAGCGCTATGCCAAACGCCGTGATTGTCACTCAAGTCTATGAATTAGAAAAATAATTGTACGGTGTCGGCGAAATACTGGACATAGGTTCGTCGTCTTGCGGCGTCAGCCGGGATACTCTGCGTCGCTCTGTGACAAAATTTGTCAGAGTGCGACCTCGTTCAGGTGAGTCTCTCAGGGCGATAACGCCAACTGGGGATTCGAGCGGTGGCAAAACTGTCGCCAGAAAAAAAGAAGCCCCTCGAATGAGGGGCTTCCTAGAGCTCAATTCAGAAAAACCAGCTCGTTACTTACACTGCGTCGGAACGTATTTCGTCTGGACCGTACCTGCGGCCGCCGCACCGGCGCCATCAGCCGTTGCCGTCGCATCGCCGAGCGACGTACAAACCCAATCGATATTGCCCGACAGGCCTCCTACGAGCACAGCCTTATTGATGAAGGGGCTTAGCACGATCATATTCCCGCCCGCGAGCTGCGGTATGCCACCAGTCGCGGCGACCGTGTTAAACGTTATCGTGATGACTCCAGGGGCGGCGGCGGTGCCAGTGGCAATCGCCATTCCGGCCACGTACTTCGTGGGGGAAAAACCACCCCGGCAGCCGCCAAGGCATACTGAGTCGAGACCGCAGTGATTCCGGCGATATCGTTGGACTGGAATGCCTCAGATACCGCTGTCTCCGCCGCCGAGCCCAGATTCAAACCTTCCGTAACTTTGGAGCGGATGGTGTAGTCCTGATAGGCCGGGATGGCGATGGCCGCCAAGATGCCGATGATGGCAACCACAATCATCAATTCGATGAGGGTGAAGCCCTTTTGCATTTTATTGAACATTGACTGACTCCTGATGATGGAAAGCTAAGAAATCGCATTTCGAACAACGGCCTGCGCCGGTGACAGTGAGATGAGCAAGCGATGTGCCAAATAACGGCCTCAAACTTAAGTATATGAATTCAATGAATAATTAGACCGGGAACGGCGGGATATTTGACATAGATTCGTCGTCTTGCGGCGTCAGACGAGACGCGCTGCGTCGTTCAGCGACAAAAATTGTCACGCGCGAATTCGTCGCCCTATCAGGCTAGGTCCTTCAACTCGAGCAGCGGACCAACAAACTTCTCATAGTGGCGCCAGCGGGCCACGGACCCGTTATAAATCTTCTGCCGAACCTGCCATGCGCTGGCGGTCACTATGGGACGTTCTGTCTTATGAAAGTCTAAACACCGCTGGTCCCACTCTAGGCCGAGGAAAGCCAGACTTTGCGCGTCCATCCCTCTTGATCGGTGACCAACTCGGCGTAGGGTACGTCCAGGATGGATTCTGGCGGAAGCACGGCACGCCAATGCGCCATCAGGCGCTGGTGCTGCCGAAAGTAGTGTGCCAAGTCCGACAAATCCATGGTGAAGTTCAGCTGTACATCGAACTTCTGAAAATAACATGACAAGCACGAATCAATGGGGTCACGTTGCATGTAGATGATGCGACTGTTTGGAAAAACCGAGTGAATCATGCCCAGGTAGTCAGAGTTGAGAGGGGTCTTATCGACGATACGCAAAGCGTCGCCGGATCGAGCTTGCAGCTCGCGTAGATAATCCTCAGCCAGTCTCTTCCTCGTCGATTCGTCCAGCAGAGTTTGCCGAATGACGGTTTCGTGATCACGTGCCGCACGACTCCAAAATGCCAGTTCACCGGCTCCCTTTGCGTCAGGATGCGAAGCGATGATTTGCTCCATGAGAGAGGTTCCAGAACGCGGCATGCCGACCACGAAGATCGGTTTCATAGAATCAGAGGCAAGCGGTCCCACGTGAGAGATAGCCTCTCGCGTATAGACTCGCATCAAGTCATCCACCAATTGCGCGCGCGCGTCCCGGTCATAGCTCGTGGCAGCCATCTTGTGCAGCGCGTTGGCGCGCTCGTAACTCTGAAAGGCTCCCTTGAAGTCCCCGACATCGTCGCGATACTTTCCAATTGCGAAGCGCATATCGGCCTCCTCCAAGACAGGGAGGCCGCTCGCGGCAATTTCCTCTGCACTCCGCAGCCACGCCGCATCGGAGGACGTCATCTTGCGTAAGCCGGCCATGGCCGCCCAGGCGCTCGGCATTTTGGGATCAGCCTCGAGCGCGCGTTTGAACATCGCCTCCGCCTCATCGAAGCGGCCTTCTATCGTAGCCAAAAATCCCATTCCGAACAGCGTTTGTGCATGACCGAGGCGCGAATTTGAGGGCTTTTCTAAAATGGGACTTGGCATCGCTCAAACGGCTGAAGAAAATGCATGCCAACCCCAGACTGATTCGGGCACCTACATGCTTCGGGTTTATCTTGATCGCGTGTCGTAGCCAAGTTTCGGCTTCGGCAACCCGCCCGCTACAGCGCAGCAGGGTCCCCAGATTGCTGTCGGCGTCGGCAAAATCCGGGTAGATACGGAGGGTTCGACGAAAAATTTCCTCTGCCTCACTGTAACGACCCAGCCGAAAAAGTGTGGCCCCAAGATTGTTGAGCGCCTCCGGATGTCGCGGATTGAGCGCGATAAGCTCTTGGTAAAAAGCGATCGCCTCGAAATTTTCGCCCTGAGCGGCGCACTTATTCCCTTGGGCTAGAAGAGAACGTGCATTTCTCGATTGGGGCTGATCGGCCGATTCGGCAATCTCCTTCCGTCTAAGCGTCCAGCCGGCTTGATTCAGGGAGACATGCAGTACTAATTTCTCCGTAGCCCTGTCGGCTATGTCTCTCCCGACACCTTTTTCGAGCAATCTCCACTTGAACGAGTTGGCGAACTTGGCTCTCTTGTAGAAGTTCAATCGTACTGTACGCAGTTCGTGCCCGGCGCGATCGAGAATCCCCTGCATTGGATCAGGCGGCTCGCCTTTGCCGTTTTCCCGCCGCGTGGGACCGCAGGCGAATCCCGCTGTTGTGCGTATTGATCCGCTAGTGCAATTCCAATTTCGGTGGCTTCGCGCGAGTCGAACCAGCCCCGAATCATCGTATTATTTCCATGCTCAAACTTGCCTCGTGCGCGTCCGATCTGCTGCGTGGGTCAGATCTTGCATTATCGCGAAATTTGGCGACGGCGAAATATGCAAAATTAGCGAGAGTGATCACACTATTTTCTCCACCGGTCGTCAAAACCGTGGGCCATGCAGCACGGACTTCCGGTCGGCGAGAGGCTCATTCGATTCCCAGCTTCTTAATCCGGTATCGCAAGGCGCGAAACGACATCCCCAGCACCTTGGCGGCCGCCGTCTTGTTATAGCGGGTCTGTTCCAGCGCCTTGAGGATGGCGTCGCGCTCGATATCCTCTAGATGATCGCCCAGCGCTCCCGCGGCCTGAAGGCTCGCCCCGGGCGAGCCGCCGGGGGTCGGCCGTAGTTGAATGTCGCCTGCGCGTATTTCGCCGCTGGTGCTCAAAGTGATGGCCCGTTCCAGGATATTCTCGAGTTCGCGAACATTGCCGGGAAACGCATAGGACTCCAGGGCGCCAGCGCGTCCTTGCCCAGCATCGGCGGTGTGATTTTCATGCGCCGTCCGAGACGCCGCAGGACGGCTTCTGCAAGTTCCGGTATGTCCTCCGGCCGTTCACGCAACGACGGCACCCGTAGTTCGATCACGTTGACACGATAGAATAGATCCTCTCGGAATTTTCCTTCGGCGACCAGTTGGGCAGAGATTCTTGTGCGTCGCCGAAAGAATGCGCACATCGATACCGACTTCGTGTTGCTCCCCAACGGGGCGCACGGCCTTTTCTTGAATGACGCGCAGCAGCTTGACCTGCATGTGCAGCGGCAAGTCGGCGATTTCATCGAGAAACAGGGTGCCGCCTTCCGCCGATTGGATCAGGCCCTTCTTGTCGCTAACCGCGCCGGTGAAGCTTCCGCGCTTATGGCCGAAGAGCTCGCTTTCCATGAGTTCGGTGGGAATGGCGCCGCAATTGACCGGCACAAAAGGGCCGTCGCGCCGCGGGCCGGACTCGTGAATGAGTTTCGCGACCAATTCCTTGCCTGTGCCGGATTCGCCAAAAATATGCACGGGCGCTTGGCTGCGCGCGACACGGGCAATCATTTCGCGCAAGTGCTGCATGGCGGCCGAGGTACCGAGCAAGCGGGGACCGAAAACGCTGGTGTCACCATCGTTGGTTCCCGACAGCTTGATGGCGCTGGCCACCAATTTGCGCAGGCCCGCAAGATCCAGGGGCTTGGAGACGAAATCGAAGGCGCCCAAGCTTGAGCGCGCGTACCGCCGTTTCCATATTGCCGTGAGCGGTGATCACCGCGACGGGAACGCTCGGCGTGTATTGCTGCATCCACTCGACCAGCTCCAGGCCATCGCCATCGGGCAGCTGCATGTCGGTCAAGCACAAATCGAACTGCTCGGTCTTGAGCAAACGCTGTGCCGCGGCCACAGTATTGGCGGTGCGCAGGACTCAGATCCATGCGCTGCAAAGTGATCGACAGCAATTCGCAAAGATCGGGTTCATCGTCGACGACTAAGACGGCGGGTTTGGGCATAGTCCCTATTGTAGCGTTACCGCCGAGGCTGGGCGGCTGGGTATGGCATCCGCGCTATGCTAGCTCCATGGACCATACCTTTGCCATTCCGGTGTATCGTGCGGCGCCGAATCTGGCCGACGCTGATCGAATCGCTGCGCGCGCAGAGCGGGGCCGCAGCGAAATCCTGCTCGCGAGTTCGACTCCCTCGGCGGAGCTCGAGGCTTTCGCGAAACGGTATGCGCTGGCGCTGCACATCAATCCCCAGCGCATCGACATCGCAGCGGACTGGAACTTCGCTCTGCAGGCGGCTCAGACCGAACTCGTGACCCTGGCTCATCAGGACGATCTTTTCGCTCCGGCCTACGCCCACGGTTGGAGGCGCACTGCGCCGCCATCCGGGCGCACTCTTTGCCTTCTGCGACTATTCGGAGCATACGCCGCTGGGTGCGCGCCCAGACCAATATCAACCTGCGTATCAAGCGCGCGCTTCGCCGGCGCGCCTTCGGCAGGCGCGAATGTATTGCCGAGCCCCGCGACAAGGTGCGTCTGCTGTCCCTCGGCAACCCGATCTGCTGTCCGAGCGTGATGCTCAACCGCTCGGTATTGGCCGATTTCCGGTTTCCCGGCGGATTCCAGACCAATCTGGACTGGATGGCCTGGCTCGAATCTCGCGCGCCGACCGGGCGGTTTCGTCTATGTGCGCGAGACGACTTGTCTCCAAGGGCGTCCATGCGGGCAGCGAGACCACGGCGACCATAGCCAATCGAGCGCGCGAACGTGAGGACCGGGCCTATATTCGACGGCGCTGTGGCCGAGGCCGGTTGCCGCCGCACTCGCGGCCCTCTACAAGATTCGGTTATCGCGCCAACCGCCCCTAAGGCAGCTTACACCCCCCAGGCTGATGCAGACCACCCCCAGCGTGACCAAGAGCGATGCCCGCCCACTGCACGGCGAGAGTGTCTCGCCATAGACCAGCCAGGCGGACAGGGCCATCAGGGTGTAGAAGCCCGCGCCGACGCTGGCCGTGGCGACGCCGAGCTTTTCGCGCGAAACAATCAGCATCCATATCACATAGCTCAGAATCTGCAGCGTGACGGAGGTGTAGATCCACGGCGAAAGAGCTGCACTGCCAATGAAACGCGGTAGTCCCGAAAAATCTCGCCGGGCGGACCGAGATCATCAGGCCGGCGCAGCACCAACTGGCTGATGACGGTGTTGACGGTGAAAGCGATAGCAGAATCTTAGCGGGCATGTCGTCTATCGATAAAAAATGATAGCGTAGTTCGGTCTGTCCGTTTCGAACAGATTGGTGTCCTCGCGCTGCAGCGGCCCCAGCGATTCTTGGAACAGACGCATCACGTCGTCTCTGGAGATCGGGCTGACATTCGTGTCGCCGGTGATGTAGAGGTCGGACCAGTAACCGAGCAGCGCCCGCCAATGACCGGGCTCAACGTCTTTGACGATGATACGAAGCTCGGTACGCGCTCGAGAAGCACCTTGACCGAGTCGAGAAAGAGGCGCGCGCGGACTCCGGGATGTGGTGCATTACATCGGCGATCAGGATCGCGTCGGGATCGTCGCGGCCGGCTGCCAGATAATTTGCGAGGCTCGTGCCGGGCAGGCGCGTCACCCGGCTGTCGAAGCGCATGCATCGATCCACTGGCCGACGACGAGCGCCGGATCGAGCGTGGTGACGCGAAGGTCGGGGCGGAGGGCCAAAAGATGATTGAGAGGCTCGCCGTCGCCGCCGCCGATATCGAGCAGGTGGGCATCGCGCGGTATGACCGCGGCCACCGCGGCCGCCACCTTTGCCAGGTCGACAAAAATAGCCCGATACCGGCGGCCCGCGTGACGCGCCAGCCGCGGGCCGAGAAGGCGGCGAATTGTGGCCTAGAGAGCGCTGACGTAGTGATCCAGGGCCATGATCTTACGTCGCTAGCACGCGGACATCGATGAATCCCAGCAAAAAAGAAGAAAAAATGATCTCGGCGCCCGCAAGCATCAAGGTGACCGAGGGAATGGCGACGCGCATCATGGTCGCCGGATCGAGAGCGGCGAGACGCGCGTGCGCCCAGGTGACAACCGAATAGACGGCAAGCCCGAAACCAATCAGGCCGAGCGATAATCCCAGCAGGATGCCGCGCTCGAGCGTAAACATGCGTAGAAAGCGCGCGAGCGCCGGGCTCATCGGCAACACATTCTTCAATACGCCGACGGTGCGCGCCAGAAGCGAGAACAGCACCAGCTGTATTCCAAGAATGGTCGCGCCGGCGGCGTAAAGCATGGTGTGAATGTCGAAACCAACGCCGGCAATGATGACCGGACCCCGCAGGATCGCGACTTCGGCCGCGACGCCGATCCCGATCAGGCAAGCGCCCGGATACAGCATCAGCCAGCGTGGGCTCATCATCAGCAGAAAGCGCAGGTGGCGCCAGCCGTCGCGCCAGCTGCGCAGATGCGGCGCGCGCGAGCGTCCGTCCGGCGAAAGCACGGTGGGGACCTCGGCGATGCGCCAGCCGGCGAGCGTCGCTTTGACGACCATCTCGCTCGCGAACTCCATGCCCGGGGCACGCAGTCCCAATTGCAGCGCCGCCGCGCGGTCGACGCCGCGCAGGCCGCAATGGAAGTCGCCGATGCCGGAGGAAAAGAACAGGCGCCCGGCGAAACTCAGCAGCGGATTGCCAAGATAGCGATGCAGCAGCGGCATGGCGCCGGGCCGGATGCCGCCACGAAAGCGGTGGCCGATGACCATCGTATTGCCGGCTCGCAAACCCTCGACGAATGCGTCGAGCTGCGAGAAATCGTAGCTATCGTCGGCATCGCGCCATGATCACAAATCGCCCGCGGGCCGCGCCAATTCCGCCAATCAAGGCATTCCCATAGCCCTTGTCTGCGATACTGCACGACTCGCGCACCCGCCTCTCGGGCGAGATCCGGCGATCCGTCGGTCGATCCATTGTCGGCGACCAGCACTTCACCCTCGATACCGGTGCGCTCAAGAAAGCCGCGCGCCTTGCGCACGCAGGTCGCAATGGTCTCGGCCTCGTTGAGGCAGGGCATGAGAATAGTCAGTTCCACGGAGCGTGACTCGCCGGTTCGACACCATCAAGCGCGTTGAACTGATCATGATGCAACCGATTCTAAACCACGGTATGCAAAGCACAACCTCTTGTCCGAGCCGCGAATTCAGGATCGTCGGCCTCCTCGTGGTACTCATCTTCGGCGTTGATGCGCCAGATCTCCGTCTTGCCGCCGCCGTTGATGATCGAACTCACCGCGCTGTTCGCCGCCAGCATGGAGTGATCTTGGTTGTTGTATCGATGCATGCCGTTTCTGCCGACGGGATAGAGATTGCGAATCTGATCCAAGATAGGCGCGCACCTTGTCGAACTCGCCATAGGCGCCAAAATATGCGGGGTATGCCTTGGGGACGCGAACCAA
Source organism: uncultured Gammaproteobacteria bacterium (assembly GCA_963784105.1). Classification (GTDB taxonomy): domain Bacteria; phylum Pseudomonadota; class Gammaproteobacteria; order Steroidobacterales; family Steroidobacteraceae; genus Bog-1198. The sequence continues at coordinate 458,221 of CAWAQE010000015.1, forward strand.
AGTGCCGTCGATCACATCCCTGCGATCGATCAGGCCGATTTTCTCGAGCTCCGCCGCCGCAAAATCGATGAACCGCCCGTCATCCATGGACCACAGTTCGTCGCCCTCGCGGCAGAAGTATTCCAATCCCAGCCAGATCGTGCTGGGATCGGCGACCAGCGCCGGGCTCCAATTGTTGAAGACTTGAAGCCGCCCGATTCGTACATCCGGTTCCTGGATGTAGATCCAATTATCCGGCGGCATGCCATTGGGCTGTCTGCGGTCGCGTCGATCGCGTGTCGAGTTCATCCGGCGAAGCAGAAGGCCGGCGGTCATGAAGTCGCGGTAGGGAAGCTCAGCGGCGATTCGCCGGATTTGCGGATCTTCGGGCTTAAGAAATGCGATCAGATCGCGGACCGGCATCGTCGAGACGAAATGATCGCAGGGCACGCGCCGGGCGGAATTCGTGGCTGCGTCGAGCACATTGACGGCGGTAATTCTCCGGCCGTCGCGTTCCATTCCGACCACTCGATGACCCAAATGGATGTCTCCGCCCCGGGCAGTGACCTGACGGGCGACTTCCTCCCACATTTGGCCCGGCCCAAATTTGGGGTAGAGAAATCGCTCGATCAGGCTGGTTTCGGTCCCTTTCTGGGAGGCGTCCGCCGAGGGGCGAAAAGGTTTCGCCAGTGCGTGTCCGATCGCCTTTGTCACCGACAAGCCCTTGATGCGCTGAGCGCCCCATTCCGCGGAAATCTCCTCGCAGGGAACGCCCCATACTTTCTCGGTATAGTCCTTGAAGAAGGTTCGATACAGCCGGGTTCCGAAGCGGTTGATGAAAAAATCTTCCAAGGTGATTTCGGGACTCCTCGAGAGAAGCTTTGATTTGCCGTAGCTCAACCCAATCTGCAATGCCTCGATGAGCCCCAAATTCTTGATCGTCGCGGCATTCAGCGTAAGCGGATAATCGAAGAATCGGCGCCGATAGAAGATGCGGGATAGACGCTGGCGAACCAGCATGACGGCGTCGGCAGAGGCAGGCGCGAGTGTCTCAGGCCGCAAATCCCTCGCTTGGCCTTGGTAGTGGATGCGCAGCGGGCTCGATTGCGGCGTCTGTGCATCGGATACGGGCAAGATCTCTTGCCACCAACGCATGACCCAATCCGATTTCGAGAAGAATCGATGGCCGCCCAGATCCATGCGATTGCCGCGGTAGTTGATGGTCTTGGAGATCCCGCCCACCTGATCGTCGGCCTCGAACACGATCGGCTTGATATCCGAGCGCCGCAGAAGCTCGAGGGCCGCCGTCAGCCCGGCAGGCCCCGCACCGGCTATGACTGCAATCTTTTTTTTCTCATCGAAAACGGTCATGTTGATCGGCTTTCAGCCGCACGGCGCTGTACGAACAGAAGCTGGCGGCGCGCCACGAAATTCCAGACAAAGGTAAAGCCGGCGGCACCGCATTTGGCGAGGAGGTAGTGCAGCCCCAGGTATTTGACGCCGAAGGAGATGACCGCGGCGTTGATGGCGACACCGACCGCTCCGATGCTCGCAAAGCTCGCAAACTCCAAGCGCCGGTCTCTGAGCCGGCGATGCTGGAAGACCAGCTTTACTGAAAGCGCGTAAGCGACCAACAGCCCCGCCGAGAAGGAGGTTGTCGCTGCGGCGAGATACCACCAAGAAAAGTAGTGGACGAGAACCCATAGCATCATCATGTCGACGAGGAGCGCGCAACCCGACACGGCGGTATACCCGAAGGCTTCTTGAACTACGGTTTTCATGTTGCAGATGGATTCATCCGGATATGCCGGCAGTCATACAGGTTCCAGTCCTTGAATTGCCCTGCTCGCGAGTGGCGCAGGGGCGCAAACCCCACGTCTTGCGGCGATACAACAAAGCCCAGCCGCGGATCCGCGCAAATCTCCAACAGAACCTTCGCGGTGAGCGGCCGAGGCGGCGTCGGTTTCTTGCGCTCATCGCCGCGACTCCGGCTCAGGCTCGTCAGTATTTTCCAATTTGGATCCATGAGAGGGAGCAGAACCTGCGAACGGCGCTGAACCTCGAGGGCGGTGGCGCGCGAGAAGACCACTCCTGCCGATTGATCCACCGACAAGTAATTCGGCCGCTGCAAGGTGAACCAGACGAACGCACCCACGTCCGGTGCCGGTACGACGAGCACGGTGCTCGTCGGCGGAATGGCGCTCGCCCAATCCGCAAATTCATCGATCTCCGAGGCGGAGACGAGGGCGTGGGACTGCTTGAATGCGGCAGGTAAAGTGTATATCGACAAAGCGGCGAGCAGTAAGCAGAGAAATGCCGGTACCCATAGATTCCGGCTGATCCGGGTCAATTCCCAGACCAGCACGGCCGCCGGCACGGCCGAGATTCGCAATCCGAAGATGCCGCGAATCTGCGCCGCGCCAAGCGGTACGTGTCCGGTTGGAGGAATGGGAGGCCGGAGGATCGTCCAGGATTTGGCCAGTATCCACATCAGGACGGCGATGCCAAGCGCCGCGGACAGCCATCGCAAGTAAAGAGCTGCGCGAGCGTTGATATGCGTTCGCACTGCCCACAATGCCAATGCAAGCGAGGCACAGATCGTTCCATCGACGGGTGCCAAGGTCCAGCCCGACACCAGCAATATCGCGCACAGTGGACCGCATTTCTCGTCGCGCCACGTTTGCAATACGGCGACGGGAAGCAGCACGACGCTGATGAGCACGGTAATCCACATCCAGCGCCATGCCTGACCCTGGACCAGGATGGCGACCGGGCCGACGAGGCTGCCGATGAGCGCCACCGCCAATCCGGAGGCTCCCACGAGCGCCGCTCCCAGGCAGAGTTTGCGAATCCGCGAGTACGGTACGGCCATCGCCGTGAACGCCAAATAAATGAACGGCTGCGTGTTTACGTCCCAATCGTGAACCGACCATAGAGGCAAGAACAGAAATTGCGAGCGTTCCCGCACGACTTGCAGCCAAGCCGGGTCCATGACGGTCAATACGTGAAAGCCAGCCGGCAGCAGGGTCGCGGCGCCCGCAATGGCAAGAGTCGCCAACACCCCCGCGATGGCACCCAAAGCGCTCACGCGGCACGGCAACCCCATGCAAAGCAAGAAAATCAATCCGGGCAGCGCTATGAGAGGGTGGACTAACAGTGCCCCCGTCGCCAGCAATAAGGCGAATCGCTTCCGGCCTTGGACGTGACAGGCCAGCGCGGTCACTATCAACGCTTCGGCAGGCAAGCGAGCCGTCATGAACTGTTCCGAAAGCCGGAACACTCCGGATCCGCCATAGTCTCCCGCGACGATCAATAACAAAGCAGCGGCCAGCCACGCCGCGTCGCGGCCGGCGATGGTGCGAACCAAACTCCAGGCGGCGGCGAAAAGCCAGGCAGTGAAGAGCACGCTGAGAAGCCGAGCGGCATCCGCCAAACCTAGATTGCCGATGACCCAGGCGTACAGAGGGGAAAAAATCGTGAACTGATCCTGCGAGGTGTTCTGTAGATACAGGTCGGTCGCGAGCTGCGGATGGATTCTGGCAAGCGCTTGAAACGCGTAGATTTGTCCGTCGCCGCTGAGGCCGTGGTAGCCGCGTATGAGCAGCCAAAGAGCGACCAGCATCAGAGCCAGGGCTACGGCCTTGGTCTTCGCTTGAATTGCGGGACTCGACAAGTGCATTGCATCAGTTCTTGTGTAAACATTGCATTATGCACGAGGCTGCATTGGCATAAGCGCTTCACTTGCAGTATTTGGGAGGCCCTCGTGATCGGCCGGCGGGACATGAACAGGGATTGCCGTTGATCAACTCGACCGATCGCCGCATCGTTCTGGCAGGGGTGTCGCTCTCGGCAATATGCCTGGCATATTTCTACGCGCTCGACCGCATCCTGCTTTCGAGCGCGCACTTTTCAGCCATCTTCCGGATGCTCCTGACCGTCTATGACTGCCGCACCGCGTGGCTCGCGCTGGCAATTTGCTGTCTGGCGGCGCTTTGGAAACGTCCGGCGCCGATTTTGAGCTTGGTGGATTGTTTCGGCGGACATCCCTATTTCCTCGCGGCGATCAGCGTGGCCATGATGGCGCTCGGAGCGATCGCCGTGTACCACGACTATCCGTTTTCGATGGACGAGTACGCAGCCGTCTTCCAATCGAAAATATTCGCCGACGGGCATCTGTTTGCGCAATTGCCGCGAGACCTCGTTGATTGGCTGGTCGTTCGCGGCTTCAATGGTTCCTTCCTGGTGGCATCGCCGGAAACGGGCAGAGCCATCGAACATTATTGGCCGGGCTTCGCCCTGTTGCTGGCGCCGTTCGAATTCTTCAAGGTGCCGTGGCTCTGCAATGCATCGCTCTCGGGTCTGGCGCTCGTTCTCATCCATCGAATAACCCAGGAGATCACGGGCGATCGCCGGGCCGCGGGCTGGGCGCTGCTGTTCACCGTGGCCTCGGGCGCCTTCGCGGCGGACGCGATATCGTACTACTCGATGCAGGCGCACCTGACCGCGAATTTGCTCTTCGTGGCGTTACTTTTGGAACCCAGCAGGTATCGGGCTTTCGGCGCCGGATTGACGGGTTCGCTGGCATTGATACTGCATAACCCGGTTCCTCATGCGCTGTTTGCAATACCGTGGATCGTCGCGATGGCGATGCGGCGCGACCAGCATCGATACCTGCTGCCCTTGATTCTGGGCTATCTGCCCGGCGCGGCAATCGGCTTGGGATGGCTCGTGTTGCGTGCGGATATCGGCTCAGGTGCGCACGGCGCGGCGGTGGTACGCGGGGTTGCCGACGGTGTATTTGTGTGGCCGGATGCAACTTTGATGAATATGCGTGCGGCCGCACTGGTCAAAATGTGGATTTGGGCGGTCCCGTGCTCGTTTGTATTCGCCCTGTTCGGCCGCCTGCGCTGCCGCGACAGCATGCATGTGCGTTTATTGATGCAATCCGCCGTCCTGACTTTCATCGGCTATCTCTTCGTGCGGTTCGATCAGGGCCATGGCTGGGGTTACCGTTATTTCCACTCCGCATGGGGTGCGATTCCCATATTGGCGGGCTGCGCCATGACCAGGCGATCTGACGCGCAGCAGCGGCTGATCTCCTTCGCGGGTGCTGCGGCGATCTTGAATTTGGCGGTGGTGCTGCCGTTTCAGATGTTTCAAATCAACGAGATCATCTCTCAGCACTTGGCTCAGCTTCCGGCACCGGAAAGGCCGGGTAACAATGTCTATTTCATCCACCCTCGGGGAGGCTTCTATGTTGCGGATATGGTTCAGGTCGATCCGTTTCTGAGGGATCGCGACTTGCTGCTGGTGAGTCACGGAGCGGAGTTGGATGCGCAGCTCATTCGGCAGAATTGGCCCGATGCGGTGAAGATCGCGGGTGACCGTGCGGCGGATCAGTGGTATCTGGGGGCCCAAGACCAGCGGCTTCCAATCTCCGGTAAGGAGGGGCAAAAGCACTTTGTGTTTACATCCGCCGGGGTCATTCCGCCTTAATGGCGTCTCGGGCGCTATCGACTGGCCCACAGCTCGTTGATCGGCACCGCAGCCAGGCTATTGCCGAATGGGAGTACATGATCGCCAAGGTAGAGGAGCGCGCCGCGTATGAATTTCTTGCCGGCGTCATCGGCGAGCGCTTCAAGACCTGCGAAATCCGCCTTTCCTACCTTTGCCGCAGCCTTGATCTCGATGCCGGCTACTGCACCGCCGGGCAATTCCAATACAAGGTCGACTTCACGTCCAGCTGCCGAACGGTAATGAAACGGCGTTGCCGGTTGTTTGCTCCATGTGAGCTGCTTGCGCACGTCTTGAACCACGAAAGTTTCCAGCAGAGCTCCGATATTCGTGGATCGTGCCAACGATTGCGGATCGGTGTCGCCGCGCAATTGCGCAGCAAGACCGGTGTCAACCAAATGGATCTTAGGCGACTTCACGTATCGCTTTCCCGTGTTGCTCGACCATGCGGGCAACGGCTGCAAAATATAGATCGCTTCAAGAAGCCCGAGATATCGGCGTAGCGTGGAATTTGCGATGCCGATCGAGCGTGAAAGTTCTGACGTATTCATCAGCGCGCTGGACCGTGCCGCTAGCAATCCGAGTAAGCGCGGAAGATCGGTCAGGCCCTCGATGCCGGAAAGGTCCCGTACGTCTCGCTGGATCAAACTTGATATATAGCTGCGATACCACGCGGACCGACGTTCCGTCGATTCGCGCGCAAGCACTTCCGGGTAGCCGCCGGCGATGATTCGCTTGCAGATATCGACCCGGTCGACGGTGGATTTGCGCACTTTCCAGTCGCCGGTTGAAAGGATTGTTTCAACAAAGGTGGACCGTCCACCCGCGATTTCGTCCTGTGACAGAGGCAGAAGCGGCAGAATTTCCATCCGGCCGGCCAGCGATTCCGAGAGGCGGGGAAGCAGGAATACATTTGCCGAGCCCGTCAGCAGGAAGCGTCCCGGCGCACGATTGCGATCCACTTCGATCTTTATCGCAGAAAACAGCTCTGGCGCTCGTTGTACCTCGTCGATGACCGTCATCTGCGCGTTTGCCCGCACCAGAGCGGATGGGTCGGCACGAGCAACCGCAAGGACTGCCTCGTCGTCCAATGTCAAATAGCGGCCGCTATGTTCTTCGGCAATGCTCTCAGCGAGGGTGCTCTTGCCAGTCTGACGTGCACCGTTAAGCAGAACGACGCGCGTATCCTTAAGTGCGGCTTTAAGTGCTGCTTCAATATTTCGCCGGTACATGGCGACATTTTAGCCATGTTATGGCGAATATGCACGGATTTTATCCCTCCCACCGCTGCGGGTCGCTGAACACGATCCTGAATATGCTGCCATCGCCGCTGCGCGGTTCGTACAGCAAAATGGCGCGATTGAGCTGGCATAGTTCGCGCGCAATGAATAGTCCGAGTCCTGTGCCGCCCTTTCGGCCGGTAAAAAAGGGCTCGAATATGCGATCCACCGCTTCTGCCTCGATTCCAGGGCCGCGATCGGCGACTTCGAGATAGGGCCGGTTACTCGGGGTCAAACGGCCGAGCCTGATTTCGACACTGATCCCGCCGCGTGCCTCGCCGTACTTGATGGCGTTGTCGCAGAGATTCCATACCACTTGGTGCAAATGGCTGGGATCGAAACGCACTTCCAGATCGTCCGCCACTTCCTGGAAACCGATCCGGCTTCTGGGAACTTGCATGGTCTCGCAGAATTCACTCAAGAACTCATCGGTCCAGTCGCCGAGCGAGAGGCGTGTCGGGTTCGTGGCCTCGCGGCGCGACAGCTGCAATACATTGTTGATGATGGTGCTGACGCGCTCGGAGTTGTTGTGAATGATGTCCGTCAAGCGGCGTTCGTCGGGACCGATATTGGGGCTTTCGGCGAGCAGCTGGCCGGCGTGGCTCATGGCGCCGACGGGGTTGCGTATTTCGTGCGCGATGCTGGCGGACAGGCGGCCGAGCGCGGCGAGCTTGCCCTGCTGCACGCGCTCGGCCATGAGACTGGTGTCTTCGAGGAAAATCAGCGTGGGTCCGGGCGCGATGCTGCCCAGGGGCGCAAAGTGGGGCTGGATCACCCGTGCGCCGTCGGCGGCGACGAAACTCGAGGGGGAGTTCTCGCCGCGTTCGCTCTGCCGCCACGTCGCCAGGGAATACAAGAGGCGCGGCGACACCTCGCCCAGCAACGCTCCCGGCACGGCGTGGTCGTCGCCGAGAATTTCCGCCGCGGATTCGTTGATGAGGCGGATCATATCCGCGGCGTCGACCACCAGCAGGCTTTCGCGCAGATGCTGCACGATGTACTGGGACAGCTCGGCGAGGTTCGCCAGATCGATGTCTTTCTGGCGAACCAAATCCTCGCTCTCGCGCATGCGGCTGGCGACGAAGCTCGCGGCGGTTGCGATGACGAACAGCACGGTCCCGAGAAGGCCGGCGGTTGCATAGGAGATAATGTCGGTATGCCCGCTCAGCTGCTGCCAAATGGTGTCGGCCAGCACCGCCATGGCGGCGACTGCCGCCAGGAACAGGGCACTGCGCGGCGGCAGCAGGAAGGCGAGACCGCCGACGGGAAGCAGCAGCAGCAGGCCGAGCCCGCTCGTGATTCCGCCGCAGGCATGCAGCAGCAGGAGCAGCAGCGTGAGATCCACCGTGGCCTGCAGGACGGTCTGCACATAGGCGCTCGCCAGGCGCCGGCGGACCAGGATGATGCTGCCGATCCCGAAGCAGAGATAGGCCAGATTGGCGCCGAAGAAGAGCCCCCGTGAATCGACCGCGAAGCCGCGCGCGGCACCCAAGGGGTACAGCCCGAGCAGCACCAGAGGCGTCAGGACCCTGTACAAATTGAGCAGGCCGAGCACGCGCCAATTCAGGGCGGGCTTAGAGTCGATGCTGCGGTCGAATGGGCGATTCAACGGTTATCCTCAAGGCGGCTTTGCGCTGCCCCCGAGCTTAATTCAGAATGACCTGGTCTGATGCGATTCAATCGGTACTCATGGATAATTCATGAATTTGCGCGATTATGCGGCTGGCCCAAGATTGCGGAAAAGCGTTAAACTGCCGTGCAGTTCGGAGGTTTGCAATGAAGGTCGTGAAGCAAGCAACAAATGGTTACGCCGTGGGCGCGCGGCTCATCGCGCGCAAACCGGTCGCCGGCAGCATTGTGGACTATGCGCACAAGGTCGCTGCCAGCAAGCAGCGCTCGCTCAAACTAGCCCAGAAAGCCAAGATCGTCACCAAGTCCGGACAGCTCGCCGCACACTATAAGTGAGCCGCACCCGGCACACCCTCGGACACATCGTCGCCTATCACGGCTGCGATGCCGCTACCGGCGAAAAGGTTCTCGCCGGCAAAGACAGGCTGAAACCCTCCATCCAGGACTACGACTGGCTCGGCAACGGGATTTACTTTTGGGCCGACAGTCCGGAACGCGCCTGGGATTGGGCGCTTGCCCGTAAAGCAGAGGCCAAGATCAGATCGCCGTTTGTCGTGGGCGCGCTAGTTTATCCCGGCCTGTGTTTGAACCTCACGGATTACGGCGTGATTGAAGAACTGCGAGCGGCGTATGAAGTGCTCAAGACCTCGCGCAACGGCAAAGGGATGCCTGCGAATTCCAGCCCCAAGAGCGGTGTGCCTCTTTTACGGCGCCTGGACTGCGCCGTGATCGAGATGCTGCACCAGCTTCGCATCGAAGCGAAATTGGAGTCCTACGACACGGTATTCGGCGTTTTCGACGAGGGCGATGTGGCGTATCCAGGGGCGGGCTTCAAAGAAAAGACGCATATTCAGCTCTCGGTCAGAAACCTGGACGTAATCGTCGGCTACTTCCGTGTCGATACGTTCGCGTTCGCCGCGGCCTAAGCTGTGCGCGATCATGCGCGAGAGGCGATGCTGGTTGCGCACCGTTGATGACACAAAACCTCGGGGCTATGGGAGCCATTAGTAGGTTAAAATTTGCAACTTGGCGGGCTCGCCTGTTCCGATTAGACGCGGTGGTTCCAACCAGCCATAAGGTCTTAATTCAGAATAGCGCGCCTTACGCGGTCAGATGGGCACTGAAGGATAATCCATGAATTTGCACGAGTATCAATCGAAGCGGCTATTTGCCCAATACGCCATTCCGGTCCCCAGGGGCGAGGTGGCCGGCTCGCCCGAAGAAGCGGCGGCCGCTGCCGAGTCGCTGGGCGGCTCACTGTGGGTGGTGAAGGCCCAGGTGCACGCCGGCGGCCGCGGCAAGGCGGGCGGCGTCAAGGTGGCCAAGGACTTGGGACAGGTGCGCGCCGCCGCCAAAGCCATGCTCGGGTCGACGCTGGTAACCCATCAAACCGGCCCTGAAGGGCTGCCCGTTCATCAAGTGTATGTGGAGCTGGGGTCGAAGATCGCCCGCGAGATTTACTTGAGCCTGGTGCTGAACCGGGAGGCCGGGCGCATTGCCTTCGTCGCCTCCGCGGCCGGCGGCATGGACATCGAGGAGGTCGCGGAGCACACGCCGGAGAAGATCATCCGCGTCAATATTCATCCCGCCGCCGGGCTTCAGGACTTTCAGGCCCGCCAGCTGGCATTCGGATTGGGTTTGAGCGGCGCACAAATCGCGCAGTTCGGGAAGATCGCGCACGCTCTGTACAGACTCTATGTGGAGCGCGACGCGAGCCTGGTGGAGGTCAATCCCTTGATCGTGACGGGTGACGGCGATCTGCTGGCGCTGGATGCGAAAATAAACATCGAAGACAACGCGCTGTTCCGGCACAAGGACCTGGCGGCCATGCGGGATGACTCGCAAGAGGATCCGATGGAGCGCAAGGCGGCGGAGCATGAACTCAACTATGTCTCGCTGGACGGCAATATCGCCTGCATGGTGAACGGCGCCGGGCTTGCCATGGCGACCATGGATCTCATCCAATTGCACGGCGGTGCGCCCGCGAACTTCCTGGATGTGGGCGGCGGCGCCACCAAGGAGCGGGTCAGCGCGGCTTTCAAGCTGATCCTGTCCAACCCGAAGGTAACGGCGATCCTGATCAATATTTTCGGCGGCATCGTCCGCTGCGACATGATTGCGGAGGGCATTATCGCGGCCGTCAAAGAGGTGGGGGTCGAGCATTCCGGTCATCGTGCGCCTGGAGGGCACCAACGCGCCCCTGGCGCGGGAGATTCTGGCCAGGAGCGGTCTGGCCATTACGCCGGCGAGCGATTTGACGGATGCGGCGAAAAAGGCCGTGAAAATGGCGGGAGCCCACTCATGAGCATTTTGGTCGACAAGAACACCAGGGTCATTTGCCAGGGCTTTACCGGCAAGCAGGGTACCTTCCATTCGGAGCAATGCCTCGCCTACGGCACCAAGCTCGTCGGCGGCGTGACGCCGGGACGGGGCGGAGAGAAGCATTTGGGGCTGCCGGTCTTCGACACCGCCCAGGAGGCGGTGGCCCGCACCGGCGCCACGGTGAGCATGATCTACGTGCCGGCGCCGTTCGCGGCCGATGCGATTCTCGAGGCGGCGGACGCCGGGGTGGAACTCATCGTGTGCATCACCGAAGGCATTCCGGTGAATGACATGGTGCGGGTGAAAGCGACTCTGGCCGGCTACAAGACCCGCCTCATCGGCCCGAATTGTCCGGGCATCATCACTCCCGGGGAATGCAAGATCGGCATCATGCCGGGATTCATCCACAAGAAGGGCCGGGTGGGCATCGTGTCGCGCTCCGGCACGCTGACGTACGAGGCGGTATTTCAGACCACCAACAATGGGCTGGGCCAGAGCACCTGCGTCGGCATCGGCGGCGATCCGGTGCGCGGCATGAATTTCATCGACGTGCTGGAGCTGTTCGAAACGGACAGCCAAACCGAAGGCATCGTCATGGTGGGCGAGATCGGCGGCAGCGACGAGGAAGCCGCGGCGGCCTACATCCACGAGCATGTGAGCAAGCCGGTGGTGGCCTACATCGCCGGCATGGCGGCACCGCCGGGCAAGCGCATGGGCCATGCGGGCGCCATCGTCGCCGGCGGCAAGGGTACGGCGGCCGCGAAATTCGCGGCCCTCGAAGCGGCGGGGATCACGACGGTGCGCTCGCCGGCGGAGCTGGGGTCGGCAATTGCCAAGAGGCTCAAGGGCAGGCCGAGTGCGGCGGCGAAGAAATCTACCGCGAGAAAGCCGGCAAAAAAGGCAGTCAAGAGGCGTGGAGAGAAGCCGGCCAAGACGGCCGGGCGAGCGAGCGGGGCGCGTTCCGGCGCGGCACGGTCCCGAGCGGCTCGGCCGGCGGCGAGGCGGCCGGCGGCGCGGCGCCCGAAATAGGGGGAGTGACTTGGTTCAATCGCAGCAGTTGCGTTGTGTCATGGCACAGCTCAATTTGGTCGTCGGCGACGTCGACGGCAATACCTCGCGCATCGTCGCCGCGGCGGCCGCTGCCCGCGATCGGCATGGCGCGGACGTGGTTCTGCTGCCTGAACTCGCGGTCTCGGGGTATCCGCCGGAGGATCTCTTGTTCCACTCCGGCATGCGCCTGCAGGTGGGACGTTCGATCGAGCGGCTGAAGCGGGAGGTACGCGGCATCACCTTGGTTGCGGGGTATCCGGAGTACGTAGGCACCAAGATCTACAATTCGGCGGTGGTGATCCGCGATGGGGCCATCATCGCCAATCACCGCAAGGCTTGCTTGCCGAACTACCGGGTGTTCGATGAGAAGCGCTACTTCACGCCGGGCACCGAGCCCACTCTCGTGGAGCTCAACGGCCTAAAAGCGGGCGTTCTGGTGTGCGAAGACGTTTGGGATTCGGAGCCGGCACGCCGGGTGCGTCAGGCCGGCGCGCAAGTGCTGCTGGTCATCAATGCCTCTCCCTACGAGGTCAACAAGCAGATACAGCGCGAGCAGGAGGTGGGCCGTGCACGCGTGGGCGAGGCGGGAATACCGCTGGTGTTCGTGAATTTGATCGGCGGCCAGGATGAGCTGGTGTTCGACGGCAATTCCTTCGTGATGAATGCCGAGGGCGAGGTCACGATGCGGGCGCCGGCGTTCACGGAAGGGTTGTACGTGGTGGATCTGGCCGCGGATCCTGCCGGGGCGGTAAGGCCGGTGCCCGGCGAGATCGTGCCTCTGCAGAGCCAGGAAGAGAGCGTGTACGGGGCGCTGGTCCAGGGCACGCGCGACTATGTGGACAAGCATCGCTTTCCGGGCGCGGTGCTCGGCTTGTCGGGCGGAGTGGATTCGGCGCTGACCTTGGTGATCGCGGTCGATGCGCTGGGCGCGGAGCGGGTGCATTCGGTGTCCATGCCTTCGCGTTATACCTCGCAGATGAGCAAGGATGACGCCGCGCTGCAGGCGAAGTGGCTCAAGGTCGAGCACAGCGAGATTTCGATCGAAGGCATGTTCGAAGCGACGCTGGCGGCGCTCAAGGAAGAATTCGCCGGCCGCGCGCCCGACACCACGGAGGAGAATATTCAAGCCCGCTGCCGCGGCGTGCTGTTGATGGGCATTTCCAACAAGACCGGCAAGATGTTGCTCACCACGGGCAACAAGAGCGAAATGTCGGTGGGCTACGCCACCTTGTACGGCGACATGGCCGGGGGCTTCGCGCCCATCAAGGATTGCAGCAAACTGCTGGTGTACCGGCTCTGTGCCTGGCGCAATGCGCAATCGCAGGCGATCCCGCAGCGTGTCATCGAGCGGGCGCCGTCCGCGGAACTGCGTCACGAGCAGAAGGACACGGACAGCCTGCCGCCCTATGAAGTTCTGGATCCCATCCTCGAGGCCTTCATCGAGGAGGATTTATCGGTGGATCAGATCTCGGCGCGCGGCTTCGACCGCGCCACCGTGGGGCGGATTTTGGATCTGGTGAAGCGCAACGAATACAAGCGCCGGCAGGCGCCTCCCGGAGTGCGCGTCAGCGGGCGGGCGTTCGGGCGCGATTGGCGGTATCCGATTACGAGTGGGTATAAGTCGCGGTAAGAGGCCGGGCTAGAAAATCGCCCACCAATGCTTCTTGACCGCAACTTCCTTGGCGCTGGCGGGGTAGTTGTCGTCGTAGACGCGTTCGGCGGTGGCGGCTAGATCCATCATCTTGAGGTCGCGGTAGGCGTCCACCAGTACCTTCATGGAGCCCTTCACGGCGGGGGCGCCGTCATAGTTCTCCACGCAGTACTTGGCGCGGTTGATCGCGCCCACGTAGGCGCCGCGCTTCATGTAGTACAGGGCGACATGCAATTCGAAATCCGCCAAGCGGTTGCGCAGGAAGACCATGCGCTGGCGTGCGTCGCTGACGTATTGGCTGTGCGGGAATTTCTCGATCAGCTGCTGGAAGGCGTCGAAGGACTTGCGTGCATTGATGGGCGGGCGCTCGGATAAGTCGACGTTGAACTTGCGTTCCAGCCAATTGGCCTGGCGCTCGAAATACACCAGACCCTTCATGTAGTAGGCGTAGTCGACGCGGGGGTTGGTGGGGTTTTCGCGTATGAAGGTGTCGGCGGCATCGATGGCGGGATCGGTCTGGCGTCCCTTGTAATAGGCGTAGATCAAATCCAGCTGCGATTGACGCGCGGGTTCGCTGAAGGGAAAGCGCGATTGCAGGGCTTCGAGCTGCTTGATGGCTTCGCCCCAGCTGGAATTCTTCATGGCCTTCTGGGCCCGGGCATAGATCACTTCGGGGCCGGATCTGGCCTCGTCAGCGCGGTGGCTGCGGCAGCCGGCGGCCAGCATCGCTATTCCCGCGGCGACGAGCAGCACGCGGCTCGGATGGACAAGATCACGCAGTCTCACTAGCGATTCCTTACAATGGGTGGATCTTTCAAAGCGCGGCAGTATACCCGATGCCCCGCCGGTAGCTTCGAGTACCCCATGACCCCAGAGTTCCAAGTGATAGACCTGCAGATTCCGGCGGAAATGGCCGGTCAGCGCCTGGATAGTGCGCTGGCGCGTTTGATGCCGGAGCATTCGCGCACCCGAATCAAGGGCTGGATCGAGGCCGGCGCGGTCAATCTCGACCGGGCGGCCTGCAAACCGCGGGATATCGTGGAGGCAGGATCCCGTGTCCGCGTGCAGATGAGGATCGATGAGGTGGCCGAACCCCAGGTGCTGCCCGAGGCGATCGCACTGCGCCTGGTCCACGAAGATGCGGATCTTTTGGTGATCGATAAACCCGCCGGCTTGGTGGTGCACCCGGGGGCCGGGAACCCGCGCCATACCTTGCAAAACGCCCTGTTGGGGCTGGATGCCAAGCTCGCGACGCTGCCGCGCGCCGGCCTGATCCATCGGCTGGACAAGGACACGAGCGGCTTGTTGGTGGTGGCCCGCACGCCGCAGGCGCAAACCTCGCTCAGCCGGCAACTCGAGGCGCGCACCATGGCGCGCGAGTATGTGGCGGCGTGCGTCGGCGTCATGACCGGGGGCGGCACCATCGATGAGCCCATCGGGCGTCATCGGGGCGATCGGCTGCGCATGGCCATCCGCGTGTCGGGGCGGCCGGCGGTGACGCATTATCGAGTGCTGGAGCGCTTCCGGGCGCATACCTATTTGAGCGTGAAATTGGAGACCGGCCGCACGCACCAGATCCGCTTGCACCTGTCGCACATCAAGTATCCCATCATCGGCGATCCGGTCTATGGCGGACGTTTCGGCCTGCCGCGCGGCGCGACACCGGGGCTCATCGGCACCTTGCGCGGATTCAAGCGCCAGGCGCTGCATGCCGCCGCTCTGGCATTCGATCATCCGCGCACGGGCAAACGTTTGAGCCTGCAAAGTCCGGTGCCGCCGGACTTCGAGCAATTGCTGGGGGCCCTGCGCGAAGATGCGCGCGAGGCGGCACGGGAGGATGCGCGAAGCGGCGCTCGCAAGCCGGTGCGTGGGCGATGACTCCTTCCTGGATGGAGCCGGATTGGCCGGCCCCGGCCGGAGTGCGGGCCGTGTCAACCTTTCGCGGCGGCGGAGCGAGCGGGCCGCCCTATGCGTCGCTCAACTTGGGAGGCCATGTGGGCGATACGCCCGCGGCCGTCGCCGAAAACCGGCGGGGCTTGGCGGCGGCGGCCGGCTTGCCGTCGGAGCCTGTATGGCTCGCGCAGGTGCACGGGAACCTGGTCGCCGATCTCGACGCGACGGCCGACCTAGGCGCGGCGGACGCGGCGTTTACTCGCCGGCCTGGGCGGGTGTGCGCCATTCTCACCGCCGACTGCCTGCCCATCTTATTGGCGGCGGACTCGGGGAGCTTGGTGGGGGCGGCTCATGCGGGCTGGCGGGGGCTTGCCGGCGGGGTGATCGAGGCCGCGGTACGGACCATGGGGGTTGCGCCTGCGACTCTCATGGCGTGGCTGGGTCCGGCCATCGGACCCCGGCACTTTGAAGTGGGAGCGGAAGTGCGCGAGGCGCTGCTGCGAGGTGATTCGGGAGCGGAGGCGGCCTTTGCGCCGAATGCGCGGGGACGGTTCATGGCGGACCTGGATGTACTGGCGCGCAGGCGTCTCGACGCGCTGGGAGTGAGCCGCGTTTACGGCGGCGGCCATTGCACCTATGCCGACGGGACTCGGTATTTCTCGTATCGGCGCGATGGGGTGACCGGACGGCAGGCGACGCTGATTTGGCTGGACCGCGCGAGTCATGGGAGCCGCTCAGGTGGCCGATAGCGGAGGAGCATCTATTTGGTGCACTGCGCTATTCGCTGCCGAGGACGGCGAGCGGCAGCTCCGCGTAGAGCCGGTCACGGTGAAGTTGAAACATGAGCGGGCAGCTTTCGCCTTAGTTGAATTGGCCGCGGCGCACCCCCAGATCGTGACCGTTCCAAGAGGTATCTGAATATGCGCATGGACAAGCTGACGACCAAATTTCAGGCGGCACTGGCGGATGCCCAGTCGCTTAGCCTTGGCCGCGACAATCAGTACATCGAGCCGGTGCATGTCATGGCGGCGCTGCTGGACCAACAGGGCGGCACCGCCCGGCCTCTACTCGAGAAAGCGGGTGCGCAAGTTGCCAAGCTGCGCTCGGATCTGGCGGGGGCGCTGGACCGCCTGCCCAAGGTCGAGGGATCGGGCGGCGAGGTTCTGCTCGGCAACGATTTGAACAAGCTCTTGAATGTCACGGATAAGCTGGCGCAGCAGCGCGGCGATCAATTCATCTCCAGCGAGCTCTTCGTGCTGGCCGCCTGCGAGGATCGCGGCGAGCTGGGGCGCTTGCTGAAGGCCAATGGGGCGGCGCGCTCAGGCGTAGAAAAGGCCATCGATGAGGTGCGCGGCGGCGCCAAGGTGGAGGACGCGGGCGCGGAGGAGAATCGCCAGGCACTGGAGAAATACAGCATCGATCTGACCGAGCGCGCGACCCAGGGCAAGCTGGATCCCGTGATCGGGCGCGACGATGAGATCCGCCGCACCATCCAGGTCCTGCAGCGGCGCACCAAGAACAATCCCGTGCTCATCGGCGAGCCCGGCGTGGGCAAGACCGCAATCGTCGAGGGCCTCGCGCAGCGCATCGTCAATGGCGAGGTGCCTGAAGGCCTGCGCAATAAGCGCATTCTGTCGCTGGATCTGGGCGCGCTCATCGCGGGCGCCAAATTCCGCGGCGAGTTCGAGGAGCGGCTCAAGGCCGTGCTCAACGATCTGGCCAAGCAGGAGGGCCAGGTCATTCTGTTCATCGATGAATTGCACACCATGGTGGGCGCGGGCAAGGCCGAGGGCGCCATGGATGCGGGCAATATGCTGAAGCCGGCGCTGGCGCGCGGGGAACTGCACTGCGTCGGCGCCACCACTCTCGATGAGTACCGCAAGTACATCGAAAAGGACGCCGCGCTGGAGCGCCGCTTCCAGAAGGTGATGGTGGATGAGCCGTCGGTGGAAGACACCATCGCCATCCTGCGCGGCCTGAAAGAGCGCTACGAAGTGCACCACGGCGTGGAGATCACGGATCCCGCCATCGTGGCGGCGGCGACGCTGTCGCATCGGTACATCGCGGATCGGCAACTGCCGGATAAGGCCATTGACTTGATCGATGAGGCGGGTTCGCTCATCCGCATGGAAATCGATTCCAAACCGGAGGCGCTGGACAAGCTGGACCGGCGCATCATTCAGCTGAAGATCGAGCGCGAGGCGCTGAAGAAGGAGTCCGACGAGGCTTCGCGAAAGCGCTTGAATACCTTGGAGGAGGCGTTGAAGGGGCTGGAGAAGGAGTACTCGGATCTGGAGGAGGTGTGGAAGGCGGAGAAGGCCTCGGTGCAGGGCGCCGCGCACATCAAGGAGGAGCTGGAGCGGGCGCGGCAGGATTTGGATACGGCGCGCCGCGCGCAGGACCTCGCGCGCATGTCGGAACTGCAGTACGGGCGCATTCCGGCGCTCGAGCAGAGGCTTGCGAAGGCGCTGGAGGCTGAGCAGAAGCCGAATCAGCTGCTGCGCAATTCGGTGACCGAGGTGGAGATCGCGGAGATCGTTTCGAAGTGGACCGGCATTCCGGTGTCGCGCATGCTCGAAGGGGAGCGCGACAAGCTGCTGCGCATGGAGGAGGTGCTGGGCAAGCGGGTGGTAGGGCAGCAGGAGGCGGTGAAGGCGGTGGCGGATGCGATTCGCCGCACGCGTGCGGGGCTGTCGGACCCGAACCGGCCGAGCGGTTCGTTCATGTTCTTGGGTCCGACCGGAGTCGGGAAGACCGAGTTGTGCAAGGCATTGGCTGAGTTCATGTTCGACACCGAGGATGCCTTGGTGCGCATCGATATGTCGGAGTTCATGGAGAAGCATTCGGTGGCCCGTATGATCGGAGCGCCGCCGGGCTACGTGGGCTACGAGGAGGGCGGCTACCTGACCGAGGCGGTGCGGCGCCGGCCTTACTGCGTCATTTTGTTGGATGAAATCGAGAAGGCGCATCCCGATGTGTTCAATGTGCTGCTGCAGGTCTTGGACGATGGGCGCCTGACCGACGGCCAGGGGCGCACCGTGGATTTTCGCAATACGGTGGTGATCATGACCTCGAACCTGGGGTCGCAGGTCATTCAGGAGCTGTCGGGCGAGGCCAACTACGAGAAGATGAAGGCGGCGGTGATGCAGGTGGTGAGCCAGCATTTCCGGCCGGAGTTCATCAACCGGGTCGATGAGATCGTGGTGTTTCACTCCCTCGGGCGGGAGCAGATTCGCGCCATCGTCGATATACAGTTGGGACGCCTACGGCAGAGACTGGCGGAGCGCGACATCACTCTGAGTCTGGACGAGGACGCCCGCGACAAGATCGGCGAGGCGGGCTTCGACACGGTGTACGGTGCGCGGCCCTTGAAGCGGGCCATTCAGGCGCAAATCGAGAATCCGCTGGCGCAGAGGATACTGCGCGGGGACTTCATCGCGGGCGATCGGGTGATTGCCAAGCTGAAGAGGGATGCGCTGGTTTTCGAGAAGGAACGGCTGCACTGAGACTCGAGGCGAGCGGAGCTGCGCCGGCGGAGAGCTTAAGCCGCCAGGGCGCCGGCAACGAGGCTGCGGTGCGGGGCTGCCGTTCGTTATACTTCGGCGCTTCGAGTGGGTAGGGACCGACCATAGGAAAGACATGCCTTTTTACGAATATCAGTGCAAGAGCTGCGGCCACGATCTGGAGGCCATGCAGAAGATCAATGACCCGCCGCTGAAGAAATGTCCGAATTGCGGCAAGGCGCAGCTGCAGCGCTTGATGTCGGCGCCGGTGTTTCGGCTCAAGGGCGGCGGCTGGTACGAGACCGACTTCAAGGGCGATCAGGACACCAAGCGCAATCTGGCCGACCGGCCGGAGGCGGATGCGGCCAAGGACAGCGCGAAAGACGCGTCGAAGGACGCAGCAAAGGAGGGGACCGCCTCGGGCGCGGACGCAAAGGGCAAGGAGGGCAACGGTAAGGATGCCAAGAGCGCGGACGGAGCCGGCACCAAGGAGTCGACGCCCAAGGACGCGGGGTCCAAGCCGCCGGGCTCAAAGGAGTCAGCGTCCTCCAGGGAGGCAATGTCCAAGGACTCGGCGTCCAGGGACAAGGCCGCCGATAGACCGGCACAGAAGGCGCCGGCGTCCGAGAAGAAGGCCGGCGCGGGCAAGCTCTCGAAGCGCAGCCACACCGCCGCCGGGCGCGGCAAATCCGCCGCGAAACGGCCGATCAAGAGACCGGTGCACAAGGCGACACGCCGCGGCTAGTGCCCTCCGGCCGTTGATGTTGATCGGTACGAGAATTCGCCAGGGGGACTGAGCCCGCGGCCCGGCAACTGTTCCCCGTTGCCGGGCCGCGGGCTCAGTCCCCCTCGGCGAATGCTAGACCTGCCGGTCAACATCATTGTGCCGAGGTACTGCGGACTTGCTCGAGCCGTGCGCAGGCCTTAGCATCGCGCGCTTTACACTGGGTTCTTTTCGCCTATGCGCACTCATTATTGCGGTCAAGTCAATGAATCGCTGACCGGGCAGGTCGTCACGGTAGCCGGCTGGGCGCATCGGCGGCGCGACCATGGCGGGGTCATCTTCGTCGATTTGCGCGATCGCGAGGGGCTGCTGCAGGTGGTATTCGATCCGGACAGGGCGGCGGTGTTCGCCATGGCGGAGAGGGTGCGCAATGAGTTCGTGCTGAAGGTCACGGGATTGGTCAGGGCGCGGCCGCCGGGCACTGCGAACGCGCAATTGAAGTCGGGCCAGGTGGAGCTGCTGTGCCAGGAGCTGGAGATTCTCAACCGGTCGGAGCCGCTGCCCTTCCAGCTCGATGAACATGTGAGCGAGGAGGTGCGGCTGCGCTATCGCTACATCGATCTGCGCCGCGAGGAGATGCGCGAGCGGCTGCTGCTGCGCCACCGGATCACGCGGGCGATGCGGCACTACCTCGATGAGGCCGGGTTCGTCGACATCGAAACTCCCATGCTGTCGAAGGCGACGCCTGAGGGCGCGCGGGATTACTTGGTGCCGAGCCGCACGCATGCGGGCAAGTTCTTCGCTCTGCCGCAGTCGCCGCAGATCTACAAGCAGTTGCTCATGATTGCGGGCTTCGACCGCTACTATCAAATCGTGCGCTGCTTCCGCGACGAGGATTTGCGCGCCGACCGGCAGCCGGAATTCACCCAGCTCGATATCGAGACTTCTTTCCTGGATCAAGCGCACATTCAAGAGCTGATGGAGGGGCTGGTGCGGCATCTGTTCCAGCGGGTGCTGAAGGTCGAGCTGCCGAACCCGATACCCCGCATGAGCTACGCCGAGGCCATGCGCCGCTATGGGTCGGACAAGCCCGATTTGCGGGTGCCGCTGGAGTTGGTGGATGTGGCGGATTTGGTCAAGGGGTGCGACTTCAAGGTGTTCGCGGGGCCCGCGGCCGACCCGCAGGGGCGTGTGACGGCCTTGTGCGTGCCGCAAGGCGGGCGGCTGTCCCGCAAGGAAATCGACGACTACACGGCCTATGTGGCGCGCTACGGCGCGAAGGGACTGGCCTACGTCAAGGTCAACGAAATCGCGAAGGGGCGCGAGGGCCTGCAGTCGCCCATCTTGAAATTCTTGAGCGACGCTGCGGTCGGAGGAATCCTGCAGCGCACCGGCGCGGCCGACGGCGACTTGATTTTCTTCGGCGCGGACAGCGGCAAGGTGGTGAGCGACGCCTTAGGGGCGCTGCGCCTCAAGGTCGGCCAGGACTTGAAGCTCGTGGCGGCGGGCTGGCGGCCGCTGTGGGTGGTGGATTTTCCGATGTTCGAATGGGACGGCGAGAGCAAGCGCTGGCAGGCCATGCATCATCCCTTCACGAGCCCGGCGAACTTGGACCCCGCTGCATTGGCGGCGAGTCCGGGCGGGGCGACCGCCAAAGCCTACGACATGGTGCTCAACGGTTCCGAGATCGGCGGCGGCTCGGTGCGTATTCATTCGCAGGAGCTGCAATCGGTGGTGTTCGATTTGCTGGGGATTTCGCCGGAAGAGGCTCGCATCAAGTTCGGGTTCCTGCTCGATGCGCTCAAGTTCGGCGCGCCGCCGCACGGTGGGATCGCCTTTGGGCTGGACCGGCTGGCGATGCTGATGGCCGGAGCGGACAGCATTCGCGATGTCATCGCCTTCCCGAAGACGCAGACGGCGGCGGATCCCTTGATGGATGCGCCGACCGAGGTCAACGAGGCGCAGCTTCGGGAACTGCACATTCGGGTCCGCGTGCCGCCGAAGGTGGACTGAGCGGCCACGATCGGCCGAGCGTCAAAAATCCCTGTGAACCTTCCTTCCTACCGGCGTCCCGAATCGGTACTGATCGTGATCCACACGGATGGCGGTGAATTTCTGCTGCTGGAGCGGCGGCGGCCGCCCGGGTTTTGGCAGTCGGTGACGGGCAGCTTGGAATGGGGCGAGTTCGCGGACCAGGCGGCGCGGCGCGAGGTCATCGAGGAGACCGGCATCACGCAGGGCGTGCTGGTCAACTTGCAGTGGACCCAGGTGTACGAAATATTGCCGGCTTTCGGCAAAACCTACGCGCCGGGCATCACGCGCAATCTCGAACACGCATTTTCCCTGAGGCTGGCGCAGCGCGCGGAGGTCGTCTTGAGCGAGCATGTGGGGTATCGCTGGGCTTCGGCCGCCGAAGCCATCGACACCGTGTCCTCGAGCACCAACCGCGCGGTGATCGAAGCCTTGCGGTTTTAGGGCGGCGCCATGAGCACGGTGATCGTTTACGTGCATGGGCTGTGGCAGAGAGGCGGCGAAGCCTTGTGGCTGCGGCGGCGGCTGGCGCGGGATCTGGCGGCGGACGTGCGGACGTTTTCATACCCTTCGGTGGCAGCCGATGCCGGCACCAATGCACGGCGACTGGCGAAGTACCTCACCACGCTGCGCGCGGACACGGTGCACCTGGTGGGACATAGCTTGGGTGGCCTGGTGATTTTGAAAGCCTTCGAGGAGGAGCCGACGGCGGCGGCGTTCTTGCCTCCGGGGCGGATCGTGCTCATGGGCTCGCCGGTGCGCGGCAGCCGCTCGGCCCAGAATCTGGCGCGGCTGCCGTTCGGCAGGAAAATCATGGGGCGAGCGGTGGGCGAGGAATTGCTGGTGGCGCGTGAGCGGCGCTGGAATGGATCGCGGGAGCTCGGAGTGATCGCGGGGGACTTGGGAGTCGGGTTGGGCCGGCTGGTGGGCACGCTCGGGGGGGCCGCGAGCGACGGCACCATTCTGGTCGATGAGACGCAGATCGAGGGTGCGGCCGACCGCGTGGTGCTGCGGGTGAGCCACACCGGGATGCTGTTCTCGGCGTCGGTGGCGCGCGCCGCGGGCGCCTTCTTGAAGAGCGGGCGATTTTTGGCCGCCGCTGACTGAGACTCAGGCGCCGCGGTCCAGCTGCTGCAGTCGGAACAGCAAGTCCAGCGCGTCGCGCGGACTCAAGGAATTCGGGTCGATGGCCCGCAGGGCTTCGAGCGCGGCGGATTCCGGGGGCAGCGGCTCGGCAGGCGGCGCGAACAGGGGGAGTTCGCCCTGCGGCGAGGCGGAGCTGCGCAGCGCGTCGCGCTCGCGCTCCAGCTCGGTGAGATAACGGCGGGCCTGTGCGGTGACGGATTTCGGGATGCCGGCGAGGGCCGCGACTTGCAATCCATAGCTTTGGTTCGCCGGCCCTTCCTTGACGCTGTGCAGGAACACCAGAGTCTCGCCGTGTTCCACGGCCTCGACGTGCACATTGACCACCCCCGGCGCTTCGCCGGCGAGACTGGTGAGCTCGAAATAGTGGGTGGCGAACAGGGTGAAGGCGCGGATTTTGCCGGCGATGAAGGCGGCGCATGCCCAGGCGAGCGACAGGCCGTCGAAGGTGCTGGTGCCGCGGCCTACCTCGTCCATGAGCACCAGGCTCTTGGCGGTGGCGTTGTTGAGAATGTTCGCGGTTTCCGTCATTTCGAGCATGAAGGTGGAGCGGCCGCCGGCCAGATCGTCCGAGGCGCCGATGCGGGTGAATATGCGGTCCATGGGGCCGAGCACGGCGCGGCGGGCCGGCACGTAGCAGCCGATGTGCGCCAGAATCACGATGAGCGCCGTCTGGCGCATGTAGGTGCTCTTGCCGCCCATGTTCGGGCCCGTGATGATGAGCATGCGGCGCGAGTCGTCGAAACGCAGGTCGTTCGGGACGAAGGGCTCGCGGCCGGCGCGCTCGACCACCGGATGGCGTCCGCCGTCGATGCAGAGCATGGGTTCGTCGGTCAATTCCGGCTGCGCGCAGTCGAGCGCGGCGGCGCGTTCGGCGAAGCAGTTGAGCACATCGATTTGCGCGATCGCGGCCGTGGTCGACTGCAGTGCCGGCAGGCGCGAGGTCAGGTGGTCCAACAGCGCCTCGTACAATGATTTCTCGCGCGCGAGGGCCCGATCGCGTGCGCCCAAGACCTTGTCCTCGAAGGATTTGAGCTCGGGGGTGATGAACCGCTCGGAGGATTTGACGGTTTGTCTGCGCAGGTAGTCGGAGGGCACCCCCGCGGCCTGGCTGCGGTTGACCTCGATATAGAAGCCTTGCACCCGGTTGAAGCCCAGCTTCAGACTGGAGAGGCCGCTGCGCTCGCGCTCCCGGCGTTC
The DNA here is from genome assembly GCA_963784105.1 of uncultured Gammaproteobacteria bacterium. Taxonomy (GTDB): domain Bacteria; phylum Pseudomonadota; class Gammaproteobacteria; order Steroidobacterales; family Steroidobacteraceae; genus Bog-1198. The sequence continues at coordinate 482,140 of CAWAQE010000015.1, forward strand.
CAGATCGAGCAGGAACTGCTCGGTGTTGGTGCCGAGGAGGCGCAGTTCGTCGAGTTCCGCGTCGTAGCCCGCGGCAATGACGCCGCCGTCGCGCAGGTAGTGCGGAGGCGCATCGACGATGGCCCTGGCCAGGAGGTCGTGGTCCTCCCGGTGGCTGTCGTTGTGATCCTCGAGTTCGGCGATGAGATCTTGCAGCAGGGGGGAGGGCGTGGCGCCGAGGGTCTGGTGCAGCCGGGGCAGCACCGCCAGCGCGGCGCGCAGCTGGGTGAGGTCCCGCGGCCGGGCGGAGCGCAGGGCGATTCTCGCGACGATTCTTTCCAGATCGCCGATGGCCTTCAAGGGCTCTGCGACGGCGGCGTGCTGCGCGGACTCCAGCAGTGTCGCGACGGCCAGGTAGCGTGCGCGCAGAGTGTCGTGGTCGCGCAGAGGGCGGTTGAGCCAGCGGCGCAGCATGCGGCCTCCCATGGCGGTGGAGGTGTGGTCGAAGACGCCCGCCAGGGTGAGCTCCGGCTTTCCGGCCAGGCTTTCGTCGAGCTCGAGGTTGCGGCGAGTGGCCGGGTCCATGATGAGGGCGGCATCGCGCTCCTCGGTGGTGATGGAGATGAGGTGCGGCAGCGCCGATTTCTGCGTTTCCCGCACATAGGCGAGCAGGGCGCCGGCCGCGGCGATGGCCAAGGGCTTGTCGGCGCAGCCGAAACCGGCGAGATCTCGCGTATGGAATTGTTCGGTCAGGGCGCGGGCCGCGGATTCGACATCGAAATGCCAGGGGGCGCGCAGCCGCCAGGGCCGCTCCTTGAGCGCCGGGGGCGAGAGCATGGGCTCTGCGCCGTCGGGCGCCAGGAGCTCTGCGGGGCGCAGCCGCTCGATCTCCGCTTCGAGCGCCGCGGATCCTGCGACTTCCATGACGCTGAACCGGCCGGCCGACAGATCCAGCCACGCGAGACCGTAGCGCCCGCCGGCGCCAAAGACGCTGGCGAGGAGGTTGTCGCGCCGTTCCTCCAGCAGGGCTTCGTCGGTGAGGGTGCCCGGCGTCACGATGCGCACCACCTCGCGCTCCATGGGGCCCTTGGTCTTGCCCGGCTCGCCGCGCTGCTCGCAGATGGCCACCGACTCGCCCTTGCGAACCAGCTTTGCCAGATAGGAGTCGAGGGTGACTGCCGGCACGCCGGCCATGGGAATGGGCGCGCCGGCGGAGGCGCCACGCTGCGTGAGGGCAATGTCCAGGAGCTGAGCGGCGCGCCGGGCGTCGTCGTAGAACATCTCGTAGAAATCGCCCATGCGGTAGAACAGCAGCACGCCGGGGTGCTGGGCTTTGATGCGCAGGTACTGCTGCATCATGGGGGTGTGCACTAAATTATCTATATTATCCATCAAAATCAATCGATTGTAATTTGCCTAGCGATCTCTCGGGACAAATTTTGGACGATTGCCTACCCCTATATGTGCTCCAGTTCCGCGGGAGACTTCGGATCAATCCGGCGGCCATAGACCTTCCCCAATATTGAGAGGCGTTGTGATCGGTCTGGCCGGCGATGAACGCGAGATTACGCTGGCGTTGGCGACAAAGCCGTCGCCCGTCTAGAACCCACCGGATGAGGATTCCACGTTATAACAGTTACGTATGATAATCCGTGGCCGCGTAGAATATTGCAGAAATCGCACCCGATACCATCGTGCTTGACAGGTTATGCGCAGACTTTGACGACCTGTGTGATTTCTTAAACGATTCTCCGCTGCCGGAAAACCGGCACACGGGGCGTGACTTGCGCAATGATTTCCAGATTATGCCGCCTATTCAGGACTCGCAGGTTCCTCGAGTACCAGGAGACGACAAGTTGAAGTTGTTGACCGATGAAGAACTGACGTTGATGCTCGATGAATTGGAGTCCGATCGCGCCGAGCGCAAGGAAGCCTGGGCTGGGTCCGCGCCCGAAAAGTGTCGGCAAGCGGTCTGCGCCTTCGCGAACGACCTGCCGAACCACAATCACCCAGGAGTCATTTTCATTGGCGTGACGGACAAAGGAGCGATGACCAACGTCGATGTGACGGATCAATTGCTCTTAACGATGTCGGACATGAAAACAGACGGCAAGATCGTGCCGCCGCCTACTCTTACCGTAGAACGGCGCGTCCTCAAAGGTGCGCCTGTGGCGGTAGTGAGTGTTTGGCCGGCGGATGCACCGCCCGTTCGCTACGATGGACGCGTATGGATACGGATTGGCCCTCGGCGGGGTATTGCGAGTGCTCAAGACGAGCGCGTCCTCAACGAAAAGCGTCGATATCGCGATCGAAGCTTTGATACTCGGTCGATTCCGGGATGCCCGCTCGATGAGCTCAATCGGGTGATATTTGAGAGCGAGTATTTGCCGACGGCCGTTGCGGCGGATGTTTTGGCTGCCAACGCACGTACCTACGAAGAGAGGCTGGCGTCCGCCGGCATGATTGCTTCCACGGAGGAACCGACACCGACAGTGGTTGGCGTTCTGACGGTGGGAAAATCACCGCGCAGCTGGGTTCCGTGCGCATACGTTCAGTTTCTTCGCATTCGGGGAACACAGTGGGGAGATCCGGTAGCAGATGAACAAGAGCTGGATGGAACCTTTGATTTGGTGCTACGCCGTCTGGATGAGAAAATCAGAGCGACTCTCACTGTGGCGGTCGATTTCACGTCCGGCACGACCACAGAGATTCGTTCAACTCCCTACCCGTTGTCCGCGCTGCAGCAACTGACCCGCAACGCTGTCATGCACCGCGTCTACGAGGGAACCAATGCACCGGTGCGGGTATATTGGTTCGACGATCGCATTGAAATTTCAAACCCTGGCGGACCGTACGGTGCTGTCACGACGGAAAACTTCGGGCGTCCCGGTGTCAGCGACTACCGTAATCCCGCAATTGCGTCTGTCCTAAAAACATTGGGCTACGTTCAACGATTCGGTTTTGGCATCGCCGAAGCGCGCCGCGCGCTTCGCGCCAACGGCAATCCTGATCTGGAATTCCAGGTTGAACCGACTATAGTGCTCGCGGTGGTTAGGAAGTCTCCATGAGTGTGCCCGTACTGACTTTCTTCAACAACAAGGGTGGCGTTGGGAAAACTTCTCTGGTATTCCACTTGGCATGGATGCTCTCCGAGATGGACAAGCGCGTAATTGCGATCGACCTTGATCCACAGGCCAACCTCACCTCGGCTTTCCTTGCAGAAGATGATCTAGAGTCCCTCTGGGACGCGGATCGTCCCGCGCAGACAGGATCGACCATTTTCCAATGTATTCGCCCGTTGACTGAGGTAGGCGACATTGAGCATCCACGTACGCGACGCATCAATCCTCGGTTAAACTTGGTCCCCGGTGACCTAAGCCTCGCCGGGTTTGAGGATTTTCTGTCGCAGGAATGGCCTAACGCGTTGGGATCAGGAACTCTGTATCGACCCTTCCGAATCCTGTCCTCGTTTTGGCAAGTCGCCCAACTCGCCGCCCGTGAGCATAATGCGGATCTTATATTGGCCGACGTTGGACCGAATCTTGGTGCGATCAATCGTTCGGCGCTGATCGCCACTGATCATGTCGTAATACCGCTCGCGGCAGACCTGTTTTCGTTGCAGGGATTGAGGAATCTTGGCCCGACTCTGCGCGGCTGGCGAGCTGACTGGCGCAAACGAGTTGAGAATTGGCATACGCCGACCTTCGATCTTCCCGCGGGGGCAATGACGCCGCGCGGCTATATTTTGATGCAGCATAGTGAACGGCTTTCGAGGCCGGTGAAAGCATATAAAAAGTGGGCCGATCGAATTCCATCCACTTATCAAAATAGCGTTTGCGGAGATTCTCCTGGTCCAGTCTATCCCCCGGATGAGTCGGACTGTCTTGCTCGGCTAAAGCATTACCGAAGCCTTGTGCCAATGGCTCTGGAGGTGCGTAAGCCAATTTTTCATTTGACTGCTGCGGATGGTGCCATTGGCAACCACTCTTACGCAGTAAAGGATGCGTGGAGCGATTTCAACGCGCTTGCTGTAGCCATTCTCGGTCGCATTGAGACACATGGCGCAGCGGCATAACCTGTGCCGAACTCTGATCATGATCTTGCACGCCTTGCCGCTCGCGTCGGCCGGCACTTGCTGGCCGGCGGGCGCAGCGTGGCGACGGCGGAGTCTTGCACGGGCGGCTGGATTGCCAAGGCTCTGACCGACATTGCCGGAAGCTCGCAATGGTTCATCGAGGGATTCGTGACCTACGGCAACGAGGCCAAGATTGCGCGCCTCGGGGTATCGCCTGCGGTGCTGGCGAGAGAGGGAGCGGTCAGCGAAGCCACCGCACGGGCGATGGCGGCCGGCGCGCTCAGGGCCACCAGAGCGCAGCTGGCGGTGGCAGTGACGGGCATTGCCGGCCCTGGCGGTGCGGTGCCCGGCAAGCCGGTGGGAACAGTTTGGCTGGCGTGGGCAGAGCGCCGTGGGCGCGCGATACGTGTTGCCGTGCAGCTGCGGCACTTTCGCGGTGGCCGCGAGGCGGTGCGCCGCAAGACCGTGCGCGCGGCGCTGCAAGGGCTGCTCGACGCTTGAGTGTGCTTGAGTGCGCTTGGGGGCCTTGCGGGGGAATTTCGCCGTGCGAGTGTTTTATGCGCTGTGGCCTGGCCTTGAACCCAAGTCCCGTCTTGCCGAGGCGTCCGCCGCGCTGTCCCTGGAAAGCGCGGCGCGGTGCGTGCCCCCGGAGAATTATCATCTGACCTTGGCGTTCGTCGGCGAAGTCTCGCCAGCGCGGCTCGCGGTGCTGCAGCAGATCGGACGCGATCTCTCGGTATCCGGTTTCACTATCAGAATCGATGCCTACGAGTACTGGCCGGAATCCCAAGCGGTGGTGGCTGTCGTGAGAGAAGCTCCGGTGGGATTGACTGAGTTGTCGCGGCAGCTGCGCAGCTTCGATGGCATGCACGGGCTCGATCGCAGGCACCGGCCGCTGCGTCCGCATGTCACGCTCGCGAGGAAGGTTGCGCAAGCCCCTGTGCTGCAAGCGATGTCGCCCTTCCACTGGAAGGCAACATCGTTCAGCCTGGTGCGCTCGGATACTCGCGGCGCGCGCTCGGTTTATACAGTAGTCGATACCTGGCCACTACTGTATGAGTCGCCGATACCGTAGAAATCTCTTTAAATTCGATGCATATGAGGTGAGCGCCGGGCGCTGAATATGAAATAATAGCGGCTCACTTCGTTGAGGAATCGCTATGGAAGAGAATCGCAAGAAAGCTCTCGCGGCCGCGCTGAGCCAGATAGAAAAGCAGTTCGGCAAAGGCTCGGTCATGCGCCTGGGCGATGCGGGCGCCACTTACGAGGTGGATTCGATTCCTACGGGGTCGCTGGGACTCGATATCGCGCTCGGCGTAGGCGGCATACCGAAAGGCCGCGTGATCGAGATCTTCGGTCCGGAATCGTCGGGTAAAACCACACTGACACTTGCCATTATCGCGTCCGCGCAGAGCCACGGCGGTACGGCGGCTTTCGTCGATGCCGAACACGCGCTCGATCCCGTCTATGCGGAAAAACTCGGCGTCAAGGTCAACGACTTATTGGTTTCGCAGCCCGACACCGGCGAGCAGGCATTGGAAATCACGGACATGCTGGTGCGCTCCGGAGCGGTCGATGTCGTCGTGGTCGACTCGGTCGCCGCGCTGACGCCGAAGGCCGAGATTGAAGGTGAAATGGGCGATCAGCACATGGGCCTGCAGGCCCGGCTCATGTCGCAGGCACTGCGCAAGCTGACCGGCAACATCAAGCGATCGAACACCATCGTGATCTTCATCAACCAGATCCGCATGAAAATCGGCGTCATGTTCGGCAACCCGGAGACCACCACCGGCGGCAACGCCCTGAAGTTCTACTCTTCGGTGCGCATGGATATCCGGCGCATCGGCGCGATCAAGAACGGCGAGGAAGTGGTCGGGTCGATGACCCGGGTCAAGGTGGTCAAGAACAAGGTGGCGCCGCCGTTCCGCGAGACGGAATTCGAAATCATGTACGGCACGGGAATTTCCAAGGAAGGCGAGCTCATCGAGCTGGGGGTTCTGCACAATCTGGTGGAGAAATCCGGCTCTTGGTATAGCTACAAGGGCGAACGGATCGGGCAGGGCAAGGACAATGCCCGCACTTTCTTGCAGCAGCATCCGGAGATCGCCAAGGACATCGAAGGGCAGATCCGCGCCAAACTGATCCCGGAAAAGGCGACCATGAACCGGGGCGGGGACGTCAAAGAGGCGTAATGCCCTGGGGCGCCAAGAGTTCGAGCCTCTCGATGCAAGGGCGGCGCGTGTAGCGGCGCTCGACGCGCTCGCCCGCCGCGACCACTCCTCCGAGGATTTGCGCCGTAAGCTGCTCGATAAGGGTTACGATGGGGCGGTCGTTGCGCCGCTGATCGATGCGTTGCGCGCCGAGAAATTGCTGGACGATAAGCGCTACACGGAGAATTTCGTGGCCTACCATGCCGCGCGAGGGCAGGGACCGCTGCGCGTGCGCGCCGAGTTGCGCCGGCATGGATTGGAGGGGGCGCCGGTCGAGGAGTGCTTGAGCGCCTTCCCCGATTGGATTGTGCACCTGCGAATGGCGCGGCAAAAGAAATTTGGCGCAAATTTGCCGGGCAATTACCCTGACAAGCAGCGCCAGGCCCGCTTCCTGGGTTACCGTGGTTTCACGAGCGCTCAGATACGAACGGCATTAGGATTCGATATCGACCTTGATGCAGACTGAAGAGATATGAAACGCGACGCCAGACTGAAATCGATGACGAGTTCGGAAATCCGGGGGAGCTTCCTCGAATTCTTCCGCAAGAACGGACATGCGGTGCTGCCGTCGAGTTCGCTCGTGCCCGGGAACGATCCCACGCTGTTGTTCACCAATGCCGGCATGGTTCAGTTCAAGGATTTGTTTCTCGGCAAGGAGGTGCGCGACTATACCCGCGCGGCCACCGCGCAGCGCTGCGTGCGCGCCGGGGGCAAGCACAATGATTTGGAAAACGTCGGCTATACGGCCCGGCACCATACCTTCTTCGAGATGCTGGGCAATTTCAGCTTCGGCGACTACTTCAAGCGCGAGGCCATTCATTTTGCGTGGAACTTCATCACCGGCACTCTCGGGATTCCGAAGGATCGACTGTGGGTGACGGTGTTCAAGGAAGACGACGAGGCGGCACGCATCTGGACCGAGGAGATCGGGATCGATCCCACGCGCTGCACGCGAATGGGCGAAAAATCCAATTTCTGGTCCATGGGTGAAACGGGTCCCTGCGGCCCGTGCTCCGAAATTTTCTATGATCACGGCGCCGAGATCGCGGGCGGCCCTCCCGGCACGCCCGATGAGGACGGCGATCGCTATGTCGAGATCTGGAATCTCGTGTTCATGCAGTACGACCGCTCATCGGACGGCGTCCTGGTGCCGCTTCCCAAGCCGTCGGTGGATACGGGCATGGGATTGGAACGCGTCGCAGCCGTCATGCAAGGCGTGCACTCTAACTACGATATCGACCTGTTCAAGTCGCTGATCCGTTCCGCGGCGGAGATCACGGGCACGAGCGATCTTGAATCATCGAGCCTGCGGGTGATTGCCGACCATATCCGCGCCTGCACGTTCCTGATCATCGACGGTGTCGTCCCCTCGAACGAAGGCCGGGGCTATGTATTGCGGCGCATCATCCGGCGCGCGGTTCGTCATGGCTATAAATTGGGTCAGACCCGGCCATTTTTCCATAATCTGGTCTCGAGCCTGGTGCGCGAAATGGGCGGCTACTACAGCGAGCTGAAGAGCGGCGAAGCGCGTGCAACTCAAATCCTCGCGCAGGAGGAAGACCGATTTGCCGAGACGCTGACGACCGGCATGGCGCTGCTCGATGCGGAAACCGCGAAATTGACTTCGAGCGTCATCCCCGGCGAAACGGTATTCCGGCTGTACGATACCTATGGTTTCCCGCTGGATTTGACGGCCGATGTGGCGCGCGAGCGCGGTCTCGGCATCGACCAGGCAGGCTTCGACGCCGCCATGGAAGCGCAGCGCGGACGCGCGCGGGCGGCGAGCAAGTTCGGCTCCGAGCTGCGCGGCTCGGTCAAGCTTGCCGGCAAGACGGATTTCCTGGGCTACGATCGGCTGAGCGAGACGGGCGTCGTCACCTCCCTGATTTTCGACGGCGCCCTCGTTGATGCGCTGCGTCCCGGCCAAGAAGGCCAGGTGGTGCTGGACCATACGCCGTTTTACGCCGAGAGCGGCGGCCAGATAGGCGATGCCGGGATGCTGATCGGCGCCGACGCGCGTTTCACCGTACGCGACACGCAGAAAATCGGCGCATCGTTCGCGCACTTGGGAGTGCTCGATGCCGGAGAGCTGCGAGTGGGCGATCGCGTCGAAGCACAGGTCAACCCGGAGCGGCGAACCGCCATTGCGCTCAATCATTCGGCGACGCACTTGCTGCACGCCGCGTTGAGAAAAGTGCTGGGGCTCCACGTCGAGCAAAAGGGCTCGCTGGTGGCCGCCGATCGGCTGCGCTTCGACTTCTCGCATACGCAGGCCGTGTCGCCCGAGGAGTTGCGGCGTGTCGAGGAGCTCGTGAATTCAGCTGTTCGCCGCAACGCGCCGGTGGAGACTCGGGTCATGGCGCTGGACGAGGCGGTTGCGGCGGGCGCGATGTCTTTATTCGGCGAAAAATATGAGAGCGACGTCCGCGTGCTTTCGATCGGGGATTTTTCGATGGAACTCTGCGGCGGTACTCACGTCGAACGTGCTGGCGACATCGGATTGTTCAAGATCTTGAGCGAATCGGGCGTTGCCGCCGGTGTACGCCGAGTCGAGGCGGTGACCGGCAGGACGGCCTATGAATGGGTGGTGCACACCGATCAGGTGCTGCGCGACATTGCTGCGCTGCTTCGGGGCAGCCGCGAGGATGTGGACGAGAAGGTCCGCGAACTCGTCGAGCGTTCTCGCAGGCTGGAGAAGGAGGTGCAGCAGCTCAAATCCAAGCTCACGAGCGGCCAGGGCGGCGATTTGAGTTCTCAGGCAAAGGATGTGGAGGGAATTAAGGTTTTAGCTGCACGAATAGACGGCGCGGACGCCAAGTCGCTGCGCGACGCAGTCGATCGGCTGAAGAGTACGCTGGGTTCTTCCGTCATCGTGCTGGCGACTGTAGAGGATGGCAAAGTGGTGTTGGTGGCGGGAGTTTCCGCGGATTTGCTGCCGAAAATGAAGGCCGGAGAAATCGTGGGAGCCGTTGCCACGCAGGTGGGCGGCAAAGGCGGAGGCCGCCCAGACTTCGCTCAGGCGGGAGGCACCCAGCCCGAAAACTTGGGCAAGGCTCTGGCCGGAGTGGAATCCCTGATCCGCAGCCGGTTGGGCAATTGAACAGATTGTTTATTTGATATGAAGATGCAACATTTGGAGTTAGTATCTTGTATTCTTCATGGGTTTGACGAACGCTTGATTGCGGTGCGGTATTTGAGCGCTATTTGTCGTCGCTGAAGTGCCAAGGAAGCTTAGGAGCTTATTATGTTGATATTGACTAGGCGTGTCGGCGAGACCGTGATGATCGGCAACGAAGTTACGGTGACCGTATTGGGTGTGAAGGGCAATCAGGTCCGGGTCGGCGTCAATGCGCCGAAGGATGTGGCTGTCCATCGGGAAGAGATCTACGAGCGCATCAAGCGCGAAGAAGATCACGATGCGAGAACAGGCGCCGCTCCGGTTGCCAAGATCGTCGACGACGCTTGATGGCCCTCGGCCGAGGCGTTTAGCTCATTAGCTTTACCTGGACTGCTCCGGACGGGTATCATCCCGCGCTCCGCGAATGGGCCGATGTCCCAACCGGAGAGGTGGCCGAGTGGTCGAAGGCGCGCCCCTGCTAAGGGCGTATGGGTCAAAAGCCCATCGAGGGTTCGAATCCCTCCCTCTCCGCCATAGAAGCGGTAAATTCTCGACGTTTCCGTTCAGCTTACCGCCGCAGCGACAACGCGGGGGTTCGAACCCGAGATATGAACAAGGGGGTTCGACAAAATCGCCGAAGGCGATTTTGGACGACGCAGCGCAGCTGCGGCGGTCCGGAGCGAAGCGGAGGACGAGCGGCGTAGCCGCGAGCAATCCCTCCCTCTCCGCCAATAGAAAATCCCAGTAAAAGCAGGATCTTGCGGAAGAATGGAAGCAACGGAGAGAAACCGGCTGTTTTCTACTGCCAGCGTACTGCCAGCTTTGTAGGGATTCTGCTTCATTCATGATGCTGGCTCCGTTACGGCAAGACTCCTGAACTGTGTCCTTCCTTCTGTAAAAGAGCGCGAGCTTCGACTGTCACTGGAGCAATGAACGCCGCCAGTTCTGAAATCACCGTTTCAAATCGTGGAATCTGCGCAGAGAGATCGCGAACAAAAGCTGACCAGTGCTGCAACTTGCCTTCGTCGCAAAAGAATTCAGGCGTAAAGGCATCCCGGGGGCGCCTCGGGAATCACCGTTTGCCGTCTCGCGAACCTGGCAGCGATCGCTTGCGCGAGACGTTCAAGGTTGAAGTCGTAAGTCTTGCTGAGCACCCATACATTAGAATTCTTTCATGCGACTATTGGCTTTTCCAAGCGCCACCATAGCTTGGAATTTTTCCGCGACGACCGTCTCCCGGGCGTACGCGGCCAGCGCGTCGCCGTCGAATTTGAAGGAACTGGGTTTGGGCTCGGCTTACGACTTCGCAGAAGCGGCCCCCTCTCACGCCACCTCCCGCGGCGCGGTCAGTTTCGGCAGCCCCGCCGCGGCATTCGTGGTCGTTTACCGGAACGCGTAACTCACATCGATACCCGCAGTGAGAGGCTGGTTCATTATATAGCGCTCGAACGCCGACGTTTGCAGGGCGATCTGCGGTTGCGGGTCCAGCAGCACGTGAGTGTTCGTCAAATTATTCACGAACAGCGCCGCAGACCAGTGATCGCCGCCGTTCCGTTCACCTCTGACCCCAAAACGGAAGTTGGATATGGCGTAGGCCGGCAAATGCACCAGCAGCTGATCTATATTTTGCAGCGTGGCGGTCACTCCGAAGGGTAGATCGGTTTTGTTTCCGGTGTAGTCCTCCTCGAGTGAGCCGAACAGGGAAAGCTCTTCGACCAGAGGGTACTTCCATTGCAGGACCGCGGACCCCGAGACCTTCGGCGTATCGGGGATCTGCGTGCCGGCCGGGAATCCGGAGACCGCACTGCTTTCGATGAACTTTGCGTCGGTGTAGCTGGCATTCAGCGAGAAATCAAAGCCCCCGGGCAGCAAGGCCTGCAGCTGGCCCTCGAGGCCTTTGATGCGGGCGTTGCCGCCGTTGACCGTCAAACCGTATCCCGCAAGATTGGTGGCTACCTGGGGGTTGTACCAGTCCTCTAAATAGGCATTGAGATTGACAATCAGACGGTGGTCCAAGAATGAGGACTTCTCACCGAGCTCATAGCTCCAGAGCGAGTCGGAGCTGAAGGTTGTCGGCGCCTGCAGAAGTGTCTTGGGATTGCAGGTCGTCGTCAGGAGTATCTTGGCCTGCAATCCGCATTCGTTGGCGACGTCGGAGGCATACAGCGGGTTGGTATTGCTGGCGGCGGCCACGGGGATCGGACCCGTGAGAGTACTGACCCCACCCAGGCGAAATCCTTTTCCAACTCTCGCGTACACCATATGATCCGAGTCAATGTTGTACGTCAGAGTAAAACTCGGGGCAGTGCCGCTGGCCGAGGTTGAGTTCGCGGCATTGTAAGGAACATTTAGTCCCTCTGCTGCCAAGGGGGTGAACAGACCGTACTCGGTGGAGGTTTCGGTCAGGCTGTAGCGATAATACCGAAGTCCGGCCGCCGCCTCGAAATGCGGCGAAAGCCGCCAAGACACATTCCCATAGACCGCGTTCTGGATGAGGTCCTCGGGCACGGTGTTATCGGAGAGGGCCGTGCCACCCAAAACCGGGGTGGCTTGCGGAGCTTCCACGGAGGTTTGGACCTCGGAATGCAAGTTTTGGTAGAAGTAGCCGCCGACCCATTGGAACGGTCCCGGGGCGGTGGAGGTGACACGAAACTCCTCGGAAAGCTGCCGCGAAGTGTCTTGCTCGAGCATGCCGGGACCTTTGGAAGAATAATTAGGCCCGATTCCGCCCTGGGCGGGGTCGTACACCGGAATGCCGATCGCGGAATTGACTTGCTCCGTTTCGTCCTGGAGATCATTAAAGTCACGGTGCCAGAACCCGGTCGCCGACGTCAGGGAGAAGGAGGGCAACTGATACGTCATCGTCAAGCTGCCGAAGCTCAAGCTGTCCGTCTGTGGCTCAGGGGCGTCGTAGATCTCATAATGCGCCCAGACCGCCGGGACCCGGGGATGCGTCGGATTCCCATTCACGTCGACTGTGGGAGGAGCGCCTTGCTGGATCGATTGGTACATCACCATCGGCTCGATCGTGAGGCCGTCCGTGGGCTGCCAGAGAATCGAGGCGCGGATCGAATCGATTTGGGTCGTGTTCACGCCGTTGAGTGACTCCTGCAGAGGCGCGGAGTAGAAATCGCTCGGACGAGTCACGTTGGGAAAGATACCAGGATCGACGCCGACGGCCCCATCGGCTATCACCTGACGCTTGATCCAGCCGCTGTCGTCGGTAAAAGAGCCCACGACGCGCACGGCGGCGGTATCACCCAACGGAAGATTCACCATTCCGTTTTCCTGGTGGTTGATGCCGCCGCCGGAGGCGGTGTCGGAGACCACTTCCTGCGTACTCACCGCGTAGGTGTTGAGCTGCGGCGCAGTGGGAATGAGCCGGATCGTTCCGCCCATGGAACTCGATCCATAGAGTGTCCCCTGCGGCCCGCTCAGCACCTCGACCCGCTGCAGGTCATAGAGGCCGGGGTCCACGGAGTTCTTGCCGAGTTGTGAGCCCGTGGCGGTCGACAGCGGTATTTCGCCAAGGTACATACCAACCATGGAGGAGTTGCCGCCCTGCGAGTTAAGACCGCGGATCTCGAACTCCATCTCGCCGGGACCCCCGGTATTGCGGATGGAGATGTCGGGCACCGAGCTGACCAGACTGTCCACGTCTACGATGCCCCTGGAGGCGATCTGATCGGCGGTGAACGCCGTGATGCTGATGGGGGTCGTCTGAACCGTGGTGCTCCGCTTGGTTGCTGTCACTGTGATTTCAGTGAGCTGGTCGGTAGCGGCAGCGCTCGGTCGATCGTCAGCGGCAACTGCGACGCGGGCGGCCCCGAGGGTCGCCGCCAACGTCACCATGATGAGTTTAGAATTCGTCTCTACCATGGATGAGCACCCCAACTTGATTGCCAGCGAAGGAAACGGCGCGCCCCCCGACTCGTATGCTGTCGAGCTCAGTTTGCAGCGGGGCCTGAGGATGACACCACAATCAGGTTCAAATGCATTGCGGAACCGGCCAACCTCATGGCATATTCGGCCATCATATGACGGGCGACAAACGTAGGAATTTCCCACTACCTGAAATTGCAGCGCCTTCGCAAGCGGCCGCACCCAGGGAATCCAGGCGATCCGAGCGTTTTTCTCAAGCCAAGTGCGGCGATGAGGCAGCATTCGTTTGAGAAAGGCGCCGCGGGCGAGTTATTGCTGAGCGGAGAGGCACGCGCTCTGGAACGTAAGTGCACAGCGTGCGGAGCCGGTAGCTGCGAATTCTCCGCTACGCGGGTGGTTCAGCCATAACCGATACGGGCAGACCGCTCGGCAGAAGTGCTTTCACGCCTCATTGTCGGACGCCAGCGCCGATGTCACGGAGCGGTGGGCCGCATCGAGATATTCGGTGACCGCCTGCTCAATCGCGGGCTCGTTGCGCGCCGCCAAGGCCTTCAATATCCGCTCGTGACTTGCCAGCACCACGGCCCGTGTGTCCTTGCTGTTCATCGTCAACATGCCGAGGAGATAGATATGATCGCTGTTTTCTTCAATCGCCCGAGTAAGACTCGGATTCCCGCAAAGCCCGAAAAGTATTCGGCGAATTTCCCGGTTTGCCTTAGCGATCGCGGCCGAGCTGCCTGTGGGCACGAGTGTGCGCAATTTCGCCACCGCCGTGCGCAACAGTGCAAGGTCAGTGCCCTTGATTTGGCGCGCTGCGCGTCGCGCCGCATAAGGCTCCAGGAGACGCCGCAATTCGAACACATCCTCGAGGCTACTCAGGCTTGGCTTTGAAACAAAGAAGCCACCACCTTCTCGTCGCGTCAAGATGCCACGTTGCGCAAGCACCCCGAAGGCCTCCCGTACCGGCGTCCGGGAAACGCCCAACACTTCCGCAACCTGCTCTTCGGTCAGGCGCTCCCCCGGCAAGAAGCGACCGTTGCGTAGTGCCTGCAACAGGCCGTCTGCCACCTGGTCGCGAAGAGGCGCCACGCGCTCCACTTTCGAAATGTTTCCCATAGAGAATCTGAATCCGGGTTAGCTAATGGCACATCGCGCATCAGCGCGCTTCTTAGACGATAGCAAAAAGTCTCTTATTCGACGCGGTTGGAGCCAATACGGTCAAAGATGTCTTGTCGATATTTGGACAACCATGTGGCCTGGATTAATCCCGCTGCAGCGATCGCGAATAGTCCAAATGGCAAATGGTTGATCACCGGCGAAGTGACCCCCGTGATCGCCGAATAGTTCCGAACGGCGAGCAACGTGGCAACGGCAATGATGCACCCACCGATCGCCGGTGCAAGCGTGTGGCTGAATCCCCAGGTGCCGGACCTGGCAAAGAATATCGGGATCCCCAGTGAGGTGGTCGCCAGCAGAGCCATGAGTCCGACCGATCCCACACCTACCAAGGCGGTGGCAACAGTGGTCAATGGATCAAGACCTAGAAGCGATGAACATGCAAATACGATGATGAGCAGGACGGTGAGTACCCCCGATGCAATATGCGGCGAGTGATGGCGCGGATGTGTGGCCGCCAGACCTCGCGGAAGAACTCCATCGCGTGCCAGCGCAAATAGATAACGAGCCGCATTGTTGAATAGCGCGAGTACCGCCGCGAAGGCGCTGGTCACAACCAGGATGCTCAATGCATCGGCTGCCCAATTCCCCATGTAGTGTGTGATTTGGCCTAAGACAAAGTGGCCGGGATCGCCTCTGGCAATCCCAGAAATTGCCGCATCGTTCCCCACGCCGACGACGAGACACCAACCGGTCAGCACATAAAAGCCGCCAATGGCCAGTACCGATAGATACGTGGCTCTTGGGACCGTGCGTTGACGATCCTTGGCCTCTTCCTGATAGATGGCGGTTCCTTCGACGCCGATAAGGCCGTTGAAGGCATAGATCGCAGCGATTCCGATACCGGGGGCAAAGACCATCGAAGGGGAGAAGTAGTGCAGGCTGAACATCCTGAAGCCCTGGGCTCGTAGGATCGCTACATCGAGCATTGCCAGCAAGACGATTTCTGCGACCAGAGCGAAACACAGCACCGTGGCGGCAAGTGTGATGCGGCGATACGCCAGATACGACACCAGTGCGATACTCAGGCCGGCCCACAGCTCCCAACGAGTATTGAAGCCGCTCAATCGGGTGCATAACTCGCTGCTGAAAAACGCAAATGCACCAAGGGTCGAGCAGCACAACGAGAAGTAGGAAATCGCCGCCACGTACGCTGCAGCCAGTCCAACTCTGCGGCCGAAACTTGCGGAGATATAGGCATAAAAGGCACCGGCGTTTCGCACATGCGGGATAATCTGAACATAACCGACGGCGAACAGGAGCATGGCGATCACGGCGCCGGCATAAGTGCCTGGGACACCGGGGCCGTTTCCAAAGGCGAATGCCATCGGCATCAACGCGACGACCACCGCCATCGGTGCCGCGGCCGCCATCACCATGAACACCAATTCCGCGGTGTTCAGAACGCCACGGCTCAACGCGCCGCTTGTGGGCGTCTCCACGATATTTTCAGGGTCAGGCATTACAACAGCCTGTCGGATGCGTCAGAGGATCTCGCTAATCCATCACTAGCGCCGTCGCATATTAGAGGTTGGATGGTTTTCATTGACTGTATACAGTATGCGGTCTAGGCTTAAGACACAAGCATCCGGAACTGAATCCGCGTTCGGCCGCACATCACGGGAGAATCACTTGAGACCGCGTGTCGTCGTTTCCCTTGAGCAAGCGTTATCGCTGCCGTACGCGACTTGGCGCTTTGCCCACTTGGGATGGCGTGTCATTCGAATCGAGGCAACGCCCACAGGCCGAGCGGATCCCGGTGACCCCAATCGATACATCGGCCGGCAAGTTGCCGACCCCGATCGGCGCAGTTACTTTCTCGGTCAGAATGTCGGCAAAGAGAGCCTCGTGTTGAATCTCAAGGACGCGTCAGGGCGGGCCTTACTGCACCGTCTGATCCGTTCTCTCAAGGCCGATGTCTTCTGTTGCAACACCCTTCCGAGCCGATACCGAGAGCTCGGCGTCGACTATGAGACGCTGTGCCGGATCAACCCTGCGATCATTTGGGCCGGAATTTCGGCCATGGGTCCGGAGTACCCCTCCGTACCGGGGTACGATCCTGTCATACAGGCAATGAGCGGTTTTATGGAGCTGACGGGCGACCCGGCCGGTCCGCCGATGCTCGCGGGCATTCCAGTGACGGACCTCAAAGCAGGGGATGAAGTCTATGCCGGCGTACTCGCCGCGCTCGTCGATCGTGCTGAAACGGGAGCCGGCTCGCGGATTGACGTGTCGATGCTGCAGGCTGCCGCATCCTGGCTCATCACGACTCTGCCCCTGCTGAATTTTTCGCACGGCAGCGATGAGGTCAGCCGCTGTGGGAATCAGCATCGAAAGTTCATCCCGACGGACGTTTTCAAGACGCTGGACGGTTACCTGTATATGGCAATCGGTAACGATCTGCAGTGGCGACGGTTGGTCGAAATCGACAAGTTTGCCGCCTGCGCCACACCGATGCGCTTTACAAACTCCGGCAGGCACGCGCAACGCGACCAGATGTTCACCGACCTTCGCGCCGTTTTTGCCGAATACACGACTGAAGCGCTTACTCGAGACCTGAAGGGGGCTCAGATTCCATGTTCCCTCGTGCACGATCTGTATGAGGTCGCTGAACTGCCGGCCATCAAGACGAAATTGACTCAGACAGTTATGCCCGACGGGACCCGCCTGAATCTGCAGCCGTTGCCGGTCGACATCGCCGGAGGTCCGCGCGAGTTGTCGTTCGCTCCTCGCTATGGCGAACACTCCCTTGCAATTCTCGAGGAAGTCGGGCTACACGACGTTGAGATCGAGCATCTCGTAAAGGCCGGCGTGGTGTATGCACAGTCAGATGCCCTCGCCTGATGTGCAGCCTGCCATTTCCCCTTAACAGCTGTCCCGACTAAAGAGCGAGGTTGTTGTTGGTGGCATCGGAATAGTCGGCAACGAGGTTACTGAGGTCCACGCGGGCTCCCGGCGGCATCACGGCTACTCGGCCGAACGTGCGGCCCGGGTTTTCCAGTACAGCGACGGCGCTTTGCCGGTCCATGCCTTGAACGCTCGTGAGAGTACTGATCCGTCCGAGTAGCTCAGCCAACCGGCAAGGGTCGTCAGGGGTACCTGGCCATCGCTCAGAACCGCCTCAATCTTAAGGCAACGCTGAGTCTGCAGGAGCTTGCGGAATGAGGTCCCTTGGTCGGCGAGATGCCGGCGAAGACTGCGCGAAGACATCCCAAAACGGGCGGCGGTTGAATCGAGATTGAGGTCTGCGTGACCCAAGGTGCGGGCGATGTGCTGGCTTGTGCGTTCAGCAACGGTTTCATTGACTACAGTCTCGGCACTCACAAGATCCAGCAGATGACGCTCCAGGATAGGTAACAGCGTGCCGTCGTGCGGGCCCATCCCCCAGCGCAGCGCCCGGTCCATATCCTCGTTGCGGATGGTGAGGATGTTCGCTGAGGCGTTGCCGGAGACGGGGGCGCGAAAAAAGCGCTTCAGGCGCTGCGCTCGATTTCCCAGCGAATGCTCAAATTGAACCCGCGCCGGTGCCCAGCGATTACTCGTGAGGTGCCGAATGATCATGCAGTAAGACGCCAATGCAAACTCAGCGTCCTGCCGGCGCGGCCAGATGTTTGGATCTGCTATTGAGTAGCTGCAGGTGCTCGTTTCGCGGCCGCGGACGACTTCGAGGCTGGTATGGGTCTGCCAAACTTTTTCGTAGCGCGCCAGGGTGCCGATAGCCGACTTGACGTCCGCGGCGTGTGTGAATAATGCGTAAAATGGCCCGAGGTCGGCAAGGGTGAATTTCTGGCCAATCTCCAGCCCCAAATACGGTCGCTTCAAAGTCTTCGCCGCGCTCTCAGCCAGGGTGACATATAGGGCAAGCGGCAGTGAGGCGTAAGGGGTACGCATGTCAAAATTGGAAATGCCATGGCTTAGCAGCAACTTCGGCGTATCGACGCCACTGACGTCCAGTTCCTTGATAAGCGGCCAAAAGAAAAAAGCACGGATCGTCGAGGTCGCCCCTGGGCGCGGCCGCTTGGGTAGGCGCTGCAATCTTTGGGTCACGGAAATCCCCCGATTTGTCGCCTGTCAAGCGATGGCCGAATATGCCATGAGGTTGGCCGGTTCCGCAATGCATTTGAACTTGATTGTAGTGTCATTCTCACATCGCGCTGTAAGCTGAGCTCGAAAGCATCGGAGTCTTGCGGCGCGCCGTCAATTTCGCTGGCAATCACGTCGGAGTACTCATCCATGGCAGACACTAACTGGGATCAGGTTCGCGATTGGGATGAAAAGTACGTCTACCACGTGCTCGCCACGCGGGAGGAATACCACAGCATACCCGTCGCCAGCGCCGAAGGATGCTATGTGACGCTGGCGAACGGCCGCAAGATTTTCGATTTCGCCAACCAGCTGGTTTGCGTCAACATGGGGCACCGGCACCCCAAGATTCAGCAGGCGATCCGCGATGCCACCGAGAAGTTCGGCTACGTATGGGAGGGCATGACGACTGAGTACCGTTCGCGCGCCGCGAAGTTGATCATGGAAGATATGGGAGTCGCGAACTGGGCCGGTAGAATCCGTTTCCTGGCCACCGGCACGGAAGCGGTCGAGAATATGGTGCTGTTTGCCAAGCTCTATACCGGCCGCCGGAATATCGTCACTCGCGGCTATGATTACCACGGCTGGACGAACGCACTATCCGGCGCCAACGGTGTGCGCGGCTACCGCAGCAGCCTTGCCTCGGGAAGCGGCAGTCCCACTGTTCGTGATGTGCCCGACGCGCCATCGCCCAATTATCACTACGCTCCCGCGCCGCAGTGCTATCGCTGCCCCATCGGGCACACCTATCCGAACTGTAAGGACAGCGCCGGCACGCTGGCCTGTGTGAAGGCGACCGAGCATCAAATCAAGGTCATCGGAACCGAAACCGTGGCGGGATTTCTGACGGAGCCCGCGCAAGGCGCCGGCATGATCCATCCGCCGAAAGAATATTTCCCGCAGATTCGCGAAATGACCAAACGCCTGGGAATCCTCTGGCTCGACGACGAAGTCATGACGGGGTTCGGACGTCTCGGCGAATGGTTCGGGTACGAGGTTTACGGCGTAACACCCGACATCATGTCCGTCGCAAAAGGCCTGAGTTCCTCGGCACTCCCGGCGTCCGGTGTGGTGCTGTCAAAAGAGTTGGCCGCATTTTTCGACGACTGGCGCTTTTCGACGATGAGCACCTTCGGCTCGCATCCGCTGGCCATGGCCGCCGTCGCCGCCAACCTCGAAGCAATGCTGGAAGCGAACGTGCTGGAGAGGGTGCGAGACCTGGGTGCGCACCTCGGCGCCGGGCTCCAGGACATTCATGAGCGCCATCCGTGCGTAGGCCTCGTCTCCGGTCGCGGCCTGATGTGGGCCGTCGAACTCGTGCGCAATAAGAAGACCCGCGAACCCTTTGTCGCCGTCG
Organism: uncultured Gammaproteobacteria bacterium; assembly: GCA_963784105.1. GTDB lineage: Bacteria > Pseudomonadota > Gammaproteobacteria > Steroidobacterales > Steroidobacteraceae > Bog-1198. The sequence continues at coordinate 502,020 of CAWAQE010000015.1, forward strand.
ATCGTTATTCAGTGTACGCCAAGACCGATCAGGTCCCAGCGAGCCAGGTGGTCGGGAAGGTGGCATTTGATGAGGGCGTGGCGATCGGCGCCTTCCTGCCCAACAGCATTCGACTCGCCACGGCCTTTGTCGCCACTAAGGCGGATATTAATATCGGCCTGCGCGCCTTGGACAAAGGCCTGTCAGAACTCGACAAGCAGTGTGCCTAACGCACACAGTCGGTGCGTCGCCATGAGCAAGCGCACGTGAGATGGTCACGGTTGATGAGGTGAAACCATGCAGTCGCTAGCAAATGACTTGTCTGTGTTAGGAGCACTGAGTCGCAGCTTTCTCGGTGCGCACCATCGACTATTCGTCGGAGGACGGTTCATCGACTCCGTCACCGGTAAGACTATTTCCGTGGTCGATCCGACGAGCGGGCTCGAGGTAGGCCGGGTGCCGGCAGGTGACGCGGCGGATATTGACGTTGCGGTGCGCGCCGCGCGTCTGGCGTTTGACGAGGGTCCGTGGCCCAAGATGCGGCCGTCAGAGCGCGAACGCATCATGCTCAGACTCGCCGATTTGCTCGAGACTCACGCAACCGAGTTTGCGGAGATCGAGAGCGTCAATAGCGGGCGCACCTTGATGGGCACCCGCCTGTTCGACGTCAACCTGTCGGTCGATTATCTGCGTTATATGGCCGGCTGGGCGACCAAGATTGCCGGCCAGACGATGACCCCCACAGTGCCTTACATTCCGAATGGAAAATTCTTTGCGATGACGTTGCGGGAGCCGACTGGGGTGGTCGGCGCCATCACGCCCTGGAATGTCCCACTCGGCCAAGCGATCTGGAAAATCGCGCCAGCCCTCGCCGCCGGCTGTACGTTGGTCCTAAAGCCGGCTGAACAAACGCCACTCACAGCGATCCGGTTCTCTCACCTTTTGGCTGAAGCAGGTATTCCCGAGGGGGTCGTCAATGTCGTCTCCGGATTTGGAGACACGGCCGGCGCTGCGCTCGTCGCGCATCCCGGAGTCGACAAGATCAGTTTCACTGGATCGACTGAGGTGGGGCGGAAAATTGGTGAAGCGGCTGCGAGGCAAATGAAGCGGTTCACTCTCGAACTGGGCGGCAAATCTCCGATGGTCGTGCTCGAGGATGCCAATCTCGATATTGCAATTCCCGGTACGGCGATGGGCATCTTCGCCAATCATGGTCAGAATTGTTGTGCGGGTTCCCGTCTGTTTGTTCATGAGCGGATTTACGATCAGGTGACGCAGGGCATCGCAAAAATAGCAGCGACGATCAAGTTGGGTCCAGCTCTCGCCGGGAACACCGAAATGGGTCCGCTCGTGTCGAGGGCGCAACAGCAACGAGTGCTGACTTATATAGAGTCGGGCAAGGCGCAGGGCGCCCAGGTGCTGGTGGGCGGAGAGTCGTTACCCGGCCCGGGCTCGTACGTGCAGCCCACGGTCCTGACCGACGTGTCGCCGCAGATGCGCGTGGTGCAGGAAGAAATCTTCGGGCCGGTGCTGACAGCGACGCGTTTCACCGACGTTCGTGAGGTGATCACGCGCGCCAATGACACCCAATATGGGCTTGGCGCCAGCGTTTGGACGCAGAACCTGGATGCCGCTCACTGGTTTATCGCCAAATTCAAATCCGGCACGGTGTGGGTCAATACCCACGGTGTGTTGGATCTGGCGGTCCCGTTCGGCGGAACAAAACAATCCGGCGTGGGCCATGAACTCGGCGAAGAAGCGGTCAAACATCATACGATTCTGAAGTCTGTGTTGTTATCGCTCCAGGAGCCGCGATAGGGCAGGCTGGTTGCATGGCCGCAGTGAGCGAACATCCACTGACCACGAGCGGCAATTCCCGCGACTATCGAGATGTCGTGCTGGTTGCACCCGTCACGGTGCCGTACGTCCGTCATTCCATCCGCAGTGCACACTGGTTTGTCGCCCAGACCTTGGCGCGGCTATTGAAAGAGTCGAACCTCAACAAGTCCGACATCGACGGCCTGAGCATCGGCAGCTTCACATTGGCGCCGGACACAGCGATCGGTCTCACGCAGCATCTAGGTATCACTGTCCGATGGCTCGATCACGTTCCGCTGGGGGGTGCCTGTGGCATTGTCGCGCTGCGCCGCGCGCTGCGCGCAGTGCAGGCCGGTGACGCGGAAGTGGTCGCCTGCATCGGTGCAGATACGAACCACGTCGACTCGTTTCGCCAAAGCCTCGGCAGCTTCAGTGTATTTGCAAGCGATGCAGTGTTTCCGTACGGATCGGGAGGGCCGAACGCAAGCTTCGCCTTCCTGACCTCCTATTACATGCGCGCGTTCGGCGCGACACCCGAGGATTTCGGCAAGATCTGTGTCGCGCAGCGCAACAACGCTCTGGGTCATCCGCACGCCATGTTCAAGAAAGAGCTCACACTGGAGGAGTATCTGGGGGCTCGGTTGATTGCGGATCCCATCCGGCTGTTCGATTGTGTGATGCCGTGTGCCGGCGCCGAAGCCTTCTTGGTCATGACGCGCCAGCGCGCCGAGGCGCTTGGCCTGCCGTATGCGATCGTGCGCTCGACGTGTGAGCGCCACAATGCATTCCCCGAGGATCCCATTCAGATCCGTGGCGGTTGGGTGCTCGACCGGGAACATTTGTATGGTGCCGCAGGCTTGGAACCAGCCGACATCGACTTCGTCGAGACCTACGACGATTATCCGGTGATGTCCATGATTCAGATCGAGGATCTTGGCTTTTGCGAGAAGGGCGAGGGGCCGGCCTTCATCCGAGGCCATTCGTTGACGACCGACGGCACCTTTCCGATCAACACAAGCGGTGGACAGCTCTCGGTGGGCCAGGCCGGCTGCGCCGCCGGGTTTCTGGGACTGGTCGAAGCGATTCGCCAACTGACGGACCGAAATTTGGCACGACGGGTTCCTGAGGCGCGCTTCGGGATTGCCGTGGGTTTCGGCATGATCACCTACGATCGTGGCCTCTGTTCGGGAGCGGCCGTATTGAGCCGGGCCGCCGCATGATCCCACCCTTGCTCCGGCCGAAACGCAAAAATCCGATCCTACGCACCCGGCTGCCACTGCTGCCACCGGCGAGTCGGTCGCGGGCGGCGCTCGGGTTGACGGCAGCCGCGGCGCTGGGACGGTTCGAGCTGCAGGTTTGCGGTGGCTGCGGCTCCGTGCAGTATCCGCCGCGCGAAGTGTGCCATCGCTGCCTATCCGATACGCTGCACTGGCGCGAACAGTCGGGAAGCGGGGAATTGATTTCGACGACGACCGTGCATCTAAGCCACGATCCATTCTTCCGCGAGCGCGTTCCCTGGAGCTTGGGAATGGTGCGACTCGATGTGGGGCCGACGGTCATCGTGCACTTGCATGCCGGCTGCGCGCCAGCCCCGAGTCGTGTGCGTGTAGGTGCCCGTCTCGATAAGTCCGGCCAGGGCGTGCTCCTGGCGTTTCCCATCGACGAGGTGCCCAACATGGCCGACGACACGCAGCTGCGGGACATGACCTGTGACCCCAAATATCGGAAGGTGTTGGTGACGGACGGTAAAACCGCCGTCGGCCAAGCCATCGTTCGAAGTCTCATTGCGGCCGGCGCGGATTTGGTGTGGGTGGGGTACGCGGAGCCATGGAAAAAATTCCCTGGGTACGCACAACTCGCGGCATTGCCGCAGGTCGCCCTGCTGCCTCTCGATCTGACCGACTCACAGTCCGTAAAGGAAATGGCCGGTGAAATCGGTGGAAAGGTTGATATTTTGATCAATAGCGCCGAAGTGCATCGCGCCCAGGGCATCGCCTCGCGCAGCGGGATCGAGGTGGCCCGTGCAGAGATGGACATCAATTACTTTGGCCTGCTGCGCCTGGCCCAAGAATTCGGGCCGGTGATGCGCGCGCGCGGCGCGGATGGTCAATCGAGTGCGACTGCATGGGTCAACCTGTTATCAATTTATGCCCTCTGCAACTACCCGTCGCATGGAACATTCTCGGCGTCGAAGGCCGCGGCGCTTTCGTTGTCACAATGCCTGCGCGCCGAAATGCGCGCAGGTGGCGTGCGGGTGATCAACATCTTTCCCGGCCCGATCGATGACGAGTGGAACCAGACGTTGCCGCCCCCGAAGCTGTCACCGGATGCGTTGGCAAGGGCGATCGTCAACGCACTGAAGGACGGCGTTGAGGATATCTATCCCGGCGATGTGGCTCAGGAGTGGTTCGCCCGCTGGCAGGAAAGTCCGAAGACTCTCGAGCGAGAAGTCAGCGTATGAGTGCACGAACGTGGTGAATTCGAGGAGCGAGCCTGTATGACCGTGAATTCGTTGGTGTCCTTGGCTGCAGAGTTGCTGTCCGGACAAATTCGGGTGGTCGACTTGACACAGACCCTATCGTCGGCGTTTCCGCAGATCGTGCTGCCGCCCGAGTTTGGTCAGTGCTGGCCCTTTCGAATCGAGGAGGTCTCTCGCTACGACGAGCGTGGCTCAGCTTGGTATTGGAATAACTTCTCCTGCGGCGAGCATACGGGGACGCACTTCGATGCCCCCATCCACTGGGTTTCCGGCCGCGATCTACCGAACAACGCCACCGATACGCTGCCGGTACAACATCTTGTCGGCGCGGCCTGCGTGATCGACTGTTCGGCGGAGGCCGCTGCGGATCCGGATTTTCTGTTGACCGCCAATCACCTGCAACGCTGGGAGGCGGTGCACGGGCGCATACCTGCGCGGTCTTGGGTGCTCATGCGCACCGACTGGTCGAAACGTTCCGATCCGGTCGCCTTTCAGAACTACGACGAGACCGGTCAGCACACGCCGGGCCCGGCCACCGACGTCGTTCGCTTTCTCATCGACGAGCGCGATGTCGTTGGATTCGGCTCCGAATCGATCGGTACCGATGCCGGACAGGGTCATGACCTTAAACCGCCGTATCCGTGTCATTACTACATGCACGGTGCGGGGCGATACGGGCTGCAGTGCCTGACAAACCTTGATCTGCTCCCACCGACTGGAGCCTTGATATTTTGCGCACCGCTCAAAATCAAGAACGGGTCGGGCAGTCCTATTAGAGCATTGGCGCTGGTGCGGGGCGAGGACCACAAAGATGGCTAAACGCTCGTTTGCCTGAGCGGCGGCTCCACGGGTCTGTATTCTGTGATTCCTTTAAAATTGTCGGCGGGCTGTAAGTGCGCGCATACCGAGAGCCTTCTACTGCCAGCCCTACTGCCAGCGATGGGGAAATGAGGGGAATGCAGGGGACGCCGATTCGTTGCGAATCAGTAAGTTGCTGATTTCTAAGAGCCTTCCGGGGGGTCAAAAGCCCATCGAGGGTTCGACAAAATCGCCGCAGGCGATTTTGGACGACGCAGCGCAGCTGCGGCGGTCCGGAGCGAAGCGGAGGACGAGCGGCGTAGCCGCGAGCAATCCCTCCCTCTCCGCCAATAGAAAATCCCAGTAAAAGCAGGATCTTGCGAAAGAACAGAGTCAGCGGAGAGGAACCGGCTGTTTTCTACTGCCAGCCTACTGCCAGCTATCCAAGGATTCTGGTTTCATATGACGCTTGCGCCGTTGCCGCAAGACTCCTAGGTATCCGCAGCCATCAGGTCGCCGAAATCGATCACCGACGCAAAATACTCTTGTTCGGCAATACTTTCAGCAATGGCGCCCGCATGGATCAACACCGGTCGATAGCTCATGTGTCGCGGCATACTGAGCCGCGCGATTTTCTCCTGCACATCGGATATCACGCTTAGCGGCACGGCGTTCTTGGAGAATTTGATTTCGCATACATAGAGCGTCTTCTGTCGGATCTGGATCAGATAGTCGATCTGGCAGCCCGCGTGGCGCAGTGTTTTTCGCTGAAAAAACGGGTTGTCGTACAGAACGTCGTTGGGGTCGATATGCAGTCGTTCGAATATGGCCAGCCGATTCTTGAGCACGATGTTCTCGAACTGTAGGCCCAATATGCCGTCGATATTCGGCAACCGGGACAACGTTCCGCGTTCGATGCGCCTACGGTTGGGCTGAACGTATTTGAGATAAAACCTCAGATAGTTGTCGCTCAAGCGTAATTTGCTGTGCTTGCCCTCATCCGCCGTCTTGAGGTCCCATGTGTAGTCGCGCGACAAAAAGCCCGCCTGCACCAGATCCGAGCTGTATTCGCTGATCTTCCCGGTCTTGCCGACGCCGAGTGCCGCGTATAGCCCCTCTAGGTCCAAAGAGCCGTTGACCAGCGCCGCCACGATCTCGCGATAGACTTTGTCGCGTCTGCTGAACAGGTCGTGGAAAATTAGGTCAAATTCCTTGAATAACAGCCCTTCTGGCGTGAAACACATGCGCTGAATGTTGACGTCCGCCGACAGCGCCGGATTCATTTCCTCCAAATAACGCGGCACCCCGCCCGTCACGGACAGTAAGCGCAGCTTTTCATGAGGGGTAATGCGATCGCGGTGCTTGCCCCAGAACAAGTTACAGGTCGCCAACGGCAGCTCCGGCAGCGTGAAGTCCAGTGACACCCGCCCCAGAAAGCCGGTGTGATGCAGGATATTGCGTTCGATCCAGCCGCTCAACGAACCGGAAAGAATGAGGATCAAATTCGGATTTGGAGAAAATTCCGCATCCCAGGCATTCTTAAGCTTCCCGAGGAACGTTGGATCTTTCGATCCCAGCCAATTGATTTCATCCAGAACGATCAAATACGGGCCGGTTCTGGTTCGATCGGCAAGGCTCCATAACAGCGTATTCCAATCATCGGCCCGCGGTGCCGGGATACCGAGCTGGCGATTGATTTGAAGTGCGAAGTCTTCGCGCTCCTGCCCGGCGGTCAGGTGCGCGGTCGGCGGCAGTCCTTGAAAGCTCAGAGCCCCGTAACCCGGTAATCGACGGGCGAGCTCAATGGCTAGGCGGCTCTTGCCGATGCGGCGGCGTCCCTTGATGATAACCAAGCTGGCGGTTTTCTTGCCAGCAAGCTCTTGGAGGCGCTGTAGCTCGTGCTCACGCCCGTAGAATGGGGTGGTGCCAGCAGATGCCATTTTGGTGCACCTTGTGATGTAGATAGTGATGCCACCCAAACGACGATTGTCGATTTGGTGAACCAGCGGCTAATCTACCGGAATGCCACAAAAATGACAATTGCCGAATTGGTGCACCCTAACCCTCGCCCTGATGATGACACTGTGGATTGTGAGCGGCAACACAGTCGCCCGATGTTTCAGTCCGTTCAAATAGGAATCCAAGGCCGTCTTCGCGCGAAGGAGATTGTTGTTGCATCGCCGGCGGCGACGATGCCCTAGACAGTTACACGCCCTCTGCGGCGAAGAGGTCGGTGGCTAGCGAGAGCTTTTCCTGTGCGCGGCGGTGCGCCGGGGCGGCCGGCCGCCGCGCAGCTTCGCAAATTCCGAAAACTCCCACATCCTCAACCCCAAAATGGCTGCGCAGCGCTTACGCTTATCCAGAGGCAGGCGCGCATCCTGTTGCGCCAGATGCTCAAATTCCCCGGCGAGTCTCTGCAGCGATGTCTGGAGCCTCAACATGGACGCCGAGGACAGATTGCCGCCAACGAAGCGCAGTTCGTCGCCACCGCCATCGAAGCGGCCGGCAAAGAATTCCGGCACGGCTCGCCGCAGAAAATACGCCTGCACCGGACCATCTCTGCGCCAGCCAAAGTTCCGGGAGGTAAGTCTTCGGATCCGGGTCGGCGGGCGAAAATCAATGATGCGCAGTTTGTCGATTTTCAGGAGGACATTCACCAGTTCGCTCGGGTCAAGCTCGAAAGTGTTGACGATCTCGGAGAATTTCCACCGGCAGTTCTAATTGTCGCCGGTCACCCTGGTATTGATCCGGTGGATATCGCCGCACATCGCCAAAATCCAAATCTCGAGTGAGAAGTGCCGCACCACTTTCGCAGGCACGCGCGGCGATTTGTTCATCCGGTGAGGCAGTAGTGATGGGAGTCGCAGCCGCCACAGCTTTGGCGGGTGGTCATCGCGTTCTTGCACGTGCATACGTCGATTTTGGTCGTGCTGACGCTTTGGATTATCTGAGCAATTTGAACGGATTCAGTGAAGGTCCCGTCGACAAATAGGTTTGGCGGCCACAGGCCGCAAGAGGACTAATTGGATGGCGGTGGCGACCCGACAGGCTCCTGGCGAAATCCAGCCCCCGCGGTCCTGAAATAACCGCCGTGAAGCTGCCGTTCGCGGTTTCAGCTACGCTACATGAGTGGCAGATCGAGCGCTCGGGTATGTCGGCGCATTTTGATTGGCGATCACGCGACCGAGATCAGGGATTAAGGAGAACAAAAATGCTTCTAACGCCGGAGCGGCGATTACGGTCGTGGGCGATATCGGGGACGGTGCTAATTGTCGTAATGGCTGCCCTACCGATACAAGTGTTGGTGGATGCCTCGAACATCTTCGCAGCGCCCTCCCTGCTCAATCAGGTAGTTAAGATTTTGATCACGGGAGCGGTCTTGTTCATTGTCGTGGGTTTCTATTTTCGCATGCTCTTGGAATGTGGTTTTGGGCGCGAAATGGATCATCGGGGTGCTTGGCTCACGCTGCTAATAATTGCACCAGTGATGTCCGCATATATTTACTATTGGGTAACGCGATCTAGGTACTACGCAGCGCAGCGGCATCGTTCCCAGCTATGATAATCGGGCAACTGGTGTGCGAGACGCAGCTTGCCGAGCCGCCCTACCACGCCCACGCTGACCTAATGCGATGCGCCGATACAGTTTAGACCGGTCGATACCGGACGCTCGCCAATGCACGGTCGTGACGAGTCGATTGACGCTTGGTGGTCACCATCAGCACGTCAGGAACGAGTCCGCCGGGACACGGCCGTGACGGTTCCAATCATGGGGCTGACTCAGGGCAGCTGCTTGCATCAATCCACCGCTGCAAAGCATCAAGCATGTGAGGCAAGTCATTCACGAGCGCGTGCCAGATCAAGCGGTGATCCAATCCTTCCTCGTACCAGTGGGAAGCGATGTCGCGAAACCCTTTGGGGCCTGCCCAACGATGGTCGAATCGATCTGCCTCAACGTCTCGTTGGGAATACTCTTCAGTGCTTCGCCGAACCGGATCAGCAGGCGTTCAATTGCAAGCTGGCGCTCGTTGTTGGCCAGGTAGCTGACTTCGGTGTCGTGCGTGACAAGTTCCAATGCTTTGCGGCCCCGCGAGGCGTCGCCGCGCGGCCGCTGCGGGAGATGTCAGAAGACACGGACGAGATCGCCACCGACGCGCCGCCGGAATTCGGGCAGTCGGCGCAGCCCATCGTAGTCGTGGATGTCCGCGGTGGTGCCCAGGATTGTGCGGCACAGGTCTCGTACGCGCACCAGATCGAAGATTGAGAACCGCTGGCTCGACGGCTCGACGAGGAGATCGACGTCGCTCTCCTCCCGAGACTCGTTGCGCGCCACCGATCCATATAAGAACAGCTGCCCAACGCCGAGTGCGTGGAGCTGTTCACGGTGTTCGCGTAGGAGGCGGAGGGCGTCATCGCGCTGCATTCGCTGATTTTACCCGGGGTGATCCATGGCATGCGAGCTATTAATGATTGATTTTACTGAACTTCCCCAACCTATGAAGACCGCTGCTGTGGCGCCAGAACACCGACTCGCCACGGAGCGCGCAGTGCGTACAATTTAGTGGTGGACGGCGGGTTGAGGGATCGCCGATCGGCATCGGCTCCTCAAATCTTGTGGTTTGTCGTGAGGTGCGGAAATTCGGCGACCACGGGCAGCACCTCGATGCTATCCGCCGGATTCACACTCGGCTATCGGTATGGCGTCAGCGCGCTTCTGTCCATGGACCTGGGAATATTCACTGCGGCTTGGCACTTGACGGGCTTCGCAGCCACGCCTAGACTCGCTCAAAACCAAGTCACATGACTTTTATTAAGATCTTTATGACTTGTTTCCGCGGCTGCCGTTTACTAAGGATAAAACGATATGGGAGGTCTCATGAGAAATGTCGGCGGGATATTGTGTGGTGTCTCGACGTGTCGATTCCCATCAATCGAGCCCGCCAAGCTCATGAACGCCGCTCGTGTCGCAGGCCTGTCCGTGCTGGCAGCCGGCTGGCTGGCTGGTGCTGCGCACGCGGAGGATGCGCCGCCGAATTCCGACACTCTGGGCGAGATCGTCGTGACAGCGACGAAGCGCGAGACGACGCTGCAGGAGACGCCGATCAGTATCACCGCGCAGACCGGCGACGAACTGATCGGCCGCGGCGTGCCCGACATTGCGACGCTTGCCGCGTCGATCCCGGGCGTGTCCTTCCAGTCGGTGGGCCCGGGCCGCACCAATTTCAACATCCGCGGACTCTCCGACACCGGCGGGTCCTCGCCAACCGTCGGCTTTTATCTCGATGACGTTCCGGTCTCGCCTCCGACCAGTGCGCTGTCGGCGGCCGGCAAGAGCGAGCTCAGCCCGGATCTGTATGACCTCGAGCGCGTCGAGGTCCTGCGTGGTCCCCAGGGGACCCTCTACGGAGCGGGCTCCGAGGGCGGCACGATCCGCCTGCTGACGAATCAGCCGAATCCCGAAAAATTCGACGCCAGTGGTCAGATCATCCTCGGCGGCACCGAGGGCGGTGGATTCAATCACGGTATCAACGGCATGCTCAATCTGCCCCTGATCGATCACGAGCTTGCGCTGCGGCTCGTGCTGACCGATAGGTACGACAGCGGCTACATTGACCGGATCGTCGTCTCGCCCTATCCGCAGTACACGAATAACAACACGGTGCGCGGCGATGTGGCGGATGCGCCGGTCGCGGCCAAGTTCTCCGATGTCAACTACACGCACACACAGGCACTGCGAGCGACGCTGCTGTGGCAGCCCGGCTCGGATCTGTCGGTCACGCCGGCCGTATTCCTGCAGAAAATCACCCAGGGCGGTCAGAACTCCATCGATGTCCCGCCCGGCAATTACGCCCACTACCAGGCGGGCAATATCCCGGAGAGCTTCGAAGAGGACTTCGAGGTGTACTCGCTGAAGGTCAGATACGATTTTGGCTGGGCAACGCTGCAGTCGACGAGCTCTCAGTTACATGTCCACCTGCTGAATGTCGAGGACGTCTCAGAACAGTGGTACGGGGTATTCCTGCCCTATGGTTCGCCGTTCCTGACGACGGGAGATGCCTCAGAAGAGCATGAGCAGAACCAGTTCAGCGAGGAGGTGCGCCTTGCGTCGAACAAGGGAGGTAGCCTCGACTGGATCCTGGGCGCGTTCTACAACGACTTCAATGATCAGCTGAATTACAGCGAAGGCTCCAGCGGCCTGATCCCTTACGACGGCGCGCCAGTCGTATTCGATGATTCCGAGCCGGATCATTTGCAGCAGTCTGCGCTCTTCGGAGAAGCGACCTACGCGATCGTCCCGGATCTCAAGGTTACCGCAGGACTGCGCTACTTTCATTACGGTTTCGATTACACGCAGAACTACTCAGGTCTTGCGACGGCGCCGCCGTACGTATCTTCCGGCAGCACGAGCGCGTCGGGTTTCACGCCAAAGATCGGTATTACGTACCTCCCAACTCAGGACCTGACGCTGTTCGCGGATGCCGCAAAAGGCTTCCGGCCCGGTTCCGCCAACCTGCCGATTCCGCCGAGTTTTTGCGGGGTGGACCTGCAGTCGCTCGGCGCAAACACCTACCGGCCCGACTCGGTCTGGAGCTATGAGCTGGGCGAGAAGGCGCGGCTCATGGAAGGCCAGGTGGGGATCCGCTCGTCGATCTATTACATAAAGTGGAGCGACGTGCAACAAAACATTCCTCTCGCCTGCGGTTATGGATACACGGCGAACGCCGGAACCGCCGTTTCCAAGGGCGGTGAGTTCGAGCTGGATGCGCGGGTCACGCATGACCTGACTCTGCATGCCAGCCTTGGGTACACCGACGCCGCGATTACGGCTGCGGCACCTGGCTCGGTGCTGCCCGTGGGCTCGCCGCTGGCCGACGTCCCGAAGTGGACTGCGAGCTCATCGCTCGAGTACAGTCATCCGCTGACCGGCCAATATGCACTGACGGCGAGGGTCGAGGACCAGTACGTCGGTTCGGAGTTCGACCCCAGTGCAGAGCCCTATCCGGTCAGTACCCGACCCTCGTATAGCATTCTGAACGCACGCCTCGGAGTGGAGAGGGACCGGGTGTCAGCCTATCTCTTCGTCGACAATGCGCTCAACCGGGACGCTATCGTAGGATTTGACCGCTCCGAGGCGCAGAATTCCCCGCAGTATGCGCGACAGATTCCGACGCGACCCCGGACGTTCGGACTCGATGTGCAATATCATCTGAAGTGAGGTTCACGTGGAGTACCCTGCGCTCGAGCTTCTGATCGGCGGGCGCTGGCATGATCGCACCGATTCCGGCTTCCTCCCGGTCGTCAATCCGGCGGATGAGTCCGAGATCGGCCGGTTGCCGATCGCCGGCGCGGCGGAGCTCCGAGCCGCCGAGCGCGCAGCGGGGCGCGCGTTCCCGCAGTGGTCCTCGATGCTGCCCATCGAGCGTTTTCGCATCCTCACGAAAGCGACCGCGCTGATTCGTGAGCGGGCCGAGCGAATTGCCCACGCACTGACGCTGGAACAGGGAAAGCCGCTGGCGGAATCCCGGCGGGAAGTCATGCTGGCTGCCGACATCATCGACTTCATGGCGGAAGAATCCAAGCGACTGCCGAGCCGAGGCGTGCCGCCGAGGGTCGATTCCATACTTGCACAAACCGTGGAGCGCGTGCCGGTTGGGCCGGTGGCGGCATTCACACCTTGGAATTTCCCGGCGAACCTGCCTGCACGCAAGCTCGGCGGCGCGCTGAGTGCGGGCTGCAGTGTCATTATCAAGCCCTCCGAGGAGACCCCCGGCACCTGCGTCCTGATTGCCCACGCCCTGGTCGATGCGGGCTTGCCCCCCGGGGTCCTGAATCTCGTGTGCGGCGATCCGCCATATATTTCCCGCACGCTCATCGCCAGTGAGACCATCAAGAAAGTTTCCTTTACCGGGTCGGTCCCGGTGGGCCGGCTCCTTGGTGAGCTGGCGGCGCACCACATGAAGCGCTACACCGCGGAACTCGGCGGCCACGCGCCGGTCATCGTCTGTGCCGATGCGGACCCCGCCGCTGTCGCGCGCCTGGCCGTTCCGGCCAAGTTCCGCAATGCCGGGCAGGTGTGTGCATCCCCGATCCGCTTCCTCGTGCACCGCTCGGTTTACGCCCCCTTTCGCGACGCATTCGTCTCCGGCGCAGCGGCACTGAAAATCGGTTCAGGCCTGGAAGAGGGAGTCCAGGTGGGACCCCTCATCCATCGGCGGCGCATTGGCGAGATGCAGGCCTTCGTGGACGAGGCCGTCGATCAAGGCGGCCGCGTGTTGCTGGGCGGTAACCAGGTCGCGCGGCCGGGCTGCTTTTACCATCCCACCATCATCGAGGATGCGCCGCGCAGCGCCCGGGTGCAGCGTGAGGAGCCTTTCGGACCGATCGGATTGCTCGACGCGTTCGATGATCTCGATGAAGCGATCACCCGCGCCAACGGGTTGCCCTATGGGCTCGCCGCCTACGCGTTCACCAGGGACCTGAAAACGTCCCACCGGCTTGCGCGCGGCTTGCGCGCGGGAATGGTCGGCATCAATCATTTTGGTGTCTCTCAGCCGGAGACGCCGTTCGGCGGCGTCGGGGACAGCGGCCTCGGGTCCGAGAGCGGGCTCGAAGGCCTGCTCGGCTACACGGATGTCAAACTGGTGAGCGTCTCGGCATGAGCGCTGGCGCGGAAGACGGCAGCCCACGCGGAATCCGCGGACTGCTGCTGGATTTCGGAGCGGTCATCAGCGTCTCGGTGTTCGAACGCCACCGACAGACCGAACAGTTGCTGGGTCTGCCCGCGGATTCGCTGCAATGGATGGGGCCCCTTGCCCCGCAAACCGATCCACTGTGGCAATCGATGCAGCGCGACGAAATCTCCGAGCGCGATTACTGGGCACAGCGTGCCCGCGAACTCGGCGAACAGGTGGGAGAGCCCGGATGGGATATGCCGATGCTGCTGACACGCATCAGTCAGGTGGAACCGAACACGGTCGTTCGGCCCTCCATGTACCGATTGATCCTCGAGGCCCGGGCGCGCGGGATCCGTGTAGGCATCCTCAGCAACGAGCTCGAGCTGTTCTACGGCACGTCCTTCCTGGCGCGGCTCGAGGTGCTGAGCCACCTCGATGCATTCGTGGATGCCACGCGCACGGGCATATTGAAGCCGGATGCGCGTGCGTACGCGCTGGCGACCGACGCGATGCGTCTGGAGCCGGCGCAGGTGCTTTTTGTCGATGACCAACTGCGCAACATCGTCGGTGCCGCCAAGGTCGGACTGCTGACGCAGTATTTCGATTTGCGGGACATTGCGGGAAATATCGCCGCGATCCGGGCACGACTTGGATTATCTGCGGAGAGCATCAATGAGTAATTGGACCCTCGAAGAGCTGAAAGCGGCCAATGCCCATTACCTGTGGCATCCGATGGCGCAGCCCAAGGCGATGCGCGACACGCCGCCCGACATCATCGTACGCGGCGAAGGCTGCTGGATCTGGGATGCGGACGGGAATCGCCTGATCGACGGCGTCGCCGGGCTGTGGAGCGCGAACCTCGGCTTCGGACGCCGCGAGATCCGCGACGCCATCGTCGCACAGCTCGATTCGCTGCCGTATTTCAATGTGTTTCGCGGCACGACCCATCCGCGAGCCATCGAGCTGTCCTCGCGGGTGGTGAAACTGATGGAGCCGGATGGCGTCGCCGCGGTGTTCTTCAGCAACGGCGGCTCGGATGCCGTGGAAGGCGCGCTGAAGCTCGCACGCCAGTACTGGAAGATCGGCGGGCAGGGCGATCGGACCAAGTTCATCGCGCTCCGGCAGGGCTATCACGGCGTGCATTTCGGCGGCATGAGCGTCAACGGCAATACGAATTTCCGCCGTCCCTACGAGCCGATGCTGCCGGGATGCTTTCACGTCGATACGCCCTGGGTGTACCGCAATCCGTACACAGAGGACCCGACCCGTCTCGGCGAGATCTGCGCCGAACTGCTGGAGCGCGAGATCATATTCCAAGGCCCCGACACGGTCGCCGCCTTCATCGCCGAGCCCGTGCAGGGCGCGGGCGGCGTCATCGTGCCGCCGGCCAACTACTGGCCGCTGATCCGCAAGGTCTGCGACAAGCACGGGGTGCTGCTGATCGCCGATGAGGTGGTGACGGGGTTCGGACGCACCGGGCACCTGTTCGGCACCCGCATGTGGGACGTGAAAGCCGATCTGTGGTGTCTCGCCAAGGGCATCTCGTCGGGCTACGTGCCGTTGGGCGCCACGGCGATATCGGCGCGGATCGCGGAAGCCTTCGATGCCAGTAACGATCCGATGAGCGCCGTCACGCACGGCTACACCTACAGCGCCCATCCCGTCGCCGCCGCTGCCGCGCTCGCCACCCTCGACATCATCGAGCGCGAGAACGTCGCCGCGAACGCCGCCGCGCAGGGCGCGCACCTGCTGTCCAGGCTGCAGGATTTGGGGCGCCGTTCACGGCTGATCGGCGATGCGCGCGGCGTCGGGCTGATGGTGTGCCTCGAGATGGTGGCCGACAAAGCGACGAAGAAATCGTTCGGCCGGGGCGCCATGGAGGTGTCCCGCGTCGCCCGCGAGGCCTATCGGCGTGGTGCGATGATCCGCACTTCCGGGCCGAACATCATCCTCTCTCCGGCTCTGGTCATAGAGCGGGCGCAAATTGACCTCCTGTGCGATGTGCTCGAAGAATCGTTCGCGGCGGTGGAGAAATGACGGCCGCCTCCGGCGCAACGGCCGGGCGCCTTGGTCTTGGCGCGCTGTTTTCCGTGTCCATTGGAGTCATCGTCGCCCAGATCGGGATGATATCCCTGACGCAGGGTATTGGTATCGGTGGCTGGGGATTCATCGTCGCGCTGATCATCGCGTTCGCGATTGCAATCGCGAATGCCATGGCGTACGCGGAAATGGCTCTGATGATGCCGAGCGCCGGCAGCCTGAGCAGCTACGCCGAGGCGGCCATCGGCAATTTCCCGGCGATCCTGCTGGTGTTCGCCGGCTATGTCGTGCCGGCAATGTTCGGTTTGCCGGCGGAGCTGATTCTCGCGAACCAAATCCTGACGCACAGCGTGCCGATCAGTTTGCCGGTGCATGCATGGCCCTTTGCGATCATCGCGGTATTCGCATTCCTCAATATCCTGGGCACCGATGTGTTTGCCCGGGTGCAGACGGTGCTGAGCTTCATCGTGTTGACGTTTCTTGCGCTCACGGGTCTCGTGGCTCTGTCGGGGCATGCGTACGCGCCGCTCGCCGGGGGTGCGTCCACGGCGCTCGCGTCGATGAGCCGGGATACCGTAATCCTCGGGGTCATCGCGCTCGCGTTCTGGGTGTTCGTGGGATCGGAGTTTGTGACGCCGCTGGTGCCCGAGGCGCGCAACGCCAATCGCGATCTGCCGCGAGCGATGATCGGCGGTCTGGTCGTCATCTTCGTTGCGCAGTTGTTGTTTGCCATCGGCAGCGTCTTCGTCATTCCGCGCGAGCGGCTGGTCGACGCCGCAACCCCGCACCTGGACTATGCCGTGGCGGTATTCGGGCCGTCAGCCCGTATCTGGTTCGCCGCGCTGGCGCTCATCGCCTCCGCCAGCCTGATCAACACCGTGCTCGCTGCAGTGCCACGCATGCTGGCCGGCATGGCCGAGAACGGCCAGGTGATCTCGGTGTTGAAGCGCACGCATTCCCGCTTTGGGACGCCGGTGATTGCAATTCTGTTCGTCGCGTCCTTGCCGCTGATCGGACTCGTCTGGTCCGGCGGCGACGTGAATGCGATCCTGCCGCTGATGATCGCCTCATCGGTATCCTGGCTGTTCGCCTATATCATGGCTCAGATATCGCTGATGGTGCTGCGCCGGCGCCATCCGGAGCTCAACCGGCCGTTCAAGGTCCCTGGGTATCCATTCGTGCCGTTGTTTGCGATCGCGGGCATGGTCTACGTCGTGATCAACAGTTCCCCGACGCCGCAGATGCAGCCGCAAATCGTCAAGTACACCGGAATCGTGCTGGGGACGTTTGCGGTGCTGTCGTTCCTGTGGGTGAAGCTCGTGATGAAGCGTGGACTGTTCGAACCCACCGTGCCCGTAGTGCACCCGTCGAGCCCGTGACAAGTCTCTGTACCGCCGCGCTGCACGAGCTGATCGCGCACGAACAGCACGAATTCGCGCGGCTGCACCCAGGATCGCTCCGGGCTCACCACGAGGGTCAGCAGCACTTTCTCTACGGCGCGCCGTCGCACTGGATGCGCCGCTGGGCGGGCGGCTTTCCGCTTTACTGCCGCGGCGCGCGCGGCGCGCACTTCGAATGTGTGGACGGCCTGCACTACGTGGATTTCTGTCTCGGCGACAGCGGCGCGATGTGCGGTCACGGGCCTCAGGCCGTGACGAGGGCCGTGGCGGGTCAGCTCGAGCGTGGCGCAACCCTGATGCTGCCGACCGAGGAGGCGGCGTGGGTCGGCGCCGAGCTGGCGCAGCGCTTCGGCCTCCCCTACTGGGGGTTCACGACCTCGGCGAGCGATGCCAACCGGGCCGTGATCCGCATCGCCCGGATGATCACCGGCCGCACCAAGGTCCTCGTGTTCAACGGCTGTTATCACGGCTCAGTCGAAGAAGCCCACGTTGCGCTGCGCGACGGGCAGGTCGTGATGCGCAATGGCATTCATCCGAATGGCGTCGATCACGCAAAGGTATCGCGCATCGTCGAGTTCAACGATGTCGCCGCGCTGGAAGCGGCGCTGGGCCCGCGCGATGTCGCCGTCGTGCTCGCCGAGCCCTTCATGACTAATTTCGGCATGGTGGCGCCGCAGCCGGGTTACCTCGATGCATTGCGCGAGATCACGCGGCGCAGCGGCACGTTGCTTGTGATCGACGAGACTCATACCTTATCGAGCGGACCGGGGGGCTATACGGCCACCCACGGCCTCGAGCCTGATTTTCTCATCGTCGGCAAGTCGATCGGCGGGGGCATCCCGGTCGGTCTCTATGGAACCAGCGAGGAAGTCGCGGAGCGACTGTGGAACGCCGTGCCCAAGGTCAATCCGGCGACGGTGCGCCAGAGCGCACATCTGGGGTTTGGCGGAACGCTTGCAGGCAGCGCGCTGCAGGTGGCCGCGGTGCGGGCGGTCCTCGAGCAGGTCCTCACCAAGGAAGCCTTCACGCACATGTCCGAGACTGCGCTCGCACTCGCTGCGGGGATAAGGGCCGGGATCTCGCGCCGACGGCTTCCATGGTCCGTCGTCCACCTCGGGGCGCGCGTCGAATTGATGTTCTCGGCCGGGGTACCCAGCAATGCCACGGACGTTGCCGCCGGCCGCGATGATGCGCTCGAGGCCCTGCTGCACATCTATTTCATGAACCGCGGTGTGCTCGTGACGCCCTTCCATTGCATGTTACTGATGTGCCCGGCGACGACCGACAGCGACGCGCAGCGCTTTCTCTTGGTCCTCGATGACTTTTGCGATGAAATCGCGCGCCTCGGCACGCCCGGTGCCGGACGATGATGCCGTTTCGCTTCGATGGACGTGTGGCGCTCATCACGGGTGCGAGGCCGGGAATCGGCGGTGCGCTGGCCGCCTGCCTGGCCGGGGCGGGCGCGGAGGTGGTGCTCGCCAATCGCACGCGGGAAGCGGCCGAGCTCGTCGCCCGCCCGCTACGCGAGAGCGGCGCCCGGGTGCATGTGGTGTCGTTCAGTGCGGACGAGGCGGGGTCGCAGCGCACGGTCGAGGAATCGCTGGCCGCGGCAGGCCGCATCGATATCCTGATGCACAACGCGGGCGGTTGCACCTGGGCGCCGTTGGAAGAGATCGATGCGCGCCTGCTCGAGGATGCGCTGAGCCTGAATCTAAAGAGTTGCTTCTGGTTGACTCAGGCGGCGCTGCCCTCGTTGAAGCAAAGCAAGGCCGGACGCATCGTCATTACCTCGTCAATCACGGGGCCGCGCGTCGCGATGATGCGTGCCGCTCACTATGCCGCCGCCAAGTCTGGCGTCAATGGCTTCATCAGAGCCGCCGCGCTCGAACTGGCGCCGCATCGGATCACGGTCAACGGCGTCGAGCCGGGGTTCGTCGCCAAGGACCGTGGACGCCTCAGCGCACCAGCTACGCGCGAGCGGATCGAGCGCTACATCCCGCTCGGCCGAGCGGGTCGGCCCGAGGATATTGCACACGCGATGCTGTTCCTGGCGAGTGCGGAGGCTTGCTGGATCACTGGACAGACCGTGGTCGTCGATGGCGGCGCCACATTGCCGGAGACGGGCTACGCGATGGAAGAACAGTGGGCGTCAATGCGAGGCGTGGAATGACGGCAGAAACCCGGATATTGATCGTCGGCACCGCGGACACCAAGGCCGACGAACTCTTGTTCATGAAGCGCTGCATCGAGATGCAGGGCGCCTCCGGCGCGATCATGGACGTGGGTGTGTTGGGACAGCCCTCGTTTGCGCCAGAATACTCCAACTCCGCCGTGGCGGAGGCGGCCGGCACGACGATCGATGCGATCGCCGCGCTCGGCGATGAAAACGAGGCCATGAGGAAAATGGCCGAAGGTGCGGTCAAGCTGACGCTCAAGCTGTATGCGGAGGGCAAAGTCCATGGATTGCTTGCGCTCGGCGGCACCATGGGTACCGATCTCGCGCTCGATGTGACGGCGGCGCTGCCGCTCGGCATGCCCAAGTTCATCGTCAGCACCGTGTCCTATTCGCACCTGATACCGCCCGAGCGGCTGGCGCCGGATCTGATGATGATCCTTTGGGCGGGCGGATTGTACGGCCTGAACACCATCTGCCAGTCGATACTCAGCCAGGCTGCAGGCGCCATCCTGGGCGCGACTCGCACGGCGGTCATGCCGACCTCGCAGCGCCCACGCGTCGCCATCGGTTCGCTCGGCAAATCCTGTCTCAGCTACATGGTGGACCTCAAACCGGCGCTGGAAGAGCGGGGATTCGAACCCGTGGTGTTTCACTGCACGGGGATGGGCGGGCGGGCCATGGAGTGGCTCATCGAACAGGGAGCCTTCGTCGCGGTATTCGACTTCGCGCTGTGCGAACTGGGGAACCAATTGCGCGGCTCGGTGGTCAATGCGGGTCCTTCGCGCCTCGAGGCAGCGGGCCGGCTCGGTATCCCACAGATCGTATCACCGGGCGCAAGCGACATGATCGACGTTCAATCCTGGCTGCCGCTGAGTGCGCAGTATCAGGGCCGTCCCTACCACGCACACAACCGGCTGATCGGATCGGTCACCTCGACCGGGGAGGAGCGGTGCGAACTCGCCCGCTTCATCGCAGGCAAGCTCAACCAGGCGCGGGGACCGACCGCCTTTCTGCTTCCGCGCCGCGGCCTGCACGCATGGGATCGACCGGGTCAGGGCCTGCATGATCCCGAAGGGCACGAGGCCTATGTCGATGAGTTCCGGCGCTCGCTGCGGCCACCCGTTGCGCTACACGACCTGGATCTGCACATCAACGATCCGGAATTCGTCGCGAAGGCCCTGGAGGTTTTCGATCAGTGGGTCGCCGCAGGCGTGATCGCGAGGACTGACCGTGAGCGATGACCGTGCCGTGACCGGCGGCCGTCTGGCCGGCAAGCTCGCCGTCGTTTCCGGCGCCGCCTCGGGAATCGGCGAGGCGATCGTGCGCAGATTCCGTCAGGAAGGCGCCTCGGTACTGGCCATCGGGCTGCAGCCGGAGCGTCTGGAGGCGCTGGCGCGCGACGTCGGTGCCGCATGGCATGCCTGCGATATCAGCGATGAAGCGGCCGTGCAGGCGGCGATCGCGCGCGGGGCCGCGGAGTGCGGGCGGATCGATATTGTCGTCAATGCGGCGGGCATCGTGCACGGCGACGATGTGGCGGACATCGACGATGCGCTGTGGAGCCGCGCGCTCGATGTGAACCTCACGGGCGTCATGCGCGTCTGCCGGGCGGCCCTGCCGCTGATGCGCCGCCAAGGAGGGGGCGCGATCGTCAACGTTGCATCGGTGGCGGCATTCAATGCCTCGCCGGGCATGGCTTCCTATTCCGCGAGCAAGGCAGGGCTGGTGGCGCTGACACGCGCGATCGCAAACCGTTACGGTCAGGATGGCATACGCGCCAATTGCCTGTGCCCCGGCTGGGTGCGCACGCCGATGAGCGAGCAAGAAATGCGCGATCTCGCTCGCACCAACGGCAGCACGGCCGAGGCGGAATTCGCCGCACTGACACGGCGCATCTCGCTTCAGCGCATCGCGCAACCCGCGGAGATGGCCTCCTGCGCGCTATTCCTCGCTTCGCAGGATGCGTCTTTCGTCACCGGCGCGGTACTCGTCGCCGATGGCGGCGCACGCGTCGCGGCGGCCGCACGGGCGCAGTAGGAGATTTATGACTCACCCCATTCCCCCGCGGGCCCGCGTCGTCGTGATCGGCGGCGGCATCATTGGCGCCTCGGTGCTCTATCACCTGGCGAAAGACGGCGTCACCGATGCCGTGCTGCTCGAGCGGGACCGGTTCGCCAGCGGGACCACCTGGCATGCGGCCGGCATCGTCGGCCAGCTGCGCGACTCGAAGGCGCAGACCGAGCTGGCGCAATACACGACCAGGCTGTTCAAGTCGCTCGAAGCAGAGACGGGGCAGGCCACCGGTTATCGTGAGAACGGCTCCATGTCGGTGGCGCTGACGCCGCAGCGGTTCGAGGTGATCCGGCGTAACGTCTCGGCAGCGCAGCGCATGGGCGTCGATGCGATGCTGCTGACGCCGGGGCAAATCCACGAACGATGGCCGCTGCTGCGCATCGACGATGTGCTCGGCGGCCAGTTCGTCCCCGCCAACGGCCAGGTCAATCCGCTGGACGTGACGATGGCGCTGATCAAGGGCGCCCGGCAACACGGCGCCCTCGCGATCGAGAACACCAGCGTCGAGGACGTTCTGACTCAGGGCGACCGCGTAGTCGGCGTGCGTACCGGTGCCGGCGACATCGCCTGCGAGCGCGTACTGCTCGCCGGCGGCATGTGGACGCATCGCTTCGCCAAACGCATCGGCGTCGCGGTGCCGCTGTATGCCGCTGAGCATTTCTACATCGTGACTGAGCCGGTGCCGGGGCTCTCGCGCACGACCCCAATCTTGACCGTCGCGGATGAGCGGACATACTACAAGGAGGACGCGGGCAAACTGCTGATAGGGGGCTTCGAGGCGGCCGGCAAGGCGTGGCCACCGCTCGGGCAAGACATACCCGTCGGGTTTTCCTTCCAAGAGCTGCCGCCCGATTTGGAACACATGGAGCCGATTCTCGCGCAGGCATTCAATCGGCTGCCGTCGCTCAATGAGATCGGCATTAAGTTGTTCTTCTGCGGCCCCGAAAGCTTCACACCGGATGGCCGCGCGTACATGGGTCCGACGGCCGAGGTGCGTGGCCTGTATGTCGCCGCGGGATTCAATTCCAACGGCATCCTCTCATCAGGCGGTGCGGGCAAGGTCATGTCGGCATGGCTGATCGAGGGTCTGCCGCCCGTGGGCATGGGCGCCCTGCACGCGCAGCGCGCTCTGCCGTTCCAGGCCAACACGCGCTATTTACGCGAGCGTGTCGTCGAATCCATCGGCATGCACATGACGCTTCACTGGCCCGGCCACCAGATGTCGACGGCACGCCATGTGCGGCACTTCCCCGTGCACGATCGACTGCTCGCTGCGGGTGCGGTCATGGGCGAGCGTATCGGGTGGGAGATCCCGCTGTACTACGACCGGCCCGGCGCCTCGATCGCCGAGCAGCCGGGTTTTGGGATGCAGCCCTGGTCTGCGCAGGTCGAGCGCGAATGCCTCGCAGCGCGGGATGCGGCGCTGCTGATCGACCAATCCTGCTACGGGAAACTCCTGGTCAGCGGGCCTGACGCCATGAGGGCGCTGAATCGGATATCCGCAAATGACGTCGACGTACCGGTCGGGCGCTCGGTCTACACGCAATGGCTCAATGCGCGCGGCGGCATCGAGGCGGACGTCACGCTGACGCGCCTGGCCGAGCAGGAGTTTCTGGTCATCACCGGGCACCCGAGCCAGGTGCGCGACCGGGCCTGGTTTCGCGCGAACACTGATCCGGCCTGGCATGTGCAATGTCACGATGTCACGGCAAGCCATGCGATGTTCTCGATCGGCGGACCGCGTGCGCGGGAGACCCTTCAGGCGCTGACCGATGTGGATCTGTCGAATGCCCGGCTGCCGTTCGGCGCCGCGCAGTTCATCGATATCGGCCACGCGCGCGCCTGGGTGCTGCGCCGCTCTTTCCTCGGCGAGCTGGGCTACGAGATATACCCGACCACGGACCTTGCCCGCCATGTCTATGAGGCGCTCGTCCGCGAGGGGACGGCACGCGGCATGGTTCATGGCGGCTTCTTCGCGCTGAATCATTGCCGTCTGGAAAAAGGCTATGTGCATTTCAGCCATGATGTCGGCGAGGACGATACGCCGCTCGAGGCGGGGCTCGGCTTTGCAGTGGCTTTAGGCAAGCCGGATGCTTTCATCGGGCGCGGTGCGCTCGAGGCGCAGCGGCGCGCCGGTCCGCTCGAGAACCGGCTCGTCAACCTTCGGGTGCGCGACGCCACGCCGCAATCGGGCCCCTATCTGCACCGCAACGAGCCGTTGTGGCGCGACGGTGCGCTGGTCGGCTACGTGACCTCGGGCGCCTGGGGATATCGCCTAGGCGGCTCATTCGCGATGGCGTCCGTGCACCGCGCCGGCGGGGTGACCGGGGCGTGGCTCGCCGAGGGCGGGTTTGAGGTCGAGGTGGCAGGGACCCGTCATGCTGTCGATATCCAGTTCGGCGGTTTCTACGATCCGAAGAGCGAGCGCACGCGCGGCTAGCCCGGCACGAGCAGACCATGGACCCGAGATACGCACCGCTTTTCCAACCGATCGCGATCGGACCGCGCATCGCCCGCAACCGTTTCGTTGCCGCAGCCCACAGTGCCGGCATGGGATACGCCATGCCGCACTCGACCGCGGCCTTGCGGGCGATGAAGGCCGAAGGCGGCTGGGGCATCGTCTGCACGGGCGTGTGCGAGATCGACGCCACGTCCGACATGATGGGCCACCAGAACGATCGGCTCTGGGATGAGCACGACGTCGCCTGTCATCGCCTCGCGACCGATGCAATCCATGCCAAGGGCGCACTCGCGGCGGTCGAGCTCGCGCATCTCGGGCTCGGCGCCCGCAACCTGTACAGCCGCGTACCTTCGCTCGGGCCGACAAGCCTTAAGTGCACGTCCGCCTATGTGCCGGTTCAATCCAAGGCGATGACGCTGAAGGACATCGGGCGCTTTCGTGCAGAGCATCGCGGCGCGGTCCGGCGCGCTCTACAGGCGGGCTACGACATCGTCTATGTGTACGCGGGCCATGACCGGGCGCTGCCGCTGCATTTCTTGTCGCGGCGATACAACCAGCGAACGGATGCCTACGGCGGCAGCGTCGATCGCCGTATGCGTCTGCTGCGCGAGCTCATCGAGGACACGCTGGAAGAGGTCGCCGGCCGCGCTGCCGTCGCGGTGCGCTTCGCCGTGCAGGATTTCAGCGGCGGACTCTCGGTCGAGGAGGAAGGCCGCGCGGTCCTCGGCGCCCTCGGTCATCTGCCCGACTTGTGGGACGTCAACGTCAGCCCCTGGTCGCACGATTCCTCGACGGCGCGGTTCGAGGATGAAGGTTGGCAGGAACCGTATGTGCGCTTCGTCAAGGAGCTCACCGACAAGCCGGTCGTGGGCGTCGGCCGCTTCACTTCCCCGGACGTCATGGCCGCGCAGCTGCGCCGCGGAGTCCTGGACTTGATCGGCGCGGCACGACCCTCGATTGCGGACCCGTTCCTGCCGGAGAAAATCCGGACAGGAAGGATCGAGGATATCCGTGAATGTATTGGTTGCAATGTCTGCACATCCACTGAGATGTACGGGGTTCCGATCCGCTGCACGCAGAACCCGACCATCGGCGAGGAGTGGCGCAAGGGCTGGCATCCGGAACGATTCCATATCCACGAACCGCGCGCCACTGCCCTCGTCGTTGGCGCAGGTCCCGCAGGCCTCGAGGCGGCGCTGACCTTCGCCCGCCGTGGGCTCGAAGTGTCGCTGGTCGAGGCGCAGCTCGAACTCGGGGGGCGGCTCGCGTGGGAGGCACAGCTCCCTGGGGCGAAGACCCTCGGCCGCGTTCGCGACTACCGCGTCTACCAGCTGCAACGCATGGCCAACGTTCAGATCCTGCGCGATTCTCCGATCGGTGCCGATGAGGTCATTGAGTTCGGCGCCGCGCACGTCGTGCTGGCGACGGGCGCAAGCTGGCGCCTCGATGGCGTGGGACCTTCGACCCCGGCCGGCATCGCGGGACTCGACACCCCGGGCGATGCGCCGGAGTGGGTGCTGTCGCCGGAGCAGTTGGTGCGCGGTGTTCTTCAGGGGCGGCGTCTCGCCGGTTCGGCGGTCGTCTATGACGATGATCACTATTACCTGGGCCATTGCCTTGCCGAGTTGCTTCGCGCCCAGGGACTCCACGTCACGCTGATATCCCCTTTGGCCGACGTGTCGCAATGGTCCTACTACACGCTCGAGTTACGACGCCTCGAACAGCGCCTGGCTGATGCCGGGATTCGCTGCCTGACGCGCACACGGGTGATCGCAGCGGAGCCTGGGCGGGTCAGGATCGGCCAGGCGGCCGGCGAACAGTGGATCGAGGCGGCGTGGTTCGTCCCAGTCACGCTGCGCCTGCCGCACGAAGCGATCGCACAGGCGCTCGAGGCGCGCGAGGCGGAGTGGCGCTCCGCCGGCATTCTGTCCGTGGCGGCGATCGGGGATGCCGTGGCGCCGGGGACCGTCGCGGCCGCGGTGTATGACGGAGCGCGCGTCGCGCTCGAAATGGGCTCTGCCGGCGGCAGCAGTTTCTTACGCGAAAGGCCGGTTATCGCATGATCAAACACATGCCTTGCTACCACCGGTTCACCGCGTGGCACGTCGCCGCTTGACTCGTCAATGTTCATCAATGCATCATGGCGTCCAAGTCACGTGACTTGTAAAAGTGTCATTTCACCACCCCTAATAACGCCCAGGCGCCCCAATGAACGCGACAGCCCACGCAGCGCGAAGCGAATACCTCTACGGTCGAAGCTTGCCGCGCCATTTTTATAGCGACGCCGATATTTTCGAGGCCGATATGCGCTTCCTGGGGAATACGCAATGGTGGCTCGTTGATCACTGCTCGCGCATTCCGCGGCCGGGGGATTACTTCGTATTTCGATGTGGCGACGAGAGCATCATTGTGCTCCGCGACCGCCATGACGAGGTGAGGGCGTTTTACAACGTCTGCCGGCATCGCGGGTCGCTACTCTGTTTGGAATCCAGCGGACACGTCAAGGCGCTTACCTGTCCTTATCACGCGTGGACTTATGATTTGACGGGGCGGTTGATAGCAGCATCCTCCATGCCGCTCGATTTTGACAAGCAAGCGCATTCGCTTCGGCCGGTGTACCTTCAAGTCGAATCGGGATTGATTTTCGTGAACCTCAGCGATGGTACGCCGCCGTCCTTCGATACCTTTGTTGCTCGTAATCGACCGTTCCTGGCGCCCCACGAACTCGGTTTTGCGAAGGTTGCTGTCCAAAGGCATTACCCCACGAAAGCCAACTGGAAATTGGTGGTAGAGAATTTCTTGGAGTGTTACCACTGCAAGGTTGCACATCCCACCTATTGCTCCGTACACAGCGCTGAGAAGCTACTCGCGTTGGGGGCTGGCCCCGGCTCCGCCGCCGGGGATCTTGGCGCTCGATTCGAGCGCGAGCTCGAACAGTGGGAACGCGAAACGAGAGCCGCCGGTCATCTCACCGGCATGTTCGGCGATGGCATCGATGCGCCTTACTTCCAAGGTTCTGGTCGCATGCCAATAAAGCCGGGGCACCTCACCGAATCGATCAACGGCAGCCCGGTAGCGCCACTGATGGGCGCGTATTCGGCTTACGACGGCGGCCAAACCGCGATCGGATTCAATCCGATCTGCTATGTATTGGCCTCAAATGATCATGCTGTGCTCTTCTTATTCTCGCCCCGGGGGCCGCTCGCGACCGATGTGATTGCCACCTGGCTGGTGCGTTCGGATGCACAGGCGGGGCGGGACTATGACGAGAACACCTTGACGGCGGTTTGGGACATTACGCTCCGGGAGGACAAGACCATTACCGAGAACAATCAGCTGGGGGTGCTTTCACGGTACTACGTGCCGGGTGTTCACTCATTGCACGAGAAGCGGATCAGCGACTTCGTTGCTTGGTACATGAGTCATAGAGACCTCGACGGCAGAAGCGCCGGCGGCACCGCATGATCAAGCACACGCCTTATTACCATAAGCTCGCCGCGGCCGGCGCGAAGTTCCAGGATCGCGGCGGATTTGCGACGATCAATTTCCTCACCTCGATCGAGGACGAGCACCGTGCCGTTCGTGAGCGCGTTGGCATATTCGACGTCTACTACCAGGTGGCGGTCGAGGTCCGGGGGCCTGATTCGGCCCAGCTGTTGCAGCGCCTGCTGACCAACGACGTGCGCCGCATCGGCGACGGCGGTGTCCTGTACAGCCCGGCCTGCAATGCGGAGGGAGGCATGCTCGATGATCTGACCTGCTTTCGGTTCAGTCCCGAGCGGTTCTGGGTGTGCCCGACGCCGTCGCGTGTGGCGGCGATTGCCGCGCACCTCGAGGAGCAGGCCGTGGGACAGCGCACGACGGTCACCAATCTCGGGTATGCCAACGCGTACCTGTCGATCCAGGGACCGAGGTCCCGCGATTTGCTGGCGACGCTGACTGACACGGACCTGGCCACGGCCGCGTTGCCGTATTTCCGGTTTGCCCAGGGCGCGGTGGCCGGCGTGCCGGGTACGGTGATATCGCGCACCGGTTACTCGGGCGAGCTCGGCTACGAGCTTTTCTATCCGGTCGAATATGCCGAGCACCTTTGGGATGCGGTCGTCGCGGCCGGGGCGCCATTCGATCTGCGCATCTGCGGGATGAAGACGATGCGCTCGTTGCGCATCGAAAAGCGCTACTTGCTCTATGGCCTCGATGTCTCGACCGACACCGATCCGCTGAGCGCCGGCGTGGGCTGGGCGGTGCGCTTAGACGACCGGGATTTCCTCGGGCGTGCCGCGCTCGAGCGTGTGGCGGCGCGTGGCATGACGTGGACGCTGTGCCTGTTGCAAGCCGATGGGTTTCATCCGATCGTCCATGGCGAGCCGGTGCTCGCCTGCGGCGAGGTGATCGGCGCCGTGACTTCCGGCGATCCGGCCCCGACGCTGGGTTGCACCTTGGCATATGCCTACCTTCCCGCCGAGCGGTCGGAAGCAGGCACCCGGGTCGACATCCGCGTCAAGGACCGGAATTCTCCGGTAGCCGCGCACGTCGTTGCCGGTGTTCCTTACGACCCGGAACGCCGCCGTGCGCGCATCTGAGCGCACCGACCTACTTGCCGAGCATTCGCAGCACGGTTTCCCGGGTCGTGTCCGCAATCTGCTGACGGGGGGTCATGCTGCGTGCCTGCGGCGCCGTGTAGAGCATCAGGCCTTCGGTGAGCGCTGAGAGCTGCAGCGCGAGATCGAAGCACTCCTGTTCGGACAGCTGCGGGCGTGCGGCCCCGATGAACGCCGCGAGCCTGCGGCGATGGTGCGCGTAGGTATCGTTGAGGAGGTCGGCGGCGAAGTCGTTGTGGCAGCTCAGTGCATACAGGTTGAAGAAGAACTTGCGCGAGTCCTGTTTCCATGCCGACGCGACCAAGTAGTCGACTATCGCGAGCAGCCGTGCTTCGCCATTGTAGGGAAGCTCTGCCTCCAGACGCTCATAGGCACGCCGGTAGTCCGCGATGACGTATTCAAGAGTGGCTGCGATCAGTTGCTCCTTGGCGGGAAAGAAGTGCTGTACGGCGCCGAGGCTCATCCGGGCTTCCTTGGCCACTCCGCGCGCGCTGAATGCCCCGCCGCCGTCCCGGATGAAACTGCGAACGGCGGCCTGCAGGATGCGCTGGCGTCCCGCGCTGCCGGCGGAGGCGGCATCTTCGTGCTTACGTGTCCGTGGATTTTTTTTTTCTGCCATGCTGAAACCGTGAATCTTTGGGGCTGAATTATACGTGCTTTGCCCGCCGGCATACAGGCTCATCCGGATGCAAGGGCAAAGCAAGTCAAGTGACCGAGATCGTGCCGGCGGACCGCGCGGCGCCCAGTATCAAAGATGATAGTACATCTGCGGCGGCTCGTCCGAGGTTGCGACGAGATCCGGCGCGGGTGTCCCTGCACTCGAGTCGATGCCGCGGTATTGGCCGCGGAAGAACATCAGCGGGCGGTGCGGCTCGACACCGCGATGTGCGTCTTCGACTCGCGCCGTGACGAGCCAGTGGTCGCCGCCGTCCAGCACCTGGTGCGGGATGCACAACAGCGACGACAGCGCCCCTTCGAGC
This sequence comes from uncultured Gammaproteobacteria bacterium, assembly GCA_963784105.1. Taxonomy (GTDB): domain Bacteria; phylum Pseudomonadota; class Gammaproteobacteria; order Steroidobacterales; family Steroidobacteraceae; genus Bog-1198. Next base: position 531,500 of record CAWAQE010000015.1, read on the forward strand.
CGGTGAAACCGCCCCGCCGCGACGAAGCGGAACGCGGGCGGAACGGAATCTTTCCAGCCGCCCGCGAAAAATGTCGAGAGAGCCTGCTGGTCGTCGCGCAGGAAGTTGATGGAATAGTGTGTCGCTGCCGGCAAGAGCTCCGAGAAACGCGCCCTCTTGGCCGGGCAGAAAAGCACCAGCATCGGATCGAGGGACAGCGAGGAGACCGCGTTCGCGGTCATCGCATGAGCGCGGCCGTCGATCTCGGTGACGATCACGGCGACCCCCGTGGCAAACAGGCCGAGCGCATCGCGAAAGTCCTTTGCCTGAAGCGCCACGAAGTCGTTCCAGTACTCAGCCGCCAGCTGCCGCGAAGGCCTCGTCGCGTCCCTCGCGCACGAACTGGCGCACACGCTCGGCCTGTTCCTTGATCTGCGTCTGGTGACCGGCGACGAGCGCTCCGGCCATGCGCACCGGATCCCCGAAGAAAAAACGCTCGTACAGTACCTGGCGCGACGCGAACGCGGATAGGGACGCATCCCACGCCAGGCGGAACAGCGGGATGCGGTCGAACGCCTCCGCACGCGCCGCCTGATAATATTGCTTGATGTCGCCGGCGAGCGGGCCTTTGAGGTCCTTTTCGACCGGCATCGCAACGAGCCCCGAGGCGCCGATCTGCTGGATGATCTCCACCATGCGCGGGTACAGGCGCGGGAAGAGATTGCGCGCCGCGTCCAGCGGATTCCAGGCGGGACGCATCACGCCCCATTCGTCGAGTGCCGCGTCCGCTTCCGCCGCCCGCAGGAACGCTTTCATCGTTTCCATGCTGACCCACAGTTCGGCCAGTTTCTCGTGGATATGCTGGAATCCCTCGGCGCCGATCGTGTCGACCAACAGGTGCGCGAGACCCAGCATGAACTCCGCCTTGGCAATGTTCTTGACCACGACCTGGTGGGTCATGTGCACGACGGCGCCGGTGCGGGCATACGCCTGATTGCAGCGCAGGACATCGCGATAGAGCAGCACCTTGTCCCACGGCACGAAGACATCGTCGAATATCACGACGGCATCCATCTCTTCGAAGCGCGAGCCTAGGGGGTGGTCGAAATGGCTGCGCCCGTGGTCGACGCTTTCCCGGCAGATGAAGCGCAGGCCGGGCGTGTTGTTCGGGATCGAGAAGCCAAACGCGTACGGGGCGTCCTCGTCGCCCGCTTTCAATACCGTTGACGGGAACACCATGATTTCGTCGCTGATCGGCAGGGTCGCCAGCATGCGGCAGCCGCGGATCACGATACCCGCATCGGTCTCCTCCTTGACGCGCGCCGCCAGGAAGGGGTCCGCCTGCTTCGCCAGGCTGAGCGCGCGATTCGCCTGCGGCGGAATCAGCGTGTGCGTCAGGCACAAGTCGTTCTCACGCAGGTACTCGTGGTAGCGGATCGCATTCTCGCCGAAACGCGGGTCGGCCTCGGCGAGGAAGGGTGCGCCCGCCGCGTAGCCGGACATGGCACGGTTGATGTAGTCCGGGACCCTTCCCATCATGCCGTGGGTATGGTCTTCCCAGACCTGCATGGCGACCGTGATGCTGTGCAACTCCTCGTGGGTCTTCGGGAGCATGAACGAGCGCGCAACCGGACGACCGGAGGTCGGCGACGTGAACAGCGTCTTGTCCGCCTGTTGCCACTGCAGATCGTACAGCCCGGCCAGCGTTGCCACGCCTCCGCGCAGCGCCGGGTGCGTCGTTACATCCGTGACCTGCCCGCCGGCGTACCACAGGTTCGGCGGATTCTCCCGAAGGCGTTTCAGCACCTGTTCGCCGCGACGGGCGCCGGTGGCGGCGGTTGACGGCAGGGCGGAACGCGGCACTTGGCTCATGGAAAACTCCCCCGATCGTGATGATTATCGGCTGGGAAGTAATTTACTATAGAGACATTGATTGTACAATACGTAATACACTGGCGGAGGGATTTGCTGGCACCATGGGCGGTAATTCGCAGTTCAGGGGGAGGAGCGGATTGGCGACGCGCAGGCAAAAAGCCCGTAAAGGCATTCAATCGATCGAGGTGGGCCAGCGGCTGCTCGAGGTGCTGGCATCGGCGCCCGGGCCCATGGCTCTCGGGGAACTTGCAGACGCCGCGTTGATGCCGCCGTCCAAGGCGCATCGGTATCTGGTCAGCTATTGCCGGGGTGGCCTGATCGAACAGGAGGGGGAGTCGGGGCATTACGGCCTCGGCCGATTTGCCCTCGACCTGGGCTTGGCTGCCCTGGGGCGTCTTGACGGCGTCAGCGTGGCCCTGCCGGCCGTGCGCGATCTGGCGAAACGGCTCGATCAGACGGTGGCGATCGCAGTGTGGGGAAACCAGGGCCCGACCATCGTGCGCTGGGTCGGCGGCGATTCCCCGGTCAGCGCCACGTTGCGGGTCGGCTCGGTCATGCCGCTCAGTCGATCGGCAACCGGCCAGGCGTTCCTCGCGCACTTGCCGGAGAATCGCTGGCAGTTGCTTCTGAAGCGCGAACTAGCGGATAACGTCCGTCAAGGTATCCGTCCCCAGAGCGCGGCGGAGCTGTCGGACCGGATGCGCGACATCCGAGCGTCGGGCGTGTCTCACACCAGCGAATTCATCGCGGGTATTTCCGGCATGGCCGCACCGATCATCGACGACCAAGGATCCATGGTGCTGGCGCTCGTCACGCTCGGCTACTCCGCGGGATTCGAGCCGCGTCAGGGCGAGATCCGGGCCGCGTTGCATCAGGCCGCCCAGCAGCTTTCGCGACGCCTTGGTTACCGACGGACGGAAGAGGGCGGCGGGGGATGACGGGACGAGTCAGGCGGATCATCGCTGACGGCGTTGCAGTCGTGCAGCTGAAGGTGACGCGCCACACTGCGTTACGGTACGTGACACGTCGCCGCTGATTTGACGGGCCGCTTGATAGCAGCATCCTCGGCAGCGAAGAGCGAGTCTGACCGAGGGTATCGGTGCATTGGAAACACTGCATAGCCCTGCCCGGTGCCGGAACTTTCGAAACACGGCATGAGCGCGTGCTTCTCCACGCGAGCGGTGCGGGACACTTGCGTACAATCCAACCATGGCGGTGACTGCAGAGGGGACCGTCGGTGGGCCTGCAACAGCGTACGAACCGAGAGTCGCGCTTCTACTGCCAGCGGCGGGGAAATGAGGGGGTTGCAGGGGACGGCGACTCGTTGCGAATCAGTAAGTTGCTGATTCTTAAGAGCCTTCCGGGGGGTCAAAAGCCCATCGAGGGTTAATCCCTCCCTCTCCGCCTTTAAAAAACCCCAGAAAAAACAGGATCCTGCGGGCGAATTGGGGCAAATCAAAAAAATCGGCGGTTTTCTACTGCCAGCTCTGTAGGGATTCGGGTTCCTTCATGTGACGCTAGCGCCGTTGCGGCAAGATTCCTAACCGTGCCCTTCCTTCTGTAATTGAGCGCGAGCTGCAACTGTCGCTGGGGCAATGAACGCCGCCAGTTCTGAAATCTCTGTTTCAAATGGTGGAATCTGCGCAGAGAGTTCGCGCACAAAGGCTGGCCATTGCTGCGGTTGACCTTCGTCGCGAAAATACTCAGGGGTAAAGGCATCCGGGCTCGCCTCGGGAATCGCCGCGCGTATATCAATGCTGCCTACACTCATCCAATACCAAAGGTAGCGGATCAAAGTATTTCCAGGCAGGCGGCAGTAATGTTCTGATCAAATTCTGCGATGCTCTCGGCGTGTCGGCGCAATAGCGCTTCAACGGTGACTACTCGCTGATTTCCACATCGAAGCCATATTACTTTGGGCGGATGACCGTAATGGGCGGCCATGTCCGCAAAATCCGAATCCTGCGAGACGAGCACAAATCCGTTGTCCTTGGCATGCTGCCAGACGATGCGATCATCGGATCGATCGAGACCAAGCTCCCGAACCGGTTTGGAGTCGGGGAAGAGATCGGAGAGCAGCGTGCAGAGTTTGAAGCTAAGATTCTGGTCGAACAACAGCTTCATGCGGCGGTCAGGACACCGCGCTCCCGATCCGCCGCGTAGGACAGGCACGCACGGATGTCCGCCTCGGTGAGTTCGGGGTAGTCACTGAGGATTTCCTCCTGCGACATTCCGGCCGCGAGCCAGCCGAGGACATCCGCTACTGTAATACGCATATGGCGAACGCAGGGCCGACCGCCGCGCTTGCCCGGCTCTAAGGTAATAATGCCCTGCCACGTCATACCAATAGAGTAGCCCTTGGGTCCGACGGGAACAAGCAGAGGCCAGGAGGTCGGGAGCTCGACGGCGGCGCCGCGCAGCGGCGGTGGCGGTCACCCGTAGGGCGAGCCGAGGGTCAGCGAGGCCGAGGGGCCTTTAGGCCCCCGCAGCAATTTCCCCGGGCCAAGTGCGTACAATCCAACCATCACGGTAAGTGCATAGGGGACCATCGTGGGCCTGCAACAACGTATTCAGTGAGAGTCCCGCTTCTACTGCCAGCCCTACTGCCGGAGACGGGGAAACGAGGGGAATGCAGGGGACCGTAATTTGTTGTGATTCAGTAAGTTACTGATTTTTAAGGGTCCTGCGGCAGGTCAAAAGCCCATCGAGGGTTCGACAAAATCGCCGCAGGCGATTTTGGACGTCGCAGCGCAGCTGCAACGGTCCGGAGCGAAGCGGAGGACGAGCGGCGTAGCCGCGAGCAATCCCTCCCTCTCCGCCAATAGAAAATCCCAGTAAAAAGCAGGGTCTTGCGGAAGCATGGAGCCAGTGGAGAGAGAGCGGTTGTTTTCTACTGCCAGCCTACTGCCAGCTGTGTAGGAATTCTGGTTCGAATCCGTCCGCTCGCGCGTGGGTTCGGCTGCTCACTAGGGAATTGGCGGTTGGGATGTCCGCTTTCACGCTACCAAGATGGCGGTGCAATGGCCTTAATTCGATTCCACACCGCATCACCAATCGCGTTCTTCCATACAATGCCTAACATTCGCCGAAATGCTGACTTCGAGCGCACATTTCTACTCGGTCGATAAATTGTGGTCCATGGTTCCCCGTCAAGTCCTCGATCGGCCCCGCGCCGACGTTGGCCAAGATTTGATCGCTATGATCTAGGACAATGATTTCCTGAATCACGTTCCACGCCGTTTCCGGTGCCGAATCACACATCTCGGTGAGCTTATCCCATGACCAAAACAGTGCGACGTGCTCGCTGGATCCCTTGGGAAGGTGATGCAGTCGTATCCATACCTCTGCGATATTGTCAGCGTCAATCATGAATAGCGGAGCCCGCCCTGGTTCATTGGATTTCCCTCGACTACCTTACCGGCGTCCATAGGCGGGGTTGCGGACCCGTTTCTGCAGCTCCCCCAACGGGAGCGATATGGACAAATGGATTCATCAACGTTGCAACAGGACTCGCAACATCCGCTCCGGGTTGACAAGAAACTCTCGTGTGACCTTGAAATGATCGGTATCTTGGTAGGCAACTTGAGTTAGCCCATCTCGCCGAAAGACGCTGCGAGAAAAGGTTGAAAAACGGATCGCCCGAAAGGGTGACGCCGTATTTTTGCCTCGCGAATTCGTCGATCTTGGCGGTGAAGACCAAATACTTCGTGCCTTGCGAGAACTGGTCCGTGAGGGTCGGTTGATTCGGCTTGGGTATGGAGTCTATGCCCGTGCCGAGCCTTCGAAGCTTACCGGTCAACCGATGTTGGCCGTTTCCGATGGCTTCGTCGGAGCCTCAAGAGCGGCATTGAACAAGCTCGGCGTAAAATGGGAGCCGACCGAATGGGAGCGTGCTTACAACGAAGGGCGCTCCACCCAAGTGCCGGTCAATGCCGTGGCCCGCATTAAAGGTCGTTTTGCGAGGCAGCTCGGCTATCGCGGCAACACCCTCGTGCTTGAGCGATAGCGTGAACTGCGACCCTGCCGAGATTCTCGCCGCGCAGGAACACTTCGGATTTGCGCGGCCGACGGCGATTGAGAAAGATTGGCATATTCTTCGCGCAATGGGTGCTATCGTCTCCACTGATGCCGCGCCCTTCAAATTCGTTTTCGCAGGCGGCACTTCTCTGGCGCGCGCTCACAAAATAGTCCAGCGCATGTCTGAGGACGTGGATTTCAAGATCACCCCGCTCGCCGTGGATTCAATTGGCTTGAACCAGCGCCGCAAACAACTCGGCTCGCTCCGTGATCGAGTCACGGCAAGTCTCAGGGCCTTTGGCTTTTCAAAAATGCGCGCCTTAAAGCGGTCATTCGTCAACGGCGGTGCGAACCGATAAGATGATGCCGATATGTTTTGCCAATTCCTCTGACTCACTCGGCTGGACACTCCTCCGTAATCCACCAGGAAGCACGGTTGATATGCGCAACGCGGCGCACGACAATCCAACAACTAAGCAGCAATCGCACCCAATTGAGTATTGGTTCCGTCATTTCGACGGAAGCGCAATGCTCTGCGAACCTGAGAAAAACAGATGTGGCGCGAGCACCAGCACCGCCCCAGCTGGCGGATGCGCCTTTTCATGAAACATAGTCCTATGGGGCCTCCAACAGACGGTCGGATCGGCATTTGGATGACCAGCGCGCTGGTCGTCGGCACGATGATCGGGGCGGGCATTTTCATGCTGCCGGTGTCGCTCGCGCCGCTGGGCGGCAACGCCTTGGTCGGGTGGTTTCTCAGCAGCGTCGGCGCGCTAACCATCGCCTTCGCGCTCGCGCGCCTCTCCCAACTCGGCGGCGACGGGATTCAAGCCAACATCGAGCGGCAATTGGGTCGAACCGTCGCCTTCCTCGTGGCGTGGTCTTTCTGGGTCTCGAACTGGGCAGCGCAGGCGGCGGTTGCAATTGCGGGCGCTTCGGCGCTGTCGTGGATAAGCCCGGCCTTCGCGGGGCCGGGCTTCGTGATCCCGACCGCGATCGGTAGCGTCGCCTTCTTCACCGCCGTCAACGCCTTCGGCGTGCGCGTGTCGGGCGTGGCGTCGATCGTGACCGTCGCGATAAGGCTGCTGCCGCTCGCCGGCGTGATCCTGATCTTCGCGCTACGCGGCATCGGATCGGCCCCTTACGAGCCACTGGCCCCAACGGCGTTGACGCCCGGCAATATCGCCACCGCCACCGCTCTCGCTTTCTTCGCGCTGACCGGCTTCGAAAACGCGACGACGCCGGTCGACAAGGTGCGCGATCCAGCTCGTACGGTTCCCCGCGCCATCATTGGCGGCACACTCTTCGTCGCCATCGTCTACTTTCTGGCCAGCACCGGTGTGCAGATGCTACTTCCGGCGGGCAAGGTGGCCGGTTCGCCGGCGCCGTTCGCCGAAGCGATTGCCGCGCAGTGGGGAGAAGGCGCCGCGTCGTTTGCCGCGCTCGCCATCGCGATCGCTGCGTTCGGCTGCCTCAACGCCCTTATCCTTGGGAGCGGCGAGCTTGCCTACGCATTGGGCCTGAGACGCGACTTGCCGGCCGTTTTTGCATGGACCTGGCGGGGCAACACGCCCGTCGGAGCGCAGATCGCCGGTTCGGTGCTGTCGGTCTTGCTGATCCTGGCCAATAGCAGCCGGGCAACCGCCAGTCTGTTCACATTCATAATCCTTCTGTCGACCGCAGCCGTGCTGTTTGTCTACCTCGCAGGCGCGTTTTCAGCCTGGCGAATGAGTCCGTTGCCCTTGGCGCGGGCTGCCATCATCGGCGCGCTGCTGTTCATTGTCTTCGCATTTTACGGCACGGGGGCCGAGGCTGGCCTGTGGAGTCTCGTCCTCCTTGCAATCGGCGTCGCCGTCCGAGTGATCACGCACTGGCTTAGCTCTCCACGACCAATCGCGGCGTCGGAAACCTTAGCCGGGCCTCTGGAATAAACGAAGGCACTACTTAACGTCGCTTGTTGTGTCTTCTGTTCTCAAGGTCAATGGGGGACGAAAGCGAACCCGGTCGAGTTCGACAATCGCAAGCCTGCCCGCGAGTTGCCCCAGAAATCCGGGTTCCATGAGAAAGCGCTCTAAAACGCGCACGATCTCTTGCGCAACAGTGGTGTCCGGCAGACGCAGAACGACAATGCCCTGGTATTGATCCGGTGGATATTGCCGTACATCACAAGTCTCGAGTGAGAAGTGCCGCACCACTTTCGCGGGCACGTGCGGCGATTTGTTCATCCGGAGCCGCCGCCATCCCAATATCTCGTGCGAATTCCACCTGGTGCCCGAATTTTTGGCACACGTCGATCGCTGCGCGCGGCAGGTTAGCGTCGATCAGGAAGCGCATGCCGAGCTAGGCTGCTGGCAACGGGTGACGACTCCTGTTCAGCGATTGCGGGCGATCGCCAATGACGACAACGGGTCGAAAGGTGAGTTCGCGGATGATCTCTATCCATAGGGCGGCAGGCGGAAGTTCAACTGAGGAAATCAACTTCTTCGAAGCAGCCGTTCACATGTGAGCCGTCCTGTCACAGAGCCGAGAAAGAGCGCGGTTACTATCCCGCCCACCACGACGCCGGGATGTGTTCAAGGCCTAGCTCCCGGCTGCGTCCCAGAGAAGTACTCCGTGTGGGTCTCGCAGGTGCGGCCGTAATAGAGCACCCGTCGACCCAACAGCGAGACCACATATCCCGCGCAACCGGCCCGCGCCACCTTCGCGCAAAAGCCCTTATAGGTGTAGCCCGGCACTAGCACCTGCGCTTCGCGAATCGCCTCCTTCACCGCCGAGGCATCGAAGGTTTCGGCCACGGGCGTTGGCGTCGGCTCCGTCTTCAGCTCGAGCGCCTCGCCATTCGGCATATAATAGGTGCGCGTGGAACGGCGGAAATCGACGGCATAGCCGTCAAAGCCAGCTTCCATCAGGTCTCGCAGATTTTGCGGGAAGGTTGTCGTGCCGGATTCGGAGCCCTCCAGAGTGGCGCGAGCCACATCTTTCCAGTTCGTAGTCATTTCAATCTCCTTTCGTGGTGAGGTTGAGAAATGTCCGTCATCAGTCGACGGGCAGGGATTTGAGGTCGCGCTTCTCCACGATCTCCCGCAGGGTGTGCAGCAGCGCTGAGCGGTCCTTCGGCGGCAGGTGATCGAAGAATTCGGCATCGTTGGCGTCGGCCAACGCCGCAAGCTTGGGGACAATGGAGCGGCCAGCCCGTGAGAGAGAGAGCGTCTGCGCCCGACCATCCTGCGGGTCGGCAGTGCGCACCAGCAGCGACTTGGCGATCAGCCGGTCGGCCAGCTTGCTGACGGCGCCCCGCGTCATGCCCATGCGTTCGGCCACACGGCTTGGGGCAAGGGCTTCCTCATCGAACAGTTGGCGCATCAGCACCCACTCCGCGACGGTCACGCCATGCATCTCGACCTTCCGCGCAAACGCCTGCGAGACGTGATTGGAGACATAGCGCAGCCAGTAGCCAAGATGGTCGGTAAGGTCTGAAGCGAATCGGGTCGATGGCATGCCAGCTCCTAGTTGACTAGGAAACCAATGTACCACAATAGAAGTTTCCTAGTCAACTATATGCGTGAAGAAGCGAAGCGACCCGTGTGCTAGAGTCGGCACAGCCGAATAACCTCGATAATCGCTCGCGCTCCGGCAAAGGAAAGCACATGAAATTCAGGCCTGTCTTACTTGTTGCGGTTCTGTCGGCATTGATGGGAATTGCCGGTGCCGATGAATTCAAGCCGCCGCCGATGAAAGACGGTCTCTGGGAGACCCACAGTACGCAGACCCAGCAAGGCAAGACCGTGATTGATACGTCGGTCAAGATGTGTCAATCAAAAGAACTCACGAACTCGCTGCAGTCGAACGGAGAGGAGTTGAGGAAGAAGAACGAATGCACCTCCACCGTCACCCAGCCGTCACCGAATAAATATGTTGAGGAGAGCCGCTGTTCCAAGGGGCCAAACGCCGGCTCGGTCACCAAGATCATCTACACTTATCAAGGCGACACCGCCTCTCATACCGAGATGCACATGAACGCGGGCACATCCGAAACAGTGATGACCATGGACGCCAAGTATCTGGGTAGCTGCCCGGCGGGCATGAAACCCGGCGACGCAGTAATGGCCGATGGCAAAAAAATCGCCGGCGGGAATTAAAAGCGGGTTCCACAACTGACATGCCTAGCGCCGGCGAATCCCGGTACTAGTCGTATCTCGGTGGCACGGCCACGACCTCTCGGGGACCGCGTTGGCGAATGAGACCCCTAAATCCCTCGCCAGCGGCGCTCATGGCCCCCGGTGCACAAAAAGCCACTGGTCGTGGCTCGCAGTCGGAAGGAATCGCCGAAATCATCGGCCCCAGCCGCGCTGACGCATGCTCGGCAGCAACGCCTGCGCTGCCTGCACCGCCGGATGCAGGTTGACGCGCAGCGTCTGGTCGAGCGAATCGAGGTCGATCTCGCCCAGGCGCTGCGGCAACACTGCGGCCACATTGTTGATCAGGCCATCGAAGCCGAAGCGCGAAGTCAGCTCGGCCAGCACCCGCCGTGTCGCCTCGCGGTCGCCCAAATCCGCCGCCGGCAGGGTCCCGGGAAAGCCCGGGTCGCTGGCGTTGCGGGCGATGCCGACTATAGGGTGTCCTGCGCTCGCCAGGCGTTTCGAGATGGTGCGGCCGATTCCCTTGCTGGCGCCGGTGATGAGATAGGTGCGGTCGGACATGTCCTTAATCCTCCTATGACGATGAGCTCGGCGCTCAGGCGGCCTTGAGCTTGCCCGGCGCCTGCCACTCCGAGCCCTTCATGAAGGCATCGAGCGGGGTCTGCGCCAGATGGTTGGCGTAGTTGGAGATGAGCTTGGTCGCCGACAGCACCAGCACGTCGAGGACGGCCTGGTTGTCGTAGCCGGCGGCCTTGAAGGCCTCGACTTCGGCCTGGCTCACCAGGCCGCGGTTGCGGGTGACCAGGGCGGCGAAGCGGTGCAACGCCTCGAGCTTGGCATCCGCAATGGGACGGCCCTTGCGCACGGCGGCGATGGTGTCCTCGCTGACCTTGGCCATCCTCGACAGGTTGGTGTGGCCCGCCATGCAGTAGACGCACTCGTTCTCATAGATGATGGACAGGTAGGCGACATTGCGCTCCACCGGCGTGAAGCGGGTCTTCTCGGCGATGCCCCACAGCGTGGCGTAGGCCTCGAGGGCGGCCGGGCTTTCGGCCAGCACCCGATGCAAGTTGGGGACGAACCCCCAGTCTTTCTGCACGCCGTTGAGGATTTCGGCGGAAGCCGCGGGCGCGGTGGTCGTGTCGTGTACCTTGAATGCATTGATGGTCATGTGAATCTCCGTATGAGTCGATGAATTGCACGGTCAGACCTGCGCGAAACCGCCGTCGACCGGAAGGTCGATGCCGGTGATGTAGCTGCTGCTGTCCGAGGCGAGGAACAGAACGGCGGCGGCCAGCTCCTCCGGGCGCCCGAGGCGGCCGAGCGGAGTTTTACCGGAGAACGCCTCTTTTGCGGCGTCGGCCTGTGCCTTGCTGGTGAACTGGCCGTCGATGATGGGCGTGTCGGTGGCGCCGGGACTCAGGGTGTTGATGCGGATGCCGCGGTCCTTGAGTTCCACCGTCCAGGTCTTGGCCAGCGAGCGCAGCGCCGCCTTGGTGGCGCCATAGGCGCCGTGCGCCGGCAGGCCCTTATCGACGACGATGGATGAGTTGAGGATCACCGAGCCGCCGCGCTTCATCAGCGGCAGCGCCTTTTGCACGGTGAAGATCACACCGCGCACATTGATATTGAAGGTCTTGTCGTAGTGCTCCGTCGTCATCTGGTCGATGGTCTTGTGCTCGACGAAGCCGGCGTTGGCGAACACGATGTCGACCACGCCCTTCTCGGCGGCGACGATCTGGTACAGGCGGTCCAGGTCGGCGAGATTGGCGACATCGCTCTGCACGGCGGTGACATTCCTGCCGATCGCTGCCTTGGCCTGGTCCAGCTCGGCCTGGCGCCGGCCGGTGATGTAGACATAGGCGCCTTCTTCGACGAAACGCTTGGCAGTGGCCAGGCCGATGCCGCTGCTGCCGCCGGTGATGACGGCCACTTTGTTTTTCAGTTGCATGGTGGGTCTCCGTAGCTTTGGGTTGAAAGGAAATCAGGCGACGCGGCGCGCATCCAGCGTGCGCAGCCGCGCCAGCACGGCTTCCGGCTCCAGCCGGTCGCGGTAGTCGGGGTCGACGTGGGCCAGCGCGATGCGCGCGTCCTGGCCGATGACATAGGTGGCGGGAATGGGCAGCGACCAGCCGCCTTCGCCGTTCCACTTCACCAGGTCGTTGTTCCGGCGCCGGTACAGCTCGACCAGCTCGGACGGCAGGTCGAAAGCCAGGCCGTAGGCGCGGGTCACGTGGAGTCCCACGTCGGACAGCACCGGGTAGGCGAGTTCGTTCTTCTCGGCGGTGCTCAGGGAGTTGTCTGGGGTCTGCGGCGAGACGGCCACCAGGTTCGCGCCCAGTGCCTGCAGCTGTGGCAGGAGCTTCTGGTAGGCGCGCAGCTCTAAGTTGCAGTACGGGCACCACTGGCCGCGGTAGAAGGTCAGCACCACGGGCCCCCGCTCGAGCAGCGCTTTCAGCTCGACGGAGCCTCCCTGGGCGTCCGGTAGCCGGAAGTTCGGCGCGGGATCGCCCTCCTGCAGGGCGCGGCCAAGGACCTCGGGCGTGCGCAGGGAATCATTGGCGCGGTTCATCAGGGCAACGGTGGGCGCGTCCATCACCGAAGCCCAGTGATCGCGCTCCCGGGAAAGTTCTTGCTTGAGGGTCATTGCGGTCTCCTGAGGTGGCGTTTATGCCTATGGGGCTTACAATGCCCATTCTCAATTCAACAGATAAGACCGCGTTTCCGGATATCACTTATGTCGGATTTGGAATGAGTATCGACCGGCTGACGCTGTGGCAGACCTACGTCCGGGTCATCGAGACCGGCAGCTTCTCGGCGGTGGCGCGGGAGCTCGGCACCACCCAGCCGCGGGTGAGCAAGCAGATCGCCGCGCTCGAATCTCAACTGGGGGTACGCCTAATCCGGCGATCAACCCGCAAGCTGTCGATGACCGAAGAAGGCGAACGACTCTACGGCGAAGCCCGGCGCATCGTCCAGGAAGTGAGCGAAGTCGAGTCCCAGTTGAAAGGGGCCGGCCAGCCCCAGGGTACCTTGCGCATCGCCTGCCCCCCAGGTTTCGCCCGGCTGAAGCTGCTGCCGCTCTCGGCCTCCTTCATGCATCAGCACCCGCAACTGACTCTCGAGTTCTCGGTGCACGACCGGTTCGTCGACCTGGTGGAGGACGGCATCGACGTGGCGATCCGCATCGGCGAGGTCGCCGACACGGGATTGCACGCCAAACGGATCGGCACCGCGCGCCGCGTCTGCGTCGCCTCACCGGGTTATCTGAAGGAGTACGGTACGCCGCAGACGCCGGCCGACCTGCGTTCGCACAACTGCATCCTGTATACGCTGCTGGCCACGGGCACGACTTGGCCGTTCAAGGGCATGCCGGTCAAAGTCAGCGGACGCGTGCGCGGCAATTCGCCGGAAGTGGTCACCACCATGGTGCTGAGCGGCTTAGGTATAGCCATGGCTCCCGACTTCCTGTTCGCCGACGCCCTCGCCACCGGTCAGTTGCGCGAAGTCCTCGACACCTGGCCGGTACCCGACCTGCCGATCCACGCGTTGTATCTGGCGCGGCGCTATGTGCCCGCGCGCATCCGGCTGTTCGTCGAATACGCCGCCCGGGCTTTCGCGGGCGACGAACAGTTGAGCGGAAATCCTTTCCCAACGGGCTGAAGGCCACGAAGCCAATGCCTAACTCCTCGCAGGCCGGCAATATTTCCTTCTCGGGTTCACGCCACCAGAGCGAATACTCGCTCTGCAGCGCTGTAACGGGCTGCACGGCGTGCGCGCGTCGGACGGACTGCACGCCGGCCTCGGAAAGACCGAAGTGTTTGACCGTGCCCTCGCGAATGAGATCTTTCACCGTGCCCGCAGGACCGTAGGCGTAATTCAGTCCCATTCAGCCGAAGCCCAAAGCCGAAACTGCGGGGCCGTGTGTACCTAATACGCGATGCATCATGTTTCTCCTCGAATGGGCCGGTTCGTTCGCTTCGTGGGTCCGGCTCTAAGCAAGATGGCGATTAGCGTGAGCCCGCTCCGAATCCGGCCTATGTCGGGGTATCTGCAGCCATCAGGTCGCCGAAATCGATCACCGACGCAAAATACTCTTGTTCGGCAATACTTTCGGCAATGGCGCCCGCATGGATCAACACCGGTCGATAGCTCATGTGTCGCGGCATACTGAGCCGCGCGATTTTCTCCTGCACTTCGGATATTACGCTTAGCGGTACGGCGTTCTTGGAGAATTTGATTTCGCATACATAGACCGCCTCAACGCTTCAGGCGCACATTTCAGCGCGGCGGGGGTCCGCTGACCACCTGAACCAAATCCTCGAGCCGGATCAGCCGCAAAAACGCGGTCTTCACCTGATCCGCTTGAAGATCATGGTATCGCTGCGCAGCGCGAACCGGTTCATCGAGAGGGAGTCCGATTTCCGCGCGCCCCAGAAGACCCCGGGCGACCGCGTCCTCGCTCGATTCACTCAACGGAATCTGGCGAAGGAGCAACGCCTTGGCTTGTTGCAGCTCCGCCGGCGAGACGTCTTGGTTGCGCATGTCGGCCAGATCGCGCTCGACGAGGGCCCTGGCTTTGGAAACATTTTCCGGATTGCAGCCATAGGTCACCCTGTAGATTGCGCGAGTCTTCGATGCGTCGAGGCCGACGTCCACCGTATAGACATAGCCGGCCACTTGCCGCAGATCGTGATAGAGGCGCGTCGCGTAAAATCCGCCGCCCAAGACATGGTTGCCGAGCTGCAGCGCGTAGTAGTCCGGATCAAAGCGATTGAGATTCAATTGTTCGGCGAGAACGACGGAATCCTGCGCGGCCTGTGGATCGGCCACGTTGGCGGCGGAGGCGCGATTGACGGGGACGGCGGGCAAAGTCGTTTCGGGCACGGGACCGGCCGCCTTCCAATCGCCAAACCACCGCTCGACAGTCGACCTCGCCTCTTCAGGCGACACATCGCCGATCACGACGATCGTCGTCAAGTCAGGGCGAAAGGTCGCCGCGTAGTATTGCTTCACCTCGTCCAAGGTGAGGGTCGACAGCGTCGCTGGGGTCGCCTGCCTCAAACTCGGATCGCGCGCCGGCAAGAGCGCGACGTCGAGCGCGCGTGCAGCCTTGTACCTGGGAGACTGCAGCCGGCCTGCAACGAATTGGGAGGTCTGTTGCTTTACGACTGGAAAGGCGGCCGGGGGCAGCGCCGGATGCAACTCATTATCGGCGAGCAATTGAACGGCGCGAGAAAAATGATCTTTGAGGACGGCGACGGAGAACGTGTAGCCCGCTGCCTCGTTGGCCGCAATGTCATCGAGAGCCTTCTGGAACCCGAGCCGGTCCAGCGTCTGCGTTCCATAAGAGAACAGCCCCTGCAGGAGGTCAGAAATCCCCTCCGCACCTGTGGGGGTTTGCAGGCCAGGTTCGTGCTTCACAGACCCTAGCACGGACACCGTCGCACTGGTCGGGTCGGTCTTGACGATGAGGCGAATGCCGTTCGGCAGCACGCTATCAGACACCCTGCCGGTCTCGCCCGGCACCGCGACCTGCAGCAGCGCGGCGGATGCCCACGAGGGGAGCTGCACGGGTTTGGTGGGCGGGGAGGTGACCTGCTCTGCGCCGCCGAAGCCCTTCGAGGCGACCGGTTGACCGGTGGGGACCGGCTTGAGTACGGCGGTGACTGAGTTGGCATCCGTCAGGTATTGCTTGGCGACCCGGTCGACGTCCGCCACCGTCACGCGTTTAATGGCGTCGATGTCCTCATCGGGCGAGAATCGGCCCTCGGCGGCCAAGGCGTTCGACCACACATTGGCGAGTCCCGGGATGGAATTACGTTGGAATTCCGCAGCCGCCACCTCGCCGCGCTTGGCGGCCGCCACCAGCTCTTCTGGAACGCCGTGCATGGCATACCGATTGAGGATTCCGCGCATCTCTCTCAGAGCGGCGGCCGGGTCGGTCTCGACGGGCAGGGCCAATGCCGCGTAGCCGACACTCGCTTTGGGATAGTTCTCTGCCACGCCAAACTCCGTCGCGAGCGCCTTGCCCGCCGGCACCATGCCGTACAGATCGGCACGCTGGCTCGCCAGGACATCGCCAAGGACTTGAACCGCCGCGTAATCCGGCGAACTGGTTCCCGGCAGACGGTAGGCGATGAAACCGAGTACGTACGGAAGATCGCTGTCGAGCGTAAAACTCTCGGACTTGACCGCTCGCAGATGGACCGACGGTCGTTGGGGAAGTGAATGGCTCGGGATCTTGCCGAATAATTGAGTCACCTTCTCCATCGTCGCGGCCGGATCGATGTCTCCCACCACGACGAGAATCGCATCCTTGGGCGCATACCAGGTCTTGTAAAACGCTTTGAGCATCTCGCCGGAAGTCGCATCGAACGAACTCTGGGTACCCAACGGATCGTGGGCGTACGGGGTGTCTGCGAACAAGTCTTCATTCAGGCGGACGATGAATTTGTAGGTCGGGTTGGACAGGTCTCGTGCCACTTCCTGCTCGATCGCGCCGCGCTCCTGTTCCCATTCCGCCTGAGCATCGTCGATCCCGAGCAAGCAGGCCGCTTGTGCCTGCAAAGCCACATCGAGATCGGCGGCAGGTACCGTTGCAAAGTACTGCGTGATGTTTTGCTGGGTGTCGGCGTTATTCTGGCCGCCGAGCTGTGCATAGATGGCGGCAGTCTGATCCGCCGACATGCCTGTGCATCCGCGAAAGGCCATGTGCTCCTGCGCGTGAGCCATGCCCGGAAACTGGGGCGGCGTCTCATTGCCGCCGACCAGATAATTCATTTCCACGGTCGCCACCGGCGCGAGAGCATTGCGGACAATCACCACCCGCATGCCATTCGGCAGGGTGCTCCTGAGCACGGCCGGCCTTTCCGACATGGCTCCCTCTGACCGGCCACCAAGGCCAGCGAGGATCAACGCCAATAGCGCGAGACGTCTAATTTTCATTGCTTGCTTCCACGGGCACATTCTAAGCATCACCGGTGATGGCCCGTATGAGCGGCCGGCCCACACTGAGCGTTTCATCATCCTTAATCGGGGTTGGGTTCACGATACAATGTAACACCGAGGCGAAAAAGCCTGGTAACACTTCAGTCCACAGCGATGTCGAAATGAAGAACTTCCTCCTTGACGCCGAGCTTGGAGTAGAGGGCGACGGCAGGTAGGTCCGGAGGGTCTGCCTGAACGAAAATAATGTGGGGATATACCGGCGCACATCCCGTCTGCGGATCGCGCGACAGTTTCTTCGGGTCGATGGAGGCGACTCCTCCCTCGGTTGCTGCCGCCCCCGGGGCACCGCCGTTCAGCTTGGTATCGTCAAAGTCGATGCCCTGATCGTTGTCGGTCGTGGTACCGGTCGGCAGTCCGTAGGGCATGCAAGCCCCGCCCGCGAGACCCGTTCCCGTCGTCGTCGCCGGGGCATCGAGCGAACGATCATAAGCGACGTCGTAATACAGTCCGGTCGATTTCGGCGAGCCGCCGGTGACGAGGGCTGCCAAGCCGGGGAAGGAATCCGACGGCTTCGAGGAAACCGCGGCAACATAGTTGATCGCTAGAACCCGCACCCACGAACGGGCTCGAAAGAGAATCAGCAGCAGGAGACTTCGCCCGACCGGGTAACTCTCAGGCAGCCATTCCTTTCGAGCTCGGGCCGAACGCTTTCCGCGGCGCGGTCGGTGAGTTCGTGCTGCCGCGCGGCGCCGGGGATGGCGATTCCGCAGCAAATCTCGCGTGTTGCTCAATTAGCAATGGCAGATTTGCTCAAACGCAGGCCGCGAAAACCCACGAATACATTGCGCTGTTCATCCCATAGACGAAACGTGAGGGATCTGAGACTCCCCAACAGAGTGACCGGCTTGATCGTCTTAAAGAAAGGATCCGCATCATGGCACCGCTGAAGATGGTAGTTCGGAATACGTGGACTCAAGTGATGAATATGATGGAACCCAATATTGCCGGTGAACCACTGCAGGATTCTGGGGAGCTTGTAAAATGAGCTGCCTTGAAGCGCCGCCGCGGTGTAGCTCCATTGTTCGGACCGCGCCCAATAGGCGCCCTCGAATTGATGCTGCACGTAGAACAGCCACAAACCTGCGGCGCCGGCAATGGCAGACACCGTGAGCTGAATCAGAATAAACGCTTTGAGGCCGATCACCGCGCTCATCACGATGGTGACGCCAAGCAGCGCCCAGTTCGTCCGCCGCACTGACCGGCGCTCCCGCGCTGGGGCCCCGGACATTGCGAAACGATGATGCACGACGAACACATACAGCGGCGCGATCACGAAAAGCACGATTGGATTGCGCGCCAATCGATAGGCAAAGCGCCTCCAGCGAGTACTCTGAAGATATTCCTGCACCGTCAGCGTCCAAATATCGCCCGAACCGCGTCGATCCAGGTCGCCCGCGGTCCCGTGGTGCAAGGCGTGCTGCCAGCGCCAATGCCGGAAGGGCGTCAAATTCACAAGACCCGCGACGGCACCGACAGCATTGTTGGCTCTTTTGGATTTAAAGAAAGAGGCGTGGCCGCAATCGTGAAAAATGATGAAGATCCGTGCGAGAAAGCCCGCGGCAAGAATCGCCAATGGCAGCATCAACCAATAGGACACGGCGAGGGCGTAGACCATTGCGACCCAAAGAAGCACATAAGGAACAAATGAGTTAATCACCTGCCACCGCGCCCGCCACAAAGATGCGGACTGAAATCTCGCGACATTGGCTTTCGAGATTTCCGCTGCGGCGACGGACTGCACAGGAGCAATAGTGAGCGGCGTGTTCATGAGGCCCAACCAAGAACTCGAGCACCAAGCCTACGCGCGGGGCCGATGCCGGTATGTACGGTAGCGAACACTGGGGCAGCCAGGCGGTTCCCCGGATCCTTGGACCCAGCCGGCTGTCCGGAACGGTCCGCACTGCGGTCAGGTGGTCGCCAACGTTCTGGCGCGGCTGACCACCCGACCCGCAGTCCTTAAAGCACCCGGAGAGTTTCAGCTCTTGGCCAAATTCTCCGCTGCGAAATCCCAATTGACGAGCTTGTCGAGCAAGGCATTCACATGGTCGGCTCGGCGGTTCTGATAGTCGAGATAGTAGGCATGCTCCCACACATCGATGGTCAGGAGCGGCTTTAGCCCTCGCGTCAGCGGGTTCTCCGCGTTCCCGGTCTTCACGATTTTGAGCTTATCGGCTTCGACGACCAGCCAGACCCAGCCGGAGCCGAATTGGCCCAAAGCAGCCGCAGCCAGCTCTTTCTTCAGCTCGGCAAGTCCCGGGAAAGAGGCATTGATCTTGGCGGAGAGCGCGGCCGGAACCGGGCGCTCGCTCTGCGGCCGCAAGCTATGCCAGTAGAACGTGTGATTCCAGGCCTGCGCCGCATTGTTGAAGATGGCGGTGTCCTTGCTCTGTCCGGCGGTGGACTTGATGATCTGCTCGAGCGTCATGCCGGCGAATGGTGTTCCGGGGACGAGCTTGTTGAGCGTGTCCACGTAGCCCTTGTGATGCTTGCCGTGATGGAAACTCAGCGTGGAGGCCGAAATCACCGGCTCGAGAGCGTTTTCCGCATAGGGCAGCGCCGGCAAGGAGTGTGGTGCGAAAGCGCTAAAAGTATCGAATATCGACGTCGAACTCATGTCTACCTCGTGCATGGAGCACGCGGGCGAACTATATTCCCGCGGCTCGTTTTTGCGTGTCATCGTTGAAAATTCCGTCCTGCGGGCATTGCGGGCACGATGTCGGCGCGAATCGTAAAGTCACCAAAACGTTCGCCCGGCCTGCGTTCCACGGCATACCGCCGCAACAGTATGCCTAACTCATCGAGAATCTGCGGCTCCGCGATATTTTCGCGATAGAGCGCATTCAGCCGGTCGCCGCGGAAACTTGCGCCCAAGTACAAGTTGTAGCGCCCCGGAGCCTTGCCCACCAGGGCAATTTCGGCGAGATAGGGGCGCGAGCATCCATTGGGACAGCCGCTCATGCGAATGGAGATGGGGACGTCCGCAAGTCCTTGAGCGCGCACGATGGCATCTAGCTTGTCGATCAAGCTCGGCAGATAGCGCTCGGCCTCGGCCATGGCGAGCGCGCAGGTGGGTAGAGCGACGCAGGCCATGGAATTCTGGCGCAAGGCGCTCAGGCCGGCTTCGTTGGCGATGCCATGCGCGCTCAGCAGTGATTCGATGGCCGGTCGATCGGCATCGGCGATGCCCGCAATGGTCACGTTCTGATTCGTCGTGAGCGCGAACACTCCGCGATGGATCGCCGCGATCGCGCGCAGGCCCGTCAGCAGCGAGCGTCCCGGGAGATCCGAGAGGCGGCCGCTCTCGATGAACAAGGTGTAGTGCCAGCGGCCGTCCCTGCCCTGGAGCCAACCGGGCCGGTCCGCCGACGATTCGAACTGGAATGGGCGTGCCGGCTGCAGGGGGAGTCCGCGGCGCCGCGCCAACTCGCCACAAAACCAGCTCGTGCCCCGATCCTCGATGGTGTATTTGAATCGCGCATGCGCACGGTCGACCCGGTCGCCGTAGTCGCGCTGGATGCACATGGAGTGCTCGGCAACCTCGAGAACCTCGGACGGCGTGCAGAAGCCGATGACCTCGCTCAGCCGCGGGAATGTAGCCGCCACCTTGTGGGTCATACCCATGCCGCCGCCCGCGCAAACATTGTAGCCGGCGATCTCGCCGTCCTCGACGACGGCGATAAAACCCAGATCGTGGGCAAACACGTCAATATCGTTCTGCGGCGGGACGGCGAGAGCGATCTTGAACTTTCGCGGCAGGTACGTGCTGCCATAGATCGGTTCCTCGTCGCCGGACGGCGAATCCGAGGGCGGAGCGCCTAGAAACACTTCACGATAGGCACCGGTGCGCGCAAGAAGCCTTGCGCCGATCTGGGCCGCGAGCTTGTTCACCTCGGCGTGGGCGGGGGACTGCAGAGGATTGGCGCTGCAGATGACATTGCGGTTGACGTCGCCGCACGCCGCAATGGTATCGAGGCCGGCCGCATTGATGCCGCGTATGTGGGCACGCAAATGGCGTTTCGAGATGTGGTGAAACTGGAAGGTTTGACGCGTCGTCAGTCGCAGCGTGTTGCCCGCATATTCCCGCGCCAAGGCATCGAGCGCCAGCCACTGCGCAGGGGTGCACACCCCGCCCGGGAGTCGCACCCGCACCATGAACTGATACTTTGGCTCGAGCTTCGCCCGCCGCCGCTCATCCCGCTGTTCTCGGTCGTCTTGCTGATAGATGCCGAAGAATTTCGTCAGTAACGTATCGGAGTCGGCGACGGCACCGGTGACGGGGTCGTCGAGGCTCTGCTCGAGAGTCCCCCGCAGATAGCGGTTGTTGTGCTTGAGCCGCTCATTCGCATGCTGCTCCTCGAGCGGACGCAGCCGAGGCAGAACCGGCGTCTCGGCGCCCATCAATAGGTATCTTTCTGATAGCGCCGGTCGCGCTGCAGGCCGGCCACGTAGTCAGCCGCTCCTTCCCCGCTCAGCCCGCCGTGCACCCGGGCAATCTCGATCAAGGCGGCATGCACGTCGGGAGCCATGTGCTCCGCATCGCCGCAAACATAGAAATAGGCGCCCTCCTGCAGCCAGCCCCAAAGGGCCGCTCCGTTTTCGCGCAGCCGGTCTTGGACGTATATTTTTTCGGCTTGATCGCGCGAGAAGGCGACGTCGATGCGCGTGAGCGACCCGCGCCGGCGCGCCTCGATCCATTCGGACTGGTACAGAAAATCCGATTCGAACGTGCGATCGCCGAAGAACAGCCAATTGCGGCCGCCCGCACCGGTGATTTCGCGCTCGGCGAGAAATGCCCGGAAGGGAGCGACGCCCGTCCCGGGTCCCACCATGATGATGGGCGTGCGCGGATCCGCCGGGAGACGAAACCCGGCATTGCGGTGCAGGTAGATTCTCGCTCCCGCTCCATCGGCATCGAGATCCGCGAGGAGACCGGAGACCACACCGCGGCGCCGTGCATGGAAGGACTCATATTCGACCACGCTCACCGTCAGGTGAGCCTCATCCGCCGATGCCCGTTGGCTGGAGGCAATGGAGTACAGTCGGGGCGCAAGCGGCCGCATGAGCTGCGCGAAGCCGGCCGCAGTCAGCCCAGCCGGTGGATGCTCGCGCAGCACATCGACGACGTGCCGGCCGCGGAGATACTGCTGCACGGCCTGCGGCGACCCGCCGTCGCGCGGCAGCAATGGGGATCCGATGGCCTCGCCGTAACGCTGCATGAAGCCTGCATTGATAGGTCCGATTTCAAAGTGATCGAGCAGCGCCTGGCGCAGGCCGACAGTCTGGGAGTCGGCGCGAACGGCGGCCTCAGCGTCGAAGCCCGATGCCTCCACGAGCGCATCCACGGCACCCACGCGATTCCTGGGAACGACGCCGATGGCATCGCCGGGCTCGTAGCGGATGTGCGAGCCATCCAGCGACAATTCGATATGCCTGACGTCCTTGCTGGACTGCCGTCCCGTCAGCCGCTGGTTAATGAGCACCGCGGCATGAAATGGGTTGCGGCGCGTATAGGCGGTCGACACCGTGGCGGCGCGCGACTCCGAATCGGCAGCACGCGGCGCCGCGCCCGCCGCCGGCTGCGTGCCCACCAGGGTCAGTACATCGTCGATCCAACGGCGCGCCGGCATCTCGAACTCAACATCGCATTCTTCGCGGGCGCGTAGGCGCTTTGCGCCGAGCGCTTCGAGCCGCGCGTCGAATTGGCGGCCGGTCTCGCAGAATTTCTCATAGCTCGAATCGCCCAGTGCCAAGACGCAGTAGCTGAGATGATCGAGCCGGGATATCTTCGGCCCATGCAGAAGCTCGTGGAATGACAGCGCCCGCTCGGGCGGATCCCCGTCGCCGTGCGTGCTTACGATGAGGATGAGTTTTTGCGCCGCCTGCAGATGAGTCTTGCGGCAATCGATCATATCCAGCAGCGTGGCCTCGATTTGCCGCTCTTTCAGTTTATCCTGGAGCAGCCGGGCGATGCGCTCGGAGTTGCCGCTCTGCGAGCCATAGAGAATCGTGATCGACTCGCGCCGCGCCGCGCCGGCCGCGGGATGCGCCGCGCCGGCATCGACGGGCGCGCAAGACCCCGCAAGGTATCCGCTCAGCCAGAGGCGCTGGCCGAGATCGAATCCCACCACAAGCCCGCGAAGCCCCTCCTTGGTGGCGGCATCGAAAGGAGCCTGGCTCCATTCGTCGCGTTCCTGTGCGTTTGGCATGATGCGATCATAAGGACGTATCACGGCATGATACAAATGCCTAAAACCTGTATCGATATGCGATTTTGTTATGTGCGGCTTACCCTAGTTATCGTGCTATAAAAGCGCGAATCGAAGTCGCGAGCGTCCAGGCGGCGCAATGAAATCCGAAGACAAGCCGATGACCCTGCAGCAGTATCAAGCTCTCGCGGATTTCCGGTACGAGTTGCGCCGATTCCTGCGCTACAGCGAGCAGGCGGCGCGGCGCAATGGCATGACGCCGCTTCAATACCAGCTGCTGCTGCAGATCAAAAGCTATTCGGACAGGAACCGCGCCACGATCGGAGCCCTCGCCGAGCGATTGCAGGCCAAACATCACGGGGTCGTGGCCCTCGCGACCCGATGCGAGAAATTAGGGCTCATCGCGCGCCAGACCAGCAAGGACGATCGCCGCGTGGTTTATCTCACGATCAGCGCCAAAGGCGACCGTGCACTAGAACATCTTGCGCGCTGGCACAGGGATGAACACCGCACGCTGCAAGGTCGATTGGCCGTGGAGCCGGCCGAGCCCGCGGAGTCAGTTGCCGCGCTTGTATAAAAACTTTAATATTCAATGGGTTATTAATCCTCATGCGGCCGGCAACCGCGGCTTGACGCGATGCCGCAGAACTCGCCGAGCCAGCGGTAATCGATGTGGTAATATTCGCGCCCCTGACGGGGTCCGGTCGAGCGTTTGAGCCGGATCTGCACCGTTCCAGGCAATCGGCCTGAAGCATTGCCGTCAGTTATATTGCGCCCGTAGCTCAGTTGGATAGAGCGCCTGGCTACGAACCAGGAGGCCGGGAGTTCGAATCTCTCCGGGCGCACCACCCACATATAAGTCATTGAAAATACAGTAAAATAATCTGTCAAAATCGCCTGTGCAGGATCTGTGTAGGTGATTGCGCGCGATCGGATCCCAAGGCGGGAGCCGTGCAGCGGGCATTCATTCTTGATTGGCACGGGCGCTGCGCGTCAACCGATCGATTACCTAACTTGGTTCCCGACGCGACTCGCAGCTACCAATAGCACTCATGTTGACGGAAGCTTTCCCCAACGACTGCGTCGCCATCTGGCACTCTGCCGCGCCTCAAGGCCGACGGCGCCGAAGCGCCGCCGGCCTCTGATCTGCCGGAGTCAGTCGATCCGGTTTTGCTTCAAGTGTCGCACGAACGCTTCGAGCTCGCGTTTCGGCAATCCGCCTTCGGAGACTCGCGCAATCCTCTCCAGTACCTCGGCTTTCGATGCCCGCTCCGGCTCGGCCGCTTCGATGACCAGCCGCTCGAAGCTGACGTGCACCTTCGCGATGCGGCCGACGAGAAAGCCGGCGCGCTCCAGCCACGCCCCCTGCAGGCGCAATAGAGGAACGGACATCGCGCCCCTGTCTGGGCCGCGGACCGTATACAGTCCGTAGCCCACCGTGAGCCGTCGGATCTCGGGGCTCTCGGTCGATATATGAGTGAAATCGCGAGCAATGGGATTCTGTGCCGGCGCGGACGCCGGAATAGTCTGTGTGTTAACCATGGTCTGTTACCTCGGATAGTGACTGTGGCCAGACGTCAGACGGTGTGAGTAGCACCGTTCGGCGTCGCTTTTAGTGGCCTGGGGCGGGATTGCCCGAGTCAAAGGCCCCACCCGCAGCGCAGCCGTCAAGGCCGCGCGAAGCGCGCTCGCGAGCACGGGCCGAAGGCCCGCGCGCAGGCCTTGACGGCGAGAACGGCGTGGCACAATAAGACGAGAGGCAAGCCCGCCCACCCTACACATGGCGTGGAGCGATCACTCGCGACTTGGATGAACTTTCTCGGGCGCGGGTGAGCGGCAGGGCGGGGTGGGCGTGGCGCCGCGATCGAGAGTGGGAAAAGGCGGTTTCCTCTGGGGGTACCCGCGTCGATTAACTCGAACTGACATGCGATGCTCGATTTGTTCCCTAACCCGCCTGATGCCACCGACCGCTACCGGGGACCGCGCCAAATGACTCCGCAAATAGCTCATGACAGTCATGCTCGTCCAGACGGTCGTATTGCATTCTTGCCGGTCCTATGGTGAGTAGTCGCGGCAATGATATGAAATATCTCCCGCAGCGAGTCGATTTCTCTCAACGTTATCTCAGGCGACCTGACTCCACATCGAATTGCTGATATTCAATCGGAAGGGAAAACTCCTTGCGGAGTTTCTTGATATAGGCCTTCGCGTCGGCGTCGTATACGGGCTCGCCGACGATCACCAGCTTGTCTGCGCGCTTCGCGCCCGGCCAGAACGAATACTCCATAAGCTGACCAAACGCTTCGCGGATGCAGCTTTGCGCGGAGATGCCGGTTTTGAGTTCGTAATACGTGTAACTCTCACCCTTCTTCACGGCTACATCCACGGAAGTACCATTACCTGTCCGCTGTTCGCCGCTCGTGTCGTCCAGGCCATGAATGCCTTCGAGATGTTTGAAGAGCGCCGCCTGCACGATATTGTGCCGGAGAGACTTGTCGACGCTGGTGGCGCTCCGCTCATAAGTTGTTCTTGAAGCCCGCGCTTTGTTACCGGGACTCCAGATGAAGCCGGTGTTGACGGGCGAGGTCGCTGGGAAGCTCTCAGTGCCCTCGACGTACTGGTAGAGCGGGAAGAGCCGGTCGAAGTCATCCAGTACCCAGTCAACATCGACCGCCTCTGCGGTTTGGACTGCGCCGATGAAAATGAACATCCCGGCTTTGACCAGCTCATCCGGAATGGCCGCGACCGGGTAGTTTTCACTGCGGTCATCACCAAACCAATGCCACATGGAGAGACCTTCGAAGGAATCCGGATAAATGCGGAAATACTCGTTGAATCTGGCGATCTTGGGTATGAGAGGCGCGATCTCCGGCATCACGCGTGTCGTCTGGAGCGAGAACGCGACGCCATGGCGGAATGCCGTCGTCCCGTTAACAGGCTCGAAGCCGACGTTGAATTGCAGCTCGGTCAATCCGCCATAGTGATAGGCGTAGTCCCGGTCCTCCTTCAGCGTTGGCGCAAAGAGCGTCGTGCTCGGCAATCGTGTCAGGCCGCGTTGTTGCATGCGCCAGCCCTGCAAGTCCTCGACGCTGCGCGTATGCGCAGCCTCGTTCACATTCGTGATAACTTGGTGCAGGGTCAGGGGGCGGGGGAGTCTTGCGACTGCCATTTTCCGGACAAATCGCACGCGCAGCTTGTCCCGGTCCACATGATCGACTTTGAAACCCGCCGCATTCCAATGCGGCGCGCGGGAGCCCTGCGACTGGTTCGCCCACCATTGATGGAGGTGTACCGTTGCCGAGGGTGGGAGCGGTGCGTCGATGATCGTTTCCACGTCATCGAAGCTCAGGGTTACTGTGTTTTGCGATGGCGGTAGATTGCGGAGGTATCTGCCCAGAGGGGCATAGCGCCGTTCATCTATTGTCTTTGCTTTAGCCATCCCTTGTTCCTTCTTTCATCTAAATTATTGTCTAGGTCTTCATTCACAAGCGGAACGGTTAGTCGCTGTCAATCCGCGTCCACCCGAGCCCCGCAGACTGCGGCCAAGGGCGGCTCCTGGGCGGGCGGCGCCCGCCGTGTACGGACATGAGCGCTCATAGACACGTCACACCCCAAGCTGCCCGATGCGACCGGCTGCTTCCGAGCAGGGAAATCGCGAACTTTTTTACATAAACGGCATTGGCGTCGCCTCGATATAAATCTACGCGAGCGATTACACAACCATTCTGGAGTATGTAATGCGGCTATTGGCAAGTCTTTCTTTGCCGGCAATCGGATCACTCAAAATTTTGTCGATCCATTGGGCCTGTTGTCCATCGATTGTCGAAATGTGATGTACGGCCCTTGCATCATTTTGCCACTCAGAGTCACGCATCATCTTCTTGTCCCTATATTCTTTCAATACTTGCATGAGCGCCATTGCATGTGAACGAAGCCGCAGCAATCGTTCAAGGTCCCGATCGCCGCTCTTAATATCCAATGCCATTGTTGTCAACGCGATATTCGAGGCTGCTTCCACGGGGCTGTACCCGCTTTGCACCCCGAGGAGCGCCACTGCCGCCCCGTACAATGTCAAGTCATATCCCATAATTTTAAGATGTTCCTCGACTTCTTCCACCGGATTGCGATCGGATTTCAGTTTCCTTTTGAAGAATCCAAACATCGTGAATCTCCCCAGATACGCTCATTGAGGTCAAAAATGGGAAAGCCTGAGTCGAAGCCTACCGCAAGCCACGAGCGGCCCCAAAGCAGACATACCCCCAAACGGCGCTCGGCGCGGCGTCGGAGACGGGCCTGTCTGAACGTCTTCCTCCATTTGCAGCGTGAGGTCTAGAATACCGCGTGAACAATGCCAGCCGTCGTCGTTAATCGCTCATGCCGCGCCAAGTTGCCATTGCCACTGGGATAGGCGTAAGCCGGAAAACGTAGGAAAAAAATGACTCAGTTCATATGCCATGGTCCACTCAAGTTCCCGACGACAAAGCAGAACGTCGGTAGAACAATCTCAAAGACCAACATAAGTGAGTTTTGGAGTTTGGCTGCGTCGATGGCGAATTACGTCGGATGCTATGTATTTGGGATCCGCGCCGGCAAGGGAATGACACCGCTTTACGTCGGAAGGGCGACGAAAGGCTTTGCCCAGGAGGCCTTTGCCGCCGATAAGCTAGTGAAGTACCAGCTCGGACTCTCTCACTACAAGAAAGGCACGCCTATCCTCTTCTTCTTGTACGAACCGCCGTTGAAGAAGGGAAAGGCGAACCTTGCACACATTAAGGCATTGGAAAAATTACTGATCCAGCAAGGCGCCCTGGCCAACCCACACCTCATAAACGTGCATCACAATAAGATCCCTAAATGGGGAATTTCAGGGGTCATGCGCAGCACTACGAAGAAGCCTTCTACCCATGCGAGGAAATTCCGTGACTTGATGGGCTTTGCCGGCTAACACAGCGGTCGAGCGCGAGGTGGAGTTGCCTTCTGAGTCAGGTCGAACGACCGCTTCTGGCCACCCCATGGATGGAGATCGCCGGCGAACTCACCCTGTCGACCCTCTCCTGACTCTGGCCACCGTCGGCTATGCGGCATCAGAACCGCAATTGCCGTCAACGCATGCATAGATTGTATTTCAGGTTACGCGTCATTCCCGGTGGAACCATTTCTGATTCCTTCTTTGTGGGGTAATAGCGCTTTTTCCCGATAACCTGATAGAAGAGCGTGCCGTGTACGCCTTGTGCAGTTTTTCTGTTTACTGGCCGATTCCACATTGCTTCCATAATCTTGCCTGCCACGCTATCGCCCACCCGTTCAATGAAATCCTCTATGAATTCGATATCTTGAGCATCAGTGAAAATGCACCAAGTGGGAGGCGGGCGTGATATCGCTCGGGCATTTCATCCCACTGTTGACGATATGAATCCACTTCGGGGCCTTCGTCTGCAACATCTGTGGCACTCAATAGCCTTCGGGGTCTGATTTGTCGCGGTCGATAAGTGAATCGAACGCTGCCGCAGCTTTAGCTTCTTCCTTCGCTGATAGCGGTCGAGGGGGCCTCATGGCCTCGTATTTATCGGCACTGGTCGCCAGGGCGAACGCACCAATTCGAGTGCCAAAGGTCAGCACGACAAGCACCAGTAGCGGCACGAAGCCGTTCCACCCGTGAAATGCACTCGCTAGTAAACCAAAGGGCACAACTCCAACGCCGGCAAAGAACAGGCCGAGCACCACGCCGAAGACACCCCAATATGTGTAGGTGATGACGAAGCCGGTAAGCCAAGCTAGTAGGCCGTAAACAAACGACGAATACAAGATGGCAATGGCCACGAAAGCGCGCATTCGTTTGAATATTGCCAGGGGCAGCGCAACGACCACCGTGACCCCGAGCACCCACCAAGCAATCGTAATCAACGGCTCTAGAAGGTGTTCCGAGGCCCACACCGCACCCTTGATGAACAGAAACGGGACCGCAAACAGGGCAACGAAAAAAGCGGCGCCGAGTGCGTAGTTTCCAAGTTTCTTTAGCATGATTTCATCCTTGAGTGATGACGGTCGCGAGTCCGTGGGTCATGGCGTTGACTTGACAACCCCGAGCGGCACGCCGTGTTTCTTCAACGACTCGGGGATATATTCGATGCTTCGAGCCGGCAATGTCCCGGCCACGACACCATTCTAGTATCACGCGGGCGTCACGCTCGATAGGCTGTAGTATTTCGGTCTTGGTCTGTAAGGTTGACCACCCTGCGCGCTCCCGCATCTCGGCATAAAATCCCGTAATGGTATCGGCAATTTCAAACACGCAACCATCGGGAACGTGCTGCCTAATTTTCAATTTCTTAAGCTCCGCACTAAGGTAAAACCTACCCGCCGCGCGAAGCGAAAGCGCCGCGCTGGTCAGCGTTTGAATCAGCCCCGCGCCTACCACTAAAGCGATTATCCCGCCACCAATCCATAGCAGCACTTCCATTGCTGGCGCTTCCCTACTGGCGCACGTCTGGAACCTGCGATGGATGGGGTTGGCGTCCCGGCAAAGCTTCCACGATTCGCTGCGTCAGTGCGCGTTGCTTTTCCATCGTCGCGGCAATATCGACCAGCGCTTGAAGCGAACTGAGGTGCAAGGTGTCACGATTAATGAATCCTTGCGACACGTAGGCTTGGGTTTGAATGTCGCCCTCAGAAATATTTGCGAGGCCCGCACTCCGCAGGATTTCAAAAATCATTCCGCTTTGTGCGGCGGTAATGCGTTTATCGTGTTCCGCCTGCTGCGACGGTTCCACGTGCTGGTGCACTCGCTCATGGTACGTTCGCCACGCAGTTATAACCTTTGGCTGATCGTTGAATTCGACGGGGATTAGATTGATAGCAGCATTGTATTGAGGATCGGCAGGTAGGTGCCGCGTCATCAACAGCATTCGCGTGACGTACAAGCGCCGCTCCTTCAATCGCCGTCTATGCTCAATCCAAAGCGTGATACCAACTGCCGATAACGGTCCTATTACAATTGCACCGAGGGTCAGCCATTCGTTTGTTGTCATTCCCTAGTCCCTCACTCCCTTGATGGCCATTTTACTCCCATGCGCGGCCATCTGGCCGTTTTCATTGCTGCAAACCCGTGTTGGCTTGCGCGACGTAGGTCTGCCGTTTCACGGTGCCGGCCAGCCCTGCGGCCACACCTGGCGTCCGTGGCGCTCGTCTGCACGGTCACGTGGCCAATATCCACGCTGTTGTTGTTGGCTGTCGCGGCGGCTGTCAAGGGTGCTGCGTAGCACGGTCGAGCCACGGCATGCCGGCGCAGCGGCTGACCCCCCGCCTGCTCGTTGCGCCAATCCACGCCGCGCTTTAGATCGTCGATCGGCCCGCGCTCCTAGTCTCGGCCATAGAACTTCTTTAGTTCGCGCGTTAGAAGGCCAAACGTGGCAGACACTTACCCCTTGGGAAAGGGAATATAGACCAGGCCATGAATGTTGCTTGGAATGTTGGTTCCCTCCTCGTGGAGCAGGCAGACAGCCGAGAGACCAAACTTGCCTTGGAAAAAGCCAATCTCGTGAAGCACGTTCTCCCGCGCATGAGGGCTTCCCTCCGGCACCGGATCATCACCCGTCATTACGATCACGGCCGAGGTGCATCTGCGGGATTCCTCATCTAGCTTCTGTAACACTGTCCGTCCCAAATTTGGCTCTTGCGCGAGTTCGAGCGTACGGATATCTAGGTCTCGCTCGATATATGCCTGCACGTCGTGCCAGTCGGCCGCCCGTCCGTGGGAGATGAATACGCGCGGGTCGCGAGAGGTCTCCGCTGGCGATTCAAGCTCGCTGTTGGCTCGCGTTTCGAATATCTGGTCAATGATTCGTGCTAGTCGTTGGATTTGGTCGCGGCCATATCGCAAGGGCTCCTTGGATTGCGGCGCCATCTCGGTAGTCGGTTCGGTCTTAAGTTCCGGAAAGTCATCGTATAGATCGGGAAGCCACTCTCGAAGGACTTGTAGCTGCTTAGCACTACTGACGAAATGAAACTCTACTTCTTGCGGGGAGAAGTTCTGGAACGGCAACTCCCTTCCGCGGGCTCCGCGATCGTCAAGCAACGACTGCAGCGCCCGTCTAATCCCTGCAAGCTTTGCAAACGCCGCGGTCATGTCGTTCATGTCTGGAACTCCTCGGCTGCTCGATACTCGGCTAATGGCTCTCAATCGTCTTCGGAGCAGGTTTAAGGTAGGCCGGATCGTTTTCGTCCAGGCATTTGAATACGAGATTGTCTTGCCTCGGCGACCAGCCATAGACGCCCGACTCACCCGAACTCGCCGGCACCATGTGCTTTCCTATCTTGGTGCAATAGTCATTTGCAGCCTTCAAAGCTTTTATATTGGTGTTCGCCTGGGTGGCAAAACCGACTCCTGTCATGCTCAATTGATAGGTGTCCTTCCCTACTGGCACCACATCTGATCCGACGGTGACACACCCCGCGAGAACCGCCGAGATAACTGCAACCAGATTTCGCATGGAAACTCTCCCTGTTTGTTGGTCCGTACAGTGTGCGGCGGACGTGAATACTGTACGAGTTATCCCGTGGATGTCCACAAGCGTCTGCGATTACCGTTGGCGCATGGAATACGCCAGGCTCGAAACCGCGGCACTCGCGCATGTCGATGATTCGTACTACTACGGAGCGTATTGCCGCAAGTGCAAGCACTCGGCGCGACTATCGTTAGTCAAGCTCGGAGCGCACCTTGGAGATTCATTCCCGCTTCTGAAATTGAAGGATCGATTGCGCTGTGAACGGTGTGCCTCGCGAGCGGTCGCCATCACGTTTCTATCACCCAATCAGCGGACCGGCAACGTTGCGCAGCTGTTTAGCGTGCCGTTTGGACATCCATGATGCCACGCTGGGGGACCCATAGGACACGGCGCAAGTATCCTTCAACCCGTTTCGGTCTACGCGATCCATTCAACCGCCATCGACCCATTGCAGGCATACACGAACGCCCGGAATCGGGTAGTTCAATCAGGCAATTTGAACGCGTGGAAATGCCACAATGGCTGTCGCACAAAGGTTAAGTTTTGCGACAGCAGAAATGCAATACCTCAAGGGACGGTCGAGAATGTGGTCGGGCCAGAAGTCGCCAGATCCGCTACCGTTGTCCGACACATGGCCAGGTGTTGGCCGGCGCAAACATCACTCCAATGGCGCTCGGCTTGCTCCACCATTGAGGATTCTTTTCTGCCCAACTAATGAAGGCAGCTACTTCTGCATTTCCGGTGGGGTAAGGCATCGAAACGCACATGCCCATCATCTTGCGGAAATCGCCGCTGGCGCCAAGGCCGACTTGTTCCATCACCGCCGCCGTCCCTGAAATAAATCCAAGACAATAGCCATAATCCACGCCTGCGCCATTCGATCTGCACATTTCGAGCAGACCATCGGTGCTGCTAATGTCGCTTGCTTTGGAGTACGACGCTACAGATGCCATGGACAACAGCAGGAGTAGGCTCAGTCCCTTCATGACGGGTCCAATCTTATTGCTGTGTGGTGCACCTGACGCTCCCATCGGTATACGCTTGACAGTTGGTTTGCACTGGTGCCGAAGATCTAATTTGTTGCCGAGTCTTGTCATACGCACTTTGCGCCATCCGGGTGACGTCGTTCATGAATCCGACATGGAGCGCATTGACCGCCCTAGTAAACAGGGCGAACGTTTCTCTGCCTTGATATAGCGCGGCGAGATGGTTTTGCTCAGAGGCAAACATCTCTTGCTGCAAGGCGGTGGCTTCCGGCATCATTCCGTGCGTTGCGTCAGAAAGCCAATTCGCTTGAGCCTGCACACATGAACGATGAAGTTGGTCGTAAATGGCCAAGGCAGCCTGCTCAGCTGGCGTCGGACCACGCTCTATTGAAAGCAGGCGCAGTCCCGGCTGCTGGATTTGATTCAAGCCCAAGGGTAATTTTCCATTGAGTACTTGAAGATCGGGTCTCATCGCCTTCTCACCCTCATTCATGTCGCCAGAGAGCATCGCAGCGTGGGCCTTTGCGAGGTACTTGAGCAAACGATCTTGCACATAGGCATCGCGATTCGCGTCGAGGGCCGCGCGCGTTTGGCCAGGGTCTTGGCCGGCGTAGGCGGCGTACTTAATTGCTTTTTCCTGTCTCTGCTCGTACGCGTCCCACTGTCCCGGGGTTATTCGCTCCCACACATCCGAGGTTATCGACTGCATATTCGCTGCGGCGCTCAAATCGCAGGTGCTCATCATCGTTTGCAGTGTCGTGGGTGGTGGCGGCAGTTGTGGTATTGCAGGCTGCGCCGGCTGCGAGGTGCAGGCCGCAAGGCTGGCAATGATCAGGCACCCGATTCCCAGTTTCATTTGTCTATCCTTGCAAACTCAACGTTGACCAGGGCCCCATTGTTGAGCGTATCGGATTATGTACGTGGCGCCAGCTGGAAATGGCGTTAAGGTGATAAGTTGAGACATACGTTCTACTTCGCAAACGTCCGCCGTGACCGGATTGGCATGACACCCGCCTGTAAGGGCGAAATTCACTCGTCTGTCGATTGAACCAGGGTTATGGATGAGGACAAGTTGATTGAGTGTCTGCAATCAATACGCGGGGTTAAGAGCGTGACTATCGAAGGTATCTGCACGCCGCGCATTTGCGTGGTGGCGGACAGCCTCGCTGTCGCTGAATTCATAGATGGTATTCGTGTGCTAAAACAGTTGAACGGGGATCAGCGCCGCTTCGTGGTTTATTCCAACTGGAATAGGATCGATTGTTCTACGCGGCTTCGCCCGCGCAGAATTCACTATGGTGATGTCGCACAAAGGGTAAGTCTTGCAACAAATTGCCGAACCTTTCGAATCAATCGCCTACGCGTCGCAAAATTCTTTCGCGAAATGAATCCTGAAAAGCCACTCTCCGGCGCACTCTGAATGGCGGCTATGTGGCAGGCAGTTCCCGACCTCGATCGTCAAGTCTTGGCCGCCTGCCGCCCAATGCGGACAGGACCGGCGCCCATAGACGGGTCGCGATCCTAACCCGCCTGTGGCAGGCTTCGGCTCCGCAGAGCCAGAGCGCCGCTTTCTTGACCGATTGGCAGGGTCCGCTCAAGCGATTGGTTAGGCGACGAATGTGAGTCGGCATACCTGACCAAGCAGAAGTCGCTCAGCCGTGATACTGCGCCCGCTTTTCTGGTGCTCCACTGACTCAATCGTGTAGGCGTACAAGGATACCGAAAGCCGAAGTGGGTGGACCTCATTCCAAAGCACATTAAGACCGAATCCATATTCATTCGATGCCATGAGGCAGTCTATTGACCTTGATTGAGTTGAGTCGTAGCGAAACTTGTAGGCACTGCGAATCCAGGGTTGACCACGAAGCTCCTGCGCCAGGGATTTAAGTTCTTCTTCGTGTGAATAGTTGGGCGGTCGATCCGAAACTCCCGCCGCATCGAAGATCTTACCCGCTCCGACGCTATTTCCAGAGGCAGCAAACTCGACCTCAACCACTTGCTTAGGCAAGATTTGGAAGGCATCCAGCCATATGCAATGGACATCTGCATTGCCCTGGCCGTAGGTTCCTCCCCACGCCGAGAGGTCAGCATAATCCTCATCGTCGCGAGTGCCGCCGATGCGCGCGCCAACGATGTTGCATCCCTCGGTGGGCAGAGCAACAACAACCGTTCCGTCAATCCGGACGCGGAGGAGGGGCATCCGGCGCCTAACGATGAGATTGACCGACGCGAAGTTGCGCCGAGACAAAACGGAGCTGATTTATCCCAATCATCGACCCCACTCCTTGGTTCATCGAAGACGCGACCCGCGATCGCTCGAACCGATTGTTAGGCGACCTAGACGTATGACCCCTCGGTCGGCGAATATCGCCATGGTGATCAGAGCAATTCCGATGTAATCAAGGGCCAAGAGGATCGAATGCATCACTGCCAAGTGTTGCGCCGCTATCGAAGCGTCCGCATACACATCAAAGGATAGGCGGCGGGCGTATGAGCGAATGGCAATTGATCCAATGACGTTGGCGGCAAGCGCAAATAGACCTGGTATTGCGAGGCGCGCGGTCGACGGCCACTGCTGCCGGTGAAGGATTGCTAGCACAACGCCGATCCCCATAGTCGCTAGTAGTAGAACAGTAGGCGCGACGGCCAACAGATACTGAATGCGCGGATCCTCGTGGTCGCCTAACGAGGAGGTTGAGCGACGCGGGGTTGCGCCAACGACCAACGAAGCTGATTTATCCCAATCATCGACTCCCTCCTTGGCTCAACGAAAACGCGACCCCGTGATCGCTCGAACCGATTGTTAGACCATGTGCTTCACAAGCAGCAAGTCGATACCACCTTGCGCGGCCTTTGCCTTCAATGTGGCAATCATACCCCGAGCTCCAGATGAGACGGGGTGCTCGCAGGATATGAATATTCGCACCGGCCCGCGTTGAGCGGCCGGATAGACCTTTGCGAAGGTTTCGTGTGCTATGGCGACAAGATACCCGGTCACCTTTTGCTCAATAAGACGTAGTGTCCCAACTGACTCGTCAAGGGGGCCGCTACACGATATGACCAAATCCACGCCACCGTCGAGACGGCTGCCGACCACATCGAAAGCATCGAGATTTTGAATCGGCGGATCGAAGGTGTCGGTGGTAACTGCGCCAGACATAATTTGGGTCTAACTACTTCTACTGTGTTAATAACGTTGACGCCTGAGCACGTTCTTTCCGCAGCACGGACACTGCGGTAGGCCCCTTGAGATGAGGCGACCGAGACTGAATGCCATGGTTGCGATCGAGTTGGGAATGTGTCTCTGCATCGGAGCGAGACCCGCGCGGGAGGAAGCCTCTGGGTATGGCAGGCGTTTTGAGTCGAGCGGAGTTTTTTTTACTGCGCAACCGCTCGCGCATCAGAAAGCCGTAGGCGGCGATGCACAGGCTGCCGTGATGATGAAAGCCGCGCCAGTTGCGTCCTTCATAGTGGTGCAACCCCAGCTCGGATTTCAGTTCCTGATAATCCCGCTCGATGCGCCAGCGACCCATGACGGTGGCCACCAGGCTCTTCATTGGAGTGGCGGCCGGCAGAGTGCACAGCCAGTAGTGAACGGGTTTGGCTTCAGTCTTGGGCCATTCGATGAGCAGCCACTGCTCCTCGCGAGCGCGCAGATCGTGCGCGGCACGTACACGCAGCGCGCAGAAGCGCGAGCGCAACGGCGAGTTTGTGCCCTCTCTCCAGGTGACCGCTCGAAAGCTCGCGGCAGGCACTCGCTGCGCCACCTCGTATACGGACAGCGGCGGGCGCCGCGCGTTGACCACCAGTCGGGTTCGTGGCCGGCCGTGTCCCGGAATTTGCCGCGGCGTAGGCGCGGGCTGAGAGGCGCCGTACCAGATGGTCGTGTTCTCCCGTACACCCACCGCGTACGTCAGACCCCACTCACTGAGTTGATCGCGCCAGTCGGCCTCGGTCCCGTAGGCCGCATCGGCCAGTACCACGCCTTGCGGCAAGCCTGCCGCCAAAGCCTGTCGAATTTGCTCGAGCGCGATCGCGCCCTTGGTTTGGAATTTGATCTCGGTGGGCACGCCGGCGCGCTTGCGTCGAGCCCGATCGCTCGCCCAGTCCTGCGGCAAATACAGTTGATAGGCGACCGGCAGGCTGCCGCGCTCGTTGGCGATCGACAGACTTACTGCCACTTGGCAATTATCCGTCTTGCCCAGCCGGCCGCAGTACTGCCGTCCTACCCCTACAGAATGCGTGCCTTTCTTCGCAAATCCCGTGTCATCGATGATCCAGTGGCACGGCAGATCTTTCTTCAACAGACTCGGCAGCACCTGTGCGGTCACCGCCGCAAGCAGTCCCTGATCGCTCCAGTCCGCATCTGCCACCAGATGATGCATCGACTGATGCGCCGAGCGTACGTTCTGCGGCTGAACGCGTGCCGCCATCGGCTCCACGCTCTTGCGGCCGCCCGGCAACATCAGACCGCGCAAATACCAATGCGCCGGCATGCGCCGATCCGCGTGCGCCAGCGCCGCGCCGATCACTTCCCCGTACTCCTCAAACCGTCGCTCCAGACTCTTACCCACCACGCACCTCTTGCAGTAACTGAGGATCGTGGCACAATATCATGAAGTATCTGGATTTTTAACACAGTAGAACTACTAACTAGCCGCCGAAAACGTCATGTAGGCGGCGCAGATTTATCTGATGGCATTTTTGCGCTCCTTGCAATCTGGCTGGGTTCCATAATCGTTTGTCTAAGTTTACCGCATGCCGCGAATGGCCGCTTCAAGGCAATGATTTCGTGTGATCCAATGCCCGTTTTGGCCGATAGCGGCAGCAGCCGCCTCCCAAATGCTGCCGTTCAATCGCGAATCTTTCAGGGAACGCCTGTCCGATTGAGTCCGAACAAATACACTTAATGTCATAAAATTCGCGTCCTTAGCGTGTGATGAACGTGCGCGACTGTCCAAGCAGTTTGAGTGCCCATCGCAACAAAGTCCTGGCGCCGATTCTTCACACGCTTGCGCAGTCGTAAATCTCCAGAATGCTTAGCTACCTCGGACCGGTTTCCATCTTCGTTACGAAGAAAGCGCGCGATGCAAGCGGTGCGCAAGTTGGCGAGCTCACTATCGCTCTAACGCTACGGACGTTTTCGTTACCGTCGCCGGCAAATGATCGAGCGCCGTGTCCTTCTTGTGAGTACGTTCCATGATCCGCTCCAGATCATCGGCGGTATTGCGTTCGGCGTAGAGGTGGACAGCTTCACGCGCCCGCGAGCCCGCAACATACGACCACTCTCGCGCCGACATGCTCTCATGCGCGAGCACGTAGGCCCGCTCGACACTCGCGCCTTGCGCCTTGTGGACCGTGAGCGCGTAGCCGTGTTCGACGTGCGGATGATCTCTCACACGCCAGGTGCGCGCACGTCCTTCGTCGAGCTGGGCCGTGATCTCGACTTCACCATGCCGCTCGGTGAGCGCGGTCACGGTGGCAAGGTCGCCATTCATCATGCCGAGCAGCTTGGTGTTGCGCGTGATGACGATTCGATCGCCCTCGGCGAGTGCCAGCGGACCTTGCGCCGCCTCAATGATGCGCTCGCGCTGCAACTCGCCTTGTTCGCGCAGCGCCTCACGGGCCAGACGATTCAATTCTCGCGTGTCAGCCCGAGTCGCGCCGAGCATCAAGTCGTCGTTGGGTTTGTGGGCATCGCGGACCGCAGCCCAGTCGTGTATGAGTTCGCGCATTGCATTCTCGAGATCCGATGCCGTATGCACTCGACCGCGCGCCTGCAACGAGTCGAGTGCGGCGCGCATGTCGCCGCTCGCTAAGGCTCGCACCATCGCGCGATCGGCGGCGCCGCGTTGCCGGCGGATGTTGGTCAATCGCGCAACCCCGACCTCCTGACCGATACGCTCAAAGAGCTGACCAGCCTCGATCGGTTGTAATTGATTGGCATCGCCGACCAACACGATTTTTGCTTGGGCCTCATCGGTCGCTTCCAATAAACGCGCGAACTGGCGTGATCCGATCATGCCGGCCTCATCGATCACGAGTACGGTGCGATCGGTGAGCAGATTCCGTCCGTGTTTCACATCGTTCAATAGCGAATGTACGGTCTGTGATCGGATACCGCTGCCCGCTTGTAAGCCCTTCGCCGCTTTACCGGCGAGCGCGGCACCGCATACCTCATAGCCGCTGGCTTCCCATGCCTCGCGCGCCGCACCGAGGAGATGACTCTTACCGGTACCGGCGAGGCCTTCGAGGACGCGCAAGCGGGGTGCTTCGATGAGATGATTGAGCGCCGCGCGCTGTTCTCCGGAGAGCGGGCGATTGTTGTCGGCCACAGCGATTGCTCTCGGATCAACCGAGTAAGCGACATCGTCCGATAACCGCTTCGCACGCGTGAGTGCACCGAGCTCGATTTGAAGCATTTCTCGGGTCGTATAACGATTCGCCGCGAGTGGTACGATCTCGGCATCGTTCGCAACCCTCGTCATCATCTCTTTCGTGCGCGCAAGGCCCCCACCCGCATACTGGGTCTGCTCGGCCGCGGCGCGCGCGAGGTCGGCGCTCGTGAAGGTGCTGTGCTCGCGGCCCAAACGCTCGATAATGGTCTGCGTGCTGATCGGCAGAGGTTCGTGCGCCGGGTGCTGCGCCAGGTCGACAAGACGTTTGGCAGTGACGCCGAACGCCAAGGATTCGCTGCGCCACATCGCGCGCAAGGTCGTGGCGGTTGAGGATTCTTTTGCCTTGCGGGTGTCGAGCGCAGCTACCTCGGCCGCTTTTGCGCTCGTCGTGCCGCGCTCACTCATGACTGATTCGATTTGCGCACGGCGCTTGGAGAAGTGGCGCTCGAGGTCGCGCGGCACGTGGCTTAAGCGGAAGCTGCCTTTGCTGTCAGGGGCGGTCTCATAGCCGAGGGTGCGCAGCTCTTGGGCAAGTTCTGCACGATACGCGGCGCCCAAGGCCATCTTCCACTGGTATAGCGGTTTTGTTTCCAGTGTCCCGTAGCTGCCATCGGCACGGGCGGCGACATTCAGGACAAATGCATGCGTATGGAGCTGCGGATCGGCCTCGCGGCTTGTGCCGTGCATGTAAGTCGCGATGATCGGCCGCGCGGTTTCCCGTTCGATACCATCATGGCCGCGCCGCGTGATAAACAGCTGTTGTTGTTCGGCAAACTTAAGCGTGCGCTCGACCGCTTGTGTGTGGGCGCGCTCGATGGCCTTGCGCTGCTCCTCCTCGGCAATGCCCCACACCACCGACACAGACTTTGGCGCCGAGAACGTCAGATCCCAGCCCGGCCGGTGCGAGTCGCCGGCGCGTTGCACGAGAGCATCGTCAGCCTCGGAATGGAAGCCGGCGGCTAGGCGGTCGAAGGCTTGCTCGCTCACGTCGCCGGCGAGATGTAATTCAGCGGCACCGCTCCC
Organism: uncultured Gammaproteobacteria bacterium; assembly: GCA_963784105.1. Classification (GTDB taxonomy): domain Bacteria; phylum Pseudomonadota; class Gammaproteobacteria; order Steroidobacterales; family Steroidobacteraceae; genus Bog-1198. The sequence continues at coordinate 571,638 of CAWAQE010000015.1, forward strand.
GAGCCACCGGCCTGGCACGCGGCCGCTCTCGGTATAGTAATCCTCGGCGCCGCGATTCGCGCCGTCGCGCTCGCCTTCGAGATACGCACGAATGTCGGAAGGGGTGGCGTTGCGTGCGCTGATCGAGAGCATGGATCGACTCTAGGGCTTTTTCACCTTGCCACATTTCTTGAAGTACCAGTCGTAAAGGGACGGATTGCCATTTAACAGCCCTCCGGTCCGCGTCCCGGCGCACGTCTCAGGATCCCCCCAGCAGTCTTTATGGATGTGCACTTTGCCACCCTTTGCGGTGCAGCCGATGATTATCCGCGCTCCGGTCTTATCAGGCCGCGCTTCTACCGTATATCGCGTGCCGCGGCTCGATACCACGGTGGCCGGACCACGCTTGAGTAGGCACGCATACATCTGCGCGAACGTAACCGTGGTAGCCATTGAGTTCTCTCCTTTTCGAGTTGGTTGTCGTTGCGCTAATTCACACGCAGATCTCGCCCACGTAGCCAAGCCCCAAGAACTGACTCGCCTCCGCGATGAGTTCTTCGCGCGATAGCGCATGTTCGGGCATAGCGATCTGTCATTTTAGCCAACATTCTCGTGCGCTTCATATTTATCCCAGACTCCGGCCCAGCGGAAAGCGATTTTGATGAACGCTGGCTTGACGTCTTCACCAGAGACTTGGATCGTAAAACGGAACACTCCGTGCTTCGCAAAGAGACCCACGTACCGCTGCGGGACGAACTTAAGGTGCGGCCAAAAATCTCTCGATACGCTTCTAGTCGAGATCACATCCACGAACTGCACGACGCCTCTGGGCAAGTCTAACGCGCCAAACTTTTCTCCCTCATCTTTGCAAGCCCACGCCAAAGGAATGCTGTCACAGTAAATCGTCGGTTTGAAAGGTTCTGATTCGTCGGATTTTTCGACGGCAACTAAATAGGCCCGGCAACTTTTTGCAATCGCAGGCTTCGCGTTGGTGACCTTGACCCTTATGTATTCAGCCTCACGAACCTGAGGTGGCACACCTTCGGTGGTGCGCGCCTGATACCCCGGGCCATTGCCAAACTCTAGTTTCAGTGCCGGACGATACATCCATCGCCTCAGTGGTTCGGCAAACACTGATGCTATAAAACCTATAACACCGCCCACTAAAATATTCAGCACAGCGCTCGATTCGGTCGTCAAGATCTCACTCCCATGACACGCCACTACGTCTCGTGCCGGCCCAAGATCGCATCCGCATCGAGCAGCGGCCGCCGCGCACTCGGCGCTGCGGGCAATGCCGGCGCCAGCAGCGGCGCTTCGGCGCTCAAAGTCCGCGGCACGAAGGCCTCGATGCGAGTCTCGCGCTGGATGAATGGAACGATCACACGCCGAACGATGTCTTCGCCGGCGAGGCGCAGGTAGCCTACACGATTGGGCAGCCCTTGAAGTTGCGAGGCGAGCACCAAGCGCCCAATGTGATGCTGCTCAGTGATCGTGCGATGCTTACCGTACGACGCCGATTCGCGCAACACCTCGGATTCGCCCAGGCACCAGCTCGCGTATTCGGCGGTCTCGGGGTCATTCGCTCGCAACAGCAGTTGCGAGGATAAACACGAGAGCAGGGTCTGCGCGCCGTCCTTGCCGTACACATCGCGCAACTGCGAGATCGATTGCAGACCCATCATGGCGCACAGTCCGTACTTGCGCCCTTTGGTCAGTGCATCGCTCAAACCCTGTACCCGGCCTAAGCTCGCCACTTCATCGAGCAGCAGCCAGCGGCGGCGCACGCTATCGGGTGGCAAGGAGAGCGTGGCGTTCACCGCTTCGCCGATCCAGGCGGCCAAGAGCGGTCGCAGCGCCGCCGCCTGATCCTCGCGATAGGACAGCCACAGCCAGCGTTTGCCCTCGTGCACGTGGCGACGGATCGACCAGCTCTTGGCGCCGACCTCGGCCGGCAGATAGTGGTACGGGGCAAGGTAACTGCCGACGATGCCGCGCACGCTCGCGAGCATCTTCTCCGCCCCCTCGTGGAACAGCGCTTGCGCCGGCAACCCCTGCACCAGCGTTTTAAGCTCCGTCGGCGTGGCGAGCGTGAGCGCGTGCAACATCGCCCTGTTGGTCGCTTCGCCTCGCTCCCATAATCGCCGCAGCGTCGCGGCGACTAAGGCTTGGCTGTAAATAAACCATTCGCGCTCGGCCCCCTCATGGTCGGGGATCATGCTCTTCGCCAGCCGCTCGGCATCCGCCGCGCTCTCCATCTCGGCGAACGGGGACCAGTCGGCCGAGCGGCCATCCAAGGGGTTCAAGAGCACATCGCTCGGCCGACCAAAGCCGCATAGTGCTTCGCTGCCGATGTCGGTGATGATGGCCGCATCGCCACGGGATCGCAGGGTGTCGAGCGTGCCGTGGATGGTTTGCGACTTACCCGCTCCGGTGGCGCCGCTCACCAACAGGTGCAGGGATTCGAGCCCCCACGGGAACGCCACCCCGCCAATGCGCAGCTGCCCCTTGGCACCCAAGCGCCGACGCAAGCCCACCCAGCGGTGATCCACCAGCCGGCTGCCGCGCATGACGTAGCCCCGCCGATTCGGCGGCGCCCAGTAAATTCGATAGATCAGCCGTAGCACCCAGAACAGGACGGGGATCCGGAACAGCCACGGCAGCCAGGGCTTCACCCACCACCACATCCCCTCACCCGTCCACAGCACATAGATTAGGTGCAGCAGGCTTTTCATAGCTTCTCGGCCAGCCGCTCGTTCAGCGCCGCGATCAGAGCGCGGGTAGTCTGCTCGTGGCGCTCGATCACCCGGTCCGCCTCGCGCCTGACGCTGGCGGTGACCTCCGCGGCGAGCCGCTGATGCTCGGCCTGGTGCTGCTCGCGGCCCAGGTAGGCGCTAATGGCCTCACGAATGATGCCGGTGAGGTCTTCTTCGCGGGCCTCGGCGAGCTTTCGCAGGGCGGCGAGTTCCCCTTCGCTCAGACGCAGGGTGACACGGGCACCGGTGCCCTTCTTGAGCGAAGTGTCAGACGCGTCAGACACGGATTTTTCCCGAGGATTACTGCAAATCGAGGCGGCCGGTCACGTTCCTTGTCAGACGCCGCGTCTGACGGGTTAAGCTATTGTCGCACCAGGGAAAGCAGGTTCCAAGAGCGGCTTATTCTTGGGGTCTGTCAGCCATCGAAGGATGCGTCGGGTGTGCCCCTCCCATGCCGCCCTAAAAGCCCAGAGAGCGGCTAAAAGGAGATGGACCGGCCCCAGCTCAACCGAAGCCAGCACCCCCGGCCACCCCCGCCCCCGCCGCGTACCCGTGGCCCTGCATCCAGAGGTACCATGACAACTCAAGCAAGCCACGACCGCGAAAGGATGGGATTGCGGTGAAGGACTACGGCCAGGGGTTTACGCAAGCGTGGGATCGCACCCTGCGACTCGGGCTCGCACTGCCACCCATTCGGCTCCTGGTGCGCAAGAGCTGCATCGATCTGGCCAAGGCCTTGCCGGTGATTGTCGATTACTTCAACCGACACTCTGGCGAGGGGCTGGTGGGCCAGACCATGGCCATACACAACATGTTGCTGGCGCCGCTATGCGACGCACTTGGCGTGCCCCTCCAGTTGACGATCGGCTGGATTGAGTTCAACGGCACCCCGCGGATGCAGCATGGCAAGGAACTGATCCAGAGGTTTCTCACCGAGAAGTGGGCGGCGTGGCACCGTGAGGGGGTCCCGTTTCATCTGTGGCTGACGTCGCCCGCCCTGGAAGTCCTCGATGTGACCTTCGCCTTAAATCTGGGCTGGGCCACCTCCGCCGAGGACTGCGCGCGGCGGGTCATCTACCAGCCCCTCCATGCGCCCCAGGGCAACCCGATCTATCACCCGACCCTCGTCGGTGATGATTTCTTTGTACAAAGCGGGGCCATCGTCGATCTGCTGCCCACCGTCCCTGTCGTGCCCTGAAAGGGTCAACCGGCAACCACCGCTCAAGGGGGTGCGCCGCCATCCCGCGGCACCCGGACACTGATCGTCATGTCGCCGCTTCACGCCCCCGCCGAGCGCCGATTCCGGGACAGCCCAGGCCAACTACTCCCCCTCGGCAGCGCACCGGGTGGGCGCTAGAACCGCTCGATTTTGCGCCCCGCCAACAAGGGATTCGGGATATAGCCATCGTACAGAACGTCCAGGTCCGCCAACGACCGCTCGATCAGATCGCCAGCCACCTCCACCACATCCGGATAGTTAGGCAGCTGCCCATTCTCCGACCGGGTATCCATGGACAGCCCCAGGCAGCGCAGGACCGATACCGCTTTCTCCAGATTGAACATCTCCGCCCGGATCATGTCCTGCAAACGCCCGCGCACGCGGACACGTGCGCCACGGACGGCCGCCTCCGACCCGGGTATACGGGTAATGGGGCCCTGAGCGGGAGGAGTGGGCGCGGAAGGGGTCTTGCGGCGTTGGGCGGGTGCCTTGGCCCGGTTTACGGCCCTGGGCGTCCCCGTTTTCTGGGGAGGATTTCGGCCCGAACGGACCTTCACCGTAGAATGGGCGGTAGCCATTATTGCTCCTTGAGTAGCAGTGGTGGTTAGGCGCTCGGCGGTGGTTCCAACACCGTCGGGTGCCGATTGACGTGACGCTGACTATGCTACTATTAAATTCATATTAATATCAACCATCGACACATGGCACCAGTACGACTAAAGAAAATCCTCGTCTCCTGCTACTTAGACCAAGAGCAATTGGATCGACTCAGAGAGCTGAGCCATAGGAAGGGCGAGCCGATGACGTATTACATGCGTGAAGGCATTGCGCTCGTGCTCGACAAATACGCTGAGAAGACCAAGCAGCGCAGAAATAAATCGTAGCTCCAGTTTGGAGAGCACTTATGCAGATCGATTACGACTATCTCAGGCGACTCATGGAAGCTTTCGCCGAAGCACCTCGACCGACTACGGACATAGAGGAGCTACAAAAGGTGGGTTTCGACTGCGAAACTGATATCTTCGTTTTCCACATGCAGATCCTGCAGGACCAAAGCTTTATTGCGCAGCCAGACGGGGACAGAGATATTGGGCTGCGATTTGGAATCGGTGACGATGATCCGTCGTGGGGAGCTGTTCCCCTTCGACTAACCGCGGCGGGTCACGAGTTTCTCGATGGCCTTCGAAGTAAGGAGGCGATGGCGGTCATAAAGGCCAACGCCAAGAGCGTGAGCATCAGCACCGCCAAGACGATTATCAAAGCCGTGCTGGAGGAGTCTGTAAAGGCAGCAGCGAAAGGATACTTGGGAATTCCGTAACGTTGAAGACCACGAAGTGCTGCACTCAAATACCGCGGCGGACCGATGTGGGTCAATGAGGCCCATTCTCTGGAAACCGTGACCACGATCGACCGTAATTGCACTAAGTCAAGTCCCAAGATCTCGCCTCGCAGCGGGAGAGTCCAGGAGGATATTTTCTCCAACAAAACGGGCGTTATGTACACGTCACCTCGGGGCGCGCCGTGTTCCGTTGTGGCGCCGGAGAAAGTGGTAAATCGACGCCACTATTGGCAGCCATCGAAAAATGCGTCGGATGTGCCACCCCCACGCCGCCCCAAAAGCCCGCAGAGCGGCTAAGGACGGAGCTGCGCTGCCGTCGGCTATGCCACCGATACCCCCGCCGTCGACTGCCCCCAGCTGGCCACTCTTACCGACGCCGCTGTCCATCCGCCCAGCAAGCGATGGCTGGATGGTGGCGACAGATCGTCCGACGAGAGGCGGTTACCGTTTTTTCCTCTTCACGAAAACGAGACTGTCATGCGGATCGCGCAAGAAGAAGCTGATAGGCCGTCCTTGGCGATCCCTTTCGATCGCGATCTCCCATCCATCAAGTTGGAGGGAGGGAACGCGCGACCGAGCAACCCAGGCGACCTCGAATCCGTTGGCGATAAGACGTTGTTGAATACCGCTGTTGTGCGGATAGTTGAAATCAACGAACAGCTCGACGATTTGGGCGAGCGGCGGCGGTAGCCGCTCGCCGGGGCGGACGCATAGCTGATACCAGATTGGTGCATTTTTCGGGATATACATCTGGACATGGAGTTTCAGGTAGCCATATTGCAGGCCGCCCTCAACCGATCGGCTGGGATTTGTGGCGAAGCTCTGTATGTGATCCTTGCCAAGGTTCGTTCAGAGGCCAAGCATGACGGCCTCGTCAAGGCGAACCTCATCGTCTGTGACGCTGCCAATAATCCAGTCCTCGTTCTTGCCGGGAAGCTCGCGGCCGAAAGCGTCAAGGTGAATGGCCTGAGGCGCAAGCTGCACTCGCCAGCCGACATTACCCTTGAGCCTATCGAGATTCGTCATCTCCCCTTCTTGCCCTCGACGGTGCCAGTGGCGAGGAGATCATTCTTCCACCTCGACTTCCGCTTCGGCCTCGCCAGCCTGCGCCTCGACTTGAGCCTGCAATTCGAGAACTGCCGTGCGCAGTGGGTCGTAAATGTTTATTTCTTGGCCGACAATCTCAATCGTTACCGCGAGCGTGTAATAAGCCTCCGAATCCGGGTCCTTACTCCAGCCTTGGTGGCCCATAACGGCGATGCAGAAATCCTCGGGAAGCGTGTTGGATTTCACGACGGCCCAATCCTTTTGGACGGTGCCTCCGTTCCGCTTATAGTCCCGGACGACGCCGGTATGTGGCATTTCATGGAGCGTCCACGGAAGGATCGTGCCGGGGAGCGGATCGCCGGCTGCTTCTACGTCCTTGATGACGCGTTTGCGAAAGTCGTTCAACCCCTCGCCGAGCTTGCTTGTCTTCCAGTCAAGCCAGGTCGATAGGTAGCGGCGAAGGTGCCGGCGGGTACGGCGCGGTTGCGCAACGTAAGATAGAGTTACATCGATCCGGATGTCGTATTCATCGGCAGGCTGCCGGAGCGCTTCGGGCATAGGCACCTGATAGAAGTGACACTGACCGGCGCGCAGAGCTGTCTTACCGGCGGTAATTAACGTGGTGCGGAATTCGGTATTCTGGGTCGCACGCGCTTCATCCGGCATCCCGTAACCGATACTTCGCATGGCGCTTGTTGCCTGTTTGAGCAGCGTCTCGCGCTGAGCTTTGGACACGCCGTTGTTCGCCCGCAGCTGACTCAGAATCGTCTCGGCCCAGGCTGGCCAGTGCGCCGATTGGACGATGAGCGCGCGATAGAGGAGCGCGGGTTCGCCGGGCAAGATGCTTTGCAGCCGCGCGGCGATGCGTGAAACCTTTGGCGTCGAGAAAGACGTCCCGGTTTCATCGCGATCGACCGCCGGACCTGGCGGATACATGGTTGATCGAACCAATTCCGGGCACGCATCCGGTATCGTTCCGCCCGATTGAACATCGACGGGTACGTTGTTTGTATGCAAGTCATCGCCGCCATACTCGACGATCTCTGGCTTGATGACGCCCCAGATGCCCGGCCCGGATCGTGAGAACGCAGACGGATGGGCGGGCGCCGTGGCAAAGGTCTGCCAATTTCCGTTTGCAAAGGCGCCGTAGGCTACCGATCCGACGGTAAGCGCCTGCAGGCTCTGGCCTGGGCTGGCGATCCGGCAAGAGTGCTCGAGGAGGTAAGTCGGGTATGGCCGCGCGGCATCGAGATGCTCCTTGACGCCGAGGTATGGGGCTGGGCCAGTGTCCAGGAGATTTCCGGCACTCTGAACAATCAGGACATCGAATTCTGCCGATAGCGCGTCGATTTCGGCCGCCCAGGCCGACATGTAGCGGACGCGGCAATAGCTGTTGGCGTTGATCGAGTGATTAAAGATGCGCGTCTGGCGGGGTCCCTTATGGAATCGTTGCACCGCGAGGCGTATCGCTTGCGGTGGAAACAAGTCCTCGGGCATTTGGTTATGCTCGTCGAGGACGCGCGCGTTCTCGATCCAGAACGGCAACTCTGGAGTTCCCGTCTTGGGAACCGTCTCGCCGTAAAGAACCGCGCCCGCGATGCGGGTGCCATGCCCACCCGGTTGAACGTAGTCCGCAATGTCGTTCGCCGCCTTGCCCGGCACGAAACAGAAGGCGGTGGCCTGGTCGATCGCGGGCTGCAGGAAGAGATGTCCTTGCTGAATACCGCTATCGATCACGCACACCGAAGGCGCCTGGGCGCCCGGAGCAATCGGCTCAACCTGTAGAGCGGCGGCAGCCGCCGGCGTCGGTGCGCCTTCACCAAGATCGATATCCTCGGGCTCAACGACCTCGAAGACATAGGGATAGTTGAGTACAAAATCCTTCAGCCCTTTGCCGCTGATCTTCACCCGCACCGAGAAACTGTCCGGCAAGATGCTGGCGGCAAAATCGGCGCCATCGATGATATTCAGGATTTGCCCGTGATAGGCAGCAACGAAGGTTGTTATCTCTTGCTCGCGCTCGATCTTGATGCCGTCCCAGGCATCGTAAGCCGCTATGCGAGCCTGCGACCAAACATGCTGTCTGGCGGCCCAATCGGCATCACCTTCCTTCTTTCGGCGCTTGATCGGTTTCGGAATCTCTGTTGTCCCGGTACAGGCAATACCGACGTCGGCTGTGCAAATCTGCTCGTCGGTAATCGTATCCCATTGCGCTAAGAGCCGGTCAGACAGCAATCGGCGCAAGCGATCTTGGGGATTATCATATAGCCTGTGGACGGACGCTATCGTTGCCGAACCGTGCACCTGCACGGAGAAGGCCTCGACCATTGTCAAAAACGATGTCGCGTCAATGTCCTCAGAGGCCACAATGACATACCCTTCCTCCTGCTCGGCGACGATTTCGAAGGCGAATTTTTCGCGCAGGACGTCGATGTCGAGATTCGGATCGACTTGCAGAAGTATGGGCATGCCGGCAGGGATGTCCGGCAGCCCCGCAAGGTTGCGGCTTTCTTGTAATCCGCGCCATGTCGTTGACCATCCCTGTGATGAGACGCGCAGCGTGTCGCTGTGCGCTTGTCGTTGGGCGTTCTGGTTCGCGACCGTCTGCGGGGAAGGATCACCACCGCCGCGCAGTTTGGCTGGACCTCGATAACTTCGAACTAATTGGAGATGCTCAAAGTTGTGCTCCCCCGGCATTTAGCTCTCCCTTGCGAATACCCCATTCTTCTGCAGCTCGGCGACCGATTGGTTTATTTGTGCTTGTGTGACGGAGTGGCGCCCTGTGAGAACTGCCGCCTTGGCAGCGTCTTGGGCGGCTTTGACCACGGTTGCGGCCGATGCGCCAGCGAGTCGTTCTGCGAATTCTGCCCACGGCATTTGAGATTCGAGTTTGACACCGGAGAGCGTTAGCTTGAGCAGCTGCTCGATTTCGTGCTGTCCCGGAGGCGGTACCAGGAAAACGTCATCAAATCGGCGAAAGAGAGCCGAGTCGAGCGACGATTCAATGTTGGTCGTCGCGACCAACAGGCCCGGAGCATCGTAATCTTCCATCTGCTGCAGCAGAGCGTTAACGATCCGCGACGCTTCCCCAATATCTTTAGAGTTCGTGCGCGATCGGGCGATAAAATCGCATTCGTCTAGCAAGAGTACGCAAGGACGTTCCTTTGCGGCAGAAAAGACGGAGCGCAGATTGGCCGCGGATTCGCCGAAATAGGATGAGATCAGAACGTCGAAACGAACCTTGAGAAGCGGCAGCCCTGTGTTCCAGGCAAGTCGCTTCGCGCCGAGCGATTTGCCGCATCCGGGGGGGCCGTAAAGCAAGATCGTCTTGCGGGGCTTAAGGCCAAACGCGGCAAGCCTGTCTCGTGCAGCGAACTCGGATTCGATACGCGCGAAGCGAGCTTCGATCTGCTCAGGCAGAACCATGTGATGCTCAAGAGTCCCCGTTTCGAGGAGCGTTGTCAGTAGCTCGCCATGTCGCCGGCTTGTCGGCAGTGCACGAAGGCCATTTGTGATCTCACTTGGTGACGGCGCCGGTGACGTTATCAGCGTCGGACGCGGCTGCTTCAGGATGCCCTGAAGTTCGTCGGCGAGACGGATATGCCCTGTACGGCGTTCGTTATCCACAATCTTGGACGCGAGGCGGTCCAGATCGGGTATCGAGCCGATGTGGATTGCGCGAACAACACGCCTCAGGATTTCTGCGTTCATAGCACCCTCGTTCCTACCTGCTTCCGACAAAAATAGAGTTCCGTCAAGCACCTACGTGCCTGGGGTTGTTCGCTCGCGAAGCGCCTCGTATAGCTGTGCTGGCCCTAGCAGTATATCTTTAAGTCCGGCCCGGACACGCTCCGATTCGAGGGCCTGGGTGCTCATCGTGTTATGCGCAGCAAGCGCATCCATGATCGCATTCAGCAGTTCGCTTGACAGGTCGGGGGAATTGGAGAATTGCTCCTTAGTGTTATTCGCGGCCTGCTGCACGAGCGTTTCGGATTCCAGTAGCTTGCCCTTGATGACGTTGTTGACATAGACGAGCTGATCGTCGTCAGTCAGGTCGCCCTCGAAAAGATCGTTGACCCGGACGATGATTTCGTGGAGGCGAGCCTTTTCTTTTTCTTGGATCGACCCGCTGCCGGATTCCGTGTAGGGGGCCAGTTTTGGCGCGTACTGTACGGCTAGAGGCAATGTCCTTGCGCCCTGATAGTGGAGCGCGTGATGGGTGAGTACGATCTTCGAAAGATCGACCCCTTCGCGCTCCCTCCCGAACTCCAATAGCGGAAGTAGCCGCTTGTAGAAGATGAAGCGCTTCTCGATGGCCGTGTTGCCGTAGTCGAAAATCTGCGCCAGGAAGGCGTACATGCGCTGAAACCCGGCCATGTCATGTTTGAACAGCACAAGCGCGTTCAGCTCGTCTTGGGCTTCCGCGGCCGCTTTGGCGTCGTTCTGGCCGACGGCCGTCCGCAGACGCTCCTGGGCGTTCTTGTAACGGTGCAGCAGCCGATTCACGACGGGTTCAAGGGCCGCCGCAAGATCGCTCTGCCGCGCTTTCGGGTTCAGTTCCACCTGGACCACGCGCTCGACCTCGAAATCGTCGTAGAAGCCCGCGGAATCGAGCTTTGCACGCAGGTCAAAGACGAGGTGCGGATCGGTAACGTTCGCCAGTTCCGCCGTCGCATAATACATTTTGAAGGCGGAAAGAATCTCCTCGGGGTCGTTGACGAAGTCCACGACATAGGTGGTGTCCTTGCCGTCGGCCGCCCGATTCAGGCGCGAGAGCGTCTGTACGGCCGCGATGCCCGCCAACCGCTTATCGACATACATGCCGCACAGCAGCGGTTGATCGAAGCCGGTCTGGAACTTGTTCGCCACGAGGAGGATTTGATACTCGTCCGTATCGAAGGCTTCGCGTATGTCGCGCCCGCGCAGATTGGGATTGAGCGTCCGGCTCCTTTCTGAAAACGGCTCAGGACTTGATTCCGCGTCGCTGATCTCCCCCGAGAACGCGACCAGGGTGCCGATCGTATAGCCGTTGTCTCGGATGTATTTGTTGATGGCGATCTGCCAACGGACGGCTTCGAGCCGGCTGGCGACAACGACCATTGCTTTTGCACGGCCTTCCAGCAGCGGGGCGACGCTTTCTCGGAAATGCTCGACGACGACTTGGACCTTTTGGGCGATGTTGTAGGGATGGAGGCGGACCCACCGCATGATCCCCTTGACCGCCTCGCTGCGCTCGACCTCCTTATCGTCCATTTCCCTCCCGTTGTGCGCGAGCCGGAAGGCGAGCTTGTAAGGCGTATAGTTCTTGAGGACATCGAGGATGAAGCCTTCCTCGATCGCCTGGCGCATCGAATAGACGTGAAACGGCTGAGGCAGGTTCGTCGGCCCGGCTGGCTGGCTAGGGTCCAGGCGGCGCCCGAACAGCTCAAGCGTCTTGGCCTTTGGGGTCGCCGTGAAGGCGACGTAGGTAATGCCGCGTGCCGCCGCTCGGGCTGACATTTGCAGCGCGAGCAGATCTTCGGTGCCGATCTCGCCGCCGTCGGCCAGTTCCTGCTGTTCATCGGCAGTCAGCAGTGCCTTCAGTTTGGCGGCCGACTCCCCAGTCTGCGACGAGTGAGCCTCATCGGCGATGACCGCGAACCGCTTGCCCTGCGTGGCTGCGAGTTCCTGGACTGCAGTCAGGGCATAGGGAAAGGTTTGGATCGTACAGACGACGATCTTCTTGCCACCGGCGAGCGCCTCGGCGAGCTCGCCGCTCTTGCTGGCGCTCTCGCCCTTTATCATCGCCACGACGCCTGTTGTGCGCTCGAAATCGAACACGGCGTCTTGAAGCTGCGAATCGAGCACGTTGCGATCGGACACGACCAGAATGGTATCGAACAGTTTGTCACCGCGGTCGTTGTGCAGGTCGGCGAGGAAATGCGCCGACCACGCGATCGAGTTGGTCTTGCCGGAGCCAGCCGAGTGCTGGATCAGGTATTTCCCGCCCGCGCCTTCGGTCAGGATAGCCACGCGCAGTTTTCTTGTCGCATCGAGCTGGTGGAAGCGTGGGAAGATGATCCGGGCGATCTGCTTCTTCTTATCCCGCGCCGTCACGATATAGCGCCCGAGGATTTCGAGCCAACTATCCCGCTCCCAGATGTCTTGCCACAGGTAGGCCGTCCGGTGCCCGCCCTTCTCGTTCGGCGGGTTGCCGGCGGCGCCGCTGTCGCCCCGGTTGAAGGGCAAGAATTTCGTCTTCGGCCCCACCAACTGCGTCGTCATCACCACGGTGGAATTGCTAACCGCGAAATGCACAAGCGCTCCGTTCGGCAAGCTCAACAGCGGCTCGGGCGCGCTTTGTCCCTTAGGCCGCGGCTCGCGGTCGAAGCGGTACTGATCGACCGCGTCATCGACCGATTGCGTGAAGTCGCTCTTGAGTTCGCAGGTGGCGACCGGAATGCCATTCAGGAACAGGACGAGGTCGATCGCATTTTCATTGTGCAGGGAATAGCGTACCTGACGGACCACGCGCAGCCGGTTTGCTGCGTACTTGGCGAGCGTGTCGGGGTTCATGGCCAGGGCGGGACGGAACTGCGCCAAAGATAGCGGCTCCCGGAGACCCAACAGCTCAATCCCGTGCCGGACAACGTAGAGAGTGCCGTGCTGGTTGATTGCGTCGCGTAAGCGACGCAGCACCTCTGCTCCAGCCTGCGCGCCCTGGTTCTTTTCGAGGGTTTCCCAAGCCTTCGGCTGCGTCGCTTGCAGCCAGGAGATCACGTCGGCGGGAAAGAGGGCGCGTGTCCGGTCATAATTGGCCGCGTCACCGGCGGCATGCAACCACCCATGCGCAGCCAAGTAGTCGCAGATTTCAGTCTCTAGGTTGATCTCGCGGTGAAGGTCACTCATGCGGCGGCTACCCGTTTGGGCGTTGTTTTAGCCTCCTCGATCCCGCAAACGTCGATCTTGCCGGTGACAACGGCGGAGATGAGAGCGCCGCGACGTTCTTGCAGCAGCGCGATCGCTATTTCGGATTCCGCCACAAGCGCGTCAATCTTCTCTGCTTCATCAGAGATGAATTCTAAGATGGCCTGCTGATCTTCCAGCGACGGGAGGGCGATCTTGATGGTCTTAAACTCGTCCCAATACAGGCGGAGTCGGAAGTCAGTCACCCCGTGGGAGTGCCGCCGCAGTTCCTCTATCGCCTGAGGTGTGCGCAGCAGGTATTCCACGTATTCGGTACGTATCTCGAAACGCGGTCGCGCGATGACATAGGCCGGACTGACCATGCCTTCAACCTTTACCGTGCCGAATGCCCCTTGCCACGCGCGCATCATGTTATAGACAAGGTCGCCCGGCTCAACACAAATGTATTTCGAGCGATCCTTGCTGCGCGTCACCTTCCGCTCCAGTTCTTCCTCGTCGAATTCCTTGTCGGAGACGCCGTGGTGAATGGATACACTTAGCACCGGCAGATTGTCATTTCCAGATTCGGCGGTCTCCCTGAACACGACGCCAAGTCGAACAACTTCCCAACGCTTAGGAACGAAACCGAGCCATTCAACGCCGGAACGCTTCAAGGGTGCATCGGGATTCAGCCCCTTCGTGACTGCGTGCGAAATCAGGGCTTGGCGCTTCTCGTTGAGCAGATCGATTAGGCGTTGCTGCTCTGCGATGAGTTCATCTATCTTAGTTGTTTCTTGATCAAGAAACCGTGCAAGTGCAACTTGCTCATCATGGAGAGGGGCTGGCAACGCTAGGTTGTCAATTACGTATTGACTCAAGCCAACTCGGGTCAGCCCATTGGCCGATACTTCAAAGTACGCTTTCGCATACGCACCATCAAATATTCGCTTTATGAAGGCGCCGCAGACGCCTTCACGGGGACGCACCACAGATAGGTGGTATCCGCATATCACGCCTTCTAGGTCCTGCGGAACGTAGGCTGAAATTGCGATGTCGTCGGCTGTTTCAGAATCTTTAGTGATGATCGTATCGCCGGCTCGAAGCGTAAATTTGCTGATCTGATCCGCGGACGCGGTTGCCACCATAAATGGGAGGCTCCGCGTAATCAGCTCGTTATAATAGACATCCGTGTAATTGCAGAGCAGCACCGCAGCCTCGTTGTCGTAGGAGTGTTTGTCTACATTGCTCGGAAACACGCTACAGAGATGCTTCAAACGCTTAACGGGCCAATGGCTCGGTATTGCACCAAGCCCAGCTACGTTCGAGTCCCTATACTTGCTGTACGGCGGCACACTCATGCTGCTAGTCCGTCAATCATTGCCTTGATGCGTTCTGTGCAGGCTCTCAGGTCCGCGTCGATGACAGCGAGATCACGCGGCGGTTCGAAGACGTAGAAATGGCGATTGAACGGGATTTCATACCCGATCTTAGTTTTCTCATCATCAATCCATGCGTCGGGTGAGTGTGGTAGCACCTCGCGCTTGAAATAAGTTCGGACGTCTTCCGCCAGCGGGATGTTCTCGGTGTCGCGCAACTCGGTATCGGGTTGCGGTTTGCCCTTCAGCTTTCCTTTTTCGCCCAGCACGATCTTCCCATCCTTGTCTCGCAGGGGCCGCTCCACCGTGATCATCCAGTAGCCGAATTCCTCGTTCTTGAAGATTCTGGAAATCGGCCTCTTGTTGTCCTTCGCCTCGACGAACTTGCCGAACAGCCGGGTAATGTGGGTAATGTGCTCGTCGGCCAGTTCCTTGCGTTTGCTGCCGAGGCTTTTGCGCGTCTTCTGCCAGAAGCCGCTCGCGTCAATGAGCTGGACTTTGCCCTTCCGCGCTGCCGGCTTGTTGTTGCTCAATATCCAGACATAGGTCGAGATGCCGGTGTTGTAGAACATATCGGTTGGCAAGCCGATTATGGCTTCCAGCAGATCGTTCTCCAGCACATATCGGCGGATTTCGCTTTCGCCGGAGCCGGCACCGCCGGTAAACAGGGGCGAACCGTTGAGGACGATGCCGAGGCGGCTGCCACCGTCCTTCGCCGGTTGCATCTTGCTGATGAGGTGCAGCAGGAATAGGAGCGAACCATCCGATACGCGCGGCAAGCCAGGACCGAAGCGGCCGTTGAAGCCCTGCGTCTCGTGTTCCCGGCGGACTTCCTTTTCGACCTTCTTCCACTCGACGCCAAAGGGTGGATTCGACAGCATGTAGTCGAATTTCTTGTGCGGATGGCCGTCCTCGGAGAACGTGTTGCCAAATACGATGTTGCCGACATCCTGCCCCTTGATGAGCATGTCGGCCTTGCAGATCGCGTAGGACTCAGGATTCAGCTCTTGGCCGAACATTGTTAGCCGCGCCTTTGGGTTGTGCTCGGCGAGATATTCGCCGGCGACAGAAAGCATGCCGCCGGTTCCCGCCGTCGGGTCATATATCGTGCGCACGACGCCCGGCTTGGCGAGCACGTCGTCATCTTCGATGAACAGCAGGTTGACCATAAGGCGTATCACTTCGCGGGGCGTGAAGTGCTCGCCGGCGGTCTCGTTCGACAGCTCCGCGAACTTGCGGATCAGCTCCTCGAACGCGAGGCCCATCTGGCTATTGCGTGACCTCGTTAGGATGCAGGTCGACCTGGGAAAAGCGTCTCGGTCACGAGGTAGAGGAGGTCGGCTTTCGCCAGCCGGTCGATCTGCGTCTGGAACTCGAAATGGTCGAAGATGTCTCGCACGTTGGCGGAAAAGGCGTCGATATAGGCGAGCAGGTTCTGCCGGATATGGTCTTGGTCGCCCATGAGTTTCTTCATATTCATCGGCGACGTGTTGTAGAAGCTCTGTTTCGCCTTGCGCCGCAGGAATGGTTCGGCGTTGAGCTTCTCCTTCTTTCGTGCCGCGTGTTCGGCGAGTACGGCTGCTTTTGTCGGCTCCAACACGCAGTCGAGGCGACGCAGGACCGTGAAAGGTAGGATCACCTTGCCGTAGTCGGATTGTTTGTAGTCGCCGCGCAGAAGATCGGCGACGGACCAGATGAAGGATGAAAGCGCCTGTTGGTTCATGAATGTGCGAAGCCAGCCCTTAATGTTCGTATCGTTAGAAGTTGATTGTTCGTAACACGCCAGCGGGCGACGATCCAACGGGACCAGCCGCCGTCATTTCTCACCATCAAATCCCCTGGCAATTTCGAGAGTTGTTTGCATGGCGTCCCTATAGGTCGGCCGATCGCCATAGACCATATCACGCTGAAACTCGGCGTAGCGCTGCTCGTAGCGCAGGTCGCTGGCGAGGGCGTCGATTGCGCGCCGGGTTTCGGCGGCCGGGTCCTCTCGATAGGCGGGAAACTGATTGCCAAACACCTCGGCGTCCTGCTGGACGACCTCGCGCGCGAGCGACGCGACCTCCGCGACGTCGAAGTGATCGCGGATGATGTGCAGGTCATAGATATGACGCGCCAGCGTGGGATCACGCGGCCCGGCAGCTTCGGCCAGCTCGGCCGCCGTCCTGCGTGTCAGAGCCACGAATTTTTCCGCCGCGGTTTGTGTGATCGAAGCACAGCCGATGTTTGCTACTTCCGCCGGCTGCCGAAGAGCTTCCGAGACAAACGAGGCGACAGGCAACTGAACCGCGGGTCGTGACAGCGGCCAAACGGCGACTTCTATTTTGATTTCGGGGCGCAGCACCCCCTGCCCGCGAGCGAGCGGCTCGTAGGGCAGCCGGTATATCGTATAGCGGCTTTGGTTGCCCATCCTGCGGTGTTCAGGATTGTCCGGATCGAATTGGAAGCCGGCATGAAGGAGGGCGGCCGTCATCAATTCGCGCAGCCTGCGCAGCTCGCCGCGCGACGGTTCCTTCTCCGCGGTGACCTTGAGGTCGATGTCCTCGGACATTCGGCGTATCAGCCGGTGCGCGCGGGCGAGCGCCGTGCCGCCCCCGAATACGAGCTCAAGCGGCGCCGTATTGACCGCGGTGATCGCGGCAAGCGCTTTGACGACATGGAAATCCTTTTCGACCAGCGCCGGGCTTGGCAGCCCGAAATACGCCTGAACCTCGAGTAGATCTCGCGAGGGTAATTTCAGCGCTCAAGAACCAGCTCCGTATTTCCATATCGCAGACTGGCGAGAAAACCGCCCCTTCACGCGCACGGCGGGATTGACCGGCACCTGCGTCGAGCGGCCTTCGTTGTAGTCTCGCTCGGCCGCCGTCGGCTCCCATTCGACGCCAAGCTTCGTGAGAGCCTGGCGGGCGGCGCCGGCAAAGCCGTTCGGGCTGTCGAGAACGGGTCTCCGGACAGCCTGGAAACAAAGGCCCGGCCATAAACACCATAGCCGAGCCGCAGCAGCCGCCTCTCGCGCACAAGCTCGCGCAGGGCGCGCAGCACTTGATCCTCGCCGCCCAGATCGCGGAACTCGCGCGTCAGGAACACGGCATCCCGCCGGCGCGCTATCCGCGCCTCGATCTTGTCACGCAATGTCGCTCGATCTCGCATGTATGGCCTATGCAAAAACCCGACAATTATGGTATGCAAAAACCCGACATTAGTCAATACTAAAATCTATGTAGATCAATATCTTGTGATTTCAGCGACTTGGCCTACTGTGCGACCTTAGCCTTGCTCACCAGGTTGAGATTGATGCCCATGCAGGAGCAACGGAGGGCCTCCGCAGGCCCGCGCGCGGGCGCCACGTAAAGAAACCCGGCGCATCCTGTGCAACGGAAATGCTCAACGAGTTCCTTATGCGCTGCGACGACTGGCTCGAAATCCTTACGTCCGAAATTGGCCCATTCGTTGTAATGCACCCCTTTGTTAATTCTACTGTGTTAAAAATCCAGATACTTCATGATATTGTGCCACGATCCTCAGTTACTGCAAGAGGTGCGTGGTGGGTAAGAGTCTGGAGCGACGGTTTGAGGAGTACGGGGAAGTGATCGGCGCGGCGCTGGCGCACGCGGATCGGCGCATGCCGGCGCATTGGTATTTGCGCGGTCTGATGTTGCCGGGCGGCCGCAAGAGCGTGGAGCCGATGGCGGCACGCGTTCAGCCGCAGAACGTACGCTCGGCGCATCAGTCGATGCATCATCTGGTGGCAGATGCGGACTGGAGCGATCAGGGACTGCTTGCGGCGGTGACCGCACAGGTGCTGCCGAGTCTGTTGAAGAAAGATCTGCCGTGCCACTGGATCATCGATGACACGGGATTTGCGAAGAAAGGCACGCATTCTGTAGGGGTAGGACGGCAGTACTGCGGCCGGCTGGGCAAGACGGATAATTGCCAAGTGGCAGTAAGTCTGTCGATCGCCAACGAGCGCGGCAGCCTGCCGGTCGCCTATCAACTGTATTTGCCGCAGGACTGGGCGAGCGATCGGGCTCGACGCAAGCGCGCCGGCGTGCCCACCGAGATCAAATTCCAAACCAAGGGCGCGATCGCGCTCGAGCAAATTCGACAGGCTTTGGCGGCAGGCTTGCCGCAAGGCGTGGTACTGGCCGATGCGGCCTACGGGACCGAGGCCGACTGGCGCGATCAACTCAGTGAGTGGGGTCTGACGTACGCGGTGGGTGTACGGGAGAACACGACCATCTGGTACGGCGCCTCTCAGCCCGCGCCTACGCCGCGGCAAATTCCGGGACACGGCCGGCCACGAACCCGACTGGTGGTCAACGCGCGGCGCCCGCCGCTGTCCGTATACGAGGTGGCGCAGCGAGTGCCTGCCGCGAGCTTTCGAGCGGTCACCTGGAGAGAGGGCACAAACTCGCCGTTGCGCTCGCGCTTCTGCGCGCTGCGTGTACGTGCCGCGCACGATCTGCGCGCTCGCGAGGAGCAGTGGCTGCTCATCGAATGGCCCAAGACTGAAGCCAAACCCGTTCACTACTGGCTGTGCACTCTGCCGGCCGCCACTCCAATGAAGAGCCTGGTGGCCACCGTCATGGGTCGCTGGCGCATCGAGCGGGATTATCAGGAACTGAAATCCGAGCTGGGGTTGCACCACTATGAAGGACGCAACTGGCGCGGCTTTCATCATCACGGCAGCCTGTGCATCGCCGCCTACGGCTTTCTGATGCGCGAGCGGTTGCGCAGTAAAAAAAACTCCGCTCGACTCAAAACGCCTGCCATACCCAGAGGCTTCCTCCCGCGCGGGTCTCGCTCCGATGCAGAGACACATTCCCAACTCGATCGCAACCATGGCATTCAGTCTCGGTCGCCTCATCTCAAGGGGCCTACCGCAGTGTCCGTGCTGCGGAAAGAACGTGCTCAGGCGTCAACGTTATTAACACAGTAGAATTAACAGCCCATTGATCGATACTCACTGCGGCATTCGAGTTGCCAAGGGCCGCCTTGCGGCTCGCGACCAGGGCCTGCTGGCGCGTAATCAGCTGCCTTGCCATACAGTGACCGAATGCAAGCCAGCACTGGCGGCAGCAACTCGCCAAGATCGTAAATGCCGTCGGCCCTGAATGTCGGCGTCGCGCCCCACTGTTCGGCGAGCAGGCGCGCGATGAATCCGAGGTGATAGCGGAGCGCATGCGCGGCCGTTTCCACCTTGCCGCTCGCAAGCGCGTTAGTTGCATATTCCGGCGAAAGTGAACGCGGATTCCACGTCATCGTGAACTCACGGTGTGTGTCGGGGGCCGATGACACCGATATGGGATCAAGTGTTCACGAAGACATCAGCGACGGACGGATTCCAGCTATGCCATGCTCGGATTCGCAGCCGACGCCGAATGTCAATGTCGCGGGCTTCGATGCCGGTGGTGTCTGGGGTGTAATTCAGCAAATTGCCGCGAAGGCATACTGCGCCCGGCCGCAGAAGAGGTGCGGGGGGGCATACGGCCATTGCCGCCGCTCAGCCGGCGAGTTCAATTTTCCACCAAGCTGCTATTCGGATAAGCTGACGATTCAGGTGTTTGCACGGCTGCGTCGCTTCCTGGCCTTCAGGAGTGATGTCATGAGTAAACTGGAGTTACCGTCGGGTGGACGGTGTCGCTGCGGTGGTGATCGACCAAATCGGCGCTGAGGCTGCGACCGGATTGGGAATCGCAAATAGGGAACCACATCAGGAGTCAAAGGAATGAGGCTGCATTGATTAAATATCTGCTTCAACTCGCTTGTGGGTAGTATCGCTCGTAGCAACGGCAACGCGAGTGCTTGTCGATGCTGAGACCGTCTTCTCCACCAACGATCGCCGATCTGTACCTGGCATTTCGTCAAGCGAAAACAGCGCTGTACTTCGAGAAACGCGGCGTCGGCCTTCTCGAGCTTGCTGCATACGAACAGCAGTTGCCAAGGAATCTAAAGGTGCTCCAAAGCAAGCTCGCAAAGTGGACATGGTTTGACAAGCTTGAGCTAGGAGAGACGTGGATAGTTCCCAAGCGACTCCGTGCCAACGACGATAATGGAGAGGGCGTCGTACGTATCGGCCCTTCGCGGCCGAAATCCGCAGGGCGCGCCGTCGACATCCAGTTTCGGTTGAGCCCAAATCCTGAGTTTGCGATCACTGAGGTGTTATACCTCTGGCGGTTCGGTGGGCTGCTCGATGCGCTGCTGTTGAATGAGGAAGTAATCGGCTACCGTCTCGACCTTCGTGATCAACGAGTCGTTCCGCATCGACGGTGGCTCTTTGAATACTGGCCTTCCCGTTATCAGCAATTTAGAACGGCCCCGTTGGAGGCGGCGAAAACCGCTCTCCGCCTCAACGAGCAGGTGCTCATCATCAACGGCGACCTCGCAAGTTTCTACGATACGGTCGAGCCTTCGTTCATGCTCAGCGAACGACTCGTCGCCCGATTGCAGGGTCATGGCATGGATCAGGCCGCCCTGGATGACTATATGCGCGCAACCGCGTCGCTGCTCCGCGCATACGACAGGTACCGCAAGGGGGCGTCTCGTCGCGCGGCAACACCCATTGCGATTGGGATACCGATCGGAGCACTGACGAGTCGGGTCGTCGCGAACCTCTCATTGGAGCCGCTCGACGCCCATATAGCGGCAAGGCCCGGCGTCCTTTGCTACCGCCGATACGTCGATGACTTGGTAGTTGTCGCGAAGGCCAACGACGACGTCAATCAGGATCTCCTTGAAACATTAAAGCAGTTCTTGCCGTTGCTAGACGACAGTGACAACGTCCTACGCCTGAACGTTGATACGCTTGGGCGCTCGGGTTCTGAGTTCCAACTGCAAAAGGCGAAGGTCCGCGTACACCACTTGGCCGGCGTTCCGGGAATCGACTTCGTGGAAGCCGTCGCCTCAGATTTCGCAAAGGCGGTGAGTGAGCGGCGAGCCTTTGTCGACGCAGCGACGCTCGTAGGAGATGGCGTTTCTCATCTCATACGGGCCGGCGAGGCTGAAGGGTCGCCACTTCGTGTGCTGCGCGACGCAGACCGGGCTCGGCTGGAGCGATTCGCGCTATCGACGAGCCTTCACTCGCTCGAACGGGTGTCGAGTCTCATTGGGCACGAAGAGGCTCGGGAGGTGGTGAGAAGTTGCCTTGAGCGCGTTGGTCGCGTGCTCGACGCCGAAGATAATTGGGTAGCCGATCTAGACGTCTCCCTTCGGTTGCTGAAACTTGCGATCAGCACGGCGGACTGGGCGTCGGCGACGGAACTGCGGGAGCGAATGGACCGCGTGTGGGGAACGGTAGATAAAATTCGTGCAGCGACGACGAAGCTCTACTACCGAAATCGCGCGCTCGCGCCGGGCAAGATCGGCCCTTGGACCTGGCTTCGCAACTACCTGCATGAGCGACGGCTTGAGGCCATCATCTCAGTTCTCCCGATTGGCATGGATGCAGCGCAGATCGAGAGTCGAATTCCCAGAGGTCTGTTGTTAAGAACCAAACGGGTCGGAGCAACCACTCTACGTAGGCGGGCCGAACAGCTCGCATCCGCAGACCTTCGCTCACGTGATCGAGAAGATGACGCCCTCCTAGACGGTCGCTCGCTCGCTGTGGAGCAGGACTGGCTCCGATCGGAAGTCGAGGCGGACTTGGAGCTATCGGCACGCTTGTCGGCGATTGACGAGTTCGTGCGACGCTGTCAGGAGCTTGGAGATTATCCGTGGGTGATGGCCGCCGCACGCCTATTCCTCTGCACACGACCGCCATCCTACTTCGACATCGCACGGAGGTGGCTCTACCGTGTTGAGAGAGATGGCTTCTCGCCAGACGTCTTTACAAGGTTGCTCGAAGTCGTCAACGCCGTGCGTGGTACAGAGTACCGCGACTCGGTGGGACAAGTGATTGATCAGAGCACCGTGGAAATTGATTCTTTCACAGTGCCGAAACCGATCGTTGGAGCGTCCTATCCGGCTAATCCACGAATCATACTGGGTAACCTTCCTGTCTCGGATGAAGCCTGGGTAGCTGCTGCGACTCGCACGGCTTCTTCGCCTTTCAGCACTCCGATGTTGACACGAACTCGTCTTCAGGGAATTGCGACTATTCTCGCGAAAGCGACTCGCGTTGCTCGCGGTCGTATTCCGGCCGTACTTGTACTTCCTGAATTGTCGCTACCGCGTCTTTGGTTTCGCGCTGTATCGAACCACGTCGTGCGGCTTGGAAGATTCGGTTTAGTTGCTGGGCTCGAATACCTCCACGATCCGCGGCATCCTCACGTGCACAATCAGGTTTTCGCGGTCCTTCCGGGTCCGTATTCGTCTGCGGCAACGTGGCCATGGACGAAGCGCCTGCCTGCACGAGAGGAGGGGCGCTGGCTCGCGAAGTTGAAGCCGGCCATGTCGTTCTCGCCCTCACCAGCGAGCAGTCCGCCACGCACCGTCGTCAGATCGGCGTGGGGTTCATTGTCCGTGCTTATCTGCAGCGAGTTAATTGAAGCCCGCCGCATTGCGGACCTCCTTGGACGCGTCAATGTTTTGCTTTGCCCAGCCTGGAACACAGACACCTCTTCGTACGATCATCTAATCCAGTCCGTCGGCTTCCAGCTTCATTCCATCGTCGCCATCGCAAACAATGGCCACTACTCGGACTGTCGAGCATGGGCTCCTCACGCCCGGCGGTGGGAGCGCGATCTATGCCGACTCATCGAGCGCGACGTTGACGATGTCGTCCATGTCGACATCCCGCTGTCCGAACTGGTTGCCTTCCACAATGGCCTGCCCATCGAGGGATGGCGACCGTTGCCACCGGACTGGCCATGAAACCTGATCGGTCACTGATCATGCGCGGATCTGCAGGAGCTTGGTGCCCGGCGGGGGCGGGACGTTAACGACTGACCACTATGATGCTTTCTAATGAGCGCTTCTCGGCGTACGTTTCAAAGTTCGAAGCGACCATCGCCGTATCCCTCATCCGACCGGTCGCATGGACCTGGCGCAAATCACCCAAGAGCCCTAGCTCATCTGTTTGGCAGTAGTGGTTCCAGTCAGGATCTGCATGTAGCTCTTGCTTGTACTGCGGTTGTCCCATGCAGCCTTGATGTGATCGCGCATTCTCGGAAGATCTGCGTTGATGGATGTGGCCCAAAGATTTGGACTATATGGTGCAACCCGCATCATATTGTCTACGTCAAAGATTGGTCCAGTTCCTTCCGCCTTTATTAACGCGACCGGCAATTCCTTAGCTAATCGAATCCCCAGCTCAAACAGTACATTTGGATTGTGATCGGTTAGATCTGCTATCACGAGGTCTGCTGTCAACAGTTGGTTGATGATCGTTGACTGAATGACGTCACTGCCCGCCTGCGCGGCGGTCTCAACGGCGAAGCCCGCACCGTTTCCTGCGGGTGTTATGAGTGACCTAAGAACTTCTGAAAAATATCCGGGAGACCGCGTGATGATGCCTTTCTCAACGAACGGCATGATTACAAATGCAGTTCTATCGAACTTACCCTTAGGTTCTCCGACAACACGGATGTCACTTGGGTGGTCGATAACTTCCGTTCGTGGAAGTTTCACGTCAGGGGTTACGCCCTTGTCAATTTCCAAGTATTTGCAATTCGCTTTGAATATCTGTGTGAACTCGTCGTGAAATTCCGCGGCAAGTCCGAATTCACTGAGCAGTGTGTTCGAGAGAAACTGCTTTTCGGGCAGATTTGCGCTGCCATAATGCTCATAGACTCGTTTGAAGATATCAACCGAGAAGAACGCCTCAATCAACTTCTGGCGCTTGGTGGCCTCATCGCCAGCGAACACAATTTGTCGCCCGAGATCTGCGAGTTCGATCTTGTCAGTGTAGCGTGTTCCAATCGTCAGCCCGTAGTCGCGGGCAGCGGCGGCGAGATAGAAGAACTTGTTGTTGCTTGGCTTGATGTCGTATGCAGCCTTGGCAACGTCTTGAGTTGCCCAGGGGTTGCCGTTATTCTTCTCGCGTATTGCGAGAGGAATTTTCATTGCCTCCTCGAGCGTCTTGCTTGGATACGGGCGCACCGATTTTGATGTGGCCTCGGTAGTCGATACTGCTTTCCTCTTTGCTTTTGGCTTCGATTTTGCCATCGTTGCGTCCTCTCCTTGGGCTTGCCACTCTACTGCTCAGTTGGAGACGTCCCCAATTCCTGGCTTTTGGGGCGTTGCGTCAAGGAGTCAATTCTACCATGTCAAGGATCATCGCAACGGGGGTGAGACCCGCGCTTGTGCAGGCGCGCTCTCGCTGTTTCTACGGCGGACGCAATTAGAGTTGAGTGAAGCGATTTGGCGTTAAGCATACTCGCGTTAGTCATATCTGCGTGCAGAGCTGAGAAAAGCCTCCACTCTGGCACGCCAGACTGTGGCTCTTTGAAGGTGTCGAGCGCAATGGCGGAAGCCTCAGTCAGTTGCGCGTTGGCGATCTCCTTGCGCTCGAAGGCTTTGCGGTCGATCATCCGACGCAGTTCGCGTGTGGCAAGCTGGCGGTTTGCCGCTTCACCCAGATAGAACAAGCGGGCCTAGGCTGTTTTCAGCGGTAGCAACTCGACAATGTGCGTCCAACTCAATTGTGTAGTCAGCGGCGACACAATCCCGAAATCGGGAAGTGTTCGGCAAACTGCATCATGCGGCGCAGGTTGCGCGAGTCGAAGCTGTGTGCCCGTAAGAGCGGCGAGGCTCGCCGCGGAACCGGAACGCGCTTCAGCGCTTCGGAGACCGGGATTTTGCTGAGGGTGTTCCGCCGCCGTCAGCGTTCACGCTGACTTCAGAACCGGCGGCGGAACCTTGTTTGGCGGGCTCCCAGCCCGGTATGCCCTGCAGGATTAGATCGGCGTTCTTCGACGGGGTGATGTGGCCGTAGTGGTCTTCGATCATGCGGACGGATGTGCCCATTTGCTTGGCGAGGAAGTACACGTCAACGCCTTCCATGAGTCGGAACGTGGCGTAGGTGTGGCGCAGGCAATAGGATGAGCGCGGGATCTTGGACGAACCGTACAGCAGTTTGGAGCCTGTCAGGATGTCTCGGATCCTCTTCGAGAAGAGCGTGGTGGACGACTTCCCCTCGAGGGTGGAGAAGACCGGATCATCGGGTCCTGTGGCCTTGCTGATTTCCTTGATGCGCTCGAAGTACGTCGCGACACTATCCGGGGCGACGAGCTCGCGGTATTTATTCTTGCCGCGCACGTTGAGACAGCAGAATCGGCGTCCTTGTTTGTCGATGCGCGCGTCCACGTCGCGCCAGCGCAGGTTCCGGGCCTCGATCGTGCGCATACCCGTGTTGGCCATGATGAGGATGAAGTTGTAGATGATGGTGCGGTACCACTTCTTTTCCTCGTTCTGCGCCTGGTTGACCCATTTTCGCGCGTAGGTATGCAGGTGGCGATACTCCTGCGGGGTGAAGGCTTCTCGGCGCGCCCTGGAGTGCAGGACTTTTCCTTTGGGGACGCTGCTGTCCGGGAGGAGGCGCTTGTCGGCCGCGTAGCGCAGAATGGCGCGGAAGGTGATCAGTTCATGGCGGATGGTGCCGTCCTGCACCGGTTCACCGCGCGCACCCTTGCCGGTGCGCTTGCGCCAGAGGGGGTATTCCTTCCATTTCTCCTCACCCATCTGGGCAATCTGGATTTTGCCGCAGTACTCGATGAGATGATTGCGGATGTACGCATCGACCACCTTCCAGTAGGCGGCCGTAATGCGTCCGAGCTCTATCCCTATCTTGAGCTCGTCGGAATATTTGAGCGCGACCTCTTCGAAGGTCTTCCCGAAGATTGGAACGTTGTGCTTCAGGCGGAAGCGGAGGTCGGCGTAGTGTTCGAACGCCTTGTCTTGCGCTTCTCGCAGGCTCTCGATTTTCAGAGCGACGGTCTTGTAGCGGTCTGTGTAGCTTCAGCGACTTCTGGACAAAAGGCTAGCGCGAAAATGAGAGACTTCGAGCTGCTGCGGGCGCCCCGCAGATGGAGCGAAGTGGATGAGCAAACGAGAACATCGACGATTTACGGCAGACCAGAAACTGGAGATTTTGCGCGAGGCTGAGCAGCCCGGCGTGACGGTGAGCGAGGTATGCCGGCGTCACAGCCTATCGCCCTCGGTGCTGTATCGATGGCGGGCGGTAGCCCAGGGCGGCTCGGCAGTGGCGCTGAAGCGCGATGCGCAGCGAAAGCCGCGTAAGGACGATCCAGAAGCCCGGCACAAGGCGGAAATGGAACGGATGCGCGCCGTGATCGCGGAGATCACGGCGGAGAACCTAGAGCTAAAAAAAAGGATTTGAAGCTGGAAGATTTATCCCGAGTACCGGCGGAGACGAAAGCGGCCGTGATACAGATCGTAGAGCAAACCAAACGACGTTCGGGGTGGCGGGTGTATCGGACACTCGCCGCCCTGGGCGTGCCGCGCAGCGTCTTCTACGCCTGGAGGAAGCGTGAGAGCCTCGAGGATCGGGTTGGCAAGCCCTGCCGCGTGTACGAGGTGCTGCCCGAGGAGCGAGCCGGGATCTGCGAGTTTGCCCTGCAGTACCCGAAGATCGGGTATCGAAAGCTCACCTGGATGATGGTCGATGCAGGAGTGGCCTGTGTCGGGGAAAGCACGGTTTACCGGGTGTTGAGCGATGCGGATCTGCTGTCGCGCTGGAAACGATCGACGGTGTCGAGCGGCGAATACAACTTCCGGCCCAACGGTCCGAATCAACAATGGCATACCGACGTGATGTATGTCTGGGTCGCCGCCCGGTTCTACTTCCTGCTGAGCTTTGTCGATGCTTACAGCCGCTACATCGTGCACCACAAGTTGCTCATCAGCCTCGACGGCCAATCAGTCGCGCTCGAGCTGCAGGCGGCGCTCGAAGCCGTGAAGGACGCCAGACCCCGGGTCGTGCACGATCACGGCAGCGAGTTCGTCAATCGCGATGTCGCTGCGGTCATCAAAACTAACAACCTCATCGATATCAAGACCCGACCGCGGCATCCGGAATCGAACGGGATCGTCGAGCGCTTCAACGGCACGGTTCGCGATGAAAGCGACAACGACTATGGAAACAATTACCTGCAAGCCGAGGCGATCATTGCCAAGCTCATGCAGCACTACAACGAAGAAAGATTACATGCGACCCTGGGCTATATGACGCCGGCGACCTGGCATCGTGGACAGCCGGATGAAGTTCGAGACGAGCGTGCGCGGCGAATAGCTGCGGCCCGTGCGCATCGTAGAATGACCAACCAGCAGCGATTTACTGAGGCGGCTTAGGCAGTGAAAGTCTCCCTTCTTAGCCCAGGCATTTTGTCCAAGTTGACGTGAAGCGCGACACGGTCCACTCCGGGGACCTTCATGCGGCAATACCATTTGCTGTGCTGGACGTCGCCGCGCCGGAAGAGGATCAGGTCGTCTTTGAGTTTGGTAACGTCGGTGAGGAATGCCATCCTGGACTCCCTTCTGTGCAGGATCTGTGAAGATCGGACCGCCAACGTCTTGATTCTACATACCTGTGCAGGTGATGTGCAGGGGGTAAATAAAATATTTATTTATACAATTCAGATAGTTAGTCGGGAGTTCGAATCTCTCCGGGCGCACCATAATTTTCGTGCGGGGTCGACTTCTGTTCCGGTGGCGCTCGTTGTGACCTCTGCCAAACAGAGGTCCACTCAAAATATGTCGATACCGGCGAATACGCGGAGGACGGAATGCGCGCCTATTACGCCAAGTGCATCGTCATTAGCCGGATGGTGGGACAACAAACGGCGCCTCGTGTCTGATCCGCCACTAGTTTCCGCGTCGTTTGTAGATTTCTACCAGCCGCCGTGTCGCGTCAAGACCGGCCGTGAAAGAAATCTCCTCGTCTGGTCTGGCAAACGACACGTTGTGCACGAACTCCTTATACTCATCTGCCCACATCCGATCAGTGCTGAGCCGTTCTATCATTAGAGCGAAGCGGTCGGCGGGGTCGGCCGGGGCCTGGCCGCCGCCCCTGCCGGTATCCGCAGTTGCGGCAGCTAACAAGATGGTTCTAAACGTCGAATCCGCCGCTGCGAGCGTTTCGAGCGCTGCAAGGTCGTGAAGATGACGGACGATTGTCGGATCGTCGTTTTCCACGCTTCGGTCGCGCACACAGACACGCCAGGCGAGTGCGCTCAGTTTGTCGGCCGCCGTTTCGACCGGATCGACGCACGCGAATGCCGAGAGCTCCGGTCCATGTCCCTGCGTCTGAGCCACGAGCGAGCGGATCGGGCGTTCGACCGTAGGCAAGGCCGGCGTCTGAAACGTCATTTCGATACGAAGGTGTGGCCGCAGACCGGGGCCCGGGTCGAATGCGCTCTTGTAAGCAAAATCGGCAGCGAAGAAGGAACTGCTATTGCGGACGAGAGGCGTTCCGATGAGTTCGAAGTCTACTTCACCGAGGGCTGAAAGAATCTTTCCCCGGTAAGCACTTCGTTGCGCGCGCTTTCGAAGCGGTGGCGGCTGACCGCGCGGCGACCTTGAAATCGATATCTTCCGAAAATCGCTTGATTAGCCCCCAGCCTATCGAGAGAGATGTTCCGCCCGAAAACGCAGGCCGCATATCGCCGTGATCGAGCGCCGCAAGTGCTTTGATGGCGCGGACGACGTGCCAGTCCTTTTCAATCAGGCCCTCGCCGCCGGGACGCAGCCTGTTGGCGATATCCTCAACGAGGCGACGGTCGAGCACGCTCGAAACTCACGAGAACACCGTTGAAACCGATCTTGCGGCGGACGCGCTTATTGACCGCTACGCGGCGGCCGGCAGGCACCTGTGTGGTTTTCCCGGCGCTATAGTCCTGCTCAAGACGTGTTGGCGCAGTTTGAACGCCGAGACGCCGAAGCGCTTCATCGGCAAGGGCGCGGAGACCCTTGACCGGGGTCGGCGTGCCGTCCAGGGTCGATGGTCGTGTGCGCGTATAAAGGCCCGATCCGATTCTCAGCAGCTTGCCCTGACGGACGAACTGCCGCAGTACGCGACCGACCTGATCGTAGCCGCCGAGATCGTCGAAATCCGCACGCAGAAACACGTCGCCGCGCTTGCGGTAGATCCGCTTCGATACTTGGGTTTCCAGCGTCTCTCTCATGCTGTCAATGTACGACATTTAGGAGACATTTTCAACATAAAATCAAAGACCTATTAGATTTCAAGCAATAGGCGACTATTCATCTGCCACCGGGCTGCCATTGAAATTGCCTCGCCCGGCCCCGAGCCCTCATAGGTGTTTATGTAAAAAAGGCGATCCCATGCACTACCAAGGTTGCGCAGACGGTCTCTAATTCGGCGTTCAACGGTCGGCTGCCAAGGGGTTCGATCGTGCGTCCAGCTCAATTGTGTAGTCAGCGGCGACACAATCCCGAAATCGGGGAATTGCTGGCCGTTTTTCTTTCATTGTCTTTCCTTCTTCAATACAGCGTCGAAGCTACATCAATTCTCGCAGTCACACGATGCAAGTCAATCTCGCCACGGATTGCCGCGAGGAGTCCAGAGCGGCGGGGCTCGCCGCGGAGCAAGTGCATGCACGCGCTTCAGCGCTTCGGAGACCGGGATTTTGCTGAGGGTGTTCCGCCGCCGTCAGCGTTCACGCTGACTTCAGATCCGGCGGCGGAACCTTGTTTGGCGGGCTCCCAGCCTGGTATGCCTTGCAGGATCAGATCGGCGTTCTTTGACGGGGTGATATGCCCGTAGTGGTCTTCGATCATGCGGACGGATGTGCCCATTTGCTTGGCGAGGAAGTACACGTCAACGCCTTCCATGAGTCGGAAGGTCGCGTAGGTGTGGCGCAGGCAATAGGATGAGCGCGGGATCTTGGATGAACCGTACAGCAGTTTGGAGCCTGTCAGGATGTCTCGGATCCTCTTCGAGAAGAGGGTGCTGGACGATTTCCCCTCGAGGGTGGAGAACACCGGATCGTCAGGTCCGTGTTGGCCATGATGAGGATGAAGTTGTAGATGATGGTGCGGTACCACTTCTTTTCCTCGTTTTGCGCCTGGTTGACCCACTTTCGCGCGTAGGTATGCAGGTGGCGGTACTCCTGCGGGGTGAAGGCTTCTCGGCGCGCCCTGGAGTGCAGGACTTTCCCTTTGGGGGACACTGCTGTCCGGGAGGAGGTGCTTGTCGGCGGCATAGCGCAGAATGGCGCGGAAGGTGATCAGTTCATGGCGGATGGTGCCGTCCTGCACCGGTTCGCCCCGCGCACCCTTGCCGGTGCGCTTGCGCCAGAGGGGGTATTCCTTCCATTTCTCTTCACCCATCTGGGCGATCTGGATCTTTCCGCAGTACTCGATGAGATGGTTGCGGATGTACGCATCGACCACCTTCCAGTAGGCGGTCGTAATGCGTCCGAGTTCGATCACTGTCTTGAGCTCGTCTGAATATTTGAGCGCGACTTCTTCGAAGGTCTTCCCGAAGATTGGAACGTTGTGCTTTAGGCGGAAGCGGAGGTCGGCGTAGTGTTCGTGCTATTACACCGGCTCGCCGAGCGGCCGCTCGTCGGTGTGATCGACGGGATTGATGCCGGACGATTTGAGGCCGCGCGTCTTGGCAACGTTTCCGGCGACATTCACTGCGAAATCGCGTTGGCCCGTTTTTCAATTTCACGGCAGCGTTTAATGATCCATGAGAATGGTTCAGGTTCGCGAAGAAACAGTCTGTCCTCAACCATCTTCGCGTAGTCTGCTGCGAGAGCGTCGAGTGTCTTTCCTTCAGGTACTAGCACCAATCCACCGCTTACCGCGGAAACGTAGTTGATCGCGTTATCTTGCGAATCCTTTGTCGCGAAGAACCATGATTTGTGACTCGCCACTCGCTGAGCAATCTCTCTGCTTTTCAGCGCGGCGTCGACATGACCCGCTACATCCAATTTTGCGACGTCATGCCAATGACGTGACAGTCGATCTTTGATGTTTCCCTGTAAACAGAGCACGTGAATCGCAGTCATCTTTTCCCATACCGTTCGTTCAACTCGCATCACCAGAGGCATGGCCACCGGAAAGGTGAGCCCAGTCAGGAACTCCGCGGCGTCGCAGAGAACCTGCTGAGTTTCGGCTGGTTGACCTGTGGAGCGGGCTCCGAACTCGATCTTGATACGTGGAGCGACGTATCCATATCCTTGCACCTGCGTCTCGTACTCAATGAAAATGCACTCGTCGTCAACACGAGCCTTGGCATCGAACTCCAACGCTTCAAGTTGGCGCCGGAGATAAGGTAGTACGGCTTCATTGAGCCACATCGGCAGTCGCTCTCGGACCTTGTCTGACCATTTTTTTCCTTGTGCCTTGCTCTGAGGGAGTGGCTCATCACCGCCGGCGTCTTTGACCAGGTCTTCCGCGATGACGCGTATATCGTAGGTGACGTCGATGTCTTCCGAGAACCGTTCGATGGCTTTGTAGGCCTTCGATAGTGATGTGCCCCCCTTGAAGACGAGATGTTTCCCAAAGTGGGATTCGAAGAGGGTTGATAGAGTCCAGACGACCCAGACGTCTTTCTCAAGTACGTGCAAGGGTCGTCCGGAGGTAGAAGCAGCGACCTGGAGTGCTTCGCTGCGTTCTGCTGTCGACAAGCCGAGGAAAGCCTCGGTCATTACGCGGCGAGTTCAGCACTGATGGTTCCCGCCAACCATTCAGGCAAAGCACCTCGAGAAGCGATGAGTTCCTTACGAACCTCTTCAGGCAGTTCTCCCTTAATGCGAGCGAGAAACTCGTGAGCCTGCGGACGTCCAGCCCATGCAAGCGCTCGCACTACTTCACCGGATGGACGGCCTGCATTAGTCAGCTGCCAGCGTGGAACATGCTTTAGCTCGATGCTTTGTGCGCCGAGGTTCAAACTTCGGCTTCGACCTGAAGTGAGGTAAATCGTGCGCATGGGTACTTGCGTCGTCAGTCCCAACCGATTTGCCGCGGCAGCACCATGGGGAGCAACCGTTTCTCCGCGCAGCCTTGCCGTCTCAGTAATGACTTTCTCTGGAGAAGGTGCGCGAGTACCGAAACGGCTTTCAATCGGCCGCACATACATGCCTCGCCCCGATCTCATGAGTTTGCCCTGGCGTGTGAGCCGGGAAAGTGCCTGATCGGCAGCGGCCCGGCTTCCCAAATGAAGGAGAGACTTAGCCGTGAGGGGTGTTCCCTCCGGCAGCATTGCCCCGTAGGCCAGGATCCGCTCGATGAGGTTGGATTTCATGTGTCAGAAGTATATAGACATTTCTGACAAATACAATTATAGAAAATCTTAAGACAATTCAATGAGATATAGCAGGTATTCCCGGGAAACAAGGATCGCGGTGGCGGACAGCAACTAGACAGACCTGCGCGGCGCCAAAGGAAAGGGCCCAGACGCTCGCTTGCGTGCTGGGCCGCAGTCCTCAAGGGTGCGGCTTTTGAATCCAGAAGACGTACATACCGGCAAACGTATCCGGATTGTCGGCCTCAAATCGTGCCCAGTTACGCAAATTGGTCCTGGTCGGGTCGTCGGTAAAGCGTGCGCGGTACTGATGCAGCACGCGGGCATCCAAACTAAAACCGATAAAGTGCAGCCCGGACTCGCCAAGGAATGACTCGATCTGGCCGAGTGTTAGGCGATGTTCCTGCACGTGGAAAAGCAGGTCGCGACATTCACTGGTCGAATAGAAATCCCCGCTATCTTTCAGCCACCGCAACTCAACACTCGCTTCCTGGCGAAATCGACGAATGTCGTCGGGTGTGCTCGCATAACCGCGTGCGGCAATGATTTCGCGCGCCTTCACCACGTGCCTGCGGGCAATTTCGCTGTAGAAGCCCAAACGCATGAATCCTCCGGGCCGCAACCGAGACAGCAAAATTCGCCATCCGACGAAGGGCTCGGCGAGATGATGCAGCACTCCGACTGATTCAATGATGTCGAACGTGCGCGCCATGTCACCAAGCTTGAGAATGTCGGCTTGCGCATACTCAATATTCGTCATACCCAGTTCCCGAGTCTTTCGTTTGGCGTAGCTGATGCTGCTCAGGCTCAGGTCTATCGCCAGCACCTGAGCCCCGCGGTATTGCCGTGCAACGAAGATCGAATGACTGCCGGTGCCGCACCCGGCGACAAGCATCTCCGGCGAGCTGTCGTCAGGCATCGGCACAAATGACCCAAACGGCAGCATCTTCCTCAATTGGTCGTTGAACTTCAGCTGGTCGCATATCGGCAGCTTGACCCAGCGAGGGTAGGGGTTATGTTCATATTGATCGCGCACGGCTTCCGAGACGCCACCCGTGATCGAGGTCGAGCGATCGATGCTCGCGCGCAGCGCCTGCTCTTCGAGCGGTTCTCGAACCTGTTGGCGCAGAACTTCGTCAACCGGGCCCGGTGCATCCGCAGCGAGAAGCCGGCTCGGTTCGCGCAGGGTGTAAAGCGGGAAATATGCGGCTACGGCGAGCAGCAGAAACGCCGGTACCGCAGCGTTGGCGTCGAGGAGCGTTAGTAACGCCGCGCGGCAGGTGTCTGCGGTGCGCCGCTCCTTGTCGTCGCAATCAAAGACGTATTCATTGATGAAGCATTGCCGAGAGAGTGCGGCGTAGAATTGCAGCGCGTCGATGTCCGAAGGGTCTGGTGCTTGCGCGCTTGACGCCGTCTCCAGCAGTGTATGGCGAGTGCAGGTTAAAAGGCGCTCGAATTCCATCGAGGCCACCGGCGCTGCTTTGAGCAACGCAAGCAGCAAGGGGTCAGCCGCAAGGGCGGCGAGCCCGCCTTCACCGAATAACACCGCCTTTGGCAATCGTGCGGGCCAGGACTCGTTGGCGAGGCGCACGCAACGGGCGATCCCTGGGTTTAGCATGATCAGACTGAGCGCCGGCCCGCAAAGCTCGTACGGCGCCCCCCAAGGTTCGGTGATAGCGCTGGTGAGGGCGGCGCGGGTCTGTGAGTCGTTTATCGTAAATCTTGTGCCCGCTACACAGGTGACAAAAGCTGCTTTCGTCGTCCACGTCGGCGCACGCTCGAGTGCGTGAACTAGCGGCGGCAACGCTTGCGCGGACTTGCCGAGTGACAAAAGAGTCATCGCCAGGTCGTAGAGAATGTCGGTGGATTCGGGCTCGATAGACAATGCTCGGCGAAGGCTTGCTTCCGCCGCATCGATCTGCCCTAGGCTGTTCAACACGATGCCCAGAAGGCGGTGGGCTTGAGCAAAATCAGGCTTGATGTCCACGGCGCGCCGTAGACTGGAAATGGCCTCTTCGGGACGCGGATTCGGACGCAGGCTTTGCAGTATGAAGCCTATGCCGTAATGAGCATCATGCATTGCCGGCTCAATGCGGATGCACTGTCGCAGCGACTCGAGTGCCTCATCGCACCGACCAAGAGCGTGCAATACACGGCCGAGGTAGTAGTGCGCGGAGGCATTGTCCGGCCGAATCTCGATGACCCTGCCCAGGGCATTTTTAGCGTCGTCATGCCGCCCCTGGCCCATTGCAATGACACCCAGATTGAAATGGACTTCGGCATAGCCTGGATTGAAGGTTAACGCGCGCTCATAGCTCTGTACTGCTTCGGCGGTGCGGCCCAGACTGTCGAGCGCATTCGCCATTGCCACGAACGCGTCGACAAACTCAGGCCTGATGTCGATGGCAGCCTGGTAGTTGCGCAACGCACGCTCGAATTCGCGGGCGTGATAATTAAGGTTGCCCAAATTGAAGTGGGCTGCCGCATAGTGCGGGTCGCACGCAATGGCGAGTTGGTACGCGTTGCGAGCCTCATCAACCTCGGCGCGCGCGAGCAAAATGTTGCCGCGGTTCAAGTGCGCTCTAGCGCATTGCGGGTCGGCCTGCACAGCAGCATCATAGCGCGCCATGGCCTCGGCTATCCGCCCCTGCTCCTCGAGCGCATTTCCTTCGTCGATCATTGCGACTGCGGGGTACCCCGAGGCGAAAGACAGGCTTCCGTCATTCGACGCCGTCGCTTGATTCACGCGTGTGCTTTCCAGATCTCCCATCTGCTTGTCCTTAGGCATCGTCTCCCCCATTGCGCCGTTTCACCTGCGCCGGCCGCAGCCACCATAGCAGAGGTGAGCGTGTCGCCACCGGATGGCCGTCACATGAGAGCGCGCGTTGCATCAGTCCTCGCCATTCGAACCAGGATGCCGGGGATGCTTACTATATGTTCAAAACGCCCGTGCGGCCGGCGCAAATATCCGAGTCTTCGACCCGCGTGGGTCGCACGCAGCTTCCAATATATTGCTGGACGGATGAGCCTCGATCGCCAGCAGGAACCCTTCCGTCCAGGGCGCAGCGACATCCAACTCATGTCCCTTCGCCCGCAACGCGTCGAGCACAGAGACCTCCATCGGCTCGATGCGCAACCGACGGGGTAAACGCTCGGAGGCGCCGAATGATGCCGGGAAATGTTCGCTGCTGAATTTGGGCGCTTCAATGGCTGCGGGCAGCGCGAGATCAAACACGGCGCGATTGAGGAAGAATTGAAGTTGCCATTGGTCCTGTTGATCGCCGCCCATGCTGCCGAACACGAGCCACGGTTCGTCATTGCGAGTGGCCAGTGTCGGGCTGATGGTCGTTCGAGGTCTCTTGAACGGCGCAATGAGGTTTGGATGGCGCTTCGGCGACAGATGGAATGTCATGAGGCGGTTGCCAAGCGGAAACCCGAGATCGCCGACGACTTCGTTTGATCGTATCCAGGCGCCGCTGGGCGTGGCCGCCACCATGTTGCCCGCCTTGTCGATGGCACTCACGTGGACGGTGCCGGCCCCCCAGCTTCGCCCGCCCAGCCGCTCGCCGGCCGGCAGAAGCGCATTACCTCTGGCCGGGTCTCCCGGACGCAGATCCTCTTGGGCACGAGCCGAATCGATCAGGCCGGCGCGCGCGCGTGCATAGTCCGCCGATAGAAGCGCCGCCAAAGGTACGTCGACCATTCGCGGGTCTCCGTAGTGTTGTTCGCGATCCGCGAATGCGAGATTCATTGCCTCCACGACGGTGTGGATGTACTGGGCGGAATTGTGGCCGAGGGCGCGAAGATCGAACGTATCTAGAATCATCAGCGCTTGGAGCAATACGGGGCCTTGGTTCCAGGCGCCGCACTTGTAAACCTCGGCCCCTCTGAATCGGATACTGGCAGCTTCCTCCACGTGGGTCACAAAGGCTTCCATATCGGATCGAGCCAGGAGTCCTTCTCGCGCGCGGCTGAAGCCGTCGATAATTGTGGCAGGCTCGCCCCGATAGAATGCCCGGTAGACTTCTCCGAGCTTGGTCGCCCGGCTTCCCCCGGTGCGCCGTTCCGCAGCAATCAGATATTCCAAGAGATCGGCGAATGCTGGATTCTTGAGGATGCTCGGAAGGTCCGGCAGTTTGCCATCCGGTAGATAGAGCTTCGCGCTTTCCGGCCAATTGCGTCGAAAATGTTGCGCGCAGTCGCGCAGTCCGTAGCGTTCCTGCTCCAGAATACCGGCGTGCACAGGAAAGCCATGCCGGGCGTAATGCAGTGCCGCCTGCACCACCTGTTCGAAGCTCAACGTGCCAAACTGGAGCGACGCCGTGATCAGCGCACCGGGTGCCGCCGGCACGCCCGAGGCCAGTATTCCGCTGTCCGGAACACTTTCCAAGCCACGCTGCGCGTAGGCCTCTGGAGTGGCCAAACCCGGAGCGGCCGTATTGCCGTTAATGACCAGCGTTCGTTGCCCGATCATCTTGATCAGCATCGGAACTTCGCCGCCCAGAGTAAACATGTGCGGATCGACCAATCCTTCAATCCAAGCGCCCGCGACCACGGCATCGACCGCATTGCCGCCCATCTTCAGGATGTCGACGCCGGCGTCGGCTGCCAGGTAATTCTCGGCAACCACCGCGCCGCGAGCTCCGAATACCCTGGGATGGAAGGTGCCGGCTGTGGGGCCTCGATGGAACGCTCTATTGCTCATCTTTCACCCATTCTTACGATCGGGAATATTGTGAGCGGTGGGCATTCGGTCGTCCAATCGTGGAGGGAAGAGATAGCGTCAGGGTAGATTGAACTCCCGTCCGTCCGTCCCGGTCAGGCCACAATAGCTGTCCCGCGGATCGGGGACCACGGGCAGCCCGTCATATTCGGACCCCGGCGCAGCCGCCGAGGTTTGGAAGTGCTGCGCGGCCCACTGTTCAAACAGCCGCATCTGGACGGCCCCGAGCCGGATGGTTTGGGGCACTATGCCCGCGCGGGTGGCCTCGGTGAGCAAGTCATCGATCATCTGGCACATGAGAGCGTTTGACCGCAAAACGGCGGACAGGTTCTACGCAAGCCCTTGCGACTGGGCAGAACCCGGCGGAGGGCTAAACCCGCGATCGCCAGGGCTCTTCCGCCCCGTGTGTGGAAAGGGCTTGAATGTCAACGCGATCAGGGCCGCGCCGATACCCATGCCAAAGCTTGCAATGTAGAGCCACCCATAGTTGGCGGTCGTATCAAAAATCCAACCACCCAGCAGCGGGCCGGTTGCCATGCCAAGGCTGCCGGCCATAACGCTGCCGCCTATGATCGTGCCCATCATGCGCAGCGGAAAATTCTCGCGCGCGATCACAGAATAAAGCGGCATTACGCCGGCGTAAGTGAAGCCGAACAACACCGCTATGGCGTAAAATTCCGAAAGGCTGCGCGTAAAATAATAACCTAGTGCGCCGAACGCCTGAATGAGCAATCCGGCAACAAGAACTCTCTTGGCACCGAGTCTGTCGCCCAAAATGCCGAATGCCACGCGGCCTCCCAGTCCCGCCAGGCCTTCGACACTGTAGATCGAAACGGCGGCCATCGGCGCGATCCCGCATGTGATCGCATAACTGATCGTATGGAAGATCGGTCCTGAATGAGTTGCGCAGCAGCTGAAGTTTGTGAGCAAGAGGATGATGAACTGAGGAGATCTAACGGCCTCGCCAAGCGACATTTCCGCAGGGGAGCGGATGTTTACGGCACTCGGGCCGCCTTCCGCATTCACGGCAGGCGGACGACGCACAAAGAAGGATGCTGGAATCATGATGACGGCGGCGATGGCTGCGATGATCAGGAGCGCGGTACGCCAGTCATGATGGGCGACAAGCCAACCGGCGATAGGCGACATCGTCATTGGAGCCATGCCCATTCCAGCCGAGACCAGTGATACGGCCAAACTTCTTTGAGTATCAAACCACCCCGTAACCGTCGCCATCATGGGGGCAAAGATCGCTGAGGTCGCGATGCCGACGAGAAGGCCGAACACGAGTTGGAACTCGAACAGCGACCGGCTGAAGCTGGCGAGCGCAAGGCTCATGGCCAGAAGGCTGGAGCCAATGAACACGATAATTCGTGGTCCGAATCGATCCGTCAACGTTCCCCAAAAGATACTGCCAAAGGCCAAGGCCAAGAACCCGATCGTCATTGCAAGCGATATGCCGGTGCGCGACCAACCTGTCGCCACGGCCATGGGTGCCAAAAACACGGGCAACGCGAACATCGCGCCGATGGCAACGCATCCCAAGAGAGCTCCCGCACCGACGATCACCCAGCGATAACCATGGTTGGTCATCTCATGACCCCCTCTAAATGTTGTTGACGCGGCCGGCCGGCGTCTGAACATCAATGCTCCCACCGCCACGGTGGGATAGCCATTCCACTTCTATACGAATATGCCAGATTTGGCGCTTGACGGTCGAACCGACGGAGGATGGAATATAGCTGATGGGGCGACTGGTCCGGCTCGAACTTCGGAATATGGCTTGCCCCGGCAAATCCATAACACGGTCCATACGATTGCCGGTGCAGCGGATGCGGGCGGTGCCGGCTCATGGCGGCGCAATCCCCGTGCTAAGCTATATATGATTTCGAATATATCACCGTCACTCAGGAAGCGGCCGTGGATGCATCCGCCATTACCGGCCGCGAAGCCGGCCTTCACAAGGATCTGACCCGCGCGCAGCTCGTGATGATCGGGCTGGGCGGCGCGATCGGTACGGGCCTGTTCATGGGCAGCGGCGTTGCGATCGGCTACGCCGGTCCGGCCGTGATATGTAGTTACGCGATTGCGGCCATCGCGGCGGTGGCCATGGTTTTCAGCCTGTCGGAGATGGCCGTAGTGCATCCGACCGCCGGCTCGTTCGGCACCTACGCCGAGATCTACTTGAATCCGTGGGCGGGGATGGTGGCGCGCTACTCCTATTGGTTGGCGCAGGTGATTGCAGTGGGCGGCGAAGCGGTGGCGGCCGGCGTCTACATGACTTTCTGGTTCCCGGGCACGCCCGTGTGGCTGTGGTCGTTGGGCTTTGCCTTCGTGCTGCTCTACTTCAACTCCCGTTCAGTCAATAATTTCGGCTCGATCGAGTACTGGTTCGCCTTGATCAAAGTCGTTGCGATCGTGATCTTCATCATCCTGGGACTGGCGACGATATTCGGGCTCTGGGGAAAGCCGGTGGGACTCCACAATCTCACGGGCCTTCCAGGCGGATTCATGCCGCACGGATTCGGCGGCGTCTGGATGGCGGTGATCATCGGAATTCTGTCGTTCAACGGTATCGAAGTGATTGCCGTCACCTCCGGTGAGGCCAAGGACCCGGTGCGGGCGATTCCGGCGGCGTTGCGGACCATGGCGCTGCGCCTGTTCCTGTTCTACGTCCTGGCGCTCGCCATTGTGGTCACCTTCGTCCCTTGGACCGAGACGGGCGCCGTCATCGTGACTCAGAGCCCGTTCGTGCGGGTCTTCGCCCACTCCGGCATCCGCAACGCGGGCGGAATCATGAATTTCGTGGTTCTGAGTGCCGCACTGTCGAGCATGAACACCAATGTCTACCTCTGCTCCAGAATGCTGTTTTCCCTGGCGCGGGGCGGTTACGCGCCGCGGTTTTTGGGCAAGCTCGGCAAGAACGGCACGCCGATCGCGGCCATCCTGCTCTCCGGCGTGTGCATTCTGCTGGCCGCCGGGGTCTCGAAGCTGACTCCGCTCGCCTACAACTATCTATTCGGCGTGGCTTTGTTCGATGCAATGATCGTTTGGATACTCATCCTGCTCAGTCATCTGAGCTTTCGGCGGCGGCACATTGCCGAGGAGCTGCCGGTGCGGATGCCTTGGTTCCCGGCGATCCAGATTGCCGGGCTGACGTTGCTGTGCGCCGTTCTGGTGACCATGGGCCTCGACGCGACTTGGCGCATTTCATGGATTGTCGGAGTGCCCTGGCTGATGCTGATCTCCGGCGTGTATTTTGTATTGAAGGCGCGAGGCCGGCGCGCCGCCGCCGGTTAGACCGGAGTCCGACCCTCGAGAATCGCCGCGAGCGCCGAGCTGTCGATATTGCCTCCGGAGACGACGGCGCAGACCTTGGCCTCGGCATAGCGCCCCGATAAAGCAGCGGCCACGGACACGGCACCTGCTCCTTCGGCCACTACCCGATTGTGCTCGACCATGACTTTGATTGCCGACGCCACCTCGGAGAGCGAGACGGTGATGACATCGTCGATCATGGCTTTCAGAAGCGGCCACATCTCCGGCAACACCGTGCCGAAACCCACGCCGCTGACGAAGCCCGGCTCGTGCGGTGTGTCGGCCGGACCGCCGGCATCGAATGCCGCGCGCAGGGGATGTGCGCTCTCGAGTTCGCAGGCAATGATCTTGACGTCGCGCTTCAACGCGCGCACCGCGCAGGCGATGCCACAGGCGAGCCCGCCGCCGCCGAAGGGAATTAGGATCGCCTCCAAATCAGGCGACTGTTCCAGAATCTCGAGCCCGATCGTTGCGTCACCTGCAAGGGAGGCAGGGTCCCGCACTGCATCGATATAGACTCCCTTTTGATCTTCGAGGGTGCCTGTCTCGATGGCATGCCACCACTCTGCGGTCGGGCGCATGTCGATGCGTGTTCCCAGGCGCCTCAACTTCTCGAGTTTCGCCTGCGGCGCGTTCGCAGGCACAACCGCGGTGGCGGCGATTCCGAGGCGGCGGGCCATCCATGCCACTCCCAGCGCGCTATTGCCGGTGCTGGTGGTGTAGATCCCTGAGCTCAGGTCGGCCGGCGCTCGGGCAAGGACGGCATTGCCGATGGGCCGGATCTTGAAGGATCCTATGGGCTGCAGGTTCTCGAGTTTCAGGTAAATGCTTTTGCCTGCCGGCGCGGCGCCACAGGCCACGAGCGGCGAGATCATGCTCAGGCCCTCGAGGCGGACTCGGGCCGCTTCGATTTGCGCCATCGCAACAGGTTTGACTTCATCGAGCATCGTCAGCAGTCTCTCCCGGCCGCGCCGCGCCGCGCCGCGCCGCCCGGTGGGCGGCGTGCATAATTGCACAATCATATGATATTGCATATAATTAAACCCTTAAATTAATGCGATGGGAAAGGCGACACATGGAACCCAATTTTCAAGCTTTACGCAAGGAATTCCCGGTACTCGAGCGAAAAACGTACCTGAACAGCGGTTCGTATTGTGCGCTCGCAAACGATGTCAAAGCCGCCTTCGAAGCCTACATGGAGGATAGGTTGCTGGTGGGCGCGAACTGGGATGTATGGATCACCAAGAATGAATCCGTGCGGGCGCTGACGGCGAAGCTGCTGCATGCTGCGCCCGATGAGATCGCCGTCACCGCTTCGGTGTCCGCCGGCCTCAATGCGCTGGCGAGCGCTTTGAGCTTCTCCGGCCCGCGCAATAAAGTAGTGGTCAGCGATTTCGAATTCCCCACCAACGCACAGATCTGGCACGCCCAGGAGCCGCGCGGCGCGCGGGTCGTGCACGTGCCGCGGGCCGCCGACGGCTACATACCCTTGGAGAATTTCGCGAAGGCGATCGACGAGCAAACGCAGCTCGTGGCGATCACTCACGTCTGTTTCAGGAACGGCGCCAAGCTCGACATTCCCGGCATCGTGCGGCTCGCCCGCGCC
Source organism: uncultured Gammaproteobacteria bacterium (assembly GCA_963784105.1). GTDB lineage: Bacteria > Pseudomonadota > Gammaproteobacteria > Steroidobacterales > Steroidobacteraceae > Bog-1198. The sequence continues at coordinate 614,058 of CAWAQE010000015.1, forward strand.
AAGGGCGCCATGGTGCTGCTCGACTGCTATCAATCGGTGGGTTCGCTCGACATCGACGTCAAGGCCCTGGACGTGGATTTCGCCGCCGGCGGGATGCTCAAGTATCTGCTCGGCACGGCCGGCATCGGCTTCCTCTATGTCCGCGACTCATTCACCAAATCCCTCGTGCCCACCAACAGCGGGTGGTTCGCACAGGTCGACATCGCCGCGATGGACATTACCGGCAATCGGCCGGCGCCCAATGCGCGCCGCTTCGAGGCCGGCACGCCGGCCGTGGTCAACTCCTACGCCGCAGAGGCCGGCTTGAAGTTCCTGCTGGCCGTCGGCACTCCGGCCATCGAAAAGCGCAATTACGCGTTGACGCGGCTTTGCATGCAGAGACTGGAAGAAATCGGCTGGCCGAGCGTTACGCCCGCCCAGAACGAGCGCCGCGGCGCCACCGTCGCCATACCGTCGCGCAATAGCGGGGGTTTGTCCAAGGAGCTCATGAAGCGTGACATCGTCACTTCGCACCGCGACGACAATGTCCGCGCGAGCTTTCATTTCTATAACGATGAGGACGATGTGGAGTGCTTCATTGCCGCGATGAAGGATCTTCAAGGATCGTTCAGCCCACGATAAGATGGTCGGCGGCTTTTTGGGCGACCATAGCCGCACGCGAACGGATAAGGAGTCAACGTGGAAATTCGAGTCTTGCGCGGCGCCGAGGTTCGACGTTTCCTGCCGATGGCGGAATGTGTCGATCTCATGCACAGGACCATGATCGCCGTCTCTGAGCGGCGCATCGTGCTGCCGCTGCGGTCAGTCATGGTCATGCCCGGCGAGTTGGGCATGATGGGCAATATGCCGGGTTACATCGCCGATCCCGAATGCTTTGGGGTCAAACTCGTCAGCCTGGTTCCGCGCAACAAACCGCCGCAGTATTCATCGCACCTGGGGTTGGTGCTGCTGTTCGAGGCGGAGCACGGCCGTCCCGTGGCGCTGTTGGATGCCGCTGAGATAACCGCGATACGCACTGCGGCGGCCAGCGGCTTGGCGACGCGTTTGTTGGCGCGCCCGGAGGCCGGCGACTTGGCCCTGTTGGGCGCCGGCGAGCAAGCTCGGAGTCATCTGGAGGCCATGCTGGCGGTACGCCCGCTGCGGCGCGTTCGGGTCTGGGCCCGGGACGGTGACAAGGCGGCAGCCTTTGCTGAGGCGGAGAGCGCCAGGCACCGCATCAAGATTGAGACATCGGCCACGGTGCGGGCGGCAGTGTCCGGCGCCGACATCATTTGCACCGTGACCAAGGCCCGCGAACCTATTCTACTCGGCGAATGGCTGGCTCCCGGCGTTCATATGAATGTGGTCGGCTCCAGCATTGCATCGACAGCGGAGATCGACACACCGGCCGTCGCGAGATCACGACTCTTTGTCGACTATCGAGAGTCCACCCGTAATGAAGGGGGCGAATATTTGCGGGCGCTCAAGGCAGGTGCCATTACGCCGGAACATATTCTGGGGGAGATCGGCGAAGTGGCGAACGGGTCGGTAATGGGGCGAACGCTCGCCGGCCGATGTAACCCTGTACAAGTCGCTCGGCATCGCGCCGCAGGACCTCGCCTCGGCGCACCATGTGCTTGAAAAGGCACGCGCGGCCGGCGTGGGGCAGGTCATCGATTTTTAAAAGCCTGCCATGACTTCTTCGGTCCTAACTTTGCCGACGAGCGAGGATGTGGCGGCGGCGCGCGCCAACATTCGTGGTTTGGCCGTTCGCACACCGCTGCTGAAGCTCAATGCCGAGCTTCCCGGTACGAGCATCTACCTCAAACTCGAAAACTTGCAGCCTCTGGGGTCGTTCAAGATCCGGCCCGGGGTCAACGTACTGAAGACCATGGACCCGCGGCGGCTGCAGCGCGGCGTGTTGACCGCGAGCGCCGGTAATTTCGGACAGGGCCTCGTGTTTGCGGCGAGACAGATCGGCGTCCCGGCGACCGTAGTCGTACCGGACGGCTCCGCGGCGACCAAAACGGCCGCTTTGACGGAGCTTGGAGCAAAGGTGATTCGCCTGCCTTTCGACGACTGGTGGACGGTGCTCACCTCCCGCCGCTTCGACGGCGAAGACGGTGTGTTCATCCATCCGGTGGCCGAGGCCGCCGTGATCGCCGGCAACGCGACCATCGGCGCCGAGATCGTCGAGGACCTGCCGGACTGCGACGCCGTGGTGGTGCCATTCGGCGGCGGCGGCCTCGCTTGCGGCATCGGGTCGGTCATGCGTCGACTGAAACCTGCGGTGCGCATGATCGCCGCGGAATCCGAGGCGGCACAGCCGGCGGCGGCGGCACTCGCGAACGGGCGGCCGGTGCGGGTTCCTCATATCCAGAGCTTCGTCGACGGCATGGGCAGCACCACGGTGCTGGAGGAAATGTGGCCTCTGGTTCGCCGGATGGTGGATCAAGCGGCATGCGCCTCATTTGCGCAGATTGCGCAGGCGATCCGCCTCCTCGCCGGCCATCATCACGTCATCGCCGAGGCGGCCGGCGCCGCTTCCGTGGCTGCCGCCCTGGCAGGACAGGCCGGCAATGGTAATATTGTCTGTGTAGTCTCCGGCGGCAACATCGATGCTGCAAAGCTCGGTGCCATCCTCAATGGCCGGAGCCCGTTCTAAATCATGACTCGAAAAAAGACCTCTCCCGACAGCGCAGACGAACCGCGAAAATCGGCGGACCGGGCGCAGTTCGATGACTTCCTGCCGCATCTGATCGCCCGGCTGGCATACCAGCTCAACGGCGACCTGGTGGAGAAGCTGCGGCGCGAGGGAATCAATGTCACGCGGTGGCGCATCTTGGCGGTGCTCGCCATGGGCGACGGCATTACCATCAACGAAATCATCGACCGCGCGATGATGCAGCAGTCGGCCCTCAGCCGCGCTCTGATGAGCATGGAAAAAGAACAATACGTCCGCCGAGTGTTGCGCCGCGACGACGCCCGTTATGTCGAGGTGTTCCTCACCGATAAAGGCCGGGCTCTGTTCAACTCTCTGAATATCGTGGTGCGGCGCCGCCAGGGGCGGCTACTGAAAGGTTTTTCGCCGCAGGAAATCGCTGCGGCCTTCGCGCTGATCCGGCGCATGAGCCGCAATATAACGGAATGACCGCCGCGGGATGGCGGACTGACCGCTGCCGGATGAGGGAACGGGGGCTGAGGGACGGCGGATTGACGGCTACGGCCCGCGGCGGCGCTCGAGCGCCGACCCCAGAATCGCGCACCGGAAGGGCGCCGGAGTGTGCCTTGCGCGCAACACTTCGGTCTTTGACTTGATATTTCATATGATAACTCATATTGTAATCGCAGAATAATTCTCATCACGGCACAAGCCAGGGGATACGATGCTGCAGCTTGCAATCGAACTTCAATTGACCGGCAAATATCGGATTTCCGGGCGCATGCTCGCCGCGGGCGCCGGCATCCTCGGCCTGCTGATCGGCGCGCAGGTCCTTGCCGCGGATGAGACCGGCGGCAGCCTGGACGAGATCGTGGTCACGGCCAATAAGCTCAACGCTCAGAAGGTCCTCGATATCCCGGCGTCGATTCAAGCGATCAGCGGCGACGCGCTGCAGGCCGCCGGCGTGTCCGGAATCATGGGTATCGCAGGCGATATTCCCGGCCTGTCGATTCAGGATTTGGGCCCGGGCGACAAGAAGTATGTCATCCGCGGCATCAACTCCACGGGCGACTCGACCACCGGCGTTTATTACGGCGAGGCGGTGATCAGCGGCACGAACAGCGATGACGGCGGCGGCTTCGAGTCCGATATCCGCCTGTACGACATGGATCGCGTCGAGGTGTTGCGCGGTCCCCAGGGCACCCTATACGGCGCGAGTTCCATGAGCGGCACGATCCGCTTCATCCCCAAGTCGCCGGATCTCAACAATCTCGGCGGCTACGTGACGATGGAAGGCTCGGAGACCGCGCATGCGAGCGGCAATTACAATATCAACGGCGCGGTCAATCTGCCCATCATCGACGGCGTGCTGGCGCTGCGCATGGTGGGATGGAAACTCTACGATAGCGGCTACATCAACCAGATCCGCGTGGGCGAGGGCGTCACCGGGCTCACCAACATCGGCACGGCCGCCACTCCGAATTATCAAACCGAGCCTGTCCAGGCCCTCGGATTCGTGAAAGGCGTCAACGATGACGATGTCGGCGGCGGACGGGCCATCCTGCGCTATCAGCCGACGGACAAGCTGACCATCGACGCCACCTACACCGCGCAAACCGAAACCTCCGGCGGCTCGTCGCGCTACACGCCGGCCGGGACGACGGCATTCAGCGGCGGCCCCATCGCGCCGGTGCAGGGCTGCGACCTGTGCAACACCGATGTGACGCAGAGCCCCTGGAGCGACAACCTCGTGGTGTTCGGCTCCACGATCGACCTATGACACCGGCGTCGGGCACCGTGACCGGAACCGCGAACCAGTACAATCGCCACACCGGCTTCACTTTCGATTCGACGCCCATTCTCTGATGTCCGCCCGATGTACCCGGTGCCCGGCCGAGACCTTCGAGCCGCGCGACCGCGAAGTGACCTCAAGCGAAATCCGCTACGCGAGCGCGTTCGATTCCCCGGTGAACTTCGTGGCCGGCGTCTACCGCGAGCACGATCACCAGTTTCTGAACGTGGATGTACTTACCACCAACGGCTTCGGTCTGCCGACCGGGCCGTTCTGCACCAACCAGCAGCTGCGATGCAGTGGCATATCCCGGCGTCGGCACCACTTTCTTCGGGCGTACGGACGAGCGATGGACGACGTCCTATGCCGGCTTCGGCGAGGCGACCTGGAAGATCACCGACGCCTGGACGGCCGTCGCCGGCATACGCTACTTCACCGAGTCCCTGAAGGGCGTGCAGGTGCAAACTCACCCGTTCGGCGGATTTCCGCCGGCAAACGCGAATCTGGTACCGGTCACCGACCCGAACGAGACGTTCAACAAGGTCACTTGGAAAGCCAACCTCAGCTACAAGTTCAGTGAGAGCCTGCTGGGCTACGGCACCGTCTCGACCGGCTTCCGCAGCGGCGGCCTGAACGCGGTCAGCGAGCCATTCGAGCCGATTCCGCTCGCTTACGCACCGGACTCGCTCACCAACTACGAGCTGGGCGCCAAGGGGCGCCTGTTCGACGGCCTGTTCGACTATCAGGCTGATGTGTACTTCATTCGGTGGAGCAACATACAGGTACAGGAAACGACTCCCGACGCGGCATTCGTCTACCAGGGCAATGCCGGTGAAGCCAAGGTCAAGGGCGTGGAATTCGAATTCACGGCGCACCCCATCCAGTACCTGACCGCGAGTTTTGCCGGCTCCTATCAGGATGCCTATCTCTCGCAGGGCGCCAGCGCCGCGCAGTACGCACTCAATCCCACACTGGGGTTGACGCGGCGACGCCATTCCGAACGTGCCGAAATTCCAGCTCAACTTCGGTCTCAACTATAGGCAGCCCATCGCGAATGGTTGGGATGGCATGGTCGCGACGGACGTGACCTACCGGGACGCGGTGAATTCTTATTTCGCCTCCAATTCGTTCAACATTCCGCTGGCCCCCTACACGCTGGTGGGATCTGCGGCTGGGAGTGATCGAAGGCCCATGGAGCGTCACCGCCTTTGCCCGCAATCTGACCAACAAACGCGCCCAGGTGTCCGCGATCAATTCCTCGCAGGATCCCGACGCGCTGCTGACCGTGCAGCCGCGGACGATCGGCCTTACACTGACGCGGAAATTCTGATATGGCCGGGTAGCGGCATGTCGGCCCGAATCCGTCGCTCTGCGGTATTCGTACATTCTCGGCGGCCGGCTGTGGCTGGAGTATTGGCGTTGCTGACCGGTGCGGCACTGTCGAATGGTCTCGGCCAAGCGGCGCTCGGGCAAGCCCAAGGCGGCAAAGCCACGCCGCTTTGGGATTTCTACAACTCGACTCTCAAGAATGCCAAGTACATCGACTTGACGCATGCCATCGCGCCGGGCGGACCGATCGGCGAAGGGTTTGGGGACTTCAAAGTAGGTCCCGCACTGGCGGGTGTCGCCATCCCCGGCGTCATCGACAAGGGGCAGGCCTTCACCTACGAGAAGCTCGGCGTGGCGATTACGGCCTACGAGTTGCCCATGGACCATATCGGCACCCAATTTGGGCCTCCCGCCCATGAGAATGACCATGGCGCGACCATCAGCGATATCCCGCCCACGGTAGCGCTGCGTCCACTGGTGGTCATCAACGTCGCCCCCAAGGTCGCTGTCGATCCTGGCTACCAGGCCACCGTTGCTGATATAAAAGACTGGGAGCACCGCCACGGGCCGGTTCCGTCCGGGTCCGTGGTCATGATCCGATCCGACTGGTCGAAGAAATGGAATGATCCCAAGCGCTTCACGACTCAGCCGTTCCCCGGCGTAAGCTTGGCGGCGCTGAAGTATCTGTACCTCGATCGGCATGTTCTGATGCAGGGACACGAACCATTGGATACCGACAACACGGCTCCGGAATTCGTTGGGGAGAAATGGCTTCTGAAGCATAACTTCGCGCAGGCTGAAGGCGTGGCGAATCTCGACCAGGTTCCTGAAAGTGGAGCTCTGATTACCATTGGATTCGCAAAGTTCGAGGGTGGCACCGGCGGGTTTGCTCGGTATATCGCGATTGCGCCGGCGAGCTGGCCCTTCGGCGTGACGATCGAGCAAGCGTCAGGCGCACCGCTGCCGACCCACGTCCATGCGCTGCGGCGCGGCGCCGATGGCGTGCTGAGAGAAGCACCATGAATGATGCCGGAATCCCGCCGATCATTGCCCGCCGCAAAGGGTTCTATTACGAGGTCAAGGCCGGTAAGCGCTACTTATGGTGCAGTTGTGGACGCTCCAAGACGCAGCCGTTCTGCGACGGCTCGCATGCGGGCAGCGGCTTTTTGCCGGTGGCATTCAAGGCCGAGCGCGACGAGGACGTGATTTTCTGCGGCTGCAAGCACACCGGTACGCCGCCGTTCTGCGATGGGGCCCATAGCAACCTTCCGGGCGGCTATCTCAATGACGATCCGGACAGCAGTGAAAATCGGAATGTAGCCATGGTGGCCGGGGGCGCCGAACCCATCGTGCACCTCGACGGCCAATGCTATGTATTCTCAACCTCACGGGCGGCGCTGGTCCCTAAAGGTTCCATGCGGTACTGCGCGGTGGTGAGCCCGGCCCAGGGCGCCCTATTTCAGTCCATGTTCTACGGAGAAGTCGCTCTGGGCGCATCGCCGGTGATCTCGGCCGATGAGCGGCACACCGTACTATTCGTGATCGAGGGCGGCGGCGAGGTCGAGATCAGCGGACGCCGTTTTGCCGTGGGTCCGCGCACCGGCATCTATGTGCGGCCGAGCGAAGCGTATCGAGTCCACAATAACTCCGCTGCTCCGCTGAAATTCCTCATCTCCAACGGCCCCGGCAGCGAGGATCTGGTCTGGCTGAACCAGATGCCGAGCGCATTCGAAGCGCAGTATCCGCAACGCGATGCCACCATCGATCCCGCGCAGCGCCATAAGATGGCGGAGCGCTACTACCAAATGCTGGTGAATCGCGAGCACGGTTCGACGGTGGTGACGCAGTTCATCGGCAACATTCCGCTTTCAAAGGCGGAACCTCACAGGCATCTCTATGAAGAGGCGCTGATCTTCTTGAATGGCGCAGGTGTGGTATGGACCGAGAAGACGAAGACGGCGGTGGCTGAGGGGGACGTCCTCTTCCTGCCGCGCAAGCAGCTGCACTCCGTGCAGTGCGTGACGCCGGGCGGCTTTGACATCGTCGGCGTCATCTATCCCGGCGACAATCCCTCGATCAACTACTGAAGCAAGCCCTCTAACCCGACTTCGCGCGTAGATAGGCGCTCATTCTTCCCACTTCCGTAGTCAGCTGCGCGGCAAGGGCCGGGATGTGAGCGATCTTTCCCGAGCTTGCGGCGGATTCGAGCTGCGCCGCCGCGGCCGCCGCCGCCGTGGCGCGCAGGTTGGCGCTCGCGCCTTTGAGAGTATGCGCGGAAATGCGCAATGCCGCAGCGTCCCCTTTTTCCAGCGCCGTCTCGATTGCCGCAATCTCGCGGGTCCCGGTCTCAATGAACGCATCCGCCAGATCGCGCGCAAAAACTTCATCGCCGTCGATGGAATCGAGCAGTGCCGCCCAGTCGACGGGATGATGCTCCGTGCCGTCGGCGGCGTCCGGAGTGTCCCTGACGTCCGCAGTTTCTCCGACGGCCGCAGTTTCTCCGGCGGGCGGGTTTTCCTCGAAGGTCGGCGGCAAGTCCGTGCCGATGCTCTTCAAGAGTCGTTCCAGGCAGGTATCCAGCTTGATGCGGTCGATCGGTTTGGAGAGATAGTCATCCATGCCGGCGGCGCGGCATTTCTGCTCATCGCCCGTCATGGCATGAGCCGTGAGTGCGACGATGGGGACGTGGCGCTCGCCCGCTTCGAGCCGGCGGATCTCTCGAGCAGCCTCATAGCCGTCCATCTGCGGCATCTGGCAGTCCATCAGGATCAGATCGAACTTGCCGCTTTGCCACGCGGCGACGGCCGCGAGGCCGTCCGCGACCACGTCGACGCGATAGTTCAGCTTTTCCAAGAGTTTCGAAGCCACTTTCTGATTGACCAGATTGTCCTCGGCCAGCAAAATTCGGTTGCGGGTTTGAGCTCTCTGCGCACGCAGAGCGTGCCGAGTGATCATCGGTTGGCTTTGCAGATGCCACGAATGCGCCGTGTTGGCCAGGACCAGTATCAGGCACTCCGTCAGATCGCGCTGCGTGACAGGCTTCAGCAGATATGCCGCGAAGCCGATGTCGGCAAATACCTGACCGTCGCCGCGTTGACCGGAAGACGTCAAAAGAACCAGCCGCGTGGATCTGAGAGTCTCGTCCTTGACGATGACCCGGCCCAAATCCGCGCCGTCGCAGTTGGGCATCAGGTGATCGAGCAGCGCTGCGTCGAAGGCGCGGCCCGCGGCGCTCGCCTGGCGCATCAACGCCAGTGCTTCGTCCGCCGAGCTCGCGGACACCGGCTCTACGCCGCACAGGAGTAATTGCCCCATGAGGACCTTGCGATTGGTGGCATTGTCATCCACCACCAAGATGCGCTGTCCCTTGATCGAGGCCGGCGCCGGATACAGGGGGTGCGAGGTGCTGGCGACCGGCATGAAGCACGCGGTAAACCAGAAAAGAGAGCCGATGCCTTCGACGCTGTCGACTCCGGTTTCACCGCCCATGAGCTCGACCAGGCGGCGTACGATCGACAGTCCCAAACCCGTGCCGCCGAATCGGCGCGTGGTCGAAGTGTCGACCTGCATGAATGGCGCGAATAGAGACCCGAGCCTATCGGCGGGGATGCCGATTCCGGTATCGCGCACTTCGCAGCGTACCTCGATGCCCTTCTCGCCTTCCCTGAGGACTTTGATTTCGAGTGAGACCTCGCCCTTAGCGGTGAACTTGATGGCGTTGCCGGCGAGATTCAAGAGAATCTGGCGGATGCGCCCGGCATCGCCCTTCACCAGGTCGGGAAGCTTCGCATCGATCTGCGCGGTGAGCTCCAACCCCTTCGCATGAGCCTGAATCGACAGCAGCCTCGCCACATCTTCGAAGGTATCGCGCAAGTCGACATCCGCCTGTTCGAGCTCGAGCTTGCCGGCCTCCACTTTCGAAAAATCCAGAATGTCATTGATGACGGTAAGCAGCGAGGTGCCGCTGTCGCGGATGGTTTCCGCATAGTCGCGCTGCAGGCCGTCGAGCTTGGTGTCGAGCAGGAGCTCGGTCATGCCGAGCACGCCGTTCATCGGCGTGCGGATCTCGTGGCTCATATTGGCGAGAAAGTCGCTCTTCGCGCGGTTGGCGGATTCCGCCACCTCCTTCGCCCTGAGAGTTTCCAGTGCGGCCGCCTTCAGATCGGTGAGGTCGAGCACGATTCCCTGCATTTCCAGCGGCTGGCCGCGGACGTCGCAGCGCGCGGCGACCGCCGCGCGCACATGTTTGACGGAGCCTTCCACAAGGAAGCGATGATCGAGCTTGTGCGATCCCCCGCTCGAGCTCAGATCCGCCAACATCTGCTCAACCATCGATCGATCTTCGGGATGAGTCGCCGCAAGGTAGGCATCCAGCGGCCGGGCACGGTCCTCCGGATTGCCGAGCAGCTGCCGAAGTTCGCTGGACATCGATCCGGTGCGGGTCTGCAGGTTGGCGTACCATGCGCCGAGATTGGCGAATTGCTGTGCGCGTCTTAGCTCGTCTTCCGTGTGCGCCTGGGCGGTCATGGCTCTGCGGCGCGAAATCTGGGCGCGCCAGATGGCGAGGCCGTTGAGAAAGGCAAGCGCGCCCGCAATCAACACGCCGAGCGCGGCCGACACGTCGACGCGCCGGACGAGTTGCCGATACCGGTCTGCGCGAACGGTGATTCCCACGTAACCGGTCATCTGTCCATCCCGCGCGAACACGGGCGCCTGCGCCCTAATCCCCATTCCCCAGGCCGTTGCCGTGGGTTCCTTTTCCACGGTCAGCAGATGGGTTCTGGAAACCTCTATTTCCCCGGGGCTGGCCTCGTCCACTTCCATGGGCGGCGAATGGTTCGGCCGGCCGGCCTCGTCGAAGGTGCCCTGATGGGTTCCGTCGAGGATGAAGTGCATGACCCCGTTCTGCATCACGCCGACGTAGGCGAATCGGATGTCGGGGTTCGTGTCGAGCAGTACCCGAAGGGGGCGGGAAGCGCGGTTATACTCCGGCGAGCCATCCTGGCTGGCGCTGTTGAAGGCGCGCAGCTGGTCCCCGTCGATGAGCGCGGCAGTGCCGGCCGCCGTGCGCGCCAGATAGGTCCTCACGTCCTCGAGGAGAATCTGCCGCACGATCACGTCCACCACGGCGATTCCCGCAATCGCGGTTCCCCAGGCGATTAGTCCGCCCGCGACGGCCGACAACAGGGGTCGCGTCTCGTAACCTCGGTGACGCGCCAATCCGGGCAGGCGCGAGACGAGCCGCTTCCATTGGGTCGTCGGGTTGGTCATAGGGAATTTATCGGTCCACGGCGCGAACACTTGAGGCGGCAAGAGCCCGTTCCAGGCGCGAAACCCTTCCCATCAAAGTGCCCAGATTAGTCCGTTTGGGTGGTCCGTGACCACGAAAATGCGTGAGAACCGAGATGTACATCTCGAAGCGCCTGAATTGCGGCCGGCCGCCGGCAGACCGGCAGCCGCCGTCGACACCTACCTTGCCCGGAGAATCGCGATCATCTTGACGCTGACAGGGTCGAACACCGCCAGCAGGGGGTACCCGCGCCCAATTAGTGGGATCGAATTCAATTGATCGGTGGGAAGCCCGGCGGCTTGCATACGTTCTTTGAGGCGCTTTTTTTCGCTGCGGGGGAAGTAAGAGACATCGTCCACTTTCTTGAGATGCGCTCGAAGCGCCGGCAAGCCCCGCTCCCAGGGCTGGAAGTATCGAGGCATCGAGATTACATCGTCGCCCCCGGTGATCGCCGATTTGACGATTTTCGCGCTCAGCTGCTTATCCTGCGGCAGCGGCGCCCAAATCCAGCGCGGCAAGCTATACCAATGGGGGGCAAAATCCGGGTTCAATCGGCGCCCGAGCGCCGACTCTTGGGCATCGATGTCGTATGCCTGCACCAGCTGCAGCACCGTCTCCGAGTAGGCGTAATACAGGGGCCGTCCGTTCCAGAGCGACACCGTGCCATAGATCAATGCGCAAAGCTGGACGGCAACGATCATCGAGATATCGCGCGCGAGCTCGCGCCGCGGTTTGCTCGCACGGGCAATGACGAAGGTCAGAAGCGGACCCACGATGATGTCCACTCCGATCATCACGAAGACCACGTGGATGGCATCTGCCAAGCGCCAACCCGGCCAGCGGTACCAGCCCAGATATAGCCCGCCGAGTATCAGCGATAATGCGCAGACGCTCCCGGACAGGTGCAGCGCGAATGCCTTCAGTCTAAATCGCATGGCTGTATTTTCCACAAATTGTGCGGCGCTTAAAGAGTGCAATGCTCACTGCGAGAAAATCTACAAACGCCGTCACAAAGGCGGCCCTCAGGAGGCAAGAGTCAGCAGGCGCCGCCAGGACAAGCACCGCCAGGACAAGCACCGCTAGGACAGGCGCGGTTGCCTGGGGCGCCGCGACGCTGTGTCACGGTAGGGTAATGCTGCGGCGGGAGCTCTTTGCGGATGCAGAGGGCGATGCCGCGTGATGCCATACTCGAAATCCGCCCAGGAGCGCGAAGTCATTGCCGCCGAGCCGTGAGTTCTTGGGCAGCCGCTTCAACTTGCGCGCATTGCCGCCGCCGATCACGACATAGTCGGCCTCCAGCAGCGTGCTCAGCTGCGTCACGACCTCGTTGACGATGCGCCGCCATTTCTTGCCGCCCAGCCGTTTGAGGCCGCTCGTGCCGACATATTCTTCGTAGCTTCGCCCCTTTTTATACGGCAAGTGCGCGAGTTCCATCGGCGCCACGACACCGTCGACGATCATCGCAGAGCCCATGCCCGTTCCGAGGCCAAGAAACAGCATTCGGCCGCCCTCGTAGCTGCCGACCGCCTGCATCGCGGCGTCGTTCATGACGCGGGTCGGCCTGCCGAAGGCTTTTCGAAAATCGAATCCAACCCAGCCTTTCCCCAGGTTGTGCGGTTCGGCCACCACCTTGCCGTGCAATACGATGCCGGGGTACCCGAGGGACACCGCATCGTAGGCCCAATCCCCCGTAAGCTCATGCAATCGCGCAACCATCTCACCGGGGGTGAGGTTCGGTCCCGACTCAAATTGTCGCATCTCGCGGCGTCCGGAAACGCGAGCTTTGACGTGGCTTCCGCCGATGTCGACGGCCAGTATCCTTCGATAGTGCTTTGGCTCCATGATCGGCAACAATACCTCATTCTGGTCAGCGGTATAGTCACAGCGTCTTTTCTCCAGCGCCCTGCGGGGCTCAGGTGATGTATGTTCAAGGCAGTTTTAATCGAGCGCGATGAACGCCCCTATCGAGCCAGTTTCACGGCTCTCGACGAAGCCCGGCTGCCCGCGGGCGATGTGAAGGTGCGGATCGAATATTCGACGCTCAACTACAAAGACGCACTGGCCATCACCGGCAAGGGCCCGGTGGTGCGGCAATTTCCCATGGTGCCGGGAGTGGATTTTGCCGGTTCGGTCGAGGAATCGGATAATTCAGCTTACAAGGCGGGAGATCGCGTTCTACTCAATGGCTGGGGCATCGGAGAACATCATTGGGGCGGCCTTGCGCAGTTGGCGCGGGTGAAGGGCGAGTGGCTCATACCGCTGCCTTCCGCATTCAGCACGCGGCAGGCCATGGCCATCGGCACGGCCGGCTTCACGGCGATGCTGTGTGTCATGGCTCTCGAAAGACACGGGCTCGTGCCGGCGAGCGGCGATATTCTGGTGACGGGCGCGGCCGGCGGAGTGGGCAGCATCGCGGTGGCTGTGCTCGCGAAGCTGGGCTTCAGAGTGGCGGCGGTGACCGGCCGTCCGGCGGAGGCGGATTTTCTGAGGCGCCTGGGCGCCGCCGAGGTCTTGGACCGTTCGCCGTTCGCCGGCCCGGGAAAACCTTTGGGCAAGGAACGCTGGGCGGGGGCGATCGATGTGGTCGGCAGCCACACCCTGGCCAACGTCTGTGCGTCCACGCGCTACCGCGGTATGGTCGCCGCGTGCGGTCTCGCCGGGGGTATGGACTTTCCTGCGACGGTGGCGCCCTTCATTTTGCGGGGCGTCACGCTTGCCGGCGTGGACAGCGTCATGTGTCCGAGGGCGAATCGCTTGGAGGCCTGGCGCCGGCTGGGTCAGGACCTCGATGCCGATACCCTCGGGCTTCTGACCGAAGAGATTGGTCTCTCCCAGGTGCTTGACCGCGCGGCCGGACTGCTCGAGGGCCGGGTTCGCGGCCGCGTCGTTGTGGATACACGCCGCTAAGCTCATCGAAATGGGCGAGCAGACCCAGGTAGTGTCCGCCTTCGTCCGCGGACAGTGTCCGCGGACAGCTCGGGTGGGTCGGTAGAAAATATATCCTTTATAAACAATATATTACATGAACTAAAGATCTGGCATGCCGCTTGCTTTGTCCCAGGGGGGATCTTAATTGCAGGCGAGGCAGATGTTTCGTTACTTACCGGCGTTGATCGCAATGATATTCACGGCGCAAATCGCCGCCGCGAACGATCTGAGGGCACTGTACGAGCTTGCGCTGACGCGCGATGCGTCGCTGCAGGCCGCCGGCTTTCAGCGCGATGCCGCGGTCGAGGCTCGTCCCCAGGCGCTTGCGGCTTGGTTGCCGCAGCTGTCCGCTGCCGTATCGGCCGCCCGAGAGCGTGCGGGCTTCGACAGCGGCCAAGCGACGGGCAGTGAGGCAGCCGACTGTGCCCTTGCCGCCGCCGCCGGCGCGCAGCACTGTTACGGCACCGTGCACACCCTGGGTCTCAACATGTCGCAGACCCTCTGGAGCTTCCAGGCATTCAGCCAGCTCAAGGAAGCGGATTTTCAGGTCGCGGCGGCCGAAGCCGCATTGCGTAGCGCGCAGCAGAACCTGCTGCTGCGGGTGGCGCAGGCATATTTCGGGATCCTGTCGGCGACCGATCAGCTCGCGGCCAATCGAGCCGAGCGCGATGCCTTCGGGACCATGCTCAGCCAGGCCAGAACGCGCGAGCAAACCGGCGTCGGTCCGCGCAGCGACGTGGAACAAGCCCAGGCGTTCTACGACGCCACGGAGCAAAGCGTCATCGACGCGCAGAATGCCCTCGACGATGCGAATCTGGCTCTCACCGAGATCGTGGGGCCGCATGCCGCGACGATTGCACCCCTGCGCCAGGACATACCTCTGGCATCTCCCGATCCTCCTTCCGCCGATGACTGGGTGGCGGCGGCACGGCAAGATAATTTCGACGTGAGGACGGCCGAGCTCAAAATGGAGGCGTCGGAGCGGGACATAGCAGCGCAGCGCGGGAGGGGGTTGCCCACGCTCTCGCTGACCGGCGCCGGGTCCAAGGTGACGCAAGATGAAGTCCTGGGCGGCAATCAAACGCTGAACACCGTCGGCGTCTCCTTCAGCTGGCCGCTGTTTCAAGGTGGCGCGATCGCGTCGGCGGTACGTCAATCGCGTGCGCAATACCGGCAGGCCCGGGCGACCTACGACTCCGCGCAGCGCGACGCCGAGCGGCAAACGCGCGCTGCATTTCGCGGCATCGTCACGGGCATTCAACGCATTGCCGCCGCGCGCCGCGCGGCGGAATCCGGGAAAGACGCGGTGGAGGCAAGCCGGCGAAATGTGGAGTTCGGCACCGGAACCGAGTTCGATTTGCTGAATGCGCAGAATAATTACTATGCGGCAGTGCGTGCCTACAGCCAGACGCGCTACGACTATTTGACGAACGTGCTGACCCTGAAGCAGCAGGCCGGCCGCTTGAGCGAGCTTGACCTCGCCGCGATCGATGACCTGCTCGTTCAGTCCGGTTCTTGAGCATGCGGCCGGTATCCAAGGAACCCATCATGAAGGAACCCATCATGCTGCGCGATACGACGGCTCAAGATCGCATGATCGAACGCGACAGCCCGTGGGTGCGGCACCGAAAACTGCTCCTCGTCATTCTCGCCGCGGCACTCGGGCTCGGTGCGCTGATTGCCTACATGCTGCGTTACTCGGGAGCCGGCGCCTCCGTCGACCGGTCGCGGCTGTCGATCGCCACGGTGGAGCGCGGCAGCTTCGTCCGCGACATCGCTGCGGACGGGCAGGTCGTGGCCGCGGTCAGTCCGACTCTGTACGCCAACGCTCTCGGGACCGTGACGCTCAAAGTGCACGCCGGCGATACGGTGTCCAAAGGACAGGTGCTGGCCGTCGTCGACAGTCCCGATTTGACCGCAAAGCTGTCGCAAGAAGAGGCGACATTGGTGAGCCTGCGCATCGACTGGCAGCGCGCCACGCTCGACGCAGAGCAAAAGCTGCTGCAGCTCCGGGACGCGTTCGATCAGGCCCAGGTCGATCAAAAAACCGCGCAGCGCGAACTCGACCGCAGCCGCAAAGCATACGAGCTCGGTTCCTATACGGAATTGCAGGCACTCAAAGCCCAGGATTCGCTGGAGAAAGCGCAGTTCGCATTCGCGCAGGCGAAAATGAATTATGAGTCGCAGCCCAAGCAGAATCGGTTCGACATCGAGAGCAAGAAGGCCCTATACGACCGGCAGCAATACTTGGTCGCGGACCTCAAACGCCAGGTCGACGGCTTGAACGTACGCTCCCCCGTGGATGGCCAGGTCGGGCAGGTGCAGGTGGCCGATCGCGCCAGCGTCGCGAAGGATGCCCCGCTGCTCACGGTGGTCGATCTCTCGGCGTTGGAAGTCGAAATCAAGGTCACGGAGAGTCTGGCGCGCGATCTGCGGCCCGGCATGAGCGCCGATCTCGAGGGCGGGGGCCGCCGCTGGAAGGGCGTCGTGAGCGGCGTCTCACCCGAAGTCGTCGCCGGCGAGGTGACGGCCCGCCTGCGTTTCAGCGGCGAAAAACCGGCGGGCCTGCGCCAGAGCCAGCGGCTGTCGGTTCGAATCTTGATCGACAAGCGCGAGAATGTATTGATGGTCGATCGCGGCGCCTTCGTGGATCAGGAAGGCGGCGGTTTTGCCTACATCGTTCACGGCAACGTCGCCGAACGCCGCCCGGTGCGCCTGGGCGCTTCCAGCATCGCCAAGGTCGAGATCCTCGACGGGCTGGCCGCCGGCGATCAAATCGTCGTCTCAGGCACCGACGCGTTCAACGGCGCCGAGCGCGTGATCCTGAGCCACTGAAATCCACATTTTGACCATACTGCCGCACGAGGCTAAATCATGCTGAAAATGACCCATCTGTCGAAGGCCTACCGAACCGAAGTCGTCGAAACGTACGCCCTGCGGGATTTCTCGATTCACGTACGCGAAGGCGAGTTCGTCGCGGTGACCGGGCCTTCGGGTTCCGGCAAGACGACTTTCTTGACGATCGCGGGCTTGCTCGAAGACTTCAACGGCGGCGAATATCAGTTGGACGGCGCCAATGTGCGCGGCCTGAACGACAACCAGCGCTCGCGGCTGCGCAACGAAAAGATAGGATTCGTCTTCCAAGCCTTCAACCTGATCTCCGACCTCAACGTCCAGGATAACATCGACGTGCCGCTGCGCTATCGGGGCTTCAACGGCGCGGAGCGGCGGCGCCGCATCCAGCAATCATTGGAGCGTGTCGGTCTCTCGGCCCGGTCGCGCCACTATCCGGCGGAACTTTCCGGGGGCCAGCAGCAAAGAGTGGCCATTGCGCGCGCGCTTGCGGGGTCACCGCGATTGCTGCTGGCGGACGAGCCCACCGGCAATCTTGATACTCAGATGGCCCGCGGCGTCATGGAACTGCTCGAGGAGCTGCATCGCGACGGGTCGACCATCGTCATGGTGACGCACGATCCCGAGCTTGCCGTGCGGGCGCAGCGCGAGGTTCACATCGTGGACGGTCAGGTGGTCGATTTGACGGCGCAACCGCGCCTGGTCGCCGGCGTTCAGCCATAGGGGGCCCGCATGTTCAGCTACTACCTCATGCTGGCGCTGCGCAGTCTCAAGCGCAACGTCGTGCTCACGCTCCTGATGATCGCGGCCATCGGTGTCGGCATCGGCGCGTCGATGACCACCCTGACCGTGTTCCGCGCAATGGCGCAAGATCCGATCCCGGAGAAATCCGCGCAGTTATTCGCCGTGCAGATCGAGAACTGGAACCCCGCCAAGAAAATGGTGGTTATCGGCGACAGGTACCGCCTGCAGGAGCAGCTCAGCTATCAAGACGCCGTCGGCCTGATGAACGCGCACGCCGCGCGCCGCCAGACGCTCATGTATGCCACGGGCTTCGCGCTGACGCCGCCGGATCCGCGGCTGCTGCCCTTTGAGGTGCAGGCGCGCGCCACCAATACCGATTTCTTCCAGATGTTCGACGTGCCATTTCTGTTCGGCGGACCGTGGGGATCCGCCGACGACGAAGGCCGCGCCGATGTCGTGGTCATCACTCGCGCCCTGAACGACAAGGTTTTTGGGGGCGCGGACAGCGTCGGAAAAACATTGAATCTGGACGGCCATGACTACCGCATCGCCGGCGTATTGGACCGGTGGCAGCCGATTCCGAGATTCTATGATCTGAACAACGACCAGTACGGCGAAAGCGAAGATGTATTTCTGCCGTTCACGCGCGCCATCCAGGGACATATGCAAAGTTGGGGAAACTACAACTGCGCGGGCGAGATGGGCGAATCGGGGTGGGAGGGCCGCCTGCATTCAGAGTGTATTTGGATCCAGTTTTGGGCGGAACTGCCGACGGCCGCGGACGCCGCGCATTACCGCGCGTTCTTGCGCAACTATGTATCCGATCAGCGGCGCTCGGGACGCTTCACCTGGCCGGCCCGTTCGCGGATTCTCGACGTGCGCCAGTGGCTGGTCGACCAGCATGTGGTTCAGGATCCCGTCAGAGTTCTGGTGCTGGTATCGTTCAGCTTCCTGCTGGTGTGCTTGCTGAACGCCATGGGCCTGATGCTTGCGAAAATCTTGGGGCGCGCCGGCGACATCGGGGTGCGCCGCGCTCTTGGGGCCAACCGCAGCGCCATTTTCGCTCAATGCTTGATTGAGGCGGGCGTGATCGGCTTGGCGGGAGGACTGCTGGGGCTCGCTCTGACCGCCCTCGGCCTCGTCGGACTGCGTTCCCTGCTCTCGGACGAGGTCAGCCGCCTGACCCATTTCGGATTGATGGACGTCAGCATCGCGGTGCTCCTGTCCGTATTTGCGACCACGCTGGCCGGGCTCTATCCGACCTGGCGCGCCGCGCAGGTTCAACCGGCTTGGCAGCTCAAAGCTCAGTAAGGAGATCAGTATGGAACTGCGTCCAATACTCTCGGCGATGCGCCGGAACAAGGTCGGCGCCGTGCTGATCGCGGTGCAGATGGCGATCACGCTCGCCATTTTATGCAACGGGCTCTTCATCATCGAACAGCGCATCGCCTCGAGCCGGCGTCCAACCGGAACCGACGAAGCCAATCTCTTTGTAATCAGAAATCTGTGGGTGGGCAATCCGACGGATCTGGCGGCACGGCTGCAGGGCGATCTTGCGGCGCTGCGCTCCGTGCCGGGCGTGGTCGACGCATTCGCGACTAACTCTTATCCGCTCAGCGACGCCGGGTCTTCCGACGGCGTCAACACCCAGCCGGATCAGAGGAGGTCCATGGCCCTCAGCGCGATCTACTTTGCCGACGAGCATGGTTTGCAAACCTTGGGTCTGAAGTTGATCGCCGGCCGCAACTTCAGTCCGGCCGACGTCAAAGACAAGGTGGGTTACACGGACCGAAGCCCGCCCTCCGCGGTGATCATTACGCGCGCGTTGGCCGACAAATTGTTTCCCGGCGGGCAGGCATTGGGGAAGTCCGTGTACATCGCGACCCAGCTTCACCAGATTCCGGTCATCGGCATCGTCGAGCAGCTGCAGGTACCTTGGGTGTTGACCGGAGGCTGGGGAAGCAAATTCAACTACAATTCCACGCTCGAGCCGTTCAGATACGTCAATCAGATTTCCAACTACATGGTACGAGCCCGGCCGGATCAGCTGGCTGCGGTCATGCAGGCTGCGCGCAAGCGGCTCATCGAGGTCAACCGCTCCCGGGTGCTGGAAAAAGTAGAGCCGCTGTCGGCGACGCGCCAGGAGGCGTATCGCGATGACCGCGGATTGGCGGTCATTTTGGGGGTGGTCTGCGCGGCCTTGCTGTTGGTCACGGCATTCGGCATCGTCGGCCTCACCAGCTACTGGGTGGCGCAGCGCCGGCGGCAGATCGGCATTCGCCGGGCGCTGGGCGCGACTCGGCAGGCCATCATCCGTTATTTCCAGACCGAGAACCTCTTGATCGCCGGCGCCGGGGCGGCGTTCGGCGTAGTGCTGGCCATCTGCGTGAATCTATGGATGGTGAGCAGCTTCGAGATGGAGCGGCTGCACGCCGGCTACGCCATCATCGGCGCCGCCGTCGTGCTGCTGCTCGGGCAGGCCGCGGTGCTATGGCCCGCGCTGCGCGCGGCGTCCGTACCACCGGCATTGGCGACACGGGGCGCCTGAAATGCTGAGTCATGCCGGCGGCTCCATGATCCCATGAACAGCTCCATGTTCCTCTACTATCTCGATCTCGGGCTGCGAAGCTTGCGGCGGAATATCGTGTTGACGGCGCTGCTCGTCGTCGCAATCGGCGTCGGCGTGGGCACATCGATGACCACGTTGACCGTGTTTCGTGCGATGTCGGGAGACCCCATTCCTGAAAAGTCGCGCCAGCTGTTCACGCCGCAGATCGACAGCCGCGGGCCCCTCGTTCAACCGGCGCCAACCGCGGATCATTTGCAGACGTCGATGACTTACACGGATGCGATGGCCTTGATGAAGGCGCGCTCCGGCAGGCGCCAAACCGCCATGTACGGCACCGTCCTTTCGGTGCACCCTGCCGATCCGAAACAAAAGCCCTTCCGGGCTCTCGCGCGCGCCGTATATGCGGATTTCTTTCCGATGTTCGACGTGCCGTTCAAATACGGCGCGCCGTGGACGGCGGCTGAAGACGACGATCGAGCCGCGGCCTTGGTGCTCACGCAGGCCTTGAACGACCGGATCTTCGGCGGCAGGAACAGCGTAGGAAGAACGGTCCGTCTTGGCAGCGACACGTACACGGTGGCCGGGGTGCTCGACGAGTGGCGGCTCATTCCCGTGGTCTATGACCTGGACAGGACGAGTTTCGCCGGCAAGGACGAGATGTTCCTGCCGTTTACGCGCGCAATCGACAAGCAGATGAAGGTGGCCGGCAGCGTGTCGTGCGACCAGGACCTGATGGCGGGCTTCGGGCAGCTGCTGCAATCGGACTGCATGTGGCTGGGATTCTGGGTGGAATTGCATGGTCCCGCCGATGTGCGCAAATACCGGGCCTACCTCAACAATTACGCCGCCGATCAGCAACGCGCCGGCCGCTTCCACTGGCCGCCGCACACCCAACTGCGCGATGTCAGGGAATGGCTCAACTATCGGCATGTGGTGCCGGGTGAGATCGGTATTCTGATGCTGGTGTCATTTGGATTTCTCCTGGTGTGCCTGCTCAACGCCATGGGATTGATGCTGGCAAAAATCATGGGCCGGGCCGGCGACATCGGCGTGCGCCGCGCGCTCGGCGCCAGCCGCGGCGCCATTTTCGCGCAATGCCTGGTCGAGACCGGGGTCGTCGGGCTCGCCGGCGGCCTGTTGGGCCTCGTACTGACGGCCATCGGCCTATTCGCGGCTCGCACGCTGCTGCCGAAGGAGTTCGCCGCGCTCACGCATCTGGACGTCATCGATGTCGTCATCGCGCTGCTGCTGGCACTGGGTTCGACGGTGATGGCCGGCCTGTATCCCACTTGGCGCGCCGCTCAGGTGCAGCTGACGTGGCAACTCAAGGCGCAATAGGAAATATATGCAATTGCATCCCATTCTTTCAGCCATGCGCCGCAACAAGTTCGGCGCAATGCTGATTGCCGCGCAGATGGCAGTCACGCTCGCGTTTCTATCGAATTCCCTGGCCATCATCGAGAGCCGATTGTCGTGGAGCGCGCGGCCCACCGGTGTGGACGAGGCGAATCTGTTCGTCATTTCGAGCGAACTGATGGAGGGCCGGAACGATCTGGCCGCACACGAGAACGCGGACCTCGCCGCGCTGCACTCGCTGAATGGCGTCGTTGACGCGTACGCGACCAACGACTATCCGCTTGCGGGCGGCGGCTGGAGCCTGTCGGTCAATTTGACCGCGGAACAAAAGACGCCGTCGGCGGACTCGGCCTACTATTTCGCCGACGAGCACGCGCTCGACACGCTGGGATTGAGATTGATCGCCGGACGCAACTTCAATGCCGACGAGGTGGTGAATCGGACCGCCACCGACATTCCGCCCGTCAGCAGTGTGATCGTGACCAAGGCCTTGGCGGATCGGGTGTTCCCCGCCGGGGATGCGCTGGGTAAATCACTCTTCATCGAAAGCGATACTCGGCCGGACGTGATCGTCGGCATCGTCGAGAGGCTGCAGACGCCGTTCTTCGGCAAAGGCGTGTCCAAGTCGTTCGCGGAGAATTCCGCGCTGGTGCCGTATCGGCCGATCGCCGAATCCGTCAATTACATGGTGCGCGCCAAACACGGACAACGCGATTCCGTCATGCGGGCGGCCGAGGCCCGGCTCGCGGAGCTCGATGGCGATCGAGTCGTTCGCAGCAAATCCATGAGCCAAGTCCGCGCCGAGGCTTACCGCGGCGATCACGGGCTGGTTGTACTGCTGGTCTCGGTCTGTGCGGCGCTGCTCATCGTTACCGCGTTCGGAATCGTCGGATTGACCAGCTACTGGGTCTCGCAGCGCCGGCAACAGATCGGCATCCGCCGGGCGCTGGGCGCCACGCGGCGGGCGATCCTAAATTACTTTCAGACCGAGAACCTGGTGATCGCGTCGGCGGGCGCAGCATGCGGAATTGCGTTTTCCATAGCCTTGAATCTTTGGATGGTGCAAAGCTTCGAGGTATCGCGCATGGAGAACAGCCGCGCCATCGCCGGTGCCGTGTTCATGCTGCTACTGGGGCAGCTTGCGGTGTTGTATCCGGCGCTGCGCGCGGCCTCGATTCCCCCCGCCCTGGCGATGCGCGGCGGCTGAATGGCGAAACCCCCCAGGTGTGAATCGCGTCCGTACCCGATAACATTCGGCCATGCGCACAGTACTCATCATCGATGACAATCCGGCCGTCGCCCAGGCTCTGCAGCTGCTGTTCAGCTTGCACGATATCCGAACACTGGCGGCCTTGACTCCCCAAGAGGGCCTGGCGCTGCTGGTTCGGGAGCCGATAGACCTGGTCATCGCCGATATGAACTTCAGCGCCGATACGACTTCGGGAGAGGAGGGGGAAGCACTATTCCGGGCGCTGCGGGCCCATCAGCCCGATTTGCCCGTTATTTTGCTCACGGCGTGGACTCATTTGGAGTCCGCGGTACAGTTGGTCAAGGCGGGCGCCGCGGATTACATCGGCAAGCCCTGGGACAATGACAAGCTGCTCGCGGCCGTGGAAAACCTGCTGGAGCTGGCGGAGGCCACCCGCGAGCGCCGGCGGCTGCAGGATGAGCAGCGCCGGCGCCGGGAGCGCCTGGCGGAGCAGTATGACCTGTGCGGCATCGTATTCGCCTCCGACGCGATGGAACGGGCCGTGGAACTCGCATGCCGTGTGGCGCGCGCGGACGTGCGTGTGCTGATCACCGGGCCCAATGGCGCCGGCAAGGAGCGCATTGCGCAGATCGTGCATGCTAATTCCTCGATTCACGGAGGCCCCTTCGTCGCGATCAACTGCGGCGCGATACCGTCTGAATTGATCGAGGCGGAGTTGTTCGGCGCCGAGGCGGGTGCCTATACCGGAGCGACTCGCGCGCGCACCGGCCGCTTCGAGATGGCGGACGGCGGTACGCTGTTCTTGGACGAGATCGGCGATCTGCCGCTCGCGGGCCAGGTGAAGCTGCTGCGCGTGCTCGAAACGGGCCAGTTCGAAATGCTGGGCTCCAGCCGCACGCGCAGCACGCGCGTGCGTATCGTGAGCGCCACCAACGCCGATCTCCCCGCCCTGATTCGCGACGGCCGCTTTCGCGAAGACCTGTACTATCGCCTCAATGTCATCGAGATCCCCGTGCCGTCGCTGTTGGAACGTCCCGCCGATATTCTGCCGCTGGCCCGGCATTTTCTCGGGGTTTCGCTGCACCTGAGCGACGATGCCGCCGCGGCTCTGTTGGCGCACGATTGGCCGGGCAATGTGCGTGAGCTGCGCAATTCGATCGAACGCGCCAGGCTCTTGGCGCGCGAACAGACCGTGACGGCGCCGGACCTGAATCTGCCGGCCCCGCAGCGCACGGCGGCGGAAGGCGAGGCGGCGCGCCGCGGCGGCGATCCGTCCTCCGCTCGAGGAAGCGACGCGCTGCCGGGCCGCGGGGATCGGGATGGGGAGCAGCCCAGCCGGGAACTCATCGAGGCCAGCTTGCGCGAGGCGGGGGGCAATATCAGCCGGGCGGCGCAAAGCCTGGGCCTGTCGCGCCAGGCCCTGTATCGCCGCATGGAGAGGTTCAACCTGCGTCCGCCGGGCTGAAGCCCGAATCGGGGGCCCGAGAGTCAAACCATGAGCTTGCGATTCAAATTGACCCTTTTGCTGTGTGCGCTGGTCGTCTTGGTGACGGGCTTGAGTGCGTGGGCGACGCACGTGCTCGACAATCCGTTGCTGGCGTGGTTGTTGGCGGCGAGCGCCGCGCTATTGCCCGTCGTCTGGCTGGCTGCGCGCGTCATGCGGCCGATAGCGCAGCTATTGCGCGCCCTGGCGGGCACCGTGGCCAGCTACCGCGAAGGCGATTTTAGCTTGTCGCTGGTCGCCGATCGCAACGATGAACTCGGCGAGTTGATGACGGCTCACAACGAACTGTCCGCGGCTCTGCGCGAACAGCGTGCCCACCTGGTGCAGCGCGAATTGTTGCTGGATACGGTCATGCAGAATTCGCCCGTGGCGCTGCTGCTGGTCGACGCGCACGAGCGTATTGCCTATGCCAATATCGCGGCGCGCCATCTGCTGAGCGAGGGGCGAAGCCTCAACGGGCTGCGGTTCTGCGACGCGCTGGCGCGCGCACCGCCGGCACTGCGCGGCGCCGCGGCGGTGCAGGGCGACAGCCTGTTTTCGACCGAGATCGACGGGGTCGAGGAAACATTCCATCTCTCCCAGCGCGCCTTCATCCTGCAAGGCCAGACTTTTCGGCTGTACCTGCTGAAGCGATTGACGCGCGAGCTGTCCCGCCAGGAAGTCTCGACATGGAAGAAGCTGATTCGCGTTCTGAGCCACGAACTCAACAATTCATTGGGTCCGCTATCGTCGATGGCGCACTCCGGCGCCGAAATTGCGCGGCGCGGCGACTATTCGACGCTGCCGACCGTGTTTGCAGCCATCGCGGAACGCGCAGAACACCTGCATCACTTTCTCGGCAGCTACGCCACTCTTGCCAAGTTGCCCGCACCGCGCCCGGAGCGCATTGAGTGGCCGGCATTCGTGGCTGATCTCGCCCGTCACCAGCCGTTCAAGACCGCGGCGGACCTTCCCGCGTTGCCCGGTTGGTTCGACCGCGCGCAAGTCGATCAGGCGCTGATCAATCTACTGAAGAACGCGCACGAGGCGGGCGGGGCCGCCGATCAAGTGGAACTGCTCATTGCATGCTCGGGCGAGCATCAACGCATCGAAGTGCGCGATCGGGGCGCCGGCATGAGCCAGGCCGTACTGGCACAGGCGCTTCTGCCGTTCTACTCGACCAAGCGCAGCGGCACCGGTCTCGGACTCGCGCTCGCGCGCGAAATCGCCGAAGCCCACGGCGGACGAATTCAGCTTGCCAATCGCGAAGGCGGGGGCTTGAGCGTGATTTTGGATCTGCCGTCCGCACCCCAGCCGCTGCCTCATCGCTGAGATCGTCAGATTCCGGCATTGACACCGCCGGACTCAAATCTGCGCGCGGCGGCGATCATTCGAAGTCCGCCGACATGGTGTTGCCGATGAGCCTGCGCGGCTCCCTCAGCGAGGCGCGAAAAACTCGGTGTAGCTCAGGATACGATCGTCGCTCAGTTCCACGAGATCGACGAGTTCGGTCGCAATAGTCACGCCCGTGACCTTGGAGTAAATATCGGCGCGCCAGTGCGCCGTGGCTCTCGGCCATTCGACCACCAGCGACAGCAAAGTATAGTCGCTGAGCCGAAACACTTTGACCATCATCGCGAGCCACGGCCGAAACTCCGCGATGCCGGAGGCCCGGATCGCGATCGGCTTATCGGCGCTGGCGCCGACGATTTCGAATCGGCCTTGGTCGGCAAACAGCCGGCATAGGCCGGCGAGATCGCCACCGATGCGTGCCGCATGCAGCTGTCCAATCATGCGTTCCGCAACGACGCGCTCCGCCACTGTGAGTCTCCTTCGGTTGAGGCCAACGCAGCCCGAATTTCTCCGCCGATCTGTTCGAACGCGGTTCGGGCATACGGAATCACGGCTCCAAGGCCGTAGAAAAGATGAATCATACCCGGGTGGCAGGTGTAGGACACCTCGGAGTTCCCACGTGCCAGGCGTTCGAAATAATCCCGGCCTTCGTCGCGCAATGGATCGAATTCCGCCGTGTGAATCAGGGTGGGGGGCAGGCCGGCGATGTCCTGGGCGCGCAGCGGCGAAATTCGGGGGTTGGCCGGATCCACGCCGGGCGGCGCGTAATACTTGAGGTCATGGTCCAGCGTGGCCTGGTCGACCAGGTAGCCGCTCGCCAGGTCGCGCCGGGAGGGGGTGGCGCGGCTGTAATCGAGAATCGGGCAAATCAGCAACTGCAGTGCCAGGCGGGGGCTGCCGAGCCGAGCCACGGCCTGAGCGGTGGCCGCCGCCAGCGTACCGCCCGCCGAATCGCCGCATATGCCGAGGCGTGCGCCGTCGATGCCGAATTCCGCTGCGTGAGCGCCGATATGGGTCATCGCCGCCAGGGCGTCATCGAGCGCGGCGGGAAATGGATATTCGGGGGCCAGCCGGTACTCGACCGACACCACCCGGCAGGCGCCTGAATTCGCGAGCGCCCGGCCGATGGAATCATGGGTCGCGACGGTGCCGGCCACCAAACCGCCGCCGTGGAAGTAGACCAGGCCCGGCAGTAACTCTGCCTTGGCACCGAGCGGGGTATAGATTCTGACGGCGAGGTGCCCGGCCGGTCCCGGAATGGTACGGTCCTCGACGCGGCCGACGGCCGCCGCGGGGCCCGCCAGCTTCATGAGCTCGGTGAGGCCGAGGCGGCGCTCCTCCACTGAGGTATCGAGTGCGTTGGGCGGCTTGCCGGCCGCCAGCACATCCAAGAACCGTTTGACACGTGGGTCGAGCGGCATGGATCAGCATCCAGGCATCAGAGAGCCAGCGCGGTCCTGGTCACCGCGGGCCACTTCTCGAGGTCCAAGCCGTGATTCGCGAACAGCGCGACCGTCAGCCGATCGATGCCGAAGGCGACGCAGCTGGTGTGCGCCAACTCGCCCTTGTCGTCATGGATGCCCCACACCTGGCCGAAATGTTCACGATGATAATTGAAGCTCATGCACGCCGTGGGCGAAGCCGATGGGTAGTAGGGAATCAGAAGCTCGAATTTCAGCGCTTGCTGCCGCTGGCTCACCGCCATGACCTGGCCGACGCGGCCGAAAAACGGATCGTTTGCCACCTCGATGGTGAACGGCAGGCTGAGGTCGGCCGCCAGCGCCGGAGCCTTGGCCATCCAACTCTCGCGAAACTCCAGGATCTCTTGCGGGGAGCCGATTCTGACGAACTCGCGCATCCGAAAGGACTGCAGCCGATCCAGGCTTTGCG
This sequence comes from uncultured Gammaproteobacteria bacterium, assembly GCA_963784105.1. Classification (GTDB taxonomy): domain Bacteria; phylum Pseudomonadota; class Gammaproteobacteria; order Steroidobacterales; family Steroidobacteraceae; genus Bog-1198. The sequence continues at coordinate 641,496 of CAWAQE010000015.1, forward strand.
AGGGCTCATGTCTGAACACATCGGCCTCAATATCGAATTGCAGGCCCCCGGGGGGCAGCGGGCCGCGGGTCGCCGCGATGGGATAGACGGGATAGCAGGCCGCGGGTGACAGCACGAGGTCAGAGGAGGTGACCGAGGTGGTCCAGTCGCCGCCGTTTTCGTGCCGGTCGACGGCCGATCGGATCGATGCCTCGGAGCCGTGCAAAGCGCACACACAGCCCAGCAAATTCGGGAAACTCTTGAGATAGCCTGATTTCTCCAATTGCGTGCGGCTCATCACCGGCGGGAAGCGCATGATTTCCGCCTTCGGGTCGCGCTGGCGGGTAATGTAGGCCTCGAGGCGCTCGACCATATGCGCGTACAGCGCGGTGCGTGCATACACGCCGTCGACCCCCATGGATCGAAACAATCCTGCCGCGATGGAGCTCAGCGGGTCCGCCGGAGCGTTGACGATGGCGGCGGAGGCGGCGGCGGCAGCTGGGGCAGTTGCGCTCGCGGCGGAGGCTGGGCTGTTGGCGGTGGGCATGGGACGTTCAACCACTGATGGAGGTAGGCAACGGCGTCATCAGCGATGTCGTGGCCAGATTGGTGAGGATGCGGTCATTGTTGATCATGAGCGGCGCGGACAGCACGTCGCGCAGCAGCCGGCCGATGGTGAATTCCGTATCGTTGCGATAGCCGGACAGGCCGCAGGCCCGCAGCGAACTGAGCACGGTGGTCACCGCGAGCTCCGACGCCTGCACCTTGGTCAATGTGATCAAGGCCTGAAACTCCAAGGACGAGATCGCCTTTTCATCGGACATGATGGCTTCGTAGCTGCGCAGGTTCGCCGCCAGCACGCCGCGCAAGGTTCGAAGGGTGGACACAGCCTGGGTGAAGTGTGCGGCGCCCGGCGGCATCTGGCCGTTGGAGCCGCGCACCGCATGGCGAATGAAGGCCTGGGCCTTGCCGGCGGCGGCAGCCGCGATTCCGGCCCACACCGAGCCCCAGAGGAGGTGAGCGAACGGCACCATGGTCTGCGCGTGAATTCTATCGTAGGGCTCGGGCATGATCTGCTCCGCCGCGGCGCGCGCCCGCAGGGTGAAGCCTTCGCTGTGGGTTCCGCGCATGCCGAGCGTGTCCCATACCTGCAGGCGCTCGAGGGTGTAATCGGCTTTCAATAGCACCAAAAGCACCTGGTCGGAACCCGCCGCGTCGGCGGCGCGCCGTGCGGTCGTGACGATGCCATCCGCCTCCACGGCGTAGGAGATGACCGTTGCCTTGCGCTCCAGGGTGACCTGCGCGCCATCGTGCACGACGGCGGCTTCGCTGGAACGAACGTTGCCGCCGGCCTGGCCTTCCGTGGTCGAGGATGCCATGAGCAATTGCTCGGCCGCTATTCGCCCGAGAATGCGCTCGAGCGCGGCATTGCCCTTGGAGTGGCGCACCATGCACGCCATCTTGATCTGGTGCATGGCATAGATCAGAGCGGTCGAGGAGCAGGCCTGGCCGAGGATGTAGCACACGTCCGCGATTTCCGCGATGCTCGCGCCGTCCCCGCCCAGGTTCTGCGGGACCTGGATGCCGAGCAGACGCTGCTTGCGGATTTCGGCAAAGGACTCACTGGGGAATCGAGCCTCCGCGTCGACGGCGCCGGCGTTTATTTTGGCAATATCGGCCGCTGCGCGCGCCCGCGCCGTCAGATCGTTCTGGCGAACATTGATCACCCGGGCGCTGCCCGGCACTCGTTGAGGTTCCATATGAAATCCCTCGGTCATCCATAGGGTTTAGGGGGTGTTGCGGCCATTATGCGGACACTCCACCGGGCGAACAACCGCTCATCAGCCGCCATTTCTCGCTTAGTGACACCCTACACAGCTTTAATGAGCATATGTAAAACCTTCAATATATTGTGCTACAAGCTCAGACGGACGTCCTTGTCAATCTCATTCCAGCGCCGTAGCGCATCCCACGGTATGATCGGGCGGCTTTTTCGACGGAGATGTATCGAGTGGATCCGAAGACGATCGAGGGGGTAGGCGAGCAGCTGGTCATGCTCGTGAAACAAACGCTCGGGGCCAATGCCGTCCTTCCCGACCCATTCCCGGCTGAAACGCAGCTGAGCGACTTGGGCGTCAGTTCCCTCAAAATGGTGAATCTGATGCTGGCCGTCGAGCTCGAGTTCGACATCGCCATCCCCCAGTCGGACATCACGCCCGAGAATTTCCATTCGGTGGCGGCGATCCAAGCTCTGGTGGTGCGTACCCTGGCGCAGCGCAAGCCGGCCTAGTCTGCCTCAGTTTCGCTCGTTGAGTGCCGCGACCAGGGCGTCGACGTCTTCGAGAGTGGTTTCGCCGTTCGTGGCGCAGATCCGCACCACGTCGCGGCCTTCGAAGGTGGTGGGTGCAACCCACGCCCGTCCCGATGCTACGACGCGGCGCACCAGCTCCCTGACCGGCCCGAGCTCGGCCGGCGGCACCGCATCGAGCACCGCCAGCGCCGAGTCGTTGGCGACGGTCCAGCCCAGGCCGAGCAGCCTTTCCTTGACCCGTTCCACGACTTCCACGCTGCGCTCCACATGCGCGCCCAGGCCATCCCAGCCGGCGGCGGCCAAGGTGAGAAACAGGCGCAGTCCCAAGAAGCGGCGCGACCACTGCACGCTGTTGAGGTAGGGGTCCACGCCCGAGACGCTGGACGGCATGAAGCTCGTCGATGCATGAAAAGCCTCGGACAAGAGATGCGCATGGCGCGTGATGAACACGGCGCAGCCCATGGTCGTCGCAAACCATTTGTGGGCATCGATGGTGATCGAGTCGGCGCGCTCGATTCCGGAGAGCACCTTGCGCAATCGATTCGATGCCAGCGCCGCGCCGCCCCAGGCGGCATCGACGTGGTACCAAAGACCCTCCCGCCGGGCGATGTCGGCGCAGGCGTGCAAGGGATCGATCATCCCGGCGCCGGTGGTGCCGGCGGTGGCCACCAGCATTACGGGCACCGCGCCGTCGGCACGGTCCTCGGCGATGGCGCGCGTCAATGCCCGGCTGTCCATCCGGCCTCCGCCATCGGTTTCGACCAGGCGCAGGGCGGTGCGGCCGACTCCCGCCTGGTGGGCGATTTTGAGCCAGGCAATGTGGCAGTCGCGCGAGGTATAGAATTTTACCGGCCCTGCGAAGGCGCGGGTGCCTTCGGCCGCGAACCGGGGATGAGCGCCGGTCAGGGCGGAGAGCAAGGCGGTGTAATTCGACTCTGAGCCGCCGGTGGCGAAATGCCCGGATGCCTCCGCGCCCATGCCTGCGCGTTCCGCGATGGCGCGTATGACGTGCTTTTCCAGCGCCACCGGCACGGGGGAGGATCCCGAGCTCGCCAGCTGCGGATTGAACAGGCCGGAGATGCGGTCCGCGCACTGCGCCGGAAAGTTCGGGCCTGGGTTGAAAAGTCCGAAATAGCGCGGGTTCGCCATTTGGACTATGCCATTCTCCATGCGCTCGATGGTCCAGCTCAGCAGCTCCTCGAGCGGCCGCGGCTGCTCGAATCGGAAGGTGTCGAGCTCCGCGCGAAAAGCGTCCATGTCGATGCTCGGCACGACGGGGCCGCCCTGAATCCTCAGCAAGGCGCGCTGCAGCTCGCCGGTCAGCCACTCCTCGACGAGAATGCGCGCGGAATTCGGCGGAAATAAGGCCGCGGAGACGTTCGGCAGTGGATTCTGGCTCAACGTTGCCTCAAGGAGTCGATGCCGAGGTTCAACCGGCCGCGAGTTTCAGCGCCTGATCCAGGTCGGCCAGGATGTCGTCGATGTGCTCGATTCCCACGCTCAGGCGAATGCCTCCGGGAGCCACGCCCGCCGCCTGCTGCTCTTCCAGCGACATCTGCCGATGCGTGGTCGATGCCGGGTGGCAGGCCAGCGATTTCGCATCGCCTAGATTCACCAGGCGCTTGAAGAGCTTGAGCGCATTGTAGAAGCGCATGCCGGATTTGAGGCCGCCGCGGATCTCGAAGGTCATGAGCGAACACGCCCTGCCTCCCAGATATTTCTGCACCAGCGGATGATACGGATTGTCGGCAAAGCCCGCATAGTTCACGGACTCGACGCGCGAATTTCCGCGCAGGAATTCGGCGACCCTGCGCGCGTTCTCGACATGCCGGTCGACGCGCAGCGCAACCGTTTCGATGCCCTGGAGCAGCAGAAAGGCGTTCATCGGCGAGAGCACGGCGCCCATGGTGCGTTGGTACACGCTGCGGCAGCGGCCGATGAAGGCGGCGGCGCCATAGTGCTCGGTGTATACGAGCCCATGGTAGGACTTGTCGGGCTGCGTAAACATGGGGTAGCGCGCCGCATGGTCGTTCCACGGGAAGGTGCCGCAGTCCACGACGATGCCGCCGAGCGTGGTTCCGTGGCCGCCCATGAATTTCGTCAATGAATGGATGATGATGTCCGCGCCGTAATCGACGGGCCGCACGAGCATCGGCGTCGCCACCGTGTTGTCGACGATCAGGGGCATGCCATGGCGATGGGCGACGGCCGCGAGCGCCTCGAGGTCGCAGACATTGCCCGCGGGGTTGCCGACGGTCTCGCAAAACATGGCGCGGGTATCGCCGTCGATCAGAGCCTCGAGATCCGCGGCGCTGTCGGACTTGGCGAAGCGCACTTGTACGCCCATTCCCGGAAGAATGTGCTGGAACAAAGTGTACGTCGTGCCGTAGAGCTGCGGCACCGATACGATGTTGCGGCCCATCTCAGTGGCATTCAACGCAGCGTAGTACAGGGCCGTTTGCCCCGAGCTTACGCTCAAGGATGCGACCGCGCCTTCGAGCTGGGTGACGCGCTCCTCCAGGACGTCGGTGGTCGGGTTGCTGATCCGGCTGTAGCGATAGCCCGGCACTTCGAGGTTGAACAGGGCGGCGCCGTGTTCGGCGCTGTCGAACGAGTACGCCGCCGTTTGGTAGATGGGCACGGCCACGGCCTTGGTCGTCGGATCCGAGTCGAAGCCGCCGTGAATTGCGATCGTTTCCCGCTTCATGTCTGCGAATTTTCGTGGTGAAAGTGCGGACAGTGTAACTCGAACGCCGCGGGCAGTCGTGGTACGGTTCGCAATTCCCAAGACAGCGGCCCAAGACTCAAAGCCTGTGACAGACTCCTCGCAAGCAAGCTCGAAATTCGCCAGGGACGCCTGGATCCGCGCCCTGGAACGGACCGCCTCCATCGGCCCGGACGGGGTCACGCTGCCGGCGCTGATGGACCGCCTGGCGCGCCAATTCGAGGCGGCGCCCGCCCTGGTGTCGGCCGAAGCCACGTTGAGCTATCGCGGGCTCGCGCAGCGCTGCAATCAATATGCACGTTGGGGGCTCGAACAGGGCCTGCAGCGGGGCGACACCGTCTGCTTGATGATGTCCAATTGTTCCGAATACATGGCGGTCTGGCTCGGCCTATCGCGCATCGGCGCGGCGGTCGCGCTCATCAACAACAATCTCGCGGGCGATGCCCTGGTTCACTCCATCAGCATCGTCGCGCCGCGCGCCGTCATCGCCGGCAGCGATGTCGCAGCACGCATCGCCGCCGTGCGGGCCCGTTTGCCGGCGGATCTTCGCTGCTGGCTGTACGGCGGCGGCACGCAAGACATGGAGCCTCTCGCGCCCGAGCTGGCGCGATTCTCCGGCGATGAAATGCGCGATTGCGAATGCACGGCGCCGCCGATCGACAGTACCGCGCTTTACATCTATACCTCCGGCACCACCGGCTTGCCCAAGGCGGCCAAGGTCAGCCATTACCGAGTCATGCAGTGGAGCCATTGGTTTGCGGGTTTGCTGGACACCGGTCCGGCGGACCGCATGTTCAATTGCCTGCCGCTCTATCACAGCGTGGGCGGCGTGGTCGCGACGGGCGCGATTCTGGTCGCCGGCGGGGCGGTGGTGATTCGCGCCCGATTTTCGGCATCGGATTTCTGGCGCGACGTACGCGAGGAGCGCTGCACCCTGTTCCAGTACATCGGCGAGCTGTGCCGCTACCTCAGCAATGCGCCGCATCAGGAAATCGAGACGGCGCATTCGCTGCGGATCGCCTGCGGCAACGGCCTGCGGCCGGAGGTCTGGGAGACATTTCAGAACCGCTTCAAGATTCCCCGCATTCTCGAGTACTACGCCTCGACGGAAGGAAATTTCTCGCTCTATAACTGCGAGGGGCGTCCGGGTGCGATCGGCAAGATACCCTCGTTCCTGGCGCACCGGCTGCCGGTGGCCTTGCTGCGATTCGACATTGACGGCGGCGAACCGCTGCGCAACGAGGCGGGATTCTGCGAGCGTTGCCGGCCCGACGAAGCCGGCGAGGCGGTGGGCCTGATCCCCGCCGCCGGCAAGGAACTCGCCGGCCGCTTCGAAGGCTACGCGGACGAGGCGGCGTCGGCGCGCAAGGTGTTGCGCAATGTGTTCAAGGAAGGCGACGCCTGGTACCGCACGGGCGATCTCATGCGCCGCGATGAACTCGGTTTTTATTACTTCGTGGACCGCGTCGGCGAAACCTATCGCTGGAAGGGAGAAAACGTCTCGACGGCTGAAGTGTCGACCGCGCTCACGGCAATCCCCGGCGTGCTCGACGGCGTCGTCTACGGCGTCGCGGTGCCCGGCGCCGACGGCCGCGCGGGAATGGCCGCGTTGATCGTCAATGCGCAGTTCGATCTCGCGGCATTTCGCGCAGAGGCGGCGCTGCGCCTGCCGGCCTATGCGCGGCCGGTATTCTTGCGGCTGCTGCGCACCATCGAGACCACCGGCACATTCAAGCCGCGCAAGCAGGACCTCATTCAGGCGGGTTTCGATCCTGCTCGCATGGTGGATCCGCTATATTTCGACGACCCGCGGGCGCGGGCCTACGTGCCTCTCGATCAGGAGCTGTTTGCGGCCATCTCGGACGGCTCCGTTCGGATCTAATCCGTTCGGATCTAATCCGTTCGGTCGGATCCAACCTCAGGCGCCCGGCCGAACCAGCTTGCCGGCGGGCGTGACTTCCAAGGCCGCCACGAAGCGCAGCATGGCCGGCACCTTGTGAGCCGCGAGGCCGCGGCGGCAGGCATCGAGCAGGTCGCTCTTGACGGCGTCCGGTGCATCCGCCGCCTTCATGCTCTCGGGGTTCGCCAGAACCACGTCGGCGACCACCACCGCGCCCGTGATGGGATTGCGCCGCGCCCGCACCAGGGACATGCGCACTCGGGGGTCGGCGTTCAGTATCGATTCGACCTCTTCCGGATATACCTTGAGGCCGCCGACATTGATGACGCCGCCCCTGCGGCCTCTGAAGTAGTAGCGTCCCTGCACCAGTTCGACCAAATCGCCGGTATCGACGTAGCCGTCCTCGCTCACGAGAACGCCCGTGGCGGCGCCGAGATAGCGGGCGGCATTGCGGCCGGAACGGATTCTCAGCGTGTGATCGACTATCTTGAGCTGGATCTCGGCGGATGGATCGTCGATGAACGCCGGCGGGAACCCCGCGCGGCCGTCGTTCACGTCGAACGCCACCCCCGCTTCGGTCGACGCGAAAGCGTGCGCGACGCGGGCGTCCGGATAGGCGGCGCGCAGACTGTCGAGCAGCGCCTGGTCGGCGATCTCTCCCGAGGACCTGACATACTGCGGCTTGAGAATCGCCGCATCGCCGCTCATCAGCACCCGCCGCCAGTGGGACGGCGTGCCCGAAATATGCGTGACTCCGGCCGCCGCAGCGCGCGCCAGGAAATCCGGCGTCGATTCTCCCGCGCTCGAGAGCACCAAAGGCGAATGCGATAGCACGGCGCGCAGATAGATCTGCAAGCCGCCGTAGCGGCGAATGTCGTAGAAAGTGCTCCAAATCGATTTCGTGCCGGAAGGGGCCTGCGTGGGCAGCGCGCCGCCCAAAGTTTGCAGCGTGTGCAGAACCAGCTTTGGCGTTCCTGTGGTGCCTGACGTCAATAAGATCCATTCCGTTCGTTCGCTGCATTCGCGGCTCACGCCGGCGGCAACGGGCCGCGGCGTCACGATGTAGGGTGCAAGGTGCGCGGGAAGGGGTACGCTCGCGGGGGAGTCCAAGACGATGGCGTCGGCCTCCGCCGTCGCCGCGACGCCCGCGAGCTGTTCCGGAGTGAGATCCGGCGTGCACAGCACCATGCGCCGTGCGAGTCCGTCGAGCTCGATCAGCGCGAGCGCGGAGGGCAGCTGCTCGCGCGTGGCAATGAGCACGGAGCGGCCGCGAAGCGATTCCAGGGCGCTTCCAAACGTGGATCCGGCCGCCAATTCCGCCAGGGCGACGACGCCGCCGCGTCCATGAAATTCCGCAGCGATGGGCACGCCGGATGGTGCGATGGAATTCCAAAGACAGCTCACGATATGCCGCTCCTGCTCAGGTGGTGCGCAAATTCTATGGCAATGCCGCAGGGAAAGGCGAAACTAAATGGGGGCTGGAATATTCAAGCCCGAGTCCTGGTGTGCCGCCGTGCGCAGCGCACCGTGCATGGGAATTCGCACCAGCAGGGTGGTGCCCCCCGAGTCCGGGCTGCGGACGTCCAATCTGCCGCCCAGGGCGCGGACCCGATGACGCATGGACGCAAGCCCGTGCGAGCCGATGGCCGTGAGCCGGCCCGCGGGGATGCCTTTCCCGTCATCCGAAATCTGCATCACGATTGCATCCTCGTCCAGGTCCAGCGCAATGTCCACGGATTTGGCCGCCGAATGCTTCAGGATGTTCGTGAACGCTTCCTGAGCGATGCGAAACAAAGCAATGGCCGCCGCGGACGTGAACTCCGGCTCTTCGTCGGGATACGACTCGGTGCATTTGAGACCTGCACTGCCGCAGGTCTCCTTCAATTGCCAGCGCAGCGCCGCGAACAATCCCACATTGTCCAGCAAAGTCGGCCGCAGTTCCTCGATGATGCGCCGCTTCAGATCGACCCCCGCGGCCAGGCTATGCTGCACGCGGCGCAGCCGCTCCTTCACGCCGGGATCGCCGCCGGCGAGGTTTTGTTCCGCCCACGAGATATCCATGCGCGCGCCCACCAACAGGCCGCCGAGCTCATCGTGCAGCTCGCGCGCGAGAAAGGCTTTCTCGCGTTCCGCCACGTCCTGCAAATGAGTGGAGAGCTCGATGAGCTCGCGGTTGCGCTCCTCTGCCTCGCGTTCGAGCCGTAATTTCTGGTCGCGCAAATCCGCCGTCTGCAGGGTGCGCCGGCGCATGTCCATGTAGACGAGGCGGGCGGCCACACCCACCAGCAGCATGTTGAAAATCGTTCCGGCGACCACGATCCAGCGGCTCAAGGTCAAGGATCGGGACCAATACTGCTCCGCCGCCTCATGCTCCCTGGTTTCACGCCCGCGCAATTGTTCAAGGATATCGTTGACGGCCTCGCCGGTATCCGAACCGACGCTGGTTCTAAGGAGTGAGATCGCAGCCGAGGTTCCATGGGTTTTCTGAATCGCGACGATCATCGCAAGGTCGGCGAGCCGCTTGCCGATCAGCACATGCAGGGTGCGCACATCGCCGAGATCGGAATCGGAGCCCGAGTATGCTCGCTGCAGAAGTTCCAGCCGGGGTTCCACGTCGGCGGCGTAGCTGTTGTAAGCCTTGAGGTATCTCTGATCGCCGGTCAGCAAGAAGCCGCGCTGCGTGGCCACCGACCGGGAGATGCGGATCTGTAGCTCATCGACGGCGTGCTGGCGAAGGGCCGATTGTTGCAGCCGGTCGCCCGCCTCCTGTAGACGCTCCTGGCCCGCGCCGGTCAGAAAAAACAGCACGGCCAAGAAACCGATGATCAGGAATGGAGGCACCGCGACGTACCAACGGCCCAGTCCGTCCAGCGCTTCGCCGAGAATATGCACGCGATTCGCGATGCCCATGCCGAAGCACTGTACGCGAATTTGCCCGAAACGCGTTAGTAGGCTGGGTTATTGTTGGAAAGCCGCTTAGTATAGCCGGGCTCATGCCCACCGTTCGCCTCGACAAAGTATCGTTGAGCTTTGGCCTCAAACCCCTGTTGGACCATGCGGATCTGCAGATCCGCAAGGCCGAACGCGTCTGCCTGCTTGGGCGCAACGGCGAAGGGAAGTCCTCGCTTCTGCAGCTGATCACACGCCAAATCATTCCCGACGGCGGCGAAGTGTGGGTACGCCCCGGCGCACGTGTCGCGAGCCTGGCCCAAGAGGTATCGCCATCAAGCGATGTCACGGCTCGCGAGGTGGTCATGAGCGGATTCGGCATGGCGGCCTCGGGCTCGGGCCACGAGGACTGGCAGGCCGAACTGCAGGCGGATCAGGTGATCTCGCGTCTGCAGCTGGATCCGGACGCCGCCATGAGCGACTTGTCGGGCGGCTGGCGGCGGCGGGTGATGCTGGGACGGGCCTTGGTCGCCATGCCGGATCTGCTGCTGTTGGACGAACCGACCAATCATCTGGACATCGATGCCATCACCTGGCTGGAAGAGATGATGCTGGAATTCGGCGGTGCGCTGCTCTTCATCAGCCACGATCGCGCCTTCGTGCGCCGCTTGGCGACGCGCATCGTGGAGCTCGACCGGGGGCAGCTGCGCGCCTGGCCGGGGAACTACGACGAGTACGTGGTGCAAAAGCGCGCCGCGCTCGAAGTCGAGGCCAAGCACGCCGCCCTATTCGACAAGAAACTGGCCCAGGAGGAAGTCTGGATTCGCCAGGGTGTGGAGGCGCGGCGCACGCGCAACGAGGGCAGGGTGCGCGCGCTCGAGCAGCTGCGCATACAGCGCAGCGAGCGGCGCGAGCGCATCGGGCAGGTGGAAATTCGAGTTCAGGACGCGGCTCCATCGGGCAAGCTGGTGTTCGAGGCGGATCATGTCACCCACACTTTCGGCGCGGCCCCGGTCATTGCGGATTTCTCCGTGCGCATACAGCGATCCGACCGCATCGGCATCATCGGTCCCAACGGCTGCGGTAAGACGACGCTGATAAAGCTGCTGGTCGGCGATCTTACGCCTGCCTCGGGCACGATCCGCCGCGGTACCAGCCTGCTGCCCGCCTATTTCGATCAGCAGCGCGAGCAGCTGGATCCGGCGGCCTCCATCATGGACAACGTCACCGGAGGCAGCGGCGACACGGTCACCATCGATGGACAGCCGCGGCACGTGTCCGGCTATTTGCGCGATTTCTTGTTTCCGCCGGAGCGCCTGCACGCGCCGGTGAGCATGCTGTCGGGCGGCGAACGCAACCGCTTGCTGCTGGCTCGCCTGTTCGCCCGCCCAAGCAATCTCTTGGTGATGGACGAACCGACCAACGATCTGGATGCGGACACGCTGGAACTATTGGAGGAAATGGTCGCGAACTATGCGGGGACGCTGCTCCTCGTCAGCCACGACCGGGCGTTTCTCGACAACGTAGTCACCAGCACGCTGGTGTTCGAGGGCGGCGCCCAAGTCAATGAATATGTCGGCGGCTACAGCGATTGGATGCGCCAGCGCAGAACCGGTCGAGAGGCCAGGGCGACAGCCTCCATCGCCGCTGCGCCAATCTCCGCGGCGACGCAAGCCGCATCCAAGGGCGCGCCGCCGCTCCAGTCCAAGGCGCGGCGCCTGTCCTACAACGATCAGCGCGAGCTTAAGGCCATGCCCGAAAGGATTCAGCGCCTCGAAGCCGAGCAGTTGAAGCTGCAGCAGACCATCGCGGATCCGGCATCGTTCCAGGGCCACGATTCGCGGGGCGCCGCAGCGCTGCAGCGTCTGCAGTCGCTGGCCGCGGAACTCGAGAGCGCGTACTCGCGTTGGGAGGAGCTGGAATCCTAGCGCGTCGGCATGGCCCCGCGCTATCGCCGCGGCCGGCCGCGGCCGAGCAGATCGCTGGGATTCGGCAGCGCCCCGCCGGCGGCGTCGGGGATCACCAGGGAAGAGGCCTGTTCGCGGCGCAGTTCCTGCAGCTCCCGCATGGTTTGATGCACGGCCTGCTCCGCGGCTGCGCCGAATTTCTCGATGGCCACATTCAACGATACGGCGTCCAGCTCGAAACTGATGGGCACGGCGCCCATCGGCGTCATGACCTGCGCCTGTCCGACGAATATCACCGCCCGTGCGGAATCCGCCGAGCCGTCCGCGGTCACCGGCGTCAGCCTGCGGATGGTGCCGACCTTGCGATCGGTGAAGGTCTCTTCGCGATAAATCTGCGCCGAGTCCATGGAAGCCTCTTGGCCAGCGGTGGTGGAACTCATGTGTGGGCTACCCCTCTCTCGTTTCTGATGAGCAAAGTCCAACCCTAGCAGTTTGCAGCGTTGCCTGGGAGGCCCTGCTACGATACCTCTCTTGGCACACCCGGCTACAACTCACAAGGTCCCCGCGTGGACCACCCTTCTGGGCATCGCTCTGTTCGGGCTGGCGCTGTTTTGGCTGCATCATTTGCTCGGCCAGTACCGCTGGCAGGATGTCCTCGAGCACGTCCGGGCCATTCCCAACGCGAAAGTGCTGCGGGCGGCCCTGTTTACGGTGGCCGGGTACAGCTGTCTGACCCTGTACGACGCCCTGGCCGTGCACTTTGTCGGGGCGCGCGTGCCGTACCCGCGCATCGCCCTGATATCCTTCATGGGCTACGCCATCGGCCACAACGTGGGCATGAACACGCTGAGCGGCGGGGCAATCCGCTATCGCACCTATTCGGCTCTGGGCCTCGGCGCGAAACAGATCACCACCATCATTGCATTCGGCACGGTCACCTTTCTTCTGGGAGCCGGATTCCTTCTGGGGCTCTCGCTGCTCTCACAGGCAGGCATGTCGGGCACGGTGCTGCATGTGCATGCTTGGCTCGCCGTCCTCGCCGGCGGCTTGCTGCTCGCCGCCGTCGCCGCCTATTTCTGGCTGGCATTCACGCGGCACGAGCCGCTGCGGTTTCGCAGCATCGAGATTCCGGTGCCCAAGCCGCGCATCGCCTTTGCGCAGATGGGCGTCGCATGCGCCGATTTGCTGTGCGCGGCATGCGTCTTGTACATGCTGCTGCCGCATCACACGCAGATCAGCTTCGCGGCCTTCGCCGGCGTCTACTTGATCGCCATTGCCGCCGGAGTGGTCAGCAATGTTCCCGGCGGCATCGGCGTGTTCGAAGCGGTTCTGCTGCTGCTGCTGCCGGCTGAGCCGCAGGTGCGCCTGCTGGGCGCTTTGGTGGCCTATCGGGCCATCTACTACTTCATTCCGTTTTTCGCGGCCCTGGCGCTGCTGGGCGCGCATGAGCTGTGGGTGCATCGCGGGCCCGCCGTGCGCCTGGTGCGGCTCGTGCGCACTTTCCTCATTGCAGTCACGCCCCAGGCCAGCGCGATCGCGGTGTTCTTGGCCGGGGCCGTGCTGCTGTTTTCCGGCGCCACGCCGGGACTCGGCAATCGTCTCGACATGCTGCGCGGCATCGTGCCGCTGCCCATCCTGGAGCTGTCGCATTTGCTCGGCAGCGCCGTGGGCGTGGCCTTGCTGGTGATCGCCCACGGCCTGTACCGGCGCCTCGACGCGGCATGGTGGCTGACCATCTGGCTGCTGTGCGCCGGAATATTGGTGTCCTTGCTCAAGGGTTTCGATTACGAGGAGGCCACGATCCTGGCCATCGTCGTCGTCGTCCTGGTATCGGCACGCGGCCGCTTTCAGCGGCGCGCCTCGCTCATCGAACAGCATTACTCAGGCGCGTGGATCGTCGCTCTATGCTTGGTGTTCATCACCGTCGCGTGGCTGATCATATTCGCCTATCGTTACGTGCCCTACGACAACCAGCTATGGTGGGAATTCGCGTTCCATGCCTCGGCGCCCCGGAGCCTGCGCGCCTCGCTGCTCGCGGCCGTGATTGCCGCGGCCTATGGATTGTGGCGGCTGCTGCGGCCGGCTGCGCCGCCCAGGGCCATGCCCGGCGAGGCGGACATGGAGCGCGTCGAGAGTCTGATCGCCCAGGGCGAGGACACCATCGCAAATCTCGCCCTGCTCGGCGACAAGAATTTGCTGTTCAACACCGAACGCACGGCGTTCATCATGTACCAGGTGTCGGGCAACAGCTGGGTGGCGATGGGCGACCCCGTGGGACCTCCCGAGGCCTGCGAGTCATTGGCATGGGAATTTCTGGAGACTTGCGATGTGATGGCGGTCTCGCCGGTGTTCTACCAGGTCAAGCCGCAAAACCTGCCCCTGTACATCGATCTGGGGCTCAACCTCAGCAAGCTCGGCGAGGAGGCGCGCGTGCCGCTCGAAGAATTTTCTCTGGAGGGACCGGCGCGCGCCGATTTGCGCCAGGCGCACAGGCGCGCGAACCGCGACGGGGCGCAATTCGAGGTCATTCCGCGCGCCGGCGTCGCAGAGAAACTGCCGGAGCTGCGCGCCGTGTCCGATGCGTGGCTCGCGGAAAAGAACACAGCGGAGAAGCGCTTTTCCCTGGGCTTCTTCGACGGGCGATATCTGGCGCACTTCGATTGCGGAGTAGTGCGCTGCGGCGGCGCGATCGTCGCGTTCGCCAATATATGGCGCAGCGGCTCGAAGGAATTGTCGGTGGATCTCATGCGCTACGGCCGCGATGCTCCCAAAGGCGTCATCGATTATCTGTTGATTGAATGCATGCTGTGGGGCAAGGCTCAGGGCCTTCATTGGTTCAATTTGGGGATGGCGCCTCTGTCAGGCTTGGAGGAACACGCGCTCGCGCCCACCTGGCACAAGCTCGGCCGCGTGGTGCAGCGCTACGGCGAGATGTTTTATCCCTTCGAGGGGCTGCGCAAATACAAGGAAAAATTCGTGCCGGTCTGGCGTCCGCGATATCTCGCGGCGCCGGATGGCCTGGCGATGGCCGGTGCTCTGCTCGACGTGACCGCCCTCATATCCGGCGGCGTCGGCAAAGTCTTGAGAAAGTGAAGATCGCCGCCGCAGCCGTAGCTGTCGTCATGGCCGTAGGTGTTGCCGGAGCCGCAGTGGCCGGCGCGCCGGTTGAGGCGGCCCAGCCGGCGCGCGTCGCCGATTTGCCGCTGATCGTGGTGCCGGCCGCCCGCGAGAAATCGAGTCCCTGGTTCGGCATATTTTTGTCGGGCGACGGCGGCTGGGTGAGCTTGGATCGGGGAGTGTCCAAGGATCTTGCGAAACGCGGCATTCCCATCGTCGGCTGGGATTCGCTGAAATACTTTTGGTCGCGGCGCACTCCGCAAGGCGTCGCGCGGGACCTCGACCGTGTCGTGCGCCACTACTCTCGCCAGTGGGGCAAAGAGCACGTCCTATTGATCGGCTATTCCCAGGGGGCGGACATCATGCCCTTCATGGTGAATCGATTGCCTGCGCAAACCCGAGGCATGGTGGATCTGACCGCGCTGCTCGGCATCAGCGATAATGCTCTGTTCGAGATTCACGTGGCGAATTGGCTGGGAAGCCCCGCCCGCGGCATTCCCACCGCGCCGGAACTCGAGCGCTGGGCGGGTTCGCCCTACCTGTGCCTTTATGGGGAGCACGACCGCGACGCGGCCTGCGCCGAGTTGACGGGAATCGACGGAGTCGCCGTCAAGTTGCCGGGCGGGCATCATTTCGGCGGCAGCTATGCGGCGATCGCCGGCGAGATACTCAGCCGACTTCCGAAGCTCTAATACTTTGGCGCCATGGTGTCGATCGGTGGTTTTGCATTCGCCCGGGGGGCCAAGGCCGCTGCCCGGCAACGAAGAGCAGTTGCCGGGCAGCGGCCTTGGCCCCTCGGGCGAATTCTCATACCGATCAACACCACGGCGCAAGGGCACCCGAACTGCTCCCTCGCCGCCCTGAAGTACATCGGCCCAGTGCGCTCCGTGATCCGCACTGGGCCGATGTCTACGCAAATTCGGATTGGATTTTTTGCGCGACTTCGCGCATTTTGGGCAGGAATTGCTCGACGGCGGTGCGCAGCGGCACTGCGGTAGCGGCATATCGAACGGTGACGGTGGCGAGGACTCGATCTTTCGCGCGCACGGGTATGGCGAGGCTGGTTTCTTCCGACACGCGCCGGGCTCGGTGCGCCATGCCGAAGCCTTGGGTGCGCGTCTCGTCGAGCAGCCGCTCGACCTCGATACGGCTGCGCGCCAGACGATCCTCGGGCAGCGACGAACGCGACAGCAATTCCAGCAGCGCATCGCGCTCCTGGCCGGAGCAGAACGCAAGGTAGGCGCGCCCGGCCGCGGAGCCGAGCATGGGGACGCGCACGCCGGCGCGGTATTGCTCCAATGCAAGAGGACTCTGCCGGTCCGTGGTTTCGCGGATCATCATGGTTGCGCCGGACGGGGTGGCGACCGCCACCGGCCACACGATCTGGGCGCCGAGCGCGGCGAGATGCGGTTTGGCGATATGCGCGACCATGGCTTCATCGTCGAAGCCATCCGAGAGGGCACGCACCATGATGGTCGGACGGTAGCAGTCGTCTTGCTCGTCCCGGTCGACATATCCTGCCAGGCGCAGAGTTTCCAAAATCCGGTAAGTGGTGGTCCGCGGCAGGCGGACCGCGCCGGCCAGCGTGTTGATCGCGGCCCGCTCGAGGCGATTGAGCTCGGTCAGGACCTCGAGGCCGCGGTTCAGGGCACGGATGGGGCGGGTTGACTCGTGCGCGCCGTCAGGCTCGCGTTCGCCGTCAGGCTCGTGTGCGCCGTCGCGCTGGCGTCCGCCTGCACGATTTTCGGGGAACGAGCGAACTTTCGCGTGCATCATCGTCTTCCTCCAGGGCCCCACTCTCGTACATGAGTACCCTGCGGATCGAATCTGGTTGCTTCCGGACGCGCCCCTTTGGACCCGCCGGGCGCGGGTGCCGCTCAAACCAAACGAGTGCCGTCATGGGCATTCAGCTACAATTTGCGACCAATTTGGGCGGAAAACTCAAGGAATCAGCCTTATCATGTCGGAAAACCCCTCTGCGGCGCAGGCCGCTGCCACGCCGGTCGAGACGGTCATCATCGGTGCCGGCCCCGTTGGCCTCTTCCAGATCTTCGAGCTCGGACTTCTCGGAATACGCGCGCATATCATCGATTCGCTGCCCCAAGCCGGCGGCCAATGCACCGAGCTGTATCCGGACAAGCCGATCTATGACATTCCGGCGCTGCCCATATGCGGCGCCCAGGAATTGATCGACCGGCTCTTGGAGCAGGCGAAGCCCTTCCATGCCACATTTCATCTCGGCCAGGAAGTGACCGAAGTGAGGCCTCTGGAAGGCGGCAAGTTCCATGTGGCCACCTCGGGCGGTACTCAGCTCGTTGCCGGCGCCGTGGTGATCGCGGCGGGGGTGGGCTCCTTCCAGCCGCGGCATCTGGCGCTGCCCGGTGTCGAGGAGTTCGAGGGCAAAAACGTTCACTACCGCGTCAAATCGGCCGCCGACTTCCATGGGCGCGACCTTCTGATCTGCGGAGGGGGAGACTCTGCCTTGGATTGGACGGTGGCGCTGTGCGGCAAGGCGCGCTCGCTGACGCTCCTGCATCGCCGCGCGGAGTTTCGCGCGGCTCCCGCCACCGTTGCGCGAATGCGCGAATTGGTGAGCGCGGGCAAGATGCAGGTGCTGGAGGGCAGCGCGGCCGCCTTGCGTTCAGACAACGGCAAGCTGACAGGGCTCGACGTACGCACGCCCGACGGACGAGATCTACAGGTGACGGCCGACCATGTGCTCGCGTTCTACGGGCTGCACCCGAAGCTCGGGCCCATCGCCGAATGGGGCATGCAGCTGGAGAAGCGGGCGCTCAAGGTCGACACTGAGAAATTTCAGACCAGCACCCCGGGGATCTTCGCCATAGGCGACATCAACACCTATCCCGGCAAGAAAAAGCTCATCTTGAGCGGTTTCCATGAGGCCGCGCTCGCCGCATTCGCCATCCAGCATCACCTGTTCCCGGAGAAGCGGCAGTTCCTGCAGTACACCACCACGAGCCCCATCATGCAGAAGCGCCTGGGCGTCGCGGGAGCCGACTCCGACTCGCAGTCCGGCGGGATATGAATCAGCTGCTCGACGATTTGATCAAGGTGATGACCCTCGAGCGGCTCGAGCTGAACCTGTTCCGCGGCGAGAGCCGCGATATCGGCAGCCCGCAGGTATTCGGCGGGCAGGTGCTGGGCCAGGCCCTGGCCGCCGCGACCGCCACGGCGGAGGATCGCGTCGTGCACTCTCTGCACGCCTATTTCCTGCGCCGCGGGGATTTCAATTCGCCCATCGTTTACGAGGTCGACCGGGCGCTCGACGG
This sequence comes from uncultured Gammaproteobacteria bacterium, assembly GCA_963784105.1. Classification (GTDB taxonomy): domain Bacteria; phylum Pseudomonadota; class Gammaproteobacteria; order Steroidobacterales; family Steroidobacteraceae; genus Bog-1198. Next base: position 659,614 of record CAWAQE010000015.1, read on the forward strand.
CAAGCATTTCTCATCCAGACGCGTCATCGCCATTCAGCACGGCAGGCAGATATTCAACATGTCGGCCTCGTTCCAATTGCCCGAATCCGGCCTGGATCACCAGATTCCGATGCCGGATGTGCCGCCCCCGGAGTCGCTGCCCGATGTGGAGTCCCATTATCGCGGCATCGCCGATCAGCTGCCCGCGGCCGCGCGCCGGATGCTGGAGCAGAAACGTCCCTTCGAGTTTCGCCCGGTGCAGCCGCCCGATGTCCTGCGGCGGGAGAAGTCCGCGCCGCTCAAGCACATCTGGTTCCGCGCGGTGGGCAAGCTGGACGTCGGCGAGGCCCTGCACCGCTGCTTGCTCGCCTATGTGTCCGATTTTCACTTGCTCGACACGGCGCTCAGGCCGCATGGCATTTCCATGGCCTCTCCCAAGGTCGTGATCGCCAGCATCGATCATGCGATGTGGTTTCATCGCAGCGTCCGCGTGGATGACTGGCTTTTGTATGCCATCGACAGCCCGAGCGCCTCGGGTGCACGCGGTTTCACCCGCGGCAGTGTGTTTGCGCGCGACGGACGGCTGGTCGCCAGCGCCGCTCAAGAAGGCCTGATACGTGTGCGCGACGATCCCCGTGCCGCCGGGACCTAAGGAAGCGTAGCATCGCGGGCGATGCTCAAGGCAATCATCATCATCGCTCTTACGGTCGGCGCCGTGATCGGCGGATTACTGACGCTGCGCAACAGCGGCCGCACAGGGATGCCGGATGAGGATGTGCTGCAGCGAGCCGCGAAGCGTGCCCGCGAGCAGGCCGCCGCCGAAGAGAAGGAAAACCGCTGACCGTCCCAAAACTTGGGCAGGCGACATTCCATCAAGGCAGCCTTCCATCAGGGCGCGTAGTTCACCCTCGATGCCTCCCAGACCTCGCGCGGCAGTACGAACAGATGGCAGTCCCACCAGCGATTCTTGGCTCGGCGATGCTTGCGGAACACGGCTTCCCAGCGCATGCCGATTTTCTCGAGCACGCGGATCGAAGCGCCATTGTTGACGTCCACCGTCGAGATCACGCGCTCGGCGCGCAAATCGAAAAAAGCCGCGTCCACCAGCGCCAGTGCGATTTCGGTGGCCAGCCCGTTGCCCCAGTGCTCGATGCCCAGCATGTATCCCAAGTCGACGACGTTGCGCTCGATGAACGATAAGTCGCAGGCGCCGATTACGCGCCCGGACGCCTGTTCCTCGACCGCGAGCTCGAACCGGGTGCGCGGCCGCTCGCGCTGCGATGCCAGCAGCCCATCGAGATACTCGGTGGTGCTGTCCTCATCGCGGGGTCCGAAAAAAAGGTAGCGCGTGACGCGCGGATCCGAGGAATAAGCGTAGACGGCGCGGAAGTCGGATTTGACGAACTCGCGCAAATTCAGACGGGCGGTGCGGATGGGGAGCATCAGCTGACGCACAGCACCTTGCCCGGGTTCATGATGCCCTTGGGATCGAGCGCCCGCTTCAATTCGTGCATGATGGCGAGTTCCACGGGGTCGGCGCGGCGCGCGAACTCGGCCGCCTTCAGGCGCCCGATGCCGTGCTCGGCGCTGATGCTGCCGCCGAGACTCTCGACCAGGTCATACATCGCAAGCTCCAGCACGGGTCCGCGTGCGACGAAGCTCTTGATGTCGGCGTCCGGTTTCTGGCTTACGTTGAAATGCAGATTGCCGTCGCCCGCGTGCCCGTAGGAGACGACGTCTCCCTCGGGAGCGAGACGCCGCACCAGAGCGGACCCTTCCTCGATGAGCACCGGGATCGCCGACACCGGCACGGAGACATCGTGCTTGAGACTGGCGCCGTGGCGGCGCTGCGCCTCGGGAACCGATTCGCGCAATTTCCACATGGCCTGGGCCTGCGCGATCGAGGTCGCCAGCATCGCATCCCTGATGATGCCCTGGGCGGCCGCATCTTCGAGGGTCGCCGTCAGCAGGCTCGACAAATCCTGCCGGGCGTTCGGCGAGGTCAGCTCGATGAGCAGATACCAGGGCGTATTCTGATCCAAGGGATCGGCGACGCCGGGCACGTGCTTCACGGTGAGTTCCACCGCCAGCCGCGGCATCAGCTCGAACGAGGTCACCTGATCGCCCGCCGCGGTGCGCAGGCGCGCGAGCAGATCCAGGGCGTGCTGCGGCGAGTCGATGCCGGCGAGCGCCGTCGCCGCGTCGCCCGGCTGCGGAAAGAGTTTCAGGCACGCCGCGGTAATGATGCCGAGCGTGCCTTCGGCGCCTATGAACAGGGATTTCACATCGTAGCCGGTGTTGTCCTTGCGCAGGCTCTTCAGCCCCTTCAGCACGCGGCCGTCCGCGAGCACCACTTCGAGGCCCAGCGTGAGGTCGCGCATCATGCCGTAGCGCAGGACCGCGGTGCCCCCGGCATTGGTCGATAGGTTGCCGCCGATCTGCGCCGTGCCTTCGGATCCCAGACTCAGCGGAAAGAGCCGCTCGGCCCCACGGGCCGCTCCTTGAGCTTCGGCCAGCGTGCAGCCCGCCTCGACGATCATTGAATAGTTGGCGGCGTCGACTTGGCGGATGCGGTTCAGGCGGCGGAGCGACAGCACGACCTGCGACCCTGCCTCATCGGGCGTGGCCGCGCCGCAATAGCTGGTGTTGCCTCCGTGGGGCACCACGGCCACCTCTCTGGCGTTGCAAATGCGCAAAATCCCCGCGACCTCCTCGACGCTGCGCGGCAGCAGCACCAGCGCGGCGGCGCCGTGATACAGGCGGCGAAAATCCGTGAGGTAGGGCGCCATGGCCTCCGGCGACTCGAGCCAGGACTCCTTGCCGACGGCGGCCTTGAGCTCTCCTAGGGTCTTGAGGTCAGGCGGGCGAGGCATGGACGGTGCAATGGCCGGGCGCGGGAGCCGTCAGAAGCGCTTGCCGTTCCCTTCCCGAACCGCCGCGGGCACGGGCTTCAAATCCCAGATCACCCCGAAAAACGACATCAGCTTCAGCATGTAGAAAGTGATGTCGAATTCCCACCAGTAAAACCCCTGGCGCACCGATGCGGGGTAGTGATGATGATTGTTGTGCCATCCCTCTCCGAGGGTAATGATCGCCAGCCAGACATTGTTGCGGCTGGCATCGCCGGTTTTGTAGCGCTGGCGCCCGAAAACGTGCGACAGAGAATTGATGGTATAGGTCCCGTGATAAACCGCGACGGTGGAGACGAAAAAGCCCCACACCAACATTTGCCAGCCGTTGGTGCCGAGCCCGGGGGCCACATGCTTCAGCAATACGCCCAAGCTGAAGACACCCACCCCGAGAACCGTCGGCACGACAATGTCGAAGCGATCCAGGAAACGCAGCTCCGGGTACTTGAGCAGATCCTTCACCCGCGACAGGTCCGCGGCGAAGTGCTTGTGCGACATGAACCAGCCCATGTGGCTCCAGAAAAAGCCGTGCTGCACGGGCGAGTGCACGTCGTCGGGCTTGTCCGAGTAGACATGGTGATGGCGGTGGTGTGCCGCCCACCAGATCGGGCCGCGCTGCACGGCCGACGCCCCCAGCAGTCCGAATATGAATTGCCCCGCCCGCGAGGTCTTGAAGCTGCGATGGGAAAAATAGCGATGATAGAAACCCGTGATGGCGAACATGCGCACCAGGTAGAGCGCCAGGGTGACCACCAGTGCAATCCAGCTGAACCCCACCCAGATCACGGCGAGACAGGCGGCATGCATGGCCAAGAAGGGCAGCACCCGTGCCCAGTCGATGTGCTTGCCCGATTCGCGCAGCGCGGCCGCCTCGCGGCTGCGCGTCGTGAAGTCGCTGTTGCCGAACCAACGCGACAGCTCGCGGCCCATGCGCTCGGCGGCGGGCGGTTCTACTGCGATTTCATTTTCTGGGGTCATCTGATGTTCCTGTGTACCCGTCGGTCCGGCCGTATCAGCCGGGGGATGATTGTAGCGCTGCGATGCGCTCGTCGAGCGGCGGATGGCTCATGAACAGCCGCATGAAGCCGCCGGCGTCGCCGGTGTTGATTCCAAAAGCCTGCATCTGCTGCGGCATCGGCTCTCCCTGGCTGCGTTTCAACGCCTGCAGCGCGTCTATCATATTGCCGGTGCCGGCAAGGTCAGCTCCGCCCCGATCCGCGCGAAACTCCCGCCGCCTCGAATACCAGCTGACTATCATGCTCGCGAATATTCCGAGAACGATCTGCGCCACCATCGTGGTGAGAAAGAATCCGATGCCGGATTGCCCCCGGTCGTTCTTGAGCACCGCCCGATCCACGAAGCTGCCGATGATTCGGGCCAGAAATATGACGAAAGTGTTCAGCACGCCCTGCAGCAGGGCGAGGGTCACCATATCACCATTTGCCACATGCGTAATTTCATGGCCCAACACGGCTTCGATCTGGGAGCGCGACATGCTGCGCAGCAGGCCGCTGCTCACCGCCACCAGGGATGCGTTGCGCCGAGCGCCGGTGGCGAAGGCATTCATTTCCGCCGCGTCGAAAATGCCTACTTCGGGCATGCCGATATGGGCCTGATCGGCCAGACGTTTGACCGTGCCGATGAGCCAGGATTCCAGGTCCGATTGCGGCGCGGCGATCACCCGCACCCCCATCATCCGCTTGGCCGTCCATTTCGACAGAGCCAGGGAGATGAAAGCGCCGCCGAATCCGAAAATTGCTGCAAAAACCAGCAGGTTGCCGAGTCCGCCTCCCCCCAAATGCACGCCGAAAACCCGCTCGATGATGAAGATCACCACGGTCAACAGGGCCAGCACGGCCAAGTTCGTCGCGAGAAATAGGAAAATGCGCTTCATAAGCCTTTTGTTTGGGGAAACTATCCGCAATATGGTAACGCGGCAGAGTAATGGTCGGGACGTTCCGGTTCAATTTCAAGGATGCCGGTCCGGAGCCGGGCGGCCGGTTCCGCCAGCAGTGACCGCTGGTTGGACGAATCGAGTTATGTATTTGTAATATATAGAAATAATATCGCAAAGGTCAGGCATGCAATATAAGGATTACTACCAAGTTCTGGGTGTGAGCCGGGGCGCCGAGCCGGACGTGTTGAAGCGCGCCTATCGCAAGCTGGCGCGCAAGTACCACCCTGACGTCAGCAAGGAAAAGAACGCCGAGAGCAAGTTCAAGGAAGTACAAGAAGCCTATGAGGTGCTGCGCGATCCGGAGAAGCGCGCCGCCTACGATCAGCTCGGGCCGGACTACCGCACGGGTCAGCAATTCCGCCCGCCGCCGGATTGGTCGCAGCGTTTCGGCCACGGCAGCAGCCAGCGATTTTCGGACCTCAACGGCTTCAGCGATTTCTTCTCCAGCCTGTTTGGCGGCGCGGCGGCAGGGCCGCCGCCCGATGCGGAGGCGGGCCATCTGGAGATCACGGTGGAGGAGGCTTTTGCGGGTACGAAGCGCCGTGTCACGCTCAACGAAGGGGGGCGTTCACGCTCGGTCGACGTGCAAGTCCCGCCTGGAATAAGCGATGGCCAGTCGTTGCGCATCGCGGGCAGCGGCGGCGGCGCTTCCCTGCTATTCCGGATCCGGGTGCGTCCGCATTCCCTGTACGTGCTGCAAGGCAGGGACGTGCAAATCGAATTGCCCCTGGCTCCTTGGGAGGCCGCCCTGGGCGCGAAGGTCGCCGTGCCCACGCTCGGCGGGAAGGTGGAATTGACGGTGCCCGCGGGAGCGCAATCCGGCCAGAAACTCAGATTGCGCGGGCGAGGATTTCCCGGCGGCGACCAAATCGTCCTCGTCAAGCTGGTCACGCCGGCGGCGGGGTCCACGCAGGCGAAAGAGGCCTACGAGCGCATGAAGCGGGAATTCAACTTCGATCCACGCGCCGGCTGGCCGTAGCCTTCAAAGCTTGGGCAGCGAGACCGCGGCGCCCATGACCGGGGCGCCGGATTCGGCCGCCGAGCGCACCCGCCGCGGCGTGATATCTTGAAGAAATCCCGGGCGGCCCCATTTCACCCGGGGCGCCAGGCGCTCCATCAACCCTCGTAAAACCACACAAATTGCAAGGCCATGACGACCGAAACACAGCCGCAGACGAAAGAGTTCCAAGCCGAAACCAAGCAGGTATTGCGATTGGTGATCCATTCGCTGTATTCGCACAAGGAGATTTTTCTTCGCGAGCTGATCTCCAATGCCTCGGATGCCTGCGAAAAGCTGCGCTTCGAGGCGCTGGCCAGGCCTGATCTGCTCGGCTCGGACGCACTGTCGGTCACCATCGTTCCGGATGCCGCGGCGGGCACCCTGTCGATCCAGGACAATGGCATCGGCATGAGCGAGGCCGAAGTCATCGACAATCTCGGCACCATTGCGCGCTCGGGCACCAAGAAGTTCCTGGAGACCTTGAGCGGCGATTCCGCCAAGGATGCGCAGCTGATCGGCCAATTCGGCGTGGGCTTCTACTCGGCGTTCATCGTCGCCGACAAGGTCACGGTGCTCACGAAGCGCGCCGACTCGCCCGCGGTGCGCTGGGAGTCCGACGGCGAAGGCCAGTACCAGATTCAAGGCGACGACAAGACTGACCGCGGCACCGAGGTGATCTTGCACCTGCGCGACGAGGACAAGGAATTCCTGGAGCCGGCTCGCTTGAGGCAATTGGTGCGCAAGTATTCGGATCACCTGAGCCTGCCCATCGTTCTGAAAACGGGCGACACCGGAGAGACGGTCAACCAGGCCAAGGCGTTCTGGACCCGTCCCAAGGCCGAGCTCAGCGACGAGGACTACCAGGCTTTCTACAAGCACATCACGCACGACTCCGAGCCCGCGCGTGTTTGGGCGCACAACAAGGTGGAAGGCAACATCGAATATACCTCGCTGCTGTACCTGCCAAAACGAGCGCCCTTCGATTTGTTCGAGCGCGAGCAGAAGGGCGGCATTCAGCTCTACGTCAAACGCGTATTCATCATGGACAGGGCCGCGGAGCTACTGCCGCCCTACCTGCGCTTCATGCGGGGCCTGGTCGACACGGCGGACCTGCCGCTGAACGTGTCGCGCGAGCTGCTGCAGAACAACCGCACCGTCGAGAAAATCAAGTCCGCCTTGGTCAAGCGCTCGCTGGATCTGCTCGAGGACCTGGCGGCGAACAAGCCGGAGGAATACGCCGAATTCTGGAAGACCTTCGGCGTGGTGCTGAAGGAAGGCGTCATCGAGGACCCGGGTCAGAAAGAGCGGATTGCGAAGCTGCTGCGTTTTCACTCGACCGCCGCGGCGGGCGATGTAGCCGAAGTCACGCTCGAGAAGTACGTATCGCGCATGAAAGCGGACCAGAAGAGCATTTACTACCTGACCGCCGATACGCTGGCCGCCGCGCGCAACAGCCCGCATCTGGAAGGTTTCCGCGCCAAGGATGTGGAAGTGCTGCTGCTGACGGACCGCATCGACGAGTGGGTCGCCAGCCACTTGCACGAGTTCGAGGGCAAGGCGCTGGCGAACGCCTCGAGCAGCGCGGCCGACGTGGCATCGGCCATCGAGACGCCGGACAAAGCGGCGGCCGAATCGGCCTTCAAGGACACCACGGAGCGGCTGGCCAAGATCCTGACCGGCAAGATCGCCGGCGCGCAGGTGTCGGCACGGCTGACCGACTCGCCGGCAGTGCTGGTCGCGGGAGAGTTCGGCATGAGCCTGCGCATGGGCCGCATTCTCAAGCAGGCCGGCCAGAACAATCCGTTCGCCACCCTGCCCAATCTCGAACTGAATCCCAAGCATCCCTTGGTTCTGCGGCTGAAAGACACGGCCGACGAGGCCGCCTTCGCGGATCTGGCGCACGTGCTGTACGACCAGGCCATGCTGGCGGAGGGCGGTGAATTGGACGATCCGGCGACCTTCGTTCGGCGCGTCAATCGCCTCATCGTGGAAGGCTTGGCCGAGAAGCCGAAAATCATTCTGAGCTGAGCATGCTGAAACCGCAGCGGGTTGCCGACAATGCGGGCGGGGGGCCGTCCGGCAGCGATGATGCATTCAGCGATGATGCATTCGGCGGCGATGCGTCCAATGGCGATGCCGACCGGGACGCTTCGCTGCTCGACGCCTACTCCGGCGCGGTGATCGGCGCTTTGGAGCGGGTCGCGCCGGCGGTGACCTTCATCGAGGTGGTGCACCGTGCCGTCCCGGCGGCGGCCGGCGCCGCGCCCAGAGGCCGCGGCGCGCCGGGCCCGCGCCGTCCCGCACATGGCACAGGTTCGGGATTCCTTTTCACGCCCGACGGCTATCTGCTGACCAACAGCCACGTGGTTCACGGCGCGGACGAGATTACGGTGCGGCTGAACGACGATACCCGCTTCGACGCCGATCTGGTCGGAAGCGATCCTGATTCGGATTTGGCGGTGCTGCGGATCGGTTCGCACGGCGCGCTGCCCTACGTGGAGTTCGGCGATTCCGCGGCCTTGAAGGTGGGACAGGTGGCCATCGCCATCGGCAATCCGCTGGGGTACTCCAAGACCGTGACGACGGGCGTGGTCTCGGCGCTGGGGCGCACGCTGCGGGCCACCTCGGGCAGGCTCATGCACGATGTGATCCAAACCGACGCCGCCCTCAATCCGGGAAATTCCGGCGGCCCGCTGGTCGATTCCAAGGGTCGGGTGATCGGGGTCAACACCGCGATGATTCCGCAAGCCCAGGCGATCTGTTTTGCCACGGGCATCAACACTGCGAAATGGGTCATCGCGCAATTGTTCGCACACGGGCGGGTGCGCCGTGCCTATATCGGGGTCTCGGGCGCCACGGTCCCGATCGCGACGCGCGTGGTGCGGCACTTCGGTCTGTCGGGCAACAAAGCCGTGCATGTGTTGGAATTGGTGCCCGGCAGCCCGGCCGCGCAGGCCGGGGTCGAGGTGGGAGACCGCATGATTGCGCTCGACGGCACTGCGGTCGACGGCATCGACAGCCTGCAGCGCCTGCTCGACGCCGGTTGGATAGGGCGCGAGGGCGAGCTCGAGCTGCTGCGCCGGTCGGCCGTGATTCGTGTGAGAATTCGACCGATTGAATCGCCCGCGCACCGCGCCTGAATATACCGGATCTCCAGGAGTCGCTCCAAATGAGCCCAAACGCAGCTTCCATTACATTGGCCGTGCCGCTGGAACCCACCGATCACATGCAGGGCTCGGAGCATGCGCGCGTTACCGTGGTCGAGTACGGCGACTTCGAGTGCCCGAGCTGCAAGGTCGCGGCGGGGACGCCCAAGCTTCTGCTGGAGCGGTTTCCCAGCAGGATTCGCTTCGTGTTCCGGCATTTCCCCCTGCAGGAAGCCCATCCGCACGCCTTGATGGCGGCGGAAGTCTCGGAGGCGGCCGCGGCGCAGGGAAAGTTCTGGCCCATGTACGATGCGCTTTTCCAGAATCAAGCGCACCTCAAGGATAAGGATCTGTATCGATACGCGGCGGATCTGGGCCTCGACATGGCGCGCTACACGGCGGAAATGGACGATCACATTTATTTGCAGAAAGTGCGCGAGCACGCCGAGGGAGGGCGCCGCAGCCACATTCGCGCCACGCCGACTTTTTTCGTCGACGGCGTCCTGCAGGACATCTCCTTCGGCATGAAGGCGCTGCACGATGCCGTGGCGGCCGCCGTCGGACGAAGCGGCTAGGTGGTACTAGCTCCAGCTAGGTGGTACTAGCTCCAGCTAGGTGGTACTAGCTCCAGTCGCCGCCGCCACCCCCACCGCCGTCATCCCAGCCCGAGCCGGGATCGTTCAGGCCGAAGTCGGAGCCGCCCATATCGCTGTTGCCGCCGCCGAAATCGGAGTCGCCTGCTTCCGCAGGAGGCACTATTCCGCCGCTGCCTTGGCCGCCGTCCAGGAAATGATGAGCCAGCTCTTCACCTGCAACCACGCCGGCGCCTACCGCCAGACCGGAGGCGAGACCGCCGGCGATTCCAGAGCCGATTCCACCGCCGCCCATGGGTTGAGGTCCGTAGCCGGGAGGATAGCCGCCGGGGCCATAGGCTCCGGGAGCGCCGCCCATGCCGGGACCGGCCGCGGGATATTGAGCGTAGGTGCGGCGGCGAAAGACCATCAGCAGGATGCCGACGACGGCGGCCAGAATCAGGACCGTGCCCCAGGGAAATCGGGGCGCCGCAGGAGCCGCCCTTATGAGGGTCGGGCCGAAGGAGCCCGCCGCCGCTCTAAGGCCGAGCTGTGCCTTGAGCTCCTGCACCGATCGGGGATTCGCAAAGGGCAGGCCGGGTTTCAATTGTTCGGCGGCGCTCAATTCGGAGCGAGCCAGCGCCGTTTTGCCTTCGCGCGCATACAGTTCCGCCTGCACGTAGTGCGCTTGGCCACTGGTGGGATGATCGGCCAGTACCTGACTGATCATCTGCTGTGCCTGATCCAAATGACCGCTTTGCGCGGCGGCATAAATCTGGGCGGGCGTGGAATCGGCATCCGCAAACGCCGGCAGCGCGGCAAAAGCCACGGCCGCGGCAAGGCTTGCAGCAACGAGAAGTCTTCGCATAACAGGCCCTCAGCAGGTCGAATTGACCTTCATAGGATTAGATATGGGCGTCTGCGCGAAGTTCAACGCCCCTGCGCGGCGGCGGCCGCGGTTTTGCCGCGGGCGCTGATGGCGGTACCGAATACGTAGTCCCAAATCGGGGTGGTAACGCCGAAGTTTCCGCTTTTCGGAGAGTAATGATGGCGCATGTGCCAGGCGCGCAAGCCGTTGAAATAGGAGGGCGAGGATTTGTTCGCGTGGTGATGGATGACATGGTGCACGAGTCCATACCACCAATAGCCGACCATGACACCGACGGTGAGGCCATCCGCGACGTTGAACCCCAGCCAAACCCATTCGGGAACCAAGAAAGCAAGGCTGAGTACCGACACGCTGATCCAGGCCGGCGTTCCGATGAGTGCCAACGGCGCGGCGTGGTGCTCCCCGTGCATCGGCGCGAAGTAGGTTTTTCTGTGCAGCACTGACCGGTGCAGAACGTACTCCAACAACGTCCATGTCACAAAGCCCGCCATGGCGGCGCACAGCCATTCACCGCGATTAGCCCAACTCGACTGGGCCACGCCGAAAGCCGCCAGTCCGACGACTACCACGGGATAGACCACGAAGTCCGCGTAATAGGTCAATCTGCTGGGTCGCATAGGCCTGCCCTCGCTGGAATTCCCGTGGGCTATTTGACCACGAATTGCGCAAAATGTGATCGAAAGAATGAAATGGCCGCTTGGTAGAATTTTCAAGGATGCGTAATGCCCTAGTCATCGTCGGCGCAGGTTTTTGCGGTACGGTACTGGCCGCCAATCTGCTGCGCCGTCCGCCGCTCGATGGCTGCGCACGGCACGCTACGGTGCGTGCGTCGACGCCCGGGGCCGCTCGAGCTCGCGGCGCATCTCGCGGGCCGCAGCGCGTGATCGCTTCGGCGCGGGCAGAAACGCGCCGCTGCCGGCGCCGCCGGGCTTTTAGGCCAGGCGTTCTTAGGCCAGGCGTTCTAGGGCCGCCAGCAGGCGATCCAGCTCTTCGCGGGTGTTGTACATGGAAATACCGGTGCGGATCAGCCCGCCGCGCTCGGCCAGCCCCAGTACCTGCACCGGACGCGCCGCGTAGAAGTCACCGTCCCACACGCAAATGCCCTCGTTTCCGAGGGAGGCCGCAGCTTCGGCCGCGGTGGCTTTGGCGAGAGTGATCGACACCGTGGGCGCACGCGCGCGGCCCGCGGCAAAGTCGGGGCCCCAGACACGAACGCCGGGAATGGCGCGCACGGCGTCATGATAGGCCTTCGCCAATTCATGTTCGTATGCGGAGATGTGCGTCATGGCGTCGACTATCCGCTCGCGCAGCGACGTACCGCTGCCCCAGCCCGCGATGTACTCCACCGCCGCGCGTACGCCGTCGATCGCTGCGTGATTCAGCGTGCCGGTTTCTATGCGGTAGGGGGCGGCCGGATCCTGCACGCTCAACCGGTCGGTCGGCAACCCATCGAGTGCGCCGGGACGTGAATACAGCACGCCCACGTGCGGACCATAGAATTTATAGCCCGAGCAGAGCAGAAAATCCGTGCCGAGGGCCTGAACGTCGACCACGAAATGCGGCGCGTAGTGAACGGCGTCGATCACCAGCAGAGCACCTACTTGCCGGGTCAGGCGGCGCGCCAGGGCAAGGTCGTTGACCGTTCCCAGCGAATTCGCCGAGGCGCCGATGGCGAAGAGCTTGGTGCGAGGCGTGATCTTGGCGGCCATGTCGGCGGCATCCAGCTCGCCGGATTCCAGCAGGCGCACCTCGCGCACGACTACGCCGCGCTCCTGAAGGCCGAGCCACGGCCCTCGATTCCCCTCGTGGTCCAGCTGGGTGATGAGCACCTCATCGCCCTTCTGCAGGGTGCGGCCGATCGCGGCGCTCAAGTTGAAGCTCAGCGTGGTCATGCTTTGACCGAAGGATATGCACGAGCCGCTTTCCGCGCCGAGAAAAGCGGCGACGACGCTGCGCGCATTCGCCATGCGCCTGTCGACCTCCCGGGAGGGGCCAAAGCTGCCGTGCGTATTTACATTGCACGAGGCATAGACGTCCGCGATGGCATCGACGACGGCGCGCGGCACCTGACTGCCTCCCGGTCCATCGAGAAAGGCGAGGCCGGGGTTTCTGACGATCGCCGGAAAATCCTGCCGGCTGCGCAGGCAATGCTTCAGAGTGTAGGCCATTACAGCAGATCGTAAGTGAAGTCGTAGCTCGAGGATTTGGCGTCGCGGGGATGCAGCTTCATGCTGCCCTTGGCGCCCGCGTACTTGCCGGTGCCGCCGGTGACGGTGAACAGCGAATCGCCTTCATCCATGAACGGTCCTTCGACGGTGATCTGGCCCGCCTTCAGCATCAAGGTCCAAAAGCATTCCCAGCTCTTGCCGACGACCGTGCGCACGCAATAGCCCTGGTCGCTGCCGACTTGCGCCTTATTGGCGGCGTCGAACACTCCGTTGGCGAATACCAGCATATCGCCGATGGAGTCGCCCTTCGGCCCCAGATCCAGGGTGGTCTCGCCGACCGGCCGCTCGACCACTTTGATTCGTTCGGCGGCGAATGCCGGCAGCGCGAGAAGCGCCGACGCCAGCGCCGCAATGCAGCCCATTGTGATTCTCATGATGTCCCCTTATGGTGGTCGAGCCGGTTGCCGTTTGTGCCGGCATTATTTGTCATGATAGCAAGTTAGTCGATTTTTGACTCAAGGAGCGAATACATTGCCGATGGCCACGAGCGAAGTACTGCCGTTGATCCACGAGGCGGCGAAGCGCATCTATTCGGTGGTGCGAGAAACACCCTTGGTGCCGCTGCCGGGCAACGTGCCGCTGCCGAGCGGAGCGCGGCCGCCGGCGCCCGGGATGGCATATGCCAAGCTCGAACAACTGCAAGCCACCGGCTCCTTCAAGCTGCGCGGCGCGACCAACAAGCTCATGAGCTTGAGTCCGCGGGAGGCGGCCGCGGGAGTCATTACATCGTCCACCGGCAATCATGGATTGGGAGTGGCCGCGGCGGCGAAGGTTCTCGGCATCGATGCCGAAGTATTTTTGAGCTCACAGGTGCCGCCGGCCAAACAGAAAAAAATCATCGAGCAGGGCGGGAGAATTCGGCTCGTCGGAGACGATCCGCTGGCCGCCGAAGTCGCCGCGCGGGAGGCGGCCGCCGACACCGGGCGCAGCTACGTTTCGCCCTATAACGATCCGTATGTGGTGGCCGGGCAGGGCACCGTCGCCGTGGAACTATTGCGCCGGCTGCCCGACTTGGAAGCCATATTCATCGCCACCGGCGGCGGCGGGCTGATCAGCGGCATAGGCACTCTTCTGCATCACATGGCGCCGCGCGCCGAAGTGATCGGCTGCTGGCCGGAGAATTCCGCCGTATTGTATGAATGCATCAAGGCGGGCCGGATCATCGAGGCGCCGGAGTCTCCCACTTTGAGCGAGAGCACGGCCGGCGGCGTCGAGGCGGGCTCCATCACCTTCGATCTGTGCCGCGAGGTCATGCATCGCGGGGTGCTGGTCACGGAGGACGAAATTTTGAGCGCCATGCGCTGGGGCCGCGCGCAAGGCTGGGCCATGGAGGGCGCCGGCGGCGTCGCTTTGGCGGCCTATTTCAAAGAGGCGGCGCGCTATGCGGACCGCAAGGCCGTGGTGCTCATCTGCGGCGGCAACCCGTCGCCGGCGGTTCTCGCCCGGCTTTAATTCTCGAAGCTCGAGGCGACGGCTTCGATCAGCGTGGGTCCCGGGTGATTCAAGGCCATGTGTATCGCTTCGGTGAGCGCGGCCGGGTCATGGACTCGGTGGGCTTGTGCGCCATAGGCCCGTGCGAGGCCGACGAAATCGGGATTGCGGCCGACGACGCCGAGCTGCGGAATACCCGCCGCGACCATGTCGTCGCGGATTTGGCCCAGCGCGGTGTTGTTCCACACGACGATCGGCAGACTCAAGGCCGCTTCGACGGCGGTCATGAGCTCGGGCAGAGTGAATTGCAGCCCGAAATCCCCGGCGAGCGCGATGACCGGGCGCTCTGGGCTCGAGATCTTGGCGCCGAGCGCCGCGGGCAGCGCGAATCCCAGCGTACCGTAGCCGGATGGGTGGAACCATTGTCCGGGGTTGTCGACCGGATAGGCATAGTTACCGAAATACGCGATTTGCGTCATGTCGCTGAAGACGACGCCGTCGGGGGGCAGCGCGGCCTTGATGGCGCGCAGCGCGCGCCACTGAGCTTGTGACTTTGAATCCAGGCTGCCCTCGATTTCGGCGCGATATTTTCCGGCCCCGCCGATTTTCGCGAGCCATCCCGTGCGTGCCGCGGCATCTTGCGGGCGCCCCGCCAAGCTTTGATTGATGGCGTCCAAGGCGGCGGGTGCGTCGGCCCACACGCACACATCGGCGCCGTATTGGTCCGACAGCTTCGCCGGATCGACGTCGATGCGAATGAGACGGCCGCCGAGCGGCAGACGCGTAGTGAAATACATGTCGGTCTCGCCCAACTCCGTGCCCACGGCAAGCACCACATCCGCCTCGGCTATCAGTTGCTGAATGGGACGGTAGGGCAGGGAGGTGCCGAAATTCGACGGATGGTTTTCGGCGAGCACGCCTTTGCCGGCCGCCGTGGTCACCAGCGGGCAATCCAGGGTTTCAGCCAGGCGGCGCAGCTGCGCGCCGGCGTGGCGCGCGCCGCCGCCCGCGATGATGAGCGGCCGCGCCGCACGCCCGAGCAAACCCGCGGCCGCATCGAGTTGCGCCGCACTTGCTTGCGGCTGCAGCGCCGTACTCTCGAAGCGCACGGCTTCGAGGGTGGTGGTCTCGGAGAGGACATCGAGCGGAATTTCCAGGTAGGCCGGGCGCGGTCGTCCCGTGCGAAACGAGGCCAGGCACAGCCGCAGGTGATCGCGCACATCTTCCGCGCTGTGCGCGGAGCGCGCGATGCCGAATACGCCCGCGGCCACCGCGGCCTGGTCGTAGAGTTCGTGCAGCACGCCCCATCGTTTGCCGAAGGAGGCGCGGACCGGCGCGCTGGCGACGACGAGCAGCGGCACGGAGTCGGAATAGGCCTGGGCGGCGGCGGTCAATATATTGGTAAGTCCCGGGCCCGAGATGACGAAGGCCGCCGCCGGCCGGCCGCTCATGCGCGCGAATCCGTCCGCCGCGAATCCGGCGCCCTGTTCGTGGCGCACGAGCACGTGGCGCAGCTTCGATGCCGTCAGACCGCGGTACAGCTCCAGGTTGTGCACGCCTGGAATGCCGAACACCGTATCGATGTCGTTCTTGCCCAAGAGTTCGACGAGATAACCGCCGATATTGCGCGACATATGAGCCTTCTTCTAATTGAACGTTGGTTCACAAAGCGCGTTAGGATTGCGCACCGCCAACGGGTAGGCAAGAGAAAAGATGCAATATTCACCTCTGGTCAAGCGAATTGCGGGCGAGGGCGCGGATGCCTGGCTGATTCACTACGCCGCGCGAACGGCTCTCGAGCGCGGCGAAGACGTCATCTTGCTGAGTGTCGGCGATCCCGATCTCGATACTCCGGCACCGGTGATGGAGCGGGCCATCGAGAGATTGCGCTCCGGCGACACCCATTACACGCCGGCGACCGGCCGCCAGCACCTGCGCGAGGCGATCGCGGCCGCGCACAGGGCGCGCTGCGGCCAGCCGGTCGACGCCGGCAACGTCATCTTTCTCGCCGGCGCGCAGAATGCATTGTTCGTGACTTCGATGTGCATCGCGGCGCCCGGCGATGAAGTGATCGCACTCGAACCCCTGTACCCGAGCTATCCCGCCACCCTGGAGATCTCCGGCGCCCGGATGATACGGGTGGCGGCACCGGCGGCGCGCGGCTTTCGCGTCGATTTGAAGGCGCTCGAGGCGGCGATCACGCCGCGCACCCGCGCGCTATTTTTCGCCACGCCGAATAACCCCAGCGGCGTGATCTTGAGCGATACGGATTTGGCGGTGATCGGCGATCTGGCGCGACGGCATTCTCTGTGGGTGGTGGCGGACGAGGTCTACGCGGGACTGGCCCCCGGCGGCCGCGTGCCCAGCCTCGCCGCCGCATTGCCTGAACAGGTGGTGACCATCAGCAGCCTGTCCAAGTCGCACTCCATGCCCGGCTGGCGCGCCGGCTGGCTGGTGGGGCCGCCCCAGATGGTCATGCATGCCGAGGCCATGGCGCAGTGCATGTTGTTCGGTCTCCCGGGGTTCATCCAAGAGGCCGCGGTCACGGCCTTGAGCGTCTCGGACGCGGCGGAATCGCGAATTCGCGAATACTGCGCCGCACGGCGCGATTTCATGCTGGCAGGACTCGGCGGCATCCGCGGCCTGCAATGCTTCGTTCCGGACGCGGGAATGTTCCTGTTGGTCGACGTGCGGGGCACCGGCCTTTCGGGCTACGATTTCATGTGCGAACTGTATCGGACCGAGCGCGTATCGGTGCTCGACGGCGGGGCGTTCGGCCGGGAGACCGGCGGTTTCGTGCGAGTGTGCTTCGCCGCCGACGAGGGGCTGCTCGCTCGAGCCGTGGTTCGCATACGGCGCTTCGTCGAAACTTTGGTGAGGTAGGGCATGGCGGATCAGATCGCAGATATGGGCGTGGTGGTGCGCACCGCGGGCGGACCCGAGGCGCTCGAATGGACGGCACTGCACACGGCGGCTCCGGGGCCGGGCGAAGTGCGCATCGAGCAGCGCGCGATCGGCGTCAATTTCATCGACACCTATTTCCGCAGCGGACTCTATCCCTGGCCCTCGACGCCGCTGATTCCGGGTGCCGAGGCCGCCGGAGTCGTCGTAGAGATCGGCGATCGGGTCAGGGATCTGAAGGTGGGCGATCGCGTCGCGTACACGCTGCCTTCGGGTGCGTACCGCACCCAGCGGGTGGTTGCCGCCGAACGGCTGGTCAAGCTTCCCGAGGCCGTTGCGTTCGACGTGGCCGCGTCGGTCATGCTCAAGGGATTGACGGCGCAATTTCTGCTCACCTCCTGCTATCCCGTCAAGAGGGGCGATACCGTGCTGGTGCATGCCGCCGCCGGCGGCGTGGGGCTGCTGCTGGGGCAATGGCTGAGAGTGCTCGGGGCGACATCGATCGGTACGGCGGGTTCGCCGGAGAAGGTGGCGATCGCGAAGGCCAACGGCTATACGCACGCCATCGACTATCGCGCCGAGGATTTCGTCGCCCGCGTCAAGGAGATCACCGGCTCCAAGGGCTGCGACGTGGTCTACGATTCAGTGGGCAAGGACACGTGGCGCGGGTCTCTCAAATGTTTGAAGATGCGCGGCATGTTCGTGCATTTCGGCCAGTCGTCGGGAATGATCGCGGACTTCAAATTCTCCGACCTCGCGTCCAACGGTTCGCTGTACGCGGTGAGGCCGATGCTGTTCGACTACATCAAGAGCCGCGAAGAGTTGGTGTCGCGCGCCGCGGACTTATTCGCAAGGCTCTCCTCGGGGCAGATCAAGGCGCATGTCGGCCAGCGCGTGGCGCTGCGCGATGCGGCGGCCGCGCACCGCGACTTGGAGGGCAGGCGCACGATCGGGGCGACAGTGCTGCTGCCTTCGGCGAGTGCTCACTCTGCGCAGTGATGTACATCGGCCCTGACGAACTCTCGTACTACTCGAGATCACTGCGTAAAGGCATCTGACCTAGTGCGTCTGCGCGGTAATGTATATCGGCCCAATGCGCACGGTCAGGGGGGATAAGGAGTTGGAAGCCAACTGCTCCCCCTCGTTGGCTTCCAACTCCTTATCCCCCCTGACCTTGTGAACTGGGTCAATATCGATTACGGGGCCGAGGCAGTGGCGCTTTACAAATTTGCGTCGATGAACGCCGCCAGCTGCGACTTGGACACGGCGCCGATCTTGGTGGCCACCACTTCTCCATGCTTGAAGAGCATCAGGGTGGGAATGCCGCGGACGTGATATCGCGAGGGCACGGACTGGTTTTCATCGATGTTGATCTTGGCCACGCTCAGGCGGCCGGCGTAACTGTCGGCCGACTCGTCCAGCGCGGGCGCAATCATCTTGCAGGGTCCGCACCACTCGGCCCAGTAATCGACCAGAACCGGGAGGGAGGATTCGAGTACCTCGCTTTCAAAAGTGGTATCGGTCACGTGCTTGATCTTGTCGCTCATGGTGTTTTCCGCCCTCATTGATTGAACCGGTCTCCACCATATTGTTCGTGATCTAATATTTAAAGCCCTGCAATATGAATATACTATTCATATATATGAACAATCCAACCCGAACAAACGAGCCGTCGGCGATATGAACAAGCTATTGGCAATGCAGGTATTCGTACGGGTGGTGGAGACCGGCGGCGTGACGCGTGCCGCCGACAGCCTGCAAATGCCCAAGGCCACCGTGACCACGCTCATTCAGCAGCTGGAGGCGGCTCTCGGGGTGAAGCTTCTCAACCGCACCACCCGCAGCGTCAGCGTGACCCCCGACGGCGCGGCCTACTATCCTCGATGCGTCGCCATCCTGGCCGAGGTTCGCGAGACCGAAGAATCTCTGGCGCAGCATCACGCCAGCCCGCAGGGGCGGCTGCGGGTGGAAGTACCCACATTGATAGCCCGCTTGGTCATCGTGCCGGCCCTGCCGGCGTTTTTTGCCCGGTATCCGGGCATCGAATTGCAGCTTGGCTGCAGCGAGCGCCGCCCGGATCTCATCGAGGAGGGTATCGACTGCGCGCTGTGGAGCGGCGACCTCGAGGATTCCACCCTGATTGCGCGCCGCGTGGGCCTCCTCTATTTCGGCACTTGCGCTTCGGCATCGTATCTCGCGGCGCATGGCGAGCCGCATCAGCCCGAAGACCTGGAGCGGCACCGCTGCATCAATCACTTCTCGCCGCGTACAGGCAAGATCTTCGACTGGGTGTTCGCCAAAAACGGCGTGCGCATTCAGACATCGCTTCGCGGTCATATCGCTCTCGATGATGAGAACAGCTACGTGGCCGCTGCCGAAGCGGGCTTGGGCGTCGCACAGATTCCCGCTTTCGTGCTCAAGGAGGCGATGGAACGCGGCAGCCTGGAATTGCTGCTGGGCGATTGGTTTCCCGAGCCCGTGCCGCTCAACATCGTGTACCCGGAGAACAGGCACCTGTCGAGCAAGATCCGCGTATTCGTGGACTGGGTGGCAGAGCTCTTCAGCGAGCATGACGGCATTCAGCTGCGTTCCACCTTGCGCAGCGGCTGAGCTAAATGCCCAAGGGCAGCGCGGTCGATTCCTTGATGACGGTGACCGCCACGGATGAATTCACCGAGCGGACGCAGGGAATGCGCGACAGGTAGTCGAGATAGAAGGCTTCGAAGGCCTTGATGTTCTGGGTGACTATCTTCAGCAGAAAATCCCACTCGCCGGTGAGCGTGTAGCATTCCAGCACTTCGGCACGGTCGCGAATCGCCGCTTCGAATTCGGCGAGCGCGGCGCGTCCGGTGGTGGCGAGCTTGACGTGCGCAAAAATGGTCACATCCAACCCTAAGGCATTGCGATCCAAGAGCGCGACCCGCGCCTTGATGACGCCGTTCTGTTCCAGCTGCTGTATGCGCCGCCAGCAGGTGGTGGTCGAGAGCCGGGTTTGCGCAGCCACCTCGGCGACCGACAGAGCGCCCTGCCGCTGTAGAATGTCGAGCAGACGTAAGTCGAGGCGATCGATGGCGGGGCGGGATGGATTTTCCATTATCGTCTCATTTTCGGTATGAATATACCGAATTATCCGGTGCCTTCCGAATGAATGCAACTCGGCGGGCGTGAGGGCGGTAAATTATGCGAATGAACAAACACTCGCGCCTGCACTTGCCCAGCCCGCCCGCACGACCCGGTGAAGTCCCCGACTTCAGTTATGTTCAGCTCTCGCCCGCCGGCGCCGTGGCACGTCCGGACGTCAACGCGCGCGCGCGCGACATCGAATCCCTGTCCGTCGATCTAGTGCGGGTGCTCGATGATGCCGGGAACGCGGTGGGACCCTGGCATCCACATCTCGATCCGGCGGAATTGCAGATCGGACTGCGCCACATGCTGCTGACGCGCTTGTTCGACGATCGAATGCAGCGCAATCAGCGCGCCGGCAAAATATCGTTCTACATTCGCTCCTTGGGCGAGGAGGCCGTGGCGGTGGCGGGGAGCATGGCGCTGCGTCCGGTCGACATGCTGTTTCCTTCATACCGCAATCAGGGTGTGTACATCGTGCGCGGCATCCCGCTGGTCGATCTGATGTGCCAGCTCCTCTCCAACACGCGGGACATGTGCAAGGGGCGGCAGCTGCCCGTGATGTATCACTCCAAGGCCGGCAATATTTTTTCCATCTCCGGCAATTTAGCCACTCAGTTTCCACAGGCGGTGGGCTGGGCCATGGCGGCGGCCATCAAGGGCGAAGATCGCCTGGCGGCGAGTTGGATAGGGGAGGGGAGCAGCGCCGAGGCCGACTTTCACCATGCCCTGCTCTTTGCCTCGGTGTATCAAGCCCCCGTCATCCTGAACGTGGTGAACAATCAGTGGGCGATCTCGACTTTTCAGGGGTACGCCGGCGGCGAGCAGCGTTCGTTCGCGGCGCGCGGTCCGGGCTATGGGATCGCGGGCGTGCGATGCGACGGCAACGACTTTCTCGCGGTCTATGCCGTGACGCAGTGGGCGGCCGAGCGGGCGCGCACCGGCGCGGGACCCACATTGATTGAAATGGTCACCTATCGGGGCGCCGCCCATTCCACCAGCGACGATCCGGCGCGCTATCGCGCCAAGAACGACCAGGAGTACTGGCCGCTGGGCGATCCCATCCAAAGGCTCAAGCAGCATCTGATCGCACTCGGGGAGTGGTCGGAGGCGCGCCACCAGGCATTGACGGCCGAACTGGAGGCACTGGTCGCGTCGAGCTGGAAAGAGGCGACGGTCTTCGGGACCATGAACGAAGGCCCGAGGCTCGATGCCGATTTGATGTTCGAGGATGTTTTCAAGGAAATACCCGAGAACTTGCGCAAGCAGCGGGCTTTGATGCGTGCGGAACGCAAATCCCGCTCCGAGGGGACCTGAAGCACATGGCCAACATGAACATGATTCAGGCCTTGAATTCCGCGATGGACATCATGCTCAAGCGGGATCCGTCGGTGGTGATCATGGGCGAGGATGTCGGTTATTTCGGCGGCGTGTTTCGCGCCACCGAGGGATTGCAGCGCAAGTACGGCGAGCATCGCGTCCTCGATACCCCCATTGCGGAAGGCGGCATCATCGCGACGGCTATCGGCATGAGCGTCAATGGCTTGCGCCCGGTCGCCGAAATCCAATTCGCGGACTACATTTATCCGGGCTTCGATCAAATTTGCAGTGAATTGGCGCGCATCCGCTACCGCAGCGCGGGAGAGTTCTTCGCGCCGGTGACGATCCGCACACCCTGCGGCGGCGGCATCCGCGGCGGTCAAACGCATTCACAGAGTCCGGAGGGGATTTTCACCCACGTCAGCGGCATCAAGGTAGTGATGCCCTCCAACCCTTACGATGCCAAGGGTCTGCTGATCACTTGCATCGAGGACGATGATCCCGTCATATTCTTCGAGCCCAAGCGGCTCTATAACGGGCCCTTCGACGGCGATCCCGGCAAGCCCGCCGTTCCCTGGAGCGCGCACCCCAAGGGCGAGGTCGACGAGGGCTATTACAAGGTGCCGCTGGGCAAGGCCGATATCGTGCGCCACGGTGCGGATTTGACCATCATCACCTATGGCACCATGGTATTCGTCGCGGCCGCCGCGGCCGCCGCGGTCAACGTGGATGCCGAGATCATCGATCTGCGATCGCTGGTGCCCCTCGACGTCGATACCATCTGCAGCTCGGTAAAAAAGACGGGCCGCTGCGTGATCGCTCATGAGGCCACCCGCTTCTCGGGATTCGGCGCCGAAGTGTCGTCCATCATCCAAGAAGAGTGTTTCTGGAACCTGGAAGCGCCGATACAGCGGGTCACGGGATGGGATACGCCCTACCCCCACGCGTTCGAGTGGGAATACTTTCCCGGCCAGGCGCGGGTCGCGATGGCGCTGAAAACGGTCATGGAGAGCGCATGAGCGAGTTCATATTCAAGATGCCGGACTTGGGCGAGGGTACGGTGGATGCGGAAATCGTTGCGTGGCACACCAAGCCGGGCGATACGGTGACCGAAGACCAGCTCATCGTCGAAGTGATGACCGACAAGGCCGCGGTGGAAGTGCCCGCCCCCGTGAGCGGCCGGGTGGTATCGATCACAGGTGCGCCAGGCGACAAGGTGGCCGTGGGCTCGCCGCTGATCGTGTTCGATGTTGGGGAGGGCGCGGTGCTTGTGGGCGGCGCACCGGCGAACGGCGGCGCGGCACGACCGCCTGCGGCGGGCGCATCACCTGCGGCTGCGCCAACGCCAACCCCAGCGGCTGTGCCAACCCCAGCGGCTGTACCCACACTGGCCCCCGCAGGACTCGAGGCTGTGGCGGGGGCACGGCCAGGCCGGGTCATGGCTTCGCCCGCGAATCGGCGCCGGGCGCGCGAAGCGGGCATCGACTTGTCCACTATCGCGGGATCGGGTCCGGGCGGGCGCATCCTGCGCGACGACGTGGCGGCGGCGTTGCCGGCGGTAGCGTCGGCGTTGCCGGGGGTGCCGGCGGCGTCGCTAGGCGTGCCGGCGCCGAATCGCGCGGACGTTTCCGCGGAAACGTCGGAAATCAAAGTGATCGGCTTGCGCCGTTTGATCGCCGAACGGATGAGCGAGGCCAAACGCACCATTCCACATTTCTCATACGTCGAAGAAGTCGACGTCACGGAGCTGGAATCGCTGCGGCAGCATTTGAACTTAGGAAGGCCGGCGGATGCCGCCAGCATGAGCTACCTGCCGCTGGTGGTCATGGCGCTTACGCGGGCGCTGGAATCCTTTCCGCAGTGCAATGTGCTGTACGACGCCGCGCGTGGGGTGCTGATCCGTCATCGCGCCGTGCATGTCGGCATCGCCACGCAGACTTCGGACGGCCTGAAGGTCCCCGTGGTGCGCAACGCCCAGGCGTTGGGGCTGTGGGAAGTGGCCGCCGAGATCCGGCGGCTCGCGGAACGGGCCCGCAGCAACAAGGCGACTCGCGAGGAGCTCGCCGGCTCCACCATCACGGTAACCAGCCTAGGCAAGCTCGGCGGCATCGCCTCGACGCCCATCATCAATGCACCCGAGGTGGCGATCATCGGTTTGAACAAGGCGGTCGAGCGTCCCATGGCGCATCAGGGCGCAGTCACGTTGCGCCGGATCATGAATTTATCTTCTTCATTCGATCATCGCTTCGTGGACGGCTATGATGCCGCGGCGATGATTCAGGCGCTGAAAGAGCTGCTCGAGCATCCGGCGATGATTTTTATACCCAAGGTGAAATCCAAATGACCGCGCAACCCCAACGACCCGCATTCGGCACATTGCTGACTTCTCACATGGCCGTGGCCACGTATGCCCAAGGCCGCTGGAGCTCGAGCGAGATCAAGCCGGTCGCGCCGATCGAACTCAGCCCGGCCGCGCACGTGCTGCACTATGCAAGCACCTGCTTCGAGGGGTTCAAGGCGTACCGCCGTGCCGACGGTTCCATCCATGTCTTCCGCATGGACAGGCACATTCTGCGCATGCAGCAGAGCGCCCGGCAATTGGTGCTGCCCGAACCGGATGCGGCACAGCTTGCCGACATGGTGCGCGCGGTGATCGACCGCTGCCGCGATGCGGTGCCGGAAGCTCCGGGCGCCCTGTACTTGCGGCCCATCCTTTTTGGCACGACTGCGAACATCGGCGCGGCGGCGACACCTGCCTCGGAGGCCTCGCTGATCGTGCTGGCAAGCCCCGTGTGGGATTATTTTTCCGGCGGCATGAAGCCGCTGCGCATATTGGTCGATGACGAAAATACGCGCTCCGCCGCGCAGATGGGCATGGTCAAGACCGGCGGAAACTACGCCGCCGCCTTGGGGCCCACGCTGCGCGCGCGGGCCAAGTACCAAATCGACCAGGTCCTGTTCTGCCCGGGCGGCCAGGTGCAGGAGACCGGCGCGGCGAATTTCCTATTGATTCGCGAGAATGAGGTCTTGACGCGCAGCCTCGATACGACGTTTTTGCACGGAGTCACGCGCGATTCGCTGCTCACGCTGGCGCGCGATCTGGGCTACAAGGTCTCGGAGCGCGCCTTCGAGGTGCAAGAAATGCTCGAGTGGGTGAAGACCGGCGAGGCGGCGTTGTCGGGCACCGCTGCGGTGCTGGCCGGGGTGGGCACTCTCATTTATCGCGGTGCCGAGCACCGTGTGGCGAGCGGCGAGGTCGGTCCGCTCACCCGTGCGCTGCGTGCACAGCTGGTGGCGATTCAACAGGGTGAAGCGCCGGATCGGCACGGTTGGCGGGAAAGCGTTTAGCGGCCGCCGGCATGCCGCCGGGGAGACTAGTACTCCTCGCGGTCCTCCTCGTCGTCTAAATCGTCGTCCTCATCCTCATCTTCGTCGTCTTCGTCCTCGTCCCAATCCTCGTCGTCATCTTCATCCTCGTCCTCGTCTTTCTCGGCTTTGGAGCCAGACCAGCCTTCGGGCTCCTCGGTGAGCTCCAGGTCGAGTTCCGCCCAGCCGTCGACGTCGAATTCCTCGATGTCGCCGTCGAGGTGTTGAATCTCAATGGTTTCTTTGTCCTCGTCCACCTTGAGTACCTGGAAGGTTTCCTCGTTTTCCAGGTCCTCGTACCACTGCCCGACCGTCGGTTCGTACTCTCTGCCCACGCTTCACCCATCCCTTGAACTGCTGCTGCTGAATCGGGAGGCAATATTAGGTGAGGCTGCTTGCTCAAGTAAATGGCAATATTGCGATCTTATGACCGCTTCAGACCGCAAACTCATCGCTCGCCGCCTGACCGACGCCAAACGCGTGGTCGTGAAGGTCGGGTCCGCATTGCTGGTGGATGCGGAAAAAGGCCGGCTCAATCGCACCTGGCTGGAGAGCTTCGCGGCGGACGTGGCGTCATTGCGCAAGCGCGGCCAGGAGGTCATTTTGGTCTCCTCGGGCGCCATCGCCCTGGGAAGGCGCCACCTGGGATTGAATGCCGGCAGGCTCAAGCTGGAGGAAAGCCAGGCGGCGGCGGCGGTAGGGCAGATTCGCCTGGCGCACGCGTACAAGGAGTTGCTGGAAGCGCATGAAATCACGGTGGCCCAGATCTTGCTGACGCTGGGCGACACGGAGCAGCGGCGCCGCTATCTGAACGCCCGCGGAACGCTGAATACCCTGTTGTCGCTGGGCGCGGTTCCGGTGATCAATGAGAACGACACCGTGGCGACCACCGAAATACGCTATGGCGACAATGACCGTCTGGCGGCGCGGGTGGCGCAGATGGCGGGCGCGGATTGCCTGATTCTGCTGTCGGACATCGACGGCTTGTACACGGCCAACCCTTCGGTGGACCCTGACGCAGAGTTTATCGCCCGCGTTCTGGAGATTACCCCGGCCATCGAGGCCATGGCGGGCGGGGCGGGGAGCGACATGGGTTCGGGCGGCATGCAGACGAAAATCGCCGCCGCGAAGATTGCGGTGGGTGCGGGGTGTCATCTGTGCATCGCCAAGGGGGCCGTTCAGCATCCCTTGCAGCGCATCGAGGAAGGTGCGCGCTGCACCTGGTTCGTGCCCACCTCGACGCCCCTGGCGACGCGCAAGCAATGGATAGCCGGCACCTTGAAGCCGGCGGGCGCCATCGTCGTCGACGACGGCGCGGTGCGCGCGCTGATGAGCGGCAAAAGCCTGCTGCCGGCGGGCGTGACCCGTGCGATGGGACGCTTCGACCGAGGCGATACCGTGAGCATCATCGGCCCCGACGGCTCGGAGGTGGCGCGCGGCATTTGTGCCTACTCGGACGGCGATGCGGCGCGGATCATCGGCCGCCAGTCTTCCGACATCGAAAAAGCGCTGGGATTTCGCGGCCGAGATGAGATCGTGCACCGGGATGACTTGGTGCTGATCAGGGCCCACGTGACCGGTTCCTTGTGACGACGGTGCGGGATCTCATGCGGGATATCGGCCGCGCGGCGCGCGAGGCTGCGCTGGAGTTGGCGCTCGCTCCTTCGGAGCAGAAGAATCGTGCGCTTACCGCCGCCGCTGCCGCGCTGCGGACGCGGGCGGCGAAGATTTTGACGGCCAATGACGGCGATATGCGCGAAGCCGTCAAACGGGGAACCTCAGGCGCGCTGCTCGATCGGCTGCGCCTGGACGCGCAGCGCGTCGAAGCCATGGCCCGCGCAGTGGAGGACATCGAGCGTCTCGCCGATCCCATCGGCAGGCGATTGGCGGAATGGGTGCGGCCCAACGGGATGCTGATTCAGCGCGTGTGCGTGCCTTTGGGCGTGATCGGCATCATTTACGAGAGCCGGCCCAACGTCACGGCGGACGCCGGTGCGCTGTGCCTGAAATCGAGCAATGCCGTGATCTTACGCGGCGGCTCGGAAAGCGCCGGATCCAGCGAGGCCATTCATGAATGCCTGGTGTCGGGGCTGCAAGCCGCGGGTCTGCCGGGAACTTGTATTCAACTCGTGCCCACGACGGACCGGGCGGCGGTCGGCCATATGCTGGCGGATATGGCGGACAGCATCGATGTGATCGTGCCGCGCGGCGGCAAGAGCCTGATCGCCCGTGTGCAGCAGGAAGCGCGCGTGCCGGTCATCGGGCACCTCGAGGGGGTCTGCCATGTCTACGTCGATCGCGGCGCCAATCTTCAGATGGCGAAGCACATCGCGCTGAACGCCAAGATGCGGCGCACAGGGATCTGCGGTGCGGCGGAAACTCTGCTGGTGGACGGCGGCTGCGCGGCGACGCACTTGGCGCCCCTGATCGAGGCCTTGCTGGAGGCCGGCTGCGAGGTGCGCGGCGACGAGCAGAGCGCGCGCACCGACTCGCGGGTGAAACCTGCAACCGAGCAAGACTGGTACGCCGAGTATCTCGACGCCATCATCGCCGTGCGAGTGGTGGACGGCCTGGATGCCGCGATTGCGCACATTCGCCGCTATGGCTCGCAGCACACCGAGTGCATCGTGACCGACGACGGCGCCGCCGCCGAGCGCTTCCTGGCGCGAGTCGACAGTGCCATCGTTCTGCACAACGCGTCCACGCAGTTCGCCGACGGTGGAGAATTCGGCATGGGTGCGGAAATCGGCATCAGCACGGACAAATTCCACGCGCGCGGGCCCGTCGGCGTGGGTCAGTTGACCAGCTACAAATACGTGGTCAGGGGCACCGGCCAGGTTCGCGGCTAGCGAGAGCGGCGGTCGCCGCGGCCACTTCATTCACGGTGCGAATCGTGCAATGCGGCGATTCCGCGGAGCCAGCCGCGCACGGCGGCGGCATTCTCGGCGCGAAACTGCCCGTGCACCCGGTCGCCCACGGCAATGGAGATGCCGCCCTCATCTTCGACGGCCCTGAAGCCTTCCTGATCGGTGAGATCGTCGCCGGCGAATACGGGCTTCCTGCCCGAGAACGGCGGCTCCTGCATGAATGCCTTGATGGCGGCGGCCTTGGTGAAGCCGCGCGGCTTGATCTCCACCATCATGCTGCCGCCCTGGATCTGATAGTTGCTGCCCAGCTGTACTGCGATGGCGCGCACTTCCTCGAGCACCGCCGCTTCGGCCTGGGGTGCCATCCGAAAATGCACGGCGATCGTACGACCTTTGTCTTCGAGGAGTGTGCCGGGGTTGGCCTGCACCAGCGTCTCGAGCCTCGCCCGCGCATCGTCGAGCTGGGAGTCGACGAAGCTCGCGCCGTGCATGACTCCCGAGGCCTTGCGCCGCTCGACGCCGTGCAGGCCCGCGGCGGGCAGGCGCAGCGGCGCGAACAGTGCGTCGAGATACTCGATGCTGCGGCCGCTCACCAGCGCCACGGCGCCGCCCAAGCGTTCCGCCACCTCGCTCAGCAAGGACTTGAGCCCGGCGTCCGCGTGGGTTTCGAGAGGCGAGTCGGTGAGCTCGATCAATGTTCCGTCGACGTCCAAGAATAGGCACCATTCGAGCGAAGGCGGGGGCAGCGTCTGCATGAAGACAGCCTACAGCATCGGCGCGGCGCATAGGCCCGCGGCACGCGGTTTTCGTGTAATTTTTACATGATAACCGTCGCTGAAAATTGACACCGGGCAGCAGAATTTCGGTATTTTGGAACGATGTTTCGATCAATCCTGCTGCGCTTCGTGCTGCCCGTCGCATTCGCATCCTGTGTCGTCGCCTATTTCGGGCTGCCCTACATCGAGCGGCTGCTGGCGGAGTGGTTTCGCTCGGACGTCGAGCTGCGCGCCCAGCTGGTGATGCACTCGATGGAGGAGCCGATCACGGATCTGGTCGAAAAAGGCAATGAGTGGCGGCTGCGCGCCTATCTGGCGAAAATTACCGCCGACGAACGCCTGCTCGCGGTATTTGTGTGCCGCACCGACGGAACGACGATATTCAAGACCGAGCACGCGCCGGCGGCCATTTCTTGCGATGCCGCCAGCATGCCGAACTCCACGCCCTCGCGGATCGTGCAGCTGCCCTCCGGATCGGTGCAGATTTCACGGTTCGATTTCGACAACGCCGAGCCGACGCCGTTTCGCGTGCTCATGCTGCATGATTTGAGCTTCGTCGACCGGCGGCAAAGAACGGCGCGGGATTTCGTGATCGTATTCGTCGGGATATCCGTCTTGCTGCTGGCGCTGCTGGTGGTGCTGGCGGCGTGGCTGCAATTGCGCCGCTGGGCCGCCATACTGATCGGCGACATCCGCGGCAAGCGATTCCGCGACGACGCGGAATCGCCGCGCTCCTCCATGCCCATCCTGTCGCAGGTGCGCAAGGTGCTGGCCGAGGCGGAGGAACAGCAGCGCCTGGAAATCGACTTCCGGGAGAACTGGACGCCGCAGGCGCTGCGCCAGGTGGTGCGCGATCACCTGCGCTCGGCCCAGGTCATCATCGTGTCGAACCGGGAACCCTACATCCACAACTACGATGCGCATCGTCGTCCCGTGATGCAGGTGCCCGCCAGCGGCATGGTGACGGCACTCGAGCCCGTCATGCGCGCCTGTTCGGGAGTGTGGGTGGCGCACGGCGCCGGCACCGCGGACCGAGAGACCGTGGATCGCTACGATCAGATTCAGGTTCCTCCCGACGATCCGTCCTATACGCTGCGCCGCGTCTGGCTGACGAAGGATGAGGAGCAGGGTTATTACTACGGATTCTCCAATGAGGGCCTCTGGCCGCTGTGCCATCTGGCCTACGTGCGGCCGGCGTTCCGCGCCGACGATTGGCGCGCCTATGAGGCGGTGAATGCAAAGTTCGCCGAGGTCGTGGCGGCGGAATCCAACACCGACAGTCCCGTGATACTGATCCAGGACTTTCACTTCGCTCTGTTGCCGGAGCTGATCCGCAAGAAAGTGCCCAAGGCGACGATCGTGCTGTTCTGGCACATACCGTGGCCCAATGCGGAAACCTTCGGCGTGTGCCCGTGGAAGCGCGAGATGCTGCTGCACATGCTGTCCGCCGACATTCTGGGATTCCATACGCGCTATCACTGCCAGAATTTCCTGGATGCGGTGGACCGCTTCGTGGAATGCCAGATCGATCACGAGCACTTCACGGTGACCCTGCAGGGGCATGTGTGCCGGGTCGCGCCCTATCCCATCTCGATCGAGTGGCCGCCTCGCTGGCTGCAGCTTTTGCCGGACGTTGCCGCGTGCCGCGCGGCGATACGGGAGCGATACCAGATCGGCCACGAGGTGACGATAGGCTTGGGCGTGGAACGATGGGACTTCACCAAGGGCATCATCGAGCGGTTTCAGGCGCTGGAGATATTGCTGGACAAGAATCCGCGGCACCGGGGCCGAATTTGCCTGCTGCAGGTCGCGGCGCCCTCGCGCGGCCAGCTGCCGGCCTATCAGGCGCTGCAGCAGCACACCTACGGCGAGGTGGAAAGGATCAACGGCAAATTTGCGGAGGGCGGCTGGCGTCCCATCGTGCTCGTCGACGAGCACCAGGAACCGCTGCGCGTCTTCGAGCTGTACCGCGCAGCCGACTTCTGCCTGGTCAACAGCCTGCACGACGGCATGAATCTGGTGGCGAAAGAGTTCGTCGCGGCGCGCGACGACGAGGACGGCGTGTTGATCCTCAGCACCTTCGCAGGCGCGTCGCGCGAGCTGGCCGAAGCCGTGTTGATCAATCCCTTCGATGTGACCGAGACGGCCGAGGCGATGGAGATCGCGATGCGTATGGGGCGGGACGAACGGCGCAACCGCATGGCATTGATGCGCCGTACGGTCAAAGAAAACAATGTGTATCGGTGGGCCGGACGCATGCTGATGGACGCGGCGCGCATTCGGCAGCGGCAGAGCTTGCCGTCGGCGTCGCGGCGGCATGGGGTTTCGGCGCGGTAGTACGTCGGCCTAGTGATGTTGCGGTGCCATTTGCGTCGTGCAGTTAGCGGCTGCGGGCGAATTCACAGAGTCGATCGGCCGCCGACTGGAGCGTCGCGTCGTTTTTGGCGATGCATAGGCGCAGCAGGGTCATGTGCGGCGGGTGCGCGTAGAAGGGGGACAGGGGAATGGTGGCGATTTTCGCTTCTCGGATCAGGCGGTCGGCGAAGTCCATGTCGGTATCGGTGCTGAGTTCGCCATAGTCGACCAATTGAAAATAGGTGCCTGCGGCGGGGATGGGCCTGAAGCCCGAGCCTTGCAGGCCTCCCACGAGCAGGTCGCGCTTGGCTTGAAAGAACGCCGACAGGCCGGTCCAGGCATCGGGGCACGCCTTCAGATAGCGCGCGATGGCATATTGCAGCGGCGCGACGATGCTGAAGGTGTTGAACTGGTGCACCTTGCGCAGTTCCCGGGTCAGCAGCGGCGGCGCCACGCAATACCCGGTCCTCCATCCGGTGGCATGCAGGGTCTTGCCGAATGAAAACACCGTAAAGCTGCGCTCGCGCAATTCCGGATGCGCCAGTGCCGACGCATGCCGCCGGCCGTCATAGAGCACGTGCTCGTACACTTCGTCGGCGAGCACGGTGATGGGCCGATCGCGGATCAGGGCGGCGAGCGCATCCAAATCGCCGCCGTCCGCCACCGTGCAGCTCGGGTTCTGCGGGCTATTGATGATGATCAGCCGGGTGCGGGCGCTCAAGGCCCGCCGGACCTGATCCCAATCGAAACGAAAGGCCGGAGGCGCCAAGGCGATGCGCACGCAACGGCCGCCCGCCAGGCGCACGGCAGGTTCGTAGGCATCGTAGGCCGGATCGAAAACGATGGCTTCATCGCCGGGACCCAGCACCGCCTGGATGGCATTGAACAGGGCTTCGGTGGCGCCGCAGGTCACGGTGATTTCGCCGATGGGATCGATGGGGCGGCCGTAGCTTGCATGCAGCTTGGCCGCAATCTCTTCGCGCAGCGCGATCACGCCCTCCATGGGGGCATATTGATTGTGCCCTTCGCCGACCGCATCGACGAGCGCGGCCGACAATCGCGGATCGATGGGATAGTCCGGAAATCCCTGGCCGATGTTCAGAGCCCCTTCTTCCAGCGCGCGGCGCGACATCACCGTGAATATCGTGGTGCCCACATCCGGCAATTTACTTTCGAAGCGCACGTCATTCCTCCAGGGATTCAAGGCCGCCGGCGAGGGAGCGCACGGCGAGCCCGCGTTTGCGCAGCTCGCGCGCCGTTGCCAAACTGCGCTTGCCCGAGGCGCATACCAGCAGGAATTCCTTGCCTGCGGGGAGCAGGCTGGGATCCGCGAGCAGAGTCGGCATGTCGATGTGCCGCGCGGCGGCCGGTCGCGCTGCGACTTCTTCCGCGGTGCGGATGTCGACCACCTCCAGCCCGCGCCGCACCGCCTCCGCCAGCGAGGGGAGGGCGATCTCGATGCCGACATCCTCGCGGGCGATTTCGCGGACATGGGCGCAACCCGGGGCGCGGCATTCGGCGCGGCGCGGCGCCTTGAGCTTGAGGGTGGAGAAATTCGTGAAATCCAAGAGCAGCAGCTCGCCTTCGAGTTGGCCGGACAGTCCCAGGAGAATCTTCAGCGTGAGCAGGGCCTGCAGAGTGCCGAAGGTCCCGGGTACCGGACCCAAAACCCCCGCCTCGGCACAATTGCCCACCACGCCGTCCGCGATCGCATCCGGCCAGAGACAGCGCAGACAGGCGTGAGTCGGCTGCGGCTTGTAGACCTGGAGCTGGCCTTCGTATTGATAGACGCTGGCAAAGACCGCGGGCCGGTGAGCGAGCACCGCCGCGTCGTTGATCAGATACTTGGCGCGGAAATTGTCGGTGCAATCGACCACCACGTCATAGGCACCGATGAGCGCGAGAGCATTGTTTGCATCGAGGCGCTCGGAGTGCAATTCGACGTGCACGGCCGGGTTGATTCTCTGCACGGCGGTGAGCGTCAATTCGGTTTTCTGCCGGCCGACATCCGCCAGGGAGAAGATCGGCTGGCGATGCAAATTGCTGGCGTCCAAGACATCGGCGTCGACTATCCCTAGATAACCGACACCTGCTCCAGCAAGGTATTGCAGCACGGGGCTGCCCAGACCACCCGCGCCCACGATGAGAACCCGGCCGCGCGCGAGTGCCGCCTGGCCTTGCGCGCCAATCTCCTTGAGCAAGATTTGCCGTGAATAGTCGGGCTGCATGGCCCTGCTTATGTATGAGCGTGATCGGGTGTGTGGGCGTGATCGGGCGCCGCCGCGCAGCGCTCGCAGTTCACCCAGCCCGAATCGCCGCTGCGATAGTGCTCTTTCTTCCAGATGGGCACGCGGTGCTTCACTTGGTCGATGATGAAGCGGCAGGCATCGAAGGCTTCGCCGCGATGGGCGGAACTGACTCCGACCCAGACCGCCATGTCGGTCAAATCCAGACTGCCGACGCGATGAATGCACAGAGCGTGCTTCACCGGGAAGCGCCGCAGGGCCTCGGCGAGGATGCGCTCGCCTTCCTTCACGGCGAGTTCCTGGAACGCCTCGTACTCCAAACGAGAGACTTCCTGTCCTTCATTGTGATCCCGGACCCAGCCCTCGAAGCTGGCATAGCCGCCCGCACCCGGATCGAGCAGCTCGCGCCGCGCCGCGGCGGTGTCTATGGCCGACTGGGTGAAGCGGAAACGCATCAGCCCCCCGCCACCGGTGGAATGAAGACCACGGCATCGCCCGCGGCGAGGCGGCGGGACCAGTCGCTGAACTCGCTGTTCACCGCCACTTTCAATTGTTCGCGCGCGAGCGTGAAACCGTATCGGCCCTTGAGCTCGCCATACAGGTCCGCCGGCGTGGCGGCGGAGGTTTCGACGGTCTCGTCGGAGCGACCGGCCTGCTCGCGCATCAAGGCGTAGTATTGGATTTTCAATTGCATGGGAATCTTTCAGGAGTGGGCGTCGAGCGCCGCCAGAGCCTCCGCATACTCCTCCGGCGTATTGACGTTGTCGAGAGCGCGCCGGTCGCATGGCTCGAGGAGGCGTGCCGGATGCCGCATGAGAAATTTCCGCGGGCAGTCTGCGCCGCCGGCCTGATAGGCGGCAAGGGCCGCAGCGGCCGCGGGCTCCCAGATGGCGCACAGGGGTTCGGGCAAGCCATCGTGAGCGCTGCGGTAAGCCGTGGCCATGCCGGCCGCATCGCGCTCGCGCAATAGCTGAACCAGCGCGGCGTCCGACAGAAACGGCAGGTCGCAGGCCAGCACCAGCCAGGCAACCTGCGGGTGGGCGGCGAGGGCCGAACGGATGCCGACGATGGGTCCTTTGCCGGCGACGCTATCCACGATCATGGGCCGATGGGCCCGCGTCGGGTCGCCAGTCTGATCGGCTCGGACGGAGACGAATACCTGCGGGATGTGCCGGCCGGCCAGCTCGAAGACCCGATCCAGCTGGCTCTTACCTCGGTAGGACAGCGCGGCCTTGTCCCGATGCATGCGCGAACTCAAGCCGCCGGCGAGGATCAGACCTTGCACCGGAGGCGCGGCCACGGACCGGGAATTTACGCCGGCGCGGCTCATGGCGTCGCCTTCAGGCCGTAGCTGCTTCTGCCGCCGTCCTTGGCGAGCAGGCGCAGATCGCCAATGACGATATCGTGCGACAGCGCCTTGCACATGTCATAGACGGTGAGCGCGGCGATGCTCGCGCCCGTGAGGGCTTCCATCTCGACGCCCGTCTTGTGATGCACGCTCACCGTGCAGCGAATCACGGCCGTGTCGCCCTCCAGCTCGATGGTGATGCGGCAGTTCTCGAGTCCAAGCGGGTGACAGAAGGGAATCAGCTCATGAGTGCGCTTCGCGCCCATCACCCCGGCCACGATCGCGGTGTCGAACACAGGGCCCTTGGGCGAGCGCAGGCCGCTGTCGCGCAGCGCCGCCGCGACCGCGGGCGGGAATCGCACCTGCGCCTCCGCGGTTGCGGTGCGCTTGGTCGGTTTCTTTTCGCTGACATCGACCATGGCCGGGCGGTGGTCTGCATCCAGATGAGTAAAAGTCATCGGGCTCATCCGCCTATGTAGTTCATTTCGATTTTCTTCGAGTCGGGCAGAGTGCGCCGCATTTCCTCGCGCAGTTCGCTGTAGCGGTCGGTACGGCCCAGCCACGCGCCGCGGATCAATTGCAGAATATCCGCGTCGCCGGCGCCGGCACGCAGGGGCGCGCGCAGATCGAGGCCGTGGGTGGCGAACAGGCAGGTGTAGAACTTGCCCTCGGAGGACAGCCGAGCGCGGCTGCAGGCGCCGCAAAACGGCTGCGTCACCGAGGATATGAATCCGACTTCGCCGCCGCCGTCGTCGAAACGCCAGCGCTTCGCCACTTCGCCTTGGTAGTTCTGCGAAATCGGCTGCATCGGCCACCGTTCATGGATGCGGGCGGCGAGTTCGCGCGAGGGCACCACCAGATCGGGCCGCCAATTGTTGCGATTGCCCACGTCCATGAACTCGATGAAGCGCACGATCACGGGCGAGCCGCGAAAGCGTTCAACCAGATCGAGCGCGGTATGATCGTTCAGTCCGCGTTCGATCACGGCGTTGATCTTGACCGGCGTCAGTCCGGCGGCGATGGCGGCCTCGATGCCGTTCAAGACTTGATCGAGCGCGGCAAACCCGCCGCTCATGCGCGCAAACACGTTCTTGTCCAAGGTATCCAAGCTGACCGTCACGCGGCGCAGCCCGTTGGCCTGCAGATCGACGGCGTGCTGAGCGAGCAACACCCCGTTGGTGGTGAGCGCTATGTCGTCGATGCCCGGGACATCGGTCAGATCGCCGACCAAGTCCGCGAGATTCGTGCGCAGCAGCGGCTCGCCGCCGGTGAGGCGCAGCTTGCGCACCCCTAAGCCGGCGAACAGGCGCGCAAGGCGCACGATCTCCTCGAACGACAGCCGTTCCTGCGATTTCAGGAATCGATAGTGTTCGTGAAATTGCTCCTTGGGCATGCAGTACGGGCAGCGAAAATTGCAGCGGTCCATGACGGAGATGCGCAAATCGTGCAGCGGCCTGCCGAGACGATCGAGCGGATTCTGCGGTCCACGAATGTGCTGAACGACGGAGTTCATGATGGATCTGAGGCTACCAACGGTACACGGTGGTGACGAAGCCTTTGGGGTAGGTGTTGGGGCCGGGCGGCAACTCGACGAACCCATCCGTGCCGGTGAGGCTGAGGAAATCCCCCGACCCATTCGGCCGCTTCGGGTTTGCCCAGGGGCGGCCCCACTCGTCGTGCTCGATGGCCACCGGCAGGAAATAGGTCAGCGGATGCTGGAAAGTCACCGGCGCCGCCAAGGCGAGGCGCTCGTGCGGCGCACGTTTGGTGCCCATGGCTTCGGCGATGGCGGGGATGACATAACGGATCAGGCACACCAGCGTGGATACGGGATTGCCGGGCAGCCCAAATACCGCTTGGCCCCGGGGTCCGATGCCGAACCACATGGGCCTGCCGGGCCGCTGCGCAATTTTGTGAAACACCTCGTGTACCCCAAGCTGCCGCAGCACCTTGGGCACGAGGTCGAACTTGCCCATGGAAACCCCGCCGCTCAACACTACGACCTCATGTGTAGTCAGATGTAAGGCCAATCGCTCGAGCATCAAGGGTTCGTCGTCGGGAACATGATCGTCGCCGACACGGCCGAAGCCGCGCGTGCGCAAGGTGGCGGCGACCGCGTAGGCATTGGAGCGGCGCACCTGAAAATCGGCTATCGGGTCGCCCGGCTCAATGAGCTCATCGCCGGTGGAGACGATCATGACGGCCGGCTGGCTGCTGACGCGCACCCGCGCCATGCCGGCCGAGGCGGCCACCGCGATTTCCGGCGGCCGCAGCAGGGTGCCTGTTTCGAGGAGCAGGGTGCCCTGGCGGCTGTCGTTGCCGCGACGATCCACATTATGATACGACGTACTCACGACGGCCGCATTGAGCGATGCGTAGCCCTCCTCGACCGCCAGCTGTTCGATCGGGATGACGCAGTCGCAGCCCAGCGGCAAAATCGCACCGGTCATCACTTCGATGGCGTCCTCGGCGCTGCCCAGCTTCAGTTGCGGCGCTCCGGCCGCCTGAACGCCTTTGATGCGGAAGCGCTTGACGCCCCGCCGCAATGCCTCGCTGTCCACCGCCACTCCATCCATGGCGACGCGGTCGAAGGGCGGTTGGTCGCGCTCCGCGTAAATGTTTTCCCGCAGGGTCGCACCGACGCACTGCGTCAACGGCAGTGATTCGATCGGCAGACACGTCAGCCGAGAGTAGATAGCCTCTTCGGCCAGACGCGGGGTAATGAGCGTTCCGGCCTGCATAGATTAAGTTGCGGCGGAGCTGCTCCGCCGCACTCGATGTTGCCTATTTCGCCGCGGCCTTAGCCTTGTAGATCTTCAATTGCTCGTTGAAGTGTCCAACCACCGCCTGCAATTCGTCGACGGCGGCGTTGTTCTTTTGCACCAATATCTTCTGCTGATCGTCCGCTTTCTTCTTCTCTTCCGGGGTCAGCTTCGTGGGATCCTTGGGCGCCGCGGCGTCCATCTCAAGCTTCAAACAATCCAAGTAGGCGTTCATCTCTCCGTTGTAGCGGTCGAAGTCATGTTTCGCCGCGATCATCTGGTCCCTGGTCGCGGTATTTCCGTCCGGGGGCGCGTCCGGTGCGCGCGGATAGGTGCAATCCGCATTTGCAGTGAGGGAGGCACCAAGTGCGAAAACCAGCGTAAGGGGTATCCAAGCCTTCATCGGGAATCCTCTTTATCGGTACGAATGAGTTATTAGAGCCATAGTGATCTTACGGCCAAGGGCCAAGAGCCGCCAGCATTCAGCTGTTGGGCCGTAAGTTGCTGATTTTATAAAAGTATTGGAGCCAATGGGCAGTCCTTGGTTCCCTTGGGCTGTCGCTTGGGGAGCGAATTAGCGATATTAGCGGCCGCCCCGCCGTCGAAATGCCTGCGTGCGGTTCGACTGTAGAACGGCGAATCACGCCGATATAAGGAGCCAGCAAATGCAGTACTTGCTATTGATTTATGCCAATGAAGCGGAAATGGCGGCGAGGAGTCCCGCCGATACCCAGGCGGTCATCGCCGAATACACGGAATTTACCAAGGGGATCGTCCAGAGCGGCCAGTTCAAGGGAGCCGACCGGCTCAAACCCACCTCGACGGCTTCCACGGTCAGGGTGCGGAATGGGAAGGTGATGACGACCGACGGCCCGTTCGCCGAAACACGCGAGCAATTGGGCGGCTACTACATGGTCGAGGCGAAGAATCTCGATGAGGCGATCGCCATCGCCGCGCGCATCCCCGGCGCCAAGAATGGCAGCATAGAGGTGCGGCCGGTGTGGGTAATGGCGTAGTTCAAGAAATCTTCCGCCGGGAGGCGGGTCGTGTTCTTGCAACATTGATCCGCCTGCTCGGCGATTTCGATTTGGCCGAAGAGGCGCGGCAGGAGGCGTTCGCGGCTGCGATCGAACAATGGGCAAAGACAGGCCTACCGGCCAATCCACGCGCGTGGCTGATCAGGACCGGCCGCAACAAGGCCATCGATCGCATCCGCCGCGATGCTGTCTTCCGCACCAAGATTCTCGAGCGCGAGATCGCGAGCGCCGAGGCGGATATCGCCGCAATGCCCGAGGACACCGACGACGAGGCCTTCGGCGACGACCGGCTGCGCCTCATCTTTACCTGCTGCCATCCGGCGCTCGGCGCCGAGGCGCAAGTCGCATTGACCTTGCGTGAAGTGTGCGGTCTCAGCACGCAGGCCGTGGCCCGCACTTTTCTCGTGGGCGAGGAAACCATGGCGCAGCGCCTGGTTCGTGCGAAGAGAAAAATCCGCGATGCCGGCATCCCCTATGAAACGCCCGAGCCTCCGCTGTTCAACGAGCGGATTCAGGGCGTGCTCGCGGTTGTGTACGGTGTGTTCACCGAAGGATATGCGGCAACGGCGGGAACCTCCCTGGTCGACGCCGAACTATGTGCCGAGGCCATTCGTCTGGGGCGATTGCTCGACGAATTAGCGCCCCAGAATCCGGGGGTGCTGGGGCTGCTCGCGCTGATGCTGCTACACGATGCGCGGCGGCCATCCCGGGTTTCGGACGACGGCGATGTGATTCTGCTCGAGGATCAAGATCGGTCGTTGTGGGATCGGACGAAGATCGAGGAAGGTCTGGCGCTGGTCGAGAAGGCGTTGAGCATTCGAGGTCAGGTGCGGGTGAGCCCTTACGCCGTCCAGGCGGCGATCGCCGCATTGCACGTGCGGGCGCGGAACAAGGAAGATACCGATTGGCCGCAAATCGTCGGGCTGTACGAGGTGCTGCTGCGGCTGCAGCCCAGCCCTGTGATCGAGCTGAATCACGCGGCGGCCGTTTCGATGGTCGACGGCGCCGCGCGGGCGCTCGATCTGGTCGACTCACTCGCAGCGCGCGAACAAGTCAGCGAATACCACCTGCTTCACGCGGCGCGAGGGCGCTTTTTGCAGCAACTGGGACGCTTGGGCGAGGCCGGCGCGGCCTACCGCAGGGCGCTGGAGTTGGCCACGCTCGAGCCGGAGCGGCGCCTGCTGGCCGCTCGGATTGCCGGCATCGGGCCGCCGCTCCCCGAGGCCTGATTTCAGTCAGGGAGCACCCGCCGCGGCGCTGCCGCGGGCGTGCAAGGCCATGGCGATGAGAGCCGAGCCGCCGAACACCAGATTGATGCCGATGAGCAGGCCGATCGCCCATGCCGCCGTGCCCGGCAGGCCCGCGAATATGATGCCGGCCAGGAGCAGATCGACGAGGCCGCTGAACAGCATCACTCCCCACCGGCCGGAAAGTTCACGCTTGTGCTCGAGCGCGAACAGTATCGAAGCGACGCCTTCGATGACGAGGAACACGGTCAGGATCAGCGTCAGCGAGACGGCGCCCGAGAGAGGCCATCGCAGCAGCACGGCGCCGGCTACGATCCCGAGAATGGCAGAGACCAAGGACCAGGCAAATCCGGGTGCGCTGCGCATGCGAAGGGTGGCGATCAAACCGACGATTCCGCTCAGGAGCAACAGCCAGCCGATGAGGACCGCGGCTGCGATGGTGGCGATTTGCGGAACGACGATGGCCAGGAAGCCGAGGATGAGGAGGATGATTCCTTCGGTCAGAAACAGCCGCCAATGCTGGTGCAAGGAATTGGCAACCGAGGCTTGAAGTTTATCGAGGTCAGCTTTGTTGGTTGACATGGTGTGAGCCCTCGAGCGGTGGCGAGTGGCGGTATATTAGCGGTATTTCGACGGCGGAGTGCCCTCATGCGCAGGACGGCGTGCAGGGATGCCGCGGACCCGGTAAGCTTCGCAGCGATTGCGCCCGTAGCTCAGCTGGATAGAGCACCTGGCTTCGAACCAGGTGGTCGGCGGTTCGAATCCGTCCGGGCGCACTTAAATCAACAGGTTACGACTTTGCTTCGTCACAAGAAAATTTGAGTGACCAATTGGTGACCAATTAGTCGCGCGGCGAGGTGCTGGTCGATAGTAGAAACCTTGAAAGCAGTAAGCCAATCAACGCGCCGCAGAGTTGCGCCACGATGAACCCGATAACATGCGCCGGCGCGATGCCGGCAAACGTGTTGCTGAGAGTTCGCGCTATCGTAATCGCCGGATTGGCGAACGACGTGGACGCCGTAAACCAGTATGCCGCTCCGATCCAGGCAGACACCCGCCAAGCGGCTTCACTCGGACCCGTAGAACCCACGACAACCATAATCAACCCGGCGGTGGCAACCGATTCGGAGAGCCATTGCGCCGGACCGGTCCGCAGATGCAAGGAAGTCTGGATCAAGGGCAATTCAAACATCGCATGTGCCAAGAGCGCGCCCATACAACAGCCCACGATTTGAACGGCCACATAGGCGAGGGTCTGTTGCAGGGTCAACTTTCCGCGCAACGCCTCAACGATCGACACCGCCGGATTAAAGTGTGCGCCGCTGATAGGACCGAAGAGCGCAATTAGGGTCGCGAGCACGGCGACCGTTGCCGCCGTGTTCGCCAGCAACGCGACCGCGAGATTTCCGCCAGCCAAGCGTTCGGCCATGATGCCGGAACCGATCACGGTCGCCGCCAATAGCATCGACCCCAAGCCTTCGGCGACAAGCGCCCGGCGCAGCATGTTAGGCAAGCTCAGTAGCGGCGCTGCTTTTTCCGATCTCACGCAGTTTGGCTTGCAACGTCATACCATCGAGCGATCCGATCGGCAGACTGGTAAAGAGCTTGATGCGAGTTTCGAGCTCTTTGAGTGCCTTACGGAACGCGAACGCCTTTTCAGCGTCCGTGCCTTCAACCGCCGCCGGGTCGGCGATTCCCCAGTGCGCCGTCATCGGCTTGCCCGGCCAGACCGGACACACCTCACCGGCCGCGTTGTCGCAGACGGTAAAGATAAAATCGATTGGCGGTGCTCCCGGCGCCGCGAACTCATCCCAGCTCTTACTGCGAAAGCCTTCGGCCGGCAGATTCATGCGCTTGAGGAGTTCGAGCGCCATGGGATGCACCTGACCTTTCGGGAAGCTTCCTGCGCTGAAGGCGCGGAACTTGCCATGGCCCCAATGATTCAAGAGCGACTCGGCGAGGATGCTGCGCGCCGAGTTGCCCGTGCATAAGAAGAGGACGTTGTAGAGTCTTGTTCGCGTCATTTCGGCGCAGCAACTCGCCGCAGGCTCGAGCCTTCTGCGCCGGAACGCAGCATTGGGCCGCCGGGGCTCTCGACCGGGACGGCCGACGCGCCGTGATTAAAGACCGGCGTATCCTCGCCGTAGACCGGGATGCCGCCCAGCGTGTGGAAGGTCTCCCACGCGATCCCGGTCGGGATCGGTGACCCAGTACTTGTCTGATTTCGCGTAGCAGCAGGGCTGCTCGCTTTCCTCGACCATGCGAGCATCGGCCGCCTCCAGCTGCGCTCGCATGCCACGCAGCTCCTCATCGGTGTCTACCTGGAAGCCCAAGATGATTGACGCCCACCGGTTGACGGTGCATTGAGATTGCGAAGTTCACCTGCGGATCCTCGAGCATCCACTTCGCATAGTCGGGCTTCGTCACGGCCGGCTCTGCATCGAACAGGGTCCGATAAAAACGGATCGAGGCGGGAAGATCCTTGACGCTGACATGCACGTGCAGTCGTTTCATGGTTCACCTATTGGGTTAAAGTTGCTTGACCATGAACGCCGAGCTCGCCGGGCAAAGGCTGGCGAACTCGGGAGTCGATTGGATTGCGAGGAGGTGCCTGCGTGCGATCGACACGCCGATAGCCACGACGTTCGAAGAAGCTCTCCGCCGTATGTCGTCAGGAGATATATCGCAGCGACGCTCTGCGAGGCTGCGTATTCCTCGGCATGCTGAACGAGCGCTGCGCCCAGGCCTTGGGTTCTCGCAGTCTCCGCGACGACCAATGAACGCAGCAGCGCATCGGCACCGTAGATCTCAATGCCCACGAGCCCGTCGGCGAGCCGTCAGAACCGATGAAGAAGAAGTGCTCCAAGTGCTCGTCCGTGATATCCGAGACCGGTAAACCTTGCGCTTGAAGCAACGCCACCGCAGTCGATCGAGGCGGTCGTCCACGGATCATGAGCGGTTCGGCCATGGGTCGCTCTCTATGCGACTTTGGCCGCGCGTTTGGCGGGCTTCGCGGGTAGGGCCGGCGCACAGCTCGGCGAACATTCGGCGTCGCTGTTGCCGCAGCAATTCTCGGTCAAATAGCCAACGAGCCCATTCATCACGGCGAAGTCGGCCGAGTAAATGAGCTGACGGCTTTCGCGGCGCTGTGCAATGAGACCGGCGCGCTGAAGATTCTGCAGGTGGAATGTCAGCGAGGACGGCAAGAGCCCGACGCGTTGACCGATCACGCCCGCCGGCAGTCCATCGGGACCGCGCTGAACGAGTAAGCGGTAAATCGCGAGCCGGTGCTCGTGTGCCAGGCCGCCCAGCGCCTCAATGACAGCAGGAGTTTTCATGGAGATACGATATTACGAGTAACATC
The DNA here is from genome assembly GCA_963784105.1 of uncultured Gammaproteobacteria bacterium. GTDB lineage: Bacteria > Pseudomonadota > Gammaproteobacteria > Steroidobacterales > Steroidobacteraceae > Bog-1198. The sequence continues at coordinate 702,437 of CAWAQE010000015.1, forward strand.
GTATTGTCAACTTTAGTCCACCGTGGCGCCTAAGGCGAGAAAGCCGGCAGCAAAAAGGCAAACGTGGAGTCGACCGCCAAAACTAATCAGCGCAATGGCGTACACCCTGCCACAGAAAGGTTCTCGTAATAAACCGCTGAACGGTATAATATGCAAATGGTGCAACAATGAAGACTGCCCATGTCGAGTGACACGAAAGGCCCCACCCGCGGGCGGGTCGCGAGATTCCTAGATGATCTGCAAGCGCGCGGAGATCTCGTCGTGTCGGTTGACAAGGCAGCCGAGCAAAGCTCCCTGTCCAGGATCGCCGCGCAGCGGCAGCTCGAGAGGCTGGCACCGCGCACTACCCGGCTTCCGGGGCGGCCATCGGCTTTCCTGATCGTACCTCCCGAGCATCGGTTGCGCGGCGCACCTCCTGCCGCCGCCTGGCTCGACGAATACTTTCGCGCGCAGAGCCAACGCTACTATGTGGGGCTTCTCTCGGCTGCGGCCTTGCACGGCTCCTCAGCCCAAGCCGTCCAGGTTACGCAGGTGCTCCTACGCCGGCCACGGCGGCCCATCGCTGTCGGGAAAATCCATCTCGATTTCTACGTGAAGTCGAAGCTTGAGCGTACGCCCCTCACTGAGATTGCAGGGCTTCCGGCGCCGCTCGCCGTCAGCAGTCCAGAGGCGACCGCGCTCGATCTGATCTCCTTCAGTCATCGACTCGGCGGAATTGAGCGCGTACTCGAAGTAATCCAAGGACTCGAAGGCACCATGACCGGGACGGGGATGCGCAGCGCCCTTCGCGCCGGCGTCCCCGTCACCGTGCTGCAGCGGATCGGGTGCGTCTTCGAGAAGCTCAAGTTCGATTCGCTCGCGGATATCGTGCAACGCGCCCTGCCGCAACGTTTTCCACCGGCACTCCTTCAGGCGCACGGACAGCGAGCGGCAGGCCCCGCGCGCGAACCTTGGGGTATCGTCGATAACGTCCATCTACGCCATATCCGGAAATGATCGCGCTCACGCAAAAAGACGTACTCGCCCACCAAGTCTTGGTACCGTGGTCCGAGCCGTACCAGGTTGAGCAGGACCTGCTCCTCTGCCTCGCGATGCGAGCGATCTTCGAGGACCAGTTCCTTGCAGGCCAAGTCGCCATGCGCGGCGGGACTGTCCTGCACAAGGTGCATCTCGCGCCCGCGGCTCGCTATTCGGAAGACATTGACCTCGTCGCCGTCGGCGACCGCCCGGAGGGCCACATTCGAAAAGCATTGCTTCGCGTCCTGCGCCCGGTGCTTGGCCGCGAGAGGTCCTCGGTTTGGGACTCGGTGCAGCTCGCAGTCAGAAACGCCGCGAAACCCTCGCGGATTCTGCGCTGCATTTACAAGCTCCCAAGCATTGCGGAGCCAGGGCGCGAGCTAACGATCGAGGTGGAGGCCAACGTCACTGAGCGGACTCCGCACTTTCCCGTTCAGCATCTGCCATTCCCGATGCAGTTCCGTGGCGCGAACCTCGGGACCGAGATCGTCTCCTACAATATCAACGAGATGCTCGCGACCAAGATGCGTGCGCTGTTCCAAAGGAGGAAGGGTCGCGATCTCTTCGACCTCTATTGGGCGCTGACCGTCCGATCCGCGCTACCCGTGTCCGTCCCCGAAATACTGCAGGCCTTCGACCACTACATGAAGGCGGAAGGCGATCTGGTTCCGCGGGAGAAGTTCATCGCCCATCTTCGTCAGTGCCTCGCCGACCGAGCAGGGTTCTGCACCGACCTTGACTCGTTCTTGCGGCGCGATCTGATTTACGACCCCGACGTCGCCGGCGCCCTCATCGAGCGGGACATTCTCGGCCTACTGCCTGATTGATTGGACTGGTGGATCCTCTTTGACCGAATCATGGTCAGAATCCGTACCTGGCCCGATGGCGCGAGTGTTCGCGCGGTGATTCCCATCGCCGTTTTCATCATCATCGAGGCCGGCACGCCATGGCGAGCGTCATTTCATTGTACGCCCGAAAACGTTCAAGTTCCGCTGGAATCGGCGTTCACTATGCGCTGGAAGCCGTGAGAACGATCGACCGGAATATGCAGCTTTGCATCGGCAAAAAAGATCACGCAAATTACTCGTCGAGGCTAGCTGATGTGCGATGATCCGTGTGCTGAATGACGCGATCGTGGTCGCCCCGGACCCGTAGCAACTCCGGTAAGCCGGCAGGCGCTGTTGATAAAGGAGTTCTCTCGAGACGCTGCCCCGCAGACGTGCGCGGCCAGTAACCGCGCCAGGGCGTCGGAATATCCGCTCGTCGGCAGAGCTTTCCGATCGCGACATCCGAGACGCCAAATTGCTTCGCGATTTCGGTTATCGGTGTAGTCCATACAAGCTCATACAGCGCTTCGCGACGAAAGTAGTGTGTGCGCTTGGTTCTTAGAGCGATCGGGGGCGCGCCGCCGTTCACTGAATAGATGTCCGCAGCGAGAAGTTTCTGCGCATCTGTCGGTTCGCGGTGTGGTGCCGCACACGGTCGGACAGGGGTGAGCGCAAATATCCTCTGTCCATGGGTGGCCAAGACTTCTCGGCGTTGCCCAGTTTGGAAGTAAGCGTAGCCAGCGGTGGTCTTCGTATCTCGGTGGTTGAGCACTTGGCCAATCAGGTGCAAGGAGACACCATCCTGCGCAAGCCAAGATCCCACGGTGCGCCTGAGGTCGTGTACGCGAAGATTCTCGATTCCTGCGTGCTTTAGCACCCGCCGCAGCGGTTCGCGTACGCCCGTAAGATGCTTCTGCGTCTTGTTGCCACAAATGATGTAGGGGTTGTCCGCAATCCTTGGAATTGCGCGAAGCTGCTCGAGCGCCTCGTCGGTGAGAGGTGAAAGGAGAGGATCGCCGTTCTTTGTCAATCCGATGAAAAGCGTACCTCGGTCCCAGTCGATATCTTTCCACCCGGCTTTCAAAAGTTCGTTGCAGCGCAATCCGGTCAGAAGCAGCAACCAAATGGCATGGCGCGCGTAGTCGTTGTCCTCTTGATCGAGCGCCTCCACAAAGCGCGGCATCTCGGCAGTCGTGATGAATCGGCGGCGCTTGCGCTCTGGAAACCGAATGATGCCGACGGCTGGATTCGGGTGACTCTTCGGAACGTATTCCGCCAGTCGAGCCCAATTGAACATCTTGCGCACGACTCCGACGAGACGGTTCGCCGCGTACGGATGCTTTACGCCAGCCTCGGCGTGGATTGCCTCGATGTCCGCAGTGGTAACGGTCACTGCAACTCTCGTTTTTAGCCTTCGCAGAATATGCCGTCGCAGATGCGATTCGTCGTCTTTCCAGGAGATCTTCTTGGGTTTGGCGTGATACGTGATATAGGCTGTGCATAGCTCGTGCATCGTCTCGAGCGTTCGAAGCCGATCAGAATCGGCCTGCGGATCCTCGTCCCCGGCCACTTTCCCGAGATACGCCTGGGCTTTCTTGCGTGCCTGATCGAGGGTCAGGACGTCGGCGCGCCCGAGGCGGGCCAGGCGTTTGCGCTTCTGTATGCGGTATGAGCAGACATACACGCGTCGTCCGCTCGGATAGATGCGAAGGCCGAAGCATTCGAGGGCGGCATCCCAATAGATGCATTGCTGTTGCTTCTCGGTCCCGAGATACGGAAGCGATTTGACGGTATCCTGTCGAAGTTTGGTGTTCGGCATTCGCGGCGATCCCCCATGAGTGACCCAACAGTGACCACGGGCAGTCGGAAGTCGCAGAGCTGCATCGGGTCGGCGCGTAGAGTAGCCGCTCGCAAGTCTTTGAAAAACCAGCTCTAGCGGGTTCTATCGGGCTTGGGGTGTTATGTTAGAGGACCGCTTCGAACCAGGTGGTCGGCGGTTCGAATCCGTCCGGGCGCGCTTTTCCCATCGCGTCACTTCACGGCGAGTAGCCTATATCTTCGACTCGAAACACATTCACAGCCTCACCAATCGGGTGCGCCTCCCCACTTTCGCTGACTTGATTCGCCTTGCCGATCAAGACGATTCCAGTCGCTACGACATGGCGTCGCTCGGTCCGGCCGCGATCATAAAACTGACCGTTCGAGAACTTGACCTCGCAACTCAGGTGTTACTGCGCGCGCTTCCGCGTAAGTCTTGAGCCGGTCCGCTTCAACCGGGTCACCCGTTATACGGTCAAAGACGGCTTCCGTGGCTCGCAATACGATGAGAAGCGGATGTCCTCCGAAGGGAGGCAGGTACATATACCTTACCTCCCTTCGGAAGAACTCCGGAATTGGCATCTCTATAAGGTACCTTAAAATGGACTTTAAGTCGCTTTAGGTCTATTTTATGAGACCTTATGAAAGCGACGAAAAACAAGTCAGTCCTGCCGCTACGCCTGCGACAGTCCATTGCCAAGTTTGGCGCTGACATTGCCGTAGCACGGCGTAAGCGCTCGTTGACCATTGGCATGATGGCCGAGCGGATCGGCGTTCATAAAAATACTTACCTGAAAGTAGAGAAGGGCGACCCGAGTGTTTCATTCGGAATTTACGCCATGGCCCTCTTCGTTTTGGGGCTATCGGACGCTCTAATAAATATAGCTGATCCTGGTCGGGATGATACTGGTCTCCTGCTCGACGCAGACCATCTGCCGAAACGCGTCCGTGCGCCTAAGGAACCTCAAGCACTATGAAGCGCACGATCGGCGTCTTTCTCGGTGACGCCAGTCGTCGCGTTGGCACGCTTCGCTTTGACAGCCAAGGCGCACGGCAAAGTGCGGCTTTCGAATACGACCGTGAATGGCTTGCCGTTTCGGATCGTTTCGCGCTCGAACCCGATCTGCCTTTAGTTACGGGCCCACAATTTCACAAGCCACCCAGCCGCGAAGCATCGATATTTCATGGCGCCATAGCCGATACCGAACCGGACGGGTGGGCGCGCCGCGTCATCCTCCGTGATCACGCCAAGCGCCGCGCATTAACTCGAGCAGCCGGAGAAACGAAGGACCACCAGCCGCTCACCCCTATCGACTTTCTTCTCGCGGTCGACGATGTCAATCGCGTGGGCGCGCTTCGATTCCAAGACGAGGAAGGTGTTTTCCAGCGTGCGACCGGTGAGGGACAGCGAGCCGTACCTCCATTGATCGAGCTGTCTAGGATGATGACTGCTAGTCGGGCGGTCGAGACCAACACCGAAACGGCAGAGGACCTTGCTTACCTTCGCGGTCGAGGAACTTCGCTAGGAGGGCTACGGCCAAAATGCTCTGTCATCGACGCCGATGGCGCGCTCAGCATTGGTAAGTTTCCGAGCGTCGAGGATGAGCGGGCCGTTACCAAGGGAGAGGTCTTGGCGATGCAACTCGCCAAGGCAGCGGGGATCAACGCTCCGCAGGCGCGGCTCATCGACAGCGACGGTATCCCCGTCACTCTCATTCGTAGATTCGATCGTACTGCCAAGGGGAGACTCGTGTACGTCTCCGCCGCAACACTGCTCGGCGCGGACGCCGGAGCGCCCACAGAACATACCTACACCGAAATTGTCGATGCAATACGTCAGCATGGAGCGGACGCCCAAGCCGATATCGAAGAGCTTTGGCGTCGAATCGCCTTCTCCATCCTTATTAACAACGTTGACGATCACTTGCACAATCATGGCTTTCTTCATGTCGCAAAGGATCAATGGCGACTATCGCCGGCTTTCGATATCAATCCCTTCCCCGATCGTCAGCGTGAGCTGAAAACATGGATTTCCGAAGAGGCGGGGCCAGCCGCTTCAATCGATGCGCTGATGGCGGTTGCGGCCTATTTCAAGCTGGACAAGGAAGCTGCAGTCAAAATACTTGCTGAGGTCGAACGGACGGTTTCAACTTGGCGCGTGCGTGGCCGTGAGCTGGGCATGAGCGCGGGAGAACTCGAGCAATTCGCCGATGCTTTTGAGCATCGTGAGCGAGAGATCGCGCAATCAATCGTGCGGGAAAGGAAAGGATAGAGACGGGATACGAATCTGCGACTCCTATGTCTTGAAAGCTAGCTGTCGTTCGCATTGTGATTGACGAGCCAACCGGCAAGTGATCTAGTTCACCCGAGCACATGCAAACAGCCGACATTGACGCCATAGAGGCAGCTCACTGTGAGCGGGCGGAAAAATCAAAGGTCGACAACTATTGTTGTGGCCGCAACTGCGGTTGCTGCGGCAGCACTCGTGTTCGTATGCATTCCGGAAATCATTGTCATGTTGGCATCTGCCTTTGCAAATATCCGATATGCGAGATACCCAATCTCCGAAGATGTCTTTGGGTGGGGTGTGCTTATTTCCGCACCCCTCGAGTTAGCCCTGGATCTGGGAGTGAGCGTCGGAATTGGGGCGATCGTCTTCCATATTCTCAGAGAATGTCGGTGGCGCGATTGATGGCAAGGACGCGGCTGGGCTTCCCCGAAGGTCGCGAATTTCTCAGCGCGCGTCAGCGTCTCACTCCGGCAGCTTCAGCTTGCGCAGCAGCGCCTTGTAGCGCGGATCACCGCGCAGTGAGTCCACCAGCGGGTCGAACTTGATTGTGGTCAGACCCCCTTCCTGCTGCGCGTAAGATCGCTCCAGCCACTCGAATGCCGGGGCCTTCTCGCCGCGCCATGCATAGACGTCAGCGATCTGATAGGCGGCATCCGCCGCATGCTTCGCGATCAGCTCATCCAGAGCCTGCTGCGATGCCTTCGGCTCTTTCAGCGTGTACGCGGCCATCGCGATGCCATAGAGGCGACCGATCTCCAGCCCGCTCCTGCGAAAGGTCGCGAGCGCATCCTGAACATTGCCTTCGACCAGTTGCAGCACACCGAGGACGTTCAGCTCAAAGGGATCTTCCGGGCTGATCTCAAGCGCACGACGAATCGCTTCGTGAGCGGCGGGGAAGTCTCGGGTGAAGGTCAGGTAATGGGCAAGGTTCCCCCATGGACTAGACTTCAACGGGTCGAGCTTGATCGCCTTCTTCCCCGCTGCAATCGCCTCGGGTACCCGGCCGAGGGTCATTAGCCGAACTTCGCGGATTCGACCCTGATTGAGGCGCGCCGGAGGCGCGGCCCTCTTCCAATCTTTTGATTTTCTTTGCCTGCGGGGCGCACGTTGCCGCGGAAACGTCTGTAGTGCCGACCTACTGTCTGGTCAACGCCGCGCGCATGCGGATAATGCAGTGCCAAGATGTTTTTGCGCGTCAAGACCCGCAAGAAGGACGGCAAGGAGCACCGCTACTGGAGCGTGGTGGAGAACCGCCGTGTCGCCGGCGGTCGGGTGGTGCAGCGGCATGTGTTGTATTTGGGCGAGATCAACTCCTCGCAGGAACTCACCTGGCGCAGATCCATCGAGGTGCTCGAGGACGGCGAGTTGGCGCCGCGCACGTACGCGTTGTTTCCGGAGGATCGCTGCGAGGGGCTGCTGCCGGACGAGTCGATCGTACGCCTGAAGCTCAAATCGATGCAGCTGCACCGTCCGCGGCAATGGGGCGCGTGCTGGCTGGCGCTGATGTTGTGGCAAACGCTGGACCTGGATGTCTTTTGGGCCGAGCGATTGCCCGCGTCTCGCAAAGGCACGCGCTGGGATCTGGTGGTGTTCATCCTCTCGGCCTATCGCCTGATCGCGCCGGGCAGCGAATGGCGTCTGCATCGGGAATGGTATGGCCGCACGGCATTGGCGGATTTACTGGGCACCGATGAGTCGCTCGCCGATCCGCACGTGCTGTATGGCTGCCATGACCGACTGCTCGCGCACAAAGAGGCGCTCTTTACGCATCTGACGGACCGCTGGCGGGACCTGTTCAACGTGTCCTTTGAGGTGCTGCTGTACGACTTGACGAGCACGTACTTCGAGTCCGATCCGCCGCTCGATGAGGAGGACAAGCGTCGCCACGGCTACAGCCGCGATCACCGCTTCGACTGCGTGCAGATCGTCATCGCGTTGATCGTGACGCCGGAAGGCTTGCCGCTGGCGTATGAGGTGTTGCCCGGTAATACCAACGACTCAAAGACGCTGCGCTCGTTCCTGCAGAAGATCGAACACCAGTACGGCAAAGCGCAGCGCATCTGGTGCATGGACCGCGGCGTGCCAACCGAAGAGGTCTTGGCCGAGATGCGGCGCAGCGAGCCGCCGGTGCAGTATCTGTGCGGGACGCCGAAGGGACGGCTCAACCGCCTCGAGAAATCCCTGGTCACGAAACCCTGGCGTCAAGCCCGCACCGGGGTGAAAGTGAAGCTTCTGCCCGAGGATCAAGAACTCTACGTGTTCGCCGAGAGTGAGGATCGCATCGCCAAAGAGCGCTCCATGCGCCGTCGGAAACTGAAGTGGTTGTGGGCTCGACTTGCGCAGATCAAAGACATGGATCTGTCACGAGATGCGTTGCTGATGAAGCTCGGCAGCGCCCAGAGCAAGGTCCCCGCAGCGTGGCGACTCATCGATGTGAAAGTCGACAAAGAAGGTCCCGGCTTCACCTATCGGCTGAATCGACAGAAGCTCAAACAGGTTCGTCGCCGCGAAGGCCGTTACTTGGTGCGCACCAATCTGACCGAGACCGATCCGGTGAAGTTGTGGAATTACTACCTGCAGCTGGTGCAGGTCGAGGAAGCGTTCCGTACGTTAAAAAGCGATCTGGCCATCCGGCCGATCTTCCATCAGGAACCTGAACGCATCGAGGCGCATGTGTTCGTCGCCTTCCTCTCCTACTGCCTGTACGTCACGCTTGGCCGACAACTCAAAGCGCTCGCGCCCGGCCTCACCGCGCGCAGTGCGCTGGAGAAATTTGCCGCCGTGCAGATGGTCGATGTACGTATCCCGACCACCGACGCACGTGAGATCTTGCTCACCCGATACACCCAGCCGGAGCCTGAACTGAAGCTTCTGCTCGAGCGCTTGCGCCTCACGCTTCCCGCCCAACCGCCGCCCAAAATCAGCGCCCCTCAGACTGCCCCCGCCACCCTGCTGTAGTGCCGACCTTTGGGGGTGCACCCTAGGCGCATCAATCACTTAGCGTCGCCGAAGCCTCGAATCCGCGAAGTTCGGTTAGCACCAACCCGTACCGTTGTTGGAATCGGGCATCGCCCGGCTCGAGTGCGATCGCCTTCTCGAAATCCGCCTGCGCCCCGGCCCAGTCCCAGATCAGGGCGTATCGAATGAATCCACGCGCCGCGTAGCCATTCGGATCATCCGGTCCCAGCTCCACCGCCTTAGCCGCCGCATCTTTCGCCCGCTCGTATCCGCCCGCATCACCAGTGTCACCCGCAGCCTGGTACTCCGCCACCGCGAGGCCGTCATACGGCGCGACGTAGTTCGGGTCGAGCGCGATCGCCTTGCGATAGGCCTCGACTGCGCGCCGATCGTCCCCTAGGTTACCGAACTGCCGCCCGCGCAGGTACTCGCTGTAGGCCTCGACGTTCGAGGTGCGGAGCGCAGCGGACTGCGGCATTGGGGCGAGTTTGAGCTTGAGTTGTCCCACCACCGCTGCAGCGATCTCATCCTGCACCGCGAACACATCCTTGAGCTCCCGGTTGTAGGTCTACGTGTTGTGGACGCTCAGGTCTCCTTTGAAGGTGACAAAACAAATCGATGACGATGTGAAGGTCAGCGTAGCGACCCTGATCAATTCCATGAAATCACTGACAGCGGCACCGAAGGCGCCGCAAAGCGGACAGTGATCACGGACGGCTCCCACAAGCTGCCCTTCGCCGAAGGCAGGAGACTGCTTGCCCAAGCCCCGCCGTTCGCGAAATTCGACAGCTCCGCTTTGATGTATATACTCGTTGATACATCGGAGGCCATCTATGAGCAAATCAGCAACGCTCACTGTCCAGCAATGGGGAAATAGTCTCGCTGTGCGGATCCCCGCGGCGGTCGCCCGGAGCGCTCGGTTTAGAGTCGGCCAACCAGTGGAAGTGTCAGCTCAGGAGTCTAACGTGCTGGTCAGATCGATTGGTGAGCCGAAACTGACGCTCGAACAGAAGTTGGCCGCCTATGATCCCCTGTTGCATGGCGGCGAGGTAATGGTGAGCGGCCCCGTAGGGAAAGAAATTCCCTAATGGCCGCGCGGAAATCATGGTGCCCGGATCGGCGGGACATGATATGGATTGATTGTAATCCGCAAGCAGGCCGCGAGATGAAAGATGTGCATCCGCTCGTGGTTCTCTCTCCACGGGCATTCAATGAACAGACCGGGATCGTGATTGGGCTGCCAATGGCGACGGCCACGTATAACGACACCAACCCATTTGCGGTGAAGTTCAAAGGCCCGAGAGGCGTCGCTGGTTATATCCTCGGCCATCAGCCCAAATCATTCGATTGGCGGGCGAGGAATGCGAAGCCGCATCCGTTTAAGAAAGTGCCGGAGGATGCGTACATCCGCGCTTGCGAAACGCTGAATCAGATCATCTCAATCGGGACTTAGCTTCATCCCTGCAGGCGGAATAGCTACCTTCGAGGCTCATACCACATCGCCACCACCCCCGAGCCGAATTCCAACCGGCTCACGAGCTTCAAGTCGACATGTTTCGACAGCCCCGCGAACAGTGTCGGCCCGTGGCCCGCGAGCTGAGGATAGCGGCAAGAGCGAGGTTCATGAGTGGCAGACTGGGAAGGCTTACTGGCTCGATGCCAATGCTCCCGGAACCCGGCATCAGGATATCAATGTCGGGGATGCACCCATCGAGGTCATGGTTGTTGAGCTGCAAAACGAGAAATAGGATCGCAGCTAGCGTCCGGGCCCACAACGCTCAGTACGCTGACCCGGGGTTCTGACGCAGGGCGTGCCCCGCGGCCCACGCGGCGCCGATGAGCCCCGCGCGATCGCCAAACCGGCTGGGTGCGATGGTAATGGGTCGTGAGAAGAGGGCAGGGAGCGCCCGTTGGACTCGCTCATACAGTTCGGGGCGCACGCCGATGCTTCCCCCGAACACGATGAGTTCCAGATCGAGGAGCGATTGCAGTGTCACGACGGCGAGGGCCACCCAGCGCGCCGTCGTGTCGAGGACCGACGCCGCCACGGGACTGCCGAGTTTCTCACCCAGCAGGCCCACGACATTGAGGTGATCCAAGCCGGTGATGTTGGGTGCTATTTCGATGGCGCCGCTTTTGGGGTTTACCACCCCCGGGGTGGCCATCACGATGGAGCGAATTCGGCTGGGGTGGGTGTGATTGTCGCGCGCAAGACGGTCCGACAGCCGGGCAATCTGGTCGAGCGCCCAAGCTCCGCCGCGATTGTCGGTGGGTTCGTCGGCCTCAGCGAGAACTCTGCCCGCAATGTCGGCTAGGGCGACTGTCAATCGTCGGGCTCCCAGGTCGATGCCGAGCACGTGACCGCCGTCTGGACTCAATTCGTACAACACGGCGGTCCGCCCGACATTGCCGCTGGTTCGTCCCACCGGGCGAACCAACCCCTGCTGCTCGAATGCGTCGATGACTTCCGACATCGTCTGTTTCGACAGAGAGGTCACCTTGGCAAGGTCTGCAGATTGAAGCGCTCGGACCGGGAGCCTTCAAGTTCTTGCAATCGGTCTTGGTGGCGCTGTCGTGTGTGGCCGCGGTCGGGCTATTGATGGCAATTCCCTATGGGCTGTTGGCGAGGCCTAATATGCGAATCGCTGGCGCCGGACAATATTTCGGTAGTCTTTCTTGGTTTAACGACCAGTCTGCAGCCCAACTGCCCAGCGCATGGGTGTTCTCGGTTTCGCTGTGGTGGTACAAGGCGGCCATGTTGGCGTGGGCCTTGTGGCTGGCGTTCGCGCTGACACGCTGGTTGCCCTTTGCCTGGCGTGCCCTAAATGCCGGTTCGCCCTGGATCTAACGTTTCGGCTAAGGATGGATTAGGGGGAGAACCAACCGCCCCTTAGGGCGGGCCCGGAAGAGGTCAGAGTCGAAGCGCCAATAGCAGGAGGAGGGGAAACAGATGTCGGGGCGCCTTAGTTCGTGGACTACATTCGAGGTCGCGAGGTAACGACCGCGACAATCGAGCGAATCGGAACTAGGACATTAACGAAATACGCAGCTCGTGCGCCGCATGGCGAGAACTTGACGCGACGTCCGCTGCCTCGCGTTCCACCGACATCCGTAAGCGTCGCGATGGGAAGTTCGCAGTTATTCAGATTTGGGCTCTCGCGATTAATGGCTTATTCGTAGCGTAAGGCATGGACCGGCTTGGCGCGCGCGACCGTCAGCGCGTGTCCGAGCACCGTCGCCAACGCGACGAGAAGTACCGACGCTCCAGCAGCAAGAAACGTCAGGGGGCTCAGACTAACGTGATGCCCAAAACCGTCAAGCCAATGCCTCATGAGGAAGTACGCACATGGCCACGCAATAAGGTTTGCCCATAGAACGGGACGCGCGAATTGCCAGACAAAGAAGCGGAGGATATCGAGCCGACTTGCGCCCATCGCCTTTCGGATGCCGATCTCCTTGGTACGTTGTGCGGCGGAATGTGCTGATAGCCCCAACAGTCCCAACACACCAATCACGCCGGCAAGGGCAGTGCTGAGACTGATCGCTGTCCGTTGCAGTATCACGTCGGCGTACATGTGCTGCAAATATTGGCTCAGAAAGCGTCGATGAATGGGCGTATGTTTTATCTCGGACCAGACGGCATCGATTGCTGTCAGAGTCTCCGGGATTTGCGACCCCGTCAGCCGAACGCTCAGAACCGAAAAAGAGATCGGGTCTACGTAGAGTATCTGCGGGAGCAAATTTCTACGGGTGTCCAGGCCGAAATCCGGCGATACACCAATGATCTCGGACGGTCCAAGGGTGCCGGGGTTGGGATTTGCACTCCAGCGCCGGCGATTCCAGGTCACAATCTGGCCAACCGCCTGGGCTGGAGACGTAAAACCCAGTTTCCGCATTGCCGTTTCGTTGATGACGATGGACGGATTCCCCGTCGTATCTCCTTCGTCGAGGCGGCCATCATCACCGTGGTCACGATCGAAGAATCGCCCCGCCCGCGGCTGTAGGCCATAGAACTTGAGCGCGTTGTAGTCGACAGCGCCGCTCACCATGGGAACTTCAGCCCCGCCCTGAACCCGTGCAGAAACGATCATTCCGCCGTTGTAGAGTGCCGCGTAGTTGGCGCAAGCGGCCGCGGCGACCCCAGGTAGCGTGGCTACCCGGTCTTGAAAGGCTCGGCCGGAAGGGGCGCAAGCGTCGTCGATGAGAAGGATGCTGGAGCCATCGACTCGCAATTGGTTGTCGAGAGAGAACAGCGTCTGGCGCCAAATCGTTACCGTGGTAATCCCTAGGCCAATCATGATGGCGAATTGGAGGGTGACCAGGGAACGACGGACCATTCCGCCGGATACTCCTTGGGCAAGCGTCCCTTTCAACACCGCGGCCGGCCGATAGGCAGATAGAACGAAAGCCGGGTATGCACCGGCCAGCAAGCCTAACAAGACGGTAGTAAGCAGCAGAGAGCACAGGAGTACCGGATCGCTTGGGTAGTCGAAGGCGATTCTCTGCTTTAAGACAGAATTCACTCGAGGCAACAGCACTTCGCTGAGCGCAACGGCCACTGCCATGGCCAAGGCGACATAGATGATCGCCTCTCCCAAAAACTGGATGATCAATTGGCTGCGAAGCGCACCGGATGCCTTGCGAACGCCGGTCTCAATAGCACGTTGGGCCGCTCGAGCAGTCATCAGTGAGACGAAGTTGAACGATGCCGAGAGGATGATCAATAGGCCAATAGCGATGAGGGTGGCGAGACGGCTCCTCTCCCCTCTCGGGGATATCGGTGATTCGCCGGCAGGTGACAGGTGTAAGTCGCTAATGGGCGTCAGGTGCATTCCAACGGTAAACCCAGGTGGATAAACGGGAGCATCGTGAGAGGCAAAGGCTGACAGCTCCCGCCGCAAGTCCTGTACCGGTGCCCCCGGCCGTAAGCGGATGAAGGTATAAGCGTTCATCCGAAAAGGCCCCTGATCTTGGGTGAGATCATATAGCGCAAACTTGGAGTAGGCCGCGAGGCTCGAACCGAACACTTCGCCCTGTACGTAGCTATTGGATGGCAAGTCCTCTATTACCGCCGCCACTCGCATCGCATGAGGTGTGTTGAAGGCTGTCGATACCTTGGCAGCATCCGCGCCCATGGCAGGGTTCACTTCCAATAGTTCACCCAATGGCATATCTCGACCGAAATACTTTCGCGCGGCCGTTCGGGTCAGGACGACGCTGTCGGGCGCCTCCAGAGCCGTTTGAGCATCGCCGGCCAATGATTTCAGCGGCATGACCCGAAAAAATGACGGGTCCACCCAGAGGAAGTCCGTTTCGTCCGCTTCCACTTGGTCGTGACGAATGTGCGGCGGATCATCCGGAGTCATGACCCGAGCAATCGTCGCGATCTGCGGGAACCGTGTGCTCAGCTTTGCCGCCAAATCGGGAAAAGAGAAATCCCATCGCTCTACAGGCAAGCTACGATTGGTGTAGTCCTTTGTCTCAGTCAGCAGATAGACGTCGTGATAACCCGGGAAGAACCGGTCATAGCTCAACTCATCGCGCACGTAGAGCGCGATCAGCAACGCTGCGGCGAATCCCAGCGAAAGCCCGAAGAGATTGATTGTCGTATAGACCCGATTGCGAAGCAGGTTACGGAGTGCGGCTGCGAAGTAATTTCCCATCACGGCTGACTCAAGCCTCCGAGGTGTCCACTAAGCGTCCGTCCAGCATGTTCACCACCCGGTGGGCACGCTTTGCGTGTTCCTCCGAGTGGGTCACCATGACGACGGTCGTGCCGCCATTCATGATGCGGGTGAGCATCTCCATCACGGCCTCGCCATTCGCGGTATCAAGGTTCCCGGTCGGTTCGTCGGCGAGGATTAGCTTGGGATTGGCGACTAGCGCGCGAGCGACAGCAACGCGTTGTTGCTGGCCGCCGGAGAGCTGCTTCGGCATGTGACGCGCGCGGTGGGCGAGATCGACGCGCTCGAGCGCGGCAGCAATTCGCTCGCGTCGTTCGGCGCGTGGCACCCCCACATACAAAAGCGCGACTTCGACATTCTCAGTGACATTCAGGTCATCAATGAGATTGAAGCTTTGAAACACGAAGCCCACCCCGGCGCGCCGGCGTAGGGTGAGCTCCTCCTCCGAGCAGCGAGCAATATCCTGGCCACGAAACCAGTACGACCCGGAGGTTGGGCTGTCGATCAATCCGAGGATATTGAGGAGCGTTGATTTGCCACAACCCGATGGACCCATGATCGCTAGGAATTCCCCCGGCTTGACTTCCAGGGACACGTCGTCGAGCGCAGCCGTTTCCACATCGGTCGTGCGGTAGACTTTCGAGACGTGTTCGAGCTTTAGCATTCTCCATTCCTTCTTAGTGCGTCAGGACGACCCGGTCAGCCTTCTCAAGGCCTGTATAATCGGACGTGATCACTCGCTCACCAGGGCGGAGCCCCGCCAGGATCTCCATTTGCTCACTCGTACGGCGCCCCACCTTGATACGACGGCGCTCAGCAGTGTCGCTCCCGGGTCGGAGAACAAAGATCCAATCCCCGCCGGTGCGTTCCAGGAAGGGCCCAACAGCGAGGATGGTCCCTTGCGTATCGCCGCCGAGCTGCAAGCGACCTTGGGCAGTCGCACCCTCCACGAGGCTGGGCGGGCTCGCCCCCTGAAAATCGAGATCGACCTGGAATTGACCGTTCTGCACCTGGGGGTACACCCGTTTGATCGTGAGAGGTACGGGTTCACCGTTGACGGTAATAGTGGCGATTTGGCCAACCCGTACACGCGTCAGGTAGAACTCGTCGATATCGGCGTTCAGCTTCATCCCTGTTTGGGGTGTCACCTCGGCGAGGCGCTGGCCAGCACTACGGATTTCGCCGACCTTAAGATCGATCGCGGTCACTTTGCCGGCAATGGGAGCGCGAATTACGAGACCATTGAGCTTGTCATGCACCACCGCGAGGTTCCCTCGAAGGATTTCGAGCTGCTCATGTATTGATGGGAGCAACCGCTCTCGAAGAGCGGACTGACGCGCCCCGCTTTCCGCTTGTATGGGCCGTAATCGCTTGTAGTAGGCAAGCTCGTCCGAGGCCACATCGCGCTGCTCGAGCGAAACGGCACCTTTCGCGGCGAGCTCCTCGCGCCGCCCCGCGGCACGTCCTAAGCGAACCAGGTTGTAATCGATCTCCGCCAGTGCGCGATCGTTAGACAGCTGGTTCTCTTCAAGAGCGATCTCATTTTGCTGGAGCTCTGAGATGGCTTGGTTAATCTGAGATTCCTGCTGGATGACCTGAAGAGCAAGGTTTGTGTTGCTCAACTCGAGCATCGGCTGGCCAGCACGTACCATATCCCCTGGTTCCACAAGCACACGATCCACACGCCCCCCATCGATCGCATCGACGTAGACCGTCTCGCGGGGCACTACGCTCGCGCGTAATGGAATCAAATCGTGAAAAATTCCTTTCTCGACTGTCGCCACAGTGACTTGCGCAGCAGGCAGCTGCACCGTTCGCTCTCCCGAGCCAGAAAGAAGCCTTACGACCGACAGAATTAAGAGAATGGCGCCCGCTGCTGCGATCACCACCCTAAGGGCGATCGGCCATCGCGTCGGCGACCACCGCCCGTGTGGAATCGTTCGATCCATGCCGCCTGCCGCAGCAGCATCGAGCTTCAGCGCGGGGACCGCCACGAAAGGCTGCTCCTCTCCTCGCTCAAGTGGAGGACTGCTTGCGTTTGATTTTGCCGATGAGAGCCTCCAGGCGAGTGGTGTCGACGAAACCGGCATCTACTAGCCCACGCAGGACGCGCTCGAGCGAGCCTCCGCAATAGCCTTCGACAATGCCCTGGACGGCACTTGCGGCGGCGGCTTCTGCCGTGTCGGTCGCTTGATAAATGAACGTTCCACTCACTACCGAGTGAGTCACGTAGCCCTTATCTTCCAAACGACGCAATACTGTCCGAATGGTTGGATCTTTGAGCTTCCGGCTGACGTGCTTGCGGACTGCAAAGGCAGTCATTTCCCCGTGAGTCCACAGGATTGTGAGTAACTCGTGCTCGAGATCGCCGAGAGGGGGGCGCTTGCCTTTCATTTGGCTACCGATGGTAACATGTTACGACTTGTCACAAGTCTAACGCCAGAGCACGGCCGATGCAAACGATCTCCCATACAGCTCGAATGTCTGGTGAGTGAGTATCGGTCGAGACCTGCTTTGGCGCGGCTCGAGTCGCCAGCACAACCGCCTATCTCATCAAGTCCCGCCGCGCTGGAAGAGCGATCTGTAGAGTCCGAGTCCGCATGACTTCGCACCGGCCCGACTGCGCAACTGCGACGACTAATGGGTACATCAACAGTCTACGCACGCTCTTGCGCTGAGCGATTGGGACGGGGGGTGCGCGAGCTTGGGGCTGAACTGCGTTGAGGGACCCGGCTGCCCGTCAGCCTTATCGGTCACGCGCTTGCTGATAGCGGCGGATTGGCCAAGACCACCGATGTCTCAATCTGGCGCGCAGGTATCGTCCAATAGGTCTTGAGCAGGGCGGTCTTCTGTTCAAGAGAAACCAACACAAAACCGTGTCGTTGGTAGAAGGCGATGGCCCACGTGGCCGCCGCCCAGGTACCTACGAGCATTTGTCTGTGACTCAGCGATCGGATATGGCCGATGAGTGCTGCGCCTATGCCGCGACGCTGTTTGCCCGGACGAACGTAGGCATGGCGGATGAGGTCGACATCGCGTACCGGTTGAATGCCCATTACGCCGATCACTTCGTCTGCACTCTCGTAGGCCCAAAAGACGACTCCCGCGGAGATTTCCGAATCCAGCTCCTGCAGGCTCATATAGGGGTCGTGCCATCGGTCCGCCGGAATAACGCCGCGATATGCTTCGGCCGCCGCATTGACAATCTCAGAGATTGCCGAACGTTCGTCTTTCCGGCAGGGGCGGACCGTATACATGAGGGTGACCTCCACATTGTGAGGTACCAAGCTTCCTATGCGGCGCTGCGCGCGATCTAGAATAAAATTGCAGCGGTCTTAGAGACGTGTGTACGGTAGCGGGCGGGAGTAACTCCGAACTGCCGCGCAAACGCCCGAGTGAGGTGGCTTTGATCGGAAAAGCCCGCCGCGGACGCTGCGTCAACGAGCGCCGACCCTGCACGAATCAATCGGCGCGCCAGCGCGAGGCGCTGCTGAAGGATGTAGGCGTGGGGCGTCAACCCGAGCTCTCGCGCAAAGGCCCGCAATAATTGGTAGCGGCTCGTGCCGGCTTCGGCCGCAAGACTCGCCAATGTCAGGGGCACTGCCGGATCGGCGTCGATTCGGCTCCGGGCTCTGCGAATCGAAACTGTCGAAATGCTGTTCTTCCGGTCTTTCGACGACAGATTGACCGACAGAAGCGCGACCAGCCGCAATGCTGCAGTCTCAGCGATCATTTCATGACCGTTCTCGTCCTGTCTCGTGGCGCCTTCAAAGGCGGCGTCAAATGCGAGGCGCAATCGCTGATCTGTAAATACCGGCGCCGCGAAATCAGGAATCGCCGTCGTTTTCTCGAGCACGTCATCGCGTGCTGCAGCCAAGGCGGCAGGTTCCAGATAGAGCATTCGCCATGACCGGGGTCGCCCCCCGAGCGCCCGACCGTCGTGTACTTCCCCTGGATTCACAAATATCAGGTTACCCGCACCTGCCTCGACCTGCCCTCGACCACTGAGCGAGGCATGTCCACCACTGTCGACAACACCGACGCCGTATTGATCATGGGTATGTCGAGGATAGGTGCGCGACGTCGCGGCTGACATCGCATCAATGCCCTCCAGGGCGACCTTAAGATAGGTAATGCGCTCGGCCATTGGCTTCGTACGACCGCCGCCTGCGGCTCCTTCGGTAATTGTTGGTTCCCATGGCTATATCACACCTGGCATCGCACCGAATGGCCGCTCTATGGAGGCCATTTCCTATTTCTTCGGCATTCCTCGGGTAGGGATCCAATTCTCTAGGATGTCATGCTGACGTCGATACTCCGCTGCCAAACACTGTACTTGATCCGGCTCGTCGGGGCAGACGGTTCCTCTACTCGCCAACCACGTGTGTTGTAGGGCTCGCAGCTGCTCTCGATCTCCGACGGTGTCATAGCTCACGTGCATTTGCCCGTACAAATCCGCCATTTCAAGATCGAGTTTGGCTAGTATCGGATTTCCGCAGATAGCCTTTTCGATCTGCGAACGCGCAATTTGACAATCAAAACTCGGGCCCGTCGAAGGCGGCTGAAAACGCTCGCTAAGGCGGAAATCCGCCGGATTCAATTCCGTGCTCTTGTTTGCCGCGTCTATAAACCGAACCACCTTCACGCGGATATCGTATTCGTTCATCCATGCCATCAATGCCTGCTTACCTGAAGCGGGAATATTCTGGGATGACGTAATCCGCCGCGAACCCAACAGGAGTTCGCACCGAAGACCGATATCGGCTCCCCCATCACAACCCCATAGTGAAGCGCTCGCACCAAATGCCGTTCCATCAGTCGTGTTTATCCAAAAGAATCCCTTGTCCGGGCAGGCATGTGCGACGCACGCAGACGCTGACAAAGTGGGTCCGACGACGAAGACCGGGTTCGGCGGCCCTCCAAGACCCTCAAGCACCGTAGCTGAAAGGCTCGGTGGCAGCGACTCTTCGACGACGCCATTGAATCGCTGATCCCAGATGAGCGCGTTCGTCGAACGACCCGCGTAACTCAGCATCCATGAGGTATCCGCAGACAGTGCCTCTGCGGCTTGGCTACCCAGGGCAAATACCGCAATGATTTGGAGCGCCGTCTTAATGGATCTCCAACTTACGGCATCTGCCTTGGCCCTGCATCTGACCACTCTAATTCGCATGGTGCAACACCAAACCGCCCTTCAAGGACTTGTCGAACGGATTGATAGACGGCAGATTCGAGAACTCCATGCGCCAAGGGCGCTTCTGCATTGCCGTGCGCTCCCGTTCGAGCGCATCTGGCATCAGGCGCAGATCAATCGGACTTGGGACGTCTGCAGCCGACATGACGGCTAACCCATCCGTTCGACCCATTGAGCGCGCCATGCGCCGGCCTCGAACGGATCCGCAAAGTACTGCGTTTCCCGTGCAACCTTGTCGCCGCTGAACTCCATGATGCTCACGGTGTAGGAGGGCTTCCCGTCATACGTCAGAATATACTCGGTGATCCAAAGATCGCCGCTGCCGATGATTCGCAGCACGGCGAAGCGTTTTTTGCTCGGCTGATTGGCGCGCGTGATCTGTATGTTGCGCCGGCCGCGGATTCGCTCGCCGGACTGGGGATATTCGAGCACCGCGTCCTCGAGATAGATGTCGTGCTCCGTTTCAAAATCGTTGGCATCGGATGCGGCCCAATGCCGATCCAGTGCCGCACGTATCTCTTGAGCTTTCATATGTCTCTCCAGCGTCGAATGTCGAATGCGGTCGCCCCTCATCGGCAGGAGAGCGTCGGAACGGACGCAGAATTCTGCATCACGGATATTTGACCCGCTTGCCTTCGAGCTGAGCGGGGGTGGCGGGTCCGGCCGTTAAGTTGCCGGCGGCGTCATATGCGCGAACAGCTTCTGTGCCGGTATAGGTATCGCCGCTTACCGTGATGTCATAGGAAAACTCCATGCGCCCCGCGAATCGATGCGTGACGCGGTCCGCTATGACCTCTACCCACTTGCCTTCGACTCGCTTTCCGTCCGTGACCCAAATGCCCTTGCCGTCGCTGTCGCTGCCATGCGGGTCGCCGGCGTCGGGGTTCGCCTGTTGCATGGTGCCGTCAATGTTGAAGACATACAGGTGGTAGGGAAATGGCGCGTTGGGATCCTTGACGAGCCAAGCCCCCACGATTGGGTTCGGAAGCTTGTCCGTACTCGATAAACTGCTGCAACCGTACATCCCAAATGCGATAGCCGCCAGGACACCGGCCCCAAGAACTGCTGCCCATTTATCCCGTTGCGCCGTAAGACCTCCGCCCTTGGGCCGAGTATATCAGGCGCACTCTGGGAGCAAAGAGCGGCGCTGCTGCGCCACGCAAGGAAGAGCGGCCTTATTGCGGAAGCGGTTCGTTCTTCGCTCTGGCGAACAACCCAAACAGCATCACGAACAGAAAACATATCAGAAGAACGAAATATGCCGGGCGCAGCCCAAAGTGATCGTCGGCAAATCCCAAGGCCGGCGGCACCGCGGCGCCTCCCACAATGGTCATTACCATTCCTTGATCCTGGGAGTGATCGGTTGGGTCGATCTCGCCGTCCGAGACGCAGCGCAACGTATCCGCGATCGAGCGGGCAACCCGTTATTTGTCGGAGTACGACCCATGCTCCAGGATCTCGCGGAGCGCGACTGGATATTGAGGCCGGCACTGAGTCCCGGGATCGAGGCCATACAGGAAGCAGGGCTGACCTTTGATGCACTCGTTCAGGCCGATCAGTTGACGGCCATCGGCGTGCTTGCCGATCGACACCCCTCATTGTCGATCGTGCTGGATCATGCCGGGAAACCACCGTTCCGGATGCCGCCGGCGTTGGCGTCGTGGCGCCGGGAGATCCGGAGTCTGGCCAATCGGCCCAACGTATCGTGCAAGCACCGGATCGAGATGCGATTGCTCGGTCATCACGCCGCAATCTTTGGCGGAAACGCGCGGCGTCTTTATCATCTGGCTTAGCGCCGACGACGGCCGTCATCCCCGTATAAGGCCGCGCGCGCCGCAAATTGGCTGCAACGATGCCTTTGGTGCTACAGTATGTGCGGTAACGAACATATCGCCGCGCGCGATTTCGCTAATCTGCCCATCATGTCGGCGATTCCCGATCCTGCCGTCGCTAGACGGTCCTCATTAGCTCTTCTAACAATATGCCGTCGCAACCCGCCCATTTTAAAAGGAATCAGCTCTTAGCATCCTTGCCGGCCGCGGAATGGGAACGGTGGTCGACGGCGATCGAGCCTGTGCAGATGCCGCTTGGCGAGGTGCTGTATGAGCCCGGCGTTGCGCTGAAATATGTGTATTTCCCCATCACTTCCATCGTGTCGTTGTTGTACGTGATGGAAAATGGCGCGTCCGCGGAAATTGCCGTGGTGGGCAATGAGGGAATCGTGGGCGTTTCTCTTTTCATGGGCGGCGAGTCCACCCCGAGCCGGGCGGTGGTACAAAGTGCAGGTTCGGGATGCCGCCTCAAAGCGCAGATCATGAAGGACGAGTTCAACAAAGCCGGCCCCGTTCTGCATCTGCTCCTGCGATATACCCAGGCGCTCATCACGCAGATGGCGCAAACGGCGGTGTGCAATCGACATCATTCCCTGGATCAGCAGCTGTGCCGATGGCTGTTGTTGAGCTTGGATCGCCTGGAAGGGGATGAGCTCGTAATGACGCAGGAGCTCATTGCAAATATGTTGGGAGTTCGTCGCGAAGGCGTGACGGAAGGCGCGCTCAACCTGCAGAAAGAAGGTCTCATCAAATATTCGCGCGGTCACATCACCGTGTTGAATCGCGCCGGACTCGAAAAGCGCACCTGCGAGTGTTATGCGGTCGTCAAGCGCGAATATGATCGTTTGCTTCCTTTCGGGCCGGCAGCCTAGCAACGCCCGCTGAATAGACGCCTCCTTTCGCGTGGATGAGGCATGGCTCTGTGTGCGGAAACGCACAGACGGGTATGGCGCAAGACCCACAATATATTCGATACGGCCGCGTGCACCCCAAGCGTTTTGAAGCGACGTAGGCTAGTTATCCGGCCGCCCGCCTAACGGATCGAACCGCCTTGAAAAAGAAACCAAGTATGTCGGCGTTTAGCAATATCAATACCCTTAGTCGATCGATCGCGCCGCGGCTCGATTCAACCGATGGAGGTGCAGGTGCGCTATCTGAACGCTGAATTTGATTCGCGGATGAGCAATCAGTCGGCAGATCGTGGCCGACTCTGGGAGCTCAGCAGCGACCTGCTCGGAATCCTGAACGCGCAAGGCTATTTCGAGAGCACGAATCCAGCTTGGACAAGGGCACTTGGCTGGACCTCGGAGGCCATTCTCGAGACCTCCATCTACGAATTTATTCATCCGGACGATGTGGAAAGGACTCGCATCGGTCTTCGGGAGGCGGAGGGAGCGGAATCGGTGCTGCGTTTCGAGAATCGCTACCGGCGAACCGACGGAGAATATCGCTGGCTTTCGTGGGTGGCCGTACCGGAAGGCGACCAATTCTATTGCAGCGCGCGCGACGTTACGCAGGAACGGGAGGCCCGAACCGAATTGGCGGCGGCGCTCGACGCGTTACGGCAGTCGCAGAAAATGGAGGCTGTCGGACAACTAACCGGCGGTATCGCCCATGACTTCAACAATCTGCTGATGGCGATAGCCGGGAGTCTGGAACTGCTGAGCAATCGGTTCACGCAAGGCCGGCTGAGAGAGGCAGAGCGCTACATCGTCATTGCGCAGGGTGCCGCCAAGCGAGCGGCCGCACTCACCCATCGGCTGCTTGCGTTTGCCCGGCGTCAGACATTGGATCCCAAACCCACCGACATCAACCGGTTGGTCGCCGACATGGAAGAGCTGATCCGGCGCACGGTCGGCCCCTCCGTGAGAGTCGAAACGATCGGTGCCCCGGACTTGTGGACCACGCAGGTCGACCCGAATCAATTGGAAAACGCACTGTTGAACCTGTGCATCAACGCCCGCGATGCGATGCCGGACGGCGGCTCATTGATGGTGGAAACGAGCAATCAGTGGGTGGATGAGCGCGGTGCCCGCGAGCGCGACGTGCCCCCAGGACAATACGTAACGCTGAGCGTCACCGACACCGGCACGGGCATGACGCCGGAGGTGATAGCGCGCGCCTTTGATCCGTTTTTCACGACCAAGCCCTTGGGCGCAGGAACCGGACTCGGGCTCTCGATGACCTATGGCTTTGCGCGCCAATCCGGCGGCCAAGTCCGTATCTATTCAGAAGTCGGCCGGGGCGCGACGCTGTGTCTGTATCTGCCGCGCCATATCGGGGAGGCAGAGACGATCGAAGCGCAGCGCGACCTCTCGGACGTGCCGCATGCCGCGCGGGGCGAAACCATATTGGTGATCGACGACGAACCGCTGGTGCGAATGCTGGTCACCGACGTGCTGAGGGAACTGGGCTACATCGCGCTCGAAGCGGGAGACGGCCCATCCGGACTCAAGGTGCTCCAGTCCACTGTACGAATCGATCTGCTGATCACGGATATCGGATTGCCCGGGGGAATGGACGGCGGGCAGGTGGCGGAGGCGGCGCGCAAACTCCGGCCTGAAATGAAAGTGCTGTTCATTACGGGATTTGCCGAGAACGCGGCGCTCAGTCACGGGCGTATAAATGCCGGAATGTCCGTGCTGACCAAGCCGTTTGCCATGGAGGCGCTCGCATCCCGAGTCAAGGGCCTGCTTGGTTAGGGCCCGTCCGCTGCCGCACGGCGGGAAGATGCTGCCGTGCACCGACCCGCCGCATCGTACCTTGAGCGCTCAGGTGTGGCTTCTGGCCGCCACCGCCGCGCCATTCTCTCCGCCGATGACGATTTCCACCCGACGATTGAGCTGTCGGCCGCCGGCATCCGAGTTGCTCGCAATCCCGAATTCCTTGCCGTAGCCGCGGCTCACGATTCGTGAGGAGTCGATTCCGCGCGCCACCAACACCGACTTGACGCTGTCCGCGCGGCGCTGGGACAGATCCAGATTGAATGATTCGCTCCCTATGCTATCGGTGTAGCCGTCGATTTCGACGCGTCGATCGCCATGTTCCGTCAAGAACTGCACCAATTGGTCGAGATTGCGCGCCGCGCCCGGATTCAGATCCGCTTTGCCCGTATCGAACAAGACGTCCCCAAGCGTCAGCACCAAACCGCGGTCGGTGGGCTTCGCCTTGAGTGCATCGACTTCCGCCTGTAAATCGCTTGCCTTCTGCGTCGCCTCATCGCGTGCGAGCTTTGCGTTGTCGACCTCGTTCGTGCGTGCATTCAATTGAATCCTGTCTCGCTCAGCCTGCCCGGCGGCGACCCGCGCGTCATCGGCTTTTGCCGAGGCCTTGATTTGGGCAAGACGAGCCGTCTGGGCGGCGAGGTAGGCGGGCTGCTCCACGCCGGCTTCGTCGTGCTTCATCTGTGCCGATTCGGCCGCCTGCAGTTCGTCCTTCGCGGCTTGCAAATCCACCGCCGAATACTTGCTTACATTCGGATCTGCTTCGGCCGATTGCACGGCGCTGCGGGCGGCATCGAGCGCGGGATTCGGTTTGGGCACGTCGGCACAACCTGCAAAAGTCATCGCAAGGGCCATACCGGTCAAGAGTTTTGTGTTCATAAATATCCTTATTGAGCCGATTGCGAAGCGCGCGTAGATTCTTGACGGAGCGCCTGCATGCTCGTGTCGAATTCCGTTGCGGCCTTCTTGGAACGCGCCTGCTCAGCCATCGCTTCTGCTACCTGCGCATCGATGTTTGCCTGATCTGCCAGCAGGGCAGCAGGTTTTATCTTGTGGTCGGCATTGGCCTTTTCGGCACGGGCCAATTTGTCGCGCGCCGTTGCGATTTCCACAGGCGCTGCCTGAGGCGCGCCGGATTGTTCCGCACGATCGAGCGAGGCCTTTGCGACGGCAATTTTCTCGTCTGCGATGGGATTGCCGGCGTAGGCGGCGACTCCGGCGGAGGCCGCCAGCAGCGCGAACGTCACCTTGGTCAGTCTGGAGAGTGCTCTGTTCATAAGCTGAATATCCTCGTGATTGCTTTCGGGCAGTACCGCTCGGAAGCCTGACTACCCTTAAGTAGCCGCCTCCGGGTAGACCTCGGGGTCGGTGGACTTTGCGGTGTTCCGCCTCGAGGGCCGGATGCGCCGTGTTCTTGGATGTGTCGCGGCAAGTCATCGAACACTTCTTTTCGATGGCCTGTCTCAACTCGTATATGATGACGGCGCGGGGCGTTCCGGCTGTAGGCGGACCCAGTGACGCAGCGTAGGAGAACTGCGCGAACATTGAACGTTTGAGCTAAGTGCGGTAACGCACTGACGGTTTCGTCGTGCGCGCGTACTCTGCTTTTATCCGGGCTGCCGGATACAGAACCGGCGACGGCATCGATATAGTCTACTCAAGATGGGGCGCCAGCGATGCCAATACTCGGGTCGCCTGTCTCGCCTTGGGACAACGACGAGATCCTCCGCGCCGAGCTCTTCAGCATCGAGCGTCTCGAGCAGCATGCTGCGAGCCTCGCCACCGCCCAACGCGTGACGCAACGGCGGTCGGCACGCCGCTCCCTGGGCGCGCGATTGAAAGAGAACGAGTCCGTTTTGCTCGCCGCATACCGGGCGATCGGGGTCGCGATCGGCGAAGGCCGCCCGATCACGCCGGCCGCCGAATGGCTGCTGGACAATTATCACTTGGTCGAAGAGCAGATCCGCGAGATTCGCGAAGATCTGCCGCCGGGATTCTATCGACAATTGCCGAAGCTCGAGGACGGTCCGTTCGCCGGCTATCCCCGCGTGTTCGGACTGGCCTGGGCGTTCATCGCTCACAACGACAGCCGGTTCGACCCAGACTCGCTACGTCTCTTCGTACGGGCGTATCAGCGCGTGGAGGCGCTGACCATTGGGGAGCTTTGGGCGGTTGCCATCACGCTGCGCATCGTGCTGGTCGAGAACTTACGGCGCGCCGCCACGCGCATCGTCAGCAGCCGCGCGGCCCGCGAGGACGCGGACACTGTGGCCGACCGGCTGCTGGGTCTGAACGGATATGCGGCGGAGCCGGACGCGCTGGGCCGCCTCGATGCAACGGGCGCCTCTTTGCCTCCCGCCTTCGCCGTTCAATTGGTGCTGCGGCTGCGCGATCAAGATCCCACGATAACGCCGGCACGGCGATGGCTGGAGGATCGCCTGACATCGCAGGGTACGACGGCGGACGACATGGTTCACGAGGAGCATCAGCGTCAGGGCAAATCGAACGTCACCGTGCGCAACATCATCACCAGCATGAGGCTGCTCTCGGATGTGGATTGGCCGGAGTTTTTCGAGAGCGTCAGTCTCGTGGATGAGCTGTTGCGGTCGCACAGCGACTTTGCGGCCATGGATTTTGCAAGCCGCGATCTGTACCGCCGCGCGATAGAGCGGCTGGCGCGCGGCTCGAAGCGGACCGAGATCGACATCGCGCGTGCCGCCATATCGGCCGGAAGCGCGCCGGCCGCGAACGACAGCAACGGCGCCGCGGACCGCAGGCGTGATCCGGGATACCATTTGATCGGCGCCGGCCGGCGCGCCTTCGATGCGGCTGTCGGCTATCGGTCCTCGCGATGGGCCTCGATCGGCCGTTTCAGCAGCCGCGTGGCCGGTGATTACATTGCGGCCATCCTTTTGATTGCCGGCATCGTGCTCTGCCTGCCATTGATCGAATTGCATGCGTGGGGCGTGAGCGGAACCCGCCTCGCCCTCTTGGCCCTTCTGGGAATGGTGCCGTCACTCGACGCGGCAATCGCTCTGGTGAACCGCTCTGTGACGAGAGGGCTGGGCGCAACGATTCTTCCCGGTCTCGCACTACGCGAAGGCATCCCGGCGCATCTGCGTACCCTGGTCGTGGTGCCTGCACTTCTGACGACGCGCGTGTCCATCGAAGAGCAAATTGAGCGCCTCGAGATCCACCATCTCGCCTCGCCGGACGCCGAACTGCACTTCGCATTGCTCTCGGACTGGACCGATGCGCCGACCGAGCACACGGCGGGAGATGAAGCGCTGCTCGACATCGCGGCCGAAGGAATCGGGCGCCTCAATCGCCTGCATGGAGCAGCCCCCGCGGGCAATCGTTTCATGCTGCTGCATCGGCGCAGAGTCTGGAGCGAGGGACAGAAACAATGGATGGGATGGGAGCGTAAACGCGGGAAACTTCACGAATTGAATCAACTGCTGCGTGGCGCGCCGGACACGACTTTCGTCGAAATCGGCGGCAGTCCCCCCGCCATCCCGCCTGACATCCGCTACGTCATCACCCTCGATTCGGATACCCGATTGCCGCGGGATGCGGCGCGGCGTCTGGTCGGTAAAATGGCTCACCCGCTGAACCGGCCCAGGTTCGATGTGGCGACCGGCCACGTCCTCGAGGGCTATGCGGTGCTGCAGCCGCGGGTGGCGCCTTCCCTACCGATGGGCCGCGAAGGCTCGCTCTTTCAGCGAGTGTTTTCCAGCGCGAGCGGAATCGATCCCTATGCAGCGGCGGTCTCCGACGTGTACCAGGATCTTTTCGGTCTTGGTTCTTATGCAGGCAAAGGGATTTATGACGTCGATGCCTTCGAGGCAGCGCTGGCCGACCGCGTGCCCGAGGGGACACTTCTCAGCCATGACCTCTTCGAGGGGACTTTCGCCCGCGCGGGCCTGGTTTCGGATATCGAAGTTGTCGAGGAATTCCCGTCGCGCTATGACGTGGCCGCCGCCCGTCAACACCGCTGGGCTCGCGGCGATTGGCAACTCCTGCCGTGGATATTGGGCCGGGCGGACGCCGCGGGCGACAGCCGCGGCAGCGGTTCTTTGCCTCTCATCGCCCTGTGGAAGATGCTGGACAATCTCAGGCGCACGCTGTCGGCGCCGGCCAGTGTCGCCGCTCTGCTCGCGGGTTGGCTGCTTCCGACCGGCGCCGCGCTTCTGTGGAGCGCCTTCATCATCGCGACGATTGCACTGCCGGCGCTGCTGCCCGTCATCACTGCGATCGTACCGAGCCGTGCCGGCATAACGGTTCGCAGTCATCTGCGCGCGCTGCGCAGGGACGTTTGGCTCGCGGCGACACAGACCTCTTTCCTGGTCACGTTCCTGGCGCACCAGGCAACGTTAATGACGGACGCAATCGGGCGGACGCTGTTTCGCTTGTTCGTGAGCCAGCGGAATCTGCTCCAGTGGGTGACCGCGGCGCAGGCCAAACTCAGTTTCCGCCTCACGGTGCCGAACGCCTACCGCCGCATGGCCGGCGCGGCCGCGATCGCCGCAGTCGGTGCCGTTCTCATCGCTCACTTTCGACCGGACAACGGCTGGCTCGCGTCGCCTTTCTTGATTCTCTGGCTGGCATCCCCGGCTATCGCAGTTTGGATCAGCGTTTCGCCGCTGGTGGCGGGCCGCCTCGCCGTGACGGAGGCGGACGTGCGCGCCCTGAGATTGGTTGCACGCCGAACGTGGCGATACTTCGAGAGCTTCGTTACGGCGGATGATCAGATGCTGCCGCCGGACAATTTCCAGGAGGACCCCAGGCCGGTGTTGGCCCACCGGACCTCTCCGACCAACCTGGGCCTTTACCTGCTGTCCGCCGTCAGCGCCCGCGACTTTGGCTGGTTGGGAACTCTTGGCTTCGTCGAACGCGCGGAGGCGACGCTCGCGACCATGAGTCGCCTCGAGAGGTTCCGTGGTCATTTCTACAATTGGTATGACACGCGCGATCTGCGCCCTCTCGACCCGCGATACGTATCCACCGTGGACAGCGGCAATCTTGCGGCACACCTGATCGCACTCGCGAACGCCTGCCGCGGTTGGATCGATCCATCCCCAGCCGACCTGTGCTTCGCCGGCGTCCGAGACTCCCTGGATCTTGCGTGCGAAGCCCGGAGAGAACTGCCTGACGACCGCAGGATGCACGCCACTTCTCGGGATCAGATCGATGAAGCGCTCGCCGCTTTCGCTGCGGCACTCAACCACGCCGAAACCGCGACGACGGACATTGCGGCACGATTGGCCGCCCTCATCCCCCTCGCAATGACGCTGGCCGACATTGTCCGAACGCTGGCCGGCGAGTGGGACGACGAGGCGGGCGGAGAGTTGCTCTTCTGGAGCGAGGCCATGCAGCGGTGCATGGAAAGCTGGCGCCAGGATGTCACGCTGACTGAAGGCTCATCCCGCAGCCTGAAAAAGCGCCTGACCGCGATCGAAGTGACGGCGCGCGGGATGGCCGAAGGGATGCAGTTCGACTTTTTGTTCGATCAGCAGCGCCGGTTGCTGTCGATCGGCTGCACGGCGGACGGCACTCTTGACTCCAACTGTTATGACCTGCTCGCCTCCGAGGCGCGCCTGGCGAGTTTCTTTGCCATCGCAAAGAACGACATTCCGGCCCGCCACTGGTTCCGCCTCGGGCGCTCCGTCACGCCCGTCGGAAAAGGGGCGGCTCTCATCTCCTGGTCAGGCTCCATGTTCGAATACCTCATGCCCTCGCTCGTCATGCGCGCGCCGGCCGGAAGCTTGCTGGAGCAGACGAGCCGCCTGATCGTCCAACGGCAGATCGGCTATGGTGCCGAACTCGGTATTCCGTGGGGCATTTCCGAATCCGCCTACAATGCACGCGACCTCGAGCTCACTTATCAGTATTCAAACTTCGGTGTACCCGGCCTGGGGCTCAAACGCGGGTTGAGCGAGAACGCCGTCATCGCACCCTATGCCACGGGACTGGCGGCGATGGTCGATCCCGGCGGCGCGATGCGCAATTTCGAGCGGCTTACCGGGATTGGCGCGCGCGGCCGATACGGCTTTCATGAGGCGCTCGATTACACCCGCTCGCGGCTTCCGGACGGTGCCCAGGTCGCCGTCGTTCGAGCTTACATGGCACATCATCAAGGCATGACCATCGTGGCAATTGCGAACGTCCTGCTCGACGGCAAGATGCGCGGACGATTTCACGCCGAGCCCAGCATACAGGCGACGGAATTGCTCTTGCAGGAGCGCGCGCCACGCGACGTCTCGGCAGTGCTGCCGAGGGCAGAGGAAGTGAAAATAGCCGCGCTTCTCACGGACGCGCGGCTCCCCGATGTCCGTCGCCTGCATGGCGCACATGATGCCGCGCCGCAAACGCATCTGCTCTCGAATGGGGGCTACTCGGTGATGCTCACCGCTGCCGGATCCGGGTACAGCCGCTGGCGCGATATCGCGGTGACACGCTGGAAGGAAGACATCACGCGCGACGATACCGGGAGCTACATCTTTCTGCGAGACGTCCAGAGCGGCGCCGTATGGTCGGCGGGCTATCAGCCGAGCGGGGTCGAGCCTGAGACCTATCAGGTCACGTTCACCGAGGACCGCGCAGAGTTCGTGCGCATCGACGATGCGATCACGACGATCCTCGAGATCGTCGTATCGCCCGAAGACGATGCCGAGGTCAGACGACTGTCGATCGCCAACAAGGGCCATCGGGACCTGCAGATCGAGGTCACGTCCTATTTGGAGCTCGCGCTCGCCCCGCCTGCGGTCGACGCGGCACATCAGGCTTTCTCGAAGCTCTTCGTGCAAACCGAGTATGTCGCCAAACTCAACACGCTCCTCGCGACGCGGCGGAAGCGCGCGCCCGACGAGCCGGATATCTGGGTGGCTCAACATGCGGTCGTTGAAGGCACCGTGACGGGCGAACCGGAAATCGAGACGGATCGGGGGCGTTTCTTGGGCCGTGGGAGGGAAATCCGATCGCCCCTGGCGGTGATGGATGGGCGACGCTTGTCCAACACGGTGGGCACGGTCTTGGATCCCGTGTTCGCGCTTCGGTATCGATTAGAGGTGCCCGCCGGCACGACCGCACGAATTGCCTTCTGGACCGCTGTCGCGTCCTCGCGCGACGGCGTGCTCGACCTGCTCGACAAGCACCACGAAGCCAATTCGTTCGTGCGCGCGAGCACTCTCACCTGGACGCAGGCCCAGGTGGAGTTGCGCCATCTTGGCATCGACTCGGGCGAGGCGGCCTTGTTTCAACGCCTGGCAGGCCATCTTCTCTACGCCGACGCGTCGATGCGGCCGCCCTCCAACACCATACGCAGCGGCAGCGGTCCGCCGGCAGGGCTGTGGGCGCAGGGAATCTCCGGCGATTTTCCGATTCTGCTGCTGCAAATCGACGCCGTCGAAGACATTGCCATCGCCCGCCAATTGCTGCAGGCGCATGAATACTGGCGAATGAAGGGACTCGCGGCGGATCTGGTGATCTTGAACGAACGCGCGGCGTCCTACGTCCAGGACCTGCAGAACGCGCTGGAAACCCAGGTGCGCATGAGTCAGTCACGACCGCAGGCGGGCGCGCACCGCGTGCGCGGCTCGGTATTCGTGCTTCGGGCCGACCTCATTTCCGAACAAACGCGCACCTTGCTGTCGGCCGTGGCACGTGTCGTATTGGTTGCGCGGCGCGGCGACATCGCCAGTCAACTCGATCGCGCGCGCAAGCCCGCGGTGCCGACCCCGCCGCCCTCGAGGCACGCACCAAGGTTTGAAGGGCCGGGAGGCGCTCCGTCGGCGCAGGATCTCGAGTTCTTCAACGGCCTGGGAGGGTTTGACGCGCTAGGCCGCGAATATGTGACCGTTCTGGGTCCGGGGCAGACGACTCCCGCACCGTGGATCAATGTCATCGCCAATCCGCACTTTGGATTTCAGGTTGCCGCCGATGGCAGCGGCTTCACCTGGGCCCTCAACAGCCGGGATCATCAGATCACTCCGTGGTCCAATGATCCGGTCGCGGATCGTCCCGGCGAGGTTCTGTACCTGCGCGATGAGCAGACCGGTGAAGTGTGGGCAGCGACGGCCGCACCGATCCGCAACCCGGGCGCGACCTACGTCGCGCGGCACGGACAGGGGTACAGCAGATTCCAGCATACCGCACACGGCCTGGAGCTGGATCTGCTCATGTACGTGCCGATGGGCGATCCGATCAAGATCTCCCGCCTGACCATCCGCAACACATCGCAGTACACGCGGCGAATTTCAATCACCGCGTATGTGGAATGGGTGCTCGGTACCTCGCGCGGAACTTCGGCGCCGTTCATTCTGACCGACCTTGATCCAGAGACCGGCGCCTTGTTCGCCCGCAATCCGTGGGACGCCAATTTCGGATCCCGAGTCGCTTTCGCCGACTTCGCCGGGCGTCAATCGCAGTGGACCGCGGACCGAGGCGAATTTCTCGGCCGTCACGGAACCCTGGACATGCCGGCGGCTCTGGCGGGACGCGTCTCCTTGTCCGGGCGAGCCGGCGCCGGCCTCGATCCGTGCTGCGCCATGCAGATGTCGATCGAGCTGGAACCCGGTCAGGCGGGGCAGGCCGTTTTTTTCCTGGGTGAGGCCGACAGCGCGTCCGCCGCGCAGGCGCTGCTCACGCGCTACCGCAATGCCGATCTTGACGCGGTCTTTCGAGAGGTCATCGAGCACTGGGAGCACATCCTCGGCTCGGTCCAGGTGAAAACACCGGACCGGTCCATGGACATCATCCTCAATCGCTGGATGCTCTATCAGGCGCTTGCCTGCCGCATCTGGGCGCGATCTGCCTTTTATCAGGCCAGCGGAGCATACGGTTTTCGCGACCAGCTGCAGGACGGAATGGCACTGGCCGTCACGCGGCCGGATCTGACGCGGGAGCATCTGCTGCGGGCCGGCGGACGGCAATTCAGCGAGGGAGATCTGCAGCACTGGTGGTTGCCGCCGGTCGCCGCCGGGTCGGCCGGTCAGGGCGTTCGCACCCGCATCAGCGATGATGTGGTCTGGCTCGCCTATTGCGCCATTCAATACATCGATACGACAGGCGACGCGGCGGTACTCGATGAAGAGATTCCGTTTCTGGAAGGCCGCACATTGCTGCCGGAGGAGCACGACGCCTTCTACATGCCCGGGATCTCGGACGAGACCGCGACGCTCTTTGAACATTGCGCACGAGCGCTCGATCATGCGCTGCAAGTCGGAGAGCACGGACTGCCCCTGTTCGGAACCGGCGACTGGAACGACGGGATGAACCGTGTCGGTGAGAAGGGCAGGGGCGAGAGCGTCTGGCTGGGATGGTTCCTGCAGGCCACGCTCATGTCCTTCGCGCCGATGGCCGAGGCGCGCGGCGAGCACGCCCGCGCCGTCAGTTGGCTGGCCCACGCAGCAGCCCTGCAGAAGGCCCTCGAGCAGGCATGGGACGGCGATTGGTACAGGCGCGGTTACTTCGATGATGGAACGCCGCTAGGGTCGGCCGCGAGCGCCGAATGCCGCATCGACTCGATCGCGCAGTCGTGGAGTGTGATTTCCGGTGCCGCCGACGGCGACCGCGCGCTGCGTGGCATGGCCAACGTGGACAGCCAGCTCGTTCGGCAGGACGCCGGTCTCGTGTTGCTCTTCACGCCGCCTTTCGATCACAGCGCGCACGATCCGGGTTATATCAAGGGGTATCCGCCGGGCATTCGGGAAAACGGCGGACAATACACTCACGCCGCCACTTGGACGGTGATTGCACAGGCGATACTCGGAAATGGGGATCGTGCCGCAAAATTGTTTTCGCTCCTGAATCCGATCAGCCACACGCGCACGCGCGCTGACGTACAGCGCTACAAGGTCGAGCCCTACGTCGTGGCTGCGGACGTCTATTCAGTCGCGCCGCACGCGGGACGTGGCGGTTGGACGTGGTACACGGGTTCGGCCAGCTGGATGTACCGGGCGGGTCTGGAGTGGATTCTGGGATTCCGGGTACGCGCAGGCAAACTCTTGCTGACCCCATGCATCCCTGCAGAGTGGCCGCGCTTCGAAATTGTCTTCAGGCACGCCTCCGCTCGTTACGAAATCCTGGTCGAAAATCCGTATCGCGTGAGCCGCGGCGTCGTTCACGTCGAATTGGACGGCAAAAAGCTGGACGAATCTCATATCGTCCTGGCCGACGACGGCCGCACGCACTCGGTGCGAGTGATACTAGGAGAGCCCACCTGACATCGCGGTTCAGCAACGCGATCGTACTTATTGTCGAATACCGGGAGACGGGCAGGGAACTAAGCGCGCCACCGCACCGACGAATCCGGCTCGGGCGGCTACTATCGACGCACGATGATTGATGAGCAACAGTTTGAATCAACCGAGTGAAACTTCATATGAAAAATATCAAGCGTATTGGCAAGAGCGCCTTCTTATTGGGATTGATCGGCCTGGTTTTGGGCTGCGTCCTTGCGCCGCGCGAAGGCTACTATGATGGCGGTCACCATCGGTACTATCACGAAAATGCATGGCATGACTGCGGCGATCATGACGAGCATTGCCACTAAACGGACTGGATATTGACGTGAACGGATAGGGCCACGTTGGCCGAAAAGCAGGAGTAACCCATGGATATTTTGATCGTTCTAATCGTTCTCTTGTTATTGTTTGGGGGCGGCGGAGGTCTTTATTGGGGGATCGGCGCCGGATGGGGAATCGGTCCGATCGGACTGATCATTGCCGTTCTCGTGATCGCGTATCTTCTGCATGGCTATCGTGGACGGCGAAATGGTTGACATGTATGTCTATCGCTTCATGCGGCGTCGCGGCTCGGCTGGACAAGATATCCTGTCCGAACGGCTGGCGACGCTGGAAGCGATCAAGGGCAGGGGCGAGGCCGTCATGGAGTCGCAGCTCGTTGTCGACCACACGGAGGTGGACGACAACGGTTTCTTCATTGACGGATTTGGCAGCGAGTCGCACCCCACGGATGGGCTTTGGAGCCAAATAAGATCGCTCGAACGGCGCGCCAATTCAAGAGACAGAGAAGCAATGCCATTGAGCGAGAGCGCCGAGGGTGCGCGCATTTATTTGCTTCGCCTGGAAAGTAGGGAATTGCGCAAGCAGGCTCGGAAGTTGCAAAAACAGCTTGCCGATCTCATGGCGAGCGAATCCGCCGGCCGGTGCGACGCGAAGTCTTCGTACCGTTCCGAGTCATCCTGTGTGCGGTAGCGCGCCGACATCGGAATGGCCTACGTACTCTAATACTCATCGGGAACCATATTCCGCACTTCCGCGCGGCTCCGCACCTCCCCACGAAGCATTCGACATGAAACAGACATCCAAATCACTTCTCCTCGCGTCAGCGTGCGCGTTGGCGCTGGGCCTGACCTTGAGCGTAGTCCCCGATAACGCGGCGGCACAATTCTCGGTTTCCATCACACTCGCGCCGCCCGCACTGCCTGTGTACGAGCAGCCGGTCCTCCTCGAAGAGGGCAGTATCTGGGCTCCCGGCTATTGGGACTACAATCAGGGCGGCTATTTCTGGGTCCCGGGCACCTGGGTGCAGCCACCCGAAGCCGGTCTGCTCTGGACGCCCGGGTATTGGGGGTGGGGCAACGGTGGATATGCCTGGAACGAGGGTTATTGGGGCGCAACGGTCGGCTTCTATGGGGGCATCGACTACGGGTTCGGTTATTCCGGCCGCGGATACGCGGGCGGGCATTGGCAGGGTCAGCACTTCTATTACAACACGGCCGTGAGTCACGTGAACGTCACCAACATTCACAACACGTATACACAGACGGTTGCCAATCACACGACGGTCAACAGGGTTAGCTTCAACGGTGGGTCGGGCGGCGCCCGAGCGCAACCGACCGCGGCGGAGCGGGCAGCAGCGCACGCGCCGCACCGGCCGGCAACTGCGCTGCAAATGCAGCATCGCCAAGCGGCGATGAGCAATCATGCGCTCTCGGCATCGGTCAACCACGGCAAACCGGAGATTGCGGCGACCTCCAAGCCCGTCGAGTTCAAGAACGCCGACGTGGGCGACGCCGGGGCAGCCAAATCGCCAAAACAGGCCGGTAAGCCTGCCCCGTGCATGCCGCAGACCTGCCCGCGGTAGCCCACCAAACTGCAGCCAGCACGGGAGATGCCGCGCGCGACAAAGCGAATCAGCGGCAGCAGGATGACTTGCGCGACAGCCAGGAAAAGCAGCGGCAGGAACTCCAGCAGAAGCAAGCGGCCGACCATGTGCAGGCGGCGAAGCAACCCTCTTCGAATGGCGGCATGCAGGAGCTCGAACGGCAACACCAGGCACAAACGCAGGCACTTGCCCAACGGCACACGACAGAGCAGAACGCGCTACGGGAGAGCCAGTCGAAGGCGCCGGAGGCAAGGCGCGAGGCCCCGCATAGCTGAAGGACAATGGCGCGGTTATCTGATGAGGGTGGCCACTATGTGTGCTACCAGACAGTCGCCGCGCCCATCTTTACCCAGACTCTCCCGAGTGCTCAGCAATTTGATCAGCGGCAGTCCAGGAACTGTGCCGGCGCCACTCGGTGCGGCCGGCCTGCATGGAGGGGGCGTGGCCATCGTCGAGAATCACTTGATCGAATTGCTTCCACTCAAGGATCGCCGACGTCTGCTCGCCGTTTGCGAGCGAATCGAGCTGGTGCAGGGTGAAGTGCTCGGCGATCGCGGCAGACCGACACGGAGCGTCTATTTTCCGACCGAAGGCTTCATTTCGTTGCTCACGACTCTGGAAGGCAAGCCCGTCTTAGAAGTGGGCATGGTCGGCCGAGAAGGGATGTGGGGCGCACACCTCGCATTGGGCGTCGTGACCGAGCCTTTGCACGCGCTCGTGCAAGGGGCGGGTGCCACTTGGCGAATCGACGCCGAGGCGTTTCTCGGCGAGGTCGCGCACAGCCCGGCACTACAGCGCAGCATCAACCGATACATCTACGTTCTCATGGCGCAGCTCGCTTCTTCCGCCGCCTGCCTTCGCTTCCACCAGATCGGACCACGCCTGGCTCGCTGGCTTCTGATGAGCCAAGATCGTGCACATTCCGACAGCTTCCACGTTACGCAGGAATTCCTGTCTTATATGCTTGGCGTGCGGCGGGTCGGAGTTACTGCCGCGGCCGGTGAATTACAACGCGACGGCCTCATCGAATACAGCCGGGGCGCCATCAAGGTTCTGAATCGTGCGGGTCTCGAAGCAGCGTCATGCAGTTGCTACGCCACGGACCGCGAGGCGTATTTCCAACTATTGCACTAGCCGCCGGTCGCCGCGCGGGGCAGCAGTCGATTCATCTCGGCCTTGACGACGGCATAGCACTCGCAAGCTCGGGACTGCAAGCCGATCCGGTCCAATACATCGACGTGTCCGCGTCGATATTTGATGAAGCCAACCTGTTGCAAGCGCCCCGCGGCTTCGGTGATGCTCTCGCGGCGCACACCGAGCAGGCTCCCAACCAACTCCTGGGTCATGGTCAGATCCTGTAAAGGCAATCGATCCACGGTCCCCAGGAGCATGCGACTCAGCTGCTGTTCGACGGAGTGATGACGATTGCAAGCGGCGGTTTGGCACATCTGTGTGATCAAGGCCTGCGTGTAGCGCAACAGCAGCGACTGCACCGCACCGACGCGCGTGAATTCCGCCAAGAGCAAGCGGCGCTCCAGCCGGTAGGCATACCCCGCCGTACGCACGACTGCGGAGCTCGGCGTGGTGTTCCCGCCCATGAAGAGCGAGATTCCGACGATACCTTCGGGGCCGACGCCGGCAATTTCCAGGGAGGCGCCTGAATGGGTCACATAGTGCAAAGAGACGATCGCCGTTATCGGGAAGTATGCGTGTTCCAGCTGCAGGTCAGGCTCGTACACCGCGTCGCCGAGACGCATCGGAACCAGTTCCAGCCTTGCGGACAGGCGCTCGAAGTCGGCGGCCGGCAGCGCCGCAAGCAGGTGATTCTGCCTGGGGTGATGAGCTACGGGCACAGTCGGTGCACGGCCTTGGTGTCCTATTCTAGTACTTGCCGGTGACTTCCACGCCAATTCCGCGGTAGCCGAGGAAGCGGCATGCGGCGTTGAACATGGGCTCGCCGCTGATGCGAAACCGCTGCTGCGATCCGTCGGAAGCGGCGCGACTCAAGGTGAAATCCAGGAAGGGCTGGCGCGCACCGATCTTGGCCTGCAGCGCTTGACGCTGCGTCTCGTCCCAGCCGCCCGTCGGAGGAGGAAACGCATCACCCTTCAAGGTGTCGACGCTGATGCCGAGCATATCCAGGACGGGGCCTGAGACCTTGGTGAAACTGCCGTCCTCGTCCTGCTCCCAGTACCAATCGGAGGCGAGTTCGGTGAGACTGCGGTAGCGCGCTTCGCTCTCGCGCAATTCCGAGGTGCGTTCCTTCACGGTTTGTTCCAGCAGGGCGTTGAAGCGCTCCAGCTGGCGGTACAATAAACGCACTTCGATCATGTTGTAAATGCGGGTTTTAACTTCGACCAGATCGAAAGGCTTGCTGATGAAATCCTTCGCGCCGGCCTGTAGCGCGCGCAGCTTATGGCCCGGTTGAGCCGTGAGTACGATCACCGGCAAGTAACCGTCCGCCTCGTTCGTCTTGAGGCCTTCCATCACTTGAAATCCATCCATGGCCGGCATTTGCAGGTCGAGCAGGATCAGATCGTAGCGATTCTTGCGATGCAATGCGCAGACCTCGAGCGGCTGCATCGTCGCTGTCACGTTGCGATACCCGACCTCATCGAGCATGCGCGTTAGCAGCAGTACATTGGTGCTCTGGTCGTCCACGACCAGTATGCGCGCGGCGAGAATGTCGGCGGCGGCGATCATTGCAGGCCTCGGAGCGCGCCGGCGGGGGCCTTGCGCCGTTGTGCAAGCGCAAACGCCAGATCCAGCGTTTCCATGAACTGATCGACTTTGATCGGCTTGGTCAGATAGCGGAAAAAGCCGGCCGCCAGACCCTGCTTGATATCGTCGGGCATGGCGTTGGCGCTGAGCGCCACCACCGGAATGCTCGAGGTACTCGAATCCTCGGTCAGGATGCGCAGAGCGACGCGTCCGCTGATACCGGGCAAATTGATGTCCATGAGAATGACATCGGGCTGCTCGGCGCGCGCCATTTCTATGCCACGGATGCCGTCCTTCGCCACCAATAGCCGAATATCGGACCGCCGTTCCAGAAGCTTCTCGACCAGCAATAAGTTGGCGGGGTTGTCTTCGACGCATAGCAGCGTATGGAGCGGTGCGTCAGTGGGCGTACGCGCCGGCGGGGCCCCCTTGTATTCCGCCACCGCCGCGACGACTCGCGGCGCGTGCGTCGATTGCAGTTCTATCCAGAACACACTACCGACGCCGACCGTGCTTTGCGCGCCGATCTCCCCGCCCATCAATTCTACCAGCCGCTTGCTCACCACCAGACCGATGCCCGTTCCCTCCGTGCTGCCGGATTCCTGTCCGAGGCGATTGAAGGGTTGGAACAGCTGAGCGAGCTTCTCGAGCGGCAGTCCATTGCCGGTATCATGCACGCTGATGCGCGTGCGCTGCGTGGCACTCATGGTACAAGTCACCTCGACTGTGCCGCCGTCGCGGTTGTATTTGATCGCGTTGGACAGCAAATTGATGAGCACCTGCTTGACCCGGGTCCGGTCCGCCTTGATGAACGGTGTGTCGCCGAAGCTTGGAAAAGTCAAGCCAATGCCGCTTTTCAACGCCGAGGGTTCGATCATGCCGCGGCAGTCGCTCAGCATCTCAGAGAGCGAGACGGGCTCACGTGACAAAGACAGCTTGCCCGACTCGATCAGTGCGAGATCGAGAATCTCGTTGATGAGCTCCAGCAGGTACCAGCCCGCCTGAAGGATCTGATCGACGCTCTGGCGCTGGGCCGGCGTGGGCGCGGGCCTGCCGGATTCCAGGAGCTGGGCGAAGCCGAGAATGGCATTCAATGGGGAACGCAATTCGTGGCTCATGCTCGACAGGAAGTCCGATTTCGCGAGATTGGCCTTCTCTGCCGCGAGCTTCGCACCATGCAGCGCGAGGTTCGTTTCCTGAAGCGACTGGTCCAGCAGCTTCTGCTTGCTTTCGAATTGGTTGCGCAGTGTGTTGTCGGTGCCGATGAGCAAGTAACCGATGATCGAGTCGCGCGTGTCGCGCAAAGCGGTGACGGATACCATGGCCGGAAAGCGGCTGCCGTCCTTGCGGATATAGGTAAGCTCATAGATGTCCTCGATCCCGCGGGAGGACTTGAATGCCAAGGCGTCGAAACCCGGCTCGATCCGAGTGGCCAATTCGCTGCTCAACAGCCCGGCTCGTGCGATCAGTTCTTGCGGGTCGGAAATGTCGGCGGGGGTGATCTTGTTGGTGACTTCTGCCGACGTATAACCAAGCATGCGTTCGGCACCCACATTGAACACCTGAATGACGCCCTTGGCGTCGGTGGCGATACAGGAGAAATTGGCGCTGTTGAAAATCGCGCGCTGCAGAGTGGGGGCTATATCGAGCTTTTCTTGTGGGGGCGGGCCTGTTGCAGCGGCCGTGCCCTCGGCATCGACCGTCCCTATACACGTATTTGCGACCATTCTCATCTGGAACCTGTTCTAGAGATATTTGGAGATGGGAGAGGGAGCCGCATGCTCGCTCCACACATTGCAATGGTCGCCTGAAGGCTATCCGGCGTCGGTCTGGTAACGCACATAAGGCCGGAAATGTCAGTAGCCGAGGATGGCAGGATCGCAACGAAACCGGCCTTGCGTGCGGGTGCTCAACGTGCGCTAGCGTCCCGACAGGCCGACTGCCTCGTGCTCCAATGACAATATGAGGATGGAACGAAGAAACCAACTGAGGTGTATCGCAGCGAGCGGATTATGCGCCGTAGGCTGGCTGAGTTCTGCCGTTGCCTCCCCGCCGGTCGGCGGCGGAAGGCCCTTCTCAATGGAGGCTGGGCGCCCGGTAGCTAGTCGGGCCCCGCTGCTGGACTTGCGCGCACCGGGCGAGTCCTCACCATCGGCCAAGCAGTTTGGCGGCAGTACGCCCGCCTCGGAGTCTTTCCCGTACCCGAGCCGCCATTTGGATGCAGGAAGGGAAGATCTCGGCGTGTCCGAGCGCTATGGGCTCTCCGAGCTGCGCACCGGTCAGCTGAATTTTCAGACGATGAGCCAAGCGGAGATCTTGGCACGCCGCATCCATCGGGAGGGACTGCCTGTCGCGCGTCTGTGGGAATCCAAATCGGCCTTGCTCAGTCTTGGATTGAATCAGAGGGGCAAGCCCGGACTGTGGCTCACGCAGAAGATCCATTGAGGCCGCTACTGATCGGCGTTGTCCATATCGATGATGGCTTTCCACCGACCGTCTTGCTTCTTCCACACCACGACGAATTTTCCGGTGGACTTCGTCATTTGACCCCGTTCATTTTGCATGGTCGCCACATAGGTCCCCCGTTGGTAGGCAAGGTCCTTGGAGCGGGCGACTTCGATCCGGGAGGTGGCTTCATCGGAAGAGAACCCGGGCGTGGCGTAGTCCTCGGCCCAGAGCTTGCGCCGCGCTTCCGGAGTCGCGGCGGCGGGGCGCCCGGCCGATAGGTATTGAGCGTCGGAAGCATAAAAGGACAATGTCTTCTCCAGATCCCTCGCGGCAATCGCCTTGAACCAAGCGTCCGCCTCGGATCGGATCGACGCCGAGTCCGCCTGGGTATTCGAGTCCGCGACCGCGGGACCCTGGCTCGGTTGGCAGGCGGAAAGCGCGATCGTCATCAAAGACGCCGGGCCCCATGAGCCGCGACAAGGCCGCCAATTTTTCTTGCTTTTCATGGCCGCTCGCCGCCCGGCTGTTGCTGCGTAATGCAGTGAATCCCGCCGCCGCCGCTGGCCAGCCCGGTGATGTCGACCTGGACTACCTCGCGGTCGGGAAAGGCCGCCTGCACCACCGCTCGGGCCCGCGCATCGCCGGAAACCCCGAATCGAGGCATGACGATTCCGCCGTTGGCGATGTAGAAATTCACGTACGATCGGCTGAACATGCTATGAGGCGTCTGTACCTCGTAGGCGTCGTCCAATGAAATGATTTGCAGCCGGCGCCCGGATGCATCGACCGCCGCCTCCAGGGCGCGCCTATTATCCACGGCCAGCCGCGCCGCCGCGCCGGTGGCGGTCGGATCACTTTCGTAAATGACCACCCCGGGTTTCACGAAGGACACCAGGCCGTCGACGTGTCCGTCGGTGATGTCGACGAAAACAGAGTGCGGATCGCCGGGCAGCCAGATCACCTGGGTCGCTCCGAGAGCCTGGCACAGCTCCTGCTGCGCCGCCGCCTTGGTGATTCCCGGGTTCCGATTGGGGTTCAAAACGACGGACTCCGTCGTGATGATGGTGCCCGCGCCGTCGGTGTGTATTGCTCCGCCTTCCAGACAAAGACTGGATTGATACACGGGGACCGCCGCGAGGCTGAGCACGCGTCCCGCCAGCCGCGCGTTGTCGGCGTACTCAGGAGTTTTGCCGCCCCAGGAGTTGAAACGCCAGGCGGTGCCGGTCATGGCGCCGTCGCCGCGCGCCAAAAATGTCGGGCCGCTGTCGCGCATCCACGGATCGTCTATGGGCAGCGGAATGACTTCGATGTCCGCGCCGCATTGGGCGCGCGCCTCGGCGGCTTTGTGCGGTTCGGCCACCATTCTCACCGGTTCGAAGCGCCGGATGGCGCGTGCCACGGCCGCGTAAGTGCTTTGCGCCCCTTCGAGCCCGTCGACCCATTGGTCGGCACGGCTGGGCCAGGACATCCAGCAGCAGGTGTGGCGTTCCCATTCGGCGGGCATCCGATACCCGGTCTCGGCCGGTGTCTTCAGCATGAGCGCGCCGTAATCCGGCGGCGTGGGCAGGGGCCGTGTACGAGGACTGGTCATATCACTCCCTTCAGCGCAGTTAACAATAGGAGACGCTAGAGTATTTTGCGGGAGGCCAAAGAATCAAAAGACTTATATTCACCGAATCGATGAGTGATTCTAGTCTTTGCCTTCGGCGCAGAGCCGCGCGCCCGCGCCGGCCTCCCGAATGAACCAGTCGTAGACTCGGTGCACTTGATCATCGTCGTAGCTGCGCAAATCGCAATGGATGCGATAAGCAGATTGCGGGAAGGAAGGTCCGTCCAGGATGACAAGGGCGCCGCTCTGCAGATAAGGCTCCGCGCATATGGTGCTCCCGAGCGCCACTCCCTGGGCGGCCACCGCGGCTTCGATCATGAGCGCGTGATCTGAAAAATTCGATCCGCTGATCGTGTCTTCCGCCGCCAGACCCACCTTGACGAACCATTCGCGCCAGGTGACCTGGCTTTCGTCGTGCAGCAGCGGCCAGCCCACCACGCTGCGCGCCGCCGTCGGACCGCCCATGCGGGCGATCAAAGCGGGCGAGGCAAGCGGGACGCGTTCATCGTCAATCAGGTGCGAATCGATGGTGCCATGAGCGGCAACGCCATCGGCCTGCGTGATCAGAATATCGACCTCATCAGTCTTGAAGTCGACTTTCCGTTCGCTGGTGTCCAACCAGAGATCGACGTCGGGAAGTTGCGCGCGGAATTGCGCCATTCGTGAGAGTACGAAACCGCGTGCGAAGGCCATGGAGGTGTAGAGAATGACGCCGCTCGGCTTTTGGTACGGTGCGAGGCGGGCAACACCGTCTTCCAGCCGTTGCAGAATGTCGCGAACGGTTCGCGCGAAATCATTACCGGCATCGGTGAGTACCACGGACCGGCCCACCCGGCGGAACAAGGACTGGCCCAGTTCCTCTTCCAGCAGTTTGATCTGATGGCTGACCGCGGAATGAGAGAGGTGCAGCTCGTTTGCCGCCAGCGCAAAACTGGCGCGCCTCGCGGCAGCCTCGAACCCACGCAGCGTGCTCAAGGTTACTGAAGGTCTTGCCACGAGATATTGATGAATTAAATTGGCCGATTTGTCAAGAAAAGGTCGTTTGTGTCCTCGTTCATCCAATGTTTTGCTAAGTACGACAAGGGATTCGGTAACGGGAGACGCATCGTGCCAGCGAATTGTGCCGGGCTTGGATGGTTGATCGGGGTGCCCGTCATCGCGCTCGGCCTCGATCAACGATGCCGTGGGAGCCGATGACAATGCGGCCTCCGGCGGCAACGGTCTGCAGGAAATCGTCGTGACCGCAACTCGCCGCACGGAGCGTCTGCAAGATATTCCCATCAGTGCGACGGCATTCTCTCAGGAGAAGCTGGACGCCCAGGGGCTGCGCAACATCGATGACTTGACCCGTCTCACCCCCGGCGTCACTTTTCAGCGTGACGCCACCACGTCGTCGGGGAATTTCAACG
The DNA here is from genome assembly GCA_963784105.1 of uncultured Gammaproteobacteria bacterium. Classification (GTDB taxonomy): domain Bacteria; phylum Pseudomonadota; class Gammaproteobacteria; order Steroidobacterales; family Steroidobacteraceae; genus Bog-1198. The sequence goes on from CAWAQE010000015.1 coordinate 747,096, forward strand.
ACGAGGATTCGGACATCAATATTCGCGGGGTCGACTCCACCGCCGGGACGTCCACGGTCGGCATCTACATCGATGACACGCCGATTCAGGGCCGCCATATTTCCTTCACCTCGTTCAATGCATTCCCGGCTCTGTTCGACCTCGAACGCGTCGAAGTACTGCGGGGTCCGCAGGGAACGCTGTTTGGCGCGGGGTCCGAGGGCGGCACGGTTCGATTCATCCAGCCCTCGCCCGATCTGCATACGGACTCGGTCTACATGCGCTCGGAGCTTGCAACGACCGAGCACGGCGATCCGACCTACGAGCTCGGGGCCGCGATCGGCGGTCCCATCATCGACGACAAACTGGGGTTCCGTGTAAGCGCCTCCTACCGTGAAGACGGCGGGTGGGTCGATCATGTCGACTACCGCACCGAGGCCGTCACAAAATCGGATTCCAACTACCAAGACACGGTGGTGGTGCGAGGCGCATTGAAGTGGGCGCCGACGGACACAGTATCGATCACGCCGTCGATTTATTATCAGGAGTTGAGATTGGGGGACACCTCGGCATATTGGCCGCAGCTGTCCAACGCCGGCGCCTCGAATTTCGAAAACGGCAATGCCCAACGCAATCCCAGCACCGATCCATTTTCCCTGACCGCGGTGAAGGTCGAGTGGGACGCCGGGTTCGCGCACCTCACGTCGAACACCTCGTATTTTTCGAGAAACCAGCATTCGATTTCGGACTACACGCAATTCGACCGGGCATTGTTCGGCTTGAGCGTGCTGCCGGCGCCGGGCGATCTCGGCACATCGCATGACGCGGACATGCAGCATAACTTCTATCAGGAATTGAGGCTGCAATCGGTGGACTCCGCCGTCGCCGTCTGGACCACCGGCTTGTTCTACGCCCACCTCAATGAGAATACGACGGAGAGCGTCTTCGATCCGAATCTCAATGGCGAATACAATGCGGCGTACGGAGTGCCGTTTTGTACGCCGCAAGCGCCGTGCCCCAACGGCGAGATTCTGTCGCAGCCGGTTTCCCGGATAGTCGACCGGCAGTACGCACTATTTGGCGATGCGACGTTCAAAATCACCGACTCTTGGAAATTCACCGCGGGAGTCCGCGTCTCGCATATCGCGTACGACGGCGATCTCGTCTACTTCGGACCCTTCCTCTCACCCACCGCGGGCGCATCGATGCCGCTCGCGGCCACCGGTTCGAACAGCGAGAATCCGATCACACCCAAGGCGGTGATCAGCTTTCAGCCTGACCCGGAGAATCTTTTCTACGTGAGCGCCGCCAAAGGTTATCGCCCGGGAGGAATCAACGGCGAGCTATCCTCCATTTGCGGCGCCGATCTCGCCTCGATCGGGCTTACCACGGGACCGGGGATTTATTCCTCAGACTCCCTGTGGAGTTATGAATTGGGCGCAAAGAATGCTCTTTTCGGCGGCCACATGCAGGTCAACGCCAGTCTCTTCGTGATCGATTGGAACAACATCCAGCAGGCCGTGTACCTGCCGGGGTGCGGACAGAATTTCGTCGAGAATCTCGGCAAGGTGCGCAGCGTGGGCGGGGAAGTCGAAGTACAGACCCGGCCCATCGATCCTCTGCTGCTGGACCTTTCCGTGGCCCATGTCGATGCCAAGTACACCGGCACGGTCTGCGCGGGCACGAGTGCATGCACGGGCGCCGACGCGACGGCACAACCGGTCGTCACGGAGGGCGACCGGCTGCCGGGCGCTCCGTGGACGATTCTCGTCTCCGCGGAATATAGCCTGCCGGAATTCGAGAATCGAAAGCCCTACGTACGGCTGGACTATCAATTCACGACTGCGCAAACCGCATTGCAACCCATTCAGGATCCGAACAACGGAGTTTCCGATCCCACCTACACCGGATTGCCGGAGACCAGGAATTTGTCGTTGCGGATCGGCCTGCGCTTCAGCGGATTCGATCTGTCGCTATTCGCGCAGAATCTAACCAATGCACAGCCGATTCTGTCGCATACCCGCGATACCAATGCCTCGGACTTGTTTTACGACCACACCCTCCGCCCGCGGACCGTCGGCATCACGGCGACATATCGCCGCTGACCAGGGACCGCAATTCGAATTGGGCACATAAGTAACGAGACATAGATAACGAGCCTCGTGCTCGGGAGATGACGATGCGACAGTCAACCGCAGAAACCTTGCAGCTCGGACGCCGATATCTTGATTTGATAGGCGGCCGGCCGATGCCCGTGTCCGAGAAAAAGGCGTTCATCGCCGAGACGGTTGAGGCCTATGAAAAGCACGTCAACCGCGGCTTCATTTCGTATCGCAAATCCGTCACCGAGGCGGGTCAGTTCGCGGCCTTGGAATGGTCCGGCCGCGGCTCGATGCTGCAGGATCTGCTCGGCAGAGAATACATCGACTGTCTCGGAGGCTACGGCATCTTCAGCGCGGGCATCAATCATCCGCGCGTCGTCAAGGCCGTACAGGATCAGTTGGGCCGTATGGCGCTCAACAGTCAGGAACTGCTCGAGCCCTGGCGGGCGGGGCTTGCGCGGCTGCTCGCGTCGAGCACTCCGGGAGACTTGAACTGCTGTTTCTTCATCAACAACGGCACCGATGCGATCGAAGGCGCGATCAAATTGGCGCGCCTCTACACCCGGCGCAATACCTTCCTATCGACCCTCGGCGGGTTTCACGGCAAATCATTGGGATCGCTTTCGCTGATGGGGAAGGCGTCGTTTCGGGAACCCTTCCTCGGCGCACTGCAGGATGTGCGCTTTGCGCCCTACGGCGACGCTCAGGCATTGGAAAATGAGTTTGTGAAGGCGGTGGCCGTGGGCACGCCGATTGCCGCATTCGTCGTGGAACCCGTACAGGGCGAGGCGGGCGCCGTCGTGCCGCCGGAGGACTACCTGCCTCGGGTCCGGGAGCTGTGCAGCCGATTCGGCGCACTTCTGATCGCCGATGAGATTCAGACGGGCATGGGACGCACCGGAAAGCTCTGGGGAGTCGACCACTGGAACGTGGAGCCGGATATCATGTGCCTCGGAAAATCCTTGGGGGGCGGGGTGATGCCACTGTCGGCGTTCATCTCCACTCCCGCCATCTGGGAGGTGCTCATTCCGAATCCCATCCTGCACTCGACCACATTTGGTGGAAATTCCATAGCCTGCGCGGCCGGAATTGCGGCGGTCACCGTCACCCTCGAAGAGGATTTGCCCGGACAGGCCGCGGCAAAAGGAGAGTTTCTGCTGAAGGAACTCGGGGCGCTGAGGTCACGGTACCCGGGCGTGCTCAGCGGCGTGCGCGGCAGGGGCTTGCTCATCGGCCTGGAATTTCCTTCGGACGCCATCGGATATCAGGTTGCGGGGGCACTGTTCCGGCGCGGTGTTCTGGTCGCCGGCACTTATTCCAAGGCGCGCACCATCAGGATCGAGCCATCTCTGGGAATCTCCATGGATTTGCTGCGTGAAATGCTGAATCGATTGGAGGATTCGATCAGGGAGATTGCTCCCGGGTGCCGCACGCCGCCCCTCACCCGCAGCTCCGTACTGGAAGTCCAGCCATGAGTGCATCGCCTCCCATTGTGAACAGCATTGCCAACCAAAGAGGATTTGAGATGAGGCCAGCCGATCTTGGATATTCGATGCCCGCCGAGTGGGCTCCGCACGCCGGTTGCTGGATGGCGTGGCCAAAGCGGGCCGAACTCTGGAAGGAACATCTCGAGGCGGCTCGGGAGGACTACATCCGTGTTGCCCAGTCGATTGCCAGATTCGAACCGGTAACCCTACTGGCCGACCCCGAGCATGCAGCCGATGCGCGCCTGCGGTGCGGTGCCTCGATACGCGTGGTCTCGATGGCCATGGACGATTCCTGGCTGCGCGATTCGGGTCCCACTTTCGTCACGGATGCCGGCGGCAGACGCGCGGCGGCGGCCTTCACATTCAATGCCTGGGGCGGCAAGTACCACCCCCACGACAGAGACGCGACGCTCGGTGAACGCATCGGCGATCTGGCGGGGTTGCCCGTGTACCGGTCGGCTCTCGTCGCCGAGGGCGGAGGGTTTCTCTCAGATGGTGAAGGTACGCTGATGATCGCCGAGACCTGCGTTCTCAACTCCAATCGCAATCCCGGATGGACCAAGGCGCAGGCCGAGGCCGAGCTGCGCGCCATGCTCGGCGTTCAAAAAGTCATTTGGCTGCCCGGCGATGTTACGGACACGGAAACGGACGGGCATGTGGACGGGTTTGCCGCCTTCGTCAAGCCCGGCACCGTTCTCTGCGAGGTGGTTGCCGATCCCGCCGACCCGAGGTATTCCATCATGGCGGAGAATCGACGAGTTCTGGAAACGGAAACCGATGCCCGAGGCCGCCGATACGAGGTGCTGCCGATCGCCGAGGCGCCGCGCTCGGCGGTGCCGCCCGGACAGGATGGGTACTGCCGCTCCTATGTGAATTTCTACCTCGCCAACGGCGCGGTCATTGCCCCCGCCTACGGGATTGCCGAGGATGCCTCGGCCTTCGATGCGCTGCGGCGCGCATATCCCGACCGGACAGTCGTACCGGTGGCACTCAAGGACTTGTTTCGCGGCGGCGGAGGAATTCACTGCATCACTCAGCAAGAGCCCGCCGGATCGAAGGGCTGATCGAGCACGAACGGAGAAGGTTCAATGCGCACAGTGTCACTGGCGGCAATTCAGTTCAGCTGCACCTGGAATCGAGACGAGAACGTCGCCACCGCGGAGCGCCTGGTGCGCAAGGCCGCCGGCGAGGGCGCCACCGTGGTTCTGATTCCAGAACTATTCGAAACGCCTTATTTTTGCGCGGTTCAGAATCACGACTATTTCCAGCTCGCGCGGCCGCTGGCCGATCACCCGACCATCGAACACTTCCGCCGGGTCGCCGCGGAACTAGGCATCGTCATTCCCCTCTCGGTCTTCGAGCGCGCCGGCCCGGCGTTGTTCAATTCGGCCGTGGTGATAGACGCGGACGGAGCCATCGTGGGCCACTATCGCAAAAGCCACATTCCGCAGGCGCCGGGCTATGAGGAGAAGTACTATTTTTCCCCCGGCGATACCGGTTTCAAACCCATCGATACGGCCTACGGAAAGCTGGGAATCGCGGTGTGCTGGGATCAGTGGTTTCCGGAGGCGGCCCGATCTCTCGTTCTGCGGGGCGCGGAGTTTCTCATGTATCCCACCGCCATCGGCAGCGAGCCCAAGCATGCCGACCTGGATTCAATGGAGCATTGGCGCATCGTGATGCGCGGGCACGCGGGGGCCAACATGGTTCCGGTGGTTGCCGCGAACCGAATTGGATCCGAATCGGTGGAGGGTATGCCGATGACATTCTACGGATCATCGTTCATTGCGGATCACCTCGGATCTCTGGTAGCCGCCGCGGACCGGCAGCATGAGGCGGTTTTGGTGGGCCGGTTCGACCTGGATGGGTGTCGCGAGTACCGGGAAAGCTGGGGATGCTTTCGAGATCGCCGGCCGGATTTGTATGGGGCGGTGGCGACTCTCGACGGGTGCACCGGCGGCATCGCGAGGATCTGAATTGGCAAACCGCTCATCGCTTCGCCTGCGGCTATTCGGATGGCTGGCGGTGTCGATTGCCGGATGCTCGCTGCCGGCGTGCGGACCGAGCGGCGAGGCGCCCCCGGGTCCAGATCGTGTTCTGAATCTATACTCGTGGGCCGAGTACTTCCCGGATTCCGTGATTCGCAAGTTCGAGGCCGAAACCGGCATCAAGGTCAATTATTCGGTGTTCGACTCGAATGACGTCGCCGAAACCACGCTGTCCGCCGGACAATCCGGTTTCGACCTGGTTACCGTCAATGCGTCGCCTCATCTCGGCAGGCAGATTCCCAAGGGTCTGTGGCAACCGCTCGACAGGACAAGGCTTCACAATATTGGCAATGTGGATGCCAAGCTTCTGCAGATGCTGGCCCGTGTCGATCCGGGCAACCGGTATGCGATTCCCTATATGTGGGGTACCACCGGGATCATTTACAATCCGGACAAAATCCGCTCCCTCATGCCCGACGCACCGGTGACCAGTCTGGCGATGATTTTGCGGCCTGACCTCGCGGCCCGATTCAAGAGCTGCGGGATCAGCACTCTCGATTCATGGGTGGACATGCTGCCGATCATTTCGGCGTACCTGGGACAGCCGGATTTGTCGGCCGAGCCCGGCGCCCTGGGGGCCATCGCGCAGACCTTCGCGCGCGTACGATCATCGATACGGCGGGTGACGAGTTCCGGCTACTACGATCAGTTGGCGCGCGGCGAACTATGTCTTTCCATCGGCTATTCCGCCGATGCCATGGTGGCACGGCGCCGTGCGGCCGAGCTGGGCAACGGCGTGCGCATCGAGTACAGCCAGCCGGCTGAGACGGTGCAGGTGTATATCGATGCCTACGCGATACCGGCGAGCGCCCGCAACGTGGACGCGGCTCTGCGATTCATCGATTTCACTTTACGGCCGGATATCGGCGCCGAAATCGCCCGCACCACCGGATTCGCGATCGCGAATTCAGCCGCCATAGCCCGCCTCGAGCCTGAGCTTCGCAACAATCACATCGTATATCCGCCGCCCGAGGTTCGAGAGCGCTTTACGCTGGGGCGGGGCTACAGCATGGAGGAGACTCGGATGTTCTCACGCATGTGGTTACGCATGAAGACGGGGCAGTGAATGACAGCGATCCAACCGCCGATTCTCGAGATTAGGGGGCTGTCGAAGTCCTTCGCCGGCACGCAGGTTCTCAACGGAATCAATCTCGACGTGCCGCGCGGCTCCATCGTGTCTCTGCTCGGAAGGTCCGGATCCGGCAAGACGACGCTGCTGCAGCTCATCGCGGGGCTTCACGATCCGGACGCCGGCACGCTGGCCATTGACGGAGCTGACATGGGTGGCGTGCCGCCATTCGAGCGCCCGGTCAACATGATGTTTCAGAGTTACGCGCTGTTCCCGCATCTGACCGTCGCCGGCAATATCGTGTACGGACTGAAGGCGCGAGGAGCGCCTCCGACCGAACGCGATCGGCTGCTCGCTTGGGCTCTCGAACTCGTGCGTCTGGAGGGCCTCGGACTTCGGCGCCCGGATCAACTGTCCGGAGGCCAGCGGCAGCGCGTCGCATTGGCCCGATGTCTGGTCATGAAGCCTTCGGTATTGCTGCTCGATGAACCCATGGCCGCGCTCGACCGCAGTCTGCGTGCGGACGTGCAGAAGGAGCTGACCGGAATTCAGCGAAAGGTTGGAACGACCTTCGTTCTCGTCACCCACGATCAGGACGAAGCGATGGCCATTTCCGACTACATCGCGGTGATGGATCAGGGCGATATCGTTCAGTTTGGCACGCCCCGGGATGTCTACGAGTATCCGCGCACGAAGTTCGTCGCCTCGTTCCTGGGTACGATCAATCTATTCGAGGGCTCACTGGCCGCGCACGCAGAACACAGTCAGCTAACGACCGAGGACGGGCTCAAGATCAATGCCCACCGTGAAAATGCCGGCACCGGTGCAACGGGCTGTGCCGTCGGAGTTCGACCGGAAAAGGTGTGCATTTCGCGCCAACCGACGGCTCTGCCAAACGATTTCGCGGGCACGGTCGAACGGCTCTCCTATTGCGGCAATCTTTCCCACGCGACGATTCGTCTCTCGCATCGCCGCACGATCGAGGCCACGTTGGTGAACAGCGATCACACGGGAGCGACCACTTTCAAGCTCGGCGACGCCGTGCATGCCGCATTTCCGGCCGAAGCCGCCGTCGTTCTTTCCGCATGAGGAAAAGCCGCCTCACGCTGGTCGATCGGATGACCATAGGCATCCCGTTCGCCTGGCTGGCGGCATTTCTCGCGCTTCCCCTCGTCTCGGTGGCCACGCTATCGATTCACGTCGTCGCCGACTCGATTCCTCCCGTTGCGCCGTTATTCTCCGTCAGCCACGGACACCTCGCGACGCACATGAGCGTGCGCGGTTTTCGGATGCTTTTTCAGGATCCGCTGTACATCTCCGCCTTCTGGCACGGGCTGGCGAATGCAACTCTGACCGCGGTGGGGTGCATTCTGATCGGCTTTCCCCTTGCCTTTGCCATCGCGCGCTCGCCCGCAAGGCGGCGCAACCTGTATGTGCTGCTCGCAATTCTGCCGTTCTGGACCTCCTTTCTGCTGCGCGCCTACGCATGGATGGGGCTCATACGGGATTCCGGACCGATCAACGCGATGCTCCTGTCACTGGGGATCGTCCACAAACCTCTTGCCATTCTGTATACGCCGACGGCTGTGCTGCTGGTGATGATCTATTCCTACCTGCCGTTCTTCGTGCTCCCCATGTATGCCGTGCTGGAGAAGCTTCCTGCGGATCTGCTGGCAGCGGCCTCAGATTTAGGTGCGCGCCCCGCCTACGTATTTCGAACGGTCACGCTGCCGCTGTCGTTGCCCGGAATCGTGTCGGGCGCCATTCTGGTGTTCGTGCCGGCGGTCGGCGAGTACGTCATCCCGGAGCTCGTCGGCAACAGCAGTACGATGATGATCGGAGGGATTTTATGGGATGAGTTCTTCCAGAATCGCGACTGGCCGCTGGCGGCGGCCATTGCGCTGGCGACCTTCGGCTTGCTGATGGTGCCTGCACTGCTGCTCCGGCGCCGGTTGGGGCAGCTAGGCACGACCTCCCTATGAACGATCCGCAGCAGCGGCCCTGGCAAATCGTCGCGCTCGTCCTCGGGTTTGCGTTCCTGTACACGCCTATTGCGTGGATCATCTACTTTTCCTTCAGCGGCGATCTGCCCGGCGGCCACGCAAATCATGTGTCGCTCCATTGGTACCGCGCCTTGCTCGACAACAGCGAACTCGGCGCAGCGGCCTACCGGTCATTGTTGCTGGCCTTCATCTCCTCCCCGATAGCCGCGCTGTTGGGAACTTCGGCGGGCATTGCGCTGGCCCGGCTGGAGCATTTTCCCGGACGGTCGATGATGATCGCATTGTTGGCCATACCCATATTCGCCCCGGAAATTCTTCTCGGATTTTCCTTCTTGATTCTCTTTGCGAGCGTGCAAGCGTTGACGGGGTGGTCCCATGGGAAAGGAATGCTCACTCTGGTCATCGCCCACGCGACGCTCGGTGCGCCCATCGTCGCCGCCGTGGTATTTGCGCGGGTGTCCGGCCGCGACCGGTCGCTCGAAGATGCGGCACGCGATCTGGGTGCGCGGCCGCTGCGTGTCCTCGCGACCATCACCGTGCCGCTGGCGGCCCCCGGTATTCTATCGGGGTGGCTGCTGGCGCTGACCTTGTCGTTCGACGATGTCGTTACGTCGAGCTTTCTCGCCGGGCCGGAAAACACCACGCTGCCGATGGCCATATTCTCCGGTCTGCGCGTCGGCCTGGATCCGCAAATCAACGCGGTCGGAACTCTCATGGTGGTTGGAGTCGCCGCAATCGTGGGCGTATCGCTCATCGCCGCGCGTATCGGAGCGTGGACGAGCGGGCGCCGCAGGGCGACGCCAAGCGGCAAAGCCTGAGCGATGGCCGCGCGGTGGGGCAGGCGCCTCTTCGGCCCCTAGAACCGCTTTGAAAATCCGACCGACAGACCTCCCGGCAAGATCTGCACGGAGAGCGGCGTGGCTCGCGTGGTACTCCAATATCCCACGCCCGTGCCGAGTGCCCAGCCGGCGATGACATCGGTCTGCCAATGCGCCTGGCTCTTCAATCGCGCGTAGGCATCCCATACCGGCAGGATCTCGAGCGCCCAGATCCACGGGTGCTGCTTCGAGTAGTCTACGATGAAGGGCGTCACGAAGCTCGCCTGCAGGGTCACCTCCCCGCTGGGGAAGCTCTTGCAGCAGCTGCCTTGAAACCAAAGATTCGGATTGTCGCCCTGGTAAGGACGGGCACGGCTAAAGGCATATTTGAGCGCCGTCGAACTGATCCCGGCGATACTCGATGAGTCGACGGCCTGCCAGAATGTATGACCGAGCGGATCATCGTTCCCCAACCAGAGCGCGCCTGTCACTTCGACGGCAATGGCGCCGGCCTCGAGGCCGGTCTGAAAGGTTTGCGAGTATAGACCGTCCTTGTCGTACCCTAACTCATGGTCGAGTCCGGCATATACCTGGTGTGACGTCAGCAAAAGCAAAATTAGGAGCGATCTCGACCATCGGCGACAAAGCCTGTCTGTTTCGAACAACGCCATCGTTGACGATCCTTGCGGTAGTCACGTTGCAACGCAAAGTGCTGTAATTCAGCTTGACACGCCGTAACTTTGCGATACAAAGTATATATGGGAGCGGCTTTGAAGCAAGTGTTTCGTATGGTTGGACGATCGCGAGGGCTCGTGCTCATGATGAGATTCATTCTCATGAGCGTTTGCCTGGGTGTATTCGGGCCGCTTCGCGCCGCCTCGCCGCTTGATCTTGCGAGTCTTCGCGGCCGCGTCGTTTATTTGGATTTCTGGGCGTCCTGGTGCGGGCCGTGCAGACTATCGTTTCCCTGGATGGAGACGATGAAGAGTGCCTACGAGGGGCAGGGGCTCGAAATAGTGGCCGTCAACCTGGATGGGGATCGCGCCGATGCGGACAAATTCCTGAAGCGGTTTCATCCGACATTTGACGTGCGCTTCGATCCGAAAGGGGAGATCGCGGAGCTCTATAAGGTTCAGGGTATGCCCTCGAGTGTGCTGATTGACCGCCATGGCGTGACGCGTTTCACGCACGTGGGCTTTCGGCCGGTCGATGGCCCGATCTACGAGGCACAGCTGCGTGAGCTGTTGGCCGAGAAGTAGCTTGTTTCAGGAGAGACCATGACTTGCCGATTGAGTCTTCCGTGCGCAATGCTTGGAATCGCGCTGATCTCCGGGTGCAGCACCCTGGGCGTCAAGCCTTGGCAGCGCGATGTGCTCGCGCGCCAGGAGATGCAGCTGAACTCCGATCCTCTCGACGCGGCCATCGATGATCATCTGTACTTCAGCAAGGAGGCCTCCTCGGGCGGCCGTTCGTTTGCAGGCGGCGGCTGCGGATGCAATTGAAGCCGAAGTCGCCGCATCCTAAGGCGGGAACCGCGCGAATGCGATTGATGGCCGCGAGCTGCGCTCTTCTCGGCGCCGGTGCGGCGCGCAGCCAGGAAGCCCGCATGGCTCCTGCCGACAGCGGATTGCTGGAGGACTGGTCGGTCGATTCGGCGCTCGCCTATTACCACGAGGACGGCCGTATCCAAGCGATCGAGCCCGTGGTCGATGTGGCCAAGGTCTTTGCGGACGGACAAGCACTCAACCTCAATGTCACCTTCGACGCCCTTTCGGGCGCAAGCCCCAATGGGGCATTGACGAGCCGTACCGCCCAGACGTTTGCATCGCCGTCCGGAAAGCCGCAGCACCAATACATGACGGCGCCGGGTCAATTGCCTGTTGATCCGGACTACAAGGACGATCGCATCGCGGTGGGCGGCAACTGGACCGTGCCCTTGACTCGAGTGGATCAAGTGAGCGTCGGCGGCAAATTGTCGGCTGAGGACGATTTCTTCTCCGCCACGGTGAACGCCTCGATCGCCCGCGACTTCAACGAGAAGAACACCACGCTCTCATTCGGCATCGATAACGAGTACGACTCGATCCATCCGATCGGCGGTGCGCCGGCCCCGGGAAGTGATTATGAATTGGCCGAAAAGCAGACAGGAGGTAAAACCAAGGACGGGGTTGGGGTGCTCCTCGGTGTGACGCAGGTGATGACGCGAAATTGGCTTTCCGAATTCAATATCTCGATAGATCGGTTTCACGGGTACCTGAATGATCCGTATAAGATCACCTCGATCATCGACAGCGCGGGCGGCACGACGGGATACGAATTTGAGAGCCGACCCGATCAGCGCACACGCAAGAGCGCCTTTTGGGAAAATCGCGTCGCCTGGAGTTCGCAAGTCTCCACGGCTTTATCGCTTCGCTATATGAGCGATGACTGGGCCGTGCGCTCAGAGACCGCGCAAGTGCACCTGCGCTGGACATTGTCGAACCGCGACCGCTACATCGAGCCCACGATCCGCTGGTATCGGCAGACAGCGGCGGACTTTTACAGGCCGTTCATCCTGAACACGGAAAAAACGGGCTACGAGTCCTCGGATTCTCGGCTGGGGGCGTTTCGCGCCCTGACGTACGGCCTGAAATACGCGCAGAAGCTCCCGGGGTTCGGAAACCGCCCGGAATCGGAAATCAGCATTCGCGCGGAGTATTATCAGCAGACATTCGACGAGCGGGCGCCGGTGCCGCTGGGTCTGCAAGGACTCGATCTGTATCCGGGCCTCAAGGCGGTCCTGGTCCAGATTGGATGGCGGTTCTGAGGTTTCCAAGTGCCCGATGAGGGTTTAATCGTCGAGGCCCGGGGCGAGAGTCTCATGGCGGTCAGGTTTACTGCCATGGCGAGCCCGTGCGAGGTTCTACTGCCTTTGATGAGCGAGCACGCAGCCTTAGGCATAGGCACGATCGCGGCGCAGGAAGCGTGGCGAGTCGAGAAGAAGTACAGCCGCTATCGGGACGACAGTGTCACCGCCTGGATCCATGAAAATCGAGGCACGGCCATCGAGGTGGACGAGGAGACGGCTTCACTGATGAGTTTTGCGAGCCAGTGCTTCGATCTGAGCGAGGGTCTCTTCGACATCACATCCGGCGTGTTGGGCCGTGCCTGGAAATTCGACGGATCGGATCGAATTCCCGAAGCCGCGGTCATCGAGCGGCTCCTCCCGCTGGTGGGATTCGAGAAGCTTCGGTGGCAATCGCCGCGCCTTTTGCTGCCCGCCGGAATGGAATTGGATTTCGGCGGCATCGGCAAGGAATATGCCGTCGATCGCGCCTTCGATTTGCTCGTGGCGCGCGACCGGACCCCATTCCTCATCAATTTCGGCGGCGATTTGCGCGCCAATCGGCCTCCGTCGCACGGTCCGTGGCAGGTCGGCATCGAACGCCCGGATACCGACCGAGAGGCCACCATGCTGCTCGACCTGGAGCATGGGGCGCTGGCCACGAGCGGCGACTCGCGGCGCTATGTGCTGAAAGACGGCATTCGGTATTGCCATATTTTGAATCCCCTGACGGGCTGGCCCGCACCCGAATCGCCGCGTTCAATCACCGTTGCGGCCAGCAGCTGCACGGAGGCAGGCTTGTTGTCGACGCTGGCGATGTTGCATGGCGCCGGGGCACGAGCGTACCTGGAAGAACAAGGTGTGCGGCACTGGCTCTTGGAGTAACCGCCCAGATCGAGCATCATCGGCCTGATGCGAATTATATTGTTGTGTTCGAACGCCTACGCCAAGCGCGCGGAGCGCGCCGCGCGGCCAAAGCGATACCCAGCCAAGCGATCGACACCCACCCAATCGCGCCGCCGCCGCCGGAGGGTGAGTTGAAAGCGATCTGGGCGGATGCCTTGACCGAGGTGCCCCCCGAAGTACAGGTCATCGTATAGGAGTAAGTGCCTGCGGCGGATTCCTTGACCGAGGTGCTGCCGCTGGCGCCGGTTTTGCCGCTCCAGCCGTCACCCGAGCCGCCGCCGCTTGCGATGCACTTGGCGGCGTAGCTCGAAGTCCAGCTAAGGGTGGCGGATTGTCCGACCGCGATGCTGGGGGCGCTCGCCTGCAGCGAGATCGTGGGTGCTTTGATCGTGACAGGGGCCTTCGCGGAGGCGGTTTGAGAGCCGTCAGTGCAGGTCAAGGTGAAATCGAGCGTGGCGGCGGCGGCCTCCGAAAGGGTTAGATTGCCGCTCACAGGTTCTGTGCCCGTCCAGGCGTCGAGCGGCGCGTTATTCGGCGCCCTGGCACCGCCCGTCGCCGAGCACGAGGCGCCCGAGGTGCCGCTCCACGTCAATGTGAAGGGAGTACCAATGGCCACCGTCGATGCCGAGGCGGTGAGCTTGACGGTGTTTATCCCGATGCCCGTGAGGAGGGCGGCGTAAGGCGTGCCCCCGGCCGTGATGCTCACGGCGCCCGCGTTGGCATCCGGGCCGCTGGGCGTAAAGCTGAGGTTGACGGTGCAGGAGGCACCGGCCGCGAGCGACGCCGGACAGCTGTTGCTCGTCGATGCAAAGGGTCCGATGACCGTGAGCCCTCCGACGGCAATGGCCGCCCCGGTGCCGTTCGTCAAAGTCAGCGTACAGGCACCGCAGGTCGCGGTCTTCGAGGAGCCGGCCGCGCCGATAACGCCGTTGCCGAAGGACAGCCCGGTGGGCGCCAGGCTCACAGTCGAAGGGCGCAGCAGATAGGCATGATTGAGCGTGAGATCGTTCGCAATAATCCAACCGCTGTCATTGATGCCGATCGCCATCGCACCTGGGATGTTGAGATCCGTCATCGTCCCCTGAGCGTAGAGGAAGCCGCCCACGGCGGCCCCGATGCTGTCGTAGAGACCGACGTTCGACGCACCGACCACTTGTCCGCTCGAGTTGATGGCGAAGGCTTCCGTGTTGTTGCCGAGATCGGTGACGCTTCCATTGGCAAATATCAGCCCGTGATCATAGGCGTCTGGATCCTCGCCCCAGCCCACCACCACTCCCGCGGTGTTGATCGCGGTAGCGCCTGCAATGAACAGCGCAGGGGTGCCGAGGGGGGTGGTCGTGCTGCCGAGATAAAGGAAAGCTTCGCCGTCGGGACAAGGAATACTGCATTCGGGATAGACCTCGATGCCCGCCACGGCGCCGCCGTCGTTGATGGCGGCGCCGACGATGGAGCCCTGCATCGTCGGGCGCGACAACAGTTGCGTCATCGTGCCTTGCTGGTACAAAAACGTAGAGGTCTGCGGACCGCCCGGGCCCACATACTCGGCCAGCACCAGCAGGTTCATCGGCGAGACAGGGGGCATCACTGCCAGGCCGATGTTGGCGGCGTAACCGACGACCGCGCCGCTGGCATTGATCGAAGTTCCAACCGTTTCGGCGGTGCCGCCGACAGTGCCGAGGTCCGTCATCGACCCGCTGGCATAAAGGAAAGCATGTACGGCACCGCTCGCGGTGTCGGCGTAGCCCGTCACCTGTCCGCCGGCATTCAGTGCGTATCCGCAGCTGCTCGTCCCCCCGAGCGTGCCGAGGTCGGTGGTCACCCCGGCGCCGTAGAGAAAGGCGTGCGACGCGCCGCCCGAGATCGTGAGGCAACCGGCGATTTGACCGCTCGCATTGATGCCGTACGCCGACGTGTTCACGCCGAGGTCGATGAGGGAGAGGGTTTGCGCACCCGCCGAGATTGGAAAACTCAGCCCTGCGATGACAATGACGGTGGCGCGCCAGCAGTGACCGAAGATCATCGCATGCACACGGCTACAAATAAGCATACATCCCTCCATGGCACGCCGGCCGACCAGCCATCCTCGTCGAGCAGAACTCTTCCTGGTACGGCCGGCACGACGCTTTCGCTACAATAGGGTGGCGCGGACCCATCGTCAACACCGGCGATCCGGGGACGAACACATCGCTCGCTTATCGGCGCGATATTTCAGATAAGCTCGAATTCGCAACCCGAATCGAGAATGAAATTCATGGCGCCTCCTGACCATTTTCGCATGACAGCGCCGCTGCTGCTCATGACTCTTTTACTCGCGGTGGCTTGCAGCCGAAGATCGGAGCCGGCCGCCCAGCCGGCCTCGTCGCCCGGCCAGGGGTCGCCTTCCCGCCGGTTGCCGCCGCAGGCCTCATCTGCCGCCCAAGTGGATGGCAGGCGTCTGGCGAGTGCCGGCCAAGAGCCCGATCAATGGTTCACCCCCGGCCGGGATGCAGACGGTACTTATTATTCGCCGCTCAGCGACATCGACGACAAGAATATCGGCCGTCTTGGATTCGCATGGGATTACAAGCTTGGCACGCGGCGGGGGCTCGAAGCGACGCCCGTCGTCGTCGACGGCGTGATGTACGCGGCCGGTAACTGGGGCCGGGTCTATGCACTGGACGCAGCCAGCGGCCGGGAACTTTGGACCTACGATCCGCAGGTCGATGGGCAGTGGGGCAGGTATGCTTGTTGCGACGCCGTCAATCGCGGTCTGGCCGTATGGAAGGGGCGCGTCTATGTGGCCAGCTTGGACGGCTACCTGCACGCAATCGATGCCCGCACGGGCCGAAGGGTCTGGCGCGTCGATACATTGCCGGAGCGAGGCGCGAACGCCTTTCATTATTTCGTCACGGGCGCGCCGGTCGTCGCAGGCGACTCGATCGTCATAGGCAACGGCGGCTCGGATTTCAAGGGAGCGCGCGGCTCGGTGTCGGCCTATTCGCTTGCTACCGGGGCATTCGAATGGCGCTTTTACACGGTGCCTCGCGATCCGCGCCTGGGGCCGCAGGATCAACCGCAGCTTGAAGCCGCGGTCAAGACCTGGCCCTCCAAGTACGACTGGAGCATGGGCGGCGGAGGCACCGCATGGGACGGTCTCGCCTACGATCCGGAGCAGCGCCTCGTCTATTTCGGCACCGGAAATGCTTCGCCTTATCATGGCGGTCACGATGCCGCCGGCAAGACAGACGAGCTCTTCGTCGCGTCGATTATCGCGCTTCACGCCGATACCGGCGAGATGGCCTGGTACTACCAGGAGATTCCCGGCGAGGGTTGGGACTACGACACTACGAACAAGCTGGTGCTCGCGGATGTGGAAGTCGGCGGCAAGACTCGCAAGGCCATCATGCAGGCGAGCAAGAACGGATATTTGTACGTTCTGGACCGGACCAGCGGCGAGTTCTTGTCGGGCAAGCCGTTCGCGTACGTGAACTGGACCAAGGGCCTGGACCCGGCGACGCACCGGCCCGTCGTGCAGCCCGCCGCGGATTGGGAGCGCAAGCCGGCGCTGCTGTTTCCCGCGGCGGCGGGCGCGCATAGCTGGCAGCCGATGTCCTACGATCCGATGACCCGCCTCGTCTATATTCCAGTCATCGACGCCGCCATGGTGTATGTCGATACTTCGAAGCGTCGCGCCGGTCTCATCGAAGGCAGCTTCGATCTCGCATTCTTCTTCCCCGAGGACTACGACCCCAAGGATCTCGCCGGCCTTTACGGGGATCTGCCGCCGCTGCGGACCCTGACGGGCGGCCGCGCGCCGCCGAAGTCGCGCGGCTTTATCCGGGCGGTGCAACCCATGAGCGGCAAGGTTGTCTGGGAGCGGCAGACCGAGAGCCGTTGGGACGGCGGCGTACTCTCGACGGGCGGCAACCTGGTCGTCCAAGGCGATGCGGCCGGCTACCTTACTGTATACGCCGCCGACACGGGCAAGCTCCTGAAACGCATCGACGTGGGAACCTCCATCATGGCTGCCCCCATGACCTATCGAGTCGACGGCGTCCAGTACGTCTCGGTGATGGCAGGTTTCGGGGGCGGCCTGCTTTACCTGCCGTTCCCGCAAGACAGTGCGGCCTTCAAGTATGGAAACGATGGACGAATCGTCACCTTCCGCCTGGACGGAGGCGCAGTACCGAAGCCTCCGCAAGTCAAGGAACTACCGGCGCAGGCACCCCCGCCGCGCGAAGGGACCGCGGCGAGCATTGCGCAGGGGGAAGTTCTCTATAATCGCTACTGTGCTCGATGCCACGCATTCGGCCGAGGACTGCTGCCGGATCTGCGGCGCCTCTCGACTGCAACGCACAGTGTTTTCTACGAGATCGTTCTGCGCGGCGCTTACCAAGCCAAAGGCATGGGGCGCTGGGATGACGTACTTTCGCAGGAGGATGCCGCCGCCATTCATGCCTACCTCATAGATCAGGCCTGGCAGCTCGAGAAGACGCCGTAACGCCAGGGAACTCGCGCCGGCCGAGCAGCCGGTCCGCTCATGCCGTCCGGCGGCCGATAGTCCGGCTTACCGAGCCGGCTCGGCTTCGCGCCGTTTCAACACGTCGGGCAGCGCCTGGCCGCTTTCCGTAAAGGAGAGCGAAATCGAATTCAAGCAGTGCCGCTCTCCGGTCGGCGGCGGTCCGTCGGGAAAGACGTGACCGAGATGACTGCCGCAGCGCGCGCAGACTTCCTCCACCCGGACCATGCCATGGCTGGTGTCCCGGATGCGCCTGATATGGGATTCGTCATAGGGCTCGAAGAAACTCGGCCAGCCGGTACCCGAATTAAATTTCGCACTGGAACGAAACAGCGGCAGACCGCAGAAACGGCAGGTGTAGACGCCGTTTTTCTTGTTATCCAGGAACACGCCGCAGAACGCGGCTTCGGTGCCATGCTGCAGCAAAACGTGCCGTTCTGCGTCGCTCAATCCGGCGGTTATTTCACGGCGCTCCGCTTCGGTGGGCGGAGTCATATCGAAGCTGGTCATGGGTTCTCCTGCGCGCTTGCGGCGGTAATAATGAGTGATCTCGAGCCGAATGTGGGGGTGGACCGCGATATTTCCAGTCGGCATCGGGCAATTGAGCAAATATGGGATTTGGGCTCGGAAAAAATGGAAAATGCCGTTGATTGACCACCCTATGAAAGCAATCAAAACTCCCTCGGTCTCATCTACGGAAGGTTCGCACAATTGGACGCGGCTCGACGGAGTGGACCTTCTCCGGGGGCTCGCGATCTTCTTCGTGCTCATGAATCACGTCAACATGCGCCTGTTCCTCGCCAAGATTCCATACACCGAAGGTCTTCCTGCCCAATGGGTGTCTTCCCTGGTCTGGAACGGACAAAACGGGGTGCAGATGTTCTTCGCGGTTTCCGGCTTTCTCATTACATCCACGTCGCTTCGGCGGTGGGGATCACTGCCCAGAGTTAGCGTCCGCGACTTCTATGCGCTGCGTTTTGCAAGAATCGCGCCGCTGCTTCTATTGCTGCTGGCGCTGCTGAGTATTTTGCACGCGGCTGGACTCAACGACTTCGTCATCTCGGCGAAGACCGGGGGGCTCGGTCGAGCACTGCTCGCCGCACTGACCTTTCATATCAATATTCTCGAGGCTCGCCACGGATACCTTCCGGCCAATTGGGATATCTTGTGGTCGCTATCAGTGGAGGAGATGTTCTACCTTTTCTTTCCACTCATCTGCCGGCTGTCCGGACGCGGCAGGCGGCTGGTGGTCCTGCTTCTGATTTTCGTTGCGCTCGGACCATGGAGCCGCACCGTGTTTGCCCACGGAAACGAGGTCTGGCAGGAGTACTCCTACCTGGGCGGTATGGATGCCATTGCTCTCGGATGCCTGACCGCCATGGCGATCTCGCGGAAGAGAATTTCCCGCTCCGCAATCTGGGTGCTCGGTGGCGTGGGGATGGTGCTGGTGCTATTCAGCCTGGGATTTTCGAACCAAGCTGAGGCTTGGGGCCTCGGCCGCAGCGGCCTCGACATGACGGTTCTGGCCGTCGGAAGCTGTATGGTCATTGCGGCGGCCGCAGAGACTCAGTGGTCGAGTCCGCGCGCCATAGCTCCTCTAATAAGGCTGGGTCAGCGCAGCTATGAAATCTATCTGAGCCATATGTTCGTCGTGTTCGCGCTGTTTGCACTTTTCAATCTGGCGGGTCGGCCTCTCGGCGGCGTTCCAGTCTTGTTCATCGCCGCTATCACTGCCTCCGGCCTATTGGGCGAGATGGTGGCCCGATTTTATTCGGACCCGATGAATCGCCTGATTCGCCGGCGCTTCGGGGATGGACGCGACAGGCTCGGCGGCGCGGCGATTGCTTAATTCGAGTCGAGCCGCGATGATTCATCGCATGGATACGCAAAAACTTCGCGCCTCGATCGACAAGGTCTGGGATGAATCGATCGTAGACCGGCTCAAGGCCTACATCCGAATTCCCAACAAGTCGCCCCATTTCGATCCACAGTGGGAACGGCACGGACATATGGAGTCCGCCGTGCAGCTCATGGCCGAATGGTGCAAAGCTCAACCGCTGCGGGGAATGCGGGTCGAGATCCGCCGTTTGCCGGGCCGAACTCCGCTGTTATTGATCGACATTCCCGGCGAGCTGCCTGGCAGCGTTCTTCTGTACGGCCATCTCGACAAGCAACCGGAGTTCACGGGCTGGATGCCGGGCTTAGGGCCCTGGGAACCGGTCCTGCGCGCGGGCAAGCTCTACGGCCGGGGAGGCGCGGACGACGGTTATGCCGTGTTCAGCTCGTTGACCGCCATCACGGCTTTGAAAGAACAAAAGGTACCGCTTGCGCGGTGCGTGCTCTTGATCGAGGCCTGTGAAGAAAGCGGCAGCACCGATCTGCCCGCGCATCTGGAAGCTCTGGGGGATGCCATAGGCGATCCCTCCCTGGTGGTATGCCTCGACGCGGAGTGCGGAGATTACGACCGTGTATGGTGCACTACCTCGTTGCGCGGAAATCTGACGGGCCGGCTGCTGGTGCGGGTGCTGACCGAGGGCGTTCATTCGGGAATGGCAACGGGAATTGCCGCCACTCCCTTTCGCATCGTGGAGCAACTCTTGGCGCGAATCGAAGATCCCATCACGGGTGAAGTGCCGCTCGATGCGCTGCGGGTGGACATTCCGGAGGACCGCCGCGCGCAAATCGCCGCAACCGCCGCCGTGTTGGGCGCTTCGGTCGCGGGTAAATTGCCCTGGGTGAAAGAAGTCCGGCCGGTCTCGAGTGATCCGGGAGTTCTGCTCACCAACAGCACCTGGCGCGCCACGTTGGCGGTCACGGGTGCGGATGGGCTGCCGCCGGTGTCGTCCGCGGGAAATGTTCTGCTGCCGGAGCTGGCATTCAAGCTATCGCTGCGCCTGCCGCCGACTTGCGACGCGGTGCAGGCAGAGGCGGCCGTGCGCGCGGCGCTCGAGCGCGATCCGCCCTACGATGCCCAAGTGAGCTTCGAATCGGATCCGGCCACGGGCGGTTGGAATGCTCCCGCCTTTGCACCCTGGCTCGAGGAGTCGATCACTCGAGCGTCGCAGGCCATTTATGGCCGCGAAGCAATGCACGCCGGCTGTGGCGGAACGATTCCTTTCATGGGGATGCTGGGGCGCCAGTTTCCCCGCACCCAGTTTTTCATCACCGGCGTGCTCGGGCCTCACTCCAATGCCCACGGGCCGAATGAGTTCCTCGACGTCGAGTACGCGAAGAAATTGACCGCCTGCGTATCGATGGTGCTGGCCGATCACGCGCAGGCGGTGTGCGCGAAATAGATTGCGGGAATGCACCGGCCGGGCGGGGTTCAGGCCGGCTGGGAGGAAGGAGAGGCCGGCTGCGGGAGCGGAATCGACACTCGCAATATCGATCTGCCGGGCTCGATTGGAATCTCCACTTCGGCTCCGACATTCCGGGCGCGGTGCACTATCGACGATAGGGCGGGCGACACTGTGCGGCCGGCGTCGGAAATTCGAGGCGTACCGTCGTCGGACAACTCCAGCGAGAATGTATCCGCCGTCGTGCTGACGGCTAGATGAACCGCGGTGATCGAATCGTGTTGCAGAGCGATATTGAATGCCTCTTGCACGGTGCGGAATAGGCCGATCAGTTTCGCCGTCTCTATGTTGGGCACTAAGTCGGGATAACTCTCCGTGTACCGGAGCCCCGCGCGTGCGCAGCCCAGCCTGAATTGCCAGCTCAGCGCGGCAAACAATCCGATGCTGTCGAGCAGGGTGGGCCGTAACTCCTCGACCAGCCTTCTCGCTAGATCGATCGACTCCCGCAGACTGTCCTTGATTCTCACCAATCGTGCGGCACCCCCCGGAGTGAGGGGCACCTCGTGCTGCTCTATCCATGTGACGTCCATCATTGCGGCAATGACGGAGCCGCTCAAGTCATCGTGAAGCTGGCGAGCAAGCGAATTCTTGTGCCGTTCGACTTCGGCATGAAGAAACGTCACCAAAGCGTTCAATTCTTCAATCCGCTCGTCCGCTGCCCGTGCGTCCGGTTGATGACGCGCCCTCGAATCAGAACCGGCAGGGATATTGCTCACGTGGGTAACTCGAATGATTGACGAAAGCAGCCCGGCTGATTCGGCGATTCCTCGCCATCCGCATAAAAATATTCAGACTTCTTGCGACAGCTTATGGAAGCCGCGATTTGTTGCCAGGGGGAACCGCCACAGTTCCTCGTCAGATAGCGCTTACAACGCCCTGATCGAGCGGCCTGAACGGCTGTTGTGAGGCTAGCCGCCCGTCCGCCGTCCGTCCGCCGTCCGTGTTTCCGCAAATCCCACGCGGTGAGGGCCTCCCTCCTTACATACCCGGCGGGGGCGAGCATGAATAATCCGCTCATGATCTACCTCGCACGTATTCGGACATTCACCTTATTGCTTGCCGGCAGCCTATGCGCGCCCGTTTGGGGCGCCACTCGCCCAGCACCACAATCAGACCAGCCTTCCCCGGCGAACCACTCATCGCCGGCGGGGCAAGCGCTCCGATCGGAGATCTCGCCTGCACCGCTTCCCCCACCTCGACTGGACGTCTCGGGCCGCGAGCGGGTGGGGAGGGCGTCGTTTTACGCGAAGGACTTCAGCGGTAAAACGATGGCCGACGGCACGCCCATGCGGCCTCACGGAAACAACGCCGCCAGCAGGACTCTGCCCCTGGGAACGACCGCCATGATCACCAACCTAGAGACCGGCAAGCGGGCCATCGTGACGATTCGAGACCGCGGTCCCTATGTGAAGGGACGAATCGTGGATCTGTCTCCCTCGATCGCCAAAAAAATCGGCCTTACGCCCAAGGAAGGGGTGGCCAAAGTCGAAGTTGCGCCTCTCGAAGTCCCGCTTCCCGGCGCTACCGTGAAGGCAGGCGTATCCGATGCCGAAGCGAGAAAGCACGATCTGCGCGTCGCGGGTCTGCGCGTCGCGGGACTGAATGAAGGACAGCGTGGCCAACCGTGCCGCCGCTACCTGATCGACTATGGGCCATGCCGGAAGTTGTAGGAAAAATCTTGCAACCGCACCTGTAAGGCGACCGACAGCGCCCCTCCCGCTCATTGCTGATAAGGTGGGGCGTTGCTTGACGGGTTACGTAGCGACGGGCCGCTGACTTACTGATGATGTCGCGGGCCGCATCTATCTGCCGTGCTGATGGTGAGTCACCGTGTCCGGCAGCCAGGGAGCATCGGATGGCCAAGTATGAAGCGATCGAAATAATGATCGAGGGGGCACAGCGCTCCTCCAATGGCATTCGCCGGCCCGACAAGGGAGGATTCTTTCGGACCCTCGTTGAAGCAATGCCCGAATGTATAAAAGTCGTCGGCCCCGACGGCCGGCTTCTGCAGATGAACTCCGCCGGGTTGAGAATGATCGAAGCGCCGTCCTTCGATAGAGTCCGTGGCGTCAGCATATTCGACCTCATCGCACAGGAGCATCGTGACTCCTGGCGCGCACACCATGAGCGCATATGCCGGGGCGAGCACCTTACATGGGAGTTCGACATAATCGGGCTCGCCGGCACGCGGCGCAATATGCAAACCCGCGCCGTTCCCGTTGATTTGGAGGACGGCACCCACGGGCAGCTTGCCATTACGCGCGATGTGACGGCCCGAAACGAGGCGGAGCGGTCGCTGCATCAAGTCAACGAGATCCTCGAGGCGAAGGTCAGCGAGCGTACGCACGCTTTGCAAGTCGCGCTCGATCGCCTGCAGGAAACCGAGCGTAGTTTCGAACTGCTCGTCACCAGCGTGACTGACTATGCAATTTATATGCTGGATCCGACGGGCGAGATCATTAGCTGGAACGCCGGCGCGCGGCGCATCAAGGGCTATGAAGCAGAGGAGATCATCGGCAGCAATTTCTCCTGTTTTTACACCGAGGAGGATCGGCAGTCGGGTCTTCCCCTGGCGGGGCTCAAGAGAGCCGCGCGCGATGGGCGGCTGGAAACGGAGGGCTGGCGCGTGCGAAAGGACGGCAGCCGGTTCTGGGCCAGCGTGGTCATCGATGCCATTCACGACGGTGACAATCTGGTGGGTTTCGCCAAGGTTACCCGCGACATTACGGAAAAAAAAGCCGCCGAAGCACAGCTCCGCCAAGCTCAAAAAATGGAAGTCGTCGGCCAGTTCACGGGTGGAGCGGCTCACGATTTCAGCAATCTGCTCATGGCCATATCCGGCAGCCTCGAACTTCTGCGCAAGAGACTTCCGGACGATCAGCGCGCCCGTGCACTGTTGGACAACGCCATGAAAGGAACGAAGCGGGGCATATCGCTCACCCAGCGAATGCTTGCCTTTGCCAGACGCCAGGAACTGAAACTCGAAGCCGTCGACCTCGTTGCCCTGGTCGGCGGCATGAGGGACCTTCTCGAACGCTCGGCCGGGCCGGGGGTGCGCGTCGATGCGCAATTTCCACCGCAATTGCCCTGCGTGCGTTCGGATGCCAACCAGCTAGAAACAGCGTTGCTCAATCTGGCGTTAAATGCCCGGGACGCCATGCCGGGCGGCGGGACGGTCGGCATTTCAGCGTACGAGGCACGGGTTGATCTGGGTCACCCCACCGCACTTTCACCCGGCCCCTACATTTGCCTTTCCGTGAGCGACACGGGGCAGGGCATGGACGAGACCACATTGGCGCACGTGACCGAACCGTTCTTCACCACCAAGGGGGTAGGCAAGGGGACAGGCCTCGGCCTGTCCATGGTCGACGGCCTCTCCGCACAATCAGGAGGCAAGCTGCTGATCCAAAGCCGGCTGGGGCAGGGCACCATCGTGGAGCTTTGGCTGCCGGTCGCGAACGAGGAGTTGACCGCAGCCGGGGCGACGCGCGATCAGGAAGCCGGCAACGCCCAGTGCCCGGCCGGCCAGCTCATCGTGCTCGCGGTCGACGATGACGGCCTGGTTCTGGCAAGCACGTCCGCCATGCTCGAAGACATGGGACACACGGTGATCGATGCCGTCTCCGGCTCAAAGGCGCTGGAGATAATAGAATCCGACGCCGTCATCCACCTGGTCATATGCGATCAAGCCATGCCCGGCATGACCGGCATTCAGCTCGCCGATGCCATCAAGGCGCGGCGGCCGGGCCTGCCGGTCATTCTCGCGACCGGCTATGCGGAGTTGCCGCCGGGAACGAATCCGCCGCTGCACCGCTTGGCGAAGCCTTTCAGTCAATATCAACTCGCCGAGGCCATCGCCCTTTCCTGTCACCGAGAATCGAATTAGGCCGCGCCCGCAACGATGTCCGGCGGGGCGCGTCTCAGGCCTGCGCGCGCAGTGCACCGGCGCCCGAGCGCATCGCCTCACCCAGAGCGTGCACGAGCGCATCGATCGAGGGCTCGTCCGCGTGCAGCGTAATGGAGATGCGCAGACGCGCCGTATTCGCCGGAACCGTCGGCGGACGGATCGCGCGCACATCGAACCCGGCGGCTTGGATCTTCTCTGCAATTCGAAGCGCCGACTCACTCTCGCCGATGATCACCGGAAGGATTTGGGAACGGGGCATGGGCGCCCCCAGCTGTTTCTCGATCGCTCCCCGAGCGTGTTCCACGAGAGAGGCCAGGCGTGTCCGCCGTTGAGGCTCCTCATGAAGGATGGCAAGCGATTCGCTGAGCGCGGCCGCGACCAGCGGCGGCGGCGCGGTCGCAAAGATGAAGGGGCGGCCGCGGTTGACGAGGAAGTCGCAGAGAAGGGCGGGTCCCGTGACTATGGCACCGCTGGCGCCCAGGGCTTTTCCGCCGGTGTGCAGCACCACCACGAAGCCGCTTCCCTCAATCTCGGCCGCGAGGCCCCGTCCTTCCGGCCCGAACACACCGGTGGCGTGGGCCTCGTCTATCAGGAGGAATGCATCGGACGTCTCAGCCAAAGTCTTCAGTTCCGCCAACGGGGCCCGGTCTCCTTCCATGGAATACAGACTTTCGACCACGATCCAGGGTGTGCCGTTCGCGCCGTCTCGACGCCAAGCACGAATGGCATCGCCGGCGGCATCGACATCGTTGTGCGTGAAGGGCACACAGCTCGCACGCCCGAGCTTCATTCCATCGTGCGTACTGGCATGAACGTATTGATCGTAGACGACAAGGTCCCCGCGTTGAGGCAATGTCGAGAGCAGAGCGGTATTCGCTGCATAGCCCGAGCCGAACAGAAGAGCTCGCTCCGTCCGGAAAAACCGCGCCGCCTTCTCTTCGAGGCGCTCATGCTCGACATGATTGCCTCGCAGCAACCTCGAGCCGCCCGATCCACCCGGCACGCCCCGTTCCAGCGCCTCCATGAGCGCCCGGCGCAAGCGATCGCAGCCGGCAAGGGCGAGATAGTCATTGGACGTGAAATCGGCGCCCGCCGCCGGACGCAGGCTGCGGTAGGCCGCTCGGCTCTTGAGATCATCGAGTAGCCCGGAAAAGCGCTTCAGTGAGTCCAATGTCATATCCTTGGGGTGTAGGCGCAAAGCATTCTAACCGCTTATGGGCGCACCGACTGCCTATGAGCTCATTCGAGTGCGCGGGCCGGCGCGCGCCGGCCGGCCGCAATTGACTTATGGCGGCCGCGCGCCGAGTATCGAGCGGTACCGGCATCGACGTGACGGAGGTGGTAAATGGCTGATCACAAAGCGCGTTGCTTCTGCGGCGCAGTGGAATTCACGGTAAGCGGCGAACCTGTCGCCATGGGTTACTGCCATTGCGAATCGTGCCGTCATTGGTCCGCCGGCCCGGTCAACGCATTCAGTCTTTGGCAGCCCGGCGCCGTCACGGTGACCAAGGGCGCGGACCATATCGGGACCTACGGCAAGACGCCCACGAGCTTGCGCAAATGGTGCAAGGCCTGCGGCGGGCATTTATTCACGGAACATCCGCCGCTGAAACTTACCGACGTGTACGCGGCGATGATTCCGGGCCTGAAGTTCAAGCCCGCCGTGCATGTGAATTATCAAGAGTCCGTGCTGAGGATCAAGGATGGCCTGCCGAAGTTGAAGGACTTTCCGAAGGAGATGGGTGGGTCGGGCGTGGCGCTCCCGGAGTAGATCCGCGCCCTCCCGGCTTACAGCCCGGGTGAGATGATCCTACATAAGTATCGGCGCTCATCGGACTGATATCGTCTTCGCGCCCAATAAATAATTGCTCGCCAACGCGCCGCGAGCATCATCAATTACTGATTGCTTCCCCGCCGGCGCGAAACGGCGTTGCCACTACTTTCGAAGGCTTCCGTGGGGGGAGGGTCAGTGAAAGGAACCAGTAATGACAGATTGCGCCTCGGCATCCTGGCGGCGCTTTCACTGACCGCCGCCGCGCCGGTATCTGCGCAGTCCGCAGCGGGCGCCTCGAGCCCGGCGCCCAATGCCACTGCACCCAATGCCACTGCACCCAATGCCACTGCACCCAATGCCACTGCCGCCAATGCCACTGCGCCCGCCGATGCCGCTGCGCAAGGGGCCGCGGGCCAGGGCAGCGCCGCCGCTCAAGGCACGCCGCAGTCAATGCTGGACACCATCGTCGTAACCGGCTCGACGTCCGAGCGCACTCTGCTCAACGCGTCCGTCGACGTGACGCCCCTCACCGAGACGCAAATCGAAGAGAAAGCGCCACGCACCACCGTGGATGTGCTCCAGATGATTCCAGGCGTATTCGTGGAGAGCACCGCGGGTCCCGTGTCCAATAATTATTCCGTACGCGGCCTGCCGGGCGGCGGCCAGACCTTCGTCATGCTGCAAGAGGACGGCATGCCGATTCTGTACGGCGGCGGCGGCTCCGACGAGTATTTCCAGAACGACATCACCATCGATCACGTGGAGGCGCTCCAAGGGGGCAGTTCCGCCATCCTGGGGCCGAACGGCGCAGGCATGTCCGTCAATTTCATCTCCAAGCCTCTGAACTTCGACGAGGGCGAGGGCGAAGGCCGGTTGATGGGCGCGACTTACGGTGAGCAGCGCGCCGACCTCTACTACTCAGGCCCCCTGAAGTCGCTCGGCGACGGCGTGGCATTCATGGTGGGCGGCTATGTGGACTCGAACAAGGGAACGCGCAGCTCACCGTTCACCTACGACACCTATCACCTCAAGAGCGCGATCGAGAAGAAGTGGGACAACGGCGCCTTCGTCAAGCTGACCTATAAGCGATGGGATGAGCACGATCCCTATTACGCCGACATGCCGTATCGCTACGTGAACGGCCAAATCGAAGGCGTACCCGGCCTCAGCACGCAATATGGCAATGTGCTGGGACCGGGCTTTGCCAATATCGCCTTGCCGGATTCTTGTGATACGGGCAATTGCTTCCGGGATTTCAGCGGTACGGAGGGCATCCACGCCACCGGCAATCAATACCGCATCGACCTGAACGTCCCCATCGGCGATCAGTGGAGCGTATTCGCCCGTTCGCGCTTCCTGCAATCGAACTGGGATTTCAATGGGATATTCCCCGGCAGCGGCGCCGGCGGCAACCAGGGACTCGGCAGCGCGATCGAGTATCTGACGCCGGGCGCGGCATCGCCGATCAATTCACTGCTGACCGCGGGCTTGGCGGCATTTCCCGGGGCCACGCAGTTCGGCATCCGCAATTTGACCACGGGACAGATAGTCCCTGCTTCCAATATCGCCGCATTGAACGCGATCAACGGCAACGGCCTGCTGCAGCAGACGGTGCTCAACCATCAATATCTGGCGACCCGCGACTTCGGCAACGATTTCGGCGCGAAGTGGAACTTGGAAGGCAATGGCTGGAGCAACTCGCTCACCGTGGGCGGCATGTATTATCGGGTGCGGCAGTACAACGACCAATCGGGCGTCGCCACCTTGATCAATGGTGTGTCCAACAGTTCGTCCATATACGACATCGAGGCACTGAACTCCGCCGGAACACCGCTCGGCAGCCTGACCAACAACGGACTGGAAAGCTACGGCAATTGGGGCGAGGGTATCTGGAGCAACACGCTCAATTCCTTTGCGGAATATTTCAACGACGAAATGGCGCTGCTCGACAAGAAGCTGCACATCGACTTCGGTTTGCGCCACGAAGATGTCAACAATGTGCTGTACTCCGGCAACTTCTACGCCACCAATCCGCCGGTCCCCGCCGGGCTGCCCGGCGTCGCGCCCGATCTCGGGCAATCCTTCAACGGTACCTACACGCGCACCCAGGCCACGGCGATTCCCACCTCCTGGACCGTGGGCGCGAGCTACGTGATCCTGCCGTATCTGTCCGTGTATGGCCGCTATGCCAATGGCAACGAAACCAACGGCGGCAACAATCTGACCGGACCCACGCGTCTCAGTCTCAGCGAGGCGGGGGTGCGTTTCGGCGGATACGGCTTGACCGGCGTGCTGACGTATTTTCACACGGATTTCAACAACCAGAATTACGCCTACATTCAACCCAACGACCCGGCCATTCAGGGCAGTGTGCAGGCGAACCTGAGAGTCAACGGCGTGGACGTCGACATGACCTATCGGCCAAAGATCCAAGATTTCGATGCATTCTCCGTTCGTCTATACGCCATGTACCAGCAGCCGAAGCTGGCGGACGTGGTCACGGGCGAGATCATCAATGGACAGATCGTCAACAATGCGGCGGCGGCACAGTACAACGGCAACTACGTGCAGCGCACGCCCCAGGTCATGTATTCCATCCAGCCCACCTATGATTTCCCGAATCGCTTGGGTGCCGCGTATGTTCGCTACGACTATACCGGTAAAATCTACACGGACGTGGGCAACGGCCTTGCGCTGCCCGGCTATGGCGTACTGTCGGTGGGCACCAATGTCAATCTCACTGACCGCATCAATCTGAATTTGAACGTTTGGAACGTCACCAACAAATTGGGTTTGACCGAGGGTAATCCGAATTCCGGCATCTCGGAGACAGTGGGCTTTACGGGGTATTTCTACGCCCGCGGCATTGCAGGACCGAACGCCACAGTGACGCTGACTTACAAATTCTGAGGCCGCCGGGGGTGAGCGACAACCGCATCCGGAAAATCGTCATCGTCGGGGGCGGCACAGCCGGTTGGATGACCGCGGCGGCACTGGCTCATGCCCTCGACCTGGGCCGATGCTCGGTTACGCTGATCGAATCCGACGACATCGGCACCATAGGAGTCGGCGAAGCCACCATCCCGACCATTCATTGGTTCAATCAAATCGTAGGCCTGAATGAAAAGGAGTTCATGAAGGAAACCCACGCCACCTACAAGCTGGGCATTGAATTCAAGAATTGGACGCACCCTTCCCACCGGTTCTTCCATCCCTTCGGCCGTTTTGGTTTTCCGGGCGACGGGGTGAGCTTTCAGCATCGTTGGATTCGCGCACAACGGGAGGGACATCAAGACAATTTCGAGGACTATTCGCTCAATACCGTCGCGGCGCTCGATGGAAAGTTCGAATTCCCCTCGACCGATCCCAGGTCGCTGCTCTCTACCTTGGGATACGCCTATCACCTGGATGCGGGCCTGTACGCAAAGTATCTGCGCAAGCACTCCGAAGCGAAGGGGGTGGTACGTCTCGAGGGCAGAGTCGAGAATGTCGACCAGCATCCGCATAGCGGATTCATCACCGCGGTGCATACCCATCGAGGCGATGAAATCAGCGGTGATCTTTTCATCGATTGCTCAGGAATGCGCGGGCTGCTCATCGAAGGCGTTCTGAAATCGGGCTTCGAGGATTGGTCGCATTGGCTGCCTTGCGATCGCGCGGTAGCCGTCGCTTCGGCACGGGTCGGGCCGCCGCAACCTTTCACTCGGTCCACCGCCCGCGAGGCGGGCTGGCAATGGCGCATTCCCTTGCAGCACCGCACCGGCAATGGTTATGTGTTTTCCAGCGAGCACATCAGCGACGATGAGGCGGCGGCGGTGTTGCTCGGCAATTTGGACGGGCCCGCCATGGCCGAGCCGCGATTCATTCCGTTCAAGCCCGGCAGGCGCCGGAAACTCTGGCACAAAAATGTGGTGGCCATCGGCTTATCGGGAGGGTTCCTCGAGCCGCTGGAGTCCACCAGCATTCACTTCATACAAAGCGGTATCGCGAAGCTTCTATCGCTGTTTCCCACCCGCGATTGCGATCCCTACACGGCCGAACAATATAATCGCGTGACATCCGAAGAAATCATCGGAGTCAGGGATTTCTTAGTGCTGCACTACCATTCGACCGTCGATAGGCCGGACGCGCTTTGGGAATCGTGCCGCGCGATGCCGTTGCCGCAGAGCCTGATTTACAAAGAAGAGCACTTTTCGCGCAGCGGCCGGATAGTCCTGTCCTCCGATGAGCTATTCAAGGACTCGAGCTGGTTCGCGGTACTGCTGGGCCAGGGGCACACGCCCGCGGATTATAATCCGCTGATCGACTCGATAAATTCCGGGGAAAACCTCGCCTACCTTCGGCGCATGAAGGAAAGCATTCGGATGGCCGCGTCGCAAATGCCGGATCATGTCTCGTTTCTTCCCTAGTGCACAAAGTGTGGTGCGGGCGCCGCGGGACGGGGGGCCTATGTGGCCGCGTTCAACGCCGGATCACGGGCAAATGCCCCCGCGATGAAGTCCATGAACGCGCGTGCCCGGCTCGGCACCAGGCGATTCGCCGCGCGGACGATGTGGATGGGCACCGGCGGCCCGCGATGTTCGGCCAGAAGCGACCTTACCCGGCCGTCCCGGATCGCGTCCTCGAACAGCCAAGCCGGCGAGTATGCGATTCCCAATCCGTCGAGCACCGCGCTGCGAATGCCGTCCGGGGTATTCACCCGGAAGCGTCCCTGCACCGCCACCTCGAGGTTCCGGAACGACCAGACATTGCCGGCCACGGACAGGGTGTAGAGGACGCAGTCGTGATGCCGTAGATCCTGCGGAAGAGCGGGCTCGCCATGCTCCGCCAGATACTCCTTGCTGGCCACGCAGACTCGTTCGGCCGCGCCGACACGCCGCGCCCTGAGGACGCTGTCCTTCAGCGCACCGATGCGAATCGCAAGATCGATGCCCTCCTCCACCAGATCGACGTAGCGATCGCCGATTTGCAGATCGATTTGCATTTGCGGGTATTTCTTCAACAGGGGCTTCACCTGGGGCAGCACGTGAGAACGGCCGAGCAGGGTAGGGCAGGCCACCCGCAGCAGACCCCGAGGCACATCTTCGCCACGCACGTTCGATTCCGCCTCCGTCATGGCGTCGAGTACCCGCGTCGCTTCGGCGTAGTAGCGCTCTCCCTCCGGCGTCAGCGTCAACTTGCGGGTGGAGCGGTGCAAGAGGCGCGCGCCGAGGTGCCGCTCCAAGGATGCGATGTGCCGGCTGACATTGGGTTGCCCGGTTCGAAGCTCCCGCGCCACCGCCGAGAAACTTCCGGTTTCCACCACACGGGTAAAGGTCTGCATCAGCAGGAAGCGATCCATGAGCACCCTATTTATGCAATGGAGGAATGAATATTATGCCTATCGCATGGACTTATCCATTGCAGGCAGTGGGAGGACACTCCCCACCACTGGCACAATTGGAGAACGTCATGAACAAGCTTCAAAACAAAGTCGCCGTCATTACCGGCGGAACCTCGGGAATCGGGCTCGCAACGGCAAAGCGCTTCGCCGCCGAAGGCGCGCATGTATTCATCATGGGCCGGCGCCGCGAGGAACTCGATGCCGCGGTCAAGGAGATAGGCGCGAGGGCTACGGGGGTTCAAGGCGATATAGGCACTCTGGCCGATCTGGATCGACTCTACGAGACCGTCAGGGCCACCAAGGGCCGCATGGACATTCTCTATGCCAATGCGGGCATGGGCGAGGTCGTGCCGCTGGGCGCCATCACCGAGGCGCATTTCGACAAGACCTTCGACGTCAACGTGAAGGGAACGCTGTTCACGGTGCAAAAGGCGCTCCCGCTCTTCAACGACGGCGGCTCCATCATCCTTACCGGTTCGATCGCCGGCGTCAAAGGCCTGCCGGGTTTCGGCGTCTACAGCGCCACCAAGGCTGCGATCCGTTCCTTTGTCCGAACCTGGAGCCTGGAACTCAAGGATCGCAAGATCCGCACCAACGTCATCAGTCCCGGCACGATCAATACGCCGATACTCGGACCGTTGCCGAAGGAAGCCATCGCGCAAATCATCGCCAATACCCCCATGGGGCGCATGGGCGAAGCGGACGAGATTGCCAAGGCGGCTCTATTTCTCGCGTCCGACGACTCGAGCTTCATCACGGGAATCGAACTGTTCGTGGATGGCGGTACCGCGCAGGTGTGATCGCCAGGCACGGCCGGCAAGGAGATGTATCTTGAACGCCAAACCTATGAAGCTTCCCGGACCCGAGCATCCGATCAGCATTGAACCCGGTACCTCGCGCGCCGTCGTTTTCGTGGCAGGGGTTGAAATCGCAAACAGCGGAAACGCGCTGATTCTGCGCGAGGCAAATTATCCGCCGGTCCTTTATATCCCAAGAAAAGACGCCGACATGTCGCTGCTGACGCGCACCGTCCATTCGACTTACTGCCCCTACAAGGGCGATTGCTCGTATTACAGTATTCCCTTGGGCGGGGCAAAATCGGTCAACGCCGTGTGGACCTATGAGCATCCCTACGCTGCCGTCGCGCAAATCCAAGGGCATCTCGCCTTCTACCCTGAACGGGTCGATTCCCTAACCCGGCCAGTGTAGTCCTACACGCGATTCCGCCTGGCGGGGACAGGAATGGCAATGCACGGGGCCTAGGATGGTTTACTAGCCTTAAGGTGAGCGCAATGCATCAAGTGCCAGCCACGCTGTGCTGACTGACCAAGACATCTATCTATTCCGCGAGGGTACGCATTCCCAGCTGCACTCGAAACTCGGATCCCAGCCGGCGCCGGGCGGCGGGACGCACTTCGCCGTCTGGGCCCCGAACGCTGCCGCGGTATCGGTGATCGGCGAGTGGAATGGGTGGAGGGCAGGGGAAGACAACCTTGTCCCGCGCGCCGACGGATCGGGTATCTGGGAGGGCAGCGCGCCGGC
Source organism: uncultured Gammaproteobacteria bacterium (assembly GCA_963784105.1). Classification (GTDB taxonomy): domain Bacteria; phylum Pseudomonadota; class Gammaproteobacteria; order Steroidobacterales; family Steroidobacteraceae; genus Bog-1198. The sequence continues at coordinate 780,792 of CAWAQE010000015.1, forward strand.
ACAGCGCGGCCAGGCCTATAAATATCGCATCAGCTCCCGGGTCGGGGGCTTCGAGGTCGAGAAGGCCGATCCCTATGCTCTATGCTGCGAGCTGCCTCCGGCCACCGCGTCGCGGGTATGGAGTCTCGAGTATGAGTGGCAAGATTCTGCCTGGATGGCCTCGCGGGCGCGGTCCAATGGCTTGGACGCCCCGATGGCGATCTACGAGGTGCATGCCGGTTCGTGGCGCCGCAGAGACGGCAACTTTCTCAACTACCGAGAGCTGGCGCACGAGCTGGCCCACTACGTGCGCGAATTGGGATTCACGCACGTGGAACTGATGCCGCTCACCGAGCATCCCTTCTACGGATCATGGGGCTATCAGACAACGGGTTATTTCGCGCCGACCGCGCGCTACGGCACCCCGCAGGACCTGATGTACTTCGTCGATCACATGCATGGCCAGGGAATCGGCGTGATTCTCGACTGGGTGCCGTCGCACTTTCCCGCGGATGAGCATGGACTGGTGTTCTTCGACGGCACGCATCTCTATGAGCATGCCGATCCTCAGCAGGGCTTCCATCCGGAATGGAAATCCGCCATTTTCAATTTCGGGCGCAACGAGGTGCGCGGCTTCCTGCTCTCGTCCGCGCTGTTCTGGCTGGATAAATATCACATCGACGGCCTGCGGGTCGATGCGGTGGCATCGATGCTGTATCTCGACTATGCCCGCAAGCAAGGCGAGTGGATCCCGAACCCATTCGGCGGCCGTGAAAACCTCGACGCCATCAGCTTTCTGCGCACCCTGAATCAGGCCGCTTACCGCGATCATCCGGACATAGCGATGATTGCCGAAGAGTCCACGGCGTGGCCCATGGTATCGCGCCCGACGGATGCGGGGGGCCTCGGCTTCGGTTTGAAGTGGAACATGGGCTGGATGCACGACAGTCTCGAGTACATGAAGCAGGACCCGATTCACCGCAGATATCATCACGGACAACTGACGTTCTCGCTGATCTACGCCTTCAACGAGAACTTCGTGCTGCCGCTGTCGCACGATGAAGTGGTGTACGGCAAGGGTTCGCTGATCGGCAAGATGCCGGGCGACGATTGGCAGCAGTTCGCCAATCTGCGCACGCTGTACGGCTACATGTGGACGCATCCCGGCAAGAAGCTGCTGTTCATGGGAGGCGAATTCGGGCAGCGGCGCGAGTGGACGCACGACGGCGAGCTCGAGTGGTGGGTGGCAGATCTGCCGGAGCATGCCGGGGTGAAGCATCTGGTGCGCGATTTGAACCGCATTTACCGCAGCGAGCCCGCCTTGCACAAGATCGATTTCGCGTCCGACGGATTCGAATGGCTGGATCTCGTCGATGGCGATATCAGCGTCATCGCCTTCTTGCGCAAGGCTCCGGGCCAAGGCGCCCCGCTGCTCGTGGTATGCAATTTCACGCCGGTGCCGCGGCCGAACTTCCTGATCGGCGTGCCGTCCCGCGGTGTCTGGCGGGAGATACTCAACACGGATGCCAGGGAGTATGGAGGATCCGGCTGGGGCAACCTGGGGGGCGTGGAATCGGTCCCCGTGGCGACTCAGGGGAGGCTGGAGTCGGTGAATCTGAGTCTGCCGCCGCTGTCGACGATCGTGCTGCGCTTCGAATCGCATGGCTAAGGTCAAGCGCGAGGGCAGAGCGCGTGCGGTGATCGACGCCTTCCTCCCTGCGGTCGACGGCGGCCGCTTTCCGGTCAAATGCATCGCCGGCGAGAGCGTCGGGACGGAGGCGCATTGCTTCGCAGACGGGCACGACAAATTGAGGGTGGTGCTGCGCTGGGGTCCGGCCGGCGCCGACGAGGAATACGAAGTCGAGATGAGGCCGCAGGCGAACGATGTCTGGCTGGCCGAATTCACGCCGCCGCGCGCGGGCCGCTATCGATACGCGGTTTGGGCGTGGGTGGATCCTTTCGAGTCGTGGCGGCACGAACTCGAAAGGCGCGAGGATCCGGCGGACGTGCGCATAGCACTGCAGACCGGCGCTGCGCTCATCGATGCTGCCGCTGCCGCAGCTTCGGGCAGCGATGCCGCGATTCTCGCCGAATGGTCGGCGCAATTGCGCAGTGCCGCTGCCGATCCGGGCGCCGATGCCGGCGCGCAAAAAGCGCTGGCACTGGACCCGGCGCGCGCCGGCATCGCCGCCCGCTATGCGGACCGGAGCCTGGCGGCCACGGCCACTCTTGAATTGGTGGCGGACCGCAAGCGCGCCGGATTCAGCAGCTGGTATGAGATGTTTCCCCGCTCGGCGGGCAGCGAGCCGGGCCGGCACGGCACATTCCGGGACGTCGAGGCGCGGCTCCCCTACTTGGCCGACATGGGATTCGACGTGCTGTACTTTCCGCCCATTCATCCCATCGGGCGCATCAACCGCAAGGGCGCCAATAACGCCTTGGCCGCGATGCCCGAGGACGTGGGCAGCCCGTGGGCTATCGGTGCGGCCGAGGGGGGGCACAAGGACATCTTGCCGCAGTTGGGTACTTTGGAGGATTTTCGCCGTCTCTCGGACAAGGCGCGCGAGTTCGGCATCGAGATCGCTCTCGATCTGGCGTTTCAGTGCGCGCCGGATCATCCCTATGTGAAGGCTCATCCGCAATGGTTCAAGCATCGCCCCGACGGCAGCGTGCAATACGCGGAGAATCCTCCCAAGAAATACCAGGACATCTATCCTTTCGATTTCGAAACCCAGGATTGGCGGGCCTTGTGGCAAGAACTCAAAAGCATCGTCGATGTCTGGATTGCACGGGGCGTCAGGATTTTCCGGGTCGACAATCCGCACACCAAGCCCTTCGAATTCTGGGAATGGCTCATCGCCGCGGTCAAGCGACAGCAGCCCGAGGTGATTTTCCTTGCTGAAGCGTTCACGAGGCCGAAGCTCATGCACCGCCTGGCCAAGCTGGGCTTCTCCCAGTCGTACACCTACTTTACCTGGCGCAATACCAAGCAGGAGCTCACCGACTATTTCACCGACCTCGCACTCGGGCCGGGCCGCAGATACTACCGTCCCAATCTGTGGCCGAACACGCCCGACATCCTGCATGAGACGCTGCAGTCGGGCTTGCGCCCCTTATTTGCGGCGCGGCTGGTGCTCGCCGCGACCTTGGCCGCCAATTACGGCATCTACGGACCGACCTACGAGCTGCTGGAAAGCGCGCCGCGCGAACCCGGCAGCGAGGAATACCGCGACTCGGAGAAATATCAACTGCGCCATTGGAGCGTGGCGAGTTCGGAGAGCCTGTGGTCGCTCATAGCGCGCATGAATCTCATCCGCAGGGAGAATGCCGCGCTGCAATCCGACAACGGGCTGCATTTTTGCCCCGTCGACAACGATCAGCTGATCGCTTACCTTAAAATCGACTCGAAGAGCGGCAACGTCATTCTGACGGTGGTGAACCTCGACGCGCATCGGGCGCAGTCCGGATGGGTGAATCTGGACATGGACGCATTACAGCTCGATGCCGAGCAGCCGTATCAGGTGCACGACTTGCTGAGCGATCAGCGCTACATCTGGCGCGGCCGATACAACTACGTCATGCTCGACCCGCAGCGCCTGCCCGCGCATGTATTCAGATTGAGGCGGCGCGTGCGCAGCGAGCGGGATTTCGATTACTACCTGTAAAGCTTCGCCGAACGACGCAAATAGATGAACGACGCAAAATCTCCCGTCCTGGACAGTCCCCCCGCTGCGGATCCCGCGGCGCTGTCCGGCCTCAACCCTCAAGACCCGCTGTGGTACAAAGATGCGGTCATCTACCAGCTCAACGTCAAGTCGTTCTTCGATTCGAACGATGACGGGGTCGGCGACTTCAAGGGTTTGACATCGAAGCTCGAGTACATCCGCGATCTGGGCGTCAACACGCTATGGTTGATGCCCTTTTATCCATCGCCGCTCAAGGATGACGGCTACGACATTTCAGATTATCAAAACGTCCACCCCCAGTTCGGCACGCTGGACGATTTTCGCGCCATGCTGCACGAGGCGCACCGGCTCGGATTGAAGATCGTCACCGAACTGGTCATCAACCACACCTCCGATCAGCATCCCTGGTTCCAGGCGGCGCGCGCCGCGCCGGCCGGTTCCCCGGAACGCGATTTCTACGTGTGGAGCGACACCGACCAGAAGTACCTCGACACGCGCATCATTTTCACGGACACCGAAACGTCGAACTGGACCTGGGACCCTCTGGCGAAAGCGTACTACTGGCATCGCTTTTTCAATCACCAGCCGGATTTGAATTTCGACAACCCGCGGGTGCTGGAGGCCGTGCTGCAAACCATGCGCTTCTGGTTCGACATGGGAGTCGACGGCTTCAGGCTCGATGCGATTCCTTACCTGGTCGAGCGCGAAGGCACCAACAACGAGAACCTGCGTGAAACCCACGCGGTCATCAAGCAGCTGCGCGCCGCCATCGACGCGCGCTACCAGAACCGGTTTCTGCTGGCCGAGGCGAATCAGTGGCCCGAGGACGTGCGCGAATATTTCGGCGACGGTGACGAGTGCCACATGGCATACCACTTCCCCTTGATGCCGCGCATTTACATGGCCATCGCGCAGGCGGACCGCTATCCCATCGTCGAAATCATGCAGCAGACGCCGGACATCCCCGATAGCTGCCAATGGGCGATTTTCCTGCGCAATCACGATGAATTGACCCTGGAGATGGTGACCAGCAAAGAACGCGACTACATGTACACCGCGTATGCGTCGGATCTGCAGGCGCGCATCAATCTCGGCATACGCCGCAGGCTTGCGCCCCTGATGGAAAACGACATGGACCGCATCAAGCTCATGAACAGCCTGCTGCTGTCGATGCCGGGCTCGCCCATCCTGTACTACGGCGACGAGATCGGCATGGGCGATAACTTCTTCATCGGCGACCGCAACGGGGTGCGCACGCCCATGCAGTGGAGCCCGGACCGCAATGCCGGCTTCTCGCGCGCCGATCCGCAACGGCTGTATCTTCCGCCCATCATGGATGCGGTATACGGCTATCCGTCCACCAATGTGGAGGCTCAGTCCCGCGACCCGAGCTCGCTGCTGAGCTGGACCAAGCGCATGCTGGCCGTGCGCAAGACCAGCCGGGCGTTCGGGCGCGGCACACGCCGGTTCCTCCGGCCCGGCAATCGCAAGATACTCGCCTACCTGCGCGAGTTCGGGGACGACACCATTCTGTGCGTGGCCAACCTCTCGCGTTCGGCGCAGCCGGTCGAGCTCAACCTGTCCTCCTTCAAGGGCCGCGTGCCGGTGGAAATGCTGGGCCGCACGGCGTTCCCGCCCATCGGCGAGCTGCCCTATCTGCTGACCATCTCGGCCTACGGTTTCTACTGGTTCAGATTGTCGACGGACGCGGACGTGCCCTCGTGGCATGAACAAATCGTGTCCATCGACGAGCGGCCGGTGCTGGTGCTGTTCGACGGATGGACTAGCCTGTTCCGCGAGCGGGTGGTTCCGTGGCGCATCGGCATTGCCGAAAAGACCCGGCTGCAATTCGAAACGGATACGCTGCCCCGCTTCATCGAGACCCAGCGCTGGTATGCCGCAAAGGGCACGCCGGTCGACCGCGCGCGTATCGCGGATTATGTGCTTTGGACCGAGGGTACGGGCAAGACCCTGCTCAGCTGGCTGGTCACTCTGCTCGATCTCGAAGGCGGAGGCGAGCGCGTCGGCTACTTCATGCCGCTCGCGGTGGCTTGGGAAGAAGGCGATGAGGAGCGGGTGCGCAACTTGTCGACGGCGGCGCTGGCCAAGATACGCCAGCAGGCAAATGTCGGGGTGATGGGCGACGCCTTTGCGGACGAGATGTTCTGCCGCGCCGTCGTGGCGGCCATGGCGGCGGGCAAGGAGATTGCGATGCCGCAAGGCAAGCTGCGATTCCGTCCGACCACCGAGTTCGCGCGGCTGGCGGGCCGCGACTACGGCGCGCTGACGGTGGAACGGCCGCGCGGCTCCAGTTCGAACACCGTCGTGACCATCGGCGATCGGCTGATGCTCAAGGGCTACCGGCGTTTGCGCACGGGCGTAAACCCGGAGTTCGAGATGGGGCTGCATCTGACCGAATCGGCGCATTTTGCGAACTGCGCGCCGCTGGCCGGGGCGCTCGAGTACGTCGCCAATGATGGGGAAACACGGCTGCTGGCCATGCTGCAGGGGTACATCGCCAACCAGGGCGACGGTTGGACCCGCTCGCTCGAATATCTGGAGCGGCATCTCGAGCAGTACCGGACCACGCCGGCCGGCGATGCCGTGCCTGCGAACGCGCACGAGGGTTACCTGGTGCTGATCCGGGTCTTGGGTGTCCGAACCGCCGAGCTTCACAAGGCATTGGCGCGGCCGGTGAAAGATCCGGCATTCGCTCCACAGCCCCTGACCCGCGCCGATATCGACGCCTACCGCCAGCGGGCGGCCGAAGAGGCGCGCAATGCGCTCGGAATGCTGGCATCGAGCCTGGAGCAGGTGCCGCACGGAGATCGCGACCGCGCCGGCGCCGTGCTGGCGCTGCGCGATCGGGTGTCGGCGCGCATCGAAGCCATGTCGGCGCAGGCTCCGCGCGGCCTGAAATTCCGCATTCACGGCGACTATCACCTGGGCCAGGTGCTGGTGACGCGCAATGACTTCGTCATCATCGACTTCGAGGGCGAGCCTGGACACAGTCTCGAGCAGCGGGCGGCCAAGCATTCGCCGCTGCGGGACGTCGCCGGCATGCTGCGCTCCTTCGGCTACGTGCGGCACAGCGCTCTGCGCAACGTCGCGCACAACGAAGCGGAAGGCGCGAGGCTCTCGCCGTTGGCGCGGGCGTGGGAGACCGAGGTGCGCGAGGCATTTCTCGCGGCCTACGAGGCGGCGGCGCGCGACGCGAATCTCTATGTACCCGAGGATCTGCGTGCGGGCTCGGGGCTCCTGGGTCTATTCGAATTGGAAAAGGCCCTGTACGAATTGCGCTACGAGCTCGGCAATCGTCCGGGCTGGGCTGGAGTTCCCTTGCAAGGCATCCTGGATCTGGATGCGAACAAATGACTCACCATCGGATGCAGGAGCGGTATCCGGGAGGCTGGCATGCAAAGCATCGATATTTTACTTGAGGCAGCGCGGGAATTTCTGCACCAGACCGCGATATTCATGCCGCGGCTGCTCTTGGCGCTGCTTGTCGTGGCGATCGGATGGCTGCTCGCGAAGGCGGCGCGGTTCGCCGTGGAGAAGGGGTTGCGCGCGCTGAATTTGCCGGTGCTGACCGAACGCGCCGGCACCGATAATTTCTTGCATCAGGCGGGCATGCGCGGAGATACCACCACGCTGTTCGGGCTGGTCGCATACTGGCTGGCCATGCTGGTGACCCTGATGATCGCCTTCAGCGGCCTGGGGCTCACGCACATCACCGATCTGATCGGGCGCGTGGTGTGGTTTACTCCGAAGCTGCTGGTGGCGATGCTGGTGTTGGTGTTCGGATCGTATTGCGCCCGCTTCGTCGGAGGCGCCGTGCATGCCTATTGCCTGGATGCGCAAATTCCGGATGCCGATCTCTTGGGCAGGATTGCGCGGTATCTCATCGTCATATTCGTCGTGATGATCGCCCTGGAACAGGTTGAAATCGGCGGCGACATAGTACAAAGAACTTTTCTGATCATCTTGGGCGGCCTCATGCTGGCTTTCGCGCTGGCGTTCGGGCTCGGCGGCAAGGATTGGGCGGCCGCCATGCTCGAACGCTGGTGGCCGCGGCGCAGGAAGGACGAGGACCTCTGACCCGGCTTACTCGATGAGGCGCCGGTATTGCACGAAACCCGAACGCTCGGCGATCCGGTCGTAGAGCAGCATGGCGTCAGGGGCAGCCATTCGGCGTGCTGAGTGTCGGACAGCGGGAGTATCCGAATGGGATGTTTGGTCATGATTTGTACTGCCGCAATGCTGAAACTCGCATCATATCCGAAGGCCCGCGGGCGATCATGCATCGATGAGACCGTGACGGATGGCGATCAGCGTCAGCTCCGATTGATTCACGACCGAGAGCTTCTGCTTGATATTGTAGAGGTGGGTGCCGATGGTCGAGGCGGAGAGGTTCAAATCCGCGGCGATGCGCTGCACCGTCGCACCGCCGGCAAGCCGGACAAAGACCTCGAATTCTCTCTCGGACAGCCGCTCGACCGGCGACTTCGCCGCACCGTCGAATTGCGCCAGAGCCAGTTTCTGGGCCAGTGCGGGATCGAGATAGCGGCGGCCGGCGGCGACGACCGATACCGCTTCGAGCAGCGCCTCGGGGGCGCTGCGCTTGGACAGAAAGCCCAGCGCGCCTTCCTGCAGCGCCCGGCGGGCGTGCATCGGATCGTCATGCGCCGACAGCGTCAAAACTTGCGCCTGCGGCCGCCGCGCCCGGATCCGCCGCAGCGCTTCTAGGCCGCCCATGCCGGGCATGGCCAGATCCATCACCACGACGTCCGGTTCGAGTTCAAGATCGAGCCGGCAGGCGGCTTCACCGCAATCCGCCTCGCCCACCACGGACATTTCCGCCACAGACTGCAGCAGCAGCCGAAACCCCATGCGCACCACGGCGTGGTCGTCGACCAGGAGGACACGAATCATGTCTGCACGCCCAAGGGTATGTCGGCGGCCAGCCTGACGCCTCGGCCATCTTGACTGCCTATGTGGAAGGTGCCGCCCAGCTGCTGTACACGATCCGCGAGTCCCCGCAAGCCGAAATGCCCGGGCCGCATCCATTCGGCCGCCATTCCGACCCCATCGTCGGTCACCGTGGCGGTGATCCGTTGGGCATCGCATTGCACGGCGATGTCCACCCGTGAGGCCTGGGCATGGCGCAGGGCATTGATCAAGCCCTCTTGTACCACCCGGTAGATGGCCAGAGTGATGCTGGGCCCAAGCTCGATGGGCAGCTCCTGGCGAAGAGAAAGGGCGATGGAGGGATGGCGCCGCTGCCAGTCGCGGACCAGGCTGTCCAGTGTGGCGGCAAGTCCCAGTGTATCCAGCGACAGGGGCGTGAGCCTCGGAATCAGCCCGTGCATGGCATCGTATAGCCGCGCCGCCTCCTCCGAGATCAGCCGCGCCACATCGCCGGTCGCCGGATCCCGCACGCCTCCTTGGCTTGCGATGGCCAGCGCGAGGCTGCGAATCGCCGTGACCGACTGCCCAAATTCGTCGTGCAGCTCGTGCGCGATCAAACGCCGTTCCTCCTCGACGCGCTGGTCCGCCAGAGAGGCCATTTCGCGCCGTTCTTCGAGACGTGCCTCGGCATCATGCGCCTTGCGCTCGGCCAGGACCTTATCCTGCACCGCTTGCGCCATGCGATTGAAGGCAGCGCCGATGGCGTGGGCTTCGCTGCCGGCCAGCGGCGGCAGGCGGAATGCAAGATCTCCCTGCTGGATGCGTTCGAGACCGCCCGCGATGACGGGAAAGGGCTCGAGCGCGCGCTTCACCGACCAGAAGGCCAGGCCATTGACGATGACGAACATGGCCGCGGCCACGCCTACGAGCCGGGTGATGTCATCCCATGCATCGAGCACCGACCGCGAGGGCTGAGCCCGCACCTCCAGCAGCACGCCGCCGCGCAGATAAAACCTGTATGCCACGGGAGGCGGCGCCAGAAGGCGCGCAAACCAAGCCGGCGCCTCGCGTCCGGCCTTGTACACCGACGGCGGCGAGCGGTACAGCATCTCTCCGGTGCCCGACTGCAGGGACACCTCATTGGCGCGGACCCGGCCGAGCTGCTGCAGAAAGTTGAGCACCAGGTCCGGCCCCCCTACCTGAGAATAGACCGCCGCCAGCCGGCCCAGCAGCTGCGCGGCGACGCGGTTCGCCGCTTCGATTTCCTCGCGCACGGAATTGCGTGTGCTCTGCAATTCGGCCGCGATCAGCACGATCATGAAGGCGGCGCTCAGGGCCGCGACCACGAGGTTCAGGCGGGTGCGCAATCTCATTGGATGCATGGTACCAGGGCGGGCCGTCTTCGATGCGGTGCGGCGGCCGCTCATGAAAATCATGAATGCAGTTTCATGATGCCGCTGATTCGGCGTGCCGCGCGTTGGGGGGACTATGGGCCCGTAGTTTGTCAAGGAGCCTCGATATGAAATGGGAAACACCACAGGCCGTTGAATTGCGGTTCGGTATGGAAATCACCATGTATGTGTCCAATCGCTGACTAGCGAGGGCGCGCGCCCGCAATTGCGGGTCGCGCCCGGTTTTTCGTGAAAATCCGGGTTCTGGGGTCGGCCGCGGGGGGCGGTTTCCCCCAATGGAATTGTAATTGCCCCAACTGCAGGGGCTATCGCGCGGGGACTCTCTTGGCGCGCGCCCGGACCCAGTCTTCCATCGCCGTCTGCGGAGGCACGTCGTGGGTTCTGGTGAATGCATCGCCGGACGTCTTGGCGCAATTGCGGGCCAATCCCGATCTGCAGCCCGGCCGGGCCATACGCGACACCGCCATTGCCGCCATCATCCTCGTCGACGGGCAGGTCGACCATACGACCGGGCTCTATATGCTGCGTGAAGCCTCCCGCCCCTGGCCCATTTGGTGTACCGACAATACCTTTGCCGATCTCACGCGCGGCAATCCCATATTCGGCGTGCTGAGTCATTTCTGCGGTGTGGATCGGCGCCGCATCGATCTGAAGGATGCGAATTTCACGGTCGATGCCGTGCCAGGGGTGCGCTGGCGCGCATTGCCGGTCGCCGGCAAAGCCGCTCCTTATTCGCCCAACCGCGACTCGCCCGTCGCCGGCGACAATCTGGCGCTGGTGATCGAGGAGGAAGGCAGCGGAAAGACGGCGGTTTATGCACCGGGCTTGAGCGCCATCGACGATGAGCTGTGGCGCGCCATGCAATCGGCGGCCTGCGTGCTGGTGGACGGCACGTTTTGGAACGACGATGAAATGATTCGGCTGGGTATCTCCTCCAAACGCGCCCGCGATATCGGTCACCTGCCGCAAAGCGGCGCGGACGGAATGCTCGAATGGCTGGATCGCCTGCCGCCCGCCACGCGCAGGATTTTGATCCATATCAACAACACCAATCCCATTCTCGACGAGGCGTCCGCCGAGTCGGCTGAACTCGGGCGCCGCGGCATCGAGATCGCATGGGACGGCCTGGAGATCGAGCTATGAGCGGCGCCGCATGGAGCCGCGAGGAGTTCGAAGGGAAGCTGCGAGGTATGGGCCACGCCTACCACATTCATCACCCCTTCAATGTGGCGATGAATTCCGGCGCCGCGACGCCGGCGCAGATTCGCGGCTGGGTCGCGAACCGTTTCTACTATCAGGTCAGCATCCCGATCAAGGATGCCGCCATTCTGTCCAATTGTCCGGATCGGGCGGTGCGCCGCTCGTGGGTGCAGCGGATTCTCGACCACGACGGCTATGGCGATGATCCCGGCGGCATTGAGTCTTGGCTGCGTCTGGCGGAGGCGGTGGGGCTGTCTCGGGAGACGGTGGAAAGCCTGGAGGAAGTGCTGCCGGGCGTCCGATTCGCGGTCGATGCCTATGTGAACTTTGCGCGCCGCGCGCCGTGGCAGGAGGCGGTGTGCTCCTCTCTGACCGAGCTTTTCGCGCCGGAGATCCACAAACAGCGGCTCGCGAATTGGCCGCAGCACTATTCATGGATCGACCGTGCGGGACTGCAGTATTTTCAAAGCCGGGTGAGTCTGGCACGGCGCGATGTTGAATTCAGCCTGGCGCTGACCCTGGAGCGCTTCGACACTCGGGCCCTGCAAGAGCGCGCGCTCGACATTCTGAAGTTCAAGCTGGACGTGCTGTGGCAAATGAGCGATGCCATGGCGCTGCGCTACACATGAGTCCGCCCGTCGTGGACGCCGAGTCGCGGCCCGCCGTCGAGCGCGGTTTCCGGCTGCAATGGGAGCCGGCGCAAAATGCCCATGTGCTCCTCTATCCCGAGGGGATGATCAAGCTCAACGGCAGCGCCGGCGAGATATTGAAGCGCTGCGACGGCGCGACGACGATCGCCGGCATCACCGCGGATCTCGAGCGCTCATTCGCGACTGCGAATCTGTTCGACGATGTCATTCGTTTCGTCACAATGGCGGTGGAAAAGAAATGGCTGCAAATCCGCGCTTGAATCCGGCGCCCAAGCCCGGACCGCCGCTGTGGCTGCTGCTCGAGCTGACTTACCGGTGCCCTCTGCACTGCGCTTTCTGCTACAACCCCACCGATTTCGCGCGCACCGCCGAGGAACTCGGCACGGAGGACTGGTTGCGCGTACTTCGCGAGGCGCGGGCTCTCGGCGCCGTGCAGCTGGGTTTATCCGGCGGCGAGCCTTTGTCGCGCGACGATCTGGAGGAGATCGTGGCGGAGGCGCACCGGCTCGGCTTCTATTCGAATCTCATCACTTCCGGCGTGGGCTTGAACGACGCGCGCCTGCACGCATTGAAGAAGGCCGGCCTGGATCACATACAGCTTTCCTTCCAGGACAGCACGCGGCAGATGAATGATTTCCTGAGCAGCACCCGCACCTTCGATCTGAAATCCGCGGTGGCGGCATTGATCAAGCAATATGCCTATCCCATGGTGCTGAACGTGGTCTTGCACCGGCTCAACATCGATCACGTGGAAGAGATCCTCGAGATGGCGCTGCGGTTGGGCGCCGACTACGTGGAATTGGCGAACACTCAGTACTACGGCTGGGCCTGGCACAACCGCGAGCAATTGCTGCCCAGCCGCGCACAGGTGGAACGCGCGGAGCAGGTCATGCGCCGCTTCCGTGAGCGCGTCGGACGGCAGATGCAAATATACTTCGTGGTGCCCGACTACTTCGAGCGCCGCCCCAAAGCCTGCATGAACGGGCTGGGCTCGATATTCCTGACCATCGCGCCCGATGGGACCGCGCTGCCCTGTCATGCTGCGCGCATGCTGCCGGGCCTCGAATTCCCCAATGTGCGCAGCGCCGGCATCGAAGAGATCTGGTACCGTTCCGCGAGCTTCAATCATTTTCGCGGCGATGCGTGGATGAAAGAGCCTTGCCGAAGCTGCCCGGAGAAGGGCCGGGATTTCGGCGGGTGCCGCTGCCAGGCGTACTTGCTGACGGGCGATGCCGCGAACGCCGATCCGGTGTGCGATCTATCTCCCTACCATCATCTGGTATCGGAAGCCGTTGCGCGGGCGGAGCGGCCTCCCGCCCCGGCACCGGGCATGCGGCCCGAGGAAAGACCCCTGGTGTTTCGCAGTGCGGGCAATTCGTCTACGCTTCACCCGAAATGCGAGGGAAGTTGACACGATGCATTGGCTGACCTGGGCGTTCCTCGCCGCCGTCGTGGCGGAGACGCTGACACGCCTATGGCTGGGGTCGCGCCAGATCGCGGCCGTGCGGGCGCATCGAAACGAGGTTCCTGCGCCGTTCCGAGGCGAGGTCGCTCTGGAAGAACAGCAAAAGGCCGCCGACTACACCATCGCCAGAGCACGGCTGGGGCGATGGGCGTCGGTCGTCGAGGCGCTGGTCAAGCTCGGGGTTACCTTGGGCGGCGGCCTGGCCGCCATCGATGCCGTCTGGCGCCACACGAGTCTTGAGGAGCCATGGCGCGGTGCCTTCGTCGTGATGACTTTGCTGCTGGTACTGCAGCTGGTCGGGCAACCGTTCGCCTTGTGGCGAACATTCAAAATAGAGGCCCGCTTCGGCTTCAATCGCACCTCGCCGCGGCTGTACGCGCTGGATTTCCTCAAGCAGTTGCTGCTGGCCGCGTTGCTCGGCGGCCCTCTGTTGCTCGCCACGCTCGCCTTGATGGAGCGAGCCGGGGAGTGGTGGTGGCTGTGGGTCTGGCTGATCTGGCTGCTTTGGACGCTGGGACTGACCTGGGCCGCCCCCAAGTTCATTGCGCCGCTCTTCAATCGATTCTCGCCGCTGACGGACGCGGCGCTCAAGCAGCGGGTCGAGACCCTGCTGGAGCGCTGCGGATTTGCGGCGCGCGGGGGTGTGTTCGTCATGGACGGATCGCTGCGCTCGGCCCACGGCAATGCGTATTTCACGGGCATAGGGCGCAACAAGCGCATCGTGTTCTTCGATACCCTGCTGTCGCGGATCGAGGCGGCGGAAATCGAAGCAGTGCTGGCCCATGAGCTCGGCCATTTCCGCCTGCATCATGTGCGTCAGCGGCTGGCGGCGTCGGTGCTGCTGACCTTCTGCGGCCTGGCATTGCTCGCCTGGCTTGCGCGGCAGCCGGGTTTCTACGCCGCTCTGGGCGTGCCGGTGCCTTCCGCCGCCGTGGCTCTGATGCTGTTCTTTTTGACCGTGCCGGTATTCGCCTTCTTCGCGACGCCCCTCACGTCCTGGTGGTCGCGACGGCAGGAGCGGCAGGCCGACGATTTTGCGGCAGGCCATGCCGATGCCGGCAAGCTGGCGGCCGCCCTGGTCAAGCTGTTCCGCGACAATGCAGCCACTCTCACGCCCGACCGCATCCATTCGGCGTTCTTCGATTCTCACCCGCCGGCGCTCGAGCGCATCGCGCGGCTGACCGGCACAAAATAGTCACATTCCGCGGATACAATCGCCTCGATCGCTGTCTGAGCAAGGGCGTCATCGAAACCCAGTGTTCGCGGAGGTTTTCATGAACATCAATGAGGCGAGCGCGGCGCGCTCGGTCAGGCCGAAACCCTTCGAATCCGGAGCTGCGATCCGTGTTGCCGATTTGCCGAGGCGGGCGGCCGCGGGGAAGGTCTTGGGCAAGTGGGCGATGTATATCGTGCCGCATATTGCCGAAGACCGCGGGGTGTCGATCGCCAGGGCCGCCTACCTCAAGGCCGAACGCCGAGGTTTCGCCCCCGGGCACGAACTCGAGGATTGGCTGGCGGCGGAAAACGAGGTGGATCAGCGCCTCGCCGGCGAAGGACGCGTCTTCTAAGCCGGCTTAAGCCGCCGCTCGTTGCGCGGGCGCATCGTCCAGCGCCCGAGCCAGAACGTCTTCGATCTTCTCCGCCCAAACGAACTCGAGCTTGGCGCGCACGCTCTCCGGAATGTCCTCGAGGTCGCGGCGGTTGCGCGCCGGCAGAATGACAGTGCGGATGCCGGCGCGCGCGGCGGCGACGCATTTCTCCTTGATGCCGCCCACCGGCATCACCACGCCGCGCAGACTGATCTCTCCGGTCATGGCGACCTGCGCCCGCACGGTGCGGTGCGATAAGAGCGAGGCCAGCGACGTGGCGATGGCGACACCGGCGCTCGGGCCGTCCTTGGGAATGGCGCCGGCCGGGACGTGAATGTGTAAGTCGCTATTGTCCAACGCCGTGGGATCTATCCCCAAGCGATCTGCCTGGGACTTCACCCAGGTGACGGCGGCCTGCGCGCTCTCCTTCATGACCTCGCCGAGTTGCCCCGTGAGGATGAGCTTGCCGCTGCCTCTGACGCGGCTGGATTCGATGAAGAGAATATCGCCGCCCGCCGGAGTCCAGGCGAGGCCGGTGGCAACACCCGGGATGCTGGTGCGAAGCGCAACGTCGTTCTCAAAACGCGCGGCGCCCAGGATGTGCGCGACTTCGTCGGGGCCGATGCTGACGCGCTGCGCCTCGCCGGAGGCGATGGTCACGGCCGAATGGCGCAGCAGCGCGCCGATCTGACGCTCCAGGCTTCTCACTCCGGCTTCCCGGGTGTAGTCGACGATGACGCGGCGCAAGGCCTCCTCCGAGATCTCTACTCGTTCGGCGATGAGTCCATTGGCTTTGAACTGCCGCGCCAGCAGGTAGCGCTTGGCGATTTGCAGCTTTTCCTCTTCGGTGTACCCGGTGAGCTCGATGATTTCCATGCGATCGCGCAGCGGCGCAGGAATGGATTCCAGAACATTGGCGGTTCCTATGAACAGCACCTTCGACAAATCGAAGGGAACGGCCAGATAATTGTCGCGGAACGTGTTGTTCTGTTCCGGATCCAGCACCTCGAGCAGCGCCGAGAATGGGTCGCCCTGGTAGCTTGCCGACAGCTTGTCGACCTCATCGAGCATGAGCACCGGATTGCGGCGGCCGGCCTTGCGCATGGCTTGCGCGATGTTGCCGGGCAGCGATCCGATGTAGGTGCGCCGATGGCCGCGAATCTCCGCCTCATCGTGCACGCCGCCGAGGCTGACGCGGCCGAATTTGAGGCCGATTGCCTTGGCTATGCTCTGTCCGAGCGAGGTCTTGCCCACGCCCGGCGGACCGACGAAGCAGAGGATGGGGCTGCGTCCCTCGGGATTGAGCTTGCGTACGGCGAGGAACTCCAAGATCCTGCGCTTGACCTTCTCGAGCCCGTAGTGATCCTGGTCGAGTATCTTGCGAGCCTGTTCGATGTCGACCGTTTCGGGATCGACTTTCGACCAAGGCATGGCCAGCAGCCAGTCGAGGTAGGTCCGAGTCATGGAGTACTCGGCGGCCCCCTCCGGCATGCGCTCCAAACGTTTGATCTCGCGCTCCGCCTGCTCGGCGGCTTCGGGCGGCATGCCCGCATCCTTGATCGCCTTCTTCAGATCTTCGAGCTCCGCCGACGAGGAGTCGGTCTCGCCCAGCTCCTTCTGAATCTGCCTGAGCCGCTCGCGCAATACAGCCTCTTTTTGGCGCTCATCGAAAGCTTCGCGGGTCCGCTCATCGATTTGACGCGAGACCTTCAAGACTTCGATGCGCCGGCCGAGCAGAGTCAGCACGCGGTCGAGGCGAGTCTTCAGATCGAAGGTGGCCAAGATCTCCTGCTTGTCCGCGATCTTCAGATCCATGAAGCTCGCGATCATGTCGGCGAGCGTGGGTATGGACTCGATGCTGCGAATGGCGTTGACCAGTTCCCCGGGCGCCTGAGGCAGCAGCTGCACGGCCTCCAAGGCCTTCTCGCGCAAATTGAGTCCGCGGGCTTCGACCTCGCGATCGAGCACCGAGGGCTCTTTGTGCGTCTCTATGCGCGCCACCAAGAAAGGATCGCGGCTGACGTAATCCAGCACCGTGAACCGCTCTTCGCCTTGGGCTATCAAATGGTGCGAGCCGTCCGCGGCGGTAATGAAACGCACGATGCTGGCGGCCGTGCCGACGCGATGCAGGTTTTGCGGGTCGGCATCGGTTTGCAGCAGCAGGCCCACGCGGCGTTGAGTGCGCACGGCTTCCTGAGCCGCCGCGAGCGCGGCGTTACCTTCGATTGCGATGGGCAATACGACGCCCGGGAAGAGGACGGCGTTGCTGACGGGCAAAATAATGAGTACGTCTTCAGCGTTCATGGCGCTTCCCTCACGAGCCGCAGATACAAGCAGCCGCGATCGAGCCGGCGCTCGACCAGTGCATAAGCCCCCGGCGGCAAATCGATGCGCCGGCGCATCCGGCCGTAGGGGATTTCCAAGCGCACGACGTTCATGCGGGCGCTCAAACTGGGCGGCGGAACGTCGGTCTCTATTTGCAGGCCGGTCGGAGTTATCTGCACCGTGACTTCCTCGGCGCGTGCACCGGGCAATGCGACCACGACCTGGAGATCGGAGCCGTCGGCGAATATATCGGCCGGCGGTTCCCAGACCGGGCGCGCCGAGGGCACAGCCAGCAGCTCGAAAAAGCTGCGATGCTTGCGCTCGGCTTCGTCGAGGAGGGCACAGGCTTCCGCCCACATCCACGACTTTCTGCGATTGGTATTCATGGGCAGATTAAATGCGGCCATCGGCGCTCAAGTTCAAGTGCAGCGTCCGCTGCGGCCCTCAAGAGGCGCGCATCGCGGCGCACAATGCGACCGCGACAAGCGGGCCTGACAGGGGCGGGCCGATGGGGGCGGGCCGGCGAGGGCCGGCCGACGAGAGTCAGCGCGGCGGACGCCTATCCACCACGCGCACCGTGTAGCCGCCGGATTTCTCATCCGCGCGCAGAACCAGCAATCCGCGTTTCTCGCCATCGGCCAATAAGTCATTGAATGACTTGAAGCCGTAGGCGCGCTCGTTGAAACCCGGATGCCGGCGCTTGATAGCTTGTTTGATCATCGAGCCCCAAATAGGTTCACTGCCGCCGCGCTCCTCGGCCAGGGCCTCCAAGGTTTCCACGATGAGTTCCACGGCCTCGTTGAGGTCCAGGCCTCTGTTGTCGGCACCCCCGGTCTCCATGGGCGGAACATCGGCCGGCGCAGTTCCTGCGGGCGAAGCTATGGTTGGCGACGCTGCGGTTGGCGACGCTGCGGTTGTCGAGCCCGTGGTCGACGAAGCCGCGGTGACGAAACCGCGGTCGACGAAGCCGCGGCGGGTGAATTTCCGGCGGGCGGGGCAGATGCACGGGCGGCGGGCGCCGAGCGGCGCCTCGCCTTCGACGGTTCCCGGCGGACCAGGTCGTCGTAGTAGATGAACTCGTCGCAATTGTTGATGAACAGATCAGAGGTCGAATTCTTGACGCCGACGCCGATGACGGTCTTGGCGTTCTCGCGCAATTTGCTGACCAGCGGCGAGAAGTCCGAGTCGCCGCTCAAAATGACGAAGGTATCGACGTGTCCCTTGGTGTAGCAGAGATCGAGCGCGTCGACGACCATGCGAATGTCCGCGGAGTTCTTGCCCGATTGGCGCACGTGCGGGATTTCGATGAGTTCGAATGCCGCTTCGTGCAGTCCGCGCTTGAAGTCCTTGTAGCGGTCGAAGTCGCAGTAGGCCTTCTTGACGACGATGTGGCCTTTGAGCAGCAGGCGCTCGAGCACCTTTTCTATGTCGAAGCTTGGATATTTGGCATCGCGGGCGCCCAGAGCGATGTTCTCCAGGTCGAGGAAGACGGCCATGGTGGCGTCGGAGGTTTTCGTCATGATGCCCCGAGTCTACCCCATTCCCCCCGGGGAGTTCCGGCGGCCGCTAAAACCAATTGTAGTTGAAGCTGACGCTGATGCGTTCGGCGTCGACGCGGTTGGGCACCACTTCATGGCGCAGCCAGCTTTCGAAAAGCAGTAACTGCCCCGGAACCGCGGGAAATGTTCCCCATGGACGCGTCTCGCGCTTCGCGGTGGACTTGCGCGGCGGCGCCGCCATGAAGCGGTCCAGGCGCGGATCTTCGAATTTGATGCCGGGGGATCCCGCAGGAACGCGCACATAGTAGGTGCCGCTCAATGTGGACAGGGGATGCAGGTGCAGGCCATGCACCACATGCTTGGGATTGATGTTGATCCAGCAATCGGTCATTTTCAGATCACGCCCGTCCAAGTCCCACTGCACCGCGTGGGCGAAGACTTTGACATGCCGCCAAAGCTTGGCTTCCAAGGCTTTGAATGTGGGCGAAATGCGCTGCAGCCAGTGCACCGAACCGTAGGAGGTGTAGCCACCGGGATAATTCCGGGCCGACCATCGCCGCCCGGCCGCATCGTCATGGCGCAGCTGCCGGCATTCCTTCAACAGCTGCCGGTTGAACTCCTTCGCGCCGCGAGTCTGCAATGCGTTCGAGTAAATGAATGTCGGAAACAGTCGATGTATGGTCATCGTGCAAGCCTAACCAAAATCTGCGATAAGATCTCGCATGAACTCCACCCAGAGCGTTCCGCTCCCCGCCGTCAACCGCCATTCCTTGGCGGGTTGCACCGCCGCTTATCAGCACGGCGCTGATCATGCTGGGCGCGGGTTTCCTGGGTACCTTGCTGCCGCTGCGCTTCTCCGCGTTGGGGCTGTCGGACGGGGTGATCGGCCTGATCGCCACGGCCGAAGCCATTGGATTTCTAGCGGGGTGCCTATACGCCCACAAGGTGATCGCGCCGGTGGGTCTGGAGCGGGCGTATGCCACCTTTGCCGGCTTGAAGTCGGTGGCCATCCTCGGTCTTTATTTCGCGCAGAGCGTTCCGGCGCTGGCGCTGCTGCGGTTCTTGATCGGCATCAACGCCGCCGGCCTTGCCATCATCGTCGAGAGTTGGCTGAATGCCTTGGCGCCGAACGCCCAGAGAGGGCGGGTGCTCACGATTTACGTGCTCGTGTACGGCCTGTTCTTCGGCGTGGGCCAGCTGTTCAGCCAATCGCTCAATGTCAAAGGACCGGAACTATTGTTCATCGCGGGCATCTCGACGACTCTGGCGCTCGTGCCCATGGTCGCGATCGATGTGCGCGCACCGGTCCTGCCGCATCGGGTCAGGCTGGAAATTCTCAAGGCATTGCGCACCTCGCCGGTGAGCGTGTCGGCCTGCCTGTTGAACGGGCTGATTCTCACCGCCTTCACGACGGTGGGTCCTCTGTTCAGCGTGCGCATCGGCTTCGATCAGCAACGCATCGTTCTATTGATGGCCTGCGTCTCGCTCGGCGGCCTTTTCCTGCAATGGCCGATCGGGTATTTATCAGACAAGGTCGACCGCCTGCATGCGCTGATAGGGCTCGGGCTCGGCATCCTCGCCGTGACCGTCGCGCTGGTTTGGGCGGATCACGGCATGCCCTTCGCGCTGCTTGCGCTGCTGTTCGGGATTTTCGGCGGACTGGCGGAGAGCCTGTACGCCGTGGGCGTCGCGCACGCGAACGATCGCGCCGACGCAACCGACTATGTGGCTCTGTCGTCGACCTTGCTGTTCGTCTGGGCGCTGGGTTCGGCCGTCGGCCCCACCGTCGGGACCTACGCCATCCAGTTGATTGCGCCGCGCGCGTTTTTCCTCTACGTGATTGCGCTGACGCTGGCGTTCACCCTGTTCGCCCTGTGGCGGCTGTGGCGCCGCAAGGCCGATCGCATCGTGGAGTCGCGCGAGGTATTTCTCGCCTACCCGCAGACATCCCCCGAAATCTATGCCTGGCTGCCGTATCATAAGGTTACGGCGCAGGCCGCGGACGGCGGGTCCGAGGCCGCGGCGAACGGCAAATCCTCCACGAGTTGAGAGAGTAGAGCATGATGGGAACGGTGACAGCCCTCAATCTTGCACGCGCGCAGTTTGCGTTCACGATTTCCTTTCATTTCATATTCCCCGCATTCTCGATCGGTCTGGCGAGCTACCTTGCGGTGCTGGAAGCGCTGTGGCTGAAGACCGGCAAGCCGGTATACGACAATTTGTACCGCTACTGGATCAAGATCTTCTCCATCGTCTTCGGCATGGGGGTCGTCTCAGGCATCGTCATGTCTTACCAGTTCGGCACGAACTGGGCCGTGTTCTCGGACAAGGCGGGGCCGATCGTGGGCCCGCTCATGGCCTACGAGGTGCTCTCGGCCTTTTTTCTGGAGGCCGGATTTCTCGGCGTCATGCTGTTCGGCATCAACAAGGTGGGACCCAGGCTGCATTTTCTCGCGACCTGCATGGTGGCGCTCGGCACGCTGTTGTCGGCAACGTGGATCCTGGCCGCGAACAGCTGGATGCAGACGCCGGCCGGATGGATGCTGAACGACGCCGGCCAGTTCGTGCCGAAAGGTTCGTGGCTTCCCATCATATTCAATCCGAGTTTTCCTTATCGCTTCGTGCATACCGTGATTGCCGCATACCTCACCACCTCGCTCGCGGTGGGCGGCGTCGGCGCCTGGCATCTGCTGCGCGACCGAAGCAATGCCGGCGCACGCACCATGTTTTCGATGGCCATGTGGATGGCCGCCATCGTCGCGCCCATTCAAATTCTTGCCGGCGACACCCAGGGGCTGAATACGCAGGAGTACCAGCCGGCCAAGGTCATGGCGATGGAGGGGCATTTCCAGTCCTATGCGGCGGGTGCGCCGCTGGTGCTTCTCGGCATTCCCGATGAAAAGAATCGCCGCATGACCTACAGCCTGGAGATACCCAAGCTCTCTTCCTTGATCCTCGCGCACGATTTGAATGCGCCGCTTGCCGGGCTCGATACCATTGCGCGCGAGGACTGGCCGCCCGTCGCCATTGTTTTTTGGTCGTTTCGAGTGATGGTCGCCCTCGGGCTGGCGATTTGCGGCCTCGGCCTCTTCAGTCTATTGGCGAGGACGCGCGGCAAGCTGCACGAGTGGTCTGCGCTGCATCGTCTGGCGGTGCTGATGGGCCCGGCGGGATTCGTCGCGGTGATCGCCGGATGGGTCACCACGGAGGTCGGCCGGCAGCCGTTCACCGTGTATCACGCGCTGCGCACCGCGGAATCGGTGTCGCCGATAGCGGCTCCCGCGGTAAGCGGCTCGCTCATTGCCTTCGTGATCGTGTATTTCGCCGCCTTCGTCTCGGGGGCGATCTATGTCCTCAAGCTGATGGCGAAGCCGCCGAGCACGCGCGAGACCGTGCCGGAGGCGATTCCGACTCATGCCGCAGGAATTACTCCGGCCGCGGGCATGCATGCGGGTGCAGAGAAATGACGCATACGAATCTGACCGCGATCTGGGCCGGCATCATCGTCTTCGCCGTCGCGATGTATGTCGTGATGGATGGCTTCGATCTTGGGATTGGGATTCTGTTCACGCGGTTTCGAGTCGGAGCGGAACGGGACACGGCGATGAATGCGATCGCACCCGTTTGGGACGGCAACGAAACCTGGCTGATCCTGGGCGGGGGAGGCTTGATGGCGGCATTTCCGCTGGCCTATGCCGTGATTCTGCCGGCCCTGTACGCGCCCATGATCGCCATGCTGCTGGGGCTGGTGTTTCGCGGCGTCGCCTTCGAATTCCGCTGGCGCGATGCGGGTCATCGGGCCCGCTGGGACGCCGGATTCTGCATAGGGTCCATCGTCGCGACATTCGCCCAAGGCGTGACGCTCGGCGCACTGCTGCAAGGGATCGAAGTCAACGGGCGCGCCTATGCGGGCGGCTATTGGGATTGGATTACTCCGTTCAGTGTCCTGACCGGCGCGAGCTTGGTCGTCGGCTACGCCTTGCTGGGGGCCTGCTGGCTGATTTGGAAGACATCGGGGCCGGTGCACGCCGGGGCGCGCCGCTTCGCCAAAGCATTGACTCCCGGCTTGCTCGCGGCGATCGGCGCCGTCAGCGTCTACACGCCATTTCTCAGCGCCAAGTATTACCAGACCTGGTTTACATGGCCGGGCGTCTGCGCGCTGGCCGTGATGCCGGTCGCGGTCGCGGCCCTCGGGCTGATGCTGTACCGGCGCCTCGGCAAGGGCCGAGATTTTCTGCCCTTTGCGCTGACCTTGGGCTTGTTTGGGCTGTCCTTGCTGGGTCTTGCGATTTCCATGTGGCCCGATCTCATCCCGGGCCGGCTGTCGATTTGGGATGCCGCCGCGCCGCAGAGCAGCCAGATGTTCATGCTGGTGGGCGTCTGCCTGCTTCTGCCTCTGATCCTGGCGTACACCGCCTGGGCCTACTGGGTGTTTCGCGGCAAGGTGACTCAGGAGGGATACCATTGAGCGCAGGGCCGCCCGGCTCGCTGGGCAAGCGGCTCCTCTGGATGCTCGCCATCTGGTCGGCAAGCGTTCTGGCGCTCGGAGTCGTCTCGATGTTGATCCGATTCGCGATCAAGCGCTGAACGGCACCTTGGGTGCGGGCAGAGTTTCGAGCACGCCTTCGAGCCCAAGGCCGAGCGCGAGCAGCGCGCGGTCGTCTCCGGCCGCAGCATCGAGCTCGATCGCCACGGGAAGGCCGCCGCGGGTGAGCCCTACGGGCAGCACCAGCCCCGGCAGGCCCGCGGTGCTGCCGGGCGCGATATTGCGCGCCACGGCCGTGTCGAAGGGCAGGGGATGGCCGCGGACCTCGACGCTGGTATCTTCGCCGATTCTGGGCGCGGGGACGAGGGTCGCCGGAAATACCATGGCAGCCACTCCCGTCCGGGCAAAATAATCCCGGTACAGGCGGCGCAAGGCCGGCAAGTATCGATCGCGTGCCGCCGCGTACACCGCTTCGGTGACGAAATTGGCACCGCCCGGCAACACGTCGCGGCGAAACACGAGCTGTATATCCGGGCTGGCCCGCGAGAGCAGGGTATCGAAATCGACGCCGGCGCCATACTCCTTCAAGTAACGCGGCAGCGCGATTCGGACATCGTGGGATTGGACGGCATCCGTGGTGTGATCGATGAGCGAGGCGAGTCCCGGCAAACTCGTCTCGATGATGAGCGCGCCGGCGTCTTCGAGCCGCGCCAGCGCGAGTTGCGTCAGGCGTTCGACTTCCGGATCGAGGTCGGTGAACCAATAGTCGCGGACGACGCCGAGACGCAATCCCTCGAGCGGCGCGGCTTCAAGCTTTCTCCAATCGCCCGCCACCACGGAGTCGAACAGAGCCAGATCCGCGACGCTTCGGGCATGCGGCCCGACCTGATCGAACAGCGGCGAGATCGGCACGCAACCCTGGGTGAAGTACCGCCCGGTGGTCGGCCGGAAGCCGGCGATGCCGCAAAGCGCCGCGGGCACGCGGATGGAACCTTCGGTGTCTTCGGCGACGCCAAGCGGAGCCAGACGGGCGGCGACTGCGGCGGCTGTTCCGCCGCTGCTGCCGCCGGGAATGCGCGAGAGATCGTAGGGATTGCGCACCGCGCCGAAGGCTAGGTTGTCGCTGGTCCAGCCGTAGGATAGCTCGTGCAAATTCGTCTTGCCGAGCACGAAGGCGCCGGCTCCGCGCAGCGCTGCGACCACGGGCGCATCCTTGGCCGGATGAAAATTGCGCAGGGCCGGCGTGCCGCCGGTCGTCGGGTAGTCTCGAGTATTGACGCTGTCCTTCACAGGCACGGGCAGGCCGAACAGAGGTCCCGGTTTCACGCCGGCCAGGCGTTCGCGGTCCTTGGCCCGGGCATCTTCGAGCACTCGCGCCGGGTCCAAGGTGATAAACGCGTTGAGGGCATGCGCGGACCGGCAATTTGCGAGCAGCGCCTCCGCATAGCGCTCCGAAGTCAATGCGCCCTGCGACATGTGACCGATTGCCTCGGCCGCTCCGAGATTGCAGAGGCCGGCGCCGTCGTCTGCCGCCGCGTCGTTCACGGGGACCGCCGCCCCGGTCTGGGCGCCGGCCGCCGACATGGCCACGGTCGCCGTCGTGCCGAGGACAAATGCACGGCGGGAAATTTCAGGCGGCTCGGACACTGTCCCGCCTCAACGCCTGACACATGCAATGCACGGCGCCGCCTCCGTTGCCGATCATGGATACATCGGGATCGTATACGGTGAGACCCTCCGCGCGGCAGGCGGCGACGAGGTTCTTGCTCGAAGCGGGAACCAGCACCCGTTCCCTCCCCAGCGCGACGACATTGGTGCCCATTTGCATGGCATCGCCGTAGGAAATGGGCATGGCGCGTATCCCCTTCGAGCGCAGCCACTCAACCAGCTCCGGCTCGACCGCTTCCACGCACACCACCGCCAGCCCCTCGGCGATCATCCCCATCTGCACGTCCAGATGCAGGAAATGCGAATCGAAGGCATAGGTGTGAAGTTCCCAGCCCTCGGCCTCGAACCACCTCTGCAGCTGCCGTACCGCGGGTTCGATGGAACGCTCGCCCGAGTAGCCGCAGGCTGCCACGCCCGGCTTGAGTACCATGAAGTCGCCGCCCTCGACGTTGCCCGCGGTGATCAAGTCATAAATAGGAATGCCGGCGTCCAGATAGAATTGCAGGCAGGCGGCATACTCGCCCCGCCGATAGGACTTCTGCATCTGCATGATCACCGCGCCCCAGGGCGTCATGACGCTGCTGTCGCGCGCGAAGATTTGGTAGGGCAGCGCGGGGTCCGGCGCCAGATAGTGCACCTTGGCGTCCGCTTGCCGGTAGACGTCGACCATTTCGCCGTACTGACGGCGGGCGACTGAGAAATCGAACTTCAAGCCCACGCGTTCGGCACGCTCGCACACGGCGTTGCCCGGCTGCCAGGTGAAATGATCGACCGGCCCGATGAGAACGTCGCGCAAGGTGCCATATTCGCTGTCGACGCCCCATGCGTCGGGCAAAGGCGTCCCGCCGCCCTCGACTCGTGTGCGCAATTGCATTGAGATCTCCTCCTTCGGTCCGCCGCGGCCGGTGCGGTCAGCATCATACCAATCTGGAGAACTCAGGGGCGCAATGCAGCACCCTGCGGCGGCGGGAGCGGCGCAAATCCCTCCGTCGGACCCCGCCTTCTGTATATTCCTCGAATAACGTAAACTATAATTACTTTGCACCACAGAGCGTAGGCGGCCGCGACGATTGCGCCGCCATCGGCCGGCGTTCATCCATCGGGGGGGCCATCACGGCGCGATGTTCATGAGAGTCGGCGCAAATGCTCCCGGGGACCCTACCGTGTCGGTTGTAACGGTGACCTACGGCGACCGTTGGCGCCTCTTGATGCAGGTGCTGCAATTCATCGAGGCCAGCTCGAAGATCAATCTCGCGGTGGTGGTCGATAACGGCGCGCACGCTCCCATCGCGCCTCTGGTGGAGCGCGCGGGTTTCCATAAGGCCATCGTCGTCAGAAATCCCCGTAATCTAGGCTCCGCCGCGGGATTCAAACGCGGACTGGAGACGGTTCGAGGGTACGATCCGGAATGGATCTGGCTGCTCGATGACGACAACCTGCCTGACCCTTCGACGCTGGACACCATTCTTCGGTCGGCAACCCAACTCGACCGCGGGGATCTTGGCCGCTGCGCCTTCCTGGCGTTTCGCCCGGAACAGCAGGCCGATCTCGCCGTGGGCATGGACGTGCGCCGGTGTTTCCCCGCGCATTCGAGTTTTTTCGGATTTCACGTGGCGGATGTTCCTTACAAATTATGGCGCCACATCGGGCGGGTGCGGCCCGGTGTTTCGCGGGCGATTCCGGCTCGAATCCCGCTGCCCTATGCGCCCTATGGCGGTCTTTTCTTTCATCTGCACCTATTGCAGACCATAGGCACTCCGAAGGAAGAGTTGATTCTCTATGCGGACGATACCGGATTCAGCTATCGGATCGTTCGGTCGGGCGGCCGCATCTGCCTTCTGACCGGCGCGACCATACGGGAACTGGAGCCTCCGTGGACTTCCAAGCGCGGCGCACGCTCCTCCTTCGAAGCCTGTTTGAAGGGCGATATCGGCTTTCGGATGTTCTACAGAACCCGCAATCGGGCGTATTTCGATCGGCGTTGCTGGTCGCGCAATCGATTCATGTACGGCGTCAATCGCGCCGCCTATCTGCTGATCCTGCGGGTGCTGGCCTTGCGATACCGGAGCCCGGACCAATATGAGATGTTCAACCGCGCGATAAGGCTGGGAGAGCAGGGCCGCCTAGGCCTCGTCGACGAGTACCCGCTTCCCTGATGCGGGTCGCCGAATGAAGCGGCGAGCCAGCGCGGGAAGCACGAACAGATTCAACAGCGTCGAGGACAGCAATCCACCCAGCACCGTCACGGCCATGGGGCCTTCGATTTCCTGGCCCGGACGATTCATGCCGATCGCGAGCGGTGCCAGACCCAGCGCGGTCACCGCCGCCGTCATTAAAATGGGGACGAGACGCTCGTTCGCACCGCGAATCACCAGCTCGAGACTCCACGGAACCCCTTCCACCTCGACCAAGTGCTCGTAGTGAGCGAGCTGCAGGATGGCGTTGCGGGCGCTGACCCCGAAGACGGTCACCAAGCCGACCACCGTGCCCAAGGATATCCCGATTCCCGTGGCGGCGATGGCCAGCACGCTGCCGATCAAGCTGAACGGCAAATTGGCCAGCACCAGCCAGCTATTGGGCCGCCAGCGGAAGGAGACGAACAGAATCATTACGATCAGCGCGAGCGACAGCCCGGAATACAGATAGAGCTCCGTGCGCGTTTGGGCTTCGGCTTCCGCCGCACCGGCAAATTCCACGAACACGCCCGCAGGCAGCTTCACCGATCGGGCAATCGCCCGCCGCGCCTCCTGTACGACGTTTTGCAGCGAGCCTTTGCCGACGTTGAACGTCACGCTGACGCGCCGCTGGCCGCCGTCGTGTTCGATGCTGTATCGATCCTGAGTGCCGACGATGCGGGCAACCTGGGACAGCGGTACGGGGCCGAGCGGACTGCTGATCATGAGCTGCGACAATCTCGAGGGCTGGTGGCGCAGCTTGTCGGGCAGCAGAACCACTACATCGACGGTGCGCGTGCCCCGGTACGTCTGCCCGACGTTGGTACCCGCGTACGCCGATTGGACCGCGTCCAGCACATCCTGCGCTTTGAGGCCGGCTGCCGCGAGCGCGTCCGGGATCAGCTCGATCGCAATGGTCGGTGTGCCGCTTTGCCGCTTGAACTGCAAGTCGACGATGCCCGGCACCTTGCCGAGCGCGGCGACGATCTTATCGCCGGTGGCATCGAGCGCGTCCAGGTCATCGCCGAATATCTTGACCGCCACCTGGGCGGTCTCGCCGCTCAAGCTCTCACTGATGCGGTCTCCCAGAAACGTAACGACTTCACTCTGAATGCCCGGGTAGGCCTCCAGGATAGATCGCAATTTTTCCTGCGCCACGCTCTGGTCCACGGTCGTATCAGCCTTGAGCTCCACGTGAAATTCGCTGCGGTGCGGCCCCCAAGTATCCTCGCCGAGCTCCGCTCTGCCGACCTGCTGTTCGATCGTCGCGACATAGGGGAGCGCCAACACATCCGCGCTGATGCGCTTTCCGACCGCCAGCATCTCATCCAGCGAGGTGCCCGTGATGGAGCTCGACACCTGCATGACGAAATGACCTTCGCGGAAATCCGGCATGAAAGTGCCCCCCATGAAGGGCAGGGCGGTCAGAGACGCGGCTACCATGACGAGCAAGACCGCGGCGACGATTCCGAAATGCGCGCCGACGCGATGGACGGCGCCGGCCTGCCATATCTTGAGGCGACGCAACCACGCCGCTTCAGGCCGCGCGTCATGCTGCCGCAGGAAGAGCGCGCAAAGTGCCGGTGTCGAGGTCATTGCCACCAAAAGGGATGCCACTACCGCGAAGATGAACGCCAACGCCAGCGGACCGACGAAATGGCCCTGCACGCTGGATGTGAACAGCTCCGGCAGAAAGACGGCGACGACGACGGCGGTGGCATAAATCACCGGCCCACGCACTTCGAGCGACGCCTCGCGCACGACCTCCAGCCGCGGCTTCGGTTCCGGGAGGAGCTTGTTTTCGCGCAGCCGGCGCAAGATGTTCTCTATCCCGATGATGGCGTCGTCGACCAGGACCCCGAGCGCAACGGCGAATCCGCCCAGTGTCATGGTGTTGAGCGTCAGGCCCATCCGGCCGAGCACGGCGACGGCGGCAAGCAATGACAGCGGGATGGCCGTAAAGGCGATGAGCGCCGCGCGCGTATCGCGCAGGAAAAGGTACAGCACGGCAAGAATCAGCACGGCCGCCATCACCAATGATTCCTTCATGTCCCCGAGCGCGCGCTCGATGAAATTGGCCGGACGGTGCAGCCGGGAGTAGACGGTGATTCCCTTGGCCTCCAAGGCAGGCGTGAGATCGGCAAGCGCCTTCTCGACCGCCAGGGTTGCCGTCAAGGTGTTCGCGCCGTACTGGCTCGCAAGCGACAGCAAGACGCCGGGTTTGCCCATGATGAGCGAGTCGCCCGAACGCAGTCCCGGCGCCATTTTCACCGTCGCAATGTCGTGCAGCAGTATGGGCGTGCCGTTGCGCACGGCGACCACGGCCTTGCCGATCACACCGGCGTCGGGCCCAGGGGTCGGCGATCTGAGGAGGATGCGTTGCGCAGGCACATCGATGAAGCCCGCGCCGCGCAGCGGCAGCGCGGCGCGGGCCGCGTCCGACACGTCGGTCAGGGTGAGGTTGAAGCTTGCCAGCTTCTGCACGTCGGGAAGAATTTGGATCTGCCTGACATTTCCGCCGAACACGATGACGTGCGCAACGCCGGGCACGGCGAGCAGTCTTGGCTTGATGATCCAATCCGCCGTGTCGCGCAGTTCGTATGCATCGATCTTATCGGACACCAAGCCGATCTTGAGCAGATCCATGGTACTCGAGACCAACGGCGAGAGCTTGGGGGTCCCGACGCCCGCGGGCAAACTGCTGCCCAGTTCCGAAAGACGCTCCGAGATTCCCTGCCTTGCAACGTGCACGTCGACACCGTCCGTGAACGTGATCGTTACGACCGAGAGGCCTGGAATGGACTCGGAACGCAGAGTCGCAAGGCCTGCTGCCCCATTGACCGCGTTTTCGACCTGCTTCGTCACCAGTTCTTCGACTTGCTGAGGAGCGAATCCCGGCGCCTCGGTTTGAATGTCGACTTGGGAAGGCACGAATTCCGGAAAAACGTCCAAGGGTGAGCGCAACGCGCCCCAGCAGCCGAGCACGAGCGCAAAAACGGTCAGGGCGGTGACCGCCCCGAAGTGACGCACGCACAGCGTGACGAGCGCTCGCATCATGGCTAATCGGGTTCCGAGCCCGACCCGGATTCTTTGGCGAGCAACAGGCCGGCCGCGGCCGTCACTACCTCATCGCCGGCGCCGACGCCGACTGCTACGAAGTAGCCGTCGGCTGTCGGCCGGGTGGTATCGATTTCAATGCGTTCGAACTTGCCCGGCTTCTTCTCGACATAGCACCAGTACCTGCCTTCGCTCATGACCGCCGCCGCTGCGGGGATGACTACGCCGGATTTCGGCTCGCCGACGGGGGCCCACACTTGGAGCCGTTCCCCTTCCCCCGCATCGCCGCCCGTGAGCTCCGCAAAGAAGCTGCGCCCGGGAATATTGGCGTCGGCCGGAGCGTCCCATACCACATTCATTTTCCAACCCATGCCCGGCTTGTTGGCGCCTATGTGCGCCGCGCGCAAGCTCGCCGGCGCGGCTCCGCTCAGGAGCCCCAGCGGGAATGTGACTCGTACCAGCTTGATCTTGCCGGACGCGAGTTCCTGTAACGCGGCATCGCTGCCGCCGTTGCTCCACGGCGGCTTCATGCCGAACATCGAGGACAGGCGCCGGGTGGTCAAGGTCAGCGCCGCGGCATCGACCTGCGCTTTCTGAGCCGCGGCTTCTTCGACGTCGGCCGACACCGCCCCGGGCGTTCCTTCGAGCTTTTTCGCGCGCAACAGGGCGGAGCGGCTCAGGCGTTCGGTGGCTTGCGCGGTCGCCAATTCCGCCGCCGCTTGGGCGATGCTCTCGTGATTGACGACGACGCCGTAGCCGGCCGCTTCCTCCCGGTATTCGATGGATCGAGCGGGCTCCGCGGCCACACCCAGCTTCTCGACTTGATCCGGCGTCAAGGTCACGCCTTCGGCCGCGCTCTCGCGGGCGCCCGTGTCCGAGGCTGCGGGTTGCGGTTTGCCACTTGCAGCGGGCGCCGCCGCGGATGCCGGCGCGGCGTCGCCGCCCGGCGCGGCGTCTTTTTGGCAGGCTGACAGCAGTAAACACCCGGCGGCGAGCACAGTGCCGAAGCTTCTGTGCATCCGGGGGCGCGGCCAGGCTGTGCGAGTCGATCGCGCCGTCGGAATGAGCTTATGCATCGATTGTCGTTCCGTGAGCAAGTGAGCCTCAAGAATGGGTCGGGGAAATTCTTTGCGCCGTGGCTTGCGGCCGCGCCGCCGCGTCAGGCGCCTGCCACCCGCCGCCCAGCGCCTTGCACAGGCTGACCAGGGCCTGCAACCGTGCGAGCTTGTATTGAATGAATTGATCGCGCACGGCGTAGACGGCCTTTTGAGCTTGCAGAACACTGAGAAAATCGCCGTAGCCTTGCTCGTAGCGAAGCCTGGCGCCTTCGAATGCACGCTCGCTCTGCGTCAGGTCGTCGTTTTGGAAATTCCCGGCAGCATTCAGATGCTGAATGGCCGACAATGAATTCTCGACGTCGATCAGCGCCGCCGCTATCGCGGCCCGGTATTTCGCCGCCGCTTCCTGCTCCTTGGCCTGTGCCTCCGCCCGCACCGCGCGCAGTCTGCCGCCGTCGAACACCGGCTGGGTGAGCGATGCACCCAGATTCAAGGTGGGTCCCACGCCGCTCAAAGCAGTGACCGCGGCATTGAGCGCGGGATTCTGGATCCCTCCGGCGGCCGTGAGCGTCAATGAAGGGAAAAGCGCGGCCCGCGCCGCCACGACGTCGGCACTCGCCGATCCAAGATTCGCTTCCGCCGTGAATACATCCGGTCTGCGCCTCAATAAATCGGAGGGTAAGCCGGCTGCCTCGGCGGGTTCCCGCAGCGACTCGAGGGGCGCCCCTTCGATCGTGAATCCTTCCGGCGAGCGGCCGAGCAACAGGGCGAGCGAGGCCAGCGCCTCTTCCTGTGATTGCTCGAGTTCCGGAACTGTCAACTCCGCCGTCGCCACCGCCGCCCTCTGCGTCGCGACTTCCACCGGATTCGACAGTCCGGCATCGTAGCGTGACTCGGCGATGCGCATGAGATCGCGGGCGGTATTCACGTTTGAACGGGCTACCCCCAGGCGCTCCCGCAGCGCCAACACCTGGAAGTAGCCGTCGGCCACGCCCGCCAACGCGGTCAACGCCACCGTGTCGCGGTCGGCGCGCGACGCCACTGCCAGGTAGCGCGCCGAATCCGCGGCCGCGCGGTTTCTGCCCCAGAAATCGACTTCATAGCTCGCCGACAGGAGCGCGGCCCAGTCTGTCTCATGCGCACTGCCGTTGACCGAATGTCCCGCCAGATAGTTGGCGTTGCCGCCGGCATCCACACTGGGAAGAATGCCGGCATGCGCCTGGCGCGCGCGGGCGTCCGCCTGAGCTATCCGGGCCCGAGCCGCCGCCAGATCGAAGTTGCTGCCGATCGCCGCGGCGATCAGCCCATCCAATTCGGGGCTGGCAAAGCCGCGATACCAGTCCTCGCTCGGCCAATGCACCGCAGCGTGGGCGGATGCTCCGTCAAACGCGGCGGGCAGCGCGGGCTCAGGCGCCTTCGTTGCCTGCAAGGAGCAGCCGACGCAGAGGCACCCGATCAGGGCGCAACGTACGGAAGTGCCGACCAAAACATCGACCTCGATTTCATCCTAATTTCTCTGCGAGTGACACCGGCCTTCAGGCTGGCGAGGGATAGCGACACGCGTGGCCTTGAGTGCCTCCCGCGACCTGCATTTCTCGATGTTTGCCGAGGAAAGACGGGATCGTGTGCGGAGCGATCCATCATCGCGACGTCAATGCAGCTCACATTATCCTCGCGGCGGGACATCGCCGTCTTGCGGAAGGAATCCTCGGCCCTCGAGGCCGAGGAGGATGTCAAGACAAACCCTAACACGAGGCGAGAGATTTCATGTGTACCGATTTGTAAACTTAAAAGTGCGGTTCGGCCGCTCTGTCGCGGCAAGGCTGATTCCGCTGCGCCGCGATGCGTTTCCCGCTCCGGTGGCGTAGTCTTCGCGGCAATGAACATCCTGCTGGTCGAAGACGATGTCGAGCTGGCGCGCTCCGTCGCCGATCATTTTCGCGAGCAAGGTTATGTCGTGCGGCACTGCGCCGACGGCGACACCGGGCTCGAAAGCGCCTGCGCCGCCGATTATCAGGTCATCGTCCTGGACCGCATGCTGCCGGGGCTGGATGGGCTGGAGTTCGTGAGGCAGCTGCGCGCTCGGGCGGTGATGACTCCGGTGATTTATCTCACCACCATGAGCGGAATCGACGATCGCGTGCAGGGATTGGAGGCCGGGGGCGACGATTACCTGGTCAAGCCCTTCGCGTTCGCGGAATTGCTGGCGCGGGTGAGAGTGCTTGCGCGCCGGCCCGGCAGCGCACCGGAGTCGGCGACCCGCTTGAGCATCGGCTCGATGGAGCTGGATCTGCTGAAACGGACGGTCTCGCGCTCGGGCAGGGACATCGAATTGCTGCCGCAGGAATTTCGTCTGCTGGAATATTTCGCGCGCAACCCGGACCGCGTGCTCACGCGGCGGATGCTGCTGGAAAACGTGTGGGGCATTCACTTCGATCCGCAAACCAGCGTCGTCGAGAGCCATATCAGCCGATTGCGCTCCAAGATCAACGACGGCTTCGAATTCGACGTGATTCAGACCGTGCGCGGCACCGGATATAGATTTCTTGCGCCCCGGTAGATTATTCAAGACCGAAAGCTTCCGATCCGCGGCGCTGTTCGCAACGCTGTTCTTGATTCTCTCCTGGGTGCTGCTCGGTGCCGTGTACTGGATCGTCGATGATACTCAAACCGCCGCGCTGATCGGCGCCGTCGACGCGGACATCAATACCATCCGAAACGGCTATCGCGGGGAGGGCTTGCCGGAGGCCATCGAAGTCGTGCAGCAGCGGCTCGGTTCCGGGGGGTATGCGGGCGCCGACCTGCCGGGCGGCTACATCTTCATACGGGACGAATCGACCGGGCGCTCCGCCGGCAATTTGCAGGCCGTCGGCACCCGGCTCGGCACGTTCAGCTTCGAGGTGCGCCGCGCGGGCAGACAGGGCTCCGCGGTGACGGTGCTCGGCCGGGGCGTGGACATCGCGCACGGCATCTATTTGTTCGTCGGCCGCGATACGAGCCAAATTGCGGTTACCCGCACGCGAATACTCGAGGCATTCGCCTGGATCGAGGCGGCGGCCGTGATTCTCGCCGCGCTGGGCGGGATTTTCTTCAGCGTGCAGTTCATGCGGCGCATCGACGCCATCACGCGCACCTGCCGGTCGATCATCGCTGGCAAGTTCAACGACCGCATTCCGATGCGCGGCAGCGGCGATGAATTGGACCGGCTTTCCGCCGTGCTCAATCACATGCTCGATCGAATCTCCGCGCTGCTCGACAATCTGCGGCAGGTGTCCAGCGATGTTGCCCACGATCTGCGCACGCCTTTGACGCATTTGCGCAATCGTCTCGAGGAGGCGCGCCGCAAATCGGTCACGGCCGAGGACTATGCCGAGGTGGTCTCGCATGCGATCGAGGATACGGATCACCTGCTCGCCATGTTCGCCGCGCTGCTGCGCATTTCGCAGATAGAATCCGGTTCGCGTCTGGCGGTGTTCTCACCGCTGTCGCTCTCCGATCTTCTGCAAAGAATTCATGAGATGTACCGGCCGGTGGCGGAGGACGCGCACCAAGAGCTGCTGCGCGAACTCGAGCAGGAGGTGCGGATCCGCGGCGACGGCGAATTGCTGACGCAAATGTTCAGCAATTTGGTCGAGAATGCGATTCGGCATTGCCCCGCGGGAACCCGGATCATGATCCGGCTGGCGATGACGGATCATGGGCCGGCCGCCTCGGTCGAAGACAGCGGACCGGGAATTCCGGCGGCCGAGCGCGACAAGGTCTTGCGCCGCTTCTACCGGCTCACCAGTTCGCGCTCGACGCCCGGCAACGGCCTCGGCCTGGCCTTGGTCGCCGCCATCGTCCATCTGCATGACGCGAAAATCGATCTCGGGGACAATCACCCGGGCCTTTGCGTCCGCACCACGTTC
Organism: uncultured Gammaproteobacteria bacterium; assembly: GCA_963784105.1. Lineage (GTDB taxonomy): Bacteria > Pseudomonadota > Gammaproteobacteria > Steroidobacterales > Steroidobacteraceae > Bog-1198. The sequence continues at coordinate 815,856 of CAWAQE010000015.1, forward strand.
GAACCGCCGGCCTGACCGGCAGCGCGAATCCATGCCTCAGCGAGCCGGGCGCGAGGCTTCTTTCTTGTACGATTTGAGTATCGAGCCCAGCAGGCCCGGAAAGCGCGTCTCCAATTCCGAGGCCCGGACGCGGCTCGACAAATCCACGCCGCGGCGTTCGCTCACGATCAAGCCTGCCTCCCGAAGAATGCGATAGTGCTGGGAGCAGGTCGATTTCGGCATGGCGAGCTTGAGCTTGAGCGTCGTCTGCGTGCAATTCATGCCGGCGGGGGATTTCAACAGCTTGCTCACGATCCCCAGACGCACCGGATCGGAGAGGGCATGCAGAATGCCCGCAACCGTCACGTCGTCGATATGTGGATGTGTCAGCGGGCGGCCCATGGAGCCCAAGCATAACGCAAAACTTGCAAGCGGCATAATTCTATAGTTCAATAATACTGAACTAAGGGCGGCCGCGAGGGCCGTCCTGCCAGCAACACGGAATCCAATATGCCCACGCTATTCGAACCCATCAAACTCGGCGACCTTACGCTTCCGAACCGCATCATCATGGCGCCCCTCACGCGCAGCCGCGCCGGTGCGAGCCGCGTCGCCAACGGCCTGATGGCCGAGTACTACGCGCAGCGCGCCTCCGCCGGCCTGATTATGACGGAAGCCACGGTCGTTTCTCCGATGGGAGTCGGCTATGCCGATACGCCGGGAATCTGGTCGCAGGAGCAGGTCGAAGGCTGGAAGCTCACCACCCGAGCCGTGCATGCGGCCGGAGGACGGATTTTCCTGCAGCTATGGCACGTGGGCCGGATATCCGACCCGAGATTTCTGAACGGTGCGCTGCCGGTGGCGCCGAGCGCCGTGGCCGCCGGCGGGAATGTCAGCCTGATTCGCCCGCCCACGCCCTTCGTGAGGCCGCGTGCGCTCGAGCGCGCCGAAATCCCCGGCATCATCGAGGCCTTCCGCCAGGGCGCCCGGAACGCAGAGCTCGCGGGCTTCGACGGCGTGGAGCTGCACGGCGCCAATGGCTACCTGCTGGATCAGTTCTTACAGGACAGTTCGAATTTGCGCACCGATGACTACGGCGGTGCGATCGAGAACCGCGCACGGCTGCTGCTGGAAGCGGTCGATGCGGCCATTTCCATATGGGGCGCCGGGCGGGTCGGCGTGCACCTGGCGCCGCGCGGCGACTCACATTCGATGGGCGATTCGGATATGCCGCGAACCTTCGAATATGCCGCCCGGCGGCTCGGCGAGCGCAAGATCGCCTTCATCTGCGCAAGGGAATACATCGCTCCCGACCGTCTGGGGCCGAGACTGAAAGCGGCATTCGGCGGCGCCTACATCGTGAACGAGAAGTTCACTTACGAGACGGCCGAACGAGCGGTCGAGGCGGGCGATGCCGACGCCGTGGCGTTCGGCAAGCTCTTCATCGCGAATCCCGATCTCCCGCGGCGATTTGCGCTGCGCGCGCCGCTCAACGAGCCTAAAGTGCCGGAGTTCTACAGCGGCGGTGCAGGCGGCTACACGGATTACCCGAGCCTGCCGGCGGAGGATCAGAGCCCTGACTTGAAGAGCGGCCGGGGCCGTGTGAATGCGCGGGCCTCCTCGGGAACGTAAACCCTGCCGCTGGAAGTGGCTGCGGCACGGCGCCGGTGTGAATTTAGTGTCAAACTTTTCCGAACCAGGATAGTCTCACCCACGGGATTCGTCGTGGCGGAGGGAGACCACGGATGGCTTCACGTTTCTTTGCAATTGGAACTCTATCTATCGTGACGGCGCTCGCCGCCGCCTCGGACGTTTCCATATCGCGGCACACCCATCTGCGACCCCCCGTGGCGCCCGGCGCCGCGCTGCTGCACGTGTTCGGCAGCCGCAGCATGCAACAGCGCCGCAGCGAAGCCGGCGCCAAGTTCGACGGCGCGCTGGCCGATCTGGAAAGGCATGCGTCGCTCGCCCGCCCCGATCACGCCGTGGCGGACTTGCAGTCCCTGGCACCTGGTGTGAGGTTCACGCGCGCGGCGGCAGGCTCGGCGCCCCTGGTGCTCATCGACGCGGTCACTCTCGGCGATCCGCAGCAATTGAAAGACGCGCTGGTTGCCCTGGGCCTGCAGCATCCCTCTGTTTACTCGAACGATGTCGGCGGCTGGCTGCCCGTGGCGCAGCTCGATGCCGCCAGCGCCCGCGCCGAAGTTCACTCCATTCGCGCCGCCATACCCAGGACACGCACCGGCGCCGTGACTTCGCAGGGCGATTTCGTGCAGCGCAGCGACGTGCTGCGTTCGGCCAACTCGCTCACGGGTGCGGGCGTCACTGTCGGTGTTCTCTCGGACAGCTTTGACTGCTATGCGGTGTATGCGGCGGACGGCGTGCCGGCATCCGGGGCGGAGGGTTACGCCAACAATGGATTTACCGCCACGGCCGCCATGGATGTGTCGACCGGCGATTTGCCGGCCTCCGTCAATGTGCTCGAAGAGGCGGAAGCGGGGCTGGGGGGCTGCATGAACTACGGCGCTCCCACTCAGCTGCCCTTCGGCGACGAGGGCCGGGCCATGCTGCAGGTCGTGCATGACGTGGCTCCGGGTGCGAGCCTTGCCTTCTATACGGCGGAGAACAGCGAAGCCGATTTTGCCAACGGCATCCTCAAGCTGGCCGCCCCCGTCTCCTCGGGCGGCGCGGGCGCCAAAGTCATCGCCGACGACGTGGGCTACTTCGACGAGCCGTTCTTTCAGGATGGCATCGTCGCGCAGGCGATCGATACGGTGGAAGCGAACGGCGTCGCTTACTTTTCGGCCGCCGGCAACGATGGAACGCTGGCTTACGACAATACCACGCCGAGTTTTGCCACTCTGTCGACCACCGCGCCGAATCAGGGCGAGTACTTGCTGAACTTCGATGCAACGGGCGCCACGACGACTACTTCGCTGCCGGTGACCATCGCCGCAGTTGATCCCGGGAGAATTCGTCGCCATCGTCGTCGAGTGGGACCAGCCCTATGTCACCGGGGCGCCGAACAGCGGCGGCGCGACCAGCCAGATCGATCGTATGCATCATCGCTCCGACTTCCGGTCCCGATGAGATCGATCGACTACGACGACAATGCGGCAGATCTGTTCCGGTCCGAACGCGGTCGGCACGGATCCCTACCAGGTCATGATCGTCGGAAATCCGGCCAATGCCAGCGGCAATACCGCGGCGGAAACGGTCAACATCCAGGTGGGGTTCGCGGGCGGCACGGTGCGCCCGGCATGATCAAAGTGGCGGTGGAGGATGATGGCGCCGGCAGCACCATCAACGCCTTCCAGACCAACAGCGCGACCCTGCAGGGCCATCCCGGCGCCGCGGGCGCGGCCGCGGTGGGTGCGGCTTTCTACTACAACACGCCGGCTTGCGGCCTGACTCCCGCGGCGCTGGAGAGTTTCTCCTCCGAAGGCGGCGCGCCGATTCTGTTCGATGCGTCGGGCACTCGGCTTGCAACGCCGGTGGTCCGCCAGAAGCCGGACTTCGTTGGGCCCGACGGGGGCAACGACACATTCCTGGGCTTCACGTTGGCGAGCATCGGAATCACGGGTGGCTTGCTCAACACCTCAATCACCGGCTGCCAGAACAATCCTGACTATCCGAATTTCTTCGGTACGTCGGCGGCGACCCCGCACGCGGCCAGCATTGCCGCGTTGATGCTGCAGGCCAATCCCGCCGTCACATCCGGCGGAAATCTATCAGGCGCTGCGCACCAGCGCCTTGCCGATGGCGTCGCCGTCGCCGAACTTCCAATCCGGCTATGGTTTCATGCAGGCGGATGCCGCATTTGCCCTCATGCCGCAAGTCGTGCCTGGGGCGCCTACCTTGACACTTGCGGCGAGTTCCATCAGCACCGGCGGTTCGACCACGATTACCTGGTCTTCGGCCAATACGGCAGGCTGCACGGCATCGGGCAGCTGGAGCTGGAGCCTGGCGACGAGCGGTACGCAGACCCTGAAACCCACGGCGGCGGGTACCGATACCTATACGTTGACGTGTGCCAATGTCGCGGGTTCATCCCCGGCGAGCACGGCCACTTTGACCGTCACCGCTCCCTCGAAGTCACGGCGGCGGAGGTCTCGATATGCTCGTCGCTGCTGGGTCTGGCCGGCATCGGTGCTGCGCGGTTTTTTCGTTTGCGGCCGCGCGTGCTAATCTAGCCGGGTGGAACGCAGGGTCATTGGAAAGCAGGTGATTCGACAGCTTGGGTTTGGCGGTACGGCAGCGGCATTCGTCGGTCTTCTGGTGCTGGCCGGCGCGGCGCCCGTGCAGGCCACGACGTACACTTTGTCGGGCGAGCAACGATGAGGTCGTCGGCGAAGATCAGACCGTCGTTACCGTCTACGAGGACACGCTGTACGATCTGGCGCGCAAGTACAGCCTGGGTTCCGAGGAAATAATTCGAGTCAATCCCGGGGTCGATCCCTGGCTGCCGGGCGCCGGCAAGAAACTGCTGATTCCCAGCCGCTACATCCTGCCGCCCGGACCCGCACGTGGGCATCGTCGTGAATCTGCCGGAACACCGGCTGTATTACTACCCGAAACCGAAGCGCGGCCGGCCCCAAGAGGTCATGACATTCCCGGTGAGCATCGGGAAAATGGGCCGACGCACGCCCTTGGGCGTCACCTACATCCGTGACAAGCGCAAGAATCCGATCTGGTATCCGACGAAGTCGATCCTCGCAGAGCATGTGAAGGAGGGGGATCCGATTCCGACGATGGTTCCGTCGGGACCCGACAATCCCATGGGGTTGTTTGCCATGCGTCTCGCCATGGGGGACGGCACATACGAAATACACGGCACGAACAATCCCATCGCGGTCGGTCTGCCCATCACTCACGGGTGCATTCGCATGTACCCGGACGATGTGGCCGCCCTCTATCCATTGGTTCCCGTGGGCACGCCGGTGAGGCTCATCAACGATCCCGTGAAGGTGGCCTGGGTGGACGGCGAGTTGCTGCTGGAAGCGCATCCTCCGGTCGATGCGCAGGGCCAAAGCTTTGAACCCAACATCGATCAATTCGCGGAAATGCTGCGTACGGCGGTGGGCGATTCCACGGTCGCCATCAATTGGGATTACGCGCGCGAGGTGCTGCAGAAGGCGAACGGCGTGATCGCCACAGTTGCGCTCGCGGCCGATAACCCCGACTTGCCGGCGCGATCCGCAACGGCGTCACAATCCGGTGCGTCACCCGGCCCCGATGAGGCAACGCCTTCGGCGCCGCCGCAACCCGCATCGGCGCCAAAGTCCGCCGCACCTCAGCCGCCGCCTGCGCCCGCCACGGCACCGCCCACGCCACCGCCGCCCACGGCCGCCCGGTAGTGCGTGCTAAGCTAGCCGGGTGGAACCTACGGCTATAGAGAGGCAGACGATCCGGCGAAGCGGAATCGGCAGCGCGGCAGTCGGCCTTCGCCGGCCTTCTCGCGCTGGCGGCGTGCGCAATGCGCGCAGGCCACGACATATACCCTGTCGAGCCCCAGCGATGCGGTGGTCGGCCAGGACAAGACCGTCGTCACGGTCTACGAGGACACGCTCTACGACCTTGCGCGAAAGTTCAGCCTGGGTTCCGAGGAACTGATTCGAGTCAATCCGGGGGTCGATCCCTGGCTGCCCGGCGCCGGCAAGACACTCATCGTTCCGGACCGGCATATTCTGCCGCCCGGGCCGCGCGAGGGAATCGTCGTCAATCTTCCCGAGCACCGGCTTTATTACTATCCGAAACCGAAGCGCGGCGGTCCGGTTCAGGTCATCACGTATCCGGTCAGCATCGGCAAGATGGACTGGCGCACGCCGCTGGGAATCACTCATGTAATCCAGAAGCAGAAGAACCCTGTTTGGTATCCGCCCGAATCGGTCCGCAAGGAACACGCCGAGGCGGGCGATCCGCTGCCCACCGTCGTGCCGTCGGGTCCGGACAACCCGCTCGGCCTCTTCGCCATGCGGCTGGCCGCCGGCAACGGCACCTATTTGATTCACGGCACGAACAATCCGATCGCCGTCGGATTGGCGGTGACGCACGGCTGCATCCGCATGTACCCGGACGATGTGGAGGCGCTGTTTCCGCTGATCGCGGTGGGCACGCAGGTGCGCCTCATCAATGAGCCGATCAAAGTCGCCTGGGTCGACGGCGAATTGCTGCTCGAAGCGCATCCGCCGGTCGATGCGCAGGGGCAGAGCTTCGAACCCAACATCGATCAATTCGCCGAGATGCTGCGCGCAGCGGTCGGCGACACCACGGTCGCGATTCACTGGGACTACGCGCGCGAGGTCCTGCAGAAGGCGGACGGCGTGATCGCCACCGTGGCGCTCGAGGCGGACGATCCCAATTTGCCGGCTCCCGCCGAACCCGCAGCACCGCAGCCCGCGACACCACCCGCGCGCGGTGCCTGCCCGCGACAACGTCGCAGCCCGGTGCGGCCGATAAGTAATTGATCAGACTCCTCGGCGCAGTTCGAGTTGCCGCGACTTTGTCGCCGTGATGTTGACGCCACTACCCGGTCACCATCACGGCGCCAAAGTCTAAGCCCCGCAGGTCGAATCCGCGTGCACGTTCACCGAATCGGCGTCGCTGGCGACGGCGTCCGCATGCCCGCATTTGCGAGACACCGGGTCGGTACTGGTGGCGGTCCACGATAGATTGGCTCGGCCGCTGGCGTCTCCCATCAGCGAGATCGGTACCGAGGTGAAGCCATTGATCCGTGCATTGGTCAGAACGACCCGCCGCGGGTGGTGTTCATGTCGTAAACGGTGACCAGGATGTCTTGGGTGCCGTCGTTGGTGATCTTGACGTCGATGCCTTCGCCGCCCAGCGCCGTACCCGCCAAGAGCAACGCCAGGCAGCTCGAAATCAACAGGGCTTTTGCATGGCTACGCATGTTTCGCTCCTTGGGAAAACCCGGCCAGACTGGAAACCGGCCATGATTCAAGCTACCCGCGGCGAACGCGTCGCGGCAGCCCATCGGCGCGGATTCGGGTGTGGGAGATTGCTTACGGAGGGCCGATTCGCACGGCTATTGTTCATTTTTTCCTGATACCGTCATTGTGCGAACCAGCAAAGTTAGGGTCTTATGGCGAACAACCCATCGGCGCACGCTACGACTGCCGCGGCACAGGCGGGCCGCTGGGCCACCTTGAGCGCCGTGGGCGTGGTCTTCGGCGATCTTGGCACCAGCCCCCTGTATACCTTGCAGACGGTGGTGCAGGCGACCGGCGGCCGATTCACGCCGCACAGTGCGATCGGCATCCTCTCGCTCATCGTTTGGACCCTGATCATCACGGTGTCGATCAAGTACTGCGTGTTCGTCATGCGCGCCGACAATCGGGGCGAGGGCGGAATCCTCGCCCTGATGTCGCTGGTCGGCGCGAACGGATTTCAGCGCGGGTTCAGGCTGTTGACCGGGATGGGGCTATTGGGCGCGGCGCTGATCTATGGCGACGGCGTCATCACGCCGGCCATCTCGGTCTTGAGCGCGCTCGAGGGTGTCAACGTGGTCACGGCCACCTTCAAACCCTTCGTGATGCCGATGGCGGTGGTCATCCTTCTGTGCTTGTTCGGCGCACAACGCTTCGGAACGGAAAAAATCGGCCGCGCATTCGGGCCGGTCATGATGCTCTGGTTCATCGTCATCGCGGTGCTGGGGCTGATGTCGATCGCGCACCATCCCGAAGTCGTCGCGGCACTCGATCCACGGTACGCGGTCCGGTTCATGGAGCGTTCGGGGAGCACCGGGTTCATGGTCCTCGGCGCGGTGTTTCTATGCATCACGGGCGGCGAAGCGCTGTATGCGGACATGGGTCATTTCGGCAGGGGGCCGATCCGCATCTCTTGGTACGGCATCGTGCTGCCGTCGTTGCTTCTCAGCTATGCCGGGCAGGCGGCGTTTTTGATGGACAAGGGGACGGTCGCGGGCAATCCCTTCTTTCAAATCGCGCCGTCCTGGTCGATCTATCCTCTGGTGGCGCTTGCAACCCTCGCCACCATCATTGCCAGCCAGGCCATCATCACCGGTTCATTCTCCATGACCCGGCAGGCAATGCAGCTCGGCTGGCTACCGGGAGTTGCGATCCGCCAGACCTCGGATCGGATCTACGGCCAGATCTATGTTCCCGTGGTCAATTGGCTGCTGATGGCGGCCACCCTTGCGACGACCGTCGCGTTCGGCAGCTCGGACCGGCTTGCCGGCGCCTACGGCACGGCGGTGTCGACCACCATGCTCTTGACCACGGTGCTGCTGTACCGCGCCATGCGCGACGTGTGGCGCTGGCCCGCGGCGGGCGCCATCGCCGTCGCCGGAGTTTTCCTCATCGTCGACGGCAGTTTCTTTCTCGCGAATCTTCTGAAGATAGCGGATGGCGGCTGGCTGCCCTTGAGTTTCGCCGCCGTCTTGTTCGTGATCATGATCACCTGGCGCAAGGGTGTCGACGCCATCCACGCCACGCTCACTCCGCCCCCCGAAGCGGTTGAGCGCTTTTTGTCCGACCTCCAGCGCGGGCTGATTCCCCGAGTGGAGGGAACCACGGTTTTCCTCACCAGAAGCACGCAGAAGGTGTCCGGGCTCATCATGGCGCACGCACATTTCGTCGGCGTTCTGCCGAAGCACGCCATCGCTCTGAGCGTCGTCTTCGAGAACACTCCCCGCATTGCGGGCCCGAAGTGCACCGTCGTCGATAAATTCGGCGAGGGTCTATGGCAGGTGGTGGCTCGTTTTGGGTTCTTCGAAATCCCGGATTTGCGGCGAGCGCTGCAGCAAGCCCGAGGCCTGGAATCGGAGGTCGATTTCGACAAGGCCCTGTTCGTGGGGAGCCGCGATCTCGTGGTGCACAAACGCCAGCACGCCGTCCTCGCCGGCTGGCGCCTGGCGCTGTTCGCGTTCCTTTACCGCAACTCAGTGAAGATGGTCGATCGGTTCAGTCTGGCGCCCGAAAATGTGATCGAGATTGCCAGGCAAATTGAGATCTGACCTCTCGGTGTTCGGCGGCCGGGTCCTGGAACATGGTGTTGAGGTCTTGAAAAATCGGGCTTTCTTGAGCGTTGTTGTCCACCAGATCCCGAAGCACGCGGAGCAAGCCGATTCCGAGCGCCACGCACAAACCCAGCACCAGCAGGACAATGATGATGAAAGTCATGGTGGCTCCGTGACCGTCGAGTAAGGCCCGATTTTGCCTTCTAGCTGCGTCTCTCGGGTGTAGGAAGAACGCTGATAATTCTGTCGGACGAGGGGGTGGGATAGTATGGCGCAGTCAAGGTCGCAAACTGGACGTCAATGATCAATGTCAGTCAAGCGGACCGCGTGGTACCGGCGGATGACCTGAAGAGCCGGATCGTGGCCTTCGTGAGCGGAGCTTCCACGGAAATCACGCCCTCGGAAGAGAACCGCCTGCCGGAACTTGCATCCGTGCTGCCGTCCGGAACGGCTGTATACGTGGCGCACACGCCCCATGCCAGCTTCGCGCAGGTCATCCACGCTGCGCTCGCGGTGCAGCGCGCCGGGTTTCGTGCAACGCCGCACATTGCGGTGCGGCGCGTCCCGCATGCGCGGACGTTGCGTGCCGCGCTCGCCGAGTTGCGCGCCGGCGGAGTGGAGGACATTCTATTGATCGCCGGGGATGCCGAGCAGCCCATGGGCGCCTTCTCCGGCACATTGGATGTTCTCGAGTCGCGGATACTCGAGGAGTCCGGCATAGCCCGAATCGGCGTCGCCGGACATCCCGAGGGTCACAACGCCGTATCCACTCCCATCCTTTGGGAGGCCCTGGCAGCCAAGCAGGAATTTGCCGCGCGCGCCGCGGCGAGCATGCACATCGTCACGCAGTTCGGCCTCAATGGCAGCGCTTTCAAGCCATGGGCGCGCGAGCTCGCGCACCGGCGGATACATCTGCCGGTGCGCGTGGGAATCGCCGGTCCCGCGCCGATGGCAAAGCTGGTGCACTTCGCGATTCAGTGCGGCATCGGCGCATCGATGCGCGTCTTGGTGCGTAAGTTGAGCTCGGCTCTGCACTCCGCCGATTTGGCGACCAGCCCGGACCAGCATCTGTTGGGTCTTCTGAGCTCGCCCATGCCGGCACAGATAGTGGCTCCGCATTTCTTCGCCTTCGGAGGGGCCTTGGAGACGGCCCGGTGGATGCGTAAAATAGCGGGCGGCGCTTTCGACATCGACGCCGATGCGGCGCAATTAAAAATACGCGACTGAGAGCGTACGCTTCGCGGTTCCGACATCGTTTTGGGAGTTTCGCCTACAGATTGCCGTCCGCACCCGTGGGAGAGTCCGGTCGATGAGCGAGAAACGCGAAACGGTGTTGGCGGTGCACGGCAAGGCCGACGGATACTGGTATATCGGCGCCGGCAGGACCATCGCCGAGGGGCCGTATCGAAATTCAGATCAAGTACTCAGCGTCGCGTCCGACCTGCTCGCGTCCGAACTGCACTGGCGCATCGATGTATTCGATGTGGCCGGCAACAAGATCATCAGCTACAGCAGCGACGAATTGAATGCCGGCGATCTGCACCCGTTGAGCTGGCGGCATCAGTGGAGCAGGCTCGCCCACGGCATTCCTCATTGACCGCGGGCGCCGAATCGGCGCCGCAGGCCGCTCCGCCCTCACTTCACCGTGCTCATGGCTTTGATCAGGCGATAGGTAAATTCCACGCTTTCATCGAAGGCTTGGATGCCGATGCGCTCATCGCGCCCATGAGCGCGATTTTCATCGACGTCGGCCCAGACGCCGCTGATGTCGTAGCTCGGCATGCCCGCATTGCGAGTTTGCCGGTCGTCGCTGAACCCGGTCGCCATCGTGGGGATGATGGGTACGCCCGGCCACATGGAATGCACCAGGAGCGTCACTTTCTTCATGATTTGCGGTGTCGGGAGCGACTCCGGGCTCACGATGGGCGGTGCATCGAGGGCAATGTGGATGGCGGGGTCGGCGAGCGCGGCGGTGAGCAGCTGCTGCACATGATCGGCCGAGTCCCCGGGAAGCATGCGGCACTGAATGGTCGCCTTGGCGCGCTGCGGCAGCGCGTTTTCGGCATGGCCGCCGGAAATCAGCGTCGCGACGCAGGTGGTGCGAAGCTGCGCATTCAGGCGGACGTTTTCACTCAGACGCTCGGCTGCGGCAAGATCGGGCGGTACTTGCGCGACCGCGTGCATATCCGATGCGGTGGCCCCGGTCTCGAGGGCACCCAGCGCATCGAAACTAGCGCGAGTCGTCGCCGTCAGCATCACCGGGAACTTGAGGACCTGCAGGCGGACGAGGCCGGCCGCCAATCGATAAATCGCGTTGTCGGGGCCGGGAAGGGAGCCGTGTCCTCCGGGACTGGTGGTCTCCAACGTGAAGGTAAGATAGGTTTTCTCGCTGGTTCCCACCTCGAAAAACAGGCGTTCGCCGTTCTTGGTGTCGCCGCCTCCGCCGTCTAGATTGACGACCAATGCCGCGTCGATGAGATCGCGATGTTCCTCGAGCAGGAAGGTGGGGCCGTTGGCGTCGCCGCCGGCTTCTTCATCGGCGGTGAAAGCGACGACCACATCGCGCTCGGGAACGAACTTCTCCCGCTTCAGCCGTATCAGGGATTCTGTGAGCGCCGCGTCGCCGTCCTTCATGTCGATGGTTCCGCGGCCGTAGTACCACCCATCTTGCTCAGTCAGCTTGAAGGGATCGACTGACCAGTCCTCGCGTTTGGCCTCCACCACATCCAAATGTCCGAGGAAGAGAACCGCGCCGCCCGGGTGCTTGCCGCGGTAGCGAACGACGACATTGCCCTTGGTCGGGTGATCGGGGGGCGCGATGAAAACCACGTCGCCGGGCGCAAAGCCCGCGCTCAGCAGCCAGCCTTGGATGGCCTTCGCGGCCCCGGTGGAGCCCTCTGAATGGGTGGTGTTGATTTCCACCAGGCTTTTCAGCATGTCGCGCGCGAGTTGCTGGTCCGCGGGCGGCGCAACGAGCGGTGTCGAGGCCGCCTGCACCGCCGCTGCGGCGGCGAGACTCAGTGTCCATACCCATCCCTTCATTGAATTCTCCCTTCATTTGCAGTTCACTGACAAGAATAACGGAAACCGGGGATAACTTTGAACAGCGGCAGACTCGAGGCCTTCAGCGACGGCGTCATCGCCATCATCATCACCATCATGGTGCTCGAGCTCAAGGTCCCGCACGGGGAGAACGTGTATGCGCTCGTGCCCTTGATTCCCGTTTTCTCGAGCTATGTCTTGAGCTTCCTCTATGTGGGCATCTATTGGAACAATCATCATCACATGCTGCATACCTGCGAGCGTGTCAGCGGCCCGATCTTGTGGGCCAATTTGCACCTGTTGTTCTGGCTCTCCTTGTTTCCGGTCACCACGGCTTGGATCGGCCAGAATCCTCTCGCCGCCGCGCCGTCCGCGCTGTACGGAGTGGTGCTGCTGATGGCCGCGCTGGCGTATTGGATATTGCAGCAAGCCATCATCGTTTCGCAGGGTCCGGACTCGCTTCTCAAAGAAGCGGTGCGCGGCGATTGGAAGGGCAAGGTATCCCAGGTTCTCTACTTGACCGGAATCATCGCCGCATTCCGGGCTCCGTGGGTTGCTCAATTGCTGTACTTGCTGGTGGCGCTGCTGTGGCTGGTGCCGGACCGGCGCGTAGAAAAGGTGCTGATCCGCAAGGAGCAGCCGGTCAAATGATGCCCTTCGCGCGCAGATCTGCGATTTGGTCCGCGGGCATGGCCAGCCGCTCGGCGAGCACTTCGAAAGTCTGCGCTCCCAGGGGCGGCGGCGCGGAACGGTAGGTCACCGGCGTCTCCGAGAGACGAAGGGGGTTCGCCACCAGCGGCACGCTGCCCGCGACAGGGTGCGGCAGATCGATGCGCATGCCGCGGGCACGGACCTGCGGATCATCGAAGACCGCGTCCAAGGTGTTGATCGGCCCGGCGGGCACGCCCACGCTTTCGAGCGCGGCAACCCAATGGGCGGTGGGATGGGTGACGGTTACCGAGCTCAGCCGCTCGATCAATTCTCGGCGATTGACGACACGCTGTTTATTGGTGACGAAGCAGGGGTCGCCGGCGAGTTCAGTGAGGCTGAGCGCTGCACACAGCCGGGCGAATTGTGCATCGTTGCCCACGGCGATGATCATGTACCCGTCGCTGGTCGGAAAATCCTGGTAGGGAACGAGGTTCGGATGGGCGTTGCCCGAGCGCCGCGGAGCCTTGCCGCTCACCAGATAGTTCATGGCCTGATTCGCGAGGCAGGCCACCTGCACATCGAGCAGCCCGATGTCGATATGCTGCCCGATCCCTGTCCGGTCGCGGTGGGAGAGCGCCGCCAGTATCCCTATGGTCGCGTACAACCCGGTCAAAATGTCGGTCACCGCGACGCCGGCCTTCTGCGGCCCGGCTCCGGCCTCATCGTCCTTGCGACCCGTGATGCTCATCAAGCCGCCCATGGCCTGCACCAGCAAATCGTACCCCGCGCGTGCAGCATAGGGGCCGCACTGGCCGAATCCGGTGATGGAGCAATAGATGAGCCTCGGATTGACGCCGCGCAGGGAATCGTAGTCAAGACCGTAGGCGCGAAGTCCCCCGGCTTTGAAATTTTCCAGCACTACGTCCGAACGGCGTGCGAGTTCGCGAACGATGGATTGGCCTTCGGGGGTCGTAAAATCGACGGTGACCGATTTCTTGTTGCGGTTGGCGCACAGATAGTAGGCGGCGTCCGTGCTGTCGTTGCCGAGCGCGTCGCGCAAGAACGGGGGACCCCAGGTGCGGGTGTCGTCGCCCGTCCCGGGCCGTTCGATCTTGATGACATCGGCGCCCAGATCCGCCAAGGCCTGGCCCGCCCAGGGACCGGCCAAGACCCGCGACAGGTCGAGCACGGTGAGGTGTGAAAGTGCGCCGCTCATTCCCGCAACTTAGCACGATCGAAAGGCCCACCGGCCCTCGAGATTATGCGATGCTTCGCATCTTTGCAGCGACAAAAGGCTGAATTATGGCGAGCGGCAGTTTTCACTGGGACGATCCGTTATTGCTCGACGAGCAGTTGACGGAAGAAGAAAAGATGGTGCAGGAGGCGGCGCGCGATTACGCACAAGGCCGTTTGGCGCCCCGGGTGACCGATGCCTTCCGCCGCGAGTATACCGATCCCGTCATTTTCAAAGAGATGGGCGATCTGGGATTGCTGGGAGCCACCATTCCCGCGGAGTTCGGCGGCGGGGGCCTCAACTATGTGAGCTACGGGCTCATTGCGCGCGAGGTCGAGCGCGTCGATTCGGGATACCGCTCCATGATGAGCGTGCAGTCCTCGCTGGTCATGCTGCCGATCGACCGCTTCGGCACGGACGCTCAAAAGAAGAAATACTTGCCGTCCCTCGCGCGCGGCGAAACGATCGGCTGCTTCGGCTTGACCGAGCCCAATCATGGCTCCGACCCGGGCAGCATGATCACCCGGGCGCGCAGCGCCCCCGGAGGCTATCGCCTGTCGGGCGCCAAGACCTGGATCTCCAACAGCCCCATCGCAGATGTATTCGTCGTGTGGGCAAAGACCGAAGACGAAATCATTCGCGGCTTCATTCTCGAAAAGGGCTGGAAGGGACTGGCGGCGCCGGTCATACACGGCAAGGTGGGACTTCGCGCCTCGACCACCGGCCAGATTCTCATGGATGAGGTGTTCGTGCCGGAGGAGAATCTGCTGCCGGGGGTGACGGGGCTGAAAGGCCCGTTCACCTGCCTCGATTCAGCGCGCTACGGCATAGCTTGGGGCGCTCTCGGCGCGGCCGAGAGCTGCTGGCATACGGCGCGGCAGTATGCGCTGGACCGCAAGCAGTTCGGGCGGCCGCTCGCCGCGAATCAACTGGTCCAAAAAAAGCTCGCCGACATGCAGACCGAAATCGCGCTGGCGCTGCAAGGGTGTCTGCGCCTCGGGCGCATGAAGGATGCCGGCATCGCCTCCGTGGAAATCACTTCCATGCTCAAGCGCAATTCCTGCGGCAAGGCTCTCGATGTGGCGCGTACCGCGCGCGACATGCTGGGCGGCAACGGCATTTCGGACGAATTCGGCGTGATTCGCCATCTCGTGAATCTCGAAGTAGTGAACACCTACGAGGGCACTCACGATATTCACGCGCTCATATTGGGCCGGGCACAAACCGGAATCCAGGCGTTTAATTGAGCCACCACGGACCGGCATCGACCCATCGAGGATAGGCCGGAGATGCCGCGCACGGATCATCCGAGCTGTGCGGCCAGGAAATCGATGAGGACGCGCAGCTTCAAGGGCATTTGAGCGCGGCTTGGGTAGTAGAGATAGAACCCGGGGAAGGGCGGGCACCAATCCTCGAGCACCCGCCGCAATGCGCCGGTCTGCAAGTCCTCGCGCGCCAGATTTTCCATCAGGTGCGCGAGTCCGATCCCCTGCTTGGCGGCACTCAGCATCAGCGCGTTGTCGTTTGAGATCAGCGGACCGTCGACGTCGATTTCGAAGTCCTGGCCCGCGTGTCCGAATTCCCAGCGGTAGATCGCGCCGCTGCTGAAGCGGAAACGCAGGCAGCGGTGCCGATGCAAATCGGCGGGCAGCAGGGGCGGCGGATGATGTTCGAAGTATTCCGGCGAGCCGACCACGGCGATGCGCTGCTCGCGCGTGGCGCGCACCGCGATCATGCCCGGCGCCAGCCGTTCGCCCAGGCGAATCCCGGCATCGAAACCCTCGCCGATCAGGTCCACCAATCGATCGTCGGCGTTCATATCGAGGCGAATCTGCGGATAGGCAGCGCAAAAATCGCGCAGCAAGGGTGCGATGACGGTCGTCATGGCAATCCGCGGCAGGCTGATGCGCAGCGTCCCGGCGGGTTTGCCGCGCAGTTCGTCGAGCTCGCTGAAGGCGGCTGCGAATTGTTCGAGCGCCGGGAGGATGCGCTGTAAGAACAGTGCGCCGGCTTCGGTTACCCCCACCCGCCGGGTCGTTCTATTCAGCAGGCGGATGCCGAGCCGGGCTTCGAGGGCACGTACGCTCTGCGACAGGGCGGAGGGGCTCACTCCCAGAGTGGCGGCCGCCTTTGAAAAGCTCGCCAATTGCGCCACCCGTGCAAAAGCCGCCGCCGCCGGAAGATGGTCGGGAACGATGGGCCGAACAGGATTGGGCTCTATTGTGAAGTGTGCCTTCATAAACTATGAAGATTGTCCCCATTTATCCGGGGAGTGGCAAGGGGCGGGCGCCGGCGTCAACTAACGCGGGTGCCGAACGGCTAAAGGGATCTTTGCCGGTGTTCGCCCTGCGTGATCAAGCAGGCGCTGCGGCTGCCGGTGACATAGATCCACAGCCAGCTCAAGGCGACGGCCAGCCGATTGCGTACGCCGATCAAGAAATAAATATGGGCGAGGCCCCAGATCCACCACGCCAACCAGCCGCGTATCTTAATCTTGCCGAAATCGATGATGGCGGCGCGCTTGCCGATGGTCGCCAGATTGCCGGAATGCTTGTAGCGGAAAACTCGCGGGGCGGCATCGCCGCGCAGGCGCATTCTGACGGTGCGGGCAACGTGCAGGCCCTGCTGCTTCGCCGCGGGTGCGATTCCCGGCACGGGCTTGCCGTGCCAGGCGTCGATGGTCGCGGTATCGCCGATCACGAAAATCTCAGGATGCCCGGGCGCCGTCAGATCCGGTTCCACCTTGGCGCGTCCGGCATTGTCGGCCGGCAGGCCGGCCCACGCGGCGGCGGATGAGGCGCGGACGCCGGCCGCCCATAGAATGACCTTGGCGGCGAGCGGCCGGTCGCCGTAGACCACGCCCTCGCCGCTGCATTCGCGCACGGCGAGGCCGAGCTGAATTTCAACCCCCAGGCGCTCGAGAGAGGAGTGCGCATAGGCCGAGAGGTCTTCGGTAAAGCTCGGCAGAATGCGCGGACCCGCTTCGATCAACACCACGCGGGCCTGACGCGTGTCGATGTGCCGGTACTCGGGCGGCAGATTGTGATGCGCAAGCTCGGCGATCGCTCCGGCCAATTCCACGCCGGTGGGGCCGCCGCCGACGATCACGAAGGTCAGCAGCGCCGCACGGCGCATCGGGTCGGTCTCGCGTTCGGCGCGCTCGAAGGACAGCAGTATTCGCCGGCGAATGGAGGTGGCGTCTTCCAGGGTCTTGAGGCCCGGCGCATACGGTTCCCACTCGTCGTGGCCGAAGTAGGCGTGCCGGGCGCCGGTGGCCAGCACCAGCGTGTCATAATCGATTACACCGCCGTCTTCGAGCGAAACATGGCGCCTCCCGGTGTCGACTCCGGTCACCTCGCCGAGCAGTGTCGTGACCTCTTCGCGCTTGCGCATCAAATGGCGGATGGGCCAGGCAATTTCCGAAGTCGCCAGCGATGCAGTGCCCACTTGGTACAGCAGCGGCTGGAACAAGTGGTGATTGCGCTGGTCGATGATGGTGATCCGCACGCCGGCGCCCGCCAAGCCATGTGCGGCCGCCAGGCCCCCGAAGCCGGCTCCGACGATGACCACATGATGCGTCACAGGCTCTTTTCCACCGCGTATCCGGCGGCGACCCAGGCATCGAGCCCGCCATGCAGAGGGCGGACGCGCTTGAAGCCGTGATTCATCAGAATTCTGGCGACGCGCGCGGCGGAGGCCTCGCTCGGGCAGGTGCAATACAGAACGATCTCACGATCCCGCGGCAGCTCCTTCAGCCGGTGCGCCACGTCCTGCAAAGGGACGTGCAACGCGCCGGGAATCCAACGCGGCTCGAGCGCGCGCGCGGTGATCGAGCGCACATCGACGATCGCGGGCGATGCGCCGGCCTGAACGAGCTCATAGAGTTCGGCGACGCTGATGCGCGCCATGCGCAACAGCTTGTAGAAGCGGTTCCGCTCCCACCATTTGTAGGCGACGTAGGCGGCCAGCAGGATTACGACGGCGGCGCCGGCGAAGCTGCCGATGGCGCTCAAATGTTCGAGCAGCTGTGCGATCTGCGACTTGAAGAAAACGCCGGCGAGGAGGCCCGCTCCCACCCAGAGAACGGCGGCGCAGGCGCTCAAGAGGACGAATCGCAGCCACCCGATGCGCAGGGCGCCGGCCATCGGCGGCGCGATGATGGCGAGGCCCGGAACGAATTTTGCGATGACCAGGGAGTTGATGCCCCAGCGTTCGAAGCGGGTCTGCGTTTGGCTGACGCACGAATCGGGCTCCAGCGATATTTTGCAGAGGATTTTCAGCACGCGGATACCGTACTTCTCTCCGATGAGGTACCAGCCGCAATCGGCAAGCAGGCACGCGATCACCGACCACACGAACAGCGCGGACAGCGGCATTTGCCCGCCCGCCGCCGCCCCGGCGACGATGAGCGTTGGAACCGCGGGGACCGGCAGTCCCGCTTGGTCGAGCAGCACATTGATCACCACGATCGCCAATCCGTATTGGCCGACGCTCTGTATGAGCGGGTACATCAAGCGTTCTCTGCGGTGAGACTCACTGCCATAAATACGTACCCTACTAGCTACTTCGTCGCCTGTCCTGAGAGAATGCAAAGATGAATCGCTTCGAGCCGTACGTCTTTCTCCGCGGCCTGGCCTCGCGCTGGGACGTGCTGGCGTTCATCGTCGTGATCGGGCTGATCGCCTTTTTGGGCGAGACCTCGCGGGGGCTGTTCGCGCCGCTTTCGCAGCTCGAAATAACGCCGCTATCGCTCGATCCTACGCATTTGCCGGAATATGCGGCGCGCACGACCTTCCGCATGCTGGCCGGCCTCGTGCTCTCGCTGGTGTTCACTCTGACCTATGCGACCTGGGCGGCCAAGAGCGAGCGGGCCGGCAAGCTGCTGGTGCCCATCCTGGACATCCTCCAGTCGGTGCCCATCCTCGGTTTCATTTCCGTGACAGTCGTGTTCTTCATGTCCTTGGCGCCCGGACGGGTGCTGGGCGCCGAGTTCGCGGCCATCTTCGCCATATTCACCAGCCAAGCCTGGAACATGGCCTTCAGCTTTTATCAGTCGCTGCGCACGATACCGACCGAGCTGATGGAAGCGGCGGAATCGTTCCGCCTCTCGCCGTGGATGCGCTTCTGGCAGCTCGAGGTTCCGTTCGGCATGCCGGCGCTCATCTGGAACATGATGATGTCCATGTCGGGCGGGTGGTTCTTCGTCGTCGCCTCGGAATCGATCAGCGTCGGGCACACCACCGTCGCATTGCCGGGCGTCGGATCCTACATAGCGCTCGCCATTGCGCAGAAAAACCTCGGCGCAATCGGCTGGGCGATCGCCACCATGCTGATCGTGATTCTGCTCTACGACCAGCTGCTGTTCCGGCCGCTGGTGGCCTGGGTGGACCGCTTCCGCGTCGAGCAGGAACCTGGGGTCCGAGTCCCGGACTCCTGGGCGCTGACCATGATGCGCCGCTCGCGCCTCATCCAGGCCGCCACCGTGGCGTTTCATGCGGCCGTGCTGTGGACCAGCCGGGCAGTAAAGCGCACCGATGCGCCGGTCGTCGATGCCGCCGCCGCTCCGAGGCGAAGTTCGGACCTGTTGTGGGTGTCGATCCTGGTCGCGGCCGTCGTGCTCGGGCTTTGGCACATCATCTGGGTGCTGATCAAGAACACTCCATTCCAGGAGGCTCTTCACGTGTGCGGACTGGCGACGCTCACCATGCTGCGGGTGTTCATATTGATCGCACTTGCCAGCGTCGTGTGGGTGCCCATCGGGGTGTGGGTGGGCATGCGGCCGCGCGCGGCGCAGATCGTGCAGCCCATCGCGCAGTTCATGGCGGCATTTCCCGCAAATTTGTTGTTCCCCATCGCGGTGTACGGCATCGTTGCCTGGAAGCTCAATCCGGACATTTACCTGAGTCCGCTGATGATTCTGGGCACTCAGTGGTACATTCTCTTCAACGTCATCGCCGGCGCGTCGGCCATTCCGGCGGAGATGCGTTATGTCGCGGCGAATTTCAAAGTCACCGGATGGCTGTGGTGGCGCAAAGTGGCCTTGCCGGCGATTCTGCCGTTCTACGTGACGGGTGCCATTACGGCCTCCGGCGGGTCGTGGAACGCCGCCATCGTCGCCGAATTGGCCAGCTGGGGCAGCACTCAGGTGAAGGCGCGGGGACTCGGTTCCTATATTGCCGAGGCGACCACCGCCGGAGATTTCCACCGCATCGTGTTGGGGATAGGCACCATGAGCTTGTTCGTGGTCGTCATCAATCGGCTGTTTTGGCGGCCCTTGTATTATTTCGCCGAGCGCAAATACCGACTTACCTGATAGGGTTTGGCAATGAACGACTCCCCGCTACTGCAATGCACAGAGGTGCGCAAAGCCTTCCCCAAGCCCGACGGGGCGGAACTACTGGTGCTCGAGGGCATGAATCTCGAGTTGCGCGAGGGACAGATCGTAGGACTGCTCGGGCGCTCGGGCTCGGGCAAATCGACTTTGCTGCGCCTGATTGCCGGACTCGCTGAACCAACCGCCGGCCACCTGCGCTATCTGGGCCAGCCGATTTCCGGTCCCGCCCCGGGTATCGCCATGGTATTTCAGAGCTTTGCCTTGTTTCCCTGGCTGACCGTATTCGAGAACGTTGCGCTCGGGCTCGAAGCGCAGCGAATGCCGCGAGCGGATATCCGCAAACGCTCCTTGGCGGCGATCGACTTGATCGGCTTGGACGGCTTCGAGTCCGCCTACCCGCGAGAGCTGTCGGGCGGCATGCGCCAGCGCGTGGGCTTTGCCCGCGCATTGGTGGTCCACCCGAATATTCTGCTCATGGACGAGCCGTTTTCCGCCCTGGACGTATTGACCGCCGAGACGCTGCGAACCGATTTCTTGGACCTGTGGGCGGAAGGCCGGATGCCCATCAAGGGCGTGATCTTGGTGACGCACAACATCGAGGAGGCGGTCTTGATGTGCGACCGCATCTTGGTGTTCGGCAGCAATCCCGGCCGGATATTGAGCGAGATCAGGGTGTCGCTGCCTCAGCCGCGCAATCGTCTCGACCCGAGCTTTCGCGAGCTGGTGGAGCGCATCTACGTGGAGATGACCGCGCGCCCGCAGGCCGGCAGCAGCACCCGGCACGAGCGCTTTCCGGGATTGGGAATCGGCAGCCAATTGCCGCATGTGTCCTCGAATTTGCTGGCGGGCCTGATGGAGGCCGTGGCGGCAGCGCCTTTCAACGGCAAGGCCGATTTGCCCGAAATTGCCTCGGATCTGCAAATGGAGATCGACGAGCTGTTTCCGGTGGCGGAAACCCTGCAAATGCTGCGCTTCGCTGAACTCGAGGGCGGCGATCTCAAATTGACCGAGGACGGAATGGCATTTGCGCATGCCGCTCTCGACGAGCGCAAGAGGATATTCTTGAGGCATTTATTATCGTACGTGCCGCTGGCCGCCCATGTTCGCAGGGTTCTCGATGAACGAGCCTCGCATTCGGCGCGCAAGAGCCGATTCATCGACGAACTCGAGGATTTCATGAGCGAAGAGTCGGCGGAACAGAGCCTGCGCGCCATCGTGAGCTGGGGCAGGTATGCCGAAGCCTTTGCCTACGATGACGAGAATGCCATGTTCAGTCTGGAGAATCCGACATAAAATGGCGGCCATGACCGAGGCGGCGCCCTACCTGGACCTGCATGTTCCACCCGATGAAATGGTGAAATACATTCAGGATTTGATGACCTTGCCGCATGGCGAAATCGCGGCGAGCTCCGCAATGACCCTGGCACAGCGCCACTGGGGCGGGGATACGCCTCTGGCGCGCGCCGCCCTTTTGCGCTGGGGGGCGCTCAATTTGGCCTTTCAAGACAAGAGGCTGGAGACCTGGACGGTCACGCGGGAGCATGACCGCATTCAAGTGCCGGCCGCGCTGGTGGCAGCCGCCGGAGTCGCTCCATTGGTCATCGACAATGAGAGAGCGGTTTTCGACATTCCGGCGCTCCTCGATGCCACGTTGGAGTTTCAACCGCCAGCGGGCCAGGCTTAAGGCCGCATGACAACCGTCGCCGGGCCGGCGCCGAAGCCGCGCTTCAATGTCCTGCGCGGCATCGCCCTCTACAAGCTGGTCAAGGTGCTTCTGCTGCTGGCCATCGCGTATGGCGAAGTGCGCCTGCGCGATGCGTCGCTCATTGCCAAGATATTGAATTGGGTTTCGGCGCGTCCCCTGGGTTTGGAACACCATGTGGTCACCGGGTTGCTGGGGTGGTTCAGCGGTTTGAGCCCGTCGCGAGTTCACGCGCTGCGCATCGTGACCCTCGTCTACGCCGCGGTATTCGCCACCGAAGGCATCGGCCTGTGGATGCAATTGCGCTGGGCCGAGTGGCTGACCACCATCATCACCGCCTCGTTGATCCCGCTGGAGGTCTGGGAACTCATCTTCAGGCCGAACCTCGGCAAGGCGGCGGTGCTGGTGGCCAATATCGCCATTGTCATATATCTCGCCTGGCACGTTCTGCGGTCGCGGCACAACGCCCTACCGGGCGGCCGGCCGCAAGATTTGTGAAATGATCTTCATCTCGGATGAATTGGATGGATCCGGCGTATTCTTTGAATCGCCCGTTAATACCACCGTTTGGAGATCTCATGAATAAGTCCGGAACCTTGATTACCTCTGCGCTGCTGACCTTGAGCCTTGCGGCCATGGCCTCTGCCGCCACCACGACGAAGACCGCCCCGCGGATGGCCGCCGATGCTCCTGCCGCCGCCGCCCCTGCTGCGGATGCGGCGAAGCCTGCCAAGAAGAGCCACAAGAAGCACACCAAGAAGGCTGCTGCCGCTCCTGCGACAACCAAGTAAGATTATTGGTATAACGCCCCGACCGCTTCACGGCGGCCGGGGCGTTTTTTATTTGCGGGGTCGGCCGTCGGCCGGTTCGTACGGGGAGCGGTAGTGCCGATCGTCATTAAAGTATTCATCCTGGCTCTGGTGCAGGGCTTCTGCGAATTACTGCCGGTCTCGAGCTCGGCGCACGTCATCATCGCGGAAAAGCTCATGGGCCTCGATCCCACGGCACCGGCGATGACCTTTCTCTTGGTCATGCTGCACACCGGCACCATGCTGGCGGTCATCGCCTACTTTTGGAACACCTGGCGCAGCCGGTATTTTTCGTCCGCAAGCGGTTTTTGGTTCTTTGCCCGCAGCTTATGTCTCGCCACGGTCTGTACCGGGATCGTAGGATTCGGGCTGATGATCCTGATAGAGCACGTCCTATTGCGCGGGGCGGCGAAGGCTGAAATCGAAACGCTTTTCGGCAACACCACCCTCATCGCCGCGGCTCTCGCCGCCGTGGGTATCATGATCATTGTCTCGGGGCGGCGCGCCGCGGCGGCCATGCAAAGACAGACGATTTCCTGGGGCGATGCCGCCTGGATCGGGACGGTTCAGGGATTTTGCCTGCCGTTTCGGGGATTCTCGCGCTCGGGGGCGACTATTTCCACCGGCTTGTTTCGAGGCCTGCACAAAGAAGTGCTGGAGAATTACAGCTTCGCGCTGGCGGTGATCCTGACCCCGCCGGCCATAGCGCGTGAGGGCTATCGGCTGCTGAAGCACCACCCGACCGACATGGCGGGAGATGCGTTCGGGCTGCTTTGGCCCAGCCTTGCCGGAATGGCACTGGCTTTCGCTGCGGGTTGGCTTTCGCTGAAGTGGCTGTCTCGCTGGCTCGAACACGGCCGCTGGCATCTGTTCGGCTACTACTGCCTGTTCGCCGCCGCCGCCGTGTTCGTGATCGGCCGGTACCAATGAACGGCATCGGCGGGTGGTCCGGTCGCTGCGCATCGGCATCGAGGCCGCGTCGCGTCAGGAGGAATGAGCGGCGGGCCGCGATTCACGGGTGCGGGGGAGCCCAAGCCGAGGCCGACAAAAAGACCAGCGCGAAGCCCATTAAAAACCTAAAATTGCGCATTGTGCATCGAGTATTGCACAGGGCAACGTGGAGGGCGGAATGCGTCGAATCGTTATTTGTTGCCTGATGTCGCTGGCGTGGTTCGGCGGCGACATGCAGACGGCGCTGGGCCAGGGGTATCCCGGCGGCGGCGGCATGCCCGGCGGCGGGCCCGGCATGGGTGGACCGGGCATGGGTGGCCGCGGCATGGGCGGCGCCAGCCCGGCGACGAATTGCCCAGCACGCCTCCTGCGGACAAGCCGGACGCTGCCGCAAGAAAGGCTTTTGCCGCGGGAGTCAAATCCCTGAACAAGGCCCATGAGTACGAGGAGGCCGCGGCCAAGGCGACGACTCCGGACAAGAAGGACAAGGAACTGGGGAAGGTCAACGACGCCTACGGCAAGGCGCTCGATCAGTTCACCGAGGCACTGAGCAACAAGGGCGACATGGTCGATGCCTGGAACGATGCCGGCTACGTGCATTTGCGCCTCGGCGCGTTCAACGAATCCATCGACGACTACAACCATACGCTGATGCTCAAGCCGGAACTTCTGGAGGCGATCGAACATCGCGGCGAGGCTTTCATGGCGGTCGACCGTCTGGAGGATGCGAAGGCCGCATACATGGACCTGTTCAACCACAACCGGCCCCTGGCGGATCAATTGATGGTCACGATGCAAAAGTGGCTCGACAGCCACCGTGTCGCGGCGAACGGCATGCGTCCCTCCGACATCAACGATTTCGGCAAATGGGTGCTGGAGCGGGACGGCATCGCCAAGCAAACAGCTTCCACGCAGTAGGCGGTAGTACTTCGGCGCGGTGATGTTGGCCGGTTTGTGGTATTCGCGCGGGGGGCTAAGTCGTGGTACGGCAACGAGGAACAGTTGCCGTACCACGACTTAGCCCCCCATGCGAGTACTCGTACCGATCAACACCACGGCGCCGAAGGCAACTGCGACTACTCCGTCGACGCAGTGATGTACATCCCCCCAGGCCTTGTGAAGGGTCAATATCATCGCTGTGCCGACGTATTAGGCGCCGGTGCTGCCTTTGAGCGCGTCGAGTTCGGTGCGCAGCTGGCGTACCGACTCTTCGAGCTGGCTCACGCGCTGGTTCAATGTGGCGGCGCCGGGCGCGGATTCTTCGGCGGCGGCGGGTTCCTCGACCGATTCGATGATTCCGGAAAACAGATGGGCGTAGCGGGATTCTCGGGCGCCGGCGGCCCTCGGCAGGCGGGCGATGAAGGGACCGTCTTCGCGCGACATCAGATTCTCGAGCGTGGCTTCGACTTGGTCCGCATCGGTGAAGTCGCATAGCCGGTTGGTGCGTGCGCGCAGTTCGCCCGGGGTTTGCGGGCCGCGCAGCAGCAGCACGCAAATGATGCCGAGCTCCTGCGGGGTGAATTTCAGCGAGCCGAATTCGGTGTTGCAAAAGCGGTGCTTGTACTTGGTGACGCGGCCGCCGTAGCCGGCGGATTTGTCGCTCACCATGTATTTCTTCATGAGCGCATCCACCGCCTGCTGCACGGCGGCTTCGGCGAGCTCCAGCACCGGCTCGCGGTTGGTTTTCTGATTGCAGGCGTTGGTGAGCGCGTTCAGCGACAGCGGATACTGATCGGGAGTGGTGATTTCCTTCTCGATCAGGCAGCCGATGACGCGTGCTTCGATGGGCGAAAATTCAATGTTCAATTTGATGCTTCCAAGTCGGCGCCGGTTGTTTTAGGGTAACAGCCCGGCTCTGCGCCGGAGCCCGGGCCTGCGCCCGGTTTGCCTCGGGGCAGCGCCGGTTCAGCCAACGCTGCAAATTGCCCGATAGTTTTCAATTGCCCAATAGTTCAAAGGATATCCTTCAATGAAGACCAAAGCCGCCGTTGCCGTCGCCGCCCGCAAACCCCTGGAGATCATCACGGTGGATTTGGACGGACCCAAAGCGGGCGAAGTTCTGGTGGAAATCAAGGCGAGCGGAGTCTGTCACACGGACGAGTTTACACGTTCGGGTGCGGATCCCGAGGGCTTGTTTCCTGCCATTTTGGGTCATGAAGGCGCCGGGATCGTCGTCGATGTGGGACCCGGCGTCACCAGCTTGCGCAAGGGCGATCACGTCATTCCGCTCTACACGCCCGAGTGCCGCCAGTGCAAGTCGTGCACCTCGCAGAAGACCAATCTGTGCACCGCCATCCGCGCCACGCAGGGCAAGGGCTTGATGCCGGATGGAACCAGCCGCTTCTCCATCGGCAAGGACTTGGTGCACCACTACATGGGGTGCTCCACCTTCTCGAATTTCACGGTATTGCCGGAGATTGCTCTGGCGAAAATCCGGGAGGATGCCCCCTTCGACAAGGTGTGCTACATCGGTTGCGGCGTGACCACGGGGATCGGCGCCGTCATCAACACGGCCAAGGTCGAGGCCGGCGCCAATGTGGTGGTGTTCGGTTTGGGCGGCATCGGCCTGAACGTCGTGCAGGGCGCGCGTATGGTGGGCGCGAACAAGATCATCGGCGTGGATTTGAACCCGGGGCGCAAGGCGCTCGCGGAGAAATTCGGCCTGACCCATTTCGTGAACCCGAAGGAAGTCCAAGGCGATCTGGTCGCTC
Source organism: uncultured Gammaproteobacteria bacterium (assembly GCA_963784105.1). Lineage (GTDB taxonomy): Bacteria > Pseudomonadota > Gammaproteobacteria > Steroidobacterales > Steroidobacteraceae > Bog-1198. The sequence goes on from CAWAQE010000015.1 coordinate 842,267, forward strand.
ACTTGGTGGCGCTCACCGACGGCGGCGCGGATTATAGTTTCGAATGCGTGGGCAGCGTCGATCTGATGCGCCAGGCGCTGGAGTGCTGCCATCGCGGCTGGGGCGTGTCGGTGGTGGTGGGCGTCGCCGGCGCGGGCAAGGAAATCAGCACCCGGCCTTTCCAACTGGTCACCGGGCGCGTCTGGAAGGGCACGGCCTTCGGCGGTGCACGCGGGCGCACCGACGTGCCGAAGATCGTCGACTGGTACATGGACGGCAAGATCAACATCGACGATCTCATCACGCACAAGATGCCGCTCACCGACATCAACAAGGCTTTCGATTTGATGCATTCGGGCGAATCGATCCGCAGCGTCGTGGTGTACTCGTGAGCGCCTTGACGCTGGTCTCGGAGCATGGCTGCTTCGGCGGCGTGCAGCGGTTCTACAAGCATGACTCGCGCGAAATCCGCGGGCCCATGAAATTCTCCGTGTACCTTCCGCCGCAGGCCCGGGAGGCGAAGGTGCCGGCGCTGTATTTCCTGTCCGGACTCACCTGCACCGAGGAGAATTTTCCGGTCAAATCGCATGCGCAGCAGGTGGCGGCGCAACTGGGGCTGATGCTGATCGCGCCGGACACCAGTCCGCGCGAGCCGCGCTTGCCGGGCGATGCGGACAGCTGGGACTTCGGTTATTCGGCGGGCTTCTATGTGGACGCCACGGCGGCTCCGTGGTCGCAATACTATCGGATGTACAGCTACGTCACGCGGGAACTGCCGGAGATCGTCGCCGCCCATCTGCCGGTCCAAGCCGGTGCACCCGGAATTTTCGGCCATTCGATGGGTGGACACGGTGCGCTGGTGTGTGCACTGCGCAATCCGGACCGCTACAAATCGGTTTCCGCGTTCTCGCCCATCGCGGCGCCCATGCAATGCCCGTGGGGAAAGAAGGCGTTCACCCATTATCTGGGGGCGGATACCGCGGCCTGGCGTGAATACGACGCCAGCGAATTGGTCGCGCGCCGGGCCTTTCCCGGCCCCATCCTCATCGATCAGGGCGCGGTCGATCCGTTTCTCACCGAGCAGCTGATGCCGGAGAAATTCTCCGCGGCCGCCGCGAAATCCGGCCAGCGCTTGGAGCTGCGCATTCAGCCGGGCTACGATCACGGCTACTACTTCATCCAGACCTTCGTGGCGGACCACCTTCGCCATCACGCGCAGCAGCTGAAAAGTTAGTGGATATCGATTATCATCGGCGCTTGAGCGCAAGGTTCCCGCTAGGGATTTAATTGGAACGCGGTGCGAAACCGCGGCTGCCCCCGCAACTGTAACCGGCTAGCGAATGTCCGTGAAACCACTGGGACCTCGAGGTCTTGGGAAGGAGGACGCGAGCGAGGATCCGGAAGCCAGGAGACCCGCCTCGCGCGTCGTCCTGTTATTGGCCGGGGTGTGCTGATGGCTGCGGGGGAATCCGCCGCGACGACATGTCGGAGTCGTCGTCGCGGAGCCTTCGGTTGGATAGACCGCCCCTTGGCCTTCGCGCGCCGGCTCCTGGTATCGGACCAGGAGATCGAAGTTGCGCAAATTGCTGTTTCTTCTCGCCGCGGCATCCGTCCCGCAGTGGCCGTCGCAGGCGATCGCCGGCGAGGAAGCCGACGATGCTCCCGATACCATCGTGGTGACCGCCACCCGCATTCCCACACCGGAGCTCGAGGTCGCCAGCAGCGTTTCGGTGGTCACGGCGCAGGATATCGCGCAGAGGCAGATCCAATCCCTGCCCGAAGCGCTCGAACAGGTGCCCGGATTGAATGTGGTTCAGACCGGGGGGCTGGGCGGCCAGACTTCGGTATTCATGCGCGGCACGAATTCCAACCACACCAAGGTGTTCGTCGACGGCATCGATGTCAGCGATCCGAGCAGCCCCAGCGGCACCTTCGACTTCGGCCAGTTTCCGGCGCAGGACATCCAGAAGGTGGAGGTTCTGCGCGGGCCGCAGAGCGGGCTCTACGGCTCGGACGCCATCGGCGGAGTCATCAACGTCATCACGAAAAGCGGTTCGGGCCCGGCGCAATTCAATGCCGGCGCCGAGGCCGGTTCCTTCGACACCTTCAATCAGTACGCGGGCCTCAGCGGCTCGCTGGACCGGTTTCACTACGCAGCCAACGTCGAGCACCTGCACTCGGGAGAGACGCCGGTCACGCCGCTGGATTTGCTGGTGCCGGGAGAGCGGCGCATCGACGACTACTACGACAACATCACCGGATCGACGAAACTGGGATTCGATGTCGCCGATAATTTCGACGTCGGCCTCGTCGCGCGCTATACGGACTCGCGGCTGCGTCTCACCGGGGAGAACGAGGACAATTATCCGGACGACTTTCCCGATTCGGCGCAAAGCGCTAACGATACCCGCCAGTACTACACGCGGGCCACGGCGCACCTGATTTCGGCGGGCGGAGCGTTCGAACAAACGCTCGGGCTGGCCTATAGCGACATCAAGTCCTTTGAAACCAGCCCCGAGGCTCCTGAGAGCGATTTCTTCGGCGCGCGCATCAAGGCCGACTGGCAGGGCATCGCCCGGATTGCCGATGACGAAAAGGTGGTGTTCGGCGCCGAACATCAGCGGGACGAGATGACGGTGCCGCTGTCCGCGGCCACGACCATCGATTCAGGCTACGCGGAGCTGCAATCGAGCATCGGCGATGCACTGTTCAACACCCTGAGCGTGCGCTACGACGACAATGACCGGTTCGGCGGCAAGGCCACGTACCGCATCGCTCCGGCGTATGTCATCGAGGAAACGGGAACCAAGCTGAAGGCGAGCGTCGGCACGGGCTTCAAGGCACCGACCTTGAGCCAAATGTTTCAGAATTTTCCGGATTTCGATTTCTTCGCCAATCCGAACCTCGAGCCGGAAAGCAGCTTAGGGCTCGATGTGGGCTTCGAGCAGCCGCTGGCGGGCGGCGCGGCGCGCTTCGGCATCACATATTTCCGCAACAACATCAAGAATCTGATCGACGACAACGCGGAATTCACATCGCTGGTCAACGTCGGCCGCGCCGTGACGGATGGCGTGGAAAGCTTCGCTTCCTACCGTCCGATCAAGGAGCTCGAGTTCAGGCTGGACTACACCTACACGCAGGCCACGGATGAAGTACTGCAGGAGGAGCTGCTGCGCCGGCCCAAGCACAAGGCGAGCTTGAATACCGAGTGGCACGCAACCAGTCGCTTGTCGCTCAATGCCGCCGTACTGTCGGTGAGTTCATGGATCGACGGAAACCGCGACTTCTCGATTCCAAGGCTGACCGCGCCGGGCTATACCATCGTGAATCTCGCCGCGGGCTACGAGCTCACGCCCCATTGGAGTCTCACGGCCCGCGTCGACAATCTATTCAATCGGCACTATGAGGACCCGGTGGGATTTTTGCAGCCCAGCGTGGGCGCCTACGCGGGATTCCGGGCGAAGTTCTGAGCGGCCCGAAGGCATGGCCGTAGAAGCGGGGCCCCAGCGTCGGGCGACCGCGGCCGCCGGTTCAGCGGGTCTGAACCAGCGGTTCGGAGGTGATGTGGCCGTCGAAATCGGTCCACACATGTTGGGCGAAATCGTACAGCTTGCAGCGCCGCACCGTGTTCCAGTAGTAGCGCCAGGTGAAAACCTCCGAATTCAGCCGTTCATCGAGGGTTGCGGTGAGCCGTGCCTGGGCTTCTTTGAGACGATAGAGCGGAATGCCCATATTCACATGATGGGCGCCATGTTCGAGGATGTAGTGAATCAGACCGTCGAGCGGCCGCATGAGCTTGACGTGCACGGTCGTCGTGGCGTAGCCGGCGTTAGCCGACCATTCGTCACGCCGCTCGTACCACGCAACCCGGGGGTGCGTGTGCTGCACGTAGATGACGAAGCCCATCAGGCAATTCCACAGGAAGAACGGCACCGCGAATCCGAACACCAGCAGCGAGCCGATCGACCTGCCGCTGTAGATGCCCCATACCACCAGGCCGCCGATCCAAACGAGGCCGAAGGCCGCCACCAGCAGGCTGTCCCAGGTGTAGCTGATGCGCCGGGTGGTGACGTGCTTGCGTCCAGGGAAGAAGAGCTTCTTCCACCACATCTCGATCATGTAGTACACGCCCTGGCCGACGCCGCTGCGGTAGATGCGCTCCAGGCGGCGCCGGATCCAAGGCAGGCGTGCAAACTCGGAGGGCGAGTAGGGCGTCCAAACGTAGTCGCGCCCCTTCAGATTGGTGAAGCCATGGTGCGCGAGGTTATGGCCGATTTCCCACAGGCTGTACGGCGTCAGCGACGGCAGGAACGCGATTCTGCCGATCCACTTGTTGAGCGTCTTGTTGGGCGTGTAGGAGCCGTGACAGGCATCGTGGCCGATCACGAACAGGCGCGCGATCCACAGAGCCGCCACCAGCGACGCGAACACCTTCACCCACCAGGAATCCACGAACAGCAAGCTGGCGATCGACACGCCCAGCACCAGCCAGTCCAGCAGGAACCAAATGATGGGCGTCGCTATGCCGCGCTCGATCGTGAACGGCTGCAGCATTTTCTGAAACTTGAAGCGCGACTTGTCCGAAGAGAGCGCCGCTCCGGCTTCAGAATCAGGTGTGGGAGGTGTTTGCATTCAAAAGACTCCGGCCTTCACGCAATCTCGAGGGGTCGGTACGAATGTTAAGTTAACTGTCTATTATACGCCTGTTCAGGCGAATGACACGTAAATGCGTCGGCCGTGGGGGACCGATCAGGCGGTCTCCGCATCGGGCCAGAGCAGCACCCCTAAGTGCTCACAGGCCTCGATCAGGGCCGTGGCGGCCTCCCGCGTGCTCGCGTCCAGCCGCCGGTCGTGAGTCAGCAGCCAGGTCAGGCGGGCCCGCCGCGACCGGGCGGAGGGCTCGCTGTCGAAAAGCGCCGGGAAAAGCCCTAACGCGTCGACGAATTCACGCATTGCGGCAGTGATCGGGGCGTTCGGCGCCGGAGTCAGCAGCAACTTGAGCCAGGTCACGCAACGCTTGGCGAGCCCCGCGCGCGTGATTCCTATGCTGGTGCGGCGCCGCGATTCCCCGTCCGCCAGCGAGTCCGCGAGATTGCGGTAGCGCTCCACCGCCGATTCATCGGCCGGCAAGGCCGGGCTCGCGTCCGCCAGCACGGAACGAAGCAAGTCGGCAAGTAGGAGAGAGAGGGACTCAGCCAGGAAGCGTTGGCACTGCTCCGTATCCGGTCGTGCCAATGTTTCCCAAGACAGTGGACCACCAATTCGTCTGGCGTTCGGCGACTTTGACATACCTCCCAGTGTAGCTGCTCCGCCGCTCATCGCAACTATGTCAAAATGCGACCGACGTCACTGACAAGCGCAATCTTCGCAAACACGTGGGCGCCGGCCATCGACGTACACCCGGCCGCCGCTTCGCTGGAAAAATTTAATTCAAATGAATGCAATTCACCCGCAAGCCGCGGCACGACTCGACGCTGAGAAATGCTGCTCCCTGGCACCGGGCGTGCGCCGTATCGTCGCCGGGAATGCGGGCATGATGACCGGACCCGGTACGAATACCTACTTGCTGGGAATGCGCGAGGTCGCGGTGCTGGATCCGGGGCCCGACGATACGCGGCACCTGGACGCCATCATGGCGGAGGCCGGTTCCGCCATTCGCTGGGTTCTGGCGACTCATACGCATCCGGATCACTCCCCGCTCGCGCGCCGGCTGGCGCTGCTCACCGGCGCCGAGCTCATCGGACTGCCGCCTCCCGACGACGGCAGGCAGGATCCGACTTTCGCGCCCCAGCGATCGCCCGCCGACGGCGAGGTCTTGGCGCTGGGCGAGACCCGCCTGACCGTCATCCATACTCCCGGGCACGCATCGAATTGCGTGTGCTTCCTGTTGGAGGGAGAACGCCTGCTCTTTACGGGCGATCACGTGCTGGAAGGCGTCTCGCCCGTGATCCTGGCGCCGGACGGCGATATGTCGGCGTATCTTCGATCTCTGGAAAAACTGCACCCCTATGACTTCGACCGCATCGCTCCGGGACACGGAGGCCTCATGGGCCGCGCCAAGGAAATCCTGACGGCTTTGCGTGCGCATCGCCTGGCGCGCGAGGAGAAAGTCCTGCGCGGCCTCGAGCGGCTGGGCGCGGCCAGTCTCGATGCGCTGACTCCGGTCGTCTACGACGATGTGGCGGCGGAACGCCACCCCTGGGCACGGCTGACTCTGGAGGCGCATTTGATCAAGCTGGCGCGCGAATGCCGCGCCGGCGAGCGCGACGGCCTCTGGCGGTTGAGCCGGCAATGAGCGGGCGGCTGGCGGTGCGGCTGCACGCGGTCAGCGTGCGGCGCGGCGGCAAATGGGTGTTGCGCGGCATCTCCTGGCATCTGCGGCCCGGCGAGCGCTGGGCGCTGCTGGGCGACAACGGCGCGGGCAAGACGCAGCTACTCAAGCTGCTGAGCGGCGCGGTGTGGCCGACGCCCGGTGCGCCGGGCGCCGAGCGCAGCTATCTGGCCGGCCGCGCTCGAGTCGATCTCATCGACGCGAAGCACCGGGTTGCCTACGTGGGCGCGGAAGGGCAGGACAAGTATGCGCGGTACGGCTGGAATCTGCGCGTGCGCGATTTGATCGCGACCGGACTGCATCGCACGGATCTGATGCTGCTGCCCGTCACGCCGCCCGAGGCGAAGCGCGTGGCCGCCATTATGCGCGTCTGTGGGCTGCACAGGCTTGCGGCCCGTGAGTTTCTGTCCCTGTCGTATGGACAGAAGCGCCTGGCGTTGCTGGCGCGCGCTCTGGTGCAGGATCCGGATTGGCTCTTGCTCGACGAGCCGTACAACGGGCTCGATGCCTCCTATCGGCGGCGTATGGACGCGGTGCTCGAGGCCGCCGCGCGCCGCGGCCAATCCTGGGTGGCGACCGCCCATCGAGCGGCCGACGTGCCGAGGGGGACGCGCTGGCTGCTGGAACTCGCGGCCGGAAGCGTGCGTACTCTCAAGCGGGTTCGCGCATCGGACCTGGCCGGCCTCGCACAACGGGCCCATGAGAAGCTGCGCGATCGCGCGCCGGTGAAGCGCAGCGCTGCGCGCCGGAGCACGCGGCGGCTGAAGCAGGGCGCGGCAGGCGCGCCGGTGCTCGTGCGTTTGTCGCAGGTCGATCTGTACGTGCAGTATCGGCCGGTGCTGCGCAGTCTCGACTGGGAATTGCGCAAGGGCGAGCACTGGGCGCTGTACGGTGCGAACGGCGCGGGAAAATCCAGTTTCTTGAAGCTGATCTACGGCGATCTTTCGCCGGCCATCGGGGGGCGGATCGAGCGCGCGGGGTTTCCCAAGGGAACGCCCATCTCGGAATGGAAGCGTGGAATCGGCTACGTCTCGCCCGAGCTGCAAGGCGACTATGCGGTGGACGTCAGCGTGAGGGATCTGGTGGCGAGCGGCCGATACGCCAGCATCGGTCTCGTGGACCGGGCCACCGCGGCGGATCGCCGCGAGGCCGCTCGCTGGCTCAGGTTCTTCGGCCTGTCGACGGTCGCCGGGCGACGGCCGCGCGAGCTGTCGTACGGGCAGCTGCGCCGCGCGCTCATTGCGCGTGCGATGGCGGCGAATGCGCGCATCTTGCTGCTGGACGAGCCGCTGACCGGCCTGGATCCGACGCAGCGCGCCCTCATGAAGCGCTTGCTGGAGCGTCTGATGAAGCGGCTGACGCTCATCGTCGCCGTGCATCACGCGGAGGATCTGCCGCGCGGCATGACGCATGGTTTGCGTTTACATAATCGGCGCGCATACCCGGTAGATTCCTGATTCTGCGACTTGAGTCTGCGGCAAGAGCGTAGGTAGCCGGCAAGACTTCCATCCTTGGGGTATGGCTCGAGGATCCGATCATGCTGCGCTTCACCGCATTGGCGATGCTCCTGGGAATCCTGGCCGCGGCCGGCTGCGGCCATTCCGGCTACGCCGTCCGTACGGTGCCGCGCATCGCGGCGGACAATGTCGGACAGCCGGTGAGCCGCCTCGAGGAGGCATTCGGCGAACCGCGCAAAATCGACGCGACTTCGACGAAGGCGGTGTACGACTGGTTTTTTCCGCAGAAGCCGCCCGGCGCACCGGTGGGGTTCCACGGCTGTGAGATGGAAGTCACCGTGGATGCACGTTCGCTGCGGGTGCTGGGATATTCGGTGTCGAACATTGGCTGGGCCGATTGCAGGGACGTGGCGCGGCGCATTCGCATTGCCGAGCGGTAGTACTCCGGCCCACGGTTCGCACGGTCTGGGGGGATAAGAGGCTGGAAGGCAACGGGGGAGAGCAGTTGCCTTCCAGCCTCTTATCCCCCCACGCCGTTCGCGGTGGGCCGATGTACTTTCGCGGGTAGAGGGAGCGGCGCGGCGCGGCGCTTTTGGCGGCGTGGTGTCGAGGGGTACGAGAACTCGCCGGGGAGGCTGAGCCTGCTGGCCGGCAACTGCTCTTCCGTTGCCGGCCAGCAGGCTCAGCCTCCCCCCGCTACAATGGCGGCCCCGAAGCTCGAGGGCTTCGCATGTCCGGAGAGCGCCGCTGTATCTGATTCCGGTTCTGTCGATCGCCGTCCAAGCGGGCTTGATCGTGCACGTCATCAAGACGGGACGAAACATGCTGTGGATCTTGGCCATTGCGCTGCTGCCTGTGGTCGGATCCATCGCCTACGTCGTGGTCGAGATCCTGCCGGAGGCGTTCGGCGGGAGAACCGCGCGCCGTGCCAAATCGGGCGTGCGGCGCATGATCGATCCCGACCGTGAGCTGCGCCAGGCGAGCGCCGAGGTGGAAATTTCCGGCAACGTGGATGCGCGCCGCAGGCTTGGCGAGGAACTGCTCGAGCGCGGTCAGTTCGATGCCGCCGTCGATGTCTATCGAGGCGGCCTCAAGGGCATCTTCGAGCACGATCCGGCTTTGCTGCTGGGGCTGGCGAGGGCGTATTTCGGCAAGCAGGACCATGCCGCGGCGCGCGTGGCGCTCGAACGGCTGACGGAGCACAACCCGGATTTCAAATCGACGGAGGCGCAGCTGCTGTATGCCCGCGCTCTCGAAGCGCAGAACGCCCTCGACGAGGCGGAACGTGCCTACGCCGCGGTGGCGCCGGGATATCCGGGCGCGGAGGCGCGCCTGCGCTACGGCTTGCTGCTCAAGCGGCGGGGCAAGCTGCCCGAGGCGCAGCGTGTGTTGAAGGACTTGCTGGACGGCGCAAAATTGGGCCCTGCTCATTACCGCAGAGCCCAGGCCGAGTGGTTGGAGCGCGCGCGGCGCGAATTGAGCTAGAATCCTGCGCCTGTGTTCCGCAACCAGGAGAGGAGTTTCCAATGCAAATAATACAACGTGTCAGTCACTACGCCGTGATCTCCATGGCGGCGATCATCCTGGCGGCATGCGCCAGCCAAAAGGAACCGGCCCAAAAGCTCATCGGCGACATCGAGTCGACGGTCGCCGCGGCATCGACCGAGGCGGCGAAATACGTGCCCGATCAGCTGGCCGACGTTCAGACCAAGCTCAGCGGGCTCAAAGCATCCTTCGACAAACAGGACTATGCCGCGGTAGTGACGGGAGCACCCGCCGTGCTGACTGCGGCGCAGAGCCTGGCGACGGCCGCGGCCGCCAAGAAGGACGAAGTCCTCAAGGCGCTCAACGATGAATGGACGGGTCTTGCGGGGTCATTGCCCGCAGATGTCACCGCGATTCAGGATCGCATCGACAAGCTGAGCAAGAAATCCAGCCGAAAAGAGGCCAAGGGCATCGATCTGACTGCGGCCAAGGCCGGCGTCGGCGATGCGACCTCGCTGTGGTCCAAGGCGCAGGCGGCGTTTGCCGCGGGCAATCTCGACGAGGCTGTGAGCACCGCCAAGGATGTCAAGGCGAAGGTCGAGGCCTTGGCGGCGTCCCTGAAGCTGGATTTGCCGGCGGCGGGTGCCGCACCGGCCGCGGCTTCGAACTGAGCCGGACCGCATTCCGGGCGGCGGGGGTGGGGGCCGGCGATGCCGGCACCGCCCCCGCCGATGTCGAGGCGACTGAGAGCGTCAAGGCGGCTTAGAGCGCCAAGGTGCCTTCGCTGACGATGACCGCGCTGCCGCCGATATGCGCGGCCACGAGGCTCCCTTGATCGACCTCGAGCTTCACGCTCACCCGTCCCGGCCGATTCATTTGCCGGCCTTGGCGGCCGATGAAGGCCGTCGAATTCTTGCCGAATTGGCCCAGATCCCATAGATAGGCGGCCAGCATGCCGTGTGCGTTGCCGCTGACCGGATCTTCGGGAATGCCGAGCGCCGGGCAGAACATGCGCGATTCGGTGGACCATTGATCCGCGTTCCGGGTCAAAGCGAATACAAAGAAACCCTCGGCCCCCAGTTCCTTGCCGAGCGACAGGAGGGTGTCGTCGTTGGGCGCGAGGGTATCCAGCTGGCGGGCGTCCGCGATGGGCACGAGAAGCCGTGTGCTGCCCTTGCGGGCGACTCGCGCCGGCATGACCTCGTGCAGCTGGGTCGCCGGCAGACGCAGGGCCTCCGCGACGCGCAGGGTGGTTTTGAACGGCAGCGGCGAATCCAGTTCAGGGATGGTCTGGCGAAACTCGATGAGGGGCCCTTGGGCACCGTGATCGGATTGCGCGGTGACCTGGATGATTCCCGTGCCGGATTGCTGGCGGTATACGCCGTCGGCGCGCCTGCCGAGGGCGAGGAGCACGGCGTGCGCGGCCACCGTCGCATGTCCCACGAAGGGCGCTTCCTTGACCGCGTTGAAGAAACGCAGGCGCACGTCGTGATCCGGGCCGTTGGCCGCGAACACGAATGCCACCTCGGCATGCCGGAACTCGCGCGCCACGGCCAGCAGCGTGGCGTCGCTTTGGCCGTCCGCGTCGAGCACGACGGTGGCGGGGTTGCCGGTGAAGCGTGTATCGGTAAATGCGTCTACCTGGAAAATACGCAAGGGTGTCTCCGCAGCCTATTGCAAGAGTTTTGCACGCATCTGCCGCTCAAGCTACACTTGCGTGAACCTAAGGGGTGGTCCGAAGCGGCCTGAGACGCGGGTAATCGAATTCTCGATCGACCTGCGAACCCGTTGAACCTGAACCGGTTAATGCCGGCGTAGGAAAGGTGAATCGTAAAATGCGTGCGGCCGTCGACATCAGCATGTACCCGTTGACCGGGGATTACCGGCCACCCATCCAGGCCTTCATCGATCGTCTCAACACCCACCCGGGCTTGAGCGTGCACACCAATGCGCTCTCGACCCAGATCTTCGGGCCTCTGGATCGCATCATGGCGGTCCTCACCGAAGAAATGGCGCGCTCCGCGGCGGCGGCCGGCGCCCCGCAGCTGGTGTTCGTCATGAAGGTGCTGCCGGGCTTGAGTCAACCGGATTCGACACCCTCGTGATTGACACTCTTTCGGTCCAGCTCGTGAGTGCATGGCACGATACGAGCTGGATCGAAATCATCGCGGCGGTGCTTGCGGTGGTCTATGTCCTTCTGGCGATTCGCGAGCGAATCGAGTGCTGGGTCGCCGCGTTCGTCAGCTCCTGTCTCTATGTGTGGGTGCTTTTCGGAGCCCGCCTGTACATGGAATCGGTACTGAACGCCTACTACGCCGCCATGGCGGCCTATGGGTTTTGGCAATGGCGGCGGGGCCGGGGGGGCACCGCTCTGGCGGTATGCCGCTGGCCGGCCCGGCGCCATTGTCTGGCCGTGCTGGGCATCGTCGCTCTATCGGCGCTCAGTTCGTATTTCTTGCGTCGATACACCCCGGCGGCGTTGCCCTTCGCGGACTCGATGGTGGCCTGGTCGAGCGTGTTTGCCACTTTCCTGGTCGCGCGCAAGGTATTCGAGAACTGGCATTGGTGGGTGGTGATCGACACGGTAAGCTCCTGTCTTTATTTCAGGCGGCATTTGTATCTCACGGTGCTGCTGTTCTGCTTGTACGTGATCCTGAGCGTGATCGGCATGAGGCAGTGGCGCCGCAGCTTGCCGTCGGCCGCATATGCTGCCGGATGACGCAGAGCGCGTGGCCGTCCGGCACGTGCCGGGCGCGGGCAGGCCCGAGATTTGCCGGCTCGGCGCCGGGCTGGTCAACGAGACCTATCGCGTGCTTCGCGATGGAAGCGCCTATGCCATGCGACTCACGGTGTCGAATCGCGCCGGTCTCGGCCTGGACTCTGCCTGGGAAGTGCGGGTGCTCGAAACTGCGGTCGCGGCCGGTCTGGCCCCTGCGCCCGAATACTGCGATCCGCAGCGCGGAATTCTAATTTCGCGATGGGTCGATGGGCGGCCCTGGAGTCCGGCGGAAGTGCGCCGGCCCGAGAATGTCGCAAAAATGGCCGGTTTCATGCGCCGTATTCACGCCCTGCCGATTCCGGCTCCCGCGCGTTCGATGAGTCCGGCGAAATGGATCGATCACTATTCTGCGGCGGCGGCTCCGCGCGCCGGCGCAGGTCCGGGTGCCGCGGCCGCGCCTCTGCGGGACGCGGCGGCGGCGCGCCTCGCCGCGCTGGCGGCGCTGCCGGATGTCGATCCCGCGCTCTGCCACAGCGATTTGCACGCCCTGAATCTGATCGACCGCGGCGGCTCTTTGGTGCTGCTGGACTGGGAGTATGCGCACGCCTCGGACCCCTTGTGGGATGTGGCCGGGTGGGGCGCCAACAACGATTTCGAGGACGGGCTCAAAGCTGACCTCTTGGCAAGCTATGCCGGCCGCCCGCCCACCGAAAATGAGCGCTTGCGCCTGCGGCTATTGAGCTGGCTGTACGACTATGTTTGCCTGTGGTGGAGCGAAGTTTACTTGAGTACACGCCGTGGCTTCAGGCCCGGCATTGCGGTGCAAGACGACGCCCTCGGCGGCATTTCAGGCCGGGCGCTCCAGCTGGCGGGCCGCCTCAACGCATCCAAGTAGTCGCGCCGTCCAAGTTCCGGCACACTAGCCGGCCTTGACGGCCCCACGGGGGGATAATTAACGGAGAGCTCAATGGCGCGGATGATCGTGGTGGACCGGGATGGGAAGGAGCATGAGATCGAGGCGAAACCCGGTTTGAAGGTCATGGAGATTCTGCGTGAGCTCGACTATGGCGTGGCGGCCATATGCGGAGGTCTTTGCTCCTGCGCCACCTGCCATGTATACGTCGATGAAAACTGGGCCGGCCGCCTGCCCAAGCCGCAAAGCGACGAGCTGGAATTGCTCAAGGAATTGCCGGACTTCCGCGAAGCCGCCTCGCGCCTGTCCTGCCAAGTCGATTTCACAGACGCGCTGTCGGGCCTGAAGGTGGCCATCGCCCCGGATTCGTAAGACCCCAGATTCGTAAGAGGAGGCTTAGCCTCCTCTTACGAATTCTCGTGCCACTCGACATTTCGGTGCACAAGGCAGCCGCGACTGCTCCGTCTATGTCGTGATGTACATCGGCCCAGTGCGCACGACGTGGGGGGATAAGGAGTTGGAAGCCAACTGCTCCCCCCGTTGGCTTCCAACTCCTTATCCCCCCAAACCTGTGAACCACTGGGCCGAGGTACTATTTCTTTTCGGTTTGCCGCCGCACGGCGTCCTGAGCGGCCGCGATGGCGTGCGGGTCGCCGAGGAAGCGGCGGCCGAGAGGCTGCAATTCCTCATCCAGGTCGTAGAGTATCGGGATGCCCGTCGGTATGTTGAACTCCACGATGTCGGCCTCGGACATCTTGTCGAGCATCTTGATCAACGCGCGCAGCGAGTTTCCGTGCGCGACGATGAGCACGTTCTTGCCGGCGCGCAGCTCGGGGACTATGCGCGAATCCCAGTACGGCAGGACGCGTGCGAGGGTGTCCTTGAGCGATTCGGCCGCCGGCAGCAAAGCGGCGGCGACATCGGCATAACGGGGGTCGAAACGCGGATGCCGGGGGTCGTCGGCACTCATGGCCGGAGGCGGGACGTCGTAGCTGCGGCGCCAGATCTTGACTTGCGCCTCGCCGTGCTTTTCGACGGTCTGCGCCTTGTTGAGCCCCTCCAGGGCGCCGTAGTGGCGCTCGTTGAGGCGCCAGCTGCGCTCGACCGGAATCCACATCCGGTCGGTGGTGTCCAGAATCAGCCACAGCGTGCGGATCGCGCGCTTCAACACCGAGGTGAACGCGATTTGCGGCTCGAGGTTTTCGCGCTCGAGCTCGCGTCCCGCCTGTACGGCTTCGAGGCGTCCCTGATCGCTCAGATCGACGTCGCGCCAGCCGGTGAAGAGATTCTCGACGTTCCAAACGCTCTGTCCGTGACGGACCAGTATCAGTTTTCCGGGCACCGTTCCTCCTATTGATGCATGGCCGCGGCGAATACTCCTTCGAAGAGCGCGGCCAGGGTTTCGCCGTAGTTTATTTCCACACGCAAGTGAATTCGGCCGCGGCCGGCGCGCCGGAGCATTTTGAGGAATTTGTCGATCTGTGCGGAGGGCGGCGCGGCGGCGCTGGCGCGCAATTCACCCCGCACGGGCGCCAGGAAATGCACCTTGGACTCTTGAATCACGGTATCGGCCGGCAGGCCATGCGCCGCGAGATAACGCGTGACCCAGGCCCAGCCGGTCAGCACCGCCAGCGAATACAGGCTGCCGCCGAACGCGGTGCCCTTGTAGTTGGCGTTGGCCGCCAGCGGGGCGCGCAGCACGACGGCGCCGTCGTCGGCGGACTCGACCACGACGCCGATATGCCTTGCCAGCGCGAATTCGCCGACGATGCGACGCTGCAGATAGTCACGGCCGAAATCGGTCTTCTGAATCATCATTCACTCAATCCTGCGCGAGCCGTCTGACCGCTTGCAAGGCCACGGACAGCGTCGCGAAATCCGGCGGCGAGCCGGTGCGCAGATCGACCACCACCCGCTTCAGTGCGTCCACCGAAGCGGCGTGCCGCGCCATCCATTGGTCGACGCGGGCGGCGGCGTCCCGGCCCTTGGACGCCAGCACAGCTCCGGTGATCTTGCGCTGCAGCTGGTACAAATTGTCGCGCAGGGTGCCGCGAGCGACCGCCTGCCAGTGGCCGTCCGCGGCCAGGCTTTCGATCTGTTCCTTGATCCAGGTCAGGCCCAGCCGGTCGCCGAGATCGAAGTATGCCCGGGCCGCGTAGCCTATGTCTGCGCGTGCGGACATGGCGACCTCGACCAGGTCCAGGGCGCAATGCAGCATCTCCAGCGAGGCGATTCGAGCGGCCAGGTCTTCCGGCACATGCTGCTCGATGAGCTTTGAGCGCAGCACCCGCAGCCGCGCCTGTTCCGTGGCGCCGAGCACGCCGGAGAGCTCGTGGAACAACTCCCCGACCTTGGCGGCATAACGCAGCACTCCGCGCTCGATGTCCAAGTCCTCGCGCCGATTCTCGAGCAGCCAATAGGTCATGTGCCGCAGGAGGCGTGTGGTCTTCGACATGGCCGTGTACTGCACCTCGGCCGGGATGCGGTTGTCGAGGGCTTCGATCTGCGTCCAGATATAGCGGGCGGCGAACACTTCGCGCGCGATGCTGTAGGCGCGCGCGATGGCGGCGGGATCCGCGCCCGTGTCGTCCTGAGCGCGCACCGGGAAAACCGGTCCCATGCGATTGATCAAGCTGTTGGTGATGGCCGTCGCGATGATCTCGCGGCGCAGGCGATGGCGCTTCAAGCGCAGGGCGAAGCGCTTCTGCACGGGCACGGGAAAGTAGCGCTTGAGCTCGCCCGACAGGTAGGGATCCTCCGGAACATTGGAATGGATGAGGGCCCGATACAGCCAGATCTTGCCGTAACTCAAGGTGATGGCGATCTCGGGGCGCGTCAGGCCCTCGCCGGCTTTGCGGCGCTCGGCGATTTCTTCCTCGGTCGGCAGATATTCCAGCGAGCGGTTCAAGTCTCCGGAGCGCTCGAGCGCACGGATCACGTAGGCATGTTCGCTCAAGCGGGCCTTTGCCTGGAATTCGCTGGTGCTGATCGCCTGGCCCTGAAGGTAGTTGTTGCGCAATACCAGGCTCGCCACTTCGTCGGTCATCTGCACCAGCAGCCGGTTGCGGCCCGCGAGAGTGATTTCCTTGGCGCGCATCGCACCGTTCAGCAGGATCTTCAAATTGACTTCGACGTCCGAGGTGTTCACGCCGGCGGAGTTGTCGATGAAATCCGTGTTGAGCCTGCCGCCGCGCCGCGCGAACTCGATGCGCCCGAGCTGCGATACTCCGAGATTGCCGCCCTCGCCGATGACCTTGCAGTTCAGCTCGCGCGCGTCGACGCGCACGGCGTCGTTGCTGCGGTCGCCGACATCGCTCTGACTCTCGAAGGTCGACTTGACATAGGTGCCGATGCCGCCGTTCCAAAATAGATCCACGTGCGCCTTCAAGATGGCCTTGATCACCTCGTTCGGCGTGACTTGCGCCGGAAGCTCGAGCAGCGTCTGGGCCTCCTTCGACAGCGTCAGGTTCTTCGCGGCCCTCGAGAACACGCCGCCGCCCTTCGAGATCGCCTCGCGCGAATAGTCCTCCCAGCTGGAACGCGGCATGTTGAACAGGCGTTCACGCTCGCGGAACGAGCGCGCGGCGTCCGGCTGCGGATCGATGAAAATATGCAGGTGATTGAAGGCGGCGATCAGGCGGATGTGAGGCGATTGCAGCATCCCATTGCCGAAGACGTCTCCCGCCATATCGCCGATGCCGACGACGGAGAAATTCTGGCTCTGGATGTCGACGCCCATTTCGCGGAAGTGCCGCTTCACGCATTCCCAGGCGCCGCGGGCGGTGATCGCCATCTTCTTGTGGTCGTAGCCGGCCGAGCCGCCGGAGGCGAAGGCATCGCCGAGCCAGAAGGCGTATTCCTCGGAAATGGCGTTGGCGATGTCGGAAAAAGTCGCGGTGCCCTTGTCGGCCGCCACCACCAGGTAGGCATCGTCCTTGTCGTGGCGGACCACCATGCCGGGCGCGACGATCTTGTCGTCCACGATATTGTCGGTAATGTCCAGCAGGCCTCTGATGAGCGTTTGATAGCAGGCGATCACCTCGGCCTGCTGCGCTTCACGCTCCGCCGGCAGGCGCTTGACGACGAATCCGCCCTTGGCTCCCACGGGAACGATCACGGTGTTCTTCACCTGCTGGGCCTTCATGAGCCCGAGCACCTCGGTGCGGAAGTCCTCGCGCCGGTCCGACCAGCGAATGCCGCCGCGCGCGACGTAACCCATCCGCAGGTGCACGCCCTCCATGCGCGGCGAGAACACGAAGATCTCGAACAGCGGCTTGGGCAGGGGCAGCTCGCGCAGCTGCTGGCTCTCGATCTTGAAAGACAGATAGTCCTTGATCTGGCCGTCGCGGCCGAGCTGGTAGGCATTGGTGCGCACGGTCGCCGACAAGGCGCTCCACAAGGCGCGCAGAATTCGATCCTCATCGGAGCGCGTCACTTCCTCGAGCGCGGCGCGGATGCGCTTGTCCAGGCGGGCGAGCGCGCTCTGCCGCGCCGTCGCCGAGAGTTCCGGATTGAACCGGGCGATGAACAGATCGGCCAGCACGCGGGCTATGCCTGCGTTGTTGACCAGGACCTGCGCGATATAGCCTTGACTGAACGGCAGTCCGGTCTGCAGCAAGTACCGGCAATAGGCGCGCATGACGATCACGATGCGCCACGGAATGCCGGCGGCCAGGGTCAGCTGATTGAAGCTGTCGCTGTCCATCCGGCCGGTCCACACCGCGGTGAACGCGCTCTTGATTTCGCGTTCCAGGGATTCGAACTGCGTCACCGAGGACGCCTGCATCACCACTTCCAGGTCCTGTATCCAGGCGCGCCGGCCGCCCGGAAACTCGAGCTCGTAGGGTCGCTCGGCAATCACTTTGAGCCCCATGTTCTCCAGCATGGGCAAGAGGTCGGAAATCGGAATGGCATCCTGGCCGCGGAAGATCTTCAAGAAGAAATTGTCTTTGACGCCGCGGTTCGGGCCGGTAGATGTCCAGATGCAGGCGCGCCGGCTCTTTCTCGGCGGCCTCGAGGAAGGATACGTCGAGGGCGGCGGCATCGCCTTGAAAATCCTCCGTATAGGCGGCCGGGAACGCCTGCGCGTATTTTTCGAAGAGCTGCAATGCGTAGGCCTCATCGAGGCGCGCCAGCAGCGCGGCCTTGAATCCATCCAGCCACGAGCGCACCGCTGCGGCTACGCGCCGCTCCAGGGCGTCGGCGTCGACCCGGGTGTCGTCGCTGGGGCTGGTCCGCGCGACGATATGGATTCGGGCGAGATTCGATTCGGCGATCTGCACCTGGGATTCCATGCCGAACGCGGAAAACGCCTCGCGGATGACTTTTTCGATGCGCTGGCGGACTTGAGTATTGTATTTTTCGCGCGGCACGTAGACCAGGCAGGAATAGAATCGGCGGAACGCATCGCGCCGCAGCAGCACGCGGACGCGCGGGCGCTCTTGCAGGCCGAATATTCCCGTGACGATGCGGTTCAGCTCGGCGACGCTCGCCTGGAACAATTCGTCGCGCGGAAAGGATTCGAGAATGTGCTGCAGCGCCTTGCCGTCATGGCTGTCCGGAGCCAGTGCGAAGTGCGCCACCACCTGCGCCACCTTGTGACGCAGCACGGGGATCTCGCGCGGATTGCTGCTGTAGGCGGCGGAAGTCCACAGTCCCAGGAATCGCTTCTCGCCGATCAAACGGCCCTTGGCGTCGAAATGCTTGACCCCGACGTAATCAAGGTAGCCGGAGCGGTGAACGGTGGACTCGAAGTTGGCCTTGGTGACGAGCACGATGTCGCGCGAGCGGCTCTGGCGGCGGATGTCGCTCGACAGTGTGCGCTTCGTGTTCGCGGGCTGCTTGTGGCCTCGGCGCAATATCCCCAGACCGCCGGCGGCGATCGGCTGCAGGGACTCGTGTCCCTTGCGCCCCTGCAGCCGGTACTCGCGATAGCCGAGGAAGGTGAAGTGGCGATTCTCCATCCAAGTGAGCAGCGCGATCGCTTCGCTCAGATCGCTCGGGTCGAAGCGGTCGCTCAAGGAGCTCAGATCCTGGGCGGTCTGGCGCGCGGCGCTCTGCATCTTGAGCCAGTCGGCGCAGGCGACCCGCACATCGCGCATGCTGCGCTCGATCTGCGCCGCGAGAGACTGGAGCGCGGCGGGATCGACGATTCGGTCGACTTCGATGTGCTGGAAGGACTCCAGCCTGAGCTTCTCCCGGGCGGAACTCTTCTTGCTCTTGGAGACATCGCCGCGTTCGCGCAGGGAGAGCAGAGTCCCCGAGGCGTCGCGGACCACCGCAAAGACAGGATGCGTCAGAAAATGCAGAGTGAGCGAGCGCTGCGTCAATGCGAGACTGATCGAATCCACGAGGAAGGGCATGTCATCGTTCACCATCTCGATGACGGTGTGCGGCGAGGTGAAGCCGTGCTCGCGAACGGTGGGGTTGAATACCCGCACCAGGGCGGCCCTGCGCCGGCGATGCGCGAACATCAGGTGAGACAGGGCCGCGCCGGCCAGCTCCTTCGGATCGCGCGCGGCGAGATCTTCGGCATCCACATTGGAGTAGTAGTCGTGCAAAAAGCGCGGCCAGTCCAAATTGCGCATGGACTTGGGCGGCCGGACCGCCGATCGTACGATGGCGGACACGATCTTGCGATGTTGTTCGGACGAAGCCTGGTACATGGTTGATCCTTGCGTTATTCCGGCTTTTCAAGATCGGCGATGACTGCGCCCAAGAAGCGGCAGGCCTCGCCGCCCGTGATGCAGCGGTGATCGAAACTCAAAGAAAGGGGCATGCGCCGATGAGCCAGCACCGAACCTCCCACGGCGACGGCATCCTCGCGTACCTTGCCGGCGCCCAGTATTGCGACCGCGGGAGGCACCACCAAAGGTATGCCGTAGCGGCCGGCGAGGGTGCCGAAATTCGACAGCATGAGGGTGAAGCCGCGCAGATCCTCGGGGGGAATGCTGCGCCGGTGTGCCGCGTCTTTTTGCAGCGCAATGGCCGCGCGCAGCTCGTCCGGCGACTTGTTCTCGATGTTGCGCACCACCGGAACGATGAGTCCGCCGGGAGTATCGATGGCGACCGCGAGATCGACGTGCGCGACCAGCAATCGCGACTGCGCGGCCGGATCGTACCAGGCGTTCAGGGCCGGCTCGGCCCGCCAGGCGGAGATCATGGCGCGCATGAGGCGCAGCATGTAGTCTCCCCGGCTCGTCCAGTGATGGATGTCGGCGTCGTCGCATACCGTGCTGGCGGCCACTTGATCGCGCGACAGCGACATGCTTTGCGCCATGGCGCGGCGCACGCCGCGCAAGGGCTCGACGCTGCCGTCCTGGGGTCCGGCGGCGGCGATGGCGCGCGCCGCGGGCGAGCCAACCGTGCCGTTGCCGCCCGTGCCGTTGCCGGCCGAAGTGCCGTATACATTGGCGTGCCCCAGGACATCCTCCACGGTGATCAAACCGGCGCGGCCGCCGCCTTGGACTGCCGCGAGATCCACACCCAGGCTCCTTGCAAGCGAGCGCGCCGCCGGCACGGCGCGGCTGCGCCCGTTGCCGCCCGATCCGCGCGCGCCGCTGCCCACGGCCGGTTCCACCCATTCTTCCTCGCTGGTGGCCGGCATGGTGCCGACCACGGTTCCGGAGTCGAACTCGATGAGCGGCGCCCCGGTGGGGACGGTGTCGCCGGGCGCGCCGCGCAGGGCAGTCACCACTCCGCTGAAGGGCGCCGGCACTTCGACCACCGCCTTCGCGGTCTCCACGGAGACCATGGGCTGATCGACCCGCACGTGGTCGCCCACCTTGACGTGCCACTCGACGATTTCGGCCTCGGCCAAGCCTTCGCCCAAATCCGGAAGCCTGAATGTGCTCATGAAAGAACCTTTAGCCGGCGAGAGTGAGTTCTACCGCGTCGATGATCCGCTGCACGCCGGGGATGTAGTCGTGCTCGAGCTTGAACAGCGGCATGATGGCATCGAAGCCGGCGACGCGCTGCACGGGCGCCTGTAAATCGTAGAGACCGTGCTCGGCGACCGATGCCGCGATCTCGGCGCCTACGCCGACATTTCGGGCGGCCTCGTGCACGATCACCAGCCTGCCGGTTTTGGCCACCGACGCCAGAATGGTCTCCATATCGATGGGACTCAAGGTGGCGACATCGATGACCTCGGCGCCGATCCCGCGCTTATCCAACTCGGCGGCCGCGCGCAGCGTTTCCACGGTCATTGCGCCCCAGGTGACCAGGGTCACATCGCTTCCTTCGCGCAGAGTGAAGCATGCGTCCAGAGGCAGAGCCCGGCCGTCGTCGTTCACTTCCTGGCGCATGGCCCGGTACAGGCGTACCGGCTCCAGAAACATCACGGGGTCAGGATCGCGGATGGCCGCCAGCAGCAGGCCGTAGGCGCGCGCCGGCGAGGATGGGCACACCACGCGTATGCCCGGAATGTGGCAGAGCATGGTTTCCGTGCTTTCAGAGTGATGCTCGGGGGCGTGAATGCCGCCGCCGTGCGGCATCCGAATCACGACAGGACAGCTCAAGCGCCCCCGGGTTCGGTTACGCATCCGCGACATGTGATTCACGATCTGATCCAGCGCCGGATACAGGAACCCCATGAATTGAATTTCCGCGACGGGTTTGAGCCCATGCGTCGCCATCCCGACCGACATGCCGGCGATGGTCGCTTCCGCCAGCGGCGTATCCTGAACCCGGTCGGCACCGAAACGTTCCTGCAGACCCGCCGTCGCGCGGAACACGCCGCCATTGACGCCCACGTCCTGTCCTATCACGACCACGTCGGCGTCATGCTGCATTTCCCAGCCATGCGCCATCGCGATGGCCTCCACCATGGTTATTTTCGCCAATTCTAATGACCGCTGTGTTTCGAGGCGTATTTCCGGGCGGTAAGACGCTGCTCGCGCAGGTGCGCCGGCAACGCGGCGAACAAATGGTCGAACATCGCATCGGTCGATGGTTTTGCCCTCGCCAGGTAGCCGGCCACTGCCGTGTCGACAGTCTGGGCGCACTCTTGCAGCAGCGTCTGTTCCTTGGCGGCGTCCCAAGCGCCGGCATCGGAGAGAAACTTTCGAAGCCGGATCATGGGTTCGACGGCCCATGCATCCTTGACTTCCTGGGACGACCGATAGCGGCTGGCGTCATCGGCCGTCGTATGGTCGCTCAATCGGTAAGTCAGTGCCTCGATCAAGGCCGGGCCCGCGCCGCGCCGGGCGGTCTCGAGCGCCGCGCTCACCGCCTCTCGGACCGCGAACACATCGTTGCCGTCGACTTGCATGCCCGGTATCCCCGCGGCCACCGCTTTCTGCGCCAGGGTCTGCGCGGCCGTCTGCGCCTTCGTCGGAACGGAAATGGCCCAGCCGTTGTTGACGATGACGAACACCACCGGCAGCGTGCGCGATCCGGCCAAGTTCAGCGCCTCGTAAAAGGCGCCCTCGGACGTGCCGCCGTCGCCGATGTAGGCCAGCGCGCAGCGCGGCTCCTTGCGCACCTTGAATGCCATGGCCGCCCCGGCGGCATGCAAGGTCTGGGTGGCTATGGGCACGCACCAGGCGAAATCCTGGCGGGGCACGGCGAAATCGTTGCCGCTTTCGTCGCCTCCCCAGTAGGTGAGTATTTCCGTCATGGTCACGCCGCGCCAGAGCTGCGTGCCGAATTCGCGGTACACGGGCGCCAGCACATCCTCGGGGCGCATGGCGGCGCCCACTCCGATATGCGCGGCTTCGTGGCCGAGACAGGAGGGGTAGGTGCCGAGTTGTCCGGTGCGCTGCAGGTTCACCGACTTCGCATCGAATACGCGCACCAGCGTCATGGCCCGGTACATGCGCAGAACCTCGGCCATGTCTTTCGCAAAGTCGGGCAGCGGGGCCACGGCCTCGCCGCTCGGATCCAAGATCCGCTTGTATTGAATTTTGAACTCGGCAACCGTATTCATCGGCGAATTATGCCAGGTGTTTATTGTTGATGCGCTGGGCGCGAATAATGGTCAATGCGCTTCGCGCAGAATCTACGGGGTCGCACCCGTCCTTTAAGGGTGATGCTCACCGGACAGATACTGTTGGGTTTGCATTTCGATGAGCCGGCTCGAGGCGCGCTGAAATTCGAGCTGCAGCCGTTCGCCGCGATACAACGCCGCCGGAGCGGCCGCCGCGGACACCACGATCTTGACGCCGCGATCGTAGAATTCATCGATGGCGGCGATGAAACGGCGGGCGGCGTCATCGTCGGGCGCGCCGAACACCGGGATGTTCGACATGAATATGGTGTGATACTCACGTGCGAGCTCGATGTAGTCGTTCTGGCTGCGCGGACCTTCGCAAAGCTCGCTGAATTCGAACCACGCCATGCCCGCGCCCGTGTCCTTCGCGGCGATGCCGCGGCCCTCGATCGACAACACCCTGGGTCCGGTGGCGGAGTCCCCGGCAAGCGCCGCGAAGCGCCGTTTCAGCTGCGCCGGCGCTGGGTCCTGCGCCGAATCCAGGTAGGTCGGCGCCTGCTCCAGCTGGCGCAGACGATAGTCGATGCCGCCGTCCAAGTGCAGCACGTCCATGTTCTTGCGCATCAATTCGATGGCGGGCAGGAATCGTTCGCGCTGCAGACCGTCCTTGTACAGCTCTTCCGGCGGGGTGTTGGAGGTCGTGACCAGCGTCACGCCGCGGCGGAACAGGCCTTCGAACAGACCGGCGAGCAACATCGCATCGGCGATGTCCGAAACGAAGAATTCGTCGAGGCAAATCACGCGCGCCCGCTGCGCCAGCCGGTGCGCGACGGTCTCGAGAGGCTGGGCGCGCCGCGTTGCGCCGCGCAGTTGCGCGTGCACCTGACGCATGAAGCGATAGAAGTGAGTGCGCTCGCGGCGTGAAAAATGCAACGACTCGTAGAAGCAATCCATCAGCATGGTCTTGCCGCGGCCGACACCGCCCCACAAATACAGGCCGCGTTGCGCCGGCGCGGCCGGGGCCGGCAGCCAGCGCAAGTGCGCGCGCAGCCGTTCGCCGACGGAGTGCGAAGACTTCACGAGAGCTGCGCTCAGGCGATCGAGCCGGGCCGCGGCATCCCGCTGGGCCGCATCGAATTCGAGCCGATGGGCGGCGACTTCGGCCTCGAGGCGCGATTCCACCGGCTTCTGGGTGTTGGCCACCGCCGACGGGATGCTGTCAAAGGCTCTGGTAGTTGGGACCGGAACCGCCCTCCGGCGTCACCCAGGTGATCTGCCCGGCATAGGGTTCCTTGATGTCGCAGGCCTTGCAATGCACGCAGTTGGAGGAATTGATCTGCAATCTTTTCCCGCCGCTGCCGTCGTCGATCATCTCGTAGACGTTCGCCGGACAGAAATTGGTGCAAGGGTTGCCGAAATCCTTGATGCACTTCGTCGCGCACAGCGAAGTATCCGCCACGTGCAGATGCACGGGCTGGTTCTCATCGTGGGTGGTCGCGGCGAAGAATACGAAGGCCAGCCGGTCGCGCGGCGGCAATTCGCGCTCGCCCCAGCCGCGATCCGGCGAAACGTAGTCGTCGAGCCGCTTGAGCGCCGTGTCGTCGGCGTGATTGGCCAGAGTCCACGGCAATTTCCCCAAGGTGATGGTCTCGAGCGCGGCGTTGGCGAGGCCGAACCACAGTCCGCGGCGAAATCCCGGCCGGATATTGCGCACCTTGTGCAGTTCCCGGCCACCCTTCGACTCGCGCCAGCGCTTGTCGAACCCTACGCTCGTGCCCTTCTCCGCGAAGTGCTCGGCCGCGGTCATGCCGGAACGAATCGCCTGATGGATGCCCTTGATCTTCGGAGTGTTCAGCGTGCCGCCGGCGTCGCCGACCAGCATCGCTCCGGGCATCTCGAGAGTCGGCATCGATTGATAACCGCCTTCGATCACGGTGCGCGCGCCTCCCGCGATGATCTCGCCGCCTTTGAGCAGGCTCTTGATGTCCGGGTGGTTCTTGTACTGCTGGAAGGCCTCAAAGGGCCTGAAGCGAGGATCCTCGTAGTCCAGACCGATGACGAATCCCACATACACCCGATCGCTGTCGAGGTGGTACAGAAAGCTTCCGCCGTAGGTATTGGAATCCAGCGGCCAGCCCAGGGTGTGCTGAATGAGGCCGGGCTGGACGCGGCCGGGCGGAAGCTGCCACAGTTCTTTGAAGCCGAGACCATAGGTCTGAGGCGACTTGCCGGCGTCCAGTCCGAAGCGCTTGATCAATTGCTTCGAGACGCTGCCGCGGCAGCCTTCGCAGAATAGAGTGACCTTGGCGTGAATTTCGGGACCCTGGGCGAAATTCGGTCCCGGTTCGCCGTTCTTTTCGACGCCCATGTCGCCTATGGCCACGCCTTTGACGGCTCCGGCCTCGTCGAACAGAGCCTGCGCCGCTGCAAATCCCGCAAACACATCGACACCGAGTTTCTCGGCCTCCTGCCCGAGAATCGGTATCAGCTGGCCCAGCGAGATGATGAAATTGCCGTGATTCGCCATCTGCGGCGGAGTCGGCAGCCGATAGCGCCTGCGGCGCGTCATGAATAGAAACTCATCGCGTGCGGCCGGCACGCACACGGCCGGGGAATGGGCCCGCCACTCGGGGAGCAATTCATCGAGGGGCCCGGGTTCCATGACCGCCCCGGACAGCGAGTGTGCCCCGAGGCTGGCCGCCTTCTCCAGCACACAAACGCTCAACGCCGGATTGAGCTGTTTCAGGCGGATCGCGCAGGCGAGCCCGGCGGGACCTGCGCCGACGATCGCCACATCGTATTCCATGACATCGCGCGGGGTTTCACTCATCTGCACGCACCTAGACTCGAGATTGGACCGAGAGCCCGGTATTGGGGCCCATCAAAAACGCGCGATAGTAGACCACAAACGGGAGATACCGGGGAGATATCCACCTGGCGGACAGGCCATGAGGGAATCTTGGTAGTCCCGTCGCTTTACAGAGTGGGGACACCCATGTTGACAGGCCACGGACGCCGGCTTCCAGGATGGCCAAGGGATTTGGGCATGGCTTGGGCAAGGACGCCCACCCCATTTGAATTCGATCCCGGCCGCCCGGTTGGGGTCTGAGGGGAGGAGGCGCTTCAGGTCCTCGGCCTGGGCGTCGGCTCAGTCCTGACGCCAGCTTGCCTTGCGCTTGGCGAAGAAGGCGTCGAAACCTTCCCGGGCTTCTGCCTGGACACGCAATCTCGCCAGCCTCTTGGCAGCGTCCTTGGACGCGGCTGCGCGGTCCCGGGCGGATGCATGGGCTACATCCCGAATGAGCGCCTTGGCTTCGGCTTGGGCCCCCGGCGCCCCCTTCAAGAGCGCCTCGATCATGCCCGCGCAGCTCGAGTCGAGTTCACCGGCCGCCACGACCTCGTGCACCAGTCCGAGCTCCTTCAAAGTGGCCGCGCTCAGCGTCTCCCCGGTCAGAAAGTAGCGCCGCGCCGCACTTTCTCCCATTTTGCCCAGCACGAAGGGCGAAATCACCGCCGGAACGATTCCGAGGCGCACCTCGGTGAAGGCGAACTTTGCGGTATCCACCGCCACCACGAGGTCGCAGGCACCGAGCAGCCCGAGAGCTCCGCCATAGCCGTCGCCGTTGACGCGCGCCAGCGTCGGCTTCGGCATGGAGTCCAAAACCGCCAGCATCGAGGCCAGACGTTCGGCGTTCGCCAGATTCGCGGCCTCGTCGGCATGCGCCTGCGCCTGCATTTCCCCAAGGTCGGCGCCCGCGCAAAATACCTTGCCGCCGCCTGTTATTTGCACGGCACGCACGCCGGGGTCGCCCGCGCAGCGCAGCAGCTCCTCGGTCAGCAGAGCGATGGTGGCGTGATCCAAGGCATTGCGCTTGTCGGGGCGATTGAGCGTAATTTGCGCGACGCCCGCGGCTATCGCCGTCAGCACGGGTGGATTCGCCAAGGGGGCGCTCACCGCGACTCCATCTCGCGGGACGGACGACAGGACGGTCTCACAGCAATTCGATGGCCATCGCCGTCGCTTCGCCGCCGCCGATGCAGAGGCTTGCGATCCCGCGCTTCTTGCCGTGCGCGCGCAGGGCGTACAGCAGCGTGGTGAGGATGCGCGCACCGGTGGCGCCGATGGGATGCCCGAGCGCACAGGCTCCGCCATTGGCATTGACTTTTTGGTGATCCAGACCCAGGTCCTTGATTGCGGCCATGGGCACCGCCGCGAATGCCTCGTTGATCTCGTACAAATCGACGTCCTTGGCCTGCCAATTCAATTGCGCAAGCAATTTCTGCATCGCGCCCACGGGGGCGAGGGTGAACCATTCGGGCTCGCGCGCAAAACTGGCATAGCCCAGGATTCGCGCCAAGGGCTTGCGGCCCAGCGACGCTGCATGGGATTCGCGCGCCAGCACCAACGCCGCGGCGCCGTCGGAAATCCCGGAGGAACTCGCGGCCGTGACCGTGCCGTCTTTCTTGAATGCCGGCTTGAGCGTGGGGATCTTGGCGATATCGAGGGTAAAGGGCGTTTCATCCCTGTCCACGACGGTATCGCCCTTGCGGGATTTGGCCGTTACTGCGGCGATTTCGGCCGCGAAATCACCCCGAGTGATGGCGGCCAGCGCCCGCCGCACCGATTCGGCGGCGAAGTCGTCCTGGGCCCTGCGGGTGAAATCGTATTTCTCCGACGTGGCTTCGGCAAAACAGCCCATGAGCTGACCGTCCCACGGGCTCTGCAAGCCGTCGTAGAACATATGGTCCAGCACTTCTTGGTTCCCCATGCGGTAGCCGGCACGCGCCTTGGGCAGCAGGTAGGGCGCATTGGTCATGGACTCCAGTCCACCGGCCACGACGAGCTTGGCCGAGCCTGCGAGGAGCTGGTCGCATCCCAGCATGAGGGCGCGCATCGCGGATCCGCACATCTTGTTGACCGTGGTGCTTGGAACGCTGGCGGGGATCCCGCCGCCCAAGGCTGCCTGACGCGCCGGTGCCTGGCCGAGTCCGGCCGACAGCACGCAGCCCATGATGACTTCATCTATCTGCGAGGCGGCGACGCCCGAGTCCGTGAGAGCCGCCTTGATGGCGACCGATCCGAGCTGTGGGCCGGTCACGGCGGCGAACGCACCTTGAAAGGCGCCGACCGGAGTGCGGCGGGCTGCCAAAATAACGACGGGATCAGAATTCATGAGGCATATCCATGGATGGTACGGGGAGGCTCCTAGTATAGCCGTGATGGCTCCCCCAAGACCTTAAGAGCCGCACTCAGGGCGCCAGCGGCTCGCCCACGGCGCGGGCGATCAGCTCGCGGCTACGCTGCCTGGCATCGCTTGCGGTAAGAACCTCAAGTATTTCAACGCGAATCGGGGTGCGGTGCACGGACACGCCCCCCGGCGGAAGCACGGCGCGGGTGCCGTGAATGGCCATGGCAACCACCGGCATCTCCGAGCGCGCCGCCGTCGCGAACGCACCGCCGAGAAACCTGCCTACCTGGCGGGTCTCAGTGAAGGTGCCCTCCGGAAAGAACACCAGGGATTGGCCGGTGGCGGCGAGTTTCAGCACTCGACGCGCATCGACACCGCCCTTGTGCCGGTTGAAGCGTTCGACGAACTGCGACCCCAGGCGCCGCAGCAGCAGGCCCGCCAGCGGCACGCGCACCATTTCCTTCTTGATCACGAAGGCAAAATCGGGGGGCAGCGCCGCGGCGGCGACCAAGCCGTCGATGTAGCTGGCATGATTGGCTACCACCACGCACGGCGCCTGCGGCAGGCGATCCAGTCCCTGGACCTCGAACGGCACGCACGCGAGGCGCAGAAAGGTCCGCGAGAACACGCCGGCCATGAGGCGGCGGCGGCGCAGGCTCGGCAGGAACAGATTGATCACCAGCACGGTCAAAGCCAGGACGGTGAACAGCGCCAGGCAATAGACGGTATACAGCGGCTGCGCCGCCCTGCGCGGGCTCATCTGCTTCTCTTCTGTGATCTGGTTCACCTTATGTTAATACTTAACTGTACTGTGATTCTGGTCACGCCGACCCGGCGGTGCCCCTCGCATACTGGATCCCGGTAGCGCGTACTGCACCATTTCGTGCGAATACTCACGCGGAAAACTATGGCGACGGCTCTCAAACGGACGGTTTATACACGCACCTCGGGTGCAGCGGTACCGGCTGCGCGGGAATCCGCCGATCCCGCCTTGCAGCGCTTCCTCGATGCGGTGTGGCTGGAGCGCGGACTGTCGGCCAATACGCTTGCGGCCTATCGAGCCGATCTGACCGCACTGGCCCGTTGGCTCGAAGAGCGCGACAGCGCCTTGCTCAAGGCGACACGCATTGAATTACTGGGGTTCATCGCGGCCCGGGTCGAGGGTGGATCGCGGCCCCGATCGACTGCGCGGCAACTTTCGAGCTTCCGCCGATTTTTCCGTTTCATGGTGCGCGAGGGTTTGATCGAGCTCGATCCGACGGCGCAGATCGCCATGCCGAAGATCGGCCGCTCTCTGCCGAAATCCCTGACCGAAGCCGAAGTCGATTCGCTGCTCGAGGCGCCGACCGTGGCCGACCCGCTGGGCCATCGCGACCGCACCATGCTCGAAGTGCTTTATGCCACCGGCCTCCGGGTGTCGGAACTCGTGAGCCTGAAGCACAATCAGGTCAATCTCAATCAGGGCGTGATGCGCGTGGTCGGCAAGGGCAACCGCGAGCGCCTGATTCCGCTGGGCGAGGAAGCGGTGAAATGGCTGCAGCAGTTCATGCAGGGCCCACGCGTGGAAATATTGCTGGAACGGCAGACCGATTATCTGTTTCCGACGCGCCGCGGCGACCGCATGACGCGCCAGGCCTTTTGGCACATCATCAAGCGCTATTCCAAGAAGGCCGGCGTGGAGAAGGAACTGTCCCCGCATACGCTGCGTCATGCCTTCGCGACGCATCTGCTGAATCATGGGGCGGACCTGCGCGTCGTGCAGATGCTCCTGGGGCACAGCGATCTGTCGACGACGCAGATCTACACTCACGTCGCGCGCGAGCGCCTGAAAGAACTGCACTCTCAGCATCACCCGCGCGGCTAGCGAAACGCGGCGAGCCTGCGGCGAGCGGCTTCACGACAAGGGATAGCTCCACGGCAGCGCTAGCTTGGCGGCAGCGGGGCGATGCGATTCGGGCAGCCCTGCTAGAATCACCTGAACCTCCGGCGTGCCGCGGGGTCGAATCAAGCAATTCCGTTGGAGCCAGCATGCCGAGAATCCTTGCAGCCCTCGCCTTGATCATTTGCAGCGTGGGATCGAACGCGGGCGCGGCCGCGCCGGCCGCCGATCAGCCGGCGGATCCCCGCACGGCGCTGCTGAAGCTTCTGCCGGCCGGCTCGAAGCTGGAGGATCTGCGTCCCTCGCCAATCCCGGGCATCTACGAATTCGTGCAGGGAGCCGAGGTCAGCTACTTGACCGCCGACGGCAAGTATTTTCTGGACGGTAATCTCTATGACATGAAGTCGCGTGAGAATTTGACCGAAGACCTGCGCGCGCAGGCGCGCCTTGCGATGATCAACGCGGTGCCCGAGTCGCAGATGCTGATCTTCGGGCCCAGGAATCCGCGGTACACCATCACCGTGTTCACCGACATCGATTGTCCCTATTGCCGCAAGCTGCACAGCGAGATGGCTGAGTTGAACCGCCTCGGGGTACGCGTGCGCTACATGTTCTATCCGCGCACGGGCCCCGGCACGGAGAGCTGGAAAAAAGCCGAGGTGGTCTGGTGCTCGCCGGACCGCAACGAAGCGCTGACCCGCGCGAAAGCGGGCGCCAAGCTAGACATGAGCAAGGCCTGCGATGCGACGCCGGTGGCACGCGAGTACGCCTTGGGACAAAGCATCGGAGTGCGGGGCACGCCCGCAATAATCACGGAGAACGGCGAATACATCTCCGGCTACATGCCGCCGAACGAGCTGGTGCAGCAAATCAAGGAGCTGCAGCTCGCCAAGCGCTGACTGGTCTTCGGCGCAATGATTCATATTGACCCAGTACACAGGGTCTGGGGGAATAAGGAGTTGGAAGCCAACGAGGGGGAACAGTTGGCTTCCAACTCCTCATCCCCCCAGACCTTGCGCATTGGGCCGATGTGCATCATGGTGCGGAGGGACCAGATCGAGTTTGGCGCCGTGATGTCGACCGGCATGAGAAATCGCCAGGGGGGCTGAGCCGTAGCCCGGCAACTGTTCCCCGTTGCCGGGCTACGGCTCAGCCCCCCTCGGCGAATGCTAAACCGGCCGGTCAACATCATGGTGCGGAGTAACTATCGCTCAAGCATTTTGAGCTTCTCGGGCACGCCTTCCCACTGCTTGGCATCCGCGGGCGCGGCTTTCTTCTCGCTGATGACGGGCCATTTCTTGGCCAATTCCGCGTTCAGCTTGAGGAAGCTTTCCTGGCCATCCGGAATCTCCTCTTCCGAGAAGATGGCCTCCACCGGGCACTCCGGCTCGCACAGGGTGCAGTCGATGCACTCGTCGGGATCGATCACCAGAAAGTTGGGGCCTTCGTGGAAACAATCGACGGGGCAAACCTCCACGCAATCCATATATTTGCACTTGATGCAATTTTCGGTGACCACGAATGCCATGACTTACCCTTGAATGACTGTTAAACGATTGAACTGTTGAACGCAAATACCATTCTGCCACAGCGGCGCGGCCGGTTCCCGAGCCGCAACGCCGTTTGCCGCCGGCGCACTGCAACGCCTATTCCCGCCGGCGCACTGCAGCGCCGGTTTTCGAGGGCGCACCCGGCGGCCGATGTCAGGACTTCAGCCGGCGGCTCAACTCGGTGAAATGATGATCCTCGCGTCCCGCGGCGCGATCCTCGAAGTACTTGCGCAAGGTGAATTCGCCGCTCGGAAACGCCAGCTGCGCCCACGGGACCTCTGCCTCTTCGTACAATCCGACCTCCAGGCTCTCGGGTCCCGGCGCGAATTCCGGCTGCAGCAATTTGGCGCGAAACATCACGTGCACCTGGTTGGCGCCCGTCACGCTGACCACGGCCAAGAGGGAGCCGATCTCGACTTTGGCCTGTGCCTCCTCGTAGCACTCGCGTGCCGCGGCGGCCTGCAAGGTTTCGCCGTTTTCCATGAAGCCGGCCGGAACCGTCCAAAACCCCAGGCGCGGTTCGATGGCGCGGCGGCACAGCAGGATCTTGCTATCCCATTCGGGCACGCAGCCCAGCACCAGCAGCGGGTTCTTGTAGTGGATCATCCCGCAGCTCGTGCACACGAAGCGCGGTAAATGATCCCCCGCGGGGACCTTGGATTCGACGGGCGAGCCGCAGTTGCTGCAGAAATTCAAAGGACATCCATAAATAAAATTCTGGTGCCCGGAGAGGGAATCGAACCCACACGGTGTCACCACCACCGGATTTTGAGTCCGGCACCGGGTACAATAAGTATCTGTTTTTACAACGAATTATCTCGACATTTTCTCATATGTGTAACTCAATGTGTAAATCTCATGGATTGCACAGGCAGTCCTTAACGCCGGGAAATTGAGTGCACTAGGCACTTTCCGGCAAATGCTCGGATATTTTACCTGGTTTCGCTCGGCGCGCTGAGGTACGTTGAACCACATGATCGTACATTTGCCCCCCGACCAGGAAGCATTTGTCCGCGATGCCATTGCGAGCGGACGGTTGCACGGCGAAGAGGACGCCATGCGCGAGGCGCTCGCGCTATGGGAGCGACGCGAGCGTGCCCGCGCGAAGATTTTGGCGTCCGTCGATGTGGCGGAAGCCGCGCTTGCACGTGGCGAGGGCCGTGTGATCACCCAAGAATCCATGCGGGACCTGGCTGCAGAGGTGAAGCAGCAGGGCCGTACGCGGGTGGCTGTTGCCTGCGACATTGAGCCGTTGTTGTAAACGCGAGATAGATCCCGACGTTACGTTTTATCGCGGCGCGCCACCTTGAAGAGCCGGCGGCGCCTGAGCACCGCCAGCAAGCGAAACTGTCGATCAATCGGAGTGGCCCAGCCGTCGCAACCGTCGCTCAAGATCGTCGAAATCACGCTTCGATAGGCCATCGTCGGCGACCAGCGCACCGAGCGTCCCTAGGACCTTCGCTTGCGGCACCCGCTCGAATTCGGCCGCTTCGATAACGAGTCGCCAACGACTCACATGCATCTTCACCGGGACGCCGATAGCAAAACCAATCCGAAGACAGAGACCGGCTCGACTCCAAGCGCACCATGGCTGACCAGAGCGCCATAGATGATTCCCAGAGTGGCGTCGTGACCTGTCATAAAGCGTAATCGTGGCCTAGCTCAGTGAGACGCCATGTATACGTCGGCGGCCCGTCATGCGACATCCACTCCTGTTCCTCGGCGTACTTGAGTCCCCTTTTGATATCGGCGCTGTCGCCTTTTCGGTCGCGGTACTTCTGCTTTAGCTGCTGATCAGGGACAGGGTCTCCTGGCTTCATTTTGAGGTCTTTGACCAGGATGTCGAGTATCCATTCGGCAATTTCCCGCTGTGTCATATCGATGGGCATCGACGTTCACCTCTTCCTCTCGTTCCACACCATATCTGCCAGGTGCTTGAGCATCCTATTCGTGTCGTTCAACTGCCGCGAAATTTGAAGCAGAAGCAAGGCTACCCAAAACAATGCGAACGCTCCCGCTGCCGAAAGCCATCTGTCGTCCATCCCTGCCTCCCATGTTCGTAGCGACTCAGGGTGAAGTTTAGCAGGACACCAGTTGGCTCCAATGCTGGCAGCGCTGACTGTGGGAGGCTACCGAGGGGATGGCGACTTTCAAATGTTGTAGAATTTTGAACCCGATGGCATCAAAACGAACACCGCCGACTAAGCCAGAGCGCCCACAACACAGCGCACAGGAAAAGCTCCGTGACATCGACGCTCTTGAACGTCGCATCAAGGACCTGAACGCTTTCGACCCCGGGTCGATCAACAAGCGCTTTACAGACCATCGCGTTGAAGTCCTTCAGACAGCGATTGACGAGACTCTGTCGGAGGTATTTGGCAATGGTACGGACGACTACCAGCGCTACGTGGCGGCTGCCCGATTGGACAGCGGCCCCGTGCATATGGTCACCGACTGGGCGCCTAACTCTAACGAGATTGGGGAGGCTCGACAGTACGCGGCTGAGGGAAAGGAACGATCAATCTCGCTACTCAACCGCGCCGTGGCACGCCTGAAGGAGGAGATCGACCGTGAGGAGGTACGGTCTGCTCTCCTCTCGCTCAAAGACGCGGCAACTAAGAAGGAGGCAGCCGCAGCTGAACCTAGCCGTAAAATCTTCATCGTCCATGGCCACGACCATGAGATGAAAAACGACGTGGCACGAGTCGTCCAGCTGCTCGGCTTCGAGCCTGTGATCTTGCACGAGCAGCCGAACAAGGGCAGAACCTTGATTGAGAAGTTCGAGGACCACAGCGAGACTGCTGGCTTCGCCATCGTTCTGCTTTCGCCGGACGATGAAGGGCGCGTCAAGGGCGGCGAGCCATGGGAATCAAGAGCGCGTCAGAACGTAGTGCTGGAACTAGGTTACTTCGTAGGGAAGGCGGGCCGGAATCGAGTCTGTGCGTTGATGCGTGGTGGAGTGGAGGTCCCGTCCGACATCGTGGGCGTTGTCTTCGAGCAGTACGACGGCGGAGGTGCATGGAAGCTGACGCTCGCGCGTGAACTGAAGGCGGCTGGCTACACCGTTGACATGAATCGCTTGCTGGGCTGAACGCTGCCACTCACATGACCAGGCGCACATGCGACTTCGCGCGATACACTGCTGCCGATGGAAGATGGAACGGCCAACGGGGGGCTGTGCGGGACGTGCGCGTGGCTCGCGAAAAATGTGATGCCTGGCGGAACGAGCGACCGGCCAGTGTGGCGATCTACGATGAGACCGAGCACTGGTACCGCGATCACCCAGAGGAAAACTTTCCATTCGTCCCAGTGGGCATCAATGCGCAGAAGCAGGGACGGCTGGTGTGCTTCCGACGTGCTGCGAACCTTCCGAAGGAGGCCGTGGTACATGAATGGGTGGATGTGCTATGGCTGGACCGCAAGTGCCCCACATGGTTCCGGCGGGAACCCGGGGTCGCACCCTTTGAGCAGCTTGCAGAGGACCGCTCGCGCCGCTTCACGCTCGACCTAAAGGGCATCGAGAGTCGGCTCACGTAGATCACTATCGCGGTCTCCGTGGTCATCGGTCTCTTGCAGCTTTCGCTGATGACCCCCAACTCCTTTGGCTGGCAGCTGTGCACGGAGCCTCTCAGGTGGATGGCAGTGCAGTTGAACCACTATGGGCTGTGGTGCGACCTGGGCGCCCTTGCCGCCCCGCCGCTGCCTAAGACGAACCCCAGCGCATTGCGCTGGATTTGTGCAACCGTCAGCGGAGTCTTACAATTCAGACCGAGCGGCGGCATCCCAGGAAGGGGTATAGTGTGTTGGTTGTGGCGCAGCTTTTGCTAGCTGTATGAAACACCAGTGCTAGGAATTGACCCTTGATCCGCCGCGTCGAGGCCCCATTGTGTGATACATGTCACAGTATCTATGGCAAAATCCGCGCCATGCGCCGAGATCACAGAATTTGTCGACCTAGCTCGGTAGGGTGGCAGTCATGGAGAAATTCCTAATGTATTGTTCGTTCAAGACGGTGAGACGCCGCGGCAAGAAGGGTTCCGCGTGGTCATCGCTGGCTTGCGGCGGCGGTACGCTGCTTGATATCTTCGGCGTATCCGGTGGGAGCGAGGCCAAGCACTTTTTCGGCGGTTCGCTGCGCGATGATTCAAAGAAACTCCGCAACGACGCCCGAGCTGTCGGCCGCGATTTTGCGCACGTCCTGCGATCAGCCGTCGACCGCTAGCCCATGACGCAGGAGGGGGACGGCGAGGCTCCTGTAAAACTGGAAAACGCGCTTAAACCCGTCATACAGGCCGTTCTGCAGAAGGGCGAATCACCAGAGCGTGCAACTGCCGATCTAGTCCGCCAGGTTACGACCGTAGTACGCAAACACCGCGGACCGCTACCCGATCCTGAGACTCTTGCCGCGTACAATCAGCTGATCCCGAACGGCGCCGAGCGGTGTATGGGCCTCGTTGAGCGGGAGGCGGCGCACAGGCATACGCAAGAAGATCGAATGGTGTCCACCCACCTGAGCCTAGCCACCAACGGGCAGCGAGTCGGTGCCGTCCTTGTTGTGCTGCTTGCCCTTCTGGCTTCTGCCCTTGGATTCGCCGGTCACGATTGGCTAGCGGGCACAGTTTTCGGGACGACTATCGTAGCTGTGGTCACTGTTTTCGTCCTCGGTCGAGGTCCCGGTGGCGGTGGCCGAAAGCAGGTGGACGATGATGACGATGATGGAAGCG
Source organism: uncultured Gammaproteobacteria bacterium (assembly GCA_963784105.1). Classification (GTDB taxonomy): domain Bacteria; phylum Pseudomonadota; class Gammaproteobacteria; order Steroidobacterales; family Steroidobacteraceae; genus Bog-1198. The sequence goes on from CAWAQE010000015.1 coordinate 878,424, forward strand.
AGGGCGGTGATTCAGAGCCGCCCGATATTACTTCCCAAGAACAAGCATCGCACCGGGATGTTGCGCGACGCTTGTCAAAGTAAGAAACATCAATCTAGCCCCTGTAGCGCATACCTGGAATAGGCCGTGCTCGCCTCCGCCAGGATACAATCGACACTCGCCACCTTAGAAGAGCCGGCGGCGCCTGGACACCGCCGGCAAGCGAAACACAGTAGTGATCCGTCGATTAATCAGAGCGGCCCAGCTGTCGCAATCGTCGTTCAAGATCGTCGAAATCGCGCTTCGACAGGCCGTCATCGGCGACCAGTGCACCCAGCACCCCGAGGACTTCGGCTTGCGGCACGCGTTCAGACTCGGCCGCCTCGATAACGAGTCGACCAGGACTTACATGCACCTTCACTGGGACGCCGATGCCAAATCCTGCGCGCTCAAGCCACGCGCCCTGCAGGCGCAACAGGGGAATGGACATCGCGCGTCCGTCCGGCTCGCCGACCCTGTACGTCCCGTAAGACACCGTGAGCCGCCGGATCTGCGGGCTCTCGGTCGATATCTGACTGAAATCGCGAAAAATGGGATCCTGTGTCGACGCGGACGCTGGAATAGATTGTGGGTTAACCATGGTCTGTTACCTCGGATAGTGACTGTGGCCAGACGCCAGACGGTGTTAGTCGCACTGTCCGGCGTCGCTTTTAGTGGCCTGGGGCGGGATTGCCCGAGTCAAAAGCTCCACGCCGCAGCGCAGCCGTCAAGGCCGCGCGAAGCGCGCTCGCGAGCACGGGCCGAAGGCCCGCGCGCAGGCCTTGACGGCGAGAACGGCGTGGTACAATAAGACGACAGGCAAGCCCGCCCACCGCTACACATAGCTTGGAGCGGTCACTCGCGACTCGGGTGAATCTTCTCGGGCGCGGATGAACGACAGGGTAGAGTGGTGGTGGAGTCGCCATCGACGGGTGGGATAAAGCCGTTTCGTTTGTTGTAGGCGCATACCCGCGTTGCTTACTCGGTATTAGCCCAGATTCGACCTGACATGCAATGCCCGATTTGTGCCCGAGTTGGTCGCGAACGGCGGCTTCCGGGCTTGCACGCCGCTCATGACGCGCGTTAATCGCCTGAATAGTCGAAGACAGTTATTCGGATCGATTAACTCTGTAGTGATGCTTCTCCATGAGCGCTGCGGTTACCGCTTTTGAGCATGAGCAGGCTATTTGATGGGGTTGGGATCAAGTTATTTGATGGAGTTCCCGGTACCGGTTCCCGCGTGTTGTAGAGCGAGTGGGAACGGGAACTGAGTAGAGAGGGAGGGAGGTCAGGGTTTGACAGCGATGCGGTATCCATCGGCATCGCGGTGAAGTTGACCGGCGGCGGTCATGGCAGTCAGCCGCTCGCAGAGGGTGGCCTTGCGAACGCGACACAGGGGTCGCAGTTGTGAGACCGACAAGGGCTGCGATGCGTCGGTCAGCGCTGTCGTGATGCGCTCATCGATGGACGTTGCGGTGGGATTTCCACGCGGTGCTGATGTCACCACCTCGAGAGCGAGGGCATTGTTGCGCGACACGAGTTCCAAGTCGATGGCCGGCGTGGATGGCGCGGCTCGATGTTCGACGGTGAGCGTGAGTTTGGGACCTTCACGGCGCAGGTACAGGTTCGAGTCGCCCCAGGCATGAGTTCATGTCACAACAGCGGCGTCCTGGACGTCGTACAAGTTTTCAGAGAAAGGCGAAAGGAGACGATGATCGAGGAGCGCACGAATGATATCCGCGCAGGTTTCTTCCGTGGGAATGATGCGGCCCTGTGCATCGAATGTGAGATTTAGGTGATATCTCGCATGCTCCTGTTGAAGCCGGGACATGAATTCCGTGTTCCTGTAGTGTCCTTTGTCGTGAATAGCGCAGGCGCGACGAAGATGAATCTTGTTGGAACCCACAAATGAGACCAAGGGGTCAAGCGTCGTGAATAGAGCCTGAAAGTCGCTTTCTTTCTGCAACCGCTTGAAGTCGTCGATGTGGGCCTCTTTGTAACTGAGGATAGATTCGAAGTGGCCCTTGTGGGAGATGAAAACCTGATCCTCGAATATGAAAAAGTCGATACTTGGAGAGATCCGAAAGCTGGGCTTGTCATCGAGCGCGAGCCTGTTGCCGCTGAAGAAAGCGTAAATGATGTCCTTCATTTTTTTTGTTTGCCACGACCCTTCCGCTTTTTTCACCGCATACAAGCTCTTCCCCGATAACGTCAGTTTGATCACGTAGAAATTCGTGCTCTGAATCTCCTCCATGGTCTTCACGCGCAGAGCAGGGCGCTCGGCCGCCACTTTGTCAACGATCACGCCGGCGTTGGTGAGGAGCGCATCGATCGCGAGGGCGCTCCCCTCGTTATTCTGCACCAGCAAGGAATAGTCCTGAAGCTCGGTGACGCGATCTCGCTCCGCCGTGACCGCCTCCTTAAGCTTTTTGTCCAGTCGGTCATCCGTATCAACCCAGCAACCTAAATATCCCGGCGGCTGGTCAACAGGGCGCTGAGCCTTCCTGAACAGCCAAAGGGTGGCGGTCGAACGCCCTACGTTGAATGCCTTGAATGCTTTAAGAGTCTTAGATGCACTTAGAACAGCCATTCTCAGCCCTCCTTGGGAGGTGATTTGATCACCAGTATCCCGGTAACGTTGAAATGCTGGTAGGTTTGGCCGGCAATGATTTCGGTCTTGGAAAGGGCACGCAAATTTTCGTCTCTTGTATCCGCTGTGAAGTGATACTTAAGCTCGTAAAGCCGCCATCCGAAGACGATGAGAAGCGGGTTGAGCAGAATTTGGCCTGACTTGTAGGTGATCCAGAACATCCAGGCCAGAAAGATGACCAGACCCGCGAACTTCGGCATGTCCCGATAGTCGATGCTCATGAATGATACGATGTAGGGCAGCGTGTAGTTCATGAGGTCCGTCGGTATGTATCTGGATTCGACTACCGTGGCTTCGTGCTTCGGCTTGAGCGAAGCCAGCACGAAGAGTGTGGCGAAGAAGCATAGGGCGCAGATCGCGAATGCGGTCAAAGCGAAGGCGGGATTCTTCAATGGAACGCTACAGCCGGGATGTACTGGCGGCCAGCAAAGCGCGTGATGGAGGGCGTCGAAGTCGAAATTCTGCGCCAATAGAATGACGCTGAGAGGCAGGTAGGAGCCGAGGAATACAACAATCGCTATCAGGACGCGAAACTGCATTGGATCAGACGGTTGGCCAGATTTGGGCTATGTCCGCGAGAACCGCATCAATGGTGGTGATGAGCGATTTCGATTGCGCGTGGGAAGTCACGAGCACGGCTCGGCGGGCATCGAGCGCACTCAGAATCGCAGCTGACGCGCTCGCGCCAAAGACGTGCATCATCAGTGCGCTGATCAACTCGGAGCGTTGAACCGACAACGGGTCTTTATTCAGATAGAGCTTGATGACATGCCGAGAGCCGTTGATGTCAAGCCCTAGTTCGGGATTGACGCTCACCTCAAATCCGTACTTCGAGTACTTGCCCTTCGGAGGATCGAACCACTTGAATTGCTGCGCGCCCCACCAGGTGCCGTATCCGTTGATCGCCGCCGGGTAGTTCGCGAATTTCCGTTTGTCGGCGATTCCTTGAAGCAGAGCTCCTAGTGCTGCTCTCGGCTTGCCTGCCTTATGGATTTCGGCGATGCGTTGTCGAAGTGGCCTGTAGAAATCGGTGGCCGGCGCGTATGGACCCTGGTGCTTTATCTGGCGAATTTTCGTTACGCGCGGCTTCCCCGTCTTAGTGGCGACGTCGAGGAAGTCACGGAGAGACAGGTATGTCACAGCGCGCCGTTGTCGGTGGTGACACGAGTTGTCTTGGCGCTATTGGACGCACTCCGCATCTAGCTTTCCTTGAGCTCCCCTGAGAAGCTCTCATCCATGAAGGCTGCCAATTTCGACCTTGCGCTATCGTTTGTCGGAGAAAGTGGTCACATTTTCGAAACGATGTTGATCCCACCCTGCGACGCGTCTCTAACGAGTGCTAGGACTTGCACTTAGATCACATATAGCGCTTGCGATTGCTCGAACCGATACGAGCCCAAGAGGACGCCAGCCAAAGAAAACTGCGGGCTTTCAGGCGGCCTATTGCTGTATGCTGCAAAGCAGCATAGGTGCCGAGATTGATTGTCTGACCCATCGTCGCCGCTCCTTGCGGAACACGCCGCCCATCCGTTAGCAGTACCTCGTCGGAGGAAGTCACGAGGCCATGGCGAGGAAGCGCAGATGTGCCGCCATGTCATCGAGGACGCGCGCCACCGGCGCTGAGGTAGAGCCTGATGGCCGAAGGCTGGGGGCCTCTACAGGAGAAGCGGGAACAGCCGCTCCACGACGAGCGCAGCGGCTTGGGGCGCATCCCAACTCCGGTCGGCGGCGAGCAACGGAGGGATGTCCGACAGAAAACGCTTGTCTTCCATTTTCACCGCGAGGTTGCCCTCGAACTCCGCCCGCGTGACGGCGTGCCCGCCCTCGCTCATGTAGCGCCGGAAGGCGGCGACGATGCGCGCCGGATCGACAGCGCCGCGCGAAAGTGCGGTTGCCATGTCGTACAGGTCGCGGCCTTTGCGCCGCTGGTAGAGTGCGCGAAGCTTGGTGCCGAGGAGCTCGTCCAGGTCGTAGGTGGTGATGTCGGCGGACCCATTGAACCAACGGGACGCGACCGTGAACGGTACGCGCCGGAAGCCGTGTGTGGTGAAGTGTTCGCGGGTGTTCACTTCGACCTTGAGACGGAGCGGCAACGGCGTCGGGTCCTCGGAAGAAAAGCGGTAGTTGAACGTGACCCGGCCTTCCGTCTGTTTCCATTGCGGCTTGCCGAGCCACGGGTCGAGCACTTCGCGCAGAGCGTCCATTACCGCACCGGCCGGCTCCGCCCGCACCTGCACGAAGTCGATGTCCTCGGAATAGCGTGCGGCCGGGGTGAGATAGAGCTTGTAGAGCGCCGTTCCGCCGCGAAAGGCGAGCGCGTTTCTCAGGACGGGATGCGAGAAGATGTTCACCAGCGCGCGGCAAATCGCCAAGTCCTGCTCGACCTGGGCGTTGTCGGCCCACGGCGCGTGTGCCCGCCATTCGGTGATGTAGTCGCGCGGGATCACGTCTCCGCCTCTAGTGGCGTCGGCGTTGACGATGAGCTTCCAGTCGGCGTCGCGCGGATGCCCAGCGACAGGCTCGGACGGCATAAGGGCCGCCGCCTCGTGGGCGTGCTTGCGCACGTAGTCCTTGAGCAATTTCGCCTTCGGCGCTTCGCCGACGTGTTCCAGCAGATAGCCCAACCTCTGTGCCCACGGCATCGGGACGTGCGGGGCGAGCGCGGCGAGCTTGTCCGCGTCGAGTTTCGCGGCGAGTTCGGCGAGTATCGTGGCGACGGCATCGAGCCCGCCGATCTGCGCCTCGTAGCCGATGAGGTCGAAGGCCGTGGCGTCCGGCGTCGAGACGGCGACGGTGCCGCGCGGCGTGTTGATGTCCTGCACCGGCACGTCGGCAAGGCGCTTGCGGACGTCGGAACACGACGCGCACCTTGCCGCACTGGATCGGTCGGCGCGGCCGGCCGACCATGACCTGGAATTCCTGCGGCCGGTGGTGCGCCGCCCCGTGATATTGCGCGGCGGACAGAAGACCCGCGTAGTACGGCGTTTTCATCTGTTCCATCATGGACGGAATAAACTGGTCCGCGGGTAGCGAGCCGAGCGCGTGGTATTCCGGCGGGACGACCACATAAAGGCCCCGTCCGGGGCTGGCGATTTGCCCCCTGCGACGCAGGCGGTTCAGCGCGAGCTTCACTGCGTCGCGGGACGCGCCGGTCTTCCGGCTCGCGTCCTGGGACGTAAAGAAGTACCGGCCGCCCTGGGTGAGCTGGGCGAGGTAGTCCTTGAGGCGTGGGCTCGACTCCGATTCCATTCTCTTAAAGTATCAATAAAAAATACTTTATGCAATTAAAATCGGAAAACTGCAAGAATTCGAGGAGACTCCCTCCGCACGCGGGTTCCCTACCGGTTTGCCCGGATAGGATTCCGGCTGGCGGCCCGGTTATTCCTCCCCAGGCTCAATTTCCCACCCCTCCTCAAAGCCTTCGTCGTCGTCATCGAAGGATGCATGGGGGGAGCCGATGACTTCCATCCTTGCAAGGCGATCCTTCTTGTCGGGAATGTCCGCGTAAAGGGTTTCCAGCTCGTCGATGACTTGCGCGCGGGCAGTGTCGGACTGAAAGCAGTCCAGGTAGTCGCCGATGAGTCCCGGATCGAAGCCAAGCGGCTCGATCTCCCGGAGGAATTTCAGGTATCCCGAAGTCTTCCTGGTGTTCAGGCGGAAGATCAGAAGTTCCTTCCAGAGTACGTTTTCCGCCGGGATATCGGCCTGCCGAGAAAGACCGTATCCGCCCGCGATCCATAGCGCAGTTCGTCGGTGTTGAGTCTCAGCTCGTGCGCGCGCTCCTTCACGATCTGATACAACGCGCCCGATATCTTGACGACGGTGTTGCGGATGAATTTCTTGTACTGGTCTGTGTTTTCGTGCCCGAAGATGGAGTCACGGTCTTTGAACGTGACTTTCAGGTGCTTTTCGAGAAAATCGAACAGCGCGTGCTTCTCCTTGCCGAGCGCCAGAGGGGAGCGCAGGGAGAAGCGGTCGTAGCGCAGGTTTTCGTAGAACCCCGTCAGGAGGTGCAGGAAAGCGTTTTCGCGATTGGAGAGCTTGAGGGGATTGCGCTTCTGAATGCGCGCGAGCAGTTTTTGGTGGTTGTGCGTTTCGAGGGATTTCTCGAACGCCTCCTGGTCGTCCGTGTCATCGTGTTCGAGCAGGACGATGGCGATCTTCATCAGGCGCTCGATGCCGATGGAAAGTTGGTAGAAGACCTCGAACAGGTCGTCGGCGTGGTCGAGCTTGTGAAGTGTGTGAAAGCGGCGGAGGCCGTTGTAGATGAAGGTGCCGCATACGCTCAGTTCTTCACCGAGCCGGAAATTCTTCCACCATTCTGTCGGCTTCATTTTCGCCTCTCTCTGTCTGACAAGCCAGCAGATATAAGGATGGTGGCGATGGTGCCAAGGAAAAGCGGATACCCGCGGCGCACAAGAAAAAAGGAAGTGGCGCCCACGGTCGGACCAAGGTTTGGCGCGGTCGACGGTGATTCGCACGGCATTTATCATAGGTACGTTTAGTCAAGGCGCGCCACCCTAGAAGAGCCGGCGGCGCCTGAGCACCGCCGGCAAGCGGAACACCGTGGTGGCTTATGAATCAATCGGAACGGCCGAGCTGTCGCAATCGTCGCTCAAGATCGTCGAAATCGCGCTTCGACAGGCCGTCATCAGCGACCAGTGTGCCGAGCACCCCGAGGACCTCGGCTTGCGGTACGCGCTCGGACTCGGCCGCCTCGATAACGAGTCGCCCACGACTCACATGCACCTTCACTGGGACGCCGATAGCAAATCCGGCGCGCTCGAGCCACGCGCCCTGCAGGCGCAACTTGGGAACGGACATCGCGCGTCCGTCCGGCTCACGGACCCTGTACGTCCCGTAGGACACCGTGAGCCGCCGGATCTGCGGGCTCTCGGTCGATATCTGACTGAAATCGCGAAAAATGGGATCCTGTGCCGACGCGGACGCCGGAATAGATTGTGGGTTAACCATGGTCTGTTACCTCGGATAGTGACTGTGGCCAGATGCCAGACGGTGTTAGTCGCACCGTCCGGCGTCGCTTTTAGTGGCCTGGGGCGGGATTGCCCGAGTCAAAAGCCCCACGCCGCAGCGCAGCCGTCAAGGCCGCGCGAAGCGCGCTCGCGAGCACGGGCCGAAGGCCCGCGCGCAGGCCTTGACGGCGAGAACGGCGTGGTACAATAAGACGACAGGCAAGCCCGCCCATCGCCTACATGTTTTGGAGCGATAACTCGCATCTTGGGTGAACTTTCCCGGGCGCGTGTGAGCGGCAGGGTAGGGTGGCCGTGGGCCGCGATCGAGGGAGTACGCCTGTTACGGGTGCCGAATTTCTATGAGCAAGTAACTGGTGGCCCGAGCTTGCCGCGAGCGCCACTCATGTCAATTCTGTGTTGGTTTCCGGGTTCCTGTGTTGCCGATGCTCCTCACAGCAGTGGCACGAAAGCTTCAGCAGCGACCGGCCGACGGTCCTCCGGACCTGCACGCCTCCACCATAGCCCATCGACCGTCCTTTCTACTACGTGCCTCTAGCGGCTAGCGATATGCTCATCGCGTATACCAGGAGACCGATCGCACGATCCAAGGTACGGTAGCGGTCGGACTCGACGAAAGCTTTCAGAGCCGTGCTCCTGGCGGTGACAGCATCTTCGGTGAGCCAAGGAGCAGGTCGATGATTGAGATAAATCAGCTCCGTTTATCGGCATCGCGTTCGCGCGCCGCTCATCATTATAGTTAGCCGCCAGACATGCGCACACCATTCATGGTCAGCCTCGTCGCGCTCCGTGAACCGCTATGCCACAATCAGCGCGGCCACGGAACTCGTCCCCCTTAGGGTCGTCGTGGGGACCTAGATTTGCAGGCACCGCTAAACATCCAAGGAGAGCACGATGATTTTACCGGCGACACCACTGGCAAGCGCCCCGGCGCCTGCGATCAAAAACTACATCGATTTGGAAAAAGGCCAATTCGCCCGGACCAGTGCTGCAGATCTTGAACAATTCTTCAATTCATTGAGCACGAACAGCATAAAGAAACTGGTGGTGCACTTTCATGGCGGATTGGTCTCCCGCGCGAGCGCCCACGCCTCCGCCGCGACACTGGACCCGATTTATTCGAGTCCCAGTACACGAGCCCTGTTCATGATCTGGAATTCCGACCTTAAAACTACCTTGAAGGACAATCTCGCCGAAATCGCAGCTGAATCGATCTTCTGGACCATCGTTTCACGAATCTATGCGCTCTTGGAATGGAAAGAAGAAATGGACGCGGTGCCCACCCGTGGGGCTCGAGGCCGACCACGGGTGGCGCCAAAATTTGCTGGGACTGTCCAACCCAAACGCATCCAGCGAGCCGCACAAGCTCACGCAACTCCCGAGAGACTGAAGCCGTTAACTTCAACCGAAGAGCGCGAAGCCCAAGAAATGCTCATGCGTGACCCCATGTTAAGGCGCCACGTGCAGCAGATTACGCCGGCCCGCAAAGGCGCCCGAGGCGCATCGGGCGGAGGACGTACTACGCGAATGTCCCCGTCCATCGTGCGGAAGCTCCAGGCCGACCAGCGCGCAGGAGCGCGCTCGGTGACCTTGAGCCCGTTCATTATCAAGAAGATCATCTTCACGCTGATCGCTGTTATCCGAAGGTTGAGACGGCGCACCAGCCATGGCGTCTATGTGACAATCGTCGAGGAGGTTCTTCGGTCGTTCTATGTCGCGAGCGTAGGCCGCGCCGTATGGAAGTCGATGAAGGGCGCGATCAGTCGCTCTTTTGGGAAGGAACCGACAAAGTATGGCGGCACGGCGCTGGTTGATTCGTTAAAGAAATGGGCCAGACCTGATCGGAACCTACTCTTGGTGGGACACAGCGCCGGATCCATCTACATTCTTGAGTTGGCGGCGAAATTGGCCGAGGCAATCCCTCAAGTTAAAGTTGAAGTTGTGTTTATGGCGCCCGCATGCACGATGGAGCTCATGAGTCAACGCCAAGCCGCGTTTGTGCAAATTGTCTCGCGCAGTCGAATTTATTCTCTCTCAGATCCGTTGGAGCACGGCTATTTCGAGGTTCCCGTCATTTATGGGGCGTCGTTGCTTTATCTCATCAGTGGAATTTTGGAAGACCGGGCGGATACTGGCGTGCTGGGGATGCAGCGTTATTTCTCGGGAAAGAAACCGTATACCGACGAACTCTATCGCACGATGTCGGCATTATTCCACGATCGCATTTGCTACTCGCCCTCCAAGAGCCCGCCACAGTTGTCGTGCACTTCGCAAAGGCATGGCGGATTCGACGAAAACGTCGACATGCAACAAAGCCTCAAAGACATCGCGCTTCGTGGTATTCAATGAACAAAAAGGACTATGCCCTCGTCATCGGCGTCGCGAGATACCAGGACAAGGTTCGCTTTAAGTCCCTCGACGGCCCCAACGTCGACTGCTCGCAGTTCATCGATCATCTTGTCCACGACGGCCAGGTGCCGGCCGCCAACATCGAAAGCGTGGTTTGGGCACCCGACGTGACGGATCCATTTCCAATGCACTCCCATGTTCAAGTGGCATTACAGCGCCTGCTGTTCTCGCCGAAGGGCAATCGGCCGCGAAAAGGCCGGCGACTATACCTGTTCACGGCCGGACATTGCGAAGCGCCGGGCGAGACGGAGATCAACGTACTAACGGCCGAAAGTGGACAGATCGGACCCGTTGCTTATCCGCTGTCGAAAGTCGCCATGGCGATTCACTACAGTGGCTTGTTCAAGGAGATTGTGCTGTTCACCGACGGTTGCCGCGACGCGGGCGATTCCTGTGCGCCTCCGGTTCTGGATGGCCTGCCGAGAGGTTCGTGGGATGAGATCGCGAAAGTACGTCGACTGCACGCCTTCGCGTGTTCTCTGGGTCTGGCGGCCTACGAGGATGAGATCGAGGGGAAAATGCGCGGATTGTTCTCGTACGCGCTCATTGAAGGCCTCAATGGCAAGGCAAAAAACAAAGACGGCCACATCGACAATCGGTCTTTGGAGGAATACGTGCGAGTCCGTGTCGGACAACTTGGCGGCTCCGCACTAGGCCAAGAGCCTGAAGTCTACTGTCCCAAACCTTTTAGGCTGCTCTGATGGATCCCTCCCGGAATTCAGGACAAACCCCGCGCGGAGAGTCCATTCGCGTCACGGTGCGAGCCGAGAATCCCGCCAGCAGAATTCAGGTTACTGACAGGGAGGGGCAGCCCTTATTGCGGGTTCCGGCAACCGGTCAAGCACGCTTATCGCTAGGGGAGGGGTCACTTACCTCATCTCGCACTGGGTCGGTTCAGGCGAGCAGGATGTTCGGGAGTGGAACCTGGACTGGGATGGCTCATCTGAGATCGTGCTGCCTGACGACACTATCTTTATCAGCGCGCAACCGCTGCCGAACTCAGACGGACAAGACGAAGAGGCGCTGCGGTTCGCGGGCCAGTCTCTTCCATCGGACGAGGGAAACGTAAACCCGCAGTCGCATCGTGCCATCTATCTGTCGGCGAGGATTCGACATGCTGGTGTTTTGGGATCCGCCGCCGCGATGATTTTCTGGCGAGTTTGCAGGCCGTCAATATTGGCTGGCTCAACAACGATGAATATCACGCGCGCATTCCGCGACCAATTGGCAAGCCAGTTCTGGAATCGCCGAACGCGCTCCTTGAATACGATATTAAGGCTACAAGAGACGGCATGCCGATGCTCGCCATCGCGCCGCCCTTCCAAGGTTCTGCTTGGATGTTCCGCGCACTTCCGGTGCTCGAACGGCGTTTTCCGGGTTTTCTTGTGAGCATAATTGGTCCCCAAGAATCAGCGGGTTTACTTGACTGGCGACGCGCTCGTTATTCCCTTTACTCGACCTTGGATCCCGATAATCGATACCTACCTACGCGGGAATCGCGGTACGAGGAAGGCCTAATCGAGCGACTAGGCCGGCCAGGCGTGGTCTCGTCGGCGGTTCGACAATTTATTCAAGGCCGGCAATCGGGTAACGTGCTGGCGCAGATCGCCGGCTGGCTTCTTTGCGCGCGACGACATCGACCGGCCTTTCTGCGGCGACACGATTTGCTGGACGCCTTCGCACGATGGCGAGGCGCCAACATATCCCTCTTGTCGATTCCGGACATTTCATTGCTGGAATATCTTTGGGAAGCGGATGAATTCAAATACATCAACCTTTCCGCGCCCGTGTTTTCTGCATCTTGGCGCCTGTTGGCGCATATCCCAAGTTCAGCATGGCTCGGTCGAAAGTCGGCATCGATCCGCTCAGCTGGCGCATGGCCAACTCTGCGAACCTTGGCGGTGTCTGGTTTTCGTGGACGCCAGGTCAGTACCGAAGCCTCGAACCCGAAGATGCGCACCTCAATGGCCGTGTGGCAAAGGCTCCTCAAGCCTTCATTCGTTTGGTGCAGCGCGTTCAGGAGGCGGTCCGCGAAAGCGACCTGAATACAGACCGTTTCAGTCAGATAGTGGACTGGTCCAAACGAACACTCCTCGAGCGCCGAATTCTGGATCAGATATTGGCCAGAGGCTCGATCGTGCCGGAACATGAGGGTGTGGCGGAGCAGACGCTGGACGAATTTGCTCGCGTGCTCGGCTTCCCGCTTCCAATCATTGCTTTGTCTGTGGGGAAATTGGCCGGGCAAGAGTGGATAACAGAAAACCCGCCGCCGGCGCCCAGCAATCTGCCGACGACAACGGCACTACCCGAATCAGTGCAACCGGTTCGCCGCGAGGTAGTGTACGCAACATCTCTTGGCCTAGTGCCTAGCGTTGGCATGTCCGCACAATCGCACTCACTCTCCCCTTCGCTCACGTGGACCTATCCGAACCTGCGAGACTTGTTGCGGTAGCTCCTATGACAACGCATGTGTGAGTGACATGGCGTCTCGACTTGTCGCTCATCGACCGTCTGCGAAACGCAGACTTCTCCTCGTAATGGCCCATTTTTTGGGGAATTATATACGTGACTCCCTGAGTTATTGGGCATAAAATCTCTCCATCGAAGCGATGGTTTTGGCCATGTAAAGTCACGATTTCCCATTATGAATTCCTGAAGCAGTTTCCTGACGAAGCGGCGGCGCGGTCGCATCTGGAAGCGCGTCGCTGGAAAGGTTCGCCGACGTGCCCGCATTGCAACAAAGCGGATCGCGTCCAGGTTCGTAAGGTCGTCGGGTACTTTCGCTGCCTGGCCTGCAAAGAGGACTTCACTGTCCGCATAGGCACTATTTTCGAGCGCTCGCATATCCCCTTGGATAAGTGGCTGTACGCGATGTACCTGATTTCGACGGCGCGTAAGGGTATCTCGTCCATGCAGATTTCCAAGGAACTTGGCATCACGCAAAAGAGCGCGTGGTTCATGCTTCAGCGGATTCGCGAGGCGTGCGGCGATGACCCGAAAGGCGGTGGCTTGCTCTCTGGAATCGTCGAAGCGGATGAGGTCTACTTGGGCGGCAAGGAAGATAACAAGCACGAGAGCAAGAAACTACGCGCCGGCCGTGGCGCTGAGGCAAGACTGCGATCCTCTGCATGCGCGAGCGCGGGGGCGATGTAAAAGCCATTGTGATCCAAAGCACCGAAGCACGCACAATTCAGGACACAGTAACTTCGCGCGTCGAAGATGGTTCGATGCTTTGCACTGATACCGCGTCGGCCTACACAGGCATCGGTGGATACTATCACCGCACAGTTAATCACAGCGCCAATCAGTATGTTGACGGCATGGCGCATACCAACGGCATCGAGAGCGTATGGGCCGTCCTGAAGCGCGGCTACTACGGGATTTATCACCACTTCACGGTCAAGCACATGCAGCGCTATGTAAATGAGTTCACGTTCCGCTTGAGCACGGACGGCAATTGTAAAGTACACACAATGGATCGTATCGGTGCGCTCTCCGATAAGAGCGTCGCCAAGCATCTTACCTACAAGGCGCTGATCGCATGAACGAGAACGGCACCAATGATCTTTTCGAGCGGATGGTAGACCGCGTCTTGAGCTACAAGCCTCCGCCACAGGCCAAGAAAGCAAAGAAACGAATGGCAGCGAGGAAAAAGAAAAAGACGAAGAGACCGCGTCTGTAGCCAATGATTCTTGGATGCCAAAAGAACAATCAGAGGAGGATGAGGCAGCCATGAAGTTGGCGATCATTGTTGGACTCGGTGTAATAGCGGTAAGTTTGGCCATCTGGCTAATCTGCCGCCCAAAGAAAATCGAAGAAACACGGAATCCCGTGGGTCCAGAAGAAAGCTCCAATCCCCAAACTGATAATAGCGATGACAACAGTTCGGTCGCTGCTAGTGTAGAGCCGAAATCTAATGACCCTCCAGCCATACCCCACAAAGAAAATGCCAGGAATAAGCGTAAAGAATGCCGCGAATGCGTAACGCTTTGTGTTGAAGTCCTGGGCCTTATCGGGTTGAGCATCTATGCCTATATCACCTATGGAATGTGGACTGAGGTTAGGCAACAGACGATTGCAACACAAATTGCCGCGAAAGCAGCAGAATCGGCCGCAAAGACCGCGCAGGGTCAACTCAGCGAAATGCAGGCCGAACAGCGGGCTTGGATTTCCATTACCAAAGATTCCGGAGTTGAATCTCTGTCTATCGATAGCGTCAACAACCAACTGGACGCCAAACTCAAAATCACGTTGCAGAACACGGGGCGTAATCCAGCGGTTTTTGTCTCCGTGAACGCCGAAATGACCGAATTTGCAATACCGCACGGCGGCTCCATGCCGGATTGGCAAGCAGCGGTTTACAAGATAGACGTTAGAACTTACGGCTTTACAATGTTTCCCAATTCCATTCAGCCCACTTTCGAAGTGACCGTCAGCAGCAAAATCCCAACCCAAGCCGTTGTGGTGCCTTCGATTGCTGCATGCGTCATTTATCATGATGCGGTCACCGGAAAGATCCACCACACGCCGCTCGGCTTTCAGCTCATGAAAATTCCTAGGCCAGGGGTTCCATGCTGCGGGATTGTGATGAAGAGTCTTCCACTGCAGTCCAGCGAAATCATGACGCGCCTTTGGACCCTTGGCAGCTTGCCCCCAGACTGACGAAAGTAGAACAATCGATGGGTAAGGCAAAAACGTCAATAGCGCAGCGACCGTGAATACTCCCATTAGAAGCCAAACCTGAATGAATCCGGCCTGTCTGACTCATTTTGGTAAAAATTCCATAAGGGAGTCAAGTATATAATTCCCCTTTTTTGAGGTCACCCGTAGCTGGCCCATCGGTCCATCGACGTTCCGCGCCCTGGCGTATATCCCCTGCGGTGAAGGTACGTTGCATAGTCTTCGAGCTGGAGCTCAGCAAGCAGTCTCGAAGGCGTTGTGGCGCCACCCGCGACGTCACAATCTGCTCCAGCATGGGGGCTGCGTGAGCGGAATTCGTGGTTTGAGCACCGCCTATCGCTCCATCGCTACGGACGTTTTCGTTTCCGCCGCCGGCAAATGATCCAGCGCCGTGTCCTTCTTGTGGCTGCGTCCCATGATCCGCTCCAGATCATCGGCGGTATTGCGTTCGGCGTAGAGGTGAACGGCCTCACGCGCCCGGGAGCCGGCGACATAAGACCACTCTCGCGCCGACATGCTTTCATGCGCGAGCACGTAGGCTCGCTCGACGCTCGCGCCTTGCGCTTTGTGGACTGTGAGCGCGTAGCCGTGTTCGACGTGTGGATGGTCACTCACACGCCAGGTACGCGTGCGTCCCTCGTCGAGTTGGGCCGTGATCTCGACTTCACCATGCCGCTCGGTGAGCGCGGTCACGGTGGCGAGGTCGCCGTTCATCATGCCGAGCAGCTTGGTGTTGCGCGTGATGACGATTCGATCGCCTTCGGCGAGCACCAGTGGACCTTGCGCCGCCTCAATGACGCGCTCGTGCTGCAACTCGCCTCGTTCGTGCAGCGTCTCACGTGCCAGACGATTCAATTCGCGCGTATCAGCGCGAGTCGCGCCGAGCATCAAGTCATCGTTGGGATTGTGGGCATCGCGTGCCGCAGCCCAGTCGTGTACGAGTTTGCGCATTGTATTCTCGAGATTCGCTGCCGTATGCACTCGGCCGCGCGCCTGCAACGAGTCGAGCGCGGCGCGCATGTCGCCGCTCGCCAAGGACCACACCATCGCGCGATCGGCCGCGCCGCGTTGCCGACGAATATCGGTCAATCGCGCAAGCCCGACTTCCCGACCGATGCGCTCAAAGAGTTGACCGGCCTCAATCGGTTGTAATTGATCGGCATCCCCGACCAACACGATCTTCGCTTGGGTCTCATCGGCCGCTTCCAACAAACGCCCGAACTGGCGCGAGCCGATCATGCCGGCTTCGTCGATAACGAGCACCGTGTGATCGGTGAGCCGATCCCGCCCTGTCTTGAGATCGTTTAAGAGCGAGTGCAGCGTTTGCGCACGGATGCCGCTGCCCTCTTGCAACCCTTTCGCCGCTTTGCCGGCGAGCGCGGCCCCACGCACCTCATAGCCGCTGGCCTCCCATGCCTCCCGTGCAGCGCCCAGTAAATAACTCTTGCCGGTGCCGGCGAGGCCTTCGAGGACGCTCAAGCGGGGCGCCGCGGTCAGGTGCTCAAGCGCCGTGCGTTGTTCCTCGGATAGCGAACGGGCTTTAAGCGCCGCGGCGGTCGCGTTCGCATCGACTCGGTAGGCCGCATCATCCGCCAGCCGTTTCGCACGCGTGAGTGCACCGCGCTCGATCTGGAGCATTTCTCGGGTGGTATAACGATTGGCAGCGAGCGGCACGATCTCGGCGTCATTTGCGACCCTCGCCATCATCTCGACCGTGCGCGCAAGGCCCCCACCGGCATGCTGGGTGCGCTCGGCCACCGCGCGCGCAAGGTCGGCACTCGTGAACGTGCTGTGCTCGCTGACTCAAGCGCTCAATCACAGTCTGTACAGCGATCGGCTTGGGCTCCTGTGCCGGGTGCCATCGCAAGTCGTCCACGTGTTGGGCGGTGACGCCGAACGCTAAGGATTCGGCGCGCCACGTTGCGCGCAAGGTCGTGGCGGTTGGGGAACCTTTTGCCTTGCGGGTGTTGAGCGCAGCTACCTCGGCCGCTTTTGCACTGCTCGTGCCGCGCTCAGTCATCACCGCTTCGATCTGCGCGCGGCGCTTGGAGAAGTGACGCTCGAGGTCACGCGGCACTTGGGTTATACGGAAGTTGCCTTTGCTGTCGGGGGCGGTCTCGTAACCGAGGGTGCGCAGCTCGTGCGCGAGTTCCGCACGATACGCGGCCCCCAGGGCCATCTTCCACTCGTACAGCGGCTTGGTTTCCAGCGTCCCGTAACTGCCATCGTCCCGCGCGGCGACATTGAGCACAAAGGCATGCGTGTGCAGCTGCGGGTCGGCCTCGCGGCTCGTGCCATGCAGGTAAGTCGCGATGATCGGCCGCGCACTCTCTCGCTGGACGCCGTTGTGGCCGCGCCGCGCGACAAATAGTTGCTGTTGTTCGGCGAACGCAAGCGTCCGCTCCACCGCTTGCGTGTGGGCACGCTCGATCGCCTCGCGCTGCTTTTCCTCGGCAATACCCCACACCACCGACACCGACTTTGGCGCCGAGAATGTCAGGTCCCAACCCGGCCGGTGATATTCACCAGCGCGTTGCACGAGGGCCGCATCCATCTCGGGATGGAAGCCGGCGGCTAAGCGGTCAAAGGCTTGGCTCTGCACGTCGCCCGCGAGATGTAATTCAGCGGCACCGCTCCCGAGCCACCGGCCGGCCGTGCGGCCGCTCTCGGTGTAGTAATCCTCAGCGCCGCGATTCGCGCCGTCGCGCTCGCCTTCGAGATACGCGCGAATGTCGGAAGGGGTGGCGTTGCGTGCGCTGATCGAGAGCATGGGTTATTGCCAGCGATATCTCACTTAGGGCCACAGTGACGACTGGCGTTTAGGATTGCATCCGCGTCGAGTGCCGGCCGGCGCACACTCGGCGCGGCGGATGGCGCGAGCGCCGGCGTTATCACCTCGGTGCTTAAAGTCCGCGGCACGAAGGCCTCGATGCGAGTCTCGCGCTGGATGAATGGAACGATCACACGCCGAACGATGTCTTCGCCGGCGAGGCGCAGGTAGCCTACACGATTGGGCAGCCCTTGAAGTTGCGAGGCGAGCACCAAGCGCCCAATGTGATGCTGCTCAGTGATCGTGCGATGCTTACCGTACGACGCCGATTCGCGCAACACCTCGGATTCGCCCAGGCACCAGCTCGCGTACTCGGCGGTCTCGGGGTCATTCGCTCGCAACAGCAGTTGCGAGGATAAACACGAGAGCAGGGTCTGCGCGCCATCCTTGCCGTACACATCGCGCAACTGCGAGATCGATTGCAGACCCATCATGGCGCACAGTCCGTACTTGCGCCCTTTGGTCAGTGCATCGCTCAAACCCTGCACCCGGCCCAAGCTTGCCACTTCATCGAGCAGCAGCCAGCGGCGGCGCACGCTATCGGGTGGCAAGGAGAGCGTGGCGTTCACCGCTTCGCCGATCCAAGCGGCCAAGAGCGGTCGCAGCGCCGCCGCCTGATCCTCGCGATAGGACAGCCACAGCCAGCGTTTGCCCTCGCGCACGTGGCGACGGATCGACCAGCTCTTGGCGCCGACCTCGGCCGGCAGATAGTGGTACGGGGCGAGGTAACTGCCGACGATGCCGCGCACGCTCGCGAGCATCTTCTCCGCCCCCTCGTGGAACAGCGCTTGCGCCGGCAACCCCTGCACCAGCGTTTTAAGCTCCGTCGGCGTGGCGAGCGTGAGCGCGTGCAACATCGCCCTGTTGGTCGCTTCGCCTCGCTCCCATAATCGCCGCAGCGTCGCGGCGACTAAGGCTTGGCTGTAAATAAACCATTCGCGCTCGGCCCCCTCATGGTCGGGGATCATGCTCTTCGCCAGCCGCTCGGCATCCGCCGCGCTCTCCATCTCGGCGAACGGGGACCAGTCGGCCGAGCGGCCATCCAAGGGGTTCAAGAGCACATCGCTCGGCCGACCAAAGCCGCATAGTGCTTCGCTGCCGATGTCGGTGATGATGGCCGCATCGCCACGGGATCGCAGGGTGTCGAGCGTGCCGTGGATGGTTTGCGACTTACCCGCTCCGGTGGCCCCGCTCACCAACAGGTGCAGGGATTCGAGCCCCCACGGGAACGCTACCCCGCCAATGCGCAGCTGCCCCTTGGCACCCAAGCGCCGACGCAAGCCCACCCAGCGGTGATCCACCAGTCGGCTGCCGCGCATGGTGTAGCCCCGCCGATTCGGCGGCGCCCAGTAGGTTCGATAGATGCGCCGTAGCACCCAGAACAGGACGGGGATCCGGAACAGCCACGGCAGCCAGGGCTTCACCCACCACCACATCCCCTCACCCGTCCACAGCACGTAGATCAGGTGCAGCACGGTTTTCATGGCTTCTCGGCCAGGCGCTCGTTCAGCGCCGCGATCAGAGCGCGGGTAGTCTGCTCGTGGCGCTCGATCACCCGGTCCCCCTCCCGCCTGACGCTGGCGGTGACCTCGGCGGCGAGCCGCTGATGCTCGGCCTGGTGCTGCTCGCGGCCCAGGTAGGCGCTAATGGCTTCACGAATGATGCCGGTGAGGTCTTCTTCACGGGCCTCGGCGAGCTTTCGCAGGGCGGCGAGTTCCCCTTCGCTCAGACGCAGGGTGACACGGGCACCGGTGCCCTTCTTGAGCGAAGTGTCAGACGCGTCAGACACGGGTTTTTCCCGAGGATTACTGCAAATCGAGGCGGCCGGTCACGTTCCTTGTCAGACGCCGCGTCTGACGGGTTAAGCTATTGTCGCACCAGGGAAAGCAGGTTCCAAGAGCGGCTTATTCTTGGGGTCTGTCAGCCATCGAAGGATGCGTCGGGTGTGCCCCTCCCATGCCGCCCTAAAAGCCCAGAGAGCGGCTAAATGGGGAGATCGACCGACCCCAAGCGGTCACGCTCGAGACCTCGAGGAGAGCACCCAGAGCTTGACGCCCGACGCGGTTCATGCGAATTTCGTCTAACAGAATAGCATTCTATTCTTGAGGTCCCATGAAAGCAGGCGTAGATATAGAGATTGTCGAGGTCGGTCCGCGCGACGGCCTGCAGAACGTCGCCGCCGTCATGCCGACGGAGGCCAAGCAGCAATGGCTGAGCGGGGCGGTCGCCGCCGGCGTCGCAGAAATCGAGGTGTGCTCCTTCGTTCCGGCGAGCCGCTTCCCGCAGTTTGCCGATAGCCAGGCCTTGGTCGCCTACGCCTGCCTGCTGCCGCACCTGACCGTCTGCGCGCTGGTCCCGAATGGGCGCGGAGCGATGGACGCACTCAACGCCGGAGTGCACAAGCTGAGCTTCACCCTGTCGGTGTCGCAAAAGCACAGTATGGCCAATGTGCGCAAGACATCGGAGGAACAGCTGGCGGAGTTTCGGCGGATCATCGAGTACCGCAATGGGTTGCGGCCCGAGGCGCTGGTCACCGGAGGCTTGTCCACGGTGTTCGGCTGCAGCATCGAAGGGAAGGTATCCGACGCGGCCGTGTGCCGGCTGGCCGTTGCCTTGATGGAGGCGGGGGCGGACGATGTATCGCTGGCCGACACCGTCGGCTATGCCAGTCCCAGCGACATACGCCGCATCGTGAAGGCGGTGCGCGGCGAGATCGGCGACAAACTCACCACGCTGCATTTGCACGATACGCGCGGCTTGGGGCTGGCGAATGCGCTGGCCGGGATCGACTGCGGCATCAAGGCCTTCGACGCCTCGCTCGGGGGTTTGGGGGGTTGTCCCTATGCGCCCGGCGCTTCGGGAAATATCTGTACCGAGGATCTGGTGTTCATGCTCGAAGCCATGGGCCTCAAAACCGGCATCGATATCGACGGGCTTCTCGAGGTGCGCGCCCGCGTCGAGCGGCTTATGCCCTCGGCGCCGTTCCATGGAGCGCTCGCCAGGGCGCGCTTGCCGCGTCATTGGGCCAAGAACTAGGCCGCGGCCGCCATTCATCTTCAATTCAAGAGGTCGGTTATGAGCACGAATTACCAGTTGTACATCGATGGCCAGTGGACCCACGGCGGGGACAATGAGCGCTTTGCCGCCATCAATCCCTACCTGCAAGAGCCTTGGGCCAGCATTCCTCAGGCGAGCGACGCCGATGTCAGGGCGGCGATTCAAGCGGCGCGCCGGGCTTTTGATTCGGTGTGGCGCGGAACGAACGGCCTGGAGCGCTATCGGCTGCTGACTCGTCTGGCGGAACTCATGGACGAGAATGCGGATCGCATGAGCGTGCTGGAGAGCACCGACAACGGCAAGGTGATCCGCGAGACGCGCAATCAGATGGGCTTCGCGGCGCGTCAGTACCGCTTCTTCGCGGGCTATGCGGATAAGCTCTGGGGCAAGGTGATCCCGCTCGACCAGGCCACGGTATTTGATTATGCGACGCGCGAGCCCTTGGGAGTGGCGGTGCTGATCACGGCCTGGAACTCGCCCATGCATCTGCTCTCGAACAAGCTGGCGCCCGCCATCGCGGCTGGCAACTGTGTGGTGATCAAGCCCTCCGAGCATGCCTCGGCGACGACCTTGGAATTCTGCCGGCTGGTGGAACAGGCCGGCTTTCCGCCGGGGGTCATCAATGTGGTGTGCGGCGACTTGCGCGTCGGCAAGACTCTCACCACCACGCCCGGCGTGGATCGCATCAGCTTCACCGGCAGTCCGGCCGTGGGACGTGAAATCGCGGCCAACGCCGGACGCAACCTGGTGCCCGTGACGCTCGAACTGGGAGGCAAGTCGCCGAACATCATTTTCGCGGATGCGGATCTGGACAAGGCAGTGGTGGGTGCCATTGCCGGCATTTTCGCTGCCACCGGGCAGACTTGTATTGCGGGCTCGCGCTTGCTGGTGGAACGTTCCGTGTACGCCGAGGTGCTGAAGCGCCTGGTCGCACGCGCCAAGAGCATCGTGCTCGGCAACCCGCTGGATCGGGCGACGGAAATGGGCACGGTGGCCAACGAACCGCAATTTCGGCGGATTCTGTCCATGATCGACGCGGCCAAGGCGGAGGGGGCGCGGCTGGTCACCGGCGGCGGACCGGCTTCGGGCCCGAATCTCGGCAAGGGGCTGTTCGTCGAACCGACCATTTTCGCGGATGTCGACAATGCCATGACCATTGCGCAGGAGGAGGTATTCGGACCGGTGCTGTCGGTGATTCCCTTCGATACCGAGGCGCAGGCGGTACAGATCGCCAATGCCACGCGCTACGGCCTGGCCTCGGGCGTGTGGACGCGCGACCTGGCGCGCGCGCTGCGGGTCTCGAAGGCCATTCAAGCAGGGACGGTGTGGGTCAACACCTACCGGGCCATCGCCTGTCAGTCGCCGTTCGGCGGAACCAAGGAAAGCGGCTTCGGGCGCGAGCGCGGCGAGGCGGCACTGGATGAGTTCACCGCCTCCAAGAATGTCATGATCGACTATTCTGACTCGATACGCGACCCGTTCAGCATCAAGACTTGAGGCGAATCTCGAGGTGAGATTGCGCGATTTTCGATCCGCAGGGCGCGCGGCTGGCGGGTAGTTACCGCCTGGCGCGTTTCTCGGCCGCCGCGGGCCTCACCGCCGCACTCACGGGCGAGCGCGGCGATTTCGCCTTGCGCGCGGCGGGGACTGCACCGCGTTCGTACACGGAGGAATCTCCGCCGAGGCGCTCGGTCAAACGACGCGCCGCGTCGATGAGCGACTCGCCAATGAGCGCGACGCTCACCTCCGTGAACCGCGCCACGGGACCTGAGACCGACAGCGCGCCGATGAGGGCCTGGGCAGCGCCGAAAATCGGCACGGCCAGCGCGCCGGTCTCCCCGTCGCGCTCGCCCAAGGAGCACACCAGATGAACTCGCTTCGATGCGCCCTGGCCGTCGGCAAATTCGCGCAATACCCTGCCCGCCGCGCCGCGGTCGATGGGCAACAGGTCGCCGGCGCGCACATGATCGCGCACGGACTTCGGGGAATCCTGGCGAAACAGGCACAGCCGCTGCCCGCTCTGAGGGTCGCGGGCGTAGAAGGAGGCGCTCTCGCCCGTCACTTGCACCAGCTGCTGCAGCGTCGGCACCACATGATCTTCCAGCCTCAGGGAGCCGCGATAGATGCTGCCCCAGCGAAACAGGCTGGGCCCGAGCTGGTAGCGTCCGTCGGCGAGGCGCAGCACGCAGTTGAAGCGCTCGAGGGAGATCATCAGGCGCAGGATGGTGCTCTTGTACATACCCGTCTTGGCCGCGATGTCGGTCAGCGCCTGCGCAGTTCCATCCGGCTCGAAGGCCACCAGAATCGACAGCGCGCGATCGACGGCTGCAACACCACCCTTGTTCATTTGCTCACCCGCCTCTCCACTGCGATTTGCGGTGCCCCGCCGTGCGCTGCACTTTGCCCCGAACCGTACGCGCGATCAAGTGCCGCCGCCTCCGCCCGGGACGGCAAGCTGCAGCGCGGGCCGTGCAAAAAGCCATTGACATTCGAACCTTACCGACCGTACATTCTGCTACACAGAATGGCATTCTATAATTGAGGAGCTGGCTCCTGTGAAGATTTTTACGGCTGGATGGACACTGCGGATGCGGGCATAGTGAGTTCGCGCGCGCCTGCCGACCTGCAACGCCTGCCGCTTCAGGGCATTCGGGTGCTGGAATTCGGCCATACCATTCTCGGCCCCTGTTGCGGCTTGGTGCTGGCGGATCTGGGCGCCGACGTGCTCAAGATCGAACCGCCGGGCGGCGAACGCACGCGCCGGCTGAAGGGCTTCGGCGCGGGCTATTTCGCCTATTTCAATCGCAACAAGCGCAGTATGGTGCTCGACTATAAATCCGCATCGGGCTTGCGCGAGGCGCAGGAGCTGATCCGCGGCGCCGATGTACTGATCGAGAACATGGCGCCCGGGGCGCTCGAGCGCGCCGGCCTCGGCGAGGGCGCGGTGCGCGAGCTCAATGCGCGGCTCATTTACTGCTCCTTGAAGGGATTCTTGCCGGGCCCCTACGGCGCGCGCGTGGCGCTCGACGAAGTGGTACAAATGATGAGCGGCCTGGCGTACATGACGGGGCCGCCGGGCAAGCCGCTGCGTGCCGGGACCTCCATTACCGACATCCTCGGCGGCGTGTTCGGTGCGCTGGGGATACTGGCCGCGCTTCGCGAGCGCGACCGATCGGGACAGGGGCATGCGGTGGAATGCGGATTGTTCGAGACCGCCGCGTTTCTCATGGGCCAGCACATGGCCTATTCGGCCACCACTCACGAGCCCATCCCGCCGATGCCGGCGCGAGTCAGTGCCTGGGCAGTCTACGAGATCTTCGAGTCCTCGGACTCGGCGCAGATCTTCATCGGCATCACCAGCGATGCGCAGTGGCAGCGCTTTTGCGCCGCCTTCGACCGGCCGCTGCTGCTGGCCGATCCGCGCTACGCGACCAATGGCTCGCGCATCGATACACGCGAGCACTTGATCAAGGCCCTGACCGATACCTTCGCCGCATTGACGGGCGCGGAGATCATGCGCCGCTGCGAGCGGTCGGTGATCCCGTTCGCCCCGGTGGCCCGGCCGGAGGCGCTGTTTTCCGATCCGCATCTGCTCGCCACCGGGTCGCTGGCGGCGACGCGCATGCCGGACGGGTCGGTCGCGCAGCTGCCCAAGCTGCCGATCCGCATCGATCACGCGGCGTTGGGCTTGCGCGCCTCTCCCCCTGAATTGGAATCGCCCGCGGAGCCGCAGGCGGCGCCGCGGCAGGTGCGGCCGTGAGCCCGCGCGATCTGGCCAGCATCGAGGGCAAGACGCCGGTGGCCTCGGCCCATGTCCCGGTGATGGTCATCGGGGCGGGTGCCGCCGGATTGTCGGCAGCCCTCGAAACCGCGCAACTCGGGCTCGCCGTCATGCTGGTGGAAGAACAGCCCGTCGCCGCGGCAACCATGAGCCTGGATGTGCCGCTGTTCTTCGGCCAGCGCATGGCCGCATCCCATTCCAACGCCCACCTGATGCAGCAGATTCTGGAATCGGACCCGCGCATCGCCGAGGCCTACGAATTGGGCATCGACGTGCAGTTGGGCGTGTGCGCCTGGGCAGTGTTCGCGAATCCCGCCGCGCCGGCGAATCCTGGGGTGAATCCCGGGGTGGATGCGGCGGCCCCCGGGCTGCCGCTGCTGGTGGGGCTGGCCGACGAGCAACGTTCTTGGTTCGTCAGCTGCGACCGCCTCATCGTCGCCGCCGGAGCGCGCGATCTGTGCCTCGGGTTTCCGGGATGGGAGAAGCCCGGGGTGCTGGGCGTGCAGGGCGCCCTGCAGCTGATCGAGCGCTATGACGCATTCACCGGTTCGAATCTGCTGGTGCTCGGCGGCGGCGCGCTCGGCGTGCGCCTGGCGGAACTCGCGGCCGCGAAGGGGCTCACGGTCGCGGGCGTGGTGGACATCGACCCCGCGTTCTTAGGCACGGAGCAGGGGCGCAGATTCCAGGAACTCGGCGTGCCGGTGTACGCGGCACACATCATTCAAGAGGCGCGCGGCACCACCGAGGTGAATTCGGCGGTGTTGGCGGCGCTCGACTCGGCGCAGCGTCCCGTCGAGGGATCGCAGAGGACGGTGGCCTGCGACAGCATCGTGCTGGCCATCGGCGCGGTGCCGAACGTGGAGTTGCTGGATGCGCTCAACTGTCAGCTGGAATTCGTCGCAGCCCGGGGCGGCTGGGTGCCGCGGCTGGATGCGCACGGCGCAACCTCCGTGCGCTCGGTTTATGCGGTGGGGGATTGCGCGGGGCTGGGGAGCGATGCGGTCGAGGCGGGCAAACGCGTCGCGCGGGCGGCGGCCGCCTCGCTCGAGGGCCGGGCCGATGTTGCAGAGCCGCCGCCGCCCGTCAGCGAAGATTCGGGCGTCCCGCGCCTGCGAGCTTGGCTGCGGGCGCAGATTCGGGTCAGCGGCTTCGATGTGACGATGTGTCAGTGCGAGGAGGTGACGCGACGGGAGATCATGGAATTGCGTGCGCCGCGCTATGTGCCAAGCCCAGGACCCTCGAAGTGCGATCGCACCCTGCAAGCGCTCGCCGCGGATGGTCCGCTCAATCAGGATCAGGTCAAGCGCCTGACCCGGGCGGGCATGGGCCCTTGTCAGGGCCGGCGCTGCCGCGAGCAAGTCCAAGCGCTGCTCGAGCAGGTGGCCGAGTGCGCGCCCGGCGCCGTGCCGCTGGCGCGCTATCGCCCGCCCGTGAGGCCTCTGCCCCTGAGCGTGCTCGCCGCCGATACCGAAGCCGCAGCGCTGCGCGACCACTGGGTCGCCTGGTTCAACATCTCCACGCAATGGCTGGCGCATTGGGAGCCGAAGCCGGTGCCGCTCGCCGATGCGGGCCGGGCGCCGCAGCCGGGGGAGGGCGAATGACGCGCCTCACCCACGAGGGAGGGCTGCCCAGCGGCGCTGCGGTGATCATCGTCGGCGGCGGCGTGACCGGCTTGAGCGCCGGCTGGTGGCTGGCGCGCTCCGGCATCGATGTGCTGGTGTTGGAAAAAGGCATCGCCGGCTGGGAGGCCTCCGGCCGCAATGGCGGCAGCACGGCGCATCCCTTCAGCCCGCTGTTCAAAGAAGAGCAGCGGCTGTGGCCGCAGATGGATGAGCTGCTGGGCTATCCCACGGAGTACCAGGCGCATCGCCTGCGGGTGGCGCTCACCGAGGCACAGATGGCGCACTACATGCGCATCATCGCACTGGCCGAGCGGCAGGGGGCCGGCTGGGAGCCGCTCGACTCGCACCAGTTGAAGGAACTCGTTCCCTTTGTCACCGACGCGAATCTCGGCGGGGTTCTGTGCCGCTACGGCGGCCATGCAAATCCGCAGCGCACGGTGCAGGCCTTTGCCTGGGCGATGCAGGATTGCGGCGGCCGGCTGCTGCAACATACCACGGTGCACGCCATCTCCACGGCCGGCGGCCGTGTGACGGGGGTGGTCACGGACCGCGGCGCGTTCCATTGCGATGTGCTGGTGCTCGCGGCGGGACCGCAGACCGGGGAGCTGGCCGCGCTCATCGATGTCAACGTGCCGCTGGCCGCCGCGCGGGTCGAAATGATCGTCACCGAACCCGTGGCACGGCTGAAATACGGCGGAGTCGACGGCAACGGCATCTACGGCCGGCAGACCTTGCGCGGCAATCTGGCGTACGGCGGCGGCCCCCACGAGTGGCTCTGCGCCGACGAGATGCCGCCGCCGCGCCGCTCGACCTTCGTGATGCGCAGTCTCGCCAAGCGCCTGGCCGAGATGTTTCCGCACGTGGCCCAGGCGCGGGTGATCCGCAGCTGGGCGGGATTCGTCGAAAACACCCCCGACGGCCGGCCCGTGCTCTGCCGGCTCTCCGACCCGAACAATGTCGTGATCGCCAGCATGTCGAGCGTGGGCTTCGGCCTGTCGCCGGCGAGCGGGCGGGCGGTCATGGAACTGGCGCGCGATGGGGTCTGCGGCTGCGGTGACTTGTCGGCGCTGCACCTGGACCGATTCGCCTCATTGCCGCGGGATTGGCGCACCCGGATGGGCTGGCTGCCCGACTCTCATCGAGGAAATAATGGCTGAACTCCCCAGTGACGCGGACGTGGTAGTCGTCGGCGGCGGCATCGTTGGCTGTAGCTTGGTGTATCACCTGGCGAAGGCCGGCGCGAAGAATATTCTGCTGCTGGAAAAACACCAGATCGGCAGCGGCACCACCTGGCACAGCGCCGCCCTGGTGACGGTGCTGCGCGGCTCGCCGACGCTGGCGGCGCTGGCGCGCTACAGCGCCCAGCTGTACGCCTCGCTCGAGCAGGAAACGGGTCAGGCCACCGGATGGCGGCAGAACGGTCACATGACCCTGGCCGCGTCGAAGGATCGGCTGGAGAGCCTGCGTCACTCGGTGTCCGCGGCGCGCTCCTTCGATCTGGATGTGCAGATGATCACGCCGTCGGACATTGCGGCGAAATGGCCGCTGCTGAATGCGGCGGATCTGCACGGCGCGCTGTGGTCGCCGTCCTCCGGCCAGACCAACCCCACGGATACCTGCCAGGCGCTGCTCAAGGGCGCACGCGCGCTGGGCGCGCGCATCGTCGAGAACATGGCGGTGGAGGGATTCGAGATCGCCCACGGCGAACTGAAGGGCGTGAGAACCAAGGCCGGCATGGTGCGCTGTGGCAAGGCCGTGATCAGCTCGGGCCTGTGGTCGCGGCAGGTGGCCGGCATGGCGGGAGTCGCGGCGCCTCTGTATGCCTGCGAACACCTGTACATGCTCACCGACTCCATCCCCGGCGTGATTCCCTCACTGCCGGCGATCCGCGACAGTGACGCCTATCTTTATATTCGCGAAGATGTCGGCGGCCTACTGGTGGGATGCTTCGAACCGAATCCCAAGCCCCTGCCGCTCGAGCGGCTGCCGGCGAACAGCGCCTACGTGCTGTTCGAGGAGGACTGGGATCATTTCGATCCCATGATGCGCAACGCCGTGCACCGCATACCGGCGCTCGAGAGCGCGGGTATGCGCACCTTCATCAATGGACCGGAAAGCTTCACGCTCGACGGAGCGCCCTTGGTCGGCGAATCGCCCGAGGTGCGCGGCCTGTTCGTCGCGGCCGGGATGAATTCCAGCGGGGTGGTGTACGGCGGCGGCGTCGGGCATGCGCTCGCTGAGTGGATCACCACCGGCAGGCCGTCGATGGACCTGTGGACGGTGGATGTGCGCCGCTACGCGCGCGCCGACAACACCCTCAAAGGTCTGTCGGAGCGCATACCGGAAGTGCTGGCCAAACATTTCGAAATTCCCTGGCCAGGTTCTGACTACGACACGCTGCGCGGGGTGCGGCGCACGCCGCTGCATGGTGCGCTCGAGGCCAGGGGCGCGCATTTCACGCAACGCGCGGGCTGGGAACGTCCGGCGTGGTTCGCCGTCGGTGCGCCGCCGCCGCCGACACCCTCCTACGGGCCGCAGGGCTGGTTCTCGCTGTGGCGCGAGGAACACATGGCCGCGCGCGACGCGGTGGCGATTTTCGATCAGACGCCGTTCTCCAAGCTGTTGCTGCAGGGCCGCGACAGCGAGGCGTTTCTGCAGCGGGTATGCGCCAATAATTTGGCGCGTCCGGTGCACAGCATGACTTACACGCCGCTGCTCAATGCGGATGGCGGCATCGAGAGCGACCTGACGGTGACGCGGTTGGCCGAGGATGCCTTTCTGCTGGTCACGGGCAGTCAGCAAGCCACGCGCGACAGTCATTGGCTGCGCAGCCACTTTGAACCCGCCGACAACTTAAGCCTTGCCGATGTGACCTCGGCCCATGCGGTGATCGGGGTCTGCGGCCCGCACTCGCGTGAATTGCTCTCGA
Source organism: uncultured Gammaproteobacteria bacterium (assembly GCA_963784105.1). Classification (GTDB taxonomy): domain Bacteria; phylum Pseudomonadota; class Gammaproteobacteria; order Steroidobacterales; family Steroidobacteraceae; genus Bog-1198. Next base: position 907,391 of record CAWAQE010000015.1, read on the forward strand.
AGGTCAGTCCGGCGAACTTCGACAACGAATCCTTTCCCTTCCAAACGGCGCAGCCCATCGAGATCGGCTATGCGACCGCGCTGGCCATGCGCGTGTCCTACACCGGTGAACTGGGCTGGGAACTGTACGTGCCCTGTGAGTTCGCGGTCGGGGTGTTCGAGGCCTTGTGGCAGGAAGGCGCGACCCTCGGCCTGCGCCTCGCCGGGGTCAATGCCATGAGCTCGCTGCGCATCGAGCGCGGCTTTCGCTCCTGGGGCCACGACATCGGCCCGACGGTCTCGCCGATGGAGTCCGGCATCGGCTTCGCGGTCGATTTCAAAAAACCGGGATTCATCGGCCGCGACGCGCTGCTGCGCCAGAAGGAGCGCGGTATTTCGCGCCGCCTGCTGAGCTTCGTGTTCGATACGCCCGAGGCCTTCCCGAATCATCACGAGCCCATCTACCGCGACGGACAACGCTGCGGCTCCGTGACCTCGGCGAGCTTTGGCCACACCTTGGGAAGCGCCGTGGCCTTGGGCTGGGTGAACTCGGGTGCGGTGGATGCGAGCGGCATCGCCGCGAGCCGCTTCGAGATCGAGGTGGCCGACCACCGTCATTCGGTGACTGCTCATATGCGCCCGCCGGTCGATCCGGCCGGCCTGCGCATGCGCAGCTGATTCGGGAGACAGACGTGCGAGACATCAACGAGGCACAAGACATGAATAAGGCAGAGGCCGATCTCGTCGAGCGCGCGCAGAAGGTGTTTCCGGGTGGATCACTCGGCGCGTTTGCGCTGCCTTCGGGCCAGGAAGCGGTGATGACGCGCGGCGCCGGCGCCGAGCTGATCGATTCCCAGGGGCGGGCCTATGTCGACTATATCTTGGGATCGGGACCCATGATCCTGGGCCATGCGCATCCGACGGTGGTGGCGGCGGTGCGCGCGCAGCTCGATTCCGGGTCGCAGTTCTACACCGTGAACGATGTGGCGATCCGGCTGGCCGAAAAGATCGTGGCGGCCACGGGCTGGGCGGAGATGCTGAAGTTCACCAGCTCGGGCTCCGAGGCCACGTACTTCGCGCTGCGGCTGGCGCGCGCCGCCACCGGCCGCGACAAAATTCTGAAATTCGAGGGCGCCTACCACGGCCATCACGATTACTCGATGATGAGCACCACCCCGGCAGTGCCTGTCGAGTTCCCGCAGGCGGCGCCCGATTCGGCGGGAATTCCGGCCGTGCTGCGCCGCGAAGTGCTGATCGCTCCCTTCAACGATCTGGATCGAACGGTGGAGCTGCTCGAACAGCACCGAGACGAGCTGGCCGCGGTCATCGTCGAACCCGGCTGCCGCTTGATCGATCCGCGCCCGGGATTCCTGGCGGGACTTCGCGAAGCCACCCGCCGCTTAGGAATCGTGTTGATTTTCGACGAAGTGGTGACCGGATTTCGAGTCGCCTACGGCGGCGCCCGAGCGTTCTACCAGGTGACGCCGGATCTGATCTGTTACGGCAAGATCATCGGCGGCGGGTTTCCGCTCGCCGCGGTGGCCGGCCGGCGCGAACTTCTGGATCAGGCCAACCCCCGCAAGCGTGGGCCGCACTACGTGTATGTCAGCGGCACGCTCAACGGCAACCCCATCGCCGCCGCGGCGGGCCTGGCGACCTTGCAGGAACTGGAGCGGCCGGGGACCTACGAGCGCCTCGCGGCGGCGGGCGATCGGCTGCGCCGGGAACTGGCGGCGCTGTGCGCGGAGCGGCGCATCCCGGCGCAAATCCTCGGCATCGCCTCGATGCTCAACATCTATTTCACGGCGACGCCCATCCACGACTATCGAACGGCTCGCACCGAGAACCTCATCCTCAAGGAGCAGCTCAGCCGCGAACTATTGCGGCGCGGAGTGCTCACGAACTTGAGCGCAAAAATGTACCTGTCCGTCGCCCACACGGATCGAGTGCTGGACCAGACCATCGCCGCGTTCGCGGACTCGCTCAAGAGTCTGGCGGCCGGCTGACTCTCAACCCACACACAAAAGCGGCACAAAGCAACCGCAGGAGATCACCGATCATGTCGAAAGCAATACGCGCCCGTCGCATCGTGGTCTTAGGGCTCAGCGCCGCTGTGTGGATGGCGGCATTGCCGCTGCACGCGGCGCTCGGCGCGGATTCCGCCGCCGCGCCGAGCGAGACCGGCGCTGTTGACGCCAATGCATCCGCCCGGAACTCGAGCAGCGGGCTGGAAGAAATCGTGGTGACGGCGACGCGGCGCGAGGAGAACATCAGCAAGGTGCCGATCAGCATCACGGCGCTCAGTCAGGAGGACCTGGATCAGAAAGGCATCAAGGATTTCACCGAAATGGTGCGCTTCACGCCGGGAGTGTCCATCGATACCTCCGGCACCAATGCCATCTCGATCCGCGGCATTTCCTCCTCCGGCGGCGCCGGCACCACCGGCATCTACATCGACGATACGCCCATCCAGATGCGCGCGCTCGGTTTCAACCCCGACGACACGCTGCCGAAGACCTTCGATGTGGACCGCGTCGAGGTGCTGCGCGGGCCGCAGGGCACGTTGTTCGGCTCGGGCTCCGAGGGCGGCACGGTGCGCTACATCATGACCCAGCCGAGCGTGACCACCGAGTCCACTTACCTGCGCAGCGAGGCGTCCTACACCGAATACGGCGCGCCGAGCTACGAGGCCGGCATTGCGCACGGCGGACCCCTCATCGACGATGTGCTGGGATTTCGCGCCAGCATCTGGTACCGCCGCGACGGCGGCTGGATCAACGACGTGAACGATACGACGGGCGCGATCACGCAGGCGAACGCCAATTATGCGGGCACGGTGGCGGCGCGGCTGGCGATGCTGTACAAGCCGGCCGACAATGTCAGCATCACGCCGAGCTTCATGTTTCAGAACAAGCAACAGAACAACCTCTCGACCTACTGGCCGGCGTACTCCAATCCGAGCGCCGGCGAGTTCAACAACGCGACACCGGAACGCATCGCCATTCCCGACAAGTACCTGCTGCCGGCGCTGAAGATCCAGGTCGACTTCGCGCATGCCACGCTGATTTCGAACAGCTCCTACTACTATCGCAATGAAACGGATGCCTACCAGGGCACGGCTTACGCCCTGGCTTACTACCAGTCCTTGGGATGGCCGAGCGCCGGCTACGGCTCCCCAGGGCTGGGTTGCGGCTCGGCCGCCACGTCCCCGGTGCCCAACCCGGTCACCGGTTGTTCCTGGTATCCCTTGCTCGACGGCAACGGCGTGCATCTGCCGGCGGGCTTCGCCGATTACTCCGAGCCGAACACCATGACCAACGAGCAGCGCACCTGGACGCAGGAGTTTCGCCTGCAATCGAGCGACGACGACAGCCGCTGGAAGTGGACCGTGGGCGCTTTCTGGTCGCTTGCCAAGGAGATCAGCATCGAGCAGGACGACGATCCGCAGATCAACCAGTTCTTCAACGCGCTGTACGGCGTGTCGGCCGTCAGTTTGTTCGGCCCGTACTACTCCTGCAATGGACAGGGCACGGCGCAGCCGGCGCAGTATCCGATTCCGAATTGCGCCACCTACTACAACAACAACGAGAGCTTCGACCGGCAGGTCGCCGGCTTCGGGGAGGTCACTTACAAGCTGACCGATCGGCTGTCGCTGACCGCGGGCGGACGCTTGTCCAAGATGGGATTCTCCCTGTCGCATTACTCGAACGGCCTGCTGAATTACGGCCCCAGCTCGGCCGGCGGACAGGAGAGCGAGAATGCGTTTACCCCCAAGGTGGGGCTGACCTTCCAGGCCGACGATCGCAATCTGTACTACGCCACCTACGCCAAGGGGTACCGCCCCGGCGGCTACAACGCGCCCTTGATCCCGGCCTGCAGCCCCGGCCTGATCGCCGAGGGCTTTACCAGCGGCGAGGCGCCGCTCACCTACAACAAGGACACCACGCAGAGCTACGAAATCGGCTCGAAGAATAATTTCGCCGATCGTCTCAAGATCGCCACCAGCGTGTACTACATCCAGTGGAACGGCATCCAGCAGAATGTGTATGTGGGAGGCAATTGCGGCCTGCAGTTCACCGACAACCTGGGCACCGCCGTGGCCAAAGGCTTCGACTTCCAGGCCGATGCCGACTTAGGCGGTGGGTTTTCCGTGCAGACCTCGGTGGGCTACACCGATGCCCGCTTCACCAAGACCTCCACCTCCGGCCTGGCCGTCGCCGGCGATGCCATCTCCGGTGAAGCGGCCATCAACTACAGTCCCGGCACGAATCCGCCCTGGACCATCGCCGTGGGTCCGCAGTACGACTTCAAGGCCTTCGAGCATGAGGCCTTCGTGCGCGCCGATTGGGAATACACCAGCCGCAATCCCTGGCTGGCGCCGGTGCAGGATCCGAACAGCAGCCAGTACAACTCCAACTCGTACACGCTGCCCTCCACCAGCTTCACGTCGCTGCGTGCCGGCATCAAACTCGGCAGCTGGCAGGTCTCCTTGTTCTGCGACAATCTGTTCGATTCGCACACCGTGCTCAATTATGCGCAGATCCAGCCGGATCCGTTCAATCCGTCCTACAACCCGTCCCTGCCGAACTCGGTGCAGCAGAATAATTTCACGTTCCGTCCACGCACCGTCGGCGTCACTGCGACCTTCCGGCAGTAAACTAAACCTTGGCACGGTGCCCGAGCGGGCCTGCCGGGATCGGAGGTTGCATGAAAGATCAAATGGAGCAGACGGATCTCAATCTCGGTATCGCCGAGTGCGCGGCGACGTCGCGGCCTTTCACTTGAGGAGCGTTTCGGAGTCGGCCTTTCGCGTCCGCTGGGCCGTCTTCGCCTTCCTGTTCGGTTTCGGCTTTCTTGGCTACGTGCAACGCACCGGGGTGGCCATCGCCGCGGAGCGCATGGTTCCAGAGCTTGGATTGACGCCGGTCGAATTCGGATGGCTGCTCAACGCGTTTTTGATCGGCTATACCGTCTTTCAGCTCCCCGGAGCCATCATCGGTCAGCGGCTCGGCGCGCACCGCACGCTCACGGCGATTGGGCTGCTCACGGTGCTGGCAGCCTCGGCCACCGCGCTCGCGCCGCGCGGCCGTGCGAGTGTCCTGGTGGTCACGCTCGTGCTGCTCGTCCGCTTCCTGCTCGGCGTCGTGCAGGCTGCTCTTTATCCGGTGGAGAGCGGCGCGCTCGAGAGCTGGTTTCCGATGCGCCGCTGGGGCGTCTGCCAGGGGGTGCTGGTGACGGGCATGTGGCTCGGGGCGGCAGTCACGCCGCCGCTGGTGGCCTGGCTCATGACTCACTGGGGCTGGCGGGCCGCGCTGATCGCGACCAGCGTTGCCTCCATCCCATTCGTTTGGCTCTGGCATCGCTATGGTCGCGACCGACCGGCAGACCACCTTCACGTCGGCGCGGCGGAGCTCGAAGAGCTGCACGGCAACCCCCCTCCCGTGGATTCGCGGGTCGGGCTGAAGCAGGTGTGGAAGCTCCTGCGCAACCGGCATATCGCACTCCTGACGCTGTCTTATTTGTTGATGAACTACGTCTTTTACCTCGTTACCTTCTGGTGCTTCCTGTATCTGATCCAGGAACGGCACTTCACGCTGCTCGAGGGCGGCGGTCTGGCGAGCCTGCCGTTCCTTACCGCCGCGCTCGCCGCGGGCGTCGGCGGACAGCTCTGCGACACCCTCAGCGCACGGTATGGCGCGCGCGTCGGCCTGCGAACGCTCCCGCTCGCCGCGCTGCCCGCATCCGCCGTGTGCCTCGTGCTCACCGGCAGCGTGGCGAACGCCTATCTCGCGGTCGCGGCGCTCTGTCTCGCGTTCGCCTGCACCGAGCTCACCGAAGGCCCGTACTGGGCCGCCGCGATGCGCATCGCGCCCACAGAAGTGATGGCCTCGACCGCAGTGCTCAACACCGGCGGGAATCTCGGCGGCGTTGTCGCGACCCCAACCATTGCCTTACTATCCGCCGGCCACCACTGGACCACGATTTTTGCGCTGGGTGCCGTGCTGTCGGTGTTCGCGGCATTGCTGTGGCTGTCGATCGATTCTGAGTGTGCCGATGCAGAGTCTGCGTCGACCGGTGCCGGAGAGCCCGTCCATGAACTACGCCCGACCTGAACTCATCGCAGGGCGCGATTGACCATGAGACCGAGACCCTGTTTCCCTGGACTGCGGCGGCGGCTCGTGTTCATGCCGCTCTCGAGTCTGTTTCTCGGCATCGCCGGCCTGAGCTCATCATTCGCCGCGGCAGCGGCGGTGCCGGCACCCACCGAGCGCGCCTATGCCCGGGACGTGTTGCGCGAGCTCATCGACATCGACACCACCGCCACGCATGGGACCCTGGCCGCGGCGCAGGCCATCGCCCGACGTCTCGCCCAGGCGGGCTTCCCGGCGGACGACGTGCAGTTGCTGTCCCCGCCGGATCAACCCAGCCGCGCCAATGTGGTGGTGCGCCTGCGCGGACTGGGACTCGATCGGCCCCTCCTCCTCATCGGGCATATCGACGTCGTCGACGCGCCGCGCGAAACCTGGTCGGTCGATCCCTTCAAGCTGACCGAAAAGGATGGCTACTTCTACGGGCGCGGCGTCCTGGATCTGAAAGGTGAGGACACCGCCATTCTGGCCGCCCTGGTGCGCATGAGGGGTGAAGGATTCAGGCCGGACCGCGACCTTATCGTCGCCTTCACCGCCGATGAGGAAGCCGGAACCCGCGACGGGGTGCAATGGCTGTTGCACTCTCATCCCGGCCTGCTCGCCGCCGGACTGGCCATCAACCCCGACGAAGGCGCCGCAGGCTTGCGAGCGGGCAAGCGCGTCTACTACGGCGTCCAGACCAGCACCAAACGCTATATCACCTATCGACTGCAGACCTCGGGAAAGAGCGGCCACACCGCCATCCCGCAACCCGACAATGCCATCTACAAGCTGGCGGCCGGCCTGACGCGCTGGGGGAAGTTCCAATTTCCGATCGAGCTCGATGCCACCACTCGGGCTTACTTTGGGCGTACCGCGGCGATGGAGACCGGTCAGACCCGCGTGGATATGATCGCCGTGTCGCGCCCTCAGCCGGATATCGCCGCCGCCGAGCGCTTGGCGGCCAATCCGGAGCGCAATGCCAATTTGCGCACCACCTGCGTGGCCACCCTGCTCAAAGCCGGTACGGTCGAGAATGCCTTGGCCGACAACGCTCAAGCCACGGTTCAGTGCCGCGTGCTGCCCGGGGATGGCCCGGACTTCGTACGCCAGACCCTGGTCCGGGTGTTGGCCGATCCGGCCATCGGCGTGACGGTCACCGATCCCGGCGACCCCAATCCGGCCTCCTCGCTCTCTCCGCAAATCATGGCGCGCGTCGAACAGGCCGTGCATTCCCTCTGGCCCGGCGTCCTGGTGATCCCGTCCCTGAATATCGGCGCGTCGGACTCGGTCTACACCCGCGCCGCGGGCATCCCCACATACGGGCTTTGCTCGATTTTTTATGATCTCGACGACGACCGCGCGCACGCCGATGACGAACGCATCGGCGTGGAAAACTTCTACGAGGGGGTCGAGTACACCTACCGACTGATCAAGAGCATGAGCCGCACCGGGGGCACGCCGCAGTGAAGGGCATGAATGATCTGCGGGAAGGTCCGAGTGACAACGGGGAATTGCGCCTGACCGTCGCGGCGGCGGCGGCGCTTTGCGTGAATTTTTTCTCTGCCTGGACCGTGCCCTTGCAGATCGAGGAAATGACCGCGCGGTACGGGTTCTCGGTGAGCGACGCCGGGCTTGCCGCCACCGTACAGCAGCTCGTCCTCTGCGCAACCATGGTGCTCGCAGCGCCGTTCATGGTAAAGATCCGCAGCGAACGGCTCGCCTTGTGCGGCGTGTTGCTGGCGGTTCTCGGCTTCACGATCGTGTCCTGCGCCAAGGGACACCTCGGGTTGTTCTACGCCTCATTCGGCATCGCCGGCATCGGTCAGGGTCTCGCGGGCGTGGGCGGGAACGGGCTGGCCGCTGCCGCCGGCAACCCCGGCCGCGTCTATAACGTCGGTTACGGCGCGGCCCTGCTGTTCGGCGCGGCCTCTCTGCTGTGTCTGCCCTTCGTGCCCGCGCCGTTTGCGAATGTCAGCCCGATGTTCTTCGCCTGCTCCTCAGGGATGGCCGTCTGCCTCCTGGCATTGGTCCTGGCGCATCCGGGCACCCGGAAATCGCTGGCGGCGGCGGCACCTCGGGCGCTGCCCCGGCGCAGCTACGCGGCCATCGCGCCACTGTCGAGTGTGTTCCTGGTGTTTCTGTGCGGCGGCGGCGTCTGGGCTTACTCGGAGCTTCTCGGGCTTCGGATCGGCATCGGTGAGCGGGTCACGAGCACGGCGCTATCGATCGCGGCGGCGGCAAGCATCCTGGCACCCTTGCTGATCGCACGCCTCGGCACCAAGGCGAATCTCAGCACACCGGTGGCCATCGCGTTTGCGGCCAATGCCATCGGATTCCTGATCGCCTGCACCAGCCGCAGCGAAGTTCTGTTCCTGTCGAGCTTTTTCGGCCAGGCGATCGGTCAAGCGGCGGTGGCAGGATTGATTTTCATCATCGGCGTGCGTGCCGACCCGACGGGCCGACTCTCCTCGCTCGCGCAAAGCTTCAACCTGTTGGGATCGGCGGCGGGGCCCTTTGCCGCGGGCTTGCTGGTGAGCCGGAGTGTGCCCCTGTTGGCCGGGGCGAGCACAACGCTATGTCTGATCGGCTGGGCGGCGCTGGCCTGGTTCGAGCGCCGGGTACGCCTACCCGCGGCCGGAGCAACGATACTCCCGGAGCTTCACGCCAAGACGAACACGTAGTACTTGCGCACTCGCTCGACGACTTCCCAGGTGGCCTTGAAGCCCGGCTCGATCACGAACACATCGCCCGCCTCGAGCTCGATCGGCTTGCCGCCGTCCGGCGTGAGGATGCAGCGTCCTTCGAGAAAATGACAGTATTCCCAGTCTTTGTAATCGACCCTCCATAGCCCCGGGGACGACTCCCAGATGCCCATCAGGCGCTTGCCATCCTCGGACTCATAGCCGTTCAGCGTCACGGTGCGAGGATCACCCGAGATCGCCGTGCCCGGCCACGGTGCGTCCAGAGCGGCCTCGGCTCGGGCGTTGCGATGAACGAAGATATGGTGGGGTAAAAGCATTGACATTCGAATTCCTCCGACGCTATATTCTGTCAGACAGAATAGCATTCTATAATATTCCGAGCGCGAACCACCAGTGTTTTGCGGCGCCCCATCCCTGCCGCGCTTGAACCTTGGCGAGGACCTAAATGAAGAACTCAGCTTTGCTGTTGATCGACTTGCAGCAGGAGGACGGATCGGGGCATGCGTCCATGACGCATATTGCCGGCATCGGGATGGACAAGCTGGTCGACAATGCGCAACTGCTGATCGAGCAAGCCCGCGTACAGGACATTCCCATCATCTACACCCGGCAAATCAACCGGGCCGATGGCCGGGGACTGGTCAACCGAGAGCCGGTGGACGCGAGCGGCTCGCCGATCTATTACCGCGAGGGGACGGCCGCGGTCGAGATCGTCGAGAGGATTCGTCCGCGACCCGGCGATATCGTGATCGACAAGCGGCGCCAGAATGCGTTCTATGAATCGGAACTCGACATGGTGCTGCGCGGCCTGCACGTATCTCACCTGACCGTGTGCGGCGTCACCACCGACTGCTGCGTCTTTTGCACGGTCCAGGGGGCATTCGATCGCAGCTATGCCATGACGCTGATCCATGACGCCTGCGGCACCACCTCCGTTGGCGGCCATATGGCGGCCATGATGATCATGGCGAACTGGGTATACGATCTCGAGATCGCCTCAACCCAGGGCTGGCTGGCCAAACAGCGCGGGGCCGAGTCGAGGACCTGGAAGTCGAAGACTTTCGACGAGTTCGCGTTCACTCCGGAGGACATGAGCCGCCGGTATTCGACGATCGACGAACTCTAGGTCCGGTTCGGGGAAGGTCATGCCGGTGGAGACAGAGCTGCCGGCGAGCGCTGCGTCGAGAGAGCTGGGTGCGCTGAAGCGAGGCCGACTGCCTTTGTGGAAGGTGGTGGGACTGGGGCTCGCCGCCATGCAAGTGGGTCCGATCTTCGCCTTGGCGGCAGGGTACATCAGTTCGAGCGCCGGAATCGGCACCTGGCTTTGCATGCTGATCGCCATCGGTCTGATCTTCTGCGTGGCTGCGCCGATCATCCTGTTCGCACAGCGCTACGTGGCGACCGGTTCGCTGATTTCCTATGTGGGCCATGTGCTGCCGAACTGGGCCATGCTGCTCACCGCCGCCTCGTTGTGCGCGGGCTATATCCTCACCATGGGCTCGTTGGTGTCGGGAGCGGTCATCTTTGCCTCGAGTGCGCTCATCGACATGGGCGCCGTCACCCGCGCCGATCCGGCGCTTCAATCCGCTCTGTCGGTGGCTTGCGCCTCGTTCGGCTCGATCTTCGCCTACCGTGGAATCGATGCCTCGGTGCGCGTCGCGTTGCTGTTGGGCAGCGTATCGCTGCCCGCCCTTGCGTTGATCGGCATCGCCTTGTTGTGGCGCCATCCAATCCCCCTGGCGGCGCTGCTGTCGCTGAAGCACGTGGCCATGGCGGACATCAGCCGCGGCGTCTGGCTGGGCCTGGGATTCTATATCGGCTTCGATGGCTTGACGTCGCTGGCGGCGGAAACCCAGGACCCGCTGCGCAATACCCCGCGGGTGGTGTTCTGGAGCTTGCTGGGGGCGGCGGCGGTCGGCTTCGCCGGTTGCCTCATTGAGACGCCGTTCCTGCTGCAGGCGTCGGAGGCGATGGCCGCGGGAACCTCTCCGGCAGCGATCCTCGCCGACGCCGGCGGGGTGGGCTGGATGAAGATCCCGGTCGATGTGCTGATGGTGTGTGCCTCGCTGGCCTCGCTCGTGGGCTACATGAACTTCGGCGGCCGGGTGCTGGCTACGACGGCGGCCGATGGCCTGTTGCCCTGCTGGCTTGCGGCGATACACTGGCGTTTTCAGTCCCCGGCGCGCGCAGTCATCGTGCTGGCGGTGGCCGGCGGCGCACTCCCCGTCGTGTTGCTGGAATCCACCGCGCTGTCGCCCATCGAGGCCTCTACCTATCTGACCAACATGGGGGCGTATGAGTGGGTGATTCCCTATATGCTGATCTGCGTGGCCGCGCTGGTGCTGCAGCGGCGGGAAGGGCGGTACCGTCTGGTGGTGCTGGGACCCGCCGTGGTGGCGTTGGTCGCCTTCGCCTATATTGCGCTCGACGCGCTGCTGGCACCCGCCGACCCACTGGCGAAGAGGGTGTGTTATTCGGCCTTTGGATTCTGCGCGCTGCTGGCGGCTTACTTCGCGGTGTGCCGGTCGCCATCATGAATAAGCTCATGTCCATGCTGCTCATCGGGCATATCGACGTGGTGGAAGCGCCGCGTGCGACCTGGTCGGAGGAAGCCGGAACCCGGGACGGGGTGCAATGGCTGTTGTAGTCTCATCCTGACCTGATCGCCGCCGGACTGGCGATCAACCCCGACGAAGGCGCCGCCGGCTTGAGAGCGAATAAGCGAATTTATTATGGCGTGCAGAATGATTTGGGCGCCCGCGGGGATGCGCGCTGCGCGGCGCCGCGATTCGTCCGAAGACCCGGGAGCAGCGGCGCATTTCGAACATCATCGGGGGGCGCTTCTCGCCCTATCCCATCTGCAATCTGATGATCGCGGTTCTGGCGGCGCATGATCTGTTGCGGCAGGTGGCCGCGGATGCCAGGGACAGCGCTCGAGCGGCGTAAGTCCACAGCACCGCCCCCGGTGTTCTTCGGCTTCGGCGTGATCGGCATGGCGTTTGCTGCGGGGCCGCAAGCTTGACGCACGGCGGCATGACTGATAGAAAGAGAACATCGTTCTGTTGAACAGAATAAAGTTTGACGACTGACCCGGCGCGGGCGGGATCGGGGGTTGCATGAAAGATCGAAGCGAGCAAGCGGGCCTCAACCTCGGCATCACCGAGCGCGCGGCAAGCTCGCGCACGCTGCCCGGCTGGGCCTATACCGATCCATCGGTGTTTGAGAAGGAGCGCGCGGCCATTCATTTCCGCAGCTGGCACTACGCCGGCACTACCCAGGAGCTGTCGAAGTCAGGCGACTATCTGACGGCGCGGATTCTCGACCAAGAGATCATCGTCATCCGCGGCAAGGACGCGGCGATCCGCGGCTTCTACAATGTGTGCCAACACCGCGGGCACGAGCTGTTGCGCGGCTGCGGCCGAGTCCACATGATCACCTGTCCCTATCATGCGTGGACTTACGGCGTCGATGGCCAGTTCAATGGAGCGCGCGGCACGGCGCAGTTGCCGGATTTTCGCAATGCGGAGTTCAATCTCAAGCCGGTACGCATCGAAGTGTTTGTCGGCAAGCTGATTTTCTTCAACCTCGATGCTGAGGCGACCCCGCTGTCGGAACTGGCGGCGGAACTGGCGGCGGAGATTGCCGCCGAGGTGCCGGCGTTCGAACGCCTGGTGGTCGCGCCCGGACGGGTGAGCGCACCAATCCAGGCCAACTGGAAAGTGACCGTCGACAACTACTTGGAATGCTACCACTGCCGAACCGCGCATCCGGCGCTCGCATCCCTCATGGATCTGCGCAGCTTCAAGGTCGACGTTCACGAGCATTGGATGAGCCACAAGGCCAACATGGGGCGGCCCGACAACACGGCCTATCCCGTCCATGCCGATGCGGCGAATACACGCACCCTGTGGTGGTGGCTGTGGCCCACGACGACCTTCAATGTGATGCCGGGCTCGGCCGAGATGTCGGTGTTCTCATTTCTTCCCACGAGCGTCGCGAGCACGTTGCAGTACGGTCAGCGTTTTGCGCTGCCGGGCGACGAAGTCGATGAGGCCCGCGAGCGCTATCGCAACGGCGCGCTCACCGACGAAGACGTGGCGCTGGTGGAGTCCGTGCAGCGCGGCCTGAACTCGCGCGGCTATGGCGCGGGCCGGTTCATCGACGATGCCGAGGGCCTGGAAGTCAGCGAGCGTGCCACTCACCAGTTCCATCGGCTGGTGGCGCAAGCGCTCGAGATGTAGCGACCGGTCGAGGGCGCCCTGGCCGGATTGCGGCGCTTTCCGGCGGTCAGCCGTGCAGTGCCTCGTCGAGGCAGGAATGGAACAGCGTGCCCAGCGCCAGTTGACCCTGTTCGGACGGGGTGGTGATCCGCAGCTTCGCGTTCAGCCCCTTGACACGGCCGTCCATCTGTAAATGAACGCGCACCCGCGAGTGGGGCCTCGCGTCGGGTGACAGATGGATGGAGACATGGACCGCCGTGCAGGGTTCGATTCGCGCCCAGGGATCGTCCCGACTCTCCACCTCGATGGGCAGCACCCCGAGCGCCACCAGATTGCTGCGGTGAATGCGCTCGAAACTTCGCGCCAACACCGCGCGCACTCCCAAGAGAGCCGTCCCCTTGGCCGCCCAGTCGCGCGCGCTGCCGCTGCCGTAGTTCCAGCCCGCGAGGATCACCATGCTGCGCCCTGCCTCGCGATAACTCTGCGCGACCTCATGAATGGGTGCGACTCGACCGCTTTGCATGTGCCGGGTGAGGGGTCCAGAGCCTGCGACCAAACGGTTCGCGAGCCGCGGATTCGCAAAGGTTCCGCGCAGCATGACCTCATGGTTCACGCGGCGCGACGCGTAGCTCCCGAACTCGCCCGCCGCGACTCCCAGGGCAGCCAGATACAGTCCCGCCGCGCTGTCGCGTGGGATCGCCCCGACCGGACTTATGTGATCGGTGGTGACGGCGTCGCCGAGACACAGGAGAGCCGGCGCCTGCAGGATGGAACTCAGCCGATTGCCCACCTGCGCGTCCAAGAAGGGCGGCTTCACAAAATGGCTGGAGCCTTCAGGCCAGAGAAATTGCGCGCCGGCCGGTGCGGCGATACGCGACCAGCGCGTCTCGGTTTCTTTCTTGCGCGAGCGCGAGTACCGAACCTTGCCGAGCGCGTTCTCCAGCTCGGCATTCGAGGGCCACAGCTCGGCAAGAGGTACGCGGCCGCCAATCCGGGTGCTGGTAAGGTCCAGGTCCATGCGACCGGCGAGCGCATAGGCCACCACCAGCGCCGGACTCATCAAGTAGGCGGCGCGAATCGACGGGTGAATGCGGCCTTCAAAGTTGCGGTTGCCCGACAGCGCCGCGGCGGCAACCGCGCCGGCCTTCAATTCGTCCTCCACGCCCGCGGCGAGCGAACCTGTGTTGCCGACGCAGGGCCCGCAGCCAAAGGCGGCAATGTGAAAGCCGAGCTTGGCCAGGGGTGCCAGCAATTGCATTTGCCGCAAGGCGCCGGCGGTCGCGCGCGAGCCCGGCGCGAATACGGTCTTCACCCAGGGGGGCGGGAGCAGCCCCGCGGCGAGGGCCTTGCGCGCCAGAATGCCGGCGGCGGCCATGGACTTGAGATTGGCGGTACTGGTGCAGGAGGTGATGGCGGCGAGCACGACGCGTCCGTCCAGGCGCTGCGCCGGGAAGCTGTTGCGCAAACTGTCGGCGACGTCCGGCAGGCTGAGCTGTTGATCCGGCCGCGAAGGTCCGGCCACGGTCGCGACCACCTGCGATAGGTCGAAGCGGATGGTTCGGTCGTACTGGCAGTGCTCACCCTGCTCGCCGAATAATCCCTGGCGCTCGAGATGGGATCGGATCCTGTGCAAGTGACGCGCGCTGCGTCCATGATTCGCCAGATAGGAGATGACGGCCTCGTCCACCGGAAACAGCGCCTGGGTTGCCCCGTATTCCGGGGCCATGTTGGCGATGGTGCAGCGATCGGCCACGCCCAGCATCCGTACACCGGGCCCGTAGAATTCGAGGAAGGCGCCGACCACGCCTTCGCGCCGCAGACGCGCGGTCAATGCCAGCGCCAGATCGGTCGCCGCAATGTGCTCGGAGGGACGGCCCAGCAGTTGGACGCCGATGATTTCCGGGCTGGCGATCGACAGTGTTCTCCCCAGCAGCGCCGCCTGCGCCTCGATGCCGCCGACGCCCCAGCCGACCACACCCAGCCCGTTGACCATGGTCGTATGGCTGTCGGTGCCCACCACGGTGTCGCATGTCACGACGCCGTGCCGCCTCGAGACCACTTCGGCGATTCGCTCCAAATGCACTTGATGGACAATGCCGTTGCCGGGAGGAATCAGCTCGAGGCCGGTGAATGCCTGTTCGGCCCAGCGTGCAAACTCGTAGCGTTCGCGATTGCGCGCGAATTCCTCGGCCATGTTTCGCCGCAGCGCGTCCGCGGTTCCCCAGTGATCGGTCTCGACCGAATGATCGAACACCAGCGTGGCGGGTATCTTCAGGTCGATCGCGCCCGGATCGCTGCCCCTCGAGCTGACCGCGTCGCGCAAGGCAGCCAGGTCCGCCAGTAGAGGCAGCCCGGAGGCATCTTGCATCAGCACCCGCCCGATCGGGAAGCGCCATTCGGCCTGGCCGGCGGTTCCCGGCCGCCAGGCGAGGATTGCATCGCAATCGCGGGCATTCGTTCGTCCGCTCTCGAGGCCGCAAAGGGCGGCCTCCAACAACACCCTGACCGAGCGCGGCAGCCGCACGGCCTCGAGGCCGCGCGTTTTCGCAAATGCCGCGATGGATGACCAGCGATCGTCCTTGTTTTTCATGTGGCTTGACGCGCAACTCGATGACTGCTAAAAAAGAGAACGACGTTCTTCTAGATAGAATACATGCAATGAAGCGGCGGCAACAACCACGCCGCAAGGAGACAGCGTGGCCGGTCGTAATTTTCTGATGGTTCCGGGACCCACCCATGTGCCGGATCGCATCCAGCGCGCGATGCTGGTGCCGATGGAGGATCACCGTTCCGCGGTGTTCCCGGGACTGGCGTTGGCCTGTCTCGACGGCTTGAAGCGCCTTTTCAAAACGGGCACGGGCCGCCCCCTCATTTTCACGTCTTCCGGGACGGGGTGCTGGGAGGCGGCGCTGAGCAACTGCCTGAACATCGGCGACAAGGTGCTGAGCGCGCGTTTCGGGCAGTTCAGTCATCTGTGGGCCAGTATGTGCACGCGCTTGGGGTACGAGGTGGAGTTGCTCGAGACCCCGTGGGGCGAGGGTGCCCCGGTGGAGCGCTACGCGGCTGCGTTGAGTGCGGACAAGGAACACAAGATCAAGGCGGTGCTGGTCTGTCAGAACGAGACCTCCACCGGCGTGAGCAGCGATGTCGGCGCGGTCCGAGAGGCACTGGACGGCGTGAAGCATCCGGCGCTGTTGCTGGTGGACTCGGTGAGCGCGCTCGGCAGCATCGACTTTCGCATGGATGAATGGGGCGTCGATGTTTGCGTGGGCGGCTCGCAAAAGGGCTTGATGCTTCCCCCGGGCTTGGGGCTTACCTGCGTCAGCCAAAAAGCGCTCGACGCCGGCAAGAGCGCGACCTCGCGGCGTTGTTATTTCGATTACGCCGACATGGTTCAAGCCAATGCCGCGGGCTATTTTCCCTATACCCCGTCAATACCGTTGCTGTATGGCCTGCGCGAATCGCTGAGCATGCTGGCCGAGGAGGGGTTGGAGAATGTCTTCCAGCGGCACCGCTACCTGGCGGGCGGCGTGCGCGCCGCCGTGTTGGAAGGCTGGAAGCTCAAGCTGTGCGCGACCGCGCCCCAGTGGTATTCGAACACCGTGTCCGCCGTCATGCTGCCCGAGGGCATCGCCGGTACCGAGGTGATTGCGCGCGCCTTCGCGCGCTACAACCTCGCGCTGGGCGCCGGCCTATCGAAGGTGGCCGGCAAGTTGTTCCGCATCGGCCATCTGGGAGATCTCAATGAACTGATGCTGCTCGGTGCTCTCGCGGGATGTGAGCTGGCCATGCTGGATGTGGGCGTCCAGATCGAGCCCGGCAGCGGCGTGGCGGCGGCACAGAACTACTGGCGCCGCCACTCACCGCCGGGAGTCCACCCATAGACATCCACGAGTACCAGGCAAAGCAACTGCTGTCCGGGTTCGGCGTCGCGGTGCCGCCGGGTGGCGTGGCGTACAGTCCCGAACAGGCAGTGTACGTCGCAACTGAGTTGGGCGGCTGGCATTGGGCCGTGAAGGCGCAGGTCCACGCCGGGGGCCGCGGCAAGGCCGGCGGCGTCAAGCTGTGCCGTACCTATCAAGAAGTCACCGCCGCCGCCAAGAGCCTGCTCGGCGCCAGGCTCGTGACCGACCAGACCGGCGCCGGCGGCAAGGTGGTGCACCGGCTGTACGTCGAGAAGGCCGAATCCTTCGTACGCCAGCTGTACCTGGGATTCGTTCTCGATCGCGGGGTGGAGCGCATCCGTGTGATCGCCTCGGCGCAAGGCGGCATGGAAGTCGAGGAGATCGCCCGCAGCCGGCCCGACTCCCTGCTTCAGGAATGGGTGGACCCGGCGGTGGGTCTGCAGAGTTTCCAGGCCCGCGAACTCGCGTTCGGTCTGGGACTGAACATGAAGCAAGTCAGTCAGGCGGTGACTACCATCATGGCTTGCTACCGCGCCTTCCGCAATCTGGATGCCACCATGGTCGAGATCAATCCGCTGGTGGTCACCCATGACAACCGCGTTCTGGCGCTGGACGCCAAGATGTCGTTCGACGACAACGCGCTGTTTCGCCGTTCCCAGGTCGCCGAAATGCGCGACTCCGCCGAAGAGGATCCACGCGAAGCCCAGGCTGCGCAATTCGGGCTCAACTACGTCGGCCTCAGCGGCGATATCGGCTGCATCATCAACGGCGCCGGATTGGCGATGGCGACCATGGACATGATCAAGCACGCCGGCGGCGAGCCCGCCAATTTTCTGGATGTGGGCGGCGGCGCCTCGCCCGAGCGGGTCGCGGCGGCGTTCAATCTCGTGCTGTCCGACCGCAATGTCAAGGCGATACTGGTGAACATCTTTGCCGGCATCAATCGCTGCGACTGGGTTGCGCAAGGCGTGGTGCAGGCGGCCAAGGGTCTGCACGTGCCGCTGATCGTGCGTCTCGCCGGCACCCATGTCGATGAGGGCAGGCGCATTGTGCGCGACTGCGGCCTGCCCATCCTGTTGGCCGACACTCTGGCCGAGGCGGCGCACAAAGTCGTCGCAGCGGCGCAAGAGGTCATGCCAGCCGCGCACACAGTGGCCGCGGCGACGCGCGGCGGACAGGTCCCATGAGCATTCTCATCGACGCCACGACACCCGTGATCGTGCAGGGCTTCACCGGCGACAAGGCCAGTTTCCACGCCCAGGAAATGATCCGCTACGGGACCAAGGTAGTCGGCGGAGTCACACCCGGCAAAGGCGGCCAGACCCATCTCGAGCGGCCGGTGTTCAACACCGTCAAGGACGCGGTAAAGGTCACCTGCGCCGAAGCCAGTCTCGCCTTCGTGCCGCCCGCTTACGCGGCCGATGCGTTGATGGAAGCCGCCGATGCCGGACTCAGGCTGGTGTGCATCATCACGGACGGCATTCCCGCGCAGGACATGATGCGCGTCAAGCGCTACCTGCGGCGCTATCCGAAACCTAAGCGCACCACCGTCGTCGGCCCCAATTGCGCGGGAATCATCAGTGCCGGCAAGGCCATGCTCGGCATCATGCCGAGCGACATCTACCTCCCGGGCAATGTCGGGGTGGTGTCGCGCTCCGGTACGCTGGGCTACGAGGCGGCCGCGCAGATGAAGGCCTTGGGGATAGGCATCAGCACCAGTGTGGGAATCGGCGGCGACCCGATCAACGGCAGTTCCTTCCTGGATCATTTGATGCTGTTCGAACAGGATCCGGAAACCAAGGTGGTGATGATGATTGGCGAAATCGGCGGCCCGCAGGAAGCGGAGGCCGCGAAATGGGTGCAGCAGCACATGAGCAAGCCGGTGGTCGGCTATGTCGCCGGACTCACCGCGCCGAAGGGCCGCCGCATGGGCCATGCCGGCGCCATCATTTCGGCCGAGGGCGACAGTGCCGCGGAGAAGGCGAAGATCATGCGGTCGTACGGGGTCATGGTCGCGCCCAGCGCGGCGGAACTCGGCTCGACGGTGGCGCTGGCGCTGAGCAACGCCAACCGATTGCGCCACCGGTCTGCATGAGCTTCACCTGCATCGAACCGGCCACGCCGCGCCTGCACCGCTCTGAACTCGCGGTGCCGGGGTCCAACACGGCTCTGTTCGAGAAGGCTGCACAATCCGCCGCGGACGTCATTTTTCTCGATGTCGAGGATGCGGTCGCGCCCGACGACAAGGAGCAGGCACGCAGCAACATCATCCAGGCACTCAACGATATCCCGTGGGGAACGAAGACCGTGATGGTGCGCATCAATGGTCTGGACACCCACTATATGTACCGCGACGTGGTCGACATCGTTGAATCCTGCCCGCGTCTCGACATGATCCTGATCCCGAAGGCGGGCGTGGCGGCCGACGTGTATGCGGTGGACATGTTGGTGACGCAGATCGAGGCCGCGAAGCGGCGCACGAAGCGCATCGGCATCGAAGTGCTGATCGAGACCGCATTGGGCATGGCCAATGTCGAGGCCATTGCGCAGTCGAGCAAACGGTTGGAGGCCATGTCCTTCGGCGTGGCTGACTACGCCGCATCGACCCGCGCACGTACCACGGTGATCGGCGGCGTCCACCGCGATTGCGGCGTGCTCGCCGACCAGGATACGGATGGCATACGCCAATACTTTTGGACCGACCCCTGGCATGCGGCGCAGGCCCGCCTGTTGGTCGCCTGCCGCGCCTACGGGCTACGTCCCATCGACGGCCCGTTCGGAGACTTCAACGACACCGCGGGCTTTCGCGCTGCCGCCAACCGCGCGGCCGTGCTCGGTTATGAGGGCAAGTGGGCGATCCACCCCTCGCAGGTGGCGCTTTGCAACGAGGTGTACACGCCATCCGCGGCCGAATTGGCGCAGGCCGCTCGCATCGTGGACGCCATGGCGCAAGCCGCACGCCAGGGCCGGGGCGCCGTGTCGCTGGACGGCCGCTTGATCGACTACGCCAGCATTCGCATGGCCGAGGCTCTGTTGAAAAAGTCGCAGGCGTTCCGGGACCAGCACTCCATGATGCATCAGGCAACCCAGCACACGCGGGCAGGATGGCAGAGTGCATGAGACCTGCAGGCCCGGCTTCTCCGAGGCGCTGCTCGATCGTCTCTGCGGCGGTCTCAGCGGCGGCGGTGTGGATGTTGCTGAGTTCGCGCCCCGTTTTTCTGCTACATCGTTTCGACCTTGGAGGGTGAGGCACATGAAGAAATCAGCGTTGCTGGTGATTGACTTGCAGCAGGAAGCCGGCTCGGCCGGCGAGTCCATGACGCATATTGCCGGCATCGGCATGGACAAGATCCTCGAGCACGCACAACTGCTGATCGAGCAAGCCCGGGCGGATGGCATACCGGTCATTTACACCCGGCACGTGAACCGCGCCGATGGCCTTGGGCTGGTGAACCGGGAGCCGGTCGATGCGCAAGGTGCGCCCCTCTATTATCGTCAGGGGACGGCTGCCGTCGAGATCGCCGCGAGCATCAGTCCGAGGCCGCGGGACATCGTGATCGAGAAGCGGCGCCAAAATGCCTTCTATGAAACAGAGCTCGATGGCGTGCTGCGCAGCCTCGGCGCCTCCCACCTGATCGTTTGCGGTGTCGTGACCGACTGCTGCGTCTTCCTCACCGTGCAGGGAGCATTCGATCGCAATTATGCGGTGACGCTGATCCATGACGCATGCGGCGCGACCTCCCTTGGAGGACATATGGCGGCGGTCATGATCATGGCGAATTGGGTATACGACCTCGAGATCGCTTCTACCCGAGGCTGGTTGTCCAGACAGCGCGGTGCCCAGGCAAGGATATGGAGCGCGAAGCGCTGCGACGAGTTGGCCTTCACCCCGCAGAACATGAGCCAGGTGTTCTCAACCATAGAGAAGCTTTAGGTCAGGAGTTCACAGTAAGGCCGATTCTAGGTGTCATTGATGAACGAAACCGCCGGCGATGTGATGGAATATGAGGTTGCGATTGTCGGCGCCGGCCCCGCCGGGCTGGCTTGCGCAATCCGCCTGAAGCGACTGAATCCCGCCTTGAGCGTGTGCGTGCTGGAAAAGGCCGCGAGTCTGGGAGCTCACTCCTTGTCCGGCGCCGTGCTGGAACCCGGGCCTCTGGATGATCTGCTCCCGGACTGGCGCAGTCACGCTCCGGCGGTCTGCGTACCGGCCACTCGCGATGAGTTCCTGTTCATGACGCGCCGCAAGCGCTACCAGCTGCCCACGCCGCCGCAGATGGCGAATCACGGCAACTTCATCATCTCGCTGGGGCAATTGGTGCCGATTCTCGGTCAGGAAGCCGAGAAACTGGGGGTCGATGTGTTTGCCGGATTCGCGGCGGCGGAAGCCTTGTTCGATGAGGCCGGTGCCGTCAAAGGCGTGCGCATCGGCGACATGGGCGTCGAAAAGAACGGTGAGCTCGGACCCAATTTTGCGTTGGGCCCCGAGATTCACGCCAAGGTCACCATGTTTTGCGAGGGCTGCCGCGGCAGCGTCTCAAAACAGTTGATCAAGCGCTTCAATCTCGATGCCGGTAAGTCACCTCAGACCTATGGACTGGGATTCAAGGAGTTGTGGCAACTGCCGCGCGGACGCGTCCAGCCCGGCCTCATCCAGCACACCCTGGGTTGGCCGCTTGATAACAAGACCTACGGCGGAAGCTTTCTCTACCACCTGGATAACGATCGAGTGTATGTGGGCTTCGTGGTCGGCCTGGACTATGAAGATCCGCGCCTCAAGCCGTTTGAGGCCTTCCAACAATACAAGAATCACCCCGAAATCAGGAGCCTATTGCAGGGCGGAGAAATCATCGCCGGCGGCGCGCGAACTATGATCGAAGGCGGCTATCAATCCATGCCAACGCTCGAAATGCCGGGGGCGATGCTGGTCGGCGATGCCGGCGGCACGCTCAACACACCGAAGATCAAGGGTATCCATCAGGCGATTCGATCCGGGATGACCGCTGCGGAGCACTTTGTCGAGCAAGGCACCAGCCTTGGTTTCGACAAGCGCTGGCGCGAATCGGAAGGCGGCCGGGAGCTGCACAAGGTGCGCAATATCCGGCCGGGATTCCGCCGCGGGATGTGGTTCGGTCTGCTTAATGCCGCGCTGGAAACGGTGACCTTCGGCAAACTGCCGTGGACTCTGGCCAATCATGCCGACGACACGGTGCTCGAGAAGCTGAAGGACTACGAAAGTCCGGACCGCGACTGGGGCGACCGCGAATTGCCGCCGCGCGATCGGCTGGCGTTCGTATTCTTTGCCGCGACCACGCATGAGGAGAATCAACCCGTGCATTTGCATGTGGCGGACACCACGCTGTGCGCGACGCGTTGCGCGACGGAATTCGGCAATCCCTGCACGAATTTTTGTCCGGCGAACGTCTACGAGATGATCGCGGACGGCAATGGCGGGAAAAAATTGCAGGTCAATTCCTCCAACTGCGTGCATTGCAAGGCCTGCGACATCAAGGATCCCTACACCGGACAGATCACCTGGGTGACGCCGGAGGGCGGTTCCGGACCGAACTACCAGAGCCTTTAGGAACCCCGCGTCGTACGCAATCGCGCTCTTGACTTCGTGGGTCGCAATCGCTACATTCTATCTAACAGAACGGTATTCTAAAAAAAACATCATCCGACAAGCTAGAACAGGGAGGTTCGAAGGAGATCGTCGATGTCGAAGTCCGGGTCCCTGGAGTCTGCAATTCGCATCATGCTCACCACCGGCCTTGCAGAGCTCGCGCTGTGCGCGGCATCGCCGGGCGCGGCGGCGGATGCGCCGAATCCCCAAGGCAGCGAGGAGCCGGCAACGATTCAGGAAATCGTCGTCACGGCCACGCGGCGCGAAGAGAACATCAGCAAGGTGCCGATCAGCATCACCGCGCTGAGCGGACCGCAGCTCGAGGAGCAGGGCATCACCAGCGTCACCTCCCTGGTCGGCGAGGTGCCCGGTGTCTCGATGAAATCCAACGGCCCGGGCCAGACCGAATTCGAGATGCGCGGACTGTCCTCGAGCGGCGGCTCGTCGCCGACGGTCGGCTTCTACCTGGATGACACGCCTCTCACCGCGCCCGCGGCGGCGGTGAACGGCAAGGTGGTGATCGATCCCAGCCTCTACGATTTGAACCGCATCGAAGTGCTGCGCGGCCCGCAGGGCACGCTGTATGGATCGGGGTCGATGGGCGGCACCATCCGCCTGATCACCAACCAGCCCGACGCAGGGAAATTCGAGGCGAGTGCGCAGTCGACGCTGTCGGGAACGGACGGCGGCGGCTTCAACCACGCCGAGAATTTCATGGTCAACATTCCGCTCATCGACGATGTGCTGGCGCTGCGTGCCGTCGCCACCGAGTCGCACACCAGCGGCTGGCTGTCGCGGATCGTGGTGGACGACTTTCCGGCCGTGCCCAACTATGGAGCGGTGCGCGGCAACGTCGCCGCGGCGCCGGTCGCGGCGGATTACCGCGATGTCAATGACACGGATCTGACCGGCGGGCGCATCAGCCTGAGCTACAAGCCGAACGATCGCTTGAGCATCACACCCATGGTTTTCATGCAAAACATCGAACAGGGCGGCCCCAATTCCTTCGACAGTGATCCCGGCACCCTGGCGCACTACCAACCCTTCGACGTAGCCGAACCCTTCAGCGACAAGTTCGTGCTCGGCAATGTCGCGGTGAACTACAAGTTCGACTCCTTCAGCGTGTCCTCGATCACCTCGGATTGGACCCGCACCGAGCAGATCGCGCAGGATCAGGCCGAAAATCTGCAATGGGCATTCGACCTGCCGAGCGTCTACCCGTCGCAGGGCGGCCTGGGCGGCGGCTCCATGAGCGAAACGGATGCGACCAAGCAGTTCAGCGAGGAGATTCGCCTCACCTCCACCGGCAGCACGAAATTTCAGTGGCTGATCGGCGGCTTCTACAGCCGCTTCACCTCCGATTGGGACCTCTCCTCGCAGGTTCCCAACGGCATCGCGCTGTTCGGCACCGACAATCAATTCACACAGTATCAGCCGACGAGAATCTCGCAGGAGGCGGCCTTCGGCGAAGCGTCCTACCAGCTGCTGCCGACATTGAAGGCCACGGTGGGTTTACGCCGCTACTCCTACGATGCGTCGCTGTACACGGTGTATTCTGGCTTCGGCTCCGCGACCGGCTCCAACACCTCCGCCTCGAACTATGGGACGCAGTCCAGTCAGGGAGTGAATCCCAAGTTCAATCTCGCGCTGCAGGCGACGGATGACTTATTGCTCTACACGACGGTGGCCAAGGGGTTCAGGCCGGGCGGACCGAATCAACCCATCCCGAACAATCCAGCGACCACTCTCGGCGCCGCCTGTCTGGCCTCGCTCGAGGCGCTGGGCAAGACCGCCGCGCCGCAATTCTACCAACCGGACGGCGTCTGGAGCTACGAGGTGGGCGAGAAGGCCAATCTGGATGGACGAGTGACCGTCAACAGTGCCTTGTACTACGAGACCTGGAAGGGGGTACAGCAGGTGGTCGCTCTTTCCTGCGGCTATCCCTACACCGACAACACCGGCGACGCCGCGGTCTACGGCAGCGAGCTCGAAGTGGATGCCGTGATAGTCACGGGGCTGGTGGCATCCGCCAGCGTCGGCTATACCCATGCCCAATTGACCCAGAACGATCCTGACACCGGCGGTCACAAGGGCGATCAACTCCAGGCCATCGCTCCCTGGACGGGCGGCGCCGCTCTCGCCGAGACTTTGCCCCTCGGCAACGGACTGGACGCCGACACAAGAATCTCATATGACTACGTCGGGCCCAGAATAGACGCCACCTACTACCCGATGAACCATCTGCCGGGATACGGTCTCGTGAATCTGCGCGCGGGCGTCAAGACCCGTACCTGGTCGGCGACGCTGTTCGTCGACAATCTCACCAACACCATGGCCCTTCTCAGCGACACACAGGCCTTGTCGGTCAATCTGCCGACCTATAACCGAGTGGCGACCAATCAGCCGCGAACCGCCGGGATCGACCTCAGCTATCGGTTCAAATAGAGCTCGGAGCGTATCCCGCCTGCTCGATGCGTTTGGTGCGCCTCTACCATGCCTCCCCAAGAGCCCCAGGGAGCGGCTAAATGGGGAGATCGACCGACCTCAAGCGGCCACGCTCGACTCGCAGCCAGCACCCTCGGCCACCCCCGCCCCCGCCGCGTACCCGTGGCCCTGCATCCAGAGGTACCATGACAACTCAAGCAAGCCACGACCGCGAAAGGATGGGATTGCGGTGAAGGACTACGGCCAGGGGTTTACGCAAGCGTGGGATCGCACCCTGCGACTCGGGCTCGCACTGCCACCCATTCGGCTCCTGGTGCGCAAGAGCTGCATCGATCTGGCCAAGGCCTTGCCGGTGATTGTCGATTACTTCAACCGACACTCTGGCGAGGGGCTGGTGGGCCAGACCATGGCCATACACAACATGTTGCTGGCGCCGCTGTGCGACGCGCTCGGCGGCGTGCCCCTGCAGTTGACGATCGGCTGGATTGAGTTCAACGGCACCCCGCGGATGCAGCATGACGAGGTACTGATCCAGAGGTTTCTCACCGAGAAGTGGGCGGCGTGGCACCGTGAGGGGGTCCCGTTTCATCTGTGGCTGACCTCGCCCGCCCTGGAAGTCCTCGATGTGACCTTTGCCTTAAATCTGGGCTGGGCCACCTCCGCCGAGGACTGCGCGCGGCGGGTCATCTACCAGCCCCTCCATGCGCCCCAGGGCAACCCGATCTATCACCCGACCCTCGTCGGTGATGATTTCTTTGTACAAAGCGGGGCCATCGTCGATCTGCAGCCCACCGTCCCCGTCGTGCCCTGAAAGGGTCAACCGGCAACCACCGCTCAAGGGAGTGCGCCGCCATCCCGCGGCCCCCGGACACTGATCGTCATGGCGCCGCTTCACGCCCCCGCCGTGCGCCGATTCTGGGACAGCCCAGGCCAACTACTCCCCCTCGGCAGCGCACCGGGTGGGCGCTAGAACCGCTCGATTTTGCGCCCCGCCAACAAGGGATTCGGGATATAGCCATCGTACAGAACGTCCAGGTCCGCCAACGACCGCTCGATCAGATCGCCAGCCACCTCTACCACATCCGGATAGTTAGGCGGCTGCCCATCCTCCGACCGGGTATCCATGGACAGCCCCAGGCAGCGCAGGACCGATACCGCTTTCTCCAGATTGAACATCTCCGCCCGGATCATCTCCTGCAAACGCCCGCGCACGCGGACGCGCGCGCCACGGACGGCCGCCTCCGACCCGGGTATGCGGGTAATGGGGCCTTGAGCGGGAGGGGTAGGCGCGGCGTACATGCTCGATGATCTTGAACTTGGGTATGCGATCACGGTCCATAAGGCGCAAGGATCGCAGTGGCCCTGAGTGATCGTTGCAGTTACTGGTAATCGGCTCCTCGATCGCACCTTGCTGTACACCGCGGCGACGCGCGCAGCGTCAAGTGATCTTGGTCGGTGATGAGGCTGCCGCTCGACGCGCCACGATCTCACAGTCACGTGCGGCTAGTAGGCGGGTCAACCTGCACAAGGTCCTTGAGCGTCTTCTACGGGAGTCCGACGAGCCTCCTGAGCCCCAGCGTCACTTCGAGTTTGCTGAATCGTGAGGGCTGTGACCGTCGGTTATTGCGAACTATGTCGCAATCGGTGCTCCGTGGTTGTGAAGCGCTCGCGGGTAGAAGGGGCCGTCTGCCCCATAAGCTTTTAAGCCCATTTGATATGTCAGTGGCAGTAGTTAAGGAGAGACTAATATGGCGACGCAATCGAAATCACTGATAGCTCTAGGTGCTTGCTTGTTTCTGGGATGCTCCATTGTGTGTGCTAGCGAATTCGTCTCCTACGAGGGCAAAGATGCTGTCCAAGAAGGTACCGGTGGCGAGAAGAAAATCGTCGATGGCATCGACTTCTGGTCAAACGGTGCACCGCCCAGAAAATTCAAGATAATCGGATACGTCACCGATTCGCGATTTAAATCTGGTCTTGTCGGAATGATTCGAATGTCAGGTCTCGAATCAAGCATCGCCAAGGAGGCCAAGAAGGCCGGAGGAGATGCCGTGATACTCGCCAATTCAGAAGTAAAAACCGTTGCCGAATTTCACAACACTTCGACACAAAGCTCAGGCACGGCAAACACATCTGGCAATATAAACGCGACCACATCCGGCAATACGACCACCGGCACCTTTGGGGCGACGACTACTGCCCAAGGCCAAAGCAACACCACTAGCTATGACACGCACTGGGAGCAGCAGCACACGAAATACGCTGTCATCAAATATTTGGCAGAGGTTTCGAGTGCACCAAGCAATGCGGCGCAATAGTCGATGCCAGTAGCCAGATTGAGATAGCGCGCTGGTCGGGGAAATGGTGGACGACCTAGACTTGGATTATGCCATTACGGCGGAGTTCGGCCTGGCTTTGTGTTCGTCGCAAATCGTGATTGCTACGATTGGGCGACTGAGAAGGGCGTCGAATTGCCTGCAATCGAAGCGCAGTCAGCGAGGAGTTACCCGGTGGACATAAAAAGCGTTCATCACCCTGAAACCAGGAGGCATTCCCGGATCTCCTTCGGAATGGTTATCGCGCTTGCAATAGTCGCTGTGTTCGCTTGGGGATACACGCAGAAGCATCTGCGCGAACGCCGGCAGGAGGCCGAGTATCGGGTCAAAGACGCTACTGCTCGTCGCGGGAATCCAGTTCTGTCTGTCCCTGAGGGATTGTCTGTTGAATCGCTCGGTGAGCTGCAAGCCATCCGCAAATGCGCAACCGGCCTTGATGGCCCCGATTACTCTATGTGCTTCGGACAAGGATCGCTGCTCGGTATCCCGGGGTATCTGACGGTGGAATGGACCTCAACGCATCGGTTGCACTCGCTGTCGTACGATTTTCAGCTGCCCAGCGTAAAGGTACTGCTCCCCCGCCTCGTCGAACAGTACGGCCCGCCGCACCGGTTTGACGGGCTGTCGAACTCAAGTGAGGCACTTGGCTTATGCTGGCCGTTGCCAGAGGGACAAAGCATCGTCATGGAGAAATCAACGGACGACAAAGATCCTGGGTTGTCTGTCACGATTGAATCGCAAGTGGCGGCAAATCTGCATCAATTGCTGGAAGCGGTCTCCATGCCTTGTTCCGCGCAGCCCGGTGTGTCTCCAGCGGCCTTCTCCGCGGAGCAGTAAACGACATGACAGATGGCGTCATTACCTCCGCTGTGGCGGGCTATGTAATCGCCGGAGTTGCAGTCGTTGCCCTTAATCCTGTTAGGGCTGCCATATCTAAGGCAGTCAGTGAGGTGAGATGCTCTCCACTAGCCAATGCGTTTACGGCTCGCGTGCCGGTTCCGGCGACGAAGTTGCTTGCCTTCCGACTGCTTCTCTGCACCGTGTCCGTATCAATATGGCCTGTGGCCCTGTGGTCTTCGTTGCACGAGAGGGCCTTGCAGCGCAATGCAGCGGCTGCATCCAAAAGGAAGGCCGCTGAGGGTCTCACATTTTCTGACATGGGAGGCGGTGGCACGATTCACTGCAGGCAATGTGGTTACTACGAAAGCATTATTTCGTTCACCCACGGAGAGACCGAAGAGGGTGAGGAGTGCTTCACTGCAGGACTACAGTGCCTGTCCTGCGGAAAGTTCGTGACCATATCAAGCAAGACGGGCTCCGCAAACCAGGGTCGGCGAAGGTGCGATTGCGATGGGCAACTCTCGAACGAGCATGTGTTTTTCTGCCCAAAGTGTCGCTCGAAGCAACTCACCTATGACTTGGAATACATCACGTAACCATGCGCGATGTCTTCGCCCTCGAACGAACGACGGAAATCTTACCTGATGATCCGTACATCGCGGCCTATCCGCACCTCGTGGACTTCTTCGCGAGCAAGGCCTCCTTCGGGCCCGCTGATGTCGTATGTGGCGCACACATGGTGTACGGCTGGATGCCCACCGTGCTGGAACTGTATCCCGATCCGGACGGTACGGACCTAGTCGCTGCTGCAACCCTCCTCACACGCGCCAAGTCGGTTGGTGGACTTGACAGAAGCGAGGTTGATTCGTTGGCGGCGTTGGTCAATAACTCACTGGTTGGTGCATCGAAACTTCTGCACTTCGTCGCACCGGCGAGCTTTGCGATCTGGGACTCGAGGGTCTATTCTTTCGTGCATCAGGAGAGGCCGCACAACTACCGCGTGAACAACGTGGAAAAATACTTTGACTATCTCGAACGCCTCGGGACCCTGACGCGGTCCCCCGAGTTCAAGCGGTTCCACGCATCGGTAGCGACCAAGCTCGGGTATTCTGTGTCGCCCTTGCGCGCGCTAGAGCTGATCATGTTCCTCAATGCCCCTGTCTACATGGGCTAGCGCTCGATTGAGGTGCTGTACTGTCAATAATGCTACCTTTTGTGGCAAGTTATTGACGAATGTAGGGGCCGTCGTCGGCCGGGAGGTGATGAAGTGCCTATTATTCACTCACGTCCAAGCGATC
This sequence comes from uncultured Gammaproteobacteria bacterium, assembly GCA_963784105.1. Taxonomy (GTDB): domain Bacteria; phylum Pseudomonadota; class Gammaproteobacteria; order Steroidobacterales; family Steroidobacteraceae; genus Bog-1198. The sequence continues at coordinate 936,869 of CAWAQE010000015.1, forward strand.
TTTACAGTTTTTGGTAGATATAACCGTTCTGAGGGCTTTAGATGCCACATGAAAATTTCGGATCGGTAGGACGTCCCGACCATGCAGGCAAGAGAGCCGCATAAAGTCACGCGTAAGCTCTGGCGGGGCATCCTCGAGTTTCAAGACGAGGATGTCCCGAGGGATCGACGCGCGTTCAACGCGTTTGGGAAATCGGTCATCCTCTGGTTTGAACACTCCCGCGAACTTTATCGGGCCGCGCAAACCTTGATGGAACCGAGGCCGCGCATTTGGAACGAGATCACGCATTTGCTTCAGGCGCCGATAGCCCTGATGCTTGGGGCCTACGCCATCGAAACACTCTTGAAGATGGTTATCGTGGATGAGCACTGCAAGGTTCACGGCATCACCTTTGAGTCAACGGCTGCGAAGGATTTTCTGCCCACGATTCACAAGCTAGATGAACTCGCCGAGAGGGCAGATCTACGCATCAACAAGACTGACAGAAAACTCCTGAAGCAACTCACACGCTACTCCACCTGGGCGGGACGCTATCCCATTCCAAGCTTCTATGCAGGATACGACGGCCCCGCACTTAAAGAGGCCGTGCCGTCGCCGCCCGCATCCGTTGACCATCAACACCCGACATGGCCGCACTTTGTCGCCTTGTATCAAAAACTCCATTCTCTGGCGGTGCGGAAATCTCTCGGCCGCCATGGCATAGTCCTGAAGCCAAAAGCACGGGACCGAAGCTCGCACGGCGGCAAGGTCCAACAGAGGAACTAGAGAATGCTCGCCACCCCATTTGATGCAACGTTGATCGGTACGGGCAAGATTTTCTCGCCCGGGATTGAGGCCACGGATTGGATCGGCTATCACGCGACCTCGAGTTACTATTCGGCGGATATTGATACCAACGGTCTTCAACAGAAAAAGCCGCTGCCGGTGGAGGATCTCGAGCACTTGGTCGACATCGCAACTCGGCATGGCGAGGATGGCAGCGATGTGAGTGGGTTCATTGAACTGCGGTCCTTGAGTTTTACGCCAACGTCCGAGTTGGCCCTCTTCTATGTGCGTCCCGAATCCTTTGGAGGGCAAGGGCTTCTGCATGTAACACGGTTGATCGATGCACTCTTGCACAAGCATGTCACTGCGCTCACTCCCGACGAACGGGCTCACCTGATCCACATGCAGAAACAAATCGCGCTTATCCGATCGCAGCTGCCTGTCATCTATGCCGTCAATCTAGTGGGATTGAGCCCCATGGCCTTCGGAAAACACACGTTGGTGGTCTACATCTACGCACCCATTCCTCAAGAGCGATTGGTCGCCAAGATGCTGATCGATAAGCCTGTCGATTACGCCACGATAGATGTGAAAGCGCACAATAACGCCCTTCGCGCGATATTTCGGGCGCCAGGGACCCACTACATCAAGCAAATGCCCGTCACCTAGGTCTCAAGTATTGCCTTCAGAGTTTCAACCGATGCCCTTCACGAGCGACGGCGGCCTTCCTATGGATGAGTTGATGAACCAGATGCACGACGCGGCGGACCCTATGGTTCAAGTTCTTTACAAGTTTCGTGTCTGCAACGAGAATAACTTAGACCTCTTACGCACTGATCGGGTCTGGTTTTCGACGCCTTCACAGCTGAACGACCCGTTTGATTGCAAAGTGCGGCTGCCGATCTCGATCACCGTTGCGGATATCGCATCGGTTCGGAAGAATTTGGCATCGGTTGAGCCGTACGATCTTAGGATTCGATCACCGCGAAAAGTCGCGGAGTTTGTGGGCGCCTCGCAAGAGATGCCGGCACTCACGCCGTTGGGGCTCATGGCCGCCCAATTCGGATACAAGCCTCTCCTCAAACACATCCGGCGCATCAACGCGCACGACGATGCTTGGGCTCGCGATCTCATGCTGATGGCGCGAGAGCTCATCGAATGGTTTTTGCAGGACACCACCGTTTTCTGCGTTAGTGAGCAGAACAATCATCCCCTGATGTGGGCGCACTATGCGGCAAGTCACGCCGGGTTTTGCACGGGGTATGTGTGCCCCGTGGGCATCGGCAACCCGCGTATGATTTTCAAGGTGGCATACGCGAAGATCCCACCCACGATTACATTCTGGCAACTCATCCAAGATCCTGGCGCCGTTCATCAAGACCTGATTCTCACCAAGACGGAACCTTGGACCTACGAAGCCGAGTGGCGCATCGCTTTCCACAATATGCCCGGGCTCCTCGACAGGCTATTGCCGTACCGCGAGATCATTTTTGGCGCGAAGATGTCGGACGCTGACGAAGTGAGTGTACGTCAGGCGGTGGGAAGACGAAGGGTTACCTTCTATCGTGCGGTGCTCGACGACACCGCGGGTGCCATGGCGATTCAGCCCGCCTAGCCAAGCCTAACCTCTGGTCCTCGTCGCCGCCTGGGATGCGAGCCAGGTTTCGATCTCCGCCTCAATCCAGTGCACAGAATTCGCGGTGAGAGCGACATCGCCTGAAGAACCCGAAGAGTACTTCACCAAATGATGGCGGAGCCGCCTGAAGGGAGAAGGGGACGCCACCGGCGCAATGACGAACCAGAGCGGCGTTCGCCTCGAAGAAATTTCCCTTCGGAAATTTGAAAGGAAGAGCGTCAACTGCGCTCTGATTGTTATTGTTCGAAGAGATGGTGCCCGAGGTCGGAGTCGAACCGACACGCTTTTAACGGCGGTGGATTTTCTTGCTACTTCGGCTTTCGCCGCCGCCGCATATGCGACGTTCGTAGTCTGGAGCACGCCTTCACCGTAGTCTTGCGACCGTAGGTGCCCGCCGTCTGCTCTCTACACCTTCCCCGGAACATCATCCGGGGCTTGGCTCGGCGTTAGCTCGGACGTTTCGTCCAGGGCCTTCACCGAGTTTGACGGGCTTCACCTTCAGGGTTTCCCCCGGAGGGCTCAAATTTGGCTTGAGTCCACTGCGTCTACCAATTCCGCCACTCGGGCAATGGAACCATTTCATAGCGCTAGCCCACTAGTATAGCGGCAAAAAACTAGATCTCGGCAATTTCTTCGACCGGCTTTGCCTTCCGGCGGTCCTTGCGGACGTTGATGGCCGATGCGTCCAGCATGTTCTTGATGTGGGCGGCGTAGAACTTCTCGATCATTTCGACGCTGGTGCGGCAATTCTTCGCAACCTGGTAGATGTCGGCGCCTTCCATGAGACGCATGCATATGTACGTGTGGCGGAGGCTGTAAGCCGTGCGTCGCTGGCCGTCGCGGTCGATCTTGAGGCCAAGTTCATCGAGAACGGTGTTGAAAAGTTCGCGCTGCACGTTCCCAAAAATAATGGTGTCGCGGGAGGATGGACTATTGCGCTTTGTGAGGCGCTCAAACGGTGTCACGGCGCCCGGCATGCTCTTGCAATATCCAATACCTCGCTTGCCGCGTACCTCGATTTCTAGGATGCGTTGACCGGTGTCGTGGTCCACAACAATGTTGACGTCGCGATACTGCAAGCGGGCGGCTTCGTCCGGCCGCAGGCCCGTGTTGGCCATGAACAGAACGTAGTCATGGAAGTCCTCGCAGGCCTTCTTCCAGCGAGGCTTTTTGGGATGCCGCGCCCGTTCGCGCGTGGCTTCATAAAGGACTTTGTATTCTTCCGGCGAAAACCAGGCGCGACGCACGACTTTTCCCGATGCTTTGTACGGTACGGAAAAGTCTGGCAAGTGATTGAACCAGCCGTGCCTGATCGCGCTTTTATAGACCTGTCGGATGACCACGATCTCTTGGTGCATCGTGCTGCGAGAGGGTGGTTTGCCGGTCTTGCATGTTTGCGCGCGGTGAATGCGGTATTCGGAAATCGAGCCCGGGGCTTCGGATAGATAACGGTCGCCCAGGAATGGCAGGATCACGGCATCGAGGCGCTGCTTCTGGTCTTCCACGTAGCGCTCGCTGCGCTGGCCGTGCGTAAGGATAGGCAGCTCTTCCAGAAATTTCGCCGCCGCCTCTTTAAACTTCTTGCCCTTCTTTTTTTCCTCTAGCAAGCCGGCGTGGCTCTTGCCGCGCAATTCCAGATACCAGTCTTCGGCGAATTCTTTGGCGAGCGAGAGGCTGTCTGTCTTGGTGGAAACGCGCCAATTGCGGCCGTTGAGGAAGGTCGAGCACTGCCATTTGCGGCTGTTCTCACGTCGATAGACGTGAACGTTATCGCCCATGATGCTGTGTGTTTCGGTCATGGCTCGTGACACCTTCCGAGGCCAAAACTGTGCAACTGTGTAACGTATGTGTAAGACTATCACTCGTTGAGCTGATGTCTATCTTATTGATTTAAGTAGTTTAAATTAGTTAGTCGGCAATCGAGAGAGGATTTTGAGTCCGGCGCGTCTACCAGTTCCGCCATCCGGGCATGCCAGGCCGCGCAGTATATTCGATTATTTGGGCGATTACCGCTCTTGGTAGAATGCTCGACTTACATGCGCCGCACGGACTTTCACTTCGATCTACCTCGGGAACTCATAGCCCAGCGGCCCGCCCCGCAGCGCTCCGCCAGCCGGATGCTGGTGCTCGACGGCGCCGACGGATCGCGGCGGGACCTGCAATTCAGGGATTTTCCTTCCCTGCTGAACCCCGAGGACTTGCTGGTCTTCAACGATACGCGCGTGATCCCCGCCCGGGTCTTCGGCGTCAAGGAGAGCGGCGGGCGCGTCGAGATCCTGCTCGAGCGTGCGCTGACGGCAAACGCCGCGCTGGTGCATCTGCGCGCCAGCAAGGGTTTGAAGCCGGGCGCGGCCGTCAGGCTCCCCGGGGGACATCGCGCGAGCATGCTCGGCAGACGGGGCGACTTGTTCCATTTGGAATTTTCGTGCCCGGTGGCATCTTTCTTCGAGTCTCACGGTGAAATGCCCTTGCCGCCCTACATAGGCCGCGAGGCGGAAAATGCGGATCGAGAGCGCTATCAGACGGTGTATGCGCGCGTCCTGGGCGCCGTGGCCGCGCCAACGGCGGGCCTGCATTTCGACGCCGAGACTTTTTCCGCGCTGCAGGCGCGGCGGATACCTCACACCTTCATCACGCTGCACGTCGGCGCCGGCACCTTCCAGCCGGTGCGGGCGGAGGACATCGAAGGACACGAGATGCATGAAGAATTCCTCGAGGTGCCCCAGGCCGCCTGCGACGCCATCCATGCCGCGCGCGCCGCCGGCGGACGCGTGATTGCCGTGGGGACGACGGTGGTGAGGAGCCTGGAGACGGCGGCCGGCGAAAGCCGCAATGAGATTGCGCCCTACCGCGGCGCCACGCAGATTTTCATCAAACCGGGCCACAGGTTTCGCGCGGTTGATGCCATGGTCACCAACTTCCACTTGCCGGAGTCGACTCTGTTGATGCTGTGCGCGGCCTTCGTCGGACGAGAGGCGCTGCTGGCGGCGTATGCGCACGCGGTGCAGGCGCGGTACCGATTTTTCAGCTACGGTGACGCCATGTTTTTGACACCGGCATCGGCGAGCAGGCGGGCGTGAGCGCTTCCGAGAGTGAAACGGCGCCGGCGCGCAGTGCCCTTTTGGGGCCGATGCGGTTCGAGCTGCTGGCGCAGGATGGCGCGGCGCGGCGCGGCCGCCTCGAATTCCCCCGCGGTGCGGTGGAGACGCCGGCATTCATGCCGGTGGGCACCTACGGCACCGTCAAGGCGATGACGCCGGAGGATTTGGAAAGCGTCGGCGCGCAAATCGTGCTCGGCAACACCTTTCATCTCTTTCTCAGGCCCGGCCTTGCGGCGATCGCAGCGCATGGGGGACTGCACCGCTTCATGCATTGGCAGCGGCCGATACTGACGGATTCCGGCGGCTTTCAGGTGTGGAGCTTGGCGGAGATGCGCAAGATCACGGAGGAGGGTGCGCATTTCCGCTCACCCGTCGACGGAGCGCCGGTGTTCCTCTCGCCGGAGGAGTCCATGCGAATTCAGCGGATTCTGGCCTCGGATGTGGCCATGAGCTTCGATGAGTGCACGCCCTATCCGGCCACCGAGTCCGAAGCGCGCGCGTCCATGGAATTGTCCATGCGCTGGGCCTTGCGAGGCTTTCGGGAGTACTACCGCACCGAGCCCCCCGGCACCTTGTTCGGCATCGTGCAAGGCGGGATCTATCCGCAGCTGCGGATCGCTTCCCTGGCCGCCCTCGAGGAAATCGGCTTCGCCGGTCTCGCCGTCGGGGGCCTCGCGGTGGGGGAGACCGAGACTCAGCGCGAGCTGGTGCTCGATGGGCTGATGCCGAGGATGCCTCGGGGCAAGCCGCGGTATCTCATGGGTGTGGGAAGGCCCGAGGACATAGTCGAGGCGGTACGCCGCGGCATCGACATGTTCGACTGCGTCATGCCGACCCGCCATGCGCGCAACGCCCATCTCTTTACGCGCTCGGGCAGTGTCAATATCCGCAACGCGGCCCACCAAAAGGACACCGGCCCCATCGAAGAAGGGTGCGGATGCTATACCTGCCTGAATTATAGCCGCAGCTATCTGCGGCACTTGGATAAGTGCGGGGAAATACTGGGCGCGCACCTGAACACCATTCACAATCTCCATTTCTACCAGCGCCTGATGCGGGAGATCCGGGCGGCGATCGAGGCGGGGCGATTCGAAGCCTACGCGGCGGAGTTCCATGCATTGAAGGCCGCGGCACGCCCAGGCTGAATTAAGGGCGGGGCTGCCCGCGTTAAGTTTCTGTCCGGCTGCTGTATACTACGCGGCTTTCTGTCGTGGCATCCGCTGCAAAAAACGAGTGTAACACTATGGATTTCTTGATCAATACGGCAAATGCGCAGGCCGCAGGCGCGACCAGCGGACAAAGCATGCTGAGTGCCTTGCTGCTCCCGGTGCTGCTCCTGGTCGTGTTCTATTTTTTGCTCATCAGGCCGCAGAACAAGCGCGCCAAAGAACAGCGGGAAATGCTGTCCAAGGTCGCCGTGGGCGATGAGGTGGCGACCACCGGCGGCATCCTCGGCAAGGTGACCGACGTGGGCGAAACGTACCTGACCCTGGAAATCTCCAGCGGCGTCAGCGTCAAGCTGCAGAAATTCCAGGTTTCGCAGGTGTTGCCCAAGGGCACGGTCAAGAGCGCATGATCGCGTATCCGCGCTGGAAGATCGCGTTGGTCGCGATCGTTCTGCTGATCGGGATCCTTCTGGCGGTGCCCAATCTGTTCGGCGAGGAAAATGCGTTGCAGCTGGCGCGCGATCGCGCTCCGGTGGTCGAGGCGGACCGTACCGCCGTGGAGCAGATCCTCAAGGACAAGGGCGTGACGCCAAGCGGCGCCTTTCTCGATCAAGGGCGCCTGACGCTGCGTTTCAGCAGCAAGCAGGACCAGCTGAAGGCGCGCGACCTGATCAACGAGGCGCGTCCCGATCAATTCACGGTCGCCCTGTCGCAGGCGTCGCGCGTCCCGGAATGGATGCGCAATTTGGGCCTGAGTCCCGTCAAATTGGGACTGGATCTTCGCGGCGGGGTGTACCTGGTGTACCAGGTGGACGTGCAGGGTGCCGTGAAGCAGCTGCTCGACCGGCATGAGCAGGACTTCAGGGCCTCGCTGCGCAGCGCCAAGGTGCCGTACAAAGATGTCCTCGTCGACTATCCCGGCGACAGGGTCCGGGTGCTGTTCAACGATGCCGACGGCTTCGCCAAGGGCAAGGCGGCGATATTGGCGGACAACCGCAACATGACGCTGACCGATACGACGGTCGGCGACGCGCCGGCCCTGGAATTGAAACTGACCCCGCAGCAAATCAAGGAGCGCGAGGACTACGCCGTTCAGCAGAACATCGTGATCTTGCGCAATCGCCTCAACAGTCCCGAGCTCGCGGTGTCGGAACCGCAAGTGGCCCGCCAAGGCGTGGACCGTATCGCCATTCAATTGCCGGGCCTGCAGAACTCGGCCGAAGTGAAGAAGATCCTCGGCAAGACGGCGACCTTGGAATTTCGCATGGTCGACGAGTCCAACAATCCGCTCGAGGCGGCCAGCACCGGCCGCGTGCCGCTGGGGTCGAAGCTCTACTACACGCGCGACAAGCAGCCGGTGCTGCTGAAGCGGGATGTGGTGGTCACCGGCGACCAGCTGACCGATGCTTCGTTCCAGCCGAATACCCAGGACGGGCCGGCCGTGTCGGTGAGCTTGGATGCGCGCGGCGCAGCCAAGATGCTGAAGAACACGCAGGAGAATCTCGGCCACCTCATGGCGGTGGTATTCATCGACCGCTCGCGGGAGAAGAACGCGCAAGGCGTGATGGTCGATCGCACCACCGAGGAAGTCATCAACCGCGCGACCATTCGCGGCGTCTTCAGCAACAACTTTCAGATCACCGGCGTCAATCCGATCGAAGGCCGGGAACTCGCCCTGCTGCTGCGTGCCGGCGGCCTGGCGGCTCCGCTGTCGCCGGTCGAAGAGCGTGCCATCGGCCCGAGCCTAGGCCAGGACAACATCGACAAGGGCGTGCACGCCATGGTGTTCGGCATGCTGGCGGCGTTCATTTTCATGGCCATTTACTACAAGGTGTTCGGGTTGATCGCGGATCTGACCCTTGCCGCCAACGTGGTGATGCTGACCGCGCTGCTGTCGCTGCTCGGCGCGGCACTGACCTTGCCGGGAATTGCGGCGGTCGTGTTGACCGTGGGCATGGCGGTCGACGCCAACATTCTGATCTATGAGCGTATCCGCGAGGAATTGCGCATCGGCGTTTCGCCGCGCGCGGCCATCACCGCCGGATTCGAGCGTGCGTTCTCCGCCATCTTCGACTCCAACGTGACCGCTTTCATCGCGGGCCTGGTGCTGTGGCTGTTCGGCGCAGGCGCGGTACGCGGCTTCGCGGTGGTCCTGATGCTCGGAATCGCCACCTCGATGTTCACGGCGGTCATGGGCAGCCGCGCTTTAGTGCAAGTCATTTACGGCGGAAAACGCAAGGTCGACCACCTGTCCATTTAAAGGCGGCGGTCCGGCCCGAGGTTCAAGTACATGGAATTTTTTCACAAGGTCACGCGCTTCCCCTTCATGCACACCCGCAAGGTGTGGTATGGACTGTCGTCGCTGCTGATCATCGCCTCGATAGGGCTGGTCGTGTTCCGCGGGTTGAATCTCGGTGTGGATTTCACGGGCGGCGTGGTCGTGGAAACCAATTTTACTCAGGCGCCCAACGTCGAAGGCCTGCGAACTGCGCTGCAGAAAGCGGGGGTGCCGAACGCCCAGGTGCAGGTTTTCGGGAGCTCGCGCGACATATTGGTCCGGCTGCCGCCCGACCCCAACGCCAAGGGCGATCAGATCGGCGCGCACATTCTGGAGGTGTTCAGCACCGTGGCTCCCGGCGTCAAGCTGCAGAGCACGGCAGTGGTCGGTCCGCAGGTGGGGCAGGAGCTTTTCGTCAAGGGCGGATGGGCCCTGTTCGCCACCTTGGTCTTGATCCTCATCTACGTATTGTTTCGCTTCACCCCCAAGCTGGCGTTAGGCGCCATCCTGGCGGTGCTGCACGACCCGATCTGCGTGATCGGCTTTTTCGCCTTGAGCCAGATGACTTTCGATTTGACGGCGATCGCGGCCGTCCTCGCGGTGATCGGCTATTCTCTGAACGATACCGTGATCGTTTTCGATCGCATACGCGAACGAGCTCGTACCGCCCGCAGGCTGAGCATCTCCCAAGTGATCGACGAATCCATCAATCAGACGCTGTCGCGAACCTTGATGACCAAGCTGGTGACCTTGCTGGTGGTGCTGGCGCTATTGTTCTTCGGCGGCGAGACCCTGCATCCGTTTTCCGCGGCCTTGGTGATCGGCATCGTCGCCGGCACCTACTCGTCGATTTACATCTCCTCGGCACTGGCGCTGGACCTCGGCCTGCGGACCGACGATTTGCTGGAACGCAAAGCGACCAAGCCCGAAGAAGTCGACGGCATGCCCTGACATGGAAGGGGGCGCGATGCCGCCCGCGTCATCGGGCAATAGAGTGAGTCGATGACACTGCTCTCCGATCCCCAGGTTTGGCTGTCTTTCCTGACTCTGCTGGTGCTCGAGATCGTTCTCGGCATCGACAACATCATTTTCCTGACCATTCTGGTCGACCGGCTGCCGGGCGGCCGCCGGCGCAGCGCGCGGTTTCTGGGGCTGACGTTTGCGATGATTACGCGCATCGCGCTCCTGTATTCGATCACGTGGATCGCCACCTTGCGCGCCACCCTGTTCACGGTGTTCGGCAATGAAATTTCCGGCCGCGATCTGATCTTGTTCGGCGGCGGTCTTTTCTTGATGGTGAAGAGCCCCATGGAAATCCGCGACATGCTGAGGGGCAAGGAGGCGAGCCGCAAGCCCGGCGGACTGAACGGTTTCTGGCTGATCGTTCTTCAGATCGGCGTCATCGACATCGTGTTCTCGCTGGATTCGGTGTTCACGGCCGTCGGACTCTCCAAGCACATCGAGGTCATGGTCGCCGCCATCGTCGCCTCGGTGCTGGTCATGATGGGGGTTTCCTCGGCGATCAGCGGGTTCATCGATCGCTACCCGACGATCAAGGTGCTGGCACTCGCCTCGCTGGTGCTGGTCGGGGCTGCATTGATCGCCGAGTCCTTGGACCTGGAAATCCCGAACGGCTATCTATATTTTGCGATGGCTTTTTCGGCGGCGGTGGAATGGATCAACATACAGCTGCGCCGACGCGGCAAGGCTCGCTGATGTACTTGTTCAGGTTTGTACGGCGAGCTGGCTGTGGCTGCGCGAGTAGAGGAAGTAGGTCGCGAGTCCGAATCCGGACCATATGAAGAAGGCCTTCCAGGTGATTTCCGGCAGCCCCGCCATGAGGAAGGCGCAGAAGCCCATGCCCAACAGCGGCACCAGCGGCACCATCGGCGTGCGGAAAGGACGCTTGAGTTCGGGACGGGTCTTGCGCAGCACGATGACGCTGGCGCAGACCATGAAAAAGGCGGCGAGGGTGCCCAGATTGACCAGCTGCGCCACTTTGCCGATCGGCGACAGCCCGGCGATCAGCGCGATGATCACACCGGAGCTCAAGATCAGTTTCACCGGCGTCTGTGTTTTCGGATTGACCTCGGCCATGGGCTTGGGCAGCAGCCCGTCGCGCGACATGGCCAGCACCACGCGGGTCAGGCCGAAGTAGAGCACCAGCATCACGGTGGTGATACCGGCCAAGGCCCCGATCGAGATCAGCGCTTCGGCCCAGCCGATGCCGATCTGCTTGAGTGCATCGGCGATGGGCGCCTTGATGTCGATCTGGTCGTAATGCACCACGCCGGTGAGGATGCCGGAAACTACGATGTAAAGGATGGTGCAGATCACCAGCGAGGCGATGATGCCGATGGGCAGGTTGCGCTGGGGGTTGACCGTTTCTTCGGCCGCGGTGGAAACGGCGTCGAAGCCGATATAGGCGAAGAAAATCAGCGACGCGCCGGAGAGGACGCCGCCGTAGCCGAAGTGCGACTGACCGTCTGCGTCGATGATTTTCGGCGGGATGAAAGGATGCCAATTGGCGGGATTGACGTGCGGCGCGGCGACGACGATGAAGATGGCGACGGCCGCGAGCTTGACGATCACCATGATGGTGTTGAAACGGGCCGATTCGCGCACGCCGATGGACAGCAACACCGACAACAGCAGCACGATCACCATGGCCGGCACATTCGCGATGCCGCCGTCGAGCGGGGCGTTCATCAGCGCATAGGGCAGATGCAGGCCGAGCAGCTCCATGATCTTGCCGAAGTAGCCCGACCAGCCTATCGCCACCGTGGACGTGGCGATGGAGTATTCCAGGATCAGGTCCCAGCCGATGATCCAGGCGATCAGCTCGCCGATGCCCGAATAGGCATAGCCGTAAGCGCTGCCGGCGCCGCCGATGGCGCCTGCCAGTTCGGCGTAGCAGAGCGCGGCGAAGGCGCAGGCGGTGCCGGACAGAATGAACGACAGAACGATGGCGGGGCCGGAATGCTGAGCCGCGACCACGCCGGTAAGCACGAAGATGCCGGTGCCGATGATGCAGCCGATGCCCAGCATGGTCAGGTCGAAAGCGCCAAGGCAGCGCTTCAGACCGGTGTCGGCGTTGACGTCGATCGGCTTGGTGCGGAACAGACTCATGCGTTCTCCCTCGGCTTTGTTAAGTGAAGATTCGAGGCCTGCCAGATGCCGCGAGTATGCCTGGTGCCCGCGCGCCTAGCGAGTGCCGCGGCCGGCGGGACGATGCATGCGCTTAGGCGCGCTGCGCGGCCGGTGTGAGCGGCCCCAGCGCCGCCAGAAGCGCTTCGTACACTTTTGGGTTGCCGGCGATGACGTTGGGGCCGAGGGCGTATTCAACGCCCGCGGGCGTGCCGACGCGGCCGCCGGCCTCCTGAATCAGCAGCGTCCCGGCTGCTGTGTCCCAGGGCGACAGGCCGAACTCCCAGAAGCCGTCGATTCGGCCGGCCGCCACATAGGCGAGATCCAGCGCGGCCGCGCCGGGCCGCCGCACTCCGGCGGCGCTCGCCATGATCACCTTCAGCATGGCGAGATACTCATCGACGTAGGCGGCGTCGGCGCGAAACGGAAATCCGGTGCCGATCAATGAGCCTTCCAGCGTGCGCTGCGAGCTCACCCGGATCTTTTTGCCTTCGAGCTGCGCGCCGTCGCCGCGCGAGGCGGTAAAGAACTCCTGGCGCATGGGGTCATAGACCACGGCATGCTCCAGGCGGCCCTTGTGCTGGACCGCTATCGACACCGCGAAGGTAGGAAAACCATGCAGAAAATTCGTCGTGCCGTCCAGCGGATCGATGATCCAAACGTAGTCGCTGTCGCCGGCGCGGCCGCTTTCCTCGGCGAGAAACGCGTGCTGCGGGTGGCTGCGGCGAATGGTCGCGATGATGTCGGCTTCGGCCTTGCGGTCGATGTCGGTCACGAAATCGTTGCGCCCCTTACTGTCGATCTTCAAGGAATCGAGGCGCGAAAGGCTACGCACGATCAAGTCACCGGCGCGCCGGGCGGCACGCATGCCGATATTGAGCAGTGGTTGCATAGGGTGGCGCTAGAATAACAGGTCATGACGGCCCTCGTTCGCATCGTGCTCATCGACCCAAGCCACCCGGGCAATATCGGCTCGGTCGCGCGGGCCATGAAAAACATGGCGCTGACCGACCTCGTTCTGGTCCGCCCGCGGTCGTTTCCGCATGCCGATTCCGTTGCGCTGGCGGCGGGCGCCGACGATATTCTCGCGGGGGCCCGGGTCGTCGCGACCGTGGCCGAGGCGATCGCCGATTGCGGCTTCGTCGCGGGGACCACCTCGCGCCCACGCTCCTATTATTGGGAATTCACGACGCCGCGCGATGTCGCCTCGCGAATCGTCGAGCTCCCGGCCGAGAACCGCGCCGCGCTGCTGTTCGGTTCCGAACGCTACGGCCTGGCTAACGAGGACTTGAATCATTGCAACGTGCTGGTGCGCATTCCCGCCAACCCGGAATACTGCTCGCTGAATCTGGCCATGTCGGTGCAGCTCCTGTCCTACGAGATTTTCATGTCGCGCGAGCGGCCGCAATCGCATACCCAATTGGAGCTGCCGCTGGCGGCGTCGGGCGATGTCGAGCACTTTTACGCGCACCTGCACCAGGTCCTCGACGAGATCGATTTTGACGACCGCACCGGGCACCTCATGCAGCGCCTGCGGCGCCTGTTCAATCGCGCGCGGCTCGACCGCAATGAGCTCAATATCCTGCGCGGCATACTGAGCGCGGTGCAGGGCCGGCGGGGGCAGTCCGTGCGGCGCCCGCGCGACGAGAAAGGCGGGGGCGAATGAACAGGCCGGTGTACCTGGACTATGCGGCGACGACCCCCGTCGATCCGCGGGTGGCCGCGGCGATGGCACGAGCGTTGAGCGTGGAGGGGGAATTCGGCAACCCGGCGTCGAGTCACGAGTACGGCGATTCGGCCGCCGCTTTGGTCGAGACGGCGCGGGCGCAGGTCGCGGCGGCCGCGGGCGCCTTGCCCGAGGAGGTGGTTTGGACTTCGGGTGCCACCGAGGCCAATAACCTGGCCATATTCGGCATCGCTCAGTATTACCGCGATCAGGGCCGCCACATCGTCACGGCGCGCACGGAACACAAGGCGGTGCTGGATCCCTGCCGCGAACTCGAGCGGCGCGGCTGGCGAGTCACCTACCTGTCGCCGGACAGCGGCGGCGTGGTGCATCCCGATCAGGTCGGCGCGGCGTTGCGGGAGGACACGGTGCTGGTGTCCATCATGCACGTCAACAACGAGATCGGGGTCATTCAAGACCTCTCAGCCATCGGCGCGATATGCGCAAAGCATGGCGGTGCCCGGCTGCATGTGGATGCGGCACAGAGCGCCGGAAAGGCCGCCATCGATTTCGCGCGGCTCGGCGCCGATCTCATGTCGCTGTCGGCGCACAAGGTGTACGGCCCGAAGGGCGTGGGTGCATTGCTGGTATCGCGGCGCCGCGGCGGCCCGGGTGTGCACCTCTGCCCGCTGCAATTCGGCGGCGGCCAGGAACGCGGGCTGCGCGCCGGCACCGTGCCGACGCATCAAGTGGTCGGCATGGGATGGGCATTCGATCTGGCGCGCACGGCGGCGCCCGCGGAGTCCGGGCGCATTTCGGCATTGCGGGAACGCCTCTGGCGGGAGCTGGCATCGCTCGGCGGGACGTTTCGCAACGGAGACGCGAAGCGCTCGGTGCCGCAGATACTCAATGTGTCGTTCGAAGGGGTCGAAGGCGAAAGCCTGCTCGCCGCGCTGCGCGGGCGGCTCGCGGTGTCGGCCGGCTCGGCCTGTGCCTCGGCATTGCAGGAGCCCTCCTATGTGCTGCGAGCCTTGGGCCGTGACGAACCCTTGAGCGAGAGCAGCCTGCGGTTCAGCTTGGGGCGATTCACCGGCGAGGACGACATCGATGCGGCGGCGGCGGCCGTGAGCCAGGCGGTGAGGCACTTGCGCCGGATAAGCGGCGCGTGAACTACAGCGAGCTCACCCTGCGCTACTTCGAGACCGCCGCGGGAGCGGGGGAACTTGCAGGTCCCGATGTCTATCGCGGCGCCGCCGGCAGCCGTGGGCAGGGAACCTGGGTGCAGTTCGACGTGCAGGTAGGTGATGGAACGCAGGTGGGCGGGGCACAGTCAGGGAGGGCGGGCGAGACACTCGTTCAGGCGGTCAGGTTCCTGGCTATTGCGTGCCCTCACACCATTGCAGTCTGTGCTTGGATCGCGGAGCAGGCGCCAGGGCCTGTCTCTCGGGCGGCATTGCCGGAGAGCGTGGAGGATTTGAGCGAGCGCTTTGCGGTGCCGGACGAGAAACGCGGCCGGCTGTTGATCATCGAGGATGCGTGGGTTGCCGCTTTAAGCGCTGCGCTGCAGCGGCCGCCTTGAGTGCGTGCCGGCCGCCCCCACCTTTGAGTTATGGAAGAAACGCGCTCTGGTTCCGTGCGCAGGGGTCATCGGCGTGTTATGTATAGCGCAACGGCGTGGATTTGACCGTACTTTAGAGGGCAGCGTGGTATGGCGATATTGTTGACGGAATCGGCGGCCGATCGGGTTCGGTCTCACTTGGCGCAGCGCGGTGCGGGCCTGGGCCTGCGTGTCGGCATCAAGAAAACCGGTTGCTCGGGATTCGCGTATGTCGTGAATTATGCTGATGAAATTCACCCGGAGGATGCGGTATTCGAAGTCCGCGGCGTAAAAGTCGTGGTCGATCCTTTGAGTCTGCCGCTGATCGACGGGACTCTGGTGGATTTCGTCAAACAGGGCCTGAACGAGGCTTTCAAGTTTCAGAACCCGAAAGCCAAGGGTGAATGCGGCTGCGGCGAGAGCTTTAACGTCTAGTTTGGGCGCTGCGCGCCGAATCTACGGGGTCGAAGCGCCCCCGTCCCACAGTCGCTCGCTACGCGAGCGCAAGCATTGCGGCCAGGCCGCGGTCTTCTCAAGTGGATTTTCCAGTTAAATTATCCAATTAATACAGGGACTTCGGCCGTCATCCTGATTGCTTGAGGGCGCCCGCTCCAGTACACTTCGCGATCTTTGTCGGTCCCTAGAGGGGCCGAATTCCCCAATCTCAACCCGAGGTCATCATGCCAATCGAGCGTACTCTTTCCATCGTCAAGCCGGACGGCGTCGGACGCAACCTGATCGGCGAAGTCTATCGCCGGTTCGAGCAGGCGGGCTTGCGGGTGGTGGCTGCGCGAATGATGCATCTCTCGCAGGCGGAAGCCGAGGGTTTCTACGCCGTGCATCGCGAGCGTCCCTTCTTCAAGGATCTCGTGCGCTTCATGACGTCCGGCCCGTCGATGGTACAGGTGCTCGAGGGCGAGGAGGCGATTGCCAAGAATCGCGAGGTCATGGGCGCCACCGATCCGAAGAAGGCGGCCAAAGGCACGATTCGCGCGGATCTTGCCACCAGCATCGACGAGAACGTCGTCCATGGATCCGACGCGCCGGATACCGCAGCCCGCGAGATCGGCTACTTCTTCCGGGAAATTGAGCTCTGCCCACGTACGCGCTAGCGTAGGGGGCGGGGAACAGAGGAGAAACCTAGTTGGCGGGCGAACGCGTAAATTTACTTGGGCTTCCGCGCGCGGAGCTCGAAGCATTCGTCGCGGCGCATCTAGGCGCCAAGCCGTTTCGCGCCCGCCAGCTGATGAAGTGGATTTACCGGCGCGGAGCGGCGGATTTCTCGGCGATGACCGACCTTGCGCAGGACTTTCGTTCGCAGCTGAACGAAGCGGCGAGGATCGCGGTTCCGGAAATCGTGACCGAACAGGTATCGAGCGACGGCACGCGCAAGTGGATGCTGCGCATGGACGAGGTGCAGGGTATCGAGACGGTCTACATACCCGAGCCGGATCGGGGCACCTTGTGCATTTCGAGCCAGGTGGGCTGCGCCATGGACTGTTCATTCTGCTCGACCGCGCAGCAGGGCTTCAACCGCAATTTGAGCGTCGCCGAAATCGTCGGGCAGGTGTGGCTGGCGCATCGTGAACTTGGGCATTCGCGCCCCGGCCACGGCGACGGCCGCAGCGGCGATGCCCGGGCCAACATCACGAACATCGTGTTCATGGGCATGGGCGAGCCGCTCGCCAATTACCGCAACGTCGTGCCGGCGATGCGGATATTTCTCGACGATCTGGGATACGACTTGTCGCGACGCCGAGTGACGTTGAGCACGTCGGGATTGGTCCCGCAGATCTACAAATTGGCGCAAGAGTGCAATGTCGCCCTGGCGGTGTCGCTGCACGCTCCGAACGATGCATTGCGCGATCAGCTCGTGCCCATCAACCGGAAGCATCCGATCGGGGAATTGCTGGAGGCCTGCTGGCACTACATCGATGCGCAGAACGGCCGCAGCGTCACATTCGAGTACGTCATGCTCGACGGCGTCAACGACAAGGCCGAGCACGCGCGCGAGCTGGCCCGCTTGCTCAAAGGCCGGCCGGCCAAGCTCAATCTGATTCCCTTCAACGTGTTTCCCGGCACGCGCTACCGCCGGTCGCCCGCCGCGGCGATTTTGAAGTTTCGCGACATTCTCAATGAACACGGCGTCATCGCCACGATCCGCAGGACGCGCGGCGACGACATCGATGCGGCCTGCGGTCAGCTGGCGGGCCGCGTCACTGACCGCACCTCGGTGCGGCTCGGCACCAGACTGGCTCCTGCGTCGCGCACCCCTGCGGAGATTCGATGAAATCCATTTCGCGGACCATGCTTGGCGTGATTCTCGGCGGCTGCTTGGCGGCTTGCTCGCACAATTCGGACTTCAAGAAGGCTTCTCCCGCGGTGACCGCGGCCACCAACATGCAGCTGGCGATCGAATACTTGAGGCTGGGCCAGATGGCGCAATCGCGCGATGCCATCGAACGCGCGCTCAGCGAGAATCCGGACAACCGGGACATTCAGATGACGGCGGGTATCGTCTATGAAAGGGTGAATGAGATGCACAAGGCGGAGCACGCCTATGAGACCGCCTATCGACTGGGTAAAGACGATCCGAACATCCAGAACAATTACGCCGGATTCCTATGCCGCACCGGAAAAGCCGCCGCGGGCGAAAAACTATTCGATGAAGTCGCGCACAGTCCTCTGTATCCGACACCGGAGGTGGCGCTGGTGAATGCCGGCGTCTGCATGCGAAGCACCGGCGACATGGTGGATGCGGAGAAACATTTCAACCAGGCATTGACGATTCATCCCAATATGCCCGAAGCCCTGCTGCAGCTCGGGAACATGGCGTTCGACCGCGGCGACCCGGCGCAGGCCCGCGATATGGTGCAGCGCTATCTGGCGGTGAATGCGCCTACGTCGGAAATCCTGTGGCTGGGCTTTCGCGTCGAACGCAAGTTGGGCGATGCCACGGAGGCGGCGGCCTATGCGCGGCGCGTGCAGACTGAATTTCCCGATTCGGAGCAGGCACAGATGCTGCGTTCCGGCATCGAACGATGACCGATTCCGGCACAATGGTCGGGCCGCGGCTCAAGGCGGAGCGCGAGCGCCGCGGTTTGAGCTCGCAAAAGGCGGCCGACGAGCTGCATCTGGACGGCTGGATCATCGATGCGCTCGAGGCGGAAGACTACGCGCGCATCGGTCCGTCGGTGTACGCCAAGGGTCATTTGAAACGATACGCGGCGTTTCTGGGATTGCCGGGCGATGAAATCATGGCGGGTTATGAATCCCGCGCGCAGGCGCCCATTCAGCCGGCTTCGCAAGCGGCCGGCGTGAGGCTGCGTACCGATGTGCCGGCCGCGAGTGGTTCGGCTTGGCCGCGCATTGCGGGGCCGGCCGTGGTACTGCTTGGGTTGCTGGCTCTCGGCGCGTTCTGGTGGCAGCCTTGGCGTCAGCACCGGGCGGCGCCTGCGGCCGGTGGGCCGATAGCGGCGAATCCAAACACTACGAGTTCCGGAGGCGCCGCCGCCGCAGACGGCACGGCCGCAGAGGGTTCCGCCGAGGCTGCCGGGACCGACACCGGGGTCGGCGCCGCCGCCGCGTCATCGTCGACGTCCACTACATCGATGTCTTCCGCGACGTCACCGGCCGCGTTGCCGCACGCTGCCGCGGCATCGAAACCGGCACAGCAGGAGTCCGATGCGGCAACGGCGGGGGCGGGCCGTGCGAGTCTTCGATTGAGCTTTTCCGCCGACTCCTGGGTGGATGTGCACGATGCCGCCGGACGGCGGGCCTATGCGGGCAACGGCCGAGCCAACAGCGTGAAGACCATCGCCGGCATCGCGCCCATGCGCGTGTATCTGGGCTTTGCGAGCGGCGTGCAGCTAGAGATCAACAACCGGGCGGTCGCGATCGGACCGCAATTTCTCGCCGGGGATGTGGCGCGCTTCGAGGCCGGCGCCGACGGTGTCCTGCGGCGCGATACTCGAAATGCCGCCGCTCCCGGCGCAACAGTGCGCAACGCGCGTCCAACCGGCTGATCGGAGAGGTTCTTGAGCAAGATTATCGAGCCTCTGCGCGGCGTGCACGATGTTTTGCCCGCGCAAATCGCGGCCTGGCAGCACTTGGAGCGCATCACGCGGGAAGTTTTCGCCGGTTACGGCTACGAAGAATTCCGGGTTCCCGTCATCGAGCAGACACAGTTATTCAAGCGCTCGATCGGCGATTTCACCGACATCGTCGAGAAGGAGATGTTCAGCTTCGTCGACCAGGGCGAGGACCACATCACTCTTCGCCCGGAGGCAACCGCCGGCATCGTGCGCGCGGTGATCTCCAACGGAATGCTGCGCGAGGGCCGCCTGCGAGTCTGGTGCATGGGGCCGATGTTCCGACGCGAACGGCCGCAGGCGGGCCGCTACCGGCAATTCCATCAAATCGATGCGGAGGCATTCGGCTTCGAAGGCCCGGATATAGACGCCGAGATCATTCTGCTCTCGGCGCGGCTGCTGCGGCGGCTGGGACTGACCCGCGCGAAGCTGCTGGTCAATTCGCTGGGAACACCGGCTTCGCGCGCGGCGTACCGCGAACAGCTCACCGAGTATTTCGGCGCCCACGAGGCCTCGCTCGACGAGGACAGCAAGCGACGGCTCAGGGGCAATCCCCTGCGGATACTCGACAGCAAGAATCCGGACATGCAGCGCATCGTCGCCGGGGCGCCCCTGGTGCTCGATTCGCTGGATGCCGAGTCGCGCGCGCATTTCGAGTCGCTGTGCGCCCACCTGCGCAGCGCCGGCATCGAGTATCATGTCGAGCCGCACCTGGTCCGCGGACTCGATTACTACACCCGCACCGTGTTCGAGTGGACCACGGACGCGCTGGGTTCGCAGAGCACCCTATGTGCCGGGGGCCGCTACGATGGATTGGTCGCCCAATTGGGCGGCGTCGCCACTCCCGGCATCGGCTGGGCCATGGGCCAGGAGCGGATCGTCATGCTGCTGGAAAAGCAGGGACTGGGCCTCCCGCGCGCCCGGCCGCAGAGTTTATTTGGTGCTGGCGGGGGAGCGCACGGAGATCGCGGGTTTCAAACTGGCGGAGCAATTGCGCGACGCGTGGCCGGATCTCGCGTTGCAGGTCAATCTCGGCGGCGGGAGTTTCAAGACGCAATTCAAGCGTGCGGACAAGAGCGGCGCGGAGTTTGCGATTCTTTTGGGGGATGACGAAGTGGCCCGGGGCGTGGTCGCGCGTGAAGGCATTGCGCCAGGAACTGGCGCAGGAAGAATGTCCCATTTCCCAAATCAGTGAACGCTTAGGGGTCTTGTTGGGTCTTAAGGGCGGGTAGCGGAGAAGCCATGGCTGAAGAATATTTGACCGATGACGAACAATTAGAAGCAGTCAAGCATTTGATCAGAGGAGTATGCCCCGTGGCTGATCGGCGGAGTGCTGGTCGGCGCCGCCTTGTTTTTCGGCATTCGGTACTACCAGAACTATAAAAATGAACGTGCCTACCAAGGCCGCGGCGCAATTCAGCGCCATGGCCGCGGCGCTCCAAACCAACGACGAGAGCAAGACCCGGCAGATTGCCGATGGGATCATCACGGACTACCCGAGTTCGCCCTATGCCGACCAGGCGCAGCTGACATTGGCGCGGATCGACGTCGACGGCGGCCAGCTGGACAAGGCGATCGCTCCCCTGACCCAGGTGATGGACAACTCGAAGGACACGGAGCTGCGGCAGATCGCTCGCCTGCGCCTGGCGCGAGTACAGAGCGATCAGGGCAAGCCGGACGAAGCGATCAAGACGCTGTCCGCGCCCATGCCGGCGGCGTTCGCCGCGCGCTATCACGAGGTGCGCGGGGATGCGTATTTGGCGAAGAAGGATGTTTCCGACGCGCTCACGGAGTACAAGGCCGCGATGGGAACCGCGGATTCGAGCGGCATCAATGCCGCACTGCTGGAACTGAAGATTCAGGATCTCGGCGCCTCCCCCGCGCCGGCCCCGAAAGCCAATCCCCTAGACACTCAGAACAAGGCCAAACCCTGATGCGCTTATTGCTTTCCTCCGGCCTCGCCGCACTGCTGATGATTGCAGGCTGCAGCAAGGACAAAGACGTCGAGCCGCCGGCGAAGCTGGTCGATTTCCCACAGACGCTGCCGGTGAAGAAGCTCTGGGGCGACAACGTCGGCGGCGGCAAGAAACAAATGGTGCTGCGTTTGGGGCTGGGGCCCGCAATCGACAAGGGCCGGGTGTTCGCAGCCTCGCACAAGGGCGAAGTACTGGCCGTATCGCTGGATAGCGGCCGTCAAGTCTGGCTGAAGAAGCTCAAGATGCCGCTATCGGCGGGTCCCGGCGCAGGCGCCGGAATGGTGGTGGTGGGCAGCAGCAAGGGCGTCCATCGTGGCGCTGGATGGAGCCACCGGACGCGAGCTGTGGCGCTCGCGCGTGAATTCCGAGCTTCTCTCCGCTCCGGCGATCAGCGAAAAAGTCGTGGTCCTGCGTTCGGTGGACGGACGGCTTCACGGCCTCGATGCGCACAGCGGACGGGAATTGTGGTCCGTTGAACAACAGGTGCCGCGTCTGAGTCTGCGCGGCACCGCCATCCCCATCATCGCCAAAGATGTCGCCATCAGCGGCTTCGACAACGGCAAGGTCATGGCAGTGTCGATCAACACCGGCGACACGGTTTGGGATACGGCTCTGGCCTCGCCCCACGGCCGTACGGAACTCGACCGGCTGGTCGACATCGATTCGGCGGTCCGCACGGTGGGCGATAACGTGTTCGCCACGGGCTTCCAGGGCCGCACCGCGATGCTCGCGCTCGATTCGGGCCAGATATGGTGGGCGCACGACATGTCGAGCTATCGAGGCTTGGCGGTCGATGATGACAATTTATACGTGACTCAGTCCGACGGCATCGTCGTGGCCCTTCGCCAGCGCGACGGTTCGGAGTTATGGCGCAATAAGAAATTGAAATTGCGCCGCTTGAGCGCGCCGGCGCTGACCAGTACCGCGGTGGTCGTCGCGGACTTCCAGGGTTATCTGCACTGGCTGGACAAGACCACGGGCGAACTCGTCGCCAGAGAGCGCATCGCCAAGAAGCAGCGCGTTTCCAATGAGCCGGTGGCGGTCGGCGATACCGTCGTCGTCATGACCGACAGCGGCAAAATGGCTGCATACCGCGCGACTCCTGCTGCGCATGCCGCGCATGCACCGGCTGCGTCTGCGCCTGCACCGTCCACTGCTGCGCCCGCTGCAGACGCCGCGCCTGCGGCAACCGGAGAGCCGGCGGCCGCGCCTGCGGCACCGCCGGCTGCCCCCGCGTCTCCTCCGCCGACACCGTAGGCATTATGCTGCCGGTAGTCGCATTGATCGGTCGACCGAATGTAGGCAAGTCGACTCTCTTCAATGCCATGACCGGCACTCGTGATGCATTGGTCGCCGATCTGCCCGGGCTCACCCGCGATCGGCAATATGGATTCGCGCGGCGCACCGAGGTGCCTTGCATCGTGGTGGACACCGGCGGCCTGGTCGAAAACGCCGGCGATATCGAAAGCTTGATGGTCGCGCAAACCGAGCGCGCCATAGCGGAGGCGGATCGGCTCATCGTGCTGGTGGATGGCCGCGCGGGCACCACGCCACAGGATCAATTCGTGGCGCAACTGGCGCGGCGCAGCGGCAAGCCGCTGTTCTTGGCGGTCAACAAGACCGAAGGTTTCGACCATGACATCGCCGTGGCCGATTTTCACCAGCTCGGGTTGGGCGAGCCGCATCCCATCTCGGCCGCGCACGACCAAGGCGTTATTTCACTTCTCGAGGCGGCGCTCGCCGGGTTGACGCCGGACCCCGGGGACGGCCCGGAAATCACGGGCATCAAAGTGGCTGTCATCGGCCGCCCGAACGTGGGCAAGAGCACCTTGATCAATCGCCTGCTGGGCGAGAACCGCATGGTGGCATTCGATCAGCCCGGCACCACGCGCGACGCCGTGCTGGTGCCTTTCGAACGCGACGGCGAGCGCTACACCCTGATCGACACGGCAGGCTTGAGGCGCCGCGCACGCGTCGAGGAGGCGGTGGAGAAATTCAGCGTCATCAAGACTCTGCAGGCGATAGAGACCGCTCACGTGGCCGTGGTGGTCATGGATGCGCAGGACAATGTCGCCGAACAGGACGCCAGCCTTTTGGGCACGGTCATCGAGCAGGGCCGGGCGGTGGTGCTGGCCGTCAACAAGTGGGACAACATTCCCACCGAACAGCGCGACCTGATTCGCCAGCAGGTGATGCAGCGTCTGCAATTCGCGGATTTCGCGCCGCTGCACTTCATATCCGCGCGGCACGGCAGCGGAGTCGGCGAGCTGTTCGCCGCCGTACGCGAGGTGTACGCCGCCGCCACCCGCAACATGAGCACGCCTGAATTGACCCGGGTGCTCGAGGCAGCCATCGAGAGCCATCAGCCGCCGCTGGTCAGCGGCCGGCGCATCAAGCTGCGTTACGCTCATCAGGGCGGCCGCAATCCTCCTCTGATCGTCATCCACGGCAATCAGACCGACCATGTGCCGGACGCCTACCGGCGCTACCTGGTCAATGTGTACCGCAAGGCCTTCGATTTGATGGGTACTCCGGTGCGCGTCGCGTTCCGAGGCGAGGAGAACCCGTTCGCCGGCAAACGCAATCCCCTGACCCCCCGCCAAGTGCGCAAACGCAAGCGGCTGATTCAGCGTAACAAGCGCTAGGCGAATTTTTGCTAGACTGAAGCCGAGAGGTCGGCGCGCGGCGTAGTGGCGGGATGTCCAGTGCTGCAATTCACCAAAACCAAAGTCTTCCGTATTTCGGCAATCGCGGCGCTGCTGGTGGGTCTGTATGCTCTGGCCGGTTTCGTGCTGGTTCCCAGGGTTCTGCGCTCGACGCTCACGAAGGAGATTCCCAAGACTCTGGGGGTGACTCCGGCCGTGGGTGAAATCCGCTTCAACCCGTTTCTGTTCCAGCTCGAAATCAAGGATTTCTCGCTGGCCACGCCGAAAGGGGAGAAATTGCTGGGTTTCGGACGGCTGTTCGTCGATTTCGAACTGTCCTCGATCTGGCACCGCGCGTATTCGTTCGCCGGCATCGATATCGATTCACCCTTCGTCAATGCGGTCGTGTCGCGCGACGGCAAGCTCAATCTCTTGCAGCTCAGCCCGAAACCCTCGCCGGCAAAGCCGCAGGAGAAGAGCCAGCCGCTGCCGGCGCTGCGCATAGGTGTTTTCAAAATCAGCAATGGACAGCTGGCCTACCAGGATCAAAGCCGCCCGACCGCATTCGCGGCGCTGCTTGCGCCCATCAATTTTGAATTGCGGGAATTCACCACCGGGGTCGAGGGCGGCCTGTTTTCTTTTTCGGGATCATCCAAGCTCGGCGAGCGCGTGGAGTGGCATGGGCACCTGTCGGTGCAGCCGATCGAATCGGACGGCGAGTTTCAAATCGACGCTCTGAAGGCGCACACGGTTTGGGAGTACCTCGCGGATCGCCTGAATTTCCTGGTTGATTCCGGCAGCATCGATCTGAACGCAACGTACCGATTTTCCTTGAAGGACTGCGTCGACTTGCAGGCGACGGTGGCGAAGCTCGCGGTCAGCGATCTTGCAATCAGGCCGCGGCAATCGGACACCGATTGGATCACGGTGCCCTCGCTGCTGGTGAGCGGGACCACCGTCGATCTTGCGAAACGGCGGGCGCACGTCGATTCGCTGTCGCTCACGGGAGTCAAGCTCGCGACGTGGCTGGAGCCCGACGGTTCGTTCAATTTGCTCAAGCTCGCGCAGTCTCCGGCGCCCGTAGCGGCCGGCGTACCGGCATCCGGCGGTGGGGCGACGCCGGCGACCGGTGCCACGCAAACGCCGGCCGCGCCACCACCGGGCACGCCACCACCGGCCGCGCCATGGACATTCGATCTACGCGAATTCGCGTTGCGAGGCGCCAGCATTTCGGCGGAGGACCGCAGCACCTCGCCGGCTGTAAAGGTACTGTTGGCGCCGCTGTCGCTCGAGGCGACGGGGGTGAGCCTGGATCTGTCGAAGCCGGTGGCGGTGGATTTCGAGACTCGCATCAATGAGACGGGCTCTATGAGCGCGAAGGGCGATGTCACGCCGCAACCTCTGTCGGCCAACTTGGCGCTCAAGCTGAACGGGATCGAACTGAAGACTGTGCAACCTTATATCGCGCAGCGCACGTCGATGACGCTGCTGGGGGGGCGTTTGAGCGGCGACGCCAAGGTGCGTTACGGGGCAAAGAAGCCCGTGCTGCGAGTGGCGGGCGCCATCAGCATCGCCGGCCTGCATACGGTGGACAATGCGCTGCACGACGACTTCATCAACTGGGAGCGCCTGGACGTGTCGGGGGTGACATTCGAGCATGATCCGGACCGGCTCGACATCGAACAGGTGTTGGCGCGTAAATTATATGCCCGCGTCATCGTCGAACCGGACACGAGCTTGAATGTGAACCGGGTGCTGGCGGGGCCCGGTGCTACCGTGATCGCGCAAGTCCTGCCCGGCGGAGCGCCCGTGGCAGCCACGGCGGCCATCAAGCCTGAGCCCGAGCGCAGGAGGCATGTGGCCAAGGGATCCGCGCCGCCTGCGGTTGCGGCGCCTGCGGCAACGTTGCCGATGCCCATGGCCATCAAGAAAATCGTGCTGCACGCGAGCCAGGCCAAATTTGCGGATCTGTCGGTTCAGCCGAACTTCGCCACCGGCATCCAGAACATCGAGGGAACGGTTCTCGGGCTGTCGTCGCGGGCGAATTCGCGTGCGAAGGTGGATATCCACGGCGCGGTGGATACATTTTCTCCGGTGGCCATCACCGGCGAGGTGAACGTGCTGGGTCCCGCCCTGTACACCGACTTGAGCTTGAGCTTCCGCAATATGGAACTTAGCACCTTCAATCCTTATTCCGGCAAATTCGCCGGCTACAACATCACCAAGGGCAAGCTCACGACTCTGCTGCATTACAAGGTGGAAGGCCGCAAGCTCGATGCCCAGCACCACATCACCGTGGATCAGCTCGAGTTCGGCGACAGGACGCAGAGCAAGGACGCCGTGTCCCTCCCCGTCAAGCTGGCGGTCGCGCTGCTCAAGGACCGCAACGGGGTCATCGATCTGGATATTCCCGTCAGCGGCACGATCGACGACCCGTCGTTCAAGCTCGGCCCCCTCATCTGGAAGGTTGTCCTCAACATTCTCGAGAAAGCGGTGACGGCGCCCTTTGCCTTGCTGGGATCCTTGTTCGGCGGAGGCCCGGATTTGCAGTTCATCGATTTTCAGCCGGGCGCGGCGGATTTGAATCCCGCGGCGGCCGACAAGGGAAGGGCGATGGTGAAGGCTTTGACCGAACGGCCGCAGCTGAAGATCGAAGTGCCTATTGCCTGGGTGGCGGATCTGGACCGGCCGGCGTTGGCCGAGAAGCGATTCTTGGCGCAGGTGAGGGATGCGCAGGCGGACAAGGCCGGCCGAAAGAAATCCGCGGCGGCCGCACCCGACTTCGAACAAATGGATCCGGCGGCAAGGGTGGAGGTGCTGACCCCGCTCTACGTGAAGGACATGGGGGGCGAGCCGAAATACCCGGAGTCCGTCACCAGCATCAAACCCAAGCCCGAGCTGGCGGCGGCCAAGGCAGACTTTCTCACTCAGGCGCTGCATGCGCACATTACGATCAGCGACGCGGATCTGACGGCCCTGGGTCAACGGCGGGCCATGGCCATTCAACAGGCGTTGCTGGCGGGCACTCAGGTGGATCCTGCGCGCGTGTTTCTGGTGGCCAACGGCAAGGCTAAAAACCAAGACGGCGGCGTCCGCCTCGAAATGTCGCTGAAGTGAGCGCCGCCCGTGGCGGGCGTCGGCCACGCCTCGTTTTCACGCATAGGATCCTGTGCCACGCCCCAATTTGGTGCAAGAACTCGCCCGGCCACGTCCGGCAAAGTTCTAACCCGCTGATCGGGCTGAAGTCTTCGCGACTGGCACAAGTGGTGCTTTGGAGCGGGGTCGCCAGCGCCACTTAGCTCAAGTTGGGGAGATTTATTTTGGTGAGTCAATTGTCTCGATGGATTTGCTGCGGTGTGCTGCTGGCTTTGTCGACGCACGTCGCATGGGCGGATGCGCCCACCGCACCTGGCTTGGTGAGCGTGGACAAGATCAGCGCCGGCGACACCGCGTGGATGCTCACGTCCACGGCCCTGGTGCTCATGATGTCCATACCGGGGCTGGCCCTGTTCTACGGCGGCATGGTGCGCAAGAAGAATGTGCTGGCAACGCTGATGCAGACGTTCGCCATTACTTGCCTGGTGACTCTGCTTTGGTGGGCCATCGGCTATTCGTGGGCGTTCACGCCCGGCGGCCGATTCCTGGGCGGCGCAAGCCGCGCCTTTTTCAACGGCATGACCTTCATGCATGACCCGGTCAACAAGCTATCGGTGTCGCATCTGGCGTCGACCATTCCCGAGACCGTCTATGCCATGTTCCAGCTGACGTTCGCCGTCATCACTCCGGCATTGATCGCCGGCGCGTTCGCCGACCGCATGAAGTTTTCGGCGATGCTGGTGTTCATGGCCGCCTGGTCGCTGCTGGTGTATGCGCCCATCGCCCACATGGTGTGGGAACCGACGGGCTGGCTCAACAAGGCCGGCGTGCTGGATTACGCCGGAGGCACGGTCGTGCACATCAACGCCGGGGTCGCGGGCCTGGCCAGCTGCTTGGTGCTCGGCAAGCGCCTGGGGTACGGCAGAGAGAAGATGGCGCCCCACAATTTGACGTTGACGCTGATCGGCGCCTCCCTGCTGTGGGTGGGCTGGTTCGGGTTCAACGCGGGCTCGGCGGGTGCCGCCGATGGCCGCGCCGGCATGGCGATGCTGACGACGCAGTTGGCAACCGCGGCGGCGGCACTCGGCTGGATGTTTGCCGAGTGGGTGAGCAGGGGCAAGCCCAGCGTGCTGGGTATCGCATCGGGCGCGGTCGCGGGCCTGGTCGCCGTCACGCCGGCATCGGGCTTCGTGTCTCCGAGCGCGGCGGTGATCATCGGTGTCATCGCCGGGGTGATCTGCTTCATCGCAGCAACCTCGCTGAAGCATGTCATGGGGTACGACGACTCGCTGGACGCGTTCGGCGTGCATGGCATCGGCGGCATCGTCGGTGCACTGCTCACCGGCGTATTCGTCAGCAAGGAAATCAGCGGCATGGAGGGTTCCTTCCTCGCTCAATTGCAAGGGGTTGCCGTGACCGTCGTATACGGATTCAGCGTGAGCTTCATCATTCTCACCGTCATCGACAAGACCATCGGACTGCGCGTCACCGAGGAACAGGAACGCGAGGGGTTAGATATATCTCTGCACGGAGAAAGTATCGAGTAACCGTAAAAGACCGCGGATGCGGAACGGATCCGATGTTCATTGGTCTATTCGACTGCGTGGCTCACCCGAGCGCAGCGGAGGATCCGATGTTTGTGAACAACGATTTTTCCGAGGACCCCAAATTTCATGCCGTGGGCGTGTTGCCGATGCGCCGGCCCGCGGAATATCACCAAGAGATGAAGCCGAACGATCCGGCGCTGCATGCCATGACCGACTTCACCGTGAAGTTCGCGATCACGGTCGACCCGGACCGGCAGATCGATGCGGCACTGGCGGATATGGTGCGATTGAGCGTGCGCGCCATGCTGGTGGTGCGGTCCGACAGCGTCATTGGACTCATCACTTCCTACGATATCGAGGGCCCGCGCCCCGCGCGATTGGCGGAGCGTCCCAACGCGATTCGGCGCGAGGATATCAAGGTCGGCGATATCATGACGCAATGGGAGGATCTGCCCACCCTGGGCTGGCACACGGTTCAGACGGCGCGGATCTCGGATCTTCTCGAGATATTCGAAGGTATCGGCGTCATGCATCTGCTGGTGGTCGAGGGCGATGGACAGGGCATCGAGGTGGTGCGCGGTCTCATATCACGCTCGCGAATCGAACGGCACTTGCACTCGACGGAAGTGCTGCCCCACATGATCGGCAACTTGCTTCACCAAACGAGTCGAAATGGGGGGAGGCTTTGAGGGCGGTGCCGCCGATATAGCCGGACCGGCCGCGGCGGCGGCCTCGAGCACCGTCAGCTTTTGGCGACATCGAAGCCGCCGATATTCTCGGGCGAGCAAATCGTGATCGAAGTCTCACTCCGCATGCGATTATGCCAGGTAGTCTCGCGCTGCCGTCTTACGTCCACACGGAGATACGCGAATGAGCAATCCCTACAACAGCGCGACCGAGCGTGCTTCGATACTGGGCCCCACGCTGTATTTCAAAGGCGATTTGACCGCCGAAGAGGACCTGCTCATCCAGGGACGCGTCGAGGGATCGATCACGCATACCCAACGCTTGACCGTCGGAGCGCAGGGCACGGTGAGGGCGAATATTCGCGCGCAGCTCATCATCGTGGAGGGCACTGTCGATGGCGACCTGCACGCGGAGAAATCCGTGTTCGTCAAGGAGACGGCGACGGTTTGCGGCAATATTTTTGCGCCCACGGTCAGCATCATGGAGGGCGCCAATTTTAGCGGCAGCATCGACATGGAGGGCAAGAAAGCCGGTCAGCCCGGCAGCAGGCAGGATGCCGCAGCCGCACGCGTGGCCAAAGTCACCGGCGGCGCTGCCTGAAATGTCCTGGTTCAAGAAACCCCTTGATGGAGATGCACCCATGCTGAATTCGAACTCAGGCAGCCGCGCTGCCGCGCCTGAACTCTCCGCTACGCGTCCCGAACCTTCCACTACGCGTCCTGAACCTCGCGAACCCAGAATGGAACCGCGTGCGCCGCAGCCGCGCGTCGAACCGCGATCCGCGGAAGCGCGAGTGCCGGAAGCGCGAGCGTCCGAGCCGCGCTTGCCGGAGCCGGCTGCGCGGACGTCCGTGCTCGGGCCGAGCTTGCGATTTCGCGGCGAACTCTCGGCACAAGAGGACCTGATCGTTCAGGGCAGCGTCGAGGGTTCGATCACGCACACGCAGAGCCTTACCGTGGGGACCGATGGTTCCATGAAGGGAGATATCCGTGCGCGCGTCATCCTGATCGACGGCAAGGTGGAGGGCGATCTATATGCCACCGAGTCGGTGACCATTCGCGCCACCGCGAAGGTCAAGGGGAATGTCTTCGCGCCTCGAGTCGGCATCACCGAGGGTGCCTTCTTCCAGGGACAGATCGAAATGCAGCCATCCGGTGCGGCCGTGCAGGAGCACAGCGCGCGCCTGCGCCACGCGGCTCTGGCGCCGCCGCTGGAAGAAGCGGCGGTCGAGCAAATGCTGGGGGGGAGCTGAAACTCCCGCGGTTCAGGGCAGGAACAGCTCCGGGTCCACCCAGGCCCCATTGAGATTCAGGCCCCAATGCAGATGGGGTCCGGTCGCCCGCCCGGTCATGCCGACGGCGCCGATTCGGGTGCCCGCGGCCACGCGCTGTCCGGGCTCGACGTCGATCGAGCTCAAATGGCAGTACATGCTGATGAGGCCGCGGCCGTGATCGATGAATACGGTGTTGCCGTCGAAGAAGAAGTTCCCCGTGTCGATCACGGTTCCGGCGATGGGCGCGAGAACGGGGGTGCCGCTCGGCGCCGCAATGTCCATGCCCGTGTGCGGGTTGCGCGATTGTCCGTTGAAGATTCTGCGCGATCCGAATGAGCTGCTGCGCCGGCCGGGCACCGGCTGAGGCAGGCGCAGGGACTCGGGCGGTGCGTCGGTCCAGCGGCTCAAGGCATGGCCGATGCGCACTCTATCCTGATTGAACCTCGCAAGATCCGCGGCCGACAGATCCACCTGCCGCGGGGCCACCTTGAGGGATTGGCTCGCGTAGTGCTTGTCGCCCACGGAAAATTCGAGGGTCTGCCTGCCGTTGGTTCCGTGCACGATCACCTGCCGTGTTCCCAGCGGCGCCGACAGGGGAATGCCGATCACGGCCACCCAGGCGGTGCCGTCCTGAATCACCAACGCGCGATGCCCATCGGCCTCGACATAAGGCATGGACGGACCGGTGACATCCAGGCGCAGGATTTTGACGCCGCCGGGCACGGCGTTTTCCTGCGGCAGGAGGAGCGGCGAGGCGCGCGCGGAGCCCGAGGCGATGAGCACGGTGCAGAAGACAGTGAGGGCGAGCGCGGCTCGTGCGCGGCGGTTCATGAGGCGCTCTCGACCTTGGCGCGCACTCTGCCGTGCGCCAGCCGCGCCTCGATGAGGGTCCCTTGTTTCACCTCCGCCGCATTGCGCAGGATTTCACCCCCTTCCAGAGTGACGATGGCATAACCGCGCTCCAGAGTGGCGAGCGGGCTGACGGCATTCAAGGTGCGGATCAGGGGCTGGAGTTTCTCGCGTCTCAGATTCATCGCTTGCCGCCATCCGCGGTGCAGCCGCTGGTTCAAGTTCTCGAGCCGCGACAGCTGCTGCGTCAGGCGCGCGGACGGGCTCGCGAGGGATGCCCGGCCCGTCAGCCAGCGCAGGCGCTCGCGATGCTCTAGAAGCCGGCGGCGCAGCGCGCGGACCAGGCACTGCTCCAGTTCGTCCAGTCGCTGCGCCCGGGCGCCCAAGCGCGCGGCCGGGCTCACCAGCGCGGCGCGCCCCGACAGCCAGCGAAGGCGCTCGTGACGCTCCTCGAGCCGCCGACGCATGCAGCGCCCGAGCCTTGCGCCGAATTGCACGAAGGCGTCGAGCCACTCCCCGGCATCAGGAACCACCAATTCGGCCGCCGCCGAGGGGGTGGGCGCGCGCACGTCCGCGGCAAAATCGGCGATGGTGAAGTCGATTTCATGGCCGATGCCGGTGATGACCGGGATGGGGGAAGCCACGATGGTGCGCGCCAGGCGCTCATCGTTGAATGCCCAGAGGTCTTCCAAGGACCCGCCGCCCCGGGCCAGGATCAGGACCTCGCACTCGGCGCGGCGGCCCGCGAGCTCGAGTGCCGCAACGATCTCCATCGCCGCTTGCGCCCCCTGCACCGGTACCGGATAGATCAACACGGCCGCCGCGGGAAAGCGCCTCGCCAGCACATGCAGGATGTCGCGGACCGCCGCCCCGGTGGGCGAGGTGATGACGCCGATGCGTCGGGGAAGACTGGGCAGGGGACGCTTGCGCTCCGCGGCGAACAGCCCCTCCTTGTCGAGCTTGGCGCTCAGCTCCTCGAACTGCCGCTTGAGCGCCCCGAGGCCGGCGTCCTCCATATGATCGACGATGAGCTGGTACTCGCCGCGCGGCTCGTAGAGCCCAATTCGCGCCCGCACCAGCACTTTCTGGCCGTCCCGCGCGGCGAAGGTACACAACATATTTCGCTGCCGGAACATGGCGCAACGAACCTGCGCGGCGGCGTCTTTGAGCGTGAAATACCAGTGGCCGGAGCTGGGTCTGGAGAAATTGGAGATTTCGGCTTCCAGCCACAGGCTGCCGAAGCCGCGCTCCAGCAACACCCGGACCTCTCGATTGAGCCGAGAAACACTGTAAATGTCGCGATCCGGCCGTGCCGGGAGGGAGGCGCCTGGCGCTGTTTGCATGGGCAAATGATAGCGGTTTACCGCGCGGCAGGCGCAAGGTACAATGCGCCGCCTCTTAGATGAACCCGTGAACGCTACCCTATGCGTATTCTTGAAGAGGCACTCACATTCGATGACGTGCTGCTAGTGCCGGCATATTCCGAGGTTTTGCCCCGCAATGTGTCGTTGGCGAGCAAGCTGACCCGCGAAATCTCGGTCAACCTGCCGGTGATTTCTGCCGCGATGGATACGGTTACCGAGGCCCGCCTGGCCATCACCATCGCCCAAGAGGGCGGCATCGGCATCATCCACAAGAACATGTCCATCGAAAATCAGGCGCGGCAAGTCGACCGCGTCAAGAAGTTCGAGAGCGGCGTGATCAGCGATCCGATCACCGTGAATCCCGACATGACCATCCGCCAGGTGATCGAACTGACCCGCGCGAAGAACATCTCCGGAGTGCCGGTGGTGCTCGGCACGAAGGTGGTGGGTATCGTCACGCACCGCGACCTGCGCTTCGAGACCAAGCTCGATGCGCCGGTGTCTTCCGTGATGACGCCGAAGGACCGCCTGGTCACCGTGCGCGAGAACGCACCCAAGGATCAGGTGCTCGCCCTGCTGCACAAGCACCGCATCGAAAAGGTGTTGGTGGTGGCCGGCGACCATGAGCTCAAAGGCATGATCACGGTCAAGGATTTCCAGAAAGCCACGGAATTTCCGAACGCCTGCAAAGACGGCGTCGGGAGCCTGCGCGTCGGCGCGGCGGTGGGCACCGCGCCGGACACCTTGGACCGAGTCGCGGCCTTGCGCGAGGCCGGGGTCGATGTCGTCGTGGTCGACACCTCGCACGGCCATTCGCGCGGCGTGCTGGAGACCGTGGCCAGGGTCAAGGCCAAGTATCCCGATATGCAGGTGATCGGCGGCAATATCGTGACCGCCGAGGCGGCGCTCGATCTGGTCAAGCACGGAGCCGACGCGGTCAAGGTCGGCATCGGGCCGGGGTCGATCTGCACCACGCGCGTCATCGCAGGGGTCGGCGTACCGCAGATCAGTGCGATCGCGCGGGTCGCGAAGGCATTGGAGGGCACGGGCGTGCCGGTCATCGGCGACGGCGGCATAAGATATTCCGGCGACATCGCCAAGGCGCTCGCGGCGGGCGCGCACTGCGTGATGATCGGCGGCATGTTCGCGGGCACCGAGGAATCCCCCGGCGACGTGGAGCTCTATCAAGGCGGTTCGTACAAGGCGTACCGCGGGATGGGGTCCCTCGGCGCCATGGCCCAGGCGCATGGTTCCAGCGACCGCTATTTCCAAGACACCACCACGGAGCTCGAGAAACTCGTGCCGGAAGGAATCGAGGGGCGCGTTCCCTACAAGGGCAGTCTCGTCGCCATTCTGCACCAGCTGTCGGGCGGGCTGCGCGCCGCCATGGGATACACGGGCAGCGGCAGCATCGAAGAGATGCGCACCCGCCCTCAGTTCGTACGCATCACCAGTGCCGGCGTTCGAGAGAGCCACGTTCACGACGTGACCATCACCAAAGAAGCGCCCAACTACCGGATCGGGTGATGGCGGACATCCACGCGGACCGGGTCCTCATTCTCGATTTCGGCGCCCAGTACACGCAGTTGATCGCCCGCCGCGTGCGCGAGCTCGGCGTGTATTCGGAAATCTACGCCTGCGATGTCGATGCGCAGCACATCAGGCGCTTCGCGCCGAAGGCCGTCATTCTATCCGGCGGACCTGAATCGGTGTACGACGCCCAAGGTCCCGAGGCTCCCCCGGAAGTATTTTCAATGGGCGTGCCGGTGCTCGGCATCTGCTACGGCATGCAGGCCATGGCCGCGCAGCTGGGCGGCCAGGTGGAATCGTCGCATCACCGCGAATTCGGTGCGGCGCAGGTTCGTCCCACGGCCGATTCGCGGCTCCTTGACGGCCTGGAAGACAACCGCGACGACGCAGGGCGCCGGGTGCTCGACGTATGGATGAGCCACGGCGACCGCGTGGTTGCGGTACCGCCGGGATTCAAGGTGATCGGGTCGAGCGACAATGCGCCGCTCGCGGCCATGGCCGACGAGTCGCGGCGATTCTATGGGGTGCAGTTTCACCCTGAGGTCACCCATACTTTGCAGGGCGGCGAGATCCTGCGGCGCTTCGTGCGCGAAATCGCCGGCTGCTCGGCCAATTGGGCGACCGGGAACATCATCGAGGACAGTGTCGCCCGCATCCGGGCGCAAGTCGGCTCGGACAAGGTCCTGCTCGGGCTCTCGGGCGGCGTGGATTCATCGGTGCTCGCCGCATTGCTTCATCGCGCCATCGGCGCACAGCTCACCTGTGTGTTCGTGGATCACGGGCTGCTGCGTCTCGGCGAAGGCGATCAGGTGATGGCGGCGTTTGCGCAGCACATGGGGGTGCGCGTGATCCGCGTCGACGCAGAGCAGCGTTTTCTGGCCGCTCTCGCCGGCGAGGCCGATCCGGAGAAAAAGCGCAAGATCATCGGGCGGATGTTCGTCGAGGTGTTCGACGAGGAAGCGGCGAAGCTCGAGGACGTGCAGTGGCTGGCGCAGGGCACGATCTATCCGGACGTGATCGAATCCGCGGGAGCCAAGACCGGCAAGGCACATGTAATCAAATCGCACCACAATGTGGGCGGCCTGCCGCAACATATGAAGCTGAAGCTTCTGGAGCCGCTGCGGGAACTGTTCAAGGATGAGGTGCGAAAGCTGGGACTCGAACTGGGGCTCCCCGCGGACATGGTGCACCGGCATCCATTTCCCGGCCCCGGATTGGGCGTGCGCATATTGGGCGAAATCCACAAGGCGCATGCCGACCTGCTGCGCCGCGCGGATGCGATTTTCATCGAGGAGCTGCGCCGCCATGATCTCTACGACAAGGTCAGCCAGGCGTTCGCGGTCTTTCTGCCGGTGCGCTCCGTCGGGGTCATGGGCGACGGGCGCCGCTACGATTACGTGATTGCGCTGCGCGCGGTGGAGACCATCGACTTCATGACCGCGCGCTGGGCGCGATTGCCGTATGAGTTTCTCGATCGCGTGGTGCTGCGCGTGATCAACGAGGTGCCGGGGATCTCACGCGTGGTTTACGATATATCGGGGAAGCCGCCGGCGACGATAGAGTGGGAGTGAATTTGGCCTTTCGGGATCTATCGCCGCCTATTTACATCTGTCGCCCCCAAGCGAATGGTTTTGACGGTAAATCTGACGGTAAAAGTTTTCTCGGCGTTTTGTTTCGCAATTTTACCGTCAGGCGTGCTTCCGGATTGCGCGAATGGCCGCAAATCATGGAGTTCCCGCCGCTCCGGATCGCCGGCCTTGGGAAATCATAGTGTTTCTCACCAGCTGCTACGGCGTTGATCACGGCTGATCCAATGCTGGCATGTGCAGCAACAGACTTCGATAACCGAAGCCACCCCTCTCATCGACGACTCGCCAGAGTAGATGAGGGGCGCTTCGCGGGTATGTGCTGATTAGCGCTACGGGAGTTCATGGCGGATATGTTCACACGGAGTCGGGGTAAGCGCAGGGGCGGGTGGGGAAAATGTCGGCGAAACCTAAACTACATTGGAGATGGAGGATTGAGGCGCGCCATTACCCGCGGTCTGCCGACGTTGCGCGATTCCGCCCTCTTTGGACAGCCGGCCGTGCCCGGGCAATATCGGCTATTCGCAAACCCCGATTGCCCTCCGGTTTGCAGTCATTCGCCCAGCGGGCTATCCGTGATGCTTCTCAGCCGATTTTCGGACGGATTCGGGTCATCTCAATGAGAGATTCTTCGACACCCATTAGGTTTTTCGATTTTGCGTTCATGATTCTCTCAAGCCATACGCCATCTGCCGCAAGTCTTACGACACGAAGCTCGATTCTCGAATCAGTTTTCGAATGTCTCTTTAGGCGCTCGCTCAGCCAGGTATCCCACACCCATCCGATCTGATCTTTGGAGGCCAACAGACTCAAGAGCGCGCCCCACACTTTACGTTCCGCCGCGCCTTCGGAGAATGCGGCCCTGATATATGCACGAGTAAAGCATCCGTCGGAATTCTCTTCCTCCGCCATCAGTCGGTCAAACTGCTTGTCCAATCGTGTCAATAGCATCTGCATCAGCTCGGTCACCAACGTCTCTTTGCTATCGAAGTGATGAAAGAAAGCTCCTTTGGTAACGTCGGCCAATTCGCTCACTTTGTTGACGGTGACATCAGCTATACCTTTGGTCGCAGCGAGTTCGAAGGCGGCAGATAAAAGGGATTCTCTAACGAAGAGAGGGTCCTTCTTTTTCATGTACGCGTTTTTTACTTTAGTCGCCTTCATTTTCGAAAGTCTCCTCAACGTCTCAAAATTGTATTCCTTTGGATGCGACCAGTGGCGCAAATAAACTGATTGCATTAAAAGATACCGAATGGTATCTTTCATAACAATGCTCTTCAAGACGAACCGTGACGCTGCTGTATCAGGGTTGTCTCCATTCGATCCGGCGACTCAAGAGTCGCGGAGAAATCGTCGTTTTTAAAGACCCTTAAAGCTCCTGAAGTGGTAGGGCAATTTTAAAGAACAACTTGTGAGGTGAAATCATGACCGGTTTAGCATTGAGCGAGATGAAGACTGCCGCTGACTTGGAATTGGCAGTAGCCCACCTTGTTTTTAAGGTGGCTGATCTCAAGAGCAGTTGCCAATTCTACTCGAATCTCGGCATTCCTCCATTTTTTACCGACGAAGAGGTCGCAATTATTGAACTACGTGGAGGCACTCATCTTATCTTGCTATCAGTTGATTCGATGGCTGGAGAAAGTATCGCGGAAAGTTTGACAGGACAATTCCATAAGAGATTTTCCGAGCAATTTGACCTCATGATTGAAGGCAAAGGTTTGGATGAGTTGAAAAAATATCGGTTGGAGCTAATCAGTCGGGGAATCGCGGCAGAAGAGATCCCTGATGAAACGTTTTTTGGACATCATCTTTTTTGCACAAAGGACCCCGATGGGAACGGTATAACGATTTATACCAGCCACTCAATTTACTGACGTGCCATTGATTGTTGCGCGGGTTGCCGGCAAGGAGCTGTGGTTTCCGCGAAAGCGTCCTATCGGGTACTGGTCTAGGCAGTCCGAGTGCGCAGCTGGCCCTCGTAGTCGCGCTTTCCGAGCGGCACACCCCGCATGCGCAGGATGTCGTATGCGGTGACGGTGTGGAAATAGAAGTTGGGCAGCGAAAACGAAAGGATGAGGGTCTCCGACGTAAAGGCTAGCCTCCGCGGGCCGATCTGAAGGTCTAGGTCCTTGCCCGCCCAGCTGTTGACCTCGTCCGGGGTGAACGCCTCCAGCGCCGTTTCCGCCTCGCCAATCATGGCCTGGAGGTCGGCGAAAGGAACCGGTCCGACCAGTGCGGGCGGGGCGAACACGCCGGTCTTGACCGCCTCCAGCCCCCATACGGAATGATGCCACGCTGCTTCGATCTGGAAATGGAAGGGCGCCATATCGTCGAAAAGCCGGGCGTGCACGAGGTCGTCCGGGTCTGCACGGGTCTCGGCGCAGTGCCTGGCCGCGCGGTCGAGGAAACCTCCGACGGCCTTCACGGTCTGCAGGAAGGTCGGCACGCTGAGGTCGTAGAGTGATGTCGCCATTAGGTTCCCCTTGCTTGAACCGCCCTCCGTTAGTGCCGGGCGAACCCTGCGCTGTCGCGGAGGACAACGCGGAATATACCCGACATCGCCGATCCCGCTTTGCCCACGCAGAGTGTCTATTCACGGGAAGCGCCAATGCCCGAGAAGGGGTCGCCTTGCGACCTTCGAGTTCGTCGCGTTCTCTTGCACTCGGCCGCGTTATTTCTTCTCACGCGACTTTCGGCGGTATTCGACAACGACGCTATTGCCTGCTGATTTCGGGATTGGGTCAGGCTCGGCGGAATCCGTGATCGTCGCCAAGTATTCCGCGAACAGACGATCTTCGACGATGTAACTGCCGCCCGGCTTGGCCAATATCCCTGCGCGTTTGAGGTTATCCAGCGCCTTGCGTACCCTCGCGATCGTTGGTTTCAGGCTTGCGATGTTGCGCAGCGCCCTTAAAGTGTCCTGTCCCAATGGCGCGTTTCCCTGTACCACTTGCAGCAGCACTTCCCGGTCGAGCGGCTGGAGCCCGGCGAGCAATCCTCGCCAGCCTGCGACTTGCCGGTCGTCCTTCATCATACGTTGCAGCGCGAAGTCGACGTCAGTCACACCCTCGGCCGACATTGACTTGACCAGATCCTTGAGCAGTGCCGGCTTATATCCTATCTTCTCGAATACTCGCCCTAAATCGGCGATATCGAGATGCTTGCCCCGGTGGACCCGTGCGAAATGATTCGCGAGCAATCGCAGGTATTCATCGTCCAGGACAGGGAAGTCGAGCAACTGCACAAACTGATACATCGGTCCGCCTGCAGCGGCCACTAACGTCGCCAGGTCCTCCTGAGACGATCCGGTGAATACGGCGGACACTTGTTTCTTGCGCTTCTGCAAGACCGCACGCAGCGTCGCCACGATCGAATCGCCGTTCGGAAGAGCGCTTAAGGCTTGAATCTCGTCGAGCATCAGCAGTACGCGTCTGCCCGCGGCGGTTGCCAATCGACCAACGAGCGAATCCAGGCGAAGTTCCGGTTGAGCCGGTAGCTGGCGCAGTTTGGGCTCATCGCCGAACTCGAGGCTGGCCCCCAAGCCGCCAACTTTTCTGACCGGCGTTTTAGCGATCTTGCCTACGGTAGTGGTCGGCACCGTCAATTCATCCAGAGCCTCCTCGAGAGCATGATTGATAGCATCCAGCGGTGCGGTCTTATGCAACCAGAGATCGGCATACACGGTGATGAACCCTTCCGCATGTGCCGCCGGTGAAAGGTCATTCTCGAGAAAGAAGGTCTTACCGACACGGCGCGGTGCGAATAGCGCAATGGGCCGGTGCGGCTGCGCATTGAGCAATTGCAGATAGCCGCGTGCCAGCTCTGGGCGAAGAATCTCGAGGTCGTCAAAGGTTTTCACAATGGCATTGTCTTTCATTGCTATAAAAGTCGCAATTGTTGTCTTGATAACAATGAACAGCAACTCGATACGAGTCTGAGCGGCCCAGCCGAGCACGCGGTCGAGATATTTACCCGAACCCTCATCCATG
Source organism: uncultured Gammaproteobacteria bacterium (assembly GCA_963784105.1). Lineage (GTDB taxonomy): Bacteria > Pseudomonadota > Gammaproteobacteria > Steroidobacterales > Steroidobacteraceae > Bog-1198. The sequence continues at coordinate 976,858 of CAWAQE010000015.1, forward strand.
AGAACGGCGGTCCTCATTCCTCGCGGAGGACAGAAAATCGCGACCTTACTCAAGCGCAGGCCTCTCGGCATCTATCGCCCACTATCGGTACCAAGCAAAATATTTTGACGGTCAATCTGACGGTAAAATTGAAGTGGTGCCGAGAGAAACTAAACGTTTTCAAGCGATTACGAGTGCTGGAGACAATTGACTGGGCGTCCTGAAGACCGGATTGCCGGCGCGCCCGACCCGGTGCAATGGATTGATCCCTTGATGAAGCACCAGCGGCTCGCGTATCGCGTTTCACTGTTACGCGCGGCAGCGTTCCACGGCTCGTCGCATCAGGCGGCGATGGTTTTTCAAGTCATCGCTCCGAAACAGCTCCGTGACTTCAAGATCGGCCGACATCGGCTCCAATTTCTTTACCAGGCGCCCCAGGCCTTCTCGCATGTCAATCTAGCAGCCCAACTTGAGCAGATGAAGAGTGATGAAGGCTTTGCGAAAGTGGCGGGTGTCGAGCTGACGCTGCTCGACTGCGCGCGCTACTTTCACGATGCTGGCGGTATCAGCGGGGTCGCGCAGATCGCCAAAGACATCGGCGGCAAAGCGAATTCGCGGGAACTCGCGGCCGCAGCCGATGACTATGAGAGCTCATCGGTGCGTCGCCTTGGCTATCTGCTCGATCTAGCGGGCCACTCGCGTCAGGCCAAGACGCTGGAGCCGCTCGTCAAGAAGGCGAAGAGCCTTTTGCCGTTGAATCCTGCTGTGAAGCCCCTAGTCGCGTCCCTCGCAGAGCTCCGTGAGATAAATTCCAGGTGGAAGCTCGTGATCAACGAGTCGGTGGAGTTCGACTCGTGATCCCCCGAGCGTATATTCAGGCGTGGAGCGCAAGGGCTCCGTGGCCCGACTTGCGGCAGGTAGTAAGATTGCGTTTCGCGGTGGCACAGCGATTCACAAACTCCTATTCGAGCAGCCGCTGCGCTATTCCGAGGATATCGATCTCGTACAAACGCGCGCCGAACCCATCGGCGCGACCGTCGATGCGATACGCGACGCGCTACCGTGGCTCGGGAAAGGCAATCGTGCGCAAGCTGGGCACTCGATGCACCTTGTGTTCAAGTTCACGTCTGAAAGCGATCCGCAGACAACGCTAAAACTCAAAGTAGAGGTCAATACTCGCGAGCACGCCAGCGTGCACGGCCTCAAATCGTATCCGTTTGCGGTGGATAATGATTGGTATCAGGCAAAAACCGCAATTGCTTCCTTCACTCCCGAAGAACTGTTCGGTACCAAGCTGCGCGCGCTTTTGCAACGCCGTAAGAATCGCGACATGTTCGACCTGCACTATGCCCTGGAGCAACTCGCCGAGTTCCCGAGTTCCGGCAGAGCGCGATTTGCCGATTTCCAAATCGATCACGGATTTGTGGAAAGCGTGTACGCCACGACCTGATTGCCGACGGGCACAATGAGCAGGCCGTCACCAGCCGCCAGCCCCGCGGTGGTGTTGGAGCTCGGCTGAAACGGCGCGCCCGCGTTGATCGTCCATAGCTGTTGTCCAGTCGCTTGGCTTACCGCGTACACATTTCCATTCGATGATTCGATGATCACCGTCTGGTTGACGACTATCGGCGAGGCAATGAGCGCACTGTCTCCGGTAAAGCTCCAGAGGACGGTGTTATTGCTGCCGCTCAAGGCATTCAAGGAGCCGTTCTGCAGGAAGTAGCCGGCGGTTGGGCTGAATGCCGGGGAGCCGGTCGCCTGATAGGGGCCTAGAGCGGCGCCGCTCGTGGCGTTGACGATCTCTCCCTGGGAATCGGAACTACCGGTCGGCGAATAGACCAATCCGTTGGCGACGACGGTTATGGTCCCGGAGCCATCCTCGCATCCGGTGTTGGTCCAAAACACCTGGGCGCCCGTGCTTGCCTGAAAGTCATAGGTCGAACACGAATAGGACAGGTACACATTGTTGCCGCTGACCGCGGGTGTTCCGGTTCCCCCCCCGAATATCGGCATAGTCCACAACACACTGCCGGACGCCTCGCTAAGGGCGACGGCGTAGTTGTTATCGCTCGTGTAGATGATCCCGTTGCTTGCCGTCAAGCCTGCGGAAAAGCCCGGAAGCAGACTCGTAGTCCAATCGAGCGCCCCCGATTCGACATCGAAGGACTGAACGGTCTCGCCGCCGAACGTCGAACCGACGACGAAGACTTTTCCGCCGTCGTAGGTGGTTGTCCCAAAGCCCGTGATCTGGATTGGACCCCAGACCGTGGAGCCCGTCGCCTGATCGAGAGCAATAAGTTCGGTAGTGGTGTCATTGACAGCAACCGTCACGATCACTTTCCCATCCACGATGAGAGCGTAGGAGGGGGCGCCGCCGACATTCGCGCTCCATTTGTTGGTTGTCGGAAACGAGAGTGTATTGAAATTGACTGCGCCGGCATGATCGGGCGTGATTTGCACTGACACCGCGTCTGGCGCCGAAGCGGCGATTTTAAGGGTCAATGGAGCTGTCGCTCCAGGACTGGGTGCGTTCTGCACTGTGATCGTTGCGTTGCCGGTTGATGTGATGTCGCTCGCGGGTACCTGCGCTTGGAGCTGAAGCTCTGAGTTATAGGTGGTTTGCAGCGCAGTGCCGTTCCGATTCACGATTGACGAGGGCGAAAACCCTTGACCTAGCACTGTGAGGACGAATGCCGGGCCACCTGCGGTGACGATACTGGGATGGATGGAGTTCGCGGTCAGTGCAGGCAGAGGTTGCACCACGAAAGAAGCCGGAGCGGAGACCACCGCGTCGGTCGCCGAACTGGTGGCAACCGTGACCGGGACAGTGCCGGCGTTGAAGACCTGCGCTTGTGTGACGGTGGCCGTCAGATGACTGTAGTCTCCCACCCAGGTCGTGGGAAGCGCGGTACCGCCGAAGAGAACGACCGCTCCTTGCGGAAAATTGCTTCCCGCAACGGTGAGCGTAAAGCCGGGAGATCCCGCTACGACGGAATTGGGAGTGAGCCCCGTGATGGCTGGCTGCGCCAATGCCAGCAGCATGAGCTGGTTCGAAGGATTACCGTTCACCGTCGCAAGTGACGGGGCTACCATCACGAAATAGTTGTCGGGTTCTGCGATTACGCTCGCGCTGATGCTTGCGGTGAGCTCGGTTGACGAGATGAACGTGGTGGGTACCGCGGCTCCATCGATGACTACGACTGAAGTTGCGATGAAGCCGCTGCCGTTGACCGTGAGCGTAACGGGGGCATCGGCCTGCACGGTGGCGGGACTCAAGCTCGTGATGGTGGGCGCCGCAGGCAGCACGGTATATGTCACGGATATCGTCTGCGGGCTGCCCTGCACCTGCTGCGTACATGCTTGGTCGTAGCAGCCCTCGATGGTCACCGTATCTTGGTAGATGCCCGCGCCAATCGAGGACGGTGACTTGAACTGGATGCTGATGTCGCCGCTCGTATCCACGGATGCTACGGAGGAGATGCCGTGGGTGGTGTACGATCCCTTGAGGTAGAACTTCGTCGATGCGGCTGTGGTCGTGATGCCTGCGGTGAAGCCGGAAGTTGGAGGCGCCTGTCCGACAGTTCCTTCTGCCACGAGCGTCGTGGTGCTCAGCTTCAATGTCGCGGGCGGATTCGAGGGAGGCGAGCTTCCGCCGCCATCACCTCCGCTACCCCCTCCGCAACTCGCGAGAAGGAAAACCGCAGCGGTGACCATCAGGAATCGGATCGTCGTCCGTGACTTTGAGTGCGGCATGCGTACCTTTTTGTTCGCCCTGCAGCTAAAGATAGCATTCCCAAACTATTTTCAACAGGCGCTGCTATATATGTAAGATACCTGCGCGAACAGTCGCCGGTGCTGGGGCAACTTTGTATCGAAAAGCGGCTCGCCTACGCCGCCGGGAGATTATTGAGTGGGAGTGATGGGATTTGGGGGTAGGAGCTGGTAGCGCTGGGCATCACCGCGGACCTAACCAGGTCAGGGCGAGATGGCTCACGCGCTTGAGGCGCGGGGTGTATTGCCGCCTGAACGACACCCTGTCCTGCATGTAGTAACCTGACCGCCATAAGGCATGCAACGTGACAATTGCATGCGCTTCTTGACATTAACGTTCTAAACGTTAACATGTTTAACGTTATGGACGTTAACGGTCGTAACCTCCTGTTCTCAAAGGGTGAAATAGACCGAGATGATCTGTGGCCGAAGATCACAGAGTATCGCGATCAGCCATGTACCTTTCGTTTCAGTTTCGGACTCGACGAACTTCCGACGGAAGCCGGAATCATCCTAATTCGAGGGCCACGCCAATTCGGCAAAAGTACATGGCTCGAGCTTGAGATCAAACGAACCCTGGAGACGCATGGCGCGGGCTCGGCATACTTCCTTAACGGTGATGACATCACTGATGCAGACGAGCTGGAGACTCGGGTGCTGGAGGTGGTCTTGCTGTTCCGCCCCAAAGCCCCCGTGCAGCGGTTGTTTATCGATGAGATATCGGCTGTTCCAAACTGGGAGCGGGCGCTGAAGCGTATTGCCGACCGCGGTCAACTTCGCAACGTGCTCGTTATCACTACCGGCTCAAAAGCGGCCGATATCCGCCGCGGCTCCGAGCGACTTCCCGGTAGGAAAGGCAAGCTCGCGCGGACCGAATACTTATTTACGGGAGTTTCATATAAGGACTTCCACGCCCAGTTCCGCACGGAGCTGGGCGATGATACGTGGAAAGCCTACCTGCTGAGCGGCGGGTCGCCGATTGCGGCTATGGAGATTCGGCAGCGAGAGCGAGTGCCGGAGTACTTCTTCGAGATCATCCGTGACTGGATCATCGGCGAGATCGTCAGAAGCGGACGGTCACGACAGTTTCTGCTCGCGTTGATGCGAACGCTCTTCGCTCAGGCTGGCTCGCGAACGGGGTATTTGAAGCTTGCGCGCGAGTCCGGTCTCGCTAACAACACACTTGCCGCCGAGTACGTTGAACAGCTGTCGGATCTGCTGGCGGTCGTTCCCTCGTATCAATGGGATGCCGACAAGGGTGTACCGCTCCAGCGCAGGCCCGCGAAGTTTCATTTCGTCAATCTGTCCGTTGCGCTCGCGTTCACCCCGAACAGAATGACTCAGGTTGGTGATTTCGACGCTCTCGAACCCCGGGAGAGGGCAAAGTGGATCGAATGGCTCGTCGCTCAGGAGCTCTTCCGGCGGCAGTGCATCGCCGGCATCGAGGATCCGGAAGCTATCTGGTATTGGGCGTCAAAGGAGCATGAAATCGATTTTGTCGATTCCGGCGAAAATCTGTACGAAGTCAAATCAGGCCGATCAGGTCCGTTGGACTTCGTTTGGTTTGCGAAGTCGCTTCCGAAACGCAAGGTACTCGCCATTGGGAACGGGGAGTTTCAATCTGCCGTCGTTAAAGGAATTACGATAGAGCAATTTTTGCTCGCCGATGGGTTCCCGCATCCCTACCCAGGGCAAGTTGACAATCCTGACATCTATAATGACTACGGGCGCTTCATCTGATCGATGGAGCGATGCTCGCATCGGCCAAAGGTTTCCTACTCAGCGCCAGAATCGCGCGGCACGCACATGAGGAAACACGGTGCGCGAAACGAAGGCTTGCCTAGGGTGCGCAATTGTCAGGCGCTCCACGGGGCGTCCGGGCCAATTTCGCGCCACGTACCGAGCGTCAGCCCTCGTACGCCTACCTTACCGATGGCGGCGCGTATCAGCCGGAGCGTCGGAAATCCCACCTTCGCCGTCATGCGCCGCACCTGGCGGTTCCTTCCTTCACGTATCGTGAGCTCGAGCCAGGCCGTGGGAATTTTCGCGCGATAGCGGATCGGAGGATCTCGCGGCCACAATTCTTGCGGTTCCTCGATGAGATCCGCGCTCGCCGGCCGTGTGGTGAAGTCGCCCAGACTCACGCCTTTGCGCAGCTGCTCGAGCGCCGCCACAGATGGCGAACCTTCCACCTGCGCCCAATACACCTTCGCTATATCGTGCTTCGGCTCCGCGATGCGCGCCTGCAAAACGCCGTCGTCGGTGAGCAGCAGCAGGCCCTCGCTGTCGGTATCGAGGCGGCCGGCGGGATAAACGCCTCTCACGTCGATGAAATCCGCCAGGGTCTTGCGGCCCGGCTCCGGGCTGAATTTACAGGCGACTCCGAACGGCTTGTTGAAGGCGATGAGCACGCGGGCGCGTTCAGGCCAGCGCCCGCTCGATCAGATTTGGCGGCACGATCGTGCGGGGCACAGCGTCGCTCGCGCGGCGGCGAGCCCTTTTGCCGATGCCGCGAACAGAGGAGTGTGGCTCGAACCATTCGCGCACGTCGAGATCAAGTCCGACGCCGAGCATGTAGTTGTAGAGCGCCTTCTTGAGTGCCGCGCCAAACACATCGTGATCTATGCCGGTGAGGTCCGTGAAATTGATGTCGTTGTTGGCGAATGTGGCCCGAAGCGGCGGAGACAGGGTGACGCCGTATTGTTCCGGATGTTTGCCGACGGGCGAATGTACGGTGCAGGTGAAGCGGTGGAAAAAAGCCGAATGTATGCAACCGGCCGCGAACAATTGGCGAACGTATTCCAGGGCGTCGACGGTGTCTTGCACGGTTTGAGTGGGGAAGCCGTACATCAGATAGGCGTGTACGAGGATTCCCGCGTCAGAAAAGGCTCGTGTGACCCGGGCCACCTGCGCGATCGACACGCCTTTCTTCATGAGTCTGAGCAGGCGATCGGATGCCACTTCCAATCCGCCGGTGACGGCGATGCAGCCGCTTTTGGCCAGTAGCCGGCAAAGGCCGGCATCGAATGACTTCTCGAAACGGATGTTGCCCCACCATGAGATCTCCAGTTTCCGCTGCAGCAGCGCATGAGCGAGCGATTTGAGTGCCTTGGGCGGCGCGGCTTCATCGACGAAGTGGAATCCGGTTTGTCCGGTCTCGCGAATTAGCGATTCGATTCGGCTCATCAGCATATCGGTGGTCGCCACGTCGTAGCGCGAAATGTAATCAAGGTTTACATCGCAGAAGCTGCATTTCTTCCAATAGCAGCCGTGTGCGACCGTAAGCTTGTTCCAGCGGCCGTCCGACCAAAGACGGTGCATCGGGTTGAGCATGTCCAGCAGTGACAGATAGTCGTGCAGCGGCAGACCCGCGTAGGTCGGAGTGCCGCATTCGGAGAGCGCGATATCGGGCTCTCCAGAGTCGACGTAGTGATGCGTGCGCGTATACGTGCGCACCAACCGATCGAGCGGCCGCTTATCCTGTAGATGCTCGATGAGGGCAAGCAGCGGCCGTTCGCCGGCATCGAGCGTAATGAAATCGAAATAGCCGAAAACACGCGGCTCGTTCATGGCGCGCAGTTCGGTATTGCAATAACCGCCGCCCAATACCGTGACGGTGGATGGGTGGGTTTGCCTAATGGTTTGCGCGATGCGAAAGGCGCCGTAAACGTTGCCCGGAAAAGGCGCGGTGATGAGCACCAGGGTCGGCTGATGCTGCGACAGGGCCTCGAGGGTCAGTGCGTGCAGCGATGCATCTACCAGATTGTGCGGCGCACTGAGCGCCGTTTGCAGTTGATCGAATGTCGGTTGGCTCGCCGCGAGCGACTCTGCATAGCGTACGAACTCGAAGCGCGAGTCGATGGCATCGCGGATGACGTCGGCGAGGTCATTGAGATAGAGGGTGGCAATGTGTTTGGCGCGATCCTGCAGTCCCAGTGCACCAAAGGCCCAGGCGAGCGCGTCGCCTGCGTGTCGCTGGTCGTCGATGTAGCGATCGAGCGACGCAAAGCGTGGGCCTTCGGGCAGGTAATGCCTCGAACCGATACGATGGGCCAGGCTGGGATCACGGCCTTGCAGAAATCGAATCGCCGGCTCGATTGTAGTGCGGTAAGACTCGAAATGCTCGAGGAAGTAGCCCGTAGCTACCGTGTGTTGTGTGCGGGGCAGCGCGCTCACTTGCGTGTGAATCGCCTGGATACCCTGCACCGAAAGCAACTCGAGCGCCAGGGCGATGGAGAGATCTGCCTGTTCTGCTTTGAACCCACGCGAGCGCAGGAACCCCGTGAGATACGCCGTAGACGGATACGGCGTGTTGAGCTGCGTCATCGGCGGAATGATCGACAGAATGCGCACTTCGGTCATGTTCGAAAGTATATCGCGCCGGGCCGCCCCGCAGGATTGGGATTAAGACGAATGGAGCAAGGCATTCAGCTGCGTGCGGTCGGATACGGAAAGCCGTAGCGCGCGCGCCTTGTCGAACTGCAGTTTCGCCTCGCGTTTGGCGCCGCTCTTCAGCAACGCTTGACCCCATCGCAAGTGATTGGCCCCCCACTGAGGGGCCGCCTTATCAGCCAAGCGAAATTTGTCGACCGCGCTACGATAGTCGCCTTTGCCCATCAAGGCTTCGCCCATCAGTTCAAGTGGATCTGCAAAGTGCGGCCCAACCTCATGGGCCCGCTCGAGTACGGCGATTGCGCCGTCGGTGTCGCCATGCGCCATTCGCTCCACACCCCAGTCGGTGAAGGCGAAGGGGAGCGACGGTGCTTGCTGCGTAGCCTCGTTGAACCAGTGCTCCGCCGCCGGCCAGTCATGCTTCGAAGAAGCGATCTCGCCGCGCGCGCAGGCACAAGCAACAGTCGGCAGGCGTCTTCTCAATCAGAGTCTCCGCGCTGTCAATATCGCCCTCCTTGGCCATTGCGAGTGCCTCGAGTGGGCGAATCCATACAGACTGCATGAGCTCCATGACGGGCAGCTTGACCTTGTGATTCTCGAGCCAGGCGTCGGCCGCCTCCGCGTCATTCAGGGCGGCGCGCCAGTCCCCTCGCTCTGCGGCCAACCAGTACCCAGGCAGCGCCGTGAAAGCTGAGATTGCGTCGGCCTGCAAGAACGAAGTGTCATCGGGGCTTCCAATCGGCTGCAGCGCCAGCTGCGCGGACTGCGGATCGTGATTGGCAGCAGCTTCCTCATCCACGGCCGTTGCGCCTGGGGATGATTTGCGGCTGAGCGCGATGGAAATGGCCGCAGGATTCGCCGGCTGCGGCCCTTCGGATGCTTCTCCCCCTTCCAACTGGGCTTCTTCTGTCATTTTTAGTGTCGCGGCGCTTTTTTCCAAGAAGCCCGCAGCTTAATCGATCCTGAGTCACCTCATCCTTGCGACAAGGGAGGCGCGCTTTGCATCGCGGCTCGCGTCCTTCCGAAATGCCATATATATCAAGTTGTTAGAAGCTCATTACCCGGGTAGATGTTCCAGCCGCACTTTGGCAGTTGCGCCTTGGATTCTCGTCGCCGGAAACGACTCTCTCAAGCAGCGAGGATCGCCCAGGACGCCTCAGGACCTGAATCGCTTTCCATCTCTTTTCGTGTGGAGAGCGAACACAACGTCTGCATGGCGGCTCCGTCGACCAGCCAAGACTCGGGGGCGCCAAAGCGAGGTAATCTTGACCTTGACGCCGCGAATGGTCAGCAATGACCTTTCCACTCTGAAGCAGGCGGCAGTCAACGGAATGGGGATTGCCGCGCTACCTGCATACGTTTGCAAAAGTGAACTGCGCAGCCGACAGCTAATCCGAATCCTGCCAGGGTGGCTCGCCGGCGAATCCACTTTCACCGCGCTACTGCCGCATCGACTTGGACTACTGCCCGCCGTGAGGATTTTCGTTGATTATCTCGCGCGGCATCTACCTGAGCGGGTACAGCCTTAGCGCGGATACTCCGCTGACACCGTCAGCCCAACCGCACCCAATCCATGGCTTCGAGCACATAGGGAGCGAACAAGAAATCGCGGATCCCTATGATCCGGCTTTCCGACCAGTCGACCAGGACAAAATGAGCAGGTCTTTCCATCGGGCCGGTGCCGTCGAAGACCAGCATGGCCGGTTGTCCTTCGACCGCGCCGAGGGCGAACCGCCATTTCGTCTCTTCCGCATAGCGCGTGAAATAGAGCCCAATCTTGTCGCGCCCTTCCAGTTGGAGTCGGTTCACCAAATCGAGCTTCACGTCATCGGCGAGCATGGCGCGGATGGCGTCGAAATCGCCGCTGCGAAACAGATGGACATAAGCGGTGATTTTCCGCCGGTCCGAATCGGACATCAGCGGCAAATGGGTGTCCTCGGGCGCCTGCGCGAGATGCCGCAGCGCTGCGCGCCCGCGCTGAAGCGCCGATTTAGCGGCTGCCGGAGAGCACTCGGCGATGCTTGCGATCTCCTCGACAGAATGACCCAGAACATCCTTGAGGATCACCGCGCAGCGCTGAAGTTCAGGCAGACGTAGAAACGTCTGAAAGCCGATCGCGACGATGTCCGCCTCGGGTATGGGCGCCGCTTCGACGCTTTCGGTGAGCGGAACGACCGTGTTCCGGGATCTGTCGCGCAGGAAATCGAGGCTCGCGTTGTGGGCGATGCGAAACAGCCAGCCCTCGATATTGTCCACCCCGGCACCCAGGGCTCGCGCGTGAAGGGCCTTGACGAGGGTATCCTGCAATACATCCTCGCCATTGACCGCCGATCCCGTCATGCGCGCGCAGTAGCGATGAAGGCGTGGCCGCAGCGCTTTCAAACGATCCTCGAATTCGTCAGTTTTCATGTATCGAGACCTGCGGCGCTTCCGCGCTCTGTTCCGCCAAGGATTGCACACAAATGTCGATGAGAATCTTCGACAAGGCGGCCGGTTGTGACAGGAATGGCGAGTGGCTGCTTTCCAATGTGTGGATAGTCGTCTTGCCGCCGATGGCACCGTCAATCGCCGCAATCATGTGATCCTGACCGGCCAGCGGAATCGCGCGATCCTGTGTACAGCGGATGTAATGGCGCGGCACCTCGCCAAATCGTCCCGGCGTAATTTCCGACGGGGCCAAGGCGCCGGCGTTCGATTCATCGTAATGAAGTTGCGACGCCGCATGCGCGAATTCGGACTCCGACACGTCGCCATAAAATGCAGCTTTGAGCAGCGATCTGTAGGCTTCGTCGGTTGATCCGACATTGATCCTTGTCGCACCGATGGCGACGGGGTCGCCCACGAACAGCCCGGGCGCCAGAGCCGAAGACAGGGTTTCATGCCGGAGCATCGCGAGCAACGGCATGCCGTTCGGCACCATGAATCCGGCAAGATATACGATCGCGAGAAGCAGGTTCGGAACCTGCTCGGCGACCGCCGAAATCGTCATCCCGCCGGCCGAATGCCCGACCAGGATGACCCTGACGTCGCTGAGTGAGGCAGCTTGTTTCACCAGCGCGGCCACCGCTTGCGTCCGCTCCTCCTGCGTAACGCCGGCGATGGGGGAGCGCTCGGCGGCGAACGCAGCCGGGTCGAACGGTCTACACCTGAGCGAGACGAACAAGGGAAATGGGTTCAAACTTCGACGTTGTCGAAAAGGAACATTTGAACGCCCGAGTCATCAGGTGCAAAAAGCCGGCGATCCTCCCCAGCCGCTTTTCCCTCCGCGCTTGCAAACGCGTTTTGGATCGCCGCGAGGTCGTCGAAATGCAGAGTTCCGATCCGATGAACATCGGAGGTTCCTGCCGGCGTTGCGATGGGGCCGTCGCTGACTTCGTATTTCCTGAGACCCGGAATCTTATTGGCGAGAGGCACGTGGATTCCGAAGTAATGCCGGTCAAATGCCTCGACGTTCTTCGGTGTCCGGTAAATCACTAACATCCGAGCCATTGCGATTCTCCTTTGTTGCTCGTGTGACGCAAGCTGACTTGTGTGTTCACCTTTACCGGGTTTCGCTCAACACCGCCGCGCCCACGATCGAGTCCAAGCTCGCGAGCTCGCTGATCTTCGGGAAATAGGCTTTCATGCGTGGATCGTTGCGCATCGCCTCGACGGCTGCGAGGGTCTCCCACTCGGAGTAGATCGCGACCCCGTCGCCGTCCTTTGCCGCGATCAGCCGGGTCGTCTTCCAGCCTTGGAGCGTGCGGACCACCGTATCGGTGTTTTGCCTCAAGAGCGCGATCAGCGCATCCTGCTTCCCGGGTTTGACCCTCAGCAGATTGATCAAAATAACGGACTTGTCGGACATGGCATCTCTCCTTCTGTTTCGGACACACCAAGGACGACCCGAAAGGTGGAAACGGATCGCGACGCAGAACATTTTTTTGGGAAATCATCTCGAAGGAGGCATGGGACATGCCCCGCCTTGCTTGAACCGTACCGCTCGGCGGACTTTAATGTCGGAATATGTCGATTCCGACGCAGTTCGTTCGTCCTACCGTACCCAACGTCATTTCCCCGGGGACCACAACCGGGTCGAACCGGCGCGTCGATAACAGGAGGGCGTCTTGCTCTTCCTACCATTCGATAGCATGGAGGCCTAGAATCGCTTGGGAGGTATTCGGCATGCTATCGACAAGGACACACCCGGCCGGCGCGCCGGCAGTTCGCCAAAGGTGACCACGGAATGGTTTCACGCGAAGGTCCCGCCACTCGAGAGTCCCTGAATTGCCGGAATTGCGCCGCTCATGCGCCCGGCCAATATTGTCCTCATTGCGGACAGGAAACGAACGAACACTTGCCAAGCGCCCGAGAGTTCCTGCACGAGTTCGTCTTACATTACTTCGCTGCCGAAGGACGACTGTGGCGCACCCTTGGAGCGCTCGTACTGCACCCCGGCAGACTGACTATCGAGTATCTTCGAGGCCGCAAGCGGAAGTATGTGTTGCCGCTTCGGTTGTATCTGACGGTGAGCGTTGTGTTCTTTTTGCTATTGAGGCTTGCGGCAGCGCCCGCCGCCGAGCGCGTGAGTGCTGCGTTCCATCGCTCATTATATGATGGGCACAGTACTTTCACGATCATCGACCTTGGATTCGGGAAGGCCATCAGGAAGCCGGACGGCTCGTTCAGCTGCGATTTGCCAAGATGGCTTTGCAATCGCATCACAGAGCGGGTGGTGAAGCCACCGGGAGAATTAGAAAGGCGGGTCTCGAACGTCGCGCCGGAGTTGTTCAGTCATTTGTCCACAGCGGTGTTCCTGCTGCTGCCGCTATTTGCCTTCTACCTGCAGCTAGCCTATTCCAAGCGAACGTATGGGGAGCATTTCCTATTCGCTTTGCATGTGCACAGCTTCTGGTTCCTTGTGTTGCTGGTCCTATTGCTGCCCCTACCAGGGTGGATCCGGATGCTGGTACAGGCTTATCTGATCGTCTACAGCGTAGCGGCTCTGCATGCCGTGTACGTCTCGGCCTGGTGGAAGACAGTGCTGAAGGGGCTACTGATTGGTTTGGCCTATGCTGCGAGCCTCCTCATGGCGACCGTACTGATCGGCATCTGGGTCATCATAGAATAGGTAGGCAGATGCGGGTCGCGCGTGCTCGCACCGTGAGACTCCCGGCGGGCCTGTCGCCGGCCACGACATCCGTGTTCGGTGCGGTAGATCAGTGCTGTATCGTGGTACTCGACGGGTAATGCGCGGCCGAAGCGAAGGCCCAAGGGCGGTTTCGCAAAGAATCCGCGACAATCCACGCGGAGGCCGCTAACAACAGCGTCACGAGCAGTTCGGACCATTGATTTTGGGGCGTCCCCGCCCATTGGGGCCGCGGCTGCGCCAGCAGGCTCGGCACCCAGACCAGAAGGCCAAACAAGCTCATCATGATCGCTTCGAGAGTGGCTGCCAGACGGGGAAGAATCCCTATCATGATGCCAATTCCAGCCGCGATGTGACCGACCCCCGTGAAGTAAGCAAATCCCAACCCACCCGGCAGCCAGGTAGGCACCATGCCGGCGGTGTAGTCGGCGTAGGCGAAGTGCGACCACCCATAGAAGACACAGGTGAGGCCAAACAGAACCTGTGCCGCGCGCACGGCGCGCGCGCCGGCAATTGGCATCTCCGATCCCCGCGACTGCCATCGCAACATGGCGTACAAGATCCAGGCGCCGAGAAGCGACGTCAGGGCTTCGCAGAAGCCATACCACGAAGCAACGCTGAGCGGCTTGGCGAGGATTGGAGGTACGTTAATCAGGGCCAAGACCGCTCGGTACGCAGCGATGGTCAACGCGCTCGGCAAGGCCGTGCGCGAGAAGCATAGACCGATGCCGGCGGCCAAGACGACCAGCGCGGATGCGTAGACCCAAGTTTCCCGCCAGGGAATCCAAGCGGGGAAGGACTGCCCGCCGTATGTGAGGCCGAAGATAGCGAGGCTCGCCGCCGCTATGGCGAACAAGCCATGACCGAGTCCGACTATGCGCATGGGCACCTACCTGCGTTCGCGGCTGCCGAGTGCCGGCTGACGGCGACGAGTTCTGAACTTTGCAGACTATACTCTCACCATAGTCGTTAGAAATCGACGGCAATGACCTCCACTGCGGCCATGCCTTGGCAAGTCCCTTCGCTCGTGAAAGCGGCGCAGGTGAAAAGTCGCCGGCGTACTTACCTGATGTGGCTTGGCTTCTGGACGCTGCTGGCGTTATCCGAGGCATTGAGTCAAATCCTTGTCGCCCGCAGCGAAGGGGTAGATCGATCCTGGCAACGCGCATTGGCGTGGAACCTGCCGCAGTTCTATATCTGGATGCCGCTTGCGCCTTGCATAGCTTGGGTCGGCCGGCGAACGGCACAGTCGGGCTGGGTCCGGATGCTTGCCATCCATGTTCCGGTGAGCGTCCTTATGGCAGCCGCGCAGACCTCGGCGATGCTCTCGAGCTACTGGACGCTGGGCGGCAGCTACGCTGTGAAACCGGCATCCATGGGCAAACTCTTTCACTTGGAGTTCATTTACCAGTTTCATCTAGGATTGATCACCTATTGGATTATCTTGGCGGTGATGCGCGGACTGGAGTGGCGAGGCCACCTGCGGGACGAAAAACTGCGCTCCGCACAGCTGCAAGGTGAGCTGTCTGAAGCGAAATTGCACGCGCTCCGTATGCAGCTGCAGCCGCATTTCCTTTTCAACACCCTCAACGCAATCTCCGCGTTGGCCCTGGCCGACCCGCCGCTGGCGCGGACGATGATTTCCCGGCTCAGCGATTTGCTGCGGCTTTCGCTGGAGGAGAGCCGCGCAGAGCGAGTGCCGCTGTCGCGCGAATTGCAATTCCTCGAGTGCTATCTGGCGATTCAGCAGATTCGATTTCAGGATCGGCTTACAGTGAAACTCGACGTCGGTAAGGGTGTGCAGAATGCGATGGTGCCGCATCTGATCTTGCAGCCACTAGTCGAGAATGCGCTGCACCATGGGCTGCTTCCGCTTCATGGCGGCGGCACGCTGCACATCCTCATCGAGCGTGCGGGCACCGACCTGCGGTTACTGGTCGAAGACGACGGCCAGGGCCTCCCCTCAGCGGCTTCGCACGAGGGCATTGGCCTGGGCAACACTCGCGCGCGCCTGCTCGCGCTGGGCTCGGGCTCGCTGGTGCTGCGGCGGCGCGGCGACGGCGGCACTTGCGCCGAGATTCGCCTGCCGTATGAGGAAGCTCGCGCACAATGAAGGTGACCCGCATCAAGGCTGTGCTCGTCGACGATGAAGTTCTGGCGCGGCTATCGCTGCGGCAGGCGCTGGCGTCGCACCCGCAGGTGGAAGTTGCCGGTGAATGCGGCAACGCCGACGAGGCGCTGCAAGCCATCGGTATTCTGCAGCCGGACCTGGTATTCCTGGACATTCAAATGCCAGGGATGGACGGCTTCGGACTCCTGCAGCGGCTGCAGCGGGACGCCTTGCCGCTGGTGGTGTTTGCCACTGCTTTCGACCAGTACGCGCTGCGGGCTTTCGATGCCGGTGCGGTGGACTATGTGCTCAAACCGATAGATCAGGAGCGCTTTGATCGCTGCATCGGGCGCGTTGTCCGACAATGGCAGGGACTGGCCGCGGGGCGTACACCGCGCCGGCACAGGGTATTCAATACGCCCGCCCGTCCCGTGCAGCGTTTCAGTGTCCCGGCGGGCGAGCACATCAGGGTTATTCGCGCCGACCAGATCGACTGGATCGCCGCCGAGGGCAATTACGTACGGCTGCATATGGGTGGGAGTGCACTTCTGCATCGGGAAACGATGGGTAATATTGAGGCCGCGCTGGATCCGGCGCTTTTCTTGCGCATCCATCGCAGCACGATAGTCAATATCGACCGAATCAAGGAGGTGCATCCCCTGTTTCGCGGTAGTGCGCAGATCCTGTTGTGCGACGGCACCCGGCTGGTACTCAGTCGACGTTTTCGCGGGGGCGCCCGTGCCGTGCTCGGTTTGCTTTAACAGACCCGCTCGTCCCCGCGTAGAACCCGTTCGTCACAAACGGGATGCAGCGCGGCGCGCTTCTGTCACAGACTGGCCGCGCTGTCTCATTCCACCAACTTGACGGGAATTTCTCATGCGCAAGAATCGCCTGCGTTGTACGAGCGTGCTTGGCCTCGGCCTGTTCATCGTCGCGACCCCTCTCATCGGACAAGCTGCCGAGGAGTCCGCGAAAGTACCGACGGGCGATGACTACCTGACCCCCAACTTCAGCGCAGGCCAGACTTATAGCAATGTCTTCTCCATTTTGAGTTCGAGGAAGGCGGAAGGTTATGATGAGCACGCCGGGCGAAATGGCGGTTCGGCCGATTACACCGTGCTCTCGGCCAGCCCCACTGTCTGGCGGTTCAGGTCGACGGGGCGCTACGACGGCCAACCGGCGGGACATCCTCATGAAAGCGAGTTGCGTGACGCCGGGCGCACTCACTGCCGCGTGAACGCTGACGGCAAAGCTGAATGCCAGCCATACCTGGAAGCCAGCGGCTTGACCTACAACCCCGCCCTATGGGGCATGCCTCCGAAGCAACTCACCGCGGGCATGACCTGGAAGGTCGATATTCGGCAGGCATGGGAACTCGGCGGCAAACACGGTGTTGAAACCGTGACCGTGATCCGCGTCGATCCGCTGACCCGCACCGCAACCTTGATGCGCGAGGGGACCGGCGAGGGATTTTATTCGGAGGGCGCGGGCAGCGACGAGCCCAGCACGGTGCAGATGAGCCGCAACGGCCAGACCGAATCCTTTGACGTCACTCCCGGCATCTCGCACTGGAAGGGTTACACCACCTTCGTGAAAGGCATCGTATTCAGCGATGAGCTTCTGGTGACGCGCGACGACGTTCTGCAGGGCAAGGACGGCAAGACGGTGAGTGTCGCCGGAAGGCGAATCATGCTGCTGAATGCATCGCCGTTTCCCACGCTCTGAGAAGCGCGCTCAAGCCCTGCCGACGTAGTGATTTCGAGACCTCGCGGCTGCCTGGATTATTTTTCCCCACGTTCAGATCGGTTGTCGTATCATTTTCGCCTCTTTTCACTGTTGGAGAGGAAATCATGTCCCTGCGCATAAATGATATCGCTCCGAACTTCAAAGCCAAAACCACCCAAGGCCCGATCGATTTCCACCAGTGGATCGGCAACAGTTGGGCGATCCTGTTTTCGCATCCCAAGGACTTCACCCCGGTGTGTACCACCGAACTGGGCTACATGGCGAAAATCGAGCCCGAGTTCACCAAGCGCAACACCAAACTGATAGGGCTGTCGATCGATCCTGTGGAAAGCCACAGCAAATGGGTGGGCGACATCGAGGAAACGCAGGGAGCCACCGTGAAGTATCCGATGATAGGCGACACGGATCTGAACGTCGCGAAATTGTACAACATGCTTCCCGCCGAGGAAGCCGGCAGCTCCGACGGCCGCACGGCTGCGACCAATGCAACGGTGCGTTCTGTCTTCATCATCGGGCCTGACAAAAAGATAAAACTGATGCTGACTTATCCGATGAGCACGGGCCGCAATTTCGATGAAATCCTGCGAGCGCTGGACTCGCTGCAACTCACTGCCCGTGAGAATGTCGCCACGCCGGTCAACTGGAAACCGGGAGAGGACGTCATCATCCCGGCATCCTTATCCGATGATGCGGCCAAGCAGAAGTACCCGCAGGGATTTAAAACGCTCAAGCCCTATCTTCGTACCGTTTCGCAGGTGAAATAAATCCGGGATACTGCTCCCGGAGATCGATCTCGTGCGTCTCGCACAAAATAGCCGCGGACCTACACCTGGGACCCGATATCTCCAGAACGAAGGCCGCCGCAACGCGGCCGTATGTGAGCGAGGATGATGCGCAGCAATATCGCTTAGGGAGCGTTCAATGATATTCGAAGCAGTGACCACGGGCGGCTGCCGATCCTACGTCATCGGCTGCGAGGCAACTTGTGCCGCGGCATTGATCGATCCAGAGTTCGGGCAGATTGACCGCTACATCGCGCTGGCCGCAAGGGACGGCCTGCGAATCCGGTATCTCATCGATACACATACGCACGCGGATCATTTCTCGGCAACACAACAGCTCGCGCGCCGATTCGGGGTGCCGGTGGTGATGCATGCCGCGAGCCCTGCGCCGTTCGTCGATCTGCGTTTGCGGGACGGAGAACTAGTGGTCATCGGACAGCTGCGGCTCCAGGCGCTCCACACTCCCGGCCATACGCGCGATTCCATGTGCCTGCGTGTCGAGGATCGGGTATTTACCGGAGATACCCTTCTCATCGGCGGAACGGGGCGCACCGACTTGCCCAGCGGCGACGCGGGAGAGCTCTATGAGAGTCTGTTCGAGAGAGTGCTGAAGCTCGATCCGGCACTGAAAGTCTTTCCGGCGCATGAGTACAAGGGTCGGTCTCATTCGACCATCGGTCAGGAACTGGACGAGAATCCGCGCCTGCAAAAAGGCGATCGTGGCGCTTTCATCGAGATGATGCAAAGTCTGAATCTCACGATGCCGACCCACGTTACCGAGGCACTTCGCACAAATATGACCGGCGGCAAGACGGTGGCCCAGATGCTCTCCGAGGCCTCGGCGGGCGTGCCGTTCATGTCGCTCGGCGAGCTGAATGCACGCATCGAGTCCAGAATTGGCGACTTGACCGTACTCGACGTACGCGAGCGCGAAGCCTATGAGGCGGGTCATATCTCGGGGGCGCGGCTGCTGCCGCGCGGTCAGCTGGAGTTGCGCGTCAACGAGGAACTGACTGATCCGACCAGGAGGATTCTGGTCTATTGTGAGTTTGGCCGCGTCTCTACGCTGGCGACCGCCACGCTGCGCCAGATGGGTTTCCAGGGCGCGGTGGCGCTGGACGGCGGCATGAAGGCATGGCGTGAAGCAGGCTACACGGTGAAGGGGGGTAAAGAGCCCTGAGCGCCGCCAGCGTGCCATCTATCGCCTTTTAGTCAAAGTGGAGAGAGGATGCAACAAGTAGCGGCTGCCGCCTGGTCACCGGCAAGCGATCGAAAGATCTACGTAGTCTGGATCGGAGTGGTCTGGGCCGCCATACTCACGGGCTTCTGCCTGGATTTCGTCCGTTATCTGGGCGAGACGCCGCCGCCGCCTTTCATCCTGCATGTTCATGCCGCGGTCTTTGTTCTCTGGCTCGGACTCGTCACCCTTCAGATTCTGTGGGTTGAGATGGGGAACTTGCGCAGGCACAAACAACTGGGTTGGCTGACAGTTGCCGTATCGGTTCTGGTGGTCCCACTAGGCTTGACCGCGGCCCTGGTGGATCAAGCGCGGCAGATTGCGCATCCGGACTACGCGCCGCAGTTTCTGGCGCTCGAATTCGAGGAGATGATCACCTTCTCCATTTTTATGACCGCCGGCGTCATGTTTCGCAGGAATCCGGCCGCGCACAAACGGCTGATGATCCTCTCGGCGGTTGCCATTTCCGACGCCGGGTTTGCGCGCATCTGGCTCATGGGGATCAAGACCGAGATTCCGGGCCTATTTGGCTGGTGGCTGCAATACTTCTGGGGCATCTTTCTCATTCTCGTCGCCATGGGGATTTGGGATCTGTGGCGCCGGAGACGCATTCATCCAGCGGTGCTGTTCGGCGCAGCCCTCCTTTGGGCGGGCGAGATCATCACGACCGTTCTCAACTTCTCGCCAACATGGCGCGAACTGATGGTTCGGCTGGTCAATGCCTGGGGTTATCCCGGCTGAATGGGGACATCACAGCCGTCGGCCCGTACTTTGCGCAATACCGGCAGAGGCAGGGTTGGAAGGCGCGGCCGGGCGTCGTGGAAGGCCGGCCGGCGCGTGGCGAGAATTCGAGACTTTTTCTTTGCGCGCTACGCGATCGCGGACGCCGAGCACCACTCGCTGTAGCCACGCCGGCCTCGACCGGATGTCCGAACGATGGCTCCATCGGTGGAGCCATCGATCAGGGGGCCGCATCCGGATTGGGCTTCGGAGCGGCTTGCTGCCACAATATCAGGCGGCGCGAATACGGCGCCGGAAGAACGGTGGCGTATTCTTTGGAACTATCTGCCTATTTGCAGCGTATACGTTTTGGCGGAAGCGTGCGGCCGGATCTCACGACCCTCAGAGCGGTACATCGAGCTCATCAATACGCAATTCCGTTCGAAAATATCGACGTGCTGCTGCGTCGACCCGCCGTCCTGGATCTAGACGCGAACTACAGGAAGATCGTCTGCCGGCGACGTGGCGGCTGGTGCTATGAATTGAACGGTGTGATGGGATGGGCACTGAAGCAAATAGGCTTCGAAGTGATCCGCATGAGCGCCGGCGTCATGCGGGCTCGGGCAGGCGATGCGCAGCTGGGCAATCACTTGTGCCTGCTGGTTTGCCTCGATCAACCTTACCTGGTCGACGTCGGATTTGGAGGAAGCCTGGCGGAGCCGTTGCCGCTGATGGCATCGGAACGCGAGGATCGTCCCTACCATGTGGGTCTGCGCGAATTGGACAGCGGCTACTGGCGATTTGCTGAAATTGCGCGGGGCGAGGGCGACGCTTTCAGCTTCGACTTCCGCGCCGTTCCCGCCGACGAAACATTACTTGCGCAGAAATGCCGGTTCCTTCAAACCGATCCGGCTTCCCCCTTCATCCAGAATCTCGTTGTCCAACGCCGCACACCCGATACGCACCTCTCCTTGCGCGGCCGCGTTTTGCAGGTTACTCATTCGGCGCGCATCGACAAGAGGTTGCTGAACTCCGCAGACGAGCTCGTCTCGACCCTGCGGGAGAGCTTCGATCTCGACATCCCCGAAGCGGCAACCCTCTGGCCTTCAGTCTGCGCCCGTCACGAGGCCCTCTTCGCCGGCGCCTCTTAGCGGGTTCCGGTGTATAAACCGTCGGAGTAGTCTGTGACGTCGCTCTTGGTACCGCTTGCGGCCGTCAACCAGCCTAAGGGGCTTTCATGTCCGCCGACGTCCCGTCGGACCACTTGGGTACCGGAACGAAGAACGTCGTAATGGGCTCGGGATGGCCCTGCGCGGCAAACACCGGGGAGCCGGCAAGGTCGGCGCCCCAGGCGGCGCCCTCGGTGTGGGCAAGGTAGAACATGAGATGCGGATGCCAGTGGCCGGCCGCGTCACCCAGGTATCCCTGCTTCGACATCATAAAGGACAGGGCGCCGGATTCCGGCGCCGTGAATGTATTCGCGGCCAGTGCGGACTTGGTGCGGTCGAGCATGTTGGCCTTTGAGACGCCGGCGAGAACCCAGCGTGTCCGTTCAAGATAGCGCGGAAGGATGGTGCGTGCTGCGGCGGGGTTGTGGCAGATCGGCGAACGCAGCTTCGGGTTCCAGAACTCGGGGTCGTCAAAGTCGGCCGCCCAGGACCGCTCGACCAGGCAGATGAAGCCGTTCTTGCCCTTCACTGCCGTTTCGTAACCATGCTCGCCGAGGGTCAGAACTTCGGCTTCGCCCGAGATCGACGCCGGCGCGGCGCTGCGTGCGAGCGATATCTCTTCGGAAGCGCTCGCTACGCGGTACTGCTCGATCGGTGCCATGGCTGGATAGATGGACTTCGCAACGTCGGCGCAGGCCGGCCCGATGGCGCCGAGTAAGACTGCCAGCGCGCACACACCCGGGTTGATCACTGTCCGCATGAGGCTCCCTCCCGCCGCAAATAGTTTTCTATTTGGCAAAGTATTGGCGAGACTCGAATGAATGTCAACTCCTGGGGAGACATCCGGCCGCGTCTGTCCCTGATGTAGTCCAGCCCGATCTTGGGTAGACTTTCGCTAATCCCGCCACACTTGTTACTCACACTGTTCGGCGTCCGGCGGCAAAACTATCTCCTGACCAGCAGCGTTCGATCGGCAGTGAACGGCGACGCATTCCAGCCCGAAGACACCAGACATCTTTCTAACTCGGAGGTTGCCATGACTACGACTACATCACCTGGGAAGGGACGGAATGACGGACAGCACGCGATGAAGATGCCGCCGATCGTGTCGCCGCAAGAGTGGCAGGCTGCCCGCGCGCAGCTTCTCGTCAAGGAAAAGGCGCTGACCCGCGCGCGTGACGCGCTGGCCGCCGAACGGCGGCGGATGCCGTGGGTTGCCGTGGAAAAGGCATATGTGTTCGACGGGCCCGAGGGCAATACGAGCTTGCTCGACCTGTTCAAGGGCCGCCGTCAGCTGATCATCTACCGCGCCTTCTTCGAGCCCGGTGTGCACGGCTGGCCGGAGCATGCGTGCATCGGCTGTTCTTTCGGGGCCGACCAGGTCGCTCACCTTGCCCACCTGAACGCGCGCGACACGACCCTCGTGTACGCCTCGCGGGCACCGCAGGCCGACATCGCGCGCCTGAAGGCGCGGATGGAATGGGAGATTCCCTGGTACACCATCACCGACAGTTTCGACGCCGACTTCGGGGTGGATGAATGGCATGGCCACAACGCGTTCATCCGCGACGGCGATCGCGTGTTCCGCACCTACCTCATCAACAGCCGCGGCGATGAGGCGATGGGCAGCACTTGGAGCTACCTCGACATGACGGCGCTCGGGCGTCAGGAGGCGTGGGAGGACTCGCCGGAGGGCTACCCTCAGAGCCGGCCGTACAAGTGGTGGAACTGGCACGAGAGCTACGTCCCCGACGCTGCGCCCGACCCGAAGTGGGCGAAGGTGTCGGACGCCGGAGAGGCCGCCTTTCGGAAAGGCGAAAGCTAGTCCGCTCTATTTGCCGGGGGGTGCCAGCACCACGGCAGCCTCTGTAGTCAGCAGGAGGAAAGTGAAGGACTCTTGCAGGTACAGTTGGACGGCGGTTTCGGTATGGTTGAGGTAGCCGATGGAGATGTCTTGGCCGATGTCCAGCTCAAAATCGCCGCCACGAGTGGAGACCACCATGCCGCCCTCGATGGCGGGGGCCCAAACGATCTCGCCGTCTACAAGGAGCCGGATGTGCTCGAGGACCGGGTAGCCATTGTGGCTGCCTCCACTGACGGCGGCGTAGGGTGCCGCACCCAATAGGAGAGCGTAGGGACCATTGACACCGGCGAGACGCAATTGACTCACGGCCTGTTCCACCGCGCCCGGATAGGCATTTACGTCGGAAGGGAGCGTCAACACCGGGTTGCTGGTACCTTGACGAACGCCTTGGATGCCGGCCGATGGGTACCCCTCGAACACCGCGCGATCTTCGGCATAGGCGATTTTGCGCGCCGCATCCTTCAACGGCGACCAGTCTGAATCATTTGCGCCGCGTTCCACATCATCAATCGCCTGACGCGTCAATTTGAATGGAACGCGCAGTTCCACGAGCGCCTTGACCTCGCGTTGCGCGGCACGAATTCCGTCGCCCGTCGATTCGATCTGCCGCAGATGCCCGGTGCCGACCGCCGAGAAATCGACGCCCTTCGGGCCCTCAACATCCACCACGCGCCGCGCCGCCAGGTGGCGCTTGAGGGTGCGGGATGCCTCCTCTTCGATTTGCGCCCATGCCTTGTCAGATACAGGGGCGAGTTCCCGATGGAGATTATTCATATCCTGCCTCTTTCTTTAGAGAACCAATACCGAGTGACCCGTCGGAAACAGACAGCCGCGGCTTGGCCTTGTCCTTGGCCTGAGGCTCTTTCGAGGCCGGGCCGGCATCCGGTGGGGCCGTTTCCCCAGACGTCACATTCTCGCAAAACGTCGCCGACGGCACAAAGAACAGCGTGCCGGTCACGGCGCGGCTGAAGTCGAGCAGCCGGTCATAGTTGCCCGGCGGGCGGCCGACGAACATGTTCTCGAGCATCTGCTCGATCCGGCGCGGGGACCTTGCGTAGCCGATGAAATAGGTGCCGAATTCGCCCTTCCCGGCGTCGCCGAAGGGCATGTTGTCGCGCACGATCTCCAATTGCTCGCCGTCCTCGATGATCGTCGTCAAGGCATTGTGGGCCGAGGTGGGCTTCACGGCGTCGTCCAGCTCGATGTCGGAAAGCTTGGTCCGCCCTACGATTCCTTCTTGTTCCGCCACGGGAACCTCATTCCACCGAGTCAGGTCATGCAGATATTTTTGCACGATCACGTAGCTTCCGCCCGCGAAGGCAACATCCTCGTCGCCGATGATGGCGGCGTTGACGGCGGCCTGATCGACCGGGTTCTCCGTCCCATCGACGAAGCCGATCAAGTCGCGATCGTCGAAATAGTTGAAACCGTGCACTTCGTCAGCCGCGGAAACGGCGCCGCGGAGCCGCGACATGATCTGCGTCGCCAGTTCGAAGCACAGATCCATGCGTACGGCGCGGATATGGAAGAGGATGTCGCCCGGAGTTGCGACAGCGTGATGCCGGCCGTGGATCTCACGGAACGGGTGCAGTTCCCGCGGCTTCGGCGCCCCGAAGAGCCGGTCCCATGCATCGGAGCCAAAGGCGATGACACATGAGAGCCTCCCCTCGATATCGCGGAAGCCCACGGCGCGCAGAAGAGCGGCCAGATCGCCGCACAATGTCCGCACGGCGGCTTCATTCTCCTCGCCGGAGTTCACCGTCACGACGAGAAAAATAGCAGCGCGCGTGAGCTGTGCGACGACCGGCTGCGGAATCGCGGATGGCACGCGTTGCTCCTTGGTGATCTCTCAGAGAATAGTCTATCGCGACATGTGCAATACGCAAACTGCGGCCGAGTGATCGCGGGCGCGGCTACAATTCAAAGGACTGCTGCGCGGGTTGCGGCGGCCCAAGGCGAACCCCTTCCAACTCGAGCATGCGGACTTTTGCGGCAGAGCCTCCCGGCGCAGAAAAGCCGCCCACCTTGCCGCCCGCGGCCAGTACCCGGTGGCAGGGGATGATCAAAGGCACCGGGTTTTTGGCCATGGCTTTGCCCACATCGCGTGCGGATTCCGGTCCGGCGCCGAGTTCCTTTGCCAGAGTGCCGTATGTGGTCGTATGGCCCCAGCCGACGCGCCGCGCGGCGGCATAGATCCGCTTGAAGAATTCGTCCTGCGCGTCGAGATCGAGACGGATCTGTGAAAAGTCGATGGGCTCGCCCTCGAAATATCGCTTCACGGCGTTGACCGCTTCGGCGACCTCCGCGGGCGGCGTGTGCCGCGTGGCGACCGGCTGCCGACGCAGCAGGTCTCGTTCAGTCGCTTCGGCGCTCGATGCCGGCAACCGAAAACTCACGATGCCGATGTCATTCCAGGCGATGCCGCAGAAGCCGCCTGCGGTTTCGAAGACAAAATAATGGGGTGCGCTGCGGTCCATAGTGTATTTTAACTGTAATATGCGGCCTGTGAGGGTATTACGGCGGCACCTTGTCCTTTCGGCTCTTTCGCTGGCGGCACTGGCGGCAGTGCTGCTGGCAGCATTCGCGCCCTACGTCTACGCCGAAATCGGGTTCTCGCTCCCGCACCAGGCACAGCCCATCGGCCCCGTGCCGCCGGCACCGGTCGCAGGCCGATGGTTCGATGACTACTTCGTCGTCGAGACGATCGACCCGGACACGTTCGCGATCGGCGAACCGCGCTACTACCAGGGGAACTACAGCTATTTGATTCTCGGCACGAAGCGAGCCGTTCTTTTTGACGCAGGAACGGGTACCCGCGACATCGTGCCGGTGGTCCGGTCGCTGACTTCGCTTCCCGTCACGGTGGTTCCTTCGCATCTGCATTTCGATCATGTCGGCGCTCTCGGCCGGTTCGACAGGACCGCGCTGCTCGACGTGCCGTCGCTACGGGCGCGGATCCGCAATTCCCGATTGACCCTGAAACGATACGAGTTCTTGGGCTTTTCGGACGGCCTTGCGGCTCCGACGTTTCGCGTCGATGAGTGGTGGGCTCCCGACTCGACGGTCGATCTCGGGAATCGCCGGCTTCGCGTCTGGCCGACGCCGGGACATACGCCGACCTCGGTATCCTTGTACGACGAGACGCGCCGTCAGTTGTTTGCCGGCGACTTCGTGTACCCCGGCCAGCTATATGCCTTTTTGCCGGGAGCGAGCCGCAGCGCCTATCTCGCGACGACGAGACGCCTGCTGTCGAGCATCGATCCGGCGACCCGCATCTATACCGCGCACATGCAGGATGCTCCCGCGCCGGTGAGGGCGCCGGTTCTCGAGGTCGCGGATCTGAAAGCGCTGCAGAGCACGCTCGTTGCGATCGAACAGGGGCGCCTCGACTCGACCGGCTTTTATCCGAGGATATTCCCCGTGCGAGGAGTAGTGACCTTCGCCACCGGGTTTCCCTGGAATAACCTCTAAGCCCCATCCGCCGGCGGCCGAATTTCACGGGTGCATGCGCGCGCCCTTGGTAATCTTGTCCACCAGTTTTTTGTCGGCGCGCAGGGCCAGGCCCACCACCTTGGCCGTGTCCGGGCCATGCTGTGCAAATACCGCGCGGTTGGCGGCATCATGGCCGGTCGCGAACATCTCCTCGATGTAGAGGGCATGGCGGACTTGGCGCTCCAGGGCGCGCCGATGTATGCCGCAGATGACGGGCATATCGGCAGCCAGGACAATGACCGGCTGGACGGATAAGCTGTGGTAAATATTGCCGGCCGCATCCTGATAGGGCTCGCCGATGATCTCGGGCGATGCGCCGACGATTCCGCTCATCAGAAAGGCGGTCACGTTCAATTTCTGCCAAGGTTGCAGGTCTTGGCGCAGAATAATCGCAATTTTGGTATCGAACATTTGCTTTTCCAAAAGGCAGCGAGGTATCAGGGCCCATGGATTCGATCTTGAACGGAAGCGGCCGGCCGCGTCTTGAACGATCGTGCGAGTTCTCGCCGGGCGACTGGATCAGGTTTGCCCCGTCCCAGCCGGGTCTGGAGCGTATCGAGGCCTACTTTTCCGGTCATGCCTACGATCAGCACCGGCATGATTGCTATGCAATCGGCTACACCCTTGCGGGGGTGCAGTCGTTCGATTACCGCGGCGCCCGGGCCGACAGCGCGCCCGGCCATGCCATCGTCATTCACCCGGATGAGAAGCACAATGGACGGGCGGGCGCGCAAGCCGGCTTTCGTTACCGCATGCTCTATCTGGAGCCGCGCGCCGTACGCGATGCACTCTGCGGCAGAGCTACGAGCCTGCCTTTCGTGTGCACGGCCGTTACGCGGGATGCGAGACTCTTGCGCGCTCTGCAGCCCGCCCTGGAGGATCTGCATCGGGAGCTTGATCCGCTGCAGATGGACGAGGTCATCGTGACCATCGCGGATGCCTTGCTGGCGCTCGATCCCTCCGCCGCGCGGCGGCCGCCTTCACCGGCCTGCGCCGCCGCGGTTGAATCGGCGAGGCAGTACATCGATGAGCATTGTGCGCGGACGATTGCGTCCGGCGAAGTCGAACGATTGACGGGGCTCGACCGTTTCTCTCTAGCCCGTCAATTCCGCATGCGGCTCGGCACGAGCCCCCACCGATATTTGACGATGCGGCGGCTCGACCGCGTCCGCTCTCGCATTCGCAGCGGTGAGTCTCTCAGCGACGCCGCGGCGGCGAGCGGCTTCGCCGACCAGAGCCACATGACCCGGCAATTCAAACGGGCTTACGGCCTCTCCCCGGGCCGCTGGAGAGCACTCCAAGGATGCTGATTTAACTCGTTAGTGCAGCTCACATGATAATAGGATTCACATTCTATGATACTATAGGCCGATGGAATCGAAAACCGCGCGCTTCACTCTGCTGATTGATCCAAACAAGAAGAAAGCGTTCGAGACACTGTGTGCGCAGCAGGATCTGACTCCATCACAGGTCGTCCGTCAGCTCATCCGTGAGTATCTTGCCAAACACGGAGTCACCTACGCAAGCAAGAGCAAAAGGCCGGAATCGGGCAAAGCCTAGGCAAAGCTGGCGCACAGGGCTGACAACGATCATCCAGCATCGTGCCGCGGTGCGTCAGGTGCGGCCTTGGTGATGGCGGTTAGAATGCCGCTCAAGATCTGACGAGGACTCGGAGGACATCCGGGCACCGCCACATCGACCGGGATCACATTGGAAACGCGGCCGCAACTGGCGTAGCTCTCCCCGAAGATTCCACCCGTGCAGCCGCAATCGCCGATTGCAACGACGAGCTTCGGATCCGGCGTCGCCGCATAGGTGCGTCTGAGCGCCGTCTCCATGTTTTTTGCAACGGGCCCCGTAATCAGCAGAAGGTCTGCGTGCCGCGGGCTGGCTACAAACCGGATACCCAGCCCTTCGATATTGTAAAGTGGGT
Organism: uncultured Gammaproteobacteria bacterium; assembly: GCA_963784105.1. Taxonomy (GTDB): domain Bacteria; phylum Pseudomonadota; class Gammaproteobacteria; order Steroidobacterales; family Steroidobacteraceae; genus Bog-1198. The sequence continues at coordinate 1,005,181 of CAWAQE010000015.1, forward strand.
TATTGAGCGCATGGATCTCCAGTTCGCAACCGTTACAGGACCCGGCGTCAATCGCTCGAATACATAGCGCACGGCCGAGTACGTCGAGAATCTGCGATTGCAGCGCCTCAGCAATACGCAGCGAGTCATCGCCTGTCGGCGGCGGCTCCGTGATGATCCCCGTGCGGCCGATTTGGCGTAAGGTTTTCCACATGTTTAGAGGTCGTGTCCACTGTAGGACAGGTTGAAGGATTTATTGATCAGCGGAAAATCCGGAACGATATTATCGATGATGGCATGCTCGATCACGGGCCAGTTCAGCCACGACGGGTCGTGCGGATGACATCGCCGGATCATTCCACCCGCTGCCGCTTCAAGCGCAAGAAATACCGGACCGCGCCAGCCCTCGATCAGGCCGACACCAAAGGCACCGTCGTCGGGTGTCGATATCGCCACTTGATGGGAGTCAGTCGGCAAATCCAGCAATATCCGATGGATTAGACGCGAGGACTCAGTGACCTCACCGAAGCGCACCGCAACCCGCGCCGCGACATCACCCTCGGTGCGCACAGTCTTTTGCGGCCCCAGCAGGCCATACGGTTCACACGGCAAGTCGCAGCGCAGGTCGAACGCTTGGCCGCTCGCACGCCCCGCAAGACCGGTCAGGCCCAGTTTAAGGGCCAGGGCCGGCGCGACGATGCCCGCTCCCACAAACCGATCGCGTAGTCCGGCGTGTTCGTCGTAGATACCATGCATGGTGTCGACCTCGGCCGCAATCGAATCGATGGTTTCAATCAATGAGGTCGCTCCGGCCGATCGCAGATCGACGCGCGTGCCTCCCGGCACGACGAGATCCATGAGGTAGCGTTGTCCGAGTGCTTGCTCGTTTGCGCGCAGCAGTCGTTCCTTGAGCCGGGAGAACTGGGTAAGTCCAAAGGCAAAGCCGGCATCGTTGGCGATAGCGCCAAGATCACCCAGATGATTCGATAGACGCTCCAGCTCCAGCGCCAGCGCCCGTAACCAGATTGCCCGCGAGGGCACGCGCGCAGCGACCATTCCCTCGAGCGCCTGGCAATAAGCCCACGAAAATGCAACGGCTGAGTCACCGGACACGCGCGCCGCCAGCCGCTGACCGCTGAGCAGTGGAAAATCTGCGAAACGCCGTTCAACACCCTTGTGAGCGTAGCCCAGACGCTCTTCCAGTCTGAGAACCTTCTCTCCCACCACCGAAAAGCGGAAATGGCCGGGTTCGATGATTCCCGCGTGGACGGGACCCACCGGAATTTCATGTACGCCATCGCCCTCCACCGGCAGGAATGCGTAGTTGTCCACGGCATCTTCGGCGGACATCGGCGGCGTATCGGCGTGAATCAATGGATGAAAGTTCTCGGGCCAAGCGCTATGACGCAGCCACGGCCGAGTATCCGCTGCAGTCGTACGCAATCCGGAGAGATCCGCCGCGGCACGTTGCATGCGACCGGCGCTCGGGAACCATCCCTCGATGCCCGGATAGCCCGCATCCGCGTCATTCAGCGTCAGACTCAGTACGAGCACGCCCCGGTCGGCGACAAACGCGGCATGGACGACGTCGCCGCCCTGAACATCGCGGCTTGCCCACAGCGACAGCAATCGGCCTCCGTGGACCGCCATATCTTCGGCGGCTTGACGCCAGTCATCGCGTGCCACGGTGAGGCCCCATACATTCGGCGCGCCCGCAATCACTCCGCTTACCGCCGAGCGGCCCGCGTCGCCGAACCAACGATGTAGAACCACTTTACTGCCCTCCGATCAAGCGCGCCGCGGCGCGATACCATTCAGCGAGGTAGGGCGGAATGAAAAAACCCAGCATCAGCACCAAGCCTAGATGCACGAACACCGGCACGAGCGCAGGTGGATGCGGCAGCCGTTTGGCCGACGTGTCTCCAAAGACCATCGATTGCACACGACCGAAGATTGCCGCGAACGCCACCCCGAGCGCGAGCAGCAGAATCGGCGTCGCCCAGGGCTGTTGTTTCATGGCGGTCGTCAGAATGAGAAATTCGCTGGCGAATACTCCGAACGGCGGCGTGCCGAGTATGGCCAGCGTCCCCATCATCAATCCCCAGCCCACCGTGGGACTCACGGTGATGAGGCCGCGAATGTCGTCTATGAGCTGTGAGCCCGATTTCTGCGCCGCGTGCCCCACGGCAAAGAAAATTGACGACTTGGTCAGCGAATGCACGGTCATGTGCAGCAGCGCCGCGAAGTTGGCCACCGGACCCCCCATGCCGAACGCGAATGCAATGATGCCCATATGCTCGATGGAGGAATAGGCGAACAAGCGTTTGACATCGCGCTGTCGCCACAGGAAGAACGCGGAGAGCACCACCGAAAGCAACCCAAATCCCATCAACATGCGGCCCGGCAGGCTCGACTGCAACGAGCCCTCGACGAGAACCTTGCAGCGCACGACGGCGTACATGGCCACATTGAGAAGCAGCCCCGACAACACGGCCGAAATCGGCGTAGGGCCTTCCGCGTGCGCATCCGGCAACCAATTGTGCAACGGTGCAAGACCGACCTTGGTCCCGTATCCCACGAGCAAGAACACGAATGCCAGACCGAGAACGGAGGGTTCGAGTTGTCCCTTGACCGCATTGAGGTGTGTCCACAACAACGCACTCACTCCCTCCGAGCCCAAGACCTTCTCCGCCGCAAAATACAGGAGGATGGTGCCGAACAGTGCCTGAGAAATTCCCACCCCGCACAGTATGAAATACTTCCACCCCGCCTCGAGACTGGCGGGGGTGCGGTACAGCGTCACGAGCAATACGGTGGACAACGTGGCGGCTTCCATTGCCACCCACATCAACCCCATATTGTTGGTCGTGAGGACGATCAGCATCGTTGCCATGAACAGTTGGTACATGCTGTGATACAGGCGCAGTTGGCCGGCCGACACCCGCCCATGCTCGGTCTCGATGCGCATGTAGGGGCGCGAGAACAACGAGGTAGTCAACCCGACGAACGCCGTCAACGTCACCAGAAACACGTTGAAGGCATCGATGAAGAATTGCTCGCGGGCGACCAACAGATTGCCGTGAGCCACGATTCTTGCCGTGAGCGCGCATGCCGCGAGGAACGTGACCAGCGAAAGGCCGATATTTACTTCCGGCACCCACCGCCGCCCTCCGAAAGCCCCCAGTGTCAGCGCACCGAGCAACGGGGTGCCCAAAAGAACGGCGAACTCCATGCTATTGATCCTCCTTGAGGGATTCGAAGTGTTTCAGGTCCAGGCTGTCGAACTGTTCGCGAATCTGGAAAAAGAACACCCCGAGAACCAGCATGGCCACCAGCACATCGAGCGCAACGCCCAGTTCCACGATCATCGGCATGCCGTAGGTGGCGCTCATCGCGCCGAAGAACAGGCCATTCTCCATCGACAGGAATCCGACGACTTGCGACATCGCCTTGCGGCGCGTAATCATGGTGAGGAAGGCGATCAGGATCACCGCCACGGCGATGCCGATGGAATTGCGGGTCGCCGTGCTCGCCAGCGCTGAAATCGGCTGCGCCAATCCGAACGCAAAAATCACGACCAGCACGCCCATCAACATCGTCCCGGTGATATTGAGCAGCGGCTCCGTATCCCAGTACACGCCGAGGCGGCGAATGAGACGATGCAGCAGCCAGGGCAGAAAGATCACCTTGAGCCCGAGTGTGAGGGCTGCGGAAAGATACAGATGGTGAGCGCCCGTTCGCCAGGCGAGCAGCAGGGTCGCGATGCATAACAGAGCCCCCTGCAGTGCCAGCAGGTTCACGAGGCTCACGATGCGTCGCCGCGACAACATGGCGAAGGAAAGCAGCAACAATAGGGCTGCGAGGGTGTTCAAGAGCTGCAGATCCCAGGACAGCGCCTTCATGCTCACGCCCCCAGCAACAGCCGTACGAGCAACCCGAGCACCGCGAACAGGAAGGCCGTTGCCAGAAATTCCGGTGCACGAAACACACGCAATTTTGCCGATAGAGATTCAATGAGCGCCAGCCCAGCCCCGGCGAACAGGAGTTTCACGCTCAGCAGCGCCACGGACACGACCAGACTCAACGGCGCGTGGGTGGTCGCGATGCCCCAGGGAATAAAGACGGCAAGCCCGATGCAGGCATAGTTGAAAAGCTTCAGTGCCGCGGCCCATTCCATCAGCGCCAGGTGGCGCGCCGAGTATTCGAGCAGCAGAGCTTCATGAATCATGGTCAATTCAAGATGCGTCGCGGGATTATCGACCGGGATGCGGGCGTTCTCCGCGAGCAACACCATCGTGAACGCCACGGCGGTGAAGGCGAGGCTCGGATTGAGCGTGAAGGACTGCGCCGACAGGCGTTCGGCGATCAGCGGCAGCGCCGTGGTGGCGCACGTCAGCGATACGGCAAAGATCACCACGAGCAGCGCGGGCTCCGCGAGAAAACCGATCATCATTTCCCGGCGCGCGCCCAGTGTGCCGAAGGCGGTCCCGACGTCCATCGCAGCCAGGGACGAGAACACCCGCGCGGTCGCGAGCAGGCCGACCAGTGCAATCGCATCCGCAGCCTGCGTGAACGGTAAACGCGTGGCGATCGAGGGAATGATAGCGGCGGCCGTCACCATGGTGCCGAACACCACGTATGGCGCGAGGCGGAAGAGCGGCGAAGCGTTCTCGGCGATCACCGCGTCCTTGTGAAAGAGCTTCCGGATTCCGCGGTACGGCAGCAGAATGCTGGGGGCGGACCTATTCTGCAGCCATGCCCGGCACCGGTTCACCCAGCCGACGAATACGGGCGCGGCGGCCACCGCCAAGGCGATTCCCATCATTTGCACGATCCAGTCGACTGCGCTCATAGCATGAGCGCCAGCAGCACGACGAGAGTGATGAAGCTGTAAAGCAAGTACGTCGCGATGCGGCCTTGCTGCAGCCAGGCGACTTTATCGGCAACTTGCCGAACGAGCCCACCCAATGGCTGATACAGAGCGAGCCAGATGCGATCGCCGATTGCCAATCGATACTTGGGTTTGCTGTCGAAGGGGCTGGGCAGTTGCCGAACCATGGCGAAGATGGGCTGAAACAGATGTCGAATCGGTTGACCGAACCCTTCCGCCGTGTCCTGCATACGGCTATTGAGCCCGCCAAATCCGCAGTCCCACGCTGCGCCCCTGCGAATGCGCTGATGATAAAAGAAGCGCACGTTGACGATGGCCAACACGACGACAACCAGGATCGCGGCAAAGAACACGAGTGGGGCGTAGGAGGACTGTCGCTCGGGGATCGGCACCAGCAGCCACCAAGGCGCGCCGCTAGCCGGCAGTCCGCCCAGATCGAGCTGCCGGGCAACGACGCTGAGCAGTGAAATGACATGCGTCGGGAAGAAGCCGAGCAGGATGCAGCCAAGCGCAAGCCACACGAGCCCAACGCGTTCGGCAAGCCCCGCATCGTGAGCAAGCCGCAGGGTGGGTTCCCTCGGTTGCCCCAGAAAGATGACGCCGAAGAATTTAACCATGACGTAGCCGGCGAGGGCGGCGGCAAGGGCGAGCAACGCGGCGCCCAGAGGCAGCAGCATATTGATGAACGGGTGCGGCACTTTATAGGACAGTAGAAAGGACTGGAGTAATAACCATTCCGATACGAACCCGTTCAATGGCGGCAGTCCGGCAATGGCGAACACACCGATGAGCGTCAACCACGCCACCCAAGGCATTCGATGGATGAGACCACCCAGATGCCCCAGGTTGCGTTCCCCGGTGGCGTGCAGTACCGCACCGGTGCCCAAGAACAACAGGCTCTTCATGAAAGCATGATTCATCGCGTGATACATGACGGCAATCAACGTGAGTGCCGCGGCAGCGCGCATGTCCGCGCCCGCGAATACGATCGCCAGCCCGAGGCCGGTAAACAGGATCCCGATGTTTTCGACGGAGGAATAGGCAAGCAGACGTTTCATGTCGGTCTGCACAGCCGCGAAAACCACGCCATACAGCGCGCTGAAGAGCCCGAGAGAGAGCGGCACCAGACCACACCACCACATCGGTTGACCCAGAAGATCAAAACTCACGCGAATCATTCCGTACAGGGCTGTCTTGAGCATCACGCCGCTCATCAGCGCGGAAACGGGTGAAGGCGCCGCCGGATGCGCTTCCGGCAGCCATACATGCAGCGGCACGAGGCCGGCTTTGGCGCCAAAGCCGATCAGCGCCAGACAGAAAGCGGCCGTTGCCCAATGGGAGTCCAAGTGCGCGGCACGCATGGCGTCGAACGTGAAATGCCAGCTACCGCCTTGAAGCACGCCAAAGCAGAGCAGGATTGCGAGCGCACCCAGATGAGCCATCAGCAAGTAGAGAAAACCCGCTTGGCGTATTTCCAGAATACGATGCTGCGTGGTTACCAGAAAGTAAGACGACAGCGCCATGGTCTCCCACGCCAACATGAATGCATACGCGTCATCGGCGAGCAAAACGAAGCCCATGCTGGCGAGAAACAAGTGGTATTGCAGACAGAGAAGTCCCGGCGCGGTGCCTTCACCCTGCCGGAAGTAACCTGCCGCAAAGATCGAAATGCCCGTCGATGTGGCGCCGAGCAGAATCAAAAATATGCTCGAGAGTCCATCGAGACGCAGATGAACAGGCAAATCCGGTAGCCCGATGGGCAGCACGAGCTGTTCGGTGGAGTGACTAAGGCCGGTCATCGCGACAACCGCCAATGCTGCACCGCAAAGCGCGCCCAGCGGAAAGAGCGTCCGTCCCACGACAGCAATACTCCGCGGCCGCACCAATCCTGCAAGACCAACCGCGCACCATGCAGTCAGCAGCAGTAGACATAGCGTCAACGGCGAATTGAGACCATGGCTCACAAGGCACCGCCCCCCAAAGTCAGGAGCATTCGCTGACTGAAGTCGACAAGCCGGGGACTGCCATTTACGATCATGGGTGTTTTATTATAATATCATGCACATTCACATGTCACTTGATGTGAGCCAGACATGGCTATCGAAGAGCGAACCGCCCGGCTTGCCATTTTGATCGACCCACGCAAGAAGGAACTGTTTGAGCAGCTGTGTGCGGAGGAGGACGCGACGCCTTCACAGGTGGTGCGACGCTTAATCCGACGTTACATAGAGGAGCGTACGGGTAAACCCGGGATGCCTTCCCGGAGCCTCGTGGGCGCTTCGCGTCGTCGCACGTCGGCTCGCCGGGCATAAGTGCGAACGCACGGTCGGTTATCCGATCGCGCGTATCAAGGGTGGCTCCCTGACACCGAGAACCCCGCCCAGTAGTAGGGTTCGGCATAGGAAACACCGTTGCGGCCGCCGAGGGAGCGCAGGGCGGCGCGCTGTGCCTGCTGCATGGCGAGGCCGGTCTCGTAGGCGGATAGAGTCCTCACCCTCGACCGCATCAGCGCGCTGGATTTCACGGGCATCGACGTCGTGCCGGCCGGGGGTAACCCGACGCTCGTTATGTCAAATGGCAGGCCCTCCGTGACTCATTTGGCGGCCGCCTGAGCGGCGAAAATGCGGCGCACCGATTCCATCGTGTCGGCCTCTTCGGCCCGCTTGTCGCTTCGGTAGCGCTTCACGCGCGCCAGCCGCAGTGCCAAGCCTCCCGGGTAGCGGGAACTCGTTTGTAGGTCGCTGAATGCGATCTCCACGACGAGTTCGGGCCGCAGATAGACGGTTCCCTGGTCGCGGCGTGTCTCCCGCGCCAAAAATTCCCGGGTCTGCCACTCGAGCATGGCATCCGTGAGGCCCTTGAAGGTCTTACCCAGCATGAGGTAATCGCCGGTGGCCGGGTCCAAGGCGCCGAGATGCAGGTTCGAGAGTTTTCCGGTACGGCGCCCATGGCCCCACTCGGCGGCCAGCACGATGAGGTCGAGGGTGTGAACTCGCTTGATCTTGAGCCAGCTCGCGCCGCGATTTCCGGCTTCATAGGCGGCACCCAGCGACTTGGCCATGAGACCCTCGTGGCCGGCCGCGAGCGCGGCTTCATAGAAGGCTGCTGCCGCGGGCTCCGACGAGGTGTGGAGATGGGGAATGCGCAGCGCCTCGGGAACGGCCTCGGCAAGGGCCTGGACGCGCTCGCTCATGGGCCGCTCCGTCAGAGTCAGCCCGTTCAGGTGAAGACAGTCGAAGTAGAAGGCCCTGATGGGCAGCTCGGCGCGGAGCTCTTCGACATTGAGTTTGCGGCCGAAGCGGCGCATGGTGATCTGGAACGGGCGGGGCCGCCCCGATGCATCGAAGACAATGGCCTCGCCGTCGAGCACCAGGGTGTGGCTGGGGAAGCCGCGCGACGCCTCGACGATTTCCGGCACGGCGGCGGTCACCTCATTGAGGCCGCGGGTGTACACCCGGACATCGTCAGCGACCTTGTGCACCTGGATGCGGGCGCCGTCCATTTTCCATTCGAATGCCACCGGGCCGGGAAGCTCCTCGAGCGCCTCGCCCACGTCGGCGGCCGTTTGCGCGAGCATGGGTGCGACCGGCGAGAACAGCTGCAGCTGGAATCTCTCGAGGGCGGCGGCTCCCTCCATCATTGCGGCGCCTGCCACAGATCCCAGATTCTTCGAATACATGGCCGCGCGGCGTACCTGGCTCGGCCGTAGACCGGATGCGGCGGCGATGGCATCGACCATGACTCCGGCCAGCGCGCCCTGCCGGAGGTCTTCGGACAGAAGGCGGCGCAGGAACTCGAGTTCGGCGGGGGTGCTTCGTGAGAACAAATCCCGCAGCGCTGCCGCGCGGCGCGCCGCAGAACCGGGGCCGCGCAGGGCGGCGATGGCGGACAGGGCGTGGTCGATCTCCGCTATCGACAGTGTCTCCGTGGCGGCGGGCGCGATCGATGCGTCTGCCCACAGTGCCGAATAGCCGATGCCTATCCGTCCCTGGGGGATGTCCCCCGACAGATAGTGCACGGCGGCCTCGATTTCATCGGGCGGCAGCGCCTTCAGGAAGGCGGACAGCTCCCGCACCTTGGCCGTGCGGGCGGGCGTCGAGCTCACGCGCCGCGATACGCCGACGAGATTGGCAAGCAGGGTCACCGCATTATTGTAGATCGTAAATCATTGACACGCGGCGCCCGCTTCGGACTACCATCGAAACACCGGTGACAGACGGCCAGCGCCAAGGGGAGCCAGGCAGTGAGCGAAATTCGCATCTCGCGATGGCTTGCGGTGGGCCTGCTGCTGCTCGGGGCTGCATCGGCGGCCGAGCGCTCCGCCACCCTCATCGAGCTCAGCGGCCCCATCGGGCCTGCGATGAGCCGCTACGTCGAGCAATCGCTGGCGGATGCGGCCGCTCGCCAAAGCCCCGTCGTGATTCTTCAAATGGATACTCCCGGCGGCCTCGATACCTCCATGCGCGACATCATCCGGGCGATTCTCGCCTCGCCGGTGCCGGTGGTCAGCTATGTGGCGCCGAGCGGCGCGCGGGCCGCGAGCGCGGGGACCTACATTCTTTACGCAAGCCACCTGGCCGCCATGGCACCGGCGACCAACCTGGGTGCCGCGACGCCGATCTCGATCGGCGGCGAGGCGCCGGCCGCGCCTGAACCGAATACCGGCGAGGGCAAGAAGCAGAAGGGCCCGGAGGAGATTCCGGCAGGGACGGCGGGCGAGCGCAAAGCCATCAACGATGCCGTCGCCTACATTCGCTCCCTGGCGCAATTGCGCAGCCGCAACGCCGTTTGGGCGGAAAGCGCCGTGCGGGGGGCCGCGAGCCTGTCGGCAAACGATGCGCTCGAGGAACACGTGATCGACATCATCGCCAAGGATGTACCCGATCTCTTGCAGCAGCTTCAGGGGCGCAAGGTCAGGGCGGCGGATCGCGATATCGTGCTCGAGACTCGCGGGCTCGCGGTGAGGCGCATCGTTCCGGATTGGCGCACGCGCCTGCTCATGATAATCACGCACCCTACCATCGCTTATGGGTTGCTGTTGGTGGGCATCTATGGCCTGCTGCTCGAGGGATACAATCCCGGAGCGGTCCTTCCCGGCGTCGCCGGAGCACTGTCGCTGCTGCTCGCGCTGTACGGATTGCAGCTGCTGGCGGTGAACTACGCGGGTCTCGCCCTCATGGCGCTGGGTGTGGGTCTGATCGCCGCAGAATTCTTCATGCCGGCATTCGGATCGCTCGGCGTCGGCGGCCTGGCGGCATTCGTCATAGGTTCCATCATGCTATTCGACCATCGTGCGCCGGGGCAGGGGGTGGCTTTGCCGCTGATCGTGGGAATCGCGGTTGCCGGCGGGCTGGTCATCGCCGCCATCGGCTGGCTGGCGCTCAGCGCGCGGCGCCGGCCCCTGAGCACCGGTGTCGAGACCATGATCGGCGGCTTCGTCGAAGCGGTACAGGATTGTCAGGATCGATGCGTCGTGCGCTATGGCGCAGAGCTGTGGAATGCCCGCAGTTCAGGTCCATTGCGCGCGGGCCAGCGGGCCCGTATCGTCAAGGTCGCCGAGATGACGCTTTGGGTGGAACCGCAACGAGATTAATAAGGAGTCCTCGATGAGCCTGTCGCTGCCCGTCATAGTCGTCATATTGCTGCTGCTGGTCGTGAGTTCGCTGCGAGTGCTGAAGGAGTACGAGCGCGGGGTGATGTTCACGCTCGGCCGTTTTACCGGCGTCAAAGGTCCCGGAGTGCGCATGGTGCTGCCGGTGATTCAGCAGATGAAGAAGCTGGAACTGCGCACCGTCGTGCTGAACGTCCCCAAGCAGGACGTGATTTCCAGAGACAATGTGTCGGTGAAGGTGAGCGCGGTGGTCTATTTTCGCATCGTGGATCCTGCCAAGGCCATTCTGCAGGTCACCAATCCCTGGGAGGCGACCAGCCAGCTCGCGCAGACGACGCTGCGCTCGGTGGCGGGCCAGCACGAAATGGACGAGATGCTGGCTCAGCGCGACAAGCTCAATGCCGCGATTCAGCAAATCCTCGATGCGAATACGGCGGTCTGGGGCATGAAAGTGTCCAACGTCGAGATCAAGGACATCGATCTGGATGAGACCATGATCCGCGCCATGGCGCGGCAGGCCGAAGCCGAACGTGCCAGGCGCGCCAAAGTGATCCATGCCGAGGGCGAGAAACAGGCGGCGCAGACCTTGGCCGAAGCCGCAAAGCTCTTGTCGAGCGAGCCGGCTTCGCTGCAGCTGCGGTATCTGCAGACGCTGGCGGACATCTCCAACGAGAAAAGTTCGACAATCGTATTCCCCCTGCCCATCGATCTGATCGCGCCGCTGCTGCGGCCGGCGGCCCGCGATTGAACCGCCCATGAAGATCAGGGTTCTCTCCGATCTGCATCTGGAGTTCGCCGGCTGGACGCCCCAGCCCGTGGACGCGGACGCCGTGGTGCTGGCCGGCGACATTCATCTGGGGGTGCAGGGCCTTAAGTGGGCGCGTGAGCAATTCCCGGCCACACCCCTCATCTATGTGGCGGGCAATCATGAATTCTACGGCGGGCAGATGCAGGAGGTGTCCTCCGCGCTGCGCGAGACGGCGGACCGCCTCGGCATCCACTTGCTCGATGCCGATGAACTCGTGCTCGACGGAGTTCGTTTCTTGGGCGCGACGCTGTGGACCGATTTTGCCTTTTACGGTGCCGGACCCCGGCTTCTCAAGTCAATGAGCGACGCGAGCCGCAGCGTCAGCGACTTTCGCATGATCCGCCTCGGCAAAACAGAGCTTCTCCGTCCGGAGCACGTGCGGGAGATGCATCTTGCACAAGTGAAATGGCTGGAAGGCAGGCTTCTCGAGGAGTTCGACGGGCCGACCATCGTCATTACGCACTACCTGCCTCATCGGCGAAGCATCCATCCCCGGTACGAGGGCGATCCTCTGAATCCCGCCTTCGTCAGCGATCTCGCGTCCCTGGTGAAGCTGCCGGTGACGCTTTGGATTCATGGGCATACTCACGAGTCGCTCGATTACACCGTGAACGGTACGCGCGTCGTTTGCAATCCGCGCGGCTATCTGCCCATGGAACCCAACCCCGCATTCAATACCCGGTTCGTGGTAGGAGTCGAAGGATGAAAATTCGCGGCCGGCATCTTGGCCTGTACGTGCTCGCCGCCTCATGCGCCTGCGTGCCGGCGTTGGCGTCCGCCCGTGAGAAAGCCGCGGCCGCGCCGGGTTGCGCCGAAGAAAGCCCGCAGCAGTGCATCAGCGCGGCGCTGGACGCCATGGGGGGGCGCGACCGCTTGCAGCGGGTGACGAACGTCCGCCTGCAGACCGCCGGTCACACGCTGCTGATGGAGCAGTCCTATCGGCAGGCGCCGTTCATCACCTCCTATGAGCGCGACCGCATCACCTTGGACCTGGCCAACCAAAGGCTGCTCGCCGAAGAGAAGCTGACTTGGCCGGAATCCGACCCCAATCAATCCGATTCCGACACCACTCTGGTGGCCGGTTCCGAGGGCGGCGTGTACCGCACCAAGTTCGGCGATTCGGCTTGTTCCCTCGCAGACCTGGATGCGTCCCGGCAAGCGTTGGCACTGGGCCCGGCGCGCATTCTGCTGACCGCCGCCGCCGCGTCGGACCTGCACTTCGAGCGGCCGCAGATGCTGCGGTCGACGTCCCATGCCGTTCTGGCCTTTACCTGGCGGCATGTTCCGGTGCGAGTTCTGTTGAACCCATTCAATCATCTGCCGGACGCCGTCGACACCACCCAGGTGTTCCACGATTTCTGGTATTTCTGGGGCGATGTACGGCAGCGGACGTATTTCGACAATTGGAAACTCGTCGAGGGAATCACGTTTCCCACCAATTGGGTCGAGGAACGCAACGGCACTGTCTGGAGCTCGACTCAGGCGCTCTCGGTGGAATTCAATGTGCAGACCGACGAGAAGCTCTTCGACATGAACGCCGGAGCGGTCAAGCAAAGCGCAGCTTCGCCGGGCTGGAGCCGGCCGTTCAGCGTCAAGCAGGCAACCGCTCTAGCGCCGGGAATCGACCTCTACGCCGGGTCGTGGAATGCGACCATCGTCAAAGAGGCCGACGGGATCGTCATTCTCGAGGCGCCGATTTCGGGCGTGTATACCCAGGGTGTGATGAAGGAGGCGCACAAGCGCCATCCCGGCTTGCCGATCAGCGCCGTGCTGTCGACCTCGGATTCCTGGCCTCATACAGGCGGCGTGCGGCAGGCGGTGGCTCTCGGCCTGCCCGTATACATCCTCGACTTGAATCGGCCTCTGCTCGACAGAATGATGAGCGCGCCACACACCCTGGAGCCCGATGCGCTGCAGAAATCGGCGAAGCCGCCACATTGGACCATCGTCGCGAAGAAGCTCGAGGTCGGCAGCGGCCCCAACCGGATGGAACTCTATCCCCTGCGCGGTGCGTCCACGGAAAGGCAGTACATGGTGTATTTCCCCGAGCGACATCTCTTGTACGCCAGCGACACCCTGGCGTTGAACGATGACGGCTCCCTCTATGACCCCGAGCTGATGTACGAGGTCGCGCAGGCCGTGAAGCGCGAAAATCTCATCGTCGATACCGTCTACGCCATGCACCAAGGCCCGATGCCGTGGAATCAAGTATTGACGCTGATCGACAAGTCGCTGCAGCCCCTCGCCGCCGCCCCTCACGGCGGCCCGAGCATCGCCCTTGGAGCGGATTCAAGCGGGTTTGACCGCTTTGAAGTGCCCCGGTCGTAATTCACCGCGCTTCAGCACCACCACCAGCTGACGCCAATTATCGATGAAGTGCCGAGCGCGCTCGAGGCCGATCCGGTGCACGATCACCGCGTTGAGCGGCCCTTCCATGGCCTCGAGTTCCCGCTGCGCCAGGTCGAGATACCAGCCGTGGCGGTCGCGAATTTCGACCTGGTCAAAGCCGGCCGACCGCAACGCGTCCGCGCTTTCCGCGAGGCCGGCCATGTTGTAGGCGATGCCTTCCAGACGGAAAAACTCCAGCATTTGCTCCGAATATTCCGTGCCGCCGCCGCGCAGCCAATCGCTCGCGATGAATCGGCCGCCGGGGCGCAGCACCCGCAGCACCTCGGCGAAGATCGCCGGCTTGTCGGGAATCTGCACCAGCGAGTCTTTCGAGAAGACGACGTCGAAGCAGCCGTCGGCAAACGGCAGCGGGCCGCCCTGGACTTGCAGCCCTCGGATGCGGCCGCTCATTCCGGCGCGCTCGATACGCGCCTGCATGCTCGCCAGCAGCGACGGATCCACGTCGACGCCGACCACCGAAGCCGCGTGATAATCCCGGACGAGCAGTTCATCGATTGCGCCCAAACCGCAGCCTATGTCGAGCAGGGCGCAGCCGGCGATGTCGCTGCCCTCGAGCAGCCGTGCGACCTCCTCACCGCCGCCCGGCGACAAGAATCCCTCCCCCCATATGATCTGCAGCAGCGCCTGCATCCCGTCGTCGTACTCGCCGGGTTCGCTGGGCCGGCCGATCTTCGCCTCATCCTGGGTATTCATTTGGCGTTGAGCTCCGCGAGCAGCCATTGCGCGCCATAAACCTTGTCGAGCGCCTCGCGGATGATGGCCGGATGCAAGGCGATCGCGCGGTTATTCTCGGCATTGAACCAGTAATGGCCCGCAATCGAGTGGATGTTGCCGTCGAAGATCAAGCCGACGATCTTGCCCTCGGCATCGATCAATGGGCTGCCGGAATTTCCGCCGACGATGTCGTTGTTGGTCGAAATGCAAAAGGGAGTCCGCATGTCGAGTTGATCCTTTACCTTCATCCAGCTGTCGGGAATCTTGAAGGGTGTGGCGCCGGTCGCGCGCTCGAAGGCGCGGCCCAAATACGTGAAGGGCTCGACCGGGGTGCCGTTCTGCACCCATCCTTGAACCGTTCCATAGTTGAGGCGCAGCGTGAACGTCGCATCCGGATAGACATTCGTGCCGTAGGCCGCGAAGCGCGCGGCGGCGATTCTTTCGGCCGCCGCCGCAATCGGCGCCTCCACCTCGTCCTCGTACTGCTTGCGCACGGCGCGCGACTCGCCGTCGATCGAACGCGCAATCTCGATCATCGGATCGAGCGAGGCCGCGACCGCATTCTTGCCTCCTTGCCACAATTGCTTGCGTACGTCCGCATCGTCGAGCTTGGTTTCGGCGACGAGCCGGGCCGCCAGGGCTTCGGGAGACTCCCGGGACAGCAATCTACGCACCACCGGATGATCCGGGCCGAGCCATTCACGCATACGCTCGAGCGAAAAAGACAGCGTCAATACCTCGATTTCCGGGTAGACCGGGACGCGCTCGAACAAATCGCGCTGGATCGCCGGGAGCGAGGCGTCGGTGAATTCACGCAACCGATCGGCGTTGCGCTTGAGGCGCTCATCCGCGCCGCGCACCAGTGTCCGTGCGTCGCGGAACAAGCTGCTGCTGAATCCCGCGGCGCCTTCCAGGAAGGCGTACTGCAGGTACAGGGCGCGCTCGCGGACGGACGCGGAATCGATTTCGTGCCAGGGATCGGGGCCGCCAAGATGCGCGATCGCCCTGAGTTTTTCTTCCGCCGCGGTCTTGCCATCCAGCAACGCATCGTCATTCAACGCATCCAGCTCCTTGCGGCGGATCTTGATCGCATTCTGCAGGCCATTGAGGGGCGCCTCCACGATACGCTCGTCGGCCGGGTTGGTGGCGCCGAACTGAATCAGCCTGCCGCGCAGCTCCGAGGCACGCATCAGTGTGAAGGGCAGCGGCACATCGCGGTAGAACTCGAGCTGTGCCCGCGTTTGCAGACGGCCCGTCGAGCCCGGATGGCCGGGGACGAACACCAGCTCGTTGGCCGCTGGCCCGGCGAAATCGATCTGCAAATAGTTCGGCGTGGCGGCGGGCTTGTCGTTTTCGTACGCTCGCGCCATCGAGAAGTCGAGCGACCAGCGCGGAAATTGAAAATTGTCGGGGTCGCCGCCGAATGCGGCGATGTCGGCCTCCGGAGCGAACACCAACCGCACGTCCGTGTAGCGCTTGTACTTGTACAGAAAGTACTGGCCTCCCTGGTACAGGGTGACCACCTGGCATCGGAGCTTGCCGGATTTGGCCCTGGCGCTTGCTTGCTCGCACGACTGTTCCAGGGTGGTCAATGCTCTTTTGCGCGCGTCATTGGCCGCCGCATCATTCAGGCCGGCGGTTGCCTTGGATACGGTGTCGGTCACGTTCTCCTCGCCGACCAGCACGTCCGCGAGCTGGGCCGGGCAACGCTGCTCGGCATGCCGATCCGCCGCGGCGAACCCAAGGTCCACCAGGCTCTTGTCCTTGGATGACAGTTCCGCGAGACAGGGCTCCATGCAGTGCTGATTCGTCAGCATGAGTCCGTCGGGCGAGACGAAAGAAGCCGTGCAGTTGGTCAGCCGAACCGTCGAAAGCCGTACATGGGCGAGCCAGGCGGAGGTGATGTCGACCCCGTACTGACGTTTTACCGCGCTCGACGGAAAGTTATCGAACGTCCACATTCCTTCGTCGGCCAATGCGGGCAGAACCGCCAAGCAAGCCAGCACCAGCAGCAATGCACGCATGTAATCCTCGGCTTCTTATGTATCTGCCATAAGCTACAATCCTCGCCCCCATCATCGCAACCATAGGCTCGCAAGGCAATTGAACCACCTGACCGGCGCCGGCTCGCCCACTCCCAAGCATCGGGCCTTTGCTTCATTCTCGAGCGGTGATTTTCGGATCTTTTTCTTCGCCGCCTCGGCGGCGATGATGGCCGACAATATAGAACACGTCATCAGCTACTGGGTGATATTCCAGAAGTTTCATTCGCCGGCTTTGGGTGGATTCGCGGTGGTTTCGCATTGGGTGCCGTATCTCTTGCTGGCGGGCTTCACCGGCGGTTTGGCCGATCGCTTCGATATTCGCCGCCTCATTCAGACCGGCATGCTGCTCTACATGGGCGTATCGGTGTGCTGGGGCCTGATGTTCATGACCGATTCGGCGACCATGTGGAAGGCCGAGGCGCTTTTGGTGATCCACGGTCTGGCGGGAGTCATCTGGGTCCCCGCGTCGCAGGTGCTGATCCACCGCATAGTCAACATCGAGCAGCTGCCGAGCGCGGTGCGACTCACCGCAACGGGCCGCTACCTGGCCTTCCTCATCGGTCCCGCGGTGGGCGCAGGCCTGTTGCTGGCATTCGGTCCCGTCTATGGCATCTTCGTCAACGCGCTCATCTATCTCCCGCTGTTCCTCTGGCTGATCCGGGCCCCTTACGGCACGAAGGGCGAGGGCATCCAGCCGCAGGGAGTCAAGGGGTTCACCGACATCTGGTCGACCATGCGGGTCGTCGCGAGGACCCCGGTGCTCGCCTCCATGACGGTGTTGGTCGGCGCCTCCGCCTTCTTCGTCGGCAATGCCTACCAGGCGCAAATGCCGGGATTTGCGCTCGATCTCGGCCATGGCCGCGCCGATTTTTCATACAGCGTGCTGCTCGCGGCGGACGCAGCCGGCGGCCTGATGGCGGGAGTGATCCTGGAGAGCCGCGGATTGCTGCCGCCGAGGGCACGCACCGCGTTCATATTGGCGATGATCTGGGCCGTCGCCCTGACCGGCTTCGCGCGCTCGAATACCTACCTCCTCTCGATCGCGCTATTGTTCGTCGCCGGCTTCGTCGAATTGAGTTTCAATTCCATGGCTCAATCCCTGGTGCAACTCAATGCGCCCAGCCAGATTCGAGGGCAGGTGATCGGAGTGTTTTCGATGTTTGCGATGGGGTTGCGCACCTTCAGCGGAGTGACGGTGGGGCTGCTGGGTTCCCTCATCGGGATCCATGAATCGCTCAGCTACAGCGCCGCCGCGCTGCTCCTGCTGTATGGGATCATATTCGCCTCGCGCAACCTGCGCCGGCGGCCGAGCGGCTGAAGGAGGCGAGTTGAGTCAGTCCCGGGATAGCGACTTCATGCACCGCGCGCTGGAGCTTGCGCGCCGGGCGGCATTGGACGGCGAAGTGCCGGTCGGCGCCGTGCTGGTGTTCAACGAAGAGGTGATCGGCGAAGGATGGAACAGGCCCATCGTGAACCACGACCCGACGGCACACGCCGAAATCCTGGCGCTGCGCGCCGGTGCGCTGCACCTGCGCAACTATCGGCTCGGCAAGACGACGCTCTACGCGACTCTGGAGCCCTGCGCCATGTGCATGGGCGCCGTGTTCAATGCGCGCGTCTCGAGGGTGGTGTTCGGCGCCTGGGACCAGAAGGCCGGGGCCTGCGGCAGCGTCATCGATTTGCCGCGCGAGCCGAAGCTCGGCCATGGCATCGACGTGTTCGGCGGGGTGTGCAGCGAGGAAAGCGCGGCGCTGCTGCGGGACTTCTTCGCAGGCCGGCGGTAGTACTTCGCCGAAGTACTAGTTCAGGGCGGCGCCGCCGGCGCCCCAGGCCCATTCCAAGAGGTCGCGGTAGCCGCGCACGTTGTCGACATAGCGCACCGGTTCCCAGCCGCGCGCATAGCCGTTTTCAGTTTGCGTGTACCAACGCTCTTGTTCCAGCAGCGGCAGAAATTCACGCACGTCCTGCCAGGAATCCGGATCTCGGCCGGCCTTCTGCGTCAGCACCCGCGCGTCCTCCACGTGCCCGTAGCCGATGTTGTAGGCCGCGAGCGCGAACCAGGTGCGGTCCGGTTCCGGCACATGGGATGGGATTTTCTCGTACACCTGCCGGAAGTAGCGGGCGCCGCCGAAGATGCTCTGTCGGGGATCGGAAGGATTGGTTACCTTCGCCGCGGTCGCCGAATCCGCGGTCAACTGCATCAGCCCCTTGGCCCCCGATGGGGAGGCGGCCTTGGGATTCCATTTCGATTCTTGATAGCCGATGGCGGCCAGCAGGCGCCAGTCCTGGCTGCTCTGTTCGGCCGCTTCCTCGAACCATTTCTTGTAGAGGGGCAGGCGGCTCTGCAAATGCAGCATGAAGCCGCGCGTTCCGGCGAACTCCAAATCCTCGGAGCGGCCGTAGTAGCGCAGGACAATCGCCGAGAGTTCGCCGCTGGCGTTCAGCCGGGCGAAGTAATCGTTCATGTCGCGCAGAAACCCCGGGTTGCGCGCGCTCGCGGCCCAGGCCAGCGATTGGACGCCGGGGAAATCGAAGGCAATTCGCAGATCCGGGTGGGCATCGTGCGCCAGCGCGAATTCGGTGGAGTCGGCGATGGTGTAGTCGATGCTGCCGTCCGCCACCCCGTCGAGCAGCGCCTGGGTATCGGTGCTGGCGTTCTCCACCCACACCAGATCGGGCAGCGAGTTGCGGGCCGCGTACAAGGTCTTTGCGTGCGAGCTGCCCGCCGCTATTTCCAGATCGCCGCTGCCGATTTCAGCCAGCGAGCCCGGCCGAACCGCCCCGCGGCGGTAGATCAAATGCTCGCGCACCCGCTGGTACGCGGGGCCGAATTCGATGCCCGGAATGCCCTGCGAGGGAATCTTCAAGCCCGCCGCCGCCAAATGTGCGTGCCCGGAGTCGAGCGCCGCATAGATCTCGGCATAGGTGCGCACCGGGGTGATTTTCAGCTTCACTCCCAGTTCGTCGGCGAATCGGCGCGCCAATTCATACTCCGGTCCTTCCGGCATATCGTCCGGGCCGCGGTAAAAGGCGAGGGGACCATTGCGCGTAACCACACGCAGCTCCCCGAGAGTCTTGATCTGATCGATCAAGCTCGGAAGCGGAGTGCAGGTGCCCAGCAAGGCGACGGCAGATACCGAGATGAGGACTTTCGTCCAGCGCTGCCAATTTATACGGTTGTTCAGATTACGCACGGTCGTGGGCTTGGAGTTCCGTGAGGCGGGACAAGTTCTGTTGTTGAGACAGGTCCGTTGCCGATGCGCTAGAATAACCCACTATTTCTCGCTGCGGAGCCTTGACAAACATGTTTCTATCACTGCTGATTATCACGTCACACTGCAGCAATGCTTAAGTTAATGCCGTAAAAACTTAAGTAAATACTGCAAATTTTAAGTTAACCGGAGAGGTACCGAAGTGGTCACAACGGCGCCGACTCGAAATCGGATGGTCGGGTAATTCCGGCACGTGGGTTCGAATCCCACCCTCTCCGCCACTTACTCCAGTCTTTTCCGATACTTAAGTCAGTATCGGAATTGCTTACTGCCAAACGACTGCCAAATACAGGAGCACTAGGGGGTTGCTACGAGCTTTTTGCCGTAATGCGCTGCTGCGCGAGTGGCAGCACGCGAAGCAGCGGTCGTTTCCAAAGGTCCAACTTGTAGTGATGATGGTGATTGGATTGACCCTGTTTTATATCGGCGCCGTCGCAACTCTTTGTGTTGCGCTAGATTGCACGCTGGTACGCAGTGCTGCTGTACTGCGTATCTTGATTCCATTTCTCGCGAACGTTGAGGCTGGAAGTGATTTGACGCCTCATCTCTCCATTTTGGTCGCGACGAGGGGTCTCGTTATTCAGGAACCCGGAGTCGTCGTCTGACGAGGCGACCACGATTCCGCGCGACCGTGATTCGCGGGTGGGCGACAAGACCATCACCAGAGCGGCGGATGAATATCACTCTTATGGCGTCCGCGGTCAATAAGTTGGCACGTCCGGTATCACATCGAGAAATGATTTACGTAAGCTCCTTTGAGGAAATGGCTTGGGGAAGTAGCACGCCGGAGGACTTGCGAGGAGTTTCATGCTTGAGGTTACGGTACCGAAAAATTCAAATAGATTGGAGCTGGGATGTTTGCTCGAGAGTTCCACCAGCGTGTGCCCACCGGTATGAGTATGGTGGGTTTCGAGGTTACGCACGGGGTAGCTGTACTGAGGCTAGATCACCCGCCGATCAACAGTTTGGGCCTAGAAATGCGTGGGCTCTTGGTGAAGGCGCTATCGCGAGCGGAGGCGCTAACCGAGGTCGAGGCCATCCTACTGATTGGCTCAGGGAGGGGCTTCTCAGGCGGAGCCGACATCCGAGAATTCGGTACGCCGAAAGCGTATGCAGAACCGAATTTACTTTCGGTGCTACAGGCGATTGAAGAGTGCCCGAAGCCTGTTATCGCCGCCATAGACGGTGTGTGCATGGGCGGGGGCCTGGAAATGGCTCTGGCTTGCCACTACCGGGTGGCAGCATCGGGCGCGCGATTTGCGCTGCCGGAAGTAAAGCTAGGGTTGTTACCGGGCGCCGGCGGAACTCAGCGACTGCCACGCATCATTGGTGTCGAAGCCGCGCTCAACATGATTGTTTCGGGCGCACAGCGGAGCACGGAGCAATTGCGTGCTACCGCGCTATTCGACGCAGTGTCTGAAGGTACTTTGCTTACTTCGTCGCTGGATTTTGTGCGTACCGTCGTTGCGGAGCGTCGCGGGACTCCGCGGGTGAGGGATCTTAAGATTCACATGCCCAACGCCGAGGCGTATTTCCAATTCGCGCGCAATACAGTCAAGGCAATCGCGGGCCCGTATCCTGCGCCCGAGGCCTGCATCGACGCCGTGGCGGTGGCGGTGCGGGAGCCTTTCGATGCGGGCATGACGCGCGAACGTGAGCTGTTTACGCGTTTGATGCTCACGCCGGAGTCAGCGGCCTTGCGCCATATTTTTCAAGCCGAGCGTGCTGCCTCTCACATTGACGACGTCCCGGAAACCACGGCCGGTCGTGCCATCCACAAGGTGGCTGTCATCGGTGCGGGTACCATGGGTGGCGGAATTGCGATGTCCTGTATCAACGCTGGCTTGCCGGTGGTACTCGTGGAAACGACCGAGGAGGCACTCGAGCGTGGCATCGCCAATATCCGCCGAAATTATCAAGGTGCATTGCGCAAGGGCACTCTCGATGAGCAGAGTTTGGAAAAGCGATTGGCGTTGATAACCCCATCGCTCCACTACCAGCCCTTGCACGACGTGGATTTAGCCGTGGAGGCGGTGTTCGAGAGCATCGAAATCAAGAAACAGGTGTTCCAGCACTTGGACCAGGTGCTGAAACCCGGCGCCATCCTCGCGTCCAACACATCGACCCTGGATCTGAACGCCATCGCGCGATTTACCCAGCGTCCGCGCGATGTAATCGGATTGCATTTCTTCAGTCCGGCCAATCTGATGCGGCTGCTCGAAGTAGTGCGCGGGGCCGAGACTGCGGGCGATGTGCTAGCCACCGCCATGGCACTAGCCAAAAGACTCGGCAAGGTGGCCGTAGTTTCCGGCGTGTGCGACGGCTTCATCGGTAATCGCATGGTGATGCGCTACGCCGAAGCAGCGGACGACTTGCTGATGGCCGGTGCGTTGCCGCAACAAATCGACACGGTATTGCAAGTTTTCGGGATGGCTATGGGCCCATTTCGCATGGGTGATCTGGCGGGCTTGGATATCGGGTGGGCGGTGCGCAAGCGGCGTGCGGCTGAATCTCCCGACAAAGATATGTCCAGCGTGGCGGACGTTCTCTGTGAGGCGGGCCGGTTTGGTCAAAAGACCGGTGCCGGCTGGTACCGCTACGATGCCGGCTCCCGCAAGGCCATTCCAGATCCAGAAGTTAGCGCGATAATCGACACGTATCGGACGTGCAGGGGTATTTCTCCGCGCCAGGTCTCCGACCGGGAAATCGTCGAGCGCACCATTTACGCGCTCATTAACGAAGGCGCGCGCATCGTTGACGAGCGAATTGCGCAGCGAAGTTCGGACATCGATATCGTCTATCTCAACGGCTATGGTTTTCCCGCATTTCGTGGTGGACCTATGTTCTATGCAGACCAGATCGGTCTAACCGAAGTCGCCCGTGCACTGCGGCGAATCGCCGCCAGTCCCGGTTCTGACGCCGCTTTCTGGACTCCGGCGCCGTTACTCGCCCGGTTGGCCGAGGAAGGCAAACGCTTCAGTGACTATAAAGGAGCCACTTCGTGATAGAAGCTGTCATTGTTTCCACAGCGCGCACCGGTTTGGGTAGGAGCTGGAAGGGCGCTTTCAATATGACCTACGGGGCAACGCTCGGTGCGCATGCCGTGCAGCACGCCGTAGCGCGGGCGGGCATCGACCCTGCCGAGGTCGAGGACGTGATCATGGGCTCGACTTTCGGCGAAGGCACCACAGGCGGAAATATCGCACGAGCGATTGCCTTGCGCGCCGGATTGCCGACCAGCACCGCCGGATTGAGCATCAATCGCTTCTGTAGTTCGGGGCTTCAGGCCATCGCGCTCGCCGCGCAGCGCATCATGACCGAAGAGGTGTCGATCATGGTAGCTGGCGGTCTGGAGAGCATTTCATGCGTTCAGAACGAAGCCAATACCCATATGCGCGCCGATCCATGGATTCTCGACAACAAGCCCACGCTTTACTGGTCGATGCTACAGACTGCGGAAAACGTGGCACAGCGCTACAACATTTCCAAACAGGCGCAAGACGAATACGGCGTTCGCAGCCAGTTGCGTGCTGCAGCGGCGCATGCCGCCGGAAAGTTCAACGACGAGATCGCCGCCATGTCGACGACTATGGCCGCGTACGACGAGGCTTCCGGAGCCATTGTCACACGGCAGGTCACCATCAATCGAGACGAGGGTATCCGTCCGGACACCACGCTGGAAGCCGTCGGTAAAATCCGTTCCGCGTTGCCGGGCGGCGTCATCACGGCCGGGAATGCCAGCCAATTCTCCGATGGCAGCGCTGCCTGCGTCGTGATGGATGCCAAGTTGGCTGAACAACGCGGGCTCAAGCCCATGGGAATCTTTCGTGGTTTTGCGGTCGCAGGCTGCGAGCCTGATGAAATGGGAATCGGTCCAGTTTACGCCGTGCCGCGCCTGCTCAAGCGCGCGGGTTACCAGGTGAGCGACATCGGCTTGTGGGAATTGAACGAGGCCTTCGCCTGCCAGGTGTTGTACTGTCGGGATAAGCTGGGCATTCCGGACGAGCTCTTGAACGTCAACGGCGGCGCCATTGCCGTTGGACACCCCTATGGAGTCAGTGGCGCGCGCATGACCGGTCACGCGCTCATAGAGGGAAAGCGTCGCCGCGCTAAGTTGGTCGTGGTGACTATGTGTATCGGTGGCGGTCAAGGTGCTGCGGGCTTGTTCGAGGTGGTCTGACGTGGCTCTGCAGTGAATTTTTCACACGGCGATAAGGTCCGCGATCTGCAGCGACGCGTTGCCGGGTTCATGGATGAACATGTGTACCCGGCCGAGGCGCGTTTTCACGAAGAAGTGAAAAGGAATCGAAGTGGTGGGAACGCCTGGGTGGCCACGAAAACCTTGGAGGCACTCAAAGCCAAGGCACGGGCGGCCAATTTGTGGAATCTTTTCCTCCCGGATTCGCGGCACGGCGCCGGTCTCACCAACGTCGAGTACGCACCCTTGTGCGAAATCATGGGACGTTCGCTGCTCGGTCCCGAAGCCTTCAACTGTTCCGCGCCCGACACAGGCAATATGGAAGTGCTGGCTCGTTACGGTACACCAGAACAACAGCAACGTTGGTTGCTGCCCTTGCTGGATGGCCAAATCCGCTCTGCGTTCGCCATGACGGAGCCTGGGGTGGCGTCGAGCGATGCCACCAATATTGAGTCGTCCATCGTGCGCGACGGCGACCATTACGTGATCAACGGCCGAAAGTGGTGGACCACCGGAGCGGGAGATCCGCGTTGCGAGATTCTGATTTTCATGGGCAGGACCCAGCCCGGGGCAGCGCTTCATAGCCAGCAGTCCATGATCCTGGTCCCCTTGAGTACCCCCGGAGTTCGAGTTGCGCGCCAGCTTACGGTGTTCGGTTACGATGACGCACCGCATGGACATTCGGAAATGCGGTTTGACAACGTGCGGGTTCCCGTTGCCAATTTACTGTTGGGAGAAGGGCGCGGCTTCGAGATCGCTCAGGGGCGCCTCGGTCCGGGTCGCATTCACCACTGCATGCGCCTCATCGGGCTTGCCGAGCGTGCATTGGAAATGTTGTGCAAGCGAGCCATGGAGCGTGTTTCTTTCGGTCGACGTCTGTCCGAGCAAGGCGTGACGCTCGAGCGCATCGCAGAATCAAGGATTTTGATCGATCAGTCGCGTTGGCTGGTGCTGAATGCCGCCTTCATGATGGATACGGTGGGAAACGTGGCGGCCAAGAAGGAAATCGCCATGATCAAAGTGGCCGCACCGTCCATGGCCTGCCAGGTGATCGATTGGGCGATTCAGGTACATGGCGGCGCTGGAGTCAGTGAAGACTTCATGCTGGCGGCGGCTTACGCCGGAGCCCGCTCCTTGCGCTTTGCCGACGGACCCGACGAAGTACACCGCGTGCAGATTGGCAAGCTCGAGCTGTCGAGATATCGGCCGAGTGCTGCGTTCCACGGCGAGGGCCCCACGAGATAAAAGCGAGCCCGTGTATTTCCAATACTCGTCGGAAGAGGAATGGTGTCGCACAGGCGAGTGTGCCTTTTCGCAGGCCGAGATTCCCGCCGACATTTACGACAACAGGGGATAGATTATGGTCAGGTTCAATGGTCAGCGCTTAATTTTAGGCCTGTTCGTGCTGGCGTTTATAGTCATCACCGAGTATGTCACGGGTTACTTCAAGCTGCCGGCTTGGCCGGCGTATGCGACATGGGTGCTCTTTTTCGTCGAGCACATGAACCCTAAGAAGGTGCCGCCAATTCTGATCGGTGCATTGGCGGGACTCGTGCTCATTGCGGTTGCACCGACCGCCATCGCCTTGTTGGCATCGTTGATCAGCCCGGACTTGGGCAGATTGGCTTACATTCTGGCCGCGGTCTACTCGATTTTTGCCTTCGGCGAAATTATTCCCCTCGTTCTCAACGACTACGCCTTCATGATGTTTACCATCGCCGGTGTTGCATTGCAGGCGGAAAATCCCAATCCGTATGTGTGGATGGCCATGGCTTCGGTCGGCGGCGGTATGTTGATCGGCGCCACGATACTGGCCGGGAGGTTCACGGGTGCGGCTGCGCCGCCGGTGCATGTGCCCCTCGGGTGACATAGACACGGCCGCACTCACGAGTTGGCTCGTGAAGCGTGTCGAGGGGTTCCGTGGACCCATCACGCTGACGAAGTTCGAAGGTGGACAGTCAAACCCGACGTATCGTGTCGATGCTGAGAGCGGCGCCTGCGTACTTCGTCGCAAACCATTTGGGCCACTGTTGCCTTCAGCGCACGCTGTCGAGCGGGAATACCGCGTTCTCACCGCACTACAGCCGCTGGGCTATCCGGCTCCGCGCGTGCTGGCTCTATGCGAGGATGAGCAGGTAATCGGCTCGGTTTTCTACTTGATGGAACTGGTGGAGGGTTCGAACTTCACCGACGGCGCGCTTCCCGAATTACCGAGGAAGGCTCGGGAGCTCGCGTATCTCGCCATGATCGATAGTCTTGCGGCTTTGCACCGGATCGACCCCATCGCGGCCGGTCTATCGACATTCGGCCGGCAGGGCAATTATTTCGATCGACAAATAGCGCGCTGGATCAAACAGTATCGAGCCTCGGAGACGGACCGGCTCGAGAAAATGGAAAGGCTCATAGACTGGCTGCCGGCGACCCTGCCTCCTCAGGACACGGTGGCTGTCGTTCATGGCGACTACAGAGTCGACAATATGATCATGGATGGTTCGGGCACCCGGATTCGGGCGGTTCTCGACTGGGAGCTATCGACCCTCGGTGACCCGCTCGCGGATTTCTCGTATTTCGCGATGAATTGGGTCGCGCCGGCCGACGGACGCTCGGCGTTGGGCGGCCTCAATCTTGAGCGACTCGGCATTCCGACCCTGGATAGGATACTTGCGCGTTATTGCGAGAAGACGGGACGCACCGCGATCAAAAACTTGGATTGGTACTTCGCCTTCAACTATTTCCGGCTGGTAGGCATTGCGCAAGGTATCAAAAAACGCCTCATTGACGGCAATGCATCCAACGCGAGGGCGGGCGAAACGGTTGCAAGACTGCCTGCGATGGCGGCACAGGCATGGATCTTCGCGCAGCGCGCCGGCGCAACGTAGTGATGACCGACTGCTACAGTGCCGCTCAAGTCACACCCCCACGATTTAGCACCGCTGGAGTTTTTTGACAAAGGCGTACCTGGTTTATGAAAGAGAATCGGAAGGAAGCCAAATAGGCTATGCGCCGAACCGTGAAGACCTTTCCCCAGCTGATCGTGTGCGACGATTGCGACTGTGTGTACCGTCGCATTTCGCTTGCGGAGGGTGAGGTTGCTCGCTGCGAATGCTGCGGAGCTATTCTGTACAGCGCTGATCGACTCGGGATTAACCAGTGGTTGGCGCTGACCGTGGCTGCTGCCATTGTTTTCGTACTGGCCAATGCCTATCCGGTAATCCGAATTAGTCTAAAGGGGTTGCACAACGAGGCGACACTGTGGCAATCCGTCGCTGCGCTGGCGCACGGTGAGGCCGCGCCGATTGCAATGGTCGCAGCACTGGCGATAATCGTGGTGCCGCTGCTGCAGATCGTTTTGCTCGGCTGGGTGCTGTTTTTTGCATGGAGCGGACGGCGCGCGCCCGCGTTCGCGGCGGCGATGAAAGCACTGACCGCCTTGCGGCCGTGGAGCATGGTGGAGGTCTTCTTGCTCGGCGTACTGGTTGCCATTGTCAAGTTGTCCAGCTATCTCAATGTGGGGATCGGTATCGGCGTCTGGGCCACGGCTGCCCTGACCGTGCTCATTACGATCATCGCGAGCCGTGAAATCCATTGGCTGTGGGAACTTGCCGACGAAGAACTGGAATGAATGGGCCGCCGCGTACACTTCCGCTGGGTTTGATTGGCTGTCACGTCTGTCGACTGGTGTGTGAGGACACCGGCGATACGCGCGCCTCATGCCCGCGCTGCGACTGGCCGTTGCGTCGACGTAAGGTCAATAGTCTCGACCGAACCTGGGCACTGTTGCTTGCCGGCCTGATTTTCTACGTCCCTGCGAATCTACTGCCGGTGATGTATACCGGCAGATTCGGCAGCGGCGGCGATAGCACCATTCTGAACGGCGTCGTGGAGTTCTGGCGCGCCGGCGCCTGGGATATCGCCTCGCTTATTTTCATCGCCAGCGTAGCCGTGCCTTGTACCAAATTTCTGGTGTTGGGCCTGCTGCTGGTGACCAGCCGGCGGCGCAGTCGTTGGGCTAGGCGCGAGCGTACCCGGCTCTACCGCATGGTGGAATTCATCGGATATTGGTCGATGCTCGACGTGCTGGTGGTGGCACTCGTTGCGGCGCTGGTGCAGTTCAAGGCGCTGAGCAGCGCCGAGCCGCGCATAGGCATTCTCTTTTTCGGCATGGTGGTGATCTTCACCATGCTGTCGGCCATAAGCTTCGATCCGCGCTTGATCTGGGACGACGAGGGCAATAGTGAGCCACACGCTTGAGAGCATGAATCCCTCGCAACCGCGCGATCCATTGGTCAGCCGCCACCGATGGCGCGTTTCACTCGTCTGGTTGATTCCGCTGGTCGCCGCGCTCATCGGTGTATCGATGGTGATTCACGCATGGCTGTCTGTTGGCCCGCAGATTACGGTCAGTTTCCAGACGGCCGCAGGCTTGGAGGCCGGCAAGACTCTCGTCAAGTACAAGGACGTGGTGGTCGGGAGCGTTTCTTCGATCGTCCTGAGCACGGATCAGTCGCATGTGATTGCCACGGTGGCCTTGGACCGCCGCGCGAGGAATTTCGCCAGAGCCGACACCCGGTTCTGGGTGGTGCGGCCGCGGATTGGCGCTGGCGGCGTATCCGGCATCGATACCGTCCTTTCCGGCGCCTACATCGGCTTGGACACTGGCAAGTCCACGGCTCCGCGCAAGGAGTTCGTCGGATTGGAGAATGCGCCCACCGTGATTACAGGTACGCCGGGCAAGAGCTTCGTGCTGCATAGCGAGGACCTGGGGTCGCTGGATGTCGGCTCTCCCGTGTATTACCGGCGCACGCAAGTCGGCCGCATAGCGTCTTTTCAACTCGACGACGACGGCAAGGGCATGAGCCTGCAGGTCTTCGTGGATGCGCCCTACGACCGTTTCGTCTCAAGGGCCACCCGCTTCTGGAATGCCAGCGGCGTGGAAGTTTCGCTGGGCGCGGACGGCCTCAAACTCAACACACAGTCGCTGGCGACGGTGGTGGCCGGCGGCATCGCGTTCGCTACGCCGTACGGAGAGAACTTCGCGCCCGCGCAAGATCATGCATCCTTCGTCCTGGCCAGGGACCAGCAGACCGCGATGGCTTCGCAGGACGGCACCGCCCAATATATTCAGATGCGCTTCGAGCAGTCTCTAAGGGGCCTCGAGGTGAACGCACCCGTGGAGTTCTTCGGTATGAACATCGGCCGGGTGGTATCGGTCAGCATCGACTACGATCCGAAGAAACGGAGATTTCCATTTATCGTGGGCGCGGTGGTCTATCCGCACCGCCTCGGTCGCGTTCGCGAGAAGATCCCGGTGCTGAGCGGAGACGAGCAACAGCAGACCGCTCTATTCCTGCGCCTGATGGTCGAACAAGGATTGCGCGCACAGGCGCGCACCGGCAATCTTCTGACCGGGCAGCTCTACATTGCACTCGACGTCGTGTCGAACGCGCCCAAGGTGGCGTTCGATGTCAACGCGAAGCCGTTGATTATGCCCACGGTGGGCGGCAGTCTCGATAAATTGCAGGAGCAGCTATCAAGCATACTCGGCAAGGTGCAGAAGATTCCGCTCGATTCGATTGGCAATCACTTCAATGATGACCTAGCCGAGCTGAACAAAGCATTGAAGCAGGTTAACGGCGAATTGCTGCCTGAGGCGACAGTCACATTGTCCGAGGCGAGACATACACTCGGTACCGCAAGTGACACGCTCGCGGAAGATTCCCCGCTGCAACAGCATCTGGGTCAAGTGCTTCAGGAACTGCAGCGCACGGCGCGTTCGCTGCGCGCGCTCACGGACTTGCTCGGGCGCCATCCGGAAGCGCTAATCCGCGGTCGCCAGGTGGACTCAGCGCCGATGCAGACGCCGGTGCCGAGTCAAACTAAAGACTTGCAGGAACCACCGCAATGACGAGAACTCTCCTTTATGCTCAGCTCACTATGGCAGGCTTGGTTGTGGCGGCTTGCGCTTCCGTGCCGACACACTACTACACACTAGTCCCGCCAGCTTATGCTCAGGACGCGACACCGGCGGCAGCTTTCTTGATCGACGTGTCGCCGGTCGATATCCCCTCGCAGGTTGACGTGCCACAATTGGTGATACGGCAGGGCGACGGTGGCATCGCCGTCCTCGACAGCGAACGCTGGGCCGCGCCGCTGAACGATGAACTACGCGCGGCGCTGTCCTCGGACCTGGTCCGAAGACTCGGCACACAGGACATCCGCGGATTGACGCGCCCGCCAGGCAAACAGGTGCTCCGTGTGAGAGTGGAGGTGCGCCGTTTCGATTCCGTGCCTGGGCAATACGCCCTGATCGACGCGGACTGGAGTTTGGACTTTTCAGACAAATCGAGCGACCTCCGGCTGTCCTGCCACAGCCACCTGCGGGAATCTACCGGTGGTGACTATATGAGTGTGGTACGCGGCCACCAGCAGGCCATCGCCGCGCTGGCGGCACAGATGGCAGAGGCCGCGCGTGTCTGGGTGTCCTCGCGGAATGTCGCCTGTCCAGAATAGCGCACACTCAATACTATTTAATTCGGTATTCGATATATTAGTTGAAGCGCAAAATAGTTGACGTCTCCGCCGCGCACGTTAGGCGTGGTCTCGCGGATGAAGAATATGTCCGTGGTCAAGCGCGTCATCAAGCGCAAGCCGAACCCGGCCGAGTAGTCCAATCGGGTAAACTGCCCGGCTTGTGGATCATACGTCGGTTCAACATACACGTACACACGGGCCGCAACCCGGCTCTGCGGGTCGAGATGGTACGTTAATCGGGGTCGGTCGCGCAGGTGTAATGTGTTATTCGGCTCCTCCGGTTCGCCGCCGCGGATGGACAGCTCTTCGGCAAGTGCGCGATTGTCGAATGTAAATCGATCAAAGCTATGTGCAAAGGTAACACCGAGCCGCAAAATATTTTCCGATTCATTGGGAAGATTCAGACTTCCGAGGTTGATTGCGACATACAAGTAACCCGCCTCCAGCCCCCAGCCCGAGCCAAGAACATGATCGACCAGCAGCCAAGGGACGCGGACTTCGAGGCGCGGTGAATAGTATCCTCCAGTCGTGATCGCGGTACTCGGCGCGACATTGAAATTGACTCCGACCGTCAATTGCCCGGTCGACGGTATCGCCAGCGTAGCGTGTGACGGCAGCATGGGCTCTATCATCTGCGCATCGCCGCGCGGCGGCATGAGACAAAACGCCGCCCACGCCATGCCATAGACGCAGGAACGCAACGCGGGATTTGCCTCAGGACTGCATGTCACGTCGATACTAGAGCCAAACGGGCTTCGACGATCCCCTGGGGACGACAACGGTGTGATACGCGCCCGGCGTACGCATCATGTAGACCTGCTCGGTCAATCCCTGATAAGAGCCGCACGGTGTTTCGGCAGTGAATAAATCCGGATCGACGAAGGAGTGTTCATCGCCGGAGCCGATGGTCCTGTGCACGTAGTCCTTGTCAAATATGCCCAAGGACAGAAGCCACAACGACACGCGCGTCAGTGACACCAGAACGCGATAGCTGCCTCCCTCGATCGAGCGCCTGCGCAGGGCCTCCAGAATACCGACGGTAGCGAGCCAGCCGGACACATAGTCGTTGACGATCTTGATTTGCGATTCTCGAGGTGCGGCGTCGGTGCCTTCGAGATTGAAAATTCCCCATTCGGCACCGGTAGTCACATCGTAGCCGACGCGCTTGGACCACGGTCCGGCTTCGGTCGCGTAGATTGCCTGGGCATGAATGAGCCCAGGCTTTTTTTCGCACAATTCCCGATGCCCCAGACCGTAACGCTCGACCAGGGAGGGGCGGCGATTGATGTAAAAAACGTCGGCGTCCTGAATCAACCTATCGAAGTCAGCGCGCGGTCCTGGCTGATCGATATCCAGAACCGTGGATCGCGTTCCCATGTGTGACGCCCATAGAAACACATCAGGTTCATAGTCGAGCGGTCGCCAGACGTTCATGACGTCCGCACCGTGCAGGGCCAAAGCCGAACCCATCGATGGGCCGGCGACCGTATGCGCCATGCCGAGGGCGCGAATGCCGCTCAGCGGATCGGTCGGCCGCTCCGTGAATGGCACTGGCGCTGAGTCGGCCACTTTTTCGATGCGGATCAACGGCATATCCTTGACGGTCTGGTAGACGTCGAGCTTGAGCGCATCTTCGAGGCGCCGGCAGCGTGTCAATACGACTCCTGCTTGTTCGGCTGCCCGGTCCAGATCCTCGGCATTCCACGTCTTGACTGCAGCTTTCACAGCGTCAAGCGTGTTCATGCACTGTAAAAGCTTGAAAACGCGGTCCCGTGCACGAGGATAAAAATTACTCGTGGTGACGAATCCCCCGTCCTTGGTCGGCAAAAATGTGTCTTCAGGCGGCCCGAGCGGTGTGAGGGGATTGTCGGGATCGGCGTTGATGAGCGGCAAATTGCCATTCATCTTAATCCAGCGCATTTCACCGAATCCGGCGAAACGGTGCAAGGCCTTGCGCACGTCCACATGGATGTCTTGCGAGTGCCCGGTACGCATTCTCCAAATTTTCGCGATCATGACTGCCTTTGCCGCCAAGGCTATGGCGGGCATTGACCCCACCCGCAGAACGCTTCTGGCAATCGGATCGGCTCCAAAGAAAGTCAATTTTCCTCCGCAGTCGTCAACCGCCGCACCGACCGTGGACAGGACGTCCTCGGTCTCCCGTACAAGGTCGAACTTCGATGAATTCAGCCGATGCCCCAGGTTGGTCAGAAGTGTGTCGGTGAGAGCGGAGCCTTGCCTAATCGTCATTGGAATGTCCCCTTGGTACCTGGTCTAGCTCACATGGGAACAAGCATTCAGAATCACCGCCGCAATCTTGTCCGGGTGAGATACGAGTGAGGCGTGACTGGAGGCAAGCAGAGTTGTCGTCGCCTCCATGCGCTTGGCGAGTTTGCGTTGGGCGTCGGGATGGACCGTCTTGTCGTTCTCCGATACCGCGTACCAACTCGGCATCTTCTTCCATGCCGGGATTTCGGTAAATTTAGTTACTGGAAGGGCACCGTTCGCGGGTCTTTGAACGGCCGCCATGATGCTCGCCCTGACCGGATCGACATCTGCACAAAATGCATCGCGAAACAAGTCCTGCGCCACCCACAGGTGACCAGTCGAGTCGGGCCGTATGGCTTTGCCGACGCCAGGATCCGGATAATGCGAGCTGACCTCACCCAGCCCTTCGTTCTGGTCGGGCGCCCAGGAGGCGACAAAGACCACCGCCTTCGCGTTCGCCGAACGCGACCCTGCGCCGGTGATGACAGCGCCACCGTAGGAATGTCCCGCCAACACCGTCGGGCCGTCCTGAGCGTCGATCAATCGAGTCGCAATGCCGACATCCTCTTCAAACGTGTTATAGCAAAGTTGCGCCGCGCTAACCCGGTGTCCGGCCTTGAGCAGGATCGGAATCACTCGGTCCCAGCTCGATCCGTCGGCCCAGAAACCGTGGACAAGTACTATATTGACCTTGCTGGTCTCTTTGACTTTGGCGTCGTCTGCGAAGCCGGTCGGCGCCGCCGACAATATGCTTGCACCTGTCGCGGCGGTGGCGATCAGTAGTTCTCTTCTGTTCATGGCGTCTCTTTGTTGTAGGAGGTGAAATTTGCGCGGCCAGGGTCTACGCCTATGCCCTTGGATGATATTGATGTGGCATCGATCGATGCGTCGACGAACCGCGGCGCCAATGGAGTACAGCGAGTATCGGAACGCATGTCTTTCACAATCGACGCGGCTTTTTTTCACAATTCGACGAATTTCGCCGACGCTCGTCGATGGCGAATCAGATCATCACATCGTCGGCAACTTCATATTGTGAGCAATTGCCTGAAGCTCGGTCCGGCATACCTCACTGAAGTGTTGTAGAGGATGAGTCTTTGAAGTCAGCGCAGTGTTCCGCAATTGTTCGATGGTGAGGTTCTCTTCCGCAAAATGCACAAGAATCTGTTTTACGAATTCTTCCGCGGCTTTCACAACCGAAACTGATGCCATGAGGCGAATGCGGCTTACGAGTTCGTACAGGCGAATTAACCGGCCGAAATCCTCGAGATTGTGAGTCAAGGAGGCGACATACAGTTCGCTAGCCTCCTTGATAAAATCTGAGTACAGCTGCTCTCTAAGCGCCACACTTCGCGTAAGAAATTCACGCTGAGTCGAGCTGCGCTGTAGAACTACGCTGCTGAATACGGGTCCGAGTGCGCCTACGCATGAACCGCCAAGAGCCGCCAGTGCGCTTAGAATGGCGTTATCGATTATCGGGCCCGCAATTGCTTGGATTGCACGCAGCAAATCGGAATTGGGAACCGCGCGGCAGCGGGCCTTAGGTCCCTGTGAAAACTCCGAAGACCGGCGACAGCGTCCATGCCGTCGACACGGCGCGCCGAGACTAATGTAGGAAGAAAATCCATCGTTCTCCCGATCCGATTGAAAGCCGGAATTCTTCGGCGACCATCAGTCTAGCCGGCCTTGAAGTTGTTGCAAGCGCATATTGTGGAGCGGCTTTCAAATTCCGAGAAATCTGTGAAACACTCAGCGAATTATGCGAAATCGCCGGGAACACCCTATAGCAACGCCTGAATGCATTGCAAGTGACGCTCGTCGCCCGGCCGCCGTCGATTGGCGCCGCAGGGTAAGAGATTGTCGCAGAAAGCACGGCACGTACTCCGTGGTGCAATAAGATACTCGCCGATGAAACTGAACGACCCGTTTGATGAGGACGCGTTGCATGGCGGCGCAGATACCGACGAAATTACTGGGCGGTATAGTCAAGGCGATATTGCGCCGTTTGAGATGACCTGACATGGGAGTTCGTGAGTTGTTCGAGTTGAGCGGCCGTGTGGCTCTTGTGACGGGTGGTTCTCGCGGCCTTGGGCTGCAGATCGCAATTGGTCTCGGTGAAATGGGTGCGAAAATCGCGATCAGTGCGCGCAAACCCGACGAACTCGAGGAGGCCAAGTCACGGCTTGCGAAACAAGGCATCGACGCGCTCACGGTAGTCAACGATCTGACCAAGCCGGAAGGGGTGCCGGCGCTGGTTGAGGCGGTGGCCGGACATTTCGGTAGAATCGATGTTTTGGTCAACAATGCCGGCACTAGTTGGGGTGCGCCGGCCGAACATTATCCGCTCGAGGCATGGCATCGCGTCATGACGCTCAATGTCACCAGTGTGTTCATGCTAAGTCAGGCAGTGGCGAATCGTTGCTTCATACCGCAGCGATCGGGAAATGTCATTGTCGTGGCCTCCACCGCAGCCTTTCGTGCCGGAATGCAAATGAAGGCGGCGGCCTACTATGCCTCGAAGGCGGCGGCGCTGCACCTGACTCGGGCGCTCGCCGTCGAGTGGGGGCCGTACGGCATTCGCGTCAACGCGATTTGCCCGGGATTCTTCCCGTCAAAAATGACAGATGGGTTTCTCGAGGAAAATATGACGTCGGTGATTGAGGGAACTCCTTTAGGGCGTCTTGGTGGGGATGCCGACCTGATGGGCGGGGCGGTTTATCTGGCGTCGGACGCATCGCGTCACGTGACGGGTCAATATATCGCCGTGGACGGCGGTGCGTCCGGTTCATGAGGGGTGGACCCGATGTCGGATAGACACTTCAAGTTCTGGCCGGCGCATTCGATGCACAATCTCATCGCGCCGGCCACCAATGTGTTCTACAACGCCGAAGTATCGGCTCGACGATATCCGGACAAACCTTTCTTGGTGTTTTACGACACTCCAGTAACTTTTGCCACGTTATTGGACGAGGCGCAGCGGGTTGCCGGATTCCTCGAGCGCCAATGCGGAGTGGTCAAGGGAGATCGAGTGCTGCTGTTCATGCAGAACTGCCCGCAATTCGTCATCGGCTATTACGGCATTCTGCGTGCCAATGCAGTGGTTGTGCCGCTGAACCCAATGAACCTGACGCAGGAGTTCCTACGTTATGCGAGGGACGCAGGCGCGAGTACAGTGATCGTGTCTCAGGAATTGTATGCGCGCGTCGAACCATTGCTCCGTGATGCAAATCTCAGGCATGTCATCGTGACCGCTTACTCGGATTATCTGCGTCGGGCAACCGACCTAATGGTACCTGACTACATCGGCGCGCCGCGCGTTGCGTTTGCCGGACCCGGCGTTACTCTTTGGAGCGATGTTCTGGCTAGCGATATCCGCCCCGGCCCGCTCACGGCCGGACCTGACGATTTATGTGTGATGCCATATACGTCCGGCACCACAGGGGCGCCGAAGGGCTGCATGCATACACATCGCAGCACAATGCACACCTTAGTGGCCAGCATGGCCTGGTTCGCACTGCAACCCGAGACGGCCTTGCTCGGAGTGGCGCCGTTGTTTCATGTCACCGGCATGCAGGGCAGCATGAACGGGCCCCTCTATGTCGGTAACACGGTAGTACTGCTGCCGCGCTGGGATCGTGAAGCCGCGGCAGATTGCGTGCAGCGGTATCGGATCGGGAGCTGGACCGCCATCCCGACCATGATTCAGGACTTCTTTGCCAATCCAAATATCGGCCGGTACGATCTGGCCTCATTGCGCAGGCTTAGTGGCGGCGGTGCCGCCATGCCGGCAGCTGTCGCGCAGCGGCTCGAAAACATCGGAATTACCTATGTCGAAGGCTATGGACTTTCGGAAACCATGGCCGCAACGCACATCAATCCAGGCGATCGGCCGAAAAAGCAGTGTCTGGGCATCCCAATTTTCGACGTGGACTCGCGGGTCATCGATCCTGCCACGCTGGACGAACTACCCGCCGGCGAAGTCGGCGAGATCGTCACGTCGGGTCCGCAAGTGTTTCTGGGCTACTGGAATAAGCCTAAGGACAGCGCTCTAGCCTTCGTAGAAATAGAGGGAAAACGCTTCTTGCGCACCGGTGATCTTGGAAGGGTCGATGAGGACGGTTATTTTTTTATGGTCGACAGGCTCAAACGCATGATCAACGCCTCAGGTTTCAAGATCTGGCCGGCCGAAGTAGAGTCCCTGATGTACCATCATCCCTCGATTCAGGAAGCGTGCGTTATCGCCGTCAAGGATGCGCACCGCGGCGAGTCCGTCAAAGCGGTAGTCGTAGTGAGACCGGAATGGCACGGTAGGATCAGCGAACAGGAGATTATCGAGTGGTGCCGACAGTACATGGCTGTCTACAAGTGCCCGAGGATAGTCGAATTCACAGAATCGTTGCCCAAGTCGGGTGCAGGCAAGATCCTGTGGCGCGAGCTCCAGGAACGGGAGTCCGCTGGCGATCATTGATGCCTTACTGTCGATGACTGCCGACGTTTGGCGGCGGCGATCAAGAGATTGTCGTCGAACGCACAACATTTCTCCCATGCTGCGGCCGTAAGATAGGCGCACTCGCATGGACCTAAAATACACTGTGGAAGAGGAAGAGTTCCGCGCCGAATTGCGCGCTTTCTTCGAGGCAGAGCTGCCGTTCGATATCCGTAGCAAGGTGCGGCTAGGAAAGCGCTTGCGCAAAGATGAGCTGCTTCGCTGGCAGGAGATTCTCCATCGTCAGGGCTGGGGGGCTCCGACGTGGCCACGGTGCTTTGGCGGTACCGGCTGGAACGTGGTGCAGCAGCATATTTTCGAAGAAGAACGGGCCGACGCCGGCGCGCCCCCGCAGAACCCATTCTCGCTAAAAATGCTCGCGCCGGTGTTGATGAATTTCGCTAACGCCGCACAGCAGGAGTACTTCCTGCCAAGAATCATTACGGGCGAGGACTGGTGGTGCCAGGGCTATTCCGAACCCGGGTCCGGGTCCGATCTCGCCTCGCTGCGAACCAGTGCAGTGCGTCATGGCGACTACTACTCGGTCACCGGCCAGAAGACCTGGAACACCTTGGGTCAGTACGCCGATTGGATCTTCTGCCTGGTGCGAACAAGCACAGAAGGGCGTGCCCAGCAGGGTATCTCTTTCCTCCTGATCGACATGAAATCGCCTGGCATAACGCTGCGGCCCATTGTGATGCTCGACGGCGAGCATGAGATAAACGAGATCTACTTCGACAACGTTCAGGTGCCGGTGCAGAACTTGGTGGGCGAGGAAAACAAAGGATGGACCTATGCCAAATTTTTGCTTACCCATGAGCGCACCACAAATGCCGGCGTCGGCATATGCAAGCGCGAGCTGAAGAAGTTAAAGGAGATAGCCGCCGACCAGTTGGCTAACGGGCGGGCGCTCATAGAGGACACGCGCTTTCGTGACCGCATCACCCAGATCGAACTGGAGTTAATGGCGCTTGAAATCACCAATCTGCGGGTACTATCGGCTACGGCTAACGAATCGCATATACGCGGGCCCGAAGTGTCGCTACTGAAGATCAAAGGATCCGAGATTCAGCAGCAGCTCGCCGAGCTGCAAATGCACGCGCTCGGGCACGACGCGCTACCCTATATGCGCAATGCGCTCGAGCTGGACTGGGAGCCCGTGTCGCCGCTCTCTGAGCACTATCGCCCGTACGCCCCGTCGCTCTCCGGTCAGTACTTCAACCTGCGCAAGACTACGATCTACGCCGGCTCGACGGAAATCCAGAAGAACATCATTTCGCAGCTGATCTTGGGCTTGTAGAGCGCTGCCGTGGATTTCAATTACACCGAAGAGCAATTGGCGCTGCAAGACACCTTGCAACGTTTCATATCCAGAGACTACGATTTCGAGCAGCGCCGCGCATTTAGCCGCACACATTTGGGATATTCCCCCGAGGCTTGGAACCAGTACGCGAAACTGGGATTTCTGGCCCTGCCGTTCCCGGAAGAATTCGGCGGTCTTGACGGTAACGCCGTCGACATCATGGTGGTGATGGAGTTGGTCGGGCAGGGTTTGTTGCTGGAACCTTATCTGAGCACCGTGGTGCTGTGTGGCGGAATGATCCTCAACGCTGCTTCCGAGTCCATGAAGCGGATGCTCTTGCCTGCGATCGGTAACGGACGACTGCAGCTGGCGTTCGCATGCTATGAGGCCGCGGGCCGCTACGATTTGTCGAGAGTCGAGTCTACGGCACGAGCCACAGGCAACGGCAGCCATAGCGGTTGGCGCTTATCGGGACAAAAAACCGCCGTTCTGCACGGCCCTTCGGCAAATCGCTTTCTGGTGTCGGCGCGCAACAGCGGTCAAGTGGCCGATGCGGAAGGCATTTCGCTGTTCTTAGTGGAGCGCGATGCGCCGGGTCTGACGCTGTGCGGCTACCCCACTCAGTGCGGTGGACGCGCCGCGGATCTGCAGATGGAGAATGTACACGTGGGTGTGGATAGCCTCGTCGGCGTCGCAGGACGGGGTTTGCCAGTTATTGAGCACGCGGCGGATAGGGCTGTCGCTGCGCTGTGCGCCGAGGCGGTTGGCATCATTACTGCGCTGAACGCAGCTACACTGAATTATCTGAAAACCCGCAAACAATTCGGCGTTCAGATAGGCAAATTCCAAGCGCTGCAACACCGAATGGCGGAAATGTTCATGGCCGGCGAGCAAGCGCGTTCGATGGCCATCATCGCCGCGGTATCCGCTGAGTCGGAGAATATCGCGGAGCGCCGGCGTGCCATATCAGGCGCCAAGGCATATATCGGCCAGGCGGCGCGCATGGTGGGGCAGCAGGCGGTGCAATTGCATGGTGCCATGGGCGTAGTCGATGACCTGATCGTCAGTCACTACTTCAAGCGACTGACGATGATCGATTTGAGTCTGGGCGATACCGATTTTCACCTTGCTCGCTTTAGCGAATTGTTGAGGCCCTTCTAAGGTGTCAACGTGTTCACTGAAGTATCGCGCGCCACTATCCAGGAACTCCTTGAATATTTCATTTCATCGGGCCTTGGGTTAACGCTGGAGGCTCGAATCTGGGACGCTTGCGACCTGCCTGAAGATCATCGGGGCTGTCTTAGTGCGCCGAAGATTATTCCACGCGTATGGGCAGCTTGGTACACGGATGTCGGCCCGGTGACGGCATGTGCGGCGTATGACTATGAACAGGCGTCACGGGTGGGAGCTCATGTCTTGTTCATCGAGTGGTGGGTCACGTCTCGCGAACACCATGAGAGCTGGTGGCACTGCTATCCGCGGCGACCTCGCGACTGGATCAAGGGTTCCGGTACAACTGAATATTTGCCACCGACCTAGCCAGTGAACGAATGTGGATGTCCGGCCCTCCGTGGCCGCACATCCGCCGCCGACGGCTACAGGTACTAAAACTTCGTTCGAACCGTAATTCCAAACGTTCGCGGATCGCTTAAGTACGAGTCAATTTGGTTATATTGAAACGGTGCATCGAAGGCAACCTGTAGGTAGCCCTTGTCGGCCAGATTTGCGCCCCACACTTCTACCGCCCATTTACCGTCCTGCGAGCCGAGGCCAAGTCGCGCATTGAGCAAGCCGTAGGCGCCCTGG
The DNA here is from genome assembly GCA_963784105.1 of uncultured Gammaproteobacteria bacterium. Classification (GTDB taxonomy): domain Bacteria; phylum Pseudomonadota; class Gammaproteobacteria; order Steroidobacterales; family Steroidobacteraceae; genus Bog-1198. The sequence goes on from CAWAQE010000015.1 coordinate 1,045,502, forward strand.
AGTTTCCGAGGATCAAGGTCCGAGCCCGTATTGTAGGACGATGTGTACTTTTCGTTGACACTCACACGAAATTCCAGCGAGGCGGATAGGGGCACCGTGTAGTTCACCCCCGCCACTCCTGACCACAGCGGTGCGAATGAAAGCCGGTTGTTCAGGCGATTCAGTGACGTGGCTTCGTTCGGAGCAAACAACGACAGCGATTCGCCGAAGTCAGTGATGTTCGTAAATGCGTAAGTCGCCCCTGCGGACAGGCTGAGTCCTGACAGCTGAGTCGCCCACGTGGTATCGAATTCGGCCCCCTTGGACTCAAGCTTGCGAACAGAGCTTACGACGAACTGAATTCCCGTGTACGTGTTCAGCTGGAAATTCGTGTATTTCTGGTCGAATATCGAACCATTCAGACGCAGCGTTCTATCGGCCAGCAAACTCTTAATGCCGATTTCATACGATTGCACAGTCTCCCGCGGAAATTCGGTGTCTAGACTCGGCGTGAAGGGGCCCTCCGGACCGGTATCCGCGGTTACGCGAGCGAGGTTGAATCCACCGGCCTTGTAGCCGTTCGCCCAGGATATATAGGCCATGATTTCGTCGTTGAAGCGATAAGAGAGCTTCGCCGTACCCGATACATTACCCTCGCTCAAGGACTGATCGGTCCTCAAAGGTGCAGTACTTCCAATCGCCGGTGCGAAGAATGCATTGAATATCGTCGAACAGCCGTATCCTAGGATGAAGGGATTGCTGGTTCCAGATGCCAGCAGTGAAGCGCAGCCCAGGCCGCCATCCGGATCGACGTAATTCGAAATGGCCGTTTTCTTTTCTGCCGTGTATCGCAGGCCTGCGGTCAGGTCCAAGCCCTGGGTAATATTGTACGTCTCGTTGGTAAAGAATGCGTAGCTCTTGGATGTCTCGTGGTAGAAATCCTGTTCGCCGGAGACTCCGGGCTGGAAGGTACTTGCAGGTATGGTGCCAAAGTTGGGCGCGCCGGTGGCAAACGCTGATCCCACAGCGCCAATGTACGCGCCGAAGTCATCGCCAGCGTATATGGCCGTGTTGCTGGTCAGGATTTCGCTGGAGAAGAATCCTCCCACCAACCAGTTCAACGGACCACTCTTACCGGCTAAACGTATTTCCTCGCTTACCTGTTTGAAATCGACCTGATTGCCTTCGTTGGCGGGCGTTTGAAGGATATCGATGCCGGTGTAATCGAGATCGCCACCGGATACGACGGTGTTGTCGCGCCACGCGGTAATTGAAGTTAGCTTGGCGGGTCCAAGGTCCCAGTTAAGCTCGCCAGAAATTCCCATATCGCGAATTTGCTGCGCGAAGGGCTGGTTGGCGTAGCCCTGCCGGTTAAACGGCGACGGTGAACTTGGCTCCCCCACCACGCCGGTTTGGCCTCCCAGCGGAGGAATAGATGCGAGTGCGTTTACAATTCCGTCGAATGGGCCCGGGACCACGGTTACCGCGCCGCAGCATGATTCGTTTCGCTTGGAATAGTCGCCGATGATCAAGAAGTTCACGGTGTCGCTGGGCATGACTAAAAACTGGCCCCGCATGGTGTACATGTTGCGGTTGTCAGTTGAATTGCTGGTATTCGGGCCTAGCCCCGTATCCTCGTTGAGGAAGCCATCGCGCCTCTGGTACCCCGCATAGAATCGGGCTGCGGATATATCGCCCATCGGTCCCGTCACGGAAGCATTGATTTCTCGATCGTTGTAGTTGCCGGCCGTGGCCTCCGCCGTCACGCCAAAGGTGGTCGAGGGTCGTTGGGTCCGGATGCTAATCACACCGGCGTCGTTGTTTTTGCCGAATAATTCGCCCTGTGGCCCTTCCAGAATTTCGATCTGGTCGATTTCCCCGAGATTGCCAAAACCGACGCCGTTTCGCGGGCGATACACCCCGTCAATGACCACTCCGACGGATGACTCCAATCCGGGGTTGTCGCCGACGGTGCCGATGCCGCGAATGCGCGCGGTGGTAACATTCTCCGAGGTCGTGGAAGTTACGGTTAAGCCTGGCGTCAGAGAACTTAGATTCTTGATGTCGGTTACGCCCCCATCCTTGAGCTGCTGAGCAGACAGGGCAATAATCGAAATGGGCACGTCCTGAATGTTCTGTTCGCGCTTTTGCGCTGTGACGATGATTTCGGTCAATGCCGGTTGGTTTGTTGCCTGTTGTGCTTGGATGGCGTTCGCCAGGATGGCTCCGGCAATCGCCAATGCCAGAGTTGCAACGCATCGCATCTGCACCACTCGAGTTGTCACGGAGGATGTTGCCGTGTGGCAACTCTCTGGTGTGGGGATCATCGATTTCTCCTCAAGCGTGTTCGTGCGCGGAGTAGGGCGTACCGCACCACAGTTATTATTACTTCCGACCGACGGCTCGCGTTACCGGCTGGCCGGGCGTTCCGCGCCATGCGGACACTCCCCAAAAATATCGAGATTGAGCGTACGGGAAGGCTGTTGCGGCCGCCTCGCTTCGGCCGTCGATCTATTGACCCTGGACGCCACGAGCAGGTGAAATGCCGACGTGCAGGTGCTGCAACTCAAATCCGCCATCGACTCGCGGAGCTACTGTTTGCCACAATGAGATCTCGCCCACCGTAGAGGCCGCGGTGGGCACACGATGGCTATTGGGTGCATACATGAGTCGCTCAATTCGAGGCGCGCAAGCCGCACTAGGATGCGCGGTAAGTTTGCTAGTTGCGGGATGCGGTGGCAGTCCTGGATCAACATCCTTCATCGTGGGCGGCAGCCTCTCGGGGCTCGCGGCCGGCGGCAAAGTGGTGTTGCAGAACATCGGCGGCAGCGCCATGACGGTGTCGTCCAATGGCAGTTTCGGTTTCACGTTGCGAGTCGCGACCGGTTCGAAATATATTGTCACCGTACTGAGCCAGCCCGCCGGCCAGAATTGCACCATCCTCGATGGCAGCGGCACGGTTATCCGCGGTAACGTCACCAACATCGTCGTGGTATGCGCGAGCGAATGGACATGGATCGCGGGGCTTAGCAGCAATAGTGCCAGTGGGTCGTATGGAGCTCAAGGCGAGCCCTACCCGGGGTTCATGAGTGGGGCACGTTCCGGCGCCAGATCATGGTGCGACGCGGCTGGCAATTTCTGGTTGTTTGGAGGTTACGGAAACGATGCAGAAGGTCATTACGGCTATCTAAACGATCTTTGGAAATATGATCCTCGAGATAACTCGGGAACGTGGGTAAGCGGATCGAAGACGACCGACGCCAGCGGTGTGTACGGAATCCAAGGTACCGCGACCCCGGACAATGTGCCCGGAGCTCGCGAAAATGCGAGTTCCTGGTTTGACGCGTCAGGCAACTTCTGGCTTTTCGGTGGTTATGGAGTTGATTCGACCGGGGCAGGGGGTTATCTGAGCGATCTATGGAAATTCAATCCACGTAGCGGCTTGTGGACCTGGATCAGCGGTTCGAATGGGAGCAATACTCGGGGTATTTACGGCACTCGTGGTGTCCCCTCCGCCAGCAACGTGCCTGGGTCGCGCGCCGGTGCGATTTCGTGGATCGATTCGTCGGACCGGCTGTGGCTATTCGGCGGATTCGGCGATGACCTGACAGGTACCCTGAACGACTTGAACGACCTGTGGAAATTTGAGCCGAGCACGTCCACTTGGACATGGATTTCGGGATCGAATACGGCCGATGCCGGCGGAGCCTACGGGACGCAAGGCGCCGCCGCCGCTGCCAATGTCCCGGGAGCACGCGAATACGCTTCGTCCTGGGCGGACGGGTCAGGCAATTTCTGGTTGTTCGGCGGAAGCGGCTATGACTCGAATGACGGCGGGGGTTTGCTCAATGACCTGTGGAAATTTGAGCCCGGCGTAGGCACTTGGACCTGGATCGGCGGATCGAACACTACTGACTCAGCTGGAATCTATGGGACGCAAGGCATCACTGCGCCGGAAAATTTACCGGGTGCCCGAAGTTATGCAACTTCGTGGACGGATTCCGCCGGCAACCTCTGGCTATTCAGCGGCGAAGGGCACGACGACGTTGGCGTCAATGGGTACCTGAATGACCTATGGCGATTCGACGTCAGCGCCGGGACCTGGACCTGGGTAGGAGGGCTGAGCACGGCGGGCGCAAGCGGGGCATACGGGAGCGAGGGTATCGCGGCTCCAAGCAACGTGCCGGGGAGTCGCAAGTGGGCTAGCGGCTGCGCGCAGGCCTCAGGCGACTTCTGGCTGTTCGGCGGGGAGGGGGTTGACTCCACGGGCAATACGGGACTACTAAACGATCTATGGACGTACTCACTGTAGCAATCCGGCAACGAAAAACTAGGACATCCTCCGGATGCCTTCGTGGCTGTGTATCAGATGCGCGACGACTTGCGCAACTCGTGCGGAGTTTCGCCAGTGCGGCGCTTCAATGCTGCGGTTAGATGGCTTTGGCTGGAGAATCCCGTTTCAGCCGCGACCCGTGCGATGCTGATCTCGGCGTTCGCGAGCAGCCAACGCGCCCATTTGACACGCTCCAGGAGTACGTACTGTGCCGGGGTGATCTTGAATGCCCGTTTGAACGCGGGCGAAAAGCTTTGCGGACTCATGCAAACCAAGGCCGACAATTTCTGGACGGTTATGCGCTTGCCCAGCGAGGCGTTCACGTGGTGGCGCAGCAGATCGATCTTTGAGGGGGTTAGCACGCCAGCGGGCTGACGGCGGCTGCGCATGAGATCCCTGCCGGTCGATTGGAAATATCGCTGAAAGGCGTCAGTGGGATTTTTTCCGTACCGCGAAGGATAGGCGAAGTTAGCGAGTTCTACGAAGTCGCGGTTTCGCGCAACCCCGGCGACCGGCTTCTCCGTCCAGTCGCTCATCAGCTTGGAGCGAGCCAAGGCTATCCTTGCGAAATGTAGGCAGGTACGCGGAGTCACCCCGAGATGCTCGCAAAATCCAGCATGCAGCGCGCGAATACTGCATCCTGCAACAGCGGCCACATCAGCGACGGTAATGTTGCGATGCGCGTTCTCATCGATAAAATGTTTCGCCTCACGCACCACCTGGGCGCTCGCCGTAGCGCGGCGTTCGAAGAAGCGGCTGTAGTTATGTGGGTGTCCTTCGAGCAGCAAAGCAATCGCGTATTCGTTCAGACTATTGATTGCGACGTCTGATGGATACTCGGCATCAAGCAGCAAGCTCAGCGATCGGATCACTAGATCCCATTGTGCCTTCATTGCCGCGGTAAATGGTACATGGTCAAACAGCACGGGCGCATCGAGCGGACGACCAAGCAGCCTGGAGCACAGCGAATTTATTGCTTCCGAACTGATGTGAGTCGAAATGTGTGCGAGGGTATCCCCGCTCTCGACTCGGGACTCCTTGGTTGCCGAAATGAGTGCTGTGCGGCCGGCACGAAACTCAATGACCTCGCTGCCGCGGTGAAATTTCGCCGTTCCGGCCGTGCAGGTCAGAATCAGAAAAGACTCACGCTCTGTTTCTGACAGGAATGTAAACCGCGACGAATAGCTGACGTTGTATTGTGCGATGTCACCGACATCCACCCCGTAGATCTGCGTCCTCGGCGGGCGGCTCGTCTCACCAAAAAACCTGAATTCATTCTCGGCATAAATGACACCGAGGAACTCCTGAATTTCGTGGAAATCCTGACTGCGAAAATCCCACTCTGACATCCCCTCCTCCCGCCAAGAGATTCAGCATGCAAAATTATGGATTCACATTGTTTCATAGGGATCTAGCGTACCGAAAGATGACGCCGGCGGACTTGCTTCGGACGTCATCTTATTCACCGCGGACGTCACTAGTAATTCTGGAGCAGACCCAAGGCGTCGCTCCACTCGCTGTGTAAGCGTGTTCATTGCAAGATTCGCTGAGTGTTTTGTATATTCCGCGGTTTCCGTGGCCGGCGAACTCGTGCCGATAGGCGACAGCCACGGTCGCGGCTAGACTGATACACGGTGAGGCGTGTTTCAATGTACTTGGAGAACGAAAATGGCGAATACTGTGCCTTATCCCAGTGCCGACGAGGCTCTAGGCGAGAAGCTGCATCCGGACGAAGCGGCTATCACCCTGCAGATTGCCGATGAAGTCGAAAAAAGTATTCGCGCACAATATCTGCCCGGCGCAGCCCGCCGTGACGTGCATGCAAAGGCGACCGGCTGTCTCCGAGCGGAATTCCGGGTTCACGATTCAATCCCCAGGAATTTAGCGAAGGGCGTCTTTGTTCCCGGCAAGATTTATCAGGCGTATCTTCGCTTTTCCAATGGGTCGGGAGACCCCAAGCAGTTCGCTGATGGACACGACGATGGCCGCGGTCTGGCGATCAAGCTGCTCGGGGTTCCAGGAGAGAAAATTCAGGAGACGGATAGGGATGCGATGACACAGGATTTCGTCATGATCAATCACCCCTTCTTCTTCACCAGCGATCCTCATACATATCTGACGTTGATTACGAAGGCAAGCGGCAATCTTCTGACTAAATTAACCATTCCGTTTAATCTAGGGCTCAAGGGAACTAATCTGTTCCGCGAGATAAATAGCGGCAAGATTTCGAATCCCTTGCAAACACAATATTTCTCTGCCTCAGCCTTCCACTTGGGCGTCGGCCCAGACCGCCAGGCCGTCAAATGGTCTGTGAAGCCTGCCACGGATTACGTGGACCCCATGCCGGAAAATCCAGGGCATGATTTTCTGACTTCGGCGATGAAGGCAACTCTCAAAAAGGGCGATGTTTCCCTCAAATTCTTGATACAACCAAGAACATCGGAAAACCAGAGCGTTGAGGACACCATGACCGAATGGAAGGAGGACGTCGCCCCGTTTCACGAGGTGGCGACTATACATATTCCCGCTCAAGACTTTGATACGCCGGAGCTCAAGAAGCTTGGCGAGACTCTCTCCTTCAACGTCTGGCACGCGCTGCCGGAGCATCGACCGCTTGGCGCGGTCAATCGCATGCGCAAAGTCGTCTATGACCGCATCAGCAGTGTCAGAAATAAAATGAATTCTGTCGAAAGAAAAGAGCCTACATCCTAGGCCCGATCGTTCCCTCCCACTCCGGTGGAACCGGAGGAGCAAATTGCGAACAGGATCTCGCAATGCTGCAGGTGCGCTTAGCCATCAATCCCTGTGCACGCGGATTATGATAAGGTAGTATTGTGATCGTGTAAGGCAGCAACGGTGTCACACGAATGTGTGTCGTGATGAAGAGCATTGGGGTCCTCAAGCCAGATTGCCTCCCACGCCGATCCCGTGAAGCTGGCGAAGCCCTCATCCGCTTCTACTGAAGCCGGGGCCGGGCTGATCGTGAAATGGGAAGGAACAATGCGGACACACGGTTCTGCGAATGACGAATTGCCGAGCAAACACTTCCCCGGCGACAGGACGACTTTGGGAACGTGGGTAACCGCGATCGGCCGCGCATTGGATGCGGCCGGCTGGGACAGCGCGGCGCTGCTCGCCGAGGCAGGCATTGATCTCAAATCTCTAGATGGCCCCACTGTCCGTTGTCCGCTGACCGTCTCCGTGCAATTGTGGAAAATCGCTTTGGAAGTGACTGGCGATCCGGCTTTCGGAATCAAGGCTGCGAGCTATATCAAGAATACGAGCTTCCATGCACTGAGTTATGGAATCTCCGCAAGCTCGACGCTCAAGGAGGCCTTCGAACGCGCCGTGCGCTATTGTCATGTGGTCAGCGACGTCGTGGAGTATGAGTTCTCGCGACACGGAGCCGAGTACCACTTCATTATGGAGACCACCGCTGACGTTCCTGACGAATCAGTGGACTGTTTGGTGGCGGCTTACTTGCGGATGTGCCGCTCATTGAGCGGGCGCGAATTCTCACCTTTGCGCATCGATATGCGCAGAGCGCGACCGTCCAAAATCGAGGACTTTGAGGCGCTGCTGCGTGCGCCATTGTATTTTGGCGCACCGCAGACCCGAATGATATTCGACGCCGCCAGCATCGAGCGCGTTCTCAATGCCGGCAATCCGGACTTGGCGCGACATAACGATGCGATGGCGCTCCAATACCTTTCACAGATCGACCGCCAAAACATACAAGTGCGCGTCCGGGAAATACTGCTGCAACGATTGCCTGGCGGGGAACCGTCCCAAGAGGACGTTGCGGACCTTCTGACCATGAGCGCTCGAACGCTGCAGCGGAAATTGGGGGATAGCGGTAATACCTACAAAGGGATATTGGACGAGACTCGCCGTGAACTAGCGCTCGCTTATCTGAGCGCACCACGCTACAGCATCAGTGACGTAACCTATCTGCTGGGGTTCTCGGCATCCAGCTGCTTTACGCGCGCTTTCCGGCGATGGACGGGCCAATCACCGAGTGGTTGGCGCGAGCGCGAGGTCGCTCTAACTTAATCCGGTTTTCCGTTCAACAGCCCGACGGGCCCCGTCTCGCGTCGCAGCAAGTTCCTGCGATACCAGCGGTTAAACAAGATGTCTATTTATTGAACCGTGTCGCGGCAAGCTTTCGCCGGACCATGCAGTATCCGCTGTAATGGCCGAGATTGCCGTCGGCGAGATTGGTAGAGGCCTATTCGAGTCGCAGTGACTATCGCCGGGCGAATGGACGTGGACATGCCCACAGTGAAATCAGTGAGCGAAGCTAGACTCGGGACGAAGTTATTCGCCGCCGCAGCCTTGAGCTACTTCGTCGATGGCCTGCTGCTCGCCGGATTCGCGGCCGCTGGAACTGTTAATGGAACGATTCCAGTCGCCTACACATTGGCTGGATTCATGTCCTGCGCGGTGTTCTACCGCCTGTCCGCCGCGACGTCGTTTAAGGTTTGGCGGGATCACCATCTCCCGTTGCTTCATGTGATAACCGCAAGTGCACTCCAACTGGTGTTCATTGCACTGGCTCCACAAGCGGCGTTCTGTTTTCTGGCGCTACTTTTCATAGTATTCGGCTTCGGCAGTCTAGGGCTGTCGTCGCGCCAGTCCTTAGTCGTTTGGATCGGTGTCGCTGCGTGTGTCGCCGCCGTGATATCGGCGCTACACGTGACCATTGTGATCCCGCAAGCAACCCCACTGCAGCAGTTTCTCGTATGGCTTTGCTTCGTGGCCACTTTAGGACGATGCATACTGTTGGGCGCGCTGGGGCGGTCAATGAGGCTGCATTTGCAGGACCGTCGGCGGCAACTACGTATTTCGGTCGAAATGCTCGAAGAGCGCGATAAATCGCTGGCTCGAGTCAATCTCGAACTGAAACGGCAGGCGACGCACGATGCGCTGACCGGCCTCGCGAATCGGAGCCTGTTCGTTGAACGGATGGAGCAATCTATGCGAGAGGGCCAGGCCTTCGCGGTTTGCGCGCTCGATCTCGATCGATTTAAAGTAATCAACGACTCGCTGGGGCATGGTGCAGGTGATACGTTGCTGCAGTCCGTGTCGCAGCGACTACTGCGCATTACTCGCGCTGACGATACCGTCGCGCGCGCCGGAGGCGACGAGTTCTTGATGCTGCTGCGCAATATACGCTCCACCGAGGAGGCGGAGGCGCATGTTGCGCGCTGCCTTCTTGTGCTGTCAGAGCCCCATCGACTCACGAACAGGGAGTTCCGCGTCTCATCGAGCATAGGAATAGCACGATATCCGAAGGACGGTATCGCAGCCGAGGAACTGCTTGCGCAAGCCGATGAAGCGATGTATCACGCCAAACGCAGTGGAAGGAACACTTTTAGATTGTTCGATGCAAGCGTCAAGGGATTTTCCCGTGAACGTCTGGAAATCGCCGGAGACCTGCATGCGATGTTGCCGGTGGCGGTGACTATCGCCAAGTAGAATGAGGTTGTTCGGCTGCCGTAGAAGTGTTCCGGCGTGACGCGTCCTTGCGGTGCGGTGCACGTCGGACTCAAGGTCAGTTAGAATCGAAAGTTGACGCCGAGGCGGACGAGGCTGGCGATCAGATCGGCGCTATGTGTAAAAACATTAAGTGGCGATCGTCCGTAGGTGGTCGTCAAATTGGAACTGGCGGCGGATATTCTGCCGAGGTCAATGTAGAGATACTCCGTCTTAAATGACCAGTGACTACCTACTCTCGCCTCAATGCCGCCGCCGACCGCGTAGCCAACCGCCATGCTTGAGGCCGATCCAGAAGCGGTGGCGGCGCTGTTATTGTCGCTGAATGTAAAGCCGCTATTCAATCCGCTGACTGCGAAACCGCCGCTCACAAATGCCAGCACGCCACTATGTGCCAAACCGATTCGAGGACGCGCCGTGAGTAGAAAATCGGATCGTGCTGATGATTGGATGATGAATCCGGTAGGCGCACAGCAAGGGTAAGTGGCAGAGCTGGTCGAGACGCCGCGAAGCCCTAAGTAGCCAAAATCAGTTTCGAAACTGAGGACCAAGTTACTGATCTGCCAGTTATACCCACCGGTTATGCCACCGGTGACCCCAGACGATTTTGTGCGCTGCGCACCAACCGCACGGATCGCAGGGATGCTCGTAGCTTGAAAATAACCGGCGGGGAACTCAATACCGGGTCCGGTCAGCGCCGCCGTGGTTCTCAGGTCGGACCTTCCCCGTACGCCCCCCAGATAGTCGCCAAGGTAAAAGCCAGTCCAACTATAGTTTGGAGAGTTGGAGGCGTACTCCGGCTTCGCCACGGGCAAATCATCGGCGGCGGCAGCTGTCAATCTGCCGAGTACAAAGACGGTGCCAACAAGTACCTTTTTCATGCGCTTTCAACTGGCCAACAAAGAGCCTTCACGCCAACGTGGGCCATCAGTGCTCTAAACCCAGAACTGTACTATCAGAATCCTCTCGTTAATACGGTGAAACTGATCACATTGTAGGGAGCAGCTGGAGTTCCCAGGCTTTCATGGAGAGTTGCCAGCCTGGGATTTGCAGGTCATCAATCAATCGACAGGCGCACCGTTGTTTGCTGGCAACGTTCGAGGAGGAGTACTAGGTTCCCAAAGACCTGAAACGACTTCAAGCAGATACAATTGACGGCAATGCCTCAGGCCGCGACTTATCGCCGTCGATATAGCCGACTGTGGAAATGATGTTCCTCCAGGCCGACGGCGATTCGCCGGTCCATCGCCGAAAGGCGCGTGTAAAGGAACCTGGATCTGAAAAGCCTAAAATAAACGCCGCTTCACTCGGGCTGTGGCGGCCGCTGCTGATTGCGAAAACCGCCCATTCACATCTGACTTCGTTCAACAGCTGCTTGTACGTCAGGCCGCTTTCTCGCAACTTCCGCCGTAGCGTGCGCGTGCTCATGTTGAGAAGTAGCGCCAGAGTCGCCTGATCGGCCTCTCCCTGCGCAAGGGAGCGCATCAATATGTCGCGGACTCGAGCGTGGATATTATGATGCTTGATCTGCGACAGGTAATGGAGAACCAATGCGTCATTGTGACGTGCGAACTCGGCATCACCATCTTCCAGTGGCCGCTCGATGGCATCAACATCGAATACTAAACGTGTGTGGCTCGCGCCAAAATGCAGAGGCGCACGAAGAATTTCATCGAATGAAGCCAGCTGCCTAGGCTTAGAGTGACGAAACTCTATTCGCAATGGGGAGAACTCCCTGCCGAGTCGTGAGCGACACATCCGCAGAGCCGCGGCTACCAAACAGTCGACTGACTCGTCCGGAATGGTGACCGTAGATGTAATGTCCACATGATATTGCTTTCCACGCTTGGACAGCGAATACCCCGCGGCATCGCTTACGACGTGTCCGTACCGCTGCGTGCGGAGAAACGCGTCCTTCAAGGTCAAGCTCGATGCGATACCGTAACTGAGCGAATGAAAGCTTGTGCTCTTAATCTGGCTGGCTGCCTTAATGCCAAACGCAGCATCGCCCGTCTGCTCCGCCGCCACTTTCCAAAGACGAAGCGAAACCGACAAGGGACAACGTCGCAAAGGGTCTTGAAGATGCCGTAGCGCCCGGCCCGTCGCGGCGAGTATCGTATGCCTCTCGATGCCGGCGGCCTCCATCGCTCGACAAATTGCACTTATCCAACTTCCTACGGTCGTTCGACTTGGCTGCAGCATGTTCCCGTTTTATGCCGCGGCTAGGCGGTATCTTCCTGCCTGTGCGCCCAATCCATTTCGCTGCGAATCGGCCCGATGGGTTCGTGCACTACTTCTTGCATAGCTTCATGACTCCTCATGGTCGCTACGCCAGCAATGAATCGTCCGTTTTGAAGTAGACTGTCTCCCTGCTTGCGAGTATCCCGGGCAATCTTCTTCCGTCGGATGTCCTTAACATCGTGATGTCCCCTGTCAGTGTTTCCGATGTACATTAATTGCATACGGCGGATCGCCCAGCCGCCGTAATGAAAGCGCCAAGATTAACTACACTGCTCCCACAGGATGCGCTCTGAGGGGAGAGTTCGAGCGAATGTGCAACGAATTCAGCGTTTTTTGAAACGATGGTGTATACGAGCCGCCAATTTGTCTCTGTGGACACCATCGCTCGTCGGCACGCCCAGCGCGCGGTGATAGTGGCCGTGTTTGACAAGTATGTCCGGCGCGCGCAAACGGCGGCGCGAGCCTCTTATTATACTCTGACCGCAAACCTACCTCATTAATAGCGGAGATCCACATGAGCGCAGTACGCGAGGAGAGGGTGAATTACAAATCGGCCGTGTTGCAATCTCTCACATCCGACAAGGGGCGCTTGCGCCAGCGCTTGCGCTCAGGCTGCATATATCCAGTGTTCCAGCCGATTGTTAAGCTCCCGGGCCGCTCGATTGCGAGTTTCGAGGTACTTGCTCGTATGAATGATGAAGAATTGGGGGAAATTCCGCCCAGCTGCTTCATTCCTGCTGTTGAGCAGTCGGGATTGATAGGGGAGCTGACTTGTCACATCATCCAGACTGCATGTACTGCCGCGAGGGCCTGGAAAGGGGCATTCAGGCTCGCCTTCAATATCTCTCCGTTGCAGTTTCAAAGCTTGGCGCTTCCCGCTCAAATAGAGGCGGCTGTGCGGCTTTCGGGATTCCCTCTGTCCCGCGTGCAGCTAGAAATTACCGAGAGCGCGATAATCGACGATATCTCTGCAGCGCGCGCTACCGTCAATCGCCTGAAGGCACTCGGCATGCAGGTAATTCTGGACGATTTCGGAACGGGCTTCTCGAGCCTTACGCGTTTGCAGGCTCTACCTTTCGATAAGATCAAGATCGACGGGAGCTTTGTACGATCGATGAGAGCGTCGCGCGAAAGCCGCAAGATTGTGAGCGCAATAATTGGTCTAGGACAGAGTTTGGGGATGCCTATCGTTGCAGAGGGTATCGAAACGCACTCACAATTGCGTATGCTCACGCATCTCGGATGCAATTTCGGGCAGGGCTATCTGTTCAGCCGACCCGTGCCAACCGACGCTGTGCCTGCGCTAATTGAGCTATGGGGTGAACAGCCGGAAGATCCCACACCCTGGGATATGTCTTGTAATCAACGCCTGGCACAATTGAACGCAATCTATTCGAGCGCGCCGATCGCGCTCTGTTTTGTGGATCGAAATCGCCGTGTCGTCAGCGCTAACAAGCGCTATGCTGAGATGATTGAGCTTGAGTTATCTCAAATGGCGGGGCGCCAAATCGAGGAAGTCATACCGCAAGATGATTCTGGAGTTCTCGCTGATCTGTCGCTCGCTGTTGCTGGCGGCTGCTCCCCGCCCCGCGAGTGGGTGATGCCGGACGGACGTCATATAGCTCTCGCGACCATAGTGACAGCACGGGACGAGAACAACGAAATGGTGGGCCTACTGGTGGCACTGGTCGATATCACACAGTACAGAAGGTTGAATTCTGGGCCCAAGAACGAAGCCACCTGGAAAAGATCCGCATCTACTTGCTGAGGCGCCTGAATTCTGTGGGCGAGAAGCCAGCGGCCGTTCGAAATGCCGTGGAAAATGCGGCACTCGTTTGAAACCCGCAGCGCAGTGCGATCTCGGTGATCGGGATCTCCGTTTCAACAATCAAACGGCGTGCCTCTTCAAGTCGATAGTCGGCAACCCAACGATGCAGGCCGATACCTTTGGATTGCCGAACCGCCCGTGACAGCTGTCGTACGCTGATATTCAATATCGTCGCCAAGTCGTGCAGGGTAAGATTCTCCGATAGATGGCCACGAATGTATTCATCGAGCCGGCGCAACTGCCAAGGAGCTAACCCGCCGCGATGGCGGCGCTCATCGTCAATGTTACGCGCACCGTTATATCGAGCAATCTCCAGGACGACCGACAGGGCTGTCGCCTCCACAAACACAGAACTGCAAAATCCTGGCTCGAGCGCCTCGTGAAAGGCGGCCCGACCAAGATGCACGAGTCGGGGCGACTCAATGGCATGCATAAGCTCGATTCCACCGAGCGCCAGACTGCGATCTGTTTCCGAAAGGGCAACAAGAAATGACGCGCTTAAAGAGCACCAAAGCGTCGTGAAGGCGCCCTTAACGGAGACATCGACCGTAACGCCGGATCCGGCAAAGCCCAGTGTCCCAGCTTCACGCATCGGTCGGCCTCCGACGCTGTACTGCACGCCGCGCGGCATGCGCATCGAATAACGAAACAAAGCCGTTCTAGCATCTGTGATCAGATGACTCTCGTGTATCCCGGCGTGAAGACTCTGCGTGGCAATAAGCCTGACGCCGCGGGGAGAGGCGACCTCACCGAGTGTGCCGATACGAAAGTCGGTCGCGGCGCCGAGCGCATCGATTCGGCTCGCGGGAGCGGGATGAGGAAGAGTATCCACGAAGTCCTCGTTCCGGCCTCTTGCCGGTATCTCGACGGAAATTAATGTATCGAGCCGCACCGCAAATTTCAATGCACCTTAGCGTTTGGCCGCCATATTTGTAGAAATGTGCAAGACGTTCAGCGGATTGCGAAAAAATATATCCGCTTTTGCCCGCGTACATGCTGGCTACCGTCTCTCTAGTCAACCCTTCCCAAGTGCTCTCGAGCGGGGCACGAGTTGGTTCGACCGTTGGATTGATTGTGGCTTTTCTAGAAAAGAATGACCCGAATGCGAAAACGTACGCCATCTGTCGTTTCTATACTTGAAGCCCTGTCCTCGTTCTCTCGCTGACAGAGGAGAAGAGTATGTCGAGCCTGGATACTGACTCGGCGCTCAGAACAATGTGCACGGTGCGGGATGCGATGAAATGTGACAAGAGTCTGTTGCATGAGCGACTGCGATGCGGGGGCACCGATCCAGCGTTTCAACCTGTAGTTCAACTAGCGGATCGTACAATTACGAGCTTCGTGGTCCTGGCTAACATAGACGAGAGGTTCAAGGACATGTCTTCCTCATCCGTTATTCCCTCGGCGGGTCAAGCGGGACTGACTGCTGAGCTGACGTCGTACATCATCGAGTCGGCGTGTACCGCCGCTCGAAGGTGGCGGGGCGCCTTTCGGCTGGCATTCAAAATATCAACGCCTCAATTTCAAGGTATCGGACTTCTAGCGCAGATTGAAGCGGCCGTTCATCAATCGGGATTTCCACTATCGCGCGTGCAGCTGGAAATCGCGGAATGTGCCGTCGTTGACGATTTGGCGGCGGCGCGTGCGGTATTTGATCGCCTCAAGGCGCGCGGTGTGCAAATCGCCTTGGCGGACTTTGGTACCGAGTTATCCTGCCTGAAAAGGCTCCAGTTGCTGCCGTTCGATACCATTGAAATCGATAAGCGCCTCTTCCGATCCATCGGCGGTTCGCGGCAATGCCGCAAGGCGGTATGGTCCATCATCGGCCTGGGAAAGACTCTTGGGATTCCAGTCGTTGCCCAAGGTGTCGAGACTCCGGCGCAATTGCGGATCCTGGCCAGCTTAGGTTGCAGAATCGGACTTGGCTCGCTTTTTTGTAGGCCGTTGACCGCTGCAGAGATTCCCGCCTTCATTAAGTCATGGAGCGCGTCGGCAGATAGTTCCTTTCCAGGTGGCTCATTGGAGTGTCAACGGCCGCTGCGCCCGACGCCTGTTATTGATGGACCAGCATTAGAGGGCTATGCGCGAGAATTCACGCCGCGCATTCGAAGTCTGGCCCGGAAAATGAGGTGGCGTCTCCCGACGCAAGTCGATGAAGAAGACCTACTACAATGGGGGTTATTGGGACTGGTGCAGGCTGCCGAGCGGTATCGGGGCACGCACCCGCACTTTTGGTCCTTCGCTGTGCGCCGTGTTCGCGGCGCGATGCTCGACGGGCTACGGGCCGCCGACTCTGCTCCGCGGCGACTGCGGCGCGCCATCCGGCAGTTTTTGAGCTGCGCCAGCAAGCTGGAACAAATGTTTGGACGCCCTGCAACCAGCCGGGAGATAGCTGCGGAGGCGGGCGTCTCGCTCACTCAATACCATCGCATGGTATTTGAGCATTCGATTCATGAAGAGGTAGCTGCGAATTTCGGCGGCGAGTTGCCGTTACCCAATAGCGCCGCAAACTGGAGCGATCCGCTTCAGCGACTGCTCGACCAATGTGCCCACCAGCGGTTACTCGATGCGATAGCCAGCTTGCCCCCGCGCGATCGCATGCTGTTGCATCTGCGCCTCGATGGGCACCTTGAATTGCGACGCATCGGAGTAATTATCGGCGTAACCGAGTCGCGCGTGTGTCAGATGCTCGGTGCAACCGCGGCGCATCTACGTTCGGCGCTGGCAGCAGCCGACTCCAAGAGTGATCGGCGGGTCACCTGTGGCCCGCCTAAGAAGAGACTCGTCTGATGGATATCGCGCTCGACGTCACCGAACTGAAAGCCGCGACAGATGCGGCCGAGGCGGCGACCCGTGCGAAAAGTGAGTTTCTTGCCAACATGAGCCATGAAATACGCGCGCCGACGGACGCGATCATAAAAATGTCGGATCTAGCCCTCAAAACCAACCTCGATCCTCAACAGCGAAACTATATCTCGAAGGTGGAGCGATCTGCCCGGCTTCTGTTGGGCATAATTAATGACATCCTGGATTTTTCGAAGATTGAAGCAGGCAAGCTAGACTTGGAAAATGTCGACTTTGATCTGGCGGAGATCATGGACAATCTATCCGCGGTGGTCGGATTGCAAGCGGAAAGTAAGGGCCTCGAGCTTCTATTCGTGCAGCCGCCCGCTTTACCGATGCGTTTGGTAGGAGATCCCTTACGCTTATCTCAGGTCCTCGTAAATTTGAGTAACAACGCAGTCAAGTTTACCGAACGCGGCGAAATAGTAGTCAGCACTGAGGAGGTCGAGCGAGATACCGAGAGCGTATTGGTACGATTCTCCGTGCGGGATACCGGGATCGGCATCGGTGACGAACTGCGGCAACGGCTGTTCGGCACATTTGAGCAAGCTGACAGCTCCACGTCACGACGTTATGGTGGTACAGGGCTCGGCCTTACGATCAGCCGGCACCTCGTGCGGATGATGGGGGGTGATATTGAGGTGCAGAGTTCGCCTGGTGTCGGCAGCGTCTTTCGATTCACGGTTCGTTTCGGCATTCAACAGGGCGTTCAAAACGATATCGCTGCGGCAACGGTTCAGTTGCAAGGCCTGCGGCTACTGATCGTGGACGACAACGTCGCGGCCCGACAGATTCTGTTGGATTTGACTCGTGGTCTCGGCATGTGGGCCGAGTCCGCCAGCGATGGAAATGACGCATTGCGCATATTGACGAACGCGGCGGCGGTGGGTGCGCGGTTCGACCTCGTCTTCTTCGATTGGGATATGCTGGGCGTGAACGCGACGCACAGCGCGCGACAGATCCAATGGCACCCGCTGAAAACGCCGCCGGCGCTTATCGTGGCGCCGGCCTCGCAACGTGAGGAGATTTTGCGGCAGTCTCGTGAAATCCCGATAAACGTCATGGCTGTGCTTTCGAAGCCCATCACTCCGTCGACACTGATCGACGCCTGCGCTATCGCGCTGGGGCTTGGTGCTCCCACAACGTTTCGGCCTTCCCGGCGCGAACCACCTCACAATGAGTCTCCGACCGCGCTCTATGGCGCCCGAGTTCTTCTGATGGAAGATAATGAGATCAACCGTGAATTGACGGCGGAATTGTTGACCATTGCGGGTGCAGCGGTCACTGTCGCCGTCAATGGACGAGAGGGGCTCGACCGCTTGGCGAGACAACCCTTTGATGTCGTGCTGCTTGATTGTCAAA
The DNA here is from genome assembly GCA_963784105.1 of uncultured Gammaproteobacteria bacterium. Classification (GTDB taxonomy): domain Bacteria; phylum Pseudomonadota; class Gammaproteobacteria; order Steroidobacterales; family Steroidobacteraceae; genus Bog-1198. The sequence goes on from CAWAQE010000015.1 coordinate 1,063,585, forward strand.
TGCCGATCATGGACGGTTACGAGACGATCCAGGCGATTCGCGCCGACGTGCGCTGGCGCGACCTGCCCGTCATTGCCATGACGGCCAGCGCAATGTCGGTGGACCGTCAACGTGCGCTGGACGCCGGCATGAGCGATCACATCGCTAAACCACTCAATATTGAATCGATGCTACGCATCATCGCCAAATGGATCGAATCGAAATCGGCGACCGGAACATGATCCGTTCACCATCGCAACACGAACATAGATCGCTCGCTGTGGATTGCGTCACCGCGTCGGCGTTACTCAGACCAACGCGCTACGTGACGTTGGCGTACGGAAGGATTTACAACACGTGCTAAACCCCGTGCCCACATCAAGCGCGCCAATAATATTGGTGGTGGACGATGATGATGCGAATCGTCAAATCGTCACAACTCTTTTGACTCACTGCGGCTATTGCGTACATGAAGCGAGCGATGGCCGGATCGGGTTGGAAGTCGCCTTGACCGTACAGCCGCATCTCGTGATTTCCGACATTGTAATGCCTACTATGGACGGCTACGAATTTGTGCGCCGCCTTCGCTCTCACCCGCAGCTCGAGATGGTAAAGGTCATCTTCTACACTGCAAATTACCACGAACGAGAGGCGCACAGTTTGGCTCAGGCATGCCGTGTAGCACGCGTGCTCGCAAAACCCTGTGCGCACTCGGACTTACTGTCCGCCCTCGAGGAGGTTCTCGAGGGTTCGTCGGGCACCAATACTCCGATACCTGTCGGTGAGGACTTCGATCGTGAACACGTGCAGGTGATCACCAATAAACTCGCGGAAAAGGTCAATGAGCTCGAGACAACCAATTCACGACTAAAAGCCCTCACGGAGCTCAATCTTCAATTGGCCTCGGAGCGCGATCCGCGAGCGCTGGTTGATAAGGTCTGTGTCGGAGCGAGAAATCTTCTTGGTGCCAAATTTGCAGTGCTGGTAGTCAATGAGAGACATCTTGAAGACTCTCTATTTGTCGCAACGAGTGGTCTCACATTTACGGGCCGTTCGGGCGCGACGATGCCGCCGCTCGATGGTGGCGGCCCTCTGGGCCGCGTATACAGGGACCGCATTACGTGGCGCGCCCATCGTGATGAGTCCGATGTCCCGTTGAAGACACTTCCCGCCGGATACCCCGTCGCGGACGCCTACGTTGCGGCTCCGATTTGTTCTCTCACTCAGACCTACGGATGGCTGTGTCTCGCCGATAAACTCAGCGCCAACGAGTTCACTGCCGAGGACGAGCGTATTCTGGGAATTCTAGCCGCGCAAGTGGGACGCATATATGAAAATGGAAGCTTGACCTACGAGATACAAATGCACGCCACGCAGCTGCTCGTCGAGATGGATGAGCGAGAGCGTGCGACTGTACAACTTCGCAACAGCGAAGAGCTCTTGCGCCAGCTTGCGGAGACCATTCAAGATGTGTTCTTCATTACGTTACCCGATTATGGTGACATGATCTATGTCAGCCCCGCGTTCGAAAAGATATGGGGACGTAAATTGGCTTCACGGCGCCTCGCTGACTTGCGTGAGGCAATTCATATCGAAGATCGCGAGCGAATCGTGGCGAGAATGCAAAGCCATATTGGTAAAGCAATTGACGACGAAATGGAGTACCGGATAGTTCATCCGGGCGGCGTGATACGCTGGCTTTGCACGCGTCTGTTTACCTTGTGCGATGACCATGGTCAACCGTTGCGGGTTGTGGGCGTCTCTACGGATGTAACGGAACGCAAGGAATCAGACGCGAGAATTAGGCGCCTAAATCGCGTATATCAGCTTTTTAGCGGCATCAACGCTCTGGTGGTGCGTGCGCGAAACCAAGACGCCTTATTTAACGAAGCGTGCCGGCTCGCCGTCGGTAAGGGCGACTTCCGGCTCGCCTGGGTTGGTTGTGTGAAAGAGGGCGAACAGGGGATCACCCCTGTCGCTTGGGCCGGCGATGACATTTTGGTTACACAGTTATTGCGCGACGGTGTCTCTGTCTTACTTGAATCGGATGACTTCTTGTCCGCGGCAATACGCGAGCATGAGCCTAAAGTGTGCAATGATCTTCAGGCAGAACGGCAGGCGGTTTTGTATCGCAAGCAAATGAGCGAGAGTGGATTGCGATCCATGATCGCATTGCCGTTGGTTGTCCACGGCAACGCCGTCGGGTGCCTTGTTCTGGCGACAGATCTTCTTGGTTCTTTCGATGCGCCAGAAATGCAACTTCTGATTGAGCTTTCGGAGAACCTGTCGTTCGCTCTGGATCGTTTTGAGAAGGTCAGAGAGCTCAACTACCTTGCCTATTTCGATGCCCTTACCGGGCTTCCGAATCGCGCACACTTCATGGAACAGCTCATCCGACGGCTGGCTGTAAACAAGCAAAGCGGTACACAGGTGGCAGTGGTCATCGCGGATCCGGAGCGCTTCGATACCATCAATGATACTTTCGGGCGCAACGAAGGCGATACATTACTCAAGGAAATTGCGCGTCGACTTCTCGCTTACTCGGAGGATATTGACTCTATCGCGCGGATCGGGGCGGGTCAGTTTGCGATGATATTGCCTTTTGTGGGGAGTGCGGCCGCGGCCATGGACGTGTTTCAGGAAGTACTTAAATCCTGGCTTGGGGCGCCGTTCAGCATCGCGGGACACGATCTAGCGGTATCGGTGCGAGCGGGAGTATCGATATATCCAGAAGATGGGATTAACGCAGAGTCGATGTTGAAGAATGCCGATTCCGCGCTTAAAAGAGCGAAGGTCACGGATGAGAAGACGGTGCTATTTACTCGACAGATAAGTGACTGGGTTGCAGAGCGGCTATCGATGGAGACCAGGCTCCGGCGCGCACTCGAAAAGAGAGAATTCGTGTTGCATTATCAACCGAAAGTCGATGCGGATACGCGTCAGCTACAAGGGGTGGAGGCCTTGCTTCGATGGGAAAATCCGGAGTTAGGATTGATGCCGCCGGCAAAATTTATACCTCTCATGGAAGAGACGGGGATTATTGTCGATGTCGGCGCTTGGGTTCTCCAGCAGGCGAGTGTCGATCGTGCGATGTGGCGAAAAGCGGGGCTGCCTGCGCCTCGGATCGCTGTAAACGTTTCTACGGTGCAGTTGCGCCGACCTGACTTTGTCGAGGTGGTACGTCGTGTGATTAAGCGGCCTAGCAATTCGCTGGTCGATCAAGAGGAGCCGGGAGCGGGAATTGACATTGAAGTGACCGAATCTTTGCTGGTGGAGGGCGCGGATGTCAATGCGGAGAAGTTACGGGCCATACGCGATTTCGGGATGCAGATTGCGATAGACGATTTTGGTACCGGGTACGCATCGCTCGGCTATTTAGCAAAATTGCCGGTGCACAGTATTAAGATTGATCGGTCGTTCATCATCGGGATGCTCGATGACCCCAGCGCGATGACCCTTGTTTCGACCATGATTACACTCGCGCATTCGCTCAAACTAAAAGTAATTGCCGAAGGTGTAGAGACGGAGGAACAGGCCAAGTTCCTACGGTTGCTGCGTTGCGATCAAATGCAGGGGTTCCTAATCAGTAAGCCACTACCCTATGTCGAAATGACTGCACACCTGAAACGTCTCGCTGAATCGAGTGCGTAGGCGTCAGTGCGTAACGAAGTTGGCGAATCACTTGCGATGCGTCGCCGTGGAGCGCGATGGGATCTCGCGCTGGAGTCCCATATCCTGGGCGAGTGGGATCTGGATCTTGCGACTGGAACAGGAAGCCATTCAATCATCGCGGCACCGTATTTCGGGTCCGGATGCGAAGCAGGCGCGTGGGCATTCGATACCTTTGTGCGCCACGTACATCCCGACGATTGCGCGGGAATGCGGCGAGCATTTGATCCTGCGGCACTTGCGTCGAAGGAATTCAGTTCCGAATGTCGCATAGTTTTGCCGGACGGGGGTGTTCGCTGGATCAATCTGCGTGCAATTTGCGAGTGGGAAGGCGGCACACCTAGGCGTGTATTCGGTATCGTGATCGACAATACGGAGCAGAAGCATACAGCTGAACTTTTGATCGCGTTACAGCGACGCGAAGCGGAAAATCGTCGGTTACCGGCCCTAAACCGATTGACGACTCAGGTGTTAGCGGACCTGTCGCACGAACTGCGTACGCCGTTGAGCGCGATAATCGGGTTTTCCGAGCTTTTGGGATCTGGAACGGTATCCGCCGAATCGCCGAAATTTGATCAATTTCTGGGGCACATATTGACCGCCGGACACAAACTGTTGCGGTTGATCAATGAAATGTTCGATCCAGCCCATGTCGAAGCGGGAAGTCTGCAGTTCCATCCGGACCGCGTGAACTTGGCGGATGTCACGAAGGAAGTCGTGAACGCGCTGCCGACCGACATCCTTGGGCTGGCGCACATTAGCCTTGATATCGATCCTGCACTACCGGATCTGCTACTTGATCCGGCGCGCCTAAAACAGGTTCTGAGTCACTATATGATGATTGCCGTTCATTCAGCGGCAAGGGGTGGTCACGTCGCCGTCAGGGGGCTTTTACAGGATAGCTCGCATCTGTGCCTCGAGATTGAAGCGCTAGATAATTCTTTGAGCACGGATTCAGCCCGACCGCCGGACGCCCAACTCGAGCTGCCGCTTCCTTGCTCTAGCCTCGCGCTAGAGCTCTGCCGCAGCTTGGTCGAGGCTCAGGGTGGTACCACTAAAATGCGCTGCGAGCCAGGAAAGGGAGGTTTTATACAAATTATTCTCGGCACCGTCCAAGGCGCGCAGTAAACAGTAAGTATGCGGCGTACTTGTCCCGTGATCCATTGATATTCGTGCGCCTACAGCTTGACTTGATTGAAGACTCACGGTCCTTGAGCCCATGTCAGCTTGTTAAATCTTTTACGAAGAGGCGTGACAGATGGGCGGATCCACAAAAATAGGGCTGATTGGACTGCCTACCGCGAATATCTTCCTGTCTGGCGCTAAGACCTCTCTGATGCTGAGACCCATCTATAGAGAGTCGGAACTGAAACGCCTAAACCCGCGGCGACGTCCCGTGGGAGAGTGCCGCTGGCGAGGAGTCGATGTGCGGCCTTGATCTTGCTATCGGTCATGCGCCGCTTACGGCCGCCGACTCTTCCCAGTTTTCGAGCGGCGGCTAGCCCGGCACAAGTACGTTCCACGATCAACTCGCGCTCCATTTGCGCAAGGCTATTGCCAAATCTACTGCGAAATCCGGGGAGGCGAGGGGGTTGCAGGGGACGGCAAATCCATATATTTCCCTAACTCCCTGATTTAGAGGGTCCTGTCCGTGGGTTCGAATCCCACCCTCTCCGCCATACGGCATATAAATTATTGTCGGCCTAAATCAGCCGACCGTGACAGTAACGAAGCGGGGATAACGCCCGCCAGGGCGGCCCCGAAGGGGCGAGGCGAAGCCGAGTAATCCCACCCTCTCCGCCACTTTTTAAGAAGACGAATATCGGCCTGGATCAGCCGTTCGGCGCAACACGAAGCGAGGATATCACCTGGGGCTGCATCCGGTGGTAATCGGCTCCCGGTGTTGGACGGTCGCTCAGCAAGCGTCAATCCCACCTGCGCGGGGCTGTCCCGTTGTACAGAACTCGGTGCCAATTCAGGTGCCTCAGGCGCCGGGCCATCGATCGCGGCTCGGATGAGGCCGATGTCGGATTCAATCGCCCCGTCCATCCATGCAGCATAGGTGCGCCACATCGTGACTAGGCTATGCCCGTGCTGGCGGGCAACGAACAAAGGGTTCTTGCCAATCATGAGATTCCAGCTCACCGAAGAGTGCCGGGCGCTATAGGGACGGCGGTAGCGCTGCCCCAGTCGTTCCAGGCTCAGACGCCAGCGCTTCGCGGGATAGCCGAGGGTTCGTATCGCTGTGCTATTGTCCTTGAAGAAGAGTTGATTGTGCTCAATGACGCGGCGTGCCTTGAGATCTCGATAAAGGGCCAGCTGGCGCTTCAATACCCCAAGGGCGCGCGGTGAAAGTTGAATGATCCGATCCTCGCGGGTCTTAGTCGTGTCTTTATCGATACCGAGGACGCGCGCCTTGGTCACCGAGAGGATTCCGCGGGGCTCATCGAAGTCTCGAACGGTGAGCGCGATCTGCTCGGATGGCCGCATCCCCGTAAAGAAGTGAAATTTCCCTTATGGATGCCCAAAGGTCAAATCATGACCGGCGGCCGATGACTGACGGGCATACGGGTACTCACATATTGGAGTTGCTGAAGCCCCACCTTCTGGAACTTATCGGCAATTGCTTGAAAGGCAGTGCGCCAATCGTCGAGGACACGCGAGATCCTCCGGGGAGCCGCTTGTAAACGAAGAGATTGGCACGAGGTAACGTCGTAACGGTCCTTCCACACTTCGATGTTGAACGGCTCGACGTGAGGCAAGCGCTCACGGTTGTTGGCTGAACCATTGTCGATTGCGCCCGTAAGCCCGCCACAGTGTCCTGATCCGCTCTATCGTTCCACGCGCCTCAGCGGCCTTCGGCGCATGGAACCGCCTATCGAGGCGCAGCCCCCTGCGTCGTTCGGTGTAGCGATATCTTTGGTTCCCAATGGCGAAACGCGGCAGATTCGGAACGATATAGTATTCATGGAGGTCTAGCGGGTCATTTATTTGGACTGACGGTTCCATGGACTACAAATCGTGGCATGTAATGTGTCCGAACGGTCCGCGCACGTTGATACGTGTTATCTAGGCGGCCCGGAGCCACGGTGCACAGTCAGAGTAAGAGAGAATTACCACATGGTGAAATCCAATTGCATTGGTCTCGAAGACAGAGCGGCGATCGAAGACGTGATTCTCGAACATAACTGGCTCACTGATCACGGGCTCCAGGTACGAGCTCCTGATATGTATGAGGAGAACGCCGTGATCACTGGCGTGATAAACGTTGTCGGACGCGAAGCGCTTCGTGAGGAGGCGCGCAAGCTTCCCACGGGACTGAATCAGCGCCACGCCTCTACGAATCTGCGCCTCAAACTCCTTGAAGACGGGACCGTGGAGGCGACTACCTATACGGCGGTTTACCGCCATCGCGGAGGCGGACTCGGTGGCACCGCCCCGGGGGCCATTGTCGACTGCACATTGATATTCAGGCGAGATGCGGATGCGCGGTGGAGATTTATGAAACGCGATGACTCGCGTGTATTTACCATCGGTCCCAACGGAATCTCCGGCGGCCCCGAGAGCGCGCCACGGTAACGAATACCAAACGCTCGATACCTCTCGCGATTCCATGTCCAGCATTCTCGCATACGAGCGTGTCGGCATTCACGTCACCAATCGTGAGATGGTCTAGAAAGTCTTTCCGGTTTCAATGGCATGCTGACGATTCAATCGGAACGTGCCGGTTGAGGCCCAGAGAATCTGAGGAGATTTGGTCCATTCTACTCATCGAGAGGTTTGAATGAGGGGTACAACACTCCCAAGGTGGAAGACAGGTGGCATGAGTCGAGCGCCGGAGGCTACATCCGGCGCGCAGTACAGCCGTTGGTCGGACGGATAGTTCGCGTCGCCGCGGCGACGATGATCGGCTCGGCCATTGAGGCGTTCGACTTTCTGGCCTATGGAACGGCAGCCGCGATAGTCTTCAATAGGCTGTTCTTCCCCACGATTGATGCGAAGGCCGGCACGGTTGCTGCCTTTGGCGCATTTGCGTCCGGCTTTTTTGCTCGACCGGTGGGCGGGCTGATCTTCGGTCATTTCGGCGACCGGCTGGGCCGCAAGGCCATGCTCACACTCAGTCTCGTGTTGATGGGCACGGCCACCGTCCTCATCGGCGCCTTGCCGACCTATGCCGTGGCCGGCATATGGGCGCCGATGCTGCTGGTTATCCTTCGGGTGGTACAGGGCCTTTCATTCGGTGGGGAACTGGCCGGCGCGATGCTCATGGCTGTCGAGCATGCTCCGACTGGCAGGAAGTCGTTCTTTGGCAGCCTGCCCCAAGGTGGAACGCCCGTAGGGCTGCTTTTATCGACGGGTGCCTTCGCGCTTGCCAGCAAACTTCCGGAGGACGACTTCATGAGTTGGGGTTGGCGACTTCCCTTTCTGGCGAGCGCCGTACTCATTCTAGTTGGCATCTTCGTCCGCTTGAAAGTGGAGGAGTCGCCGGCCTTCGAGGCCATCCGAGCCGCGCACCGAACGTCGTCATTTCCTGCTCGGGACGTGTTTCTTAGACATCGTCGAGCCTTTCTCCTGACGTTCGGCGCCAAGCTCGGCGAAGTGACGCTCTATTTCACGCTGGTTGTCTTCGCGGTTTCCTATGCGCTGTCGACTCTCAAGTTTGCACGAGCCGATGTGCTGGAAGCCGTCATGATGGGGGCAGCGCTTCAAATCGTCACGATTCCGATGTTCGGGTGGCTCGGAGATCGGATGGGGTCGCAGCGACTCTACGCCGCCGGCGGTCTTCTACTGGCTGCCATGGCTGTCCCGCTCTTCATGGCAATCGCTTACGGCTCGCTGGTCTCATTCACAGTTGCGACAGTGATCGGACTCGGCCTCAACTACGCCATTATGTTCGGGCCACAGTCGGAGCTCTATGGAGCGCAATTTCCCGCGGAGCTACGCTACAGCGGCATGTCTCTGGGCATTCAGCTTGCGGCGGCCATGGGCGGCGGGCTGGCGCCCATCATCGCGACCAGCCTGGTCACTCGATACAGAAGCGTGGTTCCCGTTGGAGTGTACCTGGCGGCTCTCGGGCTTCTGGCAACGACCTGCGCACTCTTGATGAAACGCCCCGAACAGCAATAAACGGCGGGGACTAGGGGTTGCTCTGAGGCAACAGTGTTTGTACTGCTCGACCCTGATCGTCGGGACAGCGCTTAGCGACGCAGCCGTGGTCGGTGTGGGCTGTCGATTGGCTCCGGAACGCACTTGTGCTAGTGCCAGGGGTGGGGTATCGATGCAGCGCACCCACCGGCGAATGCTGCAAGACGTGGGGAGCCGCTTGATCGCCCAGGTTTCGATTGCGCTCGACTGAGTCACTCTGGCAACATTTTTAGTTCCCTGTAGCAAAACTGAGCGCGCCGGGCAAGAGATAGGATCTACGCAGTCCTCTCTGCATCGTTCGGCGACGGTTAAATAACCTCGCCGTGTCGTTATAAATAGAGCCTTTTGGGAGACCGCAGCAGAGAGTGCAAATAACGATCTGATCGGGGGACGTCGATGATGCGAAAACTTCAGTTTCTGGCGAGCGCTCCGGCGCTGGTTGTAATCTGCGCTATGTCGAGCGGACCTGCATCTGCGGCGGCAACAGACTCCAACCAGAAATCAGATGAACTCGCGGAAGTCATCGTTACCGCGGAAAGGCGCAAAGAGCCATTGGAAAGGACACCCGTTGCCGTTACCGCGATCAGCACCGAGGCACTGGAGCAACGATCGATCGTCAACCTCGATGAGGTTGACCGGTATCTGCCTAATGTGAACATCTCCTATGGACGCGGTACCACGAGTGAAGCATTCATCTTCATCCGCGGGATCGGACAGGCGAACGACAGCACCTCTGCCGACCCCGGAGTTGGCGAATATGTGGACGACGTCTACCTCGGGCGCATCCAGGGTGGTCTGTTCAATCTCAACGATATTGCCTCGATCGAGGTACTGCGCGGTCCACAAGGTACCCTGTATGGAAAAAACACCATCGGCGGTGCAGTAACGATCAACAGCAACATGCCCGGCCCGGACCCGGAATATCAGGCAGATGTCGCCTACGGAAACTACCAATACACTAAGGTGGGTGGGATAGTGAGCCAGCCGCTCAGTGATGACTTATTCCTGCGGATCTCTGCCAATACGATTGAGAACGACGGTTTCATGGCGAACGCTGATGGAGCCCGAACCAACAAGATCAATGTTTCAACCGGCCGCATCGTTCTGCGCGCTGTTCCCAGCGACACCTCAGAGCTAGTTCTGTCGCTCGACGGATCCGTTGACAGGTCTGGCCCGCAAAACGGCCGGCTAGTCGCGCTCGCCAATCCCGCGACGACGCCTCTTTTTGGCCTGATCACCGCCCGCATCGGCAATCTTGCGCCTTATGTGGTTGCGCCAGGTCAGAATCCCTACGAGGGAGGGGCATTCAACGCACAGTCAAACACAGCGCTGAACGCGAACGATCCCGAACTGACCACCTGGGGCATCTCTTTGCGCGGAACCTGGAATTTAGGTACGGCTACCCTCAAGTCCATCACGGCGTACCGCGCTCTTTACCAGGAACTCAATTACGACGTGGACGAGAGCCCCTTCATCATTGCTGAGCAAGGCGGCCCGAGCCATCAGTCGCAGATGTCGCAGGAATTTCGCCTCAACGGCACCGCTTTCGATGGAAAGCTCGACTGGCTTGCCGGTCTTTTCTTTTATCGGGAAAACGTTGGGGACGGGAGTGATCGTACTAACGTCGACGCAGCCCCTGGCTTGATTCCGCTGGGTATCAATGCCGGATTCAGCATCGCCTCCGTCGCGGTCAATAAAAGCGAAGCCGCTTACGTACACGGCACCTACAAGATTACCGATCGGCTCAAGCTGACAGCAGGTGCTCGAGAGACCGTCGAGCAAAAAACCAGTGTAGCCGCCACATACGAATTTACCAGTGACGTCCCGGAGACGCCCAGGACGGAACAGAGCGCCCACTTCAACAAATTCACGCCCACCGCCGTGCTCGATTATGAGCTTACTCCCGATCAGTTCGTGTATATCTCCGCATCCGAAGGCTACAAGAGCGGAGGCTTCAACGGGTTTCTGGCAGGCGCTGTACGCTCCTATAACCCCGAGACGGCGTGGACTTATGAGCTTGGGCTAAAGTCACAATTCTTCGATCGTCGCATGACCTCGAATTGGGCGGCGTTTTATACCGATTATAAAAGTATCCAGGAGCAGCTCTTTACCGCGGTCACTCCGCCACCTCCCGCGCCTCAGGTGCCGCAGATTGTTCAGCTCATTACCAATGCAAGCGCCGCGCACATGGCCGGGATCGAAAATGAGACGAATATTCGCATGACACCCAATTTCACGGTATTCGAGGATTTCGGATACATCGACGCGGTATACACCCACTTCTCCGACGCGCTACTCGGCAATCTGACGGGCAATCAATTTCAGGATACGCCGAAATTCAACGCAAGCCTCGGCGGCCGATACGAACAGAGCCTAGGGAATCAGACCTCCGGTGCACTTGAAGCGGATTTCAGCTACAAGAGCAAGACTTACTTTGACATCGTCAATACGCCTGCCATCGTACAAGGCGGGTACACCCTCGTGAATGCCAGGGCCTCGCTCTTCCTGCAGGACCGTAAGCTCGAGATCGCGTTGTATGGTAAAAATCTGACTGACAAGGTGTACATGCAAAATGGCGCGTCGGTTCTCACTAGCTTCGGATTTGCCGTAGGATTTTACGGCGAGCCGCGCACCTTCGGCGTCGAGCTGCGCAGCCACTTTTAGCTCGTGGTACTGGACCTCGACGTTGGGGCTGCGCAGATGAGCAGTAAAGGTTGGTGTTTTATGTCGAAATTGAATGACCTCAGTCTGGATGACAGAGTGGCGATCGAGGCCGTGATCCTCGAGCACAACTGGCGATCCGATCACGGACTTCAGGAGAAGGCGGTGGATTTGTACGAGGAGGACGCCGTGATTACTGGGGTGATCAACGTCAACGGACGTGAAGCTCTGCGCGCGATAGCGCGGCAAGATCCCGCAGATCTGAAGCAGCGGCATGTGACGACAAACTTGCGACTGACGCCGCTTGCGGACGGAACCGTGCAAGCGACGACCTATACGACGGTGTATCGCCATCACGGAGATGGGTCGAGCGATACCACTCCCGGTGCCATCGTCGATTCCACCTTCGTCTTCAGGCGAAACGCCGACGGCCAGTGGAGAATTATGAAGCGCGACGATTCGATCGTATTTCGCGCTGGTGGCCCCGGTCGTCCCGCCGCACCTTCTGCGAAATCCCCAGACCCATCCCACAATTGACTAGGAGCAGAAAAGCATCGTGACTACGGATACAGATCCCAAGAAAGTGAACCGCCGGGAGGCGGTTGGTCTTGCCGGCGCAATGGTCGTGGCAATGGCGGCCGAAGCTAGTCAGGCGAAGGTACCTGCCATCGAGGATGGTTCGGGCAAGACTTCCTCTAAACGAACCACGGTGACCACGTCGGAATCCAATACTGGAGGCTGCATGATTTTGAAGGATATAGAATACTTCAGCGACGGCAAACGCTACGTCGGCTATCTGGCTGTCGAGCCGGATCGCATCGGCAAGCGCCCCGGAGTATTGATCGGCCATGATGGGTTCGGGCTCGGTGAGTCCTCCAAAATGTTTGCACGGCGCATCGCCAGCCTCGGGTACGTCGCTTTCGTCGCCGACTATCATGGCGACGGCAAGCTCTTGGACGTCGACGCCGCGTTGAAGCGGATCTATGGCTTCATGGCCAACCCGCTTCCTATCCGCGCCATCATGACAGAAGCGCTGGGCGTGCTCTCCCGCCAGCAGTGGGTCGATCAGCACAGATTGGCCGCCATCGGCTACTGCTACGGCGGCGGGGCGGCGCTGGAGCTGGGACGATCTGGCGCGGACCTCCGCGCCATCGTCGCGTTCCATGGGGCATTGCAGACCGCTCGCCCCCAAGACGCGGTCAACATCAAGGCGAGGGTACTGGCGTGCTCCGGGGGGACCGACGCGATCGCCCCACCCGGCGAAAAGGAGGCTTTCCAAAAGGAGATGATAGACGCAGGAACCGTCGACTGGCGTCTGTATATCTACGGGGGCACCGGGCACAGCTTCACCGACCCCACACCCCACCAACCCGGCCGTGGCAACGTGGCTGCTGCTATTGCCCGCGCCGGCGGCACCACAGCTGGCGGGCCAGGTCCGATCACCGTTGGCGGCCGAAACCCGGGCGTCGGCTATAACGAGCTGTCCGACCGGCGGTCGTTTGAGGAAATGCTGGCGCTCTTCAACGAAGTGTTTGGAGCCGTGTAATGAACCGTAGAGACGCCATTAGCCTTGCTGGTGCGGCGGCCGCGACACTGACTCTGCAGGGCTGTGCGACACCGGCGCCCAACGAGGATGGACCATTGCATACATCCAAAGGATCGACAGACCGTGTCACAGCGGTACAAGGCGTTAGTGTGGCGGACCGAATGGCCATTAGGGCGCTATTACACGAGTATTACTGGTTCGCCGACCACGGCCCAATCGAGAACATCACCGGCCTCTACACGGAAGATGGGCATCTCATAGGCGCCGGCAAATTCATCAATGGGCGGCGGGCTCTCGCTGAGGAGGTGACGCTGCAAACGAACGACGATGTCACCCGTCACGTGTCATCGAACCTTCGACTGTCTCTGCTCGAAGACGGGACTGTTCAGGGAACCGAATTGCTGAGGGTGCATCGGCGCCGCCCCGGCGAGAAAGACCACACGCTTCCCGGGGTGGTCGCCGATATCTATTGGATTTTCAGGCGCTCCAACCGCGGGGAGTGGAAGGTTGCGTTGCGCTACGTCGAAGCAACATTTCGCGGTGCTCCTGCCTGACCGCCGAGAAGTAGAGCCAACCCTCAAGTCAAGGGTTGGACTAGCTCCCTTAAGCCGCTACAAAGCGATGAACTCCATCAGCGCAACCGGTTGTGCTCGACGTGCACACCAATGACAAAGCATCCCGGCCAGACCGGCCGCGAGCCCGCTCGCCGCCAGTGCGTAGCGGATGGCTCCTCGCCCCTGCGTTGGCATCAACGCATCGCTGAGAAGGCCCACAAGAGGCAGAGCCAATCCCAAATTTAAGATGGTGGATATGGAAAGACCGACGGCGATGGCCAAGCCGCGACTCTCCGGTGTCACCGCCTGTTGGATCAGTGACACCGTGGGAGTCAGATACGAGAATGCGAAGGCGTTGAACAGAATCATGGAGACGAGAGCGATCGGGCGGCTGCCGCTGAGGAGGGTCGCCAACAGCAGGGGCACGGTCAAGCAAAGTGTAATCATTAACATATTCAATTCGACCTCGCGGACGCGTAGGCGGAGAAGATCGCACACAAAGCCTCCTCCAATCGTACCAATAGCGCCCCCGACACCCACCCCAATCGCGGCAAAGCGACCGATTTGTGCGCCGCTCATGCCATACACACGGATGAAGAACGCCGGCAGCCACGCGCCAGAGGCATAGATCAAGAACGACCAACAGACCGCACCGGCGACGAGCCAGCGAAATCGCGGCATGCGTATGAACATCCGAAGGGTTTCGCGCAAGGACGGCCCCTGTCTAACCTGGCCGCTGGCCGCAGTAAACTTCGGATCTCGCGAGGTCACGATCATCACGAGAGCGAGAATTACGCCCGGAATGCCGGCGACCAGAAAGGCGGCGCGCCAACCCCACTGGGTACCGACATATCCACCCAGCAAGAGTCCGAGAAAGCCGCCGACCGGCGTACTGACAAGCAGCAGCGACAAAGCCGACGCGCGCCGATTCTCCGGAAAGAGATCTGCAACCAATGCCGTGCTTGCCGGCTGCGAACCGGCTTCCCCGACACCGACTCCCAGCCGGGTCACGAAGAGTTGGGTAAAGTTCCCGGCGAGTCCGCTCAAGGCAGTGAATACGCTCCACACCGCCATCGCTGCTGCGATCAGTTTCACCCGGTCGACGCGGTCGGCGAGGCGACCCAACGGGATTCCCAGGATCGAATAGAATAGACCGAAGGAAGTGCCGGTCAGCAGCCCGAGCTGCGCGTCCGAGATCGATAGATCGACCTTGATGGCCTGCGCGAGGATATTGACGACCTGGCGGTCGAAGATATTGAGCGCGCCCGCCACAAAGAGCAGCGCCAAAGTCCAGTTCCTGGTGCGCGAGATTGGACGGCCCACCATGAACTCAGGTAAACAGGGGCGGGTGGACATTCATCATATAGTGCAACCACTGTCTAAAAGTGGCTTGAATGAATTGCCGCCGGTGGATGTCCCTGCGTTCCCAGTTTCATGAGAAAGTCATTGGCTACCTTAAACGAGATTTGAGAGCCTAGACTACCCACGGCGATCGTAAAGAAATGATCATTAAATGGCAGGGCCACGAACTCGTTCATTACTCCCGCGGCGGACAATTTTTCCGCAAGCGCCTTCTGATCTGAAAAGGGGAGGAGGTGATCATTTTTACCTACAATCATCAGAGTCGGCGGGGATGACGAAGACACATGAGTTCCAGCGTCCACCAATGCGTACCGGTCAGGGTATTGCTCGGGAGTACCGCCAATGAAAGCCTCACTCAGTGCTCGAAGCCCCACCCCGAACAGCCGGGGATTTTTCTTCCATAAACCAGTCAAGTCCTGGCAAGGGTAAAGAGCAACAACGGCCTTTGCCGGATAGACCGCGCCCACCTCGTATGACTTCACCGTGCCATCATTGATGCCATACGCCGTTTGCAAAGCGAGGCCACCTCCGGCAGAGGATCCCGCCAGGATCAACCTGCTCATGTCGACGTTGTATTGGGCGGCATGCTTGCCAATCCACACGATGGCTGTAGCAATATCGGGCGCCGCTTTATCCCAAGTAAAATATGACACCGTGGCTAACCGGTAATCAACATCGAAGACGACATATCCTCTCTGATTGAAGAATCGGGTCCATGCCGGCTCGAAGATTTCGCGTTCCCCTGACATACCCGCCCCCATGAATGAGAACGACGGGTATGCGACTGCCCGCGCCGCCAGTGTCGGAAGGAAGTGAAATTTGCACATAAAGATCCTGTCCGTCGGCCGTCGCATATTTCACCGACGACGCGGGATCAGGGTAACCGGCGCTGAATTTCACGCGCAGCATATCGGCCCACGAGAGATCCACTTTCCGATTGCCGGCCTCCGATATCAGCGTCACAAACGGTACCATCAGGGCCACCGATGCAAACACTGAAATCACCAGCCCGACGGCAGTCACCCTGTTCATATCCGCGCGGAAAATAAAAGTGAAAGAGATTAACGCCGCGAGCGACAATATAACGAGGTGAATAGAAAAAAATGATTCACAAATCGTGCCTATTTCGCCAATAATCGGAATTCTTGGAAGCAACGCGCCGAGTGATATTACGAACAAGATCACGGCAATGGTCATAAGGAAATACACTGTGATCTTATATGCCACACTTTGCTCCGGGGATGACGTGCATCAATGACGCGACCACGAATCGCGTATCATTCAGATGCCATTCCAAGAGCGCGACCGAGCCCATACTCGATCGCTCACTGACGACAGAAACAACACGAAAATTAAGCATCCCCGTTGTTAATTGTGGTTAGGACTGCCGGGAGCCGCGCGACGCGGCCCGCCCGGGCGCGGGCCCCCACCGGGAGCGAGCGGAAACAAGATATCGACATGGCGCTTGGAGATGAGCCAACGACCGTCCTCGCCGCGCACCAGTGTTTGTGCACTGTCCTCCAGTAAACACATGCCGAGCGGTGAGTCGGCGGTCCGACTGAAGCGCAGGACCGTGCAGGTCGATTCGACGGACCCGTCCTGGTTGGGCGTGATCTGCAGCGCGGTCATGACATGACGAGTCATCGCCCCGGGGGGAATAGCGTTTTTTATGCCATCCTCGCGAATGGCCTCCCGACCGTCCATATGGTGTCCCATATTGCTCGTTACCAGCGCGTCCTTCGTATGAAAGTCCGCGACCTGGTCCAAGTGGCCGTGATCCGCCAACCAGAATATATGGAGCAACATGGTTTCTATCGCAGCGTGATCTTCGAGACTGATCGTGTTTGAATCTGGCATGGTGGACTTCGATGGTTTGGGGGTTGGGTTGGCTCGATTGCCCAGGACGTCGGAACCAGGGGCGGCCATCGCTTGATGCACTGTTACCGCCATCACTGCTGTCGCAGCGCCGGCAAGGCCCATGATCTCTCTACGCGTCGATTTCTTAGGATTGTTACTGGCGGTCATATCGTTTCCTCGTGTATTCCAAGTCGTTCTCCTTCAACACGTGAGCGGCGGTGACCGTGTCCCCGCATGAGCTGGTCGGATGTCGAGATTCATGGTCACGCGGGTCAGCCAAGGTGGAGCGGGGCCACCGCCTTCGCGACGCCGCGGCGGACTTGAATTAATCATGTGTCAACCGACGCAAATAGATAACATCAACGCTATCTCGTACCGAGCCTACGTAGTTTCGTTATCGGGAACGAAATGTATCCTGACAGGGAAATCGTACCTGGGCACGTCGACATCCTTCTCGCTTGCACTTCCGTGCTGCACATAGAAATCCTATCCCTCATACAGGACATCCGTCTATAATTGGGGACAAATTGAAACTGGCGCCGGAGTCCGTATGCGGCTGCTCGGGCACTGACAGATACACATGTAGCGTCGGCACCTTTCGACAGCGTTTTATCTTAAGTGATTGCGCTTGAGCTCCAGTGACGGACGCGGTCCGCAGGGACGGGAACTTATGCCTTACTGTACTGTTGGCGATGGGGTTCGGATCTACTACGAAGATTTCGGCGAGGGCCCCGCCATCGTTTTTACTAGCTGCGGCGTCCAGACCCACAAAATGTGGGAGAACCAGGTGGCCGGCCTCACCGACCGGTTCCGGGTAATCACCTACGACTGGCGAGGGACCGGCGAGTCGGACAAGCCGCGAAACGGTTACACCGCCGATATCGCGGCTGCGGATTTGATTGTTTTGGTGGACACGCTGAATTTGGGGTCGCCGACGCTGGTCGGTCACGGAATCGGCGCGCAGCTCACTCTCATGGCCGCGACGCGCCGTCCCGACATTCTGAGAAAAATGGTGTTGGTGAGCGCCGGACCGTGGGTCGTGGGCAATCGCGACGGAATTGGCGGAATGTCCGAGGAATTCATTGAATACTGGGGGAAGATCTTCTACCCCGAGCATGGGCGCGGTTTGGCCCATGCGGCGGCGTACGCCGATGTTGGAGACACTTGGCTGTTTCATCATCCGCCCCATCCTGCGGTGGCGCACGCGGTGTTAGAACAGACGCTCGCGTGGCCGCAGTATGTTGCGAATGCCTTCGTCAAGGACTTCGTCAAAATCGACAGTCGCGAGAGGCTGAAGCGGGTGAGGTGGCCCACGCTGATCATCCAAGGGCGTCACGACCGAAAACAGCGATACGAGGGGGCATTATACCTGGCCACACATATCGAGGGGGCGCGCCTCCACACCTTGGAAGAAAGCGCCCACATGGGGCAGGTTGAGGAGATCAACAGCTTCAACGCGGCAGTTCGAGAGTTTGTTTCAACGGACCTTCCACAGCGAGCGGTTGCTTAGGTTCGCGCGTTCTGGTCGTATGCCGAATTCACGAAATCACTCCGCGGCCGCACGATCCTTCGCGTCATCCTTACGGGAATTGCGCAAGAGTCGAAACGCGAGTCTGCAGGACATGGCTGCGCGGGCAAAGGTGAGTCGCTCCATGATCTCCAAGATCGAACGCAACGAGGTGCAGCCGTCCCTGAGTGTCGCGGTGCGTCTCGCGATTGCCCTGGGTACAACGCTGCCGGAGATGTTACGTTACGATGAGTATGCCCGCGTAATCAAACTAACTAAGGGAGAACAGGCGGTCATTCGCAATTCCGATCAGGGTTGGGAGCGACGCATACTGTCTCCTTCCTTTCACGAGGCCGCCGTCGAGGTCTCCCGAGTCGTTCTCAATTCGAAGGTCAAACTCGGCTCCTTTCCGCCACATCCGAAAGGATCTGAGGAACATATCCTCGTTCTTGGCGGCAAGCTGCGGATCAGGCTCGACGGGGCCACCGTGGTGTTGGAGAAGGGTGACAGTCTATTTTTCGAAGCTGATCGAAAACATGTGTTTGAGAACGCAAGTCAGGGCAAGACGGAATTCTTTGTGGTCATAAAAAAATGATTGACATTAGACAAACGTCTCGGATTTTTGACGGCAGCATTTAGGTCAACAGCTCCTGATGGGAGGCCAGGGCTCGGCGAGACCAATACTTGAAGGTGGCTTGAATAAATCCCCATTGGAGCAGAAAGTCGTGGCTTTCCTTTGCGAGCGCGGGCTCGATGCGGTGTATCGGACCAACCGCACGCGCCCTCATTTGCAGCTGCGCCGCCTGTTCGAATAGTACCGCCAGGTAGACCGCCTCCTCGAGTGACTTTCCAATCGTCAGCAACCCATGATGAGCCAGCAGAATGGTGCGCTTCGACCCCAGGGTGCGCGCGATGATTTCTCCCTCGTCGTTGCCGATGGGCAAGCCTGGCCAATGGGGCAGGTAGGCGCAATCGTCATGGAACGGAGTGGCATCCATGTGAGCGACCACCAACTCCTCACCGATCATGGACAGTGCGGAAGCAAAGGGCGGGTGGGTATGGACGATCGCATTTACGTCAGAAATATTCTCGTAAATCCACATATGAAAGCGAACGGCCGGGTTGGGAATACCGCTCCCCTCCAAAACTTGCATGCTGCCGTTGATCCGCAATACCACACTCTGGCGAGCGTCCGCAAAGCCGATATCAAAGGGTAGCGTACAAAAGGCATTCTCCCCCGATGCCCTAGCGGTAATCTGGCCGGCCAGAGTTCGCCCGTGACCTTCGTCGGAGAGAATTCGGGAGGCGATTGCCACGCGTGTGTTCAGGGGCGGAGTTGAACCGTCACCGAGTTTACTAAGCTGCTCGTTCACCTGCCGGGCGATGTCGGTCCGGCTCTCCTCAAAAAATGACTTGTCGGTTCGCTCGATCATCATGCCCTCTCCAATGCTACGACGAGTTTATGGCGGCGCCTTATTGATCCACAGGCCCACTTCGTTGAACCAGTAAAGATCATCTGCGTGGATTCACTAGGTTAGATGCAGAAAGGCAAGCAGCTTTTTCCAAAAATTCGCATGTCCGCACAAATGGTCAGCAATTTTCGATAGTCGTCCGGGCTAGTAAATGGCCCACGTTGCATGCTTTGGTAAATGCCCATCTATATTCTTCCATCTCTCGTGACAGATACGCGATGCGACTCTAACTGCCTTGCGTTTGCGGCGATGCTGCAGCTCGAATGCGTTCCGCAGCCAGATCGAGCGCGCGATAGCCCACGCTGATGGCACTCGCCAGAATCATGAACGAATGAATCGTTCCTTCGAAACATTGATAATCGACTGGGACGCCGCCGGCACGCAATCTGCGCACGTAGTGTTCCCCCTGATCTACCAATGGATCGAATTCTGCTGTGATGACGAGCGCTGGCGGCAGGCCCGATAGGTCGACAGCGAAAATGGGCGATGCCAGTGGATTGGTGACATCGCCCGGGCTTTGTAAATAGGCATCCTTAGTCTGTTCCAATGAGGCTTTGGACACGAGATAGTCACCGTTACCCAGCCGTTTCCAGGAGTCATACTGATCGTATCCGCGCAGGTCGAGCGACGGGCACATCGAGATTTGAACCGCGATCTTCGGTCCGCCCCTAGTCTTAGTAAGCAGACAGAGCGCAATGCTAAGAGTGCCGCCGGCACTTTCGCCTGCCACTACGATGGCGCGCGCGTTTCCTCCCAGGTTGTCTGCGTTCGCATTCACCCACCGTAGCGCGTCGTAGGCATCCTCCAACGCAGCCGGAAATTTATGCTCGGGCGAAAGCCTATAATCAACGTTGACCACAATGCATCCGGCCTTGTTACAGAGATGGCGAGCTACCCCATCATGCGTTTCAGCGCTGCAGTGAGTCCAACCTCCGCCGTGAAAATACAACACGATCGGTATTCCTGACTCAGGATGACCCTTGGCGCCACCGTCCTCCGGCCAGTAGATGAGGACCGGAACTTCTCGGCCTTCGGACACGATGATTTTCCGACGAACCTCTCGGACGGGGAGCTTTTTGGGGCCGAAGGCCTTGAGTAGGGCAACCGCTGATGCTCGCATGCTTGCTGGGTCTTTGTGGTCAAGCGGGGATGACTGAGACCCCTGGGCTGCGCTTCTGATGCGATCAAGAAACGCAGCCGACTCCGGATCCAGTTTTCCAGCACTGGTTTCTGCCATGATTTAAGGGCCTGTCCTGAACTGATAAGGAGGCGGAGTATATTCGCCGCCCCGCAGCGCAAATTTGGTGTACCGGCTCAAAATCTGTACTGCCGCGGGTCCCCCATCGGATGCCGGTAGTCCTTTGAGTCCCCGGGGCGGGGAAAAGCGAGCTTATCCGCCGGACTCTCCGGTGCAGCGCCGCACGGCCGGGTTCACTTGTCTGCCGATCGCCTGGGACACAACGAAGGACAGGTCGGCCTTGTCATCAGCGGAGCGTATAATATATCCTCGGCTTGTGTAGTAAATGAGACACTGGAACAATAGGGGTGGACATGCTGACACATTCAACTGATGTTGTTCCTGAGCGCGATCGATTTGACTATTGGCGCGAGCTAATTTCCAGTCATCTGTTGTCGGTTAGCCTCGATCGTGAGGCGCGCGGCGCTTTCTTCGGAAAGATGGTGTCTTCTGACATCGGAGACAATCGACTAGTATACGTGCATTCGACGTCACAACACATCACCAGAGTTGCCCGGCGCACATCTCAAAGCCATGAAGATGTTTTTCTGCTCAAATATCTGATCGAAGGTCGAGGCTCTGCCAGTCAGCACGGGAACTATCACGATCTCGTGGCGGGCGATCTCTTCTTGCAAGATAGCAGATCGTGTGGCGAGCTAGATTTGATCGGCGAATTCAAAGTACTGACACTGTCGTTGTCGAGAAAGCTCGTAGATCGCTATTTCGCCAGGCCACAATACCTGTGCGCCGTCCCTCTGTCGGTTGGACGTTCGGCGGCCGGTTGCGTCGCCGCCGACTTGCTGCAATCGATCGCCAGGAACTGTATGCAGATGCAAGGCGACGGGCTGGACACTTTGGTTGAAAGTCTTCTCCAGGTCGTTGCCTTTGCCTTCGGTCAGTCGCCCTTGCAATGTCCGGCTGCCACGACATCCCATTCGGCGCTCATGATAAGGATACGCAATTATATCCATGCTCACCTTGAAGACGAGGAAATGAGCCCAAAGCGGATTGCGGCTGCCCATGGAATCTCGGAACGGTACCTGAATAAGCTGTTCGAGAAAGAAGAGACAACGGTGTCGAAGTGGATCTGGGAGCAGCGCCTTCAGGCTTGTCAGCGAACGCTATCGTTGACTGAATTCTCCAGCCGGAAAATCAACGAGATCGCTTATGCGTGTGGATTCAACAATATGTCGCACTTCAGTTGTTCCTTTAAGAAGCGGTTTGGATGCACGCCACGCCAGTACCGCACGCGCGAATTGGTGGCTCATGCGCAGCGAACACTACAGGGACGCGATCGGCCCGCGGCCGATTACGCTACAGTGGGAGGAGAAGCCGAGCTCGCGCCGTGAGTTCTCTCCTCACGTCTGGGCATAGCGTATGGCCGGCAGGCCGCGACAGGATATTGCGCAGGCGTGGTGGTTACGTTTATGAACTGCTGGCTAGCCGCGGGCTCTCTCGCCCCCGTTGCGCCCTGCGGTCTTATGCAGAAAACCGACGACGAGGGCGGCGTGCTCTGCGAGCAATAGACGCCAAGCTCGGTGCTGACGGCGAAGGATTTCGAGAGTTGCGTAGTCCAGACTTATGCCTATCCTTAGTGTCGTGTGCTCGAGCCGATCAATCAGGAAAACTATCGGGTTTCAACGCCAACAGGAATTCTTCGCATGGAATACACAGTACGCCATCCTGTAAGAGTCGGTCTTTGCCTCTGTAAAGCAGGTAACGTTGGGCTTTCGGATAATCCTCCACGAAAGATTTAAGTCCTCTCAGGTCTTCCGGCCGAACACTTTGTGAATTCTTTACCTCGACGGCATACAGACCCGATTCTCCATAGACGATAAAGTCGACCTCCACTCGCGCCCGCGTCTGCCAGTAATGTAGATGGTGGGTGCCGGCGGAGTAGTCGCACCAAGCGCGCAAATGCTGAGCCACGAGTCCTTCCAACGCTAGTCCGTTCAATTCGGAAGGCGAGTCGAGGGGTCCTTGCGGGCGATTGGCGCGAAATACGCCGGTGTCGAAGAAGCAGAACTTTGGGTGAGCGGCAAGTTCGCGCTTGGCGCGTTTGGTGAACACCTCGATACGGAAGCCCAGCAATAGATCTTCAAGTATGTGCAGATAGTTTTCCACAGTCTTGCGGTTGATATGGGAATCGCGGGCAATGTTCGCCAGATTCAATACCGAAGCGTGGGAGAAACTCATGGTTTCAAGGAAACGGGCAAAATCCCCGATGTTGCGAACAAACCCCTCCATTTGGACTTCTTCACGCAGATACAGGCCGTTATAGGCTTTCAGAATCTCTTGCGGTTCGGCCGCTCCCCAAACAACCGGCAACAATCCTTGGTCCAACGCGGTTCGAAGGTCAAAGCGGCTGCCCAACTCGCAGGCCATGTAAGGATGAAGATATTTTTCCGCGGCACGCCCACCGAGCAAATTGACTCCTTGACGACGAAGTTTGCGTGCGCTCGAGCCGGTCAATATGAACTGCTGTCCAGTTTTGCGTTCGATCAACAGGTGTACGGCGTGCAACAATTCCGGCAGCTTTTGAATTTCATCGATGACGATCTGCTTTCTGTCAAGGTTGGCCATGACATTTGCGATGAGTCTTTCGGGCCGGCTCGAATACTCGCGCATAACGGCGCCATCCAGCAGGTCGATGCGCAAGGCATCCACAAATTGCTTTGTGCACCATGCAGTCTTGCCGGTCCCTCTGGGACCCAGTAGAAAGAAATGGTGTTTGGGCGGCGTGAAGACCCGTGGAATGAAAGTCATGGTGCTGCTCAAAATGGCAACTGATTTGCCATATTGAGGCTCATAGTGGCAATTTGAGTGCCATTATGCAATGGCTTTTTTTGTAGCCGTTCGCCACCCATCAAAGAGCAAGCGCTTCGTTGGACCGCGCAAGCGCCTGAAATTATTTAAGTTTTATGCGAACGAACGTTGGCGGAACAGCCCAAATCGCCCACTTGAGCCTCTGGCGCTGCGCGCCGAGTGGCCAATCGAGTGCCCAATCCGGGCACTGCAGGCGCACTCAAGGTCAACTCGATCTGGGTATGGGACACCCGTTCAATAGCTAATCCGTCTCTGTTCATCGCGGCCTGGATCAGCGCGATGTCGGTTTCGAACGCATCCTCCATCCACGCCGCATAGGTGCGCAAATGAGAACTCGTCCGTCATCGCAGCATCAGACGATCAACGCCTACGTCCAAGGATTCAGCATCGATTTCAAGGATGCCTTGAAATCAGAGACGTTGCGCGTTACGAGCGTGAGCCCGTGCACCTGCGCGGTAGCCGCAATGAGCGCGTCCATCGCATGGATTGGGCGACCAGCGGCCTCATGACGGGCCACCAAGCGACCCCATTCATCCGCGACGGCACCGTCAACGAGAGCGATTCGTCCCTCGAATCGTGCCGGAAGCTCAGTGCGCAGCCAATTATCGAGTCGTCTGCGACGAGCGCCAGCCGGTAATCGCTCGATTCCATGCCGCAGCTCCGCAAACGTCACGACACTCAGGAAAACATCGTCCTCGTTGACCTGCTCCAGCCACTCGATCACCCCGGGGTTAGGGTGAGGCTTGGTCCACTCGGAGACTACGTTCGTGTCGAGTAAAAAGCTCACAGGCCCGACTTACGTAACCTGTCTTTCGAGCGCCTGACGCTCAGATTCGACCCTCGCAAAGGTGATGCCGCAAAGAAGGCCGCGAGCGAGCCGGCGCGCCGGGTCCTGCGCTCCCACTCTTCAGCCGAAACGAGGACTGCGGCCTTCTTGCCATTACGTGTGATGGCCTGCGGGCCTTGTGCCTGCGCTTGCTCGATGACTTCACTCAACTTTGCCTTCGCTTGTGCGACGGTCCAGGCGGTCGTGTCCACGATTTAGCCCTCCATAGGCACGATAGTCATAATGGTCATTATAGCCAGTTCCCAGAAAGTGTCCAATACCCTGATCGCCGATCAGAGAGTTTGCGGCGATTGCACGGAACAGACTTCGTTACGACAGCACCGGGCTTGGTTCGAGGCGCCAAGACAAGGTTGGTAGCGATATTTGAGGGGGCTGATCACAATATTTTTCGTGCCCTGTGTCGGGGTACGCGCAGGGATAGTGGCAGCGCGCGCCTGCGCAGACGGACTCGCATCCATCGCCTGTTTGATCCGTTGCGCCCTCGATCCACGCGGCGTACATGCGCAGCATCACTTCGGCACTGTGGCCGTGCTGTTTCGCAACCCATAACAGATTCTCGCCGAGCACAAGCCGCCAAGTGACGGAGGAATGGCGCGCGTGGTAGAGGCCGCGTTGACGGATCTGCAACTTCCTCAGGCTCTCGTTCCACCGCCACCTAGTGACCTCCGGGTCGCCGATCGGGGTCCCGTCCTCGAGAAAGAACAGGTGGGATTGAGTAGACGGCGGATGTCTATGCCTTTATCCGCAAGGCGATGGGCCTTGCACAATTGAGCTTGCAGTAGCTGCTGGGGAGTTGATGCCCTGTCCATGGCCGGCATGTTTCAAACCAGCATTCAATCCGGCAACCTTTGATTGTAACGATTGCCACGCGGCTAAAGTAGAGTTGAAATCCCTGCACAGATCCGAGTAGGTCCGGTGCAACGATGGCACGGGTGCCTGATCACTGGTGGATTCAACCATCCCCAGCAGAGCCGATGCCTGCCCATTGATCCTGCTGAAGCTGGTGGTGCCCTTGACGGGCGGTACAGCGTAGGGCCCGCCGGAGAGGCCGATGGACGCATCGTCGATGGTACCGGTCAGTGTGGCTATTTGCTCCCGCAGCGTCTTGGCCAATCCGCCCGATACTCCTGTGCGCAGCGATGACAGTTTCGCATCCAACCCTTTTCCCTGCTCGTAGGCGTTCTTGCTGGCCGATATGACCTTGATGATTTGCTGCGAAAGGGCCAATTGCCGGCGCATGTCATCCATCGCTGCGGGCGAATCATCAAGCCGCGGGTCCTGTTTCAGCAGCACCGGCTGAGTGTAGGAAACTCCGTCCACAGTCAGTTTCACCGTATAGTTACCAGGCAGCGCCATGGGCCCTTCCGGGATGAATGATGTGTCTTCCGGCACTGCCGCCGAGGACTGATCGAAGAACAGGGCAGGTGGCGTTGGGTAGCGCATGTTCCAGCTCACGCGGTGCTCACCCGCCGTCTTCGGCAACGGCCGCGACGGCCGTGCCCAAAAGGCAGGCGCGGGCGGGAGGGGTTGATCGAGCGGCGTAATCGGAGCGTTCGAATACGAACGCACCAGGTTGCCCTTGGCATCGAAAATCTGCAGCTGTACATTCTGCGCAGGCTGTTTCAGATAGTAATCAATCACAGCCCCTTGAGGTGGGTTCTTTCCGTGGGGAACCTCGGGCGGAAACGCCGTGTCCTGATTGATGTTCGACTGGACCCGGATCGCGGCTTGCGGGCGGAACAAATGCACTTGCCGATCTGCAAGGTCCGCGGTCGACTGCTCGAGCGGCGATATATCGTCCAGAATCCATACACCACGCCCGTAGGTTGCACCGATCAGATCGCCGTCGTGGATTCGCAAATCATAAAACGAGGTCGTTGGAAGGTTCAGCCGCAGCGATTGCCAGTGATCGCCGTCATCGAACGACACGTACACGGACGTTTCCGTGGCCGCGAAAAGCAAACCCCGTTTGCGATCGTCTTCCTGCACTACTCGCACAAAGCTGCCGGTTGGTTGATCTGTCGGCAGGCCCGTAACGATCGCGTTGCCATGACTTGCCAAAGTCGCGCGTGCGGTAGATGTGCGGTGAATAATCTCCGATTGCATTATTCCGCACCGCTGCGTAGGCCTCGGATGGATCGAAATGCGACGCCTCAATGTTGATGACGCCATGTATCGACATGTCCGGTGGAGTTACGTCCCGCCAATGCTCTCCGCCGTCTTCCGTCACATAGAATACGCCATTGTTGCTGCCCGTCCATATGACCCCGGCTTGCACAGTTGAAGGCGACAACGCCACCAGTGCGTCACCGTGATGGACTCCTTCCGGATTGGGCAAGGGCGGTCTTCCTGGATGAGCCGTAAGATCCGGACTGATTTTTTTCCAATGATCACCACCGTCCTGGCTTTCCCAAACATTCTGAGTGCCGTAATACAACTCGCCCGGGTTCTGTGGTGAAAAAACGATTGGTGCAGAGACTGCGCGTCGAAAATCCGTATCCGTAACCCGGCTGATGGCACCCACACCAAAATCGACACTCTGCGCGCCCCATGTCTTGCGATTCACTTTTTGCAGGAATCCCAACGGGCCGTTCATGAATATGACGTCTGGATGCACAGGGTCAACCGTCACGAAACCCGTCTCCCAGCCGGGCAGCGGAAACCAATCAAGGTCGGTGATCTCTCCGAGCGGGCCTCGACTGGCGATTGCAAACGTGCCGCTATCCTGCTTGCTCCCATATATCCAGTAGGGATACCGGTTATCGGTCGCAAT
Source organism: uncultured Gammaproteobacteria bacterium (assembly GCA_963784105.1). Lineage (GTDB taxonomy): Bacteria > Pseudomonadota > Gammaproteobacteria > Steroidobacterales > Steroidobacteraceae > Bog-1198. Next base: position 1,091,020 of record CAWAQE010000015.1, read on the forward strand.
TTTATCAATCTCGGCTGTCCTTTGGTTGTACCACGAGCTCCAGCTCTGACCACCATCGAGACTGACCGATGCCCCTTGATCGCCGCCGTACACGATATGGTTCGGGTCAGCGGGATCAATCCACCACTGATTCGGGTCGTCACCTCCGGGCGCCCCTTTGAAGGCCACCAAGGTATGACCACCATCGGTGGATCGGTAGACACAGGTACCCATCGTATAGACGACATCCGGATCATGCGGGTCCACCAGAACTTGCTTGCTCGATGTGTAAATCGTCTTGGTGGCCACCGACCAATCTGCGCCGCCGTCGTTCGACCGATAAAGACCAGTACTGTTCAACAAATACACGCGCGGGGCATGGGTGGCCACAGCGACCGCAGTCTCCCCGGCTAATTTCGGCTGGTTGCGACCGTTCAACTCAGTCCACGTCATGCCCTCGTCGGTGGACTTGTACAGGCTTGTTGGCCTCGGATGCTTAGAGAGCGAACGATCCGAATCCCCCGGAGCAACATAGGTTTGTGTCACGGCAGCGAAAATTACACGCGGATCATCGCTTGCCCACGACATATAAGTCGCGCCCGACTCGGGCTGCGCATTCAGCACCGATCTCCACGTTCGTCCTCCGTCGGTGCTGCGAAATACGCCGCGGTCTCCCCCTCGACGATGATCGATTCCGCGTGTGGCTGCCAACACCAGGTCAGGATCGTTTGGGTCCACCAGTAGCCAGGCTATTTGTCCGGCATCTTGCAATCCCGCGCTCTGCCAGTGTGCCCCGGCGTCGGTGGATTTCCAAACGCCGCTGCTGTAGTTAGAACCAAACACGCTCCCGGTGCCCGCATAGACAACCGACGGTTGCGACTGGGCTACCGCCAATGCGGTGAAGCCCCGGACATCGTCCACTGCATCGGTAACCGGGAACCAGGTTGCGCCGGCGTTTACGGTCTTCCAGATACCCCCATTATCGGTACCCACGTACGCAATCGCCGGCCGTCCGTTGACCCCCGACACCGAATCCACCTTTCCTCCGATAAATGGGCCGATATTGCGCCACTGCATGCCCTGAAACAGGCTTGGGCTTACCTGCGCTTGTGCTGAGCCCATGATGAAAAATGCTGCACTGGCAGCTGCAGCGCGCTTCAATAGGCGATCCATGGGTGAGTCCTGGAGTATTGTCGAATGGCACAGTTCCTGAGGCCAGCGATGATAATCGCTTACCCGCTTCGTCAACAGAACTTCGCGTCGCGGCGAGCGCACATTTCGGCACGTGGTGACCATTATCTGCAGTAGTCGCATAGCGCATGGCATGGGAGTCGACTTCAATCAACACCGAGCCACGCCATGCAGGACGCTTCTGCAAGGGGTCGAGCTACACCGGACTACTAAGCAAATCGCGGGAGATGAGCATGGGGAAACTGGCCAAGCGGCTACGAGGTTTCGGCGCGACTGCGCTGGCCATAGGCGGGTGCTTCGGTGCCACGGAGCCATCGATGGCCCAGAGCGCCCCAAGCGCCGATGCGGCATCGCAGGGGAGCTCGAATCAACTCGAAGAGGTCGTTGTCACGGCGCAGAAGCGCACCGAAAATTTGCAGAACGTTCCGATCTCGGTACAAGTTATCAGTGGTCAGACGGTGGCGCAGCAGAACTTCAATACGTTTGAAGATCTGACCCAAACTGTGCCCGGCGTACATATCTCACTGAGTCCCTCGAATGGCAACGATAATATCTTCATTCGCGGAGTTGGCACCACCGCTGGTGCGGCCGCTGAACAGTCCGTCGCGCTATTCACCGACGACATCTACCACGGCCGCTCGCTTCTTAGTAATGCGACCTTTCTCGATCTGGACAGGATCGAAGTTCTCAAAGGTCCGCAAAGTACCTTTTTCGGCAATAATGCAATCGCAGGCGCATTGAATATCGTCACCAAAAGCCCAGGTGATGCATTCGATGCCTGGGGCCGTGCACTCTATGGGCAATATGGCCAATACGCGGCGGAGGGCGCCGTCGGAGGTCCAATCACCGACACATTCGGTGCCCGGGTCGCTGTCACGAGAAATGGCGATGGCGGCTGGATCGATACCGTTAATCTCGGTCAAGAGGTTCCGAGAATCAATAATGAGGCGGCTCGGCTAACGCTGGTCTACAAGCCCATCGAGGCTTTGGACGCCACGCTGAAGATCGAAGGCAGCCAGAGTAGAACGGCAGGATCCTCCGGACAAGAACCCCTCCAGTGGACAAACTGTCCACCTCCGGCGCCGTTCACGCCGGGCTTCAATGGCGAAGGGTTGTGCCCGCAGGCGATAGCCCTGCACGTGCCAATTGGACTCGATAATAATGATACTACCAGCCTTCCGGGTCAGGGAAACTCGCTCTCAACATCCCAGGATATTCTCAAAATAAACTATCGCCGGTGGGGCCAGATATTTACGTCGGTCTCTGGGTACTACGACTACCACTTTAACCAAGACATCGATTTCAACCTTCTGCCAGTGAACGAGTTCGGTACGGGCGTCACACCGGAGCATGGTTACCAGCTTAGCCAAGAATTTCGCATTGCGTCCCCCCTGGGTGGACTGATTGAATATCAGGCGGGTGTCTATTATCAAGATTCGCAATTTGATTTTGCCAACGAAGCCACTTTGCCTGGTTTTGGCAATCTGGGGTCCGCCGCGCTTAATCCGTATCTGCCCCTCGCCACATCAGACGAAGAATTGCAGTATGAGCACGAGTATTCAATCTTCGGATCACTCGCCTGGAATGCCACGGATCGCTTGAAATTGATTGCCGGGCTTCGCGGAACCGAGGTCACGAAAGCCGCCTACCGGATCCACACGTTGGGTACCGGTACCGAGCTCTACGGTGGCTTGACCCCCCTGCCATCCGCTGTCCTGCCGATCGCAGAGGCGGCTCTCGTCGAGGCGGGTACTTCGCCGACAGTCGACTTGTTGGAGCGGGCGTTGATGCCATCGGCCAACATTCAATACAAGCTCGCTTCACAAGCAATGGTCTATGTTCGCTTTGATCGAGGATTTAAGGCTGGCGGAACCAACCCACCAGGAGGGCTGTTTGACTCGGCGAGTAACTTTGGACCGGAACATGTCGATGCGTACGAGTTGGGCCTCAAGAGCACTTGGTTCGAAAACCGGCTGCTATTCAATTTCGATGTGTTTCGAAGCAATTACAAGGATCTGCAAGTTACAAGTAACGTATACGACGCACAGGTCAACGCCACTACGCAAGCGACGGCGAACGCCGCGGCTTCCGTGTCTCAGGGTGCCGAACTCGAGACGCAGTGGGCGGTCATGGAAGGCGTGCGTCTGGGCGCCAACGTCACCTATCTCGACTCATACTATTCTAATTACCCCAATGCGCCGCAAACGACATTGCAAACGTTCTGTGCCCAGTCCTATGTGCTTCCCTATTGTTCCATCTTTTCCGATCCCGTTTCCGCCACGGCCAATCTGTCCGGAGAGCCGACGCCATATGCACCCCGTTGGAGTGGGAACCTGACCGCCAGTTACAGCACGCCGATTCAGAATGCTTACAAATTCACCGTACAGCTCAGTCCATACTTCACGACGAGTTACGGCAATGATCCCCAACTGCAGGCGATAGGGTTGGGGTACCTTGCAGGCACCGGCGGCTACGTCCGGCTGGATGGGGGACTGACTTTCGCAGCCTCCAACAATCGGTGGGCCGTCGATTTGATCGGCAAGAATTTGACCGACCGCGTTATCGTCGACAACGGTATGGGCTTCCCAACCGCCTCGAAGGAGGAGCCCCGTAATATCGCGCTCCAGGTTCGTTATCACTACTGACGAGGATCGACCAACAACTTATTTTAGGGTGAATAACGCGTCGTCTGGATCACTAGATCGCTGAATGGCAAGGTGTGTTATGAGGAAAGTGGCAATTGTCGGAGCTGGTCAGTCAGGCTTGCAAGTCGCAATCGGCCTCCGCAAGGCGGGCTACGAGGTGGTGCTGGCGACGGCGCAGTCAGGCGCACAGATTCAGGCCGGAAGAGTCACTTCCAGCCAATGCATGTTCGCCACCGCGTTGGCGAACGAGAGCAAGCTCGGGATCGACTTTTGGAGGGAAACATGTCCTCCCGTGGAGGGTATCGAGTTTAGCGTTGCCGGGCCCGATGGTGAGCGCGCACTACGCTGGGCCTCCCGGCTGGATCGGCCCGCGATGTCCGTGGACCAGCGCGTGAAGATGCCGCGGTGGATGGACGAGTTTGTGCGCCTGGGAGGTGATCTTCGCGTTCAGGAAGTCAAGCTCCAGGACCTTGACGTGCTGGCGGGTGAGAACGACCTGGTGATCGTGGCCGCGGGCAAGGGAGCCGTCGCAAATATTTTCGAACGCGATGCGGTCCGCTCGCAGTTCGACCGCCCCATGCGTGCGCTGGCGCTGACCTATGTTCGCGGGCTACGTCCTCGACCCGAGTACTCCGCAGTCTGCTTCAACGTCATTGCCAACGTGGGTGAGTTTTTTGTATTTCCAGCGCTCACGACAACGGGACCCTGCGAGATCATGGTATTCGAGGGAGTGCCGGGCGGGCCCATGGATTGCTGGCGCGAAGTGACCTCCCCGGAGCAACACTTCGAGACCAGTGTCGAGCTGCTGCGGCGCTTCCTGCCCTGGGAATACGAACGTGCACGGTCGGCCATGCTCACCGATCAGAACGGCGTCCTGTGCGGCCGATTTCCACCTTCGGTGCGCCATCCGATCGCGAAGCTGCCTTCCGGACGCTGCGTGCTCGGTATGGCGGATGTGGTATGCCTCAACGATCCGATCACCGGCCAAGGTTCGAATAATGCAAGCAAGTGTGCGGATGTATATTTGCGCCGCATCCTCGAACATGGGCACGCTGCATTCGACGTCCACTGGATGCAGTCCACGTTCGATGCCTACTGGGATTATGCGCGTTATGTCGTCGACTGGACCAACGCCATGCTCCTTCCGCCACCGCCGCATGTGCTCGAACTGCTCGGGGCTGCGCAGAAACGGCCGGATATCGCCCGCTGGTTCGTCAATTCCTTCGACGACCCCCGCCAATTCTTTCCTCGATTTTCGGACCCGGCGGCGGCTCTGGAATTTGCGCGTGCGACCGATAGGTGATCGCGACCGTGGACATGACCGCCACACCCGATAAGCGTCTCCTGAGAAGCACGCTCGGGTCATTTGCTACGGGCGTCATCATCGTATCGGCTGCGTACGAAGGTCGCGAGCACGGTATGACCGCGAATTCGTTCACGTCCGTCTCATTGATGCCGCCACTCGTGCTGTTTTGCACTCACAATGATGCGCGCATGACGCGGGTGCTCGAGCCCGGCATGGAGGTAGGACTCAGCGTGCTCGCCGGCGATCAACAATGCGTTTCCCGGCAGTTCACGGTCGGGGCGCACCATGAGGCGCCCGTCGAGTTTACCTGGCTGCGCGGTGTGCCATTGATCTCCGGTGCAGCCGCACGCTTGGTGTGCCGGCTGACGGAATCACGGGTGGCCGGCGATCACACTGTGCAGATCGGCGAGGTGGAATACTTCGAGCGCTTCGACAAGGCGCCGCTTGTGTTCTGGAACGGTACTTACGCCCAATTGGGTGCGTCGACGCCCGCATGAGCCGCTACGACGTGGTAGTTGTCGGAAGCGGCATCAACTCACTGGTCTGCACCGCGATACTCGCGAAACGGGGGCGACGCGTGTGCGTTCTGGAACGAGAGCCGGTGCTGGGTGGATGCATCCGGACCGAAGAGCTCACGGTAAGGGGGTTCAAGCACGACACGCTCTCGACATTGTACCCGCTCTTCGTCTCTGCACCTCACTTCCCCATTTTGAAGGACGATTTGGAGCGCTTCGGCGTCAGATTCCTCAACGCCGAATCGCCCACGGCAACGGTGCGGTCGGACGGGCGCAGCCTCATATTGAGCCGCAGCCGCGACGAGAATATAGCAAGGCTGGAAGCGCAAGGCCTGAACGATGGGGCGGCCTATGCTAACGCGATGCACGAGATCGAGCGCTTCGCCTCTCTGACGTTCGGGATGCTTGGCGGCGAGCTCTTGACGCGACGTTTCCTCGGATTGTTGGTCAAACAGCTCTGGACCGGAGGGGTGCAAAGCCTCGTGGAGTATTTTGGCCAGACGTTGCTCGACAGCCGATCCTGGCTGGAAGGCGCCTTTCGATCCGACCTCCCGCAGGCTCTAATTGCACCGTGGGTACTGCATGCCGGATTGGGTCCGGAAAGTGCCGGCTCGGCGCTGATGAGCAAGCTCATCATGTTCACTCTGGAAGCGGCGGGAAGTCCGATGGTTTTTGGGGGGAGCGCCAACATCGTATCGGGATTTGCAGGTCTGATTCGCAGTCTTGGGGGCGAGCTTTACACCGAAGCCGATGTCGAGCGCATCTTGGTCGACCGCCAGACCGCGCGCGGTGCGCGTCTGGTTGACGGCCGGGAGTTTCTCGCCCGCGACGCCGTTGTGTGTAATGTGACCCCCACGCAGATGTACGGGCGCTTGCTTAGCGCGGACGGGGCTTCCCCGGGGATCCGCGACCAAGCGAAGAACTTTCGCTACGGTCGCGGGGAGATGCAGATTCATTTGGCGTTGAACGAGCCTCCGCAGTGGACGGATGAGCGACTCGGGCAGGTAGCCATGCTGCACGTCACCGACGGTATCGATGCAGTCTCGCGCGCGGTAAACGAAGCGATCCGCGGCTTGCTGCCGGCGCGGGCGACTATCGTCGTGGCGCAACCGACTTCGATCGATCCATCACGGGCGCCGCCCGGCAAGGGAATTTTGTGGATTCAATTGCAGGAGTTGCCCTCGAGGATCAAGGGCGACGCGATGGGTGAGATTGATTGTCCGCCGGACGGCTCGTGGACCGAAGCGCTACGTGAGCGCTATGCAGACCGGATCATCCAGCGTCTCTGCGCTTACATACCCAATCTCAGCCGCAACATTATCGGGCGCGCCGTGCTGAGTCCGGCAGACCTGGAGCGGATGAATATCAATCTGGTGGGGGGCGACCCTTACTCGGGCTCGTGCGAGCTCTCGCAATTCATGCCGTGGCGGCCGTTGGCCTCGACCCGCAATCACAAAACACCCGTGCGTAACCTGTTTCAAATCGGTGCGTCGACGCATCCTGGTCCTGGACTGGGTGGCATGTCGGGATTCATGGTTGCTGAAGCTATCAGGTGAATGGCACGGACAACATAAACGTAGAGGAAACGTCAAATGCGCGGAATTGAGGGTAAAGTCGCGATTGTCACGGGTGGTGCGGCGAGCATCGGTAAGACCATCTCGGAGGCGTTTCACGAAGCAGGGGCGAGAGTCGTCGTCGTGGCGAGATCGGAGCACAAGGGGAGTGCGTTCGTCAAGCGTCTTGGCGAGAGGGCGCACTATGAGCGGGCTGATATTACCGTTGATGCCGACCTGGACCGCATTGTCAGGGGCGCGGTCGAGCTTTTTGGCCGCATTGATTTCATTGTCAACAATGCGTGCTCATATGTCGACCAAGGCCGGCGCTCGACTCGCGAGGAGTGGCTTACGACGCTCAACACGAACGTGGTCAGCGGGGCGCTGCTCGTAGAACGCGCGCGCGCGGAACTGGCCAAGCATAAAGGCGCGGTGGTGAACCTTTCCAGCGTCAGCGCGTACGCTGCGCAATCCGGCCGTTGGACCTATCCGGTCTCGAAGGCGGCCATCCTGCACCTCACCCGATTACAGGCGATGGACTACGCGCGCGATGGAATCCGCGTGAACACCCTTGTGGCGGGTTGGACCGAGAGCGATCCGATTAGCGGACTGGCTGCAGGAGATGGTGAAAAAGCGGACCGCGTGGCGGCGGATTATCACTTACTTGGCCGGCTGGGGCGCGCCAGGGAAGTGGCCGAAGGGGCACTGTTCTTGTGTTCGGAGCACGCCAGCTTCATAACGGGCGGCGAACTGAAAGTGGAGGGTGGCTATCTGGCCATGGGTCCCGAGCAGGCTGCCACAGCCATTGCCAGGCTCACAGGCGGCCAGGCAACGGTCACATGACCAGCGCACATCGGCGACGACGCAAGGTCTGCGAAGGGGTTTCACCGTACATCTTGCGGTAATAGTCCGCAAAGCGTCCGAGCTCGAGAAAACACCACCGGCTCGCGATGCCCGAGACGGTCGCACCGTCGTCAGCGCTGAGCAACTCTTCGCGGGCGCGCTGCAGCCGGATGGTTCGCAGATATGCCATAGGAGTCGTGCTTCGGAAGCGGCGAAAGCCATCAAATAGCGCCCTTGCGCTGACGCCGCTTACGGAAACCAGTTCTTCTACGCGCACGGCCTGTTCCGCATGCTCATGGATGAAGCGTTCGACGAGCCGTACGTGCCGGGGTGCGACGCGATAGTCCCGCGTCCGCAACTGTTCCGAATAGTTGTTCGGCTGTCCCTCGAGAAGACTGGTGAGAAGCAAGTCCTCCAACTGCGCGAGGGTGGTAGAGTTCGTCCGCCCCTGCTTGCCGCATTCGAGTTCTCGAACGAGAAGCCGAACGAATTCCCACCATCTCGCGCCGTGGCCCTCTAGGGGCATATCCACGCGGAACGCGACGGGGGCGCGTGGTATACGCCCTAGCAGATGTGCGAGCTGCTGTTCGAGCGCAGCACGATCGATCTTGACCATGAGCTTCTCGCAATCCCATCGCCAGTGCATTCGAACGTCGTCCAGGGCGTTGATTATCGTTGCCCTCTCCGTGTGACCGGTGACCTCACCAGTCCTCGAAATTATCCGTGCAGCACCTCCATAAGGCAGCATTAACAGATAGAATCTCTCCAGCTGGCATGGCCGGACTTCAACGTCCGAGCCATAGCTCAATGAGCTGACGGTAAGCTTCGAGAGTTGCAGTGTGTTCTGCCAGGCGTTGAGCTGAGAATTCTTCTTGAGTGGCGTCAGTGTGTGGGCGCAATAGATTCTCGAAACTTTCTGTCGCACATCGTCGAAATCTCGAGACTCAAACAGTGGGAAGGCCGAAAGTGGGCGCGAAAGTGGGCCAATCATTACTGGTCTCCCTGCACTCAGAGGATGAGTAATCCCGTCGGCTTCTCCGCATTGAGACATTCGGTTCCGTTCGAGGTGATCAGCTGCGTGCTACCCGTTCGAACGGTGACGTGGCTTGCAGGATCAATCACATGCGATATGACACACATCACCATATGCTCCTCCAGCGCGGGGTCTGACCCGGGCGCCGGATCGAGCAGGCCCACCATGGGCGGCTCGAGCCCAAACAGTCCTAGTCCGTATGCAATAGGAGCGCCGCGCTTCATCCCGGCTTCGCGAACCGGGCGGTCGGCGGCGGCGACAATCTCACTGAGTCGAACACCCGGCCGTAAGCAGCTCAATGTCGCATCGAAGCTGGCTGCGCAAACTCTGTCGACGCGCTCGTAGTGCGCAGCCTGCGCAGGTCGACCGAGCGCAAAACAGGCTTCGGCGTGACCTACAAAGCCGTCCCGCCCCGCGGGCATGATCTCGGCCAGAACGACATCCCCGCGCTCGATGGCCCTGTCGGTCGGGACGTCGCGGAAATTCTGTTTCTGCGGTGCTGCAGAAGCGCAGCTCGCCGTCATGAACCACCAGCTCCCTGAACCGCCGGCACGAAGGAGCGTATCCCAATAGGCGGCGAATAGGTCTGCTTCTCGGCAGCCGGGCCGTCTCAGCTCCTGGGCTATTCCCGCTTTGCAGCGATCCGCCAGCGTAGCCGCGATTCTGATGGAGACGATCTCCTCGGGAGACTTGTGCAATCGAACGGCCTCGAGGATGGATGTCGCGTCTACCAGCTCAACCTCCGGGAGCGCCTTGCGAAGGTCTGCCGCTACCGCCGGGTTTAGGCTTTGCGGGCCGGTGAGGCCTGCAAGGCTTCCACCGCCACGGGGAAAGTCGAAGTCACGTCCCACTATGCCGAGTCGCCTGGCTGACGGACTCCGGTCACGACAACATCTCGCGATTTCTCTTCCAAAGTCCATCGGCCGCACGCCACGGATATCGCTCACCACGGAAGTCTCACGAATTGTCGAGCCGAGCTCGTTGCCGGAATACTCCGATGCTGCGGGTCCCGTAGCATCACTGTCCCAATAGCAGACGGCGTTGATCAGGAGTGTCGGAGGACTGGTCTGATAGAACAGTAGATAGGCGCCGTAGGCAATCGTCGAGACGTTCGATAAGTAGGTCATGTTCTCATTGATGGGAACCATGAGAACATCGACTCCCGTCCGTTTCATTCCCGCTCGAACCTGATCGTGCCGCCGCATGAACTCCTCTCTGGGGAGCCGATTCGGTTGCACCGGCACGGGCCTGGTTTTCTTGCGCATGGCCACCGCAGGGGCCGCGCAAAGCAGAAGGCTCTCGGTGCTGCCCGCAATAAGGAAGCTGCGGCGGTTCATTCGTTCCATATCTAAAGGCCCGGTTTCAGCGTGCTGTAGTGGCGCGCCAGTGCTTCTATTTCCTCGGGAGTGATGAATTCGATCGACGACATATACGGATCGTAGCGCTGCTGTGTCTGATAGGCGTGGAGCGACTTGACCAGATACTCATATTTCTGGCCTGCCAGATTTGGGTATGCGCCGTCAGCACTTACTCCATTGGGGCCGTGGCATGCGCCGCAGAAGGTAGTGAGGCCCACCAGGCGTTCCGGCGTCACAGCGGATTCTTTGGCAATGCGCCCGGAGTGGCCCATGTCCAGGGCCACCGCCTCCATGGCTCCTTCGATATTGAGCCCGCTCCATACGTTGAAGAACGCCATGTCCTTATAGCGCGAGAGATCGATCGACTTCTTGGCCTGCTGGGCATCCTCTCCATGGAGAACTGCCTTCTCGGCGCCTGACTTCAAGTCGGACAGATATTCCAGAAAGCGGTCTGCATCGGCCTTGGTACCGAGGGGGCCATGCGAATCGATCAAAATTTGGTAGTCGATGCGCTGAATCTTCTGGATCGCCTCGATCATCTGCAGGAAACGTTCGTTGCTGAAATCCATGAAGCCTACGGACTTCACGGAGATGAGGTCCGGCGCATAGAGTGCCTTCTGGTCTACGAAGTAGATCGCGATGAGATCCCGGGCGTGGGTCCAGGGCTCGACCTGGAATAGTCTGATCGTCTGGCCGCCGAATTTGAGCGTCGTCTCGCCTGAAAATGTCCGGGTCGGCACCGGAATATTGGCCCCGGGGCTCGGGTCATCCACGAGATACTGCTTCGTCAGCTCACCGGCGAGAATGGTGACACCTGGAGTGGCGAGAACCGCCGCCCCGCCAATATGGTCGCTGTGTGAGTGGCTGTAGATGAGGTAACGAACCGGCTTGTTGAATCTTTTCTTGATCTCCGTACGCAGCCAGCGTGCCGCATCGGGATTTGTCGGATCCGTTACCAGAACGCCCTCGGGCGTGACCAGCAGGGCCGAGATGTGCATGCCGTACTGCACCCGGTATAGCGAGTCGGTGATGCGGGCAATGCTTCTTGGCACGACCGGGGTCGATCCGGCTGCCGGGTCCTGAGCGGCGAGTACGCCATTGGGAGCGGCGAAACAGGCGGCGAGGGCGACGAGCAGAAGCAGACCCCTGACCATCTTGGAACCCAGGCGCCGGGTCATGCAGCGGGCTCTATCGTTGATAATCATTGTTGCGAGAATCCGGTTGTCACTTGAAGCTCGTTTGGGACGTTGTAGGTATTCGCATCGTTGACCGCGGCCCACAGGGGCTTCAGCAGAACGGTTCGGTCAGCGGTCCGCCTGTGGCGACCGATCCGAAGCTAAGGGCGGCCGAATCCCAACTCGACGCTGGATGCGCCGAGATGGCGTACAGGTCGCGTAGCGCGCGCTGCACGGGGTTGCCTTCCCGGATTCCGCGGCCTCCGGTCAGCCCCATGAGGCTGTCGAGCGCCTGGCGGCAGAGCTTCGCAATAAAAGCCTGGTCCCGCCGATTGCGGCCGCGAAGCTCGTTGCTCAGCGGTTGCTCATTCATGATGCGATGGTGGGTTTCGGCGAGGCCGCGCTCATACATGAGATGAGCGGCATCGATGTAAGCGCCGGCTTCCGCCAATCGCATCAGTGTTGCAGGTTTCTTGCTCGCAAACATTGGGTCTGGGCTCGCAAGGCGAGCCTTGACCTCCGCGGCGGTGAGCTCATACGCCCCCTTCGCGATGCCGACGGCAGGAGCCAGTATCGAGAAGCCGAACAAGGGCCAGATCGAGGTGCGATACAGGGGATTGGTCTGCGACTCCCGGCCCGGTGTGTTTCCGGACTGAACATGCCGGTTGTTGAGTGCATGGTCGAGAGGCACGAAGACATCGTTGACCACGACGCTCTTGCTGCCCGTGCCCGCGAGGCCCATGACATTCCAGTCGTCGACTATCCGGATTTGCGCGGTCCGAAGAAGAAAGATGAAAAGATCAGGCGCATTTGCACCGTCGACATTCGGAACCAGCGCGCCCAATGCGATCCAATCGCAGTGGTCGATGCCGCTGCAAAATGACCAGCTCCCCGAGAGCACGTAGCCGCCGTCTGCCTGCTTGGCGCGTCCGGTAGGAATGTAGCTCGAGGCGCAATGCGGTCTGGGGGAGTTCCAATATGTCCTTTGGACTTCTTCGCCGTACAGGCCGATCAGATGGTCGTGAGAGCCCAGAATCCCGTAAACCCAAGCCGCTGACCCGTCGCCCTCCGCAAGTATCGCCGCAACTCGAAGCACGACATCCGAGCCCAGCTCTTTACCCCCAAAGCGTTCGGGACGCATGAGGCTCAAAAGTCCTTCGGCCGCCATCCGGCCGAAGATGTCGACTGGCAAGGACCTGCCCTCGTTGATGCGGTCGCTATTACTCCGGAGAAGAGGTATCAGTTCGCGCGCGCCATCGAGAAGGTCGGTCGGTAGATCACTGGTCGGACACTGCATGACGAGATCCCATCGCAAATTCGGGCATACGAGGAACGGATTTCGCTTCAACGATAGCGTAACTCAATAGACTTTACAAGATGTCAATCACGGGTATCACCTCCATGTTTTGCGGCTTCCGGAGTCAGTGGCGGCTTGACTCCAATTTAGTCGTGTGACACATTACAAGATGTAAAGTATACAGCATGTCAAGTCGAGTGCAGCGTCCACCGCCTAGATGGAGATCTCCCCATGGGGTGCAAGCGGTCGCCACGCCGCGGACCGGCAATCCGCGGATATTGATGGGGTACAGATGAAACGCTATCGCGTCGCGGTTGATATAGGCGGCACCTTTGTCGACGCGGTCCAGTTCGATATGACCGACGGCAACGTGGCGCTCGTCAAGGCGCCGACGACACCGGCTCGGCCGGCCGTGGGAGTCCTCAAAGCCGTTGAAGAGCTCGGCACGCCGCTTGCCGAAGCCGACATTTTCGTGCACGGTACGACGTTACCCCTGAACGCGATCATCGAGCATAAGGGGGCGGAAACGGGAATTATCACCAACGAAGGGTTCAGGGACATTTTCTGTCTCGGGCGGACCAATGTGCCTGACGATCATATCTATGATTTGGGCTACGAGCGGCCGGCTTCGGTTGTCAAGCGGCGTAACTGTATCGGGGTTGCGGGCCGCATCGACAAGGATGGTAATGAGCTGGTTCCTCTTGATGATGATGCGGTGCGAGGCGCCGCCCGACAACTCATTGCCAACGGCGTAAATGCGGTCGCGATTTGCTTCCTGCACTCCTATAAGGATCCGAGGCACGAGGAGGCGGCAGCGAACGTCTTGGAGAGGGAATTTCCTGAGCTGACTGTATCAATCTCGACCAAGATCACGCGCGAATATCGCGAGTACGAACGGACAGCGACGACGGTACTGGATGCCTATATCCGTTCAATCTTCGAAGCCTATGTCAACGAATTGAGCGAGGGGCTCAAGGCGAGGGGCTTCAATGGGGACTTTCTGGTGATGCGCTCCAGCGGTGGAGCGACGTCCGTGGATCTGGCAACACGGGCTCCGATCCACACCGTCATGTCGGGCCCTGCGGGCGGCATAGTCGGCTCGGTGGAATTGGCACGTACGATGGATCGCAAGAAGGTCATCAATCTGGATTACGGGGGTACGAGCCTCGATGTGAGTTTGATCGAAAACTACCACCCGAGTCTGTTGCGGCAAACCACGATTGGGCATCTTACCGTGCTTGTGCCTACGTTCGACGTTAGAAGCATCGGGGCGGGCGGTGGTTCCATTGTGTGGGTACAGGAGGGACTGCTGCAGGTAGGCCCGCGAAGCGCAGGCGCCGCACCCGGCCCTATGGCGTACGCTAGAGGAGGGACCGAGCCTACAACGACGGACGCCGCGATCGTACTGGGTTACATCAATCCCAACGAGTTCTTGGGCGGAAAAATGGTGCTCGACCGCAAGGCAAGCCGAAATGGCATTGAGGGCGTTGCTGCGCAGCTGAGCATGGATCCGATCGCTGCCGCGGCGGGCGTGTTCGATGTCATCACGGCTCATACGCTCGGAGCGATACGCGAGATCACCATCGAGCACGGTGCCGATCCGGCGGAATTTTCTTTGCTCGCATTTGGTGGAGCCGGCCCTCTCATCGCTCCACTGATCGCTCGAGAGCTGGAAATCGCGGAGCTCATAGTCCCGGGAGCGCCGGCCGTATTCTCCGCCAAGGGCATGCTCTCATCGGATGTCACGGCGGAGTATTCAATGACGAATATCATGCCGCTCACGAAAGAGAATCTCGAACGGTACGATGCCCATGTCGAAATTCTCGCCGAAAGAGTGCGTGCCGAGCTCGCGGAGCAAAAGTCCGGCGCCGAGGAGGTGAGGCTGCGGTATACGATCGATTGCAAGCTGAAAGGTCAGGGTCACGTACTGGAGCTCGCCTATGTCGTCGGCGAGCCCATCCGGGAGATTGAGAAGCGGTTTGACGAACTCCATCTGATTCGTTATGGTCATGTGATTCGCGAAGTGGCAATCGAATTGGTGACCCTCCGTGTGAACGGCGCAGGCTTGCTGCCGAAACCGCAGGCCAGGAGGATAGGGGCGGCATCTTCGTCCGTCAGCCGAGCTCTGCGCGGTCATCGAGATGCCTACTGTTTCCACCGCCGCGCAATGGTGCGTTTCGCGGTCATCGACCGATCCGCTCTGCTGGACGGCGACAGACTTGAAGGGCCTGTCATTATAGAGGAAGAAACCTGCGTCACGGTCGTGCATTCCGATCAGTTCGTCGACGTCGATTCGTTTGGAAATATTCTGGTCAGGCGGAGCGCGAGATGATGCTCGACGGCGCTAAGGTCGAAGTGATCCGGCGGTACATTCTCTCTGCGACGGAGGAGGTGCGGCGGACGCTGATCCGTACGGCGTTCAGTCCGGGGATCTACGAAGTGCATGATTTCGGGATTTCGATCTATGACAGCAATCGTGAGCTGATTGCCGAGGCGCCGGGACTCGCCCAGTTCCTGGGAGCCAATGACACCGCGATCCGCAAAGCGATCGACTATATCGGCGTAGAGGGCCTCGACCCCGGCGATGTGGTGCTCATGAACTACCCGTACTGGAGCAGTGCGCATGTGTCCGATGTGACCCTCTACGCCGGGGTCTTTGCGCCGGACGATGCGAGGCGGCTGATCGCCTACATCTGCATTCGTGCGCACTGGGCGGATCTTGGTGCGAAGGATGTGGGCTACGTGCTCGACTCCACGGACATGCATCAGGAAGGCTTGGTCTTCCCGGGGACCAAGATATACAAGCGCGGACAGCCCGACAGGGAGATTTACGAGCTGATCCGTTTCAATTCGCGGCTTCCGGAGATGGTGTTCGGTGACATGGAGGCGCAGGTCACGGCGATTCGTGCCGGCGAGAAGCGTATCCGGGAGATCTACCGGAAATTCGGCGCGGAGGCTTATGAGGCAGCGATCCGGCAAATGTTCGACTACAGCGACGGCGTTGCCCGTCGTGCACTGCTGAAGCTGCCTCAGGGCACCTTTGAGGCGAGCGATTATATCGATGATGACGGCATCACCGGCGAGAGTATCCCGATCCGGGTGAGGATCACGATCGACTCCGAGGGCGTGACGATCGATTTCGACGGCTCGTCGCCGCCGGTGCGTGGGCCGGTCAACCTGCCCCTTGGGACGGTGAAGGGGCTGTGCAAATACTTCTTCAAGTCGCTGACGACGCCGGCGCTGCCGGCGGATGCGGGGCAGTTTCGTGCGCTCACCGTCAAAGCGCCGGAGAGCAGTATCTTCAATGCCCAATATCCTGCAGCGACCTATCTGCTGTGGTCGGCCCACCTCATCATCGAGCTGTTGTACAAGGCGATTGCCTCAAAGGCCCCCGAATGCGTTGCCGCATGCTCAGGAGGCGATATCTTCGGATTTGCGACGTTCGGAACGCGCACAGATGGCAGTTTCTTCGGCTCGGGCAACAACGAGGCGGTAGGACGTGGCGCAGCCATGACACATGACGGTGCGTCCGCCGTCGGCCACCTCGCGGGCGCTGCCGTGCGCAATAAGCCGGTTGAGGTCCTCGAGCTCAACTCGAACCTCTTCTGTGAAGCCCTCGAGTTCACGCCGGACTCCGGAGGAGCCGGCGAATTTCGCGGTGGGTTGGGCTTAACCCGAAAGCTGCGTTTCGTATCAGCTGGCGATTTCTTGACCGTCACCAAGCGGTCTAAATCGCCTCCCTGGCCGTGTGCCGGCGGGCATGCCTCGAAACCCAATGTCGCGATCTACTTTCCCGGAAGCGAGAAGGAGAGGCGCGTGGGAACGCATCGGGCAGCGGTTCAAGCCGGCGATCGGGTGATAATCAGCTCTGCCGGTGGAGCAGGTTACGGTAACCCGCATCGAAGGGATCCCGAGCGGGTGCGGCAAGACGTCCTCGATGGGTACGTTACCGAGCAAGCGGCGCAAGCCGTGTATGGTGTCGCTATCGGCAATCAGGTCCTTGATCATGGCGCGACCAATGCACTGAGAAGTGAAAAGAAATGAGGGATTCGAGGACGCCCATCAGATAGGGACGCCGAAGGCAAGCGCGAGGCTGGGCAGCAATGCTTTGAGTGATTTTTGTGCTGCCGCTCTAGGCTCTGCTGAGTTGTACTTGACCGCGTGGGTGCTTAGAAATCATATGCGGCACCGGCATAGAAGCTTCGATCGAGGGCAGGCTCGAGCTTTCCACCGACAATAAATACCCGCGAATAGTAGTGACGATTCGTGAAATTCGAAACGCCGCCGAGGATCCTGAAATGGCCTGCGATAACGTAGTCTCCCGCCAGATCGGCTACCGTGTATGTGGGAATGTGGGCGGGTGTGGAACCGATGGATTGATCGCTGTCCTGGAAATATTGAGATCCGACGGTGTCCACCACCAGACTGACCTTGTACCGATCATCCTCCCGCGCCGTGATTCCCGCTTTGAATACCCCGTGCGGTGCATAGGCGGGGACCCTGCCTGTCTGACCGGGGATAATGCTGCTCGTAAAGCGAGCATCCAGCAGACTCGCATTGGCGAAGGCGTCGAGGTGGAGGCTCGACTCAATCGTCGGGAAGAGATGGGACAGATCGTAATGGCCCTCTAGTTCCACACCGCGACTGCGCGTATTGCCCGTGTTGACATCGATGGATTCGGTCTGCGTGAGTTGTTCGGACTCTATGCGGTCTTTGACATTGACCTGAAACACACTCACATCGTAGTACAGACCGGCGCTGGGCCACCCGTGTACACCGGCTTCATAGGTCAGGTACTTGGTGGGGTCCGGATCGTTCGTGGAGGAGAAGTTACTGAAAGGACTCGCGATATCGAGATAGCGCAGGGGGCGGAAGCCCTGGGAAATATTCAGGTAAGTCTCGTTACCGTGGCCGAAGTCATTGCCAATACCGATGCCGAATAGCGGAATGTTCTTGGTGTAGGTTGCGTCCACCAGAAATGGATGCGGGGCGAGAAACTCTTGTGTGCCCAGTTCTTCATGATCGAATCTGGCGGATGTAACCAAATGAAAGTACTGGAAGCGGAACACGTTCTCCGCGAACAGCGCGCCGTACGTGGTCTTGCGCGCATCGTCGTAGAAAGGTGTCCCGGACCCATGGTCCTTGCCTACGACCGGGTTGGTGGTGACCCACTCGTTGTACGGACTTCGAGACGTGTAGAGCGTGTAGCCGACGGTCAACGCGTCACCGGCGCCCCAGCGATGCAGCCATCGGCCATCCAGGCCGGTGTAGTTGAAACGCTGGCCGCTCAACGTAGCGCGGGTGCCCACCGGAGGGACGTCGGCGTTGTAGGTGTCCGAACGTGTCCACAGATCCTGATAGCCCGACCAGAGCTTTTGGGTGTACGAGTCTTTGTCGCTGAATTTGTTCTCATACGTGAGCACAGTCGTGTAGCGATCCGCCCACAAACGATCGTCCGGTGTCGTGGTCTGATGGGGATTCGCCAGAAACTGTGCACCGTTCATGAGGCCGGCCAAGCCACTGTCGAGAGAATAGGCGTGAAAATCCACGCTCAGCCTTTGCGCGCCGAACCCGTAGCCAAGATGTAAATCGCCGGCATCGAGCACGTAGCCGCCGTTTTGGCGCTGTCCGTCCGATTGACGGCGGGAGAAGTCCGCCAGATAGTTCCAGTCGCCGTCGGTGCCGGAAATCTTGTTGAAGCTCGAAAAAAGCGAATTGCTGCCGCCGACCTGTTCCGTCGTACCTGCGAGCGGGCGCGTGGACGGCGGCTGCGAGATGAAATTGACGACCGGTTGAGGTTCCGGGCCGTATAGCAGGCCGGAGCCTGCGCGGATCATTTGTACCGAGCCGAGGTTCTGCGGCACCGGAATGTAGTAAATAGTCGGGTAGCCGATCCAATCCATCTCCAATGGAATTCCGTCCTGCATGAGCAGGACATACTCGCTTTCCTGCGGATTGCCGAGGCCGCGATAGCTTAAGTTCAATTCCGTCGGATTTTGCTGTTCTGCCAGGACAATGCCCGGCAGCCGGTCGAATAGTTCGCGTTGGTTGTTGTCGATGATGGTCGGTACGTCATTTAACCGCACGACGCTGGTTTTCTTGGTGACTGTAATCGTTGGCCCGTCCACTTCGGGTAACGAGTGGGCGTAGCGAGTCCGTCGATTGAAAAGCCATCGTTCGCCTTCAACGTACACCGAGTCGAGCGCGTCTTCTTGAGCAGTCGTCTTGACCTTGTCCTTCGAAGCGGGTTTTGCGGTCGAGGCCGAATTGGGTGAAATGGCCGTATTCGGGGTCTCGGCCACGGCTATCGAGGCTGACGCCAGCATCAAAAGGATTCGAAGTGGAAATCTCTTCACTCAAGCCTCCATTGCAAACCGATTCGCCGTTAAGGCTTCGAGCAACCTGTGTCCAGAGCCGTGTGTTTTGCTCGAGCTCAATCCTCGTTTGAGTAATTGAGATCACGCGTAATTGGCCTGTCGAGCTCGAGCTTGGCGCGCTTCGCTTTGAGCAAAGGCGTGTTGAGCATCCTCACCTCGTTTTGAATGTCATGCCATTTCGGGGCCAAGTCTTGCCACTCGGCGATCGTATGATCGGTTTCGCTTCTTTGTACGGCAGTCGGTGCCGCGTCCGCGGCATTGATCTGGCCGTAGAGCGCCGCGGCGTCCCCATTCAGCTCCTCGAGCCCGGCGCCGGGGTCGAGCAACGCCGCGATGTGGTCGTTCAGATTACGTAGCGGCTCGCCAAGGGTACCCGGCTTCTTGAGCAATTCCTTGAGCTGATCGCGAAGGGACTCCCCTTCTTCCTGGGCTGCCGTGCTTTCATCGATGATTGCGGCTAGCCGGTGTGCTGCGGTGAACTGGGCAGCGAAATCGGCCGGTGTCGCCGTCACGCGAGGATCGGGCTTCACGGTGAGCGGCACACGCCATTCGCGGGAACCGACCCGCAGCACGACCTGATAGACGCCCGGAACGACGACGGGTCCCTGAGGTTCGGAAGGCGTTTCATGGACTATTGCCGAGATCGGGAATCCGCGCCCCGGAGTTCGGGGTGGTGCATAGTGCAGATCCCACACCCATCGATGCATTCCGGCGGTCGCGGCCGGAGCTGGTGTCTTCTTGATCCAAAACTGCGGAATGATCACGTGCCGCAGTTGCTCCGCGCTGTACTCGGGCGGATCATTGCTCGACACCTTGCGCACCAGATCTCCGTCGGAGTCCAAAATCTCGAGACTCAAGGGACCCTTGGCATCTTTGGCGAGATAGTAGTCGATAATGGCACCGACCGGCGGGTTGAAGCCCACCGGCTCGTCCGGCTCAAATGGTGTGTCCGATTCCGTGCTGCGTTTGACCCGGATGGCGGGTGTCGGTGTCAGAAGCGCGGCCTCACTTGCCGATATCTTGCCGGTGAACTGCCGCAACGGAGTTATGTCATCCAGCACCCAGAACGAGCGGCCGTGGGTGGCCAGGATCAGATCGCTACCGTGAATCGCAAGATCACGCATGGAGGTATGCGGTAGATTCAGCTGCAATGGCAGCCAATGCTCCCCATCATCGTCCGACATCCACACGGCCTTTTCCGTGGCGGCAAACAACAGACCCCGCCGCTCGGTGTCTTCCCGGACACTGTTCACTGCGGCACCGGGTGGGAGGCCGTTGACGATCAGATCCCAGCTCTTGCCGCCGTCTCGCGTGCGATAGATGTAGGGTTTGAGATCGTCGATTCGGAAGCGACTCACCGAAGCGTAGGCCGTCTTGGCATCGAAGTGTGAGGCTTCGAGCTGCGTGACCTTGCTCCAGGACGTGAGTGCAGGCGGGGTGACGTTCTGCCAGGTTTTGCCATCATCCTCGCTTACCCACATCAACCCATCATCCGTGCCGACCCAAAGGATCCCGGCCTGGATCGGAGATGCACTCGCGGCGAAAATGGCGCCGCGTTGTTTGCCGGCCTTTTCAGCATAAAGCCTGCCGACGCTGGCCGGCACGCCGGGAGACTCGCGTGTCAAATCCGGACTCACGGCGCGCCAGTGCTCGCCGCCATCCCCCGTCTCGTAGAGGCGATTGGCTGCGTAATACATCCGATGAGAATCTTGGGGCGAGAAGAATAGCGGCTCGGTGCGATCGAACCTATCGTTCTTCGATTTGATGGGGATGGGGGTGATGTCTTGAGTCTGGCCCGTCGAGAGATGCGTCCGCGTCACGACATTGCGTCCGGAGCCGTAGACGATATCGGGGTCCAGGGGGTCGGGTAACGCATATCCATATTCGATAGCACCCACCGGATGCCAATCACGGAGGGTGATCTGGCCGTCATTGCCGCGGGAGGAAATGCACACGGAGCCGTTTTCCTGCTGACCCGAGCAGATCCTATAGGGATAGGTGTTGCTCACGCCCACGTGATAAAGCTGTGCCGTCGGCTGGTTGAGCCAGGAACTCCACGTAAGGCCGCCGTTGACGGTGATGATGCCGCCCTGATCCGAGACGAGGGCGATCCGGCGTGAATCGTCCGGACTGATCCAGAGGTTCTGATAGTCATCGTAGCCGGGCGCGCCGCGCAGTGGCGTCCAATGTACCCCGCCGTCGGTGGATTTTTGCAGCACGAGGGTGGCGCTATAGAGGGTATCCGGATCCTTCGGATCTACCTTGATGAGCGGAAGGTCACCGCCGCCGATGCGAAGCGCCGGACGGGGATCCTCCGTGATCCGACGCCAGTGCTCACCGGCATCGTCCGAGCGAAAAACCCCGAGGCCCTGGTCGGTGTTAAAAGCTCCCGCCTCATTGGTGGAGACGGTGGCGTAGAGGCGATTAGGTTCACTCGGTGCGATGGCAACATCGATTTGCGAGAGATTCTCAGGCAAGCCATTGCTCAAGCGTGACCAATGCGCACCGCCGTCCGTCGATTTGTAGAGGCCGCCCGCCGTGCCGTCATACACATTCTTGTCTTCCCAGGGGCCGGCCCGTACGTTCCACATGCCCGCATATATCACGTTGGAATCCTTGGGATCGATGCGCACGAAAGAGGCGCCCGTGTCGTCACTCAGGTACAGGAGACGTGTCCAGGTTTTACCGCCATCGATCGAGCCGAACACGCCGCGCTCCGAGCTCGGGCCGAACGGATGACCGAGTACGGCGGCAAAGAGCCGGTTGGGGTCCTTGGGGTCCACTTCAAGGGAGGGTATCTGCTGCGAATCCCGCAGCCCCAGATGAGTCCAGGTGTTCCCGCCGTCCTCCGATCGATAGATGCCATCGCCCACGGAGAGGTCCGGACGAAGGAGGCCCTCACCACTCGCGACATAGACGATGGACGAATTCGACGGTGCCACGGCGATGGCGCCGATGGACTGCGTGGGTTCGCTGTCGAAGATTGGATTCCAGGTGCGACCCGCATCCGTGGTCTTCCACACGCCACCGTCCACCGGGCCGATGTAAAAGGTATCGAGTTGACCGGGTACTCCGGTGACCGCCCGGGTGCGGCCACCGCGATGAGGGCCTACGAGACGCCAGTGGAGCGACTGCGCTGCGGCCTCGAACGGCGCATCGGCGGCGCGAGCGTCGAGGAGGCTCAAGGTAAACAGTGAGAGGAAGGCGCAGGCGCCTTTGATAACTGGCCGGTTCATTGGGTGTGTGCGCATGTGGATCTTACTTTACAGCATGTAAGGCTGACAGGTGGTCAGGTGCGAGTCAAGGCTGGGGGCAGTCCGAAATTTTCGGCGTCCTCGATCGATCACACTCAAACGTGGATACGAGTACATCCCCGCCACGACCTGACTAGCGTAGAGGCCGTGCAGCACGGACGATCGCAGCGCGGCGCTGACAGGATTGGCGGGTGTAGGATTTGCCCCTAATACGGGAAGCCCACGATTTGCCGGCGCTGGACAGGCTGGCTGCTGGCAAGAACACGCAAATTCTCGCCGAGCGACTAATGCTTGTCAAAAACGTCCGATGCCTTGGTGTTGCTCTGCAGCGCCTCGTGGTTCACCCAGTAGTACGGACCGAATGGTATCGATTTGGGCCAAATTTCGTCCATCGACATGGCGTCGTACACTTTTCCGGCCTTTACCACGTACTTGATGTCCGCGGTATTCTTGATGTCCTCGAGTGGATTGGAATTTAGCACCACGAGGTCTGCCAGCTTTCCAACTTCGATCGATCCAACATCATGGTCGATTCCCAAGAAGTGCGCGCCATGCATACTCGCCACCTCCAGAGCTCCCATGTTGCCGAGCGCGGAAGCGCCCATCCAGATTTCCCAATGGTCGCCCAAACCATAAAGCTGACCGTGCGCTCCCATCGCGCCCCAGCCACCGGCTGCGATGACATCCGCCATTGCTTGCGCCATCAAGGAGTAGCTGTAATCTGTGTCAGGCCGTAGCCATCTGACCCGCGACTTTGCAATCAAGGTACGCCATGGCAACCAGCGCCGCATCTTCTCATCCTTCCAAACATCGCTTTTTCCGTACCAGTAGCCTTCATTCCACGCACTCGGCCCTCCGACCATCAGCGTGGGCGAAAAGGTCGCGTGGGCCTGTCCAAAAAACTTCGCGGCGTCGGAGTACATTGGCAGCTCGCCAAATGAGTGTTCCCATCCCGTTTGCCCGTCCATCACCACGCCCAACGTCTCGAATAACATTTCCCCCTCGGAGGTCTCATTCATGCCGATTTGGCGCGCAGCCTCCGCCAGCCATTGACGCTGATCGCGGCGTGGCTGCACATACTGCTTGATAGTAATCGCGCCCCAGCTTGCCAACTTCTTCACTTCGTTCAAGGCACCGGCCGGAGTGGTGATCTCATTGGAGCGCCCGGAATCGAAGCGTAGGAGCGGGTCGCCCGTGCTGAATTCGCGCGGCCCGATCATCTCGCCCGCCTCGATCAACTCCGCGGTCGGAAAGACGTTCACGCTGTACGTCGATGGGTCGAGCGTTGTCGTCACGCCGTATGCGAGATAGGCCGCCTGCTCGTAATCATGCTTCGGGCCCATGCCTCGCCATTCCCGATTATGATGGGCATGGGCGTCGACGAACCCCGGTATGATCGTCTTTCCGCGCGCATCGATAATGCGCTCGATGCCGTCGGTATTGCATGCCCCGACGCAGGCAATACGACTACCTTTCACGACGACCGTGCCGCTCTCGATAACCTGGCCGTGATTGAGAGGCACGATCCGCGCATTCGTCAGCGCCAAGCTACCCTGCGGCACGTCCTTGGGGACGCGAAGAGCCAGAGCCACGGTGTCGGTCAGCCCGGTATCCATGTGGTGCGCGAAATACTGCGCACCGCTTCCGTACTCCAGCGTCGTCTTGTCGCGCCAGCGCGGGAAAAGGCCACCCGTTTGCGTGAGCGCCGTCACCGGGAACTGCCCCTTATGCTTGGCGATCTCTTGAGGCTTGCCGCCGATGCCTCCCCAGGCCATGGGCGTGACATAGATATTGTCGCCCTCCTGAAAGGCAACCCACCGCCCATCAGGCGATGGGACAATTTCGTCGGCGTAGGGAAATATCATGGACACGCGGCGATCGCTGCCATCGGGTTTTACCGATACCAGCGCCGAACGGATCGCGCTGAACGATTTGCCCGCGTCCTGCGGCGTGGGTGGAATTTCATCAGGCCAGAAGATGCGCCCCTCGGGCCCAAAAGAAAGTCGCGGCAACTGCCGCCGCTCGTCGGCGAAAAAATTGCCGCCACTGGGGTGGGTTATCGTGACAATTTTGGTACCTTCGCTGCCACTCTTCCCAGGGTTGACGGGAAAGCTCATCACGTCAAACCAGGCGTCTTGACTCAAGGTTCGCTGGCGGGCGGTTGCGCCCGACCCTTGCAGCACCACCACCGACTTGCCGTCCGGGCTCCATACCGGTCCGGTGTACTCCCCGGGCTCTTTCGAGAGCCGCTGGGGTGCACCGCCTGTGGCCGCGACTTTCCACAGGTGGCCGCGCGCCCCATCATCCCACGTGACAAAGGCTAGCCACCGGCCGTCCGCGCTCCAGGTCGGCGCAAACTCAAGCGGGGTGAAGGTTGTGGAGGTCAACCGGTGTGGCGCTGCATGCGGGCCATCTTGGACATAAATCCGGCCAACAGCCTGAAAGGCAAGCTTCTTGCCGTCTGCCGTCGACGCGGGCCATCTGAAGAATTTCACTTCGAAGGGAGAATCCGTGATCCGAACCTCCTTGCGGGCCATCTCCGAGATGGTCCGATGCACTTTCGCGGAGAACGGTATCGTCGCCACATCGCCTGTTATCGCGTTGACGCGACGCAGCTTCCCACCTTGCGTGATCAGGATCGAATTGCCGTCCGGGGCCCATCGATAGCGTGGCAAGATCCCAACGGTTTTCATTCCCGACCAGACCATCGGTTCGATCGGATCCATCAGTACCCGTTCTGCCCCGCTCTTCATGTCCCGAATCCAGAGCGCCGTGCGCGGGCCGTAACTGTGTCCCTTGAAGGAAAGAAGCCCGTCGGGGATCTGTCGCGCGAAAGCGAGCCATCGTCCGTTCGGTGAGATCTCCGGTGCGACACCGCCGCCGCTGGAGTAATCACCGTCTTCACCCGCCGTAATGTCGAGGATTTCGCCAGTTTGGAACGCGAAGCGCCGGATTTGGTATGCGCCCGATAGAGGTTGCTCATCGGGAACATTGATGCCTACTTGATAGTAAAGATATTTGCCATCGCCCGACACACTCGGCCACGCGGCCATTTTGCCACCCACGGCAACACCGTGGTTGCCAACGAGTTGGACCCCAACACCTCCATCCTTGTGGTACATCCAAAGACCACCGGTAGACGCGGCTTCAGCGCCTGGATTACCCACATCCCGGCGGCGCACGATGAGGAATTCTCCGTCCGGGGTCCACGTTGGTTCGAACATCGCGACGTTCAAGTCCGATACAATGGCGTGTTGACTCGAGCCGTCGGCATTCATCGCCCAGAGGTTGTACTGTCCACCTCGATCGGAAATGAACGCAATCGAGCGGCCGTCCGGGGAAATCCGTGGCTGAAAGTTCACGGCAACCCCGCTGTCCTCTGTCAGCACGGTCGCCTCTCCTCCAGTAGCCGGCATCCGATAGATGTGCCCGAGGAGATCGAAGGCGATCCAGGTGCCATCGGGCGACAGATCCGCCGACATCCAGGTGCCCTCCGTCGTCACAAAATCGATGTCGCGCGTTTTTCCCCGAGCGAGGGTACTGTCCCACTTGCTCGCCGCCCCTTCGCCATTGGCTGAGGCTGCAGAACCGAATGCCGGACTCGCGACTGCCACTATCCAGGCGATACTCAGCGTCACAATCCGCCGTAGCTGTGCTTTCAATTTGATCTCCCGAACGGTACAGGCGACGGATAGGAAATTCAACGTGGATTGAACTGTACAGCATGTAATGCTGACAGCCGGACAAATGAGAGTCAAGGCTGGGGAGCACGATCTGCGATTTTCGGCGTGCTCGAGCGATCAGGCTCTCTCTGTGCCGAAGTATCTAAGCAATGGGCGTTTCGAGTGAAGGCTGGAAGCCTCGGGTGAGCAGGTTCGCCGGACCGTCCGGCATGATCACCATCAGGTCCTCGCAGCGGACTCCATAGTCGCCCGGCACGTAAATCCCGGGTTCATTCGAGAATGTCATACCAGATTCCAGGATCGTTTTGTTCCCACCGACAAGATATGGCATCTCGTGTCCGTCGAGACCGATTCCATGTCCGAGTCGATGAGAAAAGTATTTGTAACCGGGCCCAAAGCCCCCTTGCGTCATGACGGTGCGGGCCGCCCGATCGACGCTCTCACACGTTCGCCCTGCAACCGCGGCAGCGAGCGCGGCGTCCTGAGCCTTGCGAGACATCTCGAATGCCTTCTGAATCTTGTCTGAAGCCCTTCCAAGAATACCGGTCCGTGAAATGTCGGAGTTGTAACCTTCGACAATACAGCCGCCATCTATCAGCACTGCATCACCTTCACGCAGTGCACGATCGCCCTTCATTCCGTGAGGAAAAGATGCTGCTGGCCCAAACAGCACCGCCGCTTCACCCTCCAATCCCATTTTTGAATACCCGCGCTCGCACCAGCCCATGACAGCGGTTTGTGTCACGCCCTCATGCAAGGAAGCAAAAATGGCCTTGTAGACATCGAATGTGGCTCCGCACGCGAGACGCATTAACTCCAATTCGTGCTCGGTCTTGCGTTCCCTGCAACCCGCCATGATCGGCACCGCGCTTACATAGTCTGCAGTAGCATTCTCGGCCCGCAATCGGTCGAAAGACTCGAACGGAACGCCCGATTCCACACCGATGCGCCCATTCCTGAGCTTATGTTGCCCGAGCCAATCGGATACCAATCGGTATGCGTTCTGATCTTCTTCCCAGGTTCGAATTTCCACAGGCAATTCGAGGCGTTCGCGAATGCGACCTTCTTCGAAAGCAGGACAAACCATTAACGGCGTGCCGACGCGGGGAATCATGAGCGCCAGAAGTCGTTCGCCTGTTCCGAAGTTGACACCTGTGAAGTACCCAAATGAAGTACCCGGTGTAACGAAGAGTGCATTGAACCGCGGGTTTGATTGGCCCATCAAATGCTGCGCGCGGACGACACGAGATCTGCGCTCTTCGGCGGTGATGGGCTTTACGAGATCTCCCAGCGGTTTGAGCGAATCAAACGCCGCAGGTAGTGGCGACGATGATAGTTCGGCCGCGAGGCTTGACCGGATCGTGCAGGGAGGGCTCACGGTACCGAACGCGCCACCCGCGAGCAATGTGGCGCCAGATTTCATCAACTGTCGCCGAGAGACAATCATGGTTGACTCCTCTTCAAATATTTAACTCCAGACAAGGACGATGTTAGACGAGATTGTTCGGCGCGGTGAGAAAAAAATGAGAGAGTTTGCGATCAGTTCACCTGGGCACGATCGGATGCATTGAATGCATCGTGGGGGCGCGGTCCGCGAAATATTTTCACCTTCAATAGTGCGCGGTCCCTCGGCTTCATGCGTAGAGATTACATAGTGTAAAGACAAACATTACAGGTTGTAAATAGACAAGCGGTAAAGTAGGATTCAGTCCCGACGGACGCGGCGGGGGTCGCGCGATGGGTGTAGGGGGCAACTGGATGGGGCCCTTGGCGTGCTACGCACGGTCGATGCGGAAGTCACCCTGAATTGCTGATCTACGGAGTTCCTTCATGAGGTGTCCTTTGCGACTCTTGGCTGCCGTGCTTTGTCTGCTATCCGGACTGGCTGACGCCGCGCCGCTCGCGCTCACGCACATCACCATCATTGACGCCACGGGGCGAGCGCCGATTGAGAATGGCGTGATCGTCATGGACAAGGGGCGGATCACGGCAGTCGGTGCGGCAAGAACGGTCAAGATTCCGCGCGGCGCCAAGGTTTTGGATAAAACAGGCAAATTCGTCATCCCTGGCTTGATGAATGCGAACGTCCACCTGGATTTAAACCTGGATCTTGACTCCTTGCTTCGATTTCGCTCGAGGTATGCGGATATCATCGTCGAAGCGGCCCAGCTGGCGCTCAAGACGGGCCAGACAACGGTTTTCGACACCTGGGGCCCCTATCCGGACTTGAAAGCGGCTCGTAACCGCATTAATAGCGGCAAGGAGGTTGGAGCACGAATCTTTTTCGCAGGCAACATCATCGGCATGGGTGGCCCGGTTTCGAGCGACTTCTGGGAAATCTTCATCAAGGCGCTCCCGAAGGACACCGTCGACAGCGTGAACGAGCGCTGGACACAGGGCGTAGGTCCGGAGTTGCTGTGGGATACGCCGGAGGAAGTCGGCCAGAAAGTGGCTCAGTATGCGGCACGCGATGATGTCGATTTCCTCAAGTACCTCGCCACGGGTCATATTAAAACATCGTTGACCGAGTTCTCGCAGCGGTCGCAGGACGCGATCGTAAGGGCCGGTCACGACGCAGGCAAGGTCGTGCAGGCGCACGTCACGTCGATGGAAGGGATCAAGGCCGCCATGACTGCAGGAGTGGATATCCTGACCCACTGCGACTTGATAGGGGGGACCTCCAAAGGATTCGAAGGAGAAGGGGTAGGGGGGGATCAAACCACGCCGCCCGGGATTATCAAGAAGATGGTGGAAAAGGGCGTTTACTGCTCGGTTCAGCCCTCGACCAAAGCATACCGCGCTGGTGGGGACGAGATCTCTGCCCGCGGGATGATCAACATCAAAAACATGATCGAAGCTGGCGTGCCGCTCATGCTCTCGACCGACGCAGGAATTGCCCCCCCCATACCCAGGGTAGTTGGACCAACAGAGGTCGACAAAAAATCGAGCCTTGTCGTAGGGCACTTTGCTGCTCTTCGGGGACTGGAGGAAATCGGGGTTGACCCAATGACGGCCCTTCAGATCGCCACCATCAACGTGGCTAAGGGCTACAAGGTGGACAAGAACCTCGGCACGCTTGAAGTGGGCAAGTATGCCGATATGGTGGTGCTGAATGCCAACCCGCTTATCGCAGCCCGCAACTACGAGGCTATAGATATGGTGATCAAGGCGGGCGAGGTGATCGATCTCGGCAAGCTGCCAAGTGCCCCCTTGATCTCCAACCAAAAAATCATGCCGCAAGACTAGCGATCAGTTCACTTAGGCACGATCGGAGGCATTGAATGCATCGTCCATCTCTTTTCTTGACCGTAGTATTGTCGCTTGCCACTCCCATCGCCGGCGCGGCACCGCTTGCCATTACCAAGGTGACTATCATCGACGCCACAGGCCGCCCGCCCGTGGCGGACGGTGTGATCGTCATGGACAACGGTCGGATTGTCGCGGTAGGTGCCGCCACAAAGGTGACGATCCCGCGTAACGCAAAAGTCATCGATAAAGCCGGCAAATACGTCATCCCCGGTTTGATGGACGCCAGCCTTCACCTCTTCGTTCATCCCGACGTAAGTACCCTGATTCTATACCAGCGTAGGTACTCGGACATTGTCATGGAAGCGGCGCAGCTCGCGCTCAAGAATGGCCAAACGACCGTATTCGATACGTGGGGCCCCTATGCTGACCTCAAAGCAGTCCGTGAACGCATCAACACGGGCCAATATGTCGGACCACGCATTTTTTTCGCCGGAAATATCATCGGCGTGGACGGCCCTGTGTCGGAGGACTTCCGGGAGGACTTTAGGGGGTTGCTGCGCTACGACACGATTGACTATGTCAACCGGCACTGGGTTCAGGGCACGGGGCGAGAACTGCTTTGGGACACCTCGAATGAGGTGGCCAAGAAGGTGGCGATCTATGCTGCAAAGGATGTCGATTTTCTGAGGTATATTTCAAACAGCAGAACGGACAAAGCACTCGTGGCGTTCTCTCAAGAGTCACAGAACGCAATCGTCAAAGCGGGGCATGATAAGCACAAGACAGTGCAGGCCGAGGTCTATTCCGTGGCGGGCATGCTACAGGCGATCGACGCGGGGGCCGACATACTTGCTCATTGCGATATGACTCCTGAACGGACGATTCCGGAGGCGATCATCCACGAGATGGCAGCCAAGAAGGTGTCGTGCTCGGTGCTTCCGGTCACCAAGGCGTATCGGGAAAGTCAAGGCAAGGAACTCGGAACCGACTACTTGCACTCGTGGACCAACATCAAAAACCTGATCGACGGCGGCGTGAATGTGATGTTGTCTACGGACGCATTTATGGAGCTTCTGCAGCCAGTTGGCGAGCAGGACGGGCCTCAATCGGAAAACAGCACGCGGCTCGGTGACGGGCTCTTTTTCGCCCTGGCTGATCTCGAGCAAATCGGGATCGAGCCGATGAAAGCGCTGCAGGCTGCAACCATCAACATCGCGCGGGGCTATCAGCTCGACAAGGATTTGGGCACGCTCGAAGTCGGCAAATACGCCGACATGGTGGTGCTGGACGCCAATCCGCTGGACTCCGCACGCGGCTATAAATCCATCAACATGGTGATCAAATCAGGAGAGATCGTCGATCTCGGCAAGCCGCCGAAGGAGCCATTGATCTCGAATCAGAAGGCTATGTCGAGTAATTGAGCAACCCTGACAACAATGAAGGACGGTTTGAACATGAACTTTGAACGGACGATTTACGAGAAGCGGGCGTCCATGACGCGCGCGACCGTGGCCGCACTGGTATGGACCGCTGGCGCCACGCTCGGCCTCGCCGGACCGGGATTGTCGGCCAAGTCTATCGATACGCCCGACACCAAGATCGCCGTGGTCCCCGAGCCGACCGAGTCAATCAGATACTTGAAGGACGAGACGCAAATCACCCATGGTGCGATCAGCATTGATGGACATGCGCTCACCTACGTGGCGGCGACCGGCCTTCTCGTCGTTCATGTAAAGGATCCCATGGACGCGGACCCGCCGCTGCCCAAGGAGGATCGAAATGGACCCGCGCCGCCGCAGCCGGCCGAGGCAAGTATGTCGTATGTCGCTTACTTTCGAGGTGAGAAGGAGGATGCACGCCGGCCGATCACCTTTATTTACAACGGGGGTCCCGGGTCTGCCACCGTGTGGTTGCACATGGGGGCGTTCGGTCCGAAGCGGGTGGTCACACTCGACAATAGGCACAGTCCGGCGGCGCCCTATCGATTGGTGGACAACGACTACACTTTGCTCGATGTGAGCGACATGGTCTTCATCGATGCGCCCGGCACGGGTTTCGGGCACCTGCGTGGGACCGACAAGGAAAAAGCCTTCCTAGGCGTCGACCAAGACGCACATGCTTTCGCGAATTTCATAGTTGAGTTCCTCTCACGGCATCAACGTTGGAATTCGCCCAAATACCTCTTCGGTGAAAGCTACGGGACCACCCGCTCTGCGGTACTCGCCTATGTGCTTCAGGCCAGAAAGTCGGTCGATCTGAACGGGGTGATCCTACTATCGCAGATTCTGAATTATGCCGACAGCGTGGATGCTCCTCAGTACTATCCCGGGAACGATCGGCCCTATTGGATGGCGCTGCCGACCTATGCTGCCACGGCCTGGTACCACCACAAGCTCCCGAGCCCTGCGACCAGCCTTGAACCGTTCTTGCGGGAAGTCGAGCACTTCGCGAAGACGGATTATGCGCAGGCGCTGGCGGAAGGGTCGGAGCTAGAGGCCGACCGCAAATCCGCAATCGCCGCGAAGCTGCATGAGTACACAGGGCTTCCCGTCGATTACATTCTGCGGGCAAACCTGCGCGTCAACGGCGGCGAGTTTGCGAAAACACTCCTTGGAAGCGACACCACGGCGGGGCGATTGGACACGCGCTTTGTCGGACCGACGATCGATCCATTGAGCAAGGAGGCCCTGAGCGACCCCCAATCCTCGGCCATCGAATCGGCCTATGTCTCTGCGTTCAACGACTACGTCCGCGGTACGCTCAAGTTCGGGGATGGCAAGGCCTATAAACTCATCGCGGACAATATCGCCACCTGGGATTTTTCGCACGAGCCGCCCGGGCTCGGCGATAAGATATCCACAACCAATGTGATGACCGACCTCGCCGTGACCATGCAGGAGAATCCCAATCTGAAAGTGATGCTGAATGGCGGCTATTACGATCTCGCGACACCTTATTTCGCGGCCGCTTACGAACTGCATCATCTGGCCATCCAGGACGAGCTGCAAAAGAACATCGAAATGCATTTCTACACGGCGGGTCACATGGTGTATGTGCACGAGCCGGAGCTGAAGGCGCTCCATGCGAATGTGGCAGCCTTCATAGAGAAGACACACTCCGGGCCGGGTTAAACGTCCCAAGGGCGCGCTGCCCGGAACTTAGTGCACCCTCAGGAGAGTTTCAGTGATAAGACGAGCTGCCCTTACTCTCGCCACGGTTCTGGCGGGTCTCTCTCTTTCGCCGGCGCGGGCAGAGGTCGTGGAGCCCCCCGGCCCACCGCAAACCGATGCCACCCCCATCGCCTACCGAATCGACCTGACGATAGACCCGGCACAAACCGTCTTCATGGGTCATGTCGAGATCGAAATGAGTGTCGCAGGAGGACGCGTCGTGAGTCTGAACGGCCTCGACCTCAGGGTGACGAAGGTGAGTGCCAATATTTCCTCCCATACAATCCCGGGAACGTATCGTCAGATCGACTCGGATGGGCACGCGCAAATCGAGTTCGCTCAGTCCTTGCCGACGGGCCGTGTGACGCTCGTCATTGACTACTCGGCGGACATCCACGATTGGCCCCCCGCGCTGTTTCGCGCGCGAGTTGGCCGCGACTGGTATGTGGGCAGTTATCTCGTCCCCACTGCTGCGCGACGCGTGTTTCCTTGTTTTGACCATATCAATTTGAAGGCACCCTTTAGAGTTACATTGACGGTCCCGAAAGGGCTCATGGCCGTCAGTAACATGCCGGAGGCATCGAGCACAAGTGACGGTCCGAACGAACGCCATATATTCCGGGAGTCTCCTCCGTTACCGACTTACCTGGTGAGCTTCGCGGTGGGTCGGTTTGCCGTCGCCAGTGCAATGATCCCGGCCACTCCGCAGCGGCCCACTCCTTTGCCGCTGCGAGTGCTGGCGCCCCGCGCAGACGAGGCGAAGCTGGAGTACACCCTGACACAGACCTCGAGTCTTGTACAACGGCTCGAGCAGCTGTTCGGTTTACCCTTCCCCTATCCAAAATTGGATCAAATCGCCTCGCCCGTCGTGAATGGCGGAATGGAGAATGCGGGAGCGGTGATATATGGCGAAGACTCAATCCTGCCGGGCGATCACGCTTCATCAAGGAGCTATGGGTCGTTCGGCTTCCTCGTGTCGCACGAATTGGCGCACCAGTGGTTTGGCGATTCGGTGACGCCAATTTGGTGGGATGATATCTGGCTCAAGGAGAGTTTTGCCGACTGGGCGGCCGCAATTGTGGCGACTGAGTGGCATCCGGATATCGGCATCGTCGCCAGGCACGCGGCGCGCGTGGTTGCCGACATGGAAGGCGACTCCTTGCCGGGCTCGAGGGCCATGCGTCAGCCGCTCAATGAGGCCAATGCCAACTCCGGCTACGATGGGGCGTACGGCAAGGGCAGTCAGCTTCTAGAAATGGTCGAGGAATATATCGGCTCAGAGCGCTTTCGCCAGGGGACGCATGACTACCTTGTCTTGCACGCCAACGGAAGCGCAACCGCCCGCGACTTCTTCGCCGCGCTCGCCAAGGCGGCCGGGGAGCCCGCCATCGTGCAGGCCATGCAGACCTTCACCGACCAACCCGGCGTGCCCACCTTGGATCTGCAACGAACGGGACGAACACTCAAGATCCACCAGCATCGCTATGCTGCCTTGGGCGTGGACTTAAGACCACAGACATGGATCATTCCTTACTGCTTCAAGCAGGCTGACCGCAAGCACTGCATCATGATCGATCGGGAAAATACCGAAATCAAGCTCGATCGCGACACTGCCATCGTTCCCAACGCGGATGGAGCGGGTTATTTTCGCTTCAATCTCAGTGACGCCGACTGGAGGCAGCTACTGGCGAATGAGCGGAAACTGACCGTCGGTGAGGCACTCGCCGTCAATGATAGCCTCTGGAGTGCGTTCGCGGCCGGTAGGGTCGGTGCTGCGAGCCTTCTGGAGGCCACCTATGAGCTTGCCGCCTCCGAGGATCCCGATGTGGCCGTATCCAGCGGCCATCGCTGGATGGACTTGCGTGCACGCGGAATCGTTCCGGATAGCGCAATCGTCCAGTATAAGACGTTGTTCTCGGCGGCCTACGGACCCGTCTTGGGGACATTGGGGTTCGATCCAGAGGCAGGTCATTACTTGGGTGAGAACCCTGGACGCACGCGGCTCAGAGCGGAGATCGTGCGCGTCCTTGCCGCTGCGGGCGCCGATCCCGGGATAGAGCGGACCCTCCGGAACGCGACGCAGCGTCTGCTCGCGGGCGATGAGAAAGCGCTCGATCGTTCCTTCACTGCCGCCGGGCTCGAGGTCTATCTACGACTTGGGGGGCGGGCCGCGGGAGAAGAGCTGCTGAAAAAGGCGCTGGCCTCAGAGGACGCCGGGCTACGGGGCGAGATACTACGAGCGCTCGGCTCGAGCGATCGGAAAGAGATCGGAGAATGGCTCCTCGGCTCCTTGGGCCACACAGGTTTGCGTCTGACGGAGGAGCTGAGGCTGATGAAGGATCTACTACGCTACTCCCACACTTCGGAACCGACACTCACCTGGTTGCAGGGCAACTACGCACGACTGACAAAGTTACGCCTCGGTTTGGGTTGGGGACCCTTCATCGCATCGACTGTCTGCGCGAGCGGGGATGAAGAGAGGGTTGAGAAGATCATGCGGCCTGAAGCCCCCGCGGGTACGAACGCAAGTTTCGAGCTTGACCTTACTTTGGAGACCATTCACAGGTGCGTCAGACTTCGTGAGGCGAAGGCCGATGAGCTCGTTCGAGCACTTGGGGGTCGGTGAGAATCAACGATGGGTCAACTTACGATCAAAAAATCCGGCGTGCTGATTACTTCTGCGCTAATGGCGGCCACGTGCGCTTTGGCTGCAGATTTCCCCGGCGAGAAGTACACGCAGTGGAGCGCGGAGAAGGACATTTTTGTTCCCATGCGCGATGGCATACGCCTTGATACGGATGTGTTTGTCCCCAAGGGGGCCGCCGGGACGTTGCCCACGGTGCTGGTACGTACTCCATATGACAAAGGAGACGACCCTTCGCGGCGCTACGAGAGGTACCTCAAACACGGTTATGCTCTGGTCGTCCAAAACGAACGAGGCCGATATTTTTCCGAGGGATACTTCAAGAACTACCTGCAAGGCGCAAGCACCGACGGGTACGACGCAGTCCAATGGATTGTGAAGCAGCCATGGTCCAACGGCAAGGTCGGCGCGGTCGGGTGCTCTTCTCCTGGCGAGACGCAGTGGCCGATGGCGGCCAGCAACCCACCAGGCCTTGCGGCGATCATCCCTGCGTCATCCGGAACCGCCGTGGGCAGCATACCTGGAAATGAGACCCGGGGCGCCTTCTACCGTGGTGGCGTGCCATTTACAGGCTTTTGGGCATGGTGGTGGAGCAATCTGGTCCCTAGCGAGCAGCTGGTCCTGCCTCCCAATTCGACGCAAGCGCAGCGCATTCGTCTTCGAGCCGGATATTCGCTCGAGCCCAAGGTTATGAAAATCAACAAGACGTTTACGCTGGATGAGTCGAAATATCTGCATCTGCCGGCAAAAGATGTTCTGCGCGACATGGGAGGGCCGCTCACCGGATTCGACAACTATGTGACGTGGACGCCCAGGGATGCCAGGTGGAACGAGGTGGAGCACATCGGCGCGGGAGCTA
Organism: uncultured Gammaproteobacteria bacterium; assembly: GCA_963784105.1. Classification (GTDB taxonomy): domain Bacteria; phylum Pseudomonadota; class Gammaproteobacteria; order Steroidobacterales; family Steroidobacteraceae; genus Bog-1198. Next base: position 1,127,151 of record CAWAQE010000015.1, read on the forward strand.
AACCGCGGGTGCCGGCATTGCATTTGGTTACTTGGTACGATCCGGCGGTTGGTGAGACGACCCGGCTGTTCAAGTATCTGCAGGATCTGGGGACACCCAATCAGTATCTGGTGATCGGTGCCGGGCCTCATTGCTCCGAGTTCGCCGGCGGGTCATCGACCATGAAGATTTCCGATCTGGAGTCGATGGTAAAGAGTTCACCTGATAAAAAGCTTGCAGATCTCCCCTTGATAAGCATGGCAGATCTGAAGTTTGGGGATATTGATGAGGGAGACGCACGATATGCAGGGATGGATGATGGCTACGAACAACTGGTCCTCGATTGGCTCGATCACTGGCTCAAGGGGGAGAAGACCCCTGTCACGGACATGCCGAAGGTCCAACTGTTTGTCAGGGGCAGGGGTTGGGTGTCCGGGGATCGGTGGCCGCTTGCGCAGGTCCGGTCAACCAATTACTACTTGAGCGATGACCCCAGTGCGCGCTTGCGCCATGAAGCGGGAACTCTGATGACCTCCGCACCCGGCCGCGAACGACAGGACACCTACGTCTACGATCCTTCGGCGCCCACCCCCAGCCGCGGAGGCGACTGGGCACTCGACTCTGCGCTCGATCAACGGCCGATCGAGGTCCGCGATGACGTGCTGGTCTACACCACGTCTCCGCTCGATGGGCCTGTGACCATCGCCGGCCCGGTTGAAGTAGTCCTATATGTCTCATCTTCGGCGAAAGACACGGATTTCATGGTGAAACTTGTCGACGTGTATCCGGACGGCAGGTCGATCAATCTGAGTGATGACGCCTTTCGCGTTCGCTATCGAGAAGGGTTCGACAGGAAAGTACTGATGCAATCCGGCAAGGTGTACAAAATAACCCTGTCCGATATGGTGACGGCCGTGCAATTTGCAAAAGGCCACCGCATCCGGCTCGACATTTCGTCGAGCAATTTCCCCTTCTACGATCGAAATCTAAACACCGGCGGCAACAACTTCGACGAGACGGCGTGGGTGGTGGCTGAGAACAGTGTGCATCACGGGCCTCGACATTTATCGCACGTCGCGTTGCCGGTGCTTCCCGAGTAAGTGCCATTGTGGTGGGCCGGATCGGCGGCCGGCTTCAGTGTCGCGGCGAGCAGAACGATTTCCTTCCCGGCCCGTGTCATCATCGAGATATCCGCCGAGTCTCCACCGCCTCTGGGCCGAGGGGGGCCGCCGACCAGGGCGATTGACGGTGTGCCGTACGCAATTGCAATGTTCATGTTGGTGACTCCCCAATCGGAGAGCACCGGATTCAGTCCCAAATATTTGACGATATCCTGCGTGGTCTGGACCAATGCCGAGTCTCGGCCGCCGGCGATCTGTCCCGCTGGCGTGTTCTGTACGGGTTCCATTGTCAGACCAATCGATGTCTCCTTCGCGACCTGATTGAGAATGGTCCTCACATTTTTCTCGATCCTTTCGATCGTGCTGTTGTCCTTGGAACGAATATCCAGTGAGAACCAGCCGTTGGCAGGCCTGTGATTGAACGCGTCACCCGATTGCAGCATGCCCACGTTGATTACCGTGTGGCTCGCTGGGTCCTGCTGCAGCGAAAGGATTCGATCGACGCTGCGGGCAATCGCCTGATTGACGTTGGGAACTCCGCCCTCGAGCGTGTGGCCGGCCGGTCCATTCGCCACCACCTTCCACCAGTGAATGCCTAGAGCTCCATAGAAAATAGACCTCCCTTCGCCAACCACATCCACGAATGCCGTCGCGGTGTCCTTGTATTGCGCATAGAGTGCCCGCATGCCATTGAGGCCGGTCTCCACCTGGGACACGGAAGCGAATATCAGGGTCTGCTCCGGCCTAATCCCAGACTTGACGATTGCTTCAGCGCCCGCGAGCATCGCGCCGGTCGTGGATGAGGTATCCGTCCCGGCTCCGATGACGCGACCATCCGCAACGTATGGAGCTCGGGTGGCCGATTTCTGGTTCTTTACGACGGTGGGGTCGTCGTCGAGCATCGAGGTGAACACCAGGGCCCTCGGTGACCGCCCCGGAATGATCCCGACGGCATTCGTCGTGCCGTCCACTGAGACGTTCCGAAGGCCGATGTCGCGCATATGCTTCGCCACCGCTTCCGCCCGCTCTTGTTCATGGCCGGAGGGCGACACGATCGCTGCAATCGAGGCCAGGAATTCGCCCGTCTGAAGCTGGTGTGCGTCAACATAGGCCAAGGCCTCGCGAATCTTTGGCTCGTGTGCAACCCGTTCGATACTCGAGCTGTCTGCGAGTAGCCTCAAAGGATGGAAAATTAGAATCAAACCGAAAACTATCCCTCGACTCGTCATTACCCGCTCCCCGGCACTTTTTGTATGGCGGGCATCAACTGCATTCCATTTGCCGATCCCCGTCCTTGGGCAGACCGGCGTCCCGCGAGCCCGGTTTGATATGGCGGATGGAAAAAAGCAGAAGGACAACCGCTACGAAGTAGGAGGCCAGACTTGCTGTGACCGCGTATTGGAGGCTCGAATCGCCGAGATACGGTCTGAAGGCATCGCTGAGAACACCGACGATGGGCGGCCCGATCAGCAGGCCGACCACCGTTATCGACGTGCCGCAGATCGCCGCCCCCATCGTTCTGAATCCGGACGACGACAAATATTGCGTGAGGGCATAGGAGGGTGGAAAGATAGCCATCAGAAGAAAGTTTGCCGGAAATAGAAGCGCAAAGGCGAGCGGAAGCGTCGGAGCAAAGAAGGCAAACACGGTCAGCGGGGCTACGAGCAGCAGAAGCACAATAATGATCCAAGCAAGCCGGCGGGGATCATGTCGGGCAATCCGATCCGAGACCAGGCCGGCCGCGATGGGGCCAAAAAGCGATGCCACGCCCGTAATGAGTCCATAGGTGAGGCCGATTTCGCCGACGCCGGCCCCGAACTTGCGCATCAGCAGGGCGGGTGTCCAGGTATAGAAAGCGAATATGCCGATGGCGGCAATACTGATGCCTGAGGCGAAATAGACGAATTCGGACAGTTTCGCGAAGTGCGCGAGTGCAACCCAAACGGAGACGGATTGTTCCGCTTTGGGCCGTGCGGCCTGTTTCGCAGGGTCTTCCTTGAAGGTGAGTCGGAACAAGAGGGTGACTCCGAGGCCTGCTGCGCTGGCGGCCCAGAATACGGCCCTCCAGCCGAATGCAGCGCTGAGAAACCCACCCGCAATGAGCGCAAGCGCACTACCGAGATGTCCCGCCAGAGAAATGATTCCGAACGCGGTAGTAACCCGGCCCTCCGGAAACGAGTCCGCGGTGATCGCTTGTATGTTGGGAGAGCCGACTGCCTGCGCGGCGCCCACACACATTCGCGCAACCACCAAAATCCAAAAGCTCGCGGCCAGCGCGCTGAAGGCCGCAGAAATCGTCCAGACGGCCAGCGCCCAGCCGAGAGTCACGACACGACCCACATTATCGGCCCGATTTGCCAAAGGTATGGCGACAACGGAAGCAAGCAGGATGAACGCAAGTCCAGTAATCAAACCGATCTGTGCGTCGTCCAACCGTAGATCGTGCTTCAGAGGCTCAACGATGATCGCGACAACGCCCCGATCGTAATCAAAGAGCAATGAGACGAGGGCCAAGCATACCAAGGATCTTATCCGATTGCCCTCTGAAGCCATCGCTTGGTCGTGTCGCATTATACTTTACAACATGTAATGATTGCACGCGCGCAAAGTCGGGTCAAGGGGCCGAGATTCCACGGCCCAGCAACGTCGCCGCCTGGTCGAGCCGGTCGCAGTAGGCGGTGAGCGCGGCCGCAGTCAACGCGACGTATTGGCGGGCCTCGTCCCAGTGATTCCTTTCGATCGCTTCCCGTACTCCGGGAAGGGTCTTGACTCCGTACCCTGTATGCAACCCCGGGGCGTAGATCAGATGTTTGTACCAATCGCGTCCCGGCAGACCGTGAGCGTACAGCAATGTGCCTTCCATCCCCCGCAACAGTTCGTCCAGTTCCCGGCTGCGCGCCGGGGTGAACTTCGAAGTGCCTGCGCCGAGTTGCGTGTAAAGGTTGTCGTACGCCATCGCACTCTTTTTCAACCGTGCGGCTACGTTGTCGAGCGGCGCGAGATCGACGGAGGGCACCTCGGGGTCACGCACCGGAGCCAGCATCGGATGCGTCGGATCGGAGGCGAGTGCGAACGCATTTTGGTCCAACAGCTTGCCGAGTTCCTCCGCGGCTTTGCGCTTCTGATCCATCAGGTCGTGCAGATCTCTCACATAGCCGCCTACGGTATCCGCAAAGCCCGCAAATTGCAGTGGCAGAACGTCGGCATCGGCGACGCGCAGAATGAGGTGTCCGACCGTCTCTGTCTCCGCTATCCCGTAGACGAAACCCGGATCGCCGAATCGCACGTAATAATCGAATGAATCGTATTTGGAATGATAGAAACCGCTCGAAGCACTCTCTCCGCTGTACTCGATGGACAGTGAAGCGACCCCCAGATGTTGCAGGAACGGCGTGAAGTCCGACCCCGAGCCGAGCGCTTCGATCGCCAGATCCCCGCCGGCAGCGGCAATCTTCGCATCCTTCCTCTCATGTTCAGAAGCTCCCTGCTCATATCCATCGACCAGCATCTTCGCGCGTAATCGCTCCTCCGAGGTAACGCCAGTTTCCGGATCCTTGACGCCGGCTGCAACGTCGTTGACCAGGTGCTGCAACGAGTGACTGCCGGCCGCTTCCAGGAAGCCGCGCGAATTGGTGTCCGAGTTCAAATAGAGCACGGCCTTGTGCTGCAACTCGTCAGCATGGGTCTCGGCCCACTCCGTTGAACCGAGCAACCCCGCTTCCTCGCCGTCCCAACTTGCATACACCAGCGTGCGCTTTGGCCGCCAACCGGTCTTCAAGAGGGCTCCGATCGCCTTCGCCTCCGCCATCATGTCCACATGTCCGGACAGAGGATCCCATGCGCCAAACACCCACCCGTCGCGGTGATTACCACGAACGATCCATTCGTCCGGTCTTTGCGACCCGGGTATCCGCGCGATCACATCGTACAGTGGCTTCTGGTCCCAATTGGAGCGGATGGCCAGATGCACTTTCGCCGGCCCCGGGCCGATGTGGTAGGTAATCGGCAACGCGCCGTGCCAGGTCGCCGGCGCGACCGGTCCGCCCAGGGCGGCCAGCAAAGGTCGGGCATCGCCGTAGGAAATCGGAATGACCGGGATCTTCATGAGGGTCTTCGCCTCTGAGATCGAAAGTCGCTTGGCATACTTCGTGGCACCCACGCCGGGCGTCAGTGGGTCGCCCGGATAGACCGGATCGTCCGCGACGGAACCGCGCTGTACGCCATCGGCCGGCCGCGAGCTGCCCTTCGGGTACACGTCATCCTGTGCGTAGCCGTCGCCTTGGGGGTCCGAGTAGATAATGCAGGCGATGGCCCCATGCTCCTGCGCCAGTTTGGGTTTCAAACCCCGCCAGCCCCCGCCATAGCGCGTGATCGTTATTTTGCCTTTGACGTCGATACCCCGGCGCGCGAGATCCTTGTAGTCGTCGGGCATTCCGTAGTTGACGTATACGAGCTCGCCCGTGACGTCGCCGTCGGCTCCGTACACGTTGTACGGACCCATGCCGTCGGTGCGCGACGAAGTCGCGTCGCCTGCGACCGGGGACTCCTCGAGAGCGGCCACGAACTTTGTGGGCGCCACGAGTTCGAGGGTGTGCTGCCTCAGTGTGGGATATAGCGCGTAGAACACCTCGATGTGCGCATCCCATCCCCACCGCCTGAACTCGTCGCGCACGAACTCGGCGTTCGCCTTGTCGTGCGGCGAGCCCACGTTGTTCGCCTCGGAGGAAAGATTCTTCATCCAAGCGCTCAGATCGGCCGGATTCAGACCGCTGTCGAAGTGCCGCTCGACCGATTCCTGCGTCAGAGACTCGTCGGCCGTAAAGCCGAAGAGGGGGCCGCCGGGAGACCTTCTGGAGGACGCCGCCGCAAGGGCAGCCGAGCAGACGAGAGTGGAGGCAGTGAGCAAAACAAGCCGTTGGCTGCAGTAATCCATGGGGGAGTCCTGGTTTATTGTCGAATCGCGCAGGTCGCGCGGCCAGCGATGATAAGCGCTTACCCGCTTCGTAAACAGAACTTCGGGTCGGGGCGAGCGCACTTTTCGGCACCTGGTGACCACTGTCTGCAGTAGCTGCATAACATGTGAGTCTCGCGAAGGATCGAATACTGAGCATGCGGAGCCATGGTAGAGCCAGGGCGAGTCCCCGCTTCGTCGGGGCTCAGAAGTGACCCAGCCCCGTCAGTCCTTGGGTATTTTGCTTTTACCGGGGGTGACGAGGGCGCTGATCAAAGCATGTTTCAAGAAATCCCGATACTGGGTCGTAGTCCACTTCCGAGTGTTCACCAGGTTGTCCCAGGTATGGAACGAGGTCATGAGCCATAGGATGTCGGCGGCAGCTTTGAAGGTAATATCGCGGCGCAGCCGGCCTTCGGCGGCGAGTCTAGTGACAACCGCTTCGCACGCGGCTATCCGCCCGTCCACCTGCCTCTGCCTCGCTTTCTCGACTGCACTGTCCTTATTGCGGAGAATATCGAGGGCATAGGCGATCGGTTTTATGAGACGGCAGATGCGCGCTTGCATGTCGATCATCGCCACGAGAGCGGCGATCCCATTCGGCGCGCGCTCGAGCTTGGCGTGCTCCTCCGAAAAGTGGAATCGCTCTCCTGCGCGTTCGACGACCGCGACATAGAACGTGCCACGGTCCGAGAAATTTAGGTACAACGTCTGGCGGGAAAAACCTGCGGCCTTCGTGATTTCTTGCATTGATACATCGACTTGGCCGAGCTGAAAAAAATTCAGGGCGGCATCGACGATTCGTCTGCGCGTGTCGGCAGGATTACCTCTTGAGGACATATCGACCTCGGAAAAGGGCATCCCGGTGCCCTCCTTTCGGAACATGTTGTTGAACGATTGTTGGCACGTGGCGGCGCCATCCTTTGATTTGGCGAGGAGCATACCAAAGGTCATGAACCATTGCAGCCGGCCGGTCGTATCGCGCTGCCGGGGTGCGGCTCTGTCGGATAAACTATACAGATTGTAAAGTACGAGAATTTGGAACAGAATGCTGCGGGCCCTTGTCGGCGGTTTCTTCGATGGAAAGGAACGGCTATGACGCTCGATCACGGCGCGACCAATGCAATGAGAGGTGAGAAGCGATGAGTACTCCGGCGATTGGCGGTCCAGGTTTTTCGGCGAGCGGCCAATTCCCCGGGGGCAGCATTGAAGTTGTTGAGGATGCGAATCCCATGGACGTGCAGCTTCGCCTGAGGAACGATCCGAACGGTACCTGGCGCGGTCACTATCATTTCAGGATCACCGGTGCCAAGGGGACGCCTTGCAAGATTCGTATTTTAGAGGCCGCGAATCTCTCCGCGGAGTATGTGGGAATCAGCGAGGCGAACCTTAAAACCACCGAGGGGCCGTGGGGAAACACGGGTCCTCGCGTATCCTACGATCGCAAGCATTGGCTTCTCGTGAGAGGGCAGCTCGTGGGTTGTGACTATGTGATTGAGCTCACGCCGGAACAAGACATCTGCTTTATCGCACAGTGGGTACCCTATTCGATCGATCGCGAGTACGACTTTCTCTCGCAGATTCAGCGCTCGCCTCGCGTTCGCGCCGGCTCTGTGGGCAAGTCGGCAAAAGGCGCGCAAATAGATTACCTCGTTGTCGGGGACACGGATGATCGCACTCCGAAGACAAAGCTCAACTGCTGGATCGTTTCACGGCAGCATCCTTCGGAAACGATGAGTGGCTTCTTCAACGAGGGGCTTCTGAGGAGGTTGACGGATCGATTTGATCCCGTCGTTCGCCAACTGCTCTCCAAGGTGAATTTCCACATCATTCCAAACATCAACCCCGACGGCAGCCGGAAGGCTTTCACGCGGGTCAACGGCGTGGGTATCGATTTGAACCGTTCCTGGCAGGCGCCGAGCGCGGAACTGAGCCCGGAGGTCTATTTCGTCCAACGAAAGATGCGCGAGGTTGGCGTCGACTTCTTCATGGATTGTCACGGCGATGAGGAGTTTCGCTACGTCATCCTCGCGGGCCCTTTGCCGGAGCCCTATGGAAACGAGAGACACAATCGCCTGTTCGCCGACCTGAGGAAGGCCTGGACTGTGGCGTCGCCCGACTACGATCCGAGCCACCCTTATATCGGCGGCCCACCCCGTGACGGATATCGGAGACAGGGATGGTATTGGGTTGGGGAGGAGTTTGATTGCCTTTCAGTGATTCTCGAGCAGCCATTCAAAGACACGACTTGGCTGGAAGACGAGCGACATGGCTGGTCGGACCAACGCGCTGAGCGACTCGGGCAGTCGTTCATCACTGCATTCAATCAGATTGTCGATCAGTTGCGCCTAGGGGCATGAGATGCCAGGCGGGAAGATTGCACCTCTGAAAAGCCTCAATCCGCAATTTCGTGGGCTGATGCAGATCGACTTCGCGGAACTGGACATCCACGCAGGAGCGGCGGGCGCCATGATGGATTGGGCCGATCCATTCAGGTCCTGCCCGCGGGTGCCTTCGCACGTCATAGAGGCGACGAAGGTTGCCTTGGACCGGGGGAGAACCTGTTACAGCCTGCCGATCGGGTCGCTGGCGCTACGGCGGGCTGTCGCGGCCAGGCTGCACGACGTGAACGGGATTACGGCAGATCCCTCGACAGAAATCATCGTCACGCCTGGATCGGATGCAGGTCTGCACCACGCGATCCGGGCCGTGATCGTACCGGGCGATGAGGTGATTGTTCCCGAGCCGAGTTATCCGAGTAACTTCGGCAACACCACGATTGCCGGCGGCACCGTCGTTCCGATGCGATTGAATGCTCACAATGGCTATCAGATCGAGATTGATCAGCTGCGAAGGCATGTGAGTTCCCGAAGCAAGCTCATCATTCTGACGCAGCCTAACAATCCTACTGGCACGATCTACAATCGTTCCAGCCTGGATGCGGTGCGGGAGGTCGCGCAATCGAATGGCCTTTACGTAATCGCCGATCAGGCATTCGAGGCGAATGCATTCGATGGCAGGGAAGTAGTGAGCATTGCTTCGTTGCCCGGTATGTGGAATCGCACCATAACTCTTTTCTCGACTTCGAAGGCGATGGGCCTCAGTGGGTTTAGAGTGGGCTATACCGCCGCCTGCAGGAAACTCATGCAGATCCTTTACAATTCGGCGGTCCTTGTGTTTGGTGCTCCAAACAGCTTCGCGCAGGAAGGGGCGCTGGCCGGCTTGAGCAATGACGGCTTCATTGGCGAATTTAACGCGGTCTACGATCGCCGTCGCCGCCGCCTGCACGAGGAACTCAATGCAATTCCCGGCGTGCACATGGCGCTGCCGGAGGCCGGTTTCATGGCGTGGGCGGATGTCTCGATGCTCGGCAACAGCCGCGATGTCGCGGATTACATCCGTAAATCCGCCGGTATATCTGTCAGCGACGGGCGCATGTATGGTTCTTCAGGGGATGGATTCTTGCGGATTGTCTATGGCGCAGTGGGGAACGATGCGCATTTCGAGCAATGCGTCACCTCTTTGGCTTTTGCCCTGCGCCGCTTTGCAGTCGCGCCTCGATCCGTATGATTGAGCGCCTCGGACGAAATAGCGCCTATATGAAGGGATTCCTCGGCGTGATTTTGCTCTGCCATCCTCTGCAGCTCCTGGCGGACACTTCTGAAATCGACCGTGTAGCGCACCGGCCGAAGATTTACCAGGCGCTGGCCTTCATCGACGCACACAAGCGTCAAACGGCTGAATTCCTGACAACGATTGCCGCAATCGAATCGCCCTCCGGTCATGAACGTGCGCGCGCCGAGGCGGTGGCGCGCCGCATGCGCGGGATCGGCCTGCAGAACGTCTCTGTCGATGACGCACCGAATGTGGTCGGCATCATTCCAGGCCGCTCGCCGCGGGCACTCGTTTTCACTGCTACGCTGGACGACTTGCCCGACGTGGCAGCGAATCAGAAAGCAGCGGCCCAACCTCCGCATGTGGCGGAGGGTCGCGTCATCGGACCCGGTACGCATACCGCCTCCACGAACGCGGCACTACTCGCAGCCGCCGAGGCGATCGTGCAATCGGGCATTTATCCGGAGCAGACGCTGATTTTTGCCGCCGTCGCGCAAGAAGAGACCGGCACGATTGGGATGCGCAAACTGTATGCGCAATACAAGGACACCGCGACCGCTTTCGTAGATGTGACGGGCGCCGGCCCATACATCTTCTATGGCGCACTCGGTATTCACTGGTGGAAAGTGGTTGCGAGCGGACCGGGAGGCCATAGTCTCGGTGGCGGTATTCCCAACGTCAACCAGGCCATCGCCCGCAGCGTCGATCGAATCCTTTCATTGCAGCAGGACCCGGCCGCACATACGGTCATCAATGTGGCCATGCTGCGATCCGGTACTGTATTCAACCACAAGCCCGAAAAAGGATGGTTCTCGCTGGACAACCGCTCCAGGGACAATAGCAGGCTCGAGAAGATCGAGAGCGATGTGAGATCAATCCTCACCCAGGTCTCAAAGGAAACGTCGATCGGCCTGCGAATGGAACCTATCATGGACACCCCGGCGGGACAGATACCCGGCGCGCGGGATACGGCGCTGGTTCGGACTACGCGGGACATCGTCAAGTACCTTGGCCTGGAGCCGGTGCTCGATGATTGGGCCTCTGCCAATTGTAACATCCCGATCGCCCACGGCTCCCCCGCCATTTGACGGCGGAAGCTATTCGTGCAGTTTCAAAGTTGCGCTGGGCGGCTAAGTCCGCTCTCGCAGCAGTTCCCGCTTCGTCGGGGCTCAGAAGTGGTCCAGCCCCTGTCAGGCCTTGGGCACTTTGCCTTTACCAGGGGTGATGAGGGCGGCGATCAACGCTTGTTTCAAGAAATCTTGATACTGGGGCGTAGTCCATTTCCGAGTATTCACCAGGTCGTCCCAGGTGTGGAAGGAGGTCATGAGCCATAGGATGTCGGCGGCCGCTTTGGGCGTAATATCTCGGCGCAGCCGACCTTCGGCGACGAGTCTCGTGACAATTGCGTCGCACGCGGCCATCCGCCTGTCCACCCGCTTCTGCCTCGCTTTCTCGACTGCACTGTCCTTATTGCGAAGAATATCGAGGGCATAGGCGATCGGTTTTATGAGTCGGCTGATGCGCGCCTGCAGGTCGACTATCGCCAGGAGAGCGGCAATCCCATTCGGCGCACGCTCGACCTTGACGTACTCCTCAGAAAAGTGGAATCGCTCTTCGGCCCGCTCGACGACAGCGACATAGAACGCTCCGCGGTCCGTGAAATTGAGGTACAACGTCTGGCGGGAAAAACCTGCGGCCTTCGTGATTTCTTGCATCGATGCCTCGACTTCGCCGCGCTGAAAAAAATCCAGCGCAGCATCGAGAATGCGTCTGCGCGTCTCTGCAGGATTGCCTCTCGAGGGCATATCGACCTTGGACAAGGGCATCTCGGTGCTCTCCTATCGGAACAAATAGCGGAAGAATTGTTGGCACATCGCCGCGCCATCCTTTTATTTAGCGAGGAGCATACCAAAGACCACGATCCATTGCAGCCGGCCGGTCGTATTGTGCTGCTGGGACGCGCTTCGTCGGAAAACTATACATGTTGTAAAGTCTGTGAATTTGGAACAGAATGCTGCCGGGCTCTTGTCGGTGGATTCTTCGGTGAAAGGAACGAGGTATGGGACTTGACGGCGCGAAGGTCGAAGTGAATCGGCGGTACATTCTCCCGGCGACGGAGGGGGTGCGGCTGGAGGGGTGTGTCACAGAGACGGCCGCGCGTGAGATCTACGGGGTCGCCATCAAAAATGGCGAGATCGATCACAAAGCCAGCTCTTTGTTGAGAGGAAGCGAAGGTCGCGTAGCATGAAAGCGGCCGATCCACTCTGCATAAAGCCCCTCAACCCGGATTTCACCGACCTGCCTTACATGGCCTATCCGGAAATGGATATGCAGATCGAGGGCACAGGGATCATGATGAACTGGTGTGACCCGTTTCGATCCGCCGCACGCGTTCCCACACACGTCATCGATGCTGTCAAGCGGGCGCTGGACGAAGGGAAGACGCAATACACCGTCCCGATCGGCTCCCTTGCTCTGCGCAAGGCGATTGCGAAACGGCTGCAATGCTTCAACGGGATTACGGCGGATCCGTCGACGGAGATCATTGTAACGCCCGGATCCGATGCCGGGCTCTACCACGCCATGAGTGTCATTATTGCACCGGGCGATGAGGTGCTCATTCCGGAACCAGGCTATTCCAACAATGTGAAGAATACCAGCATCTGCGGTGGAACCCCGGTGCTGTTCTCCTTGAGCGCGGGAGGCGGTTATCAAATCGATAGGAGGGCGCTGCGGGAAAAGGCGACTGAAAGAACAAAGTTAATCGTTCTCACCAATCCTAACAATCCGACAGGGACGATCTTCGACCCGGATAGCCTAAACGCGGTGCGCGAAGTGGCATTGGAATACGGTTTATATGTCGTCGTGGATCAGGCATTCGAAGCGAATGTGTTCGATGGGCGCGCGTTCGTCAGCGTCGCGACACTTCCGGATATGTGGGAGCGTACGATCACCGTCTGTTCCACGTCCAAGGCGATGGGCATGACCGGTTTCCGCGTGGGCTACAACGTGGCCTGCAAGACAATAATGCAAGTCATGCACAACTCTGCGGTTCTGGTACTCGGTGCGACCAATACGTTCGCCCAGGAAGGCGCGCGGGCCGCTCTCGAGGATAATCACTTCATCGCGGAGTTCAACGTCGTTTACGATCGCCGCAGGCGCAAGCTCCACGGCGCTCTCAACGAAGTCCCCGGCGTTCGGATGGACCTGCCCGAGGCCGGTTCCATAGCTTGGGTCGATGTGTCTGCATTTGGTTCCGGGCAGGATGTCGCCCGTTATATTTTCGAGACCGTAGATGTTCTGGTGAATTCAGGCGACGGCTACGGACCTTCCGCAGCCGGCTTCATTCGCATCTGCTACGGCGCGATCGGTGAGGAGGCCGTTTTCAACGATTGTGTTCAGCGGCTGAGTGCCGCGTTGCGGCGACTTTCTGAGCGCAACGGGAAACAGCGATGGGTGTAGAAGGCAAGATGATGCGTATGTTGAAATTCGTCGCGGCCGGTCTTGTCTTGGTCCTGGCACGGCCGGTTATGGCCGATGGACCGTATGAATTCGACAGGACACCGGGCAGGCTACCCAAGAACGTCGTTCCGACCGACTATGATCTGTCGCTCGTCCCCGATATAGTCAATAAGCGCATCGCTGGCCACGAGTCGATCAAGCTGGAGTTCCGTGCAGCCTCGACGGTAATCCAGTTCGACAGCGAAGATGAGACGCTCACCGACGTACGTTTCGATGGTCATTCGATCGGCAAAGTCGTGACCGACAACGGCCGGCAGCTGACGACCTTGACGCTGCCTGCCGCGGCCGCCACCGGGCCGCACCTGCTTTCCTTCTCCTACACCGGTGTCATTCGCGACGACATGCGAGGAATGTTCCTGCGGGCCTTCACCTTGCCGGACGGCAAGACCTCACAGATTCTTACAAGCGTATTCGAGCCGGCCGATGCGCGCATGATGTTCCCGTGCTGGGACGAGCCGGCCTTCCGCGCCCGTTTTCGGATCAGTGTGACGGTTCCGTCGAACTGGGCTGCGATCAGCAACATGCCGGTGCACCAGCGGCGTGTAAACGGCGCCACTGCCATCGTGACCTTCGAGCGCTCACCCGAGATGCCGACCTATCTGGTGCACGTCACCGGCGGCGATTTCGTGCGTATAGCCGCTCGCAGCCGCGACACGGATATCGGCATCTGGGCCATCCGCGGACAGGAGCAGAGCGGCAAGATCGGACTCGCCAACGCACAACAAATCCTCGCCGACTACAACGATTATTACGGCTATCCGTACCCGCTGCCGAAGCTCGATGGGATAGCCATTCCGGGAGGCTTCGGAGCCGGTATGGAGAATTGGGGCGCCATCACCTACCCCGACAACGCCTTGCTAATTACGCCGGGGTCTACGCTGGGCGATCGGCAATGGGTCTATAGACTCCAGGCGCATGAGATGGCGCATCAGTGGAATGGGGATCTGGTGACGATGGCCTGGTGGGACAACCTGTGGCTCAACGAGAGTTTCGCCTCATTCATGGCCGCGCGCGAGATCGCAGCGCGCCATCCGGACTGGTTGTGGTGGGAAGCACAGGATGCGGCCAAGGAGACGGCGATGGACTCGGATGCCGGCGCGCTGTCGCGCGCGATTCACCAGCCCGTGTCGGACGAGGCGGCGGCGGCTGACCCCATCATCTACAGCAAGGGCCAGGCAATCCTGCGGATGTTCGAATCCTATCTCGGTCCGGACGTGTTTCGCGATGGGGTGCGCCGCCTGATGAAGGCCCGCGCGTTTTCCAATGCGACCAGCGCCGATCTATGGCTATCGCTGTCGGCTGCCAGCGGCAAGGACGTCAAGGCACTGGCCACCGACTGGACCGAGCAGGCCGGTTTCCCACTGGTCGACGTGCGTGCCGAATGCGATGCCGACGGACGGCGAACGCTGCACCTGACCCAGGAGCGGTTCCTCGCAGAAGGTACCGACCAGAGTCACAGCCGCTGGAATATCCCGCTGCGCCTGCGCAGTGGGGCCGGCGGCGCGCCTCAGAGTGCACTCCTCAGTGCGCACGCGCAGAATCTCCGCGCCGGACGTTGCGATGAGTCGCTGAGCGTCAACGCCGACACCATGGGTTTCTACCGCGTGCACTACGACGAGGCTACACTGGCCAACAACACACGCGACTTCGCCTCACTCCCGGTCACCGACCGCTTCGCGCTGCTCGATGATGAATGGGCGATGGTCAAGAACGGCCGCGAACCGCTGGCGAATTACCTCGGGCTCGTCGGCGCGATGGGTGACAGCCTCAACGCCCGGGCCTGGGGCCAGATCGCAGAGGCACTGGGCTCAATCGAAAACGACGAGATGGGTTTGCCGGGTCAGGCGAGTTTCTCCGCCTATGCACGCTCGCTCATCAAACCTGTTGCCGATCGGCTCGGTTGGATGCCCCGGCCCGGGGACACGCCGGCAATCAACGGCCTGCGCCGCACGCTGTTGGTCCGCTTGGGCACTTGGGACGATCCGCAAATTATCGCCGAAGCCCGGCGACGTTTTGCCCAATATCTCAAGGATCCACGGACCGTCGCCGCCGATGACCAGTCGATGATATTCGGGATCGTCGCCCACAATGCCGATCAGGCGACGTTCGATAAGCTGCACGCCATTGCCAAATCAGCCCAGGATCGGGCGTTGCTACAGCACGCCTATCTGTCCTTGTCGCGGGTCTCCGACCCCAAGCTGGCCTCGCAGGTCACTGAAATCGCGCTGTCTTCGGAAATCCCGCCGCAGGCCAGTGGCATGCCCTACAGTCTGTTGACCGCGCTTGCCCAGTTGCATCCGGATCTGTCCTGGGAGGCATTTCACTCCACTGATCGCGACCTGCTCGCGCCATTCGGTGCTGAGGCCCCAGTGATTCTCGCCGAGTCCGTACCGCAGATTTATTGGCGCGCGGTGCCACTGGCCGATATCGACGCTTGGCTTACCCCGCGGATCCCCAAGGCGCTCGCCACGGAGAAGCAGCACTTCATGGACTGGGCACGACTCCGTCTGGCCGAACGCAACGCAGTGGTGTCGGCAGCGGACCGTTACGTAGCGCAGCACAAGTAGCGTCCATGTAGGCCAATCGATTGACATTGTGTCAATAACCGTCCATCTCAACCCATTAACATTACAACTTGTAAAGTGACAGTCTGTAAAGTATGATGTCGCCTCGACTGCTGGGAGGCGGATCGCAAGATGAGTGTCGCGCCGACCGACTGAAGAACATGCGTTGGGTTGATGTCTCGACGCTCGGTAGCATTCGAGATGTCGCAGATTACATCCGTACGTCTTCGGCTTTTGCGTTGCGATTGGCACCCATGTGTCCATCCGCTTGATTGAGCGCCCAGGGAGGGGGAGGGCAAACGGGGAGGTGAATATGAATGAGGCGATGGGAGTCAGAATTGAGAAGACGATTGGCGGCCGGACTCCGCCCGTCCCTCAATCTCCAGTTGAGCTGAACGCCCGATTTCGCGGACCTCTGTTATCTTTTTTTACCCGACGCACGAAAGATCACGTGCTTTCGCAAGACTTGACGCAGGAAACCTTGCTACGTGTCTTTGCGGCAGACCAGATCAGACGCGTAGATGAGCCAGAAGGCTTTGTTTTCACCGTTGCGACGAATTTACTGCGAGACCAGCGGAGGCTTCAGGCAAGAAGAGGACCGGCATCTTTTGTGCCGATCGACAGCGATGTCGGCGATAAACAAGAGCGGCAGCTTGTAGAGCAGTTATCGCCGGAACGCGTTTTGCTGGGCAGAGACTCCCTGCGCGACGTGTTGTGTACGCTGGATGAACTCGGCGCCCGCACACGCGACATTTTTATGTCATTTCGGTTGGAGCGCATGAAACAGAGGGAGATCGCGGCCCTTTATGGCGTCGGTGTGAGTACTGTTGAGAAACATGTCATGCGCGCGACTCAGCATTTAACCCGCCGGTATGAGCGCCGATGAACAATATGTTCGCAGATTTACAAGAGAAGGAAAGGACGATGCGCACGCTACACGAGAGAAAGGCCCCTCTCGCCGCCTGTATCCTGGCGCTTTGCATGACGTTTTCTTCGGTCGGCATTGCCGGCGGCCGCTCCATGCAACAAAAAGAATCGGGACCGCGAAGCGATGACGTGGCCTCACTCGAATGGCTGGAGAGCCCCAAGGACCCTCGCGCGCTCGCCTGGGCGCGCGAGCAAACTCGGCGCTCACGTGCCGAGTTGGAGAAGAGCCCTGAATACGCGTCGGTGCGGGCCAGTCTGTTGGAACACTTAAAGGCCAGCGCTCCAATTCCGTATGTCACTCTAGCGGGATCCCGAGCCTTTCGGTTGCAGCGCGATGCAGATCACCCGTTTGGCCGGCTGCAGATCGCGGAACGTACGGCGGCCGGCGTCAATGGTTGGAAAACCGTGCTCGATATCGCGGCCCTTCGCAAAGAAGAGGGCAAGCCCTACGAATTGCAGTGGGCCAGTGCCTCGGACAGTTGCTTACCACCGGAGTTCGATCGTTGCCTGCTTGACCTCTCTCCGGGTGGGGGCGATGCCGTAGAGTTACGCGAGTTTGATGTTCGCAAAGCGCACTTCGTCAAGGACGGATTCCGGGTACCTGCATCGCGCGCCCGGGCGGTGTGGTTGGGGCGGGATCAACTGCTGGTCGCACATACTCTGTTCGGTTCACCCGTCACGGCCGCCGGCTGGGCGGCAGCTGTGCGAATCTGGCATCGAGGCGAGCCACTCGAGGCCGCAAAGACCGTCTTTAGGGCTTCTCCAGAGGATTCCATCCTTGAGCTCTATGCATTGGGACATGGACCCGCGCGGCGCGCCGTAGCCGTGCGCGCGATCGACTATTCAACCTATGACATGACTGTGATCACCCAAAGAGGAAAGGTTATCCCGCTCGATTTGCCCACGCACTTGAAACCCACGGGCGTGCTCGCGACCACAGATCACGACCTGGTCGTGCAACTCGCGGAAGATGCAATGGTCGAGGGCAAACACTATGCGGCTGAAACATTGCTATCCGTCGACACATTGAAGGCGGGCGAGGCGGGTGGCGTCCGGGCAATTTTCACGCCGCCCGCGGATGAATATCTCAGCGATACGCTGACCGGTGTCACGGCAACCCACGATGGCGTGTATTTCGTCGTCACTCGTGGGGGCGTGCCTCATGTTCTCTCCGCGCTACCTGCAGGCAGCGGCTGGGTGGTTCACGAGGAGTTGGCGGCCGCAGCCGGCCAGTCGATCCAGATTCGTCGAAGTGGAAATCCCACTGGGAACGACCTTGTCGTGCGGACGATGGGTTTGATCACGCCCGCGCGCGAGGAGATCTGGTCCCATGGGAGCTCGCCACTGCTCATTGCGTCGGAGACTCCGGTCATGGATACCTCCCGGTTTGTGGTGGAGGCGCGCTCTGCGGTCTCCAGCGATAAGACACGCATCGACTACGTACTTCTACGGCCTCGTGAGGCACGAAACGGGGCTCCTATCCCGACGCTGATGACAGGGTACGGCGCTTTCGGAATCACACTGCGGTTCGGCTATTTTGATAGATTTGTTGGCGGGCGCTCGCTGGCGCTTTGGCTCGCCCGGGGCGGCGCCTTGGTCATACCGGCGGCCCGTGGTGGAGGTGAGCGCGGAGAGAATTGGCACAGAGTCGCCATGCGGGAACACCGCCAGCTCTCCTACGATGACTTTGAAGCTGTGGCGGAATCGCTCGTCAAGAGTGGGTTCACTACGCCTGCGCATTTTGGCATATTCGGATCGTCCAACGGAGGACTGATGGCGGCGACCATGGGTACGCAGCGGCCGGACCTATTTGGCGCCGTTGTGAGCGATGTCCCGCTGACCGACATGCTCAGGTTTCCCAAGATGGGGATGGGCTCTGCCTGGATCGATGAGTACGGCAACCCGGATAAGCCGGAGGAAGCGGCCGCTCTTCGAGCGTATTCACCGCTGCATAACGTGCGCGCCAATGTGAAATACCCGCCCTTCCTCATCACCAGTTCGACAGAGGACAACCGTGTGGGACCCGGACATGCACGCAAACTGGCGGCGCGCCTACTCGAGGTCGGCGCGCGTGTCTACCTGATCGAAGACCAGGAGGGTGGGCATGCGGTCAGCGACGCACTTGAACGAACCGACAATATGGCCGCTCGGATGACCTTCCTGATCGATGCGCTCATGCCGCATGAGCGGCCGTGAGGCCATGTCATGCAAGCACACGCCGATGCGCATCTTGGAGGGTTTCGGAAAGTCCGGCGTCTTACTTCTACAAACCTCGCGAAATTAGCGAGTAGGGAATAATACAGGGGGCGGGATGAAGACCATGGCTAGGGGCTATTGCAGGACATTTGCTTTCGTATCATTTTGCGCACTGGCTCTGCCGGCCGCCGGTAACGCATCGGACAACGGCGGCAGCCAGACCACGCAAGGCGCATCGCAATCTGTCGCAGGGCAGAACTCGAGTTCAGACTATCAGTCGGGACTTGCGGAAATAGTAGTGACCGCGCAGAAGCGCGCGGAGCGCGTTGAGGATGTGCCTATATCGATGAGCGTCATCAGCGGCGATCGACTGATCGCGACTCAAACCACGACCCTGCAAGACATCGCGAACTCCGTGCCAGGCTTGCAAATGGTGAGCACCAGCGCCGATGAGAACACCCTGATCATTCGCGGGATCTATACGGGGAGCGGAATCAACGGAGCGGTGGCGACTTACGTCGACGAAGTCCCCTATACTGCCGCGGGCGCGTTTTCGGGCAGCTCGTCCATCTCTCCCAATTTTGACCCCTACGATCTGGCGCGAGTCGAGGTATTGCGAGGGCCGCAGGGCACCCTCTACGGCGCCACTGCGCTCGGCGGCTTGCTAAAGTATGTGACCAACGCACCCGATCCTTCCGGTTACAGCGCAAGTTTTCTGGTTGGGGGGAATGACGTAGACCACGGCGGTACGGGCTACGAATTGCATGGCATGGTCAACATACCCCTGGGCCCCACTGCCGCCTTTCGGCTCACGGCAAGCGACACGTATTTCCCGGGGTTCATCGATGATCCCTTGCGAAGACTGGAGGATACCAATGGCGTCAGGCGCGAGAATGTCCGGGCCTCCTTGCTGTGGAATGCCACGGAGGACCTGAGCATTCGGCTGACCGCGGCTTATCAACGACTCACTGCAGGCGACCTGAATAATGTGGACTTGGACGCTTCTTTGAGGCCCATATACGGTGATCTGACCCATGAGACCTATTTCTCCCAGCCTCAACTCGTCGAAAACGACATCGTCAATTCAACGATCAATTGGAATCTTGGATTGGTGTCTCTGACATCTTCCACGAGTTTCACCAAGGTGAATCCTTACGACTTCTTTGACGACTCGGCGGCATTTGGACCGTTACTGGATTCCATATTCGGCGGTAATCTCGGCACCGTTCTGGAGGTCCGCATTCCGGAGCATTCCATCAAGCAAGAATTGCGGCTTGCATCAGCAACGCGGCAGCCATTCGGTTGGACCGTCGGCGCCTACTACGACTATGAGGTTGCGCAAGAGCTTCAGGGCGTCTACGCGACGGATCTCAACACCAGACAAATTCTGCCTGATTTTCAGCCGCCACTCGGCGTCAACATCTTCGATTCCTCGTATCGAGAGTATGCGGTGTTTGCCGATCTAGATTATCAAGTCACTTCTGCATTTGAAGTCGGAGCGGGAGCGCGCTTCAGCAAAAACCGACAAACCTATTACGAAACATCCGATGGGCTCTTCTTTGGTAATGAGAACTTCGGCAGCGGGAGCGAGCAGAACGTAGTCACTTACTCGGTAGATTCCAAGTATCGATTTACGCCCGGACTGATGGCTTATGCTCGAGTCGCCACGGGCTATGTCCCCGGGGGACCCAATAACGCGATTCCAGGTAGCGAGTTGCCTCCGACTTTCCAGTCGTCGACCACCACAAACTACGAACTGGGCCTTAAGGGCAGCGCGGATGATGAGCGCATCAGGTACGACGTGGACGTGTTTGACATCCAGTGGCAGCGTATTCAGCTCTACGCCCAAATCACCGGTGCCGAGGGTCTGACATATGCGTCCCTTGTCAACGGTGGTACCGCACGCAGCTACGGGCTGGAGGGGACGTTCGAATTTAAGCCCGTCACGGAACTGACTTTGATGTTCAACGGGGCGTATACGAACGCTCGCCTGACGCAAGATACCCCCGCCAGTTTCGGAGGGCTTGCCGGAGACCGGTTGCCTCAAATCCCCTTCTTCGCCGGCACGGTCTCGGCAGACTACGAACGCCCAATTGGATCGGGCGTGTCGGCCTTCGGTGGTGTCGATGCCCACTACAACGGGAGCCGGCTCTCGGATTTCACTCCGGGATTCCCGCGTGTCGTCATACCGAGCTACACGTTGGTTGATTTGCGCGGCGGAGTGAAGGTGCATCAATACACGATTACCGCGTACGTAAAAAATGTCGGTGACGCGCGTCCGATTAACAATGTCACTAGTGAACAGACATTTCCGGGAGGGCGGACAGGGGTGATTGCCAACGTGGGGATGCCGCGTACGATTGGACTCCAGGTGTCCGGAAACTTTTGAGCGCGCGAAATGAAGCTGATCGTCCTTTTTCTTGAAGACCATCTTCTTCGCCGATGTCGCTTTGTCGGTATTCTCGCTGCTACGATGGTTGCGGCCTCGGCGCAGGCCCTCACGCCCACGTATCCGCCTGCTGCCCGCGGCGATCACATCGACAGCTACCACGGAGTTGCCGTTCCCGATCCCTACCGATGGATGGAAGATACCGATTCTGCCGCCACCCGTGCGTGGATCGAGGCGGAGGGAATGCTGACGAGCAACTACCTTGTCTCTATTCCAGGTAGGCAAGTCATCGCCGAGAGCCTCAAAAAGATTTGGAACTACGAGCGATGGACTCCGCCGGAACGACGCGGAGCGTACTGGTTCTACACGCACAACGACGGCCTGCAGAACCAGCCTATCGTCTACGTAACGCGGGATCCGAACACTCCGGCGCGCGTGCTTCTCGACCCTAACGCGCTGTCCAAGGACGGGACCGTGGCGCTGAACCAGACAGCCATCACCGAGGATGGACGCCTGTTTGCCTACGCTCTGTCCGAAGCCGGCTCGGACTGGCAGATCTGGCACGTGAGGGATGTCGCCACCGGGAAGGATCTACCGGATGAATTGCATTGGTCGAAGGAGGGTGGCGGAAGTTGGCGAAAAGACGGCTCAGGGTTCTACTACACCCGCTACGATGCTCCGCAACCCGGCGAGGCTCTCAAAGCCGTCAACCAATACGAAAAGCTTTACTTTCACAAGCTCGGCACGCCGCAGACTGACGATACCCTGGTCTACACGCGCGCCGATGATCCGGACTGGTCTGTCCACGGCCGGGTCACGGACGATGGACACTATTTCGTGATTCGCGCGACTCATGGCGATGCAATTCCGAACGCGCTGTTGGTACAGGACTTATCCGCGTCCGGCGCGCCGGTGAAGGCCATCATTCCCCAGCCCAGCGCCGTCTACAACTTCATCGGCAACATCGGTACAACGTTCTACGTGCGCACCGATGATCAAGCGGCGCGCTACCGTATCGTGGCTATCGATCTTGAGAAGCCCGAGCGTGCGAATTGGCGCACGGTGGTTCCGGAGGCCGCGGAGCCGCTCGATTCCGCAAGCCTCGTGGGCGGGCAGCTGATTGGGCAATACCTGAAGGACGCGCATAGCGCCGTGCGGCGTTACTCCTCCGAGGGCAAACTTCTCGGCGAAGTCAAACTCGAGGGGCTCGGGAGCGCGCGCGGCTTTCAGGGCCGCCCCGGGGATGGCGCGACGTATTACGCGTACAGCAGTTTCACGACTCCGCCCAGCGTCTACCGCCTCGATCTTTCGAGCGGCAAGAGCAGCCTGTGGCGGCAGCCCAAGATCCGGGGATTCGCGCCTGCGGAGTACGAGACAACGCAGGTGTTTTATACCAGCAAGGACGGCACCCGGGTGCCCATGTTCATCGTGTCCCGCAAGGGCACGAAGCTGGACGGGACGAACCCGACCATCCTTTACGGCTATGGCGGTTTCAATTATTCCCTGGAGCCGGCATTCTCGCCCGCCGTAGCTGATTGGCTGCAATTGGGTGGAGTCTACGCCATGGCGAACCTGCGGGGCGGGGGCGAGTATGGCCGCGCATGGCACGAGGCGGGCATGAAGACCCACAAGCAAAATGTCTTCGATGACTTCATCGCCGCGGCCGAGTACCTGAGCGCCCGGCACTGGACCAATCCGAAACGGCTCGCGATCCGTGGGATCTCCAACGGCGGCTTACTCATCGGGGCGACGGAGGAGCAACGGCCGGAGCTCTTCGCCGCCGCCGTGGCTGAGGTCGGTGTGATGGACATGCTGCGCGCCCGTGATTTCACCGACGGTAAAGGCTGGGAGTCGGAGTACGGATCTGTCGATAACCTGGAAGAGTTTCGCGCCATGCTCGGATATTCGCCGCTGCAGAACGTGAAGTCCGGAGTGAACTACCCGGCAACGCTCATCACGACGGGCGATCATGATGATCGGGTTTTCCCTGCGCACAGTTTCAAGTTCGCCGCGGCCATGCAGCACGCAGACCCGGACGGACAGCCCATCCTGCTGCGGATTGAAACGCGCGCCGGCCACGGCGGCGGCATGCCGACCGCAAAGCAGATCGAGGAGACGGCGGATATCTATGCCTTCATCCGCAAGGCGATGGGCCTTGCGCGATGATGGCTCAGACGGGCTCTATCACGTCAAAGTCAATGACAGATGGTATGCATGGTCCAACGACGAGCCCACGGACGCTCGTGCAATGTTCCCCCTGACTCCGTGACATACCGGGTGACGTCCGCCTTTCTCAACTCCTCCGCGTGTTTTTTTCAGGACCGATTTGTCGTGCAGCCGCTTCAAGGTCGAAAACGTACGCAGCCGCATGTCGCGCAGATCATCGGGCTTGGGC
Organism: uncultured Gammaproteobacteria bacterium; assembly: GCA_963784105.1. Taxonomy (GTDB): domain Bacteria; phylum Pseudomonadota; class Gammaproteobacteria; order Steroidobacterales; family Steroidobacteraceae; genus Bog-1198. Next base: position 1,150,810 of record CAWAQE010000015.1, read on the forward strand.
GGCGCGTTCGGATCCTTTTCCGTCTTGACGACGGCGGCCGGCGAAGTAACGCCCATAAATGAATCAGTAATTGCCCACACGGAAACTCAAAATACGGCTATCCGCCGAGGACTGGGGACCTGCGTTGTTTTGAGAGGTTCGCGTAATCTGCATCAGACGGCCGCCGGCCACGTCCCGGACAAAAATGTCGCCGTTCCGGACGAATGCCGAACGCTTGCCGCATTCGCATCGACGATCCGGTCCTTGCGCTCCGCCAGTTGGACCCGATGCAATTCAACGATCGGCGAACCATTGCGCTTGATCGATCACTACATGGTCTGCCGACCAATAAACATCGCGCGATTCATCGGGATTTCGCTCGTGGCTCAGGTGTGAACTCTCGCCCCATTGCAAGCCCGGCCAGACCGTCGTGGCCTCGCGCCGTATGCGTGCAGATCGTCATCGCGTTGATCGTGACGCCGGAAGGCTTGCCGCTGGCGTATGAGGTGTTGCCTGGTAATACCAACGACTCAAAGACGCTGCGCTCGTTCCTGCAGAAGATCGAACACCAGTACGGCAAAGCGCAGCGCATCTGGTGCATGGACCGCGGCGTGCCAACCGAAGAGGTCTTGGCCGAGATGCGGCGCAGCGAGCCGCCGGTGCAGTATCTGTGCGGGACGCCGAAGGGACGGCTCAACCGCCTCGAGAAATCCCTGGTCACGAAACCCTGGCGTCAAGCCCGCACCGGGGTGAAAGTGAAGCTTCTGCCCGAGGATCAAGAACTCTACGTGTTCGCCGAGAGTGAGGATCGCATCGCCAAAGAGCGCTCCATGCGCCGTCGGAAACTGAAGTGGTTGTGGGCTCGACTTGCGCAGATCAAAGACATGGATCTGTCACGAGATGCGTTGCTGATGAAGCTCGGCAGCGCCCAGAGCAAGGTCCCCGCAGCGTGGCGACTCATCGATGTGAAAGTCGACAAAGAAGGTCCCGGCTTCACCTATCGGCTGAATCGACAGAAGCTCAAACAGGTTCGTCGCCGCGAAGGCCGTTACTTGTTGCGCACCAATCTGACCGAGACCGATCCGGTGAAGTTGTGGAATTACTACCTGCAGCTGGTGCAGGTCGAGGAAGCGTTCCGTACGTTAAAAAGCGATCTGGCCATCCGGCCGATCTTCCATCAGGAACCTGAACGCATCGAGGCGCATGTGTTCGTCGCCTTCCTCTCCTACTGCCTGTACGTCACGCTTGGCCGACAACTCAAAGCGCTCGCGCCCGGCCTCACCGCGCGCAGTGCGCTGGAGAAATTTGCCGCCGTGCAGATGGTCGATGTACGTATCCCGACCACCGACGCACGTGAGATCTTGCTCACCCGATACACCCAGCCGGAGCCTGAACTGAAGCTTCTGCTCGAGCGCTTGCGCCTCACGCTTCCCGCCCAACCGCCGCCCAAAATCAGCGCCCCTCAGACTGCCCCCGCCACCCTCCTGTAGTGCCGACCTTTGGGGGTGCACCCTAGGCGCATCAATCACTTAGCGTCGCCGAAGCCTCGAATCCGCGAAGTTCGGCTAATGGGCGGCCGCTCAGCCCTGGTCCAACGGCAATGTCGGCATAATCGGCATCAGCTACTTCGCCGGCACACAGATGGAAGCCGCCGTCGAGCGCCCGCCGCACCTCAAGGCCATCATGCCGATCGCCGGCACCTACGACCTTTACGAGTCAGCAACCCACCACGGACTAATGAGCAGCAGCTTCGTTACGCCCTTCCTTGCCATGATCGGGATGACCTCGGGTCGCACCAATAAACTCTGGCGCAGCAAGCTGCTCGATGCGGTACGGCACGTGCTCCTGAAGCCGATGATTCACAAGAAATTCGAGTCCGCCAACGGCGAGGCAGCTATCGCTGGGCTGAAGGTCCTGCTCAAGCTGCATCACGCCCCGCATCCGTGGGACGACCTATGGCGCGCAATCGCTGCGGAGCACCCTGTGCACGATGAGTGGTGGGATCAAGCCGAAGAGAAGCCCGCCCTGCTTCTCTTTAGACATGCTTCTATCGGCACCAACTCGCTGAATACAATTCTGCCCTCATCGAGGCTGCTCTTACCAATGCTTCCGCAGCCTCTAGCTGCGGCTTAACGCCAATCCGCTCCGATGTTCTTGTGGATCAGAACGTTCTCTCACCATCGAGGAGGGAGTAATGAGGTAGATCAAAGTTCGCGTTCCGAACTTTGCAGTTCGCATTTGCAGCCCTCAGTTCACATTTGTAGCCCCTAGTTCACTATTTGCGGCACATCGACATTTGTTGTTGGTTCGTTGTCGCGTTTCGCTGTATTTTGTGAGAAACGCAGGATCGCCTCGCGGCCGCCATTTGGTACAAATGTCGCTCACGATGAGCGACTGCACGCGACTGAAGACCTGGATCAGCAGAGAGACGAAGGGAACGCTTCGCAGCGGTCTCCGTGTCACGCGCTGTCCATATGCACCGTTCCGGAGAGCTTGCCCGCCCCTAAGCAAACGAGTCGATCAGCACCGGTTCGCGATGCGCGCCCCGTCAAGCTATCCCGAAAGCAAAGGCCATAGCTAGCCGCCTCTCGTCGGCGCAATGTTCACCGCCTCGCCTGACGACTGCTCAAAGACCGGGCTCGGAAGGTTAAGTAATCGATCCCGCAATACGGCATTTTGCCTTGACGGAGCATCGTCAGAGCGTAGTATGAATAGCGCCACGGATTTTCTGGGAGGGTAGTTAGTGATATCCGGCTATTGCCAAATCTACTGCGAAATTCGGGGATTTCAGGGGTCTCGAGGGGACAGCTTCCTTCGATCTTTCCTGTAACTTCTTGATCTTGACGGTACTGAACGTGGGTTCGAATCCCACCCTCTCCGCCATACGGCATATAAATTATTGTCGGCCTAAATCAGCCGACCGTGACAGTAACGAAGCGGGGATAACGCCCGCCAGGGCGGCCCCGAAGGGGCGAGGCGAAGCCGAGTAATCCCACCCTCTCCGCCACTTTTTAAGAAGACGAATATCGGCCTGGATCAGCCGTTCAGCGCGATACGAAGCGAGGATATCGCCCGTAGGGCGACCCGAAGGACGACGCCAACGCGTCGGTCCGGAGCGGAGCGGAGAACGAGCGGCCGTCCCCGGCCGTGAGCAATCCCAGTGACTACTTCGGCGACGAAGCCGAAAGCCATCGAGATACCGTAGAAGGGTAACCCCAGCCTGAAGATCGATGGTCCTAGCCGCTGGACTGGATCTGAGCGTCCGACTCGGCGAAGGCCGCCGCCGTGAGCTCGATATCGGCGCGGGCGATCTTGAGCGTTCGCGCCGCGCGCCTCCATTGCCGCGTTTCGTGTAGCACTTCGGCGACGATGGCAGCGCCGCGATCTTTCGATTTCACATACCACTCGGACGTCGCGATGACGGTCACAAGGCTGGGGCGATTATCGGTCTCGTCGATATTGAGGACGTGGTCGGCTCGATCCGTATTGGGATTCAGATCAAACGCTGGCGCCAGCCGCCAGCCAGCCGGGGTCAAGAGAAACCCATGGTTCCTCAGGTGATCGTCGCGGTTGCCGATGGCGACATTGAAGGCGACTCGCCGGAAGAGCTGCTCGAGATCGGACGCAATATGGTCCTTGGCACCATGCGCCTGCAGGAACTCCGCGAGTTCGAGGTAACTCGTGCCTTCGCTCCGATCCTTGCGCAGGAGCGCCATCGCTGAGGCATAGAAGCGGCGGCGGGCGCCCACCCGATCGAAGCGCTGCACGCAGAAGGTATGGTATTCGCTTCGAAAGTGACGCAACTCCGACGCGGGTACGTCGATCCCGGCCCGCGCGGCAAGTTTCTGAACTACGGCCTCCCAAGCGCCGACATCGCGCGTATCGTCGCGGGCCGGAAATTTCGCAATCCACAAGCTTCCATTGGTTTCGGCGAAGCTCGCTTTCGGTCGTGCGCCACCTAAGGACGCACCGGGTGCGACCAAAACCTTGAGCCACTGGCGCAGCGCCTCGAGATCATCAATCCGCTTCGCCGAGATATCGCGTGCGACGGCTTCGAGTTCCTCGAGATTTGCAACCGGCGGCACCGTCAATACCTCATGCGCGAGAAATGCCTCCTCCCCGGGACGGCGATAACGCAGTGCACCCTGTCGGCTCACATCTTCGACGCCCAATAGAAAGTCCCACGCATAGAGTGTCTTCGGCCTTCGACTTTCGTCCTTAGCCGCGAGCGCCTCCCGGCGCTTCATGAGGGTCTGACCCCAACGATCTGGCGCCGAGTCGTTGAACACGCGGAAGTCGCCCGCTTCCGCATTCGGGAAGTAGGTCCCGTCACCCAAGGAAAGATCGGGGTCCAACGCGAAGGCCTGCGGATTTTTAAGCCACTCAGGGTGGTAGACGAAGCGAAGCGTCCCGCGATCATGCGAGAGCGTGCCGACCTGAGTGCGATGAAGAAAGTCCGCATCGAGCCACACTTCCACGAGGTCCGTCATGGCGTGCGCTCCTTCGGAGGGGCGGCCCGTGCTCGCGTGCCGGGGCCGCGTCGACGTCGCCGCACGGGAAGCGCTTGGTCCTGCAAGAGTCGGCCGGCCTTATCGTCGCGGGCGAGCGCCTCGATGTCGGCCTCGAGTCCCAGCACCGCGAGAATTCTTAGCAGCGTCCCGAGTGCGATGGCGGGGCTTCCGGCCTCGGCCCTGAAGAGCGTCATGCGCGAGATCCCCGCGCGCTGGCATGTCACGTCGATGGTCAGCTTTCGGCGCAAGCGGGCGAGTCTCAGGTGCTCGCCGAGCGCGTTGAGGATCCGTTTCTGACCGGGATAATAAGGTGGTTGTTTGGCTGGCATGTATCACAATATAGACTAAATAAGAGAAATAGTCTAAAAAGTGATACTATTTGATACTTATGGATTGATACTTATGGAAAAGCGCTAATCCTCGAAAGCTTTGCGAGACGCGAGTTGACGGCCTTTCTCCCTTTCGTCAAATCTCTCCTTTTTTTAGAGAGGGGCGGCTGGAACAGCTACTCGACGCTGTAGCCGCGGCCCTCCAAACACGCCGCTTGCGCGCGCATATAATCCGAACGCTTGGTGGCCGAGTCGGTGGTGCCTCCTTGAGTCGTCGTGCCCCCTCGAGTCGCTGCTGTTTGGGCGGGATCAAATCCGCTCTGAGCCGCCGCCCAGGTGCGGCACGCCGATTTATCGGTGGCTTGCTGCGTCTCCGATTGCCCGTTTTTCGGATAGGCAATTAGATTGGGCGATAGCGCATCAGCCTGGCGTTGCACCTCAGCAGGAGGATTGACGGTTTCATACTGACCGGCATCGCCGTCCCATTCGAAGTAATTGCCATCGGCATAATAGTAAGGCACCCCGTCTGCCCACAACGTGTCGTAATAGAGCGGCAAAGTCGCAAAATACAGGCCGAGCCCAAGTCCGCCCCAACCCCAACCCCAACCGCCATAACCACCGCGCCAGCCATAACCGCCGTGAAATCCTCCGTAGCCGCCGTGCCAGCCTCCACGTCCGCCGCCGCGGTAACCTCCGCCGTAGCCGCCGCCATGCCAGCCCCCGTAACCGCCTCCCCCATAACCGCCGCGGTAGCCTCCCCCATAACCGCCGCGCCCCGCGAATCCGCGGCCGCCTCCGGAAAAGTGACCCCCGCCCCCGAAGTGACCTCCACCCCCGCCCCCGAAGTGACCTCCACCCCCGCCATGTCCACCTCCGCCACCCCCCGGGTGGGCGACTGCTAAACTCGAGAAGCCGACGGCGACGAACACCATCGCTACCGCAGCGAGCCAATGCATTCGTGTGTTACACATCGCGACACCTCGAAAGGGAGAAATCAACGGTCACGCCAATTTGACTGAGCAACGCCGGCTATGGTTCCGCGTTTGGCTCGCGATCTAACGGCGCAGTCTGCGCAAAAACTTGCCTTTCTCTCGCATGCGCGCTTGTATGAGAGGATTCTAATGAAGGTCTAACGGCCCTCTAATCGGAACGCTATGAAATGCTGAAATGAGGTGGTCACTGTGCGAATACTCATCGTCGAAGACGATCGCAAACTCGCAGAATTTGTGGCTCGCGGTTTGCGCGCCGAGCGATTCGCGGTCGATCTTGCGGCGAACGGCCGCGAAGGTGAAAGCCACATCAACTCGTACACCTACGATCTTCTCGTCCTTGACTTGATGCTGCCGCAGTTGAGCGGCACGGAACTATTGCGGCGCGTGCGCCAATCTCATTCCGCTCTTCCGGTCCTCGTGCTCACCGCCCGAGACGGCATTGACGATAAAGTGATGCATTTCGAGGCGGGCGCCGATGATTACCTGACGAAGCCCTTCGACTTCTCCGAGTTGTTGGTGCGTATCAAGGCGCTGCTGCGGCGAGCGCCTGTCGAGCGGGCCGACGTATTGCGCATCGGCGATCTCGAGCTCAATCGACTGACACAGCAGGTAAGGCGTGATGGCCACAGGATCGATCTCACCGCGAAGGAATACGCGCTGTTCGAATACCTCTTGTGCTCGCCCGGGCGGGTATTCTCCAGGACCATGATCCTCAATCACGTGTGGGACCAGAGCTTTGAGGGGGTGACCAACATTGTCGATGTCTACGTGCGGTACCTGCGCAGAAAGATCGACGATCCGTTCCCCGCCAAACTCATTCATACCGTGCGCGGGGTGGGCTATTGCGTACGTGAGCCGGAGGCGGAGCCGCACTCCGAGCTGGAATGAATCATCGTTCGCTCGCCTTTCGGCTAGGTGCCTGGTACACGCTCTTGTTGAGTGCAGTATTCGTGCTCGTCGGCACGGGCGCTTTTTTCGGTCTGCAACATTACCTGCGGGCGAATTTGCGCGATACCTTGGGCCGCCGCTCCGCACAGGTCGAGCAGATAGTCCTTCAGGCACCTGCGGAGGCGGCCAGCGGCACGATCGACCGGGAAATCAATACTCGAGTCGCCCCGGAATTCAACAATCGTTTTGTGCGCGTGACTCGGCTGCCCGCGACGGTGATTTATCGCTCGGGTATGCCCGCCGACCGCAGCTTCGATCCGTCGGCGGTGAACGCCACGCTGATCAATGCCCCAAAGCCCGTCACGACCATCGTACGCGACCAGCATCTCATGGTCCGCGTGGCGCCGATTAGCGCGGTGTCCGGCGACTACAGGGTCGAGTTGGGGGTCTCGACGGCACCGATCGAGGAGGCATTGGGCCGATTGCTGGATCTGTTGGCATTGCTCCTCCCGGTGCTCATTGTATGCGCCGCTGGGGGCGGCTATTGGCTGGTGAGTTGGGCGTTGCGACCGGTCGATCGATTATCGCAGACCGCCGAGCAGATGAGCCTGCAGAATCTGAGTCTTCGGCTTCCGGTCGTACCGAGCGGCGATGCCCTGGAGCGGCTGTCGATCTCGTTCAACACGATGCTGGGACGGCTGCGTGACTCGGTCCAAACCTCCCGCCGATTCCTGGCGGATGCATCTCATGAGCTGCGCACGCCGCTCACGGTCATCAAAGGCGAGCTGGAGGAGCTCACTCGCGAATCTGAAGTCACCGAAGGTGACCTGCGCGAACGCGTAGGCAGCGTCCTCGAAGAGGTGGCGCGCTTGGAGCACCTGGTGTCCGGGTTGCTGGCGCTGTCGCGGCTCGACGCGGGGGAAAAACAGGGTGCTTGGGTCGATGTCGACTTGGCAGAGCTGGCATTGAAGACGGCCGAGCACATGCAGCTGATGGCGGAGGATCGCGGCGTCGAGATAAACGTCTCGGCGTTGCAAAAGACCGTCATTCAGGGAGATCGAGCTCGGCTCAAACAAATCATCGTGAACCTTCTGGATAATGCGATCCGCTTCACTCTCCGGGGAGGCACTGTGTCGCTTCGCACCGCCGCGGATAATGCGGGCAGCGTCCTTGAGGTGGCGGATACCGGTATCGGCATCCCAAGCAGCGCAATCCCCCATGTATTCGATCGATTCTATCGTGTTGATGAAGCACGCTCGCGCGAGGACGGCGGCGCGGGGTTGGGACTTGCCATCGTCAAGTCCATTTGTCTGGCCCATGGCGCGGAGATCGAGGTGGAGAGCCGACCGGAGTACGGCAGTTGCTTTCGCGTTACTTTTCCCCGGCGCTCGCGCGTGCCCGCACCTGGCGCACCCGAGGTACCTCAGACTCCGATCGTCATCGGGTCCCGAGAGCGCGATGGGCGTGCCGATATCGAGGAGGTACCCGTGCACCGGGTGACATTGAAGGGATGAAATGCCCATTTGTTCGATGGTCTGCGTCAAGTGTGAAGCGTGCACCCATTTTCTAATCTGACGTTAGGCGATTTTTAATCTAAATACCGCAATCTACCCGTCAAATGATCTTCATGGGATCCGCCTTAGCGCCGAACAGTCCTAAAGCCCTGCATATTGGCGGCGTCCTTCGGGGTTGCAAATGCTCATGAGTGTGGATTGTTGCGATCGAAGCCTCGTATTGCGCGCCCAATCCGGCGAGCAAAGTGCATTCAACGCGCTCGTGCGCAAGTACCGCCGGCGGGTGATGAAGCTCTCGATGCGCTATACGCGCAATCGCGCCGATGCAGAGGATGCGGTACAGAATACGTTCCTGAAGGCCTATGGAGGCTTACGGCAATTTCGCGGCGATGCTTCCTTTTATTCCTGGCTGCACCGCATCGCGATCAATTCCGCCAAGACCATCCTGTCCCTGCGAACGCGTGATGGGTGCGTATTTAAGTCCGATACCTGGATTGACGAACCAAATGAAACCTGGAAGGTTATCAAGGATCTCGATACGCCAGAAGATCTGGCGCTCACGGAGGAGATCCGCGATGCGGTTAACATGGCCTTGGAAAGGCTCTGTGAGGAGCAGCGTACCGCAATCATATTACGGGAACTGCAAGGCCTCAGTTATTCGCAGGTGGCCACCGCAATGTGCTGTCCTGTCGGCACAGTGCGCTCCCGCGTCTTTCGGGCTCGCGAGGCCGTAGACAATCAACTCCGTCGTGTGTTTGACGAGGGCCTGGGACGCACGAGGCAGAGTTAGTGAGGTATACGCCATGGCCTTGAAGGATCTGCTTGTCCATGTCGACCATTCAGAGCGCACATTCGGACGCCTACGCCTCGCGGCCGATCTGGCGCGGCGGCATGGGAGTCGACTCACTGCGATTTACGTAAGGGAAGTCAATCCGGCCGAGCTGCATCTGCGGAGTATGGCGGAACTTGGACTTGGCTCGTTTTCTGCAATTGATGACGTCAATAAGCACATTCAACAATCCATCAATGAGGGGGCAGAACGGCTGCGACTCGAACTCGACGAATTAAAGCGCAAGTTTGGCCTCGAGGTCGAGTGGCGCTGCTTGGACGGCGTTGGATCGGTCGTCGTGCCTCAGCATGCGCGTTTCGCCGACCTGTGCATTCTTGGACAGGATGTGTCGGCCACCGCCACGGCGACGGGATATACCTTCTCCGAGCAACTGTTGTTTGTGACCGGCCGCCCGGTAATATTCATTCCCGCTGAAGGATCATTCGAGACTCTCGGGCGGCATATCCTGGTGGCCTGGAACTCGAGCCGCCCATCGACTCGAGCGGTCAATGACGCACTTCCCCTCATCGAACGCGCCGAGCGGGTCACCGTGCTCGCGGTCAATCCGGCAGAGTTTGCGGAGCGCTATGGAGCTCTGCCGCCGGAGCGACTGGTCGAGCACTTGAGGCGCCACGGCGCATCGGTCGAGGGGGCCTGGCTCCAGGATATTCCGGCCGCATCCATTGTCGACGCGATGCAGCATGAAGCGCACACGCGTGGCGCCGATATGATCGTCGCCGGCGCCTTCGGGCACCCCAAGCTTTGGGAAAAACTAATGGGCGGCGTGACGCGTGAGTTGCTGGCGCGGATGACTCTGCCTGTTTTGATGTCCTATTGAGGTTACACGTGACCTGCACGCCTCGCCGAAAGCCAATGGGCGCCGGCATCGTGGTGACGCTGCCGCTGCTCAGCGCGACCGGTGCTTGCACCTTCGTCCAGAATTCCCCATTTGATGTGATCGGTCGGTGCAAGCAGCACGATTCGCCAACTTGTGGCCAGACTAAGGTGAAACCCTCGATGCTATCTCTCGCGCTTGCGCAATGAGCGGATGGGCGGGGTCGAGATTCGCCACGAGGTGAGTCAATGCCTCCTGGGCGGTCGCCGAGGCGACCTTGCGGCCGGCTGCCGCCTCGGCGCGCGCGCGGAGCACCAGTGCCTCGCCAATCCACGACGATGATTTTGGATCGACGGCGCTCATCCTCGCCAACTCGAACGCCGCTTGCGCGTGCTGCTCGGCTTCGCCGTAATGCTGCTTGGCCAGTAGAGCAGAGCTTCGTAGCACTTCCAACTCGCGTGCATCGGGGTTGCTCCTCTGCCGGCACGCCGCGATCAGGGCGCCCGCACGTTCGAGCGATTTCAAAGCCTCATCGGGCCGGTCGCGGGCAATATCGAGACGTGCGCTCACCAACAGCAGGCGGACCACCTCAATTCCTTTCTCGTTCGCCGCCAACCTGTGCTCTTCGTCCGGCAGAAGCTCCGCCCAGCGGGCTTCGGCCGTGGCGAGGTCGGAACGCGCAAGGGCGGCGATCACGGCCGACGCGCGCAGGAGCGAGGCTTGATAGGTAACGCCCCCCTGCTCGGCTTTGCGCGCCGCGTCGAGGATGGCGGGCTCCTAAGACCTGCGGATAGAGCGCGCGGTGCACCTTCTGAGGACCAGCCGCGCCAGCATCGACCAGATCGGCGCCGAAGTCGGCTATGCTGAAGGCGTGACTCTGCGAGCGCTGCTGCGCCGGAAGCTGGGCCGCGGCGTGCGCGAAATCCGCAGCAGCATGTAAGGCGGCGAGATGAAACTATGCTGCCTGACCAGGACCCGCGAGCAGATGGCGAAGATCGCGAAGTCCCAGAAAGTGACCCAACCTCCACGCAAAGGAGTCTTGACTTCGTCGTAAATCGAAACTGAAATCGGTCCAGAAGAGGTGGGTGGGTGTGCGCATGCCGGGAGTTATTTATGGGACGGCTTGGAAGGAGGCCGACACCGAATGCCTCGTCACGCTCGCGATCCGACAGGGTTTTCGCGGCATCGATACGGCCTGCCAACCCAAGCACTACAACGAAGCCGGGGTGGGCTCGGGACTTGCGAAGTGCGTGGCCGCCGGGTTGTCTCGCGCGGATATCTACCTGCAAACCAAGTTCACGGCGGTCTCCGGCCACGATCCGAGTCGAATTCCGTATGATCCGACAGCACCCCTCGAGGAGCAGGTCGCTCAATCCTTCGCCGCCTCGCTGCGAAACCTGCAAACCGACTACCTGGATTGCCTGGTCCTGCATTCGCCTCTGCCGACAGCGAAACAGACACTACGAGTTTGGCGCGCGATTGAAGACATCGCCGAGGCCGGCGGCATCCGGCAGGCGGGGATCAGCAACTGCTACTCGCTGGCGGAATTGCAGCAGCTCTACCGCTCTGCGCGCGTAAAGCCGAGCGTTCTACAGAATCGATTCTATGCCGACACGGCCTATGATCGCGAGCTGCGTGCCTTTTGCCTGCAGCAGCGCATCGTCTACCAGAGTTTCTGGACGCTGACTGCGAATGCGCGGGTACTCGCTCATGCCGGCATTGCCGCCTTGGCGTCGGCTCACCGGCGGACACCCGCGCAGATCTTGTTCCGGTATTTGACACAGGCAGGGGTTGTCCCGCTGATCGGAAGCCGGTCCGAAGCGCATATGCGCGAGGATCTCTCGATTTTCGACTTCGAACTCTCGGCGGAAGAACGCGGCGCGGTGGACGGGGTTCTCGAGAATTAAACATCGGCAGATCGGTCGGACAGGGACGGCAACGTGCGGCGATTTTGCAGATCCGGCGACGCCTTGATGAAGTCGATCAATGCGCGCAGCGGTGCGGGCACCAGGCGCCGGCCGGAATAATAGAGAAACGGGCCCGAGAAGCGCTGCCACCAAGGCTCGAGAACCGGCTTGAGAGCTCCGCTGTTTAGATGAGGGCGCAGCCAGTCCTCGAACAGGTAGATGATGCCGCTCCCCGCAAGCGCCGCATCCACCGCAAGATCGGTAGCCGCGCCGACCTGTACGAGCAGCGGACCGGAAGGATCCACCTTCACCACCTCACCGTCGCGCTCGAACTCCCACGGCGCCATTGCGCCGCTCGCGAATCGGCCTCGCAGACAGGCATGCTTGAGCAGATCACGTGGATGCCGGGGGCGGCCGCACCGATCGAGGTAGTCGCGAGAGGCGGCCGTCGCGAAGCGCTGGACCCGCGGGCCGATCGGTACCGCGATCATGTCCTTTTCCAGCCGTTCATCGTAGCGGATTCCCGCATCGCACCCCGATGCCAGCACATCGACGAAGCCATCCTCGGCGATTATTTCCAGCCGGATTTCGGGATATGCGGCGAGGAAGGGTGGAACGATGGCGGGCAGCACCAGGCGTGCGGCGCTCACAGGGACATTGAGGCGCAGCGTGCCCGCGGGCCGGGTACGAAAGCCATTCACTACATCGAGGGCGGCCTCCACCTCGTTCAACGCGGGACCGAGCCGCTCCAGCAGGCGCTGCCCCGCCTCGGTGGGAACGACACTGCGTGTGGTGCGGTGGAGCAGTCTCACACCGAGCTTCGTTTCAAGCCGGCGGACGGCTTCGCTGAGCCCGGAGGCACTGCCGCCGCTCGCCCGTGCCCCATCCCGAAAGCCCCGCGCGCGCGCCACCGCGAGGAAGGCATTCAAGTCGCCTAGGTCCATATTCATTGTTCGGATTCCCGCACGGCCCGTACGGATTATAGCCAATTGTCGAACGCGTTAACGACCCTTATCCTGGCATCACGCAAGACAGAGGAGTTTCATACATGTCCAGCAACGATAAATTCGATACCTTCCGGCTCGGCAACCGCCAGGTGAATCGCCTCGGCTATGGTGCGATGCAGCTCGCGGGACCCGGCGTCTTCGGTCCACCCAAGGATCACGAGGCGGCGCTCGCGGTATTGCGTCAGGCCGTTGCCCGCGGTGTGAATCACATTGACACCGCGGACTTCTACGGTCCTCACCTCACCAACCGCCTCATCCGTGAAGCGCTTCATCCTTACCGCGAGGATTTGGTCATCGTCACCAAGGTCGGCGCCCGGCGCGGCGCGGATGCATCATGGATTCCGGCCTTCTCGGATGAAGAGCTGACTCAGGCGGTACACGACAACCTGCGCAATCTCGGCGTGGATGTGCTCGATGTCGTCAATCTACGCGCCATGTTCGACGTACATCGCCCGGGAGAAGGGTCGCTCGAGGCACCGCTCACCGTGCTCGCCGACTTGCAGCGCAAGGGCTTGGTGCGTCACATCGGTCTGAGCAATGTCACGCCCAAGCAAATTGCCGATGGCCGGCGAATCTGCGAGATCGTCTGCGTGCAGAACTACTACAATCTGGCGCATCGGACCGACGATGTCCTCATCGATGAGCTGGCGGGACAGGGCATTGCCTACGTACCGTTCTTCCCGCTCGGAGGATTCACGCCGCTGCAATCATCCACGCTGTCGGACGTCGCGGCACGGCTCGATGCCACGCCGATGCAAGTCGCGCTCGCCTGGCTGCTGCAGCGTGCGCAGAACATTCTGCTCATCCCCGGAACCTCGAGCGTTGCGCACCTGAGCGAAAATCTGGCCGCTCCGCAGCTCGCTCTGACGCGGCAAATCTTGGGCCAGTTGAACGGGATCGCTCGATGATCTCGATCGACGCAACCTCAGTCCGGGTTCAGCAGCCAAATGCCATGTCGCCATCGATTTGCCGGTCGGAATAAACGGTGGTAGTTTGAGCGGATATGTACTATGTGGTTCGTGACTGCGTCCGAGGAATCCTTTGGAGGACGTTATGACTTTGTTTACCAGTTGCGCAAACGGCACTTTAGTGGCGACGGCATTGCTCCTTTGCGCCTGCGCCCCGAGCGTCTCGGTATCGGATTTATCCAAACCCAATTTTGGTTTGCGGGTGCTGCCGCACCTCGATGCATCTGTTGACCCGGATCCGGCCGCCATAGCCAATGGGTTGTATTCGTCACGGCCTTTGCAAGGTTCTTGCCTTGCATACTTCGGCTGCTCCTCGCAATCTCCAGTCGAATGGAGTGGATGGTCGCCCTAATTGCGCAAGGCGCACATATCGATTCGTTAGCCGAGCCGCTTCAAATCCAGCCGTTCTTCCTCCGGGCGAGGCAGCCATCTTGGCTTGGACTCCGCAGCAGCGCCTGTCACCTCCAAGCGATCAGGGCGGCGCGCCAGCTGCTGGTAGAATCGGCGCGTCGCATTACCGTTATGGAAGGATCAAGGTATGGCTGGGGCATATTGGATTAGCTGGTATCGCGAAATAAAGGATCCGGCCAAGCTGGCCGCCTATGCAAAGCTTGCAGTGGCGGCCATCGAGGCGGGCGGCGGACGCATCGTTGCACGTGAGCCGGCGGTTCAGGCCTATGAAGGCGGTGGAAAGCAGAGGACCACGATCATCGAATTTCCGTCGGTTGAACGAGCGATCGCGACTCACGAGAGTGCCGCATACCAGGCGGCGCTTGCCGCATTGGATGGCGGCGTCATTCGGGAAATTCGAATCGTGCCGGGTACGCCCGCCCGCGGCGGCAAATAGAAACGTCGCGCCCGCCGTGGCCCCCCGCGTCGATGCTTTACGGGCTGCGGTGGCGGGTTCATAGTGCTTCGACGGCTACTGCTCTTGTATGCGGCCGGATGGCCGTCGCTCCGGACCGCGGTGGGTATGGCTAACACGGGGGGAGAGGCATATGAGCACGCACAAGGCATCCAATGCCAAGGTCCAGATCACCAAAAATGGACCCTACATGGTCTCCGGCTCACTGCCGATGAGCAAACAAACCATCGGCACGAATTCAGCCGGTGAGTCGGCCAAATGGGTGGCGGGGCAGACTTATCCCGCACAGGAAACGTATGCGCTGTGCCGCTGCGGGCATAGCGGGAAAAAGCCGTTCTGCGACGGCACACATGCGAAAGTGAAGTTCGACGGCACCGAAACAGCCAGCCGCGAGCCCTACCAAACGCAGGCCAAGATCATGCAAGGTCCCGCTCTGTCGCTGACGGATGCCGAACCGTTGTGTGCCTTCGCGCGTTTTTGCGACCCTCACGGGCAGGTATGGAATCTGGTGAATGAAACGGACAACCCCGCCGCAAAGAAGAATTTCGTGAGACAGGTTGGGGACTGTCCGTCGGGACGCCTGGTAGCCTGGGACAACTCGACAGGAAAATCGCTGGAACCCTCATTCGAGCCCTCGATCGGGCTCGTCGAAGATCCGGCGAATCAGTGTGCGGGACCCGTGTGGCTGAGAGGCGGCGTCCAGGTGGTCGGTTCGGACGGGTTTCACTACGAGGTCCGCAATCGCGTCACCCTGTGCCGATGCGGTGCCTCGAAGAACAAGCCGTTTTGCGACGGGACACACGCCGCGATCAAATTCAGGAGCGATTGAATTGAAGCGCGTGCGATCGAGCGGACGGCTGCCGGACGCCCGAGACTATGCCGCGGCGGCTATCAATCGAATGCGGGTGATTTCCGACGGAACCCCGAATCGATTGGGCGGACCCCAATAGCCTGTGCCGCGGCTCACATACACCCATAAGTTCTTCAGTCGATACAGGCCGCCCGTAAAGGGTTGAAAGAAACCCACGAACAAGTTCCAAGGCCAGAACTGACCGCCGTGAGTATGCCCGGAGAGTTGCACGTCGAAACCGGCGCCCGCCGCCGCAGCAGCTGAATTCGGCTGGTGAGCGAGCAAGATTTT
Source organism: uncultured Gammaproteobacteria bacterium (assembly GCA_963784105.1). Classification (GTDB taxonomy): domain Bacteria; phylum Pseudomonadota; class Gammaproteobacteria; order Steroidobacterales; family Steroidobacteraceae; genus Bog-1198. Next base: position 1,166,575 of record CAWAQE010000015.1, read on the forward strand.
GGCTCCTGCATGGGCCGGTGAACCGTGCAGCGCCGCTGCCGGGTCGCTCTGCTCGGCGGCATTGAAGCGATGGGCACTCAAGTCCGTGACGCCGGCGATGACCAGCGAGGCGCCGTCGTGCTGCAGCACCACGTGCTCGTTCTTGAGAACTCGCAACCCGAGGCGCCGGATCTCCGCGGTCCACGCACGCTCGCCCGAGTAGTACTCGTGATTGCCGGTGACGAAGAAGGCGCCGTGGCGCGCGGCCAACTGGGCCAGCGGCGCGGTGTGCGCGGATAATTGCGCCACCGAGCCGTCGACCAAATCGCCGGTGACGGCGATCAAGTCCGCCTTCAGACCGTTGACGAGGGCGACGATTTTCTCGACGAAGCCGCGCCTGATGGTCGACCCCACATGCACGTCGCTGATCTGAGCGATCGAAAAGCCGTGCAAAGCCGCGGGAAGATCGGTCACCGGGATGTCGACGTGAACGATGTGCGGCCGGCGGCGCGCAATCACCAATCCTGCCGCCGTGACGAAGACGGTGAGTGCGAGCGTCCAGCGTGCGGACGGAGCAATCAGAGCAGCAGCCTCATGTGCAGGCAGCAATAGATGCACGCCCAGCAAAACCAGATCGCGCAGCAGAGTGAAAACGACCAGCGAGGAAAAGAATCCCATGGATAAGACGCCGACCCATGCCAGGAGATTCTCCAGGATCGGATTGCGGATGGCGTGATTTCGCACCGACAGTGGAATGACCACGCAGCACATGACCAGCAGTGCGGCCCCGGCGCACACGCCGAGCGGGCCGATTGACAGCGCCGGCAGCAGCCGCCAGGCGATGTATCCGGGCAGCGAAAGCAGCAGCCACAGGGGGTTCAGGAATATGCGCCGCAACGTCACAGGCTCACCCTGGGGGCGTAGCCCGCCGGTTCAAGGGCGGGGGAGACTAATGGCGCGCAAACCCCGGGGCGCCCAGGGGCACTCGCGGCGGCGTCAGAACCGCATCGGCTTGCGCAGCGCCTCCATCCCCTTGAATTCGACGAATTGGGTCGTGGTCGCCCACAGATAATCGCCGTACAGGAAGGGCTCGAACGATGCCGCGTCGTCCATCGGCAGCGGCCGGATCTCGGCATCGGCGCGTGCTTCATAAAAGAACGGGATGGACATGCGTTCGCGGCCGGTACCGATCACCCGATGCTCGGTTGCCTTGATTCGGCCGCCCGCACCAGCGCTCGAGCACCTTGCCGAAATTGACCGCGAGGCCATCTTCGGTCGGCGGCACGTCCAGCCAGGTACCGTCACGGTGGCGCGCCTGCAAGCCGGAGACGCCGTCTTGCGCCAGCAGAGTCAAAAAGCCCGAATCGACATGCGGCGCACCGTTCACGTAATACCGGCCGCCGCCGTGCATGACCCACACGTCGGGGTCCGATTGGGCGGTCTGCTCCGTGTCGGTCCGAATCGGATAGCGCAGCAGGCGCAAGGTCGAAAGGCCCTTCTCGAACGAGCGGTCGAAGAAATGCTCCTCCAGCGACAAGCCGCGCGCAATGGCCCGCATCAGCGCCTGGCTGACCTTGTCCATGGCGCGATAATACTCGGCCACCGATTTGCGCCAACCCGGCAGGGTTTCCTCGGAGGGCAGCGGGGTGATCTCACGCAGGGGATCGCTGCTTTGCACCACAGAGTCACCGTACACCACGTCGGCGCCCATGTCGATGCCTTCTTTCGCCGTCAGGAACCCCGTCTGCAGCGGGAACCATCCTCGATAGACATTAGGGTGCGAAGGATCGAATTTCTGGCGCCAAAGCTTGCGAGTCTCGTAAGCCGGCAGCTGGAAGAGGCGCAGCAGATCCGCCCGGGCCGCGCGCCCCGCAGGCACGTCGGCCGGGAGCCCTCTGACGACCATGAATCCCGACGCGGCCGCCGCGCCCATGATGGCTCGGTCGGCGAGGTCGCGCTCAGGCGAGGCTGCGCCGAAGAGTGAGGCGATATCGATACAAGGGATGGAATGATTCAACGAACTATCCTTATGAGCGCACGCGGCCGGACGAGACTAGAATATACCCATGGATTGCGAGCCAGAAAATCCGCGTCAATAATGGGTCCCTACGTCGATTCCATCGTTTCTGATGAGGCAATGCCTTCCGCTACCGGTGTGGTCGTCATCGGCGGCGGCATCATCGGCGCTTTCGCCGCGCTTTCGCTGGCCATTCGCGGGATTCCCGTCGTGCTGTGTGAAAAGGGCCATGTCGCCTGCGAGCAATCCAGCCGGAACTGGGGCTGGTGCCGGCAGGCCGGCCGAGACTCTCGCGAAATGCCTTTGATCGTCCAGAGCCTGCAACTGTGGCGCGACATGAACCGTTTGACCGAATCCGACACGGGATTTCGAGAGTGCGGCGTCATGTATGTGGGCGAGAGCGAATCCGACGAGGCAGGTTTCGCCGCCTGGGCGGATATGGCGGCGCCTTACGCCACCGGCGCCCGTATGGTGCGCGGCGCCGAACTCGCCGGACTCATGCCCGGAGCGAGCCGCGCGTTCGCTTGCGGGTTGTACGTGCCCACCGACGGCTGCGCCGAGCCGCAGCGGGCCGCACCCGCGATTGCGCGCGCGGCGCAACGCAAGGGTGCGATCATTCTCGCTCACTGTGCCGCGCGCGGCATCGAGCGCGCGGGCGGCCGCGCGGCGGCGGTGATCACCGAACGAGGGCGTATTGCGTGCGACGCGGTGATCCTGGCCGGCGGGGCATGGTCGAGTCTCTTCTGTGCAAGTCTCGGCATTCGCCTGCCGCAATTGAAGGTCCTATCGTCCGTCATGCGCACGGCACCGGTTGCGGAAGGACCGCACCCATGCACTTATTTGGATGCGGTCGCCTATCGCAAGCGGCGCGACGGCGGCTATACCATTGCCAGAGGCTCAGGCTATGTGGCGCCATTCGTACCCGATTCGCTGCGCTATCTGCGCGAGTTCCTGCCCACCGTGCGCAAGGAAGGCGACTCGCTGCGGTTGCGCCTGAACGCCCAGTCGCTGCGTGAATTTCGCGCGCCCCGAAGCTGGCCGCTGGATCGTCCGAGTCCGTTCGAGACGGCGCGGGTGCTGGACCCTGCGCCGAATCGACGCATGAATCGAGAGGCCTTGGCTGCCATGATCGAACTGTACCCGCAGTTCCGCGATGTGCACATTGTGCAGCAGTGGGCCGGATACATCGATGTCACACCGGATATCGTGCCCTACATCAGTCCGGTCGGTACCTTGCCGGGACTGACCGTCGCGGCCGGATTTTCCGGACATGGCTTCGGCATTGGCCCGGCTGCGGGGCGCTTGGCCGCTCAACTGGCGATCGGCGACCCGCCTTCGGTGGACACCACGGCGTTTCGCGCCTCCCGGTTCAGCGACGGCTCGCCCATTGAGATAGGCCCGGAAATCTAGTCCTATCCCGGCTTGCGGAACTTGAGCACGAAGTTATCGGCTTCGCCGACGGCAACATATCGGGCGCGGTCTTTCTCGCCTTCCTCGAGGGTGGGCGGGAGCGTCCAGACTCCATCGGGCCAATCCTTCGTATCGCGCGGGTTTGCGTCCATTTCCGATGAGGCGACCAATTCGAAGCCCGCTTTCTTCGCCATGGCAATCGCATAGTCCTGGCGCACATAGCCATTCTTGGCCTTTGGATCCTGCGGCTGATCGTTCCGGCCGCGATGTTCCTCCATGCCTAGAATGCCGCCGGGCTTGAGCGCCTTGAAGGCTGCGGCCAGGGCATCCTCCGCGTAGCCGCCATCCATCCAATTATGCAGATTGCGAAATGTCAGCACCAGATCGGCGGAGCCGGGCGGCGCGATTTCGAAATGGCCGCGCCCCAAGGTGGTCTCGTGAACGCTGCCGAAACGACCCTTCTCTGCCGCGATGTGCGCGCGCAGGCGGCTAGTCTGCCCATCTTCCTCGGCATTGCCTTGCGCGGGCAACGCGATGGTATAGCGGCCGCCGGAGGCGAGGTAGGGCCCTAGAATGTCGGTCCAATACCCTCCGCCCGGCCATATCTCAACCACCGACATGGTCGGCGTGAGGCCGAAAAAGGTCAGTTCCTCCACGGGATGACGAGCCGAGTCCCGCGCAACCGCCGCAGGGCTGCGCAGAGGACTGGCGACAGCGCTTGCGAGCGCCGGATCTGCATGCGTGGCAGCCCAAGTAGCGGCCGACCCGGCCAGAGTGAGCAGTGTCGCCGCGAACAACGCGGGCAAGCCTGTGTTTTCCATGACTGTGCCTTTCTCGATGTGTATCGAGTCTCAGTATTACAAATTTACGGTCGCGGCGTCACCTTCTGCTCAGTTCGGCGGCGTATCGCCGCTGAACGGTATGGGCGTTGCCCCGCTCACCGCGCCGATGGTTGCTTTGTCGCTGACAAAGAGCTTCACCGTATGTTCGAAGCGCAGATTGCCCAGCACGGCCGCACCCGGTCCGATGACTATCCGTGGGACGTTGCGGAACATCTGCATGAACATGCCCGACGCCTTCTCGACCAGAATGCCGCCTTCCACACGCGATGCCCCGCTGATGTCTATGCCGCCGTCGATGGTCTTGATTACGCCGCCGACGTGCGCGGCAGTCAGGGTGATTTTGCCGTTCACATTCGAGAGCGAGCCGGAAATGTCCGCGCCGTCCTCCAATGTCAGCGCGCCGTTGACCGACGAAGCGCTTCCCGATACATGCGCGTCGGCACCCAGTACGATGGAGCCGTTCACGCTGCTCAGCGACGCGGCGCTTGCGTGATCGCCCAGCTGCACGCCGCCGTTCACCGTCGTCGCGTTGGTGACCGCGGCGTTGTCATCGATTTGAATCGAGCCGTTCACTGTCGCCACGGCACCGGGAGGCTTTCCGGCCGGTACATGTATGGAGCCGTTGACCTTGTTCGAGTCATCGCCATTGTTCGATTCGCCGCAACCCGGTATGGCCAGCATGACCGCCAGGGCGGTGAAAATACCGCATAGGGCGCTGCGCCCCATCCGCAATGGGCCGCGGCCGATCTGTGTCGGCTTCTGCTTCGAGTCGATTCCTTCGCGCATGACTGCTCCTTCCTGTGGGGTCCGTAGCATCGCTACTGTACCAGCACGGTCCGGGACCTCAACCAGCGGCCGTTTGAGCGCAATTTCCGCGCCTCGGCGCGGCCGTCGCGGCCGGCGCCGTATGCGCGATCTCGCCTGTGGCCCGGTCAATGGGCCGCCTGAGGCCTGCAGGTTATCCCGGATTTTCGATGTCAAGCATCAGAAAAGCCGGGGCTGCGAACACCGATGCAATGAATCGCGCGGCGGCAATGTCCACGCGAGGTTGCGAATGATTGCGCTCCTTCGTCCTGCACACTTCAGGTGAGTCCGAGCTTTTGCAGACAGAGCAGCCCGCCAAGGCCAGAACAACGATCAGACCGATAGACTTCTGCATATGCACCCCCACACGGATCATACCCGATGCAGGCCCTACCGGTGATCCCACCAAGCTCCGAGATAGGCTGCCGCGGCGAGGTATAACGGCGACGCCCCCGGATCGAGATCGGCGGCGATGAGGCAAGCCATTGTATACTTCGCCAAGTGAGCATCCGCATGTACCGCGGCGCGCTCGATCAATTGAGCCTTGATCGACCGGCACTGATCGTCTTTGGCATTGAAAACGACAGCCGCTGCTTCGGAAGGCTCCTGTTGCTGGCGCGCGTTTCCGGTTCGCCGCTCCGGTGCATAGGGATATTGCAGGCGGGCGCGGCTCAACGTTGCGCGAAAACCCAGGACATGAGTGGCGGCGATTCGAACGACTCGAGTTGGATCCGAAGCGACGTCCGCCAATGACAGGATCCCTTGCGGGAGTGTAAAGCAATGTGTCCAACCATAGGGTGCGTGAGCGGGATCGTCCTGTAGCATGGAGAGCGCCGCCACACGCAGCAGAATTCGCCCGGCCTGAGGCACCGTCACGGCATTCGTGCCGGACGTCAATGTGCGAGCTGCATATCCGTCCCGCTCCACCGCAAGCATGGTCTGGGCGATGCTTGCCGACGAGGTTTCGGCACGCAACGGCGGCGCCGCGAGACAATCGAAGAGCGCGGGCGCGTGAACTCGCGCCGACCGGCCCGCTGTCTCCATCCAGGTCAGCCGCAAGTTCGGTTCGAGGGCGAGTGATCGCAAGGGCGATCGCAGAAGCACGGAGATACCGGGATAACGACCGGCCGCCTCTGCGAGCATCATCAGCAGGATGGGCGCATGTGCTGCGGCGCCCAAGGACGGCAGAATTTCATCCACCAACGCGGCGCTCAGACGTTCTGCCGAAATACGCGGCGCAAGGAACAGGATGGCGCCATCGACTGCATCGGTATTGCCCGCACGAAGCGCTTCGGAGAGCTCCGCCAGCGCGTGGTCGCCGGTTGAGTACTTTTTGGGCCGAGATTCGATTTCGGGGCCCTCACCGGCATACCGAACTGCGATTTCCGCGATGCGCCTTCTCGCATCCTCCCGTCTTTGAGGCGGAACGCGCGACAGAAGCCATGCGCGGGCCAGAAGCTCCAAAGGAGCATGCAGCAGAAACGAAGAGTTGATCTCCGCTTTGGGGCGAGAGATGGCCGAGGCCACGGCTCGTATCAGCGCTTGGTCGCCGGCGGCGGCCAGGGAACATCGTGCCCAGGCATCATGGGGTTGCGGCGTCTCGAATACATCCAGAGGAAGAGCTCGGAGCAGTTCTGCGGCGTCGTGCATGCGTGTATCATGCAAGTTAAAGTTAACTTTAAGTCAAGGGTCCTTATGAGCAAGGCCACGATGCCCATCGGTGCCTTGGCCAAGCGGTCGGGTGTCGCCCCGAGCGCCTTGCGCTTTTACGAGGCGGAGGAGCTCATAACATCCACTCGCAGCCTGGGCGGCCAACGCGTATTCGCGCGCGACATCCTGCGCCGCGTCGCCTTCATCCGCGTCGCGCAATCGATCGGATTGACGCTCGAGGAGATTCGTGCGGCCCTGATGTCGTTGCCCGATCAACGAACACCGACGAAATTGGATTGGGAGCGTCTATCGCGCGCTTGGCGGCCGGTGCTGGACCGGCGAATCGATTCGCTGGTAAAGCTGCGCGACAAGCTTTCATCGTGCATCGGCTGCGGCTGTCTGTCCTTGAAGACTTGCGCGCTTTACAATCCCGACGACGCTGCGAAAGTACGCGGGACGGGTCCACGCTACCTGCTCGGGGATGCGCCTGAAGCTGTCACGAAGGCGCGGCATCCCAAGCGGGGGAGATAACGAATGCGCTCAGTCATCGTCCCGCTGTGTGGCGATACGATCACGCATGGGCGGGTCGTAGCTCACGCCGGCGTGCATGAGCCTTGTGTGCCGGCTGTACGGTAAGGCCATCAATCCGGCAGTCCGGCCATGCGCAAAGATTCGGTCAACCCGGCCGCGTCTTCTGGGTTCTTGAACGGTTGCTTCGTCATGAACTGTGCAATTGTGAAGTCTGGCCTGCCGGCTAAACATTCAGCGGCGCTGGCTCTCGCCCGCTCGACCTCCTCAAGCCGTGCAAAGCACCCGGCCATGTATGCAGCGACCCGATAGGGGCGAGCAGTCAAATAGTCGAACGCCGCCAACGCCTCCGGGTAGCGATGCAGGATCATGTACGCAACACCGATCGAGCGCCAGTACCAAGGCTCGTTGAAGTGTGGATCGATGTCTTTGGCACGCTTGAACCAGACTAACGCTTCCTCAGCTTGGCCTGTATAGATCAGAACCGACCCCAGGTCCGCGGCATTCCATTGGTTATTCGGATTCATATCGACCGCGCGGCGAGTGTATTGCAACCCAAGATCAAATGACCGTCGCAACAAATGAGCCCAGCCCAACATCGCAAAACACGTGCTTTCCGTTTCATCAAGCTCCACCGCGCGTTTTGCCAAGGCAATGCCTTCCAGGAGATCGGCATCCGAACAGCCCGCGTCTTCCTGCCACTTCGTGCAGCATATGGCAGCAAGCAAAGCGTGAGCATGCCCGTAGCTGGGATCTATTTCGATGGCCTTCCTAAAAAGTTGCGTTGCCTCAGACAGGTTGTCCGGATCATCCCAAGGCAGTGCGTTGCCCTTCAGCACACACTCGTAAGCTGCGAGACTGCTCGAAGGCTTGCGCCGCGCTCTTGCGATATCAGACACCTGGACGCGGCCCATGAGCGTACTGACGATCGTTTGCACAACTTGGTCCTGTACAGCGAAAAGCTCCCCCAATTCTCGATCAAATTTTTCGGCCCATACATGACTACCGGTCTCGTTATCGATCAACTGCGCGTTGATACGTATGCGCTCGCCTATTCGCCGGACGCTGCCTTCGATGATAAAGCGGACGTCCAATTCGCGACCAACCCGCTTCAAGTCCACGGCTACGCCTCGATACTGAAACGAGGCCGAACGAGACCGCACCGCAAAAAGGCGCCAACGCGACAGTTCGGTGATGATGTCTTCCGTGATCCCGTCACTGAAATACTCCTGTTCCGGATTGCCGCTCATATTGGCGAAGGGAAGCACGCAAATGGTGATACGAGAAGGTTCAACAGGGGCTGAATGTGCGGCGGCGGACATTGCGGCATTGGCAGGGAACGCGCGCATATCCGACTTCGTGCTCACCTCCGGGAAAGGGGGCACCGCCGCTGAATTGAACAGATTCAGTGTTGACGATTCGCCAACCTCTTCAACGGCGGCGACCACCTGGTATCCGCGTCCTCGCAGACCCGCAATATATCGGGGTGCGCGCGGATCATCGTCGAGTGCGTCACGCAGCAATTTGACGCGCTGACTGACCGTCTCGAGACTCACAATGATGCCCGGCCACACCAGCCGCATTAATTCATCCAGCGAAACCAAATTAGGCGCGGCTCGCATCAACACCAGCAAGAGATCATAAGACAACTTGGGAAGCGGGATCGGATCGGCGGCGCGGGTGACGATCTGACGCCCCGTGTCGATCGTTAAATCGTTCAGACGGTATTTCACGGCTGGGGCCATAACGACGGACGTTTGCCCATATTTGAGCCATGTTCCTGGCCTGCGAACGCGATGGATTCGATCCATCCGGAACCCACTTCACGAAGCCGTTGGCAAAGCTTCACGCACACGTTGGCCAACCTTCATGCTCGTCGCGGGTGATCTCGATAGCTTGTGAATCGTGTTCAGTCACTTGCCATTCGCCCACTTACCTCAGGAGACAGTCATGGAAACCGCGATCAAAACTAGATCTCAATCAATGGCCTTAATTTTGGCCGCCAGCCTCGTTGCTCTCGGTAGCGCCCCGATCGACGGCAGAGCCCAGGCCGCCGACGCACAGCAGCCGTTGACAAGAACCGTCGCCTACGGCGACCTCAATCTCGACTCCGAACAGGGCGCCAAGGCGCTCTATGCCCGGTTGCGACGTGCAGCCGAGGACGTCTGCCATCCTCTCGACGGTCGCGACTTGGCCCGCAGAAGCAATTGGCAGCGTTGCTTCAATAACGCGGTCGATTCCGCAGTGGCGCAGGTGAACAAGACCACCGTTACCGCACTGCACAATCAAACAGTCGGTCACTCGACCAAGGGCTAAATTAGCACCGACGGGCTGAGCTGACGTTAAATGTTTTACTGGAGTTCTGCGTAGCAGACTCGCCGGACGGGGAGGATGATGGCGGCTGAGGGATTATTCGCGCTTCGCGCTCACCCCTTCGTGCGATAACGTCGCTATCGCGACGTTATCGCACGCTTGGCGGCGGATTCTGGACCGACGAATCGATTCGCTGGTAAAGCTCCCAAACGGGGGAGATAACGAATGCGCTCAGTCATCGACCCGCTGTGTAGTGATACGATCACGCATGGGCGGATCGTAGCTCACGTCGGCGTGCATGAGCCTTGTGTGCCGGCTGTACGGTCAGGCAAATCCGAAAGCCGCCAGGATCGCGGCGAGCGTATCGAGCCGAGGATTTCCGCGCTCGGAAAGTGTTCGATACAGCGTCTCGCGGGAAAGCCCGGTTCTATCCGCCAGCGCGGTCATACCGCCCACGGCATCGGCAACGGTGTGCGATGTATGCGGCGATCTCGGCCTCACTTCGCAGGTGTTCCGCTGCGTTGAACGGGCGGATTGGGGAGGCGGCCTTTGTAATCTTTCCAGTACGCATGGGCCTTTTCTATAGCTAAATAGTCGGCCCTGCCGGCTGAGGGATTACTCGGCGCTGCGCGCCTCGCCCCTCCGGGGTCGCCCCTTCGGGCGATCAACGTCGCTGCGCGACGTTGTCGAACCCGACTTGTTTATGTCGGGGGTTCGAATGGACGCCGTCAAGCGGCCCATACGCGGCTGCGTTATTTAAGTTTCTTAATTTGGTTTGCCGGCTGAGGGATTCGAACCCCCGACCTACGGTTTACAAAACCGTTGCACTACCACTGTGCTAAGCCGGCACGGAGCGGTGTGCATTATAGCCGAGCAAGGACCATTCTGCCCTCGGCGCTATCCGGGAGTCTGGGCCGCCGATTTCTCGGCCAGGAGATCGACCGCCGCTTGGAAGAGCTTGGCCCGGAGCAGAAAGCGTTCGTTGGCGCGGGTGATGTAGCGGATCGCGATTTCCACGCCGCCCACGACGGGCTTGACGTTGATGCTGGGCTTGCCCGAGAAGATCTTGCCGCGCTGTGCCGGGACGGCGCGCTTCCATTCTTGCTCGGCTTGGCGCGCGCTTTCGTCCGTTGCCTCGACCACTTGCTTGGTGAGGGCCTCCACGATGGGATAGGGGTCGCGGCCCGCGGGTACGACCACCTGAAGTTCGTCCCACAGCCACTGTCCGGACGTCGAGAAATTGAAGTAATGGCCTTCGATGGCGAAGCTGTTGGTGAAGGTTACGCGCCGGCCCGTGGGGTGCCCGGCGTCGCTCCAGTTGCCGGTCTCCATCATCACGGTATGAAACATCCCGAGTTCCGTGACTTCGCCGCTGACGCCGTTGATTTCCACCCAGTCGCCCAGGCGGATGCCGTGGCGGCCCATGAGCATCAGCCAGCCGAAGAACGCCACGATGAAGTCTTTCAGCGCAACCGTGAGGCCGGCGCCGACGATGCCGATCATGGTGCCGATTTGAGTCGGTATGCCGACGACGATCAGCAGAATGACGATCGCGGCGATGACCCTCAGGGCAACGCGGGCGATGCTGCGCAGGGTCTCGACCTGCCGCCGATCGAGCTTCGGATTGTTGAGCAGGCGCTTCATCCAGCTGTCGAGGAGCAGCATGACGATGAGCACGCCGATGACCACCAGCACACTGAGCAGCAGCGCATGCGCCAGTGTTTGCGATTGCTGGCTCAGCAGCGCGGACCATTGTCCGTAGATTCCGGCGAGCTGCTTCTGATCGGAGACGCGCCGATCGAGCAGGGTCAGCACTTTCTGGTTGGCCGCGATCTGCTTGGTCTGATTGAGGAGAGTTGCGGCGTCTTCGTGAGTGTGCTGCACACGCGGCGGCGGCGCGGCGGCTTGCGCATCGGTATTCTTCGTATGCTGGGCAAGCTCGGCAATGCCACCCTTGGCTTTCTCCAGCGAAGCCGCCAGCGCGGCACGCCGCCGTGTCAAGCGATCGATCTTCCGCGACGCGTTGGCCTCTGCATCGTCGATTGCCTGCTGCTTCTGTCTCAGGTGCAGCCAATCGAGGAAGCGGCTCAAAGAGCCATGCTTCTGCGCCATGGCTGACGCGGCGGCCGTAGCGGCGGCCGTAGCGGTGGCCGGCGAGACCGCACGCGCTTTGACCTCCGCATCATGCTCCTGCTCCAGGGCTTCGATTTGCTTCTGCAAGTTGCCGCCGGCATCCACCAGGTCCTGGTTGGCTTCTTCCAGCTCATCCTTGTCCAAGTCGAGCTGCGATTGAGCGAGATCGAGCTCATCCTGCAAGGCGTCCTTCTGTGCTTCCTTGGCTTGTGCGAGCGCGCCCGTCAATTCCGTCACCCGCTGTTGATCCGAGTCGATCCGGCCCTGTGACTTGCGGACTCGATCCTGGATCTTCTGCGCTTCGGGCGTCAGGACGGGTGGATTCGCTTCGGCGTCGCGCAACGCGGTGGTAAACGCGAAGGAAAGCGCATGGTCCGCCACGCGCAGCGCTGACTGGGCATAGGTCTGCTCCTCCGGGGTATCGGCAAGCAGCGCCAGGCGTTGCGCGGTTGCATAAGTGCTTTGATCGACCAGTCCGGCTGCGGCCAGCGCAGCAGCCCTTTGGCGCACGATCTTGGCATTCGGGGGTGCCGTCTTCCACCAGGCCACTCCGGCCGCACCAAGGAGCAGCGCCAGCAAGATGGTGAAGATTTTTTGTGCGAGGGTCATCGTTCGGGCGGCGGCTGGATTGCGGGTACGAACTGGGCTAAGGCCGCCCTCAGTATATCCACATGTTCGTACAGCGCGTCGACATGACCCCCGAATCCGTCGTTGGTGGCGGAATCGAAGGTAATGAGATGCTTGGGCTGGTTCGCCGCCGCGAAAAGCTCCAGCGCCTGCGAGTAGGGGATCAGCTTGTCGCCGCGGCTGTGCGCGATGATGACGGGTATGTGTACCTTGCCGATCCGGGCCAGGGAGTTGAATTGCACCGAGACGACCAGACGCACCGGCAAATAGGGATATACGTGGGCAGCCGCATCCGGTATCGAGGTGAAAGCGCCGAATAGCACCAGCGCGGCAACCGGGTGACGGGTCGCGAGCAGCACCGCGGGCCCCGATCCCAGCGAGTGGCCCAACAGGATGATGCGATCGGGCGGCACGCCGCGCCGCAATAGCTCTTGGTACGCGGCTTCCGAATCTTCGTACATATGGGTTTCGGACGGACGGCCGGGCGTCGGGCCGAAACCTCGATAGTCGATTTCCAATACATTGAATCCCGCCTGGCGCAGCGCCTCGCAATGGCGAACCTGCGAGGGTGAGAAAGCCGAATCAGCGTTGCCATGCAGATGCAATATCCAGAAAGCACCGCCGCCGACGGCGCGATACGTGACGGCGGCGAGCGGCACGCCGTTCGGTTCGGGCACCGTCGTGCGCCGCGCATCCGCAGGCAGTGCGGTCAGCATGTGCTGCCGCCCGCGCTCTGCGGCAAAAATCAGCTTCTCCTCGTGAAGCTTCAGCCACCCCGTGATGAGCACCACGATCAGCACGGCGGCGGCGCACGCGATCAGCAAAATTCGTACCAGGCGCTTGAGCATCAGTGTCGGCCGTCCATCAATCCCACCTGTCCATCAGTGCCAGCCGCCGACCGCATCGCGCGCGGCCTGATTGAGGGGGCGCGCGATCAGACCGCTCTGCGACACCTTGATTTCATACAGTGCACCGTCGGCCATGGGCAGGAAGGCGGCGCTGCCGTACAGCGCGTCGATCCACGGCAGCCATGAGCGGTAACGATGCACCAGATCCCAGGGGTCGATGAGTTGGGGCGGATTCAAGGAATACACGGTGTGCAGTTGGGTACGCTCGTCCTCGATGCGCGTGTACCGGCCGCTGATGCGATCCAGACGATACGCCGTGTCGAACCCCATCAAATTGGCAAAGGCGTGCCATTTCAGGACGCGTGCATCGATCTGCCATTCATCGCCGCGCAGCGCGAAATCGGCGTGCTCGCCCCCGGGATAGGTCAAAAGCGCGTTGAATTCACGCTCCCCGGTGCGGGTCAACTGCAGTTCAGCGGCGGGCTGTTCATAGCTCAGGCGCCGGTAGCTCAGCAAATTGGCGGCAATCAGCGCCGAACACAGGCTGAGCAGGAGCAGGACGAGTGCCGTGGCGCCGATCAATGCGCCGCCGAGTATCTTGCGCCGGCGCATACGGCGCACCGCGGCGAACAAGAGCAGAATTCCCACCAGCGCGAAGATGACGATCAGTGCGGTGAATGTCATGGGGGAATTCTAACGGGAACCGGAACCGAACCTCATGGGACTAACAAAACACTCAGCTCGGTCCCGGTGTCTCGTTGCAGACCCCCATAGTTTGCTTTGTTTCCAATGATTTGCAAGTGGGGCGCCAATTTCGAGGCATGGAACGGGTCCGCTCGCCACGGAAGCATGGATGCGCTCATTAACAGACTTTAATAAACTGACCACCGGGTGTTAACCACCCCGGGCTCAAGGTGACGCTCGGAATGGCGATCGTCTGCCCCTGTTCTCTCTCTGGAATGGTTTGCGCTGCGCAGGCACTGCCGTGCCGCGCGCTGCCCAGCTTCAAGGCTGCTTAGCTAATGTGGATTGTCGAAGTTGCGCTGCGGCGGCCTTACACGTTTTTAGTGATGGCGCTGCTGATTCTGCTCGCGACGCCTCTCGTATTGCTGAAAATGTCGACCGACATCTTTCCGGAAATCAATATTCCGGTCATCAGCATCGTTTGGACCTACACGGGGCTGTCCGCTCAGGAAATCGGCCAGACGCATCACGGCGGTCAACGAACGCAGCCTCACGACCACGGTCAACGACATCGAGCACATCGAATCAGAGTCTCTGTCCGGCTTCTCCATCATCAAGATTTTCTTCCAGCCGAACGCCAACATACCGACGGCCATTGCCCAGGTGGTGGCGATCGAACAGGCGCAATTGCGCTCATTACCGCCCGGCATATTGCCCCCGCTGGTCATCAAATACTCGGCGTCCAGCATCCCGATCATTCAGCTGGGGTTGTCCAGCCCCACCATGACGGAGCAGGCGGTGTTCGATGCCGCGGTGAATTTCCTGCGCCCGCGCCTTGTGACCATACCGGGGGTGGCCATTCCCTACCCCTACGGCGGAAAAACGCGCGTGATCTCGGTCGATCTCGACACCAATGCCTTGCTGGCCAAGGGACTGACCCCCAGCGACGTGGTCAACGCGATCAATACCCAGAATCTCGTGCTGCCGTCCGGGACGGCCAAGATCGGCGCCACGGAGTACGTGCTCGCCACCAATAGTTCTCCGGATACCATCGCCGGGCTCAATAAGATTCCCGTGCTGACCCGAAACGGTGCAACCACCTATCTGTCCGAGGTGGCGCATGTACGCGATGGGTTCTCGCCGCAGACCAACATCGTGCGCCAGAACGGCCAGCGCGGGGTGCTCGTCTCCATCATCAAGAATGGCGGTTCGTCGACTCTGGACATCGTCAAATCCCTGCTGGCGGAGCTGCCGATAGTCGAGCAGATACTTCCCAAAGACTTGAAGATCACGCCGCTGTTCGACCAATCCGGTTTCGTCCGGGCCGCCATCAGCGGCGTGGTCCGCGAAGCGCTGATCGCCGCCTGCCTGACGGCCATGCTCATCCTGGTGTTTCTCGGCAATTGGCGCAGCACCTGCATCATCGCCGTGTCGATCCCCCTCTCCATCCTCACCTCGATCATTGCGCTCTACATCATGGGGGAGACGCTCAACATCATGACCCTGGGCGGTCTGGCACTGGCGGTGGGCATCCTGGTGGACGACGCGACGGTGACCATCGAGAACATCGAGCGCCACATGCACCTGGGCTCGGATCTGCACAAGGCCATATTGGAGGGGGCCGGCGAAATCGCCGTGCCTGCCTTGGTCTCCACCCTGTGCATTTGCATCGTCTTCGTGCCGATGTTCTTTCTCACCGGCGTGGCCCGGTATTTGTTCGCGCCTCTGGCCGAAGCCGTGGTGTTCGCGATGCTGGCTTCCTACATCCTGTCGCGCACTCTCGTGCCCACGCTGGTGATGCTGCTGATGGATCATGCGCCGGGAGAGGCGGGTGCGCGTCCCAGCTTGCTGCAGCGCATGTACCGTGCGTTCAACACACGCTTCGAGAAGGTCCGCGGCGGCTATTCGATCATTCTCTCGGCGGTGCTCGAGCGCCGCCGCCTTTTCGCCGGCGCCTTCCTCGGCTTTTGCGTGCTGTCGTGCTGCCTGGTGTTCATTCTGGGCCGCGATTTCTTCCCCAGCGTGGACGGCGGTCAAATCCGGCTGCACATGCGTCTGCCCACCGGTACGCGCATCGAGGAAACGGCGCGAGTGGCCGATGAGGTGGAAGGCGTGATTCGCACCCTCATACCGCCCTCCGATCTGGGCACGGTGCTCGACAATCTGGGGGTGGCGGTCAGCGGCATCAACAAGAGCTACAGCAATGCCGGCACCTTCGGCAGCCACGACGGCGAAATCCAGGTGTCGCTCAATGAGGGGCACCGGCCGACCCAGCGCTATGTGGAAGAGATGCGCCGCGAATTGCCGCGCCGTTTCCCCGGTGTGGAATTCTTCTTCCAGCCGGCGGACATGGTCACCCAGATTCTGAATTTCGGGCTGCCTTCGGCGATCGACGTGAAAATCAGCGGCGCCGATTTGCGCGCCGACTACGACATCGCAGCGAAGCTCATGAAGCAGATGGAAATGATTCCGGGCACCGTGGACACGCATATTCAGCAGCGGCTCGATCAGCCCACGGTGTCCCTGCACATGGACCGCACCCAGCTGCAGCAGCTGGGATTGAGCCCCAACGATGTGACCAACGACCTGCTGGTCTCAACGGCGGGTACCTCGCAAACCGCGCCGGCTTTCTGGCTGAACCCGACGAACGGGGTGGTGTACAACCTGACCGTGCAATCGCCGCAATACACGGTCGACAGCCTGGATGCGCTGCTGCGCACCTCGGTGCGCCCGGCGTCGGCCGCGCTGACCGCGGCCCCGCAGCTTCTCAGCAATCTCGTCAGCGTGAAGCCGGCGGTCCAGGAAGCGGTCGATTCCCGCTATAACTTGGCCCCGACGATCGACATCTATTCGAGCGCGCAAGGCCGCGACATGGGCGGCATTTCCGCCGATATCCGGCGGTTGGTGGCCGAGTTGCGGCCGCATTTGCCGCGCGGGGTGAGCGTCGAGATCCTCGGCCAGACCGAGACCATGAAGACTTCGTTCCTCGAACTGGGCGTCGGCCTCGTCATGGCCGTGGTGATGGTGTACTTGCTGATCGTGGTCAATTACCAATCCTGGGTCGATGCCTTCATCATCATCACCGCGCTGCCCGCCGCGCTTGCCGGAATCTGCTGGATGCTGTTTCTGTCCGGCACGACCTTGAGTGTCCCGGCCCTGACGGGGGCGATCATGACCATGGGAGTGGCGACCGCCAACAGCATTCTGGTAGTTTCGTTCGCGCGGCAGCGCATGGGCGAGGGGCTGGGACCGGTCAAAGCGGCGCTCGACGCGGGGGCGACGCGCATTCGCCCGGTTTTGATGACGGCCATGGCGATGATCATCGGCATGATCCCCATGGCGCTGGGCTTGGGCGAAGGCGCCGAGCAAAACGCGCCCCTGGGTCGTGCGGTGATCGGCGGCTTGCTGTTCGCCACCGTCTCCACACTGTTCTTCGTGCCGGTGATCTTTGCCGGCGTCCATCGGCGCCTCGAACGGCGCAAAGAGCATCGATTGTCTGCGGCGGCTTCGGCCGACGAAGGAAATACCTGATATGCCCGAGACTGATACATCCGCCGCCGTCCTGAAGCGCGCCAAGTTCATCGCCGGCGGAATCGTCGGCGTCCTCTTGGTCGGTGGCGTAATCGTGCTCGTGCTGCGCAGCTTCCAAGCCAGCGCCCTGGAGACATCGACGGCTCTGCACGCAAAGCAGTACGTGACGACCATCACGCCCAAGAGGGCGGACGACGGTCAGCCGCTGACGCTGCCCGGAACGCTGCTGGGCGTCACCGAATCCACGGTCTATGCGCGCAGCAACGGATATATTCTGCACTGGTACAAGGATATCGGCGCCACGGTGAAACAGGGCGACCTGCTGGCCGAGATCACCGCACCCGAGATCGACCAGGAGCTTTCCCAGGCCATCTCCTCGCGCGCGCAAGCCGCCGCCAGCGCCAGCTTGGCGAAAAGCACCGCCGATCGCTGGCAGGCCTTGCGCAAGCAGGACGCGGTGACGCAGCAGGATCTGGATGAGCGGCTGAGCGCGTACAACCAAGCGGCGGCGAATCTTGCTGCGGCGGATGCCAACGTGGGCCGCCTGCGCAAGCTGCAGGGTTTCAACCAGGTGGTGGCGCCGTTCGACGGCGTGGTAACCCGGCGCAACATCGATGTGGGCGATCTGGTCAACGCGGGCAATGGCGGAACGGGACTGGCATTGTTCGCCGTCGCAAAAGTCGATCCGCTGCGTCTGTACGTGTACGTGCCGCAGGTGTATGCACACGAGATCAAGATCGGCTCTCCGGTGACCGTGACTTTGGCGGAACGGGTGGGCGAAGAGTACCAGGGCGTCGTTGCGCGCACCGCACGCGCCATCGACACGGTGACTCGCACCATGCAGGTCGAGATACGCGTACCCAACCCCGAAGGCAAGCTGATCGCAGGCTCCTACGTGCAAGTGACGCTGCCCATCAATGCCGACGCTCGAGCACTGGTGGTCCCGACCAATGTCCTGCTGTTCAGGCCCGAGGGCACGCGCGTCGCCCTGGTGGACTTCGGCGGCCGGGTGCATCTGGCATCGGTCAAATTGGGCACGGATTTCGGCACCCGTGTGGAGATTTTGAGCGGGTTGAGCGCCACTGACCGGATCGTATTGAATCCCGCGGACTCGCTCGCCGACGGCGATGTCGTGACGCTGCCCGCCGTGCGATCCAAGGGTGAATAGCGTGCGCCGGGCGAGGACCGCGTGGTGGTGCGTTCTCGCGGCGGCGGGGGGCTGCGCGGTCGGCCCCGATTATCACAAGCCGGCGGCGGAGCTGCCGCCGGCGTGGCAGCCGGATTCGCCATGGCACGAAGCGGCGCCGAGCGACACCGCCCTGAAAGGCGATTGGTGGCGGTTGTTCCGGGACGATACGCTGAATCCACTGGTGGAGCGCGCGCTCAGCGGAAACCAGGATTTGCGGGTCGCCGCAGCACGGCTCGAGGAGGCCCGCGATCAGGTCACCGTCGCCCGGTCGGATCTCTTTCCCTGGGTGGGATTGTCTGCAGAGGCTGACCGCGGCAAAACTTCGGCGAATCGTCCGCTCGCCGAGTATTCGGTGCCGAATCAGTCCACCGTGCAGAATAATTTCGAACTGGGTCCCACCGTGAATTACGAGGTCGATCTGTTCGGCAGGGTGCGCCGCGAGGTCGAAGGCGCCCGGGCCTCCGCGCAGCAGGCGGAGGCGGATTTCGAGAACACGCGTCTCATACTGACCGCGCAGCTCGTCACCGACTATTTCGCGCTGCGTGAACTGGACTCCGAAATCGCGGTGGTGCGCCACAGCTTGGCGCTGCAACGCGATGCTTTGGGGTTCATTGCCTCGAGGCACGATCTTGGATTCGCGACAGGTCTCGATTTGGCGCAGCAGCAGGCTCTGGTCGATTCCAGCGCCACGCAGCTCGAGCTCCTTGACAACCAGAGGGCGCAGTACCAGCACGCCATCGCCACCCTGGTCGGCACTCCGGCTCCGAATTTCGCCATCGCTCCGGCCCTGTCGACCGCATCGCTGCCGGCAATACCCGTGGGCCTGCCCTCGGACCTGCTGCAGCGGCGTCCGGACGTCGCATCGGCGGAGCGTTCCATGGCCGCGGCCAATGCCCGCATCGGCGTGGCCCGCGCCGCTTACTATCCGAGCATCATGCTGAGCTCGGGTTTCGGCGAGCCCAATGCAGGCTGGCAGAGCAACGCTTTGGCGACTCTGTTCGAGGCGCCGAGCCGCCTTTGGTCGCTCGGGCTTTCAGCCACCCAGACGCTTTTCGATGCCGGGAAGACCCGGGCGAACGTGCGCATCGCCAATGCCGACTACTCCGCGGCCGTGGCGACCTACCGTCAGACGGTGCTCACCGCCATGGAAGAGGTGGAAAACGGCATTACAGGCCTGGCGTCCCTGGACCGTGCCGTGACCCAGGCGCAAGCCAGCGTGAAGAGCGCTCAAACCGCTTTCGACATCGCGACCGACCGCTACAAGGGCGGCGTGGATACGTATCTGGAAATGATTACGGCACAGCAGGTTTTGCTCGGCAACGAAAGACAGGCCGTGCAAGTGCAGGGCCAGCAGTTCGCCACGGCGGTCTATTTGGTGAAAGCTCTCGGCGGCGGCTGGAGCGAGAGTTCCGACCGGCTCTCGCGCGCCAACTAGCAAGAACTCCCGACTGGCGGACGCGGTTCAGGCGGCGAGAGCGCTAGGCACGCGCCGGATTCGCTGGCTTGGCCAATGATTCGATGGCTACCGGCGGCGACATGGAGTTCGACTGCACGAAGTCCACGCCGAGCGCGGTCAGCCACTCCTGTTCCGCGGCGGTCTCGGTGCGCTTCGCGACGGTGTGCATGCCGAGCACGCGGGCCATTTGCACCACGGCGGTGATCGCCGCTTGCGACAGCTTGTCGGTGCGCATCTTCGAGGTAATCTCGGGGGCCAGCTTGACGTAGTGCACTCCCGGCAGGCGCAGCAGCGCGAAACACTCGGTCTTCATGGCGAAGTCGTCGAGGACCAGTGGACAGCCGAGACGATGCAGGGCGGCGGCGACCTCGGTCATTTTGTCGGCAAGCTTGACGGCCGTCGCGGTGTCGATTTCGAAGGCAATCATGCCCTTCGGCAGCGACGATTTTGCCAGGCACAGTCCGACGAACTTGATGAAATGCTCGTCGTGCAGGGCGGTGGTGGTGAGATTGACGGAAAACATCACCGCGGTGGATTTCCAAACCTCAGGGTGGCGAACCAGGTAACCGATGAGCTCGGTGACCACACGCCGGTCGATCATGGAACCAAGGCCGTTCTCCACCGCAGCCTTCAGCATCGCATGCGGGGCCGCATTCGGCGCGATGTCGGACTTGGAGCGCAGCAGCACCTCGTAGCGTTTGAGCTGGCTGCCCTTGGTCAGAGGGACCAGCCGCTGCACGTGCAGCGCAATGGGGCTGCGGCGTAAGGCAGCGTGCAGCCGGTCTATTTCCGGTGTCACCGCCGCCTGGGGCCGGTGCTCGGCGGTCCCGGCGGATGCTCTCGCGGCAGGCGCGGCCGATGCAGCGGGCGGGGCCGCCGCGGCGGGCACCGGCGACCTGGCCGCGAGCGGGCTGCGTGCCGCGGGTGCTGCGGCCTTTGCGGGCGTGAAAGGGGGAGTGGCCGCCGCAGGTGCGTCGGGGCGCATCGCGGCGAAATCTGCCAGAGCGCGCTGCAGCTTCGGCGTCATGACTTTCAGTGCGCCGCGGGCGTCCTGCTTGACGATGCGTGCGTCCATCACCAGCATGATGACTCCCACCATGCAGCGCTGGCCGTTGACTGCGCGCAGTAGGAGGGCGGCACGTGAATCGCCCAGATCGGATACCAGCATGGGCGGGCTGCTGGGTTGAGCGAATGCCTCCAGCGCCTCTCGGACGGCATTATGCTCGTCGGGACCCATGGAGCTTTCGCTCAGCCAGAGCACATCGCCGTGCTCGTCATGCAGCGATACGGCGTGGGCTCGCGCCGGCTCCACAGCCGTTCGCACTTTCTGGCAGACGGCATCGAAATCGACGAGCGGACTTTGCGTCGCGCTGTAGGGTTTGCCGTGCTCCATAGATCCGCTGCTTAGGGTTTGAGACCGTATATCTACCGTACGGGCCCGCTTCTTGATGTGATGCTCTTCGCCAAAATGCGACAGCCGCAGGGCCGGTGTGACATATCATCGGAATCCCGATGTGCTTGCAGCTACACTGGCGCAATGACTACGCAGACCCAGCCCCGTCAATATCGCTATTACGATTTTGTGATGGCCGCCTATGTCTGTGTTTTGCTTTGTTCCAATCTCATCGGACCGGCCAAAGAAACCTCCATCGAAGTGCCGGTATTCGGCACCGTGACCTTTCTCGCCGGGGTGCTGTTCTTCCCGATCTCCTACATTTTCGGCGACATATTGACCGAGGTATATGGGTACGGGCGCGATCGCCGCGTCGTGTGGGCGGGATTCGGGGCGCTGGCCTTCGCCTCGCTGATGGCGGCCGTGGTGGTTCACTTGCCGCCCTCGGAACGGTCGCGTGCCACCCAAGCATCGGTGGAAGCGATTTTCGGCAACACGCCGAGAATCGTCATGGCATCGATCACCGCGTTTCTGTGCGGAACCTTCGTGAACAGCTACGTACTCGCGAAGATGAAGATCTGGACGAGCGGGCGCTGGCTGTGGACCCGCATCGTCGGCTCGACCCTGTGCGGCGAGCTGGTGGATTCGGTGATCTTTTATTTTGTGGCCTTCTACGGCCGCATGCCGCAGTCGCATCTTGTCGCCATCATGTTTACCCAGTACGCCCTCAAGAGCGGCTGGGAAATCCTCGCCGCGCCGCTCACCTACCGCGTGGTGGCCTTCCTGAAGAGAGCTGAAAACGAGGACTACTACGACAGGGACACGAATTTCACGCCCTTCTCGCTGAAAGCCTGAGGGTTCCCTCGCCGCTGCGGCCGCGGCTCCGGTGTGTGGGGCCGCCTTCCCAAGTTGAATTCGCCGCGCCTTCGCCATCATTTGCCCCGGGTTGGACCGCGAAAAGCCGCAATGCAGGCCCGTAATGGCTCCCGTGGGGCGACGGTCGTCGCCTCTTGGCGAACCGAAGCGAGGAGCTGTCATGAACACTGTATTTTCCAAGGCTGTGGGAACCATCGGGTTGTTGGGCTTGAGCACCGTCGCCTTGGCGGGCGAACCCAAGCCGGCGCCCCCGCAGGAGCCGATCGGCTTCGTGACGGGTGGAGTGATAGGGGCATTTGCCGCAGGTCCGATCGGCGCGGTCATCGGGGCCGGGCTTGGAACCTGGCTGGGAAACCGGGTGCACCGCGCCGGCGACGCGGCCAAGGCGGAGGCGGCCGTTGCAGTGCTGCAGACCGACAAGACCGAATTGCAGGGAGAGAAATCAGCGCTGCTGAACGAAAAGACGCAGCTGACCGAGACCAATATCAGCTTGACCGCGCGGCTCGACGATCTGACCCAGAAAGTCGAGACGGCGCAGAAGGCCAAGGAGGACGGCAGCGAAGTACTCGATGGACTGCAGGGCGATGTCCTGTTCCGCACCGGCAGCGCCGAGATCACGCCGGAAATCGCGCACCGGATCGAGGTGCTGGCGCAGGCGGTGGCAAAGTCCCCGGCGCTCAAAGTGCGGGTGGATGGGTATGCCGATCCGCGCGGCACTGATGCGATGAACATGAAGCTCTCGGAAGAGCGCGCCAACGCGGTGCGTGACCTGTTTCTCGCGGCGGGGATCAGCAACGAGGTGCTCGAGGTCAATGCCTACGGCAAGAGCCAGAGTGTGGCGGCCGACAGCGACGGCTATGCGCTGGAGCGCCGGGTTCGCCTGACTCTGCAAGCGCAGGACGGGGCCGCCGTTGCCCAGGCGGGCCAGAATCGGTGATCAGGCGGATCGGGGGAGGCCGATGCGGCCCGGAGCGCCTGCATGCTCCGGGCCGCACTTGTTTCCGGCCGCGCCAGAAGCCTACGATAGGGCATGAGTGCGCATCCCAAGATCGTCGTCCTCGATCGATTGCAGACCGGAGAGTCTGCCAATCCTTCGCCCGAGAACATACTCGCCGGCATTCCGCGGGCGCGCGCGTCGAATCAGTATGCCGAGCCGACTCAGCAATTCTTCTGCGGCATATGGACCAGCACCACGGGCAAATGGCGCGTGCGCTATACCGAGCACGAATTCTGCGTGATCATCGAAGGCCGGGTGCGCATAGAGTCGGTCACGGGCGAGAAGCACGAGTTGCGTGCGGGCGATGCCTTCGTCGTGCCCGCGGGGTTCGAGGGCATATGGGAAGTGACCGAACCCTGCAAGAAGTGGTATTCGATATTCGAGGTCAGGGCGTAGCGCCGCCGCCCGGCGGCGCTACGCGGCGTTCAAGCCGTTTCGCGCAGCACCGAGCCCAGGGTCTCGATGAGACGTGCGATTTGCTTGGAGTCGATGATGAGGGGCGGCGACATGGCGATGGTGTCTCCGGTCTGGCGCACCATGACGTCGCGCTCGAAACACTTGAGGAACACTTCGAAGGCACGCGCACCGGGCTTGCCGGCCCGCGGCTCCAGTTCCACCGCGCCGATCAGGCCGTAATTGCGCACGTCGATGACGTGCGGCAAGCCGCGCAGTGAATGCACCGCATTCTCCCACTCGGGTGCGATCGATGCAGCCCGAGTCAGCAGTCCCTCCTGGGTGTATACGTCGAGGCTCGCCAGCGCGGCGGCGCAGGCGACGGGGTGCGCGGAGTAGGTGTAGCCGTGAAACAGCTCGATGGCATTTTCCGGGCCCTGCATGAATGCATCGTAGATCTTGCGCTGGGCGAAAACCGCGCCCATGGGAACGGCGCCGTTGGTCAATCCCTTCGCCGTGGTCATGAGGTCGGGCGTCACATCGAAAGCCTGGCTCGCGAACGGCTTGCCGACGCGGCCGAAACCCGTGATCACCTCATCGAAAATCAGGAGAATGTCATGCTTGTCGCAGATCTCGCGCAAGCGCTTCAGGTAGCCGGCGGGAGGCAGTATGACACCGGCCGATCCGGCCAGCGGCTCGACGATGACCGCGGCAATGGTCGATGCATCGTGCAAGGCGATCAGGCGCTCCAGTTCATTGGCCAAGTGAGCGCCCCATTGCGGCAGTCCACGCGAGAACGCGTTGTGCTCGATATCCAAGGTATGCGGCAGGTGATCGACGCCCGGCAGCATGGAGGAGCCGAAGAATTTACGATTGTTGACGATGCCGCCGACCGACATGCCGCCGAAACCCACGCCGTGATAGCCCTTTTCGCGGCCGATGAACCGGGTACGCTGGCCGGCGCCGCGGGCGCGGTGATACGCGATGGCTATTTTGAGCGCGGTGTCGACGGACTCGGAGCCTGAGTTCGTGAAGAAGATGCGATCGAGACCCGGCGGGGCGATTTTGGCGAGCCGATTGGCCAGTTCGAACGCGATGGGGTGGCCCATTTGAAAGGCCGGCGCGTAATCCATGGTGCCCAGCTGTTTGGCGACGGCATCGGTAATTTCGCGCCGCCCGTGACCGGCGTTCACGCACCAGAGGCCGGCGACTCCATCGAGGACCTGGCGGCCGTCGGCCGTCCAGTAGTACATGCCTTCGGCTCGCAGCAGCAGGCGCGGGTTCGACTTGAATTGCCGATTCGCGGTAAACGGCATCCAAAATGCATCGAGATCGCCGTGGGAGGGGGCGGGGGAAAGCTTCGCGTTCATGGCCGGGTCCTTTAGCGTGGCGGAATGGTCCGGATGATAAAGAAAATCAACACTAAGCTCAATTTTAGCTGTATCTGAGCAGGTTCTGTCTATTATAATAGACGCCATGAGCTTGGATGTGGGTACCCATCTGAAGGCCGTACGGCAGATGTACGGGCTGTCGCAGCGCGAGCTGGCGAAGCGCGCGGGGGTGACCAACGGCTTGATTTCCCTGATCGAGCAGAATCGAGTAAGCCCGTCGGTCAGTTCCTTGAAAAAGGTGCTCGACGGCATTCCCATGGCGCTCGCCGATTTTTTCACTCTGGACCTCGGCGGCCAGCCGCAGGTGTTCTTCCCGCGGCAGGAACTCAGCGACATCGGCACCGCCAGCGTGGAACTGCGCCTCGTCGGCAGCCGTCTCGCCAAACGAACGATGTCGATCTTGCACGAACGCTATGCGCCGAATGCCGATACCGGCGAGGAAATGCTGACTCATGCCGGCGAGGAGGGGGGCGTGGTCGTCAAGGGAAAAATCGAACTCACCGTCGGCGGCGAATCGCGGGTCCTCGGGCCGGGCGACGCCTATTACTTCAAGAGTTCATTGCCGCATCGCTTCCGCAACCCAGGGCGCGATGAATGCGAGATCGTCAGCGCCAGCTCACCACCCACTTTCTAGACGCCGGCGCGCCGGATTTACGGGGTCGAAGCGCATTGCGCTACGCTATCCCTGCTACGCGCAAGCCCGGGGTGCCCCTCCATGGCCACCCGTTCGACGCGGCGCGTCTCACCCGTCCTTTGGGGACGGATTCAGAGGTTGATGGCGCCTGGGTTCTCGGCCAATCGATCAGGTAGCATAGCAACCCATGAGCACAGTAACGGTTGCGGCCACCCAAATGGCCTGCGGTTGGGACCGCGACGCGAACATCGCGCGCGCTGAAAAATTGATCCGCGAGGCGGCGAGCCGCGGCGCCCAGGTGATTCTCATCCAAGAGCTGTTCGAGACGCCGTACTTCTGCAAGGATCACTCATCGCGGCATCTGGAGCTGGCCAAGCCCCTCGAAGCCCACCCGGCGGTCGAGCATTTTCGCGCCGTCGCGCGCGAGCTTGGCGTGGTGTTGCCGGTGAGCGTATTCGAGCGCGCCAACAACGCATTCTACAACTCGGTGGTCATCGTCGATGCCGACGGGTCGGTGCTCGGGAGCTACCGCAAGTCGCACATTCCGGAAGGACCGGGATATCACGAAAAATTCTATTTCTCGCCGGGCGACACCGGATTCAAGGTGTTCGACACTCGCTATGCCAAGCTCGGGGTCGCGATCTGCTGGGACCAGTGGTTTCCGGAGGCGGCGCGATCCATGGCTCTGATGGGCGCCGACATGCTGCTCTATCCCACGGCGATCGGCTCGGAGCCGCAGGATCCGAGCATCGACTCGAGCGGCCATTGGCAGCGGACCATGCAGGGCCACGCGGCGGCCAACATCATGCCGCTGATTGCCTCGAATCGCATCGGCACCGAGCAGGGTGAAAAGTACACCATGACTTTCTACGGTTCCTCGTTCATCGCCTCGCACACCGGTGAAAAAGTGGCCGAAGCGGACCGCACCGGTGAAACGGTGCTGACGGCTGCGTTCGATCTGGATGAAGTGCGCCGCTACCGGCAGTCCTGGGGCGTGTTCCGCGACCGCAGGCCCGATCTTTACTACCCGCTGCTGTCGCTCGATGGCCGCGGCTGAGGCCGCGCTTCCGGAAGATCTCGTATTTGTCGATCTGGAGACGACGGGCGGCAATGCGGCCTACGACCGGATCACTGAAATCGGCATCGTTCGAGTGCGGAACGATGAACTCGTCGAGGAATGGAGCTCTCTGGTAAATCCGCAACGCCCGATTCCCGCCTACATCGAGGCATTCACCGGCATCAGCAATGAAATGGTCGCCGACGCGCCGCGCTTTGCGGATCTGGCGGCGGTGGTGCGGCGCAAGCTTCATGGGGCGGTGTTCGTGGCGCACAACGCCCGCTTCGATTACTCCTTCCTGCGCAGCGAATTTCGCCGGCTGGAGCTGCCGTTCAACGCCGGTGTCCTGTGCACGGTCAAGTTATCGCGGCGCCTGTTCCCCGAACATGTCCGTCACAATCTCGACGCAGTGATGCAGCGGCACGGGCTCGCCTGCAGCGCCCGGCACCGCGCGCTGGGCGATGCGCAAGTGCTGCGCGATTTCTGGTTCAAGCTGCGGCGCGAGATGCCGGAGGCGACGCTGAGCGGAGCGGTGCAAGCCTTGCTGGGCGCTCACAAGCTGCCGCAGCACCTGCCGCCTGATTTTGCCGACGATTTGCCCGAAGGGGCCGGCGTGTATCGACTCTTCGGCGAGGACGATGCATTGCTGTACGTGGGCAAGAGCCATGCGCTGCGTTCTCGAGTGCTGGATCAATTGGCCGGCGGCGCGGATCTGCGGCAGACCAAGCTGACGAGCCTGGTACGGCGCATCGATTGGGCGGAGACCTCCGGCGAGCTCGGGTCGATGCTGCTCGAGGCCGAGTGGGTCAAGACCCGGCAGCCGCTGCACGGTCAGCGGCGGAAAAGCCAGGCGCAGCCCTACACTCTGCGGCCGGCCCCCGATCATGCGGAACGGGTCGAGCCGGCCGCCATCGCCGCAATCGAGTCTTCCGATCTGGCGCAAAGTTTCGGCGTATTTCACTCCGAGAAAGACGCCTGCAAGGCGCTGATGGACATCGCTCGGGCACATCAGATCTGCCTGAAGACGCTGGGGCTGGAGCCGGGCGAGGGCTCGTGTTTCGCCTACCAGATCGGCAAGTGCAGGGGTGCCTGCGTGGGCAAAGAACCGCTCATTCTGCACACGATGCGTCTCAACCTGGCGCTGTCCTCTCTGAAATTCAAGACATGGCCGTTTCCGGGGCGCATTGGCCTGCGCGAGCGGCGGGCCGCCGACCTGCATGTCCTCGATCACTGGACCTACCTCGGCAGCGCCCGCTCCGACGAGGAACTGGCGGCGTTGCGCGCGCAGCCGGCGTGGGGCGGTTTCGACATTGCCGTCTATAGAATACTGGTGCGGTATTTCTCGAACCACCCAAAACTGGATTGGATCGATTTGCGCAACGAGGCGAGCTTCCCCGCCTGATCGCCGTTGCAACGCCGGCCTTGTTGCGACGCGCGAGTAGCGAGGCGCAAAGTGCGAAATGCGAGGCGTGAATTGGCGCCGTCCGTCCGGCCGCGCGCACCGGTGTCATTGCGCATCCGGCCGCGTACAATGACGGCGCGAACGAATCTCCTAGGGGGCAATGTGCCGTCCGGGCGCTCACCCCGATAACTCAAGACCAATAATGGGGGCCAAGTACATGCATCCGCTCAATTCAGTCAAGGGCGCCATTACGACGGGCGTCGTGCTGGCGATCATCATCGGCATCTGTCTCAGTGTCTGGGCCGGACCGGGTACCGGGTTTCACCCGATACGCATCGACCGCTGGCTGCACATCGTCTCGGGCGTCATGTGGATCGGACTCCTGTACTACTTCAACGTCGTGCAGACTCCCGGGCTTGCGGTCGCGGCCGCCGATAAGGGCGGGCCGGGAGGCGCAGGCGTGTCGAAGTACATCGCGCCCCGGGCGCTGCTCTGGTTCCGCTGGTCTGCGCTCGCCACCTGGGTGACGGGCGCCGCTTACCTTGCGGTGGGATTCGGCGCCGCGAACGGCCTGCTGAGAGCGTTTGCGATGCAGCCCGGATTTCGCACCATCGGCACCGGCGCCTGGCTCGGCACCATCATGCTGTTCAATGTATGGGTTTTGATCTGGCCGAATCAAAAGAAAATCCTCGGCATCGTCCCCGCGACGGACGAGGAAAAGGCGGCGGCCCGCAAGACCGCGAGCGTCGCATCGCGCATCAATTTCATCCTGTCTCTACCCCTGCTCATGTGCATGGGCGGTCAGTCGCACGGCCTGCCCTTCTGAATGAGCGGCAGCCCAGTTGCGCGATCCCAAGGATTCGCGCAATTGGGCTGCCGGACGGTTACCATTCGCACGTGAATGACAACGTGCGCTATTGGATCGCGACGGCGCCGGTGGGTGCGGCTTCGGTATTGGCCGAGGAACTCGCGCAATTCGGCGCGCACGATATCCGTGAGCGCAGCCACGACATCAAGTTTCAAGGCACGCTCGAAGTGGGCTATCGCGCCTGCCTGTGGTCGCGTACCGCCACCCGGGTGCTGCTCAGCTTGGGGTCGCTCGATGCCGGCAGCACGAAGGCTGTATACGAAGCCGTCAAGCGCATGGACTGGAGCGAACACCTCGGGCCCGGCGCGACGCTGGCCTGTGATTGCAGCGGCGGCAACGAGTCCATCAGGCACACGATCTACGGCTCCCAGCTGCTCAAGGATGCGGTCTGCGACAGTCTGCGCGAGGCCACCGGCGAGCGGCCCAACATCAAGCCGGAGCGCCCCGACGTGCTGCTGCATCTGCATGTCGAAGGCTCCACGGCGCTCGTGTCCCTGGATTTCTCGGGCGAGAGCCTGCATCGGCGGGGCTATCGCATCGAAGGAGGGCGTGCGCCGCTCAAGGAAAATGTCGCGGCGGCGATCCTGTTGCGGGCGGGCTGGCCGGGCATTTGCGAGGGTGGCGGCACGCTCATCGATCCCATGTGCGGATCCGGGACTTTTCTCACCGAAGGCGCCCTGATCGCGGCGGACGCCGCGCCGGCGCTCGATCGCGAATATTTTGGATTCATGGGTTGGCGCGGCCACGATGCGAGGCTGTGGGAACAGTTGCTCGCGGAAGCCCGGACCCGCCGCGCAGCGCGCACCGCCCGGCGCTGCATACTGGGATCGGACATCGATGCAGACGCCGTGGGCATGTCGATTGCCAACGGCGAGCATGCCGGGGTCGGTGATTGGCTGCACGTGGAGAAACGCGCGCTCGGCGAAATCGTCCCGCCCAAGGGCGGCGGCGGCCTCATCGTGGCCAATCCACCTTACGGCGAACGCATCGGCGCAGAATCGGGACTCCCGGCCTTGTATTCGGAGCTCGGCGGGCTGTTGCGCGAGCGCTTCCAGGGTTGGCAGGCCGCAATTCTCACGGGCAATCCGCCCCTGGCGCGAAATTTAGGCGTGTACGCCAAACGCACACATCGGTTCTACAACGGCACCATCGAGTGCCGCTTGCTGCGTTTCGACCTGAACGAGGCCAGTGCGCAACGGCCGGCCGAAGAGGTGCGCGCGGATTGGGCGAGCCGGCCCGGCGCCCGCATGTTCGCGAATCGGCTGCGCAAGAACCTGCAGCGCCTGGATCCCTGGAGCGAGCAGGAAGGCATCGACTGCTACCGGGTGTACGACGCCGACATGCCGGAATATGCGTTCGCGATCGATCTTTATGGCCGTGCGGCACGTCACGTCTATGTTCAGGAATATGCTCCGCCAAAGACCGTCGATCAGGAGAGTGCACGGGAGCGCCGTCGCGAGACGTTGGCAGTGTTGCCGGAGGTTCTGGCCGTGCCGATTTCCCGCGTCCACTCCCGCGTGCGCAAACCGCAGAAGGGCAGCGAGCAGTACGAGAAGCGCGACACGCAGGCCGAACGCCACGCCGTGCAGGAAGGCGGACTCAAGTTCTGGGTGAACTTCCGCGACTACCTGGACACCGGGCTGTTCCTCGACCATCGCATCGTGCGGGCAATGCTGCGCGACTGGGCCAAGGACGCCGATTTTCTGAATTTATTCTGCTACACGGGCAGCGCCACGGTGTATGCCGCCGCGGGCGGAGCGCGCAGCACCACCAGCGTCGATCTGTCGAATACGTACTTGGACTGGGCGCACGAGAATCTCTTGCTCAACGGCTTCGGCGATCCCAGGCACGAGCTGTACCGCGCGGATTGCCTGCAGTGGCTGGAGGCGCAGGAACTCAAAGGACCGCGCTTCGATTTGATCTTCGTCGACCCGCCGACCTTCTCCAACTCCAAACGCATGGAAGGGGTGCTGGACGTGCAACGCGATCATGTCGGCATGATTCGCCGGTCGCTGAAACTGCTGCGCCCCTCCGGCCGCCTGGTGTTCTCGACCAACTACACCCGCTTCAAGCTCGATGCACCGGCGCTGGCGGACCTGCGCGTCGAGGACATCGGCGCCCAGACCATCCCCAGAGACTTCGAGCGCCATGCCCGGATTCACCGTTGCTTCGTGATTCGCTTCGACAGTTGAGTCGCAAAACGGTGCGTTCCCAAATGATTGGCATTGCCGCCGGCGCATGCAGTACTCTTCCGGCCATGGGGATCCGCTTCACTCGCATTGCATGGCTGGCGGCGGCGCTGTGCGGCCGGCTCGCGGTCATGCCTGCCCTTGCCGCCGACGCCGATCCCATCAACGCTCCGCCGACCCTCCAGGATTGGCGGGCGCTCGCCAAGCTTCCGGATTGGAGCGGCGTTTGGACCCCGGTGATCAGCGATCAGGTAGCGCAGGAGACGAGCAATCGCCCGCCGTGGACGCCCCAGATCGCCAAGCAGATCAAACATCTGTACGCGGAAGAGGCCGCCGGAAGACCCTTCCCCATCATCGATCATTGTTTCCCGACCGGCATGCCGAGCTGGATGCTCATCACTCACAATGCCTTCGAGATCCTATTCACGCCGGGCCGCGTCACGATACTGGGCGAGGGTGACGGCAATCGCATGCGCCGCATCTATACCGACGGCCGTCCGCATCCGCCCAATCCCGACCCCAGCTTTCACGGCCATTCGATCGGACACTGGGAGAACGGCACCCTGGTGGTCGACACCGTCGCGCTGCTGCCGCAGGTGTATCTCGCGGTCAGCGAGGCCGTGGGGGTGCCGAACAACGGTGACATGCACATCGTCGAACACCTGCACTCGTCGGATCCCGACACCCTGGCGGATGACCTGGTTATCACCGCCCACAAGGTGCTGTCGAAGCCTTGGAGCACCACGCGCAAGTACTACCGGCAGCGGGCCCGAAAGTACGACATCGCCGAAGGCGTGTGCGAACAGGGCTCATTCAGCGATGCCGTCGACGGCAACGGCAACTCGATTTTCGCGCCCATCAAGTTTCACAACGGTGTTCCCGTGGGGACGGATCCGAAATGAGGCCGGCGCCGCCGGGGCCGGTGCCGTTGAGGCCGGCATCGGTAAAAGCAGCGATGCTCAAGCGGTGCGCATGCGCGGCTCTGCTGCTGCTGGCGGTCGCCGCATCGCCCGTGCGGGCGCATCATTCCTTCGCCATGTTCGAGCCGACCAAGACGCTGACGCTCAAGGGCACCGTGAAGGCGTTTCAGTGGACCAATCCGCACACTATTCTGTGGGTTCTCGTGCAGCCGCAGAACGGCGGTCCCGCGCAAGAATGGTTGCTTGAAACCACGAGCCCGGGAGTATTGACGCGCGCGGGGTGGACTCGCCAATCCATCAAGCCCGGCGATCGCGTGAGTGTGACGCTGAGTCCTCTGCGGGATGGAACGCACGGCGGCAGCCTCAATTCAGTGACTTTGCTGGATACCGGGAAGACGCTGGTTCCCAGCTTCGGCAAGGAACAGCCGGGGCTGAAATAGCCGGTTCAAATCAGCTACAGCGAGCGCGCCGCCACGGCTCCCTCACAACAGATCGCGCAGGCGGTAGTACACCATGGCCGCCACCAGCGAGGGCCTCCTGAACAGACGGCCCCCGGGGAAGTCGCGATGCGGGATGCGCGCGAAAACATCGAATCGCTCCGCAGTGCCGGCGACGGCTTCGGCCACCAGCTTGCCGGCGAGGCCGGTCAGAGACATGCCATGGCCGGAAAAGCCTTGCATGTAGAACACATTGGGCGCTAGACGTCCGAAATCGGGCGCGCGGCTCATGGTGATGTCCAGGTACCCGCCCCAGGCGTACGCCACTTTGACATCGGTGAGCGACGGGAATATCCGCAGCATGCGCTTGGCGATGGACTCCGCCAGCCGCGGCGGCTGCACGGCGCTGTAGCTCACGCGGCCGCCGAACAGCAGCCGGTGATCGGCCGAACACCTGAAATAATCCAGGATCCAGTTGATGTCGGCGATTGCGGCATTGCTGGGCAAAAGCTTGCGGGCCCGCTCCGCGCCGAGCGGTTCCGTGGCAATGATGTAAGTGCCCACGCCGAGAATTTTACGCGCCAGCGCGGGCGCGACGGCGCCGATGTAGGCATTTCCACACAGCACCAGATGCGCGCAGCGCACGGTCCCATGCGCCGTATGCACGGTGACCTCGGGGCCGTCCCGATAATGCAGTATCCGTGAATTCTCGAAGATATCGGCGCCGGCGGACTCGGCTGCCCGGGCCACGCCCTCGGTGTACTTGAGCGGGTGCAGGTGGCCGCTGCGCGGGTCGATGAGCCCTCCGAGATATCGTTCGCTGCGGACATGCTCCCGCAGTTCCTCGCGGTTCAGCAGGCGGGGCGAGGTGTAGCCGTAGTCCTCGTGAAGTTCGCGCGCCCAATCGTTCAGTTCCGTCAGATGCCGAGGCTTGACGGCGACGTGAACATGGTTGGGCTGATAGTCGCAGTCGATGCCGTACTCGGCGATCAGCGACTGGGTCAGATCCAGCGCCTCGATGGACAGATCGAACAGTCGGCGCGCGTCATCGCGGCCGACTTGTGCGCTGAGCGCGTTCTGGCTCGCCGCAAGACCGAAGATGGTTTGCCCGCCGCTGCGCCCGGAGGCTCCATAGCCCACGACGTGCGCCTCGAGCAGCGCCGTGCGGTAGCCCCGCTTGGCGAGGTGCAATGCAGCAGAGCAGCCGGCGATGCCGCCACCCAGCACCACCACGTCGAAGCGGTGCTCGCCACGCAGGGTCTCGCGATGTCTGCCTGGGCGGTCGGCAGCCGGGGCGACCGAGGTGGCGACGGAGGCCGCATAGTAGGAAGGGGCGGGTGGGTAGGATAGGCGCAACGCAGCTCCCAAAGAGCGAGAGTGTTTAAAATCTTATGGCTATTGACAGGATTAGGGGCCTGTGAGCCTACCGGGTAATTCGACCTTTATGCAATGATGCTGCGACGCACAAAGCAACGCTAAGTCGTGGAAATGCCTAAATCTTAGCCAATTGTGACACCTCGGGCGGGACGAGTCACCAGGGGTATGGTGTAATACGACTGTTAAGGAACCTGAATCGTCCCTCTGGACGTTTAATATTTTAAACATGGCGCGCTTGCCCCTCATCGGAATTCCAGCCGATCGCAAGCTGTGTGGAAACCACTATT
Organism: uncultured Gammaproteobacteria bacterium; assembly: GCA_963784105.1. Classification (GTDB taxonomy): domain Bacteria; phylum Pseudomonadota; class Gammaproteobacteria; order Steroidobacterales; family Steroidobacteraceae; genus Bog-1198. The sequence continues at coordinate 1,200,807 of CAWAQE010000015.1, forward strand.
TCCACATGGCCGGCGAGAAGTACATCGAAGCCGTAGCCGCCGGTGCGAAGGCGGTACCGGTGCTCATACCCGCCCTCGGGTCCGAGATCGATCTGCCGTCCTTGCTCGATGCCTGCGACGGCTTACTGCTCACGGGGAGCGCATCGAATGTCGAACCTCACCACTACGGAGGACCGGCGAGCAAGCCGGGAACGCTGCATGATTCAAATCGGGATGCTACGACGCTTCCGCTGATTCCGCGGGCTATCGCCGCCGGGCTGCCGGTGCTTGCGATTTGCCGCGGATTTCAGGAAATGAACGTCGCCTTCGGCGGCACTCTGCATCAGCGGCTGCACGAGCTGCCGGGATACCTGGATCACCGCGAGGATGAATCCATGCCGCTGGACGTGCAATACGGGCCGGCCCACGAAGTCCTCCTGGAGCCTGGAGGGACCTTACGCAAAATCGCCGGACAGGATCGCCTGCAAGTCAATTCCCTGCATTGGCAGGGAATAGAAACGCTGGGAGAGGGTTTGGTCGTCGAGGCGCGCGCACCGGACGGGGTCATCGAAGCATTCCGCGTTGCAAGCGCACCGAAATTCGCCCTGAGCGTGCAATGGCATCCGGAATGGCAGTTTGCGAAGAATCCATTTTCGCGCGCGCTGTTCGCAGCATTTGGTGAAGCCTCGCGCGCATAGAAGATCAAGGTGATTTATGGCCAGCACGATTCAGCAATTCTTGAAAGAGCACGGTATCTCGGAAGTCGAAGCCATCATCCCGGACATGGCCGGCGTGGCGCGCGGCAAGCTCATGCCTGCCGAGAAATTCGCCGAAGAGGAGGGCATGCGTCTGCCCGAGGCGATCTTCCTGCAGACGGTGACGGGGGACTATCCGGACGATCAAAGCGCCATGAACCCGTCGGACATCGATATCGTATTGAAAGCGGACCCGAAAACGGTCCGGGTCGTGCCCTGGGCCGCGGAACCGACCGCCCAGGTGATCCACGATTGCTTCTACGGCGACGGCCGGCCGGTCACCATGGCGCCCCGCTATGTGCTGCGGCGGGTTCTGGATCTCTATGAGGCCCACGGCTGGGAACCGGTGGTGGCGCCGGAACTCGAGTTCTTCCTGGTGGAGCCCAACGTCGACTCCGACTACCCGCTGAAGCCGCCGGTGGGGCGGTCGGGCCGTCCGGAAATCGGCCGTCAGGCCTACAGCATCGCGGCGGTCAATGAATTCGATCCTCTGTTCGACGACATGTACTCTTTTTGCGAGGCTCAGGACATCGAAATCGATACCTTGATCCACGAGGCCGGGGCGGCGCAGATGGAAATCAACCTGCTGCATGGCTATCCGATGAGCCTCGCCGACCAGGCCTTTCTGTTCAAGCGCACCGCCCGCGAAGCGGCCATGCGGCACAAGATGTACGCCACGTTCATGGCCAAGCCGATGGCCAAGGAACCGGGCAGCGCCATGCACCTGCATCAGAGCATCATCGATGCCAAGACCCGCAAGAACATATTCAGCAACGCCGACGGCTCGCCTTCAGCGCTGTTTTTCGGTCATATCGCGGGGCTGCAGAAATATCTCCCGGGAGCGATGTCGCTGTTCGCGCCGAACGTCAACAGCTACCGGCGCATCAGCCGCTATTCCTCGGCGCCCATCAATGTGCATTGGGGCTACGACAACCGGACGGCGGGGCTGCGCGTGCCCATGTCCGGCCCCGAGGCGCGGCGCGTCGAGAATCGGGTGGGCGGCGCGGATGCCAATCCCTATTTGGCGATTGCAGCGTCTCTGGCTTGCGGCTATCTGGGCATGATCGAGGGGCTGAAGCCGTCGGAGCCGATCGCCGGCAGCGCCTACGATCTGGCCATCGCCCTGCCGCGCACATTGGCGGAGGCGCTGCGCCTGCTGCGAGAGTCCAAGGCGCTGGTGGATTTGTTCGGCGATCGCTTCGTGCTGGCCTATACGGCGGTCAAGGACGCCGAGTACGAGACTTTCGCGCAAGTCATCAGTTCCTGGGAGCGCGAGCATCTGCTGTTGAACGTGTAGCGCGCCCCCCGCCGCTACGATATAAAGCGGACATGAGTTTACACTTGGGTGCGTGCGGGCAAGGAATCGTCCGCGCAGTGGCGGCCTTGCACATAAGGGGAAGCGTTTGATGGGAAGCGTAGCTCGGACGGCGATTCTGGTCCTTGGGTGCGTGTTGGGTTTGAGCGCTTGCGGAGAGCACAAGGCCTCCGGCACCGGATCCGGCGCTCCCGACTCCGGAAAGGTGCTGAACCTCTACATCTGGTCCGACTACCTGGCCGCGAACACCCTGTCGAATTTCGAAAAGCAGACGGGCATCAAAGTGCACGTTGCCTACTTCGACACCAATGAGACGCTGGAGACCAAGCTGCTCGCGGGCAGCAGCGGCTATGACGTCGTCGTACCCACGGCCTCGTACTTCGAGAGACAGATCAAGGCGGGGGTCTATCTGCCGCTCGACAAGTCGAAGCTGCCGAATCTCAAGAACATGGACCCTCAGCTCATGGCCAAGGTGGCATTGCACGATCCTGGCAATGCACATGGGATCATTTACATGTGGGGCACCAACGGCATCGGCTACAACGAGAAGATGGTCAAGGAACTGATGCCGGACGCGCCGCTCGACAGCTGGCGGATGGTGTTCGATCCCGCGGTCGCCTCGAAGGTGGCCAAGTGCGGCATCAGCGTGCTCGATTCACCGGCCGAAATGATGCGCGCCGTCTACAGCTACCTGGGCAAGGATCCGAATTCCCAGAACCCGGACGATCTCGCCCAGGGGGAAGCCGTGCTTCTCAAGATCCGGCCCTACATCCGCAACATCAATTCCTCCGAATATATCGAAGCGCTCGCCAACGGCGATCTTTGCATCGCCGTCGGCTACAACGGCGACGTGATGCAGGCGCGCGACCGCGCGCGCGACGCCAACAAGGGCATCGAAATCAAGTACGTGGTGCCGAAGGAAGGCTCGATACTCTGGTTCGACATGCTGGCCATTCCGAAGGACGCGCCCGACCCCGACGCGGCATATGCCTTCTTGAATTACATCATGACGCCGCAAGTCATCGCCGACATTTCGAACTTCAAGCGTTATGCCAACGGCAACGCCGCCTCCCAGCCGCTGGTACTGCCGGCCGTCAAGGATGACCCCGGAATCTATCCGCCCCCCGAGCAGCGGCAGAAGCTCGCTGTGCAGCTGGCGGACTCGGCCGATCAAACCCGCGCCATTACCCGCGTCTGGCAAAAGTTCAAGACAGGCCAATAAGCGATGACGACATCGGGCGGAGAGATCGTCAAAGCGGCGCCCTGGAAGGATCCGAACGCACGGCCCTACGTGCAGGTGGACCGCATCAGCAAGTCGTTCGGCGATTTCAAGGCGGTCGACGATGTCAGCCTGAAAATCTACAAGGGCGAAATATTCTGCCTGCTGGGGGCCTCGGGCTGCGGCAAGACCACGTTGCTGCGCATGCTGGGCGGCTTCGAAACGCCGAGCTCCGGAAAAATATTCATCGACGGCGAAGACATGACGGGCGTGCCGCCGTACGAACGGCCGGTGAACATGATGTTCCAATCGTACGCCCTGTTTCCGCACATGACGGTCGAGCAGAACGTGGCCTTCGGCCTGAAGCAGGACCGGGTGTCCAAGCCGGAGATCCAAGACCGCGTGGCGACGATGCTCGGTCTGGTGAAACTGGGGGACTTCGCCAAGCGCAAGCCGCATCAGTTGTCAGGAGGCCAGCGCCAGCGGGTGGCGCTGGCGCGCTCCTTGGTCAAGCGTCCCAAGCTGCTGCTGCTCGACGAGCCCTTGGGCGCGCTCGACAAGAAATTGCGCGAGCATACGCAATTCGAGCTCATCAGCCTGCAGGACAAGCTCGGCGTGACCTTCGTGGTGGTGACTCACGATCAGGAGGAAGCCATGACCTTGGCGAGCCGGATCGGTGTCATGAACCACGGAGAAATCGTCCAGGCGGGGACGCCGTCGGAAATCTATGAGTTTCCGAGCTCGAAATTCGTCGCGGACTTCATCGGATCGGTGAACATGTTCGAAGGCAAGCTGATCGAAGACGAACCGGAATACGTGCGGATCGGCTCGGAGGAGCTGGGCGGAACGATCTACGTCAGCCATGGGATCAGCGCGCCTCCGGAGGCCGTCGTATGGGCGGCGGTGCGGCCGGAGAAAATCTTCATGTCCACTGCGCCGCCCCAGGGCAGCGACAATGTGGCGCGGGGCGCGGTGCAGGACATCGCGTATCTCGGCGACCTGTCGATCTACCTGGTCAAGCTGCCCACCGGCAAGGTGGTGCGCGTGACGCAGCCAAATACCTCGCGTCATGCCGAGGCCATTACCTGGGAGCAGCAGGTGTATCTGTCCTGGGACGCGACCAGTCCGGTGGTGGTGACCCGTTAGCTCGCAACGCCAAGCGGGATTTTTGCGGCGCTGCGGGGTGACGGGGCGCGGACTGGTGGTCGTCCTGCCGTTTATGTGGCTGCTGTTGTTCTTCGTCGTTCCTTTCATCATCGTCCTGAAGATTTCGTTTTCCGACATCGATCTCGCCATTCCGCCGTACAAGCCGCTGCTCGTCTGGGTGGGCAAGAACTCTCTCGCCATCAGGCTCAATTTCAACAATTACGCCTTCCTGTTCACCGACCGGCTGTACATCAGCGCGTTCTTGAATTCGATCAAGGTCGCGTTCGTCTCCACGCTTTTCTGCATCCTCATCGGCTACCCCATGGCCTACGGCATCGCTCGCGCCAAGCCCGCGACCAGGAACATTCTCCTGCTGCTCGTGATCCTGCCGTTCTGGACCTCGCTGCTGCTGCGGGTCTATGCCTGGATCGGCCTATTGAAGGCCAACGGCGTCATCAACAATGTGCTGATGTCGCTCGGGCTCATCCACGAGCCGCTGACGATGCTGTACACGCCGTTCGCCATGTACATCGGCATCGTTTATTCGTACCTGCCTTTCTTCATCCTGCCGCTGTACGCGAACTTGGAAAAGATGGATTGGCAGCTGCTCGAGGCCGCGGAGGACTTGGGATGCCGTCCGTGGCAGGCGTTTTACAAGATCACGCTGCCTCTGTCGCGCAACGGAATCCTGGCGGGCTCCATGCTGGTGTTCATTCCCGCGGTGGGCGAGTTCGTCATCCCGGCCCTTCTCGGCGGCCCCAATGCGCTGATGATCGGACGCGTGCTCTGGGATGAGTTTTTCTCCAACCGTGCGTGGCCGGTGGCGAGCGCGGTGGCGATCCTGCTGCTCCTTCTCTTGGTGCCTTTCATGATGTGGTACCAGAGCGTGCAGGCGCGCGAGTCGGCGGGCGCGCGATGAATTACAAGAGCTCGTACTTCATCCTGACCTGCTTGGGATTCGGCTTCGCCTTTCTGTACATTCCCATCCTGTCCATGGTGGTGTTTTCCTTCAACGCATCCAAGCTGGTCACGGTCTGGGACACCGCGAATTCGCCGACGCTCAAGTGGTACTACTCGCTGCTCAACAACGAGGAAATACTCGACGCAGCCTGGATCTCCCTGAAAGTCGCCGTCATCAACGCCTCGGGCTCGGTGATCCTGGGCACCCTGGCCGGCTTCGGCTTGGCGCGTTTCAGTCAATTCCGGGGACGCTTCACGCTCAATGCCATGACCACCGCGCCGCTGGTCATGCCCGAGGTCATCACGGGACTGTCCTTGCTGCTGCTGTTCGTCGCGCTGGAGCAGCTGATCGGCTGGCCCGCCGGACGCGGCATCACCACCATGACCATCGCGCACATGACGTTTTCCATGGCCTATGTGACGGTGATCGTGAATTCGCGTCTGGCGACCTTCGACACTGCGCTCGAGGAAGCCGCCATGGATTTGGGCGCCCGCCCTCTCAAGGTGTTTTTCGTCATCACGCTGCCCATTATTTTTCCGGCGATTCTCTCGGGATGGCTGCTGGCCTTCACACTGTCGTGGGACGATCTGGTGATATCGAGCTTCACCTCGGGGCCGGGCAGCAGCACATTGCCCATGGTGGTGTTCTCCAAAGTGCGGCTCGGAGTCAGTCCCGAAATCAACGTGCTCGCCACCCTCACCGTCACCGTAGTGACCCTGATGATCATCGGCGTGAGCTTGTGGATGTCGAGAGTGGCCAAGCTCGACAAGGCGGCGGGATAGATCGTCGATACTGGAGCCGCCGCCCCGGCGTCGGCACGTGCAGGCGTATCTGCCCTGCGAAATGCAGCACGGCCCCGTTGGGCCGTGCTGCTTGCGAACTCCGCCCCCCTAGAACGACGCGGACAAGTTGACTTGGAAGCTGCGTCCCGGCAGCGTGAAGAACATGGGATTGCCGTTCACGTCGCCGGCCGGTGTGCTGCCGGCGGTGTAGCCGCCAAGAAAGTAAATCGATTTGCGGTCCGTAATGTTCTGCATGGTCACGCCCACCTTGGCGTGCTTCAATGCCATGAACGAGTCATTGAAGAAGTAATTGACCGCTGCATCGGCGGTGCTGTATGCACTGAATCGATACGCATCGCCGGTGTCGCCGTAGCGGACGCCGACGTATTTGTCGATGAGCGAAGCCTGCAACGGACCCTGATTGTAGAGGAGACCCAGCGCCGCGGTGCGGTTCGGCGTCTCGGGAACCCAGGTTTGATCGAGGCTGGCCTGGGATTGATCGGTCAAGCGCGCGCTGTTGATCGTGGCGTTGGCATAGACACTCACCCCGTAACCCACGACATAGGTGCCCTCGGCTTCGACGCCCTTGTACTTCACCATGCCCAGATTTTGGAACTGTTTGAACGAGATGCCGTCCACGATGACGCTGGTGGGTGCAATTTCATTGCTGAAATTGATGGTGTAGGCGTCCAGTGAAACGTTGAACGCTTCACCCACCCAGGTCGTACCTACCTGCACGTTGGTCGTAGATTGCGGTTGCAGGGTGTTCCTGCCGGGGTCGTCGACGTACAGGACGTTCAGATTGGGCGCCAGGAACCCTTTGGACCACTGCGCATAGGCCGACCAGTTGTCCATGATTTTGTAATGCGCGTCCACCGACGGCAGGTTTCGGGTCCAGGTCTGAGAATAGTCCAAGGGCAGCCCCGTCGACTGATTGACGGGAGCGACGATGACACGCTCGAAGTTGACGTACTTGTCGCCGGCGGTTACGTCGAGATCCTTGGTGATGTGCCATATGAACTGCCCATAGGCCTGCCGAGTGAACAGCTGGTTGTGCTGGAGGCGATCCACATAAGCCGCCTCCGGCAGCCCTCCGGCCGGTATTGCATTGATCGGGTTGTAGGCCTGGTTATCGGTGAAATCGTTTTCCGTGAGCTCGCGCAGATTCGACTGGTGGTCGAACCAGCCGCCGAACTGGGCCTCGCCGAATCCGAGATCATAGGAGAGACGCAGGATGTCGCCGACCGATCGGTAATTGTTCGTGAGCTTCTCGCCCGGGACGTCGTTGGCGCCGTATACGGTACCGTTCGGATAGTCGCCGGCACCCAACCCGCCGTTGGGCAGCACGCCGCCCACGTCCTCGCCGTTCCAGCCGTCATGATAGTAAGCATAGGTGTACAGCTTGTTGTCCACGGTCCAGCCGTCGAACTTCGAGTTGAGCCCGATGTACTCATAGTCCGTGGTGATCTTGTCGACGTTGTAGTTGTAGTAGCCCTGGCTGTTCTGGTCGGTGTTGTACGCATAGTTCACGCCGAAGGCAGCCATTTGGGCGAGAGTTGCGCCGACCGGCGGGCTTTGCTTGAGCTTGTTGAGGTTCGAGACCAGCGTGATGTCGGTGAAGTCGTTTACCGGCTGAATGACTTTCAGAAAGGTGTTCGTGCGGTTCAAAGGCGCGTCGGTAAGGTAGCCGTCCGAGGAGAGCTGCTTCACGCTGAGGAAGGCACGCGTGCCGCCCCACTGGCTGAGCTCTCCCGTATCTGCCCGCACGCCGTACAGCTGCGTGTTGAAGCTGCCGAAGCTGAGCAGGGTGGTGAGCCCCATGGTCTTGGCAGGATCGGCCGACTGCATGTATATCGTGCCCCCGAAAGTGGCATCGCCGACGGTTGCGGCATTTCCGGGACCGCGATCGACCACGACGTTGCTCAGGTCCTGAGACATGAAATAGCTGGTCGAATGGTGGGTGAAATCGTTCGAATCGCCCCAGGGGATGCCGTCGAGCGTGACGTTGAACTGGCCGTCCTGAAAGCCGCGGATCGAGGTGCCCAGGTTTTCCATCAAGCCCGGGCCGTTCGGATCCACCGTCCATACGCTGGGAGTGAACTTGATGATGTCGGTGTAATTTGACGCCGGCGAGTCATTATTCTGAATGAACTCAGCGCCGACGATCGACTGTGGCTGTGTCGCTACAAGCGAGCCCTGCGAGGGTGCCGATTGCGGACCCTCGAGAGCCTGCGCTGTGACGAGCACGGGGTCGAGGCCGCGAGCCTTGGTTTGATCCGTATCCGAGCTATCTGCGTCCGTGTCTGCATGCACGGCGGCAACCGAACTCGTTAGAATTAGGCCAGCGCAGAGCAAGTGCCGACCCAATAAGCGTCGGCGGCCGAAATGTAGCGACATGATTCACCTTGTGTTGGGTACTCGTTGCATTGGCGCAACGGATATGACCGAACAATGGTGATTTCGCGAGGTTTCAGATTTGTTTCATGATTCATACAAAAATGTAAGGTGGCAGCGGGTTGAGGCGAATTAATTCAGCCTGTTTGCCCCGCCGCGACTGTATGCTGAAAGTCCAACAACAATGCGCGGCGACCGGAGTTCGTCCCGGCCATCGCTGGTAGAGCGTAAGGGGGAGACCGATGAACAATCAGCTCGATCCGCTGGCGCACGCCAAGGACACCCTGGTCGATCTGGCCATCCGCTTTGGGCCGAAGTTGCTGGTGGCCATACTGATTCTGACGGTTGGATTCTTCGTGGCCGGCTGGGTCGCCCGCACCATCGACCGCGGCCTGCACCGGCTCGATCTGGAGCCGCCCGTGCGGCAGCTGCTGACCCGCGTGGCGCGAGTGCTGGTCGTGGGCCTGTTCGCAATCATGGCGCTGCAGAATCTCGGCGTCGAACTTCTGCCGCTGATCGCCGGGCTGGGCGTGGCCGGCGCCGGCATCGCTCTCGCGACTCAGGGCGTGCTCAGCAACATGGTTGCGGGGCTGACCATCATCTTCACCAAACCGTACCGCGTCGGTGAATACATCGCCATCGTCGGCGTGGAGGGCCAGGTCGAGGCCATCACCCTGTTCAATACGGCGCTCATGCATCCCGACCGATCGCGCATCATCGTTCCGAACCGCAAGGTGGTGGGCGAAATCCTGCACAACTATGGCAAGATCCGCCAATCCGAGCTTCGCGTCGGCGTCGCGTATGAATCGGACCTATCAGTGACGCTCGGCGCCATCGGCGATCTGGTCAAGGCGAATCCGCGCGTGCTGGCGGACCCGGCGCCCGTGATCCAGGTGATTACGCTGGCTGATTCGGCCGTGCAAATCGCGATCAAGCCATGGGTCGCCGTGGCCGACTACGGTGCCATCGCGGGCGAACTCAATGTGTCGCTGCTCGAAGAGCTGCGCCGGCGCGGCATTGAGATTCCGTACCCGCAAAGGGAAGTTCATTTGATAGGCGGCGGCGCTTAGCGGCCGAAACGATGACCAGGAGATGTGATGTTTAAACTCAAGTTTCACGCGGGCGCCGCTGCGGCGGCCTTGGCCATGATTGCGACGGCCGGCTTGGCCGCTGCGTCCGGCCCGACGAACTCACAGGACAAGAAGCAGGATGCCGACTCCGAGAAGCCGGATCGCAGCCGGTTCGAACCGTTCAAGGCGGAAGCGACGAGCAGCACCGGGACAGTCACCATCGGCGGCCAGGCGATCGCCTATCAGGCGGTTGCGGGCACCTTCGTCGTGCATCCGAAAGGTTGGGATGACGTTCCGCGCGATCCGAAGAGCGACAAGGGCGGGACGCCCGAGGAGGAAGGAGGCGAGGCCAAGGGCGGAGGCGAAGCCAAGAATCCGACCGCGGAAGCCTCGATGTTCTACGTTGCTTATTTCAAGAACGGCAACGCCCCGCGGCCCGTGACGTTTTTCTATAACGGCGGCCCCGGTTCGGCGACCCTGTGGTTGCATATGGGCGCCTTCGGCCCGCGCCGCGTCGTTACCTCGAGCGATGCGCACACGCCGGCCGCGCCGTACTCGCTGGTCAACAACGGTTCGAGCTTGCTCGATGCAACCGATCTTGTGTTCATCGACGCGCCGGGCACCGGTTTCAGCCGAATTGCCGGCAAGGACAAAGAAAAGGCGTTCTTCGGCGTCGATCAGGATGCCTATGCCTTCGCCGAATTCATCTCGCAGTTCTTGACCAAGTACGGCCGCTGGAATTCGCCCAAGTACCTATTCGGCGAAAGCTACGGCACGCCGCGTTCCGCGGTGCTGATCAACGAGCTCGAGTCGGACCGCTCGATCGACTTCAACGGCGTGATCCTGCTCTCGCAAATCCTCAACTTCGACTTGAGCCCCGACCGGCCCACCAACAATCCCGGCATCGATCTTCCGTATCAGGTCGTGCTGCCGACTTATGCCGCAACCGCTTGGTACCATCATAAGCTGCCGGGCGAACATGCCAGCCTCGACGCCCTGCTTGCCGAAGTCGAACAGTTCGCCATGGGAGACTATGCCCGCGCGCTGGCGGCCGGATCGGACCTGAACGCCACGGACCGCGCCGCGATCGCCGATAAGCTGCATCAATACACGGGGCTTCCCGTCGAGTACATCCTCAAGGCGGATCTGCGCATCGACGGCGGTGAATTTCGCCAGAACCTGCAGGGTGGGGACAGCATGACGACCGGCCGGCTGGATACCCGTTTTTCAGGTCCCGACATCGATCCCTTGAGCCAGCGCGCCGATTACGATCCGCAATCCGCCGCGCTCGGTTCGGCCTATGTCTCTGCGTTCAACGACTACGCGCGCAAGGATCTGCACTACGGCGAGGGTGAAATCTTCAAGCCGAGCATTCCGATCTTCAGAACCTGGGACTTCCAGCACAAGTTGCCGGGCCAGACTCAGCAGCCCGCTTCGTCGCGCCAGGGGTCCAATGTCATGCCGGACCTTGCGAATGCGATGAAGATCAACCCCAATCTCAAGGTGCAATTGAATGCCGGATATTTCGATCTGGCGACCCCCTTCTATCAGGGGGTGTACGAGATGCATCACCTGCCGATTCCGGCGAGCCTGCAAGCCAACATCGAATACAAGTTCTACGACTCGGGCCACATGGTCTACGCCAAGGAGTCTTCGCTGAAGCTGCTGCACGAGAATGTCGCGGAATTCATCCGCCGCACCAGCAATCTCGGGCACTAAAGCCCGCATACGAGGATGTCTCGGCATGTGCACCTCGAGCCAGGGCGGCGGCAGCCGTTATCGCCTTTGCCCTGGCACTGCAGGGAAAGATGCTGGACGTCAAAGGGCAGCAGCACAAGGCGCGCCGCCTGTGGCGTCACTCGCTGGCGAGCGCATTGTGGTCCAGGCAACTGGCGCACATGCTGGCCCGAGAGACCGACATGTGCTACCTGTGCGGCTTGCTGCACAACGTCGGCAAGGTGGTCACCCTGGGCGGTGCTTCCCTGCACTCTGAATAGGCCCATTGCCTTCTCCACGTGTAACGCGTTACAATGTCACGCGTTACACGTGGAGAATGAGCATGGCGATAACTGCCGAACGAATGAAGGCAATGCGTGAACGACGGCGCGCGCGCGGCCTGCGCGAATTGCGCTTGCTGGTGCCCGACGCGCGGTTGAAAGTGATTCGCCGGCGCGTAGCGAGAGAGGTTGCACGCTTGGACGAAGGCCGCGAGCTCGAGGCGTTGGGGTGGATTGAGGCGGTGTCGGAATTTGACGCCGGATGAGGCGTGGCGACGTGGTGACCTTGGCGGCGGCCGGCGACTATGGAAAGCCGCGACCGGCCGTGATCGTTCAGACGGATGCCTTTCCCGCCAACCATGCGTCGGTAGTGGTTTGCCAGATGACCTCTGACTGCACGGATTCGCCGGATTTCCGCGTGACCGTCGACCCAACTGCGACCAATGGCTTGCGAGTGAGATCGCAGGTGATGGCCGACAAGCCCGTCACGGTCCGGCGCGAACGGATCGGACGCCGGATCGGCCATCTTGACGCCAAAGATGTCGCGCGGCTCAATGTGGCCTTGGCGTTCGTCGTAGGGTTGGCGGATTAGCATGAAGAACAACACGCTGGTAAACCATCCGCCCGCCGTTTCGCTTGCCGCGGACAACCGGCCGTTGGTGGCGCCCATCCACCAGTCGGTGAAGTTCTCGTTCGACGATACCGCCGAAACTCTGCGCTACCTGCGCGGCGAACGAGAGGGATTCTTCTACTCCCGTTCCTCGAATCCCACCTTGAAGCAGTTGCAGCTCCTGCTCGCGCAGCTGCAGGGCAGGGACGACTGTCTGCTGACCGGATCGGGCGTGGCGACGATTGCCGCAAGCCTTCTGGCGCTGTGCAAGCAGGGCGATCACATTCTCGCCTTCGTCGAATCGTACGGGCCGACCCGCTACATCGTGCAGCATCTTCTGGCGAAGTTCGGCGTTGCTCATACATTGTTGTCGATCGAGGATCTTGCGGGCATCGAACGGGTGCTGCGCGATGTGCCGACGCGCCTGGTGGTATTCGAAAGTCCCACCAATCCGGTCACCAAGATCGCGGACATCGAACACCTGACGCTGCATGCGCGGCGCGCGGGGGTTCTTACGGTGCTGGACAATACGTTCGCGGGCTTTCACAACCACGGCGCCTACGACATCGACATTTTTCTGCACAGCCTGACGAAGTACGCCTCGGGCCACGGCGATGTGATGGGCGGAGCGATCATCGCCCGCCGCGAATTGATCGCCGAAATGCGCAAGGCCATCGTGTCCATGGGTCCGACGCTCGATCCGCACGCGGCCTTCTTGATTCAGCGCGGCATGCGCACGTATTTTCTGCGTTACGAGCGCCAATGCGCCAACGCGCTCGCTGCGAGCCTGTTTCTGAAGGGTCACGCGCACGTGAAGAGCGTCCATTACCCAGGACTCGACAGTCACCCGCAGCACCTGCTGGCCCGGCGGCAGATGAGCGATTTCGGGACCGTAGTCACATTCGAGCTGGAGGGAGGCTTCGAGCAGGGTGCCCGGTTCGCGGATTCGCTGCAGTTCTTTTCTATTTCGGCGAGCGTGGGCTCGGCGGAGTCGCTGGTGATGCCGCCGCAATTGTTGGCCGGCAACGAATACACCGCCGAACAGCGCGCCGCCTCTTTGATTACGCAGGGGACGGTGCGTCTATCCATCGGTCTCGAGGACAGCGCGGATCTGATCCAGGATCTGGGCCAGGCATTGGACAAGGCATTCGTTTAACATTCTCTATTTGACATAATCCAGTTGCCTTAATCCAATTGCCTCAAGCATCACCGCCGTATGCCGATCTATGAGGGTTGGCGCGCTAAGCGAGCAGGTGTCCAGTGAGTCAGGAATCCGTTGTCATGCTCTCCGCCCTGAAGTCCCAGGAGGCGCGTGATTACCTGAGCCGATCCGCGGGCAGCGCGCAGAACATAGCGCCATTGCCGCGGGTGTGTGCACAGCTTGCCCAGCTCACCGCGCAGCAAGCCACCGATGCGGCCCAGCTGGCACGCTTGATTCAATCCGACCCGGCGCTCGCGGGCGAGATCATGCGGGTGGCGAACTCGCCGGCGTTGCGGCCGCGCACGGCCATCGTTTCTCTGCAGCAAGCGGTTTCATGGCTCGGCGTCGCGGAAGTTCGCAACATCGCCATGGCGGTGATGCTGCGCGGCGAAGTATTCGTCGCTCCCGGGCATGAGCCGGAATCCGAGGAGCTGTGGCGGGAGGCGTGGCTGGGGGGCCTGTGGGCCAAGGAAATTGCGCGCGAACGCCGCAAGCACGTCGAGAGCGCCTTTCTCGCCGCGCTGATGCATCGCACGGGTGCGGCGCTTGCCCTGAAGATTCTCGCGCGCTTCGAATTCGAGCAGCGCACGGTCGTGGACAGGCACACCTTCGGCGAACTGGTGGTCGAATTCGAACCTGCATTCGGCCGCCTATTGATGGATGGCTGGCTCTTGCCGAAGGACGTTCAGGATGGAGCGAGCGATTGGCGCAACTATCGCGAATCCAAACATAGCGATCTCGCAGGGACCGTGCATGCCGCGCACCTCCTGGCAACCCATACCATGCATCCGCAACTGCTCGATGAGGCGGTGCTAATCGACAGCCCGGTGTTCGAACAGCTGGGCGTATTCCCCGATGATCGGCGGCGCATGCTCGCGAAACGCGACCATGTGCGCGCTTTAGCGGGTATGTAGCATGCAGCCGGATGAGTTCGATTTGGTCTGCGTGGGATCAGGTCCCGCCGGCCAGAAGGCGGCGATTCAGGCGGCCAAGGCCGGCTATAAGGCCGCGATCATAGAGCGTGAATCGCAAGTTGGCGGTTCCTGTCTGCTGTCGGGCACGATTCCCAGCAAGGCGCTGCGGGAACAGGCGCTCCGCTACCGCCGCATGCAGGGCAGCGCATCGTCGCTGGCCGTGGAGCTGCGCGGAGACGCGCCGCTGTCGGCCTTGCTGCACGGCGTGGAGAACGTCATTGCCGCGCAAGATCGATATCTGCAGGCACAGCTTGCCCGCAACGGCGTCGAGCTGATTCGCGGCCGCGGCGTCTTTCTGGATGCGAATCGCCTCGAAGTGCAACGCCTGGACGGTTCGCGAACGATGGTGAGTGCGGCGCGGGTGCTGCTGGCCACCGGCTCGCGTCCGCGGCACGTTCAGACCATCGAAGTGGACCACGAACACGTCCTCGACAGCGATTCCATATTGAGCCTGGCATACATACCGCGCTCCATGGTGGTGTTGGGCAGCGGCGTGATCGCCTGCGAGTACGCGTCCATCTTCGCCGCGCTGGGCTGCGCCGTCACGCTCCTCGACAAGGCGGCCGAACCGCTGGGATTTCTCGATCCTGGCTTGCGCAAGGGGTTTCTCGCCGCCTTCCAGGCGATGGGCGGCAGCTACCAGGGCGGCGCAGAGGTGGCCGGGGCAAGATTCGATGGATTTTCGCAGGTCGAAGTGCAGGTGCGGAGCGGCTCGCCGCTGACAGCCGACATCGTGTTCGCCGCATTCGGCCGCGTCGCCAATTTAGACGGCATCGGCCTCGACCGGCTGCAACTCGCCATCAGCAATCGCGGGCATGTGCAAGTGGATGCGCGATACGAGACCAATATTCCCGGAGTTTTCGCGGCCGGCGATGCCATCGGGCCGCCGGCGCTCGCGTGCGCGGCTGCCGACCAGGGACGGCGTGCGGCTCTCGCCGCCTTGGGGCTGCCGCCGCCCGCACACACCAGTCTGGTGCCGACCGGCGTGTACACGATTCCCGAGATCGCCTGCGTCGGCTTATCGCAGAGCGAGGCCGCCGCGAAAAAAATCGACTTGATCGTCGGACGGGCCGACTTCGGCGAGGTGGCGCGCGCCCACATCGCAGGCGAGCCGGCGGGATTTCTGACGCTGCTGTGCGAACGCGGCTCGGCGCGGGTCCTTGGGTGTCAGGTGCTCGGCGAAGGTGCCACCGATCTCGTCCACCTCGGCCAGGCGGCGATCGCCACCGGCGTCACCGCCGACTTCTTCGTCGAACAGATCTTCAACTTTCCCACCATGACCGAGGCCTACCGGATCGCCGCGTTCGATGTCCTGAAGCAGCGGTCGGCGCCGCACGTCGCCCATCTCAAGCTCGCCAACGCCGCACGCTAGCGGCAATCTATAGATTGCGAATCAAGATGTCGCCGAACTCACTGCACTTGACCTCGGTCGCCCCGTCCATCAAGCGCGCGAAATCGTAGGTCACGGTCTTTTGAGCGATGGACCTGTCCATCGCGCCGATGATGGCGTCGGCCGCCTCCAGCCAGCCCATGTAGCGCAGCATCATTTCACCCGACAGGATGACGGAACCCGGGTTGACCTTATCCAGATCGGCATACTTCGGCGCGGTGCCGTGGGTGGCTTCGAATACCGCATGGCCGGTGAGGTAATTGATATTGCCGCCCGGAGCGATGCCGATGCCGCCGACCTGGGCCGCCAAGGCATCGGATAAATAGTCGCCGTTCAGATTCATGGTGGCGACCACGTCGAACTCGTCCGGGCGGGTCAGCACTTGCTGCAGGGTAATGTCGGCGATCGCATCCTTGACGATGATCTTGCCCGCCTTCTTGGCGGCATCCATCTGTGCGTTGGCTTCCTTCTCGCCTTTCGCCGACTTGATGCGCTCCCACTGCTCCCAAGTGAACACCTGGTCGGGAAATTCCTTTTCCGCGAGGCTGTAGCTCCAGTTGCGAAACGCACCTTCGGTGAATTTCATGATGTTGCCCTTGTGCACGATCGTCACGCTCTTGCGCTCGTTGGCGATGGCGTAGGCGACGGCGGCGCGGAACAATCGATCCGTGCCTTCCTTCGATGCGGGTTTCAGGCCGATGCCCGAGCTGTCGGGAAAGCGGATTTTCGCGAACTGTTTCGGAAAGCTCTGCTTGAAGAGATCGAGAAACTTCTTGCAGTCGGCCGAGCCCGCCTCGAACTCGATTCCGGCATAAATATCCTCGGTGTTTTCGCGGAAAATCACCATGTCGACCTTTTCCGGCGCCTTGACCGGAGAGGGCACGCCCTTGAACCAGCGCACGGGCCGCAAGCACACGTACAGGTCCAGCAATTGGCGCAGCGCCACATTGAGCGAGCGGATGCCGCCGCCCACCGGCGTCGTGAGCGGACCTTTGATCGAGATCAGGTAATCACGGCAGGCGGTGACGGTTTCGTCCGGCAGCCAGGTGTTGTACGCCTTGTTGGCCTTCTCGCCCGCAAACACCTCCATCCAGTGAATCTTGCGCTTGCCGCCGTAGGCCTTCTGCACCGCCGCGTCGAAAACCCGGACGCTGGCGCGCCAGATATCGCGGCCCGTACCGTCGCCCTCGATGAATGGAATGATCGGGTGATCCGGCACCTGTAAATTGCCGTTCGAGATGGTGATTTTCTGTCCCCCGGCGGGGACTTGCACATGCACAGGTTTCGCGTCTGACATTCATCGCTCCTTACGGTTCGGCCGCAATGCTAGCATGCGCGACCGGAGACCCGCATTGCGCACACTCACCTCAACCCCAGCGAAGGATGGCTTCCGAATGCCCGCCGAGTTCGAAAGGCATTCGGGCTGCTGGATGCTATGGCCGGAACGCTCGGACAATTGGCGCTCGGGGGCCAAGCCGGCGCAGTCGGTATTCGCGGCCGTCGCGGCCGCCATCGCCGTGGGCGAGCCGGTGACCGTGGGCGTCTCGGCCGCGCAATTCCAAAATGCGCGCGCGCGGTTGCCGCGCGCGGTGCGCGTCGTCGAAATCACCAGCAACGATGCATGGATACGGGACTGCGGGCCGACTTTCGTCATCGATGCCAAGGGCCGGCGCCGCGGCGTGGATTGGACCTTCAATGCCTGGGGGGGCTTGAGCGGCGGTCTGTACTTTCCGTGGGATCGCGACGATGAGGTGGCGCAGAAGGTGCTGGAGATCGAGGGCGCCGACCGGTATCGGACCTCGTTTGTGCTCGAGGGCGGCGCCATCCATGTGGACGGACAAGGCACCTGTCTGACGACGGAAGAATGCTTGCTCAGCCCGAATCGCAATCCCGGACTCACGCGCTCCGACGTCGAGGAACAGCTGCGCCGCTATCTCGGCGTCACTTGCGTGATTTGGCTGGGTCAAGGCGTGTATCTCGATGAGACCGGCGGCCATATCGATGAACTCGCCTGCTTCACCAGTCCCGGGCACGTGGCTCTGACTTGGACCAAGGATCGCCGCGACCCGCAATACGAGATCTCCAACGACGCCTACCGGCGCTTGAGCGAGGCGCGCGACGCGCGCGGCCGAAAGCTCACCATCCACAAAATCCACCAGCCGGGGCCGCTCTACATGACTGCCGAGGAGGCCGCCGGCATCGACTCGCGCGCGGGCAGTCATCCGCGCAAGGCCGGCGATCGCCTGCCGGCCTCGTACGTCAACTTCTACATTGCGAACAAGTGCGTGGTCATGCCGCTATACGACAAACGCCACGATGCGGCGGCCCAGGCCGCCCTCAAGCGCCTGTTCCCCGGCCGCAAGGTGCTGGGGGTGGCCACCCGCGAAGTGCTGCTCGGCGGGGGTAATATCCACTGCATAACCCAGCAAGTCCCTCGGCCAAGAGGCCGTTGAGGCCTGCAAATGGAACTTTGCCGCACGCGGACTCTCGAAAGCCTTTATTCTACGCAGCCTAATTACTCCCATCCCCCACAATATTGGAAGCTGTAGTGCATTCAACGTTCGGTCGATACGCCCGCAATTCCTTGAGCGCGCTCCTATGCGTCGCCGCCTTCGTCACGGCCGGGTGCCATGGCAACAACCTCACCAGCGGCTACGGCATTGCGTGGACCACCCTGACCGCCGAGCCGTCCGATTTCACCACCTACATCGTCACGGTCGACTCAGTGACCCTGACCGGGAAGAACGTGGGGGTCATTACCGCGCTCTCGACTCCTGAAATCGTGGATTTCACTCAGCTCAACAACGTCGCCGAATTGTATGCGGGCGCGAGCATACCGAACGACACCTACACCTCGGCCACCATTACGCTGGATTACACCAGCGCCGTGATCGGGGTCATGGTCAACGGCAAGCCGGTACAGGCGAATGTGGTAGATACCACCGGGCTGGGCGTGACCACGATATCTGTCACGGTGAATTTCGATCCGAACAACCCGCTGATCATTACGCCGACCTATGCGTCAACCAGCGCCCTGCGTTTGTCGCTGGATTTCAATCTGGCCGCCTCCAACTATGTGAACATGGCCGTCTCGCCTCCGAAAGTGGTGGTCAGGCCGTTTTTGACCATCGGCGTTCAGCCTTCCGACGCCAAGCTCATCCGCATTCGCGGCCCCATGATCAATTCCAGCGTCGGGGTGCAGAGCTACACCGTGTACGTGCGCCCGTTTTACGACGAAGTCGACAGCTTGGGATCGGTCAGCCTCTTCAGCCAGCCCAAGACCATTTACACCATCGACGGCACTTCCTATGTGGGTCCGGCGGGGGTGAGTCAGCTGCAGCAGCTGTCCGCCGGCACGACGATGACCGTCGCGTACGCGACGTTCACGCCGGACGTGAACAATCTACCGTCGCCGCCCGCGGCCGCGGGAACGTTTTATCCGGTATATGCAGTCATCGGCAGTTCGGTAGAGGACATTTATACGGAGGGGTTGAGCGGCTATGTGATCGCGCGGAGCGGCAATACGTTGACGCTGCGCAGCTCGATATTGTTCGAGAATGACGCCGAGATTTACACGTACAATGTGGCGGATACGCAGCTTCTGGTGGGACCGGGCACCACGGTCACCGTCGACGGTTCCACCGCCAGCGGCCTTACCGCCGATGCCATCTCGGTCGGACAATACGTTTCAGCGCGCGGCATCTATGAATTGCCCGCTTCGCAAGTCGTCACGTTGGACGCCACGGGGAACTCCAGCACCAACACCGGTTCGGTCCGCATCATGTCCTCGCAGCTCTTCGGCTCGCTCGTGTCCTCCGCCACCGGCGGGGTGGTGATGAATGTCGCGAACATCAATGGCTGGCCGGTCAGCGTGTACGATTTCGCGGGCAACGGCGCCACCTTGCCATCGCCCACCGCCTTTGCGGTGGACACGGGATCGCTGACGCTTCCCGCCGGCGTGGCCGCGGGCGATCCGCTCTGGATCAACGGTTTGGTGAGCCCATTCGGATCCGCGCCCCCGGATTTCAATGCCACGGCAGTCAACTCGGAGGCGTCGGTCCAGGTAGCCGGCGGCGCCGGAACCACCCCCGCGCCGGGAAACTCGTCGGCGCCGGGCACTCAAGGGTGCGGCATGGGAAGCCAGGTATGCGTACCGGCAAGCCTGCGGGTCTTATGGTCCACCAAGCCGGGTACGATCCTGCCGTTCATTGGATTGAGCGACACCGGGTTCACCATCGACCTGACGAATGCTCAATTGATTTCGGCCGTCGTGCGCATTGGACCGGAGAGCATACCGCTGACGTCGCTGCCCGCGAGTCCGCAGATCGTGCCGACCACACTCCCCATCACCACGACCTTCGCCCCGCAGTATGCGGTCGGCAATCCGACCACCGCTTCGGTTACCCCCACAGTCACCACGCAGACCACGGCCCTCGATATGTACAGCAGCTTCCCCAGCTTCGTCGCGGAGGTGAAATCCACGATGACCACGGCAAGTCCGGCGGTGCAATTCGAGGCCCGGGGCGTCTTCAACCGCAGCACCAACGTCTTTACCGCCACCACCGTCAATCTCGTGCTCTAAACTATATCCCCACCATGGGGAAGCATGCTTCACGACTCGGACTGGCCTGTGCACTGGCTGCGAGCTGCGCGTGGCACGGCGCGGTCGCCGCGGCGACCGATACTCCGCCCTCCGGCCAGGCACTTCCGCCGCATGAGGGCTCCCCGAATGCATCGACTCGTCCGCGGATCTGCCTGGTGCTGTCCGGCGGAGGTGCACGCGGCATGGCGCACATCGGCGTGCTCAAGGTTCTGGAGGAGCTGAAGGTTCCGATCGACTGCATCGCCGGTACCAGCATGGGAGCCATCGTCGGCGGCCTGTATGCCAGCGGCATGACGGCGGAGCAAATCGATTCCACCATGCGGTCGGTCGACTGGCAGGAGGCGTTTCGCGACGCCCCGCCGCGCCGCGATCTGGCCTTTCGGCGCAAGCAGGATGACCGCAATTTCCTGGTCCGATTGCCGCTCGGCCTCAAGCACGGGAAGATCTTGCTGCCGAAGGGCTTCATCCAAGGGCAGAAGCTGCAAGAGACCCTGCGCCAGCTCACGCTGCCCTTCAGCAACAGTACGGATTTCGACTTGCTGCCCACCCCGTTTCGCGCGGTGGCGACCGATTTGGAGACCGGCAGCGCCGTCGTGATGGACAAGGGCGACCTTGCGATCGCCATGCGCGCCAGCATGTCGGCGCCGGGTGTGTTCGCGCCTGTCGAACTTAACGGGGAACTGCTGGTCGACGGCGGACTGGCGGAGAATCTACCCGTCAACGTGGCGCGCGCAATGCACGCGGACATTCTCATCGTGTCCGACGTGAGTTTTCCCTTGCAGCCACGGGCCGCGCTCGATTCCGCGCTATCCATTTCGAACCAAATGCTGGCGATTCTGGTGCGCAAGGACTCCGATCGGCAGCGGGCTACCCTGGGCCCGCGGGATGTTCTGATCGAGCCCAATCTGGGCCTGGCGGCCGCGACGGATTTTAACGCCGCGGCAAGCGTCATCGGCCGCGGCGAGGATGCAGCGCGGCAAGCGGCTGCCGCACTCTCGGCGTACAGCGTGGGCGATACGGCATATCGCCAGTACCTGGCGCGCCGCGCCACGCGCCAGCCGGGGCTGCCGACCATCAAATTCGTCCGCGTCGATGAACAGTCGAAGCGCTATGAGAAGACCATCCTGGCGGAGATGCAGCCCTTGGTAGGGAAGCCGCTGGACCTCGATGCGGTGGGCAAGCGCATCACGACGCTGTACGGCCTGGGAAACTTCGAGACCTTGGACTACACCTTGGTCGAGCGGCCCGCGGCTGGCAGGCCGAATACCGGAACGAGTGCAGGCGCCGCTGGCGGCGCCACCACCGCCACCAGCACCGGCACAGCCACCGGCGCCGGAACAGCCACCGGCGCCGGAACAGCCACCAGCACAGCGGCACCTGCCGGCGTGGGTGCAGCTGCCAACGCGGGCGCAGCAACCGACGCGGGTGCAGCTGCAGACGAAGACTCCGGCCTCGAGGTTCGGGCGCGGCGCAAATCCTGGGGACCCAATTACCTGCGCTTCGGTTTGAATTTGCAGGATGACTTCCAGGGCAACAGCCGATACAACGCCGCGGCGCGCTTTGTGCTGACCGAAATCAATGAACTGGGCGCGGAACTGCTGACGGACGTGCAAATCGGCTACGACCCTAAGATAGTCAGCGAGTTCTATCAGCCTATCGATGCGTCGCGGACTTGGTTCGTGGCGCCGAGCGCCCGAATCGAGGTTCGCGACCTCGCTATCTATACCAACAATTATGAAGTGGCGGACTTCCGCGACCGCGAGGCGGAGGCCGATCTCGACATTGGCCGCAACCTGGGAAACTGGGGCGAAATCCGCGCGGGATTCCACCGCACCAACGGCGAGACTCACGACCGCTACGGCGACCCCGACCTGGTGGAAGAGCAATACAACCTGGGCGAGTATTTCTTCAAGTTCAGCTACGACCAACTGGACAATGTGCATTTCCCGCGCGAAGGTCAGACGTTCACCCTGCAGTGGGATGCCAACCGCACCAATTTGGGCGCGGACATCGCGTCCGACAAGCTCACGGCCGATTGGCTCATGGCCCGCTCGAGAGGCCGCAATACCATTCTGCTGTGGACTTCGGCGGGAAGCACCTTGGATGGTAATTTCAAGCCGACGGACTTGCCGGAGTTCTATTCCCTGGGAGGATTCTTCAACTTATCGGGTCTCGCTCCCAGTTCGTTGATCGGCCCGGACTATGCGATCGCCCGCGCCATCTACTTTCGCAAGATCGGCCACGGCGGCGAGGGCTTTTTCGAATTTCCCGCCTATCTGGGCATGTCGTTCGAGGTTGGCAATACCTGGGAGCATCGCAGCGACATCAATTTTGCGTCGGCGCGCAAGGACGCTTCGATATTCATCGCGTTCGATACCTTTCTCGGGCCCGTTTACCTGGGGTCCGGATACGATCAGCGAGGGACCGCCGGGTTCTACTTGTTCCTGGGCCGCACTTTTTAGGGGCTTCGCCCCGAATCTACGGGGTCGCTTCGACCCCGTTGAAAGTTGCGCGAAGCGCATGACAAGACTAGACTGAAGTTCCTACCCGCGCGGCGCGATAAAATGCATGTGTAACAGGTACATGCATGGATTTTGAGTGTTCTGTTTCTGACTACACGGTGATTTGATCGACCAGCGTGAAGGCGCGGCGCTGCAAGTCGGTCGGCGTGGTGAGCAAGTCGAAGGTCGCCGGATGTTCGAGATCGCCGGGCGTGCGGCAAGTATTGCGCACGAGGGTGGCGAGTTCAGCGATGAGGGTACGGAGACTGTGTGCCGGTGCGCCCTCTTCGGTGAGGTGGGTGTGGACTTTCTCGAGCGCGGAGCTTGAGCGCTTGGCCGGTGCGACCGGATCGCGCGTGGCCTTGGCCGCCTGGTCTTCATCGGCGAACAAGAGCGGCCGCCACGCTTCGATCAGATGCCACTCGACATAGTAAGCGAGCATGCACAGGAAGATGTGGGCACGCACGCGGCTCTCGAGTCGGTGATGGATCGGACGGATCTTCAAGTCCACGGTTTTCAAGGAACGGAACGCCCGTTCGACCTGGGTGAGTGCCTTGTAACTGCGTACCGCGTCGGGCGCCGACATCTGTTTTTTGGGTAATCCGGTACGGATGACGTAGATGCCGTCGAGCGCCGCCTCGGCGGCGACTTGGGGTTCGAGGATCTGATACTTCACCGCGGTGTCCGTGATGGTCAACTCGAAGTGCTTACCGACTTTGTATTTGTCGAGCACTCGCCCGAGCTTCACACCGATCGCCGCTGCTCCCTCGAGTGCGCCGCGTGCGACACGGTCACGGATCTTATCGAGTTCGAGCCGGGTCGCCTCCAAGAGCGCCTGGCGTTTATGTGCTCGAAGCTTCGCGAGCTGCGGATTACGGCAGGCGATCAGCCGCTCATCGGGATACTTCGGATCCGAGAACTCAAAGAGATTGCGCTCATCGAAGAGCCCGAGCTGCAGCGCGCCAGAGTCGACGAGGCCGCGGATTTGCCCGCTCTTCAGCGCAGTGATCCACGCCAACCCATCGATGTCCTTGAGCTCGCCGATCGCCTTGTGCGAGATCATGCCGCGGTCCCCAACGAGCACCACGCGCTCGAGACCGAAGGACTCCTTGAGCTTCGTGACCTGGGGCATCAGGGTCTTCGTGTCCGAGGTGTTGCCCTCGTACACGGACACCGAGATCGGGCACCCCTCTCGTGTGGTCATCAGTCCATAGTTGACCTGCAGCTTGTTCTTCTTGCCGTCGCGGCTATAGCCGATTTTGCCCAACGGACAGTGCGTGCCCTCAAAGTAGCTGGAGGACAGATCGTAGAGCGCGAGGCTCCCTTCGCCCAGGTGCCGCGCCGCGAGCTTGCGCTCGATCACCGGCTGTCGTTCGAGCAGCCAGTCCATCGCCGCATACAGATCATCTTCATCGGCCGCGCTCACACCGAACTCCTCGGCGAGCGTGGAGGTGTGCCACCACCGGGTGGTGGCGAGCTTGGTGTGCGGAGCGAGCACGCGCGCGGCGATGAGCGCCAAGATGCGATCGCGTTCCGGACTCGCCCGTGTGCCGATGAGTGACTCGATCCCGAGCCGCTGCATGGCTACACGTACCGCCTGCACGTGTCCATGCGGGCGCGAGCCCAAGACCTCGAGTCGCTCGGCCACCGGCACGAAGGTCTCACCGCGCAGCGCACGGCGCACCAGATCAATCACTGGTGCGGGCAAATGCGAGAGATTGCCGAGGGTTTCGTTCTTGACCCGATCACCCTCGCGGTAGCTGCGCCGAAGCAGATGCGTCTCGTACACACGGCCTTTGTAGGTGCGCCGTGTGGTGACGACATGCACGGCGCCTCCACGTTCTGACATGCAAAGAAACGTAGCACAGGACGAGAATATAGTCAACTATTTAGTGACTACAATATGTACCCATGTAATGCACCCTATATCGCGCCAAACACGGAAAAACTAGGGATCTGCTGACTACTCAGCCAATAAAATCGCGGGGTAACTTCAGACTAGAAGTTGCGGCTCTCGGAGAGCTTTTCGACTTTCTCGAACACCAGGGCCGGCTGGTCCCCGATGCGTGAGTATTCGTGCTTGCGCGACATGTCCGCGAGGACTCGGTCGCGTTCCGCCGCGGTGAAGAACCAGTGGGTTTTCTGCCAATCGGCGCCCAGCAGCTTCGCAAACGGGTCGCCGGTCTTGAGCCGCACGCGGATGCCGTAAGGCCGCGGCAGCACCGGCAATGTACGCAGGAGATTCTGAGCGTTTGCGATTCCCATAGTGATGGAACGATAGCCGAATCGTGGGTAGGCTGCCAGCTGATCAGCATCGATTTCGCATGCTAGACTCCGCCGCCTTCGTCGAGCGAGCATGGCAAGGTCTTAAACAATCAAGGGCGGGGTCGCTTCGACCCCGTTGAGGGGTGGCGCGCAGCGCCTTACAAGATGGCATCGTCTTATACAGCCTCCGATATCGAGGTATTGAGCGGCTTGGACCCGGTTCGCCGGCGTCCGGGCATGTATACCGACACCACGCGACCGAATCATCTCGCGCACGAAGTGGTCGACAACAGCGTCGATGAGGCGATTCAGGGGCATTGCGACAACATCAATGTCACGGTATTCAAGGACGGATCCTTGCAGGTCGAGGACAACGCGCGTGGCATGCCTGTCGACATTCATCCGAAGGAAAAGATCAGCGGCGTGGAATTGATCCTGACCCGCCTGCATGCGGGTGCAAAATTCAACGACAAGACCTATCAGCACTCCGGCGGATTGCATGGAGTGGGGGTGTCCGTGGTCAATGCACTGTCCAAGAACCTGGAGTGCTGGGTGCGCCGCGGCGGCAAGGAATACAACATCAGCTTTGCGGGCGGACGGCTCAAATCCAAGCTCGAGGTCGTGGGCGAGGTGGCGAAGTCGAAAACCGGCACGACGATCCGTTTCTGGCCCGATCCGCAGTACTTCGATACCGATAAGTTCGCCATTCCGAAGCTCAAGCAGGTGCTGCGCGCAAAGGCCGTGCTGTGCCCGAATCTACGCGTCACTCTCACCAACGAATTGACCGGGGAGCGCGACGAATGGCTTTACACCGGGGGGCTGCATCAGTATCTGGCGGAGGAGCTGGGCAAGGGAGAATGGCTGCCGGCCGAGACCTTCTATGGCAAGCGAGATATCGACGGCGGGTCCCTGGATTGGGCATTCGCCTGGGTGCTGGAGTCCGAGCACGGCGTTACCGAGAGCTATGTCAATCTGATTCCCACGGTGGAGGGTGGCACGCATGTCAACGGCCTGCGGTCCGGAGCCGCCGATGCGGTGCGCGAGTTCTGCGAGTTCCGCAACCTGGTGCCGCGGGGTTTGAAGCTGACGCCCGAGGATGTCTGGGACGGCGTGAGCTTCGTGCTCTCGATGAAAATGCGCGAGCCGCAGTTCGCCGGGCAGACCAAGGAGAAGCTCTCGTCGCGCGAATCGGCTGGAATCGTGCAGGGAGCGATCAAGGACGCCTTCGCCCTGTGGCTCAATCAGCATCCGGATCAGGGCGAGAAAATCGCCATGCTGGCCATCGCCAATGCCCAGCAGCGCTTCAAGGACAGTCAGAAAATCGCGCGCAAGCGCATCGTTGCGGGACCTGCGCTGCCGGGCAAGCTGGCCGACTGCGTCAGCCAGGATCCGGCGCGCGGCGAGCTGTTCTTGGTGGAGGGCGACTCGGCCGGCGGCTCGGCCAAGCAGGCGCGCGATCGCGTGACCCAGGCCATCATGCCGCTGCGCGGCAAGATCTTGAATACCTGGGAGGCGGACACCGGGGAGGTTCTGCAATCCCAGGAGGTCCACAACATCAGCATCGCGATCGGCGTCGATCCCGCCGCCGCCGATCTGTCGGGCCTGCGTTATCACAAGATCTGCATACTGGCGGACGCGGACAGCGACGGTCAGCACATAGCCACCCTGCTGTGCGCCTTGTTTCTGCGCCACTACCGGCCGCTGGTGATGGCCGGGCACGTTTATGTGTGCATGCCGCCGCTGTTTCGGATCGATGCCGGCAAGGAGGTGGTGTATGCGCTCGATGAGGCCGAACGCGAAAAGGCATTGAAGCGCATCGCCGCCGAGAATCCGCGCGCCAAGCTGGTGGTAACGCGCTTCAAGGGCCTGGGTGAAATGAGCCCGCTGCAATTGCGCGAAACCACCATGGCGCCGCAGACGCGCCGGCTGGTGCAGATGACCATCGACGCGAAGGACAGTCCGGACCAGATGCTCGACATGCTGCTGGCGAAAAAGCGTGCAGGCGACCGGCGCGAGTGGCTCGAATCCAAGGGTAATCTGGCGCGCATCTAGCGCCTTGACTTCGTAACGCGACGATCATGAAAGACCAAGAACTCAATTTCGAAGGGGTCGAGAAGGAGCCGCTCAAGGCGTTCGCGGAGCGCGCCTATCTCGATTATTCGATGTACGTCATCCTGGACAGAGCGCTGCCTTCCTTGGGCGATGGATTGAAGCCCGTGCAGCGCCGCATCGTCTATGCGATGAGCGAACTGGGGCTGGCCGCCGGCAACAAGCACAAGAAGTCCGCGCGCACCGTGGGCGACGTGATCGGCAAGTTCCATCCGCACGGCGATTCCGCCTGCTACGAGGCCATGGTGCACATGGCGCAGGATTTCGCGTACCGCTATCCAATCGTCGATGGGCAAGGCAATTGGGGCTCGACGGACGATCCGAAGTCATTCGCCGCCATGCGCTACACCGAATCGAGGCTGACGCGCTATGCCACCTTGCTGCTGCAGGAACTCGGGTCCAGCACGGTGGATTGGGCGCCGAACTTCGACGGGTCGATGGAAGAGCCCACGATGCTGCCGGCGCGGGTGCCGAATCTGCTGCTGAACGGCGGCTCCGGAATCGCGGTGGGCATGGCCACCGACATCCCGCCGCACAATCTGCGCGAAGTGGTCAAAGCCTGCGTGGCGCTGCTCGACGATCCGGAGCTCAGCACGCGCAAGATCATGGCGCATGTCAAGGGGCCGGACCTGCCCACGGGTGCGGAGATCGTCTCGCCCCGGGACGACCTGGTTCAGATGTACGAGACCGGATCGGGCAGCTTCAAGGCGCGCGCCACCTTTGAGATCGAAGACGGCGAGATCGTGATCGAGGCGCTGCCCTTCCAGGTGTCGGGGGCCAAGGTGCAAGAGCAGATCGCCGCCCAGATGCAGCAGAAGAAACTGCCCATGGTCGAGGACCTGCGCGACGAGTCCGATCACGAGAACCCGACCCGGCTGGTCATCGTGCCGAAGTCCAACCGCGTGGATACGGCCGCGCTGATGGCGCACCTGTTCGCCACCACGGATCTGGAGCGCAATTACCGGGTCAATCTCAACGTCATCGCCTTGGACGGGCGGCCGCGCGTAATGGGGTTGAAGGAGCTGCTGCTGGAATGGCTGCAGTTCCGCAAGGCCACCGTCACCCGACGCTTGAACCATCGGCTCGCGAAGCTCAATGCCAGGCTCCACATCCTGGACGGCATGCTGATCGCCTATCTGAATCTCGATGAAGTCATTCGCATCGTGCGCACGGAGGATCAGCCGAAGCCCGTACTCATCAAGCGCTTCAAACTCTCTGACGAACAAGCCGAAGCCATACTCGAGACCAAGCTGCGCCACCTGGCGCGGCTCGAAGAGATGAAAATCCGCGAGGAGCAGAAAGAGCTCAGCGAAGAGCGCAATGAAATCGAAGGCATCCTGAAGAGCAAGGCGCGGCTCACCCGGCTGGTGCGCGATGAGCTGCTGAGCGACGCCGAAGAGTACGGCGATGAGCGGCGCACCAAGCTGGTGGAGCGCGAGGCGGCGCAGGCCATCTCCGAAACGGAGCTGCTCACCAGTGAACCCACCACCGTCGTGCTGTCCCGTTTGGGCTGGGTGCGCGCCGCCAAGGGGCACGATATCGACGTGCGTGCCTTGAGCTACAAGAGCGGGGATGAGTTCCAGGCCGCCGCCCGCGGCCGCAACTTGCAGCAGGCCGTTTTCATCGATTCGACGGGCCGCGCTTACAGCTTGGATGCCCATCAGCTGCCGGCCGCCCGCGGCTACGGCGAGCCCCTGTCCGGCACCGTCGATCCGCCGGACGGCGCCACCTTTGCGGCCGTGCTGATCGGCGAACCGGACGATGTCTGGCTGCTGGCGAGCGATGCGGGCTACGGGTTCGCGGTGAAGCTGCGCGAGCTGTATGCGCGCAACAAGAAGGGCAAATCCATCCTCAAGGTGCCGGAGAACGCCCGCGTGCTGCCGGCCCAGCCCATCACGCAGAAGACCGCTCTCGCGATATTCGTCAACAACGATGGCGAAGTACTGGCGCTGCCCAGCGCTCAAATCGAAGAAATGACCGCCGGCAAAGGACAAAACCTATTTGGCATTCCGGGCAAGAAATCCGCCGACCGCGACGAGTACCTGGTCGCCATGGCCGTAGTGGTCCCCGGCGAAGTGCTGACGATATACAGCGGCAATAGCGCCCCGATGAAGCTCAAGTTCGACGACCTCAAGCAGTTCCAGGACAAAAAGGGGCAGCGCCGGCAGCGGTTCTCGCGCGCCTACAAACAAGTCGATCGCCTCGAAGTCTCAGCGACGTAGTACTTCGGCCCAGCCAGTTCACAAGGTCAGGGGGGATAAGAAGTTGGACGCCAACGAGTAGGAACAGTTGGCGTCCAACTTCTTATCCCCCCCTGACCGTGCGTACTGGGCCGATGTACATCGGCATGAAGACAAAGTCGGAGGCGTTCGAGTGCTTCTGGCGCCGTGAATGCTAAACCACCCGGTCGACATCTCGGCGCCAAGGTAGCGGGGGCTAACGTTTGTCGGTGGAAGACATCGTCACATCCTCGGGGGCGTTGACGAAGTACCCCTGGATGAATTCGATGCCGAGCTGCCACAGCACGGCCATGGTATTCGCGTCTTCCACGCGCTCGGCCACGGTCTCGATTCCCTTGCGTTTCGCGGCCTCGACCAAGCCTTTGACGCGCTGCTGCTGGATCTGATTGGTCGATAGGCCCTGCATCAGCGAGCCGTCGATCTTGATGAAATTCATGTCGATGTCGCCGAGCAGCTTCAAGGGGTCGCGCCCGGTGCCGAAGTGTTCCAGCGCGAACCGGAAGCCGAGCTTGCGCAGATGCTCCGCCAGCTCCTTGGTTTGCCGGACGTACTGGTTGGCGAGTTCCTCGGTCACCTGGATGCAGATGCGCTTGGCCTCGATCTTGAGGGATTTCAGCTGAGTATCGAGCCAGGGGAGCAGGCTCTTGTCGAGCACGGTGTCCTTCGACACGCGCACGAAGATGCAGGCGGCCTTGCGGTTGGCGGCGAACGACATCGAAGCGCCGATGACCCAGCGATCGATGTTCTTCATGAGGTCATTGCGCTCGGCGGCGGCGATGAATTCGGCGGGCAGCACCTCGTTGCCCTGTTCGTCCAGCATGCGAACCAGGACGTCGAACATGCCCTTGTCCTCGCCGAGCAGGCTGGCAATGGGCTGCTGCACCAGACGGAAGCGGTTTTCCATCAGCGCGCTCTTGATGTGCTTGACCCAGATCTTGTCGTAGGCCTGCACGCGCGTGTCGGTATCGGACTTGTCGACGGCGTACATCTGATTGCCGCCGAGCTCGCGCCCGCGGCGCGTGGCGCTTACGGCGTCGGTGATCGCCGCCCCGACGTCGGGGTTGGCCGCCGGCAAGAGGCCCAGGCCGACGGTCACCGTGGCGGACAGGGTCTTGTCGTCGATCGCGAACATATGCTCGTTCACGCGCTTCACGACGTTCTCGGCCCAGGTTTCGACATCGCGGGCCGTGCCGCGTTCCAGCAGCATCAGCAAGCCGTTGCCGCCGAAGCGCCCGCACACATCCGTGGGGGTCAGCTGCGCGCGCAGCAGCTCGGCGAGCTGCGCCATGAAATCCTCGCTTGCCAGCACGCCGATGGCATTCTGGATGTCGATGAAGCGGTCGGGTTTGATGTGGGCGAACTGCCGGACCCCGCCCTTCATGCCATGCGTGCAGCGCTCGCGCACCGCGGCGATGAAATAACGCTGCTGCAGAAAGCGGGTCGAGGCATCGTTCTTGACCGCATCGGCGAGCTGGACTTCCAGATCGTGGTCCTTCTTGTGCATGGCCGCGATGGCGATGCGAATGGCGGGCTCGTTCTCGTAGTCGGCTCTGGTGAGCAGCAGCTCGAGCGCCAAGTTCGAACCGTCCGACAGCAGCGCCTGGACCTTCAGGCCATGCCCCGACCACTTGCCCTGCAGGCACGCGACCAGGGCGCCCTTGAGCGCGGGATGGGTTTCCTGCTCGAACAAATCCATGAGCGGCGTGCCGGTGAGCGCGTCGTCGCCCGAATAGCCGAACAGCTCGAGCCAGGCCCGATTCGCATCCACGATGATGCCTTCCTGCACGTGCGTGATGGCATCGGCAGAGCCTTCGAGGAAATTCTGCAGCTGCTCGCGGTATTCCCGGGCCGACGACAGCGTGGTCGAGAGCGCGCGCTCCAAGCGGTAGGCGCGAAGCTCGCGGCTCGCCACCGATTGCAGCCGGCTGCGGTTTGCGAGCGTCACTACATCCTGCGCGCCCAGGCGCATGGCGTCGGCGATGGCGGCCTCATCGACATGCTCGCGCATGATCAGCACCGGCATCCCCGGGGCGCTTTGCTGCTTGATCTTCATCAGGGAGCTCAGGTCGATGCTGAGCTCCTCGATGAACGCGATCAGCATTTCAGGGTTGATTTGCGTGAGGGCGTCGCCCAGATCGCGGGCGTCCGGCAGCCAGGTGCAATGCACGGGATGCCCGGCCTTGCGCAGCGTGCTATTGATCGCCTCGACGTGATCCTGCGACCTCGTCATGACGATCATCGGAACGGCCCCCTGTTCGCTCACGGGTTAAAATCCTCTCAAAATGGGACCAAAGTGTAACACTTGGTTTTCATGGATTCTGGGACCGGCGTCAATCCCCCGGGCGACCGGTACCTCGCCCCCGGCGACCGGCGAGCCGTTCAGGGCGGCCCCGGAGCCGGCAAAATCGTCCGGAATTGGCCAAGCTCGGGGGTTGCGGCTATGATACGCGCCCTTCATTCCGAGGCCTTCGATGGCGAACTACAGCACGAACGAATTCAAGTCCGGTCTCAAGATCTTGATCGACGGCGACCCCTACGCGATCGTCGAGAACGAGATGGTCAAACCGGGCAAGGGCCAGGCCTTCAACCGCGTCCGGGTGCGCAACCTGAAAACGGGCCGCACGATCGAGCGTACGTGGAAATCCGGGGATACCGTGGAAGCCGCCGACGTGGTCGACACGGATATGCAGTACCTGTATCGGGACGGCGACTTTTTCAACTTCATGGTGCCGGAGACCTTCGAGCAGCTCGCCGCTTCCAAGGAAGCGGTCGGCGAGGGCGCGCAGTGGCTGAAGGACGGCACCATGTGCGTCGTCACCCTGTGGAACGGTGTGCCGCTTCAAGTCACTCCGCCGGCACACATGGAACTCAAAGTGATCGAGACCGATCCGGGCGTTCGCGGCGACACCGCCACCGGAGGCTCGAAGCCTGCGAAGCTGGAAACCGGGGCCATGGTGCGGGTGCCGCTGTTCATCAACGAAGGCGAGACCCTGCGCATCGACACGCGCACGGGCGAGTACCTGTCGCGCGGCAAGAACTAGTACCTCGGCGTTTCGCGCGGCAAGAACTAGGCGTTGTCGCCGGCCTCATGCATTGTCGATGGTGAAGGCCATGGCATCGGCGAGCCGCTCCGCGCCCAGCGCGACGGCGACCAGGCGATCGAATCCCAGTGCGACTCCGGCGCAATCCGGCAGGCCCGCCGCCAGCGCCGCCAGCAGGTGTTCATCCAACGGCCGCTGTGCCTGACCGCGTGTGCGGCGTACGTCCAAATCCCGATTGAAGCGGGCGCGCTGTTCGGCGCCGTTCAGCAGTTCGTGAAAGCCGTTGGCCAGCTCGATGCCGTCTAGGTAGAGTTCGAAGCGCGCTGCGACCGCCGGCAGCCCCGGTTTCAATCGAGCCAGCGCGGCCTGCGAGGCGGGGTAGTCGCAGATGAAGCACGGCCGCTCCATCCCCAATCGGGGACCGACGACCAGGCCCATCAAGAGGTCGAGCTTGGCATCCCGGTCTAGCTCTGCCTGACACACAATCCCATGGCGCCGCGCCGCCTCGTTCAGATCTTCATCGCTCGCGGTGTGCGCATCGACCCCGGCGTGGCGCTGAAGCGCGGCCGAGTAGCTCAGCCGCTCCGCCTGCTCGAGCCGGCGATAGGGCTCGAGCAGGCGGCCGATCAGAGTCTCGACCTCGGTCATCAGTGCCGCATCGTCGAAGCCCTGCCGGTACCACTCGATGAGGGTGAACTCCGGGTTGTGCCAGCGGCCGCGTTCGCCGTCCCGAAACACTTTGCATATCTGGTAGATGTCGCCGCTGCCTGCCGCGAGCAGGCGTTTCATGGCGTATTCAGGGGAGGTGCAAAGATACCCGGGCGCCGGCATGCCGGCGACTCGAGTGGCCAGCGATTCGATTTGCGGATCGCTCACCGCGGCGGCGCTCACTATCGGCGTTTCCACTTCGAGCACACCCTGCTCGGCGAAAAATGCACGTGCCGCGGCCAGCATTGCGGCGCGGCACCGCAGTGCGCTCAAGGCGGCCGTCGGCTGCCACGCAGGGTTCCCGGCGTCGGGTGAGCGGCTCATGCGAGCACGCCCAGCGACTGCCCCAGGCGCACCACGCTGCCCGCATGCACCTGAGGCAGCCAGCGCGCGCGGTTCGGCTCGAACAATAAGATCACGGTCGAGCCCATGTTGAACCGGCCGAGCTCGGCGCCTTTTTCCAATAGGGTCGGCGGCGCCGGCAATCGGGTGACCGTGCGCCGTGCCGCGGGAGTGATATCGCCCGCCCACACCGTGGCCATGCTGCCCACGTTCAGTGCCCCCACCAGCACCAGCGCGAACTGGCCGAACGCCGTGTCGAACAGCGTCAGGACTCGCTCATTGCGGGCGAACAGCCCGGGAACATGCTGCGCCGTCACGGCGTTGACGCTGAATAGGCGGCCGGGGACATACACGGTCTCCCGCAGTTCGCCGCGAAGCGGCATGTGCACGCGGTGGTAGTTGAAGGGCGCGAGATAGATGGTCGCGAATGAGCCGCCTTCGAAACGGCTCGCCCAGGGTTGGGCGGCGAGCAGCTCCGTCAGCCGGTAGCTGCGCCCCTTCGCCTGCAGCAGCCGATCGCGGTCAATCGCGCCCGCTTCGCTGATGCAGCCGTCGGCCGGGCAGGCAATGGCATCATGGCGCTCGGCGATGGGGCGGGCGCCGAGCTTGAGCTCGCGGGTGAAGAACTCATTGAAGCTGGGGTAGCGGTAGGGATCGCTCTCGGCCGCTTCGGTCATGTCCACCGCGTAGAGTCTGAGAAAGCCGCGTATGGTCCAATTCTTGAACCATCGCAAGCGCACCCGGGTCGCCGCGAGGACCAGCCGCGAGAGCCCATGCTGCGGCAGCAGGTATTGAATCCAAACGAACAGCCGGCCACGAAGGCCGGCGCGTCGGTCTGCGCCCCGGCTGCCGGGGTCCGCCGGACCCTCGGCCGGGTTCATGAACCCGCGGCCACGATGCGCA
Organism: uncultured Gammaproteobacteria bacterium; assembly: GCA_963784105.1. Lineage (GTDB taxonomy): Bacteria > Pseudomonadota > Gammaproteobacteria > Steroidobacterales > Steroidobacteraceae > Bog-1198. The sequence continues at coordinate 1,235,312 of CAWAQE010000015.1, forward strand.
GGAAATCGCTTTGCAAGTCCCCCGCGCTGAAGGGGCCGGTGAGAACGGCCGCGAGCCGTGCTTGGGGGTCGACAACGAAGAGGGCTGCGGAGTGATCGACCGTATAATTGCCGTCGGCGGTCGGCGGGATGACCACGGCGACGCCGAGTTTCTTCGCCAGGGCTTCAATCGACGGCTGATCGGCGGCGGTGAGGCCGATGAAACCAGGGTCGAAATACGGCACATACTTCGCCAATTGCGCCGGCGTGTCGCGCCGCGCATCCACCGATACGAAGATCACCTGGGGGAGTACCGCCGCCTTGGCTGCACGCAGGCGCTTTTGCATGGCGGCCAGAGTGGTCAGCGTCGTCGGACAGACATCCGGGCAATTCGTATAGCCGAAAAACAGCAGCGACCAGCGGCCGCGTAGCTCGGCCGTTCCAAAGCCCCTCCCTCGCTGGTCGATCAGGCTAAAATCCGGCAGCGCGCGGCTGGGCGTAAGAAGGCTTCCCGTGGCGAGGTCGACAGGCACCGCGGGATGACGCCAGAAGAGAGACGCGGTAACGCCCGCGATGCCGGCAATGCCGGCGGCGCACACGATGAACAGGGTCCGGAATTTCGAATGAGTTGCCATGCGCCGATTATCCCACACAGACGCTGAATCCGTCGGCGCCGCCATCGAGCGCTGCGCCGGGGACCTGCGCCGCGCGCGGGTGCATTTCGGCCACGGCACCGATAATGCGCGCGACGAGGCAGCCGAGCTGGTGTTCTTTGCGGCCGGCCTGCGGCACGAGCTGGGCTCGAGTGCCTATTCGAAGCGGCTGGGCGCGCGCGCCGCGGCCCGCGTTGCCCGGCTGCTCGAGAGGCGGATCGCCGAACGAATACCGCTGCCATATCTCACCCATCGGTCTTTTTTCGCCGGTCTCGAACTCTATGTGGATGAGCGCGTCTTGGTGCCGCGTTCGCCCATCGCCGAACTCGCCCTGGGGCGCTTTGAACCCTGGGTCGCGGCGCGCGCAGTGCGCCGGATTCTGGATGTCGGGACCGGTTCGGGTGCGATCGCCCTGGCATGCGCCGTGGCCTTTCCCCGCAGCGCCGTGGATGCCGTGGACGTGTCCGCGGCCGCACTGCAAGTGGCGCGCCGCAATGTGCGCCGGCTAGGTCTGCAGAAGCGCGTTCGAACGCTGCAATCGGATTATTTCGCTGCAGTGGAGGGCTGCCGTTACGATATCATCGTGAGCAATCCGCCCTATGTCGGGCGCGCGGAAATGCGCAGACTGCCGCGAGAGTACCGGCACGAGCCGCGTCTCGGCCTTGCCTCGGGGGTCGACGGGCTCGATTCGGTGCGAGCGATTTTCGCCGCGGCGCGACGGCACCTTAGCCGTGATGGCATCCTGGTCGTGGAAGTCGGCAACACCGAAGAGGCGCTGCTGCGCACTTTTCCGACGCTGCCCTTCGTGTGGCCGCAGATCGAGATGGGCGGCGGCGGAGTATTCTTGCTGCGGGCGCGGGACCTGGACTAAGGGGCTTGGGGACGATTGACGGCGTCGAACGGGGAGAAAGTGCGTGGCGGGCAATACATTCGGTCGTGTCTTCACGGTGACGAGCTTCGGGGAGAGCCACGGCCCTGCGCTCGGCTGCGTCGTGGACGGCTGCCCGCCGGGTCTGGCGCTTTGCGAGGCGGATCTGCAGGCCGATGTGGAACGCCGGCGCCCCGGCACTTCTCAATACACCAGCCAGCGCCGCGAGTCCGATACGGTGCGCATCCTGTCCGGCGTCTTCGAGGGCAAGACCACCGGCACGCCGATCGGCCTTCTGGTTGCCAACGAGGATCAGCGTTCGCGCGACTACGAGAAAATCAAGGATCGGTTTCGTCCGGGACACGCGGACTACACCTACACTCAAAAATACGGCTTTCGCGATTACCGCGGGGGTGGGCGCTCTTCGGCGCGCGAGACCGTCATGCGTGTGGCGGCCGGGGCCATTGCGCGCAAGTATTTGCGTGAAAGGCTGCAAGTCAGCATTCACGGCTACCTCGCGCAGATGGGTCCCTTGGTGCTGCAGCCGGTGGACCCGGCGGGCGCCTACGACAATCCGTTTTTCTGCCCGGATCCGAGCCGCATCAAAGAGCTCGAGGAATTCATCTGGCGCATTCGCGAGGCGGGAGACTCCATCGGCGCGCGGGTGACGGTGATCGCCGAAGGGGTTCCGCCCGGGTGGGGAGAACCCGTGTTCGAGCGGCTCGACGCGGATCTGGCGAGCGCCATGATGGGCATCAATGCGGTGAAGGGGGTCGAGATCGGCGCCGGATTCCGCGCGGTCGAGCAGCGCGGCTCGGAGCACCGCGACGAGATCACTCCGCGGGGCTTCAAGAGCAATCACGCAGGCGGCGTGCTCGGCGGCATTTCTTCGGGGCAGGACATCGTGGTGAGCCTTGCGCTCAAGCCCACCTCCAGCATTACGCTGCCCGGCGAGACCATCGACGTTCACGGCAATCCCGCCGAGGTCATCACCACCGGGCGGCACGATCCCTGCGTGGGGATCCGCGCCACGCCGATTGCCGAGGCGATGCTGGCGCTGGTGCTGATGGATCACTATCTGCGTTTTCGGGCTCAGTGCGCAGATGTGGTGCGCAGCACTCCCGTCGTCACGCAACGATCATGAACGCGAAGTCCGGATTGCACATCGCCGTCGTCGGCGCATCGAGCCTGATCGGCGAGGCCGTGATCGACGAGCTGCGCAGGCGAAAGATGGCGTTTGCCGAGTTGCATGCCCTCGATGATGAGCGCAATCTCGGCCGGCCCATGACCGACGAAGCGGACGGGGATTCGGCCAAGACGGCGGCGGTGAGCGATGTCGCCGGGTTTGATTTCTCGCGCGTGAACCTGGCCTTCTTCTGCGGCCGTGCCGCGCTGTCGGAGCGCTACGCCGAGGCCGCGGCCGCCCACGCTTGGGTCATCGACGGCTCAGGGGCGTTTCGGGCGCGCGGCGATGTACCGTTGGTGGCGGCGGATATCAACGCGACGGCACTGGGCGCCGTGGGCGCCTGCGGGCTGATCTCGCTGCCGGGGAGCGCCAGTGTCGCGCTGGCGACGGCGCTGGCGCCGCTGCATGCTCTGGCGGGCCTGGAGAGAGTCGAGGTGGCGACGTATCAGGCAGTGTCGGGCAGCGGGCGGGGAGCCATGGATGAGCTTGCGGGCGAGACCGTGGCCATGCTGAGCGGCAAAAAGGCGCGCGGACGGGCCTTTGGCCGGCAGATCGCTTTTAATGTGATTCCCCAGGTGGACACGTTGGAGGAAGATGGAGTCTCTCGGGAGGAGCGGCGCTTGTGGGAAGAGACTCGCCGTGTGCTCGGCCTGGCGCGGCTGGCGATCAATGCGACGGCGGTGCGGGTCCCGGTATTCTTCGGCCACAGCCTTGCTGTGCATGCCAGCTTCGGGGGCCCCATAAGCGTGTCGGAGGCGGCGGGGGTGCTGCGGCGCGGCACGGGCGTGAGCCTCATCGAGGCGGATTCGGGCGCGGAATTTCCGACGCCCGCCACATTGGCGACGGCGCCCGATAAGGTATATGTAGGGCGATTGCGTGCGGACCCAACCCGTGACCACGCTCTAAATTTTTGGGTCGTGGCCGATAATGTTCGGAAATGTGCGGCACATAACGCAGTTTCGGTGGCCCATATTTTGGTAAATAGACCCCAGTAAGATATAGTTATTGGCTTATGTAAAAGGCAAGTGAGAATTCGATTCCAAGCTCCTATAGCAGAATGAACTTTACCCGCTTGCCTACCAGATTCCTGGGAGTAGAAATGTCTGTGACGATGCCTCGCCTGATGTTGCTGGCGTGCCTGCTATCCCCGTCCTTTCTATGGCCGTCCTCGGCGTGGGCGTTGGGTCTGGGTGAGATCCATCTGTATTCAGCCCTCGATGAGCCGCTGAAGGCAGAGATCGACCTGATCGCAGCCACCCCGGATGAGTTGACCGCGCTGCGCGCCGACCTGGCCAGCCGGGACGCATTCACACGCTATGGCATCGACCGACCCCCCTTCCTGTCGACACTGACGTTCAAGGTGGGCAAGGGCAAGGACGGCCGAGACTCCCTGCTGGTGCGTTCCACCGACCCGATTCCTGAGCCTTTCGTGACGTTCTTGGTCGAGGTCAATTGGGCGCGCGGGCGCCTGATGCGCGAGTACACGGTATTGCTCGACCCGCCGGTGTACACGCCGGGCGAGTCGGCGAGCAGTGCGGCTCCCGTCACCGCCCCGACCGTTGCCGCGCCGGTTCGCCGGACTGCGCCCGCGGCTGCGCCGGCCCCTGTCCGCGCGCCGACGCCAAGCCCGTCTGCCAACGCCGGCCAGTCCGCCGGCGTCTCCCCGCCCGTGTCTGCGTCCGCCGCGGGCAATACCTATCGAGTCGGCGAAGGCGACACGCTCACCAAGATTGCGCGCAGCTTGCACGCCGATTCACCCGCGAGCATCGATCAAACCATGATGGCGGTGTATCGCGCGAATCCCGATGCATTCGGCGGGAACATCAATATTTTGCGGCGCGGCGCGGTGTTGCGCGTGCCCGGTGCGGACCAGATAGCCGCGCTGAATCAAAGTGAAGCGATGAACGAAGTGCACCAGCAGATGGACGCCTGGCGCGGTGCCGGCGGCGGCGCATCGAGCGGTCATCTGCGCCTCGTGACTCCGAGTGCGGCCGGCGGGGCAGCCGGCGGCGGAAATTCGAATGCCGCCAGTGCGGAAACGCAGGCGCTCAAGGATCGCGTCAAGGATCTGGAAAGCCAGCTGGCGGAATCGCACCGTTTGATCGACATACGAAACAGCGAGCTCAGCGCCCTGCAGCGCAAGCTGGGGGTGGCTGCGACTCCCGCACCCGCGCAGAGCCCCGCTCAAGCCACGCCCCCGCCACCCGCGGCGGCGGTGCCGCCTGCGGGGCCCGCATCCGCGGCGACTCCTCTGCCGTCGCCCGCCGAAACCACCTCCAAGCCCGTGCCGGTTCCTGCTCATGCGCCGACCGTGCAAAAGAAGCCGGTGGCAGTGCCGGCGGAGTCCGGGTCCTGGATCGACTGGGTGGCCGCCAACTGGTGGGTGCCGGTGGCGGTGATCCTCGCGTTCTTTGCCGTGCTGGTGATCGTGGCGCGGCGGCGCCGACAGGGTGGCCTAGGCGATTTGAACCGGATGGAGGCGACCGACGTCGCCGACTTCCGCGAGCCTGCCACCAAGCCTGGCGGCATACGCAAGGGCGACGATTCATTCGTGGTCGAGGAGTCCGGCGAACATCGGCTGCCGGAATTCGGCGACGCGACCGATCACCTGGGCGACACGCACTCGGAGATCAAGTCCCCCGATGACACCATGTCCAGCGAGAGCGCGGTCAATCTGGATCAGGGCGATCCTCTGGCCGAAGCGGATTTCCACATGGCCTACGGTCTCTACGACCAGGCGGCCGACTTGGTGCGCATTGCGCTCGAGCGCGAACCGGACCGGCGGGATCTGCGGCTCAAGCTTCTGGAGATTTATTTCGTTTGGGGCAACAAGGATGCGTTCCTGCAGACGGCGAAGGGATTGGAAGCCACGCGCGATCGGGCTCCCGCCGGCGAATGGGACAAGATCGTCATCATGGGCAAGCAGATTTGCCCTGACGATCCCCTGTTCGCATCCACCGTCGGCAGCGGCCGCGGCGCAGGCGCCCTGGTCGACCTGAACCTCGAGGGCGGCGAGAATCGGGTGGATATCGACCTGTTCGGCGATCCCGAGGGCGAACGCAGCAAGCTGGACCATCCTCTCGCCAAGGAGGGCGATGACACCGCGGCGACCGGCGAGTCGCCCGCGCTGCACACGGGAACCGATCTCGACTTCACCTTGGATGCACCGGAGCGCGGAGCGGACGAGTCGCCCACGCGCGAGATGCCGCCGCGCGACGAGCCGACCGTGGAATCGGAGCTGATGGGTTTCTCGGATGCTCCCACGACGGAGTCGCCGGCGTTGAAGTCCAACGACGTGCGCGACCGCATTTCCTCCAAGCTCAGTTCATCCAAGGCGGATCAGACGGCCGAAGTGTCCATCGACGATCTGGGCCTGGATCTCGATCACCTCGAGGAGACCGGAGCGCCGTCGATCAGCAATTCGCAGCTCGCCGAGACCGATCACCCGGCCGACGCGCCGACCATGGTGGCCGGCCTCGACGAAAAGTCGCGGCGTATGATGGCCGAAGCGGAGAGCCGCTCGCGCGATCGCGATCTGACCGAATTGGAGCGCGAACTGGAAGCCTCCTTCGTCGCCGACCTCGGTTCGGACCACGAAGAGGTCAAGACCGCGGTGCTGGGTCCCGAGTCGGCGCCCACCGTGCAGATGCCCCGCAACTTCGATGCCGCTTCGACCTCGCGCTTCAAGTCGCCCGAGTTCTCGGACGTGGCGGATGCGGACAAAGTGGATGTCGACTCCACCTCGAAGCTGCGCGGCCTGAGCGGCGATAGCATCGATTTGGATCTGGACCGGCTTGCCAATGCCTTGGGAAGCGGCGACACCGTCGAGCAACCGCGCGCGGAAGACGAGGTGTTCTCGAGCGAAGTCTTCGAGGCCAGCCAGCGCAACCGCCGCGTCGATCTGGACGTGGGCGAGGCGATGAACGGCAGCGAGGCGCCGACCAACAAGATGCAGGCGATCAACTCGGCGCGCACCGCCAAGCTCAAGGCCGATGAGGCGCTCCCGGAGCTGGAGCCGGTGACCATGAGCGAAGTGGGCACCAAATTGGATCTGGCCCGGGCCTACATGGACATGGGCGATCCCGAAGGCGCCCGCAGCATCCTCGACGAAGTCGTGCAGGAAGGTTCGGCCAGCCAGAAACAGGAAGCGCAGCGCCTTATCGAGACTCTGCCCGGTTAGCGTGGAGGCCTCCCCCGGGCCTGAGGAGCGCCGCGTCGCCGCCATCGTCGAGTATGACGGCACCGAGTACGCCGGCTGGCAGTCTCAGGAACACTCGCCCTCCATCCAGGACGCGGTACAGGCGGCGCTGTCTTTCGTGGCCGGTGAGCCGGTGACTGCGATCTGCGCCGGCCGTACCGACAGCGGTGTGCATGCGACGGGCCAGGTCATCCACTTCGACACCCATGTCTTGCGCACCCCCCGCGCCTGGGTGCTGGGCAGCAACACGCGGCTGCCATCCGCGATAGCCCTGCAGTGGGCGGGCGAGGCGACGGCGGGATTTCATGCAAGACACAAGGCCATTCGCCGCATTTACCGCTACTGCATATTGAACCGCAGCGAGCGCTCGGCTCTGCAGCGTACGCGCGCAGCGTGGATCCATCGCCCGCTCGATGCGGAGGCCATGCATTCGGCCGCGCAGGTGCTGATCGGAGAAAATGATTTCTCCGCTTTCCGTTCCGTGGAATGCCAGTCGAAAACCACGGTCAGGCGCGTCGAGCGGATCGAGGTGCGTCGCCAGGGCGACTATGTATGGATGGAAATCGCGGCGAATGCCTACTTGCATCACATGGTGCGCAACATCGTCGGGACTCTGCTCGCCGCGCAGCGCGAGGCAGACCCGGCCGGCGCCATGGCTCGGGTGCTGGCCGGCGGCAATCGCCGCTTCGCCGGAGTCACGGCGCCGGCCGCCGGTCTATATCTCACGCGCGTCGAATACCCCCCGCGATACGGCATACCCGCGCCGAGCCCGGGCGCAATGCCGCCCCTCGCCGGCTGAAGCCCCTCGCCGGCTGAAGCCCCTCGCCGGCTGAAGCCCCTCACTGGCTGAAGCCCCTCACTGGCTGAAGACCGTCGACGGCCGGCGCGCACCGCAACCGCCCCGTGCCGGCGGGATTTGAGGCGGCAGGCGCATCGACGGCTGCCGCCGGCGGGCCGATTGGGCTAAACTAGGACATGTCCTGGTTCGAGCGAATTGTCCCGTCGCGTATCAAGACCGAGCGCCGTACGCGCTCGGTGCCGGAAGGCTTGTGGACCAAGTGCCCGGCCTGCGATGCCGTGCTGTATCGCGCGGAAATCGAACGCAATCTGCATGTATGCCCGAAGTGCAGCCACCACATGCGGATCAACGGCCGCGAGCGGCTGGCGAAATTCCTCGACACCGGATCGACCACCGAACTGGCCGCCAAGGTCGAGCCGGAGGACCCGCTCAAATTCAAGGACTCGAAGCGCTACAAGGACCGGCTCGTTCAAGCGCAGAAGCAAACGGGCGAGCGCGATGCGTTGATCGTGATGGCGGGAAAGCTGGCCGACTTGGATGTGGTGGCCTGCGCGTTCGAGTTCCGTTTTCTGGGCGGCTCCATGGGATCCGTGGTGGGCGAGAAATTCGTGCGCGCGGTCGAGCACAGTCTCGAACACCGCATGCCTCTGGTGTGTTTCGCGGCGAGCGGCGGCGCACGCATGCAAGAGGCGCTGTATTCACTGTTGCAAATGGCCAAGACCAGCGCTGCCCTCAAGCGCCTGTCGGAAGCGCGGCTGCCGTTCATTTCAGTCATGACCGATCCGACCACCGGCGGCGTGTCTGCGAGTCTTGCCATGCTGGGGGACATCAACATCGGCGAGCCGAAGGCCCTGATCGGCTTTGCCGGTCCGCGCGTGATTCAACAAACGGTGCGCGAAACGCTGCCGGAAGGATTCCAGCGCAGCGAGTTTCTACTCGAGCACGGCGCACTCGACATGATCGTCGACCGGCGCGAGCTGCGCGATCGCATCGGCGCCATGCTGCGGCTTCTGACCGGCAAAGAACCCGCCGCAGCATAAAGGCCGGCCGCGCCATGTCGAGTCTCGAGCAGTGGCTCGCCTACCAATCGCAGGTGCATCCGCAGGCCATTGATCTTGGGCTGGACCGGCTGAAACAGGTGCTCGGCCGCTTGGGCTGGCGGCAACCCGAAGTCCCGGTGATCACCGTTGCCGGGACGAACGGCAAGGGTTCGGTGAGCGGCTATTGCGCGGCGATCTTGGCCGCGGCGGGCTACCGGGCGGGCACATTCACCTCGCCGCATCTGCGCGATTACCGGGAGCGCATCCGGATCCACGACCGCTGGGTCAGTGCCGCAGAGCTGGTATCGGCCTTCGAGCGCATCGAAGCGGCCCGCGGCGAGATTGGCCTCACGTTCTTCGAGTTCAACACGCTCGCGGCCTTGCTCGTGTTCGAGGCGGCGCGGCTCGACGCATGGGTCCTCGAGGTGGGCATGGGCGGCCGTTTGGATGCCGTCAATGTGGTCGATCCGGACGTGGCCGTGGTGGTGAGCATCGGTTTCGATCATCAGGAATACTTAGGCTCGACCCTCGAGGACATCGCGCGGGAGAAGGCGGGCATTTTCCGGCGTGGCCGCCCGGCCGTGCTCGGCAGCCGCGAGATGCCGGGCGCCATCGAGAGCATCGCCCGCGAGATCGGTGCGACGCGCAAGCGCCTGGGCGATGAGTACCGCTTCACTCGAGACGGAGCCGCCTGGCACTACCGCGGCAGCCGTTGGGATTTGCCGGATCTGCCCGCGCCCGCGCTCGTGGGCGATACGCAGTACGCAAATGCGGCGACGGCCATCGCCGCCCTGGAGGAGATCGATGGGCGTTTGCCCATCCGCGCCGCCGCCGTGGCGCAGGGCCTCACGCAGGTGAGGCTGGTCGCGCGGTTCCAGGTGATCGCTCCAGCTGCGCCGGCCGCGCCCACGTGGATTTTGGACGTCGCGCACAACCCGGCCGCGGCGCGGGTGCTGGCGCGCAATTTGCGCGGCCTCCCAAGCGGCGGGCGGACCTTGGCGGTGGTAGGAATCTTGGCGGACAAAGACGCCGCGGGTGTGGCGGCGGAATTGCGCGACAGCGTCGATGCGTGGTGGTGTGTCGCCACCGAGGGCGAGCGCGGGCGCAGCGGCGTTTCATTGGCGGAGACGATCAGGTCGCAGGTCGCGGTGAGTGTCGAGGCGGCGGACGGCATCGGGGCAGGGTGCGCGGCGGCGCTGGCCCATGCAAAACCTCATGATCGAATCGTGGTCTTCGGTTCCTTCCACACGGTGGGACCGGCGCTCGATTGGCTGGAGTCGCATGTATATACTGCGGCGCCCCTAGCCACTTCCGTCTGAGGCTGTCGTCATGGATCGTCGCGTCAAAGAACGTCTGGTCGGCGCATCGATCTTGGTGGTGCTCATCGTGCTGATCGTGCCGGAGCTACTGTCGGGTCCCGCGGCTCCTGCCGCGGGTCCGAAGCTCCCCGTGAGCGCACCGGAGCAGGTTCGCAACGTCACCGTGGATCTGGCCGGCGCCCGGGCGCCGGGGCTGGAGCCCGCCATCGATCCCGCCGGTGTGGCAAACGCCTCGCCGCAGCAAGCACATGCGCAAGGCACTGCGCCAAACGCTGCGTCCGGCGCAGCGGCGCCCGGCAGTGCGGCCATTGGCGAGGCGCAGGGTGCAGGCACGAATGCCCAACCGGCCGCGGCAGCGCCGCCGCCGGCCGCGGTAATGGCGCCGCCTGCCGCCGAACCGCTTGAAACCCCGCCGCCGGCCCCCACAAAGACTACGTCGGCCCCAGGGCCGAAATCGGCCAGGGCGGGACATGGCTGGGACGTGCAGCTGGGGAGCTTTGCCAGCCGCGCGAATGCCGAAAAGCTGGCGCATCAGGTGAAGGAGCAGGGCTTCGCGGTGTATGTGTCGTCGGGCGGTTCGGGACCCTCACTGCGCTACCGAGTGCGCATCGGCCCTATGGCGGACCATAACGCCGCTTCCCAGGCGGCTGCGAAGCTCAGGGCCTTGGGACACCCGTCGAGCCTGGTGCCCCCGGCACGCTGATTTGGAGTTTGTGACGCTCGTTTCACGACGGCGCCCACCGTGCTCCGGTAGAATGTCTTTATCTGAACATAATCTATTCGGGCGGGGTCGCCTCGACCCCGTTGAAAGGTGGCGCGAAGCGCCTGGGAACAAGATTGACCGCAGCCGATATCTTAATAATCCTGGTTCTGTTGGGCTCAACCATCATCGGGTTAATGCGCGGATTCGTGCGCGAGGCCGCATCCCTGGTCTTCTGGATAGTCGCCATTTGGGCGGCCTGGAAATTCGGTCCCCTCGTCGAGCCGCACCTGGGCGGACTGCTCGCCGATCCCGGCGTCGCGCCGTGGGTCGGGCGTCTGTGCGTACTGATACTCGTCCTCTTGATCGGATGGGTCATCGGCATGCTGCTGAGCTATTTCACGCGCAGCATGGGCTTGGGTCCGATGGACCGGGTGATCGGGCTGCTGTTCGGCATGATGCGCGGCGTGGTGCTCGTGGGGCTGATGATCATCGGGGGCGAGCTGCTGCACTTGAATCACGAAGAGTGGTGGAGCCGGTCGAAACTGGTTCCTTACGGCGAGACGGTCGGCGACTGGCTGCGGGCCATGGTCGGTGAAAAAGGCGAACCTTGGGCCAAGCTCGAGCGCCTGACCGGAGTCAAAGTCAGGCCCAAGTAGGGCGGAGGTCCTTCATGTGCGGAATCATCGGAATGGTGGGCGTGAGCGCGGTCAATCAGCGCATGTATGATGGGCTGACGGTGCTGCAGCATCGCGGCCAGGATGCCGCGGGCATCATGACCTCCATGAACGGCGAACTCTTCATGCGCAAGGACTCGGGCCTGGTGCGCGATGTGTTTCAGCAGAAGCACATGCTGAAGCTCAAGGGCAATGTCGGGATCGGGCACGTACGCTACCCCACCGCCGGCGCCGACGGCGCGAACGACGCGCAGCCGTTCTACGTGAACTCGCCGTACGGCATCTGCCTCGGCCATAACGGCAACCTGACCAACTCGCGCGAGCTCACTGAAGTGCTGGTGCGCGAGGACCGGCGCCATCTCAATACCACCTCCGATTCCGAGGTGCTGCTCAATGTGCTGGCGTCCGAACTGCAGCGCGTCGGCACGCCGCGCGTCACGCCTGCGGATATTTTCGCCGCGGCCAATGCCGTGTACCGTCGCTGCCGCGGCGGATATGCGGTGGTCGCCATGGTGATCGGTCACGGCATTCTGGGATTCCGCGATCCGAACGGGATACGCCCGCTGGTGGTCGGCAAGCGCGATACCAAGAAGGGCACCGAATGGATGCTGGCATCCGAAAGCGTCGCTCTGGACATGCTGGGATTCGACATGGTGCGCGATGTCGCGCCCGGCGAGGCGGTGTTCATCGACGAGCAGGGCCGCTTCTATGCGCAGGCCTGCGTGGCCATGGCGCGCCACACCCCGTGCATTTTTGAATACGTTTATTTCGCGCGGCCCGATTCCATCATCGACAATATTTCCGTGTACAAGGCGCGCCTGCGCATGGGCGAACGCCTGGCCGAGAAGATCAGGCGCGAGCGCCCGGAGCATGACATCGACGTGGTCATTCCCATTCCCGACACGAGCCGCACCAGCGCCGTCCAGGTGGCGCAGCTGCTCGGGGTCAAGTACCGCGAGGGCTTCATCAAGAATCGCTATATCGGCCGTACTTTCATCATGCCGGGACAGGAGCAGCGGTCGAAGTCGGTGCGCAGCAAGCTGAACGCCATCGATCTGGAGTTTCGCGGCAAGAATGTATTGCTGGTGGATGATTCCATCGTGCGGGGCACGACCTCGGCGCAGATCATCGACATGGCGCGCGAGGCGGGCGCCAAGAAGGTGTATTTCGCGTCCGCGGCGCCGCCGGTGCGTTATCCCAATGTATACGGCATCGACATGCCGGATGCCTCGGAGCTGGTGGCCGCGGGCCACACCGACGATGAGGTTCGGGACATCATCGGCGCCGATTGGCTGATCTATCAGGATTTGGAGGATCTGGAACATGCCGTTCGGCATGACAACGCCAAGATCGAGGCCTTCGATACCTCTTGCTTCTCGGGTGTGTACGTCACGGGCGACGTGACGCCGGAGTATCTGAAACGCCTGCGCGGAGAGAGGTCCGACGAAGCCAAGCAGCAGCGCCGCGACGATTCCGGCCGCGGGCTCAAATCCGTCCGATAGCTCCGGCATACGTCCCCGGCATGCCATGCGCCTCCTTCTGATCGCAGCGCGCGCCGATCATCGGCTGCTGGCCAGAAAGCACGTCGAGATCGAGTGGCCGGATGTGCACATCGCGGAACATCGGCTGGGCGAGGACAGCCCCTTGGAGGCGCAGTTTGCCGCCGTCGGCTTCGACGCCGTCATCATCGTCGGCGAGCCGCCGCCCGCCGCCGCGGAAGGGTTTGCCGCCGGGCTGCTCGCGAAGCCCGAGTTCGCGCCCATCGTGCTGCTCATGCTGCTGGACGCGCCCGATCCCGAACCCACCCCCGTCCCCGGCCTGCACCGCGTCTACGGGCGCAAGATCGACCGCAATCGGTTCATAGCCGCGATCACGGCCGCCTCGCGCGAGCATAAGCAGGCGCTCTCCTTGCTGCGCGCGCTGCCGGATTTCGGGCAGCGCTACCGATTCGGATCCGTGATGATCCGCGGCCACCGCTGCATCCGGCAAGTCGGCAGCGGCGGCATGTGCACCATTTATCTGGCGGAGAGCGAGCGCGCCGGAACTCTCGTGGTGCTCAAGGTGTTCAATCAGGTGCCGGATGTGTCCGAGCGCATCGTCGGCTTCGACCGCTTTCTGCAGGAATATGAGATCGTCGCCGGCTTGAAGCATCAGAACATCGTGCGAATCTACGATCTGGGCATCGCCGACGATCATGCGTACATCGCCATGGAGCATTTTCCGGCCGGCGACCTTCGGCAGCGCATGAAGGCGCCGCTGTCGCCGCAGACGGCGCTCAAGTACTTGGAGCAGATCGCGAGCGCGCTTCACGCCATTCATTCGGTGGGCGTGCTGCACCGGGACCTGAAGCCGGCCAACGTGATGCTGCGCGCCGACGGCTCGCTGTGCCTGATTGATTTCGGATTGGCCAAGGCAAACGAAATGGAAGTGTCCTTGACGGGGACGCGGGAGATTTTCGGCACGCCCTACTACATGAGCCCGGAACAGGGTCATGCCGAGGAGATCGACGGGCGCAGCGATTTGTACAGCCTGGGCGTCATGTTCTACGAGATGCTCTCCGGCCGTAAACCCTACACCGGCGCCACCGCCATGGAAGTGATCTACAAGCACAAGCGGGCGGACCTGCCTGAGATTGCACCGCAGTTGGCCGAGTACCGGGAAATAGTGCTGCGCCTGCTCGCCAAGTCGCCCGCCGACCGCTATCAGTCCGCCGGCGAATTACTCGAGGCGATTGCCGCACTCAAGATTCCCGCGTGACGAAGGTCCCGGGGGCCGAACATCCCGGCCGGACCCAACTGCCAGGCATGACCGGCGCGGCGGCGGTCTTCGCGCATCCTTTGCTGCGCGTTCCCACGCCCGCCGGCTGGGTCGTGCGCGCTTGTGCACAGCCCGATGTGCTCATGATCGATCACGCGAATTGCGAGAAGAAGGCGGCCTCGACGGCGCTTTCCCTGATGTTCGCTTACGCGGAGGATCTGGAACTGACCGACAGGATGTCGCGCCTGGCCCGCGAGGAGCTGCGTCACTACGAGCAGGTTGCCAAGCTCATCCGTGGCATGGGGGTGAGGCCGCAACGGCTCGCTCCGGGACGCTACGCCGAGCGCCTGCGACGCCTGGTCGCGAAGGCCGAGCCGCACCGGGAAGTCGACCTGATGATTTGCGGCGCCTTTATCGAGGCACGCTCCTGCGAGCGCTTCGCGGCACTGGCGGGGCCCATCGGCGCTCCCTTGGGGGACCTGTTTCAAGGCCTGCACAATGCCGAGGCGCGCCACTACAAGGTGTATCTGGAGCTTGCGCGGCGCGCCGCCAAGCGGGCGGGAGTCGCATTGCAGGCGCGAATCGAGGAGTTCGCAGCGCTCGAGGCGGAGCTCATCACGGAGCCCGACCCCGTATTTCGCTTTCACTCCGGGCCGCCGTAGCGGGTACTTCGGCCCACCGGTTCACGGGGTCAGGGGGGGATGAGAGGTTGGAAGCCAACGGGGGAGAGCAGTTGGCTTCCAACCTCTCATCCCCCCTGACCGTGCGCAGTGGGCCGATGTACATCAGCGAGTTGAGGGAGCGGTTCGGGTTGCCGGCTCAATGGGTCGCCGAGGCGCTACTCGCCACGTTTGACGCGCTCTGTAACGTTACTATACACTCGTTCAACAGTGCGCCATTCGCGGCGACGAGGAGAAAGATATGCAGCCCATGACTCATGGCCGGCCGGCCTCGGATACTTTGCTGAGGGCGGCCACGCTCGTGGACGGTGAGGTGGAGGTTTCCTGGCGGGGTGGTGCGGCCGCGGACCGCTTTTCGCCGTTTTGGCTGCGCGATCACTGCCACTCGAAGGAGAGCTTGCACCCCGATACCTTGCAGCGCCAGGTCGACACCTTCGGCATTCCAGTGGACATTGCGCCCGCCAGGCTCGAGATCGAGGACGGCGGCCGGACTTTGCGCATCGATTGGAAGCACGGCGGCACGAGCGTTCTGCCCGCCTCATTCCTCTGGGACGTCGCGCAAGGCAACGGGCGCGAAACGGCGCCGCGGCGGCACCTTTGGGATCGTGCCGGCATGGGGGAGAATTTTCCGACCATGGCCCATGCCGAGATCATGTCGGGCAACGAGGGCTTGCTGCGCTGGCTGTCGATGGTGGAGGAATATGGCTTTGCGCTGGCGTCGGGGACGCCGCCCACCGTGGAAGCCACCAAGGAACTCGTCACGCGGGTGGGCTATGTGCGTGAGACCATTTTCGGCGGCATGTGGGACTTCACGGCCAATCTGGCGTTCAAGGATACCGCTTACACGTCGGCCGCCATCGGACCGCACACCGACGGGACCTACAGCATCGATTCGCCGGGCTACCAATTGTTCCATTGCCTGCAATTCGACGGCAGCGGCGGGGAGAGCACCCTGGTCGATGGATTCAAGGTCGCCCAGCAGATCCGCCAGAGCGATCCGATTGCCTTCGAAGCGCTGTCGACCGTCAAGGTTCCGGCGCAGTACCTTGGCGACGGCGTGCATCTGCGGGCGGAGCATCCGGTGATCGGACTGGATCACAACGGCGACTTCGCCCAGATCGCCTACAACAATTACGACCGGGCGCCGTTCCGGCTGCCGACACCGCGGATGAACGCCTTTTATCGGGCGCTGAAGCTGTTCAACCGCGCAATCAACGATCCGTCGAATGAAATCACCATGCGGCTGGCGCCCGGCACCGCGCTGCTGTTCGACAATTGGCGTACCTTGCACGGACGGCGCGCATACCAGGGATTTCGCCGGCTGTGCGGCGCTTATTTGAACAAGGAGGATTTCGACAGCAAATTGCGTGTGTTGAGAGCGGCGGCCGAACCACGCTGAGATGAGCCGCTCACGGCGGCCCAAGCTGCCGGTGCATGGGCCCAAGCTCCTGCTGCATGGGCCCAAGCTCCTGGTATTTCCTCAGCGCGGCAGCGATATGAGCTCGGGTCCCGCAGGGTCCCACCGCAGCACGCTGCCCTGATCGTACCAATCGCCGAGTACGATGCGCGTGCAGGGCCGGCCGTCGATGGTCAAGGCATGAATGGCGGGCCGATGGGTGTGGCCGTGCAGCAGCGTCGCGGTGCCGGCACCGCGCAGTGCCGCCGCCACGCTGTCGGCATTGACGTCGGTGATGGCATATTCCAAGGCTGCGGTGTGCGCCTGGCTGCCGGCGCGGGCGGCCCCGGCAAGAGCGCGGCGGGAGGCAATGGGGAGCGCGAGAAATTGCCGCTGCCAGGCAGGCTCACGCACGGTGGCGCGCAAGCGCTGGTAGGCGGCGTCGTCGGTGCACAGTGCGTCGCCGTGCATCACCAGCACCGCTTCCCCATACAGGGTCACGATCAAAGGATCGGGCAGAAGGCGGGCGCCGCTCGCGCCGCAGAATTGCTCGGCCATCAGGAAATCGCGATTTCCGTGCATGACAAAGCACGGCACCCCGGCCGAGGTCAGCGCATGGATCCCCGCGATGGCGGCCGCCTGCGATGGGTCCGGGGCATCGTCGCCGATCCAGGATTCGAACAGATCGCCGAGAATGTACAAGGCGTCGGCACGCAGCGCCTCGGCCGCGAGAAAGCCCAGGAATTGCTCGACGATCGCCGGGCGGCTCGCGTCGATGTGCAGATCCGATATGAAGAGCGCGGCCACGCGGGGGGCTTCAGCTAGGGTCCGGCGACCGCTACGGGCCGGCAATGCTCAAGGGGCGGCAACGCGCTCGATTCGCTCGATGATCACGGGTTTCACCGGGGTATCCTTGAAGACCCCCCGGGTGTTCGTCGGGACGTTGCCGATCTTGTCGACCACGTCCATGCCTTGGACCACCTTGCCGAAAACCGCGTAGCCCCAGCGCGTCGCATTCGGATCGAGGGCATCGTTGTCGTACAGGTTGACGTAGAATTGCGCGTCGCTGCTGTGCGGCTCCTCGCCGCGCGCCATGCCCACGGTGCCGCGCACATTGTTCAGGCCGTTGCCGGATTCATTGACCACCTTGTACGGGGCCGGCTTAGGCTTGAATTCCTTGTCGAAGCCGCCGCCTTGAATCACGAAATTGGCAATGACACGATGAAAAATCGTGTTGGTGTAGTGACCCTGGTCGACATATTTCAGAAAATTAGCCACCGACAGCGGCGCTCGCTCGGCGTTCAGTTCGATGGTGAAGCTGCCCATCGAGGTCACCACCTGGACCTGCGGCGCGGCCACGGGCGCCGAGGCCTTGGGGGCGGCGGCCGGGGCGGGATCGGCCGCGAAGCCGAAACCAGGAAAAGCCGCTGAAATCAGTCCGAGGATGAGTACTAGCTGTTTCATGTTCGTGATTCTACTCGAATAGGTACAATCTTGAGATATGTCCGTAAGCCCAGAGTCACCGCCCGCCATAACGCGATTTGCGCCCAGCCCCACCGGGGCTTTGCACTTGGGCAACGCGCGGACGGCCTTTTTCAGCCATCTTTGGGCCCGCAAGAGCGGCGGAAAGTTCATTTTGCGCATCGAGGACACCGATGTCGAGCGCAGCGAGCTGCGTTTCCGCGACGAGCTGATGGCGCAATTGCGCTGGCTGGGCCTGGATTGGGACGAGGGCCCGGACATCGGCGGTCCGTCGGCCCCCTATGCTCAGGCGGAGCGCGGCGAATTCTACCGCACCTTGTTCGCGCAGCTGGAGGGGAGCGGGCTCGCCTATGCCTGCTACTGCACGGCGGAGGATCTCGAATTGTCGCGCAAGCTGCAGCGCATGTCGGGCAAGCCGCCGCGCTATGCGGGGACCTGCCGGCATCTGACGGCGCAGCAGCGCGCCGAGCGCGAGGCACGGGGGCTGAGGCCGACGCTGCGATTCGCCGTACCGGCCGACAGGGTCGTCGAGTTCGACGATGTGGTGCACGGGCCGCAGCGATTCCTGTCGAACGACATCGGCGACTTCATCATCCGGCGCGACGATGGGACCTCGGCGTTCTTCTTCTGCAACGCCGTCGATGACTCGGCCATGGGGGTCACTCACGTGCTGCGCGGCGATGATCATCTCACCAACACGCCGCGGCAGCTCATGCTGCTGGACGCGCTGGGCATGCGCCGCCCCGCCTACGGTCACGTGGGGCTGCTGGTCGGGGAGGACGGTGCGCCTCTGTCGAAGCGGCACGGCAGCACGAGCGCTCAGGAGTTTCGCGCTCGCGGCTTCCTCCCCGCGGCGCTCCTCAATCATCTGTTCCGCCTGGGACATGCGAGCGACATCGACGGATGGCTGCCGGCGGCCGACATGCCCGCTCACTTCCGCCCGGAACATCTGGGCCGCGCACCCGCGCGTTTCGACGAGTCCCAATTGGCGCATTGGCAGAAGGAGACGGTGGAGCGGATGTCGTCCGCCGACATCGGGGCCTGGCTGGGAGCCGGCGACTCGGCCGATTTCGTCGAGCTGGTACGCCACAATGTGGTGCTGCCCGCCGATGCGGCGCCTTGGCGGGCGGTGGTGCGCGGCGAGCTGCCGCCCCTCGGGAAGGATGAGCGCAGCGTCATTGCGGCGGCAGGATCCGAATTTTTCGCCGCCGCCACCCAGGCATTCGATCAATCTTCCTCGGACCTCAAACAAATGACCAAAATCCTCAAAGAACGCACGGGACGGAGGGGCGCAGACCTTTTCATGCCGCTCAGAGTCGCCTTGACCGGCCAGGCGCACGGTCCCGAACTCGGGCCCCTGCTCAAGCTCATGTCCCCCGAGACGGCGCGCCGCCGCCTCGAGTCCCATGCTCAAAATTCATAATTCCCTGACCGGCGAGAAAGAGGAGTTCAAGCCTCTGCGCCAGGATGAAGTCCGCATGTATGTGTGCGGCATGACCAACTACGACTACATTCACGTCGGGCACGCCCGCATGCTGACGGTGTTCGATCTCATCCAGCGCTATTTGCGCTCGCTGGGATACGCGGTCACCTATGTGCGCAATATCACCGACATCGACGACAAGATCATCGAGCGCGCGGCCGCCAACGGCGAAAACTGGGCGCACCTGGCGGCGCGATTCACCGCGGCCATGCATGAGGATTGCGCGACGCTCGGGCTTCAGGCACCCGACTTGGAACCCCGGGCCACCGAGTACATCGCCCAGATAGTCGCCATGACGCAGACCTTGATCGACAAGGGATATGCCTATCTCGCGGCCAACGGCGATGTCATGTATTCGGTGCGCAAATTCCCGCAATACGGCCGGCTGTCGGGCAAGAAGATCGATGATTTGCGCTCGGGCTCGCGCATACAGGTGGATGAGGCCAAGCTCGATCCCCTGGACTTCGTTCTGTGGAAGCACGCGAAGCCGGGCGAGCCTTCGTGGGCGTCGCCCTGGGGCGAGGGCCGTCCCGGTTGGCACATCGAATGTTCGGCGATGTCGACCAGCCTGCTCGGCAGCTATTTCGACATCCACGGCGGCGGCGAAGACTTGAAGTTTCCGCATCACGAGAACGAGATTGCGCAGTCCTGCGCCGCCTGCGGCACGCCGTTCGTGCACGTGTGGATGCACAACGGGTTCGTGCGGGTGAACGACGAGAAAATGTCGAAGTCGCTCGGCAATTTCTTCACGGTGCGCGAGGTTCTGAAGACTCTGCGCGATCCGGAAGTGTTGAGATTCTTTCTGTTGAGCAGCCACTACCGAGGACCGATCAATTATTCGGCGGCCCAGCTTGCACAAGCGGACGAGACCCTGCTGGGGCTGTACCGTGCACTCAAGGACGCGGGCGGGCCGGGGTCCGTGGATGCGCAATGGCTCGACAAGTTTCGCGCCGCCATGGACGACGATTTCAATACCCCGGAGGCGCTGGCGGTCATGCAAGGCGTGGCACGGGAACTCAATCAGGCAAAGGCCGCGGGGAACTCGGCGAAGACGGCGGGCGCGGCGTCGACGCTGCGCGCCATGAGCTCGGTGCTCGGCGTACTGCAGCAGGACCCCGAGTCCTATTTGAAGCGCAGTGCGAAGATGAGGACGATCTCCGATGCGGACATCGAAGCCTTGCTCGAGGCGCGGCGGGCGGCGCGTTCCTCGAAGAATTTCGCCGAGTCCGACCGTATCCGCGAACAGCTGACGGCCGCCGGAATTCTGCTCGAGGACAAGCCGGGGGGGGTTACGCAGTGGCGGCGCGCTTAGTACTTCGGCGCCATGATGTTGACCGGGTGGTTAGCCTCCCCTGGCGAATTCTCGTACCGGTCAACATCACGGCGCCGAAGCCACCGCGAATGCTCCCTCGACGCACTGATGCACATCGGCCCAATGCGCAAGGTCTGGGGGGATGAGAGGTTGGAAGCCAACTGCTCTTCGTCGTTGGCTTCCAACCTCTTATCCCCCCAGACCCTGTGAACTGGGTCAATATGTGATCAGTGGGCCGAGGTACTAGGTTCGCCGTCGGACGAGGACGCCGACGGCGAGTCCGATGGCGGCCGCAATTCCGACCACTTGCCAGGGATTGTCGCGCACGAAGCCGTCGGTGCGCACGCCGGCTTGGCGAGCCTGGCTGCGTATTTGCGAGGCCGTATCGGATACTGCGCTCTTGGCGGCCAATAATGCGAGCTTGACCTTGGCGCGGACCCTGGCGATTTCCGGCGACTCGATATCTTTAAGTGCCTTGGTCAAATCCTCGACGCTGTCGAGAAAATGATCGAATTGACCATTGGCCACGTGGGCGGCCTTCCCCGCCAAATCGGATACGGATTCCATTGCTGCTCCTCGAGTGTGCGGGCCTTCGCCTTCAGGCGCGGCGCCCGACGCTCATCAAAAAACTGATCACGGCGCCGATCAGAAAAACGACGAACAATATTTTGGCGATACCGGCGGCGCCGGCCGCGATCCCGCCAAAACCGAAAACAGCGGCCACCAAGGCGATGACTAAAAAAACTACGGCATAGTGAAGCATTGTTTTCCCCCGGCGGCTGCGTATTGCAGCGAGCGTGAAGTCTGCGCGCATCGGCTCGGTCGCGCCGTCGGCAGGCATCGCCGACGACTGTAGGACATAGCTCACGCGCGGGAGAGGGCGCGCTGCCTTTCTGCGATAATCCCAAGCATGAAGACGCTGCTGATCGTGTACCACTCCATGACCGGCGGGACGCTGCAAATGGCCCGGGCCGCGGCCGCGGGAGCCGGCACCGAGCCTGCCCTGAGAGTGTCCTTGCTGTGCGCCGGCGACGCGTCGGCGGACCATGTGCTGGAGGCGGCGGGCTTCATCTTCGCGAGCCCCGAGAACTTAGCCGCGATGTCGGGAAAAATGAAGGATTTCTTCGACCGCACGTACTATGCCGCGCTCGATCGGCTGAACGGCAGGCCATACGCCACGCTGATCTGTGCCGGCAGCGACGGCCGCAATGCCGCGCAGCAGATCGAGCGGATTGCGATCGGCTGGCGTCTTCGCCCCATCGCCGATCCCATCATTGTTTGCACGCATGCGCAGACGGCGGAGGAGATTCTCCGGCCGAAGCGCATCGGGGAGCGGGACCTGAAATCCTGCGAGGAAGTCGGCGCGGCGATGGGGTCGGGACTGGCATTGGGGATCTTTTAGCCAGCCGGGCGAATTCTCGTACCCGTCGACATCACTGTGGCGAGGTGCTGGGAGGCGAGGCTGCCAGCGGGGCAACTGCCGGCGACGCGGCCGGCGACGTGGCCGGTGAAGTGACCGGCGAGGCGGTGGAGGAGGCGGTGGGCGCGGCGACTGGCGAGGTGACCGGCGAGGCGGTGGGCGCGGCGGCCGGCGAGGTGGTCGGCGAGGCGACTGGTGCGGCTGCCGGCGGAGCGACCGGCGAGGTGGCGGGCGGAGCGGCGGGCGAGGCGGGGGAAGCCGCGGGGGGCGATGGGGGCGCGGGCGGTATGGGCTGCGCGGCGCGCGCACGCGCCGGATCGTTGGGGGAGGGCGGCAGCTGCTGCACCTCCAGTGTGGTGGGATTGATCACCGCGGGATCGTCGCGCAGCTTCACGTACAGCGGGCCGTCGGACGGATGCGGAACGGGGAGCGCGGACCCCAGGAATCCGTCGGGAACCTGCACCGGATGCGCAAATCCCCTGTCGTTGGATACCGAATCGACGAGAAACAAACTAGACCCGGAGAGTTTGCACGCCAGTGCCGGTGTCGAGGGACAGGTGAGATCTTTCAGCACGGGCAGGCGCACCAAGCTGCCCAAGGGCTGCCAGTCGCCCGCTATGCCCTTGGCTACTACGCGAAATTGTATGAGACCGAACGCGGAGGCTCCGAACGCCTTCGACGGATTGAGCGTGGCCACGGCAACCTGGGAGTTTTCGAGCGTGATCCCGCCGTTGGTGAAGCTCAGCACGGTGGCGGAGGACTCATCGCCGGTCGCGACCTCTATGCTCTCGTCGCGGGAGAATACCGCCGGCCACTGAGATCGCACTGCGAACGTGAGAGTCGAGTCCTGCGGCAGCTCGCCGGGATCCGCGAGCTGGATATTGCTGTCCCTGCCGGACGAGGAGGGCTGTGTGGTTTTGCCGATCAGCATCACGCGCGGGCGCGGCGCGTCCACGGTGGCTGCGAGCGGCAGGACCCGGCCGTCTTTCAGCGTGATTTTCGCGGTGATGCTGTGCTCCTGTTTGAGTCCGGCCGCGGCTTGAGCATCCTGTGCAACCATCGGCAATTCGTCATCTCCATTGCGGGTCGACAGCTCGCCGGGCACGAAGACCAGGTTCTTGATCGACAGGCTGGCAACCTCATCGAGGCGGCTGCCACGCAGCGTGCCCTGAGAATCGCCGGCATGAATGGCGAAGCCGTCGAAATGCCCCGCCTCGGAAAAGGTTTGTATGGAAATCGGTTGCGCCTGACTGACGCCGTATTGAGCGACCAGCAAGGTCATGGCACCGGGTTTGGCTTCCTGAAGCGGCAGCTTTACTTCGACCTCGTTGGGCTTGACGGTCTTCCATTCGGCTTTCAGTTCCTTGCCGGCGGGATCTTTCAGCATGATGCCGTCGATGCAGCTGACGCTATCCGCCTGTAGGTGGACGGTATCCTGGCGGCCGACCACCAGCGCGTCTTCGTCGCCGGCGGCGAGTTCCCAGCCCTTCGAATGTGCATTCATCAGCACGAATCCGGGTCCATGGTAACGATCGAAGCCCCAGTAGCCCTGCAGCGTCGCATGCACGCTGTCGCCCATGCTCGCCGAATGCAGCGCGGAGGTGTCGACGACATAGCCGCCGCGCTGCGCGTCGGCGGCGGCAGGCAGCTCCATGCTTTTTCCGTCTTTCGCGGACAGGCTCAGAGTCACATCGTGTGCATACCCGGTCGAAAACACCAAGGGCGCGCCGTCGACGGGCAGCACCAAATCGGTTCTGCCGGCGCAGTAGATGTCCTTGGGGTTGACCGCATGCAGCGGCGGCAATTGCGGCGACTCAACTGCGGGCAGTGCGACGACCAATACCGACCGCGGGTTGTGGAAGGAGGGGGCGGTGTTCAGCGTCAAGGCGACCTTGTCGCCCTGCGGCGAGGCCAGTGCCGGAATATATTGATACTGCGCGATATGGAAGGAGTCCAGGATGCGTGCAATGTCGAGGACCGATGAGATATAGGGGCTGTAGTAGCCGTAGCTCAGCTGCGGGGTATAGCTTGCCTCCAACGCAAGATCGCTCCCCGGGCCCGAAGTCAGTGCCTCGACGATCGAGGTGCTGTGCCCGTCATCCAAAATCAGCGACTCCTGGCCGTCCATGAGGCAAGATGCCTGCAATTGAGGAATTCTGTCGAGGCACTTTGGGTCGACCTTGATGGCGAGGCTCCGGGCGAGCAGCGGAGCCGCTTCCGCCAGCTTGGCCGGGTCGGCGTCGTTCAGGCCGCGAACGGCCTTGAGATAGCGTTCCAAGCGGGACCGGTCCAGCGCCGCCTGGTTCAGGTCTTGCGAGGTGCGCACGAAGGCGCCCGGACGCCCCCGCACCGCGCCCACCAGCGTTCTGAAATCCCCGCCCGTTTCCGGGGCGAGGAACAACAGCACCTGTTGCGCGCCTTCGGGTACGGTGACCGTCAATCCATCCTGTTCACACTTGCCGGTCCAGGCCTTGCAGGGGAAGAACCAGTTCTGCGGCGGGGGATTGGTCGAGCCGCTCAGAAATGCCACGACCATCAAATAATGGGCGGATTGGGTGGCCGGAAGATCAGCCTTGATCCACAGATGGTCGCCTACGGCAAGATTCGGCACTTCAGCCGCGGGCAGCGTTTTTTCGCCGCGGGTGACCTTGAGTTCCAGGGTGGGTCCGGCGAGGTCGAACGGCGCGGAATCCGCCCAGGCGGTGGCAGCGAGAAATGTTGCTAAAATGAGCACGCGACTTCGCAAAAGCATGGGAATTTCAGGACCTCTCGATTCGGTTCAGCATGGGCTTAGAGCACGGTCCGACCGCGAAGTTCGCGGTGTAGGACGAGCAGGGCGCAAATAGGATAAACCGGAGTAGACATGGCCAGAAACCGGCAATGCAAGCATCTCGATACGGTCAAGGCCGTGGTACCCAGCGGCGAAGGATGCCAGGAATGCCTGGCCATGGGCGACACATGGGTCCACCTGCGGCTGTGCAGGTCTTGTGGGCATGTGGGGTGCTGCGATGACTCGAAAAATCGCCATGCCCGAAAGCATAGTCTCAAGGCCGGCCACCCGATCATTTCCTCATTCGAACCGGGAGAGGATTGGAGCTGGTGCTTCATCGACGATATGGAAGTGTTCCTGACATGACACAGGCGAGCGGCGAAGGCATCGCGAACACGCCCGCTTTCATCGGGCGCAAGACGCAGATGTTTCCGCATTTGACGCCCGCGCAAATCGCCCGGCTGGAGGCGCATGGAAGCCGCCGGCCCATGCACGAGGGCGAGATACTGGCGGAACCGGGCGATCGCAACCGGCCCATGCTGGTGGTTCTCGCGGGCAGCATCGAAGTGGTCCAAACCGGCATGGGTACGGAGGCACTGGTGGTGGTGCACACCGCCGGCAGCTTCACGGGAGAGATGAGCACGCTTCAGGGCATCGGCAGCTTGGTGCGGTGGCGCGTGCGCGAAGCGGGCGAGGTCCTGGTCATCACCGAGGATAAGCTGCGCACCATCATTCAGACCGACGCAGAGCTCAGCGAGCTCTTCATGCGGGCCTTCATCTTGAGGCGCGTCGGGCTGATCGCCTCCCAGGCGGGCGACGTCATCCTGCTCGGCTCCAGCCAGTCGGCGGGAACTCTGCGGTTGCAGCAATTCCTGACGCGAAATTCCTTTCCGTTCGTCAACGTCGACGTGAAAACGGAGCCTGCGGTGCAGACGCTGCTGGAGCGCTTTCATGTCAGGGCCGACGATGTGCCCGTGGTGCTGTGCCGCGGCACGGTGGTACTGAAGAATCCCAGCAACGAAGAAGTCGCGGCCTGCCTGGGGATGAATCAGCAGATCGACGATGACCGGGTGCGCGATGTCATCGTGGTCGGAGCCGGTCCGTCCGGACTCGCCGCCGCGGTGTACGCCGCCAGTGAAGGACTGGACGTGCTGGTGCTGGAGACCGGCACGCCCGGCGGACAGGCGGGTTCGAGCTCGAAAATCGAGAATTATCTGGGATTCCCCACCGGGATTTCCGGTCTGGCGCTGGCCGCCCGGGCGCGGGTCCAGGCGCAGAAATTCGGTGCCGAGATCCGCACCGCGTATTCGGCGCTGAAGCTGCGGTGCGATCGGCGGCCGTATGCGGTCGAGCTATGCCATGGGAATGCGGTGCGCGCGCGCTCGATCATCATCGCCACCGGCGCGGAATACCGCCAGCTCTCGATCGACAACGCGTCGCGATTTCTCGGCACGGGCATCTACTATGCGGCGACGGCCACCGAAGCGCGGCGCTGCGAGAGCCGAGAGGTGATCGTGGTCGGTGGCGGCAACTCCGCGGGGCAGGCCGCGGTGTATCTCTCCGGCAAGTGCCGTCATGTACACCTCTTGGTGCGCTCTGAAGGACTGGCCGACAGCATGTCCCGCTACCTCATCCGCCGCATAGCCGAATCGGCCAATACCACGCTGCATGTAAAGACCGAAATCACCACTTTGGAGGGCGCCGAGCAGCTGGAACGCGTGACGTGGAGGACTGCGGGCGGTGGTCCCGAGACCCATGAGATCGGGCATGTCTTTCTCATGACGGGCGCCGTTCCCAGCACGCACTGGCTGAAGGGCTGTATCGCCTTGAACGAGAAGGGATTCGTGCGAACTGGGCCCGATCTGAGTGCGGAGGAGTTTCCAAATCAAGGACCCGGCGCGCGGCCGCCGCAGCCCTTCGAGACCAACTGGCCGGGAATATTTGCGGTCGGCGATGTGCGCTGCGGCAGCGTCAAGCGGGTGGCTGCCGCCGTCGGGGAGGGCTCGGCGTGCGTGCAGCAGGTGCATCAGGCATTGCGCGATTGAGCCGGAATGGCATCGACTTCGCAGACGGTTCACCGAAGGTCGCACGCCGGCTGATCGGAATGATCCTGCTCATCGATGGAGTCGGCGGAGTCATCGTCGAGACCGAGGCATACGATCGAGAAGACCCGGCATCGCATAGCTTTTCGGGCCCGACGCCGCGCAATGCCGTCATGTTCGGGCCGCCCGGCCGCGCCTACGTCTATCTTTCCTACGGCATCCACTGGTGCCTCAACTTCGTGTGCCGCGAAGCGGGACATGGGGCCGGCGTATTGATCCGGGCGCTGGAGCCGACCACCGGGATCCCGGCGATGATCGAGCGCCGGCATCAGCAGGATCCGCGCGTGCTGTGTTCGGGACCCGGGCGGCTCGGGCAGGCGCTGGGCGTCACTCGAGCGCTCAACGGTAAACGCCTCGATACGGCGCCGTTTCACCTGACGGCGGCTACCCGAATGCCCAGGGTCGTGTTCGGCCCCCGGATCGGCATCTCCAAGGCGGTCGATCGCCCTTGGAGATTCGGTCTGGCGGGCTCGCGCTACGTCAGCCGCCCATTTCCCTGAAGCGTATGCATGGGCACGTTCGCGGCGCCCCGTATGACGAAGCGATGACACAGTGCGGACATCGCTCGAATCGTGACGAGCGCGACGATGCCGTAGGCCAGATAGCCTTGGAAGTCCTCGGCGGGCGCGATGAATGTGCGGTGCGGCGCCCGGTGCAAAATGCCGATGATCAGGCTGAAGGCGAGCAGAACGTAGAGCAGCAAGTACACCAGCCGGGACAGACGGCGGGAGTAGGTCCGGATGTCGATCGGCAGCATGCGCGGCTCGCGGTGCATACGGCCGCAGAATCGCGCCACCACCGTGACCCATAACAGCATTCCGAACAAGGCATGGAGGTTCATCCATGAAGCGGCGGCGGCCCCCGCCCAGCAATCATGGCTCAAGCCGAGCACGCCGACCACGAGGACGAGCAGAGGCGCGCGGTCGTTGTCGGCGGTCACCATGGACGTCCTCGCATGAGCTTTGTGATGCAAAGTATAGAGGGTTTGAGGCCGGGTGCAAGCGCCGCGGCGCCCGGCCTTTAGAATGAGTGATGGAAGCCGATGAAGGCGCCGCCCGGCAACACCGAGAAGATCAGGGGGTTGTTCCTGTGGGCCTCATAGCTGCCCACGGCAAATCCCAGCGCGGCGCCGGCGAGCACGTCCGTCTGCCAGTGCTGCTGAGCTTTGACCCGCGCCACCATCTCGTACATCGGCAGCACGGCCAGAGCGGCCACCAGCGGATCGTCGTGAACGTACTGATAGATGAAGGGCGTGACCACCGCCGTCGTGAGCGAAACGTGGGTGCTCGGAAAACTGCCCTTGCCGCCGGAAAACCACTTGTCGGGATTGCCGGTCTGGGAGGGCGACTGCCGGCCGGTGATGAATTGCAATCCTTCGGCCGCCAGGGCGCTGGCCACTCCGGATTCCCCGGCTTCCCAGCAGGTCTTTCCCAGGCGGTCCTCCGTCCCCTCCCACAATGCGCAGCCGGCCGCGAGCAGACCCAATGAAATGGGCACGGCATCCTGAAGGCTGTAGATGCCGCTGGTGTCCTTCGCGACCCGGTGGTCGATGTCGGCTCGCCCGACGCCCGGCAACAGGGCGATGGCGCACGCCGCCGTCCACGCCAGCCGCCGCGCAAGCGCGCCGCGGCGCGTCCGGGAACTCAAATGTGCAAGGCAATGATTGACCACGGTATCCCTTTGAGGTATTGGTTCGTTGCGCATTGTGACGGGTTATGCTTTGTAGTGCAAAGTGAACGAGACATGGCATGAAAGATTTACAGCAAGCGTTGTCCGAGATTCACACCATCCGCAGCCAGGTGGCGCACGGCACCGAATTTCGCGGCTATGGTCCTGCCTCGATCGGGGTGAGCGGCGTCCTGGCCTTCCTGGTGGCCGCGCTCCAGGCGCAATGGATGGCGAAACCGGAGAGGGCGGGTCTTACGATTTGGCTCGGCGTGTGGGCCGGGACCGCGGCGGTTGCGGTGCTGCTGACGGGCCTGGAGACTTTCGCGCGCGCCCGGCGCGTCCATGTGGGCCTCGCGAGAGAAATGGTTCAATCCGCGGTCGCTCAGTTCCTGCCCGCGGTGGCGGTTGGATTCTTGCTGACGGTGGTCATGCTGCGGATGGCGCTCCAGGAGTGCTGGATGCTCCCCGGTCTCTGGGAGCTGATTTTCAGCCTGGGAGTATTCGCTTCCTGCCGGTTTCTGCCGCGGCAGATGTTCGCCGTCGGCGTGTGGTACCTGGCGGCCGGGCTGTTTTGCCTGGCCGCCGCTTCTCTCACGCGGACGCTCTCCCCCTGGATGATGGGCATCCCGTTCGGCATCGGACAGCTTCTGGTCGCAGGCGTGCTGCAGTTCGGATATGGAGAATCTCTTGAATAAGCATGGCAACAAGAAAGGCGCCGCCCCTCGTTTCGCGTACGACGGGCTGGACCGCGTGATTCACGAGCGCGCGCGCTTGAGCGTGCTGACCTCGCTCGTTACGCACTCAAAAGGATTGTTGTTCGGCGACCTGAAGCAGCTTTGCGCGCTCACGGACGGCAATCTCAACCGGCATTTGCAGGTGCTGGAAGAGGCAAAACTGATCGCCATCAACAAAGGCGTCCAGAACAACAGGCCGCAGACTTTCTGCCGCATCACCGCGCTCGGGCGCAAGCGCTACATCGATTACCTGGCGGTGCTCGAGCAGGTGCTGCTGGATGCCGGCGCCGCCGTGAAACCCGAGTTGACCGCCAAAGAGGCGACCTGAGGCGGCGGCAACGCCGATCATGATTTGGCTGCCGGCGCCGGCCACATTCTTTTCAGCATGCCATCGCGCTTCACGAAGTGATGCCAGAGCGCGGCCAGAATATGCAGCCCCGCAAGCGCAAACAGAGCGTAGGCGAGATAGCCGTGGATATCCTCCGTGGGCCCGAAAATCGCGCGGTTCTTAGCGATCCCGAAACCCACCTTGAACAGGCCGAGATCCAGAGTCCTGCCGTGCCATATGAAGGTGACCGCGCCGATGATGGGCGTGATGAAGAGCAGCGCGTACAGGCCCCAGTGCGCGGCGGCCGACAGGCGGCGGTAGACGGTTCCGATGTCCGCCGGCAGGCTCGGCGGCGCATGGGCGATGCGCCAGCCGTATCTCGCGATGAGCAGAATCCACAGTGTGAGGCCCGACACTGCATGAACGTTGATCCAGAATGCCTGAGCGGTTTTCGGCCACGAATCGTGCAGTAGTCCGAGAGCGCCGACCCACACGACCAGCAGGGCGATCGTCCAATGAAAGGCGATGGCGCCGCGTCCATAGGATGGCGGTCCGCTCGAAGCGGGTGCTGCGTAGCCGATGTTCACATGTACCTCGTGGCAGACGTTATACTTTGATGCAAGGCGAACCAGTCTCATGGATCGACGGTCATACTACTAAAATCGTGTCTTCCCTGTCCGTCGGTTGCGCAGCCGGTCCCCCATGAAGAAGTTCTTGATCGTCACCGCCGACGACTTCGGTCTGCACGAAGCCGTCAACGAAGCCGTCGAACGGGCAACCAAGGCGGGAATTCTCACCGCGGCCAGCCTGATGGTCGCGGCCCCGGCCGCCGCGGATGCGATTCGGCGCGCGCGCGAACTGCCGCGCCTGCGCGTGGGGCTGCATCTGGTCCTGGCGGATGGCCGCGCCGCGCTGGCTCCCGATCTGATCCCCGCTCTGGCCGACGGGTCCGGCCACATGAACGACAGGATGTTCGTCAACGGTGTGCGCTTCTTCGCCTTCCCGCGAGTGCGCAGGCAATTGGAAGCGGAGATCCGTGCGCAGTTCGCCGCGTTTGCGCGCAGCGGCCTTAGGCTGGATCACGTCAATGTGCACAAGCACTTCCACCTGCATCCCACCCTATTGGAAATGTTGCTCGAGATAGGCCGCGACTACGGCGTTTCAGCGGTGAGGGTGCCGGATGAGCCTCTGTGGTTCGCGGCGCGAGGCGGCGGCTGGTTCTCGGCCGCCGGTACCGCGGCGCTCTACCCCTGGAATGGGCTGATGAAGCGACGCCTGCGCGCGGCTCGGATTCTGCATAACGACAGTATATTCGGCGTCGCGGCGAGCGGCGCCATGGATGAAGACAAGCTGCTGGCCATTCTCGCGCGGCTGCCGGCGGGCATCACGGAGATCTATCTTCACCCCGCCACGCGGTCGGGGAACTCGATCGCCTCTTCCATGGCGGGCTATCGTCATGCCGACGAGCTCGCCGCCCTGCTGAGCCCGCGCGTGCGGGCCGCGGTCTCGGCTGCGGAAATCGACCGCGGCGGCTATGCCGATGCGCTGCTCGCGAGGGTGCCGGCTTCCGGCGCCTGACGGCTCTGGACCCAGGCCAGCAAGGCCACGGCGCAGAGCACGATGGGCAGGCCCAGCAAGGTATTCGGCGAGAATGACTCGTTGCCCAGCCACCAGCCGACGAGCAGCGCAACGGGCGGATTGACGTAGGCATAGGTCGAGGCGAGGGTGGGCGATACATGCTCGACGACGAAGCGATAGGCCGAAAACCCGATCATGGAACCGAAGAAAATCAGATAGACCCAGGCCCACCACACCCGGGGTGCATGCGGCAAGGCCCAGTGCTCGCCGAGCACCGCGCTCACCACGAGGGCCATCAATCCCGCGGCGAGCATTTCGGCGCCGAACCCGGTCGGCCCATGCGGAATGTCGACGCGGCGGGACAGCACCGTGCCCAGCGACCAGCATGTGACGCCGAGCAGAATCACGAGCGTCCCCGCGGCACTGCCTTGCAGGTCGCGGCCCGTCAGCATCACGGTGGCGCCGACGGCTCCGAGCGCGATCGCGCCCCACTCCATGCGGCGCGGCCATTCGCCGAAGATACCGGACCAAAGCGCCGTCGCCAGCGGCATCACGCTGATGAGCGCCACGGTCGCGCCGGAGCTGACCCAGTGCTCGGCGACGGCGACGCCGCCGTTTCCGACCACGAGCAGCAGAAATCCCACCAGAGCCGCTCCCCGCCACTGCCTCGCGGTCGGCATCGGCCGGCCGCGAAGGGTCTGCCAGGCCAGCAGCAGGCCTCCGGCCGCAAGGAAGCGTGTTCCGATCATGAAGAACGGTGGGGCGCCTTCGATGGCCACCTTGATCGCGAAGTAGGTCGTCCCCCAGATGACATAGACCGCCAGCAAGCAGCAGGCGATGAGCCATGCCGGGGGCCGGGTGGCGGCTTGCCGTTGCAGGGGAAGCGACACTGTGCAGATCTCCTTGACCGCGATTAGCGTTCGCAAATGATAGCTGCGCGGTTTCCAACGGGCATTACATGATCTAAGATATTCAGACGTCATACCTTAACAAGTGAACGTCTAGACGTAGAGGAATCTTCACTATGGATGCGTTGGACCTCAAAATACTTAGTACCCTAAATGCCGACGCGCGCCGGCCCTATGCCGACATGGCGCGCGAGTTCGGCATCTCGCAGCCGACGGTTGCCGACCGCATGCGCAGGCTGGAGAGCCGCGGCATCGTCCGCGGCGCGATGCTGTGCGTGGACCACGCGCGTCTCGGCTTCAACGTCAGTGCCTTCGTGAGGTTGCGGGCATCGCCGTCCAAGAAGCGCAACCTCACCGAGACCGCGCGCGCCATGCCGCAGGTCATCGAGATGCACAGCGTGACGGGCGACGATTGCATGATCGCCAGAGTGGTCGCGCGGTCGGTGGAAGAGCTGGCGGAAATACTGCAGCGGCTGACGATGTTCGGCGACTCGAGCACGTCGGTGGTGCTGGAGACCATCATCCCGCTGCGCAACCCGATACCGGCGCAGAAACCCGAATCTCTGCCTAAACCGATATCGCGGATTGCTCGTTCTGCCGCTGCAAAATCGATTTGAGCTCCGAGAGGCACGATCCGCAATTCGTGCCGGCGCGCAAGTGTTGTCCGATTTGCTGGGGCGTACGCAAATCGAACTCGCGAATCGCGGCGCTGATGGTGTTGCGGCGGACGCCGAAACACGCGCAAATCAGCGGCCCTAAGTCGCCACTTGCGCCGGCCGGCCGGCCTGTGAGCAGGCCCGCCCGGTCGGCATCGTCCAAGGCCTGTTTGGCGAACAGACTCGACACCCAGTCGCGCGAGGGCAAATCAGGCCGTGGAGAGATGAAAACGCAGGCCTCGATCCGCTCATCGGCCACATGGGCGGCGCGATAAATGCCCGTGCCGCAATCGACGTATTCCAGCCAATCGGCGTCCGGCGAGGCGGCGTTGAGCAGACGCCGCGCCCAGGGTGACCAGTCGCCGAAGACACGGCTCCCCGCCAATTCGTAGCGCAGCAGATCTTCGCCCTGGGTCACGGACCACCAGGTTGCCTCCTTCACCTCCAAGGGACGGCGAGTCAGAATGAATCCCTGCCAGGCCACGACGAAGGCGGCAACGCGTGCCGGCGTGTGCTTGAATTCCGGCTCTCCGGACACCGCATCCACGCTCGGGTTGACCAACGCGCCGACCCGCCCGCCCGCGCACAGCGCGTTGCTCCAATGGATGGGCACGAAGATCATGCGCCGCGGCATCTCGCCGCTGCACCTCGAGCGGGCGATCATCGATCCCCAGCGCGTGGTCACGCGCACGAATTCCCCGACCCGCACTCCGGACAGCAAGGCGTCCTGTGCATGCATGTCGACGAAGGGCTCGGGCAGATGCGCCGTCAGGCGCGGCGACTTGCCGGTTCGAGCCATGCTGTGCCATTGATCGCGGATGCGCCCGGTGTTCAGCACCAAGGGGTATTCGGCATCGAGCGCGTGGACGGGCGCGCGCGGCGCCGTGGCGATGAAGCGTGCGCGCCCATCGGCGTGGAAGAATCGGCCGTCGGCGAACAATCGCTCGGCCGGGCCGCCGGCGCGCGCGGGCACCGGCCAGCGGGTGGGGGCGAGCGCCGCATATTCTTCGCTGTGCAGAGTGCCGAGTGCGCCGATATCGAATGCGCGGCCGCCGTCATTGCCCGCGGCCGACAAGCGGGCGTGCTCGACGAAGATGTCGTGGGCGCAAGCGTAGGCAAAGCCGTCGGCGAAACCCATGCGTTTGGCCACTTCGGAAAACATCCACCAATCCGGCTTGGCTTCCCCGGGCGCGGGCAGAAATATCCGCTGGCGCGAGATGCGCCGTTCGGAATTGGTCACCGTGCCTTCCTTCTCGCCCCAGGCCGCCGCGGGCAGCAGCACGTGAGCGAGGGCGGCCGTGTCCGTGGCGGCGATGCAATCGGCCACCACCACCAGCTCACAGCGCTCGAGCGCTGCGCGCGCCCGGTCGGCGTTCGGCAGGCTGACGACGGGATTGGTGGCGGCGATCCAAACCGCCTTCACTTTGCCGGCATGAATCGCTTCGAAGAGATCGACGGCCTTGAGCCCGGGCTTCTCGGCGATGCGCGGACTGCGCCAAAACTCCTGCACGATGCGCCGGTGATCCTCTCGTTCCAATTCCATGTGGGCGGCGAGCGTATTGGCGAGCCCGCCCACTTCGCGGCCGCCCATGGCGTTGGGCTGTCCGGTAATGGAAAACGGCCCGGCGCCGGGGCGGCCGATGCGGCCCGTCAGCAGGTGGCAGTTGATGATGCTATTGGCTTTGTCGGTGCCGCAGGACGACTGGTTGATGCCTTGCGAATATAAAGTGACCACGCGCCCGGTGCGGGCGAAGCGGCCGTAGAATTCTTGCAGCGCATCCGGACGGATGCCGCAGAGGCGGGCGACCGCGGCGGCATCGCCCGCGGTATTTTCCGCGGTGATCAGTGCGCGTTCCATGCCGGCCGTGTGAGCGGCCGTGAATGCGCGGTCCTGGAAGCCGTGCCGCTGCAGATGACAGAGCAAGCCATTGAACAGCCAGACGTCGGTGCCGGACTTGATGGGCAGGTGCAGATCGGCGAGCTCGCAAGTCGGCGTGGCCCGGGGGTCGATGACGATGACCTGCATGTCCGGCCGCCGGTCCTTGGCCGCCGCGATGCGCCGAAAGATCACCGGATGGCACCACGCGGCATTCGACCCGGCCAGCACGATGAGGTCGGCCTGCTCCAAATCCTCGTAGGACACCGGCACCAGGTCTTCGCCGAAGGCGCGGCGGTGCGCGGCGACCGCGGAGGACATACAGAGCCGGGAGTTGGTGTCGATGTTCGCCGCGCCGATGTATCCCTTCATGAATTTATTCGCGACGTAGTAATCCTCGGTCAGGAGTTGGCCGGAGACATAGAAGGCGACCGCCTCCGGGCCGTGCTGGGCGATGATGCGCATGAAGCCCTCGGCCACGTAGCCAAGCGCGTCGTCCCAGCCGGTCTCTCTGCCGAGCAGGCGCGGTCTCAAGAGCCGGCCGCCGAGTCCGAGGGTCTCGCCGAGCGCCGCCCCCTTGGAACACAGCCGGCCGAAATTCGCGGGATGCGCGGCATCGCCCGCGATGACGGTGCCGTCCGCGCTCGAGGTCGCCAGCACTCCGCAACCCACCCCGCAATACGGGCAGGTGGTGCGAACCTCTCTATTCATCAAGCGTTGGCGGCGAACGCCGCGCCGAACATGAGTTGATGGCGCAGAGCGCCGATGCGCCGCCCCTGCGTCATCAATTCCACGTACCAAGGACCGTCGGTCGTGTCGCCGTACAGGACCGCGCCGCGTATGCGGTCGTCTTCTATGATCAGCCGCTTGTAGACGCCGCGCTTGGCGTCGTTGAATACCAGCGACTCGCCGCGCGCCGAATCCGCGAAATTGCCGGCCGAGAACACATTGATCCCCGTGACCTTGAGCTGGGTCGAGAGCAGTGAGCCTCGATAGCGAGCGAACCCGATCTCGGCCAGTTGTCCGGCGCAGACTCGCGCCTGTTCCCAGAGCGGCGCGACCAACCCGTAGGTGCTGTCGCGATGCTGCACGCATTCGCCCACGGCATAGATGCTCGGATCGTAGGTGAGCATGGTGTCGTCCACCAGCACGCCCCGCTCGCAGCGCAGGCCCGCTGCCCGCGCCAATTCAATGTTCGGCCTGATGCCCACGGCCATGACCACGAGGTCTGCCGGCAGCTCCTCGCCCTCCGTCGTTCGCACGCCGGTCGCCCGCGAAGATCCTTGGATGAGGCTCGCCGTGACCGACATCTTGAATCGCAGGCCGCGCTTCTCGAGCGAGCGGCGGAGCAGTCCCGCCGCCGCCCGGTCGAGCTGGCGCTCCATCAGGCTGTCCTGGAGATGCACCACCGTGACGTCCATGCCCTGGGCGTGCAATCCATTGGCCGCCTCCAGCCCGAGCAAGCCGCCGCCGATCACCACCGCCCGAGCATGATCGCGAGCCGCCTCGAGCATGACGTTCACGTCGTGCAGGTCGCGGAACGTGACCACTCCGGCCAAGTCGTTTCCGGGAATGGGGAGGATGACGGGCTTGGAACCGGTCGCCAGCAGCAGGCGGTCATAGGAGGTCTCGATGCCGCCTTGGGACCTGACCCGGCGCCGTGCGCGGTCGATGCCGATCACCGGATCGCCGCTGTGCAGAGTGACGCCCTGGTCCCGGTACCAGGGCAGGGGATGCAGCATGATCTCCTCGACCCGCTTCTCCCCGGCGAGCAGCGGCGAGAGAAGAATGCGATTGTAGTTGCCATGAGGTTCGGCGCCGAACACCTCGATGTCGTAGCTCGCCGGCGCGATCTTCAGCAATTCCTCGACGACGCGCATGCCGGCCATGCCGTTGCCGACCACCACCAGCCGCCGCTTGGCGCCGGTGCGCCCGCGGCGGCGGACCTGCGCCTGCATCCACACCGTGCCGTCCGAGACGCGCACCGGATAAGTGTCGATGGAGTAGTCCGGCTCTTCCAGGCACCGGCCGGTGGCCAGACTGAAATGATGCTTGTATATGGGCGATGCAACGACGATTTCACCGCCGAGATCGCCGACGATGCCGCGCGACAGCACATGGGCGCCGCTGGCCGGGTCGCGATTATCCAGCGCATAGAGCACTTCGTCGACGCGGAACACGGCGATCTGCCGGCCATCGAGGTCGGCGCAAACGCCCGTGTCCGCCGGTATGTCGTCCAGGCTGCACACCGCCCGCCACGGCGCGCCCGGGCTCATGCCGGAACTTCCGAGGGTGCCGCCCTGCGCGAGCTGCGCTCGGCGGCGCTGGCCGGGCGTACCTGACCGCGCTCTTCGACGAACATGACATGATTGTCGGTGCGGTCGTTGTTGATGAAATGACGGAATCGCTTCAAGGTCTCAGGTTCCCCGATGGCCTTGCGCCACTCGCATTGGTAGCTGTCGATGACGCGCGCCATATCGGCCTCGAGTTCCGCGCCTATTCCGAGCGAATCCTCGCAGACCACCTGTCTGAGGTAGTCGATGCCGCCTTCGAGGTTGTCGAGCCAGGCCGCCGTGCGCTGCAATCGCTCGGCGGTGCGGATGTAGAACATCAAGAAGCGGTCGATGTAGCGGATCAGAGCGGCCCGGTCGAGGTCCGACACGAGCAAATTTGCATGGCGCGGCTTCATGCCGCCGTTGCCGCACACGTAAAGGCCCCAGCCTTTCTCGGTGGCGATGACGCCGACGTCCTTGCTCTGCGCTTCCGCGCATTCGCGCGTGCAGCCGGACACGCCCAGCTTGATCTTGTGGGGGGCGCGCAAGCCCTTGTAGCGGTGCTCCAGGTCGATGGCGAGCCCGACGCTGTCCTGTACGCCGTAGCGGCACCACGTCGATCCCACGCAGGACTTCACGGTGCGCATGGCCTTTCCGTAGGCGTGGCCGGATTCGAATCCGGCGTCGATCAGTTCCCGCCAGATCAGCGGCAGCTCATGGACCCGCGCGCCGAGCAGATCGATCCGCTGGCCGCCGGTGATCTTCGTGTACAGGCGGTACTTCTTGGCCACTTCGCCGATGGCGATGAGCTTCTCGGGAGTGATTTCGCCGCCGGGCACCCGCGGCACCACCGAGTAAGTGCCGTCCTTCTGCATGTTCGCCAGAAAATAATCGTTCGTATCCTGCAGTGGAGCGTGGGCGCCCCCGAGCACGAACTCATTCCAGCATGAGGCCAAGATGGAGGCGACCACCGGCTTGCAGACATCGCAGCCGCGTCCCCAGCCGTGCTTCTCGAGCAAGGCATCGAAAGTGCGAATCTCTCCCACGCGCACCAGGTGAAACAACTGCTGGCGCGAATAGGCGAAGTGTTCGCACAGATGGTTGTTGACCGCGACGCCCTTGCGCGCCAGCTCGGATTTTAGAATTTGCGCGACCAGCGCCGCGCATCCGCCGCAGGAGCCGGCCGCGCGCGTCGCCTTCTTCAAGGCCCCCAAGGTGGTGCAGCCCGCATCGACCGCGGCGCAGAGGGCTCCCTTGCTGACATTGTTGCAGGAGCAAATCTGCGCCGTGTTCGGCAGCGCCATGCTGCCCGGCGCGGGGGACTTCGCGCCGCCCGCGACGGCGGGCAGGATCATCTGCTCCGGCTGGTCCGGCAGGGGCAGATCGTTCAGCATCATCGGCAGCCAGGTGTCGTAGTCCTCGGCCGCGCCGACCAGGATTCCGCCGAGCAGTTTCTTCCCGTCCTCGCTGACCACCAGCTTCTTGTAGAGCTGTCTGCGCTCGTCGGCGAACGAGTAGCTGCGCGCGCCGGGCAGGGCGCCGTGCGCGTCGCCGAGCGAGGCCACGTCCACCCCCAGGAGCTTGAGCTTGGTGCTCATGTCGGCGCCGGCAAACAGAGCCTGTGTCTTGCCGGCCAGCTGCGCGGCGGCGGTCTGCGCCATCTGATAGCCCGGGGCGACCAAGCCGAAGATTCTGCCGCGCCACGCCGCGCATTCTCCAATGGCGTAAATATCCGGGTCCGAGGTTCGGCAGCCATCGTCGATGAGGATGCCGCCGCGCTCCCCGAGCTCGAGGCCGCTCGCGCGCGCCAGCTCGTCGCGCGGCCTGATGCCTGCCGAGAAAACCACGATGTCGGCCTCGAGGTCGCCGCCATCGGCGAACTTCAGTGCGTGCACGCGGTTCCTGCCCGCGGCGATTTCGACGGTGCTCTTGCCGGTGTGCACGCGCACCCCGATGTCTTCGATTCTCTTGCGCAGCACGCGCCCGCCGCCCTCGTCGATCTGCACGGCCATGAGCCGCGGGGCGAATTCCACGACGTGCGTCTCCAGCCGCAGATCGGTCAGCGCCTTGGCCGCTTCAAGCCCGAGCAGCCCCCCGCCGATGACGGCGCCCACCGCGGCGGCGGCGCCCGCGGCGCGGATGGCTTCCAAATCCTCGATGGTCCGGTAGACGAAGCACTGCGGCCGATCGCGCCCGGGCAGCGGCGGCACGAAGGGGTAGGAGCCCGTGGCGATGACCAGCTTGTCGTAGCGGATCTCGGCGCCGTCCGCGGTGCGCACTCGCTTGCGCGCCCGGTCGATATCGAGTCCGCGGCTGCCCAGGCGCACGGCGATATCATTGCGGCGGAAGAAGCGCTCATCGGTCAACGCCAGATCCGCGGCGCTCTTGCCGGAGAAGAACCCGGACAATTGCACACGATCGTAGGCGAGACGCGGTTCCTCACACAGCACCTCGATGGTGAAGCGCTGCGGAGCTTCCTGGATTACCGCCTCGAGAAAGCGCTGCCCCACCATGCCGTTCCCGATGACCACCAGCCGTTTCATTGCAGCGCCGGGCTTGGGTTCAGGGCCGGCGCCGCGTCGCGCGCATTCAAGGCCGCAAGGTAGGTCTGGCGTTCAGCGTGCTTATGCTCCCGGTTGAATCGCACGGCGGCCGCGCAGAACGCGCTGGCGGTCACCGCGGCGCCCAGGATGAACAATCCAGAAGCCGCGCTGCCGATTCCCTTGAGCAGAAAGCCTGCCGCCACCGCGCCGACATTGCCTCCCGCGCCGATGATGCCGGCAACGCCGCCCAGCGCGCGCGGATTGACGAAGGGCGTCAGGCTGTAAGTTGCGCCGCAGGCCATGTGCGTGAAAAGACCGAAGGCCAGCATCGCGCACAAGGCCCGCGGCGCACTGTCCATGCGCGAGAACAGCATCAGTCCCAGACCTTCCATGAGTATCAGCCCGAACAGCAGGGCGGTGCGGCCGTCCAAGCCCTTGGTGTGAGCGATGCGATCCGAGATGATTCCGCCCAGCGCCCGGGCAAACAAGGCGAGCAGACCGAAGCTGCCCGCGTACAGACCGGCCGTCCCGATATCCAGCGAAAACCGATCCACATAGTAAGTGGCGGCGAGATTGTGAATGGTGAGCTCGATGCCGAAAGAGGCGCCGTAGGTAATGAACAGCATCCACACGCGGTAGTCGCGAGCCGCCGCCAGAAAGCTCTCGGCGGCGCTCAGGCGCGCGGATGGACCGCGGTGCGCGGCTGGACTGCTGCGCGCGGCTGGACTGCTGCGCGCGGCTGGATTCGCGCCGCCGCGCGCCGCGTCCTCGCCGCGCGCCGCGTCTGTCAGGTTGCCCTGCGGCGTGTCCTGCGCATAACGGTAGTACAGCGCCGCCATCAGCAGCATCAGGGTTCCGG
This sequence comes from uncultured Gammaproteobacteria bacterium, assembly GCA_963784105.1. Taxonomy (GTDB): domain Bacteria; phylum Pseudomonadota; class Gammaproteobacteria; order Steroidobacterales; family Steroidobacteraceae; genus Bog-1198. The sequence goes on from CAWAQE010000015.1 coordinate 1,275,555, forward strand.
GCACGATCATGGCCGCCCGCCAGCCCTCGTTTTGCGCGACTCCCGCGCCGACGAGGGCCGCGAGTATCAGCGGCATGAGCACCTGGGTGACGCCGCCGCCCGCATTGCCCCAGCCGGCCGTCGCGGCATTGGCGGTGCCCACCACATTGGCCGCGAACATGGTGGTGGTATGAAACTGGGTGATGACGAACGAGGCGCCGATGGCGCCTATGCACAGGCGGAAGAACAGGAACGAGCCATAGCTGTGCGAGAGGCCGATGCCAAAGACCGGCAGCGCGCCCAGGATGAGCAGCCAGGTGTACGTGAGGCGCGGGCCGTAGCGATCGCACAGGGGTCCCACCCACAATCGCACGAATATGGTGACGCAAACGGCGGCGATGTTGATGTTGGCCACCTGATCCTTGGTCAGATGCAGATCGGCACGAATCACCGGCATCAGCGGCGCGACCGCGAACCATGCGAAGAAGCAGACGAAGAATCCCATCCACGCCAAGTGAAAGACGCGCATCGGTATGCTCGAAAGGCTGAATAGGTTTATTCGAGTCGCACGTCCATCCATGCTCGCTCCTGCTGACACGATGAAGCAGTAGCAACGAACATGCCAGAGAACGGCCGGCGGCCAAGAGCCAACCAATTCAACCGCTTAAGAGATTGCGGCGGCGCTCCTCGCGGGGAAGGGCGCTGTCGCGTGCTGCATCAGGGTGCGCTGCCGGCGGACGGCGCACGGTTTGTGCTCATGCTTCCAAATGCCCCAGAGGAACTCTGACCGAGCGCTTGATCGTGGCCAGCACCACGCTCGACTGCATGTCGCGCACGTTGGGTACCCTGATGAGTTTCTTGAGCACCACATTGCTCAACGCGTCCAAGTCTTTGCCATACACCTCGAGAATGAAGTCATAGCTTCCGGTCATGGCCAGGCATTTGGTGACTTCGTCCATGCGCAGAATTTCCTTTTCGAATCTCGCCACGGTCTCGTCGGTGTGCTCGGTTAATTTGACTTGGACGATGGCCAGCACGCCGAGTCCGATGCGGGTGGGATTGAGAATGGCCGCGTAGCCTTCGATGGCGCCGCTCGATTCCAGCGCCTTGATGCGCCGCGCACAGGGGGTGGCGGACAGCCCGATGATTTCCGCGAGTTCCACCACCGAGAGGCGCCCGTCGCGCTGCAGCGCAGCGAGTATCCTCGCGTCAAAGCGGTCAAACTCCATGTTATAGCTCCAAACCGACGTTAAATTAGTGATTATCACTCAGAAGTAGGCCTGTTAGTAGTGTTTTTGGCGACACTTGTTGATTGGGCTGGACTAGGCTCCCGGAATGAATGCCAGCGCTAAGTTTCTGCAGGGATCGCCGCGGGTCGGCTCCGTTGATTGGCTTGCCGTTCTGCGGCGAATCGCGATATCGAGGGCCCTCGATGACCTCGAGGAATCCGCGCTGCTGCCGCAGCGCAAAGTTCTGTACCAGTTCTCTGCCCGCGGTCACGAGCTCACGCAGGTGCTGCTCGGCGCCCTGCTGACCGGAACCCGGGACGGCGTGGGTGCCTACTACCGGTCGCGGCCGCTGCTCCTCAGCCTCGGCCTGACCTTGGAAGAGGCGCTGGCGTCCACCATGATGCGCGTCGGCGGAATGAGCGAGGGGCGCGATATCGGCGTGGTGTTCAACCTGCCGCGCAAATCCGGCGCCTGTGTGCTGCCCGTGTGCGGAGGAGTGGGTACTCAGTACACGCCGGCGGTGGGCTGGGCCCAGGCACTGCGCTATCGAGCGGACGTGCTCGGCGACAAGGACTGCGAGAACAGCATCGCCGTTGCCCATGGCGGAGATGCTTCGACGGCCACCAACGGCTTCTGGTCCGCCCTGAATGTGGCGACCACGGAGCGTCTGCCGCTGTTGTTCTTCATCGAGGACAATGGCTACGGCATTTCGGTGCCCTCGCGGCAACAGACGCCGGGCGGCAACATCGCCGCCAATCTCCAAGGCTTCCGTGGACTTCGCGTGCTCGAAAGCGACGCCTCCGATCCGGTGGCTGCCGCGCGGCACATCGAGAGTGCGGTGACGGGAGTTCGCTCCGGCGGAGGACCCGCGCTGATCAGGCTGCTGACGCCGCGGCTATCCGGGCACTCGGGACAGGACACTCAAACCTACAAGAGCGCGGCTGAAATCGCCGCCGAGAGAGATCGCGATCCTCTGGAGAAACTTCGCCTGCACTTGGTGCCCGAGCAGATCTCCGCAGCTGCCTGGGACGTGGAGATTGAAAGCGGCCGCCGAGCGGTGGCGCAAGCCCTTGCCACGGTCGAGCGCCGCGGTGCTCCCGACCCCAAAGGTGTTCGACGCTATCTATTCTCGGAATGCGCGGCCGATGGCTCTCTTGAATTACAGCAGCAGGGTGGGATTCGTGGCGATGGCATAGTGCCGCCCTCCGGCACCCTGCACCCGAGCCCGCAAGGTCCGCGCATCAATCTGGTGACCGCCGTGCGCCGCACTCTCGAACGCGAGCTCGCGGTCAATCCCAGGGTGCTCGTGTTCGGCGAGGACGTCGGCCGCAAAGGGGGCGTCCACGCAGCGACTCTGGGATTGCAGGAGAAATTCGGGATCGCGCGTGTCTTCGATACCAGTCTCTCCGAGGAAGGCATCATCGGCCGCGCCGTGGGCATGGCGGCGGCCGGTCTCATGCCGGTGCCGGAAATCCAATTTCGCAAGTATGCGGATCCGGCCGCGGAACAGCTCAATGACTGCGGAACCATGCGCTGGCGCACGGCCAACCGGTTCGCCGCGCCGATGGTGGTGCGCATCCCCGGCGGCTTTTTCAAATGCGGCGATCCCTGGCACAGCCAATCCAACGAAGTGCAATGGGTGCACGGCCTGGGCTGGCGCCTCGCCATGCCCTCGAATGCCCAGGATGCCGTGGGGTTATTGCGAAGCGCCTTGCGCGGCAACGACCCGACGATTTTCTTCGAGCACCGATCGCTGCTCGATGGCGCTTGGGCGCGGCGTCCCTACCCCGGCGATGATTTCGTGCTGCCATTCGGCAAGGCCGGCTTATTGTGCGAAGGCACGGCGCTCACGGTGATCAGCTGGGGCGCCATGGTGGAACGCTGCGAGCAGGCCATCGCGAACGCCGGGATTTCCGCCGACCTTCTGGACTTGCGAACCCTGTCGCCCTGGGACCGCGAGGCCACGCTGGCGTCGGTGCGCAAGACCCGCCGCTGCCTGATCGTTCATGAAGACAACATCACCGCCGGGTTCGGCGCCGAGATTGCCGCGGTGATCGCCAAGGACGCATTCTTCGACCTCGATGCGCCCATCGAGCGGCTCGCCATGCCGGACGTGCCGAGTCCGCACAGTCCCGTGCTGCTGGAGGAGGTGCTTCCCAGCGTCGAGACCATTTCTCGCGCGATTACCACGCTGGCTGAAATCTAAGCATGAGCGCCTTCACAGACGTGTTGGTGCCCGCCAACGGGGAAGGAACCCGTGCCACCATTTTGCGCTGGTGCAAGGCGGTGGGCGACACCGTCGTCAAGGATGAACCCCTGCTGGAGCTCGAAACCGACAAGGTCACCGTAGAGATTCCCTCGCCCACCAGCGGCATCTTGATCGAGGTTCTCAAACCGGTGAATGCCGAGGTGATGCCGGACGAAGTGCTCGCGCGCCTGAGTATCGGCGGCGAGTCCTCGGCGAGCACGGTGCCGGAAAGCGCCTCATCGGAAAGCGAGCCGTCGTTCGGCGCGGCGGGCGCGTCGGCGGCAGGCGCCTCGCCGGTCAGCACGTCATCAGGAGTTGGCGTCGGCTCACAGATGCGAGAGGGACGTTCGGCGGCAGGCGAGGGGCGCAAGGCCTTGAGTCCTTCCGTGCGGCGGCTGCTGAAAGAGCATTCGGTATCGGCGAACGACATCGTCGGGACCGGCCGCGACGGCCGCATCACGGCACAGGATGTGACGCGTCATGCGGAGGCGCATGCGCGCGCACCTGCTCCGTCGGCGGGCGGCACCCGGGTGCCGCACAGCGCCATTCGTCGGCGCGTGGCCGAACACATGGCACGCAGTCTGCTGGAATCGCCGCATGTCACCACGCTGTTCGAAGCGGACCTCACCCGCGTGCTGGCGCACAGGGCGCGTCACGCGGCCGACTATGAGTCCCGCGGGGCGCGCCTGACGCTGACCGCTTATTTCGTCTACGCCTGCATGCAGGCCCTGCGCGGGCACCGGGAAGTCAACGCCACGTTTCACGCCGATGCGCTCGAATTGCACGCCGACGTGAACATCGGCGTGGGCACGGCGCTCGGGAACAAGGGATTGATAGTGCCGGTGATTCATCGTGCCCAGGGACTGAACCTGTTCGGCATGGCGCAGCGGCTCGGCCAGCTGGTCGAGGGGGCCCGTGCCGGCAAGCTCCGGCCCGAGGATGTGCGCGGAGGCACCTTCACCATCTCGAACCACGGCGTGGGCGGCAGCCTGCTGGCCGCGCCGATCGTCATCAATCAGCCGCAGGTGGCGATACTGGGAGTGGGCAAGGTGCAGCGGCGGGTGTGTGCGGTGGAGGTCGGCGGCGCCGAAGCGATCGGCGTGCGCTCGATGTGCTATCTCACCTTGACCATCGATCACCGGGCTTTGGATGCATTCCAGGCCAATGCCTTCCTCAGCAGTGTCGTGGACACGCTGGAGGGGTGGCCGGCCGACGCGTAGCGCCGGTAGTCCTGCTAAAGCTCGATGCCGCCGAAGCGCTGCATGACGGCCGAGTCCGGCGCGGGCAGCGGCCCATCGAGCTGGACCGCCACGCGCGATAAATGCGCTTCGGAGGCCGCGAACACGTGTGCATAGATCTCCCGGCACAGGGTCGCGGCCCGCGCTCCGGGCCAATCGCTGCTCAACAGCCGCGGCGGCAACAGCGGATCGCGCAGATGCAGGCGGCGGTATTCGTGTATCAGCAGCGTGCGCACGACGAAGCATGCCTGTGGATCCAGGCTGCGAGTGACCCGAAGCGCCGCCATCACGCGCTCGAATCGCTTCGCGAATCGCCGGTAGCGTAATCCCAGGTCCTCTAGGTTCCAGCCCAGGTTCACCAGGCGCTGCGGAGCGTCATCGTCAGCGAGATCCGCCTCGAACACGATGACCTTGGACAGGGGGCCTTTCGAGTGCGGCGGCGCTTTCAAGGAACGCGAATCGAGTTCAGGGTGAGCAAATACATTGCTGGAGAGCTCGCCAAATCCCCGCCAGTTGAGTTCTTCTCTGAGTTCCTTCCTCTCCGCCGCACGCATCGGCGGCAGGACGACCAAGGTCCAACGGCCCGACCAGGCGGTGTCGGGTCCGCCATAGATGCGCTTCGTCGCCTCGGCGAACCGCGCGCGGCCGTCGGGCGACAGACGATATTCGCTGAGCTTGCCCGCGCGGCGACCCTCGAGCCAGCCATCTTTGGCGAGACGCGTGGCAGCGGTTCGAACCAGTCTCTCGTTGAGCCCGAAGGGGGCGGCCAGGGCGATCAGGCTGCCGAGGGCGATGGCCCCGCCGCGGGGCATGATGGAATCGCCGAATACGGTCACGATGAGCGAACCGCCGCGCAGGGGCCGCTGGCGGCGAAAGCGCGCGATGAGTTCGGCGGCGGCGGTGGGCGGGCTGTCGGTCATTTTTCGCCATAGTAGCGTGCTCGAGCGTTATGATACAGAAAATATTGATTTTGGGAATTTTATGTATCACAATCGGTGCGACGGCTATTTCCCCAGGGGGCAGGTATGTACACGCAGGCACTGGATATGCAGGGTTCCGAGGCGGCACCGCTGGATGAGGCTGCGCTGGAGGAGCGCTTTCTGGCGCGCGTCGATGCCGAGGAGAAAATCGAGCCCAAGGATTGGATGCCGCAGCGCTACCGCAACACCTTGATTCGGCAGATTTCCCAGCACGCCCATTCGGAAATCGTCGGCATGCTGCCCGAGGGCAATTGGATCACCCGCGCTCCTACCTTGCAGCGCAAGGCGATTCTGATCGCCAAGGTGCAGGATGAAGGGGGCCATGGCGCCTATCTCTACAGCGCCGCCGAGACTCTGGGCGTGAGCCGGGATCAGCTCGTCGATCAGCTGCTCTCCGGAAAGGCCAAGTACTCGAGCATATTCAACTACCCGACGCCCACCTGGGCCGACGTCGGTGCGATCGGCTGGCTGGTGGACGGCGCCGCCATCATGAATCAGATTCCGCTGTGCCGCTGTTCATACGGCCCCTACGCGCGCGCCATGGTGCGCGTCTGCCGCGAAGAGAGTTTCCATCAGCGGCAGGGCTACGATTTGATGCTGCATCTGGCGAAGGGCACGCCGGAGCAGAAGCGCATGGCGCAGGAGGCGCTTAATCGATGGTGGTGGCCCGCACTCATGATGTTCGGGCCCTCGGACGCGCATTCGACGCACAGCGGCGAATCGCAGCGATGGAAAATAAAGCGCTTCTCGAACGATGAGCTGCGCCAAAAGTTCGTGGATTTCACGGTGCCGCAGGCCGATTTCCTGGGCTTGACCATTCCCGATCCCCAGCTGCGCTGGGACGAAGTAAAGCAGCGCCATGAGTTCGGGCCGATCGATTGGACCGAGTTCGATCAGGTCCTGAAGGGTAATGGCCCCTGCAATGCGGAACGGCTTGCCGCGCGCCGCAGCGCGCACGCGGCGGGCGCCTGGGTGCGCGATGCCGCGAGCGCCCATGCCGAAAAACAACGCCGGCGCGCGGCCGCGCTTGCCGCCTAATCGAGGACGATCCCATGAGCAACCCGCAAGACAGCCGCCAGTGGCCCTTGTATGAAGTATTCATCCGCGCCCGCGGCGGTCTCGATCACAAGCACGTCGGCAGCCTGCACGCCGCCGATGCAAGCATGGCCATCGATCACGCGCGCGATCTGTACACGCGGCGGCAGGAAGGCGTCAGCATTTGGGTGGTGCCCTCCAAGAACATCACCGCCTCCGATCCGGCGCAGAGCGACTCCCTGTTCGAGCCGGCCCGGGACAAGATCTACCGCCATCCGACCTTTTATGACATTCCGGATGAGGTCAAGACTCTATGAGCGCCGCGTTGGATGAAACCGACGCGCTGAGGCTGTACCGCTACGTGCTGCGCCTCGGCGACTTGAGCCTGGTGCTCGGGCAAAGGCTCGGCGAATGGGTGGGCCATTCTCCCGCGCTCGAAGAGGATTTGGGCCTGGCTAATATCGCGCTCGATCTGATCGGTCAGGCACGGCTGCTGCTGAGCTATGCCGGAGAGGTGGAAGGCCGGGGCCGTGGCGAGGATGAGCTCGCCTTCCTGCGCGAACACGGTGAATATTTGAACGCGATATTGGCGGAGCAGCCCAACGGCGATTTCGGCCGGACCATCGTGCGCCAAGTGCTGATCGATGCCTTTCAGCTGGAACTGTACGAGCGCATGACCGCATCCACGGATGAGCGCCTGGCGGCGATTGCCGCCAAGTCCGTCAAGGAGATTCACTATCACCTGCGCTACAGCGGCGGCTGGCTGATACGACTCGGCGACGGCACTGAAGAGAGCCATGCGCGGGTTCAGGCCGCCCTGGAGGCGCTCTGGCCCTACACGGTCGAGTTGTTCGCCGAGGATGAGTTGGATAGCGCCATGGCCGACCGAGGCGTGGCTCCCCGATTGTCGGAAGTGCAAGCCGCGTGGGCCGTTCGCATCGACACGCTGCTGACGGAGGCGACGCTGCAGCGGCCCGCGCATCGGCCGCATTCTTGGCATGGCAAGCGCGGTCAGCACAGCGAACATCTTGGATATATTCTGACTGAGATGCAGCACATGCAGCGAACTTACCCGGGAGCTCGCTGGTGAACGCCGCGAGTGCGAGCGCCGGTGCCGGTGCCGGTGCCGGTGCAGGTGCAGGTGCCGGTGCAGGTGCCGGTGCCGGTGCAGGTGCAGGTGCAAATGGGAGTGCAGGTGCCAGTGCCGGTGCCGGTGCTGATGCCAGTGCCGCTGCGAATCGGCGTCTGTCGCTGGCTTGGACCGCTCTCGCGTCCGTCGAAGATCCTGAGATCCCGGCGATCAGCGTCGTCGATCTCGGTTTGATTCGCTTCGTGCGACCGCGGTCCGACGGCACGCTGGAAGTGGGCCTGACTCCGACCTACGTCGGATGTCCGGCCACCGAGGTCATTCGAGGCTCCGTGGAGCAGGCACTGAGAGGCGCCGGTGTCGGCGCCTTCGCCCTAACCTCGGTGCTGTCGCCGCCCTGGAGCAGCGATTGGATTACCGAGGAAGGCCGAGACAAGCTCGCGATACACGGCATCGTGCCGCCGGAGCGGACCGTCTCATCCATGCGGGATGTTTTGCGAGGCAATCGGCCGGTGGGCTGCCCCCGCTGCCTCTCGACCGACACTGAGTGCATCAGCGAATTCGGCTCGACGCCGTGCAAGGCGCTGCATCGCTGCCGTACCTGCCTCGAACCATTCGAGTACTTCAAATGTATTTGACCGGGTCGAACAGGCGCGCATGCTGAACTTCCATCCCTTGAAAGTCAGCGCCGTGGAGCGCGTCGCCGAAGATGCCGCCTGTGTGACGCTGGAGATTCCTTCCGCCCTGCGCGATGCCTTCGCGTATCACGCCGGGCAGTACGTCACCGTGCGGCGCACGATCGAGGGGCGAGAGGAACGCCGAACTTATTCCATCGTGACGCCTCCGGGTGGCGGCACGCTCAAATTAGGGGTCCGGCACCAACCGGGCGGCCGGATGTCCGGCGATCTTGCCTCAAAATTACGCGCCGGCGAGCTGCTCGATGTCGGCACGCCGATGGGGCGGTTCCGCACCGCCGTCTTGCCTTCGCGCGCGCACTCCTATGTGGCCTTCGCGGCGGGCAGCGGCATCACGCCCGTTCTGTCTCTGGCCGCGGATGTTCTCGCGCGCGAGCCGCGCAGCCGTTTCACACTGATCTACGGCAACCGCAGCATTTCGCGCACGATGTTTCTCGAAGAGACGCTGGCGCTCAAGAATCGCTACATCGACCGCTTCACGGTGCATTTCGTGATGAGCCGCGAGCCGCAGCAGACCGAATGGCTCAATGGCCGGATCGACGCCCGCAAAGTCCAAGAACTCGCGCTTCGTATGGCCGATGTGTCGACGGCTGACGAATACTTGATTTGCGGGCCCGGGGATATGGTGGATGAACTGCGCAACGCCATCAAGACATTGAACGGCAATGCCGCGATTAGATTCGAGCGATTTGCCTCCGCTGCGCCACGGCCTGCGGACGCCGCCGTGGGCGCGCCGCAAGCGGCGCCGCAAGAAGTCCTCGCGACCATTTCCGTCGTCATGGATGGCCGTCGCCGCAGCTTCTCGATGGCGCCCGGCGATGCTTCGGTGCTCGACGCAGCGGAGCGGGCGGGCCTCGCGTTGCCGTTCTCCTGCCGATCGGGGATTTGCGCGACTTGCCGCGCGAGAATCACGGAGGGCGCCGCGGTGATGACGCACAATATCGCCTTGGAGCCCTGGGAAACGGAGGCGGGGTTCGTGCTGTGCTGTCAGGCGCGGCCGACCACGCCTACGCTCGAAGTTAGTTACGATCATAAATAGCGCATCCGGGGAACGCACATGTCATATGGCACCATTTTGTTCAGTGTCGACGGCGGAATCGCTCGTCTGACCTTGAATCGACCGGACAGGCTCAACAGTTTCAATACGCAGATGCATGGTGAGGTGCGGGAGGCACTCGGCCGCCTGCCCGGCAGCGGCGCCCGCGTTCTGGTCCTCACGGGCGCCGGGCGCGGGTTCTGCGCCGGCCAGGATCTCGGCGATCGTGCGGTGGCTCCCGGCTCTGAGGGCGTCGATCTCGGCGAATCGATCGACAAGTACTACAAGCCTCTGGTGCTCGCATTGCACACTCTGCCCATGCCCGTCGTCGCTGCGGTCAACGGCGTCGCGGCGGGCGCGGGCGCCAACATCGCGCTCGCCTGCGATCTGGTCATTGCGGCGCGCTCGGCCAGCTTCGTGCAGGCATTTTCCAAGATCGGGCTGCTGCCCGATTCGGGCGGCACGTGGACCCTGCCGCGCCTCGTCGGTCAGGCGCGCGCGCTGGGGTTGACCTTGCTCGGCAACAAGCTGCCGGCGGAACAGGCGGCGGCGTGGGGGATGATCTGGCAGTGCGTGGAAGACTCGGAGCTTGGCACCGTCGTCGATACCCTCGCGCAGCAGCTGGCGGCGGCGCCGACACGCGGGCTGGCTTGGACGAAGGCCGCGATTCGCGGCAGCGGGCAACGCTCGCTGGCCGAGCAGCTCGACATCGAGCGCGATGCGCAGCGCGAGCTCGGCAAATCGGCCGACTACGCGGAGGGTGTTGCCGCATTCATCGGCAAGCGAGCTGCGAACTTCACCGGGCGATGAACATGCCGCAAGAAATAGCCGTGCCGGCCGGCGAAGCGCTGCAGCGCGCCCGAACGGTGGTCCAGTCGCTGTATCTCGCCGACCTGGCTTCACAGTCGCTCGGCATCGAAATCCTCGACGTCGCCCCCGGCCGGGTCCAAATCGCGATGACGGTGCGCTCCGACATGGTCAACGGCTACGGCATGTGCCATGGGGGCATCGTGTTCGCATTCGCCGACAGCGCCTTTGCCTTTGCATGCAACTCCTACGGCGATCCCATGGTGGCGGCCGGCGCGAGCATCGAATTTCTTGCGCCGACTCCGCGCGGCGAGCGCGTGATCGCCACCGCGGCGGAAGTATCGCGCGGCCCGCGCCACGGAATTTACGATGTGGCCGTGGCCAATGCCTCGGGCACGGTACTCGCCCAATTCCGCGGGCGTTGTTCGCGCCTGCGCGGCCCGAGCCAATCCGCATCACCCAAGGATTCGAGCCTATGAACTTGCAAAGCTATGTATGCGGCGCCTGGCAAAGCGGCCGGGACGGCGGCGCCGCGATGCGCGATGCCACGACGGGCGAGGTCATCGCCCATGCTTCCTCCACGGGCGTGGACTTTGCCGCGGTTCTCGCGCACTCCCGTGAGGTGGGCGGAGCCGCCCTGCGGGGGATGACGTTTCACGAGCGGGCCGGTCTGTTGAGAGCACTGGCCAAGCGCCTCCTGGAACTCAAGGAAGAGTTCTATACGCTGTCGTATCGCACCGGTGCGACGAAGAATGATTCCATGATCGACATCGACGGCGGGATCGGTACGGTATTCGTCTTCGCGAGCAAGGGCTCCCGCGAGCTGCCGAACGCGCGTGTCTATGTGGACGGCGACGTCGAGGCTCTGTCGAAGGGCGGCAGCTTTTCCGGGCAGCATGTTTATGTGTCGAGGGAAGGCGCGGCCGTCCACATCAATGCCTTCAATTTCCCGGTATGGGGAATGCTCGAAAAGCTCGCGCCCACGCTCTTGGCGGGCATGCCGGCCATCGTAAAGCCTGCGACCGCCACGGCCTATCTCACCGAATTGGTCGTGCGCCGCATTATCGAATCGAAGATCCTGCCCGAGGGTGCGCTTCAACTGGTGTGCGGCAGCCTGGGGAATTTATTCGATCACCTCGATTGCCAGGATGCCGTCTCGTTCACGGGGTCGGCGCGCACGGCAGCTTCCTTGCGCGCGCATCCCGCCATCATCCGAAACTCCGTCCCTTTCATTGCGGAGACCGATTCGCTGAATTCCAGCATTCTTGCGCCGGACTCCGTGCCGGGCACGCCGGAGTTCGATCTGTTCGTCAAAGAGGTGGTCCGCGAGATGACCGTCAAGGCGGGGCAGAAGTGCACGGCCATCCGCAAGGCGCTGGTGCCGGCCGCGGTGGCGGGCGATGTGGTCGCGGCACTGCAGGAGGCGCTGCGCAAGATCGTCGTCGGCGATCCGCGGGCGGAAGGCGTGCGCATGGGTCCCTTGGTGAGCCAGGAACAGAGAGCCGATGTGCTGGCGCGGGTGGCAGAGCTGCGCGAGGAGGCTGATCTGGTCGCTGGCAGCGTGGATGAATTCGAAGTGCGGGGCGCGGACCGCGCGCGCGGCTCCTTCATTCCCCCGCTGCTGCTGCTGTCCCGCGATCCGCGTTCGGCGCGCGCGGTCCATGCGGTCGAGGCCTTCGGTCCGGTCGCAACGGTGCTGCCGTACCGCGATACCGCCGACGCGATCGCACTCGCGCGCCGCGGGGAGGGCAGCTTGGCGGCTTCGGTGTTCTGCGCCGACGATTCCCTCGCCGCCGAAATCGTCCTCGGGCTGGCGCCGTACCATGGCCGCATCCTGGTGGTGAACCGTGCCTGCGCCAAGGAGTCGACAGGCCATGGCTCGCCCCTGGCTCCGCTGATCCACGGGGGTCCGGGCCGCGCCGGCGGCGGCGAGGAGATGGGCGGCATTCGCGGAGTGCTGCACTACATGCAGCGCGCCGCCGTCCAGGGTTCGCCCGACACGCTCACCGCGGTCAGCGGCCGCTGGGTGCGCGGCAGCCGGCTGCGCGATCCGGGGAGGCACCCATTCCGCATTCCGTTCCACGATCTGGAACTGGGCGACACGCTGAAGTCGGCGGAGCGCGAAGTCACCATCGCGGACATCGAGCAGTTCGCGGCGCTGTCGGGCGATAACTTCTACGCTCACTTGAACGAGAGCGAGGCAGCGCGGAATCCTCTGTTCGGCGGGCGCGTGGCCCACGGCTACTTTCTCATCTCGGCCGCGGCGGGTCTGTTCGTCGATCCGGACTATGGTCCCGTGCTCGGCAACTACGGCATCGATGAGCTGCGTTTCGTGAAGCCGGTAAAACCCGGAGACAGAATCAAGGTGCGCCTCACCTGCGCCCGCAAGAGTCTGCGCGGCGACAAGGGCTGGGGCGAAGTGGCGTGGGACACGGAAATCACCAACCAGCACGAGGAGACGGTGGCTTCTTACTTCGTGCTCACCATGGTCAGCATATACGCGGTTCCGGACGCGCAGGGGAAGGCCCCGTGAGCGCGCCGATGAATACCCCGATAGATGCGGCCCGCTACGCAAAGGACTTTCCCAGCCTGCATTTCCTCGCACCGGAGCCGGGGATACTCGAGCTCGTCATGGCAAACAAGGGCCGCTTGAATGCGGCCACGGAGGCCATGCACCGGGATCTTGCGCTGGTGTGGCGTGCCGTCGATGCCGATGATGCCGTGCGGGTGGTCGTCGTTCGCGGCGAAGGGGCCGATTTTTCCTCGGGCGGCGATTTCGACATGATCGATCGCATGATAGAGGATGAAGCGACTCTGATCCGGGTCTGGAAGGAGGCGAGCGACCTGGTGTACAACCTGATCAATTGCTCCAAGCCGGTGGTGTCCGCCATCCGCGGCAGCGCGGTGGGGGCGGGGCTTGCAATCGCGCTATTGGCGGATGTGTCCATCGCCGCGGACAATGCGCGAATTCTCGACGGCCACACCCGGCTCGGCGTCGCGGCGGGCGATCACGCCGTCATCATCTGGCCGCTGCTCTGCGGTCTGGCGAAGGCGCGGTATCATTTGCTGACCAACAAATCGCTCTCGGGTGCCGAAGCCGAACGCATCGGCCTCATCGCCATGGCGGTACCCGACGCAGAGGTTCTGGACAGCGCATTCGGCGTGGCGCGCAGCTTGGCCGCCGGCAGCGCCACCGCAATCCGCTGGACCAAGCACGCGCTCAACAACTGGCTGAGATTGGCCGGCCCCAGCTTCGACACTTCGCTCGCCCTGGAATTTCTGGGTTTCAAGCTGTCGGATGCGCGCGAGGGGCTGGCGGCGGCGCGCGCCAAGCGCAGCGCCAAATTCGAATAACGGGGTAGGGGTGGGCATTACGATGGATTCGCACACGACCCAAGAAATGGCCGCCCTCGAACCGATTCTAGGCGCGAGCCGCGATGAGCTGGAATCGCTGCAGCTGAAGCGCTTGAAGTCGACGCTGCAGCACGCCTACACGAACAATGCCAACTACACGCGAAAATTCGACGCGGCGGGCGTTCATCCCGACGACCTGCGCACGCTCGCCGATTTGGCCCGCTTTCCGTTCACGACCAAGGCCGATCTGCGCGAAGCCTATCCCTTCGGATTCTTTGCGGTGCCCCAGGAGCAGATTGCCCGCATCCACGCATCCTCCGGCACCACCGGCAAACCCACCGTCGTCGGCTACACGAGAACCGATCTCGCCACCTGGGGCAATCTGGTCGCGCGCTCGATTCGGGCGGCGGGCGGCCGCGCGGGCATGAAGGTGCACGTCGCCTACGGCTACGGCCTGTTCACCGGCGGCTTGGGCGCGCACTACGGCGCCGAAGCGGCGGGGTGCACGGTGATCCCGATGTCCGGCGGCCAGACCGAAAAGCAGGTGCAGCTGATCCGAGATTTTGCGCCCGACATCATCATGGTGACACCGAGCTACATGCTCGCCATACTCGATGAGTTCAAGCGGCAGGGGATCGATGCGCGCTCGAGCTCGTTGCGCATCGGCATATTCGGCGCGGAGCCCTGGGGCGACGGCATGCGCGCGGAAATCGAGTCCGCGTTCGATATCGAGGCCTGCGACATCTACGGTCTGTCGGAGGTCATGGGCCCCGGGGTCGCACAGGAGTTTGCGGGCACCCGTGAAGGGCCGACGATATGGGAAGATCATTTCATCGCCGAGATCGTGAACCCGGCGAGCGGTGAGGTGGCGGCGCAGGGCGAGGAGGGCGAATTGGTATTCACCTCGCTGAGCAAGCAAGCCATGCCGGTGATACGCTACCGCACCCGCGATCTGACCCGACTGTTGCCGGGGTCCGTGACGGCCATGCGGCGCATGGCAAAGATCACCGGCCGCAGCGACGACATGCTGATCGTTCGCGGCGTCAATGTGTTTCCGTCGCAGATCGAGGAACAGATCCTGCGCTGCAAGGGTCTCGCGCCCCACTATGAGATCGAGATCACGCGGCCAGATCGCCTCGACGAGATTTCGATTGTCGTGGAAGCGCGCCCTGAACTTGGCGATAATGGACACAAGGCTGAAGGGCTGACGCTTGCCGCAAAATTGAAGGACAACATTGGAATATCCGCCGACATTCGCGTGGCCGCGAGCGGTTCGCTGCCGCGTTCAGCCGGCAAGGCGAGCCGCGTCAAGGATCGCCGCTAGCGGCTCGGCGATATTCATCGGGGCAATTCTGCTGACGGCAGGGTTGCTGCCCCGCGAGTGCCGGGCAGATCAGGCTCCGCAAGTGCTGGACGAGCTGGTGGTGACGGGCGAGCGCACCGGCCCCGGCATGTGGCACGTGCGCAGCGGCACGGCGCAGCTGTGGATCCTGGGCAGCATGTCGCCCCTGCCCAAGGGCATTACCTGGCGATCGAAGCAGGTGGAGCAGGTGCTCGGCAGCACGAATCAGGTGCTGGTGCAGAAGCCGCTGGAGATCGGCATCGCCCGAATATTGTGGCTGTTGATTACGGACCGCCACCTCTTGCTGGTGGGCGGCGGCAAGCGCCTCAAGGATGTCCTTCGGCCCGATCTGTACGCCCGTTTTACGGTACAACGAGCCAAGTACGCCGACGATCCCAGTAAGTGGGAGCGATTCCGCCCCCTCGTGGCAGAGGCATTCCTGCAGCAGGCGGCGTTCCACCGAGTGGGCCTTTCCACGCGCGTGGATCTGGGCGCGGCGATGCGCAGCCTGGCAAAGAAACACGGCGTCCGGGTCGAGGAAATCAAGATCGCGGGCGTCGGCGATGTATTGGATGCCATGAAGACCTTGCCGCAGTCGACGGAGGAGGCCTGTGTGGCGGCGTCCTTGGTGACCGTGGAAAGCGGCCTGCCGCGCCTGCTCGAGCGGGCGCAGGCGTGGGCGAACGGCAATGTCGAGCGCATCCAAGCCTTGCCCGAGCCCAAGGAAGTCGATGCCTGCCGCGCGGACCTCGACACCGAAGCGGGCGCCGCCGATCTCATCGCCCGCATGCGCCGGGCCTGGCTCGACGCCTTCCAGAAGCATTTGCATAATGGCGAGGTTACCGTGGCGGTGGTGAATATTGATATGCTGCTCGAGCCCGGCGGCCTGCTGGATGAACTTCGCGCCAAGGGGTACACGGTCGACGCGCCCTGAGCCGCGGATAATTCATGCCGGACAAAGTCAGACTTACCTACAACGAATCGATACTGCTGCTCACGGCATTTGCGGCCGGCGCGGTGGACGTCATCAGCTTCGCCACATTGGGTGGAGTGTTCGCCTCGGCGATGACCGGCAATTTCGCATTGCTCGCGTACTACGTCGCGCAGAGCGACTCGCAGTCGGCCATGGGCTCAGTGGTCGCGCTCATCGGTTTCGCCATCGGCTGCGCCCTGGGGGTATTGCAGCGCCGCGGCCGCGCGCAGGGGCAGGCGCTTGCCGTGCTATTGGCCAGCGAGACCGGCCTGCTGCTGTTTTTTGCGCTGTATTCGATGTGGACCCCTCATGTCGCACACGCGCCTTCGGATCACCTGCAGATCCTGCTGCTCGCCGTTGCGATGGGATTGCAGGCGGTCATCGGGCAAACCATCAGCTTGACGACCATCGTGTTCACGACGACGCTCACCAAGCTGGTGGGGACCATCGCCGACTCGATCGCCAATGGAGACGTGTCGGGCTTAAAGGATGTGAAGATCCAAAGTGCGGTCGTGGTTTCCTACTTGTTCGGCGCGCTACTGGCAGGCGCCTTGATCGTACGAAAGGCGGAGGAAGTCGCGCTGCTGCCTTTCATCGGCGTCGCAGTGGCGTTTGCAGTGCATCGGCGGTCCACACGGCAGGCGGCATAGGCATAGCCCGGCGATTGCCTTTGCCCGCCAACCCCGTAGACTAGCGCGCCTCCGGTAAGCTCAAGTTCTCCGTTGTTCGGGGTGTAGCTCAGACTGGTAGAGCGCTACGTTTGGGACGTAGATGTCGCAGGTTCGAATCCTGTCACCCCGACCATTGTTTTTCTTGGTTTTTTTTTGCATTTCCCTCAGATAGGAGTCCCCGTTCGGCATGATAGGTTTTCCCCGTGATTGAGCGCGAGCAGGGTCCCCCCCTGCGGCTGGTCTCACTTTCTCTGCTGGCTCTTGGCTTGGGCGTGGTCACCGGTTTTGGCGCTGTTTTCTTCCGAGATCTGATCGGCCTCATCCACAATCTACTGTTCACCGGCCATGCGGCCGTCCACTACGATGCCAATGTATTCACGGCGGCCGCCCCGTGGGGCCCGTTCGTGATCCTTGTGCCGGTGTTGGGCGCCGTCGGCGTTACCTTCCTGGTCAATAACTTTGCGCCCGAGGCGAAGGGCCACGGGGTGCCGGAGGTGATGGACGCCATTTACTACAAGGGCGGCGTGATCCGTCCGGTGGTGGCCGTGGTCAAATCGCTTGCATCGGCCATCGCCATCGGCAGCGGCGCATCGGTCGGACGGGAAGGTCCCATCATCCAGATCGGCTCGGCGCTCGGTTCGACGCTGGGGCAGATCATCCGCATGCCGGTGGGTCAGCGGATCGCCCTCGTCGCCGCGGGCGCCGGCGCGGGCATCGCCTCGACATTCAATACGCCCATCGGCGGGGTCCTGTTTGCCATCGAGCTGATGCTGCCGGAGGTGAGCGCGGAGACCTTCCTTCCGGTCGCCATCGCCACAGGAACGGCGACGTTCGTGGGCCGTTGGTTCTTCGGCGATA
Organism: uncultured Gammaproteobacteria bacterium; assembly: GCA_963784105.1. GTDB lineage: Bacteria > Pseudomonadota > Gammaproteobacteria > Steroidobacterales > Steroidobacteraceae > Bog-1198. Next base: position 1,293,087 of record CAWAQE010000015.1, read on the forward strand.
TGCCCGCCTTCCACGTGCCCGTACTCGAGGCCATGCCCATCGATTCGAGCGCACTGGCCGTGCTCGCGCTGTTCGCTGCAATGGGAGCGCTCACCGGCGTTGCAGCGGCGGGCTTCATTCATGCGCTGCACTGGGCGGAAGATTACTTCGACAGGATCAGACACCGATATCTTCGGCACATGCTGGGCATGCTGATATTCGGCGTGCTCATGTACCTGCTGTTGCGCACCGTAGGTCAGTACTACGTCGATGGCGTCGGATACGCCACCGTTCAGGCCATACTGGCAGGCCAGATTTCGACGTTTTGGCTGCTCGGGGTGCTGTTCGTCGCCAAGGCGTTCGCGACCTCGATCAGTCTGGGATCCGGCTCTTCCGGAGGCATTTTCTCACCCTCCTTGTTCATGGGCGCCGCCCTGGGCGGCGGCTTCGCAGCGCTGCTGAATGCCGCCGGGTTGCCCTTGCACCTCAGCGTCCCCGCCTTCGCCATCGTCGGCATGGGCGCAATGGTCGGCGGCGGTACGGGGGCCGTCATGACGGCCGTCACCATGATCTTCGAGATGACGCTCGACTACAGCATCGTCATGCCCATGATCGTGGCGGTGGCCATGAGCATCGGCGCCCGCCGGGTGCTTTCCCGCGAAACCATATATACCCTGAAGCTCGTGCGGCGCGGCCGGTCCATCCCCAAGGCTCGCCACGCGAACATGTTTCTCGTGCGTACGGCGCGCGAAGTGATGGATGCCGATATCCAGGTTCTGCCGGCGGACGCAAGTTTCGACGACTATCTGCGCCAGCCCGAGCATGCGGGGCGCCTGCGCCACGTAGTGGTCACCGACAAGGGCCACCTCTTCGGCGTGATTCGCGTCAACACGGGACTTCGCCGGGGGTTGGAGAGCGCCAACACCGGAGTGAGGCTGCGCGATGTCGCCAGCCGGAATTATGCCGTCGTGGGCGAGGGCGACAGTGCTTTCGAAGTGATACGCCGCATGTGGCGCAAGAACGCCATCATGGCGGTCGTGGTGCGCGGCCGGGGAATCCCGCGCGGCTCCGACGTGGCGGGGGTCATCACCAAGGAGCATGTCGCCGATTCGGTCGCCGACAGCGTCAAGTCCTATCCGCAGTAGGCCGGGCTGGCGGTTCGACAGCCGGCGGCGGCAGAGCGCGCATGGGGTGCTATGTGCCTAAATGCAACTTGAAAGTTGCATAAAGAGCCGATTCCGTCTAATATGCACCCTGGAGGTTGCATATGAACACATCGACGGACCGCATTGAAAGAACGATCTTGCTGAAGGCGACGCGTTCGCGCGTCTGGCGCGCAGTGGCGGACGCCAAAGAGTTCGGCGATTGGTTTGGGGTGGATTTCAAAGGCGAAGCCTTCGTGGCGGGCAAGACCGTGCGGGGACAGATTACCTACCCCGGCTACGAGCATCTCGTGATGGAAGTGCTGATCGAGCGCATGGTGCCGGAGCGATTGCTGTCCTTTCGCTGGCATCCGGCGGCCATCGATGTTGCGGTGGATTACTCGCAGGAGCCCACGACTCTGGTGGTCTTTGAGATCGCCGATGGCGCCGGCGGCGTGGTGCTCACGGTGGTGGAGTCCGGATTCGATAAAATTCCGCCGGAGCGCCGCGCGACGGCATTCCGCATGAACAGTTCCGGGTGGGATGAGCAGATCAAGAATATCGAAAAGCATGTCGCCGCGCCGTAGAGCCCCCCCGAAGCAGCCGTTGCAGCATTGCGCGCCGATATTCGCCGCTCTGGGCGATGAAATGCGGCTGCGGCTCATCGCCATCCTGTGCGTGGGCGGCGCCATGTCCATCACTCAGCTGACCTCGGGCACGGCCATCACCCGGCAGGCGATCACGAAGCATCTGGACGTGCTGGCGGCGGCAGGCCTGGTGCGCGACGTGAAAGTGGGACGCGAGCGGCTGTGGGAGTTCGAGCCCGCGCAATTGGACGAGGCTCGGCGCTCGCTGGAGACCATTGCGCGGCAATGGGATCAGGCGCTGGCGAAACTCAAACGCGCCGTGGAGAGCTGAGCGGCGGCCTGCCTCTGCGGCCGACAGACGCTTGCCTCGGGTCCTTGCGGAAGCGGTGGAGACAGCCCGGGTGCATTCGGGACTTCTAATACTGGGAAACTCCTATATAATCCGCGCCGCACTTCCGATTCGGTTTGCCTGGGACCCGAGCGTCGGCCTGAAAAAAGTACGTTTGGCGCTGTAACTTATTGATTTATGAGGCGCCCGTAGCTCAACCGGATAGAGCACCGGCCTTCTAAGCCGGCGGTTGCAGGTTCGATTCCTGCCGGGCGCGCCACCTTTCGGAAGAGGGACGATGGTGGACGTAGCTCAGCTGGTAGAGCCCCGGATTGTGATTCCGGCTGTCGCGGGTTCGAGCCCCGTCGTCCACCCCACTTTTAGTAGCTGGGTGCGAGTTCGGTTTTGTTGGTTGCAAGGTTTATGGGCCGTTAGCTCAGCTGGTAGAGCAGTTGACTCTTAATCAATTGGTCGTAGGTTCGATCCCTACACGGCCCACCATATCCACGAATTTTCTCATATAGATCAATAAGTTCAGAGCGCCGAGAGAAAGGGAAGTGGATTCGAACCTACACGAGCACACAATAACTGTAACCGTCCGGTTTGGGCCGCATAGCCGGCGGAGCGCGGTGTACCCATGATGGGCTAAGTGGGCACATTGTAGGCGGGCGGCTCAGTGAGTCGGCGAAAGGCGGAGGTCACAACCAAGATCCGGCTATCGAGGCTTAGGAACCCTCCGGTGATATGCCCGTGCCCTGGCAACGACACATCATCAATGAATTGCATGTTGGGGATTCGTCATTGATGTTGAAGTTCTGCAATCGGGCCGGCATTTCGGAAGGTGAAATGGGATCCTGAGTAATTTTGCTCTATGCATTTAGGAACGTAAATTTTCGTGGTGGAGCAAAACCTGCGTCGGGTCATCGCGCCAATCGGACTCCCCAAATACAGACGCGTAGGCAGCCTGCATCTGGCGAGCGGCGCGATCAATTGGCATGCCCCCGACCCCTGTTCCCAAGGCCGGGGCGCGTAACGTCTCTATTCGTCTTCGTGTTGATTTATTGTGGTGGATCACCGCGATCAGAGCGGCACGGAAAGCCAAATATACGTTGACGGTGTCACCTATGCGATCCGGAACACGCATCGTCGGGGCAACAATCAAAAGAGGAAGAAGGGGGTGATCGGTCTCGACAATGAGTGCCTGACCCACTGGGAGTTCACCGAAATGGTCGGCATGAATCTTATCCCGCACGCGGTGTTGGACCTTCATTCCGAAGAAGTTGCGATAAGCTAGATCAATCCCTCCGTCCATATACCCGAAGCTGTTTGCAGGGCTCACCAGGGCATCGGCTGTGCCAAGGAGGATGTCACCCTCAATAATTTGGATCCCGTCGTCGGATTCGAAAGCTTGGCCCCAGGCGATTGCCATGTCGGAATCGAATGTGTGTAGGTGAATGGCGGGGCGCATCTGCTAACGCCTCGATTGATCTGGCTTTCCAGCGGCAGTGTTAATCGTTCCCGTTGCTTTCGCCGGAGACGTTGTTCCAGTCACGATTTTCACTCGCTCGAGCCGCAGAATCATGTCGCGGATGGAGCAGTAGTTGCCAAAGGCAAGCATCGTGATCAAGCGGGTCTACCCGAATTTTTGTGTCACCTCGATTCAGCCTACGTCAATACGATTGAAGTTGATCGACCGGAATGCCCGTTCGATCCGCAATCTTTTCTAGGGTCTCTCGATGAGGCATCTTGACTTTGCCGCGTTCGATACGGGCGATTTCCTTGGCAGTGACTCCGGGAAAGTCAGTCTGGCGCAGCCCCTTCTGCAGGCGTAATCGGCGAATTGAGCCTCCGATTGATTCATCTTCTTCAATTCTTTGCTTTTTCGCACGAATGCGATAGTCCTCGTCAAACTCGTACAAAATGGCGTCCGTAGCTGCCTCATAGTCGCCCAGTCGAACTGTTTGCCCATAGTCCGTAACGGCAAACTTTGAAACGTCTGGGTCGGGGCTCCCAGGGCGCGAATCGAACCAGTCCAGAGGAATCGTGATCGGCTCAAGGTTCCCACGATAAAGGAGGAGGGCCGACTGAGTTGCCAGTACAACTCCGCCGACAAACAGGTCGGTTCGGTTGTCTGATCCCAGGACTTCAATAAGCTCGGCAATCGGCAACAATTGAACGCCATCCCCGGCGGAAACCACAAACCGAAAATGAGCGTGCACGAGATTTTGTGTGTCGCCACGTGCTCGCTCCAACGACAGAAGCCGCCGGTCATCACTTCTTGGACGGCGGGGTAGCGTGCCCAACAGAAGTTCCATTGCACGCTCACTGGGCGCAATCCAAAGCGAATAGACACTACGCTGAGCCATTGCGGCACGGACATCCGATTGAAAATGCAAACGACTGGCTTTCAGGCGTTGGAATTTTCCGGTGGCGTGGCCACGTGGTTCAACTAGAAGTAGCTGAGCATTCACTTGTGCTTCCTCTTTGCCTTCGACTTCTTGGGCGTCTTCGAAACAATGGGGTTCTCTGGATACATGCGGTCCCACGCTTGGCGCAGCAAAAAGAGGCCGGCCCGAGTCCCCTCAAGTACCTCATTCGGAATCTCTTTGGGATCGGGCTCCGCATCGAGAAACTGCTGCGTCCGAAGGCCGAACCGCCATGCCTTCGCTTTGTGCATGATCGTCACGTGCGGCGGCTCTACCCGTTCTCGATCTCGGATTTTCGCCCTCCAGCCGCGGCTCTCCCACGGCGCGGGAAGCTTTAGTGTGAAGGCCATTGGGGTGGTGTCCGTAAGGCTGATTCATGGCGGCAATTATGTCCCTTTTGGTGAATACTAGCAAATAGGACATTACGAACGATCTCCAGTAGTGTCCGGAGACAGCCACCATTTGGCAGGGGCATGACTGGGGGCATCGGCGAATCAGGGTGATTTTATTAATTTATAAATCAATGGCTTGCGACGTAAATGTGGTGGCTACACGGCCCACCATTTACCGAAAACGGCACAAAAGTCCGTTATAGGTCAATCACTGTAGGAACAGAGCGTTCAACGCCGGTTCGCACTAGGACTTGCCGAGATTCTCGGCAAGCATATTGCAGAACAGCGCACCCTGTTCGATGGCGTCGTCGAGGGCGATGTGGGTATGGGGATGCGAGTCGAACCAATGTTTGGGCATGCCGCCTTTAGTGCTTTTGCGATAGTCCTTTTTCAGCAACGCCATTGCGTAGGTTTTGATGTCGAGGGCGGAGAAGCTGAAAGGGCTTTCGCCAGCGAAGCGAATCAGGTACCAGTAAACAAATAGGAAATCGAATCCGGCTGGGTAGCCGACGAATACCGGCTTTCCGGGAAGGGCTTTGAGCCAGAGGACGTAGCGGCGCAAGGCCGTTTCAGGCATTTCCAGTTCTTGCCGGCACGCGGCCCAGGCCTCGGGCTGTTGGGCCCACCATTCTGCCGTCTTGGGATCGGCTGTTGCGCCCGGCAGCGTTTCAAGGTTCGCGCTGAATGTGCCTATCAATTCCTTTCCGCCCGTATACGCCGCCGAGCCAAAACTCAACATTGAGTTCGGGCCGGGGATCGGCCCGTCGGCCTCAACGTCGGTGCTCACATAGATTTCTTTGCTGCTCATGGCTGCGACTTGTGCCGCAAGACATCCCACCGTTCGGTGACTGCGACCCGTAGCTTGCTATCGTCGATCTTTGCGATCCACTCGCGTAATTCGCGACGAGAGAAGTTTGCCGGCCAAGTCAGCTCGGGGAAATGTCGCAGTCGCCGGCCGCGCCGGGTCGATAAATACAGCGCGTCGAATAGAGCTTTGGCAGGGGTAGCGATGTCGAAGTTGCCGGTGTTTCGATACGGACCGTAGCCGCCGATGAGTGCGGAGTCGAGTCGGTGGAACTGATATGTCCCAAAAGGGGTTCGTACGGTGGGACGTATGCGTTCCGCCACGATCTGAATCACGTGTGGCGCTTGGTCGATCATGCCGTGAAGATTAAGGGCGGAGAGTAGCGATACATAACCGCGAACGTCGGTCTTTTGTCCTTTTGTGGCGCGCAGCAATTGTGGAATGATGGCGTAGGGTGAGAAGTCAGCATGGCCGGGCAATGCCCAAAGTCCACGTCGAACTTTGGCAATTAGCCCTTCCTTTGCCAAAGCCGAAAGCGATTGGGTCGCCCAGACGGGCGAACCTCCAGTGGTTTTGATGACGTCGGCCGTAGTGAATACGGGTTGATGATGCGTCAGTTCGCCGAAGACAGCGGTATCTACGGCGTTCATGTGATTGTTTCCGGTGGTACGGCGATGATCTGGTCGATGAGATCGCCGACAAACAATTGACGCGCGATCCAGGCGCCCTCGTCCTGCAACTGCTCGCGTTGCGCTGGATCCAGGTAGGCCAGAACCGTGTCTGAATACTCGGCATGGGATATTTCGAGCACTCGGCCGCGTGCGTTGCGTAGCGTGGCATCGTCTAGCCAGCGTCTTAGGAAACCAGTGTCGATTCCTCTGAGCGTTCCATCTCCCAGAACAAACAGATCGAATACATCACGGGCCTGCACGTGCGTGCGCGAGGCAAGGGCATTGATCTTCTGACGGATGGCCGCAGGCCGTGTGTAACTCGGCAATAGAAGCGGCGGGTCATCTGGGCGGAGATACTCGCGGACGGCGGAATCATTCGCCGGGCTGACCGCGTGCTCGTCTCCCTCGCATCTATCCCGGTAAGACACGTCGATTTTGGTCGGCGGTCGGATGCCGCCGCGTCCGACCAGCTCAATTTTGTAGCGCAGTGTCGTATCGGTCGACTTACTCGATCGTCCGCCGATCAGCGAGGCCTGGAGTATGCCTAGGGCTTGCAGACGCCGTTGCACATCTCCGTCCGCCAGCGTCGCCGGAATCGCGCGTTGCATGGCGCCCGCGACGTCCTTGCCCACATCCAGATCGATGTCTTCGCTGAATCGGATACTGCCGAAGTAAAGGCGTAGATTGGTTCCACCTTTCAGAACCCAATCGCGTCCTTGCAGTCGCTCCGCCAGAGCTCTGAGCATCACGACATGAAAGCCCTCGCGCAGGGTAAGCGGCGAATGGGTGGTTTTGTTAATCGACATAATTATCTGAAAACCATATTAATATCGATTAACAATGAGCGCAAATATTCAGAAAAGCGCTTGAAAAGGGAGTCCTTTGAGTTGGCACCAAAAATAGTGAGTTGACAATTTATCAATATTATATACCATTTGACAACCTAAGGTAATATAATAAATACCATGATAGGTCATAGACTTAAGACGGCGCGGGCTGCGGTAGGATTGTCTCTTAGGGACCTTGAAAGCAAGATTGGCAACCTCGTTACCGCGCAGGCCTTAAGCAAGTATGAGCAGGACGAGATGATGCCGGGGTCTAAGGTGCTGGTCGCCATGGCTAAGGCCCTTGGGGTATCTGAGGACTACTTGTTGTCCGAGCAGGAGATGTCGCTCGACGGGGTTGAATTTCGTAGGAAGGCAAAAATGAGCGCCAAGGAGCAGGCCCAGGTCGAGGCCCAGGTTCTGCATCTTTTTGAGCGTTATCTCGCAGTCGAGGAATTGCTCGGCCTGACGATCGAGTGGGACAAGCCGAGAGAGGCTCCCTATCCCGTACTCAATGATTTGAACGAAGCGGACCGGGCGGCTTGGAGTCTGCGTCAAGATTGGGGTCTTGGACTTGATCCTCTGCCCAATCTGGTCGAACTCTTGGAAGAGCGCGGCATCAAGATTTTGTCGATCGTGGCAGACAAAGTCGACGGACTAACCGCGAAAGTTTTGCGACCGAACCGGACGTCGCTACCTGTCATCGTCATCAACAGTGGAGATTGGGCAGAGCGCAAGCGCTTCAATTTGGCCCATGAGCTTGGGCATCTTGTCATGGACATAGCACCAGGGCTGGATTGCGAGAAAGCAGCGCATCGCTTTGCCGCGGCATTTCTGATGCCTGCCGAAAGCTTGTGGAACGAAGTGGGCAAGCACCGGACGTCTGTGAGCATGGCTGAATTGCTGCAGCTTAAAAATCTATTTGGCACGAGTTTTCAGGCCATCACGTATCGCTGTAAAGATTTAGGAATCATAGGCGAGCAGCTGTTCAAATCTCTATTTGAAATCTTTAAGGTCCGAGGCTGGAGGGCTCCTCCCTTCAAAGAGCCAGGTGCAATCTCCCCAGAAAAAGAGAAACCACAGAGATTTGAAAGACTGTGCTATCGAGCTGTGGCGGAGGGCGCCTTATCTGAGGCCAAGACGGCCGAGTTGCTGGGTATTAGTGTTCGGCGACTCAATGATCGGCTCGATCATCACGAGGCCGCGGTTTCTCTCGCTTGAAGCAGCGGCCACGCCACTCAACCTCCTGAAATTACTTGAGTTTTATGCGGACAAAAATCGGCGGAACAGCCTGAATCGCCCACGGCCCACCAATTTTTGATACCCCACACCGATTTCTCACTACGCGTGAAGCGATTTGATTGCTCGGCCTCGACCGAACCGGACGTCTTTGCCTGTCATTGTCATCAACAGTGGAGATTGGGCAGAGCGCAAGCGCTTCAATTTGGCCCATGAGCTTGGGCATCTTGTCATGGATATAGCACCCGGGCTGGATTGCGAGAAAGCGGCGCATCGCTTTGCCGCGGCATTTCTGATGCCTGCCGAAAGCTTGTGGAACGAAGTGGGTACGCACCGCACGTCGGTGAGCATGGCTGAATTGCTGCAGCTTAAAAATCTATTTGGCACGAGTTTTCAGGCCATCACGTATCGCTGCAGAGATTTAGGAATCATTGGCCAGCAGCTGTTCAAATCTCTATTCGAAATCTTCAAGGACCGAGGCTGGAGGGCCCCTCCTTTCAAAGAGCCCGGTGCAATCTCCCCAGAAAGGGAGAAACCACAGAGGTTGGAAAGACTGTGCTATCGAGCTGTGGCGGAGCAGCATGACGATTCTGGTGTCCGATACTTCGGTTCTGATCGATCTTGAGCGTGGCGAACTGATCTCGTGTGCCTTCAAATTGTCGGCCACCTTCGTCGTCCCCGACGTGCTCTACGAGCGCGAGTTGCGAGATCATGGCGGCGAGGAACTGATGAAACTCGGCCTGAAAGTCGGTGCCGAGCAGACCCGCTGTGGGTCCTCATGTCGAGCGGCGAGTATCGGCTATCCCATACCCCAGGGTCAGCACCAGCGCACTGCCATAAAGTGCGGCGGCACCCGCCGTGAACGAGAGCGATATACCGGACACCGAGGGCTCCGCTGCGGCGCCCGCGCCGGCCGAGAGGAACAAGCCTAGTAGGAACCCGCCGAGCGCGAATCCCGTCTGCTGCATGAACACGAAGATGCCGAAGATGATGCCCTCTCTGCGTTCTCCCGTTCGAGTCCGGTCCAGATCGGCGGTGTCCGGCACCATGGCGTTCGGCAGCAAGCGCGCGCCGGTGTTGAACACACCGTAGAGCACCATGAAGGGATAGAGAGCTTGCTGATATCCTGTCATCAACAGAGGCAACAGACAGCAAAGCGCATTCCCACCGAGCGCGATCCGGCACATCCGGACTTTCCCGAATCGATTCGCGGCTGCCGACCAAAGAGGCGCGGTGATGATCCCCGCGATGGAACTCATCGGGTAGAGCAAGCCGATCAGCGCCGGACTGCGCCCGAGCACTCGGGTCACGAAGTACACCAGAGACCCGCTGAACACCGCATCGCCGGTATTCACCAGCAAGAAGCTCCCCGATACCCACAAGAGGGGACGATTCTGGGCAAGCGCCGCCATCTGAGCGCGAAAGCCGCCATGCCCCTGCACTACGGCGGCCGGTTCCGCGCGGGCGGTCATGGCGAAGGCCAGCAGCCCGGCGGCCATGATCGCGCCGCCGAACACGATGCCCATTCTTCCGAATCCATCGGCCTGCGTGGGCGCCATGCTCAAGATCCAGGGGCCGGCGCCGAGCGTCAGTAGAATCGCCCCGCGCGCCACGATTTCCCGCAGCGCCACCATGCGGGTTCGTTCGGTTTGGCTGCGCGTGATTTCCGCCAGCATCGCCGAGTACGGCACCTGGTAAAGCGTCAGGCCCGTATTGCTCAGCAAGAACACCAGTGCAAACAGAAGCGTCGCGGCAAGCGGCGGCCGGACCGGCGGCAGGTTGAACAATAGGGCCACGCAAAGGCCCCATAACACCGCGCCCCCCAACAGGTACGGCCGGCGCCGCCCGTATCGACTGTGCGTGCGGTCGGAGAGCACGCCCACGACTGGATCGGCGATCATATTCCAGATCCGCGGCACCAAGAGCGCAACACCCGCCCAGGCAGGCGGGATGCGCAAGACCTCCGTCGCGAAGTACAGCAGATAGATCGTCGATAGGCCTGCGTAGCACGCGAGCCCGAATTCCCCGCCCGCCCAGCCGAGCCCGCTGAGATCGATCCAGCGCCGCCTCTCCTGAATTCTCACGCGCTAGTACTTGTACCTGACGGTGAACGCCCAGCGTCGGGGCAGGCTCGGCCACTCGGTCGCCGCGATGAACCCTCCCGCAATATAGAAGCCTCCAATCGGATAGACCCGGTCCGTCAGATTGTATCCTGCGAGAATGAACTGCCAATGCTGATCGGGTGTCGCAAGGCTTACATTGGCGTCCAGATTGTCGTGCGCCGACACTGCGATGATCGGAGTGTTCGCGGCATCCTCATAGGAAGCGCCGGTATGGCTCCAACTCAAGCCGCCGCTCAACTCTCCGTAGGAGGCGACATCGTGCGCATAGCGCGCGGCAAGAGTCCAATTCAGATGCGGCGCGTCCGGGAGCTTGGTGCTCGACCCCACGATAGTGTCGTTGAGCGTGCCTACATTCGCCGACAGCTTCAGGCCGCGGAATGGAACCACCTCTGACTCCAGTTCCAGCCCATTCACACGCGCGCTGTTGTTGACATTGCTCACGCTCCCGTCGTTCTCGACGACGGCTTCCTGAAGATTGTGGTATTCGCCGTAAAAATAGTCGGCATTGACGCGCAGGCGGTGATCGAGAAATTCGCTCTTGATGCCGGCCTCGTACATGAGCGTCTCTTCGGGCTGGAAAGCGCCCGAGGTCACGTCCGCCAAACTCAGCGCGTTGCCGTTCAGGCCGCCGCTACGAAAGCCCGTGGCCGCGCTGGTATATAAGAGCATCGAGGGATCAACCTGATAGTCGATTGCGCCCCGCCAGGTGCCGCGGTTCGTCGATAGGTCGTGGTCGGAGAAGGCAAAATCGAAACCGCCGTCGGCAAGATGGCTGATGACGTCGAAGTCCTTGTGCTCGGTCGTGTAGCGGCCGCCCGCCGTCACGGACAGCTTGTCGGTCAGGTGGTAGATGCCTTGCAAGTAGCCCGCGGAGGAGTCCACTATCTGCTCGTATGTCTGTGCGGACGGCGGTGCAAAGATCTGCATGGAATAGATGTAGTGCGTGCGTTCGTGCAGATAAAAGGTTCCCGCCACCCAATCGATCGGCAGAGCACCGACATTCGCTCCGGTAACGAAGATCTCCTGGGTCAGGGAACGGTCATTGAGATCGCTGGTGGGGACTTCAAAGCTGGCGAGAATGGTGCCGTCCGCATCGAAGGCATTGATGGTGTTGACGCCGCGCCATGCGGAAATAGATGTCAATTTCTCGCCGCCAAAACTCCAGTTGAATGTGGCTGAGGTACCGAATGTCTCCTGGCGGCTGCGTGCCGTGCCGTCAGAATACGAGAGCTCGCTCTGATAGCGAAGGCTGCTGAGATCGTTGTTGATGAAATTCGTGGCGACGGGCGGGCGCGAGTCGTCGCGCAGGTAGTCGCCGCGAAGCGTGAGGCTGACGTTCTCGTTGAATTTGGTCAATAACTGAGCGCGCACGGCATTGCTGTCGTCGGAATCCGCCCGGTCGCCGTTCGCGGTGTTCACTTCAAAGCCATCGTTGTACTTGCTGTTGAAGGCGATCCGAAATCCCATCGTGTCCTGAATGATCGGGATGCCGACGTCCACGCGGGCGTTGCGCTGGTCCTCCGAACCGAAAGTCACGTCGCCGGTAGCATCTGCCGACTCGAGCGGCGCGCTCTTCGTCACCACGCGGATGGCGCCGATGCTGCTGTTTCTCCCGTAGATCGTCCCCTGAGGACCGCGCAGCACTTCGATGTGATCGATGTCGAAGAAGTCCACGAGCGAACCGATTTCCTTGGCGTAATAGACATCGTCCACATAGATTCCGACCGGCGAGTCGAATGAGAACGCGGAGTTCGCCTGGCCGATGCCCCGCATGAAGATCTTCGGAGTGCCGGTATTCGACAAATTCTCCTCGAGGTATAAATTGGGGACGAGATACTTGACGTCGGCCAGATTGAATACCTGGCGCTCTTGCAACTCCCCGGCGTCGAACGCACTGATGGCTATCGGCACTTGCTGAAGGTTCTGACTGACCTTTTGAGCGGTGACGGTGACCTGCTCGAGCACCTGCGACTGATCGAGCGTCGCCCCATCAGAGGGGGCGGCGGTGCTCTGCGCCGAGGCATGATCCCAATGCAGGCCGAGCGCCAGGCACAGGGATAAGAGCGGGAAATGGGCCGGCAGGACGGCCGACGTCCGGAAATTCGAATGACGTCCGTGACGGGCATTCAGAGCCATGGTGATCTCCTACTTAGGTCGTGAGTTTGAGTGAATGACGGTCGAGGGCGGCGACAAAGCGATCAATGTCGTCCTCGGAGTTGTAGAAATACGGAGACGCGCGGACCAGCGCATCGCGATCCTCGACATAGATCGATTCCGCCGCCATGGCGCGGACCAGGGTCGCGGCGGCGGCGTGGGGCACCGATACGATTCCGGCTCTGTTGCGGCCGGGCGTGACGGCCGCGAAGCCGCGCTCTTCGAGCGCCGTGAGCAATCTTCCCGTCAGATCGGCAACACGCCCGTGGATCGCGTCCCAACCGATCGATTCCAGAAATTCCAATGAAGCGCTGAGGGCAAATATCCCCGGATAATTGAGATGTCCGTACTGCGGGTCCTTGCTGGGCCATTCGTTGGCATATCCTCGCAACGGCGGCGTCCAGGCATCGAGAAGGCGGTCGCTCAGGGCCATGTAGCCCAGGCCGAAGCCGGAAAGCAGCCATTTGAACGACGACCCGCAGTAGGCATCGGCGAGCGATGCGTCGACTGGAACAGCCCCGACGGCCTGTACGCCATCGACAATCAGCCATGCACCATGGCGCCGGCAGGCTTCGCTCAGCGGTTCGAGGTCCACCCGCGTGCCGGTTCGCCAATGCACGTGCGACACAGCCAACGCGCGAGCGCCGCCCTCGATCGCCGCGGCCAGTGCATGGGTCCGTTCGGATTCCCCATGAATCGTTATGCGTTCGACCTTGACGCCCCGATCTTCGCGCGCAAGCCAAGGCTGAAGCACCGAAGGAAACTCATCCGCCGCCAGCGCGACACGGTCGCCCGCCTGCAGGGGCAGCCCGAGCGCCACGATGTTGAGACTCTCGGTGGTACTTCCGGTGAAATACACCCGATCAGGCCGGACGCCTAGCAGCGCGCTCAGCCGCGCTTTCGCCGAGTTCACCGAGGCATGCCAGACTTCCCGGCCGACCGTTCCCCGGCGCTTGGCGGCGTCGTAGTAGGCCGCGACTTTCTGCCCCAGATCGATCCACGACAGGCCCACCGCCGCCGTATTGAGGTAGAGGGCCTCCTTGGCGAAAGGGAACGATGCCTGAATATGGTTCAAGCCCGGCACTGATGACTCCCATTGAATCGCCTGGTAATGCACTCGGCGACTTGTGTTATATATACTGCTGTTATCACAGTAACTCTTCATTTTGGCGCCCTAAATGGATAAATCGTGGCAATAGTTGGATTTTTTTGACGAAATATGAACGAGCAGGTCACCAGCGTGGCTGTTTCCATTGCGTCGCGACTCAGCAGCGGCGACTCACTGCGAGCCGGCGCGCAGCCCGCGGGCACCCGGGTGGAAAATTTGGTGCAGGCCTTCCTGCAGCTAGTGACGGCGCATGCCGGACAGCAGTGGCGGCTCGTCGACTATGCGCGCGCGCTACACGTCACCCTAGGACATCTGCGCACGAGCTGCGCCAGGGTCGCGGGTCTATCACCGACGAAGCTCATACATGAATGCGTGATGCGCGAAGCCAAACGGCGGCTCGCCTCCACTCGGCAGCCGGTGAGCGTCATCGCCCAGGATATGGGCTTCGATGATGCCGCATACTTCTCGAGGCTCTTCCACGCGAAATGCGGCCTTTCGCCCAAGCAGTACCGACTGTCATCCGTGCAGGAGCTGGAACTGGCAGAATTGGACCGGCGCAACCAGGTCGGTGAACCCCACGCAATGCCATCCAAAGCTCACATAGCGGCCCTTGCGCCGATTCCGCGAAACACGCTTCAGGAACAGGTGCACCTGCAGATTCGCCGCGGCTTGATCGACGGAGAATTCAAGCCGGGACAGGTGCTCACGATTCGGGATCTGGCGTCCCGGTTGGGGACCAGCATCATGCCAGTCCGCGAAGCGCTTCAGAAGCTGACGGTTGAACGAGCGCTCGAGCTGATGCCCACCCGATCCGTGCGCGTGCCCATCCTCAGTGCAGAGAATTTCGCCGAGATTTGTGAAGCGCGAATCATTCTCGAGGGAGAAATCACGCGCCTGGCGGCAGAGCGCGCCGGCGCGAGCGACATTGCACGCATGGAGGAAGTAAGCCGAGCGTTCAGCGCCGTCGAGGCGGGCACTCCAACCCAGCTCAACCGGTTGAATCGCGAATTCCATTTCGCCATTTACGCAGGAGCCCACCACGACACGTTGATGGGACTCATCGAACCACTCTGGGTTCGATCTGGACCGTGCACCTTGGCCTTATTCGAGGAGCTGGGTCCCGAACAAGTGAAGCGCGGCGCTTCCGCTCATCACCTTCAGGCGCTCGATGCCATCCGCAGCCGCCGTCCGGCGGAGGCGCAAGCCGCAATCGCCCAAGATATCCGCGCTACCAGCGATCGCTACCAAATACAAAGACGCAAGATCGACATAAGCTGATGCCTCAACGCACAGGGTTCCGGTGTGTTTGCAGGGTCATTGCGGGTTCCCAATCTATCGGCAGTTCTCGACGGACGTGATCAATCCGTCTTGAAGCCAAGAAGCAAGAAAGCTCCCGGCCACCTCAACTGCCTTCGAGTGCCTGGTGGATTCGATGGTCGTACAGATGGTAGCGAAGGTCGCGCCTTCGATCACCAGCTGGAGTGCATGCTGCTCGAGAGTATCAATGCTGCGAAAACGAGGCGTAAGTCCAACCCGCCAGACGCGAAGCGCCATGGGCACTGCGAGTCGTTGCACACCCTGAGGTGATCTGCCGTCTGACAAGGCAGTCCAGATTGCCGCGCAGTTTGTCGATATCGGTGCCACACGTAATGTGGGCACCAAATACAAAATGGCGGTATTCCAATCCACACGGCTGAGATCCACAGCTTCGAGGGAATTCGCGTCCGGGCCATCGAAAGCTCTGCGTAACGACCAATCGAGCCATGCCAGCTCGGCGAGCTCGGGATCGTCGGGGTAGAGGCTCTTGAGCGTGCGATCGAAGCCATTGCCATAATCTGCGAGTGTCCAGCCGTGGGGCGGATGCAGCTCGATGTGCTTCTGGCCGGCGGTCTCGAAGCCGGCATCCCCGAGCCAAGCCCACACGCGCTCGAACGTTTCGCGCAAACAATCCATGAGTTGCGCGCGGTAAGCGTGGTGATACACAGCGAGTCGCGCCGATGGGTCGCCGCGGATCTCTCGGCCGATATCGGCAGAGCCCTGAATCAAATGATCTCGTAGGTTGCGCTGAAGGGCGAGCAGGTTCATGCGGCGCACTGCCGCGTTGCAGAGAGCGCTCGTGCCAAGTCGAGCTCCGTCAGAAGATCGGCCAGCGGCGGAATCTCATCGTCGCGCTCGATCATCGTAGCCACCGCGCCTAAGCGGCCGCGCGCTCGCTGGTAAAGCGACCAAACCGGATCGGGAACAGGGTGATCATGCGTATCGATGAGGAGCCCCCGACCGTTGTCACTGTGCCCCGCCAAGTGAATTTGTCGCACCCGCTCGGCGGGCACGCCCGCGAGATACGCGCCAGGGTCGAAGCCGTGGTTGGTGGCGCTCACGTAGATATTGTTGACATCGAGCAAGAGAAAGCAACCCGTTCGCCGACATACCTCCGCTAAGAATGCCCATTCGGAGAGCTCATCATCGGCAAATTGCAGGTAGGTCGACGGATTTTCGAGTAGCAACGGGCGCTCAAGCACATCTTGCGCGAGGCGGATATTCGCGCATACGACCCGCAATGCCTCCTCGGTATAGGGAAGCGGCAGCAGATCGTGCGAGTTGAATCCCTCAAGGCCGGTCCAGCACAGATGGTCCGACACCCACAGGGGTTGCACCCGATCGGCGAGCGCCTTTAAGCGATGCAGATAGTCGAGCTTGATCCCGTCGGCCGAGCCTATCGACAGGGACACGCCATGTAAGGCCACGGGATAGCGCTCCCGGATGGCCGCGAGCACGCTTAAAGGCTTGCCACCTTTCACCATAAAATTCTCAGAGATCACTTCGACGAAGTCCACGGGCACCTGACCGCCCAAGAACTCCGGATAGTGAGGCGGCCGCAGTCCCAAGCCGAAACCCTCAAAGGAAGCAATAGAAGCATCAGACATGGAGGAGTCTCCGGTCGGCGGGAGAGAGGGTCTGTAGCCGGCCCCGCTGGGCCGGCTAAGTCCCGACGGCTTACCTCGGCGAGGTCGATCCGTGCTGCGCCTGGCACTGCTGCGCGCTGATATCCTTAAATCCTTGACCTTTGCAGGAGTTTTGACCCTTGCAGGCGTGGTTTCCGGACTTGCAATCCGATTGGCCTTTGCAGGAATTCACTCCATAGCAGGGGGCGGCGACTTCCGTCCCTTGATCTGCGGCATAGGCAGTTGCGATCAGAGTACCGTTGGTGAATGCGAACAGAGCGGCGGCCGAGGCGAGCGTGAGTTGAGCTTTCTGACTGAACATCGATGATCTCCTAAATTGAGGTGCACAAATATCGTTACCTTAAGTAATTCGATGCGCAGCCCCGACTGGTTACAGCGCACGATCTTCTTATTCAAAATCGCACGAGGATTGAGCGCTCGGGCGGTGAGGTGGCTCAGTGATACGGCGTCGAATCCAAGCGAGGGGTGCATCGTCATTGTATGCGATGGCACCATTGCGCTCGGTGACGCCCAACTGTCGAAAAAGGTCCGCCACATCCATCGGGGCCGGTGAGCTGCGCATGGCTGCATAAAGGCCCGAAAGCACATGAGTGTGCGTGGCGGTATCGCCGGCGGCCATCACTTGGTCGACGGTCCAGTCGGCGGTGTTCCCACCGCTGCGCCGGTTGATGGCGCGGAGTGCGTCCCGCGCACCCAAAGCGCCGTGCGTCGCTTCAAGAATTCCGATGTCGGCCTTGAGCCAAAACGTCGCCCCGCCCCAGTACGTACGGCCCCATGTGCTGGTGTGGTCAAGTCCCAAATCTCCCGCCTGCGGCTCGCCTTTCGGCATACCCTCAATCGCCCATCGCCAGACCACGCTAGGATCCAGCTCCCCGGCCTGCGCGCGTGCGATCGGCTCTACGTAGGTCGCGTTGCCTTCGAGCAGCCATTCGCTTTGCCGTGGCACGGTCGGTAGCGCAAGGTGCGTCATTTCATGGACCAGGATCCAGTCATCCCGAAAGGCGGCCTCGTTCACTCCGCGGCCCACATGAATGCGGATGGCGGACTGCGAGAATCCATAAGCCGCACCGCTGCCGATGCGGGTGCTGTCGTCCGCAATGACCAGAATACCCACCCGACGAACCGGGAATCGACCGAAGTACGTGCTCACCGCCCATGCGCTGCGCCGGATCCACTCCATCACGCGCCCGCGATCAAGGCCCGGCGCCCCGTCTGCGAACACGACCGCGATGTCGCCGCCGCAGGCAGAGAGCATCATATGCGGCTGTTCGCGTAGCGCCGCGTAGAGGCTCTCACCGTCCGGGTAGCGATCTTCCTCGCGTGACCTCCGCGACACCACAACCGTGGCTATCAGCCCGAGAGCTAAGATCGCGATACCCGCCGCCGCAACTTTACGCACGCGCGGGTTAGCGCAGCGCGACGGTCGCGCTTCCTGCAATCGGTCCTTGCGCTGCTCGTTGCAGGAGAACGGCCGCATAAGTGGCATCCGCCGGCATCGCGTCGAGCGGAACATGGAAGACCGCCCGTCGCCCGTTCCAAGGTCCGAGGGTGCGGAATTGGCGGACGATATTGAACTCCGTGAGTGTCCGTCCGGAGTTCTCGCCGCGTCCTACTCGAGTTTGCGCCTGCGGGAGGTAAGCGGCTAAGTTGACCTCATACCCGGCACGATCCTTCCGGTCTGGGACGCTCACCGTGAGCTCGCCGTGTGCGACCTCGAGTTCGATGGGGATGGTATCTCTCGGTTCGAGCATCGCGGAGAGAATGCGACGCTTATCCGATCCTACAAAGCTACCGCGGCCGTCGACGACCGCCTGTGGTGTGAAAGCCGACGACAGAGCCAGTGTTTCGACATACCGCTGTTGGCGTGCAAGCGCAATCGGCAAGGCGAAATGATCGGGCCACCCGATGTTGTCCCAGTAGGATACGTGGAAGGCGAGGGCAACGACGTTCGGCATTTGCGCGAGCTCGCCGAGTACGGCGTCCGCCGGCGGGCAGGAGCTGCATCCTTGCGAGGTATAGAGCTCCACGACCGCGGGTCCGCGCGGTGCGTTCGATTGAGCGCGCAGGTTCCCGGTGGCAAGGTCGAGGCTCAAACTTATCAGGGCGCAAAGGAGGGTGCGTTTAGCGGACCATGTCATTGCGATACCTCATGTGGCTACATCGATCATATTTGTCGGGTTCAAGATTGATCTCACCAGCGCAGGATCCGCGGGCCGAGCAGGGCCCCAATACCCGTGGGGATCAACATGCCCAGCAAATACCATGTGCCGATAAACGGCGGAGCGAGCTCCGGACAATGCAGGGAATAGATGAGCGCACCGAGCGAACCGGCCGCAAATCCTGCGGTTGCTCCGGCCCAGCGTAGCCGCGTCGGGGCGAGGTCTTTGAGAACCCAGACCAAGGCGACAAGCAGGGGCGCGGCGAGCAATGCGATAAGGAACGGACAGACGCTCGCGGTCGTGCCCACGAGCAAGTGCAGGCGTCGCTGCGGCACGGCGGACCACAACGCCGCGGCGGCCAGTAGCCACATCGTTGCTACGACAACGGCAATTCCAGCTGGCCAAAGACCCAGCCGATCGCCGGGACGAGCCAAGCGTGCCAGTGCCAATACCGAGAGCACGCCGAGAGCGGCACAATAGGCCTCACGAAGCCAAAATGCATGTTGG
Source organism: uncultured Gammaproteobacteria bacterium (assembly GCA_963784105.1). Classification (GTDB taxonomy): domain Bacteria; phylum Pseudomonadota; class Gammaproteobacteria; order Steroidobacterales; family Steroidobacteraceae; genus Bog-1198. Next base: position 1,312,494 of record CAWAQE010000015.1, read on the forward strand.
GTTATCTCATGGGTCAACGCCGGGTTCACGTGAAGGCCGCCACTCATCAATACAAACGCAACGAGCGCGCCGGCGGTGATGCCACGAGCGAAGCGCCGTGGCGATCGGCGTGGGGAGACGGGCTCGAGGTTCATCGCGAGCATGGCCGTCAGTGTCTCGGTTTGCATGGAATGTGGCATACCAGGTAGTTCGCTGGAGAGCGCAAATCGGTTACAGCTCTGACCAAGCCGTCGGATAAGCAGGGCGGCGCAGCAAATGTGCCGTACGGCGGAAAGCTAATCGCCTGTTGACCGGTCTGGTGTTCGGGAGGCGTCCACTTAGGCTTTCTGCATCAGCAAGAGGGACCAATGGCACAGAGCGAATCAGGCGATGCATTTGCATACCTGATGCCTGCTGCGCAATCGCCCAAGCAAAGCGCCAATAATGCTTCTCATCGCACAGTCTCCGTGGAGTTCTCGCAAGTAGACCTGGCGCCCTCTACTTTTATTGCGCTTGGCAATAAATCGGGAGAGTGGCCGGTCAAGAGAGCAGGCGCAAAGACTTGATTGCCATCATTCGTCCCCCACCAGGAGTAGCACACGGTCGTGATGCAGCTGACAGAAGAGCGTCTGCGCAGCCTCATGCTACTGAGCCTCTCGGGCGACGGTGTGTCCTACCGTGTGTTCCTGGATGAGTTATCGCTGCATTTGCGCTCATTCCTGCGACGGCGTCTCGCCCGGCAATCGGAGGAGAGCGAGGACATCGTGCAAGAGGTTCTGCTCGCGATCCACAACCAACGGCATACTTATGATGCAAGGCTCCCACTCACCGTCTGGGTGCACGCGATCGCGCGCTACAAGGTCATTGATTGGCTACGCCGTCGCTCGCGCCACGATCTGCTGAACGATTCGCTCGACGAGCGCGAGGAACTGTTTGCGGCACCGGATGATACCGGAGCCGCCGAGGCAAGCCTTGATATTGCCAAACTCTTGCAGCAACTGCCGGAGCGGCAACGACTGCCGATTCAATACGTGAAGATCGAGGGCGGCTCCGTCGCCGAGGCAGCGAAGCGGATCGGCATATCAGAATCCGCCGTGAAGGTCGGCATTCATCGCGGATTGAAGACGCTGGCGGCGAGCATCGCACGCTCGGATGAACGCGTGGCTCAAATCACCAACGCCTGAGGGAACGCGCCCCGCGCGGCGGCGCGCCGCGGTCGCCAGCCTCCCGATGTTTTCCGATTTGCCCTTTGGCTCGCAGGAGACGGCACAATGGCAGAGGACGTCGTTCAAGGGAGGATCCTGCACACCCATCGCAATAAACCGGGTAAGTGTCCGGTCTTTGTTTGCGATGGCGTCGTTCCCCGGAGCCCGCTCATCGTTCCGCTTGCCGCTGAACTGAAAGCTGTTTTTCCAAACGTGAGAGGGTCAAATGAAAATACTGATTGATGGACTGATTGGATGGCCGGAGCGGGTCGCAAAGCACCTGGACGGGTGGGCGCCGCTTTTTGCACGAATCGTCGTGGGGTGGGTGTTTTTGTGGAGCGGCTGGGGGAAGCTTCTTAGTCTCCCCGCCATTATCGACAATTTCGCCGGATGGCACATCCCTGCCCCGCATATCCTCGCGCCATTCGTATCCGGGGTCGAGTTCTTCGGCGGATTATTTCTCTTGTTCGGCGTGCTTACGCGTATTTCAGCCGGGGCCTTGGGCGTCACGATGATTGTCGCCATCGTTTCGGCGAAGTGGGCCGATGTCGACTCGCTCGAGACTTTATTGGGCTTCGACGAGACGGAATATCTCGCCCTATTTTTCTGGCTCGCCATCGCAGGCGCAGGGCGCTTCTCTATCGATAGACTGCTCAGGCCCTCTGCGCCCACGTGACACAGCCCGTAACCAATCTGGCGCTGCGTTCGCTCTTGCGCTACAGCAAAGCAAGCACGGATTTTACGGTCCACGTGCTCTATAAGCTCGTATGGCCCAAGTTCGACACCTTGATTCGCCTGGCACTTGCTCAAGCGTTCTTCGCTTCCGGCGTCATGAAGGTTACCCATTGGAGTGCAACGCTCGCTGCCGCCACCCATGATTTCCCGGTTCGCTTCATGGCGCCGGTGACCGCCGCTTATGGCGGAGTGTCAGTCGAAGTGGTGGGTGGGATCTTTATCGCCGTTGGCTTTATGACGCGCTACGCCGCGCTCGCGCTTCTGATTTTGTCCTCGATCAATCTCATCGCTCATGGACCCACGGGTAGCCAACTGTGCTGCGTCGCGCTTTTCGCATGGTACGCGATACAAGGGGCTGGGAGTTTTTCTGTGGATGCGGTTTTGCGGCAAGGGCTGGCCGATAGCGCTCTGCCCGGAATCCCGCGTATCGTGAGAGTCTCCGAATGGATTCGGGTCCACATTACGCCGCTCTATTTGGCCCTGGTACGCACCTGGTTGGCTCTCGTGATGGTCGCGGGAGCCTCACCCGATTTCATGGGTTCAAGCGCACCGCGATCGGCTCTATCGATGTGGCTACCGCTCGATCTCGCCGCACGCATTCCGATCGCGACCGGTTGGATCGGGCTACTCCTATTGCTCGGCCTCGGAGCCCGCTATCTCAGTGCGTTGTTGATTGCTGTCGTGTTTACGAGTGCCATGATGGATCCGCGTGGAACTGACACGGTGTATCTGCTCGTGCTGTTCGCACTCATCATTTTTCATGGCGGCGGCAGCTTCTCACTGGACGATGCGGTAAGGGCCTTTGTACGCAGGTGCCTCCCCCCATTGATACGCGATCCACGGGTCCTGGACGGCTTGCCCCGCGTCGTCATCGTGGGTGCGGGTTTTGCGGGCCTGAGTTGCGCGGCCGTGCTGCGACGCGCGGCAGTCTCTGTGACTCTCATCGACCGGGTCAACTACCACCTCTTCCAGCCACTTCTCTATCAAGTGGCGACCGCCGCTCTCTCGCCCGGAGACATCGCAACCCCGGTGCGCCAAGTGTTCCGCGATGCGTACAGTGTTCGCGTGCTTTTAGGCACGGTTACCGGCATCGACACTCGAGCTCGCATCGTCAACACCCTCGAGAATGCGATACCCTACGACTATCTCGTGGTCGCGACTGGCGCAACCCACAGCTACTTTGGCAAGGATGCCTGGGCGCCTTACGCCCCTGGTTTGAAATGCGTCGAGGATGCGCTCGAGATTCGGCGTCGCATTCTCACGGCGTTTGAGCGCGCCGAGGCAGCCAACGATGCCAGTGAGCGGGCCGCGCTCTTGACGTTTCTCATCGTGGGTGGCGGACCCACCGGCGTCGAGCTCGCGGGGGCCATCGCCGAATTGTCGCGCTTCGGAATGGCTAAGGAGTTTCGCACGTTTGACCCCGCGGATTCGCGGGTGATCTTGGTGCAATCCGGACCGCGTTTGCTGCCGGCGTTCCCTGAGTCCTTGAGTGCCATTGCTCAGCGATCGCTCGAAAAGTTGGGAATTGAGGTTTTACTGAGCAGCCGCGTCGATGCCATCGATAGCGACGGGGTGTTGGTGGGCGAGAGACGGATCACCGCAAGGACTGTGTTATGGGCGGCGGGCGTCGCCGCCTCGCCCGCGGCGAAGTGGTTGGCGGCGGACGCGGACCGCGCCGGTCGCATCCTGGTGGGACCGGATTTCAGCGTAAACGGAGTCCCCGACGTTTTTGCGATTGGGGATACCGCCGCGATTAACGGCTGGAATGGACAGCCCGTGCCGGGGCTTGCACCGGCGGCCAAACAGGCGGGAACGTATATTGGTCGCTTGATCCGGGCGAAAATCGAGGGTCGTTCAGTTCCTTCGGACTTCAAGTATCGGCATCTTGGGAGCCTAGCCACAATCGGGCGAAAGGCCGCGGTGGTCGATTTTGGCGCCATCAAGCTGTGGGGAGCTCCGGCCTGGTGGCTGTGGGGCGTGGTGCATGTCAGCTTCTTGGTAGGACTTCGCAATCGCCTCTCCACCATGATCAACTGGTTCTGGGCGTATCTCACGTACGGCAGCGGCATTCGGCTGATCACGGGGCACTCTGCAATACCTGATGCCTCTTTCCCGTCCGAGGACTTCCGGTAACATCCAACACGACGCCAAGAGTCGTGCAAACCCCTATAAATCCAGGGTTTGATCGTCCAGAGACGTCCCGAAGCTCTCATTGACAGCCACCCCCTGGTGGGGCCATTCAAGACCTGACGGTCAAATTGCAAGAAGCGGGAACTAGGAGCGGTAGCTCAGCAATAGACCGTTTGGCGCGTTCTGCAAGAGTATTGGCGTCTTTTGCTAGTTACGCCGCCCCGCTTTTGAGCAACACTGAAATTGTGAGCTGGGGTCCTGAGAGACACAGCGACCTTGTTAAAGCCGAAACCTCATGAAGGGCGACACAAATGAAAGCACATGAAACCACGACCCCAGTAAGAGTCTTTGATCGCGCCTATATCAACGGCCAGTTCGTCACTCCCCATGGAACCCAGGTCGTCGATCTGGTGAACCCGACCGACAACAAGGTTATCGGCAAGGTCACCATGGCAGACGAAATCGACACGCGCAAAGCTATCGGTGCTGCGAAAGAGGCCTTCAACACCTTTTCGCGAAGCAGCAAGGAATACCGGATGGAGCTTCTGCAGCGGCTGCACGACGCCGTGGCCAAGCGAATGGATCAACTCGTTGAAGCGACGGTCGTGGAATACGGCGCACCGCAAGACCGTGCGAAGGGCTCCAACAACCTCGCGGCGAACATTTTCCTGCACTTCAAGAAAGTCCTCGAAGATTTCGACCTGGTCAAAACTGTCGGCACATCTAAGGTCGTGATGGAGCCGGCCGGCGTGGTGGGTATATTTACGCCGTGGAATTCGAGCGCCGGCTCGATCGCGATCAAGGTGGCGCCGGCAATCGCTGCCGGATGCACGGTCGTCATCAAGCCCAGCGAGATGAGCGCTATGCAAACGGAAGTGTTGATGGACGCCTTTCATGAAGCCGGGTTGCCCCCTGGCGTCATCAATGTCGTGACGGGCCTCGGCGAGGTCGTCGGGACGGAGTTAACGCAAAGTCCCGACATTCAGAAAATCGCTTTCACCGGTTCGACGCAGATCGGAAAACTGGTCGCCAAGAACTCCCTGGACACAATGAAGCGTTTGACGCTGGAGCTCGGCGGCAAGTCGCCCAACATCATCCTGGACGACGCCGATCTCTCCACGGCGATCCCGATGGCCATCAACGCCTGCTACCTGAATAACGGGCAGGCCTGCATTGCGGCCTCGCGTCTGCTCGTGCCGGAAGACCGCCTCGACGAAGTGAAGCGATTGGCCAAGGCGGCGGTTGAAAAGATCAAAATGGGCGATCCGAGGGACAGGGACGTCACCCTCGGCCCATTGGCCAGCACAAAGCAGTACGAGCGCGTGCAGGAGTACATCAAGTCTGGGATCGAGGAAGGCGCGGAGCTCGTCATCGGCGGGGAAGGCCATCCCCAGGGACTCGAGGGTGGGAATTTCATCAAGCCCACCGTGTTCGCCAACGTCACCCGTGAGATGCGTATTGCGAAGGAAGAAATCTTCGGACCGGTCCTGTCGATACTGACGTACAAGACGGAAGCCGAGGCCGTTGAAATCGCCAATGACACCGAATTCGGCCTCATCGCCTACGTAAGCTCGGCGGACCCGGAAAGGGCCACCCGTGTGGCGCGCAAACTCGCCGCCGGCCGCGTCCTGATCAACACAGTAAGTCACGATGCGTTTGCTCCCTTCGGTGGGTTCAAACAATCGGGGATCGGTCGGGAAGGCGGGATCTTCGGGCTGCAAGAGTACCTGGAACCCAAAGCGATCATCGGCTAACCCGAGGAATTCCTTGACAGCGCGATTTCTTCCATACGAAATGCCGGCGAGAGAAAAAATGACCGTCCACGTGCCAGACCGTTTCAAAGCCGCGAACGCCTTTTGGATAGGGCTCGCTAAGATCGGACTTACGCCGGCAGCGGTGCTGAGCCAAGCTCGGTTGCCACTGACTGTTTACGACGGCAAGAAGAACCTCGTCACAACGGCGCAGTTCTTCGCACTCTGGCGTGCCGTGGGCGAGCTCTCCGCTGATCCGGCCGTGGGCCTGAAAATCGCCACCCAGATCGACGTTGGCAATCGGCCACCGTCAACCATGGCGGCCTATTACGCCCGTGACTACCGGGATGCCCTCACCCGCCTGGCTCGCTTCAAGCAACTGTGTTCGCCCGAGGAACTGCAAATCAAGGTGAGCAGGGACGAGTGCGTGATCGAGCCTGTGTGGCTCCACGCGCAGGAAGAAACGCCGCCTTTGTTGACAGACGCCGCCTTCGTCTCGTTCGTTGAACTTGGTCGCCGCGGCACAGGGCATTGGGTGACGGCGAAAAGGGTCGAGCTCGAGCGCGGCGCGGAGGCCACCGGCTTCCATGAGGCCTATTTCAAGGGCCCGATCTTGTTTGGAGCCCGACGGAATGCGCTCGTCCTGCACGCGACCGATCTCGATCGGCCGTTCCTTACCTACAACGCCGAGTTGCTCGACATGTTGAATCCGCAGCTCGAACGCGCGCTTGAAGAGCGCCGTGCGCAAAGTTCGATCAGTGAGCAGGTGAAATGGATTCTCAAACGCATGCTCACGGGAAGCCGGCCGGAGATGGCGGCCGTGGCGCGCGAACTCGGGTTGAGCGATCGGACCCTGCAGCGTCGAATCGTCGATGACGGCGCGACCTTCCGGCAGTTGCTTCTTGAGGCGCGGCAGGAACTGGCGCATGAGTATCTCAATCGGCCGGAGATGGATGTCACGGAAGTGGCATTTCTGCTCGGCTACGAGGATTCGAATTCCTTCTATCGGGCCTTCCGAACGTGGGAAGGGACGACACCCTCCCAGTTGAGGGCAGCGCTCCGACGATCTGAAACTAGGCAATAAGTACACGTCCGGGTACCGGCTGACCGCCTGCCGACCATGACCATGCCTCCGCGCATTTACGCAGACTTCAACTCCGTCTACGGCGAGGGTGAAAGCATCTGCTGGTGCCTTGGTTACGGCTCCTCCTTGCAGCCCTTGGATGACTTCGCCGACGAACTTCGGCGGCGGCACGCCCGTGCCGAATGGAAAACGCCGAAGAAAATCCGGGGATAGTTCAAGGTGTGATCGCTGGACGGTTACGCGGCTTCGTCCCAACGTTGAGCTGAGTAGTAGGCATGCGTTGACGTCACGAGACGAATGACCAATTGGCGACGTGAGGCTGAGAAGTTGTGATGTCCACCGACCGCCTGGAGACAGCCACCATTTGACAGGGCCTCAGTGGGGCGGGGGCTCAGTTCGCCGAGCGCAGTCCGAGATGTCGAACAAACGGATCAAAATCGCGATCGCTGTACAACAATGAAAGTTCCTTCTCGATGCAACTCGTCGCGATCAGCGTATCAGTGGTCTTCCGAATCGTTATTCCGAGAGTCCTGAGTTTGCGGAAGTTCCTTGCCGCTTGAAGGGCGATGTCTTCACCGACGAGCGGGACCAGAGGGATCGAAGCCAACAGTTTCCGGGCTTGATTGAAATCGCGCTCGCTGACGAATCCTTGTAACACCTCGGTCAATATTAAGTCGCCGGTAAACACCTGTTCGACTCCAAGAAGAGTGTCCAGTTTCTCAGACTGTGGAGTGACGACGCCGCGAAAGTAATCGATCCAGACGTTGGTATCGACCAGTATCATCAGTCCGTTCTCATTGCATCCAAGTCACCCCGCCACGGAAGCTTGCCGCGAAACCGGCGGATTTCTTGCTGTTTGCGTAGGCGAACGATCGTGCGCAGCCCCAACTCGACCGCCTCCCGCTTGGTTTTCAAGCCCGTGAGTCGAAGCGTTTCCTTCATCAACTTCTCATCGATGACGATATTGGTGCGCATAATGTGTACTCCGAGACGATTTCATACACATTATAGTGCTCGCAATGAGATCGGGCAAAGACCCTAAATTACCAGGTCGTCGCAATTGCCCGATCGCGTATTGGTCATGGAGCGTCCGAGGACGTCCATCAACTGCTACCGATTCGTGGGGGCCTCGGCAAATTTATGGGAATTTATTGTTCTAGAAATCAATAGGTTGCGACGTAGATGTGGCGGCTACACGGCCCACCATGTGGACGTCAATGTCAGTTGCTGATCTGCTGCAACGCACCCACCCAGTTCTCGACATGATAGGCGGACGCCAGCTTGCCATCCTTCACCGTGAATATATCAATCGCCATCGTCTTAAAGCTCTTGCCGGTCGGCTTCGCTCCGAACAACTCACCGGCGGGTGTACCGGTCGCTTCACCACGCACGACGACTTGATCGCCGAGCGTGAGAATATCTTTTATCGTCCAGCGCAAATCTGGAACGGCCGAGCCTATCATTCTAAATACATCGGCAAGTTGGTCGCGGTCGAGCCATTCCTTATTTGTCGAATACGATTTGTAATCCGGATTGCAGGCCTTGGCCAGCAAAGCTGAGACATCTTTCTTCGCTGGCTGGTTCAGCGCATCATACAGCGGCGCCACAATCGTTCGTGCTTCTTCCACCGACAATGATGAGGTGGCGGCAGCGGCTACGGGTTGATGTTCTGGTTCAGCGAATGAGGTACCAAACATCGGTCGACCACTTCGAGATTCCGCCTGCGTCGCCTCATCCTGCAGCACATCCCAGTGTTCCGCTAGAACGCCGTCCTGCATTCTCACGATGTCCGCTGCGATCCATGCGCGCGGCCTACCATGGCCGGAGAAACGACCGTGCAGAATCACGAGGTCGCCGTCTGCAATCACCAGCGAATTGTCATAGCGCAACGTGTCGGGCAAGGACCTGATTAGGTTGAATAGACCATCACGACCCGGCTCGATGTGGGCGCTGTGCTGAATGTACTTAGGAGACCAGAAACGGGCCGCCGCCTCGTAATTTCGCTTGTTGAAAAGAGTGTCGAAGGCTTCGAGCACGATCTGTTTGTTAGTTTGCGGAGTTGTCATAGTTACTGCCTATTTGTCGTCGGGTTGACACCGGTTTTACAACGTCTCCCATAATATGACCGGTCGTCTTAAATGCCAAGCAGTATGTATCTGCCGCGCCGCCTCGATATCGGCAATTTCCGCTCAATGCGACTGTTGGTCGCGCAGCGGATGTAAATCCTCATTACCGTCCGTGAACGGCGGCGCGTAGCGGGTCCAAGGCGAACACTCAGACCGTGATGCTGGAGAATACGACCTTGATGAAATACTTCAGTGCTCTGGGGTTCCTATTGACACGCGTTCGCAGAATGGCTCCCTCGTAGGAATCAATCAGGAACGCAGCCAGATCGTGGGCCTTGAGGTCTTTGCGAATGGAACCCTGCTCCTGTCCTTCAGCTATCGCTGACGAAATTTGATCGGACCAGCCTTTCAGCACGCTCAGGAGCGCTTCGTGAATCTGTGGGGTATCGCTCGATACCTCGGCCATGAATTTTCCGACCAGACAGCCATCGGTGCAACGCGAGAAGTAATCGTTAAGGGCTGCGAAGTGCTTCTTAAGGCGGGTGAGGCCAGGAACTTCAGGGTTGGTTAGGATGCTTCTATCAGTGGTGCCCTTTCCGTATTCGGTGAGAATCTCCGCCGCCAGGGCCTCCTTGCTCTTGAAATGATTGTAAAACGACCCTTTCGGAACACCCGCCGCCTCGGTGATGTCCTGAACACTGCACGCGTTATATCCCCGTTCGATGAACAGTTTCGTGCCAGATTCCAGGATGGCATTACGAGTGTTTCGGCGAGCCAAGGAGTTCCTGCGATCGTTTGTCTTGCAAGAGATGTTTCTGGGTCAATTCTGGTGATCCGACCCCAATAGGTAGCGACGCGGGCTCCATGAGCCGATTCTACCCTCTTTTTGAACATCGTCAGCGCCGGGGCGGCACCAGACCGGCAATCGACGGCTCCACGCCCGGAATCAGAATCGCGCGGCGGCAGTGAGACCGCCGTGCGAGATGCCGCACACTACTCAGCCGTTCCAAGCGTGTGGTTTCAGCCACTCCTCCACGGGCGGCTGGGTGACGCTGCCGGTGTAGTTGGTGATGGTCGACGCCGCGACAATCGTGATCACTTCGAGCAGAAGTTCTTTGCTAAACCCGGCGCCGATAAAGCGCTGGGTGTCCTGCTCGCTGATCTTGCCGCGCTTCTCGATCATCGTTCGTGCCAACGTCGAGAGCGCTGCCAGCTTGCTATCCGATGGCAGGCGGCCAGTCCGAATCGCCTCGATATCCTTGGGATCGACGCCCGCTTTGAGGCCGAGCGCGGTGTGCAGAGCGACAGCCCAACTGCTGGCATTGGTGACGGCATCGGTCAGAAGCACGGTCTGAATCTGTGCGTCGGTGAAGCTACCGCCATGGACCTGATCGAAGAGCGGGACGAACGCTTTGATGAGCACCGGTGACATCGACATGGCGCCGGCGAGATTGGGAATGCCCCCAAATCTGACCTGCACCTCCCGCAGCGAAGACCGGGACGCTTCGGGTGCGGACTCAATCGAAAAAACAGGAAACTGACTCATTGCAACTACCTCTCACTAATGTTGGAACACTATGTATTCCGGCCTTTAAGGCCTTCGACCAGAGCCCGTAACAACAACAGTCTCGAATCGATGGAGACATTAGAAAGCGCAACGGATGAGTGAGTTTGCCAAACTGCCCACCGTCCACGCCAAAAGCGGACAGAGGGGGGCGACGAGGCACCGCCTATGGGGCGGTGGTCGCCGAGATCGCCGCAAGCCCGACGTCTCTCACCTCGGGTAAGGCGCGAGCTCGGGCGGTGGGGGTGAAATGGACGTATCGGCGATAGTAGCGCTCGCGCTGCTGCTGGCAATCCGGCTCATCGCGAGATGTCTTGGGTCAGCCTCGCAGCGATGTCGAAGCGTTGAGTCCGCGAGGTTTGATTCGATTGGTATAGCGCCTTGAGGAAGGCGGCGTCCCAAGTGCTGAGACCCGACGGTTGATTCTCTCCGGACGCGGCGAACAACCGCAAGATCGAAGGCGCGCTTCCAAGACCGGCGTCTAGATCGACGCGGGTCAATCCCGCCATGGCCACATAGTCCGCCAGCTGGCCCAGCGTGGTGTGCTGCGTCCGCTGAGTGTCGATGATCGCGAAAACAGACAGGAAATCGGAAGCCGCATTCCCGACGAAAACCGAAGATTCCGCTCGAGTATTGCTTGGGATGAAATGGCCATTGCGCGTTCCGGACTTACGGCCCGAATCGATGTTGTACCAGACGCGCACCGGGCGGGACTGAGAACTCTCGAGGAACCGGCGAATTTGCGCCGACGTTGCATTGCCGAAGAGCTGCCTATTGCGCGCGTGCCACGCATTGAGAACTCGATCCGGGTCGGAGGTCGCCACTACAATGAAGTTGGGCCGGCAAGGCGAACGGGCAAGCGGTGCGCCCGAGGAGGCGCCGATCTGCGATAGCCGGGCCGACACAAGTTTGGCGTCTTCTGCGATCAGACCCAAAACCAAAAAGCAGATCGGTGAATTCCAGCGCACGAGCGAGTCCTCATCGGATAATCCGGGATTGCGCGTGATAGCACGCACGAACGCGTCAACGCGCCGCTCGAGAGCGGCGGGTGCGGATATTGGCGGCGGATCGGATCTCGCAACGGTCGAGCAACACAATGCAGCAAGCACCGCGACGCTCCAGGCCGCGCGGTGGCGTCGCATTGCCGTCAAGCTCACATCAATGAAAAATCGGCGACGAGGCACGCAAGGCGTCCGACAGCTCCGTCCGCCCGGTCTCCTTTAATTCATCGCCGGTAATGCTGAGGGTTCCGTGTGTCGACCCGATCGCAGGCGCACGCTCGAGCTGCGCCGGTGGCGCAATGGTCGTGCAGGCAGGCGACGCAACCGCCGCGGCGGCCGATGCTGTGACAGGCGCGATGGAGGGTGCGTTGCCGGCAGCGGTTCGCACCGCGGGTTCATCGGTACGTGACGTATTGGTGGCTGGTGTGCTCGAGCAGGCCGCCGCCAACGTTGCGAAAGCGACTGAGGCAATTTTATTGACGTCAAATGGCATTCGTCACCATGGATGTCCGGCCAAGAGCGGCCCCGAAGGGCCGCTCCGGCGTCCTAACGTGACCGCCCTAGAATTTCGCAGTAAACGCGACGAATAGCTGCCGACCGAACATATCGTAGGCATCCGAGGTATTCGCGTTGCCGCCCGCTATGATTCCCGTCTGCGCCACGAGCAGGGGCGGGTTCCTGTCGAGAACATTGTTGGCACCGGCCCGGACAGTGAGAATCTTGGTCGGGTGCCAGGTCGCCTCCAGATCCATCCAGCTAAAGGAGCCGATGCGTGCGTTGTATTCGTCATAGTTATAGTTGGGATTCGAGAGCAACGGGTTGCCCGTGTCGGCATCTTGGCCGACAGCGCCAATGTAACGCCAGGTGAGCGACGCCGACACTTCCCAGGGCGTATTCCAGGTGGTGCGCAAAATATGATGCCAACGCGGGTTCACCGTCTGGCAGGTAAAGCCGAACAGGCCCGCGCAGTCATAGCTGGGGCCGCCGGGGACGGGGGTGGTGATGGAGTGCTGCAGCCAAGTGCCATTCATGTCGAAGTGCACATTGCCGAAGCCGGGCGGCAGGTCCTGGGTGTACGCCAGCTGCATATCGATGCCGCTGGTCATCACCGAACCCAGGTTTACATTGGTCTGCACGATGTAACCGCCGGTCGACAGGCTTGACCCTTGGAGACCCCCGGTGGCCGGGGCGCGGACAACGGCACTGCAAAACACCGGATTGCCGGTGTCGGCGCAGCCGCTGAGGATATTTGCCGCGGGCAATACATTGACCTCATGCTCGATCAAGATGTGCCAGTAATCCAGGCTGGCGGTGAACTTGGGCAGGAAGCTGGGTTGAAAGTTGATGCCGATGGTGTAGGTTTCACCCTGTTCCGGCTGCAATCCCGTGTTGCCCCCGGTCAATTGTGAGCACTGACCTGCGACGCACTGGGGGATGGGATTCACTCCGTTGACCGCGTGACCCGCGACGCTCGCCGCGTACTGAGCCGCCGAGACACCCAGGTTGGCGCACTGTGCCTGAGAATACGTGACCGGCGGCGCGCAAGGATCGTTGCCCGAGCTGATCAGTGCGACGAGTTCCGGGTTGTACAACTCGATGACGCTGGGTGCACGAATAGCCTTGTCATAGCCCACGCGCAAACGCACATCCTGTATGGGCGCGTACTGCACTTCGAACTTATAGGTGTGGGCCTCGAAGCCAATGGTATTCGATCCGCTGGCGCTGCTGTAGCTCGAGTACCGATAGCCGGTGTCGAGCAGCAACTCCTTCGCTCCGGGCATATCCTGAATCAGGGGCGCGCGAATTTCCGTGAAACCGTCGGTCACGGATAGACTCTCGTCGATTGGCACCGCCGCACTGCCAAAGCCGGACAGCAGCTGATTCTCTTCGGCATAATCGGGCTGGTAGAACTCGTGATCGTTGCGATGCTCGAATCCCGCGTCGACCGCAACCCCTTCGTGGGCGAGCGGCGAGGTGACGCCCCAGGTGCCCAGTTGCGCCGTGAGTTCGCCGTGCTCGGTGCGCAAGGTAGAGGCGCCAATGCTCAAGCCGTTGATGTAGAGGTAGTTCAACGCGGATTGAGTCACGCCGCCCTCTTTGAAGACATTGTACGGGACGCAGGGCGGGCCGCTCACGCAGGTGGGTGTGCCGTTGTTGTTGTAGACATCGAAGGCATTGTCGAGGGCCTGAAAGTTGAAATAGTTCAGGTTGTTGTTGGTAAAAGTCGTGTAGTAATACTGGGCGTACACGTCGTAAGTCAGCCCGCCGTTGTCAATCAAGTCGCCCTTGGTGCCCAACACCGCGCGATAATTCTCGTGCTCGAAATCCGAATAGCGGGGTACTCCCTCCACATTGCGGCGTCCAATCCCGAGATCCACACAGTTGGCCGATAGTTGGCCCCCCGCGGCCAATGTGCAGGGCGCGGTTGGATTCGCGTTGGCGGTCGCAATTTGCGCCGGGGTACACAAGGTCGACTGCTGTTGGGCGCTCAGCAACGGGTTATTGCAATTGACCGGGTAGCCACCTGTCTGGGTTGGATCGAAGGGATTGGCCCCGAAGAAGGCCGCGGCAGGCGCGACGGCTTGATCGGTACGGTCGTCCATGAAGTAAAATTCCGCATAGGGCTGGAAGTAGTCCGTCACCTTCAGATGCCCGAGTACGGCCGCATTGGCGCGGTCGTCTTCGCGCGTCATGAAAATATAGGGCTGCGAGTTGAACGCACCCGGCGGGTTGGTCCCCGCGGTGGGAAAGGGCACGAAATTATTGCCGAGCACGGAAAAGGCATTGCCGGCCTGCGGCCCCGTATTCGGCGAAAAGAGATTGGAGTTTGCCGAACCGTCGCAATGCGAGCCCACGACGGTATTGCCGTGCGAAGTGGTCGCATATGTGGGATATAGCTCGCAGCCGCCAAAGTCATAATCGCTGCTCGGCACCGCGTCGGCATGACGCCAGCTCAAATATCCTGTGATATTGCCCTCGCCGTCCGCGAAGTTCGTCCCCATCAGCACATCGAATGACCGTTGGCGGCCGTTCGTCGTATTTCCGGTTGCCGGCGAATAGCCAAACCCCCTCACGAGGTTCTGCATGTAGGTATCGTTGTTGTCATGCATGTTTTCGTTGTACTGTCCGTCGAACTGCACGCCTTGGAAGTCCTTCTTCATGATGAAGTTGATGACGCCGGCGATGGCGTCGGAGCCATAAGCCGCCGAGGCTCCTCCGGTGACGACTTCGATTCGGTCGACCAGGCCCGCGGGGATCTGATCTAGATCGGGCGCAGGCGATTGAATGGCTGTGTTGGGGGATCCCTGGCCCAGCCGGCGTCCATCGACCAGCACCAGCGTTCGGTTCGGGCCGAGTCCGCGCAGGTCCGCGGTGGCGATGCCGCCGGGTGTGGTCAGCCCGCTCGTGGTATTGCCCAAGTCCTGCCCCAACCCGTTGTTCAGGTTTTGCGGCAATTGCATGATGAGGTCGCTGATATCGGTCTTGCCGGTCGTTGCGATGGACTCGGACGATATGACCTGTATCGGACTGGTGCTGACCGCATTCGGCGCCGCGATGCGCGAGCCGGTGACGACGATCTCTTGCAGCGGTTCTTCGGTGGTAGCCACCTTGGTCTGTTGCTGCGCGACGGCAGTCAGGCTGCTTGCAAAGCCCAAGACCCCGACGAGCAGCAGTTCTTTCCAAGCGGAACAGTAATGGATGCGCGATGTCTGGCGCCCGGATCGGAATATCCACATGGTTAGGGTCTCCCAAAAGAGTAATGGACACGATGTGTCTGACGGAAAGCGCTTTCGTTGCGACATAGCAACCATTGGTAGTTCAGCGTTTCACCGCGCGATCGTTTGTGGCTCAATAAATACTCGTTGGAAGACTCAACGGTAAAAAAATGTGACGAGCCTTCTTAACCGCGTGATGAAGCGACCCGCTATGTGACGAACTCCGCAGGCTCCTTTGCCCGATCCGCGAGAGTGCGTTGCGGGCCGCCGACGGGCCGGTCCATGGTCCATGTCACGGTTCGCGTGCGAACGACACCGGCGCGGCAGCTTCCTCGAAGATGCGGGACTCGCCAAAAGAGCTGACTGCCGCGCCGCATGAGGCGTCCCCGCACGTGATGAAGCCGTCGAGGCCCGAGCCTGAGCGGCCGTCGCGGCAGTAGCGAGTTGCCTGGGGATAAATTGTGGGATGGAACGCCCCCTGACGGGGAGCAACCCCGAGATCAAAGGTATGAGCGTTCGTGATGGCGGGTATTCAGATATCCGCTCCCGCTCGGCAATGATGCCACGGCAATATGCTCAAGATGGCGTCGCGGTACGTCTTACTGGAGTGCAGGCACGCTCCTGAGGAGAGCGTGAAGGCCAGCGTTCCGTGACCCACGGGCTCCGCAAACTCCACCGCCCGAATATTCAATAGAATCGAACGGTCGATCCGCACAAAACCGAAGGCGGCGAGGTCCGCCGTCAGACGCTTGATGGTATCCCGGCTGATGTATTCCGTGTTGCCCGCCCGGATGGTCACGTAGTTGCCGTCGGCTTGAATGTAATCGATTTTCTCGATGTTCAGCGGGTAGAGTCGATGTTGCCGCTCGCCGACCAGGATTTTGGGCCGCCTTCCCAGAAGTTCGAGCATTCCTCGTGTCAATTGCGCTTGTGCGGCCCGCTCCAAAATATTTCGCTGCCGAACCCGCCCGATCGCATGCTCGAAACGATCCGCGCTGACCGGCTTGAGTAAATAATCGACCGCTCCTTCCGCCATGGCACGCTCGGCGAAATCCGGCCGATGTGAGATCATGATGCCAAGCGCTCTCGAGTTGCCCGCGCCGCGGAGGACATCAAATCCGGACATATCGGGCAACGCTACGTCGATGAGCATGACATCCGGCGACAGACTCTGCGCGGCATCGATTGCTTCGCCGCCTGATTCCGCCTCGCCAACCACATGCACATCGGTGGCCCGAAGACACAACTGGGCGAGTTCGGAACGCACCAACGGCTCTTTGTCGACGATTAGCAGCGTCACGGGGCGCGGGTTTTGCAGAGTGAGTCGGCCGGCCGGCATATAGGTCTCAAAATCTCGCCGTGAACGCCAGGAACAGCTGGCGACCGAAGAGGTCGTAGGTGCTGTAGGTGTTTGCGGCGCCGCCGGCGACGATGTCCGTGTTGACCAGAGGCGGATCCTTGTCGAGCAAATTGTTGGCGCCGGCGCGGATTTGCACGATCTCGTTGACATTCCACGTGGCCTCGAGGTCTAGATAGTTGAACGCCGGGATTCTGGCGTTGACATAGTCGTATCCATTGAACGTGGAGAAATGCAGCGTCGAATCTGAGCTGTCGTTGTCCTGTGAGACTGCGCCGATGTAACGCCAGGTGAGCGAGGCCGACACATGCCACGGGGTTTCCCACGTCGAGCGCATCAGATGTCGCCAGCGAGGATTGACGGTCTGGCAGGTGAAGCCGAACAGTCCGGCGCAATCGTAGGTAGGTGACCCCGGCAGCGGCGTCGTCTCGTTATGCAGCAGGTAAGTTCCATTGAGTCCGAATGCCAGATCGCCAAAACCTGGGGGCAGGCCGAGTTCGTAGTTCACCTGCACGTCAACGCCGCTGTTCAGCGCGGTACCTAGGTTGTAGTTCTCCTGGATGACATAGCCGCCGCCGGCGACGGTATTGCCGTTCAGGCTTCCGGTCTTCGGCTGGCGCACGATCTGGCTGCAATACATCGGGCTGCCGGTGTCCGCACAATTGGACAGAACCAATAGGTAGGGGATGACGCCGATCTCGTCCTTGATCTCGATGTGGTAGTAATCGACGCTGCCGGTGAGATGTGGAATCTGGCTGGGCGCGAAATTCACGCCGACGGTGTAGGTGTCTGCCTGTTCGGGCTTTAGGTTCGGGTTGCCGCTCGTTTCCTCCGACAGCTGCGCGGCCGTGCCTTGGGGGATCGAACCGTTGTTGTACTGGGTGACGGTCACCCCCGTGCGCTCGCATTGCAGGAGGCTGTAGGTGATGGGCGGCGCGCAGGGATCGGGAACGACCGTGGTGATCCCGACAATGGGCGGAGTGAAGGCCTCTGCGACGCTCGGCGCGCGAATAGCCCGGTCATAGGACGCGCGGATCCGGTAGTCCCGAATGGGCGCATATTGCACCTCGAACTTGTACGTATTGGCCACGCCGATCGTCGAATAATCCGAACGGCGGTAGCCGGCATCGAACAGCAGCTCCTTGGCTCCCGGCTTGTCCTGTACCAGCGGCGCCCGCACTTCAACGAATTCCTCCGCCACCGAAATACTGTTGTCGATCGGCGCCACGGCGCTGCCAAATCCGGACAGCAAACCGCTCTCCTCGGCGGCGTCCGGTTGCAATGACTCGTGATCGTTGCGGTGCTCGAACCCGATGTTCAGACCTAAGCCCTCGGTCGCGAGAGGCGATTTGACGCCATACTCGCCCAGCTGGCCTGTGATATCGGCATGCAGAGTACGCAAGGTGGAGGCTCCTTCTGCGGTGCCCAACTCATAGAGGTAATCGAGCTGCTGCTGCGTGACGCCGCCGTACGAGAAGATGTTGTACGGGACGCATCCCGGAGATGCGCTAATGCACGTAGGATGGGAGGCGGTACCCGTCGCCAACAGGGCATTGGTGATGCTCTGGAAGTTCAGGTACTTCTGATTGGAATCGAAAAATGCCGTGTAGAAATACTGCCCATAGCCATCATAGCTCCACGCATCCGCGAACTCGCCCTTCGTGCCGAACACGGCGCGATAGTTGGTATGCTGGAAATCGGTATACCGCGCGCCGCCCTCGATGTTGCGGCGGCCGATGTTCACCTGCGCGGTGGCCGATCCCGGGTTCACCTTGTCGGCTGCGATCTGCGCCGGTGTGCATAGAATTGCCTGCTGCTGAGTGCTCAACAGCGGATTGCTGCAATTGATGTAGTAATCGCCTGCGCCCGTGGGATCGAGCGGATTGGCGTTCTGGAACAGAGCGGTCGGCGCCGCTTGCTGGCGCGTCTCATCGTCCATGAAAAAGAACTCGGCGTACGGTTGAAAAAGGCCGGTGATCTCTTCGTGCGCCATGATGGCGGCGTTATAACGGCTATCTTCGCGCGTCAGGGAGATGTCGCCCTGACCGTTGTAGATGGCCGGGGGCGTAGTCGCGACTGTTCCCCAGGGGACGAAGCTGTGCCCAGACACGCTATAAGCGGTTCCCGCGTCGGGTCCGGTGACCGGCATGAAGAGATTCGAGTTGGAGGAGCCGCCGCACGCAATGCCGATGACATCGTGGTGCGCGTCTTGGATCGGGTCCAATTGGCAGGCGCCGTAGTCGCGCTGATCGCTCTGGATAGGGTCGGCGCGACGGTAGCTCAAGTAAGCGGTGACATTGCCTTTGCCGTCCGCGAAATTCTCGCCCATCAGCATGTCGAAGGTGCGATTGCGCCCGTCTCGGGCCGTGCCTGTGGGCGGCGTATAGCCGAATTGCCGCACCAGGCCCTGCACGAACGTGTCGTCATTGTCGTGCCAGTTCTCACCGACTTGGCCGTCGACTTGGAAGCCCTGGAAGTCTCGCTTCATGATGAAATTGACGACACCGGCGATGGCGTCCGAGCCGTAGGCCGCGGATGCCCCGCCGGTGACGACTTCGACATGATCCACGAGACCGGCCGGAATTTGATCGAGGTCGGGGGCCGGTTGCGCGATGGCCGTATTGGGCGACCCCACCCCAAGGCGGCGGCCGTCGATGAGCACCAAGGTACGGCCCGGTCCAAGTCCGCGCAGGTCCGCCGTGGCGACGCCGCCTGCGCTGGTCAGACCGGATGTGCCGTTGCCGAGGTCCTGGCCCAGATCGTTGGTGAGGATCTGCGGCAGCTGGCTGATGATATCGGTAATGTCGGTTCTCCCGGACACCTGGATGGATTTCGCCGAGATGACCTGGATGGGGCTGGTGCTCACTTCATTCGGCGCGGCGATGCGTGAGCCCGTGACGATGATTTCTTGAAGCGATGGGGAATCCGCCGGTACGGGGGGCGCTTGCTGCGCGGAACCCAGCCCTGCTTGGGCAAGCAAAATTCTATCGGACTTCAGAGTCTTGGCGTGCTGCGCGCGCGAATCCGCGGCGGTTGCACCGCCCGCAGGCGGCCGTAGCGATGTCCCGGGTCCCTCTGAAGAGGCGGGATCGCTCAGCGGAACAATGGTCACCGTGTTCTCGTCCAGATACCGGTAGGTCAAACCCGTGCCGTCGAGCAGTTGGTCGAAGGCCTCGTTGGCGGTGATATCTCCGTTCGCACCGCGCGTCTGCACAGAGCGAACCGTAGTGGAGAGGTAGAGAACTTGCAGGCTGCGGCTCTGGGCGAGCTGCTTCAGCGCGGGTCCCAGATCTTGCGCGGCAATGTGGGTGAGTTTGCGCACAGAGCTGCCTGCATTGTCGGCGGCGGCAGCGCCTACGACGGAATGACAAACGGCAGCCGCGACAACCGCAACACGCAAAAACGCTCCCACGCCTCTTAAAAGGCTTTTAATGCCGGCCGGCCGATAAGGCCGGCTCCCATGACAGTAGAGCGTTGTCGGATAAAAAATGGGTATGCTCAGCGCGCTTCGCGGCGAACGACGCGCACCTGGTTCTCCGTTTCTATGACGCTGATCGAACTCTGGCTGCGTAGAAAATTTATGAGCGAGGTCGGATCGGTCGAGGAATAGACGCCGCTGATCTTGAGCGTCTGCAGCTCAGCATCATCGATGGTCAGCGGCCGGCGATTGTACCGATTGAATTCTTCAGCGACCTCATTCAGAGGCGTCTCTTCGAATATCAGACGCTTCTGCACCCACGCCGTAGCCGCGGCAGTGTCGGCGCGCGTGGGTTTCGTCACGGTATGCGGCAGGACGGTTAGCTGTTCGCCCGCGGATATCATGATGGCCGCGGCATCGGCGCCGCCCGCTCCCGAATAGGTTTCGACGCGCCCTTCGACGACGGTCACGACGGTTTCGGCCTGCTTCTTATAGACATCGAATTCGGTTCCTACTGCGCGCACTTGGGCATCGCCCGCCTGAACCACGAAAGGCCGCTGCTTGTCCTTCGCCACGCGAAACAACGCCTGGCCCTCGATCAGCGCCACGTCGCGCCGACGGTCGGTCAGGCGAACCTTGACTCTCGATCGCGCATTGAGCTCGACAGTCGAGCCGTCCTGGAGCTGAATGGTTCTCTGCTCGCCGATCCCGGTGGAATAGGAACGCGCGGTGTCGGAGTCGATCCAAAGGAATAGCGCCGTGGTGGACGCCAGCAGCGCGAGGGCGGTTGCGGCCAGTACGGGGCGTCGCCACAGCTTGCGCAAGGCGCGCGGTTCCGCCGCGGGCGGGGGAGGGGGCAGCCGGGGATTTACCGTAGATAGCGGTATGACATCAGGCTCGTTCCGGGCGCGGGCGATCAGGGACGCGATGTCGAATCTGCGCTCGGGGTCGGAGCTGGGCAGCTCCGACCAAACGCCCGACACCTCCAGATACGCCTGGATGTGATCCGGCGAGCGCCGCAGCCACTCGATGAAACGCAACCGTGCCTCACCGTCCACATCGCCGGCGCGGAAATCGATGAACCACTCCGACGCCTCGGCAACGACCGCCGCATGAGTCTTTCCGTTCGAGGATCTTATTCTCATAGGCCTTTGATGCTCTCCCCCGCTCGCAGAGTTCGGCAGTGTTCCACCGCCCGGGCCAGATATTTCTTGGCGGTCTCGCGCGATACGCCCAGTTCATCGCCGACTTCTTGGACCGAATAACCCGCGACCCGGTGTAGAACCAGAGCCGTCGCGACGCGCACGGGCAGATGCGCGAGGATGCGTTCGAGTTCGTCGATCTGCTGGGCATGAACAGCCTGATCGGGCGGCTCATCGCTGGCGGGGGTTCTGAGCTCCGAGAAAACTTCCGTAATGTCGACCGAAATCGGTTCGCTCGAACGCCGCACCGCATGCTGATGAATCACATGGCTGGCGATGGTGAAAAGATAGGCTTCGGGGCTGCGGATGCCCTCGTAGCCCTCGACTCGCAACAGCCGCAAGAAGACTTCCTGGGCCAAATCCGGGACGTCATCGGCATTGCGCAGGCGCACTGCCAAAAACCGGCGCAGCCGCGGTCCGTACCGAGCGGCAATGGTTGCGACGAAGTTTCGATTGCCGGACATACCCACGCCCACACCCCAAGGTAGAGTCTCCCCTCAAAGCATTAGAGCGCGATTCCGATGAAAGTGGGTATGCCTGCGGCAGGTTATTGGGCGCAAATTGTGCGGACGGCGCGACCCGCCAATTTAATCAATGGCTTGTGCGCCGGGAGACCGGCCGTAAGGGCTTCTCGAGAGTGACCTCGAAGCCGATCCCGGAGGCATCGACGCGCGCACCTGCAAAGGCAGAGTTCGAGGCCATGTCCAGAAACTCCTGCCTTGAATAGGCGCGCGGGAGCAGCAGGTACCGAAACGTCATCTTGTAGATGATGGAATTGGCCCAGCCGAGGTCAGACCGTTTGATGTACGCGTCGATGTCCTCCATTGAGGCGTCTTTGCGCAGATCGACGATAAGTGCCCGTCCTTCAGGCTTCAATACACGGTGAATCTCGTTCATTGCCGCGAGGGGTCGCGTCCACATGCGCCTCGCGCGCGTTGCGGGTGGCAATCTCGACGAAGGTGCGGCTGATATCGAGGCCGGTGACCTGATAGTCGCCGCGCCGCGCGATCTCGATGGCGAGATAGCCCGGACCGGGGGCTACCTCGAGAACGCGACCGCCTGCCGGCAACGCGGCGGTTACGCGCTGCGCCAGCGCCGCGAAGTCCGGCATATCGCGCGCGGTGTTGCGTGCGTACCAACCGGCGATGCGACCCTCCATGCCGATACCCTTGTAGCCTTTATCCACTTGCATTTGATTTGCTCCTTGATATGACCGTTTGCTTCGAGTGCCTAGAAGGTAAGATGCGTGAAGTGGAGTGTTTGGATGCAGCAGTCCGTATCGGCCGTGAAGCGACGACCGATTCTTCCTGCGGGGAGGAGCTGTCGGAGAGACCCGTTTGATCGGAGACTTCACGTGAATGCTGACCGGTAAAAACATACGAGACGCCAAGCTTTTCGAGACAGGGCTGTTGGCAAAGATCTGGTTCGACGGCTGGCGAGATGGTCATGCGCGAATCGTACCGGCGGAACTTGCGCAGCTGCGTACGCTGGAGAACTTTGAGGAAAGACTTCGAGCTGCTTGGACCCGCGTGCGGGTCGCCGGACCGGTGGGTGCGCCTGTCGGCTTTTACTATTTGAAAGGTGCCGAGCTGTACCAATTCTATGTCTCTTCCCATGCGCGAGGTTCCGGCGTTGCCGCAGTGCTGATGGCCGATGCTGAAGCTCGTCTCGGCGAAAGCGGCGTCCATACAGCTTGGCTCGCGTGCGCGGTCGGCAACGATCGCGCCGCCAGGTTCTACGAAAAGTGCGGCTGGTTCCGAACTGGGACGGTGACCGACGATGTGGAAGTGCCGGGCGGGACTTTTGCGCTCGACGTGTGGCGGTACGAGAAATCACTCCGGTAGTGATGGACCTGTCATTAGGCCCATGCAAGTACCTGGAATCACTTAAGTTTTATCCGATCGGTAGCGAATTGGCGCGCCTTCACCCGGCGTCGCCGTCCCGGGTTCAAGATCTCCCGGGCCGAGCCGATAGGCTAGTGCTACAGATTGAAATTTAGGACGGGTTTTATGGCGGCCATCAAAACCAGATTCGGTGGCTTGAGTTGGCTGACGCGATCCAGGCGCCTGCGTGAGCTGGAGTCCCTTTATACGGCGATCAATAAGTCGCAGGCCGCCATCGAGCTGGACATGGACGGCACAGTGCTCGCTGCGAACGAGAACTATTTGAAGTTGTTCGGTTACACCCTGCCGGAGGTTCTGGGAAAGCCGTATACCCTGTTCGTCAATCCGGCAGACCGCGAGGGGGCCGAATATCGGGCTCTGTGGGAGCATATGCATGCGGGTCAGCACGAGCAGGGGCGCTTCAGGCGCATGGGCAAGAACGGTCGCGAGGTCTGGGTTCGTGCAAATTTCAATCCGCTCATCGATGAGGGCGGCAGACCCTGGAAGGTGGTCAAGTTTGCGAGCGAAATCACACCGATCATTGTCGAGGCGCGGGCCCTGGATGCTGCAGTGCAGGAATCTCAGGATGTGATCCAGGCGGCACTCAGTGGCGCAGGCGATCGGCGCATCAGCATGGATGGCAAGACCGGTAACCTCGCGCGGCTGGCAGGCAACATCAACCAACTGATAGCCGGCGTTTCTACGACAGTGGCGGAAACCATGCTGGTTGTGCAGCGGGCCGTCGAGGGCGACCTTTCGACGCGAGTGAAGGTCGATGACAAGTCGGGCCACTTCAAAACTCTCGCCGTATCGATCAATTCGATGATCCAGTCGATGATGGAAGTCGTCGCGAGTTTGACCAAGACCTCACACGAGGTGCAGTTTGGCGCCGAGGAGATCTCCCGCGGCAATATCGAATTGAGCAACCGTACCGAGGAGCAAGCCTCCAGCCTGGAGGAGACGGCCTCATCGATGGAACAGATGACCTCGACCGTCAAGAACAACGCGGATAACGCCGCGCACGCCAGCCAGCTCGCAAAAGCGGCGCGCGCGCAGGCCGAGCGCGGCGGCCTTGTCGTGGGTTCGGCCGTGGTCGCGATGAATGAGATCAACGCTGCGAGCAAGAAGATCGCCGAGATCATCGTGGTGATCGATGAGATCGCGTTTCAGACGAATCTATTGGCGCTGAACGCGGCGGTGGAAGCTGCCCGGGCGGGTGAAGACGGACGCGGCTTTGCGGTGGTGGCATCCGAAGTGCGTAATCTGGCTTCGAGGAGCGCGGGGGCTGCCAAGGAGATCAAGGCGCTCATAAAGGACTCAGTCGGTAAAGTAAACGAGGGTACGAGGCTGGTGGATGAATCGGGCAAGTCGCTCGGTGAGATCGTGGCGCGCGTAAAGGAGGTCACGGATGTAATGGAGGAGATCGCCAATTCTAGCCGGGAACAGGCCTCGGGCATCGAGCAGGTGAACAAAGCCGTGGCTTTGATGGACACGATGACGCAGCAGAACGCGGCGCTGGTCGAAGAGGCTTCCGCTGCGGCGCAGACACTCAGCGCGCAAGCCACGGACTTGACAGAGCTGATCGCACACTATCGACGATCCAACGATCCCGGCACAAGGATCGCCGCCGAACCACCTATCAACGGCCGGCGCGCACACGGTTAACCTCGATGTCGGCGATATTGCCGGCACCTGCGCTTTGAGGCGTAGCGCCGTGTGGATTGTCCTCGGCGCAAATGCCGCTCATAGTACCCCACCTCGCCACCGGGAGAGCAGGACATGAGTACACGTTTGACGCCTTTCCATGTTGCCGTGCAAGTGCGCGACCTCGCAGAGGCTCGTGGCTTCTATGGACAAATACTGGGCTGCACGGAAGGGCGAAGCGACACGCATTGGATCGATTTCAATCTATTTGGCCACCAATTTGTCTGTCATCTCAATCCATCACTAGGCAAATCGGGAAAACTGACTTCGCACTACAATCCGGTCGATGGTCAAGGAGTCCCCGTACCGCATTTCGGTGTTGTCCTGGAACTCAACGACTGGAATGAGCTGGCCGGGCGCCTCAAGCGGCAGGGAATGAGCTTTGTCATCGAGCCCTACACTCGATTTCAAGGTCAACCTGGTGAGCAAGCGACGATGTTCTTCCTTGATCCTACCGGGAATGCGCTCGAGTTCAAGGCGTTCAAGGATATTGAAGGGCAACTGTTTGCGACCTGAAATACCCGAAGCCGGATGCCGCCGGCATCGGTTTACGCCAGTGCTCAACCAGAGACGTCGATGCCCAGGCGAACGGCAATCCGCCAGGCCGCTTCCGCATCACGTGAGTCTCCGGGTTGGAGAATAGGGGGTAGACAAAATGAATCTACCCAGGCAGCCTTTGGCGGAAATGCCAAAAACCCCTCCATCCGTGCCAAATGCCGTCCGCATCGTCGAATTGCTCGCTTTTCCATTGGTACAGTTGTTGGACGTCACCGGACCGCTTCAAGTATTCGCGTCCGCCAATGATTGCGTGCTCAAAGCGGGAGGGCGGCCGCCGTACGATCTAAGGGTTGTGGCGAGAAACGGAGCACAGATCACGGCCTCAGCCGGACTCAAGCTTTCGGTGCTTCCGCTTTCGCCCGCGGGCGCTGCGGTGGACACATTGATGGTAGCCGGCGGCCAGGGCGTCGCGGCGGCAGCGGCGGACGCCGAGATCCTCGATTGGGTGCAGGCGCGGGCAAAGCGGGCGCGCCGTATCGCCTCGGTCTGCACGGGGGCGTTTTTACTGGCGGCATCGGGCCTGCTCGATGGACGGCGAGCCGCCACCCATTGGTCGTATTGCGCCGAACTTGGCCGCCGCTTCCCCAAGGTGCGCGTGGAATCCGATCCAATCTTCGTGCGCGATGGTTCAGTCTGGAGTTCGGCAGGAGTGACGGCCGGAATCGATCTGGCACTTGCGCTCGTGGAAGAAGACCTGGGGCCTACGGTTGCACTGGAGGTGGCGAGATACCTGGTGGTCTTCATGAAGCGTCCCGGTGGTCAGGCGCAATTCAGCGCGGCGTTGTCCCTGCAGGCGGGAGACGATAGGTTCGGGGCGCTGCACGAATGGATTTTCAAGCACTTGGGCGAAGATCTTCCGCTTCCAGTATTGGCCGACAAAGCCGGGATGAGTCAACGTAGCTTCAGCCGTCACTATGCGGGGGCAACAGGCTTTACCCCCGCTCGCGCAATCGAGCGACTAAGAGTCGAAGCGGCGCGCAGATTCCTATCGGAATCCGCTCTGCCGGTGAAGCGGATCTCTCAGCGGTGCGGCTTCGGTTCAGAGGAAACGATGCGCCGCAGCTTCTTGCGGCTGCTGACGGTAACGCCGCAAGATTATCGCACTCGGTTCAGGTCGTGAAATGAGCTGGCCGTCATGCGTGGAAGGCTCGTTAGCGCAAGGTCACGGTCCACCACTTGACGCGGGCCCGAGACTGGGCGGCGG
The DNA here is from genome assembly GCA_963784105.1 of uncultured Gammaproteobacteria bacterium. Lineage (GTDB taxonomy): Bacteria > Pseudomonadota > Gammaproteobacteria > Steroidobacterales > Steroidobacteraceae > Bog-1198. The sequence goes on from CAWAQE010000015.1 coordinate 1,339,051, forward strand.
AGGGTGAGTAAACACCTGATCGGGCTCAACGGATCGGCGTCCCTCATCCCACGCAGCGCTCAAGGGTTTTAAGAGACTTGGCTCAATGCGATCGCACTCGGCCCTCAAAGTCTCGGACATTGCATCCGCGCAGCGCTCGATAGTTCGTTGCGGATGCATTACTTGGCAAATCGTCTTGCCGAACTCGAGCAGCATCTTCCGATTGGGATAGCTACGCGTCTTGCCGAGCTTCAAGGCGAGCGTGCGGTCGTACTTGGTAAGCTGGGTCATGCCGCCCGATACATCGTAAATGCTGGTGGTGACCACATCGTACAAGGGCGCAAGTCGAATCGAGGCGAGATTCTGTGGATGCTCGTAGAGGAGGCCGAAATTCTTTAAGTGCCCATCGCCATTTCGCACCATCACCATGAGTGCGACATAGTCGAAGAACTGCTGCAGCTGGGCCAAAGGGTTGCCGGACTCGCAGTAGAGCCGGACCGCCTTGGCAACATTTTCGTAACTCCCCTGATATTTGTCGCGGTTGCCGCGTCCTGTGAGAACACCCATGTCCTCGAATCCCAAGGACTTGCCTTCCTGTTGATCGAAGCGCGAGAGAACAAACAGGCCCCCATCCTCTGATAGCGCGAAATCAGGGACTGGAATACCGGCACGTTTTGCCGCGCTCATGCAAAGAAATTCGTTTTGTGTGAGATGTGGAAATTCCAGTCCGCTCGCCTTGACGATCAGGTCCGAATGCGCGACCGTCACTCGATCTGTCACGGGGCTTGGATTGCCAGTTTCAGGTACGAGTACCTTTGGCTGGACGCCCGAAATGCCGGACTCGAAGTAGATTGCGACCAGGTGATCGAATAGCTCACTCGTCGGTTTGCGCGTTAACAATTCCTTGCGACTGACGGGTGCCCGAGCGCGGCGCGGGGGCTCATCGGGCACTGTGTACGTGAGGCGGCCTATCTGCGCGCCACCGGTTAAAGCGAGCAATGACATGTCATCGAGCGGTCCGGTTTTCGCGAACACCTCCTCGATCTTAGAGAGCAAATACCCTTCAGGCTTGTTCATTTCAAAGATCGGCAACAGGCCACCGCTGGAATAGCTCTCAGCGCGTATGGGCATGGTGAGCGAGATCTCTTCGGATCGCTCGGTGGTCGTATAGTTGAATACGTAGCGCGACTCTTTGAGAAGATTTCCCGCGACGCCCTGCGGAGTGGAAACGCGCAGCTCCTTAGTCTTCATCGGGGAAAACCTCGTTCAGCCGTTCGACGTCGACGCGGACATCTACAATGGCCAAACCCTTGCCCAATGCGGCAAGCGCGCCAAATAGCACCTTCAGTTCGACATTGCGCCCGGCCTCGAGGCCTACAATAGTTTGGCGGCGACAACCCACCCGGTCGGCTATCCAGGCTTGGCTGCGGCCCTGCGCCTTGCGTTCGGACCGCACCGAGCTGCCGAGATCGCGAGCATTTAGTGCAGGTTTCATACTGTTCGTTTAATCAGACATCTTATGCCGATATGCTACCATAAGTCCGTCTAAACAGACATTCATGACTGCGGCGATGCAGCATAGGGCACTCAGGGAAATGGGTGCAGGTTTCGCGGCTTATTCAGCGGCGAAGTGGCGTCGCGTCCCGATACAACCAGGCGGCGATCATCCCAAGTATTACCATTAGGACGCCGTCGCAGACGATCTGCTTAAGCACGACGTCCTCCGGCATCGGCTGCACCACGAAATAGATTAGGTAGGTCGGAACAACCGTGAGCAGTGCGACAGCGACACCGTAGCGCACGCCTTGCAGCATCCATGGCTTCGCCTCGGCGCCGCGCGCATAGATCCAAACGAAAGCGCCGGAGAGGATCACATGCGCCACCAGCATCAGAGGAAAGTATTTCTGTTGGTCGTGCTCTGTGCGGAAAAGGTTGGTCAACTGCATGTAGTCAGAATGCAGCAATAGGCCGTGTACGACAAAGCTGCCCAAAAGCCATATGACGAAGAGCACGAACCAGGCGATGAAGAACTTCTTGCTCATGGTGCCGTCCGGAATACAAGCTTCGATGGAAGCATACGCCGACCTTTCGGCAGCCGCTACCGGCAGCAGCGGTTCCCCATCACCACTGATGCCCCCGCTCAGCCCGCTCGACGCGGCGGATAGTTCACACGGGTAAAGCCGGGAATGACCACCTCGGCCGGACGATTGCCGCACGCGCAGAGTTGATCCACGATATAAGGGGCAACCGAGTTGGCGAGCAGTTGCGTCGGGTCCTCCATCACGAATCGCAAGCGGGTAATCGCTGTGAAGCGATCGTCCGGTGAGCGTAGCGGGGGCATTTCGTTGCCGATCGGATTCATGGCCGCCTCGAAAGCCGGGTAGCCGGCGAACATGCCGCGGGCAAGTTCGACGGAAGCGCGCGTGTTGTTCCAGATTTCGCGAAACTCTGCGTTCAGCTTCCGCAGTTGGTCCTCATGCCGTATGTCGGCAAGAATCAGCGACGGAGCGTGGGGCGCAATGTATACCCGCTCCGGCAATAGCCGCTCATGCGAGGCCTTCCAGAGCAAATGACACATATTGTTGCCGGCCCAAGTGAGTCCGGCCGTAGGTCGCCCGGAGCGCCCGCTCAGCATCACCATGAGCCCTTCCCAGTCGGCAACGTGCTCACGCATCCATCGAATCATCCGATGCCCGATGTCGAGAAAGGCGAGCGCAAAGGTGGCCACCATCACATCGTTGATGGGCACCGGGACAGCCGCGGATGCGGTCGGCTCGAGATACTGCCGGCGCAGATGATCGAAATTCATGAGCGATTCGTCCACTAGTCCGGCGGCGAGAAATGCGCTCGTCACGGAGCAGGCGTAGTCGACCATGTCCGCGATCTTGGATTCCAAGCCGGCAAGGGCGGGCACTGCAATCTCATGCTGCCACAGGTAGTTCGTATTGATACGGCGGGTACGCTCGATTTGATCGATGAGACGCCCGGCGTCGGTACGCCAGACGGGATCTTCCAGTTCCCGTAGACGAACCAACCAGGCTGCCGCCGTTCCCAGATGGGATACGCTCGCCAGCTCGATGAACCCGCGCGTGGATTTTCGAAAGCTCTCCGCAACCGGCGGCTTTCCCGAGCCGGGAAACAAAACAGCGTCCGAACCGGTGACTACCAACAGGGGGTCATTCTCCGTCAGTTCGGTCATTCGGGCCGTCAGATGCTTTCCCATGCTGTCGGGATCAGAGGTATAGATTTTATAGAGCCGGGAGAATTCATCGGGCGGGCTATAGCTCATGGCAAACACCTCAACCGGAAACTCGGGCAAATAAATCGAGCGCAATGCGGTTTGGCGTCATGCATTCAGACGGTATATGACCGTGTCCTCGCGAAACCGGATGTCGCGGCTCAGGCTGTTCGACACGGCCAGGTATCGCTGTCCGTCTGCGCTGAATACCGCCGCATCGGTGGCGCCGGAGGTAGGGAACTCCTCAACCGCCGCCAATTGACCCTGTTTCCATTGATAGATACACGACATCAGATCGGTCTTGGGGTTGGCCGGGGTACCCAGAATGAAATTGATCTTGATGAGGAAGGTCGCGCTTTCCGTCTGCGCCAATGCAAATTCGCGAGCCCCCGGGCCGCCCAGGGATTGATGGGATATAAAACGCCCCGCGTGCCATCGATATAGGCAAGATTCACCGGTCAAATTGGCGAAGGCCAGCCAAGCTTCTCCATCCACGCGAAAGACTTTGAAGGCGCGTCCACCTTGCTGAGACAACTCCTGAAATGGCGCGAAGAATTCTCCATTCCACTCGAGCAGAACGGACGGGCTAGAGTGATCGGCATACCCGAGGAAGTGCCGCCCGTCGAGGTCGAAGTCGACCCAGTTGTAGCCCCACCCTCCCTCCAAGGTCTGAAAGTCGACGAACTTGGCTCCGTCCCACTCAAAAATGCGCGAACGACGCGGGTTTCTCGCGACAGGACCCTCGATGGTCACTCCTTGAGCGAGGGCCAGAAAGCGACGGCTGCCGACAGTGAAATAATGCCACTGCTTTGCGGCAAACGTGGGAAAACGCTGGAAGATCTGCCACTGTTCGTCCGTGCGCCGATAGAGTACCGAATCCACGTTGAGATCATACGGCCCGTTGCCGGTCCGGATGCTGGCTGTCGCCAGAAATTCGACGCCGTCGATCTGGAAGAAGAGCGCATCTTCTCCACCCGGTACCGGCAGTCGGCCGTCCCCTATAAATCGTCCGCCGGACCAGCGGTAGAACAGCATGTCGGTGTTGCTGTCGCCGCCGTTCATGTACGGCGGCGTGCCGGGAATATCCACCGCGAGCTGCGGAATGGCCAAACAAAGCCGCGTTCCGGTGTTATACCCGAGCACCGCCCGCGCGCCCGATGTGGCAAGCCGCTGGTGTTCGGTGAGCAAGGTGCCGTGGAAAGCCTTGAAAGGAGAGCTCTTCATTGAATCAGCTCCGCCGAGGCGTCGAAACGGTGGTGGACGCTCGCTTGCCATCGTTCCTTCGGACCGCCGCGAGTGCCCACATGGTGAGCGAGGCCGACAAGGCAGGCACAGCTGCCAATACAAAGAGGCGGCTCCATCCCAGCTTCGCGGAAACGAGGTAGCCGCCGACAAGCGGGCCGATAATCGATCCTAACCGGCCGCATGCCACCGAGAGACCCACGGCCGTCGAATGAACCGACGGAGGATACAGATGTACGCACAATGCCGGAATTCCCCCCTGGGCACCGATGATCAACAAACCAACGGCAAAGATCAAAAGGAAAGTTGTGTTGCCGGCCGATAGGATTCCGTACCCGAGCAATGCAATCAGGATGGCTCCCGCAGCCAGGCTTCCCACGACGGGGCCGAGCGGGTTATTGCGGTCGAGAATGAACGACAGGCTCAGCGACCCGACGATGCCGCCGCAATTGAGTAGGACCGCACCCATGGCTGCGCGCCCGGGTCTCATGCCGTTGAGTGTCAACACGGTGGGTATCCAGCTGACCAGAAAGTAGCTGGTCAGCAGCATCAGAAAAACGCATACGCCGAATAGGACGGTGGCGCGCGCGCGGCCGCCGGACAGCATATCGGCGAAGGGTCTTCGAGAATGAACGCGGGCGGCCAAGCCTGTTCCCCGCAACGATTCGCTTACGCCGATTGCGGCGATGGGAATCAGCAGGAGCGCGCAAACACCGCCGGCAGAAAATATGCCGCGCCATCCGAGGTATGACATTGCGGCGGCGGTCGCCGCGCCTCCCACTATTGCTCCGACCGGAAATCCCAGAAACATCCGGGTGACCGTTGCCCGGCGGTGCTCAGCCGAGGCGTTTTCGGCGGTCAACGCAGTAATGGTTGACAGGGCGCCTCCAAGACCCAGACCTGCAAGCGCGCGGAATGCCATCAACTGCAGGGGATTGCCGGACCGGGCGCAGAGCATCGTGAAGACACCTACCAGTGCGAGCGACGCAAGCAGCATCGTCTTGCGGCCAAATCGGTCCGCGCCGATCCCGATGACAGTGGCGCCCAAGGCGGCGCCGGCGTACGAACTGGCAAAAAGCGCTCCTATGGTTTGCGGAAGCAGAGCCCATTCTTTCGCGATGAGAGGCGCAATGAAGGCGAGCATCAAGGTATCGTAACCGTCGACCATGGCGACCAGAAAGCCGATTCCCGCCACCGCGTAGGCGCGCTTCCGGGAAACTACCTGGGGAGTTCCGTTGACCACATCACTCACTGGGGAGAGACAACGAGAATCTCAAAGCTGCCGGGCAGGACGGTGGGGTAGGGAATCGGCGGCCTGGGCGGTCCAAACTTCGCGGATGGCAGGTAGACTCGCCCGCTCTCGATATCGACGGCTCCGAGCCGTGTGCCGATCTGCGTGGTCAGCGTTTGCACGAGCGCGACATCGCCGGCGCCTCGCACCGCAATCACGCTCAGGGTACCGGCGTCGCCGCTCGCAACAAAGGCGCGGCGGCGCTTCGAATCGAACATGACGGCGTCCGCTCCCCGCCCAACCGGAATGCTCGCGAGCACGCGATCTGCAGCCGCATCGACGATCTTCAAGAATCCATTGTCGCAGACGGATAGAACGAGTTGATCGGCAGGGTCGTAGGCCAGGCCCGTGGCGCCTTCGCATCCGGCGAGCGGAATGCGCCTCTTAACGGCCCGCGAGGCGATGTCCACCGTCTCGAGTTCGCTGGTCTCGCCGCGATTGACGTTGATATAAATCTGTCCCTTGGCATCCGCGGCGGCGAATTCGGGGTGACCGCCGACCGATATCGTGCCCGTGACGCGCAATTTCTTGACGTCGATCAATAACAGCAGCCCGGATTCTCCATTGACCGCCACGAGCATCCCGCTTTTCGGCTCGAGCACCAGCGCATCGAGGGCGTGGTGGCCGCTCACTGGGTTGAACTTCGACGTCGGTATGGTCGATTCGATGCGGCCGGTAATCCCGTCGAACAGGGTGACTGTCTTGTTTTGGCTGTCGTCAACCGCAACGGTTCCGTCGCCCAGGAGCGCCAGACCGTGGGTCACGGCGGCGGCGACGAACCGCGTCGTTATTGCATTCGTCTTCAAGTCCACGGCGGTAACGCCCGCCTGGGCGAGGTACAGCCGAGCGCCATCCGGATCGATGACCGCATAGTCCCAAGAGCCGCCCGTCCCCGCTATGTGGCCGGTAATCGAATAGCCAAACGTTTCGGCGGCGCTGCCGCCGGCGGCCCACAGGGCCGTCGTTGCCCAAGCGGAGGCCATCAAGAAGATTCGCCCGATAGCCATCAAAGTCACCAGCGGTAGTTCAGAGACACCGTCCACAGGCGCGGCCGGCCGATGCCGGCGACATTGAACGGCGCCTGGACCTCCGCGGCACTGATGAATTCGGTGTTGTACAGCTTATTGAAGACATTGGAGACATGAGCCTGGACCGACCACCGGTCGCCTTCCAGCCTCACTCCCAGATTGACGAGCTGATAAGCCGGCTGTTGAAAATGGTCGGTAGGGTCCCAATTCTGTTGGCCGACGAAGCTGCCGTCCACGCGGGCGCCCAATACCAGACTCTCCGTCACATGGTGCGACCAGTCGAGCGACACCGAGCCCTGATACGCCGGTGTGTAGGGGGCGGTACGCCCGTTCAAATTAGTCGGCTGATTGAGGTCGAGATCGTAGTAGGGAACATTGCCCCATATCGCCTTCGTCACGCCGAAGCCGGTCGTGAACAGCAGATCCTGCGTGAGCCGTGTGGACACGTCGAATTCGCCGCCGTAATTACGGGATGCACCGATATTCTGGGTGACTTGAACGAATTGATTGGCCTCCAAGGCCACCGTCTGGAACAGCCGATCCCGGTAATCGATATAGAATATCGCGGCGTTGAGGCGTACGCGGTCGGACAGCGTCGATTTCAGGCCCAATTCATAGTTGGACGTGGTCTCCGGTGCATACCGGGCGGCGTAAGGATTGCCGGCAGCGGTGAATTGTTCGACCATATCACCGGGCTGGAAACCGCGCGAAACCGTGGCATAGCCCATGATGTCTTTGTCGAAATGATAGGACGCCGAGAACTTCGGCAACACCTCGGTATTGTGCTGCGCGCCGGAAATGCCGTATTCATGGTCGGCGAGCCAGCTATTTTCGTAGTCCACGCGCAAGCCCAATTCGAAGGTCCAATTCGCCCAGTCATAGGTTGCGTTTCCAAAGGCAGCGTACTCCCGGTGCTGCTGCGTCACATCGGTATCCTGATCGCTGTATTGCGTCGGATCGGCCAGCGCCGCGGTGTCCGACGGGTCCCCATTGAATGCCCGGGTGACCGTGAAAACGCTGGGATCATTGGCCTGCGCGAAGACACCCACCAGCCATTTGAAGGCACCGGCGTTCGAGTTGGCAAGGCGCAGTTCTTCGCTTCCGACGTCCGTCTTGAACCACTGATAAGCCGTAAGCAGCGGCAGGGGGCCCTTGTCGACGTCGACGGTGACGTCGGCGTATGAATGAAAGTAGGAGGAAATCGACGTAAGAGTCAACCGATCGGCGAGTTCCTGCTCGACTCTCAGCGTTGCCGAATACAGCCCTCGCAAGTACGCGGGGTAAGTGCCATCGGCAACATCCAGGGAGTAATCCGTCGGCGAGGCCGGCCTGTAGTAAAGATTGGCTCCGGCTCCCGTATTGTTCCAGTCGCCGTTGAGATACAGCGTAGCCGTGGTGCCGTCGTTTTTATACAAGAAAGTCAACCGTCCGCCTCTCTCGGAGCCGCCGTCGACTTTCGTATTTAAGGTCGTGTCATAGATGTAGCCGTCGGTATGCGAATCGAAAAAGCTGGCGCGCGCATCGATGAGACCGGAGACGAGCGGACCGGACACAAACCCGGTGTAGGTTTGCGTGCCGTAGTTGCCGAACTCGAAGCCCGCGCCGGCGTCGAAGTCATCGGTGGGCATCTTGGTAACGTACTTGATTGCACCACCGATGTTGCTGCCGCCGTACAGCGTGCCCTGCGGTCCCTTTAAGACTTCAATACGCTCGATGTCCTCGGTCCGAACGGTCTGGCCGTCGAACAGCTGCACGTCATTGGCATAGAAGCCGACGCCGCTCACCACGCCGAACGAGCCCACACCGCGAAGTACGACGTCCGGAGTGTTGTCGGCGCGAGACGTAATGTTCAGGTTGGAAACCAAATTGCCGAGATCGTCGATTTTCGTCAGATGGGCGTCGCTGATTTCCTCAGTACCGAACGCCTGGATGGACTCAGGAATGGACTGTAAGGTTTCAGCGCGTTTGCGCGCCGTGACAATGATTTCCCCCAGACCGGTATCGGCATTCGCGGCTTGAGGCTGTGAACCGGGCGCGGCATCTCCTCTCGCGGTCCCGCCTGCGAAGACGGACGCTCCGAGGGCGACCGCCAACAACGCGGAGTACTGTCGCACGGCGGAAGGGGACACGACGGGCCCGGTATTCTTGATCCAAGTCCACCTCTTCGATGAGCGCATCGTCAACTCCCGTCGGATTCGTAATAGTTCTCCTCGGCGACACCGAGCGACGTGCGGCCGGCCGGCCCAGTCGCCCAATGCCGCAAGTCGATGGCAGGGTACGAATTCGCTGTAATATAATCCAATACATATTTGTTTCCCTCTGTCATAGTCATTGCCTATTATGAAACTGCGTCAACTCCAATATTTCGCCGCGGTCGCGGAGGAATTGAGCTTCAGCCGCGCGGCCGTCAAACTGCACGTCGCCCAGCCCTCGCTGAGCACCCAGATCAAGGCGCTCGAGGATGAAGTCGGCGCACGCCTGTTTGAGCGTGACAAGCGCCATGTCTCGTTGACCCAGGCGGGCAGACGCTTCGAGAAACGCACGGCCATGGTGTTGTCTCTTGCGGAAAGCGCAAAAAAGGAGGCTTCTTCCACCGCACGGGGACAGCTGGGAACAATCGATTTGGGCTATACGGCCCTGTCGATGTTTTCGACCATGCTGCCGCACGCCATCCGCCGCTTCCAACGAGAGCAGCCGAATGTCGTCGTCACATTGCGCGAGCTCACATCGCTCGAACAGCTTCACGAACTGGGCGAACGCACGCTCGATGTGGGGGTCTTGCGTAAAGTGGATGTCGCCGCGCCGAAGGGAATCCGGATCGTAGAGTGGTACCGCACGCCGCTGGTGGCCGCGATGCCGAAAGATCATCCCCGCGCCCGGGCCGACTCCCTGTCATTGTCCGATCTCAAGGACGAGCCCTTCATCATGTATCCGCGCGGCGCCGGCACGGGGATCTACTGGCAGGTCATCGAGTTGTGCACGACGGCCGGTTTTCGGCCGCGCGTGGTAAGAGAAGTGCTCGAGTCCTCGACCATCATCGGTTTGGTGGCCGCAGGCGTCGGCATCGCCGTCGTGCCGGCCGACATGAATTGCATACGGTTTGCCGGCGTGGTTTATCGGCGAATCGCCGACTCCGGAGCACACTCGACACTGCACCTGGCACAGCGCGAGGGCGATCGAAATGAATTCTTGCGCAGCCTCGATCGGGTGCTGAAGCGATACGCTCGCCTTCACCGGGAGCGGCAGGGTCAGGGGTAGGGTGATCCTGCCGCGAACCCAAATAGCCTCGCGGGGTTGTGAACGAGAATTCGCTCGCGCGTTTCAGGGTCCGGAATCCAGTCGGCCAGCAAATTCAGCAGGGCCCCGGTATCTCTGCCGCCTTCGGGAATATGCGGCCAGTCGCTGCCCCAAATCATGCGCTCGGGGGCGGCTTCGGTCAGCGCGCGGGCCATCGGCCTCAAGCGGTCGAAATTGCCGTCCCTGGCAAGCCGGTACGGGGCCGACAGTTTGATCCATCCGCGGCCTCCGCGGATCGCCTCCAGCAAACGGTCAAAGTCGGCGTTCGTGAGACCGTCGCTCTCGAGCATGTAACCCATGTGGTCGATCACGAAGTCCGCGTCCAGGCCGGCGAGAAACGGCAGCAGATCGCGGACGACCCAACCCGGCGTGTAGAACTGAACGTGCCACCCGATGGCTCGTGTTTGCCGCACGCTGCGCTCGATGTACGCGATGATCTCGGCGGTGGGCCAATCCGAGCGCGAAAACAGGTCGAGCCGAAGCGCGCGCACCCCGCTCGCGTGCATCGCATTCAGCTCCCGCTCCGTGCAGCTCTCGCCCACCATGGCAACCCCGCGCGCGCATGCGCCGGCTGCACTCAAGGCGTCCAGCAGGCAGCGGTTATCGGTGCCGTAGTAGCTCGGTTGAACGATGATGAAACGCTTCAATGCCAGCGCTGCGGCCATGCGTTGCAACTTGTCCAAATTTCCGTCGGGCAGCGTGTAGTGAGGCGTGCGCACGCTCGGATACGTCGTCGCCGAGTCGAATACGTGAACATGAGAATCGCACGCGTTGGCCGGCATGGGAAAGGCGGGATGCGTGAGCGTATCGGCGGCGCGCATCGGCTTGGGTGTCAGAATCGTAGACGGCATGATTTTCGGTTGTTCGTGAATCAAGAGTTGAGTGAGGCGAGTGCCTGGCCGACGCGATCGCACGCGGCGCCAAGAAGCAGGTCCGTGTCGATGCCGGTGAAGAGAAAGGGCGCTGCGCCGAGCCGGACCAACTCGGCAACGTAAGCAACATCGGGGATGCCGCCGATGACGAGAGGTTTTCGCGTGCGCCGGCATGCGGCAATCGCGATTTCGTAAGCCTTCCGGACCTCGGGATGCCGGAATTGCCCCGGCACCCCCATTTCAGCCGTCAAGTCATTCGTCCCAATGCCGATCATATCGACACCGGGGAGTGCGGCGATCGCCTCGATGTTCTCGATGCCGCGGGGACTTTCGAGGAGAATTTGAACGACGGTCGCATGATTCAGAGTCTCGTATAGCTGCTCGCCGGGCATTTTCTTGAAATCCAGGTGAGCCAGTGTGGCAATGGCCGATCGGTGGCCGAACGGCGGGAAGCGGCATGCCGCGACGATGTCTTGCGCCGCCTCCACGGTCTCGATGCGCGGAGCAATGATTCCCAAGACCCCGCCGTCCAACAACCGGCCGATGACGCCGTAGTTCCGTTCGGGAACACGCGCAAAGGGCGCCAGGCCGAGGTCGATGGCGGCGCTGCATATCAGCGCCGCGGTATCGATGGACATGGTGCTGTGCTCCAGATCGACCCAGATTGCGTGGTGTCCTGTGCTTCGCGCCATGCGGGCGATGTCGGCGGTCCGTGAACCGCGAATTCCCAGGGCCGCTACCGGCAATCCCTGACCGAGGCGCTCCACTGCAGTTCTGGCAACGTACCAGGCTGCCTTGTCATCGTGCATCGTGCCTCCGTGTGTGTACGGGCACCGTCATCAAGATTATCAGCGCATATGGCGACCGTGGTTTGGATCGTAGGCACTCGCCGTTATATTCGCCAATACAAAATAGCGATGAGTTTCGATACTATATAGATATCATGGAATTTCGCCGCCTACGTTATTTTGTCGCTGTGGCGGAGGAAATGAACTTCACCCGCGCCGCCGAGCGGCTCCACATCGCGCAACCGCCGCTCAGCATTCAGATCCGGGCGCTCGAACAAGAAGTGGGTGTTCGCCTGTTCGATCGGGATCAACGGCATGTATTTCTCACGCAAGCGGGGAAGCACTTGCTTGAACGTGCACGCGGCATTCTCGCGTCGGTGGAAGCGGCCAAGGCCGAGGTGAAATGCGCCGAGCTGGGAGAAGTCGGCTCGCTGCAGCTTGGCTACGCGGCTTCCGCCATGTTCACCTCGGCGCTGACGTCGGCAATCAAACAGTTTCAAACGGCGTTTCCGCATGTGCTGCTCACGCTGCACGAGATGACCTCTCTCGACCAGCTCAACGGTCTGCATTATCGTACGCTCGATGCAGGCGTTGTCCGCCGGTCCGGCGCGGCAGTGCCGTCGGGAATCGTGCTCGAAAAGTGGTATCGATCGCCGTTGGTGGCGGCGATGACGAACGATCATTCACTCGCAAAGCGGCACACCATCGGCATCGGCGATCTGCGAGACCAGCCGCTCATCATGTATCCGCGCGACTCAGGCATAGGGCTGTACTGGCAGGTGATTCGACTGTGCGCGGCCGCCGGCTTTCGGCCGCAAATCGTTCGGGAGGTTCAAGAGCTCACGACCATCGTCGGTCTGGTCGACGCGGGCGTGGGAATTGCGATCGTTCCGGCGGACACGAGGTCGATCCACCTGCCTGGAGTCGCCTACGTACCGCTTCGCGACAAGGATGCCTTCTCCACGCTTTATCTTGCTTTTCGCGAGCGCGATCGCAACGCCCATTTGCGCGGGTTATTGGCCGAATTGCGCGATCAGCCGGGGATCCGCAAAATCACGGCGCCGCTGTGAGCCGCGAGAAGTTCCCCGCCCCGCCGACGAGGATTTGGAGCGTTTGGCCGGTGTGGTTGAAAAGCCGGTGGGAAGTGCCTGTCGGAACGAACGCGACATCGGATCGGCGAATTGCAAAGTAGGTGCCGCGCTGCGACACGTGAAGCGTGATCTCGCCGCCTTCGCCGTAGTAGCACACATCAAATGGGAAGGTCAGCTCGTCGCTTCGACTTCGAGGGGGAATGGTGGCCGCACCCAGGAATATCTTGTCCGTACTGGCGAACACGCGACAGAGCACCGGGTTGGCCTCGCCGATGATCGTGTCTACCGTATCGGTGAGGCGGCACACGCGTAGGTTATCGGCGCCCCGTTGCCGTTCTCGGGGCCAGTTCCTCAGCGCCGTTGCGTCCCAGCCCACCAGATCGCGAGGCCTGGCCACGTGGGCCAGAGAGTTCTGAGCGGCCGGGGGCGCGATGAACTCCAGCATGTGCAAATCCTCGTTGCCGAAGTTGTAGCCGAAGTGCCAGCGCTTCTCTCCCATCGAGAGCATTTCGCCCGCTCTGACGGTGCGCACCTCGCCGGTTTCGGGGTCCTGGCAGGTGAATTGTCCGCTGACGACGTAGACGCATTCGTGCGTGTCGTAGAACGCGCGACACTGATCGGAGGATCTCCATCGTCCTCCCGGCGGCAAGGTCACGGCGAGGAGCATCATCTGCGCGCTCATCACGTAGAAGAGGTCATTGACGTAGCCTGCCTCGTCGTCGCCCCACAATGCATAGGGAACATCCGCTCGCCGAACGATCGTGGTTTCGGTCAAGACCTTCAATTCATCTCGCTTTGCCATAAATCTCCGATGCGGATCATCGCGTTCTTTAGAATTTGTAACTGAATCGCACGCCCGCGGTGCGCGGCCGATTGACGGTAATGGCGTTGATGGCCTGGCTGTTGTTTTCGTACAGATTGGCGCGCGCGTCGGTGAGATTTTGCCCGTAGAGCCCCACCTGCCAGGCGTCCTTGCCGACACCCAGCGCCCCATCGTAGGTGGAGAAGCCGGGCTGATCGAAGGTGGTGGCGTTGCCGGTGGCGGAGTACGAGTGCGCTTGATGCGTGCCGCCGATTTGCGTAAATGCCTTGTATTCGCCGAGGTTGAACTCGTAGCGGACGCGCAGATTGCCGGAGAACGGGGGCGACTGGGACGGCGGGCTGCCGGGGGCACCGAAGGGATTGGGAATCGAGGTGATCGGCCGTCCTTCGGTGTCGTACAAGAGCGGCGAACTCGTCAGGCTGCCGCTGTTCCAAGCGGCCGAGCCGGTGATGCTCAGGCCGTGCAAGGGCCGGGCGATGGCTTCCGTTTCCACGCCGCGGACGCGATAGGTCGGGCCGTTCACGATGAAGCTCACGTTGCCGAAGCAGCAGGGCTCGAACAATTCCACTTGAGCATTCTTCCAATTCTCCTGGTAGACGGAGCCGTTGAACTCGAACCGGTGATCCATCCACTGAGTCTTCCAGCCCACCTCGTTGTTGACCAAGGTATCGGGCCCATATTGTTCGGGCGACTGGTATGTGTAGTTCTGGCCGGGGGGACTCCGTAGTAAGGAGCCGCGGTTGAACCCGCCGGGACGGAAGCCCTGCGACCAGGTGTAGTAGAGCAGCGCATCGTCAGTGACCTTCCAGCTCAGATTGGCGCGGCTGCGAAAGCCCGAGGCGGTGGTGTTGAGACCCTCGGTGGTCTCGTTGTTGGAAACGACGCCGTTTGGCAGACTCGGAGGCTGATTGGCCGTGCATGGAGCGGGACCGGCCTCGTAGCAGTAGAAGCTTTCGGCCGAGAAGCCGGTCTCGGTGGTGTTGATGCGGTAATAGCGGGTGCCCAAGGTCAGGGTCAACCTCTTCGGAACGATGTCGAAGTCGCCCGACGCGTACAGCGCTTGTTGGCGATAGCCGCGCGTAATGTCGTCAAAGGCGGATACGTTGTCTCCGCGTATGCCGGGATTGTTGACCTGTGCGCCGGCCGGCGGTCCGATGTTCGTGATGCAATCCGTCGCAACGGCCGGTGTGCAGGGAGGGACCGATTTATAGTCCCACTCGGTGGTCGAGTTGATGACGTATTCTTCCCAGAAGGCTCCGAAGACCCCGCGCAGCCGCCCGTCATCCGGCGTGCTCAACCGCAGTTCCTGGCTGTCGTGCGTATTCCTCGCTTTGTCATGCCAAGGGGCGACCGGCGAATAGCACTTGCCCGCAGTGGCGGCGTTTCCCGGAATACATTGATAATAATCCGCATAGATGCCGCGAGAGTAGTTCGTGTAGTCGCCTTGCTGCTCGATGCGGCGATCCAGATAGCCGCCGGTATAGACCACCTTCAAATCGCCGATGCGGCCGTTGATGGTCAGGGCGGTGTTCTCGAACTTGTCCTTGTCGTAGGTCGGTACGTAGAGCTGCACAGACAGGTCCGGCAGGGACTGCGGCGAGGAACCGGAGCTCTGCGGTGTCTCGTAGAAGACGCCCTGTGCGTTCATCTGCTGGTAGGACTGGGTGAGCAGGGCGTTCCAGTCCTCGTTGATCTTGTAGAGCGCGGAGAATCGAAGCCCTTGATAGGTGACCGGATTGATGGCGTTGCCGACCAAGGCGTTGTTATTTGCCACAGGGCTGTTCGGGGGAACCTGGCACGTTCCGGTCGCGCCGCAGCCGTTGG
This sequence comes from uncultured Gammaproteobacteria bacterium, assembly GCA_963784105.1. GTDB lineage: Bacteria > Pseudomonadota > Gammaproteobacteria > Steroidobacterales > Steroidobacteraceae > Bog-1198. The sequence continues at coordinate 1,354,524 of CAWAQE010000015.1, forward strand.
GATAGTTCGCGTAGTGGATGCCGACGTCGCTGTTCTCCCGCGCAAACGTACCCGGTACGTTGTTGATGTAGCCGCCGCGCGCGGCATTGTAGATGACGCCGCGAACCGCCAAGGTATCGGGAATGATGGGCAGGTTGATCATTGCATCGACGTTGGTGCTGGGGTCCCCGTGACTCGTGAAGTCGTAGCCGGCGTTGACGTTGCCCTCCGTCGTATCCAGCTTCGGTTTATTCGTGATGTAGCGTATGACCCCGGATTCGGCGCCGGCGCCGAACAGGGTGCCCTGGGGACCTTCGAGCACTTCGATGCGCTCGAGGTCCGCCGCGTACACGTCGAGGTTCCTTCCTGGCAAGGCGACCGATTGATCGTCGAGGTAAGTTGACACTCCCGGGAAGCTGCCTATGCCGCCCGATCCCTGCGTGCCGGGCAGCGTGGTCGAGAGGCCGCGCATGAAGATCACCCCCTGGCCCGGACCGCTGCTGGCCGAGGTCACGTTCGGCAGATACTTCACGAAATCGTCGAAGGTGGCGACGTTCAGCTGCTGGATGGTTTCCGAGGTCAGCGCCTGGATCGTGATCGGCACATCCTGCATGTTTTCGGTGCGCCGCTGTGCGGTGACCGTGATCTCTTGAATGCTATCCGAACCGGCGTCTGCCTCTGCCCCGAGGACGGTTTGCGCCGCAAAGGGGCCGCCGCCACCCAGGATCGCCGCGATCGCGACATACAATGTGCGATTAGAGTTCATGATTTTATTCCCGGTTGTCCTGGTGTTGATCGAACGGCTAATAGTTCATGTCGGGCATCGATGCTTTGCGATGAGCGATGTACGCAAGCAGCGACTCGCACCTGGCGGCATCGATATCCGGCGGCTGGTAGGCCTCCAACATGGCCTTCCATTTCCGATTCGCGCGCCACACGATGTCGTGCGCGCCCTCCTGCGACCATTGCTCAAATGAGTTGTTGTCGGAGAGCTCGAAGTCGAAGAAGGCGGTCTCGTAATTGCGCAGTGTGTGCGCCGAGCCGAGGAAATGACTGCCGGGCCCCACTTCCTGGAAGGCCTCCATGGCGAAGCCATTGTCGTCGAGCGTGAGACCGCGGCCGACCACGTGAAAGGCTCCGCATTGCTCGGCATCCATGACGAATTTCTCGTACGACATAACGAGGCCCGCCTCGAGCCATCCGGCCGAATGCAGCACAAAGTTGGCGCCGGCCATGAACGCCGGCCACAGTGAGCTGGCGCTCTCGTAGGCGGCCTGTGCATCCGGAACTTTGGAGGCGCAGAGGTTGCCGCCGCAGCGCAGGGGAACGCCCAAACGGCGCGCAAGCTGGCCGATCGCGAAATAGGCCAGCGGCGGCTCCGGAGTGCCGAAGGTGGGGGCCCCGCTCTTCAGCGACATGGAAGACAGGAAATTACCCAGGATGGCCGGAGAGCCCGGCCGTTCGAGCTGGCCGAGCGCCACGCAGAAGACGGCTTCCGCAAAGCACTGGGCGAGGGCTCCCGCGGTACTGACCGGGCCCATCGCGCCGCCCAGGATGAAGGGGACGCAGACAGGAGCCTGATTGGCGGCCGCATAGGTTCGAATGACGCGGCTCGCCTCGCCGTCGAGCACCAGGGGTGAGTTGACGTTGACGTTGCCGAGGATGACGCAATGAGTCTCGAGATACTCCGCGCCGAATAGAAGCCGGCACATTTCGATCGAGTCGGCCGCACGCGATGCGGTCGTGACCGATCCCATGAACGGCTTGTCCGACAAGGTCATGTGCGCGTAGAGCATGTCGAAGTGACGCTTGTTGACCGGAAGATCGGTTGGCTCGCACACGGTGCCGCCCGAGTGGTGCAGCCACGGGCTCATATAGGTCAGCTTGACGAAATTGCGGAAGTCTTGAAGTGTGCCGTAGCGGCGGCCGGTGTCGGCGTCGCAGACAAATGGCGGCCCGTAGGCCGGTGCGAACACGGTGGCGCGCCCGCCGATCAGCACGGACCGGGCGGCGTTGCGCGCGTACTGGATGAATTCGGCTGGTGCGGAGCGCTTGACGATTTGCCGCGCCAACCCCAAGGGAACGTGCACGCGCGATTCGCCGCGTATTTCCGCACCCGCTTCCTTCCATAGAGATAGCGCCGCGGCGTCGCCGCGTATTTCCATGCCGATCTCCTGCAGGATCCGGTCGGCGTGGTGCTCCACGGACACCAGTTGCTCCTCTTCGAGCATCTCGTAGGGCGGTATGGCTCGTTGGATGAACGAGACAGGCGGCGGGTAGACGGCGCGCGCGCGCCGGCGGTTTTCCCTGCGCACCGGGTTCCTTGCGGCGGACGATGGGGCGTCAGTCGACACAGACGCGATTGGTTCCCGTTTGGCAAGCGTTCATGGCGTCAATTCCCCGTGATGTATCGATCCCGTGGAAAATCTTACCCTGTATTTAATTGCTCATGCAAATTATTTATGGTTTGATCGTTCCCCGGCAGTCGCATCCAAGGACCCTTCGGGCCCTCAAATGCGACACTACTCATGCGACGGCGTCCTTAAGGCGGGGAAAACCATGGCGAAAAACACCTATGACTATGTAATCGTCGGCGCCGGCTCGGCCGGCTGCGCGATGGCCAGGCGCCTCGCCGAACAGTCCGAGTTGCGCGTGCTGCTTCTGGAACAAGGGGATTCGAACACGAATTGGAGAGTCCGAATGCCCGCCGCGATGGGGGCCAATTACAAGCCGGGTGCCGGATACACGCGGCGTTATCAGACGGTGCCGCAGGCGCACATGAACGGCAGGGTGGTCGAGCACCCACGCGGCATCGGACTCGGCGGCTCATCCCTGATCAACGGCATGGTCTATCTTCGCGGCAATCCTCATGATTACGATCGATGGGCGGGCGAGGGTGCTGCAGGCTGGAGCTACGCCGAGGTCTTACCCTACTTCAGGCGGATGGAACGGCGAGCCGAGGGTGGTGATGCCTATCGGGGTGACCGCGGCCCCATCGGCGTCCATCGGGTCGCGGACTTGGGACCGCTGTATCGGGCATTTTTGGATGCCGGGCGGATGGCCGGGTATCCGTTCACCGATGATGTGAATGGATACCGTCAGGAAGGCTTCTGCAGATTCGACATGAATGTCGACGGCGGTTATCGAGCGAGCTCCGCATTCGGTTTTCTCGAGCAGAGCGGGCGCCCCAAGAATCTTGCGATTCGGACCGGCGCGCGGGGTTGCCGCTTGTTGTTCGAGGGCCGGCGCGTCGTCGGCGTGGGTTATCACCATCGGGGCGCGTCTCTGGAGGCTCGCGCCGAGCGAGAAGTGATCCTCTGCGCCGGAGCCATCGGATCCCCGCAGATCTTATTATTGTCCGGTGTGGGGCCGGCCGATGATCTGGCAAGAATCGGCATCACGCCCGTCCACGATCTGCCGGGGGTCGGCAAGAACTTGCACGATCATCTGGAGCTCGATCTACAGTGGGAATGCACAAAGCCGGTGAGCATGAACGGGTTGATGAAGCCGCATCGCAGGGCGAAGATCGGTCTCGAATGGTTCTTGTTCAAACGCGGCGTGGGTGCAGTCAATGCCTGTCACGCGGGCGCCTTTCTACGCTCCGGTCCCGAGGTGGCTTACCCGAATATCCAGTTCCATTTCTTCCCGGTGTGTTTCGATGGCTGGGTGCCGCGGAGCGACAAGCACGGCTTTAGAATCTCCGCAGGACCGATGCGCCAGACCAGCCGCGGTGCCTTGATGCTTCGCTCGGCTGATCCGGCCGAGGCGCCCTGCATCGATCCCCGTTATCTCGAGGCTGAGACCGACCGGCGGGAATTGCGCGACTCGTACGCCGCCATCATGGAGGTCGTCTCGCAGAAGTCATTCGATCCGTACCGAGGCGAGCCGCTCGATCTACCGAGGTCGCCGCGCACCGAGGCCGAGGTGGACGCGCTCGTTCGCGAGACCGCCGCCACGGCCTTTCACCTCTGCGGCACCTGTAAGATGGGCAGCGAGCTCGATCCCCTGGCGGTGGTCGATCCGCAAACTCGAGTCCGAGGTCTTCTCGGACTGCGTATCGCGGACGCCTCCATCATGCCCAGCATCGTCAGCAGCAACTTGAATGCACCGGTCATGATGATCGGAGAACGGGCTTCAGATCTCGTTCTCGGAAAATCCATGCCGCCGGAACACGCGCCGTTTCATCGCCCCTCCGGCCCGATCCGGTCCGGACGCCCGCCTATTTGACGCAGTAGCCGCCATCGACGATGAGATTCTGCCCGGTGATGTACGAGGAGGCATCCGAGGCCAAAAAGATCGCGGGGAATGCGAACTCCTCGAGGCGCCCACGGCGGCGCAGCGGCGTGGTGGCGCGAATATCCGCTTCCAGGTCCCCCGTGCCGGCAGCGACGTCGGCCCCATCCGGGGGCACGTGCTCGGTCCAACCCGGATTGACCGTATTCACCCGGATCCCATCGCCGCCCCATTCCACGGCGAGGTTGCGGGCCATCATGTCGAGGCCGCCTTTCGCCGTAGCCACTCCGATGAGATCGGCATAACCGACCACACTGGAATTGGCGGAGAGCAGGATGATGGACCCGGATTTGCGCGGCGCCATCAGCCGATACGCCGCCTTGCACAGATAGAAATATCCGGACAGTTCCGTATCAATGACGCGGCGCCAGTCGGCGGTGCTCGTGGTGGCCGCCGCGCCTTGAATATTCGTCGCCGCATTACATACCAGCACGTCGAGCCGGCCGTAGTGTTTCTCCACCTGCGCCATGAGCGCTTCGCACTGCTCCGGAACGCTGATGTCGACGGCGGTCGTCTTGGCGGTGCCCCCCGCGACATTGATCGAGGACACGGTGTCTGCGAGGTGTGCCGTATCTCTCGAGCCGAGCATCATCTTTGCGCCGGCCGAGGCCAGACCGAGGGCGATCGCTCGTCCGAGCCCCCGTCCGGCGCCGGTCACGACCGCCACCTTGCCCTCGAGATTGAATACCTGGATTCCTTTTCGGCCTTGACTGTCCTGAATCATGCGTGACTCCTGATTAAGCGTTGTTCGATGCCGCGGCAGCGGGCAGGGGCATTAATATACTATATTAATTAGACGTGCAATTATTTAATTGATCAGTGCGCTCACAGCGCATACACTCTGCTGATGCGCCATCCAACGATCGGGGGAAACCTCATGCATGACCCGCACTTCGCGGGCCGCCCGCGGCAACCCCCGGAATGGCTCCGCTGGCCCATGGTGGGGGCGATGTTTCTGGCCAATGCCAGCCCCGAGTTTCTATGGAGCAATTTCCCGCCCATTATGTCCGATGTGGCCCAGCGCTATGGTGCGGGCCCGACGCTCGTCGGCCTCGTGATCGAGAGCTTCTCCATCGGCACGGTGCTGGCCGCGGGCATCGCGGGGAGACTCATCGACTCGAGGGTATCGAGCAGCGATTCTCATCGGCCTTTCCGCTCTCGTGGTCTTTTCGGCATTGCGCGCCATCGACGGGCCGTTCTGGATCATCGTGGTCGCCCAAGCGGGCATTGGCGCCACCCTGCCGTTTATTACCGGCGCCACCTCGTCCTTCGTCGTGGACTGGTTCGAGCCCTCTCAGGAATCACGGGTGACCGGTGTGTGCATGGCCGGTGTGTTCGCCGGTCTGGCGGCGTCGATGGTCTTTTCTCCGTGGGCATTCTCCTCGTGGGGATTCAGCGGCCTGATGCGCTCGGCCGCCGCCTTATCCCTCGCGATGTTGTTGATCGCGTATCCCTTGATGCAGCAACGGACCATGCGGCGATCCGCCGAAGCCGGCACGCGAAAGGTAGGGCTGCGATGGATGCTGAGCAACCGCAGTCTTTGGGTACTTCTCGCAAGCAGCTTTCTGGCGCAGGGTTGCTTCAGCGGCATTGCCTCCGGCCTCGAACTCGTGTGGCACGGCCATGGCTTGACGCCGGCGAACGCCGGTCTGGCGAACGCCCTATTCATCGTGGGCGGCGCCATCGGAAGTCTCATACTGCCCGTCATCCAGGACCGATTTCAGAATGGCCGGTTGCTCCTGATTGCCTGCTACACCGCGCCCATCGTGTTCACATACCCGCTGTTCTCCGCGTCGACGCCTGCAGCCGGGAACATCTTCGCCTTGCTCCTCGGACTATTCTGGCTCGGCAATTTGCCCGTCTCGCTGACTCTCCTGCAGCGCGCCGCCGGCGCGGAGCATGCGGGAGTGGCCTCGAGCCTGTACTGGGGATTCGGCAACGGCGGCGTCATCGCAATCGTTGCGATCTTCGATGTCGCTCTTGAATTTACCCGCTGGCAATTCGCGGTGGGCGCTATGCTTCTACTTTCCTTCGGGACGCTGGCGTTGGCCTTTCTGCTGCCTCGCGACCGGCCGGCGGCAATGGGTAAGATGAAGCCAACCGACCAGCCTCACACTGCACGAGGGATTTGAGGGATGCGTACACGCGGGGCGGTTCTCTTGGTGGAGGGTGCGAAGCGGCCTTATGCGGTCAGCCGGCCGCTGGAACTACTCGACATGGAACTGGACCCGCCGGGCCCGACCGAAGTACTCGTCCGTATCCGCGCGGCCGGTCTATGCCACTCGGACCTGTCCGTCATTGAAGGCAACAGACCGCGTCCGCTACCCATGCTGCTCGGCCACGAGGCGGCGGGAATAGTCGTTTCGATGGGCGGGGATGTGCACGGCTTCGATATTGGCGACCATGTCATCACCACGTTCGTTCCTGCTTGCCGTGCCTGTGATCCGTGCAGAAGCGGTCGTCCGGCACTCTGCGAACCGGGCAATGCCTCCAATGCCGCCGGCACCCTCCTCTCCGGCGAGAGGCGCCTTCGTCTCGATGGCCGCATGATCAATCACCATGTGGGAGTCTCGGCGTTCGCCGAATATGCGGTCATTTCCGCGACGTCCCTGGTCAAGGTGCCCACCGCACTTCCCTTCGACGTCGCGGCCGCATTTGGCTGCGCCGTCATTACGGGAGTCGGTGCAGCGATCAACGCGGCCAAGATCGTGCCGGGCATGGCGGTGGCCGTCATCGGTCTCGGGGGCGTGGGGATGGCAGCTCTCATGGGCGCCCACGCCGCCGGCGCATCTCCCCTGGTGGCGATCGACGTCCGGGGGGACAAGCTGTCCGTGGCGCGGGAGTTCGGCGCGACGGAGACCTTCGAGGCTTCCCAACCGGGACTGGTCGCCGCCGTGCGGGCCGCGACCCGAGGCGGAGTCGATGCCGCGCTGGAAATGGCGGGGTCTGTAGACGCACTCCAAGTCGCGTGGGCGGTCACACGGCGCGGCGGCATGACCGTCACATCGGGGCTGCCGCGCTCCGATCTCAAAGCGACCTATTCGCCGGCCCAGCTGGTGGCGGAGGAGCGAGTGCTCCGCGGCAGCTATCTAGGCAGCGGCGATCCGGCCAATGACGTACCGAAGTATATTCAGTGGTACGAACAGGGCCGGCTTCCGGTGGACCGGCTCATCTCGAGCCATATCAGCTTGGACGATATCAACAGCGGCATGGATCTGCTCGCCTGCGCGAGCGGCATTCGGCACGTGGTTGAATTCGCCGCGTGAGGGATTCTTGCCGCGGCCTACTCAACACAACGATTATCCGGAGAACAAAGTGACAAGCCGACAACACATCCCCGTCCTGGACAAGCCGACCTTGGTCCGTGCCGACGAAACCAGCTTGCTGCTCTGGGGGGACGAACAAACCGGATTCGTGAATGACCAGTTTCACGCTCAGAGCACGCAGCTGATTCTCGTCACCATCACCATGCCGCCGGGCCGTCGGTTCCATCACTCCGACACCAACAAGCCGGTCTACACGGGTCACGCCGGCTTATATGTGCTGGAAGGTCAGTACACCGTTCAATTCCCCGACACCGGTGAGGTCAGGGTCGCCGAGCAGGGGGAGATACTGCTGCTGCGCGGGCCGCAATGGCACTTCGGTTATAACTTTTCCGACCGGGAGCTGCGAGTTCTGGAGACGATATCGCCTCTTGCTTCGCCGGGCGCCTTGGAACATCTGGTCTGTCCGAGTCCGGAGGCCGGCTTCGATCCCCGAGCTATCAGGGATTTTCCGGCGACCCGAACCGCGGCCCGGCTGGAGGTCGTCACTCGGCGCACCGCTCTGAACATCATCGCGGGGGAGCGACACCACGTGCTGCTCAGGGTGTTGGCCAGTACCGACAAATTGACCGTCGCCGTGTTCGATTTGATCGGCGGGCAACGGACCGACCCTTTCAAATTCTCGCGGGATGCGACGCTGTACGTGGAGAGGGGCAGGTTGAATGTCCGGATCCAAGCCGGCGGTGTCTGGGAAGAACTCAATCCGGGAGATGCCTATTTCTTTCCGGCGGGCACGATCTGGGAGGTGTTCAATCACGGCGCCGGCGGCGCCGGCGCCCATATGGCCATCGCCGGCAACTTCGCGCAATCCTCCGAGCGTGTTTGATCGAGGGCGGCATCCATGGCGGCGATAAAAAGTCACGCGCAGGCGGTCATCATCGGCGGCGGAGTCGTTGGCTGCAGCATCCTCTACCATCTCGCCAAGTTGGGTTGGAAGGACGTCGTGCTGCTCGAACGTGCCGAGCTCACCTCGGGATCTTCCTGGCATGCCGCCGGGGTCATTCACACCATCAATTCCGACCCCAGCATCGCGCGGTTACAGGCATACACCATCAAGCTCTATCAGGAAATCGAGGCGCTCTCGGGTCAATCCTGCGGCATCCATCGACCCGGCGGCATATACCTCGCCTCGACGCCTGAACGACTCGACTACCTGAAGCAGGAGCGGGCCAAGTCCCGCTACATGGGTCTCGACACTGAATTCATCTCCCTCGCCGAGGCGCGGGATCTCAACCCACTCATCGATCCAAGTCAATATGTGGGCGCGTTGTTCGAGCCCCTCGACGGCCATGTGGATCCCGCCGGGGTGACCCAGGCCTATGCCAAAGCCGCTCAGCATTATGGGGCGGTGGTTCATCGGCACACCCCCGTGATTGAGACTCGGTTGCGATCGGACGGCGCTTGGGATGTCGTCACTCCGGCCGGTACCATCCGGGCGGATAGGGTGATCAATGCGGCAGGCCTGTGGGCACGAGAGGTGGGGCTCTTGGCCGGCATCCGTCTGCCGGTGCAGCCGATGGAGCATCACTATCTCATCACCGAGGCCATTCCCGAGGTCGAGGCTCATGGGAGGGAAATCGCGGTCACCGTGGATTACGAAGGCAATGCGTATACGCGGCAGGAACAAAGAGGCATTCTGCTGGGGACCTACGAGCCTCACTGCGTGCCATGGTCGGTGGGAGGTACGCCACTCGATTTCGGCCATGAGCTCCTGGCGCCCGATCTGGATCGCGTCGCCGACCGGCTGCAAATAGCGTTCGAGCGTATGCCGGCATTGGCGCGCGCCGGGATCAAGAACGTCGTCAATGGACCATTCACCTTCGGCCCGGACGGCAACCCCCTCATCGGTCCGGTTCCGGGCTTGCGCAATTACTGGGTCGCCGTGGGCGTCATGGCAGGATTTTGCCAAGGGGGTGGGGTTGGCCGCTGCATCGCCGAGTGGATGATCGATGGCGAACCCAGCATCGATGTCGGGGGCATGGATGTGGCGCGGTTCGGGGAACATGCCACTTTCGACTACGGCACCAAACGGGCGATGGAGAACTACTCACGTCGCTTCCTCATCTCCTATCCGAATGAGGAACTGCCCGCCACCCGGCCCTTGAGGACCACGGCCCTCTACGATCGGCTCAAGAAACGGGGCGCCGTACTTGGCGCCAACTTCGGCCTCGAGCATGCGCTCTGGTTTGCGGGGAGTGAGAGCGAGGCGGCCGAGAAGCCGACTTTCCGTCGCTCGAACGCCTTCTCGTACGTAGCGGAAGAGGTCCGCGCCGTGCGCGAAGGCGTCGGCATGATCGAGATCGCCAATTACGCCAAGCACGAAGTCTGCGGCCCGGGGGCAGCGCAGTTTCTCGATCGCCTATTCACCAATCGCCTGCCGGGCATCGGTCGCCTCACGCTGTCGCCGATCCTGACTGCGAAGGGCAAGCTCCATGGCGATCTGACGATCGGCCGGCTCGCCGAGGATCGCTTCTTCATCTTCGGCTCCGGGTTGGCGCAGAACGTGCACCGGCGCTGGTTTGAGCAGCATTTGCCGGCAACCGGGGTGACCTATCGCAACTGCAGCGACCAATGGCACGGCCTGTCCATCGCGGGCCCGAACTCGCGCGAGCTTCTGAGCCGCCTCGTCCGCGAGGACGTGTCGGGGGAGTGTTTGCGCTTCCTGGATTTCCGGCCCATGACGGTGGCCGGCGTGCCCTGCCTGCTCGGACGCATCTCCTTCACCGGAGAGCTCGGATATGAGATTTATTGCGCTCCCGCCTATCAACTCGCTCTTTTCGAGGCCGTGGAGCGAGCCGGCCGGGATCTCGATCTTCGTCTCTTCGGCGCGCGGGCATTGATGTCCTTGAGGCTGGAAAAGAACTGGGGCGTATGGACTCTGGACTACCGGCCCGATTTTAGCGCTGCCGAGTCGGGACTCGATTCATTCGTCCGCTTCGACAAGGCCTCCGATTTCATCGGCAAGGCGGCCGCACTGGCGGAACACGCGCGCGGACCGGACAAGCGCCTGGTTACCCTGGCGGTCGACGCCGATCAGGTAGATGCCAATCGTGACGAGCCGATTTTTTGCGAGGGCGCCTGCGTGGGTTTCGTCACCTCGGGCGGTTATGCACACTACGTCAAGAAAAGCGTCGCCATGGGCTATGTGCCGGCCGCACTCGCAGCCGTCGACGCGGACTTCAATATCGAAATCCTGGGCGAGATGAAATCCGCGAAGATTCAGCAGCGCCCGCTCTTCGATCCAACCGGGGGTCGGATGAAGAGCTGATCGGTCCCGATGAACCCGTGGCGATCGAAGTCGTGATAACGGACAATACCCGCTGTGCCCGTCTGCGGGGGAGGTCCCGGCGGCTCAAATGGAGTATATGCCGTGAGAGGAAAGTTGAAGAGATCATCGGATTCCAACAAGCGCGATATTCAGGTTGCCCGGGCACGCCCCGGGAGGCCCCCGATGCCCGCGCTGCGGGAGTCCCGGAAGCGGCAGCTGGTCGGTGCGACCATCGAGGCCATCGCAAAATACGGCTTTGCCGAAGCGAGCGTCGTGCGAATCGCCGAGATCGCCGGCATTTCCGCGGGACAGATACACCATTACTTTGGGGGAAAGGACGGGCTGCTCGAGGCTGCCATGCGCAGCATCCTCACGGACATGCGCTCTGCTTCCGCGCAGGCGCTGGCGGCCGCGCACTTGCCGGCCGACCGCCTGAAGGCAATCGTGGCGAGCAATCTGCACCCGAAAATCTTTCGCCGGGAGATCAGCATTGCATGGCTGTCTTTTTGGGCCCAGGCAACGCACGAAGCCGCGCTTGGTAGAATCGAGCGTATCAACCGATCGCGTCTCCGATCGAACCTGCGTGATGCCCTGAACCCGATCGTGGGCCGACACCGTGCCTCCATGCTCGCGGAAATCATGGCTATGACGATCGACGGGCTTTGGGTTGCGCAGGCGCACGTGAGTCCGGAGCTGAATGCGGAATCGGCTCAGAATCTCGTGCTTCAAATCATGAATCTTTGACATCAGCGACGCGTGAGCGAAGCGACCTTCGACTACCTCATCATCGGCGGCGGCACGGCCGGCGCGCTGATGGCGAACCGGTTGAGCGCCGACGCCCACCGCCGAGTATTGCTGATCGAGGCGGGTCCGCGGGACAGCTATCATTGGATTCATATCCCGGTCGGTTACCTGTCCTGCATCGGAAACCCGCGCACCGATTGGCTGTACAGCACCGAATCCGACCCAGGCCTCAACGGCCGTGCCCTTCGTTATCCTCGCGGCAAGACACTGGGCGGCTGCTCCAGCATCAACGGCATGATCTATATGCGGGGGCAGTCGCGCGACTATGACCGCTGGGCGCAACTGGCGGGAGACGATACCTGGAGTTGGGCGAATGTTTTGCCGGCCTTCATGAAACATGAAGACCACTACGCGGGCGCCGGCGGCAACGACGAGGACTTCGCGAAGTATCATGCGGCCGGTGGCGAGTGGCGTGTCGACAAGCAGCGGCTGCGCTGGGACATTCTCGATGCGTTCGCACAGGCTGCAGAGGAGGCCGGGATCCCCCGCACCCGGGATTTCAATCGGGGCAGCAACGAGGGCGTCGGCTATTTCGAGGTCAATCAGAAGAACGGCAGGCGCTGGAACACCGCGAAGGCGTTTCTGCGGCCGACTTGTTACTCACGATCCAATTTCAAATTGTGGACCGGCAGCCAGGTGACCCGCCTCTTGATCGAGGTGCAGTCCGACGGCCGGCGGCGCTGCACGGGTGCGCTGGTGTGGGATGGGCAGGAATGGGTGACGGTGCGCGCAGCGCGCGAGGTGATTCTGTGCGCCGGCAGCATCGGCACGCCGCAGCTCCTGCAGCTCTCCGGCATCGGTCCGGCTGATTTATTGCGCGGACACGGCATCGACGTCATCCTCGACGCCCCGGGTGTCGGCGCGAACCTGCAGGATCACCTGCAGATCCGGGCGGTTTACAAGATCACCGGCGCGAAGACGCTGAACACGCTGGCTTCCTCCCTCTACGGCAAGACGAAGATCGGGCTGGAATACCTGCTCAAGCGAAGCGGCCCGATGAGCATGGCGCCCTCGCAACTGGGCGCATTCACTCGAAGCTCGCCGCAGCGCCCATGGCCTAATCTCGAATACCACGTGCAGCCCTTGTCTCTCGATGCATTTGGCGAGCCGCTGCATGCTTTTCCTGCGTTCACGGCGAGTGTATGCAACCTGAATCCGACGAGCCGCGGCACGGTGCGAATCAAGACGCCTTTCTTCGAGAATCCGCCGGCGATCGTTCCGAACTACCTCAGCACCGACGAGGATCGCAAGGTCGCCGTGGAGTCGCTGCGAACCACGCGCCGCATCGTCGCGCAGCCCGCGTTGGCGAAGTACGAGCCGAAGGAGTGGAAACCCGGCGCGCAGTACGAAAGCGATGACGATCTCGCCCGACTGGCGGGAGACATCGCCAGCACCATTTTCCATCCCGTGGGTACCACTAAGATGGGGTCTGATGGGGACCCGATGGCTGTGCTCGACGCCCGGCTGCGGGTGCGCGGCATCGAGAACCTGAGGGTGGTCGACGCCGGCGCGATGCCGGCGATCACCAGCGGCAACACCAACAGCCCGACGCTCATGATGGCCGAGAAGGCGGCCGGGTGGATCCGCGGCGCGGCGTAGTCTTTGCGCGGGGCTTCCCGGGTTGCCGGCGTTTTTGGGCCGCCCGCGGCATCGAGGGATCGTGCCTGCGCGGATCGCCGATCGCCGAAGAGAGCATGGATTGCGGCATCGCCGTGCCGCCCGTGACCGCGGGGACCGTGCATATCGATAAGGCATGACAGGGATCGTCGCTCTTGCACAGGTAGGCGTGACCCATGCGGCTGTCAAAATAGGTGGATTCGCCGGCCTTCAGCGCCAGCGGCGCGTAACATTCGGTATGCAGTTCGAGTTCTCCGTCGATGACGTAGAAAGAACGTGTATCCCGGACAGCCGATCTACTCCGAGTGAGCTACGGCCCGTATCCTGCGCGCTTGATCTCGTAAGCCAGCCAGCCCATCAACGCCGCACCCAGCGACACGCATACGGTGAACGTTTCAACGACTGCATAGCCGATGGCGTCGGGACCTGCATGAAACGTCGCCGCCACGTAGGCGGCGACGGCGGGACCCAATCCCAATCCCAAGACCACCTGAACCAGCGAATAGAAGGCCGTGATCTTTCCCAATTGGTTCGGCGGTGAGATGACGGTCAGCGACGTCGCGCCCCATACGGCGAAGCCGCTGAACAGCAGGCTCTGGCACGCATAGGCGGCGAATGCCCAGAACGGCGGGACGAAGGGAAAGACGATTGTCGCGAGGGCGGCGGCGCCCGTCGCATACATTGCCAGCCGGGGCACGACGGAGGGCCCCCGGGTTTTGGCGAGATGATCCGTGATGCGTCCGGATGCCAGCAGCCCGATGGGCGATAGGATGAATCCCGTGAGACCGAGAACGTGCCCGATGGCCGGAAGGGGCGTATGCCACGCGCGCGCAACCGCTTCCGGCAACCACGAGCTCTCCGCTCCGATGGCCATCGAGTAAAGGGTCATGGCGCTCCATAGCGGCACATGCAGCCGCCAGTTCGACGCAAGATGCGTCATCGTCGCCCGAAATGTGGTGGATGCGGTGGAGCGCGTATCCTGTCTGCGGGCGGGCTCGCGGGTCGTCATGACCAACAGCGCCACCGGTACGCCGATGACTCCCGTAACGATCAAGACCCAATTCCAGGGATTGAGGCCGGCTGCAAACGGCAACCCCGAAAAGGCGCCGTTCTGCGCCCACTGCAGCAACACCCCTCCCAAGAGCAGTGAGACGCCGCTGCCGATGTAGGGTCCTAGTTGAAGCAGGCTGAAGGCAAGCGAACGCTGCTGGAGGGGAAACGCGTCGCGGATCATCGAGAACGACGTGGGCGGCAGCGTCGCCTCGCCTACACCCAACCCCATTCGAGGCAGAAGCAGTTGAACATACGTGCGGGCCGTGCCGCAGGCGATCTCCATGATCGACCAGGTCAGGATGCCGCCCGCGAGGAGCCTGCGCCTGCTGACGCGATCCGCGAGATGCCCGGCTACGATGCTGAATGCACCGTAGAACACGGAGAACGAGAGCCCGAGCAACACGCTCGCCTTCAAGTCGGAGATGCCGAAATCCCGCTTGATCGGCCCGATGATGAGCGACAGCGTCGATCGGTCGATCGAGGAGAGCAACGCCGCCAGCGTAAGCACGATGACGAGGTACCAGTCCCACGGCCGGGCCCTTACCGAGCTCGTGGGAACTGCGTGGGTCGGTTCCGCCGATGTACTTGCGACCATAGTCTTCGGGCCACGGACTGCGCTTGCTATTGCTGCGATTTGCCGCCGAACCGGTAGGTCAGATCGACTCCGATGGTCCGCGGCTGATTGGTTGCCACTCGGTTGAATGTCGCCACGTTGAAGGACAGTGCGTTGGTGTTGTCGAGGATGTAGCGCCTGTCGGTGACATTGTCGGCGAACAAAAACACGGTCACGTTATCGTGACTGACGCCGGCACGCAGGTTGACGAGGTCGCGCCCCGGGAGATTATTGACGGCGTACGACACGTCCGTCATCGGACCCACGTACTCGTTGACGGCCCGCGCGACCAAGTCGTAGTCGGCCGCAATCGGGCGCCGCCAGGTGAGAGAGGTCGTGTCCGTCCAAGTCGGCACCTGCTGAACTTTCTCGCCGACCACGAACGAACTGCCGGGCACCGCTTGCGTTATCTTGGCATTGGTATAGCCGGCGCCTGTGGCGAAGGTCAGCTCAGGCGTCACCCGCGTCGTCACTTCCAGCTCGCCGCCGCGCACCTCCGCCGTGCCGGCATTCGCCGTATAGGTGTTGCCGCAGGTCTGCGCCACCTCCTGCTGAATTCCGCTCCAATTCTCGTAATAAATGGCTCCGTCGATGGTGAGCCGGTTCTCGAACAACTGGGCTTTTTCGCCGATCTCGTAGCTCCACAGACTGTCCGGATTGTACTGCAGCGGTATGTCCTGCGGACAGGTGCTCGGAGGCGGCGTATTGCCGCTGCCCGGGCGGAATCCCTTGGCGGCCTGCGCGTAGATCGTGAGGTTCTCATCCTGCCGATACGACAGATTCAGTTTGGGGTTCAGCCCGGAATGAGACGCGGGCAAGTCGAAAATCGTCGGCGTCAGGCTCCCGTTCGGCAGGCCGCCGGCCTCGGACAGGTTCTCGCTGGTCCTGTACGAGTAGTAGCGCAATCCCCCGGTGAGCTTGAGCTTGTCGATGAACGTATACGAGGCCTCGCCGAAACCGGCATTTTGCCGATAATCGGTGAATGCGCCGATGGTGTAAAGCGACGGCACGCCCAAGACTTCATCGACGATCGGCCCCGGTGGGCTGGTGGAGACATTGTCGGTTGAGCGGAAATCCTCGAAGAATCCCCCGACCAGCCACTGGAACGGCCCGGGATCGGTCGAGGTCAATCGCAATTCCTCGGTGCGCTGTTTGCTCCAGTCGTCGGCGAAGGTCGCCAACGGGCCGAGAGCGGAATACGGCAGGTCGGGAATGCCGATGATGGTTTCAAAGAAATTTTGAGTCTGTTCGGCCGAGTCCTCGACCATATGAGTCGACCGGCGGTACTCCGCCGTCGCGGAGGTGAGCTCGGCGCCGTCGAAACGGTATTTGATCAACAGGGACGCCAGGGTGAAGGCATCCGAATAGGGCTCGGGAACGTTGAAAGGTTGGTAGTGCGCCTCGGCGTCGACCCCCGGAGGATTGTCCGCGTAATTCAACCCGCCTTGGGTGATGCGCTGGTAGAAAATGCCTGCCGTGAGACTCAGCCGGTCGGTCGGCTGCACGAGAAGAGTGGCGCGGCCCCCCTGTAATCTCTCCCAATTGACGTCCTGGTAGGTCTGCGATACCGGTGCCGCGAGTACGTTGCCGCGAGTACTGCCGCCGTTTCCCTCGAGCGGAAAGGGGTTCAGAACGACGCGATCGATCCAGCCGTCCGTATACTTGTCGGTGCCGACGATGCGCAACGCCGCCACATCGGTGATCAGCGGGATGTTGAGCATCACGTTGGCGCCGTAGTTGGCGCCGCTTCCCGCCGTGCCCGATCCGACGGCCTCGGCGCTGCCGGCGAAGGCGGCCGGGTCGGGTTGATTGGTCACCAGCTTGATGGTTCCGCCCATGGAGCCTGAACCGTACAGGGTCCCTTGCGGTCCGCGCAGGATCTCGACGCGGTTCAGATCGTACAGGCTGGGATCAATGACCACCTTGCCCAGCTGGGCGTCGGCCGGAGGAGTGAGCGGCGTCTCGTCGAGATAGTAGCCGACCGTCGGGGACTGTCCGCCTGAGGAGGCGATGCCGCGCATCTCGAATTCGGTCTGACCGGGGCCGGAAGTGCGCTCGGAGACTCCGGGCGTTTCATCGCCCACCTGAGCCATGGTGGTGATGCCCTCGGCCACCAGTTGATCGCCGGAATAGGCCGTGATGCTGAACGGCACATCCTGCGCTCGTTCCGACCGTTTCTCTGCGGTCACGATAACCGCCTGAAGTTGATCGGTGTCCGTCGCGGAGGAGGGCTGATTGCCGGCCGCGGCCGATTGTTGCGCCGAGGCCGACTGTTGCGCCAAGGCGGGCGAAGCCGCGACGATGCACGCCGCCCACGTGAGCACTAGGCACGTTTTCAATCCGAGCCGCTTGACCAATGGTTCGCCGCCGTCAAGGCGGTCTGATCTCTCGTGCATCCTCGAATCGCGAATTTTCATTGCCCAACCCCCGGTATCTCGCAAATTGGCTTTCTAGTGAGAGTCGTAATGCGTGACGCTGTCACGTATTACGAGACATACGAGAGTTTCGCCGACGGAAAAGTTTTTGGCAAGCCTTTTAATCCGGGTGCCCGTCCCCGGCAATTCGCGGCTGCACCCAACGAGGAAGGGGGCGCGTGGAAGACGATCTAAGCGGGCGCGGAGCCGCCGGGGCGGCGCGCCGGCGCGGCGAGCCGGTCTAACGCCCGTTCTTGGCGGGGCGTTTGGATCGCTTTACAGGCAGGGGCGCGGGCATCAAGGGAGAGCGGGCGCCGGTCGCATAGCCGGCCTGGATTTCCCGAGCGGCTCCCCTTACCGACTCGAGCAACGCCGTGCTCGGCTCCGGAATCAGAAGCGAAGACGACAGTATGAGTCCGACCGCGCAAGCGATCACGCCGTTAGGCTCGAAAATCGGCGCGGCAATGCCCCCGAGGCCGTTGCCGCGCGCGTTGGCCTCGAAATCGACCTGATATCTCTCCAAGTTCTCGCGCACTCTTGGGGGGGTGGGTTTTTGCTTCTCGAAATAATGAATCAGGCGCGCCGATGGAGACTCGGGGAAGCTCAGCACGGTGCCCGGATGCACCATGATGCCGGGCTCGAATTGACTGGGCACGGCGAGGATCACCATGGCGCCGCCGCGTGTCGGTGTCGAGAGGAGCGCGGTATGCCCGGTGCCGTTGCATAACTGGGTGAGGAACGGACGCGAGACCTCGACGATGTTGCTGCGGTACACCGCAGCACGCCCGAATTTTAGGAGCTTGCGCCCGAACACATAGCCTTCGCCGTCTCTCGCCCGGTCGACCAAATCGAGATTCGTGAGCGTCTGTAAATGCCGCGATACCCGTGCCTTGGTCATCCCGAGATGGCGCGCCAACTCGCCGACGCGGACCGCTCCGGTGGCTTCAGTAAGCACGTCCAGGATCTGCACGGTGACTTCGACGCTTTTGACGTGCCCTGACGAGCGTTTCAAGGCTTGGATGCGAGATTGTTGTTTTGGCATAAGTTGTCGGCCGCGAGGTGCGCCATTGTCGCAGCCTGAGCGGGGTTTTGTACAAGTAGATCGACAGATAGCATGGTCGAAAGCCGGCGTCTATGGGGGCGCCGTCCCATCGGCCGGGCTCCACACCGTGAATGCGCAGGACGAGCCGGTGCCGCCCTCGGTCCGATACAAGCATTGGTGGTCGACGAGCTCCATGGTGAGCCCCGCGCCATCCATGGCGCCGGCCGTCGCGATCCAGCTCTTGCATTCGGAAGTGCCTGCCATGAGCTCGTTCTGGGGTATCGAGCGCAGCCAGCCGGCATCATGATCGCGCATCGCCCGGAGAAATCTACGATCCCACTCTTCATCGACGACGAAGTGAGTGAGCCCCCCGGTCGTCAGGACCGCAACCCGGCGGTCATCGCCCCACGACGCAATCGCCTGCGCGAGGGCCACGCCGAAGTCATAGCAGCGGGAGGCGGCCGGAGTGTTCTCGTAGTACCAGCAGTTGACATCCACGGGCACGTGCGGTTTGCATGGCCCGCGCAGGATGTTCTCGTACAGAAAGCCGTAGGCATGGGGCATTCCGTCGAGCAGGGATTTTGCACCCGCGACGGTCGGCTTCTCATGGCACAAGGTCACGTCGAAATTGCGGTCGACCAGCTCCCTCGCGAGATGCAAGGCCAGCGCCCGATGACCCGGATATATCGTGCGCTCGGCAGGCAGGTGACCATGGTCGGCGAGCTCGATCCCCACCGGCAATCGAGCATTCTGCTCGGCCGTGCGAGGCATGTTCGCGATTTGCTCGGCGGCGATTACGGCAAAGCCGGGCACGATGTCGGAGAAAATCTCGTGTTGGTCGTTGCCGACGATGATGACGGCGTCGGGCTCCGCGGCCGCGTACGCGGCATGCAGCCGATCGATGGCGGCGAAGCTGCGCCGTAAGGCTGCTTCGCGAGTCTCCATGCCCAGCCGGGCGCCGAGGTTCTCGCCGCGGCGCTTCGCCTCGAGTTCGGCGTAGGTGAGCTTCCGGCCCTTGAACCACAACGGCACGCCGTCCCTGCGGTCCCGATCGGCACGGAGATCCCAGTCCTTCGGCTGCGTGTGCAATTGCGGGGTGTGTGCGCACCCGATTCCAAGCACGATTTCTGCCACGGCGATCCCCTCTCTCGTTGACTAATACGATACTGCTGCGGCACTCTCTGTCCGTATCGAGAGGTGCAACGCGGGAGTACTCGATTGAAACTTGCGACGTTTGAGTACGGCGGCCGGACCCTCACCGGCGCGGTGATCGCCGACGGCCTGCTGCTCAATTTGCCGGCCGCTGTGAGCGCGGCCGAGCGGCCTTTCGTGCACTCGATGCAGGCTATCATCGAGAACGAGCGGCGCTCGCTCGATGTGATCTCGACGCTGCTGTCGGCCAACCGCGGGGATCACGTCGTGCCCGCGGCCGCGGTGCGCTTTCTGGCGCCCCTGCCGGTACCCAACTCGATCCGCGACTTCGCGAATTTCGAGCTTCATTGCCGGCAGGCGCTCGAGAACAGCATGCGGACGCGTGCGGCCTCGCAGCCGGATCCGGAGGCGGCCTACCGCGGCTATCAGGCGAGCGGCGCCTATGCACTGCCGCCGATCTGGTTCGAGCGGCCGTTTTACTTCAAAGGCAATCGCAGGGCCTGTTCGGGCCACGATACGGTCATCCAGTGGCCGCGCTATGCCATGCTGATGGACTACGAGCTCGAATTTGCCGCCGTCATCGGGCGCCGGGGAGTGGACATCGAGCAGGGCCGGGCGCGCGAGCATGTCTTCGGATACACGATTTACAATGACTTCAGCGCGCGCGATGAGCAGGTTCGCGACCAACAGTTTCGCATGGGGCCCGCGAAGGGCAAGGATTTCGATACCAGCAACGCCATGGGACCGTGGCTCGTGACGCGCGATGAAATCAGCGATCCTTACGGCCTCCCGATGGCGGTGCGCGTCAATGGCGAGGAGCGAGGAAGCGGCAATTCGCGCGATATGCAGCATACATTCGAAGACTGCATCGCATTCGTCAGCAGGGATGAGACGCTGTACCCGGGCGATGTGTTCGGATCCGGCACGGTGGGTAACGGATGCGGTTTCGAGAGCGGCCGGTATCTGGAACCCGGCGATATCGTCGAGTTGGACATCGGCGGTTTGGGCACGCTCAGAAATATCGTGGGCCCCCGCCGGGATGGCGGCGCTAACGCGCAATCCGGATAGTCTGAAGATGCATGTATTCCTCCAACCCGTAAAGTCCGAATTCGACGCCGATGCCGGATTGCTTGACGCCGCCGAACGGTGCGAGGGGAGAGAGTGTTGCATGGTCGTTGACCCAGGCCGTACCGCATTGTAGTTGCCTGGCGAGCCCGGTGGCACGCTCGATGTTCGCGGACCAGATCGACCCCCCCAATCCGTTCTCACCGGCATTGGCGCGCGCGATTGCCTCGTCCGGATCGCGATAGCGGAGCACGGGAAGGATCGGGCCAAATTGTTCCTCTCTGACCACCCGTGCGTCATCGTCGACATCGGCCACGATCGAAAGCGGAAAGAAATAACCGGCGCGCTCGAGCGGCCTGCCGCCCGCCAGGAAGCGCCCGCCCCGCGCCCGTGCATCGTCCGCGAGCCGGCAGACGAATTCGAACTGGGCGCGATTCTGCAGCGGGCCGAACTGCGTCGTCGGGTCGTCTCCAGGACCTAAGCGCGCCGCGCGGGCGAGGGCCGCAAGCCGCTCGGCGAGTTCGTCGTGAAGGCGTTCGTGGACATAGAGCCGCTTGATTGCGGCACAGGTCTGTCCGCTGTTGCCGAAGGCCTTGGCGAAGATCTTTGCGGCGGTTGTCTCGAGCGGCGCATCTTCGAGGACGATGGCCGCATCGTTCCCTCCCAGCTCGAGCGTAAGGCGCTTGAGCGTCGCGGCGGAGCCCGCCATGATGTTGCGCCCGGTGGCGGTGGAGCCGGTGAACACGATTTTATCGATTCCCGGGTGGGTCGACATGGCGCGGCCGAGATCACCCTCTCCCGTCAGCGAGTTGAGCACGCCCCGCGGCAGGACCCGATTGGCGATCTCGACCAGCCGCAACGTGCTGAGCGGTGTGTAGGAGGAGGGTTTGATCACCACCGTATTGCCGGCGAGGAGGGCGGGCATGACGTGCCATACGGCGATCAACACCGGATGATTCCAGGGCGTGATCGAGGCCACCACTCCCAAGGGCTTGCGATGAACTTCGATGCGGGCGATCGCGTCGTCCTGCAGCACCTCGATGGGCGGGCGCAGCCCAGCCGTTGCCCGAGCCCAAGCCAGCGCGGCGCCGATCTCGCCTGCCGCTCCCGAATGCAGCGGTTTGCCCTGCTCGCTCGACAGGAGCGCCGCGAGAGAGTCCTTTCCGCTCTCAACGGCATCGGCGATCGCTTCGATGTATTGGGCCCGCCTCTCGATCGGCGTCGCGGCCCAAGGCGGCCAGGCGCGCCGCGCCGCATCGACGGCCGCCGCCAGTTCGGCGTCGGTCGCGAGCGGACAACGGGCGAATTCGCCGCCCGTCGCGGGGTCGATGACGCCGAAGCTGCTCTGCGTCGCCGCGGCCCGGCCGTCGATCGTCAATTGATGTGTCCGCACTGGGTCATCCTTCAGAGGTTTGCAGGCCATGGGAACCCACGCGCGATCATTTTTGAAGGCTGATGCGGTTCGAGAGCCGCCCCAACCCCTCGATCTCCACATCGGTGAGTTTGCCGTCGTACTGCCCCAAATAGGTGCCGATGTTTCCGCGCGGGTGCTTGGGGGTGCCCTTCGACGCGGTACCCGTGTGAATGCAGTCACCCGGCTCCATCGTGAACCACTTCGCCGCCTCGGCAATCACACGCTCCACTGAAAAGAAGTAATTCGCGGTGCTGTCCTCCGCGTAGCACTCCCCATCGATGTAGCCGCGTATTTTCAATCGGTTCGGGTCTGCGATCTCATCCTTGGTGGTAAGCCACGGTCCCATCGCCGCGAAGGTGTCGGCGGCCTTCGACTTGGCGTGGTAGATGAAGAAGAGATACGTGTCGTCTTCGCCGAACTTCTCGCGCCAGGCCAAGTGGTGCGGCTTGATGAGGTCGGGCGTCTGTTTGAGCGCAATGGCGTCCTGGCTGAACTTCACGCCGCTCGCGGTGATATCGTTCGTCAAGGTGTATCCGAAGACGTAGTCCAGCGCGCGCGACGGGTCGATGTTCTTCGCGCATTTTCCGAAGACGACGACGGGCTCCGGCTCCGGGATCGACTGCCCGTGTTCTTTGAGGAAGTTGATCGGCTTGTTGTGTCCGGTGAGCGCCGAACGGCCCTTGATGAAAAACATCGGGGCGGTCATGGGCTTATATGCCTTGCGATTCAGCTCGTTGTTGTTGACGGCGCAGCCGAGAATTTTCGACGGCCTCGGATTGGGGGCCATCCAGTCGGCTTCCCTCAGGTCGATGACCGGTCGCTTGCCGGATTTTGCCTCCTCGACGGCGGAAGCCGCCGCATCGAGACCCGCGTCCGCGGCCTCGATCAGGTCTTCCATCCAGGGATAGCTCAGCGCGACTCCCTCGTTATCCGTAACGCGTGCAATGACGGTCGGGCGGCCCTGTATTCGGATGGTTGCAAGTTTCATGGCTGACTCTCTTTCATGGTTGTGTAGGGCGGAACCGCTTGGCCCCTCAGATAGTCTCGAGCGCGTCCGCCGGGATCATGCCCATGGCGATCTGATACTCCCGCTTGACGGCTTCGGGCTGGCCCAGCTGATGCTGATACTCGGGCTCGTTCAATCGATACGACAGAGTGCGGGCGAGCGCGCGGCTCTCCTGCAGACTCATGGATTGGGTAAATAACTCACGATGCTTGATCGGCAGCTGGACACAGACGTTACGTTCGGGGTCACGGATGAGTCCCTTGGGCTCCTTGCCTTCTTCGACGAGCTTCATGTTGCTTTCAAAGCATCGCCGCAGCATGAGAATGCCGGCATCGCTGCGGCCGAGGTGTTCCTGGGTGCGATCGGCGATGCGCCCCTGTCCCACCCACGCGACGATGTCTTGGTTCATGACGTGGCTCGTTATCCAGTTGCCCTGTGCGTCCTTGATGGGGCCCTTCCACCAGGGAATCTTCTGCTGCACGTAGGGTTCCCGGTCGGCGGGCACGCGGTGAAACATCCATGTCACGCTCAGGGTATTTTCATCGTCGACCGGTACGCGCCACTCGATGTGATCGCCGAGAAAGAACGCGTTTGGCCACAATGTGGTGGCCCCCACCGTCCAATGGGGATTGGTCTTGTCGGTATCCTCGCGGACCCGGCGGTAGATGTGGCCGAACTCGAACTCGTCGAATTGAAGTTCCAAATGCCGCGGCCCGAAGGAAGCATCGCCGCGCAGCCGCGACGCCCAGTTTCGATGCATCCACTCGAAGTGCACCGGATCGCAGCTGTTCTCCTGGCACTGGAACCAGTTGCACGGCACGTCGGCGAATACGACCTGTTTGAAGCCATTGCCCCAGGTGAAAGGCTCCCAGTTCGGCACGAGCGGCGCGGGCTCAGGCCCGAGGTATGCCCACAACATTCCTGCCTTTGCTTCGACGCCATAGGATTTGACGCGAATCTGCCTGCGCAAACGCCCGGTCGGATCGGCGACATCCTCGAAGGGCTGCTCGAGACACTGTCCGGTCGGCGCGAAGCACCATCCATGATAGCTGCAGCGAAGCCCGTTATCCTCAATGATCCCGTGGAGCAGATCTGCGCGCCGGTGCGGACAATGCCGGTCGACCAGGCCGTAGCGGCCGTCGCCGCCGCGAAACAGCACCAGGTCTTCCCCCAGAAGGCGCACCGCCTTGAGGCGGGTTTCCTCGAGTTCCGCGATCGCCGCCACGGGGTGCCAGTAGCGGCGCAAAAGGCCGCCCATCGGGGTTCCGGGACCGACGCGCACGAGACGCTCGTTCTGCGCCGCGCCGCTCACAGTGTTTCTCCGTCGAACATGATCCTCGTCCGATTTAGGTTCGTATAGTGTCGCGTATTACGTGACGATGTATCATAATACGTGACCTGAGAGCCGGCAATATCCTCTGCATGCAGGCGTCCGCCGCATCGTCCGCTAGCGCACCTTGCGCCCATGCACATGCTTCCATGGCGAAGGAGTGTCGGCCAGGCTGACGGGCACCTCGATCACCACGGGGCCGTCGCAGACTCGCGCACGAGCCAGCGCCTCCTCGAGGCCCGAAACGCCCACTGCACGAATGCCGGTGGCGCCGAAATTCTCAGCCAGGGCGGCAAAATCGGGATTGTGCAGCTGCGAGGCGATCAATCGACCTTCGTATTTGTTGGCTTGGATCCGGCGGACATTGCCGAAGTAGCCGTCGCTGAACACGATGGCGATCAGAGGTATCCGATGCAGCACTGCCGTGGCGAGCTCGGGCATGGTGTACATGAATCCGCCGTCGCCGTTCACGGAGATCACCCGGCGGCGCCCCGCGGCGACCTGGGCGCCGAGCGCGGTTGCGAAGCCGTAGCCCAGCGTGCCCTGATAGCCCGAATTGATATAGGTGCGCGGAGCGAAGATGGGCAGTGCGTACCGCGAGGCGTAGCCGACCTGCGTCATCTCGTCGACGAAGATATCGTCCTCGGCCATGGCCGCGCGGATGACCTCGAGAAAGGCAACCTGAGGTTGAATGTCGCGCTCGATCTCGGCCCGAAACGCGGCCTTGACCGCTCGGAACTCCGCGCCGCGGGAGGGCCGTTGAAGGGCGCGCTCGGTCAAGGCATCGGCCAGCTCGCGGGCCGCATCGGCCGAATCTGCACAGAGGGCCACCGCCGGCGGCGCAACCCGGGTCATTTCCGCATAGTCGAGGTCGATGCGAACGACCTTCAGCGCCTCGTCATGGCCCCACTCGCGAAGCTGCTGCAGCCGGGTGCCGATGCCGACGACGAGGTCGACGTCGCGCCAGGAGTCGAGTACGGCCGCTGCGGGCAAGGCGTAATCCTCGTCATCGCGCAGCGTGCCGCGTCCCATGTGCCGGCTGACCACCGGCGCCTGCAAAAGGTGCGCGAGCCGGCGGATTTCGGCTCCGGCATGGAGCGCACCGCCGCCGACGACGATCATGGGATTGCGCGCCTCGGCGCACAATTCGGCGGCCTGCGCGACCAGCTCGCGGTCCACCACCGGCCGATCCAAGGCCGGGCGGCGCGCGGGGTATCGCACCATGCCGCGCTGGGCGAGCACGTCAGGCGGGACTTCGAGCACGACAGGGCGCGGGCGTCCCGTGAGCAGCTGACGGAAGGCCTCATCCACGAGCTCGGGAATTTCAGTGACGTGGGATGCCTGCGCGGTCCACTTGGATAGACTGCGCAGCAAACCCGATTGATCCTCTATCTCGTGCAGCGCACCATGCCGTCGCCCGATCAGCGCGGTGTTCACCGTGCTGGTGAGGCACAGCACCCGCGCATTGCACGCATAGGCGGTGGCGAGCGCCGCGCCGGCGTTGAGAATTCCAGGGCCGGGAACGACCGTGAACACCCCGGGCCTTCCCAAGGCCAGCGCATAGCCCATGGCCATATAGGCGGCGCCCTGCTCATGGCGGGTATGAATCAAACGGATGCCGCCGCCCAGCCGGGCGAGCCCGTCGAAAAGCTCATCGAGCTGAACGCCGGGAACACCGAAGACAGTATCGACTCCCCAGCGCAGCAGTCCCCGCACCAGAGCATCTCCGCCGCTCATCCGCGCCGCCGTCTCTTCTTCCATACTCCTCGTCATAGCGTCTTGCCTCCTCCGGTGCATTCTACTAGGATCGCATATCGTAACAGTGTCTCGCCATACGTGACAGGAGAAATACAAATAATGTTCGCCGAATTGCCGACCGCGCCCGAAGATCCCATTCTCGGACTCGCAAAAATGTTCGATAGCGACGCGTCCCCGGCCAAGGTCGACCTCGGTATCGGCGTATACAAGGATGAGCGGGGCGATGTGCCGATCCTCGACTCCGTGAAGCAGGCCGAGGCTTGGTTGGTCGATCATCAAAAGAGCAAGACCTATCTATCGTCGGTGGGCAATCCGGACTTCAACCGGCTGACGGGCGAACTGCTGCTCGGGGCCGGCTCCCCTGAGTTTCTGCGCAGCCAGACCATGCAGACTCCGGGCGGTACCGGGGCTTTGCGCGTCGCGGCCGATCTGCTTCACAAGGTGCGGCCGCAAACGCGCATCTTCGTTCCCAGCCCGACGTGGGCCAATCATCAGGCGCTGCTCGCGGCCGCGGGACATGAGGTGATCTGCTATCCCTATTACGATGCCGCGCGCGCCGAGCTGCAAATGGACGCGATGCTGGCGGCGCTCGCCGGCATGCGCGAGAACGATGTGCTGCTGCTGCATGGCTGCTGCCATAACCCCACGGGGGCGGACCCCGATGTGCAGCAATGGGAGGAAATTGCGCAGCGGCTGGCGCGCAGCGGGGCGCTTCCCTTGATCGATCTTGCCTACCAGGGGTTCGCAGCGGGAGTACGCGAGGATGCGTCGGCGCTCGCGATGCTGGCGTCGCGGCTTCCGGAGCTGCTGGTCGCCAGCTCGTACTCGAAGAATTTCGGGCTGTACCGTGAGCGGGTCGGGGCATTGACCCTGATCGGGGCCCGCCAGGCCGATGCCGTGACCGCGCGGGCGCACGCACAGAAGGTGGCACGCACCAACTACTCGATGCCGCCCGATCATGGGGCCGCGGTCGTAGCGCGCATTCTCGGCGACGATCGGTTGCGTACCGAATGGGATGAAGAGGTGCGCTCCATGCGGCAGCGCATACGGACGATGCGAGCGCGTCTCGCCGCTCATTTGAACGGCCGCAGCGGACGCGACTACGGGTTTCTAACACGGCAACGCGGCATGTTCGCGTTGCTGGGACTTTCCGCGCAGGCGGTGGAGAGGCTGCGGATCCGGCATCATGTGCACATCACGGCCTCCGGAAGGATCAATCTCGCCGGCTTGACATCCGACAACGTAGAGCACGTCGCGTCCGCCATCCTCGAGGTCGATGGCGAAGGCATGGCAGAAAGCCGTCCGTCACGCCCATGACCGGTGAGTTGTCCGCCGATGTATTGATCGTGGGCGCCGGGCCGGTGGGACTCACACTCGCGATGGCGCTCGCCCAGCGCGGCGTCGCCGTGGCCATCGTGGAGCTGCGCAAGGCCGGCGTACCGCCGAGCGTGAAATGCAATCACGTCTCGGCGCGCTCCATGGAGATCTTTCGACGCCTCGGAGTCGCTTCTGCGATCCGCGACGCGGGTCTCCCGGCCGATTACCCGAACGATGTGTCGTACCGGACGACCACCACCGGGATCGAGCTGACACGGATCAGGATCCCGAGCCGGCGCATGCGCTTCACGGCCGTGGACGGGCCGGACGGGTGGTGGCCCACACCCGAACCGCCGCACCGTATCAATCAAATCTATCTGGAACCGGTGCTGTTCAAGGCGGCTGCCGAGAGCCGGGGACTGGCGATCCACAGCGAATGCCGGTTCGAGGCCTACACCCAGGACGAACACGGTGTGATCGCGGACATCGTGGACCAGACCGACGGCCGAGCACGGCGCCTTCGCGCCAAGTACCTCATAGGCTGCGACGGCGGCTCATCGCCGGTGCGCAAAATGATCGGCGCGGCGTTCAATGGCGATTCCCTGGTGCAGCGGGTGCAGTCCACGTTCATCCGCGCGCCCACCTTGATCGACATCATGACGGACGCGCCGGCTTGGGCGATGTTCTCGCTCAATCCGCGCCGCTGCGGGAACGTGTACGCCATTGACGGGAAGGAGCTCTGGCTGATCCACAACTACCTGCGCGAGGATGAGCGAGATTTCGAAGCGGTCGATCGCCACTCGAGCATTCGCGCCATCTTAGGCGTCGGCTCCGGCTTCGACTACGAGGTGTTGACCAAGGAAGATTGGATCGGGCGCCGTTTGGTGGCGGACAAGTTTCGCGATCGACGCGTGTTCATTTGCGGAGACGCCGCCCACATCTGGGTGCCTTATGCGGGGTACGGTATGAATGCCGGCATCGCCGATGCGGAGAACCTGGCCTGGCTGCTCGCCGCGCATCTGAAGGGATGGGCGGACGAGGCAATATTGCACGCCCACGAAGCAGAGCGGCTGCCGATCACCGAGCAGGTGTCGCATTTCGCGATGCGGCACGCGCAGGCGATGAGTGCTCAGCGACGCAGCGTGCCCGCGCAGATCGAGGACCTGAATGCGGCCGGCGAGGCGGCTCGCGCCATGGCCGGAAAATCTGCCTACGAGCTGAACGTACAGCAATATTGCTGCGCCGGATTGAATTTCGGCTACTTCTATGCCGATTCGCCGATAATCCCGCGCCATGACTCCGAGCCGCCCGCCTATGGCATGGGGGACTTTACGCCCTCGTCGGTGCCGGGTTGCCGCACACCTCATCTTTGGCTCGAGCACCGCTCGTCGCTGTATGACGTGCATGGCGCCGGCTATGCGCTGCTGCGTTTCGATCCGACGGTCACCGTCGATGCGCTGATGCTGGCGGCGAAGACCCGCGGCGTGCCCCTGAAGCTCGTCGATATCGATCCGGCCTTCCGAGGCGATGTCTATGAACACGCGCTGGTGTTGTCTCGTCCGGACCTTCACGTGGCGTGGCGCGGCGATGCGGCGCCTGTGGATGCCTGGGCGCTGATCGATCAAATCCGGGGCGCGGCAACACCAACAGCCCATCGTAGCGCTTGGCAGGCAGCCCCGACTTGAGGAAAATCGCTCAATGGGATTCCGGTCATTGAGAGAGGGCACGCCAAAGCCGGAGGTGCCCCTTCCATCGCAATTGATGCAGCACCCGTAAGTCATTGAATATATGGATTGATTTGAAGTGTGACTCCAGGTTATAATGGATTTACTATAATCGACGAGTGTGCAAGATGCTCTCTCCAGATGAGGCGACGATTCAATCCTTACGCCGCGACATCGCTTTGCAGATTTCGCGACTCGCGCAGCGCTTGGGCGGAACGCAGATGGCGGCCGCAAAACAGTTGGGAGTGCCTCAGCCCACCTTGAGCAAGATCATAAATGGCCGCGTGTCGGACCTGTCGATTGAGTTCTTGATTCGCATCGCGGTTCGCGCGCGACTTCCGGTCACGCTTCAAACGGGCCGCGTACCCGAGGAGGCCGGAGCGTTCATCTCCAGACTTGCGCCAGAATCCCGTGCTTCGCGCTCGAAGCTCGCGGACAAAGCTCGTGAATCGCTCATAGATTCTGAGCGTCGTCTGACTCCCACTCAACGAATGGAAGCATTTCTCGAGCACAATCAGCTGCTCGGCACCCTGCACCAGGCGGCCCGCGCTGCTGAGAGGACGCGGACGCGGGCAGCGCCGGGGGTTGCATGAGAACGAATCGAGCAGGCCAATCGGCACTCCTGCTCCTCGATGTCATCGAAATCCTAAAGCGCGAGAACGTCGACTACGTAGTGATTGGTGCGTTTGCACTCTCCGCACACGCCGTCGTACGAGCGTCCAGCGACGTGGATGCCTTGCTCTATATCTCGTACCCGCGCCTCACGAAACTCTCGTCAATATGTGAGAGCGCGGGATTCACTACGACCCTGCGCCCGGGGGATGCCCACGACCCGATACTGGGAATGCTCGTCTTGGGCGACTCCCACGGCAATCGGGTAGAGCTCCTGGGCGGCCTGCGAGGCCTCGACCCCGAGGTTTTCTCTCGCGCCATTGAAGTGACGTTCCTCAGCGAAAACGTACGCATCGTTGGTCGAGAAGATTTCATCGCCATGAAGTGCTTCGCGGGCGGTCCTCAGGATTTGGCGGACGCCCGATCGGCCTACCAGGCTGCGCAGGGGCCGGTGGATCTCGATCTTCTCCGCATCGCGACCCGGCGGTTCGGCCGTGATGCGGCTGACAAACTGGAAGAGATCCTCGCACGGTAATGGACCTTCTCTAAGCGGGGTTTCGCCGGCCTGTGCCCGCGTTCCCGCTTACTGCGCCGCAGGCTGGCGAAGAAACTCCAGCAGCGCGTCGGCACACCGGCCGGGCTCCTCCTCCTGAAGCGAGTGGCCGCAGTCGAGCGCCTTCCCTCGCACGTCGGCCGCCTTGTCGCGCCAGGTCGCGAGGACGTCATAGAGCTGCCCTACGACGCCTTTTGACCCCCAGAGAGCCAGCAACGGCACTTCGATTCGGCGGTGAGAATCTGCCGCATCGTGCTCCAGATCGATGGTCGCCGCCGCTCGGTAGTCCTCGCAGACGGCGTGAACCGTTCCCGGTAGGCGATAACAGCGAAGGTACTCCTGGATCAGGGACTCGTCGGGGACACCGGGTGTTCGACTCTGTGCGGCGAGGTGGCTGCGCAGGAAGAATTCCGGGTCGCTCTCGATCAAGCGTTCGGGCAGCGGCGCAGGCTGGATCAGGAAAAACCACCAAAAATAGCGGGTGGCGAACGTCCGATCCGCGCGGGCGTACATGGTGGCGGTGGGTGCGATGTCGAGGACTGCAACATGGCTCAAGGATTCGGGATGGTCCAAGGCCATGCGATGCGCCACACGTCCGCCGCGGTCGTGGCCGATCACGGCGAAACGACGATGGCCCAGGGCATGCATGACGGCGACCTGGTCGCGCGCCATGGCCCGCTTCGAGTAGTTCACGTGATTCTCGCCGCCCGCCGGCCGCGATGAATCGCCGTAGCCGCGCAAGTCCGCGGCTACCACGCTGTAGCCGGCCCGGACCAAGCGCGGCGCCACTTGGTGCCACGTCGAATGCGACTGCGGATGTCCGTGCAGCAGCAGTACGCCGGGGCCGCCGCCGGCCCGGGCGCCATGGATGCTGATCCCCGAGTCGGCCGTCACGTCGAAGCGTTCGAATTCCGGCAGGAATTTGTGTTGCCGCATCGATACCTCTAGTTCTTGGCGCCGAGCACCCGCCGCATGCGTTCGCGGTCGATGGACCCTTCCCAGCGGGCGACGACGATGGCCGCGACGCCGTTGCCGATGAGGTTGGTTATTGCGCGCGCCTCCGACAGGAATCGATCGACGCCGAATATGAGCGCGAGGCCGGCAACGGGAAGCGATTTGATCGTCGACAAAGTTGCCGCCAGCGTGATGAAGCCGCCTCCGGTCACGGCGGCGGAACCCTTCGACGTCAGCAAGAGAAGCCCCAAGATACCGAGTTGTTGCTGCCACGAAAGATCGACATGAGCCGCCTGTGCGATGAATAGGATTGCCAGCGACAGGTAGATCGATGTGCCATCCAGGTTGAACGAGTAGCCCGTCGGTACCACCAGCCCCACGACGGCCTTGTCGCACCCCAGAGCCTCGAGCTTCTGCATGAGCCCCGGCAGTGCGCTCTCCGACGTCGATGTACCTAAGACGATCAGGATTTCTTCGCGAATATAGCGCAAAAATCGCCATAGGCTGAATCCGGCGCAACGGGCGATCAGTCCCAGTACGGCAAATATGAATATCAGGCAGGTCGAATAGACGCCGGCCAACAGCAGTCCCAGGTTCTGCAGTGTTCCTATGCCATATTTGCCTATGGTAAAGGCCATCGCGCCGAAGGCGCCGAATGGAGCGAAAACCATCAGCAGGCCGATCACCCGGAACAGTCCCTGCGCACCCTGGTCGATGATGTCGATCATCGGGCGGACTCGCGGGCCCAGGGTGGAGGCTGCCAGACCGAAAAGCACCGACACGAACACCACCTGCAGCGTATCTCCTTGGACGAAAGCGCCCACGATGGTGTCCGGGACGACGTGCATCACGAAGTCGCGCGCCGAAAATGGCCCGCTCGATGCGAGACCCGTCAGCGCGCCGCTGTCGATAGACGGCAAGCGGCTCCCGATTCCCGCGCCCGGATGCAACACGTGGGCGACGATGAGGCCGAGAAGCAGGGCGAGGCCGGAGACCGCTTCAAAATAGACCAGCGCCTTCAGACCGACGCGGCCCACCTCCTTCATGCTCCCCATTCGGGCGATGCCGACGACCACGGTCGTAAAGATGATGGGCTCTATCATCATTTTGATGAGCTTGATGAACACATCGCCCACAGGCTTCATTTGCTGCGCAAGATCCGGACGCCAAACGCCGAGCATCGCGCCCGCGGCGATGGCGCAAAGTACCTGGACATAGAGCCGGCGATAAACGGGAACAGCGGGCGCCGGGAATGCGGCGCAAGCGGCAGCCGATGTCGCCGTAACGGAACTCACGCGTCGATCGCAGGCGGCTTCAGCCAAGGCCTTGCCGACCAGTGGCTCTGCTCGAAGGTCCGGATGTCGGCCGCGAAGCGCAGCGTGGAGGCGATCGCATCGCGTCCGTTCAGCAGATCATCCCGTCGCAAAGCGTCGATCTTGAAGGGAACCTTGGAACCGTCATCCAGCTCGATGACTTGCGCGGCCAAATCGACGCACAATCGATTGTGCGCAGGATCCGCGCAAGCTCTTTGCACCACCTCGGCATGTTCGGAGGGCAGGGCAACGGGCAACAGCCCGTTTCTAAGGCAGTTGTCCTGAAAAATGCTGGCGAAGCTCGTGCCGATGATGGCGCGTATGCCGAATTGCGCCAAGCCCCATACCGCGTGTTCGCGGCTCGAGCCGCAGCCGAAGTTCGGGCCCACGATGAGAAAGCTCGGTTGCCGGTAAGGGGGTCGATTGAGTATGAAATCCTTGCGCTCACAGCCCTCCTCATCGTAGCGCAGATCGTAGAATAGCCCGCGCGCGAGACCATCGCGGGTAATTCCCTTGAGGAACTGCTTGGGCATGATCACGTCGGTATCGATGTTTGCCTGCGGCAACGGCGCCGCAACTCCGGCGATGGTCGTAAAGCGTTCGATGTCGTTCAATCCCTGTAGAAGCTGCGAACATCCGCCAAACGGCCGCTGACGGCTGCCGCTGCCACCATGGCGGGACTCATCAAGTGGGTACGGCCGCCGCGGCCCTGGCGCCCCTCGAAATTACGATTCGTGCTCGATGCGCAACGCTCTCCCGGCCGCAAGACATCGTCGTTCATCGCCAGACACATGGAACAGCCTGATTGCCGCCATTCGAAGCCCGCTCGTTCGAAAATCCGGTCCAAGCCTTCCAACTCCGCGGCGCGGCGAACTTGGCCCGAACCCGGCACGACCATGGCCCGAACGTGCGCAGCGACTCTTCTCCCTGCCAATACATGAGCCGCAGAGCGAAGATCTTCGATTCGCCCATTCGTGCAGGAGCCGATGAATGCGCGATCGATCCTGACCGATTGAATCGGCATCCCTGGGGAAAGATCCATGTACTCGAGCGCACGCTGCATGCTGTGGCGCCGGACTGCATCGGCTTCGTCCGCCGGGTCGGGCACGCGGTCGGTGATGCCGATCACCTGGTCCGGACTCGTTCCCCAGCTCACCAGGGGCTCTACATGAGCCGCGTCGAGGCGCAGTTCCCGTTCAAATGCGGCCTCAGGATCGGTTTGCAGCGAATCCCATGCGCGTCGCGCACGCTGCCATGCATCGCCGCGCGGCGCCCGCGGCCGTTGTTCCAGATAGTCGAACACGGCGGCGTCGGGCGCAACGAGTGCGCCGCGCGCCCCGGCTTCGACGATCATATTGCAAAGAGTCATCCGGCCGGAGAGGTCCAACGCGTCGATGGCGGCTCCGGAAAACTCAACCGCAAAACCTGTGGCGCCCGCGACCCCGATACGGCGGATGACGGCCATCACGATGTCCTTCGCGGTGACACCCGTCGGTAGAGGCCCCTCGACGGACACGCGCATGTTGCGCAGGCGCTCATAAACGAGGGTCTGTGTGGCCAACACATGCTCGACGTCGGAAGTGCCGATGCCGAATCCCAGCGCCCCCAGAGCGCCATAGGTGGTCGTATGACTGTCGCCGCAGGCGATGACCATGCCCGGCAGCGCTATTCCCTCCTCCGGGACCACGACATGCTCGATACCTTGCCGCGCATCGAGAATTCCGAACAGTTCGATGCCGAAATCGCGGCAATTGCTCTCGAAATAGTCGACTTGGACGGCCGCATCGCGGTCGGCGATGAATCGCGTTCGAAGCGGCGCCGTCGGATTGACATGATCGACGACGGCGAAGGAACCCTCGGGCCGCCACACTTCGCGGCCGGCCTCCCGCAGCCCCGCGAAGGCCTGAGGGCTGGTGTATTCATTCAGGATATGGCGGTCTATGTACAGGAGAACATGACTGTCATCGATCTTGCGGATCGTGTGCGCGTCGACGAGCTTGTCGTACAGCGTTTTCGTGTTGTCATCGGAATCGATCATTCCGCGCATCATCCGTCGTCGTCGGCCGCATTGGGAGACTTGGACGACTTTCTTCTGAGTTTAGCTCGAGCTTAACACCGGCTAGCGCTTCATGAGGTCGAGCACCGCGGATGTCATGGCGATCACCCCGGTGCGTATCGTCGGCTGCGGGACCGGCCAAAACAAGCTGGAATGCAGCGAGGGCAGCGGGACGCCGGTTGCCTTGCTCGTTGCAATGCGTTGTGCATCGATGGCGCCCAGACGGAAGAAGACGGTCGGTATCTGATGGTTTTCGAGCCCGTACGCGCCAAAATCCTCCCCGCCCATCACCCGTTCCAACGGAATGACATTGGTTGCGCCGAGCGCGGACTGGAGCGATGCCACCACCCGCTCGGTCAGCGCCGGATCGTTGTAGACCGGTGCCGCCATTTCGCTCTCGTTGACGGTCACGGTGGGTGCCCGATCCTCCGATACCCCGCCCACCAAGGCGATGCCCTTGGCGATGCGCGCCAATGAATCCAGAATATGCCGGCGCACTTCGGGCTTGTAGGCGCGAATCGTCAACTGCAGCTTCACCTCATCGGGAATGATGTTGTACTTCGTGCCGCCGTGGATGGAGCCCACCGTGACCACGGCGGGATCGGTCGGCGTGATCTCGCGGCTGACGATGGTTTGAACCGCGAGAATGAATTCGGCCGCCATGACGATGGGATCCTTGGTCGACTGGGGATAGGCGCCATGACCCCCGCGGCCCCGAATGGTGACGTCGACGGCGGTCGCGCCCGCCAGCATATAGCCGCTGGTATACCCCACGGTACCAGTCTCCAAATCGCCGAAATCGTGCAGCGCCAATGCGAAATCCGGCCTGGGGAACCTCGTATACAGGCCGTCGGCGAGCAGGGCGCGCGCGCCGTCGCCCTTTTCCTCGGAAGGCTGCCCCACCAGCACCAGAGTTCCATGCCAGCGGTCCCGCAGGCTTGCGAGCATTCTCGCGGTTCCGATGAGGACGGTGGTGTGAATGTCGTGGCCGCAGGCGTGCATGACCGGCACGTCGACGCCGCTATCGTCGCTCGCCCTGACATGACTGGCGTAGGGCAGGCCGGTTCGTTCCTCGACCGGCAGGGCGTCCATGTCGGCGCGTATCAGCACGGTCGGCCCGTCGCCGTTTTTCATGACGGCAACGACGCCGTAGCCGCGCCACTGCGGATTCGGGTATTTCCCGACATGATCGGTGACTGCATACCCCAGCGACCGCAGCTCGCCGGCCAGCAGTGCCGATGTATGTACCTCGTGATGCGACAGCTCCGGGGCCGCATGAATTTCCTTGTAAATATGCACGAGCGCATCGAGCTGCCGGTCCACCTGAGCATTCAATGCGGGGTCCTGCGCGTAGGCCGGCAGTGCGAGAAAGGGCAAGATCCAGCGAATCAGCGTTTTCACGTCGATGCTCCTGCAGGGGTGGACGGGGCACTCGTCGAACAGCGGCGAAAGATAAAGCGCCCGTGCGGCAGGAGCAAATCATTTACGCCCCGCCAATCGCGGCCATCGCGAGAAAAATCGAAAATCCGGTTTCCTTCGATCGAGCGCCGCGTTAGAGTGGGAAATTGTGGCCCGTCAACCCGCTTTGAGCTCCGCGGATTTGCATTTTTTCGTCGTCGTGGCGGGCGCGGCTTCGCTCGCGGCCGCTTCGCGTTCCCTCGATGTCTCCCGATCGGCCGTCACACAGCGGCTGAGCCAGCTCGAAGCGCGGCTGCAATGCCGGCTCCTGGATCGAACGACACGCCATCTTCGGCTGACGGAGGAGGGGCAACTGCTGCGCGACCGCGCACTTCTCTTGTTGGAGGAGTTGGGCGAGTTATCCGACACATTGTGCGGCCGGCGAGACGTGGTCAGCGGACACCTGCGGATCGCCGCTCCCTTGGGCTTCGGACGCCGCTACATCGCACCGATCACGGCTGCGTTCAGGAAGCGCAATCCTGACGTGACGGTCACGCTCAGTTTGACCGACCGGCCGGCTATCGCCGACGAGCATAACTGGGACCTGATCATCCACATCGGCGAGTTGAAGAATTCGTCGCTCGTCATGGTGCGTCTCGCCGCGAATGACCGCATCGCGTGCGCATCCCCGGCATACCTGGACGCGCACGGGGAGCCGGCCAATCCCGCGGAACTCGCCTCGCAGGTATGCCTCGCTCTGCGGCAAAACGATGAAGATGTGACCTTGTGGCGCTTCGTCGATCGACACCGCAAGACCATTCCCGTGCGTGTGGAGCCGGCCATGTCCAGCAATGACGGGGAGGCGGTCCGGTCATGGGCGCTCGAGGGATTGGGCATTATGGTGCGCTCCGAATGGGACATCGCCGATGATCTCGCTGCCGGCCGTCTCAAGCGCGTTCTCGGCCGGTATCGTTTGCCCTCCGCGGATGTCGTTGCTCTTTTGGGGAGGCGCGGCGGACGTGCGGCGCGGGTCAACGCCTTTCTCAAATCGCTGCAAGAGCGCTTCCGTCCGAATCCCTGGCGCCCTTCGGATCGTTAAGCCCTGACTAAACTCTGTAGATAGCGGCCGCGGTCTCCCAAATCCGGTCCGCTCGATGGATGATGTCCTCGAGACAATCAAAGTTACGGGGATGTCATGACGGTTACCAGTCAATCCGGCGCGCTAAGCACAGATCGGTTCACGAAGCGGGGAATGGTCCGATTTGGATGGGCGCTCGGATGCCTGTTCCTGTCGAACGCATGGTCCGGAGCCGCACGTGCCGACGCGGCGGCCGCCGCGCCGGCCTCGACGGATTTGGAGGAAATCACGGTTACCGCCACCCGCCGCGTGGAGCCCATCGATAAGATCCCGATCAGCATCACCGCCTTTTCGCAGGAACGCATGGATGAGCAGGGCGTCAAATCCATCGACGATCTGGCGCGGTTCACTCCTGGGTTGACGTTCGCGCCCTCCACCGACGGTTTGACGAATTCCATCGCCATTCGCGGCATCGCGTCCGGAGTGGGTGCATCGACCACCGGTATCTACATCGATGACACGCCGATTCAGGTGCGCTCCGGAACGGGCATCGTCACGGAGAATGCCTATCCGCAGATCTTCGACCTCGAACGCGTGGAAGTATTGAAAGGACCTCAAGGCACGCTCTTCGGAACGGGATCCATGGGCGGGACCGTCCGCTTCATCACGCCGGAGCCGGACCTGCACGACTATTCTGGGTATACGCGGGCGGAAACCAGCTGGACCAAGAACGGCGATCCCAGCTACGAGATGGGCGCGGCAGGGGGCGGCCCCATCGTCGATGGGACTCTGGGCTTCCGGGCGAGCGCCTTCTATCAAAATCTGGGAGGCTACGTCAATCGCGAGCCGTTTACCGGGTCGACGGTGACGGAGAAGGGAATAAATTTCGACGACACGACGGTGCTGCGCGGCGCCGTCAAGTGGGCGCCCACCGATTCACTGACGATCACACCGTCCATTTATTATCAGAAGCAGCGCAAGAATGACGCGTACTTCTGGACCACGTTGTCCAACACGGGCGACTCCGACTTCAACAGCGGCTACACGCTTCCGGAACCCATCACCGACATCTTCACCCTGCCGGCGCTCAATGTGCATTGGAAGTTCGGGAGCGCCGAACTCATATCCAACACCTCGTTCTTCTATCGATCCCTGCGGCGCGATTCGGATTATTCGAATTATCTGTTCAATGCCCTCGCGGGAAATCCCACCCCGACGGCTCCGGTCGCCGACTATCGCGCGCTCTCCGAAGACGCCGACAGACAGAACTCATTCACCCAGGAAGTTCGCCTGCAATCCACCGATTCCGCCAGCACTCTGCAATGGGTGGCCGGTGCGTTGTTTCAAAGCTCCCGCTTGTACACGAATCAATATGTCCTGGATCCGGAGCTGCCGCAGCTCTCGCAGGCCGTCTTCGGCGCGCCGATTCAGGACGTCTTCGGCGAGGGCCTGTTCGATGGACGCTACAGCTACACCGTCGATCAATGGGCGAAAGACAAACAGACCGCCCTGTTTGGCCAGGCAGATTACTCTTTCACCTCGTATCTGAAAGGAACATTGGGTGTTCGGGTGGCGCGCACGACGCTCGATTACAACCGCGTGTTTGCCGGCCCCCTGGCATGCGTCCTGTGCAACGGGTCGCAGGAAACCACGGGAGGTTCGACCCCCGCCACGAATCCGGTCACACCCAAGGCAGGCCTCTCCTTCGAACCGGATTCCCATAGTCTTTACTATGTATCGGCGGCCAAGGGCGCACGCGTCGGCGGCGTCAACAATCCGTCGGTCTCGACGGGTAACGCGGGCTGTCCGGGAGGTCTGAAGGTGCCCGACACCTATGCGCCCGACAGCCTTTGGAGCTATGAAATCGGCGCCAAGAATCAATTCATCGACGGACGGCTTCGAACGCAGGCCAGCATCTACTACATTGATTGGCAGAACGTTCAACAATCAGTGTCGTCGAACAGTTGCTTTACGGAGTCGTACAAGACCAATCTCGGCAGCGCCAACGTCAAAGGCTTTGACTTTGCCACCGAGTTTCGGGCGGTGGACAATCTTTCAGTGACGCTGTCGGGCGGCTACTCGCTGGCGCGCTATTCGACGACCTCCTTTGGGCCGCCCAACGACGCAGGTATCCGGTCCATCATTGCCGTCGACGGCGACTCGTTGGGCGTTTCTCCCTGGAATGCGACCCTCTCAGGCGAATACGAATTCGTCGCTTGGAGCCGTAACGGATATTTTCGCCTTGACTATACTTACACCGCCAAGGACACGGGTGAAACGCCCGAGCGAGATCCGAGGAGCAGCGTCTACGACCCCGGTCTGACCGCGGACCCGTCGCTTCGGCTTCTCGAGGCAAGGCTTGGGTTTCGGATCGCGGGAGCCGACATATCGGTATTCGGCCGCAATTTGCTCAACGACACTCCCGCTCTCGGCTTGAACCACGATGGCGTCGGGGATCCCTTGTATTACGCAGTGACGGAGCGGCCCCGTACCATTGGGCTTACCGCGACCTATCGGTTTTGACGCGGCGCGTGCTCATGAGGAACGGCAGCTCCAAAGCCCATCGAATACGCCCTCTGCCGGCGCGGCTGGCGGCGGGATTCGGCATCCTGCTCGTGCTGGGTGCGCAGGCGCGGCCGGCGGAGCCGCGACCTCGACTGGTGCGAGCCGAGACCCTGCAAGGGATTGTCGAAGGGGAGTCTTTGGGCAAGGTCCTTGCCTTTCGCGGAATCCCGTATGCAGCTCCTCCCGTCGGCGATTGGCGTTTTCGCGCTCCGCAGCCGCCGGTTCCCTGGACGGGCGCGAGATCCGCTCTCGACATGGGACCCGCCTGTCCGCAATCGATCGACGCTGACCCGACCGAGAACAACGAAGCGGTGATGGCCGAGGATTGCCTCAGCTTGAACGTCTGGACGCCTGGAGTCGATTCGGCGAAGCGCCCGGTGTTGTTCTGGATTCACGGCGGAGCGTTCGTCGTCGGCGCGTCGCGCAATACTTGGTATGACGGGGCTCATCTGGCAGCGCGCGGCGACGTCGTGGTCGTAACGATCAACTACCGATTGGGCGCATGGGGCTTTCTCGACTTGAGGTCGTTCGGCGCCCGCTACGCCGAAAGTGCCAATACAGGTCTTCTGGATCAAGTGGCCGCTCTAGATTGGGTGCGGCGCAATATCGCGAAATTCGGCGGCGATCCGGCCAATGTCACTCTATTCGGCGAATCTGCCGGTGCGGCAAGCGTGGGAGATCTTCTGTCCATGCCCACCGCGAAAGGCCTGTTCTCCAAGGCAATCTTGGAGAGTGGAGTGCCGGCCGGCCGGACGGTTACGGCATCTCATCACTCCCAGGACCTCGCGCGGGAATATATGAGGCTGGCGGGAGTTCATTCTCCGGCTGAGTTCAAGACTCGATCCATGCAAGACTTGTTGGACGCACAGCAGAGGCTTTTTTCGAGCACGGGAGATCTCGGCACATTCGGGCCCTCGATCGACGGTGTCGTTTTGAAGGACAGGCCATTCGAGGTCGTCGCCCAGGGCCGCGGCAGCCGCGTCCCCATCATGATCGGAACGACACTCGAGGAGATGCGGTATTTCTCGACAGCCGAAGACATCGGCATCGAGCGAAAGCCGCGTGCGCTGCTGCTTAGTCAGCTGCGGAGCACCGTCGGCGCACGCGCGCCCGAGGTGCTCGCCGAATATCAGCGCCTGTATCCGAAGTGGGGCGACGCCGTCATCCAGATCGCCTCCGATGCACTGATGCGCTTCCCATCCATCGAGCTCGCCGATGCGGTCTCCTCCTATCAGCCCGTGTACCTCTATCTATTCACCTATCGCTCGAATTCCACCTACAAGAATTTCGGCTCCGCTCATGCCATGGATCTGCCCTTCGTATTCGGCACCGTGAACTCCCCGGAGGTGATCGTATTCACCGGCCGGGATCCGCGCCGATACGATCTTGCCGACAGAGTGATGGATACCTGGGCGGCGTTTGCGCGCAGCGGCGATCCCACTCTGCCGGCCGGCCCTCGATGGCCCCGTTGGGACGCGGCAACGCATCCGACCATGGAACTGGGCCCCGATATCGGCGTCGTCCGGGATCCGTTGTCTGAACAGCGCAAGGTCTGGGGTCCGACAGTGCCCACCCTCGAACAAGCTTGGCGGCTTTTGCAGGTGAACCAATGACCGCGCCTGAAGCGCGGGGCCGAAGCGTGCTTGGCCGGCTGGGGCGAGCGCTCTCGGCGGCCGTGCTCTGCGGATTGGCAGGGCTGCCGAGCATGGGCGCGCAATCTCAACCCCTTGTATCGCCTCTCGGCCCGGCTCATGGCCAGGTGACTATTTATCGTGACGCGAAGGGCGTGCCGCACATTGTCGGAGCCACCTCCGCGGCGGTCATGTATGGGCTGGGGTACGCGACCGCCCAGGATCGGCTCGTACAGTTGGAGTTGGCTCGACGCGGAGCGCAAGGTCGGCGGGCTGAACTGCTGGGCGCATCCGCAGTGCCTTCCGACATCACCGGACGCGACCGCGCCTTGACGAGCCACGAATTGATGCGGATGTACGCGGAGATCCCCGCGGAATATCGAGGGATGATGCAGAGCTTCGTCGATGGCATCAATCGGCAGATCGCGGAAATCGCCAAGGATCCCCGGCACAAGACCCCCTACGAGTTCACACAGTGGGGCATTGCGCCGCAGCCCTGGACACTGCTCGACTACCTCGGTTACATCGCCTCCGTTCCGAACGGCCGTGATAGCTATGAGCTGCAGAATCTCCAATTTCTGCAAGCCATGGTCGCACGGTACGGCGAGAAGACCGGCCGGCTCATATTCGAGGATGTCGTACCTATCAGCGATCCGGACTCGCCGAC
This sequence comes from uncultured Gammaproteobacteria bacterium, assembly GCA_963784105.1. Taxonomy (GTDB): domain Bacteria; phylum Pseudomonadota; class Gammaproteobacteria; order Steroidobacterales; family Steroidobacteraceae; genus Bog-1198. The sequence goes on from CAWAQE010000015.1 coordinate 1,396,523, forward strand.
GACCATTCCGCCGGGCGAGGATCTGGCGCCCGCCCAACCGATGCCGCAACCCGGCCCATATCCGGTGAAACCCGGTAACTTGACCGGGAAATTGCGTCCTGAATTTGCCGCGCCGCCGGCGCACCTGCCCGCCGAAGCGAGCCGATGTCTCGTGATCGGGCCGCAGCGATCGGCGAGCGGGCATGTGCTGATGATGGAAGCGACGGCGGACGGCCCTGAGTCTCATTTATACGGCGGCGGTTTCGATACCGCAGGATTCAGCACGCCGGGCTTTGGGCCGCCGGTCATGGGCAGATCCCTGGCGCACGGCTGGCTCATGACCTCGGGACAAGCCGATACCACCACGACGTATGCAGAACGCCTCGACCCGGCGAATAAGTACCGTTACTGGTTCAAAGGGGCATGGAGGACGATGGAGCACCGGTCGGAGATCATCCGAGTAAAGGGTGGAGAACCCGTGGTGCATGACGTCGCGATCACCGTCCACGGTCCTGTGATCAAATGGGATGTTGCCGATGGAGTCGCCTACACCCAGCGCTACGCGGAGCGTGGTAGAGAGCTCGATAATTGGGTGGGCATCGTCGAATTGGCTCGGGCGAAAAACCTCAAAGAATTCGAGGAGCAGGGGATCGCCCGTTTGGCCTGGAATCTAGGCGTGTGCTATGGCGACACGTCCGGTCAGATTGGCTTTTGGGAGGCCGGTTTGATGCCGAAACGGCCTGCGGGAGTCGACTCCCGCCTGCCTACGCCGGGCACCGGCGAATACGAATGGGCGGGCTTTCTGAGCGTGGATGAGCGTCCCCACATGCTCAACCCGAAGCAGGGCTACATTCACACCTGGAACAGCAAGGCGACGACGTGGAGCCGCGAGGGAGACGATGCGCGGATCGGCAAGACATTCCGCACGTGGTTGGGAAATGAGCTGGCCGCCGCCAATGATTCGATGACGCTGCTGGACATGAGGGAGATCAACCGCAAGATCTTCAATGGCCTGGGTGCGCAGGACCGTACCAATACTTCTCCGGAATTTTTTGCGCCCTATATTCGCTCCGCGGTCGCAGAGACGGACGATGCGCAAGTCAAGCGCGCGGCGGATTTGATGCTGTCGTTCAATGGCCTCTACGAAGACCTGGACCGTGATGGAAAATACGACAATCCGGGCCTGACGATTTTCAGAACCTGGCTTCAGATCGCGCCGAAGGTCATATTCGGCCCCGATATCGGGGATTGGTGGTGGAAGATTGATGCCGACCGATACCTCAAATACCAGACCAGCCTGCTGCTTCGCGCTCTGCAGGGCAGCGCCGCCGGCTTGCCGCTCAAATTCGACTACTTCAAGGGCCGCAATCGCGACGCCGTCATCGTTCAAACGATCCGGCAGACCATCGACAAGCTGAGCCCGCAGTTCGCGGGCAAGGACATGTCCGATTGGCGTCTGCCGGTGTTCTGGAAGTACTTCGATCCGTCGCGCGAGACACCGGACCGGCCGGCGCTTCCGGGAACCGAGTCGACTCGAACCGCCGCATTGCTGGGCCTCGGGCCGTCCGCCGTCAAGCACAACGGCGGCGAAGAATGGGTGGGATTGATGGAGCTCACTCCCAGTCACCCCATTCTGTATTCGGTCGTCGAGGCGGGCGGTCAGAACTTGTTCATAGACCCGAGCGGCAAAGGAAATCCCAACCTGACCGATCAAACCCTGATGCACGCGGAGAACGAATTCAAACGGGTCGACATGTCGATCCCGGATGTCAAGCGGACCGCCGTCTCAACGACCACGCTTGAATTTTGACGACGCTTGAATTTTGGAGAGGGTTGATCATGAGTCATGAAGGCAACCTGGCGGGCAAGCTGTTGCTCGCCATGCTGGTTCTCTCGGGCGCAGCGCAGGCCGCCGCGGCCGCGCCCCGGCGCCCATTCGAAGGCCGGGATCTCTTCGCCCTGCAGTGGGTATCCGAACCTCAAATCCGGCGCGATGGGGCGGCGGTCGCCTATGTGCGCCAGTCGAACGACATCATGTCGGATCGCCAGGTAGAGTCGCTTTGGGTGCTCGACCTGGCGAGCGGGGAGAGGACGCCCATCAGTTCCGCTCCGGGGTCGTACTCTTCGCCGCGATGGTCGCCCGACGGTGAGCGTCTGGCCTATTTGTACGCACCTGAAGGCGGTTCGAGCCAGTTATGGATCCGATGGATGCGGACCGGTGCCAGTTCGGCCATCACCCATCTTAGCGAGCCTGTTCGCGATATCGCCTGGTCGCCCGACGGCCGGTCGATTGCTTTCACCATGCGGGTCCCGGAGCCGGAGCCGAGCTTGGGATCGGCGCCCGACAAACCGGCCGGCGCCGAGTGGGCGCCGCCGCTCGAAGTCGTCGAGAATTTGAACTACAAGGCCGATGAGATCGGCCCCATCAAACGCGGGTACTCGCACGTCTTTGTTGTTTCGGCAGACGGCGGTTCTGCGCGCCAGCTCACCTTTGGACACTTCAGTGAGGCGGGTCCGATGTCATGGTCCCCGGACGGACGCGATCTGCTGCTGCTGGGGAACCGCTCCGAAGGTTGGGAGAAAGAGCCCGTCGATCCTGGCCGGCACCTGCCGGTCGATCTCATCGTGTACCGCCTGAGTCTGGCGGATGGTCAACTCGCGCCGTTGACCGGTGCAACGGGCCGTTATCGTTCGGCCAGCTTTTCCCCCGATGGCCGGCACATCGCGATTCTCGGATTCGAGAACGCGCGGCGCAGCGTTCAAGATGTGCGGCTCTCGGTGGCGGATGCCGACGGATCCAATCGGCGTGTTCTCAGCGGCGCGCTCGATCGATCCATCGCTGCCTGCCAATGGGCGGCGGATGGGCGAAGCATCTTCGTCGATTACACGGATCGGGGCGTGACTCGAATTGCGCAGATATTCCTCGACGCCCGGATGAGCCCCATTGCCCAGGACTTGGCTCCCGGGGACAGCATCGACCTGCCCTATTCGGGCGGGGAATTCTCCGCGGCATCCAACGGAGCCGTGGCATACAGCGGAGGAGCTGCGGACCGGCCTCCCGAACTATTTATCGCCGCCCGGGGCAGGGCTACTCAGGTGACGCACCTGAACGACGGCCTATTCGCGCAAGTGCAGATGGGCAAGACAGCCAAGCTGCCCGTTTACTCCTCATTCGATAAACGCCCGATCGATGCATGGATGATCACGCCGCCCAATTTCGATCCGGCAAAAAAATATCCCCTCATTTTGGAGATCCACGGCGGCCCCTACCTGAGTTACGGACCTATTTTCGGCGCCGGCCATCAGCTCTATGCCGCCGCCGGATACATCGTCGTGTATGCAAACCCGCGCGGCTCGACCTCCTATGGGGAGGAATTCGCCAATCTGATCCATAACGACTATCCCAGCCACGACTATGATGACCTGATGAGCGTGGTGGACGCCGCGATTCAACGCGGCAGTGTGGACGCGGACAACCTGTTCGTCGCCGGTCATTCCGGTGGAGGCGTACTGACCGCTTGGATCGTGGGTAGTACACACAGGTTTCGTGCCGCCGCGAGCCAGGACCCCATCATCAACTGGACGAGCGGCATGCTCGAATCGGATATTTCTCCCTACGTCGCCCGGTATTGGTTCGATGCCGCGCCCTGGGAAGCGCCGGAAACGTACTGGAAGCATTCGCCGCTCGCGCTGGTAGGGAATGTAACGACTCCAACGCTGCTGGTGGTGGGTTCACGTGATTTGCGGACCCCGGTCGGCGAGACAGAGCAATATTTCGAGGCGCTCATGCTGAGGAACGTTCCCACCGCGCTCATCAAGGTTCCGGGGGCATTCCATTCGATCGCCCATCCCTCGCAATACGCCGCTCGATCGAGCGCCATTCTGGCTTGGTTCGATCGCTATAAGAGCAGTGCGGCAAGGCGAACCGCGCCCGAATGCCGGCGGGCTCGCTAGCGCGCAGCGGCCTTCCAGAGCGAGCCTAGATACTCGTCAAATTCCTGCGGGTCGAAGCGCACGCAGCCTTCGTTCGGCGTGAACGTGATTTCTCCGAAATAGAGCCGGTCCGCGGTGTCGTAGAAATCGGCCCGAATGAAATCCCACTCCCGGCCGAGTAATTCGGCCGCATCGATCATCTGTGCGAGATGCGCGGGCCGTTGCACGTCGATGCTGGTCTCATCGCCTTTATGGCGCACATCAAGCTTGGTCCAATCCGGCGCATACAGCAGCCGTCGATGCCCGCTGAACCTGTTGAGGTCGGCTTGGATGAACTCGACGGACCCGCCAAAGACGAATAATTTGTAGTCGTTCGGCGTGGCGCCGTTGCCGTCGTCGATGTATTCCTCGATGAGGATGCGAGGCTTGATATGCCTGTACACCGTTTCGCGGCTCTCCCTGTAGCAGCTGCGCTTCAACCAAGCGTCGCACGCCTCGATCAGCTCCGCTCGATCGAGAGTCGATTTGTCGGTGACGAATCGCACCCAGCCGGAGCCGTGAGTCGGCTTGACGACGAACCTATCGGGCAATTCATCTAACGGGATCGAGCCGGGGCGGTCGGTGAGATGGTAGAGCTTGGGCAGCAATTCAGCACCGATGCGCTGCGCCGCATAGGAACGCACGGCGGCCTTGTCGGCAATCTGCGCGAAGTCCTCGTGGCGTTCGAACAGGTTGCGGTGCAAAATCTTTTCGCTGAAAGTGACCGGCCGGAATATCCTCGGTATGGTGCGGTGCGCGTTGTACCACTTGCGGATTTGCACCACCGAGTCGGGAAGCATGTCCCTGATAAGCCCTTTTGTGGTCATTGCATCCCCGCTCGCAGCCGCCCAGATGCCGATTCTACGCGATGGTGCCGGCTCTGAAGAGGTCAATGGCGAGCTCAAGCCCGGGCCCGACGCGGGTGCACGGGAACGTCCGGCGGGGGCTAACCTGTTTTCACGGCATCGGGTGCCGACAGTTCCAGCGGGGCAGCTTGCGAATCGATGGTGTGCAGAATCACCGGCCGGCGCCAGACTCGGCCCACGTATTCCAGGACTTTTTTGGCACGCTCGACATCGATGCCGCGGCCGTCGACTTTGTAATCCTGCTCCAGTTCCAGGGTACCGTCGATGCGCATATGGCGGGCGGCAACCGTGGGAGCCCCGAAATTGTACTTCGGACCGACGATTGCCTCATGCAAAGCGTGCAGGTCTGTCTCCAATACCTTCACGGACCCGGATGAGTCGGCGCCGAAGCGGAATAATTGCAATTTCTCGGCCAGGTCCGCGCTGAGATAATTGCGCACGAAACTGACATCGTCATCCTCATGCATGACCCGCCGCGCGGCCGCCATGCCCTGCTTTTCGACAATATCTTCCCACATGGAAAACCCGAGATGATAGGGATTGACGCCCAGCGCGACCTTCTCCCCGCCCGCAATGGGCCGCACGACGTCCGAATGGCACTTGATGGCGTCGACGTAGGCGGACTGAGGCAGGAAATCCGCCTCGCGCAGCAATCGCGCGTGCCAATACGATGCCCATCCCTCGTTCATGATTTGCGTCGCATGCACCGGATGAAAGTAAAACGATTCTTCGCGTACCGCGAGAAAAATATCCCGCTCCCAGCCCTCGAGCTCCGGTGCGTAGTTGGCGATGAACCACAAAAGGTCGCGCTCCGGGTGCGGCGGTATCGGCGCCCGCCGCAGCTTCGGCCCTTCATCGTGCTCGGCGCCGTCGGCGTCCAGGGCGGCAAATCGCTTGCTGAAGGCATCGTCCGGCGCCGCCGCTTTGGCCGCCTGATATTCGGGGTATGGGTCCCGGCGCACGTGCCGATCTATGTCCACATGCTGCTCGAGAGCGAGCGCCGCGTCCAACACCGACTCCACGCGCTGCAAACCATGTTCCTCCACCGCCAGAGTAATTTGCCGCGCGTGCGACGCCGCCTGTTCGACGATGTGGTCTCCCACTTGCTGCTGACTGTTGCGGAAAAGCATGTTGTTGCGCGAAAAGTCGGCATGTCCCAGCACATGGGCGGTCACCAGCACGTTCTCCGCCAAGGTGTTTCCCGCGGCGAGGTAGGCATGCCCGGGGTTGCCCGGAAACACCACTTCGAACAGGCGCGAGTGCCCCATTCGGTGCTGGATGAGCTGACTGATGTAGCGCACGCCGAAGGACCAGTGAGGCATGCGCACCGGCAACCCATACACCGCGATTTCCATCATGAAGCTTTCGGGTACGGCCTCGAAATCGACCGGGTTGTACTCGAGGCCGGCGCGCACGGCGAGTTCTTCCATACGGGGAAGGAGTTCGCGCCATTGCTTGTTCGCGTGTGTGTTCGGCACGGGTGTGGGGCTCCTTTGACTTTCAGCCCGCGGCCTGGTGCTGGAAGAAATGCCGCACGGCGTCCCACACGTCTTCAAAGCGGCTGATCACGAAACTCGCAGCGGGCTTGCCGGATTCCTCCAGCGCCTTGAACAGGGTCCCGCACTCGCTGTTGAGCCGGCTTTGCGATGTGGTCGAGATCTCGAGATATCCCGCATAGTTGGCGAGGGCGGCGATTTCGCCAAGCGCGGTCCCGGCATCGGCGCGGTCGCTCGCCGCGTTGTCGCCATCCGATGCGTAGAAAACGTATATGTTGTTGCGGCCCGGGTCGAAGCGGGCGGCGATGATCTCGAGAATCTTCTTCAGACCGGTCGAAGTGACGGTTCCGCCGCTGCCGCTGACCTTGAAGAATTCATCCTCGTTGAATTCCCATGCCTCGGTGGTGTGAGCGACGAAGACCGTGTCCAAATGACGGTACTGACGCCGTAATCCCTGGACCGCCCAGAAAAAGAATGATTTGGCGAGCTGCCGGTCCCGGTCCGACATGCTGGCGGACACGTCCATGAGAAAGAAGACGACGGCCTGCGTGGAGGGCTGCTCGCGCTTGGTCAGCTGGCGGAAGCGCAAATCATCGTCGGTGAAGGGCGGGGAATCGGCGGTTTGGGCTCCCCGGCGCTTGATGGATTCGCGCATGGAACGCCGGCGGTCCAGGCGGGAACGCGCGCCGCGGCGGTCCCAGCCTTCGCGGGCCCAATCGGCGTCTTCCGCACGGCCCGTGCGGGCGCGCAGATTGGGCAGCTGCATTTCCTCCCACAGCCAGTCGACGATCTCGTCGACTTTGAATTCGAGAAGAAATTCGAACCCGCCATCATTGCGGCCGCCGCTGCCTCTGCCGGGTCCCGGCTGGCCGCCCGGTTGGCCGAGCGTGTCGCCCGGCTTGGCGGCGCCTTGCCCGACGCCTTGCTGCTCCTCCGGCGCCCGCAGTCGGAAATGATAGTGCTCGAGCATGCGAACGGGCACGCGGATGGTTTTGGTTCCGCCGCTCAATACATCGCCGCCGGCGATGGCTTCGGGCAGGTGCGAGCGGACCGCTTCCCGCACTTTCTCGTTGTGGCGCAGCCAGTCGCGCGCGCCGCGCGAAAAAAGGTCGTACCACCCCGCGATTGTCGTTCTGCTCGATGTGGAGTCGCCTGTGCTCACCTACATCTCCCGCGGGATTCCCGCCGGCAGTTCACTCCTGTGCCAATAAAGTAGTTACGTAGTTCAGCGCCTCATTGGCGCCGTGCTCGTCATAGCCGTACTCGGCGATAAGCCGCTGTTGCACGGCGGAAATCTTCTTGTGCGCTTCGTCGTCGGGGCGTGCGCTGGAGGTGACCAGGCGCAAGACGTCGCGGCGCTCGGCGAACAAGTACTGCTCGATTGCCTCGTGCATGCGCGCATGCCTGTCGAGCGAGAATTTCTCGCCCGCCTTGAAGGTGACCATGGCCTTGCGCACGACTTCCTGGCGGAACGACAGCTTGCCCGAATCCGACACCTTGATCTTCTCTTCGACCGAGCGCAGAAAGCGCTCGTCCGGCGGCCGCGTTTCGCCCGTAATCGGGTCGGTCACCTTGCGTTGATCGAGCGAGGCCTCGACTTCGTCGAGGTACTTTTCGAGCAGCTGCTGCGCTTCTTGCTCGAAGGAGGCGAACATGGAGCGGTGGACGTCCTCCTTGACCCAGCGGTTGTAGAACTCCTTGCGCGCCAGGACCAGATGATCCATCCACAGTTTCTTCTGCTTGGCATCCATGCGCGCGTCGCTGTCGATGGAATCCTTGAGCGCCAGCAGCAGTTCCATGCTCGTGAGGCTCTTGGCATCGCTGCGGGTGATGGCGTTGGAAATGGCGTTGACGACGAAGCGGGGGCTCACTCCGGACAACCCCTCATCGGGTGCCTCCGCCTTCAGATGCGTCACTTCGGTTTCCGCAAAGCCCTCGATCGATTCTCCGGCATAGATGCGCAGTTTCTTCGCCGTGTCCAAGCCTTCGCGCTCGGGCTTTGCCAGGCGGGTCAGAATGGCAAAGACGGCCGCGAGCTTGAGCACATGAGGATCAAGATGGACGTGACGGAAGGCCGGAGCGCCTGAGACGAGCTTCTGATAGATTCGCGCCTCATCGTGATACGACAGCGCATACGGCACTTTGATGATGACCATGCGGTCGAGCAGGGCCTCATTTTCCTTCTCTTGCAGGAACTTGTTGAATTCGGCGAGATTGGTGTGGGCGAGAATCGTCTCGTCGAGATGAATGAGTGGAAACCGCGATACCTTCACGTTCTTTTCTTGGGTCAGAGTGAGCAGAAGGTACAGAAATTCGCGCTTGACCTTGAGAATTTCGATCATCTCGAGCATGCCGCGGCTCGCCGCGTACACCGCCCCCGACCAGGACCACACCCGCGGATCGCCTTCGTCGCCGACTTCGGCGACCTTGGATAGGTCGACGGAACCGACGAGATCGGCGATATCCGCCGTGGTCGGGTCGTGCGGCGCATAGGTGCCCACGCCGACGCGCATGGCTTCCGACAGGAATACCCGCTCGACGGGGACACGCAAGTAGTCGCCCTGGTACTCGCGCACGAGGCGGTCGCGCGCCCACGGGCTGAGCTCGCCGTTGATATCGACACCGTAACTGTCTCGAAACGATCCGCGCAGGCTGGTCGGAACCAGATTCAACGGAGACTCATGCATGGGCGAGCCCTTGATCGCGTAGAGCGCGCCCTCGTCGGTGCGGCTGTATTCTTCCAGGGCGCGCTTCAGCAGGATCGCAAGAGTGGACTTGCCGCCCGAGGGCGGACCCAGGAGCAGCAGCAGCCGGCGCCCGACGTCCGAACCGGCCGCGGCAGCCTTGAAGTAGTCGACGACTCGTGAGAGCGGCTCGTCAATGCCGAAGAGCTCCGGCCGGAACAATTCTTGAGCGCGCGCGGCCTCGTCCTTGTCCGCAATATCGCGGCCGTACCAGCGCAGCATGTCCCAGATGTATTGATGGCTTGCCCGAGTGAAGGCTGCGGGATTGCCCGGCAGGACGTTCGCAAGGAAGTCGCCGAAGGTGCCTTCCCAATGCTGAGCGCGGTGCTGGCGACCGAACGCGCCCAGCGATTCGATAAATGTCGAACGACGATCGGTGTCGGTGCTACTGGTCTCTGGCTGCATGTACTGGTCCTCCGCGCAGCTACTTCACCATTCACTCTAAATCGAACCAATCTCCCCCACAATCACCCTGTTGGCCCAAGTCTCATCCGCTACACTGAGATTAGACTATACTTATGTCAACAAAGTTCTTGCTGCACGTGTCACAGAATGAGCGGCATGCGGTAGAGTTTGTTTTCGCCGTTTCATGCGCGCGCCGCTTGCCGCCGCGTCTTCGTCCGCTGCAGCGCCGATTGGCTGTCGCGTGCCAGAGTGGCGTAGATCACACTTTTAGAATTGGCCGGCGGCGCAAGAGCAGCGGCCGGCGGCGCAAGAGCAGCGGTCGGCGGCCGTGCCCGTGCCTGTGCGGCTGAATCGAATTGCCTGTTGCAGGTGCGTCCGCTCGAAGGCGAACATTCTCGGCGGATATTTGGCCAATATATTCAGCTGCTTGCGCGATCCACATCAGGGCGAGCGGCTCTTGAACTGTTGCCTCATGTTGAACTGCATGTCATCTCTCGAGAGCGACGGGCCCAAGCCGGTATTGTGGTAATAGAGTGCCTTCAGAAACGCCAAATCTCCGGCTGTTACTCCGATAGGCTTTTCCCGCTCGCCGCATCTCGAGGACATCAAGTCCAGAATGCTCGGCAAGGGATCGCAGTGATCGGGAGACTGCACCACCGACAAGGTCAACACGCCTATATAGTCGGCGACGGAGGTACCACCCTTGAGTGGCGTGACCGCCGCTGAGCTGCAGGATCTCGCGCATGCGATTCGGGTATCTTACCCCCAGCGTGCGGGCGGCCCATTTCCAGACATTGTCCATGAGCTTCTGCGGTTCGACCGTGAAGAGAATCCGCACATTGTCCTTGCAGTGCAAATCCGCCTGCACCGGCGCACCGGCGCACCGGCGCACCGACCTTGACCGCCAGCGCGCAAGGCTGCCCGTCACGCCGACGCTTTCGGGGTAGAGGGTCGTGGCGTGGTGCACTATGAATTGAGAGAGGCTGTTCCCGGAAAGCCGGAGCCGTTGCGGGCGGGGGGCGCCCGGCCTGAATCAGGCAAGCACGCGCTGCTGTGTGCGCGACAGCCGCAGGCCTTCGCCCGCATAGATGAGAATCGCCGCCCAGATGATGGCGAATCCTATGGCGCGCGCCCGGTCAAACGATTCGTGAAGCGCGAATACTCCGCAGGCGAACTGCATCGTCGGGGTGATGTACTGCAAGAGTCCCACCGTCGAGTAGGGAAGCAGGCGGGTACCGTAGGCGAATAGGAAGAGAGCGATCGCGGTAAGCGGTCCGCTTCCGATCAGCAGCGCGTCGATCGCGGGTCCGGCGTGGCCCAGCGCACCGGTGCCCGAGAACTCGCACCAGAGCAGGTACAGGAGGGCAAAGGGAGCGAGTATCAGCGTTTCGGTGGCGAGTCCGGGCAGCGACTCGACCTTCACGATCTTGCGTACGAGCCCGTAGGTGGAGAACGAAAAAGCAAGGGTCAACGCTATCCACGGCAGGCCGCCGGCCATGACCGTAAGATAAGCGACGCCGGCGGCTGCCAGCGCCACGGCCGTCCACTGCGCGGGCGTGAGTCTCTCGGAGAGAAGAACCACGCCCAGCAGGACATTGACCATGGGCCCGATAAAGTAGCCCAGACTGGTTTCGACGACGTGGCCGTTCGTGACGCCCCAGACATAGACCAGCCAGTTGATGGTGATCAGCGTCGCGGTGGCGGTGAGCCGGCCGACGACACGGCGATCGGCGAGCGTCGCACGGAGTACCGAAAGCTCGCCCCGCATGGCCATCCACACGAGTACGAACAGGCACGACCACACCACGCGGTGTGCGATGACTTGGAACGCGGAAACCCCGCTGAGCGGGTGGAAATAGAGCGGAAACAGCCCCCAAATCGTGAAAGCGGCGGCCGCCGGGGCCAAGCCCCTGCTTGCGGCTTTCATGAAACAATCCTTTTGCCTCGCGCGTCGCGGGACAAGATATCAGAACCGGCTCGCCGCCGCCTACCTCGCGGCCATGGCCGGGGCAGCCGATAGCGGCGCTATTGGATGAGACCGTTGCGCAATGCGTAGCCCGTCAATTCGGCGTTGCTCCTGAAGTTCATCTTCTCCAGGACTCGCGCGCGGTACGTGCTCACCGTCTTGACGCTGAGACTCAATTCTCGAGCGATGTTCGATGCGGGGGTCCCGGACGCCAATTTGCAGCAGATCTGGAATTCTCTCGCCGACAGGCGCTCGTGAAGCGGCCGCTTCGATCCGGCATATGAATGTCCATGAGCAGCAGGTCCCAGGCCTGGAGCCGCAGCTGATCCAGCGTATCGTTTCCGCTCGAGGATTCACCAATGACGGTGATCGTCGGATCGGTCTCCAAGAATTGCCTGTATCCGGCTCTCACCACGGCGTGATCGTCGGCAATGAGCACTCGCGACCGGCCGCGTGGGCGTCGGAGATTGACCTTACGGGCCGCTGCCGCTAGTCTATGCGCGCGCCGATTTGAGGTTCAGCTTGCGGGCGCGTTAAAAATGCAGCTAAAGCGGCGTCCCTTCACGTCGTCGGCTGTTTTTTGCGCCGGGTTTCGGCCCGAGCGCACCCGCATGCTCACGCCTTTGGCGCCCGTGTCTGAAAATTATCACAGGTGCCGCATGCCGCTTCCAGATATCAATACCGTCGTTCTGAAATTCGGCAGTTCGGTGCTGCGGACTCCGGCGTCGCTCCCCATCGCCGTGACCGAAATCTACCGACACTATCGCCGGGGACGCCGTGTGATCGCCGTCGTCTCCGCCTTCGAGGGCACGACGGATCGATTGCTGGAAGAGGCGGCGGGAGATGAGGCGCCCGATCCGGCCGCGCTCGCCGTGCTCTTGTCGACCGGCGAGACCGCAAGTGCCGCGCAGCTCGCCATTGCCCTGCATCGGGCGGGCATCCCGGCTCGATTCACCGATCCTCGCGACATCGGCCTCATCGCCGCGGGCGACCGCTTGAACGCCGAGCTGGCTCATGTGGAGACCGGGCGCCTCGAGGCGCTCCTCGATGTGACCCCGGTTCTCGTCGTCCCGGGGTTTTTCGCGCAGGTTGCCGGCGGCGGACTCGCGCTCCTCGGCCGCGGCGGATCGGACCTCACGGCACTCTACCTGGCGGCGGAATTGAGCGCGCAATGCATCCTCCTCAAAGATGTCGACGGACTGTACGAAGCGGATCCGGCGACGGCGCGGGATCATCCCCGGCGCTTCGCGCAGGCGGACTATGCAACTGCCGAAAGTTGCGCAGGCTCTCTCGTGCAGCCCAAAGCGGTGCGCTTCGCCCGCGACCGGGCATTGACGCTGGATCTCGCGCGGGTTGGGCGTGCGCAGCGCACGCGCATCGGAGCCGGACCATCCGCCATCGCACCTGCTTCGATCCACCGCCGCATTCGGGTCGCGCTGCTCGGTTTGGGCACGGTCGGAAGCGGCGTACTCGACTATTGCGCACAGTTTCCTGATCTGATCGATGTAACGTCGATCCTGGTGCGAACGCCGGAGAAATATATCGCGCGGGGGATACCGGCCTCGCTGCTGGCCGGCACGCCGGAAGAGGTCTTCGCTCGGGAGCCCGAGATTGTGGTAGAAATGTTGACCGGAATTGAGACGGCCCGAACCTGCATCGAGCAGGCGCTGCGCCGCGGCATCAGAGTGGTCACGGCGAACAAGGCGCTGCTGTCGGCTGAATGGCGTTCGCTCGCGCCTGCGCTCGCGGATTCTCGGCGCCTCATCCGCTATGCGGCGGCGGTGGGCGGCGCCGTGCCCATGTTGGAGACTGTGGAAACCCTGGCGGCCGGCGGTTCGATCCTCCGGCTTCGCGGTGTCGTCAATGGAACGTGCAATTTCGTCCTGGACCGCCGATCGGAGGGCGCGACGTTCGCGCAAGCCGTGAGTTGCGCGCAGCACCGGGGATTCGCGGAGTCGGATCCGAGCGACGATTTGAGCGGTCTTGATTCGGCGCGAAAAATACAGATACTGGGGGCTGTTGCCTTCGGCGGCGAGCCAAGTTGCGATGCCATCGCGGGAATCGATGAGAACTCGAGAGGTGCGGCCCAGGACGCAGGGCGCGCGCGGATGGCGCTGACGGCCGAGGCACAGCGGACCGAGGCCGGCTTTCGGTACTCGGTCGCGCCGCGTGAGCTGGCGCCGGACGACTTTCTGGCCGGCGCTCGCGGCGCGGAAAATCGACTCGAGATCGCCACGCGCGACGGAGCGGTTCTCAGGCTGCGCGGACTGGGGGCGGGCAGGGTCCCCACGGCAACGGCGGTGTTCGCCGATCTCCTCGAGCATGCGAGTGCGGCGGCGCAGATTGCTTAATCGACTTGGAGGAAACCTCATGGACCTCGCATTGGGCGGAAAGCTTGCATTGGTCAGCGGCAGCACGGCGGGCATCGGTCTTGCCATCGCGGCTGCATTGGCGAAAGAGGGTGCTCGAGTAATCGTCAACGGCAGATCGTCGGCCTCGGTCGACGAAGCGGCGGCGCATCTTCGGTCGGCGCCGGGAGCCGACATACTGGGTTTCGCGGGTGATCTCAGCAAGGCGAGCGTGGCGGAAGAACTCGCCCGGCGGCACCCGAACGTAGAGATACTGGTCAACAATCTCGGCGTCTACGAGGTGAAGCCCTTCGAGCAGATCTCCGACGCGGATTGGCAGCGGATCTTCGACGTCAATGTGTTGAGCGGCGTGCGTCTCGCCCGCCTGTACCTTCCCGCCATGAAGCGCGCGAATTGGGGGCGCATCATCTTCATATCGAGCGAGAGCGCCATGCAAATTCCGACAGAGATGATCCACTACGGCATGACCAAGACCGCGCAGCTGGCGGTCTCTCGCGGTTTGGCCGAGTCCGTCGCGGGCTCTGGGATCACCGTCAACAGCGTTTTGCCCGGTCCGACCCGGTCGCGCGGAGTGGGTGATTTCGTCGAGACGCTTGCGAAGGCGCAGGGCAAATCGCTCGATCAAATCGAGAAGGAATTTTTCGAGAAGGTCCGGCCATCCTCGCTCATCAAGCGGTTTGCCACGCCCGAAGAAGTCGCTTCCCTAGTGGCCTATGTTGCAAGCCCGCTCGCATCGGCGACGACCGGGGCCGCTTTGCGGGTCGACGGCGGAGTGGTCAGGAGCGCGATCTGAAGCCTTTCGCGCCAAGATTCATTGCACGATGGTCGTATCGATCGTCACACCGGCCATCAGCGTGCGTGTGACCGGCGACTTGTTCGCGATTTCCAAAAGGCGCTGCGTCTGTTCCGGCGTGAGCGGCTTGGAGAATGACAGCCGCCGATCGATGTGATGTTTCTGATCCTCGTTTGCCGTGTACCGAAGTCCGACGGTGATTTTGCCCAGTTCCCATTCCTTGCGGCCGGCGTACATGCGCAAAGTGATGGACGTGCAGGCGCCGAGACTCGCGAGCAGCAGCTCATGGGGCGAGGCGCCCGAATCGCCGCCTCCGCGCGCGAGCGGTTCGTCCGACGTCAATCGATGATGGCCGGACACGATCAGTTGAGCAAAGTGGAAATCGCTAGTGACCGTAACGTGTGCCATGGCATTTCCCCGGAAAGTTGCGCAGCTCCGACGCACCGGCAGTATAGCCAATATCCTCAGCCGCCGCAGCGGCCCTACCTCCCGCCCGCCGGGGCGAGCCATCGGCATGTTCCTTCCCGCGCCGGCGGCCTATACAATCCTCCGCGCGAATCTGTCATCCGGCCGGACAAAAGGACTTCCATGCACACACGCTGCGCGCGCGCTTCGGTAATGGCGTTGATCGGGATGCTGGCGGCCGGATGTTCGCAGTCCGCGAAACATCATGATGCCGACGCGGAACTGAAAGCAATTTACACGGCTGAATGGACCTGGCGCGAGGCCCAGCTTCCCGACGACGAGGACAGCCAGAAGCCCATAATGGATCACCTTCCCGACGTCGGGCCCGCGGCGCAGGAAGCAAGATTGCGTTATTGGCTCGAGGTGCGCCGCAAACTGGGCGCCATCGCGCGCACCGATCTGTCGTCTCGAGAGCGGCTGAACTTCGACGTTTATGTTCCGCAGATCGAGGTGCTGATCGCGAATCAGCGTTTCCGCGATTTCGAGATGCCGGCCAACTCCGATACCACGTTCTGGACGAACCTGGGTTACACGGCACGCCGGCCATTCCGGACGGTTCGGGATTACCGGAACTGGATATCGCAGATGCACGATGTCCCGCGCTATTTCCGCCAGGAAATGGATGAGATGCGCGCGGGGCTCAAGCGAGGTTTCACGCCGCCGCGCGTCACGATGCAGGGCCGCGATGCGTCGATAACGGCGGTTACGGATGCTGCGCCCGACGCCAGCCTCTTCTATGTCCCTTTTCGGGAGATGATGGGGGTGCCCGCCGCGGAGCAGGCAAATCTGCGGGCGCAGGCGCTCGAGACCATTCATGATCTGGTGCAGCCCGCATACCGCGAGCTATTGCAGTTCATGCGAACCGAATACGTGCCGCACACCCGAACGAGCTTGTCGGCGCAAGACCTGCCGGACGGAAAGGCTTATTACCGGGCGAAGATTCGAGAATTCACGACGCTCGACATGGAGCCGGAGGCAATCCACGCGCTGGGTGTGCGCGAGGTGGCCCGGCTGCGCGATGAAATGACCGCGGCAATGCGGGAAACCGGCTTCAAAGGAGACCTGCCGGCTTTCCTCGCATCGCTGCGCACCGATCCGAGGTTCTATGTAAAGACACCGGCGGACCTGCTCATGCGTGCCGCCTGGATCGCGAAAAGATTCGACGGCAAGGCATCGCAGTATTTCGGCTATCTGCCGCGGGCGCGTTTCACCATTCGGCCGGTGCCGGACGATATCGCGCCGTTTTACACCGCCGGTCGGGGCGGGCCCGGCCTTTATCTGGTCAATACCTATGACTTACCGAGCCGTCCCCTCTACAACCTCACCGCCTTGACCTTGCACGAATCAGCACCCGGACACGCCTTCCAACTGCCCATCGCCATGGAACATAAGGATCAGCCCGAGTTCCGCCAGCACACCTACATCTCCGCGTACGGCGAGGGCTGGGCTCTGTATTGCGAGAAGCTCGGCGAGGAAATGGGAATGTACGACACGCCTTACGACCGCTTCGGCATGCTGGGGTACCAGATCTGGCGCGCTGCGCGGCTGGTCGTCGATACGGGCATTCACTCTGAAGGATGGTCGCGCGAGCAAGCGCTCGCCTATTTCCGCGAGAACACGGCGCTTCCGGAGCACGAAATCGAAACCGAAATCGACCGCTACATCGCCTGGCCCGCGCAGGCGCTGTCGTACTACCTCGGCGAGCTGACGATACTCGACGCCCGGGCCAAAGCCGAGAAAGCGCTCGGCGGACGCTTCAATATTCGGGCGTTCCACGACACCGTTCTGGAACTCGGGTCCGTGCCGCTGCCGGTGCTCTCGTCCCGCATCGACCGATTCATCGCTGAAGGCGGGAAGGGACCTTATCCCGACATGGAGTAGCTTTCGACCATCGCGACGACCGCGGCGCGCGCGCTCGATGAGTGCAGGGGTAAGGCGAGCACATCGCCGGGGCGAGCCCAGTCGAGCGCGTAGCGCGCCGCCTCCACTTCGCTGCCCCGGACCGGCAATGCAGACTCCGGGATCCCTAAGCGCAGCAGCTCGGCGCGGATGAGGGCGGGAACTTCACCGGGTTCGCGGCCGCGAAGATGCGCCTCGTCCTCTTTCACGACGATCAGATCGGGCCGAAATTCAGCGGCCGCCTGCGCCAACGCCTGAATGTCGGCGTCCTGCCGGTTGCCGGCGTGGCCGAGCAGCAATCCAAGGCGTCCACCGCGGCGCTGATGATCGGCGACTCTCAGAAATCCCCGCAGCCCATCCGGATTGTGCGCGTAGTCGATCAGCACCTTCACGCCGTGCATGTCGAATCGCATCATCCGGCCGGGATTGTCCTCGGGGCGGGAGCCGAAGCGCGCGAACACCATGGCGATGGTCGCGGGGTCGATGCCGAGTGCAGCCGCGGCGAGAGCTGCGCCGGCCAGATTCGCTATGTTGTAAGCGGCAATGCCATTCATCGATAGAGGCATTGCAGAGACCTGTCCCAGGTCATGCTCGGCGCCGCCGTCGCTCAAGAGCAGGCGGCCGTCGCGTACGCCGCAGGTCGATGCGCCCCGGATGCGCTGCTCGCTCAGCATCGCTTGATCCGCGTCCAAAGCGAACCAGCCCAAGGGAGGGCAGCGCCCGAATCGGCGCGCCAGAGTGCCCGCCTGCGAGCGCAGCTGCGCATCGTCCGCATTCAGCACCAGCAGGCCTGCCGGAACGACGGAGGCCGCGACAGCGAGCTTGACGTCCGCCAAACCGGCGAGGTCGTCGATGCCGTATTCGCCGAAATGGTCGGCGCTGATGTTGGTGACGACCGCGGCGTCCGCCTGCGGGACGGCGATTCCGCGCCGCAGAATGCCGCCGCGTGCCGTTTCGATGACGGCCGCCTCGGTGCGCGGCTCGCGCAGCACCATGCGTGCGCCGGCCGGCCCCGAATAATCGCCGAGTGCCAGCGACTCTCCATCGAGAAATACGCCGTCCGTGCAATTGTATCCGGCACGCCAGCCATGAGCGCGCGCGCAGGCGGCGAGAAGCCTTACCGTGGTGGTCTTGCCGTTGGACCCGGTGACGAGCGCCGTCGGAATCGCGCGCAATTCTTCCCACCGAACGTTTTCGGCATCCGGCAGCGCGGCGAGCGCGAAGCTGCATCCACCGACTCCCGCTCCCAGCGTCAGCTGCGACTCATCGAGAACGTGCGGCAGCCCGCGTGCCGCGGCCGCATCGAGCAATGCACCGAGCTTGGGCTGCGATTCCCGGGCGGCAAGCAGCGCAAAGCGCGCAAATGCGGCGGATTCATCGATGACCGGCCGAAGTTCTGGTTCCGGATCTGCATCCGGTTCGGATGCCTCCTGTGCTTGGGCCACCAGCAATTCTTCGAGACCGTCCCGGCGGCCGGGGTCGCGCTCGGCCAATGCCGCGCACAGAGCCCACTCGTTGATTTCGGTTGCCAAGAACAGTTGATCGTGGGGTGCTGCGATGGCGAGAGACACGGCGCCCGTGTGCCTGCGGGCGACGGCCCGGCGCCCGGCCCAGCCCAATCGCGCGCCCGCGCGCTCGACGCGCACGCACCACGCGGCAAGCAAAGCATCATCGAGGGGCACGAGAGCTTCCAGTACCGCTCCTGTGGACGCAAAAAAAAGATTGCTGCCCGTGAGACGCCGCGAATCCTCGAACGGCAGCACGAACGGGGCGCTCAGTCTTCGCTGTCCGGCGCCAGCCGAATTCCGCGCTCATCGCGGATCAAACCCTCGAGATTGAAATCTGCGCGCCCCTCCGCCGCGGCCGCGGTGCCGGGATCGCCGGGTGTGCCGGGTGTGCCTGGGGCGCGGCGGGCGCCGGCTCCGTTGCCGGCCGTCGGACTCGCGGGTGCCGACATCGGGCGCACCGCGGGGTGCGACGATGCCGCGCCGGCCGGCTTGAACTTGGTGATCTGTTTCCACGAGCGCACCAATGCATCTGCGAAGATGAGCACCAAGTCGCCCGCCTCGCCCATGCGCAAAGCGGCATCGATGGCCTCTTGCTCGTCGGGAATCACGGAAATCATGCCGTCCGGAATGCCCGCGGCGCGCAGAGCCTGGGCTTGGATCCGCGGCACTTCGTCCGGCGCGCGATTGCGCAGATTGTCGTCGCGCCGGCATATGTAATGGTCGAAGCGGCCGGCGACCGCTTTGGCGATCGCCTCCAAATCCTCCTCGCGCCTGTCGCCCGGTCCCGCGAGCACCACGATGCGGCGCCCGGAGACGTCGAGGCGCTGCGCCAGATCCGCCAGCATGCCCACGGCGTGTGCGTTGTGCCCATAGTCGAACAGCACCTTGAACGGGTGCTCGTTGAACACATTCATGCGTCCGGGCGCCTGATAGAACGTCGAGTCGAACGTGCGCAGGCCTTGACGTATCGCATCGAGCTTTATGCCGAGGGAAAAGGCCATCGCCGCCGCGAACATCGCATTCTGCACATTGTGAGTCGCGCGGCCCTCGAGGGTCGCCGGAATCAGATGTGTCCAGAGCAGGGGGATATGGCCGCCGCGATCGTAGAGTGTGATCATCTGTCCGTTGACGCCGGCCTCGAGCGCGCAGGCTCTGCCGCCGGCCCGAATGTGCTCGCGCACCAGGGAGTGCTGCGGGTTCATCGTCACGTAGCAGATGTTCTTGGCTTCGGTGTAGCCCGACATCTTGAGCACGAGAGGATCGTCGGCGTTCAGCACTGCGCAGTCGGTTGCGACCTCGACCACGATGCGTTTCAACTCGCCGAGCTGTTCGAGCGTGTCGATGCCTTTGAGGCCCAAATGATCCGATTGCACATTCAGCACGGCGCCGACGTTGACTTCTCTGACTCCCATGCCCGCGCGCAGCAGTCCGCCCCGCGCGGTCTCGAGCACGGCGATATCGATTTGCGGATCGGCCAACACCATGCGCGCCGAGACGGGTCCCGTCATATCGCCCTGCACGGTGCGCTGACCATCGACGTAGACGCCGTCCGTGGTGGTCAATCCCGGCGTGTAGCCGCCCATCTTGGTGAGATGCGCGAGCATTCTCGCCGTCGTGGTCTTGCCGTTCGTGCCGGTGATGGCCGCGATCGGCACGCGCGATGAAGCGCCCGGCGGGAACAGCATGGAGACCACCGGTGCCGCGACATCGCGCGGCGTGCCTTCGCTCGGCGCGACGTGCATGCGGAAACCGGGCGCCGCGTTCACTTCACAGATGCCGCCGCCGATGGTTCGATAGCTTTCGGTGATGTTCTTGGAGAGAAAGTCCACGCCGCCGACGTCCAATCCGATGGCGCGCACGGCACGCTCCGCCATCTCGCGGTTATCGGGATGAATGACGTCGGTCACGTCGGTGGCGGTCCCGCCCGTCGACAGATTCGCAGTGGAGCGCAGATAGACCGCAACGCCCGGCTCCGGAACCGAAGCGGCGTCGAGGCCTGCGCCATCGAGCATTTTTTGTGCCTGGGCGTCGAGTTCCAGGCGCGTCAGTACTTTTTCATGCCCGACGCCGCGGCGCGGGTCCCGGTTCACGATTTCGATCAGCTGCGCGATCGTGTGGCGGCCGTCGCCGACCACGTGGCCCGGCGTGCGCCGCGTCGCGGCAACCAGTTCGCCGTTGACCACGAGCAGGCGATGGTCATCGCCCTCCAGGAACGTTTCGACGATCACCGACCGCGAATGTTCACGTGCGACGGCAAAGCCTAGCGCCACCTCTTCGTCGGTCGTGAGCCGTATCGAAATGCCGCGGCCGTGATTGCCGTTGTAAGGCTTGGTGACGACGGGAAATCCGATGCGCTGTGCGGCGCGTACGGCCTGAGCTTCATTTTGCACCAATTCCTGTTTCGGCACGGGCAATCCCAGCGTGGCCAGAATTTTGTTGGTTTCTTCCTTGTCGCTGGCCAGTTCGACCGCGATGTGCGAGGTGCGGCTGGTGACCGTCGCCTGAATGCGCTGTTGATACTTCCCGTGGCCCAACTGCACCAGCGACTGATCGTTGAGGCGCAGCCACGGGATGCCCTGGTTCTCCGCCGCGCGCACCAGCGCGGCGGTCGATGGGCCCAGCGCGCGGCGCTGCGCGAAGCGGATGAATTCATCGCGTGCTTCGGTCCACGCCCAGCCATTCGGCACCGAGTCGGCGGGGCGGATGTCCGCGGGCAGGAGCGAGCTCAGCAGGCGCAATCCGAGTTCACCCGCCGCGATGCCCTCGTCGCGCTGCGCGTATTCGTAGATGACCGTATAGACGCCGGCGGGGCCGCTGCTGCGCGTCTTGCCGAAAGTGACTTCCTCGCCCGCCATATTCTGAAGTTCGATGGCGACGTGCTCGAGGACGTGACCCAGCCAGGTGCCTTCATCTTCGCGCATGCGCCGGAAGAAACCTCCCGGTTCCTTGTAGGAGCAGCCGTGTTCGGCAAGGCCGGGCAGGGCGGCCGCCAGGGCATCGACAAACTCAGATCCTAAGCGGCCCGTCGGCCAGGCCTCGAGAGATCCTAAGTCGAGTTCCAGGCGAATGACGGGAAAACGCGCATACAGCGATGGACCAACATAGACGGAACGCTCGAGAATGCGCATGACCTTGCTCCGCCGCGCCGCTGCGGCCCTCGTTCATTCTTTTGGCTGGACCAGCCCCCCAGGCGCTGCCAGTCGCGTGTGCAGGTTGAATGTCGCACCGGCGGCCAGAATATGCAATCGAAGGCCCAGTACGCAGACCGGCTGGCCTTCACCCACTTCGCCGATGGACGAATAGCTGACATCCGATGCGTCCACCACCGTCACGCCGCCGCTGCCTTCCACTTCGAGGGTCTCGTCCGGACCGATAAAGGCGGCCGTGTCCTCATCGAGCCCGATGCCGATCGCAAAGGGGTTGTGGGCGAGGGCCGTGATCAGGCGCCCCAGGCGGTCACGTTGGCGGAAATGCTGGTCGATGATGAAGCGATTGGTGAGTCCGAGGCCCGGGGCCAGCCGCACGCTGCCGGAGATCACCGAAGATCCTTCGTCGCCGGAGGCGATCATATGTTCGCTCAAGATGCTGGCGCCCGCGCTGGTACCCCCCACGGTGACGCCGTGGGCGTTGCGCACGCGAATGAGTTTGGCGACGGGCGTGCCGCCGAGCAGGGTCGTGAGCCGCAGTTGGTTGCCGCCCGTGAAGAATATGCCGGTCGCTTCTTCGATCCGGCGCAGGCGTCCGGCCTCCTGGCAGTCGCGGCGAGTGTCGAAATCCATCACCGTCACGTGGGCGGCGCCCAGGTCATTGAAGAGCTTCTCGTAGCGCGGCCCGGTCTCGTGCATGCGGCTTGCGGTGGGGATTACGACGATGTTGGCGCTTGGGCCTCCAGAGACACGCACGAAGCGTTCGAGGATGGGGCGATCGTTTTCTTTGTTTTCGGCGCCGCCGATCGGCACTATCCAGCCGCGAGTCTCGCCATGGGGAATCTTGCTGGGCATTAACTTGAAGCGCCTCCTGAAACGCACGACCGTGCGAATGATGACCGTTTACAGGCTCCCTGTCGCGTCCAACACCATCAGATCCGAAGGGGAATCATCAAAGCCGGCTTCTCAGCGACGCAGCCGGAAACAGGGCCATGCGCTCGTGCCGGCAGAATAGACCGTCCCTGCCCGTCGGTTGGGGTTGGAAAATAGTACTTGCAATATCAAATATCTTTGATTATAAATTTGTGATCAAAAATCAGGGATGTGCCATGTCTGTTCGTACGAATCTCGGATTGGCCCGAATTGCCCGTGAGACCGTACAGGAGCGTGTCTATTGTGCACTGCGGGATCAGTTGATGCGCGGCGGGTTCGAACCGGGGCAAAAACTGAAAATCGCCGAACTGGCCGAGGCGTTCGGCACCAGTGCCATGCCGGTTCGCGAGGCCCTCAACCGTTTGGCCGTGGAGCGAGCGTTGGAAACCTTGCCCAGCCGGACCGTTCGCGTGCCGGCTCTGTCGAAGGACGCGTTGCAGGACTTGCGGGAAACGCGATTTGCGATCGAGGGGCTGGCGATATCGCGCGCGGCGTCGAATATGACCGCCGAATCCTTGGCCGCGCTCGAGCGGCTCATCGCAGGCGCAAAGCGAGACGGATGCGGAGCATGTGTCGGAGGAGAGCGCGGAACAGAACCGCGCGTTTCACTTCGCGATCTATCGGCAATCGGGGTCCACGGTGTTGTTGCCCATCATCGAAAGCCTGTGGCTGCAGTTCGGCCCGTATCTGCGCGAGGCGTCCGAGCTCTTCGACGGCGGCGAGGGGCGCGGGACGAATTTTCACCTCGAAATACTCGATGCGCTGTCGCGGGGCGACGGCATCGCGGCGCGCGCGGCGCTCGAAGCCGACATCGGCCGCGCCTTCGATCTGGTGATGAGCGATGCGTCGCTCTGGCAGAGCCAGGATGGCGCCGCGTGACGGCCGGCCGACTCGCCGGACGTGACGCGGGATTCGAACTCTACGATCTGCGGGTCGAAGTGGTCGGACCGCCCGGCCGGACGATTTATTGCGGCGCGCGACTGGGCGATTATTTCGAACTGCACGGCGAGATGTTGAGGCTTCCGCCGGGCCAAGGATTCTCGATCTATTCCTTGGCGGCGCTGTTGCCGCTGCTGCCGGCCAAACAACGTATTACCGATCCGAACGATTGGATGTCGACGCGACGCGGAGGTCGCCTGCCCGGATCCGAATTGTCCGACGCGCTTTCGGATCACCCGCACGGGCCGCCGGCGTTTCACGCGCTCGCAGGTACCGCGACTTCTCTCGCCGGCGAAAATCCCGCATGATTCCCCGGATCTCCCTGGCCGGCGACTATGCGATTTCGCGGATCATCAAGGGCGGCTGGCACCTCGCGGGCGATCACGGAGCCATCGAGCCGAACCAAGCGCGAAAGGACATGGCGGCGTTCGTCGACGCGGGGATCACCACGTTCGATTGCGCGGACATCTACACCGGCGTCGAGCATTTGATCGGCAGCTTCCGCCGGGCGTACCCGGCGCACGCGAAGCAGGTGCAGATCCACACCAAATTCGTTCCCGACCTGTCCGATCTGCATTCCGTCGATCGCGCGCAGGTCGAAGCCATCATCGATCGATCGCTGACGCGGCTCGGCATGGAGCGGCTGGACCTGGTGCAATTCCACTGGTGGGATTTCGCCGTTCCGCGCTATGTCGAAGACGGCGCTCGAACTCGACCGGCTGCGCCGCGCCGGGAAGATCGCGCACATCGGCGTGACGAATTTCGACACGCCGCGGCTGAAAGAACTCGTCGATGCCGGAATACCGATCACATCGCATCAGGTGCAATACTCACTGGTGGATGACCGCCCGAATCACCGGATGGTCGGCATATTGCCGAGCCGCAGAACATTGCATTGCTGTGTTACGGCACGGTGTGCGGCGGCTTTCTGTCCGAGCGATGGCTGGGCAAGCCTGCTCCCGGTTCGGATTTGGCGAATCGCTCATTGGCCAAGTACAGTTGATCATCGAGGATTTCGGCGGCTGGGGCCTATTTCAAGAATTGCTGGGCGTGCTCGGCCGCATTGCGGCGGCACACGACACCGATATTGCCTCCGTTGCGACGCGGGTGATGCTGGACCGTGACCAGGTCGCAGCAGCCATCGTCGGCGCCGTCAACACCTCGCACCTGCGTCCACGCGCAGGATCGGCACGCTGCGCCTGCACGCCGATGAATTGTCGTCGATCGCGAGCGTCACCGGCCGGCGACAGGGTCCATCGGGCGACGTATACGATTTGGAGCGCGATCGCACGGGCGCGCACGGCCGGATCATGAAATATGAATTGAATGCGTTGCCAGAGAGCAGCGGTGCGGATGAATGAGACCCAACCGGAGTTGGAAGTTTGCTGAATTACGCTGCGTTGTAATCAATCGATCAAGATAATGAGGGGGAGCTATGAGCAACGCAAGACTGCGGCCGGCAGTGGCTTGCGGCCCTGGGATGTTGCACGGCGCTGACCGAGCGCCGTGTGGGCACAGCTCGCGCCGCCAAGCGAGGAACTGCAAGAAATCGTGGTCACCGCGGAAAAGCGCGAGTCCACCGTGCAAAAGACGCCGATCAGCATGACCGCGATCAGCGGTGCCGGATCTGCAGGCCCAGGGCCTGTCGGACATGCAGTCGGTCGCCCAGCAGGTGCCGGGCGTGTCGTTCAAGACCTCAGGCCCCGGCCAGACGGAATTCGAGATGCGCGGCCTGACCTCCACCGGCGGCGAGTCGCCGACCGTGGGCTTCTACCTGGACGATGCGGTGCTGACGCCCGCCGCCATGGCGCAGAACGGCAAGACCGTGATCGACCCGAGCCTTTTCGATCTCAACCGCGTCGAGGTGCTGCGCGGGCCGCAGGGTACTTTGTACGGCGCCGGCTCGATGGGCGGCACGATCAAACTCGTGACCAACCAGCCGGACCCGCAGGCCTTCGCCGCCAACGTCGAGGTCATCGGCTCCGGTACACCAACGGCGGCGGCTTCAACCACACCGAGAACGCGATGCTGAACATCCCGCTGGTGCAGGATGTCGCTGCCCTGCGCCTGGTCGGCACGGACAAATACATCGATGGATGGATCGACCGCAAAGTGGTGAGCCCATTCCCCTCCGAGGTCAACGGCAGCACGGCGCGCGGCGATGTTGCAGACGCGCCGGTGGCGGAGGATTTCAGCCATTCGAACACGGAACACTTGCAGGCAGGACGCGCCTCGTTGCTGGTTCAGCCCACCGATCGCCTGAGCATCACGCTCGGCTTCATGCATCAGTCGCTCACACCAGGATGGGCCGAACACCATCGACAGTCCGCCGCTGAACGAAGCTCATTACCAGCCGTTCGACGTGGCGGAGCCCTTCGCGGACAAGTTCGATCTGTACACGCTGACGGGCAAGTACAACTTCGATTCGTTCCAGCTGGTGTCCGCGTCCGCTTACTGGGATCGCCAGCAGAACCAGACCCAGGATATTTCCGAGGCGATGCAGGATTATATCGGCGGATTTTTCGGGCCGCCGGCCGCTTTCCCTATTCGTCGACCGGCAACGGTGACGGAGGGCGGCAGCACGTTTTTCGGGCTCGGCGCCGGATCGATCACCGAGGATGACTACACGCGTCAGTTCAGCGAAGAGCTGCGGCTGGCTTCAACCGGCAACGGCCCGTTGCAGTGGCTGGTCGGCGGATACTACAGCAGCTTCGGCGCGACCTCGCACGTGTACTCGTTCTATCCCGACACCGACGATGGCTTCAACGCGGATTTCGGCACCAACAACCTGGCGGACAACCATCGCAAGGTCGACATCGACCAGTACGCGGCATTCGGCGAGGTATCCTACCTGTTGCCCGATCACTTGAAGGCGAGCCTCGGCGCGCGCTACTACCAATATCACAGCAATTCGGTGACCAGCGTCAGCGGCGTCTCCGCCAACGGCACCAGCAATCCGCTGTTCGGCCTCGCGCAGAATTCGGGCGTGACCCCGAAGGTGGACCTGGCCTACATCCCGGACGACAACACGACCATCTATGGCACGGTCTCCAAGGGCTTCCGCCCGGGCGGCCCGAACTCGCCGATTCCCGTTCCGCCCTGCGCGTCGGCCGCTCCCACGCAGTTCGGTCCGGACAGCGTGTGGAACTACGAACTGGGTGAGAAACTGCGCTTCCTCGATTCGCGCGTCTCGGTCAACGGCGCCATTTACTACGAGGACTGGACCAACGTGCAGCAGGAAGTCGCTCCCACCTGCGGCTTCAAGTTCACCGCGAATGCCGGCAAAGCAACGGTGTACGGCGCTGAGCTCGAGGTGGCGGTGGTGCTGATGCCGGGCTTCGTGCTGTCGCAGAACGTCGGCTACACGCATGCCACGAACTCGACCACTCTGCCGGCCGCCGGCGTCGTGGCGGGACAGCGCCTGCTGGACGTGCCGGAGGTGACCGCCAACACCAGCTCTGAGTTATCAAGCAGCCGTTGGCGGATGACATGAATCTGGTCGCGCGCGCTGACCAACAGCTACGTCGATTCGATCCAGGACATCACGTTCACGCGCAATACCCTGCCGGCCTACGATCTCGTCGGACTGCGGGCTGGGGGTCGAAGCGGGTCGCTGGTCCGCCATCTTGTTCGCAGACAACCTCACCAACAAGATGGCGTTGCTGGGCGACACGGGCGCGCTGTCGGCGAACATCTCGATATTGAACCGCGTCGCCACGAACCAGCCGCGAACGATCGGAGTCGATTTGAATTTCAAGTTCTGAAAGCTATGGGCATGACTGCCTACCCCAGCCGTCCCTACGCCTGGACCGTCGTTGCAATATTGATTGCGACGGCGGTCCTGTCGTACACCGATCGCCAGGTGTTGAGCCTGCTGGTCGATCCCATCCGCGGCGATTTGGGCATCAGCGACACTCAGATCAGCCTGCTGCTTGGGTACGGCGTTCGCCGTCATCTACGGCATCGCCGGCATCCCGCTGGGCTTCTTGGCGGATCGAGTCTCGCGGCGCAACCTGATCTTCGCCGGCGTGTCGGTCTGGAGCCTGGGTACGATCGCCTGCGGTTTCTCGCACAGCTTCGGTGAGCTGTTCGCCGGCCGCATCGTCGTCGGATTGGGCGAGGCGGCGCTTTCTCCGGCCGCCATTTCGCTGATCAGCGATTATTTTCCACCGTCGCGGCGCGGCACCGCCGTCGGGTTTTTCCTCAGCGGCATTGCGATGGGAAGCGGTGCGGCAATTCTCATCGGCGGCGGCGTTCTGCACGGCATCGAGTTGGGCGTTCTCGCCGCCACGCCGCTGGCCAGGCTACGCGCCGTGGCGGCTGGTGTTGCTCGTCATCGGCGGACCTGGGCTATTGTGGGCGTTGGCCATTCTTCTGATTCGCGAACCGGTCCGGCAGGCGACGGCAAGGTTCGGCGCCCATTGAGGGCGAATCGAAGGGCAGCGCCTGGCGGGCGACGCCCTGGGCTCGAGTGGTGCCGATCTATATCGTGCTGGCGGCGGCCATCTTCGTAGACAATGCTGTGGGCGCATGGGCGCCGACGCTGCTGATTCGGGACTTCAGCAGAGATCCGGCCGCAGATCGGCGTCGAGTTGGGTTTGCTGTTGACGGTGGGCTTCGGCGGCGGCGTGCTGATCGGCGGCGCGCTGGCGGACCGTGCCGGGGCACGCGGTGGGTGGCGAAGCAAGCTGCGGGTCTGTGTATATTCCGGCCTGCTGATTCTGCCGGTCTCGTTCCTGATGAATTCGCCGGTTTTCGGTCTCGTGCTGGCCGGCGTGCCCTTGTACTTCGCTCTGTCGGGCATCGTGACCGGGGTCGGTTTTTCCGCGATTCTCGATGTCGTGCCGAATCGTTCCCGCGGACTTGCGATGTCCATGAGCTTCTTCCTCAACGTGGCGCTGGGCGCCGGGCTCGGGCCCACCGCGGTGGCCGTTGCCGGCGCGTATGTCTTCGCCGCGAAGGCAGGGCTCGGGCCACCCATCGTGTTGACCGTGGCGGCGGGTTATCTCGTTGCCCTCGCCGCACTTGCGGCGGCGCTGTCCATTTTCCGAGCGCGTGGCGATGTCGCGACGGACGGCCGGCTACGAGACCGTGTTCCCTGGTAGTCTTCATGCACACATTGGTTCCACCGTGAGTCAGCCATGAGCAGCAGAGCAGAAGCATTCGAGCATTGGATTCGCACCTCCTTCATCCAAATGAATACCGAGCTGGAGAATCTCTACTTTGCGCAAGAGAATCGCGCGCAAGTCGTGGGCTGCGGAGATCCGCTCAAGGCGGCGTTGCGCGATGAGGGACATATTCATGTCGTCGCGCTGCTCGCGGAGGGCAACACCGGCGAAGGATTCGACAGCGCCTTTGACGTGCTCGGCAGCGTGGGGCTGTATCTCGGCGCGTTGCGGCGGCATGAACTCACCAACCCGGCGCGCGAGGAGCGCTCGCCGTTCCCGGAAGCTTCATCGCTGGCCCTGCATGTGGGCGCATCTCTCGGCATGGCACCGCGATTTTCGACCGGGCATCTGACGACGCACAATCGGGCACGCGCGGGCATTCGCAAGAGCTTTACCTCGCTGCACGATGAGTTCCTGTTCATCGACGAGAATACCCGTGGGATTCTCGCGTTGCAGCGCGCCGCCGATGCACTTACCAGCATCGTCCATCTCGGAGTATCGAGTCCCGTGGCGGAGACTCAATTTGACGTGGCGAAGCAGGCGATTTGCGATGTCATCGGGATCAACGGCCGCTTGCTGAAACGGCTCGATGTCGAGCGGTTCTTCTACTCGGTGCGGCCGTACTACAAAACGTACCGTGTCGGCCGCCAAGAGTATCGAGGAGCGAACGCCGGCGATTTCTCGGGCATCAACGAACTCGACTTGCTGCTCGGCCTGTGCCGGGCCAACGACCCTTACTACGCACACCTGCTGGTCGATAAAATGCTGTTCATGCTGCCGGCGGATCAGGCGCGGCTGAGGGACTGCATGACGCGCACGAGCCTGCTCGACGAGCTGCTGGCGCTGGCCGGCGGACATGCCCAAGCCGATTGGTTTCAGCGAAATGCCCGCGCGTACCTCGAGGTGTGCGATCTGTTCGGTCGATCGGCGGCACAACATCACGATGGTCTGGTCAAGCGCTTCATCGAGCAACCGGCCGTCAACCTCAACGAACAAAACATGGAGGGGATCACTGCCAGCGGGCCGCCGCTGCCGGTGCTGTTGCGTTCGCTCGAAGTGCTACGCGACCTGCGGCTCGCTGCCGATCGCCCGGACCTTTCTACGCGTCATGAAGATCTGCGCAAACTGCGCAGCGCGGTAAGCGGCTGACCCGGGGCCGGGGGCCTGCAGAGGTGAACTGATCGTCGGAGGAGCGCTCGCATGCGCCGTTGGACAGCCTCATGCAGCCTTGCGTTGCTTCTGGCGGGCGTTCCCTGCCTGGGCGCCGAACTCTTTTATATGGATCATGATCCATTCACCGGCCGCTATGTGGGTCCCACAGGCCCGCTGGTCGTGTCGGGCGAGATCGTGCTCGGCGATTACGATCGCCTGCTGTCCAAGATTGCTGACGATGAGGCCCGCTTTCTGTCCTTGAACGAGATAATTTTGGCCTCGGATGGGGGCGACGTGGGCGAGGCCTTGAAAATAGCCGGCCTCGTCAAGTCGCTGTTCTCCGAGGTGATCGTCGGGCCGCTGACCGGGCGCTGCGTCAGCGCCTGCTTCTTCATCTATGCGGCTGCCTCCCAGCGCGAGACCCAGGGGGATGGGCTCATCGGAATCAATCGTCCCTTCCTCACCGCTTCACAGGCGCCGACGCTCGAGGCGCCGGGGTCGGATGCGGCGGCCAACGAGGGCGGGGCGTTGGCGCAGGTGCGGGCGTTTCTGCGGGAAAATGACGTGCCCGGCTATTTGACCGAAGAAATGTTCCGGAGGCCCTCGAACGATGCCTACTGGCTGTCCGCGGATGACCTGAAGCATCTTGGGTTCAGGTCCGGGGCTTATCGTCGATATCTGCGCGAGAAGTGCGCTTGGAACGAGGCCATCGAACGAGAGCCCTACGGCAGTGACTCAACCGGCGAGCTGCGGCGGATGCTGAATTGCCGGGTGCGCGTGACCCGGGAGGACGCCCGCAAAGCGCTTGCGGCGATACCGAAGCAGCAATCGGCCCGGCAGAACCGCCGGCAAGGGGCACGTTGACGGACTTGACGGCTGACATGCCAAAGACTTCAGCGGCTGCGGCTGCGGCTGTGGCCGCAGGACGTCTCGGACGCGCTCATTGATGGTCCCGTGGAATCGGCTCCTCCCAGGTCTTGGTCCGAATCACCGCGCCGTCGCGCAGCAAGGTGCGCGTGTACTTATAAAAGAAGGTGTGTACATCGCTCGAGACATCGAGGCGGCCGCGCCAGGTGAGCACATGGTCCTTCACGGACTGAATGTATTCGGAATCTCCCTGCACGCGCGCCAGGTCCGGATGCGCATCGTCGATCTCATAGGTGAGCTTTTCGGAATGGTCGAATCTTCCCCACGGATAGGACACCGCGCTCTTGCCCTTCCAGGTCACCGTGCTGCGTTGTTTGCCTTCGTCGCGCAGTACCGTCCATTCGCCCGGCCAGGCGCCGCCGCCGATTTCCTTGATCCCCGGGGGCGCTTCGATGGGTTCAGGCGCGGCCAGCGCAGGTGCGGCCGGACCATGCACGGGTACGCGAGGCAGCACGATGCGCGAGGCGGAGCTGCCGCCCAGCATTATCGAGGTCGTCATGGGGTAGGGTGTCGGCCAGTTCATGGGCCAGAGTGCGTTGGATATGGCGATGCGTATGCGGTGGCCCTTCGGGAATACCCAGGATGCAAGATGCAGATCCAGCGTCAATGGATAAGTCTTGCCGGGCACCAAGTCTTCCGGTTTGGACATCGAATCACGCTGCGCGCCATTGATGCCGGCGCCGGTGACCATGGTGACGCGCCCGTCCGGCGCTACATCGGACAGACGCACGAACCAATCGGCCAGCCGAGCGTCGGCCGCCACCTTGAGGCTCACACGCGGCAATCCCAGTATTGCCACCTCCTCGGTGAGCACCGGTGAGTCGTAGATCAGGCTGAAGGCATCCACCGGCCGTTGGTCCGTGAGAAGCTCTCCCCACCAGAATCCGGCCTCCACGCCGGTGGACGGTATGTAGCGAAGCTGATCGCGTCCCGATCCGGCCGGGTCCGCCGAGAGGCGATGATCCGGCTGCAGATACAGGGTCATGGGCGTCAAGCCGGCCGGCGGCCAGGATTCCGCGCGCCATTCTCCGGGGATGTCCCGCAATTGCGGCTCGGGCGGATGCCAGTGCTGTTGGTAGACGATGAGCCGCGGATCCTCGAGCACGCCCGTATCGCGCCCCTTGAGCCAGTAGTCGAACCACCGCACTGCCTGGTCTCGCCACTCGTACATCGGACCGTAGTCGCTGCCGTTCGGGAAGCCATGATTCCAGGGGCCGATCCAAGCCTTGATGGGTGCTTTGACCCTTTCCAACATGCGCGGAATGCTGTCGCGATATCCATCCTGCAGACCGCCGATCAAGAAGGCAGGCACTTGCAGCGTCTCTATCGGCCGCAGCGGAGCGTGCCAAAACGCGCCGTCGTGCTGATGTTTCATGTACGTGAGCGACCATGGCGGGGAGTCCATGCGCGGCCCGATCACCGACTCATCCAGGCTGAAATCCGGCGCTCCGGAGCGGCCTTGATCCAGATCCATGGTGAGCTCGAATTCATCGACGTGAAATATTCCATCGATGTAGTGCACGTCTTCCTTGAAGAGTTCCTCGGTAGCGGCCACGGCGAGAATGGCTTTGAGCGCGGGGGGCTTTCTCAGCGCCATCTGTATGGAATTGAATCCGCCCCACGATATTCCGAGCATGCCGACCTTGCCGTTCGACCACGATTGACGGGCCAGCCAGGCGATGACTTCCTCCGCATCTTGCTGTTCCTGCGCGGAGTATTCTCGATCGGGCGGCGCGCCCTCGCTCTCGCCGAATCCGCGAATGTCGACGCGCGCGCCCACATATCCGCGCCGTGCGAAATATGTATGCGTCCCATAGTCGCGGACAGCCTCATCGTCGTCCTTTCTATAGGGGAGGTACTCGAGCAGTGCAGGGAAGCGATCGCCGGGATTCGGATCGGCCGGCATGTAGAGAGTGGCGGCCAGCTTTACGCCGTCCTTCATGGGAATCCAGGTCTTTTCGAGGCGCACGCCATAAGTCGGCGGCGACGGCGGCACGGATGCGTTCGCCGCAGAGAAGGCCATGGTCAAGATCAGAACCCCGATGACTCGGCGCGACATGAACAACCCCTTGAGAAGCCACGCGGCAATATACGCCAAGCCGCCGCGCGCTCAAGCAATCCCTCACCGCACGGTAAGGCGGATCCCTATGTCGTGCCCGACATTGTCACATCGTGGAGGCGCGGAGATCTCGCCGCAGATGACCGTGAGCCGCATCGCGGACACGCGGGAGCCGCTCGCATATATTGCGCGGCCACCGGCCAGGAAGGGATGTGCGAATGACCGAAGAACAAGCCAAGGCTTATATGAGCAAGCTGCTGACTGCGATGAGCCGGGCGGGGGGGTCGGATCTGTTCATTTCCAACGAGTTCCCGCCCAGCATGAAAACTCACGGCACCATGCGGCCGATGACCTCGCAAAAGCTGTCCGGCGAGTTCACGCGGCAGCTGGCCGACTCTCTGATGAACTCCCGCCAGCGCGAGGAATTCGCCAAGGAGCTGGAGTGCAATTTCGCGATCTCCATCCCGGGAGTCGCGCGGTTTCGCGTCAACGTTTTCGTTCAACAGCAGCACGTCGGCATGGTGATCAGGACCATACCGGCCGAAATTCCCGATTTTGCGGCTCTGGCATTGCCGGAGATCCTCAAAGAAATCGTCATGACCAACCGCGGGCTGGTCCTGGTGGTGGGCGCCACCGGTTCGGGCAAATCGACCTCGCTGGCCGCCATGATCGACCATCGCAACCGATCGACGCCGGGCCACATCATCACCGTGGAAGATCCGGTCGAATTCGTGCATCAGTCGCACTTGTCGCTCGTGACGCACCGCGAAGTCGGCATCGACACTCATTCATGGCATCACGCGCTGAAGAACACTCTGCGCCAGGCGCCGGACGTCATTCTGATCGGCGAGATACGTGACGCCGAAACCATGGAGCACGCGGTGGCTTTTGCCGAGACCGGGCATCTATGCCTGGGCACACTGCATGCGAACAGCGCCAACCAGACCATCGACCGCATCATCAATTTCTTCTCCGAGGAGCGGCGCAAGCAGCTGCTCATGGATCTGTCGAGCAATCTCAAGGCCATCGTTTCGCAGCGCCTGATCCGCACCGTCGACGGCAAGGGCCGCAGGGCGGCCATGGAGATCCTGATCAACACGCCCATCATCGCCGAGAAAATTCTCAAAGGCGATTTTCACGAGATAAAGACCATCATGTCCAAATCGCGCGAGCTGGGAATGCGGACCTTCGATTGGTCCCTGTTCGAGCTCTACAACAACGGCGACATTTCGTACGATGAGGCCATACGCAACGCCGATTCGGCGAACGAGCTGCGTCTGAACATTAAATTGAACGGCACGCGCGCCGCGCCCGAATTGGCCGTAGCCGCCGGATAACCTTATACGGCCCGAGCGGCCTCAGGCGCAGTCCGCCAAGTCATCGTCGGCCGCGGAAGCTTCGGCAAACAAGGGGTTTTCGGCAGCGATCTGCCGGCCCATGAAGGCGATCTTGTCCCATTGATCGGCTTGTAGATAGTCGCGGTCCCGGGCAAATTTCTGCACGACTTCCAGGAACGCCTTGCGGTTCGTGGCCGCGGCCGCGTAGTACAACTCCAGAAGCTTCATGCGCAGATCATGGCGGTCGGGCTCGCGCTCTATCGCCAGTCTGAGCACATCCGCGAGATTCGTGCGTCTTTCCTTCACCACCGCATGCTCGTTGAGCACGCTGGGCATTTGCACATGCTGCGCGGTCAAATCGAGATCGAGCAAATTGTAGTCGAGCCGCGTCGGTTCCATCCGCATATTGACCGTATCGGCCCGCATATTGACCGTCGGCTCAGGCGCGGCTTCACTGCGTCCCGCCCTTGCGCCGGGCGCTGTCGTTGCGACCGTCCCGGCCGCTGCCGCGGCCGGCAGTATGGGCAGCATCGGATGGGTGGCATCGTCAGCATGAGCCTCGGCGATCGCCTGCATGAGCGCTTCGGCATCTGCAAAGTCTTGGCCCGACGCGTCGTCCCGGTTCTGTACGCTTTGGCGGGAATCGACCGCGTGTTCGGCGGTTACCGTGTCGGTCGCCTCAGCAGCGGCAACGCCCGCCGTATCGACATCTGCGGCAACGGCAACCGCGGCAACGGCAACCGCGGCGCCGGCAATCGAGGCATCGGCAACTACGGGGCCGGCAACCAGGTTATGGGCAACTGCGGCGTCGGCAAGCGAAGCGTCGTCAACCGAGGCGTCCGCCGCCACGGCGTCGGCCACGGGTAGTTCGCCATCATGCCGCGGCACCGGCGTGCGGCGGCGAAACTTGGCATAAAGGCCCCCCAATGCGGCGCCCAGCAGCCCCAGGCCGGCGATGATCGCCGGAAGCGAGTGATCGGTCTTGCCCTGCACAGGCCGCGCCTCGGCTGTCGGCCGCGCATCCGCGGGCTGAGGCGCAGCGATGGTTTGCGGCACTCTCACCGGCGGCGGTAACCCGGCGGCCGCAGGCTTGTCCGTGCCTGCCGCTCGGCGCTCGAGGCTAACCAGTTGGTTCTGCTCGCTTTGCAGCAGGCCTTTCATGTCACTGAGTTCCTGCTCGAGCGACTGAACCCGATGCGCGAGTATCTTGCCGGCAATCCCAGAATGGTCCGATGTCGGCGATGCGCTCGATGTCGGCGATGCGCTCGCGGTTGGCGATGCGCTTGAAGCTGACTCGATGCTCGAGCCTGGCGCGGTGCTCGAGGCTGACGCCGCACTCGACGCTGACATGGTGCCGGCGGCTGCCGCATCGGCTGAGGGCGCCTTCATGGCCTCGCGCGGCGCCGCCGTGTGTGCGGCCGCGCGCCAGGCTGCCATTTGTGCGTGAACTTCGCGCTTTGCTTCGGCGCTGGATATTGCCGCCGCCTGCGCGCGCGAGGGGATGGTGAGTATGGCGCCGCGGTGCAGCCGGTTGATGTTGCCGTCAAAGGCGCTGGGATTGGCGCGAAAGATCGCGATCATCATTTTCTGCAGAGCGGGTTCGGATCGCTCGCCCGCGCGCCACGCGATCCCGCGCAGCGTGGCTTTGGCGCCGACCTTGATATGCGTGGTTTTACGGGAAGCGGCCTTTTCCGACGGATGGGATTGATCGCCCGGCGGGTCGATCCGCTGTGCCTTCGTCTGGGCCTTGGTCTCTACGATGGGTGTCGCCGCGGCGGGCGCGGCGGCAATCTCGGGCACTGCCGGGGTAGAAGGCGGCGGCGCGGCGGCGGCGGGTTTCGCTTCGGACGCGCGAGTGTCGAGCGCGCGAGCGTCCACGGTCCGATTTGCCGCTCCGAATCCGGGCGGATCGAGCAGCAAAGTGTATTGCCGGACGAGCTCGCCATGGGTCCACCGCAGATCGACGAGAATATTGACCACGGGCTCGGTGAACGATTCGGAGGAACGAACGGCGAGCACCGGCCGCCCCTGGCCGTCTTGAGTGACCTTGAAGGTTGCCGAGGAGAGGAATGCCGGGCGGTCCACGCCGTAACGCACGAAGGTGTCGCGATCGGCCACGGCTGCCCGCAAGTCGGACAAATCGAGCGCCGTGGCGCCGACGATGTCGATCTCGGCGGCGAGGCGTTCGTTCAGCCCGGAATCGATATGGATGTCGCCCAAGCCGATTGCGTTGGCCGCACCGGGCATGGAGAGAGCCATCATCAACACCAACGGGTTCTTCCCGTTCGACATCGCCTACTCCAGGGTACCGTTCATACATCCACCTGAAGTAAATGTTATGCGACAGAATCCAGCGTTGGATATAGCCGTTCGCCAAGACTTCGACGCAGTTCACGCAGTTTGCCGCGATCGGCGCCCAATCGGCGCAGGACCCATATATTTACGGTGATTCGGATCACACATGTGATCCAGTCGCCGCTTTCTTCGGCGTGCGCCGCGCACCGCCGGCTCGGCGCGGGGGGAAGGGTCCGCATGGCACCGTTTGCTCCGCGGGCCGTATTTCTGTAGAATGACTTCAGTCAAAGAGTTTCTATAGGTATTACATGGCGCGTGCCTCGCCCGATACGAAACCCGAACCCCGCCGCGTATTGACGGGTGCCGTACTGCGGGCGTCGACGTTGCTCGAGATCACTCAGTCCGGCCTCGCGCAGATTCTGGGGCTCAGTCCATCGACTGTGTCGCGGATGGCGAACGGCACCTATGCCTTGGACACTCAGAAGAAGGAATGGGAGCTTGGAGCCCTGTTCGTGCGATTGTTCCGCTCGCTCGACGCTCTGATCGGTTCCAACGATGCGGCGGCTCGCGGCTGGCTGAATGGACAGAATCGAGCCCTCGCGGGCCGCCCGATCGAATTGATACGCAGTACCGAAGGCTTGGTTCGTGTCGTCCAATACCTGGACTCCGCGCGCGGTCGCATCTGAGGCGGTGCGGGCGCGGCGGCGCCTGTGGCGCGCGGTCGAGGCTCAGCACATCGCCTCGACGCTGCGGCTGGTGGCGAACGTCGAGGAGCAGATCGTGCTCGAGCGGCTGTTGGAGGAAAGCAAGCCGCCGCTGCCGCCGCGGACGGGCGATCTGCACTATCTCTTGGGTACCCCGTTTCGCTACTCCTCTCCCATCGGTTCACGGTTCCGGTCCGCGGCGGACTCGGGTATTTGGTACGGCGCCGAGGCACTGCGCACCGCCTGCGCGGAGCTGGGATTTTGGCGCTGGCGATTCTTGATGGACAGCGAGTCGCCGGAGAGCATCGGGCCGTCGCCGCAAACGGTATTCCGTGCCGGCATCCAGGCGCGCCTGGTCGATCTGACCGAATCGCCGTTCAAGAGGTCGCGCGCCGACTGGACCAATCCGGTCGACTACGGGCCCTCCCAGGGCTTCGCCCGCGTGGCGCGCGAGGCGGAGGTCGATGCTATCCGCTATGAATCGGTGCGCGATCCGAAACATGGGGCGGCGGTGGCCGTGCTGCAGCCGTCCTGCTTCAGGCCGCGCAAGCCCTTGGAGCAGCACACCTGGCTATTGACGGTGCGGCGGACCGCGGTCACCTGGCAGCGCGAAGGTCAGAGCTTCGAATTCGACGCCGGCGAATGGCGCTGACCGTTACCCATGTGCCCGAATAGACCCTGGCGATCCTTCAGAATCGAATGTTGGAGTTAAGTGCGGTTGTGGCGCATATTCGTCAGGCCTGCACAGACAAGCAAGCGTCCGAGAGCGATAACTGTGACTAGCCGCGGCCCACAATGCATCGCTTACCTATGCGGTATGGCTATGCTGGCATTTATCCTTCTCGGATGCGGCGGCGGCAGTCATGGACCGCCGGGTAAGCCGGTGATTTCGTTTTCGATCAGTCCGTCGACCGTGAAATCCGGCGGGTCGGCGACCCTGACGTGGTCCTCCTCGAATGCCACCGCATGCACGGGTCTTTGGACGTCGGGCAGTTTGGCGCCCATGGGAACGTTCACGCTCACTGGGTTGATAGGGTCGGGCCCTTTCTCGATCACTTGCACCGGAGCGGGCGGCTCGACCAGCGCCTCCGTATCTCTCACGGTCATTCCACCCCCTCTCCCGACGGTGTCGTTGAGTGCTTCCTCGGCGGTGGTCGCACAGGCGGGAGCCGACACGTTGAATTGGTCCTCGACCGGCGCCGACGGCTGCACCGCCTCCGGCGGTTGGAGCGGAACCGAACCGCTATCCGGCAGTTTGCCGATCGGTCCGATCACCAAGCAAACCGCATACACCTTGACTTGCAGCGGCATTGGCGGCACTGCCTCGAGTTCGTTTACCGTCGGGATTTCCTCGACGCTGCCGCCCGTTGGCTCCATTGCGACGCTGGCGCCGGGAGTGATTGTCTACGGGTCCACCAGCGGCGTGAATCTTCCCGGGCTGCTGAGCGGTGGTGTGCTCGGCACGAACGATGGCAATACCAGCACAGTGATATTGTCCTGCTGCCCGTACTTGCCGGTGGGTCAGATATTTGTGCTCGAAGGCGCTGCATTTAAGGTAACCAACACGCTGGTGACCTCCGAGCCTACGACTATTGGTACGGGTGTCTATTACGAACCGGTGCTTATCGTTACGGTGGCCGCACCGGCTCTGGACGAAGTATTTGACAAGATTGACATCACCGGCAATTACACGTTGGACGCGAGCCAAATGGTGGCCCAATCGGCTGCGGCGCGCGCGCTCGCCGTGAAAAGTGCGCGGCTGTCGTTGACCAGCAGACCCGACGCCGTCACGGCCGTTCCGCTGGCGTTCAATTTCGTGCAGGGACCGCTCGATCTGATCGGCAATGCCACTCTGGCGCTGCAGGCAACGCCCACCATTCACTATTCCTCGACGGGCGGATTCGCGAATTCGTCGGTCGTGTACCAGACGAATGCGCAAGTGACGGAGTCGATCACCGCCGCCAGCACGGCCGATCAGCCGGCGCTATTTCCGATCTCCCGCTACAGCATCCCCATTCCCCTCACGGTCATCGATTCGCAATCGAATTTAGTCGCCGTCATGGCGGCATCCATCGATGTATGGGTGTCGGCAACGGGCGAACCGTCCACCAGCTATGCCACGAACTACTCGACCACCCTGCAGCAAGCAATCAGCAGCACGGTGTCCATTGCGGGAAACGGCGCCCTCGCCGCCTCCACGACGAACACCGCCGGCGGGACCAACTCGCTCACGCTAAGCAATGTCTCAGCTTCTCCCGACGCGAATACACCGGCGCTGCGCTCTTACGGGGACAGCGTATTTGCCGCGGTGGAAGTAAGTTCTTCGCTGCAGCTCTTGTACTCGGTCAATCTCACCACGGTGGATTCCAAGATAGGGGCCCGCTATTCGGGCGAGCTGACCGTTCTGCCGATCATGAGTAATCCCGCCTATTGCGGCGGAGCCGGCGGCGATCTTGAGTTTCAATCGATCGCAAGTTTGACTACCTCCGCGAATCAATTCAGCTACCCGGCACAGCCGCCTCTCATTGATGTGTTGAGTTCGCTGGAGCCGAGGCCGCTGGGGTCGTTGTGCGGCCAGCCGGCAGTGGTGAGCGCCGGTCCGAATCGCGCCGCAGCGCTGCTCTCGCCGGTGACCCTGGCAGTCGGGGTTGCGCCACCCGCATCAGGGGCGGTGCCGACCGGCAATGTCGCCGTGATGTTGGACGGGGCGGCTTGCACCGCCGCACTCGACGCCACCGGCAAGGGCTCGTGCAGCCTAGTTCCCAGCGTGCCGGGGTCGCGAACGTTCACGTTCCAATATTCGGGCGATTCGAACTATCCGGCGGGCCCAGTCGTTCAGCAAGGGTTGGCAGTGCCTCTGGCGCAGGCCGCCGTCGCGCTCACCATGCTTCCCGCCATTGCAAATGCGGCGAGTATTTTTACGTTTAACTACGCTGTGAGTCCCTCGCCGGCCAACGGCCAAATGCCGTTGCCCACCGGCAGCGTCACCATCGTGAGTCAGCAAGATCAAACGGTGTGCACCGTCGTCATCGCGCCGTCCGGAATCGGCACTTGCACGTCGCCCTACCAGCCGCCTGAAGGCGGAAGCGGAATACCGTTTGCCTATATGGCCCTCTACAGCGGCGACGCGAACTACTCGCCCGCGACCTCCAATGCAGTGACGTCCACCATCGTGCAGTTGCAGCTATTGAGTCCAGATCCGATCGCTGTCGGAAGTACAGTGACCTTGGCGCCGCAAACCGTTGCAGCCGGCGTCAGTGCACCGCCGCCGCCGAATCTCTCCTGGATGAGTTCCGACACCACCGTCGTTACCGTGGCTAACGACGTGGTAGCCGGGATCGCGCCCGGCACTGCGACCGTCACGGTCACCGATCCCGTCTCGCTCGCGACGGCATCGGCCTTGGTGACCGTTACCGCCGCCAACCCTTAGGCTTAGCCCGCCGTATTGTCCTATGTCCCGGACGTAGTGAGTCACAAAGTATAATTAAAACAATTAGTTGTGATTATTGCAATTCCGATCACCAATCAGTTCAGGCCGCTTAGTTTGTCTTCGCTGCAATCATTGATTAAAATAAAATCAATGACTAATAGAGGATGTATAGCGAGCATGACGATCCGAGACATAGATGAGCGTCTCAAGGCGCGATTGCGGGTTCAGGCCGCCCATCATGGCCGTTCCATGGAGGACGAAGCACGCGACATTCTGCGGACGGCGCTGTCAACCGAGCGCTCGCGGATTGGGACTCTAGTGGATTCCATTCGCGCTCGTGTTGAGCCGCTGGGAGGCGTGGAGTTGGAAATTGCGCCTCGCGAGGCCATACGTGAGCCGGTGAACTTAGATAGATGATCGTTCTCGACTCCAATGTGCTGTCGGAGGCACTCCGACCTGTGCCTGAAGTCTCCGTCCTGGACTGGCTGGCGGACCAGCCGAGAGCATCTTTGTTTACTACTGCCGTAACCAGGGGTGAAATTCTCTACGGTATTCGTTTGCTATCCGACGGAAAGCGTCGGAAAGGGCTGTGGGATGCCGCGAACAAAATATTTGATGAAGATTTCGCCGGTCATGTGTTGAGCTTCGACGGCGATGCTGCAGACATGTATGCCGAGATCGCGGCTTCACGGCGAATCGCGGGTAAACCCATCAGTCAGTTCGACGCCATGATTGCCTCGATGGCGCGTTCGAGAGGGGCAGTTCTCGCCACACGCAACGTGAAGGACTTCGAGAGTTGTGGCATTGAAGTAGTTAATCCCTGGACGGCATAGGCAGCGCGATCCATCAGTGAGCGGGGAATTCCATTGAGCCGAAATTTCAAGAGCGATAATGTGAGCGCGGTTTGCGATGCCATCATGGCTGCCGTCAATGCAGCGAATGACGGCTCGGCCGCTTCCTACGGCGGCGACGTTCTGACGGAGAAACTGCAAGCCGTTGCGGGCGAGGTATTCGGCACGGCGGTCGCCATATTCCCGGTGACCACCGGGACCGCCGCCAATGCGCTGGCCCTGTCGCAGATGGTGCCCTCCTACGGCGCCGTCTATTGCCACGAGGCGGCGCACATCGTCACCGATGAATGTGGCGCACCGGAATTCTTCACGGGCGGCGCCAAGACCATGGGACTGCCCGCGGCGGATGGGAAAATCACGCCGCAGCAGGTGACGGCCGCGGTCGCGTATGCAGAGGACATGGGCGTGCACCACGTCAAGCCGGCCGCGTTGAGCTTGAGCCAGGCAACGGAGTGGGGGACGGTGTACACACAGAACGAAGTCTCGGCACTCTGCACCGCCGCCAAGCGGCACGGTCTTTCGGTGCACATGGACGGCGCGCGGTTCGCCAATGCATTGGCGCATCTTGACTGCACTCCCGCCGAAGCCACGTGGAAGAGCGGCGTCGACGTATTGTCGCTGGGCGCAACCAAGAACGGCGCGCTGTGTGCGGAGGCCGTCGTG
Organism: uncultured Gammaproteobacteria bacterium; assembly: GCA_963784105.1. Taxonomy (GTDB): domain Bacteria; phylum Pseudomonadota; class Gammaproteobacteria; order Steroidobacterales; family Steroidobacteraceae; genus Bog-1198. The sequence goes on from CAWAQE010000015.1 coordinate 1,438,589, forward strand.
TTCTTCGATCCGGCGCGGGCACGGGATTTCGAGCGCCGCCGCAAGCAGTCGGGACACCTGTGGTCGAAGATGCGCTTCGTGAGCGCGCAGCTGCTTGCGTATTTTGCCCATGGGCTGTGGCTGGAGAATGCGCGCCACGCCAATGCCATGGCGTCGGCGCTGGCGGAGGGCCTGCGAAAGATCGAAGGCGCCGCCCTGCTGCAATCGGTCGATGCGAACGAGGTGTTCGTCTCGCTGCCCGAGGCGAGCGTCGCCACCTTGGAGGCGCAGGGATTTGGTTTCTATCGCTGGCCGCTCTGCGCCGCACCGCAGGGCGTCGCGATTCGTTTGGTGACCTCGTACGCCACGCCTCGCGCGCACGTGGATGAGCTGCTCTCCGCGGCGCAACGCGCCGCCCGAGCTTGAATAGGCGAACCCCAGCCCGTAGCAATCCACGATTCGGCCGCAACCCCACGAGCCAGCCGTAACCATGAGGCCGCATCCCATGCACATGAGTGTCGTCACCGAGTCCTGGGCCTACAAAGTGCCGTTTCGTGTGTCGCGAGGCGCCGAGTCCGCACTCGATGTCGTCGTCGTCACGCTCACCGATCCGCAAGGACATGTCGGCCGCGGCGAGGCGGCGGGGGTGGACTACGACGGCGAGACTGTGGCGCTGCTGTGTGCGCAGATCGAAGCGATTCGGCCGGCGATCGAACGCATGACGGCGACCGACGGCATGCCGGCGATCGAACGCATGCCGGCCAACGTCCTGACGGGCGAGACCGCGGGCGGGCGCGCCCGGCCGCATTTCGCCGCCCTGGCGGCGCTGCTGCCGGCGGGGGGTGCGCGCAACGCGGTGGACTGTGCGCTCTGGGATTTGACGGCCAAGCAGCGCCGCACCCGCGTCTGGGAATTGGCGGGCCTGCCGAATCCCCGGCCGCTCACCACATCGATCACGCTGGGAATCGACACGGACGAAGCCGTCGCGGCGGGAGCCCGGCGCTACGCGAGGTGGCCGCTGATCAAAGTGAAGGTCGACGGCGATCGGCATCTGGATGTGGTGCGCCTGGTGCACGAGCTGTGTCCCGCGGCAGGGCTCATCGTCGACCCGAATCAGGCCTGGTCGTGCGATCTTCTGAACCGCTTGGCACCCGAAATGAAATCGCTCGGCGTCGTGCTCATCGAACAACCGGTGCCGCGCGGCGAGGATGAGAGCTTGCGCGGCTATTCAGGCCCGGTCCGGCTTGCCGCGGATGAGTCGCTGGCCGACCGCAGCGGACTGGCGGCGGTCAAGGACCGCTACCAGGTGGTGAACGTCAAGCTGGACAAGACCGGCGGCCTTACCGAGGCGCTCGCGCTGGCGCGGGAGGCCCGCACGCTGGGTCTGCAAGTGATGGTGGGCTGCATGGCGGGAACCTCCCTGGCCATGGCGCCCGGCATGGTGGTCGGGCAGATGGCGGAGTTCGTGGACTTGGATGGGCCGCTGCTGCACAGCGAAGACCGAGAGCACGGCATCGAGTACGATTCGGGTTTGATGCGATTGCCGTCGTCCAAATTGTGGGGATAACAACAATGTCGAAATCTTCGCTGCGCCTGGCCGCGCTGGGCCTGTGTTTTCTCTGCTTGCCCGCGCTCGGCGGGGAAATGCCGTTCGATCTGATCATCGCCAACGGCCATGTCATCGACGGCACGGGCTCGCCCTGGTATTCGGCGGACGTGGGCATTCGCGAGGGGCGCATCGCGGCCATCGGCAAATTGGCCGACGCTCCGGCGAAGCGGCGCATCGACGCCGCGGGCTTGGTCGTCGCGCCCGGCTTCATCGATATGCTGGGCCAGTCGGAATTCACCATTCTGGTCGATCCGCGGCTGCCTTCGAAGATCTATCAGGGCATCACCACCGAGATCACGGGTGAGGGCAACTCGGCGGCGCCGATGATAGGCCATGCCCGCATCGAGGCGGCCCAGACTCTGGAGCATTATGGACTGAAAGCCGATTGGCAGACGCTCGGCGATTACTTCGCGCGTCTCGAACGTCAGGGCATAGGCATCAACCTGGCTTCGTACGTGGGGGCGACGACGGTGCGCGAAGCCGTGATCGGCGCCGCGGACCGCGCGCCCACGGCTGCCGAGCTCGCGCGCATGCGGGCGCTGGTGCGCGAGGCCATGGAACAGGGCGCGGTCGGCGTGTCGAGCGCCTTGGAGTATGCCCCGGCGCCTTATGCCGGCACGGAGGAGCTGATTGCGCTGGCTGCCGAGGCGGCCCCCTTCGGCGGCATCTATGCCACGCACATGCGCTCGGAGGGGGACAGCATCGATGCCGCTCTCGATGAGACCTTTCGCATCGCGCGCGAGGCGCATATCTCGACGGAGATCTGGCATCTGAAGGTCGCCGGCAAGAAGAACTGGGGCCGCATGCCCGAGGTGATCAAGCGCATCGAGGCGGCGCGCGCGAGCGGCCTCGATGTATCCGCAAACACCTATGCCTACACGGCGTGGTTCAACGACATGTCCGCGTTCGTGCCGCCCTGGGCGCACGACGGCGGCGTCGACAAGATGGTGGAGCGCCTCAAGGATCCCGCCACTCGCGCGCGCATCATCAAGGACATCAAAACCCCGAGCGGCAGCTGGGACAATGAATGGGACGAGGTCCCGGGCCCCGAAGCGATTCTCATCGGCGTGGTCAAGAATCCGGCCTTGCTCTCCTTGCAGGGCCAGACCATCGCGGCCATCGCCAAGTCCCGGGGCAAGGACCCGCTCGACACCCTGCTCGATATTCTCGTCGAGGACAGTGGGTTCACCCAGGTCGCCGTATTCGGCATGCAGGAGGCCGATGTGGCGCTTGCCCTTGAGCAGCCGTGGGTCTCGATCGACAATGACAGCCCGGGAACCTCGCCGGAGGGTAAGTTGGGCGAGGAGCACCCGCATCCGCGCGCCTATGGCACCTTTCCCAGAATTCTGCGCAAGTACGTGCGCGAGGAACATCGCTTGTCGCTGCCCGAGGCCATCCGCAAATTCAGCGCGCTGCCGGCGCAGCGCATGCGGCTCACCGACCGAGGCGTGCTGAAGCGCGGCCTGTGGGCCGATGTCGTGGTATTCGACCCGGCGACCATCACGGAACGCTCGACCTTCAGTTCTCCCAACCAGCTTGCCGTGGGCATGCGCTGGGTGCTGGTGAACGGCGTGCCGGTGATCGACGAGGGCAAGATGACCGGCGCCAGGCCGGGGCATGTGCTGCGCGGCCCGGGATACCAACCAGCCAAGCGTTGACGGCCGCACCGCCGCCGCGCCGGTGTGGCGAGAAAAGCATCTGAACGGTCGTACAGTTCTTGGCATGGGGCGGCGGCCGGCTCTGCCCAAGTTGGGACTGCGAGGCATCGTCGAGTAATAATTATTTAATAATCAGGTACTTATGCCCGTGGGTGCGTTCGCGACGTGCTTCGAACCTGAGAGTCTCGATGGATGGGCGCTGTCCGACGAAAGGATTGGCGCGGCTGTTGTAGATTTGACAAAGCGCCCGCGGGAGATTCTTATAAGCTCATAACAACTTCGGGGATAGTTTGGATGTTCAATTGAACAGCGCTTCGGAGCTCGTTGGCACCGTGGACGTTGCGCTTGCGCACGCCGCGCGATTGCTCGAGAGGGATGCCGCGCTGGCAGCGGAACAGGCCGGTGAAATCCTCAAAGCGGTGCCCTCACACCCGCATGCGCGCTTGATTCTGGGCGCCGCTCACCGAATCTCGGGCCGCACGGAACTCGCGCTCGAAGTGCTGGAGCCGCTCGCCCGCGAGCAGCCGCGTTCGGCTCACACTCATCTGGAACTGGCCATGGCGCGCAGCGCCGCGGGCCGCGGCGCCGAGGCCGTGCAGTCGCTGCGCTCCGCCGTCCGATTGAAGCCCGACTCGGCCGATGCGTGGCGGTTGCTGGCCGATCAGCTCGATGAGGCGGGCGACTCGAGCGGCGCCGATCAGGCCCGTGCTCGCTACCTGAAGGCGGCCACGCAGGATCCGCGGCTGATGCAGGCGGCCGCGGCGCTGGTGGATAATGAACTGCCGAGCGCCGAGGCGCGCTTGCGTGCCCATCTGGCGGGGCATCCGACCGACATTGCCGCGCTGCGCATGCTCGCCGAGGTGGCGGCGCGCCTGCGCCGCTACGCCGATGCACAGGCTCTGCTCGAACGGTGCCTGGAGCTGGCGCCGAGCTTCGACGCGGCCCGGCACAATTATGCGGCGGTGCTCATCCGGCAGGGGAAGGCGGCGGCCGCGCTGCCGCAGGCTCAAGCGCTGCTCGCGAAGGAACCGCGCAATCCGGGTTATCTGAATCTCAAGGCCGCCGTCCTCGCGAATCTCGGCGACTACCGCGAATCGATCGAAGTGTACGAAGCGGTACTCGAGGATTATCCGCAGCAGCCCAAGATCTGGATGAGCTATGGCCATTCGCTGAAGACGTCGCGCCGCCAGGAGGAGAGCGTGGCCGCCTACCGGCGCGCGATCGCCGTGGAGCCGACGCTCGGCGAGGCCTATTGGAGTCTCGCCAACCTGAAGACTTTCCGCTTCTCCGACGCCGACGTTCTCGCCATGCGGCGGGCGCTCGAGCGCGAGGACTTGGGCGACGAGGATCGCCTGCATTTCGAGTTCGCGTTGGGCAAGGCGCTCGAGGATGGGGCGGCTTACGAAGAGTCCTTCGCTCATTACACCGAAGGCAACGCCATCCGCCGTAAGCTCCATCCCTACAGTGCGGAGGAGGACGCGCGATTCGTGCGGCGTTCGAAGTCGCGCTTCACGGCGGATTTTTTCGCATCGCGCGCCGGGGGCGGATCGCCGGACCCGGCGCCCATATTCATCGTCGGCCTGCCGCGTTCCGGTTCCACGTTGATCGAGCAAATATTGTCCAGCCACTCGATGGTGGAAGGAACCATGGAGCTGCCGGATATTCCGCGAATCGCCCGTGAGCTGGCGTTGCGCGGGCAAGGGGCCGGCGAAGCGCCGTTCTTCGATGCCGTGGGCGCCTTGACCGCAGATGAGCTGCGCAGGTTCGGCGCGCAGTATCTTGCGTCGACCGGCGCTCAGCGCAAAACCCAGGCGCCCTTCTTCGTCGACAAGATGCCGAACAACTGCCTATATGTCGGATTGATCCAACTCCTGCTGCCGAACGCGAAAATCATCGATGCGCGCCGCCATCCGCTCGGCTGCTGCTTTTCGGTCTTCAAGCAGAATTTCGCCCGCGGCCAGGACTTTTCGTACGACCTGGGCGACATCGGCCGCTACTACCGCAACTATGTCGAGCTCATGGCGCATGTCGATGCCGTGCTGCCGGGCCGGGTACACCGCGTGCACTACGAGTCGATGGTGGAGAATACCGAAGCGGAGGTGCGGCGGCTGCTCGATTACTGCGGGCTGCCGTTCGAGGAGAAGTGCCTGCGCTTCTATGAGAACGAGAGAGCCGTGCGCACCGCGAGTTCCGAGCAGGTGCGCCAACCCATTTTCCGCGACGGCATGGATCATTGGAAATGCTATGAACCCTGGCTTGGCCCCCTGAAGCAGGCGCTCGGTCCGGTTCTCGAGTGCTATCCGTCCGTGCCGCAATTTATATCTGTAGGTTTGGACTCGTCGATCGATCACACAATGTTAGGGAGCAAGGTAACATCATGACCAGTAGCCGATTCAACACGCGCGGGCGTCAATACCGACATGGCGGCGGCCGTCCCACCCAGCGGCGTTTGCTGCGCCAGCTTCCGCTCGCTTCGGCCATCTCGGCGATTCTCGCCGGGGGCGCCCCCATGGTGCTGCATGCCGCGGACACCGACGCGGCCGCCAGCTCCGGCACGCTCGAAGAGGTGGTGGTCACCGCGCAAAAAGTGGCGCAGAACCTGCAGAACGTGCCCATCAGCATCGAGGCCATCAGCACCGAGAAGCTCTCGCAGCTCAATATCGCGAACCTCGACGAATACGTCGAATACCTGGCCGGCGTCACCACCATCAAGAGCATAGGCCAGGGCGGCAACGGCGTCGGCACCTCGCACGTCTACATGCGCGGCATCAACAGCGGGCAGGACGGCAACCATTCGGGCTCGCAGCCCACCGTGGGTACGTATTTCGACGAGCAGCCGGTGACGACGATCGACGGCACGGTGGACGTGCATTTGTACGACATTGCCCGAGTCGAAGTGCTCGAAGGCCCGCAGGGCACGCTGTACGGCGCGAGTTCGGAGGCGGGCACCATCCGCATCATCAGCAACAAGCCGGACACGACCAAGTTCTCGGCCAGCTACGATGTCGCGGGCGATGCCATCACCAACGGCGGCGGGCAGGGTTGGAAGGCCGAAGGCTACGTCAACATTCCGCTCACCGATTGGGCGGCGGTACGTCTGGTCGGCTGGGATGAACACGACCCCGGCTACATCAACAACATCGCCGGCACCAATGCCAACGCAGGCATCTTGAACGGCAATCGTTCGTTCCGGACCTGGACCGGTGACACGGGCCAGACCTTGAGCAATGCCGATTCCGTCAGCAACAACTACAACACCGTCGAATACAAGGGAGGCCGGGCGGCTCTGAAGTTCGATCTCGGCGACAACTGGACGGTGACTCCGACCTTCATGGGCCAGCAGACGGCCGCGACCGGCTTCTTCGGCTATGACCCGGGCGTGGGCGACCTGGATGTGACCCACTTTGGCCCGGAGAACGATCAGGACTCCTTCACCCAGACTGCGCTCACCGTCGAAGGCAAGGTGAGCGACTTCGACATCACCTATACCGGCGCCTACTTCGTGCGCAACCAGCACTCGATTGCGGACTACGCCGACTATTCCTACTGGTACGACAAACACTACGGCTCGGGACATTATTGGACGACCAACGGCACCACCCCCGCCGAACCGCAGGAGTTCGTCATCGAAAAGCACCACTATACGAAGTGGAGCAACGAGCTGCGCATGAGCACTCCGCAGCAGTATGCGGTCAAGGGAACGGTCGGCATCTTTGCCGAGCGCCAGGTGCACGAGATCTGGGAGGACTATGTGCTGCCCGGCCTCAACGGCAATCCCTACACCTACAATCCCCAAGGATTGGAGCAGTCACTGACCATACCCACGCTCAACAACAACACCATATGGCTGACCGACGAGGAGCGCGTCGACCGCGACTCCGCCGCATTCGGCCAAGTCACCTGGGACATGACTTCCAATTGGTCCTTCACAGGCGGCTTGCGTTTCTACAAGTACGACAACTCCCTGCAGGGGTACTACGGCTACTCGGCGAATTATCAGGACCTGACCGGCTATGCCTCGGGAATGAACACTTGCGGACCGCCGGGCGGCACCCCGAACCCGGCGTATCAGCCCTTCCACAATGCGCCGTGCACGAATCTCAATGCGGCCGTTTCGGACACCGGGCATACCGAGCGGGCCACGCTGAGCTATAAGTTCGATCCCGACCGCATGGTCTACGCGACTTTCTCCACCGGCTTTCGTCCCGGCGGCGTGAATCGCGTCTACGACGCCCAGATCAAGGCCATTTACCCGCCCTACCAGGCCGACCAGCTGAAGAACTACGAGATCGGCTGGAAAACCCAGTGGCTGAACGGACGGCTGCGATGGAACGGCGCCGTGTTCCTCGAGGACTGGGATAATTTCCAATTCTCCTTCCTGGGCCCCAACAGCGTGACGGTGGTGCAGAACGCCGCCTCCGCGCGCAGCAAGGGCATCGAGACCAATTTCGAATTTGCGCCGGGAGCGGGCTGGCTGTTCAGCGGCAGCGCAACCTTGCTCGATGCGAAGCTGACCTCGAATTTCTGCGGCAGCTACATTCCCGGAACGAACACTCTGCAAACGAATTGCCCGAATCAGATCAACGGCATCAGCGGTTCGCCTCTGACGTTTGCGGACGGAACCACCACCAAGGGACCGCTGGCGCCCTCGGGCACGCGGATGCCGGGTGTGCCGAACCTGAAGGCGAACCTGATTGCGCGCTACAACTTTCCCATCGGCGACTGGAACGGTTATGGTCAGGCGGCGTATGTCTATCAGGACGCCTCCGTGCCGCTGCTCTTCCCTGCGTTCTACCAGCCGGGACCGAACGGCCAGGAGCATCTGGGCGAATTGCCGCCGTACAGCCTGGTGAATCTCGCGGCCGGCGTCGAGCACAACCAGACGACCATGACGGTGCGTTTGGAGAATGCCTTCAACGTTCTGGGAGAGTTGACGCGGTTCGCGGCCTGTACGCCGACCACTTGCAATCAGCCGTACATCAGTCCGGTACAGCCGCGGACGGTCTGGCTGCAGTTCGGGCAGAAGTTCTGACGCCGACGGGGGAAGGGGAAGCGAGGGGCCGGCGGACATTGCAGTCCGCCGGCTACCCGGCGAATCAAGCCGCCTTCGGGATTCTTTCGAGCCCCGAGGCGCGCAGCACGAATAATGAAATCACGGTCGCGAGCAGGGCGCTGCCGGCCAGCAGCGCCAGAGTGCGGTCGTAATTGCCGGTGAGATCGAATACCCGGCCGGCCGCCGGGCCCGACATCAACAGGGTCAGGATCTCGCAGAAGTACCAGGCGCTGTAGCTGTAAGCCAGGCTCACTGCGGGGAAGCGCCGGCGCAGCAGGGCGACGAAGTACAGGTCGCTGCCGCCGATGGTGATGCCGAAACAAACGGCGTAGCTGATCAGGGCCGCGGCGGAGTGGGCTCTGGCCACCCACAACAGGGATACCGCGCCCGCCACCAACAAGAAGTGCATGGCGATGCCCACCGAGCGCACGGAAAAGCGGTCGAGCAGCCAGCCGCTGGCCATGCCCCCGACGGCCGCGAATCCCGCGGTCGATCCCAAGACGATGGACGACAATCGCGGTGAGAAGCCCGCGCCCTCGACGACCGAGGGCTGGTGGGTGAGCAGGCCTCCATAGGTGAAATAGAAGAACAGAGTCGAGAGCGCGATCAGCCAGAAGGTCGCGGAGCCCAGCAGATCCTTGAGCGAGCCTGCGGGAATCGCCGCAGCGGACGAGTCGGCCGGCGCAGATGCGGTCGATGGCGCAGGTGCGGTTGACGGCGCGGCTGTCGGCAGTGCCGATGAGGCCGCCGGGATGGCGGCCGGCTTCAGTGGGTCGCCGTCGAGGTCCAGTCCGAAGTCGCGCGGCGAGCGGGGACCCTTGGTCGCAAGGACGGGCACCAGGCCGATGGTCACGAGGCCCACTGCAATGGCCAGGCAGGCGGCGCGCCAACCGTGGTGGGCGATGATCACGCCGGTGATGGGCACGAGCACCATGCCGCCCGTATGCCAACCGGCCCAGACGATGCCGAGTCCCAGTGAGTAATGGCGCGAGAACCAACGCGACACCGTGTACGGCAGCGTGACGGCGAACATCACCTTGCCGACGCCCATGGCGGCGCGCAGGAAGTACATTTCACCGAAACTGGACACGGTCGACAGCAGAGCCACGCAGGCGGCCTCGATGAGCACGCCGGCGATGAGGAGGCGGGTCGCGCCGAAACGTTTGATGGCGGTACCGCCGAGCAGGATCAGGGGGGCGCTCAGCCAGAATGCGGTCACGAGGCCGCCGGTGGCGGCGTGACTCCAGTGGAACTCGTCGATCAGCGGCGGGACCAGCAGCACGAAGCAGTACAGACCGCCGCCGTAGACCATGAATCCGGCCATGAAGAGCGCGGCGAGAACTTTGCGGCCATGGAAGATACGCATATCCGCTCCATCCTACAGACGTTTGGGCGAATGTTTGAGCCATTCGCAGCCGTCGTGAGATCATCGGCGGATGGAGAGTACCCTGCGCGTGGACGGCGATCGATTGTGGTCGCGGCTGATGGAAATGGCGCAAATCGGCGCGACTGCGCATGGCGGTTGCAATCGGCAGGCGCTGACCGATGCCGACATGGCCGGGCGCAAGCTGCTGTCGCAATGGGCGGAGGCCGCGGGTTGCAAGGTCCGAGTCGACGCGGTGGGAAACCTGTTCGTGCGGCGCCGGGGAAGCGAGGACAGCCTGCCCGTGGTCATGACCGGCAGCCATCTGGACACGCAGCCCACGGGCGGAAAATTCGACGGCGTGTATGGGGTGCTGGCCGGGCTGGAAGTGATCGAGTCCCTCAACGATCATGGGCTGACCACCGTGCATCCCATTGAACTGTCGGTGTGGTGCAACGAGGAGGGCAGCCGCTTCCCCATGGCGATGATGGGCTCGGCGGTCTGGTCCGGGCGGCTGGCGCTGGACGCGGCCTATGCCTTGAAGGACCGCGCGGGCGCGAGCGTGCACGAGGAGCTGCGGCGTGCAGGCATTGCGACCGGCGGGCGCATCGAGCGTCAGGGGGTCAAGGCGTGCATCGAGGTGCACATCGAACAAGGGCCTGTGCTCGAGCAGAAAGGCAAGACCATCGGCGTGGTGACGGGCGTGCAGCACATGAGCCGTCACGAGGTGGTGGTCGAAGGCCAGGAGGCGCATGCGGGCCCCACTCCCATGGACATGCGCCGCGATCCCATTCGCGTGCTGGCGGATTTATTGCCGGCGCTGTACGCGGCCGCCGCACAACACGGCCGGGATGCGCGTCTGACCTTCGGCTTCATCGAGACCCTGCCGGGATCTCCCAATACCGTTCCCGGACGCCTGCGGTTCACGGTGGACATCAGGCATCCCGATGCGCCGGTGTATCGGGCCATGCGCGAGGAGCTGGACGGACTGGTGCGCGCCGCTCTGCAGAGGCATGGGCTCGAGGGCGACATCCGCTGTGTGTGGGAGGCCCCGGGGGTCACTTTCGATTCCCGCTGTGCCGCGGCGGTTCGCGAGGCAACCGCCGCACTGGGATTCGATTCCTTGGAGATGGTCAGCGGGGCGGGTCACGATTCCTGCAATGTGTCCGCCGTGGTACCGACCTCCATGGTGTTCGTTCCCTGTGCCGGAGGCTTGAGCCACAACGAGGCGGAGAGCGCATTGCCGGCTGATCTGGAAGCCGGCGCCAATGTATTGCTGCATGCGATGCTGTCGTTGGCAGCTCGCTGAGATATTCGGTCATCAGAGGGGGCCACGAGACAATGAAAGAGAAATTCATGACGAATCGGCGCACCGAGAACAAACGAAGATCTCTCGCCGCGGCTGGTGCCGCAATACTCGTCGCGGCGAGCGCCGGTGCCCTCGCGGCCGATGCGCCCGCGGCGACGACCGCGGCGACGCCCGCCGTCACGGCCTTGCAATGCGGCCATCTCATCGACACGGCCAACGGCAAGATGCTGGGCGAGACGACCATCGTGATCGAGGGCGGCCGGATCAAGGAGGTCTCGAGCGGAATCCGGTCGCCGGCAGGCGCCAAGGTCATCGATCTTGCCGATCAGACCTGCATGCCGGGGTTGATCGACGCCCATACTCATTTGACGCACGAGACCAGCCGCACCGGGTACGTGGACAAGTTTCATTGGGAGATCGCGGACTACGCGATCCGGTCCACGGTCTACGCGCGGCGCACTCTGCTGGCGGGATTCACCACGGTGCGAAATCTCGGCGACATGGCCAACGAATCAGTGGCGCTGCGCAATGCCATCAATGCGGGCATCATTCCGGGACCGAGAATCTATACCGCCGGCAAGCCCATAGGCACCACCGGCGGCCATGCGGATCCGACCAATGGCTACCGCAGCGATCTTGCCGGGGACCCCGGTCCCATGCAGGGCATCATCAATAGCCCCGAGGACGCGGCGAAAGCCGTGCGCGAGCGCTACAAGCTGAACGACGACTTGATCAAGATCATGCCCTCCGGCGGCGTGCTCGATGAGAGCGCGAGCGGGGACAATGCGCAAATGACCTTGGAGGAAATCAAAGCGGTGGTCGCGATCGCCCATGACTATGGATTCACCGTCGCGGCCCATGCTCACGGCGCCGAGGCCATCCGCCGCGCCGTGATCGGCGGGGTCGATTCCATCGAGCATGGAACATACATGGATGCCGAGGACATGAAGCTCATGGTGGAACATGGCACCTGGTATGTCCCCACCATCATCGCCGGCGATTTCGTCGCGCGGCAATCCAAGGTGCCGGGCTACTACCCGCCGCAGGTGGCCGCCAAGGCTGCGGCGATCGGGCCCTTGATTCAGGCGACTGCCGGCCGCGCGTACAAGGCGCATGTGAAAATCGCGTTCGGCACGGATGCGGGCGTGTACCCGCACGGCCAGAATGCCCATGAGTTCGAATTGATGGTGGGGGCGGGCATGCCGCCCATGTTTACCATTCAGGCGGCGACCATCAATGCCGCCGAGCTCTTGAAACACGAGAAGGATCTGGGGACGGTGACGGCGGGCAAGATCGCCGATGTGGTGGCGGTTCCGGGCAATCCCATCGACGATATCAGCCTCATGAAGCGCGTCAGCTTCGTGATGAAGGAAGGGGTGGTCTATAAGTTGAACTCGATGCCGGTTGACGCTGCGCTCTGAGGCCGACGTATATTTCGCGAAAATCGGTAATTTCGGGACACGTTTCGCCGAATATAGACTATGCGCCGCCGTTAGCCGAACTTCGCGGATTCGAGGCTTCGGCGACGCTAAGTGATTGATGCGCCTAGGGTGCACCCCCAAAGGTCGGCACTACAGCAGGGTGGCGGAGGTGGTCTGAGCGGCGCTGATTTTGGGCGGCGGTTGGGCGGGAAGCGTGAGGCGCAAGCGCTCGAGCAGAAGCTTCAGTTCAGGCTCCGGCTGGGTGTATCGGGTGAGCAAGATCTCACGTGCGTCGGTGGTCGGGATACGTACATCGACCATCTGCACGGCGGCAAATTTCTCCAGCGCACTGCGCGCGGTGAGGCCGGGCGCGAGCGCTTTGAGTTGTCGGCCAAGCGTGACGTACAGGCAGTAGGAGAGGAAGGCGACGAACACATGCGCCTCGATGCGTTCAGGTTCCTGATGGAAGATCGGCCGGATGGCCAGATCGCTTTTTAACGTACGGAACGCTTCCTCGACCTGCACCAGCTGCAGGTAGTAATTCCACAACTTCACCGGATCGGTCTCGGTCAGATTGGTGCGCAACAAGTAACGGCCTTCGCGGCGACGAACCTGTTTGAGCTTCTGTCGATTCAGCCGATAGGTGAAGCCGGGACCTTCTTTGTCGACTTTCACATCGATGAGTCGCCACGCTGCGGGGACCTTGCTCTGGGCGCTGCCGAGCTTCATCAGCAACGCATCTCGTGACAGATCCATGTCTTTGATCTGCGCAAGTCGAGCCCACAACCACTTCAGTTTCCGACGGCGCATGGAGCGCTCTTTGGCGATGCGATCCTCACTCTCGGCGAACACGTAGAGTTCTTGATCCTCGGGCAGAAGCTTCACTTTCACCCCGGTGCGGGCTTGACGCCAGGGTTTCGTGACCAGGGATTTCTCGAGGCGGTTGAGCCGTCCCTTCGGCGTCCCGCACAGATACTGCACCGGCGGCTCGCTGCGCCGCATCTCGGCCAAGACCTCTTCGGTTGGCACGCCGCGGTCCATGCACCAGATGCGCTGCGCTTTGCCGTACTGGTGTTCGATCTTCTGCAGGAACGAGCGCAGCGTCTTTGAGTCGTTGGTATTACCGGGCAACACCTCATACGCCAGCGGCAAGCCTTCCGGCGTCACGATCAACGCGATGACGATCTGCACGCAGTCGAAGCGGTGATCGCGGCTGTAGCCGTGGCGACGCTTGTCCTCCTCATCGAGCGGCGGATCGGACTCGAAGTACGTGCTCGTCAAGTCGTACAGCAGCACCTCAAAGGACACGTTGAACAGGTCCCGCCAGCGGTCCGTCAGATGCGTAAAGAGCGCCTCTTTGTGCGCGAGCAGTCGGTCATGGCAGCCATACAGCACGTGCGGATCGGCGAGCGACTCATCGGTGCCCAGTAAATCCGCCAATGCCGTGCGGCCATACCATTCCCGATGCAGACGCCATTCGCTGCCCGGCGCGATCAGGCGATAGGCCGAGAGGATGAACACCACCAGATCCCAGCGCGTGCCTTTGCGAGACGCGGGCAATCGCTCGGCCCAAAAGACATCCAGGTCCAGCGTTTGCCACAACATCAGCGCCAGCCAGCACGCGCCCCATTGCCGCGGACGGTGCAGCTGCATCGATTTGAGCTTCAGGCGTACGATCGACTCGTCCGGCAGCAGCCCCTCGCAGCGATCCTCCGGAAACAACGCGTACGTGCGCGGCGCCAACTCGCCGTCCTCGAGCACCTCGATGGATCTGCGCCAGGTGAGTTCCTGCGAGGAGTTGATCTCGCCCAAATACAACACATGCCGCTGCACCACCCGACCGCCGGCGACACGGCGGTTCTCCACCACGCTCCAGTAGCGGTGCTCCTTGCCGTCCTTCTTGCGGGTCTTGACGCGCAAAAACATCTTGGCACTGCATTATCCGCATGCGCGCGGCGTTGACCAGACAGTAGGTCGGCACTACAGACGTTTCCGCGGCAACGTGCGCCCCGCAGGCAAAGAAAATCAAAAGCTTGGAAGAGGGCCGCGCCTCCGGCGCGCCTCAATCAGGGTCGAATCCGCGAAGTTCGGTTAGCCGCTCGCCGGATGACACTCGATATCGGTGCGCGAAAAATCCTTCCCTTTGAAGAGAAGCGGCTCGGCGCTCGAGCGAGCGAGCGCGTAGGAAAAACAGTCGCCAAAATTCAGGCCGGCGGGGTGGCGGCTTTTACCGTATTGGCGAAAGGCTTGTCGAGCGAGATGCGCCTGTTCCACATCCACAGCCTCGAGAACGATCGCCGCCTTGGAAATCAACAAGTCCAGATCTCGCACTCCGTCCGAGCCGTAGCGCGATTCGATGATCATCGAAGTCTCTACGAAGGACGCGGCCGACATCGAGCGAATGTCCGCATCCTCGAGCGCCTCGCTGAATTTGAGGCGCTCGGGTTCATCTTGAAGTATCGCCAGTACGGCCGAGGTGTCGAGCACCATCAGCGAGGAATTCCGTGCCGGTCATAGCCGATGATGTCGTCGGCATGGCGTGCATCGAGTACCGGAAGCGCGGCGCAGCGGGCGGCGATCTGCGCGATCTCATCGCGCAATCGGCGTTTCGTCCGAGTTCGTCGCGTACGTTCGAGGCGTTCGCGCAGGGCCTGGGTCACGGCTTCGGTTTTAGTTTCCCCCGTGAGCTTTGCCAGCGCTGTTGCAAGCTGTTCCGTTTGCTTGTTGCGGATGTTGAGGGGCATGGTTTCACCACGTGTAGACAATAAGCTACACAGTAGCATGGGAGGCCGCCGAACTCAATTAAACGCCTAAATTAAACGCCTAAACGCCGGTTCGCCGCCGATTGATTGCGGCGTGCAATTCCTCGGCGGCCGCGCGAATGGCCTCCGGTGAGCCGCCGCCGGCGTAAATGATATTGCGGGAGGAATTGATCAGGAGTCCGCCCCCGTGCAAGTCGAGGCCCGCCGCCAATGTCGCATCGAGATCGCCGCCTTGCGCGCCGATGCCCGGCACCAGGAAGGGCACGTCGGGATGAGCGTGGCGCAACTCCGCCATCTCGCGCGGATACGTGGCGCCCACCACCAGCATGAGGTTGCGGTGCTCATTCCAATGCCCCGCGGCGCGTTCGGCCACCCGGCGATACAGGGGCATGCCGTCGGTGAGCAGATCCTGAAAATCCCTGGCGCCTGGATTGGAGGTGCGGCAGAGCAGAATCGCGCCGCGGTCGGGCCGGGCGAGAAAGGGCCGCACGGAATCTTCACCCATGTAGGGGCTCACCGTCACCGCATCCGCGTCGTATCGATCGAAGGCTTCGCGGGCGTAGGCCTCGGCGGTATTGCCGATGTCGTTGCGCTTGGCATCGAGTATGACCAGTGCGTGAGGCGCGCGCTCGCGGATGTGGCGGATGCTCGCGAGCAGCTGATCTTCGGCGCCGAGCGCGCTGTAGAAGGCGATCTGGGGTTTGTAAGCGGCGGCGATGTCCGCGGTCGCATCGACGATGCGGCGGTTGAAGGCATAGAGGAGCGCGGTGTTCCCGCCGCCGCAAAGATCTTTGGGCAGCTTCGCGGGATCCGGATCGAGGCCGACGCATACCAGGCTGCCGCTCGTTTTCTGCGCCCGCGCGAGCCGTTCGGCGAAGGTCATGGACATAACGACATCATAGCCAGGCCGCACCCAGGATGGCGAGCGCATGCACTCATAGGGAGTATGCTTGAGCCTACCGTGAGCACAGTTTTACCCAACAAATCTCGTACGGGGCCCCGGTTGGTATTGCAGCCGGCCAGCCGCCGGGCGGCCAGGCATACCAGCACCAGCGCATTGAAACGGTTCTTTGCGATCGCCGACGCATGGGAGCTGTCGCCCTTGCAGCAATGCCGGCTGCTCAAAATTCCCTCTCCGCAGGTTTTGGAGCGCTACCGTCTGGGTCAGGCGCCGCGTCTTTCGGCAACGCAGCAGGAACGGGCCGCGCTGATCGCCAACATTCAATATTCCTTGACGGCGGGTTCCGGTCTCAAGGATCGAGCGTGGGCGTGGGTGCATGGGCCGCGCGAATCAGCGCCCTTCGAGGGCGACAGCCCCCTCTACTTCATGCTCGAAAACGGCTTGCCGGCCTTGAGGGAAGTGGCCCGGCTGCTGGTGCGCGAAAGCGAACCCCGCTAGACCAAGCCTAAGCGCACGCAAATCGGGTCGGCTATACTAGGGGGCTATTCCGATGCGAATGTGGCGGAATTGGTAGACGCGCCAGACTTAGGATCTGGTGGGGAAACCCGTGCGAGTTCGAGTCTCGCCTTTCGCACCAGGCATTGGCCGCCATTGCTGAGAAGCTAAAACCACGAGGATTGACATGCAGGTTTCCGTCGAGAGTATCAGCAAACTAGAGCGCCGCATGCAAGTGCAGGTTCCCGCCGAGCGAGTCAGCAAGGAAATCGCCGCGCGCTTGAAGAATTTGAGCCGCACCGCGCGCCTCAATGGGTTTCGGCCCGGCAAGGCGCCGATCACCGTGATCCGCCGCCAGTTCGGCGTGCAAGTTCACCGCGAAGTGATCGGCGAGCTGCTGCAGTCGAGCTTCGCAGAGGCCGTCACGGAGAAGCAGCTCTCGCCGGCGGGCAACCCGCGCATCGAGCCGCAGAGCATCGATGAAGGCCAGGACCTCCGATACGTGGCGACCTTTGAGGTTTTCCCGGAGGTCGCGCTGCAGCCCCTGGAGTCGCTCGAGCTCGAACGCCTCACGGCCGATGTCACGGAGGGGGACATCGATGCGATGATCGAGCGGCTGCGCAAGCAGCAGATGAAATACGCGCCCGTAGAGCGCGCCGCCGCGATCGAGGATAAGGTGACCATCGACTTTCTGGGCAAGATCGACGGCGTGGAGTTCGCCGGCGGCAAGGGCGAGAATGTGGCCATCGTGCTGGGCGCCGGAAGGATGCTGCCGGAGCTCGAACAGGGATTGGTGGGCGCCCGTGCGGGCGAGCAGCGCGACATCGAGGTGAATTTTCCCGCCGATTACCGCGCCACCGAGCTGGCCGGCAAGCGCGCGATTTTCGGCACGCAGATCAAGACGGTCGAGGCGCCGGCATTGCCCGAGCTCGACGAGGAATTCTGCAAGGCCTTCGGCGTCGCCGAGGGCGGAATTCCGAAGCTGCGCGAGGACGTGGCGGCCAACATGCGCCGCGAACTGGACCAGACCTTGCGCAACCGCAACAAGACGGCGGTGATGGAGAAGCTCTACCAGGCCAATCCCATCGATGTGCCGAATGCCTTGCTGGAATCGCAGATACGCGACATGCAAGTGGAGGCCATGCGCCGCACCGGGGCGAAGGACGTCTCGCAGGCGCCGCCCCGCGAGCCCCTGGTGGAACCGGCGCGCCGCCGCGTTGCGCTCGGATTATTGTTCAACCACGTCATTCGCCGTGAGAATCTGGTGCTGGACCCGCAGCGTTCCGAGGCGCGTCTCGATGAAATGGTGGGCGCGTACGGCGATGCCGCGGCCCTGAAACGCGCATATCAGCAAAACGCCGACGCGATGCGCCAGGTGGAGAGTCTCGCGCTCGAGGATCAGGTCGTGGATTGGATTCTCGCTCATGCTAAGGTGCGCGAGACGGTGTCGACATTCAAGGAGCTCATGAATTTCGAGGGGTGAGCTTCGAGGGATTCCCTTGAGTAAGGGGATTCCCTTGAAATGAGGGCGAGATGTCCTCACTGACCGGTGATGGCGGGTTTTTTGGTTCATAAGGGCAGGCATTCATGACGACGCGCGCACTCAATTTGGTTCCGATGGTGGTCGAGCAGACCGCCCGCGGCGAACGGGCCTACGACATCTATTCGCGATTGCTCAAGGAGCGCCTGATTTTCATCGTGGGTCCGGTCGAGGACTACATGGCGAATTTGGTCGTGGCGCAGCTTCTGTTCCTGGAGTCGGAGAACCCCGAGAAGGACATCGCGATCTACATCAATTCGCCCGGCGGCTCGGTGAGCGCCGGATTGGCCATTTACGACACCATGCAGTTCATCAAGCCCGATGTGAGCACCATTTGCGTAGGCCTCGCGGCCTCGATGGGCGCGGTCCTGCTGGCCGGCGGCGCCGCGGGCAAGCGGTATTCCCTGCCGAACTCGAAGATCATGATTCACCAGCCCTCGGCCGGGTTTCAGGGCCAGGCCTCCGATATCGACATCCATGCCCGCGACGTCATGGAGACCAAGCAGCGCCTGAACGGCATATTGGCCAAGCACACGGGCCAAACCATCGAGCGCATCAAGCAGGACAGCGACCGGGACAACTTTATGACCGCGGAACTGGCCCGGGCCTACGGTTTGGTCGATTCCATGCTCGAGAAACGCGGCGACATTCCTGCAAAAGCCTGACACAGGTCGGTTAGGCCCATCGCCGCAGTCCGGACCCCGGTCACAGCCCGCGAGACCTTATCTTTGCGCGAGGTCGGCCGGGTGCTATATAGTCGGTACTGTAGCCGCTTTCCCAGTGGATTTTCGGGGGCCGCGGTCAATTTGAGGACAGCATGAGCGAAGATTCGCGCGGCAAACATGACGACGGCAAGCTGTTGTACTGCTCCTTCTGTGGAAAGAGCCAACACGAGGTTCGCAAGCTCATTGCCGGCCCATCGGTATTCGTCTGCGACGAATGCGTGGAGCTGTGCAACGACATCATCCGGGAAGAGCTCGAGGAGCGCGCCGAACGCACCCGCGACAAGCTCCCCAAGCCCCAGGAAATCAAGAAAGTCCTCGATGAGTACGTCATCGGCCAGGAACGCGCCAAGCGGGTACTCTCGGTGGCGGTATACAACCATTACAAACGGCTGCAGACTCGCGGCGCCGAGGGTGTGCGCTCGCGCGACGAGGTGGAACTCGCGAAGAGCAATATCCTGCTGATCGGACCCACCGGATCGGGCAAGACGCTGCTCGCCGAGACGCTGGCCCGCCTGCTGAACGTGCCCTTCACCATCGCCGATGCCACGACGCTGACCGAGGCCGGCTACGTCGGCGAAGACGTCGAAAACATCATCCAAAAGCTGCTGCAAAAATGCGATTACGACGTGGAGAAGGCGCAGACCGGCATCGTCTACATCGATGAGATCGACAAGATCTCGCGCAAGTCCGACAACCCGTCCATCACGCGCGATGTCTCGGGCGAAGGCGTGCAGCAGGCGCTCCTGAAGCTGATCGAAGGCACGATCGCCTCCGTGCCCCCGCAGGGCGGACGCAAGCATCCGCAGCAGGAATTCCTGCAGGTGGACACGACCAACATTCTGTTCATATGCGGCGGTGCATTCGCGGGTCTGGAAAAGATCATCATGAACCGCACGCACAAGAGCGGCATCGGCTTCGTGGCCGAAGTGCGCGAACAGAATGCGCGCCCCCACGGCAACGACGTGTTCCACGACACCGAGCCCGAGGATTTGATCAAGTACGGCCTGATTCCCGAGTTCGTCGGCCGCCTGCCGGTGGTCGCGACGCTGGAAGAGCTGGACGAGGACGCCTTGATTTCGATTTTGATGCAGCCGAAGAACGCGCTCACCAAGCAGTACCGCAAGCTGTTCGACATGGAGGGCGTGGAGCTGGATTTCCGCGAAGATGCCCTGCGGTCGGTGGCACGCAAGGCGATGCAGCGCAAGACGGGCGCACGGGGCCTGCGCACCATTCTGGAGAATGTGCTGCTGGACACGATGTACGACCTGCCTTCGTTGCGCAATGTGCAGAAAGTGGTGGTCGACGAGCAAGTCATCGAGGGCCACAGCAAGCCTTACATCGTGCACCGGACCGAGGAAACCCGCTTGGTGGCTCCGGTCGAGGAGCAGCGGCGTCCCACGGGTTCCGACCATCTGTAGAGGTGCTGCGAGCTTGAATCTACGCCGGCGGGCCGCATGTACCTCAAGGTATTGATTGTCGACATGCCACAACCATAAGGCCAGCCCAAGTGAGCGACGAACCCGTTATCGATGTCCCCGCAGAAGCCGCGCCCGTCTCGAGCGGCATGCCCGTCCTGCCCCTGCGCGATGTGGTGGTGTATCCACACATGGTGATTCCGCTGTTCGTCGGGCGGGAGAAATCCATCGTCGCGCTCGATCTTGCGATGAAGGCCGACAAGCGCATTTTACTGGTCGCCCAGAAGCAGGCGGACGTGGACGATCCCAAGCCCGACGATCTGTACCGCGTCGGCACGGTTGCGACCATCCTGCAGCTGCTCAAGCTGCCTGACGGCACCGTCAAGGTGCTGGTCGAGGGCGTGGACCGCGCCAGCATTGAAAAACTGACCGAGGGCGAGTTCTTTTCCGCCGAAGTGACGGCGCTGCCGGACATCGAGCGCTACGAAGAGCGCGAAATGGATGTGCTGACGCGCTCCGTGATCACGCAGTTCGAGCAATATGTCAAACTGAACAAAAAGGTGCCTCCGGAGATCCTGACCTCGCTGGCGGGGATAGAGCAGGCCGGCCGACTGGCGGACACGGTCGCCGCCCATATGTCTTTGAAGCTCTCCGAGAAGCAGAGGGTTCTGGAGATCCCGGACGTACGCAAGCGCCTCGAGCACATGCTGGCCGTCATCGAAGGCGAGATGGACGTGCTGCAGATCGAGAAACGCATTCGCGGCCGCGTCAAGCAGCAAATGGAAAAGAGCCAGCGCGAGTACTACTTGAATGAGCAGATGAAGGCCATTCAGAAGGAGCTCGGCGAGCTCGACGATGCGCCGAACGAAATCGGCGAGCTCGAGAAGCGCATCAAGGCCGCGGGCATGCCGAAAGAGGCGCGCGAGAAGGCGAATTCCGAGCTGGCCAAGCTCAAGCTCATGTCGCCCATGTCGGCCGAGGCCACCGTGGTGCGCAACTACGTCGACTGGCTGGTGAAGTCGCCGTGGAAGAAGCGCAGCAAGGTGCATCTGGACATCACCGCCGCGGAAAAAGTGCTCGAGGCCGATCACTACGGCCTGGAGAAGGTCAAGGAGCGCATCGTCGAATACTTGGCCGTGCAGCAGCGGGTGAAGAACCTGCGCGGCCCGATTCTGTGCCTGGTCGGGCCGCCGGGCGTCGGCAAGACCTCGCTGGGCCAGAGCGTGGCGCGCGCCACCAACCGCAAATTCGTGCGCATGTCGCTGGGCGGCGTGCGCGATGAGGCGGAGATCCGCGGGCACCGCCGCACCTACATCGGTTCCATGCCCGGCAAGATCATTCAGAATCTCGCCAAGTGCGGCGTGCGCAATCCGCTCTTCCTGCTGGATGAAATCGACAAGATGTCGACGGATTTTCGCGGCGATCCTTCCTCGGCATTGCTGGAAGTGCTCGACCCGGAGCAGAACAGCACCTTCAACGATCATTATCTGGAAGTCGATTTCGACCTCTCCGAAGTGATGTTCGTGTGCACCGCGAACAGCTTGAACATTCCCGCGCCGCTGCTGGACCGCATGGAAGTGATCCGCCTTCCCGGCTACACCGAGGACGAGAAGAGCAACATCGCGCGCCGCTACCTGCTGCCGAAGCAGGTCAAGCAGAACGGCTTGAAACCCGATGAGCTGGTGGTGGCCGACATCGCCATCCAGGACATGATCCGCTTCTACACGCGCGAAGCCGGCGTCCGTAATCTGGAACGCGAGCTGTCCAAGATCGGCCGCAAGGCGGTCAAGCAGTTGCTGCTGGCGCCCGCAGAGAAGACCGTGACCGTCGACTCGAAGAATCTCGACAAATATTTGGGAGTACGCCGCTTCCGCTACGGCAAGGCGGAGGAGAGCAACCGGATCGGGCAAGTGACGGGACTGGCGTGGACCGAGGTGGGCGGCGAGCTCTTGACCATCGAAGCGGCCGTGGTGGCCGGCAAGGGCAAGCTAACGCACACGGGACAGCTCGGCGAGGTGATGCAGGAGTCCATCCAGGCCGCCATGACGGTGGTGCGCAGCCGCTCCACCATGCTGGGCCTGGACGTGGATTTCTATCAGAAGGCCGACGTGCACATCCACGTGCCCGAGGGCGCGACCCCAAAGGACGGTCCGAGCGCCGGCGTCGGCATGTGCACTTCGCTGATTTCCGCGCTCACCAAGATTCCGGTGCGCTCCGATGTGGCAATGACCGGCGAAATCACTCTGCGCGGCGAAGTGCTGCCGATCGGCGGCCTGAAAGAGAAGCTTCTGGCGGCGCACCGCGGCGGCATCACGACGGTGCTGATCCCCGACGAGAACGTCAAAGACCTGGCCGAGATTCCCGAGAATATCAAGGAAAAGCTCGATATCCGCTCGGTCAAGTGGATCGACGAAGTGCTGCAGGTGGCGCTGACTCACATGCCGGTGCCGTTGCCGACGGCGGAGGTCAAGGCGGCGGAGGCCATCGCCGGCGAAAAACGGCGCCGCAAACCACCACGCGTCAAGAGCCAAGTCCGCGCGCACTAGTACTCTCTGCGCAGAGATTCATATTCACCCAGTTCACAGGGCCTGGGGGGATGAGGAGTTGGAAGCCAACGTGGAAGAGCAGTTGGCTTCCAACTCCTCAGCCCCCCCGGGCGAATGCCGAACGACCGCTCAACACCACGGCGCCGAGACAAACACTAGCCAAGCGGAGGCACGTCGCGTAGACTTCCGCGCCTCTTCCAGTGGGTGCTTAGCTCAGCTGGTAGAGCATCGCCTTTACACGGCGAGGGTCGGGGGTTCGATCCCCTCAGCACCCACCAACAGCGGAGTGGTAGTTCAGCTGGTTAGAATACCGGCCTGTCACGCCGGGGGTCGCGGGTTCGAGTCCCGTCCACTCCGCCATTTCCTTAAGAGCAGCGCGAGCCGTATGGCCGCGCCCAGGGGTATGAAAGGGTGGGATCATGCTGCAGTCGATACACGATAAGTTGAAGGGTTGGTTGGCGGCGGTGGTGCTGGGCGCCATCGGGCTGGTGTTCGTGTTCTGGGGAATCAACTGGACCCTGAGCGCACCGACCTATGCGGCCAAGGTGAACGGCAGTGAAGTGTCGGCCAATGAAGTCCGCCAGTCCTACCAGCAGCAGCTCGCGCAGGCCGAGCGCCAGTCCAACGGTTCGGTCAGCGAAGCGCAGCGCAACGAGATCAAGATGCGGGTGCTGGACGACTATGTGAACAGCGAGGCGCTGGTCACCCGCGCCGATTCCCTCGGCTACCGCGTCAGCGATCAGGAATTGCTGCAGGCCATGTCGCAGGTGCCGCTGTTTCAAGTGGACGGCAAGTTCGACTATGCGCATGCCGTGGCGGTGCTGCGGGCGCAAGGCCGCTCGATTCCGGAGATCGAGGCCCTCTTCAGGCGCGACGTCAAGCTGCGCCAGCTCGATTCGGCGCTGACCATGTCGAGCTTCGCGACCGCCTCGGAGGTGAAGCAGCTGCGAACGCTGACCAAGCAGCAGCGCGAGCTCACATGGCTGAGCATTTCAGCGGAGAAATTCGCGGCCCAGGCCACTCCCGGCGATGCCGATCTGAAAACCTATTATGACGCGCACAAATCCGAATACATGACCCCGGAGACCGTGGATCTGCACTATGTCGAAATCAGTCTGGCGCAGCTGGCTTCGAAGGTCAGCGTCGACGATGCGCAGCTGAAGGCCTACTACGACGATCAAAAGGCGAAGACGCCGGAACGCTTTACCCAGCCCGAGCAGCGCCGCGTGAGCCACATTCTGCTCACTGTCGCGAATCCGAAAGACGATGCGGCGGTCAAGGCGAAGGCGGAGGGGATTTTGAAGCGCGCCCAAGCCGGCGAGGACTTCGCGAAGTTGGCCAAGGAGTTCTCGCAGGATCCGGGGTCGGCGGCCCAAGGCGGCGACCTGGGATGGTCGGAGCGCAAGGCCTTCGTGGCGCCGTTTGCCGATGCCGCCTTCGGCATGAAAGTCGACGAGATCCGCGGACCCGTGAAGACCCAGTTCGGCTATCACATCCTCAAGCTGGTGGGTATCCAGCCGGCGACCGTCAAGACCTTCGAGCAGAGCAAGGATGAGCTGGAAACCGAGTATCGCCGCAACGAGGCCGAGAAGGCCTTCAATGACGCCCAGGACGCGCTTGCCGACGCAGCGCTGCAGAATACGACCGATATCGACGTGGTGGCCCGCAAGGCGGGCCTCAGCGTGCTCGAGGTGCCGGCGTTCAGCCGTACCGAGGGCGGCGGCGCCTTGGGCAAGGTTCCCGCGGTCATCGATGCCGCATTCAGCCCGGACGTGCTCGACGGGCACCTGAGCTCCATGGTCGAGGTGGAAAAAGGACGCGGCGTGGTGCTGCGCGCCACCGATCATAAGATGCCCCAGCAGAAGCCCTTCGATGAGGTGCGCACCGAGCTCGTCGCCGCCTGGAAGAAGCAGCGGGGCATCGAGCTTGCCGCCACCGCCGCGGCCGATGCCGTCAAGCGTCTGAATTCGGGCGAGTCATGGAATGCGGTGGCCAAGAGCCTGGATCAGGCGCCGGCGCCGGCGAAGTTCGTCGCGCGCTCCGACCAACAGGTGCCGCTGGAAATCCGTACCACGGCGTTCGCCGAACCCAAGCCCGCCGACAAGCCGATTTATTCCGATGCGCGGCTCGCCAACGGCGACGCCGCAGTGATTGCCTTGAGCGCCGTGCGCGAGGAGCCGGGCGATTCGAAGCAGCAGGATATGGAAATGCGCCGGCAGTATGCCGCGCAAATCGCTTCCAGCGAGGCGGAGAGCTATGCGGCCGCAGCGCGCGCCGATGCCAAGGTGATCCTCAATCCGCAGGCGCTCGAGTAGTTGGCTCTACTGCTGCATCATTTCTCGGATTGGTATCTCGCGACCCTCACCCAGGGTGGCTACTGGCTGATAGCCGGTTTGATGGCGATGGAAAGCACCATCGTGCCCATTCCGAGCGAGGTCATCATTCCGCCGGCGGCGTATCTCGCCCACACTCAGGGCCAATTCTCATTCTTGGGCGTGGTGCTTGCCGGGACCGCCGGCTCCTGGCTGGGGGCATCGGCGATGTACTGGGCCGCCCGTCTCTTGGGGCACCCTCTCATCGTGCGTTTTGGACGCTACGTCGGGCTGGGACACGCCAAGCTCGAACTCGCGGAGCGCTGGTGCACTCACTACGGCTCGCCCGGCGTGTTCCTCTCCCGGCTGCTGCCGGTGATCCGCCACCTGATCGGCATCCCCACCGGCATCCTGCGCATGGACTTTCGCTGGTACGCGCTTGCCACTCTGGCCGGGTCGCTGCTCTGGTGCTCCGTGCTCGCGTGGCTGGGAAGTGCAGTGGGGCAACACCCTGAGCTTCTGGCAGGTTCGCTGCACCGCTTCTTCGCGCTGGTGCTGGCGGTGGCGGGGGTGTTGGCCGCGCTGTACTACGTGTTCGTGCAGCGGGTGTCGGCCCAACGGTAGATTCTCGAGACGCATGTCATTGACACGTGTACAATACACGTGTCAATGAGGAGGGTGCCGTGCGAAATCCGCTATTCGAGCCCAAGGCTGCCAAGCAGACGGTCAGCGTCACGCTGAATTCCGATCTTTACGCGAAGGCGAAAGGCATGGGTATCAATACCTCGAAGGTAGCCGAGGAGGCGCTCGCAACCAAGTATGCTGAGCTATGTTCTGAGGCGCTCATCGCCGAGCTCCGAGAGGGTTTAGCTGCCGTTGATCGTTACGCTGAACAACATGGATCGTTTTCGGAACTCGTCCGTAGGCACTACGAGCAGGAAGATGGCACAGTTTGATGTATTCGTTAATCCCATCGCCGCAACGCGTCGCGCATATCCCTTCGTCGTTGCATTGCAATCCGATTTGGCACAAGACGGACGCGATCGGATTGTCGCGCCCGTGGTGCCGTTGCGGCTGATACCCAGGGTCATGAGCCGGCTCACCCCAATCGTTGCGTTGGATGGGTCCGAGCACATGGTTCTCGTGCCGGCCCTCACAGGTATGAGTTTCCGCGATTTGAAGCAACGCCACGCTTCATTAACGTCCGCACGAAGCGAGCTGCTCGCAGCGATCGACTACCTGTTCTTCGGCGTTTAAGCGGAGACTTGGTTAGCGGAACTTCGCGGACTCGACCCGTCGGCGCGCCAGTCCTCGACCCGACCACTGTTGACAGGTAGGGGTCGACTGGAGTCGATGGTACGCAGTGCTCCGATTCCACTAAATCTTTCTAAGAATCCAGAACGCCGACCCCGGAGCAAGCTTTTTCACGAAGGTGTCTCGCCGATAGCGAGAATTCCACCGCATCGCTTCGCTCAGGATCCAATCTAAGTAGGTAAGCGTGTTCGAGGTATAAGGCATCGAAAAGCCAAGTGCTCTAGCGACAGAAATTAAAGGAGGAAACAGACAATAGCGACGACGGATAATTTGAAAGCCGCATTTCTCCGCCATATTTTCGAACCACTTTGGCGGCAACCCCCTCTCGTTTGACGTCAGGCCGGCCCGTGGCCTGCGCCAGTCTCCCATCCAGGAAATTGGCTCCCTGACGACGAATAGACCGCCCGACCGTAGTACGCGTGCGATTTCTCCAGTGACGTAACTGACGTTGGGAATATGATGAAGCACTCCAAACGACGTTGCCAAGTCAGCGGTATTGGACTCGATATGAATGGTCCCGTTGACCGCGGGTTTTAGATAACTTGCAGGCTTACCTCCAATATCTGTCCGCCACCATTTTTCAGCCGGTTCTATTGCGACAAACCGATCGACCACCGGCGCAATCGGGGCTACGTCATCGCCGGATGCGCACCCAAGTGCAACGCAGCAGCGAAATCGACTCTTTAAGAGCTCTGATATCGCGTGTGTGTAATTCAGAGCGCCGTATTCATATGCGTACCGGTCAGCCGGGTCGGCAACACCATTGGAGCGGGTCCGCAGATCGAAATATCCTGTTTCTTCTTGCTCGTACCACGCCTGTATTTCCATTTGACTGAGGTTGTCGCCGTAAAGCGCCTGACCCGAGAGTTCGGCCTCGGCAAGTTCACTCGAGCGTGGAGGCGCACCCGAGGAATAGACGGCTGACTCGTGTTTCATCGCGACGGGCCTCATCACTTTAGCGTGGCCAATCCCTCGAATCTGCGAATTTGCCTAGGTCGACGTTCGGCCGCCCGGCGGCAAGGGCGCCGCGACCGGGAACTTGGCGAAAATCGCCGCCGTGCCCTCGCTGATCTTGGCTTCCGCGTTCGGTCCGGTCAGATTGGAAACATTCTGGCTGACCGATGCATGCCAAATCGGCGTGCGTGATTTATTGTCGAAGATATCCACCGCTATGCGGGTCTCATCGTTCACATAGGGGCCGTCCCAGCCCCAGCCACCGTAGAAACCTCCGCGCCGGCCGTATCCCCAGCCTCCGTACCCCCAGCCGCCCCAGCCGGCGTAGTAATCATTGAATACCTGCCGCGAGCCTATGGCGTAGCCCACCACGCACTCGGCCGTGGCGCGATCCGCGAGCTGAATGCCTCTGGCGGCCAGATTCGAGGCCACGGCGACTCGCAGGCGCTCGGCATTCAATGGATTGCCGTAGGCGGCGGGGTGATCGGAATTGGCCACATGTTCGTTGGCAAACGCGTAGGTGTGGCAGTTCGATACCGACATGTTCGGGTTGGCATCGGTGGTGACGGGCAGGCTGGTGCAGGCCGAGAGGCTGATGCCAAACGCTCCGGCAGCCACAGCGTAAATGAGATGGCGATTTAACATAATAGATCCCTTCCAAACAGCCAAATTCCGTGCGCGATACATTTTAACCCAAACGCTGGATTCGGTGATCGGTTGACAGCTCAGTCGCTATCCGTGGGAAAGCTCATGCCCACGGTGTGGTAACCGCCGTCGACGTACAGCACCTCGCCGCTGATCCCGGCGGCGAGATCGGAACACAGGAAGGCTGCGGCGTTGCCCACGTCGTCGATGGTTACATTGCGCCTGATGGGCGCCGTGGCCGCCACGCGCGAGAGCATTTTGCGAAGACCCGGAATGCCGGCGGCGGAGAGCGTCTTGATCGGGCCCGCCGAGATGGCGTTCACCCGTATGCCGCCGGCGCCCAGGTCGGCGGCGAGAAATCGCACGTTGGCCTCGAGGCTGGCCTTGGCCAGCCCCATGACGTTGTAGCCGGGGATGGAGCGCAGGGCGCCCAAATAGCTCAAGGTCACGATCGATCCTGCGCGTCCCTGCATGAAGGGCTGCGAGGCCCGCGCCAGCGCCGTGAGGCTGTAGCTGGAAATATCGTGCGCCACGCGGAAGCCTTCGCGCGAGGTGGCATCGAGGAAGCTGCCGGTGAGCGCCTCGCGCGGCGCAAATGCCACCGCATGCACCAGGATATCGAAGCCATCCCACCGGGATTTGAGATGCCCGAATCCCTTCGAAATTTCCTCGTCGGAGGCGACGTCCATGACGAAGGTGATGTCCGAACCCAATTGCCGGGCCAGGGGCACCACGCGGTCGGTCATGCGCTCGATATGTGCAAATGCGAGTTCGGCGCCCTGCGCGTGCATGGCCTGCGCGATGCCCCAGGCGATGGAGCGGTCCGTGGCAAGCCCGACGATGAGCGCGCGTTTACCCCTCAAAAAACCCATATTGTCATCCTTGTTGCCGCTTCGAATCGACGTACATGACCAGATGCCTTCCGGCGCGGATCTGATGGTGCCGGTTCAGGCCGTTCCAGCTCTTGAGCTGTGCCACCGAGACTTGGAACTGCCGCGAAATACTGTACACGGTGTCGCCGCGGCGCACGGTATAGAGGACGCGGCGGCCGGATTCCCCGCCCTCATCGCGATAGCGCCGCGCGCTTGCCTTGATGACCAGGCGCTGGCCCTTCACCAGAGTGTCGGTGCTGTCCATGTTGTTGAGCCGGGCGAGTGCGCTGACCGGCATGCCGTGCCGGCGGGCGATACTACTCAAGGTTTCACCGGAGCGGACGCGATAGACGATCTGGCGCCGTTTGCGGCCGCCCAGATCGCTCTGCGGCCGGTCCACCCGCGCCGCGGCAAGCAATACCTTGTCGGGCAATTGTCCGCTGATCTCGGGAATCTTCAGGCTCTCGCCGGCGCTCACCTTGCCGCCCTTCAAGTCGTTGATCTTGGCAATGACGGCGGCCGATGTACCGTAATTCCTGGCGATCGTCGCCAGCGTTTCGCGGCGGGCGACCTCGTGAACGGTGAAGGGCACCCGCTCCTCGGGCGACAAGGTCTTGAGCGCCGCCTCGAAGCCGTCGGCGTTGTCGATGGGCACCAGCATGCGGTGGGGACCGTCGGGGTCGGTGGCCCAGCGGTTGTAGCCCGGATTCAGGGCGACCAGCTCATCGTAGCTGGTGCCGGCCAGCTGGGCGGCGACCTTCAGGTCGATCTGCGAGTTCGTGTCGATGACGGCGAAGTACGGTTCGTTCGGAATTGCCGCGAATTCCAGGCCATAGCGCTCAGGCTCGGCCATGAGGCGCTTCATGGCCAAAAGCTTCGGCACATAGGCGCGGGTCTCGGCCGGCAGCTTCAGGTGCCAAAAATCCGTGGGCTTGCCGTGAGCGCGGTTGTAGTCCAATTCGCGCTGCACCGTATTCTCGCCGACATTGTAGGCGGCGATGGCCAGCAGCCAATCGCCGTCGAATTGGTCGTGCAGCGCCTGCAGGTAGTCGAGCGCCGCGCGGGTCGACTCGATCACATCGCGCCGGCCGTCGTACCACCAGTCCCGCTTCAAGCCGAAGCGCGCGCCCGTGTCCGGAATGAACTGCCACAGCCCGGAGGCGCGGCTCACCGAGTAGGCGAAGGGCTCGTAGGCGCTCTCCACCACCGGCAGCAGCGCGAATTCCATCGGCATGCCGCGCGCTTCCACTTCGGTGACCACGTGGTACATGTAGCGCTGGGCGCGCTGGAACACCCGCTCCAAGTAATCGGGGTTGTGCTGGAACCAGGCGAGCTGCTGATCGATGGCCGGCTCCTGGACCTCGGGGAAGGCAAAGCCGGCGCGCATGCGGTCGAATAAATCGTCGTAATCCTCGCCGTTGTGGTGCTGCCATTCGCTCGGCATGGCGAGGGAGGGCGTAGCGGTGGCGGCGGGCGGCGGGATGGCCGTCTCGGGAGCGGTAGGCGCCGCGGGTATCACAATGGGAGCATGTTCGGGTTCGTGTGCCGGCTGATGGGCGCAGGCGCCGAGCGACAAGAGCGTGCCCATGATCAGGAGATGTCGGATGACGGGTGTCATGTCGTATGTTCCGCTAGCGGAACTGATCCTTCCAGGCACGCAATACCGCGAATACCTCGGCGGGACCCTCGAGGGCTCTGCCGGCATGGGCGTCGGCCGCAGCCGCCACCGTCGGGTTATTGCAGCGCAAGAAAGGATTGACCTGGGTTTCCAGCGCCATGGTCGAGGGCAGCGTGGGCTCGTCGTTTTCGCGAAGGCGTTTCACGCGGCCCTGGTATTCGCGCGCAGCCTCGTTGTCCGGCTCCACCGTCAAGGCGAAGCGCAGGTTGGCTGCGGTGTATTCGTGGCCGCAGAATACTCGCGTTTCCGGCGGCAGATTGGCGAGACGGGTCAGTGAGGCGCTCATTTGTGTCGGGGTACCTTCGAACATTCGGCCGCAACCTGCGCTGAAAAGCGTGTCCCCGCAAAACAGCGCGCCATGCCCGCACAGGGCGATGTGGCTTAAAGTATGCCCGGGCACCCGTAAAGTCTCGAAGGAAAGTCCCAAGTCCGGCAACTCGCAGCGCTCGCCGTCGCGCAGGGTGCGCGTGCGCTGCGCAATTCGAGCATCGTCCGGTCCGATCACCGGTACCGCCCAATGGCGCAGCAGCTCCGGAACGCCGCCGATATGATCGGGGTGATGGTGAGTCAGTAGAATGGCGGCTAAGCTGGCGCCACTGCGCTGCAACTCGGCGATCACGGGCGCGGCATCGCCCGGGTCGACGGCGACGAGGCGGCCTCGCGCCCGAGGCGAGTCGATGAGCCAGATGTAGTTGTCGGAGAATGCGCGCACCGGGCGCACGTCGAGAGGCGTGGTATGAATTGACATTTTGCGCTGTATTTAACCTGTAACATTCGATCTTCGCTAGTATTTTCATGAAGGAGCCGTGATTGGATTCATCGCGCGATACCCCCGCAATCGATTGGTTCGAGGGTCCGCTGGGCGCCCGCGTGCTGCGCGAAGAGGCGGCGCTGGCACCGCTTGCGCTCGACGATGTGTTCGGTTTCGAGCTGCTTCAGGTCGGCGCCTGGGGGCCGGCGCGGCACTTACTCGACGGCGCACGCACGCAGCATACGACCCTAGTGGCTCCGGAAATGAGTCCGGGGGTGACCTTGTGCGCGCCGCTCGACTCTCTGCCGTTTCGCTCCGATTCCATCGACGCGATCTTCTTGCCGCATACGCTCGAGCTGGTGGAGGACCCCTATGCGGTGCTGCGCGAGGCCGAGCGGGTGCTGTGTGCGGAAGGCTGCCTGATGATCTGCGGCTTCAACCCCTTCAGCGGCTGGGGTCTGCGGCGCGCCTTCGCCAGACATCTCGGGCGGCCGGCATTTCCGCCGCACACCCAGCGCATGCTCTCCGAGAGGCGGCTGCGGGATTGGGTGGCACTGCTCGGCCTGGACGTCGATAGTGTCTATGGCTATCTCGGCCTCTTGCCCACCAAGGGCCGGCTGCCGCGCCCCGGCGAAACGGCGCCGCGGCGTGCCATCCTGGCCGGGGCCTACCTGCTCAAGGCACGCAAGCGCGTCAAGGCCATGACTTTGGTGCGGCCGCGCCGGCGCTCCCGCCAGCGCGTGCTGGTCGGTGCAGCCGAGCCGACCTCGAAAGTGGGTCCATGACCCGAGTCGACATATTCACCGACGGTGCATGCCGCGGCAATCCCGGCCCCGGAGGCTGGGCGGCGCTGCTGGTCGCGGGGACCGAGCGCAAGGAGGTGTCGGGCGCCGAGCGCGAGACCACCAACAATCGCATGGAGCTCATGGCGGCGATCGAGGGGCTGGGCGCGCTGAAGCGGCGCTGCTCGGTCGATCTGTACACCGATTCGAAGTACGTGCTTCAGGGCATCACCGAATGGCTGCCGAATTGGAAGGCGCGCGGCTGGCGCACGGCGGCGCGTGCGCCGGTCAAGAATCAGGATTTGTGGCTATTGCTCGACGCCGCCGCGGGCGGGCAGGACGTCAAGTGGCATTGGGTCAAGGGACATTCGGGACATGAAGGGAATGAATTCGTCGATCAACTCGCCAACGTCGCCATCGACCGCCTGCTCTCGGGGCAGTAAGCCGTAAAATGCGCCAAGTCGTGCTGGATACGGAAACCACCGGGCTGGAAGTCGAGCAGCGCCACCGCGTCATCGAAATCGGCTGCGTGGAGCTCAACAATCGGCGGCTCACCGGCCGGACCTATCATCAATACCTCAATCCCGAACGCGACATCGACGAGGGTGCGCAGCAGGTGCACGGCCTGACGCGCGAAAGACTGGCGAAGGAGCCGACTTTCTCCCAGGTGCATGCCGAGTTCCTGGAATTCATCCGCGACGCGGAACTGATCATTCACAACGCCCCCTTCGACGTCGCCTTCTTGAATGCCGAATTCGGGCGCGTGGCGCCTGCGCTGAAAGTCGAGGATCTGTGCCGGGTGCTCGACAGCCTGGTGCTGGCGCGCCAGATGCACCCCGGACAGCGCAATAATCTCGACGCCCTGTGCAAGCGCTACTCGGTCGACAATTCGCATCGCGACTACCACGGCGCCTTGCTGGATGCGCGCATCCTCGCCGAGGTGTATCTGGCCATGACCGGCGGCCAGGCCAAGCTCACTTTGAGCGCCGAGTCGGACATGGCGCTCGCCCGGGCGCGCTCAGGCAGGCCGGCACTGGTGGGGGAGGGTGTGCGGATCGCCGTGATCAGGGCCGACGAGGACGAGGCGGCCGCGCACGAGCAGGTGCTGGCGCTGCTCGACAAGGCGTCGGGCGGCAAGACCGTGTGGCGACGGTTGTGAAGCTGCTGGTCACCGGCGCCGCCGGCTTCATCGGATTTCACGCCGCGAAGCGCCTGCTCGAGCGCGGCGAGCAGGTCGTCGGGGTCGACAATCTGAGCGATTACTACGATCCCGGCCTCAAAGCGGCGCGGCTCGAGATCCTGCAGCGTCACGCAACGTTCCGTTTCGTGAAAATCGACGTCGCGGACCGGGAGGCAGTCGATGCATTGTTTCGCGCAGAGAAATTCCAGCGCGTGGTGCATCTGGCGGCCCAGGCGGGCGTGCGCTACTCCATCGTCAATCCGCATGCCTACGTGCAAAGCAATATCACCGGTTTCTTGCATGTGATCGAGGGCTGCCGGCACAACGCCGTCGAACATCTGGTGTACGCCTCCACCAGCTCGGTCTACGGGGCGAACACGCATATGCCATTCTCTGAGCGGCAAAACGTCGATCATCCGCTCACCCTGTATGCGGCCACCAAGAAATCCAACGAGCTGATGGCGCACAGCTATTCTTCACTGTACGGCTTGCCGACCACGGGGCTGCGGTTCTTTACCGTGTACGGTCCCTGGGGCCGGCCGGACATGGCGCTGTTTCTATTCACCAAGAACATGCTGGCCGGCGAGCCCATCGAGGTATTCAACGACGGCCGCCACCGCCGTGATTTCACGTACGTCGACGACATCGTCGAGGGCATCCTCGCCGCGCTGGATCATACGGCGGCACCGGACCCGAACTGGAATTCGGATGCACCCGATCCGGCCTCCAGCAGCGCTCCCTATAGAATTTACAATATCGGCAATCAACGGCCGGTCGAGCTGCTGCGCTACATCGAAGTACTGGAACGATGCCTGGGGCGCAAAGCGCGGAAGAACCTCCTGCCGATGCAGCCCGGCGACGTGCCCGATACCTGGGCCGACGTCGGCGCTCTGGCCGGCGCGACGGGATATCGTTCCGGCACCGATCTGGAAACGGGTGTGAAGCGGTTCGTCGAATGGTATCTTCAGTATTATCACCCGCAATCCTAGAAGAGCCGGGCATACGATATGACACAGTTGAATTCCTCCAAAGCCGAATGGGCCGCGGTCGCCGCGCATGCCGATAAATTGAGCGCGCTGCATTTGCGCGATTTGGCCGCCACCGATCCGAGGCGCTGGCAGAATTTTCATGTAGTCCACGATTCCTGGCTGCTCGACATATCGCGCCAGCGCATCACGAGCGAAACCTTGACGCTGTTGTTCGACTTGGCGCACGCGGCGGACCTGCCGGCGCGCAGGGCCGCGATGTTTCGCGGCGACCCGATCAACACCACAGAGCGGCGTGCGGTGCTGCACACGGCGCTGCGCTCGGAATTCGCGGGCTCCGCGGCCATTCAGGCGGAGGTGCGCGACTCGCGCAGGAAACTCGTCGATTTCGTCGCGGCGGTGCGCTCGGGCGGGAAACTCGGGATTACGGGCAAGCGATTCAAGCATGTCGTGAACATCGGCATCGGGGGCTCGGATCTCGGGCCGCTGCTGGTCTGCGATGCGCTGCGGGCCGAGTGGAGCGGCGGCATAACGCCGCACTTCGTATCCAATGTGGACCGCACGCAGCTCGAGGATTTGATCCGCAGCATCGATCCCGCGGAGACCCTCATCGTCGTCTGCTCCAAGACTTTTACGACCCTCGAAACACAGGCAAACGCCAACGCGGCGCGCGCATGGATGGTCGGGGCGTTGGGGGAGAAATCCCCCGCCAACCACGTGGTGGCGGTGTCGACCAATGCGCAGGCCATGGACGCCTTCGGCATCGCGGCCGAGCATCGATTCACGATGTGGGATTGGGTGGGCGGCCGCTATTCGGTGTGGTCGTCGATCGGACTCATTGCGGAATTGGTGGTCGGCAGCGAGCGATTCGAGGAATTTCTGGCGGGGGCGAGCGACATCGACAAGCACTTCATCGAGGCGCCGTTCGAAAGGAATCTGCCGGTACTCATGGGATGCTTAAGCGTGTGGAACCGGACGTTCTTGAATCTTCCGACGCTTGCGGTGCTGCCCTACGATCAAAGGCTGGCACGCCTGCCCGCCTATCTTCAGCAGCTGGAGATGGAGAGCAACGGCAAGTCGGTGAGCCTCGCCGGCGGGCGCGTCGATTTTGCCACCGCGCCCATCGTCTGGGGCGAGCCCGGCTCGAACGCGCAACACTCGTTCTTTCAGATGCTGCACCAGGGGACCTTGACGCAGGCCTTGGACTTCATCGCGCCGCTGCGCGGATCATGGGGCGGCACCGAGGCACAGGACCTCGCGTTGCAGAATTGTTTCGCACAGTCCCAGGCGTTCGCCTTCGGACACACTCAGGCGGAGGTGGAGGCCGACATGCGCAAGGCCGGCGCCGACGCGGCGGACATCGCCCGGATCGGGCCGCATCGCGTGTATGAAGGCAACCGGCCGAGTTCGCTGCTGATGTACCCGCAGACGACCGCGCGCAGCCTGGGCGGATTGCTCGCGATGTACGAGCACAGCGTGTTCGTGCAGGGCACGGTATGGGGCATCAATTCCTTCGATCAGTTCGGGGTGGAACTGGGCAAGAAGCTCGCGGCGGCCATCGATATGAAGGGCGGCAAAGCGCCGGCAGGACATGGTGCGGCGGGACTGGCGTCGCTCATCGATTACGTGGCTAAGCACCGGTAATACGCAGGCAGTGCAGACGTCGTAAATATTGACCTAAAAGTCAATTTCAACAATAATTCGTTGATGGAAAAGTCAACGACACAATTATCTCTCGTTCTCGAGTCGCTGCAACGCAGGGCGCGGAAGCTTGCGATTACGGATACCGAATGGGCCGCGCGTGCCGGTATCCGTAAGGAGACTTTGTCGCGCTTACGCGGCCGGCGTAGCTGCGATTTTGCAACTTTGCAGACCCTTGCCAGAGCGGTCGGGGCGAGTGTGGATGTAATCGATGGAAGTATGCACGGGATGACACGGGATGGACGGTTCCCCGCGCAACTCGACCGGGAATATGAAGAGCAGCTTCTCGATTTGTGCGTTTCGGGCGACGTTGAGCCGCAGCGCTGGCGACAGTGTGGGCCTGCGTTTTTCATGGCCGGACTTGCGGTCATGGTCGCGAGCCTTCCCGAGTTCGACCGGCGTTCGCTGCTGGACCTTGCCGAAGAATTGCACGCCGGGAGCAGCCAAGTCGGGGTTTTCGCGTTGTGGCTGGAACGTAGTCCCGTCCGGCCGTCACGTTTCCTGCCGATGTTGTCGGCGGGATTGCGCCATGCGGCCTGATTCGAGGGCACGCGCCGATTATGTCGAGGCATTTCGGCAGATCGTCGCGCGTATCGCGGGGGCGCTGAAACAGGTCCCCGAATCGACCTTGCCGATTAGAATGTACGTCGCGGGCGGCGCGGCCCTGCATTTCTACACGGGGGAACGAGTCTCTCGCGACATCGATGCCGTCTTTTCGCGGCGCATCGCGCTGCCCGACGATCTCGATATAGCCTACCGCGATGCCGACGGTGCGGCACGCCTGTTGTACCTTGATCGGCAATACAATGACACCTTGTCCTTGATGCACGAGGATGCGCACGACGATTCGATTCCGCTGCCGCTCGAGGGTATTGATGCGAGTGTGTTGGATGTGCGGCTGCTCACTCCGCTCGATCTGGCGGTGAGCAAGATCAGCCGGTTTTTGGAACGGGATCGAAGCGATATCGCGAGCCTGGCACGGCATCGGCACATTGGTTCCGCTGCGCTTCGCCAGCGCGCCCAAGAGGCG
Organism: uncultured Gammaproteobacteria bacterium; assembly: GCA_963784105.1. Taxonomy (GTDB): domain Bacteria; phylum Pseudomonadota; class Gammaproteobacteria; order Steroidobacterales; family Steroidobacteraceae; genus Bog-1198. Next base: position 1,475,570 of record CAWAQE010000015.1, read on the forward strand.
CTCGCGGGTTACGTCGGGAGCGTCGATCGGGTGCGCGGGTCGATTGAGTTGGCATGCCGAATCGTCGATGACGCATACCGAGTTACTCTATAATTGCGCATCGAAGCTAAGAGGCGAATTCGTTGAAACAGCGCAAGGGCATAATTTTGGCGGGCGGCGCCGGCACGCGCCTGCATCCGATCACGATGTCGCTCAGCAAGCAGCTGTTGCCGGTCTACGATAAGCCGATGATTTACTATCCGCTGGCGGCGCTGATGTCTGCCGGCATCCGCGAGTATCTGATCATCACCACGCCGCGAGATCAGTCAGCCTTCCGCGATCTGCTGGGCTCCGGTACCCAATGGGGACTGTCCTTCGAGTACGTCGTCCAGGCCGTTCCCAATGGCATTGCCCAGGCGCTGATTCTCGGCGAGCCGTTCCTGGACGGTGCGCCGTCGGCGCTGATTCTCGGGGACAATATATTTTATGGCGCCAACCTGACCGCGCTGCTGCTGTCGGCGGCGCAGCGCGAATCCGGTGCGACGGTGTTCGGCTACTACGTGCAGGATCCAGAGCGCTACGGCGTGGTGCAGTTCGATGCCGAGGGCCGCGTGACGGATCTATTGGAGAAGCCCGCGAAGCCGCCGTCGAACTATGCGGTCACAGGTATTTATTTCTACGATGGGCGCGCCTCGGCCTTCGCGAAGGCCCTGAAGCCCTCGCCGCGCGGCGAGCTGGAGATCACGGATCTGAATCGTGCGTACCTGAAGGCGGGCGATCTGCATGTCGAACGGCTGGGGCGGGGCACGGCATGGCTGGACACCGGGACGCACAATTCCTTGCTCGATGCCGGCGTGTTCGTGCGTATCATCGAAGAGAGGCAGGGCCTGAAAGTGGCCTGCGTGGAGGAGATCGCCTGGCGCTCGGGATTCATCAGCGCGGACCAGCTCGTGAAGCTGGCGAAGCCCTTGGAGAAGAGCGGCTACGGCGAGTATCTGCTGCGCATCGTGAACGAACATTAGCCGCCGCCAAGTATTCTGCAGCATGAAATTTACAGTATGAAATTCACGAAGACACCGATCGCCGACGTGGTGCTGATCGAACCCGAAGTATTCGGCGATGCGCGCGGATTCTTCATGGAGACTTGGCAGGAAGAGAAATTCAAGGCCGCCGGCATCGAGGCGGCCTTCGTGCAAGACAACCACAGCCGCTCCAAACAGTGGACGCTGCGGGGACTGCACCTACAGGTCGAGCACACTCAGGGCAAGCTGGTGCGGGTCGCGCTGGGCAGCGTATATGACGCGGTGGTCGACCTGCGGCGAAGCAGCCCGAGCTACGGAGCCTCATGGGGCGTGGAACTGTCGGCGGAAAATCAGCGCATGCTGTGGGTGCCGCCGGGCCTGGCGCACGGCATCCTGGTCACCACGGTATCCGCCGATTTTCTCTACAAGTGCACGGATTTCTACCGGCCCGAGCATGAGCGCACCCTGGCCTGGGACGATGCGGCCTTGAAGATCCGCTGGCCGCTGCCGGCGGGCGTCGCTCCCAATCTTTCGGCAAAGGATACCCATGGCGCGAGCTTTGCCGATATCGAGAAGTTCGCGTGAGGGTGCTGGTGCTCGGCGGCGGAGGCCAGGTGGCGAGCGCCGTGGTGGCGGCGGCTGCCGCGCGGCACGAAGTCATCGCCAAGACCCGCGCCGAACTTGACATAAGAGATGAGGCGGCCGTTTCGCGCGCATTGGCTGAAACCCATGCGCAGTGGGCCGTCAACGCCGCCGCCTACACGGCGGTGGATCTGGCCGAGGATCATCCGCGCCAAGCCGCGGCGGTCAACGACGCGGCGGTGGGCGTGCTGTCCGCGGCAGCTACGAAGGCCAACTGCCGGCTGCTGCACCTGTCGACGGATTTCGTCTTCGACGGCAAGTCCAACCGTGCCTATCTGCCGTCGGATCAGACCCACCCTTTGAGCGTCTATGGCGCGAGCAAGCTCGGCGGCGAGCGCCGGGCATTGAGCGGCGAGGGGGGCGGCGTCGTCTTGCGCACCGCCTGGGTGTACGCCGCCACGGGACGAAATTTCGTGCTGACCATGCTCAAGCTCATGCGCGAAAAAGAGCGGCTGAGCGTGGTTTGCGACCAGATCGGCACCCCCACTTGGGCCGCGGGCATCGCCGGCGCGATCTGGGGCCTCCTCGAGGCGGGCGCGCCGGGCGGCATCTACCACTGGACGGATCTCGGGGTGGCGAGCTGGTACGATTTCGCGGTGGCCATCCAAGATGAAGCGCAGGAGCGGGGTATATTGGACCGTGCCGTGCCGATCGTGCCTATTCCGAGCACCGCGTATCCAACGCGGGCGCGCCGGCCCGCATTCAGTGTGCTCGATACCGGGGCGACGCGGGCACTGATCGAGGCACCCGCGCGGCACTGGCGGCACAATTTAAGGACCATGCTGGATGAGCTTCGAGCCTCGTAACTTATTCATCACCGGCGGCGCCGGCTTCATCGGCGCGAACTTCGTGCGGCATTGGCTGGCGAATTCCCGAGAGGGGCGCGTGGTGGTGTTCGATGCGCTGACGTATGCCGGCAATATCGACAACCTCGCGGGTCTCGACGCCAACCCTCGGTATGCCTTCGTCAAGGGCGATATCTGCGACGAGGCCGCGGTGCGGGCGCTGCTCGAGACCCACGGCATCGACACGCTGGTGCATTTTGCGGCGGAGTCGCACGTCGACCGGTCGATCTTGGGTCCCGACGACTTCATACGCACCAATATCGTGGGCACTCATTCCTTGCTCAAAGCGGCCAAGGGGCTGTGGAGGGATGGGAAGGCCGTTCCGGGACACCGCTTCCATCATGTGTCCACCGATGAGGTGTACGGTTCCTTAGGTCCTGATGATGCGCCCTTTCACGAGGCGACTCCTTACGCCCCCAACTCGCCGTACTCGGCGAGCAAGGCCGCTTCGGATCATCTGGTACGGGCCTACCACGAGACCTACGGCCTCGATACCACGGTCACCAATTGCTCGAACAACTACGGCCCCTACCAGTTTCCGGAGAAACTGATTCCGCTCACCATCGTCAACATCTTGCTGGGAAAGCCGTTGCCGATCTACGGCGACGGCTTGCAAGTGCGCGATTGGCTGCACGTGGAAGATCATTGCGCGGCCATAGCGCTCGCGCTCCGAGGCGGAAGGGCGGGCGAGGTGTACAACGTCGGCGGGAACAGCGAAACAGCCAATATCGAGATCGTGAAGACGCTATGCCGCCTGGTGGATGAAGCCCTGGGCGAGAGGGCGGAGCTGCGCGCGGCGTTTCCGCACTCGCCGGCTGTCAAGGGCGGGCGGGCGGCCGATCTGATCACTCATGTGCGCGACCGGCTTGGGCACGACCGGCGTTATGCCATCGACTATGCGAAGGCGAACGGCGAGCTGGGGTACGTTCCGGCGCGCGATCTCGCCTCCGGGCTGCGGGCAACCATCGATTGGTATTTGGCCAATACGCGGTGGTGGCAGGCCCTCTTGGGCCCCGGCTATTCGGATTGGCTGGAAAAGAACTATAAGCGCCCGTGAGCTGTCCATAGCTCGGGCCAAGGCGTGACGGTGGGTTACCCGGACGAGTGTACAGGCTATGATATGCGCAGGGCACGAGCCGGCCGGCCGTTCGAGTGCGCAATTGTGAGTGAGGTTGTAAAAGAGATGGTAGTGGGAGCATGACTTCACGTTGGACGTATTCCAGGCACGGGACGCATACACCGATAGCAATTCATGCGAAGTAGAACTCTAGGCGCGTTGGCGGCGCTGCTAGCGGTCGGCTTGGCAGGATCAACGCAGAGCCAGACCTCCGATACCCTGCAGGCGCTGAAGAACAGCCTCTCGCCGGATCAGCAGGGCTCCATTCTGCAGGAGGTGCTGGGGGGCAAGGGCGCGGGCACGGGAAAGAAGACGGATCAGAAGCTCGAAACTCCCGAGACCGTGCACGCCAAGACCAACGAGCAATGGCAGTTGGAGAAGGAAAGAGATCAAAAATCCCTCGATGGCCGAATGCTTCGCCAGGAAGACGAGGATCCTGAGCTGCGTGCCAACGACACCGTATTGATCGAGCTGATCTCTCTCGATGAGCTGTGCGAGAACTCCACCAATCAAAACGGCGATCAGAACAATCTCAATGGCGTCAACGGCAAGAATGGCGCCGCCGGCGTCACCGGTATCCCCGGCATCGCGGGTCTGAACGGTATCAACGCCGCAGCCGCCAATCCCGGCACCACCCTCAACGGTCTGCACGGGACCGAGACCAAGGTGCCGAACACCGACTTTGCGAACACGCGCTGCCGCCCGGACGAAACTCCTAAGACGGACATTGAAAAGGAAAAAGAGGAGAAATTCCGCAATCGAGTCCTCGACAGCAATCCCTTCAAGCTCAATGGTTTCGGTGTACTGGAGATGCCTGGCCTGCCCGCGATCCCCTTGGCCGGCTTGACCGCGTCAGAGGCGACGAAGCGGCTCGGCGCCGACCCGGATCTGGCGGATTACGCGGTGAGAGTGACATTGCTGCGCCTCGTGGCGTTCGGCACCGAGGCGCTGAAGCCATTCGGCTACGACTTGTTCCAAGGAGAGCCGAGCACGTTTGCGCCGGTCTCGGACATCCAGGTTCCCATCGACTACATCGTGGGACCCGGCGATACGATGCAGATACAGCTTTACGGCAACGAATCCTCGCTGTACGAGCTGACGGTGCAGCGTGACGGCAGGGTGAATTTTCCCAAGCTCGGGCCCATCATGGTCAGCGGCATGTCTTTCGATGCGGCCCGCTCGGCGATCGACGAGCGCGTGTCCAAGCAGATGATTGGAACGCACGTTACCGTGACCATGGGCGACTTGCGCTCCATCCGCGTGTTCGTGCTGGGCGACGCTGAAAAGCCCGGTTCTTATACGGTGAGCGGCCTGTCCACGATGACGAATGCACTGTTCGTCAGCGGCGGTGTCAAGAAAATCGGTTCTCTGCGCAATATCCAGCTGAAGCGCGATGGGCGCTTGGTGACCACGCTCGATCTGTACGATCTCTTGCTGCACGGAGATACCAGCCACGACAGACAGCTGCTGCCCGGCGACGTCATCTTCATTCCCCCCATCGGCAACACGCTGTCGGTGTACGGCGCGGTGCACCGGCCGGCCATCTATGAGCTGAAAGGGGAAAAAACCGTGGCGCAGGCCGTCGACATCGCCGGCGGGCTGCTGCCGGATGCCGACGCCAAATTGGGCCAGCTGGAGCGGATCCTGCCGTCGAGCATGCGCGAAATGCGCAATGTCGACCTGACTACGGCGGCCGGCCGGGCGATTCAAGTGGATAACGGCGATTTGCTGAAGATACCGGCGATACGGCCGACGCTGGAAAATTCGGTGGTGCTCTCGGGTCATGTGTTCCGGCCCGGCCAATTCGAATATCGTCCGGGGTTGCGGCTCAGCGACGTGCTGAGCAGCTTCGACGAGCTGCGGCCGAATGCGGACGAGCACTACATCATGATTCGCCGTGAAGTGCCGCCGGACTTGAAGGTGGAGGTGCTGTCAGCCGATCTGCGCCGGGCCCTTGCGGCACCCGGTTCGGCGGCCGATCCGCAGCTGCAGCCGCGCGACAAGATCTATGTGTTCGATCTGTCGTCCGATCGCGAGCGCATTCTGGCGCCCGTCATCAGAGAATTGCAGCTGCAGGCATCGCCCGACAAGCCGGAACAGGTCGTCAGCATCGACGGCCGGGTGAAGGCGCCGGGACATTATCCGCTCGAGCCCAGCATGCGGGTCAGCGACTTGATCCGCGCCGGCGGCAGCTTGGAGGACTCGGCATTTCGCGGCGAAGCCGAGATTACGCGATACGAGGTGCACAGTGGAGATGCCCGCAGGACCGAGCTGATCCCGGTGGATCTCGCCGCGATCCGCCGCGGCGATGCCGGCGCCGATGTGCAGCTCAAACCCTATGACGTCCTCGTCATCAAGCCCATTCCGCAATGGGTGGAGCCGGGGTCGATCGAGCTGGCGGGTGAAGTGCGCTTCCCCGGCAAGTATCCCATCCATCAGGGCGAGACCCTGTCCTCGGTCCTGCAGCGCGCCGGCGGATTCACCGATCTGGCCTTTCCCGAGGGAGCGGTGTTCATCCGCGAAGAGCTGAAGAAGCGGGAAAAGGACCAGCTCGAATTATTGGCCAACCGGCTGCAAAGCGATCTGGCTTCCCTGTCGTTGGAGGCGGTCACCGGCGGCGCCGCCACCAATTCCGGCGGCAACAGCGCAGCGCAAGGCCTGGCCGTGGGCCAGCAGTTGATGAATCAGCTTCGCGAGACCAAGCCGGTCGGCCGGTTGGTGATAGATATCGGCCGAGTGATGAAGGGCCCCGTCGGCGCCCCCGACGATGTGGTGCTGAGAGACGGCGACAAGCTGATGGTTCCCAAGAAGACCCAGGAAATCACCATCCTCGGCGAAGTACAGAGCCCCACCTCGCATGTGTTCCAGGCGGGCCTGACCCGCGACGACTACATCGCGAGGAGCGGCGGAACCACTCAGAAGGCCGACCGAAAGCGCATCTATGTCGTGCGGGCCAATGGCGATGTCATCTCGGGAGAACGCTCGGGCTGGTTCAGGCGCTCGCAATCGGTGGAAATTCGGCCGGGAGATACCATCGTAGTGCCGCTGGACACGGAGAGGATCCGGGCGCTGCCGCTGTGGCAGGCGGTGACGACCATTCTCTACAATCTGGCGGTGGCGTTGCTCGCGGTACGCAGCGTATGAACAAGCCGGTGATCGGACGAAAAATACGCTTCGCCCTGGTCGGCTGCGGCAGAATCGCGGTGAATCATTTCGGCGCGATCGGCGCGCACCGCGACAGCGCCGAATTGGTCGACGTTTGCGATTCTGACGCAGGCAGATTGGCGGACACCGTGGCCAAGACCGGAGCTGCGGGGCATTCCAGCCTGGAAGAAATGCTGGCGGCGACGCAGGCGGATTGCGTGGTGCTGGCTTCGCCGTCGGGCCTGCACTCGGCGCAGGCCATTCAAGTGGCCGCGGCCGGCCGGCACGTGATGACCGAGAAACCCATGGCCACCCGGTGGCAGGACGGCCTGGACATGGTTCGTGCCTGCGATGCGGCCGATGTGAGGCTGTTCGTGGTCAAGCAGAATCGGCGCAACCGCACGCTGCAGATGCTGAAGCAAGCGATCGAGGCGGGGCGCTTCGGCAGGATCTACATGGTCTGCATCAATGTCTTCTGGACGCGCCCGCAGAGCTACTATGACGGCGCTAAATGGCGCGGTACCTGGGAGTTCGACGGCGGGGCGTTCATGAACCAGGCAAGCCATTACGTCGATCTGCTGGATTGGCTGGTAGGACCGGTCGAAAGCGTGATGGCATACACCGGAACCTTGGCACGGCGCATCGAAGTCGAGGACACGGGCGTCGCCGCGCTCAAATGGCGCAACGGCGCGATGGGCTCGATCAACGTGACCATGCTCACCTATCCGAAGAATCTCGAGGGATCCATCACCATTCTGGGCGAGAACGGCACCGTGAAGATCGGCGGGGTGGCCGTCAACGAAATCCAGCGCTGGGAGTTCGCGACGCCGCATGAGGTGGATCGGCAGGTTGCGGACGCGAACTACGAGACGACCTCCGTCTATGGGTTCGGACACCCGCTGTACTACGACAACGTCATTCGCACGCTGCGCGGCGAGACCGAAGCCGAAACGGACGGGAGGGAAGGACTGCGCTCGCTCGAATTATTGATCGCGCTGTACAAGTCCGCCCGCGATGGACGGCGCATCAACTTGCCGCTCGAGTATTGACGGCATGGCGGCGACATTCGTCCATCCGACGGCAATCGTCGATGAAGGGGCCGTGCTGGGAGAGGGGTGCCGCGTGTGGCACTTCGTCCACATCTGCGCGCAGGCTCGCATCGGAGCCGGGTGTTCGTTCGGCCAAAACGTTTTCGTGGGCAATGATGTTTCCATCGGCAACAACGTCAAGATCCAGAACAACGTGTCCGTCTACGACGCCGTGACTCTGGAAGACGATGTCTTCTGCGGCCCCAGTATGGTTTTCACGAATGTCTACAATCCGCGTTCGGCCGTGATTCGCAAGGCCGAGTACCGCAAGACTCTGGTAAAAAAGGGCGCGACCCTGGGGGCCAACTGCACCATCGTCTGCGGAGTGACCATCGGCGAGCATGCCTTCGTCGGCGCGGGAGCGGTGGTGAACAAAAGCATTGCCGCTCACGCTCTGGTGGTGGGCGTGCCGGCGCGGCAAATCGGCTGGATGAGCCGCTTCGGCCGGCAATTGGAACTTCCGCTGCAGGGCAGTGCGCGCGCGCGCTGCGAGGAGAGCGGGGAGATGTACGTACTTCGCGACGGTGTTTGCGCCGTCGATGGAAGCGCCTGATGCGCTCAGAGACGGCGCCGGCCGTTCGCACCGTCAGCATCGTGGGTGCTCGCCCGCAGTTCGTAAAGCTGTCGCCCGTGTCCAGGGCGATGAAGCAGGCGCGGCTGAAGATCGACGACCGCATCGTCCATACCGGACAGCACTACGACGATGCCATGTCCAAGGTCTTTTTCGAGGAGCTGGATATACCGAAGCCGAGCGTGAATTTCGGCGTCGGGTCCGGGCCCCAAGGCCGCCAGACTGCCCACATGCTCGAAGCCATCGAAGGATATCTGACCGAAGTTCGCCCGGACGTGGTCATCGTCTACGGCGATACCAACTCTACCCTCGCCGGTGCGCTCGCCGCGGCGAAACTGCACATCCCAGTGGCGCATGTAGAGGCAGGCCTGCGCAGCTTCAACCGCAGGATGCCGGAAGAACTGAATCGAATCGCGACGGATCACCTATCGGAGCTTCTGTGCGCGCCGACCGGCACCGCCATCGAGAATCTAGCGGCCGAGGGCCTGCAAGCCAGATCACTTTTGACGGGCGATGTAATGTACGACGCGGTGCTGTTCTATGCGAAAGAGGCGCGCGCACGCTCCAGGGTGCTCCGCGACTTGGGGCTTGCGGCGGGAGAATATGGCGTCGCCACGGTTCATCGCGCCGAAAACACCACGCCCGACGAGCTCGATACTCTGCTCGAAGCAATCAACCATGCCGCCTCGGGGTTCGGCCGGATCGTGTTTCCCATGCACCCGCGCACCTCCGCCATCTTGAAAGACGGCCGGATCGATTGGCGGCCCGCCCCGAACCTGCTGGTGACCGGCCCGCAGAGCTATCTCGACATGCTGGCATTGATACAGGGGGCGAGCTGGGTTCTCACTGATTCGGGAGGGCTGCAGAAGGAGGCGTTCTTCTTGAATTGCCCGTGCGTGACGCTGCGTAACGAGACCGAATGGGTGGAGACGCTGCGCGACAATGCTAACTGCATTGCTGGAAGTGACGGTGCCCGGCTTGCCGAGGTATTGGCGAATCTGGCCCGAAGGCCGCAAAGGGCTTACGATCGGGGGCCGCCGGGCGGCGAGGGGCCCTTTGGCAACGGCCGTTCGGCGGAGCGTATCGTGGAGGCAGTCTGTGCCCTTGGCGAGTCACTGCGATGAATGAGCCCGCGGATCTTCCCCGAAACGATCTGAGCCTAATTGCCATGTCGCGCTTCTTGGGCCGGCATGCCGCGACCCTCGGTATTTTCATCGGGATATTCGTCGTCGGCTCAGTCGGTTTGGCGTTCTGGCTGACGCCCATGTACCGTTCCGAAGTGGTCTTTTCGCCCGCGGACAGCTCGAGCGGCCTGGGCGATCTGGGTCAGCTCGGAGGTCTTGCATCCCTGGCGGGCATCAATATCGGCGGAGCCGGAGGCAAGAAATCCGACGAGGCACTGGAGTACTTGCGCTCGCGTGCCTTCACGGCCGGATTCATCCAGCGCCACGGACTCATGCCCATATTGTTCGCGAAGAAATGGGATCCGGCCCGCAAGCAGTGGCGAGATCCCTCCGATGCCCCTACGATCTACGAAGGGGTGGAGAAGTTCTCCAAGAAGATCCGGCAAATCGCGGAGGACCGGCGCACGGGAATCGTGACCGTGTCCATCGTCTGGAGCGATCGATTCGCCGCGGCCCAGTGGGCCAATTGGCTGGTCGCCGAGGCGGATATGGCATTGCGGGAAAGGGCGATCGCCGAACAGGGCCGCAGCATCGAATATCTCAAGTCGGAAGCCGCGAAGACATCGACGGTGGAGATCCAGAGCGCAATTTCCAAAGTCATGGAAACGGAATTGAAGAATGCCATGGTGGCTCGGACGCGCGATTCCTATGCTTTCAAGGTCATCGATCCGGCGGCGGTTCGGGACGCGAAGGATAAAGACAGTCCGAACAAGCCTTTGATCGTGGCCTTGGGCGCGGCCTTGGGCTTTGCCGTCGGCGTCATCGTCGCCGCCGTCCGGCAACGCCGCAACGAGCGGCGCTGAAGCCCGAGCGCCGCATTGCTGCCCTTAGACTTCGTTCATGCGTTCTGCCTCGCCGGCATCGCGGTGTATATCTGGCTGAGAGAGCCTCCGCGCCTGTTGCTGGCTCCGCTGATGCTGCTGTCGTTCTTCGTGCTGTATGGGGCCGGCAACATCATCTATTTCATCGGAGCGGACACCGTGCCCGACGTGCGCGGCGCCGTGACCTTGAGCCTGATCCTGATGTGGTTCGGCCTCGTGATCGGCATCGAGCTCGCGCGCGCCAGTTCCCCGTCGCTGACCGCGAAATCCGAACTGGTGGTGCGCCGCTGGAAGGCCACGGCGCTGTTCGACCGGCCGGACGGCGATCAATTGCTGGCGGCGATCGGCGTCTTGACCGCTTTATATATATTGGGGGTGTTTTTCTATTTCGGCAAAGAGTCGCAGCTGCTGAATTTCGTGTCGCTGCAGTCGTCGCTCGAGAAGGCGCACTACCGGCATGATTTCGGCGACGAGGGCGGCTACGTGTATCAGACCCTCATCGCCTCAGTGGCGCCCTTCCTGAGCTTTGTCCTGCTGCTCAAAGGCGTCGCGTCCAAGCGGCGCTACCTGGTCGCGATCGGCTTGCTGGTCTGTGCCGCGGTATTCGCCGGGAAGATCGGCACGTATGAAAAGACTCCGTGGCTGGTCTACCTTCTGCAAATCATCGTGGTGTATCAGGCCTGCAGAAGCCTCGAGTTCGGAATCGGCCGGTTCTTGGTTTATTCGATCATCATGGTGGCAGGCGTGGTCCTCGCGGTGGTGATCGCCCTGCCTCAGCTCGACGCCGTCGGTATACTGGAGTTTCTCAGCTATCGATTCTTCGAAGTCAACAACGAGGTCATTTATCAGACTTTTTACGTGTATCCGCACTACCTGCCGCACACCTGGGGCATGAATATCGGATTGATTCACAGCTTGTTCGGGACCGGCGAACTCGTGTCGGCCCATACCGCGGTGGCGAACTTCTTCGGCGCCGACGGCGCGACGTTCGATTCCTTCTTCATCGGCGATGCCTGGGTGGATTTTTCCTACGGCGGAGTGCTGGTCATGTCCTTGGTCGTGGGCTTCGTGGTGAAAAGCGTCGATATCTTCGTCATGAGCCTGGGGAAAACGCCTTTGTGCATTGCGCTGCTCGGCAGCTGCATGTATGGGCTGTTCCAGCTGGAGGTTACCTCGGCGTTTACCGCATTTCTGTCGGGTGGTTTGGTGTTCATTCCTCTGCTGGCCTCCGCATCGGCGGGTTTGGTCAACGATCTGTCCCGCGGCGCCCGTACGCCCCGGACCGGGTAGGCACCGTGGCCGAAGTGAGCATCGTCAACTACGGTATCGGCAATACCGGATCGATATGCAATATGTTCCGCAAACTGCGGATCGAGGCGGAAGTGGTCTCGAGCGGCAAGGCGTTGGCGGGAGCGAAACGCCTGATCCTTCCGGGAATCGGGGCGTTCGATGCGTGCATGCATGCCTTGGATAGTTCCGGTCTGCGGGCCTCATTGCTGGAATTCGCCGCAACGCAGCGGCCGCTGCTGGGCATCTGCGTGGGCATGCAGATGCTGACCCTCGAGAGCGAGGAGGGCAACGCCCCGGGTCTCGGACTGATCCGCGCGCGCACCAAGCGGTTTCCCGGCGTCGAAGGCCTGCGCATTCCGCATATGGGCTGGAACACGATACGGTGGACCACTTCGGATCATCCGCTGGCGAACCGGCTCGTCGACGACAGCCGCTTCTATTTCGTGCACTCTTTCCGGGTGATTTGCGATTCGCCGGCGAATTCGCTCGCGGTTTGCACCTATGGCGGCGAATTCTCCGCCGCGATCGTCCGCGGAAATATCGCCGGAGTGCAGTTCCACCCGGAGAAGAGTCATCGCTTCGGCTGGCAGCTTTTGAATAATTTCGCCACGTCATGAATTCGCTGCGGCCCCGTGTGATTCCGTGCCTTCAGGTCGCGGGCGGCGAGTTGTTCAAGACTCGTCGCTTCAAGGATCCTCTCTACCTGGGCGATCCGATCAACGCCGTGAAGCTGTTCAACGACTTGGATTGCGACGAGCTCATCGTGGCCGATATTCGCGCGACGCTCGAGGGGCGCGAACCCGACTACGCTCTGATCGAGGAATTCGCCTCCGAAGCATTCATGCCGCTGGCCTATGGCGGCGGCGTCAATTCGGTGGAGCAGATCAGGCGCATCCTCTCGATCGGCATCGAAAAGGTCGTCATCAGCACGGCCGCGGCCGACGGCAAGGTGATCTCCGCGGCGTGCGGCGGTATTCGGTTCGCAGAGCATCGTAGTGTCCGTGGATGTGCGCAAGACGCTGCTCGGCCGCCGCGAAGTGTGGACCCGGAGCGGTACGAAGAACACCGGCATCGATCCGCGCACGTACTGCGTTCGAATGCAGGAATACGGCGCCGGCGAACTGTTCGTCCAGTCGATAGACCTGGAAGGGTCCCGCTCGGGCTACGACCTGGCGTTGATGCAAGAAATCAGCGCGGTAGTGAAGATCCCGGTGATCGCCTGCGGCGGCGCAGGAAGCCTCGAGGACATCAATGTGCTGCTGCAATCGTGCTCGGTTGCCGCGGCCGCGGCCGGCACCATGTTCGTGCTGCACGGCAAGCACAAGGCGCCTCTGATCAGCTATCCTCGCCCCAATGAAATCGAGGCGCTGCGCGACCCCCCCAAAGAAGTGACTCAATGACTAAACCGTATCGAATCTGTACCCGCTGCATCATGGACACGACCGATCCGGACATCGTGTTCGATGCCGACGGGTACTGCAATCACTGCACCGCGTACCTGGCGCGGCCGGCGGTGTACAACCTGCCGCCCGAGGAGCGCGCGCGGCAGCTCGCCGCAGTCGTGGAAGAAATGAAGCGCAACGGGCACGGCAAGGAATACGATTGCATCATCGGCGTGAGCGGCGGGGTCGATTCGAGCTTTCTCGCCATCAAGGTCAAGGAACTCGGGCTGCGGCCGCTGGCCGTACACGTGGACAACGGCTGGAACTCCGAGAAGGCCGTGGGAAACATCAAGCGGATTCTCGATCCGCTGCACATCGACCTGTCGACGCACGTGCTGAATTGGAAGGAGTTTCGCGAGCTGCAGCTGGCCTTCCTGCGCGCGTCGACGCCGGATTCGGAAATTCCTTCCGACCATGCCATCGTCGCGTCTTTTTACGCCGCTTGCAGGAAGTACGGTGTCGGCTATTGCGTAAGCGGCATGAATATGAGGACCGAAGGCATTCATGTCCGCGAGTGGTCGCAGGGGCATCTGGACAGCCGATACATCCGCAGCGTCTACCGGCATATTTACCGGCAAGCGTCTCAAGCACTTCCCGCTGATTCCGGTCACGACGCTGGTGTTCAACATCGTGCTGCACCGGCCGCGAAACGTCTTCATGCTGGATTACTTGGACTACGACAAGCAGGCGGCGAAGCGTCTGCTCATGGACAAATACGGGTGGGAGGATTACGGCGGCAAGCACTACGAGTCGGTGTACACGAAGTTCTACCAAGGATGGATACTTCCGCAGAAATTCGGATACGACAAGCGGCGCATGCATCTATCGTCGCTGGTGGCCTGCGGGCAAATGACGCGCGATCAGGCGCTGGCCGAGGTGGCGGAGCCCGCCTATCCGCCGGATCTGGTGGAGCCGGACAAGGCGTTCGTGGCGAAGAAGCTGGGCGTCTCCCGCGCGGAATTCGATGCCATCATGGCGCTGCCGAAAAAGCGCTACATGGACTATCCCAATCTGCAGAACCACTGGATGTTCGGCCGCGGAATCGATTTGTTCCGGTTTCTGAAACACAAACTGCACTGGATCAGCTGAATCGCCGGCATGGCCTCGAGCGTCGTTTCGCGGGCAGCAGGGTTGGGCGCGCTGACTGCCGCAGGACAGGTCGTCGTCATCGGCTCGCTGCCGACCTACTCGAACGTCTTCGATCCGGGGGCCTACGGCGAGTACCTCATATTCGTCGGGGCGGTCGGGGTACTCGGCGTGTTTGCCGGAGTGAGGTACGATTTCGCCATCGTTCTGCCGCGCAACGACCGCATCGCGCGCACGCTTTCCGCGCTGGTGATGCTCATCGCGCTGGCGATCGCGGCGTCGATCGCGGGCGCCACGCTGCTGGCGCAAACGCTCCGCTGGGCGCCTGGCGGCTGGATCCGGATCGAGCGGGATTTCGGTTACGGCTTGGCCGCCGCCACCGTCATTGGTGCTTCGCAGCGTTGTCTGTCGAGCTGGTGCATTCGCGGCAGCCGGTTCCTTCTGATGGGACTGGGACTGTTCATGCTCTCTCTGGTGACGGTTGTCGCGCAGCTCTTGCTCGCACGCGTGATGAATCAGCTCCCCGCGCTGATCTGGGGCTACGTCTGCGCTCTGGGCGTTCAGACCGCCTGTCTCGCGGCGCCGGCCCGGAGCCTGTTTCTGCGGGGCTGGATCCGTGACGGGTCGCTTCGGGGCATGAAAATCGTCGCGCGCAAATACCGAAGATTTCCCATGTACATGGTCGGCTACGGGCTCGCGTCATCGGCGCGCGATCGCCTCGTGCAGATCATGCTCGGAATCGGCGCGGGCGCGGCGGTAGTCGGCCGGTTCGGCCTGGCCTATCGGGTCGTTTTTGCGCCGAACTCGCTGATCTACAGCGCCGTTTCACCGATATTCTTTGCGATCGCCAGCCGCGGCAGCCGGGCGGCGGTCGGGCGGCTCGCCGCCGGCTTGGTGGAGGCGACGTTCGTGGCGATGGTCGTGCCCTACGTGGCGTTCGCGATAGAGGCTCCGGCGCTGACGGACGGCTTGCTGGCCGCCAAGTGGCACGGAACCGGCCCGTATCTTCAGGCGCTTGCCGGCCCGGCGCTGCTTCTTGCCGCGACGTGCTGGCTGGACCGGGCCTTCGATTCGTTCAGGCGGCAGAAGGTGGCGTTCACGCTCGAAGCATCGTTCACGACGGCATCCGTCGTGCTCATCGGCTGCCTATCGAGACTCGTCAGCCCTGTCATGGTCGCCTGGGCGTTCGGCACACTGGCGATCATCTATTATTGGACCTATTTCCTGACGACGTTCGTGGCGTGCGGATTCCCGCTCGCGGACTTTCGCCGAGCCTGCATGACGGGCTCGCTCGCACTCGCCGCCGCTCTCGGTCTCGGCGCCGCGGCGCATGAGTTGCCGGGCCTGGCATTGCGGCTGCCGGCCTATGCGCTGCTCTTGGCGGGAGTGATTCTCTGGTGGATCAGATTCAGAGGGGGTGCCGAGATATTGAGGTCGCTGATGCGATCGCGCGTCGGCGACCATGGCGTGTCTATCTAGCGGCGCTCATTTGCGGGCTTCCACATACAGCGAATCGGGGGTGTATTCGCCGCCCTGCGCGTTTCTGTCCAATCCGATCTCGTTCCAGCCGGGAATGCGGCTGGACGTCCAGGTTTCCACCGCGGCCTCGGCATAGCCGACGCTCTTCAATATGTGGGGCAGCGAGATGCGGTCGTACATCCACTGATGCGTTTCGCCCCGGCGGCGCGCATCGCCCAGCACGATCTTTTCCAAGAGGCCGGCCAGGCCTTTGCGCCCGCTCGCAGCCGCGGCTTCGCGGCGGACCGATTGCTCGAGCGCGGCGCCGACGTAGTCCTCGTGGACGGCGGCTTCCTGCGGCTCTTGCCGGCATTGATCGATGTGCCGTATGTAGGCGCGGCACAGGAACTCGAAGTCCGGCACCACGATCCGGCAAATTCCGCCCGGCTTGAGCACGCGCAGCGTTTCCTCGAGAAATTCGCGTGCGACCGGACGGTCGAGATGCTCGAGGACGTGAGAATGGTATACGGCGTCGACGGAGTCGGACTCCGACGGGATGCCCTTCGACAGGTCATGCGCCAGCAGCCTGCCGCGCATTTGATCGAGCCGGCCGCGGCGTCTCGCATCGAGCAGCGGGGACGCGGCAAGGCGCAGCAGCTGCGAGTTCTTTATACGGATGTTCAACGACCAGTCGATGTTCAGCACGTCCGGATGCGCCGCCGTGCGGGTTCCGCAGCCGAGATTGAGAATTAACATCTGCCGCTCCAAGTGCTCGATAATGCCGTCATTGCGAAAACGTGTAAGCTAGAGAATGTGTTGCGAGCAGGGGGAATTAGATTGCGAGTAACGATGATATTCTATTCGTTTCCGAGGGACATGGGGTACTCGAACACCATGCTCGCCCGGTATCTGGCACGCCTCGGCGCTGACGTACACTATATCGCAACCGACTTGCCGGTTTATCACAAGAGCCGCGACGCCCGTTCCGCCTACAGCCAGTTCAGCGCGGACCGCACCATGACGCCGGGGCAGACGGAGGCTTACGACGGATACACCGTGCATTGTATCGGGCATCGCTACGTTCTTGGGGTGCCGATGTTCATCGGTCTGCTCGATAAGCTGCGGGAGATCAAGCCCGATGTGGTGCAGTTATTCATCAACGCGGGATGGGCGCCTCTCCAAACGGTGATGGCGAAGCTGCAGCTCGGCTTCGCGCTGTTTTCCGCGGCTCATACGACCGTGTCGATCTTTCCTCTCGCACGCCGCGGCGTGCGTCCCTGGGACCGGGCGTGGATCGCCAACCTGGCGACGCGCGCGATTCCGGGACGTCTGGCGAGCGTATTCACCGAGAAGTGCTATGCCGCCACGGACGATTGCGCGGAAGTCGCCACGCGCTTCTACGGAATGCCGAAGCGCAAGGTCTCGGTGGTCCCTCTGGGCGTCGACACCGAGAATTTCTATCCGTGTCGGACCGCGGAGGATTGGGCCGGCCGCGAGCGAATTCGCGCAGAACTGGGCTTCGCCGACGCCGATATCGTCTGCATTTACACGGGTCAATTCACGGATGCGAAGAATCCTATGGTTCTCGCCCGCGCGGTCGGGTTGCTGCGGACGGAGGGCATGCCGGTACGAGGACTGTTCATGGGCAATGGACCTCAGAACGGCGACCTCTCGGCTTGCGACGGATGCGTCGTGCTCCCCTTCAGGCCGCACGGAGAGTTGCCGGGGTACTACCGCGCGGCGGAGATCGGGGTCTGGCCGACCCAGGAGTCGATGTCGATGCTGGACGCGACCGCCTGCGGTCTGCCGATCGTCGTGAACGACACCCTGCTCGCGAAGGAGCGCATCGACGGCAATGGAATCACATACCGGTTGAACGATCCGGCCGACCTCGCGGAAAAAATACGTTTGCTGAGCGATCCGAAATACCGCCGCGAGCTCGGCGATACCGGCGCGCGCCGCATGCCCCAGCTGTTCAGCTGGAGCAGCGTGGCACGGCGCCGTCTTGCCGACTATGAGGCGTCGCTGGCGGCAGGCAGGCCAGCGGCGCCCGGCGGCCAGCCGTCTCCGTAGACGGATGACCAGAGTGCTCCACGTCATTGAGACGTTGGCGCCACGCGAGGGCGGGCCGCCGCGCGTCGTCGCCGGCTTGAGCGTCGCCCAGCGCCGCATGGGGATGGATGCGCAGGTACTGTGCGGAGACGGCGCGCAATTGCCGAATCACGCGCGATACTGGCGGGTTCACGAGCCCGGATTCCGGGGCGAGGACGTTCATACCATGGCGTCTGCGGGCAATCTCCCGATGCGAATGGCGGCGTTGCGCGGCCTCTTGCGGGCGAGCTTGTCCGGCTACGATGTGGTCCACATCCACCAGCTATGGCGGCTCGTGCCGACGCTGGCGGCGAATGCCTGCAGGCGGCTTGGCGTGCCGTATCTGATCGCTCCCCACACGTCGCTATCGCCTTGGGCGCTCGCCCAAAAGAAGCCGAAGAAGATGCTTGCGCGCTGGCTCGTGTGGAACCGCATATTCAAGGGCGCGGCGGGCTTTCACGCGCTGAACGACCTCGAGGCGGCGGAGATCCGGGAGTGCGTCGGTCCGGCCGGGCCGCCGGTGTTCGTCGTTCCGAACGGGGTCTCGCTTGCAGAGTTCTCCGGGGCGCCGGTAGCGGGCGCTTCGCCGGGCATGACGGAAGTTGTGTCGACGGCCGGCGGCCGCAGGCCATTCATCCTGTTCCTGGCGCGGCTGCACACCATGAAGGGGCCGGATCTGCTCTTGGAGGCCTTCGCATCCATCGCGCCCGGTCTTCCCGGGCTGCAGCTGGCATTTGCGGGACCGGATTTCGGCATGCTCGAGGGGCTCAAACGCAGGGCGGCTCAGCTGGGTCTAGCCGGCCGAGTTCACTTCCTCGGGCTGGTTTCGGGAACCGACAGGCTGTGGCTGCTGGAAAACGCCGTGTGTCTGAGCCAACCGAGCAGGGACGAGGGCTTCAGCCTCAGCATTCTCGAAGCCATGGCGAGCCGATGCCCCGTCGTCATTTCGGAGCGCTGCAAGTTCCCCGAGGTTGCCCGGCACCGAGCGGGCATCGTCGTGCCCATGTCGATTCCCGAGCTCGCAGCCGCGCTGCACTCGTATGCAAGCGACGGGACCCGGCGTGCATCCGACGGCCGGTCCGCGCGCCTGCTGGTGGAACACGGCTATACATGGGACATCGTCTCCGGACAGGCGGCGCGGATGTATGCGCAAGCGGTAAACCGGGGATTGGACGCGGGCGCGCCGGGCTGCGATGCGAGATAGTCACACGCCCAGGCTCTTGTTGGTCGAACAGTACTTCTTTCCCGAAGGATGGGGGGGCGCGGAGATTCCCCGCGACATTGCCGTCGGCTTGCGCGAGGCGGGATTCGAAGTCGACGTCTTGTGCAGCAGGGATCAGTACGCGCCGATGACCGAGCGGGCGCTTCGGGACCCGGCGTCCTTCGGCATAAGAATATTCCGGGTGCCCCGGATATTTCCGGGGCCCGTCCACCGCTTCAAGCTCCTCCGAATCGTGTGGTTCTGTTTATGCGCCCTGCCGCGATTGCTGCTTCATCGCGGCGTGGATCTGTACGTCACCCAGACGAATCCGCTGCTCATCGTGCCCACGGTGGCGATCGCGTCGGCCTTGCGCCGCAAGCCCTTCGTCATCATCGCTCAAGATCTGTACCCGGAAGCCCTGTTCGCCTCGGGCCTGTCGGGCCGCGATTCGTTGTTGGGGAAATCGTTGCAGCGCCTGTTCTCCTGGTCCTATCGGCGCGCGGCCCGCGTCGTGGCTCTCGGCCCGTTCATGCAAAGGCGCATCCTCGAGAAGGGTGTGCGCGCGCAGCGGATTCGCACCATATCGAATTGGGCCACCGGCGACATTCGTCCGTCCGGCGTGCACGAAAACCCGCTTCGCGCAGAATGGGGGCTCGATGATCGGCTCATCGTGCTCTACTCGGGCAACATGGGCATCGGCCACGAATTCGAAACCTTTCTCCGCGGCGTTCAGCGCGCGGCCGCCGCCGGCACGGACCTGACCGTAGTGTTCATCGGCGGCGGCGTGAGGCTGCCCGAGGTGCGGGCGCTGGTTTCCGCGCTGAATTTGAGCGATCGGGTCATGTTCAAGGATTTCGTGCCGGCAAGCGTGCTGCCCTTCAGTTTCGGCGTTGCCGATATAGCCGTCGTCACGCTGCGCCCGGGTTTCGAAGGCATCATCGTGCCGAGCAAGCTTCTGGGGTACATGGCGCGTGCGATCCCCGTTCTATACATCGGTCCCGACAGTGACGTCGCGGAGATGATCCGCGAGGCAGCCTGTGGCGCATGCTGCCCGCCGGGAGCCGCGCCCGCCGTGGCGGACCTGCTGCATCGCGCGGCGAACGAGCGCACACTGCTGCGAGAGTGGGGTGAGAACGGCCGCCGCCGCTATGCCGAATGTTTCGCGCGCGAGCCTGCGCTGCGCCGGTATGTCGATGTGATGCGCGAGGCGCTTGCCCGTGCGCCATCGTGAGCCCGTATGAGAGTGCTGGTCACCGGCGGCTCAGGATTCGTCGGCGCAAGACTCGTTCGCAAGCTCGCCGGGCAGGGATTCGCCGTCCGCGCCACTTACCGCAGAGATGAACCCGCGCCCGTCGAGAGCGTCGAGTGGCAGCCGTTGAGGTCATTGGATGACGAACGGTGCCTCGCTGAATTGGTCGCAGAATGCGACGCCGTGGTGCATCTGGCGGCGCTGGCGCACCAGTCCGGACACGCCGCTCGCCGCGCGCCGGAGTTCCGCCGCGTCAATACCGAAGGGACCCGGCTTCTGGCGCGCGCGGCGGCGCGCGGCGGTGCGCGAAGATTCATTTTCGTAAGCTCCATCGCCGCGGTCTGCACCCGCAGCGACGCGCCGGTCGACGACGCAACGCCGTGCGCGCCCACCGATGCCTATGGCCGCAGCAAGCTCGACGCGGAGCGGGCTGTGGCCGCCGAGCTGCAAGGCAGCGCGACGGACTGGTGCATACTTCGGCCGCCCCTCATTTACGGTCCGGGAAACCCGGGCAATATGCGCCGCCTGCTGCGGCTCATGGATACCGGCCTGCCATTGCCGTTTGCCTCGATCCGCAACCGCCGAAGCTTCATGTTCGTGGACAACCTCGTCGACGCGATGCTGTGCGTGCTGCGGCACACGGGAGCGGTGAGGTCCACGTATGTAATTAGCGATGGCAGCGACTTTTCGACTCCGGATCTGGTGAAAGCGCTCGCCGCGGCGGCGGCCCGGCGCGTGCGGCTGCTGGCAATGCCGGTTTCCATGCTGACCGCCCTGGGGCGCGCGGCGGACGCCGTGAGTGCGCTTGCCCGCAAGCCGCTCGGGATTGACTCGACCGCGATCGACCGGCTCGTGGGCTCGCTGTGCGTCGATGGAAGCGCGTTTCGCCGCTCCTTCGGCTGGAACCCTCCGGTCGGAGTCGAGCAGGCATTTCAACAGATGGGCGGGTCGGCGGCAGGAATGCGTCGGCCGCCAGCAGGCTGATCGGCGCCGCGGTCGCGCGGCTTGGCGATTCCTGCAACAATCAACGAGTAGGGGAACTTTTGGCCGCCGCGGCGTCTCGACTCTGAAGGAGGCTTACTAATGTCCGCATTCACATTCCGACGCAAGCTCGGCATCGTCATGCTGGCATTGGCCCTGCCTGCCTTTGCGCACGCGGCCTCCGAGACACGCTGCGAGGCCGCCGACCACGGCATGCTTCCCGGCGGCGGCGACAATCTTGCCGCTCTGACCCATACCTTGGCCGCCTGCGCGGGCCGGACGATTCATATCGCAGCGGGGATCTATGACTTGAGCCCGAACGGTTTCGCGACCGGGTTGACCGTGCCGGCCGGCACCACCATCGTGGGCGACGGCCGCGACGGTGCGCAGCAGACCGTCCTGCGGGTCGCGAGCAGCGGCAATTTCGCGGCGCTGTTCTGGATACGGAACATCTCGAATGTCTCGATCCAAGGGCTGCGCTTCGAAGGCTCGAGCTATGACAGCGGGTGCGCACGGCACTTGGATTATGGCCACGCCATCTACTTGTATTCGGACCCGGGAACTCCCGCCGGCGTGGATGGCGTCACGATCTCGGGCAATACGTTCCATGACTTCAACGGCCAGAGCTGGATCACCATGAGTGCGCAGCCCGGCAGTCCGGGCATAGGACAGAACAGCGCCATCAACATCAGCAATAATTTCTTCGAAAGCGATGCGAGTCTGACCGGCGGCTGCTCAGGCATCCGCGGTATCAGCTACCCGACCGCGATGGTGTGGCTGCATGGTTCCGACACGTCGGCGCAGGGCTTGGTGTCGAACGTATCGGTGGCATCGAACACGTTCAACGCGGGCTTCATCAAAGGGGCGGTGGCCATCTGGAGCGGGACCTACCGCATCAACGTGCAGAACAATGTCGTGCGCGACGCGGGACTCGATCTGCCTGCCGCTCCCGGCACGGAGCTCGGGCGATACGCCATCCTCATCTACAACAGCGCTTATAGCGGCGTTCACGAATTGCCGGGCTTGCATCCCGACACGATATGGGTGGTCGGCAACGAGATAACGAACCCCGTCTCGTGCGGCATTTACGTCGCCAAGGGACAGAATCTCGAGATCACCGGCAATCACATTTCGGGGCAGCGCGATCGTTTTGACGGAACGTTGCCGAAGGGCGCCATCGCGTTGAATCATGCGGGGAAAGTGCTCTCCCTCGAGGACAATGAACTCATCGGCAACTACGTCGGCATATCTTCCGTCGGCAGCGATTTAAATTTGGGCGAGAACCGAATCGTCGCGGCGGCCGGAGGAGCCGCGACCAAGATACGCGACTGAAGTCTTGCGGCCCTGCGGCATGTGCTTATAAAATAGGCACTGCATTTATTTGGCAGAGATAACAATATTGCCCATTTTTCCGGTATGTTCGCGTTGCACGCATTCATCGAATAACACAAATAATGCGGGGAATTCAGGACTTATCGTCAACCCTGCCGAATCACTTACGTTGCTTTCGTGCCGAGTTGCCCGTTCTTGACTGGAGTGCGTCCGATGAGATCCCGATTGACATTCAGCCGCTTGCGTTTGCTTGACAGAACTTTGCAATTATTTGCAAAGCGGCCGGCAGAGTCGTGCGTGTTGGTGGGCGCACTGCTCCTCTTGACGTCGTGCGGCGGCGGCGGATCGGCCAAGACCTTCGACTTGGAGCCGGAGAATTCGACGACCAGCGACGGCGGCGGTGAGTTGGTGGCGGCCAATCCGGGAACGGAGACAGGCCCGCCCCTCAGGATCGTAGCGGTTCCCGGAAACGCAACGGCGCTCGTTGCACTGTTTCCAGACGGCAGAGCCTTCTACAGTCCGGATGGACTTAATCTGGCGGGCGGCGGCTCGTCCATTGCGGCCTATGGGGGGCCTTTGAAAGTGATCGATGTCGTGGCCGTGAGCGGCGGAGTCGATGCGCTGCTCTCGGACGGCACGGTGTTTTTCAGCCCCGACGGGCAGAATATCGGCGGCGGCGGCGCTACCGTATCCGCCTACGGCGGACCGCAGAAAGTCGCGATGCTGAATCCGGTGGGAACGGGAATCGACGTGGTATTCACGAACGGCGACGGCGCGGTCTACAGTCCCGGCGGTCAAGACATCGGCGGCAGCTCGAGTGTGAGCATTTATGCGGGCGGCGTCGGCATCGCTGAAATCATTGCGGTAGGGCCGGCAGATGCGGTCGTCACGCTGCTGGCAAACGGCACGGCGTTTTACAGCCCGGACAATCGCAATCTGAGCGGCGGCGGAAACACGATCTCGGCCACGCCGGGCGCGCGGTATCTCGTCGATGAACTCGTCAAAGTCGGCGGCGGCGTGCTGGCCGAATTCAAAGATCAATCCGTGTACTTGAGCCCGGACGGACAGAATCTCGCCGGTGGCGGTGCCTCGATCAGCATACCGAACTGGAATACGACGGTGCCGAACGGGCCATTTCCGGCCAGAGACAGCGCACATGGAATCGCGTTCCTGAACAAGTTATGGTTGAGCGGCGGGTTCGCCGATGCCACGGACAACAACAGCTGCTTCGACACCTGCAGCTTCTATGATCTGTGGTCGTCCACGGATGCGACGGGCACGACCTGGAATTCCAAGCCGTCTTTTGCGACGGCCACTACGCCCGTACCGCGCGACGTTCAATCCATAGTGAACAATGGCGTTCAGGATGCCCCGGTGCCGACGGATTTTTACGATTCCTACAGCGCGCTGGCGGTATGGAACGGGCAGCTGACGGCCGTGGGGGCGACGGTGTGGCGCTCACCGGACGGCGTGACATGGGCACGGAATAATCTAGCCGACGGCAGCGCCGCGCCCGGCCCGCTGCCGATCAGAGCAGATGAGAATTCCCGGGCGGTGGTATTCAACTCGGCACTTTTCCTCGTCCAACCGGATTCCGGCGAGGTGTATCGGACCACCGATCCGAACGCCGCCGTGTGGACCGACCTGGGCGCCATACCCAATTTCACGCCCCGATGCGCATCGACTGTGTTCATCGCCCAGGGGAAAATCTGGATGGAAGGCGGCGGCGCTTGCGACTACTCGAAGCTGTTCAACGACATTTGGTCGACCGCGGACGGCGTCAATTGGACACAGAGCGCCAAGACCGTCGAATGGTCAGCGCGCATGTGGCCGTGCATCGCGCCCGGCGACGACGGGGTTATTTGGCTGGCCGGCGGTTACGCGCCGACGGATTGGACCACTGCCAGCGGAACGCTGCGGCCCAGATATGGCGCCAATCATTCGGATGTCTGGTACTCGAAGGATGGCGAAACCTGGTCGCAATACAAAGCAGACTTGGGATCCGGCCTGCCGGACGACGGCGGCCTCGAGCCGCGGCACGCGCCGACGTGCTATCGAGTTCCCGGCAGCACCGCGAGCACGGGCTCTCTGGTCATCATGGCGGGGACCGGCGGCCCGGATCCGAACGATGCGAACGCGGGAGTCCTCAACAGCATTCGTACGGTGGCACTGCCGGCCGCTGCATCGCTGCCGTGAGGCGCCGGCATCGCCTGATACACTGTAGTTTCGAAAGGGATCGCGAAACGGGTGGTTCAGGCTCAAATGATGCTCGGATCGGTTTGTATTGCTGCATTGGGCATGTCCTATGCCATGACGGCATGGCTGCTTCGGCACTCGCGCATACGCGGGCTCATCGACCGGCCCAACGCACGCAGCTCGCATAGCACCCCGACGCCTCGGGGGGGCGGAATGAGCATGGTTGCCGTGACCAGCGGCGGCCTCCTCTTGCTGTGTGCGGCGGGCAAGATTCCCCTGCCGTTGACCGGGGCATTGCTGCTGGGAGGACTCGGCGTCGCCGCCGTAGGGTTTTGGGACGACGTGCGTTCCGCCCCGGTCGCCGTGCGCATGGCCGTACATTTCGGCGCCGCGATCTGGGCCGTGTACTGCCTGGGGGGCACGTCGGTCATCCGCATGGGTGCGGTCTCGGCCGATCTGGGGCTCATGGGTTCGATCTTGAGCGTCCTCGCCATCGTCTGGGCTCTGAATCTGTTCAATTTCATGGACGGCATCGACGGCATTGCGGCCTCTGAGGCCGCCTGCATCCTGTTCGGCGCCGCCGTGCTGGGCTTGTTCATGGCGAAGTGCTCGGCGGCGGCCGTCGCCCCGGAGCTGATCGCCGGCGCCGCCTGCCTCGGATTTCTCAAATGGAACTGGCCGCCGGCCGGAATATTCATGGGCGACATCGGCAGCGGCTATCTCGGATACATCATCGCGGTGATCGCCGTTCATTCGACGCAAACAAGCGTAATCAATATATACGCGTGGCTCATTCTGGGCGGTGTGTTCTTCGTTGACGCAACCCTGACGCTGTGCAGACGCCTGCTTCGCGGCGAGCGGGTCTATGAGGCCCACCGGACACATGCATATCAATGGCTGGCCCGCCGCTGGGGTTCGCACGCGAGAGTCACGTTGACCGTGATCGTCGTCAATATCGCGTGGCTGCTCCCATGCGCCGCGCTCGCCGTCGAATATCCGGCGTACGGCTCATGGATATGCCTCATTGCGCTCGTGCCTTTGGTTGCGTGTGCGTTGCTAAGCGGTTCTGGGAAGCGTGAGTAATCAGCGCACGCATGGTAATCCTTACAAAGCCAGCGGACGATTCCCCCTTACTGTCACATCGAAGGGTTAATTTGCCGACTCTCTGACTATAATAATGCGAGATTGGACTTTACGGAGTATGGCTTGCCTAAAACCGCTTTGATCACGGGAATTACAGGACAGGACGGCGCCTATCTGGCGGAATTCCTCCTGGCCAAGGGATACGCCGTGCACGGGGTCAAGCGCCGCGCATCGTCGTTCAACACCGACCGCATCGATCATCTTTACCAAGATCCGCATGAGCGGGACATCCGCTTGAAGCTGCACTACGGGGATTTGACCGATTCGACGAACCTCATCCGCATCATCCAGGAAGTGCAGCCGGACGAAATTTACAATCTGGCCGCGCAAAGCCACGTCGCGGTGTCCTTCGAGACGCCGGAATACACCGCCAATTCGGATGCCCTAGGCACGCTGCGGGTACTGGAAGCCATTCGAATTCTCGGGCTCGAAGCGAAGACCCGCTTCTACCAGGCCTCCACTTCCGAAATGTTCGGCAAAGTCCAGGAGATTCCGCAGCGGGAAACCACGCCGTTCTATCCGCGCTCGCCGTACGGTGCCGCGAAGGTGTATGCGTACTGGATCACGGTGAACTACCGCGAAGCCTATGGGTTGTTCGCCTGCAACGGTATCCTGTTCAATCACGAGTCGCCCATGCGCGGGGAGACCTTCGTTTCGCGCAAGATCACCCGCGCCCTGACGCGCATCCATACGGGGCTGCAGGACACCCTGTATCTGGGCAACCTCGATTCGCGGCGCGACTGGGGGCATGCCCGGGACTACGTTCGGGCGCAGTGGCTGATGCTGCAGCAGGAGGCGGCGGAGGACTTCGTGATCGCCACGGGAAAGCAATTCTCGGTGCGGGATTTCGTCGTGGCCGCGAGTTCATTGCTCGACATGAAGATCGAATGGCAGGGCGAGGGCACGGATGAAGTGGGCGTCGATACAAAGACCGGCCGCAAGGTGGTGCAAGTGGATCCTCGCTACTTCCGGCCGGCCGAGGTGGAGACGCTGCTGGGCGACGCGACCAAGGCGCGGCAAAAGCTCGGCTGGACCGCGGAAGTCAGCTTCGGCGAGCTGGTGGAGGAGATGGTCGCGGCCGACCTGGCTCTGGCCAAGCGCGATGCCATGGTCGCCAAAGAGGGCTACAAAATTTATAGTCATCACGAGTAGCCGCCGTGACCGTGGATAAAGATACGCGGATTTTTGTGGCCGGCCACCGCGGATTGGTGGGATCGGCTGTGGTGCGCGCGTTGCGCGGTCAGGGCCACGACAAGCTGCTGCTGCGCACGCGTTCGGAGCTCGATCTCACGGATCAGGCCATGGTGAGGGAGTTCTTCCAGCGGGAGCGGCCGGGCGCGGTCATCATGGCGGCGGCGCGCGTGGGTGGAATTCATGCGAACAACAGCCATCCGGCATTGTTCATGCGCGACAATCTGCTGATCCAAGACAATGTAATCGATGCCGCGCACCGCTCCGGTGTGGGCAAGTTCGTTTTTCTGGGATCGAGCTGCATTTACCCGAAGCTCGCCCCTCAGCCCATCAAAGAGGAATACCTGCTGACCGGGCCGCTGGAGCCCACCAACGAGTGGTATGCCGTCGCCAAGATCGCGGGGCTGAAGATGTGCCAGGCATATCGCCGCGAGTTCGGATTCAAGGCGATATCCTTGATGCCCACCAACCTGTACGGCCCGGGCGATAATTTCGACCTGCAGAATTCTCATGTCCTGCCCGCGTTGATCCGCCGCTTTCACGAAGCGAGGGTCAAAGGCGACGAGAGCGTGACGGTGTGGGGTTCCGGAACCCCGAGGCGCGAGTTCCTGCACGTCGACGACCTGGCGGACGCGGTGGTGTATCTCTTGCGCGGCTACGATGCGGAGGAGATCGTCAACGTCGGCTGCGGCGAAGACATCACCATCAAGCAGCTCGCGGAGTTGGTCATGTCGGTGGTCGGCTACGGGGGCCGCTTGATCTTCGACGCCACGAAGCCGGATGGAACACCACGCAAGCTCCTGGATGTGAGCCGCCTCAACGGGCTGGGCTGGCGGCCGAAAATATCCCTCAGAAGCGGCATTGAACACACCTACCGCTGGTTCCGGGAACATTCGGCCGAAGCGCGGTTGTAGCAGGCTACAGACGCCCGTCGGTCTGATCGCGGGCGAACACGTATTTCACGTCGTACAGAACGTGCACTTTCTTCGCGAAGCGGCGGATCTTTTCGGCGCCCATCGCCTTGAACTCATCGTGCCCGACGGCGAGCACGATCGCATCGTAGCCGGCGGGTTTGGGTGTCTTGACGAGGCGAAGCCCATACTCCTGATGGGCGGCGCCGGCGTCGACCCAGGGGTCGCAAACGTCGACCTTTGCATCGAAGCGCCGCAGCTCGTTCAAGACGTCGATTACCTTGCTGTTGCGCAGATCGGGACAATTCTCCTTGAAAGCGAGACCCAGAATCAAGATCTTCGAGTCCGGAATCATGATACGCCGCTCGGACATCAGCTTGATGATCTGCTGGGCGACGTAGGCTCCCATGCCGTCGTTGATGCGCCGTCCGGCCAGAATCATCTCCGGGTGGTAGCCGATTTCGGCGGCCTTGTGCGTCAGATAGTATGGGTCCACGCCGATGCAATGACCGCCCACCAGTCCCGGACGGAACGGCAGGAAATTCCACTTCGTGCCCGCGGCGCGCAGCACCTCCTCGGTGTCGATGCCTATGCGGTTGAAGATCAGCGATAGCTCGTTGATGAGCGCGATGTTCACGTCGCGCTGGGTGTTCTCTATGACCTTGGCGGCTTCCGCCACCTTGATGCTCGACGCCTGATGCGTTCCCGCCGCGATGATGGACGCATACAGAGTGTTCACGGCGTCGGCGGCCTGCGGCGTCGAGCCCGACGTTATTTTCTTGATGGTCACCAGGCGATGCTGCTTGTCGCCCGGATTGATGCGCTCGGGACTGTAGCCGCAAAAGAAATCCCTGTTGAAGCGCAGCGACGAAAAGCGCTCCAGCGCGGGCACGCAAACTTCCTCGGTGCAGCCCGGATAGACGGTGGATTCATAGACGACGATATCGCCTTTCTTCAGGACCCGGCCGACGGTCTCGCTGGCCTTGAGCAAAGGGGTCAGATCGGGCCGCTTGTATTGATCGATCGGCGTCGGCACGGTGACGATGAAAACATTGCACGATTCGAGATCCTTGGCCTGCGCCGAGAAGCGCAGTTTGCGGGCCGCCCCAAGATCGGCGGCTGTCGTTTCCAGAGTGACGTCC
Organism: uncultured Gammaproteobacteria bacterium; assembly: GCA_963784105.1. Taxonomy (GTDB): domain Bacteria; phylum Pseudomonadota; class Gammaproteobacteria; order Steroidobacterales; family Steroidobacteraceae; genus Bog-1198. The sequence goes on from CAWAQE010000015.1 coordinate 1,504,696, forward strand.
TTGCCCGCCTTCAGTTCACGGACGCGAAGCGGATTGTTGTCGAAGCCCACGGTGCGGTACTTCTTGCCGAATTCCACCGCCAGCGGCAGCCCGACATATCCCAGTCCGATGACCCCAATTTTATGTTTGCTCAAGCCTCGCATCGCAGCTCCGTGCCAAACGGTGAAGTGTAAACGATGCCGTGTGCAGACATTTCCGTATTGGGCAGCTTTCCGCCGGCCGGCCCCGCGGAACCGACGATCGAGGTGCATTTTTTACACCCCCCGCGCCCCTGGTTGTGTACCCAATCGATGTCGGCGGTTGGCAACATGGCCGGCCCGCATTTCTGATTGCGTTTGTGCTCTCATCGGCCACGGAACGTTTGGCGGACGCGGGACTCTAGAGCTTCAGTGGTTCGGTCAACGTTAACCTTTTTGGCGCGTTACTTGCGTTAACTCGTTGTAAATTTGTAAGAACGTTGATTACTGACGGGGCAAATTCGGTACACTGCACGCGACGGAGACAAGAACATTTTCGTCCGCGGCCAGATTGAACATGAGTGATCGCGGGCCGGGAGTGCGTGTCAGGGAGGCTCACATTGGGTTCAAAGACCTTGGATAAAACTGACGACTTTGCGCGGCAAACCGTTGAGCTGCCGGGCCCGCTGAAGCGGATTATCGCGATTTTCGCGGATTCGGTGATGACGCCCTTGAGCTTGTGGGCGGCACTGAGCCTCAAAGCCGGCCAACCCGCGTTTTCCATCTCCGATTGGCCTGCCTATGTGGCCGTCATCGCCATCAGCACCCCGATTTTCGTGCGCATGGGCTTGTACCGCGCCGTCATCCGATTTCTCGGGCATAAGGCGGTATTCGCGGTTGCCTTTGCGGTGTTCTTGAGCGGCATGCTGCTGGGTGCCCTGGGACCCTTGCTGCACATACGGGCGCTTTCCTGGAGCGTCGTAACCATTTATTCCTGTCTCACACTGCTCTATGTGGCGGGCTCGCGATTCGTCGTGCGCTACTATCTGCTCACTCACTACATTCAACCCACCGTCGCCCGGGTGGCGATCTACGGGGCCGGCGATGCGGGGGCGCGCCTCTCCACCGCCTTGTCTACCACCCGCGCCTTCGACCCCTTGGTGTTCGTCGACGACAAAAAGGGCTTGCACGGCCGAATGGTCAACGGCATCAAGGTCTACCCGCCCGAACAGCTCCCCGCTTTGATAAAGGATCGCAATATCGACCGGATTCTGCTTGCACTGCCGTCTTTGACTCGGCGCCGGCGCCGGGAAATCTTGAGTCAATTGGAGCCGCTGGGAGTGCACGTGCAAACCGTCCCGGAATTCGAACAACTGGTCACGGGCAATGCCTCTGTCGGCGATATCCGCGAAGTGGACGTCTGCGATCTTTTGGGACGAGACTCGGTACCGCCGAAGGCGGGTCTTTTCGACGCCTGCATCCGCGACCGCGTCGTCATGGTGACGGGGGCCGGCGGATCGATCGGCTCGGAATTGTGCCGCCAGATTATCGGGCTGAGTCCTAAGCGGTTGATATTGTTCGAAATGTCCGAGTTGGCGCTGTACAATATCGAGCGCGAGCTACGCAGCTTCTGCGATCAGCATTCCATCAAGCTCGATCTGGTCGGGCTCATCGGCAACGCGCATCACAAGTTTCGCCTACGGGATATTCTGCAGGCGTACCGCGTGCAAACCGTGTATCACGCCGCCGCATACAAGCACGTTCCCATCGTCGAGCAGAACGTGATCGAGGGCGTTCACAACAACGTCATTTCAACCTGGTATACGGCCGAAGCGGCGCACGAGGCCGAGGTGGAAACCTTTGTCCTGGTATCGACCGACAAGGCGGTGAATCCCACCAATGTCATGGGGGCGACCAAGCGATTCGCGGAAATCGTGCTCCAGGGCCTGCACCGGCGGGGCAGCAAGACTCGGTTCTGCATGGTGCGTTTCGGCAATGTCCTGGCGTCCTCGGGCTCTGTCGTGCCGCTGTTCAACGAGCAGATCAAGGCGGGCGGCCCGGTCACCGTGACCCATCCCGAGGTCATCCGCTACTTCATGACCATCCCGGAGGCGGCCCAGCTCGTGATCCAAGCCGGATCCATGGCTGAGGGCGGCGATGTATTCGTGCTGGATATGGGCAAGCCGGTCCGGATCGGAGATCTGGCGCGGCGCATGATAAACCTGATGGGTCTGACGGTGCGCGACGAGCAGCATCCCGACGGCGACATCGAAATCTCATATACCGGCCTGCGTCCGGCCGAGAAGCTCTACGAGGAATTGTTGATCGGCAACAATGTCACGGGCACCGAACACCCGATGATTCTGCGGGCCATCGAGCATTCCCTGCCCTGGGATCGCGTTCAATTTTTATTGGAAGAGATCCTGGTGGCGATGAGCCGTTTCGATTGCCACCGGGCGCTGCATTTACTGGGTGAAGTCGTCGAAGAATACAGGCCGGCGCCCGAATCGCACGATTTGGTATGGGCGCGCCAAAGCGCCGTAAGCACCGATGACCGCAAAGTGACCAATCTCAAGCCCCGCCGCATTGTAAGAAACACGGGACCCACCGATACTGCCCATCCTTGAGCGGGACGTCCGCTTGATCGCGAGGTAAGGGTGTGTCGACAGCAAGCATTCTGGTCACCGGCGGCGCCGGCTACATCGGCAGTCACGTGGTGCGGCAATTGGGAGAGACCGCCGAAAAGGTAGTCGTCCTCGACAACCTGGGCCGGGGCTTTAGACAGGCGGTGACGGCCGGCGAACTCGTGGTGGGCGACGTGGGCGACCATGCGCTGGTGTCGCGGCTGCTGTCGGAGCATCGGGTCGACACGGTCATGCATTTTGCGGCCCACACCATCGTGCCCGAGTCCGTGGCCGAGCCGCTGAAGTACTACGGCAACAACACCTGTTCCACGCGCGCTCTGCTTCAGGCCTGCATCGACAACAAGGTCAGGAATTTCGTTTTTTCCTCCACGGCGGCGGTGTACGGCATGCCGGATCAGGGCTACGCCGACGAGGAGTCGCCGACGCGCCCCATCAATGCCTATGGCACGTCCAAGCTCATGAGCGAATGGATGCTGCGCGATGTGGCGGCGGTCAATCCGCTGCGTTACGTGGCATTGCGCTACTTCAACGTGGCCGGCTCGAATCCGGAGGGGCGAATCGGGCAGGCGACCCGAGGGGCGACATTGCTGACCAAGGTGGCCTGCGAAGCGATGGTGGGCAAGCGCCCGCACGTCGCCGTTTTCGGCAGCGACTATCCGACCCCGGACGGCACCGGCGTGCGCGACTATCTGCACGTCGAAGATCTGGCCGCGGCGCATTTGAACGCTCTGGATTATCTGCGCCATGAGGGTAAGTCGGTGACGCTGAACGTCGGCTATGGCCACGGCTACTCGGTCCGCGAGGTGCTGCGCATGGTGGAAACCGTGGGCGGAAAGGCCTTGACGATTCGCGAGGAAGCACGCCGTGCCGGCGATCCCGCGTATCTGGTGGCGCGGGCCGACCGCATCCGCGCCGAGCTTGGCTGGCGGCCGCGCTATGACGACCTCGAGGCCATCGTGACCCACTCGCTGGCGTGGGAGAGAAAACTATTGCGAGAGCCCTGGGCCTGACGCGTTGCTCCGCACCATGCCCGACCGGTGAAGCCGCTGTGGCCGTCGGCACTTTACTTGATTCTGCAAATCCGCTAGGCTTTCCGCTCATTTTTCCCAGTTAAATCAGAATATTACGAATGCGAATCACGATCTTCGGCTCCGGCTATGTGGGCCTGGTCACAGGCGCGTGTCTGGCGGATGCCGGCAACAACGTGGTGTGCGTCGACATCGACGAACGCAAGATCGCCATGCTCAAGCGAGGCGAGGTTCCCATCCATGAGCCCGGCCTCGACGCCGTGGTCAAGCGCAATTTCGAGGCGGGGCGCCTGCACTTCACCACCAGCGCCAAAGAGGGTGTGGACCACGGGCTGTTCCAGCTGATCGCGGTGGGTACGCCGCCCGACGAGGACGGCTCGGCGGACCTGCGCTATGTGCTGGCGGTTGCCCGCTCGATCGGCGAGCACATGACGAGTACAAGGTGGTGATCACCAAGTCGACGGTGCCGGTGGGCACGGCCGACAAGGTGCGCGAGGCGGTCGGGAAATCCCTCGCAGGAGCGCAAGGCGGCCATGGAGTTCGACATGGTCTCGAACCCCGAATTCCTCAAGGAAGGAGCCGCCATCAATGACTTCATGCGGCCGGACAGGGTCATCGTCGGCACGGATTCGGAGCGCGCCGCGGATCTGCTTCGACTCTCTGTACGAGCCCTTCACGCACAACCGCGACCGCATGATCGTCATGGACGTGCGCTCGGCCGAACTGACCAAGTACGCCGCCAATGCCATGCTGGCCACCAAAATCAGCTTCATGAACGAACTGGCCAATCTGGCGGAGCACTTCGGCGCGGACATCGAATCGGTGCGCGTGGGAATAGGGTCGGATCCGCGCATCGGCTATGCCTTCATCTACCCCGGCGTGGGCTACGGCGGCTCGTGTTTTCCCAAGGATGTGCAGGCGCTGAAGCGCTCGGCGGACGAGGTGGGCTACGAGGCCAGCGTTCTCACCGCCGTGGAGAGCGTCAACAACCGCCAGAAGCATGTATTGTTCAACAAGATCAAAGCCCACTTCGGCGATTTGCGGGGCAAGACCATCGCCTTGTGGGGCCTGGCCTTCAAGCCGAACACGGACGATATGCGCGAGGCGGCCAGCCGCGTTCTGATGGAATCTCTGTGGTCGGCGGGCGCCAAAGTGCGGGCGTATGATCCTGTGGCGATGCCCGAGTGCGTGCGGATTTACGGCAAGCGGGCCGATCTGGTCCTGTGCAAGACCAGCCCGGAGGTCATGGAAGGCGCCGATGCCCTGGCCATCGTCACCGAGTGGCGGGAATTCCGCAGCCCAGATTTCGATCACATCAAGGAATACACTGCGCACGTCCGGCGATATTCGACGGACGAAATCTCTATGACCCGGAGCAAATGGCGCAGGCCGGCTTCAGCTATTATGCGATCGGCCGCGGCAAGGCGATCGATCGTGGCGATCGTGGCAAACCACCCAAAAGCGAGTGAATCGTGAGTCTATTGGTTCCGGTGATTCTGTCGGGCGGCGCCGGCACCCGGCTGTGGCCGCTGTCGCGGGAGTTGTATCCCAAGCAATTGCTGGCTCTCACCGGCAAGCACACCATGCTGCAGGATACGGCGCTGCGCTTGGCGGGCATCGCGGGCGCGGCCCCGCCCATCGTCGTGTGCAACGAAGCGCATCGCTTTACCGTGGCCGAGCAGATCAGAGCCTTAGGGATGACGGCGTCCGCGATTCTGCTCGAGCCCGTGGGCCGCAATACAGCGCCCGCCGTCGCGCTGGCCGCGCTCAAGGCGCTCGAGATCGATTCCGAGGCCACCCTGGTGGTGGCGCCGGCGGACCATGTGATCCGCGATGTGCGGGCATTTCAGGCGGCCGCCGCGGCCGCGTCCGGCCTGGCGCAGGCCGGTAAGCTGGTCACTTTCGGCATCGTGGCCCATGCGCCGGAAACCGGCTACGGCTACATCCGCCGCGGCGAGGGCGCAGGCCCCGCGTACCCGGTGGCGCAATTCATCGAAAAGCCGCCGCTGGATGTGGCCACGCAATTCGTCGCCTCGGGCGACTATTACTGGAACAGCGGCATGTTCGTGTTCAAGGCCGGCCGCTATCTGGCGGAACTCGCGGCCTTCGCCCCGGACATTCTCGAGGCTTCCCGGGCGGCTTTTCAGGCGGCCAAGCTGGATCTGGATTTCGCCCGCATCGACAAGGCCGAATTCGAGAAATGCCGCAGCGAGTCGATCGACTATGCGGTGATGGAGAAGACGCGCGACGCCCTGGTCCTGCCGCTGGACGCGGGCTGGAGCGACGTCGGCTCCTGGTCCTCTTTGTTCGATGCCTTGCCGGCGGACGAAGAGGGCAATGTCCTGCAGGGCGATGTGATGGTCCACGACACTCACGATTGCTATGTGCACTCGACCAGCCGCCTGGTCGCGGCCGTCGGCATGGACGATCACATCATCGTCGAGACCAAGGATGCCATCCTGGTGGCGCCCAAGGGGCGGGTGCAGGACGTGAAGGAACTCGTGGCCATGATCAAGAAATCCGGCCGCAGCGAATCGTCCTTGCACCGCGAGGTCTTCAGGCCCTGGGGCAGCTACGACAGCATCGACAGCGGCGAGCGTTTTCAGGTCAAGCGATTGTCGGTCAAGCCGGGCGGAGTGCTGTCGCTGCAGATGCATCATCATCGCGCCGAGCATTGGATCGTGGTGCAGGGCACGGCGCGCATCACCTGCAACGACAAGACGTTCTTGCTGTCGGAAAACGAATCGACCTACATTCCGATCGGCGCCACGCACCGCATCGAGAACCCCGGCAAGGTGCCCCTGCACATCGTCGAGGTGCAATCGGGATCCTATCTGGGAGAAGACGACATCGTGCGCTTCGAGGACAATTACGGCCGTCAAGGGACCAATACTTGAAATCGATCAGCTGCTTCAAGGCTTACGATTTGCGCGGCCGGATTCCTGCCGAGTTGAATGACGATGTGGCTTACCGGGTGGCGCGCGGCTACGCGCAGTTTCTCGCTCCGAAGCGCATCGTCGTCGGGCGCGATATCCGGCTGTCGAGCGCGGGTCTCGCCGACGCCGTATGCCGCGGATTGACCGACAGCGGCGTCGATGTGTACGACATCGGGATCTGCGGCACGGAAGGAGTCTATTTCGCCGACGTTCGACGGCGGCTACGACGGCGGCATCATGATCACCGCGAGCCACAATCCATCCGACTACAACGGCATGAAATTCGTGCGCGAGCAGTCCAAGCCGATCAGCGGCGACAACGGCCTGAAGGAGATCCGCGGGTTCGCCGAGCGCGGCGAGTTCCCGGCGGCGGCGCGCGCCGGCACCCGCCGGGGCATCGATACCGCCGAGGCCTATGTGGCGCATCTCATCTCCTATGTCGATGTGCGCAAGCTCAAGCCGCTGAAAATCGTGGTCAATGCCGGCAACGGCGGGGCGGGTCTGATCATCGACAAGCTCGAGCCGAAGCTGCCCTTCGAGTTCATCAAGATTCACCACGAGCCCGACGGCCATTTTCCGAACGGCATCCCGAACCCCATGCTCGAGGAGAATCGCGCGCCCACGGCGGAGGCCATCCGCCGGCATGGCGCGGATTTCGGCATCGCCTGGGACGGCGACTTCGACCGCTGCTTTTTCTTCGATGAGCGCGGCGAGTTCATCGAGGGATACTACATCGTCGGGTTGTTGGCCGCGGTGCTGCTGCGAGGCTCTCCCGGCGGTAAGGTGGTGCACGATCCGCGCCTGACGTGGAACACCATCGAGATGGTCAAGGCGGGCGGCGGGGTGCCGGTGCTGTCGAAATCCGGCCATGCCTTCATCAAGGAGCGCATGCGCGAAGTCGACGGAGTGTACGGCGGCGAAATGAGCGCGCACCATTACTTTCGGCGATTCGCCTATTGCGACAGCGGCATGATTCCCTGGCTCATCGTCGCGCAGATTCTGTGCGAGTCCGGGCTCGAGCTCTCTGAACTGGTGGGCGAGCGCATCGGCTTCTTCCCGGTCAGCGGCGAGCTCAATTACCGCGTTCCCGACGCCAAGGCGGCCATCGAGGCCTTCGAGGCACGCTACGCGCCGCAGTGCATCGTCCTCGACCGCACCGACGGCGTGTCCTTCGAGTTCGCTGATTGGCGCTTCAATTTGCGCAGCTCGAATACCGAGCCCTTGATACGTCTCAACGTGGAGGCGCGCGGTTCGGTCGATCTCATGCGCGCCAAGACCGCCGAGTTGCTCGGGTTGCTGAAGGCCCAGGGCGCCGTCGCGGCGGACGCGTGAACGCGTGAGCATCGCGGCGGTTCCCAAGCTCAGTGTCGTCATTCCGGTTTACAACGAAGAGGCGGTGTTGCCGACGTTGTTCGGGCGGCTGTACCCGGCGCTCGATGCGCTCGGCATCCTCTACGAAGTCGTGTTCGTCAACGACGGCAGCAGGGACCGCTCGGTCGCGCTGCTGCGGGAACAGTTTTCGCTGCGGCCGCGGCACACGCGGGTGGTGTTGTTCCACGCGAATTTCGGGCAGCACTCGGCGGTGATGGCGGGCCTGGCGTACTCGCGCGGCGAGTACGTGATCACTCTGGATGCCGATCTGCAGAATCCTCCGGAGGAGATCGGCAAACTCGTCGGCATGCTCGATCAGGGCTACGACTATGTCGGCACCATCCGCCAGCAGCGCCAGGATTCATTGTGGCGGCGCTGGTTCTCCAGACGCATCAACAAGCTGCGCGAGCTGATCACGCCGGTGCGCATCACCGACCAGGGCTGCATGATGCGCGGCTATGCGCGCTCCGTGGTCACGGCGCTGAATCAGACCCGGGAAGTGAACACCTTCATTCCGGCGCTGGCGTCGCTGTACGCCACGAAGCCCATCGAGGTGCCGATCGCCCATGAGGAACGTTTCGCCGGCCGCTCGAAATATTCGATGTACAGCCTGATCCGCCTGAATTTCGATTTGATCACCGGCTTCTCCGTGGTGCCTCTGCAGCTCTTTTCCATGGTGGGCATGGCGGTGGCGCTGCTATCCGGCCTGTTCGTGCTCTACCTGTTCGTGCGCCGCATCGTCGTGGGACCGGAAGCGGAAGGCGTGTTCACGCTTGTTCGCGCTGCTGTTCTTCCTGATCGGCGTGGCGCTGTTCGGCATCGGCCTCTTGGGTGAATACGTGGGACGCATCTATGCCCAGGTGCGCGAGCGGCCGCGCTACATCGTGGAGGCGGTTCTCGAGGAAGACGGCGCGGGGCTGCGGCCCGATGCCGGCCGCGGCATCGTTCCAACGCAGCCAGGCCGCGCCGCGGTGACTCGTGCGGTGGTATTCGCCTACAGCGAGGTCGGTGTGCGCTGTGTACGGGAACTATTGGCGCAGGGCGTGGAGATCCCGCTGCTGTTCACGCACGCCGATGATCCCGGCGAGAATCACTGGTTCGGCAGCGTGCGGGAATTGGCCGAGGCGCATGCGCTGCGGGTGGTGACGCCGGACACTCCCAATACCGCGCAATGGATGGCCGAAGGCCGGGCCGCGAACCCTGAGTTCCTGTTTTCGCTTTATTACCGGCACATGCTGGATAAGGCCTGGCTTAAGGTGCCGCGCCGCGGTGCGCTCAACATGCATGGATCGCTGCTGCCGAAGTATCGCGGCAGGGCGCCCGTGCATTGGGCCATCCTCAAGGGTGAGTCGGCGACGGGCGCCAGCCTGCACTACATGCTGGAAAAGCCGGATGCCGGAGCGCTCGTGGATCAGCAATCCGTGCCCATTCTGGAGAACGACACGGCGCTCGAGGTATCGCTCAAGGTGGCCGAGGCCGCCGAGCAGGTGCTGCGGCGCAGCCTGCCGGCATTGGCGGCGGGCAGCGCGCCGGCGGGGCCCCTGGATCTCGGCGAAGGGGTCTTATTTCGGCCGGCGGGGACCCGAAGGATGGGCGCATCGATTGGCGATGCACGGCCCGGTCGGTGCACGATCTGGTGCGCGCCGTGGCGCCGCCGTTTCCGGGCGCGTTTACCGAGGTAAACGGGTGTAGGCTTGCAATTCTCGAGACGCGCGTGGACGCACAGCCGGCGAAGCACCCGAGCCGGGCACCCTGCCTGTATGCCGACGGCGGCGAATGGTATGCCGACTGCGTCGATGGTCGGCGGTTGCGGATACTGCGGCTCGCCATCGGCGGCAAGCCGGTGTCGCCCGACGGCGCGCCGCCGGCCCTGGCTGGGCAGCCGCTGGCACTGGTATGAACCCCGCCGGCCTGAGGTGAATTCTTGACGCTCGCGCAGCGAGCGCCTATCGAACGGGGTCGCTTCGACCCCGTAACAGTTGCGCGAAGCGCATGAAAATAAGCGCATGACAGGGGCTACATTGAAAAACGTTCTAATTCTCGGGGTCAACGGATTCATCGGACATCATCTGAGCAAGTACATCTTGGCTCACACCGATTGGAATATTTACGGCATGGATTTGCAATCCGAGCGCGTCGGCACGCTGCTCGGCGATCCCCGATTTCATTTCGTGGAAGGCGACATCACCATCAACTTGGAATGGGTCGAGTATCACGTGCGCAAGTGCGATGTGATACTGCCGCTGGTGGCCATCGCGACGCCGGCGACCTATGTGCGCGAACCGCTGCGGGTGTTCGAATTGGATTTCGAGGCCAACCTGCCCATCATCCGCCACTGCGTCAAATACAAGAAGCGCGTGGTGTTCCCGTCGACCTCGGAGGTCTATGGCGCGAGCAAGGATAAGGAGTTCGATTCCGAGACGACCGAGCTGGTGCTGGGTCCCATCCACAAGCAGCGCTGGATCTACTCCTGCGTGAAGCAGCTGCTGGACCGCATCATCTACGCCTACGGCCAGCAGGGTCTGCAGTTCACGCTGTTCCGGCCCTTCAACTGGATCGGCTCGGGCCTCGACAGCATGGATGATCCCAAGGAGGGCAGTTCGCGGGTGCTCACGCAGTTCCTGGGCCACATCGTGCGCGGCGAGCCCATCAAGCTGGTCGACGGCGGCAAACAGACCCGCGCCTTCACCTTCATCGACGATGCCGTCGAGTGCCTGACCAAGGTCATCGACAACCCCGGCGGCATCGCCGACGGCAAGATCTACAACATCGGCAATCCCTACAATTCGTACTCGATCCGCAAGCTGGCGGAAATGATGCTGGAAATCGCCCTGTCGCGGCCGGAATACGCGCCCACCGCGCGCAATACCAAGCTCGTCGACATTTCCGCGCTCGATTACTACGGCAAAGGGTATGCGGACATCCCGGCGCGGCTGCCCTCGATCAAGAACACCACGGCGGAGCTCGGCTGGACTCCCAAGACCGACATGCGCGCGGCATTGAACGCCATTTTCGATTCCTACGCCCACAGCCTGCCTTCGGCGTCGGCGCTGCTGTCGCGCGATGCTTGAGAACGCGCACATCGGCCTGAAGGTCGATGTGGACACCTTGCGCGGCACGCGCGAGGGCGTGCCGCGGCTCACGGCGCTGTTCAAGAAGCACGGAGTCGATGCCACTTTCTATTTTTCGGTGGGGCCCGATCATACGGGACGCGCCATGCGCCGCGTCTTTCGCAAGGGCTTCGCGCAGAAGGTGGCGCGTACCTCGGTGCTCAAGCACTACGGCTTGAAGACTCTGCTGTACGGCGTGCTGCTGCCGGGTCCGGACATCGGGCGAAGCGCGGGTGCGGTGATGCGCGGCGTGCACGATGCCGGCTTCGAGGTGGGGCTGCATACCTACGATCATGTGCGCTGGCAGGACTATGTGGCCAAGGCCACGGCGGCCTGGACGCGGGTGGAGTTCGAGCGCGGCCTTGACGCTTTCGAGCGGGTGTTCGGCTTCATGCCGCAATCGCATGCCGCCGCGGGCTGGCAGATCAACGCTCCATGGCCTCGAGCTCGAGCAGCAGTACGGCCTGCGCTATGCCAGCGACACCCGCGGCGGTCCGCCGTTCGCTCCGCTGCTGCCGCAGGGCGCCAGTACCTGCCCCCAGTTGCCGACCACCTTGCCCACGTTCGATGAGATCCTGGGGCGTGGACGGGGTCGATGAATCGACCATCGCGGACGCGGTGTTCCGCCTGTGCGCCGACGCGGCAGCCGACGATGCTGCCGCCGCTGCCCGCGAGGGCGGCCTGCAGGTATTCACCTTGCACGCCGAACTCGAAGGCATGCTGCTGCTCGATGCCTTCGAGTCCCTGCTGGTGAAATGGCGCGAGTCGGGTGCATCGATCACGCGCATGGCCAAGATTCACGAGATTGCGACACGACGGCCGCTGCCGGGCCGGGCGGTGGTCATGGGCGAAGTGGCGGGGCGGTCCGGTCAATTGGCGGTCCAGGCTCCGGCGTGAGCGGCACCTCGGCACCGGCCGTACACGAGCGGCGGATGTACTGGGTGCTGGCCGCGCTGCTGGCCGTGCTGTGGCTGGCGACCCTGTCCGCCCGGCCGCTGTTCAATCCGGACGAAGGCCGCTACGCGGAAATTCCGCGTGAGATGCTGAGCGGCGGCGATTGGGTCATTCCGCATTTGAACGGCCTGGCCTATATCGAGAAGCCGCCGCTGCAATACTGGGCCACGGCATTGAGCTACCGGGTGCTGGGCCCGAGCCCCTTCGCAGCCCGCCTGTACTGCGCGTTGACCGCCTTGGGCACGCTGATTGTGGTGTGGCTGGCGGCGCGGCGTCTCTTTGGTCCGGATGCCGGCTGGCGTGCCGCGGCCGCTCTCTCCGGCATGCTGATGTTCGTCGTCTTGGGTCAGCTGCTGACCTTGGACATGAGCCTGACGTTCTACATGACGCTCAGCCTGGCAGCCTTTCTAACGGCGCAGCGGGCGGCGCAGCCCCGCCAGTGGATGTTGCTGGCGTGGGCGGCGGCCGGCTGCGGTGTGCTTACCAAGGGCTTGGTCGCCGCCGCGATACCGGCGGCCGTGCTGATTCTGTACAGCGTGTATTCGCGCGATTTCACGCCTTGGCGCCGGCTGCACATCCAGTGGGGTCTGCCGCTGTTCCTCTGCATCACCGTGCCCTGGCATTGGCTCGCCGCGCGGCGCCTTTCGGACTTTCTGCAGTTCTTCTTCATCCACGAACATCTGGCGCGGTATTTGTCTCCCGTTGCCGATCGCCAGGAGCCCTGGTGGTTCTTCGCCGGCGTCTTCCTCGCGGGCAGCGTGCCGTGGACCTTGCCGGCCTTGCGGGTCTTAGGCACCGGATGGCGGCGGCGCGCACCGTCCGCCGCATTCGATCCCGTTCTATTCCTCTGGATATGGGTGGTGTTCGTCGGCGTCTTTTTCTCGCTCTCCGACTCCAAGCTCATGCCATATATATTGCCGCTCATGCCGGCGCTGGCGCTCCTGATCTCGGCGCTGCCGGCACAGCAGCTGCGGCGCGACTACAAAATTACGGCAGCGCTCACCCTGATGGCGGGCCTGGGGTTGGGATTGGCGAGCCTCAATTGGCCGAGGGCCGTCGCTGCCTCGGATCGCAGCGTGTATTTTTTGCCTCTGGCCAAGTCAGTGGGAGAGATCGGGCTGCTGCTCGCGGTATCCGGCGCCTTCGTGCTCGTGCGATCCCGGCGCGATGCGACGCATGCCGGGGTATTTTTGGGTGCAGGCTGGTGCCTGGCCTGGCTGACGCTGATTCGCGCCGCGGCCGTGGTGGCGCCCATCTACTCCGGGGTGGATCTCGCGGCGGCGCTCCCCTTGGCCGAGCGCTCCGCGCCCATCTACAGCGTGGCTACGTACGATCAATCCCTGACATTTTACCTGCGCCGTGCCGTCACGCTGGTCGCGTATCGCGGCGAGCTCGACTATGGCTTGAGCAAAGCGCCCGGCGCTGAAATTACCGAGGTGGCGCAATTCCTGCGCCTCTGGTCCTCGCAAACGCGAGCTTACGCAGTCATGGAGAAGAGCATGTTCGATCAACTGAAAAGCCGCGCCGTGCCGATGCGCCTGATCGCGGCGGACGTGAACCGAGTATTGGTGGCACGGCAATGAGCTGGATCACATGGGCGCTGATCTTGACGGGCGTGGGCTTGAACGCCGCCGCACAGCTGCTGCTCAAGGTGGCGACCCGGCCGCTGGCGCATTTCTCGGACTTCAGCGCCGATACGCTGGGCAGCGCCGCGGCGATTCTGTTCAAGAGCCTGCCGTTCTGGGCCGGTATGGTTTGTTATGGCGCCAGCGTGTGCGTGTGGCTGGCCGCCTTGTCCAAGGCGCCGGTGAGCACGGCCTACCCCATGCTGTCCCTGGGCTACGTCGTGGTTGCGGCCGTGTCGGTGCTGTGGCTGGGCGAGAGCATGGGTTTCGCGAAGGTGCTCGGCATCGCGCTGATCTGCGCCGGAGTGGTTCTGGTTTCCAGGAGCTCTGCTTGAAGCCCTTTCTTTCATTTATGACGATGGCGCGCGCGGCGTCCACGCTGCAGACGAACGGCGCGGCGGTCGGCGCATCGGGTTCCGGCCGGCTTGCGGCCAAAAATGGGATGGCGCAGACTCCAGTCACATCGATCCAGCTCCAAAGGAAACGACCATGAAGCGTTTGCTGACTTTTGCTCTAGGCTGCGCGGTATTTTCCTCACCCTTGTATGCCGCATTGAAGACCGGCGTTCAGGCGCCCGATTTCACCACCGAAGCGACTCTCGCCGGCAAGCCCTTCAAATTTTCGCTGGCCGATGCACTGAAGAAGGGTCCGGTGGTGCTGTATTTCTATCCGGCGGCGTTCACGCCCGGCTGCACGGTCGAAGCACACGAGTTCGCGGAGGCCACGGACAAATTCAAGGCCTTGGGCGCGACGGTCATCGGCGTGTCGCACGATCCCATCGACACGCTCAACAAGTTCTCGGTGAGCGAATGCCGCAATAAGTTCGCGGTGGCCTCGGACGCGGACCAGAGCATCACCAAGGCCTATGACGCCGTGCTCGCCGCCAAGCCCGAGTATGCCGATCGCACCTCTTACGTGATCGCGCCGGACGGCAAGATCATCTATGAGTACACGGCGATGAATCCGGACAAGCACGTGGGGAACACCATGGCCGCCGTCGAGAAGTGGAACGCGGAGCACAAGAAGTCCTAGCTCCTCGACATAGTGACTTTGGCGCCGTGGTACTCGTCAAGCCCGCCCGGGCCGCAATCACGAGCCGACAGCGTGCGCGCTGCCCGCGGGGCAATTCGAAGTCGCTGGCTTCCCGGCAAAGCGCTCTCTGATCCACTCCAGCTGATCCGGTGTCGAGTTCTGCATGGTGGGGTCGTGATCGAGACCCGGATAGCTGCGGAAAGTCACCGGCTGCTTTGCGGCGCACATCTTTTTTACCACTGCGCGCACGCCTTCGATGGGCACCGTTTGATCCGCTTCGCCGGCGATGACGAACAGCGGGCCGCCGATGGGAGCCTTTGCCTGTGCGTTGCCTTCGAAGAAACGGTGCACCCACACGCTTTTCTGCCAATTAGGCCGCAGCAGCGTGCCGACGGGCAGCGCAGCGTAGGTGGCATAGCCGGTGTAAAAGCATCCCTTGGTCGTGACGTCGGTGTAGTGCTCGAGCACGCTGTCCGACAGCAAGTCATGCGGATTGAATTCAGGGTAGCGCGCGTGAATTCCGGCGGCCATGAAGGCGAGATAGAAGCCGACTCCCGGTGTGTTGCTCAAGTGGCTGAAGAAATCAGCTTCTCGCGCCACTCCGGCCACCGACACCGCGCCGAGGTAGTCGGGATCCTTGAGGCCGTATTCCGCCTCCGCCACGCCCCAGGCCGCGAGCCCGCCTTGCGAATGGCCGTCCGCCACCCATTTCGCTCCGAGGGTGTGCACCGCCGCGTGCGCCGCCGGAATGGAATAGATCACATCGTGCGCCTGCGCCGTTTTGTTGACGTACTGATGCGGTCCTTCGGTGCCCAGTCCATGATAGTCGGTGGCCACCACCGCGAACCCGGCGGCAACCATGGGCATCAGACCCTCGTCGCCGTAGTACACATCCTTCATCGCGGACGGTGCGCAGGGGCGCGCGACCCCGCTGGTGCCGTGCGCCCAGGCAATGACGGGCCAGCCCTGCGGCGGCGGCGTACCGGCCGGGATGAGCACCACCCCCGAGGTGGCTACGTCGCGGCCGGTCGCATCCAACGAGTGATAGAGAATTCGCACGGCCGTGGCGCCCTTCGGCAGCGTGTAGCCGGCGAAGGCTTCTTTGCGCAGAAGATCGCCCGGCTTGGTCGTGGATAGATTCTCAGGCGTGGAATAAAAATCCGTGATGGGCAATGCATCGGCCCGCTCCAGCGCCGCCGCCTCGGCCAGGGTTTTGGGCATCTCCTGCGCATACGCACGGCCGATGCCAGACAACGCGAGCAGAGACCCGAGTATGCCCGCCACCGCCCGCGCCCGCATCGCTACGCTTATCCGGTAGATCGCTATCTTCGTTGCCATCCTATTCTCCCTTAAGTTGTCGGACCGTCACGACCCAACAGCGTGCGCGTGCACAGCGCAATTCGAAGTCGCCGCTTTATTTTTGGTACGGCACCGTCACGTTCTGCAGCATCGGGAAGTGCTTGGCATGCAACGTGACCAGCTCCGCCCCGGTCTGTTGGGCAGTGGCAGCGATCAGAGCGTCGGCCAGCCCGGTGCCATGTTTGGGACCGAAATCCCTGCGTAGTAAGCCGCCACGCTCCGCCAGGTGCTTTTGGTATGCGACAGCATCTGATCTATGGCACCGCGAATCAATTCGCTCAAGGATGCGCCTTTACGCCGTGAAAGAACGTGCAATTGTCGATGTTCTTTCTCCGTGAGATAGATTTGTGTACGAATCATTTCTCGGGCCACATTCAGGTGATGTATAGCGATAATGTATTGCCGACTGCGAACTGGTCAAGCCGCGCACTGCGGGAGGGGACGGCACCATGGGTTCTCTTGCTTCGAGCGGCATTACCCACTAATATAAAAATATGGTGGGTAACGAATTGCTCAATTTGCTTTACCCACCAAAAATCGAATTGGGTGGTTGACACTGGCGGCCATACTGGTTGAACAAGAAAGTGTGTCGCTACGCGATACCTATGACCGCGCGCCCCGCGTATTGCGGGCAGCTGCTATTTCTAGACTACCGCGAATCGAGACACTTCTCGCCGCACATCCGCAAGCCCTCGATGGGTTTCGGGAGCTACGGTCAAAGGGTTCTTAGTACTCGGCGCAAGAGCGCCTCGCCCTGCGGGCCGCCGCGTTCGCGGCGTTCAATTCGGCCGGACGGCCGAATTAGTACTCGGCGCAAGAGCGCCTCGCCCTGCGGGCCGCCGCGTTCGCGGCGTTCAATTCGGCCGGACGGCCGAATTAGTACTCGGCGCAAGAGCGCCTCGCCCTGCGGGCCGCCGCGTTCGCGGCGTTCAATTCGGCCGGACGGCCGAATTAGTCATGTGCCCGCGGCATGAGCAGTTTGGCGATCAGCGAGGTCCAGCCCGACTGATGCGATGCCCCGACGCCGCGGCCGGTGTCGCCGTGAAAATACTCGTAGAAAGGGATGCAGTCCCGGTAGTTTGGGTCCTCCTGCAACTGCTGCTCGTGGCGCAGCACGGCGCGCTCGCCCTTGGCGTCCTTGAGGAAAATGCGCGACAGCCGCTGCGACAGCTCGGCCGCCACCGCGTCGAGGGTGAGATAGTGCCCCGATCCCGTCGGGCACTCCACTTTGAAATCATTGCCGTAGTAGTGGTGAAATTTCTGCAGCGATTCGACGATGAGGAAGTTCAGCGGAAACCAGATCGGTCCGCGCCAATTCGAGTTGCCGCCGAACTGCCTGGATTCGGATTCGGCCGGCGAGTAGCGCACCGATTGATCGACATCGCCGATCTTGAGCACGAAGGGGTGTTCGAGGTGCGCGCGCGACAACGCCCGGATGCCGTAGTCCGACAGGAACTCGGACTCATCCAGCATGCGGCGCAACAGTTTTTTCATCCGATGGCCGCGCAGCAGCGACAGTAAGCGCCGCTGGCCGCGGCCCGGGGACTGCCAGTGCGACACCAGCTTCGCAAGGTCCGGGCGGTGATTCAGAAACCATTCCAGCCGCTTGCGGAAGCCCGGCAGCTTCTCGAGCAGCTCCGGTTCCAGGGTTTCGACCGCGAACAGGGGGATCAGCCCCACCATGGAGCGAATCCGCAGCCGCACCTTTTCATTGTCCGGCAAATTCAAGACGTCGTAGAAGAACTGATCCTCCTCGTCCCAGAGCCCGACGCCTTCGCTGTACATGGAGCTCATGGCCTCGGCGATGTTCAGGAAATGCTCGAAGAACTTGCTGGCGATGTCCTCGTACACGTGATTGTGCTGGGCGAGCTCCAGTGCAATGCGCATCAGATTGAGCGAATACATCGCCATCCAGCTCGTGCCGTCCGACTGATTGATGTAGCCGCCGGTGGGCAGCTGCGCGCTGCGATCGAACACCCCGATATTGTCCAGGCCGAGAAATCCGCCCTGAAAGATGTTCCTTCCCAGGTTGTCCTTGCGGTTCACCCACCAAGTGAAATTCAGCATCAGCTTGTGGAACACGCGCTCCAGGAACTCGAGGTCGCCGGCGCCGCCGTTCTGCTTGCGGTCGATCTGGTAGACGCGCCAGGCGGCCCAGGCATGCACCGGCGGATTGACGTCGCTGAAGGCCCATTCGTACGCGGGGATCTGGCCGTTGGGATGCATGTACCACTCGCGGGTCAGCAGCACCAATTGATGCTTGGCGAACTCCGCATCGATCAGGGCGAAGGGAATGCAATGGAAGGCCAGATCCCAGGAGGCGTACCAGGGATACTCCCACTTGTCCGGCATGGAAACGATGTCGGCGTTGTTGAGATGGCGCCACTCGATGTTGCGCCCGTGCAGGCGCGCCTCGGGCGGCGCAATTTGCCCGGGGTCTCCCTTGAGCCAGCGAGGAATGTCCAAGTAGTAGAACTGCTTGCTCCATATGAGGCCCGCGAATGCCTGGCGCTGGACCACGCGCTCATCGTCCGAGGCGATGTCCTTCTGCAGGTCGGCGTAGTACTGATCGGCCTCGGTGCGGCGCAGGGACAGGGTGTCGTCGAATTCCTCGAAGGGGGCCTGGACCGCGCGCCGCGACAGCCGCAGGCGGTATTCGCGCATGCCCCCGGGGGGAATGACGGACTGGAACCATACGCCGGCCTTGGTGCCGCAATGCGCGGGGTTCACGCGATCGAGGCGGCCGCCGACGATGCGCTCGTGAAATCCATCCTTGAAATAGCCGGCGCCTCCCGTATTCCAGAGCTTCAGGGCATTGGTTTCATTTTCGGTGAACAGCAGCTCCGCGTCGCCGTCGAAGTACAGCCGGCTCATGCCCATGGACGCCGGCTCGATGCCGACGGCGCTGTCCCCGACGGCGCGCAAGCGAGGCTTTACCGTGCCGGGCTCCCACGTCCAGGTGTTGCGCAGGATGAGCTGCGGGATGAGGTGCAGCGGCGCCGGGGCTCCGCCGCGATTCCACGCCGTGATTTTCATCAGCATATCGCCGGGCTCCGCCTGCGCGTACTCGACGAAGACATCGAAGTAGCGGTTCTCGGCGAATATGCCGGTATCCAAGAGCTCGTACTCCGGAACGCCCGTACCGCGGCGGCCGTTCTCGGCGACCAAATCCGCATACGGGAAGGCACGCTGCGGATACTTGTAAAGCATCTTCAAGTACGAATGTGTGGGAGTGGCGTCCAGATAGAAGTAATGCTCCTTGACGTCCTCGCCGTGATTGCCCTCGGCGTTGGTCAGCCCGAACAATCGCTCTTTCAGAATCGGATCGCAGCCGTTCCACAATCCCAGCGACAGGCACACCAGTTGCTCGGCATCGGAAATGCCGGCAATGCCATCCTCGCCCCAACGGTAGGCGCGGCTGCGGGCGTGATCGTGGGGGAAGTATTCCCAGGCCGTGCCGCCCGGACTGTAATCCTCGCGCACGGTGCCCCACTGGCGTTCGCTCAGGTAGGGACCCCAGTGATGCCAGCCATCATGGCCCGGCACATTGGCGAGCAGGCGCTTGCGCTCGGTGTTCATCCTATTTCCTCAAACCGTCGAGATCCGGCGCTCGAGATAAATCCAAGAGCGCAGTATCTCAGCGACGCTCCATGCCTGCGCGAAGCACCCGCGCGCACTGTGAGGTGCGTCACCATCGAATATCTCGCTCACCGTCCCCAAGCAGGCGCCGTTCAGGTGCTGCGCCATGGGCTCGAGAAACGACTGCGCCAGCCGCGCGTCGCCGTGCACCCGGTAGTGAGCCCGCGCGAAGGGGCCCAAGAGCCACCCCCAAGCGGTTCCCATGTGATAAGCCGCATCGCGCCGGCCAGGATCGCCGCAGTAGCGGCCGATGTACCCCGGATCCTTCGGGCTCAAGGAGCGAAGTCCATAGCTGGTCAGAAGCTCGCGGCCGCTGCAATCGACCACCGCCCGCATCTGCTCAGCGCTCAAGCGGCAGTAAGGCAGCGAGACCGCCAAGATCTGGTTCGGCCGTATGCGCGCGTCGGCATCGTGTCCGCCATCGACGTCGATCACATCGTACAGGCATGCGCGCTCCTCGTTCCAGAATCGGCCGAAGCTTGCGCCGGCACGGGCGAGCAGGGACTGGCAGAGGCTCTGCGCGCCGGCATCGCCCACGCCCGAGGCGAGGCGAGCGGCGACGTCCAAGGCATTCAGCCACAGCGCATTGATTTCCACCGGCTTGCCGATGCGCGGAGTGAACACCTGATCATCGTGCTTGGCGTCCATCCAGGTCAGCTGTGTGCCGGGTTCGCCCGCGTGCAGCAAGCCGTCGGCCGGATCCATGTGGATGCCGTAGCGGGTACCCTCGGCATGCGCGCGAATGATGCTCATCAGCGCCGGAAATAGTTCCTGCACCAGATCGGGGTCGCGCTTCGCCAGCAAGTAATCGTCGAGGGCCTGGAACATCCACAACGCGGCATCCGCCGTGTTGTACTGCGGCGCCTCGCCGCCGTCGGGGAAGCAGTTGGGCAGCATGCCGCGATCGACGAAGCCGGCGTAGGTGCGCAAAATGCCGGCCGCGAGGTTGTAGCGTCCCAGCGTCGTCGCGAGGCCGGGCAGTGAAATCATTGTGTCGCGGCCCCAGTCGGTGAACCACGGGTAGCCCGCCACGATGCTCGACGCCGCGGTGCCAGTCTCGCCGCGGCGGACGATGAATTGGCCGGAGGCCTGCGCCAGCGTGCGAATCCACACCGGAGCGGTCTTGGGCAAGGGCGCGAGAAGGCGCTGCGAGGCCGATTTCAAGGCATCGAGAACTTCGACCCCGGGAGCCGGCTCCCCGGTCTCGGCCGTGGCCGCAAGATACACCGGCCGCTTGGGGCTCAGGTCCGCGGCGAAGGTTCCGGGCATGTATAAATCTTCCGCGGCGTCGAGGCCTCTCTCTGCCTCGACGCGATGCCAGAAATTCCAATACCACTCGGGAGCGGCGGTGAATCCTCCCTGACTGATCGACAAACGGTAGGGCCTGGCCCCGTCAAAGGCCTGCACCCGGCATTGCTCGGCATCGGATTGAAGTTCGAAGGGCCGGGCGCCGCGGTTGTGACTGTGATAGTCGCGATAGGCGAGCAGGGGTTTGAGCGTCACTCGCAGCGGCGCCGAAGCATGCAGCAATTCCAGGCAGAGATAACTGGTGTTGGCTCCGGGAGCCATGAAGATGCGCTGTTCGAGCAGTGCGTCGGCCACCGCGTAGCGCCAGGTCGGTATGCCGTCCCGCACCGCGAAGGATTGCAAGTGAACGAAGCCCTGTCCGCTGATCGCGCCGCCCGCGAACTCATTGGCCGACAGATCGGTGTCCACGCCCAGGTATTGGATGCTCGGCTCGATCTTCGACACGAGCAGCGTGCGCTCGACCGGGGGCTTCAGGGTCGCCACCAGAAATCCATGGTAGCGGCGGGTATTGGCGCCGGCGACCGTGCCGCAGGCAAATCCGCCCAGGCCGTTCGTCGCCAGCCATTCATAACGGCTTGCGCTCTCCCAGCTGCCGCAAGCGTCGCGTCCGAGGGTCAGAAAGGCAACCCGTCGAGCGAATGGTCAGACGAAGACTTCAATACGTACCCCAGGCAATGGGGGCCCTCGAGGCCCAAGTAGACATATTACCGCCTGTCCCCATCATTTCGCATGCCCCCTGGGCACGCTCGAGGCCAGTACAGGTCGCGATTCGCCACAGCAGGTGTCATATGTTTGCCTGTAGAATAGGGGTTTAACTCGATGGGACGTGCGGATGGTGCAGGAACGCTTGGGTGGACAGGCCGCCTTGATTTGCGGCTCGGTGGCTTACGACACGATTTTACAGTTTCAAGACCGTTTCAAGTCGCACATTCTCCCCGACAAGATTCACATCTTGAACGTGTCGTTCCTCGTTCCCGACATGCGCCGCGAGTTCGGCGGCTGCGCGGCGAATATCGCCTACAGCCTGCGTTTGCTGGGCGATCGCGGCATCCCCATGGCTACCGCCGGCCACGATTTTGCACCCTACCGCGAGCGTATGCAGGCGCAGGGGATCGATGTCGACCATATCAAGACGGTGGAAGGCACCTTCACCGCGCAGGCCTTCATCACCACCGATCTGGATGACAACCAGATCACCGCCTTTCACCCCGGAGCGATGCAGCATGCGCACCTGAACCGGGTGACGGATGCCGGACCGGAGGGTATCGGCCTCGGGATCGTCGCGCCGGACGGCCGCCAGGCCATGATCGAGCACGCGGCACAGTTTGCCGCCGCCAAGATCCCCTTCATTTTCGATCCCGGCCAGGGGATGCCCATGTTCGGCGCCGAGGAGCTGAAAACCTTCATTGCGCAGGCGCGCTGGGTGACGGTCAACGACTATGAATGGGGTCTTTTGCAACAAAAGACGGGTTACACGGCCTCTGATGTCGCGGCCCAGGTCGAGGCCTTGGTGATCACCCGGGGCGCGGAAGGCTCGACCATTTACGCCGAGGGGCGCACGCTCAACATTCCGTGCGCCCAACCCAGGGCCGTGGTCGATCCCACCGGTTGCGGGGATGCCTACCGCGCTGGTCTAATTCACGGCCTGTTGCGGGGCCTGGACTGGGAAACCACGGGCCGGACGGCGTCGCTCATGGGGGCGGTCAAGATCGAGTCACGCGGGCCGCAGAACCACGGCTTCACCCCGGCCGAGTTCGCCCGCCGGTATCAGGATAATTTCGGCTAATTTGCAAGGAATTCGAATCATGAGCAGAAGCTTCTCGTTCACCTCGGAATCAGTGTCGGAAGGCCACCCGGACAAGGTCGCCGACCAGATCTCCGATGCCATCCTCGATGCCATATTGGCCGCCGACACGAAGGGCCGGGTAGCCTGCGAGACTCTGGTCAAGACCGGCGTGGTCATCGTCGCCGGGGAAGTCACCACCAGCGCCTGGGTCGATGTCGAAGCCATCGTGCGCAAGACCGTGCTCGATATCGGCTACGACCACTCGGACATGGGCTTCGACGGCGCCAGCTGCGGAGTGCTCAACATCATCGGGAAACAGTCTCCGGACATTGCGCAAGGCGTCGACCGCAAGGACGAGCGCAAGCAAGGCGCGGGGGACCAGGGCCTGATGTTCGGCTACGCCACCAATGAAACCGACGTGCTCATGCCGGCCCCCATCACCCTCGCGCACCGCCTGGTGAAGCGCCAGGCCCAGGTGCGCAAGAGCGGCAAGCTCCCCTGGCTGCGGCCGGATGCCAAGAGCCAGGTGACCTTGCGCTACGAAAACGACAAGCCCGTGGGCTTGGAGGCGGTGGTCCTGTCCACCCAGCACGAGGACAGCGTCAGCACCAAGCAATTGCGCGAGGCGGTCGTCGAGGAGATATTGAAGCCGATCCTGCCGGCCAAATGGATCGACAAGCACACCAAGTACCACATCAATCCCACGGGGCGTTTCGTCATCGGCGGCCCGGTCGGCGACTGCGGCCTCACCGGACGCAAGATCATCGTCGACACCTACGGCGGATTCGCCCGTCATGGCGGCGGAGCCTTCTCGGGCAAGGACCCCTCCAAGGTGGATCGTTCGGCGGCCTATGCCGCGCGCTACGTGGCGAAGAATATCGTCGCCGCGGGCCTGGCCGAGCGCTGCGAAGTGCAGGTCTCGTACGCCATTGGGGTGGCCGAACCCACCTCCATCATGGTCGAGACCTTCGGCACGGGTAAATTGCCGGACACGCGCCTGACGCAGCTGGTGCGCGAGCATTTCGATCTCACCCCGTTCGGCCTGCGCGAAATGCTGGATCTGGCGCGGCCGATTTATCAAAAGACGGCTTCTTATGGGCATTTCGGCCGCAAGGAAGCGGAGTTCAGCTGGGAGCGCACCGACAAGGCGAGCACTCTGGCGGCCGAATGCAAAGCAGCGCGTGTCGCCTGAGCGCCCCGGGCAAAGACCATTAGCATGTACGCTTCTTCTTCAACTAAAGGACGGGGTCGCATCGACCCCGTAGATTCGGCGCGAAGCGCCTGAGGATACTCGATGAACGCAGCAATCAAGCAATCCAGTGATTTTCTGGTGAAGGATTTGAGCCTGGCCGACTGGGGCCGCAAGGAAATCAAGATCGCGGAAACGGAAATGCCGGGCCTCATGGCGATTCGGCACGAGTTCGCGGCGCAGCAGCCGCTGCGCGGCGCGCGCATCACCGGCTCCCTGCACATGACCATTCAGACGGCGGTGCTGATCGAGACCTTGAACGCCCTGGGCGCGCAGGTGCGCTGGGCCTCGTGCAATATTTACTCCACCCAGGATCATGCGGCCGCGGCCATCGCGGCCGGCGGCACACCGGTGTTCGCGGTCAAGGGAGAATCGCTCACCGAGTACTGGGACTACACCCATCGCATATTCGAGTGGCCCGACGGCGGTCATTCGAACATGATCCTGGACGACGGCGGCGATGCCACGCTCTTGCTGCATCTGGGCGCGAAGGCCGAGAAGGATGCCTCCCTCATCGCTCGTCCGGGCAACGAAGAAGAACAATGTCTGTTCGCCGCGATCAAGGCCAAGCTCGCCGACGATCCGAAGTGGTATTCGACCCGGCTCGCCAAGATCAAGGGCGTCACCGAGGAGACCACCACGGGGGTCAAGCGCCTCTACCAAATGGCCAAGGAGGGTCAGCTGGCCTTCCCGGCGTTCAACGTCAACGATTCGGTCACCAAATCCAAGTTCGACAATTTATACGGTTGCCGCGAGTCCCTGGTGGACGCCATCAAGCGCGCCACCGACGTGATGATCGCGGGCAAAGTGGCCGTGGTCTGCGGCTACGGCGATGTGGGCAAGGGCTCGGCGCAGGCGCTTCGCGCCCTGTCCGCGCAAGTGTGGGTCACCGAAATCGATCCGATCTGCGCCTTGCAGGCGTCCATGGAAGGCTACCGCGTGGTCACCATGGAATACGCCGCGGACAAGGCCGACATATTCGTCTCGGCCACCGGCAATTTTCACGTCATCACCCACGATCACATGAAGCGCATGAAGGACCAGGCCATCGTGTGCAACATCGGGCATTTCGACAATGAAATCGAAGTGGCGGCGCTGCGCGCCTACGCCTGGGACAACATCAAGCCGCAGGTGGATCATGTGATTTTCCCCGACGGCAAGCGGATCATTCTTCTGGCGGAGGGCCGGCTGGTGAACTTAGGCTGCGGCACGGGGCACCCGTCCTATGTGATGAGCTCCTCATTCGCCAATCAGGTGCTGGCGCAGATCGAGTTGTTCGGCAACACCAAGAAATACCCCATCGGCGTGTACGTTCTTCCCAAGCATCTGGACGAGAAAGTGGCGCGCTTGCAGCTCTCCAAGCTGGGAGCGCAATTGACGGAATTGACGGATATTCAGGCGCGCTACATCGGGGTCGAAAAGCAGGGTCCGTACAAGGTGGATCAATACCGCTATTAGTCATCCGCAGGGCGGATGACGTTTCCGCGGAAACGTGCGGTTATACGAGTGGGCGAACTCAAGACACAGTTGAAGGGCTGATCGATGAATATGAAATCGAGTTCCAAGGTCTATGCCGATGCAGCGTCGGCGCTGCACGGGGTGGTCAAGGAGGGCATGACGCTGATGTGCGGCGGCTTCGGCGCCTGCGGCATCCCTGAGAATCTGATCGACGCCCTGCATGCCTCGGGCATCGGCAAGCTCACCGTCGTCTCCAACAATGCGGGCCTCGACGGCGTGGGCTTGGGGCTGCTGCTGCAAACGCGGCAGATAAGAAAAATGATTTCCTCGTACGTGGGCGAGAACAAGGAATTCGAGCGGCAGTTCCTGGCCGGCGAATTGCAGCTCGAGTTCAATCCGCAGGGCACCCTGGCCGAGCGTATTCGCGCGGGCGGCGCCGGCATCTACGGCTTCTACACCAAGGTGGGCGCCGGCACGCTGGTCGCCGAAGGCAAGGAAACGAAAATCGTCGACGGCGAAACCTACGTGCTCGAGAAGGGATTGGTGGCCGATGTGTCGCTGGTCAAGGCGTGGAAGGGCGATGCCGAGGGCAATCTCGTCTATCGCAAGACCGCGCGCAATTTCAATCCCGTCATGGCCACCGCCGCCCACCTCACCATCGCGGAGGTCGAAGAACTGGTGCCCATCGGGTCCCTCGATCCGGACAATATTCATACGCCGGGCATCTTCGTACACCGCATCATTCAGGGTGCGCGCTACACCAAATTGATCGAGAAGCGCACCGTGCGCAAGCGAGAGGGGAAAGCCAATGCCGTGGTCGCGTGAAGATTTGGCCGCCCGCGCGGCGCGGGAGTTGTCCGACGGCTACTACGTGAACCTCGGCATCGGCATACCGACCCTGGTCGCGAACTACATTCCGCCCGGCATGAAGGTCGTGCTGCAGTCGGAGAACGGCATGCTGGGTACCGGTCCCTTCCCCTTCGAGGGCGAGGAAGATGCGGATTTGATCAATGCCGGCAAACAGACGGTCACGGCGCTGGCGATGACCTCGTACTTCTCCTCCGCCGACAGCTTCGGAATGATTCGCGGCGGCCACATCGATCTGGCCGTACTCGGTGCCATGGAAGTGGCGGAGAACGGCGATCTGGCGAATTGGATGATTCCGGGCAAGATGGTCAAGGGCATGGGTGGCGCCATGGATCTGGTCGCCGGAGTGAAGCGGGTGGTGGTGGTCATGGACCACACCTCGAAGGACGGCGATCCGAAATTCAAGACCCGGTGCAGCCTGCCGCTGACCGGAACCAATGTCGTCGACATGCTCATCACGGATCTGGCGGTTTTCGCGCGGCCCAGCCGCAAGGATGAGTTCAAGCTCGTGGAGCTGGCGCCGGGCGTGACTGCCGAGGAAGTGCGCCGCAAGACACCTGCAAAGTACTCAGGATAGATGTCCGCGCTGGACTACCTGCGGCGGCTCGAGGCCGAAAGCATTCACATTTTTCGCGAAGTGGTCGCGGAATGCGAAAAGCCCGTCATGCTGTATTCGGTCGGCAAGGACAGCTCGGTCATGCTGCATCTTGCGCGCAAGGCCTTTGCGCCGGCGAAGCCGCCGTTTCCGCTGCTGCAGATCGCCTCGGGTTGGGATTTTCGCGAAATGCTCGAGTTCCGCGACGCCACCGCCGAGAAGTACGGCCTGGAGCTCTTGGTGTACACCAACGAGGAGGGGACGCGAGCCGGCGTCAAGCCCTGGACTCACGGCGCCGCGTATTCCGACATCATGCTCACGCAGGCGTTGCGCCAGGCATTGGACAAGTACGGCTTCGATGCGGCCTTCGGCGGCGGCCGCCGCGACGAAGAGAAGAGCCGGGCGAAGGAGCGGGTGTTTTCCTTCCGTTCCTCGCAGCACCGCTGGGACCCGAAGAATCAGCGCCCGGAACTCTGGTCCCTGTACAACGCGCGCAAGAACCGCGGCGAGAGCATCCGCGTCTTCCCCCTGTCGAATTGGACCGAGCTGGATGTGTGGCAGTACATTCACTTGCAGCGGGTTCCCATCGTGCCCTTGTACCTGGCCAAGCCCCGGCCGGTGGTGCGGCGCGAGGGCCGGCTGATCATGGTGGACGATGACCGATTGCCGCTGAGCGCGGCCGATCGCGTGGAGACTCTGTCGGTGCGCTTTCGCACTCTCGGCTGCTATCCGCTGACGGGCGCCACGTTGAGCACGGCGGACGATGTGCCGGGTGTGATCGGGGAAATGCTGGCGACGAAGACCTCGGAGCGCGAGGGACGCGGCGTCGACAAGGACGGGGCCGCTTCGATGGAGAAGCGCAAACAAGAGGGTTATTTCTGATGGGCACGGGCGCGGGCGCGGGCGGCGGCGCGGGTGCGAGTGTCGGGACAGGCGATCTCGCAGTCGGCGATATCGAAGCTTATCTGCAGCGGCATAAAGCCAAGGGCTTGTTGCGCTTCATCACCTGCGGCTCGGTGGATGACGGCAAGTCCTCGCTGATTGGGCGGCTCTTGTACGAGTCGAAGATGATTTTCGAGGACCAGTTTGCGGCCCTCAAGAGTGACTCGAAGAGAGTCGGCACGCGCGGCGGAGAGATCGATTTCGCGCTGCTGGTGGACGGGCTGGCCGCCGAAAGGGAACAGGGCATCACCATCGATGTGGCCTATCGTTTCTTCACCACCGAGAAGCGCAAGTTCATCGTCGCGGACACGCCCGGCCATGAGCAGTACACGCGCAACATGGTCACCGGCGCCTCCACCGCGGATCTGGCCGTGATCCTGATCGATGCGCGCAAGGGCGTGCTCACTCAGACGCGGCGGCACAGCTATCTGGCCGCCTTGCTGGGCATTCGCCACATCGTCGTCGCGGTGAACAAGATGGATCTGGTCGGCTACTCGCAGCAGGTATTCGACAAGATCGAGCGCGAGTATCGTGAGTTCGCGCGCCAGATCAAGCTCGAGGCCATCACCTGCATCCCGGTCTCGGCCGTTGCCGGCGACAATGTCACCTCGCGCAGCACGAACACCCCCTGGTACTCGGGTCCCGGGCTGCTGCAGCATCTGGAGACCGTCGAGGTGGCCGACCCGGCGCAGGGCGCGGCGTTTCGCATGCCCGTGCAATGGGTCAACCGTCCGAATGCGGAGTTCCGCGGCTTTGCCGGGCTCATCGCCAGCGGTGCCGTTCGCCCCGGCGATGCGCTGCGTGTGCTGCCCTCGGGGCGCACCAGCACCGTTGCGCGAGTGCTGTCGAGCGACGGGGATGCGCCTGTCGGTGTCGCCGGAGAATCCGTGACCCTGACTCTGGCCGATGAGATCGACGTGAGCCGCGGAGATGTGCTGGCGGCCGCCGCCGCGCCGCCGGCGGTGGCAAACCAGTTCGAGGCCACGATCATATGGATGCACGATGAACCCTTGCTGCAGGGCCGGGCCTATCTGCTCAAAGTAGGCACCAAGACGGTGACGGCGACGGTCGCGCCCATCAAGTACCGGGTGAACGTGAACACCATGGAGCATCTCGCGGCGAAGAAACTCGATCTCAACGACATCGGCGTCTGTGGGCTCGAACTCTCCAGCGCCATCGCCTTCGAATCCTACCGGGACAGCCGGGTGCTCGGCGGCTTCATCTTGATCGACCGGCTCACCAACAATACCGTGGGCGCGGGGCTTCTACACTTCGCGCTGCGCCGCTCGCAAAACGTGCACTGGCAGGCGCTGGATGTGAACAAGACGGCGCGCGCGCAATTGAGCCACCAAAAGCCGTGCATACTCTGGTTCACCGGCCTGTCCGGCGCCGGCAAATCGACGATCGCCAACTTGATCGAGAAGCAGCTGCATGCCGAGGGGCGGCAGACCTATCTGCTGGACGGCGACAATGTGCGCCACGGGCTCAACAAGGACCTGGGGTTCACGGACCAGGACCGGGTCGAGAACATCCGCCGCGTAGCCGAGGTCGCTCGCTTGATGGTCGATGCCGGACTCATCGTCATGGTGTCGTTCATCTCGCCGTTCCGCTCGGAGCGGCGCATGGCTCGCGCCCTGGTCGAGGCGGGCGAGTTCATCGAGGTGTTCGTCGACACGCCGCTCGCACAGGCCGAAGCGCGCGACGTCAAAGGGCTCTACAAGAAGGCCCGCAGCGGCCAATTGAAGAACTTCACCGGCATCGATTCGCCGTATGAGGCGCCCGAGGATGCGGAAATCCGCCTGGATACGGCTCTATTGACGCCGGAGGCGGCGGCTGCGCGAGTGATCGCGCATTTGCGGGGGGCCGGCATCATCGACGTGGATATGACCTGGGAAATCTAGCGCGCCGGCCGCCCTGATCAGACGGCAGCGCGCAGTGCGGCGCGGCGCTGCTGCTCGTCGCGCACATCGGCATCGGTAAGGCCGGTATTGGCCGCAATGATGTCGACCAGCCGGTGCGCCGGATCGCGCGGCAGCGTCACTTCGTGGATGCGCTCCCAAATGCGGATACGCTCCTCGGCGCTCTTCAGCCGCGAGCATTGATCCGCCAGATCCGTGCGGCGGCGCTCCGCGGCTTCGGCCTGCTGGTGCACCAGGCGCGCTCTGAAATCCATCATGGGATCGTCGCCGGGTGGATTCGTGGGGCGCCCTAAACCGGGGCTTGGCTTGTATTGATTCACGCGAGTCTCCCTAACGAGTTAGCTCACCAAGGTATCACTGTATTGGGAGATGCGAGCCAGTTTCGTACGGCGCTGGTAGGGGCGAGCGGCCGACCTGGGGGCGGTGCGCGAAGGACCGCTAAATGTCAATACGGCCGTATTGACATTTATGAGGATACCCAGGATGCTCGGAAAATGAGGAAATTGCCTAAGACGGCGCAGATGCAGATTCGTGTCTCCGCCGATCAAAAGACAGCGATTCAGCGCGCTGCAGCACGGGCCGGAATGGATATGTCGGCCTATGTGCTCGCGCAGATCCTATCGGTTCCGGCAACCCAGTTTCGCGATTGTGCCACGGCCTGTGCAGGCTCTGAGTCGCCACGGTTTGCGCTCGCCGAGCTCAATTCCCTGCTTTCCGGACTGACGGCCGGCGAGCTTCGTGAGGCGGTCGCGGCGCCTCCCCCTCCTGGGCTGACTCCCTTCCATGCGAATTACATCTCGGCGATGGTGGAGCTGGCCTGCGCAAAACGTTCCATTGCGGTTCCCGCATGGACGCGCTCCATTCCGCCGCTCGCCGAGCCCATATTCGGATCGGATCTGCAGAGTCTGCGCCTTCATCTTTTGACAAGCTCGCCGCCGCCATTCCGTGGCCGAAACATTTTCGTCGACTCGACCTTGGGCGACCAAGTCTAGCCATGGCACTGACTCAAAACGATCTGCGCCGGCTGTTCGATCTGCTGAACGAGGAGCTGGGCCGTTCCGGGACACGAGGCGAGCTTTTCCTGGTCGGTGGCGCCGTCATGTGCCTCGCCTATGCCGCGCGTCCTTCCACACAGGACGTCGATGCATTGTTTCGTCCGCCGGCTCAAGTGCGTGAGGCGGCGGCTCGCGTTGCGGCTCGAGCAAAGGTCAAGGCAGACTGGCTGAATGACGCCGTCAAGGGGTTTGTGAGCGCGCAGGGAGAGTTCGCGCCTTTTCTGGAACTCGACCATCTGCGAGTCATGGTGGCGCAACCTGAGTACCTGCTGGCCATGAAGTGCCTCGCGATGAGAATCGGCGCCGAGTTCCATGACGAGGATGATGTTCGCTATTTATTGCGCCACCTGGACATCCGCACCCACGATAAGGCGCTCGCGATCATCACGAAGTACTATCCGTTGGAGCGTTTTCCGCAGAAGACGCTGTACGCTCTGGCCGAGCTGCTGCCTCACTCTGCTTAAGGCGCGGGCGCCGTGCGCCCAAGCTTCGGCCAGGCGCGCACGTACTCGGCTTGCTCCGGAGTCTGCGGTACCTTGGGCCAGCTCGACGCGCGTTCGCTTTGGCGCCAGAGACGGTTGAGGGTTTTCAGTGCGGCCTTGCCGCTTGACTCCTCGTCCGCCAGAAAGCAGCCGATGATCAACCCGGTGCGTCCGATACCGGCGCGGCAGTGCACGTAAACTCCCTTGCCGCGCGCCAGAGCGGCACGAATGGTCGCCAGTAACCCCCGAGTGTCGGACACATTATTGGGCACGCCGGTGTCGACGATGGCGGAGCGCAGGTATTCGGCCTGCTTGGGCAGCCAAAGACTGTAGGGGGGCAGCTCGTCCTCTTCGGTGAGATCGACGAAGCTATCGATGCCGGCCTCGCGCAGGCGTGCCAGACGGCGGCGCGCCTGCGCGGGGTCGGGATCTCCGGGGTATTCACCGGCCAGAAGTCGCCCTGGGATCACCCAATAGCTGTTGGGCAGCGGTCGGTCCATGGTTGCGATGTTACCAGTGCCGGAGCGGGTGTCGGCAATTGCGGACATCGTCACGGCGCAGCGGCTCTCGTCGTGATTAAATTCACGTTTTGACGCGGCCGCATTTGAATTTGACAATTTAGACACGGCTTGGCCGCAGCCGAGGTAATATAACTTTCGTGATCAGCTCCAAATCATTGAAATCGCGGGAATTCCTCAGGATTTTGATGCGCTGGCCGGGCTCGCTGGCCGCCGCGCTGCTGCTGAGTCAGACCATGGCCGCCGAACCCGCAATGGCCCAGGCGGCCCCGGCGGGTGCGCCGCAGGCGGCGGGTCACGCGTCCACTGCGACCACGCCCGCAACCGCGGAGGCGGCCGCCGCCGTTTCGCCGGACTATCGCATCGGACCGGGCGATACGCTGAAGGTGTCGGTCTTCCAAAACGACAACCTGACGACCACGCTTCCCGTGCGTCCCGACGGCAAGATCTCCACGCCCTTGGTGGAGGACATGGTGGCGGTGGGCAAGACACCGACCCAGCTGGCGCACGACATCGAAAAGGCCTTGGCCGAGTACATCAAGTCACCCAAGGTCAGCGTGGTGGTCACGGTGGCATTGAGCGTGTTCAGCCAAGTCAAAGTCATCGGCCAGGTCAAGACCCCCGAATCTCTGCCGTATAGGGAGGGGATGACGGTGCTGGATGCCGTGCTGGCCGTGGGGGGATTGGGCCAGTTCGCGGCCGGCAATCGGGCCCGTCTGGTGCGTATCGGAGAACGGCAAGCAATCTGAAATCAAGGTCAAGCTCGATGCGCTTCTGAATGACGGCGACATGAAGCAAAACCTGCCGCTTCGGCCGGGCGACGTTCTGGTGGTGCCGGAAACTCGATTCTGAGGACGCAGGGCTTCGTCATGAAACAGGAATTGGACCGGGTTCTGGAGGAAGTGCGCAGCGCCTGGCGCTTTCGATGGATGGCGCTGGGGGCTGCGGCGATCGTTTGCGTGGTCGGCTGGCTCATCGTGTTCACGCTGCCGGACCGCTACGAGGCAGAGGCGCGCGTCTTCGTGGATACGCGCACCGCGCTGAAACCCGCCTTGCAGGGACTGACCACCGACCAGAATGTCGATGCGCAAATAAACTATGTGCGCCAGTCCTTGCTGGAAGGCCCGCAATTGGAACAGATCGCCAAAGAAACGGGCGTTTTGCCGGACACGGTCACGGATGAGCGCAAGCGCGCCAGAATCCTGGACCTCCTGAGCGACCGCATCGCCCTGACCGTCGACAGCGCAGGCTCGCAGGGCGACGAACGCAGTACCGCGGGCACCATCTACAGCTTCCATTACACCGACCCGAGCCGCGACTCGGGCGCTGCACGTGGTCGAGACTCTGCTCACGACCTTCGTGGAACAAACCCTGGGCGGCAAGCGCCAGGGCTCGGAACATGCGCAGCAATTTCTCGAAACGCAGATCAAGGATTATGAACAGCGCTTGAGCTCGGCCGAGGACAAGCTGGCTGCATTCAAGAAGAAAAATGTCGGCCTCATGCCGAGCGAGCAGGGCGGCTATTTTGCGCAGCTGCAGACCGAAACGGATGCGGCCAAGAAGGCCGAGACCGATCTGTCCATCGCCGAGAGCCGCCGCGACGAGCTTGCCAAGCAGCTGCACGGCGACTCCGCGATATCGGCGGCGGGTGCCTCGGGACCCACGCTCGGCGCGCATGGGATGACCGGCGGCAGCGATACGCTCAGCCGCATCCAAGAGGCGCAGGCCAACCTGGATGAACTGCGGCTGAAATTCACGGACAAGCATCCGGATGTGATCGCTGCGCGCGCCACGCTGGAGGAGCTCAAGAAACGGCGCGCGGCCGAGCTCGAGAGCCTGCGGCGCGGCGACGCCAGCGCGGTCGCCTCGAGCGGTGCCGGCAACAATCCCGTATATCAGAACATCGAGCTCGAGCTCAACAAGGAAGAGGTGGAGATTGCCGCGTTGCAGCGCGAATTGGCCGCGCACCAGAGCACGGTCGCCGACTTACGGGCGCGCGTGAACAGCGCGCCCCAGGTCGAGGCCGAGTACCAGCAGCTCAATCGCGACTACGATGTCAACAAGGCACAGTACACGGCGCTGCTCGAGAGCTACCAGAAGGCGCGCTTGGGCGAGCGGGCGGACAACGCGGGGTCGGTGCGCTTCGAAGTGGTGCTGCCGCCCACGGCGCCGCTCTGCCCCGTCTGGCCCCGACGCACCAAGCTGCTCTGCGGCATATGGTTTGGCGCCATGCTGCTGGGCGGCGCGCTGGCCTATGGTCTGCACGTCTTGAAGCCCATCGTGAGCTCCGTGCCCGCGGTGAATGAGCTGACGCAATTTCCCGTCCTCGGCGTAGTCAGCGCGGCCTTTCCGAGCAGGCAACAGCGCGAACGCCGGCGCGACTTGTGGCGATTCTCCGCGGCGATGGTCTGTCTGGTCGTGGCCTTGGGCGTAGCGCTGGGCTTGAATTGGGCGGGCGCCCGATTGACGTCCCAGCCCGATCAGTCCGAGGTGACGACATGAGTCTGGTCGAACAGGCGATCGCTCGGATGAGGAATCAGGCGCGCGCCGCCGCGCCCAAGCTGACGGATGTGGTGTCGAAACCGGCTGCCGCACCACCGACGGCGGATAGACCGCCCAATCCGGCCGCGGAGCCGGCGAAACGCATGACCCTGGACATGGAGGCATTGCGCACCCACGGCTACCTGCCGGAAGCGGGCAGCGATAGACAATTCGCCGACCACTACCGCCGCATCAAGCGCCCGCTCATCGACAAGGCCATGTCGGGGACCGAGGGCATCGGAGAGCCGCTGGTGGTCATGATCACCAGCGCCTTGCCCGGCGACGGCAAGACCTTCACCAGCATCAACCTGGCGCTGAGCATGGCCCTCGAGCGCGATGTCTCCGTGCTGCTGATCGATTGCGACGTCGCCAAGCGGCACGTCAGCGAAGTCGTCGGGCTGAAGGAGGAGAACGGTCTCCTGGATGCCCTGGCGGATGAGTCCGTGGACATCGATTCTCTGATCGTGCAGACGAATCAGCGCGGCTTGTCCATCCTGCCGGCTGGAAGGCGCGTCGAAGGAACGGCGGAGCTCCTGAGCAGCAACCGCATGCGGCAAATCCTCAGGAACTTGGCGAATCGCAATCCGCGCCGGATCTTGCTGCTGGATTCGCCGCCGCTGCTGATCACCAATGAAGGGCGCACCTTGGTGAAGCATGCGGGCCAAGTCGTTCTGGTGGTGCGCGCAGGGCACACGCCGCGCCAGGCGGTGCAGGATGCGCTGGCGCTGTTCGATACTCAGCAGGCGGGCGGCATCATCCTGAATCACGTCGCGGTGAGCCGGTCGGAAGGATACTACGGGTATGGAAACTACGGGGCTTCCGGCGATGCGACTTAAGGGGGGCGCGCGCCGCGCGGCGCTTGCGATCGCCTCGCTTTTTGTCCTGGTTTCCGCCTCCGAGGCACAGACAACGCCTTTCGGCTCCGCATCCCTGGCTGCCGCTTCCCAAGCGCAGACCTTCGTCTACGGCGTCGATGCGGGCGTCGCCGAATCTGACAACGTGACCCTGGTTTCCACCGACAAAGTCAGCCAAACCATGGCGGTGGCCGACGGCGACTTCGACATCCGGCAGCGAAGCCGACTGCTCGACCTGGATGCCAAGGGCGATTTCACTTACCTCGACTATCTGCAAGGCGCGTACGGCGGCCAGGTGATCGGCCGCTTCGACGGATCTGCTCACGTGGCGCTCATTCCCGACCGATTCATCTGGGTGGTGGAGGATAATTTTGGGCAGGCCGCGCTCGATCCCTTTACGCCGGTGACGCCGACCAATTTGGAGAACGTCAATTACGTGAGTACGGGTCCGGACTTCGCCCTGCGTTTCGGCGCCAGCAGCTATCTGAACGCGAGTGCTCGCTACGCCCGCGCACAATACGAGACCAGCCCGTACAACAGCAACCGCCTCGTGGGCAATCTCGTGTGGGGATACCAGCTGTCGGCGCTGTCGAGCGTATCGCTGAACGGCGATACCGAGCGGGTGATGTTCCAGAACACGGCGCTCAACAGCGACTTCGACCGCAGCAGCGGCTTCGTGCGCTACGAGATACAGGGTGCGCGCACGGACTTGTCCGTGGATCTGGGCGCCACCACCATCAGTCAGAATGCCGGCACCATATCGGTGAATCAAAACGGCACTTTGACGACCATCGATCAGAATCACGGCGCAACCACCGGCGGCCTCGCCAAATTAGAGCTGTCTCGCAAGCTTTCATCGGCGGCCAGGCTGACGTTCTCCCTGGGCCGCGAATTGACGGACGCCGCCACCAGTTTCAGCAATCTACAAGGCGGAGCGATCGGTGCGGTCGGCACCGCGCCTGCCGCACAAACCTCGGATAACTATACGAGTCAGTACGCCTCGGCCCAGTGGCAGTATCAGCGCAACCGCACGACCATTGCGGTGAGCGGGCGGTGGGATAAGAACGAATACGACGGCATCCCTTCGCTGGATTACACGCGCAGCGGAGCCGAGTTCCGCATGGCGCGCCGGTTGACGCGCGCGTTCACAGCCGAAGTGCTGGGGCGATACTACAAAACCGATTACGTGCATGGCATCGTCGCCGCCGAGAATGGCTCTTCGAATTTCGACGATGAGATGATCGGAGCCGCGCTGACGTGGCGCCACGGCCGCGGGCTGGAAATCAAGCTGCGATGCGAGCACAGCGCCCGCCTGACGGCGGGTATCTACGGATACGGCGAGAATCGCGCTATGTTGACCGTGGGATATCGGCCGAATGGCCGCCAGCTAGAAAGCGACCCGGGCGAATTGAGCCCGGGTACTTAAGGTTTCTGAAGACTTGCTTTATTCTTTGGATTTGAAGCGACGGCCACGCAGTACGGCCAAACCACCCGCCAACATCGTCAGGCCCGCCATTGCCGAAGCCGGGTCGATCTCGGGGGCCTGAACCGGGGACGGCGAGGCCGACGGGAAGCAGAAGTCGAACCACAGGATCTGGTAGCACTGCTGCGAGTTGCCGCCGTTGGAGGCCGACGCGACGCCTGCCATGGTCATCAACATAAGCGCCAAACTAATCTTTCGAACCACTGTGAAACCCTCGAGGTAGAAACGGGAGAAGGCGTCGAGATGCTAGCGATACCGTCTCCGACTGGCAACACTGGCTTTTCAAACTGCTGCGCAGTATGGGATTTCAAATACAATAAGTTAAATCATTGCAAGCCGTTTACCACAGCTGCCATTGACCCCATTGCAGGACGCCGACAGCGATCAGAGCGTTGGTAACGGCATGGGCGGCAACAGCCTCGCCGAGGCGGCCGCGGCGCACGACGAGAAGGGCGTATGCCAACCCGGCAACGATGCCGGGCAGCCATAGCGCACCGTGCGCAAGTCCGAACGCGATCGCCGCCACGGATAGGGCGAGCCAGCCCACCTTAGGGTAGGCCACGGACTCAAAGTCCG
Source organism: uncultured Gammaproteobacteria bacterium (assembly GCA_963784105.1). GTDB lineage: Bacteria > Pseudomonadota > Gammaproteobacteria > Steroidobacterales > Steroidobacteraceae > Bog-1198. The sequence goes on from CAWAQE010000015.1 coordinate 1,541,985, forward strand.
CATTGACCAATCGCCGCATCAGATAGCCGCGATAGGCGAGTTCCTCGGCGATGGGTACGAGGAGAACCGAGCCTGCGATCCGGCTGGCTATCCAAAATACGACGCAGCCCGGCGGGCGCGGCAGCGAGCTTCTCCGGCATGCCGCTCGGCGTCAGCAAATAATGCGCGGCCATCATCCAGACCAAGAACACTCCGGCGCCCACCGCGGGTCCGCGCCAGCTCCAGCGCCAGTCGATGGCCGCGAGGCTGCGCCGGTAACGCAGGAGCATCAGCAGGCCGGCGATCAGGCGCAGCGGATAGAAGAACTCGAATCTTCCCGACATCGCGCGCGACAGCGTGCCCGCCGCCAGAATCGCGAGCAAGGGCATCAGGTACACCGCCGTGGGGTTGTATGTGGTGGGCGAAGTTCCGGATTGCACCGCCGTGCGATTCAGCCAGGAGCTTCGCCGGCTCAACAGGACCAGGCCGCATGCCACCGCAATGAAGGCCATCCAGCCGGCCTGCGAATGAAATCCGTATACGGCGACATCGGAGAAGCCGGCATTTCCGATCAGGATCAGCGCCGCGATTCGCAATACATTGAGCCCGAAAATTGCCGCGACGCCGGCCGGTATCAGCAGGAGGGCTCGAGGAAATATGTATTCGCTGCCGGAAGTAGAGCAGCCAGGCGCTGGAGAAGGCGAGAATCAAGCCCACTCCCTCGAGGCCCGAACACACTTCGGCGATCTGCACGGCAAAGTGTTGGGTGCTGAGCACCAGGGTGGCCGGGTCGGCGGAAAGTGCCGGGAGGATGGGCGCGAGCAGGAGATGCACCAGCTCGAATGTCAGTGCCGCCGTCGGCTCCCAAAGCCGCTGCGAGAGCTGCATTGCGCCGGCGCTGAGCAATGCCGCCAGCGCGGCATACCACCAGATCGCACCCAGGGCGCGCATCGCAGCTTGCCAAAGAGCGAGGGGAGCCATGGTCAATAGAGCGGCCAGCATTGCGCAAGCCCCGATCAAGATCCAAAGCACCGTCACGGCGATGAGTGCCGCATCGGTGGCGGTGTCGCGGTACAGCAAGTAGCTCAACGGAGCCAGCGCAGCGATGAGTACGAAATGTCCGGTCATCCAGCCAATGCGTATCGGTGCCGCCCGAATGGCATCGTCGGTCGCCTTCAAGTTCCGCCAACCTCGAACGTAAGTGAATACCGCCAGCGCCGCAGCAAACGCCACCAGAAACCGAAAGCCCAGATGCTGGGCGGCACGCAGCGCGGCGCCAAAACCTTGAGCCGCTTGTGCTCTGTCAAAGTCCACAAATACATTGAGGAATATCTTTTCTGCAAAAAAAGCCGTGCCGACGATTGCCAGTCGCGGTGCCAACCCAACCCTACATCCAGGAACCGAGGTGGCCTCGGAAGGATTAGAAATCTCCGGCTGTCTCACTTATTTATACACGGCAAAAATAAGCCTACCACATCACGTGGACGTTATCCGTTCGAGGGTTTCGCGTTCGACGCGGAATTGAACGGGTTCCGGTAGAGGCCGATCATTTGTCTCGCCAGCAGATATAAGAACGGCGGCTGGTGCACTATGTAGCGATACCAGCGTTGACGTGGCTCGCGTATCAAACGATACAACCATTCGAGGCCTGCGTTGGTGATCCAAGCGGGCGGGCGCTTCAGGCTTTCGGCTTCGTAATCGATTGTGCCACCAAGAGGGAGAAAGAGTTGGATGCCCGGCAACCGCTCTCGGTATCTAAATATAAACTTCTCTTGGCGTCCCCCGCCAAGACCGATGACGAGCACGGTGGCCCCGGATGCGTTGATGTCGGCTATCAGTCCTTCAATCTCAGAGGAGCGATTTTCGTAATCGCGAGAAGGGGCGCCGGTACCCACAATCATTTCACGGCCGACCTTTGCATTGACATTTCTGCGCGCGATCTCCGCAATGCCGGGCGCACCGCCGCAGATAAATACCGTTACGGATTTGTCATCCTTATACCTATTGTAAAAGCGAGGAAAATAATCGGAGCCAGACACTCTTTGCTTGAGGGGCGTACCCAAGAGTCGAGCCGCAACCGTCAGGATCTGGCTGTCGCAAGTGATCACATCGAATTGCGGGAGCAGTTGATAAAATTCCCGGTCCTTCTGCAGCTTCATTATCATATCGACGTGCAAAGTCAGCATTACCCCCCGTCGGAACGTTTCCACAAGCTCATCCATGTCGATGTCGTCAATGTCGACGTTCAGAACTCTCACCTTCCGATTCATTACTCCGGTCCTCTAGAAAGCACGCTCACCAAGGTTTGCCCGTAAATCATAATTGTCAGAGCGTCTGCAAGACGTCTTTCTGCGACTCCGGCGAGTTGAGAGACCGCGCGCAGTCAGTGTGTGGGGAGCGAACTCAGCGCTGCATTCGACGTTAAACGATCGATCAGTTGCTTGGTCTGCGAAATATTCTTTCGAGTCGACGCACCGAATACGATTGACTCAATCTGTGGATGCCCACAGACGTATTCCAAGGCTTCCTGTGCAGGCAATGCGCCACTCGCAAAAACCGACATGGCGATCAGGCGACACTGGCGGTTTCTAATCAGTTCCTCGTAGGCCTGCATGCCGCCGCACATCCGGAATCCGATCTTGTTTATGTTCGCGCAGATAATCGGATTCTTTATCCCCAACTTATCGAGTGAACGCATCAGCAACGGCGCATTCATGGTGATAAAGCCCGGTTCGGCTCCATAGCGTTCACGTACGCAATCGGCAAAAATTCTAAACGCCTCGTTGAATCCCAGGCCCAGCAAAAAATCCGTCGCCACGTTTTGCAGGAAGATTACGGGCGTATTGAGTCCGGCAAACATTTTCATTTCGGCATCAATAAGGAGCGTAGCAAGACCCTCAATATCTTTGGTCGCCAGCGATACGCCGCCGCGCAATAGGGCACCGAGAGCATTTTCCTGTGGTAGAAAGCTTCGCACGGCACCTAGCACGCCAAGTTCTGCCGCCGCGTTGGCATATTTGTGCGCATACGGCAGGCAGGGATAGAACTTATAGTCGGGATACTTCGCACGGTTTATGCGAAAATGGTTGCAGACCTCGGCGATTCGACTGTGCGTCGTGCACATGAATGTCCTGATCCCTTCGGAGTATGCGTCGTCAAGAACTTCAATGACGGCGGCAATATTTTGGAAACGCATCGATTGCTGACGCGCCTTGTCCTCCGACATGTGATTGACGCCGAAGAACTGATTGTCGCCGAATAGTACTTTGTCCATGAATATTGCTGCTAATGGGATCGACAGGAGGAGCCGTTTTTGAGATCGATTTTAAAGGCGATCCAGAAGCGCGCGCATAAATGACCGGCCGCGTTGCGGCTGCAAATCGATCCCCTTCGAGGCAGGCGCATTGACCCCAGCCCTTGCCACTGCTGTTCGAGCCTTGGTTGCGTCTTCGCGCATCATTGCCGCCACCAGCGACGTATCGCTGGCGGTACGGAAGCTACTAATCGCCGGCGTGCCGGACTTAATGCACTGCACAAAATGATCTATTTGCGCTGAATATTCTTCGCCGCGAACATAGAACCACACCGGAGGAGTCAGTTCGGTTGTATAACGCACGTTCCATCCAGCGGCAAAGCCATCGATGGGTTCTGACAACGTTCGCAGATAGACCTGGATTTCCTGGCGGTCCACGCTAATTCGACCGTTAGTACCCCAAATATGGATCTTAACCGACATCTTTCGGAAGCTCTCGTCGCTCCAATTGGTCGCCAGCTGACCGTAGAGGCCCTTGGAAAATTGGAAAGTAGAGTAAATCTCGTCGTCGACATCGCTCGAGAACACGCCGTTCATGACGCTACCGGAAACCGAGATCGGTCTCCCGATGAGATGGTTCACCAGATCGATCGCATGACATGCGTAGTCGAACAGGCAACCTCCACCTTCCGCTTTTTGGGACCGCCACGTCGAGCCTTTGGGTCGGAGCACTACCGGGCCGTATGCTTCGGCGCGAACGTGATGCAAATCGCCGATGATCTTTTGATCCAATAGGCGTTTCGCCTCGCTAAATGCAGCGACAAACCTATAGTGATATCCGACCTGATTGACCAGTTGCTTGCGTTCGGCCAAGTCGGCGAGGTGATATCCGGATTCAGGATCCAGCGCAAACGGCTTCTCACAAAAAACATGCAGGCCCCGCTCCAGCGCAGCTCCAACGATTTCGGCGTGATATCTCGATGGAGTGGCAACGAATACGCAATCAAGCGCCTCATCGGCCAATATCTTCCTGTAATCCGAATAGGTGCGAACGCCTGTGTATTTTGACAAGACATCCAGAACGTAGGTTGAGGTGTCGCATACCGCTTTCAGCGCGATCTCTGGGTGTGCGTTGACCATGGATTGATGGGAAAGCCCCATTTTCCCCAGTCCGATAATGCCCGCTCTAATCATTATATCTTCCGAAATTCTGCGATAATCAAAGTGCAATTAAACGTTGGAGTGCCATGCCCCCGGATGCATATGCAACACCGCTGAGATGGCGCAGGCAAATTCACGCACTAGGTCGGGAGCCCGGCTTTCAAACGAGACCGTCCAGTCCAGAGAAATTACACGCAGCGTTGCAAAGTTAGACCTGACCATTGATCGAATCGCCGTTTGTCGGATTTATCTTCACCGCTGATCACGACTTACCTAAGGATTACAAGCGGCCCGGAGTTTACCGCGGATTGACTGCCCGTACCAGGGTGCGTGGCAGCCGGACAAATGTAGCCCACAAAACTGGAAGGTAGTTCGCGTTTCAAACAAACAAGTGTGATTGCGTTGGCAGTTTCGCAGACCGTCATTCCGGGCGTATCAAACGGGTTTCAGAGTGGGCTGGAAGCGAACCAAGCGAAGTCGATTGGGCGGTGCGGCTCCGCCGCACGCTGCAATGCACGGAAGGGGGAGCATTGGGCTTCACAGTAATACGGAAAGTCGCTATTCTCGGCTTCCAATTGCGGATTCAATATAGGGAAGTCACGATTAGCCGCGCAAACTTTGGTTGGGAGCGCAGTTCGCGAGCCCCGAGCCGTTTTGCATTGAATGGCCAATTGAGGCAGTAAGCCGTATGGAAACACTGTCATGCAATTTGTGCGGCGGCAATAATTACTCAGTGATTTTCGAGGCCGGCATCGCCCAAATCAGCCGCATTGTAAAGTGCAAGAACTGCGGCCTACTGTACGCAAATCCCCGGTCGCGTGGTGCCGATGTCGATGATATAAGGGATTACGATCCGAATTGGGTCTATGAAAATCGGGCAACAACAAATAAGTGGAGATCTGAAAAGGAATCGTTGCAAGTCCGAGACTACAACAGCACAAAGAGGTTTCTCGCTGAAACATTCCCACATCGAGGTACGCTGGTGGAAATCGGCTCCGGTATGGGTTATCTGCTTAATTTCTTTAAGGCGGATGGATGGACCACGATTGGTATCGAGCCGAATGCGGGCTTGTGCTTGTGCGCGGAGCGAGATCTTGGGCTGACCACGATTGCGGGCACGCTCGACGATGCAAAGCTGGAGCCCGGGCGGATAACTGTAGCGACAATGATGCACGTCATCGAGCATGTCCCTGATCCAATGTCGACATTTAGGGAAGTCTTTAGAATTTTGCAGCCGGGCGGTTTCTTTGTGCTGGAAACGCCGCGGTATGACACTCTCATGTTCAAAGTACTTGGCCGCCGCGAAAGAAGCGTAAGCTGCGACGGACATATTTTCTTTTTTACGACTGAAACGCTGGCGAAGATGGCAACCAAGGCGGGCTTTAGCATAATTAAGACTGATTATGTGGGCCGCTCCTTAACCGTTGAAAGGCTCTTCTATAATTTTGGGGTTATGAGCAAGAGCGCTGTCATAGAACGGACGCTGAGGAAGATCTCGAGCGCAATGCGACTCAACCGTATGGCAATAACGCTAAACGCCCGCGATATGCAGAGAGTATATTTGCGGAAGCCCGCTTAGCACCTACTGGCAGCGAGTGGCGCCACTGATATAGCCCAACAGGGCATGCGCCTATTTTTGGTGACTTTCGTAAAGTTGTACGAAATCGCCGAATGTGACTGGAAATCGCATTTCTTGATCAGAGTCGAAGGGATCGAATCCGGCCGCATCTTCGAGGCGGGCGACAATCAAGGCAAAACTGAGAGAATCTAGGCCGGACTCCAGAAGCTTCAAGTCATCCGAGAGGCGAGCAAGCTTTCGCTTTTGTTCCAGCGCAACTTGTTCAAATTGCGCAGTAATTATGGATCTGAGCGACATGAATAATCCCCTGCAAAGATGACAGAAATTTGAGTATAAGGCGTTAATCCGCGAATTGCATTGTCGCCGAAGATGAATTTGACGAGAATCGTGCCATCGCGGATCCATCCCTCATTCCTTTGTCCCCGCTGGAGCTTTGTGTTCGATTAGTTCCGATGCGCGCCCCATTTTGCGATTTCGGTGATATTCGACAAACCCCATGAGCTGAGGAACCATGCCGATCATCAATAGGGCGCCTGAGGCGCTGGCCAATTTCACGCCCAAACCTGCATGCAGCTTGCGCTGGGTATACCGCAGAATACGGACGGGCCAAGACAAGAGAACGAGCCCGGCAAACAGCCACCAATGGGCGTCAGCGAGAATCGCAAGCATTGCGGTCCCGATCAAAGCAAGTGGTATCGCACCGCCCCAAAACATGATGCTGTAGGTCGTTCTCTGCCAATTCGGATTGCGGGTATCGGGATGTCGATACGCAAGTTCTCCGTAGGCATGTCCCGTCCGACGGGTTCGCTTCCACCACTGCGCGAATCGGGTGATATCTACATCGTGAAATCCCATTTCCGCGTCGATGCGGCATAGCTTCCACCCGCATTTGCGCATGCGCACTGCCATATCCGGTTCTTCGCCCGCGATCATCGTGGAAGTATAGAAGTTCACCTGACGCAGCGCCGATATGCGAAATAGTGCGATCCCACCTACAATTGCCGCCTCTCCGACCGGCACGTTCCAGTCGTCGTCACAAATGGCGTTATAGATCGAACGCGTCGGAAAGCGCTCGCGAAGTCTGCCATAGACCGCGGCGACGTCCGGAGCGGCACGCAAAGCCGCAAGACCCGCCAAGATCCAACCCGGATCAATCTCGCAATCGCCGTCAACTGTTTGAACAAATTCCAAGCCGGGATTTTCGGCCAGCAATCTCACCAACCCCGTATTGCGGGCGCGCGCCGCCGTAAAATTCGGTGGAATATCCAACCCCATGACCAATACACCTTCGCCGAGGGCGTGTTCGACACTGCCGTCGGTGGAGCCCGAATCCACATAGACTCGATTGGGTATTGAGCGCACCGAGGCGAGGCAGCGTATCAGCCGGTCTCCTTCATTACGGCCGATTACCACAAGTCCGACACTTTCCAGGCCGGAAGCCAATTCACTCATTTTACAAGACCCCAATTCCACCGGTTCACCGGAAGCCATTCCTATTCGACTTACCCCTCCCTAAGGGGCGGTCCGCTCGCACCATTCGCCACAGGAGCAATATAATTCTCGATAAGGAGCACGTAGCAGCGCCTGGAATTACCTCAAAATGGCTGGGACGGCGGAGCGGGTGTTCAGTCATTCCACCTACAATTCTAAGAATATTAGCCTCTTATGTGAACAACTTGGGGATTTTTTGATCAATTGACATCGGCCGTTTGCGCACTGTGAATGCGGTCACAATTCTGCCGTGTGGCGAGCGATACCTTCTCCGCCCCATGTTCGCAGCGGGGCTTTTGCAAACAGGAGTTTATCGATTGGTTCAAGAATGTCCGAAGGGAGATCAGGGTGAATGATCTTGAGATCGCGGTCGTGATTGTGACGTATAAGTCAGCGGAATTGGCTATTGAATGTCTGAATTCCGTCCATTCGGAGCGAGAAACCCAAGGCCTAAAAATACGTGTTGTCCTGGTCGATAATGCATCTGGGGATCTTCCGCGAATCGCGCAGGCGGTAGAACGGAAGGGGTGGTCATCTTGGGTGACATTGGAACTTGCGCCGAGGAATGGCGGCTTCGCTTACGGCAATAATCTCGGCATCCGCCGCATTTATGAGGAGAGCCGACCGAATTACATCCTTCTTTTGAATCCCGACACTCAAGTGCGTCGCGGTGCCATTGCGGCACTCGTCGGTTTCCTGGAAAGTCATCCGCAGGTCGGCATTGCCGGCAGCAGCTTTGAAACGGAGGATGGCAAGGATTGGCCTTTTGCATTTCGATTTCCGACCTTGATCAGCGAAATCGAGCACGGCATTCAGGTTGGGATCATCAGCCGCTGCCTTTCACGGTGGACCGTGGCGAGGACGATGAATTCGGTGGCCCAACCGATGGATTGGATTTCCGGGGCGTCAATGATGATTCGCCCCACTGTGTTCGCGGCCGTTGGCTGCCTCGATGAGAACTTTTTTCTGTACTTTGAGGAGACAGAATTTTGCCATCGCGCCGGCCGAGCCGGATTTCCCACGTGGTATGTACCGGAAAGTCGCGTCATGCATAAGATAGGAAAGAGCACAAGCGTGGATGAAAAGACGCGCTTTACCCGGCGACGACCGGGGTATTGGTTTGATTCAAGGGCACGCTACTATGCGATCACACGTGGCGTGGGTGCTGCAACGGTAATCGACATTATCGCGATCGTTTCCTGCCTGATTGGGCTGTTGAAGTCCAAGCTGATGGGGCGTATGGCGACCCCGAATTACATTCGGGATATGTTGGCTCACAGCGTCATCTTACCTAGCAACCGATCTATTGCGCCGCAAAAAACGTACTTTCCGCCGGTGTAACTGCCCGCGGCACCGAGCCAGCACTCGGGTCATTTGACCGGCGCCTGTTGGAGGCCGCAAGACGGACGGTGCGCGGCCGTCTCCGGGTCATCGTCGGCGCGCGCGAACAGTTCTTCGCTCAGAATGCCTTCCATGATAGACCGGGGTTCGCGTCTGCTGAATATATGGTCGCCGCTGTCGACGATGCGCAGGCGGCACCGATCCCCGAGTCGCGATACCGCCGAACCGGCTTGGAGCTTCAGAAGATTGATACCAGGCTCGCCTTTCGCGAAGAGGAATGTGACGCGGATGCCGTTGCGGACGATCTTTTCCAATTCCCAACCAAGATCATGCGGCACGCGAAGATGAAGGCGGCGCGCGGCGTCTCTCACAATTGTCTCGCCGGTAAGACGTAGCCGCTGCAGGTAGATCACAGCAATGCGTGTGATGTTAACTTGGCCCGTAAACAACCGCTGCCACGCGCGCAATGAAAGCACCCGTTGTCGATATAAGCCGGGATTGTGGAGGACTTCGACCAGTTGTACCTGTTCGAGGGTCATGCCTTTCTTCCAAAAATAATTCTGCGGATTGACCATCAGGATGCGATTGATGTTCACGCCTTCCGCAGCGGCGCGCAGTGCATGATAGGCGCCTGAGCAAAGGCCCACTAGCGTCATGTCCGCGATGGAGTACCGAGATCGTAAGTAGGCGACCGAGCGCCGAATGTCTTCCACGGCTTCATCGGGAAATACTTCATCGTCGGTACTTCCAGATCGCGTCGCGCTGTCACCGATGCCGGCGAGATCCAGTCGCAGAACGAAGTATCCACGCCGTGCCCAACGCCGCGCCAGCGATACGTACATGCGGCTGGCACCGATGTGGAAGTCGGCGCCGGGATTCAACAATATAACAGCGCGACGCCGTTTCTCATTTGAATGCGGTTCGGTTATCACACCGAACAGCGTGACGCCAGCAGATATGAACACCGGTCCTTCGCTAATCGACGTCTGCGGGGTCCGCGGATCGTCTACGAAGGATAGGGATGGCGTGGGATAGTGTGCATCGCCGACCGCCCTCGGATTCGCCGATGAACCTGCGGCCGTAGCGCTGGGCTCTACAGGTGTTGCGATTGTGGTCAGCCATTGGGTGGCCGAGTCGATCATCGCTCGCGGAACGGTCGCGAATTGCGGCGCAGTCATCGCCATCCCGATGAGGCCGGGAAGAGCTTTGTATTCGAGCTTGATTCCGGAGTGTGCGAGCGACTCTGCCCAACGTTTAGCGGACGGAAGTTTGTCGTTATCTAGGATGAGAATTGACCGAACCGGCGGAGGAGCGGCCGTATGCAGATCCACCGACGTCAAAGTCTGCAAAGTAGCTGCGGACAGTGAGAAACCGCCTGCCTCTAGCGATGCCGGGTGGGGGCGATTTGTTTCTGTTTCACTCGGTGAACCCAAGGAGCCGGAAAGGGCAATACCTGCGAGCTGAGTGGTCCGCAGTTCGCGCACATATCTTCGTCCGCTTATTACGGGTCCAATTAGGATCAATGACTCGACCGTCCGGCATTCGGCCGCCGCGAGCGCGGCGAGCAATGCCCCTAGCCGAATTCCCAATAAGCAGATTCGGTCCACGCCGGTTCGCTGCCGCAGTTCGCGAATTGCCGCTATCACGTCCTGCGACCAAAGCCCTATATGATCTGCGATCTCATCGGTATCCGCGGAATCACCGGTGCCCAGGTAGTCGAACCGCAAAGCAGGAATGCCCGCCGCCGCGATCGATTCCGCAAATTCACGCACGCTGCGGTGCGTGCAGATCGATTCATATCCAAACGGGCCGCAAATGACCACGCCAAAGTTGCTTTCGGGCGGGGTCGAGGGTCGGTGCAACCAAGCAAATAAATGGTCTTTACCCGAACCGAAGTACAAGGGCTGGGCAATAGCGTTCCGGCTCACGAGACACGAATCGGAATGTGCGTTGGCGATCATTGTCTATACCACGATCCCTTCTGCGTACCGCTAATTCCGTTCATTGCCTGGGTCGGTAATGCCTGGGTAGGTAAGATAGGTGCCGCATCTAGGTGTAATTTTAGCAGTTTGGGGATGGAGCCGGTTTGGTTACTATGCGACGCGCGTCCGATTTGACACAATGGCTTTTGGGATAAGCTTATCCGTATAGACTAAGTAGATGCATTCTACTAGACAATAACCCAGCGCTGTCCGCAGGCGACGTTGAAGTCGATCTTGAAAATCGCTTATTTCATCAATCACTACCCGAAAGTCAGCCATACCTTCATTCGCCGCGAGATTTTGGCACTGGAGCGACAGGGCTTCGACATTTTGCGTATTTCGCTTCGTGGCTGGTCCGACTCATTGCTGGACTCGGAGGACCGACTGGAACAAGGGAGGACCCGGTATGTAATGCGCAGGAGCGCGTGGGGCCTCACAGTTTCAACATTGCGAGCTATTTTCACATCGCCGCTGAGGCTGTTCCTTGCGCTACTGCTCGCAATCCGGATATCCAACAGGTCCGATCACCGACTCTTCCACCATATTGTCCGTGTCGCCGAGGCATGCTGCCTCGTGCCATGGTTGCGCGAATTTGGCGCTATGCGACTTCATGCGCACTTCGGCACCAACTCCGCTGAGATAGCGATGTATGCACGCCGACTTGGTGGACCGCCTTTTAGCTTTACCGTACACGGACCCGAGGAGTTCGAATCGCCGATGGGGCTGCGCGAGAAAGTTAGCGAAGCGGCATTTGTTTGCGCTATTAGTTCGTACGGACGAAGCCAGTTGTACCTACGCTGCAAGCCGGCCGATTGGCCCAAGGTTAAGGTTGTGCGATGCGGCATCGAGACGGACTTTCATCGGAATACTGTATCAGAGGTGCCTGCATCGAATCGGCTGGTTTGCGTGGGCCGACTTTGTGAAGCCAAAGGTCAGCTTTTATTGATTGAGGCCGCCGCACGTCTGCGAGCTAGGGACGTTGCGCTCGATCTCGTCTTGGCGGGCGATGGACCCATCCGCGCCGAAATTGAATCGGCCATCGAGCATTACGGCCTCGGAGATGCCGTGCGAATTACTGGGTGGCTCAGCAGCGATGGTGTGCGGGACGAACTTTTGGCGTCTCGCGCTTTGGTATTACCCAGCTTTGCTGAAGGGCTTCCGGTCGTTATCATGGAGGCGATGGCGCTTCGCAGGCCGGTACTTAGTACTTTTGTGGCCGGTATTCCCGAGCTTCTGCGTGCCGGGGAAAGCGGTTGGCTGTTTCCCGCCGGATCCCTCGATGAGTTGGTCTGCGCAATGGAGGATTGTTTATCGCGATCCGCGGAAGAAATTCGACGGATGGGAGAGGCTGGGTATGAAAGGGTCATGGAATTTCATTCGGTCGATGTTGAGGCTGCCAAACTTGCTGGCTTTTTCCGCTAGCCGACGCACGATCCGCAGAACTGACTTCGGGCTCAATGATGCACGGCTCCCAGATCCCAAGGTGACCATGGAATATTGAGTGCATCATATAGGACCGGCACTCTGACACCACCTGAGTAGTTAGTAGTGGGCTTGAAATCCGATATTAGGGTGAACTTGCCGGTGGCATCCGTGAAGCCCGGGTTATTGCTGGCCGCCGAATTGTTGGCAACTGTGTTGCCGGTACCGGTATTGTCGACGGTCGCCCCCGACACACCATAGAACAGATTATTCTTCGCGAAGCTCCTCGTTCCCGCGGCATGCATGCCGCCGATCGTGTCAAGGCCTATACAGTATTGAGGGCTGCCCACAGAATTCGGGGCATAGCACGTATTGTTGTAGGCCTCCACCTCTGTAGGTGCCGGCTCGACTCCGCGCTGAGCGATCTGTACGCCCAATATGGCATATTGCGCGGGAGTGCCTGGCATATAGAACACATTATCCCGAAGTGTCTCACTCACCGCAGAGACCAGGATCAACCGACCGCCTTGAGCGCCCGTGGTCGCGCCGAACTCGTTTCGCTCCACAACGATATTGCGCAGCCGCTCATCATCGTTGGCGTTCTGCGGTGCGGTCTCGACAAGGTTCGCGCCGGATGTCCCGCCAAACCGATTGTCCGAGAGTTCCACCAGCTCGGTGTAAATCCCGGTCCAAGTCGGCAAGCTATTGTTCGTGTTGCCGTTATGGAGCTTTAACACGGCGCCTACGCCGTTGGCGTTCAAGAACGTATTGTTCTCAATCGGACACATGCGACAGGCCGAAATGCGAGCAGACTCGATACCGGACGAGGTACCGCCGGCCGCGCCGACGCCTGTGATCGAATTGCCGAGCACAGCAGTGTAGTCCAGATTATTGATGACGTTGCCCGACCAGCCTGGATTGTTCTCGTTGAAGTTCAAGAACATGGCGATATTCGACGCGCCCGTGCAGACGCTGCCGACGATGCCCCACTGCGCGCCCTGGGCATAGCCGTAGCATTGGCCCATGCCATTCGCCAAGAGGTTGTCGAGCGTGATCTGATAGATCACCTTGATGGTACTGCCGACGTTGAAGATAGAATCCCATACGCCACGCGCGCCGCTTCCCCCGCCTTCCATGTCTATATCGCTGATTCGACCATCGCCCGATCCGGCCGCAAAGCCCATGACCTGATTTCCGTTCGTCGAGTCCTTGAAGATAGGCCGATTGGTTGGCGTACCCTCGCAGCCACCATATGCGCCCACGCTCCACGTGGTGCCGTTCAGCGTCGCGTTATCGCCCGTAAACGTGTCGCCGCATTTGAATAAGACACGCGTACCCGTATCGAGTGAGCCGAGTGCTGTGTTGAAGCTCGTCGTGTGCAGGGCTCTGGCGCCGATTGGGCAACCATCCTTTCCCGGTGTCGGCTTATCTGAGGCCGATACGCAGGTTGTCTTTCTGCCCGGGAACCCGTTCAGTCCCGCCGGATCGTAGGCCTTTACCCCCAACTCGCAACTTACTGTATTTGCGCCGTCATGGGCGGTGACGACCACAGTATAAGCAGTGTCAGCGCCCGTCGTGACGTAGAGATGCGCCGCGACACCCCCGGTTGCCGTGTTCTTGCTGTTTCCTTCCGGGTTTGCCCCATACTTCCAAGCGGCCGTACCGGAAGCGCCGGCGTCTCCGAAGTTCCAGGTGTAGCTGACATCTTGGAAAGGCGTGGTGCGGCCGCTTATCGACGTATCGGTAGTACCGGTGGCATCAAAGAACACCAAAAGAGGCGAAATCCCGGACATACGAACCGTTCTCACCTTCAATGTGAGCGGCCCGCTCGTAACGCCTGAGAGAGCACAAGGGACTGCCTTGGATGAGGATGTGGGCGGGGTGGACCTTGAGCTGTCGAGGCTCTCGACCTTGCTCGAGCTCGAAGCGGCTGGAGCGGCGGAACTGCCCTTAGCGGGGGAGAACACTACCGGGGTGAGTGAATCTTCCGTCTCAGCGGAGGGCTGGCACGCACATAATGCTAAGGCCAATTCGCAAAGTAGCAGCCAATGAACATGACGCGCTGGATTCGCCACGGTAGTCCACCGTATGTTTGGGATGCCCGCACCCGTTCATCTAAGGGTACACGGCTCCGAGATCCCAAGTCGATGCCAAGAGCAGGCCGAGCGCATCGTACCAGACGGGCACCGCGGTGCCGCCGGTGTAGTTGGCGGTGGGCTTGAAGTCTGAGATCAGACTGAAGCTGCCGCTGCCGTCGGTGAATGCCGGGTTGTTGCTCGGGGTTGCGGTATTGTTGCTGACCGTGTTCCCGGTGCCCGTGTTCACGATGGTCGAGTGGCCGCTCGCCGGCGTGTAGAACAGGTTGTTCTTGGCGAAGCTATTGATCGCCGGGGCGCTCAGGCCTCCCACGGCGTCAAATCCGGCACACCTCTGGCCGCTGATCGCATCGGGTGCGTAGCAGGTATTGTTGTACACCTCGACACCGGTGGGAACCGGCTCGATCCCGCGCGCCGCGACTTGGGCGCCGTAGATCGGATACTCGGAAGAGCTGCCGATCATGTAAAAGGCGTTGTCACGCACGGTTTCGTTGACCGCCGAGACCAGCAGCTGCCGACCGCCTTGGACGCCGGTGCTTCCGGCGAGCAAGTTGCGCTCGAAGACGATGTTGCGCAGCCGCTCATCGTCGCCGGCATTCTGCGGAGCATTTTCGACCACTTGGGCGCCCGAGGTGCCCCCGAACCAGTTGTCAGAGATCTCCACCAGCTCGGTATAGACGCCCGTCCAGGTAGAGGAACTGTTGTTCGTGTTGCCGTTGTGCAGCTTCAGGGTCGCTCCGATGGAATTGGCGTTCTCGAAGGTATTGTTTTCCACCACGCACATCCGGCATGCGGAGATACGGACCGTTTCCTGGCCCGAGCCGCCATCGTTGCCGCCCGCTCCGTTGAAGCTATTGCCCAAGAGCGCCTGATAATTCAGGTTGTTATAGACGTTGCCGCTCCAGGTATTCGGATTGTTCTCGTTGTAGTTCACAAACGTGCCGATATTGGTCCGCATACCGGTCATCACGCTGTCCACCAGCCCCCACTGAGCGCCTTGCGACCAGGAGTAGCTGCTGTTATTTCCGTTGGAGTACAGGTTATACAAGGTGATTTGGTAATTGATTTTGGAGTTGCCTCCCGGCGTAGTGACCGCGGAAGCCGCAGTGCCGTTACCCTCCAAATCCAAGTCGGCAATTCTTCCGTCTCCCGAGGCGAGTGCAACCGTAAGTTCGCCAGCGACTCCCGAATCGCGAAGTATGGGGCGACTGGTCTGGGTACCCTCGCACCCTCCGTAGGCCCCCACGCTCCACGTCGTGCCGCTCAAGGTCGCATTATCGCCAGTGAAGGTGTCGCCGCACTTGAACAGCACACGCTTGCCGCTGCCGAAGTGGGCCGAACCCAGCGCGGTGGTAAAGCTAGACGTATTCAAAACTGCCGCATTGGCCGGACATCCGCCGCTGCCCGGCGTCGGAGTTCCGGAGGCCGACACACAAGTCGTCTTGGCGCCCGAAAAGCCGTTCGCTCCGGCCGGGTCATGGGCCGTCACCCCGAACTGGCAACTGGCCGCGTTGGCCCCATTATGTGCGGTCACGGTCACTGTGTAAGCCGTGTCCGTCCCCGAGGTGACATACAGATGCGCCGCAACCCCACCCGTCGCGGTGTTCCGGCTGTTATGCCCCTTATTCGAGCCATAGGCCCAAGTATCTGTCCCGGAAGCGCCATAATCACCAAAGTTCCAAGTGTAGGTCACGTCCTGGAATGCCGTGGTGTTGCTGGTGAGCGAGGTATCCGTCGTGCCAGTCGCGTCAAAGAACACCAAAAAGGGCGAAATACCTGCATCGCGCACCGCTGCGACCTTCAGGGTGAGTGGACCGCTCGTCCCCGTACAGGACAGCGCGGTGGGTGCAGCCGCAATGGGACTGACCGTAGCTGATTGGGAGGCACTGCCGCCCGCGCCGGTGCACGTCAGCGTATATGTCGCGCTTGCCGAGATCGGGCCCGTGCTGTATGAGCCATTAACCGGCTCGGCTCCAGACCAAGCGTCGGAGGCAGTGCACGCCGTAGCGTTAGTAGAGGACCAAGTGAGCGTCGCGCTGCCTCCGCTCGCGACGGCGCTCGAGTTTGAGCTGATCGAGACAGTGGGTGCAGCATTTGCGGCACTATTGACGGTGACGGTAGCCGACTGAGTCGCGCTACCCCCGGTTCCGGTGCAAGTCAGCACGTAATTCGCTGTCGCGGTAAGCGGCCCGATGGTCTTCGACCCGCTCGTTGCTAAAGACCCGCTCCAAGCCCCGGACGCCATACATGCAGTAGTATTTGTGGAATCCCAAGCCAGGGTTGCAGTTTGACCGCGCGCTACAGTCTTTTGACTGGGTGACAGTGCGACCGTGGGGGGCAGCGCACTGGTATTGCTTTGCGCAGATTCCGCCTCCGTACTTGCAGCCGGAGTACTCACGTCGGAACCGCATGCGGACAACACCGCAGCCAGCCCGAATATGAATGGCAATTGCCAATAGCGCGCTTGACCTCGCAATGTCATTTTCCGCGCGGCCCGATAATTAGTATGTCCATTACCCAAGTTCCAGGTTCACTGAAGATTGATGAATGCGACGGCTTGGGGGGGCCGCTCTGCTATGGCGATGATCTACGGCATGCGGGAATTAGCCAAATGTCGCAGATCGACTACAGATCAGCAGGCTGTGATCCGTAACGCCACGTTAGCCCCGTGCTTCGATTGACCGGGCCTAACACGTTCTGTAAAGCTGGATTTGGGGCCGGCGGGCGGGATTTGCATGCTTTGCCGCTTATACGCCGTTGCAAGCGCGATCAACACGTAAAAGGTCTTCTCTACACCCAATATCAGACTGCAGTCGGCAATCATGAATAGCATCCCGACAATGCAGGCCAAGATGTTAAATCCAAGTTCCCCCCATTCCGGATCGGTGGATATTGTTGCCTTGGCGGCTCTAAGTACACCTATTGAGGCGCTAAATATAAACCCCAGAAAAAAGGTGAGGCCGACGAGGCCACTGAATAAGGCGACTCCGATATAGGTGTTAACGATGTCGATGATTCCCTGTCCCTGGCGGAGATCCTCCATTTCCTGCATCGCGAGCTGATCTCCAAATACGGGATGCGCCTCGATTAGTTCTAAAGAGCGGTCAAGGAGCCGCTGGCGATAGAGAAACGTGGCATCAGGTTGTCCGCCGGTGACAGACAGCGAATTCATTAACTTTTCGCCTACTGGGGATAAACTTACCAATCCAAGTACGACGACTATCATGAAGGCGGCCTTAAAGAGTCGAGAAATTGCGCGAGGTTTAAGGGCCGAATAGGCGAGGTAGATCAGTATTGCGCCGATCCAGGGTCCTCGTGAAAAGGCCGCGACCATGCCGCACCAAAACACTATGCCGATCACCAGCCGAGTACGCAGCGTCGTAGTGCGAGATTGCAGGTAAAGCCAAAAACCAAACCCAACGGCCAGCATAATACCAAGGCTCAGCGGATGCCCGGAAGATGCTTGCGTGCGTAGCCACGAGTCGCCACGCAGTAACCACGCTGTGATGTAGTTGGGGTCCGTCGGATTCCAACGCTGCGCCAACTCCTGATACAGCAGCCAATTCCGAACATGTTCGAACGTCGCCACTAAGGCCATGAGGCCGCCCGACAAACAAAACGCGGCCTGGGCATCGATAATCTTGCGCCTGTCGTTGCATGAACGGCTGACCGCGTAATACAAGACTAAAACATCGATGAATATCAGGAACGCCTTGCGCAAGACATTGGTCGCAGAATTATGGAGAATGACGTGATTCGGCAAATCAGGAGGCACGAACAGCGCCGCTTGCACCACGCAGTACGCAAGAAATAGCAGGTCCGTCATTCGGCTACCGGATGCGGGCCTTGATCGATGCTGCGACGGGCTCGGAAGGCTGCCGGAATGAGAATGCAGAACGACAACAGCCGGTAATTGTCGAGGCTGAAGAGCTGACTGCTACCGATTGAGGGGATGTCCACCAGAACCGGCGGTACGACGTGCATCAACAACAGATAAGCGGCAATGGGGTTGGAGTCTTTGCGGCCGGTCCAGATATAAATGGGCGCGGCGAAGAACACAAAAACCCAAAAATTAGGGCTGAGAAACGCGATGACGGTCAATGCGAACCACACGTTCCGGCGCCGCAGAAAGTCCGCATTGGCGGTGAACCGAAGTGCGACGGGCTTTGCCAGCTGGAACGTGAGGGCGGCGATCGCGAGGATGACAATTAGTTCCTTCATTTCGCGCGAGTGGCATCAACGGCTGCACTTAAATCCATCATTCTCGAGCCCTATCCCCCTTCAATCGCCTTTGATCGGACTTCCGTAAAGATCGCGCTGATTTTTAGGTCGAAGGCAGGAACAAGCAACATCGTTGCCATGTGCTGACGTGTGTATAATATATCGCCAGCGGATAGTTTTTCGAACGGATTTCGCAATTGCACATTCTGTGAATGACGGTCCTCATCGGGATGAATTCTAAAGGCATCGATGATCCGAAGGTTCTGGTGTCTAATGCGCCCGAACCCTTTGAGATCGCGGCAGTATCCGCCGATGTCGCCGACTGGTCCCGGGAGCAGAAAGGGGTGTTGGAATGGGCGCCCTCTCGCTCCCTTTTGGCGAGTATTCGGGATTATCAGCGTTTGTTGAATCACAGAGGATTTAGCGCCAGATGGTTGCGCCGACTCGCCGTACTCAGACATCGGTGGTGGTCGGCAATCACGGGTGCCGATATTCCGTTGAATTGCAAACTGGGGGGTGGTTTGCTCTTGCCGCATCCGAACGGCGTCGTCATTCATCCGGATGCCGAGATCGGGCCGAATTGCCTGATCTTTCAGCAGGTGACGATTGGCGAGGAATCCGGCGGCGTGCCAACCATCGAAGGTCACGTCGACGTAGGTGCAGGCGCCAAGATCATCGGGGAGTTGACGGTCGGAAAGCACGCAAAAATAGGTGCCAACGCAGTCGTTCTGAATGACGTTCCAGCCGGTGCGACCGCCGTCGGAATCCCAGCAAGAATCATCGTCCGACACTAGAGTTGCTGGAGGCACGAGATAAATGAGGCGGTCGGAGCCAAAGTGGCCATGCTTACAGTGCTTCCGTCCGTTCTCGGTGCTTTTTTGAGGGGCGATCGGTGCCGGAAGTCGAATTGCGGGGTTGACATCGCCGATGACGATACCTTGGTCACGGAAGTGCGGTGCCAAAAAATGGCATATTCGATGCCTCGTCATCGGGTTCTCGGTTGAACATGCCATTTAAGAGTCGCTATGTATTGATTTCGCCCTGCCGCAATGAAGCGGCATTCATGCGACAGACGCTGGATAGTGTCGTTGAGCAATCTTTGCGGCCGACGAAATGGGTCATCGTGGATGATGGTTCCACGGACGAGACTCCGGCAATTTTGGCGGAGTACGCGTCGCGACATGAGTGGATATCGATCGTCACCCGTGCGGACAGAGGCCATCGCGCGGTGGGGCCCGGAGTCGTGGACGCATTCTATTCCGGATATCAAACCATTGATCGCGATGAATATGACTTTGTCTGCAAGCTCGATTTGGATCTTCTTGTGCCTCCGCGTTACTTTGAGATCTTGATTCAGCGGATGAATTCGGATCCCCGGATTGCCACCTGCAGCGGAAAATCGTATATCCATGAACGCGGCCGATTGGTCTTTGAGCGCCACGGCGATGATACGTCGCTTGGGATGACAAAGTTCTATCGAATGGATCGATTTCAGGAAATAGGCGGTTTCGTGAGGGAAGTCATGTGGGACGGCATCGATTGCCATTTGTGCCGCATGCACGGCTGGATTGCGTGCAGCTGGGACGAGCCGGAACTCCGCTTCGTTCATCTGCGTCCGATGGGTTCCAGTCAGCAAAGCATCTATACGGGACGGATGCGCCATGGATACGGCCAATATTTCATGGGCACCGGATTCCTGTTCTTGGCGGCGAGCGCATTGTCGCGAGTCAATCAGAGACCCTATGTGCTTGGCAGCCTGGCGATAATGTGGGGCTGGATCAAGAGCGCCGCACTGCGAAGCCCCGATATGACAATTTGAAATTCCGCCGCTTTCTGCGCCGCTATCAGATGCGCGCCTTGTTTGTCGGGAAGCGCCGCGCGATCGCAGAACTCACGCAGGAACCGCCCGCGGATTCAGAGGCGGCATAGGCCGTCACTCAGGAATTCGTGATCATCCGGAATGTTCTCACGGTGACGCCGGTCGCCTGGGCGCCGAGTCGCGATGGATCGCGAGGTTAAAGTGAATTTATGTGTGGAATAGCCGGCCTCATCGGGCGCATTGACGAGACCAATCGAACCGCATTGCGGCGCATGAACGATGCGATGTTCCATCGCGGACCCGACGGCGAAGGCTTCTGGGAGACGTCTTCGGACGACGGCGGCTGGGGGGTGATGCTCGCCCATCGGCGACTATCGATCCTCGATCTGACCAATGCCGCAGCCCAGCCGATGGTGGATCCGACCACGGGAAATGTGGTCGTGCTCAATGGCGAGATTTACAATTACGTGGAGCTGCGCAAGCGCCTCGCCTCGGCTGGGCACAATTTTCAGTCGACCGGGGATACGGCGGTCATGCTGCGGGCGCTGAGCGTCGACGGGCGCGAGCGCAATCAAGACCTTGCGGGGGATGTTCGCTTTCGCGTTCTGGAACGTGCATGACCGGTCGCTGATCATCGCCCGCGATCCGCTCGGCATCAAGCCGCTTTACATCGCACACAATGCCGACCCGCATGGCACATGGTCATTTGCATTTGCCTCGGAGGTGCGGGCCATTCTCGCAAGCGGACTGCTCGGGAAAGCCGAAACTAAATCCTCTGGCCGCAGCGTCGGTAGTTTGGAACGGATTTATGGTTGCGCCGCAGACTGCAGTTCAGCAGATCGAATCGGTGATGCCCGGAGAGTTTCGTATTTATGACACGCGCGGAATCGAGAGAGATCGCGAGGACTATTGGGCTCCGATCGCAACGCAATGAGGCCGCGCCCATCGACGAGGACGAATTGGCGCATTTGCTGCAGGAGTCCGTGCAGCTGCATTTGGCCAGCGACGTGCCGTTGGGCGTCTTTCTATCGGGTGGAGTCGATTCTTCGGCGGTCGCGAATCTCGCGCAAAAGGCCGCGGGAAGATCGCGTAAATACCTTTCACTCTGAATTTCGACGAGGCGGAGTTCAGCGAAGGGGCGATAGCCCGACGAGTCGCCGAAGCCATTGGCACGCAGCATCAAGAACTGGTTTTGACCGAAGCGCACTTTATTGCGCAACTTGATGCGGCGCTGGATAGCTTGGATCAGCCTACCTTCGACGGCCTCAATTCCTACTACATGTCGCACGCGGTTCGCGAGGCGGGATTCAAGGTGGCGCTGGTCGGCAGCGGCGGAGACGAGTTGTTCGGCGGTTACACGACCTTCAGAGATCTGCCGAAGCTCATGCGTTGGTCGCGATCCGCGAGCTGGATTCCCGCCGGCATTGCGCGTCGCAATGGGGCGAGCCGTCGCCTCCGCGATGCAGTCGCCAGTGGAACATTCCCGCCGCAAACTCGCTGGGCGAAGCTGCCGGACATGTTGGTGCATGGCGATGATCCGTTGGCCTTGTATCAGTTGGCTTATGCATTGTTCGTTCCTGCCTCGCAGCGTCAATTGCTCGGGAGCGGTATCGATCATGCTCTCGTGGACGGATTGCCGGCCGACATGCGCGCCCGCCTTCGTTCCGAGATGGACTCGAGCGATGCTTTGTCGGCGATCGGTCTTTTGGAGCGCAACCTGTTTCTCGGTGAACGCTTGTTGCGGGATACGGACGCGACAAGCATGTCTGCATCGATTGAGATTCGCCTGCCGCTCGTCGATCAGGTGCTGGTCGAGAACGTCGAGCGTCTACCCAACGAAGTCGATTCGATCCCGATCGGCAAAGAAGTCGGCGCTGCGTCGAATTGGGCTTCGCGGATTGGATCCGCAGCTATTTGAGCGGCCGAAGTCGGGCTTCGTGCTTCCATATGATCGTTGGTTGAGAAGCGGCCTCGGCAAGATGATCGACGGGACAATGCGAGATCCGGCCGCGATCAAGCCCACCGGGCTGCACCCGGAAACGGTCGGGCGTCTCTGGCAGGCATATCTGGACGGCGCGCCGGGACTGTATTGGTCGCGCATTTGGGCAATCTACGTGTTCATTCGCTGGTGCCATCGACATCAGATCTATCTTTAGTGCGCCGGTTTATTCATTCTGACAATAATGGGCGCGTCAGATGGGACTGCGATGGCGATGAGTATGGATAAATCTTCGCTGAAGGCTCTCGCCATTCGAGGATCAATTTGGACACTCGCCGGCCATGGCGGCGTGCTTCTGATCCGTATGGGCAGGAGCCTAATCATGACCCGCCTTCTGTTTCCCGAAGTGTACGGCTTGATGACTTTGGTGTGGGCGGTCTTGACCGGCCTGCAGATGTTTGCAGACACAGGCATCGTTCCGAC
Organism: uncultured Gammaproteobacteria bacterium; assembly: GCA_963784105.1. GTDB lineage: Bacteria > Pseudomonadota > Gammaproteobacteria > Steroidobacterales > Steroidobacteraceae > Bog-1198. Next base: position 1,564,751 of record CAWAQE010000015.1, read on the forward strand.
CATTATTCGCGACGAGCGGGGCGACGATCCTTCATTTTTAAATACGGCGTTTACAACGAATGTCCTTCGCGGGCTGCTTCTTTGGGTGATTTCCTGTGTGATCGCGCATCCAATGGCGGCCATTTATCACCAACCGGCACTGGATCTAATCCTGCCGGTGACGGGGCTTACGGCGCTCATTCACGGATTCGTCTCAACAGCCATGTACACGCGCCGGAGGCACATGGACTTCAAGCGATTGGCGATACTTGACCTGTCAAACGAGACTATTCACGTTTGTCGTGCTGCTGACGTTCGCATATTTTTATCGAAACGTTTGGGCGATGGTGGCCGGCGCGGTATTCGGCCAGGCTTTTCTGGTGGTAGCCAGCCACGTATATCTCCCAGGCATCCGCAACAAATTCCGTTGGGATCGGTCGGCGCTGGCCACATTCATGGGCTTCGGAAAGTGGATCTACTTGAGCAGCGTGGTCTACTTTCTCTCGACTCAAAGTGATCGATTTTTGCTGGGTAGATATCTCGATATGGTCCATCTCGGCGTCTACGGTACTGCTACGGTACTGAGCGGGGCCGCACAAACGATCGTCCTCAAAATCAACTCCGACGTTCTATATCCGGCATACAGCAAAGTGGTGCATGAAGGGGCCGGTAAGCTGCGGCAAGTGATGCTGCGAACTCGACTCGCGATCGACGCCGGAATGATCTTGCCCATAGCGGATACTTACGATACTTGGAAGCCGTATCGTCGGGATATTATACGATCAGCGCTATCACGACGCTGGATGGATGCTTCAGGTGCTGGCTGTTCGGCTATTGTTGGTCGCAACTCTCTCTAACAGTGAGTCGTGCCTCATAGCGCTTGGATATCCAAAGTACTCGTTTGCGCAGAACTTGTGCCGCGCGATCGCGGTGTTTGTCGGCATTCCAATCGGCTGGGCTCTGTCGGGAATCGAGGGCGTGATTTGGGCAGTCGCCCTGTCGGAATTACCGCCTTTGGTGGTCATCTGGATCGGCATGATAAAACACCGAATGTTCTCGGTCGCCGCCGAATCCCGCTCGTTCCTATTCGCCGGACTCGGAGCACTGCTGGGGCTCGGGGTGTTGCACTTCTGGCATTGATATTCGTTCTAAACGAACAGCATGGCTTAAGCCCTCGAGCAGGTGAAAAAGAGCTGCAATTTCAATCAGACTTGAACTTCATCATTATTTTGTTTGCGGCAAATTGCCGCTCAACGAGCGCAAAATCGGAGCTGCGGAGCGCAACGCATTGGCGGCGATGGTAAGACTCGGATTGACTGCCCCGCTGCGTGGCATGAATGAAGCATCAACGACGTAGAGGTTCTCGACGCCGTGAGCGCGATTGTCTCTATTGAGCACGCTGGTAGCGGGGTCGTCGCCGAATCGGCAGGTGCCGCACGGATGTCCATAGTTCATTGTCAGCGTGGGAGACATGCGTATTAGACGCCATGGCCGTACGTGCTGCGCAAATGCGTCGCGCAGCGCATTGGTCCGCAGGCGAAGATCATCGGTTATATTGTAAGTGAAGTACGCGCCATTCGGCTCTTCCGGATCGAGTTCGATGTGGTTGTTTGGGTGCGGGTCATCCTCGGTCATCGCTGCAAATATGCCGGCTTTGCCCAGTACCCAGGACGCGATATGAGACGGCAATTTAACCAACAGCGACAGCAGCTTCTCGTTGTGCAGGCCGCGGCGACGTAGTGTGTCTTTCAAGAAACCCGCGATGTTTCCTCGTCCAGCTTCCAAACCCATGCTCTGAACGTAGCCCAATCGTCGGCCTCCGACGACATAGAAGTCGCGTACGGAGATCGCTTTTTTCTGCCGCCCTTCACGATTGAAACGGCGCGGAGCCCACAGAGCATATAGGTCTGACGTGTGGAACATCAAATTTCGACCGACTTGGCCGGAAAGATTGGCAAGCCCAGCCGGCCAAAATGTATTGCGCGATCGCAAGAGGACCTGCGGCGAATGATACGCACCTGCCGCCAGCACCACTATTTCGGCGCCAATTTTAAGCCGCTCTCCGCGGTGAAGTGCATGAATGCAATGAACACGACTGGCGTCGGCTTCCAGTGTTTGCACCTCGCAACCGTCGAGAAGGCGACAAGCAGGGTGGCGCAAGGCAAGTTCGAGACAGGCAGTTCGCGCGTCGGCCTTGCATTGCCGGGGGCACACCCTGCCTATGCACTCCTCGCATTCGCTATCGTAGCGCATGGCGACATGCAGACGTTCCGGTTTAAGCCCGTTTTGTCGCATCGCTGCCATCAAAGCACTATCCCACTCACTCAGAAGGTGTTCGCCGCTCCCACCGGCATGCGCTCCCAGTCCGTAGAGTGTCTCGGCGGCTTCGTAGAAAGGCAAAAATTCATTGTATGAAACTGGCCACGCAGGCACCTGCTGAAATTGGGTTTGCAATGCTTCGAAGTCCGACGGAGCCATTCGTTCCAACGCTGCGGCATAGTGGATTGACGATCCGCCAAGCGCACAGCCTACAGCGGCAAAAAAGCGTTGGTGACTGCCGTCCGAGGAACGCTGCGCGACGGGGAACGGCCACCAGCCCTGATGCATACGGTCCTTTGGCGCGATGGCATCTGTTTGCGTAGTTTCCGGCGCCACCGCCGTGCCTTTTTCGAGGAAAAGAACGCTGAGGCCCGCTTTGGCTAAAGCGTGCCCCAACGTCGCGCCCCCCATTCCTGTGCCGATAATTGCAACATCCCATTTCTTGGCCAGATCAACGGGCGCGCCCATTGCATTATCCACTTCCGCCACTCAGCAACCGCTGTGGTTTCGCGCGGGGTCCGTATCGAGAGACGCTTGATCCAACGTTTGCCTGTGCAAATCCAGAAGTGAATGCCGCGCCAGCCATCCAGCGCAGAAAATCGCGGTACGCATTGCGACGGAGTGAGAGTCTCGAAGGGCGCGTCGGCGGATGGCTCGCGGGTATGGCTCCAGTACTCAAGTCATCATCCTCGGCTGTCAGGCTGCAGTTTTCGCAAGGGGAGTGTGCGATGTTGAAAAGTTAACCCGCAATTTGCAGATATACGCCAAGCTGTAAAACCCGTCCAGCAGAAGAGCGGTTTTGCGGGAAAGGCTGATGACACACGGCAGAACGGCTGTTCGGTCACATGCCGGACTATCATCGGGCGCACCATTATGGCTGCGAAGACCCCCCGATTTTTGTGAAGTGCGTAGCAGAAGCCTTCTGAAGCATACGATATGTGGGCCTGTTCGGTTTGCCTTTCATTCACGTGTTGTCTACATGATTCGATCCGGTCACAAATTGGCTCCGGTCCGGCCTTACAAGGCGTTTCCTCCAGTTGCTGTACGAACTTGGGAGAGCCTCGACACAAACACTTCCATGGCCGTTTATAATCAAGTCCGCAATTCCGATTCGCGGGATCCAGTCTTTCGGCTTCAATATAACAACTCAGTACTAATCATCTCCGGAAATCCACAGAGTGTTTGATGGCACATAAAACTCGCATTCACGCCGTGTTCCCGAATTATTGCAGCGGGACGTGGGTTTCCTACACGCTTATGTCGATACTCGACAATATGCGCGGAAGTGAGATCGATACTCACGCGTATACGCTCGGTAAGGCGAATGCAATGAGCAGCTTGCGGGTGTCCGCTCTCTTACCCAACATCTTCTACAATCGTACGAGCAAATTATTTTCTAATCCGTGCAATATGATAGTCCGCAGATTCGGCCACAAATTCGAGCGCGGAGACGTTGTCTACTTTTGGCTGACAAGCCCGGTATCCACAATTAGGAAACTGCAAAAGCGCGGGATTATTGTGGTTAGGGAGATGATCAATTGTACGCTGCTGAGACGGGGCCGCGAATTGCATTCGGCCTACGCGCTGCTCGGCCAACCCGACCAATCCGGCATATCGGATGAAGCCATCAATCGCGAACGGGAAGAGCTTTTGGCGGCTGACGCAGTATTCTGTCCGAACGAATTCGTCCTGGAGTCTGTTCTCGAATATGGAGTGCCGCCGCAGCGTTGCATTCCAACTAGCTATGGTTGGGGGGGCGACCGCATTTCGGGTACATCAACGCGTTCTAAGGGTAGCGAGGGTGTTGCTGTTCTTTTCGTCGGGACGGGCGATGTCCGAAAAGGTCTGCCATGGCTTCTGGAAGCATGGGAACGAGCAGGGATTCAGGGAAAACTACTCCTCGCGGGATTAATCGATGATGAAATTCGTGTGCGCTATTCGCGAATATTCGCGCGTCGAGATGTCTGTGAGCTGGGTTATGTGAAAGATATCGCCCGCGTCTACGAGGCAGCTGATATTTTTTGCTTTCCATCGTGGGAGGAGGGCGGCCCTATGGTCACGATAGAAGCGATGGCGTCAGGCTTACCTTGTATTGTGACTCCAATGGGAGGGGCAGGTCTCATTAAAGATTCGCGTAACGGAATACTCGTCCGACCCGGTGATGTGGAGGGAATTGCGACGGCAATAATCCGACTGGCTTCAAGTGAAATTCGGCGTAAAGAACTTGGCGAGCAGGGAAGGGTGACTGCGCAGGATTTCACATGGCAATCCGTTGGACGACGCCGTGTGCAAGCACTGATGCAGATTGCTCAAGCGCGCCAAACAGCTTAGGTTGCCAGAAATCGGCGGCGGCACAATTGCCGCCGCCCCTCCCAAAAGGGAGCACTCCAGGTTAGGGATACACCGCGCCGAGATCCCAAGTCGATGCCAAGAGCAGGCCGAGCGCATCGTACCAGACGGGCACCGCGGTGCCGCCGGTGTAGTTGGCGGTGGGCTTGAAGTCTGAGATCAGACTGAAGCTGCCGCTGCCGTCGGTGAATGCCGGGTTGTTGCTCGGGGTTGCGGTATTGTTGCTGACCGTGTTCCCGGTGCCCGTGTTCACGATGGTCGAGTGGCCGCTCGCCGGCGTGTAGAACAGGTTGTTCTTGGCGAAGCTATTGATCGCCGGGGCGCTCAGGCCTCCCACGGCGTCAAATCCGGCACACCTCTGGCCGCTGATCGCATCGGGTGCGTAGCAGGTATTGTTGTACACCTCGACACCGGTGGGAACCGGCTCGATCCCGCGCGCCGCGACTTGGGCGCCGTAGATCGGATACTCGGAAGAGCTGCCGATCATGTAAAAGGCGTTGTCACGCACGGTTTCGTTGACCGCCGAGACCAGCAGCTGCCGACCGCCTTGGACGCCGGTGCTTCCGGCGAGCAAGTTGCGCTCGAAGACGATGTTGCGCAGCCGCTCATCGTCGCCGGCATTCTGCGGAGCATTTTCGACCACTTGGGCGCCCGAGGTGCCCCCGAACCAGTTGTCAGAGATCTCCACCAGCTCGGTATAGACGCCCGTCCAGGTAGAGGAACTGTTGTTCGTGTTGCCGTTGTGCAGCTTCAGGGTCGCTCCGATGGAATTGGCGTTCTCGAAGGTATTGTTTTCCACCACACACATCCGGCATGCGGAGATACGGACCGTTTCCTGGCCCGAGCCGCCATCGTTGCCGCCCGCTCCGTTGAAGCTATTGCCCAAGAGCGCCTGATAATTCAGGTTGTTATAGACGTTGCCGCTCCAGGTATTCGGATTGTTCTCGTTGTAGTTCACAAACGTGCCGATATTGGTCCGCATACCGGTCATCACGCTGTTTACCAGCCCCCACTGAGCGCCTTGCGACCAGGAGTAGCTGCTGTTATTTCCGTTGGAGTACAGGTTATACAAGGTGATTTGGTAATTGATTTGCGAATTGCCTCCCGGGGTATTCACTGCAGAGGCGCCCGTACCGTTACCTTCGAAATCGATATCGGCGATGCGTCCATCTCCCGCCGTGAGAGCCACCATGAGTTCCCCGTTCGTGCTTGAATCGCGAAGTATGGGGCGACTGGTCTGGGTACCCTCGCAGCCTCCGTAGGCCCCCACGCTCCACGTCGTGCCGCTCAAGGTCGCATTATCCCCGGTAAAGGTATCGCCGCACTTGAACAGCACACGCTTGCCGCTGCCGAACGCTGAGCCCAGTGCCGTGTTGAAGCTCGAGGTACTGAGCACCGCCGCGCCTACCGGACAATCCCCGCTGCCCGGCACCGGAGTTCCTGAGGCCGAGACACAGGTGGTCTTGGTGCCCGCAAAACCATGCGCACCCGCCGGATCATAGGCCGTCACCCCCAGCTGACAGCTGGCCTTGTTCGTCCCGTCGGTGGCGGTCACGGTGGCCGTGTAGGGCGTGTCCGTACCCGAGGTGACGTATAGATGCGCCGCTATTCCGCCCGTCGCGGTGTTCCGGCTGTTATGGCCCTTATTCGAGCCATAGGCCCAAGTGCCCGAACCGGACGCCCCTGTGTCGCCGAAATTCCAGGTGTAGGTCACATCCTGGAAAGCCGTGGTCTTGCCGGTCAGCGAAGTATCGGTGGTGCCGGTGGCGTCAAAGAATATCAACAGCGGGGAGATGCCAGCAGCGCGCACCGTACTTACTTTCAGCGTGAGCGGGCCGCTCGTACCCGTACAGGCGCCTACCGGCGCATCGCCGGCCGGCGTAGTGGAGGTCACGGACACCGTTGCGCTCTGCGTGGTCGTGCCACCCGACCCCGTGCAGCCCAACGTGTAAGTTGTCGACTCTGAGATCGGCGAGACCGACATCGTCCCGCTCATGGGCATCAAGCCGCTCCAGCCGCCAGAGGCAGTGCACGTGGTGGCATTGGTCGCCTTCCACGTCAGCGTGGGGCTGGCCCCGATGGCTACGGATGTCGGCGCAGCCGAGATAGTCACTGAGGGCTTCGCAGTCCCCGCAGCGTCGCCATCGATAGTCACGATGGCTGAAGTAGAGGTACCAAGGTCGACATTAATCGGGTGAGCGATGGCGATCGCCAGGGTTTTGGTCCCTGTAAACGGCTTCGCGTTGCTGATTGGGACGCTGAAACTTTTGGGCGCTGCGTCGCCATTCGCCCACGACAGCTGACCGGATTCAGACGTATAGTCGGTTCCGGCAGTTGCTGAGACATTCGCGGTGGCATAGTACACAACCGCGGAGCCGACCGAGCCGCCCGTGCGATTCACGGTAATCGTCGCCTTCCCCGCGCTCTGTGCCACTGCGTAAGTGGACGCAGCGACCGATACTGCACCGCCGCCTTTATTGCCATAGACGGTGACGGTGACCTCGTGGGCCGAGTTCAGCGCTATCCCGGTGGGGTCGGATAATTGGACGAGAAATGTCCGTGGGCCGCTGAAGGGCGTTGCGTCGCTGATAGGGACGCTGCATTGCTTGGGCGTCGCATCGCCGCTCGCCCAGCTCAGCGTCGTGCTTACTGCGGTGAAATCTCGTCCGGATACCGCGGTGCCGTTGACGGTTTTGCACAGCACGCTCGCCGCGCCGCTGGTACTGCCGTTGCGATACACGATGACGTTCTCTACGCCGCTATTCTGTACCAGCGAAGCGGATGTATGGGCCACATATAGATATTGGGTGACAGTGGCGGCGTTGCCCGGGCTTGCCGAGCAACAGATGAATAATGCGGCGACAAAAAATGCGACGGCTCGATGTAGCGACATCAAGTTCCCCTTTTATTCGGTTGGTAAAAACGCGCGAACAGTGGCATGAAGCCACGGCAGCGGAAAACCGGTGCGCCCGCGTTTGACTTAAAAGTCAGGTGCTCGTTTTAACCGCAACGGGAAAGGGTTTCTACTGTCTCTAATCTGCGCCACGTGTCGCAAAATGCGTACACCGCGTGGAAGTTGCAAGCGATTGCCATCGCGACGATGCCCGATCTCCGCGCCATCACGCAGTCGGCGATCCCGGGTTTCTTAACGTGCTACCAAATTGCTGAACTGTTGTTCGTATTGCCGCTGTGGATCTGTTGCTCATCATGAATGCAAGTCGTTTCATGGCTGGTCGTCTTGGGGTCAATGATGTACGGCTCCGAGATCCCAAGTCGATGGCCAGAGCAGGCCGAGCGCGTCGTACCAGACGGGCACGGCGGTGCCGCCGGTGTAGTTGGCGGTGGGCTTGAAGTCCGAGATCAGACTGAAGCTGCCGCTGCCGTCGGTGAATGCCGGGTTGTTGCTCGGGGTTGCGGTATTGTTGCTGACCGTGTTCCCGGTGCCCGTGTTCACGATGGTCGAGTGGCCGCTCGCCGGCGTGTAGAACAGGTTGTTCTTGGCGAAGCTATTGATCGCCGGGGCGCTCAGGCCTCCCACGGCGTCGAATCCGGCACACCTCTGGCCGCTGATCGCATCGGGTGCGTAGCAGGTATTGTTGTACACCTCGACACCGGTGGGAACCGGCTCGATCCCGCGCGCCGCGACTTGGGCGCCGTAGATCGGATACTGCGGAAGAGCTGCCGATCATGTAAAACACATTGTCACGCACGGTTTCGTTGACCGCCGAGACCAGCAGCTGCCGACCGCCTTGGACGCCGGTGCTTCCGGCGAGCAAGTTGCGCTCGAAGACGATGTTGCGCAGCCGCTCATCGTCGCCGGCATTCTGCGGCGCATTTTCGACCACTTGGGCGCCCGAGGTGCCGCCGAACCAGTTGTCGGAGATCTCCACCAGCTCGGTATAGACGCCCGTCCAGGTAGAGGAACTGTTGTTCGTGTTGCCGTTGTGCAGCTTCAGCACCGCGCCGATGTTATTGGCGTTCTCGATGGTATTGTTTTCCATCACACACATCCGGCATGCGGAGATGCGGACCGTTTCCATGGCCCGAGCCGCCATCGTTGCCGCCCGCTCCGTTGAAGCAATTGCCCAAGAGCGCCTGATAATTCGAGGTTGTTGATAGACGTTGCCGCTCCAGGTGTGTCGGATTGTTCTCGTTGTAGTTCACAAACGTGCCGATATTGGTCCGCATACCGGTCATGCACGCTGTTGATCAGCCCCCACTGAGCGCCTTGCGACCAGGTAGTAGCTGCTGTTGTTTCCGTTGGAGTACAGGTTATACAAGCGTGATTTGGTAAGTGATTTGCGAATTGCCTGCCGGGGTATTCACTGCAGAGGCGCCCGTACCGTTACCTTCGAAATCGATATCGGCGATGCGTCCATCTCCCGCCGTGAGAGCCACCATGAGTTCCCCGTTCGTGCTTGAATCGCGAAGTATGGGGCGACTGGTCTGGGTGCCCTCGCAGCCTCCATAGGCCCCCACGCTCCACGTCGTGCCGCTCAAGGTCGCATTATCGCCGGTAAAGGTATCGCCGCACTTGAACAGCACGCGCTTGCCGCTGCCGAAGTGCGCTGAGCCCAGTGCCGTGTTGAAGCTCGAGGTACTGAGCACCGCCGCGCCCGCCGGACAATCCCCGCTGCCCGGCACCGGAGTTCCTGAGGCCGAGACGCAGGTGGTCTTGGTGCCCGCAAAGCCATTGGCGCCCGCCGGATCATAGGCCGTCACCGGCACTTGGCAGCTGGCCGTGTTGGTTCCGTCGGTGGCGGTCACGGTGGCCGTGTAGGGCGTGTCCGTGCCCGAGGTGACGTACAGATGCGCGGCGATGCCGCCGGTGGCGGTGTTCTTGCTGTTATGGCCGGCGTTAGCGCCATAGGCCCAGGTGCCCGAGCCGGAGGCTCCAGTATCACCGAAATTCCAGGTGTAGGTCACATCCTGGAACGCCGTGGTGTTGCCCGTGAGCGAGGTATCGGTGGTGCCCGTCGCATCGAAGAACACCAGGAACGGGGAAATACCCGAGGTGCGCACCGTGCTCACCTTCAAGGTCAGCGGGCCGCTCGTGACCGGACAGGCCACGCCGGTGACCGGCGGCGCAGACGCCACGGATACCGTCACGCTCTGCGCAGTCGTTCCTCCGGTCCCGGTGCAGGTCAGGGTGTAGGTCGAACTCGCGGAGAGCGCACCCGTGCTCTGCGTGCCGCTGACCGCCTCAGTTCCGGCCCACGCGCCGGAGGCGGTGCAGGAGGTTGCATTGGTCGAGGACCAGGTCAATGTCGAGGTACCGCCGCTCGCAACACTGGTCGGGCTGGCACTCAAGGACACCGTGGGTGCGGGCGCCGACACCGTCACCGTGGCGGACTGCGATGCCGACCCGCCCGTTCCAGTACACGCCAGCGTGAATTTGGTCGTTGCGGTCAAGGCTGAGGTGCTGGCGGAGCCGCTCATGGGCTCTGACCCACTCCAACCGCCCGACGCCGTACAGGCGGTGGCATTGGTGGCCGACCAGGTCAGGGCCGAGGCGGCGCCGCTAGTTACCGTGCTGGGATTCGCGGACAGCGTGATGGCCGGGGCGGCCTGGGTCACCGAGACGGTGGCCGACTGCGTCGCGCTGCCGCCGGCTCCGGTGCAGGTGAGTCCATAGGTTGAGTTGGCGGTGAGAGCCGCGGTGGATTGAGAGCCACTGGTTGCCAGGGTGCCCGACCAGGCACCGGAGGCGGTGCAAGAGGTTGCATTGGTGGCGGACCAGGTCAATGTGGAGCTACTGCCGCTGGCGACCGTGCTGGGGCTCGCCGTAAAGGTGATCGTCGGTGCGGGCGATGTTACCGAGACCGTCGCGGATTGCGTCGCGCTGCCGCCGGTACCGGTGCAGGTAAGTCCGTAGGTTGAGTTGGCGGTCAGGGCTCCGGTGGATTGCGAGCCGCTGGTGGCCTTGGTCCCCGACCAGGCGCCGGAGGCGGTGCAAGAGGTCGCATTGGTGGCGGACCAGGTCACGGTCGAGCTGCCGCCGCTGGTAACCGTGCTGGGAGCTGGCGCCCAGGCTCACCGTCGGTGCGGGCGCCGTTACCGAGATCGTGGCGGACTGCGTGGCGCTGCCGCCGCCGGCGCCCGTGCAGGTCAGCGAATAGTTCGTGCTGGCCGTGAGTGCACCGCTGGACTGGGAGCCGCTGATTGCTTTGCTGCCTGACCAGCCGCCCGAGGCGGTGCACGCGGTGGCGTTGTTGGAGGTCCACGTCAAGGTGGAGCTGCTGCCGCTGGTGACCGTGCTGGGGCTGGCGCTCATGCCGACGGTTACCGTGGGGTTCGCGCTCACGGAACCGTGGCGGACTGCGCGGCCTTGCCTCCCGGACCGGTGCAGCTCAGCGTATAAGTCGCGTTGGCCGTGAGTGCACCGGTAGATTGATTGCCGTTCACGGACTTCGTACCCGACCAGGCACCCGAGGCAGTGCAGGAGGTGGCATTCGTGGTCGCCCAATTCAATGTCGCGCTGCTGCCGCTGGTGATGGCGCTGGGACCCACGCTCAAGCTGACGGTGGGGGCGGGTGATTTGATGGACACCGTGACGGACTGAGTTGCGGTGCCTCCCGCTCCCGAACAGACCAGCGTGTAGGTCGAGTTGGCGGCGAGGGTGCCGGTGGATTGCGATCCGGACAGGGCCTTGGCGCCCGACCACGCTCCTGAAGCGGAGCAAGACGTCGCATTGGAGGAGGTCCAATTCAGCGTCGAACTCGTGCCGCTCGCGATCGTACTGGGGGATGCTGAGATGCTGACGGCCGGGGGCTTCGCATTCACCGAGACTGTCACGGACTGGGTCGCCGTGCCTCCGGTACCGGTGCAGGTCAACGCATAGGTCGTGCCGGCCGTGAGCGCGCCCGAGGATTGCGAGCCGCTGAGCGCCTTGGTGCCCGGCCAGGCGCTGGAGCCTGAACACGAGGTGGCGTTCTTCGCCGCCCAGGTCAGGGTCGTGGAGGCTCCCGAGTTGACGGTGCTGGGGCTGGCGGTCAGGGTGATCGAGGGTGCCAAAGCCGAGACGGTGACGATCGCCGATTGCGTCGCGGAGCCGCCGGTTCCCGTGCACGTCAGTTCGAATTCGGTCGTATTAGAGAGCGCACCCGTCGACCAGGTACCACTGGTCGCCACCGCGCCGCTCCAGCCTCCCGAGGCGGTACAGGAAGTCGCGTTGGCTGACTGCCAGGCCAGGCTGGACACGCCGCCGCTGGCAACCGTCGAGGGTGATGCGGCCAGGTTGATCGTCGGGGCGGGCAGAATCACCACGACTTCCGCCGACTGCGAGGAAGATCCACCCTTGCCGGTGCAAGTCAGAGTGTATTGAGTGGTCGCATTCAGAGGACTGGTGGTCGCGGTGCCGCTGGTCGGCTCGGTGCCGCTCCAGCCGCCGGAAGCTTTGCAGGATTGGCGTCGGTTGCGCTCCACTGCAAGGTCGTCGAGGTGCCCTTGGTGACGCTGGTTTTCTTGGCAACGAGAGTGATCGCCGGCTTGGCAACTTGGGTGAAGCTGGGGCTCGAAGTTGAGGTGCTGCTGCCGGTGGCGGAGGGGGTCTGCGTCGTTTGGTCCGACGAAGATTGATCGCAGGCCGCCAACGCAGAAAATACCGCCAATCGCGAATGCCCAGCGCAGCAGCCGCGATACCTTCACATAACTCAATGTCCGGCGATCGCTGCTGATTTTAGAGTCGCGCCCTTGTGCCGAGGTGAGTCCGGATTCAAGGTTGGGGTGGCGACCAACTAAAATCATTTATGCGTCTCCCTTGCGATCGTTTTAGCGGTGACCGCCATGCTTCTTCTCGGCACTGTGCATCGGTGATCTCGGCGAGGGGATAATCAGTCGCTTTTGCAAACATGCCAACCTGTCGCCAAACGCTTACGTGTCTGCAAATCCAGCCAATGTCGCGATCCATCGCTTATGTTCAACATGCGAGCGAGAAGATATCGATGATCGATCGACAGTCGATTGGAGACGCTCAGGGCATTGCGACCGCCAGTCGTTTCCATGGAAGCGGGTCGCGCGGCCCGAGGAGTTCAGAGTGGAAAAATGGATTGGCGGGATTTCACGACCATCGAGAACTGTTCATAATGGCGGTAGAAATCTATAAGCGTTTCAGCGAGATACACGGCTAAATTCGAGTAGTATCGCGCTGCTGAAAATGCCGCTCGAGAGGCAACCGGAAGTCCTCTCAGGCATCGAGCGGCGAGGGAGAGATTGAAGCGGCCGCGCCAGGCCGCGGGGTCGTGTCGTTAGTTTTTTGCCAGGCGATTGGCCACGCGTTTGGCCGCAAAATTGGCCCCGTACGCGAATCGCAGGAGCGGGCCGAAACTGTTGGCGGCGGCGACGCCGACAAAATAAAGACCGGGCACCGATGATTCGAAGTGCCGGTTTAGGATGGGCGCCTCTTGCGCTTTGCGCACGCGCGATTGCAGCGCCTCATCGATGAAGGTCAAACGCGATACGGCCGCCCTGTATCCGGTCGCCGCGATGACATGATCGACTTCGATCTGGCTGTCTTCCCGGCCGGGTTGGCGCAATACGAGGCAAGGGCGCCCGTCGCGAGCGTGGATGGCTTCTACCGTCACTCCCAAGCGCATCGGCAGGCGGTTGGCAACCGCGTCGCGCACGAACCAGCAAGGGGCGGGACCCAAGTGCCGTGCCACCGCTCGGATACGCAGCGACTCGGGCATGGCATGAAAAACCAGCGGTATGTCGGTGCACATGCGCGACCGCCAGCCCGTGCCCAGGCCGGAGCGCGGGGCCTTGATTCTTTGCAGTAAGGGCCGCGGCTCGTTCGGCGGGTCGTGAAACTGAAGCGATTCGCGCCGGGCGACGAGTTCTGCGTTTGCACCGCCTTCCAGGAGAAGCGCGGCGATATCGAGGGCCGAGGCTCCGGCGCCGAGCACCGCGACCTTTCGGCCTTTGAATCCGGTCAGATCGCTATGCTGCGAGCTATGCGAGACCATCGAGCCGGGCATCGATGCGAGCGGCGGCGGCAGATAGGCGAAACTGACGATGCCGGCGGCAACCACGACCTGTCGAGCCCGCAACTCTTCGCCGGCCGCCGTGGTCAGCTGAAAATGATCGGATGATTGCTTCAGCGAGCTTATCTGGATGTTTTCCAAATGCGGCACATAGCGGCGCTGAAACTCCCGACCGTAGGCGATGAAGGTTTCGATGGGCACCGGAAGACCGATGTCCGCATAGGGGAGGGCACGCTCGGCGCAGTAGCTTTTGAGAGTAAATTCAGCCTTCGGATCGTAGAGACTCGAGGCGAAGCCCTCCGATTTCAGGTGCATCCCTCGCGGCATGTGGTTCGACCAAGAAACCATCGGCGAGCCAAAAATCCGCACGCTCTGCTTGCCGTTGCGCAAGTGCGCCGCCAGCGACAATCCATAGGGGCCGGCCCCGATAACGGCAATGTCCACAGTGCTGATCGTCAAAATACACTCCAATGAATGGGTCGGCCCACGGCCCAGGATAACCGGCCACACGGGAGGCCGGGTTCCAAAAAATGATTGCAGGAACTGTGTTGAAGTATACCGATTGGATTTAATATTCGCCGCGCGCCGGGCCAATAATTGAGAGCAAGATCACGGAGGCCCGTTGCTTCAAGCCTGCTGCAAAATGTGGACGATGACCGTTACTCGGGAGTGCGCTTGGGTTTAAATGATGGTGACTGATGGCGAGATGGCTTCGATGAGGTTCAAGGAATGAGTGAACCTGGCAGACCGCACCCGTCCGTGTTGCTGGTGGCCGCCAAATGGTGGCCCTTGTCGGCGCGATTGGCGCTGGCTTTGATTCGGCACGGCTGCAAGGTGCACGCTCTTTGCCCCGCTGGACACCCTTTGACCCATGTGTCCGGCATTCGCCGAATTTATCCCTTGGCAGGAATATTCTCGCTCTCCAGCGTTCGACACGCCTTGCTGGAATCCAAGCCGGATTTAGTCATACCTTGTGATGACGGAATCGTATCACAACTTCATGAAATTCATAGACTTGAACCATCATTGAGATCTTTAATAGAGCATTCTTTGGGGCCTCGCGAGAGTTATCCGGTGGTGGAGAGCCGTTACCGATTTCTCAGCATGGCGCTCGAGCTAGGCATACGCGTCCCGCGAATGCGGGCGGTTGCGAAGGCCGAGGACCTGGCGGCGTGGCATGCGGATATGGCATCCACGGCCGTCGTGAAAATCGATGGAGAATCCGGCGGAAACGGCGTCAGAATTTCCCATTCGCTCGATGAGTCTCTGGCGGCTTGGCGAACGCTCAGCACGCCTCGCGGCTTGGCGAAGGCTTGGAAGCAGCTGGCGATCGACCGAGATCCGCTCGCCTTCTGGCTGCGTCGCCGGCATCGCGTACCCGAGGTGAGCGTGCAGGAATTCATCCCCGGGCGCCCCGCGAATTCCATGTTGGTCTGCTGGCGCGGTGAACTGCTGTCCATCGTGTCCGTCGTCGTGGTCGCGGCCGAAGGGCCCACCGGCGCCGCAACCATCGTTCGAGTGATTCAGGACGAGCGGATTAAGAACGCCGCAAGACTCGTGGTCTCACGGCTGAAGCTGTCGGGCTTCTACGGTCTGGACTTCATCATTGAATCCGGTACGGGCGTGCCTTTTCTGATCGAGATGAACGCTCGTTGTACCCAGCTCGGACACATTGAGTTCGCCGGCCAAGGCTGTCTCGCCGGCGTGTTGGCGGCGGTGTTGCGCGGCGAGCCTCGACCGGAGGTTCGAAGCCCGGTGCTGAACGACACGATTGCCCTGTTTCCCCAGGCGCTCGCGGCGGGGGAGCCCTGCCGTCCGCATCTGGAGGCGAGCTTTCACGATGTGCCATCGGAAGAGCCGAAGCTCGTGGATGAGCTCATGTTGAAATCATGGCCGCAGCGCCGCTGGGCGGCTCGCATTTACCACGCATTCAAGCCGTTGACGCGGGCAGAGCCGGTCTTGTTCGAAGCGTCTTCTTGATTCAGCCGCGTCTGCGATAAACCCTGAATCGGCCCCTCAGGGCCATCTAATGTGCAATGGCGCACAGACTCGTGAACTTCGTCACGTTTAATCTCTCCCCGAAGTTGATGGATCTCAAGGTTTCAGTGGAGTCCACGCCCAAATCCGGGCGGTATCTCGACATTGGAATCGGCGGTCCCGGAGCGGTCAAATGTCAGTAGAGAGCGTCGTCAGACTAGGGGCTTCGAGGGCGGACTTGATGCCATCGCCCATCCGTCCAAATTGGGTGCTGGAAGGAAAGCCGGTGGCACGCAACCAGCTGCTGTCGGTCAGCGCCGACGGCAACGCACGAAGCTACATCTGGGACTGCACCGCAGGGCGGTTCAACTGGTTCTATGAGGCCGATGAGACGGTCTATGTCATCGAGGGCGGTGTGGTCCTCAAGGACCCGGCAGGTGTCCGGCGTTTGAGTGCGGGGGATACGATCTTCTTCCCGGCCGGAGCGCACGCAGAATGGAATGTGGAGAATTACATCCGCAAGTTCGCTTTGATCCGCACACCGTTGCCCAAGCCTCTGGTGCTCGCAAGGCGGGGCTATAGGTCCATCAAGCGCTTCTTCCGCGGTGGCGCACGCACTCGGGATTCCGAGGCTCTAGGGACGTTCCAAAGCGGCTAATAGGCGTTGCGGTCGCGGGCCACCATCAGCGCCGTTCTCGAGGTCGTACCGGACTCGCCGCGCAGGCACAACCACAACATCGACATCAGCAGCGGCCGGCGCCACTGTCGGCATCAGAGATGCGCGGCGGGGTTTGTCCATACGAGCGATTAATTCAGACATGGCTTTCTTGGCGGTCTCCCCGGAAACAGATTTAAACATAAGGCGAACGCTCTGCAAGCTTACAGCGCTGAGTGGCCGGAAACGGCGCCGCGCACGAACCCGTCGGACTGCGGTATTCGAAATGATGTAGGATTCAAGAAAAGTATGAATACCGCGGCGCCGTTTGCTGATCCAGCCTAATTCAGACCTATCTTTAGATTGAAACGGGTGCCTTCGGAGCGGCGGTCAGCGTAGGGTGGAACAGATATGGAGATCAAGAAAGTTGCGGTGCTCGGTGCGGGGAATATCGGTGTCGGCGTCGTAACCGACCTGATCCTGCACGGCATCGACGCCGTGGTAGTCGATGTTTCCGCGGAGATCCTCGATCGGGCGAAGGCACAGATACTGGACAACGTCCGGTATGCGCCCATGTTGTCGAAGTCGCTGCCGAGGATGGCGAAGGAGGAGGCCTTGCGCCGCACTACGCTGACCACCCAGTTGAGCGATGTCGCTTCCTGCGACTTCGTGATCGAGAACGTGACTGAAGACTGGGAGGTCAAGCGCAAGGTTTATCAGGATTTGGACCGTATCCTGCCTCCGGAGATATGCTGCGGCGCAAATACGTCCTGCCTTTCCATAACACAGATAGGCAGTGTGACCGGACGCGCCGCGAACATCGTGGGCATACACTTGATGAACCCCGTCCATTTGAAGCCGACCGTGGAGGTGATCCGCGGATTCCATACCTCGGAGCGCACACTCGATGTGCTCAGGCAGCTATTCTCGCAGCTGAAGAAGGATCCGATCATCGTCGAGGACATGCCGGGCTTCGTGTCGAACCGCATCTCCCACCTGTTCATGAACGAGGCTGCCTTCGTTCTGCAGGATCGGGTGGCGAAACCCGAGCAGATCGACGCCATATTCAAGAAATGCTTCGGCCATACCATGGGTCCTCTGGAGACTGCCGACCTGATCGGTCTCGACACGGTGGTGCGCTCTCTGGACGTACTCTACGAGAGCTATCAGGACCCGAAGTACCGGGTCTGCCCGCTGATGAGAAAACTGGTCCACGCGGGGCATCTCGGCAGGAAAGCCGGCAAAGGGTTTTACGAATATCCGGAGATTTAGTTCATGAACGCATCTATACAGGGCAGCGACGCAGACGTGAAGGGCATCATCAGGAGTTTCCTGGTGCGCTCCATCAACATTCCCGAGATCGGCGACGACGAGGATCTGTTCGAGACTGGACTGGTCAATTCGCTGTTCGCCGTCCAGCTGACCACCTTCATCGAGAAGAAGTTCGGGCTCGAGATCACGGCGGACGACCTCGACATCCAGAACTTCAAATCCTTGAGCGCCGCCGCGAGCTTCGTTCTGAGAAAGCGCTCGGCGGTTCCCGTCTAGGAGCGATCCTTTGCGCCATCTACTGACCGGGGAGCAAGAGGCCAGGTACGCGGCGTTCAAGCAATTCGTCGCGACCCACGTCGAACCGCATGCCGCGGCCTGGGAGCGTGAGCAGAGACTTCCCGGTGACGTCGTCTCGATGATGGGCCGCGAGGGATATCTTGGGGCGACCCTGCCGACCGGCTTCGGTGGACAGGGATGGGATATCGTCACCTTCGGCTTGCTGAACGAGGCGTTCGGCCGCGCGTCCTCCTCCCTCACCGGCGTTCTGACGGTGCAGTCCATGGTGGCCATGGCGGTGCTCAAATGGGGAACCGGCGGGCAGAAGAGTGAGTGGCTGCGACCCCTGGCGACCGGAGAGCTGATCGCCGCGATCGCGCTCACCGAACCCGGCGGCGGCAGTGCGCTTCAGGCCATGACGACCACCTATTCGCGGCGCCCGGGAAGCGATGTGCTGCTGCTGAACGGCGCGAAGCGCTGGATCAGCTGTGCACAGCAGGCCGGTGTGTACCTGGTCTATGGGAAGCTCGAAGGCGCGCCGGTAGCCTGCCTGGTGCCCAGGCACAGTGCCGGCCTGGAAGTCGAGCCGATCCGCGAGCTGATGGGATTTCGCGCCGCCGGACTCGCCAAGCTCACCTTCAAGGACGTGGAGGTGCCGGTCGGCAACATCGTGGGCCGGCCCGGCTTCGCTCTCTCGCACGTCGCTCCGGTGAGTCTGCAGTACGGGCGCATCAGCACCGCCTGTTCGGCCCTGGGGCTCATCCGGGGGTGTTTCGAGGAGAGCATCGTACATGCTGCCGGCCGAAGGATCGGCGAACAGACCGTGGGCGAATTCGGAATGATCCGCACCCTGATCGCCGGCATGGGCACGGACCTGGCCGCCGCGGGCGCGCTATGCCATGCCGCCTGCCGGTCGGAGGAGGAGCGCGCCCCTGAAGCGTTCGAGAAGGCGCTGATGGCGAAGTACTTCACCTCGCGTGTCGCCGTCAGGGTGGCGTCCGAGGCCGTGCAGATCCGGGGGGCCTGGGGCTGTCACGAGTCCTCACCGACCGCGCGATACTATCAGGGGGCGAAGATCATGGAGATCATCGAGGGAACCACCCAGATACACGAGGAGCTGCTCGGACACATCTTCGTGCAGCAGGCCGGGGGCCTGAACCGCGCGGCCGGGTTCCCAGCGACCCCATGACCGCTCATACCCAGCGCCCGGCCAGCAAGGCGGAGCTGCTGCAGATCGCGCAGTTCAATCGAACGGAGGCTGCGTTTCCGGACAGCGTGACATTGGTCGAGCTGATCGAGGCGCAGGTGCACGATCATCCCTCCAGGACGGCGGTCATCTGCGATCACGATCAGTCGTTTGGCGTGTCGACGCTGACCTACGCGCAGCTCAACGAGAAGGCGAACCAGGTTGCGCACCGCCTGCGCACCGAAGATGTGCTGCCTGGGCAGGTCGTCGCGCTGATGGCCGAGCGCTCCTTCGCCATGATCATCGGCATCCTCGCCATTCTCAAGGCGGGCGCAGCGTACCTGCCGCTGTCGACGGAGAACCCGCCCGATCGGACCGAGTTCATGCTGAGCGACGGCGGCGTTTCCGTGCTGCTGCTTCATGGCAAGACCGCCGACAAGATCCGGTTCAAGGGTACGGTCATCGACCTCGACGACGCCGGCCTGTACCGGGGATCGACGGCCAACCCCGTCAAGGTGAACACGCCGCGCGACCTGGCCTATGTGATCTACACCTCCGGCTCCACCGGGCGGCCCAAGGGCGTCATGATCGAGCACCGGGCGGTGGTGAACCGTCTGCACTGGATGCAGCGGCGCTACCCGATCGGGGCGGACGACGTGATCCTGCAAAAGACCCCGTACTACTTCGACGTATCCGTGTGGGAGCTGTTCTGGTGGGCGCTGGAGGGTGCGGCCATGTGCTTCCTGCCTCCCAAGGGAGAGCGGCACCCGCTGATCATCGTGGACACCATCAGGAAGCACAAGGCGACCGTGATGCACTTCGTGCCGTCGATGCTGGCGGTGTTCCTGGAATACCTGGACGGCAAGAGCGATGCCGCCATGGCCGGCATGGCCTCGGTCCGCCGCGTATTCACCAGCGGCGAGGCGCTCGCTCCCGGTCATGTCAGGAAATTCAACGATCTGTGGGGCGGCAGGACCCGGGCGCGGCTGACGAATCTCTACGGCCCCACCGAAGCGACGGTGGACGTGAGCTACTTCGACTGTCCCACCGGAAACGATTTCGACGTCGTTCCGATCGGACGACCCATCGACAACATCAAGCTCTACGTGATCCGGGACACCGCACAGGTGGGCATCGGCGAGGATGGTGAACTGCTGATCGCCGGAGTCGGCCTCGCCAGGGGCTACTTTAACAACCCGGCTCTGACGAGCGAGCGATTCACCGACAACCCTGTCAATCCCGGCGAGAGAGTTTATCGGACGGGCGACATTGCGCGCTGGCTGCCGGACGGCAACATCGAGTACCTCGGGCGGGAGGACCACCAGGTCAAGATTCGCGGACTGCGGATCGAACTGGGCGAGATCGAGAACAGAATCCGGGAATGCCCCGGAATCGTCGATTGCGTAGTCGTCACCAAGAAGTATTCGGAGAGCGTCATCCTAATCGTCGCGTATGTCGTAGCCAAGGACGAGGTGGCGATCGGGGACGTGAAGGAGCACCTGAAGAGACATCTGCCCGATTACATGGT
This sequence comes from uncultured Gammaproteobacteria bacterium, assembly GCA_963784105.1. Classification (GTDB taxonomy): domain Bacteria; phylum Pseudomonadota; class Gammaproteobacteria; order Steroidobacterales; family Steroidobacteraceae; genus Bog-1198. The sequence continues at coordinate 1,585,273 of CAWAQE010000015.1, forward strand.
GCCTAATCATTTCGAGAAGATGTCGGAAATGCCCCTGACACCGAGCGGAAAGGCGGATCGCAAGGCTCTTCCGGAGCCGGTGATCCACTCCAAGGGAGTGTGAATTGGTCCACCGGCTACCGTTCACAAGTCGACCTGATGAATGAGAGCTTCCAATCTACATGAAGACATCGCTGATTCTTTTCGCTGTAGCGCTGGCATTGGGTAGTGCGGCATTCCTGATGCTGCAAAGACCAAACGCAGTCAAGTTGCCATTCCGAGTCTGGAGAGCGATCTCGGGAGATGCGCACGGCGGGCAATACGCCAATATCAACGATATAAGCATCTACTACGAGACCTATGGCAGCGGGACTCCGGTTCTGGTGCTGCACGGAGGCGGCTTCAGTCTCGAGGGCATGGGTAATCAAATCCGGGCCCTGGCTCCGAGGTATCTTGTGATTGCCCCGGATAGTCGAGGCCAAGGCCGCTCCACGGATTCGGACACCGCATTGAGTTACTCGATGATGGCGGATGACATGCTGAAGCTGCTCGATCATATTCACGTCAAACGTGCGGACATCGTCGGCTGGAGCGACGGCGGGATCATCGCCTTGGATATTGCCCTCCACCATCCCGAGCGTGTGGGGCGAATCGTGGTGATCGGTGCCGACTATGACGCGGCTGGCCTGGTCGCGACGATTGGCGGGGCGACTCCGCCGGCTCCCCTCACGTATCGCCGTATTGCGCCGGATCCCAAGCATTGGCCGGTGCTGTACCGAAAACTCATCACCCTGTGGGCGACGCAACCGCACTACACCCTGGATGAATTGCGCAGAATCGAGGCGCCCGCATTGATCATTGCAGGCGAGTTTGACATCGTCAAACGCGAGTATACGGATCAGCTCGCACGCGCCATCCCGGTGAGCGAAGAATGCATCGTCCCAGGAGGGACACACGGTGTGATCTGGGAAAAGAGGGATATCGTCAATGCCAAAATCCTCCAATTCTTGGAACGCCCGTTGTCCCAATAGTGATTGGTCATCCGGCAATCCATTGCCGTCGCGGCACATTAGACCCGCGGGAGAGGATGGATTGCTCGAGGCGATTGGATCGGTAAATGACCTCGAACCCGAGCCTGCACAGCGTGGACAGATGGTGGTCGTTGCCATAAGCGATCAGCGAGCGATATCGATCGAAATGCTCGAGGTTGGCATTCAGGAATTTCTCGAGAATCACCTCGTTGAATGGACTGTTCAGCAAAACCAGACTGTTCCCGGAAGGCAAGGACCAGGTCGTTGCGTCAGCCACCAGAAAATGCATGTTCTTGTAGGGTGTCTTCGAGGCGTTGCGCTTCGCGACATCGATCAATGGCTCGGAGAAATCGATACCAAAGACGTTCTCAAAGTGGAAGTATTTCTTGGCGAAAATACAAGGCAGGCCCTTACCACAACCCACATCCACGAAATTGTCGAACTGCATGCCCGTGGACAACGCCTCCTGGAGCAGGCGCTTCACGTGAAAATTCGTGTACGGGCGGTAGTTGTGGGAATCGGCCACCGACTCTGTAAATTCGGTGACGAGTTTATCGCGCGGCACAAATCCGTCGAATTCGAGGGAATACTTGCGGGTGAACGCAAAATATTCGAGGCGATGGTAGTGCCAGGACAGGGTGTCCAGATGATGGCCGATCGGCCGATGGGCCAACTCGCGGAGGCGGTTGAATGAGAACACGGACGAAGGTTACTCTCCGGCCGGCGGTGCAGTCCAGCAGCCGGCGGTAGGTTCGGGTTCGATTCGACATAAGGCCGGTGACGTGAATCGTCCCCCTACGCCAATCGGTTCGGCCCGGGCAGGGGTTCTAAATTCCCTTCCGCTGGGTTATTGTTATTGTCGCCTACCTCGTATGCAAGGATGACGCCGAATTCTGAAGCGTTTCCTGAAGCAGGGATTGCGGGAGCACATCATCACGAACGATTTCGAGAAAAACTCGGGCACTCATCATTTGCTGGTTCTGTCGGCTGAAACCGAGGCGGCTCTCAAGGAAGCCAAGCATTGGCTGCTGGAGGTCCTGCAGCGCAACGACTTCGCGGACCTCAGTGACCTCGCCTATACCTTGCAGGTCGGACGTCAGGCCTTCCCGCACCGATGGTGTCTGGTCTGCGCGGATAGCGAGGAGGCCATTGCCGCTTTGAGCAAAGACGCTTCCACCGGAGCCTTGACGGGCCGCAAGGACGGGACACCGCGCCCGGTGGTCTTCCTGCTGCCCGGGATCGGCGATCACTACGTTGGCATGGCCCATGAGCTCTATGAGACGTGGGATGTCTTCAGACAGGAGATCGACCGCTGCGCGCAGATTCTCGCTCCGCAACTGGGGATCGACATCCGCGACATCCTCTATCCTCAGAATCAAAGCTGGAAGAAAGCCGGCCAGCCCAAGGGAATCGACCTGAAGAAGATGCTCGGACGCAAGATCAATGCATCCGACGATCCGGACGCGAGCAGGTTGAACAGGACGCTGTTCGCCCAGCCCGCCCTGTTCACGATCGAATATGCGCTGGCCCGCCTGTGGCAGTCGCTGGGGGTTACCCCCGATGCCATCGTCGGCCACAGCATGGGTGAATACGTCGCTGCCTGCCTCGCCGGAGTCATGTCCTTGGAGGGTGCGCTGACGCTCATTGCGACGCGGGCCAGGCTGGTCGACGCATTGCCGCCGGCGGCCATGCTTGCCGTCATGCTTTCCGAACACGACCTGTGCCCGTTGCTGCCTGCGGACGTGTCCATTTGCTTGATCAACGGCCCCAGCCTGTGCGTGGTGGCCGGGCCCGCTTTGGCCGTGAGCGAACTGGAGCAGACACTGGCTGCGCGAACCGTCATCTCGCGGCATGTTCAGAACGCCCATGCGTTTCACTCGAGAACGCTGGATCCCATTGTTGACGCGTATCGAGCGGAAGTCGGCAGGATTCCGTTGCACGAGCCAACCATTCCCTATGTGTCCAACGTGTCCGGGGGATGGGTGACCGGAGTCGAGGCGACCGACCCGGCCTACTGGGCGAATCATGTCAACCACACCGCAAGATTCAGCGACGCCCTGCACCACCTGTGGCAACTGGGCGATCCCGTTCTGCTTGAATGCGGTCCGGGCCGCACGCTGGGCGTACTGGCCATGCAGCACCCGGATCGGAAGAGCACCGTGCTGCAGGGATCGATCTCTTCCCTGCGGCAATATTATGAGAACCAGGCGGACCAGCACGTCCTGCTGCAGGCGGTCGGCAAGCTGTGGCTCTCGGGCGTCGCCGTCGCTTGGGACGCCCTGCACCCACGCGGCGGCCGTCGGCTGGTATCGCTGCCGACGTATCCGTCGCATGGTCAGGACCACGGAATGGCCACGCCATCGGCGATATTGACCGAGTCGCAGGACAAGACTACATCGGGCCGGCCTGTTGGGTCGGACGATCGCGAGGCACCGTCGACAACGTTTGCCACCGACCGCGCCCCTTGCTCGAGCGCTTACCTTGCCCCGCGAAACGAACTGGAAAACACCTTGGCGAAGGCCTGTGAAAGAGTGCTGGGGGTTCCGCGTGTCGGTATGGGGGACAACTTATTTGAACTGGGTGGCCATTCGCTGACCGTGATCAGGCTGGCTGTGGAAATGAAGCGGGCTACCGGCATGGACATCAACATCGGAGAGGTGTTTCGTTCGCCCACCATCGCTGAGCTGGCGGCCAGTCTGGTTGGCGATACAGCACGAAGTACCCGAACTATGGTTCCGTTGCAAACGGAGGGCGAAGGACTCCCGATTTTCTGCATCTTCGGCATCGATATCTACAGAGACTTCGCGCAAAGCCTCGGTAGGAATCAGCCTGTGTTCGGTGTCTACGTCGAGGAGGAGCAGGCGATAATCAATGAGGTCCTGAAAGGGGATGTGCCAGTGGTATCAATCAAACGACTGGTAGACGCGTACTACGAGGCCATCACCCAGTTTCAGCCCCAGGGGCCGTACCGGCTGGCCGCTCTCTCCTTTGGTGGGATCCTGGCAATCGATCTCGCATCCAGAATGCGCGAGAGCGGCGATCAGGTCGAATTGGTGTTTCTTCTCGATACCTTGCTGCCGGAAGGCAGGCATCGCAATTGGAGGAAGTGGATCCTTCGCCAACTGGCGGAGGTTAGGGCGGGCAGATATCGAGCGAAGTTTCACCGCGTGTACATGAAACTTCGCCAACGACTCGTGGGCTTAGCGCCGGCCTTGAGCGTCCTGAACCGTCCGCAGGCCGTCGACGGAGAATTTCTGCAATCTGGCGGCGACTTCGTAATCAGACGCACCGCCCTGTTCTCGCGGGCGGCGGAGCAATGGCAGCTGCGGAAACTGAACATCGATTTTCCGGTGATCCTGTTCCAGGCCTCAGACCATACGTGGTGGGGACATGACTTCGACTACGCCGAAGACTACGGCTGGCGCCGTTATCTCGGGGACCGGCTATCCATTGTTCCTGTGACGGGTGGTCACGTCACGATTGTAAGGGCGCCATTTGTCGGCAGCATTGGACAGCTGGGGCAGCGTTATTTGCGGCCCGAACCGGCAAAAACAGGCGCAGCCGAGAGTGTCATGCCTGAGCATGTTTAAACGTACCGGTGCGCTTGCACTTTCCGTCTGAAATATCGCTGGGCCGCAATTGAGAGTCGGAGACGACAGGGACGTTCCAAAGCGGCTAATAGGCGTTGCGGTCGCGGGCCACCATCAGCGCCGTTCTCGCCAGGATTTTCAAGTCCAGCCATAGCGACCAGTTCTTGAGGTAGTCGAGGTCGTACTGGACTCGACGCTGCATCTTGTCGATGGTCGATGTTTCCCCGCGCAATCCGTGGACCTGCGCCCAGCCGGTGATCCCTGGGCGCACTTTGTGACGAATCATGTAGCCATTGATCAGCTTTCGGTACTCTTCATTGTGAGCGACCGCATGCGGTCGCGGACCCACGAAACTCATCTTGCCCTCGAGCACGTTGAAGATCTGCGGCAGCTCGTCCAATGAGGTGCGCCTGAGGAATGCGCCGAGGCGGGTGACCCGGGAGTCCTTCTCGGTGGCCTGAGCCACCACCGGCCCATCCTCGCATACCGTCATGCTGCGGAATTTGTACACCAGTATTTCCTCGCCGTTCAGGCCGTAGCGGCGCTGCTTGAACAGGACAGGACCGGCAGATGACCGCTTGATCGCCAGCGCCATGGCGAGCAGCACGGGCGAGAAGAACACCAGGGCGAAGCATGCGAGCACCACGTCGAACGCCCGTTTCCAAAAGCCGCTCATCCCCTGCAACGGCGAGTCGCAGATCGAGAATGCCGGCATGCCGTTGATCTCCACGTAGCGCGCCTGGACGAGATCGAAGGCAAAGATGTTGGGGACGAAGTAGACGGAGGCCGTCGTATCGCGCAATTCCTTGAGCAGCTCCTCGATGCGCGGCGCGGTGGAAATCGGCAACGCCAGATATACGCGGCCGATCGCGTGGGAGCGGACGAAATCCGCAAAGTCGCGCGCCGAGCAATTGCCCGTCACCCACTTCTCGAGTCCGGCCGCGGCGCGCTCGGCGCCGCGGAAATCGAGGAAGCCGAAGAACTTCTCGCGGGCATGACCGGTTTCGATGCGGCGCGCCAACTCGGCACCGACATCGTTGGCGCCGATGATGATGTAGCGCTGAGCCATGCCGCGATCCGCCGCCAGCCATCGAGCGATCTGGGGTCTTTGCGAATTCACCAGCAGCAAGGCGATGGGCGTCAGCAGCAGCCAACTCACGATGATGTCCCGCGAGAAGATATGCGTGAGGTCGAACGAGGCTGCGAGGAATACCAGGATGGCCGCCACGCAACTCCACTCCAGCAGGATGCGCGACACTGTTTTGCCGGCCTGCTCGGCGCCGCGGCTGTTCTGCAGGTCCATGGGGCTGAACACCTGCGCGGCAATCAGAAACGCCGCGAGGCCTACCGCGTAGAAATGCTGCGATGGGGTCTGGCCGCAGGCGAGCATGCATACGGCGAGCATGAGAACGGCGACCAGCGGCAGGAGGGTGCGTTTCGCCAAGGTGATGTGGGTGGGTTCCAAGCTGCCGGACCGCACCGTCTTGTTCTGCACGAGGTCGCCGCCCGGCATATCCGAGGCGACCCGACTGCCCCAGGGCGGCCGGTATTGCACGTTATCGGGCGATAGACGCTCCGCGCCCGCCAGGTTCTCAGACATCGCTGCCCTCCGTTGTTTATCGGCATCATGATCTTGAACGGGGGCGGTGGCAACATCCGCGCCGTCGCAAATTGCAGACTATTCCGACGAGAATGATGGGATTGCGCGCGCCGCGCCGAGATCTTGCGCAATGGCCACGTCGTCGGTTTTTAGCAACATAGAATGAGGTTGCGACATGGCCGCCGGTTACCAGCCCGGGGCGAATCTCGTGAACTTTGGCGAGCTGCTCCCGCTCATGGCGTGTCGACTATCGAGCGACACGGCGGGGCTGCGTGGGCAGTGCCGTAAATACGTCGGTGCCAAAGCTCTGCAGCCGGCGGGCGCCCGCATAGCCCAGATGCGGCAACCCGAACAAATCCTCGACGGTGCGCATCAAGCTGTAATGGTTATACGGCCTCGGTGACACCGTGCCTGGCGCGATGAACGGCGACAGCAGCACCGCGCCGATGCGTCCACCGCCCGGGCCAAATTGTCCCGGTGCCGGGCCTCCGGCCAGGCCCTGTTCGTCGCAGCACGCCAATGCGTCGGTGCCCTCGTCGAATGTGATGATCAACAGGCCATCCTGCCGGAACGCCGGCGACGCAAGGATGCGCGGAACCCAAACGCGCAGAAACGCATCGGCGGAAATCAGGCCGCCCGGCTCCCCGTTTTTGCATGGAGCGTCGTGGCCATCGTGGCAGAGATTCGGCGTGATAAATGCGAAGTTCGGCGTCGTGGGGGTCTGCTTCAGGTCCTCTGCGAGGTGATCGAGGCTCACGACATGCCGGCTACAGCGTACGGGGTCGTCGATGATCGAATGAAAGTACACGAATGGGTCGTGCTTGTCGGCGTACTGGTCCTGCGCAGTGGCGCGGTTGGTCTGATCCATGGCGCCGATGGCGACGTGTCCGCAGCCGGCGGACTCGCGCGCGGGGTCCAAGCCCATGTCCTCCATGTAAGCCTTCCAGTCCAGGCCTGCCGCGTCGAGCTGGTCGGCCACCGTCTTGACGTCGGCCGGGTAAATGCATCCCACCCCCAGCGCCTGTCCGTTCGCATCCAATCCCGGCGCATTGCGCACGAAATCGCTGTATAGGTGGCAGTCGCCCTGCGTGCCGGAATTCGGCGCCTGTCCGCTGATCATGGCGATGTAATTATCCAGGCTGTAGTGGCCGATGCCGAAGTACTGGGGCAGCAACGCACCTTGCTTGGTCAGTTCGCGTGCAAGATAGGGCGCCGGCGAATGTTCACCGAAGGTCGTCTCGTACGGTTCATTCTCCAGCACCATCAAAAACACATGCCGCACCGGGGCCGCACCCGATGGAGTGATGGGCGAGCCTTTGACCGGACTCGCCGCGCAGGCACACAACCACAACATCGACGCCAGCAGCGGCCGGCGCCACTGTCGACTCAGAGATGCGCGGCGGGGTTTGTCCATACGAGCGATTATTTTAGGCATGGCCGGTCATAGTGTTTATCGGGGCGTCTGCATGCGTTACGGATCGGTATCCGCCGGCGGCCATGTGTGCGCGTTCCGCCGACTCGCAAACCAAGCGTGCATCGCCGCGTCCTCGACTGCGTACTCTGCGCGCGCTGACTTCCACACTATCGGGGGTGTTCGTCCGCGAAGGCTTTCGAGCGCGCCCTGCACGCTGGCTTTCGTCATGCGCCGACCGATGACTTTCGCATAGAACTGATTTGACTCACGGTCGTATGGCCGGAAGCGCGATCCTTGCTCCAGCATGCGCCAGAGTACGGCTTGCTCGATCGGACGGAGGCCGAGATAGTCGGATTCCATCTGCGAGTGCTCGTCGCGTTCATGCTCGCGTGCCCTGATCAGAACTTCAGGTTCTGGACGCCTTGGTCCGCTTTCGAAGGGCGATAGTACGTGGCCCAAGGCATCCAGAAAGAACTGCGGACGAGCGGCGAATGCCTGGAACGCCTCCAATAGTGCAGGCCGGTCGATCGGGATCAAGGTCGGGCGCTGCTGCTCGATCAGACCTGCGATGTGCTCGATGAAGTCCGATCCAAGCGTCGGCATACGCGTGATCTGGGAGCCGAAAAACGGCGCGGCTCCTGTGTTCACAAGTCGAAGAAGCTTGTCGCGATCCGAGCCAGACAGCACGAGCATCAACCGGACTTCGCCTGGCCGGTTCATTTGGTCACGGGCTGACTTCAGCGCCATCATCGCGGCTTCGCCCGCTTCACTCGACAGCGCGTGCTGCGCCTCATCGAGCAGCAACGCAATCGGTGCGGCGACCTCCGCTTGCAGGGTCTGCAGGGTGTGCGGAATCGAGATCCCGTCGGGGCGTCCGATTTTGCCGACATCGAACTCGAGCCCACGCACGGTGATTTTGGAAAGGCGGCTTTTGGTTGCAAGTTTCGAGATCAGCCCCAGGTGCGGAACGATGGCTTTGCCAAGTGCTTCAGCGAGGAGTTCGCCCGGGTCGCGACGGAAGTTCGACCAGAGGTCGATATAGATAACAGTGACTCCGCGGCGCTCGAGCGCCGGCATCAAGTCCGCCTGCAGAAACGTTGATTTGCCGGTTCGTCGCGGTGCGGCAAGGAACAGCCCGTTCGGGGCGTCCCCGAATGGGTTCTTGCCCTCCAGGGCATCGGCGAGTTGATTGGCGAGCTCGGTTCGAGGGTAGCGCATCAAAGTATCCGTAAGTATTACGGACTCGATACTTTACGCATTGCTGGACTACTTTTCAATACTTCGCGTGTGGCGGCCCATGGGGGAATCTGAAAGCGCTCAGCCGGCAAATAACCCAGCAATGGGGCGTCCTGGGGGAAAGGCAGACGGGCGATCTAATACTCCCGGAGATGGTGCACGCGGCAGGGATCGAACCTGCGACTTTTGCCGTGTGAAAGCAACACTCTACCGCTGAGTTACGCGTGCATTATTATTGACTAGGGCATTGCCGTGTGTCGTCACGTCTACCGCCGAGCTAACCCCCCGTAGTCAGCTGCAAAGTATGACATCGGCTACGGCCTAAGACAAACGGTAGGCCTCCGGCCTCTGCTAAACTCTGCGCCCCTTAAATTTCCCAGATCCTCCATGACCGTTCGCACCCGATTCGCTCCCAGTCCAACCGGTTTCTTGCACATCGGAGGCCTGCGGACCGCGCTGTTTTGCTGGCTTTACGCCCGGCGTCATGCCGGTGAAATGATTTTGCGCATCGAGGATACGGATCTCGAGCGTTCCACGCCCGAGGCGATTCAGCAGATCTTGGACGGTCTGGAGTGGGCGGGCCTCGACCCCGACGAGGGTCCGTTCTACCAAACCAAGCGTTTCGACCGCTACAAGGAGGTCATCGACGAATTGCTCGCGACCGGCAAGGCCTACCGATGCTACTGCAGCAAGCAAGAGCTCGAGGAGATGCGCGCGCAGCAAGTCGCGCGCGGTGAAAAGCCGCGCTACGACGGACGTTGGCGCGAGCGCAACGATTCGCTGCCCGGGGTCGCTCCCGTCGTGCGCTTCAAGAATCCGCTCACGGGTGAGGTGGTCGTCGATGACGTCGTCCACGGCCGCGTCGTGTTTCAGAACAGCGAACTCGACGATCTGATCATCGCGCGATCCGACGGCTCGCCCACCTACAATTTTTGCGTCGTGGTCGACGACATGGACATGCAAATCACGCACGTGATTCGCGGCGACGATCACTTGAACAACACGCCGCGGCAACTCAACATGCTGCTCGCACTGGGGCATCGGCCTCCGGTGTACGCCCACCTTCCCATGATTCTGGGTCCCGACGGGGCGAAGCTCTCGAAGCGCCACGGCGCGGTCAGCGTGCTGCAGTACCGCGACGACGGATTCCTGCCCGAGGCCGTCCTCAACTACCTGGTCCGTCTGGGCTGGTCGCATGGCGACCAGGAGATTTTCTCCGTCGAGGAAATGATCCGGCTGTTCGACATCACCGACGTCAATAAATCGGCCTCCGCTTTCGACATCGAGAAGCTGAGCTGGCTCAATCAGCAGCACATGATGCGCGCCCCGGCATCGCGCATCGTGCCGGTGCTGCGCTGGCATTTGGATCGCGAGGGTATTCAGGCGGCAGATGAGGCGCAGCTGGAGCACATCGTGGTGTCGCAGCGTGAGCGTGCGAAGACGGTGCGGGAAATGGCGGCCAATAGCGTGTTCTTTTTTCGGGCGCCCACGGCCTATGACGAGAAGGCGGTGCGCAAGCATGTGACCGCCGATGTGCTCGTGCTGCTCGGCGAGGCCTCGGATGAGCTGGGTCGATTGCCGGAGTGGTCGGCACCCGCCATTCACGCCCTCATCAGCGGTTTTGCGACGGCAAAAGGCATCTCGCTGGGCAAGCTCGCCCAGCCGATTCGTCTTGCGGTCTGCGGCGGGACGGTATCGCCCCCGATCGACGCCACTTTGGCTATTTTGGGGAAAATCGAGACTTTGGCTCGATTGACCCAGGCGCGGGCCGTTTGGGGGAGCGTAGCCCATTCAATTCCTTGACGAATTGGTCCCCGTCCGGTAACGTCCCGCGCCTCCATGTGGGGCCATAGCTCAGCTGGGAGAGCGCTTGCATGGCATGCAAGAGGTCGGCGGTTCGATCCCGCCTGGCTCCACCAGATTTATTGCCGTGACCGATCGATTTTTTTTCAGGCCTGCGTCCCCATCGTCTAGAGGCCTAGGACACATCCCTTTCACGGATGCGACCGGGGTTCGAATCCCCGTGGGGACGCCATCTTAACCCCAGTTATTCCGGGGTAGTTTGGGACCAATGTCAGATCGTCGCCGTCTAGGGATGCCGACGCGACCAGGGTTCGGACGATCGACTTCTTCGATTCCGAGTCGCCAAACTCCATTTCGCTGCGATAACGTTCCACGAACGAACGCAGAGAAGCATCGTCCCATCGTTTCAGGTCATTGGCACCGCTGGGGACTGTCGCCTGTAGCCTGTGCGCCAGGGCGATACGTTGCGTTTCCAGTTCGTCGATTTTGGTCAAGAGCGGTCGCCGATGCTCAACCTCCGTCAACAGCCCAATGAGGGTGTCAAGTTGGCGGGTGATGTCCTTAAGCTGGGCGCGGAGCCCCTCGATGTCCCGCTTGTGACGAGCACCGGTTGTCGATTCGAGTTTGACAAGTTGATCACGGATGCCGGCCAGCATCTCAACAGTGAGATATTGCTCGAATAACACTCCGAGGACGGCCTGCTCTATCGTTTCTTGTCTGATGCTCCTACTGCCGCAACCGTCTTTGCGGCGGTGACACTTGTAATAGCCCGCGTCGCCGTCAAAGTTCGCCCCGCATGTGCAACGCAAGAGCCCAGCAAGCAAGTAGGGGCTGCGACGTCCGCGCCGCTGACTCGCGCTCTTGAGGGCACGTTGTGCCAAAATCTGTTCAGCCTGAATATCGGAAATCATCGCTTCGTGCGTGTTCAGATGGATTTCCCACTCGGCCCTTGGACGAACCTTGATGCCGCCACGATAACCGCCCTTTATCTTCTCTTTGTGCCGGTTCCAAACGGTATGGCCCGCATAGACCAGGGCGTTATCTTCGATCCCTACGAATGTTCCCGTCGATATGTCCAAACCCGTAAGCGACGCAGAGTCGGGCCGGGAGTGACCGCTTGCCCGACGTTCCAGATACGCCTGTATGACAGTGAAAGTCTCAGGATCGCGAATCAACTTTGATTTCGTGACTGGTACGCCTTCCCGTGTTCCCGTGACTATTTTGTCGAGCTTGTAGCCGATTGGTGCGCTCCCGCCGGCGCGGAAGCCTTTCAACACATTTTCCCTCATGCCCCGCAGCCCATCGGACTTGGATTTTTGCGAATGAAGCTGGTCGATACCCTCCATCAACGTTTCCAAGAGAGGGTCCATGTACGAGTCCGTGGTGGGTAACTTCACGAACTCAACGCGCACGCCGCGTTTCAGACGCAAGTAGTCCTTGTAGATTTTCGCGTCTGTGGCGTTGCGCGCAAATCTGGACGTGTCAAGGCACAAGATCACGTCGAAACGCCGATCGGGGCGACCGGCTTCCGCAATCATTTCTTGGAATGCCGGCCGGTCGTCGGTCTTGGCGGATTGCACCTTGTCCTCGAACACGGCTGTCGTTGCATACGACTTCGATTCCGCATGTGCGCCCAGTTCCCGGCGCTGGGCCTCTACGGAGACATCGTGGCGGTCCTTGGTAGATCGCAGGTACAGGGCTAGACGCTCCATTTTTGAAATTCCTTTGCTAGCAGCGTCACAACGGCCGGAGACCTCGGTAGTGGGCCTTGAATCGTAACGCGCAGCGAGTGTCGCGGCCGACCTCGCGGTAATTTTTTGTTTTGCGCAGACGACGGTCGTTCGTCGCCGCTGGCATAACCGTTTGAACCCGAGTTGCTCTGCATGGCCTTTTCCCGTAGGTAAAGCCAGTACAGGCAGCGTGTTTATACATTTCTAATGATCCCTAATAAATTGTTTTAATTGAGAAAAATCACTCACGGAACCCAATGTCGTTCCGGTGACGATGGCAGCCAGGCGAGCGGACGCTGTCACAGGTTGTCACGCCGCAGTTTGAGTTCCTGTTTAAAGACCGGGCCTATAGAAGACGCAACCCCAGTTGCTAGTGGCTACAACCACTACCACCACCACTACTACTGTCGGGAGAGTTTCTATGGGTCAGGTTAAGCCAGAGATCAAAGAGCGCATTGAAAAAGCGGCGCAGGCGTTGCTGGACAAGGGCGAGAAGGCAACGGTCGATGCATGCCGCCGGCTCGCAAAGACCAGCATGAATGACACCCTCGTCGTCATGCGCGTTTGGAGGTTGGCGCAATCTGTATCGCCTGTGCCGGTCGCCATTGCCGTGCCGGACACTGTAACCAAGGCGTTCGCCGCCGTTGTGTCCCAGATGTGGAGCGAGGCGCAGGCCCTGGCCAATACCGCGCTCGCTGCGGCTGAACAGGACTGGGCAGTCGAAAAATCCAGACTGCGAGGCGAAACAGACGAGGCGGTTGAAGCAGTCGATCGTCAAACGACCGATACAGCGGCTGTCCAAGCGCGATTGGCAGCGGCCGAGACTGCAATAGCGGCCGCGGCAGCGAAAGCAGAGCAAGACGGTGCGGAGTCGCGGCGCCAGATCACGGGTCTGACGGAAGCAGCTCACGATGCCATAACGCGTGAGCAGGTCACGAGAAAAGCGGCCGAAGAACTTAAAGAGTCTATGGCAGCTTCCCTCGCTGCGGCGGCGGCGGCACGCGCAGAACTTGAGACGGAGCGCCGGATGAGGGTCGAGGATCGGGCCAGGATCGAGGCCTTGACGGCCGAAGCGGCGATAGCCAGGGCCGGTGCTGATGCACAGGAAAGCCGGCTGCTCGAAAGCACCGAGCGGCTGAAGAGGACGGAAGGCGATCTTGCCGGGGCGCTGTCCGTACAGGCCAAGGCACGCGAAGAAGCAGCGCAAATTCGCGGGCGGGCGGAAGCGCAGGAGACTCAAATCGAAACCCTGGTGCGGGCATTCAATGATCGTGATGTTGATCGGTTGGTGGCAGCGAAGGGTGGCTCAAAGTAGAGACCGCCAAACTAACCCCCCGTGAGGGGGGCTGGTTTGCCGGGGAGGGTGCGGCCTCCGAATGATCTCCGCACGAGGTGACCACAAAAGCCAAATGTGTCCAACCCGTATAGTCATCGAGCAAAAAAATTCAAAGTGTCAATGTCGCTGCTTCGTAGCCAAGCCACACTAGCGGCAGCGCAAGCTCGATCTTTACAAGCTCAACGTGACGCGCGAGCCTCACTTGCTCGGCCGCGCTGTACTGCGCCCACCGCGCCCGGGCGGCGCGGGCAATGCGCACGGCGTGGCCGGTCTGCTCTGCGTTGTACGCGAAAATAAGGCCCGCCAGCTCAAGTTGGCAGTCTGGGTGCAGCCTGCGGCCAACCCTCAACGCTGCCCCGCAGGCGAGTTGCAATATCTCTGTTTGTTTCGGTGCGTTTTCCAGCTCTAGTAAAAAAAGTTTGTTTCCCGCAGTCAAGATAGCGTCTGGTAGTTTTCCATAGCCTTCGATCAACTGGCGCTGTGATAGAGGGGCATGTCCTTGCGCTATCGCGTATTCATGCCAAACGCGGAATCCAGCGCGCTCCTTTTCGATGAGAAAGCGAGAGCAAAGCGAGTGATGGAAAAAGGTAGAGCCTGAAATCGATGCTAAATCCATGCCGTGGTGCGCGGCGATGCCGCGCACTTCCAGAAAGGCGACGCCACGCCGCGTCAAAATCCACGACCGGCAGCCCGATGCGTTCTGTCGGCTGGCCGTCAACTCTACGCCGCTTGCGGATAAGCGGCGCAATGTCCGAGCCGCCATGTCCTGGCCGCACTTTAAATTCGACCAGATTGCGGCGGCCAGAGCGGCAGTCGTTAGGTGGCCGAAGCGCGCGAGGTAGCTCAAGCATTTTAGATCCGCTGCTAGAGCCATGGCTCTAGCAGAAGGCCTCGTCGCGGGCTTCTCCAAAATCCCGCTCAAATCAGCCGGAGAAAATAGCCGTGGCATAGACACCCTTCTCGTGTTGGTTAGGATGTCTAGCGACGGCTGCTGCGTAAGTCGATGCGTCGTTTCGAGCGACGCTCAAAACTGACGCATCGTCGGATACGGATCGGTCAACCGCAGGGCTGCGCGCTGGCGCGCTCGGCGTCTGATGACGCACACCTGGCGGGCTCTTGGCCTGGACGGCCGAGCTTGACCTTTCAATCTCTTAGCGCCCCGCTTCTCGCTTGTCCGCCGATTGTCATCGGCGACCTGCGCCGGCAGCCAACCCCGAGAGGGCACGCCTCGGACGTTGCCGTCCGCGGCTCTCGGCTGGACGCCTCGTCACATCTCAAGGTTGGCTCCCGGCTAGCGCCGGAAGCGGGGCGGGGCTGCATAGCAGCCCCCAGGCCATGGCTCCTTCCGGCGTTGGCGCCGGGAGCATGGCCCGGCTCCCCAAGACCGCGCTGCGTGACCCGCTGGGGCGGGTGCCCTCCGCGCTCCGGATCGGCGCTCCGTCGCTTTACGGCTGCGGTGCTGCGCCTTCGGAGGCGGGGAGGTGCGTTTGTCCGCCGTGCTTCTCGGCCCCCTGTGAGGTGGGTTGGGTCTTGCGAAACCCACCTCACAGGAGACCGCTCATGCTCTATCCATACAAACCGCTGCTCGTCCCCGTAGACGCCTCAAGCGCCGATTTACTTCGCGCGCTTGAGAAGATGCTGCACTTGGCCGGCCCCGCCCTTTCGGCCGACGAACTCAACGAAGCGCTCGCGCTCCGTCTTCAGATCATGCTCGCGCAGCACCGCAAGCAACGCGCCCGCGGAGCGCCTTAAGACCCCGCGCTGGCACGCTCGTCAAGCGCTGCCGACATGGCCCGCTTTGCACCGGCTCTATTGGGCAGCGTGCTGGATAAACTCCGCGATCTACAATAGTAACTTCAGTGGTGTGAAGGGAATACACCGGAAAGACGGGATATGGCTCTAGTTTGAGTCCAAAGCCACCGCAGACTGAAGTGATCACACCGACACGCGGGAATCGAAAAACGTCGGCGCCGTGGGTGCTCATTGCTAGAGCGGCGATACTCGACAGCATACTGATGTTGCTGCGACAGTCTGGCAAAGTGCCGTGGTAACACAGTTAAATCCATGGTGCCGAAATTCTCGGCCGCATCTCCGTTTAAAATATGGAGTGCGTCCGTTCCGAAAAAGCCTCCACCACTAGCGCCAAGGTCGGAAAGTAAGGGGGAGGCGAAGCCGACATACCTCTGAAATCTTCTCCTTTCCGGTAAGAGCCCCGTGAGCTGTATCCGGTGAGGGAGAGCCATCAAGGGGAGGGCTCTTGGGAGGGGGTACGGGGGAGGGCTGGCGGCGTAGCTACGGGGCGCGACGGCCGGCATTTGTGACGTAGATCCATACGTAGCGGGCGCTGCCGCGACGGACACTGGTGGATTCGACCCGCGAAACATAACGCCTATTGTGACGAACGCTTGTAGACGCAAGGTGTTGTCGCGATTCGTGAGGTAAAGGGCGGCTCGGACATTGTGCCGATGGCGCCAATCGCCGTCAGGCAGTCGGTGACTTTTCCAAGCTCAATCGTTACTTGCTTGCCGGCCTAATCGAGCGCTGAAAACGAGTAGATAAATTGAATGTGTTTCACAGGCACCAATTTGTCGCCGGTGTTGTCCCACTTAATGTCGCCATACGGCCCCGCGTTTTCGAGGCCGTGGCCAGGAATGCAGGAGATAGTCAGTGACGGCAGGTTGCCGCGTTTGGCCAAATCCGTCAGCGAAGCAAAGGTTTCGGCCGGCAAAACTAGCGTGACGAGGCAAGGTTGATTGCCGCCAACCCATCTCAGGAACCCATGAGCATAGTCCCATGATTCATTATTCGTTTTTCCATCATAGGGTTCGTCAACTGTCACCTCTATGGAGCATTCAATATCTTCGAGGCCGCCGTCTTCCGCTAGAAATACCTTTTTCTCGCGGTCAACTTTGGCAAGCCAATATAATCGCGCGCCTTTCTCACGCGGATGGCTGTGGAGCGACACCTTGTACGTGGATTCGGCCGACGCCGGCACAAAGGTAATTGTGGTCATGTGGGTACGCTCCTTCGAAAACGACTTCCGAGAGTGTGCCGGATTTCTTCGCTAGGGGTGGAAATCACTGCTGGCATCTGTCGAATCGACGCTGGCCGACACGGCGGCCTAGCCATCTACGGTGGTTCGGAGGGAGTCTTATGACTGTCCTGTTACGGTCACGATAAGCCACGCATAACCGACGCCAAAACACACCAGACAACTGAAGCCGAGCGCCTGATTTTTGGAATATTTGCAGCGTGTATACGATTTCGAGTTGTGCCGATAAGTTTCGTAGTCACGCATCATGAACATCATAAAGAAAGCCCCGTATAGGATGCTCAAGCCAAGAAGACAAAGCGGAGAATAGAGCGAGGAAATCAGGGGCTGGACTGATGGAGCCTTAGTAGCGCCGACTACCGTAGCGCCGACGAAAGCTGCAATAGATGCAGATGCGAGACCCAACACGAATTTCGCAATGTCCATGTAGATCGTAAGGAGTGGTTCGAACGCAGCTCGTTCGCCGAGCGGGTCCATTTCATATGTTTCTTCTCTGGTGCGACACAAAGCAATTATCCAAACGACACAGAAAAGACCAACCCCGACAAGGACTCCGTAAAAGCCGGGAAACTGAAGCGGTTTGCACATCGCCGTTCCTTGGTTATCGAATCATGAAATTTGAGTGGCGAGTTAATCGAAGTCGAATCGGGATTTGGCGGCCTTTGGCATGGTCGCCATGTATTGCTCGAAAGCGGTATCCACCACGGTGTGCATTCGCATGCCATTCAGAATCCCACGTTTCTCGTGATTTAACAGGAACGTTTGAATGTCTTCGATGTGCTGTACGAAATTCGGTTTGCGGGGTTGATTGTCAAGAAGGCGCGCGCAGTAGTTGCCGAAATCGTCATCGAAATATTGCTTTCCGGGGAATTGATTCGCTCGAAATACGGACCCCAAATGTGCAATCATCTGTCGTCGAACAAAAAATCGCCACGCCAAAAAGCCGCCGACCGATTCAATTATCGAGAAGAAAAATCGCACCGCGAGAAGCACCCCCAGCGCCCGCCAGAATTCTGGCTGACCTCCTTCCGCGAAGTAGGAATAGGCCCACGCCACGGCCATATATGGAATCATGGCAAAGCCGAACCCAATCAGCGGTGCTTTCGCATCATTCATCGTGGCATCCCTTTGTGCGAGTACGTAAAGCGTTATTTGACGCTAGCGATAGTCGCGGCGACCGATGAAACGGTGCTAGACGTCGCCGCGCTTATGGATCGGTATCCAAACGTTTGGAGGCTGCACGCAATTACCGTTCCTTGCCGACCCACCACCAGTCGGATTTTGGTTTGGCGTCACATTTGTCTATGTCTTCCTCACTCCAACCGCGCGCAAGCCAGTATTTGCGGGCGCGTGCTTTTGCTTCAGCGGTTTCTCTGCGTTCCCTTCGTGGTCGCGTCAGCCGTTCGTAGATTCCCCAGATCACCAGTAAAACGGGGACGATCACAAAGAGCAGCACCAGAATTGCTGTCCAGCTTAGGTAGGCAAATATGGCAATGACACAGGCCGTTATAGTCACGCCTTTGAGAATGTCGCCAACCGCATCATTGAGTCCGGCCCGCGTGGCGTTGCGGATTTCTTCCTCGTTCATTGATGGGACTCCCCGGTTGACGGACACCCTACGCACGAGCAATTTTCTTCGCGGCCCGGGTGTACCCCCAATAGATAAGCAGCCCGGCGAGCACGGCGGCAATGGCCGAGCTTGCGATATCGCCGCTGCCTGCGGCCGATACAAACGCGACGGCGACCGCGAGCACTCCGCAGACGCCGTAGACAACTTTGGGGTTGCGCTTCGCAGCCGGGATGAAGTTGCTCACGATTAGGACGATTACCGGAACAACGATGCTTGCAACGAATATCCCTATGATGTTTCCGATTTGCCCCGCGCTCATGTTCACCCCGCTTTGGCAATGTGGCGAATAAAAGACCTTTATGATACAAGAGCTTATCGTAATACATCGTGAGGCCAAAAGACGATGCAATTCTTTTGCGAATCCTTGAACACGGGCGACCCGCCACAGACGCCGGCCCTAACGCCCAATCAAGTCAGAAGTGAGCACAAAATGGCGCTTGCCGAATTCATGGAGGCGCGTCAGGCGACGCTAACCGTCGATATTTATGGCGGGAGCCGTAATCCTTCCATGGGTGGGATGGCCGAATATCACAAAGCCGCGCTGCGATTCGAGGCAGCAAAGGCGAATTGCACGAAGTGGGCGCACCGCGTCGCGAGCCTGTAGGTCCTGGCACCTGATTCCTCCGAGGTGCGGCGGGGCGTAGCGCTGCTCAAGAACTAAAACCCCGTGATTGGCAGCTGTCGTTTAATTTGCCCAACCGACCGCGGCAGATAATCGGCGCTGAATTCAGCTATTTTACTGAATCACCTGTAAGCCTCTGATCTGCATGTTGTTTCACATCTACTGATCGTTCTGGAGACTTGCGACTTGTTTGGTATTTACGGGGGTTAAGACGGAATCCCCGTGGGGACGCCACATTAACCCGGTTCGCCATGGGCGCTTCGCGTCTTTGCTGCCTATTTCTCGTCCCGTTGCCTCGGCCGCGTGGGAGAATCAGACTTGTGTGCTGGCCGTTCTGCGCCAACGGATGACAACTAGGGCCGCCAAATAGCAGCGTCAAGCCGCTGATCGCCGATGACGGGTAAATTTCGGGCGCAGCCATTCGCAGCTGCTCGATCTTCCATGATCCCGGCGTGCTATTGCTGACGGATGTTGGGACTCCGGGGTTTGGTGGTGTCCTAATTTGGGCGCCAGACTCCAAGGGTTACATGCCTGGGCCTTAATCAGGCTTCGGAATCTTGTTAAAGGGCGCGGGCGGCATATCGCCATCGCCTGTGTCGTTACCCTCCTTGCAAGCCTCGAAGCTGCCCCCGTCTTTAGCCATGGAGGAACAAAAAGTCAGCCAGTGCCACTTTTCAAAAATATCTTGGTAGATAACGGAACCGTAAACGAAAAGGGTCGTTTTGGCCAAATCGTCCAAGGTTTGCTGAACGACCTTCGGCCCCTCGACATTGGCCTGACTGATTGGATGCATGGTGCAGATAGTTTGGCCATTAGGAGAAGTGAGACTGGGTTTCTGGACTGTCGGGGCAGTCCATTTAATGTGGGCTTCATCAGAAGCCGGCTCGACTGTACAAGCGAGATGCACCTTTCTAGCTGGAGTTTTGCCGGTGTTGCTGAATGTGGCTACAAGATTCCATGGCTTTCCGATTTCGGGAGCTGGGCCAAATCCGACTACTCCCATCCATGCCCGCTGGTCTATCCGCGCCTCCTGAAGTTGATTTATCAATATCCAGAGAGTTCCGCCGCTGACGATGGCAATCAACCCAGTGGCGATCGCCATTATTCTGTTACTAACCGCCTGATCCTTCAGGGATCGCCAACATTTTTTCAGCATGATCTGAGCACATCTTATAGGACGCATGAATCGGTTATGCCGTGGGTGGCGGCCGCCCTTCGCTGGCTTGGCGTCTTTGTGGCCATCTTCGGGTTTATCTGCTGTTTCTACGCTTACGTTGCCAAGTGGGGCACTTTGGGCGAGTTCTTGAGGGGGTTTATGCTCATCCTGTTTGGGGGTCTTATCTTCCATGCTGGTACCCTTTGTTACGGGTTAATATTGTAACACAAAAACTATTGACAACCAATAATTACTGTATTACAGTATCTCACATGGCAAACATACTCCCCACAGACAAGAAAATCCAAGTCATCGCGGCACTAGCGGAAGGCTCGGCCATCCGCTCCATTGAGCGCATGACAGGTATTCACCGCGACACCATCATGCGTTTAGGCGTGAAGGTCGGCCAGGGCTGCGCGCGCCTCATGAACGAGAAAATGCAGAATTTGACCTGCGACCGCTTGGAAATGGACGAGATTTGGGGATTTGTGGGCAAGAAGGAACGGAATGTAAAGCCGGGAGATATTGGGCTGGGGAGTGTCTGGACGTTCTGCGCTATCGATGCGGAAACCAAATTGGTTCCGACTTTCAAGGTGGGAAATCGCGATGCGGCGACCGCAGACGCCTTTATGCAGGACGTGGCGAGCCGGATGAAGAATCGCCTTCAGATTTCCACGGACGGCCTGAGCGCCTACGTGGCGGCGATAGAGCAGGCTTTCGGCGGGGATGTGGACTACGGACAGATCGTCAAGACCTACGGCCCGCAAGAGGTCAATGGCGTGCGTCGCTACAGCCCGCCGGAATTTGTGTCCTGCGAGAAGAAGCGCATCAACGGATCACCCGATGACAGTCTGATTTCCACCAGCTACGTCGAGCGCCTCAATGCGACGACTCGCCACCATATGCGCCGATTGACCCGCCTCACGCTGGCATTCAGCAAGAAGCTGGAGAACTTCGAGGCGGCGGTCGGACTTCACTTCGCCTATTACAATTTCGTCAAGCGCCATATCACGCTGCGTTGCACTCCTGCGATGGCTGCGGGTGTCACGTCGAGCTTTTGGAAGGTCGGCGATCTGGTCGAGGCGGCCGCATGACGGCCATCGAGGAATTGGCAGAAGTGATCCAAAAGCTTCATGGTGCGCGCGCAACGCATCGCGCCAGCGTGCCAGTCAAAGAGGTTTTCAACGGCAAGACGGTATGGGAGGGGATTGTCGAGGTATTCGACCTATACGGCCATGCCAAGGCGAATACGGCCTATGCGTGGTCCCATACAACCGACAATCCAGCCCAGCCTAAGCGCCATGTGACGGTGCTTCACATCCCGCCGGCGGTATCGCCAGAGACGGCGGTACGGGCGGCCATCGTTCAGGAGTTTCGCGGTCTTGACCCAGCCTAAGCCACGACGCCCAGGACGGCCGAAGCTGCCCAAAGGGGACGCCAAGTCATCTATTGTGCCGATCCGGCTCAACGCCGAGGATCGCAAGCGCGTCGAGGCCGCAGCTCGCGCGAGCAACAAAAGCGTGTCCGAGTGGATTCGCGGCGCCCTAACCGCTGCCATAGGCGGCTGAAATGGGCAAATTCAAATTAGGACACTACCTGAAATTGTGTCCGCGCACGGGGCAAAGCGCCATTCCGTCACAGAAATCCTGCATCGTGATGTCACTCTCAGAGCGGCCGAAATGCAGGAGCAACGACCGTGGGGTCCGGTTACCTCCGGCGCGTTCGGGTGCCGAGACGCACAGACATTTCGATCTCTTCTGGTGCAGCACATGAGACGCAGCGTGTTTCGATGTGTGCGGGAGGTGACAGTCAGCGTGCCTTATGCACGGCGTTCGCAAAGGATGGCGGCCCCGCCTCATTGCGCACAAAGAAAGGGACGGAAATTGACGCAGGTTGGCTCGTGTTCTAATATGCGGAATATGATAACGCGATACGTAATATAGGTTCTCCATTGCATGAGCGGCAAGGGTCGATGATATGCATACGTATTGCGCGAGGAGGCCGTAAAGGATGATCACGCACACGTTGCTCTCAATTCCGGTGGATCCGGGAATTTCTTCGGCCCGCATCGAGATCCATTCGGGGATATATCGCTATTTTCCTCGTGTTTACGGCAATCTGGTCCAGCGGTCGGTCGAGGCAACCGGATCGGTAGACCTCGGGGTCATCCTCGTACACCCGATGTCCAATTTTCATGGACATTTCATGCTTGAGCCCATCGCTGAGACCGGCGTGCCCATCATCGGATTGAACACCCGCTATAGCGGCAATGACGCTGCGGTAATCTTCGAGAGTTGTTTGCTCGATGTCGGCGCCGCGGTCCGCTACGCCCGTGAGCGCCTCGGCTGGAGAAAGGTCGTATTGGCAGGTTTCAGCGGAGGGGGTCCGTTGGTGACCATGTACCAGCGTCAGGCACAGCACCCGACCATCACGTGCACGCCGGCTGGAGACCCGCCGGACATCACTCAAGCCGGCTTGCAGCCGGTTGACGGCTTGTTTTTGATGGCGACAAGCCGTTCGCGGTCAGATATTTTAATGCATTGTATCGACGCCTCGATAACCGACGAGAATGACCCGGACAACCGCGATCCTAAAATGGATCTCTATGCCTCGGGCCGCGAGCCACCTTTCGATCGTGGTTGGGTCGCACAATATCGCGCGGCGCAGCGAGCGCGCATGGACCGCATAGACGACTGGGTCATGTCGGAGCTTCCGCGCTTACGTTCAAAGGGCATTATGGATCGAGCATTTATAGTTCACGGAACCGTCGCAGATCCACGCCTCGTCGATATAACACTGGATCCAAGCGACCGTCAGCCCGGCTCCATTTATGGGGATCCGCGCGCAGCGAATGAGGCGACGGGCCCCATGGGGCGGTACACGTCTTTGTGTACGTGGTTGAGCCAGTGGAGTCCCAGATACTCCGAAGCCGACGGCGTGGAAAACATGCGACACGTCAAAGTGCCGGTTTGCATCATTTGTCAGACTGCTGATCAGGGCGCGCTCATGTGTGATTCCGAAGCGATGCGAGATGCGGCTCCCGAGGAGCTGATGACCTACCACGCGATTCGTGGGGCAAACCACTATTTTGTCGGTCAGCCCGATGGACCGAAAAAAGCCACTGAAATGTTTCGCACCTGGATCGACGAGCACGTGCGAAGCGGAGCCGGGCGATGACCATACCCTCGTTCACTGCCTTGCTGATTGAGGATGTCGGCGGTAAGCCGAAGGCTTCGCTTAAATCCATAGCGACCGACGACCTTCCCGACAACGACGTTCTCGTGGAAGTGGCCTACTCATCGCTCAACTACAAAGACGGACTGGCGGTTTCAGGTAAAGGAAGAATTGCCCGCCGGCTGCCCATGGTGGGCGGAATCGATTTAGCCGGCACCGTATTGGAGTCTCGAAATCCGTTGTGGAGTGCCGGCGACCGCGTCATCGTCAATGGGTGCGGCCTATCAGAACAGCACTGGGGCGGTTTTGGTCGATACGCCAAAATGAAGGCGGAATGGTTATTCCGACTCCCGGAGCCATTCAGCTATGAACAAGCAATGGCGATCGGCACGGCGGGGTATACCGCCGCTCTATGTGTCGACGCGCTCGAGCGTTGGGGTACGGTCAGTGCTGAGTCGGGAGAGATCCTTGTCACTGGCGCAGCGG
Source organism: uncultured Gammaproteobacteria bacterium (assembly GCA_963784105.1). GTDB lineage: Bacteria > Pseudomonadota > Gammaproteobacteria > Steroidobacterales > Steroidobacteraceae > Bog-1198. Next base: position 1,609,112 of record CAWAQE010000015.1, read on the forward strand.
GTGGCGTTGGGTCGGTCGCGATCGCGCTTTTAGCGAAGCGCGGATACAAGGTTGTTGCCTCGACGGGGCGGCAGAATACTCACGATTATCTCCTCAAGCTCGGTGCCAGCGAGGTTGTGGAGCGCAAGATTTTCTCGGATAAAGGCCCTCCGCTGCAAAAGGAGCGCTGGAGCGGGGCGCTAGATTCTGTGGGCGGACAAACACTGGCGAACGTGCTCTCCCAAATAGTCTACGGTGGAGCCGTCACGGCTTGCGGTCTGGCAGGAGGGGCAGACCTCCCCGCGACCGTGCTTCCGCATATCTTGCGTAGCGTCACGTTGATCGGCGTCGACTCTGTGATGGCACCACAGGGTTTGCGTCAAGCGGCTTGGGCGCGCCTGACTCGCGATCTGGATCCGATGCTACTGGGCGATATGACCACCACAGAACCGATGTCGCGCCTGCCCGCCTTGGCAGACGCCATTTTAGCGGGGGAGATCCGCGGGCGTGTGGTTATCGATGTTCAGCGTTGAGGCTCGTCGACAAGCGATTGGAATCCAGCGCTTGACCGTTCACGGCTCCGGAATTATGCTAATTGAGATTAATATATATAATACGTAATTGCATCAGCGCTATATTCCGCAGCGAGTTGATTACCTCATGAGCGAACGGCAGCAGCAAAGTATCGGCTCGCAGAATCAAGGCCCCACCGCGGCCGGTCCACATCGCCCGCGGATGTTGCACCACACGGCTTATGTGACCCACGACGCGGCCGCCACGATCGATTTTTATACTCGCGTGCTAGGCATGGATTTGGTCAGTGCCGTCATCGACGACGAGGTGCCTTCTACCGGTGACCCGTGGCCCTATGTCCATCTTTTCTTCGAACTCGGAGACGGTTCGACGGTGGCATTTTTTGAAGTCTTGGGATTGCCGGCTGCAAGCGCGCCCTCGCACCCCGCCTATGAGGTGTTCAATCATTTGGCATTGGATGTGGGTACCCGAGAAGAGGTGGATCTTTGGGCGGAAAAGCTGCGCTCGCACGGCGTCGCCTTCATCGGTCCCACAAACCACGGCATCATTTATAGCATTTACTTCCATGACCCGAACGGCATTCGGCTCGAACTGACCGCCAATCTGGACAATACCTGGAAGAGTCATGCGGCAAAGGCCGTGGAAGACATGCGCAGTTGGAACGAAGTCAAGCAGAAGTCGCGTCAAGCGGGGGGCGATCTTTCCGCCGTTCAGGAATGGATAAGGGCTCGCCGACGAGAACATCGTAAGGATGCATCTGAAACGCCTTGATCTGGCGGCCCATCGTGGGTGTATGATTTGGCCGATCTTGGATTGACCCATCACTTTTAGGGATTCCATCTAACATTACTGGCAAGAGCAAAAGGACGCGTTCCGCGTCGGCGGCAACCAAGGCTAGCAAGGCGGATCGGGCAGGCGTGCAATCGATCGAGACGGGCATGGAACTCCTCGGCGCCTTGGCCAGTTTAATGTTCGATGGCCCGCCGCCAATGTTGAAAACGTTGGCCGCCGCCGCCGGCTTGGCTCCGGCCAAAGCCCACCGGTATCTCGTCAGTTTCCTTCGAAGTGAACTCGTAGAGCGAGACAGCGAGACGGGCCGCTATCGTCTGGGGCCGGCGGCGCGCCATATCGGAATGGCGGCCATCCGCAGCATCGACGTCATCCGGTCGGCGAGCGCAATTCTGCCGGACATACTCGAGGACGTGCAGCACTCCGTCGCTCTCGCCGTGTGGGGGCCCAAAGGCGCGACGGTGGTATGGGTGGAGGACTATCCCAGACCAATCACCATCAGTATCCGCGTTGGGGAAGTATTGCCCCTGTTGACCTCCGCCACCGGACGCGTGTTCGGCACCTGGCTGCCGAGCGCCCAAACAGACTCGATGATCGATCAAGAGCTTCGCTCCATACGCGAGTTGCCGCGGCCGAATGCGGTCATTCGGCACAGGAATGCAGTCAAAGAGCTGTTCGAGAAGGTTCGAATCGCGGGCGTTGGATGGACAGCCGGCGAGGTAAACCCTGGAATTAACGCGTTGTCGGCCCCCATCTTCGATTATCGGGGAAGCATTGTGGCCGCACTGTCTACACTGGGGCCCCCCGGCATTTTCGAGCCTTCTCCAGAAGGGGAGGTGGCCATCCGCTTGCGCGCCGCCGCGGCGCGGATATCAGCGAACTTGGGCTATCGCGGCGAAGCCGATCAAACGAAGCGAAATTCATCGTCCGCGCAATGAATAGGTAAGTCAGGGCTCGAAAATCGCCCGCGTCCATCATTGCGAGTACCATAATCAGGTTCCATAATGAATAACTTGACCTGAATTGCGGCGTCTCGCGGAGCAATGATGACGAACGACTTAAACGTAGTTCCCCCGCGACTGGAATTTTCGCGATCACAGATTTACGGGTTGACGGCCGCGTGGCTCGGCTATTTTCTGGAGGGTTTCGATTTCGCGTTGATGATCTTCGTCGTGACAGACGTCGCGCGGGAGTTCCATCTGTCTCTAGCGGTTGCGAGCACCCTGGTGGGCGCCGCCTTCACGACGCGATGGCTTGCCGGACCCATCATAGGCAGCATTTCGGATAGATATGGACGTCGCGGAGCGATGATCGCCTCCGCATGTCTTTACTCATTGGGCACCGGCGCGTGCGGAATAGCTTGGAGTTACGGTTCGCTTTTCGTTTTCCGAGCGATCGTCGGGATCGGAATGGCTGGGGAGTACTCTTCGAGCGCGGCTTACGTGGTGGAAATCTCTCCCCCGAGGATGCGCAACACATCGAGTGCGCTATTACTGTCATTTTTTGCGTTAGGCAGCGCGGCTGCAGCCCAAATTTACCCGTTGATCGTACCCGCGTTCGGGTGGCGCGCACTGATGTTCGCAGGACTCGCACCGGTCTTGCTCACGTTGTTCATACTGTTTTTTGCGCCGGAAAGCGAACTCTGGAAGCGATCACGGGCCACCGCACGAGCGCACACGCCGTCAGCAGTGCAGATCTTCTCGCGCAGTTGGTGGCCGGTGACCGTGATTCTATGCGTCGCCGTCCTCGCATTTTATCTGGCCAGTATGCCGGCGATGATCCTATTGCCCACCTACTTGAAGAGTGTCGGCTATACCCCGAGCCAGGTCGGTGCAATTCATTCTCTTGGTGCGCTGGGCATGGGCGTCGGCGCACTCGCGGCAGGTGTAGTCGCAGATCGCCTCGGTACGGCACGCGTCATCTGTTGGTCGCTATTCCTTTCGATGATCATGATTGCACCCGTTTTTCTGTTGAGTAAGGCATCTATCCCGCTCACCGGAGCGATGATGTTCGTCCTCATGCTGCTGTCCCTCGGCATTGGAGGAATCATGCCGAAATGGATCGTAGAGCATTATCCGGTGGCGCTACGCGGCGCAGGACTAGGGACGGTCTACAACGTCGGCGCTTTCGGCGGTTTTCTCGGCCCCACCATCGCCGCCTTTTTTTCCGAGAGATTTGGATTGGCGCAATCCATCGTCGCAACCGCCATCGCTTTCGTAGTCCTGACCATCGTCATCGTCGCACTCGATATTCCCGCGCGCTTCGCGGGCAGTCCGGGCAGCGCCACGATTCCCAACTAAGGTCCTCCGATGGCGCCTGGCGCCCGATAGGTCCGTCCATTTCACGCTGAAGTGTCGCACCGTCGGCGATGAATAAGTTCGCACCTCCTTCCTTGAGACCCGCGCATCTCGCATCGGGGCGGACGTAACGTGTGCCGTCGTAAAGGCGACCAAACCATCAACTTCAGCGGTGCAAGGCGGCCGGGATAGGCAAAAAGCCAGTTCTGGTGAGATTACGGACAGCGGAAGTCAGTTACAATAATGGTTGACAGTATAAGTCGTTGGTGGCAATTTAGATTGCGTAAATAAAAAGCGGAAAAGCCGCGCGTAAATGGCAGCAAGGGCGCGTCCCTTGCCGGGAGAGAGGAATGAAACCGATCAGACAGGTATCGCTCGGGCTGCTTCTGGGTTCGCCGATGATGGTTGGAGCGCAGTCTGTCCCCCCGGCGGCGGAGGCAGGTGACGGGCCCGTGCTCCAGGAAGTGGTCGTAACAGCTCGCCGGCGTGAGGAGAACCTCCAGGACGTCCCCGTGGCGGTAACCGCGCTAAGTGCGGAATCACTTGCCGCGGCCGGCGTGGTGAACACATCGGACCTGACTCAAGCGGTTCCCGGCTTGACGTTTTCCCGGCGTAATCAGTCGTTCCAGCCCGTAATCCGAGGAATCGGCACGTCGGGCGCCACCGCGGGCGACGAATCGAGCGTCGGTGTGTATATCGACGGAGTCTACCAACCCGAGACCTATGCCGATTCGTTCGATGTCTTGAAAGTCGACAGAGTCGAGGTGCTTCGCGGTCCGCAGGGGACACTGTTTGGACGTAATACCGACGGCGGACTGGTCAACGTCGTTACACCGGATCCCACCCAGAAGTCGCAATTGGAGGCCGAGGTGCGGTATGGCCGATTCGACGAGCGGTCTGTTCAGGTATACGGGTCTACCGGTTTGGCGCCTGATCTTGCCATGGACATCGCGTTCAAGGGATATCAGGATGACGGCTACATTGCTGATCTGGTCCGTGGAGGCGAACTCGGCGCCAAGAAAAGCGCGGCCGTGAGATCGAAGCTGCTGTACACGCCTACCGACAAGGTCAAAGTGACCTTGGCTTGGAACTACAGCGACACCCATGATAATTCGTCAGTCGCGGTCGCGCCGCTCAATGGGAACGCTGTGGGTCTGTCGTCTCTTCCACCGGCTTTGGTGCCGACTAAACCCTGGCAGTCGGCCCTCAACACGTATCCGGTACTGAACACGCAGCAATGGGGCGTCTACCTTAAATCTGAGTGGCAATTCGAGCCATTTACATTCGAGACGACCAGTAGCGGCCAGTGGAATCGGCTCAACGTAGTCAACGATTTCGACGGGACCGCATTGAATTTGGTTTCAGCGACCGTAAACGGACCTTCAGATTGGGCAACACAGGAGTTGCGGCTGGTATCCCGAGCCTCGGACCGATTTCAGTGGACCACGGGTGTATTCGGCATTTACGGCGAAGATGGGTATTCGCCGCTCATCCTCTTTACGCCTGCGCCGGCGGCGCCCTACACTCAAACCAGCCACGAGTGGATCAGATCCTGGGCGCTATTCGCAGAAGGCTCCTACAACTTTACTGATGCGCTGCGGCTGACGGTCGGGACTCGGTATACTTTTGAAGATCGCACTTTCACCGCGATAGCGGACGGTGCGACGGTCGTGGATGGGGCGCGGACCTCTTACGACGCGGTGACGCCGCGTGCCGCGTTGCAATACATCTTCAATGACAAGGCCAACGTCTATGCGAGTTGGAGCCGTGGGACCAAGAGTGGAGTGTTCAACACCCAAGGCACATCACCCGTGCCCGTCGCGCCCGAGACGGTGGACTCCACGGAAATTGGATTGAAGCTGGATCCGACTCGATGGCTGCGCGCAAACCTGGCGATCTTCCACTACACGTACGATAATTTGCAGGTTACGGCGCGGAATGCCGCCACTGGGCTTTCGTACCTGCAGAATGCGGCGCGGGCAAGTGCCAACGGTGGAGAGTTCGAAGTGTCGGCAGCCGCTACGTCGGATCTTACCGTGCGCCTCAACGGGACGTATCTGCGCGCCGTGTATGACAGCTTCCCGCAGGCTCAGGTGTACGTGCCTGAGCCCGGGGGCGGCAATGCGACGGCGTACCAGAATGACGCCGGCAACGATATAGAGCGTGCACCACGGTACACAGTGGGCCTCAACCTTGATTATCATCATACTTTCGAGCAAGGCCTCCTTGGCCTGTCGGCGAACTACTTCAAGAGCGCAAAATATTTCTGGGACTCGTCGGAGCGGCTTTACCAGCCCACGTATGACAAGCTCAATGCCGAGTTGAGTTGGACTCTAAATAATCATTTACGCTTCGCTCTCTGGGGTGAGAATCTCACCAACGCGGTTGTTTATACGCAAATTCTGGAGAGCAGCCTGCTGGACCAGGTCGGTTACGAAAGGCCGCGTACTTATGGGGTATCGTTCAGCTGGAAGCTCTAAGGTTGTACCGGCAACGGGCAGTTCTGCGGAGACTGACTGACCCGACTGTCCATCAGTTGTCTAATCTCCGAGTCTGACAGGCCGAGTTCGCGCAAGATCTCGGCGCTGTGCTCGCCAAGCCGAGGGGCGTGTCTTCTCAACGTAGGCTGGGTCTCGGACCATCGGCTGGGAACACCCATTTGTGTAATGCGGCCCTCTGATGGATGCTCGGCCGAATGCAGAAATCCGGTCGCCCTGAGATGCTCATCCTCGAGCAGGGTATCGAGCGTATGGACGGGTGCGCAAGGTATGTCAGCCGCTTCCAGTAGCGCCAACCATTCCGCCGACGTCTTGAGTCGCAACATCTCCGCGACGGGCTTATAAATTTCGTGCGCGTGTTCTGCGCGCTGCGTTATCGATTGTAGGCGCGGATCGCTCTCGAGCCATTCTTCTTTGCCTACCAACGAAAGAAAAGCGCGCCAGTGCAGATCCGTATAGAGGACGAGGCAAATGAAGCCGTCTTCGGTTGCGAAGGGCCGGCGCAGTTCACTGAGCACCCGCATATATCCCATCGGTCCGATCGGCGGGTCGTAAGTGCGCCCACCCATATGGTCACCCAGCACAAATTGCGCCATGGTCTCGAACATCGGCATAACCACATGCTGGCCGCGTCCTGTCCGGCCGCGCGCCAGCAAAGCGGCGAGAATGATATTCGCGGCACTCAATCCACACGCGCGGTCATTGTAGGTGACCGGCACGAACATCGGTGCCGGTGCGCCCGTGCGAGTCAGCATGGTTGGGACCGCCGTCAGACTCTGCAGGATATCTTCGTACACCGGTCGGGCATCGTAAGGCCCGTCAAGGCCGAATCCTACCAGGCTCAAATAGATCAACCGCGGATTTGCCGCCGCCAAGCTTTCATAGGTAACGCCCAGTCGATCCATCGCTTTGGGCCGCACGTTGGAAATGAGCACATCGGCGGTCGCAATCAATCGCATAAAGGCATTCATGCCCGGCGGCTGCTTCAAGTCGAGCACCAGGCTGCGTTTATTGCGATTGATGTGTAAATGAACCGGGCCCATGCCCTTGTGTTTCGCGGGGGGAATCAGTCTCGATGTGTCGCCTGCGAGTGGCTCGACCTTGATCACATCCGCGCCGAAGTCCGCCAATACCTGGCTTGCGAAGGGTCCCATCACTACTTGGGTCATATCGACTACGCGGTAGCCTTCCAAGGGTCCGGCGGACGTTCCAGAGGCTAGATCTGCGTACATCGAACCTACTCCCGCGGTGGTCGCGCAAACGTGGACAGCCACGACGGCTGTGCAAATGCAGTCCGCAGTCCCGCGACCCCTTCCGTCTGAAGGATGTCGCGCACCAGCCGTCCGTCGGGCGCCGTGGCAAATTTACTCATCGCGGCTGTCAAGGCGTCGTGGGTATGTCCGGCGTTCATGATCTCTTGTAATCCGCCGGCATCGATCATGCTGTTGATAGAGAGTTTATTGAGCTGTGTGGACTTGGCGGGCGTGTGCGCGATCCGACGCGCCAGTTCGAAAGTCGCAGGTCCGAGTTGGTTGGCGGCGACGGACAGCATAATCAGGCCGATCCGTTCGGCCCAAGCTGCATCCAATAATTCGCCCGTCAGTATCATAAACTTCGCCCAACCAGGTCCGATGAGCGGCACGATCTCCGTGGCGCCCGGCAGCCCCCGCGGTCCTTCGACCAGCCCGAAACGCGCATCGTCGGCGGCGACGATCAGATCGCATTGGGCCATCAGACCGAGACCGGCACCCACGCACACGCCATGGACCGCCGCGATCGTGGGTTTGGAGACATTACGGATGGAACGCAGAAACCGGGCCGACTCCTCGAAAAATCTTTGTTCGTCGTACGTTGTCTCGCGGGGTTTGACGATCGTGAGATCAGCTCCTCCGCAGAACGATCGCCCGGCGCCAGAGAGCAGGATGGCGCCCACGTTCTCGTCGGCTTCCGCTCGAGCGAACGCCCGGACGAGTTCATCGCGGTTCGAGCCAGGTCCGAAAAACAAAGCATTGAGCTTCTCGGGCCGGTTCAGAGTAATGCGTGCGACGCGATCCTCAACCGTGTAGAGAATATGCTTGAACTGATCTATCGGTTCCACTGTTGACCTTGCTGGATGCCAGCCTTTCGGGACAGCTCGTTCGCACGTAATCTTACACCATACGTAAGTCACATCCACAATACAAAATTCAACTAAGGATACGATGACAGATCTGACGTCCTTGCCCCCGAGTAAAGTCGGCCCGCAAGTCCTGGCGGGAATCCGAATCTTGGAAATCGGACAGCTCATCGCCCCCCTTTGCGGCAAGACTCTCGGCGATTTCGGAGCGGATGTCATCAAAATCGAGCCCCCAGGGCTGGGGGATTCATTTCGCAAATGGCGCACCCTGAAGAATGGCACTTCTCTGTGGTGGCAGGTCCAGTCCCGCAACAAGCGATCCGTCACGGCGGACCTTCGGACGAAGCAAGGTCAATCGATTGCGCGGGCGCTTGCATCGGAAGCGGGTATCTTGATAGAGAACTTCAAGCCCGGCATGATGGAAAGATGGGGCCTCGGCTGGGACACATTGTCCAGCGTCAATCCCGCACTAATCATGCTTCGCATTTCAGGATATGGACAGGATGGGCCGTATTGTGACCGTCCTGGATCCGGTGTCGTGGCGGAAGCATGGGATGAGTGCCCTGGTCAACTGGATTGAAGGCTTCTACAACCCCTTTTCACACTGTCCCACCTCGCTATGTCATTGATAAATCGAGATTGCTTTGTTGGCTGTTCGGTACCGCCGGTGGCTGATGATGCTCGCGAGCCCGTGCAGCGATAGCGGCGGCCGTGTCCGTCTCCAAATCACTGCGTTTAAAAATCCATGGACCGTCCGGCAACGGATGATCTGCGGCAATCTCGCCACGCTCGACCGCGATGCGTAAAGTCTTCGGCGCAATCCTCAAGAGTCGCGCAGCCTCAGTGAGGTTTGTCCAATTGTTGTCGGTGCGCTGTTCAGGGCTGTAGACCGGAATCTCGTGATGGCTGCGTAATGCTGTGACTCGCTCGCGCGTCCAGAAATTGCCGCGTCCCGTTCGAAGGGCGTTGCGGTTGAGAAGGTTCGCGATCAAAATGTCGGAGCAGATCCTCGCGAGGGAACGCACGGCATCGAGCGTAGCTGGCGCCGTATGGGTACTGTTCTGCCCGCGCCGACGTCGCGGCACACGCACTTCGGAATGCAATCCTCCCTTCCAGTGGATTATCAGCACAATCTCGCTCGTGGCGGCGTCGACGTCCACGATAACTTCGTGGATCAGCGACCGCACGATACGCTTTCGTAGGCGAACATCGGTATCCGCACATTGCCAAAGCTCCTCGAGTCGCTCGGCGAGCGCTGAAAACTCCGCAATTGTCGGGGTGGGTTGCTCGGGCTGCCGACCGTGATGCTGCGAAATCCGCTGCTCGATCTCACGCACGCGATCAAGCGCTTGGTTCCAGCGCCGCTCGAGCTCGGCGGTGACCAGTCGGTTCTCCGGATCAGACGCATCAAATTGGCGTTCAGCGCGGCTTGCCGCGTAGCGCGCGGCCTGCAGGTCGCGCTCCAACGCGCCCCGCACTTCGTCCTGCTTGTTCGCTTCGTCTCGGTACGCCAAGGTCGCAGCCTCAATCGCGGCGGGTTGTGACGATCAGGCACGAGCTGCGCAGGTGGTACCGATTTCTCTGGATCCGCTTGATAGCTGTCGGCATACTCGCCGGGGGCTGGCGACCCACCACTTGGTTCAACTATTACCTTCGGATGGCCGTCCTCGGCTTTCTCCTGAGCATGCGAGCGACTTCATGCAGCCGCGTTGCCGTATCGGCGGCGCACGCGTTCGACGTGTGCGAAGACATCATCGCGTGATTGGACAACCTCGACGCAGTCCGTTCCCCAAAGCCGGATGAAGGTCTCCTGCGAGGGCCTGAGCTCGCCGTCCGCGGTCTTCATCGGGCACATCAACCTTATCGCCAATTACGCGCCTAGCAGTCCAGTCGCTTATTTCGCGGGCGAACAGGGCCCGTCGGCTTGCGGCATGGGCTGGCGTGTGTGCGATGCCGCGAAGGCGTATGCGGCGGTGATCGAGCGAGGCGCCCAGCGACATGTCGGTGGGGTTAGCTACTTCTTCTTACGCGCCTTTCGTCGCGCCGTATGTACTTTGAGAGCGGCGGCAACGATCGGTTTGGCCCAACTGGGTGTTTGGGTCATTAGAGTTTCAAGATCCGGTTCAATGATTTTCTCGCCGCGCATGCGGAATACACGCATCGTTTGTGGGAGTCCGTCCGCGGATTCAGCGCTGTTGTCGAACACGTGAACCTCGGCTGCCACACCGATAAAAGATACCAGGTTCGCTAGGCTTTTCGGGTATCGCTCGCGGATCTTGGCTTCAGAGATCTCATGGCCTCCACGACCTACCCGCGCTCGCACGCGCGTGATGTGCAGTTCCGGTGACGCTAGACCAACGTACCAAATGTAAATCTTAAGTCCGGCTTTGATAGCTTGGTGCAGTTCTCGGGCAATCGTATTACCGCCGAGCGTAGTTTCGAAGGAGAAGTCCTCGTTGTTGTTGATGGCTCGTTGTAGAGCGTTAAACCCAAGCTTCCAGGCACTTGCGTTGGCTTGCTCGGTCGGCACTCCCTTTTGAATGAGCTGTCGAGCCACCAAGTCGGGATTGAAGTACGCACCGCCCTTGGCGGCGAGAAATTCACCCACGATGGCGCTCTTGCCGGCGCCATTGGTGCCAGCTGCGACGAGGATTCGCCCGGGACGTTTAGCCACGCTTTCTGGCGCGTTCTGCGGCGGTTTTGTTGAAATTCTCCGCCGAAGCCGCCAGCAGGCTGTCTACTGCCTTACGTGATTTGTCGTCTTGCATAGACGAATACAGAGTTTCGAAGTCTTCTCGCAATCCATCCAGGTGCACTTCGTCGGGAGTTCGCGCTTGGCGCACCAGCGCCCGGTAATGGCCGACGTTGAGAACGACCGCTTCAGCTTTGCCGTGCTTTTCGATGAAGACGGGCACGGACTTTCGCACGCTCTCCATGATCTCGCCGAAGGCGTTCTTGGCTCGCGTCGCATTGATTGTCTTTGACCCCTGGATTTGCTCAGCAACTTTACGGGCGCGAGGGCTCTGCCGCGGCCTCAAAACGCGCTGAATACTAGATGCTCGGGTCATGGCGTCACTCCGTCAAACACATGCCGATTTTAGCTAAATTTTATAGAATTAGCCAATCTTTGGATTCCACGGCGGAGGGCGAATTTGGGATAGATATGACCAAACATGACAACCATGTCGAGGGAAAATGCGATCGTGTTGGGGTTGGAGGTCATGGCCCGTGGTCGGGATTAAATTATGTCGCTTTTTAGATTCAAGGATGCTCCTCCGGAGTTTTCGTCGACCCCGTTCTCTGAGTTCATTCGTACTGCGTCCTCCGAGGAGAAGAAGAAAGTCTACTCGAAGGTATTGAAGCGCGCGTCAGAGCAGCAGAACGAGATCCTTGCGCGAGTCAATAAGAAGCGCGTCGCCCGATAAACAAGGGAATTTATCGGTATTGGGTCAGAAAGGGCACCCGCCGATACCGGCTTTGGTATTGTCGCCGAACCTCCCGCTGTTTCGAGTCGTCCGTGCGTGTAGTCTTTCGATCGCCCGAGATGAATCTGTAAACGCCGAAACTCCCCGGAAACTCATTGGATACTTTCCAGCGAAGCCCAAATATGATGGCCGTTCCTGGCATAGGGTACGGGAGGCCGTTGGTGTTCGAGGTATTCGTTCCATTCTTCAAGGGTTTCAAGGAGTCGGTTCGAACTTTCTCCCCTTAGGGACGCCACTTCCTGTCAGAAGATCTTCCGTAAGACTCTGTAAGAGCAGGAAGTTTCACGGGTTCGAAAATTCCGGCCGCTTCTACGACCTGAATTTCACGAGTTCGGTATCACTGATCGACGGGCGCCTGGTCGTCCTTCGCGGCCGATCCAGCGATCCTGAGACTGGGATGGCCATGGCCTATTGAAATTTTGCCCGGTTGCGGCCTTCGCGTTTTGCCTGATACAAGGCAGCGTCTGCTCGCTCGACAATGCGTTCCGCCGGTTCCGCAGACTCCTTGGAATCGCCAGCGAGCGTGGCAACCCCGCAGCTCACAGTGATGAATATGCTGCCATTAGGTAATGATATGGGTAATTTGGCAATGTCCGCGCAGATCTGTTCCGCTAATCCCACTCCTTGCAAAGCAGGGGTATCCCCGAGAATGATGGCGAATTCCTCGCCACCATATCGACTCAAAACATCCGTTGCCCGCAACAACGCTCGAATCCGCGCCACGACTTCTTTCAAGACATTGTCACCAACCATGTGGCCATGCGCGTCGTTCACATTCTTAAAGTGGTCGACATCGACTAGAAGCACTGTCAGCGGCAACCTCGATGCGCGTGCTTCTTCGATCATTGCTTTGAGCGCGCGACCGAAGTGGCGTCGATTGTGTATGCCGGTTAGTTGGTCACGCATCGATTCTTCCGATGGTTCCACAAAGCGCTGAACTCGACTGATTAAGGGCAACGCGTCTGCATTCGCACGGAGGGACAAGCGCAGCCACTCCCGAAATGCGGGATCGTCGAATGTATAGCCACCATGTGAGCCCACCGGCTTCGAGACGATGTGCTTCTGCACCAGCGCCTTCAACGCGTTGTTGATCGAACCTGGCGAGACGGTCTTTCGCTTAAGCGCCTCAGCGTAGCTGCGACGTGCTTCGATCGAGGAAACGTCTCCGCCAGCGGCCAGTCGCCCGGCGATTTCTCGCTGCAGCGGAGTCAGCGCATCAAATTGCGGCCGGGCGATTTCAGCGCTCAACATCCCTTCTACGCGCGCATTTAGAATGTCGGAGAAAGACGAACTCGGACCAGATGCGAAGAAAAATACGAGATCGACGAGTGCTCGTGGCTGGTACTGAAAGCGTTCGAAGGCTTCGCGCAGTTCGTCTTCTGTGATGCGCTGGCGGAAAATACGAACGGCCTGTTGAGAAATGAACGTCAGGAAGTCGTCTCCAAGCCTTGGAAATGGAACAATGCTGGCTCCCTCGTATAAAGCTGCCCTGGACTTTGCAAAGAGGTCGTGCAACCTTTCTTGGTTAGAGCCGGTAAAAATGACACGGACGGATTTCTTACTCTTCGTAATTGCCGCGCGGAGAGCGGAGACGATATTCTCCGCGTCGCTGGAGACAGCTACTTCCTGAATTTCGTCGAACAGGAGCATCACTGGCTTGCCGGCGAGCCGCGTTAGGCTCTTGAGAAGCCAGTCCACAAGCAAATGGGGCGAATCTGGGCGCCGACGCGTAGGGTCGTCACCAAAATCCAAAGCGATGGGCCCGGCGGACACTTTCTTGACCGTCGTTTTAAGCCGCTTTGCAACAACGCTTTTGGGCACGTCAAGGTCGTCTATCGCCTCTTGCAGCCCATAATTGATCGCCCCCAACACGTCGCTGCGGTTTTGCCAGACGTCTATGTACACGCAGAGAAAGCCCGCATCGTTCGCCGCTGCGGACATCTCGTTGAGCAGAAACGTCGTCTTGCCCCATCGTCGAGGGCACTGCAAGGCGATCGGGTCTCCGGCGCCTTTAGTCAACATTTCAAGGTATGATTTCGCTAGCTCTGGTCGCGGGAAGTGCCACTGGTTGTAAATCAGTTCATTCATTACGCGATAATACGCATCGTTGCGTAATTACACAAGACGGACCCTGCGCTCGGCGTCTGATGACGCACACCCTGGCGGGCTCTTGCCTGGACGGCGGAGCTTGACCTTTAAATCTCGGAGCGCCCCGCTTCCTCGCTTGTCCACCGATTGTCATCGGTGGCCTGCGCCGGCAGCCAACCCCGAGAGTGTCCGCCGCGCACGTTGCCGTACGCAGCGGCCGCAGTCCCGCGTCGCTTTCGAAGGAGTTTGGACCGACGGCGTGGTCGCGCTACACGGACATTGCGAGGGTTCGAAGTCCTTTGGGCCTTAGGCTGTAAGTTTTCGGGCGACGAGGGCCTCTCCGTTTTTAAACCGGTCTGAACAGAGTCGGTGCCCCAAGCAAGATCCACGAACGTGCTCTTCATGTTCCAAAGGACGGCGGCTCTTGACGTGAGGGTGGACGGCGTTCGAAGTAGTTACTCCATTGGTTTGCGGGCCCGTCTACAAATCCATTGTCTTGATCAGCACGGAACCATCAGATTCCACGAGGTCCGCCAAATACTTCCGCCGAGCTTCATGCTCGATGCGTTCGCGGCTCGCCTTGAAGACTTTGAGTTTGTCTTTGTTGTCGCCGTCGAAGTGATCGTCGAGCGCTTCGCGGCTGATTGCACAAGGAATGATCTTGTCTCCGTCTTGACCTTTGAAAAGCACAGCCATGCGCGTGGGATCATAATGTGCGCGGGCATCGTTAAAAACCAGAACGCGTTCGTCAAGCATACCGAGCACCCCCAGGATATTGGTGACTGTAGACAATTGGATGTCCCGCTCGCCGCCCTCGAAGTGCGAGATTGTCGGCGTGCTGACACCCGCCAGCTCACCGAGCCGCTGCTGCGTTAGCTTTTGGGTTTTCCGCCTTTGCCTCGCTTCTTCGACAATAGCGGGCCAGTTGATGCGAAACTGCCGTTCCATCTTTTCTCCATCCTCTCTTGTAATCGTTTGCGTAAAGCTGTTGAGCCGATGTCTGATTTCTCAAGCGCCTCCAATGCAGTCGGCAGGCGTTTGCCGAGCTGCTCCACCGCGCTCAAGAGCGCGTCCTCGGTTACCCCGAAACCGTGTGCCATACGCAGGAGATGTTTGGCTTGCAGTGATCCTATGGCGATACTTCCTGCCCCGGCAACGCTCAAAGCGATCGATTGGTATTCGGGATAGAAGGACGCCGCAACGAGGTCGTAAGCGGGAGTCAGTCGCAGCCCATCGCGCGTGTGGAACATCGCAAAGTTCTTGAAATGCGCATCCGTGTTGCCGACGAGGAGGCACGCGAGAATCCGGCGCAGCAGGCGGTCCGCCTCGGCGGGAATGCATGAGGGCGTGCGCAGGATGAACTGTCCAAGGTCTTCGTAGGCACCTTCGTATTTGTCATCGCCCGAGTATTTGCCGAGGAGTTGGTTGAACTCCTCGAAATGAACGCGCTTCCCTGTGCTTGTGCGATCAAAGCGGGGGATGAGCAGTGCATCGTCGTTGATCGATGGCAAATGAACGATGTCCAGATCAACGGTCTCATCACCGGGCAGCAGCGTGCGCACCGCGAATGTGGTCAGATATTCCAGCTCCAGCAGATTAGTGAGATTGCCGGAGGGGAGTTTTGCAATGTGTGTGCTGAGTTCGTCTGGTCCGACTGGGCGATAGCTTTCGCCGTCGCGAACGACAAGCAGCTTGCGTTGGATGCCGGAGAGAGAGGCCCTGCCCAGCAGCGCAGCGATGGTTGCTGCGTCAGCATGGTCGAGCTGTTTGCGTTCCGCAGGTTCCGGATCTTCAACCGAAACCGCGCCAGCCAGGTCATGACCGAAGCCGAGCAGCAACGCGAAACGGCTGCCAGGATCGATGCCCAACGCGCGCGCCTGCGCATTGCGAAACCATCCTTCGGCGACGAGATTGTCAAAGAAGGGATGCAGGCCGCGCTCCGATACATAGGGTTCTACCCGGAGCGGCAGCGTATGGGCAATGGCGGCGGGTTGCTTGCGCTCCAGATACGTGGGATCGTAGCTAAAGACGCAGCGTCCGCCGGGCTCCTCCTGAAGGCGCCCGGCATAGATGTCTTTCAAATAGACCTTGCCCCAAAGCGTGCGTGCCATATAAATTATGTTTTATATTACTCTAAAATTTCCATATAAATATAAACTATAGGCGATATTTTATCGTAGTATGTTAATTAAATAAAGTATAATTCATAATTATGCGGGTGGTCTGACGTGGGATAACTCGATCTTGCGCCATGGCGGTCCTTGAGGTGCTTCAGCGCTTGCAGGGGAATAATTATGTCGCTCTTCCGAGATGAATCTGTAACCACCGAAACTCCCCGGAAACTCATTGGATACTCTCCAGCGAAGCCCAAATATGATGGTCGTATCTGGAATGAGGCTAGGCCGCAGTTGTTCGAGGTATACGTTCCATTCTTCAAGGGTTTCAAGGAGTTGGTTCGAACTTTCTCCCCTTAGGGACGCCACTTCCTGGCCGTTTGCCGGACGAACTTCGTAGTATCATAAACTTATGGCGTCAATAACCCCCGCCGAAGCCCAAGCCTATTTCGAGCGTTGGGAGTTGGTCAAAGAGATCGAGCTCGCTGAATTACGCCGCACCTCGATGGACACCAAGCTGCGTCAGTTGTCAGCTCTGATGGCGTCGCGCAGCCTCTTTGGGGTCGATCCGGAACGCGAGAACGGCATGCAGCTCGTTCGTGATCGTTGGGCTCGTCTTTGGCAGGCATTGGGTGGTTGATCGCGTCCCTGTCCCTGCTACGTTGCTGGCCGCGCTCGCCGACTTGGTGAAGTGGCTGGACGTTACGAAGATGCCCTCCATGGTTATCGGCGGAGTCGCCGCTTCGATCCTGGGTCGGCCGCGTCTGACACAAGATGTCGATGCCCTCGCAATCCTTCCTGAAGCCGACTGGGCAAATGCGGTATCCACTGCTGCTAGTCATGGCATCCTTCCACGCATTGAGAATCCGCTCGATTTCGCGCGCCGCAGCCGCGTCCTCCTGATGAGACACACGGAATCCGGGATCGACATCGACCTAACATTTGGCCGTTTACCGTTCGAACAGACGGCAATCGACAACAGTGAGATCCACAATATCGGCGGCTTACGTGTGCGCTTGCCGCGGGTGGAGGATCTGCTCATCATGAAGGCCATTGCACGACGACCCAAGGACCTGCAGGACATCGAAGGCCTGCTTGCTGCGCACCCCGAGGCGGACGTTGTTGCTGTTCGGCAATGGGTCCGCGAGTTCTCTACTGCCATGACCATGTCCGACATGCTGGACGATTTCGACAAAGTGGTGGCGCGCAGTAAATCGAAGCGCTGACCCGCGGTCTTAGCGTGTCGAGTTCGAATACTATGAAAAACTCGAAAGTCAATTTGAGGCGCAAATCCGCCAGTATCTTGAGACGGGTATGGGTCATCGGCGCTCAGCGGCGACGGCCACACATCGTTCGATCTCGGCAATGAATTCGACGCCAAGATTTTGGCGTTCACTTTTTCATACCATGCTGCCGCTTCGATGAACTCTGTGCGCGCAGAACGACGAAACGATACCGATAGGCTCATCGCCGGATGCGAGTTAGCGCCGAGTCCTTTACCTCACTCCAAGGGACTACCTCATCGGGACTGGCCGCATGCTCCGAAAGCCGCCGGTCGAGTTCAGCCTTCTGAGCTTCTGTCGGACCCGGTACGGCATTTCGCTCGACGATGTTGTCCCAAAGCGCTTCGACCAATTCAATCTGTTCTTCCACAGATAGCTGGCGAACCTGGTCGAATAAAGACGTGAGTAGCACTGTGTCGTCCCAATCCTATGGTGTTCCATCCCCTGCGATGAGGGGTCCGAACCTACTCCGGTAGCCTCATTTTTTGCAGCAATGCCTTGTATCGGGGATCTTCGACCAAACTGCCGAGAAGTGGGTCCCCTTTGATCCAAGCTATTCCTTCGCCGTACACGTTGAATGCTCTGTCAAGCCAGGCGAAGGCCCGATCGGGGTCGCGGCGCGCGGCATACACCAACGCGATCCAGTAGCCCATTTCGTCGCCGAACTTCAGCTCCGCAGTCCGAAGCTCCTTGTCCGACTCGTTGGGCTGTCCCAGCGCACCCAGGGCGAGTGCCATCCCGACGTGGCGGTAGCGCGGGTTGGGTTCCCTCTTCATCTCCGCGAGCGCTGATTCGTGCTGGCCCCTGGCGATTAGCACCGCGCCAAGAAGGCAGTGGAATTTTCCGGATCCCGGGGCCAGGTCCAGCGCAGTTCGAAAGCTGGCCTCCGCCTGAGCGAGCCGCCCGGAGCGGTAGGCGGCAAAACCCCTCGCGATGTAGTTCCATGGCTGGAGAGGATCCAGCTCAATCGCCTTCTCTGATTGCTCGATCGCTTCATCAAATCGGCCATACGTCGTTGCCAGGTATGCCGCCAGTCTATGCGCCTCGGAATTTCCAGGCTCCAGTTCAATTGCCTGCTTCAGTTCCGCATCGGCTGCCTGCCAACTCCAATCGACTTCATATAGGACGCGCCCCAGCACGATGTGGATCGGAACCAGGCTCGGTTCCAGCTTTCTGGCGTGGTCGAGCGCGGAATAAATCAGCGCGCGGGCCTCATCGTGAGGCTTAACATCAAACGAATTATAATCTGAGGCCAGGAAGGTGGCGAGGGTCAGCCATCCCTGCGAAAACTCCGGATCGAGCTTCAGCGCTTCGTGTAGGTAGTCAATTGCCTTGCGCGAGCTGTCCAATGAATTGCCGCGGTAGTGGATGTCCTTGGCCTGCAGATACAGCAAGTAAGCATCGGGGTTGGCTGTGGGCGTCGCTCTCGGGATCGTCCCTCCCAGCACAGACACCTTGAGCCCGTTGACCACGGATTTCGCAATCTCGTCCTGGATCTGAAAGATGTCATCGAGCTTCCGGTCGTAGGTCTGCGACCAGACGTGATAGCCGTTGTCGGCGCGAATCAGCTGCGCGGTGACGCGAAGGGTGTTGCCGGACTTGCGCACACTACCTTCCAGGACGTGCGAAACGCCCAGCGCTTTGGCGATATCGGCAATGGTCGCCTGCTTGCCTTTGAAGTAGAACGAGGACGTACGCGCCGGCACCCGTAGATCCGGGATCTTGGTGAGCATGTCGATGAGTTCCTCCGACAGGCCGTCGGAGAAATACTCCTGATCCTTGTGCTCGCTCATGTCCACGAACGGCAGCACGGCGATCGACTTATTGCTGACGACGTTCGTAGCTGCAGCGTCGACCGTTACTTGAGCAAGGCTCTCGCGGTATCGCGCATAACCCGCCACGGCAAGAATCGCGGCGAGGGCTGCAACGCCGACTCCGAGCAGCGCTCCATTGCGCAATGCGAACTTGCGTAGGCGGTACACGATGCGCGCGGGCCGAGCCCGGATGGGCTTGCCATCCAGGTGGCGTCGCAGATCCTCCGCGAGGGCGGCGGCACTTGGATAGCGCTGCGCCGGCTCCTTCGCCAGTGCCTTGAGTACCACCGCATCCAGATCCCCGCGCAGCTGCCGCGCCAGCCGTTCGGCCGTACTCGCGCGGGTGGCGGCCGCCGACTGCTCGAGCTGCATGCTGGGCTTCTTCACCTCGATTGTGGCGATGGCTTGATCGAGTGCGCCGATCGAAGCCGCGCTCTTGAGCCGATAGGGTCGAGTACCTGTCAGCAGCTCGTAGAGCAGGACGCCCAGGGAGTAGAGATCACTGCGAGCATCGATCGGATCGCCGCGCAATAACTCGGGACTGGCATAGTCCGGTGTCAGCGCTCGGCCGTAAACACTCGTCAGCGCCGGCTGATCTGTCTCTTCACCCTCCAGCAACCTCGCGACGCCAAAATCCAGCAGCCGCACCTGCCCGGACTCGGTCACCAGAATGTTCGAGGGCTTGAGGTCCCGATGGATGACGCTCTTTTCATGAGCGTACTGCACAGCCTCGAGCACCTGCAGGAAAAGCAACAGGCGTTGGCGTATCCCGAGCCGGGATACGTCGCACCACTCAGTCAGCGGCGCGCCCTGCACATACTCCATCGCCAGGTAGGGCAGCCCTTGCGGATCGATTCCCGCATCGTAGAGACGCGCGATATGGTGGTGCTCCAGACTGGCCAGGATGTCGCGCTCGCGCGCAAAGCGCGCCTCCAAACCGGGCTGCAGGCGATTGAGCATCGGCAGCTTCAGCGCCACCTCGCGCTTGAAGGCACCATCGGCGCGCCGTGCCAGCCACACCTCGGCCATGCCCCCGGCGCCCAGCCGTCGGATCAGCTGATACGGGCCCACGCGCGCCTCAGGCGCGAGGCCGCTCGCGGCCGGGGCGTTTGCCTTGGCCACGGCAGCGAGCATCGGCAGGCTCATCAGCTCTTGCAGCTGCGCTGCCTGCGCCGCTCCCGGCAGCAGCGCCTCGCGCAACGCGGCGGCCAGATCCGGATGTTCTTGCGCAGCCCTTTCAAGCCAGACACGGCGCCCAGCCTCATCCAGCGCCAGCGCCTCATCCAGCAGCCGGCTCATCAACGTCATCTGAGGAATCGATAGGGCCATCGGTCTGTTTGATCGCCTCAGCGTAACGCCGCCGCGAGAATCAGCCGTGCCTTCTCCCAGTCGCGCTGCACCGTGCGTGCGGTGATCTCCAGCGTTTCGGCAATCTCCTGCTCGCTGTAGCCGCCAAAGTAGCGCATCTGCGCGACCTGCGCCAAACGAGGATCGGCTTGCTCCAAGGCCTCGAGCGCCTCGTGCACGGCCAGAACCGTCTCCTCGGCGCCCGGCAGCTCGGCCCCAAGACCGTTGGATAAGGTGAGCGGGGAGCGATCGCCGCCGCGCTTCTGCGCGATGCGCTCGCGCACGCTGTTGACGATCACCGAACGCATCACCTGGGAAGCGTAGGCGAAGAATGCGCGGCGATCCTCGGCACGCAGCTCCCCAGCCCGCACGAACCGCAGATACGACTCGTGTACCAGGCAGGTGGTATCGAGAACCGTATTGCGTCCGCCGTCGCGCAGCCGAGCATGCGCCAGCCGGTGCAGTTCGCCGTAAGCGATCGCAAACAGCGCATCGCGCGCCTGCAGATCGCCCGCCTGTATACGTCCGAGTAACTCGGTGAGCTGAGTCATCAGGCGCCTCGGCATCCCGCACCGCTTCGGTGCCGGACCAACTTAACCCACCCCAGAGCCCGGTGTCACTCAAATTGCGAGCCGAATGTCGGGTCTGGCACCCGGAAGGTGTCTGTATGGGTGAGGCAGCGAATTGGGCCAGCCGGAATACGCCGGCAGAGGGCCGAGAAACCGCCTCGTGACGATCTATCCAGCAAACCGACCGATCGGCCTTATCAACCCTTTCAAGGAGACCATCATGAACACGATCACCACCACACCTCTTCGCACGTTGGTTGCCGGCGCCATCCTCAGCGCCCTGGCCCTCAGCTTCGCGACCGCGTCCCGCGCCGATGACGACACGACACCCCCGCAGGTCATTGTGAAATTCGGGGACCTCGACGTCTCGACATCACAGGGTGCAGCGGCTCTGTACGGCCGGATCCATGGCGCGGCCGTCAACGTGTGCTCGCGTATGTACGACCAACAAGCGTACAAGTGGCACGAGAACGCCTGCCTGCAAAAAGTGATCGGAGACGCGGTGATCAAGGTCAATCGCCCAGCGTTGTCCGCTGTCTTCGCGTTCAAATACGGCGTGTCGGCGCCGATGGTGCTGGCCGCGGCGGGGACTCACTAGTCCCGTGCGGCGGGCTGCACGCGACCGGGCACCCACGAGGACGCGGGCTCAGCACGCAAGCGTGCGTGCTGGGCCCTCACTCCAAGGGACTACAGTATCGGGGGCGCGGACTTCTGGACTTCTGTTGGACCCGGAACGCCATTTTGCTCGACGATGCTGTCCCAAAGCGCTTCGGTGTTATGTCGGTTTGAATGTCTTGACGCCTGCTTTATTCGCTGCGCGCCGAAGGTCGTCATCAAGAGGGCACTAAGTCCGGTGCGGGGGGGGGGTGATTCGCGCATGACCTGCTCGAGGGAGTTGAGGCGTGCCTGGATATCGTCGAGCGCCACGGACTGCAAGTTCGGCGCGCCGCGCAAGAGCCTCGACGAATGCCTGCAGCCCCGCCTCGACCGCTTCTCCGCCGGAGGTCATCCGGTAGAGCAGGCGTTTAGGGCTCGGATACCTGCCTAGTGAGTGAAATCAATGAATTGCGTGAGTTCCGTGAATCTCGGCGAGAATATTGATATATACATCAATAAATGGCAAGATATGCCAATAGCATGACGTATATATCAATATGAAGGCACTCCAAGAACTGGGAGCCGCAGTGGCGGCCCGCCGCCAAGCTCTCCGCTTGAGGCAAAAAGCGGTTGCGTACCAAGCCGGCGTAACCCCGGAATCCCTTTCCCGCTTCGAGCGCGGACGCGCGTCGGAATTTGGTTCCCGCAAGCTCCTGGCGGTGCTCGCAGTGCTCGGCTTCGAACTCGAATTCACCGAAATCGGCCAATCCGGTTCGCTCGATGAATTGCGCCGCGAACGGGCCAAATCATGAGGCTGTCAGCCTATGTCCTCGGCCGGGACGTCGCGGTGTTTGAGTCGGCGGGCGACTTTCGCTGCGTGCTCACCTACCATGCGAGCACACCAAGCGATGCCTTCGTGTCACTCACGATGCCAGTGCGTACCGAGTCCTATGTATGGGACGACACGCTGCATCCTGTTTTCCAAATGAATCTTCCTGAGGGGTACCTTCTGCAAGTGCTCCAAGAGCAACTCGGCCCTCAAATCACGGCCAGCCCCATGGCGCTCCTTTCCGTCATCGGACGAAACATGGTCGGCCGCATTCAGGTCGCCGCGGCGGGTGCGAAACTCGATGAGCCGACCCAACCGGTCGAAGTCGCCGAACTCCTCCAGGGCGACAATTCAGAAGAAGCCTTCGCGGAGCTGGTCCGACAACATGCGGCTAGTGGTGTTTCAGGAGTCGTGCCGAAGTTCCTCGACACGCAGAGTGAAGATGTCGGGCGAGGCGCCGTCCACAAAAAGACCACACTGCTGACCCACCGCCACATCATCAAAGGATCCACCGGCAGACTCCCCTACGTTTCCCTGAACGAGCACCTCTGCATGCAGGTGGCAGCGCGAGTCCTGCCCACGGCTAGAACCGAGCTCTCGCAGGACGGCAACGCCCTCGTCGTTCATCGCTTCGATGTGAATGACAATGGACAGTTGCGCTTGGGAATGGAAGATTTCTGCGCTCTGCTGGGACTACGCCCTGCCGCGAAGTACGAGACTACTTGGGAGCGCGTCGCTAGGGCGGTTCGCGATCACGTTCCTGGCGCCACACAGTTCGAGACCTTCCGCCGGCTCGCGACAACGCTGCTGTTAACTTACGCGCTACGCAACGCCGATTGTCACGCGAAGAATCTAGCGCTGCTTTATACATCGCGGGCTGATGTTCACCTTTCACCGGCCTACGATATGATTACGACGGTCGCGTATCCCGGATACCAACAAAATCCTCCCGGCATCAGCTTTATGGGCAAGAAAACCTGGAGTCCGGGTAAGAGTCTCGGAAAGTTCATCGCCGCCACGTTTGGCGTTTCCGTCAAAGCACAAGTCGAAATCGTCGAAGCGATCAGTGATGCGGTTTCAGATGTCGCACCTCGGGTGCGAGAAGCGATAACACGCTACGCCGCTTTTGAGGATATCGGCAAGCGAATGCTTCTCGCATGGAACGAGGGTGTAACGGGATTGCGCGGCAAGCGCGTGTATAGTCTTCAAGAATGGAATCCGAGCAGTGCCTTTGAGGGCTTTTCCGATCCGACGCCGCATTCGAATGAGAAGGCGGTCATTGGCCGCTCCGAAGGATTGGCAAGACGCTCGTAAATCGTTGGCGGAAATCTGAGCAGATACGTGGTAACCACTGAAAATCCCCGGAAACTCGTTGGAGACTTTCCAGCATCGTCCATTTAATTCAGCGCTATTTCCCGCATTGCCTACTTTCGGCGTTGCGTCCAAAATGCCTACCATGAAATTCTTGGATCCAGACACTGAGAGCGCCGTACGCGACTTCCTCGCGCGGATTCCCGCTGACATACGGCTGGAGCAAGCGATACTTTTTGGCTCGCGCGCACGCGGAGAGCACAGGCCAGATAGTGATGCTGACGTTGCCCTCATCTTGCACGAACGTGGTGATGATGGAATAACTTTGATGATGTTGGCTGAATTAGCCTACTACGCGTACCTTGATACAGGGATCATGGTTCAGCCGGTTCCAATTGCAATCGAAGATTGGCGAAACCCAGCGGGATTTCCGAGGCCGGGGTTTCTAAGGAACGTCGCGCGCGAAGGTATCGTTCTGTGACGAAGGCGCCATTCGAACGTGCCTTGGTGCGAAAGGGCCAAAGGGCTCTGAAGGTCGCCAGGCGCGCTTTGAACGCCGGCGACAATGATGGCGCGGTGAGTAGATCCTATTATGCGATGTTCGACTTTGCGCAAGCAGCACTCTTGCGTGCCGGTGTTACCGAAGACAAGCTGCCGCGAACGCATAGCGGAATCATCGAGACATTTCGCCGCCACGCCGTTCAGTCAGGGCGAATTGATCGAGAGCTCGCGACCCAATTGAGCCGGACGGAATGCGACGTTCGTATCAACTCTCCACTTTGAGCGCGTTGACGGCGAATGCCGATGGTGAAAGTTCCTGCCGCACCCCATTTCGATGTCGCAGCAGAAGCCCGCGGCCGACCAGTCGCTCAACGGCGGCATGTGCAGCGGCGTTGGACACGCGGAGCTGTGAAGATGTCGGGCGAGGCGCCGTCCACAAAAAGACCACTCTGCTGACCCGCCGCCACATCATCAAAGGATCCACCGGCAGACTCCCTCACGTTACCCTGAACGAGCACCTCTGCATGCAGGTGGCAGCGCGAGTCCTGCCCACGGCAGAACCGAGCTCTCGCGGGACGGCAATGCCCTCGTCGTTCATCGCTTCGACGTGGATGACAATGGACAGTTGCGTTTGGGAATGGAGCATTTCTGCGTTCTGCTGGGACTCCGTTCTGCCGCCAAATACGAGACTACTTGGGAGCGCATCGCTAGGGCGGTTCGCGATCACGTTCCTGGCGCTACCTTGCTACCTTTTCGATGCGAGCACGTCGACTTGTTCGATCTGCGGAGGTTTGGCAAGGAGATCCGCGGCGTTGGCCATCAAAGCAGCGGCTATGGGACCTGCGAGATGGGCTTTACGGCCCATTTCATCGGCAAATGCGTCGAAAATTCCAAACGTCGACGGCCCCAGACGCAAGGCGAACCAAACGGGAGTTGTAGTTTCCTGATTCGCAAGCGGTAGTGCGTTCTCTAGGAACTTCGCGACGGCGGATTCCTTTCCTTGTTTTGCTTCCAAACGAACCAACAATGCGACTTTGACCATGGTTGCTCTCCGGTGAGGGGAATGTGCCATTTTCGGCTGAATGCAGCCCGACTAGCAGTGGCAAAAGCGTCGAATATGGTATCGTTCTCGCCATGGATGTCAGCGTGCTCGCACTGCAAGGCGCATTTGATCTGGGGCTGTCGGCATTACTCGATACATTGGGTACCGCCAACGAGCTCGCGCGCACGATGAACGCCCCCAGGGTGGCGATCAATGTCACCGTGGTCGGCGTACGGCGTCGACTCCGCACAGCGCAAGGATTTTCGGTTCCGGTGGTGGCGGTGGCTAAATCGCGCGATCCTGATGCGGTGTTGTTGCCCGCGGTAGGCGAGAAAACGCCTGCGTCACTGGCGCAGCGATTGACCCATCGCGATGTCGCGGATGCTGGAGGCGCATTGCGCGAGTGGGCGCAGGACGGTGCCTGGATCGGCGCCGCATGTACGAGCACATTCGTTCTCGCCGATAGCACGCTTCTCGATGGGCGTGGTGCCACCACATCTTGGTGGCTGGCCCCGCTATTCCGCCAGCGGTATACCCGGATCGGGTTGGACGAGTCTCGCATGTTGGTGACTTCGGGAGCATTCGTTACGGCCGGCGCTGCGTTGGCACACATCGACCTGGCGCTCGGCTTGATTCGCCGGCAAAGCCCCGAACTCGCTGCGCTTACGGCACGCTACCTGCTAATAGAACCTCGTGCATCGCAGGCGATCTTCATGATTCCCGATCATCTCGCGCACAACGATCCACTGGTTGAGCGCTTCGAGCGATGGGCACGGCGCCATCTGCGACAAGGCTTCTCCTTGGGTGATGCGGCGCGCAGCGCGGGCGCAAGCGAACGTACGTTGGCGCGCCATTTGCGGTCCGTGCTCGGCAAGTCGCCGCTGTCCTATTTTCAGGATTTGCGCGTCGAACGCGCGGTGCATCTACTACAGACGACTAATAGCAGCTTGGATCGCATCGCCGCCGAGATCGGTTATTCGGATGGCGTCACCCTGCGTACGTTGCTGAGGCGAAAACTCGGGCGAGGTGTCCGGGAGCTTCGTTCTCGGGCCTCAATTCTCTAGAATGCTGCATGGATGTCTTCTCGCAGCCGGCCGATATCCGGGTCCGAAAACAGAACGTCGAAATCAGGTCCGCCTGCATCTGGCAGTCGCGCCACCTTCGAGTCTATCCGACCGACGCTACCCGCCACGTTCGATCAGCGCAACGCGCGAACTCTCCTGAATGCGGTCGAACAAGACTGTGCTGCCGTCGCGCGACAGGTCGAAGTCACTGATGGCGATGTCCGGTGCGAGATCGGTGATCTGCCGTTCTGCTCCCGTGCGCAGGTCTACCAGCCAGAAGTTTTTGTGGCCCATGCCGCCCCGGAGCAGCACTATCGAGCCGGCGTCGGGACGAAAGGCCACACGGCGAGCACCGCGAGTCAACATCAGTGCCGGAATGGGGTATGGCCTGCCGTCCCTCGCCACGGCCCGAAGGGGAAACGTCGTTCCCACATCGGCACCCGAATAGATCAGGAATTGGCCGTCGGGAGACCAGACAGGGTCGATCGAGTATTCGGCCACCAGCGGACTCGGCGGGCTGTCATCCAAAAAAATGCTCATCAGGCGCGGCTCGCCATTGCGGATCGCGGCGGATACGATCGAGCGCCCGTCGGGTGCCCAGGCCGGATTGCCGCGCAGATCAAGAGAGCGTGTCAGTGCTCGCACTTCTCTGCCGTCGCTGTCCATCATGTAGAGGATCGTCCGTTCGCCATCGGCCACCGTGAAGGCAACGTGCCGACCGTCGCGTGCAATGGCAGGGGCACCCACGATGATCGCATGGGCGTCGCTCCACACTTCGCGGATCCGGCCCTCTGCCGCCCTCCAGATGCCCTGGCGGCCGGCACGCGCTGAGACGTAAAGGATGTAGTCAGGTCCTGCGCGAGGCGAGAGCCCCGTCGCCGAGACCAGCGCGATGGGCTGAGTCGCGCGCTGACCGCCGCTTGCGCCGGGTTCGGCGCCGAGCGGCGCGCTCCAGATGCTGGAGTTCGAATCGGCGACGGTTGCTACGAGCCGCGTCCCACTGGCGCTCGCCGCAAGCGACGTGTAGCGCTCGAGCCCGAAGCTGATGCGATGGGGCACACGCTGCTCGACATTCATGGCGTACAGCCAGGGGCCTAATCCTTGGGGGTCGCTGGCGAGATAGACCAGCGTGCGCTCATCGAGCAGCACGGGGTGACTCACCCGCGAGTCGTGGAAGGTGATGCGCTCGAGCTCCGCTCCCGACGGGTGAATGCGCCATATGTCCCAGTCGTCAGGCGGTATGCCGCGTGCAAAATAGATGTACGCGTCGTCCGTGGACCACAGCGGAAAGTGACAATGCACGCCCGACGGCGCGACATAGATCCGGTGTGTGCCACCGCTCGCGTCCCGCACGAAAAGCGGATCGCCAGGCGCCGTGGTGTGATACACCATCTGTCTGCCGTCATGGGACCAAGCGACTTCTGCGACGCCACTGAGGAAGTCACGCAGCTCACCCCCCGCAGTCGCCGCGGCCATGAGCTTGATATCCTCGGAATGCGATCCATCGGAGCTGCGCGTCCACACGGTGACGAGTGAGCCGTCGGCTGAGAAGCCGAGAGTGCGGATCGAGGGATTGACGAGTTCGATGTGATCGCCACGGGTCAGATTGCGATAGCTCCCGCTGCCGATCTGGGTCAGCCACGCATCCATGTGCCCGTCGTGGTCTGCGAGGAAGGATGCCCATTGGCCGTCCCGTGATATCTCCGCCGACTGCTCGATTCCGGGCCAATCCGTGAGACGCGTGAACGTGGCATTGGCGAGCGGATTGCGCCACGTCTCCCTGGCCGGGTAGCCGAACCTCAAGCCTGCGTAGATGAGGAGCAGCAACGCCGCGATGGCTGCGGCCCAGTCCCAGGGTCGCTTGATCCGGCGTAGGAAGCGGGTTGCTTTCACTCCTGGGGCGGCCGCTGTCTCGGGGTCCGGTGGTGCCTCCGGCGATCCGGGCACCGAGTACACGGGCGGCGGGCTCAAAAAGGGCTCAAGCGCGCTATCGCCGGAGTCCGGAAGCTTGCCGCGCCGAATTTCCAACCATGCATCGAGCTCCGAACGGAACGCGTAAACCGAACCCTGCTTGTCATGGACGTGCCGGTGAACCGGCATGCTCTCGCGGCGCTCCCAGCGCTGCACCGTCGTCACGTCACGATGGAAGTGCGCCGCGATCTTCTTCCAGGAGTCCAGCCGGTCCCTCTCACCGGCCCTCAGCGGCGGGCGCACACCGTCGGTTCGAGTGTCATTCATGAGAGTCCATTCGCTTCGAGTTGAGGCCGATCTTTACTGTGCCCGCACTGTTTCAGATCTGGTTTGCGCGCTCGAGTGCATCGAGAGAGCAGCGGGTTTGGCACTCGCATTATTGTAAGCCTGCAGGCTGTGAGCAAGGTAAAGCGCGGCATTCGGCCGTACAACACGGCATGCAGTCTCTTGCCCTTTGACGGCACCGGACCTCTGTCGCATACCTGTCCGCTGCGCCGGCGCGTACGAGGGTGGCCGGCGCCCGGGGCGCAAACCTCGGCGCCCCGTCAACGAGGGTGGAAAGGTTCGGATCCGTGTGCAAATGAACCAACTTGGAGATTTCCCATGAAAAGCAAAGGCTTGAGACGGACAGCGCGCAGCCGGGCGGTCGCGGCGTCGATGGCGCTGGCATTGTTGGCAACCGGTGTCGCCGGACTGCTTTGCGCACAGGCCGCAGAACAGTCCCGGCTGCCGGCGAGTTTCAGCGGCCTGCTCAATGACTACACGCCACCCGCCCCAAGCGCGCCGGGCGGTCCGGGCGTGGCCGGCGGTCCGTACGAGATGCATGGCAAGTGGGCGCTGCACCTGAGCGAGGAGCGAGGCGGCGCGACTTTCTCGGCGGAGATGACGATGGAGACGGCCGACTTCGCGAATACGGACTCGAAAGGCGATCCCACAAAGCTCGGTCCTCATACACACCACATCAGCGTGACGGACGGCGTGATTCATAACGACCTGACTGACCCGATCAACTGGAAGACGCAATGCCCGATGTTCAAGCCCCCGGTCTCCCATGGCTTCGTAGTGACCGGGACCGCATACATCACTGGAAACGGGGGCAACCCGCCGTTTGGCAACCCGTCGCCGGTGACGATCTGTATTCTCGGCGGGACACAGAGCCCGAGCATCGCGGGTGCCCAGGCATTCGTCGAGTATTCAAACTTCACGTTGACGTTCGAGATGGGGTCGCGTGCCAGCACTCATTTCGGAACGCAAGCGATCAATGGAGTCGTGGCCAAGTGCGAACAGCCGTGGAGCCATGAGTCGAGCGACTGCAAAGTCGCGATCGTCGATTGACCGCAGAAGGATGCACCTACTGTTCGCTCAAGCTCTGGCTGGAAATAGCGGTGACGGAGCTGCCCGCCTTTACGCGGGCGGCCCGTATGCTTCAGATGGCACCATCCAAAAGACCAAGTTCGACGGCGCCACGCAGTTTACCGTGCAGCTGCGCTTCGGTGATCCTCCGTGGCGAGTCCGAATGGTCTTGAGATTACCTTGAGGTCTAAGCGTGCAAGCCGTTGGTTGTGCTGGTCCTCTTACCCTGCAGTACCGCCAAACTGCCTAATAACAGCGTCAGTCCGCTAACCAGGGAAGCTGGATCGATCTCAGGTGCCGATGCCGCACCGACCTCTTTAATACTGGTTATATTCGCTCCCGCGCCATCGCCCGCAAGATCTTCAATGAACATAGTCGCAGTAACGGACCCCGGCGGTGCGCCCGCCACCAAACTCCAATTCGGGATAACGTTCAAGTTACTGCTCGGGATAATTCCAACAGGAGCACCTTGGCCCAGTGAGACGTTCAAAGATACGTCCTCACCGTGGCTTGGCTGCAATCCAAAATTATAGTAGCCCCCGGCACCTCCGGCACCCACATTGACGGTATCTTGGAACTCCGTTCCGTAGAAGTTGGTGAAAGGCGCGCCGTTGAAACTGTACGAAAGTGCCACTATTGGCCCTCCATCCACCGTCGAAGGTATAGAGGGGTTGATGGTGTATTCGAGTTGCATGGTGTCGCCGACTTTCAGTTGATTGCCGTCAAACTGGCCGGCTGGGTAGCTGTAGTAGGGCACAACGGTGCCGGTCGCTATCAACGTTACATCGGTGTCCGTTGTTACCTGCGCTTGAGCCGCGGCACTCGCGAAAATCAATAACGCAGAAGTCGTTAAAGTTCTCACAGATATCTTCCTTCTAGGTAAGACCCTGATTTGGATGCTTGCGCGCAAGATGGCAGTATAGCCCACGGCGAGCACATGGGAGAACAAGCGGGAAAGGGTAAGGTACAAGGCCGCGAAGGCCGGGAGGTGTTACTTGCCTAGGATCAATGCACTGCTGACCCAAGCTATGGCAAACCTACGCACTTGTCTCGAGATGACCGAGCGCGTGGAGCCTCGGGATCGATGGTCTGCAATTTACTTGCCGCTAACGAATTTGTTGGGCAAGGAACTGACCAAATGCCTGCGCCGCACCGGGGAGCTACGGCATGATTATAGATACATTGGTGTCCTGTACGACAGCGACGGCAGGCGAACGGACGATCATGTCGTCCCGTTGAAGTGCATCATAGAACGATTGATCGGGTGCGCTGGGGAATGGCCGCGAGGCCCAGAGGGCATCGCTCATCTACGCGAGTTCTTGGGCGAGCATCTTGTGATGGCCAACATCCCCACGGGCCTTAACAAGCGGCTGAAACGGGAATCGATGCCGAATGACGACTG
Source organism: uncultured Gammaproteobacteria bacterium (assembly GCA_963784105.1). Lineage (GTDB taxonomy): Bacteria > Pseudomonadota > Gammaproteobacteria > Steroidobacterales > Steroidobacteraceae > Bog-1198. Next base: position 1,640,095 of record CAWAQE010000015.1, read on the forward strand.
GTGGAAGCCTGTAGGGTCGACATTCGGTGACATGAAAAAGCAAATGGCGTTGTGGGGCCGATATATGAACCCTGAACTGGGTTTAATCATGCCGTGGAGCGCGGCCCCGCACTTTGTCCCGACGAAAGTGCGGGCCTAATCGGATCCACTCGTGGCGGCGCGACGCGCACGAGACCAGCCTGTGTGAGTGCCGCTAGTACGCATCTTCGTCACGAAGCTTGTCGATCAGCTCATTGGTGACGATGCCGCCGCGTCGCGCGAACGGTTTAAGTCCATAAACTGCCTTGGGTTCCTTCGCGGAAAGCGGCTTTTGCGGAGTCATCAGCGAGCGCCGAGCCAGCTCGGAGATCATCTCGCCGACGGTCTTCCGCTCCCGCTTGGCCCGCTCCTTGGCGGCCTGTAACATGCGCCGGCTCGCGCCCGATCAACGGCCAAGATAGCGGCGGAGCACGTTGGAGGTGACCCGTTCAACCATCGTGTCGCGCCGCGAAAGCGCCGCAACCCATTCGCAGCTGCCGGCGTGGAATACTTCGCCGCGTCCGCGAGGAAAGTGGGCGATCATGCCGGCGCCACGTTTGATGCGTTCGACCGCGGCATCGCCATCGTTCCCCATCCGGATCTGCGCCACGAATTTCGCGTCGTCGTCGGAGAGAAAACGATCGTCGAAGGCGAGGCTGGTGGGCTCCTCCTTCAGGCACGACAGTCCGAGGGCGAGGATGCTGAGTCCCGCCGGCGCTCCGCTCGTCGCGCTGGGTTCAGGCAGGCCGTCACGGATGAGATAGTCGAGTCCGTCGACTTCGTATCCGAACGCGTGACCGTCCGCGCCGAGCAGGTCCCCGTAGTAGAGGCCCGTTCCGTCAAACGCCCAATGTTCGGGCCGGTAGACCGGGAAACCCCGGACGCCGCGCGGCGCGCAGCCGCCCCAACCGGCGTAGAGGCCGTCGGTGGCATTGAGGCCGAAGGTCAGGGCGCCCGGCCGTCCGGTCTCCGGCGCCTCCCAGGAACCGGATGTGCGCGCGGGGTCTGCGGATCTGTAGACCGGATCCTCCGCGCGGGCGCGATACTTGTAGCACACCTGCGATTTGCCGCTGCATTCCAAGCGTGTTTGCCACATGAAATTGCCGGCGAAGCGGGCGACGCGGCCGCCCCGCTCGACGTAAGCGTCGACGGCGTCGCGCATTTCCCATGTCCAGTATTCGTCGTGCCCGACGAAGACCACGCAGTCGTAGCCCTCGAGAATTTCCGGGCTGAACTGCAATTCGTGCTGGCTCGCCAGATCGACCGCAAAGCCCGCACGCTCGGCCCACTGGAAGAAGTGTCTGTCGTAACTCGCCCAGCCCGAGGAGCTGTACTTGTTGGAATAGCCGTTGGCAAAGGCCCATTCCAGGTGGGGGTAGCGCGGCGCCGTGGCGGGCGGAGTGGAAATTTCGAGCGGAACCCGCGGCGCGCCCTCGGGCAGGACGACGAAGCCGCGGCACCACGGACGCTCGATACTGACCGACGTCGCGTACTGGTTGCGCTTCGGCCCCGTGATTCCCTGGTAATGATTCGAGCCGCCCCAGGTGTTATAGGCGGTCCACGATCCCGTCGCCGCCACCTGGAGGATGCGAGCCGGCTTTCGCCCGGCGAGCGGTCGGACGACGAAGAGATGATGGGCGTGGATCGCCGCGCCGCTGCGGCCCTGCGCCGTCAGGGTGATGCGATAGGCGCCGGAGGGCCAGTCATCACCGATCTTGAACTCCAGAGAGGATTCCCAACCGCAGCCGACGACGGAACATTGATCCGGCGTGTCCTGCCAGCACGCCCCGCCGACTGCGCGTTCCAACACCGGTGCGTGAGTCGCGCCGTCACGGAGTATCGCGAGCCGGTACCGATCGACGCTCGAACTCACATGCAGGCGCGCGATGGCGCCGGGAGGATAGGAAAAGGCGTCGGTGTAGCACCAGATCTCGCCGCGCGCGCCGTGCATCCCGGGATATTCGTAGCGATGCCCGAAAACGGCTTCGCGGCGTTGTTCGGGAGTCAGGCCAAAATCGGGAAAGTGTTCGCTCATCCTCTTTTGCAACTATACTGCCCGCCGTTGACTGAGGCCAACATTTTGGCTTCACGATGAGTCCTCCGTACCGCACTGCCGGCAACGACCGGCGCGTATCGAAAGCGGACCATCACCTTTCACTGCGTTCCCATCCGGCCTCCGTGCGCCGCATCGATGCCGAGCAATCCAATTAGCATTGACTTATTAATTAGTATGAGCTAATGTAAATCCCATCATGGAAACCATCCGCCTCGACGCCGTCATGCGCACGCTCGCCGACCCCACGCGTCGCGCCGTCTTCGAGCGGATCGTGCACGCGCAGGAAATCAGCGTGGTGGAGTTGACCGAGGGAAGCGGGGTCACGCAGTCCGCCATCTCACAGCACCTAGGCTCGCTCAAACGCGCGGGATTGGTCGTCGACCGCGCCCAGGGCCGCAACGTTTTCTACCGCGCCGAGCCCAAAGGCCTGGCGCCGCTTGCCGATTGGATGAGCCACTACGGCGTGTTCTGGCGCAAGCGCTTCGCCAACCTCCGAACCCTCTTGAAAGAAATCGACCCATGAACGACACCGCCTTGAAATCTGCCACGCAAGACATCGTAGTGGACGAAGTCTTTCCTCACGCGCCCGAGACGCTGTGGAAGACCCTCACCACAGGCGCGCTGATCGCGCGCTGGCTGATGGAGCCGCGCGGCTTCGCGCCCGTGCAGGGCACGCGCTTCACCTACCAGACCAAGCCGGCCGGCGCATGGGACGGCACCATCCACTGCGAGGTGCTGGAGGTCGTGCCGAACGAGCGCTTCGTCTACGCCTGGAAGGGCGGCCATGAGAGCAACAACGGGTACGGTTCGCGGCTGGACACGGTCGTCGCGTTCACGCTGACCAAGGTCCCGGAAGGCACACGATTGAAGCTCGTGCATTCGGGCTTCGTGACGCCGATCAATGACACCGCGTTCCAGAATATGAGCGATGGCTGGCGCAAGATCGTCCCCAAGCTGGGCAACTTCTCGGACGCGCCGCACTGATGAGCGAGAGAACATGAGCGACGCCTACACCGGCGGATGCGCCTGCGGCGCGATCCGCTACGAGATCCCCGGCGAACCGTTTTTTATGAACCACTGCCAGTGCCGCGACTGCCAGCGCAAGAGCGGCACCGGCCACGGCTCCTACCTGACCTTTGCCGCCGCCGGCGTTAAACTCACCGGCGAAGCAACTCAATGGGACATCGTCGCCGACAGCGGCAATGTGAAGACCCGCGGATTCTGCCCGCGGTGTGGTTCACCGGTCTACCTGCGCTTTTCGGCCATGCCGCAGATCTTCACCGTGCACGCGGCAAGCCTGGACGACCCGAGCCGCTACGAGCCGCAGGTGGTGACCTATCGCATCCGCGCCCTCGCGTGGGACCACCTCGACCCCGAACTGCCGGCATTCGACAAGATGCCGCCGGGGTAAGCGGAAACCCGAGCACATTGACGGTCGACGTTGAGAGCCCTTCGCCTCGAGGCTTGGCGAAGGGGCTTTGAAAGGGCCGGCCCATCACCCCGCGGACGACGTGGTTTGGCGGCCGTCGGCCGGATCGGGTGCGCCGCTCAGCGCTCCCATCGCACACGCCGGATGAGTATGCCAATGGCAACCCGGAACGCGCTTCTGCCTCTCTATGAGCCGCGGCAGGCAGCAACGGTCGCCGTGGCGCGAATACCACGGCAATTGACGGCGTTGTCTGACATACACAAACGTCTTCACCATCTATAACTACGGGCAGCAATCGGTAGACCGCATCGGTTGCGGCACCGACGCGCAGGCGTTGCTGCTCTAGATAAGTCGGTTTAGAGGAGTGCGCCGAAGATCATGGGTACCCAGTGACTATCGCCGATGACAGCACGACGATCGACCTGTCGACCGCCGCAAGCGGGCGCCGGTCTGCTTCGACCGGCGGCCAAACTCCCTCACCCGTTGAAATCGGCCGCGTGTTGCGGGATCGCTATGTTCTGGTGGATCGATTGGGAAGCGGCGGCAAGGGCTCGGTATTCAGGGCCTTGGATCGCTACCGCGCCGGTCTTCGTGAAGCTCAGCAGTACGTGGCCATCAAGATTTTGCATGCGGCGGCCGCAAACCGGGAGGAGGGTCTGGCAAGCCTACGGCGCGAGTTTTACCGCACGCAGACACTTTCCCACCGAAATATTGTCAACGTATTCGAACTGGACCGGGACGGCGATCTGGATTTTTTTACGATGGAGTATCTGGAGGGGGAACTCCTGAGCAGCGTGATGAGCCGATTGCAGCCCTTGCCTATGTCCCGTCCCCAGGCATGGGAAATCATACGTGAGATCGGGTCCGGGCTGGAGTGCGCACATGCCCGCAACATTGTTCATGCGGATTTGAAGCCGAACAATATTATGATTACCGAATCGGGAGAAGTCCGGATACTCGATTTCGGCGCACCGGGCATTTCCGCCGATCAGTCTGCGCAGGGCGAGCCGTCTGCGCAGGGCGAGCCGTCTGCGCAGGGCCAGCCGTCTGCCAAAAATGCCTTCTACTCGGTTACGCCTGCCTATGCATCCTGCGAACTTCTGGAGGGACGGCCACCCGATCCGCGCGACGACATCTACGCGTTCGCCTGCCTCTCCTACGAATTGCTTGCTGGAACGCATCCCTTTCAGCGCCGGCGCTCAACGGAGGCACGCGATTTTGGAGTGGTGCCGAGTCGCCCGCCAGGACTGAGCCGACGACAGTGGCAGGCGATTACCATGGGGCTGTCCTGGCATCGGGCGCGTCGATCGATTTCGGTGCGCGCCTGGATGGATAAATTGGATACCGGGCGGGTGGCTGGGCCATTGCCGTCCGCTCATGATTTGGAATCCTCGCCCATCAAACGTTCGCTGGCGAGGTCCTTCACAGCCACTGCGGTATTGGGCGCCTTGCTGATTTGTGCAACCGCTTGGATTTGGGTTGCTGATCTGGCCGGTAAAAAGGTCAGCGGCAACAGCCTCCTTCCGGCAGCCGTAGCGATCGCGCGGCCCAATACTGCCTTCGTCCCGACGGGCGAGACCGCGGGGCTGCCGGCGGCTTCGGCGGCGGCCGCGGTCGATACGCCGTCACCGACTTCGGAGACACCATCGCAAGCCGCAAATAATGCAACGCCTGATGTCAACCGCCAAAAGCCTCTTGGCGCGCCGACCAACTCCCCCGTGGTTTCCGCTAGTGACTGTACGGTTCTCGCTGGAGAGCGTTTTGCGGAGATTCGCGTTCATCGTTCCTCTCGCATGGGTAACGATACTCGATTTGTGTGGTGGACCGAGGGGGCGTCGGCGAAACCAGGCATCGATTATGTGCAGCAGGGAAAAGCAATTCAGTCCTTTCCAAGGGGCAAAACCTCGACCAGCTTCTTCGTAAAGCTCGTTCCCAAAGCGTCCAGAACTCAGCCGGAAGTTTTTTATATTGCAATCGCCGCGGCCGGTCATGGTGCATCGTCAGGCAGGGTTGCGCGCGCGGCCGTTTGGCTGCCGGCAAATCCTGATCGGTCGTAGGCCGTCGCCAATCACGGTGACGGTGGGATTCGAGAAGGGTAGGTTCCGAGGCGACACCGCGGAACCTACCGCCTTCCAGTCTCTATTCAATACGGGTCCGGAAACCCGGTAATCAACGGACCCATCTTTGGCGATCCGATACCGGTGGCTAGATCAAATCCCCAGGTGGTCGGGAACAAACCGTTGTTGTTCGTAGCTTGTCCAACTCCGGTGATGTCGTGGAAGAAACCGTTGGGGTCGATGTTGTACAGCGTGTACAGCAGCGGGTTCGCGTTGCCGACCCGGTGCCGCTGGTAGCCGACGCGGTCGCCGATGATTGCCGACCAGAGCGGCGATGACAGGCTGGTGCCGCCGATCTGGAACCAGCCGGGGGCGGGTTCGCCGCCGCTGAAAGTTCCACAGTCGCTGTAGTCCGGAGGGTTGGGGTTCCCCGTACAGAATTCCGCATAACCCGTCCACTCGTCGGCATTGGCGGAGATATCCGGAGTCTCCCGGCACGGAGTTCCCGGTTTGGCAAGCGAGCATTGCGTCACCCCATTGGGGATCTGCTGGCCGCCGTACGTCGTGTACCGGTTCTGGACGCCCGGTCCAAACTGGTAAGAGGGGCGGCCCCAGTACTGGCTGTTCCCGCCGCCGCCGGCGCCTGTTGCGCCACACCATCCGGCGCCTGAGATGCCGGTACCCTCTGAGTTCGAGTTCTCATTACACAGGTTGTCGACATTCCAGACGGTCTCCAATCCGTAGGGATAGCTCGGATTGGGATTGACGTTCGGATTGGCGTCGAAAGATGTGCCGCCAACACTCGTCACCCAGGGTTGGGCGGGCGGATCCAGAAGGTTGACGATGGTGGTTCCATCGCTCCTGATGCATTCGAAGGCGCCGGTGTCACCCTCGGCACCGAACATGCTCTGCCCCTGGGCAGCCATCTGCTCGAAAACTACGTTCTCGGCTTGGACGTACGCAGCTCCGACGTCATTCTCACATGCAGCCCAGCTCGAGCTTATGACATCGGCGTTGTCTTGCGCTGCGATATACGTGTACTCATCCAGCTCGGTCTGGCCGGTGTAGTCGTTCGGAGCGTTGTAGACGAGGAGACTGCGTGCGGCCGGCGCGAGCGCGAGCGTAATCTCGATGTCGGCGGCGACCTCGATGTCTCCGCTGTACCCATTATATGCGGGGGGGCACTCATCGCCCACCGGGCAAATCGGGGCGAGCGGGCCGCCGTCGACGGCGATGTCCACCAGCGGCGGCGCGTAAACGGGGCCGTAGAACTGGTGCGCCCATGTGTCGATGTCGGAGTGCTGGTAGGCGGAGAGCTCGAACACGGCAAATTTAACGCCCTCGCCTTGGCCTCTGGCTCCCACATGGGGCGCGTCATAGATCGAGTTGGTTTGCGAGGGCGTCAGGCCACTGCATCCCGGACCGCCGCCATAGCCGTACGTGAAGGCAGCGCCGGCAATGTATACATTTTCTATGAATGCCAGGTCCGGATAGGGGCTATCACAGCTTGGCTTCGGACCTGCATGGCTGTTCGGGGTGAGATGGTACAGAGAATGCAGCCGCACGGTATTTGAAAGGCCGACGACGCCCAGAACCCCCGAGGCCACGCTCGTGGGCAGAACAACTGCCGAGGTATTCGAGAAGTATGTGATCCCCTTCCGATTGCGGTAAGTGTGCAGCGTGGTCCCGAACGCGGCCTCGACCACCTTGCTCGGTCCGCTAGCGCGCACCAGGAACGGGGACGAGGATTGCTGCACGACCAATCCACGGGCCTGCAGTTGACCGGCTACTGCCGCGATCTGCGCAGCGCTCGGAGCAAACTGCGAATAGAAGTCGCCCTGGCCGAGCCACTGCTGGTACCGGGTGCTATTCGGGTCGTACAGATTCGTCAGCAGCTCGGACAACTTCGACCCGTTACTGGGCGCCAGCACGACCTCGACCGTCATGATCGAGCTAGTGTATTCGCCCATATCGACGTCAGCCGTGGGCTGGAAGCTGCCGCGAATCGCGGTCACGTCGGAGCTGGGGGCGGCCGCTACCGCGCTTTTGCCGGCGAGGGAGCCGGCAGCCGTGGCAACGGCCGCAATCACGATTGCGGTACATCCAGAAAGTAATCGCATGACACATCCCCTTTTTAATTAATGATCTAAAAGTCTGTGGTCGCGTGGAGATTTATCGAGGATCAGGCAGGGGCCCCGGCAGAGCACCAGGACAAACAGGCGTGCTTTATTGCCCCCAAAAAAATTATAGCTATCCGGCCGAAGCATCTCTTGCCGACAGGCAAGCGCTACCAAGAAATGGTCATGTCATGACTGGCACATGTCAAGGGGTGCGAGAAAGTATTATTGGCCCTGCCGCCGCGCAAGGCACGACATGCCGAGCGAGGATGGGTGGCAGCACACGCAGGGAGCAGTGCCGCTTATGTCAAAAACGACCGGGTCAGTCGGGCTCACCGGCATCTAAGCCGCCGTTTCGAGATTCACCACGGAATCCGCCTGCCCAGATAGTCGAGATACTGAAGGCCGGCCTTTCCCACTTGCGCGTCCATGGTGTCGGCGAGGTTCGGAATGCTCTCCTCGATACTCAGGCGTGCCTGGGGGCCGCCCATGTCGGTCCGCACCCAGCCCGGAGCCATGAGCAGCAGAGTTCGCGGATCATGGGCGTGGCGGGCCGCGAAGCTGCGCATGAACATGTTGAGCGCCGCCTTGCTGCCGCGATAGACCTCGTAGTGTCCGCTCTCATTGTTGGCGACGCTGCCCTGTCCGGAGGACATGATCCCAATAGTGCCGTTGGGAAGCACGGCATCCTGCAGGGTCTCGATGACGCGCATCGGACTCAGGGCGTTTGTGATCATCACGCGTACAAACTCGTCGGTCGACACATCCGCGATTGTTTCACGATCGTCGTTCTTGACGCCGGCGTTGACGAACAGCAGGTCGAATTTTCTCGGCCCCAGACGCGCGCGTAGAGCGGCCACCTGGTCGGGATGGTCGATGTCGAGGCTCTCGATTTCGAGCCGCCCGGCGGCGGCCTCAACAAGTTTGTGCAGCTCGGATGCGCCTGCGCGCCGCTCGGTGGCCACGACCTGCCAGCCGCGTTTGAGGTACTCCTCAGCCAAGGCGAAGCCTAGGCCGCGAGAGGCACCGACAAGAAGAAGTTTTTTGATTGAATGAGGAGGTGGCATTTGTTCGGGAGGTGGCATACAGGATCTCTAACCCAGGTAGTTCACCAAGGATAGCGGCCACGCCGCATAGCGGAAGACGCATCGGCTGCACTTTATACATGCGCCGAGCGCCATGCCTCGGTAAGCTACGTTCCCGGCATGCCTGAAACTGACCTGAACCTGCTGACGGCGTTGGATGCCCTGCTTGCCGAGGGTAGTGTGGCAGGCGCCGCGCGGCGCTTGGGACTCAGCGCTTCGGCGATGAGCCGTACCCTCGCGCGCCTGCGCGCGGCGACCGGAGACCCGCTGCTGGTGCGCGCGGGTCGCGGCATGGCGCCGACACCACGCGCTGCCGAACTGCGCGGGCGCGTGCATGAGCTGGCCGCGGATGCTCATGTGGTGCTGCGTCCGGCCGTCGGCGGCTTGGACCTCGCTAATTTGAAACGGAGCTTCATCATCCGTTCCAGCGAGGGTTTCGTGGAGATTTTTGCCGCATCGCTCGTCGCGGCGGTAACTGCGGCGGCGCCGAATGTGCGCCTTCATTTCGCGCCAAAGCCCGACAAGGACGTACGAGCGCTGCGAGAGGGCCTGGTTGATCTCGAGATCGGCGTGCTCGGACAGTCCGGGCCGGAGGTGCGCCTGCAGGCTCTATTCCGGGACGATTTTGTCGGCGCGGTTCGGGAGGGTCACCCCCTGATTGCCGGCGGTAAGGTGACCCCCGAGAGATACGCTGCGTGCGGGCACGTCGTCGCTTCGCGCCGTGGTCAGACGAGCGGTCCGGTAGACCGCGCGCTGGCTGCGCTCGGCCTCACCCGCACGGTGGTCGCCGTGGTGCCCGGCTTCCGGGCAGCCTTGGCGGTCGCGAGCGTATCCGATCTGGTGGCGCTGGTGACCGGCTCGTTCATTGACGCGACATTGGGAAGCCAGACCAAGCGCAGTTCCGCGGGCATCAAGAGCTTCCCACTGCCGGTCCGCACAGAGCCGATCACGGTTTCCCAGATGTGGCACCCACGCCTCGACGCCGATCCAGCCCATCGCTGGCTGCGGGGCTTGGTGCTGGCAACCTGCCGCACGCCGCCCGATGCTCAGCGGTAGGCCGCCAGTTTGCTGTGCGTGCGTGAGGCATTGTCAACCGAGGACCGATCCTCCGCTTTCTGCCAGTTGCACACCAGTTCGGCAAACTCGGCCGCGGGCAGCGGTGCGCTGAAGTGATAACCCTGGTACTGATCGCAGCCCACAGACTGCAGAAACTTCAGCTGCTCCAGGGTTTCCACGCCCTCGGCGATCACCTTGAGCCGCAGACCGTGCGCCAGCGACACGATTGCCTGAACGATCGACGCGTCATCGGCGCGGGTAGTCAGATCGGTGATGAAACTACGATCGATCTTCAGCTTGTCGATCGGAAAGCGGCGCAGATAGCTCATGCTCGAGTAGCCGGTGCCGAAGTCATCGACCGATACCAGCACGCCCATGCGGCTGATTTGCTCGAGGGTGGCTGCGGAATCTTCCGGATTGGTCATCACCGCGCTCTCGGTCAACTCGATCTCGAGAAAGCGCGCATCCAGCTGAGATTCCCGGAGCGCGCCGCGAACCACCTCGAGCAGGTCGCCCCGTCGAAACTGCGCCGCCGCCACATTGACGGCGACGCGCAGCGACAGCCGGCCCGCGCGCTGCCAAGCCGTGCATTGGCGGCAGGCTTCGTGCAGCACCCACGCTCCGATCTCGTGGATCAATCCGCACTCCTCCGCCAGCGGAATGAATTGCGCCGGCTCTATCAGGCCCCGGTGCGGATGGCGCCAGCGGATCAGCGCCTCGGCGCTGTGAATATCGCCGGTGGCAGTGTCGACCTTGGGCTGATAGAACAGTTCGAATTGATCGAGCCTCAGCGCCTGATGCAGCTCGCTCTCGAGGCTCACGCGTTCGAACGCCACCGACTTCATGCCGGGGCCGAAGCATTGATGATTATTGCGGCCGCGTTCTTTGGCGCAATACATGGCCGCGTCGGCATGCGCAAGCACGTGTTCCGCGGAACCGCCGTCCGTCGGGTAGAAGGCGATGCCGATGCTCGAGGAGACGTGCAGATCGATGCCGTCGACTTGAATGGGCGTGCGCAAAACCTCATTCGCGCGCCTGCCGATCTCTTCGGCGTCGGCGCGTGATGTCGACGGGCTGACCACGAGCACGAACTCATCGCCGCCCACGCGCGCAACCGTGTCGATGCTGCGTACCAGCCCATGGAGCCGGCGTGCGACCTCGTTCAGCACCATGTCGCCGGAGCGATGGCCAAACGAGTCATTGATCAATTTGAAGCGGTCCAAATCGAGCACCAGGACGGCAAAGGGCTGCGCGTCCCGGTCGGCGTGTGCGATCGCTCGAGCGAGCCGGTCGTCCAGCAGCACGCGATTCGGAAGTCCCGTCAGCGCATCGTGAGTTGCCAGATGGCGCAGCTGCAGGTTCGCGGCTTCCAACTTTTCCGTGCGGGCGGTGATCACCTGTTCGAGGGACTGGACATGCGCTTCCAATGCCCGCTCGTGCTGCCACTTGCGCGATAGGGCGCTCGCACTCTGCAACACTTCGATCGGCTCGAACGGCTTCTTGAGAATGAGAAGCTTGTCGGAGTGGCCAAGCCGCTCGAAGATGTCCTTCCAGTCGTAATCCGAATGCGCGGAGCAGATCACGATCTGCACACGCGGGTCTTCTTCCCAGAGGCGCTCGATGGTTTCCAGGCCGTCCCAGCCGGGCGGCATCCGCATGTCGACGAAGGCCACGGCGAACGGATGGCCATCGGCGCGGGCGTGTTTGACGTGCCGCACGGCTTGCTCACCCTGCAGCGCGAATTCGAGCGCATAGGCAGGATGGTGCACGGCCGCCGCCGCCGGATCGCCGAACAGGAGGTTTTCCGCCACGGCCAGGTCCGCATCGTCGTCCGCGCCGGCGGCGAGGATGCGGCGGAAATCGTCATGGATCGCCGCATTATCGTCAGTGATGAGAATTCGGATGTCTTCGACCGGGGTTACAACGGTGTTCACGCGCGCCTCCGCGCCGGCTGTTCGGCCGCGGCCGGGTAGGGCATCCGAAGGCTGAAGCGGGCGCCGCGGCCCGGGCCGTCGCTGTGCCCGCTGAGCTCGCCGCCCAACTCCTTGGCAAGATTGGCGCTGGCGTGCAGGCCGAAACCATGGCCATCTTTCTTGGTGGTGAACCCGAATTCGAACAGCCGCTGGAGCACTGCGGTTTCGATCCCGATTCCTGAATCCTCGACGTCGATGGCGAACGAGCCGGGCGTCATCGCGCGTATCCGCACCGTCAAGATTCGCTGTCCCTGGGTCTGATCCCGCAGCGCGTGGCGCGCATTGCTCAGCACGTTGCCCAGTATTTGAATCATTTTGTGGCGATCGAGGGTGAGCCGGGGGGCGAATTGGTAGTCCCGCGTCACCGTCACATCCGCACTGCCCGTGAAGTTGAGTGCAATCGCCTTATCGACCAGTTCTGCGATGTCCACCTCTTCGGTAACACCGCCGCGTCGGGCATAACTCTGTTGTGCCGCGACGATCTTGCCGATGTGCTCGACATGCCCGACGATGGCCTGCGTATCGGCATGCAGCGCACGGTTCTCGGCGCACAGATTCTCGCCGAGGTTGGTCAAATAGCTCCGCACTTCACGGCCGCGCGGGTCATTCTCCAAGAAGTCCGCGAGCCGATCGCCTTGTTCGCAGAGCAGCTGCGCGACCCGCCCGACGTTACCGACGCGCGAGTCACGCAGACCCGCAAGCACCAGCGTGGCGGACACGCCGAGGCTGTTGAGCACATTGCCGACATTGTGCAGCACGCCGGTGGCGACTTCCGCCATGCCCGCCTGGCGCGAAACGTCGCGCAGTTGCATCTGCAGCTCCAGCCGACGCTCCTCTTGCTGAACCTGCTCGGTGACGTCCCAGGAAACACCGAGCACACGCTCGAGCTGACCATGCGCATCGCAAGTCAGCCGAGCGTGGGCTTGCAGATGCACCGTGTTTCCGGCAGCAGTCACCAACCTTAGGCGCAGGCCGCACACCCTGCGGTTCTCCGCAATCGCCGTGTGCATCAGGCCCAAAGCGGCGGCCGCGTCGTCGGGATGGATCATCGCCAGGAGCGCGTCGGGACGTCCGCGGATGTCGATACCGGCGCTGCGCAGGGATTCGATGTCGTTCTCGGTCCACAGCGTGGTCCGCGTCGGTACCTCATATTCCCAGCAGGCGATGCCGGCAGCCTGGGTGGCCAGCGTCAGGAGATTCTTGCCGTGCTGCAGGTCGGTGTTGAGCCGGGCAAGCCGCAGGGCATCTTGACGCGTGTGTGATTCGAGGTGTGCATCGTAGACCGCGGCAATCAAGGTGATCGCCAGCAGCGCCAGTGCAATCAGCCCGATGGTCACGGCCAGCCAGTTATTGTCCAGCGCCGCGCCGCCCCAGCAAATTGAGCCCGGTGCGAGCATCGAAGCAGCCATGCCCGTGTAGTGCATGCCCGTGATGGCAAATCCCATCACCACCGCGGCGCCGCCGCGGGCGAGGACCATGAGCCAGGACTGCCCGCTGCGCAGCTTGAAGGCGAGCCAGAGCGCTGCGAACGATGCCGTGACTGCGATCGCGATCGAAGCACCGACGAGCAGCGGGTCGTAGCTGATCGCCGGCATGATCTGAATGGCCGCCATGCCGGTGTAGTGCATGGCACAGATCCCGGCACCCATGACCAGCGAGCCTGCGGCGAGGCGCTCGAGGCCAAGATTCGGACGACCGGCGATCGCGAGCGCGAAGCCTGAGGTCAGAATTCCGATGATGAGGGAGACCAGAGTCGTCAGGATATTGTAACGGAGCGGTATCGGTACCGAGAATGCGAGCATGCCGATGAAGTGCATCGACCAGATTCCGATGCCCATGGCGGCGGCCCCGCCGAACAACCAGCCTCGTCCGCTCGACCGCTCCGCCTGGGCCACGCGGCCTGCCAGCGTGAGCGCCGTGTAGGAAACGACGATCGCGACAATGATCGACAGTGCGACGAGCCAATAATTGTAGCTTGCTTGCATGGGTCTCTATGACCGATGCGGCATGCCGTCGCCTAAAGTCTGGCGGCGAGAGGATCTGCAACGTCGGCCCTGCTTGGGGAACCGGAAAATTACGCCAAACCCCGCGCCTGTGAACGGAAGCAATTCTCATTTTAATGCGGCCGTTTTGCGATCGAGTGGGCCGAACCCCAGCCCCTTCACGGCGGCCTTGAAATATGTCCGCTGCGGTTATGTCAAAGAAAATGCACTTTGCGTCAACCGTCGCGGATTATGTCCGTTGTCCCGAACGCAGTAAGCACAGCCGCTTCGACCTTGGAGAGTTCGACCTATTCGACCAGCGTGGGCGGCAAGAGCTATTCGGCGAATATTTCGCAAGCCAATGGGACCTACACGCTCTCGGTTCCAGGTCTGCCGGGCGCCAGTGTGAGCGGATCGAGTCTCAGCGCGGCTGAAATCGCCCTGACTGTCAAAATCGACACTCTGGTCTGAGGCGGCTATAACCTAAGCTCGCCGCCGGGCAGCGATGCCGTATTGCCGAGGCGAAGGCCCCGCAGTTTGGCGAAATAAAGAACCGCCACGATCACCGCGCCGAATCCCGAGGCGGCTCCGACACCGAGGGCCCATCGCGGGCCGAACGTATCCGCCACCCAGCCGACGAACGGCGCGCCGATGGGAGTTGCGCCCACGGCGATGGCGAGAAATAGCGCGATCACCCGTCCGCGCATCTCGGGCTCCGTCGAGAGCTGGATCGTGCTGTTCGCCGTCGTGGTGAAGGTCTGCGCCGACAGGCCGATGACGACGAGCGCACAACCGAACAGCCCGTAACTCGGCATCGCGGCCGCGATACAGAACCCGAATCCGAAGATCGCCGCCGCGGCGGCGATGACCGGCATTCCGGGCTTCTCCCGCCGTGCGGAGAGCAGCGCCCCGGCCACCGATCCGATCGCCATCATCGAGGTGAGCAATCCGAACTGACTCGCACCGGCGTGGAACACTCCGACGGCCATGGTCGATATGAAGATCGGGAAGTTGATGCCGAAGGTGCCGATCAAGAACAGCATTACCAGAATCGCCTTGATGTCGGGCCGCCTCCAGACGTAGCGGAAGCCGTCGATCAAGCCGCCGCGGCCGCCGCCGGCCTTCATGCTCCGATGCAGATGATCGACCCGAAGAAAGAAGAGAGAGCCAAGCACGGCGACGAAGGACGCCGCGTTGATCAGGAACACCCATCCGGAACCCACCGCCGCGATGAGCACGCCGGCGACGGCGGGACCGATCATTCGTGCGGCGTTGAACGAGGCCGAGTTGAGGCCCACGGCGTTCGACAGATCCTCCTCTCCCACGAGTTCGGCGACGAATGTCTGGCGCGCGGTCGAATCGAAGGCGCTGACGCATCCGAGCAGGAAGGCGAACAGATACACGTGCCACAAACGCACGGTCCCCGAGATGGTGAGAATGCCGAGTCCGAGCGCCAAAATTCCCATGGTCGTCTGAGTCGCCATCAAGAGTTTTCTGCGATCGAAGTAATCGGCGGCGAATCCCGACAGCGGCAGCATGAGGGCGAGCGGTCCGAACTGCAGGGCCATCACGATTCCGAGCGCGGTCGCATTCTTGTGGGTGAGCTCCGCAAGCACCAGCCAATCCTGCGCCGTGCGCTGCATCCACGTGCCCACATTGGACACCAGCGCGCCGGCCGCCCAGACGCGGTAGTTGTAGTTGCGCAGCGAGCGAAACGCGCCTCTCAACGCTACTCGATTATTCGCCGCAGGAGTGAGGCCGCCTTCGCAAGCTCTTCTTGCTCGGCCGGGCTGAGATGCGAGCGGATGGCCTGGGAAAGCCAGTCTTCGCGCGCGGCGCGGCTGGCCTCGAGCCATTCACGCGCGGCGGCAGTCAGGGAAAGAATGATCTGCCGACCGTCGGCGGGATGCGGCGTACCGCACACCAAGCCGGCCTCTTCCAACGCGGCGACGGTCGCGCCCATCGATTGCGGCCGCACGCCTTCCGCCCGCGCCAATGCCGTGACCGTCGAGGGACCTTCGCGATCCAGATAGCCGATCACGGCCAACTGGGACAGGGACAAGTCCCCCTTGTTCGCATGCTCCCGCAGCCGGCGCTTGAGTTTCCCGAGCACCACTCGAAGCTCCGAGGCCATGGCCGCCGCTTGGTCGTGTACTTTCTTCACCCCAGCATGGTATCAGATATGAAGGTAAACTACAAAGGTTAGCTTCATATATGCGGACGAGTGAACCTCCGCACTATCCGCGCCAATGAGGGCGCAACGGAGAAGATCGGCCAATAAATCGGCCTAATATAATGCCAAAGTTGACTTATTGCTGTATCTTCATAGGATTACATGACGTGAAGATCGGCCAACATGAACGCCGTCGAATCGGTTCAACGCATTGAGCCTGCCCGATTAGAAGATCCTGGTGAGGCAATCGGGGACATCGTTGCCGAGTTATCGGCCGCAGCTGCGACGCTCGGAGCGGCGCTGCATCCGCGCACCGCCGCCAACCTGGCGGGGTTGGTACGCATCATGAACGCCTATTACAGCAACCTTATCGAAGGTCATAACACGCGCCCGAAGGATATCGAACGCGCGCTTGCCGGCAACCTCGCCGAAGACAGGGGGCGACGCAACCTACAACTGGAAGCGGCTGCACACGTGCGTGTTCAGGCTGAGATAGACATTATGGCCGCGAACCGGCGGCTGCCGGAGCCCGCTTCAGCGGATTTCCTCCAATGGATCCACAAAGAATTCTACCGCGAGGCACCGGACGAAATGCTTCGCGTCAGTGGTGTAGGCCGTGAATCCACGATGGAACCGGGAGCATGGCGTTCACTTCCTGAGCACGATGTGTCCGTTGGGCGCCACGCGCCGCCTTCAAGCCAACGTGTTCCCGAATTCATGCGCTACTTCGCCGAACGCTATTCCTTTGAGAAACTCGGCAAGGCAGGCCGCATCATCGCGATGGCCACCGCTCATCATCGCTTGAACTACATACATCCCTTTCCAGATGGTAATGGGCGAGTCAGCAGGCTTATGAGCCATGCCATGTCCCATGCTGCCGGTATCGGCACACATGGGCTTTGGTCAATCTCGCGCGGCTTGGCGCGCGGCCTGGAAAGTCGGGGAGAATACAAGCGCATGATGGATTACGCGGACACCCCACGGCAGGGGGATCTGGACGGACGCGGCAACCTATCGCAACGCGCACTCAGCGAGTTCGCTCAATGGTTCCTCGAGCTGGCTCTCGACCAAGTGCGGTTCATGTCGGGACTATTTGAACTCGATGCACTTGCGCGCCGGCTTCGCAACTACGTGGATCGCAGCGATAACCTAAAGCCCGAAGCTTCACGCTTATTGGAAGAAGCGCTTGTTCGCGGTGAGTTCGAGCGCGGCGAGATTGCGCGCATTACCGGTATGCCGGAGCGCACTGCGCGGCGGGTTCTCAACGAGCTCACGTCCCTGGGCTTGCTCGCATCAGATACGCCAAAAGGCGCAGTGTCCTTGCGGTTTCCCGTCGATGCGCTGGAAGTGCTTTTTCCGAGGCTGTTCCCGGAAACTTAGGCAACAGGGGGCCGTGAGCTGGACTTTGGTTCGCTCACGAGACGCGTAGCGGCCGGCGGCGATGCCGCGCATCAGCGGCCGGGCAGGGTGCCCTTGGATGTGAGCGTCGTCATCGCCGCTGCCGCGAGGCGCGCCGGCCGCTGCCTGCGGCCGCCCGGGCCGTGCAGGACGGGATAGGCGAAACTGGCCAGATGCGAATGAATGCGCCGCAGATCCCTCACCGTGCGCAGGAACAGGCCGCTCTCTTCGGCGATGAGCTCGGCGGTGTCTCGATCGGCCAATCGCGTGGTCGCGGCGGCGGCACGCAGCAGCCGCGCGCTCAAGGCCATGGCCGAGGCTTCGAACTCGCGGAACTGTGCCTTGCTCGCCACCAGGCGCGTGGCGTCGCGGGGTTCCGCCTGTAGAAAAACCGCCAGCGCGAGGCGCAGGCAGTCGATCAATTCGCCGTGCATGGCCGCGACGATTTCGAATTCCTCCACGGCGAGCTTCTTGCCTCGTCTCAAGCTGCGCAGCGAGAGCTCCACCAGGCTGTTTGCCATGATGTCGGCGACGTGCTCGAGGTTGATGACGGCCGACAGGACGTCCTGCCCGCGAGCGCCTCCCCGGTGGCTGTCGAGGGACTGCTCGTCGCCCACATCCGCGAGGTAGCGGCGGATCGCCTCCCCGAGCTTATCGACGCAGCGAGCGTTGGTTGAGACCGCGTCGGCGCGGGCCCGATCGTCGCGATAAATCACCGCCAGAGTGTCGCGCAGCATCGCATCGACCATATCGGCCATGCGCAAGGTCTCCCGCGATGCGTTGGCGAGCGCCACGGTCGCTGAATCCAGAGCGGCCACATCCAGATACACCGGCCGCGCCGGGTCGATGGGCGCCGGCGGATCGGGCAGCCAGCGGGTGAGGCTGCGCGCGAGAAGCCCTACGGGGCCGAGAAAGACGCAGGCCAGCAGCACGTTGAACAGCAGATGAAAATCCACGACCAGGCGCGCGGGGTGGCCGGGATCCATCCGGCCGAGCACTTGCGCGATCTCAGGCAGGAACGGCAGCGCGACCACGATGCCCGCCAGGCGTGCCAGCAGATTGCCGAGCGGCAGACGTTTTGCAGCCAAAGTCGAGGCGTCGAGAAGCGCCGGCAGCGCCCCGCCCAAATTCGCCCCCAGCACCAAGGCCAGCGCGCCGGTGGGTCCGACGACGTGACCCGCCTCGAACGATCCAACGAGCAGCACGATGGCAATGCTCGAGTGACAGGCCCAGGTGAGCATGGCGGCAATCAGCACGGCGAGCACCGGATCGCCGGACAGTGCGCCCATCACGGGGCGCAGCAAGGGGGCATTATCGAGAGGTCCGAGCGTGTGCACGAGGCCCGCCAGCGCCATGAGCATGAGCCCGAGGCCGATGCTGATGCGCCCGAGATTCTTTGCCTTGGCGTTGATCGCCCAGCGGAAGGCGAGGACGCCGGCGAGCACCAGCGGCGGTCCCACCATGGCCACGTTGAAGGACAGCAATTGGGTCAGAAGCGCCGTGCCCACATTGGCGCCGAGCATGACCGCGAGCGCGGGGGCGAGTGCGATGACGCCGGTGGCCGCGAAGGAAGTGGCCAGCAGCCCGGTGGCGGTGCTGCTCTGGAGCAGCGTGGTGACACCCAGCCCCGTAAAGAAGGCGCGCAGCCGGTTGTCGAGGTTGCAGCCGAGCCAATGCCGCATGACGGTGCCGAAGCCGCGCTGCACGCCGCTGCCCACCATATGGGTGCCCCACAGCAGCAGGCCCACATGACCGGCGAGTTCGATGAGTGTGACTGTGCCGTTCACTGTGCTGTCGAGAGTGAGCCCGTGGGCGCCGAAAGTAGTTGACGACGCGCACAGTTTTATGGGTCTGTGGGCTCGCTAGGCGGTGTTGCCGGCGTCGATGGTCAGTGTCGTGCCGGTCACATTGCGGCCGCCTTCCCCGAGTAGAAACTCGACGCTGCGTGCCACATCGATGGGGTCGGGCATGCGCTTCAAGGCGCTGCGGCGCGCGATCTTAAGGCGCTGCGACTCGTCCAGTTCCTGCGTCATTTCGGTGGCCACGAATCCGGGTGCGATCGCATTCACCGTAATCCCGAGCTGTCCGACTTCGCGTGCCAGGGAGCGCGTGAAGCCGATCAGCGATGCCTTGGTGGCGCTGTAAACCGAGAGCCCGCTGTAGCCGGTAAAGGCCACGATCGAGGCGATGTTGATGATCCGGCCTTCGCGCCGGGCCATCATCGATCTGACGACGTACTTGGACAAGACGATGGGAGACACCGTATTGAGCTGAATCAGTCTCTGGATCTCCTGATCGCGCATGGTGCTCAAGAGGCCGCTGGTGCCGAGACCTGCATTGTTGATGAGCCCGTAGAGCGGGCCGAAGTCGGCGCGCAGCGCCTTCACCAACGCCGCGATCCGGTCCAATTGGGATAAGTCGCAGGCGCGGAACTCAATCGCACCGCGTCCGCCGTCGGCGGCCGCGCGGCTCGCGGCCGCGAGCTCTTCGGTGCTGCCGCGCGCCAGCGCGATGACTCGGTAGCCAGAGGCTGCGAGAGTGCGGGCCATGGCGAGCCCCAGCCCGCGGCTGCCGCCGGTGACGATGACATTTTGCATTGGCCATTATCGTTCATGCCGCAATCCAGCGGCAAGCATCCCATCCTGGCAAACTAGGCGGCAATCTTCATGGCAAACCCAGCGCGCATCGACCTGCAATGAATCCGGCCGCCCTGTCCAGCCCCGTGCGCCGCTTGTTCTCGCCGGGCGCGGCCGCCGCAACCTTGCGCGAACCGGGAGATCCGGGACTGCTGCTCCCCGAGGAAGCGGCCTATCTGGGGCGGGCCGTCCCTAAACGGGTTGGAGAATTCGCCGCCGGGCGGCTGTGCGCCCGGCGCGCCATGGCGGAGTTCGGAATCGCCGATTTTCCGGTTCGGGTGGGCGATGACAGGCAGCCTGTCTGGCCCGACTCTCTGGCCGGCAGCATTACCCACACCACGGGATTCTGCGCGGCCGTGGTGGCGGAACGGCGGCGCGTGGGCTCCCTGGGGCTGGACAGCGAGGTGGTCGGAGACATCCGCGGCGAGATGTGGCGCCACATCTGCCTGCCCGTCGAGATCGCCTGGCTGCGGTCACTCCCCGCGGCGGAGCAAGCCGCCGCGGTCACCTTGATTTTCTCGGCCAAGGAAGCCTTTTATAAATTCCAGTATCCCCTGGTGCGTGAACGCCTGAATTTCCATGACGTCGGCATCGAGGCGGCGGGGTGGGGCTCCGCGGATGGGGTGTTCCGGATACATCCGGCGCGCAGCATCGCCATCGCCGCACAGATGCCGCTGCTCATGCAGGGGCGCTATCTATTTCACGAGAGGTTCGTGACGGCGGGCATCGAGGCGGCGGCGGCTCAGTAGGCCTTGTCGTCGCGAAAGATCTTGACCGCGGTGAGCAGGATGATCTTGATGTCCAGCATGGGGGTCCAGCGCCGCAGGTAATCCAAGTCGTAATTCACGCGTGCCTCCATCTCCTCCAGCTGCGAGGTCTCCCCTCGGCAGCCATTCACTTGCGCGAGGCCTGTGATGCCGGGCAGCACCTTGTGCCGAACCATGTAGCCCTTGATGAGCTTGCGGTATTCCTCGTTGTGCGCGACGGCGTGGGGCCGCGGGCCGACCAGGCTCATGCGGCCTTGCAGGACATTGATGAGCTGCGGCAGCTCGTCCATGGAGGTGCGCCGCAGGATGCCGCCGATGCGCGTAATGCGGCTGTCGGTCTTGGACGCCTGCCGGATCTCGTCGCCGTCCTCGGTCACGCTCATGGTCCTGAATTTGTAAACTGCGATCTCGCGCCCGTCCAGGCCGTAGCGGCGCTGCTTGAATATGATGGGCCCGGGCGAGGTGGCTTTCACCATAACCGCGACCACGAGCAGCAGCGGCAGGAGCAGCAGCAGGATGATCACGGACAGGCCGATGTCGGTCAGCCGCTTCGTGACGCCGCGATATCCGTAGAACGGGGTTTCGCACATGGCGACCACGGGAATGCCGTGAATCTCGCCGGATCGCGCCTGGATGAGATCGAACACGAAGATATCGGGCACGTAGTAAATGGAGGCCGTGGTGTCGCGCAAGTCGTCCAAGAGGTTCATGACCCGCTTGACGTGCCGGATGGGCAGGGCGATGAAAATGACGTCCGTGCCGTGTTCTTTCACGTAGGTGGACAGATCGCTCAAGGTGCCGACCAGCTTGGCATCGGACTCCATGCCGAGGCGGTCGCTGCTGCGGTCGTCGAAGAAGCCGGACACTTGCAGGCGCATCGCCGGGTTGCTCGTGAGCCGCCGCGCGAGTTCCAGGCTGCTGTTGTTGTATCCGGCGAATATGGCGCTGCGGCTGTCGAAGGCGTTCATCAGGAAGTGATGCATTATTTCCTGCATCGCCAGCGTCGAGAACACCAGCGCGACCGGGGTCACCACGGCCCAGGTGATGAATATCCGGCGCGGATACTGAGCGAGCGACTTGGTGACGTAGCCGATGGCCAGCATCACCGCCAGCAGCAGTACCCAGCGAAACAGCACATCCGCCACGGCTGAAATGCGCGCCGAGGTCAACTGCGTGGACACCTCGCGCGGCGCCTGGACCAGGATCAGGCAGAGCACCGCGACGATGATGATGGCCTGGGAGGAGCGGTCGAATGCAATGCCGAAAAATATGATGGTGCCGTACAACGAGGCCACGGCCACCACCGCCGGCATGATGGATTGCACGCCGGCCAATACCGCGATGAGAAAGCTTTGTTTGAACAGGACCGGCTGGGTCATCGGGTATCCATTGAGCCGCGAGCGCCACGCCCACGGTTCGCTCGTCGTATAAATGCCACAGTGTCAGGTTCCATTATCGATCAATTCCTTCGGTACAGGCGTGACCCGTTTCGACAAATGTTAAATCGCTCCGTTGCATCGACCCCGGGGGGCGGCTTGGCCAATGGTATTCTATGGGACTATGACAAACGTCCCATTACTCGATCTTAAGGCTCAATTTGCCCAAATTCGCGCCGAGGTGATGCCGGTCATCGACCAAGTGTGCGCCAGTCAACACTTCATTCTGGGCGCGCATGTGCGCGCCTTGGAGGAAGAGGTCGCACGCTACTGCGGCGCCTCGTCCGGCATCGGCGTGTCCTCGGGCACCGATGCGCTGCTGCTCGCGCTCATGGCTTTGAACATAGGAGCGGGGGATGAGGTTATCACTTCTCCGTTTACCTTCTTTGCGACGGCGGGGACCATCGCCCGGACCGGGGCCCGGCCGGTGTTCTGCGATATCGATCCTCTGACCTTCAATTTGTCGCCCTCTGCGGTGCAAACCTTCATCAGCGGCCAATGCCTGGTGCGGGGCGGGGAACTGATCAACCGCGCCACCGGCGGCCGGGTCAGAGCCATCATGCCGGTGCATCTGTACGGGCAGTCCGCGGACATGGATCCCTTGATGGCGATGGCCCGCGAGCATGGGCTGAAGGTCATCGAGGACGCCGCCCAGGCCATAGGGACGGAGTACAAGAACGGTGTGCGAGTCGGCACGATCGGCGACGTTGGCTGCTTTTCGTTCTTTCCGAGCAAGAATTTAGGTGCGTTCGGCGACGCCGGCTTGTGCACCGCCAATGATGCGGAGCTTGCTGAAAGCATGCGGGTGCTGCGCGTCCACGGCGGCAAGCCCAAGTATTTTCACGGCGTGATCGGCGGGAATTTCCGCATCGATGAACTGCAGGCCGCGGTGCTGCGCGTGAAGCTCAAGTACCTGGATGGCTGGACCCGGGGAAGACAGCTCAACGCGGGGTACTACGACGAGGCTTTCGCCGGTACCGGGCTGGGCGCGAAACTGCGCACGCCCTTCGCCATCGAGGGTCAGCGGCACATATTCAATCAATACGTGGTGCGGGCGCAGAACCGCGACGCGCTCAAGGCAAGGCTTGCCGAGCGAGGCATCGGCACGGAGATCTACTACCCGTTGCCCCTGCATCTGCAGGGCTGCTTCGCCTATTTGAACTACCGCGCCGGAGATTTCCCGCATTCGGAGCAAGCGGCCCGGGAGACCCTGGCGCTGCCCGTCTATCCGGAACTGGAGCGGGCTCAGTTAGCGCACGTGGTCGCGAGCATCGCCGAGTTCTATGGTTAATAGCGCCCGGAACGTCGGTCGGTTGAGGCGCCCCGAGGCTTCGGCCCGCGGCGCAATTGGAGGCTGATTCAGGTCTTTTTGAAGTCGTCGGGCAGCAGTTGGTGGCGCGACAGCAGCTTGTAGAAGTCCGTACGATTGCGCTTGGCCAGGCGGGCGGCCTGGCTGACGTTGCCGCCGGTGATCTGCAATATCTGCGACAGGTAATTGCGCGTGAATTCATCGCGCGCCTCGTCGAATGAGGGCAGCCGCGTGGGATTGCCCCCGAGCGACTGCTGCACCAATTCGGCGGTGATGATGGCGCCGTGCGACAGCGCCACGTTCTGGCGCACCACGTTGTACAGCTGGCGCACATTGCCCGGCCATTCGGCCGTGGCCAGGAGTTCCACGGCCTCCGGAGCGTAAATCTTGCGCTGGCCGCTTTCCTTGGCGATCTGTTCCAGGAAGTGCGCGACCAGCAGGGGGATGTCCTCGCGGCGGCGGCCCAGGGAGGGCATCTCAATGTGCACCACATTCAGCCGGTAGTAGAGGTCCTCGCGAAATTGGCCGCCCACCATGAGCTCATGCAAGTCGCGGTGGGTGGAGGAAATGATGCGCACGTTGGTGGATACCGGCTCTGCCCCGCCCACCGGGCGAATCTGGTTCTCCTGCAGCACGCGCAGCAGCTTTACCTGCAGCCGCATGGGCATGTCGCCGACCTCGTCGAGCAATAAAGTGCCGCCGTCGGCCGTCTCGAACAGGCCCTTCTGCGAGCGCGTGGCGCCGGCGAAGGCGCCTTTTTCATGGCCGAAGAGTTCAGATTCGAGCAGGTTCTCCGCCATGGCGCTGCAATTGATGGCGATGAAGGGCTTGTTGCGCCGGGGGCTGGCTTCGTGAATGGCGCGCGCCAGCAGCTCCTTGCCCGTGCCGCTCTCGCCGGTCAGCAGCACCCGTGCATCGGTGCCGGCCACCATGTTGGCCTGCGCGAGCTTGTCTTCCATCAACTGATTGCGCGTGATGATGTTCGAGCGCCAATCTTCATCCACATGCGCGAAGCCCGACACCTTGAGGGCTTTTTGCACGTGATCGAGCAAGTCCTGCTTGTCCACCGGCTTGGTCAGGAAGCCGAAGGCGCCGCTTTGGGTGGCGTGCACGGCATCCGGAATCGTGCCGTGCGCCGTCAGGATGATCACTCGCAGCCCCGGCCAGCGGCTCTGCAGCTCCTTGAGCAAGCCGATGCCGTCCATCTGGTCCATGCGCAAGTCCGTGATGACAAGGTCAGGCCGAAAGCGCACGCACGCGGCCAGCGCGGCCGCGGCACTTTCCACCGCCTCGACTTCATAGTTCTCGGCGCGCAGGCGGATGGTCAGCAGGCGCAGCAACCCCGGGTCATCGTCGACCACCAGAATCCGCGCCTTGCGCTTCTGCGGCGTCTGCGATTCCCGTGAGGCCTGCTGCAGGCCGAAAGAAAGGGGCGTCGTGGCGGCGATCGAGTAGGCGTTCAATGTATTCTCCTCTGCCGTCGAATCACGGCGTATGCGATCCGCTCGTTCCGCGATCGTTGATCGACCGCTCGATGTGCGTGACCGCCTCGAGTTTGGCTCGAGCCTCGTCCAATGCCTTGCGTAATTTCACGTTTTCATCCGATTCTGCCGCCAATCGGCGGTTGGCCGCCTGTAGCTTGTCGCGAGTGTCATCATGCGCTGCGTCATCGCGCACCCGCGTGTTCTCGGCCTGAAGTATCAGCCTTTGCTCGACCTCTTTGAGCTCGACCACGGCCAATAAGCGCTCAATCGGCAACAGAGTCTCAGGCCTGGCCAGCAATTCCGACAACTGTCGCTGGGCTGCGACGGGATCGCTGCCGCTGTATCCGGGGGTGGCCAATGCCAGCGCATAGCGCAGCTTATTGCTGGTCGTGGGGGTCAAATCGGCCGCATCCTTCGCCGCCTGGAAGATTTCCGCCTGGCGGGCCGGATCGCCCTGGGGCAGGGCGCTCATCATTTCGAGCAGGGGAGCAATGGGGCTCAAGTTCTGGGCCGAATGATCCGGCTGCACCGGGGGCGCTGCCTGCGGGCGGGCAAAGGGGCCGCCGGCGCAGGCGCTGAGCCAGCCTGCGGCGAGCGCGCAGCATGCGAGGCACAGTCTCTTATGCGGCATGGGCATTTTCACGGGGGCTCGCCGCCTGCCTCATGGGCAGGCGCACGCGAAAGTGCGCACCCCCCGCCTTGGCCTCCAGAATCTCGATGCCGCCGTTGTGGGCATTGACGAACTCGGTCACCACCGACAGCCCGATTCCCGTTCCCTTCACATGGCCTCCCTGCGGCGTCTTCCCTTGATAGAACGCCTCGAATATCCGATTGCGCTCCTCCGGCGGAATTCCCGGCCCGCTGTCCATGACATCGAGCACCAGCTGATCGCGCTCGCCGCGCGCATGAATCGAAATGGTGCCCCCGCGCGGGGTGAACTTGATGGCGTTCGACAGCAGATTGTCCAGGATCAGGCGCACCTTGCCGCGGTCGGCGAGAGTCGTGAGGTCTTCGATGTGGACATCGAGCCGCACGCGCTGCGCCACGAGGGTGAGCTGCTGATTTTCCAGCACGCTCTTGATCAAGGGCCGCAGCTTGAATTCGCTGATCTCCAAGCCGACGCTCTTGGCCTGCCAGGCGCTGAAAGACAATAGATTTTCTATGAGCCGCTGCAGCTTCATCCCGTTCTCACGCAAGATCGCGGTCACTTCGCGCTGGGCGCTTTGTAGTTCACCGACCGCTCCGTCCATCAAGAGTTCGGTACCCTCGCGTATATTGGCCAGCGGCGTCTTCAGCTCATGCGACATATGCCGCAGGAATCGGTTCTTTTCCTGCGCCAGATCCAGCAAGCGGCCGCGCAGCCATTCCAGCTGCGCCGCCAAACGCTCCAGGTCGGCCGGTCCGCGAATGGCGATGGGCCTGGAGAAGGTGCCGCGTCCGAGCTCGCTGATGGCGCGGTCGATGGCGCGGATCGGCCGGCCGAACAGATAAGTGAACACGCCCACCACGGCCAGCGTCAGCGGCACGAGCAGCAGGGTCTCCCAGAAGAGGTTGCGCTGCGCAAGCTGAGTCGCCAGCTGCAGGCTGTTCAGCTCGCGGTCGATTTGCGCGCTGACGCGGTTCGAGACCTTGGAGGCCATGTCCGAGACCTGCGGAAAAGAGTTGATCATGTCCGACATGCGCGCCGAATTCGGAGCGCTTTGCTTCAGCTCCCGCTGCAGCCGGCCGGCCTCGGCCTGAAGGGCGAGCGCATCCTTGTGCGATTCAGCATCGAGCGGCAGAGCGAGCAGTTCATTGAGGGTGCCGCTCAGGCGGTCTTGGTTGCGCGCATAAACTTCGACCAGATCCGCGTTGCCGATGATCTGGTACAGGCGGGCGGTACGCTCGAGCGCGCCCAGCTCCTCGAACATGCGCTGATTATTGCGGGTACCCCGGACGCCTTGCACCACCAGCTGCTCGCTGCGGGTCGACAGGCGATTCATCTGCACGGCCGCATTCACGATGGCGAAAAGCAGCGGGGCGGCCACGATCGTGAATCCGATCAGCATCAGCCCGCTCAATGACTTAGGTCGTGGAAATCGCATGGCCGGCATTCTAGCAGCGTGATTCGACTAAAGGAGAGGCTGCATCGTACCTGTAGAATCGGCCGGATGCTGAGCGATGCACCTTATTCCGCGCTTTCTCCCGAGACGGTACTGGACGCCATCGAGGCCGTCGGCCACCGATGCGACGGCCGGGTGCTGGCGCTCAATAGCTATGAAAACCGGGTGTATCAGATCGGAATCGATGAGGGCCTGCCGCTGGTCGCCAAGTTCTATCGGCCCGGCCGCTGGAGCGATGAGGCGATCCGCGAAGAACATGCATTCGCCGGTGAATTGGCGATGCAGGAAATTCCGGTGGTGGCGCCGCTGCTTCGCGACGGCGTGTCGCTGCACATCCATCAGGGCTATCGCTATGCCGTATTCCCTCGCCGCGGCGGCCGCTGGCCGGAGCTCGGCACGAGCGATGACCGGGAATGGGTGGGCCGATTCTTGGGCCGCATCCATGCGGTCGGGCGCGCCGCGCGTTTTCACGAGCGGACGCGCCTGTCCGTGGAGGAGCTGGGCCAAAAGGCCCGCGATTTCGTGCTGGAAGGGGATTGGATGCCCGATTATCTGGCCGACAAGTATGCCGATATCACCGATGAGCTATTGAACGAGATCGAGGCGCGCGCGGAGGGCTGGCGCGGTGCGCCGCTCGGACGGATTCTCGGGGACTGCCATCGCGGCAATATTCTGTGGACGGATCAGGGACCGCACTTCGTGGATCTGGACGATTGCCTGACCGGACCCGCCGTGCAGGATCTGTGGATGCTCTTGGCCGGCGGCCCGCAGGAAATGCGGGTGCAGCTGCAGGATCTCTTGAAGGGATACGAGCAATTTCTGCCGTTCGACCGCAGCGAAATCGCTCTGATCGAACCCTTGCGCGCGCTGCGAATGATCCATTATTCGGCCTGGCTGGCGCGCCGCTGGCATGACCCGGCCTTTCCTCAGGCCTTTCCGTGGTTCGCCGAGCCGCGCTATTGGGAGGAGCACTACCGGGCGCTCTACGATCAGCTCGCGGCGGTCACGGGTCCGCCGCTCGAGTTGTGATTGGCGGTGTATTTGGTGATCATAGCCGGATGAAGACCGTGACAGTCTTGAGCTTGTGCGCCATAGCGGCCTTGAGCGGCTGCCACCGAGATTCGGGGACCTCGGCGCAGCCGGCGTCCGGGCCGCGCACCCTTAAGAAGCCCGTGGCCGTCAAGAAAGGACCGACCTCGGCGGAATTGACCGCCGGCATGGTCGAGGCGGCGGCGGAGGGCAAGTCTCAGCTGCCCGTGGATCTGAAGTTCGATATCAAGGAGAGGCCGACGGTCGGGCAGCCGCTCGACGTCAGTATTGCGGTCATGCCGCAAATAGATGCCGATGCGGGCAATGTGCAGGTTTCGGGAGGCACGGGGCTGACCGTCGATCCGGGAGCGAGTCAAATCGCCTTAGCCGGAGTGCAGGCCGGCCAGGTCTATCGCCAGGAAGTCAAAGTAACCCCCGCCCAGGACGGGGTGCTGCTGCTGGCTTTGACCATATCGCTCAAACACGATGAAATGACCGACTCGCGGGAATTTTCCATCCCTTTGATCGTGCAACGCTGAAACTACGGCGCAAGCCCCTCCTAAGCTCTATAATGGTGGGTTTCCCAAGGGCCCCACTGTGACTCAGAAACTTCGCAATATCGCCATCATCGCGCACGTCGATCATGGCAAGACCACTTTGGTGGATCAGCTGCTGCGGCAATCCGGCACGCTCGATGCGCGCAAAGACCTTCAAGAGCGGGTCATGGATTCGAACGATCTGGAGCGCGAGCGCGGCATCACCATTCTTGCGAAGAACACGGCGATCACCTGGGGCGACTACCGCATCAATATCGTCGATACGCCGGGGCACGCCGATTTCGGCGGTGAGGTCGAGCGCGTGCTCGCCATGGTCGATTGCGTGCTGCTGCTGGTCGATGCGGTGGACGGGCCCATGCCGCAGACCCGCTTCGTGACTCAAAAGGCCTTCAAGCATGGCCTGCGGCCCATCGTGGTCATCAACAAGATCGATCGCGACGAGGCGCGTCCGGGCTGGGTGCTGGACCAAACCTTCGATTTGTTCGACCGGCTGGGAGCGACCGACGAGCAGCTGGATTTCCCGGTGGTGTATGCATCGGCGCTGCGCGGTTTTGCAGGACTCGATTCGACGGTGCGGGACGGCGACATGCAGCCGCTGTTCAAGACCATCGTCGAACACTGTCCGCCTCCCGATGTCGATGCGGACGGGCCCTTGCAGCTTCAAGTCACGCTGCTGGACTACTCCAGTTACGTGGGCGCCATCGGCATCGGGCGCGTCAAGCGCGGCACCATCAAGCGCGGCATGGCGGTCACGGTGGTCAACCGCGAGGGCAGGCAGCGCCCCGAGAGGATCACCCAGATATTGGGCTTTCATGGGTTGACGCGGGTCGAGGTCGAGTCGGCGAGCGCCGGCGACATCGTGGCCTTCGCGGGAATCGCCGAGCCCAAGGTGTCGGATACGCTGTGCGACCCGGCGAAGGTCGAGCCGCTGCCCAGTCTGACCGTCGACGAGCCGACCATCAGCATGACCTTCGAGGTCAACACCTCGCCCTTCCTCGGCCGGGAAGGCAAGTTCGTCACCAGCCGCCAGATTCGCGAGCGGCTGGACCGCGAGGCCATTCACAACGTGGCGCTGCGAGTGGAGCCCACCGCCGATCCCGACAAGTTCGTGGTCTTCGGCCGCGGCGAATTGCATCTCGGCGTGCTGCTCGAGAACATGCGCCGGGAAGGCTATGAAATGGCGGTTTCCCGGCCGCGCGTGGTCATCAAGCAGATCGATGGTGCCGCGCACGAACCCTACGAGCAGGTCACCGTCGATGCCGACTCCGACGCGCAGGGCGACATCATGTCGGCGCTGGGCAGCCGAGGCGCCGAGCTCAAGGACATGCAGGCGGACGGCCGCGGCCGTGTGCGTCTGGACTACCTGGTGCCCTCGCGCGGTTTGATCGGATTTCAGACCGAGTTCCGCACCATGACCCGCGGCACGGGCCTGCTGCACCATGTATTCGATCACTACGGGCCGGTGGTGCAGCGCGAGCTGGGCCAGCGGCCGAACGGGGTGCTGATCGCGAATGGCCAGGGGGTGGCATTGGCGTACTCGCTGTTCAGCCTGCAGGAGCGCGGCCGGCTGTGCATCGGTCCCGGGGAAGAGGTGTACGAAGGGATGATCATCGGCCTGAACAACCGCGACAACGATCTGGTGGTGAACCCTCTGAAGGGCAAGAAACTGACCAACATGCGTGCCGCGGGCAAGGACGAAAACGTGGTTCTGACGCCGCCGATCCGCTTCTCGCTGGAGCAGGCGATGGAGTTCATCGACGATGACGAGCTCATCGAGGTGACTCCCACCTCCATCCGCCTGCGCAAGCGCAATTTGCGGGAAAACGACCGCAAACGCTCGGAGCGCGAGACCGTGGATCAGGGCTGATTATTTAACCGATTATTGGCCGAACCGAGACGCGCGTCACGCCGCCATTGCGGGATCTCCCTAACATCTCACCTACTTCCGGTGCCCTGGCGCGCCGTAATTTAAGTGCGGGAGATCAAGGACTTGTCACGGGATACCGCTGCCGTAGTTCGTAGCGAGGCAACGCAGACCGCGGACAGCTTGAACCGCCTGCTCGAGCGCCACATCGCCGAGGCGCAAGGCCGGGGCGGGGATCTGGACCTCGAGGCGCTGCTGAGGACGGTCAGCTCGCACTACGATCGCATCGACGGCGAACGGCGCGGCATCGTGCGCTCGATGCAGCTCATGTCCGATGAGGCGCAGGCTCTCACGCGCGAGATCCGCGAGCAGACCGCATCCCATCTGCAGGCCATCCTGGACAACGTCAAGGACGCCATCGTCACACTGGACGATGCCGGCCATATCGAAACCTTCAATCCCACCGGCGAGCGCATCTTCGGCTACGCGCCGGAGGAGATCCTGGGCCGCTCGCTCGAATTCCTGCTTCCCGACATCGCGGGCGGCGGCAGCGATTTTCTCGACCGCTTCGCCACCAAGATCGACGATACGCACGTCGATCTGGCGGCACATCAGACCTGGGGAAGGGGCAAGGGCGGCCATCGCGTCGCGGTCGAGATCGCCGTCAGCAAGGCCAAGCTCAACTGGCGCGACGGCTACATCGTCAGCATCCGCGACATCACCGAGAGGCATCTTGCGGAGCAATCCATGCGCGAAAGCGAGGCGCGCTACCGCACGCTGGTGGAACACGCCCCCGAGGTGATCGTGGTGTTCGACGTCGATCAAGGCAAATTCGTCGACGTCAACGACAATGCATGCCGTTTCTTCAAGATGCCCCGCGAGACCCTGCTCGCCTGCGGCCCGGACAAGATCAGCCCCGCGCAGCAGCCCGACGGCACGCCCTCGTTCGGGCCGCCGCGCGGCTTCATCGAGGGAGCCCTCGCGGGCGATGCACCGGTGTTCGAGTGGGCGCACTGCGATGCAACGGGGCAGACCATGCCCTGCGAAGTGCGCTTCGTGCGCCTGCCGAGCTCCAACCGGCGGCTGATACGCGCCAGCATCACCGACATCACCGAGCGCAAGCGCGCGGAGGCGATCGCGGCCGGCGAGCGCCGGGTATTCGAGAAAATCGCCGCCAACGCGCCCTTGAGCTCGGTGCTCGAATCCATATGCGGGCTGGTCGAACGCGTCATGGCCGAGAGCTACTGCGCCATCAACCTGCTGGACCACGAGCGCCAGGCCCTGAATTTCGGCGTGGCGCCGAATCTGCCGCGCGAGTTCGTGGCGGCCATGGACGGCGCCCCCATCGGCATTCGTTATGGCTCATGCGCCGCGGCCGTGTATCTGGCGCGCCACGTCACCGTCGCGGACATCGAGTCGGACGCGCTGTGGGAATTCCGGCGCGAAGCCGCGGAGCACGCGGCGCTGCGCGCCGCATGGTCCACTCCCATCGTCGCTTCGGACGGGAAGGTGGTCGGCACTTTTGCGGTCTATCGGCGCCATCCGGGGATCCCCTCGGCGCGGGATCACGAGCTCATGTCGCGCCTGGCGCAGATTGCCGGGATCGCCATCGAGCGCCGCGGCGCCGAAGATGCGCTGCGCAAGAGCGAAGTGAAATTTCGCGGCCTGTTCGAAAGCATGATGGAGGGCGTGTATCAGACTTCCCGCGACGGGCGCATCCTGGTTGCCAATCCGGCATTCGTGAATCTGATGGGTTACGGCTCGGCCGAGGAACTCGCAGGAGTGCCGGTGGAGGCGCTGTACTGGTATCCCAACGATCGCGAGACCTTCGTGCGGCGCGTGGAGAGCGAGGGCGAGCTGCGCAACGAAGAGTATGTGCTGCGCCGCAAGGACGGTTCCATGCTGGTGGTCATGGACTCGAGCCGCGTGGTGCGCGACAGTGCGGGGCGGATTACAGGCTACGAGGGAACGGTCACCGACATCACCGAACGAAAGAAGGCCGAAACGGCCGTATTTCAAGCCAAGGAGCGCGCCCAGGTCACCTTGCAATCGATCGGCGACGCCGTCATCACCACCGATTCGGAAGGACGCATCGACTATATGAATCCGGTCGCCGAGAGCCTGACCGGATGGGAAAATCGCGAAGCGCAGGGCCGGCTCATCGGCGATGTGCTGAGCGTCGTCGACGAGTCGTCGCGCGAGTCCGCGGAGAGCCCGGTCGCGCGCTGTCTGCGCGAAGGACGGATGCTGGGGCTTGCCGAGCACACCGTGCTGGTGAATCGGCGCGGCCAGGAACTGGCCATTCAGGATTCGGCGGCGCCCATCCACGACCGCGCCGGCAACCTCATCGGCGCGGTCATGGTGTTTCACGATGTGAGCAAGGAGCGCCGCCTGCACCGGGCGCTGCACTACCAGGCGAGCCACGACGCCCTGACGGGATTGATCAACCGCCGTGAATTCGAAAACCGGCTCACCGCCGCGGTCGAGAATACGCGGCAGGAGACGGGCGGCCGGCACGCCCTGCTGTATCTGGACCTGGATCAATTCAAGCTGGTCAACGACACCTGCGGACACCCGGCCGGGGACCAACTCCTGAAGCAGATCACCGCCGTACTGCAGTCTCGAGTGCGCAGCGGCGACACCCTGGCGCGTTTGGGCGGCGATGAGTTCGGCATACTGCTGCAAAGCTGCTCGATGGACCAGGCGCTGCGCATTGCGGAGAGCCTGCGCCAGGCCATTCACGACTACCGGTTCATATGGCAGGACGGGGTGCTCGAGGTGGGAGTGAGCATCGGCATCGTCGAGATCACCAAGGAAACCCCGACCGTCGCCAATGTGATGAGCGCCGCCGACGTCGCCTGCTATTCGGCCAAGGACCTGGGACGCAATCGGGTCCAGCTCTACAGGCCCGACGATGTGCCGGAGCGGCATCGCGAAATGCACTGGATCTCCAAGCTGGCACGCGCCTGCGACGAAAGCCGTTTCGAACTCTTCTTCCAGCCCATCGTGCCCATCGGCGCGACGGTGAACGAGCGCGAGCATTTCGAGCTGATGCTGCGCTTGCGGGACGAAACGGGCGCCCTGGTGACGCCGGCCGAGTTCATTCCGGCGGCCGAGCGCTACAATGTCATGCCATCCATCGACCGCTGGGTGGTTCGCCAGGCGCTCGACCGGCTGGTGCATCGCATCGGGTCGGGAGTCAAGCCGTTCACCATCGCCGTCAACCTCTCGGGCACCTCGCTCAACGATGAGCGCTTTCTGGAGTATCTGATCCAGGAACTGAGCAACAGCGAGCTGGCGGCCGGAGCGATGTGCTTCGAAATCACGGAAACCGCCGCCATCGCCAACTTGAGCAACGTGGTGTATTTCATGCGCGAGCTCAAGGCGCGCGGCTGCCATTTCGCGCTGGATGATTTCGGCAGCGGCCTGTCGTCCTTCATGTATTTGAAGACCTTGCCGGTGGACTATCTGAAGATCGACGGGCAGTTCGTCGAGAACGTGACGCGCGACCGGGTCGACCGCAGCATGGTGGAGGCCATCAGCCAGGTCGGCAAGACCATGGGCATTCAGACCATCGCCGAACGAGTGGAGACCCCTGAAGTGCTGGCGGAGCTGGCACGGCTCGGAGTCGGTTACGCGCAGGGGTTCCACATCGCCGTGCCTCGCTCCACCAAGGAGTTCCCGTACCTGCGCGAGCCGCTGCCAAAGTCCTGACCTTCGAGGCGTATCCCTCGCGGCCTTTCCCTCGGCCCGCCCTTTGGAGTAGTGTTACGCCCGGTTCAGATCGGACGCGCCGGACCAGGGAGACTCGCAATGATTCTC
Organism: uncultured Gammaproteobacteria bacterium; assembly: GCA_963784105.1. Classification (GTDB taxonomy): domain Bacteria; phylum Pseudomonadota; class Gammaproteobacteria; order Steroidobacterales; family Steroidobacteraceae; genus Bog-1198. The sequence goes on from CAWAQE010000015.1 coordinate 1,674,445, forward strand.
GGGATGTCTACTGCGACGTTTACGCAATTCCATGTGCTGTTGAGCTTGATCGGCATCGTCTTCGGCATCGTGGTGGTCATCGCCATGCTGAACGCAATGCGCTCGCCCGGGATGACGGCCCTATTCCTGGGAACCACGGCGGCGACCAGCGTCACCGGGTTCTTGTTTCATTTCGCAAGCTTCGGGCCTCCGGAAATCGTCGGCGTAATCTCCCTCGTGGTCTTGGCCGTGGCCATCCTGGCGCTGTACGTCTACAGGCTGGCCGGATCCTGGCGCTGGATCTACGTCGCCTCGGCGGTGCTGGCGCTGTATCTGAACGTGTTCGTCGGCGTGGTGCAGACCTTTCAAAAGGTGGCGTTCTTCCATGCACTGGCTCCCACGCAGACCGAGCCGCCCTTCGCCGCCGCGCAGGGCGTGGTATTGGTTGCATTCATAGCGTTGGGCGTAGCCGCGGCAAAGAAATTTCGCCCCATGCCGCTTCCCGCGTCCGCGTAAAGAAATCCATGGCTTAAGCATGGCAGTGGACAGTATGCTGGCGTCTAAGGACCCTGTTGCGTGCGGACGAGTTCTACAAGCTCCACATTGCCGTTAATCTCCCCCCAATCCAGCGCGGTAAAACCCAACACGTCTCGCGCCTCAGTATCCGCGCCGTGCTCCAAAAGAATCTTGACTATATCGATTTGGCCGGCAGCGGCCGCCGCTCCCAACGGCGATTGCCCGGATCGACTGCGTGTATTGACATCCACGCCCTTGGCAGCCAGGTATTGCAGCAGGCGAATTTCGCCTGTCGCCGCCGCCCTCACGATCCAATCCTTCGGCGTGTGTTCGACGCCATGGGCTCGAACCATGAGCAGTTTCCACTCCTCGTACGGCACCGACCACGAGCAACAGCACACCAGGAGCAGAGCGATCAACCATCGATTCGTCGTCGAGATCCGCTGCCGGCGGACAACCGACAGGACCACCACGGTGAAGGCCCACACTGCTCCGAGAATGACCGTGAGCAGTCGTAAAGAGCACCGTTACCGCCGCAAGCACGGCACCCGCATCGGTCAGGCGATCGATTGCACGCCCCGCGATCAGAAGGTGATGCGCACGCCGCCGAATGCCTCAAAGGGCGCCGCGGGGCTCAGGAATCGATTGTCGACCCCCGGACCGTTGGTCACGCCGTTCGGCGGAATTCCGGGCGCGCCGATGCCCGTGGGGTCGCTCAAGATGCCCCAGGTCGCGTACTTGCGATTGAGGAGATTATTGATCGAGGCGAAGACTTCGAAGTGGGGGACCGGTTTATAGGCCGTATGGAGGTTGACGGTCGCGTAGCCCGGAATGGGGGCAAGCTGGTTGGACTCGTCCCCGACATAGTAGAAGCTGCTGACCCAGTTCAGCGTCGCGCCCACCGTCCAGGCCGGAATGATCTTGTAATCGGCTCCCAGCTTCAGGCGGTGATCGGGGCCTCATTGATGCGCACGCCGTTCTGATAGACCGCGAGGCCCTGCGGCGTGCCGAGCACCGGCGATGCCTCGAAGCCCCGATACAGAATGTCGGGCTGGAACGGATCGTCGAGGTCGTCATTGACGTTGACGCTCGATAGATTGGAGTTCAACGCGTTCGTGAGGCTCGCGGAACCTTCGCGAATCAAATCCCCGGCCGACAGGACCTGCACGTTTCCCGGAATCTTGTCGATGTCGATGATGGTGCCGGGAATCGCGGTCGCCGTGACCACGATGGTTTGCAACGTCGAATCGGCCAACGCATCGTCTGCGCGCGCGGCCATGCTCGTCGAAACTCCAATCTCGCAACACGGCATGAGCGCAACCAAGAGAAGTCGGTTCACTGGCAAACCTCCCCTGTTTATTCTATGTTGGGTGAAGTGTCCCCGAACGCTTGCGGTTCGACCAGAGAGAAATTCCCGGTTGGATCGGGAATCATTCCCGACGTCGCTGATCTCGCCGGAGACGAGGAGGAATCATGCGTGAATCGCCGCGATGGCAACCCTTGATGAGCGGCTCGCCGTGGCGTGACATCATGCTGGTCGTCGGGATTACGATGCTGAGCATCACTTTCTCGGTTTACTTCAACCTCAACGAAGCGCTGTACTCGTTCACGCGTCGCGGCGAGCGCTATCAGATCGATGAGTTGCCCGTCGGCCTGATCGTGCTGTTGATCTGCCTCATGTGGCTCTCCTGGCGCCGCTATCAACAGGCGCGCCGCGAACTGCGTGCCCGACAGATCGCGGAAGCGCGGCTGGGTGCCGCACTGGCCGAGAACCGCCAACTGGCGCAGGAGAATCTCCGCATCCAAGAGGTGGAGCGCAAACACTTGGCGAGAGAGCTTCACGATGAGCTTGGGCAGTATTTGAACGCCATCAAGCTCGATGCCGTGTCGATCCGCGAGAGCGGCGGTCGCGAACCGGAATTCTCGACAACTGCGTCACTATCGATCATTCGTTCCGTCGATCATGTCCACCGTGCAGTCAGCGGCATGATCGGCCGTTTGCGGCCGGTGGGTCTTGACGAGTTGGGTCTGGTGGCGGCAATCGAACACTGCGTTGATTACTGGCGCCAACGCCTGCCGGATACGCGACTGATGCTGTCGTTACGCGGAAATCTCGAGGGCTTGAGCGAACCGGTGAACCTGACGGTGTATCGCTTGATCCAGGAAGGGCTGACCAACATCTCCAAACACGCAAAGGCAACGCAGGCCGAGATTACGCTGGAGCGAATCGAGTCGGACGAGCGTCACGCAGGCGAACTGCGCTTGGCGATCGCCGATGACGGTTGCGGTATGGAGCCGGGCACGCGCACATCCCGCTTCGGATTGAACGGCATGCGTGAGCGGGTGGAAATGGCGGGCGGCAGTTTCGCGCTCGAAACCGCCCCCGCTCGCGGACTGAAATTCATGGCTCATTTGCCCGCCAATGGGGAGAAGTGATGGCCAAAGGCAGCAAGAATCAGGTCAGTGTGCTGCTCGTCGACGATCACGCGGTGGTACGCGAGGGTTATCGACGCTTGCTCGAGAGGCATGGCGATATCGCCGTAATCGGCGAGGCGGTCGATGCCGCCACCGCGCACTCCCTGTTTTGCTGTCTTTACCCGCAGATCGTGGTCATGGATATCACATTGCCGGGTACCAGCGGGATTGAAGCCATGCGACGGATGTTGGTGTACAGATCCGACGCCCGCGTCTTGATATTCAGCATGCATGAGGACGCCATCTTCGTGCGCCGTGCGATGCAGGCCGGCGCCTTTGGCTATGTGACGAAGGCCGGCGCGCCCAATGTGCTGGTGGAGGCCATACGCGCGGTGGCCGCCGGAAAGAAGTATCTCAGCCCGGAAGTTGCGCAAAAGCTTGCGTTGCACGAATTCACCGGCGGCCAGGGGGACGGATTGTCCGCACGCGAATTCGAAGTGCTGCGCCTGCTCACACAAGGTCATACGAAGGCGATGCAATTGGGGATAGAGCCGAGAAGTTAGGTACCGCCACATAGAGCCACGCCGGCCGCACTCGGCGCATAATGGCGCGGGTGCGGCAGGGGGCGGGCCAATGACCATGAACATTGCGGCAGAGGAGGCTTCGGGCCGGAAAATCGCGGCTCGGCGCAATGTCGCCGTGGGTGCGGCAGCATGAGTAGTTCCGGTCACGGCAGAATCAGCGTGTTGCTGGTCGACGATCACGCCGTGGTGCGCCAGGGCTATCGCCGCTTATTGGAGCGCGATGATTCTCTGCTCGTGGTCGGCGAGGCGGCGGCGGCGGCGGATGCCATTCGTTGCGACGCCGAGCTCAGACCGGATGTCGTCGTGCTCGACATCGCTTTGCCCGGAGTCAGCGGAATCGAGATCCTCCGGCGCATCGTCGCCCGCAGGCCCGATGCCCGTGTGCTGATGTTCAGCATGTATCAAGACGGAATCTATGCGAACCGCGCGATCGATGCCGGAGCCCGCGGCTATCTGAGCAAGGCCAGCGCGCCGGATCTTCTGGTGGAGGCGGTGCGCTCCGTGGCGAAAGGCCGGCGATATCTGAGCCCGGACGTCGAGCAGGCCATGAACCGGCAATCATCGAAGACGAACCAGCTCGCCGACGCGCTCTCGATCCGCGAGCTCGAGGTGCTGCGAATGCTGACCCAAGGATTCGGCGTGGAGGAGATCGGCGAGCGGCTTGGCTTGAGTCCCAAGACCGCGGCGAATCATCAGTCCTCGATCAAGCAGAAATTAGGGGCCAACAGCGCGCTGCAGCTGATTCTCATCGCGCAGCAGTTCGGCCTGGTCTAAGTGAAGAGGCGGGGATTCTTGCGCAGCTTCCGCAGCTTCGCGGCGCTGCCGCTCGCCCTGGTCATCGCGCTGTGCGCAGGCATCGTGCCCGCGCAGGTTGCGCCTCCGGTGCAAGTTCCGCATCCGGTGCAAGTTCCGCCGCCGGCGCAGGTGGCGCCGCAGGGCGCGGATGCGGACGGACCGGCGGTCATTTACGTCGTCCGGCGCGGCTGGCACATCGATGTCGGCTTTGCGGCGCACGACCTGCAGTTGCCGCTCAAATCGTTGACGCAGGAGTTTCCGGGAGTGCGATATCTTATCTTCGGCTTCGGCGACCGGCGCTATCTGCTGGCAAAGGACCGCAACGCCCCCGTCCTGCTGGCGGCGCTCTGGCCGGGGCATGGATTGATCCTGGCGACCGGCTTGTCGGCCACGCCGCAGGAGGCTTTTGGAGCCTCTCATGTCGCGGCGCTCACCGTCACCCTGGGGCAGGCGCGCGCCGCGCAGGCGTTTGTCTGGCAATCCTTGCAGAAACAAGCGTCGGATACGGATCAAGACTCGGTTAAACCCTATGCCGATGGTCCCTATGAGGGCAGCTTGTATTTCGCCACCCCCTTGAAATATTCGGCTCTACATACCTGCAACACCTGGGCTGCCGAATCGCTCCAGGCAGCCGCACTGCCGGTTCACGGCGCCGGCGTCGTGTTCGCCGGTCAGCTTTGGAACCAAGTCCGACGTCTCGAGGGTGTTGCTACGCACCCCGCGATTTCTCAGTTCTAGACCCGGAAGGGCGGGTCTGCCGGATTGGCTGCAGCGGTGGCCAATCTGAGGCGCCACTTTTAATCTAAAATATGTTTTACATAGCATAATTATGGGAAACATAGCGACTCATGCCATGTAGCACATTTTTACGTTGCCAAAATATGTGTTTCATGGCATGCTTTGCCCATATACTGCTAATTATGTGGTGGATCGCATACTATGAGGCTCACGATGAAGACGATGGCGGATCTTGGCGCCGAACTCAAGGCGCGACGGCAGGAACTGAATAAGAGCCAAGCAGAGCTTGGCGTCGAGTCGGGTTTTCGACAGGACGTGCTGTCGCGACTCGAACACGCGCGACTTACCGACTTCTCGGTCGGCAAGCTCCTGCGCCTCGCACATGCACTCGGACTTGAGGTAACGCTGACTCCTTTGACCAGACGTCGCCCGACGCTCGATACCCTGCTTGATGAGCGCAAACAGGGCCTCAACACCGGGCCGCAGTCCCGATGAGCGTCACAAGCCTCAAGGTCGTTGTGGGTGGTAAGGAGGTCGCGACGCTCACGAGCAACGATGGCTTCGACCATCACCTTACCTACCGACCAGAGGCGACGCCGGAAGACTTCGTCAGTCTCGTGATGCCGGTCCGCCCGGAAACCTGGTCGTGGCCTTCGCTGCATCCGTTCTTCCAAGTGAATCTTCCGGAAGGATTTCTTCTCTCGACGCTCAAGGAGCAGCTCGGGCCTCATCTAGGCAGCCAACCTCTCGACCTTTTGGCGGTGGTCGGCCGCAACGCAATCGGTCGCGTGCAGCTCGCTTCCGGCGGAATACGTACCAGCACCGTAACGCTCGACCTACAGGAGCTGCTGCATGGCGAGCGGTCCCTCGATGTGTTCATGGAGTTGCTGCACACCTACGCCGCATCAGGGGTGTCGGGCGTCGTACCGAAATTTCTAGCACCAGAGGCTCGCGCGCTTTTCCGCAAAGGCGCAATTAAGACCGAAAGGCACATCATCAAGGGCAGCTCCGAGAAACTCCCGTACCTCGCGTTAAATGAGCACCTCGGCATGCAAGTCGCTGCACGCTCGGGTGCAGCGGCCGCTCACACCGAGGTTTCCGATGACGGGCAGGTGCTCGTCGTTGAGCGCTTCGACGTTACGGAGGAGGGCTTGCGACTGGGTTTCGAGGACTGCTGCAGTCTCCTAGGGCTTGCCCCTGAGGACAAGTACAATTCCACGTGGGAACGAATTGCGCGGCTGCTCGCAGACTTCGTCCCGGACCCACAACTGGCCGCATCGCGCGAACAGCTTGCGCTAACGCTTCTCCTTACCTACGCGCTCGGTAACGCCGACTGTCACACCAAGAATTTGGCGCTCCTTTACTCAAATGAGAAGGATGTCCGATTGGCGCCTGTCTACGACATGCTGACGATTGTCGCTTATGATTCGTACGCCAAGAATCCGCCCGGCATGTTTGTCGGCGGCCGCAAGAGTTGGACGCCGGGCAAGGCCCTTGGTGTCTACGTGCAACACCTAGGCTTCGAGCCGCCGCATCTGCGGGAACTCGTCGATCGCGTGACGCAAGCGATGTCCGAGACATTCCCCGAACTTCTCTACCATATCCGCAACACTCCTGGTTTCGCACCCGTCGGGGCTCGGATGGTGCGCGAATGGGCCGCAGGCCTCGCACGACTCTCGGGTCACACCTCGATCGTCGTGCCGGACTTCCTCGCCCGTGCAAAAGCCGACGGCATCACACCCGCCGCCGCTGAACTCCGTCCGCTCGAGCGCACCGGGGAATCTCCGCTCCTCGGCCGCCGCGGGCGCAGTCGCCGGGCGTCCTGATCGAGCGGCTCATGAGCAGGGCGGCTTGGTGCCGTCCTGGCAAACAACCGTGGTCCCCGAGTTCTGAGGCACGACCACCGTCGTTTTCGGCGGCGGCGAGGGATTGCTGCTGCTGATACAGCCCGACAGCATCGACGCCGCGATCAGCAGGCTGGATAGTACTTTCATCGTCGCCTCCTCTCGAGTGGTTCGAACGAGATTATCGGCAAACGCCGCGTCCATGCGGGAGCGGTCCATCGCGCATGCGCCTGTCCTCGCGCGTCCTACATGCGCTGCAGCCATGCGTGCGCAGCGGTGATGAGTGCGCCGAGTCAAGGGCGGGCGGCGGGGCGCGGCCGCATATCAGCGCCGGCGTATACAGTACTGAGAGCTCCTGAGTACTGGATTTACCAGCGCTCGATCGGCGAGTAGAGTTTCCCCATGACTCGCAATTTCATCGGGCACCGGCCATTCAAGGGCAGGGGGGCAGCCTCCAATCCTGCCGTGCGTTTCGAGGCGACGACGCGGGAGGAGTGGCATGACGGCTGGTACGAGGATGAGATCGTCGAGCATCTCAGCGAAACCGTCCTCCCCGATAAGGCGCGCAGCGTCATCACGACGAATGATTCGCCCGATGTAGGATTTGACCGGTCGATCAATCCCTATCGCGGATGCAGTCACGGCTGCGTGTATTGCTTCGCCCGTCCGACTCACGCCTATCTTGGCTTGTCGCCCGGGTTGGATTTTGAAACCAAGCTGTTCTACAAGGCCGATGCCGCCAAAATTCTCGAGGCCGAGCTTGCGAAGCCGAAGTACGTCTGCAAGCCCATCGCGCTGGGCATCAACACCGACGGCTATCAGCCGTTGGAGAAGCGGCTTGGGGTCACCCGCAGCATTCTCGAGGTACTGGCACGCTGCCGGCACCCGGTGACCATCGTCACCAAGAGCGCGCTGATCGTGCGCGACCTGGATCTGTTGTCCAATCTGGCGGCGGACGCTTTGGTGATGGTTATGGTGAGCATCACCTCGCTGACCAACGACGTCAAACGCACGCTCGAGCCGAGGGCGGCCTCGCCGCAGGCCCGCCTACGGGTGGTCCAGCAGCTGGCTCGAGCCGGAATTCCCGTGGGCGTGTTGGTTGCTCCCGTGATTCCAGCGCTTACCGACCACGAAATGGAAGACATTCTCGCGGCCGCCAAAGAGGCGGGCGCCCGCAGTGCCGGCTACGTTCTGCTGCGGCTTCCTCACGAAGTGAAGGACTTGTTCCGCGAATGGCTGGCGGAGCACTTCCCGGACCGCGCCAAGCACGTGATGTCGCTCATCAATCAAAGCCGCGGCGGCAAGGACTACGACGCGCAATTCGGCCGGCGCATGGTCGGCACCGGGCCTTACGCAGAGCTGCTGCGCACCCGATTCGAGCTGGCAAGGCGCAAGTGCGGCTTCGATTCGGCCGAGGACCGGTATGATCTGACCACTCATCTTTTCCGGCCGCCCGCCGCCGATCATCCGCAGTTGACGCTGGGCTTTTAGCTCATTGCAGGGAGTGCGAGCGCGAGTGCGCGTGCGGCTGCGCGCGCGGGAGCGGCCTCCGGCGGCCGGGGAGCCGCCGGTTGCGCCGATCGTCGCCGGACCTCAGCGGCGGTTGGCGCCTCCCGTCGCAAACATTTCTTGCGGGCCGACCATGCCCTTGTGCGTCGCGCTCGTGTCCATCATGTCGAATATCTTGGTTTGATAGGCGATGTATTCGTCGTGAGAGATCGTGCCGTCGCCGTCCGTGTCGATCTTGTGCATCATTGCCTTGGTGCGAAGGCCGCGAGCATAGCCGCCGGTGGCAAAGCTCACGAGATCGCCGCCGCTCGGATCGACGAATGTCTTCGCATCGAGAGTGCCGGTCTTGTTCTTGTCCAGCATCGCGAAGACCTTCTCTTGGTACGCGATCCATTCGTCCTTGGATATCATGCCGTCGCCGTTCGTGTCGATCTTGTGCATCATTGCCTTGGTGCGAAGGCCGCGTGCATAGCCTCCCGTTGCGAAGGAGACCATGTCATCCGCGAATGAAGTGATCGAGTAAGTGAGCGCCAAGGCGCAGGCCATCAGAATGGCGGGGCGAATCGAGCGAGATGTGAGCATGGTTCTCTCCCTGTTGAGGCCGGTTGATGGGTTGACCAGAAGTTGACCGGGCGCCCGGTGGCGTTATTTCAGCGGTTTGCGGCCAAACCGTCAAGGCGGCCTGCGGCCATGGCTACCAGGGCGCCGGCTTGTAGTCTTTCAGGAACTGGCCCCACAGGTGCGCGCCCGTGAGCCGGCCCGAGAAAATCGGATCGACGATGCGCGCAGCGCCGTCGATGATGTCCAGAGGCGGCGAGAAGCCCAGTTCAGCCTTGCGGGCCGCGTGGACTGCCGGATCCTCGTCCGTCACCCATCCGGTGTCGACGGCGTTCATGTGAATGCCATCCTTCACGAAGTCCGGCGCACTCGTGCGCGTCATCATATTGAGTGCGGCCTTCGCCATGTTGGTGTGCGGGTGCTTGTCGGTCTTGGTGGTGCGGTAGAACTGGCCCTCCATGGCGCTGACGTTGACCACGTGCTTGTGGTGCCCGGAGGTCCGCAGCATCAGCGGCTTCAAACGGGCGTTGAGAATGTAGGGCGCGATGGCGTTGACCAGCTGCACCTCGAGCAGCTCGGGCGTCTCGACCTCATGCATGCGCAGCCTCCAGCTATTGACCTCGCGCAAATCGACCTGCTGTCTATCCTCGTCGTAGCGATTTGCGGGAAACAGTGCCTCGCCATCCAGAAAGTCCTCATCGAGATAGCGGCGCTGCGAGAGCGCGGCACTGTGCAACAGCCCCTCGCCGCGCGACTGTGCCGCAGCCGAGACCAGCGCGCCGGCGCCGTGCGCCTGCGATCCCTCCAGGGTCCGCCGCAACTCATCGTGGCTGGCGAGCGGCCGGCGCCATTCCTCGGGAAGCGCGGCCATCGTCTCGGCTTCCCTGGCAAGAAGATGCTGGAAGAAACCCGCCGGCCGGCGCACGGTCTGGCAGGCATTGTTGACGATGTAGTCGAGCCGCGGCAGACGCTCGATCAGGAACCGTGTGAACAGTTCGACGCTCGGAGCATGCCGCAGATCGAGACCGTGGATCTGCAGGCGCTCGCGGAAGGCCGGAAAATCGGGCTGCCTGGAGTAGCGGTCGGCGGCATCGATGGGAAAACGCGTGGTGACGATGACGTGCGCACCGGCCTTAAGGAGCTTGAGGGATGCCTGAAAGCCTATCTTGACCCGGGCGCCGGTGACCAGCGCGTAGTGACCTCCGAGGTCGGCTGTCTGTTCTCGCTTGGCGTAATTGAAGTCGCCGCAACTCTCGCACAGGGCGTCGTAATAGCGATGCATTTTCGCAAAGGGCTGCTTGCAGACGTAGCAGGCGCGCGCCTGATGGAACTCGGGGCGATCATCGGCGAGGCTGTCCCCGGCGGGATGCTCGGGCTTCGGCGGCTCCAGCCAAAGCGGCGCATATTCCGCAGCGCGGCGCTGCATGCGCAGGCCCGCCGTCGCCAGCACTTTCCGGTCATGTTCCTTTGCCGCTTCCCGCTCGGCACGCCGAAACGCCTTTGACATCTTCACCAGATCGTACCGCTCAGGCTTCGAGACGAGGCCGGCGAGCGTCAGCAGTTCGCGGCGCCGATCCTGAGTGAGGCGCGCGAGGTGCGAACGATCGGCCTCGATGGCGCGCAGCACGCGCACACAGGCGCGCACGTCGGCGTCGCAGAGGGCTGTGCCGGGAGCGGGATCGGCGGCCGGAGTGGGGTCAACGTGGTCCATATTCGTCCAACCTACCCGACAGAATCCGCGTCGCGGGGATCACGGAGATCTTGCCGGAACGCGAAACCCGAGCGCTGGTTACCGCGATCGACCTGGTTCAGCGGATCTGGGAATCATTCGTCGGATATAGAAGTATAGCTTCTATATTGCAAAGAAAGCAGCCTAACGCCTGCAACGTAGCTTTCATGTAGACCCGGATACAGTGTCCCCAAGTCACAGTTATCCCGGTGGGCTTGCGTTCGGGTAAAATACCGGCGACGCCGATGCGGCCTTCGGTGGAAAATTGGCTGGGCCGTGCCGGCTTACGGAGTTCGCGAATTCGAATCCTCGGGGGAGTTGCCGCCATGGAATCGTCCGAAGTTGCGCGCACTCATCAAGCCCATGAGAAGAAACCCCAGTCCCAGGAACGCGATGTGAGTCGTAGAACGTAAGCCGAACGCTCCGACGCGGCAGATCAGGATATAAGAAACCGCGAAGTTGAGGACACCCCAAAGCACATTTACGGTCGAAGACGACAGCCCCCGACCTGGTGGCTTGGCAAAGGGGCTTTGAAAAGGACGACCCAGCGTCCCGCTCACGAAGTGAGGCACCGCATTGCTGAGAAAGCAGCCGCCGAAAAAGTAAGAGAGGCAATGCAACCATTCCATCGTGAATCCTGCCTTTCAGTTCAAAATTGGACCTGCAGTAATTAGAAATCGGCAAGCCGTTGAAGGAGTTTGATCGCGGCCGCCAACTCATCTTGTTCGCGCGGCGTGAGCTGTGCCCGCAAGGCGCGGAACAGCCAGTCTTCCTTCACCGCTCGGCGGGTCTTGAGGGTCTTCAGGAAGGCGGGAGTCAGGTTAAAGATGGTTTGCCGGCCGTCGGCCGGATCGGGCGCGCCGCTCACCACTTCCATCGTCTCCAGACCGGCGACCGTTACTCGCATCGACTGATGACGGACGCCTTCGGCTTTCGCAAGCATCGAGACCGTCCGGGGGCCATCTCGCTCGAGGCGAAGAATGACCGATTTCTGAGCCGAGGTTAAATCCCCGCTCTGCGTCCGCTCCCGCACACGCCGGACCAGCAGGCCAATGGCAACCCGGAGTTCGCCCGCCAGGGCCGATACTCGTGAATCCCTGGAAGCACCTGAGGTCCTGGCCATGAACCCATGATACAATGTATACAGTTAATCTGTACAGTATATCTGTATACATCGCGTAAGTGCCGGGAATACGACGCTCAACGGCTCGACGTAAAAGGCATTTGGGGGCATGAGTGGCTCCGGTTTTTCCATCGGGGTCTGAAATCGCTAATAGTGAAATTTGTAGCGCAGCTCGGCATAGATCTGGAACGGATTGTTCCAGTGCAGGCCCCCGAAGGTCAGGCTGTTGTCGGTGAGCAGGTGCTTGTCGGTGACGTTCAGGGCCGTGATCGACACCGACAGATCATGGCTGATGTTGCGGCCCACGGACAGGTCGAGCACTGTGTAGCTCGGCAGGTGGGTCGGCGGTGCAAAGCCGTTGGACAGTCCCGAATTGACCGACAGGTTGGAACCGACGAAGAACCCCAGCGGCAGGTTCCCGTTGTATCCGAGATTCAGCGTGTTGCGCTGATCGTGGTCAAGCCCAATCGGGGGACTGCCGCAGGCCGTGCCTTGGACCACGAGGCCTCCGGTGATCGACCCGAAGCACTCCGCCGTCTGGTTCGAGTAGGCGAGGTGCACCTGTCCGTACTGCCAGAAGGCGGGCGAGCGCACCGTGAGCTCGCGCCCCTCGATGAGTGCCCCCTGATCCGTGATCGGCAGGTAGATATCGGATTCCCCGAGCGGATTGTGGTCGAAGAAGTTGGTCGACTCCGTGACGAAATAGTCCGCATCGATAGTCCAGCCTTGCACCGGGATCGTCACGCCGAACAGGCGCTCCGTGTCGCGCTCTCCGTGCAGCGGCAGGAAGGCTGTGTCATTTGAGGTTGCGTAGGCGACCAAGGGTCCCGTGAGCGTCTCGAGCGGCGGGGCCTGGTAGTACTTGCCCCAGAAGGCGCTCAGCACCCAGTCCAGTCGCGGTAGTTGGATGGTCGCGCCGAGCCGCGGGTCGGTCGCGTTCTCGGTGAAACCGCCTTGGAAGTGCGACTGGCGCACGCCCGCGGACAGGTTGAGCCAATGTGTAGCTTCGAAAGTATCCTGCAGCCAGGCGGTGATGAGCTGGCCCGTGGGGCTCTCCAGCTCCCTGAGCGTCGGCGAGCTCAAGTCGGTGAACGCCAGGCTGAAGTCGGCCTGATCCTGCTGGGCGAAGCCGAACACGCCGACATCCAGATGATTGCGGCTGATGTCCCACTTCAGCTGCTCTTCGGAGCCCTCGTACTGCGAGCTGTGGTGATAGGTGGTGATGGTCGGATAGTCGCCGGCGCCGCCGTCATAATCCGCTCGTTCGAAGTGATAGAGCAGCGAGCTCGTGAGCACCGCGTTGTTGGTGAAGGTGTGCGCCCAGGACAGCTCCGCGAAATTATCCGCCTCACCCTGCACATCGCCGAACTGCCCGACGCAGCCCGGGTCGTCGGCGAGCGCTGCGGTGCAGTCCGGTATCTGGTAAACGTCCTGCCGCAACTGGGCGACCAAGCTCACCGAATCCTGCTCGTTCGGCTTGTACTGCAGGTTGGTGAACGCACCATACCCGTGCGTCTCGTCATGGATCACCTGGGAGACGGGGGTCTGCAGGCCGAGATCGCTGCGATTGCCCTCGACGCTCGCGTAGTACGCGAAATCGTCTGTATGGCTCGCGACGCTCATATAGTCGTTGGTCTGGCCGAAGTTCCCCGCAGTGAGGTCGAGCTCGGCCTGGTTATCCCTGCTGAAGCCGCTCTTCGGGATCACGTTGAAGATGCCATAGGTGCGGTCACCCTCGTCCGCGAGGTAGCCGCCACGCTCGACCCCTAATGTCTCCACGTCCTGAGGATTCAAGGCAGGGCCGAGGTTCTCCGCGATATTGGTGTTCGGAATCTCGACCCCGTTGATCAGCCAGTTCGTCTGATGGCCGCCTCGGATGTGCAGCATGTCGTGGGCTTGGTAGGCCCCGGGAACGTAATCGGTGATCATGGAGAGACTGTTGACGTTGGTCGCTCCCGGGGTGTTCTCGATGTCCTCCTGGCTCAGCATCGTGACCGGGGTGAGCGAGGCCACGACCGGCAGCCGCCTCGCCGTCACCGTCACCTCGGCGAGCCCCGAGGGAGGTTTCAACACGATGTTCGCGAACGGAAAATATCCCGCCTCCACCGTAACGGACTCGCTGACAGAGACAAAGTCGCGCTGCGAGATCGTGAGCATGTAGTGGCCGATCGCCACGTTTGGAAAGTCGAAGCGCCCGGTCGAGCCCGTCTGCCGCACTATGATCGCCTGGGTGGCGGACTCGAGCACCACCTTCGCTCCCGCGACGGGCCGGTTGCTGTCGTCCCGGACCATGCCACTCACGCTGCCGTAGGCTGCGGCCCAGCCGCTCACCGGAAGAAGCAACATGAGAAGCATGAGGACTGCCGCCCCGGAGGGGATCAAATAAATTCGGGTCCGCCTGAGCTGGGTGCCGGTGATGAAGCGCTGCGGCATCGAGCCGCGCGCCCAAGTGTAATGAGTCATGATGGCCTCGTTCCAAACCAAGAATTAAGAGGGATGCACCCACGCAAACCGCCGAAACGCGGCTTGCATCAGGCGCAGCTGATTTTCAAGGTCAGACGGGGTGCGGGGGACCGCGGGACGAAGGTTGGCGTATCGGTCCGAAACCGAGGAGAGTCTGCGTAATGGCCGCTGGCAACCGCGGGCGCTCGAATGCCGCGCCGCGCGCCAGCACCGGCAGGGTCGGCAATGGCGCAGGTCCGCCGCTCTGTGCGTAGGGACAGGTTGGGTCGCCGTGCGTCCCATGCCCGTGGGCGGCGTGACCCATGGCCATGTGCATAGGGTGGTGGCCCGGCATCGCGCCGGCCAGCATGGCGGGCAGGGATGCATCACCATCGCACAGAACGAATGCGAGATGACCGTCGACCGGCGCGAGCATGAAGCCGGCCGGCACCAACCCGCGCAGGAACACGAGCCCGAGGACGAGCAAAGAGGCCCAGCCGGGTTTCTTAATGTAGCGCATCCCTTTCATCGGATTGCCGGTTCCAGAATGATTAGCGCAAGCCTTTCGGAGCGTCAGCGGTATTTTGCCATTTTTTTGCGCGGCGCGCTCCTCTCATGCAGTGGGTACCTGCCGCTTGAGGCATTCTTGGCGCTGGGATGGGCGCGGGTCTCTACGATGCGGCATTCGGCACCCTTGGACGGCGGTCAGCGCGTCCCTAGCCGGATGCAGCGCACTCCAACGCGGACCAACATCCAGCACGAACGTCAACTCGACGATCAAGGTCAATCGTCGGCTTATCCCAACATCGCAGAAGCCATGGACTCGCAGGGGGTGAGGCATTAACCTTTGCCTGATAAAGGGGATAGGGGATCTCTCGTGGCGCGCGTGAAGATCGACGAATGGGCATCCTTGGCGGCGCCCCGCCGAGGATAACGAAGGCGGAGGAATGATGACCATCACTCGCCGAGCGCTACTCCGATACGCCTCCCAGGCGGCGGCCCTTGGAGCGCTGCCGCGTGCAGCAGCAGCAGCCGATCCGGCCGTCAAGGCGGACTACACGCTGCGGATTGCTACCGGGCTCGTGGAACTCGCGCCCGAGCACATCGTATCGACCACGCTTTACAACGGTCAGTTTCCCGGGCCCTTGTTGAGATTCAAGGAGGGCGAGCGCGTCGTCGTGGACGTTTACAACGACACCGACTCGCCAGAACTCGTTCATTGGCACGGGCAGATGATTCCCAGCGAGGTCGATGGGGCCTCGGAGGAAGGCACACCCTTCATCCAAGCACATGGCATGCGCCGCCTCACTTTCGTGCCGAAGCCATCAGGGTTCCGCTTCTATCACACCCATGTCTTGGCGGGTGCGGATTTGAACCGCGGTACCTACACGGGGCAGGCCGGACCCCTCTACATCGAGCCGAAAAGCAATCCCGGCGCCTATGACCGCGAAATCTTTCTCGTCATGAAGGAATTCGAGCCCTCCTTCAGCCGCGGTGGCGATATGGCCATGGATTTTCTCGCTGGTGATCCGATCAAAGAATTGCAGCAGATGGGAAAACGCGCCGACGAGCAGGCAAAGGATAAGCGCAAGGGATTCGAAGTCGGTTATGAGCGATTTAGCATCAATGGACGGATGCTGGGCTCTGGAGAGCCCATTCGAGTCAAGCAGGGAGAGCGCGTCTTAATCCACGTCTTGAACGCCAGCGCCGGTGAGATCAGGAGCCTCGCTCTCCCCGGCCATACATTTCGGATTCTCGCCCTTGATGGCAATCCCGTGCCCACGCCGACGCAAGTGCCGGTGCTCTGGCTGGGAACCGCCGAACGCATCTCCGCCGTTGTCGAGATGAATCATCCGGGCGTGTGGGTAATGGGCGATCTTGATGACGATGACCGCCGACACGGCATGGGCATAGTCGTCGAATACGCAGGACAACGAGGCAAGCCTCAGTGGGGCAAACCGAAACCCTTTCGCTGGGACTACACGCGATTCGGGAAGACGGATGTCGCGCCAAGCCCGCCAGACGAAACGATTGAGCTGACCATCGTCAAACATAACGCTGCGCTCGATGGTTTCAATCAATGGACTCTCAACGGTGCGGCGTTCTCAACGGAGAGCATGAAGCCCGTGTATACCCTGCACGCGGGCCGCCGCTATCGTCTTCAATTCCGAAACGCGAGCGACGACATTCATCCGTTGCACCTGCATCGCCACAGTTTTGAATTGACACAGATCGGCGGCAGGCCGACGTCAGGACTGATCAAGGACGTCGTCATGCTGGGCGGCTTTCAGCAACTCGCCTTTGACTTCGTAGCGGACAATCCCGGGCCGACGCTCTTTCACTGCCACCAGCAGTTGCACATGGATTTCGGGTTCATGGCGCTATTTAAGTATGCGTGAGCGGTCCGCGCACGAGCAGGACGAGCTTGACACAAAGTCTATAATTCGATAAATATAGAAGTATGAAATCGATAGACGCGGTTAAAGCCCTGAGCGCGCTCGCTCAGGAGTCCCGACTCGCCCTCTTTCGTTTGTTGGTCAAGCGCGGGCCGGAGGGCTTTGCTCCGAGCGTTCTCGCGGAAAAACTCGGAATCGCGGCTCCCACCCTGTCCTTTCATTTGAAGGAGCTGCAGAACGCGGGGCTCGTGTCGGCACGCCGTGAAGGGCGATTCCTTTACTACAGCACCTGCTTCGATCGAATGCGGGGTTTGGTCGGTTTCCTCACCGACGAGTGCTGCAGCCAGGCAGACGAAGTGTGTGATGAGAGCTGCAGGCCGATTGCGGTGCAGGCGAAGCGTCGAAGTGCATGAACCTCGATTTTGTCTTCACCGTCTGTGACAACGCCGCGGGCGAGGCGTGCCCCTATTGGCCCGGCCAGCCGATGACCGCAGCCTCCCGCTGGGACGAGATCGGAAAGACCCGGCCAGAGTCGACCTGAGTCAAAGACGATGTTCCATGCACAGCACTGAACCTCTGCTTCGCCGGCTGCTCGCTGAGGGCCTGGGGTCGGCTTTGCTCGCGGCCACTGTGGTCGGTTCCGGCATCATGGCGCAGCGCCTGTCGGGCGGGAATACGGCCGTCGCGCTGCTGGCCAATACGGGCGCAACCGTGGCGGTGTTGTACACGTTGATCACCCTCCTGGGTCCCATCAGCGGTGCCCACTTCAATCCGGCTGTGTCCGGCATTGAGGCGCTTCGAGGCCGGCTTTCTTGGCGTGATGCCGGCGCGTATACCCTGACGCAAATCGCGGGTTGCTGCGCCGGGGCCGTGCTTGCCCACCTCATGTTCGAGCTGCCGCTGCTGGAGGCATCCACTCACGTTCGAAGCGGTCCCGCCCAGTGGCTCGCAGAGGCCGTCGCCACGTTCGGTCTGCTCTTGGTGGTGATTGGCCACCGTCGAGCCGAGCAAGCGCCTTGGATGGTCGCGTGCTGGATCGGCGCGGCTTACTGGTTCACCGCATCGACCTCCTTTGCAAACCCCGCCATCACGATCGCCCGCTCACTGACCAACACGTTCTCCGGCATCCGTCCCGTCGACGTTCCCGGCTTTATCGCCGCCCAGCTCATCGGCGCGATCGCGGCCTTCGGACTCGGCCGTTTGCTGTTTCCGGTACCCAAGCCCGTTGCAGCGACCCCCGAAGTCCAATCTGCTCCTTCACCCGCTGAACACGCCGAGGCCGCCCGTGTCTGACTCCATTCCTGTGACGATCTACCACAATCCGGCTTGCGGGACTTCGCGCAACACTTTGGCGCTGATCCGCAACGCGGGCATTGAGCCGACCATCATCGAGTATTTGAAGACGCCTCCGGATCGCGCGATGCTCGAATCGCTCATCGCGCGGATGGGCATCAGTGCGCGCGATCTTCTTCGCCAGAAGGGCACGCCTTACGACGAACTGGGACTTGGATCCGCTCACTGGACCGACAGTGAATTGATCGACCAGATGCTGAAGTTTCCCATCCTGATCAATAGACCGATGGTCGTCACGCCGTGGGGCGTCAAGCTCTGCCGACCCTCCGAAGCCGTACTCGACATCCTCCCGCTGCCCCAAAAAGGGCTGTTTGCCAAGGAAGACGGCGAACCCCTCATCGACTCGGAAGGCCGGCGTGTCAAAGCTTCCTGAACTCCCCAACGTTGATCCGGCGCTTTTGAGAAAGCCCGAGGCGTGGGATTTCAAGGCGGTGGCGAGTTCGACGCATCCACCGCGCATCTTGCTGCTCTACGGGTCATCATTATACCAGCCGGCGACGTGGTTTTTTGCGGTCAGTCTTTCTTCGGCTTTGCTTGCGCTGCAGATCCGCTGCTGACTGCTGAATGAGGTGCCACACGAATTGGATGAACGGTATCGCATCGCCATCCACCTGGGCACTCTCGATCGCCCTGAAGAAGGGCACGCGCTCGTCGCTGCGGATAGTTACCCAAGGGAGACCTGCGCTGAGCAGTACGTAATTCATCAGTAGCCTTGCGAGCCGCCCGTTGCCGTCCATGAAAGGGTGAATTGTTACAAACTCCAGGTGAACGAGTAGGGCACGACCGATCGGCGATAGATCCTTCCGAGCAGCAAAGCGTTCGAGGCCACCGATCAGGTCCGGAATCTTTCTCGGATTGGGTGGCACATGTCGCCAGCCGCGCAGACTCACGCTAGAGTTTCGCCAGCCGCGCAAAGCGGCCGAATCGGTAATGCCTGCATCCACTGACGGGCGAAAAAGTGCCTCATAAAGATCCAGAATCAGGTCAGTATCTACCGGTGCCTTCCTCTTAGCGCGGGCAAGCACTTCATTGAACGCGATCGAATACCCTTGGATCGCCATGGCGGCTTGGAGAGTCTCTCGGTCCTGCGGCCCACCGGGTAGGGGCTCGCCGCGCACGATGGCGTCAGAGATCTCGCGCGATATTCGATATCCCTCCATTGTTGTGCTGTGATAAGCGTCGTAAGCCTTCACCTGTTCTGCGCTCCCCTGCAGCGCCCGCCAAGAGAACGTGGGCAGTGTTTTGGCCTGCGCACCGACCAGATCCCGGATTTCTGTTTCTTGACGCGCAAGCCGCATCGCCTGTTCATCCAACCAAGGCGAGCCACTTCCCCGAGGAGAACCTTGCAGCACAGGTGGTACTTGAATACGCGTGCCGACGCCCGTTCGCGACGGAGGACTGATCCGGGCCGAGATGCGGCGCGCTGCGGCATCGAGTTGTCTGGCTAAGGGGTCATTATTCAGTGCGCCCGCCACATCGGCCAACCGTTGCAAGGTAGCCGCTCGCGGCCTTTCGGTGGAAGCACTTTCCAGGTCCGGTGTGCGGATCACGAGATGTCTGAGCCAAGCGGAGACGGGTTCGATACCGGCGTTGATCTCGCGTTCGTCCAGGGTGGAAACGATGTCGGCGGCGGACAGAACCGGAATCCTGACTGCGCCAGGTGCATCGACGAAGTTCAGTCGTGCGGCCGGGACGGCGCGTGGACGCAGACGCATGATGAAGCCCGACTCCAGCGGAAGTGCATATTCGCTCTGGTTGGCACTCTGATGGGTCAGCAATTGCTCGGGAGGTGAGAAGTCCTCGAGGTGGAGTCGGATCGCGCTCAGTCCTGCTATGGCTGCCGGCTCATATCGCCCCAAAACCAAGGCCACGACGGGCCAGTAATTTGCGATGAAGACCGCACGCCGGTCTAGCGGGCGGACAGCCGTCAGTATCCACGCGCGCTTTCCGGCAACATCCATGACGAGTCCTTCCTGCCGAAGAACCCGGGCTACAGCGGCCGATGGGGCCGCAGTGGGCGGTACCACGTAATGGTCCGCGTCTGCGTGTTCTTTCCACCAACGGCGGGCTTGCTCGATCGGCGAGTGTCGCGGCATGGCTAATATCCGTAATAAATGGTGACCATTTCCCGTAATCATTATTAGCCATTTTACGTAAAAATGATACTTAAGACTCTCGCAACTACGCACAAATCGCGATCCGGAGAAGTGAGGAGTTGAACAGCGGGTATTTCCTCTCCTCCCCACGCGATTATATGATGCTACGATTCCTGCGCACTCTATCCGGCAGTCCGGATAGAGCTCGTCGCCCAATAAGGTTTTGAAGAAAGATGATCGATAGACAAGCTAAATTGATCTCGCGAAAGCTATCGGTTGCACCAATGATGGAGTGGACCGACTAAGTCGATTTGCGGCGGCGATTCAATCGGTTAGGCAGGGCGAAAAATCACCGTAGCTTTTCCGTAGCAGCGAGATTCGAGAGCTGAACCCCGAATAAACACGAATAAGCGCGAATCACCCGAAAACGACGTGCTAACGACACCCGCTGATCACCCGTCATGAAATGCGTGCCGGGTCCCGCTGCCTTTCGGCGCTGACCGGCGGAAAGTAGGTCGCCAACGATCTCGATCAGTATGTCCGCTTTATGCCCTTGCTCGCCTGGCTCTGGTGGCGTGAGGGCTTGAATGCCTCGGTTGAATATACCGCTCGCTCTACGTAATGGACGCGCAGAGAATCCATATCAATGCTCAGTGTGGGGTCGCGGAGGTCATCATGGTTTCGGGCACTTTCCGGCAGATCGAGAATCGGAAAATCTAAATCGGGATCACCCCTTTCCTTCGGCGCAGGGCGCATCTCGAATACTGTATAGTCGGGCCTTATGAACTGGTTCCTTTACGCCGATCAAACCCGGCTCTTTTATGCCGATCGGTGACACGGACTCTTTGGCCTAAGTGGGAACCGATCTTACATGGGCGATTTTCTTCAGCAATAAATCGGCAATCGAGGCCACTTGTTTGTCTACCTCCGCAGTTGGATCAAGCGTAATTCCCCCGACGCGCGCGCTTTCGTCAAACATTCCGGGCGGGGAAAGACTTCCTCAAGTCTCAGCGTCACGATCGTATCCACGTAAAATTGACATTCGCGATGAGAATGCGCTCGCAGGATTGTCCGTACTCAAGGGATATGCCACTTGTCGAAGTCATCAGTCCCTCCTTGGTTCATCGAAATCAGAATGCGTAATCGCTAACGCTATCTGCCGAATAGCAGTATGGTGCCGCGTCGAAGCAAGTGGCCCGCCAAAACATTGGCATTTATGCGATTCCTGCCGACTTCGGCACAGTGATTATAAGCGTGACCTTACCCAAGCGCACGCCTTTTGAGGACAAGCGGGAACAGAACAACACCTGTATCCTCGATTTGCGGAGCACGAGGATCGGGATGGTAGAGGAGGGACAGGCCGAGGAAATGCAGTTCTGTTTCAGTTCTTCGGGCGGCTTTCTTCTAGTCCTATCACCCACTCGCTGGCACATTTCTCGATATGGAAGTCGCGGTCTTGATAGACAATGCGAACATGGACGAGTCACGCATTTGCTGGATATGTCGCCCTTAGTCCAGCGACCAAGAGGCATCAGGGAATCACCCAAACTATCGCTCGGAGAACGCCTGAAATATCTCTGTCGTTGACCATGATGATGGTGTCCCGTAGTGTTGGAATCTGGAAAATGGTAGTTGAGTGGGGTCGTTGCCACGATGCGAAGAATCTGTCTGCCAGTGAACGAAGCATCGCAATTCCAACAATGGCCTGATTTATACGAACTGACCGCCTGACGCGCCGAGAAAGGGATTTCATGTCGAACACGGCATACCCGCAGGATAAGAATGTTGACATCCGCGAGGTCGCTGCCACTTCCGATTCCAGCATGATTCAGAGGCGACAAGCTTACTCACGCCATTTACAGAAGAAAAACTCTAACTTGTCAGTCGCGACAAACACCCGTAGGCCAACTCCGCTTCAGATCGCAACGCGAGCGCCGTTTGCGAAGCATCGCGCTTATCGCTGCCGCCATCGTCTTCTTCGGATTGAGCAATCAAGCAGTAGCGCAGCAAGTGTATTAAGTATGGCAGCTTTATGAGGGACCGGTGCCCGGCGCTACGTACTCGACAGGCGACGCTGCATGTCAGGCCGAGATCACCGCCCTTCAGGCATCGTTCGGTTCCGCGTATTCCTTCACGTTCAAGTCTCCTAATATCGGTGGTCTCCCCACTTCCGCCGGCCAGTCGCTTCTTTGCGCCGAGGAAGTCACCCTCATCAGGACAAGTTGCGCAGCTATTTGACCAATCCGCTGAGTGCGGACAACGCGGGAATTCTCGACGCCGCCCTTACGGGCAGGTCGATCGAGCCCAATCAATTTATACAGGCAGGATACTTTCGCTCGACGCCCAGATCGCAAATTTCAAGAAGCTAATTGCAGAATGCGAGGCTAGCCATGGCAGGTAGTAACACTATCAGTATCGATGTTTTGAGAAAGACCATCAACGGGATTTTTGACTTCGTCGAGAAGGAGCATCGTGTCGTCGCGGAAATTGAGCTGAAGAAAAATTACTATTGGTCCATTACCGACGATGTCTTGTACTCAATGGATGAGCCGCCGAAACAACTTGCTGTTGGTAGCCTGGCGGACGATTACGAATTTGTATTATCTGCGTTCAAGAACGTGGATCAGCAGCTTCCGATCATGTTCATGCATATTGCGCCCCTGTTTCAAGCGTTGTGGCAGGCAGTGCCGAATTATGGCTCGCCGGCCGAGTCGTCGACTGGCGAGTGAGGAGGTTCATTCATCGAATGAGCGAGCGAGACTTTTCCGATTTGATCGAGATAGATGAGGGCGCTCGGTTGCTGAGGATGCATCGAATCTTCCCGGACGGACGTAGGCATCTCTTCACAGAAACGCCGCTGCCGCCGCGCACAGCGGACCCGAAGGGCTCTCAGTAAGCTGAGTTCGCTCGCTTGGTTGGAGAAAATATCCCTCTGGACTCACCCGCGGTGAGGCGAGGGTCAATGCGCTCGTGACCATCGATGATTACAGAAACGAATAGCTTAAAAAGGGATGTCATAGTGAGAACTAATATGCTGCTGTCGATCGGCTCTGCGATGTTTCGTGTGGTAGCTGGTTCGAAGAATAGGATCATCGCGTCCATTGCCCTGCGTTGCTGGGCGCAAGGACCATTGGTGCGGCTTCACAATAGCAATCAGCAGTTCATCAAACAAAGAATATATTCGTTGCCCCCAATATTGTTCGCGGGTATCGCTTCGCTGTGGGTGACAGCGGCCGCCGCGCAGTCCCACACGATATATCTTTTACCGCAGTTTCTTTTCAAGGAAGCGAATGTCAACGGCCTCCCTTACGAAACCACTCTGGCGGCCGCGTGGGCAGATGTGCAGGCAAGCGGATATTGCGGTGGGGGATATTGCTACAGCTATTCAAATCTGACGCCCGTACTCCCCCCAACGACAAACGGGTATTGTGTAGCTTCAGCGACTTCTGGACAAAAGGCTAGCGCGAAAATGAGAGACTTCGAGCTGCTGCGGGCGCCCCGCAGATGGAGCGAAGTGGATGAGCAAACGAGAACATCGACGATTTACGGCAGACCAGAAACTGGAGATTTTGCGCGAGGCGGAGCAGCCCGGCGTGACGGTGAGCGAGGTATGCCGGCGTCACAGCCTATCGCCCTCGGTGCTGTATCGATGGCGGGCGGTAGCCCAGGGCGGCTCGGCAGTGGCGCTGAAGCGCGATGCGCAGCGAAAGCCGCGTAAGGACGATCCAGAAGCCCGGCACAAGGCGGAAATGGAACGGATGCGCGCCGTGATCGCGGAGATCACGGCGGAGAACCTAGAGCTAAAAAAAAGGATTTGAAGCTGGAAGATTTATCCCGAGTACCGGCGGAGACGAAAGCGGCCGTGATACAGATCGTAGAGCAAACCAAACGACGTTCGGGGTGGCGGGTGTATCGGACACTCGCCGCCCTGGGCGTGCCGCGCAGCGTCTTCTACGCCTGGAGGAAGCGTGAGAGCCTCGAGGATCGGGTTGGCAAGCCCTGCCGCGTGTACGAGGTGCTGCCCGAGGAGCGAGCCGGGATCTGCGAGTTTGCCCTGCAGTACCCGAAGATCGGGTATCGAAAGCTCACCTGGATGATGGTCGATGCAGGAGTGGCCTGTGTCGGGGAAAGCACGGTTTACCGGGTGTTGAGCGATGCGGATCTGCTGTCGCGCTGGAAACGATCGACGGTGTCGAGCGGCGAATACAACTTCCGGCCCAACGGTCCGAATCAACAATGGCATACCGACGTGATGTATGTCTGGGTCGCCGCCCGGTTCTACTTCCTGCTGAGCTTTGTCGATGCTTACAGCCGCTACATCGTGCACCACAAGTTGCTCATCAGCCTCGACGGCCAATCAGTCGCGCTCGAGCTGCAGGCGGCGCTCGAAGCCGTGAAGGACGCCAGACCCCGGGTCGTGCACGATCACGGCAGCGAGTTCGTCAATCGCGATGTCGCTGCGGTCATCAAAACTAACAACCTCATCGATATCAAGACCCGACCGCGGCATCCGGAATCGAACGGGATCGTCGAGCGCTTCAACGGCACGGTTCGCGATGAAAGCGACAACGACTATGGAAACAATTACCTGCAAGCCGAGGCGATCATTGCCAAGCTCATGCAGCACTACAACGAAGAAAGATTACATGCGACCCTGGGCTATATGACGCCGGCGACCTGGCATCGTGGACAGCCGGATGAAGTTCGAGACGAGCGTGCGCGGCGAATAGCTGCGGCCCGTGCGCATCGTAGAATGACCAACCAGCAGCGATTTACTGAGGCGGCTTAGGCAGTGAAAGTCTCCCTTCTTAGCCCAGGCATTTTGTCCAAGTTGACGTGAAGCGCGACAGTATCTATTCGACGGTATTCCGTTCTATCAATCCTTCGACATAACTCAATGTGATGACTATAACAATTGCTTGCTACGAGGGCAGAACGATATCGAGACATTCCCTGCATGTCCCAATGGCGGGGGCGGCGGGACTTACAGTGATGACAACGGAGTCGAGCTCGTTGCCTGCGCTTTGACTATCTGGGATGTCCAGCCGTCGAACAAATATTGTTGGACTTGTATCGGCAACCCCATCCTCCCGGCGACGGGCCAGAAGCTACAGGTGGAGACCGACTATGCCGCGGGGACGGGGCTTAACTTCATACGGACGTATCGCAGTAATAATGGTCAGTTCAGCTCTGTGCTGACCGAGGCCCTCCAGATTCCCCTCGCTGCGGGCACCGTCCAACCGGGATGTTATTCCGGCAGCTGGGTGGCGGGGACTCAAAGCGGGTTCTCCTGCTTTCCTTATATCAGCACGTACCCGTACACAAACAATGGGGTAGCCGAGTACACGTGGCAGTCGGACGATGGGCGCTCCATCCAGTTTATCGGATTCACGCCGAAGTACGCGGATGTGGACGAGCGGTTGAGCCAGGTCACCGTGAATGGCGCTAGCGATTTTCAGATCACGCGCGAAGACGACAGCATTGAACTCTACAACGCCACCGGTTCATTGATTCAAAAGACACTGCGCGGCGGCGCGATCTTTACTTACACGTATTCCACCTCAAATACACCAGCCAATATCGCGCCCACTCCTGGGTTGCTGCTGAGTCAATCCGACGCTTTCGGACATACCCTTTCGTGGCAGTACAATGCGAACGGGCAAATGACGCAGATGACGGACCCGGCGGGAGGCACATATGTCTACGCCTATAACGGTAACAGCAATCTTCCCACCTCGGTCACGTATCCCGATGGGTCAAGTAAGACTTACTGGTACAACGAATCCGCGAACACCAACAACACGAACTTGCCGACCGCGCTCACCGGTATCACAGACGAAAACGGTGTGCGCTTCGCTACCTTCCAATACAACAGTTCAGGGCTGGCTGTAAACACGCAGCATGCCGGTGGCGTCGAGAGCTACACGTTCACTTATTCCACTTATCACTATACGACTTACGTTGGATCGAATTACTCTGCAACGGTGATAGACCCGCTGGGTACGAGTCGCAGTTACACCTTTGGGTTCGATAGCCCGAGTCACAATATGGATACGGGCCAGACTCAACCGGCCGCCTCCGGCAGCGGCACCGTAACGCAGTCCGAGACCTACGATTCTAACGGCAACCCCGCGTCTGTCACCGATTACAACGGCGATATCACGAGGCGCACCTATAATCTCTCGCGCAATCTCGAGACCTCGCGCACTGAGGCTTACGGCGCCGCGCAGGCGCGCACGATCACAACCGTGTGGGACCCGAACTGGCGTCAACCCGATCTAATCACCGAGCCGAACCGAACCACGGCCTTTACGTACGACAACCTCGGCAATGTGCTGACCAAGACGGTCACGGATACCACCGTGACCCCCAATGTCGCTCGGACCTGGACCTACACCTACGACAGTTACGGCCGTATGCTCACCGCCAAGGGCCCTCGGACGGACGTCAACAGTATAACGACCTACACCTATTACACCTGCACGACCGGGTTCCAGTGCGGCGAGATTCAGACGATTACCGATGCGCTTGGCCATGTGTGGACCTTCAATACTTACGATGCACACGGCCAGCCGCTCACCATCACCGATCCGAATGGAGTAGTGACCACCCTGATCTACGATGCGCGCCTGCGCTTGCTGTCCCGCCAAGTGGGAACCGAAACCACTCACTACGGCTACTACCCGACTGGCCTGCTGCAGATAGTGACGCTGCCCGACGGCAGCACGGTTCAATACACCTACGACGGTGCGCATCGCTTGACCGTCATCACCGACAGCTTGGGCAACAACATCCATTATACGCTCGACGCCATGGGCAATCGCACTGCCGAGAACACCTACGATCCAAGCGGTAACCTGCACCGAACGCACACTCGGGTGTTCAATGCGCTCAATGAACTGTACGAGGACATCAATGCCGCCGGCACCGCAGCGGTGACCACGACGTTCGGCTACGACAACGACGGCAATCAGACCTTGATCGCGGCGCCGTTGTCGCGCAACACCGGCAATCAATATGATGCGCTCAACCGCCTGGTCAAGATCACCGACCCCAATAGCGGTGTGACTCAATTCGGCTACGACGCGAATGACAATCTGGCCTCGGTGAAGGATCCGCGGAGTTTGACCACGAGCTACACGCACAACGGTTTTGGCGATGTCACCCAGCTCGTGAGTCCCGACACCGGCACGACTGTCAATACCTACGATTCGGGCGGGAATCTCAAAACGGCGACAGATGCGCGAGGTGCGGTGGCGACATATGCTTACGACGCCTTGAACCGAGTCAACCAAGTGGCCTATAGCGATCAGACTATCAACTTTACTTATGATGCCGGGACGAACGGGGTCGGTCGATTGACGGGCGCATCCGACGCCAACCACGCTCTGGCATGGTCCTACGATACTCTAGGGCGCGTCGTCGGCAAGGGTCTCACCATCGGCTCGGTGTCCTTGAGCGTCGGTTATTCCTACGCGAACGGGGACTTGACCACGATGGTGACGCCCTCGGGTCAAACCATCACCTATGGTTACACCAACCACCAAATCACCTCGGTCAGCGTGAATGGCGCGGCGCTGATGACGGGTGCGGCGTATGAGCCATTCGGGAACGTGAACGGCTGGACCTGGGGCAACTCGACATCG
Organism: uncultured Gammaproteobacteria bacterium; assembly: GCA_963784105.1. Taxonomy (GTDB): domain Bacteria; phylum Pseudomonadota; class Gammaproteobacteria; order Steroidobacterales; family Steroidobacteraceae; genus Bog-1198. The sequence goes on from CAWAQE010000015.1 coordinate 1,702,168, forward strand.
GTCAGCCGCACCTATGATACGGATGAGAAAATCACTCAGATCAACACCGCTGCCGATACCATCCTCTTCGGCTACGACAACGCCTTTCGAATCACGGCAATCACGGACACAGGGATCAGCGCGAATTCCTGGGCCTTGGGCTACGACATCCTGGACCGACTGACCTCGGCCGCTGAGACTGTCACCACGCTCGGCTGGACCTATGATGCCAATGGCAATCGCTTGGCCCAAACGGGGTCGAACGCCTCGACCTTCACACCCTCGAGCACCAGCAACCAGCTCAACTCCATCACCGGAGCTCTTTCCCGCACCTACGGCTACGACGCGGCGGGCAACACCACCGGTTACTCGAGCGATTCTTTCTTCTACAATCAGCGCGGGCGCATGACATCGGCTACCGTGGGCAGCAGCTCGACGAACTATATTTACAGTGCGCTCGGTCAGATGATCGAGAAATCCGGTCCCGGTGGGTCAACCTACCTCATGTACGATGAGGCGGGTCACTTGATTGGCGAGTACTCGAGCGGCGGAGCGCTCATCGAGGAGACCGTGTGGATGGGCGATACGCCGGTGGCGACGCTGCAGCCCAATGGCAGTTCGATCAGCACTTACTACGTGCATACGGATCAATTGAATGCACCACGGGTGATTACACAGCCATCGACTAATACCGTTGCCTGGCGCTGGGACACCGATCCCTCTGGTACCGTGACACCGAATCAGAATCCCTCGGGGCTCGGCACGCTCATCTACAACTTGCGCTTCCCTGGTCAGTACTACCAAGCCGAGACGGGGCTGAACTACAACTACTTCCGGGACTATGATCCTCAGACCGGTACATATCTCGAAAGCGATAGGCTTGGAGTATTTGGCGGGAGTTTTTCCACTTACATCTACACAAGCGATAATCCGATCATGTATATCGATCCCTTCGGACTGTGCTGGCTTTATTATCAGTCAACGGGACAATTGCTCCACGTTGATGACAATAGATACGCCGACTACGTCGCCACGGGCTATGCGGGTAATGGGGCTGGATTGAATAATCCAGCCATGCAAAACGCGAATGGCATTGGACCGCTTCCGCAGGGGAACTACACAATTCAACCACAGCAGGACAACACCACAAATGGTCCTCGCCCTCACAAATTACCTGCATCCATGCGATTAACTCCGAACCCTGCTAACCAGATGAATGGCCGCGCAGGCTTCTTGATTCATGGGCCTCACTCAAACGACCATCATGATTCTTCGAACGGGTGCCCGATTTTTGCGAAAAATGTTCGAGATAAAATTGGAAATAGCGGGGACAACTGTTTGCAGGTGCAGCCATGAATTGCCCACGGTTGGTCTGTAAAGGAGCTCGGCATGTAATCGTCTCTGTTGCGTTTTGTTGGGCGGGAGCTACTAGCTCCGTCATGGCTGGTGCGGATACGCCCGTCTTTGTTGGCGTGCTTGAAGATGTGAAGTCTGACAATTTGTCCCCAGCCATGTCAGTCCCACACGTGAGAGTCGTCTTTCAAAAACGGGGCATGGAGTGGGTTCCACTCAAAACAGACTTTAACACCCCAGAAGCGCTCGCAGAATCCTACAAATACTATCCCGAAGTGGTGAGTTGGACGGTGGTATTTGACGGGAAAAAGATAGGAACCATTACGAGCAAAAATCCTGGCTCGCCTAGTTCATATGGTGATATCGGTACGCAAACTATTACCACGGATCACGCACATATCCCTCAAATTACCACCCGGGTAGAAGATTTCTCTCATTTTGGCAATCCGGCGAAATCCAGGCCTCTGGTGCTAGTGTCAGTTCCTCATTTCAAGGACCCGGATGGCTGGAAACCAAGTGCTTTATCGGAAACCGAAAAGAAATTAGCAATAAAGAATTTTCGGGAGAAGTTTCCATTATTGGAGCAATGCGTTAAACCAGAAGAGAAACCTATACAAATGGTGCCTTATTCCGATGAGGAAGTACTCTTCATAAGAACATTTCGCTCAACGGGTGGAGAGACTATATTCGGCCAAAGATTGAATGATAAAAGATCGAATTGCGGTTTCTTCGACGACGAACATTTTTTCGACTATTGGTTTGTGCTGGACGAGCACCAGCGAATTCGATCGCTCGGTAGCCAGATGACGCCCATGGATGCCGTAGATCTGGATGATAGCGGTCACTCAGAATGGATATTTCAGACCGCGCGCGGAGAAGACGAGGACGGGTACGAACTCTTCTATGACAATTTCGCTAAGAAGGCGTCCTTTCATTGGACGTATCACTAGCTGCCTACAGCCTCCAGTGCCAGCAGCCAGCATTGCAAGGCTGAGACGAGTCGCTACTGCAACCGCATCTGGAACTATGATCAACAGACTGTACGGCACTTGGAAGGCGATCCCGTCGGGTTGCACGGTGGAATCAATCCCTATGCATCTGTCGGTGGCAGCCCGGTCAGCAACAGTGACCCCTCGGGTCTTTGTGACCCGAATAAATATGCGGATCTACTGTGCGCCGTGAATGACAGCTTACAGGCCCCTTGCGCCAACATGGTTCGTAGATACCTATCGCCGCGAAACGACCAAGAATTTCCGTAGCTTTTTGGTGGCACCGCCTCTCGGATAGTCTGTCGCAATCCGTCGCATCCCTGAATGACGGCGCGTGCGGAAACCAGTAGAGTCAAAGACTTAGAACTACGAGTGGTCAGTCGGCAAATGCAGTCGGTCCAGTCATTGACTGGACCGATCGAAATAAAATACCCCAGCGGAATCAATGTGTTAGACAGAAAATTGTGCGTTGCACCAATGATGGAGTGGACCGACTGCCACTGCCGCTACGTGCACCGGCTGTTCTCGCCGCATGCCCTGCTGTACACGGAGATGATCGTGTCGACGGCGCTGGTGCGCGGCGATGCGCGCCGCCTGCTGGAGCATAGTGCGGCCGAACATCCGGTCGCGCTGCAGCTGGGCGGCTGCGATCCCAAGGAACTCGCGGCGGCGGCGCGGATCGGCGCGGCCGCGGGCTTTGCCGAGATCAATCTCAATGTGGGCTGCCCGAGCGACCGGGTCAAGAACGGCTCCTTCGGCGCCTGCCTCATGCTCAAGCCCGCGCTGGTCGCCGATTGCGTCCGGGCCCTTCAGGATGCAACGCCGCTGCCGGTCACCGTGAAATGCCGCATCGGCATCGACGATCGCGACGACTATGAGTTCTTTGCCGCCTTCGTCGAGGCGGTCGCGGGAGCCGGCATCGCGGCGCTGATCGTGCACGCTCGCGCCGCCATTCTGGGGGGGCTGTCGCCCAAGGAGAATCGCGAAATTCCGCCGCTGAAATACGACTACGTGCACCAGCTCAAGCAGGAGCGGCCCGCGCTGACCGTGGTGTTGAACGGCGGACTGGCCAAGGTGCAGGAAATCCAAGGCCATGTGGAGGCGGGGCTCGATGGGGTCATGCTGGGCCGCGCGGCCTACCATCGCCCGGCGCTGCTCGCCGAGTTGGAGCGGGCCATGATCGATCCGGCCTGGGCGGTGCCTGAGCCCCCGGAGATCATCGAGCGCGTGGTGGCCTACGCGAAGGTTTGCGCCCGGCGCGGCATACGCCTGCACTCGATCACTCGGCACATGCATGGCTTGATGGCGGGGCGCGAGGGCGCGCGCGCCTGGCGGCGCTTCCTGTCCGAGGTCGCCGCACGCCCGGACGCGGTGCCGGAAACCCTGTATTCGGCGCTTCCGATAGTGAATCAGGGGATTGCTGCTTAAACGGCTTAAGGCCGCGGCGCCGGATTAAGTATAATGGCGTGACATGGGCAAAGAAATCGAACTCGCCATCGTATTCGCGGATGTCGTCGGCAGCACCAAGCTGTACGAGCTACTGGGGGACCTGCGCGCACGGGACATGGTCGGCATCTGCATCGATGTGATGCGGGCGGCCACCGATCAGAATCACGGCACCGTCATCAAGACCATGGGGGATGAGGTCATGGCGACCTTCCCGACCGCCGATGATGCCCTGAATGCCGCCGCGCAGATGCAGAAGCAAATCGTGCTGCATCCTCAGCTCAAAGTCGACGAACAGACCGTTGCCATCCGCATCGGCTGCAATTTCGGCCCGGTGGTGCAGGAAAATCGCGATATCTTCGGCTCTGCCGTCCATACCGCCAACCGCATGACCAGCCAGGCCAAGGCCGGCCAGATCATCACCACCGCGACCATGGTCGAGCACCTCTCGAGCGACTGGCGCGCGTCGGTGCGGCAGATCGACATCGCCACCTTGAAGGGACGCAGCAGCGAAGTGGCGCTGTTCGAGGTGTTATGGCAGACCGAGGATGTCACCAGCATGGTGCCCGCGATCGCCATCAGCTCGCGCGAACGGGAGCGGGCGAACAAGAGCCAGCGGCTGCGCCTGCGCTATCAGGGACAGGAAGTCCTGATGGACGAGGGCCGCGCCAATATCACCATCGGCCGCGCCGAAGAGAACGATCTGGTCGTGAAGGGCAATCTGATTTCGCGGCTGCACGCGCGCGTGGAGATGAACCGCAATAAATTCATGCTCATCGATCAGAGCACGAACGGCACCTTCGTGCTCGGCAAGGACGGCGAAGAGGCGTTCGTGCGCCGGGACTCGATGCAGATTCGCGGCGAGGGTTTGATCGGTCTCGGCAAGGCGCCGGACAGCAACTCCTCCCAGGTGATCCGCTACACCTGCGAGGAGTGAGCCCCTGCGAGAAAGTGCGCCCTCACGAGGAGGGCGCCCTTACGAGGAGTGCGCCCCTCCGAGTCCTTACGAGGCGTGCACCCTGTCGAGCGCGCTCTCGAGTTCCGCCTTGAGCGTCTGCGGCACCCGATCGCCGAACTCGCCCAAATACTTGTCTATGCCGGCAAACTCCTCGCGCCACAGCCCAGGGTTGACGGCCAAGAGTTCGTCGAGGGCGCCGGGCGCGATATCCAAGCCCTGAAGATCCAAATCGCCGGGGTTCGGCAGATGGCCGATGGCCGTCTCGCGCGCGCCGCCGGTGCCCTTGCACCGCTCGATGATCCAGCGCAGCACCCGCAAGTTCTCGCCAAAGCCCGGCCATAGAAACTTGCCGGCATCGTTGCGGCGGAACCAATTGACGTGGAAGATCTGCGGCGGCGATTTGAGCTTGGCGCCCACATTGATCCAATGCGCCCAGTAATCCCCGTAGTTGTAGCCGGCGAAGGGTTTCATGGCCATGGGGTCGCGGCGCACGACGCCGACGGCGTCTGTGGCCGCCGCCGTGGTTTCCGAAGCGACGCCGGCGCCCACCAGCACCCCGTGCAGCCAGTTGCGGGCCTGGTACACGAGCGGCGCGAGCGTGCGGCGCCGTCCGCCGAAGATGATGGCGGAAATGGGCACGCCGCCGGGAGCGTCGGCCAGCTTCGAGTAGCTGGGATTCTGTCTGGCAGCAACGGTGAACCGAGAGTTGGGGTGCGCCGCCGGCCCATTCGCAGGATCGTAGGGCCGTCCCTGCCAGTCCGCCACCGGCTTGCCCTCGGTCAAGCCCTCCCACCAGGGCTGATTGTCCGCCGTGAGACCGACATTGGTGAAAATGGTGTCGTGACGAATCATGTCGTAGGCGTTGCGGTTGGTCTTGGCATTCGTGCCCGGGACCACGCCGAAATAGCCCGACTCGGGATTGATGGCGTAGAGCCGGCCGTCCTTGCCGGGATGCAGCCAGGCAATGTCGTCTCCCACCGTCCAGACTTTCCAGCCCCTGTAGCCGGCCGGGGGGATCAACATGGCCAGGTTGGTCTTGCCGCAGGCGGAAGGGAAGGCAGCCGCCAGGTAGTGGATTTCGCCCTGGGGATTTTCTATGCCGACAATGAGCATGTGCTCCGCGAGCCAGCCTTCGGTGCGCGCCTGCCAGCTGGCGATGCGCAAGGCGTGGCATTTCTTGCCGAGCAAGGCATTGCCGCCGTAGCCGGAGCCGAAACTCTTGATCGAGAGCTCTTCGGGGAAATGCATGATGAAGCGCCGCTTGGGGTCGAGTTCCCCGGTGGAGTGCAGCCCTCTCACGAACCTGCCGTCGCGGGCAATGCGCTCCAGCGCCGCGCGCCCCATGCGCGTCATGATCTGCATGTTGAGAACCACGTAGGCGCTGTCGGTGATTTCGACACCGCATCGAGAGAGCGGCGAGTCGATCGGTCCCATGCAGTAGGGAACGACGTACAGCGTGCGGCCCTTCATGCAGCCGGCGAACAAGGCGTCCATCTGGGCATGCGCCTGTGCGGGCGGCATCCAATGGTTGTTCGGACCCGCGTCCTCCCTGATCTTGGTGCAGACATAGGTCAGATGCTCGACGCGCGCCACGTCCGAGGGATTCGAACGCGACAGCACGCAGCCGGGGAAGCTCTGCGAGTCGAGCGGCAGCAACTCCTTCGAGGCGATCAGCTCGCGCTGCAGCCTTTGAAATTCCGCCTGACTGCCATCGCACCAGTAAACGTGCTGGGGCTGAGTGAGCTTCGCGACCTCTTCGACCCAGGCCGAAACATCGCGGTTCATGGACTCGAGTGCGTTGACGTGCTGGGGTGCAGTGGCCATGGGGAGGTCCTTCGAGGCTAGGCATTATTAGGCTTAGAAGGATGACAGATGGCTGGGTTCACCGCCAAGTGCGGATACTGCTCGAAAATTGCGACAGCGCTGTCCTCTGCGGGAGGCCCGGCGCGCATGCTCGTACCTTTCTTATAAGTAATTGATTATGAATGCCTTACAATGCGCAAAGCCCATGAGCACACCTATCTCACCGATGAGCCTTTGCGGCGCGCTTTTCGTGCTGCTCGTCGCTGGCCCGGCCCGCGCGCAAGGCCCCGCGAGCCCACTCGAGATCAAATCCATCGCCGAGGTTGAGTCCCGGCCAACGCACGCGAATCCTGCGACGCCAGGTCCGGCGGCCGTGACGCCAGGTCCGGCGGCCGTGACGCCGGGTGCGGGGGCCGTGACGCCGGGTGCGGGGGCCGTCAAGCTCGTTCCCGCGGACCGGGTGGTACCGGGCGACCGGGTCATCTATACCCTCGAAGTGCGCAATGCGGGCGCCACGGCGCTGGATGCGCCGATTTTCAGCTATCCCATCCCCGAGCATATGCGCTACATCGCGGATTCCGCGGTGGGACCGGGGGCCGAGGTGAGCTACTCGACGGACGGCGGCCGTACCTTCGAGCGCGCGGAGAACCTCAAGGTGGTGGGAGCCGGCGGCAAATCGCGTGCCGCCGCCGCCGCCGATTACACCGATATCCGCTGGAAGCTAAAGAACAGTTTGAAAGCCAACTCCGTGGCATTCGTGCGTTTTCGCGCGCTCGTCAAGTGACTCGCCGCGAAACGACGGGCCACGTATGAACAGCGACTACGACGAGGTTTTTGATTCCGAGGGACCCCTGGCGCGGGCCCTGCCGGGCTATGCCCATCGTCCTGAGCAGGCGACCATGGCAAAGGCGGTGGGCCTGGCGTTGGCCCGCCTCGAGCCTCTGATCGTCGAGGCAGGCACGGGCACGGGCAAGACCTTCGCCTACCTGATTCCCGCGCTACTGTCGGGGCGCAGTGTCATCATCTCTACCGGCACGCGCACGCTGCAGGATCAGCTGTTTCACCGCGACATCCCTCTGCTCGCCGGCGCGCTGGGGCTGCCGGTGAAGATTGCGCTGCTCAAGGGGCGGGCCAATTATCTTTGCCGGCATCGTTTGGAATTGGCGACGCAACAGAGCTCGCTGCTCGCGGGCGATCGGGGTGCCGAGCGCACTCTGGGACGGATTTCGCGCTGGGCCGCGACGACCAAGGCCGGCGATCTGGCTGAGCTCACCGATTTGCCGGAGCAGTCTGCCCTCTGGCCGCAGATCACCTCGACCCGTGAAAACTGCCTGGGGTCTGAGTGTCCCCAGTTCGCGCATTGCCACGTGTTCGAGGCGCGGCGCAATGCCCAGGCGGCGGACTTGGTCGTCGTGAATCACCATTTGTTGCTCGCGGATCTCGCGCTCAAGGATGAGGGTTTCGGCGATCTGCTGCCCGGGGCCGAGGCCGTCATACTGGATGAGGCGCACCAGGTGCCGGATATCGCCGCGCAGTTCTTCGGCCAGCACTGGCCGGCGCGCCAGGTGCAGCTTCTGATGCGCGACATCACGGCGGAGATGATGGCTGCGGGCGTGCGGGACCCGGCCATCGCCGAAGCGGTCATCGCGGTGGATGGGCGGCTGGAGGAGCTGCGACGGGCGTTGCCGGGCGGCCAGGGGCGCTACGAATGGTCGAGCCTGCCGGATTCCTTTCTCGATCTCCTGCCGGAGCTCGAGACCGGCATCAGCCACATTGCCTCGCAGCTCGACGGCCTTGGCGCGGGTGCGGGCGTCGCGAATTGCGCGCGGCGCGCGGGGTCCCTGGCGAACTCTCTGGCCGCGCTGTGCGAGCTCTCGGACGACACGGGACTGCGTTGGGTGGACGCCAATCCCAGCGGCCTGCTCCTGCAGTACACGCCCTTCGAGATTGCGGAGCGGTTTCGGGAATACGTGGAGTCGCGGCCCTGCGCCTGGGTATTCACCTCCGCGACCTTGGCCATCGGCGAAGATTTCTCTCACTTCGCCGCGAGAATCGGCTTGCCCGATGCGCGCACGTTGCGCATCGACAGTCCGTTCGACTATCGAGTCCAGGCGCGGATCTTTCTGCCGCCGCGGATGCCGCAGCCGCTGGATCCGGCCTTCGCGGCCCGGTTCATCGATGCCTGTGCGCCGCTGATCGAGGCGGGCGGCGGCCGGGCGTTTCTGCTCTATACGAGCTACCGCGGCCTGGCGGAGGGCGTGCGGGCTCTGCACGCGCGCTTTCCGAATCCGCCGTTTCCCATCCTGGTGCAGGGCGAGGCGCCGCGCGAAGCGCTGTTGACCCGGTTTCGCGACCTCGGCAATGCCGTGCTGCTGGCGACGGGCAGTTTCTGGGAGGGCGTGGACGTGAAGGGAGAGGCGCTGTCCATCGTCGCGATCGACAAGCTGCCGTTCGCGGCTCCCGACGATCCGCTGCTCAAGGCGCGCCTGGAAGGCATTCGCCGGCGCGGCGGCAATCCATTCTTCGAATACCAGCTGCCGCAGGCTGTGCTGGCATTGAAACAGGGGGTCGGACGCTTGATTCGAGATGTCGATGATTTCGGCGTCATCGTCATCGGCGACCCGCGAATGAGGACCAAGGCCTATGGGCGCGTGTTCCTGGATGCATTGCCGCCCAGTCCGGTCATCGCCGAGAGCGCCGCCGGCGCCGCGTTTCTCGCCGAACGATTGGCGAAGCTCAAGCCCGCGGCGGCCCGCGCGGCGCGGGCGACTTGAGCCATGCGGGCGACTTGAGCCATGCGGGCGACTTGAGCCATGGGGGCGACCTAAGCGATGCGGGTACTGGCGCTCGATACGGCCACGGAGGCGTGTTCGGCCGCGCTGCTCAGCGGCGATGAGCTGATCAGCCGCTCTGCCGAGGGCGGACGGTCCCACGCGCCGCAAATCCTTGGCATGGTGGAGACGGTGCTGGCGGAGGCCGGCGTGACTCTGTCCATGCTCGACGGCATTGCCGCCAGCATCGGTCCCGGGGCGTTCACCGGAGTGAGAATCAGTGTGGCGGTGGCGCAGGGCCTTGCCTTCGGCGCCGGCCTGCCCGTGATCGGAATCACCACCTTAGAGGCGCTGGCATTTCAGGGTATGCGGGACGGTACGGCGCGCGTGCTGGCTTGTCTCGATGCGCGCATGGGCGAGGTTTATTGGGGATGCTTCGCCGCGGACGCCGGGCGCGGCCTGGTCGCGGTCACCCCCGCCCGCGTCGGCGCCCCTGGGAGCGTGATCCTGCCTGAGGGACCTTACCGTGGGGTGGGGCGGGGCTTTGCCGCCTATCCGGCCCTGGCTGTGCTGCCGGGTCTTAGGCTTGATCCGCCTGACGGCCAGGTACTGCCGCAGGCAGGACACTTCGCGCGGCTGGGGACACTGCGCCTGGGCCTGGGAGAGGGTCGGGACCCCGCGGATCTGGTTCCGGTGTACCTTCGCGACAAAGTGGCCTTGACCGAAGCGGAGCGCGGGGTCAAATAGCGGCTGTCATCGAACTGTCACAGCCGACCGCTGTAATACTCGGCTAAAGGAATCAAGGGACTACAACTACATGACCGCGAAGCGCATCCTCATAGTCGAAGACGAAAAGTCGATTCGTGACATGGTCGCCTTCGGCTTGCGCCGCGCCGGCTACGAGGTCAGAGAGGCCGAGGACTGCCGCGAGGCCCGGGCGCGAATCGTCGATGTGCGGCCGGATCTGATGCTGGTGGACTGGATGCTGCCGGACATGAGCGGGCTCGAACTGACTCGATCGCTGAAGCGCGCCAAGGATACGGAGGAGATTCCGGTGATCATGCTGACCGCGCGCGCCGAGGAGCAGGACAAGGTGGGGGGCCTCGAGGGTGGCGCGGATGACTACATTACCAAGCCTTTTTCGCCCCGGGAATTGCTGGCCCGCATCCAGGCGGTGCTGCGCCGCGCCGCGCCGGCGGGCGCGGCCGATATCGTGGAAGCGGATGGCTTGAAGCTCGACGACTCGAGCCACAGGGTCAGTGCCGGCGATCGCGAAATCCCGCTGGGGCCGACGGAATACCGTCTGCTGCACTTCTTCATGACCCATCCGGAACGGGTGTTCTCCCGCGGTCAGTTGCTCGATCGGGTGTGGGGCGGTAATACTTATGTCGAAGAGCGTACCGTGGACGTGCACATCCGCCGGCTGCGCAAGGCGCTCGAACCCTACGTTCTGGAGCGGTTGGTGCAAACGGTGCGCGGCGCGGGCTACCGGTTCTCTACGCGAGACACTTAGGGAGGGCGGGCGCGACTAATCCATGGCGGCCATGTGGACTTTTGCGCTCGCGCGGCTCGCGGGCATCCTGGGGCTTGGCCTGTGCGTGGGCCTGCTGATCGGGCCCGTTTGGCTGTGGATTCTCGCGGCCGCCTGCATGTACCTGGGCTGGCAGCTGGTGACCCTGTACCGCATCGACCGCTGGCTGCGCCTGCGTTCGCAAATCGACCCGCCCAATCTCGGCGGGATCTGGGGCGACATCGTCGCCCAGTTCGTGCGCCTGCATCGGCGCAAGCAGTTTCACAAGCAGCGCCTGGTGCAGCTTTTCCGCGAGCTGCGCCGTTCGACGGCGGCTTTGCCCGACGGTGTGATCATCTTGAGCACCCAGCGAGAAATCGTCTGGTTCAACCGCCAAGCGGCGCGCCTCTTGGGACTCAAGCGGCCGATCGATCTGGGGCTGCGGATCGACAATCTGATCCGCACGCCGGAGTTCGTGCACTACCTGCACGCCGACGATTACGCCATGCCCTTGGTGATCCGCCCGCCGGTGCAGCTGGATTCGTACCTGGCGCTGCAGGTGGTGCCGTACGGCGGCGGCCAGTCCTTGCTGCTGGTGCGCGACGTGACCCGGCAAATGCGCCTGGAGGCCATGCGCAAGGACTTCGTCGCCAACGCCTCGCATGAGCTGCGCACGCCCTTGACCGTGATTTCCGGCTACCTCGACACCTTGGCCGACGACGCTTCGATCGATCCCGCCTGGTCGGGCCCCATCCGCGACATGCGCGCGCAGGCGCAGCGCATGAATGCCATCATTGCGGACCTTTTGGTGCTGTCGCGGCTGGAGTCGACCGATGGCGAGGCGGCCCGCGACTCCGTCGATGTGCCGAGCATGCTGGAGCGGCTGCACCGCGATGCGCTTGCCAGCGCCGATCGGCCGCGGCAGGTGGTTCTGGATTTGGAATCCGCGGATGGGCTGTTCGGGGCCTCGCACGAGATCGAATCGGCGTTCACGAATCTCTTGGTGAACGGCATGAAGTACACGCTGGCCGAGGGCACGGTGCGCATGCGCTGGTGGACCGACGACGAAGGGGCGTACTTCTCCGTCATCGACAGCGGCATCGGCATCCCGGCGGAGCACCTGCCGCGCCTCACCGAGCGGTTCTATCGGGTGGACGCCGGGCGTTCCCGCGGCCAGGGCGGATCGGGCCTGGGGCTGGCCATCGTCAAACATGCCGTGCAGCGCCATGGCGGCTGGCTCGACGTGCAGAGCACGGAGGGCAAGGGCAGCACGTTTACCTGTCATTTCCCTCAAGCGAGGGTCTGGCACCGGGCCGTGCGAGCCAAGGCCAGCGCTTGAGGTCACAAATATCGCGCGAAGTGTTGACGCGCGGTGTAATCGGATGTAAACGGACGCGTGTATTTTTGAGTGTTCCAAGGCTTAGCTCAAGGTAATTTATATGGAAACGGCCGACCTGACCCACCACATATCCCGCCGCTTCAACGAGGACCTCGAGAAAGTCCGCAACCAGGTCCTGCAAATGGGCGGATTCGTGGAACAGCAGCTGCACAAGGCCATCACCGCCTTGGTGGACGGCGACAGCCGGCTGGGCGAGTCGGTGGCGACCGACGACTACAAGGTCAACGGCATGGAGGTGTCGATCGACGAGGAGTGCAGCCGCATTCTGGCGATCCGGGCGCCTGCCGCCGGAGACTTGCGGGTCATCGTCGCCATCATCAAGACCATCACCGATCTGGAGCGGATCGGCGACGAGGGGGAGAAGATCGGCTACCTCGCGTCGCGGCTCGCCACCATGGAGCGGCCCGCGGACAAGTACCGCGAGGTCAAGCATCTGGGCAGACAGGTCGCGCAGATGGTGCACGATGCGCTCGATGCCTTCGCCCGCATGGACTCGCACGCGGCCCTGAAGACCGCCCGCGAAGACAAGATGGTGGACGAGGAGTATGAATCCATCCAGCGTCAGTGCATCACCTTCATGATGGAAGACCCGCGCACCATCCGCCGCGCGCTCGAAATCATGTGGATCGTGCGCGCCCTGGAGCGCATCGGCGACCATGCGAAGAACATCTGCGAGTATGTGATCTACATGGTTCACGGCAAGGATATCCGCCACACCTCGCTCGAGGACGTCGCCAAGCAAATCGACGCCGCGCAGGCGCTGTTGCGCGGCTGATGACTTCGCGCCAGGGGAATCTTCTCGGGTTTGCGGCATGCGTGGGTCTGCTGGCCTACGCCTACTACGCGCAAATGGTTCTGCACTTGGAGCCTTGTCCGCTGTGCATTTTTCAGCGGGTGGGCGTGTTCGCGCTGGGACTTCTGTTCCTGATCGCGGCGACGCACGACCCCGTGGGCTGGGGCCGGCGGGTGTATGCCTCGCTGCTGGGGTTGGCCGCGCTGGCCACGATCGGCGTTGCCGCCCGGCACTTGTACATCCAGAGCATGCCCGAGGGCAGCATTCCCGCTTGCGGGGCATCGCTCGACTTCATGCTCAAGGTGTTCTCTCTGAGCGAGGTGCTGGTCAAGGTGCTGACGGGCTCCGGAGAATGCGCCAAGGTGACCTGGTCCTTTCTCGGGCTGGCGATGCCGGCCTGGGTTCTGATCGCGGCCCTCGCGCTCGGCATTTACGCCTTGTGGATCAATTTGAGGCGCCAGGCCCCGGTACTGCGATTCTGATGCCGCAGCCGACGGCGAAGTCCGACACCCTGCGACTGACGGAGGAACTGATCGCGCGTGCATCGGTCAGCCCCGCCGACGGCGGCTGCCAGGCGCTGATGATCGAACGGCTCGAGGCCATCGGGTTCGGCGTGGAACGCATGCGTTTCGGCCCGGTGGATAATTTTTGGGCCAAGCGCGGCCGCGAGGGCCCTGTGTTCTGCTTCGCCGGGCACACGGATGTAGTGCCGCCGGGGCCTGCGGAGGAGTGGCGGAGCGATCCCTTCGCCCCGACCGTCAGGGACGGTCTTTTGTACGGCCGCGGCGCGGCCGACATGAAAAGCGGCCTGGCGGCCATGGTGACGGCCTGCGAGGAATTCGTGCGCCGCCATCCGGCGCACCGGGGCACCATCGCCTTCTTGATCACCAGCGACGAAGAGGGGCCATCGGTCGACGGCACGCGCCGCGTGATCGAGGTGCTGCGCGAGCGCAACGAGGGCATCGATTGGTGCTTGGTCGGCGAGCCCTCGAGCGGAAGCACCTTGGGCGACACCATCAAGATCGGCCGCCGCGGCAGCTTGAGCGGGCGCCTCACGGTGCACGGCGTGCAGGGGCACATCGCCTATCCGCAATTCGCGGACAACCCGGTGCACGCCGTGGCGCCCGTGCTGGCCGAACTCGCGGCGCGCACCTGGGATCAGGGCAATGCGCATTTTCAGCCCACCACCTTCCAGGTATCGAATATTTCCGCCGGCACCGGCGCGCCCAACGTCATTCCGGGGGAATTGAAGGCGCGCTTCAATCTGCGCTTCTGCACGGAGCAGACCGTCGAGGGCTTGAAGAAGGCAGTCGAGGAAATCCTGCAGCGCCACCGCGTCAAATACACGCTCGACTGGTTCATTTCCGGATACCCCTTCCTGACCGTTCCCGGCGAGCTGTCGCAGGCCGCGAGCCGCGCCGTGCAGGAACAATTGCAGATCACGCCGAAATTATCGACCGGCGGGGGCACCTCCGACGGCCGCTTCATCGCCCCCTTGGGCGCCCAGGTGATCGAGGTCGGAGTGATCAATGAGAGCATTCACAAAGTGAACGAGTGCGTAAGGGTCGCGGACATCGACGGGCTGCAGCGTATCTATTATCGGACGCTGGAGCTGTTGCTCGCGAGCTGAGCGCAACGGCTCGCTCGAACCGGCTTAGAGCATTTCGGGGGTCATGCGCAGGGTGACGCAGAGCACGGTGCCCCGGCCGGGAGCGCTGTCGATATGCAGGAGCGCGCCGATGAGCTGTGCCTGCTCGTGCAGCCCGACGATGCCGAAGTGTCCCTGGCGGGGAACGTCGGGATCGAACCCTACGCCGTCATCCTCGATACGCAGCTGCAGGTGCGTGCCGTCGATGGTGCGCAGCGTAACCAGGGCGCGAGAGGCCATGGCGTGCCGCTCGATATTGCGCAAAGCCTCCTCCGCCATGCGAAACAGAGTCTCGGCGCGTTCGTCGCCGAAGCTCGCGGCTTCCGGATCGGCTATGAATTCGCCGCTCAAGGCCGTGCGATCGATGAAGCGGTCGAACGCCCTGCTGAGCGCGGCGCCGAGGCCCGTGTCGCGCACGGCGTTGACGCGCATCTGGGCGATGGCGGTGCGCGCCTCGTTGAGCCCCTCATGCGCCACTTCTTCGGCGCGCGCCAGCTCATCGCGCATGGATTGCGGATCGTGCACCTGGAGCTTGCGCAGCAGGCGCACCTCGCTGAGCATGGCCATCATGGAGTGGGCGAGGGTGTCGTGCAGGTCGCGGGCGATCTTCAGGCGCTCGCGCACGATGGCGGCGTAGCGCGATTCCTCGGCAAGCCGCTCGACTTCGCGGGTGCGGACGGCGACTCTGCGCTCGAGCTCGCCGCTCAGGTTCAGCAATTCGGTGCGCTCCAGACGCAGCGCATCCAGTATCTTGGCGAAGGCGGCGCCGAGCTGTGCGACCTCGTCGTGCCCGCTCGGGACTTCGATGCGCGCCATCTCGTTGCGGCCCACTGCGGCGGCCGATCGCGTCAAGCGCCGCAGGCGATTCGTCAGGTGGCGCGCACTCAGCGCCCCGATCAATGCGGTGGCCGCCCCCAGGGAGATCGATATCCACAGAATGCGAATGGCCAGGGCATTGGCGCGCTGATACACATGTTCCTTCGGTTCGCTGAGCTGCACCTCCCAGCCGAGCGCCGGATGGCCGCCGCCGGTTCTCATCGGCGCGCGCGCGACCAGCACCGTCGCCCCATCCGGAAGCCGCTCGAATCGCGGCAGTTGCGAACCCTCGATATCCTCATCCGCGGCGGACGCCGGTTCGATCGGCGGCGGCTCTGCGAGCACGATGCCGTCCCATCGCCTGTTGAGCAGGGCCTGAGGCCCGACGAGCACGACGGCGCTGCGATCGAGCACCAGGGTCTGCGCCGGACCGCGAGGATTCAGGACATTGCTGAGCCGCCGCACATCGTTCGACGCCCAATGCCAGTTCAAGTGGGCCGAAATCACGCCGAAGAGGCGCCCCGACGCATCGATCAGGGGCACGGACAAATCCCCGAGCAGCGGCGCGGGGTCGGTGCGCGCGGTGCCCTCGATCGTGCCGATCCAAGGTCCCTTCAGTCCCTGGGAGAACCATGGCCTTCCGCTCACGTTGCCGCCGACGAGGGATGTGTTCTTCGCGGCAAGCACCGTGCCGTCGAGGCCGGCGGCGGCCATCCAGTCCAGATCCGGATACGCCTCGGCCAGGTGCTTGAAAACTTCGGCCGGGGCCGCCGCCGGCCGCGCCGAATCCTCCGCGGCGGCCAGCGCATCGAGGCGCGCGCTGACCGCCTGGCCCAGATCGGAGCCCATCTGGTCGGTTTCCAGAGCCAGCCTGCGGACATGCTGCTGCACGACGATTTCACGAGCGACTCGGCCCGCCCAGATCGACGCCGCGATGGCGAAGCTGGCGGCCAGAGCGATCATCAGCCAGATGATCCCGGAGACCAGGCTGCGCCGCGGATCCATGTCCCGAAGCAGACCGATCAGGAAATTCGAGAGACGAAGCGTGCTCATGAGCCCCAGCAACAGGTGACTTAAGTCACTTCCAAATGATGCCTGTTGGGTCGCATGATTACCAACGAGTCTCGATGAGAGTATGTTCAATGACCAAGGAAGAGGCTGCCCCCGAACCGCGGGTCCGCATCCTGATAGCCGAAGATCAGGCGCTGGTCAGGCGTGGCACCACCGTGCTCCTGTCGATGGAGAAGGACATGGAAGTGGTGGGTCAGGCCTGCGACGGCGTCGAAGCCGTTGCCATGGCAAGCGAGCTGCGTCCCGATGTGGTGCTCATGGATTTGCATATGCCGCGGCTCGGCGGAGTGGCCGCCACGCGAGAGATCACCCGGACGCTCCCCGGCACCCAGGTGCTGGTCCTGACCACGCTCAACGACGATGAAACCGTGTTCGAGGCGGTGCGGGCAGGCGCACATGGCTATCTGCTCAAGGATGTCACCGAACAAGAGCTGCTCGACACCATCCGTGCCCTGCGGCGCGGCGAGTCGCGCCTGACCCCGCAAATCGCGCGCAAGGTCATGGATCAGTTCCGCCGTCTCGCCGGAACCTCGGAGTTCGTGCCGGACGCGGCAAGCGCCGCGCAAAAGCGCGAGGCCGCGGCCGAGAGCTTGAACGAGAAGGAAGAGAAGATTCTGCGGCTGATCACCGAAGGCATGAGCAACCGACAGATCGCCAACACCCTGTTCCTGGCCGAGGGCACCGTCAAGAACTACGTGAGCCGGATCATGGAGAAGCTGCATGCCAATACTCGCACAGCGTTGGCCGTTATATCCGCCAAGCAGAGGCGCTCCGACTAGACCTCGGCGCGGTGGTGTTGAGCGGTTTCGGCATTCGCCCGGGGGGCTGAGCTGTTGCCCGGCAACGAAGAGCAGTTGCCGGGCAACAGCCCAGCCCCCCAGGCGAATACTCGTACCGGTCGACACCACGGCGCCGAAGTCGCGGCGACGGCTCCGTATCCCCCCTGACCTTGTGAACACTGTGCCGAAGTACTAAGTGACTTAAGTCACCGGCAAGTCGTGACTATCGTCACGGTCAGCCGGTGACCTTGGACAGCTGATCTCCCGGGCATTCGAGTTCAAGATGCGGCCTCAGGTGGTGCGCTCGTGCTCCGCCTGAGCCACAATTACGAGGGTTCTGTGTCCGTAGTCGATCTGGCATTGAAGCGGCCTTATACGGTCGTCGCCTCGCTGATCCTCATCTCGTTGATGGGGATCGGCGCGGCGTTGCGCATGCCCATCGATATATTCCCCGAGATAAACATCCCCGTGGTCGCGGTGGTGTGGACCTATGCCGGCATGAGCGCCGAGGACATCCAGAACCGCATCCTGACTCTGCACGAACGGCAGCTCGCCTCACTGGTCGACGACATTTCGCGCATCGAAGCGGTGAGCTACGAAGGGGTCGGCGTGGAGAAGGTCTACCTGCACGAGGGCGCCGACGTGACGCGGGCCATATCGCAGCTGGCCAGCAGCGCGCTGGTGGTGCTGAAGTACATGCCGCGGAACATCACGCCGCCGCTGGTCTTGCGCTATGGGGCCACGGACGTGCCCATCATCCAACTCAGCTTGTCGAGCAAGTCGCTGCCGGACACGAAGCTCAACGACCTCGGCCAGAACATCATTCGTCCCGCGCTGGCGGTCGTTCACGGGGCGGAGGTTCCCTATCCCTACGGCGGCAAGCCGCGCGTGATCATGGCCGATCTGGATTCCCAGGCTCTGCAGGCGCGCGGCCTGTCGGCCTCCGACGTGAGCAATGCCCTGCAGAACCAGAACGTCATTCTGCCCGCCGGCGATGTGAAAATCGGGGAGAAGGACTACACCCTGACGATGAACAACTCGCCGAACGTCATCGACACCATCAATGCATTTCCCATCAAGCAAGTCGACGGCCACACGGTGTTCATGCGCGATGTGGCGCACGTTCACGATGGATTTCAGGTGCAGACCAACTCGGTGTCGGTCGATGGGACGCCCGGGGCGTTGATGACGATCCGCAAGACCGGCGGAGTGTCGACCCTGGCGGTGATCGACGGAGTGCGCGCGGCGCTCAAGGACATCAAGAAGGTGCTGCCGCCGAGCGTCAACATCAAAGCCTTGTTCGATCAGTCCCTGTTCGTCAAAGCCGCGCTCAACAGCGTTCTGCTGAGCGCGTGCATGGCCGCCGCATTGACCGCGCTGGTCATCATGCTGTTTCTCGGCAATATGCGGCTGTCGCTGATCATTCTCGCGGCGATTCCCTTGTCGATCATCACCGCCGTGCTGTTCATCGACATCACCGGCCAGACTCTGAACACGATGACCCTGGGCGGGTTCGCCTTGGCGATCGGCATCCTGGTCGACAATGGCACGGTCGTGATCGAGAACATCGAACGGCATGTGGCCATGAATGAGCCGCTGCGGCAGTCAATCGTGGCCGGCGCCAACGAGGTGGCCGTGCCGACGTTTCTATCCACTCTGTGCATCTGCATCGTGTTCGTACCGGTATTCTTACTGCAAGGCACGGCCAAGTATCTATTTTCGCCGCTGTCCCTGTCGGTCATCGGGGCGCTGCTCGCCAGCCTGGTCCTCTCCTTCACCATGGTGCCGGTGCTCTTCAATATTCTCATGCGCAAATCGGTACAGGCGTTCGATGCCGAGACGGTTCACAGGCCGGTCGGCCGGCACGCGCCTTCGAACAATCCCTTCGCGCGTTTCCAGGCGCGCTTCGAGCGCGGGTTCGAAGCCTTTCGGGAAATCTACCGCAACACATTGGCGTGGACGCTTTCCCAGCCCGCCGTGACCGTCGCGGCCTTCGTGATCTTGATGGTGGCATCGGCCTGTCTGTTTCCCCTGCTGGGGCGGGATTTCTTCCCGCAGGTGGATGCGGGGCAGATGCGCCTGCACGTTCGCGCGCCCGCCGGGACCCGCCTGGAGAAGACCCAGGAATATTTTGCCGAAGTCGAGGCCGAGATCCGGCAGCTGGTGGGCAACAATCAGATCGATGTCATGCTCGACAATATCGGCCTGCCGTACAGCGGCATCAACATCGCATTGAGCGACTCCGCCACCGTGGGTCCCATGGACGGCGAGATCCTGATCTCATTGAAGAAGAAGCACACGCCGACGGCGCAGCTGATCGCCACTTTGCGCAAGGAATTGCCGGCGCATTTTGCGCAGCTGCAGTTCTTCTTCCAGCCCGCCGATATCGTCGACCAGGTGTTGAACTTCGGCCAGCCGGCGCCGATCGACGTCAGAGTATCGGGACCCGATCAGGGGCAGGCATTCGCCCTGGCCTCGACCCTCGCGCGCGCGCTCACCCGGGTGCCCGGCGTCGTCGATTCGCATGTCTTTCAGGTGCCGAACGCACCGGCGCTGACCGTGGACATGGACCGCACTCTGGCCACGCAAACGGGCGTGACGCAGGAAGAGGCGGCCGACAATGTGCTCGTGACCACCAACTCGAGCGCGCAGACCGCGCCGAATTTCTGGGTGGACCCGCGCAATAGCGTGAGCTATCCATTGGTGGTCCAAGTGCCGACCTACCGCATCGGATCCTCGCAGGACCTGGAAACCATGCCGGTGACCGCGGCGGGCGGCGCCGGGGGCCAAGGGCAGATGTTGCTCAATCTGGCGTCATTCGGGCGTGAAGCGATTCCCATGGTCACTTCGCAATTGAACATCCGGCCGGTATTCGACGTGCACGCAGACGTGCAGGGCCGGGATTTGTACGGGGCTGCCCGCGACATCGACAAGGTGCTGGATGCTCATCGTCCGGATGCCTCCAAGGCCTTGACGGTCACCTTGAGCGGGCAGGTCGAGACCATGCGGGAAAGCTACAACGGCCTGTTCACGGGTATCGCCCTGGCGATCATCCTGGTGTATCTGTTCTTGGTCATGAACTTCCAAAGCTGGATCGATCCGCTCATCGTGCTCATGGCGGTGCCTTTCGCGCTGGGCGGGGTGTTGTGGATGCTGTTTCTATCGCAAACGCCGATGAGCGTGCCCGCTCTCATGGGCACCCTCATGTGCATTGGATTGACCACCGCCAACAGCATTTTGGTGGTGAGCTTCGCCAATCAACGCATGGCCGTCGGCGACGACCCGCTGCGCGCGGCGGCTTCCGCCGGCTACACCCGCCTGCGCCCCGTGCTGATGACCGCCGGAGCCATGATTCTCGGCATGGTGCCGATGGCATTGGGAATAGGCGAGGGCGGCGAACAAAACGCACCGCTGGGGCGGGCGGTCATCGGCGGCCTGCTGTTCGCGACCTTCGCCACTCTGATCTTCGTGCCCACGATGTACCGGCTGTTGCGCGGCCGGCCAAGCCCAATTTCCGACTCGGACGTCATAGGTAAAGCCAATGCAACCGCCTGACCCAGAACATCCTTCGCCATCGTCCGATCCGAACGAGGGTTTGCCGAGATCCGAATTGCCGGATGATACGTCGCGCACGGAGCACAGTGTGTCCACGGAATTTCATCCCGATACCGGCAAGACGCTGAAGCGCGGCGCGGGCATCGCGGCGGCCGTTTTGGCGCTCTGCTTCATCGTCGTGATGGCGATTCATTTCATCGATGCGCACGCTCTGGCGAAATCGGCGAATGCGGGCTTCTCGGCCCCGCCGCCGGTCGATGTGATCACCGCCCGCCCCGCCGCCGTGGGGCAGGATCTGGTGCTTCCGGGGCAGACCGCCGCGTGGTACGAAACGACCATATACGCCCGAGTGAACGGCTACGTGACCAAGTGGCTGGTGGATATCGGCGACCACGTGAAGAAAGGCCAGGTGCTGGCGACGATCGAAACGCCCGAACTCGATGCCGAACTGAATGCGGCACGGGCCCAATTGAAGGCCTCCGAGGCTCAAGTGACGGTGCGCCAGGCCGAGGCCGAGTTCAGCAGGACCACCAACGAGCGCTGGCGCGACTCGCCGAAGGGCGTCGTCTCCGAGCAGGAACGCGAATCGAAGAAAGCGGATTATCAAAGCGCGGAGGCCCGGCTCTATTCCGCCAACGCTCAGGTGGCACTGGACAAGGCAAAGGTCGACCAATACAGCGCACTGGCTCAATTCAAGCAGGTAACGGCCCCGTTCGAAGGCACCATCACCGAACGCAAGATCGACATCGGCAATCTGGTGACGGCCGGCAGCACATCGGCGACGACTCCCCTGTACCGAATGGCCCAAACCGATCCGCTGCGCGTGTTCGTGGACGTGCCGCAGAACTCGGCGGGCGAGCTGATGAAAGCCGGAGTGCCGGCGGAAATTCGCTCGACCGGATCCACAGGGGGCGTATTCGAAGGGAAAATCACCCGATCCGCCGAAGCGATCAATGCGCAGGCCCGCACCATGCGGGTGGAGGTCGACATACCGAATGCGGACCACGCGCTGCTGCCGGGGGCTTATGTGAACGTGGCTTTCAGGCTGCAGCCCCGGGGCTTGGTTGAGGTTCCCGCGGCCGCACTGGTGTTCCGTCCCAACGTCACTCAGGTGGCGCGGGTGGATGCAAACGGCAAAGTCGACTTTCTGGATGTCACGATCGCCCGCGACAACGGCGCTCTGGTCGAACTCGGATCGGGGGTGAAGCCCGGCGAGCGTCTGGTGCTGAACATCAGCAGCCAGATTGCACCCGGTCAGAGTGTGACCGTGAACGACCTGGACGCCGCGGCCAACGGCGCCGCGGCCAACGGCGCTGCGGCCGGCCAAAAACTCGCCGCGAAGCGCTGAAGGCCTGATGTGAAAGCCGTCCACTCGATCGCATTTGGCTTAGGCCTAGGCTTGACCGTCGGCTTGGCTGGATGCGCCGTGGGTCCCAACTATCGCGCTCCGAAGCCCGATGCCCCGCCGCGGTTCGCGGCGTCCGGTGCGGCGAACTCCGCGGCGCCCAAGACGGCGCCGCCGGCGGCCGATCTTGCGACTTGGTGGCGTTCGCTCGGCGATCCGGAACTCGACTCCCTGGTGGAACGAGCGGTCAAATCCAACCTCGATGTTGAAATCGCCTTGACCCGGCTGCAGCAGGCCCGCACCTACGAGGCCGGCATCGTGGGCAGCGCATTGCCCGAGGTGGACGCGAGTGCCGCGGCGGCGCGCGGCACGGGAACGGACCTTACGCGCGGCCGCGCTGAACAGGGCCTCGTGTCCGCCGACAATTCGAACGGCCTGCAGCACATCAATACGATCGCCGGATTCGACGCGGTGTGGGAAATCGATATCTTCGGCAAGTACCGGCGAGAGATCGAGGCAGCGCGCTACCAGGCCCAGGCCGCGGCCGCGGCCCGCAATGCCGTGGTCACTTCCCTCGTAGCCGACGTGGTGCGCGCCTATATCGATCTTCGCGGATTGCAGAATCAGGCCGGCATATTGCGCAACGCCGGCGATGTTCTGCGGGAATCGCTGCGCATCGTGAAGATTCGCTATGAGCGCGGAATTACCAACGAATTGGACGTGGCACTGGCAACCCGGGAACTCGACACGCTGCAAGCGCAGGTCGCGCCCCTGAATGCGCAGGTGCGCGCGGCTCAGTACATTCTCGCCGTGCTGCTGGGCGTGTATCCCGAGAGCATGGTTCAAGAGCTCTCGACGCCGAACCTGATCCCCTCGATGCCCGGGGCCGTCGCCGCCGGCGCTCCGGTGGACTTGCTCGAGCGCAGGCCGGACATCCAGCAGGCCGAGCGAGAGCTCGCGGCAGCCACGGCCGGCATCGGTGTCGCCACCGCAGACCTCTTTCCGCAGGTGGCGCTGGTCGGTTCGATCGGCTCGCAAGCGCAGGGCTGGGGAACGGTTCCGGGCATAGCGAAGCATATCTGGTCATTCGGGCCGGGCGCCGTCTGGCCGCTGCTGGACTTCGGCGCGCTGGACGCGCAAGTCGATATCGCGCATTTAGAGGCGCACGCCAGCCTGATGAACTACCGCAGAACGATATTGAACGCCGTACAGGAAGTGGACACGGCGCTGGATGGCTACACCGCGCAACAGGATCGCCTGAAGAACTTGGGCGAGGCGATGATTGCGGCGCAACGCGCCGTCGAACTGGCGACCGAAAGGTACAACCGCGGTTTGACGGACTTCCTCAACGTCGTCGACGCCGAGCGGCAATTTTACGATCTGCAGGAACAGTTCGCCGAAGCGCAGGTCGCTCAGGGCGAGGAGTTCGTGCAGCTTTACAAAAGCCTGGGGGGCGGATGGCAGGGCTATCAAGCGGTTCCGGCCATCCGGCGGCCGCAGCCCGCCATCATTGCGGCGTTCCGGCGCACCTTGAGCAGCTCCGCCCCGTAACCAGCGGCCGGCCGGCTCGCGGAATCGGCGGTTCTCAGGCGTGGTAGTCGGCCGCGATCGTCTCGTCGGCCGGCGCGCGCGGCGAACTCATCGCGTTGAACACGGGCGTGAGCACGATTGTCACCACAAGATTGAGCACGACCGTGTAGACGGCCGTATAGCCCGGGAATGTGTGGCCGCCGATCACGAGCGGAAAAGTCGGCGTCAGATGGGTCGCCACCGCCATTGACGTGCCGGCGACCATCCCGGCCGCCCATCCGGCGAGCAGCGCCCAGGAATTGAACCATCGGGTATAGGCGCCCAGCATGACCGGCGGGAGAGTCTGAATGATCCAGATGCCGCCCAGCAGCTGCAGCTGAATGGCGTACTTCGTCGGGACGAATAGGATGAAGACCAGCGCGCCGGCCTTGACCACCAGCGACACCAGCTTCGCCATGTGCGATTCCTGCTTGTCGGTCGGATTCTTGTTGATGAACTCCCGATGAATATTGCGCGTGTAGAGATTCGCCGCGGCGATCGACATGATGGCCGCGGGCACGAGTGCGCCGATGCCGATGGCAGCGAAGGCGATGCCGACGAACCACGAGGGAAAGCTGTGCAGCAGCAGCGCGGGCACCGCGAAGTTGCTGCCGAACTGCTTGAAGCCCGCGGCGTATTCCGGAAGCTTGTCGATCCCGGAAGCGATCACGAAGAAGCCCAGGAGAGCGAGCAGGCCCAGCATCAGGCTGTAGCCCGGCAGCATGGCGGCATTGCGGCGGATGGCGTGGCCGCTGCTGGCGCTCAATATCCCCGTGAGCGAATGGGGATACAGAAAAAGCGCCATGGCCGAACCGAGCGCCAAGGTGGCATAGCTGCCGTATGAGCCGGTTGTATTCGGCCCGGGTACCGCGAGCAGAAGCTTGTGAGGCGGAATGGCCGCGAAGACTTTGGCAAAGCCGCCCAACTGAATCGGAATGACGATGATTGCCGCCAATGCGGTGCCGTAGATCAGGATGTCCTTGACGACGGCGATCGACGCCGGCGCCCGCAGCCCGCTCGAATAAGTGAAGGCGGCCAGCACGACGAATGCGAGGAGCAGCGGTAAATCGGCGGCCAGTCCCGTCCCCGAGATGCCGAGCGCGCCGATCACGACTTGGATGCCGACCAGCTGCAGGGCGATGTACGGCATGGTCGCGACGATTCCCGTCACCGTCACCGCCAGCGCGAGCCAGCGATTGCCGAAACGGCCGCGCACGAAATCGCCCGCCGTGATGTAGCCATGCCTGTGGCACACATGCCAGAGGCGGCGAAACGCCAGGAACAGCAGAGGGTAAATGATGATGGTGTACGGTACGGCGAAGAAGGCGACCGCGCCGGCGCCGAAGGCGAGCGCAGGCACCGCGATGAAGGTATAGGCGGTGTACACATCGCCGCCCACCAGGAACCAGGTGATGACCGTGCCGAAACGCCTGCCGCCCAGGCCCCACTCATGCAGCTGATCGAGGTCGCCCCTGCGCCACCGGGCGGCAGCGAACCCCAGCCAGGTGATGAAGCCGAACAAGATCACGAAAATGCTGAGTGCAATCCAGTTCACATCCTGCACGGCAATCTCCAGTCGTTTCGTCTAGTTGTTCTCTAGGTCAATCGCCGGCGGCATTCGGGTCACTCGCTGGTGGCAAAGTAGACGATCGCCGTGAACACCGCGCTGACGATGACCCACAGGAGTTGGAACCAGTAGAAGAACGGAATCCCCATCCAGGTGGGGTCGATTTTATTGTAGAGCGGGGGCCATAGGGCGACCGCGAACTGAACGACGAAGAGCAGGTACCACCAGCTCCACCCGCCGCGCTTCTGCTGCGCATCGCTCATTGCGTGATTCCTTCGGTCAGGGCGTCCGAGGCTAATCCTACCCGCGTTGATGCGCTCGTGTCGACCTCATGGCCTCGAAGGCTGGGCCATGAGGTCGACTTGATGAAATACCTGAGCCGCTTAGAAGGAGAACCGCACGCCGATGGTCGGATCGATCATGCTCGTGTTCAGGTACCCGGCGGCCAGACCATGCGACACATTCGACCACATGATGCCCGCATAGGAATCGAGCCGCTTGGTGAAGTGATAGTCGAGCGACACGGACGCTGCATTGAAGTTACCGCTGCAAGACCCGCTGACGACGCTCGAGCACCCTGCATTGGCGCCGCTCGCGTAGGCGAATTGCTTTTCGCCGTAGTAGGCGATCGCGACGGTGAATTGCTCTGTCACCGCATATCGGCCCCCCAACCAGTACACGTTCAGCTGTTTGTCGCCCTTGGCATAGGCGGTATTGTTCACCGCGCCCAGTACGTATCCGCCGATATCGTCGAATCCCGCGGCCAGGGGGATCGAGGGATTCATGTAGGTGATGTGCTGGAAGCCGCCATACAAGTTCACCGGGACCACGGGGAGCACCGGAGCGAGGGCGTACGAGGCCATGACTCCGTAGGAGGCATTGTCCGAGATCGTGCCTGAGACCGAGTTCTGCGACGAGAGGTTCAAGGCCGGCAGCGTCGCCAGCTGTGCCGTGCTCAAGGTACCCACCGAGACCGCATCCCGCATCTTGGTGTAGAACGCATCGACGGAAGCGCCCGCGTAGTCCGCGCCTACCGACACCTCAAACCCGGAGAACGCCTCGCCGTAACCGCCCGAGGGATAGGACTGCGCCGATGAAGCCTGGGTCTTGTACTGCGCGCCGACGTGCAGCATGTCGAAGAAATGGCCGACATACTTGATCGAACCGTCGAGGCGACGATCCTGCGTGTCGCCGCCGCCGGCCGGCGTCCCGGACAATCCGAGCAGCGAGAAGGCATAGGAGGTCTGCTGTGGGTCGTATTTGGCAATCAGGTCGGCGAGCGTCGTATTCTGACGGCCGAACGTGATCGTTCCCCAGGTGGGGGAGCTCACACCGACGAGCGCCTGCTCGAACGGCTGCCCGGCGATGCTCGAATCGATGTTCGTGCTCTGCGCGTCGAGCGCGCGCCCGTTGTTCAGGGTCACCGACTTGAGGGCATCGGTGATCTGGCCCGTCGCCGGATTGAAATAGCTCTCGATCTTGAACACGCCGGACCAATCCATGAAGTGCAGCGGCTCTTTGCCTTGCAGACCGATTCGCGACTGGCTCATGCCGTTCGAGGTGAACCCGGACACGGCATTGTTGCTGTTCTTCTGGACGATGTCCGAGCCGCCCGAGATGAAGTAGTTGCTGAAGGGCGCGCCGTGGTTTTCATACTGGAAGTCCACGTCGACGACGCCGTAGAGGGTGATGCCGTTCCAGGTCAGGCTCTCGTCCTTCGGTGCCGCGGTCTGCGCCTGCGCGGCGCTTCCCGCCGTCAGTAGGGCACAGGCCAGGAGGCTTCCTCCCAGATGCGAAAGCTCGCGCCGATCGCGGCTCTGATTAGGCTTCATCGCAGCGGCGATGATCGAGTTAAAATTTCTCACGTTGAACTCCATCAGTTTGAATACGGTTGTTGCGTTAGGGCCACAAAAAGATAGTTGCCAGGTACTCGACCGACACGTCTTGTCCGACTTTGAATGGATCGCATCTCGCGGTGCCCTTGGGCGGCCTCGAGAGCGTCCAGCTATCTGATTCGTTCGTCCTTGATTCGTTCTGGGCTCATTAAAACTTTGCTTGTTCGTGCTTCGTTGCGTTTAGCCCACCTTAGCTTGCCAGGCCTTGCCGCTATGATTCGCCTCGAATATTACACTTGTATGACACGAAATACCGTTCTCACCACAGACCGGCCGCAAAAGTGTGGATATTTAGGGCTCCTGGCGCCCGCAGGGATGCAGAGACCGCCTCCCGGCGCGAAATCCCCGCGTTGACGCTGCATTGCACAATGGCGGCCACTCGTAAACCGGAAGCGTATGGCGTGTTCGCGACAAATGCGGGCTTGGGAGCGCTGCGTGCCCGGGAGCACTGAGATCCGGGGGACGACGGCGGGCTTGGAGCACGCGCCGGTTGACCCGCGCGGCCGGCTATCGTGAGTTATCGATCGTCAACATATTCTGCACGTCGGTCACGCCCGCCGCCTGCTCGGCAAGGCTCCCGGCCTCGGCGATTTGGTAGGGCGTGGATACGAGACCCCTCAGGTAAACCACGCCTTGGACGGTGCGCACGGTTATCAGGTTCGGAGTTCCGAGAGAGGGGCTCTGCGCGAGAAGAGCGCGCACCTCGGCGGTGATTTTGGCGTCCGCAGGGCATTCGCGCAGCCCACACTTGCCGAATTGCGCGCATCCGCCAAGGGCCGCGGCCATACAGATCCAAAGCACCGTGGCGCGCATACGCAATGCCTGAGCTTGCCGTTGGGTCACGAGATATATGCAATCTCAGGCATATTTGCAAGCGGCCGCCCGTGCTATATACAGTCGGATATAACGAGATTTGGACATAATCAAAAGAAGGCGGAAAAGGCGATGTCTATGCGGTCATCCGGGTCGATTGCGGCGGGTTCGATTATTTTGCTGCTGAGCTCGGGCGCCGTCCTCGCGCAGACCGTGGCCGCCAACAGCGCCGGTGGGTCGGACGTATTCCAGCAGATCATCGTGACCGGTTCCCGTCAATCCGGGCTCAAGGCGGAGGACAGCCCGGCTCCGATTCAGATCATCGGCGCCGAGGCACTCGAGGCCACGGGCGGTCCCGATCTTTTGACGTCGCTGGCGCAAGTCGTGCCCTCGTTCATCATGCAGGCCTTCGGCAACGATTTGGCCGGCGAGAGCTTGCAGGCGAAGCTGCGGGGCTTGAGTTGCAACGATGTGCTGGTGCTCGTCAACGGCAAACGGCGGCATACCACGGCGAATCTGGAGGTGGATCCGGGCGATCCATACCAGGGGTGTGCCGGCGTCGACTGGACCCTGATTCCGCTCGACGCCATCGATCACGTCGAGGTGCTGACCGACGGCGCCGCGGCGCAGTATGGGAGCGATGCCATCGCGGGCGTCGTCAACATCATTCTCAAGAAAAACTCTTCGGGCGGCAGCGTCGCCGGCCTCTACGGCAACTACATGGACGGCGGCGGCAACACGGGCGATGTCTCGGCCAACGCCGGCTTCGCCCCCGTCGACAACAGCTATGTGAATCTGACGGCCGAGGTGCGCCATCACGGCGACAGCAATCGGGGCGCCATTGACCCTCGAGTGATCAATGCGGCGAATTCCGGCACCTATCCGAACGACAATGTCGTCAACGCGCCGGGTTATCCGTATTTGAACGGCCAAGAGGGCGACGCCTGGTACGAACTGAAGATCTTTTCGCTGAACGCCGGATTCGATTTCGGCAACGGCCAGGAATTCTATGCCTTCGGCACCTACGGCGATAAGAGAGCCGCCGCGTACCAGAATTACCGCACACCCACCAAGGTCTCGTACACCGACCCGGCGACCGGAGTCACCACCTATCCGTTTCCCTTCGGCTTCGACCCGCAGGAATCGACGCACGAGACCGATTACTCCATCACGGGCGGGTTCAAGGGCGTCCTCGCCCAGTGGAATTGGGATTTGAGCAGCACCTACGGCGGGGACAAGCCCGACATTTACACCTTGAATTCGGCCAACAACGGGGTGTACGGCTCGAGCGGCGTCCCGACGCCCTCGAATTATTACGACGGATACCTGCAGACCACGCAGTGGACTTCGACGCTGGATTTCAACCGCGACTTCGATGTCGGCATGGCGGGCCCGTTGAACGTGGCCTTCGGCGCCGAATACCGGCGTGACTCCTACGGGGTTGGCGCCGGCGTGCCCATCTCCTACGAGGACGGCGGCGCGCAGTCGTATCCCGGCTTCACGCCCACCGACGCCGGTACGCATGAACGCCGAAACGAAGCGGTGTACGTCGATTTCGCCGGCAAACCCGTCGAACGGCTGCGGGTGGACGCCGCCGCGCGCTATGAGCACTACAGTGATTTCGGCAGCGCGACCTTGGGCAAGCTCACGGCGCGCTATGATTTTGCGCCGGAGTTCGCCGTGCGCGGCACCGCCAGCAATGGCTTTCGCGCACCGACTCTGGCGGAGGAGTATTACTCCGCCACCAACGTCACCTCGAACACCGCGACCGTCCAATTGCCGCCCAACTCGCCGGGCGGCCGGTTATTGGGCTTGGGCAACGGGCTGCAGGCCGAGCACTCGGTCAACCTGAGCCTCGGCCTGGTGTGGCGGCCGACGCCCGGCCTCGAGGGGACGCTGGACGTTTACCAAATCACCATCACCGATCGCATCGTGGCCACGGGGGTCCTCGATGGGACCCTCAACGGGGTCCCGCTGCCCTCGGCGTCGGCCGTCAACGCCGCGATCGCGGCGAACGGGAACTCCCTGGACCCGGATGTGGTGCAGAACGGCACGACGGGGGTGGCGACTTTCGCCAACGGCATCGATACGCGCACGCACGGTGCCGACCTGGTGTTCAACTTCCCCGACGATTACAGTTTCGGCCACATCAATTGGTCGCTGGGGGCGGAGTTCAATCAGACGGACGTCACGCGAGTCCCGGGTACGCCGGCTCAATTGGTGGGATTGACGCTGTATAACGCCGAATCGCTCTCGGATATCACCACCGCGAGCCCGAAGTATGTCGTCGACCTCGGTGCCCTCTGGACGCTGGAGAAGGCGTCGGTCAATCTGACGGAGAAAATCTACGGACCCTCATCCGAATGGGAAAACGACGACGGCGACAACCCCACGAACACTCTCGAGTATTTCCGCTCGGACGTCGGAGTGACGCCGGTCACGAATCTCGATCTGGGCTACCGGTTCACGGGCCATTTCAAGATGAACGTCGGAGCGCTCAACTTGTTCGACCGCTACCCGAACAAGCTCAACGGTGTGCTGCGCTCTCACTACGACAACCTCGCCTATAACGACAACCTAGGGGTGCAGCAGTACCCCTCCTTTTCTCCCATCGGCATCGACGGCGGCTTCTACTACGTCAAGGCCACCTTCAGCTTCTGATCCTCTGCGGCAGGCCGCGAACGCGGCCCTGATCGGGCGAATCGCCTGACCGGCCGGGTCGCCCGACTGGGCGAGTCGTAAGCTTCGGATTTGCTTCGAATTCCCTCATTTCACAAAACTGTCACAATTCACACCGATAATTTCAGGTCAACCCTGAAGCCCGGCCACACGTCGCGCCGGCCGTCGTTCAACCGGAGCAAATACAAATGAATTTCATGAAACGCCTCGCAGTCGCCATGGCCGCGGCTTCCCTTGGCATTGCGGCAGCAACCGCCGCGGACATTTCAGGCGCCGGCGCCACCTTTCCGTACCCGATATATGCCAAATGGGCGGATAGCTATAAGAAGCTCACCGGGGTCGGACTCAATTATCAGTCCATCGGGTCGGGCGGCGGCATC
The DNA here is from genome assembly GCA_963784105.1 of uncultured Gammaproteobacteria bacterium. Lineage (GTDB taxonomy): Bacteria > Pseudomonadota > Gammaproteobacteria > Steroidobacterales > Steroidobacteraceae > Bog-1198. Next base: position 1,733,286 of record CAWAQE010000015.1, read on the forward strand.
AAGCAGATCAAGGCCAAGACGGTGACCTTCGGCGCTTCGGACATGCCGTTGAAACCCGAAGATTTGAATTCCGCGGGTCTGTTGCAGTTCCCCATGATCATCGGCGGTGTCGTGCCGGTGGTGAACATCAAGGGCGTGCAGGGCGGCCAATTGCACTTGGACGGCGCCACGGTGGCAAGCATTTATCTGGGCGATATCACTCAGTGGAACGACCCTCGGATCAAGCGGCTGAATCCGAAGCTGGCGCTGCCGAGTACGGCGATTGCACCGGTATACCGCTCGGACGGCTCCGGCACCAATTTCCTGTTTACCGATTACTTGTCCAAAGCCAACCCCAAATTCAAGTCGACCATCGGCGCGAATACGTCGGTTCAGTGGCCGGTCGGGATCGGCGCCAAGGGCAACGAAGGGGTCGCCAACATGACCACTCAAACCGACGGCGCGATCGGCTATGTCGAGTACGCGTACGCCAAGCAGAACAAGATGGCCTATACCCTGCTCACCAACAAGGCCGGAGGCGTCGTGGCGCCGAGCGCGGCGTCGTTTCAGGCGGCGGCGGCCAATGCCGACTGGACTCATGCGGATAGCTATTATTTAATCTTGACCGATCAACCCGGCGCCAAGAGTTGGCCGATTACCGGCGCCAGCTTCATTCTGTTGTACAAGCAACCCTCTGACCCGGCTGCGGTCGATGAAGCATTGAAGTTCTTTGCCTGGGCGTACAAGGATGGCGCTAGTATGGCGGAGGAACTGGACTACGTGCCCTTGCCCGCGTCGTTGATCGCCCAGGTAAAGAAGACCTGGACCTCGGAAATCACGTCGGCCGGCCATGCGGTGTGGAGCGGCAAATAGCGGGAGCGAAACCGACATCGTGGCGATCATCGATCCGAGGCACGCCGCAAAGCAGTTGATTTACGAGAGAATCTTCCGCGCGGCCACGCTGAGCGCGGCGGTGCTCGTACTGTTGATTCTGGGCGGAGTGGCCATCTCGCTGGTGCGCGGCGCGTGGCCGGCGGTCAGCCACTTTGGGTTCTCTTTCGTCACCCGCGAGATATGGAATCCGGTGACCGACGAATTCGGCGCGCTGGCGCCGATTTACGGTACTTTGGTCACTTCGGCGATCGCCATGCTGCTGGCCGTGCCCGCGGGATTCGGCATGGCGCTTTTTCTGACCGAACTGTGCCCCCCCTTGCTGAAACGGCCGATCGGCGTCGCCGTCGAATTGCTTGCGGCCGTGCCCAGCATCATTTTCGGCATCTGGGGACTGTTCGTGCTGGCGCCGGTGCTGCAGCGAGCACGTGCAGCCGTGGCTGATCGGGCATTTGGGGGACATTCCCTACATCGGGAATCTGTTCAGGGGGCCGCCCTACGGCATCGGCATTCTCACGGCCGGCGTGGTCCTCGCCATCATGGTGCTGCCCTTCATCGCGGCGACCATGCGCGATGTCTTCGACACCGTGCCGCCCATGCTCAAGGAATCCGGCTACGGGCTGGGCGCCACGACCTGGGAAGTCATGTGGAACGTAGTCGTGCCCCATTCGCGGGTCGGCATCGTCGGCGGAGTCATGCTGGGCCTCGGGCGCGCGCTCGGCGAGACCATGGCGGTGACCTTCGTGATCGGCAATGCGCATCGAATCAGCTCCTCCCTGCTCGCGCCCGGCACCACGATTTCTTCGTCCATCGCCAACGAGTTCACGGAGGCGGTGGGCGATCTCTATACCTCATCGCTCATTGCGCTGGGGTTGCTGTTGTTTCTGATTACGTTCACAGTGATCGCGGCGGCGCAGGCCATGCTGCGGCGGCTGGAACGGCGCGGAGGCGCCGTCGTATGAACCGGCGGACGCTGCGCAAGGCGAAAAACGCCGCCTTTCTGCTGCTGTCGCTGCTCGCAACCATGACGGGACTGGCGTGCCTGGCGGCGATACTCTGGACTCTGCTGTCGCATGGGCTCGCGGGCATGTCCGCGCACCTCTTTACGCAGATGACTCCGCCGCCCGGCAGCCAGGGCGGGCTGCTCAATGCGATCTACGGCAGCGCCGTGATGACGCTGCTCGGCATATTGATCGGCTCGCCCATCGGCGTGCTGGCCGGCACCTATCTGGCGGAGTACGGGCGCAATTCACGGCTCAGCACCGTCATCCGCTTCATCAACGATGTGCTGCTCTCCGCCCCTTCGATCATCATCGGCCTGTTCGTCTACGAAATCGTCGTGGTGCGCATGGGACATTTCTCGGCCATCGCCGGCGCTCTGGCGCTGGCGATTCTGGCCATTCCGGTGACCTTGCGCACCACGGAAGACATGCTCAATCTGGTGCCGGTCGGCATGAAGGATTCCTCCGCGGCGCTCGGCGCCTATCCCTGGCGCACCACGCTGAGCGTGCTGTATCCCGCGGCCCGCAGCGGCATCGTCACCGGCTTGCTGCTGGCCATCGCGCGCATCAGCGGGGAGACGGCGCCGCTGCTGTTCACGGCGCTCAACAATCAATTTTGGAGCACGAAGCTCAACGCCCCGATGGCGAATCTTCCCGTCGTCATATTCCAGTTTGCCCTGAGCCCCTACAAGGAATGGCAGGACCTGGCGTGGGCCGGCGCCTTGATCATTACGGTGACGATATTGGTGCTGAGCATTTCCGCACGGGTGATACTGTCACTGCTGCAGGGGCAGAGGGGATCCGGCCGATGATCCCGTCGGCGAAACCTCCGAAGCATTTGAAGATGCGCGCGCCGCCTGCGGCAGCCGCCGAGCCGGCCAAGGATTCAGGGCCGCCCAAGATCGAAATTCGCGCCTTGAACTTCTACTACGGCGAACTGCAGTCCCTGCGCAACATCAACATGTCCCTGGCCGACCATTCGATCAGCGCGTTCATCGGGCCGTCAGGCTGCGGCAAGTCGACATTGCTGCGGGTCCTGAATCGAATGTACGGCCTGTATCCGAACCAGCGCGCCGAGGGCGAAGTGCTGATCGGCGGCCGCGACATTCTGGGCCTCAACGTCGATGTGGCCGAATTGCGCTACCGGGTCGGCATGGTATTCCAGAAGCCGACGCCGTTTCCGATGTCGGTGTTCGACAATGTGGCCTTCGGCCTGCGCCTGGGCGGCGGCATTCGCGGCGCGGAGCTCAAATCGCGGGTCGAATCCGCGCTGCGCGATGCGGCAATCTGGGATGAGGTGAAGGACAAGCTGCACGCCGACGGCCGGAGCCTGTCGGGCGGACAGCAGCAGCGGGTGTGCATCGCGCGGGCCATCGCGGTGAAGCCCGAAGTGCTGCTGCTCGACGAGCCTACGGCGGCGCTCGATCCCATTTCCACATTGCGGGTCGAGGAGACATTGCAGGCGCTGCGCGAGAAATATTGTATCGTGGTGGTCACGCACAATCTGCAGCAGGCGGCGCGGGTGTCGAACGTCACCGGATTCATGTTCATGGGGGAACTCGTGGAAATAGGGCCTTCCAGCCAGATATTCACGTCTCCGAAAGATCGAAGAACCGACGATTACATCACCGGGCGATTCGGCTGAATAGTAAAGTCATGGACGAACTCTCAGTGACCGACCGTGCAGCAGCGGCTCCGCCGATCGACGGAGCCGCTGCGTATTGCGACCCGCTCGGCGATGTCGTCATGACGGCGCGCGGCGTGAACGTGCACTACGGCGACAAGCACGCCGTCAGGAACGTCAATCTCGACATCGGCCGCAATCAGGTGCTGGCGCTGATCGGGCCCTCGGGCTGCGGCAAGTCCACCTTTCTGCGCTGCCTGAATCGCATGAACGACACCATCGCCAGCGCCCGGGTGGACGGCGTGATCACGCTCGACGGGAACAACATCTACGATCGCAAACAGGACGTGGCGCAGCTGCGGGCGCGCGTCGGCATCGTGTTCCAGAAGCCCACGCCGTTCCCGCACTCGATCTACGCCAACGTCGCCTACGGACCGCGGATTCACGGTCTGGCGCAGAGCCGCGGCGACATGGACGAATTGGTTCAGACCAGCCTGGCGCGCGCCGGCCTCTGGGATGAGGTCAAGGATCGCCTATCGACGCCCGGCACCAGCCTTTCGGGCGGCCAGCAGCAGCGGCTTTGCATCGCGCGCACCATCGCCGTGAATCCCGAAGTGATCTTGATGGACGAGCCCACCTCGGCGCTCGATCCCATAGCGAGCGCGAAGATCGAGGATCTGATCGATGAACTGCGCGCGAATTACGCCATCGTCATCGTGACGCACAATATGCAGCAGGCCGCGCGTGTATCGCAGCGCACCGCCTACTTCCACATGGGCGATCTGGTCGAGGTCGGCCCGACGGATCGGATGTTCACCAACCCGCAGCAGAAGCTGACCGAGGATTACATCACCGGGCGCTTCGGCTGAAGCTGCTCGGTGCTGCTAATCCGTGTTGCGCAGCAGCTCGTTGAGCGAGGTCTTGGCGCGGGTCTGCGCATCCACCCGCTTGACGATGACGGCGCAGGCCAGCGCATACTTGCCGTTCTTCGCGGGCAGCGAGCCGGGCACCACCACGGCGCCGGCGGGGACGCGGCCGTACAGGACTTCGTCGCGTTCGCGGTCGTAAATGCGCGTGCTCTGTCCGATGAACACGCCCATGGAGATCACCGCGCCGGATTCGACCATGACGCCTTCGACGATTTCGGACCGTGCGCCGATGAAGCAATCATCCTCGATGATGGTGGGGGCGGCTTGCAGCGGCTCGAGCACGCCGCCGATGCCGACGCCGCCGGACAGATGCACGTTCTTGCCGATCTGCGCGCAGGAACCCACCGTCGCCCAGGTGTCGACCATGGTGCCCGAGTCCACATAGGCGCCGATGTTGACGTAGCTCGGCATCAGCACCACGTTCGAGGCGATGAAGGCGCCGCGCCGCACCGTCGCCGGCGGAACCACGCGTACGCCGGCGTCGCCGAAGCGCGCCGCATCCCAGCCGTGGTATTTCAGCGGCACCTTGTCGTAGAAATTCAGCGCGCCGGCCGGCATCGCGGCGTTGTCCGCGATGCGGAACGACAGCAGCACGGCCTTCTTCAGCCATTCGTTGACCCGCCAGGTTCCGTCGAGTTTCTCCGCGACGCGCAAGGTCCCGGCATCCAGCAGGCCAAGCGCCGCCTCGACCGCCGCGCGAATTTCCGCGGAAACGTTCGACGGCGTGATCTTGGCCCGCGCCTCGAAGGCGTTCTCTATGGTCGCTTGCAGTTCATTGTACGGCATGATGTCCTAAAATTTTGCAGGGTCCGGCATATTAAACGATGCGCCGTCCAAGCGGCTTGATGCGTCGTCGGGGTACTAGATGCGGCCAGAGTCGCGCCGGTCAAGCGCCCGCACCAGCGATTCCTGCACCCGCTGACACGCCTCGTCCTGAAGCGGACGTCCCTCGGCGTCGGTGATGTAGAACACGTCCTCGGCGCGTTCGCCGACCGTCATGATCTTCGCGCCGTTGATCGCCACGCGCTCGGTGCGGAACACCTTGCCGACCTCGGAGAGCAATCCGGGGCGGTCCGCGGCGACCAGCTCGAGAATCGTGCGGCCGTTGCGGCTGTCGATGCTGAAGTTGACCTGGGTGGGCGTGGTGAACATGCGCACCTGGCGCGGCGCGCGGCGCGTCACCGTCACGGGGGAATCCTCGGGCTGCTGCAAGTTGCGCCACAGGCCCTGTTCGATCTCGCGTATGCGCCCGGCATCGGCGATCACCGCGCCGTTGTCCTCGAGCACCACGTAGGTCTCGAGGCTGAACCCATTGGCGCTGGTGATCAGCCGCGCGTCGACCACGTTCAGTCCCATCTGGTCGAGCACCGCCGTGGTCCGCGCGAAGCTTCGCAGCAGCCGGGGCGCGTAGGTGAGCACGGCGGTGCCGCCGCGCTCCGCGAGCTGCCGAATCGCGACCAGGGGCGTGTCGTCCAAGGGATGCCGGTCCGCGAGCAGCGCGGTTTGCCAGGCGATTTCCTCCGGCGTGTAGCGCAGGAAGTAGGCCTCGGTCCATTGCGCCCAGACGCGCGAAATCTGTTCCGCCGCAACGTCGGGCATCTTGGCGCGCGCATGCTCCTGGGTTTCGCGGATCAGCTCCTCCTGGTCGACCGGGGTTTCGAGCCCGCGGCGCAGCGCGCGCTTGGTGCGTTCGTAGAATTCCTCGAACAGCCGCGCCTTCCAGGCATTCCAGAGCTTCGGATTCGTGCCGCGCACGTCGGCGACCGTCAATACATACAGATAGTCCAGGTGCGCCTGGTCGCCCACCCGGCGCGCGAAATCATGAATGATGTCGGGGTCGCTGATGTCTTTTTTCTGCGCGGTGATGGACAGGATCAAATGATTCTTCACCAGCCACGCGACCAGGCGCGCCTCGTAGCGGCCGAGTCCCTGCTCGAGGCAGAATGCCTCGGCGTCGACCGCTCCCAGTTCCGAGTGATCGCCGCCGCGGCCTTTGGCGATGTCGTGAAACAGCGCCGCGAGATAGGCGATCTCCTGGCGCGGCAGGGACTGCATGATCTGGCTCAGGGCGGGAAATTCGTCGTTGAATTTCGGCATCGCCAGGCGCCGCAGATTGCTGACCACGAACAGGGTGTGCGCGTCCACGGTGTACGCGTGGAACAGGTCGTACTGCATGCGCCCGACCACGCGGCCGAAGGCGGGAATGTAGCGGCCGAGCACGCCGTACAGGTTCATGCGCCGCAGTTCGTGCGTGACGCCGACGGGCGCGCAGAGGATTTCCATGAACAGCCGGTGATGCCGCGGGTTTTGCCGGAATTCCTCGTCGATGAGCCCGGCGTGGGTGCCGATCAGACGGATGGTTTCGGCGCGCACGCCGCGCAGCTCCGGGTGCTGCTGCAGAAGCACGAACAGCTCGAGCAGGGCCGAAGGGTGGCGGGCGAATACTTCCGGATGCGTCACTTCCAGGGTAGTCGTTGCGGATCTGGAAGCGCGCGTTGATGGGCAGCGGCGGGGCGCTTTGCGTCAGGATGGCTTCGCGAAACAGCTGCAGCAGCATTTCGTTCAGCAAGCTGACGTCCATGACGGTGCGGTAATACTTCTGCATCAGCTGTTCGACGGCGAGGGTGAAGCTCGCGTCCTCGTAGCCGAACATCTTCGCCAGCTTGATTTGATAGTCGAACAGCAGCCGGTCCTCGCGCCGTCCGGTCAGCGCATGCAGCCCGAAGCGGACCTTCCAAAGGAACGACTGGCCCGCCTTGAGCTTGCGCAGCTCCTCGCGGGTGAGAAAGCCGTGAGCCACCAGCTCGTCGAGCGTGTCGGTGCCGAAATGGCGCTTCGCCACCCAGCCGATGGTCTGAATATCGCGCAGGCCCCCGGGGCTGGATTTGACGTTGGGTTCCAGATTGTATGCGGTGTCGAAATAGCGATGATGGCGCTCGGTCTGTTCCTTGACCTTCGCTTCGAAGAAATCCTGCGAGGACCAGAGCCGGTCGGGCGCCAGCGCGCGGCGCATGCCGGCGAACAGCGATTCAGGGCCGGCGAGCAGCCGCGCCTCGAACAGGGTGGTGGCGACGCTGATGTCGGCGAGGCTCTCGCGCTGGCAGTCGTCGATGGAGCGCACGCTGTGGCCGACCTCGAGGCCGATGTCCCAGAGAAAGGTCAGAAATTTCTCGATGTCCGGCTGCCAGTCCGCCGAGTCGCTCTTCGGCAGCAGCACCATGATGTCGATGTCCGAACTCGGGTGCAGCTCGCCGCGCCCGTAGCCGCCCACGGCAATCAGCGCCAGGTCGTCCGCAAACTTGCCGGCGTGGCGCACCCAGGCGGCGCGCAAGGTGATGTCCACCAGACGCGCGCGGTCGCGGACCAGATCTTCGATGGCCTCGTCGGCCGCGAAGCGCTCCTGCAGAAGCTCCGTGCCCTGATCCAGAACCTGGCGGAAGACGATGGGGGAGAACTGGCCGCCTTTGAGGGCCTCGGGTGCGGCCGTCAGATAGGGCCAGTCGGCGGTATGATCGAGAAGCTTGCCGTGGGCGTTCAAGAGGCCGCCGCGGCGGCGGGCAAGTCGACGCTTGCGCCGAGCGTAAGCACCTCGAAGCCTTGGTCCGTGACCAAAATCGTGTGTTCCCATTGCGCCGACAGCGACTGATCCTTGGTGACCACGGTCCAGCCGTCGGGCAGCAGGCGCACATCGCGGCGTCCGGCATTGATCATGGGTTCGATGGTGAAGGTCATTCCTGCGTTAAGCTCGAGGCCGGTGCCGGGTTTGCCGTAATGCAGCACCTGCGGATCTTCGTGGTAGACACGGCCGATGCCGTGTCCGCAGTATTCGCGCACCACGGAGAAGTTGTTGCTCTCGGCATAGGTCTGAATGGCATGTCCGATATCGCCCAGCCGGGTCCCCGGCTTGACCAGCCGGATGCCGCGCCACATGGCCTCGTGGCACACCGACGTCAGGCGGCGGGCGAGGACGGGGGCATTGCCGACGAAGTACATACGGCTGGTATCGCCATGAAAGCCGTCCCGGATCACGGTGACGTCGATATTGACGATGTCGCCGCTTTTCAGGCGCTTATCGCCGGGGATCCCATGGCACACCACATGGTTCACCGAGGTGCAGATGGTCTTCGGAAAGCCGCGGTAATTGAGGTTGGCCGGAACGGACTTGAGGGTGTCCACGATGAAATCGTGGCAGCGCTTGTCCAGCTCCTCGGTGGTCGCGCCGGGCTGCACGAAGGGCTCGATCATATCCAGCACACTGGCAGCCAGCTGCCCGGCGGTGCGCATTTTCTCCTGCTCGGCAGGTGTTTTGATGGTCACGGTCATAGATGGGCAGACTTTGTTTTACCAGATGTTCATGGTATAAAGCGCGGCTATTTTTAACAACCCCGCACGCGTGTCGTCACAATCGGCCGGGTGCCCGGCGGAACAGTGAAAGTTGAAGGCTCGAGGCTTCGATTTCAAGGCTCCGGCGGGTTGCCGTTTGGGATACGCGGAGGCTCAACCCGACCAGGAGTGTTTTATGACCAGCGTGTCTATGCGACAGATGCTGGAAGCGGGCGTCCATTTTGGACACCAGACCCGCTTCTGGAACCCCAAGATGGCCCCGTTCATCTTCGGCGAACGTAACAAAATCCACATCATCAATCTGGAAAAGACGCAGCCCCTGTATGCCCAGGCGGCGGCGTTCATCAAGGGTGTGGCCGCCGAGGGCGGCAAGGTGCTGTTCGTGGGCACCAAGCGGTCGGCCCGCGACGCGGTGCAGAAAGAAGCCGCGCGCTGCAGTATGCCTTATGTGAACCAGCGCTGGCTGGGAGGCATGCTGACGAATTTCAAGACCATTCGGCAGTCCATCAAGCGGCTCAACGAATTGGACGACATGGCGCAGAGCGGCGCCCTGGACAGGCGCGGCAAGAAGGAAGCCCAGATGCTGCGCCGGGAAATGGACAAGCTGCTGCGCAGCTTGGGCGGCATCCGCGACATGACGGCGCTGCCCGATGCGCTGTTCGTGATCGACGTGGGCCATGAGCAAATCGCGATTCATGAGGCCCGCAAGCTGGGGATTCCCGTGGTTGCGGTAGTGGATACCAATTGTTCGCCCGACGGGATCGACTATGTCATTCCCGGCAACGACGATGCCATGCGCGCCATCCTGCTGTACGCCAGCGGCGTGGCCGAATCGGTGCTCGAGGGCAAGGCCTCGCTGCCCGAAGTGCCGGTGGGCGAGGACGAATTCGTGGAGTTGGACGAGGAAGGCAACCCGAAGAAGCGTGCGGCCGGCGCCCGGCGCGGCGGGCCGCCGCCGCGCGGCAGCCACAAGAAGCCGCCGCCGCGCCGCAAGGTGCCGGTGACCGTGGCGCCGAGCGTGGCCGCCGCGGGCGCCCCGCTCGATGAGGTCGAGGTCGACGATGCCGACGTCGCGGATGCCGCCCCGGCTGAAACCCGTCCGGCGAGCGCCCCGCGGCGCCGTCCCGTGGGCCGCAGCAGCGCGCCGAGGCGCGGCGCATAGTCCTATGAATATCACCGCAGATACAGTCAAACAGCTCCGCGAGCGCACCGGCGCCGGAATGATGGAGTGCAAGAAGGCGCTGGTCGAAACCCAGGGCAACTTGGATGCCGCGGCGGAATTGATGCGCAAAACCGGGCTTGCCAAGGCGGATAAGAAGGCGGCCCGCGTGGCGGCCGAAGGAACCGTCGCGGTGGAGCGGGACGGCAACAGCGCCGTGCTCGTGGAAGTCAACTCCGAAACCGACTTCGTCGCGCGCAGCGATGAGTTCTTGGGCTTCGCGCGCGATGTCGCCCGGGCGGCCCTCGAGACGGCTGCCGCAGACGTGAATGCCCTGCTGTCGCAACCGCACGGCGCCGCGACCCTGGATGAGCACCGCCGCGCGTTGATCGCAAAGATCGGCGAGAACATCTCGGTCCGGCGTTTCGTGCGCGTGACCGCGCCGGGGGCGCTCGGTGCCTACATTCACGGCGGGCGCATCGGCAGCCTCGTGGCCTTGCAGGGAGGCGATGAGGCCTTGGCGAAGGACTTGGCCATGCATGTCGCCGCGGTGAACCCCGCCTACATCGATTCGAACGGCGTGCCTGCCGCCGTGCTCGACAAGGAGCGGGAGATTTTGGCCGAGCAGACCAAGGCCGAGAAGAAGCCGCCGGAGATCATCGCGAAGATGATCGAGGGCCGGCTGCGCAAGTATCTGGCCGAGATCACCCTGGTGGGCCAGCCTTTCGTCAAGGATCCGGAGACCACGGTCGAGAAGCTTCTGAAGAAGGCGAACGCCACGGTGGTGCAGTTCGTGCGGTACGAGGTGGGCGCCGGCATCGAGAAGAAGCAGGACGACTTCGTGGGCGAAGTGATGGCCCAGGTGAAGGCCCAGGAGAAAGGCCCGGGCGGCGACGGCCCCAAAAAACACTGAGCCTCAATCGCTTGAACTCAAAGACCCCGCGCCTGCGGGGTCTTTTATAGTAGGGTAACGAGATCATGACCAACACAAACGCCACGGCTCGCTATCGCAGGATTTTGGTCAAGCTGTCCGGCGAGGCGCTGCTCGGCGGCGAGGACTACGGCATCGATCCGGCCATGCTCAAGCGCATCGCCGGCGAAATTCGCGACCTGACCCAGATGGGGGTTCAGGTCGCCGTCGTATTGGGGGGAGGCAATATCTTCCGCGGCGCAGGCCTGGCCCGCGCCGGCATGGATCGAGTCACGGCCGACCACATGGGCATGCTCGCGACGGTGATCAATGCGCTGGCGATGCAGGACGCCCTGGAGAGCCTGGGGGCGTACGCGCGGGTCATGTCCGCGCTGCGCATCAACGAAGTGTGCGAGGACTACATCCGGCGGCGCGCGATCCGGCATCTCGAAAAAGGCCGGGTGGTGATCTTCGGCGCCGGCACCGGCAATCCTTTCTTCACCACGGATACGGCGGCCAGCCTGCGCGCGATCGAAATCGATGCCGACATTCTCTTGAAGGCGACCAAGGTCAACGGCATATACGATTCCGACCCGGTCACGAATCCGCAGGCCAAGCGCTATGCGCACCTGACCTTCGACAAGGTCTTGAACGACCGCCTCAATGTGATGGATGCCACCGCCATCGTCATGTGCCGGGAAAACAATCTGCCGCTGCAGGTGTTCAACCTGTTCAACCCGGGCGATTTGCTGCGTATTGTTCAAGGCGAAGATGTCGGCACCGTCGTGACCGCCGAACCTTAAGGGGGAATCATGCTCGAGGACTTGAAGAAAGACGCTACGCAACGCATGCAGAAGTGTGTCTCGGCGTTCAAAGATCAGCTGAAGAAGCTGCGTACCGGCCGTGCGCACACCAGCCTGATCGAGCACATCAAGGTCGATTACTACGGAACGGAAATGCCGTTGAACCAGGTGGCCAACATCGCGACCGAGGATGCGCGCACTCTGACGGTGAGCCCGTGGGAAAAGGCCATGGTGCCGGTCATCGAAAAGGCCATCTACAAGTCCGATCTGGGTCTGACCCCCAACACCGCGGGGCAGCTCATTCGAATCAACATGCCCGCGCTCACCGAGGAGCGCCGCCGCGACATCATCAAGGTGGTGAAGTCCGAAGCGGAGAACGCCCGCGTGGCGGTGCGCGGCGTGCGCCGCGAAGTGATGAACGAGCTGAAGGAAATGCTCAAGGAGAAGCTGATCGCGCAGGACGATGACCGGCGCGCCCAGGATGAGGTTCAAAAGCTCACCGACAAGCACGTTGCGGAGATCGACCAGGCCATGGCCGACAAGGAAAAGGAATTGATGCAGGTGTAATGATGGCCGACTCGCCACAGCATGTCGCGATCATCATGGACGGCAACGGCCGCTGGGCCCGCGCGCGCGGCATGCCGCGCGCGGCCGGGCATCGCGCCAGCATCAAAGTGGTGCGCAAGATCGTGGAAGAATGCGCCGAGCGCAAGGTGCGCTACCTGACTCTGTTCGCCTTCAGCAGCGAGAACTGGCGCCGCCCGCCCGACGAGGTCGGGATGCTCATGAGCCTGTTTCTCGACGCATTGGAGCGCGAAGTCGCGGATTTGCATCGCAGCCAGGTGCGCTTGGGGTTCATCGGCGACCGCGATTTGCTGGGCGCCGAGCTCGCGCGGCGAATGCAGAGCGCCGAACGGCTCACCGAAGGCAATTCGGGACTGCGGCTGATCGTGGCGATGGCCTATGGGGGCCGGTGGGACATCGCGCAGGCCTGCCGCTCGCTTGCCCAGGATGCGGCGGCCGGCGTCCTGGCCGCGGCCGGCATCGGCGAGACCGAAGTCGCGGAACGTCTTGCACTCTGCGGCATCCCGGATCCCGACTTGCTGATCCGCACCGGCGGCGAACGGCGCATCAGCAATTTCCTGCTGTGGAATCTAGCCTATACCGAGCTGTACTTTTGCGATGACCTCTGGCCGGAGTTCTCAGCGGCGCATCTGAACGCCGCGTTCGAGTATTTCGCGCAGCGCGAGCGCCGGTTCGGCCGGACCTCGGCGCAGCTCACCGCGAAAGCCGGTGCCTGAGGGCGTCCCGTGCTGAGGACAAGAGTGCTCACCGCGGCCGTTCTTGCCTGCCTGCTGCTGGCGGGATTGTTCGTGCTGCCCGCGCCATGGACCGTGCTGGCGTTCGGCGCGGTATTCACCGTCGGTGCATGGGAGTGGGGCGCTTTCGGCGCGCTGCACGCAATGCTGCCGCGCCTCGCCTACGCGGCCGGCGTCGCGCTGCTGCTCTGGGCCGCATGGCGGTGGACCGCCGACCATGAGCATCTCGTGCTGCTGATGGGAGCCGCCTGCGCCTGGTGGGTCGCCGCCCTGGTATGGCTGTCCTGGGTCCCGTCCCGGCACCATTCGGCGCTGGTGCTCCTCTGCGGGGTGCCGGTACTGGTGCCGGCCTTCATCGCCCTGGCGAGGCTCCAGGTCGCGAGCCACGGCTTCGCGCGCGGTCCGCAGATCGTGCTGTGGCTGGTGCTGCTGGTGATCTCCGCGGACGTCGGCGCCTATTTCGCGGGGCGCAGTTTGGGACATCGAAAGCTCGCGCCGCGCGTGAGCCCGGGCAAGACCGTCGAGGGGGCCGCCGGCGGCCTGCTGCTGGTGGCCTTGATGGCCTGGCTCGGTGCCGCGCATTTCGGCCTGCCGCGGCCGAACGCGGTGGCATTCGGCTGCGCGGTGGGGATTTTTTCCATCATCGGCGATCTAACGGAGAGTATGTTCAAGCGTGCCGCGGGGCTCAAGGACAGCGGCGTGCTGCTGCCCGGACACGGGGGGCTGCTGGATCGAATCGACAGCGTGACCGCGGCGGCACCCTTGTATGCGCTTGGGCTGTTCGGTTCGGGAGTAATCGCATGAACGCGCCCGCGGGCCTCGCCATTCTGGGTTCCACCGGCAGCATCGGACGCAGCACCTTGAGCGTGGTCGCGCTGCACCGGGAGCGATTCCGCGTCGCGGTGCTCGCCGCCCACGGCAGCTGGGAGACCATCGTCGAGCAAGCGCGGCAATTCGACGCACAGACCGTGGTGCTCGTGGACCCCAAGGCGGCGGAGCTGGCCCGGGAGGCGCTGCGCGCCGCCGGCTCGGCAACGCGCGTGGAGAGCGGCGCCGACGCGCTGGCCGAGGCCGTTGCCGCCGACAATGTCGACATCGTGATGGCGGCGATCGTGGGCGCGGCGGGATTGCCGTCCACCCTCTCCGCCGTTCGGGCCGCCAAGCGGGTGCTGCTCGCCAACAAGGAAGCGCTGGTCATGGCCGGCCAGATCTTGATGGATGAAGTGCGCCATGCCGGCGCCGAGCTGATTCCGATCGACAGCGAGCACAATGCGATCTTTCAATGCATGCCGGCGGGCTATCTTCCCGGCAACCTTGCGCGCGGCGTAACCCGGGTGATCTTGACCGCATCCGGCGGCCCCTTCCGCCTCGCCGACCCGGGGAGCCTCGCGCACGTGACGCCGGATCAGGCCTGCGCCCATCCCAAATGGAAGATGGGCCGCAAAATTTCGGTCGACTCCGCCACGCTGATGAACAAGGGCCTGGAGGTCATCGAAGCCACCTTGCTGTTCGGCTTGCCGGAAACGCAGGTGGATGTCATCGTGCACCCGCAAAGCGTGGTGCACTCCCTCGTCGAGTACGCGGATGGCTCGATGCTGGCGCAGCTCGGCGCTCCCGACATGCGCACGCCCATCGCCCAGGCGCTGGCCTGGCCGGAGCGGTTTGCTTCCGGTGTACAATCGCTCGATTTGGCCCAGATAGGGCAGCTTGCTTTCGAACCCCCGGACCACGTGCGGTTCCCAAGCCTCGGGCTGTGCCGGGCCGCGGCGCGAGCCGGCGGCACGGCGCCGGCGGTTCTGAACGCCGCCAATGAGGTTGCCGTGCAGGCGTTTCTTGAGCGCCGCTTGAACTTTACGGGGATTGCCGCGGTCATTGACAAAGTGTTGCAGCGCCTCGGTTCGTCCCCCGTCAAGGCTCTGGGAGATGTTTTGGACGCAGATGCGGCAGCCCGGCGCGCAGGGCTGGCCCTGATCGAGCCTGGCTCTGGAGCCTTCGCATGAAGATGTTGATTTTTCTCGCCGCCTTCCTGGTCGCGATCGGGGTCTTGGTGGCAGTCCACGAGTTCGGGCACTACTGGGTCGCCAAGAAACTCGGCTTCAAGGTCCTGCGTTTCAGCATCGGCTTCGGCAAACCTCTGCTGATGCGGGTGGGCAAAGATCCCGACCGCACGGAATACTGCCTGGCCGCCATCCCCTTGGGCGGCTACGTCAAATTGCTGGACGAGCGCGAGGGCGAGGTGGGCGCGGCGGAGCTGCATCGCTCCTTTACCCGCCGTCCGGTGCTGCATCGAATCGCGGTGCTGCTGGCGGGTCCGGCCATGAATCTCTCGTTCGCCGCGATCCTCTATTCGATTCTGGCCATGGTCGGTACGCAGATCATCAAGCCGGTGGTCGGACAGGTGCGGCTCGACAGCCCCGCCGCTGCGGCCGGGCTGCGGCCCGGCGATTCGATCGTCGAAGTCGGCGATCGCGCGGTGGAGGACACCGAAGAGCTGCAGATCGCGCTGCTGCGCCAATTCAGCGATAACGGCGTGATTCACCTGCGCGTGCGGCGCGACGGCGGCGAGCGATCGCTGACGCTGCGGGTCGAGGAGGATCGACGCGCCTTGACCGAGCCTGGTAAATTGCTGCCGGGGCTGGGTTTCGATCTGGCGACCTGGAACGCCGCCACCCTGGTTCACGATGCGCCGAGCGGCAGCGCGGGCGCGCGGGCCGGATTGAAGGCGGGCGACCGCCTGCTGGCAGTGGACGGCCAGCCGATCGCGAACCGGATGGCGTTCATCGACTTGGTGAGCGGCTCGCCGGGCCGCGACATTTCGATCGAGGTCGAGCGCGGGGGGCAGCGCTTGCGCATCGTGGCGGCGGTGCCTCGAGTGATCGAGCAGGGCAAGCCGATCGGCCGGCTGGGCATTTCGCTCGGAGAAGGCCCGCAGAGCTGGCCGCCGGGGCTGATGCAGATTCATCGAGCCGGCCCGATCGATGCGGTGGTGGGGGGGGTGGCTAAGACATGGGAGATGTCCTCGCTCACGGTGGAGATGCTGTGGCGGATCGTGACGGGGCAGGTATCGGCCAAGAACATCAGCGGTCCGATCAGCATCGCGGAATTCGCCGGCATCAGCGCCTACCTGGGCCTCACCGCGTTTCTGGCTTTCCTGGCCATCATCAGCGTGAGCCTGGGGGTGCTGAATTTGATGCCGGTGCCGTTGCTGGACGGCGGTCAGGTGGTCTATCAGCTGGTGGAAGCGGTCAAGGGGACGCCGCTGTCCGAACGCACCCAGCTGTTGGGACAGCAGGTCGGCATTGCGCTGCTCGTCGTGTTGATGAGTCTGGCTTTCTATAACGATATATCAAGACATTTGAATTAACGGGAAATCATGACTAATAGAAATAGCAATCGGTCGTTGTCGCGTGCGGCTTGATTTGCGTTTGGCTTGCTTGGTGGCCCTCGCCACCCAGCCCTTGGGATCGACCTTGCGAGCGCAAACGGCGCAGCTGGACCAATTCACGGTCGGCGACATCCGCATCGAAGGCCTGCAGCGAATCTCCGAAGGCACGGTATTCAATTACCTGCCGGTGAACATCGGCGATCATCTCGACAGCCAGCGCATCGGCGAAGCCATGCGGGCGCTGTATGCGACCGGCTTCTTCCGCGATGTGGAGTTGCGCCGCGACGGCAACACCCTGCTGGTCGTGGTGGTCGAGCGGCCCTCCATCGCCAAGTTCGAGATCAAGGGGAACAAGGACATCAAGACCGAGGACCTGCAGAAGAGCTTGCGCAACGTGGGTCTGGCGCAGGGCAAGATCTTCGACCGCTCCGTCCTCGACGAAGTGAAGCAGTACCTCACCGACCAATACTTCAGCCGCGGCAAGTACGCCGTGCGCGTCGATACGAGCATCACCGATTTGCCGGGCAACAAGGTCGACGTGAAGATCGACATCAAGGAGGGCAAACGCGCCAAGATCGAGATGATCAACCTGGTCGGCAACACCACGTTCAAAGAGAAGGACGTGCTCGGCACCCTGGAACTCAAGACGCCGAATTGGCTGTCCTGGTACAAGCAGGACGACCGCTATTCGCGCGAGTCGCTGACCGGCGATTTGGAGAAATTGCGCTCCTACTACATGGATCGCGGCTACGCCAATTTCCAGATCGAGTCGACGCAGGTGACCATCGCTCCTGAAAAGGACGACATGTACATCACCGTGAACGTCAACGAGGGCGACGTTTTCAAGGTATCGAGCATCAAGCTCGCCGGCACGATGGTGGTGCCCGAAGATCAGCTGGAGAAATTGCTGCAGATCCACCCGGGCGACATCTTCTCGCGCAAGGCCGTCACCAACTCGCAGCAACTCATGAGCTACCGGCTGGGCGCCGACGGCTACGCATTCGCCAAGATCGATCCGGTGCCCACGCCGGACAACGACAAGAAAACCGTCGCGCTTACTTTCTTCATCGAGCCGGGCAACCGCGTCTACGTCCGGCACATCAATTTCAACAACATCACGGCCATCAACGACGAGACGCTGCGCCGCGAGATGCGCCAGCTGGAAGGCGGATGGCTGTCGAACTCGGCGCTCGAGCGCTCCAAGGAGCGCATTCAGAGGCTTCCGTACGTGGAAAAGGTGGAGTTCGAGACCAAGCCGGTGGCGGGCAGCGCGGACCTGGTGGACGTGGACTACAACATCAAGGAGGGCCTGCCCGGGCAGTTCGGCGGCGGCATCGGCTACTCGGAGGCGCAGAAATTCAGCCTGAACGGCAACTTCGTGCACAGCAACTTCATGGGAACCGGCGATCGAATCGCGTTGGAGATCAACGCCGGCAAGTACAGCAAGAGCTATGTGATATCGCACACCAACCCGTACACCACCGTCGACGGCGTGGCGCGCACCACTTCGTTCACCTATCGGGACGTCACGCAGTTCGTCGCGGCCTCGTCGGCGTTCTCGACCAAGCAGCTCACCGGCGCCATGCAATGGTCCTATCCCATCACCGAGTACCAGTACCTGCAGGCGGGTGTATCGGCCAACAAGAACACCTTGGTCGTCTCGCAGGGCTATAGCGCTCAGCAGGCGGTGGATTGGGTCAAAGCCAACGGCAACACCTTCCAGCGCGATCTGGACGATACCAACGGCGACGGCGTGGTGAATTCCTTGGACAGCCCGTACACCGTGTACGGCAGCAATTTCTACACCTATGAAGTCACGGCCGGCTGGAATTACGATGCGCGCAACCGCGCCCTGTTCGCCGACCGCGGCCTGCATTTGAGCGTCTCCGGCCGCTACGCACTGCCCTTGAGCGACGTGCGCTACTACGCCACCAACTTCCAGTTCCTGCAGTACGTGCCCCTGTGGAAGAAATGGCTGCTGTCCCTGAATTCACAGGTCGACTATGCATCTGCGATCGGCAAAACCACCGCGCTGCCCCCCTATTTGAACTATTTCGCTGGCGGCCCCGACAGCGTTCGCGGCTATCGCGAAAGCACCTTGGGGCCCAGGGACAATATCGGCTACGGCAACCCCTTCGGTGGAAACTTCCGGGTGGTCAACCGGCTGGAGCTGATATTCCCCGTGCCCGAGAAGTGGAAGAGCGCCGCCCGGGTCAGCTGGTTCTACGACATGGGCAACGTGTTTCAGACGGGCAATACGATCAAATTCCTGGGGGAGGACGACATAACGCCAGTCAACTACCACTTCAGTTATGATAATCTCAAACGATCGACCGGGATCGCGGTGCAGTGGCTTGCGCCTTTGGGATTGTTCCGTTTTTCGTACGGTATCCCTTTGAATGCGTATCCCGGCGACACAGTGCGATTCAACGACGAAACAGAGCGGTTTCAATTTTCTATCGGTCAAGCATTTTGACCGCACAAAATTCGAGGTCTTAAAGATCAATATGTCGACTTTCAATCGCAGCATTGCGTTTATTAGCCTGTGCTTGTGCATGGCTCTGGTTTCCGCCCCGGCGAACGCCGAGATCAAGGTGGGGGTGGTGAATTTCCAGAAGCTTCTGGAGGAAGCGCCGCAGACCAAGGCCGCGATGCAAGCCCTGGAAAACGAATTTGCGCCGCGGCGCCGCGAGCTCTTGACGATGCAGAACGACCTGAAAGCGCGCGACGACAAATTTCAGAAGGACGGCGCCATCATGTCGGAGGCCGACCGCGCGAAGACGGAGAAGGCGCTGCGCGACGAGCAGCGTGAATTCTCCCGCAAGGCGGGCGAGTTCCAAGACGACGCATCGACGCGCCGCAACGAGGAAATCGGCAAGGTTCAGCGCTACCTGGTGACGGAAATTCAAGGGTATGCCAATGCCCAAGGCTACGACATGGTGCTGGGCGACGGCGTGTTCTTCGCCAAGGCGCCGTTCGATATAACGGCCAATGTGCTGGCGGTGCTTGCAACCAAGCCGACCACGCTGCCGGCAGCGGCTGCGCCGGCCAAAGGCGGCGCGACTGCTCCTGCGGCCAAGCCTCCCGGCACCAAATAGCGTCCTAACCCATGGCCCTCAGGGCGGTGTGCAGGTGCAGGGAGAATTCAGCCTAGGGGATCTGGCGGTACGATTCGGCCTCGGGCTCCAAGGCGAACCGAGCCTGCGCGTGTCTCGCGTTGCAACGCTGTCGAACGCGGACGCCGGGGCCTTGAGCTTCCTGGCGAATCCGCGCTATCGCAAGCAGATGGAGTCCACCCGCGCCACGGCCGTGCTGGTCGCGCCGGAGCATGCGCCGATGTGCCCGGTTGCCGCGCTGGTGGACCCCAACCCCTATCTCGCCTATGCGCGCATTGCCGGCCTGCTGTGTCCGGAGGCCGGGGCCGAACCGGGAATTCATCCGACGGCAGTGGTGTCGGCGAGCGCGCGCATCGATCCGTCGGCGAACGTGGGGCCGCTGGCCGTCATCGAGGACGATGCGGACATCGGCGAGCGCGCGAGCGTGGGTCCCGGCTGCGTGGTGCAGCGGGGCGCGGCCGTCGGCGCCGATACGCGCCTGATCTCGCGGGTCAACGTGTACGCGGGCGTCAAGATCGGGCGGCGGTGTATCGTGCACGCGGGAGCGGTGATCGGGGCCGACGGCTTCGGTTTTGCATCCGATGCGGGATCTTGGGTAAAGGTGCCGCAGGTGGGCGGCGTGCGGATAGGCGACGATGTGGAGATCGGGGCCAACACCACCATCGACAGAGGCGCGATCGACGACACAGTGGTGGAGGATGGGGTGAAGCTGGACAATCAGATCCAGGTAGGCCACAACGTGACCATAGGCGCTCATACCGCCGTCGCGGGCTGCGTCGGGATTTCAGGCAGCACCACCATAGGCCGGCGCTGCATGATCGGCGGCGCCGTCGGCATCGCGGGCCATTTGACCATTGCGGACGACGTGGTGGTGACGGGCTGCAGCCTGGTGAGCGCCTCGATCCGGCAGGCGGGCAGCTACTCGAGCGGGATGCCGGCGGTGGAGACGCGGCTGTGGCGGCGCATGGTGGCGCATTTACGACGGCTGGACGAAAAGGAGCGATGATGGCGGAAGCGGAGAAGATGGATATCGAAGCGATCATGCGGCAATTGCCGCATCGGTATCCCTTCTTGCTGGTAGATCGCGTTCTCGAATGCGTGCCCGGGAAGCATGTGCGCGCATTGAAGAATGTCACGTACAACGAACCGTTCTTCCCCGGCCACTTCCCGCACCGGCCGGTGATGCCGGGCGTCATGATCATCGAATCCATGGCGCAGGCCGCCGGAATTCTGGCATTCAAGACGGCCAAAGTGGTTCCGGACGACAATACCCGCTTCTATTTCGTCGCCATCGACAATGCGAGATTTCGCAAGCCCGTGGAGCCGGGCGATCAGCTCATTCTCAATGTCACCTTCAAGCGGGCATTCAAGGGCATCTGGAAATTTCATGGGATTGCCGAAGTGGCGGGCGCCGAGGTGGCGTCGGCGGAAATGATGGTGGCGCCCGAGATAAAGCCGGCTCGAGCGAGAGCGCCGGGCATCGAGGGGGAACGGGGATGATCGATTCGCGCGCGGTGGTTTCGCCGCAAGCGCACATCGCGGCGGACGTCGAGATCGGACCGTTCAGCATCATCGGTGCGGACGTCGTCATCGGTGCCGGTACCTGGATAGGCCCGCATGTGGTGATCAACGGCCCGACGAGCATCGGCGCCGGCAACAAGATTTATCAGTTCGCCTCCCTGGGCGATGCGCCGCAGGACAAAAAATACCAGGGCGAGCCGACGCGTCTCGAAATCGGCGACCGCAACGTAATTCGCGAATCGGTCACGGTGAACCGCGGCACCACCCACGATCAGGGCGTGACGCGCATCGGCAACGACAATCTTCTGATGGCGTATTCGCATGTCGCGCATGACTGTCAATTGGGCGACCAGATCGTGATGGCGAATTGCGCCACCTTGGGCGGCCATGTGGAGATCGGCGACTGGGTGACCATGGGGGGCCTCTCGGCCGTGCACCAGTTCACCAAGGTGGGCGCGCACGTTTTCATCGCGCACAACGCGGCGGTGACCCGCGATGTGCCGCCCTATGTGATGACCGTCGGGCGGCCGGCGGTGCCGCATAGCGTCAACGCGGTGGGCTTGAAGCGGCGCGGCTATACCGCCGAGCAGATCCTGAACATACGCCGCGCGTACCGGGTGCTGTATCGATCGGGACTGAAGCTGAAGACCGCTCTGGAGGAACTGGAGAAAGCGGCCGTGGATCAGGCGGAAATCCGGCCCTTCGTCGAGTTCATCAAACGCAGCGAACGCAGCATCGTCCGGTAGCGATGGTCCAGCCGCTGCGGGTCGGTTTAGTGGCGGGAGAGGCTTCCGGCGACACCTTGGGCGCGGATCTGATCGAGGCTCTGCGCCGTCTCGCTCCGGACACCGAGTTCTTCGGAGTGGCGGGTCCCAAAATGCAGGCGGCAGGCTGCGAGGCCTGGGAGCCCGCCGAATCGTTCGCGGTCATGGGTCTGTTCGAAGTGCTGCGCCATCTGCCGCGCCTGATGCGCCTGCTGGCCCGCATCGGGCGGATGTTCTTGAAGGCACGGCCGGACGTCTTCGTCGGCATCGATGCGCCGGATACCAATTTGCGGCTCGCGCGCCGGCTGCACGCCGCCGGTATCGCGACGGTGCAATACGTGAGTCCCCAGGTATGGGCGTGGCGCCAAGGCCGCGCGCGCAGCATTCATGAGTCGGTAGACCTGGTGCTGTGCCTGCTGCCCTTCGAAAAGCGCTTCTACGACGAGCACGGGATGCATGCGGAATTCGTAGGGCACCCGCTGGCCGATGCGATTCCGCTGCAGCCCGACCGGCCGGGGGCGCGCCGCGCTCTGGGGCTGGACCCGGACGCCCAGATCGTCGCCTTGCTGCCGGGAAGCCGCCGCGGCGAGGTGGGGCGCCTGGCGGAGGATTTCGCCGCGACGGCGCTCTGGCTGGCTGCGCGGCGTCCGGCCTTGGTGTTCATCGCCCCCATGGCGAGCGCCGCGGCGCGAGCGATCTTTTCGCGGGCGCTCGAGCGCCATGCGCCCGGCCTCAATGTCCTGCTCCTCGAGGGCCGGGCTCAAACCGCGCTGACCGCCGCCGATGTGGTCATGGTGGCCTCCGGCACGGCCAGTCTGGAGGCCGCCCTGTGCAAGCGCCCCATGGTGGTGGTGTACCGCCTGGGAGCCATGACCGCCTGGATTTTGCGCCGCCTGAAGCTGGTCAAGATCCGTTTCTTCGCGCAGCCAAATCTACTTGCGGATAGGCGCGTCGTCGGCGAGTATTTTCAGCAGGAAATTGTCCCGGAGTCGATCGGAGCGGAGCTCTTGATGTGGCTAGACGATGCCCAACGCCGCAGCGCCTTGGAAACTGAGTTCTCGCGGATTCATGCCGACTTGCGCCGCGGCGCCGGCGCTCGCGCGGCGCAGGCCATACTCGCGCTGCTGAGATCGCGGGGCCGTCTTGGGGCGGCATCTTCATGAGGCGTCGAGTAGCCGGCATCGACGAGGCGGGCCGTGGGCCGCTGGCCGGGCCGGTGGTCGCGGCGGCGGTCATCTTGCGCCCCGGCCGTCCCATCATCGGCGTCGCCGATTCCAAGGCATTGAGTCCGGATGAGCGCGCCGAGCTTTGCGTGGTCATTCGACGCGAAGCGCTTTGCTTCGGCATAGGCTGGGCGGACCGGGCCGAAATCGACGCCCTGAATATATTGCAGGCGACTTTCCTTGCGATGCGCCGGGCGCTGCTGGCGATGACCTTGACGCCCGATCATGTGTTGGTGGATGGCAATCAGCTGCCGCACTTGGGCGGATTGGGCAAGACCATTACCGCCCGCGCCATCGTCGGCGGCGACGCCACGGAACCTGCGATCAGCGCGGCTTCCATCTTGGCCAAGACCGCCAGAGATGGGTATATGAATCATATGGATACATTGTATCCCGCATACTCTTTCGCAACTCACAAGGGATATGGCACACCCGCCCATCAGCGCCTTCTCGAGCTGCATGGACCCTGTCCCTTGCACCGGCGCTCCTTTGCGCCGCTGCGCCTCGCGCCGAAGGCGGGCCTTTGAGGCAATTCGTTCATTTGCGATTGCACACCGAGTATTCCCTGGTCGATGGGATCGTGCGAGTTCCCGAATTGATGGCCGCCGTGGCCGCGGCGGGAATGCCGGCGGTGGGTCTGACCGATCAGAGCAATCTGTTTGCGATGGTTAAGTTCTACAAGGAAGCCCTGGCTGCGGGCGTCAAGCCCTTGATCGGGGTGGATGCATGGATTCGTGAGCCGGGCGAGCGCACGCCGGCCTGCCGCGCGGTTTTCCTCTGCCAGAATCTGACGGGCTATCGGCATCTGACACAGCTGGTGACCCGTTCATTCTTGGAGGGCCAGCAGCGCGGCGCACCCATGCTGGAGCGCGGCTGGCTGGAGCGAGATGCGCTCGAGGGGCTGATCGTTCTGTCGGGCGGTGCCGAGGGCGACATAGGGCGGGCGATCGCCCGCGGCCGCGATGACGAGGCCATGCGCTGTCTCACCCGCTGGCAACAGTTGTGCGGCGATCGCTTCTATCTGGAAGTACAGCGTACCGGCCGCGCGGGCGAGGAGACTTATGCCGAGGTCGTGATGGACATGGCGCGCGAGCACGGCGTGGCGGCGCTCGCCACCAATGATGTGCGCTTTCTTACGCGTGCGGAATTCGACGCGCATGAAGCGCGGGTGTGCATCCATGACGGCGCCCTGCTGGCCGATCCGAGCCGGGTGCGGCGCTATTCGGAGGAGCAGTACCTGAAGTCGCCCGCGGAAATGGCGGAGCTTTTCAAGGACGCACCGGAACTGCTTGACAATACGGTGGAAGTCGCCAAGCGATGCTCGCTGCAAATCCGTTTGGGCAGCTCCATGCTGCCGGCCTATCCGGTGCCCGCCGGCAGCAGCATTGAGGGCTACTTGCGCGAAGAGGCGGCGCGCGGACTGCAGGCGCGGCTGGCGGCGGTGCGCGCCACGGCGGCGGCGGTCGCTGCGGGTAGCGCCGCCGACGGTCGCGCGGCCGGCTATGAGGCGCGGCTGGAGCTCGAGCTCGGGGTCATCTGTTCCATGGGCTTTGCCGGATATTTCTTGATCGTGGCCGATTTCATCCGCTGGGCACGCGAGAACGGCGTGCCGGTGGGCCCGGGACGCGGGTCCGGCGCGGGCTCGCTGGTGGCCTATGCCTTGGGGATTACCGATCTCGATCCCATCGAACACGACTTGTTGTTCGAGCGCTTCTTGAATCCGGAACGCGTCTCCATGCCGGACTTCGACGTCGATTTCTGCATGGAGGGCCGCGACCGGGTGATCGAATACGTCGCCAACAAGTACGGCCGCGAGCGCGTATCGCAGATCATCACCTACGGCACCTTGGCGGCCAAGGCCGTGGTGCGCGATGTGGGCCGGGTGCTGGGGCACAACTATGGCTACGTCGACAAGATTGCGAAGCTCATCCCGTTCGAGATCGGCATCACCCTCGATAAGGCGCTCGAACAAGAAGAGGAACTGAGACGCCTGTACGAGGGCGATGCCGAGGTCCACGAACTGATCGATCTGGCGCGCATCCTCGAGGGCCTCGCCCGCAATGCGGGTACCCATGCGGGAGGCGTGGTCATCGCGCCGTCGGTGTTGACCGACTTCACGCCGCTGTACTGCGAAGAGGGCAGCACCACGCCCGTGACGCAGTTCGACAAGGACGACGTCGAAGCCGCGGGCCTGGTGAAGTTCGATTTCCTGGGATTGCGGACGCTGACCATCATCGATTGGGCCGTGCGCGACATCAATGCCACGCGGGCGGAGCACGGTGAAGCGCCCCTGGACATGAGTGCGCTGCCCATGGACGACGCCGCGAGCTACGCGCTCCTGAAGAGCACCAAGACCACGGCCGTGTTCCAGCTCGAATCGCGCGGCATGAAGGACCTGATCCGCCGCCTGCAGCCCGACCGGTTCGGCGACATCGTGGCGCTGGTGGCCTTGTTCCGGCCCGGACCGCTGCAATCGGGCATGGTCGATGATTTCATTGCGCGCAAGCACGACACCAGCGGCGCCACCATCGACTACCTGCATCCGGATTTGAAGCCGGTGCTGGCGGCGACTTACGGCGTGATCCTCTACCAGGAACAGGTCATGCAGATCGCGCAGATCCTGGCCGGCTATACCCTGGGGGGCGCGGATCTTCTGCGGCGGGCCATGGGCAAGAAAAAGGCCGAAGAGATGGCCAAGCAGCGCTCGGTATTCGTCAGCGGCGCGGTGGCGCGAGGCTGCGCTAAGGCGCAGGCCACGCATATCTTCGACCTGATGGAGAAATTCGCCGGCTACGGTTTCAATAAATCGCATTCGGCCGCGTATGCCATGCTGTCCTACCAGACGGCATGGCTCAAGGCGCACTATCCGGCCGCATTCATGGCGGCGGTGCTGTCCTCGGACATGGACAAGACCGACAAGGTGGTCACGCTGATCGACGAATGCGCCAGCATGGGACTGAAAGTCCAGCCGCCCGATGTCAACGAGTCGGTATACGCGTTCCGTGTGTCGGGTCCCATGAGCATTCGTTACGGCATGGGAGCCATCAAGGGCGTGGGCGCCTCGGCCGTCGAGGCCATCATCGAGGAGCGCCGGGCCAACGGTCCGTTCGCAGGTCTTGCGGACCTATGCCGGCGAATCGATTTGCAGCGGGTGAACCGGCGCGTGTTCGACGCCTTGATTCGCTCGGGCAGCCTGGATCGGATCGGGCCGAACCGAGCCTCTCTCACCGCCGAGCTCGACCGCGCCATGCACCTGGGAGAACAGAATTCGCGGGCGATGAGCGTCGGCCAGGTGGACTTGTTCGGCTTGAGCACGGCCTCGGACACGGTGGTGGCGGATTGGAGCGAGGCGCAGCGCCTGGCCGGCGAGCGCGAGACCCTGGGCCTGTTCTTGAGCGGACATCCGATCACGCCCTATGAGCCCGACCTCAAGTTTCTGGTGAGCGCACGCCTCGCGGATGTGGGCGGCCCGAAGCCTGCGGCCGCCGCCGACGGTGCGCGCAGCTGGTCGGCCGGCAAGGCAACCACGGTCGCGGGTCTGGTGCTGGAAATCCGCCGGCGGCCGAATCGGGTAACATTGATCCTGGACGATCGCAGCGCCCGGCTGGAAGTGAGCTTGTACGAAGAGACTTTCCAGCAGCATCGCGACATCATCGTCAAGGATGCGATCTTGATCGTGGACGGCACGCTGCGCTTCGACGATTTCATCGAGGCGTGGCGCTTGCAGGCAAAGACTCTGATGGACATCGACCGTGCGCGCGAGCGCTTTGCGCGCCGCCTCTGGCTGCGATGGCCCGCAGAATTCGACGGGCCGCAGGGCATGAATCGATTCGAGCAGATCCTGAAGCCCTATTTGCGCGGTCCCTGCGGTGTGAGCGTCGCGTTGAGCCGGCCGGAATACACCGGACGGCTCAATCTGGCGGACGCTTGGTCGGTGCGCCCATCGCGGGACTTGCTCGATAAACTGACGGCATTGGTGGGCCGAGATGGCTGGTACTTGGTGTATGGTCCGCGTAATGATGTCCGCGGCGAGGAAACCTCTTCATGGCGTTGAATTTTCTGGAATTTGAACAACCTATCGCGGAACTGGAAGCGAAGATCGAGGAACTGAAGTTCTTGGGCGCGGACTCGAGCGTCAACATCACGGAAGAGATCAAACGCCTGCAATCGAAGAGCAGGGCATTGACGAGCAGTATTTTTGCCAACCTGACGCCCTGGCAAATCACGGAGTTAGCGCGTCATCCTCAGCGCCCTTACACGCTGGATTACGTGTCCATGATTTTCACCGACTGGCATGAGCTGCACGGCGACCGCATGTACAGCAACGACATGGCCATTGTCGGCGGCTTGGCGCGGCTCGAGGGGATGCCCGTGATGCTCATCGGCCACCAGAAGGGCCGCGACACCAAGGAGAGGGTACGGCGCAATTATGGCATGCCGAAGCCCGAAGGCTATCGCAAGGCCCTGCGGCTCATGAAAATGGCGGAGCGCTTTCGCATGCCCGTGGTCACCTTGATCGACACACCGGGCGCCTACCCCGGCATCGGCTCGGAAGAGCGCGGCCAGAGCGAGGCCATCGCGAGAAACCTGTTCGAAATGTCCAGCTTGGCCGCCCCCGTGCTCAGTGTGGTCATCGGCGAGGGAGGGTCGGGCGGAGCTCTGGCCATCGGCGTTTGCGATCGGCTGATCATGCTGCAGTTCAGCGTGTATTCGGTCATTACGCCGGAGGCCTGCGCGTCCATTTTGTGGAAGAGCACCGAGAAGAAAGAAATTGCGGCCGATGCCATGGGCGGCACCGCCGAGAGGCTGAAGAAACTCGGCCTGGTGGATGAAGTCTTGAAGGAGCCGCACGGCGGCGCGCATCGCGATCCGCAGGCCATGGCGGAAACCCTCAAGCAAAGCATGCTCAAGGCGCTTGCGGAGCTGCGCAACCAACCGGTGACGCAATTGCTCGATGCGCGGCAGGCACGACTGCGCGGATTCGGTGCGTTCCGAGAGGCATAGCGCGAGCTTTTCCGCGCACTGTCTGCGCGCGGCCCTCGACGCCCATGCTCCCGCCGGCGCCACGGGGTTGGTGGTGGCCTTGAGCGGCGGCGCGGACTCGGCCGGCCTGCTGGCCGCCGCCTCGGATTTGGGCACGACCTTCCGCGGCCTGCCGCTGCGCGCGGTGCACATCGATCATGGCTTGCAGAGTGCGGCCGCCGCGTTCCGCGAGGCGTGCTCCGCCCTGTGCGCGGCACTGAACGTTCCCCTGGCGGTAGTTCCCATCAGCGTGCCGACGCCGGCCGGCGCATCGCTGGAGGCGGCGGCGCGCGGCGCGCGCTATGCGGCGCTCGCCGGGGAGCTGCGGCCCGGCGAATGTCTGTTGACGGCACACCATCGCGAAGATCAGGCGGAGACTCTGCTGCTGCAGGCTCTGCGCGGCGCGGGATTGAAGGGCATGTCGGCCATGCCCCGCTGCCGGCCCCTGGGGCCGGGCTGGCACCTGCGGCCGCTGCTCGACGTACCGCAGAGCGAGCTGCTCGAGTTCGCCGCGCGCATGGGCGGCGGCGTCCGCGATCCGATGAACGAGGATCTGCGTTTCGACCGCGGCTATTTGCGCCGGCGAGTCTGGCCTCTGATCAAGGCGCGATGGCCCGGGGCGGGTGCCGCGCTGTCGCGCGCGGCCCGTCACGCCGCCGCGGCGCAGAGCCTGCTCGAGCGCGCGGCCGCAGCCGACCTAGGGAGGCTGCGCGACGGCGATGCACTATCGGTGCCGGGCCTGCGGGCGCTCGGGCCCGAGCAGCGAATCAATGTCCTGCGGCTGTGGCTGTGCAATGCGGGGATCGAGCCGCCGCCGCAGACGCGCCTCACCGAGGCCTTGCGCCAGATGTTCGCCGCCGGCGCCGATCACCTGCCGGCGATTGCGCTGGGCGGCCTCGCATTGCGCCGCTACCGGCAGAGAATATTTTTGACCGAGACGCTGCCGCCGCGGCTCGAGGGGACGCACCGTTGGTTGCCCGTCGCGGGTTCGCAGCTCGATCTGGGCGCGGATCTGGGGATTGTGCGCTGGGTGGCGCAGACCGGCGGCATCGATGCGAGGCGCCTGCCGGGCACCTTGAGGGTGCGGCGGCGAGGCGGAGGGGAAACCTTGAAGCCCGCGCCGCAGGCCAGGACCCAAAGCCTGCAGCACCTGTGCCAGTCGCTGGGCGTGCTGCCGTGGCTGCGCGATGCGCTGCCTCTGGTGTTCGCGGACGATGCCTTGATCGCCGTCGCAGATTTGTGGCTGGACGCGCGTTGGTGCGTCGCTCGCGGCGAGCCGGGTCTCGGCATCGTATGGGAATCGGGGCCGATTATCGTCTAAGTGGATTGTCGCACGCCGCATGTTCTGCTAACCTGAACTCCCGTCGAATTCCTGTCTTCCTTTTTGGCTTTTTTCTCGCACTTGCGCCATTCTCAATGCGTGAGGGCGCGCTTATTTTGGCGGTGGCTACATGACTCGATTCGTATTCGTCACCGGCGGCGTGGTTTCCTCGCTCGGTAAGGGTATCGCTTCCGCCTCCTTGGGGGCCATCCTCGAGGCGCGCGGACTGAAGATCAGCATGGTCAAGCTCGATCCCTACATCAACGTGGATCCGGGCACCATGAGTCCATTCCAGCACGGCGAGGTTTTCGTCACCGCCGACGGCACCGAAACCGACCTGGATCTGGGCCATTACGAGCGCTTCGTGCGCATGACCGCCGGGCGCAACAGCAATTTCACGACGGGGCGCATTTACGAGCGCGTCATCGCCAAGGAGCGGCGCGGCGACTATCTCGGCGCCACCGTGCAGGTGATCCCGCACATCACCGATGAAATCAAGTACCGGGTGCGCATGGGCGCGGGCGATGCCGACGTGTGCATGGTGGAGATCGGCGGCACGGTCGGCGACATCGAATCGTTGCCGTTTCTCGAAGCGATTCGCCAGATGGGCGTAGAGCTCGGCCGCAATCAAGTGCTGTACATGCACCTCACCTTGGTGCCCATCGTCGGCGGCTCGGGCGAGATCAAGACCAAGCCGACGCAGCATTCGGTCAAGGAATTGCGCGGCATCGGCATCCAGCCGGACATTCTGCTGTGCCGCTGCGCGCATTCGCTGCCGGACGAGCAGCGGCGCAAGATCGCCCTGTTCACCAATGTCGAGGAGCGCGCCGTCATCTCCGGAGTCGACGCCGACGACATCTACAAAATCCCGATGCTGCTGCACGAGGAAGGGCTGGACGACATCGTGGTCGACAAGCTGCGCTTGGATGCTCCGCCGACGGATCTTCCCGAGTGGCGCGCCGTCGTCGCCGCCAAGCAGAATCCGGAAGCCGCGGTCGACATCGGCATGGTCGGCAAGTACGTGCAAATCCGCGACTCGTACATTTCCTTGAACGAGGCGCTGATGCACGGCGGCATCAAGACGCGCACCCGCGTCAACATCCATTATTTCGAATCGCAGGATATCGAGCGCATGGGTCCCGCGGCGCTCGAGAACATGGATGCCATCCTGGTGCCGGGGGGCTTCGGCGACCGCGGCATCGAGGGCAAGATCCAGGCGATACGGTTCGCGCGCGAGAACCGCATTCCCTACCTCGGCATCTGCCTGGGGATGCAGCTCGCGATCATCGAATTCGCGCGCAACGTGCTGGCGCTGAAAGGCGCCAACAGCACGGAATTCGACCGCGCCACCAATCACCCGGTGATCGCATTGATCACCGAATGGCAGGATTTGGAGCGCGGCCAGCAGGTTCGGGATGAGAAGTCCGACTTGGGCGGCAGCATGCGGCTCGGCGCGCAGGAAGCGAAGCTGGCGGCCGGCTCTCTGGTGCGCTCGGTGTACGGCAAGGAATCGATATTCGAGCGCCATCGCCACCGCTATGAATTCAACAATCACTACCTCGACGAATTGACCGCCGCGGGCATGGGCTTCTCCGGATTCTCGGCCGACGGCTTGGTGGAGTTCATCGAGCTGCGTTCTCATCCCTGGTTCGTGGCCAGCCAGTTCCACCCGGAATTCACCTCGACGCCGCGCGACGGGCATCCTCTGTTCGCGGGGTTCGTGCGGGCGGCGCGCGAGTACCGTGCCGCGCTCCAGCCCCGGCGCGCAACCGCATGAAATTGGCCTCCTTCGAGGTCGGGCCCGACCGCCCGTTTTTCCTGATTGCCGGTCCCTGCGTCGTGGAAAGCGAAGCTCTGGTGATCGATGTGGCGGGGCGTCTCAAGGAAATGACCGCGCGCCTCGGAATCCCGTTCATTTTCAAGGCCTCCTTCGACAAGGCCAATCGTTCCTCCCGCGCCAGCTTTCGCGGACCCGGCATGGATGCGGGCCTGAAGGCTCTGTCGCAGGTGCGCCGTCAAGTTGGAGTTCCGGTGCTGACGGACGTGCATGAGGACACGCCGCTCGGCGAAGTGGCCGCCGTCGTCGATGTGCTGCAGACCCCGGCATTTCTCTGCCGGCAGACGAATTTCATCGTCTCGGTCTGTTCGCAGAACAGGCCCGTGAACATCAAGAAGGGCCAGTTCCTCTCGCCGTGGGAGATGCAGAACGTGGTCGACAAGGCGCGTTCCACCGGCAACGAAGAGATCATGGTCTGCGAGCGCGGCTTTTCCTTCGGCTACAACAACCTGGTGTCGGACATGCGGTCTCTGGCCATCATGCGCGGCACGAATTGCCCCGTGGTGTTCGACGCCACCCACTCGGTGCAGCTGCCCGGCGGCAAGGGCGATGTTTCCGGCGGCCAGCGTGAATTCGTGCCGGTGCTGGCGCGCGCCGCGGTCGCGGCGGGCGTTGCGGGAATATTCATGGAGACGCATCCCGATCCGGCGAAAGCCCTGTCCGACGGGCCGAATGCATGGCCCTTGGACCGGATGGCCCCGCTCCTGGCCACGCTCAAGGAGCTGGATGCAGCGGTAAAGAAGCAACCTTTCGAGGAATCTCTGCTATGAGTCGAATCGTCGATATTCGCGGCCGCCAGATCATCGATTCCCGCGGCAATCCCACCGTCGAGGCGGACGTCGTTCTGCATTCCGGCATCGTCGGCCGGGCAGCGGTGCCTTCCGGCGCCTCCACCGGCTCGCGCGAGGCCGCGGAACTGCGCGACGGCGATGCCAAGCGGTACGGCGGCAAGGGCGTGCTCAAGGCCGTCGGGCACATCAATGGCGCGCTCCGCGATCTGCTGGTCGGCTACAACGCCCAGGACCAACGCGGGCTCGACGGCAAAATGATCGAGGCCGACGGCACGGATTTCAAATCCAACCTCGGCGCAAACGCGATCTTGGCCGTGTCCTTGGCGGCCGCGCACGCCGCCGCGCGCGACAATGGATTGCCGCTGTACCGGCATTTGGGCGGAAGCGGCGACCTGACGCTGCCGGTTCCCATGATGAACATCATCAATGGCGGCGCGCACGCGGACAACAGCGTCGATATTCAGGAATTCATGATTCTCCCCATCGGCGCTCCGTCGTTCTCCGAGGCGGTGCGTTACGGCGCTGAAGTCTTTCACAGTCTGAAGAAAGTACTGCATGCCCAGGGCCTCAACACCGCGGTCGGCGACGAAGGCGGCTTCGCGCCCGACCTGCCGTCCAATGAAGCCGCGCTGACGACGATCCTGGAAGCCATCGACAGGGCGGGATACCGGGCGGGCAAGGACATTTATCTGGGCGTCGACGTGGCGAGCACGGAATTCTACAAGGACGGTGTGTATACGCTGGAGTCGGAAGGGCGGCGCTTCAACTCGGCGGAGTTCGCCGATTATCTGGCGAACCTTGCAGCCAAGTACCCGATCGTGACCATCGAGGATGGCATGAGCGAAGGCGATTGGGACGGCTGGGCCATTCTCACCAAGAAGCTGGGATCCAAGCTGCAGCTGGTGGGCGACGACATATTCGTCACGAATACCAAGATCTTCGCCGAGGGCATCGCCAAGAAGATCGCCAATGCGATTCTCATCAAGCCGAATCAGATCGGCACTTTGACCGAGACCTTGGCTGCCATCGATATGGCGCACAAGGCCAAGTATGCCGCCGTGGTCTCGCATCGCTCGGGTGAAACCGAGGACTCGACCATCGCAGATATTGCCGCGGCGACGACGGCGACTCAGATCAAGACCGGTTCGATGTCGCGCTCGGACCGAATTGCCAAATACAACCAGCTGCTGCGGATCGAGGGGGAGCTGGGCACCAAGGCCGCCTATGCAGGGATACGTGCGTTATCGGTTCCAATCTCTTAAGAATTCATGCTAAGCTCCTGTCCCCATGAGGATTTTCGCCGTCATCCTGGGTCTTGCGCTGATATTGCTCCAGTATCGGCTGTGGATCTCGGATCAAGGAGTGCGCGAAGTGGCGCGTCTGCAGGCCTCCATCGATGCACAGGCCTCGGCCAATCGCGAACAGCGCGAGCGCAACCGGCAGCTGGCGGCCGAGGTGACCGATCTCAAGGTGGGCCTCGCTGCGCTCGAAGAGCGCGCCCGCAGCGAACTCGGCATGGTGGGCAACAGCGAAACCTTCTATCAAGTCGTGACCGCGGCCACCCCAGCCCCGGCGGCGCCAGCGACCCCCGTCACCGCTCGAGCTGAATGAAGCCCGTCTCCGCGACGCGGCGTGTGTGGGCGATCGTTCCTGCAGCGGGCCGGGGCGCGCGCTTCGCTGAATCGTCCGAAGGCTCCCCACCCAATCAAGAAGTCTCCGCGCCCAAGCAATATGCGCCGCTGCACGGTGCCACGGTTCTGGAGTGGTCGCTGCGCGCGCTTCTGGCCGAGCCGCGGGTGCATGCGGTGATGGTTGCGCTGGCCGCGGACGATGCTCATTGGCCGGCCGTTGCGGCCAGGCTCGGCAGCCCCAAGCTTCGAACCACCATCGGCGGCGCCGGCCGGCAGGATTCGGTGGCGAACGGCTTGGAAGCCTTGGCGGCCCTTGCCGCCGCGGACGATTGGGTTCTCGTGCACGATGCCGCGAGGCCTTGCTTGAATGCGGCGGACTTGGGAGCCCTGCTCGACGCCGCGGACCCCGTAGGCGCGGTGCTGGCGGTGCCCATCGTCGATACCGTCAAGCGCGAGCTGAGCGGTCGCGTCGAGACGGTGGACCGCCAAGGATTGTGGCGCGCGTTGACGCCGCAGGTATTCGCCTTCGCGCAGCTGCGCCGCGCGCTCAAAGAAGCCGCGCTCGCCGGCATTGCCGTAACCGACGAGGCGCAGGCCATGGAACGAACGGGGTTGCGGCCGAGGCTGGTGCAGGGTTCGCCGTTCAATGTGAAGATCACGCGCGCGGCCGATTTGGCCATGGCGGCCGGACTATTGACCATGATGGAGGAGACGCCGATGCGAGTCGGACAAGGTTTCGACGTGCACGCCTTCGGCGAAGGCGATCATGTCATCCTGGGGGGCGTGCGAATCGCGCACCCCAAAGGCGTGGTGGCGCACTCGGATGGCGATGTCGTCATTCACGCGCTCTGCGATGCGGTGCTCGGTGCAATGGGGGACGGCGACATAGGCCGGCACTTCCCGGACAGCGATCCGAGATATCGAGGCGCCGACAGCCGCGTGTTCCTGCGCGTGGTCGCGGCGCGCATGCAGGCGGCCGGACTGAAGCTGATCAACGCCGACATCACGGTGCTCGCCGAAGCGCCGCGCATCGCCGCGCATCGGGCCGCGATGTCGGCGAATCTCTCGGCCGATCTCGGCGCCTCCGCCGGGCTCATCAACATCAAGGCCACCACCACGGAGCGCTTAGGATTCATCGGCCGCGGCGAAGGCCTGGCGGCACTGGCCTCCGTCCTGCTCGGCTCCTCGAGAAATTGAGCGTGCAGGGCAGGCGAACCGAGGCTTGGGAGCGGGCCGCGTTGCGGCCGCCGAGAGCTCATGGCGCGCCGCTGCCGCCGGCCGAGCTCAAAGCCGTACCGGAGGATTTTCATGTCGAGGAGCGGCTGTCCTTCGAGCCCTCGGGCGCCGGACCGCACTGGCTGCTGCGCGTGGAGAAGCGCAGCGCCAACACTCGCTGGGTGGCGGCCGAAATCGCCCGGCTGGCGGGCGTTGCGGCCGGCGAAGTGGGCTATGCGGGCCTCAAGGACCGGCATGCGATTGCCGTGCAATGGTTCAGTGTGCCGAGCCTCGCTTCGGCTGCGGAGTTCTGGCTCAATACCCGCACGCCTGAATTCAAGGTGCTCGAAGCGCGCGCCAACCTGCGCAAGCTTAGGGTAGGCGCGCTGTCGGGCAACCGATTCCGCATCCGCCTGCGCCACGTGATGTGGTCCCGTGAGCAATTGGACTCGAAACTCGATGCGCTGCGGGCGCATGGGGTCCCCAATTATTTCGGTCCGCAGCGCTTTGGCCGCGATGGATACAATCTCGACCGGGCCGCGGCATGGATGCAAAGCGGCAGCGCACCGAGGGGCCGCGCCGAGCGCAGCTTCGCGCTGTCGGCCGCGCGATCGCTGGTGTTCAACGCGGTGCTGGCGCGGCGCGTGGAGGCGGGCGATTGGTCGCAGCTCGCCCCGGGCGATCTGGCCAGTCTCGAGGGCAGCGGCAGCCACTTTTCCGTCACCGCCGTCGACGATGAGCTGCGCCGCCGCTTGGGCGAGTTCGACATCCATCCCTCGGGGCCCCTTTGGGGCCGCGGCCTGCCGGCGAGCCAGGGCCAGGCGCTGCAGCACGAACTCGAAGTGTCGCGCGAATACGCAGCGCTCATCGATCTGCTGGGCGCTCAGGGGCTGACGCAAGAGCGGCGCGCCCTGCGCTGCGCAATTCGAGAGCTATCCAGCGAACGCGACGCCAATACATTGACCTTGAGCTTCACGCTGGGGCGAGGGCAGTTCGCGACCGCGGTGCTGCGGGAAATATGCGACTTCGCAGGCGTGCCGGAGCTGGATGCGGACGACGATACGCTG
Source organism: uncultured Gammaproteobacteria bacterium (assembly GCA_963784105.1). Classification (GTDB taxonomy): domain Bacteria; phylum Pseudomonadota; class Gammaproteobacteria; order Steroidobacterales; family Steroidobacteraceae; genus Bog-1198. The sequence continues at coordinate 1,769,138 of CAWAQE010000015.1, forward strand.
TAGCTGCCACCTCGGCGCGGTGATTCATATTGACCCGGTACACAGGGTCAATATGAATCACCGTGCCGGGGGAGCAGTCGCAGCGCCTCGATGAACTTGAGTACGATGGCCGCGCATTCGGCGGGACGTGCTTGAAGCAATACGTGCGGCCCGTCTATCTCTGCCAGCTGTGCGCCGGGCAGAGTCTGCAGGATCCATTGGGTTGCCGCGCGCGGAATCACGCGATCATGCGTCGCCTTCAGCACCAGCGTGGGCAGGCGAATGCGGCGAAGCGCGGCGGTGTCGTTCACGGCCAGCAGTTCGGCGATGCGCCGGCGAACGACGCCCGGCGATACGCCGGCAATGGCGCGTTCGGTTTGCGCGGGTGCGCGCTGCGGCGAGGCGGATCCCCACATCAGAAGCGCCCGCAGCCAGCGCGGCATCGATTTCAACGGCAGCCAGGCGGCCAGCGGCCGCGCCCATCCGAGCCAGGGGAAGGGATTCTTCGCGAAAGTTGCGCACAGGATGACGGCGGCGAGACCCGCAGGCGGGTGCGCCGCTATCCGCATGGCGATGGGACCCGAGAAGGACTCGCCCAATAGAATGAACGGCTCAGTCGCGGGGGAGTGCCCCCAGCACCAAAGTCTCCAACTCGGTGTAGCCCATGGGCCGATCTACGGGATAGGCCACGATGCGCGAATCGACTCTCGGTCCTAAGTTTCTGACGAACTCGCTGAACAGTTTTCCGGTCCCGTCGATTCCCGGCAGCAAGACGAGAGCGGGAAGGGTACCCTGCGGCGCCGCGCTCATGTTTGCGATGGGGGCGACGTGCGTCAGGCGCGGAGCAATACGTAGACGGCGCCGGCACCGCCGTCGATGGCGCGCGCGGAAACGAATGCCATGACGTCCAGGTGCCGCCGAAGCCAGAGGTTCACGGCGGCCTTGAGCACAGGCCCGCGGGCGCCGGAGCGGTAGCCCTTGCCGTGGATGATTCTCACGCAGCGGCAGCCGCCGTCGCGGCTGCGTTCAATGAAGTCCGCGAGCTGATTGCGGGCCGCCGCCTGGGTGAGCCCGTGCAGATCCAATTCGTCGTCGATGGGATAGAGGCCGCGGCGCAGCCGGCGCACGACTTGAGTGCGCACGCCGGCGCGCTGAAACGCCAGCGCTCCCTCGCCGGTCACGGCATCCGCAGCCTCTGCGCCCTCCGGGCCGCCGACCAGAGGCATTGTGGCGTCGAGGTTTTCCTCCATGGACATGGCGCTCTTGCGACGCTTTGCCCGCGGCGCAGGCGTAGCGAGGCCGGGCGCGGGCGGCGTTTGCGCCAACGGAGTGACGTCGCGCACCGCGGCGCGAAATTCTGCGGTTTCGGCGGCGGCATCGCCGGCGGCGGTGCGGTCTGCGGGACGCTGTTTGGCCATAGATAGTGGACTCGATCGGCTATCCGGGTTTCCGGCGTTACAGTATAGTCCGCACGGCGACACCCGCCAGCTTGAGGCCGGCTGTTAAATCTCGTGAAAATCCTCCTTTCAAATGACGACGGCTACCGTGCCGAGGGCTTGACTGCGCTTGGGTCGGCGATCAGGCCGCTGGGCGATGTAACCATCGTGGCGCCTGACCGCAACCGCAGCGGTGCGAGCAATTCTCTCACCCTCGATGTGCCGGTGCGCGCGGCGCGCTACGACACCGATGCCTACTATGTGAACGGCACGCCCACCGACTGCGTGCATTTGGCCATATCCGGCCTGTTCGATTTCGAGCACGACATCGTGGTGTCGGGCGTGAATGACGGCGCGAATCTCGGCGACGATACCTTGTACTCGGGAACGGTTGCCGCCGCGGTCGAGGGCCGGTTTCTCGGCCTTCCTGCGATCGCCGTGTCGCTGTGCGTCGAGCCGGGCAGTCCGCGCAACTTTGCCGGCGCCGCGCGGGTGGCGGCGCAATTGGTGCGCCGGATGTCGGAGGAGCGCCTGCAGGGGCCGGAAGTGGGGCCCATCATCCTCAATGTCAATGTGCCGGATTTGCCCGACGGCCAGCTGCGCGGCGTCAAGGTCACTCGCCTGGGGAACCGCCATCGCAGCGAGTCGGTCGTCAAGGCGAAGGATCCACGGGGGCGCAATGTGTATTGGGTGGGCAATGCCGGCGACGGCCAGGATGCCGGTCCGGGCACGGATTTTCACGCGGTGTCCGAAGGCTTCGCCTCCATCACTCCCTTGCAGATCGATCTGACCCGCCATGCGGCGCTGCCCAAGCTGCAGAAATGGCTCAAGCTTGAGTAGCTTCATGGAAGGTCCGCGGCTCAGCGGTATCGGAATGACTTCGGCGCGCACGCGAGAGCGCCTCGTGCAGCGGCTGCAGGAACAGGGAATCGCGGATCAGCGCGTGCTCGACCGGATTCGCAATGTGCCGCGGCATCTATTCATGGACGAGGCGCTGGCGAGCCGCGCCTACGAGGACACCGCCCTGCCGATCGGTTTCGGCCAGACCATCTCGCAGCCCTATGTGGTGGCGCGCATGACCGAAGCGCTGCTGGCGGCCGGCGAACCGCGCAATGTCTTGGAGATCGGCACGGGTTGCGGCTATCAGACGGCTGTGCTGTCGCCCTTGGTGCAGAAGATCTACACCATCGAGCGCATAGCGAGCCTCCTGGGACGCGCGCGGCGTACCTTGCGCGAGCTGAAAATTCGCAACGTCAATTTCCGGCACGATGACGGCAACGTCGGCTGGTCGGCGCGCGCACCGTTCGACGGAATACTGCTGACGGCGGCGCCGCATGCAGTGCCTCCCGCGCTGTTCGAGCAGCTCTCGGTCGGCGGACGCCTGATCGCGCCGGTGGGGCCGGAGGGCCGCCAAGAGCTCTATCGTTACACCAAGGGTGAGACGCGGATCGATCGCCAGTCGCTCGGCGCCGTGAGCTTCGTGCCCTTGCTTTCAGGATTGCAGCGATAGTACTGCGCGGCTCGCGCTCGATCTGCGCTGCTGGGTTGTGCTGCCTGTTGCTGGGCGCGTGTGCCGATACCACCGTCGAAGGACCGGAAAGCTACGTGGTGCGGCCGCAGGACACGCTCTACAGCATCGCCTGGCGCCATGATCTCGATTTTCGCGATCTGGCGCGATGGAACAATATCGGAGCCGATTTCCGCATCTCCGTCGGACAGGTTTTGATATTGGGGCCCGGAAGGGCGCCCGAGCGCAGCGTACCGCGAGCGGCCGAGCCACGGACTGTGAAATGGGTCTGGCCCACCGACCGTGCCGGGGCGCCTCGTCCGGTGCCCGGCGGCGGCATTCTGCTGTCGGGACGCCTGGGGCAGGACGTGCGTGCTGCGAGCGGCGGGCGGGTGGTTTACACCGGCAGCGGACTGCGCGGCTACGGCAATCTCATCATCATCAAACACGCGGACAACCTGCTGTCCGCGTACGCCCACAATCGAGAGATGCTGGTGCACGACGGTGAAGAAGTCGCCAAGGGCCAGGTGATCGCCCACATGGGAGAGGATGGGCATCGCTCTCCCATTCTGTACTTCGAGATTCGTCAGAACGGCAGAGCCGTTGATCCCCTGCCATTTCTTCCAAGGTGATAGTGTCCTTAGAATATGTTTATAAGATATTGATAGTAAACAGTTATATGCTCAGTAGACATATTCCATGCTGTCTTGCGACCGCTCTTTTCGTGTGTTTAACTGTGCGCTGATCGGGAAAGTCCATTTGCGGGGCGCTGTAGGTCTACACGGGGTCAGAGGGACAAAACAGTAATAAGATCAAGAAGAAGAATAATAATTCTCGATGCCGTATTGATCGTGTATTCCGTAAGCGCCCTGCCATTTTATTTTTGAACGTCACACCATGAGCAATGCCGCCACGCGGCGTTGTTCGGCCACGAGCACGTTGAATGTGCGACAGGCCGCACCCGTATCCATGACCTCGAAACCGATGCCGGCGCGCAGGAACTGAGAGCCGAAAGATGCGGCAGGGAAGATTTGCCGCGCGCCGGTTCCCAGCAGAACGAGTTCAGGGTCGAGCGCGAGGATGCGCCGTGGATCGAAAGCGCCAAGATCATCGATGCTGCGCACTTCGGGCAAGGTCACAATCGCGGTCGAGCTGACGATCAGCGTTTCGCCGTAGGTGTCATCGTCGATGCGCAACCCGCCGGCTCCATAGGCTCGGATAATATGAGACGTGGAACTCGAGTCTTGGGCGAAGCGCATGTGCGTAAGATACTGAAATTGGCGCCGGAGCGTTCGTGTCCACTCATTATTTCCGATTTACTCGACCGGGCGAGGGCCGCCGGCAGCGCTCTGCGCTGCTGGAACGTCTGCTGGCGCGCGCCGATGCTCCTACCCCGGTATCCGATTGGCGGCTCGACGCGTTTCGCCTCATTGCACCGGCATCCGCCTCCATGCCGGGGGTGGGCGCCGCCGCCCTGTACGCGGAGCGCGGGCGGATCGATGCCGGGTCTGTGTTCATCGCTACCCCGGTTCACTATGTGGCAGAGATGAGCAATGTACGCCTGGCCAAGGACGGTATCCTGTCCCTCAGCCGGGCCGAAGCCGATGCGCTGGCGGTCGATTTCAATCGGGTGTGGCATGACGCCGGGGTCCGGCTGATCTGCGGCCGCCGCGCCGATCTATATTGCGTGAGCGACCGTGTCCTCGATGCGTCGACCCGCGATCCGGAGGATGTGCTCGATCGGCACATCGAAAATCATCTGCCCGGCGGCGCCGCAGCGCCGCGGCTGCGGCAGCTCATGAGCGAGATGGAGATGTGGCTGTTCGAGCACGCGGTGAATCGAGCTCGCGGCGTGAGCGAAGTGCCCGTGGTGAACGGCCTGTGGCTGTGGGGAGGCGGTCCTTCGCTGGCCTCCTTGCCGCCGGTTGCGGGTTGGACAACGGGCGATGATCCGCTGTTCAGAGCATTCGGCGAGCAGGGGGAACAGCCCGGTGCCGCGGGCAGCGCGGGTGCCCCGGGCAGCGCGGGTGCCCCGGGCGTCGCGGTGGCCGTCGCCGTGCCGGGAACGGATGAACGGCTGGGCATGGAGCCGCGCCGGCTCGAGCGGTCATTCGAAGACTTGCAGTCGGGCAGAATCGAGCGGCTCGATCTGTCGGCCGGCGATCGATGTTTCAGCGTCAGAGGACGATGGAATTGGCGCCCGTGGCGCCGTTCTCGGCCTTGGTGGGAGTCCTTCGAATGACCGCGATCCAGATTCGGCGGCGCCAGCCGCCCCCTTGCGACTTTACGGCCGATATCCATCCCATTCTGCGGCGAGTCTATGCCGCCCGGGGCCTGCGCTGCGATGCAGATCTCGATCTATCGCTGGATCGGCTGCTGCCGGTCGGTTCCCTCGAGGGGGTTGAGGCGGCGGTGCAATTGCTCATCGAGCACCGCTCCGCAGGGCGGGTGCTGGTGATCGGCGACTTCGATGCGGACGGCGCCACCAGCACGGCGCTGGTGGTGCGCGGTCTGCGCGCCCTGCGTTTTGCGCACGTGGACTTCTTGGTGCCCAACCGATTCCGTTTTGGATATGGACTCACTCCGGAAATCGTCGCGCTGGCGGCAGATCGGCGGCCCTCGCTGATAGTGACCGTCGACAATGGCGTGTCGAGCATCGCCGGCGTCGAAGCGGCTCATGCGCTGGGAGTACCCGTGCTGGTGACCGACCACCATCTTCCCGGCGCCGCTCTGCCTCGTGCGCAAGTCATCGTCAATCCAAATCTTGCCCACGCCCGATTCGCAAGTCCGGCTCTGGCCGGTGTGGGCGTGGCGTTTTATGTCATTGCCGCGCTGGCGCGTAGTTTGGCCGAAGAGGATTTCCGGGCCGCGGAGCTTCTCGATCTGGTGGCGCTGGGCACGGTTGCCGATGTGGTGCCTCTGGATCGCAATAACCGGATATTGATCGCGCAAGGGCTGCGCCGCATTCGTGCCGGCCGCTGCGTGCCGGGCATTCGGGCCTTGCTCGAATCGGCGGGCCGGCGCTTGGAGCAGATTACAGCAGCCGATCTGGGTTTTGCGGTGGCGCCGCGCTTGAACGCCGCGGGACGGCTCACCGATATGAGCGTCGGCATCGCCTGTCTGCTGGCCGACGACCCGGCCGAGGCGGGGCGCCTCGCCGGGATGCTCGCCAAGCTCAACGAGGAGAGGCGCGAAATCGAGCAGCGCATGCAGCTCGAGGCCCTGGATATCGCGGCCGCAGTGCGCTTCGCCGAGGATGGGGGCGAGGCGCTCGGACTGTGCCTGTTCGAGGAGAGCTGGCACCAGGGCGTGGTGGGCTTGGTCGCCGGCAAGATCAAGGACCGGCTGCATCGCCCCGTCATCGCCTTTGCGCACGCCGAGGATGGCTCCCTGCGCGGCTCGGGCCGCTCCGTCCCAGGCATCAACATCCGCGATGCGCTGGACAGCATCGCGGCGCGTCACCCCGGTCTCATCGATAAATTCGGCGGCCATGCCATGGCGGCGGGGATGAGCCTGCCCGGCGCAAACCTAGCCGCGTTCAGAGCCGCCTTCGCGGCCGAGATCGCCGCGCGCACCGAGCCAGAATCCCTCATCGGTGTGATCCATTCGGACGGCGCGCTCGATGCCGCAGAGCTCTCCCTCGACACGGCGCGGATGCTGCGCGGCGCCGGCCCCTGGGGGCAGAGTTTTCCTGAGCCGGTGTTCGACGGCGAGTTTCACATCGCCGGCGCGCACATCGTCGGCGGCAAGCATCTGAAAATGCAGCTCAAAGCCGCCGATGACCCGAATGGCGCCGATCCGGTCGAGGCCATCGCCTTTGGATACGTCGGCGGCGCCGCGGAGGATCCGCTGCTGCGCGGCGGTGCGCGGATTCAGCTCGCCTACCGCCTCGAGATCAACGATTATCGGGGCGGCGAGCGTGTGCAATTGAACAGCCAGCATATGAGGCCGATTTAGCCGCGGCATCGGCCGCCGCGCCCGCCGGGGTCGATGTGTTAGGATTCAGCCCCATGGAACTCAATCAAATCAGACGATTCATCAAAGATCTCGAGGAGCGCACCGACTCTTTGAGGAGGTATCTTTGATTACGACAACAAGAACGAGCGGCTGCAGGAAGTAGAGCGCGAGCTCGAGCAGCCGGGCATCTGGAATACCCCCGAACGAGCTCAGGATCTGGGCAAGGAACGGGCGAAACTCGAGCAGGTCGTGGGCGGCTTGGACCGCCTCGGGCGCGCGCTGAACGATGCGGCGGAGCTGCTCGAAATGGCCGCCGAAGAGGCGGACGGGCGGACCGCCCAGGAAGTCGAAGCCGACGTCAACCGCCTGAGCCTCGAGGTCGAGCGGCTCGAGTTCCAGCGCATGTTTCCGGGCAAGATGGATTCGCACAACGCGTTTCTCGACATCCAGGCCGGGGCCGGCGGCACCGAGGCGCAGGACTGGGCGGCGATGCTGCTGCGCATGTATCTGAAATGGGCTGACGCGCATGGCATCAAGACCGAAATCATCGATCAGAGCGCCGGCGAAGTGGCCGGCATCAAGGGCGCGACCGTCAGCATGACCGGCGACTATGCCTACGGCTGGCTGCGCACCGAGACCGGCGTGCATCGTCTGGTGCGAAAGTCGCCGTTCGATTCGGGCAATCGCCGCCACACTTCTTTCGCATCGGTTTTCGTCTCCCCGGAGGTCGATGACGACATCGACATCGAGATCAATCCGGCCGACTTGCGCACCGATGTGTACCGTTCGAGCGGGGCGGGCGGGCAGCACGTCAACAAGACCGAATCCGCGGTACGCATCACCCATGTCCCGAGCGGCATCGTGGTGGCCTGTCAAGGCGAACGCAGCCAGCACAAGAACCGCTCCACCGCCATGAAAATGCTGAAGGCCAAACTCTACGAATTGGAGTTCAACAAGCGCAACGCGGCGGCGAAAGTGCTCGAGGACTCGAAATCCGACGTCAGCTGGGGTAACCAGATCCGCAGCTACGTGCTGGATCAGTCGCGCATCAAGGATCTGCGCACCGGGGTGGAAATCGGCAACACCACCGCCGTGCTCGACGGAGCGCTCGACGAATTCATGCAAGCCAGCCTAAAGCAGGGACTTTGATGAGACAGCGACCATGAGCGATAGCGACGAGAATCACTTGATCACGGAGCGGCGCGCAAAGCTCGCGAAATTGCGCGAACGCGGAAATGCGTTCCCGAACGATTTCCGCCGCGATGCGTTGGCCGGCGACATTTTGACGGCCTACGGCGAGAAGAGCGGCGACGCGCTCGATGCGGCGGCAATCCGGGTCAGAGTGGCGGGCCGAATGCGGACCAAGCACGTGATGAAAAAGTCGAGCTTCGCCAAGATCGAGGATTCGAGCACGCTGATCCAGCTCTTTCTGCAGCCATCGGCGCTGGGCGAAGTTTACGATGAATTCAAGACTTGGGATGTCGGCGATGTGGTCGGCGCCGAGGGAACCTTGTTCCGCACCAAAACCGGCGAGTTGTCTGTGCGGGCCGAGCGGCTGGTGCTGCTCACCAAGTCCCTGCGGCCATTGCCCGACAAATGGCACGGCATCGCCGATACGGAGCTGCGCTACCGGCGCCGCTACGTCGATCTGATCATGAATGAGGAGAGCCGGCGAGTGTTCGAGATGCGCTCGGCGATAGTGCGCTATCTGCGCGCCTTCCTCGATGCGCGTGGATTTCTGGAAGTGGAAACGCCCATGCTGCATCCCATCCCCGGCGGCGCCGCGGCACGGCCCTTCAAGACGCATCACAACGCCCTGGACGCTGACATGTACCTGCGCATCGCGCCGGAACTGTATCTGAAGCGGCTCACCGTCGGCGGCTTCGAGCGGGTGTACGAGATCAACAGAAATTTCCGCAACGAGGGAGTGTCGACGCAGCACAACCCTGAGTTCACCATGCTCGAGCTGTATCAGGCCTACGCCGATTTCAGCGATCTGATGGACATGATGGAAGTTCTGTTTCAAGGGCTCGCCGACACCATGCTGGGCTCGCGCAAACTCATCTATCAGGGCACGGAAATCGATCTGTCGCAGAGCTTCGCGAGAAAGAGCATCGAAGACATCATCCTGGCGAACAACCCGGATCTGGATCCGATGTCGCTGCGCGACGCGTCCTACCTGCGGCGGGTATGCGATCAAATGAAAATTCCTCACAAGGAGGCGGACGGCCCCGGCAAGCTGCAAATCGAGATATTCGAGAAGACCGGCGAGCACACGCTGGTGCAGCCCACTTTCGCATACGCCTATCCGGCCGAGGTCTCGCCGCTGTCGCGCCGCAACGATGCCGATCCCTTCATCACGGACCGATGGGAGCTGTTCGTCGGCGGCCGCGAGCTCGCCAACGGATTCTCGGAGCTGAACGACGCAGAGGATCAAGCGCAGCGCTTCAAGGATCAGGTCGCGCGCAAGGATGCCGGCGACGAGGAAGCGATGTATTACGACGCCGACTATGTGCGTGCGCTGGAATACGGCATGCCGCCCACGGCGGGACTCGGCCTGGGGGTCGACCGGCTGGTCATGCTGTACACGAATTCACCCTCGATCCGCGACGTCCTGCTGTTCCCGCACCTGCGGCCCGAGTCTTGAACGGTCCGATCGGAGTATTCGACTCGGGCGTCGGCGGTTTGACGGTGTTGCGGGTTTTGCGCGCGGCCATGCCGGCCGAGAATTTCATTTATCTCGGCGATACCGCGCGGCTGCCTTACGGCACCAAGAGCCCGGAAACAGTGGTGCGCTATTCCCTGCAATGTGCGCAGGCGCTCATCAGGCGCGGCATCCGCTGTCTCGTAGTCGCCTGCAATACGGCGTCGGCCTCTGCGCTCGATGCTCTGCGCGCGCACCATCCCTCGCTGCCGGTCATCGGTGTCATCGAGCCGGGAGCGGAAGCGGCGGTGGCGGCATCGCAATCGCAGCACATCGCGGTGATCGCGACCGAAGGCACGATCGCTGGGGGAGCCTATCAAAGGGCTATTCACCGCTTGAACCCCGCCGCCCGCGTGGCCTCCAGGGCGTGTTCCTTGTTCGTTTCGATGGCCGAGGAGGGCTGGACCGAGGGCCCGATTGCGGAGGCCGTGGCGCGCCGCTACTTGGATCCCATATTTCAAATCGATGACGCGCCCGACACCTTGGTGCTGGGGTGCACGCACTTTCCTGCGCTGTCCGGCGCCCTGCGCGCCGTGCTGCCGCCCCAGGTGAACATCGTCGACTCCGCGGCAACGGCCGCCGACGCCGTACGGCGGCAGCTGCATGAGCCGGGCACCGGGGTCTCGATGCGGGGCAGGGTCTCCTGGCTGGCCACCGACGGCGCGACGCGTTTCGCGCGCGTGGGGAGCGCCTTTCTCGGCGAGACATTGCGGGCCGAGCAGGTTCAGATCATCGATCTGTAGCCGGGCTCAATGCTTGGCGAGCGCCGCGCGAAAATCGCCGCTCGCGAGCAGGTTGTAGGTCGCGCGAAGCAACATGTCCGACATCACCTCGAAATAGTTCTCGGCCTTGTAGGAGCGGCCAAAGCGCGTGGCGTCGCCGCCGACGATGCCCGTCCACAGTTCCTTGCCGTTCTTGTCCTTGAGGTGGATCAGCAGCGATATTTCGCCGTTGTAAGTATCGGTTTCAGTGACGAAGAACTTGCGGATTTCGCCGCTGACATTGACGTCCGCGTCGCCGTCGACGACGTTCAGTCCCGCCTCACGCACACTCGCCTCGAGATGATCGGTGACGAAGGCGCCCACATCGCTCGACGTCGTCATCGGGCGGATTTCGGCCTTTTCGCGGTTCTCGGCGACCAGCGTCGGATTCTGGCGGACATCGGTCAAGGGATCGAAGTGGATCTTCGTCGTGATGGTCGCGCCGCTCAGATCTATCGTCCCCATTCCGGCGAGAGCCGAGGTCGGCTTCCACTGCAACGGGATGTTGTTCAGCGGGGCGGCGGCGAAGGCGAGTCCACCGGCGAGCAGGCAAACGCAGAATGCTGTGGCGAGAAAGTGCTGACGCATGATCAATCCCTCGAGCGAATCAACGAACGCTCCGCGGGGCGGAGTTCCCTATTGGTCGCATATTCTAGCCAAGGCGGGCCGTCGCTGCGCCACTTTCCATCGTAAAGACAGGCCGCTGGTCGCGCCGCCGCTCCCAGCACGCCGGTCCCCGCCTCGCAATCGAAGGGATGTCCGGCTCGGCGGCGCGCTCAGAGTGCGTAGGGAAGCGGCAATGGCGCAGCAGCGACAGTCGGACTCGCGGCGGACTCGCCGTCGGCGGGGTGCTCCTCCGCCGCGTGGCCGGCCTCGACGGGAAGCACCGCCAGGGCCTCGAAACCGTCGCCGGTTCTAACCACCTCGACCAGACGCCCCGCGCGGCCGTCGCTCAAACGGATCGGCCGGCCCGCGTGCCATTCACCCGCCGGCAATTGCAGCCGATACAGGCGCCGCTTGATGCGGCCCAGGTGCTGGGTGCGTGCGATGATTTCCTGCCCGGTGTAGCAACCCTTGCTGAAGCTGATGCCGTCGAGCAAGTCGAGATTCAGCATCTGCGCGACGAAAGCCTCGCGCGTATTGAGATATATTTGAGGCAGGCCGGCGCGAACATCGGCGAGGCGCCAATCACGTTCGATTTGTTCGGCTTGGTGGACATCGCCGGCGAGTCCGCACTCCGCCAGCGTCCGCCCGGCCCCCACGGCCCAGTGGCGGTTGGGGTCGCCGTTGACGGCCGCAACGGCGATGCCTTCGCCCTCGGCGGCGGACCGCAGCCGCTCTGTGCCATGCAGGCCCGCGACACTCAGGAGTTCGCCCGTGTCCTCGATTTTCACTTTGGCCCGCAGCACGAACTTGCGAAGCCCTTCCAAGGTCGGCGCGATCAGCTCGCGCGGCAGAATCGCAATCACGCCGCTCGAATGGGGAAGCAGATGCATGAGCGCCAGCACGCGCCCTCGAGGGCTCGAGTACGCCGCGAACAGGCTCCGGCCCTCCGCGAGACGGCGCGTGTCGTTGGATACCTGACCCTGCAGAAAACTCACCGAATCCGGTCCGGTGAATCGCAATATTCCCAAATGAGGTAGACGGCCGGATTGGGGCGGTGGGTCGGTGTTCATTGGAATATAGAGTGGGTGCTCGGACCTCAATGTCAACCCTGCTCGCATGGCGGAGGCGAACCGACCCAGCTTCGCGGCCGTTCGTTCGCGCAATTCAGTCAATCGAGGGTTTATATATCAGTATTTTCTGGCAAACTTTCAACCGTGACGACGAAATTAGAAGATCCGATCCGAATCGAGCCGCTTCCCAAGCCCGCACGAGGCGATGAACCCGCCGCGGCGGCCGCACCTGCGGCAGCCTCGCCCGCGCCGGCGACGCCCGCGACGGGCGCTGCCGCGCCGGCACCGCGAGAGCTCGGCGGCCCTGAAGGGCCGGAGCCGACGCGCTTCGGGGACTGGGAACTGCGTGGCCGCTGCATCGATTTCTGAATGCCGTTTCCTTACCCCTTAGCCGCCAGGAGCGACGATGCCTGAACGCGTCCGGCCGATTTCACCCCATCTGGATATTTACCGATGGCAAATCGGCAATAGCCTGTCGATATTGCATCGCCTGACCGGCATCGTGCTGGCACTGGGTCTTGCGGCACTCTGTGCCTGGCTCGTGGCGTTGGCCGCGGGCGAGCAATCCTATGCCGCGGCGATGAGGGTGTTTGCGAGTCCCTTCGGGACGCTGGCGATGATGGCCTGGACCTTTGCTTTTTTGTTCCACCTCTTGAATGGCGTGCGTCATTTGTTCTGGGACATGGGAAAGGGATTCGAGCGCACGCAACGGCATGTCAGCGGCTGGTTCGCCGTGCTCGGTGCGGCAGGCTTGACCATCGGCGTATGGGCCTTGATCTGGGCGGGTCATCGATCATGAGCTTGCGAAGTCCCTTGGGCCGGGTGTTGGGTTTGGGATCCGCCAAAGACGGAACGGATCATTGGTGGGCTCAGAGGGTGAGTGCGGTCGCGCTGATTCCCCTGACGCTGTGGTTCATGATGTCGCTGCTGGCGCTGCCGGGGCTCGACTACTCCACGGTCAGGGCCTGGCTATCCTTTCCGCTGAGCGGCTTCCTCGCGGTGCTGCTGGTTGCCGTGCTGACTTATCACTCCTACCTGGGCACCGCCGTCGTGGTTGAGGACTACGTGCATTCCGCCGGCACGAAGGTCCTGTCCCTCCTGCTGCTGCGATTCTCGTATGTGCTCGTCGGCGGCGCGAGCATATTCGCAATTCTGCGCGTCGCGTTCGGACCCTAGATCATGAGCGAATACAAATTTATCGACCACACTTATGACGTGGTGGTGGTCGGTGCCGGGGGCGCGGGCCTGCGCGCCACTTTCGGCCTCGCCGAGGCGGGCCTTTCCACCGCCTGCCTGACCAAGGTGTTCCCGACGCGCAGTCACACCGTGGCGGCGCAGGGGGGCATCTCGGCGGCGCTCGGCAACATGGGCGGTGACGATTGGCGCTGGCATATGTACGACACCGTGAAGGGATCGGACTGGCTGGGCGACCAAGATGCGATCGAGTTCATGTGCAAGGAAGCGCCGGCGGCGGTCATCGAGCTCGAGCACTACGGCGTGCCGTTCTCACGCACCGAGGACGGCCGGATCTACCAGCGGCCATTCGGCGGAATGACGACGCACTTCGGCAAGGGCATAGCGCAGCGCACCTGCGCCGCGGCGGATCGCACCGGCCATGCCATGCTGCACACTCTGTATCAGCAGTCGCTGAAGCACGAGGCGGCTTTCTTCATCGAGTACTTTGCTCTCGACCTCATCATGGAGGACGGCGAGTGCCGCGGCGTGATCGCTCTCGATATGTCGGACGGCACGCTGCATCGGTTCCGCGCACACAGGGTCATCATGGCGACCGGCGGGTACGGCCGTGCGTGGTTCTCGTGCACATCCGCCCATACCTGCACCGGCGACGGGGGCGGCATGGCGTTGCGCGCCGGCCTGCCGCTTCAGGACATGGAGTTCGTGCAGTTCCACCCGACGGGAATCTACGGCGCCGGCTGCCTGATCACCGAAGGCTCGCGCGGCGAGGGCGGATATTTGACGAACGCGGCCGGCGAACGGTTCATGGAGCGCTATGCGCCGAACGCCAAGGACTTGGCGTCCCGCGATGTCGTCAGCCGCGCGATGACCGTCGAAGTTCGCGAGGGCCGCGGAGTCGGCCCGCTCAAGGATCACATTCATTTGCACCTGGAACACCTGGGTCCCGCGGTCATCAAGGAGCGGCTGCCCGGCATCGCCGAGACCGCTAGAATATTCGCCGGAGTGGATGTCAACAAGGAGCCGATACCCGTGCTGCCCACGGTTCACTACAACATGGGCGGCATTCCCTGCAATGTGCACGGCGAAGTGGTCTCGCGCGCGGATGGCGCGGAGACGGTGGTCCGCGGACTCATGGCGGTGGGAGAGGCGGCCTGCGTGTCGGTGCACGGCGCAAATCGTTTGGGATCCAATTCTCTGCTCGATCTGGTGGTGTTCGGCCGCGAAGCGGCACGCCATTGCGCGCGCATGGTGCAGCGGGATACGGCGCATCGTGCGCTGAAAGCCGACGCCGGAGACGCCGCGCTCGCGCGCTTGGACAGGTTTCGCCATGCCAGGGGTTCGCGGCCGACGGCCGACATCCGCTCGAGCATGCAGCGCGTCATGCAAAGCGATGCGGCGGTGTTTCGCACCGGCGAATCGCTGAGCGACGGCAAGCGGCGGCTCGCGCAAGTGGTCGATTCCTTCGCCGACGTCCGGGTCACCGACCGTTCTCTGATTTGGAACACCGATCTCATCGAGACGTTGGAGCTCGACAATCTCTTGGGGCAGGCGGTCGCCACCATGCATTCGGCGGAGAACCGCAAGGAGAGCCGGGGGGCGCAGGCGCGCGAGGATTTTCCGGACCGCGACGATCAAAATTGGATGAAGCACACGCTGTGCTGGGTTTCGGCGGCCGGTGCCACCCGCTTCGACTATCGGCCGGTACATCTGAACACTCTGACCGACGATGTCCAATCGATACCCCCCAAGGCGAGGACCTACTGATGGCTGAATTCTCGCTTCCCGCGAATTCCAAGGTGCGCAAGGACGGCCGCGTGTTCAAGGCGCCGGCGGGCGCCAAGAATGTCCGCGTCTTCAAGATCTACCGATTCGACCCCGACTCGGCGGAGAATCCGCGGCTCGACAGCTACGAAGTCGACATGGATGCCTGCGGTCCCATGGTCTTGGACGCTCTCATCAAGATCAAGAATGAAATCGATTCCACGTTGAGCTTCCGCCGATCATGCCGCGAGGGGATATGCGGCTCCTGCGCCATGAACATCGACGGCAAGAACGGCCTGGCGTGCATCAGCGCATGCGCGGACGTCAAGCACGACATCAAGATCTACCCGCTGCCGCACATGCCGGTCATCAAGGATCTGATTCCCGATCTTACGAACTTCTACGCCCAGTACGCCTCGATCAAGCCCTGGCTGCAGACTCGCACCCCGCCGCCGCCCGACGGCGAGCGCCTGCAGTCCAAGGAAGATCAGGAAAAGGTCGATCGGCCCTCCGCATGCATTCTGTGCGCCTGCTGTTCCACGAGCTGTCCCAGCTATTGGTGGAATAGCGACCGCTACCTCGGGCCCGCCGCGCTGCTGGCCGCCTACCGCTGGATCGTCGACAGCCGCGACGAGGCGGCCGGCGAGCGGCTCGACCATCTCGAGGACCCATTCCGGCTCTATCGCTGCCACACCATCATGAATTGCACCGAGGCCTGCCCGAAGGATCTCAATCCCGCCAAGGCCATCGGCGAAATCAAGCAGATGATGGCTCATCGCCGCCATTGATGGCCGCCCCGACCCCGCCGGCCGCCGACCGTCCGGACCTCGGGAAACTGCGCTGGCAATGCCGGCGCGGCATGAAGGAACTCGATGTGTTGCTGGAACGCTATCTGGACGGCCGCTTCCGCGGCGCAACGCCCCCGGAGCAGGAGGCATTCAGGCGCCTGCTGGAAATCCAGGATGCGGTACTTTACGCCTACTGCCTGGGATCCGAACGGCCGCCCCCGGAATTCACGGCCCTGATCGGGCGGATCACGGCGTACGACGGCCGGTAGCCCGGCGTCCGCGGCTGTTAGAATCCCGTCCTGTGCACAAAGTCACGTTTAAAACCGGTTCAGGCCGGGAATTGTCGAACTTTTCCCCGGCCGATCGGTCTATCGCGACAGGCTGGGTTGTGAGCTCGCCGGTTTGGGATCACGCATGAGCGTCGAGGAGAGTGACCTCAAACTGGTCGAGAGAGTCCAGCGCGGCGAGCGCGCGGCGTTCGATTTGTTGGTCCTGCGATACCAGCACAAGGTGCTGAAGCTGATCATGCGTTACGTGCACGATGCAACCGAAGCTGAAGACATCGCACAGGAGGCTTTCGTCAAAGCGTTCCGTGCGTTGCAGTCGTTTCGCGGCGATAGCGCGTTTTATACCTGGCTGTATAGAATCGCGATCAACACCGCCAAGAACGCCCTGGTTGCCACGAAGCGCCGTCCCATGGACTACGATCTCGATCTTCAGGACCCCGAACAATACGACCTGCATGCCCGGCTGGCCGAGTCTGAGACTCCGGAGGGCTTGCTGCTCACCGACGAGATTCGCGACACCGTGAATCGCGCCATCGAGAATTTGCCGGAAGACTTGCGCACCGCGATCGTGCTTCGCGAATTGGAAGGATTGAGTTACGAAGACATTGCGCAAACCATGGATTGCCCGGTAGGTACGGTGCGTTCGCGAATTTTTCGCGCACGCGAGGCGATTGACAAGAAGCTACGACCCATATTCGACGGCGGCCTTGGTCGGCCTGAGGACACATGAGCGAACAAATTCGTGAACAGGTCTCGGCGTTTCTCGACGGCGAACTGCCCAACTCGGAGACCGAACTGCTGCTCAAGCGGCTCGCCCGCGAGGCGGAGTTGCGCGAGAGCTTCGGCCGCTATGCCCTGATCGGCGAGGCGGTGCGCGGCGGCGGCGCGAGCCTCATGCGCAAGGGGTTCGCCGGCCGCGTCAATCTGGCCATCGACGGCGAGCCGGTTGCGGCGGGCGGGCACACCCCGCAGGCCCGCGGCCTTCGATGGTGGCGGCCGCTGGCGGGGGCCGCGGTGGCGGCGGGCGTCGCGGCGGTCGCGGTCGTCGCCCTGCAGCAGCGTGCGGTTGCGCCCGGATTGCATTCCGGCGCGGCGCTCACGGCGCAGAGTGCCGTTCCCGCGCAAAGCGCTCTGCTTGCGCAAAGCGTTGCCTTAGGCCAGAACGGCGCGGGCTCGGCGGCGCCGCGCGAAGCGATCTCCTATACGGTGCCGGCGACCTCGCAGGCGGCGCCCTCGGCCATGCCGCCGGCGCGCCTGACGAATTACGTGTTCGCGCACAGCCGATATTCCTCCGGCCTCGATCAGCGCGGAGTGTTGGCCGACTTGCTGATCGAGACTGAAGATCAGCAGCCGGTGACTCACGAAGCGGCGGCGCCCGTTGCTCCATGACTTGGGTTGCACGCCGTCGGGCCAACTGGCTGATTCCCTGCGCCGTGGTCGGCACCTTGCTGGCCGGGCTGCCGCAGCCTTCCCGAGGCGCCGACGATCCGCGCGTTTGGCTGCAGAAGATGAATCATGCCTTGGCGACGCGCAATTACGACGGCACGTTCTTCCACTTGAGCGAGGGGCGCGTGGAGACCATGCGCATCGTGCACCGGGTGCGGGCCGGGCGCGTGACCGAGCGGCTGCAGTCCCTGGACGGCTCGGGCCGGGAGTTCGTCAGCGACAACGATGAATTGACGTGTTACTTGCCCGACCAGCATACGGTGCTGGTCGAGCCGCGGCCGGATCACGGCCCGTTTCTGGGTTCCTTGCCGCAGTTCGGCGCCGACGTGAACGAGTTCTACCGCATCGAGTCGTTGCCGGATACGCACATCCTCGGCCGCGCGGCTCGGGTCATTGCGGTTACACCCAAGGATCAGTTCCGCTTCGGCTATCGCCTCTGGCTCGACGAAAAGACCGCGATGCCGCTCAAGACCCAGCTCTGCGATTCGCGCGGCCAGGTCATCGAGCAGATATTCTTCGCACGTCTGGACATGCCGGAGAGCATTCCGGACAGCGATCTGGTACCCGCGGTCCGTACCGAGGGCATGCGGTGGGTGCGCCAGGGACCGTCGCATGACAATGCCTCGCCGGCGCTTTCGGCCTACCGTGCCAGCGAACTGCCGCCGGGATTCCGCTTGACGGTGGCCGGTGCCCAGACCATCGGAGCCGCGACGGTGCCGGCAAGCCATCTGGTGTATTCGGACGGGCTGGCAACCGTCTCGGTATTCGTCGAGGCGCAGCCGGGCGATCCGCCGGGGACGGATGCCGGCTCGAACGCACCCGCGGAACCGCCCATGCAGGGGCTGGCACGGGTCGGTTCGGGCTACGCTTTTTCCACCGTCGTGCAGGGCCACCAGGTAACCGCGGTCGGCGAGGTGCCCGCCCAAACCGTGGAGTTCATCGCTCACTCGGTCAAAGCCTCCGCCCGCCCTGAAGTCCCTCACCGTTGACTCCATGCCCCGGGAGTCGCCTCGATTCCTGCTGTACTCGCGCCCCGGGTGCGGCCTATGTGAGGAGATGCTGAGCGGACTCGCCGCGCTGCCGGAGGCCTGCCCCTTCGGGGTCGACGTGCTCGACGTCGATGCCGACGCCGCCGCGAGAGCGCGCTACGGCCACAAGATTCCCGTACTGCTCTTCGGCGGAGAATTGGTGTGCCACGGGCATTTGGACGCCGAGGAAGTGCATAAGGCCCTCGCTTGCCACCGCCGACCGGTATAATCGCGGGTTTGGCCAAGCCCAGGCGTAGATGAAGAATATCCGCAATTTTTCCATCATTGCTCATGTTGATCACGGCAAATCGACTTTGGCAGATCGATTCATTCAGACCTGCGGCGGCCTCGACGCGCGGGAGATGCAGGCGCAAGTCCTCGATTCGATGGACCTGGAGCGCGAGCGGGGCATCACCATCAAAGCGCAGAGCGTCACTCTGGCGTTCAATTCCATCGACGGCGAGACCTATCAGCTGAATTTCATCGACACACCCGGGCACGTGGATTTTTCCTATGAAGTCTCGCGGTCTCTCGCGGCCTGCGAAGGAGCGCTGCTGGTGGTCGACGCCGCCCAGGGCGTGGAGGCGCAGAGCGTTGCCAATTGCTATACGGCCCTGGAGCAGGGGCTGGAGGTGCTGCCGGTCATCAACAAGATCGATCTGCCCTCGGCCGATCCGGCCAAAGTCATCCACGAAATCGAAGAAATCATCGGCATTCCGGCCGACGATGCCGCGCTGGTCAGCGCCAAGACAGGGCTTGGGGTCCCTGAATTGCTCGAACAGCTGGTCAAGCGCATACCCCACCCGAAAGGGGACCCGGACGGCCCGCTGCAGGCATTGATCATCGATTCCTGGTTCGACAACTATGTCGGAGTCGTTTCATTGGTGCGGGTCATGAATGGTGCATTGCACACGGGGGCCAAGATCCGCGTCATGTCGACGGGCCGCAGTCATCAAGTGGACAAGCTCGGCCGCTTCGCGCCCAAGCCGGTCACGCGCCAGTCCCTGAATACGGGGGAGGTCGGATTCGTCGTCGCAGGCATCAAGGAAATCGACGGTGCGCCCGTCGGCGACACCATCACGCTGGAAGCCAATCCCGCCAAAGCCCCCCTCGAGGGGTTCAAGCAGGTGCAGCCGCGGGTCTTCGCGGGGCTGTTCCCCGTCAGCTCGGATGACTACGAGCAGTTCCGCGAGGCGCTCAAGAAGCTCAAGCTCAACGATTCGGCGCTGCATTTCGAGCCCGAGGTATCGACCGCGCTGGGTTTTGGGTTTCGCTGTGGATTCTTGGGGCTGCTGCACATGGACATCGTGCAGGAACGGCTGGAGCGCGAATATGACCTCGACCTCATCACCAGCGCGCCCACCGTCATCTACGAGCTCGAGCTCACGGACGGGTCGGTGATCAATGTCGACAACCCGGCCAAGCTGCCGCCCCA
Source organism: uncultured Gammaproteobacteria bacterium (assembly GCA_963784105.1). Classification (GTDB taxonomy): domain Bacteria; phylum Pseudomonadota; class Gammaproteobacteria; order Steroidobacterales; family Steroidobacteraceae; genus Bog-1198. Next base: position 1,789,100 of record CAWAQE010000015.1, read on the forward strand.
GGACCGCATCTCCGAGCTGCGCGAACCCATCATCACCGCCAACATCCTGGTGCCCCCCGATCACGTGGGCGCGGTGCTGACTCTGTGCAGCGAGAAACGCGGCGTGCAGAAGAAGATGCTGTTCCTCGGCAGCCAGGTGTCGCTTCAATATGAATTGCCCCTGGCCGAAGTCGTGCTCGATTTCTTCGATCGTCTGAAATCCGCGAGCCGCGGTTACGCATCCTTCGATTATGAATTCAGCCATTTTCAGGCGGCCCCGCTGGTGAAGCTCGATGTCTTGATCAACGGCGATCCGGTCGACGCGCTGTCGCTCATCGTCCATCGCGACAATTCCTACAATCGCGGCCGAGAGCTGGTGGATAAAATGCAGGAATTGATCCCGCGCCAGATGTTCGACATTGCGGTGCAGGCGGCGATCGGCAGCCATATCATTGCGCGGGCGAGCGTCAAGGCCATGCGCAAGAACGTGCTGGCGAAGTGCTACGGCGGCGACATTACCCGCAAGCGCAAGCTCCTCGAGAAGCAGAAGGCCGGCAAGAAGCGCATGAAGCAGGTGGGTCAGGTCGAAATACCGCAGGAGGCCTTCCTGGCCGTCCTGCAGGTCGGCAAGAAGACCAATTGAGCCCGGCATCCGGTGACATTCAGTTTAATTTTGGGGGTATTTCGTGAATGACGGCGACAGCGTTTTCATGGGTCTCTTGTGCGCAGGCGTCGTCTGCGTCCTGGTGATATTGGCGGACGGCTGGTTCTTCAGGCCCAAGCGAGATCCCGGCGCCACGAGCGCCGAGGAGCCATGGCTGCCGAAAATGGCGGGATATGCGCTGGTGGCTCTGGCGCTGGCAATGCTGTGGCGCCTGTTCCGCTACGAGGCGGTCGATTTCAGTCTCATGCTGGTGGTGGTGGGCGCCGCATCCGGGGTGATTTGGCTGCTCGATCAGGCTTTCTTCGCCCGCCGCCGCAGGCAGGCCGCAGCCTCGGCGGGCACGCCCCCGAGCGCGTGCGCGAACCCATCGCCGTCGAATATGCACGCTCGTTCTTTCCGGTCATCGTGCTGGTGCTGGTGATCCGCTCGTTCTTGTTCGAGCCGTTTCGCATACCGTCCGATTCCATGATGCCTACCTTGTTCGACGGCGACTTCATTTTCGTCAGCAAGTATGCCTACGGACTGCGGCTGCCGGTCACCAATACGCTGCTCATCCACACCGGCAATCCGCAGCGGGGAGATGTGATCGTGTTCCGGCTGCCCCCCAACCCGAAAATCAACTACATCAAGCGGCTGGTCGGCCTCCCGGGCGATCATGTCCGGGTGGATGAGAACAACCAGGTGTACATCAACGGCAAGCCCGTGCCGCAGCAGCCCGGCCCCGTCTACCGCGGCCCGAAGCAGGATTTGTGGAACTACGCGGGCGCCGCCACCGCTTTCGAGCAGCTGGGCGCCAAGCGCCACCTCATCATGTTTGCCAACGGCAGCGTCAAGGCGGGCGAATGGGTGGTGCCCGCCGGGCACTATTTCTTCATGGGCGACAACCGCAACAACAGCAAAGACAGCCGGTTCCAGGACGATATGGACGCCCCGGGATTCGTGCCGGCGCAGAATCTGGTGGGGAAAGCGGTGCGGATTTGGCTTAATCTTGATACTCGTGACGGACCTCTCTGGCACCGGATCGGAATTGCGATTAACTAGCCTTGTTAGGGAGGATGAACATCCATGCGTAGGCGGCAGCAGGGCATGACCTTCATCGGCATGCTTTGCGTTATGGTCCTAGTCGGCATCATCGGCTACGCGGGCGTCCGGCTGCTCCCGATATACCTCAACTACATGAAGATCGCGCGCGCCATGGATTCGGCGGCATCCGAGGTCAAGGGCGACAACCCCGATCCGGGCGCTCTGCGCAATATTCTGGCGCGGCACTGGGAGATCGAGGATCCCACCACGGTCGATTACAAGGATATAGAAATCACCCGGGACGACACGGGCATGATGATGCACGTGGCGTATGACGATTCGGAGCCGTATATCGGCAATGTGTCGCTGTCGGTGCACTTCGACAAGACTGTGAAGGTGCGGTGATCCCGCTGCGCAAGTCCGATGCGCTGCTGGCCTGGGTCGAACGCTCCTTCGGCTACGTTTTCGTGCAGCCGGCGCTGTGCTACGCCGCGGTGACCCACCGCAGCGCCGGCGCCGACCACAATGAACGGCTGGAATTCTTGGGCGATTCGATTCTTAATTGCAGTGTGGCGCGCTTGCTTTACGATGCGCACGCCCAGGCGGACGAAGGGGCCTTATCGAGGCTGCGGGCGACTCTGGTCAGCGGCGAAACCCTGGCCAAGATCGCCGCTGAGCTGGGTTTGGGCGAGCACCTGCGTCTCGGGCCGGGTGAATTGAAAACCGGCGGGTTTCGCCGGGCGTCGATACTGGCGGATGCCTTGGAGGCTATTTTGGGCGCGATTTTTCTGGATTCGGGCTTCGATGCGGCGGCGGCGGCGGCGGCGCGCATCCTGGGCCCCCGGCTGGCGGAGCTGCCGGCGGCGGACATGCTGAAGGACCCGAAAACGCGGTTACAGGAAGCGCTGCAGGCGCATGGAATCGCTTTGCCCATCTATACCTTGACGGCGGTCGCCGGCGATCCTCACGTGCAGTCATTCGCCGTGACCTGCGAGGTGAGCGTGCTTGGGCTGTCGGCCGCGGGCAAGGGCGCCAGCCGCCGCCGCGCGGAGCAATTGGCCGCCGCCAAACTGCTGGAATTGCTGCCGCCCGACATATCCTCATGAACAGCCCTCCGTTTCACGCCGGGCATGTGGCCATCGTCGGCCGGCCGAATGTGGGCAAATCGACCTTGGTGAACGCCTTGGTCGGACGCAAAGTCTCCATCGTCACCGCCAAGCCGCAAACCACACGGCATCGGATCTTGGGAGTGGTCAACCGGCCCGAGGCTCAATTGGTGCTCGTCGACACCCCGGGCCTGCATGAATCGACCCGTCGCGTGATGAACCAGTACATGAACCGGGTGGCCATTTCCTCTTCCCAGGACGCCGATGTCGTCGTATTCGTGATCGAGGCTCTGCACTTCACGGACGAGGATCTATGGGTCTGGGAACGCGTTCGGGGCCTGAAACAGCCGCTGTTCTTGGTGATCAACAAGGTCGATCGGGTGTTTCCCAAGGAGCGGCTGCTGCCCTTTCTCGAGGACATGACGCACCGCATCCCTGCCTCGGGAATCGTCCCGATATCGGCGCTGCAGGCCGACAATCTCGATCGTCTGGTCGATCTGATCGGCTCGCGCCTCCCGGTTTCGCCGCCGCTGTTCGCCTCCGACGTGGTCACCGATCGGGACGAACCGTTCCACGCGGCCGAGATCGTGCGCGAGAAGCTGACGCTGAAGCTGCGCGAGGAATTGCCCTACGGCATCAATGTGCAAATCGAACGCTTTGCGGACGAGAACAACCGCATCATGATCAATGCCGTCATCTGGGTCGAGCGCGCCAGTCAGAAGGCCATCGTCATCGGCCAGGGGGGCGAGCGGTTGAAGGAAATCGGGCGGCTTGCGCGCATCGAGCTCAACGATCTGTGGCAGCGCTCGGTGCATCTCGAGCTATGGGTCAAGGTCAAGGAGAACTGGGCCGACAGCGAAATGGCGCTGCGCCAGTTCGGGTACGATACATTGTGAAAAACGCGCGCCGCGTGTGGCTGGCACCGGCCTATGTGCTGCATCAATACGCCTATCGCGACACCAGCCGCATCGTGGAGGCGTTCACCAGCGAGCACGGGCGGCTCACCCTGTTCGCGCGCGGCGCCAACGGGCCCAAATCCAGCTTCAGAGGCGTGCTGCGGCCCTTCCAGCGAATGCTCGTGTCCTGGTCCGGCAAGGGGGAGGCCTGTCAATTGGTGACGGCGGAGACCGACGGCGCGGTTACCAGCCTCGCACCGGAGCGCCTCATGAGCGGATTCTATTTGAACGAGCTGCTGTTGAAGCTGACGGAGCGCTGCGATCCGCATCCCGAGATTTTCTTCTCCTATGCTTCGTGCATGCAGTCGCTGTGCGACGGCGGCCCGGAGGAGCCTGCTCTGCGCCGCTTCGAGAAGCGCCTGCTCAACGATTTAGGCTACGGCCTCGAGCTTACGAGGACGGAAGACGGGCTGCCGGTGGAGCCCGGCCGATACTACCGATTCGCCGCGCAGCGCGGGCCGCAATCCTGCGTGGCCGAGGCGCCGGGGGCGGTGTACGGCCAGTCCCTGGCCGATCTGCAAGCGGAGCAATTCGACGACATCCGTTCTTTGCGCGATGCCAAGCGCCTGTTGCGGGCGGCCATAGACGCCTGTCTCGACGGCCGCACGCTGAAATCACGCGAGGTCGCGCTGGCCCTGCGTCGCCGGGAGCCCGTGCGTCACGGGGAGCCCGCGCGAGATCGGGACCCCGTGCGAGTTGCGGACTCCTTGCGTGACCGGGAGCCGGTGCGCGAGTGCGAAGCGGTGCCGGGGGACGGCCCGTGAGCGGCGCTGCCTTGCATGCGGGAATGGCTCTCGGCGTGAATATCGATCACGTGGCGACCTTGCGCCAGGCGCGGCGCACCCGCTACCCGGATCCCCTGTATGCGGCGCTCCTCGCGGAGGAGGCGGGTGCGGACAGCATTACCCTGCATCTGCGCGAAGATAGACGCCACATCCAAGACCGGGACGTCACGATAATGCGCGAGGCGTTGCAGACGCGGATGAACCTGGAAATGGCGGTGACGGAGGAAATGATCCGGATCGCGCAGAAGGTTCTCCCTCAGGATTGCTGCTTGGTCCCCGAATCCCGGCAGGAAGTGACCACCGAGGGAGGCTTGAACGTCGCGGGCCAGAGCTCACGTATCGAAGGCGCGGTGAAGGCGCTCAGCGCCTCCGGGATCCGGGTCTCCTTGTTCATCGATCCGGATCCGGAGCAGATCGAGGCTGCCCAACGCGCCGGCGCTCCGGTGGTGGAACTGCATACCGGCGCCTATGCGGACGCCACGGGCGCCGCCCGTGCCCGCGAATTCGAGAGAGTGCACAGCGCCGCGAAATTTGCCGACCGCCTCGGGCTGGTGGTGAACGCGGGTCACGGCCTCAACTATCATAACGTCGAGCCCATCGCGGCCATTGCGGAAATCGTCGAGCTCAACATCGGCCACGCCATCGTGGCGCGTTCCATAGTGGACGGATTGGCGAAGGCCGTGCGCGACATGAAAGAGTTGATGCGCGCAGCCCGGGCTTGAAGCCATGGCGGCGACCCACAGCGGCGCAGTTCGATGATCTACGGGATCGGAATCGACGTGCTCAAGGTCGACCGCATCGAGCGCGTGTATGAAAAGCACGGCGAGCGATTTCTGACGCATCTTTTGATGCCCGAAGAGCGCGCCCAGTTCGAGCGCACGGCGCGACCCGTGCGATTCATCGCCATGCGTTTCGCGGCCAAGGAAGCCATCGTCAAGGGCATGGGGACCGGCTTCGCGCACGGTATTTGGATACGCGACGTGGGAGTCGTGCAGAACTCCTGGGGCAAGCCGGAAGTGGTCTACTCGCCCCGGGGTGCCAAGGTGCGCGACGCGTTGGGCATCGGCGAGGGCCACGTCACATTGACCGATGAGGCGGGCTTGGTCGTGGCGGTCGCGGTTCTCATGCGGCGTTCGCTTCCATGAACACTTTGGTATTCGACATCGAAACCGTTCCGGATACCGATCTGGGCAGGCGTCTGTATGGACTGCACGATCTGTCCGACGAGCAGGTGGCGCAGATCATGTTCACGAAGCGCCGCCAGGAGACGGGCAGCGAATTCCTGTCGCACGAGCAGCACCGCGTGGTCGCGATTTCCGTCGTCATGCGTTCGAGAGATGCGCTGAAGGTGTGGAGCCTCGGCGACGAGGCATCCACGGAGAAGGATTTGATCGAGCGCTTCTTCGATGGCTTGGACAAGTACACGCCGGATCTGGTGTCCTGGAACGGCGCCGGCTTCGACTTGCCGGTGCTGCATTATCGGAGCCTGCTGCACGGCGTGACGGCCGCGCGCTACTGGGAAACGGGCGATTCCGATCACAGCTTTCGATTCAGCAATTACTTGAGCCGGTTCCACTGGCGCCACATGGACCTGATGGACATCTTGTCGGGCTTTCAGGGACGCGGCCGCGCGAGCCTGGACGACATTGCGACGCTCCTGAGCTTACCGGGCAAGGCGGGAATGCACGGCGCGGATGTCTGGCCCGAATATCTGCGCGGCGGGCTCGCGCGCATCCGCGATTACTGCGAGACCGACGTGCTGAATACCTATTTGATCTACCTGCGCTTCGAATTGCTGCGCGGGCACCTCAATCCGGCCGAGCACGCCCATGAAGTGGCGCGCGTGCGCAAGCTGCTGGCCGATTCTCCGGCCGCACACCTCAAAGAATTCGCGGCTGCATGGCCCGCGGCTTGAGTCCCGCCGACATTCAGGAAGCCGACATCGTGGATCTGGCCCACGATGGGCGGGGAATTGCGCGGGTCGAGGGCAAGGCGGTGTTCGTCGACGGCGCGCTGCCGGGGGAGCGCGTTCGCTACCGCCTGATCAAGCGGCGCCGGCAATTGGACGAGGCGATCCTGGTCGATGTGCTGATCGCCTCGCCGGACCGGGTCGTGCCGGCGTGCGCGCACTTCGGGACTTGCGGCGGATGCTCGCTGCAGCATCTGTCGGCGCCGGCTCAGATCAAGGCGAAGGAGCGGCAGCTGCTCGACAATCTGCAGCGGATCGGCAGGGTGCACCCCGAACGGGTGCTGGCGCCGCTGCGCGGGCCTGAGTGGGCCTACCGGCGGCGGGCGCGGCTCGGCGTCAAGTACGTGCACAAGAAAGGCAGGGTCCTTGCCGGCTTTCGCGAGCGCGAGAAACCCTATATCGCGGACATACGGCGCTGCGAGGTACTCACGAAGCCTCTGGCCGATTTGCCGCGGGATCTTGCCGCGCTGGTCGAGACGCTGGCCATACGGGAAAAAATACCCCAGGTGGAGATCGCGGCCGGCGATGCGGCGGCCGCGCTGGTGTTCCGCGTGCTGGAGGCGCCCGCCGCCGCGGATACGGAAAAAATCGCGGCCTTCGGCGTGCAGCAGGGCGTGCAGATTTTCCTGCAGACCGGCGGCCTCGACACCGTGCGGCCTCTGCAGCCGGGCTATCCGCCCTTGAGCTACGCCGTCGACGGTGCGCGCGTGGCCATCGAATTCGGGCCGGTCGACTTCATTCAAGTCAATCGGGAAATCAACGTGTCGATGGTGGATGCGGCGTTGGAAATGCTGCAGCCGGGCGGCGCCGACGCGGTGCTCGATCTGTTTTGCGGCTTGGGCAATTTCACTCTGCCTTTGGCGCGCCGCGCGGCGCGCGTGACGGGGGTGGAGGGCGATGCCGCGCTGGTCGCCAAGGCAGCCGCCAACGCCTCCCGCAACGGCATCGGCAACGCGGCATTCTTCACGGAGAATCTATTCGAACCGGCGCAGTTCGGATCATGGGCGAACGAACGCTACGATTTGGTGCTGCTCGACCCGCCGCGGGCCGGCGCTTCGGCTCTGCTGGCGCGCATGGCGCATTGGCGTCCGCGCCGAGTCGTGTATATTTCCTGCCATCCGGGGAGTTTGGCGCGGGATGCCGAGATTTTGACTCATGGTGAAGGATTCAGGCTCACCTGCGCGGGGGTGATGGACATGTTTCCGCATACGACGCACGTCGAATCGATCGCCGTGTTCGAGGGTCCGGGTTGAACCTGGGTCCGCTCATGGTTGATATCGCCGGCACGGAACTCTGCGCCGAGGATTTGCGCGTGCTGGAGCATCCTTTGGTCGGCAGCGTCGTGCTGTTCACCCGCAACTACGTCGACCCCCGGCAGCTCGGCGCTCTCACGGCGGCGATCCGCGCCCTGCGCACGCCGCATTTATTGATCGCCGTGGACCACGAGGGCGGCCGCGTACAGCGCTTTCGAGCGGGGTTTACGCGTCTTCCGGCCGCACGGCTCTTGGGCCGCCGCTATGACGAGGATCGCCGCGACGCGCTCGCGCTCGCTCACTCGGTGGGCTGGCTGATGGCCGCCGAATTGCGCGCGGTGGGCGTGGATTTCAGCTTTGCCCCCTGCGTCGACCTGGACTATGGGGTGAGCGAAATCATCGGCGACCGGGCCTTCCACAGCGACCCGGATTCCGTTGCCGCCCTGGCCGTGGCCACCATGACGGGCATGCGCGAGGCCGGCATGGCGGCAGTGGCCAAGCACTTTCCCGGCCATGGCGCGGTGGTGGCCGATTCGCATGTTGCATTGCCCGTGGACCGCCGCGAATGGGCTGATTTCGAGCCGGATATCCGGCCCTACCGTGCGCTCATCGACAACAATTTGCCCGGAATCATGGCCGCCCATGTGGTGTTTCCGGCGGTGGATGAGCTGCCGGCCGCCTTGTCGCGGCGCTGGGTTGGGGGGGTGTTGCGCGGTGAGCTCAAGTTTCATGGCTGCGTATTCGCGGACGATCTCACCATGGCGGGAGCCGCCGCCTTCGGCAGCGTGGTTGAGCGGGCCGAGCTCGCTCTTGCCGCGGGTTGCGACGTCCTGCCCATTTGCAACGATCGACATTCCGTAGAATCCGTGCTGGGGCGCCTCGAGGCGGATGCCGGCTCTGCGGCATCGCAGGCGCGGCTGGTGAGGATGCGCGCCCGGGGCGAGGCGCCCGCGGACCTGCGCGAGAACAGCCACTGGCGGGAGACGGCGGCGCGGATCGCGGAACTGTGGACGCCGCCGCCGCTGGTGCTGACTGAGGGACAACAATGACCGGCATAGACGCAGATTTCTACCGGCGCTTGGTCGACAGCTCGCCCGAGGGGGTCGTGCTCGTGGATGCGCAAGACCCGGAACGCCCGGTGGTCTACGCCAATCCCGGTTTCGAAGCCTTGACGGGCTATTCGGCGGCGGAGCTGGTCGGCCGCAATCTGCGCCTGTTGCAGGGCGAGGACCGTGAACAGGACGGGCGGCATCGTCTGCGCGAGGCGCTCGCCAAGGGGGAGTCCTGCCGCGTGCTGCTGCGCAATTACCGCAAGGACGGCACGGTGTTTTGGAATGAGATGACGGTTCTGCCGCTGCTCGACGCACAGGGGCGCGTCACTCATTTCGCGGGACATCATCGGGATGCCGGCGAGCGCCTGCGCATCGACCCCAAGCTCACGCGGGACTCCTTGAGCGGAGCGCATCAGCCGACCGCGCTGGCGATCCGGGACGATCGCTTGACGGGCCTGTTTACCTTGCCCTACCTCGAAGAGCTGCTGAAGCGCGATTGGTCGGTCGCGCAGCGCGAGAAGCGCAGCATCGCGGTGTTCGCGATCGACATCGACGCGCTGGACCTCTACAACGCGACCTTCGGCCGCGCCGCCGGCGATTCGACGATTCGCCGCGTGGCGCACGTCGTGTCCGGATGCCTGCGCCGCTCGAGCGATGTCACTGCGCGCATCGACGGCGGCAGCTTGATCGCATTCGCGCCGGGCCTCACGGCGGAACAGGCGCTGCGCATCGGCCAGCTCATGGCTGAACGGGTGCGGGATTTGCGAATCCATCATCCGCGCTCGGCGGTTCTGCGCTACGTCAGCGTGAGCGTGGGCGTTTGCGCCGCCGTGCCGGACCCCGCCGACAGCCCCGCGGCCTTGGTGGAGAAGTCGCAGAAGCAGCTGCAGATCGCCAAAAAATCAGGCCGCAATCAGGCGGCCTGAGAACCGGGAGACCTCATGCAATTTACTCGCGCCATAGTACGTCCCCCGGGCCGCAACTTCGCCGCGGGCCTGTCGAGCGCCGCGGTGGGGCCGCCCGATCTCGACGAGGCCCTCGATCAGCATGCGCGGTACGTGCAGGCGCTGCGCGATTGCGGTCTCGAAGTGACCAGCCTCGCCCCGGACGATGCGTATCCCGACTCAACCTTCGTCGAAGATACGGCGATCATGACCGGACAGGGCGCGATTCTCATGCGCCCGGGCGCGCCGAGCCGCACGGGCGAAACGGACGCCATGGGCCGATGCCTGGACGGGTTCTATGCGCAGCTGCCGGCCATCGCGGCTCCCGGCACCGTGGACGGCGGCGACATCTGCGAAGCGGATGGACATTATCTGATCGGCGTATCGGCACGGACCAACGAACAGGGTGCGCGCCAATTGGCGGCGCATCTGCATCGATTCGGGTATTCCTCGAGCATCATCGATATCAGGGACAATCCCGCGCTGCTGCATCTAAAGAGCGGCATCGCCTATCTGGGCGGCGGGGTCTGGGTGACGCAGAGCGGCATCGAGGGCGAGCTTCGATCCCAGACGGGGATCGATGTCCGCGAGGTAATCACGGTGGCACCCGAAGAAGCGTACGCGGCGAACTGCGTGCGCGTGAACGGCGCCGTGCTGATTGCCGCGGGCTACCCCGCCTCGAGCGCGGCAATCGCGGCACGGGGTTTCCAACCGGTGCAGCTCGAGGTGTCGGAATTCAGAAAAATGGACGGAGGATTGAGCTGCCTGTCTCTGCGGTTCTAGCCCCCGGACCGTGCGCATTGGGCCGGTGCACATCACTGCGCCGAGGCTTACTGCCGATGGCACACAGGGAAGCGTCGCCCCCCCGTGCGCCGATGAGCGGCAGTGTCCTCATTTCGGCGGGATCTCGCTGCTGAGCTTGTTCTCCTGTCCGTTCAGCGCTTTCTGCTCCGGCTTCGAGATATGGCTGCCGTTCTGGCCGGCCATGTCGCGTTCCTCCTGACGGACTTGATGGTCGTCCCTGTGCAATTGTCCGGCCTGCGCCTTGCTCAGCGTGCCGTTCTTGACGTCTTGATGGATGCGCTTGTTCTGATTGGCAAGACGATGATTCACCTGCGTGCGCCGCGGGTGACTCTTCTGCCAGGCGGTTTCGGCCGATGCCGTGCCGGCCAGCGCGGCCAGCGACACCACCACGGCGGCGAAGCCGAGATGTTTGCGTGTGGGATTTAACATAAACGCTCCTTTACATTCGGTGAGTCGATGGGATTCGCCATGAACGGAAACTCCGTTCTCGAGGTGTCAACGCGGCGGCCGCCGATACGGCTACTCCGATTACGCAGAGTTAATGGACGCATTGTGGCCCGCGCCCTGCGCGCGATCGTGACCGGCGTCTCATTCCCGCGTTCGCCGACGCGGCGGACTGCATGAAATGGGATGAAATAAGACAGAGGCACGGCTCCACGGCAGGAATTCTGGTACGAAGGCATGGATGAATATCCGTACCAAAATGATTTCGCTGCTGGCACTGCTGTTTGCGGTGCTGATTGCGCTCGAGATCGTCGTACAGAGACAGGTACTGATCCCGAGTTTCGCGCAGCTCGAGCGCGAGGACGCGGACACCTCGATGAAACGCATCGATTTCGCGCTCAGCATGGCTCTCGACAACCTGGAATTGAGCGCCGCCGACTGGGGCAACTGGGCGGACGTATATCAATTCGTGCAGTCGCCCAATGCGGCATTCGTCGACGCCAATATCACCGCGGTGGCCATGAAGCAGCTGCAGGTGAACGCCATGCTCATCGTGGACTTGAACGGCCGCTATGTGCTGTCGAGCGTGCGCAGCTTGGACACGGGTAAGCCGATCGATCTGGATCTGGCGGCGCGCAAGGAGTTGCCCGCCGATTTCCCCTGGCGCTCGAATCTTGCCGGCGGCAGGCAGGCCAAGGGCCTGCTGCGGACCAATCAGGGTGTCATGATGATTGCGGCGGCGCCGGTGCTCGACGGCAGCGGCGGCGGCAAGCCCTTGGGAATGGTGATCATGGGCAGGCTTCTCACCCCCTTCCAAGTGCAGCTGATCGGCGCGCAGGCGCAGGCCAATCTGACCCTGCTTGCGCAGGCTCCCGCTCTCGGCGATGAGCAGATCGTCGAGAGCGACACATCGACCAGGGTCGTCAAGCTATTCGCGGACGTCTACGGCGCGCCGCTGATGGGCCTGCGCGTCGACGTCCCGCGCAGGATCACCGAGCGCGGCCAGAGCGCGGTGACCTACGCGTCGCTGTACCTGATCGGCGCGGCGGTCACCGTCCTGCTGCTCCTGGTCGTTGCGCTCAATCGCATCGTACTCAAGCCCCTGGCCCGCGTGACCCGGCACGCGGTGGCGGTGGGCGAGGGCGCCGATCTGTCGGCGCGTTTGAACATTCCGGGGCAGGACGAGATTGCCGTGCTGGCGCGGGAATTCGACCGAATGGTCGAGCGCGTCGCGGACTCGCGCCGGCAAGTCGTCGATCAGTCTTTCCAGGCCGGGTTCGCCGAGCTCGCAAAGGGAGTGCTGCACAATCTCGGCAATGCCATGACGCCTCTCGGCGTCAGAATCTCGAAGCTGGGCGATCGGCTGCGCGATGCTCCGTCGGACGACGTGGATCTCGCGTTCGCAGAGCTTGCCAAGGAGCCGGCGGGCTCGCCGCGGCACGCGGATCTGGAGGAGTTCCTGCGCCTGGCGTGCCGCGAACTGGCGGCAAGCGTCAAGGAAGCGCAGAGCGACGTGGCCGTCGTGCAAAGACAGGCCACCATCGTGCAGACGGCGCTGAGCGAGCTCATGCGCTCCACGCGAAACACGCACGTGATCGAGTCGGTGCGCCTGCCCGATCTGGTGGCGCAAACCTTGGAAATCGTACCCGATGCCTGCCGCCAGCGGCTGGTGGTGGACACGGACGAGTCGCTGCGCAAGGTCGGGTCCGTGCAGGTGGCGCGCACCGTGCTGCGGCTGATCCTGCAGAATCTGATCATCAACGCGGCGGATGCCGTGCGCGATGCGGGACGCGACAAAGGCGTGCTGCATGTCGCGGCGGAGATCGTCGGCGACTCCCACAGCGAGCAGCTTCACTTGCATTGCAAGGACGACGGCGTGGGAATCGCGGCCGACAATTTACAGCGTGTCTTCGACAAGGGCTTTTCCACCAAATCCCGCGAAACCAACTATGGGATCGGGCTGCACTGGTGCGCCAATGCGATAGGCGCGCTGGGCGGCAAGATCTGGGCGGCGAGCGAGGGTCCGGGCCTCGGCGCCTCGATGCATTTGTTGCTGCCGCTGCCGCTTCGAGAAAATGGCTCGAATACTTGAGAGCATGTGAGGTTGCCCGTGTCCGACAAAAAGAGATTGCCGATTCGTGTGCTCATCGCCGACGATGAGGCGGAGGTGCGCGATGCGTATCGGCAGATATTGTCCGAGGCGGACATGAGCAGCGAGACCGCCGTGTTCCATAACCTGCGCGAGCGTCTCTTCAACAAGGCGGCGCAGGAAAAGATGGCGAAGAACCTATCGCTCGGCGATACGGCGTTCGCGCCGGTGTTCTGCGAAGGGGCGGAGGCGGCTGTTGCCGCCGTGCGCGAGGCGCTGGGCGCCGACGATCCATTCGCCGTGGCATTTCTGGACATGCGGATGCCGCCCGGCCCCGACGGAGTGTGGGCCGCGGCGCGCATTCGAGAACTGGATCCGGCCATGGAAATAGTGATTTGCACGGCGTATTCGGACGTCGACCCGCGAGACATCGGCGGAATGGTGCCGCCCGAGGAGAAGCTTTCCTATCTGCAGAAGCCGTTTCATCCGCATGAAATCCGGCAGATGACCATTTCGCTGGCCAGCAAATGGCGTTCGGAACACCGCATCGTGAAGCTGGCGTATTTCGACGCATTGACCGGGCTGCCGAACAGGGAACAGTCGAGAAATCGTTTGAACAGCGCGCTGACCGCCGCCAAGCAGCACGAGCGCATGCTGGCGGTCCTGTACCTGGATCTGGATAATTTCAAGCGGGTGAACGACACCCTGGGGCACGCGGTCGGCGATGAGCTTCTGTGCTTGGTCGCGTCGCGGCTGCGCAGCTCGCTGCGTTCCGACGAGGCGGTGGACGAGTCGCCGAGCTCGCGGACGAGCCACATCGCACGCCTGGGCGGCGACGAATTCATCGTGATCCTGCCCAACATACGCTCCGCGGACGATGCGGCCGCGGTTGCCGCGCGGCTCATCGCCGAGCTGCAGGAACCCATGCGCCTCGCCCTGCACACGCTGGTCATCACGCCGAGCATCGGAGTCGCGGTGTTTCCGGCCGACGGCGTCGAGGTGGACACGCTATTGCGCAATGCGGACCTCGCCATGTATTTCGCGAAGCGCAAGGGCCCCGGCATGTTCGCGTTCTTCGATGCTTCGATGAACGATGCGGCGCTGCATCGCTTCACGCTGGAGGCCAAGTTGCGCGGTGCCTTGGAACGCAACGAGTTCACCCTGCACTACCAGCCTCAGTTCGACGTTCGCTCCGGAAGCGTTTCGGGAATGGAGGCGTTGCTGCGCTGGACCAACGACGAGCTGGGAGTGGTGCCGCCGGTGGAATTCATTCCGGTGGCCGAAGAGACGGGACTCATTCTGAGCATTGGCGAGTGGGTTCTGCGCAGTGCCTGTCTGCAGGCCAAAGCCTGGGTCGACGAAGGGTTGCCGGTGGCGCGCATGGCGGTCAATGTCTCGGGCCAGCAATTCGTGCTCAAGGATTTCCCGCAATTGGTCGCCGGCATCATCAAAGAGACCGGAATCGAAGCCTCGATGCTGGAGCTGGAAATCACCGAATCGGTGGTTATGAAGGACGAGGCATGGGCCGAGCAGGCGCTGCTGCAATTGAAGGAACTGGGCGTGATGCTGGCCATCGATGATTTCGGCACCGGCTATTCGAGTTTCGGGCGCCTGCGGCATTTCGCCGTCGACAGACTGAAGATCGACCGGTCTTTCATGACCAGTCTCATCGACTGCAGCGACGATCGTGCGATCGCCGCCGCGATCATCGCCATGTCCCGATCCCTGCGCATCAACGTGACCGCGGAAGGCGTCGAGAGTTTTCCGCAGCTGCTGTTCCTGCAAGAGCACGACTGCCACGAGGCGCAGGGCTTTCTCTTCAGCCGGGCGCTGCCTGCGGCGGACGCGCACAAGCTGCTGCGCCGGGCGGCGGAGAGCACGGCCGGTACGCGCACCCAGCGGCTGCGGTCGCTCATCGGATAACCTGTTGCCGAGGCACTGGCCGATCGCCGCGCTAGAAATGCTCAACCCACGGCCGCAGCTCAACCTCGTGAGACCAGGCACTGCGTGGCTGGCGCAGCACGTCGAGATAGCTCTGGGCAATCGCGTCCGGATCGAGCGTGCTGTCGGGCTTGTCCGCGGGATCCGGACGGTGCGCCGCGCGCACCCCGCCGTCGATGATGAAATGAGCGACGTGGATGCCGCGGGGTCCCAATTCGCGCGCCGCGCTCTGCGCCAGTCCGCGCAAGGCGAATTTTCCCATGGCGAAAGCCGCCGAATGTGCAAAGCCCTTGACGCTGGCCGTGGCTCCGGTCAGGAGGATGGCGCCCCGGCCCCGCGGCAGCATCCGCCGGGCAGCCTGCTGCGCCACGAGAAACCCTCCGAACGCCGTCGTCGCCAGCGCCTTTTGCACGGCCGCCGGATCCAGTTCGGCGAGGGCGCCATGGGCGCGGGCGCCCGCGTTGTAGATGACCACTTCGGGCTCCTCGATGCAGTAGGCCACCTGATCGAAGAGTTTCGCCACGGATTCAGGATTGGAGGCATCCGCCGCGAATGCCTGGGCTCCGGTAGCCTGGACCAGCCCATCGAGCTTTTGGACATTGCGGGCCGCCAGGGCGACTTTCACGCCGAGGCCGGCGAGGGAGCGCGCGAGCGAGGCGCTGATACCGGTTCCGGCGCCGACGATGAGAGCGCTGCGATAGGGGAAATCCGACATGAGACATCCTTATGGCTTGCGGCCGTTGCCGCTGCAATATTACGTGGTCAGCCGGGTTCCTTGGCGAATACCAACAGGCGGTTGTTCGCCGGCAGGTCCAGATCGGCGTCCAAATGCAGGCCGTACTGCCGGGCCAGCGGGCTGACCGCCTCGATGTCGCGCAGGCCCGATTGCGGGTCGCGCTCCTGCAGCATGCGGTCGAAGTCTCGATTGCTGTCCGAAGTGTAGCGCCCCGCATAGAGAAACGGGCCATAGATGCACAGCACGCCGCCCGGAATCAGCACGGTGCCGATGCCTTTGAATAGCGCCATTACCTCGGGCCAGGACATGATGTGCAGTGTGTTGGCGGTGAATATGGCGTCGACGCCCCGCACCGGCCACACGGCCTGACGGACATCGAGCACCGTAGGGACGCGCAGATTGCGGGATCCTTCGAGTTTCACGCGCTCCGATAGATCCGCCAGATACGTCAATTGTTCCGTGGGGTGCCAGGTCAGATGGCCGAGCTCGCGGGCGAAATACACGGCGTGCTGGCCGGTGCCGCTGCCGATTTCCAACACCTGAGCACGGTCCGCGAAGCGCAGCCGCAGCACCTCCAGGATGGGGTCTTTGTTGCGCTCGCAAGCTGCGGAGAAGGGGAGCATGGCGGACTCGATTTTACGCTAAAGTGTCGCCCCTGTTGGTGCTTACGAAGTGATGTCTTACGAAGGAGATATTGATGTCGATTTCCATGTATGATTTTTCGATTCCAGTGCTGGCGCGCGGCTTGACGAACATGTCGGCCATTCTCGACAAGGCGGCGGCGCACGCCGCGGCGAAGAAATTCGATTCGGCCGTGCTCGCTCAGTCCCGTCTGTTCCCCGACATGCATCCTCTGGTGCGTCAGGTGCAAATCGCCTGCGATACCGCGAAAGGGGCGGCGGCGCGGTTGGCCGGGGTCGAGGTGCCGAAGCACGAGGACACCGAGGCCAGCTTCGCCGATTTAAAGGCGCGGATAGCGAAGACCTTGGATTTCGTCAAGTCGATCAGCGCAGCGCAGGTGAAAGACTCAGAGACCCGCAACATCGAAATAAAGTTTCCGAACGGCAGCTGGAAATTCACCGGCATCGCCTATCTGACCGATTTCGTGCTGCCGAACTTCTACTTCCACGTCAGCATCGTCTACTCGCTGCTTCGAAAGGCCGGCGTCGAGGTCGGCAAGGGCGATTACCTCGGCTCCATCCAGTAACCAATGTCCTGCCGTTCGGCGGGTTGATACACAGAAAGGGGGTAGGTACTCATGAATCGACAACTGAATCCGCCAGTTGTCGATTCATGAGTACCTACCCCCTTACTCTGGGCTCAACCCGCTGAACGGTGGGACGTGAGTTGCGGGATGGAGCTCAGGCGAGCGACTCGACTAGCTGTTCGACGCGCGCGAAGAGCCTCTCGTCGGTGCGTGCGTCGTGGGTGAAGCGTAATTTCAGAGGGCCGTCGAGCCGGTATTCCTTCGGCTTTCCCTGGATCAGCTTGAGCACGCGTTTTGGATCGATCTTGTTGGTTTCTGTGAATGTGAAATAGCCGCTGGTTGCGCCGCTGTCGATCTTGCGTATCCCGAGTTCTGCGGCGCGCAGCTTGAGCTGGGTCGCGCGAAACAGCGATTGCGAAAACGCCGGCATCGGCCCGAAGCGATCGATCATCTCGACTTTCAATTCATCGAGCTCTTCGCGCGAAGCCGTGCCGGCAATGCGCTTGTAGAGCACCAGGCGCAGATGCACGTCGGGGACGTAGTCCTCGGGGATCAGCGCAGGGAGGTGCAGCTCGACCTCGGGACCGGCGCCGAGCGGCCGCTCGAGATCGGGCTGCTTGCCGGATTTCAGGGCGGCGACGGCGCGTTCCAGCAATTCCATATAGAGGTTGTAGCCGATCTCTTGAATCTGACCGCTCTGTTCATCTCCCAGAAGCTCGCCGGCGCCGCGAATTTCGAGATCGTGGGTCGCGAGGGTGAATCCGGCGCCGAGCTCCTCGAGCGATTCCAGCGCTTCGAGGCGCTTGACGGCGTCGGCAGTCATGGCCTTGCGCGGCGGGGTGATCAAATAAGCGTATGCCCGGTGGTGCGATCTTCCGACGCGCCCCCTCAGCTGGTGAATCTGGGCCAGGCCGAACCGGTCGGCGCGGTCGATCACGATGGTGTTCGCCGTCGGGACGTCGATGCCGCTTTCGATGATGGTCGTGCAGACGAGCACGTTGAAGCGCCGATGATAGAAATCCAGCATGAGCTGTTCGAGATCGCGTTCACGCATCTGGCCGTGGCCCACCGCGACGGTTGCCTCCGGCACGAGCTTGCGGATGGCCTGCGCCGTTTTCTCGATGGTCTCGATGGTGTTGTGGACGAAGTATATCTGGCCGCCGCGGCGAATCTCGCGCAGTGCGGCTTCGCGTACCAGGATCTCATTCCACTCCAGCACGAAGGTTTTCACCGCCAGGCGCTCCGCGGGAGGCGTCGTGATCAGCGACAGATCGCGAAGTCCCCCCATGGCCATGTTCAGAGTGCGCGGAATCGGCGTCGCGGTCAGCGTGAGCACGTCCACCTCGGTGCGCAGGGCCTTGAGTTTCTCTTTGTCGCGCACGCCGAATCGGTGCTCTTCGTCGATCACGATCAGGCCCAGATCCTTGAAGCGGGTCTTTCCCTGCAGCAATCGCTGCGTGGCGATGACGATGTCCACCGCGCCGGAGGCCACGCCGGCGAGAACTCCCTCCGATTCCTTGTTGCTGCGAAAGCGCGACAGACTCTCGATGCGGACCGGCCAGTCGGCGAACCGGTCGACGAAGGTGGTGTAGTGCTGCTGCGCGAGCAGGGTGGTGGGCACCAGGACCGCGACCTGTTTGCCGGCTTGCACGGCGACGAAGGCGGCGCGCAGCGCGACTTCGGTCTTGCCGAAGCCGACGTCGCCGCAGATGACCCTGTCCATCGGCTTGCCGGACTTCATGTCGGCGAGCACCGAGTCGATGGCGGTGGCCTGGTCGGCGGTTTCCTCGAAGGGAAATCCGGCCTGAAAGGCTCGATACTCGGCCTCCCCGGCCAGCATCTGCGTGCCCTGCCGGGCGGCGCGGCGCGAATACAGATCCAGCAACTCGGCGGCGACATCGCGTATGCGCTGCGCCGCCTTGCGGCGCGCCTTCGCCCATTGTTCGCCGCCGAGCTTGTGCAGCGGGGCGGTTTCGGCGGGCGCGCCGGTGTAGCGCGATACCAGATGCAGCGCCTGCACCGGAACATACAGCTTGTCGCCGTCCGCATATTCGAGCACCAGGAACTCGCCCGTGTACCCGGCGACGTCCATGGTCTTGAGTCCCGCGTAGCGCCCCACGCCGTAGGATTCGTGCACCACCGGGGCGCCGATGCGCAGGTCCGACAGCTCCTCGAGTATTTTGGCCGGATCGCGCTCGGCCCGGCGCCGTCTGCGTTCCTGCCGTGCGCGATCGCCGAACAATTGCGCCTCGGTGAGGATTTCCAGCGCCGGCGCATCCAGCCGCAGGCCCGAGACGGCGGGCGACACTGTGATTCCAAGCTCCAGGGAGCCGGCGACGAAGCTCGCAAAGCCATCGAAAACTTTGGCTTGAATGCCTTGCTTGGTCAGCAGATCGAGCAGCAGTTCACGCCGCCCCGCGGACTCGGCGGCCAGCAGGACGCGCGCGGGGCTGGCGTTCAAGTGTGCGACCAGATCCGACGCCGGCTGCTCGGCGCGCGGATCGATGCGCACCGCGGCCGGCGCGGTGCTGGGAAAGTTCTGCACGGGTCCCGGGGTCCCAGGGGGCCATTCGAAGGTGTGCAGCTGCACCCGCCGCCAGGCCTCGAAGGATTCCTGGAATTGCGCGGGAGTCGTATAAATTTCCGCCGGGTCGAGGATCGGGCGATGCCGGTCGTGACGCAGCTGTTCATGCCGTTCGACGATGCCCTTCCATAGGCCATCGACGCCCGATGCGGCATCGTTCATGTCGACGAGGATGCTGTCGGGCGGCAGGTACTCGAACAGGTGCGAAGTGCGGTCGAAAAACAGGGGCAGGAAGAATTCGACGCCGCCGGGCGCTATTCCGGCACTCACGTCGCGGTATATGGCCTGCTCCGACAGATCGCCGGTGAAACGCAGGCGGTAGCGGCGCCGGAATTCGCGCACGGCGTCCGGGTTCATCGGCGTCTCGCGCGCGGGCAGCAGCTGGATGCGGTCCAGCTTGTCCAAGGAGCGCTGCGAGTCCGGATCGAAGCGTCGGATGCTGTCCACGTCGCGATCCAGCATGTCGATTCGATAGGGAGTGTCCGAGCCCATCGGAAATACGTCGAGCAGCGATCCGCGGACGGCGAATTCGCCGTGCGCGACGACCTGGGTGACGGCGGCATATCCGGCCAGCGCCAACCGCGCCCGCAGCGCCTCCAGGTCGAGGGTTTCGCCGACATGGATTTTGAGGGAGTAGGCCTCGACGTAGCTGCGGGGCGCCAGCCGCTGCAGCAGCGTGTCGATGGCCACCAGCCAAATCCCCTGCCGGGCGCGCGGCAGCTCCGCCAGCGTGGCCAGCCGGGCCGAGGTGATGTCCGGGTGGGCCGAGAAGCCGTCGTAGGGCAGGGTCTCCAAATCGGGAAACACCCTGACCGGCAGATCGGCGCCCGCAAAGAAGCGAATTTCATCGCTCAAGCCCTCGGCCTCGCGAGAGCTCTGCGCGATGACGATGAGCGGTCCCTGCGCGCGCGCCGCGCCTTCGGCGATGGCGAGCGCGGCCGCGGCGCCGTAGAGCTTGCCCCATTTAACGACGGGCGTTCCGGCAATGGGGAGACTGGGTTCGAGTAGGGGCATCGACACTTCGAGGAACGGAAAAAAATAAACGCCCGCCGCGAACGAGTCGCGGTGGGCCTGGCCTTTCAGATCTTACGCGATTTCGGCCTAAGAGTTCGGCGCGGCGGCGGGTGCGTCGTTGCTCGGTACCACGCTGTGAATCACACGGTCGGCTTCGAAATACACGATAAAGCCCGGATATTCCCAGCGAGAAATCGGAGGCTTGCCGACGGCGGGTATTTTGGTGGCCGGCGCCCCGAATTTGGCCGCCACTTGGGTCATGGTCATGCCGCGGGTCGGAGTGGCCGTATCGGACTCTTTGACGGCAATGCCATTGTCGACCGCAACGGTCGCGGCTGCTGCGAGGCCGCTCGCGAATACTGCCGCAAGCAGTAGGTATCTATACCTCATGGCGCACCTCATTTGTTTACCCCTCAGTTCGATTAAATCTCGGTCCCCCGCAAACTATAGCACCGCCTTGGGGGTCCAATACTTGACCCAATTAACAGTCTGATTACATTGTAATTTGTGGTTTAATCGCACTGCATGTTCCAGCCCCTTCCAGTTTTCGTGGGCCTGCGCTATTCGCTGGGCCGCGAGCACAGCTTTTTCGTGTCTTTCATCACCTGGGTATCGCTGCTCGGGGTCGCGTTGGGCGTGGCCGCCCTGATCACAGTGCTTTCGGTCATGAATGGCCTGGAGTCCGAGCTTAGGACCCGCCTGTTGAGCTTGACCGCGCACGCCACCTTGAACGCCGCCGGGGCGCCGATTCCCGACTGGCGGACCCGCATTGAGCAGCTCAAGGGATCGACCGGCCTCGTGGGCGCGGCTCCGTTTCTCGATACCGATGCCATGTTGAGCCGGCCGCCGTCCATGAGCGGCGCCATCGTCCGCGGCATCGATCCCAAAATGGAGCCCGAGGTGACGAGCATTGCGGACGCCATGCGCGAGGGCAAGCTCAGCGACCTTGCGCCGGGCAGCGATGGAATCGTCCTCGGCCGCATGCTGGCCTACCAGCTCCAAGTGGGGATGGGCGACACGGTGACGGTCATGATTCCCGGCACCGCCGCATCCGCCGCGGCGGGCGGCGCGGGCGATGCCATCGTGCCGCGTCTGCGGGATTTTCACGTGGTGGGCATCTTCGAGGTCGGGCTGCAGGAACACGACAGCGTGCTGGCGCTCGTCAATTTGCAGGATGCGGAGGCCTTTCGAGGACTCGACGGTCCGACCGGAATACGGCTCAAATTCGACGATGTGCTGAAGGCGCCGGAATTGGCGCGAGCCGCCGCCGCGCGGCTCGCGCCGGGCTTGCACGTCCGCGATTGGACGCAGGATAACGAAGCGTATTTTCGCGCCATTCGCATCGAAAAGACGATGATGGGGTTGATCCTCATGCTCATCGTGGCCGTCGCCGTGTTCAACATCGTGGCGACTCTGATCATGGTGGTGAACGACAAACGCACGGATATCGCGATCCTGCGCACCCTGGGCTTGAGTCCGCGAGGCATCGTCGCGGTGTTCATGACGCAAGGCGTGCTCATCGGCTGGATCGGCGTCGCCGCCGGCGTCGCGCTCGGCCTCACCCTCGCGCTCAACGTGGATGTCATCGTGCCCTTCCTCGAGCAAACATTCGGCTTCCATTTCATGGACCCGGACGTGTACTACATTTCGAGTCTGCCGAGCGAGGTGCACGCCGGGGATGTGGTGAGGATAGGGCTGGCCGCATTCCTGCTGACGCTGCTCGCAACCGTGTATCCCGCCCGGCAAGCGGCGCGAACCCAGCCCGCGGAAGCGCTGCGCTACGAATGATGCGCGACGGGTACGCATGATGGGCCGAGGACACGCATGATGGGCCGCTGGTACGAGGGCTTCGTGGGATTGCGGTATCTGCACGCGTCGCCCAAGCGCGGTTCCGTGTCGCTGATCGCGGGCATTGCCATATTCGGGTTGGCCCTGGGCGTCGCCGTGCTGATCGTGGTGCTGTCGGTCATGAACGGATTTGAAGAGGTGCTGCGCACGCGGATCCTCAGCCTGACGGCGCATGCGACGATTTCAGGACTGCAGGGGCGCATAGAGGATTGGCGCCCGGATTTACGCAAGCTGGAGCACTATCCGGGAGTGGCCGGCGCGGCGCCCTACATCGAAGACCAGGGCATGCTGATACACGGCGACAAGTCCTCAGGGGTGCTGTTGCGCGGCATATTGCCGGACGCGGACCGGCGCGTCGTCGACCTGCAGCCGCATTTGCTGAGCGGCCGGCTGAACGATCTGGTGCCGGGCAAGTACCGCGTGATCCTGGGCCAGGCGCTGGCCGAGGAACTCGGCGCCAAGGTCGGCGACCGGGTGGTGCTGTTGGTTGCGCAGGGCGACGTCACGCCCGTCGGCGTCATTCCGCGAATGCGCGCCTTCGAGGTAACGGGCATTCTCTCCATCGGCATGTATGAATATGACCGGCGGATCGCCCTCGTCGCCATGCAGGATGCCGCCAAGATCCTGCGCATGGGCGACGACATTACGGGCATCCGCCTGAGCCTTACCGACATGTATGCGGCGCCGCGAATATCGCGCGCCGCCGCCCTGTCGCTGGGCGGCGATTGGGAAGTCCAGGATTGGACCGCCGAGCACGCCAATTTCTTTCGTTCGATTTCCATCACCAAGCGCATATTGTTCTTCATTCTGTCGCTGATGGTCGCGGTTGCCGCGTTCAACGTCGTGTCGACCTTGGTCATGGTGGTGAAGGACAAGCGGCGCGACATCGCCATCTTGCGCACCTTCGGCGCTTCGCCCCGCAGCATATTGTCGATATTCATCGTCCAAGGCAGCCTCATCGGACTGCTCGGCATCGGCTTGGGCGTGCTGCTCGGCGTCGTGATCGCCGTGAACTTGCAGAGCCTCGTGCACGGTCTGGAAGGCATCGTCGGATTCAAGTTTCTGGATGCGCGGGTGTATTTCATGAGCGACTTGCCGGCGCGCGTGCACGCCTCCGATGTGGCGCGCATATGCGGCTTTGCATTCGTGCTCGCCTGCCTGTCCACCCTGTATCCGGCGGCGCGGGCCGCGCGCTTGCCGCCCGCTGAATCACTGCGAAACGATTGAGGATCCGAAAGATGGCGTCGAATGCAAAAGCGGCGGTGCTCAACGCCGAGAACCTTGCCAAGGAATTCGCCCAGGGCGATGTGCGAATACAGGTGCTGCGCTCGGTTTCCATCAGCGTCCGCGCCGGCGAGCGCATTGCCGTCGTCGGCGCTTCGGGATCGGGCAAGACGACGCTACTGCAGCTGCTGGGCGGGCTCGATTTGCCGACCGGCGGCACCGTTGAAATCGCGGGCTCCGCGATGCATCGCTTGAACGACGCCGAGCGCGGCCATCTGCGCAATCGTGTGGTGGGGTTCGTCTATCAATTCCACCATCTGCTGCCGGAATTCACCGCGCTGGAGAATGTCGCGATGCCGCTCCTGGTGCGGCGGATGAGTCCGCGGGCCGCCAAGGAAAAGGCGGCCGCTCTGCTGGCGCGCGTCGGATTGGCGGACCGGCTCACGCACCGCCCCTCCCAGCTCTCCGGCGGCGAGCGGCAGCGCGCCGCGGTGGCGCGCGCCCTGGTGACTCAGCCGCAGCTGGTGCTGGCCGACGAACCCACGGGCAATCTCGACGGCAAGAATGCGGCGCAGGTGTTCGAATTGATGCTGGAGTTGAATCGCGAACTCGGCACCAGTCTCGTCATCGTGACCCACGATGAGCGGCTGGCGGCGCGCCTCGACCGCGTGCTGGTGCTCACCGACGGCGTCCTGGTCGAGCGCGGCACATCCTAGCCGAGCGCCGGCGTCCTAGCCGAGCGCCGGGGTCCTAGTCGAGCGTGGCGCTGCCGCCGTGTGCCCCGCCGCCGAGCCGCGCCCGCCGGCGCCGCAAATGATAGAGGACGCGGGCGCGCCAAGCGAGTTGCGCCAGCACGTAGCCGGCGCCGGCCGCCGCCAGGCCCAGAAACAGCGCCCCGAGCAGCAGCGGCGGCCACAGCTGGTGGACCTGGGCCCGGAGGTGCTCATGCCTGAGCTCATGCAGGAAGGGCATCACGCCCATTCCCATGAGCTTGGCGCCCACCCAGATCGAGCATGCCACCTGCGGCAGCCAGGTGAAGGGGTTGCTGATGAACACCGTGGCGATGAGCACGGGGAGGTTCAGCCGGAACAGCATCCCGAGTATGACGCAGGTCACAATATGCACGGGCAGGGGAGTCGGCGGAATGAAGGCGATGAAAAGGCCTAAGGCGAAACCCCGCGTTACGCTGTGCCTATTGAATTTCCAGCACCCGCGATCGAGCACGAGATCCTTGAAAGGCTTCAAACACCAGAGTTTCTCCAGCGTGTGGCGGTCGGGTGTGATGCGTTTCAGCCAGCGTTGCATGGATCGCGATTGACTCCTGACGAGGCGGCATTATGCCGTTTTCGCACAATAGCGACAGTGAAGCGGCGCCGCCACGCAAATCAACGGGTTAGCCCCCGGGCGATGGCCGTATCTGAACCGTCGGCGCTCAAGTATCATGCCCGGCAGCTTTATTCTTGACCGAAGAGGACGCAATGTGGGAGATCATCCGCGCAGGCGGCGGCTTCATGTGGCCGATCATTTTTTGTTCCATCGCAGCGGTGGCCATCATATTGGAGCGACTTTGGACCTTGCAAAGCAGCCGCGTCATCCCACGCGACCTGTCCCAGAAGGTTTGGAATTGGATCGAGGCCGACCAGCTTAGCGACAAGCTGGTGGCCGCGTTGGAGCAGAATTCGCCTCTGGGCAGGCTTCTGGCCATCGGGCTCGCCAACCGCAACAAGCCCCGATCGCTGATGGTGGAACGTCTGGAGGACGGCGGGCGGCACGTGGTGCACGACTTGGAGAGATTTCTCAACACCCTGGGCACGATCGCGGCGGTTGCGCCGCTGCTGGGGCTGCTCGGAACGGTGGCGGGCATCATTCACGCGTTCAATGCGATTACCGCCAACGGCATCGGCGACCCCCGGATATTGTCGGGCGGTATCGGCGAGGCGCTCATCACTACCGCCGCAGGATTGACGGTCGCGATACCCTCGTTGATCGCCTATCGCTATTTGCGCGGCAAGGTGGAGCGCCTGGTGGTGCAGATGGAAAAAGAGGCCATGAAGCTGGTCGATGCGCTCGACGAGCGCGGCGCGGCGATGACGGTGGAATGAGGTGAACCTGCGCCCACGCCACCGGGAAGACCCGGAGATCAATCTGATCTCGATGATCGACGTGCTGCTGGTGCTGCTGATCTTTTTCATGGTGTCGACCACGTTCAACCAGGAAGGGCGGGTCAAGGTCCAGCTGCCGCAGGCGAGCGAGATACCCCTGCCGCGCGGAACGCACGAGCCCCTGGTCATCACGGTGACGGCGGAGGGGAGCTACCGGGTCAACGAACGCACCTTGATCAATTCCAGCCCCGACACCCTGCGGGCGGCGCTGCTCAAGGAAGCCGGCACCGACCGCGGCCCCATCACGATTCGCGCCGATGGGCGCGCCACCCACCAGTCCGTGGTGACGGCGATGGATGTGGCGGGCAAGCTGGGATTCGCCCAGCTGAATATCGCGACCGTCCATCAGGAAGCGCCGCCTTGAACATGAAGGCCGCTGCGGGCCTCGCCTCGGCCGGCGATTCCTTTTCGATCTATCGGCGGCTGCTGAAGTACGCGAAACCCCATCTCGGCGTCTTTTTGATCGGAGTGCTCGGCTCCGTCTTGTTCGCGGCATCGAACGCGTCTCTGGCATACCTGGTCAAGAAATTCTTGAACGGCGCCTTCGTGGTGAAAAATCCGGCGGTCCTGTGGGAGGTTCCCGTCGGGGTCGTGGTGCTGTTCACCCTGCGCGGCATCGGGGACTACATTCAGACCTACTATCCCAGCTGGGTAGGCAGGCAGGTCATCAAGGGCTTGCGGCATGATGTGTTCTCGCACTATCTGCGGCTTCCCACGGCATATCTGGACAACCAGCAGTCGGGGCATCTGCTCTCGAAATTGACCAACAACATCGAGATGGTGGCGGCGGCGGCGACGACCGCGGCCATATCGCTCATCAGCGACAGCCTGACCATCGTCGCGCTGCTGGTCACGCTGTTCTACATGAACTGGCGTCTGGCGGTGTTCTGCATCGTCGCGGCGCCCGTCATTGCGTGGCTGATGAAAATCGCGAACCGCAGCTTTCGCCGCTACAGCGAGCGAATTCAAAACTCAATGGGCGACATCACGCGCGTCGCCAAGGAAGCGATCGACGCGCACCGGCTGATCAAGATCTTCAATGCCGAGGATCACCAAACGGAGCGGTTCGAACTCGTCAACGAGCACAATCGAGCCTCGAACATGAAGCTGATTCGGGCGCGCGCCATCAGCAATCCGGTCGTGCAGTGCATAGCGTCGATCGCCCTGGGCAGCGTGCTTTTTGTCGCCATACGGCAGGTTTTCACCCATCACATGCAGGTCGACGAGTTCTTCGGCTTTTTGACTGCGTTGATGCTCATTCCCTCGCCGCTGCGCAGCCTGGTCAGCATGAGCGGGCCCCTGCAGCAGGGCATCGCCGCGGGCCAGAGCGTGTTCGAGATCCTGGATCATCCGGCCGAAGGCGGCGGCGGTCCGCTCGAACTGCGCCGCGCCCGCGGCGACCTCGAGTTCCGCAACGTCTCGTTCGCCTATCCCGGCGACAAGGGCGATGTTCTGAGAAACGTGAGTTTCCACGTGAGGCCCGGCGAGACCGTCGCCATCGTCGGCCCATCGGGCAGCGGCAAGACGACCCTCGCTGGCCTCGTGCCGCGGTTCTACGATGTGCAGGAGGGTTCGGTGCTGCTGGACGGCGTCGACGTGCGCGAGTACCGGCTGACCGATTTGCGCTCCCAGGTGAGCCTGGTCAGCCAGGAGGTGGTCTTGTTCAACGACACCATCCGCAACAACATCGCATTCAATGCAACCGGCAGGACGGACGCCGAGGTGGAGGCCGCGGCGCGCGCCGCCAATGTCATGGAATTCGTCGCGCAGCAGCCGCAGGGGTTCGATACTCCTCTGACGGACCGCGGCCAAAATTTCTCCGGCGGCCAGCGGCAGAGAATCTCCATCGCGCGGTCGCTGCTCAAGGATTCGCCGGTCCTGATCCTGGACGAGGCCACCGCATCGCTGGACAACGAATCGGAGAGACGGGTGCAGCAGGAACTGGGAATCCTGATGCAGGGCCGAACCACATTGGTGATCGCGCACCGCTTGTCCACCATCGAAGCCGCCGACCGCATCATCGTTCTGGACCAGGGCAGGATCGTGGAGAGCGGCACCCACCAGGAGCTGTTGGCCCGCGGCGGGTTGTACGCGGCACTGCGCGGGCTGGCCGAGGCTCCTCCTTGAGCGCTACGGGAATGTCGGTTCAATCCTGGTTCAATCGGGTTTGGTACGAGCGCAGAACGCCGCCATGGTGGCTGCCGCCGCTGTCGCTGGTCTATGGCGCCGTGGCCGGATCGCGGCGCTTCCTGTACGCCAAGCACCTGCGCAAATCCACCCGTATGCCGCTGCCCGTGATCGTGGTGGGAAACTTGAGCGTCGGGGGGACCGGGAAAACGCCGCTGGTTTGCTGGCTGGTCGCGCGGCTGGCGGATCTGGGGTTCAAGCCGGGGGTCGTCACGCGCGGCTACGGGGGTTCCTCGGGAAGCGTACGGCTGGTCGATTCGTCGGACGACCCCGGCGTGGTGGGCGATGAGTCCATCTTGCTGGCGAGGCGAACGCAAGTGCCGGTGGCGATCGGCGGCAACCGCCCGGCGGCTTCGCAGCTGCTGGTGAATGCCGGATGCGGCGTCGTCGTGAGCGACGACGGCCTGCAGCATTACGCCTTGGCGCGCGATTGCGAAATCGTCGTCATCGACGGCGATCGGCGCTTCGGCAACGGATGGCTGCTGCCGGCGGGCCCGCTGCGCGAAACCCCGGACCGGCTGGGTGCCGCCGATGCCGTCGTGGTGAACGGCGGGCGGGCGCCGCCCGACGGTGCGCTCAGCATGCGGCTCGAGGCGAAGAGTGTGCTCAGCTTGACCGGCCGAGCGGCGATGACGCTGGATCAATTGGCGGGCCATTCGGTGCATGCCGTCGCGGGCATCGGCAATCCCGAACGGTTTTTCAACATGCTGCGCTCGCATGGCATCGAGGTGACCGGTCATCCGCTGCCGGACCATGCGCGATTGCGGGCCGAAGACATTTCCTTCGCCGACCGGCGTCCGGTGCTCATGACCGAGAAGGATGCCGTAAAATGCGCAAGCGTAGCCGGTCCTCAGCATTGGTACGTGCCGGTGACCGCGAGCTTCGCCGCCGCCGAATCCGATGCGCTGCTCAAGATCGTGACCGAGGCCATGGCGGGGAGGGCGAGGAGTTATGGATAAGCGCTTGCTGGACTTGTTGGTATGCCCGATCTGCAAGGGCCCTTTGCACAGCTCAGGCTCCGGCAATGCGCTCGAGCTCGTGTGCCGGCCGGATCGCCTGGCCTATGCGGTGCGCGAAGGAATTCCGCTGATGCTGCCCGAGGAGGCCCGCGTGCTGGGTCCCGACGATCCCTTGCTGGACCGCTGAGCCGAGGCATGTTCCACATCGTCATACCGGCGCGCTTCGCCGCATCGCGCCTTCCCGGGAAGCCGCTGCTCGCCATCGGCGGCCGCCCGCTGGTCCAATGGGTTTGGCAGTGCGCGAAGGCGAGCGGCGCGGCCTCCGTGATCGTCGCCACCGATGATGTGCGCATCTTCGATGCGGCGACCCGCTTCGGCGCGGATTGTCTGATGACTTCGACGCGGCATGCATCGGGCACCGATCGGATTGCCGAAGTGGCGCGGGCGAGAGGCTTTGCATCCGGCGACATCGTGGTGAATCTGCAGGGCGACGAACCGCTCATGCCGGCGGCCGTCATCGGCGAGGTCGCCGAGGCGCTGCATGCGAGGCCAGAGATCGACATCGCCTCGGCCGTCGCTCCCATCCTGTCCTTGGCGGAATTTCTCGATACCAGCTGCGTGAAGGCGCTGCGTGCCCGCGACGGCCACGCACTGTACTTCAGCCGCGCACCGGTGCCCTGGCCGCGCGACAGCGTCACGGCGGGCCAGCCCACGCAATTCGCGGGCGCGTGGCGGCACATCGGCATCTATGCCTACCGGGTCCGCAGCCTGCTGCAATTCGCGTCCTGGCCGCCGACGCCGCTGGAAGAGGCCGAGAGGCTGGAACAGCTGCGCGCGTTGGAAAACGGCATGCGGATTCACTTGGTGACCTTCCCCAAGGCGCCGCCCGCGGGCGTCGACACGCCCGAGGACCTGGAGCGGGTGCGCGCCAGCCTGGCCCCAGGGAGCGCAGGCTGACTACAGAATATTGCGCAGCAGCCAGTAGAGGCCGCCGGCGAGCGCGATAGAGACCGGCAGGGTGAGCACCCAGGCCATCAATAAATTGCGCACCGTGGCCCACTGCAGGCCGGAATGGTTGGCCACCATGGTTCCCGCCACGCCCGACGACAATACATGCGTGGTGCTGACCGGCAATCCGTACATTTCGGCCGCGCCGATCGTGGCCATCGCGACGATTTCCGCCGACGCGCCCTGCGCATAGGTCAGATGGGTTTTGCCGATTCGTTCGCCGACGGTGACGACGATGCGCTTCCAGCCGATCATCGTGCCCAGCCCCAGGGCGATGGCGACCGCCACCTTGACCCAGGTCGGGATGAACTTGGTCGAATGGTCGAGCTGCTTCTTGTATGCGCCGAGCACCGCTTGGTCGGCGGCCGACACATTGAGAGTCTTGTCCTTGCTCATGTAGCGCAGGCCTTCGCTCACCAGGTACATGTCGTTGCGGATGTTGACCATGGATCCCGCGGGAACCTTGTCCATCGAATGATACTCGTTCACCCGCGCCGAGATCGATTGCGCGAGCGCGTTGAGCGCCGACACGCCGGGCGCAGTCACGGCGCGAGCGCGAACCAGGTTCATCGCGGCCGCATGCGGGTCGGCCGGCGCCTCGCCGGCGCCGTAGCGCGACAGGACGGTCTGTGCCTGCGCGGAGACCGCGACGAATCGATTGACATCGGCTTCGTGCATGGTGCGGTTGAGCGCATAGGCCGTAGGCACGGTGCCGATGAGAATCAGCATGATGAGCCCCATGCCCTTTTGACCGTCGTTTCCGCCGTGAAAGAAGCTCACGCCGGTGCAGGTCAGGATGAGCAGGGCGCGAATCCACGGCGGCGGCGGCTTGGTTCCCTCGGGTTCCTTGTACAGTGCAGGGATCTTGATCACCGACTTCAGGATGGTGAGCAGCAAGTAAGCCAGGCTGAAGCCGATCAAGGGTGAAAGCAGCAGAGTCTCGCCGATCTTGGTCGCCTGGCTCCAGTCCACGCCGCTGGCGCCGGAGGGATTCACCGCCATCAGCTGATTCATGAGGCCGACGCCGATGATGGAGCCGATCAGAGTATGCGAACTCGAGGACGGCAGGCCGAAATACCAGGTGCCCAGATTCCAGAGGATGGCGGCGATCAATAGCGCGAAGACCATGGCAAAACCGGCTCCGCTGCCCACTTGCAGGATCAGTTCCACCGGCAACAGTGAGACGATGCCGAAGGCCACGGCGCCGGTGGAGAACAGAACCCCGAGGAAATTGAAGCTGCCGGACCAGACGACGGCGAGATTCGGAGACATGGAATTCGTGTAGATTACGGTGGCCACCGCATTCGCGGTGTCGTGGAAGCCGTTGACGAACTCGAATCCCAGTGCGATCAACAATGCAATGCCAAGCAATATATAGGGATAGGCTCGGGTATCGCGGACCACCGACAGGTCGCTCGCCAAGTGAACGCCGGCATATATGATTCCGGTGATGACCACGACCCCCGCCAGGACATTGAACCAGGGATTCGGCTTCTGTCCGATGAGCGTCGAAGCTCCCGGTGCGTGGGTCAGGCCGGGGGGCGCTTGATTG
Organism: uncultured Gammaproteobacteria bacterium; assembly: GCA_963784105.1. Taxonomy (GTDB): domain Bacteria; phylum Pseudomonadota; class Gammaproteobacteria; order Steroidobacterales; family Steroidobacteraceae; genus Bog-1198. The sequence continues at coordinate 1,820,590 of CAWAQE010000015.1, forward strand.
ACCGCATCGATGTTCGACATGCTGTACCCCGGGGGTTAGGAGTGGGACGTAGCCCGTGATTTATAGGTCTGTAATATGACGCCGAGATGACAACCAAGGTCCTTTGATGCCGTACACCATTTCCCACGCCGCCGTTGTGTTGCCGTTTTCGCGCTTGTTGGCCCGTTGGCGGTTGCTGTCCGCGGCGGTCATCGGCTCCATGGTTCCTGATTTCGGGTTGTTCTTTCCCTGGCGCATGCACCGCTTCGAGACGCACAGCGCCGTGGCGCTGCTGACCTTTTGCCTGCCGGTGGGCATGACGGTCTATTGGGCTTTTCAGTTCCTGGTCAAAACGCCGGTATTGGAGGTTTTACCGGAAGGCGCCTATGCGCGCTGGCGTCCGTTCTCCTCGCCCGCGGATTTCCGCAGCATCCGTCAGTGGCTGTCGGCGGCTTGCGGGGTGCTGGGGGGCGCCGTGACCCATCTGGTGTGGGACGCATTTACTCACGAGAACGCCCGCGGTATCCGCATGATCCCGTGGCTCGAAGATCCCGTCGTGGACATCGGCAGCCACCATCTGGGAGGAGTCCGGCTGATGCAGGACGGCAGTTCGCTGGTCGGGCTCGTGATCGTGCTGGGGCTGATTTGCTATGGCCTGCGCCGCGGTAGTGAGCAGGCAGTGCCGGGGCGGCCCTTGCGGCCGGCAGAGCGCTACGTCTGGGTGCTGATCTATGGGGTCGCCATGGTGGCCTTCAGCCTCGCCTGGTACCGGTGGGGGCATCTGGGAGAGCCCACGGGGCATTCCATCAAGCTCCTGGCAACCGCCATTGCGGTGGCCTGGCTTCGCGGCCTGACCATGGCCTTGCTGTGCACCAGTTTGGCGCTCGACTGGCGTCTGCGCGCGCTCCGTTCCAGGGGCGCGCGCAGACCGTCTTGATCGGGAAAGGACTAGCGGTCGTCCGGACCTGTGCGCGGCGCCTCGCTCGGGCTGGACGACCACACCACGTACTTATTGTCCGTTGGGCCGCTGGGAGCCTGTGGCGAGACCTCAGCCGCCATGGGCACGGGCGGCCGCTCGCGGGGCGCCTGCTCCTCGCGGGGCGCCTGCTCGCGGGGCGCTTCCTGGGGTGCAGGCGAACCGGTACCGGCTTCACCCACGGCAGCAGGGGTCCCAGCCCCTGAGCCCTGGTTCATCCCTTGGCCGGCATTCTGAGTGCCGTTCTGGCTCTCTCCACCCTCACGACGGCCGCGGCCTCGCCGCCGCCGGCTTCTGCCGCCGCGTTCGCTGCGCTCGCCACGTTCGCCACGTTCGCCCCTGTCGCCCCTGTCGCCGCCGGATGGGCCCTCTGCGGAACGCGGCTCGCCACCCCGCGCCGGGGAGTCGGTGCGCGGTGGCTGATCGCCACGGGACGGCTGATCACCGCGCGGCGCTTGATCACCGCGCGGCGCTTGATCGCCACGCGGCCCTTGGTCCGGTCGAGGCGCCTGTTCTTGCCGGGGAGCACCGTCCGCACGCGGCGCATCCTGGCGTTGTGCGCCTGAGTTGCGTTCGGCCGGTCCTGCGCCTTCGGCGCGGCGGGGCGCCGAATCGCCACGATTCTCGCCGCGCGGGCGGCCGTCGCGCCGCGGGTCGCGCGGCCCATCACGCCGCACGTCGCGATTTCGATCCCTGTCGCCGCGGTCCCGGTTTCGATCCCGGTCGCCGCCGCTGCGGTACCGGTCATGGCGGGCTTCTCGATGCGCCGGACGATCGCGCTGGGGCGGATTTGCCGGGGACGTCGCCGCTTGCGCGGGCACGCTTGCGCCGCTGCCGAACAGCCAGCGCCAAAAGCGCACCAGGGCACCGATTTGCGGCGCGGCGGCCGCCGTCGCCACGGATTCCGGCACGGGGTCCGGGATGGGCATGGGAATGATGGGCGCCGCAGAGGCCGGCAAAATGCTCGGGACCAGGGGTGCGTCGGCTTGAGGCTTCTTGTCTCGATTTCCGATATTCGAATCGTCGATGGCGGGCTGTTCGACCAGCTGGTAGCTGACCGTGGTGTTTTCCGGCAGTTCTTTTTCATCGTCGCGGATCCGGCGCAGCACGTAAGCCGGAGTCTGCATATGCGGGTTCGGCACGATCACCAGCGACACCTTGTCGCGCACTTCGATCTGACTCAGCCAATCGCGCTTCTCGTTCATGAGATAGGTCGCGACGTCGACCGGCACCTGGGCGATCACCCGGCCGGTCCGCTCCTTGCGCGCCTCTTCGCCTATCAAGCGCAATAAGGCGAGCGACATCGATTCGACGCCGCGTATCGTGCCCATGCCGCTGCATCGAGGGCAATTGATGTGAGTGGTTTCACTCAGCGCCGGCCGCAGGCGCTGGCGCGACAGCTCGAGCAAGCCGAAGCGCGACAGCCTTCCCAACTGAATGCGCGCACGATCCATCTTGACCGCGTCCCGCAGCATGTCTTCCACGGCGCGCTGGTTGGCCTGCGACTCCATGTCGATGAAGTCGATGACGATGAGGCCGCCGATGTCGCGCAGACGCAGCTGCCGTGCAATCTCTTCCGCGGCCTCCAGATTGGTATTGCGCGCGGTCGCCTCGATATCGCCGCCGCGGGTGCTGCGCGCCGAATTGATGTCGATCGATACCAGCGCTTCAGTGTGGTCGATCACCAGGCTCCCGCCCGAGGGCAGGGTGACCTTGTGCGAATAGGCGGACTCGATCTGGCTCTCGATCTGGTAGCGCGTGAACAGCGGCACCGGGTCCTGGTACAGCTTGAGCTTGCGCTGCGCGTCCGGCGGCATGAAGCGCTGCATGTACTCCTGCGCTTTCTGGAACGCCTCCGGCTGATCGATGAGGCACTCGCCCACATCGTCGGAGAAATAGTCGCGAAGGCCGCGGGTCACCGCGTCGCTTTCCTGGAAAATCAGGAACGGTGCGGGCCGGCCGTCGTTGGCGGCCACGATGGCGTCCCACGCCGTTTTCAGGTTGTTCAGATCCCACTGCAGTTCCTCGGTGGTTCTGCCCACACCGGCGGTACGCACGATGGCTCCCATGCCGTCGGGGATCTGCAGGCCATTCATGGCCTCGCGCATCTGATCGCGGTCCTCGCCTTCGATGCGGCGCGACACGCCGCCGGCGCGCGGGTTGTTCGGCATCAGCACCAGGAAGCGGCCGGCAAGACTGATGAAGGTCGTGAGTGCCGCGCCCTTGTTGCCGCGTTCCTCCTTCTCGACCTGAACGATGAGCTCTTGGCCTTCCTGCAGGAGGTCCTTGATGTTCAGCCTGCCGCCGGAGGCGGGCTGGGAACGGAAGTATTCCTTGGAGACTTCCTTCAGCGGCAGAAATCCATGGCGCTGCGCGCCGTATTCGACGAAAGCCGCTTCGAGACTCGGCTCTACGCGGGTGATACGGCCTTTATAGATATTGGATTTTTTCTGTTCCCGTGAAGGTATTTCAATCGATAAGTCGTAGAGTTTCTGACCGTCGACGAGAGCGACTCGCAGTTCTTCTTCTTGAACTGCGTTGACGAGCATTCTTTTCATGTGCCCCAACTAAAGTGGTAGGAGCCGAGGAGGTGAGCTTGAGAATAGAAGCCGGGAACGCGGCGAACGGGGAGATTACGAATAGGGATACGTCGAGCGCGAAGCACGCGACCGCTTCAACCCAAATCCGCCAAAACCCAATTCCGCAAAAGAACATACGGTAAGCCCGGGGCCTTTTTCTCGGTTAACCGCTTGTCAGACGCCGAAGCTCAAATTGGGCTCTCTTGCGTCCGTCTCATCGGCCGAGCGATGGTCTGGAAATCCAGAACCAACTAATATGCGGCGCTCCCACAGGGTGGGGGCGCCACCGAAACCGGTGTCTATACATTACCTAAACAGGGCATTGCCCTTAAATGGTTAAGCGCCTGACACGGTTTTGAGACATTATCACGACAACCCGTCAGGGTCAATGTAATCAATACCTTAGAAACATAGCCCAGCGAAGATCGTGAATTTATGAACAGCAATGTAACAGTGCCCCAGGGCCTGCGAGCCGCCAAAAGTCCGGTAACGCTGCGCGCGGTAACGGCCGACGAGGCCGGCCAACGAATCGACAATTTCCTCATGCGGCACTTCAAGACGGTGCCCCGCAGCCGGGTATACCGGCTGCTGCGCAAGGGTGAAGTACGCGTCAACCGCAAGCGTGTGGATGCGGAGTACCGCATTCAGGAAGGCGACGAAGTACGCCTGCCGCCGGTGCGGATCGATATCGGCGATGAGCTGCGAGCGCCGTCGAGCAGCCTGCTCGAATTGATCGAGCGAGCCGTCATCTTCCAGGACCGGCATTTGTTGGTGATCGACAAGCCGGCGGGCGTCGCGGTGCATGGCGGCAGCGGCATGAGTTTCGGCGTGATCGAGGCATTGCGCGCGTCGCGGCCGCGGGAGACATTGGAACTGGTGCATCGTCTCGACCGCGATACCAGCGGCTGCCTGCTGGTCGCCCGCGATCGCGCCACCCTGACCGCACTGCATGCCTTGATTCGCAACGGCGGCATGCACAAGACCTATCTGGGCCTGGTTTCGGGCAGCTGGCAGCTGGGAACCAAGCGCATCGACGCACCGCTGGCGACCGACAATCGCCAGCACGGCGAACGGCACGTGCGGGTCGCCGCCGCCGGCAAAGATTCGGTGAGCGTATTCAAGCCGGTGCAGTTCTTCGGATCGCTCGCGACCCTGATGGAAGTGGACATTCCGACGGGGCGCACCCATCAGATTCGCGTCCATGCATCCTTCGCCGGCCACCCGTTGCTGGGGGACGACAAGTACGGGGACCGCGAGCGCAATGCCGAACTGAAGCGCCATGGCTTGAAGCGCACGTTCTTGCATGCGCAATCCATTGCTTTCGAGTGGCCCGGTTCCGGCGTCCCGTTCCACGCCAGCGCGCCCTTGCCCGGAGAGCTGGCCGCGGTGCTCGATGCGATTGCGCCGGTCAAGGGGGCGACCAAGCGGGGGGCGACCAAGCGTTCGTCGAAGCGTTAGTTGGTACCTCGGCACAGTGATGTTGATCGGTGGTTTAGCATTCGCCGAGGGGGGGCTAAGCCTTGGCACGGCAACGGGGAACAGTTGCCGTGCCAAGGCTTAGCCCCCCTGGCGAATTCTCGTACCGATCAGCATCACGGTGCCGAAGCCACTGCGACTGCTCCCTCCGCCCAGTGATGTATATCGGCCCAATGCGCTCGGTCTGGGGGGATGAGGAGTTGGAAGCCAACTGCTCTTCTACGTTGGCTTCCAACTCCTCATCCCCCAGACCTGTGAACTGGGTCAATATCACCACTGGGTCGAGGTACCAGTGCGTCGAGATGCTAAGGCAGTGTGAATCCGACGCTGCGCAAGGCCTGGCTCAGCCGGATCAGAGGCAGACCGATGAGCGCGCTCGGATCCACGCTGTCGATCGACTCGCAAAGGGCGATTCCGAGGCCCTCGCTCTTGAAACCCCCGGCGCAGTCGAACGGCGTCTCGAGAGCGACGTAGCGCGCTATGGTGGCGTCGTCGAGGGTGCGGAATTTGACTTGGGTGGTATCGACGAATTCGTGCACGGAGCGGCCGCTGTGCCGCATCAGGGCCACCGCGGTGATAAACGACAGCCGGCGATCCGAATGACCGCGCAGCTGTTCGATGCAGAGCGCTTCGGTGCCGGGTTTGCCCAGGATCAATTCATCCGGCGAGCCGCCCAACCGGACCGCGACTTGGTCGGAGCCGATGACCCAGGCGTCGGGATGTTGCAGCGCCACGGCGGTGGCCTTGGCCCTGGCCAGTCGCACCGCCAGGGCGAGCGGCCGCTCACCCGCCCGGCGAGTCTCATCGACACCCGGTGCACTGCAGGAAAAGGGCAGGCGCAGCCTCGCCAGGAGCTCACGTCGGTAGGCCGAGGTCGACGCTAAAATGAGCTCAGGCGGAGACTTCAAAAACAACGACTTGCACCCGATTGATTTTGACAGTGGTGGGAACGGGCCCTATTATACGCGGCCCATGGCTTCGGGCTTGCCTGACCGAGTCGATTGCGCGCACCTGGCCGACAAGGCGGAAGTGCTCGAACGCGTCTACCCGCTCGGCGAGTTGCCTCGGCTGCAGGACTTGTTGGCGGACGCGCAGGGTTCGGTACGTGCGAGATTCGCATTTGTGAAACTCGATGCGGACCGCGCAGGAGCAACTATTGCGGTCGAAGCGGTCCCGCACTTGGTGTGTCAGCGCTGCCTGCAAGGCTTTGCGTTTGCCGCGGCGGGGAGCAGCGAAATCGAATTTTCGAGCAGCGTGGACTCGAGCACGGCCGATTCGCCGCGCGAGGTCTATGCAATGGAGGGTGGCCGGATCAGCTTGCGCGAACTGGCCGAGGAAGAATTGTTGTTGGCCCTGCCCGCAGTTGCGGCTTGTACCGCTCCGCAAACCTGCGGTCGGGCGCCGATCCTCGGGGCGGGCGATGAGATTCAGGACACGGCGGGCGATCGATTGCGGCCATTCGCCGCTTTGCAGGATTTGTTTAAGAAAACTTGATAGGACATAGCACTCATGGCAGTTCAAAAAAGCAGAAAAACTCCGTCCAAGCGCGGCATGCACCGCTCCCACTCCGCGCTGCCTCTACCCGCGGTGTCGATCGACGCCAAGAGCGGCGAGACTCATTCGCGTCATCGTATTTCCCGCGAGGGATTTTATCGCGGCCGCAAGGTGCTTCAGACCAAGGCGGACGCGGCTGCGGCCGAAGAATAAACCGTACTGACCGAACTCCCGGCGGATTCGCCCGCCGCCCGGGTTCTTTTGACGCAAGTGTCTGCGCCGCTCCATATAGCCATCGACGCCATGAGCGGCGACCATGGCCCTTCGGTTTCCGTGCCGGCGGCGGTGGCCGCCGCCCGTGAATTCAGCGACGTACGTTTCACCCTGATCGGGCGGCAGCCCGAATTGGAAGGTGAGCTGGGAAGCTCATTCCCCGCCAACGTGTCCTGCCTGTTCGCCGCCGATGTGGTCGCAATGACCGATCATCCGCGCGAGGCCTTGCGGCGCAAGCGCGACTCTTCCATGCGCCGAGCCATCGATCTGGTCAAGGCGCACGAAGCGCATGCCTGCGTGAGCGCAGGCAACACGGGCGCACTGATGGCGACGGCGCACTTCGTGCTGAAAATGCTGCCGGGCGTGGAACGTCCCGCCATCGTGTCGCAGATCCCTTCGCGCGGCGGACACACCTACATGCTGGACTTGGGCGCCAATGCCACGTGCACACCGGCGCAGCTGTATCAGTTCGCGGTGATGGGGTCGGTTCTCGCCGCCGACCTGGAGGGAGCGCACGCACGGCCGCGCGTGGGCCTGCTCAATATCGGCGCCGAAGAAATCAAGGGCACCGATATCGTGCAGGCGGCGCACAATTTGCTCTCCGCGGGCGACATCAACTATGTCGGGTTCGTCGAGGGCGACGACATTTTTTCTGATAAGGTCGATGTCGTCGTCACCGACGGCTTTACCGGCAATGTGGCGCTGAAGTCGATGGAGGGAGCCGCACGCTTGATCGGCGAGGCGCTGCGCGAGGAGTTCAGCCGCACCGTCTTGCGCAAGCTGGGCTACATCGCCGCGCGGCCGGCGCTCCATGCGCTGCGCGCGCGGATAGATCCCCGCCGCTACAACGGCGCGAGCATGGTCGGTTTGAACGGCATCGTCATCAAAAGCCACGGCGGCACGGACATATTCGGATTTCAACGCGCCATCGAGGTCGCGGTACTGGAGGCGCGCAACGGCGTGCCGGCGCGCATCGCGCAACGTTTGGGCGCTTCACGCGAAGCTTGAAGGAATTCGATGTACGCACGAATCGCCGGCACCGGCAGCTACTTGCCGGAAAAAATACTGACCAATGCGGAGCTCGAAAGGCTCGTCGACACCAGCGACGAATGGATTCGAACGCGGACCGGCATCGAACAGCGTCATGTGGCGGCGGAGGGCGAGACCACGACGGATCTCGCGGAACATGCGTCGCGGCGCGCGATGCTGGATGCGGGGGTCACGGCGGCGGATATCGATTTGATCTGCGTGGGCACGACGACGCCGGACCTCGTATTCCCGAATGTGGGCACATTGCTGCAGGACCGCTTGGGAATTCACGGCTGTCCGGCATTCAGCCTGGAGGCGGCGTGCACCGGCTTCGTCTATGCCCTGAGCGTGGCGGATAAATTCGTCCGGCTGGGTGAATCGAAGTGCGCCCTGGTGGTCGGCGCGGAGACGCTGACCCGGATCGTCGATTGGAAGGATCGAGGCACCTGCGTGCTGTTCGCGGATGGCGCGGGCGCCGTGATCTTGAAGCCCTCGGCCGAGCCCGGGATCATCAGCACCCGCCTGCACTCCGACGGCAAGTACAAGGATCTGCTGCTGTATCCGGACGGCGTATCCAAGGGGTTCAACCTGGTGCGCGAAGGCAAGGCCGGCGTGCAGATGAAGGGCAACGAGGTCTACAAGGTCGCCGTCAATACGCTGGGGCAGCTGGTTACCGAAACGCTCAACGCCAATGGAATCAGCAGGGACCAGCTCGACTGGCTGATCCCTCACCAGGCGAATATTCGAATCATCGAGGCGATCGCCAAACGGCTCGATTTGCCCATGGAAAGGGTGATCGTGACCATCAACACTCAGGGCAACACCTCCGCCGCCTCGGTGCCCCTGGCTCTCGATACGGGTATTCGCGACGGCCGCGTCAAGCGCGGCCAACTGCTGCTGCTGGAGGCATTCGGCGGCGGATTTACCTGGGGATCGGCTCTCATACGCTATTGACTCGGGCCATCCGGGCCCTCGCTCCGCGGGCGGAACGAATTTCGCTTACCGCGGGGCCGCCTCGCCCGGCAGCTGCAATCTGCCGCGCATTGGCGTAAAAATAATGCTCCCGCGCGGGCCGGTCGGCCCCGCCGTCCAACACTCTGCGACCAAAGGAGCACAGTCATGAACACGCAACAGATCGCGGCCCGCCTGGCCGAGCTTTGCCGTCAAGGCCAGTTCGAAGCCGCGCAGAAAGAGCTATTCGCCGAGGATGCGGTCAGCATCGAACCGCGTGCAACCCCGGACTTCCCCAAAGAGACCAAGGGGCTGCGTGCCATCATCGATAAAGGCCACAAATTCGGGTCGATGGTGGAGAAAATGCATGAATGCAACGCCTCGGCGCCGCTGGTCACCGGCAATGCCATCGCGCTCGCACTCTCAATGGACGTCACCATGAAGGGACGCGGGCGCGTGAAGCTCGAGGAAATCTGCGCCTACGAGGTCAAGGACGGCAAGATCGTATCGGAGCAGTTTTTCATGTAGTGCGAGCGCGCACGCCGATCGGCGGGGCCCGCAAGGGGGAGGTGCGGGTCCTCCGCCCAAAAAAAACGCCGCGGTGTGACCCGCGGCGTACAAGCTCGCAAATGCTCGATTTACTTCGACACTGACTTCTTGAACATGCGATCGATCTTCTCGTTGATCGCTTCAATGGCGGTCGAATTGGATTGCGCCGTCGACAATGCCTGATTCGCGGTGCTCTGCGCGCCGGAAGCGGCGGACTGGGCGCTCGCGGCGGCGCTCTGAGCGGCAGCGGCTTCGGACGCCGTCCTTTGATCGTCGCTCGTGTTTTTGCTGAGTTGCGATTTCAGATCGTCGATCTGGGCTTGGATGGGCTTCAGATCCGTGCAACCCGCGAATGCAACGACGCAGGCAACGGCGAGAGAGGCCTTTAAAGTGGTGGTCAATGTCATAAAAATATTCCCCTAGGGTTAATTCGTTCGTATCGGAAAGTCCGAAGTGCCGCCACGAGCAGGCCCAGTCACGGTGTCAGGCCGGTCTGCGTCGCAACACAGTCACACATAAAGCCAAATTCGCGCCTCGAATGCAACTGAAATGCGCTAATTGTCGGTTCTCAGCGACGTTTTCCCATAAGTTCCATTCCAACAAATTACAACATCATTAAATATACGGCTTCGGAGTGTAAATTTTACAGCAGGCGAGCCAAATTCACTATCCGCGCAGCAATTCCATGACTGCGCGATGGCCCTGATTGATGGCCGAATCCGTGTATGCGGCGCCCCCGGAATCGGAATTGGCGATGGCGATGCGCCCGAATTGCGCGCGCCCGATGATGTTCGGCCGTTCGGCCTCGGGCACGTCGGGATCGAACAGCGGATTGTATTCCGGCGCGTAGCCATGCGGCCACCGATTCACGGTAATGGCCGTGATGTCGCGGGCGGGATCGAAACCTCCTGCGCCCAGAGTGCGAGCCAGCTGTTCGCGGATGTTGCGCTCGAAAGTCTCGAACGTCGTGACCAATAGTTCGGCCCGCCCGGCGCGATTCTGATCGTGTTCGGGCAGACCGGGCTTGCAGGGGGTGCGCACCATGTGCACGAGAATCGGCTCGTCCGCGGATTTCGGACTCGCGTAGGCACCGATGTCGACGTGCGGGTTCAAGTGAAAATACGTGTGGTAGCCGCTCGGCGCATAGACCCGGTGGATCTTCAGCGCATCGAATGCCCGCCGGTTGCGCAGCGCCACGCTGGTGTAGACCAGCGGGGTCTTGACCAGCCTGTGCAATGCCTCCTTCTGCGCCGCAGGCAGCTCCGGGCACAAATAGGGAATCATCATGTTGTAGCAGGCCAGAACCGTGCCGCGGGCGCGTGCCTTGAAAGGCCGGCCGCCGCGCAAATAAGTCACTTCCACGCGGCCGGACGATTTGGGATCGCCGAGATGGCGCGCGCGGATGACGATGCTGTTCAACCGTATTCGGATCGGATTTGCGCCCCGGTCGAGTTCGGCGTAATTCACGCGCGCGGTGACCACATCTTCGGCGCTGTTGCCCGGAACGGCGCTGGGAATGAGATTTCTCACCAAGAGGCGCGCGATCGTGGCGTTGCCGTCGGGGAAATGCAATCGGTACGATCCTCCGGTGTCTTCGTATCCCGCGGGGGTATAGCCCATGCGCCGGATGGAACCCTTTGCCAGGTTCATGCCTTGAAATCCGGGAAGCCCGAAACCCCAGCAGTCGAGCGCAGACACTGCATCGGTGCCGACTCCCCATTCGCCCATGGTGCGTGCGTGATAGAAGTGGAGCACGGCGGGTTCCGCATGAACCACATCGCGCAGGAAAGCTTCGTAGCTCATGCGCGACAAGCGCTGCTTCTTTTCGTCGGAGCTCAAGGAGGGCAGGTAGTCGACCTTGCCTTCTTGAATCTGGACGATTGCATCGCGCGCCGATGCGGACAGCGGCGCCTGCGCCAGGAATTCCTTGAACGGCAGCCGGCCCAGGCCGACGGCCAGCTTGTCGGCGCCGAAGGTTTCACGATCGAAGAACACGCTGCTTTGCAGGCCGAGGTGTTCATAGAACTCTAGATTCTGAGTCGTTTTAATGAGCTTCGGGACGTCGATGCCGAGCGTCGTCAGCAGGCCCGCGGCGGTCGGGCCATAGGGCCGCGGGCTGTCGATTTCCAAGGTACCGCCATTCAATAAATTCAGGTGGCCGTCCAGGTTGAATTCGTTGCGTTTGGCGTGACCGCCGAAATCATCGTGATTTTCGAGAATGAGGATACGGCTGCCGGCCTTGGCATGCGCGCGGTAAAAGTGCGCGGCGGCAAGTCCGCTGATGCCCCCGCCGACGACGATCAGGTCGTATTCCTCTCCGGTATCCTCTGCGGCAGGCCAGGTCTTGCCGTCGCGCAGCGCATGAGCACCCTCGAAGGAGCCGGGGTGGCTGCCGCGCATGCCGGTGAGCAGGGGCGGGTAGTAGCCGGGCGCGTCCTGGGCGGCAGAAGGCAGCTGTGCGGCGCTTGGGACACCGGGGTCGCCTGAGGCAGGGGAGTCTGACAGCGAGGCGGCGAGCAGGGGTCCGGATGCGGCGGCGGTGGCGCCGATGGCGATGCCGTTCAAGAAATCCCGGCGCGTAATGGGTCGATCCATGCCGAGCCGGCGGTCGCGGGGGTGGTCCTTTTTTTCTTGTGTCATGGCATACCTGTTAAATGGACGACCCGGCAAATTACCGCGCCGCGGGCGGACTTGCCAGTAGCCGGAGACTGTATATAATGACAGTCACTGTCTACATATACAGGTGATGCATGTCGGACCTTACCCCCCGTCAAACTCAGATCCTCAGGCTCATTCAAGACGCCATCATGGAAAGCGGGATGCCGCCGACGCGTGCGGAAATCGCGCGCACTCTGGGCTTCAAGTCGCCGAATGCCGCCGAGGAACACTTGCGCGCCTTGCAGCGCAAGGGGGTCATCGATCTCATTCCCGGCGCTTCACGCGGCATTCAGCTCAAGGACATACTGCGTGAACAGTTGGGCCTGCCGCTCATCGGACGGGTGGCCGCCGGCCGTCCGATCTTGGCCGAAGAGCATATTGAAAAGCGCTATCAGATCGACCCGCAGCTATTCCAGCCCACGCCGCATTACCTGCTGAAGGTGCAGGGCATGAGCATGAAGAACGCCGGCATTCTGGATGGCGATCTGGTCGCCGTGCATCGCACGCCCGAGGTGCGCAATCGTCAAATCGTGGTCGCGCGCCTGGAAAACGAAGTCACCGTCAAACGCTACCGGCAAGAAGGCACGATTGTGTGGCTGCTGCCCGAAAATGATGACTTCGAGCCCATTCGCGTCAACCTCAAAGAGCAGCCCATGATTATCGAAGGGGTGGTCGTCGGGGTACTTCGCCGCGGCAAAGACGTGGATGCCGCGTGAGGCTCCGTCGCTTGCGGATATTTTGGCCGATGCACGCGTCTGGAAGTTAAAAGACGCCTCGGCTGCCCCCTCCCGTCCGGTCTGGTCCACCGGTAAGAGCTCGCTGGATGCCCGCTTGCCCGGGGGTGGGTGGCCGACGGCGTCGCTCATCGAGGTGCTGCTGGATGATGCCGGCTTGGGCGAGGTGCAGCTTTTCTTGCCGGCTTTGGTGGAGTGCCAACGCCGGAGCGGCCAAGAAGCTCCCTGGCTCGTCTGGATAGCACCGCCCCATGAACCTTACGCCCCTGCCTTGGCGCAGCAGGGCATCGAACTGGCGCATCTGCTGGTGGTGCGGCCTGTCAGCGCCACGGAAGCATTGTGGGCCGCCGAACAGGCTTTAGGCTCGGGTGTCTGCGCCGCGGTGTTTCTCTGGCTGAAAGGCACCGACGATCGCTGGCTGCGACGTTTGAAGCTCGCTGCCGAGGAGGGCGGAGCGCTCGGCGTGTTGTTTCGTCCCGAGCGGCATCGTTTCGAGTCTTCGCCCGCGAGCCTGCGTTTGTTGATGACGCAGGGTGAGCATGAGGCGCGTCTCGATATACTCAAAGTGCAGGGTGGCCGGCCCGGCCCGGTCGATCTTGGCGGCCCGTGAAATCAAGAACTGCGCAATCGCAGACGGCAGACCTGTTTGCCGCAGAGGACGCATCGCCTGCGTCTGTGCCCGCACCGGCGCCCGCACAGGTGCCTGCGCCGGCGAGACCACTGAAAGCAGGCGGTGTACCGCCGACGCCGCAGGCAGCCGGTCACACGCGTTCAAAACAGCTTTGGTATGCCGTGGTGTTTCCGGAATTGGCCGGCATGGAGCATGCGGCCGCCGTGCTGCAGCGTCTTTGCATGCATGCACAACGCTTCACCTCCTTCGTCAGTATCGAGCCGCCTAACGCCTTGTTATTGGAGGTCAGGGGCAGCTTGCGGCTATTCGGTCCCCTTGATCGTTTGCATGCCGGCATCGATGCCTGTTGGCAGCGGCTTGCACTGCCGGCCCACAGTGCCACGGCCCCTTCGACCTTGGCGGCGCTTTGGCTCGCGCGCACCGGCACTGCGCCGGACGGCGGCCCGCCGCACGGGGTTGCACGAGGCCAACCGGTACAGATCGAAGACGCCTGGGCGCTGGCAAGCCACATGGCGGACTTGCCCATTGCTTGTACGGCCTGGGATATCGCGCGGCTGAAAACTCTGCGTGCCATGGGGGTGACTCGCGTGGGTGAATTGCTGCGCCTGCCGCGCGCCGGTCTTGCGCGCCGCTTGGGCGTCACTGCCGTGCAGGATCTGGACATTGCGCTGGGGCGGCAATCGGCGCCGCGCAGAGCGTTCGTGCCGCGCGAGCGCTTTCGGGCGCGCTGCGATTTAGAAACGGAGATCGAGAATGCCGCTTATCTGGAAAAGGCGCTCGAACCCTTGATCGAGCGCTGTGTGCAGTTCTTGTGGCAGCGGCAGGCTGGGGTACAGGCATTGCGGCTGAGGCTGCGGCATCGCGCGGGGCCGGCGACCTACGTACATTTAGGGCTGGCGAGCGTCACGGGTGAACGCCGGCGCTTGACGGATGTGCTGGCCCAAAAGCTCGGGAGGCTCGGGCTTCGTGCACCGGTCCGCGGCATGGAAATGATCTCCGGCTCCCTGCAGCCGCTCTCGGCCGGTTCGCTCGATGTTTTTGCAGGGTTGGCAGCTGCGAACGTAGGCGCCGGCCACGGGCGCGACAGCATGCCGCAACTGGTGGAGCGTTTGCGTGCGCGCTTGGGCGAGGAGTCAGTGTATGGAGTCATTGCAATCCCGGAGCATCGGCCCGAAGCGGCGTGGCGGCGCGTCCATGAACTGGCACTGACTTCTGTCCGGCGCGTGAGTGAGAAGATGGCCGATCGGGATGCCGGCGACGGCATGCCGCGCCCTGTGTGGTTGCTGGATGCACCGTTGCCGTTGGCAGGCGGCTTGGTTCTGGAGCAAGGTCCGGAGCGCATCGAGAGCGGTTGGTGGGACGGCCGGGGCGTGGCACGCGACTACTACATTGCACGCCAATGTGGAGGCGGGATGCCGAAACCGACGCCCGCAGGGCGCCCGCAGGGCGAGGGCCAGGATGGCCCGAGTCAATGTGGAGGCGGGATGCCGAAACCGACGCCCGCAGGGCGCCCGCAGGGCGAGGGCCAGGATGGCCCGAGTCAATCGCATGGCGCAAAGCTGTGGGTTTTCCAGGAGCGCCGATCCAAATGTTGGTATTTGCACGGCATGTTCGCTTGAACGGCGGGTGCTCTGATCATGTACGCCGAACTTCATGCCTTGAGCAGCTTCTCTTTTTTGCGCGGCGCTTCTCAGCCTGAGGAATTGGTCGCCCGGGCCAAAGGGCTGAATTACCGCGGGCTGGCACTCACCGATGAATGCTCGCTCGCGGGCGCGGTACGCGCTCACCTCGCCGCCAAGCAGCACGGCCTGCCGCTGATCATCGGCACGGAACTCAACTGCATCGATGGTCTCGAGCTCGTGGCGCTGGCCACCGATCGCGCGAGCTACGGCGCCATGAGCCGCCTGATCAGCCGGGCGCGCCGCGCGAGCGTCAAAGGCCGCTATGCGCTGGCACGCGCCGATCTCGAGAATGCTCTGGGCGGCTGTTTGATCATCTGGCTGCCGCACGCCGGCAGAGTGTTGGCGCCGGGTCAGGAGGCGGACGGCCGCTGGCTGCGCGAACGATTCGCCGGTCGCTTGTGGCTGGGGGTGGAACTGCTCACCGGCGGCTGCGACGCGCGCCGCTTGGAATTGCTCGAAACGCTGGGCAAGACGCTGGAATTGCCCAGGGTGGCCGCGGGCGACGTGCACATGCATCGCCGCAGCCGCCGGGCCCTTCAGGATGTATTGACGTCGATTCGCCTGAACACGCCCCTGCGGGCCTTGGGGCTTGCCGCATTTCCGAACGGCGAGCGCTGCCTGCGGCCCTTGCAGCGCTTGTGCGAGCTGTATCCCGAGCCGCTGCTGGCACAAACGCTCGAGATTGCCGGGCGCTGCACCTTCAATCTCGATGAGCTGCGCTACGAGTATCCGGAGGAAATAGTGCCCGCCGGCGCCACTCCCGCCGGCCACTTGCGCGCGCTGACGGAGCAAGGCTGCAGGAAGCGATGGCCCGCGGGCGCGTCCGAGGCGGTGCGCAAGAACATCGAACACGAATTGCGCTTGATCGCGGAGCTGAAATTCGAGCCCTTCTTCCTGACCGTGCACGATGTCGTTCAACATGCGCGCTCGCAGGGAATACTCTGCCAAGGCCGCGGTTCCGCGGCCAACTCCACCGTCTGTTATTGCTTAGGGATCACCGAGGTCGATCCTTCGCGCATGTCCATGCTGTTCGAGCGCTTCATTTCAAAAGAGCGCAACGAGCCGCCCGATATCGACGTGGATTTCGAGCACGAGCGGCGCGAAGAGGTGATTCAATACATCTATACGAAGTACGGCCGCGAACGCGCGGCGCTGGCCGCCACCGTCATCTGCTACCGTCCGCGCAGCGCCCTGCGGGACGTGGGCAAGGCGCTGGGACTGGATCTGGCGCAAGTCGACCGGCTTGCGCGAGGCATCCAATGGTGGGACGGCCAGCGCATCGATCCTGAGCGCATCCGTGCCTGCGGGTTCGATCCCGAGGATTCCGTGATCGTGCGCCTCATCGCGCTCGCGTCGGAAATCCTCGGCTTTCCCCGCCATCTTTCGCAGCACGTGGGCGGCTTCGTCATTGCGCGCGGACGTTTGGACGAGCTCGTGCCCATAGAGAATGCGGCCATGCCCGATCGCACGGTGATCGAATGGGACAAGGACGATCTCGATGCGCTGGGGCTGCTGAAAGTGGACGTGCTGGGCTTGGGGATGCTGAGCGCGCTGCGGCGGGCATTTCAGCTGGTCAACGAATTCGGCGGCGCATCCGCGGCTCCCGGCGGGCTCGGCCTGGCCACCGTGCCGGCCGAGGACAAGGCCGTGTACGAGATGATTTGCCGCGCCGACACCGTGGGCGTGTTTCAAATCGAATCGCGGGCGCAGATGTCCATGCTGCCGCGATTGCGGCCGCAAAATTACTACGACCTGGTGATCGAAGTGGCGATCGTGCGCCCCGGCCCGATCCAAGGAGAGATGGTGCATCCCTACCTGCGCCGCCGCAACGGCGAGGAGGCGGTGACTTATCCCAGCAAGGAGGTCGAGAAGGTGCTCGAGCGCACCTTGGGCGTGCCGATTTTTCAGGAGCAGGTCATGCAGCTGGCGGTCGTCGCGGCCGGCTTTACGCCGGGCGAGGCGGACCGGCTGCGCCGCGCAATGGCGGCCTGGAAGCGCAAGGGCGGCTTGGAACCGTTCGAGCGCCAGTTGATCGATGGCATGCGCGAGCGGGGGTATCCCGAGAGTTTCGCGCAGCAGATATTCAGTCAGATACTCGGCTTCGGCGAATACGGATTTCCGGAAGCGCATTCGGCGAGCTTTGCGCTGCTCGCGTACACCTCCGCATGGTTGAAATACCATGAGCCCGCGGCGTTTTGCGCCGCCCTAATCAACAGCCAGCCGATGGGCTTCTATGCGCCGGCACAATTGGTGCGCGATGCGCGCGCCCATGGGGTGGAGGTACGCGCCGTCGATGCGGCGAGCAGCGATTGGAATTGCACGCTCGAACGGCGGCCCGATGGCCGGCCGGCACTGCGTCTGGGTCTGCGTCTGGTGAAGCATTTGTCGGCCGAGGGTGCGGCTCGGCTGCTTGCGGCGCGCACCGTGCGCTGTTTTGACGGCATCGCCGATCTTGCGGAGCGGGGCAAGCTCGACAGGCGGGACCTCGAGGCCCTCGCCGCCGCCGACGCGCTGGCCGGTCTTGCGGGACATCGGCATCGTGCGGTCTGGCAGGTGACGGGAGTGGAGCGTGCATTGCCTCTGCTGGCCGCCTCCACGGTGAGGGATGAGGGTATCCCGCTGCTGCGGGTGCCGCGCGAGGGCCAGGACATCGTCGCCGACTACGGCAGCACCGGCCTGACGCTGCGCCGTCATCCCTTGGCGCTGTTGCGCGACAAGCTGGCGCGGCGCGGCGTGTTGCCGACCCAGGAACTCTGGGAAAAGCCGAATGGCGCGCAAGTGATCACCGCGGGCCTGGTCATCACCCGCCAACGGCCGGGCAGCGCGAACGGAGTGATCTTCGTCACCATGGAAGATGAGACCGGCCATGTGAATTTGATCGTGTGGAACAGCGTGGCCGTCGCACAGCGCGCGGCCTTGCTCGAATCACGCCTGCTCGAGGTGCGGGGCAAGCTGCAGCGGGAGGGCGATGTGCAGCATGTGATCGCGCAGCGGCTGACGAATCTGTCGGCAATGCTGGGGGATCTGACGGTGGCGTCGCGGAATTTCCACTGACATTGACGTCGCGCGTCGATCAAACATCGAGCCCGATCGAGCGCATGAGTTCGATGCCGTTGCTCTTGGTTACGATGCCGGCGTGCAGCTTGAAATCGAACTCGAGTTTGCCGCCGACGAGTTCGTCCTGGAAGTGGACGTTCTCCAGAGCGCCCTCGGGCAGTCCTTCGGTGTCCGTCAGCGCCAGGTCGTGCGTGCTGATCAAGCCGATGGCACCTCGCTGGATCAACGCGCGAATGACGCCGTGCGCGCCGACGCGCCGGTCCGCGGAGTTGGTCCCCTGCAGCAATTCATCCAAGAGAAACAGCAGCGGCCGCGTCGCCGGTTCGAACAATCGGCGCAGCCGCATGATTTCGGCATAGAAGCGCGAACTCCCCTCATGAAGCGAGTCATTGATGCGAATGCTGGCTCCGATCTGCAGCGGCGTGAGCTGCAATCGTTTCGCCTGCACCGGAGCTCCGGCCATCGCCAGAACGGTGTTGATGCCGACGGTGCGCAGCAGCGTGCTCTTTCCCGACATGTTCGAACCGCTCACCAGCAGCACGCGGGTGGCGCCCGATATATCCACCTCGTTGCAAACGCGGGCGGCGGCCGGGATCAACGGGTGCCCAAGAGCCTCGGCTTTGAACGCCGCCGCGCCGTCGATGAATTCCGGAAATGGATGCTCAGGGTGTTCGTAAGCATATCGAGCCAGCGACAACAGGGCTTCGATCTCGCCGAGCACGCCGAGCCAGGAGCCGACGGCCTCCCCGTGAGTTCTGCGCCAACGTTCGGCCGCGAGCGCGGCTTGCAGCGGGTACATGAGCAGCAACAGAAAAGGCGCCAGGAAGGGATTGCGGCGCGCCTCGACGAAATTGACGATGGTCGCCAGCTTCGAGAACGTGGCCGAGGCGCTCAGCGTATGCGAGGATAGTTTGCGCACCAGCGCGCGCAGCGCAGCCGAGTCGAAGGCCTCCAATTCGATCCGGTTCAACAGCAGCGATAGATTCTTGAGATCTTCGTAGGCGCTCTCCACCGCCACAGTGGCCTGGCCGACCGGTTCTTTGAGCGAGTAGGCGACGGCGATCTCGGCGAGAATCACCGCCAGCAGCGGAAATCGGACACCGGCAATCGCCCATGCGGCGACTCCCGCCGCGGCAAGGGCGGCCAGGAGCGGCGCCGTCCAGCGTATCCACGGGCGATCCAGCCGGTTCGGCGCCTGCGCCCAGGCGACGAGCGTCTCCGGATTCAGGCTGACGGTCGAGGAGTCGCCGTTGACGGCCAAATCCTCACGCAGGTTCACGCGCTCGCGCAGGTCGGCAATACTCGCGTGGCGATCGTGAATCGTTTCGATATCTGCGGGCGCCAGGAGCCATCGCGCCAGCGTCGTTTCGCCAAGCGGCGTGCGCGCCGCGCACAGCAGCTGGAACAGGCTCCCGCTGCCGAACAAATCCAGATCCGCGGCGTAAATATGATGCTGAACGTCGAATTGCCCGCCGGCCGGGCCGCTGCCATGCCATCGATCTTGCATCCGGTCGAGCCCGGCGCGGTAGAAATCCATGGCCCGCTGCGCCCGGGCGCGCCGGCCGAGGACTCGATGGTGGTACAGAACCAGGGCGATGAATGCCGCTGCGGGCAGGAGCGGCCAAAGGCGGGGAAACGCGTAGGGCCCGAAACACAGCCACGCGGTGATCAAGAAGAGGGCGCCCAGCCCCAGCCGCAGGCTCCCGATACGCGCGTGCGACCGCTCGAGCTGCGCGAGGAGCGCTTCGCTCTCGCGAAGCCGTCGTTCATACTGCTGCGTGGGCGGCACGGAATAGTGTGGCATGTTCCGCCCGCAAGATCCCCTGGGCCGGCCGCCGCGGCTCGGTCGAGCCGCCGGTCCTAAACCCGGCGGCCCTTCTTTTTCTTCCCGGCGGGCTTGTCCGAGGCTTCCGTGTCTGAATCCGATTCAGAGGCATCGACCGAGTCGGTTATCTTGTAGTCGTCGAAGTCGCTGAGCAATTCCGCGGTGCGGCGCTCTTCCATGACCCGTTCCAGGCGCCGCCAGGTGGGCTCGGCGCCTTTCGGGGCCCGCCGGCGCTGCGACTCGACGTCGCGCATGATGTGGTCGACGTCGACCTCATCGCCGCCGGGAGCGACATCTTCGGCGTCCTCTTCTTCGAACTCGTCCGATTCAGGTTTCTCGCTCATGCTGCTGACGCTTGTCTCTTTACCGGTGAGGTGACATGCGCGCGTTATAAACGGAAGGCGGCCCTGGCGCAATACCCTGCCGCACAGTCTCTTATTTGACCAGGTCGTTGAGTTGAAAAATCGGCAACAGGAGCGCAATGACGATGAACATGACGACGGCGCCCATGAATACCACCATGAAGGGTCCCAGGAGATTGGTCATGGTCGAGAGCAGGCCGTCCATTTCGCGTTCTTGATTCGTCGCGGCGCGCTCGAGCATCTTTTCCAGTTCGCCGCTGCTCTCGCCGCTGCTGATCAAGTGGATCATCATGGGGGGGAAGAGCTTGCGGGCGGCGAGCGACTTGCCGATGGGCGCTCCCTCGCGCACGCGCAGCGCCGCGTCCTCGACCGCCCTTTTCATGGGCATGTTGCTGACCACGTCGGCGGAAATCCGCAAAGCCTCGAGCACGGGAACCGCGCTCGCGGTCAGAATGCTGAAGGTGCGGGAGAACCGGGCGGTGTTGATGCCGCGAATGAGCTTTCCCACCAGCGGCACCCGCAGCATGAACCGGTCGAACTTCAAGCGCGCCTCCGGCGCCTTGAGCCAGCGCAAGAATCCCCAGGTGCAGCCGGCGATGGCGATCAGGGCGTAAATCCAGTAGTGGCGGATCAGGTCGCTCATGCCGATGAGCAGGCGCGTCGCGAGCGGCAGCTCCTGGTGGCCCGATTCGAATACCGCGACCACTTGCGGCACCACGTACGCCAGCAGAAAGGACACGATGGCGAAGGAGAGGACCATCAGCACGATGGGATACACCAGTGCATTGCTGACCTGCTGGCCCATGACCTGGCGCGACTCGGTGTAATCGGACAGCCGCTCCAACACCGAGTCGAGCTTGCCGGACTGCTCCCCGGCCGACACCGTCGCGCGGTAGATCTCGGGGAAGGCCTGCGGAAAGTCCCGCAGGCCATCGGCCAGCGGGTGGCCCTCGACGACCTTGCCGCGTACGCCGAGGACGATTCTCTGAACGCGCGGCTTTTCCGTCTGCTCGGCGACCGCCTGCAGCGATTCCTCCAGCGGCAGGCCGGAACGCAGCAGCGTGGCCAGCTGGCGAGTGAGCAGCGCGAGATCGAGCGTCGAAAGCCCGCGGCGCATGAAGCCGCGGGCACGGCGCTTCTTCAGCTCGCGCTGCGCCGTCTCCTGGATTTCCATGGGCAGGAGCTGCTTGTCGCGCAGCAGCTGGCGCACGTGCTTGGGCGTGTCGCCCTCGATCAGTCCCTTGCGTTCCCGGCCCTGAGCGTCGAGAGCCGTGTATTCGAACGCGCCCATCAGTCCTCGCGGGTGACGCGCAGGACTTCTTCGAGCGTGGTCTCGCCCGCCATGACCTTTCTGCGGCCGTCGTCGCGGATGCCGGGACCCGAGGTCCGTGCGTAGCGCTCCAAATCCTGCTCGGAGGAGCCGTCGTGGATCATCGTGCGCATGTGATCGTCCACGGAAATGAGCTCGTAGATGCCGGTGCGCCCGCGGTAGCCGCTGCCGGGCTCTGTGCTGGGGCGATAAAGCTGCACGGCACCGACTTTCGAATCGAGGTTCAGCAGGCGGCGCTCGTATTCACCCGCCGTAAAGGGCTCGCGGGTCTCCGGATTGAGCACCCTGACCAGGCGCTGCGCGAGCACCCCGATCAGACTCGAGGAGAGCAGGAACGGTTCGATGCCCATGTCGCGGAGCCGGGTGACGGCGCCGACGGCGGTGTTGGTATGCAGGGTGGAGAGCACCAAGTGTCCCGTCAAGCTGGCCTGCACGGCGATCTGCGCTGTTTCCAGATCGCGGATTTCACCGACCATCACCACATCGGGGTCCTGCCGCAGGATCGCGCGCAGGCCGCGCGCGAAAGTCATTTCGACCTTGGTGTTCACCTGGGTTTGGCCGATGCCGTCGATGTAGTACTCGATGGGATCTTCGACGGTCATGACATTGCGCGTGTTGTCATTGATGCGTTCGAGAGCGGCGTACAGGGTGGTGGTCTTGCCCGAACCGGTGGGCCCCGTCACCAGGATGATGCCGTGCGGCTTGTGGATGATTTCATCCATGATCTCTTGGGTCCGCGGGTCCATCCCCAACGAGGTGAGCTCGATGCGTCCCGCCTGCTTGTCGAGCAAGCGCAGCACCACGCGTTCGCCGTGCCCGGAGGGGAGGGTGGAGACTCGCACGTCGACCGCGCGCCCGGCGATGCGCAGCGAAATTCTGCCGTCCTGCGGCAGACGCCGCTCCGCGATGTCGAGCTTGGACATGACCTTGATGCGCGACACCACCAGAGGGGCGACGGCGCGCTTGGTCTGCAGCACCTCGCGCAGCACTCCATCGACCCGGAAACGGATCACCAGCCTGTTTTCATAGGGCTCGATGTGGATGTCCGAGGCGTTTTCCTTGACCGCCTGGGTCAGCAGCGCATTGATCAGGCGGATGATCGGCGCTTCATCGTCGCTTTCCAAGAGATCGGAGGACTCGGGAATGTCCTCGGCCAGATGCGCAAGGTCGGTATTGTCGTCCAGCCCCTCGAGCATCTGCATCGCCGCGCCCGAGCCGGCTTCGTAGGCGATGCGCAGCATGGAATCGAAGGACTCGACGGATACGCGCTCGAGCTTCAACGGGACGCCGACGAAGCGGCGCACTTCCGCCAGAGTTTGCGGCGTCACGCCCGGACGGCACACCGTGTCCGCCATTCCCTCCGCGATGCCGCGCACCAAGACGCCGTGCCGCTTGGCGAACGGGAACGACAGCTTGCGCTGCGCCTCGGTGTCTTGGAGCTCTGCATTCATTGGTGCGACGGGGGCGCCGGTGCGGGCTGCGGCGCGGCGCCGGCCGGCGGCTGGGCCGTGGCGGGTGCTGTCGTAGCCGGCGCCGTCGTCGACGGCGTTTGCGGCGGCAGAGCAATCGACGGCGGCGGCGAGTTGGGCAGGGCGCCCTGGACATTCGCCCCGGCCGGCGGCGGGGCGGGCAGGCCCGACCCCGGCGGCACGAGCGGAATGACCGGCTGCCTCTGGCCGGGCAGCAGTGTTATATGCCCATTGTTGAGAGTCCGCTCCTGCTGCCGCATCTGATTGTACTTCTCCTCGCTGGTGCTCTCGGTCGCCTCCGCATCGCGCAATATTTTCGGACGTATGAATACCAACAGATCTTTTTTCTGGCGCGAGCCGCTGCGCGACTTGAAGAGGTTGCCGAGCAGCGGAATGGCGCCCAATCCCGGCACCCGGTCCTCGCTCTCGGTGACCGTATCCGACATGAGGCCGCCCAGCACGATGACGCCGCCGTCCTCGATCAGCACCGTGGTCTTGATGGAGCGCTTGTTGGTCGAAATGTCGGCTGAATCCGTGAGCTTCGCGCCCGGGGAGGAATCTTCCTGCTCGATCTTGAGCTGCACGGAATTACCCTCGTTGATGTGCGGCGTGACCTTCAAAATCGTGCCCACTTCCTCGCGCTGGATCGTTTCGAAGGGGCTGGTGGTGCCGTTCACGCTGGCGGTCGAGCTCGTGTAGGAGCCGGTGATCAGCGGGATCTCCTGCGTGACCTTCACCTCGGCTTCCTCGTTGTTCATGGTGATCAACGAAGGCGTGGAGATGATGTTGCTGCTGCCGTCGCTGCGCAATGCCTGAACGAGGGCGGCAAAGCCCTTGCCCGTGGTCGAATTGTACTTGCCGATGGCGAAGGTGGCGCCGGTGCCCACCGTCGCGCTGCTCAGACCGCTCGCGACGCCGGTGGTGCCGGTGGTGGTGCCGGTGCTCGCGAGGGCCGAGTCGTTGGGATTGGTCACGCCCAGCGCGGCCGCCGCCAAATCCACGATGCTGGTGCCGCTGCCGGGCAGATTGACCACGCCGTAGCCCAGGCTGTTGCCTCCGTCGAGGAGCCATTGCACCCCGAGATTGGAGCTCTTGTTGACGTCGACCTCGACGATGATGGCCTCGACCTGAACCTGTGCGCGGCGGATATCGAGCTTGTCGATCACCGCCATCAGCGACTTCATGATCTTGGGCGGCGCCGTGATGATCAAGGCGTTGGTGGCGACGTCCGCCCAGATGGTGACGCTGGAGTCGACATTGGAGCCGCCGCCGGTGCCCGCCGTGGGGGGGCCGCCCTGGGCCTTGGCAGAGGCGGTGGCCTGGCCCTTGAGCTTATCGGCGATTTTCTCGGCGTCCGCATAGCGTAGGTACCTGACCTGCGTGTCGCCGCCGGTGGCGAGCGGCGTGTCCATGTCGATGATCAACGCCTTGAGCTTGAGGCGCTGCGACTTCTCGCCGGTCAGCAAGATGCTGTTGGTGCGCTCGTCCGCGACTGCTTTGACGGCCGCGCCCGCTCCTTCGGCGCCCTGGCCCTGACTGAGCGAGTTAATGACTTTGACCACGTCGGCGGCGCTGGCGTTGTGCAGCGCAACGATTTCGATGGGCTCATCGCCGCTCTCGTCCATGCGATCGACAATGTGAACGATTCGGCTCACGTTGCTGGCGCGATCCGAGATAATCAGCATGTTGCCCGTGGGGTACGCCGCCAGGTGCCCGTACTGGGGGATGAGCGGCCGCAGCAGGGGCACCATTTGGGCCGCGCTGACATTCTTGAGCGTGATGACCTGGGTCACGAGCTCATCCGACGTCGGGCTGACCGTTTCCGGCAAATCGTTGGCCGGTTCCTGCCGGGCTTCGGTATTCGGGATGATCTTGATGACCTTGCCGGCCGGCACCGCCACGTACCCATACACCTGCAGCACCGATAGGAATGCCTGGTAGAACGCGGCCGGGGACATCGGAGTCGCCGACAGCATGGTGACCTTGGCATTGACGCGCGGGTCGATGATGAAATTCTTGCCCGTGACCTCTCCCACGGCCTGGATGATCTGGCTGAGGTCCGCGTCCTTGTAGTTGGGAGTGATGGTCGGGCCGTCCTGCGCCGCCGGCGGCGGTGCGGCCGGCACCCTGGCCGATATCAGCAATGCCGCCAGCGCCAACGCGAGGAAGGGTGCGATGCGGGGCTTGGGCGGCGGTTTGACTGAATTCGGCATCATGGGTACTCGCTGTGAACGCATTCGACCTTCGTTCGCGCTATTCGTTTGGACTCTCATTCGTTTCATTCGGAGGAACCGCCGGCGGTGTCGCGCCGCCCGCAGGCGCGCCCGCGGCGTCGCCCTCCAGCTCCCGGGTCGCCTGCGCGGCAACCTGGGCGATGTTCAGGGTGATTTCCTGCTTCTGGCCCGCACGCACGATGTTCACGGTGACATGATCCGATGACTGTATGGTGTTGAACACCTCTTGGCTGTGTTGCGGATCATCAAGCGGCGTCCCATTGATCGCCGTGACCAAATCGCCAGGTTTGAGCCCCAGCTTGCTGAATATCTGCCGATTTCGGCCCGGATAGGCGCGAAAGCCGCGCAGCTTGCCCGCGGCGCTGTCGTACGAGGGCACGGTGCGCATGACTTGATCGAGAATGCCGGGGTCCTGCTGCACCAGCCGGCGGATGTTGTTGACCGCCGCCACGGTACGCGGATCTCCGCCCGCGCGGCGTACCACCGGCGGCCCGCGCATGCCGGGACCCAGCAGCCTCGGCAGCAGCAGGGTCTCGAGCTGGCCACCGCGGTCGAGAATGACATGGTCGAGGTAGACTGAATGCAAAGTGGCGCCGCCGACATTGTCGCCAACCGAATACACCTTCGCCGGACCGCCGTCGCTGATGATGGCTATGCCCCGCTTCGGATCCTGGGTTGCAATCGTGCCGGCAAGCACCAGATTGGCCCTCGACGGCGGCGCGTTGGCGGGGTCCTGCGTGCTTGGATCGACGGTGGCGATGCCGAACAGGTGGGCGGAAATCACACTTTGAACGTCGAGCCCGGCATGGCGGGCCGCGGGCGCCACGTTGCTCAGCACCGGTTGGGGGGACTTCACCGGGCCGCCGCCGAGCAACGAAACGGCAATTCGCGCCAGTTCGACGGCGATCAGCGCCGCCAAACCCAACGATACCAACCGAGGGCCGTTCCCCTGCAAGCGGGACAGCCACTCATGTGCGCGCGAATCAAGCATGTACCAGCCGTCAGTTTGCCGTGATCGGCAATCATACGGGCTTCCCGCTTGACCGCTCAAGCATTTGTTTTTACTTGTTAAAGTAAAGTGACACTGATTGGCGACAGGAGGATCATCGGGAGTGTATGGTTTTGCATGTCTTGTAAACGGCGACAACGCACCCTATAAACTGATGATTCATGAGTGACATCGAACGTGGTCGAGATGGGACGGGCCTGGTCGTCGAGGAAGCGGCGCCGAAGCTCAAGCGTCCGCCTCTCTATCAAGTTGTATTGATCAATGACGACTACACTCCCATGGAGTTCGTGGTCGATATCTTGCAGCGCTTCTTCGCGATGGACCGCACCAAAGCGACTCGCGTTATGCTGGAGGTGCATACCAAAGGCAAGGGGGTGTGCGGGGTGTTTACTTATGAGATTGCAGAGACCAAGGTGGCTCAAGTGATCGCGTACGCGCGGCAACATCAGCATCCGCTGATGGCAACGCTAGAAGAGGCGTAAAGTGCTAAGTCAAGAACTCGAATTCTGTTTGAACGATGCGTTCGCCGGCGCGCGCGAGGCGCGGCATGAATTCATGACCGTCGAGCATTTGCTGCTCGCCATCGTGGATACTCCCAAAGTCCGGGAGGTGTTGAAGTCCTGCGGCGCGGACACCGCCAAACTCAAGACCGAGCTGAAGCAGTTCATCGATCAAACCACGCCGCGGCTGCCGGCCGGCGAGGATCGCGACGTGCAGCCGACCTTGGGGTTCCAGCGCGTGCTGCAGCGGGCCGTCTTCCACGTGCAGTCGAGCGGCAAGAAGGAAGTCACCGTCGCCAACGTGCTGGTGGCGATCTTCAGCGAGAAGCAGTCGCATGCCGCCTATCTGCTCAGCATGCAGGACGTGTCGCGCCTGGACGTGGTCAACTTCATCGCCCATGGCCTGTCGAAAGCCGGCGGCGAAGAGCGCAGCGACCGCGAGGAGGGTGCGGCTTCCTCCGACCCGGAGCGCGAAGGCGACGGCGGCGGGAACGCCCTGGAGAAGTATGCGACGAATCTCAATGACTCGGCGCGCAAGGGCAAGATCGATCCTTTGATCGGCCGCAAGCTCGAAGTGGAACGCACCATCGAGATACTGTGCCGCAGGCGCAAGAACAATCCCCTGTATGTCGGCGAAGCCGGCGTGGGCAAAACGGCGATTGCCGAAGGCCTCGCGCGCATGATCGTCGAGAATCAGGTGCCCGACGTGCTGCTCGATGCGACCATCTTTTCGCTCGACATGGGTTCTCTGGTCGCGGGCACCAAGTATCGAGGCGACTTCGAGAAGCGCCTGAAGGCGGTGCTCGCCGAGGTCAAAAAGCATCCCGGCGCGATTCTCTTCATCGATGAAATCCATACCGTCATCGGCGCCGGCGCGGCGTCGGGCGGCGTGATGGATGCATCGAACCTCATCAAGCCGGCCCTGGCCAACGGCGACTTGCGCTGCATCGGTTCCACCACTTACAACGAATATCGCGGCATCTTCGAGAAGGATCATGCACTGGCGCGCCGCTTCCAGAAGATCGACATCACCGAGCCTTCGGTGCAGGACACCGTGGACATTCTGCGCGGCCTGAAGTCGCGCTACGAGGAGCATCACGGCATCAAGTACGAGGACGATGCGCTGCGCGCGGCCGCGGAGCTCGCGGCGCGGCACATCAACGACCGGCACATGCCGGACAAGGCGATCGACGTCGTCGACGAGGCGGGCGCAAACTTGCGCCTGCAGCCGGTCGAGCACCGCGCCAATTCCGTCACTGTCACGCAAATCGAGAACGTGGTGGCGCGCATCGCGCGGATCCCGCCGAAGAATGTGTCGCTGTCGGACCGCGACGTGCTCAAGAATCTGGAGCGCAATCTGAAATTGACGATATTCGGCCAGGATAAGGCGATCGAGGCTTTGTCGGCCGCCATCAAGATGTCGCGTTCGGGCCTGGGCGATCAACGCAAGCCGGTGGGCTCGTTCCTGTTCTCGGGTCCCACGGGCGTGGGCAAGACCGAGGTCACGCGCCAGCTGGCCATCGCCATGGGCGTGGAATTCGTACGCTTCGACATGTCCGAATACATGGAAAGGCATACGGTGTCGCGCCTGATCGGCGCGCCCCCCGGCTATGTCGGATTCGATCAGGGCGGTCTGCTGACCGAGGCCATCGCCAAGCACCCGCACTGCGTGCTGCTGCTCGATGAGATCGAAAAGGCGCATCCCGACGTGTTCAACCTGCTGCTGCAGGTCATGGACCACGGCACGCTGACCGACAATAACGGCCGCAAGGCGGACTTCCGCCATGTCATCATCGTGATGACCACCAATGCCGGGGCGTTCGAAATGAGCAGGCCCAGCATCGGATTCACCCAGTCGGACACGGGTACGGACGCGATGGAGGCGATCAGGCGCTTGTTTTCACCGGAATTCCGCAATCGCCTGGACTCGGTCATTCAGTTCGCCAGCCTCGATCAGGACACGATCGAGCGGGTGGTGGACAAGCTGCTGATCGAGGCCGAAGCGCAACTCGAGCAGAAGCGCGTCTCGATCTCGGTGGACGAACCGGCGCGCCGCTGGATCGCCAAGCGCGGCTACGATCCGAAGATGGGTGCGCGGCCCATGGCCCGAGTCATTCAGGAGTTCATCAAACGGCCGCTCGCCGAGGAGCTATTGTTCGGCAAACTCATCAACGGCGGACACGTGGAGGTGACGCTGAGCGAGGATGGCGAGAAGCTCAAACTCGACACTCGCGGGGCCGATCAACCGGCTCTGCTGTCTCACGAAAGCTAAAGTATATTGGCCCGTTCACAGGGTCAGGGGGATAAGGAGTTGGAGGCCAACGAGGGGGAACAGTTGGCCTCCAACTCCTTATCCCCCCTGACCGTGCGCATGGGGCCGATATACATCAGCATCGTGAGACGGAGCAGATTCGGTGCGATTGGCACCAACATCACTGTGCCGAGGGATTATCTGCCGCGGTAGACGATGCGGCCCTTGGTGAGGTCGTAGGGGGTCATTTCCACGGTGACCTGATCCCCGGTCAGAATGCGAATGTAGTTTTTGCGCATCTTGCCTGAGATATGGGCCGTGACGAGGTGGCCGGTCTTGAGTTTGACGCGAAACGTCGTATTGGGCAGGGTCTCGACGACCTCGCCCTCGAATTGGATAGCCTCTTCTTTTGACATGCGTCCTTATGGTATGCGGGAAACCGCGCGCATTGTGCATAAACCCCTGTGCTAATGCAATTTACGCGGCGGCGGCGGCCCAGCTGCCGCTCGGGGCGCGCCGGGCGTAACGGTGCAATAGGGCCACAAAATGGCTGCGCGAGACCTCGCGAGCGCCCAGCGAGGCCAGGTGGGAACTGGCCACCTGGCAGTCGATGAGCCGGATGTCGCGTGCGTGGCACTCTTCGATCAGACGCGCGAGCGCCACTTTGGAGGCATCCCGGCCACGGCTGAACATGGATTCGCCGAAAAATACCCCGCCAAGCTGTATGCCGTACAGCCCTCCGGCCAGCTTGCCGGCCTCGTAAGTTTCAATGGAGTGGCCGAAGCCCAGCTCGTGCAATCGTTCGTAGGAGGCGATCATGTCGCCGTTCAGCCAGGTGTCGGGTCCCGTGCGCCGCGGCCCGGCGCAGGCTCGGATGGTATCGCCGAAGGCGTGATCGACCCGCGTCGTGTAGGGACCCTGGCGCAGGGTCTTGCGCAAGCTGCGCGAGCACTTGAACTCCTCCGGATACAGCACCATGCGCGGATCCGGCGACCACCATAGGATCGGCTGCTGCGCCGAATACCAGGGGAACACGCCGCGTTCGTAGGCAGCGAGCAGCCGGGCGGGGCTCAGGTCGCCGCCGGCGGCGAGCAGCCCGGGAGGCTCGCGCAGCGCATGCTCCAACGGCGGGAACCAGTCCGGATCGTTCTGTTCGCTCAGCCATACGAGTCTGCTCAGAGCTGCAACTCCTCATCGGGCGCGCGGTGGTAGGGCACGTGCTCGTTGACCGCCGCGGCGTAGCGGTCCACGCCGCGCGCCTCGCGAGCCGCGAAGTCGCGAATGGCCGCGGCAAAGCGCGGGTCGGCGACGAAATGCGCCGAACTCATCAGCGTCGGCACGAAACCGCGGGGCACCTTGTGCTCGCCCTGAGTTCCCGGCTCGAAGCGCTGCAATTTCCTCTCGATGCAGTATTCGATTCCTTGGTAGTAGCAGGTCTCGAAATGCAGGCTGTGGTAGTTGCCGCCGGCGCCCCAGTAGCGGCCGAACAGGGCGTCGTCGCCCACGAAAAACAGGGCCACCGCGATGGGCTCCTTGCCGACCCGCGCCACCTTGAGCATCAGCCGGTCCGGCATGGAGGCCGCCAGCAGCTTGAAGAACTTCAGATTCAGATACGGCTCATGGCCGTGCCGGTAGAAGGTGTCCGCATAGAAGGCGTACACGGTGTCCCACAGCGCATCGTGCATGTCGCTGCCGTGCAAAGTGTCGAATTCGATGCCGGCCTCGGCGACTCGGCGGCGTTCGCGCTTCGCCTTCTTGCGCTTCTCCGCGGTGAAGGTCGCGAGGAAATCGTCGAACGTCCCGTAGCCGCGGTTGTTCCAGTGAAACTGGCAATCGCGGCGCAGGATCAAGCCGGCCGATCTCAAGAGCTGGGCGGTGCCGTCGCTGGGAAAAAGCACATGCCAGGAGGAGAGCTGCTCCTCGCGCGCGTAGTCTATCGCCGCCTTGATCAAGACTCCCGCAACGGCATTGGTCTCGGCCTGCGGTGCGATCAGCAGGCGCGGGCCGCGCACCGGAGTGAAGGGGACGGCGGACAGCAACTTCGGGTAGTAGGGCAGACCGTGCTGCGCATAGGCGTCGGCCCAGGAGAAGTCGAACACGAATTCGCCGCGCGAGTGCGCCTTGCGGTACAGGGGCATGGCCCCGACGAGGCTCCCCCGGTCATCTTCGATCACCAGGTGCCGCGCGGTCCAGCCCGTACGCGGCACGGCGCAGCCGGATTGCTCGAGCGCCAGAAGAAACTCGTGGCGCAGGAAAGGCTGGCCGTCACCGAGGAGTGAGTTCCAGCGCTGCGCATCGATCCGCGCGATGCTGTCGAGAAATCGCGCAGGGCGGAAGGTCACGCGCGCGCAACGCGCGGCTCGACGCGGGGCTCGGCCTCGGCTCGTTCCAGATATTTGTCGGCATCGAGCGCAGCCATGCAGCCGGTGCCGGCTGAGGTGACGGCCTGGCGGTAGACATGATCCGCGACATCGCCGGCGGCGAACACGCCTGCAATGCTGGTGGCGGTAGCCTCCCCTTCGCTGCCGCCCTTGACCAGGATGTAGCCGCCGCGCATGTCCAGCTGCCCCTCGAACAGCTGGGTGTTCGGCTGATGGCCCACGGCGATGAATACGCCATCCACCGCGATGGGGCGGGTCGCCCCTCCCGCCACCGCGCGCAAGCGTGCCCCGGTCACGCCGCTGTCATCGCCGAGAATCTCGTCGATGGAGTGATTCCAGACCACGGAGGCTTTTCCCGCCGATTCGAGCGCGAACAGCCGATCCTGCAATATCTTCTCGGCACGCAGCTTGTCGCGGCGGTGCACCAGGGTCACATGCGAGGCGATGTTGGAGAGATACAGAGCCTCCTCCACGGCCGTGTTGCCGCCGCCGACGACCGCCACCGCCTTGCCTCGATAGAAAAAGCCGTCGCAGGTCGCGCACGCCGACACGCCCTTGCCGCGAAACGCCTCTTCGGACTTCAGGCCCAGATACTTGGCCGAGGCGCCGGTGGCGATGATCAAGGCGTCGCAGGTGTATTCTCCATTGTCGCCGCACAGGCGAAAGGGACGTTGGCGCAATTCGACGCGATTGATGTGGTCGAATACGATGTCGGTATTGAAGCGCTCCGCGTGCCGACGCATGCGGTCCATGAGGGCGGGCCCTTGGAGGTGTTCGACGTCGCCGGGCCAATTGTCCACGTCGGTGGTCGTCATGAGCTGGCCACCCTGCTCCAAGCCGGTAATGAGGAGGGGATGGCGGTTGGCCCGCGCCGCATACACCGCGGCGGAGTAACCTGCAGGACCCGACCCCAGGATGAGGAGTGGACTGTGCCTGTGGACGCTCATGTATAATTTGCCTCTCTTGTCAGGCGCTTCGCGCCGAATTCAACGGGGTCGAAGCGACCCCGTCCGATGGAATCGGTGCGGAGTCGATTCTGAAATGTCTTTATCGGCTCATGGTATGTAAATCTGTGGGCGCCAGCCAGTTCAATCAAGGCCATGCACCTCATCTTGGGCCAAGGCCGAGGCAGCGTTGGAACCTCGAGTTAGACTGGGTTACTATCACAGATTATTCAATCAGTTAAGCAGTAAATATCATTAAAGGTCTAGAATTGACTGACGACCCGGCGCCCAAGAAAAGCAAGCAGAAGAGCGCACTCTCCGCCGCCGTGGCGCGATCCTTGCGCGAAGGCACGCTGTGGGTGCTCGCTGCTCTCGCGCTGATATTGCTGCTGGCGCTGCTGTCCTACCACGCGCAGGACCCGGGATTCGCCGACACCGGCGCGCCGGGAGCGGTGAGAAATTGGATCGGTCCGGTGGGTGCCTGGCTTGCCGGCTTCTTCCTGCTGCTCTTCGGCCGCCCCGCGTATCTCTTTCCCGTGATGCTGGCCTATGCAGGCTGGCTGGTGCACAAGGAGCAGGCGCTTCCCGATGCGCGCTCGCGCATCAATACGCTGCTGCGGGGCGCGGGATTCATTTTGACCCTGGTCACGAGCTGCGGTCTCGCGACCTTGCACTGGGACGGCTCGGCGCTGCCGAGCAGCGCGGGGGGAGTGCTGGGCAAGATCGCGGGCGAGGGCAGCGCGCAGGGCCTGAGTTTTCTCGGCGCCACCTTGCTGCTGCTCGGGCTATGGCTGGCCGGCGTGGCGCTTACCTTGAGCGTGTCCTGGTTCGAAGTCATGGACAAGCTCGGCGCCTGGGTGCTGAAGGCCATCGACTGGGCCCGGAACCGGATGGACCAACGGCGCGAGCTGGCGTCGGGGCAGCAACGCAAGCAGGCCCGCCAGGAAGTCGTGCGCGAGGAAACAAAGAAACAGGCGAACCGGCCGCCGCCGCGCATCGAAGCCCCCGCGCCCGTCCCGCAGAAGAGCGACCGCGTCGAGCGCGAACGCCAGGTGCCCCTGTTCGATGCGCCGAAATCCAGCGAGCTGCCGGCCCTGTCCCTGCTCGATGAGGCGGGCCCCCGGGAGCAGTCGTACTCGGATGAGGCACTGGAGGCCATGTCGCGCCTGGTTGAACTGAAGCTGCGCGATTTCGGCGTGGAGGCCGAGGTCGTCGCCGTGCAGCCGGGTCCCGTGATCACCCGGTTCGAATTGCGCCCGGCACCGGGCGTCAAGGTCAGCCAGATCAGCAATCTGTCGAAGGACCTTGCCCGCGCGCTGTCCGCCATCAGTGTGCGGGTCGTGGAAATCATTCCCGGCAAATCGGTCGTCGGACTGGAGATTCCGAACGAGAAACGCGAGATCGTGACCTTGGGCGAGATCATCAAGTCCAAGCCCTACGATGATGTCAGCTCGCCCCTCGCGCTCGCGCTGGGCAAAGATATCGGCGGGGTGCCCATCGTCGCCGACCTTGCACGCATGCCTCACTTGCTGATCGCGGGCACCACGGGGTCGGGCAAGTCGGTGGGAATCAACGCCATGGTCCTGAGCCTTCTTTACAAGGCGACTCCGGAACACGTGCGGATGATCATGATCGATCCAAAGATGCTCGAGCTCTCGGTGTACGAGGGCATTCCGCATCTCCTGTCGCCGGTCGTGACGGACATGAAACAGGCGGCAAACGCGCTGCGCTGGTGCGTGGCCGAGATGGAGAGACGCTACCAGCTCATGTCCATGCTCGGCGTGCGCAACATCGGCGGCTTCAACCGCAAGGTCAAAGACGCCGCGGATGGCGGCAAGCCCATCAAAGATCCGATCCGTATGCAGAAAATAGCGCAGGGCGTCCCCGGCGTGGTCGCGGAAGACGTGCCGGATCTGACCTCGCTGCCGTTCATCGTCGTGATCATCGACGAATTGGCCGACCTCATGATGATCGTCGGCAAGAAGGTCGAGGAATTGATCGCACGCCTGGCGCAGAAAGCGCGTGCCGCCGGCATACACCTCATCCTGGCCACTCAGCGTCCGTCGGTGGATGTCATCACCGGCCTGATCAAGGCCAATATTCCGACTCGCATCGCGTTCCAGGTTTCCGCCAAAGTCGATTCGCGCACCATCTTGGATCAGAGCGGCGCGGAGTCCTTGCTCGGCCACGGCGACATGCTGTACCTGCCGCCCGGCACGTCCATTCCCACTCGCGTGCACGGCGCCTTTGTGTCCGATCAAGAGGTGCATCGCGTGGTCGGCGGGCTCAAGTCAGCCTCGCCGCCCATCTACATCGACGAAATCCTGGACGGTCCGCGCAATCCCATCCCCGGCTTTCCTTCCGACGAGGAAGAAAACGGAGAGGGCGGGCGCCGGCGATGCCGAAGCCGATCCCTTGTACGACGAGGCGGTGCGCATCGTCACCGAGACGCGCAAGGCGTCGATCTCCGGCGTGCAGCGCCGCCTGAAGATCGGCTACAACCGTGCGGCGCGCTTGGTGGAGGCCATGGAGGCGGCCGGCCTCGTGGGCCCGTTGCAGTCCAATGGCGGCCGAGAAATTTATGGGGCGGCTCCGCCCGAGGAATGATGAGCATGACAGTGGATCAAAAGGCGCTTCGGAGGCCGGCGGCCGCGGCGTGGAACGGGATGGGGGCGGCGAGTCTGCTGTTGCTGTTGGCGATGGCGGTCCAAACCCCGGCGCTCGCCGCCTCTGCATCTCCCGCGGCGCAAGTCGAGAAGTACTTGAACGGCCTGTCCAGCTGGACCGCCGATTTCGAGCAGACCATCGATGACGGCCATGGCAATGTGCTGCGCAGCGCCGCGGGACGGCTCTATTTGCAGCGGCCGGGAAAGTTTCGCTGGGACTATGTCGAAGCCGTCCGAGCAGCTGGTGCTGGCCGACGGCAAGCAAATCTGGTTCTACGACAAGGACCTGGCGCAAGCCAACGTGCGGGACATGGATACCAGTCTCGCCAGCACTCCGGCGAGCCTGCTCTCGGGCAGCGGGTCGGTCAGCGATCAGTTCAACGTCACCGCCTTGCCGGAGAGCGGCGGGTTGCAGTGGTTCCAGCTCGTGCCGAAACACACCGATACGGATTTTCAGCTGGTGCGCATCGGTTTCGACAAGAGCGGCGAATTGCGCTCCATGTTTCTCGCCGACAAGCTCAATCAGATCACCCAGCTCACCTTTTTCAACTCCAAGCGCAATGAGAAACTTGCGCCTGATTTGTTCACCTTCGTGCCGCCTGCAGGGGTCGACGTGATTGGACGCGGCGGCAAATGACGATGCATTCCATGCTCGCGCAGCGAGCACCTAAAGGACGGGGTCGCCTCGACCCCGTTGAATTCGGCGCGAAGCGCCTGACATGACGGCCGGCGACGGCACTTACCGCCCACTGGCTGACCGGCTGCGCCCTCAGTCCCTCGATGAGTACGTGGGACAATCGCACCTGCTGGGCGCCGGCGCGCCGCTGCGCCGCGCCTTGGAATCCGGCCGTCCTCACTCGATGATTCTGTGGGGTCCCCCGGGAACCGGCAAAACCACCCTGGCGCGCCTGGTGGCGAACGGCGCGCGCGCCGAATTCATCGCGCTGTCGGCCGTGCTGGCCGGCATCAAGGATATCCGCGCGGTGGTGGAGCAGGCGCGGGCCTTGCGCGGCACCCGCGATACCGTGCTGTTTCTCGATGAAGTGCATCGCTTCAACAAGTCGCAGCAGGACACTTTCCTGCCCTATGTCGAGGATGGCACGCTGATATTCGTCGGTGCGACCACCGAGAACCCGTCCTTCGAAGTCAACAACGCACTGCTGTCGCGGGCACGGGTGTATGTGCTCAAGTCCATGGATGCGGCTGATCTCGGCAAACTGCTCGATCGGGCGCTGACGGATCGCGAGCGGGGCTTGGGCAAGCTGGATCTGCAAATCGACGCCGGTGCGCGCGAGTTGTTGCTGGCCGCCGCCGACGGCGATGCGCGGCGCATGCTCAATTTGCTGGAGACCGCCGCGGACTTGAGTTCGCCGCAAGATGCGGCTCCGGGCCGCCGGCTGGACGTCGACACCATGCGCGCGGTGATCGGCAGCACCTATGTGCGCTTCGACAAGGGCGGCGAGAACTTCTACGACCAGATCTCGGCCCTGCACAAGTCGGTTCGCGGCAGCGATCCGGACGCCGCGCTGTACTGGCTGTGCCGGATGCTGGCCGGCGGCTGCGATCCCTTGTACATCGCGCGCCGCGCCTTGCGCATGGCGAGCGAGGATATCGGCAACGCCGATCCGCGCGCTCTGACCATGTCTCTGGAGGCGTGCGCGGTGTACGAGCGCCTGGGCAGTCCCGAGGGCGAACTCGCCATTGCACAGGCCATCGTCTTCATGGCGTGCGCGGCCAAGAGCAATGCCGTCTACACGGCCTACAAGGCGGCGACCGAGGATGCCGCCGAGCTTGGGTTCGCTCGAGGTGCCGCTGCATCTGCGCAATGCGCCCACCCGCTTGATGAAGGACATCGGCTACGGCAAGGGCTATCGATACGCGCATGACGAGCCCGGCGGCTATGCCGCGGGCGAGCGCTACTTCCCCGACGACATGCCGGATCGGCGCTACTATGTGCCGGCGCCGCGCGGCCTGGAGATCAAAATCGGCGAGGCGCTGAGCGCGCGCCGTGAGCGCGACCGCCAGGCACGCGGTGCCGGTGGCTCTTGACCGCCGTCGCGCGTTTCCGCGGAAACGTCTGGATCGCGAGCGCCGTGGAACGTTTCCGCGGAAACGTCGAAACGTCCGTCCCGTGGACGGTGGCGGGGTTTCTCGTTTCTGCCGCAAGTAATGTCGGACCATCTTTAGATCAAGGAATACATCGTGCTCGATCCGAAGCTGCTGCGCAGCGATTTGCCCGGCGTTGCCGCCGCAGCTGGCGCGGCGCGGATTTGTGCTCGACGTCGCGGCTTTCGCCGCCCTGGAGGAGCAGCGCAAGGCGGTGCAAATCGAAGCCGACCGGCTGCGTGCCGAGCGCAATGCCAATGCCAAAGCCGTGGGGCATGCCAAGTCCAAGGGTCAGGATGCAAGCGCTTTGCTGGCGGTGGGCGAATCCCTGGGTGGCGCAGCTACAGGGGGTCGATAGGCAGCTCGAAGCCATTCAGGCGCAGGTGTCGGCTTTGCAGTTGGGCTTGCCCAATATCCCCCATTCGAGCGTTCCGGACGGACGGGACGAGGCGGCCAACGTCGAAGTGCGGCGCTGGGGCGAGCCGCGGCAATTCGACTTCGCGCCGAAGGATCACGTGGCCCTCGGCGAGCGCATTGGGATGGATTTTGAAGCTGCCGGGCGGATCTCCGGAGCGCGGTTCGTGGTGATGACCGGAAACCTGGCGAGGCTGCACCGGGCTCTGGTGCAATTCATGCTCAATCTGCACATCCGCGATCATGGATACCGAGAGGCCTATGTGCCCTACCTGGTTCACGGCGCGGCGTTGGTCGGCACCGGGCAATTACCCAAGTTCGAGCAGGATCTGTTCGCGGTGCGGCGGCGATGCGGGCTTCTACTTGATTCCCACGGCCGAAGTGCCGGTGACGAATCTGGTGCGCGACCAGATACTCGCTCCGGAGACGCTGCCGCTGAAGTACACGGCGCACACGCCTTGCTTTCGGTCGGAGGCGGGGGCGGCGGGGAAGGACACTCGCGGCATGATTCGCCAGCATCAGTTCGAGAAGGTGGAATTGGTGCACATCGTGCGCCCGGAGGATTCCTATGCGGCGCTCGAGGAACTCACGGGCCATGCGGAGGCGGTGCTCCAGGCATTGGGTTTGCCGTACCGGGTCATTGGCGCTGTGCGCCGGCGACACGGGCTTCAGCGCAGCCAAGACTTACGATCTCGAGGTGTGGCTGCCTTCGCAGCAGCGCTACCGCGAAATTTCATCCTGCAGCAACTGTGAATCCTTCCAGGCGCGCCGCCTGCAGGCGCGATGGCGCAATCCCGCCACGGGGAAGCCGGAATTGGTGCACACCTTGAACGGATCCGGCGTTGCCGTGGGGCGGGCGCTGGTCGCCATTCTGGAGAACTATCAGCAGGAGGACGGCAGCGTCGTCGTGCCCGGCGTACTCGCGCCTTACATGGATGGAACCGTGCTGCTGAAATGAGCGCGGGCCTGCTTGCGGCCCGCGCTATTCCATGACAGCGCATCGGATGGGCGAACTAGTTGCGGCTGCCCATCACCAGGCGCAGCACATACCAGAACATCAGAGCGATCGAGGCGAACAGCTGCATCGCAGCCGATACGTAACGATCCTCGGGATAATTGTGGATGATGTTGGAGGTGTCGTAGAGCACCGCGACGCCGGCGAAGCCGATCATGGCCACCGAGAACCAGGTGCCCAGCTGGAAGCCGAAGACGGCGCCGCCGATCATGGCCACTATGGCCAGAATGCCGCCCCACATGAGCAGGGCGCGCAGGAAGGAGAAGTCCTTGCGAGTGCGGTGGGCGACGAACATGAGTCCACCGGCACCCAATGCCGTCACCAAGGTGGCGCTGTCGATGGCGCCCGGAGCCTTTGCATCCGCAATATAAAGAAGAGGCACGAAGATCAGGGCTTCCGCCACCACGTACGCGCCGTAAGCGAAGTACTGCATCCCGATGGATGAGCTGGTTTGCGCGGTGCGCGAGGCCAGCCAGCCGGTGAGCATGAAGGCGCCCAGGATCAGGAACCAGTTGAAGCCCAGCATGAACCGCGCGATCTGCAGCGCAAGGCCGGATTCGAACAGCCCCAGCTCGACCAGGATGAATCCGAGGATTCCCGCCACCAGGTGGGTGTAGGTGCGCGTGATGAACACGCTGCGGCTGTCCGCCTGAACGCCCGGAAAGGCGGAGTAGTTGCTTGGGAAATTGGCCATGTACATTCTCCAGTAGATCTCGCAGCGCTATTTTAGCACCCCGGCGGCAAGACCGTTGATTCAGCCCTGCACGGCAGGATATGGGGGCGGATGGCGCCCGATCAACGCCGCATTCGCGGCGAGAGTTGCCGCTAGAATGGGTGCCGTGCCGCGAGAGGATTTGTCGGGTAGAATCCCACAAAGTACTTCAAAGAAGAATGTGAGATAAGTCTTATAACTTGTTGATTTCGTTATATAGGAGAGGTGGCAGAGCGGTTGAATGCACCGGTCTTGAAAACCGGCAAGGCCTCACGGCCTTCGCGAGTTCGAATCTCGCCCTCTCCGCCAATCGCGAGTTCGACTAAATCGCGGAGCGATTTAGGACGACGCGAACGCGTCGGTCCGGAGCGAAGCGGAGGACGAGCGGCCGTCCCCGGCCGCGAGCAATCTCGCCCTCTCCGCCAATCGCGAGTTCGACTAAATCGCGGAGCGATTTAGGACGACGCGAACGCGTCGGTCCGGAGCGAAGCGGAGGACGAGCGGCCGTCCCCGGCCGCGAGCAATCTCGCCCTCTCCGCCAATCGCGAGTTCGACTAAATCGCGGAGCGATTTTGGACGGCCAATCCGTCGTGCATTTCCGAAGCCATGAAGCTGTTCCGATCATGGGCGAACGAAAACGGGCTGCTGCCGAGTGAAACAGCCTATGTCGCGCGTACGCCGCAACGGCAGGAGCTCGTGTTCAGCCGGAGAGGAAACCCCACGATCGAACAGCTCTATCGCACCCACTGGGTGTCGCCCAAGCTCTCCGAGCGCCGCCGTGAAAGTCTGAACGAAAAGGTGAGCCGCGCGCCGGATCTGGTGGTGATCCAGCCCCTGAATCGCGATTGGGTGTGCCATCGATGCGGCGGCACCGGTGAACTTCTGACAATGGAGCCGCCGGGGCCGGCGTGCCTGCGCCACAGAGCTATGGGTTGAGCCGAATCAGCTCCGGCAGGCGTTCAACCAAATATAATGGCAACGATGCCAGTTGGTATTTCACGTCGACAGAATGTCCGTCTTTTCGAATCGTCGTCTCCACGGTGTGGGTCGATGGGAGATTGATATCGAATCGCACGGCCAGCGAGATTCGCTTCTCGCCCGCGAATTGATGCAGCGAACGTAGGCTGCCGCGGCTGCCGGCCTTCACTTCGATCGGCACAATGCGGCTATCGAAGACGGTCAGAAAATCAACCTCTGCATTGTTGGCTTTGCCTTCGCGCAACCAATAGGTGAGTTCGCGGTTCAAGCTATCGGCGAATAGCGCCATCAAATGCTGACCGACGAACTGCTCGGCAACGGCGCCTTCGTTGATGAGTTGCGCATCGTCGAGGTTGGAAATTGCACTCCACCCCAATCCGCATACGGCGTTCATGAGGCCGACGTCGAGAAACAGCAGCTTGAAACTTTTTTCTTCGAGGTCCGCTTGGAGAGGCAGTCCTGAGGCATGGCTATGAACGACTTTGGCTATGACGCGCGCCATGCTCAGCAAATCGATGTCTTGTTTGATGGTGGCTGCTTGGTCTTCCTGCGAGATATTGCTGTATTTGATTTTGATGCCGACGTTGCGGGCTGCGAAATTCAAAACGCGGAGCATGCGAGTCAGATTCCGGGAGCCTGAGTACTTGGGAAAGTCTTCCCGGTAGGTTTCCATGATGCTGTTATGAACGGGACTGACGTCGCTGAATTTTCGATTGCGTGCGAAGGCTGCGACCGCTTCGGGCATTCCTCCAACGAAGTAGTAGCTGCGCAAAAGCTCGAGCAGGCGCTGGTGAACGACAGGGCCGATTTGCGCCCCTGGAACGAAGGATTCGATTTCCGTTTTGAGCTTGTTCTCTTCCAAAGCTTCGAGATACTCGGTGAAGGTCATGGGGCCCATATGCAGATACTGAACCCTGCCGACCGGCATCGAGAATTGATGGTTCGACAAGACGAACTCGAGCAACGATCCTGCGGCGATGATGGGCGGCGTATTTGAATCCTCGTAGAAATAGCGCAGGGCGGGAATCGCTTTGGGTACTGCCTGTATTTCATCTAGAAACAGGATGGAGTCTTTGGAGACTGCCTTCGAACGTGGCAGTGCTTCAATCTGGTTCAGGATCAGCGTCGGATCCATGCTGTCGAATGTTGCGCTGAGTTGCGGAAATCGCTCGAGATTGACGTCCAGCAGCGGGCGTTGCATTTGCTCGGCAAAAATTCGTACAAGGGTTGATTTCCCGACTTGTCGAGCGCCTCGGATAATGAGGGGCTTGCGGTCAGGGCTTCTCAGCCAGCTCCCCAGAGTTTTCAATTGGCTACGATTCATGGTGCGTCGCAGTTAGCATAATAGACTTCTATTTTGATAGTTACGGTATGATAATAGGGGTCTATTTACATAGACGCAACGCGTACTAGCGATCATTTATACGTGTACGACTGATTAGGCGCAATTTTCTTTGCGCCTAATTTTCATTATTGCGTGTATGGATGTTATACTTGCGCCTACATTCTAAGCGCAGGAAAGGTCCATTTGGCCAACCAGATTCCCACCCAAGCACTGGTAGCGATCGAAGACATCGTGCGCCGCAACCCGGGTATGTCGGCCCCGGAGATTCTGCGCGGCCTGGCGGCTCCCGTTCCGCCGCGCACTCTTCAATATCGCCTCAGGCACCTTGTCACCCGAAATCGCATCATCATGGTTGGGGATGGGCGCTGGGCAAGGTACCGGGTGCCCGATGCGGCCGTCGACGGCATGGTTCAGGAAGATGCCGACGAACGTGTCATTCCGCTCTCTGGCGCAGCGGCATCAATCCGCGACTATGTCCGCCACGTGCCAGAGGCGCGCAAGCTTGTCGGTTACGATCGCAAATTCCTCGATCTCTACCGGCCGAACGTCTCCTTTTACTTGACGGAACAGGACCGCGCACGTCTCGCGATCGTCGGCCGCCAACCTGTCGCAGAACAAGCCGCCGGCACCTTCGCCAAGCAGATCCTCAACCGGCTGTTGATCGATCTATCGTGGAATTCAAGCCGCCTTGAAGGCAACACCTACTCGCTTCTAGACACCAAGCGTCTCATCGAGCTGGGCCAAGAGGCAGAAGGGCGCGCGCA
This sequence comes from uncultured Gammaproteobacteria bacterium, assembly GCA_963784105.1. Classification (GTDB taxonomy): domain Bacteria; phylum Pseudomonadota; class Gammaproteobacteria; order Steroidobacterales; family Steroidobacteraceae; genus Bog-1198. The sequence goes on from CAWAQE010000015.1 coordinate 1,862,963, forward strand.
TCTCGAAGCGCAGATGATCTTGAACCACAAGGACGCGATCGAGTTCTTGGTCGGCGCCCCCGACGAGATCGGCTTCAACCGCTACACCGTCCTCAATCTGCACGCACTCCTGGCCAACAACCTGCTCGCCGATTCCACAGCGGCCGGCAGGCTGCGCTACATGGCCGTCGGCATCGAGCGATCTACCTTCCACCCGCTCGAGGTGCCGCAGCGCATCGAGGAATGCTTCGATCAGGTCCTGGCGACTGCGGCCGCGATCAATGATCCCTTTGAGCAAGCGTTCTTCGTGATGGTGCAGCTTCCCTACCTGCAGCCCTTCGACGATGTGAATAAACGCGTGTCCCGGCTCGCCGCCAACATCCCATTCATCAAGAGCAACTGCTCGCCGCTGTCGTTCGCCGACGTGCCCCGGCAGACCTATACGGAAGCCGTGCTCGGCGTCTACGAGTTGACCAAGATCGACCTTCTCAAGGATGTCTTCATCTGGGCCTACGAGCGGTCAGCCGCGCGCTACGCCGCCGTTCGCCAATCGCTCGGGGAGCCCGATCCGTTTCGGTTTCGCTACCGCGAACAGCTCCGCGAACTCATCTCCGATCTCGTCCGGACGCAGGTGAGTCGCAAGGACGCAGCAGCGCGAATAGCCGCCTGGTCGCAGAAAGGAATCGATCCAGACGCCCGTCGGCGTTTCGCCGAACTGGCTGAGACCGAGCTCATCAGCCTGCATGAAGGCAATTTCGCCCGCTATCGAATCCGTCCTTCGGAATTCACTGCCTGGCGGCAGGTGTGGGAGGCGAGATGACCCACACCGCAAAGGCGGCGCAGCGCTTGGGTCATAACTACGGAAGTTGAAATCGACATTTTTCCCATTAGAACCATGAGTCACGGTTGACAAGAAGGGGCCGCCCCGTCAATGCATCATGAATATCGGTGTTTCGGCGTGCTCCAACAGTGATCGAGTTGCACCACCAAAGATGGATTCCTGCAGGGGGCGGTGGCTGTAGCCGCCCACGACCAGTAGCTCGGGATGCAAATCCGATGCGGCCTGCAGCAGTACCTGCGTTGCGGTCTTGGCGGCGCCGGGCATATGCTTTGTCTCGGCGAATATGCCGTGCCAGCTCAACTGCTTGGCAACCCGATCGAGATCCCTCGGGGTGCCCGTTTCGGATTCAGCCACATTCATGAGTACGACCCGGTTTGCAAGCTTCAGCAGCGGCAGGGCGGCGGACAGCGCGCGCGCGGCGGCGGGGGTCTCCTGCCAACCGACCACGATCGTGGCCATACCCGAGGGCTGTACGCGCGGCGATTCGGGTGCAATGACGATGGGCCGGCCGCTTTCGAGCAATAGTGTTTGGATCAAATCGTACGGCATCAAATCCGCGTGGTGAGGGCGCCCCAAGACGAGCAGGTCGCTGTGGCGCGCACGCGCAAGGAGCCGCGACTCGGCATGATCGATCTCTTCCACGATCTCCGCACTAACCGATGGGGTGATGCTCGGCGTGGCGCGAAACGCGATCTGATGGCTGGAACAGAACGTTTTGACGTGATCGAGCACTTTCGCCGAATGATCGACTTGATTGCGCTCCAGATAATGCAGCGCATCACCGATCGCCGGCCCGACGCAATATTCGACGTGCGGGGTGTGAACGGCGGCTTCGCAAGCTGATAGTCGAACATGAAAGAACTCGATATGAGCGCCCAAGGGGCGCGCGATCGAGAGCGCGGTTGCGAAAACACGCTGGTCAGTATCGCTGCCGCTCGTGGGCACTAAGATGGTCTTAATCATAAGCTCACCCTTGGAGGAGTTGGGACTGCACGGGAATATGATCGACGGGATCGCTCGAGCTCGCGATAAGGAATTGTGCGCAGATGACTTCGGGTATACCGAGCGCGCCAACAAGCGGTATCGAGCGGGGGGCTCCGCCAGGGCTAGATTCCGAGCAACGCCGCCAATTGCCGGTCATGGCCGTAAATGTCATCGAAGAACTGGACAGGCCCTGCTTCCGTTGCCATCACCGTGCCGTACAGGATCATCACCTGGATCGGTTTGACGAGATCGACGCGAAGGTTCGACGTGCCGTGCATGGCGGCTTCGATACGCGAGGTGTCCCAGGGACTCGGGGCGTTTTTCAATACGTAAGACGCGAGTGCGACGGGGTCGGCCACGCGGATGCAGCCATGGCTGAAGGTGCGCCGCGACGCCGAGAACAGCTGATGCGCGGGCGTCGAGTGCATGTAGACGTTGTGCGCATTCGGAAACAAGAACTTGACGAGCCCGAGCGCATTGTCGTCTCCCGGCTGTTGCCGCACTCGAAGCCGGCCGGCCGCGAGTTGGGCGATCGCCTCCTGCGAAGGGGCAATGATCGCCCCGTCATCCCCCTCACCCCGAACCAGCTCCATGTGATTGCGCTGCAAATAGTCGGGGTGGCGCCGAAGCCCCGGCAGTACTTCGTGCAGGGTGATGCTCCGCGGAATATCCCAGTAGGGCCTGAAAACGACGCGCTTCAATTCGCCCAAGAACACCGGCGTGCGCTTGGCCGGGTAGGTCTGACCCACAATGACCGGAATCTGCAAGATGCTCGCGGCCCGATCGGCCGTGGTATTGAATGCGAAGAGTTCAAATTCAGGGATATTCACGATGATTGGAGGGGAGCTGAACGGGGGGATCCATCGCCAGCGCTCCAGCGTCAGTTCGATTTGCCGCACGCGCGCGGCGAGGGGCGTGCTCAGCGCCTCCCAGGTGGCGCGGTCAAGATTGCCGGTGACTGCAAGGCCGTGCCTGGATTGATAACGCTCGAGGGCATCGCTAATCCCGGCATCGATCGAATCGTCCGATGGGATGTCAACGGCGGCCGCCGCGAGATCACCTTCCGCAGCCAGTAACCTTCGCAGTCCCTGAGTGCCGGCGTAAGGCTCACCGCGGTGCAGGGTCTTGCGGCCGAGGGGTGCAAGGTTCGTCAGGGAGGGATCGGCGGCGAGCGTGCGGTAGCGGGCGAGCGCTGCCTTGAGGAGCGCATAATGATAGAAGTGCGGCTCCACTTGCGACACAAAGCGGGCGACGTCGGGACTGGCTGCGAGGTTTATAACGGCACTCGGGACGTCGAGATCGTGCCGGGAACCGGGTAGCTCAAACCCGACGATGCGCGGATCGATTCGCCCATAGTGAAGATGGCTGATCAGGCGCGCCGCAGACTCCGTCAGCCAGACATCGAGCTGCGTGTAGTCTGGCTGCTTCCCAGGCTGAACGGCCGGGTCGCGTGCCGCATCGAGTTGTGCATCCCCGTAGTCGGGCGCACGTAGCCCCAAGTCATCCGCGGAATGTACGAGCGCCAACAATTGGCGCGCCTGGGAAGTGAACTCTCCGTGCTTGCCCCAGAGCAAGGATCCTGTGGTTGAATAGATCGACCGCACGAGGGAATCCTCATCGGGCAGTGAGCGCCCCTCGAGGCGGTGCTGCAGCGGACCTGCAAGATCCAAGGTTGCCGGTATCTGCGGGGTTGCGATTGCCGGGAATCGTGCGCTTCCGACGCAGCAGAGAACAACGAATAACAAACCCTTCATTCAGTCCTCCTGCCCCGGCGTAGATTCGGATGGATCGACAGCCGCTAAAGCCGGCGAGCACGCCTCTTACGGCGCGTCACTCTGCGGACGCGATCGGTGCAAAGGCTCCGGAAAGGGTTGATCGGCTGATGAGGTAGGCATGCAACGCGGAAACGCCCATGTGAAACAACCAGAAGACGAGAAGACTGCCGCCCACGATCGGCAACAGTTGATTCGGATCCTGAGTGAACATGTACATGAACACGGCGAAGGCGCCAGCTTCAAGACCGGCGGCAACGGCTGCGGTTGCGAGGGCATCCCTCCAGTTCTCTTTCCAGAGAGACCAAGACGAATTCAGGATGGGGGGTGAAATAGTCGGCATGGTGACCTCGAAAGCACGCGGCAACGATATTCTTCGGTCTCAGCCTAGGGTCGGCGCCATTCCTGCGAAATACGGTATGGGCGAGACGCGCTAAGGGATTCCCACTAGGAACCAGCCTCGGGCATCATCTGGAATATTCGGTGCCGCTCAGTTCGGATATGGCGGCGAGGAGCGCATGCGTATCCACCGGCTTACTCAGGAAACGACAATGCGGAATGGATGTTTTCACCACGCGCATCATTGACTGCAAATCCCCGCTCAGGAGAACAGCCGGCACTTCGCGTTGATATTGCGCGCGAACCTGCTGCAGTACGTCGAGACCGGTCAACGGGCCATTGAGGTGATAATCCGAGATCAGCAAGTCACCCGGCCCAAGATTGGCAAGCAACTCCTCGGCATCTGCGACGCTCCCCGCGCTATGGGTCTCGTAGCCTTCCAAGGTCAGAAACAGCTCGGTGGCGGCACGTACGGAATCGTTGTCCTCGAGCAGTATGAGTCGGGTAGGGGTCGTGGCATGTGGTACGGAGACGACAGGGTGGGGGGCTTCGGCAGGAAACGTATCGGGCCCGACTTGATCAAGGGGTATACGTATGCGAACCAGCGTGCCGCGACCGACCTCGGAGGACACCGAGACCGAATAGCCTAGAAGGCGGGACACCTCACGCACGATGGCAAGCCCCAAACCGACCCCGGACCGTGGTGTGCCGGACTGATCGACTTGGTAGTACTCATCGAAAATGCGGTCCAGCTTGTCGCTCGGAATACCGCTGCCGGAATCCTCGACGCACAGCAGGAATCCATCCGCATCGGAGGCCTCGGCGACTTTCACCAAGCCCTTGTCGGTGTACTTGAGCGCGTTACCGATGAGATTCTGCAGCAGTTGACTCAGGAGGATACGATCGCTGATCACGATCTTCGACGTTTCGGGGAATTCCAGGCGTATGCCCTTCGCCAGCGCCACCGCTTCATATTCGCGCTTCAGATCGCCATAGATGGAGATGAGGTTGATGGGGGACAAGTGCGGCTCGACGGCACCGGACTCTAAGCGGGTGATATCGAGCAAGGAATTGATCATTCGGCTGGCACTGTCGATGGCCGACGCCTGGCTGCGCAAGAGCTCGTGTAGCTCGGTCGTTTCCGGCGTGAGCGTCAGCAAAGACGCATTGAGCAGGCGAATGGTTTGCAGGGGCTGTCGCAGGTCATGGCTCGCCGCGGCGAGGAAACGGGTCTTCGCCATATTGGCGCGGTCCGCTTCCTCGCGCGCAGCCACCAAGGCATCGTTGATGGCGCGCCGCTCCGTCATATCGCGAATCGCCGCGGCGACAAAGGTCTTCTCCCCGTCGTGAATGGGGGCTAGGCGGATGCCGGCGGGAAATTCGGTGCCATTCGCGCGCCGGGCAAACAGATCGATGATCCGTGCGCCCATTTCCCGCGCCGTGGGATCGCGAAGATAACCGGCCAAGTGAGCGCCGTGGCGCAACCGAAAGCGCTCCGGCACGAGCACTTCGATGGATTGCCCGACGAGCTGCTCTCGGGAGTAGCCGAAGAGGCTGCGCGAGGTGGCATTGGCGAAGAGAATGACCCCCTGGGGGTCCACCACGATGAGCGCATCCGGTGAGAATTGCAGCAGTTGCTGCGAGATAGAGGCGATTTTGTCCATATCCGGGGGCGGCGAAGAGGCCACAGAGCGCACGATTATTGTTCAAGCCTATCACGTGCCAGGCGGGCCGCCATTTCTGTTGATGCACCTTGTAGGGGGAGGGCGCATATTATTGCGGAAACCCGCCAGTGAATAAGCCCTTGAAATCGGGCACACTTCTGCTGGATCCTCCCCGGGAGGCCGCTTGCAAAGGCTCGACAACCCCTCGAAAAGGTGGCATTTGGACGAACTCAAAGGCGATTCGGCGGCGTCCGGAGGGTATCCTCAACCGGCTGATGGAACTGTCGCGGATTGCGGCACTGGCAGAGATGGCGAGCGGCATTGCGCATGAGCTGAACCAGCCGCTTGGCGCAATCGCCACGTTCAGCCAAGCGGGCGATCGACTCTTAAACCGCCCCGAACCTCTCGTGCCGCGCGCGCGCGAGGTCTTTCAGCAGATCAATGCGGAAGCCATGACTGCCGGGGAGGGGATTCGCCGAATTCGACGCCTGTTCGATCATGCGGAGCCCACGCGCATCAGGTGTCAGATGTCCGAACTCGTCGGGGAACTGGTGCCGGCATTGCATGCATTGGCGCGGGCGGCACATGTTTCCCTCAAAGTGGACGCCCAGTCCCCCTTGCCCGAGGTCAATGTGGATCGACTGAGGATTCAGCTGGTGCTCTTTTCTCTGGTGCAAAATGCCATTGAGGCCAGTACCCAGAAGGATGGCGCGTACGTGCTCATCGAGGTGCGAGCGGATCGCTATGCCGTCGAGACCAGCATCGCGGATTCCGGAGCGGGGGTGCCCGCGGATCTCGCCGACAAGCTGTTTCGGCCCTTCTTCACGACCAAGGCCGGCGGAACCGGGTTGGGTCTGGCTTCAAGTCGTGCCAGCATCGAGGCCCACGAGGGCAACATTGGCTTTGAAAAGCTCAACCCAACCGGCAGCCGCTTCTGGTTTCGGCTACCGATCGTGACGTCTTGAGGAGTGCATCGTGGCTAAAGCCGAAGTCGCTGTAAACGCCGCCACCGTCTATGTCGTGGATGACGACGATGGCATGCGTCGCGCCCTGAGTCTGCTGTTGAATACCGTGGGTTATAAAACCGCCGCCTTCGCGAGCCCCAAGGAATTCCTGGACGCATTCAAGCCCGACTCGGCGGGCTGCCTCGTGCTCGATATCCGCATGCCGGGCATGAGCGGGCTCGAATTGCAGCAGCATCTGAACCGCATTGGCTCCATGCTGCCGGTGATTTTCATCACCGGACACGGAGATGTGCCGATGGCGGTCCAGGCCATGAAAGAGGGCGCGTTTGAATTCGTGCAGAAGCCGTTCCGCGATCAAGATCTGCTCGACCGAATCAACCATGCCTTGGAACAGGACAAAGAGAACCGCAGCACCTTGGCGCTCCGTGCCGACGTGTTGCACCGCTCCGAATCTCTCACTCCGCGGGAGAAGCAGGTGATGGCACTGGTGGTCGATGGCGCTGCCAACAAAGTCATTGCCATCGATTTGGGATTGAGCGAACGGACCGTGGAAATTCACCGTGCGAAAGTCATGGAAAAAATGGGCGCTCGGTCGGTGGCACACTTGGTGAAACTGCAAATGAGCTTATCGAGCGAGGCCTAAGCGGCTGCAAAGGGTACGCCGCGGTACGGACGACAATCGTCATGGTGGCGGAAATCAAGGCGGCGGTCGTGCTTGCAGTGGCGCTGGTGCTGATTGTTTTCAAGCTCCGGGGTTGGGCGGCTACCGGGTCCGTAGCGCTTCTCACGTCGGCCGGGATGCGGTGCTCGACGCCCCAAGCCTCGTGGCGCCTGATCTATCCCCAACCGCTCACGGCCGTCACGTTGGGCTCCTGGATTGTGCTCGGTGGGCTTGGGATTTCCGGTCTTATCGCCGCCATGCAGACTTGGGTCGTGCCGCGCACGGGTTCTACCGTCATCGCGGCGCATAATTGTGGCCGCGTCGCGCCAGCTGCTGGACCATGAGTTGCCGGACGAGCAGCGTAAGCTCATCGAGGCGGCGGTACTTGCCTGCTCCGGCGCACGGGGAATCAGCGATCTTCGCACCCGGGACGCGGGCGATCGCGGCGCTCTTTCAGGATGCCGAGGTGATCGGGCATCTCGAACCCGCGCGCGTCACCGGCCAGAGACTGAATTCAAGAGCGGTGTAGGGATCACTTGCGGGCGGCCGCCGGCGCGCGCTCGGCGCCGTCGCTTACTTCGTAGCGATTGCGATGTGTGAAGTCTTGAATCCTGCGCCTGACGCGCATATAGCTTTCGGAAACGGAGATGGGATAGCCCAGTCGCGCCACGAAGGCGATTTTAAGGTGTTGCGGAATGTCCACAATGCCCCGCACCCGACTTTCAACGGCGGTTGCGCCAAGGCCGCTGAGTACCTGCATGCTGACGCCGAGGGCTTCGGTCATCAACCACATATTCTGCATGACGCACCCTAGGCTGATAAGACCGAGCTCAGCTTCCTCGGAGGAGGGGATTGCCACGTGGCTGTCGTAGACGACCATCAGCAGCATGGGGCACTTCTGGATCGTGCCTCCGACGAAGGTATGGCCTGGCGCGGCGCCGTCGCCCTGAACCGCCTCCGCTTCATGCCATGAATCTGGAAGCATACTCGCCAACAGTCCGGTTTTTCGACTCAGCGACTCGGCTTCCGACAACGACAACTGATGGTGGGTCTCGTGGATAAAGCTCTCCATCGGCGCCATTCTGATCGCACCGATCGCGTTCAATCGCCGTTCGTCATCGACGATGATGATTTCGAAATTCTGCATGTTGTGAGCTGTGGGCGCCCACCGGGCCGCATCGAGAATGCGCTGCAAATCCTGTTCCCGAATTTTCATCGTCGGGTCGAATGCAGTGCGGCATGTGTGCCTCTGCCACATGATTTCGAGCAAGTCTCTCAAGACATGCACCTCGCGGATGCGTGAACGGTCTCAGATGCTGCATCTTGCGGCAGGAGACGTCGATAAGCACTTTCCACCATGGCGGTCATCCGCCGCAACGACCCACGGGTATCCCCGTATTCAATCGAGGGCGGGGCGAGCCGATACTTGCCCCATCGTCTAGATCGGATTCCCTTCATGAGTTCGCCATTAACCCTGACTTTCCGCCACCTGCCTCGATCGGGAGCGCTCGAGGCCTCGGCGCGCGATGTGGGTGGCCGCCTGCAGCGACTGGACGATCGTATGACGGCGTGCCATATCGTGTTCGAGGGTACCCCGGAGACAGCCGGGGGTGTGCCGTTTCGAGTCAAGATTCACGTGAGCGTGCCGGGTGCGCAGATCCACGCCGAGAGCGCGCGACAACCCGAAGAAGGGCGGACAGCCGCGCACAATCTGCTGCATTCGGCCTATGAGAACGTCAAACGTCAGCTCGCAAAACTCAAGCAATCGCACGGTCTCGCGGGATGAGTTCCAGCGCCATTCATTTCGACGCGGACATGATGGGCCGTTATGGACAAGCCGGCCCGCGTTACACCTCCTATCCGACAGCGCTGCAATTTCAGGAGGAGATTTCCTCCGAGCAGTATGCGCGGGCGGCGACCGCCGGCGAAGAGGCGCTGCTGCGCCGTCCGCTATCGTTGTATGTGCATATTCCGTTTTGTTTCAGCCCATGCCTCTATTGTGGATGCAACAAGATTGTCACACGCGATGTTCGGCGCGGGCCAAGCAACAGACGACCCTGCATCGCAGCTTCCAGGGCTATACCACGCACGCAAATCACGATTTGGTGAGTTTCGGTGTAAGCGCAATCGGCCGCGTGGGCAATTTCTACGTCCAGAACCACAAGCTGCTGACGGAGTACGAGGCGGCGATCGATCGGGGCACCCTGCCGGGCCAGAGAGGGGTGCGCCTGGATCAGGATGACTCGATTCGCGCTGACGTGATCCAGCAGATCATGTGCCACGGATCGATTGAGATCGAGGCGCTACAGGCGCACATCCGGCTTACGCGCGCGGGGCAATTGATGATGCGCGCCGTCGCCATGGCGTTTGATGCGTATCTGAGACCGGTGACCGCGAGCCCGCTCGTGTCGCGTCTGCTGTAGGTATGTGAAGGCCTCCGATCAATCGGCAGTTCGTGCGACCTAGTGTAGTGCGCCATACGCGTAGCCACGGGGCGCAACGCGGTACGTATAAGCCGCTATGTGAGGGGACTCAAAGGTCGGGTACTGTCTCTGTCATGGGCATCGCAAGAACGATTAGCTACCTTGGTCTCGGCGCCACCGCCCTTTTCCTGGTCACAATCTCGGTCGGCTTTCCGGCGGCTGCCGATTCAGCCGAGGAACGCGTGGACCATCGAACGCAGGAAGCCTTGGCGATGGACGCACACCCGGTGCGCGGCAAGGAGCTGTACTCCGAGTATTGCTCTCGTTGTCACGGTGGCGCAGGACAGGGAAATGCCATCAAGGTCATTCCCGCATTGGCGGGACAGCGTTTCACCTACCTGGTGCGGCAGTTGGCGAACTTTGCAGGCGCCGAACGCGAAAGCAGCACGATGCACGGCGTGGCGATTCAGCCGGCGATCAACGATCCGCAAGAATGGGTCAATATCACGGCGTATCTGAACCGCCTTGCACCACAAACCGATACCCAAATGGGCTCTGGCAAGGCAGTGCAGCTCGGTCGCGGCATATTTCACGAACAATGCGCATCCTGTCATGGAACGGACGCGAGTGGGGACCGGGACGGATTTGTCCCTTCACTTCGACACCAACATTATGCATATCTCGACAAGCAAATGCACAAACTCGCCGACGGGTTTAGGCACAACGCGGATGAAGATCTGGTGCGCTTCATGCGCAGCCTTGATGAGCGCGATATGAGCAGCACCGCGGATTATCTGTCCCGGCTCCGGGGACCCGGAAAAATCCGCGAAACCATGCGCCAAGACGGCGTCGTGGTGAACTGAGCATCCAGGACGGCCATGAATCGCATCGACTCGATTCTCTGCGTAGTGGACCCGACCGTCCGCTCCGGTGGCGCAGCGATCGCCAGAGCGGCCGCTGTCGCGCTGAAATTCGGAGCTGCGCTCGAACTTCTCATTTGCAAAGTGCCGCTCTCATGGCCGGACGATGATGCGGTTCTATCCCGGCGGCTTGACGAACTTGCCACGCCTCTGCGCGCGCAAGGCATCTCGGTCTTCACGCGACTGATCCTCGGCGATTCGCTGCCGCGAGCGCTGCTCGAATACGTCCAAGCCTCGCGATTCGATCTTGTCGTGAAGGATACCCACCCACATTCTCTCACTCAGCGCGTCTTTGGGCTCAACACCGATAGCCATTTGGTCAGGGCGTGCGAAGCGCCCGTCTTATTGACTCGTGGACATGCGTGGAAGGCGTACCCCGTCATAATGGCTTGCATCGATCCGAGTCATCCTCGTGACACGGAGGCCACACTCGACCGGTGCATTCTGAGCGCGGCGCAGGCCTTCGCAGGCCGAGTAGGCGGCGCGCTGCATGCCTTTCATGCCTATCACGATGAGATCCCCGCAGCGATGATCCGTGGTCAGTCGCTCGCCGCGGCCCTCTCGTACGATCCCATGGAGAATGAGGCCACGCGTCGGTTGGCGCGGGTTGCGGCGCTCACAGAGGAATTTCACATTGAACCCAGCCACCTCCATCTAGACGCAACATGGGCCACCGAGGGCATCTTACGTTGCGCTCAGGATCATCATGTCGATATGGTCGTGATGGGCGCTCTGTCCCGAGGCAAGGCCCCTGCGGCGATTCTTGGCTGTGTGGCGGGGCATGTGTTGGAGCGGGTCCGATGCGATGTGCTGGTGGTGAAGCACCGAAGGTGCCGTAGGTAGGCACAAACAGCATGAACACCGCTCCCACGGCCCCTCTGCCATGTTGACACTGTGGGGCCCGCACACGGCTAGCCTTGCCGTCGCGTTGGCGGTCGGATTATTGATCGGCCTCGATCGAGAGAAGCAAAAGAGTGCGGGTGCCTCACCGAATACCGCGGGCATCCGTACCTTCTCGTTGGTGGCACTGATCGGCGCAGTCTGCGGATTGATCAATTCTCCGGTCATGGTGGCGCTCTTGGGTCTCGGCGTCGTGATGTTGACCGGGTTGTCGTACCGCGGGAATCAAGCGCAATATCCGGGGCTCACGACGGAATTCGCACTGCTCGCGACCTTTGCCGTCGGCTTTCTCACCGTCGGAGAGGTGCAGCTCGCCGCGCCGCTCGGGGTTCTGCTCACCCTGCTGGTCAGTTCGAAGTCGCGTTTGCATCGCTTTGCGACCACGCAACTCTCCGAACAAGAGCTGCATGACGGGACGCTGCTGGCGGGAGCCGCACTCATAGTTTTGCCGCTTCTGCCCAATGCACCGGTCGATCCCTTTGGGGTGCTCAATCTGCGTCTGGTGTGGGGCCTGACGGTGCTCATGCTCAGCATCAACGCGCTGGGCTATGTCGCGCGCCGCGCCTTCGGTGTGCAGGTGGGCTTGGCGCTGGCCGGCTTTTGCGGCGGTTTTGTCTCGAGCATCTTGAGCATCGCGGCTATGGGGCGTCAGGCGAAGCGCGAGCCGACATTGCTTCGATGCGCCATCGCCGGCGCGGCGTTTTCGTCGATTGCCACAGCCATTGAGCTGCTCGCGATAGTGATGATCACCAATAGGGCGCTGCTGTCCTATTTGGGCCCGGGAGTGGCAGCCTCGGGCCTCATCGCGGCGCTCTATGGGGCAGGCTTCCAATTAACATCGCTGGGCGCCCGAAGTCCCGCGGACGCTCCGTTGGGCCGCGCCTTTGAGCCTAAGTATGCCCTCATCTTTGCGAGCGCATTCGCCCTCATGCTGACTGTAGCGGCCCTATTGCAGCGATCCCTGGGGCAGTCGGCTGCACAGCTGAGTATTGCGTTGGGAGGGCTGATCGATACCCACGCGGCAACCGCTTCCGCAGGCCGGCTGGCCGCGTCGGGTACGCTTGGGGTCATTCCAGCCGCCTTCGCTGCGATGTTGGCCATCAGCGTGAATATCGCCGCAAAGATGGCGATGGCCCTCTTGAGCGGCGGACGCCGCTTTGCGCTTGCGCTTTGTCCGAGTCACCTGGCCATGCTCGGCGCACTCTGGCTCAGTTGGTTACTCGTCGCACGAGCCGGCGCGCCCTAGGGCGGTTGCCCTGATGGAGGTGCGGCGTTTAGGCGGCAGGTCTGACGATGAGAATATCGCAGGGCAGTGACTCCAAGATAGTTGCCGTCTTGCTGCCGACGATCATCCGATGCCACCTGCCGTGCGCGGAGGCGCCGATCACCACCACGTCGGCGCAACATTTCGCCACCAGATGCCATAGGCAGTCCCCTGGCGTACCCATCTCCACATGAAGGCGCTCCTCTGTCACGCCGTAAGCGCGCACCAAATGCTCCAACTGGGAGTATTTGAAGGAATTTTCAGCCCTCAGTGCATCCGAATATTCTGGCGCCGTGCTGTGACCCCCGGCGCCGATCACTGCAGCGAACGCGGTGGGGATGTACGAGTGAATGACGTGCAAATTGCCTTTCAGCCGCCCCGTCAGCGTTGCGGCGTTGGACAGAATCTCACGATCCAATGCCGCAACACCGGGGTTGGCATGGTGCGGATCGACTGCCGCCATGATGACGGGCGGCTGGCCCCATGGTTTCGTTTTCGTGAGTAATAGGGACACTGTACAAGCCCGAGTCAAGTGCCAATCAGTGTTCCTGAGAAAGGTTCGCCTGACGAAGGAGTGATGATGGGTCTCCTTGATTACGAGGTCGGCCCCCGAATCTGGAAGATAGTCCAGCAATGAGTCGGGCAACGATTTACCGTAGATGATCCGCAATGCGACTTCCGTCCCCTGTGCCCTCAGCGGAATCGCCAAGGCCTCGAGCAGCTCCAGGAGCCGGGTGTTCGACGGCGGCGTAGCAGGAGCATGCAGCAGCGGGGGATGGTCATTGAGCGCCGACGCAATATCGCAAATGAGCAATTCCACCGAAGCATTCAGGCATCGTGCCAAGATCGCGGCCTTGTCGACCGCCGCCTGCCGACCCACCGCCGAGGGATCAACGACCACCAAGATGTGAGAGATTCGATTCACGTTTTCCTTCACCGGCGAATTCGTATCGACGATCAACCGGCACTCATCTTCGTATCAATGGATCGCTGCGCACATAAGGAATTGCGCGTACCGGGACCGGGCCGCTACTGATGTGCACAGGGATGCGGTGCGCTTAGACTGCACGCAGGTACCGTGCCTTGGTGCCAGGCGGTCGAAGTGATGCAACAATCGCGGACATTCTCCGATCGGGACGGGGCGGGCGTATTCGCCGCCACGAGTCGGAGCGCGTGGCTGCGTGAGCGAGTCATCGCCTTGCAGCATGGCGTCGACCTGGCGGCGATGGCGCTGACGTCAAAGGCGACGTCCGAGAGCGTTCACAACCTCCGAGTGGCCGCACGCCGGCTGCGGGCATTTTTACGGGCATTCCGCCGTGATGTGGACTCGCGGTCGGCCAAGCAGTACCGGCGGTCTCTCAGGGCGCTGACACACGAACTGGAAGAGGCCAGAGAGGCGGAGGTGACGAGGCGTGCGATAGCGCAGCTGGCAAAGGACCGCCGTCGCGATATTCGTCTCGAGGCGGGCGCAATGCATGAACGGGTCGCGGATGAGTATCTGTCGGCATTGCAGCGCCTTCGATCGCGGGTCGCCGGCGCGTCTTGGCGGCGCAGACTGTCGAACCTGCGGCGGTTGTCGATGAGTGCATCGTTGGTGCCCCCGAACGATAAACCGGCAGAAATCGCCATCATCCGGCGCATCAACCGTGCCCGACGGCGGCTGCGGCTTGCGTTGTACAGCGCCGGCAAGAAGCCCAAGCGGCTGCATAGACTCCGTCTGAAAGTCAAGCAAGTGCGATATCTCTTGGTGGATAGTTACGAGAAAACGCCGCTCGCGATGCAATCGGAACTGAAGCGTTTGCAGCGCCTGCAGGACTGCCTCGGTGATATGCACGATGAGGAGAATCTGCGTGAATCGTTGCGCACCTGGCGGACGCCCCGCCGGGCGAGGCGCAGCATCATCGCAGAGCTCGAGCGCCGCAAGGATGCTCGATTCAAGGAGTTCAAAAGGCGCCGCAAGGAGATGATGGAGCGGTGGCGCGATCTTATCGCTGCCAAAGTATGAGCGGTGCCTCCAATGGCACGTTGACGCCAGGGTAGAGCGGCACGATGCGTGCGGTGTAATCGCCCGCCGAGCGGACCGCTGCGACGCTGGCGGCGTACAGATCCAAGCCGGCACCGTCGGATCGGACGAGGCGCGTCATTGGCTGTACGACCGCTTGGCCGTCGCCCTGCGGGTCCGCGTACAGCTCCACGCACACCGATTGCGGATCCAGGACACCGAGTTCGACCTCGACGGTGAAGTGATGCCGATCGCCGCGAGTCTCGATCGCGGCATGGCCGAAGTGCAGGGTGTGCCACCCCAGATCGATCGCGTGCCGCCAGATGCCCATTTGGGTGGCGAGCGCGCCGCCGTCTTGCGACCTTTGGCGGTAGGCTGCCGCGGCGGGGACATAACAACGCTCCACATACTCGCGCACGCTGCGATTCGCCGAGTAGTGCGGGGTCAGGGCCGCCATGCTCTCGCGCACGCGCGCCACCCAGGCGCGCGGGATGTTGTCGTTATCGCGGGAGTAGAACTCTGGGGTCACCTGCCCTTCCAGCAGGTCATAGAGTTGCTCCGCTTCGGTGGCATCGCGGGCCGAGTCCTCGCCATGTTCCCGGCCGTCGCCCAGCGCCCAGCCAACGCTCGGCTCATAGGCTTCGGCCCACCAACCGTCGAGCTCCGACAAGTTGAGCCCGCCATTGACCAGCACCTTCATGCCGCTGGTCCCGCAGGCTTCCCATGGCCGCCGCGGAGTGTTGATCCAGACATCGACCCCCTCGACCAGCCGCTCGGTCAGCAACATATCGTAGTCGCTCAAGAACATGGCGTGGGGCCGCACATCGTAACGGCGGACAAAGTGCACCCAGTCGCGAATCAACGCCTGGCCGCCGGCGTCGGCGGGATGAGCTTTGCCGGCCAGAATGAGCTGAACGGGCCGGGAGGTGTTGTTCAGCAGGCGAGCCAACCGCTCCGGATCGTGCAACAGCAAATTCGGGCGCTTATAGGCCGCAAACCGGCGTGCAAATCCCAGCGTCAGGGTGTCGGCATTGAACAAGTGCTTGGCGCCCTCGATCTCCTCGGCGGTTCCTCCGGACGCCGCAAGCTGGCCCGACAGCCGTTCGCGGGCATACTCGACCAGCGATTTGCGCGCGGCACTTCGGCATTGCCAGATCGCCGAATCAGCCGCCCCCCGAATCGGCTCACCGACGGATTCGAGTGTTCCGAGCCATCGGTTCTTCCCGCAGCTGCTGGTCCATAATTCGTCGGCGGCCGGGCTGTCCCAACTGGGGGTATGGACTCCGTTGGTCACGTGTCCCACGGGCACCTGCGCGGCCGGCCAGCGGGCGAATAGCGGCAGAAAAATGCGCCGGCTCACCTCGCCGTGCAGACGGCTGACGCCGTTGATCATCGCGCAGCCGCGCAGCGCCAGATACGCCATGTTAAAGGGCTCCGAGTCATCGCTCGGCGTCCGTCGGCCCAGGGCCAGCAGTTCGGACATCGAAAGATCGAGCGCCGTGCCGGCAAAGCGCGCGAAGTATCGCTCCATCAGTTGGGGCGCGAACCGATCGAATCCGGCGGGTACCGCCGTGTGCGTGGTGAAGATGTTGCCCGCCCGCGTCGCGGTGAGGGCCGCATCGAAAGGCACGCGAGTCGCTTGCATAAACGAACGCGCTCGCTCCAGGACGACCAAGGCGGCGTGACCTTCGTTCAAGTGACATACCTCGGGCGAAAGGTTCAAGGCTTCGAGGAGCCGCCAGCCGCCGATGCCGAGCACGATCTCCTGCTGCAGCCGAAGCTCGGGACCTCCGCCGTAAAGTTCGTTGGTGATGCCGCGATGCGCAGGATAGTTGGCGCTGTCGTTGCTATCCAACAGGTAGACTTGCAATCGACCGACTTTCACCTGCCATGCACGCAGCCACAGGCTGTAGCCAGGCAGAGAAATCTCCACCCTCAGCCATTCGCCGTCGGGTTTGCGCAACGGCGTGATCGGAAGCTGGCCCGGGTCATTGTAGGGATACAGCGCTTGCTGTTCGCCGTCCCGGCCGATCACCTGGCGGAAGTAGCCCTGGCTGTAGAGCAATCCCACACCCACGACCGGTACGCCGAGATCGCCGGCGGCTTTCAGCTGATCGCCCGCGACATTGCCGAGGCCGCCGGCATAGATCGGCAACGCCTCGCTCAGCATAAATTCCATGCTGAAGTACGCGACGCGAGTCAAGCCAGAATCGGCATGCGTCCGCTGAAACCAGGCGGGCGCTTGGGCCGCGTCGCGCGCCGTGCGCGCGAGCCTCTGGACCATGGCCATGAATTCCGGGGTCGCCAGGCGCTGTCTCAGGCGCTGTTGCGATACGGTTCGTAGAACCACCCACGGGTTATGCGTCCTCGCCCAGAGTTCCGGTTCCAGTTCGCTCCACAGGGTATCGGTCGCATGATTCCACGACCATCGAAGGTCCAGCGCCAGCTCATGCAGCAGAGCCCATCCCGAATCGTCAGTCGGCGCACCGTCCGATGTCATTCGCGTTCGCCGTTCAGATTTGCCCAGAAAGTCTTGCACGGCAGCAGAACCACGATTACGCCGGCAAAGTACCCGAGAAAGAAATGGTGTTGGCTGTCCATGGGTGAAAAATATCGGTTCAGGATCTGGCTGCGAGGCGGCACAATGCCCGAGCCGTACTAACATACTAGCATCCACGCGCGAATCCATAAGTGGAAGCCGCAGTGAGGGCTCGACGTCGATACGTGGTTTCCGTTGCGATGTGTCGGTCTATCCTGTGTCGCCAACTATTCAACCGCCGCATACTGACACAGCGTTCGGAATTTCTAGTTGGGGAATGCAATGACGATGAAAGCCGGTATTTGGATAGACCATCGAAAGGCCGTGATCGTGACCATCGATGACGGCGAGGAACGCACGGCGATCCTATTCTCGGCGGTCGAAAGGCATCCGGAGCGCTCGGGCGATTCGCCGCTGCACGGCCGTTACGAAGCGCTTCAGGTACCCGCAGACGATCGGCGGCAGCGAACGCTGACAAAGGAACTCAATGTCTATTATGACACGGTAATCGCCGCCGTCCGGAGCGTCGAGTCGCTGCTCATCTGCGGTCCTGGCGAGGCCAAGGTAGAACTCAGGAAGCGGCTCGAGAAGACAGGACTCGGCGCGCGCGTTGCTGCGGTTGAGACCGAGGACAAGATGACCGACCGCCAGTTCGCGGCCAAGACTCACCAATATTTCACAGTCTCTGCGAATCGCGCCTCTTGATAGCCTGCTTCCATGTCCACCGCCAGCGTCTCAATCCATTCTCCAAGTACGGATTTGTTCGATCCCGTGCAATTGGGCGATTATCGTCTCGCCAACCGCATCGTCATGGCGCCGCTAACGCGCAGCCGAGCCAGTGCCGCGGGCACCGCGACGCCGCTCATGGCGCTGTATTACGGACAGCGCGCCTCCGCCGGGTTGATCGTTGCCGAAGGGACGAATATATCGGCGCAGGCAAGAGGCTACGCCTTTACTCCCGGAATCTATGACTCCTACCAGATCGAGGCATGGCAGCCCGTGACGAAAGCGATTCACGACAAGGCAGGTCGCGTTTTTGTGCAGCTTTGGCACGTCGGGCGCATCTCTCATCCGTCTTTGCAGACCAACAACGTCCTGCCCGTGGCGCCGTCCGCCATACGCCCGAACGCCATGGTGTTTACGGAGAATGGATTCCAAGCTTGCCTCACGCCGCGTGCGCTGGAGACCGCAGAAATCGCGGAGATCGTCGAGCAATATGCGAAGGCGGCGCGTAATGCGCTCGCCGCCGGCTTCGATGGCGTCGAGATCCATGCGGCCAACGGCTATCTGATTGAGCAATTCTTGCGCGATAGCACCAACCATCGCACCGATGCCTACGGTGGGTCGCGAGAGAAGCGGGCACGCTTCCTGCTCGAGGTCGTCCAGGCGGTGGTGAGTGCGTGCGGCCCGGGCCGCGTGGGCATTCGGCTCTCGCCTGTGAGCCCTGTCAACGATGCGGCGCTCGACAGCGATCCGATGGCCACGTATCGTCATGTCGTCGAACATCTCAATCCTTTCGGCTTGGCTTACCTGCACGTGATCGAAGGGGTCACGCAAGGCGCTCGCGAAATGCCCGCCGGCATACAGGCGCTGCGCCATGACTTTAAAGGTCCGTACATGGCCAACAACGGCTATGACTTGAATCTCGCCCTCGAGGCTCGAGAGTGCCTCCAGGCGGACCTGATCGCGTTCGGTAGACTCTATATCGCAAACCCCGATCTCGTGGAGCGGTTCCGTCGCGGGGGATCGCTGAACGTGCCGGATCGAGCGACTTTTTTCGGTGGCGGCGCGGTCGGATACACCGACTACCCTCGCATGCTCTGAGTCAGCGGCAGCATCGTTCACCGGCCGTTCGATGTCCCTGTGCCGGCAGCGCCCGGCGCGGTGTTACCACCACCCGCCGCCGAGCGCGGCTATGAGCGCCACCGTGTCCTGGTAGCGCACGGCGACCGCCTGTATCTGCGCGATGGTCGCCTGGTGGTATTGCGCGTCGGCATTCAAGACGTCGAGATAAGTCGCAAGACCGGCGCGATAGTTGGCCTGAATCAGGCGCAGCGCCTGTTCGGCGGCAGCGAGCGCCTCCTCTTGCGCAAGCAGCGCCTGCGCATCGTGATCGAGCGCGCGCAGGGAATCCGCGACTTGTTCAAATGCGCCCAGGACCGTTTGACGATAGAGAGCCATCGTCTGGTTATAGCTGTCCATCGCGGCCTTGCGCTTGTACCACAGCGTGCCGCCCTCGAATAACGGCGCCGTGGCATCGGCGCCCATACTCCAGGCCCGTCCGTTGCCAGGAAACAGCTGCTGGGTCGAATTGGTGGCTGCCTCCAGACCGCCGGTGAGCGTGAAATTGGGCAGCAGCGCCGCGGTGGCGACTCCGATATTGGCGCTGGCGGCATGGGCGACGGCTTCGGCCTCGAGGATGTCCGGACGCTGCCGCACGAGCGCGGACGGCAGGCTGACCGGCAGGTCGCTCGGCAGGGTGAGATCGCTCAAGTTCACTTCGGGCGCCGACCACTCTGCCGGCACGTGACCCGTCAGCGCCGCGAGCAAGTGCGCGCTCTGGGTGAACTTCTGCTCGAGCTGCGGAATGGTCGCTTCGTAGGAGGCAAGCTGGCTGCGCAAGCTCAAGACGGTCGAATACGGCACGGTTCCCGCCTGTGCTTGCACTTCGCCCAACGCCACCTGCTCTTTCTGCAGCTTGACGAGCTGCAGAGTCGCTTTGACTTCGGCGCGATACGCCGCCTTGGCGATCACTGTATTGACGATGTTGGCAGCGAGCGCCAGGTAGGCCGCCCGTTCATCCGCATGAGCCACGTCGACTTCGGCGCGCAAACCCTCGACCAGACGCCGCTGCCCGCCGAAGATGTCGAGCGCGTAGCTTACCGAGGTGGATAAGGTGAATAGATTGAATACGGTACCCGGCGACTTCTCCCCGATATTGGCAGGGGTGTATCTCTCGCGCGTGGCGCCCACATCGGCATCGACCGCCGGGTAGAAGATGCCGTAGCCGCTGCGCAGATTGTCCTGGCTGGCGCGCAGGCTTGCCTGTGCGGCGTCGAGTCCGGGGTTATGGGCGATTGCGTCGTTGACGATTCCATCGAGTTGCTCGGATTGGAACAATCGCCACCAGTCGGCCGTGACCGACTCGCCCGTGTGAAATCGTTGCGCGGTAGCGTCCACCGACACCGTGGCGCTGGGGTCCGAGCCATGCGTGTACTTCACGGCGGACGGCGCATCGGGACGATGGAAATTCGGACCGACCGCGCAGCCGGCCGTGAGGCCGAGACACGCGAGCGCAATGCCGAGCTTAGTTCGCGCTGACATAGACGTCCACCAACTGGCCGGGGTACAGATTGAGCGCTTTGGTTTCCGCGAACCGGAAGATCAAGGGCAGCACGCGAAGATCGACGCGCTCCTGGCGCGAGTCGGCGAGCTCGATCTTCGGCGAGACATAAGGTTGGATGCGGGTGAACGTCAGAGGTACATGCTGATCGGTTCCGCGAATGAACATCTCGGCACTCATTTTGGCCGGATCGGATAAACGGTGAATCAAAATTTCGTCAACGTATACCCGCACTTGCAGATTGTCGTCCGGAGTGCTCATGACGATGAGCGGATTAAAGCCCCCGGTGTACGAATCGTACGCCCCCTGCGTCGAAGCGTAGCTGCCTACCGTGGCTTGGATCGAGCGCACCACGCCGTCGGCAGGGGCTCTTATCGAATACTTACCGAGCAGCGCCGCCGAAGCTGAGTACGCCTTCGACAGTGCGGTGTATTGCCTCTCCTGATTGCGAACGTCGTATTCCCAGGCGCCCGCTTTGGTGAGGCTGTACTGCTTCTGAACGACTTCCAAGTTCGTGGCCGCCATTTTTTCAGCATTTCTTGCATTGTCCAAGGTGTCACGGCTCACCGACTTGGCTTCAATCGCGTAGGACTGTTCCTGTGCTGCACCGAGTCGTCGATCGTCAACAGAAGATCGCCTTTGTGGACTTTGGCGCCCTCGGCGACCAGAACCTGCGTGATGGGTCCGGCGACTTCGGGATAGATATTGATGTTCTCGCCCTGCGCCTGGACGCTTTCGATGATGCCGTTTGCATAGATTCCCTTCGTATAGGGATTGGCCGCCGGATTGAACGCCGGCGGCAGCGCCTTCGGCTGCTGGCCGGCAATGAAGGCGCTGACGAGCGCGAACAACAAGCCTATGCCTGAGACGATGAAAATGACTTTACTGCGCATTCAAGTTCTCCAAATTCGCCCGCTCGATGTTCATCATTTTCCCGTCCTCCATCTTCACGATGCGGTCCGCGAATTCGTAGATCCGGCTGTCGTGCGTCACGATGACGATGCAGCGCTTGTCCGAGAGAATGTGTTCGCGGACGAACTTGACGACGTTGCGGCCTGTGTCGCCGTCGAGCGAGGCGGTGGGTTCGTCGAGAATTAATATGTCGGGGCGGCTGACGATGGCTCGAGCGATGGCAACGCGCTGCTGTTCGCCGCCGCTCAACATCACCGGCGGCAGCTGCGCCCGGTCCTTCAACCCGACGATTTCCAGATCGGTCTCGGCCTCCTTGAGCGCCGCATCCCAGTTGCGCTTTTGCAAAATGAGCGGAATCGCCACGTTCTCGGCGGTAGTGAGTCGAGGAAAAAGATGGAAGTCCTGGAAAACAAAGCCGATCTTGTGCAATCGGAATTCGGCCAGCGCATCGTTGCTCAGGTTCCAAATATCGGAGCCCTCGATCTTCACGGTCCCGCTGTTCGGCCGTAGGATCCCCGAGATCATGCTCAGCATGGTCGTCTTGCCGCTTCCGGAGGGGCCTACGACATAGAGGACTTCGCCGAGGTAGGCTTCGAAACTCACATCCTTGACCGCATGGGTCTTGGCTTGGCCCTCGCCGAACCATTTGTTGAGTGCCACGGCCTCGATTGCGGTTTTCGCCATGGCCTAGCCCCGGAAGATGTCGAAGGGTTCGATTCTCAAAACCTTGCGTACCCCTACGTAGCTGGAGATCGCCGCGATGACCACCACCATGATGAAGGCCAATACAAGGTTCGAGAAAGTGACGGTCGCCGCGTAGTCGGGAAGATAAAGGTGAGCCATCCATATGATGAGCGCGCACAGCCCGACCCCAATGCCGTAGCCCGTCAACGATACAAAGGCGGCCTGAAATAGAATCATGAAAATCAGCTCGCGGCCCTTGGCGCCGATCGCCTTCAGGGCGCCGAACTTCTCCAGGTTTTCGATCACGAATGTGTAGAAGGTTTGTCCCGAAATGGACAATCCGATGATGAAACTGATCACCGTCATGATGAGCATGTTGGTGCCGATGCCGGTCTGGTACTTATAGAAGTTGGAAATCTTTTGTATGAATTCATCCTTGGTGAGTGCCAGATATCCCTCTGCGGCGACTTGCCTTTTGATCAGCGCTACGTCCGCAGGACTTTTCGGCTCCACCAGCAGGTAGGAGATCGTGAAGCGGGTATTGGGCAGGTATTGCAGCGCCCGGTTGTACGTCGTGTAGAGCGTGGGCACACCGAACAGGCCGCTCGAGGCGACGTGCGCTATGCCGACAATCACTCCGCGGTGATCGTTGAGTTCGAATTCGGTGCCAATTCCTGGATTCTCGAGTTTGTAGAACTCTGAATCCTTGACCGCTATGAAGGCGTTTTCGGCGTATATATCCTCGATGTTTCCGCCATCCAGCATGGGGCGGCCGAATAAACTGGTGTCGTCCAAGCCGATGATATTGGCCGACTGATAGGTGCCGTCGCGAAACTTGAGCAGCGCGGCACCGGAATAAAGAGGCACCGCGTACTTGACGCCGGGAATGCTTCGAACTTCATCGAGCACATAATCCGGCAGCGGAATGGTGTTCGCGACGGTCTGGATCGCGGGGTCCATCACCCAGATCGAGGCGCCGATGTTGATTACGGTGGCGGACGAGCGGGCCAGAATCCCCGCGAAAAGAGACGTCATCTCGATCATCAGGAACACGGCGAAGGTTATTCCCACTAAGAGCGCTGCGTACTTCGCCCGGTCGTTGACCAATAACTTGTAGGCGATGTGCAATATTCCATTCATCGAACCAAGGCTTCCGTCGGATGGATGAGTGCAATTTGCGCGCAAATTCCGCGACGAACAATCAGGGCAACCCGAAGTGCGCGGTGGAAACTCCGGGCGGCCGGACCTCATCGGCGATGGTACAAATGCACTCGACAAATATTGCGTTTCGCCGATCGGGCGGGTGCCCAGTCGGGTCAAGGTCAACAATCAGAGGATTCAACCATGTACGGCAAAATTCTGGTCCCGGTCGACGGCAGCGAAACCTCGACACGCGGGCTCAATGAGGCGATCAAGATTGCCAAGGCGCAGGGCAGTGAGCTGCAACTAGTGCACATCGTCAATGAATTCATCCTCGATAGCACTTACGCTCCTGGGTTCTATTCCGCGAATCTGATCGAGACGCTGGTCAAAGGGGGCCGTGCGGTGCTCGATACTGCGGAAAAAGCCGCGCAGCGCGAAGGTGTGAAGGCGGAAGGTGTGCTGATCGAGTCCATCGGCGGAGTGGCCGGCGACCTGATACTGGCGCAAGCCAAGCAGTGGCAGCCCGATCTCATCGTCATGGGTACGCACGGACGGCGCGGTTTCGCGCGGCTCGTCATGGGCAGCGACGCCGAACAAGTGGTGCGCGCCGCAACCGTGCCGGTGATGTTGGTTCGCGGTACGGCGAAACAGGGCAGGGTGACGCCCGAGGTGACGCTGGTTGAGGCGTCCGCAGCCTGATGCCGCTGCCTTGTTGATGTTGTGCGATTCGCGCACAGTCAGCCTTACGGTGGCCTTAGGCGTGGGGCCGCCTATGTGCGCGCCGCGGTTCTATGTGCGCTAGGGGTCAATTCGCCCAAGACAGCCCCGGATCGCCGCGATGGCTTTCTCAGCTGCCTGTGATTCCGTCGTATCGACCTTGATGGCCGTCGTTCGTTCGTCCGCTGCGAGCGGTTCGCTATTCTGCAGTTGCCGATTTAGAACCTCCACGGTGGCCTCCGAAGGGTCCGTGTTCAGTAGCGCGCGATTCTCGATTCGCTGAGCGAGCGCCGCAGGATTCGCTTCGCAGGTCAGAACTATAAATCGGCAACCCAGTCGTTTTGCCAAATCGCGGAACATGCGCCGGTCGCCGCCGGCTAGGAATGCAGCATCCACAATGGTATCGACGCCTCCCTTCAGACAGCTCTCCGCCCCTTCGAGCAGGCGGGCGTATGTGCGGCGGTTCATCTCAGGCGTGTATAAATCCTCTCCGTGCGCGGCGCAGGAGACGGCGGCAGCCGATCCGGAGCTCGAGCGCTTGCGCTCCACATCGGACCGTATGCGGATAGCGCCCAACTCCGAGGCAATGCGCTCGCTCAACCAGGATTTGCCGGAGCCGGAAAGGCCATGCATGACGAACAACGCGGGAGGCGGCCGGTCAATATATCCGGCCGCGGCCCTCACCCGAGTCCGCAGTCGATGTTGGAACTCGCTCCGATGGGTGCCATCCTGTTCCGCGCGGACGCTGTCGACCATCGCCCGAACCAATGCGCGATATACCGAATAGAAGGCCAGATGCCGAACGCCGTCGTAATCGCCGGTGCGTTCCAAATAGGCGTTCAGAAAAGAACCAGCCAGATCCTTACGACCGCGCGCCGTCAGATCCATCGTCAGAAAAGCCACATCGTTCATCACGTCGATCCACCGTAGGTTGGGGTCGAATTCCAGACAATCGAAGGGAACCAACTGACCGCGCCATCGAACCACATTGCGTGCATGCAAATCGCCGTGGCACTCGCGGATGTAACCCGACCGCTCGCGTGCACGCAACTGTTGCTGCGACTCGTGAAGATAGTCGTGGGTCCAGTCTATGAGAGTTCCCATCTCGGGCAGCGCCGTGTCCGCATCTAGATGGGACAACAGAATGGCCAGATTGCCGAGGACGGCGTCGTGCAAATGCTGGGTGCAGGAGAAATCCTCGCTGCAGGGCGCCTTGGGCGCGATTTCGTGAAAATGCGCCAATCGGCGCCCAAGATCGAGGAATTCCTGAGCGCTCACGGCGCCGCGATCGAGCAGCGCCGACAACTCTTGCGAGACCTCGAACTGCTGCATTCGCACGGCATATTCGACGATCGGACCGTTGCCGGCAACGCGCATGCCATCCGCGTCTCGCGTTATCGAAACAACATCCAAATAAAGATCGGCTGCCAAACGCCGGTTCAGCCGCAACTCTTCCTCGCACAGGAAGCGCCTTTGTGCCAGGGTCGTTGTGTCGATAAAGCCTAATTGCGTGCTTTTCTTGATCTTGTAAGCAAACGGGCCGGTGAGGATGATCCACGAGATATTCGTCTCGCGCATTTCCAATCGCACGACGGGATGGGGAAATGCGGAGGCCTTCATCAGATCGGCGGGCGAGAAATCGGGCGCCGCCGTGTGTTGATCCGATTTGACCGCCATTAAATTCACCATCTTTAAATCCGTCCAAGCCTGTGGGAACCAACGGGATCGTAGTGAATCTTTCAGCTTCTCGGTAGTCGCGGATTCCCTATGTCGACTAAGGAATAACCGCCATTCCCTGCATCCGGGACGCCAGGCGACTCCACAGGTGTTTCCAAAAGGCGGTTGTCCGATTAGCATGCCCGGCATTGCGACTATCGCGTCGGGTCCAGCACATGTATCTCTCCAGGGACTTTGCCGGCCGGTCAAGACTCAAGACCGGGCTGAGAACTTTTTGGACCCGCCTCAATGAACATCCGCTGGCCAGAGTCGGACCGGGGCTCATTACGGGGGTGGCCGACGATGACCCCAGCGGCATCGCCACTTATTCGCAGGCGGGCGCGCAGTTTGGGCTGAATATGCTGTGGACGATGCCCCTGGCATTGCCGCTGATGGCCGCGATTCAGTACATGTGCGCGTCAATCGGACGAGTCACGGGTCGTGGACTCGCGGCCAACATCGAGGATGCATTTCCGCCCATCGTAGTCAAGTCGGTCGTGCTCTCGTTGCTGATCGCGAACTGCCTCAACATCGCCGCCGACGTCGCCGCCATGGGCGAAGTGGCCGAGCTCGTCACCGGATTCAACCGCCATCTCATGACGGCGTTTTTCGTGTTTGCAACTCTGCTGCTGCAGGTATTCATCCCCTATCACCGGTACGTACGCTTCTTGAAGTGGCTGACGCTCTGTCTGCTGGCCTACGCCGCCGTGTTGTTCACGGTTCATGTCCCCTGGGGTCAGGTGGCGCTGCGCACGGTATGGCCTCATTTTACGCCCAACGCCGCGGCCGCCGCGGTGGTGGTGGGTGTTTTCGGCACGACCATCAGTCCCTACCTGTTCTTTTGGCAGGCCTCCGAAGAGGTCGAGGACATGCAGGCGGGCAACGGCACTTTGCCGCTGGTGCGCGATCCAGGCGCGGCGAGCTCGGAGCTGCGCCGCATTCGGTGGGATACCTGGAGCGGCATGGCGTATTCGGACGCGACGGCTTACTTCATCATCCTGGCGACGGCCGTCACGCTGCATGCAGCAGGAACCACCGACATCAACACGGCGGCGCAGGCGGCGAGCGCGCTGCGCCCGCTCGCTGGCGATTTCGCCTTCATTCTCTTCGGGGCGGGGATTCTCGGGGTCGGCTTGATCGGCGTGCCGGTGCTCGCGGGTTCCGGCGCCTACGCGCTATCCGAGGTCATGGACTGGAAATCGGGCCTGGAGCGTAAGGCCGCGGACGCGCGCGGCTTCTACGGCATCATTGCGGTCAGCGTGCTCGCCGGGCTCGGCATTCAATATCTACCGATCAGTCCCATGAAGGCCTTGTTCTGGAGCGCTGTCATCAATGGCATCGTTGCCGTCCCGCTCATGGTGGTCATCATTCTTCTGGTGTCGAAGCGATCAGTGATGGGTCCTTTTACCGCGAGCCGGCCGATAGTCCTCCTCGGCTGGATCGCAACAGCCGTCATGGGCGTCGCGGCCGTGTGGATGTTCCTGCCGGGCTAGACCCGTCGGCATCCGATAAGCCGACGACCAGCCTCGCAATGGTGCGCGGCGCGCCTGCGGGGTTGCGCAGATCTCTAGGGACTTATGCGTATTCGCGCCATTAACGCCTTGCACGCGAAGTCGCATGAAGTACGATGCGTGGAGTATCAGCTTCAGCGATGAATTAATCATGAAAGCGCTCGTCGGTCTGGTCGGGACGGTATTGATGTTGTCCGTTGGCGCATTTGCGCAACATGTCTCCGGCGGAGGAGCCCACGATGCGGGTGGCGGAATGCATGGTGTGGGAGGCGGGCATATACCCGCGCATGGTCCGCCGCCCGTGCGGGCGCGCCCACGTCTACCTGCCGGCACTGGCGAGCCGGCCGGGCACCCCAGCGCACCGCACGTGCATGTCGACGGCGATCAATGGGTGGGCCATGACACCGGCCGCAATGATCCACACTATCGCCTCGATCATCCGTGGGAGCACGGTCATTTTCCGGGCGCTGTCGGTCCTGGGCACGTCTGGCGATTGCATGGCGGCGACCGCGGTCGATTCTTCATCGGCGGATTCTTCTTCTCGGTTGCGGCATTCGATTTTGCCTATTGCGATGACTGGCTATGGGACAACGACGATATCGTGATCTACGACGACCCGGATCATGTCGGTTGGTATCTTGCCTATAACGTGCGGCTGGGGACATATGTCCACGTCATGTACATGGGACAATGAGGTGCGCCATGCCGGAGCGTAGATTCGAGCGGATTCTCGTGGCCATCGCCGAGCCTTCGGCAGGGTCAAGCAAGGCCGTGCGGCGGGCAGGCGCACTGGCGCACAAGACGGGTGCCGGTATCGAACTGCTCCATGCGATGCCCGCGGCCCTGTCCACGGGAATCATCCACGCCGAGTCGGAGCGATTTACGCGCTTGGAGGCCGACGAGAATCACCGTCTCCTCGAACGCACGGCGAACCGGTTGCGGCGTGAAGAAATCATCGTCAACACGCACGTCGAGACCGGCTATCCGGCGCATGAGGCCATTCTGCGCCAGATTCGGCTGACGAAGGCGGATCTGTTGGTCATCGAGGCTCGCAAACACAATATATTTGCGCGATTACTGCTGACCCAGACCGATTTCGAGCTCATTCGGCACTGCCCGGTTCCTCTGTTGATCGTCAAACGCGCAGCGGCGTGGCGCCGGCCTCGCATCTTGGCCGCGTTGGATCCATTTCACGCCAACGACAAGCCGCGCGAATTGGATGGTGAAATCGTCGCGGCGGCGGATGCGCTCGCCGCCCTGATGGGCGGAACTGTGCATGCCGCGCATGTTTATCGTCCGGTACTGAGGCTCATGCCCGGAATGGAGATGAACCCAGGGTTCGTTGCCGCCATTCCTGCTGAGGACAAAGCGTATAAGGCCGAGATTCGCAGACGGTTCCACGAAGCTCTCGGCCGCTACGGAATTGCCAGGAACCGGGGGCACTTGCTGTGCGGCGACCCGGCCATCGAACTTGCGGCCTTGGCGCGCTCGTTGCGGGCCGGCCTGGTGGTCATGGGGGCGATGTCCCGCTCCGGCTTGAAGCGGATCTTCATCGGCAACACGGCCGAGCAAGTGCTCGACAGCCTGCAGTGCGATGTATTGATCGTGAAGCCGACCAAGCGGCGATAAATGCATGAGGCCGTGCCTGTCTGATGGTGGGGGAGTTCCATGAAGCATCTTGTGCCCGCAGGCATTTCGCAAGAGCGGCCGATAACCAACAGCGCCGAATCCGCCATGCTATAGCTGCAGCGAATAGATCGTCTGATGCGGATCGTCCGGGTCACGGTGAGCGCTCATGTTCAAATCACCCGCGAGTGCGCGCATGGCTGCATTATCTGAAAGCCCGATCGAGTACAGCTGCTTCACGCCGTTGCATCGGGCGAATTGAATCAACCGCTTCATCAGCTTCGTACCCAGACCCTTGTGCTGCCATTCATCCGTTACGGTAACCGCGATCTCTCTCTCACCTGGC
The DNA here is from genome assembly GCA_963784105.1 of uncultured Gammaproteobacteria bacterium. GTDB lineage: Bacteria > Pseudomonadota > Gammaproteobacteria > Steroidobacterales > Steroidobacteraceae > Bog-1198. Next base: position 1,892,214 of record CAWAQE010000015.1, read on the forward strand.
CGCGAATACGGGGCGTAACGAATGACGCCGATCTCCATTTCGCGCCCATCGCGGCGAATCGTCGCAACAAAGGCCATCGAATGCCGGCCATCGACATCGCACAGACGCGATACTTGGTCGGAGGATAGCTCGCTTACGCCGCCGAAAAAGCGGTAATGCTTGGTCAGCGGGGACAAACGCCGGATGAAATCCGCCTCCATCTGCGAATCCATGATTCGAATGGGTCGAATGGTCACAATCTCGCCATCTATCGTTGGGAAGGATTCGGTTTGCATGACGAGTAGACCCCTCTGAAGTGCCCCAATTCGAGCTTAGGCCGGTTGCGCCAGATTGACCATCGTGGATTGCCGCAGCGACCGTTCGGAACATCAGTCGCGTCGTTTCGGTCCTCGGCGGGCCGCCTCGACCTGAGCTACGCGCGTAGTAGCCGCGGTCGCCGCAAGGCCGCGCAACTGGCCGGGGCGTATGGCGCTCAACTGGAGCTTTTCCACGGCTCTGCGGGACCGGTCATGCTCATATTCAGTGCATGATGAAGATCGGGAATTCAGCGCTCTCGATCAATGCCTGAGTAACACCACCAAACACCGCTTCGCGCAGCCGTCCGTGGCCATAGCCGCCTACCATCATTAAGTCAGCGCCGAGTTCATGCGCGACTCGAAGCAGATGCCTCGATGCAGGCTTGGAGATGTGGGTTATTTGGCGCGATTCTGCGGCGATACCATGCCACGCCAGTCGATCCGCTAGATGCTCGAGCTCCGGCGGCGACGCATCGGGTTGCTCGCTGACATTGACCAAGACGACCCTCTGCGCAAGCCTGAGCAATGGCAACGCGGCAGCCAGTGTGCACGAGCAGCTTCGGGAGTCTCCTTCCAACCGACGACAACGGTTCCCGTTACGCTCAGCGGCGGCGAGTTACCGGCGATGATGATGGGTCGTCCGCCGCCAAGCAATAAGGTCTCAATGAGATCGTAGGGCATCAAGTCGACGTGCCTTTGTCGGCCGAGCACTACCAGATCGCTGTGACGCGAAATGCTTGACGGCATTCGCGGAAAGAGTCTCCTCCTGTTGGCTCAGCGGTGCGAGCGCGCCTTCGCAGACGGCCGGACGCGAATGATAAAAATCCAGATGGGCCGCCAATGGCCGAGCGACGGCTAGCGCGGTCGCAAAAACGCCATAGTCGGTATCACTTCCGCTGGTGGGCACAAAGATGGTTTTGAACACGTCAACCTCCTTGACAGGTGGGTGCAGCTGCAACACCGGTATTTGTCGCTATCCTCGGCGAAGTTTGCGCTGCGAACTATAAGGACTTGGTAGCGCTAATCCAATACGCATAACCCCTGATGACATTCGGCGGCGCATTGCAGGATGCTCGAGTCCGAGTGGCGAACAATCGCGGAGGCGATCGGAGGGCTATGGATCGAATCACAGACATCCTGGTGATCGCGAACCCCTTGGTCAAGGATCAGTCGGCCATTGCAAAGGCAGCGACACTGGCCGGATGGCTCGGCGCAGGCATCGAACTGTTGATTTGCGACACTCGGTCTTCGCGGGAAGCGCACATGGAGGGGGGGCTACCGGCGCTGAGCAATGCCTTCCTCAGCGATAATGTGGACTCCCTTCTGGAGCAACTCGCGGCGCCGCTGCGCGATGACGGTATCGACGTCACGACGCACGCCATCAGCGGCGATCCGTTGCACGAAACCGTCGTTTCCTGGATGCGGAACTCGCCTGCGGATCTCGTCATCAAGGACACCCATCACCACTCGCTGGCCAAACGTGCATTCGCAACCAATACCGACTGGCACCTGATACGAGACTGTCCGGTGCCTCTCTTGCTGACAAAGCCGAAACATTGGGGGACACCGCCGGTGCTGATGGCGGCGGTGGATCCAGGCCATGCCAATGATCCGTTGGCGGCACTGGACCATCGCATTTTGGACGTGACGGTCTCGATGGCGAATCGGTTCGATGCGCGGATACACGCATGTCACGCGTATCTACCCTCGACGATTGCCACAGCGGCGGTGGGCGGCACGCCTGCCATGATTGGTATTTCCGCGGAGGCGTTTGCGGCGGAAAGAGAGCTTAGACGCTCTCAAATCAGACAGTTAACCGATGAATACCGAATCGCCGAAGCAAACCTTCACGTCGACGCGGGTAGCGCCGCCGAGTACCTGACGGGGATGGCCGCGGAATGGCGTGTGGACATCCTCGTCATGGGGGCTATCGCACGCAGCGGTTTGAAACGAGTATTGTTCGGCAGCACGGCGGAGCGCGTGCTGGAAACGCTTCCTTGCGATGTACTCGTGGTTAAAGCGCCGGATTTCGCGCAATATCTTCCATTCTGAAAGTGCCGGGCATGATTTCCGTGGCGGCCGTCCAGTTCACTGTGTTGTAGCGGCTTGCGGAGGCACATGCCCGGCGAGAACATCAGCCGGAAAGGCTATTGAATCACCAGACGATTGTCGACATTGCCGACACCCGGTGCGGCCCATGCGGCATGAGCGGCATCCGCATGCTCCTGCCACGTGTGCACATGTCCTTTGAGGGTGACCGTAGAACTGTCAACCTTCACCTCAATGCCCTTGGCGTCAAGGAGCGCGTGTCGCTTAAAGGCGTCTTCGATATTTCGCTTCACTTCCGCCACTTTGACGGTGGAAGAGACTACGATGTCGTTGACGACCCCTTTCACGCCCATCAGATTGCGCACGGCATTTTCCGCAGCGTTCCTCTGAAACCCCCACTGGACTTTCCCGCTGAGCGTCACCCAACCATCGACGACCACTGGTTTGATCTGTGCGGCGCTCGTTACGACGTGCCATTGCAGTGCATTAGCCGCAGCCACCGCAATCTCTGTGTCGGTGCGTACGCCTGACAGAGGGATCTTGACTTGAATCTCGTTCGCAATAGCCCGCACGCCGCTCACCCGCTTGGCGATATCCTCGGCCGCCCACTTGCCCGTGAAATGGCAAACCTCGCCCGTTAGAGTTACGACTCCATCGTCAACGATGACACCAATCTTCTTGTCATCTACGCTCGGATCCCACTGCAACTCGGATTCGACGTCACGCCGAATTTCTACATCAGTTTTCATGCTCGTCTCCATGGATGGTTCAAACTCTGAATCCTCGCAATATCCATCGCTCGTTTTCTGCCGACCACGGCTGCGCCATTCATGATCTTTGGCTGTGCGAATCATTGGGGCCGTCTAGACTCGAGTAGTTATATGCGCCTTCATCGCCTACATTAAGGCGAATGACGCCCACCAGCTATTCGTGATTTCCGCTATGGAACTGCCTAGTTCCACTAGGACGCCCGTAATGCCCCTTACACGGCTACGGCTGTTACGCACAGCGGGACGACGCAGCGTGGGATAGGGTGTTCGCCATGAGAGTATCGAATCAAGCCGGCACCGATTGGCTCAAGGATATTGCGCGTCGAGCGATGACGGAACGACATATGTTGGCGGAGTTCTCCGCCGCGGCGCAAGCCCAAGCGAGCGCGATCCATTCTCCGGCTCACGAAAGCGACGCGTTGCCGGATCTGCGCGATCGCCCCTGGGTATCGATCGACAATGATGATTCACGCGATCTCGATCAACTCTCGGTGGCGGAGAGGCTTGCCGGCGGGGACACCCGGATTCTGGTGGCGATCGCCGATGTCGATGCACTCGTGAAGAAAGGGTCGCCCATCGATGAGCACGCGCAGTGCAACACCACGTCGGTTTATACTGTTCCATTCACTTTCCCGATGTTGCCCGAGAATCTGTCGACGAATTTGACATCCCTGGCGGAGGAGCAGGACCGAATCGCGATGGTGATCGATATGGTGGTGCGGCGCGATGGGGCTTTGGCCGACACTTCCATCTACCGTGCGTCGGTACGCAATCGTGCAAAACTGAGCTATCGCGAAGTGGGTGCCTGGCTCAGTGGGAGCTCTCCGGCGCCCACGAAGGTCGCCAGGGAGCCGGCATTGATCTCGCAGCTGCGTTTGCAGGATGAAGTGGCGCAGGCCTTGCGAAACGTCCGCCATGCGCATGGGGCCCTCGCACTGGAGAGCCTTGAAGCGCGCCCTGTATTCATTGGCGCGGTCCTGAGCGACTTGCAGCCCGAGCGGAAGAATCGCGCGCATGAATTGATTGAAGATCTGATGATTGCCGCCAACAGTGTCACCGCGCGCTTTCTGGCCGGACGTAAAGCGCCCTCACTGCGCCGGGTCTTACGAATTCCTCAGCGCTGGAGCCGAATCGTGGCGTTGGCCGCGCAAGCCGGAGAGATTCTTCCTGAAGTGCCGTCGGCCGTTGCGTTGAGTGTTTTCCTCACGCGCCGTCGGGCGGCGGATCCGGCCACATTCGCCGATCTGTCGCTTTGTGTGATCAAATTGCTGGGGCGCGGCGAGTACGCGCTCGAAGTACCCGGGGAGTTGGCAGAAGGGCATTTTGGGCTCGCCGTGAATGACTACACGCATTCAACCGCACCCAATCGTCGATTTCCGGATTTGCTGACGCAACGCCTATTGAAAGCCGCGCTGCTTGATACCCCAGCTCCTTACTCAATCGACGAACTGCGTTCGCTCGCCGCCAATTGCACCGTTCAAGAGGACAACGCGTCCAAAGTCGAGCGGCAGGTGGCGAAGTCCGCCGCCGCGCTGCTGCTCAGATCACGGATAGGCCGGGAATTCTATGCCATCATCACAGGTGCGGCCGATAAAGGGACTTGGGTGCGAATTGCCGGGCCTACCACCGAAGGAAGACTCATGAAAGGATTTGAGGGCCTGCAGGTCGGCGACCGGCTGACCGTCAAACTCATGCGTGTCGATGTCGAGCGCGGCTACATCGATTTTGTGCGGTGCTGAACTCATGTCCGCCGTAGACCCTCGCAACCCGGATCTTGCCTACCAGGACGATGCTTTTTTAAGCAGCGACGAGGGCCGGCCCTTACGCATTCTGGCGGAGTACTTGGAACCCTTGGAACGGTTCCGCGCCGCCAACATTCACGATACGGTGGTGTTTTTTGGCTCGGCCCGATTGGGAAGCGATGGTCCGTTGGGACAGTACTATCGAGACGCCCGGGAGCTGGCTCGTCTCCTGACGTTGTGGTCGAAAGGCCTTGCATCGCACATGCACCGCTTCGTGGTCTGTTCGGGCGGCGGCGGGGGAATCATGGAGGCGGCCAATCGCGGTGCGGCGGATGCAGGCGGCAGGTCCATCGGGCTGAATATCAGCCTTCCGCGTGAACAGCGGCCAAACCTGTATATGAGTCACGACTTGTCATTCGAATTCCACTACTTTTTCATGCGCAAACTCTGGTTTGCTCATCTGGCGCGCGCCTTGGTCGTATTTCCGGGCGGCTTCGGGACTCTGGATGAGCTCATGGAAATACTCACTCTGGCACAGACGGGAAAATTGGATCGCGCCATACCCGTGATCCTCTACGGCAGGCGCTTCTGGACGGAGGTCCTCAACTTCGACGCACTGGTGCGACATGGCATGATCGATCCTGCCGATGCCGCGCTGTTTCACTATGCAGACGATCCCGATGCCGCGCTCGCTCTCTTGAAGAGCTGGCTGCAACCGCACCTGGAGTCCCACGGCCCGAGCTTCGCCCATTCGCGCACCCGCCAGACGCCGAGTTCTTGACGAGCGGCCAACTCGCATCGTCATCCGTATAACTACGGATACCCGTGGTGGCGAGAATTCGGGACGATGAGTTCCATAGAGGATATCTCGCAAGTGGCCCCGCGAGCCACATGGCCGGTGGCATCACCGCCTGGAAGGCTGCGGGCCTCCCGGTCTTGTCTAACGAGTCATCGGGGCGCTACGGATAGATAGGCAGTCGTAATCGATCGATGATCTTACCCACTGATCCAGACAGCGTAGGAGTAATGGCATGACACCCAACGCCGGTGACTCTCATCCGCCGGGACGCGAATCCCTTCTTTCCGATGCCTCGGTCCATCAATTGCCGCCCGCAATGCTGCCCACAGAGGGATTACCCGCGCCCATCCCGGTGGTCGTCTCGATGCGTCACGCGCACTTCACTGCGCCGATGATCGAACGATTATTGTACGATCCATACCGTCCGCATCCGAGCGATGTCGCAGTGCCGGGAGAGCGGGTTCCCACCCTGGAGACGGTGGATTTGGTCGGACCGCAAGGGCGGCTGCGAAAGGTGCAAGTCATTGGGCCTCCGCGTGCCATGAATCAAATTGAGATCTCGAGGGCGGATGCGCTTATTCTCGGGATCCGGGCGCCAGTCCGCGAATCCGGCGATTTGATAGGCACGCCCGGGCTCACCGTTCAGGGGCCGCGATCACAGGTTGCGCTCGGGACAGGCGTAATTTGCGCATTGCGCCACGTTCATATGAACCCTGAACAGGCAAAGCATTTCGGTCTCAAGGATCGGGATCGCGTCGAGGTAGCAACTCAGGGTATCAATCGACGCCTTTGTTTCCAAGACGTCCTGGTCCGGGTTAGCCCCCACAATTCCCTAGAGTTACATCTCGATACCGATGAAGCGAACGCCGCAGGCGTGCGTACTGGAGACTTCGCCGTATTAACCCGGCGCACTGGCGAGGCACCGCGTTGAGGCGTGCCATTGCCAATTGCGTATTAGGGGGTTATCGATTCCCTCAGCATGGGCATAGGCCAAATGCTCGATGATTTGATCCTTCAGCCGATCCTTGACGTGTCCCGCGGAGGTTTGCAGCTGCGGAACCCGGTCGATCACATCGATCGCGAGGTTGTACCGGTCGATCTGATTGATGATCGCCAGTTCCAAAGGTGTGTTGATATTGCCCTTCTCTTTGTAGCCGCGAACATGAAAGTTTGCATGATTGGTGCGACGATACGCCAGCTTGTGGATGAGGGACGCATAGCTGTGAAAGTTGAAGATCACCGGCTTGTCTTTCGTGAACAGCGAATCGAAATCGCGGTCCGATAGCCCGTGCGGATGCTCGCTGTCCGGCATCAATCGAAATAGATCCACGACATTCACAAAACGGATCTTCAAGGTCGGAAAGTGCTCTTTCAAGATGGCGACGGCAGCCAGCGATTCCATGGTCGGAACATCGCCCGCGCAGGCCATGACGACATCCGGCTCCTGGTTACCATCCGTGCTGGCCCATTCCCAGATGCCGACGCCTTTGGTGCAGTGTTTCACGGCCGCATCCATATCGAGGAACGCCAGGTGCGGTTGTTTGTCGGCAACAATCACGTTGAAATAGTCCTTTGAGCGTAAGCAGTGGTCCGCGACGCTCAATAAACAATTTGCGTCGGGCGGCAAATAGATCCGAACCACGTCCGGGCTCTTGTTCGTGACCACATCCAGAAACCCAGGGTCCTGGTGCGTAAACCCGTTGTGGTCTTGTCGCCAGACGAGTGAGGTGATCAGCAGATTGATGGACGAGATGGGCGCGCGCCAGTCGACGTCATTTTTGGATTTCTCCAACCATTTGGCATGTTGATTGAACATGGAATCAATCACATGCACGAAGGATTCGTAGGTCGAAAAGAAGCCATGGCGGCCGGTCAGCACATAGCCTTCAAACCACCCCTCGAGGGTATGTTCGCTCAGCATTTCCATGACTCGTCCGTCGGCCGCGATTTCCGTGCCATCGGAATCCTCCGGTCGATAGTCGGCGACCCAGGTCTTCTTCGATGCGGCGTAGATGCCATCGAGCTTGTTCGACGCGGTTTCATCCGGACCGAACACACGAAAGGTGGTCATGTTGCGTCGCATGACCTCGGCCAGGAAGGTGGCCAAGGTAGCGGTCGGGGAGATGTAGCTTTGCCCAGGATTGGGGACCGGCACGGAATAGGCCCGAAAATCGGGTAGGTTCAACGGGGTTCGAATGAGGCCGCCGTTGGCGTGGGGATTTGCGCTGATGCGACGCGGCCCGTGGGGAGCCAGTTGACGCAATTCCGGCCTGAGCTTCCCTGAATCGTCGAACAACTCTTCCGGTCTATAGCTACGCATCCAATCTTCGAGAATTTTCAGGCTCGTTGGGTTGGTGGCCGGATCGAGCACCGGCACCTGATGGGCACGCCAGAAATCCTCGACCTTGTGTCCATTGACGAACTTGGGTCCGGTCCAGCCCTTGGGAGAGCGCAGCACGATCATTGGCCATGCCGGCCGTTCGCAGCGCCCCGTGGTGCGTGCCTGGGCTTGAATGGCACGAATGTCGAGCACGCATTTCTCCATGGTGGTCGCCATCGCTTCATGCATGGTGTCAGGATCACTGCCCTCCACAAAATGGGGTGTGTAGCCGAGCCCCAGAAACAGGTGTTCAAGTTCGCTGCGCGAAATGCGCGCCAGGATGGTCGGATTGGCGATCTTGTAGCCGTTCAAATGCAGCACGGGGAGTACGGCACCATCTCGAATCGGGTTTAAGAATTTGTTCGAGTGCCATGCGGTGGCGAGCGGACCCGTCTCCGCCTCGCCATCTCCGACCATGCAGGCGACGATTAAATCGGGGTTGTCGAAGGCCGCACCGTAAGCGTGGGAGAGACTGTACCCCAGCTCTCCGCCCTCGTGGATCGAGCCGGGTGTTTCCGGCGTGCAGTGGCTACCGATACCGCCGGGAAACGAGAACTGACGGAAGAAGCGCAGCATTCCGGGCGCATCCTGACTGCAGTCGGGATAGATCTCGGAGTAATAGCCCTCCAAGTAGCTATTGGCCAGGGTAGCCGGCGCGCCGTGTCCGGGCCCAGACACGTACAACACGTTCAGGTCGTACTTGCGGATCAGGCGATTAAGATGCAGCCAGGTAAATGACTGCCCGGGATCGGAGCCCCAATGCCCCAGAAGACGAGTTTTGATATGTTCAGGAGCAAGCGGCTCCCGCAGCAGGGGATTGGCCCGCAGGTAAATCATCCCCACGGCAAGGTAGTTGGCGGCCCTCCAATAGGCGTTTAGCGTACGAAGCTCCTCGCTGCCGAGGGTGACTTGCGATTCTGGGATCATTGAGCGCTCCACTGGTATTGCCGCAAGGAAGTGCGACAATTAATGTCCCATTATGCGAATTGCCCTGCGCGTCGACCATCCGTAATTACCGAAGTCGCTTTTGACATCTATGCGGCGGCCCACAGTCGATTGGGTGTAAGTGCGGATACCCACACTCGGGGCACACGCTCGACAATAGACATCACGCACGGATGTCACCGGATGCCGTGGCGATGTACTTCAATTGAGGCAATATCCATGCGCGCAATGGTGCTGACGTCCCCCCGAACACCTCTCGAATGGATGGATCTGCCCGATCGAAGTCCGGGACCGGATGAGATTCGGGTCAGGGTGAGTGCCTGCGGGGTATGCCGCACGGATTTGCACGTGATCGACGGTGAACTTGCCCATCCCAAACTGCCCTTGGTACCTGGCCATGAGGTGGTAGGCCGAATTGACGCCCTGGGCGCCAATGTAGATTCAGGGCTCAAGCTTGGCAATCGGGTGGGTATTCCCTGGCTCGCGCACACCTGCGGAGTGTGCAGCTACTGCATCCATGGACACGAGAATCTCTGCGATGATCCCCAGTTCACCGGCTACACCCGTGACGGCGGATTCGCAACCTCGGTCATCGCGAATGCGCGATATGCTTTCCCGTTACCGGAAGAGTATTCCGATGCCGCGCTCGCGCCGTTGTTGTGCGCAGGACTGATCGGCTGGAGAGCCTTGGTCCGCGCGGGAAGCGCGCAGCACATCGGCTTGTACGGATTCGGAGCCGCAGCTCACCTGATGGCGCAGGTCGCTCGATGGCAGGGGCGCACGATCTATGCCTTGACCCGACCCGGAGACACCTCGAGTCAGGCGTTTGCACGATCCTTGGGCGCCACCTGGGCGGGCGATTCGACCGAATTGCCTCCGCGCGCACTCGATGCGGCCATCATATTCGCGCCCGACGGCGCCTTGGTTCCGCAAGCCCTGCGCGCCGTGCGCAAGGGCGGCCGTGTCGTATGCGCGGGCATCCACATGAGCGCCATACCAAGCTTTTCCTACGACCTGCTATGGCAAGAGCGCGAAATTGTGTCCGTCGCCAACCTGACGCGCCAGGATGGAATCGACTTTCTGAGTTCCGTACCCCACTGGCACATCACCACCCACACGACTCCGTATCCCATGCAGCGCGCCAATGAGGCGCTTGGCGACCTTCGAGCCGGACGATTCGATGGTGCCGCCGTGCTCATGCCGCCGTAGGCACTCCCTAGATCGAAACCAAGTGCGCGAAGCTCTCAAAGCTCTGCGATGAGAGGTCTATCCCGGTGCCAATTACGGTGGGGCCGGCATGGTTGAATCCTTATCCACGCCGCGGAGGGAGGAAAGATAGGCGGAAACGGCAATGATGGTGTGATCGTCCACGTCGTGTGCGGCGATTCTGATCGTCGGACTCGAAGAGGCGAATTGTCTCAGCCTATTCACGAGATAACCGTCGTGCTGAGCTCGAAGAGACGGAATGGTCCCCGCCGTGTTGCCCCGAGCATCTGCAGCGTGGCAGGCCGCGCACTGAGCCGCGTAGTCTTTTTCGCCTTCGGCGTGAAAACGAGGATCGCCCGACGCGAAGCGCTGCACGGGAAGATGCGACAAATAGGCCGCCAAATCATCCGCGGACTGGAGCGGCTTGGTGGAGGCGCGGCTGAATGCCCATTGCATGCGCGCGCTATGGCGTTTATCGGTAGAGAAATTCCCGATTTGTTCGCGCAGGTATTCGAAACGCTGTCCGGCGAGTGCCGGTACGGCCGTAAACGCGTCTCCTGTGCCATGTTGAGCGTGGCAACCAACGCAGTCGCGTTGGTAGATAGCCTTGCCGCGCGTTTGCGCGGCGCCTAGGGATTGTTGAAGGGCGGGAGGAGCCGCCTGACAGCCGGCAAGTCCCGCGGCGACCGACGCAAGTAGATGTAAACCGGCACAAAGTAGCACGAACCTTTTCATGGCCTCTTTCTTTTGCGAAGTCGATTGAAGTCTCCTCGTTCAAGGCGCGATTGCCTATACGCGTTTCTCCCTAGTCGGGCCGCATTCACGGGAAGCGACGTCCTCTTCGTCACGCACTACGGGTTATCGCCTAGCGAGCCGGTGCATCTCGCTATTTCGAAGTATCCGGCACAGGCCTAGGGTTTGTCGATGATAGAGGTCCATCATGCCTGCCAAAGAACGCATCGCCATCGAGAGCCCTCGGCACGTACGAACCGAGTCGTGGCCAATTCGACGGTTCTTGCCTCGCCCGAAGAGTTCCGCGGTCGTTCGGATCAAGGTCCGCCAGTTATCCCAGCTGTTCAATTCCTTGGATCCGTCGCCATTTTGGGATCGCGACTTGGACGGTCAGGCGGCGGATTTCATCGAAGGGGAGTTTAGGGATAGGCTCTCCGCCGACACCTGGCGCCTGGTGGTACAGGTTCACGAGGGAAGTACGTCGGTAGAGGAATTGCAGACTGCCCTAAAGAATCATTATCTGCGACAAGCCAACTCAGCGCGCTTGGCTTTGCGGGAACACTTTTGGATGGGACAGCTTGCGCTCGGCGGCGGAGTAACAGTGTTTTTGGTGAGCATGGCGACACGGGCCCTGTTGCACAATTCTTGGCACGGCATCTCCCCTTTGGTCGAAGAGGGATTGGTGATCCTGGCATGGCTGGCGCTTTGGCGACCGGCGGAGGCTTTGCTTTACGGATGGGTTCCCTACTATCGGAAGCGCCGCCGCTATGAACGGCTGGCCCGCATACATGTTGCCGTGCGACTGGGCGCCTCGAATGCCACGGACAACGGCAACTCGAAGAGCGTCGCGGTCCCGGTGACAGCCGAGAGCCTCTCGCTCCCGACAGGTACTGTTGAGTCAGCGAGACCGGCTGCATCTTGAGCGACGCGCCATGTGGCTGCCGACTCGTGTGGGCAGAACGCTTCGGGAACTACTGATACCAATCACCAATGATCCGTCAATAATGATTGACGTCGAAAAGCGTTTAGATTACTCAAGGAGCAGCTATGAAAACCGATGCAAATATTCTCGCCAATGTGGAGAACGAACTGCGCTGGGACCCGAGTGTCGATGAAAAGGGAATTCTCATCAAGGTGGACAACGGTGTCGTAAGCCTACAAGGTTCTGTGCCCCATTTCTCCGACCGGTGGACGGCGGAGGAGGTCACCAAGAAGGTCGCCGGTGTGCGGGCGATCGCCAACGATATCGAGGTGAAAATTCCGAAGCCCGGCGAGCGGTCGGATTCCGATATCGCAGCCGCGGCCGTGAATTCGCTCAAATGGCATTTTGCCCTGGAATCGAGCGACATCCAGCCCGTAGTCAAACAGGGTTGGATCACTCTCTCCGGCCATGTGTCCTACGGCTATCAGAGGACCGTCGCCGAGAGCGCCGTGCGCTATTTGCTTGGCGTGAAAGGCGTTTTCAACAACATCGAAGTGCGCGCCGAGGCCAAAGCAACGGACGTGAAGCAGAAGATCCAACACGCGTTCGAGCGCCAGGCATCCCTGGATGCCAAGGACATCAAAGTCGATGTGGACGATTCGGCCGTCGTTCTTCAGGGGACGGTGCATTCTTGGCGAGAGAAGGAGGACGCTGCAATTGCCGCGTGGGCCGCACCCGGAGTGACGAAAGTAGAGAACAAACTCCAAGTGCAATTCTAACAGTGTGGCAGTACGCGCCGCGAGAGCGATACACAGTCGCTCTCGCGGCGATCGTATTCTCGCCATGTAGTTCTATCGAAGGAGCCTTGCCATGACCACAGATACGATGCCCGCGGATAAGACGACCATTCCAATCAATGATCATTGGGTCACCATACGGCCGATCCGATCGACCGACTCGGCAATGGAAAGCGGTTTCGTTCGAAACCTCTCCACCGCCACGAAGCACTATCGATTTTTCTGCGCGTTGAAGGAATTGTCGCCTGCCGACGTCAGCCGATTTTGCAATGTGGATGGTCCCCACACCATGGCCTTTGTCGCGACGGTGCGGGATGAAGGTCGTGAAGTCGAGGTCGGAGTTTGTCGCTATGCGCCCGGTAAGAAGCCGGACGTCCGCGAAATGGCGGTCACGATCGCGGATGACTGGCAGCACACCGAGCTTGCGAAGCTGCTCATGGATCACCTGTTGATTTGCGCAAGGCAGTACGGTATTCGACAGCTGTACGCAATAGAGCTCGCGGATAATCAAACAATGCGCAATTTCGCCAAGGATTTCGGAATGGCTGCCGAGCGAGATCCGAGCGACGCGAACCAGGTCATCTATTCGCTGGGGCTTTGAAGCCTGTAGATTGGCGCCGATTCACGGCACTGGGATTTCGTTGGTGCCGGCGTCGCGCTTCGCGGTACGGGGCAGTAAGTCCAATAATGGCTCATGAACGACAAGGGCCTATTGAGCGGTCTCACCTCTAACGAGGCAGCCCGTCGAGGGCGAGACTGTCGAGGCCTCGGTCATTGCCGTTCTACTGGTATTCAATGCTGCACCGCGTTGAGGCCTCCAGCGTGACTCAACAGTACGGCGCCGCCCCGCACGCGATTAGGCGGTCGATCTCCTTCTCTGCGGCGAGCCAGTCTTCGACTGCATTGCCAGGCTGAAACCCGCGATTCAACGAGCGTAGATAGGCCACCGTGCGGATCATTGGTTCACGCCAGCCGTAGGTGGCTGGCTGCAGGTCGGGTCTTATGTTGAGCGGCATCGGGGTCGCAGAACCAATCGGTTCGCGGCCGTAAGACGCCGGCCAGCGCGGTGTACAGCGTCTTGACAGGTCAACGGATGCGATCATGATATTCTCCAAACAGTACGTAAACGAATTCCGGCGGGGATTAATCCTGGGGTCGCGCGGCGATTTGCGCCATACGCAGTTCCACCAATACGTACAATCCACATTGAACGCAGACCTGCACTCCGCCGCTACGAAGCACTATCGCTTTTGGACCATCTCTTGATCTCCGCGAAGCAGTACGGGAACCGATCAGGGCGATCGCGTCGCGAGCGCGAGGCTGGCGCGCCGAAGCCGTTTCACTGGGACTACGCGCAAGGATGTCGTGATGCTCGCCGGGTTCCAGGCGCTCTGCCTTGATTTCGTCGCCGATAATCCGGGCATGACGTTATTTCATTGTCATCAACAACTGCACATGGACTTCGGATTCATGGCGCTGTTCAAGTATACTTAAGGGCGAGAGGCCAGCTGACGACGGACGGCCGTCACGAAATCACCGCGTTTATCCTCGAGATCGCTGGTTTGGGCGCGCACGACGCCCTCACGGTCTGCCAGAGAAATGACCGCGGAATGATTGAAAGTATGGTCTGCGAGCTCGCGATACTGGATGCCCAGGGCCGCGGCCAGCAAACGAACGTCACTCGCCGACGCCCGTGCGATGATCCAGTTGTCCTCGCTTATATGATGATTGGCGGCAAACGCCGTGAGTGCATCGGGCGTGTCTCGCGAGCTGTCGAACGACACCAGCAGAACGCGTATGCGACGTCGCTCCGCGCTCGAAAGTCGCTGTGTAATGCGCTGAACCTGCATCGTCAGCACGGGACAGACACTCGTGCACTGGCTGTAGAACATGGTGACGATGAGCGGGCTGCCGCGCAGCGCGGCAAGCTGCAGGGACGCGCCCTTGGCCGTCATGAGGGCAATCGGCAGTGGTACAGGGACTCGCCCGGTAACGGACTCGGCACGGGAGAGTGCGCCGCGGCGGATGGAGTGGGGATGCCGTCGCCGAGTACGGTGTGCGCGAAAAAGGTCAGGGCACCAAAGGCCAGCGCCTGGGTCATACGCCCGCCCGTCACGTTGAAGGGCTCATGGCGCAGCGAAAACCGAGGCTTCGCGCCGTGGATTTCGCATTGAGCGAACTCAAGAAGGCGATGCGCATCAACACGGCATAGTTATCGCGGTCCGCGAGGCTAATGGCTCCCGCGCCGCAGAATTTGAGCTTGTCGGGGTCCGATTGGTCTCGGCTGTCGCTGCTGACGAGCAAAGCATTGAAGTCGTCGACCCATTCCCAGACGAGGCCATGCAGGTCTTGAACGCCGTAGAAGTTGGCCTTCCCTGTACCGACAGGGCCCAAATGGCCCGCAGGCTGTCCATACCAGGTCAGAATGCGCTCCCGCCATTCGGGGTCGTGGCGCGCATCGGGACGGGCTTCATCGGCTGCCGCCACGAACTCCCATTCCGCCCAGGTGGGCAGCCGGCCACCCGCGGCTTCGCAGTAGGCGCGCGCCGCGAACCAACTCACCCGAGTGACGGGCTGTTGAGGTTGCGCTTGCGCGCCGAGTCGATCGGGGGCTTGCCACTGGGAGAGATAGTCGCGATCCGCCAGCAAAGCGGGAATCCGGGTGCGTTGCCATTGCGGATGATCAATGACAAAGGCCAAAAATTCTCCATAGGTCTTGCCGTTCACGGTGACCGGCCCGGTCAAACCGTTGAGCGCGATATTGACGGCCCGCTTGGGCGTTTTGGCAAGCAGATCCGACCCCGCCAATGGCGGGAATACGCCTTCAACACCCTGGCCGCTCGATTGGTGGCATACCGAGCAGGTACCATTGAACAACGCTGCGCCTGCCTTGACCTGCTCATCCAGAGACAACGTTCCGTGCTCGGTCGCTGTCTGGGCTTGGCCCACCGCGGCGAGGTTCTCAGCCTTGTCACCGAGGTACATCGAATCGACCTCTTTGCCCGAATAGATGGACCTATCCTCGGGTCCGCTGACTTTCAATATGGCCAGCGCGCCCTTGTTGAAGGCCCGGAATATCGAGTGATCCACCATCACAAAACTGCCGGGAACAACCGTGTGAAACTCCGCTATGGCAGCGCCGCCGGCGGGGATCAGCGTGGTTTGGACGTTTTCTTGATATCGAGTGCCGCCCTCGAACCATACCTTGTCGAATATTTCACCGATCATGTGAAAGGAGGAGACAAGGTTCGGGCCGCCGTTGCCGATGAAAAGCCGTACCTTTTCGCCGACTTTTGCGGTCAGCGCGTTGTCGCCAACCAGGGCACCCTCGCTGCCGTTGAACAGCACATACGTCGGTTTCTCATCGATGGCCTTCTGCATGTCGAAGGCCTGCAACCCTTTTTCACGATACTTGCCGACCGTGTAGAAATCCCCCTGCATGATGTAGTACTCATGGTCTACGGGCGTGAGCCCGCCAGGCGGCTCGACCAGCATGAGGCCATACATTCCGTTCGCAATGTGCATGCCCACCGGCGAGGTCGCACAGTGATACACGTAGATGCCCTGATGCAGCGCCTTGAAGGTGAACTGCGATTCGTGACCGGGAGCCGTAAAGCTCGAGGCCGCTCCGCCGCCCGGACCCACCACGCCGTGTAGATCGATGTTGTGGGGCATCTTGTTGTCGGGATGATTTTTCAGGTGAAACTCGACCGTGTCGCCTTCCCGCACGCGGATAAAACTACCAGGCGTGGTACCGCCGAAGGTCCAAAACGTGTAGCGCACGCCCTCGGAAATTTCCTTTTCGATCTCACGCACCTTGAGTTCGACGATCACCTTCGCCGGACGCGTGCGATGAGTAGGCGGCGGCACACTGGGCGGCGATGTGAGAATGGCATGAACCGGCGGGCCTGACGGCGCTCGGGAAACCGCCGGCGCTGCCTTGTCAGCGGCGTGGAGGGTACCCGCCGCCAAGCTGCCGACTGCCGCCGCGAGCAGTACCGAGATGAATCTAATATCCTTCACAGGCATTCTCTCCCGTCTAACCTGGTTTTCCGTCAGCACGCGGTCCCCAGAGGATGGGACTGTAGATGCCGATGAATAATAGAAACGATGCCGTCCACAATATGGCAGCCGCGGCGATTACCATCGGATAGCTCATGCCGGGCAGCAACAATCCAAAAACGCGAATGAGAGCCGACGCGATCAACAACGCGTAGGCCAGCGTCGTCAGGGGATGCAGGCGCAGCGGCCGGCCGGTATGTCCAAGCGACGCCCGCGTCATGACCGCGACAATCATGGTCGTCAGGGCACCGATGGTGAGCGCATGCAGCCAGAAGGCCGCGATCGCATAACCGCCCAGCAGCGCCGCGGCCTTCAGGGTCAGCCCCACTGGCAGCCAGGCGTAAGCGATATGCAGGATCCAAACAAGGGGCTGACGCAGGGTATGCAACGTTCGCCATTGTGCAAGCCGCAGGGTCTGCAGCACTGCCGCGAAGCTCGCGATCCAGCCCGCAATGCGACTATCAGGCCAGAAGATATCGCCGACGATCACGCCGACCATGGCGAGCACCGACAAGAGTGTCAGCGCCGTTCTCGATTGCAATTTCGTATCCAGGCCCTCGGCTCGCAACGCGGCGGTGGTAAATGCCGGCACGATTCGCCCGCCAATCACGGCGACCAGGAGCAGCGTAATGTCGATACCGACGATCACGGCTTTTAGCGCGAGCGGAGCGTCATGGCGCAACAGACCGACGTAGAAAGCCACATCGGTCAACCAGAAGGCCCCCAGCACTGCCAACAACGGCGTACTGCGGTTACGGGATCTCAGCAACGGAATCATTACCAATACGGCCAGCAGCGGTAGAAAGGCCAAAGCCTGGCTCACGGTGAAGCTTCTGCTGTTGATCGTCTTTATCCTTTTGGGGATTTTTGCCCTGCGACGCGGAAAACGCGGCGGGCTCGAGGCGGATACCTGCTGGCCGCCGTTCTGGTATATGGATTCATCATCAGTGTGGCCGTTGCGCACAATCCGCTCGGCCTCTTTTCTGTGGTTTGATCGCGGCTGTGCGGCGCGGTGAGCCGATTGAGCCGGCGGGTAGGGGACGGCTCCTGTCCGAAGGTCGATTGCGGTCAATACGTATTGCTGCGCATAAATCATGAGCAGACGATGCGCCGAATTGCCATCGGATCCATTTCAGCGGAGCTCGTGTGCCAAACAGCGAAACGTACAACGACGAGATCGTTCGATTATTCCTATTGGCGGCCGCCGTCTGGGGCATCATCGGCATGTCCGTCGGCGTGTATATCGCGGCCGAACTGGCATGGCCGGCGCTGAATTTCGATATTCCGTGGCTGACTTTCAGCAGACTCCGCTCGGATCACACGTTTGGCGTGATCTTTGCGTTTGGCGGGTCCGCCTTGATGGGCACTTGTTACTACGTGGTGCAACGCACGGGGCACGTGCGGCTCGCGCTCGGTAATCTCGCGACATTCACCTTCTGGGGCTGGCAAGTGATCTGCGTGCTGGCGATGGTTACGATGCCGCTCGGAATTACCCAAAGCAAGGAATACGCGGAGCCGGAATGGTTCGTCGATATCTTGATTGCCGTGGTGTGGGTCAGCTTCGGTGTGGTTTTCTTTGCAAGCCTTGCGCGGCGGCGAATCCGTCACATCTACGTGGCCAATTGGTACTACGGCGCCTTCATCATCGCGGTGGGACTGCTGCACATCGTCAACAACCTGGCGATTCCGGTCTCATGGTCAAAGTCATACCCCATCTATTCCGGCGTCACCGACGCCATGGTCGAGTGGTGGTACGGCCACAATGCGGTCGCCTTTTTCCTCACCGCCGGCTTCCTCGGCATGATGTATTACTTCGTGCCGAGACAGGCGCAACAGCCGCTGTGGAGTTATCGGTTCTCCATCGTCAACTTCTGGGCGCTCATCTCCGTGTACATGTGGGCCGGCGCGCACCACTTGATGTACACGGCGTTGCCGGACTGGGTGCAATCGGTGGGGATGGCGTTTTCATTGATCCTTCTGATGCCGAGTTGGGGGTCCGCGGCCAACGGTCTGCTGACATTCAATGGATCCTGGCACAAACTCAAGACCGACCCCGCCGCCAAATTCATGGTGCTCGCGCTGGTCTTCTACGCGGCCTCGACGTTCGAGGGGTCGATGATGGCGATCAAGACCGTCAATTCCCTCTCTCACTATACGGATTGGACGATTGCACACGTGCATTCCGGATCGATCGGCTGGGTGGCCATGATCACCATAGGATCGCTTTATGCCATGGCGCCGCGTGCCTTGGGCCGGCCGGCCATGCATTCCACTGCGGCCATGGAATTGCACTTTTGGATGCACACTGTCGGATTACTCCTGTATGTGATCGCAATGTGGGTTGCCGGCGTCACGGAGGGCCTGATGTGGCGTGCGACCAATGCGGATGGCTCGTTGACGTATCCCTTCATCGACAGCCTCATTGCCATCAAGCCGCTCTACGCCGTCCGGTTCGGCGGTGGCCTCTTGGTGGTCGGCGGCATGGTGGTGATGGCCTGGAACCTCTGGCATACGGCGGCCGATGCCCGCGCGAGATTGATCAAGCCCATCAAGGTGCCGGTGCCCGATCCCGTTCCGCATCAAGTACCCGCGCCCCTTCCGGCGCCCGGCTAAGGAGCGATCGATGTTCAGCGGTTACAAGTACTTCGAGGCGGTCGAGAAGCACGCCGGGCTGCTCGGCATCCTGATCGGAATCATGGTGTCGCTGGGAGGTCTCGCCGAGATCACGCCGTTGTTCGTCGCGGCCCATTCCGTCAAGGCTCCCGCGGGCACGGCACCTTACGATGCATTGCGGCTCGCGGGGAAGGACATCTATGTACGCGAGGGCTGCTACCTGTGTCACTCACAGATGATTCGCGCACTGCGCGCCGAGACGCAACGCTACGGTCATTATTCAATCGCCAGCGAATCCGTCTACGACCGGCCTTTTCAGTGGGGGTCCAAGCGGACGGGTCCCGACCTGGCGCGGGTCGGCAGCAAATATTCCGATATCTGGCATCGCCTGCATCTCATGAACCCCCGCCAGGTGGCACCGGATTCGAACATGCCGGGATACCCCTGGCTGGCCACCGAGAAGGTCGACGCCAAGGACATTGCGCATCGCATGCGCGTGCTGCGGTTTCTGGGAGATGGGTACAGCGATGCGGATATCGCCTCCGCCGCCGCCGCACTCGACGGCAAGACCAACATGGATGCACTGATCGCCTATCTGCAAGGTCTGGGCAAGATGCCCGCGGGCGCCGACCCTGACGCCCCTGCGGGCGACGGAGGCGGGCAATGATTCCTGCAATCTGGGGCCGGATCGCGGGGGCATTGATCATCTTCATGCTCTTGAGCTTCTGCGGAATCTGGATTTGGGCTTGGCTCTCGTATCAGAAAACCAAGTTCGACTTCATGGCGAGTTTGCCGATGAATGATGAGGAGCAAGGGAAATGAGCGCGTTCTGGGCGCACTGGGTCGAATGTCTGCTGGTGCTGAACTTGAGCGTCACCGTGTTTCTCTTCATTTGGGGACCCCGAGTCAAGATCCCAACACTGAAGGACGGCACCACGGGCCATGTCTGGGCGCACGGTGTGTTGAGGGAGAGTGTCCGTAGACTGCCCACGTGGTGGACGATCCTATCAGTGACCGCATTCATCGCAGGAGGCGTCTACCTCGTGCTGTATCCCGGATTCGGCGATCACAAAGGTCTCTTGGGCTGGACCGAGCACAGGGAACTCGCTCACGACACGGAAGTCAACGCCGTGCCCCTGCAGGCCTTGATGCGCTCACTCGATCATGCCTCGGTCGAGACGATTGCCGCGAATCCCGCCGCAGTCCGCATCGGTCAGCGCCTATTCATCGACAATTGCGCCGCCTGCCACGGACGTGAGGCTCACGGCAACCCCTTGTTGGGCGCACCGGACCTGACCGACAACGATTGGCTGTATGGCGGCGACGGCAACGCCATCTTAGCCAGTATTCTCGACGGCCGGCACGGCATCATGCCGCCGTTCGCTACGGCATTCGACCACGACACCATTGTCAACCTTTCCAACTATGTGTTGAGTCTATCCGGCGCACCTCATGATTCGGCGAAGGCCGCCGACGGTAAACCGCTCTTCACGGTTTGCAGCGCATGTCACGGTATCGACGGCAAGGGAAGCACGCTGATCGGCGCCCCGAATCTCACGGACACCATCTGGATGTACGGAGGCACCGAAAGTGTCATCGAGCAGACGATCCAGGATGGCCGCGGCGGCGTCATGCCGGCGTGGCGCGCGCGACTGGGCGTCAACGACGCACGGCTGGTCGCGGCGTGGGTTTATTCGCAGTCGCATGCTCATGCAGCTCCGATCCACTGAACCTGCACAGGCGCCTCCGGCGGGCGAGTGGTACAACACTCCGGTGTTGTGGCTGGGGATGGTCTTGTTCGCGGCATCGCTCGCCGGGTGTGTGCTGATGATCGTGCTCGGAGCGCGGCATGTCGATGTAGCGCTGCCGACGGCGGGCGGCGAGATCATGAAAATGCCCCTGGCACGTCCGGCGGCTTCCGACAAGCCTTAAGCGCGGCCATGGACATGCCCCTGTCCGGATGCTGGCATTGCGGGGAACCCTTGCCGAGCCTCAGTGCGCCGGGCGCCTTTATTGGCGGGCAGATGCGTTCGTTCTGCTGCAACGGATGCTCGGCGGCCGCTCAATGGATAGAAGGACTGGGGCTGGGGGACTACTATCGACTACGCACGGCCGCCGCGGACCGGGCTCCGGATTGTCTGGACAATCAGCGTAGCGCCGCAGTATGGGAATCCTCGGCCCTCACCCGACTGGTCGTTCGCAAGGTCGATTCGGCACGGTGCGAGACCATGCTGCTGATCGACGGCATGCATTGCACTGCCTGCGCCTGGCTGATCGAACGCGCCGTCGGCTCAGTCCCGGGCGTCGACAGTGTTCATGTCAACATCGGGGCACGGCGCGCTCGCGTCGTCTGGCGCGACGCCGGCTGTTCGTTGAGCCAAATACTCGGCGCCGTGGGGCGAACCGGCTATCGGCCGCTTCCCTTGGATGCCGCCGCGCTCGATGAGGCGCACAAGGCCGAGTCGCGTGCCGCACTGAAGCGCCTCCTGGTCGCCGGTTTCGGCGCCATGCAGGCCATGATGTACGCGAGCGTGCTGTACTTCGGAGTGCTTGACGGCATCGATGCATCTACACGCGGTCTGTTCCGTTGGCTGGGCCTGCTCGTCGCCACGCCGGTGGTCTTTTACTCCGCTCGGCCGTTCTTTTCGGGCGCCGCGCAGGCCGCGGCGGCGCATCGTCTCACCATGGATGTGCCCGTGGCGTGCGCCATTGCGATCATTTATCTCGCCAGCGTAGCGGGTGCCGTTCACGGCGGCGGGGAAGTGTACTTTGATTCGGTCAGCATGTTCGTCTTCTTCCTGCTGCTCGGACGGTTCTGCGAATTGCGGGCGCGGCATCGATCCTGTGCCTTGAGCGACGCGCTCGTGCGCGCGGCGCCGATGGTCGCCGATCGCTATCGCGACGGTTTGATCGAGCGGGTGCCGGCCCTCGATCTGAAGCCGGGCGACCGGGTGTATATCAGCGAGGGGGCCGCCGTACCTGCGGATGGAGTCTTGCTGAGTCTCGCATGTCGAGTCGATGAGTCTCTGATGTCCGGAGAATCGGTGCCCTTGACGAAGCGCCGGGGCGATGCCTTATTGACCGGCAGCGTGGTGGTCAGCGGCCCGGCGGAGATCAAGGTCGAGCGCATCGGCGGCGAGACCTGTTTGGCCGGCATCGTGAGCTTGGCTACGCGCGCTGCGACCGAGAGACCCCGCCTCGCCCTCGACGGCGAGCGCGCCGCCGCCGTGTTTGTCGGCCGCGTCATGCTGCTCGCCGGACTTACGGCCGTCGGATGGGTGCTCGCGGATCCCTCGAGAGCCTTCAATGCAACCCTCGCCGTGCTCGTGGTGTCCTGCCCCTGCGCCTTTGCGCTCGCGGTGCCGGCCGCGCTGACGCGAGCCCTCGCTGTACTCGCCAAGCGCGGTGTGTTGGTGGTGCGACCCGACTCGATCGAGAAGCTGGCTGTCGCGACCCATGTGTTATTCGACAAGACCGGCACGTTGACGATCCCCGTCCTCGAGATTGAGCGGATCGATGTGCTGCGCCCCGGCGAGGAGACCCGAGCCGCGGAGCTCGCGGCCGCGCTCGCGCGGGGCAGTCAACACCCGATCGCGCGTGCTATCGCCACGGCCGCCTCATCCGCCTATCGGGTCGATGAGCTGCGGGTTTTCACCGGAGAGGGCATCGAGGGACGCGTTGACGGCCGTCGTTTGCGGCTCGGCCAAAGGGGTTTCGCCGATCCCCGCGCAAGCGGCTCGCAGATACCCGACGATGCGGTGGTGCTGGCGGATGACTCAGGCGTCATCGCGACCTTCTCTCTGACGGACCGGCTTCGCGGCGGTGCGAAAGCGGCGATCGATGCGTTGAGGGCGGAAGGTTTGCAGGTGGAACTCATCAGCGGCGACGCCGCCGCGAAGGTGCGCCGCGTCGCGATGAGCCTCGGCATCGACCGTTGGTATGCGCGGCAGCGTCCGGAAGACAAGCTGTCTCGACTGGCGCACTCGCGCACCGCGGGCGCCTGCGTCGTGGCCGTCGGTGATGGTATCAACGATGCGCCGATCCTGGCGGGCGCCGACGTGGCGGTGGCATTCGCGAGCGGCGCCGAAATCGCGCAAGCCGCCAGCGATATCGTGCTCATGGGTGAGCGGCTTGACGGGTTGATGGATGCCCGGGCGATAGCCCGCGACACGCTGCGGATTCTGAAGCAAAACCAGCGTTGGGCACTCATTTACAACAGCGCAGCGGTGCCGCTTGCCGCCTTTGGGTGCGTTCCGCCTTGGGCGGCCGCCATCGGGATGTCGGTCAGTTCGCTCGTCGTCATCTTGAATGCCCTGAGAATCGGTCGCACGGTAGTTCCCGCACGAACACCCCTACCGGCCCTCACGGCGGTGGAACCGTGAACATTCTCATTGTCATGATTCCTTTGTCCTTATTGCTCCTCGGCGGAGCCGTGGCAGCATTCTTTTGGGCCGTCAATCACGATCAATTCGACGATTTCGACACGCCCGAGCTGTTACCGCTGCTGGACGGCACCGATACATCGACCCCCTCGCACGGTCAGGAGCCATCGTGACCTCGATCCTGACCATCGGCGCGGCGTGGCTGCTGGGCTTGGCCGCCAGCGGTCATTGCGTGCTGATGTGCGGAGGCATTTCGACCGCGCTGGGAATGGCCACCTCGAGGAATGCCGACGGCAGACCTCGAAAAGGTTACTTGATTGCCTATCAAGCCGGTCGAATTACTTCCTACTGCATAGCCGGGCTTCTGCTGGGCGGTGCGCTCGGCGGCGTCGTGAGCCTGCTCAATCTCAACGGGGTCCGCCTCGCGCTGCGCGCGTTGAGCGCGGCCGCCCTGTTCTTGGCGGCGTTCGCGGTGCTCCGCCGCCGGCCGCTGCCGGGGGTCGGGATGGGCGCACGTCTTTGGATCCGGCTCGCTCCTCTCGGACGAAAGCTGTTGCCGGTTCGCACTCTGCCGCGGGCGCTGGCGTTCGGCATGATCTGGGGCTGGATGCCGTGTGGCGCGGTGTACATGGTTCTGACTATGGCGACGCTGCAGTCTGATGCGCTGCATGCAGCCGCCACCATGGCGGCCTTTGGGGTGGGTACCGCCCCGGCGATGCTCGTGATGAGCGCGGGGGGCCATCGATTCTTGAGCCTGGCGGGCGGCGCCGCCGGCAAGCGACTCGTGGGCGGCCTCATCTGCGTATGCGGCACCTTGACGTTGATCGGACCCTGGCTCATCGCTCAAGGCGCTTGGGTGCACCGGTGGCTACCGTTGGGTTGTCTTGCAAAATGAATCTCTATCGCGGGCAGGGGAGTCCTTCAGCGTAAGTGCAGTTGTGTCCCTCCCATGCCTTCACAGACCCTTTACGTTTTGCTTGCCATCATCCGGTGCGATCGCGCCATGTTTGGTACCTGCGCCGATCAGGCTATATAGCGGACAGCTGCCAAGCATTCCGCTCAGAAAGAAAAAGGCGGAGAAAAACAGCAGCCACATGCGCCCTTGGAGCATAAATTCCCAACCTGCCATAACGCCGACAAAAATCCGAATCCATTGATCGATAGGGCTCATATTGCCGTTCATCGCTCGCGCTCCTCTCCGTGGGTCCGACAATATTCCCGCCCAGAGTGGCGGTCCATGCGTGGAGATACGTAAGCGGATGCGCGTGACCGCAACTCATCGTGAAGGTGCTCGCGCCGGAGTCCAGTTGCTACCTCCGCGGCCGATAACCTACTGCGGCCCTGGAATTCAACGCCGCATTGCACCAAGACCGTCGCCGGGGACAGCGTCTGGGAGAGTTACCAAGATGGGGCCAACTCGAGATATTCAGATTCGAAGAGCCCACACGCGCCCACTGGCCGTCAGCCACCGCCGACTTGGCGTGCAACATCGAACCGTTCCACTCGAATACCCGGATGCCCGCCTTCAACAGGGGCCGATAGCCGGCACGGGACATCCGGGCAACGGCCGGAATATCGCTGCTACCCGGCACCAGCAGGCGCACGTCGACGCCATCGCGGGCTGCCGCGACGAGCGCCTGCACATACGGCGTGACGCCGACGAAATAGGCATCTGACAGCCAGAGCGTCCGGCGCGCCATCGAGGCGATCAATTGATCGAGCCGGTACACGCTGCCGCTGGCAGGCTGAGTGGCGATGACCCGCAGTGCCACCGAGCCGACGGGTCGATTCGAGGACGGCGGGAAGGGGTCGAGCGCTGCGCCTGTGGAGGTCCAGCTCTGCGCAAACGCAATCTCGAGCTCGGCCACGGCGGGTCCGCGCACGACAACACCGGTGTCGCGCCACGGCGGGACGTTGCGGGCAGGATTGCCGAGCCATTTGCGACTGATGCACACGCCCGACAGAGATCCGTAGATGCCATCGACGATCAGTAATTTGCGGTGATCTCGGCTCAACCAGCCGAATGGCTCACCCATCCGCGGTGGGTTGAATACGCGTACCTGACCGCCCACAGCGCGCAACGGAGCCCAAAACGCGCCGCGCGATTGCCCCAGGCACCCGAGCCAATCGGCAATCACGGCGACCATGACTCCCGCCCGGGCACGCTCCACCAGCGCATCGCGAAATGCGCGGCCGACCTCGTCATCTCGGATGATGTAATTCTCGAGCAGCACGCGTCGCTGTGCGCCACGGATCGCTTCCAGCCACGAGTCGAAATGTGCGGCAGCGTCAATCAGGAGATCCAGTGCATTGCCGTTCAGCAAAGGTGCACCGGCGGCGCGGCTCAAGGCTTGTTCGGCCAGCAGGCGCAGGGGTTTCGTAGAGGTCTGTGCTGTCTCAGACATATGGCCAGTGTATGCCAACACTGGAGAAGTTCGTTGCACGAGGCCGCACAAATCCCACCGCTAAGCTAGCACAGGGGTGAGCGAGCTGCTTCCGGTTGCCATCGCATCTGCTGCCGGCATAATCCGCGGGTATTTACGTGAATCTACGGATGTGAAATCGTCGGTCAATGCATCAAACTGCACGTCAGATCGATCAATCTGAGGGTAGCCATGGTAGCGAGGCGCAGTGTACCGCCCGCAATAGGTGACAGAAATGTACCGGCGGATCTTCCCCATGTCTTGGCGATATGCATGACGCCCCATTTCCACGTAGATCGAAGTGCATGCATTGCCGAGACTGCTCATTTCACCGCCGAGCGCCGGCTCGCTTGATGGCTTCAACCGCGACCGTCACGCAGGAGATTCGCGAGGTCGCCAATCGCGGCGTGGTCATTGCAATTCGCGGCAGCATCGTCGATGCGCGATTCGAACAGTCGCTGCCGCCCATCCAGTCAGTGCTGCGCGCGGGCGAGCGGGGTCAGGTCATCATCGAGGTGATGACGCAACTCGATGCGCAGCGGGTCCGCGGCATTGCGTTGACAGCCACGCAGGGCTTGGCGCGCGGCATGCCGGTGGAGGACACGGGAGGGACTCTGATGGTACCCGTGGGCAAAAATATCAGTGGCCGGATGTTCGATGTGTTTGGCCACGCCATCGATCGGCTGCCGGAACCGTCGGAGGTCCGCTGGCGAACCATTCATCGCCCGCCACCGCCTCTGTCGGAACGCTCCACGCGATCCGAAATATTCGAGACCGGCATCAAGGCCATCGACGTGCTGGCGCCGTTGGAGCGCGGCGGCAAGACGGGCCTGTTCGGCGGAGCGGGCGTCGGCAAGACAGTGCTGCTGACCGAATTGATCCACAACATGATCGGACATCAGCAGGGCGTGAGCATTTTCTGCGGCATCGGCGAGCGCTGCCGCGAGGGCGAGGAGCTGTACCGGGAAATGAAGGCCGCGGGGGTGTTGCCCAGCATGGTGATGCTGTTCGGGCAAATGAACGAGCCCCCCGGCAGCCGTTTCAGAGTGGGCCATGCGGCGCTCACCATGGCGGAGTACTTCCGCGATGACGAGCACCGGGATGTGCTCTTGTTGATGGACAACATTTTTCGCTTCATTCAGGCCGGCATGGAAGTGTCCGGCCTCATGGGCCAGATGCCCTCGCGCCTGGGTTACCAACCCACCATGGGAACCGAGTTGTCCGCCCTCGAGGAACGCATCGCCAACACCCGGGCGGGCGCCATCACGTCCATCCAAGCAGTGTACGTGCCGGCCGACGATCTCACGGACCCCGCGGCCGCGCATGTCTTCGGTCACCTCTCGGCCTCGATCGTACTGTCGCGCAAGCGCGCAGCGGAGGGGTTGTATCCCGCCATCGATCCGCTGCAGTCGAGCTCCACCATGGCGACACCGGGCATCGTCGGCAGACGCCACTACCAATTGGCACAGGCCATCCGGCGCACGCTGGCCCAGTACGAGGATCTCAAGGATGTGATCGCCATGTTGGGGCTCGAGCAACTCTCGGCCGAGGATAGAAAGATCGTCGCACGCGCACGGCGCTTGGAACGGTTTCTCACGCAACCCTTCTTTGCTACGGAAAAATTCAGCGGAATTGCGGGAAGATTGGTCAGCCTCGAGGATTCGCTCGACGGATGCGAACTCATTCTCAACGACGAATTCAACGACCTCCCGGAAAGCGCGTTGTACCAGATCGGCGCGATCTGCGAAGCGCGTCAGGATGAGGCCTCGCGCGCCGCGAAGGACGGCAAATGAATCTTGAAATCCTGCTTCCCCATCGGATATTCGCCCAACAAAATGCCGTAACGCGCATGGTCGTCGAGACCGGCAACGGATCGATGGGGCTGCTGCCGCACCGCTTGGATTGCGTTGCCGTGCTGGTGCCGGGAATTCTGATGTATGAGGCCTCCTCGATCGTCAATTATGTGGCCCTCGACGAGGGCGTTCTCGTCAAATCAGGCGCCGAGGTTCGGATCTCGGTACGCCGTGCCGTGGCGGGCGCGAGTCTCGAGGAACTCCAAGCCACCGTGCGAAGCAGTTTCCTGGTGAAAGATCAACGGGAACAGGACGTGCGCCTGGCGCTGGCCAAGATGGAGGCCGGACTGATGGGGCAATTCGCTCGGATGCAACATGAGCGGTGAGCGCGGATTCGTCAAGGAGGTGACGGCGAAAGCCGCCCGCAAGCTCAAGGCCCAACGTGCAACCAAGCAGCCGGCGTGGTTTGGCCTCGGCATGCTCGGAACCATCGGTTGGTCTGTCGCCTTGCCCACCCTCGCGGGTGCGCTTCTCGGTGCGTGGTGGGACCGGCACCATCCAGGCCCGCATTCCTGGACTCTAGCCTTGCTCATCCTGGGTTTGACGCTCGGCTGCGCGAATGCCTGGCATTGGGTGTCCATGCAAGACAAGGACATGCATGAACCCAAGGACCCTCCATGACGCACCTGCTTGCGCTCTCATTCGATTTTATCGCAGGGTTGCTCATCGGCGCGATTTTCTACGGCGGATTGTGGTGGACGGTTCGCCGCATCTGCGCCAGGGCCGCCGGTCTTTGGCTCGCGGGCAGCTTTCTGGTGCGAACCATGATCGCGCTCGCCGGATTTTACGCGGCCGCGCGCGGCTCGTGGCAGGGCGCTGCGGCCTGCCTCGCGGGTTTCATCGTCGCGCGGATTGCCGTTACGTGCAGCACGCGTGTCCGTGCCGCGGTAGGCCCGCCTGCAGTTGCGGGGACGGTGCCATGAACTTGAGTCCCGACCAGGAGATCTTCTGGCAGCATGGGTTCGTCAAGGTGAACGGAACTCTGGTCATGACGTGGATCATGATGACGGTGATGACGGTGGGCGCGAAGCTCGTCACGCGCAAGCTGGTCTTCAAGGCGGGCCGCGTGTCGCGAGGGCAGGCGGCGCTCGAGATCATCGTGACGGGCATGGCGCAGCAAATCGGGGAGACCGGCCTTGCCAGGCCTCATCGCTACCTGCCCTTTCTGGGAACGCTGTTTCTATTCATCGCATTGGCCAATCTGGGAACGCTGATTCCGGGGTTCGAACCGCCCACCAGCTCACTGTCCACCACGGCGACGCTCGCGCTATGCGTGTTCATCGCGGTCCCGTTGTTCGGCATCCGGGACCAGGGCTTGGGCCAGTACTTAAGGACTTACACCGAACCCACGGTGTTGATGCTGCCCTTCAATATCATCAGTGAGCTGTCCCGGACCCTGGCACTGGCCGTTCGCTTGTTCGGCAACATGATGAGCGGCGGCTTGATCGCCGCAATCCTACTCAGCATAACACCCTACCTATTTCCCATCGTCATGACCGCGCTCGGGCTGCTCACCGGGATGGTCCAGGCCTACATATTCAGCATTCTCGCGGCCGTCTATATCGCGGCTGCCACCACTCGACCGCAGGCTCACGAAGGAATTTCTCATGGATAGCACTACTCTCATCGCGATCGCATCCATCGTCACCGCCGGCCTCACCATAGGCGTCGGCTGCATTGCCCCGGCGCTGGGCGAGGGCCGGGCGGTGGCGACGGCGCTCTCATCTCTGGCGCAGCAGCCGGACGCGTCCGCGACCATCACCCGCACCCTGTTTGTCGGCCTCGCCATGATCGAGTCGTTGGCCATCTATAGCTTCGTCGTGGCCATGATCTTGATCTTCGCGAACCCGTTCTGGAACCACGTCTTGACGCAAGCCGGCGGAAAATGACCCATGCTCATTGATTGGTTCACGGTGGTCGCGCAGGGATTCAATTTTCTGGTCCTGGTGTGGTTGCTGAAACGTTATCTGTACAGGCCGGTGCTGGCGGCCATCGATGCGCGTGAAAAGCTGATCGCACTCGCGGTCGCCGATGCCGCGTCGCAAAGGACAGCCGCCGAGGGAGAGCGTGCGGCGTACGCGGCGAAGAACGGTGCCCTCGACGGCGAACGTGCGGCGCTGCTCCAACAGGCGGCGAGCGCCGCCGACGCTGAGCGCGCGCGCCTCTTGGAGCAGGCGCGCGCGGAGGCAGATGCGCTGCGCGCGAAGCAGATGACCGCGCTGCGCGACGATCAAACGCGCTTCAGCCGGGATATCGCACGTCTCGCACAGCAAGAAGCGCTGGCCATTGCCCGCAAGGTACTGGGAGATATGGCCGGCGCGTCTCTGGAAGAACGGATGGCCGTGCTGTTCACGCAGCGCATGCGGGCCCTGGACACATCCGCGAAAGAGACCTTGGTTGCAGCTTTCCGCAGTGCATCCGTTGCAGTGGTGCGCAGCGCCTTCGACCTGTCTAAGGTGCAACGAGAGCTCATTCAAAATGCCGCCCACGAGGTGTTTGCTTCATCGATCGGGCTGCGCTTCGAAATATCGGCTGAAACGCTCTGCGGTATGGAGCTGCTGGTGGGCGGTCAAAAGCTGGCGTGGAGCATGGCGGATTACCTCGACGGACTCGAGCAGAAGATCGCGTCTCTGAACGCGGCTGAGCGCGCACCGAGCCCGGGGATGACTCCGGAGACTGCCGCCGCCGGGCCGACACCATGACGCGGGGCGATCTGCAAGCCACGGTCGACGAGGCTTTCACTGTCCTGCGGGTGGCCCGGGAAGCCGTGATGCCGGAACTCAAACCACGCGAGATCGGTGAGGTCACCAGCGTTTCCACCGGCGTCGCCCAAGTCAGCGGATTGCCCGGCATTGGTTTCGAGGAATTGGTGGAATTCCGCAATGGGTTGCTGGGCATCGCCTTCAACGTCGATGAGCATTCCATCGGCGTGGTGCTATTGGGCGACAATCAAGACCTGCGGGCGGGCGATGAGGTGGCGAGGACCGGGCGGGTGATGGACGTGCCCGTGGGCATGGGATTGGTCGGCCGCGTGATCGATCCTCTGGGCCGGCCCCTGGATGGGGCGGGCGCCATCGCCGCGACGGAGCGCTGGCCCATCGAGCGCTCGTCGCCCGCCATCATGGATCGGGCAGCCGTGATCGTGCCGCTGCAAACCGGGCTCAAGGTCGTCGATGCCATGATTCCGATCGGCCGCGGCCAGCGAGAACTGATTCTGGGCGACCGGCAGACGGGCAAGACGGCGGTGGCGGTGGACACCATCATCAATCAGCGCGGACAGAATGTACTGTGCATCTACTGCGCCATCGGCCAACGCGCCTCGGCGGTCGCGAAGGTCATCGCGAAACTGCGCCAGAGCGGCGCCCTGGAATACAGCATCGTGGTCTGCTCCGAGGGCAATGATGCGCCGGGGCTCAACTATGTCACACCCTATGCCGCGACCAGCATCGCCGAGTATTTCATGGAAGTGGGACGCGACGTACTCATCGTCTACGATGACCTCACGCAACATGCGCGAAGTTATCGGGAACTGTCGCTGCTGCTGCGCCGGCCGCCCGGACGCGAGGCATTTCCCGGAGATATTTTCTACATCCATTCGCGGCTGCTCGAGCGCTCGACGCACCTCTCTCCTGAGCGGGGTGGTGGGTCGCTCACGGCGCTGCCGATCATCGAAACCGAAGCGCAGGACATGTCGGGATATATACCCACCAACCTGATTTCGATCACGGATGGCCAGGTGTATCTTTCTCCCACGTTGTTCGAGTTGGGCGTGCTGCCGGCCGTCGACGTTGGCCAGTCGGTCTCGCGGGTGGGCGGCGCGGCACAACGACCTGCGTATCGGACCGTGGCCGGTCCGTTGAAACTTGCCTATTCGCAATTCGAGGAGTTAGAGCGCTTCGCGCGCTTCGGCACGCGGCTCGATGAGATCACCACCCATGCCATCGAACATGGGCGCCGCATTCGCGAGTGTCTGAAACAGTCCGAATCACAGCCCCTGTCCCTGCTCGAGCAAATCGTGGTGTTGCTGGCCGTGTCCGCGGGCCTGTTTGATACCGTACCGCTCGACCGAATGGTCGAGGCCGAGATGGCGCTCCGCGAGGCGAGCACCCGCCTGGCCCCTGACCTTGCGGGTCGGTTGACCAACGACATTTTGGGCGATGACGACCAGCGCACGGTCCTGGCCGTCGCGGCTAAGGTGCTCGCGCCGTTCCAGCGCGCGCCACCCGCGCCTGCCCCCTTGCCGACGGCGAAGGCCGTGCCTGCACCTGCGGCGGCACGGACATCCAGCGATCGACCATGAGCGGCATCAGCGAAGGACTGGGCCGCAAAATCGGCAGCGCGCGGGATCTGCAATCGATCGTGCGTTCGATGAAGGCGCTTGCGGCATCGAACATCGGACAGTATGAGAGGGCGGTTGCGGCGCTCTATGAGTACTACCGGACGGTTGAACTTGCGGTGCGAGCGTGCAGTGGTGCGGTTGCGCCCCCGTCGTTGCCGAGGACGCCCGCGGGCACAGGCTCAGTGGGTGTTGTGATATTCGGGTCGGATCAGGGTCTGGTGGGCCGCTTCAACGAAGTGCTCGCAGAATTCGCGATTAGCACGCTGGGCGCGATGCCCGGCCGGATTACGCGGATTTGGACCGTGGGTGAGCGCATGGAGACGCTGGTAGCGGGCCCGACACGATTGTATCCCGTGCCCAATTCCGTGGATGGTATCGGCAGCCTGGTCGGCGAGATTCTCATCGACATTGCGGCCGCGGAGGAGGCGGCCAAAATCCGCGAGGTGTACGTATTTCACAACGCCCCCCAGGAGGCAGCGCTGTACACGCCCATGGCGCGGCGATTATTGCCGCTCGATACCCACTGGCAGACCGAGATTGCCGCAATTGCCTGGCCGACTGCGCAGGTACCCGAGGTGATTCAGGGTACGGCGCCGGCTCTCGAGGAGTTCATCCGGGAATATTTGTTCATCCTATTGTTTCAGGCCTGCGCGGAGTCGCTCGCCAGCGAGAACGCCAGTCGATTGGCCGCGATGCAACGCGCGGAGAAGAACATTGAAGACATGCTCGACGAGATGAACCACCGCTTTTACCGGATTCGGCAGGAATCCATCGATGAAGAATTGTTTGAAGTGATCTCAGGGTACGACAAGTGTGCGGGCTCGGCGTCGAGATCATCATGACCGCGGTTGCACCCTGGGGCATGTACACGCGCACCGCCATGTAGGGCGAGGGGACGGAGCCCAAGCGGATTGCGCCAACGTGACTAGAAGGCCACCGATCAACTGGTTCGTGCGGCCCACAAACATCACGCTGGCGCAAAAGGGGGTGAGATTGCGTGGCCGAATCGTGAGCCTTTAGTAGCAGGGCTCCAATCGAAGTTTGATGCGGACGAATTCCACCCAAGCACTATGACCCCGGCCAGAGTGGACCGCCAATCAGTACAAACCACCGCGGCTACGTACCAACGCGTATGGCTTTTCCGCAAAGGAGGCCACCGGTCAGCCGTTGCGCGAACTGCATGCCGCCGAATTGTCCAAGGCCGACTACGAGCGTCTGCTCGAGCGCGTTCGCGAGGGACGACCGACCTCGTCGATCAGCGAGCGGCGCAAAAAAAGTGGTGAAGCCATCCGCGTCGACCTCAAAACGCCCCCGTTGCTAGACGACCAAGGTGTTTTGGTCGGGGAGATCACAACGGCCAGCCTCTCGTGAAGCGGCTACCGCCGAGCTGGCCGAGTCCCTGCGCAGATCTGGGTGGTTCGGCTAAACCTACCCAACCGCCGGGCGCGAATCCCGAGTCTATCCGCGCATGCGCGGCAACCCGCTGAAAATCGCGCTCGGCGGCACGATCCCCACGATTCTTATTGAACTAACAGGCGATTCTCGACATTAGCGACGCCCGGCGCCGCCCAGGCGGCTCGCGAGGCCTCGTCGTGCTCCTTCATGGTCGTAGTCGCCGACCCGGAGCGGTTCGACTCGATCAATGAAACATATGGTCGCAAGATAGGCGATGAGTTTCTGAAGGAGCTTGCCGATCGGTTCGTCCGCTTCGTGGGCGATGCCGCGTCGGTGGCTCGTGTCGCGCCGAACCATTTCTCGGCGGTAATTCCGTTTAGCGGCGACCACGACGGCATCGCTCAATCGCTGGACGAGAAGTATCAAATGTGGCTATCGGCCCCGTTCGAGACCGGCGGCAGGAAGATATCCATTGCGGCGCGCGCGGGGATCGCCATTTTTCCAAATGATGCAAGTGACGCCGACGCCTTGCGCAAGAACGCGGAAGCCGCGCTGAAGAAAGGGAAGGCCGCGGGCGAGCGCATCGTATTCTTCAAACAGGAAATCAGCGACAAGATCGCGGAGCGCCTGTCGCTGGAGACAAAGCTGCGCCACGCCCTCGAGAACCTCGAATTCATTCTCCACTATCAGCCGAAGATAGATCTGGAGTCGCGGAGAATAGAGGGAGTGGAGGCGCTGATTCGCTGGCAAAGTCCGGACCTCGGGCTTGTGCCGCCATTACGGTTCATCGGGCTGCTCGAAGAAACGGGGCTTATCGTCGAAGTCGGCGCGTGGGTTTTCCGGCAGGCAATCATCGATCGGCAGTCGTGGCTCAATAAGGGGGTAAAGGCTCCACGGATCGCCGTAAATGTATCGCCTGTGCAGCTGCGAAGGGCCGATTTTGTTGCGGTCGTCGCCAATGCGATCGGGGTTGCGCCGGAGATGGAGTATGGCGCGCATGGAGTCGACGTCGAAGTCACGGAGTCGTTGCTGCTGGAGGGCGGCGAGGAAAACATCAATAAACTTAAGGCTATCCGCGCATTCGGCGTCGGCATTGCGCTCGATGACTTCGGTACGGGCTACTCTTCGCTCGGCTACCTGGCGAGGCTACCCGTGGAGAGTCTCAAGATAGACCGCTCTTTCACGCAAGTGATGCTGGAGGATCCCAGTACGATGACTCTCGTATCGACCATCATTTCATTGGCGCACTCGATGAAGCTCAAAGTGACAGCCGAAGGGGTGGAACTGGAAGAGCAGGCCAAGATCCTGCGGCTGCTACGTTGCGATCAGATGCAGGGTTACCTTTTTGGCAAGCCATTGCCGCGCGAGGAAATTGCGGCGCTGCTCATTAGGAACAATGTCTCGAGCTAGAGTTGCCGATTGTCATACCGCGGGCGCCCCCGGGACACGAAGCGCTGGTTTCGCCGCCGTCGGCGCTGTAATCCTCACGCACCGTTCCCCATTGGCACTCGCTTAGATAGGGACCCCAGCGTCGCCACGCGGCGAGCTGGAATGATACGTGAATGTACGTACAGAAAATGGGCTCGTCCGCCTGTATTGTCCGATCAAAGCTAATGCGGATCAGTCCTGGGAGATTCAATCATGATTCTAATGCGCCCGATCGCACCATGGACAGGATGTGGAGCGCTCCTGGCTATCGCACTGCTTTGCAGCATGGCTGCGCCGAGCCGTGCGGTTCCCAGCTTCGCGCGCCAAACGGGCATGGCTTGCGCCGCCTGTCACACGGTGTTCCCCGAGCTCACACCCTTTGGACGGGAGTTCAAACTCAACGGTTACGTTCTCGACAACATGAAGCAGGTTACGGGAATCGATACCTCGGCAAACCAGACGCTTGCGCTCAATTCCATACCGCCGTTGAGCCTGATGCTCCAAGTCTCCTACACCCGCACCAAGCAGCCGGTGCCGGACAGCGTGGTCTCAGGTGCATTGGCCAAGAACGGCGACATGCTATTTCCGCAGCAAGTGAGCTTTTTCTATGCGGGCAAGATTGCCGATGGGCTTGGGGCATTTCTGCAGCTGACTTACGATGGCGCCGAGGATCACTTCGGGTTCGACAACACCGACGTCCGATACGCCCACCATTTGGCCTTCGGCGGACCTAATGGCAATGATCACAGCTTGATCCTGGGCCTGACCTTGAACAACAACCCGACCGT
This sequence comes from uncultured Gammaproteobacteria bacterium, assembly GCA_963784105.1. Lineage (GTDB taxonomy): Bacteria > Pseudomonadota > Gammaproteobacteria > Steroidobacterales > Steroidobacteraceae > Bog-1198. The sequence goes on from CAWAQE010000015.1 coordinate 1,928,135, forward strand.
GCAGGATCCCTGGAACACAACGCCGGCATGGGGGTTCCCGTACTCGAACAGCAGTACGGCGCCGGCCGCCATAACCTCGGCGAAGATCGATAGCGGGGCAGGCGGCTTCGGCCAAAATGTGGGAGGCTTGGGCGTTTATGCCTGGCTGGACAGTCACTTCTACGCCGAGATCACAGACTATACCTCGGCGATTACCGGAGGGTCGCATCCGCTCGATAGCACGCAAGCCAACGTGGTTCATGCGTTGGCCCCCTACTGGCGTTTGGCCTATGAGCAGCGCTGGGATCGCCATTCCCTGGAGATCGGCGCGTATGGGTTATCGGCCCATGACCAGCCGGGAAACGGGAAGCCCTTGTCGGGCCCGACCGATAAGTATACGAGATGCCGCTCTTGACGCTCAGTACCAATTCATCGGCGAGGACCATCTCTTCACCGTCTTGGCGACCTACATCGACGAGCATCAAACGCTCGATGCAAGCGTCGCGGACGGGCTCGCTTCGAACATCGACAACGACTTGAAGACCCTCAAGTTGACTGGGGAGTACTACTACAAGCGCAAGATAGGCGGTTCCATTGGATACTTCAGCACCACAGGAAGCAGCGATCCGCTGCTTTATGCAGCCGCGGCCTTGACCGGCAGCGCAAACTTCAGCCCGGACACCACCGGCTACATTGCCGAAGTGAATTACCTGCCGTGGCTCAACGTGAAACTACAGCTGCAGTATACGGGGTACTCGAAGTTCAACGGCGGAAAGACCGACTACGACGGGGCCGGTCGGGCGGCCTCGGACAACAACACCACCTATCTCCTGGTCTGGCTGAATTACTAGGTAGGTTCACGAGGATCGCTTATGAAGCTCCATTACGTTCTGGCCATGGCAGTGGGTGCCTCTCTAGGCTTCAGCAATACGGTGTGCAGTGCGGACGCCGCTCCGGACGGCATGACGCAGGCGCAGAGGGCGGCGCTGCAGAAGACCATTGACACTTGCGGCACGTGCCACGGGGGCAACGGGCGAAGCGTTGCCCCGACCTTCCCGAACCTGGCGGCGCAGACGGCGCCCTACCTTGAGGCGCAATTGCACGCCTTCAAGGACCAATCTCGGGCGGATCCGGACGCCCAGGCCTACATGTGGGGCATGGCCTCGCAGTTGAGCGATCCCATGATCAGTGCGCTGGCCGCTTATTTTTCCTCGCAGCCGGCCGCAGCGGGCAGACCCGGAATCCCCGCGCTCGTTGCGGAGGGCAAACGTCTGTTTGAAGAGGGGATCCCTGCGAAGCAGATTCCTCCTTGCGCCAGCTGCCACGGCCCCAATGCGCAAGGCATGAACATATTTCCGCGACTTGCGGGCCAGCATGCGCCGTACTTGCTCAAGCAGCTGCTGGTGATTCAAAGCGTGTTGCGCACGGCGCCCGTGATGCATGGGGTGGTCAAAGACTTGACCAAGCAGCAAATGGACGCCGTCGTCGCGTATCTAGAGTCCATTTAGTAAGTTCTATCAAGCATTCGATTCAACTGAGGATTAACAATGGAAAGCAACGTCGTCACACGTCGGGCGGTTTTAAAGGGTGGTCTCATGGCCAGTGCCGCAGTTTCGGCACTAGGGCTGATTGGCAATAGCCCTTCAATGGCGGCGGACCTTGTTCCGCTGGACCCAAAGGATCCGGCGGCCGTAACGCTGGGGTTCGTTGACGATGCGAGCAAGGTCGACGCCGGCGCAAACCCAAGGTACGCTCGCGGGCAAACCTGTGCCAATTGCCAGCAGTTTCAGGGGGAGGCAGGCAGCGCTCGCGGAGGATGCGTGCTGTTCGCAGGCAAAAGTGTACCTGCAGCGGGTTGGTGCAAGGTTTGGCGGCAAAAGCCCTGATGCACTCTTCTCGCCCTCTGCGCCGCCTCTGGTGCCAGTGAGGCGTCGCTCGATTCCTCTCATCCGCGGGCAAAGGTAGGCGGGCATCGACTATCTTTTCGCCGCGGAACAGGAAGGTGTAGGTCTTGAATCCGACGTAGGTATCGCGGGCATGCGAGCAGCATCAATGTGTTGACCGCAAGAAATCTTCCTCGCAACAGGCGCCGGAATCCCTTGACGCTGAACAAGATGATCGGAGGACCTAGGAGACAGGCGCCGATGGTGTGGGATGACCACATTTGAAGGGTGCCCTCTATGAAGGGGGCCGCAAAATTCCTATTGAGGACCAGCCCCCCGCCGATCGCGGCGACGCCGGGGATTGCGATGCCAAAGATCGCAGTCATGATGGCAGCCTGGTTGATCGTAATGTCAGGGTACGGAAATCGCCAAGTGCGAAAGACCGCCACCATCATCGCGATCTCGGCCACATTGACACAGGCGAACAACCCGGCGATGGGCCACGGCCGATGCGCGGCAAGCACATTAGCCAGGTAAAACGCCATCGATACTGAGATCGCCACACTATACCAGCGAACCTTTGGCAGACGGATCAAGAGGGCGGCGGCTATCGCGCTGGCCGGCCAAAAAAGCGCAATGCCTCCAGGGACACGGGTGAGCAGGATGGAAATGCAGGCGGATACGAGCACCGCCAATCCAACCAAAATCTCATTGAACGGCGCTTTGTTCAGAATCCGCCGAATTTGGGTCGCTTGTGTCGGGTTCAATGGCACAGCGAGCCGAGGCAAAGAGTCCTGGGAACGCAGACGCAGCTCTCGGTTCGCTCTGCGCAAGGCTTCTTCCTGCTGAAGCATCGCGGTGACGTCGCGTGCGATCGTGATCTCGCCGACCAACGTGCCGTGCTCGTCCAGCAACGGCGTCGTCTTGAGCGCCACGCGGACGATTTCGCCGCTCTTCTTGCGCCGGTCCGTGGTCGACGAGGCCGGACGCCCCGCGCGAACACGATCGAGCAGAGTTGCGTAGTCGGCCTCGGAGAGTTCGGCCGCATGCAGCTTGTGCAATGGCTGGCCGATGGCCTCCTCCGCGGAAAAGCCATACAAAGACGCCGCTTCCCGATTCCAATAGGTGACTACCGCGTTCAGGTCCTTGACGATGACGGCCTCGCCGCTCTGCTCGAGCGCCTGGGCGAGGTCACGAGCGCTCGGCTCCGATCGCTCATTATCGGCAGCGTGAGCACCATGGGGATTGACGGGCGGCATTGAAGCGAAGCTTATGCGCGGACGAGCAGTGACGCAAAACGGAATCGACGGTAAAACGTTGAGCGCCTGCGCGGCCTGTCGCGTCTACGGTCTGCCACTGAACTTAAAGGTTCTGCCTAATATGCGTGGGCATCACCAATGACCGTCGTCACATGCCGCCATGAATGCACGGTCGCATGAAGCCGGCCAAATCCTACAGTAGGTGGCGATAGCCGGGATCTGGGAGCCTGCGCCTGCGGCTGCATACTGCCTAAAGTTCGTAAACTCGTTACGACAATAGAGGACTTCTCAATGCGAAGTTTTTCCAATACGTGGGCGGTCGTCCTTGCAGGGGGCGACGGCAGCAGACTCAGCGAAATCACCACGACGGCGGCCGGCGAGGTGATCCCGAAGCAATTCTGTTCGCTGCAGAGCGACACCTGCCTGCTGGAGGATGCGATCAAGCGCGCGCAGGCTGTGGCGACTTCTCAGCACATCTGCAGCGTCGTGGCCGAGCAGCACCGCCGCTGGTGGAGCGATCCGCTGAAAATCCTGCCGTCGCAGAACATCTTTGTGCAGCCGAATAATCGCGGAACGGCACACGGCATATTGTTGGCGCTGCTGCAGATCGAAAAGCGCGCCTCAAATTCGGTCGTGGTGCTTCTGCCGGCGGATCACTATCTGACCGATGAGACCACGATGGCACGTTCGTTGCGAACGGCGGCCAATCTTGCGGCCGACAACGAGGGCCTCGTCTATCTGTTGGGCGCGGAACCCGATCATCCCGATCAAGAACTCGGATACATCGTTCCGAGCGACCAACGCCGCGACGCCGCGGTGGGCGTGGTGCGATTCGCCGAAAAGCCCACCATGGATAACGCGCGGGCCCTCATCACGGAAGGCGCCTTGTGGAACACGTTCATACTGGCAGGCTCGGTGCGGGCACTGTTAAATCTGTTCGAAGGGCGCTTCGCCTCGACAATGCAGGATATGCGGCACGCACTCGGCTTGGCTCAAGGCATGCCCGGTGGGCCGGTTGCGTTGAAGGTTCTGTACGCAGACTTGGAATCGCATGACTTTTCTCGCGATGTTCTGGAGCGCCACGAACAGATGCTGCAAGTACTGCGAGTGCCCAGCTGCGGTTGGACCGATTTGGGCACTCCTAAGCGAGTCGAGGAGACGGTCCGCAGCCTCGCGCGAGTGCGGTCACCCGTAGCCTCCGTGCATACTTCAACCGGAGCGCAGTATTTGGATCTGGCATCGAGCCAGAGGCAGATGCGGCTTCTCGCGGGTTGAAAATGGGCAGCGCCCGCGCAGGTTCGCGGGGCGCTGCTTGCAATTCCAATGGACGCGCCCTACAATTCGTATTTATGCGAATTCGCGAAATAACGAAGGACGGTACGGGGCAGATCGGCGCGCTCAAGGCGGTCGCCAGCACGGTGCGCCTGGCCATATTGCAGTATCTCAAGGATCCGGCGAGGAATTTTCCTCCCCAGATGGACGGGGATCCGATCCGCGATGGAATATGCGCGGACTTCATCCGCGAGAAACTCGGTATCGCGGCGGCGACGGCCTCACGGCACCTGACGCTCCTCACGGAGGCGGGCCTTCTGGTTGCAACCCGCAGAAAGGGATGGACCTTCTATCGGCGCGACGAGAGGGCGATTCAGCGCTTTGTGAAGGCCCTGCGTTCCAGCCTCTGAGAGATCCAGATGACGCTGCGCTACAGCCATGTCGATGTGTTCAGTCCCCACCCGTACAGCGGAAACAGCCTGCCGGTATTCCCGGATTCTCGAGGCCTTTCAGCCGATCAAATGTTGCGCATTACGAAGGAGCTGCGGCATTTCGAGGCGATATTTCTGGAGCCGACGAACGAACCGGGCACCGTCCGTGCTCGCGTGTTCGATCTGTTCGAGGAGCTTCCATTCGCCGGTCATCCCATCATTGGAGCCGCCGCGGTCCTGCACCACGCCGGATCGAGTGCCGAGCACGCCGCCTGGCGATTCGTGTTGGCCGACAGGACGGTGACGATTGCGACCGCGCGGACCGCGCACGGATATTTCGGATTGCTGGATCAGGGTGTGCCTGAATTTCTCGGTGTGATTGACCGTGCGGAGTGGATTGCGCCGGCTTTTGGCCTCGAAGCGAGCGACCTGCGTTCGGACCTTCCCCTCGAGGTCGTCAGCACGGGACTTCGATACTTGATAGTGCCGGTCCACTCGGCCGCTCTGAGCAAGGCGCGAATTCGCGAGGACCTGACGGACAAGTTGCGCTCCGTCGGTGCCCAATTCGCGGTGCTGCTGGACGAATCGGCGCTTGAAGTGCGGCATTGGAACAATGACGGCGTCATCGAGGACATCGCCACGGGAAGCGCCGCAGGTACGGTGGGAGCGTATAGGCTTCGGCACGGTCTCGCCCCCGCCGGTGAGACGTTCATGCTGAATCAGGGGAGATTTGTCGGCCGCGCAAGCATCCTTCGCGTGCAGCCGGAAGGCACTCCTCGGCGGGTTAACGGGGTGAAGGTCGGGGGCGACGTCGCGCTCTTGGGCTCCGGCACTTTGGAGAATCTGCCATGATCGGCCCCGCCAGGAAATGACTGCCCGTTGAGAGCGGCGGGTGATTTGACGCGGGACGATATCAGTGATGTAGTTATGCAAATCGAGGGGTAACGATGAAGTACCATTTCGTCAGCGCAGCGCTCATTTTTGCCGCTCTGGTTTTATATTTGACCGGAGCGATGGACCGAGGCACGGATTTAGGCGTGTCTCTGCTGGTCGCGGGATTCTCTTGCGAATTTCTGTTTTGGACGCGCATTGTTCGCTCGAAAGCACGCCGTCGTTCAAAGCCGGCTTCGGGCTGACCATCGCATCGAGGCGCCGACTTGTGCCAGTATGCGCGGATGCGCTCCCCGAGGCTGAACACATCATTCAACGTCCGCGCCTCGACTCCCAGTCCGGCCAATCTACCCCGCCATGCCCAGCGTTGACGCAACCGAATCCGACCGTCCGCAGCCCTCGGTTTTTCTGAGCTATGCCTCGGCGGACCGCGAGGCGGCGCGGCTGATCAAGGATGCCCTCCCGGCCTTCGGGCTCGATGTTTGGTACGACGAAAGCGATTTGGGCGGAGGGGAGCTGTGGGATCAGAAAATCCGCAGGCAGATACGCGAGTGCGACTATTTCATGCCGCTCATATCGGCTCAGACCGAGGCCCGCCACGAGGGCTATTTCCGCAGGGAGTGGCGGCTGGCTGTCGAGAGAACTCTCGATATGGCGGACGATCATCCCTTTCTGCTGCCCATCGTCATCGACGGCACCAACCAGGCCGGAGCGCGCGTCCCGGAGAAGTTTCTAACGGTGCAGTGGCTCAAGGTGCCGGAAGGCCGGCCGACTCCCGCACTGGAGGCGCTCTGCCGGAGACTGGCGTCGGGCGGTGCGGTGCAACCTCCAGCGGCGCGCAAGGAGCCGATTCGGCCCGGCAAGAACGGTGTCCCGCTGATCAGGCCCGATTATCCGCAATTCCCGAGAGAGGAGCCGGGACAGAGAGTGGCCTTCTGGGTGCACGTGGTCGGATGGGCGTTTCGGTGCACATGGATGCTCTTCATGCGGCTGCCGCGCTGGATCAGGATCGTCGCCATTGTGTGGTTTTGCATCGTGCTGCTGTCGCGAGGCTGTACCCCGCGCCATCACCAAGCTCCACCAATGTCGCCGGTGGCCGAAGAGAAACTCAAGGCGATCTCGGAGGGGTACCCGCGCAACGCGAAAAAGGCCGATGTGGCGAAGCTGGGCGCGCAGATTGCGCGCGAGGTATCCGGCGACATCGGGGACAGTACGGCAGAGCGGCCGTTGCTGGCCATTCCCTTCACCGCGCCCGCGGACGATGCGGCGGCCGCAAAGCTTGCAGGTACCACATTCGCGCTGGTATACGGAAAAATCGCCATTTCGCACCGCGGCGAGGTGGGCTTGCCGAAGGATCCTCTTCCCTCCGTCGATTTGGCGGCGGTCTTGGAGCGCGGGCGTGCGACCCATGCGACCTATGTGCTCAGCGGCAGCGTCGAGACTCGGGCGGGGGCTCAGGAACTGACGGTCAAGATCGTTTCGGTGGAGGATGGCGACGTGGTCTGGTCGAAGTCATATCCGGCCGCGGGCGCCGATCCGATGAAGATAGCGACGGAAGTGGATTCCAACGTGCCGTCTCTGGACGATGACTGACTCGCGGGCGTCGCCGGACGGTACAGTCTGTACCGCTTTTTTTCGTTGAGCTCTGTATCTGTTATGCAGCCCCCGGCCTGACACAATGGGCCCGTGAGAATCGCCAAGCCGCTGCTTCTGGTTACCACGCCGATCGGTCTGCTCGACGGCTTTTACGAGTGCTACAAGCTGGCGGGCGGGCTGCTGTTCCTCATGGTGGCCATGGTAGGTGTCCTCGGGGTCGCGCTGGCGACGGTGATCGCCACGATACGGCGTGAAGAGGCGGCTTCCCGAGCGGCGTCAACCGCGCCCCGCGGCGCGAAGGAGGGCGGATGGGAGCCTTGATCGTGGTATTCCTCGTGCTGATCGTGGGCAGTCTCGGACATGCGCTGTTCTCCATGTCGTCCGGACCGTCGCAGTCGCAGCGCATGGCTCAAGCGCTGACGGTTCGCGTGACGCTCTCGGTGGGTCTGTTCGCTCTCTTGCTGATCGGTTATCACTTCGGGTGGATCGAGCCGCACGCCGTGCGTTGAATGCCGGCCGGATGTTGATTATTCGCCCGGCGCCGGTCACGCGGCTCGGCGCGCTGGCCATGAGCCTCGGCACGCCGTAGTGTGAGGGGCATGAAGCTCTATCAAGTGGTGGCGCAAGAGCTGGGTGCAATGATTCGCGGCGGCACGCTTCGGCCGGGCGACCGGATTCCTTCGGTGCGCGCTCTCTGCCATACCCGTGAGGTAAGTCCATCGACGGTGCTCGAGGCGTACAGCCGGCTGGAATCCGAGGGGTTGATCGAATCGAGGCCGCGCTCCGGCTACTACGTCTTGGATAGGCGCAGGTCCGCGTCGGCACCCCGCATATCGACGCCGCAATCCAGTTCCACACGCGTGGCCGTGAGCGACCTTGTGTTCGAGACCTTGGACGCCTCCCGCGACCGTGAGGTGGTCCCCTTGGGGTCGGCATTTCCCAGCCCCTCTTTATTCCCCTGGGCAAAGCTTGCCCGCTATCTCGGCAGCAGTGCGCGTCACCTGGACCCCTGGAATACCGTCGAGAGCCTGTCGCCCGGAAACATGGATCTGCGGCGCCAGATCGCACGCCGTTATTTGCGGCTGGGAATGGCCGTGGACGTCGAACAGATCGTCATCACGGCGGGGGCGCTGGAAGCGCTCAATCTTGCCCTTCAAACCGTGGCCTGCCGCGGCGATACCATCGCCATCGAGTCGCCGACGTTCTACGGCTGCCTGCAAGCGGCGGAGAGTCTCGGGCTGAATGTGGTGGAGATTCCGACGCATCCGCAAGAGGGCGTGGATATCGCCGCGCTGACCAAGGCAATATCCAAGTATCCCATCCGCGCCTGCTGGTTCATGACCACGCTGCATCATCCGACGGGTGCGATCCTGCCCGCGCATCGGAAGCGGGAATTGGTGCGCCTGCTGTCGAGCCGCGGAATTCCGCTGATCGAAGACGATGCCTACGCGGAACTGCAGTTCGGCGCGGCGCCTGCGCTGCCCGCCAAGGCGTACGATAAGAATGGGTTCGTCTTGCACTGCGGATCCTTCAGCAAGTGCCTGGCCCCGGGATACCGTCTCGGGTGGGTCGCGGCGGGGCGATACGCCAAAGGCGTCGCGCGGCGTAAAATCGAGTCCTCGCTGGCAACGAGCCTGCCCATTCAGCAAGGCATTGCGCAGATGCTGCGGCGTGGCGGCTATGACTCGCACCTCGGGAGGCTGCGCCGCCTGCTGGCCAAGCAGCAGGCAACGGTCTTGGATGCCGTGCGGCGTCATTTCCCCCCGGGCTACCGAGTGGCCCGCCCCGCAGGCGGCTATTTCCTGTGGATCGAGTGCGCGGCCACGGTGGACTCAGTCGAGGTTCACCGGCGGGCCTTGCAGGCGGGCATCACGATTGCGCCCGGACCGATGTTCTCCGCCCGCCGGCAATTCGCGAATTTCATACGCCTGAACTACGGCCATCCGCCGACTCCGGCGATAGAGCGCGCAATACTGCGCCTCGGACAAATTTTGCGGCATCATTGATCCGCCGTCGCGCCGCCTTGAGGATTTCATGATCGATCTTTCCCTTCTCCAGCCCTATCTGCTGTTTCTCGGCGACGTCGAATCCTTGCCGTATGCCAAGACCGCCTTCGGCCTGCGCGACTGGGCGCGCGAGCGCTGCGTGGGCGAGTGCGCACTGCCGGCGGCGACGGTGACCACGGGCCTGCCGCGCCTCACGCCGGGAGAAGCCAAGGCGAAGGGGGCGCGCAGCCTCGTCATCGGCGTGGCGGCGCCGGGAGGAGCCATACGCGCGGCTTGGTTGCCTGCGCTGATCGAGGCTCTCGAGGCCGGATTGGATTTGATCAGCGGCATGCACACACGGCTGGAGAGCATCCCCGAACTCGCGGCGGCCGCCTCGCGGCTGGGCCGCCGCCTGATCGATGTCCGGCAGCCGCCGCCCGGCTTGCCCGTGGCAAATGGGCAGAAGCGCACGGGCAGGCGTCTTTTGACGGTGGGCACCGATTGTGCGCTGGGCAAGAAGTACACGGCCCTGTCCCTGACGCGCGAATTCAAGAAGCGCGGCATCGATGCCGATTTTCGCGCCACGGGCCAGACGGGCATATTGATCGCCGGCGGCGGCATTCCCATCGACTCCGTAGTTGCGGATTTCGTTGCCGGTGCCGCGGAAACATTGAGTCCGGCTGCCGCGGCGAGCCATTGGGATGTCGTCGAGGGACAGGGCTCGATATTTCATCCTGCGTATGCCGGCGTATCGCTGGGACTTCTGCACGGCACGCAGCCGGATGTGATCGTGATGTGCCATGAGATCGGCCGCGCATCCATGGTGGGCGCTCCGAGCTATGCGCTGCCGGGCATTTCCGAAGCAATCGAGCTCACCCTTGTCCTGGCCCGGCGCACCAACCCCCAGGTCCGTTGCGCCGGCGTATCGCTGAATACCTCGCAGCTCGCCGAGGCGCAGTCGCGCTCGGCGCTGGAGCGGCACGCCGAAGCGCTCGATATGCCCGTCGCCGACCCGCTGCGTCCGGGCGCCGAATTGGACCGCCTGGTCGATGCCTGCCTGAAAGGATTTTCACGATGAATGCTCTCAAGCCCGGCTCAGTGGCGCTGCGCGTTGCGGTCGAAAAATTTCCGCTCAGAGAACCCTTCCACATCACCGGCCACACCATGACGGACGCGGATGTCGTCCTCGTCGAGCTGGAGAAGGACGGCCACGTCGGGCGCGGCGAGGCCTCGGGCGTTTACTACCGCAAATTCGACGACGCGCCCGGCAATGCGCGGCAAATCGAAGCCGTGCGCCCGCGAATCGAGGTCGGCATCGACCGCGAATCCCTGCAGCACCTGCTGCCGGCGGGCGGAGCGCGCAACGCCGTGGACTGCGCGCTGTGGGATCTGGAAGCCAAACTCGCCGGCCGCAGCGCCTGGCAGATCGCCGGACTGAGCCGTCCGCAACCGCTCCTCACCACCATGACCGTGGGCGCAAATGCACCCGAGAAGATGGCCGCGGGCGCGCGCGCCTACGCACAGGCGAAGGCCATCAAGCTGAAGCTGATGGGCCAGCCCGCCGACGCGGACCGCGTGCGCGCGGTGCGTGAGGCGCGGCCCGACGTGTGGCTGGGCGTCGACGCCAACCAGGGGTTCACGCGGGCTTTTTTGGAGAACCTCATGCCCGTCCTGGTCGAGGCCGGCGTCGCGCTCATCGAGCAGCCGTTCAAGGTCGGCGAGGAGGCGCTGCTCGACGGCCTGCACTCGCCCATTCCCGTCGCGGCGGACGAAAGCGTGCAGGGCCTCGCCGACGTTCCGCGCCTGGTCGGCCGGTTCGAAGTGATGAACATCAAGCTCGACAAATGCGGCGGCCTTACCGAAGCGCTCGCCATGGCCCGGGAGGCTCAGCGGCTCGGCCTCGGCGTCATGGTCGGGAACATGGTCGGTACTTCGCTCGCCATGGCGCCGGCATTCTTGGTCGGCCAGCTGTGCGCCGTCGTCGATCTGGACGGGCCGGTGTTCTTGAGCGGCGATCGCTCGCCGCCCGTGAGCTACGAGAGCGGGATGATTTCCTGCCCTGAGCGGCTGTGGGGAGCGCCGGATTCCGCGCGATGAGCGGCGCGCGGCCCTCGTGCCGCCGATGACCTATGGCGTCCGGCATTTATGCGGTCACACTTCCAGCCGGTCTCCGGGACGGGCCACGAGGGTGTAGAGCACCGGCATGAGAAATACACTGATCAACAGCCGCGTGAACAAGCCGCTGACGATCACCAGGGCGAACGGCCGCTGAGTGTCTGTCCCGACACCGGTGGCGAGCGCCACCGGCAACAGGCCCAACGCCGCCACCAGCGCGGTCATCATGATCGGCCGCAGCCGCAAAATGGCACCCTCGCGAATGGCCTCGGCAAGAGGCGTGCCGCTGCCGCGAAGCTCGTTGACATAGGAAATATAGACCACCGCGGTCTGCACGGAGACGCCGAATAAAGCCAGGAAGCCGATGCCGGAAGACACCGAAAACGGCGTGCCTGTGATCCACAGAGCGACGATGCCTCCGATCGGCGCCGACAGCACGACGCCGAGCACGGTGATGAGCGGAAATTTGAAATTGCTGTACAGCGCGAACAGCAGCAGGAATATGAGGAACAGGGTCAGCGGCAGGATGACGTTCATCTGCGCGCGGGACGCGGTGTATTCGGTGTACTCGCCGCCCCAGTCCAATCGGTAGCCCTGCGGCAAGACGACCTTCTTCGCGACCTGCTGTATGGCATCGTTCACGGCGCCTGCCAGATCGCGCCCTTGCACCGAGAACTGGACGCCGATGTAGCGCGAATTGTCCTGGCGGTAAATGAACGAGGCGCCGCTGGTCACCCGGATGTCGGCGAATTCCTTGAGCGGAATCTGCTGGCCGCCGGGCGTGGCGACCAGGATATTGCCGATCTGCTCCGGGTTGTCGCGGTATTGTCGTTCCAGGCGCACGACCAGATCGAATTGCTTCTCTTCCTGCACCACTTGGGTGGCGACGTCTCCGCCGATGGCCGTTTGAATCAGGCTGTTGATGTCGGCGACGTTCAGGCCGTAGCGGGCGATTTTGGCGCGGTCGATCTTGATGGTCAGGCTGGGCTGCCCGAGCTCCTGCACCAAGGTGACATCGCGGATGCCGCGCACCCGTTCCAGGATCTGCTTGATGGCCTTGCCTTTTTTCTGCAGAGTGATCAGATCGGAACCGAAGACCTTGACTGCCAGGGCGCTTTTCAGGCCGGTTTCGGCCTCATCCACCGCGTCTTCCGCCGGCTGGGTGTAGTTGAAAGTGATGCCGGGAAATGCTTCGAGCTTCTTGTTGATGGCCTCTATCAGACCGGCCTTGGTGCGATAGGGGCCGGTCCAGGTCGAGTACGGCTTGAGATCGACATAGAATTCCACGTTGAAAAAGCCGGTCGGATCGGTGCCGTCATCGGGCCGGCCCAGCTCGGAGGCGACCGTGGTGACCTCGGGAAAGGAGCGCAAGATGTCGCGCACCTTGGGAGAAATCCTCGCCGACTCGTCGAACGAGATGGTGTAGGGCATGGTCGCCCGAACCCACAGCGCGCCTTCATCCAATTGCGGCATGAACTCCGCGCCGATGCGCGGAATGAGCAGCAGCGACGCAGCGAGCATCGCGCCCGAGGCGAACGTGATCCCCCAGGGATGGGCAAGGCAGAAATCGAGGCCCTTGGTATAAGCCGATTTGATGGCCTCGAAGGCGGCATTGCGCCGCTCCCGCACGCCGTTGCGCATGAACCAGGCGCACAGCACGGGCAGCAAAGTCAGGGTGACGATCAAGGAGCCGATCAGCGCGAAGACCATGGTGTCGGCCATGGGCTTGAACAGCGTGCCGGAAGGGCCGGACAGCACGTAGATCGGCAGGAATCCCGCGACGATCACCGCCACGGCGTAGAAGAGCGGCCGGTCCACTTCGGCTGCCGCATCCTGAATGATTTCCCGGATGTTGAGCGGAGTGCCTTTTCGGGCCACGACCTGGCGGAAGATGTTCTCCACCATCACGACCGCGCCATCGACCAGGATTCCGAAATCCACGGCGCCGATGGAGAGCAGATTCGCGGAGGCGTTTTGCAGATCGAGGCAGACGAACGCGAACAGCAGCGCGAGCGGAATGCTCACGGCGACGATCAATCCGGCTCGAAAATCGTAGAGGAAAAATATCAAAACGACGACCACGAGCACCATGCCGCGCAGCAGATTCCGCTCCACGGTCTGCGTCGTCAGGTCGACCAGATCGCTGCGGTCGTAGAAGGGCACGACTTTGACATCCTTGGGCAGAATTTCCTCGTTGAGCTCCTTGGTCTTCGCTTCGACCCGCTTGAGCACATCCTGGGTCTTTTCGCCCGTCCGCAGCAGGATGACGCCTTCAACGGCGTCGTCCTGCTTCATGTAGCCGAATTCGCCCAGCCGAGGGGCGATGCCGATGGTCACGCGGCCGACGTCCTTGACCAGCACCGGGGTGCCGTCATGCACCGCCACCACCACGTTGCCGATGTCTTCCAATGTCGTCATGCGCCCTATGCCGCGAACGTAGTAGAACTGGCCGCCTTGCGAATAGAAGCCGCCGCCGGAGTTGTCATTGTTGGCCGTCAGCGAGCTCTCCACCTGAGCGGCCGACAAGCCGATCGCGGCGACCTTGGCCGGATCGAGCAGCACCTGGTACTGCATGGTGCCGCCGCCGAATCCCGAATCGTCCGCCACACCGGGAACGGATTTGAATTGGGGTTCGACGGTCCAGTCCTCGAAGGTCTTGAGTTCCATCGGCGAACGGTCGGGGCTTTGCAGCACGTAGCGGTAGATGAGACCCGAAGGTGCGGACATCGGCGACACCGAAGGGCTCACGCCGGTCGGCAAGCTCAGATCGCCCGAGCCGGTTGAAAACTTGCTGACGGGCGAAGTAGTTGTCGGTGCTCGTCTGAAAAGTGAGGATGACATCGGACAATCCGTACAGCGAAATCGAACGGATCGCCGTCATCTGCGGAATGCCGTTCATCTCCTTTTCGACGGGCACCGTGATCAGGCGCTCCACTTCCTCGGCGGCGCGGCCGGGCCACTGCGTGATGACCTCGACCATGGGAGGCGAAAGGTCGGGATAGGCGTCCACCGGGAGGCGATCCAAGCGAGCGGGTGCCGGCGCCGATGAGGATCAGCGTCATGAGGACGATGAGAAAGGATTGCCTCAACGAAGAGGTCACGATCCGGTTCATGATCGAACGGCTTCGCGGCGCGGATTCGCCCGGCGGCACAGGATCGCTCATTGAGTTTGCATGAACTGAACGAAGATGCCCCCGTCGACCACGATTTCATCGCCGGCTTTGAGGCCCTCGGCGATATCGTAGCGGTCCCCGTCGCGGTAGCTCAAGGTGACGTGCCGCCGCGCGAAGCTGCCGTCGGGCTGGGCCAGGTACACGAAGGGCAGGTTCTCGTCGTCGCGCAAGATCGAGGAGACGGGCACCAGCAGTCCCGATGCTTTCCTGCCGGGCCTGGATGCGCACCCGGACATACATCTGCTTCCTGAGGAGGCGCTGCGGGTTGTCCGCAACAACGCGCACCGCCACGGCACGGGTGTTGGGGTCGACCAGCGCCGAGATGTTGTCCACTTTTCCGGGGAATTCTTGCGCGCCGGTGTCGGCCGTCACCTCGGCCGTATCACCGAGGCTGACCGACGCGAGATCGGCACCGAATAGCTGCGCCATGACCCAGACGCGAGACAGGTCGGCGACCGTGAAGCAGGGCGTGGTGCCGGCTTCGAGAAGTTCACCGGGAGTGATGAGCTTTTCCACCACGGTTCCCGCGACCGGGGAGCGGATCAGGGCATCCAGGTGCGCAATGGGCCGGCCCTCCTGAATGTCCTTGATGGTCGATGCGGGAACGTTCAGCGAAACCAGCCCCTGCAGGGCGGCGTCGCGGTCGGCCTCTGCATTGACGGCGTCGGTCTCCGCCTGCGCGGCTTCTCGCTGAGCGACACCGTTATGCTGCAGCAGATCTTTGTCCAGGTCGGCCAGCCGGCGATCGGTTTTCGCGGTGGCGAGCGCTTTCTGATAGGCGCTGACGGCGGCCGCGAAGTCGGGCGAATCCACCGCCGCCAGCGGTTCTCCTTTCTTGACTTCGTCTCCCGGCGAAACCAGCAGCCGCGACACGGGCCCGGAGAAGGGCGCCAGCACGCTCGTGGCCTGATCGTTGTCGAAGTCCACGGCTCCGGTGGTCTCGACGGCCTTGTGAAATTTGGACGGCTCTGCCGTGACAGGCGGATGTTCTGCCGCTGAGCCGCGGTGAGCGTCACATTGCCGGTGGCACCGGCGGATGCCGCCGGTGCGTCGTCGGCTCTGTTCGAACAGCCGCCCAAGCGACAGAGCCGCGGTTGCTGCGGCAGCCATCGCAAGCTGAGACAATTTATTTTTCATGATGCTCCGTCGTCAAATTCGCGCGGTGCCACCACCCGCCGCCGAGCGCTTGAAACAACGCCGCCGTATCGGCAAACCGATTCGCCTGCGCCTGTACCAGGCTGATCCGGCTCTGCTGATACGCTTGCTCGGCGCTCAACAGCGCAAGATAGCCGGCGTAGCCGTCCTGCCATTGGCGCTTCGCCAAATCCAGGGTTACCTTGGCGGCATCCGCGGCGGCGGCGGCCGCCTTCAAGCCATCGGCGTCCTGCTCGAGCGCCGTCAATGTGTCGGCGACATTCTGAAAGGCGGTCAGAACCGTGCTGCGATATTGTTCGGCCGCCTGGGTGTAGGCTGCCTTGGCGGCGCGTTCCTGATGCAGCAGCGTCCCGCCCTGGAAAATGGGCGCGGTCACGTCTGCGCCAATGCCCCAAAAGCCCGTACCGGAGGTGAAGAGCTGACTCATGGCGGCCGCGCTGCTGCCGGCGTTCGCCGTCAATACGATATTGGGCAGGCGATTGGCGATGGCAATGCCGATCTTGGCGCTGGCGTCGTGCAGATTCGCTTCGGCCTGCAGCACATCCGGACGCTGCGACACGAGCGCCGAGGGAAGGCTTACCGGCAGATCCTGCGGCAATTGCAGGCTCGAAAGCTCGAATTTTTCCGCGGGTGCCTGGCTCGGAAAGCGGCCGGTGAGCGCCGCCATCTGATCCTGCAGCTGCGCCAGCTGCTTGACGAGCGGCGGCAGCGTCGCGGCGATTTGCGCAAGCTGCGATTCCTGCGCGGCCACATCCAGACGGCTGGCATAGCCTTTGGCGAATTGATAACTCAGGATATGCAGCGCATCGGTATTGCTGTCGATGAGCTGGCGAGTCACATCGATCTGCGTCTGCAGCGAGCTTTCCTGAATCGCCGTGACCACCACGTTGGAGGTCAAGGTGGTATACACCGCGATCATTTGATAGCGGGCTTCTTGTTCCTGCGCCTGCAGCGATTCGACGGTGCGGCGGTTCAAGCCGAAAACATCGGGCACATAGGAGACGCTGACCTGCGGAGTGAAGAGATTGTAGAGAAAGGTGTTCGAATTGAGCGCGGGCGAAATCTGCTCCGACTGCATCTGGCGGCTGGCCGAGAAGTCCGCCGTGATGCCGGGGAAGTAAACGCCCCGCTGGGCCAGGACATTCTCTCTCGCGACCGACAATGCCGCTTGCGCCGCCTTGAGGTCGTGATTGTTCGCGAGCGACCGTTCGATCAGCTCATTGAGCGGTTTGGAATGGAACAAAGTCCACCAATCGGCGGAAATGTCGCTGCCTTCGGCAAAGCGCTGGGCCTCTCCGCCGGAGACGTTCGGTGCGGCAACCGTGCTCGACAGGGGATGGGGGGTGTAGCGGTCTACGTCCGGGGCAGCGGGTCTCTTGAAGTTGGGACCCACCGCGCAGCCGGCGGCAAGCAACAGACCCAAGCTCGCGGCCAAGGGCGGCACGCGCGATTTGCTAGTCAGATGCATATGATCAGTCAGGAATCGCGTGACGCTGGTTTCCGCCTTGTTCTCCTGCCCCCGGGCCGCGTAGCTGCGATGATGCCGGTCGATCCGACAGCATAGCCGTAAAGAAATTCCATTACATCCCACGATTGCCGCGATTATTTTTCCGGCGGCGATCGGTTGGACGGCGGCGATCGGTCGGCCGGCGGCGGCGGCTTGGACGGTCGGCGGTTGGACGGCCGGTGGCCACCGGGGCGGACGAGTGGGTTCACCCCGCCGGGATGGCGCGCAGTTCCCTCGATCGCATGCGCGCCTCCTCGAGCCCATGGCCTTCGGGACTGGTTTCGCGGCGCCATAGGAGCACGGCCGAGCACAGCGCGACGAGACTGAGCAGGAAGAAGAACCACATCATGCTCGTATAGCCGGCCGGGTTTTGCGCTCCCGCGGCGGCTCTGTCGGCCAGCCAGCCGGCGGCCAGATTGGATCCCGCCATGCCGAGCGCCTGGATCAGGGTGATGAGTCCAAGCGCCGTTCCCAGGCGGCGCGGAGCGACAATCATGGTCGTGGCGGGCCAGATGATCGCCGGCACCAGCGAGAAGCTGACCCCCATCATGACGGTCGACACCCAAAGGCTCAAGTTCGTCAGCCCAAGCACCACGAAGGTCACCGGCAGCAGCAGGGTCCCAAAGGCCAGCATCAGTGCGCGATGGCCGAACCGGTCGGCGAGCAAGCCGAAGCACGGCGTGGCGAAGATGGCTGCAAAAAACACCCAGCTATTGGCCACGCCCGCCTCGCTCAAGCTCAAGCCCTTGACGTGCTGGAAGTACTCGATGGCATAGGTCGTTCGGAATGGAAAGAAGACCGCGGCGTAGAGCACGTGCAGCCCGAGGATATACCAGTAGGACAGGTCGAACTTCAGCAAGTGGCGCCAGTCCACGCGTTCCGCGCCATTGCCCGCGGCGCCATCGCCCGCGTTGCCGCTGCCCGGCGGTGCTGCCGACCGAATATCGCGGTCGAGCCGGTAGTATAGAGCCGCCGCGATCAGACCGGCGAGTGCAATGCCCGTTGCCAGCCACAGCGGCGGCTGCCAGCCGTGCTCATAGAAAGGCCGCGCCCATGCCGTCGAGGTGTCCACGGCGTAGGAGCCGACGCGTGCAAGGCTCAAGTAAAGCGCGGTGGCGAGCGCAATGCCGCTGCGCGAGAACCACTGTGCAAGGCCCGCGACCAGCGCGATGAATATCGCGCCTTCGCCGATGCCGAAGATGAATCGGCCGGCCACCATGAGCGCGTACGGTGTGCCGACCGCGGTGAGCGCCGCGCCGAGCACGCCGAACGCCGCCGACCAGAGTGCGACGCGCGCGGCTCCGTAACGATCGATCAGCACGCCGCTGATGAGCGCAAGGCACACGTTGGGGATGCTGATGACGCCGTTCAGCATGCCGAGCTGCGATTGGCTGAATCCGCGCTGCCGATGCAATAGATCGGCGATGGGGCCGATCACATCGTCATTGTAGTAGCTGCTGGATACGGCGATGGCGGCCAATGCCAGCACCCACCAGCGCAGCCGAGATTTGCCGCCGCCGCGGCCGTCGTCGTGCCCGGCCGCGGCTTGATTCACCGGAAGCGCGCGCCCTGGCGCGCGAGTTCCTTCTGCACCGCTGCGATGTTCAGCTGATCGAAGGCTTCCTCGCGCTGCAGGGATACGGCTGCCGCGACCCCCGCGCCTTGGCCGCTCACGGCACAGCACATCATGTTTCGCGCCGATGCGTGCGACACCTTGTCGCCGCCGATGCAGCGCCCGGCGACGAGCAGATTGGCGACGCCCTTGGGTACCAGGGCGCGGTAGGGCACCTGCCAGTAGCGCCCGGTGGTCGGCAGGATCAGGATTCCGTAGCCGTCGATGAATTCGGGAAAAATGCCGATGGCATCGTCGAAGCGGCCTTGCTCGCGGACGTCGGCGCCGGTGAGGTTGTACAGGGCGTCGATCTTGCGGGTGTCGCGGACGCCGAGCGTCATGCCGAAGTTGCGCAGCTTGGCGTGCTCGCAGCCCGGCATGAAGCCGCGCAGCGCCTCCAGTGCATAGATGGCCTCGCGGCGTCCGCGCATCTCCCCGATGGTCAGATCCGCCGGGTCGGTGCCGTCGATTCCGGGCACGTGCACGAGATTCAGATACGTCAGATCGCCCTGGTCGGTGACCGTGCCCCAGGTGCCGGCAATCGTTTTCAGGCTCGGCGGGATGATGCCCGCCTCGAGCGCCTTTTCGAACGGCTTGCGCAGGAAGGGGGAGAACAGCTGGTCTTCCTTGCCGGTGGTCTCATAGTCCCATTCGCCGTTCCCCGACCAGTCGGCATAGGTCTGAGGATCGGCCTTCACGGAGTCGATGAATTCCTTCTTGTTGACTCCGCTCATGGAGAACATGACGGACACCGCCATCATCTCCTCCTTGGGCGACTTGTGCACCGGCGCCCCGGCGCGGGTGGCGATGTCGGCGTCACCGGTGGCGTCGATCACGCGCTTGGCAAGGATGGCTTCGCGGCCCGCCTTGCTCTCGGTAATGACGCCGCGGATGGCGCCGTTTTCCATGATCGGCGCCACGCCCAGGCGGTGCAGCAGCGGCGTGACACCGGCTTCCTGCACCAGCACGTCGGCCACCCACTTGAACATCTCGGCGTCGAGCGCGTGACTCAGGGACTGAGGCTCGGGCATCGCCGCTCCCATGGCCTTGGCTCGCTCTTCGAACTCGATGCCGATCCCCTCGCAATCCACAGTGTGCTCGTGGCGGTACCAGGCAAAACCCTCGACACCCACTTGGGTGATATTGCCGCCGAAACAGCCGTTTCGGTCGATCAAGGCCGTGCGCGCGCCGGCGCGTGCGGCGGCGAGGGCCGCTGCCAGGCCTCCCGGGCCGCTCCCGACCACGAGAACATCGGTTTCCAGAATGACGTCGATCGAGCGGGCCGGTTCGGCAATCTGCTTCATGATAGTGGTGCAAAGGTCCTTCGAGGTCGGGGCGCCAATGATGCCCTAAGGCAAAGAGATCCGGCGGCCATTCGAATGTCACCATTTTGCAACTTTCGGCTTTTAACATTTTGCAGTTCGCGCTCAATCGTTGTACAAAGCCCGAGGGATGAATTCGAAATTTGCTGCGTTGCGGGGTCATCTGATGCCCGCGGACGCGGTCGCGCGATCGTGGAACCCACCAGTAAGACTGGGTACGGAAGCAGAATGATTGGCTTTGCCTTTCCGATGTCATACCGACCGATCTGATTTCAAAAAATGAAGGGATGTAACCGATGAACTCAAATCCGAAGCTGTCTTATGCGATTGCCGCGATCTTGAGCGGATCAGCCCTGGGAATCGCGCACGCCGACACCGCGGCAGACACCACTGAAGCCGAAGGGATTCAGGAAATCACGGTGACCGCGCAGCGCCGTACGGAGTCGATTCAAGATGTCCCCGTCACGATACAGGCACTCACGGGCGAGCAACTCGGTCAGCTGAACGTGACGACCTTCGACGACGTCCTCAAGTACCTGCCGAACGTGACTTTCAGCTCGAACGGCCCAGGCCAGGGCAATATCTACATGCGCGGCCTGAGCGCCGGCTTTGCCGGCAACCAGTCGAGCGCAGCCATAGATCCCTTCCCGAACGTCGCGACCTACCTCGACGATCAGTCCATGACGTTCCCGGCGCGCAATGTCGATATATACATGGCGGACATGGAACGCATCGAGGTGCTCGAGGGTCCGCAGGGCACGCTGTTCGGGGGCGGCGCCGAGGCGGGCGCGATCCGCTACATCACGAACAAGCCGAAGCTGAACGTCACCGAGGGCAGTGCGGATGCCTCCTACGGCACGACCGCCCATGGCGATCCCAATACCTCGGTCACCGCCGTGATCAATCTGCCGCTGATCCAGGATACGCTGGCCGTTCGTGCGGTCATCTACAACGATCGCCGCGGCGGCTACATCGACAACGTCCCCAGCCAGTTCACGCGCTTCCCGACGGATCCGGGCACCATTTCCTATCACATCCCCTACCCGGCGAACGCGGCAACCGCCAACAACTACGACCTCGCGGGGAGGGCGCAGAACCCGGTAACCTACCAAGGCATTCGTGCCTCGGCGCTCTGGCAGATCAACGAGGACTGGAACCTGTTGATCCAGCAGAGCTACCAGTACATGGACGCGGAGGGCACAGACGAGCAGTACCCCTTCAGTTCCCAGGAGACGCCGCTCGGCCCATGGGAGGAGACATCGTTCACACCGGCCTACGACAAGGACAAATGGGAGAACACATCCTGGACCCTCAACGGCAAGGTCGGCGTTCTGAAGCTGGTGTACACCGGCGGCTATCTCAGCCGCACGATCGACAATGCGGCCGATTACACGAACTACACGCGTTCGGCCGGCGGGTTCTACTATAGCTGCGCCGGCGGCGCAGCGCCCATCGGCCACGGCGTGGGTCCGCTGACCTGCTACTCGCCGGTCATGTCCTGGCAGGACCACGTCGAAACCACCCACCAGAGCCATGAGCTGCGTCTCAGCACGCCCGACGATTGGCGGTTGCGGGGCCTCGTCGGGGCGTTCTGGGAGGACCTCAACATCAAGGACGACATGAACTTTCTGTACAAGACGATTCCGTCCTGTACTCCGGAGAATCTCGTGCTTTACGCGGCGGGCGAGCAGGCCTGCGTCGGCAACGTGATACCGGCGCCGGGGACGGCGGCGATCGATCCGACCGAGCGCAACGACAATGTCGCCTTCGGCGAAGATCTCCAGCGCGGCTACAAGCAGACTGCGCTCTTCACCTCGATCGACTACGACCTCATCCCGAAGGTTCTGACCCTGACCGGCGGGACCCGGTATTACCACTACACGGAGAACATGCAGGGTTCGCAGTACGGCACCAGCACCGGATGCGCGGGCATCCCGAACGGCGCCTGCGTCGCGACGCCGATCACGGCGGCGACTCACGATGCGACCTACAGCGGATTCAAGAGCCGCGGCAACCTGACCTGGCACATCGTGCCGGACGCGATGGTCTATTACACGTTCTCGCAGGGCTTCCGCCCGGGCGCCGGAAACCGCCTCGACAGCGCCGAGGTCAAGATCGACGTTGTGCAGAATGCCGCCGGGGCGTGGGTGCCGACCACCGGCGCCGACGCGAATCCGACGCTCGTCAAGCAGTACAACAAGCCCTTTACCTATCCGCCCGACACGCTGGTCAACAATGAAATCGGCTGGAAGACGGAGTGGCTGGATCACCGCCTCCAGGTCAACGGCTCGGCCTACATCATGGATTGGAAAAACGTCCAGACGCTGATCTACAACCCGCCAATCTTCGGCAACACGACGTTCGGGGTGGCGGGACCCGACTATCGGATCAAGGGAGCCGAGCTGCAGCTCGTCGCCCGGGTCACCGACGGCCTGACACTGCAGGGTTCGATATCGCACAACAACGCCTCGGAGACGAACTCGCCCTGCATTGCCTCCTCGAACAAGGTGGCGAATAACCCGACGCCGATCGGCAGCTGCATCACGCAGGTCTGGTCATCGGCGCTGAGCCAGAACGTACCGCTGCAAAATCCGCTGGGGACCGTCGGCTCGACGCCGGCTTTCTCGCCGACGATCGAGTACAACCTGCGTGCGCGCTACGACTGGCACATCAACGATTACAAGATGTTCTTCTCGGTCGGTGCGCAGCACGTCGGCGACATGCAGAACGAGCCGAGCAGCTTCCAGTCCGGCGCGGGAGTCACCGTGCCGACGACGACATGGCTGCGATACGACCAGCCGGCGTACACCACGTATGACGCCTCTCTCGGCATCGCCAAGGACCAGTGGTATGTCCAGGCTTACGGCACGAACCTCGGCAATTCCGACGCGAGCCTGTTCACGTCCTCCGCCCAGTTCATCGAGTCGCAGGTACCGCTCCGTCCGCGGGTGCTGGGCGTGAAGGTGGGCATGAAGTTCTGATCAGACGCAACGAGCCCTGTCCCTGCGGCAGCGGCCGCAAGTACAAGCACTGCTGCGGCAAGGCTGGGGCCGATGCTCAGGCGCATTATCTGCTGGGTCAGGCGCTCGAGCGGCGCGGCCAGCTCGAGCGAGCGGCCGAGAGCTTCGCGCGCGCGACCGCTCTCAATCCCGAGTTCGCCGACGCGCATAACGATTTGGGCGAAGTGCTGCTGCGGCTGGAGCGGGTGACCGAGGCGATAGCGAGCTGTCAGCGCGCGCTGGCGCTTCGGCCGCGCTTCGCTGCGGCTCTTGGCAATCTCGCCAATGCCGAGCGAACTCGCGGCGAACTCGCGGCGGCCATCGCGGGGTACCGGCGCGTGATTGCGCTCGAACCTCGACTCGCCGAGGCTCACCGCAATCTCGGAAGTGCGCTTCTCGAGGCCGGCGAGAGGGAGGCGGGGATCCACAGCTTGGAGAGGGCGGTCGAGCTGCGCCCCGATTTTGACGCCGCCGTCGCGCAGCTCGTGCGCGCGCTGACCGCCGCGGGCCGCGGAGCGGAGGCGATTCCCCACTATGAGCGGCTGTTGGCGCGCAATCCGAGCGTCGACAGGCTCGACGAGCTTGCGACCCTGCTGGCGGGGCTCGGGCGCTACGAGGCGTCGGCAGGCTGCTATCGCGACTTGCTCGCCCGGACGCCGGGTAATGCGCGGCTGCACACCAACCTTGGGTTTGTGCTGCATTGCCTCGGCGACTTCCGCGCCGCCATCGAGCACTGCGGCCGGGCGATCCAGCTCGAGAGGCGGCTGCCGGAGGCGCACCTGCACCTCGGCAACTCGCTGCTCGCGCTGAATGCCTTGCATGAGGCCGATGCCGCCTACCGTGCCGGACTCGAGATCGCCCCGGACCATGCCGCGCTTCACATGGCGCGCGCCATGGTCGAGCGAGCCCTCGGCCGGCTCGCGGATGCGCAAGCGAGCGCGCAGCGGTCGTTCGCGCTACGTCCCGACGCCGCCGACACGCTCGCGCTGCTCGGCAGCCTCGCGATCGACCGTGGCCGGTTCGACGAGGCCGAAGACTGGCTGCGCCAGGCGCTGGCCATCGATCCCGGGCTCCCCGAGGCGCTGGCCAGCCTCACCACGTTGCGCAAGATGAGCCCGGCCGACGTGCCGTGGCGCGATGCCGCGGAGCGCGTGCTGGCACGCGGCTTGCCCGTCGCACACGCCATCAACCTGCACCATGCCCTGGGGAAGTATTACGATGACGTCGATGACCCTGACGCGGCGTTCCGGCATCATCGCACGGCAAACGAGATCGCCCGCCGGAGCCGATCGCGCTACGACCGCGGCGAGATGACGCGGCGGGTAACACGGATTCTTGCGGCCTTCGATCGAAATGCCCTCGCTGCCCTGCGGCCCGGGGGGCTTGCCTCCGAACGCCCGGTATTCGTCGTCGGGATGCCGCGCTCGGGCACCAGCCTGACCGAACAGATCCTCGCCTCGCACCCCCAGGTCCATGGCGCGGGCGAGCTGCTATATTGGATATTTGCGGAGGACGCCGAGCGCGCGTCGAACCCCAAGGAGCGTGCTGCGATGATAGTCGAGCTCGGCCGTGCCTATCTGGAGGGGCTCGCCCCGCAGGCACCCGACGCGTCTCGCGTCGTCGACAAGCTGCCGGTCAACTTCAGGAACGCCGGTCTCATTCATGCGGCGCTGCCGGGTGCCAGGTTCATTCATCTCGAGCGCAACGCGCTCGACACCTGCCTGTCGATCTACTTCCAGGGATTCTCGGCCGCGCATCCCTATGCGACTGACTTCGGCGACCTCGCGCATTACTACCGCGAGTACCGGCGCCTGATGGCGCACTGGCGCTCCGTGCTGCCGCCGCAGACGCTGCTCGAGGTCCGATACGAGGACCTCGTCGACGATCCAGAAGGCTGGAGCCGCCGGATGCTCGCGCATATCGGGCTCCCTTGGGATCCGCGCTGCCTCGAGTTCCACCGCACCGAGCGGCCGGTCCTGACCGCGAGCAATTGGCAGGTGCGCCAGCCCATCGGCAGGGGCTCGGTCGATCGGTGGCGCCGTTACGAGCGGTTCATCGGGCCGCTGCGCGAGGCACTCGGCGAGGAGCTGCATCGGACATGACGGGCGCCGTGGAACCTGCAGCCCCCGATCCGACGCCTTCTCCGGTGGAACTGGAAGTTCGCCGCGTGCGCGAGCTGCTGAAAAGCAGCGACTACGCGGGGGCTCTGCGCGCCGCCGAAGCGCTCGCCGTCAAGGTGCCTGAAAACCGCGACGTGCTCTATCTGATTGCGGTGAGCCGGCGGTTCCTGGGCAAGATTCCGGAGGCGCTGCAGGCTCTCGAACGGCTCGAACAGCTTCATCCGAAATTCAGCCGCCTGTATCAGGAACGCGGCCACTGCTTCGTGGTGCTCCGGGACGCCCCGCAGGCCATCGATTCCTTCTTGAGGGGCGTGAACATCAATCCCGCGCTGCCCGCGAGCTGGAGCATGCTCGAAGGCCTGTACCGAATGACTGGCCAGCCCGAGAACGAGCGCACGGCGGCCGCGCACGTCGCCACGCTCAAGGATCTGCCGCCGGAGATCCTGACTGCCACGAGCCTGTTTTCGGACGGCGATTGGCTGCTCGCGGAGAACAGGGTCCGCGCGTACCTGTTGAAGCACGGCAATCACGTCGAGGCCATGCGGCTGCTCGCCCGAATAGGGATTGAGCGCAGCGTATTCGACGATGCGGAGATTCTGCTCGAGGCCGTCCTCGAGCTCGCACCCGACTATCAGGCGGCCCGCTCCGACTATGCCCGCGTGCTGCTCGAGCGGCATAAGTATCAGCGCGCGCGCGAGGAACTCGAGAAACTGCTGAAGCTCGACCCCAAGAACCGAACCTACCGGACGCAGTACGCGACCGTGATCGTGGGTCTTGGGGAGCACGAAAGGGCCGTCGAGATTTATCGCGAGCTTCTCCTCGACTCGCCCCAACCGGCCGATCTGCACATATCGATTGCCCATTCGCTGAAGACCATGGGAAAGCGGCAGGAATCCATCGACGCCTACCGCGCCGCCGCGGCCGCCCGTCCGGATTTCGGCGATGCTTATTGGAGTCTCGCCAACTTGAAGACCTATCGCTTCGGCGACGGTGAGATCGCGAGCATGCGCGCCGGGGAATCCGCACCCGGCACCGCGCTGGCGGATCGCTATCATTTGTGCTTCGCCCTCGGCAAGGCCCTGGAGGATAGGGGTGAGTTCGAAGAATCCTTCCGCTACTACGAGCGCGGCAATGCGTTCAAAAGATCCGAAAGCCGCTATCGGCCCGAGATCATCGAACGCAACACCCATTTACAGATCGAGACCTGCACCGCCGAGCTCTTTTCACGCCGCGACGGCGCCGGCGCAAGGGATCCGGATCCGATCTTCATCGTCGGGTTGCCCCGCGCCGGGTCCACTCTGCTCGAACAGATTCTCGCTTCGCATTCGCGGGTCGAGGGTACCCATGAACTGGCGGACATTCCCAGGATGGTGCTGGATCTTCAGGGTCGCGATCCGGATCTGGACCACCCGCGCTACCCCGGCGCTCTTCCGAGCTTGAGCGGCGAGGAGTTGCTGCGATTGGGCGAAAAATACCTCCGCGATACCCGCGTCTACCGGACGGACAGGCCGTACTTCATCGATAAGATGCCGAACAACTTCAGGCATATAGGCCTCATTCACCTGGTATTGCCGAACGCCAAGATCATCGACGCCCGACGCGAGCCCATGGCCTGCTGTTTCAGCAATCTGAAGCAATTGTTCGCCTCCGGACAGGAGTTCACGTACAGCATCGAGGATATCGCGCGCTACTACCGCACGTATCTCGAGTTGATGCGTCACTGGGACAGCGTGCTTCCGGGAAGGGTGCTCAAGGTCGAGCACGAGCAGGTGGTCGATGACCTCGAAGGCAATGTGCGGCGGATTCTCGACTTTTGCGGCCTGGACTTCGAGCCGGGCTGTGTGGAGTTTCACAAGACCGCGCGCAGCATACGCACGGCGAGCTCGGAGCAAGTGCGGCAGCCGATTTTTCGCGAGGGGCTGGATCAGTGGAAGAACTACGAGCCCTGGCTCGGACCCTTGAAGGAGGGGCTGGGCGACGCGCTGCTGCGTTATCGCGAGTGATCGGCGCGGGACCATTGGTTAAGGGAATCCCCTAACAAATAGGGCAGGCAGTCGTGGCCATTTGCCATTGTTGAATGAATATTGTCAACAATCTGCAATAATGTTAAGCTCTATTCAAGCTACCACCGAGTTCCCCGATGCCGCAGGCCGCCGCTCCCACAGTGCTTCAGCTGGTGCAATCGAACTCGCTTCCTGCACTGGTGCAGGCCGAGATCGAGCAACTGATTCTGTGCGGCGAGCTTGCCATCGGACAGCACCTCAACGAGAGCGATCTGGCGCTTCGTTTCGGCACCAGCCGCGGGCCGATACGAGAGGCGCTGCGGGCGCTGGAGGAGTCCCGCCTCGTGCGCTCGGAGAAGAACCGGGGCGTATTCGTCCGGGAGATATCGGTCGCTGAAGCCGATGAGATCTATGATGTTCGCGAGGCGCTCGACCAGTTGATCGGTCAACGGGTCGCCGAACGTGCCACAGCGCAACAGCTGCGAAGCCTCGAGGCGGTCTTGGCGGAGATGGATGGGGCGGTCCGCATGCAAGATATCAAGCGCTACCACGGGCTGAATTTGAAGTTTCACGACATGCTCGTCGACTTCGCGGGGAATTCCCGCCTGATCGAAAGCTACCGGCTGCTGACCAAGGGGCTCATGCTGTTTCGCCTTCGCGGGCTGCAGGACGGGGGCGGCTTTGCGGTGTCCAATTCCGAACATGGGGCCGTCGTGGACGCCATCGCGGACGGTGATTCCGCCCGCGCCGGGCGGCTGCTGCGCCAGCACGCGGTGCAGAGCCGCGCGCGCATGCACAAGGCGGCGGCCGCCGCGGAGTAGAACTTGCCCACCGATCTCACCGTGAACGGCCGAAACTATCGTTGGATGCAGCGGCCGCTGGTCGTCGTCTGTGTCGATGGCTGTCAGCACGAGTACATCACCGCTGCCGTGGCGGCCGGGGCCGCGCCCTTTCTCGGCAGGCTGCTCGGGGGGGCCGGGACTGGTTTCATGGCCGACTGCGTCATGCCGAGCTTCACGAATCCCAACAATCTGTCCATCGTGACCGGCGTGCCGCCCTCGGTGCACGGCATATGCGGCAATTATTTCTTCGACCCGGAGCGCGGCGAAGAGGTGATGATGAACGACCCGCGCTTCCTGCGCGCCGGAACCATCCTCGCGGCGTTTTCCGCGGCCGGCGCCAAAGTGGCCGTGATCACCGCGAAGGACAAGCTGCGCAAGCTCCTGGGCCACCGGATGAAGGGCATTTGCTTCTCCTCCGAGAAAGCCGACCAGGCCACTCTCGCCGAGAACGGCATCGACAATGTGCTCGAGCGCGTCGGCATGGAGATTCCTTCGGTATACAGCGCGGCGCTGTCGGAATTCGTGTTCGTCGCAGGCGTCAAGCTGATGGAACGCGAGCGGCCCGACCTCATGTACCTGTCCACGACCGACTATATCCAGCACAAGGCCGCCCCGGGCACGCCGGCGGCGAATGATTTCTACGCGATGATGGACCGCAATCTGGCGCAGCTCGACGGCTTGGGAGCGACCCTCGTAGTGACCGCCGATCACGGCATGAATGCCAAGCATGGCGCCGACGGCCAACCCAATGTCATTTACCTGCAGGACCTTCTCGATGTCTGGCTTGGAGCTCGCCAGGCGCGGGTCATTCTGCCGATCACCGATCCCTACGTGGTGCATCATGGTGCGCTCGGATCCTTCGCGCTGGTCTACCTGTCCGCGCCCGGGCATGAGGGCGCGGCTGAACGCATCGCGAAGCTTCCGGGGATCGAGACGGTGCTCGAGCGCGATGCAGCCGCGGCGCGTTTCGAGCTGCCGTCCGACCGTATCGGCGATCTGGTGGTCGTGTCGCGGCAGGACACGGTCATCGGCACCAGCCGCGACAAGCACGATCTATCGGGCCTGGACGTGCCGCTGCGTTCGCATGGCGGCACCTCGGAACAGAGGGTGCCGCTGCTCGTCAATCGCGCCGTGAGCCGGCAGCCCGAATCTCGGCGCTGGCGCAACTTCGATGCATTTGATCTGGGGTTGAATCTCGCCTCCTGAACTTCATGGGTGATCGATGTCCGAGCCGATTCGAGAGTCGCTGCGCATCGCGGGGGAGAAGGCGCCGGGCAGCGGCCTCATCGAGGTTCGCCACCCCTTCAGCGGCGCTCTCATCGGCACCGTTCCCAAAGCCACCCGCGAGGATGTCAGGCGCGCGCTGCGGATAGCGCGCGAATTCAAGTCCAAGCTCAGGCGCCACGACCGCTACAAGATCCTCATGAATGCCGGCGCCATCATCTCTGCGAGGCGAGCCGATCTCGCGCGCCTCATCACGCTGGAGTCCGGTCTTTGCCTGAAGGACTCGCAGTACGAGGTCGGCCGCGCCTCGGATGTGCTGTTATTCGCCGCCAACCTGGCGTTGGTCGACGATGGACAGGTGTTCTCGTGCGATCTCACGGCGCATGGGAAGAGCCGCAAGGTCTATACCATGAGGGAGCCGCTGCTCGGTGCAATCGCAGCCATCACGCCCTTCAACCATCCGCTGAACCAGGTGATACACAAGGTGGCCCCCGCGGTGGCCACCAACAACCGGGTCGTGCTCAAGCCGAGCGAGAAGACGCCGCTGACCGCGTTTGCGCTCGCGGACATCCTGTACGAGGCGGGGCTGCCGCCCGAAATGCTCTCGGTGCTGACGGGCGATCCGGCCGAGATCGCCGACGAGCTGCTGACGAGTCCGGACGTAGACCTCGTCACCTTCACCGGCGGAGTGTCCGTGGGCAAGTCCATCGCCGCCAAGGCCGTGTACAAGCGCCAGGTGCTGGAAATGGGCGGGAACGATCCGCTCATCGTGCTCGAGGATGCGGATATCGAGGAAGCCGCCGCCCTGGCGGTGAGCGGCTCGTACAAGAATTCGGGCCAGCGATGCACCGCCGTGAAGCGCATGCTGGTTCAGGAAGGAGTGGCCGACCGGTTCATCGAACTCCTGGTCGAGAAGACGCGGGCCGTCAAGTACGGCGATCCCTTCGATCCGGCGATGGACATGGGCACCGTCATCGACGAGCCGTCGGCGCGCCGCTTCGAGGCGCTGGTGAACGAAGCCGCTGTGGGCGGCGCCCGGATCCTGATCGGCAATACGCGCCGCGGCGCGCTGTACTCGCCCACCGTGCTCGACCGGGTCACTCCGGACATGACGGTGGTGCGCCAGGAGACCTTCGGCCCGGTCTCGCCCGTGATCCGATTCAAGACGGTGGAAGAGGCCATCGTCATCTCGAACAGCACCGCCTACGGCCTGTCATCGTCGCTGTGCACCAACCGCATCGACCTGATTACCCGCTTCGTCCAAGAGCTGCATGTGGGCAGCGTGAACGTGCGCGAGGTTCCGGGCTACCGCCTGGAGATGACGCCCTTCGGCGGCATCAAGGACTCGGGTCTCGGACACAAGGAAGGCGTGCAAGAGGCCATGAAGAGCTACTGCAACACCAAAACCTATTCGCTGCCCTGGTAAAGCAAGGGAAACCATCAGCCATGACCGATCCGATATTGCTCACGCCCGGCCCTCTGACGACTTCATCGCAAACCAGGTCCGCCATGCTCTCGGACTGGGGATCGTGGGACGGAGCTTTCAACGAACTCACCGCCTCGGTGTGCCGCGATCTCACCGCCATCGTCCATGCGCAAAGCGAACACGTGTGCGTGCCGCTGCAGGGCAGCGGTACGTTCGCGGTGGAAGCGGCGCTCGGCACGCTCGTTCAGCGCACCGGCAAAGTTTTGGTGCCGGACAACGGCAGCTACTGCAAGCGCATCACGCGGATCCTGGGCTATCTGGGCCGCGAGGCCGTCGTCCTGGCGCATGGCGAGCAGGAGCCGGCCGATCCCGCGCGGATCGACGCTGCGCTCGCGGCCGATCCGGCGATCACGCATGTTGCGCAGGTGCACTGCGAAACCGGCACCGGGATATTGAATCCGCTGCCGCAGATCGCGGCAGTCGTTGCAAAGCGCGGGCGCGGCCTGATCGTCGATGCGATGAGTTCCTACGGGGCCATTCCAATAGACGCAGGGAGCATCCGCTTCGACGCTCTGATCGCCTCGTCGGGCAAGTGTCTCGAGGGCGTGCCGGGCATGGGTTTCATCATCGCGCGGCGCACGGCGCTGGAGCGTTCAGCCGGCAACAGCGGGTCTCTTGCCATGGATCTCCACGACCAGTGGCAGTACATGCAAAAGACGGGGCAGTGGCGCTTCACCCCGCCGACGCACGTCCTCGCCGCTCTGCGTGCCGCCCTCGATCAATACCTGGGGGAGGGCGGCCAGCCGGCCCGGCTGGCGCGTTACGCCGCAAATTGCGCCGCGCTGGTGTCGGGCATGCGAGCGCTGGGCTTCCGTACATTCCTGCCGGACGCTTTGCAGGCGCCGGTCATCGTCACGTTTCACTCGCCGCCCGATCCGGCGTACGACTTCAAGAAGTTCTACGATCGGGTGCGCGATCGCGGCTATATTCTGTACCCGGGCAAGCTGACGGCCGTCGATACCTTCCGCGTCGGCTGTATCGGCGCCATCGGTCCGGATACCCTGAGCCAGGCGGTGGCCGCCGTCGCTGAAAGTTTACGCGACATGGGAGTCCGCCGGCCGGCATGAGAGAGCAAATCGAAACGCTGCGTGACAAGGGTTATGTGGTCGTACCGCGGTTCGTACCGCTTGACGGATTGAGGCGGCTCAACGAAGCCGCGCGGGCGCAACTCGCCGCACGGGCGGAACCCCTGGAATTCGAAGCCGACCTGCGGTATCCCGGTGCGCCGGCGTCGCGCATGGCCCCCGGCGGCGAGACCGTGCGCCGGCTGCTCGATGCGTACGGACGCGAGCCCGAGTTCGCGCGCTGGGGCGCCGCACCTGAATTGCGCGGGTGGATGGAGGCGTATTTCGGCGAAGGCGCGCTGATGTCGCGCGCCCATCACAATTGCCTGATGACCAAGCATCCGCTGTACGGAAGCCTGACGAACTGGCATCGCGATATCCGCTACTGGTCGTTCGCGCGCGAGGATCTGGTCTCGGTCTGGTTCGCGCTGGGCAGGGAGGAGATCGACAACGGTGCGCTGTGGTTCGTGCCGGGTTCGCACCGGATGGCCTTCGATGC
Source organism: uncultured Gammaproteobacteria bacterium (assembly GCA_963784105.1). Lineage (GTDB taxonomy): Bacteria > Pseudomonadota > Gammaproteobacteria > Steroidobacterales > Steroidobacteraceae > Bog-1198. The sequence goes on from CAWAQE010000015.1 coordinate 1,960,552, forward strand.
CGGCAGGTTCGATGAGGCAAAGTTCTTCCGCGGCGACCGTGCGGACAACGCCGCGATCATCCGCAGCGCCGAGTCGCCGCGGCTGGCGCCGGGCGATGCGGTGTTTTTTCACTGCAACACCCTGCACTCCGCCGGGCAGAATAAAAGCGATGCGGTGAAATTCTCGCTCGTCTACACCTACCGCGGCCGCAGCAACGCGCCGCAGGCCGGTACGCGGTCGGCGTCGAAGCCCGAAGTCGAATTAGCTGTGTAATATGCAGGCCGCCGGGCGATGTTATCCTGCCGGGACGGTCGAAGAGGATGTGAATGGTGGCAAAGATACCTCCCGGTGTGGGTCCGCAGTTCCCCCAAGTCGTGGTCCTGGTGGGCGCCACGGGCGATCTTGCCAAGCGCAAGCTATTGCCCGGCATGTTTCATCTGGCGAGCTCGGGATTCATCCCCGGATGCCGCATCATCGGCGTGTCCCTGGATGATCTGGATACCGACGGCTTCCGCCGCATCGCGCGCGAGGCGCTCACGGAGTTCTCCACGCGCAAAGTGGACGACGCGGATTGGGCGGCTTTCGCAAATACCTTGCAATACGTGCCGATGGCGGCCGGCGCCGGCGTTCTCAAGGCGGCGGTCCTGGAGGCGGAGCGCACCTTCAACGGCGAAAGCCGCAGGCTCCACTACTTGAGCGTGCCGCCGAACGCGGCGCTCTCGGCCGTGCGCCTGCTCGGAGAGGCGGGCCTCGTCGATCGATCGCGGATCATCATGGAGAAGCCCTTCGGTACCGATCTGGCGAGCGCGGTGACGCTGAACTCCAGGCTGCACGAGGTATTCGACGAGGACCGGATTTTCCGCATCGATCACTTTCTCGGCAAGGAGGCGGCGCAGAACATTCTCGCGTTCCGCTTCGCCAACGGCTTGTTCGAACCGATTTGGAACCGCAACTTCATCGATCACGTGCAGATCGACGTGCCGGAAACCTTGGGTCTGGGCAAGCGGTCCGCCTTCTATGAACAGACCGGCGCCTATCGCGACATGGTCGTCACGCACCTGTTCCAGATTCTCGGCTTCATGGCGATGGAAGCCCCGACCTCCTTGGAGCCGAGTCCGATCAGCGAGGAGAAGAACAAGGTCTTTCGCAGCATGCTGCCGATCAAGCCCTCCGACGTCATCCGCGGGCAATACACGGGATACCGGTCCGAAGAGGGAGTCTCGCGCGATTCTGATACGGAAACCTTCATTGCCTTGAGGTGCTACATCGACAACTGGCGCTGGGCCGGCGTGCCGTTCTACCTGCGTACGGGCAAGCGGCTCGCGCAGGGACAAAGAATCATTTCGATCGCGTTCAAGGAACCGCCCAAGAGCATGTTTCCCGCCGGTTCGGGCGTCAGCGCGCAAGGCCCGGATCATCTGACCTTCGACCTGGCGGACGCCGCGAAAATGTCTCTGTCGTTCTACGGCAAGCGCCCCGGCCCCGGCATGCGCCTGGATAAGCTGAGCATGCAATTCGCCATGCACGATACCGGCCATATCAGCGACGTGCTCGAGGCATACGAGCGACTGATCCTCGACGCCATGCGCGGCGACCACACGCTGTTCACGACCGCGGAGGGCATCGAGCGCCTTTGGGAAGTGTCGGTGAACTTGCTGGAATCACCCCCACCGGTGCGCCTCTACGACCCGGGGTCGTGGGGACCGAATGCCATCCATCAACTCGTCGCGCCGCATGCCTGGCGGCTGCCCTTCGAACGGGTATGGCGGGACCCCAACAACATCGGGAGTTGAGCTGTTCGCGCATCGCCCCGCGCTTACCCCATCTCCATGACGCAAAACAAGCCCGAATCCGCCGCCCAAAGTGATTGGCAAGCCGTCGTTTCCGGCAACGCCGAGCTCAAGCTGTCTTCGGTGCCGGCCGGACGCGGATCGGCGCTGCAGATGGATTTCGATTTCAAGGGGGGCGGGGGTTTCGTGGTCGCGCGCCGCGCCTTCAGCCGCGGCATGCCGGAGGAATACGCGGTGACGTTTCGCCTGCGCGGGCGCGGCGCGGCCAACAATCTGGAGCTGAAGCTGATCGACGCCACGGGCCAGAACGTCTGGCGGCATGTGCAGAAGGATCTGCGGCCGCCGCCGCGCTGGAAGCGGGTGACGGTGGACAGCCGCGACATCGATTTTGCCTGGGGTCCTTCGAGCGGCGGCCGCCTCTCCACGCTGGGCTCGTTGGAACTCGCCATTGTCGCGGGCGAGGGCGGCAAGGGTACGCTGTGGATCGCCGACGTGCAGATCGAGGACCGCAGCCCCTCGGAGCCTGCCAAAGCCGCCGCGTCCAGCGAGCGGCCGGGTTTCGAAGCGGCAGGCGCCCTGCTCGACACCGGCTGGAAACCTCGGCCGGATGACCGCCACCCCTGGATCGTCATCGATTCAATCGAGCCGCGCACCATCGGCGGTTTGATCATCGATTGGCGGGAGCATGCGCCGCCGAGCGGCTTTCGCATCCGTGCATCGAGCAGCGGGCGGCGGTGGAGAACCTTGCATCGCGCGCCGAGGGCAGGCGGGAAGCGCAGCTATGTGTACTTGCCCGGGCTCAGGACGAGATTTCTTCGCCTGGAACTCGATGAGCCGTCCGCCGGGGCGGCCTTGCGCCTGCAGTCCTTCGAGTTCTCACGCTCCATCGAGGCGTTCTGGAAAAATATCGCCGCCGGCGAGGCGCGAGGCGGGCATCCGCGCTGGCTGCACAATGAACAGAGCGTCTGGACGCCCTTCGGCACGGCGGACGGCATTCATTGTGCATTGATGAATGAAGACGGCATGGTCGAGGTGGATCAAGGCTCGTTCTCCATCGAGCCGATGCTGTGGTTCGGGGGCCGGCTCTTCACGTGGGCGGACGTGAGTCTCCGGCAGGAACTCGAGGCGGATTGGATGCCGGTGCCGTCCGTCATCTGGGAGACCGAGAACTGGCGCCTGCGCATCCGCGCCGAGGCGACGCTGAGCGGCGCGGCGCGCGTTCACTACGGATTCGAGAATCTCACCGAACAGCGGGTTTGCGCGCGATTGTTCGTGCTGGTGCGGCCGTTTCAAGTCACGCCTCCGTGGCAGAGCTTCCGCGGTCTGGGCGGAGTCAGCCCGATTCATGAACTGGCGTGGCGCGACGGCGCGGCGCAAGTCAACGGAACCACGCTGATCGTGCCCGCGACAGGCGCGGCGGCGACTGAAGCGGCAGGATTCGGCGCGCTGAGTTTCGACGAGGGCTTCATGACGGCGTATCTGGCGCGAGGTGCACTCCCGCCGGGCATCGAGACTCGAGATCCGATGGGATTCGCGACGGGAGCCCTGCGGTTCGAGCTGGCGCCCGAGGGCCGTCAAGCCGCCGAAATCGTCCTGAACTGCCTGGCCGCCGCCGCGCCGCGCCCGGGGGAGCCGGCGTTCGACTGGGGCAGCCGCGTGCCCGCGAGCCCCTGGAGCGGCAGCGGCTGGGCGATGGATGCGATCCGTGCGGCGCTCACAGCGACCGCACACATACTGGTGACACGTTCCGGCCCCGCCCTGCAGCCCGGGCCCCGGCGCTATACGCGCTCCTGGATTCGCGATGGCGCCATGATGAGTGCGGCGCTGCTGCGCATGGGACTCACGAAGGAGGTTCGGGAGTTCATCCGCTGGTATGCGCCGCACCAGCGCGCGGATGGTTTTGTGCCCTGCTGCGTCGACGGCGAGGGGACCGACTGGCTGGTCGAACACGACAGTCACGGAGAATTACTGGCGCTGATCGCCGACTACCACCGATTCAGCTCGGATGGCGCTTTACTCGCCGAGTCGTGGCCGTACATCGAAAAGGCGGTCGCATGCATCGAGGGTCTGCTCGGCGGGGACGGGCTCCTGCCCGTGTCGGTGAGCCACGAGGGTTATCTGGCACAGCCCGTACATTCGTATTGGGACGATTTCTGGGCACTGCGCGGGTTGCGCGACGCGGCGGCCATGGCACTGGCGGCCGGCCGCGAAGCCTCGGCAAAAACTTGGTCGGCCCTGGCCACGCGCTTCGCGGCTGCGTTGTTCGCCTCGATCGAGGCGACCCGGGCCGAGCGCAAGTTGGACTTCATCCCCGGGAGCATCGAATGGGCGGACTTCGATCCGACGGCGACGGCGAATGCGATTTACCTGCTCGATCTTCCCGAGGGCCTGGATCGAGGGGCAGCCGAACATACCTTCGAGAAGTATCTGGCCGACTGGCGCGGCAAGCGCAGCGGCGCGGTGCCCTGGACGAACTACACACCCTATGAAATCCGCATCATCGGCGCCTTCGTGCGGCTGGGCCGGCGCGATGCCGCTCTGGAGCTGTTGCGGTTCTTCTTGTCGGATCGCCGCCCGCCGCCTTGGAATCAGTGGCCGGAGATCGCGTGGCGCGATCATGAGACACCCGCCCATGTCGGCGATCTGCCGCATACCTGGATCGCCGCCGAGTACGTGCTCGCCGTGCGCTGCCTATTTGCCTACGAGCGCGAGGCCGACCGCAGTCTCGTGCTGGCGGCGGGTCTGGCATCCGAGTGGCTCGAAGGCGATGGAGTGCGAGTGAGCGGCATGCCCACGGTCTATGGCGCCCTGAGCTACTCATTGCGCAGGACGGGGCCGGCGAGCCTGCGCTTCGAGCTTGAGAGTGAAATCGCGGCCAAGATCGTGCTGCGACCGCCGCTCGCAGCGAAGCTGCGCAGCGTGCTCGTCGACGGCAGCGCGTACACGGGCTTCGACACACAGTCCGTGACCCTCAATGGCGGCCCGGCGCAAGTCATCTGCGAGTGCTATCCTGCCTGATCGTTGTGGCAGGGGCAGGTGCTGAGCACGGTGGAACGCTCAACAGAAATCTCCGGCACTCTCTCCGAGGGCGAGACCGCCCACTTGGGCCTTGGGCGGCAGATCGGGCTCATCGGCCGCACCATCTTCGGTTCGCCGGTGGGCAAGACGCTCGTGTTTCTGGCGGCAGCCATCATCCTGGTCGTAGCCGCCACCGCCTACGGCCAGATCCGGCTCAACGGCTGGAACAAGCCCTTCTACGATGCACTGTCGCGCCGCGACCTGCGCGACTTTCTGTTCCAGCTCGGCGTGTTTTTCATGATCGCGGGATTCCTGCTCGTCCTCAACGTCGTGCAGCGCTGGCTGGTCGAAACTCTGGAGCTCAAGCTGCGCGAGGGGCTGGTGCTCGGCCTGCTGCACGACTGGATGCTGCCGCGCCGGGCGTTCTGGCTGGCCAACGCGGGAGCCATGGGCGTCAATCCCGACCAACGCATCCATGAGGATGCGCGCAAGCTGTGCGAGTTGTCGGCCGATCTCTTGGTCGGACTGCTGCAGGCTTCGATACTGTTCTTCACCTTCGCCGGCGTGCTCTGGGGACTTTCGAACGACTTCGTCTTTCACATCGGCGAGCGGGACTATACGGTCCCCGGCTTCATGGTGTGGGCGGCGATCCTCTACGCGAGCGCGGGTTCGCTGCTCAGCTACTGGGTCGGGCGCGGCCTCATCGGCCGCAATGCGCAGCGCTACGCACGCGAGGCGGATCTGCGCTTCTCGCTGGTGCGCGTCAACGAGCATGTCGATGACATATCGCTGGCCGCAGGCGAGGCGGACGAGAAACGGCGCATCGAATTGCATCTTGGCAATGTGCTTGCCGCGACGCGGCGCATCGTCATGGGCCACGCCAATCTTACCTGGGTCACCGCCGGTTTCGGCTGGATCACGATCGTCGCGCCCATCCTCGTCGCGGCGCCTCTGTATTTCAGCGGCAAGGTCTCTTTCGGCGGCCTGATGATGGCGGCGGGCGCATTCAGCCAGGCGCAGTCCTCGCTGCGCTGGTTCATCGACAATTTCAGCTCCATCGCCGACTGGCGCGCGACTTTGCTTCGCGTCGCGAATTTCCGCCATGCGCTGATCAGCGCGCACGAGCCGCGTGGATTCGAGAGCCGCATCGCCTACACCGAGGGCGATCCGGGCGCGATATCCATCGACGACCTGGAGATCGTATCCGCCGCGAACGCCGACAAGCTCAAGGAGAGCAGGGTGGTGGTGAAGGCGGGCGAGCGCGTCCTCATTCTGGGCGCGCCGGGAACCGGCAAGACCCAGCTTTTCCGCGCATTGGCGGGACTCTGGCCCTGGGGCACCGGGCACATCACGCGCCCGGCCGGGGAACAGATATTCTATTTGCCCCGCGGCACGCCCTACATGCCGAGGGGCACCTTGCGCGAAGTCCTCGCCTATCCCTTGAAGGCCGAGAGCTTCGGCGACGGTGCTTTCAAGCGCGCCCTGTACCGGCTCGGCCTCGAACGGCTCGCACCCTTGCTCGATGCCACTCAACGCTGGGATAGGGAGTTGAGCCAGGACGAGCAGCTTTGCCTCGCCATTGCGCGGATTCTGCTGCAGAACCCGCCCTGGGTGCTCATCGACGGCACCTTCGGTTCCCTCGACGACGATGTCCTGGAGCTGGTCATCGATGTCTTCGGCAATGAACTTCAGCACAGCGGCGTCATTCATATCGGCGGCCCGGCCCAGGCGCATCCGTTGTTCACGCGCGTGCTGCATCTAGTCAAGGCGCCGAGAGCCGGCAAGAGCTTCCTGCCCGCGAAAGAGCCCGGAAGTCACGAATGAGAAGAACGATTATGCCAAGAGGGATGAACGGAGCCGTGCGGACGGTGCTTTGCCTCGCGGCGGTCCTGTTCATGGCGGCATCGCAGCCGTCGGCCGCCGCGCCGAGCCTGGAATTCCACTCGCCCTCCGGAGCGGCGGATCCGGCCGCCGCCGCCGCCATGCGCGATTTGGCGGCACGGCTGATTCCCGTCTATCAGGAAGCCGACCCCGACCGATATCTCGCGAATCTGTCGGCGCTGCAAATGGTGGCGGGCAACTACGCCGCCGCCGACATGTCGCGGCAATCGCTGCGCGATCGGCGGCTGCGCTCGAATGCCGCCCGGCCGGTCGGCCGGGACCTGATCTATGACATGTATGCACACGCGCGGGCGCTGGAATCGGAAAATCGGATTGCCTTTGCGGAGGCATTCTCGAAGTCCTACCGCGATGTGGTACCTGCGCTCGATGATCGCAACGCTTTCACGGTCGCGCAATGGCTGGGCACCGCGCCGACCGTGTATCGGGATGCGCTGCAGAAGCTGCTCGATCAGCAGCGCACCCAGGACAGCATCGAGCAGTCGGATGCGGTGGATCTGGTGTGGGCATACCTCACCTTCGACGCCTATCGGGCGTTCGGCCCTCTGGTGGGCGCTCTCGATGCCGATGACGACCGGCGCCGCTACACATTCGACAATAACATCACGATCAAGACTCCCGCCGGAGCGAGCATCGCTGCGTTGTCGGTTCGCCCGAAAAGTCCGGCCAAGGCGCTGCCCACGTTGCTCGAGTTCACCATCTACGATGCGAGCAACTACGCCAAGGAGTGCGCAGCTCACGGCTATGTGGGGGTGGTGGCCTTCGCCCGAGGAGTGCGCAGCAAGCCTCACCAAGTCATCCCCTATCAGCGAGATGGCGAAGACGCACGTGCGGTCATCAATTGGATTGCAAAGCAGCCCTGGAGCGACGGCCGCGTGGGGATGTACGGCGACGGCTACAGCGGCTTTGCCGCGTGGGCCGCCGCCAAGCGCATGCCGGCCGCCCTCAAGGCGATAGCCACATCGGGAGCCACCGCGCCCGGCATCAACGCGCCGCCCATGTCCGGCAACATCTTTCAAAACTCGGCGTACCGATGGTCCCTTTACACGACCAACACCAAGGCGTCGGACGAAAGCGAGTACTACGACGATGCACTGTGGCGCGCGCTCGATCAGAAGTGGTACTTGAGCGGCAGGCGCTATCGGGACTTAGGCAGCCTCCACGGCAAATCCGATCCAATATTCATCCGCTGGCTGAATCATCCGAGCTACGACCGGTACTGGCAGGAGATGATCCCTTACCGGAAGCAATTCGCCCATATCAACATTCCCGTGCTGACGATCACCGGCTACTACTCCGGAAGCGAACCCGGCGCGCTGTACTACTTCCTGCAGCATCATCGATTCGATCCGCACGCCAACCACACCCTGGTGATCGGCCCTTACGACGATGCCGTGATGGAGCGCGGACCGCTGGCGACCTTGCAAAGCTATCAGGTCGATTCGGCCGCTCTGATCGACCTTCATGAGCTGCGCTACCGCTGGTTCGACCACATCCTCAAAGGCGCCGCCATGCCGTCCTTATTGGAGAGTCGAGTCAACTACGAGGTCATGGGCGCGAACGAGTGGCGCCATGCAGCCTCGCTCGAGGCCATGGCCAATAGATCGCTGAAGTTTTATCTGGATCCGGCCGCCTCCAGCGTCGGCGGCCACCGTATGACGCAGCGCAGGGGTTCGAGCGCCGGGTCTGTCCGCCAGACCGTGAACTTCGTCGATCGCAAGGACTCCGCATGGGTGCAGTCCATCGATTTGATCAACAGCAGTCTTGCGACACGCAATGACGTGATGTTCGTGAGCGACGCGCTGACCCGGCCCCTGGAGTTCAACGGCCTGTTCTCCGCCAGGCTGGATTTTACGGTGAACAAGATGGACATGGATCTGAACCTCATTCTGTACGAGCGCTTGGCGAGCGGCGACTATATTCGCTTGTTCAGCCCGAGCTATGAGATCCGCGCAAGCTACGCGCACGACCGCGTGCATCGCCACCTGCTGAAGGCCGGCGAGCGCCAAGTGCTGACCCTGCGCAGCGAACGGATGACGAGCCGGCAGCTCGCCTCCGGCAGCCGGCTGGTTCTGGTTCTCGGCATCAACAAGCGGCCGGATCGCGAGATCAACTACGGCACCGGAAACGACGTTAGCGAGGAAACCATCGCCGACGGCAAAGTACCGCTGAAAATCCGCTGGTACGGGGACAGTTACGTCGAAATCCCGGTGCGCCGATAGACGCCGGGGTCTGGTACCTCGGCACAGTGATACACGGGGTCAGGGGGGGTAAGGAGTTGGAAGCCAACGTAGAAGAGCAGTTGGCTTCCAACTCCTTACCCCCCTGACCCTGCGCACCGGGCCGACGTACATCACCCCGTAGACTGAGCAACTCGAGTGCCTTCGCACCGTGATGTCGACCGGTACGAGAATTCGCCAGGGGGGCTGAGCCGCGGCACGGCAACTGTTCCCCGTTGCCGTGCCGCGGCTCAGCCCCCACTCGGTGAATGCTAAACCACCGGTCAACATCACGGTGCCAGGGCATCAGATGCTGCTCGAGAACTTCGGTGCGATGCGAGCGCCGGCCGTGTGCTCGTACCCCGACGCCAGCTTTATCAGCTTGGGCTCGCTGAATGCGGCGCCGAAGAAAGAGAGCCCGATGGGAAGGCCGCGATGCAGGCCGGCAGGCACTGTGATGTGCGGGTAGCCTGCGACCGCGGCGGGGGATGAGCAGCCGCCGGTATCCATGTCGCCGTTCACGGCATCGATCAGCCAGGCGGGACCCGAAGTCAGCGTCACGACGGCGTCGAGACGGTGCTCGCAGAGCACTGCATCGATGCCGCCGCTTCGGGTCGCGGTCAGGCACGCTGCGCGCGCGTCGCGGTACGCGGCTTCGTCCAACGTGCCTTTGGCCTGCGCCTGGCGCAACAGTTCCTGATCGAACAGCGCCAGCTCGCGCGCGGAGTGCGCTTCATTGAAGCGAATCAAATCCGCGAGCGAGCGAACGGGAAACTCACCCGGCAGCCGCGCCAGAAACTTATTCAGGTCGGCCTTGAATTCGTACAGCAGAACTTCCTGTTCCGCCGCGGCGGCCGTGCCGTGCATGGGCAAATCGGCCGGGTCGACCACCGTCGCGCCGGCCCGTTCGAGCGCGGCAATGCAATGGTCCAAGAAGGCATCGAGAGGGGCGTTGTCGGCGAAGAAACGGCGGGCGATTCCCAGCCTGGCGCCGCGCAGGCCGTCCGTGTCGAGAAAACGTTCGTAGCCGCTTTCGAACCGATCCCCGACGGCGACGCTGGCCGGATCGGCGTCATCCTTGCCCGCCATCGCGCCGAGCAGCAGCGCGGCATCGCGCACAGTCCTCGCAAGAGGGCCGGCCGTGTCCTGGCTATGGGATATCGGCACGATGCCGCTGCGGCTGACGAGCCCCACCGTCGGTTTCAGGCCGACGATGCCGTTGATGGAAGCCGGACTCACGATCGACCCGTCGGTCTCCGTGCCGACCGCAACGGTGCATAGGTTTGCGGCCACCGCCACCGCCGATCCGGAGCTCGAGCCGGACGGCGTTCGGTCGAGCGCGTAAGGGTTGTGAGTTTGGCCGCCTCGGCCGCTCCAGCCGCTGGATGAATGGGTGGAGCGAAAATTGGCCCACTCGCTCAAGTTGGTCTTGCCGAGGATGACGGCTCCGGCCGCGCGCAAGCGGGCCACGAGCGGAGCATCCTTGGGTGCGTACCAGCCGTCCAGCGCCTGCGACCCCGCGGTCGTCATCATCCGATCTTGAGTCTCCACATTGTCCTTGATCAAAATCGGGACGCCGTGCAGGGCCCCGCGCGGCCCACGCTCCCGGCGCTCGCGGTCGAGCTCCTCGGCGATCTCGAGCGCGTGAGGATTGGTTTCAAGCACGGCGCCGAGCCGCGGGCCGCGCCGGTCGAGCGCATCGATCCTATCGAGGTATGTTTGAGTCAGGCGGCGCGATGTCAGCCGGCCGTCGGCACAGGCGGCGGCGATGTCCGCGAGTGTCAGCTCGAGGCCGGTACTCGGAGATTTCGCGCCTAAAGCGAGTGTCGGGCCCGCCATTGCGGCAACGCCCGTGGCCAGGAGAAAACCGCGCCGATCCATCGTTCTATCCCCCGTGTTCATTAAGTCGCTCACATTCTACGGACTCACGGGCCGCGAATAGTTGGATTTCCGTCCCGCGCGTCGTAGGCTCCGCCGATGACTTCACGGCCGTTACCGATTCTCCAGTGGCTGGCCACGTTCGCCGCCGTATTCACCGCGGGATTGGTCGGGTTCATGCTGCCGAGCGTCGGTGCCTACCCGACGCTGCCCCTGCTCGCGGCCGGCATTTCGGCCGCCGCATGCATTCGCTGGGGCCTCCGAATGTGGCCGGCCGTACTGGCGTCCGGCATCGGGATCGATCTGTGGATGCATCAGGCGCTGATTGCATCTCTGGGCGTCGGTATCGGCGCCGCGGCCGCCGCGCTCTGCACTGCTTGGCTGCTCCAGCGGCACGATTTCGATCCAGGATTCGGCCGGGCACGGGATGTTCCATTGTTCATCGTGGCCGCTGCCATAGGCACCGCGGTGCTTCCGACCGTGGGGTTGCTCGGTTATTTTCTTGCCGGCGATCCGACGGCGGCCATGGACCCGCTGCGCTGGGTCCGCTGGTGGAGCAATTCCACCGCAGGCGTGCTGCTCGTCGGTCCGATGCTGGTGGCCGTGAGCCGGAGGAGTCTCGAACAGTTCGCACGGCATTGGGCCGATGGAGGCCTGTGGCTGCTGGGAGTGGCGCTGTGCTGCATCGGCGCGCTGACCTTTGCCGCCCCCGGGGTGGGCCGGCCGCTGATCGTCATGTTTGCCATGCTGCTGGTCGTCGTCGGCGCCATTCGCTTCGGCCTCGTGGTCGCCTCATTCGGCTCCTTCGTCATTGCCGCGGTATCGGGCCTGAGCTTCGCCTTCGGCCGCGGCATCTTCGTCCGCCACGAGGAATTCGCAGGTCTCGCCACGATCTGGTCCTTCAGTGCCGCGCTGATGGGAGTGAATCTCATCATCACCTCGCTCCTCGCCGAACGGGACCGCGCCGGTCTCGAGAGGCTGCGGGCCGAGCAGCGCTACGTTCAGATATTCGACGGCAACCCCCAGCCGCTCTGGGTCCATGACCCCGACACGCTTGCGTTTCTCTTGGTCAACGAGGCGGCAGTGCGCCAGTACGGCTGGAGCCGCGAGGAGTTTCTGGCGCGCACCGTGACGGCGCTGGCGCCGCCCGGCTCGGCCCGGGTCCTGCCGCCTCCGATGAGGCCGCTCGACCATGCGGCTCCCGAGCCCTTTGAAACGCGGCACCAGACCCGCGACGGACAAGTGCTCGCCGTCGAGGTCTGGACGCGCGCCATCGATCTGGGCGGCAGGCCCGCTCAGTTGGTGTTCGCCAGCGATGTGACCGAGCGCCGGGCGCTTGGCAGCGCTCTGATCGACGCCATCGCCACCGAACAGCGCCGCATCGGCCAAGAGCTGCATGATGGTCTGGGGCAGGAACTGACCGGCCTCGCGCTCTCGGCGCGCGCGCTGGCGACGCGCGCCGAGCGCGAGCGGCAGCCCATTGCGGCGGACTTGGTGCAGCTTGCCGCGTTGGCGGCGAATTGCATTCAGGCGGCGCGCCGCATTGCACAGGGAGTCTCGCCCCTCACCGACGCCGACGGCAGCTTGCAGGGTGCGCTCGAGGCGCTCGCGGCCCGCAGTTCCATCGGCGGTACGGCCGTGCGTTTCCGCTCGCATTCCGAGAACTCGATCACTCTGGATCTCGAAGCCCGCAATCATCTGTACCGGATTGCCCAGGAGGCGGTGCAAAACGCCCTCAAGCATGCCGACGCCGACCTGGTCGAGATCGATCTGTGGGTGCACCCGCGCGGCCTGCGTCTCACGGTCAACGACGACGGCGTCGGATTGCCGGGGAGCGACTCGCCCGGAAGCGGCCTCGGCATGCGCACCATGCATTTTCGCGCCAGCTCGATCGGCGGCCGATTGATGATAGCCAACCGCAGCGAACGGGGCGTGTCGATCACCTGCGAGGTTGCGCAGCCGCCGCCGGCGGCCGCGAGGGCGTGAACCGCAGCACGGATGCCGTGTGTTGAACTGCGCGGCGGCGTCAGTGTCTTATATAATTGCGATCATTGAGTTCAGCCGTCGATTAATCACCGGTGACGTTATGAAAAGACCCACGATGCTTCGTTCGCTGCTCCTGGCCGCCGGCTCCGCCCTGGCTTTGAGCGCGCCCGCATTCGCACAGCATGGCGGAGGGGGGCACGCGGGCGGGGGAGGCGGTCACGCCATGGGCGGTGGACACGCGGCGGTCGGCGGTTATCACGGCTACGGGTACGGGGGATATCGTGGCGGCTACGGCTGGCGAGGCGGCTACGGTTGGGGTGGCTGGCGAGGCGGTTACGGCTTTTACGGCCCCTGGGGCTGGGGAGGTCTGGGGCTGGGCTTGTATTTTGCGACTCTGCCGCTGTACTACTCGACGTATTGGTGGGACGGTGTCCCTTACTACTATGCGGACAACAACTACTATCGTTGGGACGGCTCGGTCAATCAGTACGAGACCGTCAGTCCGCCGGCCGGTCTGCAAAACCAGGTCGGCGGCCAATCGCCGGGCGTATCGGACCTGATTGCCTACCCCAAGAACGGCCAGAGTCAGGAGCAGCAGGGGAAGGATAAGTTCGAGTGCCATAAATGGGCGGTGGGTCAGACAGGATTCGACCCCACGCAGCCGGCCGGCGCGACCGCGGTCAGCAAGCGCCCGGACTACCTCAGAGCGCAGGCGGCGTGCCTGGAGGGCCGCGGATATAGCGTCGAGTAGCCGGAGGGCGGCCAGGACCCGGAAGTCCGCCGGGCCGGACCTGGGCGGGGCTGGGCTGGGCAATGCGGTGCGGTGCAAATCGTGTCCATCGAGGCCGATGACCGTCAAACTCGATTTCTCGACACATCCCCTGATGCCATGCCAGAATATGCGGTTTTGGCGCCGGCTCACTGCGGCCCTCTTCATTACACTTTTACGGAAATGCCATGCCCCGCACAACACCCCTTTCCGATATACGCAATATCGGCATCATTGCCCACGTCGACGCCGGCAAGACGACGACGACCGAGCGCATCCTGTATTACACGGGGCGTAAGCACACCATCATCGATATTCACGATACGAAAGACCTGAAGACTTCGACGACGACGGACTATCTGGAGCAGGAGCAGAAACGCGGCATCACGATTCAAAGCGCGGCCGTGTCCGCCTTCTGGCGCGATAAGAAGATCAATCTCATCGATACCCCGGGACACGTCGATTTCACCATCGAGGTGAACCGGAGCCTCCGCGTCCTGGACGGCGCCGTCGTGGTGTTCGACGGGGTCGCCGGTGTCGAACCCCAATCGGAGACCAATTGGCGTCTGGCCGACAACTACGGCGTGCCGCGCATTTGTTATGTGAACAAGATGGACCGCAGCGGCGCCAATTTCTTGCGCTGCATCGACATGATCAGGAAGCGCCTGGGCTCGCGCCCGCTGCCGGCTCAGCTTCCGATCGGATCGGAGGAGAATTTCAAGGGCATGATCGATCTGGTGGAGATGAAGGCCCTCGTCTGGGACTCGGACGACAAGGACGCCCAATGGCAGGTTCTCGATATCACCGCCGATATCGCCGACAAGCTGCACATCAATACGCCGAGCGATCGGAAAATTCTGGGCGACATTCAAAAGTACCGCACGGAATTGGTCGATACCTGCCTCGAGCAGGACGACGAAGCCATGGAGGCCTACCTTACCCACGGCACCGTTCCCTCGGCCGACGTGCTGCGCAAGTGCCTTCGCAAGGGCACGCTGACCTCCGCATTCACCGTGGTCCTGTGCGGGTCGTCCTATAAGAACAAGGGCGTGCAGCAGGTGCTCGACGCAGTGGTCGACTACATGCCGGCCCCGACGGACGTACCCTCGATCAAGACCGTGGATGCGGACGGCGAGCCCATCGGCGAGCGCAAGTGCTCGGACGACGAACCCTTCTCCGCCCTGGCCTTCAAGGTCATCAACGACGCCTACGGCGCGCTCACCTTCGTCCGGGTCTATTCCGGCGTGCTCACCAAGGGCGCCTCCATTCAGAATTCCACCCGCGGTAAACGCGAGAAAATCGGCCGCATGGTGGAAATGTTCGCCAAGGAAGCCAATCCTGTGGAAGAGGCGCGCGCCGGCGACATCATCGCGCTGGTGTCCCTGGCGGACACCGAGACCGGCGACACCTTGTGCGATGCCGCCGCCCCGGTCGTGCTCGAGCGGATGCGCTTTCCGGATCCCGTCATCAGCGTCTCCGTGAAATCGAAGCTCAAAGCCGAACAGGAAAAATTCGGCACGGCGCTCGGCAAAATGGTCCGTGCCGATCCCTCGCTGCATCTGGAAACCGATCGCGAAACGGGCCAAACCATTCTGCGCGGCATGGGCGAGCTGCATCTGGAGGTCACGCTCGACCGTATGCGCACCGAGTTTGGAGTCGAAGGCATCATGGGCGAGCCGCAGGTTGCGTATCGCGAGACCTTCACCAAGAAGCTGACCGAACAGTACATCCACAAGAAGCAGACCGGCGGCTCCGGCCAGTTCGCCGAAGTGTGGATCACGTTCGAACCCATGGAGCGCAGCGCCGGGTTCGAGTTCGTCGATGAAACCGTCGGCGGATCGGTGCCGAGGGAGTTCGTGCCCTCCGTGGAGAAGGGCCTCAAGATTCAGAAAGAGGACGGCGTGCTCGCTCACTATCCGACGGTGGATTTTCGCGCGACCCTGATCGACGGCAGCTTCCACGACGTCGATTCCAACGCGCTCACCTTCGAAATCGCCGCCAAGGCCTGCTTCCGCGAAGCCATCCGCAAGGCAGGACCGATACTGCTGGAGCCGGTCATGAAAGTGGAGACTGTGACTCCGGGCGACTATCTGGGCGATGTGATCGGCGACATCAACCGCCGGCGCGGCTCCATCCAAGATCAGCTGGAGCGCGGCAGCAATATCGCGGTCGTGGCCAACGTGCCGTTGTCGGAGATGTTCGGCTACATCGGGCAACTGCGCGGCATGACCAGCGGCCGCGCCTCCTACACCATGGAGTTTTCGCATTACGAGCCCGTGCCGCGGCAGGTCGCGGACGAGGTCATCGCCGAGGTGGCCAAGGCCAAGGCCGCCGCAGTCGGCTAGGGCCTCGGGCCCGGTCCACGTATTGAAATCGGCGGCGCCGGCCGGCGTGCGGTGGGCGCCGGCCGGTGGGCGGCGTGCAGTATTTGGTTCGGCCGCAATTAGAGCATAGACTGCGGGCGTGAACGCAGCGGCGCCCCCGCACGTCGATCGCCGGCCGGCATTTCTCATGGCGGCGCTGGTCGCGGCGGTGCTGTGCTGCCAGAGTGGCTGCGTCGCCACGAAGTACAAGCTGGCCAAGAAAAACACACCGCCCGTACAGCATTTGGATATTGCCTTCCCCCTCTCGCCGCCGCTGCAACCGACGCTTGCCGCACTCATCAGCTATGGCGGCCCAGGGTCCTGGAAGCGTCAAGCATTATGGGACGAATACATCGTTACGCTGGAGAATCACGGGGAACGGCCGCTCGTCATAGATTCGGCAGCCCTGGCCGACTCCGCAGGAACGCTCTACGCCGCAGGCAAGGAGCCTTGGGGGCTCGAAAAACAGAGCAAGGTACTGGAGAAGCAATACCGAGACCATGGCGAGGCTTTCGTGCGCGCCGCCGCGCCCGGCGCGCTCATCGTCGGTATGGGCGCCGCCACAGCCTCCGCCGCAGCCGGAAGTTCTGTATTCGTCTCGGCCGGCGTCGTCGGGGCGGCCGCTGCCACGGTGGTTGTCCTGCCCGTGTACTATCTGTCCGTCCTGGGCATCAATCACCACAACAAAAAGGCCGTGAAGCGGGAGTTCGACCGGCGCCGCCTGCCGCTGCCGCTGACGCTCGCTCCCGGCGAGACCCGAACCGGGAGTTTGTTCTACCCCATGGTGCGAAATCCTGGCTCGCTGGAGTTGCACTGGACGAGCGAACGCGGCAGCCCAACGGCGGTGCTTCCACTCGGATTTCTCGCAGGTCTCCACGTGCCGCCCGCACCGGCGGTCGAAGCACCGAAGCAGTCCTTGCGCTAAACGCGGCGCCGGTCTATCGTCCCGCCCGTCATCGGTTACACAGGCCGCCCTGGTGAGTAGTTACGTGTGGCAATCGGTGCTGCGCGCGCAGCACCCGCGCTTTGGCTCGATAGTGCTTTAGGTCCCCCCCGAAGCGCCGTCCGGCCGAGTGCGGAAGGCGCAATGGTTCGAACGCGTCGATTCGAGCCGCTCTTGATCCTCCGATTTCCGCTCCTTCTCCCATGTGGGACTCAAGGTCCGTTTTCGGAGTTCGGCGATGGTCAATCTGCTCAAAAGCATTACAGAAGATCCGCGGGTGAAGCTGCTGGGCCCGGGCCTGATCACGGGCGCCGCGGACGACGACCCGAGCGGTATCGCCACCTATTCGCAGGCCGGGGCGCAGTTCGGCTACAGCATGCTGTGGACCGTTCTATTCACCTATCCTTTGATGGTCGGCATCCAAATGGTCAGTGCCCGTCTGGGCTGCATCACCGGGCGGGGCCTCGCCGCGAACGTGAAAGCGGTGTTTCCGCGTTCCGTGCTGTACGGTATCGTCGGACTGCTGTTGATCGCCAATACCATCAATATCGCCGCTGACATCGCGGCGATGGGCGAGGCACTGAGCTTATTGCTCGGCGGTTCCGCGCATTCCTATTCCGTAGCCTTCGGCGTGTTGTGCCTGGGACTGCAGGTCTTTCTGCGCTACGCCGAGTACGTTCGCTATCTGAAATGGCTGACCCTTGCGCTCCTGTCCTATGTCGCCGTGATATTCACCGTGCACGTCCATTGGGGCGCGGTCATGTCCGAGATGGTCATGCCGCGGCTCGTCCTCGACCACAACACCATCACCATGATCGTGGCGGTATTCGGCACCACGATCAGCCCGTATTTGTTCTTTTGGCAGGCGGCGCAGGAGATGGAGGATTTGCGGGCGGTCACCGCCCGCAACGGCGGCGGCTCCCTGCTGCCGCACGCGGTGGAAGTGGCGCGCAGGCATTTGCGACGCATACGCTGGGATACCTATGTAGGAATGGCGTTTTCGAACCTGATTGCCTTCTTCATAATTTTGAGCACGGCGGCCACCTTGCATGCGGCGGGCGTAGTCAACATTCAAACCTCGGCTCAGGCTGCCGAAGCGCTGCGCCCGCTCGGTGGGCAGACCACATTTTTGCTGTTCAGCTTGGGGATAATAGGCACGGGGATGCTTGCCGTGCCGGTGCTGGCGGGTTCGGCCGCCTACGCGGTGACGGAGAGCTTCGATTGGCAGTCGGGCCTCGACATGAAATTGCGTGAAGCGTTGGAATTTTACGGCATCATCGCCATTGCGACGGTGGGCGGCGTCGCGCTGAATTTCACGCACTTGGACCCGATGCGCGCGCTGGTATGGAGCGCCGAGATCAACGGCGTCATTGCGGTCCCCATCATGGTGATCATGATGCTGCTTGCCTCGCGCGAGGACATCATGGGGCGATTCGTGATCCGGCCTCGATTGCGCCGGCTCGGGTGGGGCGCCACGGCGGTGATGGCGGTCACTGTGGTGGCGATGATTGCCACGACGTGACCCTCGCTGTTAGGTAAGCTCGGCACTCATGAACGACCGCTCATCCCTTCCCGACGCCGTCATCGCCCCGGATGAGCGCACCGAAAAGCTGAACACCAAGGCGGCCGGCATCATCGGCCTGGCGGTGATGTGCAGCCGCTTGCTGGGACTGGCCCGGGATCAGATCTTTGCCGCCCTGTTCGGCGGCGGCGGCGCGATGGACGCCTTTACGGCCGCATTCCGCATTCCCAACCTGCTGCGCGATCTGTTTGCCGAGGGCGCGCTCTCGACCGCCTTCGTCACCACCTTCAGCAAGACCATCGCCCGCGGCGGCGATGAGGCGGCTTGGCGTCTCGCGAACAAGGTGGCGACGCTGACGGCCGTGGTGCTGGGCCTTTTATGCATCGCCGGGGTGGTTTTTTCCCCGCAGCTGGTGGCGGGATTGGCGCCGGGCTTCGACCCGGAGAAGGCGGCGCTGACCGTACAGCTGACCCGCATCATGTTCCCGTTCATTTTATTGGTGTCGCTCGCGGCCTTGGTCATGGGCATGCTCAATTCGAAGAATGTCTTCGGCATGCCGGCGATGGCATCGAGCTTCTTCAATATCGGATCCATCGTCGGCGGGGTGGGTCTCGGCTTCTGGATCGATCCCCACTTCGGGCCGCACGCTCTGGTGGGCCTCGCGGTTGCCACCGTCTTCGGCGGCGCGCTGCAGCTCGCCGTCCAGCTGCCGTCGCTGGCGCGGCAGGGGTACCGGTTCCGCCCGGATTTTCGCTGGCGCGATGCCGGCGTGAAGGCGATTTTGTTGCTGATGGGTCCTTCGGTGATCGCCGCCAGCACCACGCAATTCAACGTGCTGATCAATTCGATGTTTGCCTCGACGCTCGGCGATGGACCGATCTACTGGCTGTCCATCGCGTTCCGGCTGATGCAGCTGCCGCTGGGACTGTTCGGAGTGGTGCTGGGAACGGTGACATTGCCGCTGCTGTCCCGCCTGGTCGCGGCGGGTCAAATGACCGCGGTCCGCACCGAGCTGGCGCGCGCCATGCGCCTGGCGCTGCTCCTCACCATTCCCTCGACGGTCGGTCTCATCATGCTCGCCGAGCCCATCATTTCCATGCTCTATCAGCACGGGAAGTTCACGGCCTACGAGGCGGTACAGGCGGCGGGTGCGCTGCGCTTCTATGCCATCGGCCTCGCCGGGTACGCCGCGCTCAAAGTGCTGGTGAATGCGTTCTACGCGCTCGACAGGCGCAAGACCCCCATGCTCGTGAGCTTCCTTGCCGTGGGACTCAATCTGCTGCTCAACTGGATATTCACCTTCAAGCTGGGCTGGGGACATCGCGGACTGGCCTTCTCCACCGGCTGCATCGCGACGATCAATTTCCTGCTGCTGTACGCACTGATGCGCAGGCATCTCAACGGCCTCGAGTCGCGCCGCATGCTCGCCATGCTGGGGAAAGTCGCGATCGCGGCGGCCGCGCTGGCCGCGGTTTGCGCCGCTTCATCCCACTGGCTGATGCCTCACTGGCAAACGCAGGCATTCCTGAGCAAGCTGGCCGCGCTGCTGGGGACCATCATCGTGGGGGCGCTGGTGTTTGCCGGCTGCGGCGCCGCTCTGCATATCGAGGAGATCAAGGATCTGCAGGCCGCGGTCAAGCGTCGGCTGCGCCGCCCTGCGTGACCTGCGCGCCGCTCGGTCTGCGCGCTACTTGGCCCGCTGAGGTATTCCGAGGCCTCTGACCACCGCCGGGCGCGCCATGAACGAACCCAGCGCCCGCGCGACATGCGGAAAGTCGGCCATTCCGACCAGATCGCCCGCCTCGTAGAATCCGATCAGGTTGTTGATCCATGGGAAAGTCGCGATGTCCGCAATCGTGAAAGCATCGCCGGTGATCCAGGCCCGGTCCGCAAGCTGCCGGTTCAGCACGCCCAGCAGGCGCTTCGACTCTGCGACGTAACGGTCGCGCGGACGTTTGTCTTCGTAGGCCTTGCCGGCGAACTTATTGAAGAAGCCGACCTGTCCGAACATGGGACCGATGCCGCCCATCTGAAACATGAGCCATTGGATGGTTTGGTAGCGGCCGGCGGGCTCATGCGGGATGAGCTTGCCGGTTTTCTCGGCAAGATAAATCAGGATCGCGCCGGACTCGAACAGCGGCAGCGGCTTGCCTCCGGGACCGTTCGGATCGAGGATCGCGGGAATCTTGTTGTTCGGGTTGAGCGACAGGAATTCCGGCGTCAACTGATCGTTGGTATCGAAGCTCACCAGATGAGGCTCGTAGGGCAGGCCGGTCTCCTCCAGCATGATGGAGACCTTGACGCCATTCGGGGTCGACAGGGAATAGAGCTGCAATCGGTCGGGATGCTCGGCGGGCCATTTCTTGGTGATCGGAAACGCAGAAAGATCGGTCATGGGGAATCCTGAAGCGGGGGGAGTGCCTATCTTAGCGAAGTAAAGATCGGCGACAAGCGCTGGGTGGTGCTGGCCGGCATGGCTCCGCTGCATGGCATTCCGGCCGCACAGACCAATGTGATCTCCTATAAGCACGGCAGCGGCATCCAATGCGATGGGTTAATGAGCCTTTAGCCGCTCATCCAAGTCACTCGGTCGGAGATGAGTATTCGCGCACTGCTGTGATGAATAGATCGCCGTAGCGAGCCAGCTTGGCCTGCCCAACACCGGGCAGTTCGGCGAACTGATTCAAGGTGAGCGGCCGGCGCTCGACCATTTCGCGCAGCGTCGCGTCGTGGAAGACGACGTAGGGAGGCAGACCGTGCTCGTCTGCCAGACGCTTGCGCAATGCGCGCAAGTGCTCGAACAATGCGCTGCCGCCCGAAGCGGCCGTGGCCGCGCCGGCGCCTGCGGCAGCGGTGCCGGCAGCCGGCGGCGGATGCCGCTGCCCGCGGCGGCCTGCGCCGCGCCGAACGCTTGCGGTTCTGCTTGACCGGCGCGGCGATGCGTACGGCGAACTCCTCACGCAGCACCGGCCCGCTTTGCGCGTTGAGCGACAGCACGGGATAGCCATCCTGAGTCTCGTCGATGAGCCCTTGGTGGAGCAGGGCACGGGCGACGGCGCGCCATTCCTCGACCGAGCGCTGTTTCCCGATCCCGTACACGCTCAAGGTATCGTGCCCGCGCGAGAGTACCCGCTCATTGCGCGCGCCGCGCAGGATGTCGATGATTTGAGCGGCGCCGAAGCGCTGTCCGCGCTGTGCGAGGCGCGCGATGCAGGACATGAACTGCCGGGCCTCGGTGCTCCAGTCCTGCACCGTCCGCGGTTCGCAGCAATTGTCGCAAGCACCGCACGGCACGGCGAGGTTCTCCCCCAAGTAACGCAACTGAATCGCTCTTCGGCATTCGGTCGATTCTGCGTAGTTCAGCACCTGCCGCAATTGCTGGCGCGCAATGCGCTGCTCTTCCTCGAGAGGTTCGCCCGTATCGGGGTCGATCTTCTGTTGAATCAAGAAGTCCGCGGTGCGGATGTCGGAGGCGCCGAAATACAAAGTGCAGTGCGCGGGATCCCCATCGCGCCCGGCGCGGCCGGATTCTTGGTAGTAGCCTTCCAGAGTTTTCGGCAGATCGTAGTGCACCACCCAGCGTACATCGGGTTTGTTGATGCCCATTCCGAATGCGATGGTTGCGACTATCACCTGGGCGTCGTCGCGAATGAAGGCTTCTTGATTGTCGCGCCGGACCTTGGCATCGAGGCCGGCGTGATAGGGCCGCACCCGGACGCCGTCGCTCTGCAGCTGAAGCGCCAACTCGTCGACTCGCCGCCGCGATAGACAATAGACGATGCCGGCGCCGCCGCCGCGAACCTGCGCCAGCAATTCTGCATAGGTCTGCTTGCTCTTGGCGCGCACTCGGTAGAAGAGGTTGGGCCGATTGAAACTGGAGACGTGCAGCGCCGGATTTCGCAGGGCGAGCTGCACCACGATATCGGTGCGGACCCGCAGAGTCGCGGTGGCCGTGAACGCCAGCATCGGGATTTGCGGGTGACGGCGGCGCAGCACGGATAATTGCCGATATTCGCGCCTGAAAT
The DNA here is from genome assembly GCA_963784105.1 of uncultured Gammaproteobacteria bacterium. GTDB lineage: Bacteria > Pseudomonadota > Gammaproteobacteria > Steroidobacterales > Steroidobacteraceae > Bog-1198. Next base: position 1,982,944 of record CAWAQE010000015.1, read on the forward strand.
CGTGGCCCCATTCCGAGACGCAGTGGGCCTCATCGATGACGAAGGCGTTGATTCCGGGGCCCTCGCTCAGCCGGCGCAGGGGGCCGTCGAGAAATTCGGGGAGCAGCAGCCGTTCCGGCGCCAAATAGAAAAGCTTGTATTCGCCGCGCAGCAGAGCCGCCGTGCGCCGCGACACTTCGGGGGCTTCCAAGCCGGAGTTGATGAAGCTGGCGGCGATGTCGTTGTCCCGCAGCAGACGCACCTGATCCTGCATCAGGGCGATCAAGGGCGAGACGACCAGGGTGACGCCGGGCTGAAGCAGTGCGGGGAGTTGAAAACACAGTGATTTTCCCCCGCCGGTGGGCATCAGGGCGAGCACATCGCGGCCCGCCAAGGCGTCTCGCACCACCGCTTCTTGTCCGGCTCTGAACTGATCGAAGCCGAAAATCCGCTTCAGTGCCGCCTTCAATTCCGTCATTACATATTCCCGCAAGGTTCACAGGTCATTCTATCCGAATGCTTTGCCTTCCCGGCTGTGGATGGCGGCGCGATCGCACGGATTTGAGCACCGAACCCGGCGGTAGTCGGCGTTCGGCGACTGGGGACGAGGGCGCATGGCGCGGTATCGGCTATGATAGGAGGAGCATCATTTTTGGGGAGAAGCGCCGTGAAACTATACCTGCCGGCATTGGTTTGGGCCGTGTCGGCCTGGGCTCTGGGCGCCGCGCGCGCCGCGGAGGTTCCCGTGACGCATCTCGAAGTTCGCGTCGTCACCGGCGCCGAAGAACTGAGCGCCGGCGGCTCCCTGGAGCTGCGCATCTATGAGGCCGGCAAGGGCGTCAGACGTCTGCCGCTGGTGCACGGCGAGGCATGGCCCCGCGAGTCCACTCACATCGTCCCCGTGAAATTGAGCGAGCCTCTCGACCCGCGCAATGTGGCGCGATTCAGCTTGTACTATCGCAGCGCCAGTCCCTTGACTCCGGATTTGGAAATCGTCGCCGCGGACGTCGAATTGCCCTCATCCAAGGATGAGACGCCCGAACTGTTGCTCGGCGCCACGCTCTCGGGAGTGGTCGGCCGGCAGGGCGAGCTTGCGACCATGGACCGCGATCAGGCCGCCCTCGCTTGCAGGAGCGATGCGGATTGCGACGACCACCGAAGCTGCAATGGACGCGAGCGTTGCGCGCCTCATGAGCCGGGCGCCGATGCGCGCGGGTGCGTGAAGGGAACTCCCGTGGTGTGCCCTGTCAACGAGGTGTGCGGCGAAGGCGTGGGTTGCCGGGGTTTGACGGGCGCCGGTGCCGCCAAGCCCTGAGGGGGTTCAGCCGCCCAAGGCATCGTGCAGCGAGCCGAGGTGCCGTTTGGCCGCGGCGAGTATGGCCGCACAGTCTTGCTCGCCGAGGCGGATATGTTGGAATGCGCTGATGTCTTGCACGGGCACGCGCGGCGCGGATGGGTTTTTCATCGCGCCGGCCAGTGCGACGGCGACGATGAGCACGTCCGACAGTTCGCCGTCGTGCTTCCAGCGGCGTTCGTAATCGTCCTGATCGCCCACCGCCTCGCACATTTCCTCGGCGAACCCCCAGTTCTCGAGCACCGCCTTGCCGATGGACGCATGCCAGTCGGCAACCACCTCCATGAAGGCCCGATCGCTGCCGAATTGGGCCGCGAGTCCTACCGAGCGCACCATGATGTACAGCCGGCCGATTCCGTGCAGCAGTCCCGTCAGAAATGCCTCGTCCGGGCTGACCTTGGTGCGTTCCGCAACGGCCTGGCTGATCGATGCCACGGAAATGCAGTCTCTCCACAATTCGCTCAAAGGCTTGGCGATGGAGCGCAGCGCAGGCGCGTATTTCATTTGCTGGACCGCGAAAGCCACGGCCGCACTCTGCACCAGCTGCTGTCCTAAGCGAGTGATCGCGGAGCGCAAGTCCGTCAGCGGCTTGCCCGAGGTATTGAATGCAGCCGAATTGGCTGTCTGCAGCAGCCGCGCCGCCAGCCGCGGCTCATTGCCGACGATGGCCACCGTCTTGTCGAGGGTGGTTTTCGGATCCGCCAGGGCGTGGCGAATACGGATGACCACATCCGGAAAGCAGGGCAGATCCACGGTGCCCTTCGACACTTCCATCGCCAGGAGGCGCAGAAAATCCAGCGCAGTGCCGCGCGTTTCAGATCCATCGCTCGGTTGGTAAGTGGGCGTCAAGGAAGCATTGAGCATAAGTCGGTCCTACCAGGGCGCGTCCCTTAAGTAAGGGTTTCGGCGGAAGGCCGTTAATCTTAAATCCTACAGAATCAATATTATGTCGAATGAATTGAACCGCCCGGTGCCGATCCGCCCGCCAGTCTGGCCAGCGCCTCACGGGCAAGGGCCTGCGTCAGCTGCCCGGCGGGTACCGACCGGCGGGCTAATCGGGCCGACTGCCCGGACCACAGATTGGTGAAATCGCCCGAGCCCGCCGCCTCGGATTTCGTTTTCAGGGGCGCGAGCGCCGAGGCGGCCAGCGGAAACTCCGGCGTCGCGGATGAGAGCGGTCCCACCTCGCGCATCAGGCGGTTCACTATGCCGCGCGCGGGCCGGCCCGTGAAAACATTGGTGACCATCGTATCGTCGTCGCCCGCCGCGTGCAGTGCTTCGAGATGCAGGCGCGGCACATTCGCCTCGGGACAGAACAAGTAGGCGGTGCCGATTTGCACCGCCGCCGCGCCCAGGGCCAGCGCCGCGACGATGCCGCGCGCGTCGGCGATGCCGCCCGCCGCGATGACCGGAACCGTCACGGCGTCGGCCACTTGCGGCACCAGCGCGAACGTGCCGACTTGCCGCGACACATCGTCGCCCAGAAAATTGCCGCGGTGGCCGCCGGCTTCCAGGCCCATGGCGATGACCGCGTCGCAGCCATGATCTTCGAGCCAGCATGCCTCGGCGACCGTGGTCGCGGAGGAAATCACCTTGCAGCCCGCTCTCTTCACGCGATCCAGCAACTCGCGGCGGGGCAGTCCGAAGTGAAAGCTGACGACCTTCGGCCGGTACTCTTCGACCAATGCGCAAAAATCTGCATCGAAGGGCCGCCGGGCCGCCGGCGCAAGAGCGGCCTCCGCATCCAGGCCCAGCTCTGCGTAGTACGGCGCCAGCCGCGCACGCCAGTTGAGGCTGCGCACGGCATCGGCCGCGGGCGGGGTATGGCAGAAGAAATTCAGATTGAGCGGCCGCGATGCCGAGTGTCCGGCTAGCGCGAGTGCCGCACGAGCCTGCTCAAGGCTGAGCTGCGCGCAAGGCAAAGAGCCCAGGCCTCCCGCATCGCTGACGGCGATCGCCAGTTCAGGCGTGCCGGGACCCGCCATGGGAGCCTGGATGATGGGAATCTCGATGCCGAATAGATCGAGAAGGCGCCGATCGGGCCAGTGCGTCACGGGAGTCTCCATTCGTTCAGCGAAACGCGATCACGATGGCGGCCGTGATCGCAAGCAACGCCGCCGCCTGCAGGCGGTAATCCTGCCATAGGGGAACGAGCGCCAAGCGTAACCGCTCGGCGCGGCCGAAGTCGAATTTCCACAAGGCGGTCCCGCTGCCGGGCGCATATCGGTCCCGGCTATGCCGGCTGACGCCGATCAGAATCGCCGCATCGAGCGCCGTCAGAATGGGCGCGGCATACAGAAAATGGAAATGGGTCCATCCAAGCACCACATTGATCAGGAACAGGGCGAGGCCGCACAGTGAACCGAGCAGCATGGTCGCTGCCGCGCCATCGGCATTGGCTCCGCGCCAGAACATTCCCACCAGAAACAGCGCAACCACCGGCGGCACCGCATAGGCCAGCACGGCCTGCAAGTATTGCCACAGCGAGCCGAACAGCTGCAGCTGCGGCGCCCAGGCCACGGCCACCACCAAGAGTGCGACGGTGCTCGCGCGGCCGACGCGAACCACCTGCGAGTCCGTCAGGCCCGGCTTGAGCTGTTTGATCACATCCATGGTAATCAGCGTCGATGCGGAATTGAGCATGGAGGCGATCGACACCATCGTCGCCGCGACGAAGCCGGCGACCACGAGGCCTACGAGACCGGCCGGCAAGAGGTGCAGAATCAGGTTCGGATAGACGAGATCGGGCCGCGGCAGCTTCGGAAACAGCAGCAGCGCGCAGGTCCCTGGGAGCACGATCAAGAACAGCACCGGCAGTTTCAGCACGCCGGCGAAGAGCGCGCCCCAGCGCGCATGATCGATGCTCTTGGCCGACAGCATGCGCTGCACGATCGATTGATTCGTGCACCAATAATAAAAACCCAACAGCGGGATTCCGAGCAACAGCCCGGGCCACGGAACACCGGGATCGCCGATGGGGCGGATGAGCGATACCGCCGCCGGATCGACGCCGCGCATGACGGCATGCCATCCGCCGGCCCGGTTGAAGGCTGCGATCGATATCATGAGGGCGCCCAGCATCAGCACGATGGCCTGCACAGCTTCGGTATAGATCACCGCGCGCAAGCCCCCCAAGGTGGTGTACAAGCCGGCCGTCCCCGCCAAGAGCGCGACGATCAGCCACAAGGGCCACGCGGGGAACAGGAGCTGGCAAACCAGCGAGCCGCTGTACAGCACTCCGGCGGAGTCGACGAATATATTCAGAAACAAAGTGAGCAGGGCGAAGTGCAGGCGTACTCGCCGGTCGTAGCGGCGCTCGAGGAACTCCGGCATGGTGTAGGTCTGGCTGCGAATGATGGAGGGCAGCAAGAACAGGCAGAAGAACGCCAGGATGACGATGGCCGACCATTCGTAGTCGTAGACTGAAATACCGATGGCGTAGGCGCCGCCGGCGAGCCCGACCAACGCCGTCGAGGACATATTGGAGGCCAGCAACGCCAGGCCGATCACCGGCCAACGCGTGGCCCGAGACGCCAGGAAATAGTCCGCCGGCCCAATGCGCCGCCGCGACATCAGCAGGCCGAGGACGATGAGGCCGCCGGTGTAGGCGGCAACCACCAGCCAATCGAGCGGGCTCAGCAAGCCGAAGGAAGCTTCGCTACTCGGCATCGTCCATCCTCGTCGGCCCATGAATTGACAGCGCTGACATTTTTCCATTTAATCCTGTAAGCTGGCTCTTCAAGAGCGAAAACCGCATTGTTGTCGGCCCGGCCACATTGATTAAAAGCATAAATATTACAAATAGTTACGGCGCATTTATATCCATGAAATCGACTTCATTCCCTGCCGCCGCCGCGTTCATGTTGTTCGTTTCGGCCGCGGCATGGCCGGCGCCCACCCCATCGGTCAGTGTACATCCTGAACTCTGGCCCGCCGCAGAACCGGCGGCCGCCGACCCCGCCACCGAGGCGTTCGTGCAGCAACTCATGGCGCACATGAGCTTGGAGGACAAGATCGGTCAAATGATTCAGGCCGACATTGCCTCGATTTCCCCGGCAGACTTGCGCAGCTATAAATTGGGTTCGATTCTCGCAGGCGGCAATGCCGCTCCCGGCGATAATGTGCGCTCTGCGCCGCAAGCGTGGCTGAAACTCACCGACGACTTTTATCGCGCCTCGCTGGCGGCAAACAGCGCAGCGCATCCGCCGATCCCGATTCTATTCGGCATCGATGCGGTGCATGGGAATGCGAAAGTCGTGGGCGCCACCATTTTTCCCCACAACGTGGGGCTGGGAGCCGCGCACGATCCCGATTTGGTCCGCCGGATCGGCGCGGCGACCGCGGAAGAGGTGGCCGCCACCGGCATGAATTGGACATTCGCCCCGACGGTTGCCGTCGCACGCGATGTTCGTTGGGGCCGATCCTACGAGAGCTACTCTGAGTCGCCGGCCCTGGTCGCCGAGTACGCCGCGGCCATGGTTGAAGGGCTGCAAGGCCTGCGCGGCACGCCGCAATTCATGGCGCCCGGACACACCCTGTCGTCGGTGAAGCATTTTCTCGGCGACGGCGGCACGGTAGCAGGGCGAGATCAGGGCAATGTCATCCTTCCCGAGGCCGAGCTCAGCGCCATCCACGGCGCGGCGTACCCGGCCGCGATCAAGGCCGGCGCGTTGATCGTCATGGCCTCGTACAACAGCTGGAATGGCGTGAAGATGCATGCCAACCACTATCTGCTGACCGACATATTGAAGGGACGCCTCGGTTTTCAGGGATTCGTGGTCGGGGATTGGAACGCTCACGAAGAAATTCCGGGCTGTACCAAGTACCGGTGCGCGGCCGCCATACTCGCCGGCGTCGACATGCTGATGGCGCCGGACAGCTGGCGGGAGCTGTACAAGAACACGCTGGAGCAGGTCCGCTCGGGGGAGATTCCGCAGTCCCGCATCGATGACGCCGTACGCCGCATCTTGCGAGTCAAGCGCATCGCCGGCTTGTTCCAGCGAGCCGCGCCCGCACAAGGCTCTGCTGCGGGTGATTTCTCCGCCTTCGGCAGCGCGGCTCACCGAGCGCTGGCGCGCCAGGCGGTGCGCGAGTCTCTGGTCCTGCTCAAGAACGATCGCGGCACTCTGCCTCTGAACCCGAGATCGAAAATACTGGTCGCCGGCGATGCCGCCGACTCCATGGGCATGCAGTGCGGCGGCTGGACCATCGACTGGCAGGGCGATCACAACAGCAACGCAGATTTCCCCGGCGGCACGTCCATTTTCGCCGGCATCCGGGCGGCGGTGACGGCGGCCGGAGGATCGGCGGTGCTGAGCAAGGAGGGGAGATTTGCGGAGAAGCCGGACGCCGCCATCGTGATATTCGGTGAAGGCCCTTACGCGGAGTACCAGGGCGATCGCGAGAATCTGGAATTCTCGCCGAACGACAAGCACGAGCTAGCGCTGTTGCGGCGATTGCGCGCGGCGGGCATTCCGACCGTCGCCGTGTTTCTGTCGGGCCGGCCCCTGTGGGTGAATCCCGAGATCAATGCATCGGACGCCTTCGTTGCCGCCTGGCTGCCGGGAAGCGAGGGCGAGGGCGTTGCCGATGTGCTGTTCCGCTCCACCGGCCGGGAACATTACGATTTTACCGGCCGGCTGGCGTTCTCCTGGCCGCGCACCGCGATGCCGGTGACCTTCGATGCAGCGGGCAATGTGTCCGGTGCGCTGTTCCCCCGAGGGTGGGGTCTCGACTATCGCAGCGCCGCCCATTCGCACCCGCTGTCGGAGGATCCGCAAATACCGCCCCACTGGGCAGCACCCCGCGGCAGCTTATTTCGCGATGGACACGTCATCGCGCCGTGGTCGCTGTTTGTCGGCGACGATGTGGCCGAGGTGCACGTAACGACGGCACGTCAAGCAAGCCCGCAGGGCAGTGTGGTCGCCGCGCTGGTGCCGGATGGTACTTCCATCGTTTGGGCCGGCACGCAGAGCGGCTCGTTCATGATTTCCGGCCGGCCCGGCGATTTGCGGCCGCAGGCCAAGCAGGGCATGGCCATCGATGTGCGCTACCGTGTCGACCGAGTCCCCGATCAGGACGTCAAGATCGGCTTGCGCTGCGCCGAGCCTCTTTGCGGTACTCATGGTGGCGCGATGCTGGATATGACGCGAACCTTCAAGGGGTCGCAGCCGGGGAATTGGCGTTCCCTGTCGATTCCCCTATCCTGTTTTACGGCCGCGGGGGCCGACCTTGCGCAGGTTGCTGAACCGTTTGCAGTCGAGACTTCGGGCCGCTTCGGCCTGACGATTTCGGAGGTGCGCCTGGCGAAAGAGGGAGCGTCCGAGTCCAAGGGCGGGGCGCCCGTCCCCGGGTGCCCCGGCGCAATCTGAGGGTATTAGGAACCCGTTACCTCGAGCGAATCGCTAAACTAGGTGTACGCTCCCGAGGTTTCCACATTGGCCATCACTCTAAGTCCCGCGTCCGTCACCATCCAAGAGGTCGCGGATCTTGCGAAGGTATCGCCGAAGACGGTATCGAGGGTCATCAACAATGAACCCCGGGTCCGTTCCGACACCCGTGCGCGCATTCTCGAGGCCATAGAGCAGCTCAACTATCGGCCGAACCTCAACGCGCGCGGCCTGGCGAGCAACCGCTCCTTTCTCATCGGACTATTCTGCGAAAGGCCCGGCGACTACTTGAGCGAATTTCAGGCAGGCGCGGTCGCGCGCTGCCGGGAATCGAGCATGCATCTGATGGTGGAGCCCTGGGATGTGGCGAATCCCGACATCGACAAGCAGATCGATACCTTGCTCGGCCAGCTGCGCCTGGAAGGGGCTATCTTACTGCCTCCCTTGAGCGATCATCCGGTGGTCTTGAACAAGCTGCACGAGGCATCCATCCCCATCGTGCGGATCGCGCCCAAGCAGCATTTGAGCGCCACCCCATCCATCGGCATAGATGATTACGCGGCGGCCCGGCAGATAACGGCGCATCTGGCGGGCCTCGGACATCGGCGCATCGGTTTCATGCTGGGCAGACCCGAGCATGGCGCCACCGAACAGCGCTACCTCGGATTCGTGGACGAGATGCGCGCTCAGCAGATTCCCGTCGACTCCGATCTGGTGCAGACCGGAAATTTCGATTTTGGCGACGCCTTGATCTGCGCCGAGCGAATGCTGCGCGCCGCCTCGCCCCCCACCGCCATCTTCGCCAGCAATGACGACATGGCGGCGGCCGCGGTATCGATGGCCCGCAAATTCGGCCTCGATCTGCCGGGCCAACTATCGGTGGCCGGTTTCGACGACGCGCCCGTCGCCAGCATGATATGGCCTGAGCTGACCACCGTGCGCCAGCCCGTGGCAGCGATGGCGAGAATCGCCGCCGACTTGATCATTCAATTCGAACCGCGGCGCAACGGCTGGCCCGACCGCATTCCGCGCCACCTGCTCGATCACGAATTGGTCATTCGCAGCTCGACCGCCCGGCCGGCACGGCGTTAACTCGAAGGGGAAATCGGAATGCCGAAGAAAATCGATGTCAACTCGACCCAGGTCGTTGCCGGCTCGCGTTATCCGCCGCCTTATCACCAGCCCTGCACGCAGCGGCTCCGGCGCCGCCTCGGGGACGCCGCGGGGCTGACGCAATTCGGAGTGAATCTCACCCGCCTTCCCGCCGGTGCCTGGTCGAGTCAGCGGCATTGGCACTCGGCGGAGGATGAGTTCGTTTACGTGGTGGAGGGGGAACTCGTACTGGTCACCGATGCCGGCGAGGAGATCCTTCGCGCCGGCGATTGCGCCGGATTCAAAGCCGGAGAGCCGGACGGCCATCAATTACAAAACCGCAGCACCAAAGATGCGCTTTACCTGGAGGTCGGCTCGCGCCAACCGCGGGAGGATGAGGTTCTCTACCCTGACATCGACTTGAAGATCACGGGCGGTGCCGGGTTCACCCACAAGAACGGTCAGCCGTACTAATCCCTCGGCGCAGTGACGATATTGACCCAGTACACAAGGTCTGGGGGATAAGGAGTTGGAAGCCAACGTAGAAGGGCAGTTGGCTTCCAACTCCTTATCCCCCCAGACCGTGCGCATTGGGCCCGTGTACATCACTGCGCAGAGGTACTGACGTTCCCGACTGCTGACGGCGAGGTATCCAAGGCGGTCAACTTCGACAGCGCTCCCAGGAACTTTTCGTAATGGCGCCAGCGACCGACGGATGATCCGTGGAGCTTCTGGCGCACCTGCCATTGGCTGGCGGTGAGAACGGTGCGCTCGGTGCGGTGGAAGTCCAGGCAGCGCGGGTCCCAGGGCAGATTGATGAACTCCAGCATTCTTCGGGTCCATGCCTCTTGATCGCTCACCAGCCCTTCATAGGGCACATCCAGAATCGCGTTTGCGGGCAGGGTCGATCGCCAGTGATCCATGACTCGCAGATATTCGGTGTAGTAGTGCGCCAGGTCGTCCAGGTCGTTCGCGTAAGAGACGGTGGTTTCGAATAGCTGCATGTAAATCGAAAGACAGGTATCGAGGGGATTGCGCCGCATATGGATGATGCGTGCGTTCGGCAGCGCCGCGTGAATCAGCCCCAAGAAGGGGAAATTGGTCGGCATTTTGTCGACGACCCTGAGCGCATCCTCGGACAGCGTGCGTAAAGACCGAAGGTAATCGTCGGCCAGCTTTCGCAGCAAGCCGTCACTCATCTCTGAGTTTCCGGGGGCCGCGGCATGCGCTGCCCATGCGGCGCTCCAGAATGTCAGCTCGCCGGCCCCGAAAACGGCGGGATGCGATGCCAGAATCTGCTCGACCAGCGAGGTGCCGGAGCGAAGCATCCCGACGATGAATACCGGACGCTCGGATTCGTTCGCGCCGGTCCTTTGCCTGACTTTGTTTCGATCCCAGGATCGCGTAATGACCTCGACGGTCCGCGTCAGTTGCCCTCTGTCATGCCTCGCCCGGCGCAGCCGAGTCAGCTCGTTCGCTCGGCGAAAATTGGCGAATGCCTGCTCGAAATCCCCTACGTCGTCGAAATATTTGCCGATGGCATGACGCAGGCAGCTTTCGCGGCGAGGCGTCAATCCCTTCCCCGCTATGCGCTGCGCTTGCGCGAGCCACGCAGCATCGGCGACGGTCATTTTCCGCGTGCGCGCGAGACCGGCCCAGGCTTCCGGCGAATCCGGCCGAGCCGCGATGGCGCGCTCGAGCAATTCCTCGGCCTGCGAAAATTGACCCGCATCGGCGCTCGAATCGGCCAACGCCACCAAAGCCGCGGCCGACCGAGGATTTATTTCAAGCGCGCGGCGGCAACTGGCCTGGGCTTGCGCGGTGCTCCCTTTGAGCCTCAAAGTCACGCCGAGGTTGCAATGCGCCTCGGCGAACTTGGGATTGATCTCGAGCGCCCGGCCATAGCTTGCCGCCGCATCCTCGAGCTTGCCGAGGCTCCGTAAGCCGTTGCCGAGGTTATTGTGCGCCTCGGCCAAATTAGGATCGATCGCGAGGGCTCGGCGGCAGCTTGCCAGCGCTTCATCGATTCGCCCGAGCTCCAGCCAGACATTTCCCAGATTGCTATGCGCTTCTGCGAAGTCTGGCTCGATTTCAAGCGCCCGGCGGTAACTTGCCAGGGCCTCATCGAGGCTCCCGAGCGCAAGCTGTGCGCTGCCTAGATTGTCATGCGCCTCCGCAAGGCCCGGCTTGAGCTCGGCCGCGCGGCGGCAGCTCGCCGCCGCCTCATCGAACCGCCCGAGATCCAGCAGCGCATGGCCCAGATTATTGTGCGCCTCGGCGAAGTCAGGACTTCGGCGCAGAGCGCGCCGATAGTGTGCGACCGCATCATCGAGCCGCCCGAGCCGGCCCAGTGCATTGGCCAAATTATTGTGTGCGGCCGCATCGTTCGGCAGTAATTGTGCCGCCATCTCCAGGGCTTGAAGAGAGTCCCTGCCTTGCCGCGTCAGAGACAGGCCCAATACCTGCCAAACGATGCCGGAGCCCGGATGCAGCTCGAGCAGCTCCCGTGCGTTGGTTTCCAGCTCGACATAGCGTCCGGCATCGATCAGAGAGGCAAGCTGGGTCATGTGCAGGGCCGCCGGGTCCGCCTGCGGTCGGCCGGCTTGCGCGCCGGCACTTATTTGCCCGCAACATGCCTTGTATTTCTTTCCACTGCCGCAGGGGCATGGATGATTCCGCCCCGGCCCCGGCCCCGGCCCAGGTCCAGGTCCAGGGTGCGGCCGCGGCAGAGAAGGGTGATGCGCCACATTCAGGGCCGCAATTGCGCCCACCAGGTGATAGAGGGTGCTTGCCGGAACCGGCGAGCCGACGAACTCACCGTTCGGCAAACGTACATCTCGCCAAAGACCGGGCACGGCGGCATTCAAATACGGGAAGAAGCTCGCGACGGCGGCTTCGGCCATGGCTTCGTAATGCGGGTCCCCCGTGAGGGCTGCGGCGAGCAGCGCCGCCTTGAGCCTCTCGGTTTGCGGCCAGAAACGCGCTCGGGCATCTTTGATCGAGAAATCATCGTACAGCGCATCGATTGCGACGCCGTCGCGAATGCCGAATCGATCGCCGATCGCGATGAGCCGCAGAGCGGCGCCGCGCAAGGCCGAGGCTGAGTGCCAGCGCTCGCAGCGGAGCAGCAGCCACGCCCATTCGAATTGGTGCCCAGGCTCGACGACGCGGCCCGCGATTCCCGGCGCCGGCTGCCATGTGGCGAGGTAGGATTCGCCGATCGAGCCGCTGTCCTTGTTGACGAAGCGCGCGAGTGCCAATTCGGCGATGGCCTGGACGCGCGTGGCCCAGACTGCATCGTGTCCAATCTCGGCCCACGCCAGGTACGCCTCGAGCAAGTGCATGTGCGGATTCGACTCTCGATGGCCCGTTGACTGCTCATAGGAATCGTACGCGCCGTCCTGCGCGAGGAAATGGGCCTCGACGGCATGCCGCAGTGCAATTGCGCGCTTCTCGAACTCTGAGCGCGCATCGAGCGCAGTGGCCGCCGCCGCATACCCGAGCAGCGCAAATGCCTGGTCGTAGAGCAGCGCGCGCTCATCGAGCGCCGCGCCGTCGGCGCCCGCCAGGGTGCGGAACAATCCATCCGCTCGCCGGTAGTGAGTCTCGAAGAAGTCCATTCCACGGTTCACGATCCCCCTTGCATCGCCTTGCCAGCCGAATGCCCGTGCCTGGGCAAATGCGTATACCTGGCGGGGATGAACCCTCGCTCGGCGCGGCAGCGCAACTGCATGCCCGTCACCATCGAGCGCCTCGGCGAAGCCGCCGTTGCAGGGATCAATGCCATGGCGCGACCACAGGGGGTAGGCGGCGGCGACCAGCCATTCGACGAGTCGTGCACGCGGCGCCTCGAGAGGGCTCATGTCGGTTTGAGGAGAGCGAAACGCGTCGGCAGCAACCGATAGCTGAACGGCAGAATGGCGGCGCCTACGGCCGGTGCGTCGTCCGAGGTCAGGGCGCGGGCGACCGGGGCGATTGCCGGAATCTGCGAGGCGAATGCGGTCATCCGCCGGTTCAGCGAAGCCGCGAGCCGGTCGACCAGCGGGGCGGGGAGCCGGCCGCCGATGAGTATGGCTTCCGGGTTGATCAGACAATTGATGGCGATGAACGAATCCACCAATGCCTCGGTGGATTCGTGGATCCAGCGATCCACGATCAGGCGCGCGGAGGGCTCGAGACGCATGAGCCCGCGCGGCGTCGCTACGCGAAAGCCCTGCTCGGCGAGGCGGCTGTAGAGGCAGGACAGCGAAACGATGTTCTGCAATTGACTATCCTTGCCGGCTTCGCTGCGCGCGCGCAGCCAGCCGATTTCGCCGCTGCGGCCGTTGGCGCCGCGAAAGTAGCTGCCATCGGCCACCAAGCCGCCGCCCAAGGCCGCGGTCACCAGCAGATAGAAAAAGCTTCGATAACGATGGCCGGACCCAAACTGCATTTCTCCGATCGCCGCCGCCGCCGCGTCGTTTTCGATGAACACGGGAATCCCGAGCACATCGCTGATCAGGTCGTCGATTTTTATCGAGGCCCAGGCCGCATAGTCGGCCGGCTGATCCGGCAGGTGCGCCCGCGTGATGTCGTCGGGAAAGGCGACGCCGACTCCGATGAGGCGATTGCGCGAGATGCCGGCCCTCGCCAGAAGCTGGCCGATGGAGCGCTGAAAGAAGGTGCGCACGGTCGATGGCTTTGCGAAGTGAATTTCCCGCGAGGCGCGCGCGCGCACTTTGCCGACGAAATCCAGCACCACCAGCGTCACGTGATCTCGATCGACATTCAGCCCGATGGAGAAGCAGCTGTCGGGATTGACCGCGAATTTGGTGGCCGGCTGCCCGCGCGCCCCATGCGAGCGCCCGGCGCGCAGGATGAGCCGATCGTGCAGCAGCCGGTTGGTGATGTTCGCAATCGCCGCCGGCGTGAGGCCGGTCTTCAATGCAAGCTCGGTGCGCGTCACGGGTCCGTTGACCCTCACGGCGTGCAGCGTGACCCGCTGGTTGTGGTCGCCGGCGCGCGCCAGGTTGGTGCCGGACAGCTGCGGCCCGGCGGATTCGGCCGCCTGCACTTGGGTCTGGGATGGGCTCTTCTTTCGCATGGGCGTGGACAAATTGTGGGTGTAACGCAGGGCGCGATCAAATGGTGTCGGCCGCGAGCGCCAGGGCGCCGAGCGGCCCCGCCAGCGGCCCCAGCCCGGGAGGCACTGCGTAGGCGTCGATACCTCCCGTGAGCCGGTCCAATTTCAAGTATCCGTTCAGACTGTCGAGAAGCTGCCGCCGCACGGATCGAAGAAGCTCCGGCCGGCCCTCGGCGACTCCGCCGCCGATCAAAATGCGCCGCGGCGCCGTTGCCAGCACTATGGTGTGCAGCAGTTGCGCCAAGGCATGCGCCACCAGCTCCCAGACCGGGCTATCCTGCGGAATCTGATGGGCGGGCAAGCCCGCACGCGCCGCGATCGCCGCTCCCGAGGCCAGGCCCTCGACGCAGTCGCCGTGAAACGCGCATGCGCCTTGCCAGGCATCTCCCGCCTTGCGCGCGATGCGGATATGGCCGAGTTCGGAATGACTGAACCCGTAAGCCGGCCGCCCGTCGACCACGAGTCCTACCCCGACGCCCGTGCCCACCGTGACGTAGGCGAAATCCGCCAGGTGTTTGGCGGCGCCCCAGCGCCCTTCGGCGAGCGCGGCGCCGTTCACGTCGGTATCGAAACCCACGGGTACGGGAAAGAGCTTCGACAGGCGCCGAGCAACGTCGGTGTCGCGCCATCCGGGCTTCGCCGTCGATGTGACGTAGCCATAACGCGGCGAGGTTCGATCCAGATCGACCGGTCCGAAGGAGGCGATGCCCAATGCCGCTATCGCGCCGTACAGGTCTTTCCAGCCGTGAAGAGTCGCTTCGATGCGGCATCAAAGTGGAGTTTGCATCGGTCTCGGTGGGTATGGCAATTTGCGCGCGGATATCGTCCGGGCCGGTGCCGATCAGACACACGCACTTCGTTCCGCCCAATTCCACTCCGCCCAGCAACGGCTTGGCAGCCATCATCGGATCGGGACCTCGGCGGCGAAATAGCTGTCGTGGGAGGGCACGGAGCGGGAGGCCAGCGCGGTGTCCTTGGAAATCGCGCCCAAGATCTCCTTGAATTGATTCATGTTCACGATGTCCATCAATGGGTCGTGGCTCTCGGGGTTCATGCCGATGCCGTCGAATATGTAGAACCAGCTCAGATCGCTGAACAATTCGCCCGGCTTGCAGCGAATACGGCCGGTGTGTTTGTAGAGTTCCATGCGCTGTGCAAGGCTGTCGGGCAGCTTCATGTTCCGGCAGTACGCCCAATGCGGCGTATCGGTGCGCCCGGTGAGGTAGTGCAGAACGATGAAGTCGCGAATGCGCTCTATTTCCTGAATCAATTCGCTGTTGTAGGAGTCGATGTTCGACTGCGCGAAGGAGGTGTTGGGGAAATGCTCGAGCAGCTTGTATAAGCCTGCCATCACCATGTGAATGCTGGTGGACTCCAGCGGCTCGAGAAACCCGGACGCGAGGCCCAGGGCCACGCAGTTGCGGTTCCACAGCAGCTTTCGCCTTCCTGTGACGAACCGCAGGAAGAACGGGTCCCACAGCGGTTTCTCCTCGACCGCGCCCATGAGATCGTCGAGCGCCGCCGTGTCGCCGATGTGGGCGCTGCAATACACATAGCCGTTGCCGACGCGGTGCTGCAGCGGAATGCGCCAGCGCCAACCCGCGGCGCGCGCATTGGCCTCGGTGTAGGGCGGCCGTGTGACGGGCCTGTCGGTCATTACCGCGACCGCGCGATCGCAGGGCAGCACATCGGTCCAATCGATATAACCGGTCTTGAGTGCGCCTTCGATCAGCACGCCGCGAAACCCGCTGCAGTCGATGTACAAGTCCGCCTGCAGGCGGCTGGAGTCGCTGAAGAGGATCTCGTCGATGAAGCCGTCTTCGCGCAAGGTGGCTTGCACGACGGTGCGCTCCAGGCGCGCAACGCCCAGGCGCTCGGAGTAGTTGCGCAAATACTGGGCCACCAGTCCGGCATCGAAGTGCAGCGCGTAACGCAGGCCGGAGACGGGTCCCTGCACCGCGGCATCGGGAAAGCGGAACTTGCCCGCATCTCCGAGCGTGGCGCACAGACTGAAATCGTTGAAGCGCGGAGCGAGGCCGGCCGCCTTGGCTTTGTGCCAGGCGTGAAAGAAGGGCCGCAGATTGATCATGCTGCCGAAGCTGCCGAATGGATGCCAGTAGGAATGCCCGGTACGCGGCCAGTCGGTGAACTTGATGCCGAGCTTGTAAGTGGCCTGCGTGTGCTTGACGAAGTCGCCTTCGTTGATATTGAGAAACCGCAGCAGATCCACGAGCGGCGGGATGGTCGCCTCGCCGACGCCCACCGTGCCGATATCGGGCGACTCGATGACGGTGATGGCGCACCCGGTTCCCGGCAGGGCGCGCGCCAATATGCCCGCCGCCATCCAGCCGGCAGTGCCGCCGCCGACGATGGCGATGCTTTTTATTTGGGAGTTATCCGACATATGCATCAAGACCTTCGACCGGGAGCGATCCATGACTCGCATGGATGTCTTTGCGTCTGCACGCTGGTGGATGGAAAACGGCACGGTCGCGGGTTGCGGCCGTTCCGAATCCCTTTACAGCTTACCCTTGATGCCCAATTACAGCTTACCTTTGATGCCCAAGAAGAAGCGCCGTCCGCTTTCGTCGTAGGTGAAAGGCAGATTCGACCATTGCAGGTAGGTGTGCTGCGCCGAGTTGGTCAGATTCTGGAAGGAGAGGAATACGCCCACGTGCCTGTTGAAGTCGTAACCCACCTGGCCGTCGAGCTGCCCGTACGGTGCGGAGAATACTTGGTACGTCGTCTCCACCAATTTGGCATTCGGGAAGGTGAAGGTGGATCCGACCTGGCTGTCATTGACGGCCTTATCCCGCCAGGAGTACGACAATCGGGTCGAGAAGCCGAAGCGCTCATAGAACAAGGTACCGGTGGCGGCGTTCAGTGCAACTCCGGGTATCGCAGAGTCGTAGGAGAAGCTGGTGCTCGCGCTGTCGGTCGTCGACTTGGAGTAGGTGTAGTTCGCCGCGAATCCGAAGCCATTGAGCCAATCGGCCAAGTTCGCGAAGGAGTACTGGGCACCGACCTCCACTCCATAGATGCGGCCGGAACCTTCATTGACCGGTTGCGTGACGTCGCCCGTGTCGCCGCCGAAATCATCGTTGACGAAGGTGGGGATGGTCTTGATCTCGGTGAAGTTGTCCACTTGCTTGTAGAAAGTCGACACGCTGGCGATGGCGCCCGGCGCAAAATAGTTCTCGTACGACAGGTAGAACTGCGACGCGCGATAGGGATCGAGCTCGCGGATTTCCCGCGGTGCCGTTGACGAAGAAGAACCCGCCCACCGTGCCGTTCGGCTGCACCCGGGTGGTGCTGCGCGTGAAGTTGAACGTATTGCCCATGCCCAGCTGGAACAGGTCCTGCGGCGACATGACGCGCGCCGCGCCGAACCGGACTTTCTGCTGTTCGGTGACATCGAGCACGAAATTGAACGAGGGCAGCACGTCGGTGTAGTTGCGCCGGGTGGTCACGGGCACCACATTGGAGTCGACGCCGTTCCACGATGCCGTTCCATAATAGGTCGGCGACGCCGCCGTCTGACCGCCTTGAATGGTCAGGTCGGTGTCCACGAGCCGCACACCGAAGTTCGCATGGAATCGGCTCGCCGGGCCGCCGATGTCCATCATCAGGTAGCTGGCGGTGGTGCGCTCCGTGACCTGGAACGAACTCAATTTGTCCTCGAAGAACCGCTCGGTGGTGTTGGGCACCCCGGCGCCCGACCAGACCGACTGCAGGAAGGTGGACGGATTGGTCATGCCGCCGGTCGTGGGATTCTTCACGGTGATGGTGCCGACCCCGAAGTTGTTGACGTTCAGAGCCAGGCCCGGATTCGACAATGCCGTGGAGTAGGGAATGTTGGGCTTGCCGTATCCCGGGTCCTGGTAGTACAGCCAGGGGCCGCAAGGGCAGTTGTTGTCGCCGCCCGCAACCTGGCCGTCGGCCAGAGTGCCATTGATGAGGTAGCGGCCGAAGGTTTGATCGACATCGCGGCCGGCGTAGCGCACGCCCGCCGAAATGGTCGTGGGCACATCGGTAATGAAGGCCGGATCCCAATGGATGTCGCCCTTGACTCCAAACTGCTTGTTGTCGGTCAGATTGGCCCAGGCCCAGTTCGACTTGAACGTGGTGTAGTTCGGATTGTTCAAAATATCCGCGTAGGGCGCCAGGTAACTGACGGACGGCAGACCGGAGGTGCCGCCGTTCGCGTACGTAAACTCGTACCCATGGTGGCTGGTTCCTCCCGAACAGGTCGATGAGCCGTTGTTGCAGCCGGGTGCGGCGGGCGCCGTCGACACGCCGGCGCTGGTCAGATACTGCTCATGCTCAACGTCGGCTTGGTCGGCCTGCAGGTTGGACGTGGCGTGCGAAAACGATGCGTCGAAGCTGCCGCGCACCGCGCCGCCTTCATTGAACTTGGTGAGCCATTGAAAGTTGTTCGCCTCAGATTTGTTCTGCTGATACAAGGTCGCGGTTTCGGCGCCATTGGCATTGAAGGTGGCGTTTTGCACCACGCCGTTGCCGTCGATGGAATAGGGCTTCGTGGGGTCGATGCCCGGGAGCAGGCTGCCGGACGCCGACCCCTGACCGTTGAACCAGGCCTTGTCGGTGTAGCTGTAGTTGGTGTCGGTCTCATTGGAGAAGAACCAATTCAAGCTGGTTTCGATGTGGTCCGTCACCTTGGCATCGACACCGAACGACGCACCCTTATCGTCGCGGTAATCATAGGCATCGGTGAAATAGCCCAATTGCGGGTCAATGTAGGTTTTGCCGTTGGGCAGGGCGGTAAGGCCGGCCGCGGTCAAGGAACCGGTGTAGGGTCCGGTCGCGCCCGGCGTGATGATCCAGTCGGCGCGATTTTGATCCTGGAATTCTTTGGTGTGGGTCTTTTCGTCGTCGAACGTAAAGCTCCCGGTGAAGGCCAAACGATCACTGACTTTGTAGGAGCCGACCACGGTGCCGCCCGGAGTCTTGCTGTTGCCGGTGAAATCTCCGCTGGTTTCTTGCAGAACTCCGCTCAAGGAAAGGCCATCGGGCTGCGCGAGCGGATCGAGGGTCTTCAGATCGATGGTGCCGCCGAGGCCGCCTTCAGTCATCGACGCATTGGGATTCTTGTACACATCGATCCCGCCGACGATTTGACTCGGAATGCCTTCGAGGGAGGCATATTGCGAGGTCGGCGCCGCCGCCGGAATTCGCCCCTTCGCCGGAAACATAGAATTCCTTGCCGGTCAGAAATGTGTCGCCGTTCAGGGTCGTCAGATTCTGACGCAAACCGTCGATCAACACCGAGGTGCCTTCGCCCCCCTGGCCACGGTCGATTTGGACGCCGGGCAGGCGTTGCAGAGATTCGGCCACGTTTTGGTCGGGCATCTTGCCGATGTCTTCAGGAGCCACCGACTCGATCGGAAGATTGGACTTGCGCTTGGCATCCAAGGCCGTTTGCAGCGATTGGCGGTACCCGGTCACCACGATTTCCTGCAGATCGTCGGACTTGGCCGCTGCCTGGGTCGTTGTCTGCGACTGGTCGGCGAAGGCTGCATGCCCGACAAATGATGCCTCGAATGACACCGCTGTCATTATTGCGAAACGAGCAGCTTGGCGCGCCCGCTTTTCCCTACGATGCGACATGGTACTAAATCTCCCCGTAATTTGACTGTCCGGCCATTGGCGAGGTTCGACCGATGCCGGCGTCACGCTTGGGCGTGCTTCTGCCGGTCCGCGGTCCCTCTGCTCTTCCCCACCATCACTTGGGCCGTCGCCCAACCTGATCTGGGCCGAAGGCTAACTCCGTTTCCTCTCCAGAGTCAACGATTAAATATTTTCTTTGTCTTTAATCGGCTCGAGCCGCGCCGCAACGCCGCTCCTGGATTCACATATTGCGGCGCACGGCGTCTCGGCGCGGCGCGCCCAGAAGATCGCTCATGCGTTCGAGCGCAACGCCCCGCGTTTCCGGCATGAGGAAGAATGCGGCGATGAACTGCAGCAGCATCATGCCCGCGAAGAATGCGAATGGCGCGGCCTTCGAATTCGCGGCGATCACCGGAAAGGCGCCGGCGATCAGCGCGTTCGAAATCCAGTGCGTCGCGCTGCCGACGGCTTGGCCGCGCGCGCGTACGCCGGTCGGAAAAATCTCGCTCAAGTACACCCAAATCACCGCTCCCTGGGAAATCGCAAATGACGCAATGAACGCGATGAGCAGCGGCAGCAGCCAGCCGCGCGCGGAACCGCTTGCCATGATGAGTGCGACGCCGGTCAGCGCCAGTGCCGTGCCGATGGAACCGGCCAGAATGAGGGTGCGCCTTCCGGCGCGATCGAGCAGGGCGATGCCCAGAAGAGTTGCGACGAGATTGGTGGCGCCCACCGCGACCGACTGTAGATCGGCCGACCACGCGTCGAAACCCGCCGCCGCAAAAATATCGCCCAGATAGTATAGAACAGCATTAATTCCCGAGAGTTGATTGAAGCAGGCGAGTCCGACGGCGAGCAGAATCGGGCGCCGATGCCGCGCCCATGACAGCCTCGCGCGCGGCGTGCCCGGCGGCCGACTTGGGGTTGCGAAGCCGGTCAACGCGGCGCGCGGATCGGCGCAGCCGAGACGGCGCAAACTCGATTCGGCTTCGGCGAGCCGCATCCTCGCGGCGAGCCAACGCGGGCTGCGCGGAATCGTGAGCAGCAGCAAGAAAAATATGACGGCTGGCAGCGCCGCCACCGCAAGCTTGTCTCGCCACGAGTCCGGTCCGGCCACGAACCGCGCGACGCAAAAATTACTGCCGTAGGCGAGCAGAATGCCGATCACGATGTTGAGTTGGAACAAGCCGACGAGCGCACCGCGCCGATGAGCGGGTGCGATCTCCGCGAGATAGACCGGGGCGAGGACCGAAGATCCGCCGATGGCGATGCCTGCGAAGAATCGAAACGCGGCGAACGAAGTGAGGCTCCACGCAAAAGCGCTGCCCAGCGCCGAGATCACATACAGCAGGCCGACGACTCGCAGCATGTCGCGGCTGCCGTAGCGGTCGCCGGGGCGGCCCGCGATGAGTGCTCCGAGCAGAGTGCCCCACAGTGCACTCGACACCGCCGCTCCGAGGCCGACCGACGAGAGTGAAAATACTTCGCGCAGTGCATGCGTGATGCCGGCGATGACGGCCGTGTCGAAGCCGAACAATATGCCGGCGAGACTCGCGACGATGACGGCTCTGATGTGCGCGGCGCCGCCCATGGACTTCACCTCAGCATTGCCGCTGCGCGCGAGAACGCCTGTTGGAAAAATAAAAAACAGGGTACTGTAGTGCGTCAGCGTTGTCATATCTCGATGGGAGCCGGCATGCGGAAGCGCTTCATTTGCGGTCTCGCGTATTGGGCGCTGTGGCAGAGCATTGCTGTCTGGCCGGCGCTGTCATGGGCGGCGCCCGCTGCTCCGGCGCCGGCATCAGCATCGGCGCGGACGTCAGTAACACTGGATGCACCCGTGCGGCCGGCAACGGCGTCGGCGGCGGCCGTATTGGGCGCGACAACTAATTTCGGCCCGTACAACGCAACGTTTCTGGATGGTGGTGTCGGTGAAACGCGCGCTTTGTCGGAACGGGCGGCTCCGCTGGCGGCGGACGCACCGTGGTCCATCACCGGCTGGCTGCGCATTGCGCACCGTCAGCCCGGCCGGGCGATCGTCTCCGCCGTCGGCGATGCCGCCGGCGGCGCATGGTGGGGGGTGGCGGTGACGGACGGCTCGCTGTGCCTGGTCGCGGGATCCACGACGCTGAGCGGGGGCGCCGCACTCGAGGCGGGCCGTTGGTATGCGGTTGCCGCGGTCTTCGACGGCAGGGCAGCGCACCTGTATCTCGACGGCCGGGAAATTGCGGCCCAACCGCTGTCGACATCGCGGGTGCGTCCGAGTCTGGAACTCGCGCCCACTGCGGCATCACCGGGAGTTCCTGCGGCATCGCCTCGAGTTCGCGCGCACTTCGGCGGCTCCCTGGCGCAGTGGACGCTGATGTCCACGTCCCTCGGGGCCGCGGCGGTGGAGGCGCTGGCACGGGCGCCGCCGAATTTCTCGCTGGTGACTTTCGATGCCGTCGGGGTGGGCTGGCCCTGGCAGGAGCATGCGTGGCGTGGCCTTCAGGAACCGCAAGACGCGTGGACCCTGCCGCGGGCGAAGAGTCCGCCCAGCGGACCTATGGCGGAGGCCGCGCCTGCTTCAAAGGGATTGGAGCCGCGTGGCCCTGAACGTTGGGCGCTCGGTTCCTGGCGCTTGATTCCCGCTCCGGCGCTCGAATCAGGGCGCGCGGCCGGGCCGGAACTCGGCGGAATGCAACTGTCGCAGCCGCAGTACGACGACTCGCGATGGTATGCGGCGGTGGTTCCGGGCACCGTGCTGACCACCTTCATTGCACGCGGCGTTTATCCCGACCCGAATTATGGACTGAACAATCTCGCCATCCCGGATTCCTTGAGCCGGCAGGATTATTGGTATCGAAGCGTCTTCAATGTGCCGGCCGATCTGCAGGGCCGGGAATTCACGCTGACGTTCAAAGGCATCAACTACGCTGCGGAGGTGTGGCTGAACGGGGTGCGCCTGGGGGACATCAAAGGCGCTTTCATCCGGGGTGTTTTCAATGTCACGGGGCAGTTGCGGGCCGGACGCAGCAATGTGCTGGCGGTGCGGGTGTCGCCGCCGCCTCATCCCGGCATCCCGCATGAGCAATCGATCGCCGCGGGCCCGGGGGAGAACGGCGGCAGTCTTGCGATCGACGGTCCGACCTTCATCGCCACCGAGGGCTGGGATTGGATTCCGGGAATCCGCGACCGGGACACGGGCATCTGGCAGGACGTCGAATTGGCTGCGACGGGCAGGGTGCGGCTGCTGGACCCGCATGTGGTCACTCGGCTGCCGCTGCCGCGTACGGATGCCGCCGATATCTCCATCGCGGTGTCCGTCGAAAATCGTGCGCGGACCGCCGTCCAAGCCACCCTGAGGGCGCGCTTCGGCGGCATCGAGGTGCAAAAGACAGTGAGCCTCAATCCGGGTATCAGCGAGGTATCGCTGGATCCGCGGGAATTTGCGCAACTGCATCTGAAGGAGCCGCGTCTCTGGTGGCCCAATGGTTATGGGCCGGCGAATCTTTATACGCTCGACCTCGATGTCCTCAGCGATGGCGCGCTCTCCGATTCGGCGACGCTCAAGTTCGGCGTGCGCGAATTGACCTATGAATTGTCGCTGTTCGACAGCCAAGGCCGGCTGCGGCGAGTCGAGGTGGATCCGACGGCGGGCACGGCTCTGGGTCAGCGCTTGGTCGATGTCCGTCACGAGGCGATCAAGCGCACGCCAAAGGGATGGGCCGAATCGCTGACGCCGGCGGGGGACGCGCTGCTTGCGGGCGAGACATCGCCGGCGGTGCACCCCATCGGCAGCGAATCATTGACGCCGTATCTGGTCATCCGCGTCAATGGCGTGCCCATTGCCGCGCGCGGCGGCAGCTGGGGCATGGACGATTCGCGCAAGCGCGTCTCGCGGGCGCGCCTGGAGCCGTATTTCCGGCTGGAACGCGCGGCTCACCTCAACATCATCCGCAATTGGCTCGGACAGAATACTGAAGACGTCTTCTACGATCTCGCGGACGAATACGGCCTTCTGGTCCTGAACGACTTCTGGGAATCGACCCAGGACTTCCAGATGGAGGCGCAGGATCCGGCGCTGTTTCTGGCCAATGCGCGCGATGTGATCGGCCGCTATCGGAATCATCCCTCGATTGCGGTCTGGTTCGGGCGCAACGAAGGGGTGCCGCAGCCCATCATCAACGAAGGCTTGGCCGAATTGACCGCATCGCTCGACGGCACGCGTTACTACACGGGGAGCTCCAACTCGGTGAACCTGCAAGGCAGCGGACCCTACAACTACAGGCCGCCGGAACAGTATTTCACCGGGCTGGCGCAGGGTTTCTCGGTGGAAGTGGGAACGCCTTCCTTGTCGACTCTGGAGTCGCTGCGTGCGTCCATTCCGGCGGCCGACCGCTGGCCGTTGAGCGACACCTATGCATATCACGACTGGCATTTCGGCGGCAACGGCGATGTGGCGACGTTCATGGCGGCCCTTGCAGAGCAGTACGGCGAGGCCGCCGGTCTCGAGGATTTCGAGCGCAAGGCACAACTCATGGACTACGTGTCGTACCGCGCCATTTTCGAAGGATTCCAGGCGCATCTGTGGACCAAGAACAGCGGCCGCCTGCTGTGGATGACGCATCCTTCGTGGCCGAGCAATACCTGGCAAATCTATAGTTCGGATTACGACACGGCGGCCGCCTACTACGCGGTGAAGAAGGCGTGCGAACCGGTGCACGCTCAGCTCAATCTGCCTGACTACACTCTGTCCGTCGTGAACATATCGCGCGCAGCTCAATCTCATTTGAGTCTTCGGACCCGCGTCCTCTCGCTCGACAACCGGCTGCTCGCGCAGCGCGTCGATCCGGTCGGCGTCGCGGCAAATTCGGTCGCGACGCTGCCGCCGCTCGATCTTGATCGGCTGCTGAGGCGCGAGGCCCTGGTGCTCGTGAAGCTGACCTTGACGGATTCCGCCGGCACGATCCTGTCCGAGAACTTGTACTGGCAGAGCCGCGATGCCGCCGGCCAAAGGAGGCTCGACGATCTACAGCCTCAACCGGTTGCGGTGTCGGCACACGCGCGCAAGGACGGCGAGGACACGCGCATCGAGGTGGTGCTGACGAATCAAGGCCGGTCCGCGGCGCTCGCGGCAAAAATGACCATGCTGGACGGGCAGGGCGCGCGGGTATTGCCGGTGTACTACGACGACAATTATGTCTCGCTGCTGCCCGGCGAGTCGCGCCGGATCGAGGTGCTGTGCCCGGCCTCGTCCGGGCAATGCGCCAGGGTGGCATTGCGGGGGTGGAACGCCGTGCCGCAGGACGCCGAAGTTCGCCGTAGTACCTCGGCAACTCGAGCTGCTCCGTCGACGCCGTGATGCACATCGGCCCAATGCGCAAGGTCTGGGGGGATACCGAGTTGGAAGCCAACTGTTCCCCCTCGTTGGCTTCCAACTCGGTATCCCCCCAGACCCTGTGTACCGGGTCATATGAATCACTGCGTCGGGTGCGCCTGGCGGAAAAGTACCGGAGTGCGTTCCAATCGTACCATGGCGCCGCAGCGGCGCTGCTAGCCTGCGGGGCATGGGGCGCACTCAAGTAGCAATCATAGGCGCGGGACCGTCGGGGCTGTTGCTGTCGCAGTTGCTTCATCTGAACGGCGTGGACAGCGTCGTTCTCGAGCGTCAGAGCGTGGAACACGTCGCCGGGAGAATCCGCGCCGGAGTGCTGGAGCAGGGGACCGTCGACTTGCTGCTGCAGGCGCAAATAGGCGGGCGCATGCTGAGCGAGCGCCTGGTGCACGACGGGTTTTCGCTCGGATTCGCGGGCGGGGAGTTCCGAGTGGACTTGAAGGGGCTGACCGGCCGCTCGGTGTCGGTGTACGGTCAGACGGAGGTCACCAGGGCTCTCATCGACGCGCGCGCCGCGGCGGGTGCAAAGCTCGTCTATGAAGCCGGCGA
This sequence comes from uncultured Gammaproteobacteria bacterium, assembly GCA_963784105.1. Taxonomy (GTDB): domain Bacteria; phylum Pseudomonadota; class Gammaproteobacteria; order Steroidobacterales; family Steroidobacteraceae; genus Bog-1198. The sequence continues at coordinate 2,008,434 of CAWAQE010000015.1, forward strand.
GGTAGCCATCCAGGGTTTCGAGGGCACGCATCCGACAGTGCGCTACAGGCAGGGCGGAAAAGTGCATGAACTGACCTGCGACTTCATTGCAGGCTGCGATGGCTATCATGGGGTCTCCCGGCGCAGCGTGCCCAGCGATGCGATGCGCACGTTCGAGCGGATTTATCCCGTCGGCTGGCTCGGAATCCTCGCCGAAGTGCCGCCGGCGGCGCATGAGCTGCTCTATTCGAACCATGAGCGAGGCTTCGCCCTGTGCAGCATGCGGTCGCTCACGCGCAGCCGCTACTACCTGCAGTGCGGAGTGGCGGAGAAATTGCAGGAGTGGCCCGACTCGCGTTTCTGGGACGAATTGCGTCTACGCCTGCCGGCTCATGTGGCCGACGCCGTGGTCACCGGCCCATCCATCGAGAAGAGCATCGCGCCGCTGCGCAGTTTCGTGGTCGAACCCTCGAAATTTGGACGGCTCTTTCTGGTGGGAGACGCGGCGCACATCGTGCCGCCCACGGGAGCGAAGGGCCTGAATCTGGCCGCCGCCGATGTGCGCCTCCTATACGCTGCGCTGGTGGAATACTACCGAACGGGCAGCAGCGTTCTCATCGACCGTTATTCAGAACAGTCTTTGCGGCGCACGTGGAAGGCGGTGCGCTTTTCCTGGTGGTTCACCTCCATCATGCACAAGCTGTCGGATGACCCGTTCGCGCAGCGACTGCAGCTGGCGGAACTGGACTACCTGACGGGGTCGGCGGCCGCCCTGACCAGCTTGGCCGAGAATTACGTCGGGCTGCCTCTTTGAGGCCGGCAACGCGGGTTTGCGCGGGCTCTCCGCGGCGCGCGAATCGCCGGTACAATGAGTGTCGGCTCAACGTACGGAGATTCCATTGGACGCGCGCCGCTACGACATTGATTTACGCAGTGACACGGTAACCCGGCCCCCGCCCGGCATGCGCGCCGCCATGGCCGCGGCGGAGGTGGGCGACGATGTTTACGGCGACGACCCCACCGTCAATCGCTTGCAGGCGTTGATGGCCGAACGCTTCGGCTTCGAGAGTGCATTGTTCTTCGCGAGCGGCACGCAGAGCAATCTGGCGGCCTTGATGGCTCATTGCGCGCGCGGCGACGAATATCTGGTGGGTCAGGAGGCGCACACCTACGCTTACGAGGGCGGCGGAGCCGCGGTTCTGGGCAGCATCCAGCCCCAGCCTCTGGAGAATGATCCGGACGGCGGCATTTCGATGGAGCGCATCGCCAAGGCCATCAAGCCCAAGGACATTCATTTCCCCACCACCCGATTGCTGGCCCTCGAGAATACGATCGGCGGACGAGTCCTGCCGCCGGCCTACCAGCGGCAAGTCACGCGCTTCGCTCATGAGCGGGGCTTGATCACTCATCTGGACGGCGCGCGCATCTTCAATGCCATCGTCAAGCTCGAAGTCGACGAGCGTACGGGCGTCGAGGGCTTCGACTCCGTGTCGGTATGCCTGTCGAAGGGGCTGGGCGCACCGGCGGGTTCGGTGCTCGTGGGCAGCCGAGAGGTCATTGACCGGGCGCGGCGCTGGCGCAAAGTTCTGGGCGGCGGCATGCGCCAGGCCGGGGTGCTCGCGGCGGCGGGACTTTACGCGCTCGAGCATAACGTGCGGCAACTCACGCAAGATCATGCGAACGCCGCCTACCTCGGCGAGGGACTGCGCGCCATGGGTCTTAGGGTCGAGCCTTCTCAGACCAATATTCTGTATGTGGATATCCCGGCGGCGCAGACCGCGGGCTTGAGCGGCCATCTCGAGGAGCGCGGCATCCTGGCGACCGTCAGGGCGCGCACTCGTCTAGTGACGCATCTGGATGTGCCGCGCGCCAAGATCGAGGCCGTGCTGCAGGCATTCCGCGACTATCCGCACTCACTGGCACCTCGGCACAGTGATTCATATTGACCCAGTACACAGGGTCCGGGGGGAGGAGGAGTTGGAAGCCAACGAGTAAGAACAGTTGGCTTCCAACTCCTCCTCCCCCGAGACCTTGCGCATTGGGCCGATGTGCATCACTGGGCGGAGGGAGTCGTTCGGGTGATTTCGGCCCGTTTACACCGCCTTTACATCGGCGAGTGTAAATACTGCCGCGTTTTTCCGCCCGCCCGCCTAATGTGCCGCTGTCGCAGATTGCGCTGCGTCATATGTCCGAAGGAGATGCGGTGGATATCCTGTTCTTGACGGTCCTCGCGGTGTTCTTGGCGCTCACGCTGGCCTTGATCGCCGGCTGTGCGGCGCTGGAGCGCAAGAAGTGACGTGGGGCTACGTGTTGAGCGGCGCCATTGCCGCCGGCCTGCTGGTGTACCTGGTGGTCGCATTGATCCGGGCTGAGGATCTGTGATGGGCGCCGAAGCCTGGGTCACCGTGGGATTTTATTTGGCGGTGCTCTTGGCAGCTGCGTATCCGCTGTCCATCTACTTGGCGCGCATTGCAAGCCCGGCGCCGGTCGGCGGCATCATAGGCAAGCTGGAGCGCGCGGTGTACCGCGCCGCCGGAGTCGACCCGGCGCAGGAGATGCCGTGGACGTGCTATGCCGTCGCGGTCGTGGTGTTCAATGCCTTCGGCGTGGTTGTCGTCTATCTCCTGCAGCGCCTGCAGGTATGGCTGCCCTTGAATCCGCAGCACATGGCGAATGTCACGCCGGACTCGGCCTTCAACACGGCGGTGAGCTTCGTGACCAATACCAATTGGCAGGGCTATGCCGGCGAATCTACGATGAGCTATTTGACGCAGATGCTGGCGCTCACGGTGCAGAATTTCTTCTCGGCGGCCACCGGCATCGGGGTGGCCTTCGCGCTGATCCGGGGATTCGCGCGGCATTCCGCGCAGGGCGTCGGCAACTTTTGGGTCGATCTGACGCGCGGCATCGCGTATGTGCTGCTGCCGCTGTCAGTGCTGCTCGCGGTCCTTTTCATGGGACAGGGTGTCATCCAGAACTTTGCGGCCTACAAGGACGTCGCTCCGCTGGAGAGCGTGACCTACACGCAGCCCAAGCTCGACGCCGCCGGCCAGCCGCTCAAGGACGCAAAGGGCAACGCGGTGACGGAGACGCTCACGACTCATACGCAAACTCTGGCGATGGGGCCGGTCGCCTCGCAAGAGGCGATCAAGATGCTGGGGACGAACGGCGGCGGGTTCTTCAACGCGAACTCTGCGCATCCGTATGAGAATCCGACGCCCTTGAGCAACTTCCTGCAGATGATTGCGATATTTCTGATTCCGGCGGCGTTCTGCTTCGCGTTTGGACGCATGGTCGGCGATTCGCGCCAGGGGTGGGCGTTGATCGGCGCCATGACGGTGATATTCGTGGTCATGGCGTCGGTTGCCATATGGGCCGAAGGGCAGGGCAATCCGCTGTTCACTCCGCTCGGGGTCGATCAGACTCATAGCGCGCTGCAGGCCGGCGGGAATATGGAGGGGAAGGAAACCCGCTTCGGAATCGTCTCCTCTGCATTGTTCGCCACCATCACGACGGCCGCTTCCTGCGGCGCCGTGAACGCCGTGCACGATTCCTTTACCCCGCTCGGCGGCCTCGTACCCATGTGGCTGATCCAGCTCGGCGAGGTGGTATTCGGCGGCGTGGGTGCCGGCCTCTACGGCATGCTGATATTCGCCATCATGGCGGTGTTCGTCGCCGGCTTGATGATCGGGCGTACGCCGGAATACATCGGCAAGAAAATCGAGTCGTTCGAAATGAAAATGGCCTCGATCGTGATTCTGGTGACACCCATGCTGGCGCTGGCCGGGACGGCAATCGCGGTCATGCTCGAATCGGGGAAGGCGGGGATATTCAATCCCGGCGCGCACGGCTTCTCCGAAGTGCTCTACGCCGTGTCCTCGGCGGCCAACAACAACGGCAGCGCGTTCGCCGGCCTCTCGGCCAACACTCCTTTCTACAATGTTTTGCTGGCCGTAGTCATGTGGTTCGGGCGCTTCGCGTTCATCGTACCGGTGCTTGCGATCGCCGGAGCGCTTGCCAAGAAGAAACGCATCGAGCCCACGGCAGGCACTCTGCCGACTCATGGGCCTCTGTTCGTCGCGCTGCTGATCGGCACCGTGGTGCTGGTGGGCGCGCTCACCTATGTGCCGGCGCTCGCGCTCGGCCCCGTGATCGAGCATCTGCAGCTGCACGCCATTCATTGAGTATCCCACCATGGTTCGAAAGTCCCTGACTCTGTTCGATTCCGCACTCGTGGGTCCTGCCATCGCCGACTCGTTCCGCAAGCTCTCGCCGGCGGTGCAGCTGCGCAATCCCGTCATGTTCGTCGTTTACATCGGCAGCCTGTTGACCACCGTCCTGTTCGTGCAAGCCCTGCGCGGTCACGGCGAGGCGCCGGCGTGGTTCATCTTCAGCATATCGGCGTGGCTGTGGTTCACGGTGCTGTTCGCGAATTTCGCGGAAGCGCTGGCGGAAGGGCGCAGCAAGGCCCAGGCGGCATCCTTACGCGGCTTGAAGCAATCGATCACCGCCAAGAAATTGCGTGCTGCAATGTCCCGGACGGAATGGGCGGCGGTTCCTGCGCCGCAGCTGCGCAAGGGAGATTTCTTCCTGGTGGAAACCGGCGACGTGATTCCGGCGGACGGCGTGGTGGTGGAGGGCGTCGCCTCGGTGGATGAGAGCGCGATTACCGGCGAATCGGCACCCGTGGTGCGCGAATCCGGCGGCGATTTCTCGGCGGTCACCGGCGGCACGCGGGTGCTCTCCGACTGGCTGGTGGTGCGGGTCGCCGTGAATCCCGGCGAAGCTTTCATCGACCGCATGATTGCCATGGTCGAGGGCGCCAAGCGGCAGAAGACGCCGAACGAGATCGCCCTGACCATACTGCTCATCGCGCTGACCCTCGTGTTCTTGCTCGCCACCGCCACCTTGCTGCCGTTCTCCCTGTTCAGCGTGGCCGTGGCCAAACTCGGTGCGCCCGTGACGATTACCGTGCTGGTGGCGCTGCTCGTCTGCCTCATCCCGACCACCATCGGCGGTCTGCTGTCGGCCATCGGCGTCGCCGGCATGAGCCGCATGATGGCCTCCAATGTCATCGCGACCTCGGGCCGCGCCGTCGAGGCGGCGGGCGACGTGGATGTGCTGCTGCTGGACAAGACCGGCACCATCACCTTGGGCAATCGGCAGGCGGCGACGTTCATTCCCGCCGAGGGCTACACCGAACAACAGCTCGCGGACGCGGCACAACTGAGCTCTCTGGCGGATGAGACTCCCGAAGGCCGCAGCATCGTGGTACTGGCCAAGCAGCGCTTCAATCTGCGCGAGCGGAATATGACTCAGCTCGAGGCGACGTTCGTGCCCTTTTCCGCACAAACGCGCATGAGCGGCGTCAATTTGGGTCAGCGCGAGGTGCGCAAGGGCGCAGCCGATGCGATCCGTCAGTACGTCGAGGCCCGGGGTTCGAGTTTTCCGGCGCGCGTTTCGCAGGCGGTCGACGATGTGGCGCGCAAGGGCAGCACCCCCCTGGTGGTCTGCGACGACGGCCGCGTGCTCGGCGTGGTCGAGCTGAAGGACATCGTCAAAGGCGGCATCAAGGAGCGATTCGGCGAGCTGCGGCGCATGGGCATTCGAACCGTGATGATCACCGGCGACAATCGTCTCACCGCGGCGGCGATCGCGGCGGAGGCCGGAGTGGATGATTTTCTCGCCGAAGCCACTCCTGAAGCGAAACTCAAGCTGATTCGCCAGTACCAGAGCGAGGGTCGCCTGGTCGCGATGACGGGCGACGGTACGAACGATGCGCCCGCGCTGGCGCAGGCCGACGTGGCGGTGGCCATGAACTCCGGTACCCAGGCGGCCAAAGAGGCCGGCAACATGGTCGACCTCGATTCGAATCCCACCAAATTGATCGAGATCGTGGAGGTCGGCAAGCAATTGCTCATTACGCGCGGCTCGCTGACCACCTTTTCCATCGCCAACGACGTCGCCAAATACTTTGCCATCATTCCCGCGGCATTCGCCACCACCTATCCGCAGCTGGCGGTCCTGGACGTGATGCACCTCGCCAGCCCGAACTCCGCGATTCTGTCCGCGGTGATTTTCAACGCGTTGATCATCGTGCTGCTGATTCCGCTGGCCCTCAAGGGCGTGAAATACCGCGCGCTCGGCGCCGCGTCCCTACTGCGCCGCAATCTATTGGTCTACGGCGTGGGCGGCATCTTGGTGCCTTTTGCCGGCATCAAGCTCATTGACATGACGCTTGCCGCGCTGCGCCTGGTCTGAGGAAGGAGGATCTATCATGAATCTCATGCTGCGCCCCGTATTGGTTTTGTTTGCGGTGCTGACGGTGCTGACGGGGCTCGCCTATCCCTTGCTCGTGACGGTGGCCGGCCGCGCGCTCTTTCCGGCGCAGGTATCGGGGAGCCTGGTGAGGCGCGACGGCACGGTCGTCGGGTCCTCGCTGATCGGCCAGTCCTTTCAAGATCCGAAGTATTTTTGGGGCCGGCTCTCCGCGACCTCCCCCATGCCGAACAACGGGGTGGCCTCTACGGGTTCGAACCTCGGGCCGACCAACCCGGCGCTCATCGATGCGGTGCGGGGGCGCATCGATGCCTTGAAGGCTGCCGATCCCACCAACCCCTTGCCCATTCCGGTGGATCTCGTGACCGCCTCGGGGAGCGGGCTCGATCCGCAGGTGAGCCCTGCCGCGGCGCTATACCAGGTAGCGCGCATAGCGCGAGTGAGACATTTGGATGCGCTCAAGGTGCGGCAGCTCGTGCTGGCTCACGTCCAAGGACCCCAGTGGGGGATATTCGGTGAAGCCCGAGTCAACGTTTTATTGCTCAATTTAGCCCTGGATCGCGCACAATAGCGGCAGATGCCGACCTTCAGCGAACAACGCCCCGACCCGGACTTGCTGCTGGCGAAGGTCACGCGTCAAGAGGCCGACGCGCGGCGCGGCAAGCTGCGCATTTATTTCGGCTCCTCGGCGGGCGTCGGCAAGACCTACGCCATGCTGGTGGCGGCGCGCAAGTTGAAGCTCGAGGGGCGCGACGTCCTCATCGGCATCGTCGAGACCCACGGCCGTTCCGAAACGGCCGCCCTCCTGGTCGATCTGCCCATCCTGCCGCCGAAACCCATCTCCTATCGGGGCAAGGATCTGAGCGAATTCGATCTCGACGCGGCATTGCTGCGCGCTCCCTCGCTGATCTTGGTGGACGAGCTTGCTCATTCGAATGTTCAAGGCGCACGCCACCCGAAGCGTTGGCAGGACGTCGAGGAACTGCTGTCCGCCGGCATAGACGTATTCACCACGCTGAACGTGCAGCATTTGGAAAGCCTCAATGATGTCGTCGGCGGGATCACCAATGTGCGGGTGTGGGAAACCGTGCCGGATACGGTGTTCGACGACGCCGAGGAGGTGGTGCTGGTCGACATCCCGGCCGAGGAATTGCTGGAGCGGTTGAAGGCCGGCAAGGTGTACGTGCCGCACCAAGCGGAGCGGGCGGCGAACAACTTCTTCCGCAAGGGCAATTTAATGGCTCTGCGGGAGCTGGCCCTGCGCCGCACCGCCGACCGCGTCGAAGGCGATGTTCAGGCTTACCGGGTCGACAAATCGATAGGATCCGTTTGGAAAACCGCCAATGCGCTCCTGACCTGCGTGGGGCCCGACGCGGGAGCGGAGCGAGTGGTACGGGGGGCGGCGCGCCTCGCCGGGCAGCTGAATGCCGAGTGGCATGCCATTTACGTGGAAACGCCCGGATTGCAGCGCCTGCCGGCGGCGCGGCGCGAGAAAATTCTGGGGACTCTGACCCTGGCCAAGGAATTGGGCGCAACCACCGCGGTGATCGCCGATGCCGACGTGGCGATGAGCGTCGTCGCCTACGCACGCAGCCATAATCTCTCGAAATTGGTCATCGGCCGCGATCCGGCGCGGAGGCTGTGGCCGTGGCAGCGTTCGAGCGGCCAGAAGCTCGCGCTGCTGGCGCCGGATATCGATCTGATCGAGATCGGCCGCACCGATGGGACCATGCAGAACGGCGAGGCCAAGAATTCTGCCTCCCCCTGGGCCGCGGCGCCGAATGCCGAGACCGGCGACCGCCGTAAGTTCAAACGCCTGCGCTATGTGTGGGCGGCGATCGCCTGCGTCGCCGTGACGCTGCTGTCGATTCCCCTGGCCGAACATTTCGACCGTTCGAACATCGTTGCGATATTCATATTGACCGTCGTCTTGATCGCAGTTCGCTTCGGCCGCGGCGCCGCGGCTTTGGCGGCGGTGCTGAGCGTATGTTCCTTCGATTTCTTCTTCGTTCCGCCGCGATTCTCCTTTGCGGTGAGCGACGTGCAATACATTCTGACGTTCATCATCATGCTGGCCGTCGGCTTGATTACAGGACAGTTGACCGCGGGCCTGCGTTTTCAGGCGCGAGTCGCCGGGCATCGCGAGGAGCGGGCAGGATCGCTGTACGAGATTGCACGCGACCTATCCGGCGCGGTGCAGATCGACCAGGTCGTGAAAATCAGCGATGAGTCCATCGAGCGCACGTTCCGCGCCAGCGCGGCATTGCTGCTGCCGAATTCCGAAGGGCGGCTGGCTGCGACTTCATCGCGCACGGGTACGGCGTTGAACGTCGATATCGGCATCGCCCAATGGGCCTTCGACAAGGGCAAGCCGGCGGGCTTCGGTACCGACACCCTGCCGGGCAGCGAGGTACTCTACGTTCCGCTGCGCGCGCCCACCCGCGCGCGCGGCGTACTGGCCGTCAAGGCGCGCAATCGCCGGCTGCTGCGCATACCCGAACAGCGGCAGCTGCTCGACACCTTCGCCGCTCTGATCGCCATCGCCCTCGAGCGCGTCCATTACGTGGAGGTGGCGCAAGATGCGGTGGTGCGAATGGAATCGGAGCGCCTGCGAAATTCCCTGCTCGCCGCGCTGTCGCACGATTTGCGGACGCCGCTGACCGTTCTGGTGGGCCTGGCGGACTCCTTGACTCTCACCAAGCCGCCGCTGTCGGCCGCGCAGCTCGAGAGCGCGGTGGCCATCCAGGAAGAGGCGCGGCGCATGAGTACCCTGGTCAGCAATCTGCTCGACATGGCGCGCATCGAAAGCGGCGAGGTCAAGCTCAACCTTCAATGGCAGCCGCTGGAGGAGGTGGTCGGCTCGGCGTTGAACGCGGCGCGCGGCATGTTGACGCAGCACACCTTGGAGGTGCACGTACCGCGGGATCTGCCTCTGGTGCGCATCGATGCATTGCTGATCGAGCGGGTCTTGGTCAACTTATTGGAGAATGCCTCGAAGTACACCCCGCCGGGCAGTAGCATCACCTTGGCTGCCGAAGTCGCCGGCGATCAGCTCAGCGTGTCGGTGTCGGACAACGGCCCGGGCCTTCCCGTGGGCCGGGAGGAGGCGGTCTTTCAGAAGTTCACGCGCGGCGAACGGGAGTCGGCAACACCGGGGGTCGGGCTCGGATTGGCGATTTGCCGGGCCATCGTCGAGTCGCATCAGGGCAAGATCGTTGCCACGCATCGACCGGGCGGCGGCGCGCGATTCACTTTCACCCTGCCTCTGGGGCAGCCGCCCGCTGCCGCCGAGGAAGTGGAGTCCGCCCATGGCTGAGCCGCTTCCGGTGGCGATTCTCGTCGAGGATGAGCGTCAAATCAGGCGCTTCGTGCGCACCGCGCTGGAGGCGGAGGGCTGGAGCGTGCACGAGACGGAGACATTGCGGCAGGGCCTGACCGACGCCGGCACCCGCAAGCCCGATCTCATCATTCTCGATCTGGGGATGCCCGACGGCGACGGCATGGAATTCCTGCGCGACTTGCGCGGCTGGTCGAGCGTTCCGGTGATCGTGCTCTCGGCCCGGGTCAGCGAGCAGGACAAAATCGAGGCCTTGGACGCCGGTGCCGACGATTATTTGACCAAGCCCTTCGGCGTTGGCGAGCTGCTGGCGAGGGTGCGGGCCGCATCGCGCCGGCGCCGCGATGCGGGAGCGAACCTTGGCTCTGTCTTCGAGTTCGGCGACGTCAAAATCGATTTGAGCCTGCGTACGGTTCACAAGGGCGGGGTGGCGGTACACCTGACGCCGATTGAATATCGCCTGTTGGCTCTCTTGATTGCCAATTCCGGCAAGGTGCTCACGCACCGGCAAATTCTGCGCGAAGTCTGGGGGCCCTCGCACACCGAGGATGGCCACTATGTGCGGGTGTACATGGGCCATTTGCGGCAGAAGCTGGAACACGATCCGGCTCAGCCCAGGCACATACTGACCGAGACGGCGGTCGGCTACCGGCTGGTGCAGAGCGCGCGAGATTAGCGCCCACGGCAAACTATCGCGCAGTACCGATACCGGCGCTGAAGCGGCGTAGTCGGCGTCTGGCGGCGCGCAGATCCTCGAGTGTGTCGACGTCCACGGCGGCGGAGGGAAGATCCACCAGCACGCGTCGATCCGCCGGCAATGCATTCACCAATTCACGCAGACCCCTGTCGCCGGTCACCGCCAGCGCGCGCGAATAGAGCCAGCGGGGCAGAATCAGGGGCGTGCCGCCGTGCGGCGCCCCGTACGGCGGCCCGATCCGTCGGGCGATCACGCGACGGCGCGACGCGCGCCAGCGCGATACCAGCCGGGCCAAATCGCCTTGCCGAAGATCGGCCAGATCCACCGGCAATAGCAGCACGGCAGAGGAATATCGGGCCTGCTCGATGGCGCAGCGAACCGAGCTCGACAGGCCCTCGGCGCGCCGGGGATTGGAGGCGAAGGTGACCTCGAGCCTCCGGGCTTCGAGCCGGCAGCGGGCGGCCCGCCGCGGGAGCACGACAATGACACCCCCCGGTGCGATGCGCGCAGCCAGGGTGAGAGTCCTGCGTAGCAGGCTCACCGATCGGATCCGGGCCAGGGCTTTGGGCAGACCCAGGCGGGAGGAGAAGCCGGCGGCAAGGATCAGAACCTGCAGTCTAGGCGGGAGGGCGGCATACATTGTTATTATGCTGCCATGAAAAGAGACCATGTGAGCTTCCAACGCCGGCCCTTCATGATGCCGGTCTGGTTGACCGCGCTGGCGGCCGCAGTGGCACTGGGCTTAGTGATTTTTGCGGTCTGGGTGTGGGGAACAGCCGGCTCGACCACCATCATCGTCATCCGCCACGCCGAGAAGGATTTGAGCGTCAGCCTCACCGACCCGCCGCTCAGTCAGGCGGGGCAGGCGCGGGCTGAGTTGCTCGCGAGAATGTTCGGCGATGGCAAGGCCTTGGGTCACGTGGACGCCATTTACGTGTCGCCGGCGTTGCGCAACCGACAGACTGCGGCGCCCCTGGCGGCGCGCCTGGGACTGGACGAGACCGTGGTGCCGGCCGACGACCCCCGCGCTCTGGCGCATCGGGCGCTGAATGAGCACCGCGGCGGCAGAATATTGATCGTGGGTCACGCCGATACCGTGCCCAAAATCGTCGCTGCCTTGAGCGGCAACCCGGATATTCCGGAAATCGGCGATCAGGAGTACGGCACCATGTACATCGTCACGGTGCCGCGAATCGGGCACCCGAATCTGCTGCGATTGCATTACTGATACGTCGGGGCAGTGGTGATGTTGACCCTATTCACAGGGTCCGGGGGGATAAGGAGTTGGAAGCCAACGTAGAAGGGCAGTTGGCTTCCAACTCCCTATCCCCCCAGACCGTGCGCATTGGGCCCGTGTACATCACTCTGCTAGGAGGTTGTCGTGGCGCGCAGCATGACAGCCTTGCGCACGAAATCGGCGTGACGGCCGATCTTGAAGTCGGCCAGTACGGCATCGCGAATTCGGCGGCTCGCATCGATCAAGTAGGTGGCGCGGCGTACGCCGAGCCCCAACGGTCCGTTCACGCCGTACATCTTGATGACGGTCTTCTGCTCATCGGACAGTAAGACAAAGGGCAGGTTGTACTTTGCCTTGAATTTGGCGTGCGATTGGGGGCTTTGCGGGCTGATGCCGACGACGCGCAGGCCGGCGCTTTGCAGTTCCCCCTGCAAATCACGCAGGACGCAGGCCTGGCGGGTGCATCCGGGGGTGAAATCAGCCGGATAGAAGTATAGAACGATGGCGCCTGCGCTCAGGAACTCGGTCAGCGATCGGTCCTTCGCCGTCTCATCCGGAAGCGTGAATTCCGGGGCACGTTCGCCCGCTTTCATCATATATTGCCCCTCCAGGGCTATATCCTAGCCTAGGTTTGGGCTGTCCAGGCGGGTAGTGTCCTAATTTGCGGTAGGGCCGGCCCTGGAGGGGGTCGTCAGGGCGGCTTTTCTCATGTTTGGACGCTAGTAGGAATACTCGTATTCATTGTCTTCCTTGGCCCAGTGCATGGCACTAATGTTAGTAGCTCCAACGTTGTAGATGGGGCCGTTATCGTCCTTGGGCGGTCGGACCCATCGTCGGCAAAAGCCAATTTTTCGCTCAATGCCCTCAATAACGCTATCGGAATATCTGACGAATCCTACCAAAAACCAATTCGAGTCGATTTTGTCCCAGCAAAAGTCTTTAACCGTAAAATAAAGTTCGTCCTGACCCGGAGGCAAAACGCGAGCGTTGGTATCGGGATATCTAAACTGCACTCTGCGCCCCATTTGGTTCCAGCAGTTTTCATCGTTAATCAAAACGGCGTTTATTTCACGAATGTAGGCGGTTCCGGCCCCTTCATTAAAAATAGTGAAGCTGCATGGATGCATGTGATCCCCCGTCACGCCTTCAAACCCGACATCGAAACCCCGCACGCCGATTTTTGGGCGATGCGTAGCTCTGAATTCCTCTCGGGCAACATTGACTTGTCTGCGAAGCAGCGCCGCCTGACAAACGAGGACGATGCCAGTTATAAGACCGATAAGTACCAAGGTGCCGGTAAACCATGCGGTCAAGGCGTCCGGCTTGAGCCACCACTTGTGCGGCGTGCCATCATCCTTTTTGTCGGGGGTCTCGGCGGCTTTGTGCTGTGCTTGTGGTCCGCCTTGCACTTCGACAACTGGAACCTCTATGATCTTCACAAAAAGCGGTCGATCCTCGGTTCCGCGGTGATCTTTGTTAGCGGCGTTTCCTTTGTTGTGAGTGGCTTTCTGTACTGGGCCACTTTCTTTAGTTGGAGCTGGGGCTGGTGGCTGTGACTGCCCCCATGCGCCACAAGCCACAATCAACGACAAAGCTATCCATGCTGCTTTCATCGTTCCCGCTAGTCCTGATATTGGTAATCTGGATCTACTCGGGAGTCTTCGAGGAAGCGGCCGCTGCCGTTGCTCTGCAAAGTGAGACGCCTACAAAAGGCGGTTTTTCTGATCCTTTCGTCGGTATCCCTATACTCGATATATCCGAAGGAAAGCAAGATCCTCTGTTCGCCAAGAATCTCGGAAATCTCTTTAATGGTCAGAGCCACACCCGTGTGCAGACCGGCAAATTCTATTGTGAGCCCGCTAGCCGCGCTGCTGGAACCAGTTGCATCACCGCTAGAGACAATGCCGAAGACTGGTCTCCTGATAAAACTGGGACGCGACGGAAGACTTGCGATATTTGGGACCAAAGCAGTTGCTATTTGCCCATGGACGTTCACCGCGTTCGTGTCTCCGTGATTCACGACCACGAGATCCAGAATGATCTCCTCTCCGACTGTTACCGGAGCCGTAAGCCACAAATGCTTTATTCGTATTTTGGGTCTATGCGTCGAGTTGAATTCCTCTCGGGCCAGCTTTATTTGATCTCCGATAAGTTCAGCTTGTCTACTGGACACTCTGACCAGAGAAACAGTGAACCAGGCGATGACGCCAGTAGCGATTGCGGTAATTGCACCGGCATTTGTGTTCAGCCAATCCAGAAGAGTGCTAAGCGTGCACATTACAAATACGATTGGATTTTGGGATTGGCGGTCATTCTTTCCCCCTTCATCGCAGGTTATTTTGCCTGTAAGCAAGTGCGCGATCTTGACGCTTACATTAATCGTAACACAAAAACTATTGACAAACCATAATTAATGTAATACATTATCTCGCATGGCAAACGTACTTCCCACCGACAAGAAAATCCAAGTCATCGCGGCATTGGCGGAAGGCTCTAGCATCCGTTCCATTGAGCGCATGACCGGCATTCACCGCGATACCGTCATGCGCTTAGGAGTGAAGGTCGGCCAAGGCTGCACGCGCCTCATGGACGAAAAAATGCGGAATTTGTCCTGCAATCGCCTGGAAATGGATGAAATCTGGGGATTTATAGGTAAGAAAGAACGCAACCTGAAACCGGCGGATAGTTCTGGCGTCGGCAGCGTGTGGACGTTCTGCGCGATCGATGCGGAGACAAAACTGGTTCCTGCGTTTATGGTTGGAGAGCGCGATGCGGCGGGCGCAGATGCCTTTATGCAGGATGTGGCCAGCCGAATGAAGAACCGGGTGCAGATTTCAACGGACGGCCTGAAAGCCTATGTGGCGGCCGTAGAGAAGGCGTTTGGCGGGAATGTGGATTACGGCCAGATCATCAAGACGTATGGCAATACGGACTCCAATGACAGCCGTCGCTATAGTCCCCCGGAATTTGTGTCCTACGATAAGCAGCGCATTAACGGCACTCCAGACGAGAGCCTGATTTCTACCAGCTACGTCGAGCGCCTGAATGCGACGACTCGCCACCACATGCGCCGATTGACCCGCCTCACGCTGGCTTTCAGCAAGAAACTAGAGAATTTTGAGGCGGCGGTTGGCCTGCACTTCGCCTACTACAATTTCGTCAAGCGCCACGGCACGCTGCGCTGCACGCCTGCAATGGCGGCCGGTGTCACTTCTGGGTTTTGGAGCGTCGGGGATTTGGTGGAGGCTGCCACATGACGCCTATCGAGGAATTGCGCGATGTGATCCGTAAATTGCACGGCGTCGAATCAACGCATCGCGCCAGTGTGCCAGTCAAGGAGGTATTCAACGGCAAGACCGTATGGGAGGGGATTGTTGAGGTATTCGACCTGCACGGCCATGACAAGGCGAATACGGCCTACGCGTGGTCTCATGCGACCGACAACCCGGCTAATCCCAAACGCCACGTAACCGTGCTTCACATTCCGCCCGCTGTATCGCCGGAAACAGCTGTTCGCGCGGCCATTGTCCAGGAGTTTCGCAGCCTTGACCCAGCCTAAGCCCAAGAAACCGGGGCGCCCGAAGCTCCCCAAAGGGGACGCTAAGTCATCCATTGTGCCGATCCGCCTGAATTCGGAGGACCGCCGGCGGGTCGAGGCGGCGGCTCGCGCCAGCAATCAAAGCGTGTCGGAATGGATCAGATGCACGTTATATGCCGCATTTGGGGGATAAAGGCGTGAATTTCAAATTAGGACACCACCTCCAGGCGCGATACTTTGGCATGGAGGGCCTTTGCTGCTAATATTCCGGGCCGTTTTCCGGGGGAGTAGCTCAGTTGGGAGAGCGTCGCGTTCGCAATGCGAAGGTCGAGGGTTCGATCCCCTTCTCCTCCACCACCCTATAAGGCCGGGAGCCTAAGCTCCCGCCTTATTCTTGGCCTCGGTAGCTCAGTGGATAGAGCGAGTGCCTCCTAAGCGCTAGGTCGCAGGTTCGATTCCTGCCCGGGGCAAGCCTTTTTCTCTGCTGGCTGTCTAATAAAAACGCCAGTGTCTAATATTCCGGTCACTTGTAGGGTTCCAAAATCGTTGCGCTTCCATCGTCATGCACCATCGCCGGGACGAAGGAATAGTTGACCTCTTGAATGTCAGTGTGACTCGATCCGCCGTCTCGCCACAGCACCGTAATGCCCTTGTCGAGGGTCGAGAACCAGCAGGACGGCCGACGGAAGGCCGCATCCCATTGGCTGAATGCCAGGTGCATTCCTCGGGTGTCGACGAGCGGCAGCGGACACGGCTCCGTCAGGTAGTAGATTTGTTGCAGAGTCCGCGCAGGAACGGTTTCCCGGACCGCGGGCTTGTGTCCCAGCAGATCGCTCCGGACCATCACGAGCGCCGTTCTATCGCCGGCCAGCGCCGATCCAGACAGTAAAAGTCCGAGTAGGAGCCACTTCACTTCTTGCTCCTCAGATGCGCGATATCCATGACGGTCGCCATCTCGGGTCGCCGGCGGTAAATCTCCTGCGTAATCTTCGGGTCCGAATGCCCGGCGCGGATCCGCGCCTCTTCCAATGTGGTCGCATCGGATAGGGACTTTGCCCGAATATCGTGAAAGGTGAATCGGTCGGCCTTGTTCGGTAAAGCCTTTGTCACTGCGCGCTTCCATTGCGTCTGCCGGTCAACAAGCTGACGCCGACCAGCTGGGCTCTCGTGGTCAGCGCGATCGGCGGCAAGAGGCGCGCCGCATGACCCAGCACATTCTCAATGCGATTTTACTTTCCCTTCAATCCCTCCATGAAAAGGTAGATGCCATGACCGTAACTGTTGCCGATGTTCAGGCCGCGATCTCTCAGACCGCCACCGATATCACCACGCTGCTCACCGACGTGGCGTCCCAAGTCTCGAGCCTTCAGGCTCAAATCACTGCGCTCCAAGGTACCACGGCGCCGGATCTATCCGGGCTGCTAACCGCTGCTCAGGCGCTGGACGCCACGGTCCAGGGCGGCATTGCCACGTATGCGCCGGCAGCGCCCGCTGCGCCGGCGGCCGCGGCTCCTGCGTCTCCCGCCGAGACGTCCAGCGACGTCAAGACGGAGGAGCCGAAGACTGTTTGAGGCCGTCACGCTCCTGGCAGGGACGATGGGAGCTCTTTTTTAATTCACCAAATGAGTTTGCGCCCTATGAAAATTTTCGCTCTATTCGCCGGACTGTTGCTCGGCGTCGGCGCCGCGGCGCAGACCACGCAGACCGTCAATGGCACGGTGACCTTCACGGTTCCGGCGCCGATCCCGGGCCCGGCGGGGCCGACGGGCGCAAGCGTGACTGGACCGGCCGGTCCGGCTGGCGCCACGGGCGCGCAAGGCCCTCAGGGTGTCGCAGGAACGAATGGCACGAATGGGACCGACGGCACCAATGGAACGTCGCCCAGCGCGGCTTCGGTCGCGAGCGCGCTGGCAGCCACTCCTGCCTTTGTGACAGCTGTCGCGACGGCTGTGGCGGCTCTACCGCCAGCGGCCTGCGGCGGTGCGCCGGCGTCGACCGCGGCGACGATGGCATGCCCATCGGGCACCACGGGAAGCTGGACTCAGACGACCACCTACGCGGCGGCGCCGGCCGGCGCGTGTACTGCGATCATAGTGACGCCGCCGCCGGTAACTGTGCTCACCAATGCGTGCTCGGCCACAAGCGGGCCCTTGACGCTGAACGCGACGACGAATCGTCCATCAGGTATAGGGCCTTTGCTGGCCTTCTTCGATGCGACGGGCACGATCGATACCGCGATCACGGGCAACACGACGCCTTTTCAGGATGTGACCTATACGTGGAATTTCGGCGACTCAGGCGCATCGGGCACTGGGACCTGGGCCTACGGCTCGAACCCCGGCAAGAACAGCATGAACGCTGCCACCGGCGGCATCGCGGCTCATCTCTACGTCACAGGCGCCGATACGACCTATCCCGTGAGCGTGACGGCGAGCGATGGCACGAACACGGCCAGCTGTCAATTGGGCGTGACGGCCTACAGTCCGTCGGGTGCGCACGGCTTCGTCAAGACTACTTGCGTTGCGGACGCCAGCACGCCGGTGCCAGGCAGCGGCGATTGCCCGGCGGGCGCGGCAGTGGCCACCAGCGCGACGTTCAACGCGCCTTTGGCCGCATCACTGAGCAGCCAGCGCGTCCTATTCCACTGCGGCGATACTTTCACAGGCGACAACGTGGCATTGAGCGGGGTGACGTGGAGCGTCGGCGCCTACGGCGGATGCGAAGGCACGCAAACCAATCGGCCTATTTTCAAGGACACGACGAACGGCAACCAGGCTTTGGGTTTCGCCGCCGGCACGGGAGATGGCCGAGTCAGCGATATCGATTTCGAAGGCGGCGGTTCTGGTGCGCGCCGCGTCTGGGATTCGACATTCAACGTCGGCGGCGCGATCAAGATCATCTATCAGATCACGCTCGACAACCTCTTAGCGAACGGCACCAGCCAATGCTATGGCTATGCCCAGGGCGCACAGTGGGGCATCGTCGGTAGCGTCTGCACGGGCGCCTCGAATATCGCCATGTTCTTGAACTTCAATGAGAACAATCCGGGCTGGACGGGCAATACCATCAACAATCTCGACTATATGGCGGTGCTCGGCAATTCTATTACCGGCATCGGCGGCACAGGTAGCGCGAGCGGAATCGAGTCGAGTCGTATTTCGGCCTGCCGCCTATGCGCGATTGAGGACAACGACTTCTCGAACGCCAATGGTGTTGGCGCCGTGTTCAAGCTGCACAACGGCAATACCAATAATAGCTCGCCCACCTGGTCGGGTGTCTACACCGAATTGATCGAGATATCGGACAATTGGTTCGGTGGAACTTCAGGCGCGAACCTAGTTGAGAACGCGCCGCAGAACGCCGCCGATGATGAACGGCTGCGCAACATTGTGATGGAGCGCAATGAGTTCGACGCGACCACGGGCGCGCAAGGCGGCAGGCTGATTCTGGTCTCTGCGGTCAACGAGACGCTGCGAGACAATGTGTTCTATATGCCGGGCACGACGGCGCAATATGCCATCCTAGGCGCGCAGGTCGCGCAGCGCGGCATAGAGCCTGCGCCTACGGCGGTCGAAGCCTACAACAACACGTGCTATGCGCCCAACTCAGTCGGCGGCGCGCAATACTGCATCGGCCTTGACACGATCGGCAGCATGCACGCGGCTGGCGGAAGTAGCTTCGCCAAGAACATCCTGTTCTATGGAACGTCAGGAACCGCGGTAGATAACACGGGGACGGCCAATACGGTATCGAACAACACCGCGACGGCAACGGCGAATCCAGGTTTCACTGATGCCAGCGGCAAGTTCAGCCTCATCTCGGACTTCAAACCCACAGCAAATTATTCGGGAGGCGCCAGCGTGCCGGTATTGAATGACGCTATGGGCTCACCGTGGTCGCCGACTTGGAGTCTAGGCGCGATACACCCTTAGTCGCGAATCTCTTTCCAAATCGGATGGCCGGTTGTTCGATGAATCGGTAGCTCAGGTAGGCGCAGGCAAACGAGGCACCCAGTCCGACCACAATCGGCATGTGGTGACGATTGTCCGGTCCCCACAGAAACATCTCTTGCCAGATGTACAGACTGTAGGACAGGTGGCCGATGAAGCGCATGGAGGCCAGTTCCAAGAAGCGGCCGATCGCGGCGGTAGGACACGATACGACGGCCGCCAGCAAGACTGAAGGCAGGAAGTGTTCGAGCGGCTGCAGAAGGCTCGTGTTATGTAGCGGCAGGGGAATGTCTGCGCATAGGAGCGCCAGCAGAGCAGCGGAAGCAAGAGCGGCGAGAGTGGAAACCCAGGGCCGCGCTTTCAGCGTGAAGAACGCGAGGCAGCATCCCCACAGCAGCGTGTCCGCAATCAGATCCGTCCTGAACTGAAACCACTGAAGGAATGGATCGTCGAATAGCCGCGCGAGAATGTGCAGATGATAGTCCGCGATGCGCCACAGGAAGATGGTCAACACTAACGCGAGCGCGGTGCGCCAGCCCGTGAGCACTCCGAAGGCGAGTAGCAAGCACGGCCACAGCAGATAGAAATGCTCCTCGACGGACAGTGACCAGAAATGTCCCGCCCGCCAGCCGGTATGGCCGACGTCGATGTAGTTTGTATAGAAAAACACCGCAGAGCGAATGACAGACTCGCTGCAAACGACCAGTCCCAGGGCGCTCAGGATTGCCAGAATGCCCAGATAGACCAGGGCAGGCGGCAATATCCTGAATGCTCGGCGCAGGTAGAAATTGCGCAATGAGATACGGCCGGTGGATCGGTATTCATCCAACAGCCGCGAGGTGATCAGGTAACCGCTCAAGGCAAAGAAAATCAGCACGCCCATGTGGCCGAGCGCGGCGATCTGCTTGTTCCCTTGGAGCACATGCGAGACCAGCACCAGGAGGATGGCGACGGCGCGCAGGCCGTCGAGAGTGGGAATGCGTCCCTGCTTCGTGTTTTCCATTACCTATCCTGCTTGATCTCAACCACCCTCTCAAGCACCAACAGAACATAACGCGGCACTTTGTCGCCCGCGCAATACCCCCTCGTTGCCCGCTCGTTCACCTCGAGCTCCCGCGCAGCCTCTCGCTGACCCAATCCCGCCTTCGCCAATAGAGCGCGCACCCTATCCGCATCGGTCGTCACCACGCTGCCCAATCTGTCTAATAAAGCAGCTGAGACACAGGCAAAAGTAGGCTCTTTCGACCTATTTCGCTGCTATCTTATTAGACAGTGATTTGCCGATTCTCGAATGGAATCAGCGCGCTAAGTTGAAATGCCCGAGTGCCTCCTAAGCGCTAGGTCGCAGGTTCGATTCCTGCCCGGGGCACCATTTCAGTAATGTGTCAGGTACTACGTACGGTCCTTACGCGGCCAGCCGCTGAATCTTCGGGCGCCGCTTATTGCGAATCTCCGAACCACACACTTCCAGCTAATGCGGCGCAGCGAAACCGCGTTGAAAGCTCCGCCGCAGGTGATCGATGAGACACTGAATTGCGCGTGGCGCTTTGGGGCTCCAGGGTCGCACAAGGTGTATGCGAGAGGCAAAAAATCCGACGGGTAGCCAATCGGGGAGGATGGACACCAGTGCCTCGGATGAGTGGCCACCGTGCACGGTAAAATCGGGCAATAGGCCCACACCCGCTCCGGCGATGACCGCTTCACGTAGAACCTCGCTGTTATTGGCCCTGAATGGGCCAGTGACCGGGATGCTGACTCGCTCGGGGGCTCGGCGAGGACCAGCTCTTTCGAATGACCAGCTTTGCGCACCGTTGTCACGAAGATAGAGCAAGCAGTTGTGGCGCGAGAGATCCGAGGGGTGCGCCGGCGTCCCGTTTCGGTCCAGGTAGTGTCGGCTGGCCACGAGAAGGGAACGGGATTCGCACAGGAGCCGCGCAATGTGAGTTCCAGGGATTGTATGCGCGTGGCGCACCGCGAGATCGAATCCTTCCTGCACCAGATTCACCAATCGGTCGCTCAGATCCAGCTCGATACGAATCTCCGGGTAACGGCGAAGAAAATCGTGGATCGACGGTGCAATATGTTGTCGGCCAAGCGCCACGGGCGCGCTCAATCGAACCAGACCCCGAGGAACGCCGGCGAGCTCGCGAGTCCGGGTGAAGCTCTGCCCGATTTGAACGAACGACGCCCGCGTCTCATTCACCAGCTGCGCAGCCGCTGCGGTCAATGCGACAGACCGAGTGGAACGGCGCACGAGCGCCACTCCCGCCGAGCGCTCCAGGTCTTTGACGCGGACGCTGACGGACGCCTTGGATATACCGAGCCGCCGAGCGGCCTGAGTGAAGCTGCGCGTCTCCGCGACGACCGTCAGCAGGTAGAGATCTTCGAGGCTCGGCGCCTGACTGCGGCTATTCGGCACTACGCACCTACACAGGGGTCTGTTGTTTACATTATTAAACAATCTGGTTAGAACTTCTCGATTTTCAATTGAGAGCCGCGCTCTTACACTCTATTTTTCGCCATCCAGGGAGAATTCCATCATGTCTACGCGCGCCGGCTCGGCTCATTACGCGTCTTCCGCCACTGTGACGCATTGGATCGATGGGAGCACGACCCCGGCAAAGCCGACTGATCGGACCCAGAGCGTATTCAACCCCGCAACGGGTGAAGCAACCCGGCAGGTGGTGATGGCGACCGCGCTGGACGTGAACCGCGCCGTCGCCAGTGCGAATGCGGCTTTCGACGCGTGGGCCGAAACACCGCCTATTCGGCGCGCGCGCGTCATGGCCCGGTTCTTGACGCTTCTCAATGAAGAGCGAGACGCCCTGGCAAGCATCATCACGAACGAACACGGCAAGGTTTTCGCCGACGCGCAGGGCGAAGTCATGCGCGGAATCGATATCGTCGAATTCGCGTGCGGCATTCCTCAGCTTTTGAAGGGCGATTTCACCGATCAAGTGTCCAACGGCATCGATAATTGGACTCTCCGTCAACCACTCGGCGTCGTCGCCGGAATCACCCCGTTCAACTTTCCGTGCATGGTGCCGTGCTGGATGTTTCCACTGGCGATCGCCGCCGGCAATACCTTTGTCCTCAAACCCAGCGAACGCGATCCGTCCGCCTCGCTGTTGATGGCGGATCTATTCAAGAAAGCGGGCTTACCCAACGGCGTCTTCAATGTCGTACAAGGCGATCGCGCGGCCGTGGAGGCGCTGCTAGAACATCCGGACGTCAAGGCCGTGAGTTTCGTCGGCTCGACTCCGGTTGCGCGACATCTGTATCAAAGCGGCGCTCAGCTCGGTAAACGTGTCCAAGCGCTAGGGGGCGCCAAGAATCACATGGTCGTGATGCCGGACGCCGACATTGATCAAGCGGTAGATGGCCTCATCGGTGCTGCTTATGGTTCGGCCGGCGAGCGCTGCATGGCGATCAGCGTGGCGGTGCTGGTGGGCGACATCGCGGATGCGGTCGTCGCCAAGGTGGCGGCTCGCACTAAACTCTTGAGGATCAAGAATGGCCTGGAGATCGATGCGGAAATGGGACCCGTCATTACACGCGAGGCGTTGCAGCGGATCGAAAACTATATCGACATCGGAGTTAAGGAAGGTGCCGAACTCGTAGTGGACGGGCGATCTCTCAAGGTGCCGGGTCACGAAACGGGATTCTTCACGGGCGGAACGCTTTTCGACCGCGTTGCGCCGCATATGAGAATCTACAAGGAAGAGATTTTCGGCCCGATATTGGTTTGCGTTCGCGTCCGCAACTTCGCAGAGGCCGTGCAGTTGGTCAACGCACACGAATTTGGCAACGGCGTCGCGTGCTACACACGCGACGGCAACACGGCGCGCGAGTTCAGCCGCCGCATCCAGGTGGGCATGGTCGGCATCAATGTACCCATTCCGGTGCCCATGGCGTGGCACGGCTTCGGCGGCTGGAAGAATAGCTTGTTCGGCGACATGCACGCCTACGGTGAGGAAGGGGTGCGCTTCTATACTAAGCAGAAGTCGATAATGCAGCGCTGGCCGGAAGGCACCGCCAAGGGTCCGGAATTTGCGATGCCGACGGCCAAATGATGAAGCGAGCGTCCTTATCAGCTACCCAGCGTCGGCTCAATGATGGCGCGCCGGTCTCGTCAGCCGGAGCCAAATAAGCTCGTCGCGATCAGATCCAGGACCGTCTCGCTATGCTGATTCGCCAGGGACCATTGCCATCGAACGATCCCATACTTGCCGGATTGCGATCGGCGCACGTCCAGAACTTCAACGTTGAGAGTCAATGAATCGCCCGGCCGAACCGGCGCGGGCCACTTGACGTATTCCAGTCCTGGAGACGCGTACGAGTCTGAGCCAGGGAGAATGTTGTCCGCCACCAATCGCATCGCGATGCCGCAGGTCTGGAAGCCGCTTGCGATGAGGCCGTGCCAATGCCCCGCTGCGGCCGCAGCCCTGTCGACATGAAACGGCTGTGGATCGAACTCGGTGCCGAACCGCACGATCGAGGATTCTTCGACGACGTGAGGGCCGGCGGTGATGATTTGACCGACACTGAAATCGCTGAATTTCACTGCAAACATCCTGGGCCACCGCAAGTATCCCCATTGTAGGACGTCGTCGGCCGCCGGGCGCCGCTATCTCGTGGCTGAGGCGCACGAGATGCAAGGGGCCGATGGCCCTGCTCGTCCCGGGCGCCGCCCAAAGCGACAATATTGTTTGTGTTGCATACAATATTGGTTATGATCGCCGCGTCGACTCGAGGCGAAAAGGAGACGAATCGTGGCCGCTGGCAATCTTGAAGAAGTCCTGGAAGCAGCAGGCAATACCGTGAGTATGCTGCGAAATTCGCAGCTTGGCGCCTATGTCTATCCGGTGGTCGCGCCCGAATTCCATAACTGGCGGACCGAGCAGTGGGCCTGGCAGCACAGCGCCGTACTGTTCGACCAGACCCACCACATGGTCAATCTCTATTTGCGCGGCAAGGATGCGCTCAGGCTGCTGAGCGACACCGCGATCAATTCAATGACAGGCTTCCTTGATGCTCCTGAGCTACTGAACCGCAACTAAGGCCGCTCATGCCAAGGCAAAAGGAAACAATCGCCATCACCACGCCCCATGTGAAGGGCGATGAGGATATCGGCGAAATCCACAGCATCGTCGGCTTTCACATCCGTCTGGCGCATGGGGCGGTGTACCGGCATTTCACCGAAACCTTCGCTCATCTGGACATGACCCAGAAACAGGTATCGGCACTATGGCTCGTGGATGATCATCCCGACATTGCCCAAACCGACTTGGCGCAACGGCTGAGAATGGATCGCGCCACGACCATGGCCATAGTAGACCGGCTGGAGGGGAGGGGGTATCTGGCCCGCGGCAAGTCCAAGAGTGACGCGCGCAAGCAGACGCTGAATCTCACCGGTTCCGGACGCAGAGCGCTGCGTTCGGCGAAGAATGCCATTTTCCAGCACGAGAAATGGCTCAAATCGCGATTCACGGACAAGGAAGTCGTCAAGTTGATCGAACTACTGACGCGAATCCACGAGTAGATACGCCCTGCAAGCGGCGCGGAGGCGCCGGGTGGATGACTGACGCGTGAAGTTGGATCAGATGCCGGTAATCAAGCAGTCGAGCGCGGCGATCACCGCGTCGCAGCGCTCGGCGATGTTGGCGACCTCCGCTCCAAGATCGGAGCGGGAGATTCCGGCCAGCTGAGGCGTCAACGGCACGTACCTTTACCCCTCGAGCGAGCGCTAGTCGATGCGCAGTTGGTACTTCGCGCAGGATTCTCGGGCCACGAAACTGTCCGGAAAAGGCGGTTCGTTGCATTTCTTTCGGGTGGCCGCGTCCAGGGTCGGGAACTCGTTCTGAATGACGAGACGAGTCCAGGCATTTACTTCGTCCTGCCTGCACCTCGCCGCGCCCACGGTGGGGTTGGCCGCGCCCGACGTCATTTCGCTGCAATAGGACACGATATGATCCGCTGCTTCCGGATCCTTCGTGCGGACGGGAAGCAAATCGTCGGCGACGGGTGTGGACGGCGTTGGAGCTGTCGAGGTTGGGTTAGATACAGCGGCAGCCGTTGGCTGCGGCGAACCGCCCGCCTCGCCGGCGTTGAAGGATGCAGGCGCCGCCACGCCGGCAGGTCCCGGGCTACTGTCGAGCTTGGACACGGGTGCAACTACATCCGATAACGCCGGCAGCGCAAAAGCGGACGCCGGCGTTGGTAGAGTCTCGATCTCCACAGTCGCTCCCGGTGCTTCCGTCGCCGCCGTTGCCGACGCGCGGATCGGGGCGCCTCTCGAGGCCGTGGTCTGCGCCGCCTTGTGCGGCTCGACGGCCGGCGTCTCACAATCGTATCTCCATAGATGGGAGGCCGGTAGGTCTGGAATCGCCGGCATGGTGGAGCTTAGGTGGCAATTCTCGAGCGAGACGCTCTCGCGTGCCGTCGCCGCGCATGACTTGGAAAGAACGCGGTCATTTTTGGGATTCGAGTTCACCTGCGCCGCGATAGTGTCGCTGCTTGTCAGGCAAGTCTTTCGCGACATCGGGCCCACTATATATAGGGGTGCTTTGCCGGACCTGTTGGACATCGATAGGGCGAGATAGACCGGATTGGCACCCGCGTCAACGAGCACCAGCGCGCAGCCGCTGCCGTGTAGTCTTGTCTCGATGCGGCGCACCTTGTTGCATTGGATCTCAACCGAGTCTTCCTTGGAAAGCTGCGCTGCAGCGGACCTCTGATCATCGGACAGAACCATATCGGCTCTGTTGTTGCTGCTCGAGTGAAGCGTCACGACGGGGTGACCCGAGGTGTCCTCGCTGATCTCGGCGACGGCGCCGCTTACCCGGATGGGGCTGTCGCCGATCTTGCTTTGGATGGCCACCTCATTTGCGTCATAGTCTTGGTAGAGTTGTTCGAGACTGGTCATATAGACCGCCTTGTCTGCGGGCTTGACGAGGGGAACCTGGTCGACCATCTTTTCTGGGGTCTCGACGCTTCGGACAGGACCGCTGCCGATCCCGATGAAGTCTGCCAGTTGTTCTGGTACGGGGAATATCCCGGTCAGCCACAGCGTTGTAAAGGCCGCCCATGCCAGTAGGACGACAATCAAAGCACCGTACAGCCAGGGCTTTGCGCGGCGCGGCGGAGGCGGCACCGGTTCCGTAATTGACACGCCGCAATATGGACAGCGCTCGGCCTTGTCGGAGATTTCTCGAGTGCACTCTTTGCAGGCAACGATGGCCATGGAACTATGTCGCTTGGCTTCTCAAAAGCGAAACCCGATCGTGATGGGCACCAACTTTGTCTGATTGCTATTGGGTAATATCCGCAGATACCGCGCCTCCATGAAGAACGATGCCCTGTCGGCGATGGCGACTTCCCACCCCACTCCGGCATTCCACGCATGGTGCCAGTCGCTGGTTGTGCGCTGCTCGGCAGTTACGGCCGGGAAATAGCCCGGCCCGCAATAAAAGTAGCCGCACACGGTGCCGCTGACGATCGAGACCTGCCGCAGCACGGTTTGCTCGCGATACTCGCCCACGCCGCCAAGCAGGTAAAATTGTACGGCGGATGAGCGGTGCGCGAGATTCAGCTGCAGGTCCGCATCACCTCCGTAGAAATCTTCGTGGCCGGAGGTGAAGTTTCCGGCATTGAGCAGCTGATCCGTGGCTCGAAATCTACTGTAGCTGCCGTCGACTCGAATGCCTATCGGCAACGCCGACGTGGGAAACCAGCTCAATCCCACCCCAACATTCGCGCCGCCGTCGATATCTTTGTTCGTGGCTCCGGTCGTTGCGGTGTAGCCGCCGTCGATCTGCACGGCAAAGGGGTGGTATTTCAATTCCGGGCGCGGCGGCGGTGAATACTGGGCAACGACGGGCGGCGCCGCGACCGGCGGCGGCAATGGCGGAGGCGGGGGCGGAGGACTGTAGGTCTGCGGCGTTGTAACCGGCACGGCAAAGCGCACGCTGTAGCCGCGCCCCTCGAGACAGGCCGCCATCGCGCGCCCGAATTGCAGACGGCGCGAACTGTAGTCGGCCGGCGCCACTCCGCCGCCAATCTGCCCGAGCTCGAAACCCGTCTGACCTTTCGCCCAAACCCGGCATTCGGCGCGATCCGAGGCGAGCTGCTCCTGAGTCTGGCCGAACTTCGGCGTGACGGTAAGATTCTCCGCAGTTGTGGGCACTGCGGCGGACCCAGGCCCCGGCGGAGCCGACGTGGTTTGCGCAAATGCCGTCGGCGGCGTTGCGCACAGCAGCAGGATCAAGGATTTGCGGACGATGTTGCTCGGACAAAAACCGGCAAGAGAGATTTGCGTCGTCATAGATACCGGCACTCCCCGAGCGCCGCCCCCATCTGTCTAACGCGATGTCATCCGGACCAAGGTGGGACCTCGGGAAAATGGAAAATGTTCCGCTGAAGTTGATCAAAATATGATCAATTCCAGCTGGTGGTTGATTTGCTCAAAAACGATTAGTGGAATATTTCAATGTGACAATTTGAGCGAGTGGAGCATGAGTGCACATGCATGCAATGTTGCGCCGATGACAATGTGCTGTCCGACTGGACGCTCAGCGGTTCACTCACCAGTGCGCCGCAGCAGAGGACCTGATTACCGCATTAGTTGCGGGTTCGATTCGTGCCCAGGGCATCCAGGCAGCAATTTGATGCGTTGATGTGGTGATGCTACGATGCGCCAGTATTGCAGACAGGAGGACCCATGCGCACGACACTCAGCATTGACCCTGAAATCCTAAGCGCCGCAAGGCAAATAGCCGCGGCGCGCTCGAAGAGCATTGGGGAGGTCATATCTGAATTGGCCCGCCGAGGCCTTGAAGTGCGTGGAAAAACGAGTTCCCGGCAGGGGTTTCCAGTTTTCAAGGTTTCGAATGGTGCATCCCCGCTCACTCTCGATCACATTCGTCGGGACGACGACGAAGCGTGACTGTTCATTTGCTCGACACTAACGTGCTGATTGCCTTGGCGTGGCCGCAGCATGTCCATCATGGAGAGGCCCACACCTGGTTCAACAAGCTTGGGCGTGAAGCTTGGTCTACCTGTCCAATTACGCAGCTCGGATTCATCCGCATTTCGTCGAATGCCAAAATAATCCGCGACGCGGTCACGCCGCGCGAAGCGCTTGCCGTGCTGGAACAGATCATTGCTTTGCCCGGGCATCACTTCTGGCCCGATGCAATTGCGCCGGCGCGGGCGGCAATACTCTCAGGTGTTGCACTAGTCGGCCATCGCCAAGTGACGGATGCTTATCTTCTCTCGCTTGCCCAACATCGCAAAGGGAAACTGGCGACTTTCGATGGAGGCGTGAGCGAACTGATTCCATTGCACAAAGATCGCCCGCGCTATGTGACGGTGATTACCTGAATAGGGCCCACGGTCGCCAATGGACCGGCATTTGCGGCGAATAGACCCAGAGGAGCTGATTTATGATTCTTGCCTTGTCGACCTGGCCTGAAATCGAGAATTGGCTGCGCCGGTGCAAAACAGTGGTCATTCCCATCGGCTCGAACGAGCAGCATGGGCCTACGGGGCTGCTCGGCACGGACTGGCTGTGTCCCGAGATCATCGCGCACGAGGCTCACCGGCACGGCGACGATATCCTGGTCGCGCCGACATTCAACATCGGGATGGCCCAGCATCACCTGGGTTTCCCCGGTACGATTTCTCTTCGCCCCTCGACGTTCCAGGCGGCCATCCAGGATTGGGTGGGGTCGTTGAGCCGGCACGGCTTCGAGCGGATTTATTTCCTGAACGGTCACGGTGGGAATATCGCCTCGATTGAAGCTGCGTTCTCCGAAATTTACGCCGAGTATTCTTTTGCCGCCGAGGTCTGTCCCTTCATGCTCAAGCTGCGAAGCTGGTGGCAGCTGCCCGGCGTCGGCAGGCTCGCCGACGAACTATTCCCATCGGGGCACGGCTCGCATGCCACTCCCTCGGAAATCGCCATCACCCAGAGCGCCTATCCCGACAGCATAAAGAGCGCGGTGTGCACCCCGCGGATCGCTCCCACAGGCCCCATCCGCGATGCACTGGACTACCGTGCCCGGTTCCCGGATGGCCGGATCGGCTCCGATCCTTCGCTGGCATCGCCGAGCAAGGGGGCACAATTGATTGCCGGCGCCGCCGCGGCGCTGCTGCAAGAATTCGCCGAGTTCTCGCAGGAAGCTTTCGTAGTCGGCAAGTCCGCTTCCGTATAATGCGGCGGCCGGATTCCACTCACCGGAGAAGTCCCAATGGAAGCGCGTCCCTTTCAAGTATCCCTGCGCGTTCGTCACCCGGCGATCGACCCCGAGGAAATATCGGCCGCCTTGGGGCTGGAAGCTGAACATTGCTTCAGAGCCGGCGATCCGCGCACAGGCGACAAGAGCGGCCGCCGCACGAGCCACCATACGCAAACCTACTGGCTGGCGCCCGTCACCGACCAATCATGGGCCGATCCAATCGAGCCCGCGAGTGTCCTGAGTTTCCGCAGCGTCGACACCCTGCTGCTCGGCTGTCTACGGCACTTGAACGCTCGTCATGCGTTTCTGGAGCGAATTCAGAGGGAGGGCGGCGATGTCTCCCTGCTGATCGCCGTGGCGCGGGATTCCTCCGGCGATTTCGTGCTGCCGGCGACGATGATGCGGCTTCTGGTCAAATTGGGGATCTCGCTCGAATTCAAATTCGACGCTTGAGTCCCGGACGCGGCGGTCGAGGCGCGTAGGTCAGGATGCGTAGGTCAGGGGCAGGGCGGTCGTGGTCTTGATGGTTTCAAGGACGAAGCTTGCGCTTACATCCACGAAGTCGACCGAGGCAATCAATCGCTTGTACACCGAATCGTAGCCTTCGATATTGGGAACGACGATTCGCATCAGATAGTCCACATCGCCGCTCAATCGGTGGATTTCGGTGATTTCCGGTATGCGCTCGATGGCTTTGGAGAAGCGCTCCAGCCAGCCGGCGCTGTGATTGGCGGTTTTGAGCAGCACGAATACCGTCGTGCCGACGCCCAATCGCTTGGGGTCGAGCAGGGCGACGATGCGCTGAATGATGCCATTCTGTTTCAGCGCCAGGATGCGCCGCCAGCAGGGAGTCTTCGAGAGGCCGACGCGCTCTGCTATGTCGGTTGCGCTGATGGAGGCGTCCTTCTGCAGAAGATCCAGGATCTTGCGGTCAAGTTTGTCCATGAATTTCTCTTCCAGAATAGCGGGATTTATTGGAACATTGTTTCCAGAGGGCCCTAAAACGGCCGAGACAATGGAATCCTGTGCCAAGGGATTTTGCTTAGCATAGCAGTCATGGATTATCTGCGGCGATTTCGCGAGCACCCAGAGTCGGTGGGCGAGTCATATACCGAGCACTGTGCCCACGCGGCGGGTTTTGGCTGGACCATGCTGTGCGGGGCGCTGGCCTGCTTCGTTCATGCGATGTTTCCTTGGGTCTGCCGCAGCACCGGGAGCCAAGTGATCACCAGGTTGCATGATCGAATGGTCGTCAACCGTACGACGCGCCCGCCCGCCCGGGAGCAGCCGGGGCGAACTTAATGGCCGGCCGCCTGTCCGATACGCGGCACGATCATTTCGCGGCAGTACCGGGGTTCGGATGGATAACATTAAGTTCAGAGTTTCAGCGGCAAGGATGTGCATTCTGTCCTTGGGCGTCCTGGTGGAATCGGCTTCGTTCGGGGCAGCCGACATGATCTCGCCCACCGCTTCGAACTTCGGGGGCTTCGGCATCGATTTGGCCGCTCAGGACAAATCCATCAAGCCGGGGGACGATTTCTTTCGCTATGTCGATGGTCTGTGGCTGGCAACGGCGAAAATTCCCGCCGATCGGACCACGTGGGGTTCCTTCGCCATTCTACGGGAGCAGGCGGACTCCGATGTGCGGGCGATTATCGAGTCCGCCGCACGGGCGCATGCGCCGCCGGGGACGAACGACCAGAAGATCGGCGACTACTACAACGCATTCCTGGACACGGACAAAATCGACCGGCTGGGGCTGGCGCCGGCGAAAGCGGGGCTCGATGCGATCGCGAGGCTGAAGACTCATGACCAGGCCGCCGCGCTCATCGCCGTACCGGGAATGCCGCTCGATGGCCCCATCGGCTTCGGCATCACGCTCGATGAAAAGAACCCTGACCGATACATCGTTGAGATCGGACAGTCCGGCCTCAGCCTGCCGGACCGAGAGTACTATTTGAAGACCGATCCGCAGTTCGTCACCATCCGCGCCCAGTTTCAGATGCATGTGGAGAAGATGCTGGCCCTAGCCGGCCACAAGAACGCCAAAGCGGAGGCTGCGCAGGTTCTCGCGCTGGAAACCGGGATAGCGAAGCTGCACTGGAAGGTGGCCAAGCGGCGCGAACGCGACCTGACGTACAACCCGATGACCCTGGTTTCGCTCGAGAGGGACGCGCCTGCCTATCCCTGGGCCGCCGCATTCAAGGCGTCCGGGCTGTCGGAGGTGAAGGATGTCGTCGTCGCCGAATGGAGCGCTGTTCCTGCGTTGGGCAAGCTCTTCGAGGAAACCCCGGTCTCGACCTGGAAGACCTATCTGACTTATCAATATCTGACGGCCATATCGGCAGTGCTGCCGAAGGCCTTCGATGACGAGAATTTCGATTTTTACGGCCACATCTTGAATGGCCAACCGCAGCAGCGCGAGCGCTGGAAACGGGGCGTGCAAGCCGTCAACAGCGCCTTGGGCGAGGCCGTCGGCAAGCTCTACGTGGAGAGGAAATTTCCGCCCGCATCGAAGGCGGCCATGGATACTCTCGTTGAGAACTTGCGCAAGGGCTACGCACAGCACATTGCAAACGTGCCGTGGATGACCGCCGAGACCAAGCGGGTCGCGCTGGAAAAGCTCGCCGCATTCCGCCCCAAGATCGGCTATCCGAACAAATGGCGCGACTATTCCAAGCTCGAGGTCAAACCGGGCGATGCCTTCGGCAACTACGAGCGCGCTCACGTGTTCGAGTGGAACCGGGAACTGGCCCGATTGAACAAGCCGACCGACCGAGACGAGTGGTCGATGACGCCGCAGACCGTCAACGCCTACTACAATCCCGTATTCAACGAAGTCGTGTTCCCGGCCGCCATCCTGCAGCCGCCATTTTTCGACCCCAAGGCGGATCCCGCGGTCAACTACGGCGCCATCGGCGCAGTGATCGGCCACGAGATGGGCCATGGATTCGACGATCAGGGCGCGAAGTCCGATGCCAAAGGCGTTTTGCGCACCTGGTGGACGCCCGAGGATGTCGAGGCCTTCAAGAAGCGCACCGAGGCGCTGGCGGATCAATACTCCCAGTTCGAGCCTCTCAAAGGGCTCCACGTCAACGGCCATCTGACGCTCGGAGAGAACATCGGCGACCTCGGCGGGGTGACCATCGCTCATGACGCCTATCTAATTTCCTTGAACGGCGCCCCGGCTCCGGTCATCGACGGCTATAGCGCCGATCAGCGATTTTTCATGGGCTGGGCTCAGATCTGGCGCACGCTCGACCGCGACCAGGCTCTGCGCAATCAGGTCATGACAAACCCGCACAGCCCGAGTGAATACCGGGTGAACGGGGTGGTCCGCAATGTCGATGCCTGGTACACGGCCTTCCATGTTCAGCCCGGCGATAAGCTGTACCTGGCCCCCGATATGCGCGTCCACATTTGGTGAGCGGGTATCCTCATCGAGTACCGACCACCAGCACGACGAATGAATCGGGCACGGGGATCGGGCGAGGGTGCGGTTGTTCCGGAGTCGCGGCGGGCGGCGCTGCAAAGTCGGCGCTGACCAGGTAGATTCGGCCGCTCGCCGGGTCCAGCGCCATGGTGCGCGCACCGCGTTGAGTCGGCACGTTGGCTTGCACTTCGTAACGATCCGCCGTGTCCTGCCGGACAACCGTCAACGTACCCTCGCCATTCGAGCTGAACGCCAGCCCGCGCGCGGCATCGAAGGCGGCGGCATCCGGACCTTTGCCGATGGGTACCCGAGCCACCGGCTTGCCGCTGTCGGCATCTGTGATCGCCATGACATTGTTCTGGCAGACGGAGAACAATCGGCGATGCACCTTATCCATGGCCAATCCGCTCGGGCTGGCGCAGCCGGGCAGGGCAAAGGTGCGTACGATTGAGAGTTTGCGGCTGTCGATGACGGTCATCTGCCCCGATTCGCTTTCAATGTTGACATAGATCCGGCCGTCGCCGCCGTCAACCGCAAATTCCGGCTTGTCCGGGACGGCGAACGTGGCCAGCACCGCGAGACTCGAGGCATCGAGCACCGTTACGTCCTTGCTCTTGCCGTCGAACGTGAAGATGTGCTTGCCCACGGGCTCGTACAGGATGGCGTCCGGGTTGTGGCCCGCAATCTTCACTTCCCGGAGAACTTTGAGGCTCTCCAAGTCGAAAACCGTCACCGAGTCGGCCTTCCCGTTGCTTGCATAGCCGCGCTTCAAGTCCTCGGCCAGCGCAATGCCGTGGACGCCCAGGGTATCGGGTATGGTGCCGATGACTTTGCCTGAGCCGGTGTCGACGACATCGACGTGTGTCCCGCGGCTCAGGAAGAGCCGTTTACCCGACGCATCGGTCGTCAGATAATCCCAGCCCCCGGCGCCTCCCAATTTCCAGCGCTGCAGCACGTGCATGGCGGGATCTGCGGACGCCGGGCCGGCCGAAGCGCCGGCGATGAGCGCCACGGCCAGACTCAATCCAAGGCAGCGCAGGCTGGCTGATCGAATTGCGGAATTCACAGGCATGGGTATCTCCTCCTCCCGTTACTATGCTCGCGGGTTGTGCCGGTGTTGCTTGTAAATTTGTATAGTAGCCGCCGGCGTTCCGGCGCAGGCGCCGCGGGAGTTCCAGCCTAACGTTTGCGGAGCCCCGCACGCGACTTCTGCCGCAGATTTTCCACCTCAGCGGCTGAGATGAGCCACGGGGTGCTGAAGGAGATGAACCATAGAGCATTTTCTCCACGCCGCCTGATGAGCGCGGAGAGCTCATCCAGTTCGCGCACGGATATGGTGTCGCGGCCGATCTGATGACGCACGGACCTGTATTCCGGCGCGGCGCCGAGGGCGTCGACATAAGGGAAGAGCGCGTAGTGCTGGCCGCCGTGCATCACGATCTTCAGCAGCGACTCGTCTATGTCCTGGGGGTCGAATGGCTTTAGGTTGTCCATGGGGTCTCCTGTCATGCTCTGGGCTGCGCACGGATGAAGGGGCCTTTCTGCGAAGGGGGCACCGGCTGGCGCCGCGACTTGCGCCACAGATCGTAAATCGCCAGCGAGCCGGTGAGTGAGGCGAGCGTCGCGAAATATGCACGCGGGCCGAACCCCGTCATCAGGCTGCCTGCAAGCATGGGTCCGACGGCTGCGGCGGAGCCGTTCAATAGGAGCAGGGTGCTGCTCGAGGCGACCATCTGGGCCGGCTCGAGCTTGTCGTTGACATGCGATACAGACAAAGAATAGAGGGTGAGAGCGAATCCGCTGAACAGGCCGGCGAGGGTCAGAAACATCGCATGAGGCATTCCGGGAAACGCGACGATGCTGCCCGAGACGATGGCCGCGAGCGTGCAGATGACGGCAATCACGGTGCGCCGGTCCATGCGATCGGAAAGACGCCCCACGGGATACTGGGTCACTACGGCGGCAAGAATGGTCACGGCCATGAAGGCGGCGACGCCCGAGGTGTCGAGGTCGCTGAGCCGCGCGTAAACCGGACCCATCGAGAAAATGATGGCCGAAACCATGCCCGACACGGTCACCGCCACCACGCCGAGGGGCGAATTGCGATACAGGTCCAGAATACGCACTTTGCGTGGTGCGGCGTGCTCTGGCAGCTGTTGTGCGGAGATCACGATCGGGACCATTGCCAGGGAAATCAGCACCGATACCAGCATGAATGGGGCGGGCGTGCGCGGGTCGGACAAGACCAGCAGAAACTGCGCCGTGCCGAGGCCGCCGTACAACACCAGCATGTACACCGCGAACAGCCGCCCGCGGTTCGAGCGGCTGGCGCGATCGTTGAGCCAGCTCTCGGCAACCACGTAAATGCCGGCGAAACACAGGCCGGAAACCAGGCGCATGGCTCCCCAGGTCACTGGATTGACGAAACAGCCCTGAACGAGAACCGCCACCGAAGCGACGGCCGCCAGGGCCGCGAATACCCTGACATGCCCGACTTGCCGCAGCAGCCTCGGTGCGATGAGCGTCCCGAGGACGTAGCCCACGTAGTAGCAGGACATGATGATGCCGGTCACCACGGTGGGGAACCCCTCGAGCGTGGCGCGCACGCCGAGAAGCGTGCTTTGCAGGCCGGCGCCCAGCATGAGGACGCCCATGCCGAGAAGCAGGGGCCAGGTGGTCGTGACGACGCTAAGGGGCACGGTGCCTCCGGGAGGCGCCAGGCGCTGACGATAATTTAATTTTCATTCCCCCCGGTGGCTTTTCATCGATGAAGGACGCGCCCTCCCGATGGCCCGGCCGCGTATGGGGATATTATAGAAGCTAATCCGTGACGACTCCGCAGGAGAAATTCATTTTGTGCCGAAGATCTGGTCCGGGGTTGATGGCCGCCGCTGTGGCGCTCTCGATTTTCGGGATCGCATCGAATGTGCCGGCCGACGAGGTTTATAACTTGACGGGATTGCCGGTGTATCCGAATTTGACCGCGGCAAAGATGGACAGCGTGGCAAGGACGGACACGATGGGCCATTGGTGCACTCGATTCGCGGCGGAAACTTCGGCTCCCCTCCAAATCGTGGAGGATTGGTACCGTAAGGTGCTGCGCGGGTCGAGCGAAACCGACTTGAGCAATGATGCAAGATATAGAAACTATCCCAACCTGTCGGGCATCAAGCTTGCACTGGGGGTCGACTATGTCACCGTGTTCAGCACCGGGGACCGATCCGGCACGTCGATCGAGCTGTTCAAATGCAGTCCGCCTACATAGCTATAACCGCAGCAGCCCCCGTTTCGCGATATACGCCAGGATCATTCCGGCGATGAACGCCAGGCCGACATTCCACATTGAGAATGCCGCGACGGCGAGCGTGATGAATCGCTCGCTCTTGCTCTTGTTGAAATCCGAGGATCCGAGCGCGAGCTGCGCACCGGTCAGGAACAGGATCACGCCGAGCACGGCCTGGGGAAACACCTGCAGCAGCGCCTCGATGGACCCGCTGAAGCAAGTGGCGAGGCAGAGCAGGATGGCGCCCAGAATGATGGGCGCGCCTCCCGTGCGTGCGCCGAAGGCTACGTGCCCCGCCATTCCGCCCGCGCCATGACACATGGGCACGCCGCCGAGGGCGCCGGAGCCGACATTCATCAGTCCCGTCGACAGGGCGACGGATTTCTCGGTGACGGGGCGATCGGGAAAGAGGCGATTGTTTTCTTCGCGAATGGCGATCACGGCGTTGCCGAGCGTCAGCGGCAATTGGGGAAGCGCCAGGAACAGCGTCCCCACCCAGAAGTCGTACCAGCGGATGCCGGAAATCGCAAGGTGGGGCGCACGAAACTCGAACCTCACGGCGTGCAATGCCTGCAGAAACTGTGGGTTTTGAACGGCTCCGCAGACTGCGCCGAAGAACAGCAGCAGGAACATGGCCGGGATGGCCCGATTCGTCAGCAGCAGCAAGGTTCC
Source organism: uncultured Gammaproteobacteria bacterium (assembly GCA_963784105.1). Lineage (GTDB taxonomy): Bacteria > Pseudomonadota > Gammaproteobacteria > Steroidobacterales > Steroidobacteraceae > Bog-1198. The sequence goes on from CAWAQE010000015.1 coordinate 2,045,077, forward strand.
TACGAAGCCGACGGCGGCGATGCCCCAGCCGCTGCTCATCATTTTGGTGCCCTCGAGCATGAAGCTCAGGCCCAGGCCGAGCACAATCCCGGTCACGACGAATTTCGGCACCCGCTTGGCGACATGGGTGGCTGCGCCGGTGAGGCCCAGGAACAGCCACAGCAGTCCCGTCACCCAGCAGGCGCTGTACACGGCTGCCTGCGTGATCACCGCCGTCTGCGCCGCCTGGGTGGTGGCGACGGCGCCGATGGCCTTCATCGGCTGGACCGGGAATGGGGTCTTGTAATACAAGCCGCAGATCATCATGGCGGCTCCAAAGGAAAACAGAATGCCGAAGGGGTCGATTTTAAGCACGGCGATATAGGCGACGACGAAGGGAATCAAGGTGCCAAGATCGCCGAAGGCGCCGGCCCATTCCATTCGATCGAAGCGATTGCCGGTTTTGGAGCCCATTGCCTGTACCGGATGCTACTCCACCGCAGCTCATTGAGTAATCTGTTCATGGAGCGGCCGAGAGGCGGCGGCCGCGAGCCAACAGTTGCATAATGCCGGGAATGAACAGCTCCTTGCAGGCCGGCGTACCGGCCGCCGGCGAACAATCTGAAGTTGCGCGCAGGAGGCGCCAAGCGCACCTGGCGGCGGCGCTCACCGGGGTTCTGCCGCGCGAGGCAATCCTATTCCGGCATGAGGACACCGCGCCCTACGAGTGCGATGGCCTCACTGCCTACCGCATCTCCCCCCTGGCCGTGGTGAATCCGGGAACCGAGGCCGAGGTGGCGGCAGTGCTCAGGATCTGTCATGAATTGGGCGTGCCTGTCGTTGCGCGCGGAGCCGGCACCGGCTTGTCGGGCGGTGCCACGCCGCACCATGAGGGTGTGATCCTCTCCCTTGCGAAATTCAACAGGATCATCGATGTCGACGCCGCGGCATGCACGGCTCTCGTGCAATGCGGTGTGCGCAATTTGGCCATCAGCGAAGCCGCGGCTCCGTACGGCTTGTACTACGCGCCGGACCCGAGCAGTCAAATCGCCTGCACCATCGGCGGCAACGTCGCCGAAAATTCCGGCGGCGTGCACTGCTTGAAATACGGTCTGACTCTTCACAATGTACTGAGGGTGCGCGGCTTCATGATGGATGGAGAGCCGGTGCAGTTCGGCTCGCACGCCCTGGATGCGGCGGGCCTCGATCTGCTGCCGGTGATCGTGGGAAGCGAGGGTATGCTGGCAGTCATCACGGAAGTCACGGTGAGGCTCATCCCCAAGCCGCTGCTGGCCCGCTGCATCATGGCGAGTTTCGACGACATCGAGTCGGCGGGTGCCGCGGTGGCGAGCGTGATCGCCCAGGGCATCATCCCCGCGGGCCTGGAACTCATGGACAAGGCCATGACCGCCGCGGTCGAAGCCTTCGTGCAGGCGGATTACGATCTCGGCGCCGCCGCCATCCTGCTTTGCGAAAGCGACGGCACCCCCGAGGAAGTGGCGGAGGAGATCGGCCGGATGGAAGAGGTGCTGCGCGGCGCGGGCGCGTCTCGAATGGAAGTCAGCCGCGATGAGGCGCAGCGGCTGAAATTCTGGAGCGGCCGCAAGAACGCCTTCCCGGCCTCGGGCGGCATCAGCCCGGACTATATGTGCATGGATTCCACCATACCCCGGAAGCGGCTCGCCGAGATGCTGCGTGCCATCGAGGAGATGCAGAGCAAGTACGGCCTGCGCTGCGTCAATGTTTTCCATGCCGGCGACGGCAATCTGCATCCGTTGATACTGTTCGACGCGGATTTGCCGGACGAGATGCACCGCTGTGAGCTGTTCGGCGCCGACATTTTGGAAACCAGCGTTCGGTTGGGAGGCACCATCACCGGCGAGCACGGAGTGGGGATCGAGAAATTGAATTCCATGTGCGTGCAGTTCTCGCCGGCCGAGCGCGCGCAATTTCTCGCGCTCAAGCACGCCTTCGATCCGCTGGAATTATTGAATCCCGGGAAGGTCATTCCCAGCCTGCACCGCTGCGCCGAGTACGGCAAGATGCACGTGCATCGGGGCATGCTGCCTTTCCCCGGGTTGCCGAGGTTTTGATGGACCGGCAGGACCCGCAGCTGGCGCGTTTGATCGAGAGGGTGCGAGGCGCGCGCGCCGATCGCACGGCGCTCGACATACGCGGCGGCGGAACCAAGTGCTTTTACGGCGGCGAGCCCAAGGGAGAACCGCTGGATGTCGGCGCTCTCTCGGGCATCAGTTCCTATGAGCCGACTGAACTGGTCGTGACGGCTCGCAGCGGTACGCCGCTCACCGTTTTGGAAGCTGCGCTCGAGGAGCGGGGTCAATGCCTGCCCTTCGAGCCGCCGCGTTTTGCTCCCGGCGGCACCGTGGGAGGCATGGTGGCGGCGGGCCTGTCGGGGCCGGCACGCGCCAACGCGGGCGGGGTGCGAGATCATGTGCTGGGCTTGACGCTGCTGAACGGAAACGGCGAGGTGCTGACATTCGGGGGTCAGGTAGCCAAGAACGTGGCGGGCTACGATGTGTCGCGGCTGATGGTGGGATCGATGGGCATTTTGGGAGTCATCTGCGAGGTATCGCTCAAGGTGCTGCCGATCGATCGGGCCACCGCGACCCTGCACTTCGATTGGGACCAGAGCCAGGCTCTGGAGCAGCTCAAGCTCTGGAGGTCTCAGCCCTTGCCCGTGAATGCCAGTGCCTGGAACGATGGGCGGCTGCATGTGCGACTGTCCGGCGCGGCGGCGGCCGTACACTCGGCGTGCGGCAAGCTGGGCGGGGCGCCGGCCGATCCCGGTGCCGCCAGGATTTGGTGGATGGCGGTACGCGATCAGACTCACGAATTCTTCTGTCTCAGCGAGAATCGCTTGGCCGCAGGCGAAAGTCTCTGGCGGCTGTCGGTGCCCGCCGCCACGGCGCCCATCCAATTGCCGGGGCGCCAGTTCATCGAGTGGCACGGCGCCGAGCGCTGGTGGCGCACCGCTGCCGGCGCCCACGCGGTGCGCGCCGCGGCGGCGCAGGCGGGGGGGCATGCCACATTGATCCGGGGCGCCGACAGATCCGCCGGAGTGTTCGCGCCCGTGAGCGAGGTGTCGATGCGTATTCACCGTGGACTGAAGCGGGCCTTCGATCCGGCGGGTGTTTTCAACCCAGGCCGCATGTACGCTGAGCTTTGAGGCCATGAAAACGCAGCTGAGTCCGGAGTTACGGGGCAGCCCCGAGGGGGAGGAAGCACGGGCCATCGTGCGCAAATGCGTGCATTGTGGTTTCTGCAATGCGACCTGCCCGACATATCAACTGCTGGGCGATGAACTCGACGGCCCGCGAGGGCGCATTTATTTGATCAAGCAGGCGCTCGAAGGCGGGGAAGTGACGCGCAGCACCCAGCTGCATCTGGACCGTTGCCTGACGTGTCTGAACTGCCAGACCACCTGCCCGAGCGGCGTCGAGTACGGGCATTTGCTCGACATCGGCCGCAAACTGGTCGACGCACGGGTGGAGCGGCCCGTGACTGAGCGGACGGTGCGCTGGCTGCTCAAGGAGGGCCTTACATCGCGGCTGTTCGCTCCGGCGATGAGGATGGGCCAGGCACTGCGGCCGCTCTTGCCCGCGGTCCTCGAGAACAAGGTGCCGGAAAGAGACAAGATGCCGCCGAAGCGGGCGGCGCAGGGGCGGCAGGTACGCGGGCCGGAGGCACCGGTTCGCCCGCACGAGCGCAAGATATTAATGCTGCAGGGCTGCGTACAGCCTTCCATGATGCCCCATATAGACTCGAGCGCGGTGCGCGTCCTCGATGCCGCGGGAATTCAAACCCTATATGCGCGGGGCACCGGCTGCTGCGGCGCCGTGCGCGCGCATCTTGGCGATCAGGAAGGCGGTCTTAAGGATATGCGCCGCAACATCGATGCCTGGATGCCCCTGGTTTCTTCGGGCACGGTGCAAGCCATCGTCACGTCTGCGTCGGCTTGCAGTCTCGCGATCAAGGATTATGCGCATGCCCTGTCGGGCGATGCGCAGTATGCGGGTCAGGCCGCCCAAGTCAGCGCACTGGCACGCGACTTGAGCGAGCTACTGCCGCAGCTGATACCCGCCCTGAAAGACAGGCTGCGGCCTGAGGCGAAGCGGCTTGCCCTGCATCCGCCTTGCACACTGCAGCACGGGCAGAAATTGCAAGGCGGTATCGAATCGGGCCTGCGCTCCCTGGGATTCGATATCAGACTTGCGGGCAGCGAAAGCCATCTGTGCTGCGGTTCGGCGGGCACCTATTCGATATTGCAGCCGGAAATCGCCAGGCAGCTGCGCGACCGCAAGCTCGGCCATCTCGCGAAATTGCAGCCGCAATGCATCGTGTCGGCCAATATGGGCTGCATCCAACACCTGCAGTCCGGTACGAGCACGCCCGTCAGGCATTGGATAGAGTTGCTGGACGAGGCCCTTTTGGCGGAACCGGGCGCGTAGGGCGCCGCGGGAGAGAGAGATGTGCCTGGTCCTGATCGCTTGGCGCGTGCACCCGAACTACCGCTGTCTCGTCGCGGCCAATCGCGATGAGTTGCATACGCGTCCGGCGGCTGCGGCGGCATGGTGGCCGGATCGTCCGAAGATACTGGCCGGGCGGGATCTGGAGGCGGGAGGAACCTGGCTCGGCATCACTCGCACCGGCCGGTTTGCCGCGCTGACCAATTACCGCGATCCCGAACAGCGGCGATCGGACGTGCCCAGCCGCGGCGGCTTGGTGACATCCATGCTGGAGTCCGGGGCAACGGTCGCGGAAGGGTTGAGCTACCTTCGCGGCGTGGGCTCGGACTACAACGGGTTCAACCTCATGTTCTCCGACGGCGAGCGGCTCGGTATCTATGAAAGCGTGCGCGGCTCGGGCCGCGAGCTGGGCCCCGGCATTTACGGCCTGTCGAATCACCTGCTCGACACGCCCTGGCCCAAGGTGCAAAACGCCAAGAGCCGATTGGAGGCAGCGCTTTCAGATTTTACCGATACCGCTCCCTTGCTGGCCCTGCTGCGGGACGACCGGCTTGCCCCGGATGCGCAATTGCCGCAGACCGGCCTGAGCTTGGAATGGGAGCGCATGCTCTCGAGCGCCTTTGTCCGGTCGCCGAACTACGGCACGCGGTGCTCGACAATTATTCGCATTGAACCCCAAGGCCGAGCATACTTCGAGGAGTGGAGTTGGAGCCCCGTCGGGTCGGACATCGGCAGAATCAGCCTGCGGTTCGAACTGGAGTGAGTTATGTTCAAGAGGGTGCTGCTCTGTTATGACGGCTCTGAGGTGGGCCGGCGGGCCCTGAAGCGCGGCGCGGAACTCGCCATCCTGGTCGGCGCGCAGGTCTATGTGCTGTCGATCATTCCCAATGAGGTGGCCGGTGCCGCCATCGTCGCCGGCGCCGCGGGCCATGCGTGCCTGGTCGATGAGGCAGGCGGCTACCGCCGGCTGCTCAACGAGTCCATCGAATGGCTGAAGGCGCGCGGCGTGTCCGCCGAAGGGTACTTGGCGAGCGGCAATACCATCGAGCAGATCGTCGCATTCTCGCGGCGGCTGACCATCGATCTGATCGTGCTGGGTCACTACCCGCAGCCCTCGGGCGGCTTTTGGTGGGGCAGCCCTCATCGAACCTCGCTTGCCGAGCGCGCAAACTGCTGCGTTTTCGTCGCAGTCAATGTCTCGGACGAGGCGGCCGCGAACACTGCCTGACGCTGCACCGATCTGTGCCCAGCGCCGATGGCCATCCGTGCAGGGCAGACTCGGGGCCGGCCCATCAATGGGCAACGCCGCCCGGCAATGTGCGAATATAACGCATGGATTCGCCAGTCTCTTCCCTACCCGATCCGTCGCCGGCCGCGAACCGCGAACGCGCCTTGGGAATCATAGCGACGATCTCGGTACTGGCCTTGCTGTACCTCGCCCGAGGCGTGCTGGTGCCGATCACGCTGGCGATCATTTTGAGCCTGTTGATCGCGCCGCTGGTGCGGGTATTGCGGCGCCTCGGCCTCGGTCAGACCCTGTCGGTGCTGGCCGCGGTGCTGGTATTGGCTCTTTCATTCGCCGCGGTGGCGGGCGTGATCGGCTCGCAATTGATACGCATGACTGAGAGTCTGCCTCGCTACGAACGTACCATCGAGCGCAAGCTGAGAGCATTGAACGATGTGACCGTCGGTAGATTCAATACGCTCACCGGCCAGGCGGGACGGTGGATGTACCGGCGTGCCACGGAGGAACCCGAAGCCACCGAGAAACCTCGAACCCGGCAGCGGCAGAGCACCAAGCAACACGCGGGAAATGCGGAGCCGCAGGCCGCTCTCGCGCCGCCGGTCGCTACGCCGTCACCGGAAACCATGGAGCCGGCGGCCTCGCACCAGCCGGATTCCGCCGGTCAAGCAGACACGGCATTGCCGCAATCGATGGAGCGGCAATCCACAGAGCCGGATGCGTCCCAGACTTCCGATGCCTCGCAGCCATCGGAGGCTGCTGAACGATCGGACACGGTGCAGCGCTCGGAGCGGCCGGCCACGCTCTCTCAAGGCCGGAACGGCCCCATCGCGGTGGAGGTGCACGAGCCGCCGCTCAATCCCTTGCAGATCATCGAACGGGTGCTGGGCTCGATTTGGGTGCCGATCGAAACCGCGGGCATCGTGCTGGTGGTGCTGGTGTTCGTGCTGCTGGAACATGAGGCCCTGCGCGATCGGTTCATCCGTATCGCGGGCGGCACCGACATTCGCCTGACTACTCTGGCCATCAACGACGCCGGCGAGCGCCTGTCGCGATTCTTCGTGTCGCAGTTCGCGGTGAACTCCGGGCTGGGAGTCACGGTGTGGGTGGGGTTGACCGTCATCGGCTTGCCGCATCCCCTCCTGTGGGCGGCGCTTGCCGGCGTTCTGCGGTTCGTTCCCTATGTGGGAGTGTGGATCGCCGCCCTGTGCGCGGTGCTGCTGGCAGCGGCAGTGGATCCTCACTGGACCCTCGCCTTGTTGACGCTGGGCCTGTTCGTCGTCGTCGAATTGATCGCCGGACAGCTCGTCGAACCTCAGCTGTACGGCCACACCACGGGCCTGTCGCCTCTCTCGGTCGTCATTGCGGCGATATTCTGGAGCTGGCTGTGGGGCCCGATCGGCTTGATCGTATCGACCCCGCTGACGCTTTGTCTGTTGGTAGCCGGCCGCCACATCAAGGCGCTGAGCCTGCTCGATGTGCTGTTGGGAAGCACGCAGGCCCTGACCATGCCCGAGCGCTTCTATCAGCGCGCGCTGTCGGCCGATTCCGCCGAGATCATCTCCGGTGCGCGGGACTTTCTCAAGCGCAATACCTTCGCGAGCTATTGCGACCTGGTGTTGATGCCCGCTCTGCACCTGGCGCGCATCGATCTGATGGCGGGCACCATCAGCGTCGATCAGCAGGCCAAGGTGCGCAACACCATGGTCGAGGTGATCGCGGCCATCGGCGGCGACGGCCGCCGGCTGTCGCGCCGCCATCGCCGCGCCTCCGTCCTCGATGATGCGAACGCCGGCCGCCAGCTGCGCCGGCAGCGCGAGCAGGTAAGCGGCCAGTGGCAGGGTCCCCTGGTGGTGCCCGCGGGGTCGGTGGCGGTGTGCGTGGGATTGGGATCCATGGCCGACGATTTGGCGACGGAACTGCTGGTGCGCATTCTGCGCGACCAAAAAGTCGATGCGCGCCATATGTCGATCGAGGATTTGAACGTCGTGCCGCCTCCGGGGGCGGCGGACGCAGTCTCCATCGTGTATGTGGTCAGCGCCTTCCCGAGCGAGGAGCGCGGCCGCGGCGACTCAACGGCGGAGGAGATGCGCCGTCGATTCCCCAACGCCTGTCTGGTTGCGGTGCTGCTGCCCGGAATGCTGCTGCAGCCTGAGACGGCCGCCGCCGTCGGCATACGCGGGACGGACAAAGCGGCGTCTTCTCTGGGCCATGCCGTCCAGATCTGTGTCGATTTGCACCTCGCCGACGTTATATAGAGGGAGTGCCGGGTGTGAGAAGAAACCTATGCTGACGACCGTGGCGCGCACGCCGGTATTTCGCATCCGCTGGCGTATTTTCTCCCTGCTGTTCGGCTTTGGCTTTCTGGCCTACCTGCAGCAAAAGAGCATCACGGTGGCGGCCGAGCGCATGATGCCGGATTTGAGCTTGAGCCAATTCCAGATCGGCTGGATCGAATGGGCATTCGTTCTTGGCTATGGCTTGTTCCAGCTTCCCGGCGGTATTTTCGGCCAGCGACAAGGAGCGCGGCGGGCCTTGGTCATCGTCGGGATCGCCGCATTCGTGGCAACGGTGGCCACCCCGCTGGCGCCCTATTGGCTGTCGGGAGTCGCCTTGTTCGTCGCGTTGCTCGTGCTGCAGCTGCTGCTCGGTTGCTCGCAGGCCGCGGTTTTCCCGGTGTCCGCCGGCGTGTTCGAGGTGTGGTTTCCGCCGCGTCTATGGACGTCCGTGCAGGGTCTGCAGACCATGGGATTGGGCCTGGGCGCGGCGCTCACCCCGCCGCTCATCGCCTCGCTCATGTCGGTGATGGGGTGGCAGCGGGCACTGCTATGGGCGAGCCTTCCGGCGATCGCTCTGATTTCCGTCTGGGCATGGTACGGGCGCAACTCGCCTCGCGAGCATCCCTCGGTCACATCCCAGGAGTGCGCGGAAATCGGCAGTCAGGACATTGCCCAGGTCGACACCACGATCAGCGCCAGGCAGCTGCTGAAGATTCTCACCAATCGCAATGTGTTTCTGCTCGCGTTTTCGTATCTCTGCATGAACTACTCCTTCTACCTGCTTTCGAATTGGGTTTTTCTGTACCTGGTGCAGGAGCGAAAATTCTCGGTGCTGGAGAGCGGCTGGCTGGCGAGCACGCCGCCCTTGGCCGCGGCCGTCGGTGCCGGCATCGGCGGCGTGATCACCGGCGCGCTGTGCCTGCGCTTCGGCAACCGCTGGGGGTACCGGCTCGTGCCGCTCTTGGCAATGCCCGCGGCCGGTGCCCTGCTGTTGATCTCGGTCAATGCCGCCAATCCCTATTGGGCGGTGGCGGGGCTCGCCATTTGTTTCGCCGCGGTGGAACTCAACGAAGGCGCGTTCTGGGGCGCGGCCATGACGGTGGGGCGCGGCGACACCATGGCGGTGGGCGGCGTCATGAATACCGGCGGCAATCTGGGCGGCATCATCGGCATACCCATCGTCGCCTATCTGTCGGGCCAGCATTTGTGGCGCACCGCCTTCATCATAGGCGCGGCATTCGCGGTCGCAAGCGCCTTGGCATGGCTGGGTATCGCGGTGGATCAGCCGGCGGAGGGGAACGAGGCGCATGCGGCCGGCGGATCCGCGGCCGGCGACCTTGCGCCCGGTGAACTTGCACCGGTAATTGGAGATCGGGGTTGAACGTCCTTAAATAGGAGAGCTCGGTGAAAACCATGGTTGTTACCGGGGCAGCACAGGGCCTCGGGCTTGCAACGGCCTCGCTGCTGGCACGACGCGGCTATCGCGTGATGGGCGCGCAGGCCGCGGGACTCTCGGGGGATGTAACCTCGGAGCCTTTCGTGCAGCACTTGGCCGAGTGGATCGCACGCGACTATGGAGCGGCCGATGGCTTGGTGAACAACGCCGGAATCAGTCTGATTGCTCCGGCGGAGGAAACCACCGCCGCGCATCAGACGCTCGCCGCCGAATGGGGCGGCCGCGGAGTGCGCGTCAATGCAGTCTGTCCCGGGTGGATCAAGACCGAAATGGACGTGGCGGATCAGGGGAGCGGGGCGTATTCAGACGCGGATATCGTCAATCGCGTGCCCATGGCGCGCTTTGCCCGCGCAGAGGATGTGGCCGAAGCCATCGCCTTCCTCGCGGACAGCGATCGCAATGGATTCATCAACGGGGTCAGCTTGCCGGTAGACGGCGGCTGGATCGCCGATGCCAGCTGGGACAGCCTGCGCCTGCGCACGCGAAGCTAGAAGCTCCGGGAATGTGGCTGCAAAGGACTACCGCGACCGAACGCCGAGCGCTGCTGGCCGCTTACGCGGGCTATGGCTTGGACGGCTTCGACTTCATGGTTTACACCTTCATCATTCCGACGCTGCTCACTCTTTGGGGCATGACCAAGGCGCAGGCCGGCTATATCGCGAGCGCTGCGCTCATTACGTCGGCCGTCGGCGGTTGGGCCGCCGGCGTGCTGGCGGATCGGTATGGCCGAGTGCGCGTTTTGCAGCTCACCGTGCTCTTCTTTGCCGGGTTCACCTTTTTGAGCGGCTTCACGCATTCCTTCGGCCAGCTCCTGTTCACTCGAGCCATGCAAGGGTTCGGATTCGGCGGCGAATGGGCCGTGGGGTCTGTCCTGGTCTCTGAGACCATCGAGGCGCGTCATCGCGGCAAGGCCGCGGGCGTCGTGCAAAGCAGCTGGTCGGTGGGTTGGGCGGCGGCGGCGCTCGCCTTCTGGGCGGTCAGTGTGCTGCTGCCGCCGGATCTTGGCTGGAGGGTTCTGTTCTGGGTGGGGATTCTGCCCGCGCTGCTCATCGTCTACATTCGCCGCAACGTGCGGGAGCCGGAGGTCTACCTGGCCCTGCGCGCGCGGCAGGCCGCGCAGAGAATGCCGCGGCGCGCCGAATTCTTGAATATTTTTCGGCCGCCGTTGCTGCCCACGACCCTCTTGGCGACTCTACTCTCGACCGGGATGCTGGCGGCGTACTACTCGGTGACGACCTGGCTGCCGACGTTTCTGCAGACCGAACGCCATTTGTCGGTGACGGACAGGACCGGCTACCTGATGATGATGATCGTGGGTTCGCTCGCGGGGTATCTGACCAGCGCCTGGCTGTCGGATGCGCTGGGGCGGCGGCGCGGATTCATTCTCTTCGCCTGCTGCGGGGCCGTGCTGATTCTGGCCTACACGCGCATGCCGGTGAGCAATAGCATGCTGCTGATCGGCTTCCCGTTGGGGTTCTTCGTTCTGGGCATCTTCTCCGGCATGGGAGCGTGCTTCTCCGAATTATTTCCGAGCGCGGTGCGCGGGTCCGGCCAGGGGTTTTGCTACAGCGTCGGCCGCGCCATCGGTGCCGCCTGCCCGGCATTGATCGGAGTGTGGAGCGCGCATCTGTCGCTGGGCCGGTTGATCTGCGGCATGACCGTCGCGGCCTATGCGCTGGTCGTGCTGGCAGCCTGGGCGCTGCCGGAAACTCGCGGCCGCGCGCTCGGCATCGAGGCGGACTCTCCCGCTTAGCGTATGAGCGATCGCTGGCAATTTTGGATCGATCGGGGCGGCACCTTCACCGACGTCGTCGGCCGCGCGCCGGACGGCAAGCTGCACACGGACAAGCTGCTGTCGGAGAATCCATCGCAGTACGCCGATGCCGCGGTGGAAGGCATGCGGCGGCTGCTGGGGCTGGCGCCGGGGGAGCCGATCACGGCGCAACGCGTGGCTTGCGTGAAGATGGGGACCACCGTGGCCACCAATGCATTGCTGGAACGCAAGGGCGCGCGCACTCTGTTGGTGATCACGCGCGGCTTCCGCGATGCATTGCGGATCGCAACCCAGGCCAGGCCGCGACTGTTCGACCGCCATATCGTGCTTCCGGAAATGCTGTACGAACGCGTGATCGAGGCGTCGGAACGGGTCGGGGCGCACGGCGAGATCGTGGAGCCGCTGGATGAAGCCATGCTCGCCGGCCAATTGCAGACGGCTTTCATGGATGGCCTGCGTTGCTGCGCCATCGTGTTCATGCACGGCTACCGCTATGTACAGCATGAGCTCGCCGCGGAGGCCGTGGCACGCCGCATCGGCTTTACGCAGATTTCGGTGTCGCATCGCGTAAGCCCGCTCATGAAGCTGGTGCCGCGCGGCGATACCACGGTGGTGGATGCGTATCTCTCGCCGATTCTGCGCCGCTATGTGGATCGGGTGGCCGAGCTGATGCCCGGCGTACCGCTTTATTTCATGCAAAGCTCGGGCGGCCTGACCCAGGCGCATCGCTTCCAGGGCAAGGATGCCATTCTTTCCGGGCCGGCCGGCGGCATCGTCGGCATGGCGCGCACCGCGCAAGGTGCCGGCCACGGCAAGCTCATCGGTTTCGACATGGGCGGCACGTCCACCGACGTGAGTCATTTCGCGGGCGAATACGAGCGCTCGTTCGACACGGAAGTCGGCGGGGTGCGGGTGCGCGCACCCATGATGAGCATTCACAGCATCGCGGCCGGCGGCGGTTCCATCATTCGCTTCGACGGTGCGCGTCTGCGGGTGGGTCCCGAGTCGGCAGGGGCGAGTCCCGGACCCGCGAGCTATCGGCGCGGCGGTCCGCTGACCATCACGGACGGCAATGTATTGCTCGGCCGCATCCAGGCGGATTTCTTTCCGCGGGTCTTCGGCCCCGGAGCCGACGAATCCTTGGATACCGCGGCCGTTGCGCGGCGTTTCGCGGAATTGGCGCAGCAGATGTCGGCGGCCACGGGCAATGCCATCAATCCCGAACGGGCCGCGGCGGGCGCGCTGCGGATTGCCGTGGGCAGCATGGCCAACGCCGTGAAGCGAATATCCGTGATGCGCGGCTACGATGTGAGCGACTACACGCTGCAATGTTTCGGCGGCGCCGGCGGCCAGCATGCCTGTCAGGTGGCCGATGCCCTGGGGATGAGCCGCGTCTTCATTCATCCCTTGGCGGGTGTGCTGTCCGCCTACGGCATGGGTCTTGCCGACCAGATCGCCATGCGGCAGACGGCCGTCGAGCGCGATCTGGACGAATCGGGGCTGCTCGAAGCGCGGCTGCGCGCGGTGACTTTAAGAACCGAAGCGGGCGCGGAGCTCGAGGCGCAGGGATTGAGCGCCGCCGTGCTGCGCAGCGTTGTCCGCGTCAACGTCCGCTACCGGGGCACGGACACGGCCTTGGCGTGCGAGTTGCCTCTGCAGAGCGCGCCGCTCGAGGCCGCGGCGGCAATACGCCAGGGTTTCGAAGAGGCCTATCGCCGGCGCTTCGCCTTTCTGATGCCCGATCAGTCCCTGGTGATCGAATCGGTGTCGGTCGAATGTATCGCGGCGGGAGCCGAGGAGCCGGGCACGCGGACGCCGGGAGTCCCGGGCCCGGGTGATGCTGCGCCCGGCATGGCCGCGGGCCACGAGGCCATCGCAGACGCCATGGTCAGCATGTACTGCTTTGCCGACGATGCGCCCGCCGGCAGGCGGGCGGCGCGCCTGTTCCGGGCCGAAGGCTTGCGCGCCGGCGCGACCATCGACGGGCCGGCCATACTCGCCGAGCGCAATGCGACCACGGTGGTCGAGCCGGGATGGCGCGCATCGGTGACGGCCGGGGGTTGCCTCGAGTTGCGGCGCATTCAGCCGCGCATCGTGAGCCATGCGGCGGGCACCCAGGTCGATCCGGTGATGCTCGAGCTGTTCAACAATGTATTCATGAACATCGCCGAGCAGATGGGCCTGCGCCTGCAAAACACGGCTTACTCGGTGAACATCAAGGAGCGGCTGGATTTCAGCTGCGCGCTGTTCGACGCCGAAGGCTCGCTGATCGCCAATGCGCCGCACATGCCGGTGCACCTGGGCTCGATGAGCGAATCCATCCGTTCGGTCATCGAGCGCAATCCGGGCATGCAAAGCGGGGACGTATTCGTTTTGAACGACCCTTATCACGGCGGGACGCATTTGCCGGATGTGACCGTCGTGACTCCGGTCTACCTGGATGCCGGCGACGCAACCCCCGGATTCTTCGTTGCCTCCCGCGGTCACCATGCCGACATCGGCGGCACGACGCCCGGCTCCATGCCGCCCTTCTCGGGCAGCCTCGCCGAGGAGGGGGTGCTGATCGACAACTTCAAGCTCATCGAGCACGGCGTGCTGCGCGAAGAGGCCTTGCGCCGCCTGCTCGCGAGCGGCCCCCATCCCGCGCGCAACCCCGCGCAGAATCTTGCCGACCTGCGGGCGCAAATCGCGGCGAACGAGAAGGGCGTTGCCGAGCTCAAATCGACGGTCGCACACTTCGGCGGCGCCACGGTGGCGGCCTACATGCGCCATGTGCAGGATAATGCCGAGGAGTCGGTGCGCCGGGTCATCACGGCGCTCACGGACGGGAAATTCACGCTGCCGCTGGATAACGGGGCGAAGATCGAAGTCAGCGTGCGGGTCGATGCGAGCCGGCGCAGCGCCACGATCGACTTCAACGGCACCAGCCCGGAGCTTGCGAACAATTTCAACGCGCCGCGCGCCATCACCACGGCCGCCGTCTTGTACGTGTTCCGCACCCTGGTGGCGGACGACATTCCCTTGAACGCCGGGTGCCTCAAGCCGCTGCACATCATCCTGCCCGAAGGGTGCATGCTGAATCCTCGGTCTCCGGCCGCCGTGGTGGCCGGCAATGTCGAGACTTCCACCTGTGTCACGAATGCCCTGTTCGGAGCCTTGGGCGTGCTGGCGGCGGGCCAGTGCACCATGAATAACTTCACTTTCGGCAACGCCCAGTATCAATATTACGAGACCATCGCCGGCGGCTCCGGCGCGGGCCCTGAATTTGCCGGCACCAGCGTGGTCCAAACGCATATGACCAATTCGCGGCTGACGGACCCCGAGGTGCTGGAATTTCGGTTTCCGGTGCGCCTGGAGTCGTATGAGATTCGAGCCGGCTCCGGCGGCGCCGGGCATTGGTGCGGCGGCGACGGTGGAGTGCGGCGGATTCGTTTCTTGGAAGCAATGACCGCCTCGATCTTGAGCAACGGCCGGTGCCACGGTGCGTTCGGTTTGAGGGGCGGCGCGGCGGGCGCCGTGGGCGAGAATTGGATCGAGCGGAAGGATGGGCGGGCCCTGCGGCTCGAGCATCTTGCGCAGGTGAACATGCAGCCCGGCGATGCATTCATCGTCGTCAGCCCGGGCGGCGGCGGCTACGGACGGCCCGAAGAAGGGTCGGCCCAACAGCAAGAAACAGAGTAATATTATATTTCTAATGTATTGAAATTGAAGAGTTTAGTATGTCCGACATAGAGATAGTCGAAGTGGGCGCACGCGACGGACTGCAAAACGAGTCGGTGCTGTTCACCACCTCGCAGAAGCTGGAGCTGATAGGCCGTGCGCTCGATGCCGGCGTGCGCCGAATCGAGGCGAACAGTTTCGTGAATCCCAAGCTCGTTCCACAGATGGCCGACGCCGAGGCGGTGGCGGCCGGATTGCCGCGCCGCGAAGGAGTCACTTTCATCGGCTTGGTGCTGAACAAGCGCGGCGCCTTGCGCGCCATCGAAGCGGGCATGGACGAGTTGGGCGCGGTGTGCGCGGCCTCCGATGGCTTCGCCACCCGCAATCAGGGAATGTCGTCGGATGCCTCGCTTGCCATGTGCTGCGAGGTGGTGCGTTTTGCACGCGAGCACGGGCGCCCGGCGCAGATCACCATCTCCACGGCCTTTGGCTGTCCCTTCGACGGTGAGGTGGACGCTTCGCGGGTGGTGGAAATGGCGCGGGCGGCCGCGGCGGTGGGCCCCGTGGAAATCGCCGTGGCGGACACCATCGGCGTGGCGAGTCCCGGGGAAGTATCGAGCCTCGTTGCCCGAGTGGCTGCGGCGATCAAGCCGCTGCCGGTGCGTGTGCACTTCCATAACACGCGAAACACCGGCCTTGCCAATGTCTGGGCGGCGGTTCAGGCGGGTGCCAAGACCGTGGATGCATCCTTGGGCGGCATCGGCGGCTGCCCGTTCGCACCGCGCGCCACCGGCAATGTTCCCACCGAGGACGTGGTGTATATGCTGGAGCGCTCGGGTTATCGCACGGGAATGGACGTGGACCGGCTGATCGGCTCCGCGCGCTGGCTGGCGAGCGCCATGGGAAAGGATGTTCCCGGGATGCTGAGCAGGGCCGGTGCCTTCCCCAAGAAGCCGGAGGCACAGTTGAGCTAGGATGCCGGAACCAGCGAAACACACTCCGGACGAACTCATGAGCAATGCCTCCACGCCGACGCTGCACGTCGACATACGCGATCACATTGCATTCCTCACCCTCTCGCGGCCCGACGCGGCCAATACCATGAACCTGGAATTCGGCCGCGAGTTTCTCGCCGCCGCACTCGCCATCGAGGCGGCGCCCGCGGTGCGCGCGGTGGTGTTGACGGGGCAGGGCAAGAATTTCTGTTTCGGCGGCGACCTCAAGGGCATGGTTGCCTCGGGCGGCGATGTGCGCGCCTTCTTGAGTGAACTGACGACGAATTTGCATGCGGGCATGGCCCTTCTGGCCCGCTTGGATGCGCCGGTGATCGCCGCCGTCAACGGCACCGCGGCCGGCGCGGGCTTGGGTTTGGTGCTGTGCGCAGATCTGGCGATCGCGGCGCGCAGCGCGAAATTTGCGCCGGCCTACACGGGCGTAGGTCTCACGCCGGACGCGGGTTGCACCTTTCTGCTGCCGAGGGCGGTGGGCTACAAGCGCGCCATGGAACTGTTGCTGACGAATCGGGTGCTCGATGCGCAGCAGGCGCTGGACTGGGGGCTCGTCAACCAGGTCGTCGAGGATGAGAGCCTGGCGGAGACCGCGGCCGCTCTGGCGGCGCGCTTGGCCAACGGGCCCGTCGGCGCTTTCGGCGCCGTCAAGCGGCTGCTGGCGGAGGCGGAGCCGGGCTTCGAGGCGCAGCTGGCGCGCGAGAGCCGCTCGATTTCCGCGCGAGGCACGACCGCGGAAGGGCGCGAAGGCATCGCTGCGTTTCTGGAGAAGCGCGCACCCAATTTTCGCGATTGATGTAGCGAGGCAGCCATGAATCCGATGAGCGAAAGCACCGAGGCACAGCCGCTGGTTCTGCGGCAGCGCAGGGGCGCGGTGGCCTTCCTGACGCTCAATCGCCCCGCTCAATACAACTCACTGTCCGAGCAGATGCTGGCGGCGCTGCATGCCGCCCTCGATGAGATCGCCGCGGATTCGTCCGTGCGAGTGGTGGTGCTCGGCGGGGCCGGCAAGGCGTTTTGCGCGGGCCACGACTTGAAGCAAATGAAGGCCAATCCGAGCTTGGAGTACTACCAGCGGCTGTTCGACGACTGCAGCCGCCTGATGATGCGTATACAGACTCAGCCGCAGCCGGTGATCGCGCGCGTGCATGGCATCGCGACCGCCGCGGGCTGCCAGCTGGTGGCCATGTGCGATCTTGCGGTGGCCGCCGCCGACGCGCGCTTCGCGGTATCCGGCGTGAACGTGGGTTTGTTCTGCGCCACCCCGTCGGTTGCCCTCTCGCGCAACGTGGGCCGCAAGGCGGCTTTCGAAATGCTGGTGACGGGCGAGTTCATCGACGCGGCCTCCGCGATGCGGGAGGGCCTGATCAACCGTTGCGTGGCGGCGGGGGGCCTCGATGAGGAGATCGACCGGCTGGCAGCCGCCATCATCGCCAAGCCGCCGGCCGTGATTGCCGGCGGCAAGGCTCTCTTCTATCGGCAGATCGAGCTGGGAGTGTCGGCCGCCTACCAACTCGCCGGTCAGGCGATGGCCTGCAACATGATGGACGACGTGGCGCAGGAGGGCGTCTCCGCGTTCATCGAAAAGCGCAACCCCGACTGGACCGAGCACTCCAAGTCTGGGGACACTCGCGCTGGCGGCGGCAGTTAGTGTGAGCTCTTGCCGTGCGTTGTCTTTTTGCCGCGAGCCGCCAACGCACGAGGTCGTAATTGGCGTTCACCGCGCATCACGTACGGTATGTATATCGTTTCGCCATCGCGCCGGTAGAATATTCGACACGGTGGTTCGACGATCTGCCGGTAGCGCCAGCCGCGGAGTTCGGTTCGTTTCGAGCCGCTGTCTGGGTGAGCGACCAGATGATCTACGTGCCGGAATATCCGCCGCACCAATTCACGAGCGGCGGCGGGATTGTCGAGCGCGATGTAGTCGGCGATGGCGTCGAGGTCGTTTAGGGCGGGCTCCGTCCAGACTATTTCAGCCATCGCGACATGCGCTGTTTCGCTTGCGCGTGCGTCAGGACCCGGCCGTCTTCAACAGCCTTTTCGCCACGCGCGATGCCTTCCAATAAACCGATACGCTTCTGTAGTGTGTCGTAGGCCTCCACATCGACGAGGTAGGCCGCCGGTAAACCGTGCTGTGTGATGAGAATCGGAGCGCCGTCTTTTCCGATCTCGGCGAGCAATTCGGAGGCTTTTCGTTTCAGCGTAGTCACGAGTTCAGTGCGCATAGAGTGATACTATAGTATCACTTGGTTGTTTTCAAATGCGGGCAATGCGGGTGGTTCGTCAAGAAACATAATTATAATCATGGGGTTACGCTTGGTGTTCGGGCTGAAGCCCGGCCGGGGCGGAAATACCCTCTATATGTTGCAAATTCGCTCAACGCCCGCGAAGGATTCGGGCATTTGTTTAGATGCCTGGGTTCTCTAAAATTGGGGTACCTGCCCATTATTCTGGGCAACCAGGACGCGAGCATATTCTATGAGCGCCGTTTCTATCGCCGCCAAGCCGGTTTATCAGCCCACGAATAAGGTTCGCTTCGTCACGGCCACTTCGCTGTTCGACGGCCATGATGCCTCGGTCAATATCATGCGCCGCGTGCTGCAGGCCTCGGGAGCCGAGGTCATTCACCTGGGCCATAACCGCTCGGTCCAGGAGATCGTCAACGCCGCCTTGCAGGAGGATGTGCAGGGCGTGGCGATCACCTCCTACCAGGGCGGTCACGTCGAGTTCTTCAAATACATGATGGATCTGTTGCGCCGGAACGGAGGCGACAACATCAAGGTGTTCGGCGGCGGCGGCGGCGTCATCGTGCCCGCCGAAATCCGCGAGCTCATGGCCTACGGGGTGACGCGCCTGTACTCGCCCGAAGACGGCGCGAAGTTAGGCTTGCAGGGCATGATCGACGATGTCATCCGCACCAGCGACTACGATCTTTCCGCGCTGGCGCCGGCGGAGTCGGATGCCTTGGAGGCCTTGCGTTCGGGAAACCGGCGAACGCTGGCGCGCATCATCACGGCGGTCGAAAGCCGTACCTACTCCATGCGCACCCGACAGGCATTGCTGCAAGCCGCATCGAGCATCAAGACTCCGATACTCGGAATCACCGGTACCGGCGGCGCCGGCAAGTCCTCGCTGACGGACGAGATCATCCTGCGGCTGCGCCTCGATCAAGACGACCGCGTCCGGGTTGCAGTCATCTCCATCGATCCGTCGCGCAAGCGAACCGGAGGCGCGCTGCTCGGCGACCGCATCCGCATGAACGCGATCGAATCCGACGCCATCTTCATGCGCTCGATGGCCACGCGCGACACGGGTACGGAGATCTCGGCCGCACTGCCGGAAGTGCTGGCCGCCTGCAAGCTCAGCGGTTTCGATCTGATCGTGGTCGAGACCTCAGGGATAGGCCAGGGCGAATCCGCCATCGTGCCCCTGGTCGATACTTCGATGTACGTCATGACGCCGGAATTCGGCGCGGCTTCGCAGCTGGAGAAGATCGACATGCTCGATTTTGCCGACTTCGTCGCCATCAACAAATTCGACCGCAAGGGCTCGGAAGACGCGCTGCGCGACGTGCGCAAGCAATACCAGCGCAACCATGAATGGTTTGCGCAAAGCCCGGACAGCATGCCGGTGTACGGCACCATGGCCTCGCGCTTCAACGACGACGGCGTCACCGCGCTCTATCAGGCCATGCTGCCGCGCCTCGCCGAGCAGGGCCTCGAGCTGGGCGCCGGCAAGCTGCCGCGCGCCGCGGTGAAAGCGTCCTCGCGCGGCCGCGCCATCGTGCCCCCCGAGCGCGTGCGCTATCTGGCGGAAATCGCCGAATCGCTGCGCGAGTATCATCGCTTCGTCGGGCGCCAGGCGCGAATCGCGCGCGAGCGGCAGTCGTTGAGCACGTCCAAAGACTTGTTCACGGCCTCCGGACATGCCGTGACGGGCTTCGACGAGCTGATCGCCGCCAAGAGCGCCGCGCTGGATCCGGCCGCCGCCAAGCTGCTCGAGCAGTGGCCGAAGACCCAGGATCTGTACGCGCAGTCCGAGTACGTGGTGAAGATCCGCGACAAGGAAATCCGCACCAAGCTCACCTACGAGTCGCTCTCCGGCACTCAGATCCGCAAGGTGTCGCTGCCGCGCTTCGAGGACCAGGGCGAGGTCTTGCGCTTCCTGCTGAAGGAGAATGTCCCGGGTTCCTATCCTTACACTGCCGGGGTGTTCGCCTTCAAGCGCGAGGGCGAGGATCCGACGCGCATGTTCGCGGGTGAGGGCGATGCGTTTCGCACCAATCAGCGTTTCAAACGCGTGTCGGAGGGCATGCCGGCGCACCGTCTGTCCACGGCCTTCGATTCGGTGACTCTGTACGGCTGGGATCCGGATCTGCGGCCGGACATTTACGGCAAGGTGGGCAATTCCGGGGTGTCGATCGCGACGCTGGACGACATGAAGGTGCTGTATTCGGGATTCAATCTGTGCGCCCCGACCACCTCGGTGTCCATGACCATCAACGGGCCGGCGCCCATGATTCTTGCCATGTTCATGAATACCGCCATCGATCAGCAGATAGAGAAGTTCCAGCAGCAGAACGGCCGCGAGCCCACCGCGGACGAGCACCAGAAGATCAAGGCATGGACCCTCTCGACGGTGCGCGGCACGGTGCAGGCGGACATATTGAAGGAAGATCAGGGCCAGAACACCTGCATCTTCTCCACCGAATTCGCCCTCAAGATGATGGGCGACATGCAGGAGTATTTCGTGCACCACCGGGTGCAGAACTTCTACTCGGTGTCGATCTCCGGCTACCACATCGCCGAGGCCGGCGCGAATCCGATCTCGCAGCTCGCCTTCACTCTCGCCAACGGCTTCACCTATGTCGAGTCGTATCTTGCGCGCGGCATGCATATCGATGACTTCGCCCCGAATCTGTCGTTCTTCTTTTCCAACGGCATGGACCCGGAATATTCGGTGATCGGCCGCGTCGCGCGCCGCATCTGGGCCGTGGCGATGAAGAACGAGTACGGCGCGAATGAACGCAGCCAGAAGCTCAAGTACCATGTGCAGACTTCCGGCCGCTCCCTGCATGCGCAGGAGATGGCGTTCAACGACATACGCACCACGCTGCAGGCGCTGTGCGCCATCTACGATAATTGCAACAGCCTGCATACCAACGCCTACGACGAGGCCATCACCACGCCCACCGAGGAGAGCGTGCGCCGCGCCATGGCGATTCAGCTCATCATCAATCGCGAATGGGGCCTGGCCAAGAACGAGAACCCCAACCAGGGCAGCTTCATCTTCGAAGAACTGACCGACCTGGTCGAAGAGGCCGTGCTCAAGGAATTCGACGCCATCGCCGAGCGCGGCGGGGTGCTCGGTGCCATGGAAACCGGCTACCAGCGCGGCAAGATCCAGGAGGAATCGCTGTTCTACGAGCGCAGGAAGCACGATGGTTCCTATCCCATCATCGGCGTGAACACCTTCCGCAATCCGAAGGGCTCCGCCGCGCCGGAGACGATCGAGCTTGCGCGCTCCACCGATGCGGAAAAGCAATCGCAGCTCGAGCGGCTCCGATCGTTCAAGGAGCGCCACGCCGATGAGGCGGCGCAGCTGCTCGAGCGCCTGCGGCGCACGGTCATCGACAACGGCAACACCTTCGAGGTGCTGATGGACGCCGTGCGCGGCTGTTCGCTCGGCCAGATCACTCATACCCTGTACGATGTCGGCGGCCGTTACCGCCGCAATATGTAGGAAGAACATGCAAGAATATCAAGCGCCGCTCGCCGACATGAAGTTCGTGCTGCGCGAACTCGTGGATTTCAAGCTGCTCGCCGGGCTGCCGGGTTTCGGCGACATGACATTGGAGGTGGCCGAGTCGGTGCTCGAGGAAGCGGCGAAATTCGCCGGCGGCGTGCTCTCTCCGCTCAACCGCAGCGGCGATCTCCAGGGCGCACGCTGGCAGGAGGGCCGCGTACTGACCGCCGATGGCTGGAAACAGGCGTACACGCGCTTCGTCGCCGACGGCTGGGCCGCCCTGGCCTGTCCCGCGGAATTCGGCGGCCAGAATTTGCCCCGCGTCCTGTCGGCGCTGATCGAGGAAATGTGGAACGGCGCCAATGTGGCGTTCGCGCTGTGCCCGATGCTGACGCGCGGGACGATCGATGCCATCGAGCTGCGCGGATCGGATGCGCTGCAGCGGACTTATCTGTCGAAAATGGTGAGCGGAGAATGGACCGGGACCATGAACCTCACGGAACCGCAGGCGGGTTCCGACTTGTCGGCCGTGCGCACGCGAGCCGTTCCCGGCGCGGACGGCCGCTACCGGATCAGAGGGCCAGAAGATCTTCATCACCTACGGCGAGCACGACCTTACGCAGAACATCGTGCACCTGGTGCTGGCGCGCGTGTCCGGAGCCCCGGAGGGCGTCAAGGGCATATCGCTGTTCGTGGTGCCTAAATTCCTGGTCAACGCCGACGGTTCCCTGGGTGCGCGCAACGATGTTCACTGCGTGTCGATCGAGCACAAGCTCGGAATCCACGCCAGTCCGACCTGCGTGCTGGCCTATGGACAGAACGGCGGCGCCGTGGGGGATCTCGTCGGCGAGGAGAATCGCGGGCTGGAATACATGTTCATCATGATGAACGCGGCACGCTATTCGGTGGGCATCGAAGGGGTGGGAATTTCGGAGCGTGCCTATCAGGCGGCGCTCGCTTATGCGCGCGAACGGATTCAGAGCACCGAGGCCGGCGTGCGCGGGGGCGCCCGCGTGCCCATCATCCGGCACCCCGACGTGCGCCGCATGCTGCTGCTCATGAAGTCGCAGACCGAAGCCATGCGGGCGCTGGCGGCCGTGGCCGCGGTCGCTCTGGACGCCGCGCGCCTGCATCCGCGCGCCGAGGAGCGCGAGCGTCACCAGGCCTTCGCGGATCTGATGATTCCGGTGATCAAGGGCTGGTGCACGGAGAATGCGGTCGACATCGCCTCGCTGGGGATTCAAGTCCACGGGGGCGTCGGATTCGTCGAGGAGACCGGCGCCGCGCAGTATTTGCGCGATGCGCGCATCACGCCGATCTACGAAGGCACCACCGGCATTCAGGCCAACGATTTGATCGGCCGCAAGCTCGCCCGCGACGGTGGGCACGCCGCGCAGACGGTCATCGCCGAGATGCGGGCGCTGGCGGACACGCTTGCAGCGGATCCGAAATTATCCGCGATGGCGGCGGAGTTTGCCGCCGCCGTCGATGCGCTGGAGCGCGCCATCGGCTACGTGGTGCAGAACTACGCCGGCGACATACGAAGTGTCTCGGTGGGTGCCGTGCCCCTGCTCAAGCTGTTCGGCATCGTGGCCGGCGGCTGGCAGCTGCTGCGCTCGGCGGCGATCGCCCAGCAGCGCCTCCGCGGTCCCAAGGACAGCGGCGCCGACGCCGTCGGTTTCTATGAGGCGAAGATCGAGACCTGCGCGCTTCTACGCCGACCACGTGCTGTCCCAGGCATCGGGTCTGGCGCACAGCATCATCCACGGTGCGGCGGGTGCATTGGCCGAGGGCGTGCTGTAATCAGTCGCATGGGGGATCGATTTCCAAGCCGCATCGTTTGCCTGACCGAAGAGCCCACCGAGGTGCTGTATGCGCTCGGGATGGAGGATCGGATCGTGGGCATTTCCGGCTTCACCGTCCGTCCGTCGCGGGCGCGCCGAGAAAAGCCGCGGGTTTCCGCATTCACCAGCGCCAAGGTCGATCGCATTCTGGCGCTGCAGCCGGATTTCGTGGTCGGCTTCTCTGATATCCAGGCCGATATCGCGCAGGCACTGATCAAGAGCGGCATCGAGGTCTGGATCAGCAATCACCGCTCGGTCGAGGGCATCCTGGGCTATGTGCGCCGGCTCGGCGCACTGGTCGGTGCCGCCGAGCGGGCCGAGGTCTATGCCCTGGAACTCGAAGCGCACGTCGAACGCGTGCGGCAGTCGGCCGCTCTTCTGCGCCGCCGTCCGCGCGTGTACTTCGAGGAATGGGATGAGCCGCTCATCACGGGCATCCGTTGGGTCAGCGAGCTCATCGGCATCGCCGGCGGCGATGATGTGTTCCCTGAGCGCGCAATCTGCTCCCTCGGCAAGGATCGCATTCTAGGCGATGCCGGCGAGGTCGTACGCCGCGCTCCCGACATCATCCTCGGTTCCTGGTGCGGCAAGCGCTTCCGTCCCGAGCGCGTGGCATCCCGCAGCGGCTGGGACGCCGTGCCCGCGGTGCGCGACGGCGAACTCCACGAGATCAAGTCGCCCATCATCCTGCAGCCGGGACCGGCGGCGCTGACCGACGGCCTCGATGCAATACATCGGGTATTGCGGCTGTGGTCGGAGCGGCCCGCCGCCGGGCGTACTGCCGCCGCCGGGTCCACCACGGCCACGGGGCCCGCTGCCGCCGCCGGGTCCATCACGGCCACCGGGCCCACGGCCGCCGTCTGAAATGGCCCGCATGTCCAATCCTTACGCATCGCCGGCCGATTCTGCAGTGCCTTCGCCCTGCATCGACATCTGCAAGCTGGATGCGCAGGGACTGTGCATCGGCTGCCGCCGCACTCTCGGGGAAATCGCCGAATGGTCGCGAGCCGATGAGGCGCGGCGGCGCGAGATTCTGCGCGCGCTGGCGCAACGATCGGCGCTCGCACGCTGAGGCCGTTTGACGAGGTCGCCACCGCGCAGAAATCAGTAGCGCAGTTCAGTAGCGCGTAGTCAGCGCCGTGAGCCACATCGGCGAATGATCGAGCAGCCAGGCTTCGAGCCGGCGGTCCGCGTGGGACAAAATCAGCGCGCCGAGCAGCAGCAGCGCGATGCCGAGCACTTGCTTGCCGTGCCGGCCGGCCGTGTTGAGCGAGCCTCGAACCCGCAACAGCGTTGCCCGCGACAGCGAGCCGATCAGCAGCATCGGTACGCTGGCGCCGATCCCGAACACCGCCATGAGCGCGCAAATCTGCGCCAGGTCCCGGCCCTGGCCGGCCAGGGTCGTGGCGGCGCCGAGCATGGGTCCGACGCAGGGACTCCAGACGATGCCCAGCAAGAGACCGAGGGCGAACTGGCCGCCGAGACCGTCGAGGGTGAATCGGGAGAGCAGGCTCTGCCCGGAGCCGGTGACACCGGCCGTCGCCCGGGCAAACAGCATCTGCAGACGCGTCGACAGAAGGATGATTCCGAACAGGATCAACAGCAGCGCCCCCGTGCGCCGGAAGGACTCTCCATCGAAGCCGAGCGAGGCGCCGACGCTCACGAGAAACACGCCGGCAATCGAGAACGACAGCGCCACGCCGGCGGCAAGCGCCACCGGACCCAAGCGGTGGGCGGTGACGGCCGATCCCATGAGCACAGGCACCAGCGGCAGGACGCAGGGCGACAATGTCGTCAGCAGGCCGGCGAGCAGGGCGATCCCGTAAGTTCCAACTCCGAATGTCATGCGAGGATCCGGCGATGCGTCCGTAGATCGCTCAGGAGACCGCCTTGCGCAACAGGGCCGCCAGTCCGTCGCGGGTGGTATCGCCGGTCGAGCGAGCGACCTCCTTGCCGTGGCTGAATACCACCAGCGTGCTCTGATTGGCCACCTTCAGCGACTTGCGCAACGCGAGCTCGGTATCGTAGTTGGCGATCAGAACCGTCACGCCCTTCAGTTCCGGCGTCGATAGGAGATCCTTGACGATAGGCGCCTGGGCGCGGCAGGTCGGGCACCAGTCCGCGTGGAAATCCACCACCACCGGCTGGCCGGCGGCGAGCATCTTATCGAGGGTGGCGGCGTTGTAGGGCTGTTCGCCGGCCATCGCGGGCGCGGCCAGCAGGATCAAGGCGGTCGTCAGGAACGCGAATAGGGTCTTCATGGTCATCTCCACGCGGGTTTTTGCATAAACACGGCTCCGGCACACGGGCGGAACGGCAAGCGAAAATCCTCGACAGCCACCGCCATCAAGATAGACCGTGCCGGCGGGCAAAATATTGCGGAGCTGCCGCAAGCCCAAGAAGCGCGCCGACCTCGGGACACGCTCACTCAGGCAGGAGCTGAAGGCCGAGCCTTTTCCCCGATTTGCGCACACGATCATCCAGGCTCAGAAGCTTGAGTTCTGCGATCGCCGCCCTGGCTGTCAATGCCGACGCAAGGTGGATGGCATCCAATGTACGAATCGGTTCTTCGGGAAATGGCTGCCGAGCCCGATCGACTATCTCGGCGGCGATGCGC
Source organism: uncultured Gammaproteobacteria bacterium (assembly GCA_963784105.1). Classification (GTDB taxonomy): domain Bacteria; phylum Pseudomonadota; class Gammaproteobacteria; order Steroidobacterales; family Steroidobacteraceae; genus Bog-1198. Next base: position 2,071,171 of record CAWAQE010000015.1, read on the forward strand.
AGAATGTGCCACTGAGCTGCTGCGTCGGCCAGATGCGCCCGCCGGTCCGCCGCGTCCGCCTCCGTCAACTCGCCCTGACTTACTGCACGCAATAGAACTCGGTCGCACTCGATCAGGGTGAGATCCGAGGCGACAATGATGTCGGCTTCGACGAGCAGTCGACGAACGTCCGCAGCCGAAGATTCGTCCAGCAGCCAGGCCAGGACGGCGCTCGACTCTGCATACAAGTTCACCGGGGGCCCCGCTCCTCGTCGAGAAATTGCGCGGCGCTGCGATGGCCTCGATGGGCACGCGGCAGCGCCCGGTAGATGTCACCGTTGCCGCGAGCGGCGCCCAACGTGACCAGACCGCGTCTCGCGAGCGTCAGTAGACCTGCTGGAAGCGATGTATCGGACGGTACTCGGCCTGGAGGTGAGAACTCTGCCACGACCTCACCGCGGTCGGTGACGAGGACGCTGTCGCCTAGACGCACTTTACGAAGATATTCGCTGAGATGATTTTTGAGGTCGCGGATGCCTACGGTCTTCATGAAGTCAATGTAGCCACATGAGGCTACATTGTCAAGCTCCGGCCGGGTGCACCCGCCAAATCCTGTCCCCCGAATCAGCTACCGCGGCTGCATTCTCACGGCCCCGTCCAGACGAATGGTCTCGCCGTTCAGCATGGTGTTTTCGAGGATGTGGCCGACCAGGGCGGCATACTCATCGGGCTCGCCCAACCGCGGCGGAAACGGTGTTTGCTTGGCCAGGGAGTCCTGCGCCTCCTGGGGCAGGCCTTTCATCATGGGGGTCGCGAACAGCCCCGGTGCAACCGTCATGACGCGGATGGCGGAAGATGCCAGATCCCGGGCCATGGGAAGAGTCATCCCGACGATGCCGCCCTTCGAGGCTGAGTAGGCAACCTGCCCGATCTGGCCGTCGAAGGCGGCGACCGATGCCGTCAGGACGATCACGCCGCGCTCGCCGGCGGCATTGAGAGAGTTCTTCTGCATGGCCACGGCGGCGGCCTTGGCGACCAAGAGGGTGCCGACCAAATTGATTTCGATCATTTTTCGAAAGTATGCGCCGGTCATGGCCCCCTGCTTGCCCACCAGACGGCTGGGAGTGGCGATGCCCGCGCAATTGACCGCCGTATTGACGCCGCCCATTCGCTCTGCGGCACGGTCGACGGCGCCATTGACCGCGGCTTCGTCGGTGACATCGGTGGCGATGAAGAGGGCGCGGTCGCCGAGCTTCGCGGCCGCCGCGGCGCCCTGCGCCTCGTTCACGTCGAGAAGCGTGACCTTGCCGCCGGCCAGCACGATGCGATTCGCGACGGCGAGGCCCAGCCCCGATGCGCCGCCCGTGACGATGGCATGTGATTCTTTTATCTGCATGGGTAAGTACTCACAGGTTGTCGAAGATTGCGAAAGGATGCGCGGCCGAGGCGCGCGGATGCGGGAAGAAAGCGTCGATCATGGCGTCCGTCACGTCCTCGATCCGACCCGGCTTCCATCGGGGGGCGTTGTCCTTGTCTATGATCAGAGCGCGCACGCCTTCGAGAAAGTCGCCTTGCTCGAAGCATTGCTGCCCCATGGCGAGTTCCATGCGGAAACAGGCGGCGAGACTCAGCTCCTTGCCGCGCTGCAGCTGGCGCAGCGTCACGCTCAACAGAGTCGGCGACCGGCTGCGCATGAGCTTGATGGACTGCTGCGCCCAATCGGCATAGTCGGGGCGGGTTTCGGTTTCCAGCGAGGCTAGTATCCCAGGTACGGTGGGCCGCGAGAAATGGGCGTCGATGCCGTGACGCAAGACGCTCAAGGACGGCGCGGGCAGCCCCAGGGCGGCCTGGGCATGAATGAATCGCCGCAGATCGATGAGGCGATCATCGGTCCAATCCAGAGCGGCGAGACCGTCGGCCAGCGAGGCGATCGCGGCCGGCGGCAGGTACACATCGGCCAGCTGACTGTATAGCGCATCGGCGCCGCGAATCTGTACGCCGGTCAATGCGAGGTAGATTCCGAGGGCGCCCGGAAGCCGGGACAGGAAGTAGCTGGCGCCCACATCCGGGAAGAAGCCGATCGCCACTTCGGGCATGGCGATGCGCGTACGCTCACCCACGATGCGTAGGCTCGATCCCTGTGCGATGCCCATGCCGCCGCCCATGGTGATTCCATCCATCAAGACGATGTAGGGCTTGGGATAGGCGTACAGCGAGTAATCGAGCGGGTATTCCTTGAGGAAGAACTCGCGATGCAGGGAACCTCCGGTCTTGGCGCTTTGATACAGCGCACGGATGTCACCGCCGGCGCAAAATGCCTTGTCGCCCGCGCCCTGGACGAGGACGGCGTAGACCTGCGGATCGACGGCGTAGTCTTCGAGCAGGCTGCGCAGCTTGACGATCATGTCGAGCGACAAGGCGTTGAGCGCATCGGGGCGGTTCAGGGTGACGAACGCCACGTGGTTGCGCACTTCGCTCAATATTTCGAGGGTGCTCACGGCCGCGGTCATCAAGCGTTCTTCCAGCGGGGTGCGCGCTTTTCGAAGAAGGCGTTGACGCCTTCTCGCTGATCCTCGCCGTCGAACAAATCGACGAAACGTTCTCGTTCTAGGGCGAGGGCGGCGGTGCGCGGTGTTCCCCGGCGCGACTGATGAATCAGCAGCAAACCGTCCGCGGTGAAGGTGTTTGCGGAAGGGTTGTTCAAGGTCAGCACGGCGACATGGTCGTCGATCTTGCATTCAATCATGGTGAGTCCTTGGCGGGTCAGGCCGCGTGCCGGAAGAGATTGACGATGGCCGAGAAGTCCTGCGAGCCGCCGCCGCGCGCATTCCACAGCTGGTAGAGCTGCTGCGCCAGCGCTCCCAGCACGACCGCTTGCCCGGCTTGCCTGGCCGCGTCGGTCGCGAGCCCCAGATCCTTGAGCATGAGGTCGGCGGCGAATCCGCCCGTGTAGCCGCGCGCCGCGGGCACATTGTCCATGACGCCGGGGTAGGGGTTGTAGGTGTCCGAGCTCCAGCATCGGCCGCTCGATGTATTGATGATTCCGGCCAGGACCTTCGGATCCATGCCGAGCGCCACGCCGAGGCTCATGGTCTCGGCCACTCCGATCATGCTGATGCCGAGCAGCATGTTGTTGCAGATCTTCGCGGCCTGCCCGGTGCCGGATTCGCCGCAGTGGACGATATTCCTGCCCATGCACTCGAGCACGGGCTCGAGGCGCTCGAACAATGTGCCGGCGGCGCCCACCATGAAGGTGAGCGTGGCCGCTTCGGCGCCCACCGTGCCGCCGGACACGGGCGCATCGGCCATGGGATGGCCGCGCTGTGCGGCGAGCGAGGCGACTTCGCGGGCGGTGTGCGGATCGATGGTGCTCGAGTCGATGAGCGGGACTCCGCCGCCCGCGCCGGCGAGCACGCCGTCTGCGCCCAAGTAAACGGCTTTGACCTGGGGCGAGGAGGGCAGCATGGTAATGACCCAGTCGGCCTGGCCGGCAGCCTGCGCGGGCGAGGTGCCGGCCACCGCACCCGCCGCTGTCAGCGCCTCGACATTGCGCGGCACCAGATCGAAGACCACCAGCGAATGACCGGCCTTGAGCAGATTTCGCGCCATGGGCCCTCCCATGTGGCCCAGGCCGATGAAGGCAATCTTCATTTCAAGCTGATGGTCGTGTTGACCCCGGCCGAGGTGCCGGCGTCGTCGAACCAGCGCGTGGTGATGGTCTTGGTCTGAGTGTAAAACTGCACCGCCTGCTTGCCGTAGGGGCCGAGGTCGCCGAGCTTGGAGCCGCGCGATCCGGTGAAGCTGAAGATGGGCACGGGCACCGGAATCGGCACGTTGATTCCCACCTGGCCGACGTCGATCTCGTTTTGAAATTTGCGCGCGACCGCGCCGCTTTGCGTGAAGATGCCGGTGCCGTTGCCGAAGGGATTGTCGTTGATGAGGGTGATCGCCTCGTCCAGGGTATTCACGCCGACGATGACCATGACCGGCCCGAAGATTTCGGTGGTATAGATTTTCATCTCGGGAGTCACGCCGGAGAATATCGTCGGGCCGATGAAGTTGCCTTGCTCATAGCCCGGCACTTTGATGCCGCGGCCGTCCAGCTCGAGCTTGGCGCCTTCCTTGATGCCCTCGTCCACCAGGCCGAGAATGCGGTGCTTCGCGTTTTTCGAGACCACGGGCCCGAGATCGGTGCCATTTTCCGCTCCCGCGTTGACTTTCAGGGTCTTCGCCTTGGCCACGATGTCCGGTATCCACTGGCGCGCTTCGCCCACCAGCACGGTGACGGAGGTGGCCATGCAGCGCTGCCCCGCGGCGCCGAAGGTCGATCCGACCAGGGAATTGAGCGACTGCTCCTTGTTGGCATCGGGCATCACCACCGCATGATTCTTCGCGCCCATCATGCATTGCACGCGCTTGCCGTGCTGCGAGGCGAGATGGTGAACGTGCGTGCCCACGGCGGTCGAACCGACGAAGGACACGGCGACGATGTCCGGGTGCGTGCAGAGTGCATCGACGGCGCGCTTGCCGCCGTGAATGATGTTCAATACTCCCGGCGGCAAACCGGCCTCGAGGGCGAGCTCCGCCAACAGCATGGGAGTGAGCGGGTCCTGCTCGGAGGGCTTGAGCACGAAGGTATTGCCGCAGACGATGGCCATGGGAAACATCCACAGAGGGATCATGGCCGGGAAATTGAACGGCGAAATGCCCGCGCACACGCCGATGGGCTGGCGCAGAGTGTAGGTGTCGACTCCGCCGGCTACGTTCTCGGCAAATTCGCCCAGCTGCAGGGTGCCGATCGAGCAGGCGTGTTCGACCACCTCGAGTCCGCGGAACACGTCTCCCTCGGCGTCGGGCAGGGTTTTGCCCTGTTCGGCGCTCAAGGTCTGCGCGATGCGCACCATATGTTCGCGCACCAGCGCTTGCAGCTTCAGCATGATGCGCGCGCGCGCGGCCAGCGGCGTGTTCTTCCAGGTCTTGAAGGCCTGCTTGGCGGAGGCGACGGCGGCGTTGATTTCATCGTCGGTCGAGAAGGGCACTTCGGCAAGCACCTCCTGGGTCGCCGGGTTGACGACGTCCTGCCATTCGCCGGCCTTCGAATCGATGAATTTGCCGTCCAGCAGCATTTTGACGGTGGGAGTCTGGTTGGCCAGCGTTGCGGGTTTGCTTGTCATGATTGCCTCGAAGGGTCGTTTGGCTCAAGTGTGCCTGTCGCGAGCCCCGTAGTTTAACCCGGCGCGGTTCCAAAGAGGCAGCCAACCCGGAGGCTGCGGCCGGCCGCCGTTGAGGCGATCCCTCGTATCGCATCGCGTAAACTATTGTCTTCGGCCTGCGGCCTTGGTGCCCAAAGCGTTCAAAATGCGTAAGCGAAATTGCAACATCGAGCCTGTCCCGGCGAGCCGCGTAGGGGTGGCGGCGGTCACCCGGACCGCGGAACCGGGAACCATCGCAATTTGCTTCGTTGCCTCGGCGCTGCAGAGCGTGCGGGCCCGCGACCTGAATGCGGATGAGCTGCTCGCGCAGGTGGGCCTATCCTCGAGCCTGCTGCAAGTGCCCCAGGCACGGGTTTCGGCCAAGCACTACGGGGCGCTCTGGCGCACCATCGCGCTCGCCCTCGACGATGAATTTTTCGGCCAGGACTCCCGCCGCATGAAGGCCGGGAGTTTCGCCATGCTTTGCCATTCGGTTCTGAGCTGCAAGACCCTGGGCCACGCGCTCGACCGGAGCCTCAGATTCTATGCGCTGATCCTGGACGACATTTCCGGCACCTGCGAACGCAACGGCGATGAGGCGCGAATAGTCCTGCATGAACGGGCCGCGGGAGCGGGCCGGCGGGTGTTCGCTCATGAATTGCTGCTGATGCTGCTCTATGGCGTGTCTTGCTGGCTCGTGGGCCGGCGTATTCCCATCCTGCGCACCGAGTTCAGCTACCCGGAACCGGTGCACAGCGCGGAGTACCGGCTGATGTACAGCGCCGAACTGAGCTTCAACCGGCCGAACACCGTGATTGCCTTCGACGCGAGCTACCTGAGCCTGCCGGTGGTGCAGAACGAGCGGTCGATCAAGGAGTTTCTGCGCACCGCGCCGGAGAGCATCTTGGTGAAATACAAGAACGGCAGCAGCCTCAACGCGAGGATTCGCCGGCGTCTGCGCCAGTTCCTGCCGGGTGAGGTTCCTGACTTCGAATCGCTGGCCGAGGAGCTGAACATGACCCCCGCGACCATGCGCCGCCGGCTGCACGACGAGGGCGAGTCCTACCAATCGATCAAGGACCAGCTCAGGCGGGATCTGGCCATCGGATACCTCAGCCATTCGGACCGCAGCGTCATGGACATTGCCCTCGAACTGGGATTTTCGGAGCGCAGCGCCTTTCATCGGGCGTTCAGAAAGTGGACCGGCGCATCTCCGGGAGAGTTTCGCCGCACCTTGCAGGCCTGATCGCCCGGGGGCAGAACGCCGCATTACGGCCTCAGAGCCGGGGTGGGGGGCGAGCGCCCAATGTTGCAATTCTGCTCAAGTATTTTGAGCGGTTTAGTCACCTTAAGCACAATGGGGAATCGAGGATAATCAATCATGAACTTATTCGCCAAAGTACGGTTAAGCCCATGACATTGCCGCCCAAGGCATCTCCCGGCGCGCTATTTCGCGCGGCCGTCGCGGCGGAGCGGCCCTTGCAAGTCGTGGGCGCCATCAATGCCTACGCCGCGAGAATGGCGGCGGCCTGCGGATTCAAAGCCTTGTACCTGTCGGGCGGCGGCGTCGCCGCCAATTCACTGGGTGTTCCGGATCTAGGCATCAGCACCATGGACGATGTGCTGATCGACATACGCCGAATCACCGATGCCTGCCCGCTGCCGCTCTTGGTGGATGCCGATACCGGCTGGGGCGGTGCCTTCAACATCGCGCGCACCGTGAAGAGCTTCATCAAGTTCGGCGCCGCCGGATTGCATATCGAGGATCAGGTTCAGGCCAAGCGCTGCGGCCATCGGCCCGGCAAGGAAGTCGTCTCGCAGCAAGAGATGGTGGATCGGGTCAAGGCGGCCGTCGATGCGCGTACCGATTCCGAATTCGTCATCATGGCGCGCACGGATGCCCTGGCCGTCGAGGGCATCGACAAGGCCATCGAGCGCGCGATCGCCTGCGTCGAAGCCGGCGCCGACATGATATTTCCGGAGGCCATGACCGAACTCCCCATGTATCGGCGGTTCAAGGACGCCGTCAAGGTGCCGATTCTCGCCAATATCACCGAATTCGGCCACACGCCTCTGTATACCCGCGAGGAGCTGGGTTCGGTCGGCGTCGACATCGTGCTGCATTGCTGCTCGGCATATCGGTCGATGAATGCGGCCGCGCTTGCCACCTACCAGGCGATCCGCCGCGATGGGACGCAAAAGAACGTCTTGAACCTCATGCAGACCCGCGCGGATTTATACAAGTACCTCGACTATCACGCCTACGAAGCCAAGCTGGACGAGCTGTTCGCGGCGGGCAAGGAAAAATGACGGCTTATAGGAGATGAACATGCCCGAGACCCTATCCCAAACCGCCGCCTTCAAACCCAAGAAATCCGTGGCATTGTCCGGAGTGACGGCGGGCAACACGGCGCTCTGCACCGTGGGCAAGACCGGCAATGACCTGCATTACCGCGGCTACGACATTCTCGATATCGCCACCGAGTGCGAATTCGAAGAGATCGCGTATCTGTTGGTGCACGAGAAATTGCCGAATCGTGCGGAACTCGTCCGCTTACAAGGCCAAGTTGAAGGGCTTGCGGGTGCTTCCCGCCGCGGTGACCACGGTGCTCGAACAGCTCCCGGCCGCAAGCCATCCCATGGACGTGCTGCGTACCGGGGTCTCGGCGCTCGGCTGCTGCGTGCCCGAAGCCAACGATCATGAGAGCGCGGGAGCGCGCGATATCGCGGACCGGCTGTTGGCGTGCTTGGGCTCGATGCTGTGCTACTGGTACCACTTCGCGCGCGACCGGCGGCGCATCGAGGTGCAAACCGACGATGATTCGATCGGCGCGCATTTCTTGCATCTGCTGCACGGACGCAAGCCCTCCGCGACGTGGGTGCGCGCCATGCACACCTCGCTCAATCTATACGCGGAGCACGAATTCAATGCCTCGACGTTCACCGCCCGGGTGATCGCGGGCACCGGATCGGATCTGTACTCGTGCATCACCGGCGCCATCGGCGCGCTGCGCGGGCCGAAGCACGGCGGCGCCAACGAAGTGGCATTCGAGATTCAGAGCCGCTATGCGACGCCGGACGCCGCCGAGGCGGACATCCGGCGGCGCGTGGCGAACAAGGAAGTGATCATCGGGTTCGGCCATCCGGTATACACGATTTCCGATCCCCGCAATCAGGTCATCAAGGAAGTGTCCCGGACTCTGGCGCTCGAGGCGAAGGACATGAAGAACTTCGACATCGCCGCTCGGATCGAATCGGTGATGCACGAGATCAAGAAGATGTTTCCGAATCTCGACTGGTTCTCGGCCGTGTCCTATCACCTGATGGGCGTGCCGACCGCGATGTTCACGCCGCTGTTCGTCATCAGCCGCACCTCGGGCTGGGCGGCGCACATCATCGAGCAGCGAGAGGACGGCAAGATCATCCGCCCGAGCGCCAATTACATCGGCCCGGACAATCTTCCTTTCGTGCCGCTGGCGCAGCGCCCTTGATGCGCATGTCGAAGCCTCATAGTCCAAGGCCCCCAGAGTTCAATTCAAACAGCGAGTCCCGCCTTCCTCATGTCCCACGATATTAAATCTGCCGAACGCCCCGCGCCCGATCACATCCTCACGGCGATCGCGGACTATGCCCTGAGCTTCGAGATCAAGAGCAAGCTGGCCTATGAAACCGCCGGGTACTGCCTCATGGATACTCTGGCCTGCGGCTTTCAGGCGCTGAAATATCCGGCGTGCACGAAATTGATGGGACCGGTGGTTCCGGGCGCGACGCTCACCAACGGAGCGCGCGTGCCGGGCACCGCCTACGAGCTGGATCCCATCAATGCGGCGTTCAATATCGGCGCCATGATTCGCTGGCTCGATTTCAACGACACCTGGCTGGCGGCGGAGTGGGGACACCCTTCGGACAATCTCGGCGGAATCCTCGCCGTGGCCGATTATCTGTCGCGTTCCGGCAGGACGGTGTCGGTCCGCGACGTGCTCACGGGCATGATCAAGGCGCACGAGATCCAGGGTGTGCTCGCCTTGGAGAACAGCTTCAACCGCGTCGGACTCGATCATGTGCTGCTGGTTCGCGTGGCCTCCACGGCCGTGGTCACGGCGCTGCTCGGCGGATCGCGCGAGCAGATCATCAACGCCGTGTCGAATGCCTGGGTGGACGGCGGTGCACTGCGAACCTACCGACACGCGCCGAACACCGGATCGCGCAAGAGCTGGGCCGCGGGCGATGCGACCAGCCGGGCCGTGCGGCATGCCTTGTTCGCCCTGAAGGGAGAGATGGGGTACCCCTCGGCGCTGTCGGCCAAGACCTGGGGCTTTCAGGATGTATTGTTCAAGGGCCGGGCGCTGTCGCTGCCCCAGCCCTTCGGCAGCTATGTGATGGAGAATGTGCTGTTCAAGATCTCCTACCCGGCGGAGTTTCATGCGCAAACCGCCGTCGAGGCGGCGATGACCCTGCATGGCGAAATCGCCGCCAAGATCGGCGACATCGAGCGGGTCAGCATCGAGACGCAGGAACCGGGGGTGCGCATCATCGACAAGACGGGGCCGCTGGCGAATCCGGCCGACCGCGATCACTGCATTCAATACATGGTCGCCATCCCGCTGCTCTTCGGCAAGCTCGACGCGGGGGATTACGAAGACCGCATCGCGAACGATCCGCGCGTCGATGCGCTGCGCGCGAAAATGCAGGTCAAGGAAAATACGACCTTCACGCAGGAATACTACGACCCGAACAAGCGCTACATCGGCAATGCCGTGCAGGTGTTTTTCAGGGACGGCAGCGCCAGCCGTCGTGTGCAGGTGGACTACCCCATCGGCCATCGCAAGCGTCGCGAAGAGGGCATGCCGGTGCTGGTGAAGAAGTTCGAGGCCAGCGTCGCGGCGCATTTCAGCCCCAAGCAAACCGAGTCGATCAAGGCGATGTTCGCGGATCGCGACTCTCTCGCGGCAATGCCGGTGAGTGAATTCGTCGCCAGGCTGGTGACGGCGTCTTGAAGCCGGCGCGGCTGCGGGCGCGCGGCTGCGGGCGCGCGGCGGCCGGCAGCCAAGTGGCGGCGGCAAAGGGAGCGGGCAAGCGGCGGCAAATAATCAAGGCATATATATTCCGCCCACGCCGCGCATTATGACGCATTGAGCTTGCCGAGCGGCAGTGCAACTAGCGATAGTGGGCCGATGAATCGAGCGAACCGAGCAGGACCCCAATCGACACACGAACGTCGCGGCCGCGCCGACAGGCGCAGCCGGGTCTGGTGGTCGGTGTGCTACGGCAGCTTCAACCCTCGCCGCCGAGCACTGCCGCGCAGGGCCGGCGAGTCTCGCTTTCATTCCTTGGATTGGCATTCGCCGCATTTGCTGGCCGTGGCCATCGGCATCTTGTTATTGAGCGTGGCGGACGCATTTCTGACCTTGGTGCTGCTGCAGGGCGGCGCCGCCGAGATGAATCCCATCATGGCGCTGCTCGTCTACCGCAGCGTGGCGGTGTTTGCCGCGCTGAAAATCGCCATGACCGGCGCAAGCATCATGTTGATGGTGCTTCTGGCTCGTTACCGCTTCATGCGCATGCTGCGGGTGGAATGGGTGTTGTACGGAGTTTTGGCTGTCTATGCGAGCCTCATCTGCTACGAAATTTGGATGCTCAAGGGCCCGGTCGACCTATTCCCCTTGTAATTCTGCTGGGCTGCGTCACATTCCATATTGTGCCGCCTTGGGCTAAACTAGCGCCCCGTTTACAATCCTGCCTTCACTACTCATCATATTGATGTACTTGAGGTTTTTTCCACCCTCGCCATGAGTCAATCACTCGCCGACCAATTAGCCACCACGGCGCTTTCCGGCGGCAATGCCGGGTACATCGAGGATCTCTACGAACAGTTCTTGAAGGATCCCGCCGGGGTCGATCCGACCTGGGCCGCCTACTTCAGAAACTTGGGCAGCAGGGCCGGCGGCGATGTGGCCCATGCCCCCATCCGCGAGCGCTTGCTGGCGCGTCTGCAAGCGCCTCCCGGCCGGGGCGGCCGGGGAACCCAATCCGGCGGGGTGAACCAGAATGGAGCGAGCGCCAAGCAGGGCGCGGTGTCGCGCCTCATTCAGATCTACGCGAATCGCGGCCACTTGGTCGCCGATCTGGATCCGCTCGGCCTGCAGGAACGCGCCAAGCCCTATGTGCTGGACCTTGAATATTTCGGTCTCTCCGATGCCGATCTCGACACCGAATTCTTCACCGGCAGCCGCAACAAGGCCATCGCCGAACGCGCCAAGCTGAAGGATATTCTCGCGGACTTGAAGTTCATTTATACCGATACCATCGGCGCGGAGTTCGCGCACGTATCGAACAGCGATGAGCGCCTGTGGCTGCAGGACAGTTTCCAATTGGCCCGCCTGCAGCGCCGCTTCAGCGCTCGAGGAGAAGAAGAACATCCTGTGGCAATTGACCGCCGCGGAAGGTCTGGAGCGCTACCTGCACACCAAGTATGTGGGCCAGAAGCGCTTCTCGCTCGAGGGCGGCGACAGTCTGATCCCCTTGCTCGACGATCTGGTGCAGTACGGCGGGAAGATGGGGGTCGAAGAGGCCATCATCGGCATGGCGCATCGCGGCCGCCTCAATGTGCTGGTCAATCTGCTCGGCAAGTCGCCCAAGGACTTGTTCAGCGAGTTCGAGGGCCAGTACGATCTGGCCAAGCTGCGCGGCTCGGGCGACGTCAAGTATCACAAGGGATTCTCCTCGGATCTGAAGACCGAATCCGGCAATGTGCACGTCGCCCTGGCGTTCAATCCCTCGCATCTGGAGGTGGTGAACGCGGTGGTCGAAGGATCGGTGCGCGCGCGCCAGGAACGGCGCGGCGATGCGCCGGGCGACAAGGTGCTGGCGGTTCAGATCCACGGCGACGCGGCCTTCGCAGGGCAGGGCGTCATCATGGAGACCTTGCAGCTGTCGCAGGCCCGCGGCTTCTACACGGGCGGCTCGGTGCACATCATCATCAACAATCAGGTGGGCTTCACCACCAGCGATCCGCGCGATGCCCGCTCCACGCTCTATTGCTCCGACGTGGCCAAGATGGTCGAAGCGCCGATTTTCCACGTCAATGCCGACGACCCCGAGGCGGTGTGCTTCGTCACGCGCTTTGCGCTCGAGTATCGGATGAAATTCCACAAGGACGTGGTGATCGATCTGGTGTGCTACCGGCGGCACGGCCATAACGAAGGCGACGAGCCCGCGGCGACTCAGCCGCTCATGTACCAGGTCATTCGCAAGAAGCCCACCGTGCGCAAGCTGTACGCGGACAAGCTCACGGCCGAAGGCGTACTCACGGCGGCCGATGCCGAGGCCATGATATTGCAGTACCGCGACGGCCTGGATGAGGGCAAGCCTCAGGCCCGCGCGGCACTCGGCCTCATCGGCAATAAATTCACCGTGGACTGGAGCGAGTACTTGGGTGCGGACTGGTCCGAGCCCGTGAAGACCGCGGTGGACATGAGCCGCTTGCGCGCCCTCGGCAAGGCGATCACCACCTATCCTTCCGACTGGGTTCTGCATCCGCGAGTGCTCGCCGTCATGCAGGCACGCGAGAGAATGGTGAACGGCGATCTCGCGCTCGACTGGGGAGCCGCGGAGAATCTGGCGTATGCGAGCCTGGTGCAGGAAGGATATCCCGTGCGCCTCACCGGCCAGGACAGCGGGCGCGGCACGTTTTTCCACCGGCACGCCGTGCTGCACGATCAGGTCACCGGCCGCACCTTCGTTCCGCTGCAGCATCTGGCCACCAATCAACCGACATTCACGGTGATCGATTCGGTCCTGTCCGAAGAGGCCGTGATGGGATTCGAGTACGGCTTCTCGACCACCGAGCCGCATTGCCTGACGATCTGGGAAGGACAGTTCGGCGATTTCTGCAACGGCGCGCAGGTCATCATCGACCAGTTCATCAGCTCGGGCGAGGCCAAATGGGGCCGTCTGTCCGGATTGACGCTGTTCCTGCCGCATGGCTACGAGGGCCAGGGGCCCGAGCATTCTTCGGCGCGCCTGGAGCGATTTCTGCAGCTGTGCGCCGAGTACAACATGCAGGTGTGCGTGCCCTTCGACGCCGGCGCAGATGTTTCACATGCTGCGGCGGCAGATGGTGCGGCCGCTGCGCAAGCCGCTCATCGTCATGACGCCGAAGAGCCTGCTGCGGCACCCGCTGTCGGTGTCGAGGCTGGAAGAACTCGGCGGCGGCGCATTCTATCCCGTGATCGATGAGATCGACGACCTCAAGCCTTCCGGCGTGACGCGCATCGTGCTGTGCAGCGGCAAGGTATATTTCGACTTGCTGAAGGCGAGGCGCGAGGCCAAGTCGGACTCGGTCGCCATCGTGCGTCTCGAACAGCTCTATCCCTTCCCTTCGGAACGATACGAGGCGATTCTTCGCAAGTACGCCAATGCCTCCGAGGTGGTCTGGTGCCAGGAAGAGCCGCAGAACCAGGGTAGCTGGTATCAGATCCGCCATCGGCTGCAGTCGAAGCTGAGCGCGAAACACGAGCTGCTGTACGCGGGCCGCGCCGGTGCCGCGGCGCCTGCCACGGGGATATCCGCGCTGCACGATCAGCAGCAGAAAAATCTGGTCACCGCGGCGCTGCAGGGCGTTCCGCCGGAAGAAACCTCTCGACAAACGATGCGCCTCCCTGCGGCTCAAACTAGGACGGCTTAATGACTATTGAAGTTCGGGTACCGCGGCTGCCGGAGTCGGTTGCCGACGCCACGATCGTGTCGTGGCACAAGAAGCCCGGCGATGCCGTGGCGCGCGACGAGAATCTCGTCGATTTGGAAACCGACAAAGTCGTTCTGGAGGTGCCGGCGGCCGCGGCCGGAGTGCTCAGAGAAATCAAGCTCGGCGACGGCACGACGGTGACCAGCGGCCAGGTGCTGGCGCTGATCGACGAGGGTGCCACGGCCGTTCCCGGCGCAAGCGCCCCGGCCATCATGGCCGCCTCCGGCGGCGGCGCCACGCCGGCGACGGAAGCCGTCGCCGCAGCGGAAGCCGCCAAACCCGATGCAGCAGCGGCCAAGCTGAGCCCGGCGGCAAAACGCGTGGTCGAAGAGCATAGGATCGATCCGAAGGCGGTGAGCGGATCCGGCCGCGATGGGCGGGTTTCGAAGTCGGATGTCGTGAATTTTCTGTCGGCAAAGGACACCGCGCCGGTTCCGGCGTCCAAGGGGCCGTCGGCGCCCACTGCTTCGGCGCCCGCGGCGACGGCGCGCGGCGCGCGTGCCGACCAGCGGGTGCCGATGACGCGCCTGCGCGCGAGGATCGCCGAGCGCATGGTCCAGGCGCAGACGACTCAGGCCCTGCTGACCTCGTTCAACGAAGTGGACTTGAAGGCGGTCAATGAGCTGCGCGCACGCTACAAGGATCTATTCGAGAAGCAGAATGGCGCGAAACTCGGCTTCATGTCCTTCTTCACCAAAGCCTGCGTCGAGGCGCTGAAGAGATTTCCGGCGGTGAATGCCTCGGTCGAGGGCAACGACATCGTCTACCACGAGTACTTCGACATCGGCGTCGCCGTTTCCACCGATCGCGGCTTGATCGTGCCGGTGCTGCGCGACGCGGATAGCTTGAGCTTCTCGGACATCGAGAAATCCATCGCCAATTTCGCGGGGCGCGCACGTGCGGGGACCATCACCATGGAGGAACTGACGGGGGGCACCTTTACGATCACCAACGGCGGCGTGTTCGGATCGCTGCTGTCCACCCCCATCGTCAATTCACCGCAGAGTGCGATTCTCGGCATGCACAAGATTCAGGATCGCCCCGTCGTGATCGACGGCCAGATCGTCGTTCGCCCCATGATGTATATCGCGCTGACTTACGATCATCGCATCATCGACGGCAGGGAAGCCGTGCAGTTCCTGGTGACCGTCAAGCAGTGCCTGGAAGATCCGGCGCGCATGGTGCTCGGCGTATGAACGGCATTTACGATGTGGTGGTGATCGGCGCCGGTCCCGCGGGCTATCCGGCCGCGATTCGCGCCGCGCAGAACAAGCTCAAAGTGGCCTGCGTCGATGAGTGGAAGAACTTCGACGGCACGTATGCCTTCGGGGGCACCTGCCTGAATGCGGGCTGTATCCCTTCCAAGGCTCTGCTCGAGTCCTCCGAGCTGTATCAGCGCGCCAAGGAAGAGTTCTCGGCGCATGGCATCAAGATCGGCGACCTCACGCTCGATCTTGGCGCCATGCAGAAGCGCCGCGCTTCCATCGTCAAGACCATGACGGGCGGCATCGCCGCGCTGTTCAAAGCGAACGGCGTGGTCGGATTTCAGGGCCACGGACGCTTGCTGCCCGGAAACAAGGTGCTCGTGACGGGAGCGGACGGCGCGGAGAAGACCCTGGAAGCCAAGCACGTCGTGCTGGCCTCCGGCTCATCGCCCGTGCGGCTCCAGAACGTGCCGCATGATGGGAAGTACATCGTCGATTCGTGGAATGCCTTGGAGTTCGACGCCGTTCCCGCGCGTCTCGGCGTCATCGGCGCCGGCGTCATCGGCCTGGAGCTCGGCAGCGTCTGGCGCCGGCTGGGCAGCGAGGTCACGGTGATCGAGGCCCTGGAGCAGTTCTTGCCGATCGCGGATGGAGCGGTGGCGAAGGAGGCGCTGCGGCAATTCAAGAAGCAGGGGCTCGACATCAAGCTCGGCGCGAAAGTCTCCCGCGCGGTCGTTGCGGGTACGGCGGTGGATGTGGTCTACGCCGACGCCCAGGGCGAGCATTCGCTGCAGGTGGACAAGCTGGTGGTCGCGGTCGGGCGCAGGCCATTTACGCAGGAGCTGCTCGCGCAGGGCACGGGCGTCAAAGTCGACGAGCGCGGATTCATTCAAGTGGACGAGCATTGCCGTACCGGGGTGCCGAATGTGTGGGCGATCGGGGACGTGGTCCGAGGGCCCATGCTCGCGCACAAGGGCAAGGAAGAGGGCGTGATGGTCGCGGACCTGATTGCCGGCCAGTTCGGCGAGGTTAATTACAAGGTCATCCCGTCGGTGATCTATACGGCTCCGGAAATCGCCTGGGTCGGGCAAACCGAGGAGCAGGTCAAGGAAAGCGGCCGGCCCTACAAGGTGGGCACCTTCCCGTTCTCGGCGAGCGGCCGCGCGCGCGCCATGGAGGCCGCGCAGGGCTTTGCCAAGATCGTGTCCGCCAAGGATGACGACGAGGTGCTGGGCATCCATGTGATCGGCCCGATGGCCGGCGAGCTGATCGGCGAAGCGGTGCTCGCGATGGAATATTCGGCGAGCACCGAAGACATCCAGCGCACCATTCATGCCCATCCGACTCTGACGGAAGCGATTCACGAGGCGGCACTGGCGGTGGACAAGAAGGCGATCGACGGCATCAATCGCTAGGGCGGATTCATGTTTTTGCTGCGCCATGGGCAGAGTTATTTCAACCTGCATTTCAATGAGACTCGCGTCGATCCGGGGATCGAAGACCCCGAATTGACGCCGCTCGGCCTGGAGCAGGCGCAGGCGGCCGCAAGGCGGCTCGCGGATGCGGCGCTGACGCACGTCATCGTCTCGCCCTATACGCGCACATTGCAGACCGCTCAACCCATCTTGGGGCTGCATAAAGCGCGGGTCAGCATCATGCAGGAGGTGCGCGAACAGGCGGCATTCACCTGCGATGTAGGCAGCCCGCCCGAATTGCTCAGCGTCCGGTTTCCGCATCACGATTTCGGGCACCTGCCGCCGAAGTGGTGGCATGAAGGCATGGAGTCGCAGGCAGCGGTCAGCGCGCGCGCCGATGCCTTCCGGACGCTCATGGCGGCTCGCGATGACCGCCGCACGACGCTGCTGGTCGGTCACTGGGCATTCATTCAGGCGCTCACCGGCATTGCGCTGGCCAATGGCGAAATATTGGAATACGACCCATGCGCCCACGCGGGCGTCGAGGCCGGACCCTAGCAGCGAGAGGTCAGGCCCTCGTGAGATCCGCGCCCGACAGCCGCATCCGCATTGCACTGCCGTTGACGAAATCGGAGAAGCTCACCCACTCCGGACTCAGCGGCTCGTCCCGTAGATAGAATCGTCCGTCGGCGGCGGGTTCGAGCGGCACGACGCCATTCAACCAGAGCTTGCCCCTGCGCAGCACGATGCGGCTGCTGCCGACCCATGGGTCCTCGTTGCGATAGTGGCCGGGATAGCGATGCCAGTCCGCGGGCACCTTGAACTCGCGCGGGCCCTCGTAGCTTGCGCTCACGAACCAGTCTTCGCCCCAGGCCGCCTCGACCACCGGGCCCTTGATGCCGGAACCCTCTGCGCCGGGACCCTTGGCGCCGGGGCCCTTGGCGCTGGAATGCTTGCCATCGGAGTCCTTCCGGCTGAACAAGATCGCGTAATGGGCATAGTCCGGATGCAGCACGGTGAAGGCGTCCGGCGTATCCAACGATGCTTCGAGCGCGGCCCGGTTTCCCTGATGCATCAGGAACAGCCGGTCGCCTTCGGCGACGATGTCCAGAGCGCGGCCGCCGCCTGCCAAGTAGCTGCCGGCGTAGTCCGCCGCGGACTCGATGCGCCACGAAGGATTGCTGGGGGGGATCTGCGGCAGGGCGGCGCCCTCGCGGCAGGCACGCATCAGCCGCAGCGCATATTCGACGACCGGGTTCGGACGGAAGCCCTGCATGGCATTGATGGAGGCAAATGCGCCGACGCCGGCGTCGAGGTCGACTTCCAGCGCGGAGGCGAAGGACACCATTCCGCCGGTGTGCCGCAGACGCACGTGGCCGTCCAGCGTGTCGATGGCGATGCCGTAACCGTAAGATGCCCCGGGGCCGAACTCCTCCGCGGGCATGTACGGATGCGCGAACAGCTCGAAGCCCGCCTTCGATACCAGCCTTCCTAAGGTAGTGGCGCCCCGGTTTATGAGCACTGTCAGGTACGCAGCCATGTCCCGCGCCGTGGAGGCGATGCAGCCGGAGGCGGCGGAAACGGTCATGGGGGGGCACTCGGCGAGGCGTCCCCGCCGCGGGAACGGCCGATCGGAGTAGGCGGGCTCGTAGCTGGTGGCGATGTGCTCGAAGTCATCGAGAGTGATCACAGGGTCGGTCGCCGTCATGCCGAGCGGGGCGAGCACCCGGGCACGAAGGCACTGCGCCAGCGGCCGGCCGTCCAATCCGGCGAGCAGAAGTCCCAGCGCTTCGTAGCCCATGTTGCAGTAATGGAAGTAGGTGCCGGGCGCGGCGGCGGCACGGTACCGGAATGCAGGATCGGCGGGAAACAGCGGCCCGTCGGGCAGCGCCGCCGAGTGGGTGAGCAGGTCATGGGCCGTGAGCGGCCGCGTGGCCGCATCGAAGCGCAGCCAGGGCAGGTAGTCGCGGATGGGCCGGTGCAGGTCGAGCCTGCCCTCGTCCTTGAGCTGCATGAGAGACAGGGCGAGAAACGACTTCGTGATCGAGCCGATTTGGAAACGCTCCTCGGCGTCGAGCGGGGCGCGGCGCGCGAGATCGTCGAAGCCGTAGGCGCACACCCGCTGCACGCCGCCCGCGTCGGCCAGCGACAGCGTCAACCCGGGAGCGTTCATGTCCCGCAGATACTGTTCGACGTAACGGTCGAGCAGGGCGAACGCGGGGGCGTAGCGGCTCGGCGCTCCGGCCCGCGCCTCGCTCGAGATAAATGCGCCGGCGGTTGCGCCGGCCGCGACATTGATTCCCAAGGCGAGCAATTCGCGTCTGTTCACCCGCTGACTCCTCTCATGTTATTTCTTTCGTCGGGCACCGATGATGTTGGCCAGCTGCGCGATGCGTGCCAGCACTTGAGACAGCTGCGGCAACCCTGTGATCGATATCTTGATGAGCATGTGAGCCACGTTGTCGCGCTTGTCGGTGACGGTGTTCATGCCCAGAATACTGATTTTCTCGTCCGCAAGCGCTGCGCTGACGTCGCGCACCAGCCCGCGGCGATCGAAGGCTTGAACCTCGATATCCACCGGAAATTCGCGCGAGGCCAGCTTCCCCCAGGTCACCGCCAGTACCCGCGCCGGGGACTTGACGCTGAGGCGGGCGAGATTGGCGCAGGATTGGGCGTGGATGCTGACGCCCCGGCCGACGGTGATATAGCCGACGATGGCCTCGGGCGGCACCGGCTTGCAGCATCGCGCGTACGTCGACAACAGGTCGCCTATGCCCTGAACCTCGAGCTCGGGGCCGCGCTCGGCCGCCGGATTTCTCGGCCGGGCGGAGAGCTCGGGCCGGCCCTCGCGCGCGTGCATGATGCGCTGGATGGCGCCGGCCACTTGGGCGGGGCTGACTTCGCCCAACCCTAAGGCCTCGTGCAAGGCGTCCGTGCCGGCTAATTTCAGCTCGGTCAGCAATTCGGGGAGGGGCGGACTGTTGATCCCCAAGCGATGTATCTCGCGGTCGAACAGCGCGCGGCCTTCGGCCTTGTTCTCCGCCGCGTTCTCCTTGCGGAACCAGGCGCGTACCTTGTTGCGATGCCTGGGGCTCGCCAGAAATCCCGACTGGGGGGACAGCCAGTCGCGCGACGGGTGCCCGGTCTTGGCCGTGATGATCTCCACGGTTTCGCCGTTCTTGAGCTTGTAATCGAGGGCCACCATGCGCCCGTTGACCTTGGCTCCGCGGGTGCGATGACCCAAATCCGTGTGCACTTGATAGGCGAAGTCCAGAGGGGTGCCCCCCATGGGTACATCGACGATCTCGCCCTTGGGCGAGACCACATAGATCCGATCTTGAAACAGATCCACCCGCATGCGGTCGAGAAAGTCGCGCGGCGTGTCGCCGCCGTCGGCGGGAGCCAATAGCGAGCGCAGCTGATTGATCTTGCGTTCGTAGGCCAGGGAGCTGCGGCCGCCTTCCTTGTAGCGCCAGTGCGCCGCCACGCCGCGCTCGGAGTCGGCGTGCATTTCATGCGTGCGGATCTGGATTTCCACGGCTTGCGCGCCCGGCCCGATGACGGCGGTGTGAATGGAGCGGTAGCGGTTGTCCTTCGGAGTGGCGATGTAGTCGTCGAATTCCCCGGGGATGAATTGCCACAGGGAGTGCACCACCCCGAGCGCCGCATAGCATTCGGCCACGGTGCCGACGAGCACGCGGGCGGCGCGAATATCCATGAGCTGCTCGAAGGCGAGCTGTTTGGCCTGCATCTTGCGCCAAATGCTGTAGATGTGTTTGGGCCGTCCCTCGATGGCCGCTTCGACCCCTGCGTCCTGCAAGGAGCTGCGCAGCAGCGCCTTGAGCTCCTCCATGTAGAGCTCGCGCTCGGAGCGGCGTGCGTTGAGGGCGGCGGCGATGCGCTTGTAGTCGCCGGGCTGAAGATATCGGAATGCCAGATCCTCCAGCTCCCATTTCAGCTGCCACACCCCCAGGCGATTGGCGAGAGGCGCGTAGACTTCGCGGGTCTCGGTCGAGAGCTTGCGCTGCAGGACCGGATCGAGGGTTTTGGCCGCGCGCATTTTTTGCAATTGCGCCGCCAGCCGCACCACCACCAGCCGCACGTCGCCGATGACGGCCAGCAACATCTTGCGAAGCGCCTCGGCCTGGGCGGCCTCGAGCCCCCGTTCCGGTGTCCAATCGGCGGGCAAGCCGAATTCTCCCAATTGGCTCAAGTTCCGCGCCAGGCGGACGGCGTCGGCGCCGAAGCGCTTCTCGGCGGCCTCTCGGTCGAGGAGCCCGGCATCGAGCAGCGGCTGCAGCAGCGCCGCGATCACCACATCGTCGTCCGCATCGAGAGTGCGGACGATCTGCGCGATATCCTGGGCGCTGCGCAGCAGGGCCGAGGCGTCTTCGGGCAGATCGAGCGCTCGTACCGCTGTGAAGGCGGCAAGCAGCCGCTCGCTCGCCGTGATCTGCGTTGATGAGGTGGTTTCCACTTGAATCGCGCCGCGTCTGCCGGTGGGTTTAAGCGCCTATTGCCGGTATCATACGCGTCAAATGCAGATGCGAAGAATGCGGTTTGGCGGCGGCCCCGGCGCGGCCGGCGATGCGGGCGATACGCTTGCGCGGCACTGAGGCGCCGGCGTTGCGCGTGCTGGGCATCGATCCCGGTTCCCAGCGCACGGGATTCGGCGTGCTGGACGCGGTGGGCCCTCGATTGACCTATGTGGCGAGCGGCGTGATCCGCACTCAGAAAGGAGAATTCGCCGATCGGCTGTGCGAGATCTTCCGCTGCGTGCAGACCATCGTCGCGCAGTACCGGCCGCATGAAATCGCCATCGAGCGGGTTTTCGTCAATCGAAACCCCGACAGCGCGCTGAAGCTGGGACAGGCGCGCGGCGCGGCCATCTGCGGCACGGCGGACGGGAACGCCGCGGTTTTCGAGTACGCGACGCGCCAGATCAAGCAGGCGGTGGTCGGATCGGGAAGTGCGGAGAAGGCCCAGGTGCAGCTCATGATGAAGAACATTCTCAAGCTCGAGGGGCCGCTGTCGCCCGACGCCGCCGACGCTCTGGCCGCGGCCGTATGCCATGCGCTGCGGGGCCGTGTCCGCCTCTCGGTACTGCGTTCCGCGGGCCGCGCATGATCGGCTTTCTCAAAGGGCGGTTGGCGGTCAAGCAGCCGCCGTTTCTGATGATCGACGTCAACGGCGTGGGCTACGAAATGGAAGCGCCCATGTCGACTTTCTATGGATTGCCGGCGGCGGGCGAACAGGTCGCCCTGTTCACCCACTTGGTGGTGCGCGAGGATGCGCATATTTTGTATGCCTTCGGCACGGATGGCGAGCGGCGGCTGTTTCGCGGGCTGCTGAAGGTCTCCGGGGTCGGGCCGAAGATCGCGCTGGGGATTCTCTCCGGCGCGAGCGTCGAGGATTTTCTGCGCACCGTCGAGGCCGAGGATATCGCCATGCTGACGCGGATTCCGGGGATCGGCCGCAAGACCGCCGAGCGCGTGATCATCGAAATGCGCGACAGCGTCAAGAAGCTGTCGATGCCGGCGGGCGCCGGCAGCCCCCTCGGCGTGAGCTCGGGTTCGACCGCGCAAAGCGAGGCATTCAGCGCGCTGATCGCGCTCGGCTACAAGCCGCCCGAAGTGGTGAGGCTCTTGAAGGCGGTGGATGAACCGGATCTGGCCACCACCGAAATCATCCGGCGCGCCCTGAAGTCCGCGGCCAAGGCTTGAAGAACCAGCATGGGCATTGAACAGGATCGAATCATCGCCGGTCCCGCCAAGCGCGAAGACGAAGTGGTCGACCGCGCGGTGCGGCCCAAGAGCCTTGCCGAGTACGTCGGGCAGCCGAGCGTCAAGACTCAAATGGATATATTCATTCAGGCGGCGCGCAATCGCGGCGAAGCGCTGGATCATGTGCTGATTTTCGGGCCGCCGGGACTCGGCAAGACCACGCTGGCGAACATCATCGCCAACGAGCTCAAGGTCAATCTGCGCCAGACCTCGGGCCCGGTGCTGGAGCGGCCCGGCGATCTGGCGGCGCTTGCTGACCAATCTCGAACCGCGCGATGTGCTGTTCGTGGACGAGATTCATCGCCTGAGTCCCGTGGTCGAGGAGGTGCTGTATCCCGCGATGGAGGACTCGCAGCTCGATCTGATGATCGGCGAGGGCCCCGGCGCACGCTCGATCAAGCTCGATCTGCCGCCGTTCACCCTGGTGGGCGCCACCACCCGCGCAGGGCTTCTGACCTCGCCGTTGCGGGACCGATTCGGCATCGTGCAGAGACTGGAGTTCTATTCCACGGAAGATCTGACCCAGATCGTCACCCGCAGCGCCTCGATCCTGAAGCTGCAGCTGCAGGCGGACGGCGCCCATCGCATCGCCGAGAGATCGCGCGGCACGCCGCGCATCGCCAACCGGCTGCTGCGCAGGGTGCGCGACTTCGCCGAGGTCAAGGCCGCCGGAATCATCAGCGCGGAGGTTGCGGCCGCGGCGCTCGACATGCTGGAGGTGGATCCGCAGGGTTTCGACATGCTGGACAGAAAACTGCTGCTGACGGTGATCGAAAAGTTCGAGGGTGGTCCGGTCGGCGTCGACAGCCTGGCCGCGGCCATGAGCGAGGAGCGCGGCACCATCGAGGATGTCATCGAGCCCTTCCTGATTCAGCAGGGGTTTCTGATGCGCACCGCGCGCGGCCGCGTCGCCACGCGCAGCGCCTACGCGCATTTCGGGCTGGCGGCGCCGGCGATGGACCGGGACCTGAACCTGCCGCTGTTCCGCGACGTGCAATAGCGCGGCCTTTCGCCTGACCTGAAATTTGCGCGGCCCAAGGGATCGATCCGGCCTGTCGGCGGTCCAAACAGGCAATGTGCGAGCGCCTGGTGGTCGATACTGTAAAATGCAGCCGTGCCCGGCTCGGGATCGTCATCCGAAGCCACCTCAGGCGGCGCGCAAAAGAAGGCTTGTACCTAGTTGATTAAGCAGGGAAAAAAACAAGAGCACCGCTTCGAAATCAAGATGCGCATCTACTGGGAGGATACCGACGCGGGGGGCGTCGTGTACTACGCAAATTATTTAAAATTCATGGAACGCTGCCGCACGGACTGGCTGCGGGCACTGGGGATCGATCAGGTTCGATTGCGCGCCGAGCGGCAACTGCAGTTCGCGGTGGTGAATGTCGCCGTGGATTTTCTCCGGCCGGCCGTGCTCGACGATGAAATTCTGGTCACCGCGGCGCTCGAGCGCTTGAGCGGCGCGACATTCACCTTCAAGCAAACCATCATGCGCGCCGACGCGCAGCTCATCGAGGCGAGCGCCCGCATCGCCTGTCTCGATTCAGGGACGCTGAAACCGCGTCCGATTCCGAAGGATTTATTCATGGAGTGGCGCAATGGGCAATGATTTATCGATCTGGACCCTGGTGCTCGATGCGAGCGTCATCGTACAGGCGGTCATGGTGCTGCTCATGTTCGCCTCCATCGCGTCGTGGTCCATCATCTTCAAGAAAGGCCGCGTCATCTCCCACTCACGGCGCCAGGCCGATACGTTCGAGGCGGCGTTCTGGTCGGGGGGCGATCTGTCCACGCTCTATCGCAGCATCGAGACGAAGGGGCGGGCAGGTACCGGCGAGCAAAGCATCTTCGAATCGGGCTTCGGCGAATTCAGCCGGCTGCGCCAGCTGGGAACGCCCTTCGATCAGCTGCTCGAAGGGGCTCGCCGCGCCATGCGCGTCGCGCAGATGCGCGAAATGGACAGGCTCGAGCGTAATCTGGCCACGCTCGCCACCGTCGGATCGACCAGTCCCTACGTGGGCCTGTTCGGCACCGTCTGGGGCATCATGAGCGCCTTCCACAATCTCGGCAATGTGCAGCAGGCGACCCTGGCGGCCGTGGCGCCCGGCATCGCCGAGGCGCTGATCGCCACGGCCATCGGTCTGTTCGCGGCCATTCCCGCGGTGGTGGCCTATAACCGCTTCGCCGATCAGGTGAGCCGCCTGGAACTGCGGTTCGACACCTTCGTCGAGGAGTTCTCGACGATTCTGCAGCGCCACGGCCCAGCCCGTGCGGCCCAAGCGTAGCGGCTATGCCCAAGCCTCTTCGCCGCCGCAAGCTGATGGGAGAGATCAACGTGGTGCCGTACATCGACGTGATGTTGGTGCTGCTGGTGATATTCATGATCACGGCGCCTCTGCTCAAAGAAGGCGTGAAAGTGGATTTGCCCGACGCCGGCGCCAAGCCCATGGACCCTGAATTCCTGGCCAAGCACCAGCCGCTCATCGTGACCATCGATGCGCGAGGGCGTCTGTACATCAATTTTGGGCCGAATCCCGACAAGCCCGCGCCCGAAACCACGGTGAGCGCCCGTACCGCCGCGCTTCTGCGCCGCGACCCGCAGACCCCGGTGCTGGTCAAGGCGGACACGACGGTGCCCTATGGTACGGTGGTGCGTGCCATGGTTCTCTTGCAGCATGCGGGCGCCTCGAAAGTTGGGTTTCTCACGGATCCTGTACGGCCGCCGCCGCGGGGACAGGCCGGCGGGGCAGGCAACGGTGCGGATTGAATGCGGGCATTCCTGCGTGAAAATTCGTGGTCGGTCATGGCATCCGTGCTCCTGCACGGATTACTGGTGGCTGCCCTGATAGCGACGGCTTGGGTTTCCGTGCGCCGTGCCGCGGAGAATACGCAGCAGGTGCCGATCGATGCAGTCGTGGTCGACTCGCAAGCGCTGCACGCCGCGCAGCACGCCCAGGCGGAGCGGGCCGCCATGGCACGGGCCGCCGAAGAGGCGAGGGCCGCGGCGGCCGACGCCAAGGCGGCGGAGGAGGCCAAGGCGCAGGACGATGCCAAGGCCGCCGAGCAGACCAAGGCTGCCGAGGACGCCAAGGCCGCTCAGGAAGCCAAGGCTGCCGAGGAAGCCAAGGCCGCCGAACAGGCCCAGGCGGCGGCGGATGCGGCCAAGGCGGCTGAACACCAGCAGATCATCGATGCACAGAAGGCTACGGCGGCGCAGAAAGCGGACCTTGCGCGCCGTGCCGCGGCGGCCGAGCTGGCTCAGGAGGCGAAGATAGCGGCCGAGGCCAAAAGGGCCGACGAGGCCAAGCAAGCGGCGGAGGCCAAGCAAGCGGCGCAGGCCAAGCAAATCGCCGACGCCAAGCGCGCGGCCGACGATAAGGCGCGGAAGGACCGCGAGGCCGAATTGCAGAAGCAGCTCGCGGACGAGGAGCACCGCAGCGAGGTCGAGTCCAGTCCCTTGCGCGACAGCTATATCGCCAAATTGCGCAATAGAATCCAGAATGTATGGATCAAGCCGCCCTCGGCGAGCGTCGGTCTGGATTGCTTGGTCCAGGTCACTCAGGTCCCGGGCGGCGAGGTGACCAGCGCGCACGTCACCCAGTGCAATGGCGATGCGGCCGCGCGCCAGTCGATCGAGAATGCGGTGTATCGTGCATCGCCCCTGCCGGATCCGCCGGATCCGGCGCTGTTCGAGAGAAACTTCGTACTTAGGTTCAAACCCGATGAATAAACGCTTCACCTGCCTGGCGGCGATCTGCTTTCTCATGTTCTGCCCGAGGACCTGGGCTGAACTCGTGGTCGAAATCACGAAGGGACAAGCCGAAGCCATTCCCATCGCCATCGTGCCTTTCGGCTCGCCGGCGGGGGCCGCCTCGCCGTTCGACGTGGCGCAGCTGGTGGGCGCGGACCTCGCCCGCAGCGGGCGCTTCAATCCCACGGATCGCAAGGATATGGTCGAGCAGCCGCACACGGGCGACGGCATCTCCTTCGACGATTGGCGGCGGCTCAACAACGACTACATCGTCGTGGGGCAGGTGCTTCCCCAGGGCCAGGACCGGTTCAATATCACGTTCGAGCTCTACAACGTGCTCACCCGGCAACGCATGCTGGGCTACCAGATCAGTGCCAATCGGCCCGGCCTGCGTCTTGCGAGCCACCAGGTGGCGGACATGGTATTCCAGAAAATCCTCGGCATACGCGGCGCGTTCGCGACCCGCATCGCCTATATTTCCGTGCTGGGGTCATTGCCGCACCGGCAATTCCAGCTCATCGTGGCCGATTCCGACGGGGAGAATCCGCACGTCGTCATGCAGTCGAACGAGCCGCTGATGTCGCCGGCCTGGTCGCCTGACGGCCAGAGCCTGGCCTATGTGTCTTTCGAGGACCGCCTGCCGTCGGTGTACGTGCAGTACCTACAGACCGGAGTGAGGCAGCGGGTATCGGCGCGGGCGGGGGTGAATCAGGCGCCTGCCTGGTCGCCGGACGGCAAAAAGCTGGCGCTCACGCTCTCGACCCGCGACGGCAATTTGGATATTTACGTGCTGGATTTGGCCACTCAAGGTTTGACCCGGATTACCACCGACCCCGCCATCGACACCGAACCGCAGTGGTCGAAGGACGGCCAAAGCATCTATTTCACCTCGGATCGGGCCGGAGGTCCGCAGATCTATCGAATCGGTATCCACAGCGGGGATAAACCCGTTCGTCTGACCTTCCAAGGCAGCTACAACGCGCGGCCCCGGCTGTCGCCGGACGAATCGCAGCTGGCTTTCGTTACCCAGGAAGATGGGGCCTATCGCATCGCGACCATGGATCTTCGCGGCCGCGGCGATGTCCAAGTACTGACCAAGGGCCGCTTCGATGTGTCGCCGAGCTATGCGCCGAATGGCGCGGAGATCATTTATGCGACGCGGAACCAGGGGCGCGGCGTGCTGGCCCTGGTCAGCTCCGACGGCCGGGTACAGGAGCGCCTGGTGTCGAGCGAGGGCGAGCTGCAGGAACCCGCGTGGGCGCCGTTCTAGCGGCGGCGGTCGAAC
Organism: uncultured Gammaproteobacteria bacterium; assembly: GCA_963784105.1. Lineage (GTDB taxonomy): Bacteria > Pseudomonadota > Gammaproteobacteria > Steroidobacterales > Steroidobacteraceae > Bog-1198. Next base: position 2,098,527 of record CAWAQE010000015.1, read on the forward strand.
AAAGTACATAATTCAGGTATTCGCCGGTAGTCTTTAGTATTACGTCACTCGGATGGAGAAATAAATGAAACGAATCATGTCGATCGCGTTGCTGGTGGCCGGAGCGGCGCTGCTTGCGGGGTGCCCCAAGAAAAACACGGTGTCTGAGCCGCCGACCGCCGGGTCGCAGGTGTCGGGAGCGACCTCGGGAGAGGGAGCATCGACGTCGTCGAACGCTCTGGGAAGCGATGCCTCCGCTCAGGGCGCCAACGGCATGGGTGCAAATGGGACCGGCCCTCTGGCGCGCAAGGTGATCTACTTCGATTTCGACAAGTCGGAGATCAAGCCCGAATTCGCCGAGGTCATCGCCGCTCATGCGCGCAATCTGACCAGCCATCCGAACTTGAAAATGAAGCTCGAGGGCAACACCGACGAGCGCGGCACCCGCGAATACAATATCGGACTCGGCGAGCGTCGCGCACAAGCGGTCAAGCAAGCGCTGATGCTTCAAGGGGTCGCCGAATCGCAGCTCACGACGGTCAGCTTCGGTTCGGAGAGACCTGCCGTGGAAGGGGATGACGAGGCAGCATGGGCGCAGAACCGGCGCGTGGAAATGGTCTACACCCCGTGATTTCCCGCGCATCATTCGCTTGGGGCGGCGCCTGCATCCTCGCACTCGCGATGGCGGGGTGTGCGGGCACGCCGCCGGACCAAGATCCGGTGCAAATCAAGCTGAAAGATCTCGATACCCGGGTCGCACGCGTCGAGAGGGTGACGGCCAATCAAAGCCTGTTGGACCTGGCGAACCAAAACGAGGCGATGCGCGCCGACTTGCGAGCCATGCACAACGATATCGACGAGTTGACCAACAAGCTCGAGACGAGCCGCAAGGAACAGCGCGACTTGTACGCCGACCTTGACCGGCGCATGAAGGCCCTGGAGGCGCGGGGCGGCGGCGCGGCCGCGGGATCCGCCGGGGGAGCCGCTGCCGGATCGGCCGGCGCGGACGCTTCGGCGCCCGGCGGCGATGACAAGGCTGCTTATCAGGCTGCGTTCGATATGCTGAAGAACAGCCAGTTCGACCAGGCGATAGCCGCGTTTCAGAAGTTCCTGGTCGATTATCCGGCCAGTCAGCTGGCGGACAACGCCCAGTATTGGCTGGGCGAGGCCAGCTACGTCAACAAATCGTTCGCGGATGCGCAGGCCGCCTTTCAAAAGGTGGTCGACAAATACCCCCAGTCGCGCAAGGTTCCCGATGCATTGCTCAAGGTCGGCTATTGCCAGTATGAGCTGAAGGATTTCGACGCGGCCAAACAGACCTTGTCGAAGGTGGTGGCGCAATTCCCCGATGCGCCGGCCGGGCATCTGGCGCAGCAGCGTCTCGACAAAATGGCGGCCGAGAAACATTGAGTGACGCCCCGCGCAAAACCGACCGCCTGCGCGTCAACGAGATTTTCCATTCGTTGCAGGGGGAGGCCGATGCCGTCGGCTATCCGACGGTGTTCGTGCGGCTGACCGGGTGCCCGCTGCGCTGCCGGTACTGCGACACGGAGTATGCGTTCCACGCCGGCGATTGGCTGGAGATCGAAGAGATCGTCGGAAAGGTGCGCAGCTACGGCGCGGAGCATGTCTGCGTGACGGGCGGCGAGCCCCTGGCGCAGGCCAATTGCCTGAAGCTTCTCGAGCGCCTGTGCGACCACGGCTTCAATGTGTCGCTGGAAACCAGCGGCGCGCTCGATATCGCCGCGGTCGACGCCCGGGTTTCGCGGGTGGTGGATGTGAAAACGCCCGGGTCGCACGAGGCGGCGCGCAATCGAATCGAAAACTTCGAGATCCTGACTCGGCGCGATCAGCTGAAATTCGTGATCTGCTCCCGCGAGGATTATGACTGGAGCAAGGCCTTCATGCGGGAGCATGGCTTGTCCGAGCAATGCCGGATTTTGTTTTCTCCGAGCTATGAAGAGGTGTCGCCCAAGGCACTGGCGGATTGGATTCTGGCCGACCGGCTGCCGGTGCGCTTCCAACTACAGCTTCACAAGGTCCTGTGGGGCGACACGCCCGGCAAGTGACGGCGGACCGCTCACCCGCGCCTGCCGGGCGACCCGCGCATGCCGGGCGCGCCATCGTCCTGCTCTCCGGCGGGTTGGATTCCTCGACGGTGTTGGCGATGGCCCGCGCGCGCGGCTTCGAATGCTATGCACTGAGCGTGAGCTACGGCCAGCGCCATGGCGCAGAAATCGAGGCGGCTAGGCGCGTCGCGAGGGCGCTCGGCGCCCATGAGCATCGGGTCATGGAGGTCGATCTTGCAGGCATCGGCGGCTCGGCGCTGACCGACGCCGCTCTTGCCATCCCCGAGTCGCCCGCCGCCGGCATACCGATCACCTATGTGCCGGCCCGCAACACCCTGATGCTGGCGCTGGCGCTCGGCTGGGCCGAGGTGGCGAGGGCCACCGATATTTTCGTGGGCGTGAATGCCGTCGATTACTCGGGATATCCCGATTGCCGGCCTGAATTCATCCAGGCCTTCGAGCATCTGGCGCAACTGGCGACCAAGGCCGGCGTCGAAGGCGCACGGTTCAAGATCCAAGCGCCTCTCATCTCGATGTCCAAGGCCGACATCATCGGCGCGGGCACGGAGCTCGGGGTGGATTTCAGCATGACGGTGTCCTGTTATCAGGCCCGGGCCGATGGTGCCGCTTGCGCCAAATGCGACTCCTGCCGCCTGCGCGCGGCCGGATTCGCCGCCGCCGGGCTGCCTGATCCCACCCGGTACGCTTGAGTGAATTGCCGGTGATCTAGGTCCTCAGTTCGGCTATCATGCGCGCCCATTGGGACGGTAGCTCAGTTGGTAGAGCAAGGCCCTTTTAAGGCTTTGGTCCTGGGTTCGAGTCCCAGCCGTCCCACCATTAAATCAATGACTTAGGTGATTTTACTCGATCGCTGTACGGAAAAAGTACGGAAATTTGCGCAACCATATGGAACACCACGAAATGAGCGCAGAACAACTGCGCGAAGCTGCCCGAGCCGCGATCAAGGCGGGAAAGTTGCCTCTGCCGAATTCGGACCACGGAGGGACGACGCAAAACGCTCTGGGGCACCAGCAGATTCCAATATATTGCGTTGCTTGTGGGACGTACATGCGCCAGGGGCATACTCCATATAGGTTCATGGCCCTTCCGGATCATCCACTGATGCATTACCGGCGGTGTTTTGATGCGTGGCTCGCTGCGGCTGCCGATGAATGGGCTGAACGGGAGCGAAGCATATTGCCGGACAGCGGATCGGCATAACGACTACCGCCGGATCAAGTGAGGGCTGCCTGCTCGTGGGGCGGCCTTTTTATCTGGCAATGCAAACTAGCGTCCTAACAATCCCAATGCCCAAGGAAATAAAGGCCGCGACCAGGCAAATCCATGACGCAAGGCCTAATCCTTCCGAGACGGTGTTCAGCCGCTGTGCACGCGCGTCGGCCGTCTTGGTTTGGCGCTCAAGCTCATCGTTATCGACCGCAATAGCCAATTCGCGCTCCAATTTCTCATCTCTTGTTAACTCCGACTCCGCAATTATCTTGAGGTGGGCAGAGTTCCAGGCACGCGTGCTGCCCAGGACGTTGGATCTTGCAGCGTGGTTCGAGGACCGCTGATCGATGATAGTCGTCAGCGCAAGTGCTACCAGACCTAGCGCGACGAAGAATAAAGCGAACGCCAAATACCACGCGAGTGGCGAAAGTGGACCCTGATGCTCAAAAATTCGCTGAAGCCACGCCGCGATTGCCACACCGAAGCCGCCCAACACAGTCCCGAGCAGTTTCGTAAATTGCTGAGCCGCCCGTTCGCCAGATTTATGCGCCCGATTTTGCGCCGCCGTGTGTTGTCGCGACAGGCTTTCAAAGTTCGGCCCTCCTTTCTCCGGCATTGTTATTGAACTCCTTGGGCCATCCATTCTACGTATCGTCAGTTTCCCACGGACGCGGCGGTCATGGTAGCGGGTGGGGTGCCTCTTTCTTTAGCTGACGCGCTATCATAGCGGCACCCTAGCCAGAGAGGATGCACCGCATGAAGGCCAGGCTTGCCGCCGCAATGACCATGAGTGCCGCAATTTTGGCAGCTACAGCGCATGCCGCCAATTGCCCCGTTAGCGAATGCAACTACCTCGATCCGCAGTACCGAGCCGCCATGGACGGTTACTTTAAGTGCGTTGGACCAATAGCCGATGCTTTTGAGCATGCCATGGACCAATTGGCGATCCTGTATCCTCGATTTGGCGTTGCGTGGCAATCGCAGCAGGCTGAATTGAAGTCCGCCGCTTCTGATCCTGGCAATCCACAATTACAGACAACTACTGATGAGGCACAGCGGCGTTTTGAAGATCGCATCTTGCGCACCGCTGAGTCAGAGGCTCTTCAAATTTACAATCTATGGACGTTGAAAGTTAAGCAAGTCGTGGAGGGATGCGGTCGCATGCCTGAGCCGCCCAAAAAACAGCCGTGAGAGCGCGCCGACCTTGGCGCCCGCGAGTGCGGATTAATTTGCTAAGCCTGTATCACTAACGCCGACCGCCTTGGCACACTCCGTCAAAATGCCCAAAGCCTGCTTTAAGGGCACACCTACCTCCCTAAGCACTACTGGTTCGCCCCAAGCTTCGATTGTGGCGATAACGCTTTCAAGCTCCGAAATTGAAGCACGCGGCACTAATTCCGTCGGCCCATCCCATCCACCCAGGCGCCGCACGCCTTTTAAGAGACCTTGCAGGCGCCAGCAATCTTCGTGCGTGGCGGCACCTCGGCTCCATTGCATCTCAATGCCCTCTAGTAGCGCAGTCGCCTGGGAGCAGCAGCCATCCGCCTCGCGCAATGCCTTCTCTACGATGGGATTTGGTGTGTAGTACATATAAAATTTCCTTGAGATTCTTCGCCGCCTCAGCTCCTGCGCGCAGTCGCTAAGCCGTGAAATTCCAGGATGCTGACCCATTCGCCTATGCATTGATGTGCGAGCACCCTGCCGGATACAAGCGTCCCGGTTCCATTGTCGATAAGGCAATCCATGAGAGTCTCGCCGCCCGGGACAATTGTGGCGTCAATATGGTCGTGGCTTGCCCCCGGTCTCGCGTCAAGGTGTTTCGTTCCGTTGCACATTTCCTGGCAGACTCGGAGCGCGACGGAATCATGGGCCGTCTCAATGACCGCATCCTTAGTGAGTTCATCGACTAGCGGATCGTGACGTAACCAGTCCTTTACGTGCCAGCAATTCTGAAAGAAAGCCCATACCATGTCCTGAAAATCGACGTCTGTCATGCCGTCGTCGCTGTCATCGCTCGGCTGTTCCATTCGTTCAAGAAAGCGGCGCGCTCGATCAAGCTGATCGCGATATCCGTTGTGGCCAGCCCTTGTTTGGACGTGTCTTACCATAGCCTGCTCTCCATTCAGCTCACAGCCTCCAAGCCTCCGGCCTTCAAATCCGCTTGCGCATAGATAACCAGCCGCAGATATTCTGCGGCAACTACTCGATCATCGTCCGTGCCCTCGCCGCGGTCGAGGAGTTCTTGAAGTAACTTACGCTGGCGGCGAAGACTGCGCGCAATTTGCAAATTAAGCTTGTGCGTCTCCGCTGCGGACGTGGCATCTGTCGCGCCCACCTCGGCCGAGAGAGCCCGCCATTTGTGAACGTCTTCCATGAATGCGAGGACCGCTTTAGCCTCGATGCTCACCGCGTTCATGATGGCCTCGCAATAGGTGGGCACGTCGTCGCTCATGCTGGGATCGCCTCGATCAGCTTGGCGTCATTGTTCTTCGGTGATCCGACGCGCGTACTGACCGGCGTCGCGACCATGTGCGTGTCGGGGTACTGCTTGATCACCTTGAACGCATCATCCGGTGTGCCGGTGAGCCACGTTTCTCGATCCTCAATACTCAGGATCGCGGGCATGCGGTGTTTGACGTTGTGGATCTCTGTCATGAGCTGATTGGCGGGCATGGTCACGATCGTGCACGACTCGACCGCAGCGCCATCGGCGCCGGTTGAGGTGTCCCACAGCCCAGCGAAGCCAAAGATATCTTGATCATTGAGAGTGATGTAAAACGGCTGCTTGCTCTTGCCGTCCGCCAAAACCTGCCACTCATAAAACCCGAGTGCGGGCAATATGCACCGCTGCCCGCGCTTCCACGGTCCGCGCCAGGTCGCCGCATCGGTCAGCTTTTCCACGGTGGCATTGATCGCGCTGTACTTCGGCTGTACGCCTTTCGCCCAAAAAGGGATCAATCCCCAGTGCACGCGGATGCCGGTACGTTCACCTTCTTTGTTGACTCGGACAATCGGAACATCTTGGGTCGGCGCGACGTTGTAGCTGGGCGGGAACTGCCATTCGTGGCGCACGAGCGCAAATTCGCGCTCGATCGCTGCATCGTCGGGGGATACATAGCGGCCGCACATATAGCACCTGCAAATAGACTCACTTCACAATGGCCGCAGCAACGATGTTAAACATCATAATGGTTCCGATCACGAGAAAAACGATAGTTCCCACATCGGAGGTGAAGTCAACCCACATCCAGTCAGAGATAGATTCCGCCCCCGCAGTGAGCCAGTTTTTGGTCTTGGAACCGCCGTATCGCTCGTAGACACCGTACTGCGAATATTTGTTGATGAAAGTCAGTAATACCTGTAAGGCGATCGCCCCAGCAAAGCAACTTAACACGGCCTTGCTACGCCCGGATGCCAACATCGTCTGTCGAAGTTTATCTGAGCTTAAAATCAATGCCGGCACGCCAATGCTATATGCGCCAAACCAGGCACGCAAAATATTCGTGCAGTATCCGTATGCGTCTAGAGCAGCCTTCGCAATTTCCAATTCAGCTTCCGTAGTGGTCACGGCGCCTGCTTGTGGTTGAGTGATTGCTTGCTGGACAATGACAGATGGCTTATTCATTTCGCTCTCCATGCGTGATTTCAAAATTAGCCCCGTCGCGCCGCAAATCGTTGCCTATTGCGATTGCGAATCTAGCATCCTAGCAAATTCTCTCACTGCGCCGGTTTGTTGACAGGTCCGCCAGATTGCCCACCGCCTGGTGCGGACCCAAAAAGGTCGCCGGCACTTGCTTGGAGCCGCAGACGGAGGCACTTGAGGCGAGTTCTGACCGCCACCACCGGGAAACCATCGCCGAGCAAGCCGCGTAGTCTGGACAAGCTCAGACGTGCGCCGCGCAGGCATGATCGGCAGTGCACGCCGAAATTATAACTGTCGTCGACGAGTGTCGCGGTGCTGAAGGCGGCGGGTTCCATTCACGCACGGTACCGCCAAAGGTCAAAGCAATTCCATCCAGTTCTGAGGCAGACGCCAACACTGTATAGCCGAACTTGGGCGCCTCTTTTTTGCTTCTGCCGGCTGCCTGGTCTACCATTGATTTATGGGCCCGCAAAGGGGGAGTTGACCGCCACCAGCGCGCAAGAATTCTAAGCGAACTGAGCAAGTAAGCAAGGAGTGCCTACACCGGCGGTTGCTGCGTCCGGTTGGATCTAATAGCAAGGAACCCGATAACTAGATTCACCACACAGCAGCCCGCAATGATCCCAAATGCAATTAGCTCGAATGTAGAGAATTTGCCGCCGCCTGAATCATTTACGGCCGAAATTGAACGATTGCAAGGTCGCGTCATAACTCTCAGCGGTACCGTCGATTGGTGGAATACCGCGATTGTCGTAATGATGGTCATAGCGGCAGTCGCTGCGACTGGTTTGGTGCTGACCCAATACATCGCGTTCCGCCGCGCCAAGGACTTGAATGACATCCAATTCAAATTGGATAGGGCAAAAGATGGGCAACTGGCGATTGATCTAAAGAACAAAGACATAGAAATCGGAAAGGCGCAACGTGCTGCGAGCGATGCCAATACTAAGGCTGAATCTGAACGTCTAGCGCGGACAAAACTCGAAGAAAAGATAGCGCCGAGACGTTTGAATGAGGCGCAATCACGTGACATCTCGGACGCGCTTAAACCCTTCTCCGGAAAACGAATTGTCATCTCGTCATATGCATTTGATACCGATGGGATTGTTCTGGCCGAGCAAATACAGGCGGCTGTCATGCACGCCGGTATTTCCGTAGTAAATGAGATTGGCGCCCATATCCCTGCACACGCGCCAATCATTGAGGGTGTACAAGTGACGGGTACAAACGGTCGGCTTGTTTCAGAGCTTAAAAAGCTAATGCCAAACGCAGGAATCGGGCTGAGTCCAGACTCATTCGTCCCAGGTCCAGAACTTTTGGAGTTTAAGAACACGCCCACCGATGTTTTAGCCACGATATATGTGGGCGCAAAGCCGATAACGGGCGCCGACGCGAGCAAATAGAGGATCGCGATAACCCAAGGCGGGCACTTAATGCGGCAAAAGATCGCCGCCCTATCGTGGGCGGCCAACGGTCGCATCACGCGAAGGAGGGGCACCCGCTGTCGGGAAACGCGCTGCGACGGCCGATCTTTTAATATGCACGGCAGTGAATCGGCGACGCCGCGCCCGCTGGGTCAGCGGGGCCTAAAAAATCTTTACGCATCAGAATCACGTTGCAGCGATTTCGCACGCGCCCGCCAAACCATCGATTGCCGGTTCAGTTCCAAACGCACGCGCGTGCCCCCATCGTCGGAGTGAAAAGTTTCATCGTCCGGCGACAGGATGATGGCGCGCTTGAGCGTGGCGGCAATCGCTCCATACCCCTCTCTGCTGCCGTGCGCTTCTTCTTCACGCGCGTGCCGAGCGTCATAGGTCCAAGGGCTTATTAGATTTGCAAGCGCCAAGATTCGAAGCCGCGCTCTACGGTATTCAGCGGCAAGCGCCTCGAACTGTTCAAGCTCGGGCGCAATCTCGCTGGCAAGGATGACTCCAACGGCCTCGTTGATTCTATCGAGCGCCGATTTTCTATCGCTGCGCGCCTGCTCAACTGCAGATTGCGCTTGAGGGAAGCTTTTCTGCGCTTCCTCTGCTGCGTCCCGCGCATGCTCGGCAACCCGTTGGGCTTCATCGGCCACAGTCCGCAAGCGCTGATGTTCCGCCTCCTGCTCAGGGGCGCATCCGCGCCGAGCCCACGTAGCAAGCCCGGCTTTTGCTTCTGAATCGGCCACCTGGGCACGGCTCGACGCGTTGCCCGCCGCGTCGATCACCGCCTCGATGCGCTCGATGGTCGACTGAGCATCTTCAAATGCTTGCTGCGCCTGGCCGCGATCAGCAATTGCAGTCCGCAGGCGTTCACGATCGGAGCGCACAGGCGAGGGGCTGCGTTGCTTGAAGAGAGACAACATATTAAGCACGCCCCGCGACGTTGAATCCGCGTACAAAACGCAGCGGCGGATTAAACTGGTCCCAGCACGCATTCGGATCGCCAAAGTACTTAGTGATCTTGCGGCCCGTTGCATCCGCAGTAGCCACGGCACGCAGTTCCCCCTCTCGAAACCCGCCGGTGGGATGCTGGGCCTCGCTCATCGCGTCGTTGTAGATCGAGTCCTCGATGCCGGTCATTGCGTGCGGATCGCGGATCATGTAGAGATCCGAGCCGCTGAATTGCTTGCTGTATTTCTTGTACGCGGTCGCGAGCCGGGCGCGGAAATCGATAAGCCGTTCACCAGCCAATGGCGCCGGCGCACTGTCACCATAGAATTGCGCAACGCGCTCGGCCTTTGCCTGCGCCTGACGAAATTCCTGCGGATCGCCGTCGGGCGGCCCGATCTGGCGCTTGAGCGCGTCGAGTTGACGTTGCAATTCTGCGTTTGAGGTGGCCATCGAGAGATCTCCTGTGGTTGAATTGGAATCGGCACGCCCTTCGATGAGCGCCATTATTTGGTCGAGTAGATCGCCGTCGAAGCGGCGAAGTGCAGCCCGAGCGCTGGGCTCAACGGCCGTGCAAGTAATCGCAAAATCGGGACAGCACCAGAAATAATCTGCATGCTCGATCTCTACAGGGTCAAAAGCGGAATCGACCCGCGCGATGACTGCGCTATCGGTCCAGGATTGAAGTTGTGCGCCATGCTCGACGGATCCGACTTTCGGAAATCCCCACACGTTCTCACCTCGCTGCTGGCGCACGAAAAGCACCTGCTTATCCGGCCTCGCCGCTACGAACATGACGGTGTCGGGCGCGGTATTCACCTGCTGGCAATTTTCTGATGAGCGCGCACGGCCTCATGGCCGGCAGTCGAGGCCTCAGCAATGATTTCCGTGGCGTTCGGCCCACGCTTGGGCCTGGAATTCTCGGTGTACTCCTCGAGCCCGTCATCGGCGATGGCTTGCAAGGCGGCGAGCCGATCCACGCCGGTCAACGACTGTTCGAGCAGCTTGCGGACTACGTAAGAGCGCGACCGCTCGGACTGACGGGCCACCTGGTCAAGCTGGTCGGTCAAGGCGGCGGGCAGTGAGACGCTGGTGATTCGCATAACAGTTAGTTGACCTTAGTGAATCCGAAAACGGAATTAGATTTTGTCCAACGCGCGTCCGTGTCAGCCTCTTTCCGCGGCGATGTGAACCCCCGTGCAGAACGCGCTGACCAGCTCTTGCGGCGCATCTTTCGCAGCAGGCTTGTATCCGAAGATCTGGCTGGTCAGGTGGTTGGTCGTCGTGTTGCGGAACGTCGTTTGCTGATCGAGCGCCACGCGGGACAGCTTCACCCATGCCGTCCCGTTGGTGTCCGTGCGGATGACCTCGGCACGCTCGTCAATCGTGGTCGGTAGATCGTCAGGCTCAAGCACCTGGACATGCACCAGCGGATCGTGCGGGCGGGCGTAGTGGTTTTCGAGGGTCAGGGTGGCCGCCGCTTGGCCGAAGGAGTTTTCTTCGGTGAAGATGATCGGCGGATGGGATGCCAGCATGCGATATTCCTTCGCAATCTCTCGCAGGCGACCGTATGCCGACCTCAGCCACTCGATAGTGAGTGCCACGTCAGGCTCGACCATTTCCCAATCACAGACGACCAGCCTGCGCGGCACATCGTTCGGCGACATCGCGAAAATGATGAGCGCCGCCGCACTGGCCGGTCTATCGGTGGTGGCGAGAACACCGTACACCACTTGCGAACAAGTCGGCACTTCGGCGGGCTGGCCTTTCACAAGTAAGCCAGAGCGGCTGAAAAATCCACTCATCGGCAAGTTGCGGATTAACGGGCTCAAAGCGTACCGGGCGCTGTCAATCAAATGATTGAAGCGGTCCTCGGGCTCGGGCAGTGGCGATCCGGTGAGCCTATCAACTTTGAAGCAGTAGTTTCTCGCCTCATCAAGAAACCGCTTGCAGGTCGGATGAATGACAATCTTTTGGAAGGACCGCAAAAATGCAATGCCGTCATTGACACTGCCACTCCATTTATCTGCGGCCCGTGCGCCGGCAATACCATGGCGTGCAAGATAGCTGATCGATTCGGGGCGGCTGTTGTCGCAAAAAACGACGTGTTGCGAAATGCCGGGAATTGCAGACTCTAGCGCTTGTGGCAATGAGTCGATGTCACGGGCCAGTTCCCAAAACTCACGCGCAACGTACAGAACCTTGTTGATATCGTCGATGTAGAGACACACGGCGGCGGACGGATCGCGGGAGAATCCGAAGTCCAACCCATGATGCGGGCCGCTCCAAGTCGGATCGATTTCGAACGGCTCAACAAAAAACTTGCCTTTCAGAATCAGTGCGTCGCTGATCGTGCGGCATTCGCCTTCCCAGATCCAACGATATGCATCATCGTCGACGCTTTGCAGATACAGCCGTTCGTCTTCAAGCTCCGCGGGAAAGAATGGGTTATCACGGAACGTTGTTTTTCTGACGATGGCATTCGGGAGCGGCATCGTCACGAATCGCTTATAGGTTGGATCACTGGCGAGATGCGGATTGAACGTGCACCAGATCTCTGAGTCCCTCTTGCGGATCGTCGGCGTCAACGTCGCCCATGAATGCTCGGTGATCGCTTCGCCTTCCTCGATCCACACCAGGTCAATTCCCTCAAGAGATTTTATTTTGCTGACGTTGGCGTGGAGCCCTTCGAACAGGAACTCGGAACCGTTGCGGCCGATAATGGTGTATGCCTGCACATCGAATTCATTGGCGAATCCCAATAGCTCAATCTGATCGGATAACAGGCGATGTACGGATTCGGAAATGGAGCTTTGAAATTCACGGGCGCACAGGATTCGGGTTTTGCGATCTTGTGCACGCAGTACCAGGGCACGAGCAAACGACCATGACCGGCCCGCACCTCGGCCGCCATAGCTGACTTTGACGCGTGCCTTGTCGAATAGAAATTGATACGCCGGTGGAATGACGGCAGTGCGCGAACGCTTGAGCGTAGCGAGCATCCGGCGATGCAAGGCACCCGGCTTAGGCGGCGGCGTGGGCGGATTCTTGGGCATGATGCTCCAATGCGGGCAGCGTTTGATTGTTGGCGCGTTCGAGTTCAGCGATGACGGCACGCAACGCGTCGGGATGGGATTCGAGGACGTGCAAAATGCGCGCCTGTAGTAGCTCGTACTCCGCGTTTTCGCGGAGAGACAAACTATTGTTGTTGATGACTGTGTTGTGCTGGACCAATGGGCTTGCAGAAATCTCACCAGTCAAGCGGGCGAGACTGTTGAAGTTCTCATGCAGCCGCCCCGCAAGAAGTGCTCCGGTCTGCCCATCACCGGCCTCGTGCGCCTTCAGGAACAAGTCATAGAGACCGCTGCGGAGCGCTTTGAAATGATCAATCACGCTGCTCGATTCTTCGGCGACGCGTGAGGCGAGTGCTTCACGCGCGACCGGACCAAACACCAGCGAGGCTTTGCGCTCGTCAGTGACGTGCTTGGTCCAGTGTCGGCCGATCGCATAGTGGGACAGCTTGTACTTGCGTCCAACCGCCCGGTGCGAGGCGCCTCCACCGGCGATCAATAGTTCAATACGCACCCGTTCGGGATGGCTGCACACGGTGCACGCACCGTTGGGCTGGCCGTGATAGGCGACCACTGGGATACCTTTCGACAACGCGCCAAACTGGCGCGGTGTTGGGCAGCATGCACGGCGATGCGGCGGCTATCCATTAGACAAATTCCAACGAATCGGCGTCCTTGTGGATCTGATCCAGATACCAGTAAATCGCGGACCGGCTCAAATGCGGAAACTCTCGCTGTATGCTTTTCCACGTTAACGGGCGCCGAAGGGGGGACAGCCCGTGCGCGACCAGCATGCCAGCGATCTGCCACCGCGTGACGAAAGTCTCGAACTCGACCTGATCGCGGGTTCGAGGGGGTTTACGCGCCATGGCCCACCTCCCGCGGAACCGCATAGGAAGCCCGCCACGCCGTGCAGCTCGACGGCGGCGACGGATGGTCGGCAACCGCGGTAAAAGACGCGGTTGCCAGGCGCAGACAGCGGCTACGCGGCCTTGGCGACCCGCTGCACAGTGCTGACTCCGACCCCCAATTCCCGCGCGATCTTGAGCTTGCCGGTGCCCCTGGCCAGCATCGAGGCAATACGCTTTTCGGTTCGAGCCGTGACGCTGGTAGGACGTCCCAGGTGCTTACCCTGGGATCGAGCCCGACTGAGCCCGGCATGGATGCGCTCGACGATGAGGGAGCGCTCGAACTCTGCGAACACGCCAGCCATTTGCAGAAACGCCTTACCGGCGGCAGTGGACGTGTCGACTTGCTGCTGGTGCAGGTGCAGGCCGACGTTTTGCTGGTGCAGCTCGGCCATGAACTCGACCAGGTGCCCGAGACTTCGGCCAATGCGGTCGATCGACCAGGCGGCAACCAGGTCGAGTTTGCCCTGGGCGGCATCCTTGGCCAGCTTATCGAAAGCAGGGCGCTTATCGCGGCCCTTGGTGCCCGAGATGCCGTGATCGACATACTCCTCGACCACGTGCCAGCCGCGCTGGTCGGCAACGCGCATAAGGTCCTGCCGTTGATTCTCGACCGTTTGCTCCGCCGTGCTGACCCTGAGATACAGGCCGACCCGCTTTGTTGCCTTGACCATGTTGAATACCTCGGAAAATTGCCAGTCATAAGCATACCCGAAACACCTCCTTTGGTATAGGTCAATTGCACGCTTGCAAGTGCCTGATTGGCCATGGCGGTGGGTGCCGAAATGCAGAGGGGATTTTGGTATAGGGGCATCACGACAGCACCAGCGCAATTGCGAGCACCGCGAGGATTGCCGCATCGGCAATTGCCCATAGCGATGCGGCGACGACAAACAGAATCTTCATAGTGGATACCTCATGCATCGCTGCGCGAAGTGAACGCGACAGCTAATACAAATTAAATGTATTGAACGATCGTTCATTTATGCGGAACCCTGGGCGCGATGCCGCCGAGATCGTGGTGCGCGTCGACGGCGGTTGCCCTCCTCGAATCGCCCATTGCCGGGACCAATTCGCTTCCCGGCTTCCCGACTACCTGTAAAAGTGTGTCGGGAGACCGCGGCGCGTTGTTTTTCCCGGTATTTATAGTCTTTCCTTTATTCCTTCCCGATATCCCGACCTCCCGACATAGAAATAGAGATGTATAGCCCTGTCGGGTACACACACCTTCACTTCCCGGGGACTCCGATTTTTTTTCCATGTCGGGATGTCGGGTGTCGGGAAGACTCATGGGACCGGTTTCCGGCTGGCGAAGTACAGTTCGAGCACCGTCCGGTGTCCGCCCTTCCCGTTTCGCATGGTCAGGAACTCCGCTGCCTTCTCAGGTGAGGCGAACAGAGTTGCCCTCATGCGCGGCTTCTCCTTAGTCCCCTTGCCGGTGTCCAGCTCACCCAGTCCCACCCACTTGGCATGTGTCAGGGCGGTACTCACGGCGCCGGGAATCACCTTACGGGGCATGGCCTCCGAACTGCCGAACGGCGAGCCCATGCGCCGCCCCTGCTCTACGTCGCGATTGATCTCCTCGGCGGCGTGCTGCGGCGATACCAAGCTCTTCGAAAAGGGACCGGCACGCTCGCTGATGAGATGGTGGAACCCCGCTTCGGTATCGGTGCGGCCGGATTCAATGAGCGTCCTCAGCCATGCCGTGATGGGAGCCGGTGCACTGGCATGGAACTTCGATACATCGCGGCGCTTGAGCCAGCCTGCGACCGCCTGCACGCCCTCGCTGCGATACCAAGACCAGATTTCTTTACTCTCGGATGCAGCCATCGGCGGCGCATAGGACCAAATGCAATTCCACCGGCGCTCGCCCTCTTCAAGCGGAATGGCGTTGGTAAAATTCGTTGTGCCGATCACGACGTGGCAATTAGGCACGTCGAAGGGGTGTGCATTCTTGAGTTCCACGGGGATGGCAGGCGGCGGCGCTGCAAGCAAATCCTTCATGGTGTTCGCCAGCCGCTTGCGCTCGCCGCTGTATACCTCTTTCAGTTCGCCAATGTTCACGACCTGGCTCATGAGGTGATAGCCCCAGCCCTTTTCAATCTGCGCGGTCTTCACATAGGCGATGTTGATGCGTCCGGCCGGTATGTTCGTCCCCTCTTCCGGGGTTCCGCCGCCGATGGCGTAGAACACCGGTTCGAGCAAAGTGTCCTTGCCAATGCCGGGACGGCCGCCGAGCAACACATGATGGCCTGGCTTGAGCCCAGGCTTTTGCACGATGTAGGCCATCAAGTCGAAGAAATGTTCGCGCTCCTGCTTCTCGGCAATCAGCCGCTCCGCGAGGGCGAGCCATCGTTCGATATTGCCCTCGGCGAATTCGACGGCGGCGGGGCACCAGCGATTGACGCGCGTGGTACCTTGAAAAGTGACGATCTCGTTTTGCCCGGGCCAGTAAGTGAAGTCCGTCACCACAGAGTTTTCGTACTTCGCACGGTGCCGGTGGAAATGTTGGTGAGCGCTATAGTCGCGATCCAGCCCGAAATCATTGATGAGCCGCAGATTCAAGTTATCAACGTCAACGAAGTCGCGCTCCATGCGATCCCAGTAGCGCTTTTGACGCTCAATGAATATGTAGCGGTTGAACAGCGTTTGATTTCTATCCGCGAGGCGTTGTTGAGCTTCGGTGAGTACTCGCTCGATGTCAGTGCAGAGCCACGGATAGCCGCGGGTCTTGACGAGTGGACCTATACCCGCACTGCTCCAAATGACCGATGCCACCTGAGGCATGCTCATGCCCTTGGCCGTGAGCGCGCTATAGATCGGTGGCAACGCTCCACTGAGCGCCGCTTCGTCGCTTACGTCTGTCAACAGCGCTTGAATGGGGCCGGGCACCTTGTACTTCGCCAACGATACTTTTGGGAGCCCATCCTGTGTTTGCGGAAATTCGCCGACAGCATGGCCGTTCGCCTTGGAGCGCGGCGACTTGCCCGCTGCCTTCGATTGCTTCTGTTGACTGGCTGTGCTCATGCGTGCACCGCACTGGCATCAAACGCACGTTGCCAGCGCCGCAAGCTCACGCCGCGGGATGTTTTTGGAGTCCATCCAGCCTCACGGGCCATATGAAAAATGGAGCCCGCCGTGATCTGCGACTTGCCTTCGGCGACATATTTCAAGAAGCCGGTAAAAGCGCGGTCGGTGTAGCCCCTGGCGTCCTGGTCGTGTTTCTTGGATTTGCGCGACCAGGCGATGAAGTCCTTGCGCCCCGGCTCGCCGAGAGCGGCGGCGCAGGCCAGGCCGACACGCCACCACAACTCATAGTCTTCATCTCGATTCGGAATCGCCGCCAGGGCGGCACGACAAGCAACAGGGTCACGTGCGGTCTGACTAGTCGCTGCAATGGCGCCGAACCCCTGATATTGCGAGTCAGCGTCCTTATCCAGTTCCCGGCGCAGCTTGCTCGGCAAATTCGTTACGATCGGCGGCGGCCTCACTTCTGCACGTCGAGACACCTTCTTAGCTGCGTGGACCTTAGCGCCACATTTGAGCAAGATCCTTTCGGCCTCGATCACAAACTCCCGGAATTGTGCTTCCGTGCAAACGGTCAGGCTCGATACCGGGGTTACCAGAAGGCCGCCCGCTATGCTCCACCGATACGCCTTTCCGGTTTTGTTGTGGATCGCTTCGGCGACGAACTGCTGGCCTTCGGCCAGCACCTCCACCGCATTGGCCTTGTACCCTTTCGCCCGGGGCTTCTCACCAGGCAGGACAAATCCGCGGCTGCGAATTTTCTTGAACGGTGTTTCCGTCCGATACACGCGCAGAAACTTCGGCGGATTGCCAACACGGTCCGGGCCAGCGCCGAGCATCCGATCAGCCAGCGCCTTGAGCTTGCGGACTATCTTGGTGTCCCGGACGTCGATGTCCAGGCCGAGCACTTTGCCCGTGACGATGCCGGTGGCGAAGTCCGGGAAAATGATGGTGTCACCGTCGTGCCGCGGGCAACTGCGATTGTCGAGGTTCGATTGATCATAGCGATAGTCAGGCCAGCCATTCACGGCAGGCTGCTTAGATTCGGGGTACAGCGGAATCGGCTGATAGCCTTGCCGCAAAAGCTGCGGGGCAATCTGACCGTAACGCCAATAGTTGGGATTCAAGGGTCTATCCTCTTCGCTTCGAAAATGTAGAAAAGCGCGCCCGGATATTCCCCTGCCAGCCGATCGCGCTCGATGGTTGCCGCCTCAAGACTTGGATGGCGCTGCGTGGGTCTCTTTCCATTGCTGCGCCATAAAAAGAAAAAATGCGTTGTGTCGAGCGGCGCAGGCGGCGCCTTCGACTCGACGCGAGTGGTGGCGACAGAAACGCCTTTCTTCTTCAAGGTGAGCGTGCTCATGCAGCCTCACGCTTGGCGTTCAAGTCGCTGACACCTTTGATCACATCGCGCCGCGCTTCGCCCGCCAGCAGACGCCCGGCGCACCGCGCACAGAGGCGCACGCGGATTCCAGACACGACGCAGGCGAACGATTCCGCCGGGGCCGCGCACCCAGCGCAGGCATTGGCGGCAATCACGAGAAAGCCCGCGTGCGAATCGCCTGCAGGCGACGCATGGTCTCGGCGCGATCTGCTGCGTCCAGGCTCTGAACACACGGGCGGCACAGCCCGGCCCAATGCGCGGAGCCATCCGCGGTGCGCCATCCAATGACCGCATCGGTGACGAGGGCCACACGCGGATCAATGGACCCGCCGCATTCGCAGCACCGGGGTTTTATTGAATATGGGCTCAATTGAACCGGGGTCGGCGTCAGCGCGGCGTTGACGGCGCGGGCAATATTTTCGGGCGTCATTAGCGCACCGCCGTAGCAGGACGCCAGGACCAGTCACGACGAATCGCGACAGGACCATGGTATGCGCGATGGTCAGGCTTGCAGGCGGCGAAGAGAGCTTCGGCGCTCATCTCGCTCAAGGGTTTTTCGCGGCGCCTCTCGGCGGATTTGTTTTGAATCTTCCGATCAGTCACAATGTGCATGCGTTGATTCCTTGCGTTGAGCCGAATAGAGAGCCGCACCCTTGCCGGGGCAGCGGCTTTTTTCTTGGGGGTGGATTGCTACGCGGCGACGGCCTCCGCGGCGGCCACAGGCCGCGACAGGCGGGCGATTTCAGAGCCGGGGACAAAGCACCGGCTGCCCTCGCGAATCACTTTGATGCGCTTGGAGTTGACCAGCTTCGTGTAAAAACTTTGACGCGAGGTGCGCAGATACAGCAGCGCCTCGTTGACGGTGTACCGCTGCAAGGGATCGAGCGGCGGCAAATGCGGGGAGACTTTCTTGGACATGGGACACCTCAATGGCTTGGGGTGTCACGAATAATATCGGCGAGTCTGCCGCCGTCTACAAGAATCGAGTCCGCCTAAATCGGAGAATTAGCCGGACTTGCGTAGCTCCGCACTGAACGCACGCAAGAGCGCGGCGCCGCTCAGGCCAGCGTGATCAAGCTCGAATTGCTTGCGCTCGTAGCGTACCCAGTCCTTCCAGCCCTGACGGTCGCTGACTTTGCGCGCGTCCATCACTGCCGTGCGGCCTAGCTTCCACGCCTGACGGACTTCAAGCAGTGCAGCGTCAGCTTTGCCGAGGCGCTCATAGGCCAGCGCGTAGTCGAGCGCGACTTTCCATGTGCGTTCTCGGTTCTCTCTCGTCGACGGGTTTCCGCGCCCCTTCGGTGTTGTGATCATCGCCTCGATGGCGGCGGGGGTGCGAGCCATGCGACGCAGGAAAGTGACGATCTGATAGCGCTCATGGTCGCTCATGCCGTCCGGGCGGGTGTCAATCATCCGAGCCCAGTTCTCGATAAACGCCTGCGTTGTAGAGTGTGCCAGGCTATTGCGCGGGGATTTCTTCGCGGTGCTCATTTCGTTGCCTTGCCTTTGACGGCGTTGAGCTTGTCGCGCATCGAGCTAGAGATGAATTTGAAATAGTATTTTTCAATCATCACAATCGAAGTGCCGGTTTGCTGCGCGGTGGTGAGCGGATCAATGCCGTACACCTGTAACAGTTCACTGATTCTGGTGTGGCGGAACGAATAGGCCGAGGCGCCGTCTGGAATTTTCTGCGCGGCTTTCTTTGCCGACTTGTTGGCGGCGATGATCGCAAGCTCGATACCCCGGCACCATTCTTGATCGGTGAAGTGCCCGCCGGATTCGTTCGCGATCAGCGGCGCCTTGGGAAGCTTGCCGCGGGCCTGGGCCTTGAAGAATTTAATACCTTCATCATCGAGCTGCGTAGCGCGTGAGCGAAATTTCGCGCCCCGGCCTTTACGATGCGACAGCGTGACGGTGCCGCCCAGGGGATCGAAGCTCGCAACCGTAGCCTTTGCCATTTCGGACGGGCGAGCGCCGGTATGGCTAAAGCCGGTGAGCAGTGCGGCCACGGTGGGGGAGGCCGCTGCAATCAATCGGTCCCGCTGTAGAGCGGACAGGAACACTGGGGTGCTTTCCTCGCCGTCGTCCTGCAATTGCTTCACCTTCCACGCCTCGCGCTTGCCGATGTGTCCGCCGTCGGTAACCGCGTAGTTCAGTGCGGCGACGACCGCGCGAACCTGGCGGTTCACGGAGCGGGGCTGACGGCCTTTGCGCAAACCATTGCGCCAGGCGTCGAAGTCTTCGCGCAAAACATCTTCGAGCTTCATGCGCCCGAACTCGCCAGTGCGGGACACGGTCAATCGGAACCGCTGACCCACATCCCAGGCGGTACCGCGTCGGCCGATCGAGCGCAGGTATCGAACATACGAGGCGAGAGCATCACGGACGGTCCCACGTGACGGCGCTCGATGCGCGCCCGCAGTTGCCTGCGACAGCCAGCGCTCCGCCTTCTCTTTGGCAACGGTGAACTCTTCATGCTCACCCAGCGATTGATAGTGCTGCTTACCGTCGTGATCGCGATAGCGCACGATCCACGTACCGGCGCCAGCACGAAAGCCGAGGTAGGCACCGCGGCCGAGTGAAGTCCAATAGGGTTCGCGGCGTTGAGCGAGGCGGGCGCGAGCGGATTTTGTCGAGAGAATTGTCATTGCTGTCTCCGGGGCCGTGTACGGAACGGTACGGAAATGATACCCGAGACAGCCCTAGATTACCCCACATTGATATGCTATTAAATCAAGTAGTTATATGACTCGACTAGACAGCGGAAGACTAAATTTAATCCCTTTTAAGGCTTTGGTCCTGGGTTCGAGTCCCAGCCGTCCCACTTTCTCTACATAAATCAATATATTACAGAATATATCTAGAATCGCGGAGAATATATGTTTCCGCGGAAACGCCTGGTCACGGTGGCCGGATGTGCCTGCCATCATGATGCCTGCGGCTAAAGACCGACGCATATCAGTTCAAGCTGCCGCTGAGTGCTCAAGGGGTTCAATCTCCCGCAGAGCGCGCTTCGTTTCCGAAGAACGCTCGGCTGTGCGAAGATCGTATATAGATTGCAAATTCAGCCAGAACTGCGCGGTGCCGCCAAAGTAGCGCGCGAGGCGCACGGCGGTATCGGCAGTGACACCCCGGCGCTCAAGAACGATGTCACCAATGCGCGACGGGCTCAGGCGCAGAGCCTTGGCAAGCGCGTTTGCGCTCAAGTCCAAGGGCTTCAAGTACTCCTCACGAAGTACTTCGCCGGGGTGAACCGGCCGCATTCCGTTTTTGAAAGTCATGTAATCCTGCCCCTCATGCGTAATGGTTGGTAATCTCAACGTCCGTCGGCCCTGTATCGGTCCAAACGAAGCAGATCCGGAACTGATCGTTGACGCGGATGCTGTGCTGTCCCGCTCGATCACTTACTAGCGGCCACTATGCACGGATTCGTACCGAGTCGGTACGTTCCGGCAGCCCGATCGGAAATATGGATCTACTTGTCGCTTCAAACGCGGTGTCCCAGCGCATGACTCCAGTCACGAATGACCCGAGGGATACGCTGCGTGCGCGTGCTGGCCTGGGGCTAGCCGAACTTCGCGGATTCGAGCCTGATTGAGGCCGCGCCGGGGGCGCGGCCTTCTCCCAAGTCTTTGATTTTCTGTGTTGGCCGGGTGCACGTTGCCGCGGAAACGTCTGTAGTGCCGACCTACTGTCTGGTCAACGGCGCGCGCATGCGGATAATGCAGTTCCACGATGTTTTTGCGCGTCAAAACCCGCAAGAAAGATGGCAAGGAACACCGCTACTGGAGCGTGGTGGAGAACCGCCGTGTCGCCGGCGGTCGGGTGGTGCAGCGGCATGTGTTGTATTTGGGCGAGATCAACTCCTCGCAAGAACTCGCCTGGCGCAGGTCCATCGAGGTGCTTGAGGACGGCGAGTCGGCGCCGCGCACGTACGCGTTGTTTCCCGAGGATCGCTGCGAGGGGCTGCTGCCGGACGAGTCGATCGTGCGCCTGAAGCTCAAGTCGATGCAGCTGCACCGCCCACGGCAGTGGGGCGCGTGCTGGTTGGCGCTGAGCTTGTGGCAAACGCTGGACCTGGATGTCTTTTGGGCCGAGCGACTGCCGCCGTCTCGCAAAGGCACGCGCTGGGATCTGGTGGTGTTCATCCTCTCGGCCTATCGACTGATCGCGCCCGGCAGCGAGTGGCGCCTGCATCGCGAGTGGTACGGCCGCACGGCACTGGCGGATCTGCTCGGCACGGATGAGACGCTCGCCGATCCGCACGTGCTGTATGGCTGCCATGACCGGCTGCTCGCGCACAAGGAGGCGCTGTTCACGCATCTGACGGGCCGTTGGCGGGACCTCTTTAACGTCTCCTTCGAAGTACTGCTCTATGACCTCACCAGCACCTACTTCGAGTCCGATCCGCCGCTCGATGAGAACGATAAGCGCCGCCACGGCTACAGCCGCGATCATCGCTTTGACTGCGTACAGATCGTCATCGCGCTGATCGTGAACCCGGAGGGCCTGCCGCTGGCGTACGAGATTTTACCCGGCAATACCAACGACTCGAAGACGCTGCGCTCGTTCCTGCAGAAGATTGAACATCAGTACGGCAAGGCGCAGCGCATCTGGTGCATGGATCGCGGGGTGCCGACCGAGGAAGTCCTCGCCGAGATGCGTCGCAGCGAGCCACCGGTGCAGTATCTGTGCGGCACGCCGAAGGGACGGCTCAACCGACTCGAGAAATCCCTGGTAACCAAGCCTTGGCGCAACGCCCGAGCGGGCGTGAAAGTGAAGCTTCTACCCGAGGATAACGAACTCTACGTGTTCGCCGAGAGCCAAGATCGCATCGCGAAGGAGCGCTCCATGCGTCGTCGCAAGCTGAAGTGGCTGTGGGTCCGACTGGCGCAACTGCAGGACATGCAGCTCTCGCGCGACGCGTTGCTGATGAAGCTCGGTAGTGCCCAGAGCAAGGTCGCGGCCGCATGGCGACTCATCGACGTAAAAGTCGACAAAGAAGGTGCCGGGTTCACCTACCGGCTGAACCGCGAGAAGCTCAAGCAGGTGCGTCGTCGCGAAGGCCGCTATCTGTTGCGCACTAATCTGACCGAAACCGACCCGGTGAAGTTATGGAACTACTACCTGCAGCTCGTGCAGGTCGAAGAGGCGTTCCGCACGTTAAAAAGCGATCTGGCCATCCGTCCGATCTTCCATCAAGAACCCCAACGCATCGAGGCGCACGTGTTCATCGCCTTCCTCTCGTACTGTCTGTACGTCACGCTCGGCCGACAACTCAAACCCCTCGCACCCGGGCTCACGGCGCGCAGTGCGCTTGAGAAATTTGCCGCCGTGCAGATGGTCGACGTGCGCATCCCCACCACCGACGCGCGTGAGATTTTACTCACCCGATACACGCAGCCCGAGCCGGAACTCGCGCTTCTGCTCGAGCGCTTGCACCTCACGCTACCGGCCCAACCGCCGCCGAAAATCAGCGCCGCCCAGACCGCCTCCGCCACCCTCCTGTAGTGCCGACCTTTGGGGGTGCACCCTAAATGCATCAATCACTTAGCGTCACCGAAGCCTCGAATCCGGTAAATATTCGGTGAACCCGTAGGCAGAAAGCCGTTAATCGCAGAGTACGGCGCCGAAGTTCTTGCGTAGCGGGTACAGCCAGATGTCCTTGACGGGTATCACGGGGTGATGGACGAGGGATTTTTTGCCGCGGCCGGTGGTCTGCCCGACAAGGATCCAGTTGGCGGCCTTGTAGCAGGTGCCGCGATGGCGTGGGGTCTCGACGAAGGTTTCGAACAGGACAGGCCGAAAGCCGTAGCGCTGGTGCCAGTCATGCGGCAACTGCCGGGCTACGAGGGAGAGGATTTTCGAGGCTAGTCCCTTTGACTGGACCCACGGCAGCACGAGGAAGCGCGCGTTGTTGATGACGAGCGGCAGGTTGCGCTGTCGCTGCGCCTCAGTCCAGCCGATGAAGCGCTCGCGCGCCGCGAGTTTCCATGCACTGGCACCGAAGCTGATCAGAGCCACGCGCTGGGCGCCTGCGAAGATCTCATACCGCATCTGGCTGCCGGACAGCGGGGTGTAGCCCAGATAGTGATAGCGGGCGATGTACTCGTTCCACAGTCGCGCGGCCGCCGGCGTGGTGACCGACTGAACGGTCAGCGGCGGCAATTCGTGCACGGGGCGGCACAGCAGCGGCTGTGCATCGGTGGCGGCGGTGAGCGGCACCGGCGGACGGCGCCCGTTCTTCGGATTCTGCGAGGGCGGCAGCGTAATCAGCCCATCGGCCTGCATGCGCAGCAGTGCCACGCGGCAGGTCATGTCCTTGAGCGCTCCATTCGGTCGGACCCAGCCGAGCAACTCGCAGATCTGTCGCGACAGGGGTGTGCGTTTGAGCCTCGGGTGCTGCTCGATCAGGTTTTTGATCTGGTGCAATTCCTCGGCGCTGAAGCGCCGTCCACAATACATGCTCACGAAGTGTCCATCGGCGGGCGGTGAAGGATAGGCGGATTGTCGTATGGCGCACGCATTCGCGCCAGGCGCGCCGCATCCATGGTCCACGGCAGGTAGTCACTGAGAGCGGCCGGAGTACGGTTACCCGCGGCGGCACAGGCGTGCAGATACTCACTCAACCAGGTGCGCGGATTGATCTGCCAACACTTCATCGTCATGAGCAGACTGAACATCATCGCCGCCAGTTGTCCAGACCACTCGCTGCCGGAACCATAGAAGTTTTTGCGTCCGACGACCGCCGGGCGCAGCGCTCGCTCGGCCGCATTGTTGTCCGGCGGAACCTGGCGATGACGGACAAACTCGCGCAGCCCTTGCCAATGCCGCTGCATGCTCTGAAGCACCTTCACGGCGGGCTCGGGCAACTGCGGATCGCGCAGTGAGCGCGTGCGTTCCCGCGCCATCCGGCGCAGCGCCGTGCGCAGTTGCCGATCCTGGGTGCGATACGCTGCACTCTGAGGCTCGGCCTGGGTACGCTGCTCGTACCGCTCGAACAGCTCCGCGATCCGATCCACCCACTGCATCGCCCACGCGCTCAAGGTCGGATGTTCGTTGGCCAAGTTCAGTAGGTCGCGACGTTGATGCGCCCAGCAAAATGACAGCACGATGCCCGGATGCAAGCGGGCGAACTTCTTGTACGCCGAGTGCCGATCACAGCTGATCACCCCGCGCTCCACCCCCTCAAGGACCGCAGCGGGTACGGTTGCGGAACGGGACGGATCGAGCGCGTAGTACACCACCGAGCAGGACTGAAACACCCACAAATACCAGCGATGGCCCGCCTTGTCTTTGCGCTCCACGAACACTTCCCAGCGTGTCTCATCGGCATGCCAGTGCGGTTCCTCGCGCAACCGCGGCAGCAGCGCCCGATACAGCGGCTCGAACAACGGCGCGATCGCCTGCAACCCGCCGCTTAAGGTGCCCGCCGCGAGCTTCACGCCCCGATCCTGCATCTGCTGGCGCCAACGCTCGCTCGCACGGCCGTACAAAAACTTGTCCAGCAATGCATCCACCCACACCGAGATCCCGAACTTGCCGCGCTCGATCAGTCGCGCAGGCGCCGCAGCCGTCACAATCCCAGGCAGCTGTCCGCAAGTGCACCCTGGCCGATAGCGCTGACGCCGAATGACCCGGCGGTACGCTTGCACTTCGATTTCCAGCACTACGCTGTCTTCCGTGCCGGGAAATACCTGAAGCTTGAGCCCGCACGCCGGACAGTACGGCGAGGGCATCGCAAGGATCTCCTCGCGCATCGGCAACGGACTCAAGGGGCGGCGCCCGTGTCCCGGCGCGCCGCGTTGCTGTCCGCGCCCGCGCACCGCCGCAGCACGGTGCCCGTGTTGCCCATCGATGACCCGCTGCCGCTCGCTCTTGCGACCAAACAGCCGTTGCTCCAGATCCCGGATTCGCCCGCGCGCATACTCCAGATCGCGCAGTAACGACCGCTCGCGCTCCTCAGCGCGTTCGCTCTGACACCGCATCTGCCGGCGGTGCTCGACTTGCAGCTCCGCGATGCGCCGGGTCGCACCCTGATGCAGTCGCTTCCATTGCCGCGCTTCCCACACCAGCTGGATATGCTCCTGCCGCGACAGCCTCACATACTCGCACGCGAAGGGGGTCGAGGGGCTAGGCTCTGCGCTGGGAGTCCAATCCGTCGTCGGCGACGCGTCCATGCACCGCACAGTAGCGCATCGCAAAAATGGTGTCCAGCGCCCCGCGCTGGGGGTGACCGTCGGAAGACGGGTTTACCGAATATTTACCGAATCCGCGAAGTTCGGCTAGGCCGCTCAGACTCGACGCACCAGCCAAACAATCAAAAGAATGAGAAGAACCGTTCCTAGAAGGCCGCCACCGATATACATAGCAATCTCCGTGTGTGGTTCGGCATTGAAGCATGCGCACGAGCGTGGCGTCGGTACGCTGACGCACCCAATGGAGCGGCGGGTTCCGGGCCGAGCGGGTTGCCGATTAAGCGCGTTGGCGTACAGATTCTGCAAGAGGATGCGCGCACGCTCGCAAGAACTCGCTAAACGGATCAATACGACCATACATGTATGTTTCTGGAACACTCATGGCTATCCTTCTTAATCCATTTCGCTCGCCGTGTATGGATCGTGCCGCGACAGCAGTGCGCCAAACACTCCACACGTGAGGAAGGATCCCATTGACCCGCGTACTGGTAGTGATTGTAATGAGCGCCGCAATGTTCGTGAGCGCGAAGGCGAATGCCGCAGACACCATAACTCAGCCCGCCATGAGCAAACGTCAGATGATCGCGCAGGTGGCCAATTGCATGAGGAAGCGCATGTCCGCCAGCAAGCTAATATCATTCAACGAAGCGGCGAGAGCCTGCAAAGATCAATTAAACAACCGGGGCATCAACTCTGCAACCGGAACTCTAGTGGCGGCCGACTCTCCGGGCCTGGACATTAAATGACATCTAATCTGAAGCGGAACTCCCAACCGTGTCGGGTGAGGCTCATAAGGAAACTCGATCCATCAGAAAGGTCGGCCATATTGATGTGTCGCGATTAAGGGGGGGGGGCTCAAAATCCATTGCTGGAAAACCCGAAGGGACCCTTTGTCCTGAACGACTGGACCTTGCCGTGGATCTCGCGAGTTTGCCGGACGGCATGCGTGGATTCGGACACGTGAAGGACCGACATGTTGCGGTGGTGAAGAAGCGCGAGACGGAGTTACGGCAGCAATGGGACCGTGCTTGAGGCGATGCACTTGGTGGCTATACCGAATCCGAACGTTTGTTTTTGTGCGATTCGCCACGAATGTTCGTCACGTCAAATAAAGTCGTCCCCTGCAGCGTGAGGACTTGTTGATCGTTCTGGTTCCAAAGCTCGGACTTCGACAATAGAATGCCCGTCCGTTCGGATGGGGACTTGCTTGAACGCAGCACCTCGAAGCGCAACGCCACCGTGTCATTGGGCCGCACGGGGTGAAGCCACTTCACCGACTCGATTCCCGGTGAACCGAACGCCT
The DNA here is from genome assembly GCA_963784105.1 of uncultured Gammaproteobacteria bacterium. GTDB lineage: Bacteria > Pseudomonadota > Gammaproteobacteria > Steroidobacterales > Steroidobacteraceae > Bog-1198. The sequence continues at coordinate 2,125,711 of CAWAQE010000015.1, forward strand.
CGGATTCCAATAAAACATTTCGCACCATCAATTCCATGGCGATGGCGCAGGTGTGCCAGCCACTGGCGATCAGGCCCTTCCAGCGGCCCTTGCCGGCACGGTCGATGTCGGTGTGAAACCATTGAGGGTCATAGCGCGATGCAAATTCGACAATCTCTTTTGCCGTGACTATTCGGGGATCCGATCGAATAACCACACCCGGGGTCAGGTCAACGAAACGCACTCGGGCAGCTCCTTAATCATTGAACAAGGAGTATGCAGGAATTCGATCTGATGTTCTGACTCTTCGACCTCAGGGTTTGGGGGGGGGGCGAGTGCCGCGCTGCGCGGCGCGCGTCGGGGGCGACCCAACCGTTGGAAGCAGATCCGGAACGCATCAGCGCCTCGGTATCAGCTTCAGTTTAGGTTCCACTAGGGCGAGATGCTCGAAATCCCGATCGTCGTGCAACAGCGGTATGCGATTATCGACGGCCGTCGCAGCGATCAAGCAGTCGTGGGGACTGCGTGGAGTTACACCCTGCCAGCGTGCACGTGCGTATAGGCGCCCGGCGGCGACATGCAATTCCAACGAGTTCTCGGCGCCCGACATCGGAATGGCCGTGAAGTATTTGTGAAGCTTGGCGAATCCAGCCGCATCCGCCGCCCCCTGGAGCAGCTCTTGCACGATGACCGGCGCGACAGTCGCTTCGCCTGCATCCAGCAGTTTCCGCAGTCGGCTCACCGGCACGGTTTCGCAGTTGCGCAACAGATCAATCCAGACGGTCGAGTCAACCAGGATCACGAGTCATTTGCTCACGGACCGCACGCACGTCGTAATCCGCCGCAATTACTCCCTCGCCAATCAGCGCGAGAACATCTTTTTGCTTGCCGCGCGAGACGAACTCTCGCAAGGCGAGGTCCACAGCGTCCCGCTTGGTGCGGACCTTCGACAACCGCATGACCTCTTTGATGAGACGGTCATCGAGCACAATATTCGTACGCATTTATACACCTCCGGATGTGTATGATAAGCGCCGCGCGGGCGTCACGCAAACAGCGGTGAATATGGGCCGCGTGCCTCCGATATGGTCATACTTGATGTCCAACTTCCGGAGGCACCTGTACTTAGACCGCGAGTTTGGCGATCAATCGTTCCACTATTTATTATTATAAATCCAAAGTTTACAGCGTATATCTAGAATCTTAGTGAATATGCGTTTCCGAGGAAAAATGTATTCATGCCGGATCGCGACGCATCCGGGATCTCTTCGGCCAGCGAGCGACTCGAAGCCGTTGGAGATGCCCTTGACGAAATGATCGGTCGCTCTGGCTTGCCTCAATCGTGGGGAAATGACGGCAGCGGTATGCGATAACGACGACCATCATCGACCCTTTCGCCGCAGCCCATCCATCAGAATGTCGATGAGTCGCCGCGCGCTCGCTTCCCAGCCCGCGTCGGGATTTCCGTAGCTCACACCGACCAAGGCACGCAGCAGGTCCGACGGATCGATATCCTTGCGCACATCGCCGCTGCGGACCGCGCCTTTTACGAGGGTGGAGATCGCCTGTGTGATCAGTTCCGCAGGGGTTGCGTGACGCGTGGAAGTACGGGATATCGCGGCCCCGAGGGACGGCGCGACCAAGCGCTTGGTTGCGATGTAATTGACGAACAGGTGCATCCATTGATGCAAGGCCTCACCCGCCGGTGAGGTCTCGAGCAGATGTGGCACTGCGTCGACCAGCTGCTCCACTTCGCGTCGGTAAACCGCTTCCACAACCGCCTCTCTGCTGGGAAAATGGCGATACAGGGTGCCGATACCGACGCCGGCGCGGCGTGCGATTTCCTCCAGGCTCACATTCAGCCCGATTTCCGCGAAGGCCGCCTTGGCGGCATCGATCAGTAATTGTCGATTCCGGGCACTGTCGACGCGAGGTTTGCGCGCCTCGGCCATTGGCTTTCGTTTCACGATATCGGTCCGCTCCTGATATAGCACTTGCAAAACGGAGGATGCCTCCGTATATTAAACGGAGGGTCCCTCCACTTCCAATTAGACCATGTTTACATGGCGCGGCGGTAGGGCGAAATGGAAATACAGCGAGGTTTTGACCATGAGCAATTCTTTCGGAGCCACATCGACGACCGACGAGGTGCTGCGAGGCATTGATTTGAGGGGAAAGAGGGTGCTCGTCACCGGCGTTTCCGCGGGCTTGGGTGTCGAGACCGCGCGCGCATTGGCGGCGCACGGGGCGGAAGTCATCGGAGCCGCGCGGGACCTTTCCAAGGCAGAGGCCGCTACCGAGCAGGTTCGCGCGCAAGCCGCGAGCGGAGGCTCTCTTCACCTGGTCCAGCTCGACTTGGCGTCGCTCGACAGTGTGCGCCGCTGCGCGGACGGCCTGCTGGCCGCAGGCAAGTCTTTCGACGTCATCATTGCCAACGCGGGTGTCATGGCGTGCCCCAAGGGCAGCACGGTCGACGGCTTCGAGACCCAGTTCGGCACCAACCATCTCGGACACTTCGTTCTGGTGAACCGCATCGCCTCGCTGCTGCGGCCTGGGTCGCGACTGGTGAACCTGTCCTCGGCGGGCCACCGATATGCGGACGTCGATCTGACAGATCCGAACTTTGAGCACACGCCTTATGCCGAATTCACTGCTTATGGCCGCTCCAAGACGGCCAATGTGCTGTTTGCAGTCGAGTTCGATCGCCGTCACAAAGCGAGCGGAGTGCGAGCGACGGCGGTGCATCCAGGGGGCATCCGAACCGAGCTCAGTCGGCACTTGACGGCCGAGGCGCTGGAAAAATTGATCGCGGAGATCAATGCCAGTCAGCCCAAAGGTGCTGCGCCCTTTAGCTATAAGACCATTCCTCAAGGGGCGGCAACCTCTGTCTGGGCCGCTTGTGTCGCGGATGCCGAGGCGGTCGGCGGCCGATATTGCGAAGACTGCCACGTCGCCGAGGTCGCCTCCGCCCCCGGCCTGCGTGCGGGCGTGCAACCTTACGCCCTCGATCCGCAACGACGCACGGGCGCTATGGCAGAGGAGCGAGGAGTTGGTCGGCGAACGCTTTTAACTCTAGGAGAAGATAATGCATACATCGACATCGAACGCGGACCTTGCGCAGGCCGCCGCGGCCGACATGCTCATCCCAATTATCAGAGCGGCGGCGACCATCAGTATCGCCATCGCGCCGTGTTCACTGGGCTTCGTCATCGTCGCCGTGTCCGAACAATTGATCCGCTCGATCATGGTGGGGGATGACCCCGTGATGCTGGTGAGCGATCTACAGAATCAGTTTCCGAACAATGCGATCGAGGTTGACGAGGACCCCGATTCAGGGCTGCTGGCGAAAGTAGTGGAATTGCTCGAATACCTCGACCACGCGTTGGGCTTGCCTCTCGATTCGACCTGCATCAAGTCTTTCATCATGAGGGACAAATGTTAGGGCCGATTGGGTATTTGAGCGCCGCCGATCTGGGCAGTCTCGGCTACCGAGACGGGTTCGGGCGCGAAATGCGCCCGAGATAGCAAGCCACATCAAGAAATCCCGAGGCGGGGCCGGGAGAGCACGCACGCATCGTAGACGGCGGTGAACGGCGAATTCCAGGTCGCCGCCATAGCTGCCGCAGGCCGCAGGTGCAACCGCAATCTGCCTGCTTCTGCCAATGAATGTGCCCCTCTCCATTCGGCATCAGACCCGCGGATGGCGGCAACCCCGGGATGTGGGGCGTAGCTCGGCTGCTCGATTAGACCGCTCAGGGCACGATTCGCAATGGCACACCAAGAGACTATTGGTCGCCCGTCCGATGATCCCTTGTATAGTGAACAAGAATCGGGTTATTCTTATGAAAAGCACTATTAGGCGTTCATTTGATTTGGACACTCGAGGTTCGGGGTAAATCTCAACGCAGGGGATGGGGACAGGCAATGGGGAAAAACGAATCCGTATTTATCGTGAGCGGACAGATTGCGCTCACGGCCACGATGGTGATGTTTCTGGGAACGCCGGCCGTGGTATTTGCCGATGAACCCCAGTCGGACGACGCGACATCCGGAAAGTTGGAGGAAATTGTTGTTACCGCGACGCGCAAGGAAGAGTCCCTGAGCAAGGTGCCGGTAAGCGTGGTGGCGCTCGGAAAGTCGGAGATGGATGAGCAGGGGGTGCGCGATATCAGTGATATCGCGCGTCTTGCACCTGGTGTGAGTCTTCTTCCATTGGGAGGACAGGATATTTCAGGTATCGGCCGCACGATCTCGATTCGCGGCATCTCATCGAACGTCGGCGCGGCAACCACCGGAGTGTACATCGATGACACTCCCATCCAAGTGCGAGCTGTTTCCAACGACACGACTAACGTATATCCGGAGGTTTTTGACCTCGATCGAGTCGAGGTGTTGCGCGGACCTCAGGGCACACTCTTTGGGGCCGGTGCCGAAGGCGGGGCGGTTCGATTCATAACGACGCAGCCGAGCCTCACGGAGTACAGCACCTACGCTCGTTCAGAGATTGCCTACACCCAAAGCGGCGCGCCAAGTTACGAGGCGGGCGCCGCGACCGGCGGACCTCTATTGCCGAACGAGCTCGGATTTCGAGTGAGCGGCTGGTATCGGGACGATGGCGGGTACATAGACCGTGCGGATCCCGCAACAGGCGAGATTTTGCAAAAGAATGCCAATAAATTGGACAGCAGCGTCTTTCGCGCCGCGCTTGCCGGGATGGTTACCCCGGACATAAAGGTGACTCTATCGGAGTTCTATCAAGACCTACAGTCCGACGGCGCGCCGGATTTCTATCAAAACCTGTCCAATCCGCGCCGGGATGCCTTTCTCGCGGCCCGTCTTTTGCCGCAGACGGTTACCGACAAGTTCTCCCTGCCGACGCTGAATATTACATTTAACGGCGCCGGCTTCGACGTCATCTCGACGAGCGCTTACTTCGACCGCACCGTCGATCGGTCAATCGACTATAGCGCGTTCATCGGTGCGGTCGTGTTCGGAAATCCATACGCGGACGGTCCCGGACAATACGACCAAGCCTTCATCAATGACGCGCAGCGCAGCTTTACCCAGGAAATTAGAGTTCAGTCCACAGGATCGAGCCCGTTGAATTGGGTTGTGGGCGGGTTTTATTCGCATTCGCAGCAATCCGCGACCCAGCGCAATTACGATCCATATTTCGACGAGCTGGTGCCGGGCTTTCCACTGCTCGACGGCACCGATCAATTCCGATCGTACGATTCCACGCTCGATGAGCAGGAGGCGCTGTTCGGGCAGCTTGATTACGAGGTGGTCAACGGCTTGAAATTGGTCGGTGGGCTTCGGGTTGCGAGAACCAAAGTGTCTGCCCAATCCTTGGCGATCGGCCCCGTTGCCGGTCCAGGGGCCGGGATCAGCCAGACCTCCTCGGAATCGGAGACGCCGGTGACGCCGAAATATGGGATCTCCTATCAGATAAATTCCGCGAATTTCGTATACGCCACAGCGGCAAAGGGCTTTCGAATTGGAGGTGCCAACGCGCCTCTCCCGGATAACTGCGACGCGGCACTTGCCGAGATCGGAATACCGAAGGGCTCATCTGCCTACCAGTCGGACAGCGTTTGGTCATATGAATTGGGCTCGAAGAACAGTGCTTTCGGCGGACGACTGCAAGTCGATGCAAGCGTATTCAGGATCGATTGGAATAAAATTCAGCGCCAGATCCAGCTTGCAAGCTGTGGATCGGATCTCATTGCCAATTTCGGGAGTGCGCGCAGTACGGGGTTTGACCTCAGCGTCGACGCCCTCGTCACCGATCGTTTGACGGTCGGTGCAAGCACCGGGTACGCCGATGCGCGGCTTACCCAAGACGTCGTGGGGTCATCGCCCGGCAATGGAGGACCGGCACCAGTGTTTGGCTACACTGGAGATAAGATCGGGGGTCCACCATGGAGTGCAACGGCGACCGCAGACTACGTTGTGCCTTTGAGCAATGAGCGCAAGGGATACGGTCACATTGATTTGCAACACATCAGCGGCGGTGCTTCGATTGATTATCGTGTGTTTGGTATCGACCCGGAAGTCGGCCCATCGAACGCTTACAACGACCTGGCCGCACGCTTCGGAATACGTTTTAGCGGCCTGGATCTTTCGATATTCGCAGATAATCTGCTGAATGACGCGCCGATCCTGACGCGCCGCCGCGACAATACTACTGCGCCCGCCGATCAGCTGTTTTTCGAAACGACGCTGCGTCCTCGTACGATCGGCATCACCGTTACCTATCGCAATTGAACCGTACGCAAGCACAACTTCCAATCACGGGCTATCTCAGCCGGCTATCGGGGCGGCCGGGCGAGGTCCTGGACGCGAAGGTCAGCGTCGTTTCCGGCGGGCGATATCGAGCGCGCTTAGTTCGAGTCCTTTCCGCGGACGCGAACCCCAAAGGACCGGGCGTACGATTCGAGGATCTGGCGTATCGATTTGATCAAGGGTTCGCGGGGAGGCTTCAGCCGATAGTACTGGGCTCGTGGGCAGAGCTGCCGGGACCGGCGCTGGATCGCGACGCGCCACACTGCTGGACGGCTCTGGTTTCGCTATCCTTGGCGCAGGAAGAATGTAGAACGGTGATGCATCATGTGGGTGCGACCGCGACGCTAACACTCGGCGTTGGTCGTGCGGGAGTCGAGCTCCTAATCGCGGGAGGGGCCGGCCGGTTTTCGCTGCAGGCTCCGGGCAATCTGCAGTTGCGTCGGTGGTACCGGGTGTGGGCAAGCCTCGATCCCGTATCAAAAAAAGTGACGGCTGGCTTCGCAGCGTCAGCGCATCTCTATTCACCAGCCGAAAGTACGGTCGCAACCGGCATCTCCCAGGAGCTGGTGGTCCCCAGTGAGGGACTGCTCTACATTGCCGCTTCCAAACCGGGAAGAGAAGCGAATCACTTCAACGGCAAGATAGAGGACCCCGCGATATACGAAGCATTTCTTGATGAGTGGCCGGACCTGCTGAGGCCGCTGAGCGAAGCCGATGAGTCATTGCGCGGTGGCTGGGATTTTTCTCGGGGCATTGACACGCGGACGCTCTCTCCGGTGGGATCGAGAGCTGCCGCGGGAACACTGTTCAACCTGCCTCAGCGTGCCGTTACCGGCGCGCGCTGGAGTGGGCGCGAACAGCGCTGGCAACATGCCCACAATGAATATGGGGCGATTGCCTTTCACGAGGATGATCTGGGAGATTGCCGTTGGGCAACCGATTTTCAGTGGACGATACCGCCCGATCTGATGAGTGGTGCCTACGCCTTTCATCTGAGTTGTGCGGAGGGAGAAGACTGGCTGCCTTTTTATGTATTGCCCGGGCATGGATCACGGCGGACGGACATCGTGTTTCTTGCGCCCACCTTTACGTATCAGGCATACGGCAATCATGCCCGCGGAAATTGTGATGGCTCCTATAGGGACCGGGTACGCGACTGGGGCGCATACCCGTTCAATCCCGACGACTATCCGATCTATGGGCGGTCCACTTATAACCGGCACACGGACGGCAGCGGCATTGCATACTCCTCGAGACTCCGGCCACTGCTCACCATGCGCCCCGGCTTCATGACCTTCCGCGAGAAGGGCGATGGATCCGGACTTCGGCACTACTCGGCCGATATCCACCTGCTGTCTTGGCTCGAGGCCCGAGGATATAAATTCGATGTCGTCACGGACGAGGAACTGCACGCAGAAGGGCTGTCATTGCTCTCACCCTATAAGGTGGTTCTGACAGGCTCGCACCCCGAATATCATACTCTCCGAACTCTCGACGCACTGAAGCAGTATGTGCAAACAGGCGGTCATCTCGCTTATCTGGGCGGCAACGGGTTCTATTGGCGGATCGGTCGAAGCGCTGCCAGCCCTGCGATTCTCGAGGTGCGGCGTGCGGAAGGGGGTACCCGCGCGTGGGCTGCGGAACCAGGCGAGTACTATCACGCGGTCGACGGGGAATACGGCGGACTGTGGCGGCGAAACGGCCGCGATCCGCAACAACTCGTCGGTATCGGATTCAGCGCGCAGGGGCTGTTTGAGGCAACACATTTCCGTAGAACGCCGGAATCGTTCGAACCGGCGGTTGCCTGGGTATTTGAGGGTATCGACACCGACGTCATCGGCGATTACGGATTGAATGCCGGCGGAGCGGCGGGTTTCGAATTCGATCGGGCCGACCCAGCATTGGGTACGCCGGCATCTGCAATCCTGCTTGCGAGATCGGAAAACGTGCCGCCCTCTTTTTTTCCGACCACGGATGAATTACTAGTCCCCAGCGTGAGCGTCACGGGCGACTCTCCGCTGCCGCTGTTACGCGCCGACATGGTCATTTTCGAGACACAGAAAGGAGGCGCTGTTTTCTCCGCAGGCTCGATCACCTTCTGCGGCAGCTTATGGCGTAACGGATTCGAAGGACCGGTATCTCAGCTTCTAGAAAACGTAGTCAACAAGTTTGCCGGAAACTAACTGAACAAGGATCCCCCATGCCACGGTCGCGTGCTAGAATGATCGTTTTTTCAACATGGATGCTTTTAGCCGCAGTAACCGCGCTCTGCCGCTCCGGAGTGGCACAGAGCGAGGACTCGGCACATCCCACGGCCGCCTGGCTCGGCCGATGGACCGGTGTGGCACACGATAAGGATGACTGGAACTCTTCCTACGATGCCGAGACGCCGATCGACATTGAACTGAAGATAGATAACGGAAAGCTGGTCCTCATCGACCGAGGTCGTATGAGTACAAAACAGGCCGCAGTACCGGTCCGAATATGCGGTCACCAATTCTTCGCGCAGTACGAAAGGTTGTTTACCAACATCGCCGATATGGAGGGCACCCTTTCGGAGGATGGTAGGAGCTTGAATATCACGATCTCCCGGGATGGGATGACGGGAATGGAATCTCATACGGCGCGGCTTCAACGGGACAGCGCCGATGCACGCCGCTTTCACGCGCCGCGGATCGATGCCAAGGGCCGCAGAGAAACCGACTATGAATATCGGCCGCCGCCACGTATGAACGGCGGCTTCGATGTCTCCGGCGCGTCCGCCGAGGGGATCGATTCGCTGCCCCTTGCGAACATGGTCCGCCATATTCTCGATGAGAACGGTGCCATCGACTCACCGCAAACGGATAGCGTCCTGATATTGCGCCACGGCAAATTGGTGTTCGAAGAATATTTTTGGGGTCAATCGGCCGATAACCCCCATATTATTTCCTCGGCCCAAAAGAGCGTAACTTCAATGCTTGCGGGTATCGCCTGGGACAAACACCTCTTCAAACTGGACGATCTGGTTATTTCCTATTTCCCGGATCGGCAAGACACATGGTGGAACCGCAATAAGTATCCCATTACCGTTCGAAACATACTGTCCATGTCATCGGGAACTTACTGGGATGACAGTCAACCGCCTCCGCAAACCCCCTCGGTGCTTCTCTTGGAGACCCCCGACGTAACGGGCTTCATGCTCGATCGGCCGCTCACACGCCCGCCGGGCTCAAATTACGAGTACAACAACGGCCTGCCGGTTCTCACAGGAAAGCTGATCGAGAAAGTAACGAAGGAGCAGTTGAACGAGTTCGCCCGTCGAAATCTCTTTGCTCCTTTGGGGATCGTCAACTATCGGTGGACACGCAATCACGAAGGGGACCCGATGGCGGCAGGCGGCAGCTATTTTCGCACGCGCGACATGGCGAAGCTGGGTCAACTCATGCTTGATGACGGCCAATGGGGCGGTAAGAAGATCCTATCGAAGGACTGGATACGAGAGTCCACACGCAGGCAGACCGCGGAGGGCCAGTACAATTACGGTTTTTATTGGCACTTATCGAAGGGTACTCCCCGGCACGTCGACAAATTTGACGGCTATGAGGCCATCGGGCAAGGAGGGCAGTTCATCGCCGTGCTCCCAAAGCCTGGGGTTGTAGTTGTTATCACCTCGCAAAATTGGGCCGGTGATGACGGTGACCGCGAACCGGAAACCTTAATTAATCAATATATAGTACCGAGCATCAAAGACGATGCTCACTAAATGTGCCGCCCCGCATCGATACGAGGAGGGGTGGGGAAGAGCATCGCAGCCGCTGTTATTGGCAACGCTCTCGAGTGGTTTGATCTCGTGGTGTATGGCTTCTTCGCCCCCGTAATCGCGGACCTCTTCTTTCCACGACAGGACGCCTCGCTCTCTCTTTTGCTTGCGCTCGGCACATTTGGCATTTCCTTCCTCGTGCGACCCATTGGCGCGGTGATCGTTGGACGGTTTGCGGATCGCCACGGACGGCGCACGGCCTTGGTGCTGGTCACCTGGTTGATGCTACTGGGCACGTTCATCATTGCAATCCTGCCCACCTACAGCCAGATCGGACCCGCCGCGCCTGTCCTGCTTCTGATGGCGAGACTCATCCAGGGATTCTCCGCGGGCGGTGAATTCGGGAGTGCGACCGCGTATCTCGCCGAGCAGAACCCCGATCGGCGGGGCTTTTATTCGAGCTGGCAGTTTTCAAGCCAAGGTGTCGCAACACTTCTGGCATCGAGCATGGGCCTTGTCCTTACATCGTGTCTGAACCGACGAGAATTGTATTCCTGGGGGTGGCGCCTTCCGTTTGTCGTTGGGTTACTCATCGGCCCAGTCGCTTACTTCATTCGTTCGCACGCGCGAGAAACGCCGGAGTTCGAAGCAGCACGATTGCACAACCGCAGACTCGTGCGCGCTGTGCTCGAGTGGCAAAGCGTTGTCGTGGGGGCGGGTGCCGTGGCGGTGGCCACCGTTTCGCTTTACTTGACGCTTTATCTGCCGACCTTTGCTCGAACGGTCCTGGGACTGAGCGCACGGGCCGGCTTTGAGGCGACATTTGCGGCAGGAATATTGCTGGTCGCAATTCCGCCATTCGTCGGTGCAATGTCTGATCGCTGGGGTCGACTTGTCTTTGGGGTGCCGGCAGTCATATCGATCGGTTTGATGTCCATCCCGTTGTTCACGTGGTTGGTGAGTGAGCCATCCGCGTTCCGGGCTGTGCTGGTACAGGTGGCGATCTCCATCGCCACCGCAATATATCTTGGCATCCTACCTGCGTTTTTGTCCGAGTGTTTCCCCCTAGGCTGCCGTACAACCGGATTGTCGCTGAGCTACAACCTGTCGGTAGTCATTGCGGGAGGCTTTGCACCGCTCCTCTTCGCAGAGCTCGTCAAGCTGACCGGCAACAATGCGTCCCCGAGCTTCTACCTCGCATTCGCCGCGGCGGTGACTGTCATCTCGCTCATGGTGCCCCAACGCCGCGACTTAGTTCGCGCGTCATGACCACCTTCCCGGAGCCGCAGGTCATCTTCGCCGCTCTCGAAGACTGCCGCTTTCAAATTGCACCTATATCGGTAGAAGTCTTCTTGCGTGCAAGCCAGATTCCCCATGAGCCCCAAACGAGTAGAAGCAGCCATTCTAGGGGTGTTCGACCGCGATGCCAGTCTCGTATCGGCTCCATGAGAGCGAAGACTTCGATGGCCGCGCATGCGCACAAAGCGAGGTAGGGCAGCGCCGTCTGATGTGACACTTCTGAGGGCGTTCCTGCTCGTGTGCGCCTTCTCAGGATGATGACGCCGAGGCACACCATGGCGTAAATGGCGGCCATTACAATGCTGAATGAACTCAGAAGGGGCCCGATGACTCCCTTACCAAAGAGGGCCAGTATCGGAATCAGGACACCGAGAAATAGAATGGCGTTTTTTGGGCTGCCGAAACGTGGATGAAGGGTTTGAAAGACAGGTGAGACGAAGCCATCGGCCGCCAACACCAACAGAATTCGGGTTGCGCTGAAAAATAACGCGTTCCAAGTCGACACCAAACCGAGCAATCCGGCAAACAGCACGACGCTGCCAATGACCGGTGATTGGAAGGCGGCTTGAAACGCCGCCGCGGTGGGCAACGGGTAGCTCAGGAGTTCCTGTCGCGGCATAATGAGCGACATCGAGAGAAGCACCAGAGAATAGAACACCCATGCCGCTGCCAGGCTGATGATAATCATATTGGCGGCGCGTTTTGGCGAGACTCTTCGCGAGCGTTCCCCGATAGTCTGTGAAATGGCATTGAAGCCGGAAAACCAGAAAGGCGCAATCGTGACGACAGAGATTACGCCCGGCCATACTGAGCCCGCAGCATCTTCAACGAATAACGGCTTGCCATAAGCTGTGTTGGCTACACGCAGTCCCGCCACGATAAAGCAGGCACTGAGAAGAATCTTTCCTCCGGTGGTGAATGCCTGAAGACGGCCCGCACCGCGGGCGCCGATGTAATTGACTCCCGCGATCAGGGCCTGGACAGCAATGCTCACGGCCAATGGCTCCAGATAGACCTCGCTGCCGAGGATGGAATACAGCCGTGTGTGGACGATGTTCGGCCAGAGTAGGCCAATAATCCAGCCGACGGAGACCATTTCGAAGCCGCATACGAGGATGCAGGAGAGAAGCAGGAACCATCCTAAGACGTGGGAAGTCTTCACCCCATAAAGGTGGCGGACATAGGCTACTTCTCCGCCCGCAATGGGGAAGTAAGTGCCGACTTCGGCGTAGCAGAGTCCGACCACCCCCATCATCAGCGCGCCGATGCTCAAGCCGAGGAATACACCCAGAAGCCCTGCCTGGCCAAGAATCTGTCCCATGAGGACCACCCAGGCAATGCCCACAATGGTGCCAAATCCGAATGTAAACAGCTGCAGTGAACCGAGTTCTGACTTGAGCTCTGGGGCGTTCACAGCCGGCGCGGCAAGGTCTGCAGCGCGCCATCGAGCGCGGACGCCAGCTTCGCGACAATCTCCTCGATCTGAGGAGGTGTCACATTGAAGGGCGGAGCGATCAATACATGGTCACCGGATTCGCCATCCGCCGTCCCTCCGCCGGGATAACAGATGAGTCCGTCGGTCATGGCCTGTTGCTTGATGCGGGCGTGCAGCTTCAGTGTGGATGGGAACGGTTTCTTCGACCGGCGGTCTTCGACGATTTCAATGGCTCGAAGGAGGCCACGTCCGCGGATGTCCCCGACCCGGGGATGGGCGCCAAAGCGATCCCGCAGTAAGTTCTCGAGTACCAGTCCCTGGCTCTGAACGTTGCTCAACAGATCATCGTCCTTGATGACTTGCTGGACGGCCAGTGCGGCGGCGCAACCGACGGCGTGACCCATGTAGGTGTGACCATGATTGAATGATCCGGTGCCACTGGCGATTGCTTGATAGATCTTCTCGGATACCATCATGGCACCAATGGGCTGATAGCCGGCGCCCAGGCCCTTAGCCAGCAAGAGAAGGTCCGGCGCAACGCCTTCCTGTTCGCAGGCGTGAAGAGTGCCCGTGCGTCCCATGCCACACATCACCTCGTCGAGGATCAGGAGCACATCGTAGCGGTCGCAGATTTCTCGAATGCGCTTGAAGTAGCCTGGAACGGCGGCGACCGCTCCGATGGTCGCGCCGACCACCGGTTCGGCAATGAAGGCCGCGACCGTCGCGGGGCCCGCGCGCAGTATCGCAGCTTCCAATTCATTTGCGACACGCGCTCCGTAGCTCTCGTCCGTTTCCCCGTCCTGCTTGCCTCGGTATGCGAAGCAGGCGGAGATATGCGATACCTCGCCCATCAAAGGCAGATAGATCTCCCGCCGCGAGCGATGCCCGCTGACCGATAACGCGCCTAGCGTGTTGCCGTGATAACTGAACTTGCGCGATATGAAATGCTGTCGTTCCGGTCGGCCACATTCGACATGATATTGACGGGCAAGTTTCAATGCGGCCTCGGTCGCCTCCGATCCCCCGGTAACAAAGAAGGCGCGAGTCAAACCAGGGGGTGCGTGGGCAGTCAGCTCGTCGGCGAGCCGCTCTTGGGGCTCGTTCGTAAAATACCCGGTGTGAGCGTAGCCAAGGCGGTCAACTTGCCGCTTGATGGCTTCGCGGACCGCGGGGTGACCGTGACCCAGGCAGCTGACGGCCGCTCCTCCCGAGGCGTCGAGGTAGCGTTTTCCGCTGGCGTCGTATAGAAACAATCCTTCGCCATGAACGGCAACGGGAAATTTAGTTCGAGTATCTCTGCCGAATACGTGACTCATTCTCGGGGGGCCTGTGTCGATCCGTTGACCCTCCCACAAGGTTGGGCCGAATTTGGATTGTACAGCAGACAAGCGAGTATTGTACAGCGGCAGACATGCTGGGCGATTCTCTACCTTTGGCGCGGGTTCAGCTTTTGTTCCAGTCCCAGGGTGATTACGTCAACGAACATATCAAAACTCGAGTCGAGCGGCACCTCAACACCGTTCGACCAGCGCACGATGAATGCTTTGTTGGCGAGTTTTGGAAGATAGCGTGCGAGGGTAGGGTGCTCCATCACGTCCATGGTAGAGACGCGCTTGCGGTGGATTTCCGCCCACTTGCCGGGATTCTCGGGCGGCATGGCGGCGAGCTCTTGGCTGACGAACCCCACGAGCGCCCCTATCACGACGTTATAGGCGTCGACCAGCTGCTCATCTGAAAAGCCGGCCGCGACCAGCAAGGACAGAACGCGCTCAATGAGATCGGCACGGATTCCCCCGTTGGCCCGCAATTGGGTACCAATCAGCGGCGCAATATTGGGGTGCTGTTGTATCGCTTGGCGGTAGCGATTGAACATTTCCCTCAGGCACGCCTTCCAATCCGCCCCGACGGCCGGCGGCGTCACGTCGCGCGTGGCGTAGGCGACGACGCGGCCCAGGAGCTCATCCCGTCCTTTCACATACCAATAGACGGCTGTGGGATATACATCCAATGCGCGCGCAACATCGCGCAGGCTGAAATTCGACAACCCCACCGTGTCGATCTGTTCCAGAGCGGCAGCGACGACTTTTTGCTCGGTGAGTCCTTTCTCTTCGGGTGGGCTCACGCTGCGCTTTCGGGCGCGGGTTTTCATTCTCAATGCTCCTGTCAGGGCTTCAAGGTTCCGACCATAGCATAGCTTCAAGACGCACTTGCATCGTGGACTTGTTCATTGTACAAGGTGAGTCGCAGTCAGTGTACAAACGTTACCGCCAGAGTACCAGCACTAGAGGAGTTACCTGTGAGCGCGACTCGTCTCGAGTTTACTCATCGCACCCGAAACCACGGCGGTATTTGGGTGATATCGATCGCCGTATTATTCCCGATGCTCTTAGGCGAAGTGGCTCGAGCCGCTCCCGCGGGTGCGATTGTGGCGGATGCACCGGTGCGGGCGCGCGATTTGGGGGTCCCCTTCCACGGGACACCGGGTACCTACAACGCCATTACCGACGTATCGGGTGTCGAGGTGGGTCAAACCACGCTGATATCCGGAAATGGCAAGCTGGTCGTCGGCCGTGGGCCGGTGCGAACGGGCGTCACCGTAATCCTGCCCACCGGAAAAACCGGCAACGATGCGGTCGCGGCCGGGCGGGCCGTGATCAATGGTACCGGTGAGTGGACCGGCATGCTCTTTATCGATGAAACCGGATACTTCTTCGGCCCGATTGCGCTCACGGGCACCGGAAACATCGGCGTCACTCATCAGGCCTTGGTGGATTGGGCCATTCGACCGGGCGCGGTACCGCAGGATGAGTGGTTTACCCGCCTGTTGCCCCCCGTGGGCGAAACGCTGGATATGCCTTTGAACGATGTTTTCGGTCATCCGCTGAGCAGGGAACATGTGCTTGCAGCACTCAACGGTGCGGCCGGGGGCCCAGTCGCCGAAGGCGCGGTCGGCGGCGGTACAGGCATGATTTCCTACGAGTTCAAGGGAGGAATAGGAACCTCTTCTCGAGTAGTCACCGTGGATGGAAAGCGCTTTACCGTGGGTGTTCTCCTGCAGGCCAATCACGGAACGCGTCGGGACCTGCGCATCGCCGGCGTTCCGGTTGGCCAGGAGATCTCAGATTTGATGCCGACCTGGAAAACACCCTCCCAAAAGAGTTCATGCCTAGTCGTCATTGCCACGGACGCACCCCTGCTGCCCCACCAATTGCAACGGCTGGCGCGCCGCGCCTCACTGGGATTCGGTCGCAACGGCAGCTTTGGCGAGGACTTCTCAGGCGAATTGGTACTGGCATTCTCAACGACGAACCGCTTTGCATTCACGCAAGGCTGGAAGCAAATGAGCATTGTCAACGACGCCAATGAGGAAGTGCTGGATGCGCTGTTCGAGGCGGCGGTCGATGCCACGGAGGAGGCGCTCGTGAATCAGCTCGTGGCCGCAAAGACGATGACCGGCGCCGATGGGGTCACGGTCTATGGCCTGCCTCACGATCGGTTGATTGCCCTGCTCAAGAAGTATGGCCGGTATTCTCCCCCGCAGCACTAACTCGAAGCACTGTGTATGAAGCTCGATAATCTGATCGCCATCGATGTGCACACTCATGCTGAAGTCTCCTGCCGGCAAGAGCCGGATGAAGCGTGGCAACCGTTCGAGGCCGCTGCAGGCAAGTATTTCAAGACCGGAAAGCGGCCTACCATTGCCGAGACGGTCGCTTACTACCGCGAGCGAAATCTCGGCCTTGTGATGTTTACTGTGGATTCAGAGTTTCAGATCGGCGCCAAACGCATTCCCAACGAGGAGGTGGCCGAGGCCGCTCGAGAGAACAGCGACATGATGCTGGCGTTCGCAAGTATTGATCCACACAAAGGAAAGATGGGCGTTCGTGAAGCACGAAAGCTGATCGAGGCCGGGGCAATCCGGGGATTCAAATTTCACCCGACATGTCAGGGTTTTTCCCCCAATGATCGACTGGCGTATCCATTGTACGAGGTTATTGCCGAACATCGACTACCAGCCATTTTTCACAGCGGCCACTCCGGCATTGGAACGGGGATGCCCGGCGGCGGAGGTCTGAAGCTCAAGTACTCCAATCCGATCCATGTGGACGATGTGGCAGCCGACTTTCCGGACATGACCATCATCATTGCCCATCCTTCCTGGCCTTGGCAGGACGAAGCTCTGTCGGTGTGCTTGCACAAGCCCAATGTCTACATTGATCTGTCGGGTTGGTCGCCCAAGTATTTTCCGCCGCAACTGGTGCAGTACGCCAACGGTCAGCTGAAGCATAAGATGCTGTTTGGTTCCGACTATCCCTTGATTACGCCGGATCGATGGATGAAGGATTTCCAAGGGGCCGGCTTCAAGGAGGAGGTGCATGAGCTCATTCTGAAGCAGAATGCGATTCGCGCACTCGGGCTGGATCGCAAGGGATGAACGAGGGGGCCGCCCGGCTGCGTTGGACTGAAAGCCCGTTTCTGACCAATGTCGAGCATCGCCCCGACGGGAGCATCCTTTTATGTCCTCGCGCGGTGCTCGGCAGGTATCCGTTACGGATGATGGATTCGCTCGAGCACTGGGCCGCGGTCGCTCCAGAGCGCGTCCTGGTTGCGCGGCGTGGAAGGGACGATGAGTGGGTCACGATCTCCTACAAGCAAATGTTGGAACGGGTACGCCGCGTTGGCGCCGGATTGGTCACGCGCGGACTTTCAGCCGATCGACCGATTGTGATTCTGTCGGGAAACAGCCTCGAACACCTGACACTTGCATTTTCAGCGACGTGGGCTGGAATCCCCTATTGCGCCCTGTCTCCCGCTTATTCGCAGGCGTCGTCCGACCTGCGAAAGCTGCGCCACGTGCTCGGGCTCCTGACGCCGGGCATGGCAGCCGCCTTTCCGACCGAGCGATTTCAGCGTGCGCTCACCGACGTGGTGCCCTCGAACGTGGAAGTAGTCGGCGATCTTGCGGAAGTCGCCGGACGCCGAGTAACCGGATTGACCGATCTCGAGGCAGAGCCCGGCGCGGCATTGCAAGGAGCGCATGCGCGCACGGGGCCCGATAGCATCGTCAAGTTCTCGCTGACCTCCGGGACCACCGGGCATCCCAAAGCGGTGATTACGACCGAACGGATGTTGTGCAGCAACGCGCACATGTTGCATGAAGCCATACCCTTTCTGGTCGATGAGCCGCCCGTGATTCTCGATTGGCTGCCGTGGAACCATACCTTTGGCGGCAGCCACAACCTGGGGCTGGTGCTGTTCAATGGCGGCTCCCTGTATATCGATGACGGCAAGCCAACGCCGGACGGTATACTGGAAACGGTGCGCAATTTGCGCGACATATCGCCCACGGTGTACTTCAATGTGCCGAAGGGTTTCGACATGTTGGCCACGCATCTGGCAAGAGATGCCGCTCTGCGAGGCTCATTCTATCGCAACCTGCACGCATGCTTCTTTGCGGCGGCATCTCTGTCTCAGCATATCTGGGACAGGCTGGACGCGGCGGCGGTTGCCGAACTCGGCGTGACGGTTCCCGTGCTCTCGAGTTTGGGCGCGACCGAAACGGGACCGGCAGTCACGTTCACTACCCCGTCCACGGCCCGTAGCGGTGTCATAGGCCTACCGGCGGCGGGCAATGTTCTCAAACTAGTGCCCTGCGAAGGAAAGCTGGAAATGCGGGTGCGCAGTCCGAGTGTCACCCCGGGGTATTGGCGCCAGCCTGAGCTAACCGCGGCAGCCTTTGACGATGAGGGATATTACCGCTTGGGCGACGCCGTCAGGCTGCTCGACGCAGATGACCCCACCAAGGGTTTGGTGTTTGACGGCCGCATCGCCGAAGATTTTAAGCTCGCCAGTGGAACCTGGGTCAGCGTGGGACCATTGCGCTCAGCGCTCGTCGCTGCGCTCGCACCTTTCGTGCAAGACGTGGTGATTGCGGGCCTGGACCGGGATTATCTTGCAGTGCTACTGGTGCCGGACGTAGGAGAATGCGCGACTCACTTGAACCTGATCGAGCTTCCGACGTATTCGGATCTGCAGGCGCACCCGATGCTGTGTGAGCTGTTGCGCGACCGCTTGCGGGTTTACGCCCAGACACATCCCGGCAGTTCGGTGCGGATTCGAAGGGCCGTCGTGTTACCGACCGCGCCGTCGCTCGATCACGGCGAGATCACCGACAAAGGGTCGGTCAATCAGCGAGCGGTGTTGCGCCACCGCAGCGACCTCGTAACGGAGCTGTACAGGCTCGATGGGGGACGCGGCATCATTCGAGTCGATTAGAGACATTCATTGCCGGCGTGAGCCGCGGCCGATGCGGCAGTGCCCACTGCCGCGCACAAGGCACGGGGCTGTGGCACCCAATCCAGTCTCAAACGGATTGCTTTTTCTGATAGCCAAGAAGATACTTGTGTACTGTACAAGATGGCGTAGTACGTAAGACAGTGTTGATTGCTTATCCGAAAAAAACGGGGATTCCGGTGTTCTACAAACATGGGTGTGGCCGACGAGCCACCTTTCTGGGAGTCAATCTCGCAACCTTTGGACTTTGTTCCTATGTTTGGGCACAGGATGCGCAACCTGACCCTCAGACTGCGACCCACGGGCTCGAGGAAATTGTGGTCACTGCCACTCGCCGAGAGGAAACCATTCAGTCCATTCCGATGAGCATTACCGCCATCACGGAGGTGTCTTTAGAAAATCGCGCCGCGACGCAGTTCTTTGACTACGCCAGCGCGATTCCCAATTTATCCTTCGGCTATTCTGGAGGAGGTCAGTCCGCCGGGTTGGCCAGTTCACGACAGGTCGCAATTCGAGGGATCGCGGGCGACGGCACGACCGCTTTCTACATTGACGATACGCCTGTCCCCGTCTCGATCGATCCGCAGGCAGTCGATGTCGCGCAAATTGAGGTGCTGAGGGGACCGCAGGGTACGCTCTATGGAGCGCTATCGATGGGGGGCACTCTCAGGGTTTTGACCGAACAGCCTGATACGAAGAGTTTGCAGATATTGGCGCACGGATCGGTGTCGGCGACCGATCATGCCGCGAAGGCAAACTACCAGACCGATGGATCGCTCAACCTGCCGCTCATCGACGACAAATTGGCTATTCGATTCAGCGGATATCACGAGGAACTCGGGGGCTATTTCAAGCGGTATGTCGAAGATACCGGCGGGACCATCAATGACGTTGGACAGACAACCACCGATGGCGGGCAAGTGGCGATGTTATGGAAGATCACGGATGATTTGTCGGTTACCCCGCGGGTTATCTATCAGAGAACCGAGCTGAATGGCCTGCCATTTTCTACCGTCAATTACAATGCTTCCGGCTTGTCGCCCATTATCATCCGGCCGGCCAGCCTGATTCAGGATCAGCTGTTCAACATTCCTGAATCCTCCAGCGACGAATGGACGCTCAGCTCCTTGGATTTCAAGTACCATCAGTCGTTCGGCACCTTCGTATTTTCATCGTCCGATTTCGATCGACGTACGACGGATATTGAGGATCAAACTCTAGCCGTCTCTCAGTTATTCGGCATTGCGCCGTTGCCAACGTCGATCACCGACCTGAATCATCCCAGAATTCAGACTGAGGAGTTGCGATTCGCTTCTACTTTTCGCGGGCCGTTCCAGTTGGTGAGTGGCTTTTATTATGAACATACCAACACTTCGGGTGTCGGTTTTCCACCCAATTATGTGCCGGGACTGAATGCGGCCACCGGGGGCACGTACGGCACCGATCTTGTGTACTACTACAACAACGGGCGCGACGTGCAAATTGAAACAGCGCCGTACGCCGAGGCAAACTACGATATTACGGAACACTGGCGCGCGACCGCCGGCATTCGTTCCACCCGCATCGAGAGTTTGCTGGGTCCTGTGACCGCCGATGGTATCGCCAACGGCGGTCCGACCACGGTGGCGGAAACCAGCACGACGCAAACCACCATTACACCGAAGTATTCTCTGCAGTATCGATTCACGCCGGACAACCAGGTCTACGCCACCGTCGCCAAGGGATTTCGTCCGGGCAGTCCATCGGGCGGCGTTGTCCCTCAGAGCGTTTGCGGCGCAGACCTCGCTGCGCTCGGCCTAAAGTCGGGAGTCATTGGCCCGGTACAGCCTGATACGGTGTGGAGTTATGAACTCGGCGAGAAGACGGCTTGGCTGGATAAGAGACTCACGGTTGACTTTGACGTCTTCCGCATCGATTGGGACAAGATCCAGCAAACGGTGCTGCTCGCCTGCGGGTTCCCTTTCGACGCCAACGCGGGCGCGGCGCGCAGCCAGGGTGCGGAAATCGACATCGATGCGCGAGTCATGGACGGCCTCACCCTGGAGGTCAGCGCGGGCTACGACGACGCGAAGTTTACGCAGACGGTACCGGGAGTATTGTTTCAGTCGGGCGACAGGATTCCCCAAGTTCCGCGCGAGTCGGCGCAGTTCGACGCCAACTACGACTTTCCGATTTCCAGCGATGTTGCGGGATTTGCTCATGCGGATTATAGATATGTCGGAAACAGCTGGAGTACCAACAACGCACTGACGAACCCGAATACGGGCAGCGTAATTCCGCTCATACGTCCTTCCTACCGAATCGCGGATCTTCGAGGCGGGGTTAAATACGGAAAAACTGAATACGCTTTGTTTATAAAGAATCTCACCAACGAATATGCCAACCTGTCGGACACGAACGCGATATCGCTTCAAGCCATAGGACAGTCGCGCGTTGCGATAAGCCCACCGCGTACCATCGGGCTCGAGTTTCGGTATCGATACTAAGGGCGCGCGGTCGCAGCCAGCACGATGCCGGCTTCCAGCACGGGTGCATTGCGCCGGAACCGATCCACAGAGAAAGGTAGCAGAAACTCGTGAGTCGTTCCGGAAAGGATGGTGTGAGCCAATAGCTCGCCGACGGCTGGAGCGCTCGCGAACCCGTAGGACCAGCCGGCGCTAATCCACATATTGGAGTACCCCGGATGAGCTCCCAACAGCGGACCAAAGTCCTTGGTGGCGTGGATCAATCCAGCCCAATGCCGCAGGATACGTAGCTGAGCGAGGCAGGGAAGCATGTCGCGGTAGACTTTGGCAGTTGCCGCCATGGCGGGCAAGTCACACGCCAGCGAAGCTTTTGGACTTTCCGCCACCTCGGCTCCCCCAACGACTTCGCCGCGTGCCGTCTGCGAGACATAACAGAGACGATCGATGAACGCGATCCCGGGGCGCAATATCGACCGTGTGGGTTCCAGCGCCATGCATTCAATACGCATGGGAAAACCCGGCAGTTCCGCGCCCGCAAGTCCAGCGACTGCCACAGACGCTGCCCCGGCCGCGATGACGAGGTGATCCGCGCGCATCTCGCACCCGGAAGCCACCACACCCTCGATGTGAGATCCTCGCGCGGCGATGTGCGTGACCGGCGTGTCATAGTGCACCCGCACACCCAGCTCTTTGCAAGCCTCGAGATAACCTTGCATTGCCGCGTGATGCGGAGATACGCCGCCCTCCGGCAAGAAGATCGCTTCCAGGGCGGCATTTCGATTGAGCGCGGGTGCAATCTTGTGAAGCTCCCTCGAGGAGAGACGTTTAGATTGGACACCGTGCTTTGCGTGCATCGGCAATGCCAGATCGAAACCCGCAGCGGTCTCCGGTTTCTCAGCCACCATCAAGTACCCACGACGGGAAAACATGACATTCCGCCGAAGGCGTTTGGACAGCCCGATCCAGCGGCGATTGGAAAGCGCGAACAATGCGGTCCACGCATCGGACATAAAGCCGCCACGGATCAACGTGCCGTTACGCCCTGAGGCCCCGCCTTGGAAATAACCGGCATCGAGCACGACCACATCGCGTTCGCCCAAGCGGGCGAGGTTGTACGCGACCGACAGCCCCTGTATGCCGCCGCCGACGACTACCACTCTTGCCCTTGCAGGCAGTCTGACCTCTGCAGCGATCATTCGAGTTCCAAGAGGCCATCAAGGACCGCCGCTTGTGCGACCGTGATGCCGCGACGGGGAGGCCGATAGGTCGGATGATCCTCGCTCGACACGCCCGTCGCCGTCCTGACAACGGTACACAGGTGTTCCCAACACGGAAGGCCCTGGCAAGGACCCATGCCGCACGAGGTCGCCCGTTTGAGGACTTCGACATGAGTTTCACCCTTTCGGACATGGGCGAGTACGTCTCCAACCGTGACATCCATGCAGCTGCAGACCGCGACGTCCGCCAGCGATCCCAGAGAGCCGAGCGGCGTAGGTTCGGTCTTCAAGCAGGCACTGCCCACGACACTCACTCGTTCCGGCAGCGAGCCCGCGATCAGACGCAGCTCACCGCGTTGTGCGGCCTGAAATGCCAGAGAAGGGTCGGCCAGCCAGGGCCCGGCATGGATCAGGCTGCGGCACCGGATGGTGACACCGTTCAATTTCACGGCGCGTACGGCACACCGTCCTTCGATCCGATTCAGATCGGTCACCGAACCGACGGCCACGATGCGGACCCCTTTCGCAGCCAGGACACGACCGATATCATCCTGTGCACCGGTCCCAACGACTATCGCCGGACCGAGCTCTGCACCGAGCGCTGAGGCCCACTCGAGCGCAAGCCTCGCTTCGAGCACGCCCGGCAGGTCGTGTCCGGGAATCAAGGGCGGCACGGATCGTCGGCCGGTGCTCAAAATGAGACGCTTGCACACCAGGACAGTCGGTGGCTCGTGCGGGATCTTCGGAGTTGCCAACACCACGGTCCCGTCTCTATACACGCCGGTCGCCTCATGTCCGGCGAGGAACTTGATCGCGGGGTTCAACTCGGGTAGCGGGACGCCCATCGCCGCCGCGAATGATCCCGGTTCGCGGCTTCGAGACACCAGGCACACCCGCAGCCCGCTTGAAGCCGAAGCATTGGCCTGTCGGCGCCCCTCCGGTCCGCCTCCAACGACAACGACATCGCCTTCCCATCGTTCTCCCCTGCGCATGCCAGCGTCCACGGCCGTATCGAGCGATAGCGAGACCTCGCCGGCCAGGAACATCAACAAGCGCTCCCACCACTCAAAGCGTCGCGTTCCGCCAGGCAACAGTCTCGGCCGCTCGAAACCGCCTCTTAGTAAGCGGCCGGGAACGAGTCTCAAAAGACTCAGCACGTTAAGGTCGGCCGTCGGCCACACGTTCTGTTGACGCACGTCCATGCCCGGCTCCACCAGTGTTTCATCGGCCCTGACATGAGGGCACCCATTAACCCCGACCAGCACTCCCTGCAGGTAGGCGCCCGAGGCGCCCAGAGGTCGATGCCTTTTCCGAGAGAATCCAATCTCGGCTATACCATGCCTCCAGAGCGCGATCGCGATGGTATCGCCCGCTACGGCCGTGAGAAGCCGCCCATTCCACGAGAAGACCATAAGACCCCCAACGGCATTTCCGTTTACTCAATGGCGAGGCTTCATGCCCCACGCGTGCGAGTGCCTCGGGCAGCCTTCTCGGCTTCTTCGAACGGCCCAATCAGTCCCAAGATAGTCGCGCGTGCCGCCAATCGACGTCTTTCACCAAGCCCCAGCGCTGTAACAACGGCGCATCCTTCCGCGAGTTGCCAGACGACGTAGCCTAGAGCGCGCCGATCCTTTGCCGCGGCATGGGGATAGGCAGCATCGATCTCCGCCAGGACGCAGGTTTCAAACGCGCGGTAGATGCCCACGACATGCCGTTGGATGCTGGGGTCGCGCCCAGCAGTTGCGTTGAGTTCGTAGATCAGGCGCATCAGATCGTGTTGGTGAAAGTCGGGCCCAAAGAGGTGCTCCACCAACTGCCTTCCGCGCGCCTCGGATGTAAATCGGCCGATGGCGGTTTGAAGCTTGCCAATGTACATCTTGCGCACGGCCTGTGCCGCGGCGTCTATCAGGGCTTCCTTCGTCGGGTAGTAGTAGTAGACCGTGCTTCTATCCAATCCGATTCGTGTGCCAACTTCTCCGATCGATGCTCGTTCGAGGCCCAGGTCGCGCACGCATTCTATAAAGGTTGTCACGATCTGTTCGGAGGAGTCCTCGCCCAGTTTCTTTCGTCTTCCCACGATTTCTCCGGTGCCAAGTCTCATCAATGGCCACGCTCGCGAGTTTACGCTTATTTTCCACAGACATGTTGACAATAGAGAATATTTTCAGTAGAAAACATACTGCTATAAAAAGTAAACACCGGGCGCGCGGGTCAGGTACAGGTTAATCGGGCAATATTTACGTGGCCAGTTCGCTTGAAGTAGGGAGAGCGTCTATGCAGCACTCGAGGTGCACATGTCGCTGCAGGTAAAACTTCTATTCGGTGCACTATTTCTCGTCAACACGGCGTTCTTCGCCAAATGGTTCCGATCGCGGACGAGCTACATCGGTCGAAAACGACCGCTCCTCATGGAATATGCGGTGGGGTTTGTCTTCGCATTCTTTGACACACTGGGAATAGGCTCGTTCGCGCCGACCACCGCCGCGCTCAAATTTCAGGGCAAGCTCGCTGACGAATTAATTCCAGGTACCCTCAATGTGGGGCTCAATACCGCCGCGATGCTCGAGATGATCATTATGGTCAGCGTGATCGTGATCGACCCCGTGTTGCTGATGACAACCGTATTGTCCGCGGCGCTCGGCGCGTGGCTCGGCGCGGGGATTGTGAACCGCATGCCACGTCCGGCAATTCAATTGGCCATGGGCGCGGCCTTGTTGATTGCGGGCTGCGTATTTGTGGCGACGAACCTTCACCTGCTGCCAAGCGGGGGACTGGCAATGACTCTGGTAGGTTGGCGACTCGTGGTGGCTGTCGTCGTAAATTTTGTGCTCGGTGCCTTGATGAGTGTGGGCATTGGGTTGTACGCGCCTTGCATGATAGCCGTGACGCTCCTGGGGCTTAATCCGATCGCGGCATTTCCAATCATGATGGGCGCCTGCGGGCTGGTGCAGCCCACGGCGGGCCTGCAATTCTTTCGTTCGGGCCGCTTCGGGTTTGGAACGTCCCTCGCATTGACGGTCGGTTCGATTCCCGGCGTACTGTTGGCGGCGTTTGTGGTCAAACACATGCCCCTTGCGGCATTACGCTGGCTCGTGGTGCTCGTCGTGGTCTACGCCGCCGTCACCATGCTGCGCTCATTTTGGATGGGGCGCGCGGAAGGGAGACCATCCTGAACGGCGACGCCGGATTAAGTGGGCAGGATCACGCCCGAGATCTCAGCGCAGATCGCGATGAGGCGATCCTGCAGTGCCGGATCGTTGGCTTGCGGATTCGGCTCCATACGCCTCAGGTGGTAGAAATACTTTCCGGTCACCTGTGACTTGGCGTCATTTCCCGAGGCAAGCCAAGCCTGGGTCAGATGCGCCTGGCCCATATCATCGGGGGCGCTGGGGCCACCCATCTGGGTCGGTACCCAAGACCTGCCGACGAACCGGAAATGAAGATGCGCGACATATGAATGCTGATTACGACCCGCGGGGGCGAACGGGCTTACTCCTGACCGGCGGATCGGCGTCCACGACTTGGACCATGGGTCCGCTCGTTTGCGGGTAAAGGGCTTCATTGGTCACAAACACTGTCGCCCCCGGCGTCAGTATTCCATTGACTCGGGCCGCGAAGTCGGCAGGTAATCTTGATTCTGGCAACTGCGTTCGGATCTACCTGGGTACCTTGTTCTCCGATGTGCCCGGGCACGCCGATTCTCAACCAACTAAATTTGGCTTGGATCGGGAACGTAGGGATCGGGCACGCTGCTCGGAGCTTCGCTGAGCACCAGTGCGTGATTGACGAGCGGCGCATCGCCGGTGACCGTCAATCGTGCCCGGCCGATCTCTATCCCGTTGCGATAGACGACGATGAGTCGGCTGGCTTGACTGAGCACGATGCTCACCGGCCCGCTCGGCAGACAACTCCGGGTGCCAACTCTCATCCTCGGCGGGCGCAAAGGCCTCACGCTCGACCGGTTGACCGCCGATAGACTTCACCGGAGCGAGGTACCCGGGATGCGCGACCTGCTCCGGCGCGGTTTGCTCGGTGCCAATCACCACCGTCATGCCGTTAGGCGATATGTCGAAGAGACGCTGTGCAAACTCGCTTGGCAAGTGAATGCAGCCATGCGATTCGGGATAGCCGGGCAATCCCCCGGCATGCAGCGCGATACCGCCCCATGTGAGCCGCTCCATGTAGGGCATTGGCGCCCCGTCATAGATCGTCGATCGATGCTCCTTTTGCTTCTGCAGCACCGTGAAAACTCCGGTAGGGGTGGGGTGACCCGGACGGCCGGTGCTAACGGTAGTAGCCCCGATCAGGACCCCGTTGCGATAAACATAACCTCGCTGTTCAGTGATGCTGACGACCATGACCACAGGACCCGTGGTCACGGCTTCGCCCATCCATAGAAACTGGCCCTTTTTCAGCTGACTAATGGGCGTGTCGATCGGTACTGAGGCTTTTGCGCCCCAAAAAGGCACTGAATCGGCTAGTGCCGGAGCCTGTAGCTGCCGCACAAGCCATGACGCCCAGCGCCAGACCAAGCGAGTGAATCGCTCGCCGCACGGCAGACATGTGAACTTCCCCTGTTGAATCAAGTCAATACATGAGCTTACTTACAGCGGAGCTCGATGTCTTGGTACTTTCCCGCCGTTTTTGCATCAAACTTGCGCTTGCCGGTCTTGCCTCTGTGTCCGCAGGAACTCGGCTCGCACTTGGACGAACAAACAGTATCGACAGTCAGATAGCTCCCACTTTGCTTCGGCGTGCGCTCGATGCTCTGGACCAGCTTCACGACACCATCAGCCACCGAGACTTTATCGGCGTCGCTGACTTCTCCCTACCTTCGCGTGCACCGCGGTTCCACTTGGTGAACCTTGCCGATGGCAGCGTGCGGTCGCACTTGGTTGCCCATGGAAGGGGTTCCGACCCGTCTCATACCGGATGGCTCCAGCGCTTCTCCAATGAGCCTCACTCGAACGCGACCTCCGCCGGAGCCTATCGAACGGGCGCTCTCTATGTCGGCGCTCATGGCCGCTCGATGCGGCTCGAGGGACTGGACCCGACCAATAGCAACGCGCTGTCCCGGGCGATCGTGGTGCATGGTGCCTGGTATGTGAGCGAGGAAATGATCGGCCATTCCGGCATGCTCGGTCGAAGTCAGGGCTGCTTCGCCGTCGCCGATTCAAGCTTGCCCGAAATTACGGCGCGCCTTGGGCCAGGCCGCCTGATCTACGCGGGTAAAGTCTAAACTCGCGGCGGCGACGCCGAGGCTGATATTTCATTTGTGAACTTGGCACTCGCCGGGGAGGCTCGGCTCGGGTAGCCTCCGCAGATCGGTCGCAACGCCTGCGGAGGTCCTGTGCTTGTCGTGACAACAGAGAACGTGCCCGGACATCGGGTGCGCGAGGTTAAGGGTCAGGTTTTCGGAGTGGTGGTCAGAAGCCGCGGGCTTGGCGGGAATATCATGGCGGGCCTGCGCTCGATCGTTGGCGGGGAAATTACCGAGTACACACAATTGCTCGAGGAGGCGCGGCGTCATGCCGTCGACCGGATGGTCCGCAACGCCAGTCTCATGCAGGCGAACGCCGTTGTCATGATGCGATTCGACTCGGCCGAGATCGGCCAGACGATGAGCGAGATCGTCGCGTACGGAACGGCAGTGGTGCTGGAATCGGCGGCTTGATCATGTTGCGGACTGTCGTCATCGCGTCGGCAGCGATCCTCACATGCGTCGGTATCGGCCTCATAGCCCGCGGGTTTCACGCACCTGGCTGGCAGGTGCTGGGCGTCGGCGTGATCGTCCTCATCGGCACGCTGTTCGAGCGCTGGCGCTACCGTCGCATCGAGGCGCCGCCCGAGGGCGACTGGCAGCGGACGGGTGAGCAATTTATCGATCCGTCGAGCGGGGATCCCGTTGAAGTGATGTTTGACCCACGCACCGGCGAGCGGCGCTATATCGCCCGCGAGTCGCATGGAGAAAAGGATCCGGCGCGATGAAGTGCAGCGCTGCGCGAAGCGGATTTGGGCAAGGCTCGGGCGATCGAAGACTCCCATCAAGCGTTATAGTTATAGAGATGCGACTCCGACTCGGCTGACAAGTGTCATAAGCCCGGAAAACAAGCCATCACTTCCTCATCCGCAAGTTGGATCATTTCCTTGTTGGGCCGGACGGCGACGACTCCTAAGCGATCCCCAATTCGTGCGATGTTGGTAGAACTGTCGGTGTCAGCGGGTCGAAACGCGTCGTAGGGATGCCTCACAACGATCAACAAGCTGTCCTTGCGGAAATCCAGTTGCGGTGATCTCTCATAGAGTGTCTGAATGCGGCGCCACTTATTTGCCAGGAACCAGCCGGCTGCGGCCGTTCCCGATGCCGTACGCCCCGCACAAACAAAAAAGTAATGTGGGCGGCTGCTATCTTGCTGTTCCGGTACAATTCTGGCGACGATTGCGTAATCGCAGTTCTCCGGCGGACGAAGTACTCCGCCAAGCGTCGGAACATAAATATGGTCCGTATTTTGCCTGAAATCCTTGTGCGGCGAAGGACCCCACCTTGCTTCAAAAAGTTTGTGTTCGTGAGCCTCCGACATCAGGTACGTAAATCCATTGAAGCCGAGGCCGAACACGACCGCGGTTCCTGTCACGTCGTCTGCATTGGGGCAGTTTTCGTCGTAGCGAAAAAACGTATTCTGCGGACTATGCAACGCAAACATTCGGCCCAGGTGACTCGCACCCCGCAAATCCTGAAACGAAATCCATGAAGAGACTCCTTCCGGCGACGGCTCGTCCTGCCCCACGGGAACATGTCGCGGCTTGTGCCAGGTGTTCCAGGGGTGGCCGTCCCGTAGAACGGATTCCTTTAGCTCCCGCATTGCAAATATAAATACGATATTTTCTTGTAAAGCGGCATCGCCAAATAGGCAACTGAATTTCCCTGTGTCCGACCAGTGACTGATCCACCGCGGAATTTGTGGTATGAGCTTTAATAGAGCCGTCACGAACAGCGGAATCATTGCGCTCGCTATCAACATATGGACCGGACCCTTGTGCTCGCGGGTCCATAACAATCTGATTGACGATAGGGCAAAATATCCACTCGAGCAGGGTGGGATCGTCGATGGGCGAATCCGAATTTAGCCGTGGGTTGCGCCAGACATCCTGATAGAAATTTAGCATTCCATTGCCTTTAGGTGCGCTCGGGGGTGGCGCTCGTTCCGTCGCTCTTTATACCTTATGCCATGAATCATTTCAGCTTCATGACCGCTGCGGCGGTGGATGTACTCGTCGAGAGAGATCTGCGTTTCGTACAGTCCACCGCCTGGACATTTCATAAATCCAGTTGGGATTTGCCATGTCAACGCAGCGATAGGGGCATGCCTGTAGCCCGGAGCCTGATCGCCGGCCGTTAGCGGTTGACGAACTCCCAGACCTTGGAGATCACGACCGATCCCTCGCCGACCGAGGAGGCCACGCGCTTGACCGAGCCTGCGCGGACATCGCCCACGGCGAATACGCCGGGCATCGACGTGGCGAAAGGGGAGGCCGCCGATGCGGTGCCGGAACCGGTGATGACGAACCCCTTATCGTCGAGTTTCACCAGGCCGGAGAGCCACTCGGTATTCGGCGCGGCGCCGACCATGATAAACAGTGCACGCGTATTTACGACGCGGCTCGCCCCGGTCTTTACATTACGAATGGTCAGGGCCTCGAGACGATCAGTGCCGTGCAACGCGCTCACTTCGGCGCCGTACTCGATCGAGATTCTGGGGTCGGCAGCGAGCCGGCTGGAGAGATAGCTCGACATTGAAGCGGCAAGCGAGGACCCGCGGACCAGCACGCGCACGGAGCATGCCGAACGGCTGAGAAACATCGCGGCCTGCCCCGCGGAGTTGCCGCCGCCGACGATGACCGCTTCCGTACCCTTGCAATAGCGCGCCTCCATCTCGGTCGCTGCGTAATAAACACCGGCGCCTTCGAAATCGGCAAGCCGGTCGAGCGGCAGCCGGCGGTACTGCACTCCGGTCGCGACCACCACCGACTTGGCTCGGACGCGCTGACCGCTGTCGAAAGTCGCGCAGAAGCTCTCGTCCTCGAGCCTCTCGAGGAGCGCCACCCGGCGCGGCATCGCGAAGCGGGTCCCGAATTTCATCGCCTGCACCTCGCCGCGCCAGACCAGGTCGGCACCGGAAATACCCGTTGGGAAGCCCATGTAATTCTCGATACGGCTCGAAGCTCCAGCCTGGCCGCCGATGGCAACGTCTTCCACGACCAGCGCGCAGAGACCTTCGGCTCCCGCATAGACCCCGGCGGCGACGCCCGCGGGTCCGCCGCCCACGATCAACAGGTCGAACTTCTCGTCGTCCCGGAAATCGAGATTGAGGCCGAGCAGCCGGGCGACCTTGTCGGGGGTGGGATCGCTCACGACGACGTCGCGCCCGAAGATCACCGCAGGCACTGCTGAAGGGATTGAGCAACTGCGGGCGGTTGCCTGCGCTTCAGGGCTTCGCAGCGGCAACGAGCTGTAGGGAATGCGGTTTCGGTTTGCAAACTCCGCGATGCGGCGCACGTTGCGGTCCTCATCTTCGCCGATCAGCCGCAGGCTGGCCTCGGGGTCGTCGAGTTGACGCCGGCGCCGCGCGGAAAACACCGTGAGGATGATGTCGGACATTTCCGGGATTTGAGACATCAGCCTCAGCATCGCTTCACGCGGCACCTCGATCACCCGCGTGTCCCGCACCGCGCGCATCGGCACAGACCAGGCACCGCCGTTCAGAAAGGAGATTTCCCCCATGAACTGTGCCGGACCGAGCGTAGAGGGAAAATGGCGTTCATTGGTGTAGGGATTGACCACCTCGATCTCGCCTTCCTCAACGTAAACAAAGCGATCTATCGGGTCCCCAGGCCGTGTGAGAAAGGCGCCCGCAGGATAGGTGGCGACCTTGCCGGCGGCGCACAATGCCTGAACGTGAGATGCGGCCAGCGGGGTGCGCTGCATCTGGCGTAAGTCGCCGCCAATGGTTTCCATGTTTCTGTCTTCCTCTATGGGGCTAGGCTCGGCTATTCGACCATTGTGGGAGACATTGGCAGACTTTCAAGGCCGGGTCGACTACCGGCGCATCAACTCTGCTGAAGGAACGAGCGAGCCTCATTAAAAAACTGAACGATGTGACCGGAATCGAACTAGAGCCACTAGGGCCTGAATTGCCCCGTAGTCTGACCTGAACCGAGCGCCTGATACAAGGCTGCCGTGTCGGCGTAGCGCTGCGATTGCACCTTGACCCGATCCAAGGTTGTTTGCAGAGTCTGCTGCTCTGAATCCAGCAAAGCCAGCTCGCTGATGCCGCCCAAGGCATAGCGATGGCCGGCGATGTCGGTACTCTCAGTTGCGGCACGGCTTGCTTCATAACGGGATTGCAGCTCGTCCGCATCGTGCTGAAGAGCCCGCATCACGTCGGCGACTTCCTGCAGTGCTTGCAGCACGGTTTGCCGGTAGGACGCCAGCGCGGCCCCGTAGGCCGCCTCGGCGGAGCGACGGCGAGCGCGCAACTCTCCGCCGTGAAAGAGCGGCTGTGTCAGGCCGGCGCCCACGTTCCACACATTGAGACCGTTCAGCAGATCCGACACGTTCGTGCGTTCGGTGCCCGCGCTTCCGGACAACGTAATCTGCGGATAGAGGTTCGCAGTGGCGACACCCAGGTTGGCGCTCGCCTGTCTCAACAGCGCCTCGGCAGCGCGGATATCCGGCCGCTGCCGTGCAAGAGCCGATGGCAGGGTCAGCGGCAGGTCGACGGGGAGGGTCAATGCGTCGAGATCGACGGCAGCGACGCCGCTCGCGCCGTCGACATCGAGCGCGCTCGGTTCCTGGCCCAGATAGACTGCGAGCCGGTGATCCGTCTGCGCCAGCTGCCGGCGGAGCGGCGACACGCTCGCCCGCGTCTGCTCCAGTAGGGTGCGTTGGCTCAACAGGTCGACCTGTGACACGCCGCCGAGCGAGTACCGTTGCTCGGTGATTGATAGCTGTCGGACCTGCGCATCGAGGATTTTCCCGGTCAATTCAAGCTGCTTCGCCAGCGATGCGCGCCGCACGACGGTCGTGACCACGTTGCCGGCGAGCGTCAGCCGCGCCGCCTCGAGCTCGAATTGCTGATAGTCCACCTGCGCTGCGAGACCTTCCAACGCCCGGCGATTCGCACCAAAAAGATCGAGCGTGTACGACACGTTCACCGACGCGCTGAATAGCGTGAACGGCCCGGGTTCGGGAACGTTGGGAATGCCGAATACGGCCGGATCGACCTTTTCGCGCGTCGCCGACCCCTTCGCGTCGATCTGCGGCAACGCGGTCGCGCCTGCCTGGGCACGATAATCCTGTTCGGCTTGAGTCAGCCGCATCCGCGCCTGACTCAAGGTCGGGCTATTCTTCAGTGCCTGCCTCACCAGACGATTCAGCGTCTCTGAGCCGAACGCATGCCACCACTCACCCTCGATGGATTCTGTCTCGACGAAGCGTTGCGCAGGACCCCCCGGTGCCCCGGAGGCGCTGGTCTGCACCGGCTGCCCAGGGCCTGTGTAGGTTGACCCTGTCGGCGCAGCCGGGACATGAAAATCCGGACCGACCGCGCAGCCGCCGAGTGCGGCCGCCGCACACAGCGCAGCTATCCTGAATGGTGTCGAGGAAATTGCCATGATTCGGTTTCCTCAGTCGAGCGTACGCCGGTAGAACCGCACTGCGATTCCCATGACCACCAACAGAATCAGCAACAGCGGCCACACGTTCGGCCACAGGTCGGGCCAGACATTGCCCTTCAAGAGGATTCCTCGGACCAGACGATTGAAATACGTGAGCGGCAGCACATTGCCGATCATTCGCGCCCAGGCCGGCATGCCCGCGAACGGGAACATGAAGCCCGATAGCAGGATATTCGGCAGAAAGTAGAACATCGTGAGCTGCATGGCCTGCAGCTGACTGTGGGCGAGCGACGACAGAGTGACGCCGATCGCGAGGTTGGCGGCGACGAACAACAGGGAAGCGAGGTAGATTTCGGTCACGCCGCCGACGAACGGAACGCCGAACACGTAGCGGCCGAAGATCAGGATGATGGTAACCTGCACCAACCCGATGACCACGTAGGGGATCATCTTCCCCGTCATCACCTCGATCGGCAGCACAGGGGTTGCGAGCAGGTTTTCCATCGTGCCGCGTTCGCGCTCCCGGGTGATCGCAAGACCCGTCATCATCACCATGGTCATGGTTAGAATCACGCCCATGATGCCCGGCACAATGTTGTATTGGGTCACGCCCTCCGGGTTATACAGCCGATGCACCTGCACATCGAACGCCGGAGCCCCGATCGCAAGGCTTGACAGTGCACCTGTCAAATCCTTCTGCAAGACCCCTTGCGCAAGCGACGGCAGCGCCGACAGGGCCGTGCCGATGGCAGTCGGATCCGTGGCATCCGCCTCGATGAGCAATGAGGGCCGGGCGCCCTTGATCAGATCGCGGGTGAAGTTGACGGGAATATTCAACACGAACTGCACACTGCCGCGCGCAAGGGCTTGCCGGGCGGATTCCTCATTGGGGAGCGTCGAGACGATGTCGAAGTAGTCTGAGTTACGCATCTCCGCCAAAAAACTGCGCGTGAACTCGCTCTCATCGCCCACGACCACCGCCGTCGGCAGATGCTTCGGATCGCTGTTGATCGCGAATCCGAATAGCGTCATTTGCATCAATGGGACGCCGATCATCATGGCGAAAGTGACCCGGTCGCGCCGCAGCTGCAGGAACTCCTTGAGCACGACGCCCCACCAGCGTGCCGTCGAGAAGCTGCCAAGGAGTGCCATCACTAGTGCTTCGCCGGCGGGACGTAGTTATCGGCCGATTGGCTCATCAGGTAGATGAATACCTCCTCGAGGCCGGTATCCAGATGCTCGAGACGCAGGGACGCGTCGCTCGATACGAGTTCGTGCAATGTCCGCTGCAAGGCAGCCGCGTCCGTTCCACTGATGTGCAACGACGCACCGAACGCGACGGTTTGTACGACGCCGGGCGCGCCGCGCAAACGATCGCCCAGGGCCACCAGGTTCTCGCCGAAGAGAGCCCAGGTCGACAGATGCTGCGACTCGATCACCTCACCCGCGGTGCCCTGGGCCAAGAGCTCGCCGTAGGCAATGTAGGCGAGCTTATGGCAGCGCTCGGCTTCATCCATGTAGTGGGTACTCACCAGCACCGAGATGCCGCGGGCCGCCAGGCGGTGCAGTTCCTCCCAGAAATCCCGCCGAGCTGCAGGATCGACTCCCGCCGTCGGCTCATCGAGCAGCAATAGTTGCGGGTCGTGAAGCATGCAGGCGGCCAGCGCCAGGCGCTGCTTCCAACCCCCGGACAAGGCGCCGGCAAGCTGATCGGAGCGAGCAACGAGGCCGAGAGTCTCCAGCGCCTGATCGACGGCCTGCCGGCGATTCGGCATCTCATAGACGCGCGCCACAAAGTCCAGGTTCTCGCGGATCGTCAAGTCGTCCCAGTACGAGAACTTCTGCGTCATGTAGCCGGCGCGGCGCTTGATTTCCGCGCTTTGCTTGACGATATCGTAGCCGATGCAGGTGCCGCTGCCGGAATCCGGCGTCAGCAACCCGCACAGCATGCGAATGCAGGTGGTCTTGCCGCTGCCGTTGGGGCCGAGAAAGCCGAAGATCTCCCCTCGTTTCACCTGAAGCGAGACGTTTTTGACCACGTGCTTGCTGCCGAAGTGCTTGTTCAAGCCCGCGACATTGATAGCGTAGGGTGCAGGGGCGGGATTGCCGTCGCTCGTCATTGCAGCGTCACCGCGACCGGCTGACCGGGATGCAGCTTGGGTGCGTCGGCGACTCGAGGACGAGCCTCGACGAGGAAGACGAGCTTCGCACGATTCTCGTTGCTGTAAATGACCGGGGGCGTGTACTCGGCCTGATCCGACACAAAGTTCACCACGGCGGACACCTCGTCGCGGCAGCCATCGCAGCGAATCCGCACTGATCGGCCCGGAGTCAGCGATCCGACCACGGATTCGGGGACGAAGAAGCGCACCTTGACATTCTCCGGAGGGAGCAGCCGCACCACCGGACTGCCGGCCGGCACCCATTCCCCGGATCGGTAAAGGGT
Source organism: uncultured Gammaproteobacteria bacterium (assembly GCA_963784105.1). GTDB lineage: Bacteria > Pseudomonadota > Gammaproteobacteria > Steroidobacterales > Steroidobacteraceae > Bog-1198. The sequence goes on from CAWAQE010000015.1 coordinate 2,161,550, forward strand.
ATCGAACACGAGGCCGGCGTGCGGTGCATGCACGCTCTTTTGATCGAGCTTCCATTGCGCTTGCGCGAGCGCCGCCTGGGCGGCGTCGACCTGAGCGGCTTGGGCTTCGATCTGGTTCGAGCGACTTGGCAAGCGGGCGACGGCAAGCTGACTTCTAAGCTCTGACACCTTTGCCGCCGTGGAGTCTGCCGACGCACGCGAGTCCTCCATCTGACTTTGCGAAATTCCTCCGATTCGATATTGGCCCTCGTCGCGCTTATATTGCGTTGAGGCGCGCACGGCATCGGCCTCGGCCTGCAACAATTGCGCCTCCGTCACCTCCAGTTCTTGCGGCCGCCTGCCGGTAGTAAGGTCGGCGTGTTGCGACTGTGCTGCCAGCAGCAGCTCGCGCGCCTGCCGCACGGCGGCCGCTTCGCTCGATGCTTCGAGCGAGAACAGCAGAGTGGAGAGCTGCACGGTCTGACCGCGTGATACCGCAAGCTGGGTCAATTGTCCCGGTTGCGACGAGGCGACATAGACGAATTCGCCTTCGACGTAGCCCTGGTAGGTGTTGGGTGCCTGCGGCGTGCAACCGGTGCACGCGACGCCAAGCAAGAACGACACGAAGGACCGGCGCGGCCCGTTCCACGCATTCATGTGCGCGTTCTCCGACGCGGCCGCGGGCTTGCCGGCTCGAGAGCTCGCGCCGGAGCGCTCGATGAGGCGGATGCGATATTGCCGCACAACCCATGGACCAGCAAGGCCGTAACATGCCGCTGCAGATTGGCGCGCGCAAACGACGCCTGCAACCGCAGGTGCTGCCATATCTCCGAGGTGGCCTGCGGCACGATGATGAGCGCGAGCAAGGAGTTGAAGAGCAACAGAGGGTCGATCTGCGAGTTCAATTCGCCCCGCTCCACGCCGCGGGCGATACATTCCGCGAAGCCGCGGACTTTTTTCAGCGGGATGCGCTTGAGTGCCCGCTCGCGCAGCAGGCCGCCTTCGTTGATGATTTCCCGCAGCCACAGCGATGGCAACCAAGGCATGCTTTCCGTGACGTCGAACATGCGCTGCACGATGCCCTCGGTCTGCGCCAGCGGCGCGTCGTCCGCTGGATCGACGGGATCCCAGACGGCGCTGAAGGCGCGGGCGATGCGCTCCTCGACGACCGCGTCGAGTAGACGATCACGATTCTGAAACCAGTAGTGCACCATGGCCGGCGTCACATCGCCGGCGGCACCGATCTGTGCGAGCGTCGTGTTGGCGATGCCGCGCTTCGCAAATAGCCGCGTCGCCGCGTCGAGCAGATGCTCGCGGGCATCATAGTCGGGAGCGCGGGTGGGGCGGCCGATGGGCGCTGTGCGGGGAGGTCGGACCATCGCCGGATAGTAACTAATGTGTTAATTAATATCAAGGTGCTTCATGCACCGGCCTTCACTTGGGAATCGACGGCACGATTCCCCCGTGCCGCCGATTCCATTCCGCCTATCGACTCACGTAGTCCTTCAAGATCGCCGGATGCAGCAGATCTTCCAGCCCGATGCGCCGAAACATCTCCGCGCGGACGCGATCGGCGACGCCGTTCACGATTTCCGCCCCATCATGGGACGGGTCCACATGGACACGAAAGGGGCGCCCGCCGAAGGGTGCACCGACCACGTTCACAATGGCCTCGGCAACCGAACCCGCATCGGCATCTGCCGGTTCCAAGCTCTCAAGCCCTTTGAGCGCCGTCTCGGGAACGCCCTTGTAAGGACCGTCGTTGTACTCGGCGGCGCGCGCAGTGTCGGCAGGTGCGCCTGCGTGTGCGAAATGGTTCGTTCCCTTGGTGAACGCTCCCGGCACGACGATGCTGGTCTCGATGCCCCAACGAGTGAGCTCGCTCGCGTAGCTCACCGCCAATGAGTCCATCGCGGCCTTCGCGGCGAAGTAGGGCGATAGGTACGGCGGTGTGCCGCCGCGCGTGCTGCTGCTCGATACCCACACGATGAGGCCCTTGCCTTGGCTGCGGAGTTGCGGCCGGTCGTCGCGCGCATGCCGGCATATGCCGTGTGGCCGGCGTCGGCCAAGCGGCGGGCGGCGAGGGCGCCGAAACCGCTCGATGCCCCGGTGATTACGATTACTTGTTTCATGGCCTGTCTCCTGTGAGGTTTGAATCGGTGATTAGATGATGCCGCCGTTGACGCGCAGCACTTGTCCGTTGACCCAGGCGGCGTCGGGACCCGCGAGAAACGAGACGACATCCGCGATGTCGCCGGGCTGGCCCAGACGCTCGAGCGGAGCCATCTTGGCCATGCGGTCCACGACTTCCTGGGGTTTCCCCTTGAGAAAGAGATCGGTGGCGGTGGGGCCCGGGGCGACGGCATTCACCGTGATGTGGCGGCCCCGAAGTTCCTTGGCCAGGACGCTGGTCAGCCCTTCGACCGCGGCTTTGGTCGCGGCATAGACGCCGTAGGTCGGCATCAGCATTCCCACGACGCTCGAGGAGAAGTTGACGATGCGTCCGCCCCCGCGCAGCCGCTTCGCCCCCTCGCGGAGCGTGTTGAACGTGCCCTTCAAGTTGACGGCGATGTGCCGATCGAAACTGGCATCGTCGGTCTCGGCGATCGGGGCGAGCGTCATGATGCCGGCGTTGTTCACCAGCACGTCGACGCCGCCAAAGGCGATCTCCGCGTCGTCGAACATCTTCCGGACGGCGCTCGGATCACTGATATCCGCTCTCACGGCGATGGCTTGGCCGCCCGCGCTTTCGAGCTTGCGAACCAGCGCTTCGGCGGGGGCGGCGTTCTCGGAGTAGTTGATGATGAGATTGAAGCCGTCGCGTGCCAGGCGCTCGGCGATCGCCATCCCAATGCCGCGGGAGGCGCCGGTGACCAAGGCTACTTTTGCGTCGTTATTTCCCATTTGCTTTCTCCTTTCCGGCGAAATTGCCGGGTGGAGAGAGCATGCAGTTCGCCAATCCGAAGATAATCTATGGTAGATTGGCAATACTGTTCGCTTAAATGGAACAATTGAGAGGCCATGGATCGATTGGACGTGATGCGGCTGTACACCCGGATCGTCGACCGGCGCAGCTTTACGTTGGCCGCTCAGGATTTGGAAGTACCACGCTCGACGGCCACGCAGGTCATCAAGGAGCTCGAGACCCGGCTCGGCGTGCGGCTATTACAGCGAACGACCCGCAGCGTCCGCTCGACGCTGGACGGGGAGGCCTACTACCGGCGATGCGTGACGATCCTGGGAGAGGTCGAGGATGCGGAATCCGTCTTTCGAGATGCAAAACCGCGGGGACTGCTCAGGGTCGACGTGCATGGCACGTTGGCGAGGCACTTCGTCCTGCCGGCACTACCGGCGTTCCTGGCCGACTATCCCGATCTTCGACTACAGATGAGCGAGGGCGACCGTTTGGTCGATCTCGTGCGCGAGGGCATCGATTGCGTGCTGCGCGTGGGAGATCTGCAGGACGGTGCGATGATCGGGCGGCGGGTCGCAATGCTGACGGAAGTCACGTGTGCAAGTCCGGCGTACCTAGCCCGCCACGGTGTGCCGGCAACCCTCGCGGATCTCGACGGACATCTCGCCGTGGCCTTCATGTCCTCTGCCACAGGCGCCGCGTTGCCGTTGGAATTTACCGTCGAGGGTGCTCTAAGGAATCTGATACTCCCGGCCACTGTGACGGTCGCGGCGGCCGAATCGTATGTGGCGGCTGCGAGGTTGGGTCTTGGTCTCATTCAAGTCCCGCACTATCACGTTGCGGCCGATCTCGCCGCCGGCACGCTCGTCGAAATTCTTGCGCAACACCGACCCTCATCCACGCCCGTGTCGCTTCTTTATCCGCATCGGCGGCAGCTCTCGCTTCGTGTACGCATATTCATCGATTGGCTGGCACGCGAATTCGCGAAGCATCCGGAGGTTTCGGGCAGCTGCGCTGATCACCCTCTCCAGTGCTCGAGCGCCGGGCCGAGCGCCTCCTCGAGGGGCCCAAGCCAGGGTTCGTAATGGCGCCATTGGTCCAGACCGTCGCGGAAGATCGGCCGTCGCACCTGTTCGGAGCTCACGGTACGCACCGCACGCCTGTTCTCGTAGAACCTGAGGCAGTCCTCCTCGAACGGCAAGCCGCAATAGTCGAGCAGGCGCCGAATCTCGGTTTCAGTGTCTGCTACCAGGTCCTCGTAAATGACGCGGTGGATGCATCCCGGCAGCACTTCATCGAAGTGAGCCATCAACTCCACATAGTCGCGGTAGTAGCGGCCAAGATCGGTAAGGCTGTAAGAGAAGGTGTGGCCCCGCGCGAAGTGCTGTTTGAACGCGGAGAAGCACGATCCTAAGGGATGGCGGCGCGCGTCGATGATCCGAGCGTTCGGCAAGATGAGGTGGATCAGGCCGATGTGGCGGAAATTGTTGGGCATCTTGTCGATGAACAACGGCCGGCCGAGCTTGCGATGAATACGGGTTCGCTCGAGGTAGATTTCGCCGAGTGCGGCAAGATCCGCGGGCTTGCAGTCGGCCAGGAGCTTGGAACTCGCGGGCCAGCCGATGCGGGCCGCGATGAATGAGATATCGGGAAGTTCCATGGTCCCTTCGACATTCGAATGGCAGGCGAGGATCTGCTCGATGAGGGTCGAGCCCGATCTCGGCAGGCCGACGATGAAGATGGGCTCGTTCGAGGGCGATCCGCTGCCGGCTCTTGCCTCGAAGAAGGCTCGAGTGAACAAGGCCTTGGATCTGCGCACGGAGGCGGTCATCTCGCCGGCGTCATAGTTGAGTTCGTCGCGCCGCAACTGGGCGCCCCGGGCGTAATGCCGGAAAGCGGCTGCGTGGTCGCCGCGATCTTCCAGCGCCTTGCCCAGAGCGTAGTGCAGATGAAGGCGATCCTCGCCGTCGAGGTCGGTGCGCTCCAGCTGCGCCGCCATGGCGATTTCTTCCGTGGGAGAGAATGAGGCGGTCTTGAGATTGGCCAGACTCCAGTAGGCTTCTCCCAGGCCGGGCGCCAGGACGATGCAGCGTCTGAAGGCGGCTACGGTGTCCTCGAATCGTCCGATGGTCCGCAGCGCGTGACCGTAATTCAGCCAGATTTTCGGCTGCCGATCGTAGTCGGCCAGGAGATCTTCATAGAGCTTGATCGCCCGCTCATAGTCGCCGACCAGCGCGAGGCAGGCGGCCATGAGATTTCTATAGGCCGGATCCTTAGGGTTGCGGTCCAAGAGGTGCTCGATCTGGGCCAGGGCCTCGACGCCTTTTTGCAGACGAAAGAGAACGGTGGCATAGCTGAAACGAGCGCCGTCATGGCCGGGATCAAGTCCGAGACAACCGGCCAAGAGGGTTTCCGCCTCGCTGTCGCGTCCCTGGCGTGCGACGGTGTCCGCTAGAAGGCGCAGGGCCTCGGCGTTACTGGGATCTGTCCTCAGATGCGCGCGCAGCCGCCGCTCGGCCTCGGCTGGGCGGCTGTGAAAGAGCGCATCGGCGGCACCCTTCAGTGCGGGATCGGTGACCAGGGCGCGCGCGTGTTCGGCAAAGGCGGCGTCCGTGCCCTTGGTATCGCCGGCCAGGAACAGTTGGTCTCCCAACGCCCGCCACGCCTCCGCCAGATCCGGTTTGCGGGAAACCGCGTGCCGCAAGGCGGCGATGGCCGAACTCCTCTCGCCTAGAGCAGCCAGCGTGAGGCCCAGCTCGTAATGGGTGTGCGCTGCTCCGGGATGCGCCATTGCCAAGGGCACGAGCAGCGCGCGGGCGGCCGCGAAATCGCCGAGGCGTCGCTGCGCCGATCCCAAAATCAGGATGGCGCGCGGGTCCTGGGGGGTGAGCGTGAGGATGTACATCGCCTCGCGCAGCGCGGAAGCCGGATCGGTGGCGAGCAGCGCCGAGGCTTGCTCGATCGTTGCGGTGTACGGCAGTGACGGGCCGGGGGTTGTCCCCGGCCCGCGTTCTCTCTTATTAGAAGGAGTAGGACACTCTTCCATAGTAGTAGCCGCCGTTGATGCCCCAAGGCGAGTACGGCAGCGGAAAGTTGAAGACATGATGGCCGTCGGCCGGGGTGACTTGTCCCGGCGCATTCGGATTGTTCACGTTGGGCATCCCGGGCGGCATGTGGTTGAACAGATTGTTCGCCCCTACGGCAAACTTCAACGCGTGCGTGACATTGTAGGCGATGTCGAGATCGGTAATCGCGGTCGTGCCGATCCTCGTGTCGGTGGCGGGATTGCCGGGGTAGCTGTTGCCGGTGCCATCGAGACTGACGATTTCCGAGCTGGGACCGTAAATGGTCTCCCGCAGATTCACGTTCCATTTCGCGTAGGTGACGAATGCGCCGAGGATGAGCTTCTCCTTGGGTGTTCCGTCGGTCAGGCCGGTGAGGGCGGCGGGTCCGAGCAGCACGGTCTGCTGCGCGGCCACATTCGTCACCGCGGCGGGCAGCGCGTTCAACTGGGTGACCGTGGTCTCGTTATAGTTCAGGCCGGCGCTCCAATCGACATGGGTCATCTCGCCAAAATCCGAGGCGTAGTTGGCGGTGAATTCCGCACCGCGGGTGCGGGTGTTGGCGCCGTTGCTGAAGATGCTGATGCCGGTGTAGCTCAGGCCCTGTTCATTGATGTCGTTGCCGTGCGCCTTGATGGCGTCGATGACTCCCTGCGAGACGACAGTGCAGTTGTTCGGTCCTGCGCAGGTCGAACCCAAGAGAAAGTTGCTGTTGACGATGCGATTATCGATGTCGATCTGGTAGGCATCGAGGGTGATTTGCATCCTATCGATGGGATGGGCGACGAAGCCGAAGCTGTAGTTATGGGATTTCTCCGGCTTCAAGGGCGAGAACCCCGCCTGCGCGGCCGCCGCCGAGTTGGCCGGAAGCTGCACGTCCGCCGAGTTTGGAGTCACGCTGGTGGAGGAATAATATTCCTCCGCCAGGGTGGGCGCGCGAAAGCCGGTGCTGATGGTGCCGCGCAGGGCGAAAGCCGGGCTGAAATCATAACGGGTCGTGAATTTGCCCACCGTGGCTTCGCCGAAGTCGCTGTAATGCTCATGGCGGCCCGCCAGATCCACCTTCCAGTCGGTGACCGGGTTGACCGCCAGGTCGATGTAGCCGGCGTAGTTGGTGCGCGAGTGAGAGCCCTGGTCGGTGGACTCAAACCCGGGAAAGGACGCCGCGCCGAAGCCGAAGGTCGATGCCGGCTCGCCCTCATCGATGGCGAAGGTGTCCCTTCGCTCCTCGGCGCCGAGGGCGAGGTTCAGGGGCGAGGCCAAGCCCACCGCAAAATCCCGGTTGAAATCGAGATTATTGGTCCACTCTGAATTGATGAAGGAGCCATCATAGAAGTCGGTCTGCGGCGTGATCGGCGAAGACGACTCTGCCTGCAGAGTGGAGAAGAGGTCGGCGTTCGCCGAATTGTTCGTGTAGATATTATCCTTGTCGCGGCCATAGGTGCTCGACAGATCCCAGTCCCAGCCGACGACGGTGCCCTTGAGGCCCAGGGTGAACGAAAAATCGTCCTCGCTGAGCGCTTCCTGAGGGTTGAAGCCATCGGGGAACGGAACCACGGTGGCGCCGTTGCTGGTGACGCCGGTGACGATGCTCGGGTCGCGGTAGTTCTCATAGGCCGCGGAGACGCGATGCCCGTAGCTGCCGAAGCTGTAGAGTTTCGCGCCGCCAAAATCGTAGCCGGCGTTGTAGAACAATTTATAGAGATCGAAGCTCGCATCCCCGAATTGGTGATTGACGTCGGGGGAGTTCGGCGCCGCAGTCACGCCGGCGGCGACCAGCGGGCTCAAGCCCGGCAGCAGCGCGCCGCTTTGGGTGAAGTAGCGCGCGTCAGGGCCGCCCAGCTGGCTGCCGTCGTGGTAATCCTGCTCCGCGGTGACATTGATGAACCCATTGGAGCCGATGGCGAAGCCGTTATTCAGCGTCCAGGAGGCCGTGTCGCCGTCGCCCCGATAGTATTGGCCGCCGGTGGCCGAGATGCTGCCGCCGCTGTTGGCATCCTTCAGAATGATGTTCACCACCCCGGCGATGGCATCGGAACCGTACTGCGCGGCCGCCCCATCCTGCAGCACTTCGATGTGATCGATGGCACCCACGGGGATGAAGCTCAGGTCGGCGGCCGCGGAGCCCGAGTACGGGCTGCCGCCATCGACCGCCAGGTTGGCGGTGGGGTGGCGCCGCTTGCCATCGACGAGCACCAGCGTGTCGTTGGGGTTGAGGCCGCGCAGTGCCGCCGATACCGTCAGCGCGGCGGTGTCGTAGCCGAACACCTCCGCGTTGAAGGAGGGCACGTTCTGCGCCAAGGCCGTGAACAGATCCGGGGGGCCCACACGTTGCAGCGCGCCGGCGCTGACCACCGAGATCGGTGCGGCGCTGTCGGCCGCTCTGACTCCCGTGACGCGGGTACCGGTGACGATCACCTCTTGCAATGTCGCGTCGCTGTCGGTGCCGGCGGCGGCACCTGCCGCTGCTGTGTCGGCGGCATGGACTCTTCCCGCCGCCGCAATCGCCAGAAGGCTGCTGATGCACCTGGCTAGATGTTTCATCGGTTTACCCCTTTACTTTGCGTGTTGTATATATGAAAAGACCCGTCATGGGCGCACCAGCAAGCCGACGCCGCGGCCGCGCGGATCGGGCGCCACGAGCGGCGTGCGACCCTGTATCTCGATCGCCGCGATGTCGCCGTTGAAGCCCTCCTCCAACACATAACCGCGACTCTTCAAGGCCGCCGCCACAGCGGGAGGAAAGGGGGCGTAGGGCTCGAAGTAGATGGTGTTCGGCGGCAGCAGTTGATGATGGTAGCGGGGGGCGTCGACCGCCGCCTTCAGCGGCAGGTGGAAGTCGTAGACGTTGACGAGAACTTGAAACACGGAAGTGAAAATGCGCGAACCGCCCGGTGTGCCGATGACCATGGCGACGCGACCGTCCTTCACGAGAATCGTAGGCGTCATGGACGAGAGCGGCCGCTTGAAGGGCGCGATGGCATTGGCCGCGCCGCCCACCACGCCGAACATATTGGGCGTGCCCGGTTTGGCGGAGAAATCGTCCATCTCGTCGTTCAGCAGAAATCCGGCACCCTCCACGATGACCCCGGAACCGAAGTCGCCATTCAGGGTGTATGTGTTCGAGGCCGCATTGCCCCAGCGATCGACGACCGAAAAGTGAGTGGTCTGCGGCTTTTCCAGGCCCGGAGTGACTGATGCGGTCGGCGAGGGTTTGTCCGGGTCGATCTCCCGCGCTCGGCGCGCCAGGTAGTCGGGAGCCAGAAGCGCTGCGACGGGCACTTTGATGAAATCCGGGTCGCCCAGATAATCGGCGCGGTCGGCGAACACTCGCTTTTCGATTTCCGCGAGTAGGTGCACATACTGCGCGCTGTTGAGGTGCTGGTCCGCAAAGAGCTTGGCAGCGTCGGCCTTCATGTCCAGCATTTGCAGCAGAGCGATTCCGCCCGAGCTGGGCGGCGGCGCGGTAATGACGGTGAAGCCCTCCCATTGACCCTCGATGGGTTCGCGCCAAACGGCTTTGTAGCGATCCAGATCCGCGTGGGTGATCAGGCCTTTGACCGGACCCCGGGACATCTGGGCGACGATCAGGTCCGCCGTTTTGCCGGAATAAAATCCGGCCGCGCCGTCATCGGCGATCCGTTGGAGAGTGGCGGCAAGCTCCGGCTGGCGAAAGCGCTGTCCCACCTTCATTCGCATGGCCCATTGGGAGAAATCAGTGGTCTTGCCCAGTTGCGGCAGGGTGTCTTTCCGCACGGCGATGAGTCCGGGCGGGACGATGAATCCGTCGCGGGCGAGGGCAATCGCGGGTGCCAGATCCTGCTTCCAAGTCAGACGGCCGAAGCGCCGATGCGCCTCGGCGAGCCCGCGCACCGTTCCCGGGACCCCACTGGAAAGATTACCCACCAGGCTGAGTCCGGGTACCGGCTGTCCGCCGGCGCTCAGATACATGCCGGCCGTGGCCGCGGCGGGTGCCGTTTCGCGGTAGTCCAGGAAATAGGGCTTGCCGCCCACGTAGAGGGTGAGGAATCCGCCGCCGCCCAAATTCCCGGCCTCGGGATACGTGACGGCGAGCACAAACCCCATCGCCACCGCCGCATCGACGGCATTGCCGCCTTCCCGCAGCACGGTTCGCGCGGCCTGCGCGCCGTAGATGTCGGGCGAGGCTACCGCCCCGGCGTCCAGGACCGGCGTCGGGTCTGCTCGAGGCGGGGTCTGGACAGCGTCGGCTTTGGCGGCTCCGGCCCCCAGCGCAAGCATGAGACAGGCAATGCCCGCCAGGGCCCGGGTCGGGCGGTTCTCCGTTGCTTTTTCGCTAAGTCCCATAGGCCTGCGATGTTTCATTCGACCATCCCCCCACAAACTTGTGCGACCGGCCGTGCGCCATCCGGCGTGCACGCGTCGATTTGACCCGGTTCCTGAGTGATGATGCTCAAGGAGTCGATTGCCCCCAATGAGAGTTGCGTGTTGCGGAATCTCCACTATGCTGTTGCTCGATGGATGAACCTGCCCGCTATCGTTGGATTGCCGCGCACATTCTGCCGTGCGAGCCGGAGCTACGAGGCTGGCTCGGACGGCGTCTCGGCGCCCTCAGTGCCAATGACGTCGATGACTTGGTTCAGGAGGCGTTCGCTCGCATTTGGGCGGCCGATTTCTCGGCCATTCGCAATGGGCGCGCGTACTTGTACGCGACGGTGAGGCACCTACTGGCTGAATATGCGCGTCGCAGCCGCATCGTGCAGATCGAGCTGTTAGGGGAAATCGACTCCTTGAGCATCATCAGTGAAGAGCCTGGTCCGGATCGCCGGGTGGGCGCCCGGCAAGAACTCGACCGGTTGCGGGTGATCGTTGCAGCGCTTCCCGCCCAATGCAGACGAGCCTTTGAGCTGTGCAAATTCGAAGGACTATCACATCGCGACATCGCACAGCGTATGGGCCTTAGCGAAAAGACGATTGAGAACCACCTGACCCGGGCACTGGCACGCATTGGCCAGGTGCTGGCGGCCGGCAGACCGTCCTGGGAGTCAGACATATCGGAACCGGCAGCGAAGCATGCGGATGACACAGATCTTGCAACCGATTAGCGAACAGGCAGCGCGCTGGGTCGTGCGCGTGGCTGCCGGGGCGTTGAACCCTCATGAGCTGCGGGAGCTGGATGTCTGGCTCAATGCCGATCCACGGCATCGCGGGGCGTACATTCGCGCGCGCGCTCAGTGGGCGGACCTAGATCGGCTTGCGGCGCTTCATGGTCCCGCGAGCTCGGCAGCGACGGGCGAAAGGCGCCTCAGAATTTCTCGACGTGAACTTCTCGCCGCCGGCGTTGCCGCGATGGCGGTCGTCAGCGGCGGCTTGTCCTGGATGGTTCTACGGGGTGGTAGAGAACGCTACGCGAGCGGTATTGGCGAGGTCAGACGCATTGCGCTCGAGGATGGTTCGACCCTGCTGCTCAATACGGACAGCGAAGCGACGGTGTGGCTTAGTGAGCACAGCCGCAATATTCAGCTGATCCGGGGCGAAGCGCTGTTCGAGGTCGCGCACGACAAGGAGCGGCCTTTTTTCGTGCATGTAAACGATATCGTCGTGCGCGCGGTCGGGACTGCGTTCGCAGTACGCCTTGAAGCGGCCCAGATCGATGTCACCGTCACGGAGGGTGTGGTTGAAGTGACGGAACCGGCCGCAGAGCCTGGGCCAGCTCAACCCGGACCGCGCGGCTCTCGCTCCGAGACCAGGCGGTTGGCGGCCAACGAAAGAGCCGTGATCACCCGCGCGGGGGCCCCGCAAGTTCAGTCCATTACACCAGCCGAGGCGGATCGGCGCCTCGCCTGGCGTCAGGGAATGGTGTCCTTTGACGGCGAATCCCTCCAAACAGCGGTGGCCGAGATCAATCGCCACAACCGGCGGCAGATCCTGGTCGATGATCCGGCACTGGGGGCAAAGCCCATCGTGGGCGTCTTCCGGGCCACCGATCCCGGCGGCTTTTCGGTGGCTGCGGCGCTGGCGCTCAAGGCGAGCGTCATTCCGGATGGCGACGTCATCCGGCTTCGGCCGGCCGCCGCCCAAGCACCGAATTAGTTCAGTCGGTACCCGGTCTGCCGCCAGAATAAAATGCGCGTTTAAGCGCAATAAGTACAATATGTAAGGGGATGATTCTAAAGGCCGGCGCGTAACCGATACGATGAGCGCATTCATACTGGCATCACTTCTCGCCGTCGCCCCGCCACTGCCTGCGGCCGCGCAGCAGGTCCATGCGTTCAATGTAGCCGTGCGAGATCCGGCTGGCGCCATCCGCGCCTTTGGAGCTCAATCCGGATTTCAGATTCTGGCCTCCGCCGATGATTTGAAGGGTAAACAGTTCAATCCAGTCAGAGGAAACATCTCCATCGAGCAGGCGTTGGACGATCTTTTGGCCGGAACCGGCCTGGATCATCGCTATGTCGGCGACCGTGCCGTCGCTCTGGTACGTAACGATCGCCAATCGGCCGACACTGATCAACCCCCGCGAAATGGAGCGACGGCTGCGCCGGACGCCGTAAAAAATCCCGCCGGGCGGGCCCCAGCACAAGTCGAGGAGCGGCCTGCATTCGAAGCATCGGACTACGGCGTGCAGAACGACAGGAATCGCAATCAGCTCGCGCAAATCGACGAGGTCGTCGTCACCGGCACCCGGCAGCTCGGGGTAAGGGCGGCCGACAGCGCCGCGCCGATTTCCGTAATCGATGCCGGTGCCTTGCAACGCGTGGGCCCCCCGGATCTGTTCACGGCCTTGGCGCAGAATGTGCCCTCCTTCAACGCGCGGGTGTTCGGCTACGATACCGCCGCCCTCACGGTATCGGCGGCGCTGCGTGGGCTCAACCCCAACGACACGCTGGTGCTCGTCGATGGCAAGCGACGCCACCCCACCGCCAACCTCGGCGTCGACAATGGCAGCCCCTATTCGGGCTCCGCGGCCGCGGACTTGAGTTTCATCCCCGTGGGCGCGATCGATCACGTCGAAGTGCTGCAGGATGGGGCCGCCGCACAGTACGGTTCCGATGCCATCGCCGGAGTGGTGAACATCATTCTGAAAGATGCCAACGGCGGCGGCGGCATCTCGACCACCGGCGGCCAATACTATCGAGGCGACGGCGATACCGCCTCCTGGACGCTGAATAACGGTTTCGCCATCGGCTCCCGGGGCTTCATCAACCTCACTGCGGAACAGGACTACCACGACGCCAGCCAGCTGGGCGGCCCCGACGCCCGCTTCTTCAGCCAAAACGGCACGCTGCTGCCCGGTTTGAGCCCTTTAGTTGCTGCCGGCGTGACCGCCGCGCCGAACTCCCCCGATGTCAATCACCAATTCGGGGATGCGAGCTTCGATCTGTATAAATTGTTCTACAACGCCGGCTACGACTTTGGCGGCGCGAAATTCTACGGCTTCGGCAGCTACGGACACCGCATCGCCGCGGCCTATGAGAATTATCGCGACCCGGACATCGTCACCGGCGTCGATTCCTCCGGCGCCGGCGTGATTCCGTTTCCGAATGGCTTCAACCCTCAGGAAGCGCTGAACGAGGACGATTATTCGTTCACCCTGGGCCTCAAGGGCACCGTTGTCGGCTGGGACTGGGATCTGTCGAGCACCTATGGCCGGGACAAGGATGATATCTATACGAACAATTCGGCGAACGCGGATCTGTTCTCCTTCCTGCAGTCGACATCGCCGACTCCGATCGCCTCTCAAACCAACTTCTATGACGGTGCTTTCATCAACTCGGAGTGGACCAATGATCTAGACATCAACAGAGATCTGGCAGTCGGGCTGGCATCGCCCCTGAACATGGCCTTCGGCACCGAGTTCCGCAAGGACACCTTCACCATCGACGAAGGCGAGCCCGCATCGACGTTCGGCTTCGGCGCGGCGTCCTTTCCCGGATTTGAGTCCACCGACCAGGGCTCTCACTCGCGCACCAACTACGCCGGCTACATCGACCTTGCGGTCAACCCGGTCACCGACTGGAAGGTGGATCTGGCAGGCCGTCATGAGCACTACAGCGACTTCGGCGAAGCCACGGTGGGCAAATTCACGACCCGCTTTGACTTCAGCCCGGCTTTCGCCCTGCGCGGCACCATCAGCACCGGCTTTCGCGCGCCCACCCTGGCGGAGGAATATTATTCCTCCACCAGCGTGACTCCAAACTCGGCGGACGTGCAGCTTCCGGCCAACTCGGCGGCGGCCGCGCAGGCGGGGTTCTCGCCCTTGAAGCCGGAGAAATCCCATAACTACAGCTTCGGCTTCGTCGCCCATCCCATCGATAGGATGCAAATCACCCTCGATGCCTACCAGATCGACATCGATAATCGCATCGTCAACAGCAACTTTCTCTTGGGTTCGACCTGCGCGGGACCCAATAACTGCACCGTCGTCTCGCAGCGAGTCATCGACGCCATCAAGGCGCACGGCAACGACATCGATGAACAGGGCCTGAGCTACACCGGCATCAGCATCTTCAGCAACAGTGCAAACACCCGCACCCGCGGTGCGGAATTCACCGCCAACTATGCCTCGGATTTTGGCGAGATGACCCATGTCGATTGGAGCGCCGGCCTGAACTATAACGAGACCACCGTCACTCAGTTGAACCCGCTGCCCGCCGCGGTGACCAACACCGCCGCACAGCAGACCGAGCTTCTCGGGCCGTTCGCCCTTACCGGACTGACCAGCGTGACGCCCAAGGAGAAGCTCATTCTCAATGCCTACGCAACCTATACGAAGTGGAGCGTGAATCTACGGGAGACCGTCTACGGTCCCAGCTCGCAAATCGTCAGTATCGACGGCACCGGCAACAGCTACCCCGGCAATCCGGCCACCGACACGAGAATCGGCACGACCGTCATTACGGATCTCGACATCGCCTACAATGTCACGCATGCGTTGAAGTTTGCCGTAGGAGCGAACAATCTGTTCAACCACATGCCGCCCGGGATGCCCAATGTGGCCAATCCGAATGCGCCGGGACAAGTCACCCCGGCCGACGGTCACTATGTCTACGGCTTTCCGCTCCCGTATTCGCCTTTCGGCATCAACGGCGGCTACTACTATGGAAGAGTGTCCTACCTCTTTTGACCGCGCCCATCGGCGCGTAGTGGACGGTGAGGCCGGTTATATGGCGGAAATCACCAATGCAATCGTCAACAGTCCCATAGCGGCAAGCAACGTATTGTGACACCAGCGGGCGAATAGGCTAAGCATGTTCAATCTCCTGTAGTCTTTGAGGTCGAGCAGTGTGATGCATGACTGCAGCCTCGACGCGCCTATTATGGCCGCCGCGCATTACAGTTGCTGGACGGCTCCTATGAAGCGCTTTTGCAAGCCGATGAAAATCAGTCACTTCGCCGCGAGATGAAAGTTACTCACGTAGTAGTGAAAAGATATCCTGGCCGCGCGGGATATTCATCGGAGTCGATGGGTTCAATTGCGAGACCGCATCCTGATTGCCGTCCGTCTTCCGGCTTTTTTCGCCGCTGATGCGCGCACCCGAGCCTGCGCCGGGCCGGATTTGCCGCGTGCATCGGCCAGCGACCAGCCATCGAGAATCGCTGCCGTACTATCGCGCAGCATGCGAAAAACCCGTTGAAGCTCGCAAGCGCGGGCGGCAGCGCAGTCCACGCACCGGTGGTACTGTGTCACGCTGACGCAGGGAATCAGGGCGAGCGGACCTTCCATCACCCGGACCACGTCGCCGAAAGAGATCTCCTCGGCGCCGCGGGCGAGCCTATAGCCGCCGCTTCGCCCTCGCCGACCCCTGACCAGGCCGTCGCGCTTCAATTCGACAAGAATCGCTTCCAGGAATTTGGCCGGAATCGTGCGCCGCGCGGAGATTGCCGCCGATGATAACGTGGTGCCGGCGGGTAGTGCGGCGAGTTGCAGCAACGCCTTGAGTGCGTAACGGGTCTTTTGCGAGAGCATGCGGGGCAATCCTTCTTCTTGCAGCGGCCTTATGCCGATTCGATATTTGGTATGTTCAATTCGGTATTTCCGACGCCCGTACTAATTCATACAATCCCCATCGATTTACCGGGTATAAAGAATACACCGATACCGCAATTGGGAGCTCTGATGAATTACACGACTGGGTGCGCACTGGCTTTACTCGGTGCGATCACCGCATCGGTCCCTGCGTTCGCGCAGCAAAAGACCGGACCGGGGCTCACCGGCGACGACAGCCTGACATGGAACGGCATTACGCTGTACGGCGTCATCGATGTCGGCTTTCAATATGATACGCATAGTGCGCCGTTCACTCCCTACCGCCCGGCGGCCAGCGGAAACATCGTGCGCCAGAACGATAGTCAGTCGGCGAACGGTCTGACCCCCAGCAACATGGGCCAGTCGAGGAGTCGGCCTGCAGGGAGTTGAGCCGCTGATCGATGAGTGGTCGGCCGTTTTCCAGTTGGAGACCTTTTTCAATCCCGAATCCGGCAATATCGCCGATTCTCTGAAGTCGTTGGCGGCGAACAATGGCTCGATCCCTGGCTCACCAAAGCATCGGTGTCGACGGCAGCTCGGCAGGCCAGGCTTTCCAGACCGCCTATGTGGGCTTGAGATCGGCGCGATTCGGCACCTTCACCTTCGGCCGACAGCAGACGCTGCTCGCGCTGGGCGGCATCAAGTACGACCCCAACTACGGCGCCACGGCATTCGGCCTAATCGGTGCGTCGAACACGTATTCCGGCGGCGGCAGCAGCGAAGATAACCGGCTCGACTCGACCGCCAAGTACTACGTGAGCTTCAACGATCTGGTGCACTTCGCCGCGCTGTACAAGTCCAATGGATCCAATGGGGCGGCCAACACCGCGGTCCAGGCGGATGTAGGCGGTCAGTACGCGGGTCTATCGGTCGATGCGTATTATTCGAAGCTCAACAGCGCCATCACGGCGACGAATCCTGACCGCCGCGCAGGTCGCCGAGCTTCCGGCCTTGGGGTATTCCTCATCGAATTCTCTGGCAGCGACCATCTCGGACAATACGACGTATTCGCTCATGGCGTTGTACGACTTCGACCCGTTCAAATTCTTCGCCGGCTACATGCACATCAAGTATGCCAATCCAGCGAACCCGTTGAGCGCCGGATTCAACGACATCGGCGGGTACGTGCTGGCTTTCGTCACCAACAATGCCTATGAAAATTCGAAGACCGTTCAAGTGTATTGGACCGGCGTTCGCTACACCGTCTTTTCCGGCCTCGACCTGACCGCCGCCTACTACGGCTATCAACAGAACGCCTACGGCACCGGAAAGCAGGCGGGCTGCTCGACCTCCGCGCACAGCACCTGCAGCGGCAGCTTCGAGGCGTTTTCCCTCGACGCCGATTACCGCTTCAACAAGCACTTCGACGCGTACCTAGGCGCGATGTACAGCGGTGTGCACGATGGCGCGGCGAGCGGTTATATCCACTCGACGAACATCAATCCGACCATCGGGGTGCGCTACAAGTTCTGAGTGCGGCGCGAAACGCGGCTGTCGCTTCATTACCTCTAGATCTTTAACATGGATGTGCTCAACGGCAGCTTGCGCACGCGTCGCCCGGAAGCGGCAAATATCGCGTTGCAGAGCGCGGGGAGGGTGGACGGGTAGGCGGGTTCACCCAGTCCGGTGGGCGAGAATTCCGTCTTGATGAACTCAATGTGCATCGGCGGGATTTTCCGATTGCGAAGCAGAGTGTAGTTGTCGTAGTTACTCTGTTGAACTCGGCCGTTCGCAAATGTGATTTCCTGCCCGAATGCCGCGGACATGCCGTCCACGATGGACCCGATGATCTGATTATCCGCATTCGTCGGATTGACTATGTGCTTGCCGACGTCTACCGCGATCCAAATCTGCTGCGGGGTCACGACACCGGCGGCGCTTACGGCTACTTGATGGATTTGGGCGACATAGCCGACATGACTCCAATAACACGCGAATCCCATTCCCGTGTGCGCCGGCAAGCGGTGGCGAGATGCCCAGTTCGAATTATCACGGGCGCGCTCGATGACGGCGATCATGCGCGCCGCCATGAAGCTTGGTCCAAAGCGGCCGGGAGGTTTGCCCTCTCCTTCGCCGGGATTGGGGTCGCGCAGCAGTGCCAATTGAAAGTCGATCGGGTCGCGCCCGGCAGCGTGCGCGACCTCGTCCAAGAAGGATTGGAATACCCAAGCGTGCGCATTGTCGCCGGGCGCACGCAGCGGACCCACCGGAACATTGAACGGAATACGAGAGGTCAGGAGCGCGTAGTTCTCGATGAACCCCGCGGGGAAAGAGTCTCGATTGGGGACCGCCAAGCCGGCGAAGTATTCGTTGCGCGCGAAACCGGCAAAATGATTGTGCCACACTTCGAGCCGGCCGTCCTTGCTGAGTCCCGCCGTCAGATTGTGATAGCCGCCCGGCCGATAAAAATCATGCTGCATCTCGTCCTCGCGGGCCCACAGGACTTTGATCGGGGCATTGATGTGCTTGGAAATCGCGGCCGCCTCGATCATGTAATCGTTGGCGAGCCGACGGCCAAAGCCGCCGCCGCATCGAATCATGTGAATGGTGATGTTGCCGGGATCGATGCCGAGCAGCTTGGCCACGCCGGCGCGGCCTCGCCCCGGGTTTTGGGTGGGGGCCCAGATTTCGACTTTTCCGTCCTGGTAGGAAGCCACGCAGTTCTGGGGTTCCATGGGGGCGTGCGATATGAATGGATATGAATAGGCCGCGCGCACGAGCTTGGCTGCGCTTTTCATCGCGGCGTCGGGATTGCCGTCGACCCGGACCTGTCCCTGCGGCGCCTGCGAAAACAACTCCCTGGCTTTCGCATCGAAGCCCGCGGTCGAATCGTTGGCGTGCGGACCCTCGTCCCAGTCAACTTGCAATTTACGTCGCGCCTTTTGTGCGTGCCACCAAGTATCGGCGACGATGGCGACGCCGCCGCGCAAGCCGTCATCTATGCCCGGTCCCGGCGTTCCCGGGGCGACTTCCATGGCGCGCGCGGAACCCCGCAGCACAAATACATGACTGACGCCCGGCATGGCCTGGATTTCATCCAGGTTCGCGCTCTTGACCGCAGCGTCGAAAACCGGGCCCTTTTGGTACACGGCATACTTCATGCCCGGCACTTTCACATCGATGCCAAACTGCTGCTCACCTTTCACGATCCGAGCCTTGTCCGGATCGACGACCGATTTTCCGATGATCTTGAATGTCGATTCGTCTTTCAGTTCGACTTTCTCCAGATCCGGCAGCGGCAGCTTGGACGCATCCTCTGCAAGCAAGCCGTAGGTCAGCGAACGGCCGCTCGGCGCATGGTTCACAATGCCGTCGGAAGTCGCGCATTCCGAAGCGGGGACGCCCCATTTCGCCGCGGCCGCGCGAATCAGCACCTGCCGGGCCGCTGCGCCGGCCTTTCGCAGCGGCATCCAATTGGACGGGGTCGAGTAGCTGCCGCCCGAAGACTGGCTGCCCATTTTGCCGCCCTGATAGTCGGCCATTTCGATCACGACATCTTTCCACGCGACATCGAGTTCTTCCGCAAAGATCATGGGCAAGGCGGTCTTCGTGCCCTGACCCATTTCGGGATTCGGAGCGAAGATGGTCACCGCGCCCGAAGGGGAGATGCGCGCAAAGAGCGTGAGCATGCCGGCGTCGGCTCCCGCGGCCATGGCGCCGGCTCTTAGCGCGGGAAACGTGGCGGCAAATAGGATGCCCCCGCCGGCGGCGAGGCTGGCCGTCAGGAAACTGCGGCGCGAGAGTGCGCAAGGATTGGTTGCCATCGGTCGCTCCTTCAAGCGCTTTGCGCTTCACCGAGATGCTTGATGGCTGCTCGGATCCGCGTGTAGCAGCCGCAGCGGCAGATGTTTCCTCCCATCCCGGCATCGATGTCCTCGTCCGTGGGACGAGGCGTATGTGTGAGCAATGCGGTCGCCGACATGATTTGTCCGCCCTGACAGTAGCCGCATTGCGGCACGTCCAGCGTGAGCCAGCACTCTTGGACTTTTTTGCCGATTGCCGTTTTGCCGATCCCTTCGATGGTGGTGATATGCAGGTCGGTCACGGCTTCCAGCGGCAACTGACAGGAGCGGACCGCCGAGCCATTGGCATGCACCGTGCATGCGCCGCACTGCCCGATTCCACAGCCGAATTTGGTGCCGGTCATATCGAGGACGTCGCGCAGCACCCACAGGAGCGGCGTATCGCCTTCGGCGTCCACGTCGTGTTTAGCGCCGTTCACTTCGATGGTGTAGCTCATGTTAAAGCCTCTGGACTTCGAGACGTTGATAGCTGTTACGGGTTCCCTGGTAGACCATGGGCCAAGCCCCGTAGTTCCGGACCGGTACCGCCCGCGCCATCGAGCGCAGAAGCGAATTTGTACAAAATATCTTGAAGCTCCGATCGATCTGACATAGCGTGAATGTGGGCGATCCAACGAGGAGGGCGAAGACTATGAAGTGGTACCTGGTGGCGTTTCCCCTTGCCGTGTTCTTCGTTACCGCCGACGCCCAGCAAGCCGATCCGTGCGCAGGGTTGGCAGGTGTTGCGTTGGGTCAGTGCCAAGGCAATCAGCAGAAGCTTCTACGGCAGCAGCTAGATCAACAACGACAACTGATTCAAACGCAGCAGGAGCGTCAAAACCAGCTGGATCAACAACAGCGGCAATTTCAACAGCAATTGGAGAACATGCGGCTGCAAAATGAGATTCTCCGGAAACAATTGGACCAGCAATCGGCGAAACTATCTGCACAGCCACCGGCGACCGATTATCCGAAAACCCCTGAACTCAAAACTCCCGAACTCAACAGTTGGAAATCGGACAATCCGTGGTACGGGTCAGACTACGCCAAAACACAGTTTGCGATGCGCTATGCCAAGCAACTTCAGCAAGAGCGGCCGGACCTGGTTGGCCGTCCATTCCTCGAAGCCATTTCAGCGAAAGTGAAGGATACATTCCCTGCCGCCAAGTGAGGTTGACGGAGCCTTGTCTAGTCCTTAGGGACGAGTCGCGGACCTAGTCACCCAACGCGTGGGTATAAATCCCCATTGCGACAACACCAAGCGCGATGTGACTATGCAGCCGGGGTATTAGGCTGCGCGGAAAAATCCAAATGTAGGCCGCGGCAAAATCCGGACATAGGGCTATTGCTGCCGAAGGGGATCTAGAATGACCGACGCGAATACAGGTCAGGGTGGGCTGCTGTGAGTTTTATAAGACTCGGCGCCGTAGTCACGTTTCTCCTCGGCGCGTCAGCCCTGATGCTTGTCGCTCAGCCGGCACGCGCCATTCCACCTTTCGCCCGACAGACGGGTTTGGCCTGCGAGGCCTGCCACACGATGCCGCCCGAGCTCACGGCATTCGGCCGGCGGTTCAAGCTCAGCGGATACACGCTGACCACGAGGCCGCCGTTGGTCAATGACATCGATGATCACAAGAAGGACACGTTGTTCCTGACCGATTTGCCGGGAATCGCCGTTCTCGCGCAAATAGGCTACGATCATTATAACCGGGCGCCACCGGATACCGGTCAGCCTTATCCCGCCCACGCGCAAAGCGATACATTTCAGTTTCCGGATCAGTTCAGCCTGGTGTACGCGGGAGCCGTGTCGGATAAGGTCGGCGCTTGGTTGCAATTGACCTACAATGGCCAAGCCGGCAGCGTGGGGGTCGACAATATCGATATCCGATACAGCGATCACACCTCCGACAACGAGTGGGTGTGGGGCGTCACGGCCAACAACTATTTGACCTTCCAAGACGTCTGGAACGGAATCGGAAGCTATACCATTCCGAACTTCAATACCGTGACCTTGTCGAGCGGCGGCGTCGGCGGCACAGGGACGAGTGGGCCGATCCTCAATGCATTGGGGCCTGGGAGTGTGGCCGGTATCGGCGCCTACGCTTTTTATAACGACTCGCTTTACTTCGAGTTGTCGGCATATCACTCGGCGGTTGCCGGCGGCAATTCACCCACGATCGACAGCCTCAGTCTTGCCGCCAATGGCGGTGCGGTCGATCGGTTCGCGCCTTACGCGCGCATCGCCTACGAGCGCGACTGGGGCTACCACTCCGCGGAGATCGGCGCCAGCGCGGTGTACGTCAACTGGATTCCATCGGTCGGCTACATCTCGAAGCAGCAGCAGGCGGCTGCCGCCTTGGCAGGCAATACCTACACGCCCGGGCAGACCTTCAACCCGGGAGCCATCGATCGATATACGGATCTCAGCGTCGATTGGCAGTACCAGTACAACGGTCAACGTAACATCTATAGTTTTCTGGGTCATGTGACCCACGAGCGGCAACAGAACAGCAATCAACTGGTGGCGGCGACCTTCACCGGTGCGTCGTCACCCATCTACACCAATCCAACGGACACGCTGACGCAGTTTTTAGTCACGGGAGAGTACTTCCGTGATCGTCACTATGGCGGAATCGTGAGCTTCACGCGTACCACCGGCACGTACGATCCTCTCGCGAATGGGGGCAATGGATCGCCCGCCAATCAATACGAGACCTTTGAGCTGGATTACGTCCCCTGGCTGAACATCAGGTTCATCCTGCAGTACGACGCCTATCAGGTGGTGGCCAACAACCAAAGCCCCTTTAATCTGAGTAACGCCAACTTTCCCAATTCCCCCGGCTTTTCGAATGTCAAAGCCTCGGACAACAATACCTGGGTGGTGGGACTATGGATGGACTTCTAATGCGCAGGCTGGTAACAATCTCGCTTGCTATCGCCGCGATTGCGCTCTCGGCAATGGCCGTTCGTGACGCTTACTCGGCGACTCTGATCGTGCCGCCGGATCCATCCACTATGGGCACCCAGGCACTCGTCGATAGGGCGTGCTCCAAATGCCATGGTCAATACGGAGTCAGCATCTCGCCGCTGTTCCCGATTCTGGCCGGGCAGCTGCCGGGCTACATCGAGGCTGAGCTGAAGCTATTTAGGCTGCGCGGTCGTAGCGATCCCCGCGGACGAGCCTTTATGTGGGGAATTGCGCGGGGGCTTACGGATGAGCAAATCAAAGGAGTCGCACGGTATTTCTCGAGCCAACCCGCCGTAAAAGGCAGCGGGACGAGCAATCCTGCGCTCGCCGACAAAGGCAAGGTCATGTACGAAAACGGAGCGCCGGATCGCGACATCGAGGCTTGCACTGTCTGCCACGGCCACAGCGGTGAAGGAGTCAACACCCAGCCACGGCTCGCCGGTCAGCATCCGGACTATGTTTCGATACAGATGTTCCTGTACCGCAAAGGGCTGCGAGAAAACAAAGTCATGCAACACGTCACCGAAAAGATGACCGATGATGAGATCGCCGCCGTAGTCGACTATGTTTCCACCTTGTAGGCTGATTGGCAGCGAAGCTCTAGTCACGCTGTTGCTTTTGGCGGGCCCGGCGTGCGCACAGGAAGTGGGAAGCGCGCAGCAGGGTAAGATCGTCTATGAGAAGTATTGCGTTCTCTGCCACGGAGAACAGGGCGACGGCAAGGGTCACTTTTCCGAAGCGACAACCCCGGTGCCGCGCGATTTCCGGCAAGGCACATTCAAGTGGCGCAGCACGCCGTCAGGCTCGTTGCCGACCGACGCCGACCTTGAAAGGGTCCTGATGACCGGTCTGTATGGCACGTCCATGTCGAGCTTCTCTACTACGTTGAGCCATGCCCAAAGGCTCGATGTGATCGCCTACATCAAGACTTTTTCGCCGCGCTTTGCGACTGAGAAGCCTCAGGCGCCCTTTGCCATTCCACCTGAGCCGCGATACACACCCGCGTCCGTAGCGCGCGGCCAGGCCGTATACCAAAAGTTCAACTGCGCGCAATGCCACGGTGATGGCGCCGAGGGCGATGGTCCGTCGGCAGACGATCTCACCGATGATTGGGGAAACCCAATCGTCCCGTATGATCTCACAGAAGGTCACATCAAGTGTGGCGACACCGGACCCAACATTTATCGAGTGTTCATCGGCGGCCTGAACGGCACCCCGATGCCTTCGTTCGCCGACTCAATCAGCCCCGATGAGGCTTGGGATCTGGTGCATTTCATACAGAGCCTGAGCCCGGACTACCCGAAGAACTTGACCGGGGCGCCGCCGCCCGCGACGAAGCAATAATACGAACGGGTAATTTTACGTAACCGCCGAAATCGTGGGTATATCTCCCCATTGCGGCAACTTCGAACGCGATGCACCATGCCGCTGCCCGCGATTGATTCAACCAGAAAATAACCAGCGATCAAGAGTAATAAATGGAAATCGCATTAGGGGGGATAATGAAAGTATTGGCCGTCGGACGATACCTGCTGAAGACCTCCCCGAAGATGCGCCTTCCGCCGTGCAGCGCGGCGGTCGTAGGTGGCACGTTGCTGCTCACGCAACTGGCTGTCGCAGACCCCTATACGGTCATTGCGGTCTCCAACGGAGGCACCATCCAGGGGATGGTAAAGCTCACCGGCCCGGCGCCCACCATCGCTCCCATCGTGGTTACCAAGAACCAGGATTATTGCGGTGACTCCATACCGAACCCGGTGTACGTGGTCGGCAAAGATGGCGGACTGCAGAACGTCGAGGTGTTCCTGAAGGACATCACCGCCGGCAAGGCACTTCCGACGGAGCCCGTTGCAATTTCTCTGGTGAACTCCCACTGCATGTTCAGGCCACGGGTGCAGGCTGCAACCGTCGGTCAGCAAATCACGATTTCCTCCGAAGATCCGGTTCTGCATAACACCCATCCGCAAAACAGCGCTACCAACGCGACCATCTACAACATCGCGTTGCCCTTCAAGGGATTCTCGGTAACCAAGCCCCTGCCGGCAACCCCGGAGTTGATCAAGGTCAAATGCGATGCGCATGAATGGATGCATGCATGGATCTGGGAGTTCGACCATCCGTACTTTGCGACCACCGGAGACGACGGCAAATTCACGATCAAGGATGTGCCGCCCGGTACCTACACTCTCGTGGCATGGCAGGAAGCCGCAGGCGAGAAATCGATGCAGGTCACCGTGGCTGCGGGCAAGACCGTGACCGCCGACATCCAGCTCGCGCCCAAGTAGAAATATACCCCGGCCGCTGTGAATTCTCCGGAAATAGCGGCCCGTTTGTTTCGCTAAACACCGGATAGACCGAATTACGGGGTTGAGCTCATGCCAGAGGCGACGACAAGTACGACAGCAGACGCGCTGCATGGTCCGTACGCGGGACTCGATCTGGATTCACTGGTCGATTGGCCCGTGGTGCGCACATGGCTCTATTGGGGCATGTTCTGGCTGATGATCGCGCCCACGGTCGGGGCGACGATATCCGCGCTGTTCAATTATCCCGACTATCTTGGGTCGCACCTGGCGCTGACATTCGGGCGGCTTCGCCCGGTGCATGTCAATGGCGTCATCATGGGCGCGTTTTCCGGCCTGTTCATCGGCGAATGCTACTACCTGGTGCCGCGCCTCTGCGGCGTGCGGGTGGCGTTCAATCGCCACGGAGTGCTCGTCGCCTGGGTATGGAACGTGTTCCTGGCCGCCGGGCTGTTCTCATTGCCGCTCGGCTACAATCACGGTCTCGAAGCGGGTGAGCTGCCGCTGCTCGCGGAAATTCCGATCTTCATCTGCACGGCCGTCGCCACTTTGCAGTTTCTGACGACGATCGGGCGGCGCCTCGATCCGTCGCTCTATGTGTCACTCTGGTATCTGATCGGTGCGTTCGTATGGACCTCGCTGAATCTGGTACTGGGCAGCTTCATCCTCCCCTACACGATCGCCGGCATCAACAGCGCGGCGTTCCATGGACTCTATATTCACTACATCGTCGGCCTGTGGATCACGCCGGCGGGTTACGTGTTGATCTATTACTTCCTTCCGCTCAGCGTGCGCAATCCGCTTTACGCTCATAAGCTCTCGCTGGTCGGGTTCTGGTCGCTTGCGCTGTTCTATCCATTCGTCGGTATTCACCACTATCTCTACAGTCCGATCGCCGATTGGGCCGAGACACTGGCGATCATCACCTCGATGTTTCTGATCATTCCGGTGTGGACGGTGCTGGTCAACTTCTTCGGCACCGTGAAGGGCCGCTGGCGCGAGTTCGGGGCGAACCTGCCGGCGAAATTCCTGATCATGGGCTCGCTCATGTATCTGGTCGGCTGCTTTCAGGGCTCGCTCGAGGCGTTGCGCTCGATCCAGCAGCCAACCCATTTCACGGACTTCGTGATATCACATTCGCATCTCACGGTCTTCGGAACCTTTGTCGTGTGGGCTATGGGCGGATTGCTCTATCTCTGGCCGCGCATGTGCGGGCGAGAGCTGTGGTCCTTCAAGCTCGGCAACTGGTCGTTTTGGCTGATCACTTGCGGCATCTCCATCATGGGTCTGGTGCTGAGCGCCGCCGGTCTGCAACAGGGCTTCCAATGGATGAACGGCGCGGAGTGGGTCGATACGGTAGTTCAGATGCGCGCGTATTGGCTGGTACGCACGCTGGCGGGGCTTTCGATGGATATCGGGATGTCGCTGCTGATCATCAATCTCATGATGACCGCGCTCAAGAGGTCGGATACGGCGATCGGCTTTAGGACTCAAAGTGCTGCGCCGGACAGCGTGGCTGCGCTTGCGGCCGGGGAGCCTGCAAGATGAGCGCGCGCTTCGTTGCATTGGTGGCCGGGGTCGGTTTTTTCTTCCTCGCCCTGATTACCCAGGGAGTGCTGCCGTTTTTCGAACCCTCGGCAACCACCAACCACGTGACGGCCGTCATTCGCAACGACATCGGCCAACTCAAATGGATGGAGACGTCGGCCACCGACTACACGCCCCTCGAGAGCCAAGGCAGGCTTGTCTATCTGCGAGAGGGCTGTTGGTATTGCCATTCGCAGTACGTGCGGCCGGTGACCGGCGAGACGCGTCGCTGGGGACCGGTGAGCGAGGCGGGTGAATATGCCTATGACGTGCCGCATCTGTTCGGCACACGGCGCATCGGTCCGGACCTGACCCGCGTGGGCCTCAAATACGGCGACGAGTGGCATCTGGCGCACTTCTGGAATCCACGGATGCTGACGCCCGAGTCGATCATGGACCCGTATTCCGGCCTTTTCGATGCGCCGTCCGAACGGGTAAAGATCGTCAAAGACGCTTCGGGCACCACGCTCGAACGGAATGCAATGACCGAAAGGCTGTTCGACTTCGCCAGCAAGGATCAGGTGAAGATCACGCCCAATGCCGACGGTCTGCTGTTCGTGCCGATGGTCGCCCAGGGCAAATACCCCGTGGTCTTTACGCCCAACAACGAGTACACCGGCGGCAGCGTGAAACTCGTCATCGAGACCAAAGAGGTCCAGGCTCTCATCGCTTATGTGCAGAAGCTGGGGATGAACCGCGGCAAGTGGCGGGATCTGTTCGAACCGCAGCAGTTGGAGGCGGCCGGGATCACCCTTCCGCGCTCGCAAGAATGGATAGACTACGGTAAAGAGGTCTATGGACGTCGCTGCGTCGGTTGCCATGGGGTGAAAGGCGACGGCAATGGGCCGGCCGCGACCTTCATGTACAAACAGCGTCCGCGCAACTTCACCCAGGGCGTCTTCAAATTCAGGCTGACCGAGGACCCTTTGCCGAGCGATGGCGATATGCTGCGCACCATCACGCGCGGCGTGCGCGGCACCGCGATGCCGCCCTGGTACAACTTGCCGCTCAATGATCGGCTCGCCGTGATCCAGTACATCAAGTACGTACTGGCGGCGGACCGCTCCACCGATCCCAAGAGGCCCGCCTATTTCTTCGTCAATTCACCGCCCGGTCAGCCGCTGTATATTCCCGCGCCACCGACGCCGACGACGGCCATGATCGCTCACGGCAAGGAAGTCTGGGTGCAGGCCAAGTGCTGGGAATGCCATGGCACCACCGGTAAAGGCGACGGCGAGAAGGCGGCCGGATTGACGGACGATCCAGGTTTCTCAATTCACCCCGCGAACCTCACCAGCGGCCAGTTCAAATCGGGTCCCGCTGTCACCGACATCTACAGGACTATCTCCACGGGCTTGAGCGGAACTCCGATGCCCTCCTTTCACGACTCGTTCTCGGATGCGGATCGCTGGGCGTTGTCTTATTACATTTTGTCGCTGTCCGCCTTCACTGACCCGCTTACCGGGGAGCCGTTGAAGATTTCTGCTGCGGACCGTCAGGCATTGGACAATCCAAAATTGGAAACGCCCGGCCCGGAGCAAGCCTATGGACTGCTGGCACCTTAGCGCCGGTCATCGCCGGCGGGTCGTACGTCACCCATTCCGGCGAGGAGGAGGATAGGCCATGGCGAACTACGAAGTCCTGGGCCCGTATGCACTGGCAATTTTGATGGGATTGGGTTCCACTTGTATCTTCATCTGGGGGGTCCTGGCCGGAGCCCTGAGTGAGACCGACCGGGCAGCCCTCAACTTCTATCACGCGGAGATGGCAAATGACCGATTCAAACACCAATGAGACGCACGACCTGCATGAGTATGCGGGCGGGTATATCAAGGCGCATGAAGGCGTCATTCCGATCTGGTTGTTGTTTGTGTATTTCGGTCTGTTTTTTTGGGCCTGCTACTACATCGTGACCTACTGGGGCGGAGTCGGGCCGGGCCGAATCGGCTGATGGCCGTTTCTCGAGCGGAGACCAAAGCCATGCTGGGCGTCAAAATAATCTTCGGAATCGCCGTCATCAACCTGATGTTCTTGGGTTTTGAACTCGTCATGAACGTGATCCGCACCGTTACCGGCTGAGGAGGACGCAATGCTGGCTGAAACTGGATTCTCGCTGGCCAGGGCCAGCGTGCTGCAGGAAGTCGCATTTTTCGGCTTTGCGGCCTTTACCGTCGGGTTCTTCATCTGGCTCGCTCTGCTGGCGCGGAGAAAATAGCGCACCCACTGTTGCCGCTCGCTGCCGTGGGCGGTTTGTCCGGGAACATCGACCATGACCTACTACGCGCTGCTGTTCCTCGCCGGCTTCGCGGGCAGTTTTCATTGCATCGGCATGTGCGGGGGCTTCGCCTGCGCATTGGGGGCGGATCCGCGCGGCGCCGGCGCCACCTCGGTGCGGCATCTGCTCTACAACACCGGCAGGCTGACGACTTATTGTTTCCTCGGGGGGCTTGCCGGCGGACTGGGCCAGGCGATCTGTACATCCCAGGGATTACGGCCGGACCAGGGAACCCCGTTTCTCAGCGCGTCGCTCGACGCTGGGCAGCGCGCGCTCGCCGTGATGGCCGGGCTGCTGATGATCCTCATGGCGCTGAGTTTCTTCGGCTTGCGCGGCTGGCACCGCGTCACGAGCAGCTTCGGCGGCTCGACGCTCGTGATCTCGTTACGACGCCTGCTGCGCACGCCCGGGCACGCTGCGCCGCTAGCCTTCGGTGTGCTCAACGGCTTTCTACCGTGTCCCCTGGTCTACGCCATGGTCGCTCAGGCTGCGAGTACATTTGACGTGCTGTCCGGCTTGCTCACCATGGCGGTGTTCGGCCTGGGCACTTTTCCAGCCATGCTCATGATGGGAGGCCTCGGCCGCCTGCTTGCACCCAGCTGGCGGCAGCGCGGTGTCCGGCTGGCCGGCAGCTTCATTCTGGCCCTGGGGTTGGTCACGCTCAGCCGGGGCGTCTTGCCGATGATGACCGGCCATGGCCGGCACCACGTCTGGCATTTCGCATGACGCCGGCCCCCGACGCTCTGTGCCGCCACTGCCTGCTGCCGGTCGGCCGGCGGGGTTTGGCCCGCACGGTGAACGGCGAGGGCTGCCAGTTCTGCTGCTATGGCTGCTGCATCGCCCACCAAGTCAGAAGCGGCAGCGGCGATGCGTCGGAGGCGGCGTGGTTCCTGGTACGTCTGGGCGTGGGCAGCTTTCTGTCCATGAACATCATGCTCTTCAGCTTGCTGGTGTACTCGGGGGCGTTCAGCGGTGCCGACCGGCGCGTGCTGCCGACGATTCACCTGCTGCTCTGGGGACTGGCGACGCCGGCGGTTCTGATCCTCGGCGAACCTTTCCTGCGTGAGACCTGGTTGCAAGCCCGTCACGGTCGTCTGACCTCCTCGGCGCTCATCGTCCTCGGCAGCCTCGCCGCCTATGCCTATTCCACGCTTGCCATGTTCCGGCCCGGCGGCCATCTGTACTTCGATACCGCCTCAATGGTGCTGATGCTGTTCACGCTCGGCCGCTATCTCGAGGCGGCGGGGCGCGCGCGCGCGTCGCGCGATCTGGCGCCGTTGTTAGCCGCGGAAAGCGAATTGGCGACGGTGGTCGAGGGGGCACAAGAGCATCGCCGGCCGGTGCGCGAGGTGCGTGCCGGGATGCTGATTCGGGTCCGGCCAGGCGAGCGAATCCCGGTCGACGGCCTGATTGTAGAAGGTAGCTCGCATACCGATGAGGCGGTGATTACCGGCGAGAGCAGACGGATCGCCAAGGCAGTCGGCGCCGGCGTCCTCGCGGGCAGCATCAATCTCGACGGTCCCTTGCTGATCCGCAGCAGCGGCGCCGGAGGCGAGAGCCGGTGGGCGCAGATATGCCGATCGGTGCGCGACACGTTACGACAGGCGAGCCGCACGCAGCGTATCGCCGATCGCCTGGTGGGTGCATTCGTGCCCATCGTGCTGGCCCTCGCCGCCATGACTCTGCTCTATTGGGTGCAGCGCCTGCCGCTCGATCAGGCCATGCTCACCGCGCTGTCGGTGCTGGTGGTGGCCTGTCCCTGTGCGGTCGGCCTGGCCGCGCCGCTGGCGCACTCGATTGGTATCGGGCAATTGGCCCGGCATGGCTGCCTGGTGCGCAGTCCCGGCGCACTCGAAGCGCTGGCCGGTACCCGCCTGATCGCCTTCGACAAGACCGGCACGCTCACTCTGGGCCGGCCGAAGCTCGTCGACCTTGCGAGCGATGGCGTCGGGGAGGATGAGGTACTGGCCCGACTGGCGGGTCTGGAGCGCCATTCCGAGCATGGCTTGGCGCAGGCCATCGCGATGGCTGCCGCCGCGCGTGGGCTCGATCCGATCGTCGCCGGGGATGTGCAGATCGTGCCTGGGCGTGGGTTGCGCGGAGTTGTCCATGGCGAGTCCGTCGCGGCCGGCAGTGCGGCTTTGATGAACGACCTGGGCTGGCAGCTGCCGCCGGCGTTGTCCGAGCGCGC
The DNA here is from genome assembly GCA_963784105.1 of uncultured Gammaproteobacteria bacterium. Classification (GTDB taxonomy): domain Bacteria; phylum Pseudomonadota; class Gammaproteobacteria; order Steroidobacterales; family Steroidobacteraceae; genus Bog-1198. The sequence goes on from CAWAQE010000015.1 coordinate 2,192,620, forward strand.
CGAGGAAATGGCATCGACCGGCCATTCGGTGGTGTTCGTCGGTTGGAGCGAGAATGCTCGCGCCGGACGTGCCCGCGCTGCACTGTCGTTTGACGACACACCGCTGCCTGAGGCGGGAGCGACCATCGACGCACTGCGCGGCCTCGGGCTGTGGGTGACGTTGCTCAGCGGCGATCACGCCGGCGCAGCCGCGCGTGTTGCGGCCATGGTGGGTGTGGATGAATGGCAGGCTGGGCTGCTGCCGGAGGCCAAAAGGGTGGCCCTCGATCAGTACCGAGCACACCACGGCGCCATAGCCATGGTCGGCGACGGCCTGAACGACGGGCCCGGGCTGGCCTGCGCGGATGTCGGCATCGCCGTGGGCTCGGCCACCGATCTGGCACGCGAGACCGCAGATCTGGTGCTGCCTTCGGACGGCCTCTGGCTGCTGCCCTGGGTGGTCGGCCGGGCCCGTGCAGTGCGCTCGACCATCCTCGCCAACCTGGCATGGGCGTTCGGCTACAACCTGATCGCGCTGATCTGTGCCGCACTGGGGCTGCTGCAGCCGATCGTGGCGGCTGCCGTCATGGCCGGCTCGAGTCTGCTGGTGGTACTGAATTCGCTGCGCCTGGAACGACTTCCCGGCCCAAGCTATCCCGGCGCGCGGCAGTCATCGTCGACCGCGCAAGCGGCGAGCGAGCCGCCGCCCAGAGAGCAAGGCCGACGCCGCGAGTTGGCCTTGCTCAAGGCAGGGTCTTGACCAGAGACCTAGTCAGGGGTGCGCGTTCGTCGTTGCGAGCGGGCGCTTTGCTCCGGCGATGCGCCGGCCTCGGCGGACTCACGCTCCGGGCCCGGCTCCTGTGCCCCACCATCGGCGAGCAGCAGACCGTTGTCCATTGCATAGCGGGTCGCAGCCGCCGCGTTCTGCAGCCCCAGCCGGTGCATCATCTTGAATCGATGTTTTTCGATGGTCTTGACACTGCGCCCGAGATTCCCCGCAATTCGCTTGTTGGAATATCCCAACGCAATGCCGATCAGCACCTGATGTTCGCGCGCCGTCATTTCCGCAATCTGCGCCTTGGCGGATTGCGCGGTCGAACGCCCCTGCTTAGCTGCAGCGCGCAAGGGCAGTTCAGAATGTTCATACTCAGATCCCTTCGAGCGGATCGCGCTAAGCAGGACCTCGAATGGCGAATGTTTGAGGATGTAGCCGTGGACACCCGCCGTCATTGCGGCGCGCATGCATTCTTGGCAACTATGGCCGGTCAGCAGCAGCACGCGCACACCCGTGCATTCGCGCCGCAGCTGGCTTATGGCCTGGACTTCGATGCCGTTTGAAAAGGCGACATCCGTGATCACCACATCGGGCAATAAGCGCCGCGATAACGCGATGGCGTCCTGCATATTGCCGGCTTCGCCGATCACCTCCAAATCGGGTTCGGCATCCAGGAGTGCCCGCAGGCCGTGGCGAAGAATCGTCTGGTCGTCAGCCAGAACCACGCGAAGCCGCGATGGTCGGTATGGAAGCCCCCGCGCGCGTTCTTTGTATTTTCTTTGCATAAGAGCGATCCATCCATTCTTCCCGCTCTGCACGACATCGTCCAAGTCTCGTTGTACAGGATTTGCCGCCTCAACGATCCCTGGACGGTTCAAGCCCCTGACTTTGCGTAGCTTAGGGTCGTTGCCGCCATCCTGCAAGCCTCAAGCTCGTGGGTCAGGGTGCCTGATCGAGGCCGTCGCAACCGACCCGGTCCCCGTGAGCTATGCTTGGGCGAAAGATGTCGAGCACAATGCCGATGTGAGGATCATGCGGGTCTCATGGCACGACTAAGGGCAACCTTCTGGATTTACGTCACCACTTGCGTGGTGGTGGTGCACTTGGTGCTATTACCGGCCCTTTATTTCGGCATGGGTTACGTGATTCGAGAGAGCCACGAGGACTTGTTCGTCGACCATGCCAGGACCTTTTCACGGGTACTTGCGGACGAATTCGAGGTCGGGGCGGCCATGGACTCCCAGAAGCGAATCGAAGACCTGCTCGACTTCGCGATCACTCACGGCGGCGCCCGCTATGCGGAGCTCTACGACCGGGGCCGCAGTACCCGCAGCCTGTATGGATCGTCGGATATCAAGACGGCACGTTCCACGGATTTGAGTTTCGGCGAAGGGGGCGACGGCATTTACTTCGTCGTACGGCCGATCGAGCACAAGTACCATCGCGCCGAACTGCGCTTGGGCTTCGACGAGCAGCCTACGCAGGAGCGAATCCAGCTCGCACTGACTCGAATGCTTTGGCTGCTGGCGGGATATATGGCCGTGGCGATCGCCGTCGCCATCATACTGAGTCATCGCCTGTCGCGCCCAATCCAGCGCTTGCAGGCCGTCTCGCGCGCGATCTCCTCCGGCGACTACACGCGTGCTCTCAACGTCAATACCGGCATTCGCGAGCTGCATGAATTGGCGGTGGATCTCGAAGCCATGCGCCATGAATTGGTGGGCGTGAATAATCGGCTTCAGGCGAAGATAAAGGAGAAGGAGATATCTGAAGTCAGGCGCGAGGAATTGCAGAAGCAATTACGGCATCGTCAGCGGCTGGAGACGGTGGGTACGCTCGCGAGCGGTATAGCTCATGAAATCAATAACGTGCTGGTTCCCATCATGCTGTTTACCGACACGGCACTGCAGGATCTGCCGCGATCCGCTGCGCCGCGTGCGAATCTCGAGCGAGTGCTTGCGGCCGCGCGCCGTGCGAAGGATATCGTGAAGAAGATTTTGACATTTAGCCGCGAGCTCGGCGAGGCGAAGCTTGCGCTGATCGACCTGCGGGAGGTGGTGGACGAGGCCCTACATCTTTTTTCCGTGCTCGCCCCGCCGACCATCGAGATACGCACGGAAATCGACGAATCTATTCCATTGGTGAGAGCCGACGCCACGCTCGCAGCGCAGTTGCTGATAAACCTGTGCACCAACGCCTACCAGGCGATGGAAGGCGCGGGAGGCATGTTGACGATCGGCCTGAGGTATCAAGAACATGCCGACGAACCTGGGGTATCGCGGCCGCGCGTCGAACTCTGGGTTCGCGACACGGGACGGGGAATGGACTCGGCCACGGTTGAGCGCATATTCGAGCCGTTCTTTACCACGCGTTCCGTCGGACAAGGCGCGGGTCTGGGGCTTTCCGTGGTACATGGCATCGTAGAGAGCTTCGGTGCTAGCATTACCGTCGACTCGAAGATTGGCGTGGGGACCACGTTTCGAATATTTTTCCCGGCTGTCGACCGCCTCGAGGTCATTGGCGATCCAACGGCGCTGGCGGTGTGAGGCGAAGATGCAAAACATTCTGGTTGTCGATGATGAGCCCGACGTGCGCGATTCGGTGAAATATGTACTCGATCGTGCGGGATACTCGGTCCGTACCGCCGAGAGTGCGATGGATGCGCTTGCCGAACTCGCACGCAACCCCACGGATCTCGTCATCACCGATATCATCATGCCTCAGATCAACGGCGTGGAAGCGATCGAATCGATTCGCAAGGCATTTCCCTCGGTGCGCATAATCGCAATTTCCGGCGGCGGTAATTTCGGCGTCACGGATTACCAACCGACGGCGATAACGACCACCGCCTATCTTGCATCGGCCGAAAAGGCGGGAGCGCACCTGGTCCTCACCAAGCCGTTCGAGACCGTTGAGTTGATTCGATCAGTCGAACAAGTCCTCGGTGTCGGCCACGCTTGAGCGGCCCGCGGACCCAGGTTTGGCGGTACACGCGCGGCGCGGTTCTGCGGGGCGCATTGATTGCCGGTACGATAGACATTGGCTCGGCGTGCCTGATCAACATGCTGGGGCCCGAATTTCGTCGTGGTTCCGCTATCCGCCGCGGGCTTTTCGAGCAAATTCAGCGTCGCCAAATTCGTCGAGAACATGGCTGCAACGATTCTGTTCGGGCTGATCATCGCGTTCTGCGGGCGGGAGTCTGCCGGCCGCCCTGCGGATGCGGTCAGGAGGTAGTCGACGGCTCAGCCGCCGTGCGCCATTTCGAGCAGCGCCGCTCTTGTCTGCACCTGTGCCCTCGATGGCGACCACGAAGCCATTTCATGCAGTGAGGACCGGCGACGCATTTGCCGGATGACGTGGAGTCCCAGCCAATAACCCGTTCGGTTCGGCAAATCAGGCTGATACCTCCGGTTCGATCCCATGAACCAGCGCCCAAATGCTTCAGGGTGGACCGGATCGATTGCCTTCTCATCGGCGTCCGCGAGAAAACGCGTGGCAATCTCCGGCAATCTGGCCGCCGGCAGCGCGCCGAGATTGTTTTGCAGGAGAAGTTGGCCGTCCGAATGGCCGGGCGACAGGACTGCGCTGACGTACGTGGCGAGGCCTTCCGCGAACAGCGGCAAAGTCAAATCTGCAGCCGGCATCACCCCGTCATTTTGAACGCCGGCATGATTCGCGTGGTAGAGGTGAAAGAGCTCGTGCGGGAAGATAATGCTCATATCCGCGCGCTCGAGGAGCAGCGAATCGACGGCAAAGACGAGGACGGGGCTCCGATTCCTCAGTACGCCGCTCTTCGCATCGAAATTGGGCGCGAGCACCAGTCGGATCGATGGATGAGCCGGCGCGTCGGGAAACAGCGCACGGAAGCGGTTTGACTGAACCGCAATGTCCGACTCCAGCGTGCGCGCGGCTGCCGGAATCTGGGTGCTCAGGCCTGGATACTCCAGGAAACGCTGCCTCAGGAGCTGCAGCCTCTCCTCATTCCAGTGGGGACGATTCCTTTTCTCCCAAACGACCGATGCGTAGACCTCCTGCCGAGGTTGCTCAACGAGCCTCTCCCATAGGGCTACCTGTTCCTCGAATGGCCGATCACGCGCGGCCGACCAGAACGCAGTAAACGATGCGCCAATCGATTGCGATTGATGGATGGCCGCCGCGTTGGCGAAATCCATGCAAGCAAGCGCCGATAGCGCGGCGGCGCCGAGTGCAAGCAGTCTGCCCAAGAGGCGCGGCCGCAATCTATCTCGGATTCCAGGTTTCCTGCGCGGCCTCACGGCGTTCTCGAAATTCCGGCTCGGAAACGGTGCGAGTGCTCGATGAATCGGCGACGACGTGGGCTTGGGCGGTCGTGTTGGCTCCCGATCTGAGCATTTCCTCGATTGCCTCCTTTGGAACCGGTCTGCTGAACAGGAAACCTTGCATTTGATCGCATCTCAGCAATCGCAGGAACTTGCGCTGTTCCGAGGTCTCCACTCCCTCTGCGACGACGTCTAAATCCAATCCGTGCGCGAGGACGATGATTGCCGAAACGATGGCAAGATCGTTCGGGCTCTCGGTTACCATGGCAATGAATGATTGATCGATCTTGAGAGTGTCGACAGGTAAGCGGGCCAGGTAGCGCAGTGAAGAATAGCCGGTGCCGAAGTCATCGATGGCTACCTGAACGCCCAGCTCGCGAACCGCCGCCAGTTTCCGGATACACCCCTCGAGATCGTCCATGAGAACGCTTTCGGTGATCTCTATATCGATGCCCGCGTGTCCTAGATTGTCCACGCGCAGGGCCCTTTCCAGCTCACTCATAAAGCTTTCATGTTTGAGTTGGTTCGGCGAGACATTCACCGCAATTCGCAGCGGAGCGAGACCCATTTGAGTCCACGACAGGAAGTCGGCGGCGGCTTGCCTGAGTACCCAGGCGCCGACCTCCAATATCAATCCAGACTCTTCGAGAAGCGGGATGAATTGACCCGGTGCAATTGTGCCGCGCTCGGGATGGTTCCACCGGATCAGAGCCTCAACGCCCACGATGCGGCCGTCGCGGGAGTTTACTTTCGGCTGATAGTGCAACAGGAGTTGCTGGTCATCGATGGCGCGGCGAAGCTCCTTGATTCCCTTGTCGCGTTGCCTCTTGTCGAGTAGGGCATCAACCTGTAGTTCGGTGAGCTGAGTTGCAGCGAGTGCCTTCGATCTCCCTGAGGCCTTGCGTTCCATCGACGAATCATCGTCTTAATTGCTTGACCAATAGGAGACGGCCGTCATGGAATTGCTTGCAATGGTTGGCTTGCCGCTGCATTTCCGCGGTCGCGCGGCATTGTGTGAAGAGTTCTGGCTTTGTTTGCTGCGGCGCAATAGAGGGCGGTCACCGCCCGGTCAGGGGTCTATTCGGGGTACGCCATGTCGAAGCCGGGCTGTCTCGTTCGTCCTTATGATCTGGAAGGTTTGAAACGAGAGAGACGAGTCATGAGTGACCTGATTCGGAAAGTAACTTCGGTCGTGAGAAGTCTTGGTCCGTACGCGGCCATCGCGCTCGTTTTGCCCGGAGGCTCGCTGATCGTCGTTGTCCTGTGGCTCTATCGGTGGTCCTGCGGGCCCATTGACGCGAACGCCTAAGGGTGCGTGGCGGCTTACGATCATTGACGGGCTCTTGCTGGGCGCCTGGATCATGGCGTGGCGCGCAGCGCTTGGTCTGCAGCGCGCGCGCTGGATCGCTTTTGTCTGTGCAGGCCTCACCGTCATGTTTCTGATTGTCCGGCCGGTCAGCACGGCGCTGCTCTTTCCGGACTTACCGCCCGCGGTGACGAGCGGTTTTGCCGTTGCGTTAATGGCAATCCGACTGGGCTTTTTGTTGCTGCTTCTGGTCATGATGTCGCTCGGATACTCCCACAAGGTGAGCTGGGTCTTGCTCCTGACCATTCTCGTGGGGTCGGTCAGCGTGTTCGGCCGGGAGCTAAATCAGCTAGGCGTACCCGGCATCTGGTTCCCCTACGGGGTGGGCTTGTCACGCAGCGAATGCGCCAACGCCGCTTTTGCGGCCGCGTTATTCATACCTGCTTCAAAGGCTTTGGCGCTTCGCCACAGCCCTGCGGCAGACGGGAAGGCGGACAGAGAACGATAACGCAGGCGTTTAGTCTTGTCGCAACACGATGCGATCCGGCAGCACCTCCGCACGGATGCCGAGCGTGCTGACCAGGCTGGCCACCCAGCCCGCGACGTCGGTATTCGTGACCGTGCCGGTGATCATCAGATCCCCCGTCTGCTCGTCGGCGATGACGATGGGCTTTTGGGTGTAGCGGTTCACATCTTCGACGACATCGCGCAGCGGCGCCGCCTCGAATGCAAGTCGGCCGTGCTCCCAGCCTATGACGCCTGCCTCATTCGACAGCGCCTTGGTCACCTGGATCCTGCCGTGATCCACGACGGTGCTATGGCCGGCATTCACCGCCGCTGCTTTGCCGATGGACATGGAGATGGGGATCCATGGAATCCAGGTAAATGACGCGACCGGCTGCACGAGAACGCGTCCTTCGAGAACCGAAACGACGACCCGATCGTCACCCCGCCGTACGTTGAACTCTGTGCCGAGCGCCGTAACGGTTGCCGTGCCCACGCGAACCAGGAAGGGGCGGGACGGATCTTTGGCCACGCTGAACAACGCCTCGCCCCGGGAAAGCGTGACTTGCCGCAAGTCAGGACGCAGGGAAATATCGATGCTGGTGCGGCCGCCGAGTATGACCGAGGACCCATCCGCGAGCTGGACCGTGCGGTTCTGGCCGACAGCGGTCTCGACCACGGTGGCACCGGGACTACTCACCGTTGGATTGACACCGTCGCCGGACATTACCGCCAAGCCGACGGCGACCAACAGCAGGCTGGCGGCAACCGCGAGCGCCCTTCGGGCAGCCGATCCTCGCAGCAAGCGGAGCGAGCGGGGCGTCGACGCGAGCCATTCGCCGACCGGCACCGATGCATCATACGGGTCTTTCGTGCCCGCTTCCGGCGGCATGGGGATCGATAGCTCGGCAAATCCGTTCCAGACTTCCTCGAGGCGGCGGAAAGCATGTGCGTGGCGGATATCGGCTGTCATCCAGAGTTGCCAGTCAATCGTCTCTTCCAGTGTCAGAGCGGGCTCGTGCAGTCGGGTCAGCCATTCCGCCGCCGCGCGGTAGATCGGATCTTGCTCGATATTCGTGCGCGCTTGATCGCTCACGGAGCATCCTCCTCGGCGCGCCGCGAATCGGCATCCAGGCGTGCCCGGCAGTACAGCAGCGCGCGCACCACGTAGGTGCGCACCATGCGCTCGGACAAGTTCATCTCGGCCGCCACTGCGGCGAAGCTCATGTCGTGGAGTCGATTGAGCATGAACGCGCGAGCGCATTTCGGCGGCAATTCGCGAATGATGTGCTTGAGGAGATCGATCTGCTGCGCACCCGCCACCCGGCGCTCAGGCGTCCTATCGTCGGCAAACTCGTGGAACAGCGGGAGAGCGGTAACCTGGGTGTGGACGATGCCGCGCCGCAGCCGATCGACCGCGAGATTGGCGGCGGTCTTGAACAGAAACGCGCGCAAGTAGCTGACGGCACCGGGCTCATCGAGACTCAAGAGCCGGACATAGGCCTCCTGCGCAACCTCCCGCGCCGCACTTTGGGACCGCAATCTCGGCAACAGGAAGCGGATCAGCGCGTCATTGTGCTCCCGGAACAGCCGCTCGACCGACTCGGCCCGCGAAGGCGCGACCTGCGCCGCAGGCGCGGACGAGCTTGACCCCGCTTCTTGCTGCTCCAAATTCATGGGCTATGCAGTCTCCCCTTAGATAGCTAGACGAACGGACCCGCGAATTTTGCAGTTTTGACGGCAGGAATTGCAAAAGTCGGCGGCTTGTTCGTTATAAGTACAGCAAAAGACGTCGCAGCTTCAGAAAACGTCAACATAGGGGATGTCAAAATGCGATTCGCAATCCGTCCATTCCATGGCGGTCGAATGATTCCCGGGCTCATTGTGCCGCTGATCGTTGCAATTGCCTATCCTGCGCTCGCGGCGGCCGATCTGGCAACAACGGTGCAGTTCGATATCAAGGCCCAACGTCTGCCTTCGGCGTTGATTCAGTACTCGCAGCAATCGGGCGTTCAGGTCACTGCCCGGGCGTCGTTGCTGGCAGGCATTCGATCGGCGGGCGTCAAAGGCACAATGCCCGCAAGCAGCGCTCTCGGCCAATTACTGACGGGAACCGGCGTTGAGTACGCCGTCGTCGACTCCAATACCGTCTCTCTCCACTCGGCGGCCGGCGCGGCTCATGGGAATTCGGACACGGATTCGGACCCCGGTCCGAGTTCTGCGATATCGACGAGCGGCGAGTCCGACACGCTGCAGGAAGTAATCGTCACCGCTCAGAAGCGGTCCGAAAACATTTTGACCGTGCCGATCAGCATCACGGCGGTGAGCGCCACCGTGCTGGAACAACAGGAAGTCAAGAGTGTCGACGACTTGTCGCGGCTTGTCCCAGGGATGAGTCTCATACCCTCGGGCGGGACGAGCACCGGTGCCCCGCAGTCGGAGGGCCAGCGCACGGTGGTCATTCGCGGTATCGGTGCGACTGCCGGCGCGGCCACGACGGGTATTTATATCGACGATACACCGATACAAGGACGGGAAGAAGGCACGGTCTATCCGGACGTATTCGATCTCTCGCGCGTGGAAGTCCTTCGAGGACCGCAAGGCACATTGTTCGGCGCCGGTTCGGAAGGAGGCACCGTGAGGTTCATAACCCCTACGCCCAGCCTGACGCAGTACAGCGCCTACGCCCACAGCGAGCTCGCCTTCACCGAAGGCGGCACACCCAGTTTCGAAGCCGGCGTCGCGGCCGGCGGCCCGGTCGTGGACAACAGTGTGGGAGTACGGGCCAGCATCTGGACCCGGTACGACGGCGGTTACATCGACCGCTACAATTTCTTCACCAATGATTTAGTGGCCCAGAATACCAACACGGCTCAGTCCTATGTGGGGCGCGTGACGACACTGGTGAAGGCAACCGATAACCTGACCATCACGCCGGCCGTTTACTTCCAGAGAATAGACAGGGCCGACAGCGATGTCTGGTGGAGCACGAAAGGAGTCGATCAGTCTTATTACAACATCCCGCAGCCCACTCTCGAGCAGTTTTATCTGCCTTCATTGTCCGTCGAGTATCAGCTGACCGACTTCTCGGTGAAGTCGATCACGTCTTATTTTTCGCGCGCGCAAGAGGGCGTCAATGAGTTCTTTCACAGCTCCAAACAAGACCTTTTCTATGCCGCTGTCCCCAACTATGCGTTGAACGACGTGGTGAACCGCAGGCAGGACAACTTCACGCAGGAAATCAGGTTCACGTCGACCGATGACCACCGATTGACCTGGGTCGCCGGCGCGTTCTATATGAACAATGCCGAGAGTTATCAGGAGGATGAGATCGAACCGCTGGCGAATCAATTATGGCTTGCCACCACCGGCTACAACATTGATCAGTTCTTCGGTGTGCCGCAGATCAACGGAGACGATTCTTATTTGGATCGCCGTCAGCTGTACGAGAAGGAACTGGCCGTCTTCGGCGACGCGACCTTCAAGGTCACGGACCGGTTCAAGCTGACGGCGGGCGTTCGAAACTCCCATACCTCATTCAGCTTCAACGAGACTTCCGCCGGACCCTTCGGCGTCGGCGCCAACCTCTTGCCGCTGACGACGAGCGGAGGATCGAGCGAACATCCGACAACTCCGAAGGTGGGAGCATCCTACGATCTGACGCACGGGCTGGTGTACGCAACCGTCGCAGAAGGGTACCGCATCGGCGGTGCCAATCAGTTGCTGCCCAACATCTGCACGGCGCAGCTGGAAAGCCTTGGGGTGAAAGGTTCGGCGCCTCCGTACACCTCCGACAAGGTGGTGAGCTATGAATTAGGGCTGAAGAATCGCTTCGATGACGGCCGCATTTTACTGTCCTCGAGCGTGTACAAGATCGATTGGTCGAGAATTCAGAGCATTGTCCCGTTGAATACCTGCGCCTACACCTATACGGCCAATTTTGGCACCGCGGTCAGCAAGGGCTTCGATGTACAGGGCATTTTCATCCCTTTCAAAGGCGTGGAGATCTCAACGACGCTTTCGTACACAAAGGCTTATTATACCGAAAGCGTCAGCGTGCCCGGCGATGCCGGTCTGCTGCTGACGAAGAACGGGGACGAGCTGCTGTTCACTCCCAAGTGGCAGGGGAACTTCGGGGTTTCCTACACCTGGGATCCCATCGACGGGTTCGAGACCTTCGTAAGGAGCGATGCAAGCTATTCCGGGAACTACTACAGAACGTATTCGCCCGGGGTCAATGGGTATCTGGGGTCCATCCGCGATGGGCAGGCGATCACTCAAGTGTCGCTGCGCGCCGGCGTGAAGAAGGATCATTGGGATACCGCGCTGTTCGTCCAGAACTTGACGGACAACTCGACGGCGATGTACGAGGACGTGGGTACGGTTCCGGGTACGTACGGATATGATGCGGTCCGGGCCATATCGCTGCGCCCAAGAACCATCGGTGTGGCGCTGAGTTATCGTTATTGATCCGAAGCGGCACGTGCAATGCCAAAGGAAGAGATGCTGGTGAAGAATCGCAAATCACGTAGCTTTTTCGATTTCAAAGCATCGGTTTTCGGCCTTGGGCTCTGGTTTCTGGGAGTGGCGGCAGGCACGCCGGTTGGCGAGGCCGCAGACCTGTCTGCCTCGACGTGCGACTCCGGCGCGTCGAATCCGCCGGCCTGCAATCACGCCGTCGTTCACGGCGATCGGGCGGAAGGCTGGCTCGCGCAGGGCCGTTCCGAGGTCATGGCCCGCAACGGCATCGTCACGACCAGTCAACCGTTGGCCGCCGAGGCGGGGCTGAAGATTCTGCGGGATGGGGGAAACGCCGTCGATGCCGCGGTCGCCGCCGCCGCGACACTGAACGTCGTCGAGCCGATGAACGTGGGTATGGCAGGCGATCTGTTCGCCATTATTTATATTGCGAAAGAGCACAAGATCCACGTGCTCAACGCGAGCGGCAAGGCGCCGAGCGGTTTGACCCTGGCGTTGATGAATTCCAACGGCTACCGCTGGAATCCGCGCGACTGGGGTCCGGGATCGGGCATGCCGTGGAACGGAATCTTGACCGTGACCGTGCCCGGGGCCACTTGGGGGTGGCAGGAAGTCCTCGACAAGTACGGCACCATGCGCTTCAAGCAGGTGCTCCAGCCGGCGATCGACTATGCCATCCAAGGCTTCCCCATATCCGAACGCATCGCGCACGATTGGGTGTTGCCGAAGGCGGAAAACTCCCCGCGCAATTCGCTGCCGGGTTGCTGCACGGCGTTGGATCCGGACTCGGTCGACACCTGGTACATCCACGGTGGGCCGCCGAAGGCGGGGCAGATTTTCCGCAACCCGGATCTTGCGAAGTCTTTTAAATTGCTGCAGGAACAAGGACGCAGCGCTTTTTATACCGGGGCGATCGCCCAGGCCATCGTTGCCAAATCCAGAGAGCTCGGCGGCACCATGACGCTGCATGATCTTGCCGCCTACAGCGGCGAATGGGTGGATCCGGTGGCGGCGGACTATCACGGGTTCCTGCTCAATGAGCTACCCCCACCGTCGCAGGGCTTCGCCGCAAACGAGATGCTCAACATCCTGCAGGCCTGCACCGGAGTCGTGTATCCGGGCGAGACTCTGGCCTCCATGGGACCGACCGATCCACGCTATTGGCACATTCTTGTCGAGGCGAAGATGCTGGCCTACACCGATCTTTACACGTACAACGGCGACCCGGATTTCAACCGCAGCTTGATCGGTCTGGTCAAGAATAAATTGCTCACGCAAGCCTACGCTCGAAGTCTGTGCTCGAAGATCAGCCCGACACGTGCTGCCAAGACGGCGCCTGGACGCGCGACGGGCAGCGGCGACACCGTTGTGCTCTCGACCGCCGACCGCTGGGGCAATATGGTCGCCTGGGTCAACAGTAACTACGACAGTTTCGGCTCCGGCATCACCGTACCGGGCTACGGGTTCATTTTGCACAATCGCGGCGGTCTCTTCACTCTGGACCCGAACAGCCCCAATGTGATCGCTCCGCAAAAACGTCCCTACAACACACTCTCCGCCGGTTTCGTGATGCAAGGGGGAAGAACCGACGGGCAGTTGCTGACCTTATTGCTCATGGGCGGCGACATGCAAGCTCAAGGTCACGCTCAGATGATGGTGAACCTGGTCGATCTGGGCGCCAACCTCCAAGCCTCGACCGACATGGCGCGCTTCTACCACAATCAAGTACCCAACAAGCTCGATCTGGAATCGCAACTCTACAACCGGGTCGGTGCGCAACTGAAGGCCATGGGCCACGATGTCGTCTCGACGAATGGCGATGACCTCGGCGGATATCAAGCGATTCTGTTCACGCCCGATCCGCGGGAGAGAGCTCCCCAATACCCGGACAGCACGCAGCCGGTGAACGGCTTCTACCGCGCCGGGCTCCGACCATCGCAAGGATGGCGAGGCCGTAGGCTGGTAGCGATGACAAGAAACGCCAAGATCCTCGCGCTGCTCGCGTCGACGATCTTCCTGCCGGGTCTGATGTCGACTGTCCTCTGCTCGCCGGCGCGAAGCGGGGAGGGCGACGTCGATGCCGCGCGAGTACGGGCCGAAGCTAATTCAGGCGATGACTGGCTCGTGAACGGGCGTGATTGGGGCGAGGCGCACTTCAGCCCCTTGAGTCAGATCACGGAGAAGAACGTCGGCACGCTGGGTCTGGCATGGTATTTGGATATCGATAGTACGATGGGAATGGCTGCCGAACCGATTGAGGTGGACGGCGTCATTTACGTGAGCGCCCCGCGTTCGCTCGTGTATGCCGTGGACGCGGTATCCGGCAAGTCCCTGTGGAAATTCGATCCCCAGGTGAAAATGAGCTTCGGGACACAGAACTCATACGCGGTGCGCGTCAACCGGGGCGTGGCCGTGTGGGAAGGCAAAGTGTACGTCGCCACCGGCGATTGCCGTCTGGTGGCCGTCGATGCCCGATCCGGCAAACAACTCTGGTCCTCGCAGATCTGCGATCCCGTCCAAACGGGCAGCACCGGCGCGCCGCATATCGTGAAAGGCAAGGTGCTGATCGGATACAACGGCTCTGACGATATGATACGAGGTTCGCTCGTCGCGTTCGACGCCAATAGCGGCAAGGAAGCATGGCGATTCTGGACGGTGCCCGCAGATCCTTCCAAGGGGTTTGAATCCAAGGCGCTGGAAATGGCCGCGAAGACGTGGAGCGGGGACCGGTGGTGGCGATTCGGCGGCGGGGCGGTCTGGGATGCGATTACCTACGATCCTCGAACCAATCTGATTATTTTCGGAACCGCTGGATCGGGGCAAGTCGAAGGAACCACGCTACCCAGTGAAGTTCCGCACGGCGCGAAGCTCTTTTCCGGCTGCGTCGTCGCGGTCAACGCGGATACCGGCGAATATGTTTGGCACTTTCAGACCAGCGGCGAGCATTTCCAAACCGAGAACTTTCACACCATCGTCACGGATCTGATGCTCGGCGGCCGAGAACGTCACGTCGCGATCACGGCCCCGAGGAACGGCTTCATTTATGTACTGGATGCCGCCTCAGGCCAACTTCTGGAAGCAAAGCCCTACGGCACCGTACGATGGGCGAGCGGCATCGATCTGAAGACCGGTCGACCCATCGAAGCCCCGGCTCTTCCATCCGGTCCCGGTGCGGAGCGCGGTGCCGGCAAGACCTGGTGGCCGATGAGCTATGATCCGCTAACGAAGCTCGTCTATATTCCGGCTTACGACGTCCGCAGCAAAGAACCCGGAGAAACGCCGTTGGACGGCCGTCTGATCGCCTGGGATCCGATCGGGCAATCCGTGCGCTGGACCGTCGAGCAACGCCTGCAAACGAACAGCGGCGTGCTTTCCACGGCGGGTAACCTGGTGTTTCAGGGGCAGGGGACGGGTGAATTCGCGGCTTATGCAGGCGATACGGGACGCAAGGTATGGTCGATCCAGACTGGTTCGGCCATCGATGCAGTTCCGATCAGCTTCAAGGTGCGCGGCGAGCAATACATCGTCATCCCGGTGGGCTGGGGCTCGGCGTCGAGACTGTTCATGCCCGCCCGCACCATGGCGACGCCGAAGTCCAAGCGCGGACCCGCGCGCCTGCTCGCATTCAAGCTCGGAGCTTCCATGCCCTTTCCCACGCCTCCCGATGTGATACCCCCGGTTCCCAGACCCCCCGAACGCATCGGCACGGCAGCGGTCATTCGGCAGGGCGCAACGCTGTATGAAACCCATGTATGCGGAGGCTGTCACGCCCCGGGACTCGACGGAAGCGGTGCGTGGACGGTCGATGGCGCAATACCGGATTTGCGCTATGCGCCTGCCGAGGTCCATCAACAATGGGATGCCATCGTGCTGGGCGGCAGTCACCGGCAGCAGGGCATGATGGCCTTCGGCGTCGCTCAACACTATCCCGACGTGACGGCCTTGACGCCCGAGGACGCCATGGCCATTCAGGCGTACGTCATCGATCAAGCGTGGAAGGCATATGAGGGACAGAATAAGAAGCAGCCATGATGAGCCGGCGCCGTCTTGTCATTTACAGTGACGACATCGCCTCGCCGGCCGCCTGCGCCGGCGCAAGCTGCGCATGGAATCCGGCAATGTGCGACCAGTTCGTATCGGCCGCCGTGGCCGCCTCGGCGTGGCAGGCAATGATGGCCGCCGCGGTTCTGGTCCAGCAATAGCACTGGCTCGCCCGCCGCGTCGGTGCGAGCCGCCGGCGACCATCGCCGCAATAAATCCCCGCCGGATCGGGTCCAATGACAAGAGATTACAATAACCGGAGACCGTGATGCCTCTCAAACTCTGCTCCTGGGTGTACGCCGTCGCGTTTGCGCTCGGGCTGGCGGTTCCGACGGCGCGCGCTGAATTTGCGCCGAACGCGAAGGCCGTTGAGCCTCTGAAGGTCGGCGAGCACGCACCGGAATTCACCGTCAGTCGGGCTGACAATACTCCCTACGTGTTTTCCGCTCATGACCTGGGAAAACCCTACGTACTCATCTTCTACCGCGGCGGTTGGTGTCCCTACTGCAATGGACAACTGGCGGATCTCCATCTCGTGGAGCCCAAACTGCGCGCCAGCGGCTTCGGCGTGATCTTCCTCAGCACAGATCGCCCTGAGCTTCTGTACGCGAGTCTGAAGAACCCGGATATCCCATACACTCTGCTTTCGGATCCCACTCTGAAGGCGGCACAAGCCTTCCACATCGCCTTTCATCTGAGCGATCGGGAAATTGCCGAACAGCTCAAATGGGGTGTCGATCTGGAAAAGACGACCGGTACCAAGGCGCATGCACTGCCCGTGCCGTCGGTCTTCATCGTCGATAGCTCCGGTGTCATTCGCTTCGTCTACTCTAATCCCGATTTCACCGTCCGTTTGGGCGCGAACGAACTCTGGCAGGCCGCTAAACCCTTCGCACCGCGCCGTTAAACTATTAAGTGCCGGCCCAGCCGATAAGCCACTCGTTGTGCGGATCGAGCTCGTCAGATCAAGCTTCCTTTGTCAACCCTTCAAACTGAACGGCCAGGAAATCGATGAGAAGGCGCACCGTCGGCAGCAGGCCGCGGCGCGAAGGGAATACGGCATGGATGATGCCGGATCGCGGCGCCCAGTCGGGCAGCACATGCACCAGCGCGCCGCTGCGGAACTCCTCCCGGGCCGTCATCGTCGGCAGCTGCGCAATCCCCACACCGGCGAGCGCGGCCAGGCGCAGCGTCATCATGTCGTCGGTCACCAGACGCGGTGCATGGGGCACCACCACGGCGGCGCCGTTGGGGCCGTCGAGCTGCCAGAGGTGGTCGCGCTGCGGACGCTCGAGATCGAGGCTGGGCACGGCGTGCAGATCGGCCGGTACTCGCAGCGGCGCGTGCCGCTTCAGCAAGGCGGGACTTGCAACCAGGCATTGCCTGCTGTCCCCCAGCACTTTCATCACCATATCGCTGTCCTCCAGCGGCGGAAAGCGCACGCGCAGGGCCAGGTCGAAACCTTCCCGTATGACATCGACACGGCGATTGGTGGCTTCCAGATGCACCTCTACGCGGGCGTGGTCGATCATGAAGCGAGCCAGCATCGTCCCCACGTGGGAATGCAGCAGCGCAACCGGACAAGCCACCCGCACGATGCCCTGAGGCTCGGAACGGGTAAGATCAATGACCTCCTGAGCGGCTTCGGCCTCTACCAGCATGGCCTTGCAGTGTTGATAGTAGCTTTGCCCGATCTCGGTGACGGAAAATTTCCGCGTGGAGCGCTGTACCAGGCGCACCCCCAGGCGCTCTTCCAGAACGGCGATACGCCGGCTGAGTTTGGATTTCGGCACATCGAGCGCGCGCCCGGCGGCTGCGAAGCCCTGATGCTCGACGACTTGGACGAAGTAGTACAAGTCATTGAGATCCTGCATCGGGCCACCCCAGTGTTCTGGAAATAGGACTCTGAGGATAAGCCACGACGGCTAGTGGCGACAGCAGAGTAGCGCTATCGTTCCTCCCTTCCGGCGGTCTGATCGACTGCACACTAAGGAGATCCCTCTTGAAAAAGATTATCGGAGTCTACACCGCGCCGCGCCAGCACTGGGTTGGAGATGGGTTCCCGGTCCGATCGATGTTTACCTACGACACCCTGGGCAAGCACATCAGTCCCTTCCTGCTGCTGGACTATGCAGGGCCGATGAAATTCGAGCCCGCGACGCGGCCGCGCGGCGTGGGTGAACACCCGCATCGCGGCTTCGAGACCGTCACCATCGTCTACGAGGGAGAAGTCGAACATCGCGACTCCACGGGCGCGGGCGGCAAAATCGGCCCGGGGGATGTGCAATGGATGACGGCGGCGTCCGGTATCCTGCACGAGGAATTTCATTCGCACGAGTTCACCCGCAGCGGCGGCACGCTGGAGATGGTCCAGCTGTGGGTCAACCTGCCGGCGAAGGACAAGATGGCCGCTCCCGGCTATCAGACGCTGCTCAATGCCGACATACCCGTAGTCGCCTTGCCCGACAATGCCGGCCGGGTGCGCGTGATCGCCGGCGAGTACGCGGGTCATCGCGGTCCGGCGCATACCTTCACGCCCATGGATGCGTGGGACGTCAGATTGAAGCAGGGTCACACCACCGAGTTCGTGGTTCCGCAAGGCCGCACGCTGGCGTTGATCGTATTGCGCGGCACAGTGCAAGTGAACGCGAGCCAAGTGGCTCGCGAAGCACAAATGGTGTTGTTCGACCGCGGCGGCGATGCAATCGCGGTCGAGGCGAACAGCGATGCCATGTTGCTGCTGCTCAGCGGCGAAGCGATCGACGAGCCCATCGTCGGCTATGGCCCGTTCGTGATGAATAGCGAGGAGGAAATCCGGCAAGCGATCAGCGACTTCAACAGTGGACGCTTTGGCAGCATGGCGGCGGCGTGACACTGCGGCCGGAGGAACTCACCTCATTGCCGGGGCTGCCGCAGGACGAAGGCGGCCCTGTTTTTTCCCAGCCATGGGAGGCGCAAGCCTTTGCAATGACGCTGGCGTTGCATGAGCGCGGACTGTTTACCTGGTCCGAATGGGCGCAGGCATTGGGCGGGCGAATCGCGGCGGCGCGGGCCGAGGGCAATGCCGACCATGGAGACACTTACTATCACCACTGGTTCGCCGCGCTCGAGACCTTGATTGGCGCGAAAGGGGTGGCATCGATCGGGGAGTTGGTGCGCCATCAGAAAGCCTGGCATCGGGCGGCGGATCGCACGCCCCATGGACAGCCCATCGACCTGCAACCGGGGGATTTCGACGTGGCCGATGATCCAGCGGGTCCGCTTCAGACCCTTCTTGCCGTCCAGCGCGCCGCGTTTCTGGTTCATCCCATGCCGTCCAAGTCGGAGCGCCGTGGGCAGCTGAAGCGCCTGAAGGGCGCGCTCTTGAGCCACCGAGATGCGCTGGCTGCGGCCGAATCGAGAGACTTCGGCGGGCACTCCCGGGACGAAACGCTGCTGGCCGAGATCTTTCCCTTGGTCCAAGGTCTCAGGGCGGCGATCAGGGATCTTGGAAAATGGATGAGGCCCTCGCGGCGCCGCGTCGGGCTGCTGTTCCAGCCCAGCCGTGCCCGGGTGATTTACCAGCCGTTGGGGGTGGTCGGTGTCGTCGCCCCCTGGAATTATCCCGTGCTCCTGTCCATCGGCCCCCTCATCGACATCATCGCGGCGGGTAACCGCGCAATGATCAAAACCTCCGAATTCACGCCGGCGACGGCCCAAGTTTTGAAAGCGATGCTCGCGGAAGTTTTCCCGGCCGATTGGGTTTCGGTCGTGACCGACGATTCGGGCGAAGTTGCGCAGGACTTCAGCCGCTTGCGCTTCGACCATTTGGTGTTCACGGGCTCGGGCAGGACCGGCCGCGCCGTGATGCGGGCGGCTTCGGACAATCTGGTCCCCGTGACGCTCGAGCTGGGCGGTAAGTCGCCGGTAATCATCGCCGAAGACGCATCGATCGAGACGGCGGCGGAACGGATCTGCTGGGGGAAATCGCTCAAATCCGGCCAGTCGTGCACGGCGCCGGACTACGTGTTCTGCCCGCGATCGAGGCTGGAGGATTTCGTGCGGGCCTGCGCGAGGTGTCATGGCCGTATGTTTCCAACGCTGAAAGACAACCCCGACTGCACGTCCATCATCAATGACAAACAGTATCGAAGGCTGCTGGGCCTGCTCGATGATGCGAGGACAAAGGGCGCTCGCGTGGAGGAATTGAATCCCGCCCGGGAGGACCTTTCCGGCGTGCGTAGGTTGCCGATGGTCTTGGTCGTGGGCGCGACGGATGATATGCAAGTGATGCGGGAGGAAATATTCGCTCCCATTCTCCCCATCGTGCCCTACGACCGAATCGACGATGCGATCGCCTACGTCAACGGCCATCCGGCTCCTCTCGCGCTGTACCTCTTTAGCTTCGACAAGGCCTTGCAGCGGCGCGTCGCGGCCGCCACCCGCTCGGGCGCCATTGCAATCAACGACACCATGACTCACGCGGGAATAGCCAATCTGCCCTTTGGAGGGATTGGCGAGTCGGGCATGGGGCACTACCATGGCCGCGAGGGATTTCTGGCCTTCTCGAAGGCAAAGCCCGTATTCTCCAAGGGCCGAATCAACATCGGCCGCCGGCTCTATGCGCCCTACGGCAGGCTGGCGCAGCGCATTGCCTTGCTGCTGGCGCTTCGCTGATACCCCGATCCGCCATGCGTCGGTCACCGGCGTCGCCCTGCGGCCGATAGGGCGGGGCGCCGATAGGGCGGGGCGCCGATAGGGCGGGGCATTGAAAAAGCTGCGGAATTGCGCCAGGGTGTGCGCGTGCCGCCGCTACAACTTTTCGCAGGCCTTCGGCCTCTCAACCGCCGCGCGGTGCTGCGTGACTTTCTCGCCGGCGTCAATCTAGCCTCGATCAATATCCCGCAGGTGCTGGGCTACGCGCGCATCGCCGGCATGCCCGTGATTACGGGGCTCTACACTCTGGTGCTGCCCCTCGTTGCGTTCGCGGCGTTCGGTTCGTCCCGCCATCTCGTCGTGGCCGCCGACTCGGCTACGGCGGCCATTTTCTACGGCTCCCTTTCGCATGCCGCGGTACCCGCCAGCGCGCAGTACATAGCACTGGTCGGGATGGTGGCGCTGCTGACCGGCGCCTTTCTGCTGGCGGCGCGGATCTTCAAACTGGGCTTCTTGGCCGACTTTCTGTCGCGCACGGTGCTGATCGGATTCTTGACCGGCGTCGGGGTGCAGGTCGGCATCGCCATGCTCGGCGACATGGTCGGCGTCGCGGTAACCTCCCGCTATTCGCTGGTTCGGCTGTGGGAAGTCGTCATCAGCTTGTCGCGCCCCAATTGGCCGACACTCGCGCTGTCCGCGCTGGTGTCGGGGGCCATTCTGCTGGGCAATCGATTCGCCCCGCGCTGGCCGCTTTCACTGCTCGCCGTCGCCGCCACGATCGCGGCGAGCAGCGCCTTCCATTTCAGCGCACAGGGCATCGCGGTCATCGGTCCTGTCGTGGGCGGCCTGCCGTCGATCCGATTCCCGAGCGTCG
The DNA here is from genome assembly GCA_963784105.1 of uncultured Gammaproteobacteria bacterium. GTDB lineage: Bacteria > Pseudomonadota > Gammaproteobacteria > Steroidobacterales > Steroidobacteraceae > Bog-1198. The sequence goes on from CAWAQE010000015.1 coordinate 2,213,511, forward strand.
GCTGGAGCGATGTTCTGGAACTGCTGCCGGTGGCCGGCTCGTGTTTCGTGATGATCATCGCGCAGAGTGCCGCGACATCGCGCGGATTCGCGGAGCGCTATCACGAGAACGTCGATGCCGATGCCGACATACTCGGGCTGTCGGCCGCGAATCTGAGCGCCGCGCTGAGCGGGGCGTTCGTCGTCAATGGAAGCCCCACGCAGACCGCCATGGCGGATCGCGTGGGCGCCCGCAGCCAGATCGCGCAGCTGGTGCTGGGCGGGGTCGTGCTGCTGGTGCTGCTCTTCCTGACCGGGCCGCTTCAATACCTGCCGCGCTGCGTGCTGGCGGCGGTCGTGTTCACCATCGCGGCCGGAATGATAGACACGGCGCGCTTGCGTGACATACGCCGCGAGAGTCCGGGCGAATACTATTTGGCGCTCGTCACTGCCGCCGCCGTCGTCGTGCTTGGCGTGGAACAGGGCATTTTGCTGGCAATTGCGCTGTCGCTCTTCAGGCACGTGCGCCACAGCTACCGTCCGCACACGATGATGCTGGAATCGGGCGCCGACGGAGCGTGGATGCTGGTACCCGCGGCGCCCGGCAAGGTGACCGAACCCGGGCTCATCGTTTACCGCTTCGGCGCGGACCTCTTCTATGCTAACCAAAACCGGTTCACCGACGAGGTGCGCGCGCTGGTGGAACATGCGCCGACGCCGGTGCGGCGCTTCGTCGTCGACGCGGGGGCGATTACGGATGTCGATTATTCGGCTGCGAAGGCCTTGTGCGAGCTGCTCGGCGACATGGCGCACCGGCAGGTCGAAGTGATCTTCGGGCGCGTCAACCGCTATCTGCGATCCGACATGGACAGACACGGCATCACCGCAGTCGTCGGTGCGGAGCGGGTGTTCGCCACGCTGCACGAAGCCATCGCGTTCGCACGCGACGGCGAGCCTCCCCATCCCGGGTAGCACCTCGGCCCAGTGATGATATTGACCTAGTGAACTGGGTCAATATCATCACGGCGCCAAGGACCCACCGCAGTCTTGGCAGTGCGCAATGAACCCACGCAAGGAATCGGAGAGCAGCTTTCTCTGAGGGTGGATGATCGAGAGACGGCGGGTGAGGCGCGGCAGACGCGTACCGAGCACCGTGAGCCGGCCGGCGGCTGCCAAGTCTTGCACGACATACCGCGACAGACAGCTCAAGCCCAGGCCTTCCGCCACCGAATTCTTGATCGCTTCGGAGCTGCCCAGCGTCATGGTCGACCGGATGTTGGGCAGATGCGGCAGCAGCGCCTGTTCGACGGCCTCGCGAGTACCGGAGCCCGGTTCGCGCAGCAGCCAGTGTGTCTGGCTCAGCTGTTTGGCGGTCAGTTTGCCGCACTTGGCCGCCTTGGCCAGAGGGTGCGCCGGGGAGGCGACAATGACCAGTTCATCCTCCAACCAGGGCACGACGACGATGTCCGATGCGTGGCAGGGACCTTCGATCAGGCCTAGGTCCGCGGAGAATTCGCGCACCGCGGTGACGACGTCGCGCGTGTTGCCGATTTGCAGCTGCAGTTGCGCGGCGGGGACGCGCTCGCGATAGCGTGCCAGCACCGACGGCAAAATATAGTTGCCGACGGTCGTGCTGGCGTAGAGATGAAGGTCGGCGTGCAAGGCACCGTCGGCGCAAAGAAATGCCGCCTCGAGGTTTTGCGCGCCGTCCAAAACCGCAAGGGCCGTGGGCAGTAGCGCTCTGCCCTTGTCGTTGAGCAACAGCCGCTTGCCCACCCGGTCGAACAGGCGTGCGCTCAATATGCGCTCCAGCTCATTGAGGGCCGCGCTCGTTGCCGATTGCGACAGCGGCACGCTTTGCGCCGCCGCGGTGGTGCTTCCGCACAGAGCGATGGCCCGGAATATTTGCAATTGCCGCAGGGTGACGTGCATTCGTGGGGAGAGATTAACCTACTAGGTAGATTAAATATAGATAAACAATCCATTTCTCAAATATGAAGGCGGCCCTCATAGTGGGTGCAGCAAACCTTTTGGAGTGATTCATGACTTTGCGCGCCCTGATGAATCCCACAGCCGCCGCCGGCCTGCCCAGCGGGTGGCAGGGCGCGATGAACTGCCTGCCGGGCATCGTTCTCACCGGCGCCTTGGCGGCGCTTGCCATGGGATTCAGCAGGATCGCCTGGCTGCAATCCAACGGAATCAGCGCGCTCACCCTGGCCATCGTATTCGGCATGGTGCTCGGCAACACCCTCTACCCCCGCTTAGGCAGAGGCTGTGCGGCCGGCGTGCTGTTCTCCAAAACAACCCTGTTGCGTACGGGCATCATTCTGTACGGCCTGCGATTGACGTTTCAGGACATCGCCCACGTCGGCATCGTCGGAGTGGTCATCGACGGCATCGTGCTGAGCAGCACCTTCGTGCTGTCGTGGTGGGCCGGCACACGGCTTTTCGGGCTGGACCGAAGGACGGCAATGCTGGTCGGCGCCGGCAGTTCGATCTGCGGTGCCGCGGCGGTCATGGCCACGGAACCCGTGGTCTGCGGGCGCGCCGAGCAAGTCACCGTGGCCGTTTCGACCGTGGTCGTGTTCGGCACATTGGACATTTTTCTGTATCCCGCGATGTACCACCTGAACGCGCACTACCATCTGCTGGCGATGTCGCCCGCCGCCTACGGGATTTACGCCGGCTCCACGATTCACGAAGTGGCGCAGGTGCTTGCGGCCGGGAAGGCCATCGCCGATTCCGCCGCCAATACCGCCGTCATTACCAAGATGGTGCGCGTGATGATGCTGGCTCCCTTTCTGATCACGCTGTCGGCTTATCTGTCGCGCGAGGCGCCGGAGTCCGGAGCCCCGCCGCGGCCGAGGTCCATCGTCATTCCCTGGTTTGCTCTGGGCTTCGTCGCAGTAGCGGGAATCAATTCGCTGGCGATTCTCCCGCATGCCATCGTCGCCACGGCGGTCGATGCGGACACGGTTCTGTTGGCGATGGCCATGGCCGCACTCGGTGTCACCACGCACGTGTCGGCCGTACGCACGGCCGGCATCAAGCCGCTCGCCCTGGCGGCTCTGCTGTTCACATGGCTCGTATTCGGCGGCGCGGCGATCAATGCAGGAGTTTCCGCAATCATGCTTCCGGGCGCGATGCGCTGAATCTGCCGCCGCCGGGATCGCATGGCACGATCCCCGCTTTGCCTTTGACGGCGCTCAACGGCTTCCTATATCGTCGGCATGGTCAAGGGGAGTCCATGGCGAGAGTACACGTTTACACCGGACTGCTGCTGGCGCTGGCGATGGGCGATGCGCGCGCTGCGCGGCCGCCGCAGCTTCAGGAAGGACTCTGGGAGGTCCGGGTGCAGAGCACGGAGAACCCCGGCGCCAAGAAAACGGAATATTCGTTCAAGCTGTGCCGGAATCATGCCTACGACAGGGAAATGGACGATCTCGTCAAAAACAACAAGAGTTGCACCACCCAGCTGCAGAAGCTCGCCGGCGATCGATTTTCAGCGGCATCACGCTGCACGGTGTCCGGCATCGTCATCGATTCAAAAGGCCTGTCGGTTTATCAGGGCAACAGTTCCATCCATTCGGAGTCTGCCGCCACGTACACGCCCCCTCTATATGGAAAGAGCGACGAAACGATGATTCAGGACCAGCAGTACGTGGGGGCTTGCCCGGCCGGAATGAAACCCGGGGACCGGCTATTGGCCGATGGCCGAGTCGTGCATCGCACGAAGTAGCGCTCAGCCGCCGCCGCCGGCGACCGCACAGGAGGAGTCCAGCAGTAGCTCGCCGGTCGGGCCGGTGCCGGTGAGCACGATGAACCCCGGGCCGCTCTTGTATTGCATGCCGGCGACCACCAGGGTGTAGTTGCCCATGTGATGCCTTGCGTCCGAGCTCATGGCCGCGAGCAACTCGAACGGGCTCGAGCCGTTGAGATTCTCATCCTTGATTTTCAACGCCTGATAGGTCGCTCCGGCGACGTTCAGCGGCGACCAGCTGTCGGTGACCTGCTCGGCGCCGGCGCGCAGCGAATCGAAGACGTCCTGGCGCAGACATTCGATGTGAATGTGAAACTGATCCTGGCTGCGCGAGTGCGCGTTGTTCACCGCGAGGGCAACGGCCGTTCTCGGGACCTCATGGCCGACGAACTTAGTGATCAGATCGCGCGCGCGCCAGGCTTCCGCGAAGTAATTCGGTGTATCCGGGTCGAGAAATTCACCGCTGTCCACGCCGGCCATGGTCTGAGTGGGAATCAGCAGGTAGTGCGCGCCGCCCTTGCGGTCCGCGAGCACGGCATACCCCGAATTGTCGGCTTTTGCATCGAAGAGAACAACGCGCTCGCAGGGCGCGGGATCATGATGCTGAGTCCAGTTCACGACGCACTGGTTCTGCACGATCTGCCGGAGCGCGTCCCGGCCCGCATCGGGCGGCAGGTCCCCGGAACTCTGGGAAGGTGTGTGCAGGCCGGGTCTGGCGGCCGCCGTATGCACGGCTGTCGCCGCGACCAACAGGAAGAGAATTCTGCGTAATTTCGCGTTCACGAGTTTCCATCTGCAAATTCAAATCGCCGATCATTACAAATCGCCGGCATTTTGCCAGAGACCTGGGTGACCGCCGCGCTTCGCCGCTTATTTCAGGTAAATCACTACACGGGTGGTGCCCGCGGAAATGTTGACTGTATTCTTTGGTAAATCAATTAGTTGCGAAATATTCTATCCAAGTCGCTTGATGAATTCGGCGATCTTGTACCAGGCATCGCCCGCGACTATCGATTCGCATTCCTCGACCTCGTGCGCCTTGAGGTCGACGTGGGCTGCGTTGCCGTTCACCGTCACGATGATTCTCGCGGTACCTGGAGCAGTTTGAATGCCGCCGGATTTGCACTGGATGGACTGGAAGCCGATGCCGGCGCGCTCGAGCTCTTCTCGCATGTGAGCCGCGATTTTCAACTTGCCTTTTTCGAACGAGGACAGCGACAACTGGTACCTCGGCTCAGTGACTTCGGCGCCGTGATGTTGATCGGTACGAATACTCGCCCGGGGGGCTGAGCCGTGGCACGGCAACTGTTCCCCGTTGCCGTGCCACGGCTCAGCCTCCCGGGCGAATGCCACTAACCGGTCAACATCACGGTGCCGACATACTAGCTGGCCGGGCTGCCTTCCACTTGGATTTGCAGCTTCACTTCCTGCTTGAACCCATACTTCTCGCCGAAATTGACGCCAAAGTCGCGCGGTTGAAGGTGGCCGAAGCATCGGCTCCGCAGACTTCCTTCTTGGACATGGGATTCGGCTTGCAGAGAAAGGAATCGATGGTCAAGGTCACAGGCTTGGTGACGCCGTGCATGGTCAGCGTGCCTTCGGCCTCCGTCGGCGAGGAGCCGTTGAACTTCGTGAACTTGCCCGTGTAGGTCGCGGTCGGATACTTGGCCACGTCGAATATTTCCGCCGACTTGGCATGCTCGTCGAGCTTCGGCACGCCGAAATTGATCGAACTCATGTTCACCGTCACGTCGATGGTGCCGGACTTCGCAGCCTTGTCATAGACGACTTTGCCGGAACTGGAGTCGAATTTCCCGCGCCATACCGACAAGCCGCCCATGTGGTCCGCCTCGAAGCTGGGGAAGGTGTGGTTGGGATCGAGTATATAAGTGACAGGCGCTGCGAAGGCGCTCGCGCCCACCAGCGCGGCGGCCATTGACGCCAAAACAATACGATTCATTGAAGGCTCCTTAGAAGACACTATGGGTATAATTCCGAGGCACCGCTGCGCGGCGATCTCCGGCCAAATCATAGCCGATATGCCGTGGGTTCAAGTTTATATCTCCTGTATTTCGCACCATGGAATTCATGATGGAACTATTCGCCGCAGTTCAAACACGCTCCTCCGTCGGCCCGCCTGGCGGAGCCCGGCCCGAATCCGGAGGAACTCGACCGGCTGCTGCAGGCGGCCGCGCGTGCACCGGATCACGGCCGCCTGAGGCCCTGGCGTCTCATCGTTCTAAAAGACGCCGTGCGCGAAGCCTTCACGGCGGCGGCGGCCGAGGCCAAACGCGCAAGATTGCCCGCCATGTCCGAGGATCAGCTGGCCGGCGAGCGCGAGAAATCGAACCGCTCGCCGGCGATCGTGGTCGTCGGCTGCGCGGTGAATCGCGAGCAGACCAAGATACCGGAGATCGAGCAGGTGGTGGCGGCGGGCGCCGCCGCGCAGAATCTGTTTCTGGCGGCGCACGATATGGGTTATGGAGTGATGTGGAAGACCGGCGCCGCGGCCTACGATCCGGCCGTCAAGGCGACTCTGGGCCTGCGCCCGGACGACCACATCGTGGCCATCATGCACGTTGGGACCCGGGTGAAATAGCGGCCGGCGCCGCAAAAGAGTGGCTGCGCAGCGAGACCGCCTTCACCAAGGCCCAGGCGGGCAGCCCGGGTTTAAGCGCCAGTTCGCGGGTGGCGGCCTTGGTCACTCGTGCCATGATCGCTGTCCCGCCGATGTCGATGGCGATCAGATCCGAATCGGCATCATCGTCGGTCACGGCCGTGATCACCCCCGCCAAGAGATTGCGCACGCTCAAATGCTGCGGCACCTGCGTGGCGACGATGAGATCGCGCGCCAGCAATTGAACGCGCAATTTCGCGCCCAAGCCCAGATTCGCGGCCTGCAGGCCCAGACTTGCGGCCTGAAGATGCAGTTCGCCGTGCCCGACCCGGACGCGCATCAGTCCGCTCGAGGCCTCGGTGCCAAGCACCGTGCCATCCACGATGGCGCCCACCGCGTCGGCGCCGATGATCGATCGCAAGCCCTCGTTCAAGCTCATTTCGCCGACTCCGCCCTGGGCGATGGTCCTGCCCGATTCCATGAGAACGACGTGGGTCGCGAGCCTCAATACTTCGTCGAAGTCATGGCTGACATAGACCATGGGGATATCCAATTGATCGCGGAGAGTTTCCAAATAGGGCAGCACTTCATTGCGGCGCGCCGCATCGAGAGAGGCCAGAGGCTCGTCCAGCAGCAGCAGGCTCGGCTGGGACAGGAGAGCCCGGCCGATGGCGACCCGCTGCCGTTCGCCGCCCGACAGCTGTGTGGGTGCGCCGATCCATGAGGGAGCCCAAGATCCAGCAGCCCGATGACGGTATCGAGAGTGACGTAGCGCTGCGGCGGTGCGCGCCTCTCCCCATAGCGCAGATTGGCGGCGACGCTCAGGTGCGGAAACAGCCGCGCGTCCTGGAACACATAGCCGATGCGGCGCCGCTCGGGCGGCACGCCGGATCCGCCGCGCCGGTATCCAGCAGAACGGCGTCGTCGAGCGCCACGCGGCCGGCGTCGGCCCGCAAGCAGCCCGGCGATGACGTTGACGAGGGTGGTCTTGCCGCAGCCCGAGCGGCCGAACAGAGCGACGACTCCCGGGGTCGGCAGCTCGAAACGTGCGTCGAGCAAGAAACGAGCCGCGGCGCTTCTTGACGTCGACGCTGAGCATCAATGGCCCAACACGCGCCGCACGCGGCGCGCGAACCACTCCGACAGCAGCAGGCCGCCGAGTCCCGAGCGCGAAGGAGATGCAGGCCAGGCGCGCCGCCGCGGCATCGCCGCCCGGAGTTTGCAGGGCGGAGTACAGCGCGAGGGGCAGGGTGCGGGTCTCTCCGGGAATGTTCGACACGAAGGTGATCACCGCGCCGAATTCTCCCAACGCCGCGGAAAACGCGGTGATGGCTCCCGCCAGCACGCCCGGCAGCATCAGCGGCAGCGTGATGGTGGCGAACCGGTCGATGGCGCCGGCGCCCAGGGTGCGCGCCGCCTCCTCGAGCCCCCGGTCGACATTTTCCAGAGAAATCCGCATGGCGCGCACCATCAGCGGAAAGGACATCACGGCCGTGGCGAGGGCGGCGCCGTTGCGCGTGAAAATGAGCTCGATGCCGAAATCCCGCTCGAGCCATGAACCGATCGGGCCGCGGGTGCCGAACAGCAGCAGCAATAGGTAGCCGACCATCACCGGCGGCAGCACCATGGGGAGATGCACGAAGGCATCGAGCAGGGTGTGCCCCAAGAATCGGCGCCGGGTCAGCACCCATGCCAGCAAAACGCCGAGAGGCAGGCTTAAGACGACGCTGCGCGCGGCCACGCTCAAGCTCAAATGCAGGGCCTCGGTTTCGCTGGGACTCAGCCACATCATGAGGGGCAGTGCACGCTGCAGGGCTTCATTTGGAGGCAGTATACTGTGGGGGCGACCCAGCTTAAGGATCCGATCAATGGCTCATTATCGCGCCGTGGCGCATGCGGACGCCGCGGCGGCGGCGCCCGAACGCATCGGCGTGTTGCTCGTCAACTTAGGTACGCCGGATTCACCGTCCTATTTCGCGGTCCAGCGCTATTTGCGCGAGTTCTTGGGCGACCGCCGCGTCATCAACACCTCGCGCCTGATTTGGCTGCCCTTGCTGTACGGCGTGATTCTGCCGCTTTCGTCCGATTCGCACGGCGCGAAAGTACCGCAAGATATGGCTGCCCGAGGGCTCGCCCTTGGCGGTGTATTCCAAGCGGCTGGCGGGAAAAGTCGGCGCGGCGCTGCAGGCGGATTTTGGCGATCGGACGCGCGTCGAACTCGGCATGACCTACGGCAATCCGAGCATCGCGCAGGCCGTCGAGTCCTTGAATCGGCAAAACATCAGGAAGCTGCTGGTGCTGCCCCTGTATCCCCAATACTGCTCATCGACGACGGGTTCGGTGTTCGACCGGACCAGCCAGGTCCTTGAGCGTTGGCGTTGGCTGCCGGAGACCCGCTTCGTCAATGACTACTATCACGAGGCGGGATACATCGATGCGGTGGCGGCCCGAATCCTCGAACACTGGGCAGATGCCGGGGAGCGCTCGCATCTGCTGTTCTCCTATCACGGTATTCCCGCCTCCTATGTCGCCGACGGCGATCCTTACCAAGCCCACGCGGAGGCGACCACCCGGCTGGTGGCGGCCCGTCTGGCGCTGGCGCCCGACCAGTGGTCGCACTGCTATCAATCGCGATTCGGATCGGTGGTATGGCTGCAGCCCTACACCGAGGACACGCTCAAGCTCTTGGCCGCGCGCGGCGTGCGCAAGCTGACCGTCGTGTCGCCGTCATTCGCGGTGGATTGTCTGGAAACCCTGGAAGAAGTTGCCATCGAGTACCGGGACAAGTTCCGTGAGCTGGGCGGCGAGCGATTGACGCTGGTACCGGCCTTGAACGATGACGACCGCCATGCGCAGGCCCTGGCGGCCATCGTGAGGCATCATCTACATGGTTGGACGGCGGCCGGCAATCGCTGAATACAAGAAGCGAATTCATCCGACGAATGGGGGGAGGCATCATGAGGATTCTGTCGGTTTTCACCTGGGCATTTGCAGCGCCGCTGACGCTGGCCGTCGCATGGCCGGCCGCCGCTGCCGCGCAATACGGGCCGCTTTACGCGAATCTGAAGGGCGAAGTGGTGCTCGACAACGTGCGCGTCTTCGTGCAGAAATTCATCGTCCAATCCGGTCAGTTCACGGGCCGCCGCACGCGCCCGGGCGATCAGCTGCAGGTGTTCATCAAGGGGGGCATACTGACCTCCAAGGCCGGACGGTCGACGTGGTGGAGAGACGGCCGAGTCGTGTGGCGCAGCGCAGCCGGAGGCGCGACCGACGGATCCGACGAAGGCAGCACCAACACCGGCACGACGCCCATCGAGATGATCTGGGTGACTCTCAAGCCGGTTGCCGCATCGGCTGAAAGCTCGCCGGGTGCCCCGCCCAAGTACCGCTACCTGAATTATCCGAACATTCCGGGCGAAGACCTGCTCGAGAACGATCTAGTCATCGTACAGCGCTTCATCGTGAACCCGGGGCAGTGGGAAGGGGTGCACGCACATCATCCGGACATGCTGTTCATTCACGTCAAAGGCGGCCAGTGGGCGGTCCGCTCGAAGCACGAGACGGAACACGCATACCCCGCGCCCTCGCCGGACGGGGAGGTCGGCTGGGAGCCCACCATAGACATCAGCGAAGGGCACGAATCAGGGAACGTCGGAAGGAACCCCATCGACTTGATCTGGGTGACGCTGAAGAAGTAGCGCTGCTATGCAAGCAGCCGGAACTCGGGCAGCTTGGAGGCTTTGCGATCGAACGTCGCGGTGTACTCGCACCCCGCGCCGACATTGTTTACGCCCAGCAGACAGTCCGCAAAGTCCGCCGAACTCGACCGAAACCGCTGCAATGCCGCGCCCACCGCCGATGCGTCTGCGGCTCGTAACTGTGCGGTCGCGAGGAGGCCGTCGATGGCTTCTCCGATCTGCGACCGCGAATATTCATAAATGTCCTCCAGGACCCAGGCGCACTCGACGAGCACGATGTCGGACAGCAAAGCAGGGTCCTCGCCGGAGCAATGCGTCTTTAGATAGCGCGCGGCCAAATCGGCTTGCTTCTCGTCGTCTGCCACCAGCAAACGGACAATTACATTGGTATCGACTCCTATCACGCGCCAGTCCTCTTGGCCGCGCGCTTGCGAATCGCCGACTGCATGTCATCCACGGTCGCATGGTGCTTCGGGCGAGGCAGAATGTCTCGAAGCGTCGACACATCGCGGGTGGCGGCAGCCAGGCGAACCGAGCCGTCCGCATCGACCACGAACCGCAGCCGATCGCCGACCTTCAAGTGCATCCGCGTTCGAATTGCCTTGGGGATGGTTACCTGTCCTTTGCTGGAAATCGTGGACTCACTCATTCTTGGCTTACCTTAAGGTAGATTCTTTACATTGAGTAAAGAATGATATCAGCAGAGCCCACTCATGCAAAGGCCAGTGCCTGTTCGCCCCAGGTGCGATTCAGTATGGCGGCAGTGTCGAGCTTCGCGCCGCCGGCGCCGAACACGGCGCCCCAACCGGAGTCAGGGTCGAGGCGGGTCGAGCAGAAGCCCTCGGCCACCGCTCTTGCTGACGGATCGTTCGCGCCGCCCAGCAGCACGCTCGCCTGGACCAGGGTGGCGAACAATTGTGCAAAGCGCCGGGCGTGCGCCTCGGCCGGTGCGGATGCGTCGAGCATGGCCGTGAAGCGCCCGAGCGCAGCGTCGAAATCGCGGTGGCGGCCGCGTGCCTGAGCGAGTTCGTCCAGCACGGCGTCGCGCGTGTCCGCGGATTTCGCGAACGCGCGCAGCACGTCCAGGCACATGATGTTGCCGGATCCCTCCCAGATGGAATTGACCGGCATCTCGCGCGCCATGCGTGCCAGCGGCATCTCTTCGGTGTAGCCATTGCCGCCCAGCACTTCCATCGCTTCCGCGGCGAATTCGCAACCGCGCTTGCAGACCCAGAATTTTGCCGCGGAGGTGAGGGCGCGGCGCAGTGCCGCCTCGCTGCCCGTCTCGCTGTCGAAAGCACGCGCCAGGCGCATCGCCAACGCGGTGGCGGCTTCCGATTCGATCGCCAAATCGGCCAGCACGCTTTGCATCAAAGGTTGATCGATCAACAGGGTGCCGAATGCCTTGCGATGGCGGGCATGATGCACGGCCTGTACGAGGGCTTGGCGCATCATCCCCGCCGAGCCCGTGACGCAGTCGAGCCGCGTGTAGGTGCCCATTTCGAGGATGGTGGGGATGCCGCGGCCCTCTTCGCCCATGAGATGCGCCCAGGCTTCGATGAACTCGACCTCCGATGAGGCATTGGAGCGATTGCCGAGCTTGTCCTTCAGGCGCTGGATATAAATGCCGTTCAGCGTTCCATCGGGCAGCCGCCGCGGCATGAAGAAGCACGACAGGCCGCGGTCGGTCTGTGCCAGCACCAAGTGTGCATCGCACTGCGGCGCTGAGAAAAACCACTTGTGGCCTGTGATGCGGTAAGAACCATCGGCGCAATGCAGCGCCCGCGAACGGTTCGCCCGCACGTCCGAGCCTCCCTGCTTCTCCGTCATCCCCATGCCGATGAGGCCGCCGCTCTTGTGCTTCAGGGGAATGTCGCGCGGATCGTACTCGCGCGTGAGAAGCCGCGGCACCCAGTCCCTTTCCAGCCAAGCGTCTTTGCGCATGGCCGCAATCGCGCCATACGTCATGGTGGTGGGGCAGAGCGTTCCGCACTCCACCTGTGCCTGCATCAAGTAGCCCGCGGCTCGCGCCACGTGCGCGCCGGGAACCGGGCGGCCGTCCACCTGGACCCAGGGGCCGGAGTGATAACCCCGTGCGGCAATGCCTCGCATCAGGGCATGCCAGGAGGGATGAAATTCTATGGAATCGATGCGCTCGCCCCGCACGTCGAAGGAATGCAGTATCGGGGGGTTGCGGTTGGCGAGGCGCGCATCCTCGTAGGCCGCCGCCGTGCCGAGGGCGGCTCCGGCGCTCGAGAGATCCGAAAGCGCCGCACCGGCGCCTTCCCGGCGTACGGACTCCTGCAGTGCGAGGTCGGTATCGAAGAGGTTGTAGTCCCCCAGCGGGGGCGTTTGATTGAAAACCGTATGGGTGACAGAAGTATGTTCCATGGCCGCCGCGATACGCAAAAGTGCACCCCTGTGAGCGTCTCCCTGCACGCCCGATATTAGCGCTATTGCACCGAACATGGCACCAATGCTAGATTCGGCGGCAATGAGCGCATCCGCCGGCAAGCTATCCAAATCCACCCGCAGCTCCGTGCTGCTGGGTTCGCTTGCCCTGCTGCTGCGCCGCTAGGCGCCACATACACGCGCTACCGGTCGGCGCTTACAAGACCGGGAAAATCTTAAAGCCGCGCCCCGAATTCAAAGGCGCTAAAGATCAGCCGTATAGCGCCAGTGAGAGAAGACCATGTTGCGTAACCCGTCGACCAAGTACCGTTCTTTTTCCCCCATCGATATCGCCGACCGAACCTGGCCGGGCCGGGTCATCGCCGCGCCGCCCACCTGGTGCAGCGTCGATTTGCGCGATGGAAATCAGGCTCTGATCGAACCCATGGACGGCGCCCGCAAGCGCCGCATGTTCGACATGCTGGTGAAAGTGGGCTTCAAGGAAATCGAAGTCGGATTCCCCGCCGCCTCGCAAACCGATTTCGATTTCGTGCGTGAAATCATCGAACAGGACCTGGTGCCGGACGATGTCACGATTCAAGTGCTGACGCAGGCTCGTCCGGAGCTCATTGCGCGCACCTACGAGTCGCTGAAAGGCGCGCGCCGTGCCATCGTGCACGTGTACAACTCCACCTCGGCGGCTCAGCGCCGAGTGGTATTTCGCCTGGATCGCGCCGGCATCGTCGACATCGCGGTGCGCGGCGCCGAGGCCGTGCGCGAGCACGCGCTGCGCGATCGCGGCACGGAATGGATATTTCAATACAGCCCCGAGAGCTTCACGGGCACGGAACTGGATTTTGCCGTCGAGATCTGCGATGCGGTGAATGAAGTCTGGGAGCCGACCCCGCAGCACCGCTCCATCTTGAATCTACCGGCGACGGTCGAAATGGCCACGCCCAACATCTATGCCGATCAGATCGAATGGTTTCTGAGGCACGTCGCCCGGCGCGACTCGCTGATACTGAGCGTGCACCCTCACAATGATCGCGGGACCGGGGTTGCAGCCGCAGAACTGGCCGTTATGGCCGGGGCAGAGCGTGTCGAAGGCACGCTGTTCGGCAACGGGGAGCGCACCGGCAATGTCGACGTCGTCACCTTGGCTCTTAACCTTTACACGCAAGGCATTGATCCAAAACTAGATTTCTCCAACATAAATGAGGCCGCACGCTGCGCCGAAGCCTGCAATCAACTGCCCATCCATCCGCGCCACCCCTACGTGGGGGACTTGGTGTTCACGGCGTTTTCCGGCTCGCATCAGGATGCAATCAAAAAGGGCCTCGCGGCCCGAGCCGAGGCGGACATCTGGGATGTGCCTTATCTGCCGGTGGACCCCTCGGACCTTGGCCGCTCCTACGACTCCATCATTCGAGTCAACAGCCAATCCGGCAAGGGCGGAGTGGCGTACTTGCTGGAGCGCGACTTCCAGCTGGTGATGCCGCGCCGGCTGCAGATAGAGTTCAGCCAGGTCGTACAAGCCGCCGCAGATATCACCGGTAAGGAATTGACTTCCCAGGAGTTATGGGACTTGTTTTCAAGCGAGTATCTCGCTCCGCGTGCGCCCTATGTCTATCATTCCCACCAGCTCGCGGCCTCGACCGACGGCGCGGACAGCGAGCGGATCACCGTCCAGGTCGAGAATGGCGGACGGCTGGAGACTTGGGCTGCCCACGGTTCCGGTCCCATCGACGCCCTGGTCAAGGCCATCGCGCTGCCGTTCGACGTACTCTCCTATGAGGAGCATTCCCGCGGCCAGGGCAGCGCCGCCAAGGCGGTGTCCTACATCGAGATTACAACCCGATCAAGGCGCACCTTGTTTGGCGCCGGCATGCACCCCAATATCATCACTGCGTCGCTGCTGGCGATTTTCTCGGCGGTAAACCGAGCCGTGGCCCAGGAGGTCCTGCCGGCGAGGGCCGACAAGGTGCGCACCGGCACCTGAACTTCCAAGCATCGCCCCGGCAGACTGATTTTGCCGCGCTAGTTGAATGGCGGACAGAATCGGCTATAGTGCGCAGCTTCGACGGTGGGGCTGATAGATCCTATTGATTTCAAGGGCTTTTCTCGAACAATGAGTGAACGCGAAGACGAACATTTTGACATCGACGACGAGTTTCTCGGGGAAGCCGAAGAATCGCACGACTTCGATCCCCTCTTGGAGCGCACCGAACGGCGCCCTAAAGTGGCCGTGACCGGTAAACGCGGCAAAGCGGCTTGGAGCCGGGTGGAAGATGTTCTCGCCGAACGCCAGCTGGAAAAAGAGCTGCGCGATATTTTCGAAGACGATTAGCCAGCCTGCCGGCGCCGCCGCGGGCCTCGCCTCATCGGGGGCCGAGCGTTTGCGCGGCGCGGAATTGAAATCACATGTGCGACACCCTCTGTGCTTGAAAATAATCAATCCTGGGTTGTGCTCAAGTTCGGCGGCACGAGCGTGTCGTCCTCGGCCAATTGGCACAACATCGCGGATGTGATCAGGGCCCGTATCGGCGCATCCTTCAGGCCGGTCATCGTTCATTCCGCGCTCTCGGGTATCACCGACCGCCTCGAATCGCTGCTGGCGGCCGCGCTGGCCGGAACGCACTCGGGGGTTCTCGAGCAAATCGATGCCAGGCATCGCGACCTCGCCCGGGCGCTCGACATTGAGCCCGGCGAGCAGTTCGAGCGCTTCATGCGGGAGCTGCGAGACATGTCCGACGGCCTTGCTCGCGGCGGCGAACTCGGCGACGGCTTGCGCGCGCGCGTCATGTCCATGGGCGAACTGCTGGCGACGTCTCTGGGCGCGACATTTCTGAATGCCCAGGGCATCGGCACCGCCTGGGCGGATGCCCGGCAAGTGCTGCGCGCGGAAACGCGTCCCGGCGCCACCTTGAAATCGAGCCTGCTGTCGGCCACTTGCGATTTTGCGCCGGACTTGGGCTTGCAGGGGCAGTGGCGGGACCTGGGCCGGGTAGTGATCACCCAGGGTTTCATCGCGGCCAACGAAGCCGGCGACACGGTGCTGCTGGGCCGCGGCGGATCGGATACCTCCGGCTCCTACTTCGCGGCCAAATTGAACGCGGCGCGCCTGGAAATTTGGACCGACGTACCCGGGATGTTCAGCGCCAATCCTCGTTCCGTGCCGACGGCGCGGCTGCTGCGCGCATTGCACTACGATGAAGCTCAGGAAATCGCGAGCAACGGCGCCAAGGTCCTGCACCCGCGCTGCGTACTGCCGGTGCGGCAGTACAAGATTCCATTGCATGTATATGCCACCCAGGCGCCCGGCCTGGAAGGCACCATCGTGTCGGAGAATGTGGCCGACAGCGCCGCGCAGGTCAAAGCGATTGCCATCAAGAAGGGCATCACGCTCGTCTCCATGGAGAGCCCGGGAATGTGGCACCAGGTGGGCTTTCTCGCGGATGCCTTCCAGATCTTCAAACAAGAAGGACTGTCGGTCGACCTCGTGTCCACTTCCGAGACCAATGTCACCGTGTCCTTGGACCCCACCGCCAACACCTTGGACGCCTCGGCGCTCGACCGCTTGACGGCGGCGCTCGGAAATCTATGCCGCGTGGAAATTCTGGGGCCCTGTGCTTCCTTGAGCCTGCTGGGCCACAATATTCGCGGGATCCTGCACGAGCTGGGCGGGGCGTTCGAGCTGTTCCAGGATCAGAAGATTTACCTGGTGACTCAGGCCGCCAACGATTTGAATTTCACCTTCGTCATCGATGAGTCCCAGGGCGATCGCCTGGTGCAGCAGCTGCACGAGCGCCTCATTCAGGGCATAGGCTCCGACAAGGTCTTGGGACCCACCTGGCAGCAGCTATTCTCCGAGCAAAAGGGCGCCGCGCCCGCGGTGAACTGGTGGGAGGAACCGCACAAGCGCCGCCGCCTGATCGACATCGCCGCGCGCGAATCGGCGGCTTTCGTCTACGATGCGGCCACGCTGGACGCGGCCATCGCGGCGGTGCAGCGCGTGCGCTCCGTGAAGCGCTGGGCCTATGCCATGAAGGCGAATTGGCATCCGGAAATACTGCGGCGAATGTACGCGGCGGGCCTGACCCTGGAGTGTGTGTCGCGCGGCGAGATCGATCACGCCTTCGCCTGCGTACCAGGCCTCGATCCGCAGCGAGTGCTGTTCACCCCTAATTTTGCTCCCCGCGCCGAGTACCAGTTCGGCTTCGCCATGGGTGTGCGCCTCACCCTGGACAATCTGTATCCGCTGAAAATGTGGCCCGAAGTGTTTCACGGCAAGGAGATTTTCCTGCGCATGGATCCGGGGTTCGGGCGCGGCCACCATAGTCACGTGCGCACGGCGGGAGTCCACTCCAAGTTCGGCGTGCCCTTGAGCGAAGCCGGTGAATTGGCGGCGCTGGCCAAGAACGCCGGCGTGCGCGTGACGGGGCTGCACGCGCACACCGGCAGCGGCGTGTTCAACGTGGACAATTGGACCGAGACCGGCGCGGCGCTGGCGGAATTGGCCGCGCTTTTTCCCGAGGTCACGGTGGTCGATCTGGGCGGCGGCATCGGCGTTCCCGAACAGCTCGGCCACAGCGAAATCGATTTGAGCGCACTGGACCGCGGCGTTGCCGAGCTGGCGAAGCGCTTTCCCGGCATCGAGTTCTGGATGGAGCCCGGCCGGTTCCTGGTCGCCAAGGCGGGCGTGCTGGTGGCCGTGGTGACCCAGCTGAAGGGCAAGGGCGATGTCCAGTACGTGGGCATCGCCACCGGCATGAATTCTCTGATCCGGCCGGCGCTGTACGGCTCGCATCACGATATCCGCAATCTGACCCGGCTCGAGCAGCCCATGAGCCATCGAGTCAATGTGGTCGGGCCGATTTGCGAGAGCGCGGATCAGCTCGGGGCCGACCGCTGGCTGCCGCGGACGGAGGAGGGAGACGTGCTTCTCATCGCCACCTGCGGGGCCTACGGCTATGCCATGGCTTCGAACTATAATCTACGCCCTCCCGCGGTAGAGTTCATGATCGGCACATGAGACAGACAGGCATATGAAACAGATAGGCATCATCGGTTGGCGCGGCATGGTGGGTTCGGTGCTTCTCGACAGAATGCGCGAGGAGAAAGACTTCGAACTCGTCGCGCCGACTTTTTTCTCCACCTCGCAATCCGGCGCAGCCGCTCCCGATGGCGGGCGCGCCACGGTGCAGGACGCCAACGACATCGAGGCGCTCGCCAAGCTGCCCATCCTCATCAGCACTCAGGGCGGCGATTACACTCAGGCCGTCCATCCCCGGCTGCGCGCCGCCGGCTGGCGGGGCTATTGGATCGACGCCGCATCCACCCTCCGCATGCAGAAGACAGCCGTCATCGTGCTCGATCCGGTCAATTTGCCGGTGATGCAGGCGGCGCGCGAACAGGGAATCAAGGATTTCATCGGCGGCAATTGCACGGTATCTCTCATGCTCATGGCGGTGGGCGGCCTGTTGCGCGCCGGCGCGGTCGATTGGATCACCGCCATGACCTACCAGTCGGCATCAGGTGCCGGTGCCAAGCACATGCGCGAGTTATTGGAACAGATGGGCGCTCTGCATCGCTCGGCCTCCTCGCTGTTGCAAGATCCCGCTTCGGGAATTCTGGATATCGACCGCGCCGTGAGTCGGGAATTGGCGAATCCGCGCTTCCCGCGGGAACAATTCGGCGTGCCGCTCGCGGCGAGCTTGATACCCTGGATCGACAAGGATCTGGGCAACGGCCAGAGCCGCGAGGAATGGAAGGCTGGCGCCGAAGCCAACAAGATACTGGGATCGGAGGCGCATCCGGTGCCCGTGGAAGGCATTTGCGTGCGCGTCAGCGCGATGCGCTGCCACTCGCAGGCGCTCACCATCAAGCTGAATCGGGACCTGCCGATGGCGGAAATCGAGAAGCTGCTGGCCGGCGCCAACCCCTGGGTGCGCGTGGTGCCGAATGACCGCGAGTCCTCGATCGGCGAACTCTCGCCGGCTGCCGTGAGCGGCCGCTTGGAGGTGCCCATCGGCCGCCTGCGCAAGCTTGCCATGGGCGGGGAATACCTGTCCGCATTCACCGTCGGCGATCAGCTCCTGTGGGGCGCGGCGGAACCGCTGCGCAGGACTATGCGATTCCTGCTTCCTCATGTGTGAGCAGGTGGATGGGCACCTGCTTGACGCGCCAGATATCCGCGCAGTATTCGCGGATGGTGCGGTCCGATGAGAATTTTCCGCTGCGGGCCGTGTTGAGGATGGACATCCGGGTCCAGCGCTCGGGCTGGGCATAGGCCTCGGATACCTTGGACTGGCAGTCGATATAGGATTGAAAATCCGCCAGCACGAGATAAGGGTCATGATTGAGCAGGCTGTCGATCAAGGGACGGAACAATTCCGCATCGCCGTGTGAGAAAAAGCCGCTGCGGATGAGTTCGACCACCTCGCGCAATCCCTGATTTGCGCTGTAATAATCCATCGGCCGGTAGCCCTGGGTCTTCAGGGCGTAGACTTCCGGCGCGCTCAATCCGAACAGGAAGAAATTCTCGGCGCCGACTTCCTCGCGGATCTCGATGTTGGCGCCGTCCAGCGTGCCGACGGTGAGCGCGCCGTTCATCGCGAACTTCATGTTGCCGGTTCCCGATGCTTCCTTGCCGGCGGTGGAGATCTGTTCCGAGAGGTCGGCCGCCGGATACACCTGCTGGCCGTTGGTCACGTTGAAATTGGGCAGGAACACCACTTTCAAGCGGTCGCGCACGTCCGGGTCCCGGTTGACGACCTCGCCGACGGCGGTGATCAATTTGATCATGAGCTTGGCGAGACGGTAGCCGGGCGCAGCCTTGCCGCCGAATATGAAGGTGCGGGGCTGAATCTCGAGCGCGGGATTCGACTTGATGGCGCGATACAGGGACACGATGTGCAGCACCTTCAAGTGCTGGCGCTTGTACTCGTGAATGCGCTTCACCAAAACGTCGAAAATGGATGCCGGATCGACGGCTATGCCGGTGCGCTCGAGGGCCAGCGCGGCGAATCGCTCTTTGTTGCGCTGCTTGATGCCGCGCCACCGGGCACGGAATTCCGGATTCTCCGCCAGCCGTTCCAAGGCCTTGAGCTCGCCCAAGTCCTTGATCCAGCCCGTGCCGATGTGCTCGGATATGAGATCGGAGAGCGCCGGATTCGCGAGCACCATCCAGCGTCTCGGGGTCACGCCGTTGGTCTTGTTGCTGAACTTTTGCGGCCAGAGCTCGTAAAAGTCCTTCAGCACGGTTTGCTCGAGCAGCTCCGAATGCAGCTCCGCCACACCGTTGATGGCATGGCTGCCCACGCAGGCGAGGTGGGCCATGCGCACGTAGCGTTCGCCGCTTTCGTCGATCAGCGACAGGCGCGCGATGCGCGCCTCATCGCCCAGGAATCGGATGCGTACCTCGTCCAGGAACTGCGCGTTGATTTCCTGAATGATCTGCAGATGCCGCGGCAGTACCCGGCCGAATACCTGCAGCGGCCAGCGCTCCAGGGCCTCCGGCAGCAGGGTGTGATTGGTATAGGCAAAGGTACGGCAGGTGACTCTCCAGGCCTCGGCCCAGGGCAGCAACGCCTCATCGACGAGCAGGCGCATCAGCTCGGCGATGGCGATGGCGGGATGGGTGTCGTTGAGCTGCACCGCGAATTTCACATGGAACTCGTTCACCGGCAGTTTCTGGGTGCGCAGGATGCGCATCATGTCCTGCAGCGAGCAGGACACGAAGAAATATTGCTGCTCGAGCCTGAGCTCCTTGCCGCGCGTCTGCTCATCGTTCGGATAGAGCACCTTGCACAGATTCTCGGAGGCTATCTTCTGGTTGACCGCGCCGTAATAGTCGCCCATGTTGAAGGCCGCGATGTCGAAGGATTCGGGTGCCTCGGACCGCCACAGCCGCAGCGTGTTGGCGGTATTTGTCCGGTAGCCCAGAATGGGAGTGTCGTAGGGCACGCCCATGACGGTCTTGTGCGGCACCCAGCGGACTCGGGAGCGGTTGCGCTCGTCGAGGTACTGCTCGACGGTGCCGCCCAACTTGACCTCCACGGCCCATTCCGGCCGCACCAGTTCCCATGGATTCCCGAAGCGCAGCCATTTGTCGGTCTTCTCGGTCTGCCAGCCGTCGACGATCTCCTGATGAAAAATGCCGAATTCATAGCGTATGCCGTAACCCACGCTCGGCACTTCGAGGGTCGCCAGTGAATCGATGAAGCATGCCGCCAAGCGTCCCAGGCCGCCGTTGCCGAGCCCAGGCTCCTCTTCCTGCTGCAGCAATTCTTCGAAATCCAACCCCAGCTCGGCCATGCACTGCTTGACGCGGTCCAGGATGCCGAGATTGATGAGATTGTTTCCCAGATGGGGCCCCATCAAGAACTCGGCGGACAGGTACGCCACCGTGCGCGAGGCTTGTTTGGTGTACGCGGCGGCCGTGCTGATCCAGCGCTGCAGCATGCGGTCGCGGACGGCGAAGGCGAGCGCCATGTAGTAGTCGTTCTTGGTCGCCAGGGCCGGAAACTTTCCCTGGACGTAGAATAGATTGTCCAGAAAGGCGTTCTTGAGGGCTTCCTTGGTAAGCGCCGTACGGTCCTCTTCGATCGGCGGTGGCCTCAGTGCCATTGCCTTAGGGCGACCACATCACATCGACCGGCGTGCGCGACTGGCGCAGCACGGCGCGCACCGGCATGTCCTCGATGGGGCCCGCGCCGCACGCGGCCGTATAGGTCCGCCACTTCGCTTCGCCGGTGATCAGCACCACGATGCGCCGCGAGTCCAGCAACGCGGTCAAGTTCAAGCTGAGGCGCGCTTGCGGAGCCGCCGGTGCCCGCATGCCCACGCACCCGGCGGCCGCGGCAGGATTCAAGGCGCCGGGCAGATTCGGCGAGCGGGGGAACAAGGAGGCGGTGTGCCCATCGTCGCCCATTCCGAGAATCACGGCGTCGAAGGGACGCGGCACGCGGGCGAAAGTCTCCCAGGCGGACACGGCGCCCAGATCCGGCGTCGGCGCGCCGTTCTTGAGGCCGAGGAAGCGCGCGGACGCGGCGCCATCCTTCAGCAGCACCTCGCGCACCAGCCGTTCGTTGCTGGCGCTGTCCTCCGGGCCCACCCAACGCTCGTCGGCCAGGGCGATGCAGACGCGGCCCCAGTCGATCGGCTGCGTGCGCAGGATCTCGAACATCCTCACCGGCGACCGGCCGCCGGAAACGACCAGGCTCGCGAGTCCGCGCGCACCGATGGCGGCGGTCAGGCTCGCCGCGGTTTGTGCGGCCAGCTCGTGCGAGACGGCTTCAACGTCGGCATAGCGATGTGCAGGCGGTTCAAAGTTCATCGTGCCACCCAAATCCGTCGCGCCCGATCATCGCGCTGGAGGCCGCGGGTCCCCAGCTGCCGGCGATATAGCTCTTCGGACGTTCGTCGTATTGTTTCCAGCCGGCTCGAATCGGATCTATCCAGCTCCACGCCGCATCGAGCTCATCCCGGCGCATGAACAAGGTGAGGTTGCCCTTCACCGTATCCATCAACAGCCGTTCGTACGCGTCCAGGCTCCGCGTCTTGAAGGTCTCTCCCAAGTCGAGCGCGAGACTCACGGGCTTCAGGCGCATCCCTTCGCCGGGATTCTTGGCCAGTATGGTCAGGGTGATGCTCTCGTCGGGCTGCAGCCGGATGACGAGCTCGTTCGCGGTGCGCGTGGTCGGGGGCTTTTCGAATATCGGATGCGGCACCTCATCGAAGGTCACCACGAGTTCCGTCAGGCGATCCTGCAGCCGTTTGCCGGTGCGCAAGTAAAACGGCACTCCCGCCCAACGCCAGGTGTCGATCTCCACCTTGAGCGCGGCGAATGTCTCAGTGCTGCTGTCCGCCGCGATGTCGGCCTCTTCGAGATAGCCCGGCACCGGCATGCCGCGGACGGCGCCGGCCTTGTACTGGCCGCGGACCGTCTTGGTGAGTACATCGCGATCGCACAAGGGGCGCAGTGCGCGCAGCACTTTGAGCTTCTCGTCGCGCACCGCATCGGGATCGCTGCTCGCCGGCGGCTCCATGGCCATGATGCAGAGCAGCTGCAGAAGGTGGTTCTGCACCATGTCGCGCAGTGCGCCGGTCTTGTCGTAGAACTGGCCGCGCCGCTCCACTCCGAGCTCCTCGGCCACGGTAATCTGCACGTGCTTGATCAATCCGCGGCGCCACAAGGGCTCGAACAAGGCGTTTCCGAAGCGCAGTGCCATGAGATTCTGCACGGCTTCCTTGCCCAGATAATGGTCGATTCGGTAGATCTGTCTTTCGGCGAATACTTCTGCGACCTGGGTGTTGATGAGGCCGGCGGATTCGGAGTCATGTCCGAGAGGTTTTTCGAGCACCACCCGGGAGAGAGGAGTGACGACGGCGGCCTTGGCGAGGTTCCGGCAAAGCACGGAAAACAGATTCGATGCGGTGGAAAAGAAGAATACCCGCACGATGTCGTCCCGGCCCTCGAGCAAAGCCTTGAGCGCGGCGTAGTCCGCCTCGGCCGCCGCATCCAGCTTGACGTAGCTGAGCAAGCCGCTGAACGCCGTCCAATGCGGCGCGTCAAATTCCTTGCCGAGGAATTCGCGGCAGGCCGATTCGGCCTGCGCCAAGTACTCGATGCGCGTCAGCGCCGTGCGGGCGATGCCGAAAATTCGCGACTGTGCGGATACCTGTCCCGCCGCGTAGCGCCGGTACAACGCGGGCAGGAGCTTGCGCGTCACCAGATCTCCGGTGCCGCCGAAAAGCAACATGTCGAAAGTCGGAAGTACGGTCACCGTAGAATTTTCCTCGTTTGCCTGCGTGAGAGCGTAGCACTTGCATACGCGTTCTAGTAAGCCTTGCCGAATATGGCACAATGAAGCATGGCTCGAG
Organism: uncultured Gammaproteobacteria bacterium; assembly: GCA_963784105.1. Lineage (GTDB taxonomy): Bacteria > Pseudomonadota > Gammaproteobacteria > Steroidobacterales > Steroidobacteraceae > Bog-1198. The sequence continues at coordinate 2,236,839 of CAWAQE010000015.1, forward strand.
AATCAAGGGAAATTCACGCCGGCGTGCGCGAGGTCACGGAGAGGATCCGCGAGCGCAGCCGGACGGGCCGCGCCGACTATCTGGCGCGCATGGATGCCGCTCGCCGGCGCGGATCGGCACGCTCCACACTGTCATGCACCAATCTTGCGCATGGTTTTGCCGCCTCGGGCGCCCCGGATAAAGAGGCGCTCAAGCTCATGCGCTGGCCCAATATCGCCATCGTGTCGGCATACAACGACATGCTGTCGGCGCATCAGCCCTTCGAGAACTATCCGGCGCTGATCAAGCGGGCGGCGCGCGAGGCCGGCGCGATCGCGCAATTCGCGGGCGGCGTGCCCGCCATGTGCGACGGGGTGACTCAGGGCCAGCCCGGCATGGAATTGTCGCTGTTCAGCCGAGATGTGATCGCGATGGCGACCGGGGTTGCGCTGGCGCACAACATGTTCGATTCGGCGCTGTGTCTCGGCATCTGCGACAAGATCGTTCCGGGCATGCTGATGGGTGCGCTGGCCTTCGGCCATTTGCCGGTCATTTTCGTGCCGGGCGGTCCCATGCCATCCGGCGTGCCGAACAAGGAAAAGGCGCGGATACGCCAGCTTTACGCCGAGGGCAAGGTCGGCCGAGACGAGCTGCTCGAATCGGAGGCGGGCAGCTATCACACGGCGGGCACGTGCACTTTCTACGGTACGGCCAACAGCAATCAAATGTTGATGGAGGTCATGGGCCTGCACATGCCGGGATCCGCGTTCGTGCCGCCCAATACTCCCTTGCGCGACGCATTGACGGCCGCCGCGGCCGGCCGCGCGGCGCGCATCACCGCGCTGGGCGACGAATATTTGCCGCTGGCGCACGCCGTCGACGAAGCGGCCATCGTGAATGCCGTCGTCGGCCTGCTGGCGACCGGCGGCTCGACCAATCACACCCTGCACTTGGTGGCGATCGCGCGCTGCGCCGGCATCGCGATCACCTGGGATGATTTCAGCGACCTGTCGTCGGTGGTGCCGCTGCTGGCGCGCATTTATCCGAACGGCAGCGCCGACGTCAATCGCTTCCATGTGGCGGGCGGCATGGCATTCCTGATTCGCGAACTGCTCGACGGCGGGATTTCTGCATGGCGACATCGTGACCGTCATGGGCGGCGGATTGGGCGAATACGCGCAGGAGCCGTGGCTCGACGGCGGCCGGCTGGCCTGGCGCGATGCCCCGGCATCGAGCGGCGATCTCGACGTACTGCGGCCGGTGGCGGATCCCTTCAGCAGCCACGGCGGATTGCGCTTGCTGACCGGCAATCTCGGGCGGGCCGTCATCAAGACCTCGGCGATGAAGCACGAGCACCATGTGGTCGAGGCACCGGCCCTGGTGTTCAACGATCAAGAAGAGGTCATCGCCGCGTTCAAGGCCGGGAAACTGGCCCGGGATTTCGTGGCCGTCGTGCGCTTTCAGGGGCCGCGCGCCAACGGGATGCCCGAGCTTCACCAGCTGACGCCGTCGCTGGCGTCGCTGCAGAGCAAGGGATTTCACGTGGCGCTGGTCACCGACGGCCGGATGTCGGGCGCCTCCGGCAGCGTGCCCGCCGCCATTCACGTCACGCCCGAGTGTTTGAACGGCGGTCCCCTGGGCAAGGTGCGGGACGGCGATGTGATCCGTTTGGATTGCCACACCGGCGTGCTGCAGGCGAAAGTCGCCGATGAGGTCTGGCGGCGGCGAGAATTGCCGGTGCTCGATCACGCACACAACGAGTACGGCTGCGGCCGCGAGCTGTTCGCGAGCCTGCGCCGCTCCGCAGGCGATGCCGAGGCCGGCGCTCTGTCGTTGATGTGAATCGGCCTGCCCGACGGTACCGGCGGCTGTATGAGATCAGCGTCGCTCAATTAAAGGATACTTTGTGAATATTCGTGAAATCGTCGGACTGGCGCCGGTCATACCGGTGCTGACCGTCACCGAACTCGAGCATGCCGTGCCGCTGGCGCGAGCCTTGGTCGCCGGCGGTTTGCGCGTTCTGGAAATCACCCTGCGCACGCCGGTGGCGCTCGCCGCCATCGAGGCGATGCGCAAGGCGGTGCCCGACGCCATCGTCGGCGTGGGAACGCTGACCCGCGCCGTGGACTTTGCCGCCGCCGACCGGGCGGGCGCGCAGTTCGGCGTGACCCCGGGCCTGACCCCGGAGCTGGCCGCCGCCTCGCGCGGCGCGCGATTTCCCCTGCTGCCGGGCGTCATGACGCCCACCGAATTGATCACGGCGCGCGCCGCGGGGTTCACCGTGCTCAAGCTGTTTCCCGCGCAGCAGGCCGGCGGGGTCGGCATGCTGCAAGCGCTCGGCGCGCCGTTTCCCGACGTGCTGTTTTGCCCCACCGGAGGCATCACGCGTGCGAGCGCCGCGGATTATCTGGCGCTGCCCAATGTCGTGTGCGTCGGAGGCTCGTGGGTCGCGCCGAAGGATATGCTCGCCGCCGGCGACTGGACCGGCATCGAAGCACTGGCGCGCGACGCAGCCTCATTGAAGAGATCCTGAATCCGATTACAAGGAGGGCGAGTCGATGAAGGATCTGACGGACGGGTCGATCGCCAAGAACATTCTACAAATGGCGTTGCCGATTGCGGCGGGCATGTTCTTCCAGACCCTGTACTTCTTGATCGATCTGTACTTCGTCTCCGGACTGGGCGATGCGGCGATCGCCGGCGTCGGCGCCGCGGGCAATGTCATGTTCGTCGTGTTCGCGCTCACCCAGGTGCTGGGCGTGGGTACGGTTGCGCTGATTTCGCACGCCGTCGGGCGCAAGGATCGGGCCGACGCAACGTTGGTTTTCAATCAGAGTTTGGTGCTGTCGGCGATCTGTGCGGCGGCACTTTGTTGATCGGATACGGCGTCGGCCATTCGTACATGCGGGCACTTGGGCGCGGGCACCGCGACCGTGCTCGCCGGAATCCGATACTTATATTGGTTCCTGCCGAGTCTCGCGCTGCAGTTCGCACTGGTTGCCATGGGTTCGGCGCTGCGCGGCACGGGCATCGTGCAGCCGACGATGATCGTGCAGGTGCTGACGGTGATTCTCAACGCGGTGCTGGCGCCCGTGCTGATCGCCGGGTGGGGCACGGGCCACCCATGGGCGTCGCCGGCGCGGGACTCGCGAGTTCGCTGTCCGTCGGCGTCGGCGTGGTGCTGCTGGCGGTGTATTTTCATCGCCTGGAGAAATATGTTGCGTTCGATTCGGCCCAATGGCGGCCGCAGCTGGCGACCTGGCGGCGGCTGCTGCGCATCGGGCTGCCCGCCGGCGGAGAATTTTTGCTCATGTTCATTTACATGGCGGTGATCTACTGGATCATCCGCCGGTTCGGCGCGGATGCCCAGGCGGGATTTGGAATCGGCCAGCGGCTCATGCAAAGCATGTTTCTGCCGGCGATGGCCGTGGCGTTCGCCACGGCGCCCATCGTCGGCCAGAACTTCGGCGCCGGAAAGTTCGCGCGCGTGCGCGAGACCTTCGTGCTCGCCGCCTTGATCGGCGGCTGCATCATGGTGATGCTGACGTTGTTCTGTCAGTGGAGTTCGGCATGGGCCATCCATGCGTTCACCGCCGACCCCACGGCGCTGGCGGTCGGCAGTCAATATCTGCAGGTGATTTCCTGGAATTTCCTGGCCTCCGGGCTGGTGTTCACCTGCTCGGCGGTATTTCAAGGGCTGGGCAACACGCTGCCGGCGGTGTTGAGTTCGGCGAGCCGCCTCGTGAGCTTCGTCGCGCCGGCGCTCTGGCTCGCCGCCCGCCCCAATTTCAGCTCATCCAGCTCTGGTACGTGTCGGTCGCAAGCATCGCATCTGCAGGCGTGCTTCAGCCTTTGGCTGGTGCGCGGCGAATTTAGGCGGCGCCTGGCTGTTCCGGCGGCGTCGTCCGCATGACGCTGAAAACCTTCATTGACTGGCCGGGTGGACGGCGGCCCTGCTGATTCTCGGCGGCTACGCCTTGCTGTCGTTCGGCAAGATTCAAGCGCGCTCGCCGATCTATCAGTGGATGAACATCGTCGGCGCCGTCGGTTTCATCATCAATTGTAGCCTGGAACGGCGCGTGGCCGTCGGTGGCGCTCAATGTGGTGTGGTTCGGCATCGCTGTGTACGCGCTTCGGCACAACAGCCGCATCAAAGCAGGTTAGTGCCTCGGCGCCGTGGTGTGGATCGGTGTACCGATCTCGACCCGCTCGTAAGGTCACCCGCCATTGGCGGGACTGTCGCCGTCAGGCAGGGCGTTCGCCATCGGCAGGGCCGTGGGCCGCGCCGGCACGGCGATCGGCATGGCGCGATTCGAGCTCGGCGACGACCTGGGACAGGGACAGGCCCTTGGCCTGGAGCAGCAGCAGCATGTGGTACAGGAGATCCGCGGCTTCGCCGATGATCTCGCGGTCGGATTGCGCAACGGCCGCCAATGCCAGCTCCAATCCTTCCTCGCCGACTTTCTGTGCGATCCGCCGCGTGCCCTGCGCCAGGAGCTTGGCGGTATAGCTGCCCGGCGGACGGGTCAGCGATTCGCTGGGCGATGATCTGCTCGAGACGGGCCAGAAACGCGACCCCTTGCGCGGCCGGCTGCGGCGGGCTCGTCGCCCCAGCAGGTGTGCGTGCCCAGGTGGCAGGCGGGGCCGGTGGGCTCGGCCAGGATCAACAAGGTGTCGCCGTCGCAATCGGCGGCGATCTGCTTGAGCTCGAGGAAGTGCCCGGAGGTCTCGCCCTTGGTCCATAGGCGGCCCTTGCTGCGGCTCCAGAAGGTGACCCGGCCGCTCGCCTGCGTCGCCGCCAGCGCTTCGCGATTCATGTATCCCAGCATGAGCACCGCGCCGCTGCCGGCGTCTTGAACGATGGCCGGCAGCAAGCCGCCGCCCTTGTCCCAATCCAGTCAGCGATGAATCGTTCAACAGGCCGCACCTCGATGCCTGCGCCGCGCAGCTGGCGCTTCAACTGGGGAATCGCGATTTCGCCCGAATGAAATACGCTGGCGGCGAGCGCGGCGTCCGCATGGGCCGTCCGGAATACTTCGGCGAAGTGGTCCGCCGCGCCGGCGCCGCCCGAAGCGACCAAGGGCACCCGGCATACCTCGCGTACCGCGCGCAGCTGGGCGATGTCGAAGCCCCGGCGCACGCCGTCGCTCGACATGCAATTGAGCACGATCTCGCCGGCGCCGCGCTCCTGCGCCTCGACGACCCAGTCGAGGGTGCCGCGCGAGGTGTCGCGGGTGCGCTCGACGTCGCCGGTGAATTGCTGCACTCGATAGCCTCCATCCACGGTCTGACTGTCGACGCCCACCACCACGCATTGCGCGCCGAAGCGCTCGCTCAATGCGTCGATCAATTCCGGATCTCTCCAGCGCCGGCGAATTGACGGAGATCTTTTCCGCGCCGGATGCCAAGACTTGCTCCGCCTGCGCCACGGAGCGAATTCCTCCGGCCACGCAGAACGGGATATCGAGGGTGCGCGCCACCCGCGTCACCCAGGAGCGATCCACCGTGCGCCCCTCGGGGCTTGCGGAAATGTCGTAGAACACGAGTTCGTCCGCGCCCTCCTCGCGATAGCGGGCGGCGAGCTCCAGGATGTCGCCGACGACTCGGTGATCGCGAAAGCGCACGCCCTTGACCACCTGCCCGTCGCGAACGTCGAGGCAGGGGATTATGCGTTTGGCAAGAATGGCTGCAAGTCCTCGATGGGGATGAGCTCTTCGAGCAGCGCCTTGCCGCTGATGGCCGCGGCCGCTCCCGCCTCGGCGAGCGCATGCAGGTCGCGCGCGTCGCGGATGCCGCCGGAGGCCTGCCATTGGATCTCGCGGATGGCGCTCGCACGGCTTCGCGGTACAGGGCGACATTGGGTCCGGTCAACGCGCCGTCGCGGCCCACATCCGTGCACAGCACGTGCTTCAGTCCGCGAGTCGGCGAAATTCGCCACCGCGTCCCACAGCGACAGCTCGGACTGGCGCTGCCATCCATGGGTGGCGACCCGCGGAATGCCGTCGTCGTCCAGCCGCACATCGAAGGCCAGGGTGATGCGCTCGGGGCCGAAATGCTCTAGCCAAGTACGCACCTGCTCCACCTGCGTCACCGCCGCGCTGCCGATCACCACGCGCGCGACGCCCAGATCCAGCATGCTGCGCGATGGCGGCGGTATTGCGCAGGCCGCCGCCCACCTGCAATTGGACCGCGTCCTGTGCGGCCAGCTTCGCGATGATGCGCGCGGTTGCCGAGACTGCCGTCCTTGGCGCCGTCGAGATCGACGACATGCAGCCAATCGGCGCCCAAGCCTCGATACTTGGCGAGCAGGGCTTCGGGGTCCGTGCGCGTAGCGCGTCTCGCGGGCGAAATCGCCGTGCAGCAGGCGCACGCAGTGTCCGGCCTTCAAATCGATGGCGGGAATGAGACGCATGGCGTCAGATCGATGGCCAGGAAATTGCTCCAGCAGGCGCGCGCCGACCGCGGCGGAGCGCTCAGGGTGGAATTGCGCGCCGTAGAAATTGCGCCATTGCACGCAGGCGCTGAACCGGCCGCCGTAACACGTGCTCGCGATCGTGGCCTCGCTACTGTGCGAGCGCGTAGCTGTGCACGAAGTAGGCATAGTCGCCGTCGGCGAGACCGTCGAGCAGCGCACTGGGTCGGCGTATCTCGAGAGTGTTCCAGCCCATGTGCGGCACCGGCAGGTCGGCGGACCTGCGCAATGCGCGCGGCGCGGCCCGGGATGATGCCGAGGCAGCGGGCATCGCCTTCCTGCGAGGCTTCGAACAGGAGCTGCATTCCCAGGCAGATGCCGAGCACCGGCTGGCGCAGAGTGGGAATCAGGGCATCCAGGCCGCTCTGCCGCAGCCGCGCCATGGCATCCGCGGCGGCGCCCACGCCGGGAAGAATGACATGGCTTGCCGCGCGGATCTGCGCCGCGTCCGCCGACACGACCGAGGCGGCCTCGAGCCGCTGCAGGGCGAACTGCAGCGAGGCGATGTTTGCGCCGCCGTTGGCGACGATCACGATGCGCCGCTCGCTCACGGCATCGCCTCGTTCACAGCGTTCCCTTGGTGCTCGGCAAGTCCCGGCCCTCGAGACGGATTGCCTGACGCAGGCTCCGGCCCACGCCCTTGAAGCACGACTCGATCATGTGGTGGGAATTCTCGCCGCGCACGCTGATGTGCAGCGCGGCCCCGAGATTCTCCGCGAAGGAGCGGAAGAAATGCGGCACGAGCTCGGTCGGCAATTCACCGACCCGTTCGCGATTGAAGCGTCCTTCCCAGACGAAGTAGGGACGGCCCGAGATGTCGAGCGCGACCTGCGCCTCGGCTTCGTCCATGGCCAGCAGGAATCCGTAGCGTGCGATGCCGCGCTTGTCGCCCAGAGCCTCGCGCAGCGCGGCTCCCAGGGCCAAGGCGCAGTCCTCGACGGTGTGATGCTCGTCGATGTGCAGATCGCCGCTGCATTTGAGATCCAGCGCGAAGCCGCCGTGCTTCGCGATCTGTTCCAGCATGTGATCGAAGAAGCCCAGGCCCGGTGGCGATCGCTGCTCGGGCCTTCGCGCGACAGATCGACGTCGACGCGGATATCGGTTTCCTTGGTCTTGCGGTGCACCCGCGCGCGCCGCGCCTGTCCGAGGATGCGGGCCGCGATGGCGGCCAGGTTTCCTGTGCGTCGCCGTGCAAGGCGATCCGCAGCCCCTGCACGCCCAGATTCGCCGCGAATTCCATGTCCGTGTCGCGGTCGCCGATCATGAAGCTGCGCGTCTTGTCGATGGTGTGGGCTGCGAGGAACTCCCGCACCATGCCGGTGCGTGGCTTGCGGCAGCCGCAGTTCCTCGCGCTTGAAATGCGGGCAGATGCATACCGCTTCGAATTCGATTCCCTGCGATGCGAACAGGTCGCAGGATGAACTGATGCGCGCGCTCGAAATTCTCCCGCGGAAAGCCGGCGGTTCCCAGTCCGTCTTGATTGGTGACCATGACGAAGGCGAAGCCCGCCGCCTTGAGCTCGAGCAGCGCCGGAACGACGCCGGGCATGAGGCGGACCTTCTCCAGGCTGTCGATTTGCTCGTCCGGCGTCTCTTCGTTCAAGGTGCCGTCGCGATCCAGGAACAGTATGCGTCGTCCGCTCATTGAGCCCCCACGCAGTGCAGCAGCGCATCGTTCTGCGCGCGGGTTCCCACCGAGACGCGCAGCGAGCGCGGCAGCGACGGGTGGGCGCGCAGATCGCGGACGATCATACCGCCGGCCAGGGCGTTGCTCATGAAGCGGTCGGCGTCGCGGCAATCGATGAGCAGGAAGTTGGCGTCGCTCGGCCAGACCTTCTCCACCAGGGGTGAGGCCGCGAGGCCGCGGCTCAAGTACTCGCGCTCCGCGAGCAGCCCTTCGAGCCGAATACGCGCCGGCGGCAAGCTCCGACGGGCTCCAGCGCTCGCAACGCCGCTTCCACGGTGGGCTGCGCCAGGGAATAGGGCGGGATGACCCGCTTCGCCAGTTCGATGAGTTCGGGGTGCGGCCAACAAGGCGCCGATTCTGGCGCCGGCCAGCGCATGCGCCTTGGACAGGGTGCGCAGAATCGCCAGCGTTGCGAATCGGTCCAGCCAGCGCGTGAGGCTCGGGGAGCGCGACCACTCGATATAGGCCTCGTCGATCACCACGATGGCCTTGCCGTCGAGCGCCGCGCACATCGTTTCGAGCGCCGCGGCGTCCAGCAGGTTCGCCGTTGGATTGTTCGGCGAGCACACATACACCAGCTTGATGTACGGCTGCCAGGCGCTCAGCAGCCGTTGCGGATCGAGGGCCCAGCCTCGCGCGCGGTCGAGCGGAATTTCGATGACCTGCGGCGCCCTGAATGCGCGCGGCCACCTGGTACATGCCGAAGGTGGGCGTGCATTGCAGAATGGCGTCGGCGCCGGCGCGCAGGTAGATGCGCGACAACAGATCGATGGCTTCGTCGCTGCCGCGCGTCGCCAGCACGCTCGGCGGCGGGCACGCCGTAGAGCGCGGCCAATCGTTCGATCAGTGCCCGGGGCTGCGGTTCCGGATAGCGATTGAGCCCCGCGGCCGTGCCGTCGCCCGTCGGCCGCCAAGGCGCTTCGTTGGCATGCAGGCGTGTCAGCGAAGGCAGCCAAGCCGCATGCGAATAGGGCTTGAGCGTGACGATCTCGGGACGCGCCAGCGACACGACGGCGCTCACCGGACCGCTCCGCTCGCGCCCATGCCAAGCACGCCGATGCCAAGTGCGGCCAGGCGAATGGTCACGGCCGCTGCGTGCGCATCCAGTCCTTCGAGATCCCGCCAGGATTTGCGCCGTCGGCCCGAGGTCCTGCGAGGCCCGCGGCGGTGAGCTCCTGCACGGTGATGCGCTTCTGGAAATCCTCGAGGGAGAGGCCGCTGTAGGCCTTGGCATAGCCGTAGGTGGGCAGGGTGTGGTTGGGCCCGCTGCAATAGTCGCCCATGGACTCGGGCGACCACTGGCCCAAGAAGACCGCGCCCGCGGCGCTGACCCGGCCCAGCCAGCGGCGCGGCTCGCGGATCTCGAGCAGCAGATGCTCGGGAGCATAGTCGTTGGCGATTTGGAATGCGGTGTCGAGATCCTCGACGATCAGCAGCCGTATATTCTCGATGGACTTCGCCAGTATTCCGCGTCCGCGACAGGCACGCGGCCTGGCGCCGCACCTGCCGCGCGGCTTCCTCTGCCAGCGCCGCGCAGGTCGTGACGAGCAGGGCCTGCGCATCGGGACTGTGTTCGGCCTGCGCGAGCAGATCGGCGGCGACGAAATCGCCGCGGGCGGAGTCATCCGCAATCACCATGACCTCGGTCACGCCGGCGGGCAGGTCGGCGGCCGCGCCCGCGGCGTCCTGCGCGACCAGCATTTTGGCGGCGGTCACGAAGGCATTGCCCGGCCCGAAAACTTTGTCGCACTTGGGTATGGCCGCCGTGCCGTAGGCCATGGCGGCGATGGCTTGAGCGCCGCCCGCCTTGAACACCTGATCGACGCCGGACTTGCGCGCGGCGACCAGCACCGCCGGATCGGCGGCGCCGTTGCGCGCGGGCGGCGTGCACATCACCCGCACCGGGCAGCCGGCGATGGCGGCGGGAACCGCGAGCATGACGGCGGTGGAAGGCAGCGGGGCGGAACCCGCCGGCACATACAGCCCGACCGCACGGATGGGAACGCTGATGCGCTCGCAGAGCACCCCCGGCGCGGTCTCCACACGCAGCGGCGGCGAGGCTTGCGCGGCATGGAATTGCCGCACATTGTCGATCGCCCGTTCAATCGCGGCGATTTGCACTCCGTTCAAGGCTCGCTCGGCATCCGCGAATTCCTGCGGCGTCACGCGCAGCGAGTCCGGGCGCACACCGTCGAACTTTTCCGTGAAGGCGAGAACGGCGCTGTCGCCCTCGCGGCGCACCGCATCGATGATGCCTCGGACCGCCTGCAGGGTGGCTTCGGCGTCGCGTTGCGCCGGGCGCCGCAGCGCCTGATCGCGCTGCGCGGCGGATAGCGATTTCCAGTCGAGAATACGCATGTGTGTGGCGGTCTAGGCGAGCATTTTCTCGACCGGAAGCACCAGCACCGAGCTTGCGCCCACGCCCTTCAGCTCCTCCAGCGTTTCCCAGAATACGTTCTCGCGGCATACGGCATGCACCGCCACCCGGTCTCCCCGCCCCTCGAGGGGAATGACCGTCGGCGCCTCGCTGCCCGGCAGCAGCTTCGCGATGGCCGGCAGGGCGGAGCGGGGCGCGTGCAGCATGATGTACTTGCTGCCCTTGACCTGTTCTACGCCGTCGATGCGCATCAGCAGCCGCCGGGTCCATTCCTGCTTCTCCGCGGCGATCGGCACCGGCGTGCGTATCAGCACGGCCTGACTGTCGAGCACCGTCTCTGCCTGGCGCAGGTGATTCGCCGCCAGCGTGGATCCGGTCGACACCAGATCGCAGATCAGATCCGCCCGACCAAGCCGCGGAGCGATTTCCACCGAGCCGGACAGGACCACCACCTCGGCGACGATGCCGCTGGTCGGCCAGGAAGCGTCCCAGAATCTGCGGGTAGGTCGTGGCGATGCGCTTGCCCTGCAGGGAAGCCGCGCCGCGATACTCGAATCCGTCCGGCACCGCGATGCACAGCTTGCAGCGCCCGAAATCCAGCAGCTGTACCGTTTCGAACAGCGGCGCAATGGCGCGGGCGGCGAACGCCAGGCGCTTCTCCTGCACCACGTTCAAGCCCACCAGCCCCAGATCGCACACATCCTCCTGCACCAGATCGGGAATGTCGTCGTCGCGCACGAACAGCACGTCGAGCGGCATGTTCTCGCCGTAGCACATCAGCTGGTCCTTGCCGCGGCTGTACTTCAGGCCGCAGCGCGACAATAGATCGAGCGATGCCTCGGTGAGCCGGCCGCTCTTTTGCACGGCGATCTTCAGGCGAGGGGCCTGGGGCGACTGCATGCTAGCCATTGAGCTTCAGCCTTTCGGTGACGGCGCGGTAGCCGCCGCTCCCCGAGGTCAGGTAGCGAGCGACACGCCCGATGGTGGTGACGCTCACGCCGGTCTGGCGGTGGATTTCGCGGTAGGGCAGGCCGCGCTCCAGGAGCTCGACCACGGCCCAGCGGTCGGCCATGGCCTGCAATTCCGCCGGCGTGCACAGATCGCGGAAGAAGCTGCGGCATTCATCCACGCTGCGCAGCGCCAGTATCGCCGTGCACAGCGCTCGTTCGTGCTGCTGTTCCTGCCGCAGGGTGACGGGACGGTTGGTTTTCATGGGCTCGGCGCCGCTCGCTCGGTTAATGTATTAATGCGCTAGTACATTAATGCATTGGTGAAAGGGACGCAAGCGCCGCGCGCAAAATGCTTGACGCAATCGCGCCGGCTGCCTAAAATTTGCGCTGCTTATCTAGACCGGCTGAGGGAAAGGCCCTTAGAAGCCGGGGCAACCACCGAAGATCGCTTGCGATCCTTCGGAACGGTGCCAACTCCTGCGGAGCCGGGCGATGCCCGAATCCGGTAGATAGGCGGCCGATTGAGGGTTTTCGCCTGCAATGGGCTATGAGCGCTGGCGCTACAGGGGTTATGTAAACCTCTTTATGGAGCTCGAGCGCCGTGGCCGGAAAATCATCTACTCAACTCGACCAGACATTGCGGCTGCCGCAACCCTGCACCTTGTATTACGGCGACGTCCTCCCGGACGCGAGAATCGCTTTCAGGCTCGAAGGGCCCGAGGATGCCCCGGTGATCGCCGTGCTCGGCGGCATTTCCGCCCACCGCGTCGTGGCGGGCGGCGGCGGCGTGGGTTGGTGGCCGGAGATCGTCGGGCCGGGCCTGGGCGTGGACACCCGCCAGTATCGGGTTCTGGGCATCGACTATCTCGGCGGCCGCGGCGAGAGTTCCACGCCGCAAAGCGGCGGCAAATTCCCGCCGCTCAGCTCCTACGACCAGGCCGATGCCTTGTGCGCCATCATGCGCCACCTTCGGTTGAAGCCGCTGCACGCCATCGTCGGGGCCTCCTATGGAGGCATGGTGGCGCTCTGCTTCGCGGAGCGCTACGCCGAGCTCGTGAGTCACATCATCGTCTTGAGCGCGGCCGACAAGTCGCAGGTACTCTCGACCGCCTGGCGCAGCGTGCAGCGGCAGATCGTGCGCGAAGCGATCGCGCGGGGCGACGGGCCGGCGGGCCTGAAGCTGGCGAGGGCGCTGGCGATGGCCACTTACCGCAGCGCCGTGGAATTTCAGCTGCGCTTCGGCGCAGCCCCCACGCGCAACGAAGATCGATTCCGCTTCCCGATCGAGGACTATCTGTTCGCCCGCGGCGACGACTACGTTCAGAAGTATCGCGCCGAGTCGTTTCTCGTCTTGAGCGAATCGATCGACCTGCACCAGGTGGATGCGACGCGTATCCATACGCCGGCGACGCTGATCGCGGTGCGCGAAGACCAGCTGGTGCCGTTTCACGACATGCAGGCGCTGTCTGCGCGTCTCAATGGGCCGCGGCAACTCATCGAAATCAATTCCATATTCGGGCATGACGCCTTCCTGAAGGAAGGCGCGGCCCTGATACCCATCATCAAATTAGCCTTCGCGGAGCAGTCGACATGAGCAGCAAATCGCCCCCCAAGAAAAGCATCGCGACGCGGTCGGTCCGCGCGGGGCTCGAGTCGGATGCGCTGCATGGCTCCGTGGTGCCGCCGATCTATCTGTCGACGAATTTCGCCTTCGAGAAGTACCGCAAGCCGCGCAAGTACGACTACACGCGGTCCGGCAATCCGACCCGCGATCAGCTCGGCGGCGCCTTGGCGGACCTGGAGGGCGGCGCGGGGGCGGTGGTCACGTGCACGGGGCTGTCGGCCATCACCCTGATCCTGGCGACCCTGCCGAGCGGCGCGCGCGTCATTGCGCCCTACGACTGCTACGGCGGCAGCTATAGGCTGCTGGCGGCCTTGCATGCGCAGGGGAACCTCGTGGTCGACTTCATCGATCAGGGCGACGCGTCCGCCATGCAGGCGGCGCTCGGCCGGGGAGCCGCCCTGGTGTGGATCGAGACGCCGAGCAATCCTCTGCTGCGCGTGGTCGACATCCGCGCGATTGCCGATGCCGCACATGCGGCCGGCGCATTGGTGGCCGTCGACAACACCTTTCTCTCGCCGATATGGCAGCAGCCGCTGCAGCTGGGCGCCGACTTGGTCATGCATTCAACCACCAAGTACCTGAACGGCCACAGCGATGTGGTCGGCGGCGCCGTCATCGCATCCACCGCGAAGCTGCATGAGAATCTTGCCTGGTGGGCGAACGCCATCGGCGTCACCGGCGCGCCGTTCGACAGCTTCATGACTCTGCGCGGCGTGCGCAGCCTGCATGCGCGCATGCGCGTGCATGCCGAGAATACGGCAGTGGTGGTCGACTATCTGAGCCGGCATGCCGGCGTCGAACGCGTGTACTACCCGGGCCTGCCGAATCATCCCGGGCATGAGATAGCGAAGCGCCAGCAGAGCGGCTTCGGCGCCATGCTGAGTTTCGAGCTGGCAGGCGGCGAAGGCGTCGTGGAAGCCTTCCTGTCGGGGCTGGAGTGCTTCACACTCGCCGAGTCGCTGGGCGGAGTGGAGAGCCTGATCTCGCATCCGGCCAGCATGACTCACGCCGGCATGGAGGAATCTGCGCGGCTGCACGCGGGCATCGGAGCGGGGCTGCTGCGGATTTCCGTCGGGATCGAGGATTCCGCGGATTTGGTGGCCGACCTTGCCGCCGGCCTGGAGCGCGCCGCTAGAGTCCGGCCAGTACCGCATCTCCGGCGGCACGCGTCGTAGCCGATCCGCGCCCGGCGCCTGCCGCGGCCAGATCGGCCGGCAGCACGCCGGATTCTATGGCCCGCGACACGGCCGTTTCCACGGCGCGCGCCTCGGTCTCCAATTGCAGCGAATAGCGCAGCAGCAGCGCCGCGCTCAAGATCGCCGCGTAGGGGTTGGCGATGCCGCGGCCGGCGATGTCGGGAGCCGAGCCGTGAATGGGCTCGAAGAGTCCGCGCGAGCCGGCGCCGAGCGATGCCGAGGGCAGCAGGCCGAGGGAGCCGGCCAGCATGGAAGCTTCGTCGGTGAGAATGTCGCCGAACATATTTTCCGTGACGATCACGTCGAAGTCGCGCGGCCGCTTCAGGAGATGCATGGCGGCCGCATCCACCAGCATGTGCTCGAAGCTCACGCCGGGAAATTCGCGGGGCATGATCCTTTCGACCACCGAGCGCCACAGGCGCGAGGTCTCGAGCACATTGGCTTTGTCGATCGAGGTCAATTTGCGGCGGCGGCCGAGCGCCAGGCGCGCTGCCAGGCGCACGACGCGCTCGATTTCCTCCACCGTGTAGCGGCAGACATCGACGGCCTCGGTCGCCGAGCGCGTCTTGTCGCCGAAATAAATGCCGCCCGTGAGCTCGCGCACCACCATGATGTCCACGTCCCGCAGCAACTCCGCCTTGATGGGCGAGGCATCGAGTATCTGGGGGTGAGGCACGACGGGGCGTAGGTTGGCAAAAAGGCCGAGCGCCTTGCGCAGGCCCAAAAGTCCCTGCTCGGGGCGCACCGGGGCATCGGGAGCGGACCATTTGGGCCCGCCGACGGCACCCAACAGAATGGCATCCGCGCGCTGCGCCAGCGCCAGCGTGGCCGCGGGCAGTGCTTCGCCGGTGGCATCGATGGCGGCGCCGCCCAGCAGGGCCGATTCGAACTCAAAGGTGTGCCCGAAGCGCGCCGCCACGGCGCCCAGCGTGCGTACCGCCTCGCCGGTCACCTCGGCGCCGATGCCGTCGCCGGCGAGAACTGCGATCAGCGCCTTCACCAGGAACGCGCCGCTTCGTAGCGTTCGATGTCGCTCAGCCGGCCGCGCAGATAGCCCAGTTCGTCGATTCCATTCAGCAGGCAATGCCGCGCAAACGCTTCCAAGGGGAAGGACACCGACACCCCCGTCGGCAGCGTCAAGCTCGCCGACTTCAAATCGATGTCGATTTCGGCGCCCGGATTGTTCATCAGCCACTGCGAGGTGGCCTCGTCCACCGTGATCGGCAGCAGTCCGTTCTTCAGGGAATTGCCGCGGAATATGTCGGCGATTTCCGTGCTGATGACGGCGCGCAACCCATAGTCGAGCAGCGCCCAGGGCGCATGCTCGCGCGAGGAACCGCAGCCGAAATTGCGGCCGGCGACCAGCACCTGGGCGCCGCGCGTCTCGGGCCGGTTCAGCACGAAGTCCGGATTGGGCGAGCCGTCGGCCCGATAGCGCCAGTCGGCGAACAGCTGCCTACCCAGGCCTTCCTTGGTGGTCGTGGTCAGAAACCGGGCCGGAATGATCTGATCGGTGTCGATATTGGCCGAGGCGATTACCACGGTCTTGGAACGAACTCGCTCTAGCGGCTGCAAAACGGCACCTCGATGCGGATGATTTCCCGGCGGCATGGCATGCATGCCCGCGCAAATGTACCGCGCCTCATAGCATCCCCCTCGGGTCGGTGATCTTCCCGTGCACGGCGCTCGCGGCGGCGGTGAAGGGGCTGACCAGCAGGGTGCGCGCCCCCACGCCCTGCCGGCCCTCGAAATTGCGATTGCTGGTGCTGACGGAGTACTGGCCGGCGGCTACGGTGTCGCCATTCATCCCCAGGCACATCGAGCAGCCGGACTCGCGCCAATCCGCGCCCGCCGCCTTGAAAATGTCGGCATAGCCGGCCGCCTCCGCCTCGCGTTTGATTTCCTGTGAACCGGGCACGATGAGCAGGCGCACGCCGGGCGCGATCTTGCGGCCTTTGAGTATGTGTGCGGCCGCCTGCAAATCGGCGAGCCGACCATTGGTACAGCTGCCGATGAACACAACGTCGACGGGTTTGCCGAGCAGCGCGTCGCCGCCATGAAATCCCATGTAACGCAGCGCCTTGTCGAAAGCCTCATCGCCCGCCTTATTGGGGATGGACGCGCCGATGGGAAGCACCATGCCGGGGTTCGTGCCGTAGGTAATCATGGGTTCGAGCGCCGAGGCGTCGATATCCACCGAGGCATCGAAGCGGGCGCCGGGGTCGGTCACGAAAGTCTTCCAGCGCGCCACGGCCGCGTCCCACTCCCGGCCCTTGGGAGCCCGCGGCCGGCCCTGCAAGTACGCGAACGTGACCTCGTCCGGCGCGATCATGCCGGCGCGCGCGCCGGCTTCGATGGACATATTGCACACGGTCATCCGCTCATCCATGGACAGAGCGCGTATGGCCGATCCTCGATATTCGAACACATGGCCGGTGCCGCCGGAGACGCCGATTTTGCCGATGACGGCGAGGATCAAATCCTTGGCCGTGACGCCGGGGCGCAGCTTACCCTCGACGTTCACCGCAAAGGTCTTCGGCTTGCGCTGCAAGAGGGCCTGAGTCGCGAACACATGCCCGACCTCCGTGGTGCCGATGCCGAAGGCCAGGGCGCCGAAAGCACCATGGGTGCTGGTATGGCTGTCGCCGCAGACGATGGTCATGCCGGGCTGGGTCGTTCCAAGCTCCGGACTGATGACGTGCACGATGCCGCGCCGCGCATCGCGCATGCCGAACAGCTCGACGCCGAACTCTGCCGCGTTCTGCTCCAGCTGCCGCACCTGCCTGGCCGCCGCATCCACTTTGATGGGCACGTTGCCGAATACCTGGTCGGTGCTGGTCGGGATCGAATGATCCATGGTCGCGAGGGTCCGGCCGGGACGGCGCACCGGCAGCCCCAGGCTCTTCAGCACGCTGAATGCCTGGGGCGAGGTGACCTCATGGATGAGATGCAAGTCGATGTACAGGACCGCCGGGGTGTCCGCCGTTTCGGCAACCACCTCGTGTGCCGCCCAGACCTTGTCGAATAGGGTGCGCACGGCTCTCGAGCCTCAGGCCTTTCCGGATTCCAGCCAGGGCATGCGGGCGCGCAGCTGGGCGCCGACCTTCTCGATGGAATGCGTGAGATCCGCTTTCAGCAGCTTGGAGTACTTGCGCCGCCCCCCCTTGTTCTCGGCGATCCACTGGCGGGCGAACTTGCCTTGCTGAATTTCGGCCAGAATCTTGCGCATCTCCTTCTTGGTGGCCTTGTTGACGATACGCGGCCCGCGGGTCAAGTCGCCGTACTTGGCGGTCTCGCTGATGAAGCGGTGCATTTTCGTAATGCCCCCCTCGTGCAGCAGGTCCACGATCAGCTTCAGTTCGTGCAGGCACTCGTAGTAGGCGACGGCGGGCTGGTAGCCGGCCTCGACCAAAGTCTCATATCCCTTGACCACGAGCTCGGTCGCGCCGCCGCAAAGCACCGCCTGTTCGCCGAACAGATCCGTCTCGGTCTCTTCGCCGAAGGTCGTCTCCAGAACGCCGCCGCGCGTACCGCCGATGCCGTCCGCGTAGGCCAGTGCCTTGGCCTTGGCGTGTTTGGAAGGATTTTGCGCCACCGCAATCAGGCAGGGGACGCCGCGTCCTTGCTGATACTGACGCCGTACCAGATCGCCGGGGCCCTTCGGCGCGATCAGCACCACATCCAAGTCCTTGCGCGGCTTGATCTGCTTGAAGTGAATGTTGAAGCCGTGCGCGAACAGCAGCGTCGAGCCCTTCTCGAAGACGTTCTTCAGCTCCGTATACAGGGATTTCTGGGTCAGATCGGGCACCAGCATCGCCACCAGCTGCGCGCCTTTGACGGCTGCCGCCGGTTCCATCACTTTCAGACCGTCCTTCTTGGCCTTGTTCCAGCTGTCGCCTTTCCGGACGCCGACCACCACGTCGTAGCCGCTGTCGTGCAAATTGAGCGCGTGTGCGCGGCCCTGGCTGCCGTAGCCGAGGATCGCGATGCGCGCTCCGCGCAGCGCTTTCTTGTCGACGTCTTTTTGCGAGTACAAACGCATGCAATTCTCCTGTAACCCTTAAATCGTGTCCGCAATATGCAAGACCCCGCCTGGGAGACTTTATTTGCCTAAGCGGGGTCCGTTAATATCGAGCTGGGGAGCCGTGTTAACTAGCCGCAAATAGCACCACAGAATCTCTTATGATGCAAGAGCTTCCCTGGCCCGCCAACGCTTCCTTGAGGATGTAGATTCATGAGCATCGATAGCAGTGATTCGATTCCGTTGTGGCTGCTGTACGAGAACGAAATCGAAGCGTGGCGCGCTACCTTGGCGCCGTCGATGGCGCGCTGGCTGGCTTTGCAAGGCTTCAAGGGAGAGAAGCATCGCGTGGTGCTGCTGCCTGATTCCGCCGGCGGGCTGGCCGCCGCAGTGGGCGGCCTGGGCAGGCGCCAAGGTGAGCTGTCGCTGTGGCATGCGGCGGGCTTCGCGGAGCGTCTGCCGCCGCGGCGCTTTCGCCTCGCTCAGACGTTCACCGGAGATGAGGCCACGCAGTTGTGCCTGGGGTTCGCCTACGGCGGCTATCGTTTCGATCGCTACCGGCCGGGCAAGAGTGAAACGGCGAGCGTCGAGGCACCGCCGAATGCCGACATGCATTTCGTCGCGCTCGCCGCCGAGTCGCTGCGCATGGCGCGCGATTGGATCAATACACCCGCGCAGGACATGGGGCCCGCCGAGCTTGCGGGCGCCGCCCGCAGGCTGGCCGAGCGGCATCGAGCCGCTTATCAAGAGTGGGTGGGCCAGGACCTGGTCGCGGCAAATTTCCCCGCCATCCATGCCGTCGGGCGCGCCAGCAGCGAGGCGCCGCGGCTCGTCGAGCTGCGCTGGACGCCGCCCGCGGGCGAGGCCTATCCGCGATTGACGCTGGTGGGGAAGGGCGTCTGCTTCGACAGCGGCGGTCTGGACATCAAGTCGGGGTCCGGCATGGCCCTGATGAAAAAGGACATGGGCGGCGCCGCCGTGGCGCTGGCGCTCGCGCACATGCTCATGAGCGCCAAGATACGCGCGCAGCTGCGCGTGCTGGTGCCCGCCGTGGAAAACGCAATCGGCGGAAATGCGTACCGGCCCGGCGACGTGCTGACCACGCGCAAGGGCTTGACCGTCGAGGTCGGCAATACAGACGCCGAAGGCAGGCTGGTGCTTTGCGATGCGCTGGCGCTCGCCGATGCCGAGCTTCCCGACTTGATCATCGATTTCGCAACGCTGACGGGCGCGGCCAGGGTCGCCCTGGGGCCGGAGCTGCCCGCCCTGTTCGGCAACGACGATGGCATCGTTCAGGAACTCGCGCGAACAGCGGCCGCCGAACACGATCCCCTCTGGCCCATGCCGCTGTGGGCCGGCTACGACGACGAGCTCGCCGGCAAGATCTCGGACCTGAACAATGTCGCGTCGTCGACCTTCGCCGGAGCCATATTCGGTGCGCTGTTCCTGAAACGCTTCGTAAGCGAATCGACGTCCTGGATGCACGTGGATCTGTACGCCTGGAATTCCAAAGACCGTCCCGGCCGCAGCATTGGCGCGGAGGCGCAGGGGGTACGCGGTGTATATCGGTACCTCGTCAAGCGCTACGGTACGTCGTCGGCACCATGATGTTGATCGGTGGTTTGGCATTCGCCAGGGGGGGCTAAGCCTTGGCACGGCAACGGGGAACAAAGTTGCCGTGCCAAGGCTTAGCCCCCCTGGCAAATTCTCGTACCGATCAACACCACGGCGCCGACGTCACTGCGCCGAGGTATTAGTTCAATGGCACGAGCCGGCGCCGTGGGGCGGAGCCGAAGTTGCGTGGTGGCAACGCAGCTGTCTATGCTGATGCCGTCCTTTAGAATGCCAATTCCTTCTTCAAGCGCAAGGCTATGCAAAAAAAATCCAAATCCGTCGATACCCGCCGCTATTCGCGCATCGTCGTCGATGGCGTAAAGCAGACACCCAGCCGGGCGATGCTGCGCGCAGTCGGGTTCACCGATGCCGACTTCGAGAAGCCGCAGGTGGGGATCGCCTCGACCTGGAGTAACTTGACACCCTGCAATATGCACATCGATGAGCTGGCGCGTTTGGCCGCCGGCGGTGCGGAAGCGGCCGGTGCCAAGGCGATCACCTTCAGCACCATCACCGTTTCCGACGGTATCTCGATGGGTACGCCCGGCATGCGTTATTCGCTGGTGTCGCGCGAGGTCATCGCGGATTCCATAGAGACGGTGGTGGGCGCCCAGGGTTTCGATGGGGTGGTGGCGATCGGCGGCTGCGATAAAAACATGCCGGGCTGTCTGATGGCGCTGGCGCGTCTCGACCGTCCCGCGGTGTTCGTCTACGGAGGCACCATCCGGCCCGGAGCCGATCGGCGCGACATCGTGTCCGTGTTTGAGGCGGTCGGCGGCCATGCGCGGGGCACGGTGTCCGAGCAACAGTTGAAGTTCGTGGAGCGCACGGCGATCCCGGGGCCCGGATCCTGCTCGGGAATGTATACGGCCAATACCATGGCCTCCGCCATCGAAGCGCTCGGCATGAGTCTGCCGAACAGCTCGGCACAGGATGCCGTTTCGGGGCAGAAACGCAACGACTGCACACGCGCCGGCGCGGCCGTGGTGGAATTGATCAAGCGGGGTATTGCTCCGCGTCAAATTCTGACGCGCCGATCCTTTGAAAATGCGATTACGGTGGTGATCGCGCTCGGCGGCTCGACCAATGCTGTCCTGCACCTAATGGCCATTGCTTCGTCCGCCAACGTCAAACTCGAGCTCGACGATTTTACGCGCATCGGCAAGCGCGTTCCGGTGCTCGCGGACTTGCGCCCGAGCGGCCGGTATTCCATGTCGGAGCTGGCTGCCATCGGCGGCATTGCGCCGCTGATGAAGACCCTGCTGGAGGCGGATTTGCTGCACGGCGACTGCCTGACCGTCACGGGCGCAACGCTGGCGGAGAATCTGCGCGATGTGCTGCCCTACGAGCCCGGTCAAGCGATCGTGCGGCCGCTCGGCAACCCGATCAAGAAGGACAGCCACTTGGTGATCCTCTCCGGGAACCTCGCACCGGAAGGCGCCGTTGCAAAAATTACCGGTAAAGAAGGCCTGCGCTTCGAGGGAAAAGCACGTGTCTTCAATTCTGAGGAGGACTCCTTGCAGGGGATTTTGAGCGGCAAGGTGAAATCCGGCGATGTGGTGGTCATCCGCTACGAAGGCCCGAAAGGCGGCCCGGGCATGCGTGAAATGTTAAGTCCCACCTCTGCCATCATGGGAAAGGGGCTGGGACAGGAGGTCGCTCTGATCACCGACGGGCGGTTTTCCGGCGGCAGTCATGGTTTCGTGGTGGGACATGTGTCGCCGGAGGCGGCGATCGGCGGCCCGCTGGCCTTGGTCAAGACGGGCGATGGCATCACCATTGATGCGGAGCATCGTGAAATCACCTTGCATATCAGTGCGGCCGAGTTCAAGCGCCGCCGCAAATCCTGGGCGCCGCCGAAGCCTTATGCGCGGCGCGGCGCGTTGGCAAAGTACGCAAGACAGGTGAGCAGCGCATCTCTGGGCGCGGTCACTGATCTGGAGCAAGGGACGCCGCGCAGAGCCAAGAAATCCTAGCGCCGACGCCGCATGCAGGTCATTAGTCGATCAAAGTCGCGCTTGCAGTTCAGGCTGGATATGTGTCAGGCTCTTTACTCGCCGAGGGGAATGAAGGGACGCCAGCGATGTTGCGTTCCTTCGAGACGTGGTAGGGGACGCGACGAGGCGCGCGCGGCGCCGCCAGTGAATCGATTCAGGGGTAGGGTCGTTTAGACTTATGTATAAATACGAAGAGCCATCATTGTTCTCAGGCAGGAGAGGCGCAGCCCTCATTGCCGTCATCATTCTTCACATTGGTATCGTTTGGGCGTTTTACACGGGGCTGGCCGGCAAGCTCGTGCAAACCATCATACCTCCGGTGGAGATCGCGCAGATCGATAAGCCCAAGGATGTCGACAAGCCGCCGCCGCCGCCGCCCAAGCTCGAAGAAATCAAGCCCTATGTGCCGCCGCCCGAATTCGTCGACATCCAGGCGCCTCAACAAGAGACCAATGCGATCACTCAGACGACGCAGGTCAACAGAGCGCCGCCGCCCCCCGTAGCGGCGCCGCCGCCCAAGCCGGGCACACCGATCCGGATGGATCCGAGACACCCGCTCAAGATCGGCGAGGACTACTATCCCGATGCGTCGAAGCGCGCCAACGAAGAAGGCCGCTGCGTCGTGTTGATGACGGTGGCCGCGGACGGACGCATCACCAATGAGTCCATCGAGAAGAGTTCGGGCTTTCCGCGCCTGGACGAAGCGTGTTTGAAAGGGGTGCACGGGCAGCGCATGTTGCCGGCAACCGAAGAGGGCAAGCCGGTCGAGAAAACGGTATCGATTCCGATCGTCTGGAAGCTCACGGGCAAGTAGCGGGCACGGATTTACTCAGGGTCAATTTTTCTACCTAAACACTATTACTATTACGCTCATCTAAGTAGAGGGAATCGGTCAATGCAAGAGACAGCTGTTGATAACCCATATGGTCTTGGGGCCCTGATCGCGAACGGCGATATTATTGCCCGCTCGATCCTGGCCATCTTGTTGATCATGTCGTTGCTGACGTGGTTCATCATGATCACGAAGTTCTTCGACCAGCGCCGCCAGCGCAAGCAGGCGATCGAGGCCGAGCGGGAGTTCTGGACTTCCTCCAGCCTGACCGACGCGCTGAACAAGCTGAAAGGCACGTCGAATCCGTTCCGCGCGCTGGCCGAGACCGGCAAGCAAGCCTACGAATATCACGAGACCAACAAGAGCCGCTTGTCCGGCGCCATCGGCACCAGCGAGTGGATCACCGAGTCGCTGCAGCGCACGGCGGACACAGTCACGAGCCGCATGCAATCGGGCTTGCCCGTGCTCGCGTCGGTCGGAGCCACGGCCCCCTTCGTCGGACTGCTCGGCACCGTCATCGGTATTTACCACGCGCTGATCGCGATCGGCGTCGCCGGCCAGGCTTCCATCGACAAGGTGGCAGGCCCCGTAGGTGAGGCGTTGATCATGACCGCCATCGGTCTGGCCGTGGCCGTCCCCGCAGTGCTTGGCTACAACATCCTGTTGCGTCGCAACAAGGGCGTGCAAGAAATGGTCAGCCACTTCACCCATGAGCTGCATGCTTACTTGATCTCGGGCGCCAAGATGGGACTGGGCATGGACAAGGCGCCGGCAGCCGTCGGCAAAGCCGCTCCAGCGGCCGTTCGCTAGGAAAACGTCCATGGCGCTCACTGTCGGTGCTGGTGAAGAGGAAGCTCAGGCCATGTCGGACATCAACGTCACGCCCCTCGTGGACGTGATGTTGGTGCTCCTGATCATTTTCATCATCACGATTCGGGTCATCATCCAGCAGGTACCGGTGCAATTGCCGAAGGCAACCAACTTGCCGACGCAGACCAAGCCGGAGAACATCACCATCGCCGTTGACAAGCAGGGATCCATTTACTGGAACACCAAGCCGTTGTCGGGCCAAGACGAGTTGAAGGCGAAGCTGCGCGCCATAGCGCGCATCGAGCCCCAGCCGGAAGTGCACATTCGCGGCGATGCCAATGTTCGGTACCAGTTCGTAGGCCAGGTACTGGTGGCCACGCAGCAGATCGGTATACGCAAAGTGGCCTTCATAACCACACCCGATCATTTCGGTCCCGGAACCTAGGAGATAACGCATGGCCATGAATGTAGGTGGGGGCGGGGAAGGCCAGTCTTACTCCGACATCAACATGACGCCGTTGATCGACGTCATGCTGGTGCTCCTGATCATTTTCATCATCACGATTCCCAGCATGACGCATGCGGTGAAGATCGATAATCCGCTGCCGCCACCGCCGAATTTCGTGCCGCCGCCGCCGCCGGAAGTGATCGATCTGACCATCGACTTCGACGGCACGCTGCTGTGGAACAAGACGCCCGTGGATCGGGCGACCTTGCAGGGCTACATCAGCCAGGAAGCGGTGAAAACGCCGCAGCCCGAAGTGCACATCTCGGTCGACAAATTCGCCAAGTACGAAATCGTGGCGCAGACCCTGGCCGATTTGCAGCACCGTGGCTTGAAGAAGATAGGATTCGTCAACAACGACTATTTCTGATTGGGCATCCCTTAGGTGGTATTTACGGCGCGTCAGTCCTCGACTCAAGGATTGGCGCGCCGTTTGTTTGACCGGCCGTGCTGCCCGTAACGCTCAATTGCAATTAGCACACTAATAATCTCAAGACTTGTACGCAGCGAGGTTGGTAATGACTCATTCGATACGCAATATTAGGGGCCGGCTGGCGACGTCCCGGGCGGGTTATCTGAGCTTGGGCGCAATGCTGGCGCTGATTTGCGCGGCGGCGGTCCCGCGAACGGCACTGTCGGCCGAAAAGGAAAAGGGTCCGGAGATCAGCCGCGTTATTGCCAAGGAAATGACTGCGGCACAGAAGGAGCTGCAGGCCGGTCAATGGGCCGAGGCGCTCAAGAACCTGGATGCTGCGGAAACGAAGTCCGGACTGAAGCCCTTCGACCTGAAGACGATCTACTACTTCAAGGGCTTCGCCGATATCAAGCTCAATAAGCTGAAGGACGCTCAGGGGGAACTGGAGAAAGCGCTCGCCACCGGGGCTGCGACGGCCGAAGAGAAGGGTCAGTACACCCGAACGCTGTTCGGCATCTCCGCCAGCACCAGTCAGTTTCAGAAGACCATCGATTACGGCAAGCAAATGGTGGATGCCGGCACGGCGACCCCCAACGACTACGCCATCATTGCGCAGAGCTACTTCCAGCTGAAAGACTGCAAGAACTCGGCCGTTTGGGTGGATAAGGCCGTGGCCGCCAGCCGCAAGGCGGGCGAGGCGCCGAAGGAGAATCTATTCCTGTTCAAGCTCCAGTGCGCGTCCGACGCGGGCGATAACGCTGCGATGATTCCCGTGCTGACCGAGCTGATCCGCCTGAACAACAAGTCCACCTATTGGAACACCCTGCTGCGAATCGAGCGCCAGGATGAGCGCGACGATCACAATACCTTGATGCTCTACCGGGTCATGTACGACACGAACTCCATGAACGCCGGCAGCGACTACGTCGAGATGGCGCAGCTGCTGGGCGATGCGGCCCTGCCGGCGGAAGCCCAGACCGTGCTGGAGAAGGCGATTGCCGGCGGCCTGATCACGGACACGCAGAAGGAGCGGACCAACCGCCTGCTGAACTCGTTCAAGAGCCGCGCCGACGCGGACCGCAAAGGGCAGCCGCAGCTGGATGCGGAAGCCACCAAGAATCCGGCGGGCGAGCTCGACGTGAAGCTGGGCGAGGTCTACTACGGGTTCGGCGAGTATCAGAACGCCGTGACCGCCATCAATCGGGGCCTGCAAAAGGGCCACGTCAAGTCCCTCGACGAGGCCTACGTGTACCTTGGCCGCTCGCAAACGGCGCTCAAAGACTACCCGGACGCGAAGAAGGCGTTCGCCGGTTTGAAGACCGTTCCGAATATCAGCCAGCGGGTCCTGAAGCTTTGGGATCTGTACTCCGAGACGATCGGCCGATAATCGGTACCAGGAGAATGACATGACAATCAAAGCCGGCGATAAAATGCCAGAAGGCGCGTTCACCCGGATGACCGGGGACGGGCCGCAGAAGATAACCACGGAGCAATTGTTTGCCGGCAAGACCGTGGTGCTGTTTTCGGTTCCGGGTGCATTCACTCCGACCTGCGATGCCAAGCACTTACCGGGCTTTGTTGAACTAGCGGATCAGATCAAGGCCAAGGGTGTGGATACCATCGCCTGCACCGCGGTGAACGATGTGTTCGTCATGAACGCATGGGGCAAGCACGGCGGCGTGGGCGACAAGATACTCATGCTGGCGGATGGGAACGGAACCTATGCCAAGGCCTTGGGACTCGAGCTGGACGGCACCAAATTCGGCATGGGCACGCGCGGCCAGCGCTTCGCCATCATCGTCAAGAATGGAGTTGCCACCCAGGTGAACATCGAAGGGCCGGGCGAATTCAAGGTATCCGCGGCCGAGTTCGTTCTCAAGCAGCTGTAGTAGCGCGCGCACTCGATTGCTAGCACTGCGAACCTCGCCGCCGTCGTTCGGTATCGCGGAGGGCGAACGGGTCGCGCGCGATCTCTACGGGCTGGCCGTCTCGGCCAGCTCCTTGCCGGGAGAGCGGGACTGCAACTTTCGCCTGCGTACCGCCGACTCGCGCGAGTTCGTACTGAAGATACAGGCCGTTGCCGAGGACTCTGACAGCAGCGGCTGTCTCGTAGCCGTTCTCGACCACCTGGCCGAGCAAGACCCCGCTCTGCCGGTTCCGCGCCTTTTCCCCACGCAAACGGGAGACGCCATCGGCCGCTTCAGCCGCGACGCCGAGTATACGACCTGTCTGGTGAGCTACCTGCCGGGACGATTGCTCGCCGACATGCAGCCGGGTGCGGGACTTCTGCACCATGTCGGCATCACTCTGGCCCGCGTCGATCGGGCTTTGCAGGGGTTCTTTCACCCGTCTCTAACCCGGCGCCTGGCTTGGGATGTACGGCGCCTGCCCGAGCTTGCGGAGTTCAGCGCCTACATTGAGCCGGCTGCCTTGCGGGACGCCGTCGAGGGGATATGTCATTCCTTTCGGGCCCGTCTGCCCCGCTTGCGCGGCCTGCGCAGCCAAGCCATCCATGGCGACTGTCACGGGGCCAACTTGCTGGTGGGCGCCGACGGGCAATCGATCAGGGGCGTTCTGGATTTCGGCGACATGATTCACGCGCCGCTCATCTTGGAGCCCGCCGTCGCCATATCGGAGCTCTTGACCGAGGGGATGGCGCCCTTGGCCTCGGCCGCCGCGGTGCTGCGCGGCTATGCGGCGACCCAGGCTTTGCAGGCCGAGGACGTGGAGCTGCTTTACGACATCGTTACCGCGCGGCATGCCGTTACGCTCCTGGTGCACGCCTGGCGCCGCCGCCACGACGGTCAAGGCGCTCGGGTACTCGATGAGGCCGCGGCGCACGCCGAGCGTTCGCTCAAACACTTGCTGGGCGCCGACGTTGAGGCGCTGACCGCGACATGGCATGAGGCGGCCGGCACGCTGGGCGAGAAGCCCGCATCGCGAGATGGTCTGCAGGTTTCGGCAGAGGCGCCGCAGGCATCGCCCGATGGGACGCAGGCATCGCCCGATGGGACGCAGGTTTCGGCGGATGGGCCGCGGGCCGTGGATCTCGCGCGCAGGCATCGGCTCATGGGGGCGGGTGCCGAGCTCTTTTATGAGAAGCCTTTGCATCTCGTGCGCGGCGCCGGAGTTTGGCTGTACGACCCGCAGGGTCAGGCATACCTCGATGTGTACAACAATGTGCCGCATGTGGGTCATACGCACCCGGCCGTCGTGGCGGCGATTCAGAGACAAACCGCGATTCTCGCCACGCATACTCGTTACTTGCATGAAAATATTCTGCAGTACGCGGAGCAGCTCACGGCCCGGTTTCCGGCGCATCTCAACGCATGCATTTTCGTGAACTCGGGCAGCGAGGCAAACGATGTGGCGTGGCGCATGGCCCGGATGGCCACCGGCCACCAGGGCGGCTTGGTCATGGAAAACGCCTATCACGGAATTACCGATGCGGTCGCGGCCCTTACTCCGGGGGTTGGGAAGCCGCGTGATCCGCGAGTCGCGACCCTTGCGCCGCCGCCGGACGATGTGCGCGCGAACGAATCCTTGAGCGCCGCGCAGCTCGCCGCTGCGGCGCACGATGCCGACCGGGCAATCGCCGTGCTCGGCGAACGCGGCTTCGCGCCCGCGGCTTTTTTCATCGATACGGCGATCACCAGCAGCGGAATTTTCGACCCGCCGGCCGCTTGGGCCGCGGCGGTGAGCGCGCGCGTGCGGGGCGCCGGCGGCCTCATCGTCGCCGACGAGGTGCAGTACGGTTTGGGCCGCTGCGGTTCGCATCTATGGGGGTTCGAGCGGCGCGGTCTCGAGCCCGACATCGTGACCATGGGCAAGCCGGTGGCCAATGGCTATCCCATGGGAGTGGTCGTCGCCAATCGCGGCTTGATCGAGGCCTTTCAGGCGAAGTTCGGTTTCTTCTCGACCTTCGGCGGCAATGCCGTGGCCGCGGCTGCGGGTCTCGCGGTTCTGAATGTGCTCGATGCCGAGGAGTTGACGGCGAATGCCGGGAACGTGGGCGGCTATTTGCGCCAGGGTCTCGAATCCCTTGCCGCGCGGCACGAATGCCTGGGCAGGGTGCGCGGCACCGGCTTGCTCTTCGGCCTCGATGTACTGGAGCGCGACGGCTCTCCCTCGCGGCTGCGCAACAAGCGGATCGTGAATGCGCTGGCGTCGCGGTCCCGGGTCTTGATCGGCTACGAGGGTCCGCATGCCAGCATTCTCAAGCTTCGGCCGCCGATGCCGTTCCGCCGCGAGCACGCCGACCTCTTGGTGCAGGCCATCGATGCGGCGGCCGCAGCGGTCGACGGCGACCGCGCTTAAGGTTCCTCGAGCTTAAGGTTCCCCAAAGAGAGGGCGGCTCAGCCGCCCACCAGGCGCTCCAGTTCCGGAACGATTTGAAATAAATCGCCGACCAGGCCGACGTCGGCCACCTCGAAGATCGGCGCTTCGCCGTCCTTGTTGATCGCGACGATGGTGCGCGCGTCTTTGATGCCCGTCAGGTGCTGAATCGCGCCGGAGATGCCGATGGCGATGTAGATGTCCGGGGAAATGATCTTGCCCGTCTGGCCGACCTGCATTTCGTTCGCGGCATACCCGGCATCGACGGCGGCGCGCGATGCGCCGACGGCCGCGCCGATCTTGTCGGCAAGGCTGAACAGCAGCTTGAAATTATCGGCGCTGCCGAGGGCGCGGCCGCCGGAGACCACGCGCTTGGCGGTTTGAAGATCGGGCCGGTCGGTGGAGCCGCTCTTGGCGCCGACGTAGCGGGTGTGCGAGGGCAGGGCGGCGCTGACGCTCTTGGATTCGACGGAGGCAGTTCCGCCGGTCTTTGCCGCTTCGAATGAGGCCACTCGTACCGTCGCGATGACCTTTCGGGCAGGATCGGCTTCCACCGTCACGATGGCGTTTCCGGCATAGGTCGGCCGCTTGAAGCGATGAGCCGCCTCCACCGCCATCAAGTCGCTCACCTGCGGCACCCCGAGCAGTGCGGCAACCCGCGGCATGAGGTCCTTGCCGAAGCTGGTCGACGGTCCGAAGACATGCGTGTAGTCGGCGGCGAGCGCCACCAGTTGGGGCGCGAAGATGGCAGCGAGCGGGTGCTCGTTCTCAGGCCGATCCACGCGCAGCACCGATTTGACGCCGCCGAGGGCGGCGGCTTGCGCTGCGACGGCCGAGGTGTCCGCACCCAGTAGAACTACGGTGATTTCAGCGTCCGGAATGCCGCCGGCGCAGGTGACGCACTTCGCCGTGGCGGGATTCAGCGTCTTGCCATCGTGTTCGCCGACAATGAGTACCTTGTGCATTAGATCAAACCCTTCTTTTTCAGTACGTTCACCAATTCAGCCACGTCCTTGACCATCACGCCTTTCTGGCGCTGCGCCGGCGGCTCGGTCTTTATGGTCTTGAGCAGCACGGCCGCGTTCACTCCGAGCGCCTCGAGCGAGGTCACATCCAAGGGTTTTTTCTTGGCCTTCATGATGTCCGGCAGTTTCACGTAGCGCGGCTCATTCAAGCGCAAATCCACGGTCACAACCGCGGGCAAATCCACTTCTATGGTTTCCAATCCCGAGTCGACCTCGCGGGTCACCGCGGCCTTGCCTCCCGAGATCTCGACTTTTGAGGCGTAGGTGGCCTGGGGCCGCTCCCAGAGCGCCGCCAGCATCTGGCCCGTTTGATTGGCATCGTCGTCGATCGCTTGTTTGCCCAGAAAGATCAGGTCGGGATTTTCCTTCTTCGCCACCGCGAGAAATGTCCGGGCGGCGGTCAGCGGCTCCACGGCACCGTCGGTCTGTACCAGGATCGCGCGGTCGGCGCCCATGGCCAAGGCCGTGCGCAGCTGTTGCTGAGTGTCGGCGACTCCGATACTGACCGCGACGACTTCGACGTTCGTGCCCCGTTCCCTGATGCGCAGGGCTTCCTCCAGAGCGATTTCATCGAAGGGATTCACGCTCATTTTCACCCCGTCGAGCATCACGCCGCTGCCGTCGGGTTTGACGCGGATGCGTACGTTGTAATCGACGACGCGCTTGATACACACTAAAATTTTCTGCATTGACCTATTGTCCTCTGTCGGGCGCTTACGCGCCGAATCTAACGGGGTCGAAGCGACCCCGTCCGTTAATGTTATGACAGGATTGCACGTTCATGCGGCGGTTTCCGGCGCGCCTTTTGTGCGTGCCTCGGCCTGCTGTTCCGAGAATGTGGCGCTGATTCCAGCCGCGCACTGCCGCAGCTTGGGCAAGAAGCGCTCGACGCCGTTCTTCAACGGCACCGCGGAGGATGCAAAACGCACGGTGAGGCTGGCCAGCACCCGGTCCTGCAGCAGGACGGGCACGCTGACGCTCACTTCCTCTATCAGGCGCCGGTTGCGCGTGGAGGCCGCGTATCCCGATGCCTTGACATCCGCGAGCATGCGCAGCAGCTCGGCGCGCGCGCGTGCCGGCTTGTCCTCTTCTTTGTTGGAGCGGGCCAGTATGTCGATGAGCCTGTCGCGTTGCTCCGCCTGAGAATTCGCCAGATAGACGCGGCCGGTCGCCGTCGTGAGCAGCGGCGCGCGAAACCCGGCGGGATATCGTTCTATTGCCAGCGGACTGCTGTGATCGGTGGACTCGCGCACCAGCATGGTCGTACCCGACAGGGTGGCGATGGAAACCGGCCAGACGATTTCGCGGCATAATTCGTTGATGAAGGGTTTTGCGATCTGAGTGACCCAGGCCTCATCGTCGAAGCCGTCGCTCAGGCCGCGCACCAGGATGGTCAGCCGGTAGCGGTCATCCGCCGCGTCCCGAAACACGAATCCGGCATTGCACAGCGTTTCGAGGATCCGATAGACCGTGGTACGCGGCAGGCGTATCTCCTGAGCCACTTCGGAAACCGTCGCGCCGTCGCGCAGATTCAGGACGGTCAGCGCGTCGAGGCCGCGCATCAGCGCACGGATAGGGCGTGTCGATTCCATGAAACCTCGAAAAATGGAGCGGCCGGTTCGCGCCGGCCGTTTGGGGACGCTGGAGCAAATCCGGCGCGCTAGTTTAGGGATAGCCGCTTCGCTTGTCCACCTTGCGGTCAATCGATAGACTGGCTTCGATGTTCCGCTACTTCCTGACCCGTCTGGCCGGCGCGGTTCCCACCCTGTTCATCATTGTCACGATTGCGTTTTTCCTGATCCGGGCGGCGCCGGGCGGCCCCTTCGATGAAGAGCAGGTTCTGCCTCCGGAAATCATGGCCAACTTGCAGAGCGCCTACGGCCTGGATCAGCCGGTCTGGACGCAGTACGGACGCTACCTTCGCGCCTTGGCGCACGGCGATTTCGGGCCTTCGTTCAGATACAAGGATTATTCGGTGACTGAACTGATCGGTCAGGGGTTTCCCGTGACCCTGGAGATCGGCTCGATTGCCATGGCCCTGGCTCTTTTCCTAGGCATTCCCATCGGCACGTTCGCCGCGCTTCATCATAACCGCCCCGCGGACTATGCGACCATGTCGCTGGCCGTGGTGGGCATCGCCATTCCTGCCTTCGTCGTCCTGCCGTTTCTCGGTTTGCTGTTCGGCATCTATTTGCACTGGCTGCCGGTGGCCGGCTGGGAACCGGGTTCGCCGCAAGACCTGGTGCTGCCGGTGGTCGCCTTGGCGCTGCCGCCGCTCAGCGTGATCGCGCGGCTCACACGCGCCAATATGCTGGAAGTTTTACGCAGCCCGTTCATCCGCACGGCACTTGCCAAGGGACTGCCCCTGCACTCCGTGATCATGCGTCACGCACTGCGGCCGGCCTTGCTGCCGGTGGCCGGCTACCTGGCGCCTGCGGTCGCCTCCATCATGACGGGCTCGCTGGTGGTCGAATCCATCGCGGGACTGCCGGGAATCGGCCGGTACATGGTGCAGGGCGCGCTCAACCGGGACTACACCCTGGTCATGGGCATGGTGATCATCTATTCGACGCTGCTCATCGTCATGGGCCTGGCCGTCGATCTCTTGTACGCCTGGCTGGATCCGCGCGTGAGACTGCGGCCATGAGCAGCCTCCTCGCCGATGCCGTGCGGCGCCTGCGCTCGAACCGGGGCGCCCTGGGTGCCCTCTTCATCATCGCCGCCCTGATCGCGCTCACGGTGTTCGGGCCTTCGCTCAATCCGAACGGCGGCCAGACCTTGGATTGGCTGCACGTCGCGGCGGGGCCCTCGCTGCAGAACGCGCACTGGTTCGGCACCGATCGGCTGGGACGCGATTTGTTCACTCGCACGCTCGAGGGGGCGCGCGTCTCGCTGGAAGTCGGCTTGGTGGCAAGCTGCGTCAGTTTGCTGGTCGGCATCGGCTACGGGGCCGTGGCCGGCTATATCGGCGGCCGCACCGACCATGTGATGATGCGTATCATCGAGATATTGAGCGGACTGCCGCTGATCTTCTTCGTCATATTCTTGACGGTGATATTCGGCCGCAGCGAATATATATTATTCCTGTCCATCGGCGCCGTGGGATGGCTCACCATGGCACGTATCGTGCGTGGTCAAACATTGAGCATTCGACAAAGGGAATTCATCGAGGCCGCGGTGGCGGCGGGAGCGGATACCTCGCGCATCATCGTCAAGCACATCATTCCCAATGTCATAGGACCGGTCATCGTCTACGCGACGCTCACCATTCCGCAGATCATCATGTTCGAAAGCTTCCTGAGCTTTCTTGGGCTGGGCATCCAAGAACCGAACGCGAGCTTGGGCACGCTGATCGCGGAAGGCGCCGGCGAAATGCAGGCGGCGCCTTGGATATTGCTGGTCCCCGGCGGATTCCTCGCACTGCTGCTGCTGTCCCTGAATATTTTCGGCGACGGGCTACGTGACGCCCTCGATGCCGAGGAACGCTGAATTGCCGGCCCTGCTGAACATCGCCGATCTGAGCGTGAGTTTCGCGCAGCCGAAACGCAGCATCGCGGCGGTTCGGCAGGTATCGATGGAGGTGCAGGCCCGCGAATGCGTCGGCGTCGTCGGCGAGTCCGGGTCGGGCAAGACGCAGGTGTTCATGGCCGCCATGGGCCTGCTTGCCGGCAATGCCGCGGCCGGCGGCAGCGTGCGTTTCGAGGACGAGGAAATATTGGGGGCGCCTCCCGCGCGGTTGAACCGCATCCGCGGCTCGAAGCTCACGATGATTTTCCAGGATCCGATGACCTCGCTGACTCCGCATTTGAAAATCGGTGTGCAGCTGGCCGAAGTCTTGGTGTGCCACGCGGGCAGGTCTTGGAGCGAGGCGCGGATCGCCGCCCGGCGGATGCTGGATCGGGTCCATGTGCCGGAGGCGCAGCGCCGGCTGAATCAGTACCCGCACGAGCTGTCGGGCGGATTGAGACAGCGAGTCATGATCGGCATGAGCCTGATGTGCGAGCCGGCGCTCGTGATTGCCGACGAGCCGACGACCGCGCTGGACGTGACCGTGCAGGCGCAGATCATCGAGCTGCTGCGCGCCATGCGCGAGCTGGCCGGCACGGCGCTGGTGCTGATCAGCCATGACCTGGGGGTGGTGGGGGGCCTCGCCGACCGCATTCTCGTCATGTACGCGGGCCGCATCGTCGAGAGCGCCACGACGGCCGAGCTGTTCCAGAGCGCGCGGCACCCCTACACGGCAGAACTCCTGAAATGCATTCCAGACTTATCGGGACCCCGTTTGGAGCGGCTGCCGACTCTTGCCGGGCAGCCGCCTCGCGCGGGAGAGCTGCCCGAGGGATGCGCGTTCGCGCCGCGCTGCCCTCGGGCGGCGGAGCGCTGCCGGACGGAGAGTCCGATGCTGGGCGGCGCGGGCGGCGCGGGCGGCGCGGACGGTGCCGGCGATGGCGCGGGCGATGTCGCCCGCGCTGGCTCCCCGCGCTCAGTGGCATGCCATTTCCCGTTACCCGCGTGAATACCGGCATTTCCATGACCGTCTGCCGCGCATGACCGGCCCTTTACTGCAAGTGAGGGACCTGCGGGTGGAGTTCGGCAGGCATGCGGTATTGAGCGATGTGACCTTCGATCTCTTTGCCGGCGAAACTCTCGGCTTGGTCGGCGAATCCGGTTCCGGCAAATCGACCTTGGCGCGGGCCATCCTGCGCCTGGTGCGGGCAAGCCAGGGTTCGGTTCTCTGGATCGGCCAAGATCTACTGTCCTGCGAGAGGCCGGCGCTGCGCCGTTTGCGCCGCGACCTGCAGATCGTTTTTCAGGATCCGCTTGCGAGCCTGGATCCGCGCATGATGGTGGGCGAGACCATCGCCGAGCCGCTGCGCATTTTCGAGCGCGGGCTGGATGCGCGGGCGCGCCGGGGACGGGTGGGCGCGATGCTGGAGCGCGTGGGCCTGAACGCCGGCATGATGAGCCGCTACCCGCACGAATTCAGCGGCGGCCAGTGCCAGCGCATCGGCATTGCGCGCGCCATGATCTTGAACCCCAAGCTTCTGATATGCGACGAACCCGTCAGTTCCCTGGACGTGTCCGTTCAGGGCCAGATCGTGAATTTGCTGCTCGATCTGCAGCGCGACGCCGGCACCGCCATGCTCTTCATCAGTCACAATCTCGCGGTCGTGAGGCATCTGAGCCACCGGATCATGGTGATGTATGCGGGCAGGCTGGTGGAGATCGCATCCTGCGATGCGCTATTTGCCGCGCCTAGGCATCCTCATACGCGCGCGCTGCTGGCGGCGGTGCCATCGCCTATTTTACGGGAACGTAATCCGCTATTCTTCCACCCATGACACAACGAAAGCCGCTCAGAGCCAGCGACGGCCTGGCAAACGTACGGTATGAGATTCGCGGCAAGCTCGCGCGCCGTGCGCTGGCTCTGGAGCGGCTGGGCTATGACATCGTTTCGCTCAACATCGGCAACCCATACGCGTTCGGGTTCAGGACTCCCGAGACCATGCGCCTGGCGATGATCGAGAATCTGCGCCACAGCGAGGGATATGTGCACCAGAAGGGCATTTTCCCGGCGCGCGAGGCCGTGGTCATGCAGCAGCAGGAACGCGGGGTGCGCGGAGTCACGGCCGACGAGGTGTTCATCGGCAATGGCGTGAGCGAACTGATCGATCTGACGTTGCGGGCGCTTCTGAATTCCGGCGACGAGGTGCTGGTGCCGAGTCCGGACTATCCTCTGTGGACGGCCGGGGTGAATCTCAATACCGGGCGCGCGGTGCATTATCCCTGTCATGCGTCGCGCTCTTTCATCCCAGATCCGCAGGAAATCGAAGCGCTGGTGACCAAGCGCACGCGCGCCATCGTCATCGTCAATCCCAACAATCCCACCGGCGCGGTGTATCCGCGCGAGACGCTGGCCGCCATCGCGCGGATGGCGGAGAAGCATCGCCTGGTGGTGCTGTCCGACGAGATCTACGATCACATCCTGTACGACGATGCCGAGTTCGTACCCATGGCCACTTTGGTGCACGACACGCTGTGCTGCACGATGAGCGGCCTGTCCAAGGTCTACCGCGCCTGCGGCTACCGCGTCGGCTGGGCGGCATTTTCCGGCGATACTGAAAGCGCGGGCGAATATTTGAGCGGTCTCGAATTGCTGTCCTCGCTGCGCCTGTGCAGCAACGTCCCCGGCCAGTGGGCGGTGCAAACGGCGCTCGGGGGCTATCAGAGCATTCACGAGCTGACCCGTCCGGGCGGCCGCCTGTATGAATCGCGAAAGACCATTCTCGACGGTGTCGCGCGCAGCAAGTATCTGCGCCTGGTGCGCCCCATGGGGGCGCTGTATTCCTTCGTCGAGGTGCGCAGCGACGTACTGCCGGACTTCGACGATCAAACCTTCGCCCTCGATCTTCTGGAGAACAAGCACGTGTTGATCGCGCCCGGAGTGAGCTTCAACGTGCCGTATAGGAACTGCTTTCGCATAACCAATCTGCCGGAGCCGCAGATTCTCGAGACGGTTTTTGCGCGCATCGAAGAGCTGCTTGCGGCGCAGGCCGCCGGAAGACCCGATCTGCACCTGGTCGAAGCGGCGGCAAAGGCTCGGCAACACTGAGCACCGAATCCGCCGTTGCCGGCCTGATGGCCGCTATCGAGGCCGGTCATACCGTTCTGGTGCCGAACACCGAGCTTGCGGCGGCGCTTTTCGATGCGCTCGAACGGGCTTACCAGGAAGCGGGACGCGAGGTCTGGCCTACTCCGCGCCTGCGTGATTTCGGCGGCTGGCTGCGCGAAGTCCATGCCGCGCGGCAACTCTCCGATGCCACGCTGCCGCGAGTGCTCGGCGACATCGACGAGCGCGAGCTGTGGCGCACGGTCATCGATTCGAGCGAGGCGGGCAGGGAGATTCTGGAGCCGGCAGGCGCCGCCCGTGCCGCGCGGCGCGCACGTCGCGCCATTCACGAATACGGGATTCCACTGCCGGCGGTTGCCGATCATGACGCGGCTTCCGAGGAGTCGCGGGCATTTCTGGACTGGAACCGGCGCTTCGAGCAGCGTTGCCGGGAGCTGGATTGCATCGGCGCCGATGAATTGCCGGCGCGAACCCCGCCGCCCGCGCAGCCCATCGCCTGGATCGAGAGCCCTGCATGGCGGCCGGCTGCGCGCCAATGGCTCCAGAGCCATGGCCGCATGCTGGCGCCGGCTGCCGCGCCCTCGCGGGCACCGCCGCGCCGGCTGCACGCCGCCTCGCCCGCCGCCGAGCTGGCGGCGATCGCCGAGTGGGCGCGGGCGAGCCTGCGTGCGGACGAGCGGTTTCGCGCCTGGGTTTGCGTCCCGGATCTGGCCCTGCGGCGCGCCGAAGTGGTGGACGCCTTGGATGCCGGCCTGGCGCCGCGCCGCTTTGCGCTCCTCGAGGAGGCAGCCGCGGCGCCCTATGCGGTGGCCGGCGGCACGCCCCTTGCCGAATTCGCACCGGTGCGAGCGGCCTTGGAGTTCTTGGCCGCGAGTTTGGGTGCGGTATCCTTCGAGAGGTTCAGCAACCTGTTGCGGGCGCCGGAGCTGCATGCCTCCGCATCCGAGGCCGGTGCCGCGGCTTTGCTGGATGTTCACTTGCGAAGGCAGGGTCCGAGCGAAGCGGACCTTGCAGGGTGGCTGGCGCTCACCGAACGGATTGGCGCCGCTCACCCAGGCACCGCGCACCCTGCCGGTGCCATCCCCGCGCTGCCGCGGCTGCGGGGTGCATTGCAAGTGCTCGAGGAATTGCGCGGCCATCATCCCATCAGCCGCTGGGTACCGGCGTGGATCACGGCTCTGCAGGCGGGTCCGTGGGAACTTCGGCATCGCTGGTCGAGCGTCGAGTACCAGGCGGCGGAGCGTTTTCGCGAGCTCCTGGGGCAGCTCGCCGCCGCGGATTCGCTGCTCGGCACTCAATCGCGCGGCTCGGCGCAGCGCATCTTGGAGCGCGCGGCGCGCGACACTGCGTTCCAGGTGCAAACCGGCATTCCGCCGGTTTGGGTGAGCGGGCAGCTCATCGATCCATGGCTGAGCTACGAGGGTCTATGGGTCGCCGGCTGCAGCGATGCGAAATGGCCGCCCCCGGTCGATCCCATACCCTTGCTGCCCGTGAGGTTGCAGCGCGAGTTCGGTATTATCGCCGCGTCGCCGGAAACGCAATTGCAGTCGGCGCTCGATTTACAGAACCGCTGGATGGCGCGCGGCCGCCAGTGCGTGTTCAGCCACGCCGATTCCGGCGACGGCCGGCCGGCCGCCCCCAGCCCGCTGCTGCCGCAGACCGCGGCAGGCGAGTCGCCGGCGCTGCCGCAGCCGCACTGGCGGGCGCTGCTGCAGGCCGCGCCCGCGCTCGAGGAATTCACGGATGAAATCGCGCCGCCGTTCGCGGCGGACGAACGCACGCGCGGCGTGTCCACATTGAAGGCCCAATCGCGCTGCGCGTTTCGCGGCTTCGCCGAGACTCGCCTCGCGACGTTGGAGCTCGAGAAGCCGGTGCCGGGCTTCAACGATCGCGAGCGCGGTGAATTGATGCATCACGCGCTGGAGCACATCTGGTCCTCCTTGCGCGACTGGAACGCCTTGAAAGCGATCGCGCCGGAGGCCGAAGCGCAGCTGCTGGATGAGGGGGTGATGCGCGCGCTGGCCATCGTTTGCCGGATTCGCGATCCGGGTCCGCGCTGGCGGGTGCGCGAGCGCGAACGCATGCACAGCGTGCTGCGCCAGTGGCTGCAGGTCGAGCGGCAACGCGAGCCCTTCGAAATCGAGGAATTGGAGCAGGGCAAGCAGCTGGTGCGGCACGCGAGCCTGGATTTCTCGCTCAGGATCGACCGGGTGGATCGGCTGGCCGACGGTTCGCGCGTGCTGATCGACTACAAGACCGGCATGGCGAGCGTCGACTGGCGCGGCGAGCGGCCCGACAATCCTCAGCTTCCGCTGTATGCGCTGTGGCGTCCTGAATCCTTGGTCGCGGTCGCCTACGGCCGCGTGAACGCGCTCGATTGCAGTTTCATCGCCGAAGCCGAGCGGCCGGGAATCTTCAAGCCGCGCGGCCATAAATCGGGGCTCGAGGGCAGGGCGAGTCTTGCCGAATTGATCCGGGTCTGGTCGCTGCGCATGGAGAATCTCGCCGTGGATTTCGCCGCGGGGCGCGCGGCCGTGGCGCCAACCTTGCGGGCCTGCAAGAGCTGCGGACTGCACGGCCTGTGCCGCGTGCCCTCGGCACTGGAGGACGGGGCGGCCGCACCGGGGGACGGTGCAGCCGGCGACGCCGCGGTGGACTCTCATGAGTGAAGAGCGCCGCGCCGCATCCGACCAGGCGGCCCGCGAGCGGGCCATCGAGTCGCAGGGCTCGGTGCTGGTGCAGGCGCCCGCGGGCTCCGGTAAAACCACATTGCTGGCCCAGCGCTACCTGCGGCTGCTGGCGACGGCGGATGCACCTGAACGCATTCTTGCGCTCACATTTACGCGCCGCGCCGCGGAGGAGATGCGCGAGCGCGTGCTCAAGGCGCTCGGCGCCGCTCGCCTGGAGCGCTGTCCGCAGAATATGAACGCGGCGACTTGGCGGCTGGCGCTGGCGGCGGCCCGGCATCTGGACGCCTTGCATATCGATATCGAACGCCAGCCCTCGCGGCTGCGCATCGAGACCATCGACGCGTTCAATGCCTGGCTGGCCGGCCAGCTGCCCATATCCGCCGGCGCGGGATCGGGTTTTCAAGTCCTCGCCGACGCGGCGCCCTGCTACGAAGAAGCGGCGCGCCGTGCATTGGCGCATGAGGAAGGCGATCGGTTCGGCGCCGCCGTCGACCGCACGCTCGCGCTCGACGACCAACGCTGGCGGCGGCTGATCAAGCTCATCGCCGAGATGCTGCCAAGCCGCGACCGCTGGCTGCCGCTGCTCGCGGGACGGTTGCAGGCGGCGACTGCGTTGAATGAAGCGCAGCTCGCGCGCGTGCGGCAGCACCTCGATGAGGATCTTGGGCTGCTGGTGTCGCGCGTGCTGGTGCGCGCGCGTGACCTCATCGGCGCAGAAAGGATGGCTGCGCTCTCGCGGCTGGTCCATGCTGCCGCGCAGCGCCCGGATGCACGGAAGCGGGAGCTATCGGGCTGGCTGCAGGACGGCTCGTCTCTGCGGGCCGACGCCGCGGATATTGCGCGATGGCGCGGCTGCGCGCGGCTGTTGCTGACCGAGAAGGGCGGGTTTCGCAAGCGGCTCACCCGGGGCGAGGGCTTTCCTCCGCAATGCGCCGACACGGCGCCGATGCTGGATCTCATGCAGGAGCTGGATCGCGATCCCCGGGCCCGGCACATTCTCGCGGAGATTCGCACGCTGCCGCAGCCGGCTTACAGCGATGAGCAGTGGAGCCGGGTTCGCGAGGTGGCGCAGGTGCTGGTGCTCGCCGCAGTGGAGCTGGACCAAGTGTTTCGCGAGCAGGGAGCGGCGGATTTTCCGGCCGTCTCCCTGGCCGCGCTGCGCGCGCTGGGATCGGCGGATGCACCGACGGATCTTGGCCTGCGCCTCGACTACCGCTTGCAGCACATCTTGCTGGATGAATTTCAGGATACCTCGAGCGCGCAGCTGGACTTGATTGAGCTGCTCACGGCCGGATGGCAGCCGGGAGACGGACGGAGCGTCTTCTGCGTCGGCGATCCCATGCAATCGATTTATGGCTTCCGCCAGGCGGAGGTGCGGGCGTTCCTGGAACTGGCCGAGGATGGAATCGGCGATCTGCGATTCGAGGTGCAGCGCTTGCGCGACAATTTCCGCTCCGCGCCGCCGGTGGTCGATTGGATCAACGCCTGCTTTTCGCGAGTGCTGCCGCGCACCGACGACCGCGATCGCGGCGCCATTGCGTTTCGGCCGAGCGTGGCCGCGGTGGCCGAATCGGCGGCGGGAAGCGGCGTTGAGCTGCGCGGTTTTGCCGGCCGTACCGAGGAGTCGGCCGCCATCGCCGAGATGATCGCCGCGGAGGCCGAGCGGCATCCCGGCTGGCGCATCGCCATCCTGGTTCGCGCAAGAACTCATGCCCGCGAAATTGCCGCTGCCCTGCGCGGGCGGGGCGTTGCCTTCCGCGCCGTGGACATCGAGCCGCTGCAGGACCGTGCCGTGGTTCGCGACATCATCATGCTGGTGCGCGCGTTGCTGCACTTCGGCGATCGCACGGCGTGGCTCGCGCTGCTGCGTGCACCGTGGGCCGGAATTTCCTTGGCCGATCTTTTGGCGATTGCCCGCGGTGCGCCGCTGGTGTGGGAGGCGCTGGCCGACGAAGAGTTGCTGCGCAGGCTCAGCGAGGACGGGCGCAGCCGCTGCCTGCGGCTGCGCGCCCCGCTGGAGGCGGCGTTCCGCGTGCGCAACGATACATCGCTGACGCGCTGGGTGGAGCGGACGTGGCTGGCCATCGGCGGCGCGAGCTGCGCTTCTTCGCCGCAGGACCTCGAACTCGCCGGCGCTGCGTTCGCGCGGCTGCGCGTCCTCGAACAGCGCGGCTTGCCGGATCCCGCGGATTTGTCCGCGGGCTTTGCGGACCTGTACGCCGATCATGGCGCGGCGAGCGCTGTGGAAATCATGACCATCCACAAGGCCAAGGGGCTTGAATTCGACATGGTCGTGTTGCCCGCGCTGGACCGGCACATGCCGCATGGCCGCGATCAACTCATGGTGTGGCATGAGTTCGCGCGCACCGGGCGCGGCGGCATGGTGATGGCCGCGCGTCCCGCCGTCGGCGCCGACGCCGATGCGCTGTTCGAATTCCTACGCCGTCAGCTGCGCGATGCGGCCGAGCTGGAGGCGGAGCGCCTGCTGTACGTGGCGTGCACCCGCGCTAAATGGCAGCTGCGCCTGACGGCGACGATAGCCAGGCCGGAGGATACCGATGAGTCGGTTCAGGATCCGGCCGGGGAGGGTGCCGCACGCCGCCCCTGGTCGCCGCCGTCGGGCAGCCTGCTCTCGGTGCTATGGCCGGTGGCGGGCGCGGAATTCACCGTGACCGGATCCGCCGCGACCGCGCAGCATCAGGGGCCGGCGGCGCAAGGCCCGGGCATCGGAGCGCCGCGCGGCGGTCCCCTTCGGCGGGTGCCGGGAGACTGGACGCCCGGCCTCAATATCGGACCCGCGGCAGCGGAGCCGCTGCCGGCTCCGCCGGCCTCGCGAGAAGAGTCCCCGGTGTTCGATTGGGCGGGTGAAACGGCCCGGCGAGTCGGCACCCTGGTGCACGCCGAGCTTCAGGCCATGGATGCCGAGGGCGACGGCGAGCACCTCATCAGGGCACGGGAGCCGCATTTCCGCCGCTGGCTGGCCTTGCACGGTGTCCCTGCCGAGCGCCTGCCCGGGGCCGCATCCCGCGTCGTCGAGGCGCTCATCGCCGTGCGCGCAGACCCGCGCGGACGCTGGATATTGCAGAAGGCCCGCGAGGGCGTGCGCGAGTACGCGCTCTCCGGCCGGCTCCGGGCGGCGGGCCGCTCGCGGGGCGATGTGGTGCGGGTGGTGTTCGACCGCAGTTTCATCGACGAGGAGGGGGTGCGCTGGGTCATCGACTACAAGACCAGCCAGCACATCGGCGGCGGACTCGAAGAGTTTCTCGACCGCGAGGTCGAGCGCTACCGACCCCAGCTGCAGCGCTATGCCCTGCTGGCGCAAAAACTGGGTCCCGAGCCGGTGCGCCTGGGTCTGTATTTCCCCCTGATGCGGGCCTGGCGCGAGTGGGCGGCCTAGGGCCTCTGGCGCCCGCCCGCGCGCCGTTCAATCCACAGCCATCAGGACGTTTCCGCGGAAACGTCGCAGGGTCACATACCGCTAAAGAGCCAAGAAACCGTACACCGTCCGCAGCGGGGTCATGGCGGCCATCATGGTCGAGAGCAGGCGCGCGGCCGCACGGTTTGCCCATGCCTTGTGAACCGGGTCAACATCACTGCGCCGAGGGATCTACAGCGCGACCTCCAGATCGACTGGAATCCGACCCTGCGCGTCTCGCCCGCGCAGCTGAGCGAGGTTGTTGATCTGCTCATGCAGTGCCGGCGGGGCGCCCTCGCGCTCTTTCACCGTTCCGCTCAGCATGCCCGTGCGATCCTTCGCTGAATAATGAATGAGGGCCTGTAGATCCAAGGGGCCGCCGGTATCGCTAAGGTTCGCGGTTGCGTTGCCGTCGGCATCGACCGAGCCTTCGCCCAGGTGCAGATCGTAGCCCCCGAGATCCGCGCCTTGGCCAAACTGCGCGGAGGTGAGATTCGACACTCGAACATCGCCGACGGCAGCCAGCGGCTTGGTGAAATCGGTCTTCAGCTCGCTGAAATTCACGTCGGCGGTGCCGCGCCATCCGGGTGCGACGCCGAAATCGCGCAAATCCTCGATGGGTCCACCGCCCTTGATGTCGTGCGCGGTAAGGCCGTGACGATTAATTTCCACTGCCGCATCGATTACGAAGCCCACCTTGACCCAATGAAGGTCGACGGCCAACGTCATTGCGAGCAGGGCCGCCGGATGCAGGTGCCACTCGACGGCTCCGGCGTCGCGCGATGCGACGCTGATCCGCCCGGCGGAGCCATGCCACAGACTGCCGGAAAAATCTTCGACATGCACGGGCGGGGGCAGAAAGTGGGTGATGATGGATGCGGGCAGTACCGCGACGATCACGCCGAGCACGGCCAGAAAGCCGATGAGAGCGATCGGCCAATACGAGCGCGAAGGCGGGGCCGGAGGCGCGGCGGGCTTAGTGCCGCGGCTGGGCGAACGTGACGTTGGCATTCACCATTCCGGGGCGGGGAGCGCGATCCACGGTAATGGATTCAATCGACAGCCCATAACGTTCATCGAGCGTGGCAAGCCAATTCACCAAGGTATCGAAGGGCGCGGCCTCCAGCTGCACGCGTACCCCCGTTCCACTGGGCTGCGTTCCGCGCAGAGCCGCGGCGAGTCCGGCTTCGCGGCCGACTCTGTCGACCAGGACCACCGGCGCCTCGCCCGTGTCCGCGGGCAGCTGATTGCCGGCCGCGCGGATTTCGGCGGCATTCTCCTGCATCCACGCAAGATCTTCGCGCTTGTTTGCATTGCGCGAGGCGGCGCTCGACACCGCGGACTGCAAGGGCAGGAGTATTCCCATCACCAGGATGAGAAAGGCCACCGCGACGCCGCCGATGGCCACCATGCGCTGCTCGCGCTGCTCCAAACCGGCATACCAGGCTTGAAGCTTCTTCATCGCGGTCCTCGCGAGGCCTGATTGCGCAGCTGGATTTGCGCTTCCACCCCACTGCCCGCCGGCGTGGAGGACTTGATCTCGGCGGTCATTCCCCGCTTGCCGATGAACTGCGACAGCTGCGAGAGCACGGCCAGGCTCGGGGCGTTCACTTTCATGTCCAGGGCATGCTCGTGATAGCTCAGCGAGTCGATGTCGGTTTTCGGCGCGGCGGCCAGCGCATCGCTCAAGACCTTCAGGGTGCGCAGGAAATCTTCAGGGCCCGCTCCCGACCTGTGAATGCGATCGAGCCGCGACTGCATCTGGCGGCGCGGATCCTGCAAGGTATCGCCCGGCATGGCGGCCGAAAACACGCTGGCGATTTGTGCATCGAGCGCGGCCGTTTCATGCTTTGCGCGCTGGATTTGCACCGTCTGGGCGGCAACGTGCACGGCGAGCAAGACCGCCGC
This sequence comes from uncultured Gammaproteobacteria bacterium, assembly GCA_963784105.1. Lineage (GTDB taxonomy): Bacteria > Pseudomonadota > Gammaproteobacteria > Steroidobacterales > Steroidobacteraceae > Bog-1198. Next base: position 2,281,321 of record CAWAQE010000015.1, read on the forward strand.
CAGCGAGGCCGCGGTACGCCAGCGGTGCCAGCGCGCACCGAGGTTCGTGGTGCGCGCGAACTCGCCCTGGAGGAGGTTTATCGCGTCGGTGGTTTCGAGGGTGCGCGACAGCCACGGCAGCGGCCCGTCGGGCAGGAGCTGTACCTTGAGTGACTCGAATTTGTCGTTGAGCTGCTCGAACTCCGTCTTCGAGCGCGCCCAGTCCTCTCGGGTGACGTAGAGCAGCGCATTTTCCGGCACTTTCGGTTCCGGTGCGGTATCGAGAGGATCGGCTATGACCCCCGCCACCACCAAGGCTTCGCGCACCGGTGAAAGCTCGACGACGAAGGGCAGCGCGCGGGGGCGCCGCACGGCCAGCCTGTCGTTCTCCAGCCATAGAACGGTCTGAGTCGGGATTCTCAGGGATGAGCGAGATGTCGGGGTATATGGCCAAGGGCTGGAGACCGGCGGCGCTCAGATCCGCCAGCCAACCCTGCAGCACGGCGCGAGACACGGCGGCCACGGGCGTGCCGCCGCCGGCACGGCGCCGGCCGATGGCAAAGGTCAGATGATCGATGTCTTCGGTGAGGAGCTCTTCCAGGGCAAAGGGCACGGCGCGGGCGAGCTTGACGCCGCTGCCCGGGGGCAGCTCGGGCTCAGCCATGAGCATCTGGGTTGCCGGGGCGAGCGCCACGATCTGCCCGCCGCGCGAGACCGCCGCCGCCAGGGACAGGGACCCCCGCTGCCGCAGGGTCTCGGACAGGCCCGTGTCGTCGACCATGAGCCATTCGGTCTCTTCTTGGCCGGGCGAGGGAAGGCGGAGCAGTAGTGTTTGTGCCATTTTGTTCAAGGAGTTCCGAATGAGCGCAGGAGCGGCGTTATCTTACCGCCGCCGCCACGCTCCAAAAGACTGTACAAGGTGAACTCCGTAGTGCCAAGGGTAATGCGCGCAGTCAGACGGAAATACTGGCTGACTTGACCGTAGCGGCCGTTGATCGCCGCCAGCTGCTGGGGGCCCACGACGTTGCGGAAGGTGCTCAAATCGGGAAAGCAGCCGGCTTTTCGGCCGTTCGCCAGCACTTCCGGACCGTATTCTCCGTTCAAGTTCTGCGCCAGGCTCTCGAGCACCGGCGAGGGTGCCGTGCAGATATTGATGGTCACGGTCGAACTCGGCAGCGCGGTCACATAGGGAGCGATTTTGCGATAGCGGTCTGCACCGAATCCCGGCAGGTTCATCAGCTCGCTGGGCGACATCATGGGCCAGTTGCCGGTGCGGTAGGGGGGGCTCTGCGATGTGTAGACCTGATCCTCGGCGCCGTCCGGATTGCCGGGCACATTGTCGGCATCGATCCAGTCGCGCGCTATCGCCGCCCATTTGGGCTCCAGGCCCACCGAGACCAGCAGCCTCTGGAACTGCTCCAGCGGTTGCGGATCCTGCTGCGGCACTTGATTGACGTTGCCGCCCGGCAGGACCCTGGCCAGATTGTTGAGATTGAAGCGGCCTTGCATGTCTTCCAGTTGACCTTGCAAGGTGCCGATGGGCTCTCCTTCGGGATCGTCCTGGGGGGTGATGGGCATAGGCTGGGTGGGCTGCGCCCAGGGGCCGGCCAGGGTGGTTTGTTGGCCGCTGTTCTGTAAATCCTGCGCCAGCACATCGGCGGCGAGCGCCTCGGCGCCCAGGCCGAAATGCAGGGCCTGCTCCGCAGCCAGCACGCCGATGGTGCGCCTTCGCTCGAGAAATCCGTCGAAGGTCAGCTTGGTGGCCAGAATGGTGGCGAGCGCCACCAAGATGAGCGCGATGATGAGCGCCACGCCGCGCTGATTGCGAGGAGCCCGGATCATCCGGCGATCTCGACGAGCCTGCGGATGCGTCCCCAATCCTTGAACTCGATGATGATCTCCACTGCCACCGGCCGCGTCCACAGACTGTCGGGCGGCACCAGGCCGGGGGCGGCCACTGGGTTTGCCAGGTCTGGTTGCTGTCGAGATAGCGCAATTGGATGGCCTTGATACCGGTCAGCAGGTCCTGCACCACGGGCTTGTTGCCCTGCACGGTGTCCAGGTTCACTTGGTAGCTGCGCTTCAGCACATCGTTGACCAGCCCATAGGACACGCGCTGTAGGGTACCGCGCTGCTGACCGGCCGTGTTCGACCAGCCGGCGCGCGTCAAATCGACGATGGGCGCCACGCTCGTACTCGTGCTGCCGGCCAGGCCGGAGCCGGAGTTGAAGCTCTGGCTGACGAAGCTCTGGCTGGCAAAACTCATTCCCGAACCGGAATCCAAACTCGTCTGCGCGCTGAGCGTGCCGAAGCCGCTTGTGCCCTGCATGGCCGGCAAACGGTTTTCTCCCAGGATGTCGCGCACCGGGCGCGGCACGGTTTCCGCCAAATCCTGCACCAGAATGCGCATCCCGAACTCGATCTCGCGCGAGCGCTTCAAGGAGGCCTCGGTGTGTTCGGCCGAGATGCGCGCGGCCCGGTAGGTACCGTAGCCGAGCGCAGCCATGATTCCGAGAATCAGCAGGGCCACCATGATTTCAATCAAGGTGAAGCCGGCGCCGTCGCGGCGGGAAGATTGGCGGGCGGGGCTGCTCATTGCGTCGTGGTCGGAAGCGGGGTGACGATCGGGCTCGGCACGGGGTTTCCGGGCGATGAGCCCAGTGGGCCGTTGCCGCCGGGGTTGCCTGTCGTCGGAGTCCCCGCGCCCGGCGCAGTCGCGGTACTTCCGAGGGTCCAGTCCACGGCATTGGAGCCGCCGGGCGCGGCGAGCGCGCTGCCCAAGAACCCGGTGGACTCGATCACCGGATTGCCCTTGGTCTTGGAATCCCCGGCATAGACTCGAACGACCACGCGCTTCATGGTGGCGATGCTGGTATCGAAGTAGCGGGTGTCGTAGTGCCAGGTTCGATTGCCGAAATTGATTTCTCCCGCATCGGTGTTCGAGCCGGCCGGATTCAATTTCAGGCGCACCTCGGTGAGCCGATTGAGGGCTATCCACTGCGCCAGAGTTTTCTCGCGCAAGTAGCCGCTGGTGCGCGCGGTGCTGCTCACGGTGATCATGAGGGCGGCGAGGCCCATCGCGACGACCAGCAGGGCGACCATGACTTCGATCAGCGTGAAGCCGCGCGCGGCGTCGAGGCGGCCTGGCGGCCGCTTCAAGAGTGCTTCTCCGCGTTCTGCGGCGCATCCGAACCGACCCGGGTGATTTTGCCGAGAGCGTCGCCCTCCACCGCGGCCTTCGAGGTCGTCCCGTCCCGCAGCAGTGTCAGACGAAACGGCGTGCCTTCTCCGCTCGCCGCGATGGCGATCTGAGGGCCGGGCAGCTCTGCATCGCTCGGCAGGTCTCTGTCGAGCGCCTTGATCACGACGACCTGGGAATCGAGCTCCAGCTGGAAGCTCACGCCCTTGGGCAGGGTGCGGCGGCGAAACTCCTGATCTTGGATGAGCGGCATCCAGCGGTCGCGGCGCGGATCGTAGACGACGAATTCATAGGCGGTGGGCTCGATTCTCAGGCCGAAATCCCGGCCTTCCAACAGCGCACGCTCGTGCAGCAGATCGACCAGGCCGGCGATGCGCCGGCTCTCATCGTCGAGCTGGCTGTCGCGTCCCGTGACGCCGATCGACAGCACGGCCAGAGAGACGATGATGGCGATGATCACGACCACCACCAAGATCTCGACCAGCGTAAAGCCCTTGCTGCGCATGCTGCGGCAGCGCCGTGCGGCGCCTATTTCTGGTCGAGAGTCGCGGTGCTGATGTCTGCGTCGTAACCTTCGCCGCCGGGCTTGCCGTCGCGGCCGTAGGTGGTGATGTCGTACTCTCGGCCATCCGCGCCCGGACTGGCGTATATGTACACGTTGTTCCACGGATCCTTGGGCAGCGACTTCAAATAGCCGTTCGGCTGTAATTCGTGATGGTGGGATCCGCCGGTTGCTTGACCAGAGCCTGCAGACCTTGTTCGGTGGTGGGGTATTTGAAGTTATCCAGCCGGTACAGATCCAAGGCGGTCTGAATCGCCCGAATATCGCTCTGCGCGCGCTTTACCTTGGCGACGTCGACTTTATCCATAATTTGTGGCACCACGAGCGCCCCGAGCACTGAGAGAATGACCACGACGACCATGATTTCGATAAGGGTAAAGCCGTGTTCGCGATTGCGCATAGTGACCTCGGAAATGCAGTGAATGATACCAAAATAAGGGACATCGATGCCTCGTGACGCCGCAAATCGCCTTGCACACATCGCCGCCGCACTACAGTGGGATCGCGGCCGATGGATTTGGTTGCTCGTCATCTTGCTGTCGCTGGATGCCGTGTTGGGTCTTGGCGACAGCGTGAATCAGCTCTTACGCTACGATCGCGGCGCCATTGCGGCCGGCGGCTGGTGGCGGTTGCTCACAGCCCACATCGTGCATCTGGACGTTCACCACCTCGTATCTGAACGAGCTGGGGCTGGTGCTGCTGTGGTCGTTGTTTGCGCAGGACTACGATGCCGTGGAGTGGTGCGTCATCGTGCTGGCCGGGGCGCTGGCGATCAGCTGCGGCCTCTGGTGGCTGAGCCCACGAGTGGGCTGGTATGTCGGCGCCTCCGGGGTGCTGCATTCGGTGATGGCCGCGGGCGCCGCCAAGCATCTGGTGGAGCGCTCCTGGGACCGCTGGATATTGATCGTCGGCCTATGCGTCAAGCTGGCATGGGAGCACTGGGGCGGACCGGCGGCACCCCTGATCGTGGTCGATGCGCATCTCTATGGGGCGTGCTGCGGATTTGCCGTCGGGGCTGCATTGTCCTTGAGGATGGTTATAATTCGCCACCGCTCCAGCGGCTAAGGGCCCATTGCATGTCACTTGCGTTTGTTTTTCCCGGTCAAGGTTCGCAGTCCATCGGCATGATGAGTTCGCTGGCGAAACTATCTCCGCTGATCGAAGCGACCTTCGCCGAAGCGTCCTCGGTCCTGGGCTACGATCTTTGGCAGCGCTGCCAGGACGGCCCGGCCGAAGCCGCTGAATTCCACCGAATGCACTCAGCCGGCAATGCTGACGGCCGGAGTCGCCACTTATCGTCTGTGGCGCGCGCGCGGCGGTGCTCAAGCCGTGCATGATGGCGGGCCATAGCCTCGGCGAATTCACGGCGCTGGTCGCTGCCGGCTGCCTGGATTTCAAGACCGCGGTCGATCTGGTCAGATACCGCGGCGAATTGATGCAGGCGGCCGTGCCGCCCGGGCAGGGCGCCATGGCTGCGATCCTGGGACTGGAGGACATCGACATCGAAGAAGCCTGCCGCGAGGCCTCGCAGGGCGAGGTGGTGGAGGCGGTCAATTTCAATGCACCCGGACAGGTGGTGATCGCGGGCCACGCCGCGGCGGTGGCGCGCGCCATCGAGATCGCGAGCGCCAAAGGGGCGCGGCGCGCGCTTGCGCTGCCCATCAGCGTGCCCGGCGCACAGCTCGCTCATGCAGCCGGCGGCGGAGCAGCTGCGCGTACGGCTGGAGAACACGGCGTTCGCGCCCGCGGCTGCGGGTGTTGCCGTGTACGGCGTGGACATCAAGACGCATGCCAGCGCGGAAGGCATTCGTGCCGGACTCGTCAAACAACTGTATACGCCGGTGTATTGGGCGGCGACGGTGCGCACGATGATTGCCGCCGGCGCCACCCATATCGTGGAATGCGGCCCGGGCAAAGTACTGACCGGCTTGAACCGGCGGGTCGACAAGAACCGGGACCTCAACATGGTGGCGCTGGAAGATCCGAACGCCCTGGACGATGCGCTCGCAGGCGCTCGAGAGCTCATGAGGATGATGACATGCTGAACGGTGAAATTGCCTTGGTGACCGGCGCCACGCGCGGCATCGGCGCGGCCATCGCCGAGCGTCTGGCCCGCGACGGCGCCCGCGTGATCGGAACCGCCACGACGGCTGAGGGGGCCGCCCGGATCGGCGCGAATCTGGCGGCGCACGGCGGACGCGGCGTGGTTCTCGATGTGGTGAAGCCGGAGTCGATCGAGGCGGTGCTCGAGGACATCGAGGCCAAGGAGGGTCCGGTCGGGATTCTCTGCAACAACGCCGGCATCACGCGCGACACCCTGCTGCTGCGCATGAAGGAGGAGGATTGGGATGCCGTGCTCGACACCAATCTGGCCTCGGTATTCCGGCTGTCGAAGGCCGTCTTGCGCGGCATGATGAAGGCGCGCAAGGGCCGCATCGTCAGCATCACCTCGGTGGTGGGATTGACCGGAAACCCGGGACAGGCCAACTATGCCGCCGCCAAGGCGGGAATCATCGGCTTCACCAAGTCGCTGGCGCGGGAGGTGGGTTCGCGCGGGATTACGGTGAATGCCATCGCGCCGGGGTTCATCGACACCGACATGACTCGGGCCTTGAGCCGAGGCTCAGCGTACCGCTTTGAACGCCCAGATACCCCTGGGCAGGCTGGGCCAGCCGGCCGACATCGCCGCGGCGGTGGCCTTTCTGTGCTCCCCGGACGGGGCCTACATCACCGGCGAGACCATGCATGTCAACGGCGGAATGTACATGCCTTGAGGCCGTGCAGACCCTAACTCGCCCGGGTTTGTCAATACGAACGAGGGGAGGCGGCAGGTCAAATGTGCGTTGTAGGTAGCCGTCGTCGCCGGGTTCACATAAAATACGCGCCCTGTCGATTCCTTAAGGCTGGTCGCGGGCTTAAGTTAGTTTGAGTGCATAAATAGCAATTCCGAGAGGACACCATAACGATGAGTACTGTTGAGCAGCAGGTTAAGAAGATCGTGGCCGAACAGCTGGGCGTAAAAGAAGAAGAAGTCACCAATGACGCCTCGTTCGTCGACGATCTAGGCGCAGACTCGCTGGATACGGTTGAACTGGTGATGGCGCTCGAGGAAGAATTCGAGACGGAAATTCCCGACGAGGACGCCGAGAAAATCACCACGGTTCAGCAGGCGATCGACTACATCAATTCGCACAAGGGCAAGGCCTAAATCCCATTGGGTGCCGCGTGGCAATGCCCTGACGTCCCTGGAGGCGCAAGGCAGACTATGCAAATCCTCGTGAGGAGTCGCCGTTGAGCAAACGACGCGTCGTAGTTACGGGTCTTGGAATCGTCTCGCCGGTGGGCAACGACGTCGCCGAGCGCGTGGGCCTCGATTCTGGCCGGCCGCAGCGGCATCGGTCCCGTGGCCCGTTTCGATACCAGCAACTTTCCGACGCATTTCGGCGGCGAGATCCGGGAGTTGGATCTCGAACCCTACATGAGCGCCAAGGATGCGCGCCGCATGGACGCCTTCATGCAGTACGGCGTCGTCGCCGGCATGCAGGCCATGCGCGACTCGGGATTGGTGGTCACGGAGGCTAATTCCGACCGCATCGGCGTGCTGATGGGTTCCGGAATGGGCGGGCTCGAATCGATCGAGCAGACCTACGACAAGTATCTCGAGACCCACTCGCCGAAGAAGGTGTCGCCGTTCTTCATTCCCGCCAGCATCATCAATTTGGTGAGCGGGCATCTGTCGATCGCGTTCAAGGTCACGGGTCCGAATCTCGCGGTCGCCACGGCTTGCACGACCTCGACCCACGCCATCGGCCTGGCCATGCGGCTCATTCAATACGGCGAGGCGGATGCCATGCTGGCGGGCGGGTCGGAAATGTCGACCTGCGTCACCGGCATGAGCGGCTTTGCGCAGGCCAAGGCGCTGTCACAGCGCAACGACGATCCCGCAGGGCGCCAGCCGCCCCTGGGACAAGGATCGCGACGGCTTCGTCATGGGCGACGGTGCCGGCGCCATGATGCTCGAGGAGTACGAGCACGCCAAGGCTCGCGGCGCGAAGATCTATGCGGAGATCGTCGGCTTCGGCATGAGCGGCGATGCCTTCCATGTCACGGCGCCGCCGGAGGACGGCGAGGGCGCCCGCAAGGCCATGGCCAAGGCGCTGGTCGATGCGCAATTGAATCCCGACCAGGTGCAGTACATCAATGCGCATGCCACCTCCACCGGATTGGGCGATCGCGCGGAGACTCTGGCGATTCGCCGCGCCTTCGGCCCGGCGGCCGATAAGTTGGCCGTCAGCTCCACCAAGTCCATGACGGGCCATCTGCTGGGGGCCGCGGGGGCCGTCGAGGCGATATTCTCGGTGCTGGCGCTGCGCGATCAAGTGGCGCCGCCGACCATCAATTTGCATACGCCGGGCGAGGGCTGCGACCTGGATTACGTTCCCAACACCGCGCGCAAGATGCCGATGCAATACGCCCTTTCCAATTCCTTTGGGTTCGGTGGCACCAACGGTTCGCTCATTTTCCGCCGGCCTTGAGCCGCTGACTCTCATCGAGAGATTTCCGGCGGCCTACCCGGGACTTCTCGAGAGCGGCGCCGGCATGGCGGCGGCGAGCAGCGGCAGCCGTTTCGACATCCTGCCCATGGCCAACGGCGAGTGCCTGCGCCTGGGTTCAGACGGCCGCTTGTCCGGCCCTCACTCAGACCTGCCGGGTTCTCATTCGGAGAAAGGCGGCTTTCTCGCCTCGCTGGAGCATTGGTGGACGGCGCTGCGCCTGCCCGAGACGGTGTCCCCGCTGCCTTTCATCGGCGGCTGGCTGCTGTACTTGGGCTACGAGGTGGCCTCGGAAATCGAACCTCGCCTGCGATTGCCGCGCAGCACCGACCCTGTGGCCGCATTGGCGATCCGCGCGCCGGCGGCCTGGATTCGCGACCGCGCGACCGGGCAGGCGTGGCTGGTGGCCGAACCGGGATACGAGTACTTGCTCGAAGAATTTGCCGAACGCGTGCGCGAGCTGCGCGAGCCGCCGCCGCCGCAGAGCGGAGTGTTTCTAATCGAAGAGGATGATCCCGATGCCTTTCTGCGAGCGGTCGGCCGCGGCCTCGAGTACATCGCCGCCGGCGATGTGTATCAGACTAATTTGTCGCGCAGCTGGCAGGGCAGAGCGACGCCGCCGGCCGATCCGGTGAGCATCTACCGGCGCCTGCGCGCCACCAACCCCAGTCCGTTCGCAGCGCTGCTGCGCTACGAAGACTTCGCGTTGTTGAGCTCCTCGCCGGAGCGCCTGGTTTCGATTCGCGGCAACACCGTATCCACCCGGCCGATCGCCGGGACCCGGCCGCGCGGCGCCACTCCCGAACGCGACGCGGCGCTGGTCCGATCGCTCCTGGACAACGAGAAGGAGCGCGCCGAGCACGTGATGCTGATCGATTTGGAGCGCAACGATCTGGGGCGTGTGTGCGCCGGCGGCTCGGTCCGGGTCGATGAGTATATGAGCGTGGAGACCTATGCCCATGTGCATCACATCGTGTCGAATGTCAGCGGCCGCCTGCGCAACGATGTGTCGCCCGTCGGCGTGATCCGCGCCCTGTTTCCCGGCGGCACGATCACCGGATGCCCCAAGGTCCGCTGCATGGAGATCATCGCGGAGCTCGAGGGCGTAGGGCGCGGAGCCTACACCGGGTCCATCGGCTATTTGAACCGCGACGGCAGCTGCGACCTCAACATTCTGATCCGCACCATTACCGCGCAAGGCGGCTTGTTCAAGTTCCGCGCCGGGGCCGGAATCGTGGCCGATTCGAACCCCGCGCAGGAATTGGCCGAAACTCGCGCCAAGGCCGAGGGGCTGCTGCGCGCACTGGCATCCGGCCAGTGAGCATGTGGGTCAATGGCCGCCGCAGCACGAGGATCGATGCTCGCGATCGCGGCCTGCAATACGGCGACGGGGTTTTCGAAACCATGCGCGTGCGCGGCGGCCGGGTCCGGTTCCTGGAATACCATCTCGAACGCCTCGATGCCGGCTGCCGGCGGCTCGAGCTTACGGGGCCACTGCTCCCGGCGTTGCGGCGGGAATTGGAACGCATCGCCGCGTCCCGCCGCGAGGGCGTATTGAAGCTGATCATCACGCGCGGGGTGGGCCGGCGCGGCTATCGGCCCACCGGCCGCGAGCGATGCACGCGCATTCTCTCCCTGCACGCCCTGCCCAGGGGCACCGCGGCAGCGGCGGGCGCAGCGGGTGCGGCGGGGCCGGCGCCGGCGCGGGTGCGCCTTTGTTCCACGCCGCTCGGCCTGAATCCCCGGCTTGCCGGCTTGAAGACCCTCAATCGCCTGGAGTCGGTGCTGGCGCGCAGCGAATGGACCGATGCGCGGATTTGGGAGGGATTGATGCAGGACGTGGACGACTACATCGTCTGCGGTACGATGTCGAACCTCTTCCTGAGACGCGGAACCTCCCTGATGACACCGGTGCTCGATCGTTGCGGGGTGGCGGGAGTGATGCGCCGCTGGATCTTGGAAACGGCCGGCGGCTTGGGGCTGCGCACCGCCGAACGCCGCGTGCGCTGGCAGGACTTGAGCGAAGCCGATGAGATGTTCATGAGCAACGCCATCGTCGGGGTGAAATCGATCGGCGTGATCGAGCGCGGCAGGGAGCGGCTGCGGCCCGGGGCGTTCGAGACGGCGAATCTGCTGCGCCGCCGGTTGGAATCTCTGTGAGGCGCGCGTGGCGTCTCGGCCTCGCGACCTGCGTGCTGCTGCTCGGCTCGGGCGCAGCCGCGGTCATTTGGCTGGGCGTGCGCAGCCTCGATCAGCCTCTGCGGCTCGCCGCGCCGGTACGCTTCAAGGTCGCTCCGGGCGCAAGCTTTGCCCGGGTTGCGGCGGAATTGTCGGCCCAGGGCGTGATCGCCCATCCCAAGGCCTGGGTGGCGTACGCGCGCATCCGCCGGCTGGCGCCGGCGGTCAAAGCGGGTGAATATGAAATTCAGCCGGGAACCACGCCGCGGGAGCTGTTGATGAAAATGGTGAACGGTCAGGTGCTGCTGCACTCCTTCACCATTGTCGACGGCTGGAGAGTGGAGGACATGCTCGGCGCCTTGCGGCGCAATCCCGATGTCCTCGCCACGCTCGCGGCCAAGGCGCCCGATCTCATGCAAAAGCTCGGGTCTCCCGGTGTCGATCCCGAAGGGCAATTCCTGCCGGAGACCTATCGCTTCACCGCCGGCACCACGGACATCGAGCTGCTGCGCGAGGCGCATGCCGCGCTCGCCAAGGAATTGGACGCCGACTGGGCGAATCGCGATCCGGACCTGCCGCTCGAGAATTCCTACGAGCTGCTGATCATGGCATCCATCGTGCAGAAGGAGAGCGGCCTGCCACAGGAGATCGGCAAGATCGCAGGACTGTACCTGCATCGCCTCTCCATCGGCATGCGGCTGCAGGCCGATCCCACCGTGATCTACGGAATGGGGGATCGATACGACGGCGACATTCGCACCGTGGACCTGCGCACCGACGGTCCTTACAACACCTATACCCGCGCCGGACTGCCGCCCACGCCCATTGCGCTCGCCGGCGCGGCGGCGATCCGCGCCACCGCGCATCCGGAAAAAACCGACGCAATCTATTTTGTCGCATCGCCCAAGGACGACGGCAGTCATGTGTTTTCCGCCACCTTGGACCAGCACAATGCGGCCGTCGCATCCTATGTGGCGCATCAGCGCCGCAAGGCGGCGCAGGAGCGGACCCCATGAGCGGTAGAGCGGCGCGATTCTTGACCATCGAGGGAATCGAGGGAGTCGGCAAATCGACGCAAGTGGCGCGCTTGTCGACGGCTCTGCGCGAGCGCGGCATCGCTCACGTGGTGACGCGCGAGCCCGGCGGCACGCCCCTCGCGGAGAAAATCCGCGACATCGTGCTCAACTCGCGCGACGAAGCCCTCCCGCCCGTTGCGGAGCTGCTGCTCATGTTTGCCGCGCGCGCCGTGCATCTGGCCAACCTGGTGGAACCGGCTCTGTGCGCCGGCCGCTGGGTGGTGTGCGATCGCTTCATAGACGCCACCTATGCTTATCAGGGAGGCGGGCGCCGCTTGGGCACGCAGGACATCCGGCAGCTCGAGACCATGGTAATGGGTGCACGGCGGCCCGATCTGACCGTACTGCTGGACGCACCGGTGCCGCAGGCGCTGCAGCGGGCGCGGCGGCGCAATGCCGGCGCCGCCGCGGACCGCTTCGAGAGCGAGCGCAGCGAATTCTTCGAGCGCGTGCGCGCGGCGTATCTCTCGCGCGCGGCGGCCGAGCCCGGCCGTATTGCCGTCATCGATGCGAGCCAATCGGCCGATGAGGTCACGCAGCGGATCATCGGGCTGCTCGAGACGCGTTCATGGATTTCCTGAGCGCCGATTCGCTGCCCTGGCTCGAGAGCGCGCAGGCGCGAATGCGCAGTGCGCACGCGGCGCAGCGGCTGCCGCATTCGCTCTTGCTGCTGTCCGTCCCGGGACTGGGAGCCGAGCAATTCGCGTATTGGATCGCCGCTCTCGCGCTGTGCGAGGCGCAGGGCACGCGCCCGTGCGGTGCGTGTGCGTCCTGTCAACTGCTGCGGTCGGACAGCCACCCGGATTCGCACCTCGTGCGGCTCGAGGAGGACGCGCAGCAGATCAAGGTCGATCAGGTGCGCAGCCTGATCGATTCACTGTCGCTCAAGAGCTACCGCGGCGGCTTCAAGGTGGGGATCATCGAAGGCGCCGAGTCGCTCAATGCCAACGGAGCCAATGCCTTTTTGAAGACACTGGAGGAGCCGACGGCGAACACCGTGCTGATCATGATCGCGAGACCCAGCCATCGCCTGCCGGCCACCATCGCCAGCCGCTGCCTGCGGCTGACGCTGGCAGCGCCGCCGCCGGAAGTTGCACTCGCATGGCTCGGGCAGCGCGCCGCCGCGCAGTCCTGGAATGCGGCGCTGGAACTGGCCGGCGGCGCCCCCTTGCGGGCCTTGGAATTGTCGGAGGTGGACATCGCGGGGCTCGATGCGGACATGCAGGATTCCTTGAAGCAGCTGGCGGCCGGTTCCGTGGATGTGACCTTGTTGGCAGAACGCTGGATGAAGTCCGATCCGGCGCTGCGCTTCGCCTGGCTTGAGAACTGGATCACACAGCGCGTACATGCCGCCCTTGGCGGCTCTGCTTCGCATCAAAGTGGGGAACCGGTCCGCTTGCCTGCGGCTTTACTTAAGGCCAAGATAAGGGCGCTATTCGAGCTATTGGATGCCGCCCGGGATCTTAGGCGCCTTGCATCGACCGGCCTGAATCAACAACTGGCGTTGGAAGCATTGCTGCTCGGTGGCCGAGCCGCCCTGGCGAATTGAAGGCAAGCTCGGAAACTGAAGGCTTATCGTGGGAATGATGGGAATTGCGAAGTCCAAGTAACAAACCGGGTCTGCTGACGCTCACCATCAAGGATAAGAGCGCGCTTTATCTTGCCTACATGCCGTTCGTCAAGAACGGCGGCCTGTTCATTCCGACCAACAGCAACTACCGCCTGGGCGATGAAGTGTTCATGCTGCTGAACCTCATGGGCGAGGAAGAGAAGTTGCCGGTGGCCGGCCGGGTGATTTGGATGACCCCGAAGGGTGCGCAGGGCAAGCGCACCGCCGGCATCGGCGTGCAGTTCAGCGATCAAGACCGCGGCAACACTCAGAAGAAAATCGAGAATTATCTCGCCGGCGCGCTCGGCGGAGACAAGCCCACGCATACGATGTAGCTCGAAACGCGGTCTACCGAGGTGCCGTCGGCGCCTTCGGCGGCATCACATCGATGTAGACCGATTGCTCCGGCCGCGGAGGCAGAGGCGGGAGCTTGGGTCCCCAGAAAACGGACTTGATGAAGTACACGGTCAGGGCGAACGCCAGGATTCCGAACACAATGGCGAGCGGCCTGTACTCCTCGACCATGGACCGCGCCTTGTATTCCTTGATCTCGCCCGGCTGGGGACCGATGGGCTCCTCGCCGCGAAACGCCCTAGGCATGATTCGATCTGTCCATTCGCGGTTCAGCTGCGGTGCGAGCGGGCGGCCTCGGTAGCGGCCAGCCCACCCTTCAGAACGTAGGCTTCGAAGCCTCGTTCGCTCAGAATGTACGCGGCCGCGGAACTGCGGCGGCCGGTATCGCAGCACACGACGTACTGAGTGTTTCTATCCAAGGCATTGAGCTTCAGCCGGATGAAGTACAGCGGGATGTTGACCGCGCCGTCGATGCGGAAGTTTTGAAATTCGCTGGGCAGCCGCACGTCGAGCCACTTGCCGCCGGCAGCGACGATTTCCTTGGCCTTGTCGTGCTCCACCCATTGCAGCAGGGGCTCGTTGAGCAGCGTTTGAAAATCATTCTTGCCCAGGCGCATCAGAGTGCCGTCGCTGGACATGGTCACGGTGGCGTTGCGCTTCGCCTCGGCGATCAAGGCTTCCTCGCCGAAGCTGTCGCCCGGCCCGAGTTCGGCGAGCTTGATGCCTTCCTTGTTGAGCGGCGTCTCGCGCGTCACCACGCACTTGCCCGCCACCACGACATAGAAATAATCGCCCTCGGTTCCCTGCTTGATGACGACGTCGCCGGCGCGGTAGTTGATGCGCTGCATGCGCATGAAAATCGCCTGGATGTTCGCCGGCGGGATTCGATGAAACGCCTTGGTCTGCAGCAGCGTGGTCATCCAATCGCCGGTGACATCGAGGCCGTCCCCCCGCAGCTCTGCAACCTCGTACTGGCCGGTCTGGTCCCAAGTCAGCAGCACATCGAGCAGATCGCTGTCGATCATGATGTAGTCGATATCGACGGCGGCGCGGGCGGTGAATTTTCGCGGCAGCCCCGGAGCGAGCGCCGCGCGCGCCTCGGGAGTGCCGGCGCGAATCGTCCCGACGAGCTTGTCGTCTGCGCGCAGTTCGACGCTTCCGGCAACCAGATAGAAGGTGCGCTTATCCGTATCGCCTTCCTTGAACAGAACGCGCCCCGCGGCCAGGTCGCGAATATGAGTCTTGCGCGCGAGCGCGTGCAGATTCTCGGCCTTCAACCCGTCGAGCGGCGAGAATGTTCTGAGTATGGCCAGTTCGAGAGGTCGTTCATCCATCGAGATTCGGCGGCGCCTGTGGGTTCAAGTCTATGGTTCAAGTCTATGATTTTGGCTGCGAATCCTACCATAGGCGACGGTAGATCCGCCCACCTAGTGGGTCACAGACGAAGCGATCAGCTGCCGAGTTGCTGCCAGCCCGGGTCGGGTCTGAATCGCTCGCCATGGCGCTGGGACAGCTCCGTGAGCCGCGCGACGACCTCGGCGATGCCGCGAGCCCTCGCATAGTGCAGCGGTCCGCCGCGAAAAGGGGCGAAGCCCGTCGCAAATATGGCCCCCGCGTCGAGTAAATCGGCATCTTCGATGACTCCCTCGCGCAGGCAGGCCACGGCCTCGTTGAGCATGGGCAGTATCAGCCGGTCCTCGAGATCGGCCGGCACGGCAAATTGCGGGGATTTGAGAGTGACCGGCTTGCCGTCCTGCCAGACATAGAAGCCTTCCCCGCTCTTGCGCCCGAGTTTCTTCTGTCCCACCCGCTCGGCCAATACCTCGGGCACTCGCCGCTGCAGCGCGTCCGCGAGAACCCTGCCGACGTGAAGCGAGACGTCCAAGCCCACCACATCGGTCAATTCGATCGGTCCCATGGGCATGCCGAAGGCCTTGGCGGTCCGGTCGATGACGGCTGCCGGGATGCCGCTCTCCAGAGCGAAAAGGGCTTCATTGACATAGGGCGTCAAAATCCGATTCACGACGAAGCCGGGTGCGCTCTTGCAGGGCAGCGGCAGCTTGTCCAGCTTGCGGGTGAACTTGAGCGCATCCTGCACCGCTCGAGGCCGCGTGCCCGCCCCTTGCACGATTTCCACCAATGGCAGTTGCGCCACGGGATTGAAGAAATGAATGCCGACCAGGCGGGCCGGATCCTGCATTCCCTGGCACAGGATTTCGATTTTGATGCTCGAGGTATTGGTGGCGAGGACGGCGTTGGGCTTGAGCTTGGGCTCGAGCTCCGCGTATAGAGCCCGCTTGGCGTCGATATTCTCGAAAATGGCCTCGATGACGACATCGGAGTCGGCTACTCCGCGCCCCTCCACATCCATGCTCAGGCGGGCGAAGGCCGCGGCAGCGGCCTCGGGGTCTTTGAGGCGCTTGTCGAAGAAGGCCTTGGCCCGGTCCATGGCGGGTTGAATCAAAGCGGCAGATTTATCCTGCAAGGTGACCGTCATGCCGCGGAACGCCCCCCAGGCCGCGATATCGCCGCCCATGACGCCGGCGCCGACGACATGCAGATGGCGAAACTCGGACTGCGATTTTCCGCCCAAACTCTTCAGCCTGTCCTGCAGCATGAACACCCGCACGAGGTTGCGCGAGGTGGCACCGCACATCAGATCGCTGATGGAGCGTGCCTCGGCTTCATAGCTTTCCGCACCGGCGGCTCCATGGCGCTGCCACAAATCGAGGATGGCGTAGGGGGCGGGGTACTGATCGCGGCGCACGCTGTGTTGCAGCGTCGAGGCGGTCTGTCTTGCGATGAACGGGCGGGCCGCGCCCAGGTTCAAGAGCTTGTCGACGAAGGGTGCCGTCGCCTTCGGCGGCGACTGCAGCAGGCGCGCCTTGGCTCGTTCGAGCAGGGAGGCCTTGGGTACGAGTTCGTCGATCAAGCCCACCGCCAGTGCGCGCGAGCCCTTGTACGGCTTGCCTTTGAGCATGAGATCCAGGGCGGGGCGCACCCCGATGAGCTGCACGCTGCGCACCGTGCCGCCGAATCCTGGGTGGATGCCCAGCAGGACTTCGGGCAAGCCCAGCGACAGTGTGGCCTCATCCGCGCCTACTCGATAGCTGCAGGCGAGAGCGAGCTCGAGGCCGCCGCCCAGCGCGAAGCCGTGCAAGGCCGCAACGCTCGGGCAGGGTAAATCCTCGAGGGCCTGCAGCACGGCCTGTCCGCGGCGTACCAATTCGTAGCCTTCCTCGGGTGTGCGTATTTTCAGGAATTCCTTGATGTCGGCGCCGGCGATGAAGCCGTTGGCCTTGGCGGAGCGGATCACCACGCCGCGAGGTTTCTTGGCTGCGATGTCGGCCAACTGGGCCTCGAGATCGCGCAGCACCGGCGCCGACAAGACATTGGTGGAGGTGCCCGGCGTATCGCATACCAGCCAGGCAATGCCGTCGGCGTCGATTTCCAAGACCCAAGTTTGAGTGTCAGCCATCAGGCCGCCTGCTGCACTCTCTGATGGACGGTGAAGTCACATACCAACGGCAGATGATCCGAGAATTGCACATCCGGTATCTCAAAGCGATTGACCACGATTTGCGCGCTATGCAGGATGAAATCAAGCTCTTTACGCGGACTGCGGCTCGGGTAAGAGGGTAGGCCGTGTAGATTGGCACTGCTCAACCCCGCCGCCTGGGTGAATAGATAGAGCTCGTGATCGCCCCAATAGGTATTGAAGTCGCCGGCCACGATCACCGGTTTTCGAGTTTTACGCACCAAATCATAGAGATACCGCAGCTGGTACTGCCGGTGCCTGAACTTCAAGGATAGATGCACCAGAAAGATCGCCACATCGTCGAGTTCCAATTCGATGATCAGGCGCTTGATGCCGGTGTCGAAGTAATGAAAGCGCTCGCCGCGAACCCGTGGCGCCGCAAGAAAGGCATTGGCCTGTTTGCGAACGATGGGGACCAAGTGGTTCACCGAAGAGACCCCATACTTGCACTCGAAGGTGGAGTAGTGGCCCAGAGAACGGGCGATGAAATCCGCCTGATTGACCATACCGGTGCGGATCGAGCCGATATCGACCTCGATCAGGCCCACGACGTCCGGGTCTTGCTGCTTGATAAAGTCGGTGATCCGCGACAAAACCTGCCGGCTAGAGCGAAGGTAGCCGGCACCCGGCACGGGAAGGTGGAACGCCGGTCCGGTTCCCGTGGCATATCGTATATTGTAAATCATCAATCGCACCCGTCCCATTGTATCGGCGCCGCGTACTTCGCGCATGACCATCGTCAAGCTACACTAGGGGTATGCCGGCTCCCGTCAATCCCATCCGCCTCTTCGTCACCCATGCTTGGCTGGAGAACGACGACTATGTGCGAGTCTTCGAGTACCTCGAGGCGTCGGGAACTTTTTACTACCTCAATACCAGCCAGCCACAGTCGAAGAAGCCGATCGACAAGGAGTCGCAGCGTGAAGATCTGCGGCGCCAGATCGCGCCCAGCGAGGTGATCGTGGTGCTGCCGGCGGTGTACCAGATCGCCCCCGAATTGGTTCTTTTTCAGATGAACTTTGCCAAGGCCGCCGATAAGCCCATCGTGGCCATGGAGAACTTCGGTTCGACGGAGGCGCTGCCCAAGGCCATCAAGGATCTCGCCGACGAGGTGAGTGCCTGGAACGAGCGCAGCTTGATCGATGCGCTACGCCGCCAGGCCCGGCATCAGGAAACGACGCGCTGGGATACGATCGAATTCAAGCTGGAGTGATCTTCATATTCGGCGGGGGTGCAATCCACGCTGTGGAGCTGCACGACCGTGCCCGGCCGGCTCGAAACGACATTGGCGCGGCACATCAATCCAAAGATCTCGACGATGAGGGCGGCACATTCGTCGGCTTCATGATTCGACATCTTGCGCACGGATGCGGCCACCGCATCTTCCCCCCGCAGGGGCTGCACGCCGCGCAGCGAGCGCATGACCTGGCCGAAATGTTCGCGGGCTTCACTGGGCATTTCATCTTCCGGCAGTGCCGCAAGGTGACGGCGATAGGCGGCAACTAGACGCTGCTTGATGGGGGTCGAGCGGACCAACTCGAGAGTGGCCGAATGAAAACATTCCCAGGCACTGATCATGGATGCCTCATGAACTTAAATAAGACCAAAACCTTAAAGTGGTTTCGAGGCCAGAGCCCCTGCAGGAGTCTTGTTAAATCAAGAATCTGCAATCGGAATATACAAGACAATCATAGAAACGCAACGCGCATTTAGTCGAGTCCGTCAAAGACTCGACATTCGATTCTCAGAGGAGCGGCGAGCGGACGATGACCGTGATTTTGAAGGGTTGGGATCTATTCTAGAAGGAATCTTATATTGGAGATATAAGTGTTTGAATTAGCGACAGTGTGCGCCACCCTCGTCCGGGCACCGGGCGCAAAGTTGACCTGACCGACCGGCGGCAACCGATCGATGGCCACGCCGGCCCTGTTGCAGTCCGGGGGGCGGTAGTTCGCGACCGCCGCCCCCAATGGATTGCAACTCAAGGGTCAGGTGTCCTATTGAGACAGGCCTGCGCTCTCCAAGGCATGCGCCGAGTGATCGGCGCCGATCATCATGTAAACGGCCGGAACCACGAACAAGGTGAACAGCGTCCCGATGGACAATCCGGTGAAGATCACCAGCCCCATGTCGTGACGGCCGGCCGCACCCGCGCCGGAGGCGACCACCAGCGGCACGACGCCGAGGACCATGGCCGCGGTGGTCATGAGAATCGGTCTCAATCGTACCGAGGATGCCTCCTCGATCGCGGCGCGCTTCGAGTGCCCTGAGTGCTGCAGCTGGTTGGCGAACTGCACGATCAGGATGCCGTGCTTGCTGATCAGCCCGAGCAGGGTCACCAGTCCGACCTGGGTGTAGATGTTGAGCGAGGCAAACCCCATGGTCATGAACATCACCGCGCCCAAGAGCGCGAGCGGCACGGACACGAGAATCACGATCGGGTCGCGGAAGCTTTCGAACTGCGCGGCGAGCGCCAGAAACACGATGATGATGGCGAAGCCCAAGGTGATGAAGAAGCCTCCCGACTCCTGGATGAACTGCCGAGACTCGCCCGCGTAATCCACCGTATACCCGCTCGGCGCGATCTGTTTGGTGGCGTCCTTGAGGAATTTCAGGATATCTCCCTGGGCCATGCCGCTGACGCCGGAGATGGTCACCGAGTTCAGCTGCTGAAAACGATTGATCGACTCCGGTACGACCGAATACTTGAGGTGCGCGACCGTGCTCGCCGGCACCATTGCGCCCGACGGCGTGCGAATGTAGTTGTCCAGCACCTGCTCGGGATTCAGGCGGTCCACTTGCAGAACCTGCGGGATCACCTTGTAGGACCGCCCTGAGATCGAGAAGTAGTTGACGTAGCCGCCGCCCAAGGCGGCGCCCAGAGCGCTGCCCACGTCGGCATTGCTCATGCCCAGCGCCGCAACCTTGTCGCGGTCCACCACGAGGGTCGCCTGCGGCTTGTCGAGTTTCAGGTCGACGTCCGCAAAGTAAAAGGCATGCTTGGCCATGGCCTTGGCGACCACGGCTTGCGCCACGTCGTTCAGATTCTGGAATGGTTCGGTGCTCGTGATCACGAACTGTACCGGGAAGCCGCTGGAACCGGGAAGCGGCGGGAACTGGAAGGCAAATACTTGAGCGCCGGCGATCTGCGCCCATTTTTGCTGCAGGTCGAGCTGCAGCTGGTGCGCGCTGCGGGTGCGCTGGTCCCAAGGCTTGAACAGTGCGCCGCCGATGCCCTGATTGACGGTGGGAACACCCGTAATCTGAAACATTTGCTTGTATTCGGGTTCTTGCCTGGCGATCTGAAACACTTGGTCCGCGTAGGTCTGCATCTGCTGCGCGGTCGCGTTGGGCGGGCCGTTGATCTTCGCGAGCACGACGCCCTGGTCCTCCTCCGGCGCGAGCTCCGCCTTGGTGAATTTGAAGCACGCCACGAGCACCAGCAGCAACAGGAAGGCCATGACGACCATGACCGGCCAGGTGTCGAGCAGGGCATGCAGCGTCCGATGGTAGCGCTCGCGGAACCACTCGAAATTGCGATCGATGGCCCGTGCCAGCCGGCCGCCGTCCTGGTTGGATCGGAAAAATGTCGCGCACATCATGGGCGAGAGTGTCAGCGCGATGATTCCGGACACTGCCACCGCTCCCGCCAGCGAGAAGGCGAATTCGGTGAACAACGCACCGGTGAGACCGCCTTGAAAGCCGATGGGTACATAGACCGCCACCAGCACCACGGTCATGGCCAGAATGGGACCGCCGAGCTCGCGCGCCGCGACGACGGCTGCGTCGAGCGCCGAGCGGCGCTCCTGTTTCATGTGCCGATCGACATTCTCGACGACGATGATGGCATCGTCGACCACGAGGCCGATGGCCAACACCAATGCCAACAATGTCAATAGATTGATCGAGTAACCCAGCACCAGCATGACGAAGAAGGTGCCGATCAGCGACAACGGCATGGCGATGACGGGAATGATGACGGCGCGCAAAGTGCCGAGGAACAGGAAGATCACGATCGTCACGATGACCAGCGATTCCGCCAGCGTCTTCACCACCTCGGTAATGGAGGTGTTGATGAACTCGGTCGAATCGTAGACGATCTGGCCGGTGACGCCGGTTGGCAGTTGCGACTGCAATTCCGGAAAGGCGTCGCGCACGCGCTTGGCGACGCTCAGGATATTCGCCTGCGGCGCCACCTTGATGCCGATGAACACCGAGCGCTTGCCGCTGAATGCGACGTTCAGATCGTAGTTCTCGGCACCGAGCGTCACGTCGGCGACATCCTCGAGGCGCACGACCGAGTCGCCCACCTGCTTGACGACCAGTTGGCGAAACTCCTGGACTGAGTGCAGATCGGTGGCGGCGGTCAGATCCACCGTGACCATCTGTCCCTTGCTGCTGCCGACGGCCGCCAGGTAGTTGTTGTTGCCCAGCGCCGTGAACACGTCCTGTGCCGTGACGTTGTGCGCGGCGAGCTTCGAGGCGTCCAGCCAGGCACGCAGCGCGAATTGACGGGCGCCGAGAATCTCGGCTGTCTGCACGCCCTCTAGCGAGTCGAGCTTCGGCTTCACTACTCGGACCAGATAGTCGGTGACGTTATTGGTCGGGATGGTGTCGCTGTAGAACCCCATGTACATCGCGTCGATCGTCTGGCCGACCTGCACCGTCAATACCGGCTGCTGGGCCTGAGGCGGCAACTGGTTCTTGACGGAATTGACCTGCGTGTTGATTTCGGTCAGCGCGCGGTTCGAGTCGTAGTTCAGCCGCAAGGTCGCGGTGATGGTCGACGATCCGGTCGTGCTGGACGACGAGAGATAGTCGATGCCCTGCGCCTGCGCGATCGCCGACTCCAGCGGTTGCGTGATGAAGCCGGCGACGGTGTCCGCGTCGGCGCCGTAGTAGGCGGTGCTGATGGTAACGACCGCGTTTTCCGTGTGCGGATACTGGTTGACCGGCAAGCTGCCGACGGACCGCAGTCCCAGCACCAGGATCAGTAAGCTGATGACGATCGCGAGGACCGGACGCCGGATGAATAGATCGGTAAAGTTCACGGGTCGGTCCTCATTGTTCCTGAGGCGTCGGGTTCGCGTCGTCCAGCGGCTGAACGCTGTTGTCGACGCGCACCGGCGTGCCGTTCTTCAGTTTGAGCTGTCCGCTGGTGACTATCGTGATGCCCTCGGACAGACCCTTGAGGATTGCGACCTGGTCTCCCCGAGTCGGCCCCGGAGTGATGAACACCTGCTGCGCCTGCAGCTGGGCATGGCCTTTCCCGTCCTTCTTCTCGGCCGTGACGAACACGGTGGCGCCGTAGGGATTGTAGGTGATCGCCGTTTGGGGAATCGTCAGGTAGGACTTCTTCTCTCCCGAATCGACGGCTGCGCGCGCGAACATGCCGGGCAGCAACTGCCGCTTCGGATTCGCGATCGTGGCCTCGATCTGCACATTGCGGGTGGTCGTATCGACCTTTGCATCGATTGCCGTCACCTTGCCGGCAAAACTCTGTGCCGGGTAGGCGTCGCTCCGCACCGCCACCGGCAGACCCACCGATACCCCGCCGATTTGCTGTTGAGGCAGGTTGAAGTCGACATAGATCGGATCGATGGTCTGCAGGGTCACCACTTTGTCGCCCGGGTTCAGGTACTGGCCCGGATTGACGAGCGTAATACCAAGCCGTCCCGAAAACGGCGCGCGGATCGTCTTCTTGTCGACGGTCGCCTGCTGGCTGGCGGCCTGGGCGCGCTTGCTCTTCAGATCGGCTTCGTCGCCGTCGAGCTGCGCTTGTGAGACTGCCTGGGCGGCCAATTGAATGCGGTCGCGGGTGAGGGTGGTCTGCGCCAGATCGGCCGCCGCCCTGAGCGAGGCGAGCTGCGCGAGATCGGAATCGGCGTTCAACTGCACGAGCACGGCGCCCGCCTTGACTTCGTCACCCGACTTGAACCGGATCTCGCGGACCAGACCCGCGATTTCCGTGGTCACGTCCACGCCCCGTACCGCGCGCAGGCTGCCCACCGCGTTCAGGTGGGGCTGCCACTCCTGCCGGCTGACCGCCATCGCCGTCACCACCACCGGGGGCGGGGGAACCGACCCTTGTGCAATCTGCTGCATGATGTTGCGGAAAACAACGAAGCCGATCCCGGCTACCAGGAGGATGACCCCCAAAATCATGATGAGCATGCGTTTCGTCACGGATTTTCTCTCGATTGATTTAAGTATTCGTTCCGGTTTCGCCGGGCATTCATCATGGGGTTTGAGCCGAACCCGCCGCGGCCTTCGTGTCCGCCAGCTTTCCGTTTCGGTTCCACCATCCGCCGCCGAGCGCTTGAAACAGCGCCGCCGTATCTGCGAAGCGCTGCGCACGAGCCTTGACCAGCGCGATGGCGGCGGTTTGTTCGCTTTGCTCGGCAGTCAGCACTTGCAGATAGTTGGCGCCGCCGCTTTTGTACTGCACCTGCACCAGCGTGAGGCTGTCGGCGGCCGTACGCTCGGCGGTGGTTTGCGCCGCGAGCGTCTCTGCGTCGCCTTGCAGGGCGTACAGGGTGTCGGACACGTTCTGAAAGGCGGTGACGACCGTGGCCTTATAGTTGGCGGCCGCTTCCTGTGCGGCATCCACCGCCGCGCGGCGCTGATGCAGCAGCTGGCCGCCCTTGAAAATCGGCTGCGTCAGAGAACCGATGAGGCTCCACACATTGGAGCTGGCCGAGAAGATATTCGAGAACGAGGCGGCTTCCTGGCCGAAGCTGCCGGAGAGCGTGATCTGCGGCAGCATGTTGGCCGTGGCGATTCCGACCTGCGCGGTGGCTTCGTGCAGCAAGGCCGAGTATTCGCGCACGTCCGGCCGCTGCTCCACGAATTTGGACGGCAGGCTCACCGGCAAGTCCTGCGGCATGTTCATGGAGTCGAGACTGAATTCGCCGCCGGCATAGTCGGCCGGGAGGTCGCCGACGTATGCCGCCAGCTGATTGCGCTGCTGCGCCAGCTGGCTGCGCAGACCCGGCAGCGTGGCGAGGGTGGCTTGCAGCGCCGCCTGCTGCTGCAGCACATCGGCGCGCGAGGCGCCGCCGGCGGTCAGGCGGTGCCGCGTGATGTCGAGCTGCCTTTGCTGCGAATCCGCGATGTCGCTGCTGGCCGCGATCTGCGCGCGCAGCGACGCTTCGTTGACGGCAGCCGTGACGATGTTCGAGGTGAGGGTTAGATAGCTTGCCTCGAGCGCGAACCGCTGATACTCGGCTTGGGCCTGCAGAGCCTCTACCTGGCGCCGGATGCCGCCGAATGCATCGAGCGTATAGGACACGTTGACCGAGGCCGTCTGCAGATTATAGAAATAGGAAGTGGGGAATCCGGGGATGGCGCCGAAGGCCGCGCCGGATGCCTTCTGGCGCTGGCTCTCTACCTGTCCGGAGACGCTCGGGTAGTAGCTGCCGCGCTCGGCGGCGACGTTCTCATTGGCCTGGCGCAATGCAGCCTGCGCCGCCTCGAGCGTCGGGCTGTTCTTGAGCGCGCGTTCGATCAGCGCGTTGAGCGGTGCGGACTGAAACAAGGTCCACCATTCACCGGGAATATCCTTGCCGTCGACGAAGCGCTGCGCTTCGCCGTTCGGGCCGGCTGTCGCCGCCGTCTGCGGCGCTATCTGGCCCGCCGGCGCGAATCCGGAAGTGTGGGGCGCTTCCGGAGCCTTGAAATTCGGCCCGACCGCGCAGCTTGCAAGCAATCCGGCGGCGAGGGCTGCAAGAAACGCGCTCGATGCCGAGGTTTTCGATGAGAGAGGGTTCATAAGCTTAGGCGCCGTCGTGAGTGGGTCGAACGGTGCGCGGTGCCGCGCCATACAGAAAAATGTCGATCGCATGCGTCAAATGCGGGGTGAAATCGATTTCGGCCATGGCCTCGGCTCGGCCGAACAGCACGCACTCGTGCAATTCCGCGCAAATCATCTGCAGAAACAGCGCAGCCGCGCGGTCGGGCTCGGCCAGGCTCAAGGTCGCGCGCTTGATTTGGCCGCGAAAATAATCGGCAATGACGGCTTCCCAGCGCTTGCCGCTCTCGCGCATCTTTGCGGCAAGCTCGGGAAAGCGCAGCGCTTCGGTGGCGACGATGCGAAACAACGCGGCCGCCCCGGGATCGCGCGCACGGCTGGCGATGGTTTGCGCGATGGTGATCAGCGCTTCCCGGGTATCGAGGCGATCGAGCTCCGCCGTGGCCAGCACGGTCTCCATGTCCAGATCCACCAGCCGGGTGATCACTGCCGCCAATAAATCGGCCTTGTTCTTGAAGCGCTCATATATGGTCCGCGTCGAAACTCCAGCCTCGGCCGCGACCTTGTCGATGCTCGCGAGACCGTAGCCGTCGCGGAGGAATACCCGCGTCGCCGCACAGATCAATGCGGCGTTGCGAGCCGATTCTGTGCCGCGTCGGGGTCGGCCGACCCGGCCAATCGACTGTTCAAGGGGCTGAATGAGGTCATCCATGAGCGAAAAATGACATGTGTCGTTTTCCAAAGCAAGAACTATTTACACAATAGATATTCAGTTGTTAAAATATATACCATTGAATGATTAGTAGGCAAATGAATAATTCTGATTTTCCCTTCGACAAATTGGAGACCAGCCTTCGGGCCCTGAGCGCGCGAATGCCGGATTTCCCGCTCACGGAGGTGATGCTGTGCCGGCTGATGCTACACATGGGACGTGAATTATCTGTGATGCTCGAGCAGCAGATTCGGCCCTTTGGATTGGCGGAGGCCGAGTTTCGCGTGCTGAACACCTTGTTCGCGCAGCCCGGCGGGGCCGCTCACCCGAGCGACTTGTGCATCCGCGCGGCACAGAGTCCGGCGAATATGTCGCGCATCAGCGATGCCCTGGTGAGCCGCAACCTGATCACGCGCGTGCTCAGCGTGCACGACCGGCGGCGCATGGTTTTGCGCATCACCGAGCAGGGCGAGGAATTGGTGCGCCAGCTGCTGCCCAAGATGTTCGTGCCCCTGCGGGCGCTGTTTGCGGGCTTCTCGGAAGCCGAGCAGCGGCAATTGGTCGATCAGCTGAAGCGCTTGTCGTCGAACTTGACGCAGGCGCACACGCACCTGCCGGAGCGATTGCCATGAAGACCTGGAAGAGTACCGCCGCATCCGCCGCGGCCGCGATTGCAGTTCTCTGCGTCGGCTGCGCGGGACTTCCGCCGAAGCAGAAGCCCGTGCAACTGACGGATACGGCGCCATTGGACGGCCTTGGGCTGGCCGGCGGCGGCGGCTGGCCGGCGCCGCAGTGGTGGGAACGTTATCAGGATCCGACCCTCGATCGGCTGATCGAACTGGCGGTCGCATCCTCGCCGACCTTGGCCACGGCCCATGCCCGCTATGATTCGGCGCGCCAGTCCGTGCGCATTGCGGGCGCGGAGTCCGGTGCGCGCGTCGACGCCAGCGCCGACATCGATCGCCAGCGCCTGAGCGACAACGGCCTGATTCCGCCGCAACTGCTGGGTTTTACCTGGTACAACCAGGCCGACTTGGGATTGCAGGCAAGCTACACCTTCGATTGGTGGGGCAAGCAGCGCGACGCGGTGGAGGCGGCGGTGGACCAGGCGCATGCCGCACAGGCGGACCGGAGCGCCGCCGCGATGATGCTGGCGAGTTCCATCGCGAACACCTACTTCGGCTGGCAGGCGGATCAGAGCCGCATCGCTCTGGCGCGCGAGCGCGCCACGGTGGTTGAACGGGAAGGTCAGATCGCCGCGGCCCGCGTCGAGGCGGACCTCGACGCCGCGGAAAACATCAACCGTTCGGATATGGACTTGGCGGCGGCCCGGGAACAGATCGCCGCATTGGAAGGTTCCGCGAAGCTGCGCGTGGTGGCATTGGCCGCACTGGCCGGGCGTTCCATCGCGGACCTGCCGCCGCTGTCCGCGAGGCCGCTGCCCGCGCTGTCCGGCAATTTGCCCGACGATGTGAAGATCGATCTGATCGCCCGCCGCGCGGACATCACGGCCAGTCTCTGGCGCATACGAGCCGCGGAACGGAATTTGCAGTCCGCACGCGCCGAGTTCTTTCCGGACCTGACCATCAACGCTCTGCTCGGCTTGTCGAGCATCGACGTGGGCCGGCTGATCGAGTATGGCAGCCGGGTGCCGCAGGCCAGCGCGGCCATTCATCTGCCGATATTCGATTCGGGCCGGCTCGAGGCACGCTATGGCGCCTCGCAGGCCGCGATCGATTCGGCCATCGCGAGCTATCAGGATACGCTGGTCAATGCCGCCCGCGACGTGGCGACCCAGGCCTCGACCCGTGCGCAGATTGCCGACCAACGCACGCAGCGCCTGATCGAGGTCGACGCGGCGCGGCAGCTTCAGAGCAGCGCGGCGGCGCGCGTCAGTCAGGGGATCGCCGACTTGCGCACCGAGCTTGCGGCCACGGACTCCCTGATACAACAGCGCGACGCGTTGCTGCAGCTCGACGCGGCGGCGCTCTCGGCGGATATCGACTTGCAGCGCGCCTTGGGCGGCGGCTACGAGAGTCCGCAAAAGCTCGCGTCCTTCCACTCGACCGCCACGGCAACGACACCATGAATGCAGACGCAGCCCCTGCGGCACCGGCGGCCGAACCCAACAAGCGCCGCAAGGTGCTCACCATCATCGCGCTGATCTTCGTCACGCTCGGCGTGCTCTGGGCGGCGTACTGGGTCCTGGTGCTGTCAAAGCGCGAGCAGACCGACGATGCCTATGTGAACGGCAACAAGGTGGTGATCTCGGCGCAGGTTTCCGGCACCGTGATCGCGGTGCTCGCAGATGACACGCAGCTGGTCGATGCGGGGCAGGCGCTGGTGCGTCTGGACCCGACCGATGCGCAGACAGCCCTGAGCCGCACCTCCAGCGCACTGGCGCAAACCGTCCGCCAGGTGCGCCAGGAGAAATCCACGGCGGATCAATACGACTCGGTCATCGAGACGCGAAAATTGGAATTGGCGCGCGCGCAGGCCGACCTGGCCAAGCGCGAACCGCTGCTGGCATCTCGCGCCATCGCTCCGGAAGAGGTGCGGCATGCGCGTGAGAGCGTCGAATTGGCGCGTGCCGCGCTCGCCCAGGCCGTCAATCAGGCGAATTCCTCGCACGCCTTGGTCGACGGCACGAATGTGGAAGACAACCCCGCGGTGCTGCAAGCCAAGGCGGAGTACCGCGACGCGTGGATTGCCGCGCAGCGCAATACCGTCGTGGCTCCGGTCACCGGCTACGTGGCGGAGCGCAGCGTGCAACTGGGCCAGCACATCCAGGCGGGCCAGGCGCTCATGACGGTGATTCCGCTGAATTCATTGTGGGTGGATGCGAATTTCAAGGAAGTGCAGCTGCGCAATCTTCGCATAGGCCAGGCCGCCGAAGTGCGCAGCGATCTTTACGGCGGATCCTACCTGTATCACGGCCACGTCCAGGGCATGTCGGCCGGCACGGGCGCGGCGTTCGCTTTGCTGCCGGCACAGAACGCGTCGGGCAATTGGATCAAGGTCGTGCAGCGCGTGCCGGTGCGGATTCGGATCGACGACGCCGACCTCGTCAAGTCGCCGCTGCGGGTGGGCCTGTCGGCGACCGTGACGGTGGACACCACGAATCGGCACGGGCCGGTGCTGGCCATGCACGCCGCGGACACGCCGGTGGGCGACACTCAGGTCTATGCCCAGGATCTCGACAAGGCCAACGCCGACGCGGACGCCATCGTGCGCCGCAATCTCAGGCAAGACCGATAGACGAAGCCGCTCATGGCTGAGACTGCACAGAGCGCCGCTGCGTTCGAATATCCGCCCCTGCGAGGCGGCAAGCTGCTGTTCCTGACGGCCGCCATCGCCACTGCGTCCTTCATGGAGATTCTTGACATGACCATTGTCAACGTCTCCGTGCCGGCCATTTCCGGCAGTCTCGGGGTCACCACCTCGGAGGGTACTTGGGCCATCAGTTCCTACATGCTCGCCGCGGCGATCATGCAGCCCTTGACGGGTTGGATAGGACGGCGCTTCGGCGAAGTCCGGACCTTCGTCACCTCCATTTTGCTGTTCATGTGCTTTTCGGCTCTCTGCGGCCTGGCCACCAGTCTGCCCATGTTGGTCGGCGCGCG
Source organism: uncultured Gammaproteobacteria bacterium (assembly GCA_963784105.1). Lineage (GTDB taxonomy): Bacteria > Pseudomonadota > Gammaproteobacteria > Steroidobacterales > Steroidobacteraceae > Bog-1198. The sequence continues at coordinate 2,310,454 of CAWAQE010000015.1, forward strand.
CCTCATCCAGGGGCTGGTGTCCGGTCCCATGATGTCGGTCGCGCAGGCCATCCTGCTGCGCAATTATCCGATCGAACGGCGCGGGATGGCGATCGCGCTCTGGTCCATGGTGATCATCATCGCGCCTATTTTCGGACCCATCATCGGCGGCTGGATCACCGACAATCTCTCCTGGCCCTGGCTGTTCTACATCAATCTGCCGGTCGGAGCCTTCTCCGCGGCGGCATGCTGGTCCATCCTGCGCCACCGAGAATCGAAGAAAGTGAAATTGCCCATCGATGCGGTGGGGCTCGCGTTGCTGGTCATCGGGGTCGGCAGCCTGCAGTTCATGCTGGACAACGGCAATGAGAAGGATTGGTTCAACTCGACCACGATCGTGATCGCGGGCTTGATATCGCTGATCAGCGTCTCTTTCCTCATCCCGTGGGAACTCACCGACAAGCATCCCGTGATCGATCTGCGTCTGTTCGAGAGGCGCAATTTCCGGGTCGGCACGGTGGTCATCGGCGTCGCGTATTTCGCCCTCTCGGGGGTCAACGTGATTTTCCCTCTGTGGCTGCAGACCACGGTCGGATACACCGCCACATGGGCGGGACTAGCGGTTGCCCCGGTGGGACTGCTTGCCCTGGTGGCTGCGCCCATCGTCGGCCGCAACATGAACCGCATGAATCTGCGGCTCGCGGCGAGCTTCGCCTTCGGTGTGTTCGCCTTCGCCATCTTCTGGGCCGCCACCCTCAACGACACGGCGAGCTTCCGCCAGCTCGCGACGCCACGCTTCCTGCAGGGCCTGGGGATAGCCTTCTTTTTCCTGCCGCTGAATCAGATCATGCTATCCGGGATTCCGCCGAGAGATCTGGCATCGGCGTCCGGCCTGAGCAATTTCGTGCGTACCATGTCGGGAAGCATCGCCACCGCCCTGACGGTGTTCATGTGGAACCGGCGCACGGACTACCACCACGCGGTCCTGACCGAACACATCCGCAACTCCGCCGATGGATGGACTCAGTACCAGGCACAGCTCGGCGACCATGGCATCGCGGGCACGAGCGCCCTGCAATACGTCGACCAGCTCATCACCGGCCAGGCGATGACCTTGGGCGTCAACGATGTATTCCGCTTTCTGGCGTGGATGTACATTCTATTGATACCCTTCATCTGGTTCACCCGGCCGCCCTTTACCCAGCGCGGAAGCGACGCGGCGCACTGATCAACGCCGAAGATACCGTGTAGGATCTCGGTCTTGCCGGTTTTCAAGTGGGTGGTCTCTTGAGTTCACCGTATATCGTCGCCGTCGGCGGGACATTGCGCGCAAATTCTTCGACCGAAAGGGCCATGCGGCACGTGCTCGCGGCCGCAGAGCGCGCGGGAGCCAGAACCAAGCTCATCAGCGGCACCGCGCTGCAGCTGCCGCTTTACCAGCCCGACAACCCGGAGCGCAGCGAAGCGGCGCGGGACCTCGTGGCGGAGCTCGCTCTCGCCGACGGCATCATCTTGGGCTCTCCGGGCTATCACGGCAGCATCTCGGGTCTGGTCAAGAACGCGCTAGACTACGCGGAAGACCTGCGCACCGACGCGCGGCCGTATTTCAGCGGCCGCGCCGTCGGCTGCATCGCGACGGCGGGCGGGTGGCCCGCGGCGGTCAACACCCTGGGCGCACTGCGCGACATCGTGCACGCGCTGCGCGGCTGGCCGACACCGCTCGGCGCCGCCATCAACTCGGCGGAAAAGGTATTCGACGAGGAGGGCGCTTGCCAGGTTGCACGAATCGCCCAGATGCTGGATTTGATGGCCGGGGAGGTCATCAGCTTTGCGCGGTCCATCGTCGGGAGGGCAGAACAATAAATGAGAGAGGAACAATAATGACCCGTTTAGTCCTGGGTATCTTGCCGGCTGCCGTGATCGGCGTTGCCGCAGCGGCGGCAGCCGCTTCGCCTCCGGCCGACCTCGTGCTGCTTCATGGGAAGATCCATACCGAGGATGCCAATCGCCGCGTCGTGCAGGCGCTGGCGGTACGCGGCAACTCCATCGTCGCCGTCGGCACGGATGACGCCATCGGCGCATTCATCGGTCCCGGCACCCGCAAGATCGATCTTGGCGGGAGGGTGGTACTGCCGGGCATCATCGATGCGCATACGCACCCCGCACAAAGCGCGCAGGATCTGGGCAAGTGCAGTCTCGATGACAAGGAGGTGACTCCTTCAGAGGTCAAGAGCCGGGTCGCGGCCTGTTTGAAGGAGCGGCCCGGAGAGCCCGCGGCCTGGTTCGAAGTGACCATGGTCAATCCGTCACGCCTGACCCTGAGCTTGGCCGACCTCGATTCCATGCTGTCCAACCGGCCCATGCTGCTCAGCGGGTCGGATGGCCATACCGCTTGGGCCAATTCGCCCACACTGAAGCTGTCGCACATTACCGCCGCCACTCGGGATCCGGCCGGAGGGCACATCGAGCGCGATGCCGCGGGACGCCCGACCGGCACGCTGCGCGACAACGCCATCAATCTGGCATTGGCCGTGAAGCCGGCCGCAAGTCTCGATCATGAGGCCGATCTGCTCGACACGGCATTCAAGTCCATGCGCGCCACCGGCATCACTTCGGTGCAGGACGCCGCCGTCGACGATCATTTGATGCAGATCTACAAGCGTCTGTACGATACTCATCGGCTGAACATGCGGGTGCGCGGTACCCTGTGGCTGAAGAACCTGCATGAATCCGCGCAAGTATTGGTCGACGAGGCCACGCGGTTTCGGGCCAAATGGGCAATCGATCCGGATTTCCTGCGCGCCGATGCCGTGAAGATCTTTGCGGATGGCGTCATCGAGTACCCGTCGCAGACGGCGGCGCTGCTGGAACCCTATCTCGATGCCGAGGGCCGGCCGACGCAGAACCGGGGACCTTCCTACTTCACCCAGGACAACCTGAATCGTATCGTCACCGCGGCGGATGCCGCCGGGCTGACCGTGCACTTTCACGCGATCGGCGACCGAGCGGTTCACTCGGCGCTGGATGCGTTCGCGGACGCCCGGCGCAACAACGGCAACCTTGATAACCGCGATCAAATCGCGCATTTGGAACTCGTCGAGCCGGCCGACTTTCCGCGCTTCAAGGCGTTGGGAGTCATCGCCAATTTTCAATTGCTCTGGGCCGAGCGCGACGACTACATCGAGAGCGCAACCGTCAAGTACATCGGGCCGCAACGCTCGCTCCATCTCTACCCCGCGCGCTCGCTGCACGATGCGGGCGCGATGATCGTAGGCGGCAGCGATTGGAACGTCAGCAGCTTCGATGCATTCACCGCGATGGAGCATGCCATCACCCGCGCCGAGAGCCGCGGCAAGCCCGCGCTGTTGCCCGAGCAAAGCCTCGGACTCCAGGATATGGTCGATGCCTATACCATCAATTCGGCCTTCGCCCTGAAGCAGGAGCACACCACCGGCAGCCTGGAGGCCGGCAAACGCGGCGACTTCATCGTGCTCGATCGCGATATATTCTCGATCGACCCCTTCGAATTGCACGCCACTCGAGTGACGGCGACCTATCTCGACGGACGCGAGGTTTACGCCGCCAAGGGAACTTAAGATCATGAACGACCTGAAGCTGGGCGAGCACGACATTCTGTCGTTCGTAAAGCCCGACACCCTGTGGGGCGCGCTCGTGTACCTGGCCGTTTTCGTCGTAGTGGCCATGCTGCTGTCCCGAGCCCTGCGCGCGGCAGTCAATGCCTCGATGATTCGCAACGGGCACATCGATCGCACCAGCATCAGTTTTCTGCAGCAGATCTGCTCGGCGCTGATCTGGGTGGTGATGCTGATTCTCTACGCGCATCTGATTCCGGCGCTGAAATCGATGGGGACGGCGTTGCTCGCGGGCGCAAGCGTCGCATCGGTGGTCATCGGGCTCGCGGCTCAAAGCACGCTGGGCAACCTCGTCGCCGGCATAGCGATCACCATCTATAGACCGTTTCGCCTCGGCGATACGCTGCAGGTGGCGACTCCCACGGGTACGGACATAGGGGTCGTGGAATTGATATCGCTGGGATACACCACGCTGCGTGCGCCGGCGGGGCATCTCATCGTGCTGCCCAACAGCAGTGCCGCCAGCCAAGTGCTCCTGAACTTGAGCGCCACGTTCAGGCCGTGGCCCATGGTGATCACGATCCGCTTGAGCAGAAACAGCGATGTGGAGGCGGCGCGTCAACTGGCACGGAGCGTGGCCGCGGAGCAGGCCGGCGAAAAGGCCGTGGTCGGCTGCTTTCTGACGAAGATGGACGCCGCGTCGATCACCCTGGAATTGCGGCTGACGGCGCCGGACGCGGGCGGCCGGGATGCACTGCGATCGAAATTGATCGCCGAACTCGCACGCCGCTTCGGCGAGAAGGCGCTTGATCCGGGCAACGCCGATCTGCCGGCCTTCTCCTAGCGAACGCGCATTGCGGCGGCTTTCCCATACGCGGCCCTTCGATTGGCGCGGGAGTGCAGGAACGCGCGCCAATTGACGCCGACATGTAACTCGTTATACTAGTTACATGGATGCAAGACGGTTTGAATTCATCGCCGGCAGTCTGTGCTTGGATTTCGTCGATACGCTTGGTAATCGACGCGCCGAACCCGTCGAGCGCATTGCTGCGCCCGAGGATTTAGATCGATGGTTCGGCGAGGCGGGACTGGGCGGTGCCTTTCGGCGAAAATCCACGCCGGCCGATCTGGCCGACGCCCGTACCTTGCGCGACGCAGTCTTTCGCTTCGCCATGTCGGCCGTCGAGGACGCGCCGCCTGTTGCGAGGGATTCCCGGACCATTAACCGGTGGGCAATGCGGATGCCGTTGCGCCCAACGATCGTTGGGAGACAAATCCAGATGACGGCCAAGCAGCCGATGGAAGCTGCACTCTCCACGATTGCAGCTGACGCCGTTGAATTGGTCCTCGGCCCACAACGATCACGGATCCGAGTCTGTCCGGAATGTCGGATGGTGTTTGTCGACACCTCCAGGCCCGGAAGACGGAGATGGTGCTCGTCTGCCTCCGGGTGCGGCAATCGAGCCAAAGTGCGAGCGCACCGCTCTCGAATGGCTGAGGTTTCATGAAGGGAGGTTCTGTCGTGGACAAGCGGGTTGCTTTTGATTTCGCTCTTCAGTTCTCGAACGGGGGTGGTCTTCAAGGCCAGGGCTTCCGGCTCGACATCGAAGGCGACACCATTTCAGACGACGAGCTGGCGGCCTATATCGTTCAGGATCTACGCCTCCTGATGGTCGGCGGCGTCGATATACTGAACAAGCGAATCATCGAGGAGCAGCACAAGCGCGCCTCCAAGCCTGCGAATGCCGGCCTCGATCGGCCAAACGTGACCGTTGTCGACTTGAGCCACGCGATCGAAAACGGCATGGTGACCTATAAGGGCCTGCCTGCACCGATCGTCTGCGATCATATTTCTCACCTCCAGTCGCGAGGGAGCTATGCGCCGGGCACGGGGTTCCAAATCGGCCGCATCGATATGGTGGCAAATACCGGCACCTACATCGATACGCCTTACCACCGCTATCCAGGCGGAACGGACCTATCCACGACACCTCTATCGAATACGGCGCAAATTCCCGGCGTGGTCGTGCGTGCAGGCGGCATCGAGCATCGCGCCATCGAATGGACGAACTTTGCGGCCATCGACGTCTCGGGTCTTGCCGTGTTGGTCAACACCGGTTGGGATCGCCACTGGCGCACGGACCGCTACTTTGAGGGCCATCCATTTTTGACGGAGGCTGCGGCGACGTACCTTCGAGATCGGGGTGCCGCTCTGGTCGGAATCGATTCCCTAAATATCGACGATACCAACGATCCGGCGCGGCCGGTGCACTCCATTCTCCTCGCAGCGGGAATTCCCATTGTGGAGCACCTGACCAATCTCTCGGCGCTTCCGATCAACGGCTTTATCTTCTCGGCCGCTCCGCCAAAGATAGCCGCCATGGGCACTTTCCCGGTTCGCGCTCACGCAATTCTGTGAGCCGCCGTAACGTGAGCGATGCAGCCGACACATCCCGCCTGCGGCCGGAGGCACTGGACATAACGCGCGTAAATATTTTCCGGCCGCTATCTCCTTGACATATGCCGAGATCGTCGCCGCGAGGAGACACCGGTCACGGTTTCACTGCACGTGCTTGGCCACTATCTGCACTCCAAGCTCGTGGGAACGAATATGGCAGCACCGACCGATACGCCGTCGAACGGGGATATCTGGCATTTAACCATCGATGATTTGCTGGCGCCCTTGCCAGAAACGGTTCGTCTCGGCGGCGCCGGGCCTTATGTGATCAATCTCAGCGCATCGTCGGCGCCGATCGAACTTCCGAAGAGCATCGCCGACTGCCGCGACGCGCATCTATACCAAGTGCAGCGCATCGAGGACAGGCGGGTGCGCTATCGCCTGCGGCTCGGTCCGTTTGCCCGCGAGGACGAGGCTGATGCCGTCTTGAAGAGAGTCCGCGACGACTATCCCAGCGCGCTGACAGCCACCGCGGACGCCGAGGATCTGCGCGCGCTCGCCGCTTTGCGAGTGAAGTTGCCGGTGCAGCAAGCGCCCACAGAGAAGTCCGCGGAGCGGTTGTCCGTGCCGCCCGTCCCGCCGCCCCCCAGCCAGTCGCCCCCAGCAGCGCCGGTTTCCGTACCCGTGCTCACGGAGGCGCAAAGGCTTCCGGTCCGCCCCGTGCCTGTGCCAAAGCCGCCTCAGGCGCCCACGGCAGCGCCTGCATTAAATGTGGCTCGGCCTCCTGCGGCATCTCCACAGCCCGCCGCGGCCATGCCCCCGCCGCGCGTCCCGGTTCCGCGCGTTCCGGTTCCGCGCGAGGCGGGGCAGTCCGAACCCGCCAAACGAATGCCCACGCTCGAGAGCACGCAGACGGTTCGGGCCTTGACGCACCTCGAGCTGCAGGATGATCAAGCTTCGCAGTGGTTTGCCATCCAACTGGCGCTGGCCGAGGAGGCCTTCGATCCGGAAACGCTGCCGAATCTCGATATTTTCACCGTCTACCGACTGTACTCGGTGGCGGGAATCGATCAGGGGCGCATCCTGCACGCCCTGCGCCTGGGCTTCTTCACGGAGCAAATCGCTGCCGGCGCGGTTGCGAGCTATCTTGCCGCCTTCTACGACAAGCCGACCATCAAACGGGTGAGCACCGCCGAAAGAGAGCGATTCGCGCAGCAGTCCATCGAACCGCGCAAGGACGTGGGAGCGACCGGCAAGCAGGCTGTCATCGAGATTACGAACGAACGCTACATTCGGGAGCGGCGCGTGGGACAGGCCGCCGCCAAGTGATGGCGATCAGCGCCTGAGTCGGACGAACACCAGGTCCTCGCCCTCCCGCCTGTCCACAAAATCGACTATTTGATTGTGCGTGTCGCGCCGGAAGAATTTCCGGCTGCGGGGCTGGCCGGGGGTGAAAAACACACGTGGATCAGGCCCAACCGCCAATCGCCGCCCTGGTTGAGCCAGGTTTCGGTCATCAGGTAGTTGGCGCGCAGCGGAATTCCATGATAGTTCTCGCGCTCGTCGTCGGCGTGAACCACCATCGCGACGTCTCCGTGGACATTCACGTCGTACTGAGTGATGGCAATCGTACCGCTGGCGCCGGCGGGCAGCGGTACGATGGTCCTCAGAAACTCCTCGCGATGCATGATGGCGCCGTTCTCGTCGACATAGACGGCGTCCGCTGCGAGCAGCTTCTCCCAGACGGCGCGATCGCCCGGCGCAATGGCATCCAGAAGTGCCTGATCGTACCGCCGCAGAGTTCCCTCGACGGCTGCCGGGCCGGCGCCGGTGCCCGCGGCACCGGCGGCACCTGCCCATGCGGTTTGAAGGACTGCCGCGGCGATCAGGGTGATCATCATTTCACGGTGCCGTGCATTGTGAGGCGTTATCGGCGGCGCCCGCCCCCCATTCAGCCGCCGGCCGGACGCGTGGCCGGGTGGGTTGGGGGCGCGGCCAAGGATTCGAATTTAAGATTGATCACTGAACCCGAATTCTGATGCGGAATGCAGGTGGTGCGATTGTCTATGTTGCGCGTCGTGAACATGGGCAGCACACTGCTGCGGAACTGCTCCACGAGTTCGCAATCGCCGGTGCCGAGCTCCCGGGGCGAGCGATCCGCGAACGCCACGGTCCGCCACGTCCCCTCGACCGGATTGGCCGCCGAGTCTGTATTCGAACCGCCCGGCGCCAGCGTATAGAACGTCAGGTCGGCGCGCGCAAATTTGTCCGGGCGCCCGAAGCCGGAGGCGCATGCGCCGGGACGCGATTTCGCGTCGTGTCTTGCACCGGCGGCGATCAACAGGACTTTGAGCTTGTCGGCCAGGCCGTCGCAGGAGTACGTCGTGGTAAAGCCCATGAACGCGAATGAGTACTGGTGCTTCTGCCATACCCCGGGCTCCCCCGCGGCGGTCTCGTCGGCCAAGGCCTGGTGAGAGGCAAGGAGGGCGGAGAACAGGGCGCAGCCCATAACTGCCGCCAATTTCCAGCGTGTATTCATGACGGGTGCTCCTACGGAGTTAGTGCCGCATTGTAGCTTGGTAGACATAACGAAGGACATGCCATTGCGGTTGACCGGCCGCTCGGCAAAAAATAAGCGAATAATCCGTCCCGCTCTCAATATAATCCGCGCTTCTTTTTTCGCGGGTGCCGCCCATGCTGTTCAAGAATCTGGTTTTCCATCGCCTGCCCGCAGAATGGACGCTGACCGCCGCGGAACTGGAAGCTCAGCTTGCCGGCCGCACTTTGCAGGCCTGCGGGCCGTTTGAGATGTCGTGCCGTGGCTGGGTGCCGGTCACCGCCGGCGGCCGGCTGCTGCATACCGTCAATCGGCAGCACATGATCGCGCTCGGCGAGAATCAGAAACTGCTGCCGGGGTCCATCATCCGGCAAGTCGCCGCAGGAGCGCGCCGAAATACAGGCCGCGGAGCAGGGCTTTCCGGTCGGGCGCAGGCAAATGCGCGAACTGCGGGCCCGCGTCGCGGACGAGCTGCGTGCGCGAGCGCTCACGCGGCGCCGGATCACGCGGGCCTGGATCGACCCCTAGTCGGGTTGGTTCGCCGTGGACGCGGCCGGCATACCGGCGCGGAGAGCGTCGTCGAGGCGTTGAGCGATACCCTCGGCAGCTTCGCGCCGCTCGCCCTCGAGACCGAACGCTCGCCGCACGCCGCCATGGCCTCCTGGCTGATGCGCGGCGAGGCGCCGGCACGCTTTTCCATCGACGACGATTTGGAACTGCAGACGGCCGACAAGTCCAAGACCATCATCCGCTACACGCGCCATCCCCTCGACGGCAAGGAAATTCAGGCGCATCTGGCGTCGGGAAAGTATCCGACGCGCCTGGGGCTGACATGGAACGACCGGGTGTCCTTCGTGCTGACCGATAAGCTGCAAATCAAGCGGCTGGAGTTTCTGGAGATGAGCAAGGAGCTCCGCGGAAGGGGAGGAAGTGGACCCGGCGGAACAGTTCGACATCGATTTTGCGGTGATGGCCGGGGAACTCGCGGCACTGCTCAAGGACCTGCGCAGGTGCTGGGAACAAGCGATGGCGCGGCTGATTGGCCGGCGCGAAGCAAGTCGCAAAGTCGGCCTGAGCTGCTCAGTCGAACACGATGCGAGGGAAGTAGAACGAGACCGTCCAGTTGGGAATGTCGACGATTTCGCTGATGCGAAGGTCGCCGCAGACGCTGCACAAGCAGATAGGCGTCGATGGCGGGCATGCCATGCTGGCGGCCCAGCAGATCGATCATGGACCTTACCGACGGCGCGAGCGGCTTCCATCAGATCGGGGCCGATGCCGGTGGTCACCTCGTAACCCTTGGCATCGAGGTGGCGGGTGACCGGACCCTGCGGTCCTGAAGCGCGGATAGGCGAGCGGTTGCCGCTTCAGCAAATCGAATTGCAGGGCAACGCGCATGGGGCTTTCGATGGCGGTGCCGCAGACCTCGCCGTCGCCCTGCGCCGCGTGCGTATCTCCCACCGAGAACAGCGCGCCGGCAACCTCCACCGGCAGAAACAATTCGGTGCCCAGCGCAATATCGCGGACGTCCATGTTGCCGCCGACGCGGCGCGGAGGAACGATGCTGTGCAGCCCGGCTTCGGCAGGCGCCAAGCCGATGGTTCCGGTGAAGGGTTTCAGCGGCACCTTGCCCCAGCGGCCGAACAAAGCCGGCGCCAGGGTGTTCGCGTCGTAGCGCCACAGATGCAGCGCGGGTTCCTTGAACTCATCGGCCAGCAGCCCAAAGCCCGGGATATTCGCGGTCCAGCCCCAACCCGAGGGCACGAAGGACAGCAGAGTCACCTTCAGCACATCGCCGGGCTCCGCGCCGTCGACGAACACGGGACCTGCGACCGGATTGACCTTGGAGAAATCCAGCTTCGGCCACATCGCCGACCGTCGGATGCGGCGGATAGCTGGCCGCCGGATGCGTCGGATACGTCGAATTCCAGCGATTCGCCCGGGCGCAATGCGTGCGGCCGGCGCGAAGCTGTTGTCCCAGCCATGAGTGGTGTTGATGGATGGTGTGCGCGTGTGCGTGTCGGCCATGGCGCATTGTACGGAATTTCAGGGCGAGCCACGCAGTCAATAATCCAGTAGACTGCGGCAGATGTCGCTGCAAGAATTCGGCTATAAAGAACAATTGAACCGAGCCCTGACGACCAAGGACCTGATCATCTACGGCATGATCTTCATGCTGCCGATCGCTCCCTTCGCGGTATTCGGCTACGTCTGGGACGCGCAAAAGGCATGGTGCCGCTGGCGTATCTGCGTGGGTCTCATCGGAATGTTCTTCACCGCGCTGAGCTATGCCGCCATGTCGCGCGCATTTCCTCTGGCCGGTTCCGTCTATACGTATGCCCAGCGCGGTTTGCACGAGATCGCCGGTTTCTTTTCGCCGGCTGGCTCATCCTCCTCGACTACATTCTGGTGCCCTCGCTGCTGTATCTGTTCAGTGCCGTCGGCGCTGCGGCCGATTTTCCCCGCCGTTCCTTCCTGGATTTGGCTGGCCGGATTCATATCCTTCAATGCGACGGTCAATCTGCTCGGCATAGAGTTCACTGCGCGCGTGAACCGCTACATGCTGGTCATGGAGTTGATCGACGCTGGCACTGTTCGTCGTCCTGGGTCTGTTCGCCCTTTACGGCGGCGCGGGCGCGGGCGGGCTGACGCTCGAAACCGATATACGATCCTCATGTCTTCTCCTGGGTCCACGGTGGCCGGTGCCACATCGATTGCGGTGCTGTCCTTCCTCGGCTTCGACGGCATTTCGACGCTCTCGGAGGAAAGCCGCGGCAACCCGAATGCCGTCGGCCGGGCGACGGTGATCGGCTTTGGTGCTGGTCGGCGCCTTGTTCATGCTGCAAACCTGGGTCGCCACCGATCTGGCCCGCGGGATGCATTTCGCGTCGACGGATACGGCGTTTTACGAGGTGGCGGAGCGCGCCGGCGGCGCATGGCTGCGGCTGGTCACGATTCTGGCGATCGTGATTGCGTCAGGCGATCGCGAATGCGCATGGCCGCCCAGGCCGCCGTGTCGCGCATTCTGTTTGCCATGGCCCGCGATGGGAAACTGCCCGCGATCCTGGCCAAGGTGCATCCCCGCTACAAGACTCCCTACGTGAGCACGCTGGCCGTCGCCCTCGTGTCGCTCCTGGTCGGATTGTTCTTTGCCGAGCGCATCGACGATCTCACTCGAATCGTCAACTTCGGTGCGCTGAGCGGCTTCGTACTTCTGCATCTATCCGTGATCAACCATTATTTTCATCGGCAGCGCAGCGGGGATTGGCTGCGCCACGTCGTGTTTCCGCTGGCGGGGCTGGCGATCATCGTCTACGTGCTCGCACGAAATGGATCTGCCGCGAAGATTCTCGGCGCCTGCTGGCTCGGTCATCGGCGTCCTGTATTACTTCGTGCTGACGCAGCTCTTGAAGAAGCGCGCAGTGCTCGAAGTCTGATTCGATTGAACAGAATCCCGCCCGGCCGCCGGGCCGGGCAACAGGCGCCGCGCCGCGGCGGCGCCGCCACGCCAGTTCTCTCTATTGCGTCACAGAATTACGTCACAGAATCGCCAGGACGGGCGGCGGGCGGTTCGAACGATCGGATATCGTGTATTCCTACACGACTTGTCAGCGAACGTCTCTAGCGCAAGGACTTTTGATTCGCTAAAAATCCGACGCCATGAACCTTAAATATTCATCGACGGCCGCCAATCTCACCGGCGTCGCCGCCGAAGCGGCGCAGATGGCGGTCGAGGCGGGCCTCATCTACGTGTCGGACGCCGAGCCCGGCATCCGGCGTCTGCGTGCGGGCAAAGGCTTTCGCTACCTGACTCCGGAGAACCGCAGGCTCGCCGCCGCGAGGGAACTCAAGCGCATAGCCAGCCTTGCCATACCGCCGGCCTACCGCAACGTCTGGATTTCCGCGCAGGCGCGCGGACATCTGCAGGCGACGGGCCGCGATGCGCGCGGCCGAAAGCAATACCGCTACCATCCCGAGTGGCGGCAGGTGCGCGACAGCGCGAAGTTCGACCGCATGGTGGCATTCGGCGAGGCGCTGATCGAAGCTGCGCCGCAAGCTCAGGCGCGATCTGAGCCTTGCCCGGCCTGCCGCGGGAAAAGGTTCTGGCGGTGGTCGTCAGCATTCTCGATGCGACCCGGGTGCGCATCGGCAACAGTGAATACGCGCGCGACAACAAGAGCTTCGGCCTGACGACGCTGCGCAACCGGCACGTCAGCTTCATCCGCGACGGGCGCGCGGTCTTGAATTTCCGCGGCAAGGGCGGCGTGCAGCACGAGGTGCACATCGACGATAGGCGCATTGCGCAAATCGTCCGCCGCTGCCAGGAGATTCCGGGCCAGCACCTGTTTCAATACGTGAGCGACGACGGTCAGCGCTGTCCCATCGATTCCGGCCAGGTGAACGACTACCTGCGCGAGGCTATGGGAGATGATTTCACGGCGAAGGACTTTCGTACCTGGGGCGCGACCATGCACGCCATCACGCTGCTCGCGCGCACACCGCTGCCGGAGCCTCCGAGCGAGCGCGCCTCGAAAAGCCTGATAGCCGACGTGGTCAAGGAGGTTGCCGCGAAGCTGCGCAATACTCCCGCCGTTTGCCGCAAGTCCTATATCAACCCGGCAGTCTTCGATTCCTGGCGCTCCGGCCTCATTCACAAGGTGTTCAACGGCAGCTTGAGCCTGGCCGCTCCGCGCAAGGCGGAAACCTTGGTGCTGGCTTTCCTGCGCCACCAGGCAGAGTCCCCCGACGCGGCCTAGGCAGGCGGGGCCGCCTCCACGCGCAAATCATGCCCACTGGATATGCCCGCGGGATATGCCCGCGGGATATGCAATGCATTTCAAGAGATGATTGGAGCCTGGCCGGCGTCCGCTTTATCGTTTCAGACCGGCGAATGCGCTTCAATGCTTGGCGCGACGTCGTCGGGTCACGAGGACGAATATATGATCGGCAAGGTCGGACTAGAAGAACATTTCGCCATCCCGGAGACGCTGCAGGACTCGGCCGGCTTTGTCCCCGGAGACTACTGGATAGAATTGAGCCGCAGGCTGCTGGATATCCAGGACAACCGATTGCGTCAGATGGACGACAATGGAATGGAAATGATGGTGTTGTCGCTGAATGCGCCCGCCGTACAAGCAATAGCCTCACCTCCGAAGGCCAATACGATCGCCGTGTTGGCCAACGACTTTCTGGCCGAGCAGGTTGCCAAACGACCCGATCGATTTCAGGCATTCGCCGCGCTGCCGTTGCAAGACCCCGATTTGGCGGCGGCGGAACTCGAGCGCTGTGTTAGACATCTTGGCTTCAAAGGGGCGCTGGTCAATGGCTTTTCGCAGGTCGGTTCAGCGGAAAACTGTGTTTACTACGACGCCCCGCAATACGCGGATTTTTGGGGTGTGGTTGAAAAGCTGGATGTACCCTTTTACCTGCACCCCCGCAACCCAATCCCCGCGTGGGCGCAGATCTACAACGGGCATCCGTGGTTGTTGGGTCCGACCTGGGCTTTCGGCCAAGAAACGGCAGTCCACGCGCTTCGCCTCATGGCGAGCGGCCTATTCGATCGGCATCCGGGCCTGAAAATCGTCCTGGGCCATATGGGAGAGGGGCTCCCCTACAGCATGTGGCGGATCGACAATCGAAACGCCTGGGTAAAGGCGCCCAAGACCTACCCCGCCAGGAAGAGCTTCGGCGAGTACTTCCAGAATAATTTCTATCTCACCACATCGGGCAATTTTCGAACGCAAACCCTGATAGACGCCTTACTGGAAGTAGGCTCGGATCGGATTCTGTTTTCAACGGATTGGCCGTTTGAAAATATCGACCACGCGGCCCAATGGTTCGATGCCGCCTCGATTAGCGATGCGGATCGCTTGAAGATTGGCCGAACCAACGCCATCGAGCTTTTCAAGCTGGCTCTTTGAGACCACGTTTCGGGCGCCGGACGGGGAGCAGATCATGGTAAATATCGATGAATGGACCATTACCAAGGCGGTGCTCGGCGCGCAAGAAAGCTGCACCGACCCGCGGCTGAGGGCGATCCTCGACAGCCTGGTGACGCACCTCCATGACTTCGCCCGCGAAGTGCGGTTGACCGAGGCCGAATGGCGCGCCGGCATTCAATTTCTCACCGAGGTAGGGCGCATTACGGACGATAAACGACAGGAATTCATTCTCCTATCCGACACCCTCGGCCTATCGACTCTAGTTACGGCGCAAAACAACTGCAAGCCGGAAAGCTTCACGGAATCCACGGTATTCGGCCCGTTTTTTGTGGATGACGCGCCCCAGTACGACAATGGCGACGACATTGCCAACGGCGCACCCGGTGAACCCTGTTTCGTCAGCGGGACGGTCAAAGGCAATGAGGGAGAAGCTATTGCGGGCGCGCACATCGCGGTGTGGCAATCGGACGAGGATGGGTTCTACGATGTCCAGCGGCCGGAGCTGCAGCATTTGCGGGCCCGTGGCAGCCTACGCAGCCTCAGTGACGGGCGATTTTATTTCAAATCCATCGTTGCGGCTCCTTATCCAATCCCGAGCGATGGGCCGGTGGGCAAGATGTTGGCGGCGGTGGGTCGTCATCCGTGGCGGCCCGCTCACCTGCACTTCATGATCAGCGCCCCGGGTTATGAGCCGCTCATTACGCATATTTTTCGTGCCAAGGGACCCTATCTTGATTCGGATGCGGTGTTCGGAGTCCGATCGTCGCTAATTGCGGATTGGGAGCGACATGGCGCGGGGTCGGGGCCGGCGGACGGCACGCCATCAAGTGCGCCGTTCTACACACTGCAATACGACTTCAAACTGTTCCGTGCAGGAACCCGCACGGCTCTCCCGCCAAACGGGCGATCCGCGCCCGCCGCCAACGCGGATCAACGGCATCCGGTGGGGGAGGTTCACGCCTTTACCTATAATGCGCCGCCGTCGCGGGTGTTGTTCGGCGTCAACAAGTTGGATGGATTGTCCGAAGAGCTGAGTCACTTGGGCGCACGACGAGCGTTGGTCGTATGCACGGCTCGGCGGCGTACCGAAGGCGAGGCGATCATGAGCCGCCTTGGGCCGGAGGCGGCAGGACTCTTCGCCGGAGCCCTGACGCATGTGCCCATCGAAGTCGCTCGCGAGGCACGCACCTTCGCACGGCACATTGGCGCGGACTGCGTCGTTGCGATCGGCGGCGGATCCACGATCGGCCTGGGCAAGGCGATCGCCCTCGAGTCTGAATCACCGGTATTGGCCATACCCACCACTTACTCGGGTTCGGAAATGACACCGATCTACGGCATCACGGAGGCGGGGCTCAAGAAAACCGGTGTCGATCTGCGGGTGCTCCCCAAGACCGTCATCTACGATCCGATGCTTACGCTCGGACTGCCCGTCGCCGTCTCGGTAAGCAGCGGCATCAACGCCATCGCGCACGCCGCCGAGGCGCTGTATTCGAGAGATGCCAACCCGATCACGACGTTGATGGCGGAAGACGGAATTCGCGCGCTGGTCGACAGCCTGCCGGTCATTTATCGGGACGCTGGGAACATTACTGCGAGGACCCATGCTATGCACGGCGCATGGTTGTGCGGCACGGTGTTAGGCCAGTGCGGCATGTCGCTGCATCACAAATTGTGCCACACCCTGGGCGGTAGTTTCGGATTGCCGCATGCGGAAACTCACAGCGCGGTCTTGCCCCACGCGCTGGCCTACAATTACCGGCATTCGCCCGCGGCCATGCAGCGAATGTCGCGGGCCATGCGCGGCGGGCCGCCGCATTCGTTCCTGTACGCATTCGCCGCGGCGAACGGCGCGCCAACGAGCTTGCATCAATTGGGTTTTCGGGAGGCCGATATCGAGCGCGCCGCCGATATTGCGCTGGCGAAGCCGTATTGGAATCCGCGGCCGCTGGAGCGTGCGGCGATCGTCCGGCTGCTGCATCGCGCATTCGAAGGACTTCCTCCGCAGATCGATTGAAGGCCGGTGTTCGGGTATTCGATAGCCCGGCCATTCCAGTGCGCGGCCCGCGGCCATTCGTGCGAACGCGCTGAAAGATGGATTCACATTCAAGGCTGAAATGGACGAGGAAGCCCGCCGAATCATGTTTGGACACATATCGAAGGCGTGAAATTATCGGCTTGGTTATCGCGGAAACCGCAATGCTGCATCGCAGCACCATCGTCGGCTCGCAGGCGCGCCATATGTCGGTAGTGGATGAAATGTATGTCGAGTTTTCATTCGACGATGGCATTTGCGGGCCGTAATGTCGTCGAGCGGAAATTGAGGGCCCGGGCGCCAAGGAGCGAGGACGATGATTTCTCTGAAAGATATTCGCTACGTGCGCTTGGGCACCGCGAATCTCGACGATGCAGTGCGCTACGCCACGAAAGTGCTGGGCCTGGAACTAGTACGCCGCGACAGCGGCAGCGCCTACATGCGCTCCGACAGCCGCGACCATACTCTGGTATATACCAGCGGCGACGCCCGCGATCATGTGGTGGCGTTTGAACTAGGGTCGCTGGCGGAGCTCGATGCCGCCGGTACGGAACTGGACAATTCCGGCTACATCGTAAAAGCGGCGACGCGCGGGGAATGTGAGCAGCGCTGGGTGGATGCGGCCATCGCCTTTGCCGATCCGAGCGGCAATACCATCGAACTCATCGCGCGGCCGGCGCACAGCGGCCGCCGCTATTTTCCGACCCGCGACGCCGGCATTACCGGCTTTTCGCATATCGGATTGCATTCCATTTCGCCGCGCAAGGATGAGGAATTCTGGACCACGCTATGCAATGCGCGCGTCAGCGATTGGATCGGCGAAGCCCCGCTTCTGCGGATCGATCCCGTGCATCACAGAATGGCATTGTTCCCCTCGGCGCGGACCGGTGTTCAGCACATCAATCATCAAGTCGAAAGCATCGACGATATCATGCGTTCGTACTACTTCCTGCGTGAACAAAACGTCAAGGTCCGCTTCGGACCCGGCCGCCACCCCACCTCCGGCGCGATGTTTCTGTATTTCGATGGGCCGGATGAGATGATCTACGAATATTCCTGCGGCGTCAGCCACATCACGGATGAGGCGGGTCATCGACCGCGCCAGTTTCCGGCGGCAAGAACTTCCTTTTGCGCGTGGGGGTCCAAGCCGGACATTCCGGAATTCGAGGGCGTCAAAAGCTTTGCAGAAACAGTCGATGCCTGATGCGGCGGACATCGATCCGACCGACGCCGCGCTCCGTGTCCGGGTTGCGGCCCGCGCGCTTGCCAAATCCGGGCTGGTGCACGCATACGGCCATTGTAGCGCGCGTCTGGGGGAGCACCGGTTTCTGGTCAGCCCGCCCAAGCCTCTCGGGTTGGTCGCGCCCGAAGATGCGCCGGTTGCCGTGGCGACCATCGGCAAACTGCCCGCGGGCGCGTTGCCCGAAGTCATCGTGCATCAACACATCTATAGGCTGCGGGCGGAGGTGGGCGGGGTTGTAAGGTTTCAATCTCCCCATGTCATGACATTATCCGCACTTGGACGAACGCCCCGAGCATTGCATGGATTCGGCGCCTACTTTGCTCCGTGCCCGCCGCTGCACCCGGACCCGCGTCTCGTGCGCGACGACGCCGGCGCCGCCGCCCTGGCGGAACGCATGGGCGGGGCGCGGGCAATAGTCATGCGCGGCAATGGCGCCGTCACTGCGGGCGAGTCGCTCGAGGAGGCCGTGGCGCTGGCCTGGTATCTCGAGGATGCGGCCAGGGTCGAATTGGCGGTGCTGAACACCGGAGTCGAGCCGGTGGTATTCACCGCAGACGAAGTGCGCGATCGGGCCATCGAAGTCCGATCGATGCTGAAGCGAATGTGGAATTGGATGTCCGCGGGCGATCCGGAATTGTGAACAACTGACGGGGGTCTTTATGAGCAAAGAATCGACACTCAATCTCAAATTCCTGTCGCACGGAACTCTCGAGAGCAAGGATCTGGATTTCACGCGAAGATTCTACGAGGAATTCATGGGATTCGAGGTCATCCGGCCGGCGAAGATAGCGCTGTGGATTCGACTGGGCGGAAACAATATCTACGCCGTCGTGCAGGTGATGGAGGGCCGCAAGGGAGAAATGCCGTTCCTCAACCATAATGGAGTGGACGTCGAGACCGAGGATGACGTGGACGAGGCCCATCGGCTCGTGGTGCGGGATGCGGAGAAGTGGAAACTACACAAAATCAGCAAGCCGGCGGTGCAGCACGGCACGTACAGTTTTTACTTCTGGGACTGCGACGATAACGCTTGGGAGATTCTGGCCAATCCCCCGGGCGGCTATAGCTGGATGTTCGAACGGGGGGATCAGGAAGGTCTGGGACATATGAGCCGTAAATTCGAGCGGCCGGAGTCGACCAAGCGGCGAACGAAAACCGCGGAATAGCAGCGGAGGGAAGCGAAAAATCCGGTGTCGGGGATGGATTTGTCGGGGATACATTTATAGTGTCGAGGATGGTTTTATGATGACTGAAGATCAGCGCAAACAGGCCATCGCCAGCCTGGCTCAGGCGCACCGCACGAAAAAGCCCTGCGTGCAGCTGTCGACCGTTTTCCCGTCCATCGAGATCGCAGATTCGTATGCGATCTCCTCGGCCATGGCCGAGCTCAAAGTCGCGAGCGGCTCGAGGCTCATCGGCCACAAGATCGGATTGACCTCCAAGGCAATGCAGGCCTCCTCGCAGATCGACGAGCCGGATTACGGACATCTGTTCGACGACATGCTGATACAGGATGGGGCCAAGGTGCGGCACGCGGATTTCTGTGTGCCGCGGGTGGAACCCGAGTTGACCTTCATATTGAAGGAACCTTTGAAGGGGCCTAATGTCGGTTTGATCGATGTGCTGCGTGCCACCGACTACATCGTGCCGTCCATCGAAATCATCGATGCGCGCGTGCAGAATCCGCGAAAGATTTTCGATACCGTCGCCGATAACGGCGCGGCCGCGGGTTTGGTGCTCGGTGGGCGGCCGGTGCGGCCGCAGGATGTCGATCTTCGGTGGGTGGGGGTGTTGTTCTATCGAAATGGGGAAATCGAGGAGACCGGCCTTGCGGCAGGCGTGCTCGGCCACCCGGCGATGGCGATCGCTTGGCTGGCCAATAAGCTGGCGCCTTTCCACGTCACGCTGGAGCCCGGGCACATGATGCTTTCGGGCTCGTTCACCCGGCCTTTGTGGGCGCAAAAAGGCGACACACTGCATGCCGATTTTGGGCCGCTCGGCGGCGTCGCCGTGCAGTTCGTGTGATTCCATGCCGCTACCGCACAACGCATTCAAGAGCGCACTGCGCGAGGGCCGACGGCAACTCGGAATTTGGAGCACCTTTTGCAGTCCCATCGTCGCCGAAATATTAGGAAAGTCGGGATTCGATTGGATTCTATTCGACTCGGAACACTCGCCGGTGGAAATCGCCGGAATGCTGCCTCTGCTGCAGGCGGCGAATAGCGGGCCGGCCTCCTGCGTCGTGCGGCCGGCATGGAACGATCCCGTACTGATAAAGCGCGTATTGGATATCGGAGCCCAAACCGTACTGTTGCCCTTCGTGCAAAGCTCCGAAGAGGCGCATCGAGCCGTGCAAAGTTGCCTCTATCCTCCCGATGGACGGCGGGGCGTGTCGGGAACGACGCGCGCGGGCGATTTCGGGCGCACCCGCAACTATCTGAAAACCGCCGCAGAGCAGATCTGCGTATTGGTGCAGGTAGAGACCGGCGAAGCGCTCGGGCGGCTTGGAGAGATCGCCGGTGTGGCCGGCGTCGATGGAGTCTTTATCGGACCCTCGGACTTGGCGGCCTCCATGGGGTATCTCGGCAATCCCGGCCATGCCGAGGTACAGGCGGCGATCAAGGCGGCGGTTGAGCCCATACACGCCGCCGGAAAGGCCGCGGGCATACTGGCCACATCAGTTCCCGATGCCAAGCGCTATCTCGACTGGGGCTATCAGTTCGTCGCTTGCAATGTCGATGTGCGCATTTTCGTGCAGGGTGTCGACGCATTGCGGACCGAAATGGGCGAATAGAACATTATCGGGCGCGCGGGGAGAACTACTTCAGCGTTTTCACAAGATCCGACAGCGAGCCCATTTCGCCCATGTGCAGCAGCAAGGGCAGCGCCGATGTTCTTGAATGGCTCTCGACGCGGCCCAACAGAATGGTGTGATCTCCCTCTTGATAGCGTGAATACGTCGTACACTCAAAGGTTGCGACGCTCTCCCGCAGTCTAGGACAGCCGCCGATGCCTTCCTCGAAGTCATTCGGCCAGTCGGCGAACTTATCCGGCGCCGGCCGGGCGAAATGCGCGGCCAATGCACGCTGAGAGGACGCCAAAACGCTCAAAATGAAATTCGGCGCGCCGATGAAGGCGTCCGCACTGCGCGCGTCGTCGCGAATGCTCCAGAGTATGAGCGGCGGAGCCAGGGAGACCGAGGCAAACGAATTAATGGTCATGCCCTCACGTTTGCCGTCCGGCGAGACGGTGGTCACCAGGCAAACCCCCGTCGGGAATGACGCCAAGGATTGCCGAAAGGATCGCGCATCGGAGGTTTGCGGTACATCGCCTGTGATCAGCGTCCAGGAATACATACATTCTCGCTTACATTCGGCATGGACCTTTCATTCAGTATTGGCCCTTCGGCGTGAGCCCCAGCAAGTGCTGTCCCACCATGGCCGACACCGCATCCCAGTTCAAAGTGATGTGACGCACGATGGCGTTTGAGTCGCGCCACATCCGCTGAATGGGCTGATCGAGGCTCAAGCCGGCGCCGCCCACGGCGGAGAATAGGGTGTCGACGGCATCTCTGGCCAGACGGGCGGCAAACGCGTGATCGCGGCGGTTACGGATGCGCTGATCGACGCTGAGGGGCTGGCCCTGCATGGTCATTCGCTCCACTTCAGCGGTGTCGCGGGTAATCAGCAGCCGAGCCGCATCGGCCATGCCCGAGGCTTCGGCAAGCTTGGATTGAACCGGAAAAAACTCGCTCAGGCGATTGCCGCCGCCGCCCACGGCGCCCCTGGTCACGCGAACGCTGCACATATTGATGAACTCCTCGACGGCTCCGAGTGCCGTGCCGAGCAGCGGCGATACCAGGCAAACCGGCAGCGCCGAAAGAAATGGAATTCGATAGATTCGGTTTGCGTTGATCAAGGTGCCCGGCGGTGCGCCGGAGGCCGCCTGCGCTATGGTCAATTTTCTGTGCCCGGGGATGAAAGTCGGCGCTTCTATCGAAATCGTCTTCGAGCCGGTACCTGCCTGTCCCGCGACATGCCAGTTGTCCTCAATGAGCCATTCGGAGCGCGGCACGAGGAGAAATCCGGGTTCGGCGGGGGCGCTTTTATCCGCGGACGGCAATTGCGCGCCGACGATGATCCATTCCGAATTGTCCGCGTTGGACACATATTGCCAACGGCCATTGATGAGATAGCCGCCGTCGACGATCTGCGTGGTACCCGTGGGGGCATAGGACACGCAGGCGAACGCATCGGGGTTCGATTTCCAGACATCGTCCTGCGCCTGCTCGGGGAAGCCGGCAATCAACCACTGATGGATCGAGCCGATGGCGCAACACCACGCCGAGGAGGTGCAGCCGCGGCCCAATTCGCTGATGACATCGATGAACGCCGTGAAGCCGTATTCGTAACCGCCGTATCTTGCGGGCTGCATGAGCTTAAAAATGCCGGCGCGGCGAAAATCCTGCATGGTCTCGCTGGACACTCGCCGAGCCGCCTCCGTGGCCTGGGCCCGCTCGCGCAGAACCGGTACGAGGTCGCTCGCCGCCGATACGACACTTCTCAATAGGGGTGCGCCCGGAACGGGTGAGGAACGTCCCGGCGCGGACTCGTCGACCGGACTTACGTTGATGAATTGGGTAGCTGATGACATTGAAGGCCTTTATTTGTCGCTCTCACATGGACTCATGCTTCGCGCATGCCGGCGGTGAAGGTGACCTCGAGCGCCGGCAGATAGGAGTAGTCGCCTCCTCCAAATCGATAAACCGGAACGCCGGTTTGAACTCTCAAGTCAGGCGTGCGGCGCAACAGCTCCTCGAGCAAGACGCGCAGCTCCATCCGTGCAAGCGCTGATCCGGGGCATGAATGAATGCCGTACCCGAAGGTCAAATGACGGTTCTGCGGCCGCTGCAGCTTGAATTCCGTGGGCGCTTCAAATGCGGTCGGGTCGCGGTTGGCGGCAGCCCAGCCCATGTAGACATCGCATCCTTGCGGTATTTCAGTGCCCGAGATCGATACCGGCTTGGTGGCTCTCCTGAAAAATCCAAAAAACGGCGGCCGCAGCCTGAGCGTCTCCTCGACCGCGAGCGGAATCTTGCCGGGTTCGTTCCGCAGCAAGTCGCGTACGGCCGGTCTCGAGAACACTTCGTTGATCAGGCTGGCCATGGCCGAGGTCGTACTGTGGTGCCCGGCGCCGAGGAACGCGGCCAACAGGACCACAAAATCATTGTCGTCGAGGCGGCGTCCCTCGACCTCTGTGTTGGCCAGGCGAGTCAGGTAGTCCTCGCGCGGGCGTGCGCGCCGCTCGTGGATTTCAGTGACGGTGACCGCGGCAAAGGCCGCCTGCTTTCGCCCAAACTCCCCGGGATCGCCCTGCGCCGCGAACATTTCGATGGCGGCCTTGCGTACTGCTGGAACGAGCGCGTCATCGATGCCGACGAGCCGGCAAATCGTTTCGGCGGGTACGGGTTCCGCGAGCTCGGCGACGATGTCGCAGGCGCCCTTTTCGATGAAGGCATCGATGTGGGCGTTGATGTCCGAGCGCACGAAGGATTCCATTTCCCGGGGTGTCTTCGTGGTGATCGCGGCGCTAAAGAGCGCACGCCATGTGCCGTGGCGGGGCGGATCCATCTCGAGCGCCGGAATCGGTTTGCGCGGCAGCATGGGGCGCAGCACCTGGGGCTCCGAGGAAAATGTTTGGTTGTCCGCCATGGCGTTCTTGACGTCGGCGTATTTCAAAAACATGTAGAAGCCGCCGTGCTCGCTGCTGCGTGCCGCCGGGCAGCGCGGCCGCGCGTCTTCGAAAATCTCCAGCGAACGCGCCGGCGTCGTCGTGTAGCAACTCCAGTGACGGGTGTCCTCGGTCATGGAATGTTTCTCTGGTAGGGGTAATCAAGCGCTCGGCACGCCAAAGCATAGCCAGCGGCCGGCGACTTTTACAACGCACGCGCGGGAATAGGCCGTATTCCCCGGAGCGGCGCCATATCGGGGTGAAATCATGGGTCGCCGCCTCGGGCGTTTCCGCCTCAGGTTCAACTGCCGAAGTCGTTGATCAGCGTTCCTAAGTGATCGACGCTGATTTTCACGCGGTCGCCGGCCTTTAGAAATATTCCACGAGGCGTGCCGCAGCCGGCGGGAGTTCCTGTGGCGATGACGTCGCCCGGTCGCAGCGTGATCCGCGTGCTCAAGTGCGCGATCTGTTCGGCGACCGAGAAAATCATGTTCGAACTCGAGGAGTCCTGCATCAGTTCCTCGTTCACCCAAAGACGGATCCCAAGATTCTCGATGTCGTCGATGTCATCGAGCGGGCATATCCAGGGGCCGAACGGAAGCGCGCCGTCGAAACATTTCTGGCTTACCCAATCGAAGAGAAACGGCGAATCGGCCGCCACGCCGGGGCGTTTCAGATGATCGCGCGCGGACAAATCGTTCACGATGCTGAGTCCCGCAAC
The DNA here is from genome assembly GCA_963784105.1 of uncultured Gammaproteobacteria bacterium. Taxonomy (GTDB): domain Bacteria; phylum Pseudomonadota; class Gammaproteobacteria; order Steroidobacterales; family Steroidobacteraceae; genus Bog-1198. Next base: position 2,334,652 of record CAWAQE010000015.1, read on the forward strand.
GAACCCAAGAGCTCGGTCCGCGCTGACGTTCCGGCATTCGCATCCGATGATGACCGCAATCTCGGCCTCCCAGTCCACTTTCTTGGAATAGAGCGGCAGCCGTATCAGTTCTCCGGTTCCGCGCACGCATCCGGCGGAGGCCTTGATGAAATGCCATGGCTTGAGGCCCGCTTCATGAGGATCGGGCTCAGCCGGGAGGTTCATGGCCCTGGACATCTCGGCGACATGATCGCGGTAATTGGCGCCCGCGCAGAAGATCGTGCCCGGGTACAGAATGGGCGCCAGGAATCGCACGTCGCGCACGGGGGTGGCGTTGGCGCCGGACTTGCCGCTGCGCGCGTCACGCGCCGCCTGCTGAAGAAGGGGATGGAGCTCGCGCCACCTCTCGAGCACTTGCAGCACCTGGGTCGGGGATGTGCCCGAGGATTTCGCGCCACTCGTCCCAATAGGGCGCTCACATCGAGCAGCGCATCGTCCACGACGATGCCGGCACGCGGTTCGTCATTGCCGCGAACGTAGGTGGCCAATCGGTAGGACTGTTCTCGCGTCGGTGGTGCCATCAGGGTTCGGTCAGTCATGCCCGGCTATTGGCCCGGCGCTAGGTTGCCACGCACACATTACGCAGTTCGGTATAGAACTCGAGCGAATGCACGCCGCCTTCGCGTCCAATGCCCGATTGCTTCGAGCCGCCGAAGGGAGTTCTCAAATCGCGCAAAAACCAAGAATTGATCCAGATGATGCCTGCCGTGATCGAAGTGCCCAGGCGAAACGAACGGCCGACATCGCGGGTCCAAATGGTCGCCGCCAGTCCATACGTCGTGTCGTTGGCGAGGCGAACCACCTCGTCCTCGTCATCGAACGGTCGAATGTGACAGCAGGGTCCAAAAATCTCCTCGCGCACCACTGCTGAGTCCTCGGCCAACCCGGTCCAGATGGTGGGTTGAACCCAGGCACCGCCGGACAAGGATTCGGGCATCTGCGGTATGCCTCCGCCGCAAATCAGGGTTGCGCCGTCTTCCATCGCACGTTTGTAATAGCGCAAGACCTTGTCACGGTGCGCCAAGCTGATGAGCGGTCCGATGCCCGTGCCTTTGTCGGATGGGTGACCAGGCCGCATGCTCTCCGCCTTGATTTTGAGCGCGGCGACAAACTTATCAATAATCGGCCGCTCCACATAGACGCGCTCGGTGCCCAAACAGACTTGGCCGGTGTTCAAAAATGAAGCGCGCGCGATGCCGGCAACGGCGGCTTCGAAATCGCAGTCCGCGAATACGAGGCCCGGATTCTTTCCGCCGAGTTCCAGGGACACCGGCCGGATACCGTCCGCCGCAACTTTCATGATGGCGGAGCCGGTGGCGCTTTCGCCGGTAAAGGTGATTGCATCGACGCCGGGGTGCCGGGTCAGGTGTTCGCCCGCCGAATCGGCGCCCAGGCCGTGCACCACGTTGTAGACCCCCGGCGGCACGCCCACCGATTGCATGACTTCACCCAGTAGAGTCGCCGTTCCGGGGGTTTCCTCCGAGGGCTTGACGACCACCGTGTTGCCGCACGCAAGCGCCGGTGCAACCTTCCAGGTCATGAGCAGCAAGGGCAGATTCCACGGGCATATCACCGCTATGACGCCCTTGGGCGCACGCACCGAGTAGTTGAAGGCTTTGCGTCCCTCGGGCGTGATCATTTCGAAGAATTCCGTGGGCACGTTTTTAACGGCATCCGCAAAGACGCGGAAATTGGCCGCGCCCCGCGGGATGTCCACATGCGAGGCAATGGAACGAGGCTTTCCGGTGTCGGCGACTTCGGCATCGAGGAAATCATCGAAGCGGCGATCGATTTCACGAGCCACGGCATACAGCATCTCCGTTCGCTGCGCGAGGCTCATGCGCCCCCACGGACCCTGCAGCGCTGCACGAGCCGCGCGTACCGCGGCATCGACCTCCGGCGCGCCGGCCTCCGCAATGCTGCCGAGTAAGCTGCCGTCGACGGGCGAGTGTTTGTCGAAATACCGCTCCGGTGTCGAGGCGACGAAGGAATTATTGATGAAATGCAGAAATGTGGTGCCGCTCATTTAGCCCCCGACATTACGTCGGCCGACGCTCGAGGTCTAATGAAAACTCGATATACCGGCCATATGGGATCGACATAATGCGCATGAAGCCGAGGGCCCCAATTGCCGGTTTGAAAGGTGCGAGGCGCACGCGACAGCGGTAGTATGCGGGCAAGGGGTGAGTTATGAGTTTTAATCGCCTGGATCTCAATTTATTGCACGTGTTCGATGCAATCTTCCATACGCGCAGCGTAACGGTAGCCGCGTCCAATCTGCATCTGACTCAACCCGCCGTGAGCAAGCAGCTCAATCGACTGCGTGAGTTGCTCGATGACCCCTTGTTCGTGCGCACCAACGAGGGGATGGCGCCGACGCCCCGCGCCGAGGCGCTGGCCGGCCCCATTCGCCACGCACTCAGTGAAGTCCACCATGCCATCGAGCGGCAGCTGGGTTTCGATCCGCTGACCTCGGATCGCACGTTTCGCATCTTTCTCAGCGACCTTGGGCAGACGGTGTTCTTGCCCAAACTGCTCGATTTGATAGCCCGCGAGGCACCCTCGGTGAATATCCATACCGTCCAGGTGCCTCCTTCGCGGATGCGCGGCGTGGCGCTCGAGTCCGGTGACGTGGATCTGGCCGTGGGATATTTCGAGGAATTCGAAGGGTCCATCCATCAGCAGGTGCTGTTCGAAGAACATTATGTAGGCATGGTGCGGGCCAATCATCCGGTCATCCGCGAGAAGCTCTCGTTCGAGCAATTTCTGGCGACGCCGCACTTGGTATATCAGCCTTCCGGCGGCGGACATAGCTCGCAAGAAAGTGTGGTGGACAAGGCCTTCTGGTCGGCCGGTGTGGAGCGCCGCGTTGCCGTTCTCGTCGCGCACACCATGGGCTTGACCTCGATCGTGTCGAATACCGATCTGCTGGTGATGGTGCCGCACCGGCTCGCGCTCGCCTGCGTGGCCTTGGTCGATGTCAACGTGCTCGAGCTACCCATTGAAATTCCTCGATTTTCCATTGCCCAGTACTGGCACGATCGATTTCACGCCGATCCCGGAAATCGCTGGCTGCGGAGCGTGTTCTTGCGTCTCTACGGCAGGAATAGCGCGTCGAGCCCCCCTCCCTACGTTGCTCCCCGAGCGCTGGACCTCAACGCCTGAGGCGACATGCCTGGCGGATATTCCGGTCATTTCGAGAGGTGATTTGACCCGGATTCCTTACGCACCTATGGTCGGATGGCGATGGGCCAGAATTCCCCGCAATTAGCGCGCTCGCGTGAGCATACGAATCGAGAACAAAATGGCTGGAATTCTTCAGGGTAAGTCCCTCATGGTGACCGGGGCGGGGGGCGGGATAGGCCGAGCGGCCTGTCTGGTCCTGTCCGCGGCCGGGGCCAAGGTGCTCGTCACCGATATCAACGAGGAGGCCGGAAAGGGTACCGTCGAGGCGGTATCGGCCAACGGCGGTACCGCCGCCTTCGTCAAGGCCGATCTGGCCCGCGAGAGCGATGTACAGGCATTGGTTGCGAAGGCCGTATCCACTTATGGCCGGTTGGACGGCGCATTCAATAACGCCGGCCTCGAGCAGTGCGCGGTTCCCCTGCATGAACTGACGACCGAACAATGGGAACGGGCGATCAGGGTGGATTTGACCAGCGTGTTCTGGTGTATCAAGTACCAGGTCATCGCGATGCTCGCGAGCGGCGGGGGTGCCATCGTCAATACGGCTTCCTCGCTCGGGCAAGTCGCCATCAAAAACGCCGGCGAATACATTTCCGCCAAGCACGGGGTCATCGGGCTGACGCGTGCGGCGGCGGCGGACTACGGTGCGCGGGGCATTCGGGTGAATGCCGTACTGCCGGGCATCACGCTTACGCCGATGATTTCTCGCCTGGTGGGCGATGAGAACTTCAAACCTATATTCGACAGAATTTTGGAACGCCATCCGATCGGCCGTTTTGGTCAGCCCTCCGAGATCGCGGAATCGGTCAAGTGGCTGCTTTCCGGCGATGCCTCATTCATGAATGGGGCCGCATTGGCCGTGGATGGGGGATACCTTGCAACCTGATCGGCGGTCGGAAGCAGACACCGTCATGGCGCAAGCCCGGGACCTTACAATTTCGCTAAATTCGGGGTAATCCGTGTACAAACTCAGCCGTACGATTCTCGTCAACGAGCCGTCGAAGACCACTCTGAGCCGCCATGACGTATGGGCCGGCCTGTTGATGAAGGCCAACAATGCGCTGCCCTATGTGCCGATCATGAGCAAATGCGAAGTCATTGAACGGGGCGAGGGCTGGCTGATCCGCGATATCCTTTTAAAGGACGTTCCGCTTCGGGAAAAGGTAAGTTTCGAACCCGAGTCGCGCGTGATATTCGATCGAATCGGCGGCGATGAACTCGGCCGGATCGAAAATATCATCGGCGAGGACGAGAAGGGCAATCTTACCTTGACGTTTTCGTTCGGGCTCACGAAAAAAGGCATTCCCGAAGGAAGCGATGCGGAACAGAAGCATTTCGCGCCGATGGAAGGAGCTTATTTCGGCGCCGTCGCCTCGACTCTTGCTGCCGTTCGGCGCACGGTCGAGGAGGAGGGCGCGACAAGCTGCAGCAATATCGCCGGAACGCCGACGACGATTGGACGAGCGCTTTTTTTCGCGATGCCGACACGCTCGTTGTCGAGACGCTGATAGTCGTGGTTTGCGGAGACGATCGAAGTACGATTTGGCAATGCACCGCCGATTCACGGAAAAACTGCGGCGGAGCAAGCCTTCCGGCAGTTCTATAGCTCGCTCAGCGGCATGCGGCATCGGCGCGAGGTAGCTGGTGTCATCGGGCGATCTGGTCGCGCAGATGGCCGTCGTCACGTACACGCGACGGGATGGCAGCGAGGTAAGCATGCCGGTGGCGAGCCATCTGAGACGCGTCGGCGATAAAAAGATCGACCGCCTTTGGATCTTCATCGACCTGGCTCCGTTGTTCGGCGCGCGCAGAGCTCTCAATGACAGATATCAATCAGCGGCTGGCCGGCAAGACCTGCATCGTGACCGGTTCAGGCGGCAGCATCGGGCGCGCCACGGCGCTGCGCTTCGCGGCCGAAGGCGCCAATGTGGTCGGCTGCGATATCGCCGTGCCGGGTGCGGAGGAGACCGTGCGCTTGGTCGAGCAAGCGGGCGGCAGCATGATGTCCGTCCATCCGTTGGATCTCACGAACAAGGCCCAATGCGAGCGGCTCGTCGCCGAGACCGTGGATCGCTTCGGCGGCGTCGACGTGCTCTTCAATAATGGCGCGATGGCCTATTTCGCGTGGATCGGCGAGATGAACGATGATACCTGGTACAAGACCATCAACGAGGAATTGAACCTGGTGTTCCTGCTGACGCGGGCGGCTTGGCCGGAGTTGGTGAAATCCAAGGGCGCCATCGTGAACACGGCGTCGATTTCCGCTTGGATGGGGCTGGAGTTGCTGCCGGGGCTGGCTCATTCGGCCGCCAAGGGCGGCGTACTGTCTCTGACCCGGCATCTCGCGATGGAAGGGCGGTTGCATGGGATCCGGGCCAACTCCGTATCGCCGGGCACGATCGAAACCAACCAGACGCGTTTCATACTCGACGATCCTGACGTGGTCCAAGAAACAACTGGGCCGTGCCATGATGAATCGAATGGGTCAGCCCGCCGAAGTAGCGAGCGTCGTGGCGTTCCTGGCCAGCAGCGATGCCTCTTATGTCACCGGCGCCGACATCCGCGTGGATGGCGGCGTGCTGGCCTGGTGAGGCGCGCACAACTCGATACTTCGTGGGCCGCCGCCGCCTGCATATTCGATAAGCAATACACTCTATTTCCACTAGTTATTCGCCGTCGAGATCGCACCACGCTAAGGTGATCGACCATAAATCGCGCGATCTTCAATCGGCCGCGCGCGGCAAATAAAGAGATGGATTTTCCAGGGGGCGATCATGGCGGAGGCCGGCACGGCGAAGTCGACGCAATCACCGCGCTACGATTTCGAACCCATCATCCACCGCAAACCGGTGCGCTTCCCGAAAGGCGAGCGGCTGGCGGTGATCATATACGTCAACGTGGAGCACGCGCCCTTCGGCTCGACGGCTCCGGCGCATGCGGTGTATCCGGGCACCATGCAGTTCAGCCCGGACATTCTCAATCACGGCTGGCGCGACTACGGCAACCGGGTCGGATTATGGCGAATCATGCAAGCCATGGACCGTCACGGCTTCCGCGGCACCGTGAACCTGCAGAGCGATGTGTGCCGTGAATATCCGCTGATCATCCGCGAAGGGAACGACCGCCGCTGGGAGTGGGGCGCGCAGGGCGACAACAACACCAGCGTCACGACGCTGATGACGGAAGAGCAGGAGCGCAGCTTCATTCAGAGAAACGTGGCTGTCATCGAAGAGGCCACCGGCAAGCGTCCCAAGGGCTGGCTGAGCTGGGCGCTGGCGGAGAGTTTCAACACGCCGGACTTGCTCGCAGAAGCCGGCATCGAATACGTGTCGAACTACACCCACGATGAGCTTCCGGTGCCCATGCGCGTCAGGCGCGGCTCGCTTCTCACCATGCCCTACACCCTGGAGATCAACGATGTGCCGGCCATCATGGTGAAGGGTACGCCGGCGGAGGTGTTCGGACGAATGATAAAGGATCAATTCGACGTTCTGTACGAGGAAGGCAGGGAGCGGCCGCGGGTCATGTCCATCTCGGTACACCCGTTCATCTCGGGGCATCCGTTTCGGATGAAGCACATCGAGCCGGCACTGGGCTACATCGCCTCTCACGGCGATGTCTGGCTGACGACGGGCGGTGAGATTAACGATTGGTACCGTGCTCACTATCTTTAAGGGGAGTTCAATGCTTCGCACCATTCTTTGCATCAGCATGCTGTCGGGATCGCTCGCGGGATTCGTCGCTCAGCCCGCACGAGCCGACGCGCCGGCGGCGAACGATGCCCTCGCGGAAATAACGGTGACGGCGGAGAAGCAATCGGAAAATCTGCAGAAGGCGGCCGCGGAGGTCACGGCGATACCCGCCGACGTTCTGATCGACGCGGGCATAACGGATCTGCGCCAGGCGCAAATGGTCGTGCCTTCCGTCCGGTTCCAGGCGGAGGGCAACAATACGCAGGTGTTCATCCGCGGCGTCGGCGCCAACCTGGACTTTCCCAATGTCGAGCCCAACGTGGCCTTCAACTTCGCAGGCGTTTATCTGCCGCGCGAGGCAACCAGCGCCGCGTTCTTCGACGTGCAGCAGCTCGAGGTGCTGCCCGGATCCCAGGGCACTCTGTACGGCCGCAGCGCGATCGGCGGCACCATCAATCTGACGCCGGCGAAACCGGGCTTCGACAATGACGGGGAAACCACGCTCGAGGTGGGCAATTACTCCTACGTGCATGTGATGAGCACGCAGGACGTCAAGGCCAGCGACAGCGTGGCGCTGCGCGCAGCGGTGGACTATGCCTACGACGACGGCTACGAAGTGACGGGGGCGGATTCGAAGAACGACATCAGCGTGCGCCTCTCGACCATCATCAATCCCACCGACCGCCTTTCCATCTATCTATGGGGCCAGGGTGCCCAGAAGGACGGGCGCACCGAGAATCTGGTCAACAAGGGCACGAATCCGGCGACCGGCACCTACTGCGAGAGCTGCTTTTTCTACGGAAACGCCTGGAACGATACGCGCACGGGAGCCTATGCCGGGCCGTTCGGCACCACCGACGCGCAGAGGAACCACTACAAGACGGACATGCTCGGCGGCCAGATCGATTATCAATTGGACGGCGCGACCATCAGCTACATACCATCGTATCTGTATCTCGACGCCCGGCCGCTCTACTGGCTCAGCGCCATTCAATCGACCAACACCGCGCACTACAACCAGCTGACTCAGGAACTCAGGGCTTCCAGTACGGGGGATGGGCCGCTTAAATGGCTGGGGGGTCTCTACTACTACAATTCGCGCAACAGCGGCTCCGAGTACCTGTTCACCAATCTACCGTACAGCTTCTATCAGACCAACGTCGACGCCGACCGCTTGCAGGGGTATTCGGCATTTGGGCAGCTGACCTACAGCATCACGGACACTTTCCGGATAACGGGCGGCGGGCGCGGCAGCTCGACCGATCGGACCGCCAGCGGCTTCGAGGTGGTTGCACTCGGAGGCCTGCCCTACGAATTCGACAAGACATACAATCACTTCGACTGGAAGGCGGGCGTCGAGAAGGACCTGACGCCGAAGGTGATGCTGTACGGCGTGGTGCAGACCGGTTATCAAACCGGCACCTTCAATGCGCTGCCCAACACCGCGACGTTCAGCAATGAAGTCAAGCCGGAGGAACTCAAATCCTACACCGCCGGCATCAAGTCGCGTTGGCTGGATGACCGCCTGCAGATCAACAACGAGATCTACTACTACGACTTCCACAACCTCATCATTCAGTCGTATGACATTTCGGCGCCGTACAATCTGATTTTCAACGGCGACAAGGTGGCCATCAAAGGCGATCAGCTCGACGTGCTCGCCAAGGTATTTACGGACGACCAAGCGAACTTGAACATCGCGTACTCCCATGCGCGCAATGTCGATGTGGTCGACACCGGCGGAGTCAGCTACGATGGGCTCGCCCCCGCCTATGCGCCGGATTGGGTGATTGAAGGGGGATATACGCACAACATTCCGCTCAGCGTAGGGACGCTGCGCGCGCACATCAACTGGCGGTTCGAAAGCAAGTGGTGGGCCGACTACGTGCATAATAAGGGCACGGAACAAGTCGCCTCCAACAAGGGCGACGCCTCGCTCACCTACGATGCCACGACCTGGACCGTCGGCGCGTGGATCAAGAACATGACGAACCGGGCGGTGATTGCCGCGACGGCAGCGGCCGGCGTGCCGGGCCCCGCCACCGCATACCTCGAAGACCCCAGGACATTCGGCCTGCGGTTTTCCATCAAGTACTGAGGCTAGCTATGAAAGATGGCAATGCAGGCCCTTCCCGCGAGCAGATGATCGAGACGCTCTGGACCCGGGCTGAAATCGAGCGGGTCATGCTGAATTTCGGCCGAGCGCTCGATGTCGGGGACTGGAGGCTGTACCGCAGCTGTTTCGCGGACCGCTTCAAGGTCAACTTCGAGAGACTGACAGGACAGCCGGAGGTGTATGTCGACGCAGATTTATGGACGCGCTTCGCCGAGCTCATTTTGAGCCCGGTACGGCGCCATCATCAATACTCGAATTTCTGCGCCACCATCGACGGCGAGCGTGCATCGGCGGTTATCTACATGGTGGCGAGACATTGGAAGGCGACCGACGGCGGCGGCGCCGAATACACGCAGAACGGCTGGTACGAGAACAGCTTCGCACGCATCGATGGACAATGGAAAATCACCCGGCTTCTGCATACCTATCAGTGGGTGAGCGGCAACGGCGGGCTGTTCGATTTTTCCGATCCCGAGCTCACGAGGGTCATGGGACGGATATTCGCCAAGGAAAACCAGGTCTAGAGCGGCGCCGTTCGTGGCACAATGGGGACCCTAGAGACAGCGAGGGTCCCAGTTGCAGTCAAGGCCGAATCGATATTCCGCGGCGTACGAGCGCACCGTGGTATTGCTTCTGATGACGGCCTATACGTTCAATGCGATGGACCGCAGCATCATTTCCATCGTCGGCCAGTCCATGAAACTCGATCTGCGGCTGACCGACACCGAGTTGGGGCTGCTGGGCGGCACGGCATTCGCGCTGCTCTATGCCTTCGGCGGCATTCCCATCGCGCGGCTGGCCGAGCGCTTCAACCGGGTCAATATCATCACCGCCTCGCTGCTCGTCTGGTCCGCCTTGAGCGCACTGTGCGGCGCCGCGCGGGGTTTCTCCCAGCTGCTGCTGATCAGAGTGGGCGTGGGCGTGGCGGAAGCCGGTTGCTCGCCGCCCGCGCACTCGCTGATCTCGGACTATTTCGAGCCTTCGCGGCGCAGTTCCGCCTTGTCGATTTACTCCTGCGGCATTTCCCTCGGATATCTCTTGGCCGCCGTGGCCGGCGGCTACGTGGCGCAGCACTGGGGCTGGCGCGCCGCCTGCGCCATGGTGGGACTGCCGGGTCTGATAGTCGCCTTGCTGATCAAAAGCTTCGTTCGAGAGCCGCCGCGCGGATATTCGGAACCCCTGCGCGAGAATCCGCGAAGTGCGGCCTTGCCCGCCTTCTCCCTCAAAGTGGAACTTCGCGAGCTGCGCGCCGTGGCCAAGATCCTGCTGTTTGACCGGCCCGTTCTGCACATGGTTCTCGGAGTCAACATCGGCGCGCTCGGAGCGTACGGGTTTTACGCCTTCCTGCCGCCTTATTTCAGCCGCGCCTTCGATCTCGACTACACGACCATCGGCATCTGCGCCGGCCTCGCGGGCGGAGTCGCGGTCGGCATAGGAATCATTGCCGGCGGATTCGTGGCCGACGCTCTGGCCGCGCGGGAAATGCGATGGTATGCGCTGGTTCCGGGGTTCGGCGGCCTCATCGCTTTGCCATTTTACTGGTTCGCCGTGCTGCAGCTGCAGTGGAAGGTAGCGACGGGCCTGTTGGCACTGGCGGGCTTCTTCCAGTACGCCTCGCTGGGGCCGACTTTTGGCGTGGTGCAGAATGTAGTCGGGCAGCGGCAGCGCGCCACCGCAACGGCGGTGCTGTACATTTGCTTGAATGTTTTTGCGCTGGGCGGCGGCCCCTTGTTTACGGGATGGGTGATCGACCGCTTCGCGCAGGCCGACTTCCAGTCGCAGAGTGCCGCGGCTGGGCGCAGCACGGTGCCCGCTTGGCACGACGCATTGCCCGCTGCGCGCGGCACGGGCGGGCCGTCCTTTGCGCTCAGCTGCCCGGGAGGCGCGGCCAGGGCAACGGCCAATGCCGCTGCCGTGTCGGCCTGCGATTCGACGCTGGTGCGTGCGACGCGGCGGGGGATGCAAGTGACGCTGTTGTTCTTCCTTTGGGCGTCCATTCACTACTTGCTCGCCTCGTTCGGTATTGCCGAGACACTGAAGGCGGCGGCCTTTCGAAACGCCGCTGCCTCGGCGCCGCGGTAGCTGGAAGCGCTTCGTCAAGGCGCGTTGGCTGCAACGGCCTGCTTGGCTTCCTCGGTCCAGTCGGATTCGACGTAAAACGGCCCCGGCCTCTCCCGCAGCTGCTCGTACTTGCAGACTTGCGGCTCGGCGCCGAGCGGCGTCGAAACGCCGTTGCGAAAAGCCCATTCGCCCCGATCGCTGTCGCCGGCGCGCACGTAGCTGTTGATCATGAAGCGCCGGTCGTAGTCGCTGACGTTGGCGGCCGAGCCGTGCACCGTGAACAGCGTCCAGAGCAACAGATCGCCCGGCGCCATTTCGCAGGCGACGATGCTGGAAGGGTCGAGGCCGGCGCGCCGCAGCTCCTCATCCTGGGTCTGGCCGACCATGATGGGGCCATCGTCGGAAAGTCCCAGATACCCGAGCCGATGGCTTCTGGGGATGATCCGCAGGGCGCCGTTCTCGACCGTCTGCCGATCGATCGCAAGCCCGGTGGTCACCGTGCTCTGAAGGTAGCTGAAGTGCTTGATGCTGCCTTCCCTGAAGCGCGCATCCTGGTGAAATCGATACGAGGTGTACTTGGCGCCGGGCGGCTTCCAATGCACTTGATGCGTGATCTGTTTGATGTCCGCCCCCAGAAAGGGCTCGAGCACGGCGAAATATTTCTCGCTGCGCCGCATCCGTTCCATCAGCGGGCTGATCCAGGCGGTCCAGTGCGCCTGCAGCACGACGCGGCGGTTGGCCTTGGGGTCGTCGAGCACCTCGAACAGCAGGTTCCTGTCCCGATAGGTGGCGTGATGCTTCAGGCCCTCCTGATACATCCGCTGCGTTTCCGCGCTGATTTCCGCCGTCTCGGCGGGCGTGAGAAAGCCGCGGACTATGGCGTAGCCATCCGCATTGAGCTGTGCGAGGAGATCTTGCATCAGCGAATCATACCTTTATACGCATGCCAAGTCGCGTGGCCGAGCAGAGGCGCAATGATGAGCAGCCCGCAGAGCAGCGGCGCGTAGCCGATCACGGTCAGCACCAGAATCAATCCGCTCCATACGATCATGGCGGGTATGTTGTGAAATACGGCGTCGACGCTGGCGCGCATCGCCTGGGCCGCGGAGGCATGGCGATCGATGATGAGCGGAATCGCCACGACCGACACGGCGAACACGCCGGTGGCCAGCACTCCTCCAATGACGATGTAGGCCAGAACCTGCGAGCGGTTGGTCGAGTCGAGGAATCCACGGTACAGCGTCTCGCTGATATCGGGCGCGGCAATGTGAAACACCGTGCCGAGAAGCAGTGCCGAGATCCCGAACCACACGGCGGCGCAGATGGCCAGGATGACGCCGAACTCGAACAACGCCGGGGCATTTCGTTTGAAGCCTTCCAAGGAGTCATCGAAGTTCGCCGTCTGTCCCAGGGAGTAGCGCCGCGACATCTCGCAAAGGCCGGCCGACATCAAAGGGCCCACCAGCAGGAATCCGGAAATCGCGGCGGCGATGAAGTAGGGGTGGGTGCCGCAAAACACCAAAAGGGTCCAGCCGAGCGCCACGATCAGGGCGCCGTAGCCGAGACTCGCTCCCCAATGCCTGCGCATGTCGCGCCATCCATTGAACAACCACACGAAGGGCCGGTAAATCGGGATTCGCATGACGTCGATGTGCAGAATCTGCTCTTCGCCGCTGACGAGTGTCGTTCCCATGGTCGTATCCTCCAATTGAGAGGTTAACCCACCGAATCGCTTGGCAATTGCAGTGTAATCCCATTTGCCGCAGTCTGCCTTTTCCGCGCGCCGCCCGGGGCGGAGCGCCCGCCGGGAGCCCCTTACACGCCCGCTGCCTCATGATTTCGGCCCTGCCGTGCGCTAAGATCCCATGTTTGCCCGGCCGAGCGCCGCAGAGTCGAGGAGCAGAATTGTCAGCCAATATCCGCACTGATGGGCGCTCGAGCAGAGGCGCCGGCGCATGAAGAGCGATGACCTGAAAGAGGCGCGCAAGAAAGCGGCCCTCGATTATCACGAATTTCCCACGCCGGGAAAGTTGTCAGTCACGGCCACGAAGCAACTGCTCAACCAGAGCGACTTGGCGCTGGCGTATTCGCCGGGGGTGGCCGCGGCGTGCGAGGCCATCGTCGAGAATCCGCTCAATGTCTTTCGCTTCACGGCGCGCGGCAATCTGGTCGGGGTGGTGACGAACGGCACCGCGGTACTCGGATTGGGGGCTATCGGCCCGCTGGCCGCAAAGCCGGTGATGGAAGGAAAGGCGGTGCTGTTCAAGAAGTTCGCGGGCATCGACGTGTTCGACATCGAAGTCGAACAACGCGATCCCATGAAGCTCGTGGAATTGATCGCCGCTCTGGAACCGACCTTCGGTGCCATCAATCTGGAGGACATCAAGGCGCCGGAGTGCTTCATCGTGGAGCGCGAGCTGCGCCGGCGCATGAAAATCCCGGTGTTCCATGACGACCAGCATGGCACGGCCATCATCGTCGGCGCGGCCTGCCTGAATGGGCTGCAGGTGGTCGGCAAGGACATCGGAAGGATCAAGGTGGTGGTGAGCGGCGCCGGCGCCGCGGCGCTGGCCTGCGTGGACTTGCTTTTGGATCTGGGATTGGCGCGCGAGAATGTGTGGCTGACCGATCTTGCCGGGGTGGTCTACGAGGGGCGGCAGGAGCTGATGGATCCCGAAAAGAGCCGCTTTGCGCAGCCCACCCATGCACGCACATTGGACGATGTCATCGGCGGTGCGGACATGTTCCTCGGCCTGTCGGCGGGCGGCGTGCTGTCGCAAGGCATGGTCCGGAAGATGGCGCCCAAGCCGCTGATCCTGGCGCTGGCCAATCCGACGCCGGAGATCCTGCCGGAGGAAGTGCGGGCGGTGCGCGGCGATGCCGTCATCGCCACCGGACGCAGCGACTATCCGAACCAGGTGAACAATGTCCTGTGCTTCCCCTTTATTTTTCGCGGCGCTTTGGATGTCGGCGCCACCACCATTACCCGGCAGATGGAAATCGCCGCCGTGCACGCCATCGCGGAGCTGGCACGGCAGGAGCAGAGCGACGTGGTCGCCGCGGCCTACGGGGGCATGGAGGATTTGGCTTTCGGCCCGGAATACCTCATCCCCAAGCCCTTCGACCCGCGCTTGATCGTCAAGATCGCGCCCGCAGTTGCCAGGGCCGCCATGGAGTCGGGAGTGGCCACCCGGCCGATCGACGACCTGGAAGCATACGGACAACGGCTGCTGCAGTTCGTGTATCACAGCGGCACTTTGATGCAGCCCATCTTTGCCGCCGCGCGAGCGGTACCGGCGGAGCGCAGCCGCGTCGTCTACGCGGAAGGCGAGGGCGAAAGAGTGCTGCGCGCCGTGCAGATCGTCGTCGACGAGAAGCTCGCGACGCCCATCCTGGTGGGGCGCCCGGCCGTCATCGAGCGCGGCATCAAGCGCTACGGCTTGCGCATCCGCAATGGCGAGCACTTTACCGTCGTCAATCCCGAGCATGACGAGAGATACCGCGAATATTGGCAGAGCTATCACAAGCTCACCGAGCGCAATGGCGTGACGGCACAGTACGCCAAGCTCGAAATGCGGCGCCGCACGACGCTGATCGCCGCCATGCTGCTGAAAAAAGGCGAAGCGGACGGTTTGATCTGCGGGACGATCAGTACCACCGCACGGCACCTGCACTACATCGATCAGGTCATTGGGCGCCGCGCGGGGGTCAATGTGTACGGTGCCATGAGCGGGCTGGTTCTGCCCGGGCGCCAGGTGTTCATCGTGGACACGCACGTGAATCTCGATCCGAGCGCGCTGCAGCTGGCGGAGATCACCCAGCTGGCTGCGGATCAGCTGTGCGCATTCGGCCTCGCTCCCAAGGCGGCGCTGCTGTCGCACTCGAATTTCGGCAGCAGCGACGCGCCGTCCGCGCTGAAGATGCGGGCGACCTTGGCGCTGCTGCAGGAGCGCATGCCGGATCTGGAAGTGGATGGTGAAATGCACGGCGACTGCGCACTGGATGAGGCGGCGCGCAACGCCATCCTGCCGGACAGCACGCTCAAGGGCAGCGCCAATCTCTTGGTGTGCCCGAATCTCGACAGCGCCAACATCGCTTACAACCTGCTCAAGTCGGCGGCGGGACACAATGTCGCCATCGGTCCGATTTTGCTTGGCTGCGCGGCACCCGCGCACATCCTGACTCCCGCGGCCACGGTGCGGCGCATCGTCAACATGACGGCCGTCACGGTGGTCGAGGCCAGCAGGGCGGCCGACGCGCCGCGAAGATGCTAATGTGAACTCGATTCCCGTCTACGGGTCAAATGGGGTAGATCTGCCGGAGGTTGACCGCCATGCGCCGGAGGTATGGGCTCGGGATATTTCTTTCAGCGGCTGCTGCGCTGCTCGCCGCTACGTTGTCCGGGTCCGCGGCGCGGGCCGGGAATTCACCCTCCGGCTCGCCGCCTGATTCGAGAGATACCGAGAACGGCAATGGGGTGAACGGCGGTATCGTGAGCGGTGTCTGGCAGCACCACAAGGCGACCTTCGATTACGTCGGCTTCACCACGCTCTTTACCTGCGATGGGCTGGAAGGCCGCGTGCAGCAGATCCTCCTGGATCTCGGAGCCCGGCGGGGCGTCAAGGTGTTTGCCCGGGGGTGTCCCGGCCCCTATAACACACCCACGCACACCGCCTGGGTGGACGCGGATTTCTACACGCTGGCGCCGGCATCCGGCGCGGGCGCACCCGATACGGTGAGAGCCCGCTGGACCGCCTTGGAGGTGACCCCGCGGCATCCGTATTACATGAGCGACGGCGACTGCGAGCTCATGCAGGGAATGAAGGGACTCATCACTGAGAATTTCACCCTGCGCGGTGTCGAATACCGCACGGATTGCGTTCCTCACGAAGTCATAACGGACTCGTTCGCAATCAGGGGCCAGGCCCTGCGCGCGGCCCCGCAGAAATTGAATGCGATCACCGGCCGGCCCACGACGGGGCGCCCGGTGACGAGTTAGCACCTCGGCGGCTCCGTCTGCGCGCTCATGTACCTCGGCCCCCGCTCAGCCGGAGCGGTAGTCGCGGCTCTTCCAGCGCGCGCCTCGCCCGAGCCAGTAATTGAACGCCGAACCGACCGTGGCCGCCATGTAAAAGAGGGCGATCAGCGGGAGTGCGAGTGCCCAGAAGCGGCTTCGTCCATAGCGCGCCAAGGTGGGCAGATAACTCGCGGCCGAGAGGCCGAAAGCCAGCAAACCCGCGGCAGACGGCAGGCCATGGCCGAACAGCATCGCCGCCGCGGGCGCCAGCCAGACCAGGGCCAGCCCAAGCAAGGTGAGCGCCAGCAGCATCGCCGAGTAGCGCAGTTGCGTGAAGGCGGTGCGTGAAATCATGTGCCAGATATCGGCAACATTCGGGTAGGGGCGAATGGAGGCGGCGAGGCCGGAATGTCCCAGAAAGATCGGTCCCGACTTCTTCACCGCCGCCGCCAGCGTGACATCGTCGATGAGGGCGTGCTTGATCGAATCGATGCCGCCGATGCGCTCCAACGCCTCGCGCCGGATTAGGACCGTGCCGCCGGCTGCCGCGGCCACCCTGGATCGCGGGTCGTTCACGCGGCTGAACGGATACAGCATCTGGAAGAAGTAGACGAAGGCGGGCACCAGCGCGCGCTCGGCGAGGCTTGCGCAGTTCAGCCGCACCATTTCGCTCACCATGTCCGTCCGGGACTCGAGGAGTTTGGCCACCAGCGAGGACAGATGCCGCGGGTCGTGAACGATGTCGGCATCGGTGAACAGCACGAGCGGAGCGCGGCTCGCGGCAACCCCCTGGCTCAGGGCCCATAATTTCCCCGACCATTCCGCGGGTTTGGATCGCAGAGTGACCACTTCCAGTTTCGCCGCTGCGCCTGCGGGCGCGGCCGTGGCCGCCACGGCTGCGGTGCCGTCGGTGGAATTGTCGTCCACCAGGATGACCCGAAACTTGCCGGCGTAATCCTGCGCCAGCAGCGAGCCGATCGCCGCGGCGATGGTGGGCGCCTCGTCGCGCGCGGGAACGATGAGGTCGGCGTCCGGGATCTGCGCCGGCACGGCGGGCGGCAGTTGCGGAGCGGACAGCCAGAATTTTCCGTGCGCGAAGAACAGATACAGCCAGATCGACAATGACAGAAATGCGATGATCGAAAACGCGGTCATCGCGGCATCCGCCGGTGCTGAAGTCTCAAATAGGGTCATCCAGGGATTTTGCGAGAGGCGTGAACGTCTTCGGCGCCGATTCGGTCATGACCCAGCAATCCTCCAGACGAACGCCGAACTCGCCGGGGGTATAGAGTCCCGGTTCATCGGAGAAGCACATGCCGGCCTCCAAGGGTGTGGCATCGCCGTGCACCAGGTACGGGGCTTCATGACCGTCCATCCCGATGCCGTGGCCGGTGCGGTGCGGAAGCCCGGGCAGCTTGTAGCCCGGGCCCCAGCCCCGGCTTTCATAGTAGCTGCGCACGGCATCGTCGATCTTGCCGACGGGGAGGCCGATCTTCGCGGTTTCCAGTGCAATTTCCTGGCCGCGCTTGACCGTGTCCCAGACCTTGCGCTGGCGGGCGCTCGCCCGGCCGAATACCCAGGTGCGCGAAATGTCGGATTGATAGCCCTGCACGGTGCAGCCGCAGTCCATCAAAATGACAGAGCCTTCGCGAACCGACTGCGGTTGCAGCGATCCATGCGGATACGCCGACGCCTCGTTCAGCAACACCATGGAGAATTCGGGCGTGCCGCCGAGAGCGATGGTGGTGCGGTCCATGAGCGCGCCGATCTCCCCGGCGCTCATTCCGCTGCGGACTTGCGCGTGGACGGCGCGCAGCGCCGCGATGGTCACGTTGTTGGCGATCTGCATGAGCGCCAGTTCCGCGGGCGATTTCACCATTCGACAGGCACGCACCAAAGAATTGGCCGAGACGATCTGGTAGGCGGCGGCCGCTCGATGCACGCCGTCGACGATGAAGAACCGGGTGGTGGGTTCCACGGCCACCACGCCCGAGGTCACGCCGCGTTCGCGCAAGCCCTGCACGATTTTATCGATGGGGTTCTCGTGCTCGTTCCACGTGCGGACGTCGCCCCCCACCTGCAGGGTCTCGCGAACCGAGGGTTCCTCGAAGGCCGGGGTCACGACCAGAACTTCGCCGCGCGCGGGGATGATGGCCAAGGTAATCCGCTCGGAAGGGAGCCATCTAATTCCGGTGAAGTAATCGAGCGAGGAGCCCGGCTCGACGAGAAGGGCGGCGATGTCGTTCCGGCCCATGAGCGTCTGCACCTTGGCGATACGTGTGTGCCGCTCCTCGGCCGAGATGGGTTTTGCGTCGCCCGCCAGGGACCCGGGCGCCGGCGCGTTGGTCGCGGAAGGCGCCGTCGAAGCGGAGGCTGTCCAGCCGCCCGCGGCCATGGCGATGAAAGGGGCGCCGGCGGCGCTCTGCAGAAAAACGCGTCTCGATTGCATGGTTTTCCTTGTGTTTCTCGGCGGCCCGAATGCATGCGTCAGGCGCAAGGATACTGCAATTCAGGACAAGCGCGGTCGGGAGACGGTAATATGCCGGGGGGATACGAGAACGTGGGGATGTGAGGCTATGTACAAACTCTATGGTCGGCCGGGGTCGGGCTCGCTCGCGGTTCAGGTGGCGCTGGAGGAAATAGACGCTCCGTACGAGCGGATCTGGGTGGGCCGCGAAGCGGCCGACGTGGCGGCATTCCGCAAATTCAATCCCACCGGCCGGGTGCCGGCGCTGATGCTGCCGGACGGCACGTTCATGTTCGAATCGGCCGCGATGCTCATTCATCTCACGCTCGAGCATGCGCAATCCGCGCTGGCGCCGCACCCGGGTACGAAGCGGCATGCCGAGTTCCTGCAGTGGATGGTGTTTCTTTCGGCCAACGTCTACGAGGCTGCACTGCGCATGTATTATTCGGCGCGCTATTCGAGCCGCGGCGAGCCGGATGCCGAGGCGATACGTGTGAAAGGCACGGAGGATTTTTGCAGCTTTCTGGCTCTGATCAGCCAGGGGCTCGCACCCTATGTGCTGGGGGCCGATTATTCGATTGCCGATGCCTATCTGTACATGCTTGGGTCGTGGTATCCGGAAGAGAAGGCAGAGCTGTACGCGCGCGTGCCCAAGCTCGCGGCGCACGCGAAACTCGTATCGGCGCGTCCTGCGGTGGCGAAAGTCGAGGCAGATCACGCACAGTAGCCGGCGGGCGGCGCAGGTACCGTAGCTATCCTGTTGCCGCAGTCGTAGGATGGATATTTCCGGCCGGAGGCATTCGGTGGACGAGATCTTCGTGCGGCGCGATGTGATCGACGGGGCCAAGCTGCGCGGCTTGTGCGTTGCGTCGGATCGCGCGGGCGCCATTCAGACCCTGTCGCACATCGGGGCCATCGCCGTTACAGGGACGGCGCTCTGGCTGACTCGCGGCACGGGGTGGGCGGTGCCCGTATTTGCGATGCACGGCGTGCTGCTCAATTTCCTATACGCCGGTCAGCACGAACTCAGCCACTGGACCGTATTCCGCACGGGCTGGTTGAACGAGTGGGTCGGGCGTCTGTTCGGCTTCGTGCTGTTCTATCCGCGCACCTTCGACCAGGTGCAGCACATGGCGCATCACCGCTTCACTCAGGACTGGTCGCGGGACGGCGAGCTGGCGCGCGGGCGCTACACGCTGGCCTCGTACCTTCTGTGGATGTCGGGAGTGAGTTATTGGTACACGCGCTGGCGCCGGATCCTGCGCTTCTGCTGCGGGGTGGTCGTTGAGCCGTATCTTCCGGCCAAGCGCCACGCCGAACTGATTCGCGAGGCTCGCTGGCATGCGGCCGGCTACGCACTGATCGCAGGCATTTCGCTGTGGGCACTGAGCTCTGCCGCGGTGATTCTCTGGCTGGCCCCGATGCTGGCGATGAAAGCGCGTTCATCAGCTGCAAAATACCATCGAGCACTTGGGCCTGCCGCACGAAGACAATGTGCTGGTCAATACCCGCAGCACCCGCACCAATGCACTCATGCGCTGGCTTGGCTGGCAGATGCAGTATCACACCGCGCATCACGCCTTTCCCGGAGTGCCGTTTCACCGTCTGCGGGAATTGCACGACGCCATATTTACCTCGCGCGGCGCGGCGCCTCCGTCGATGACCTACCTGGGATTTCAGATGGCGGTCCTGCGCGCCTTCGCCGGCGGCAGGGGCGAGGCCGATTATCCCGACGACCGCGCTTGGATTGCCGACCCGCCGCATGGGTAACCGTCTTCTGGTTTACCAGGCGCTGTGGGCGATGGACGGCTTGAGCGTACCCGAGGCCTCGGTCGCGGAAAAATTCGACCGCGTGCGCGAGGCGGGATTCGACGGCATGGCCATCGATCTGGGCGCCCTCACCCTGGAGCAGGCGCGGGCGACGGTGCCGCATTTCGGCCGCACCGGCTTGGCGGGCGGCCTCACGGCATTTCCGGCTTCGGTCGAGGCACTGCGCCCGGCGCTCGAACTCGCGCACCGGATCGGCGCGCCGTTCGTGATCGTGATCGGCCAGGAAATGCCGATCAGCCTCGCGGGCATGATTCCTGTGATCGAGGGGTGGTTGAGAGTGGCCGAGCAAGAGGCCATGCCGATCCAGTTCGAAACCCACCGCAATTGCATCACCAACGATCTTTTCACCACGGTGCAACTGCTCGACGCCATACCCGGGATGCGGCTGGCCGCCGACTTGTCGCACTACGTAGTGGATCGAGAGATGCCCTGTCCGCCGCCGCCGGCGCTGCAGAAATTGATGACCCAGGTGCTGGAGCGTTCCGATTCCTTCCAGGGCCGCGTGGCGGCGCGCGGGCAGATTCAGGTGGCGCTGGATTTCCCGCAGAACGCCAAATGGGTGGCGCTGTTTCGCGACTGGTGGCGGCAGGGATTCGCGGCGTGGCGGGCGCGGCACGCGGGGCAGGATTCGGCCATGGTGTTTCTGTGCGAGCTCGGGCCGCCGGATTACGCCATTACCGAGGCCGACGGCCGGGAACTGTCGGATCGATGGGCCGAAGCCGCGCTGCTGGCGCAATGGGCGCGGAAGATTTGGAGCGAGGCCGAGCTTGCGCAGCGCACTACAAAGACGGCATGATAGCGGCTAATCGCGGCGTGCTTGCATGCCGTGAGTTTCTCGGGGCGGAGTGAAAGTCTCCACCGGCGGTGATGGCGAGCAGTCGCATGAGCCCGCGGGCTCCTGGTTGATCAATTCAACGAGGCAGCAGATTTGGTGAGAATCCAGAGCCGACGGTAGGGAATCCCATTGGGTTTCCCTGAAAGTCCGGATGTACGAGAGCTCGAGAATCTCTGAATGCGGCGCCTGCGTGCGGCCGCAAGATTCCTTTGCGCCCCGATACCTTGAAGTTTCGGAGCCGCAATGAACCAGAAAAGCATCGACCGTTCGTCCCCACTCAACCGTCAATCCATCGGCAGCCGCGGTAAGCGCCGGACGCGCGTCGCCTTCGTTCAATCGTGCTGGCATCGGGACATCGTCGATCGATCTCGAACGGCGTTCTTGACGGGCATCGAGCGGCATGGCATCGCGAGGCGGCAGGTGGACTGCTTCGAGGTCCCGGGGGCATTCGAGATTCCGCTGCATGCCAAGCTCCTGGCCAAGACGGGCCGCTATGCGGCCGTCGTAGCCGCCGGATTCGTGGTCGATGGAGGGATCTACCGGCATGACTTCGTGGCCTCCAGCGTCATCGACGGTCTCATGAGCGTGCAGCTGGAAACCGAGGTACCGATGATTTCCGTGGTGCTCACACCGCAGGCATTTCATGAGCACGGGGAGCACCGGAAGTTCTTCACCGAACACTTCACCGTGAAAGGCGGGGAGGCGGCGGAAGCGTGCGCCGCCGCAATCTCCGGCATCGAAAAGTTGCGCCGGTTGGGGGCGCGCGCCTGAAGAGCGGGCATCGAACTATCGATTCTCCGACACCCGGTGGGCCATGCTTCCTACAGGCCCTCGACGAGCGCCGCGTAACATGGATTCCAATGTGACGTGTCGGCCGTTCGCCGGCGTATTTGGAGGAAAAAGCATGAGCATCAACAAAGATCAGGTGGAAGGCCGAGTCAAAGAGGCGGCCGGCAAGGTCCAAGAGACGGCCGGCAAAGCGGTCGGCAGCACCACCCAGCAGATCAAGGGCAACGTCAGCAAGAATGTCGGCGCGGCTCAGGCAAAGTTTGGGGACATGAAGAGTCACGCCAAGGACTCGGCCAAGGACTCGAAGGACGCAGAGCACTCGAAGTAGCTCAAGGCCGCCGGCGGCCGAGGGGGTGTGGCGGCCGAGGGGGCGTGGCGGCAGGGGTCTGGAAATTGCGCTCAAAACGCCATCAGCACGGCGCCGATGGTGATCAGGATGCCGCCCGCTCCCACCTTCCAGGTGAGCTTTTCGCCCAGGAAGAAGACGGCGAACAGAACCACGAAAACGACGCTGAGCTTGTCGATGGGAGCGACGCGCGAGGCGGGGCCGGCCTGCAGCGCGCGATAGTAGCAAAGCCAGGACAGACCGGTGGCGGCGCCGGACAGCACCAGAAATACGACGCCCTTGGCGGACAGGCTCTCGGGCCGCTGCCACTCCTGCCGTGCGCAAATCACCAGCGCCGCCACCACAAGAATGACCAGAGTTCTCAAGAAGGTGGCCAAATCGGAATTGACTTCGGAAACCCCGATCTTGCCGAATATCGCCGTCAGCGCGGCGAAGAACGCCGATCCGAGCGCAAATACGCGCCAATCCATAGTCATGTGTCCTGTGCGTGGGTGGCGAGTACTGTAGCACCCCGCCCGCATCCGGCGCCGCTGCGAGGCGGCGGGCGATGCCGGCGGAGATGTAGGAAAGAACCGACGCGGGTTTACGCCCGGCCGCGACGGCAGGAAGGCTGGGTGCTTGGTATATTCGAGGCCGGAGTCATTCATGCCCCTGCCGATTGAGAATTACGCGCTGATCGGCGATTGTCATACCGCTGCGCTGGTCGGCATCGACGGTTCCATCGATTGGCTGTGCCTGCCGCGATTCGACTCCGGCGCGTGCTTCGCCGCTCTGCTGGGCGGACCGGAGCATGGACGCTGGCTGCTGGCGCCTGCCGGCGAATTGCACGAGGTACGGCGCAAATATCGGGGCGACACGCTGATCCTGGAAACCGAGTTCGATACCGAGGAGGGAAGCGTCCGGGTCATCGACTTCATGCCTCTGTCCGACCGACGCTGGGACATCGTACGCATCGTCGAAGGATTGCGCGGCCGAAGTGCGCATGCGCATGGAACTGCGTCGTGCGATTCGACTACGGTTCCATCGTTCCCTGGGTGCACCGGACCGCAGGACATATTGCTGCTCACCGCGGGACCCGACACGCTGGAGCTCGCCGCCTCCGTGGCCGTCGAAGGCGAGAACATGCACAGCGTCGCGGAGTTCCGCGTGAACGCCGGCGGGCGCGAGTCCTTCGTGCTCAATTACCGTCCATCGCACCTCGATACTCAATCCCCGGTCGATGCCGATGAGGCGCTGGCCGAGAGCGAGAAGCTGTGGCAGGAATGGACGGGCCGCTGCAGCTATCGGGGGCGTTGGCGCGGTCGCCGTGGTGCGCTCGCTGATCACCCTGAAGGCGCTCACGTACAAGCCGACCGGCGGAATGATCGCGGCGCCCACCACCTCCTTGCCCGAGCGGCCGGGAGGCGTGCGCAACTGGGATTACCGTTACTGCTGGCTGCGCGACGCGACGTTCACCTTGAATGCGCTGCTGCTCGCCGGCTATGAGGAGGAGGCCGCGGCGTGGCGCGAGTGGCTGCTGCGCGCGGTGGCGGGATCTCCCGAGCGACTTGCAGATTCTCTACGGGGTCACCGGCGTGCGGCGTCTCGATGAATATGAAGTGCCCTGGCTGCCGGGCTATGAGAAGTCGGCGCCGGTGCGGATCGGAAACGCGGCGGCGAAGCAGTTTCAGCTGGACGTGTACGGTGAAGTGATGGACACCCTGCATCTGGCGCGGGTCGCGGGCCTGGCGCCGGAACCCGAGGCATGGAAGGTACAGATCGCGCTGCTCAAGTTTCTCGAATCGCATTGGGAACTGCCCGATGAGGGACTGTGGGAGGTTCGCGGGCCGCGCCGTCATTTCACGCACTCCAAGGTCATGGCCTGGGTCGCGTTCGACCGGGCCATCAAGGATGCGGAGCAGGATCGTCTTCGACGGACCCATCGAGCGCTGGAGGCAGGTGCGCGATGCCATCCACGCCGAGGTCTGCGAGAGAGGCTTCGACCCGCGCAGCAATTCCTTCGTGCAGTCCTACGAGTCGAAGTATCTGGACGCGAGCCTGCTGCTGATCCCGCAAGTGGGTTTTCTGCCGGCCGAAGATCCGCGGGTTCTCGGCACAATTGCGGCCGATCGAACGCAATTTGATGGTCGATGGGCTGGTGTTGCGCTACTCCACCGCCACGAACGTGGACGCGCTGCCGGCCGGAGAGGGGGCGTTCTTGCCGTGTTCGTTCTGGCTCGCCGATTGTTATCTGTTGACCGGTCGCCGCCCGGAGGGCGAGGCGCTGTTCGAGCGCCTGCTGGCTCTCGGCAACGATGTCGGCTTGTTCGCGGAGGAATACGATCCGCGCAAGGCAAGCGCATGCTGGGAAATTTCCCGCAGGCATTGACGCACATGGCGCTGGTCAACACGGCGCGGCTATTGTCCATGCCTGAGCACGAGGTGCTGGGAGCGGGTGCGAAAGGCGAACGGCCCGCCGCCGCGGCGCGTGCGCCATGAACGTGTGGGATATCACCGTCACGCACCGCCTTCGCTCGCCTACATAATCTGCGCCTTCATTAGGGCAGTCTGTATTCGGACAATTACAGAGCCGAATGGCCATATCAAACTGTTTGCAGGAGTAAGCAATGAAACGTCTCATATTAGCCAGCATGCTGGCCGCCAGTGTCGCGTGTGTGCCGATGGCGCTCGCGGACGAAGCAGGAACGGCGCCCGAAGCGTCGCATCACTTCGTCAAGGACTCGGTGATCACTACGAAAGTGAAAGCCAAATTGGCGGCGAAACACATGACTACCCTGACGCGGATCAAAGTGGATACCGACGAGAACGGCACGGTTTGGCTGAGCGGCCGGGCGCCCACCCAAGATGCGGTGGATCTGGCCGGCATGATTGCCAAGGGCACCGAAGGCGTCACCTCCGTCCACAACGACGTCGCAGTCCAGCCGTAGTATTGCGAAGCGGCCGCGCTCCGCGGACGCCTCCGGGTGTCCGCGGCGCCAACGGTGTGGCTCATTCGGCGCGACCTCACGGCATCCCTGCCGCCAGGCGGTCCGCGAGCAGCCCCAGACACCGGCTCAATGCCTGCGAGACGGCTGCATAGTCGTCCTGGCTCAGGGGCGAGCTGAATATGGCGCCGTCCACCGCTTCTTTGCCGGTGCGCGGATCGAGAATCCGCCAATGGGCCTCGATGCTTGCCTGCCCGCCCTGCCACAGGCTCATCTGGACCACATCGACGTTGAGCTTGAGGGCGCCGCTCGCGTGAGCCAGGCGCGAATCCGAGATGAGCAATTCGCCGCGCCGTTGCTCGAGGTCGCGGGCCAGCGCCTGTGCCGCAAGATCGGCGAGCGGCGCGGCCCAGCGCTCGTGCTCGAGAACGATGACTTTGTCGTCGGAGGTGTTGAGTACGATTTCAGGCCGGTCCACCGACGAGGGCAGAGTCACTTTGATGGCCACCGGCGTGGCGGGCGCAGTCCTCGCCTCGATCGCGGCCGGCGGCTGTGCGCTCAGAACGTAGAAGTGATCGGGCCTGCGAGTCGCACAGGCGCACAGCAGGACCGAGGCGCCGAGGGCGGCCAACAGCTGTTTCACGGAGGGTCTCCAGGTTTGCCGCGCAGCAGGGATTCAGGATGTCGTTCCAGGTAGTCGACCAGCGCGGCTATGGATTTCGCGGCCCGCGACACCTGCAGCAACGCCGCGCTGAGATCGCTCTGCAGCGGGGCGTCCTGCGCCATCAAATCCTTGGCGTTCTTCATCGCCGCCTGTGCTTCGGCCAGGGTGGCTTCAACCTGCGGCGCTATGCTGCCGTCGACATGCCGCATCAATTGGTCGGTGCTCTTCAAGGTCGCATCGAGGCTGCTCATGGTGGCCAGCAGCCGGTAGGAGATCTGATCGAAGGGGACCTTGCTCAGCTTTCGGGCAATCCTTCCCATGGAATCTTGAATTTCGTCGAGTCCGTTGGACACCGTCGGGAACACCGAAGGCTCTTCATTCCACCAGACCGATTCCGCCGGAGCGTCCGCGTGCATGTCCAGATCCACATACTTCTGTCCCGTCAGCAGATTGCCGGTCTTCAGTTCGGCCCGCAGGCCGTGCGCCACCAGGCTGTCGATCAGTTTCCGGCTGGACATCGCCGGGGCGGGATCGGCGCCGGGCGGCCGCGTTCCATTGGCCTTGCGCCCGCGTATACGCTGCGGATAGACCTCGACGACGACGGGAAACCGCAGGGCGCCGGCGTCGCGGTCGTATTCCACATCCATGCTTTTGACTTCGCCGACACCGATGCCGTGCAACTCCACCGGCGCGCCGGGAGAGAGTCCGCGCAGCGAGCCTTTGAAATACATGACGAAGGTTCGAATATCCGTTTCGGTGGGCCGCATCGCGCGATCTTCATCCAGATACAGAGTGAACGGCGAATCCGCCGGCACCGCCGTGTTCGGGCTGCCCGGGAGCGCTTGAAAAGCAACACCGCCTTCGAGAATGGAAGTCAACGACTCCGTGCGCAGCTTGACCCCGTCCGAACCCACCGACATGTCGATGCCGCTCGCCTGCCAGAATCGCGTCCCGGCGGTGACGAAGGCATCGAAGGGTGAGTTGACGAATATCTTGATCGTGACGCCGGCGCCGCCCGGGTCGAGCGTGTAGCCCATCACCTGGCCTGCGTTGATGTGCCTATAGAACACGGCCGAGCCTATGCCCAGCGAGCCCAGATCGTCGGCGTGCAGCACGAACTCCCGGCCGGGCTGATCCGAGGTGACTATGGGCGGTACTTCCAGGCCCACGAACTGCCTGCTGCGCACGGCCGACGTACCCACGTCGACACTGATGTAGGCGCCGGACACCAGGGTGCCCAAGCCGGTAACCCCGGCGGCGGAAATGCGCGGGCGCACCACCCAGAAGCGGGTGTCCTGCACCAGATACTCGCTGTCATCGCGCTGCACGACGGCGGTGACGATGACGCTCTTGCGGTCCTTGGACACGTGAATGTCGCGCACCTCGCCGATCTCGACTTCCTTGTAGCGAATCTTGGTTCTATTCGCTTCGAGATCCTCGGCATTGTGGAAACGGATTTCGATGGTGGTTCCCTGCGCAAGCTTCTCGTGAATCACGACGAAGATGCCCGCCAGAATCACCACGGCCGGCAGAATCCATATGAGCGACACGCGCGACCAGCGCGAAGGGGCGGGCACGGCCGCCGGAAGGTCGTCCAGGCCGGGAGTCGAAGATTCAGTCATGCTGAGGCGTATCCCAGAGAAGTCGCTCGTCGAAAGTCCATGCCGCGAGCAGCGTCAGCACCACCACGGCGCCGAAAGCCCACGCGCCCCAGCCGACGATGATGGATGCGAACGATGATATTTGCACCAAAGTGGCCAGAAGCGAAATCGCGTAGATATCCAACATCGACCATCGTCCGATGAATTCTACCATCCGAAACAGCTGGCTGCGCTGCATGCGCCGGCCGGGCGAGGGGCGCCACGCGGAATATAGCAGCACCGCCAGGGCGAGGATCTTCAGCAGAGGCACGACGATGCTGGCGACGAACACGAGCACGGCGACGGGCCAGGAACCGGAATGCAGCAAAACCAGCACGCCGCTCATGATGGTATCGCTCTCATCGTCGAAGAACGTGCGCGTGATCATCACGGGCAGGACATTCGCGGGCACATAGAGCGCGGCGGAGGCGATGACCAAGGCGGTGGTAATGAGGAGACTGTGAGGCTTGCGCTCATGCAGCCGTGCACGGCAGCGCGGGCAGCGCAGATGAGCGGCGTCGGTGCGGCGAACCGTCGCATGGCAGGCCAGGCAAACGAGCAGCCCGAGGCTTCGGCCGGTGGCGGGAGCGCTCATTCCGGGCTCCCTTCGGCCCATCGCCATAGCTGCCCGGGCGAGGCGATGCTGATCAGTTCAGAGAGGCAGAGCATGAGCAGAACGCACGACCAAAGGGCGATTCCCGGCGTTATATGCGCGAATTTCCCCAGCCGCACCAGCGCGGCGAGCGCGCCGAGCAGGAACACCTCCATGAAGCGCCAGGACCGCATCTGCGTAAATACACGGAGCACCGAATCCCGGCCGGGCGGGCGCCGCCCGCACCACAGAGGAACCAAGACATAGAGGAGTGCCGCGATCTGCAGCAAGGGCACCGCCACGGTGGTGAGCAGCACCAGCACCGCGAGCGAGTCGTAGTTTTGCGCGTACAGACCGAGCGCCGCTCCGATCAGCGTCGTGTCGCGTGAGCTGCCGTTGATCTGCATCGTCACCAGAGGGTACACATTGCTCAAAAACATCAGGACCGCGGCGCAGACTGCGAGGGCTATGGCGGTATCGATGGCGGCGTTTTCCGGACGGTGCAGCTGCGCGCGGCAGCGCGCGCACTGCAGGCGGCCGCCGGGGGAGGCGGCGGAGCCGCGATGCGCCAAATCGCAGGAGGGGCAGACGATCACCGGCGGCATGGACGCCACGGTAGCATGGAGCGGGGGACTATTCTTTCCATTGGAACCCGTTAGGCTTGGCTGACTATAACCGGCCGATCGGGGGAATTCTAACGTGAGAGCAACATCTACTGTCCAGGTCGAGAACGCGCGCGTGATCGTGACGGAATGGCGCTTTGCCCCTGGAGCCGACACCGGATCTCATGTGCACGCTCATGACTATGTGGTCGTGCCTTTGACCAGCGGCACCCTGCGCCTCGAGGAGGCCACGGGAACGAGAGAGGCTGCCTTGCAGGCGGGAGTATCGTATGCGCGGCCCGCGGGCGTCGCTCACAACGTCATCAACGCCAATGACCATGAGTTCCGGTTCGTGGAAATCGAGCTCAAGTGAAGGCGGCCCCTCCATCCGCAGGACGTGCGTGCGAGCCGATTGTGACAAAAGCCTGGGAAAACCGTGTTTTCGCGCACACTGATGCGGTGCAAATCTGACATATTGCCGATCCAGCTAGGCAGTGTAGCACTGCGTGAGCGGCGGCATATCTAGATAATACCCCTCGATGCCCGGCAGCACGGAGGCGATCGTCAGGGCATCAACTCGAGACAAGCCGCGCGCATGGATGCGCGCGCACCCCTTGCCCGGTCTGCCGCCGCGACATTCATTCACCGGGCCTTAAACCATTGGGCTCCTGCCGTCCTCTAATTGAGCAGATGATGGGGCAACGGAGTCAATGCGTGGGGACGGTTCAGATGCTGCAAGTTGCAGGAGCGGCGGATGCCGCCGCGGAACCGGCTGAACTCATCGCCGCCGCTGCCGGGGGCGACCTGCCGGCCTTCGAGCGGCTGTACCGGCAATTCTCGCCCCGGGTCTATGGTCTCTGTCTGCGCCTTACCGGACAGCGCGAAGCCGCCGAGGATTGCACGCAGGAGTCCTTCGTCGCCGCGTGGCGAGCCTTGGGCAGGTTCGAGCAGCGCAGCCGTTTTTCCACCTGGCTGCACCGGATCGCCGTGCACACCGTGCTCGCGCGGCGTCGCGGCTTGCGTGTGGAGTACGAGGTGGCGGAGCCGGCCACAGGGCTGCCCGAAGTGGCGGATCCCAGCGGCGGCGGTCCACCGCTCGACATCGAGTGCGCGATCGCGGCGCTGCCGGAAGGAGCGCGCCATGTGCTGGTGCTGGTGAGTATCTATGGTTTCAGCCATGCGGAGGCAGCCCAGACGCTGGGAATTGCCGAGGGCACCTGCAAGGCACAGCTGCATCGAGCCCGGGCTCTTCTGGCCGCGGCGCTCGGATTGGAGGCATCATGAACGATCCATTGCAAAAATCCCTGGATGAAACGCTCGCGGATCTGCCGCGCGACATACCGCCGCCGCCGAATCTCTGGCCGGGCATCGCTCATCGCCTGCCGCGCCGCTCGCGCCGCCCGCGCCCCCTGGTATTTGCCGCGGCGGCCGGCCTGGCCGGCGCCTGTCTGGCCGGTGCACTGACGTGGACCGTGCTGCATGAGCACGCGGCACCGCGCGGGCCCGCGATCGAGCTGGCCGCACAAATCCCCACCTTGGATGAGCCGCGCAGCGCAAGCTATGTGGCGGCGCGCGATTCTCTGGAAGTGAATTTCCGCGAGCGGCTGGCGCTGCTCGATCCTGCCACGCGGGCGAAGATCGAGGCCAATCTCGCGATCATTCGGCGCGCGCACGAGGACATCCGCAAGGCGCTCGCGAGCGATCCCGCAAGCCCGGTGCTCGAACAGCTCTGGCAGAGCACCTGGCACGACGAAATCGATCTGTACGATCACGTCGTACAGGCCACCCAACCCACGATGACAAGGACATGAGCATGTCGAACGCACAACCTGAAGCGCTGCGCAGCGGCTGGATCGCCGTCGGCGCAATGGCGGCACTGATCGTCCCCTGGTCGCTGGTGCACGCGGGCAGCACGGTTCAGACGATTCACGAGACCCGCGCGGCCGATCCGCAGGGCGATGTGGAAATATTCAACCTGTCGGGCACGGTCGAGGTCGAGGGGTGGAACCGCAACGAGGTCGAGGTGGGCGGCACGGCCGATGAGGGCGTGCAGAGGGTCGAAGTGACGGGCTCGGGCCGCCGTACGTCCATCCATGTCGTGTCGGGGTCGGCTCACATGTGGGGCTCCGACGGCGAGGCTCATCTCATCGTTCACGTACCGGCCAAGAGCGACATCATGGCCACTCTCGTCAGCTCGGATATCAAGGTGACCGGCGTGCAGGGCGACCTGAAGGCGCAGACGGTGACCGGCACGGTTAGCGGCGATGTGGGAGGGGACGTGCGCGCGACCACGGTGAGCGGGGATGTGCGTCTGAAGGCACGGGCCGCCAAGTCCATCGAGGTCCGGACCATCAGCGGCGACATTCAGCTGACGGGCGGCGGCGGCGAGGCGGACATCAGCACTGTGAGCGGCACGGTGTCGCTCGATTTGGGCGAGGTGAGCAGCGGCCGATTCAAGAGCGTGTCGGGGGACATATCGATGATGCTGGCACTGGCGCCCGACGGGCGCATCGAGAGCGAATCGGTGAGCGGCGACCTGAGCATGAGTTTTGCCGCCGCGCCGGCCGCGGATTTCGATGTGCAGACTTTCAGCGGCGACATCAAAAACTGCTTCGGACCGAAGCCGGGGGAGTCGCGCTACGGCCCGGGATCGCGGCTGCAGTTCGTGAACGGCGAAGGACATGGCCATGTGCGGATCAACACGAAGAGCGGGGACGTGCGGCTGTGTACCAAGGGCGCGCCGGGGACTCGCACCTCTTCGCTCGAGTTGGCGCAGCTGCGCCGCACGCCGCAGCGGATACACGACGTTCGCGTGCAAATACGCGATGTGCGGGTGGTGCTCCCCTACGTGTACTAGCTTGGGGGTTTGGACGTCAGTAAATGCCTACGCGTCCAGGTAATGGACGCCGATGGCGCCCGCCGGGGCGGCTCCGTAGTGTGGAAGAATCCCACACACCGACAGCCACAGCCCATTCAGGAGTGCCAATGAACTCGGCGACCATGACCTCTCCACCCATACCTTGCCGGCGCTGCCCTATGAGCAGAGCGCTCTTCAGCCCGTCATTTCCGCAAATACCCTGAGCTTCCATTACGGGAAGCATCATAAGGGCTATGTCGATACCTTGAACAAGCTCATCGCGGGCACGGAGTTTGCGGACATGCCGCTCGAGAAAATCGTCAAGGCGACCTCGGGCAAGTCCGACCACACCGCCATTTTCAACAATGCGGCGCAAGCCTGGAATCACACCTTCTACTGGCATAGCCTCGCGCCCAAAGGCGGCGGCGAGCCCCCGGCTGCCCTGAAGAGCCTGATCGACTCATCCTTCGGCAGCGTCGATGCGTGCAAGAAGGAATGGACGGCCGCCGCGGTGGGGCAGTTCGGCAGCGGCTGGGCCTGGCTGGTGCTCGACGGCGAGAAGCTCAAGATCGTGAAGACGGCGAATGCGAACACGCCGCTGGCTCAGTCGGCCAGACCGCTGCTCACCATCGATGTCTGGGAGCACGCCTACTACCTCGATTATCAGAACCGGCGCGCCGACCACGTCATTGCAGTGCTGGACAAGCTCGTCAATTGGGAATTCGCGCAACAGAATCTGGGCAAGAAATGACGCATCTGCGTTCGGCCTGCGGGCCGGGCGCAGATGCGTCGCGCCAGCCGCCGCCGAGCGCCTTCACCAGCAGCACGCTCGCACTCATGCGGCGCAATTGAATGGTGACGTTCGAAATCTGCGCCTGCAGCGCGGTATTCTCCGCGGTCGCGACCTCGAGGTAGGTGACGAGGCCGGCCTTGTAGCGATACTGCGCCTGCTGCAGGGCTTTCGCTGTGGCGGTCACGGCCGCCGCTTCGCTTATGCTTTCCTGCTCCAATTGGCGAAGCGCCGCCAGATTGTCTTCCACTTCTTGATAGGCGCCGAGCACCGTGTTGCGATAGTCGGCGACCTGTTCGTCGTAAGCCGCCTTGGCCTGTGCGCTCTGCGCCCTATGCCGGCCGGCGTCGAACACGGTCAGCAGGCCGGCGGCGGGACCCAGCGACCAAAGCTGGCTGGGTGCGCTCAGCCAATTGGAGGACTTCGTGCTGTCGAAGCCCGCCGCGGCGCCGAGGCTGAATACCGGAAAATATGCCGCGCGCGCCACGCCGATTTGTGCGTTGGCGGCGGCCACCCGCCGTTCGGCCGCAGCGACGTCCGGCCGGCGTTCCAGGAGTGAGGAGGGGAGGCCGGGATCGATGGGCGGCGGCATCAGCTGCGCCGGCATCGGATTCGGATCCGTGTGATAGACGGAGGGGTTCTCACCCAGCAATACGGCGATGGCGTGCTCGCTCTGGGCGCGCTGCAGCCGGATATCGGCGGCCTGAGTGCGCGCGGTCTCGAGCTGCGCTTGCGCCTGATCCACATCCGCGAGTGCCGCGCCGCCGCCGTTGTAGAGGTTCTGCGTCAGCTGCAGCGACTCGGCATAGTCCTGCACCGTCTTGTCCAGCAGCACCCGCTGGGTGTCTTGCGCGCGCAGCGAGAAATAATCGGTGGCCAACTCGGCGTGTATCGCCAGATTCAGAGTCGCGAGGTCGGCCGCGCTTGCCTGTTGACTCGCCTTCGCCGAAGACACGGCGTTGCGCACTCGGCCCCAAACATCGAACTCGTAGGAAAAATCGGCCTCCAAATCGAAGTTGTTGTACACCGGCTTCGCTCCCGGCGGAAAGGTCGGTGAATTGACCGAAGCCCGCGCACGCTGTGCGGAAGAGCCCGCCGTCAGGGTCGGGAACAGGTCCGCCCGCGCGATCCGGGTGGCCGCGCGTGCCTGCTGCAGCCGCGCGAAGGCCGCCTTCAGGTCCTGGTTGGCGCTGTCCACCTTGGCCTCCAGCCCGTCGAGCTGCGGGTCCTGAAAAATGCTCCACCACTCGCCGCGGTTCTGGCCGTCCATGGGCCGCGCGGCATTCCAATCCCCGGATTCCTTGTAGGCGGCCGCGGCGGGCGCGCTATCCGGCACCTTGTAGGTGGGCGCGAACGAGCAAGCCCCCAAAGTGCCGAACAGAAGCAGCGCTGCGCTCGAGAGCGTGCGGTTTCATGTTGCCTTACCCGATTTCCCGGAGGGTGCGATGCGCACGGGCACACCGTCGGTGATCGAGTCGGGCGGATTGACGATCACCCTGTCTTGCGGGCCGATGCCGGAAATGATCTCTATGGTACTGCCGAAGTCGCGTCCTTGGACGACGCTCTTGAGTTTCACATGATCTTGACCGTCGACGGTGGCGACCTGCAGGCCGGCGGAGCGGAACAGCACCGTATTGGCCGGGAGCCGCAGGCTTTCGGCGCTGGCGGGCAGCTTGAAGTGCACTTCGGCGTAGGCGCCGGGGAAGATTTCGCGGCCGGCGTTGTCCAACTGCAGCTCCACTTGCAAGGTTCTCAGGGTGGGATCGAGAGCGTTCGAGGTGCGCACGGCCTTTGCCGTGAAGACCTTGTCCGGCCGTTCTGCGAAATGCAGTTCCGCTTCGAGGCCGGGAGCGGTCACGGTGGCGTAGGCCTCGGGTACCTGCACATAAATGCGCAGCTTGTGCGTGTCGGCGATGCGGAACAGCTCGGTTCCGGGACTCTGGCCGGCATTGATCAACGCGCCGATATCGGTATTGCGCGCCGTAATGATGCCGTCGAAGGGAGCGACCACCCGCTTGAAGGATTCCAGCTCGCGCAAGCGCGCCACATTGGCGGCGGCCGAATCGGCGGCGGCTTTCTTCGCCGCGGCGTCGCCGGCTTTTTCGTCGGCGTCCTGCTTTGACACCGATTGAGTGGCGAGCAGGGTCTTCCAGCGCGCATTGGTGGTGTCGGACAGGGCCTCGTTGGCGCGTGCGGTCGCAAGATCGGCCTGCGCCTGGGTAAACTGCTGGTCGACCTCGGGAGTTTCGATTTCAGCCAGCAGTTGGCCCTTGGTCACTTGCGACCCGATGTCGGTCTGCCAGTCCTTGAGATAGCCGTTGGTGCGGGCGTAGACCGGCGCCTCGATATAGGCCTGCACGCTGCCGGGGAGCACCAGTTCCTCGCCCATGGTGGCGCGGCTGGGCGTGGTGACGTTGACCGTGGGCACGGCGGCTGCCGTGGTCTCCTTGAGAAGCGCGGAACGCGCCAGCGACGCGGCTGACCTCGCCCCAAACCCCGAGGGTGACGGCCACGATGAGCAGGATCAGCGAATAGCGATGGATCTTGCGTCGTAACTTGTCCGAGTCATCGGCGCTTTGCTCAGGCATGGGGAATCTCCGCGGAGTGGATCGGGTGCTGTGAGGGGCGCCCGTGAATGATGGAGAATACGGTGGGAACGAAAAACAGGGTGGCGATGGTCGCAAATATGAGGCCGCCGATGACCGCGCGTCCCAACGGAGCGTTCTGCTCGCCGCCGTCCCCTAGCCCCAAGGCCATCGGGATCATGCCGATAATCATGGCCGAGGCCGTCATGATCACCGGACGCAGCCGCGTGAAACCGGCCTGCAGCGCCGCCTCGAAGGCATTGTCGCCGGCATTCATGCGCTCGCGCGCAAAGCTCACCACCAGCACGCTGTTGGCCGTGGCCACGCCCATACACATGATGGCCCCCGTCAAGGCGGGAACGCTGACCGTCGTGTGAGTGAGGAACAGCATCCAGACGATTCCCGCCAAGGCCGCCGGCAGCGCCGTGATGATGATGAAAGGATCGAGCAGGGACTGAAAATTCACCACCAGAAGCATGTACACCAGCACGATGGCTCCGACCAGCCCGATCAGCAGTCCGTTGAACGAGCCCTTCATGGTCTGTGCCTGGCCGCGCAGCACGACATGCGAACCCCTCGGCAAGTCCTTCTGCGAGGCTTCGATGATTTTGTGGATTTGCGTGGACACGTATCCCAAGTCCATGTCCTGTACCGAGCCGAAAATATCGATGGCCGGCGTGGCATTGTAGTGACTCACCACCGCGGGGGCCACGCTGCGGTGGATGCTGGCGACGTTCGACAGTATTTGCGAGGAGCCGCCGATTGCGCCGCTCAGGGGAGTATTGCCCAGATCGTTGAGGCTCTCCATGCGAAATTGCGGTGTCTGGGTCGACACCGAGTACTGCGTGCCGCTCTTCGGGTCCACCCAGAACGAGGGCGCGGTCTGGAAGCTGCCGGACAGGGAGACCAGCAGATTGCTCGCCACGGCCTGCTCGGTGAGCCCGAGAAGCTGCGCCTTGGTGCGGTCGACGTCGACGTTGAACTGCGGATAGTCCCCGGACTGCTGGATGTGCAGGTCCACCGCGCCGGCCACGGAGTGCAGCTTCTGCAGCAGGTTGTTGGCAAAGGTGCGGTTGGCCGGCTCATTGAAGCCGACGATTTGCACGTCGATGGGCGAGGGCAGGCCGAAGTTCAATATCTGAGTGATCATGTCCGCGGGCAGGAAGGAAAACGTCGTCGACGGGAAGGCGGCCGCGAGCTTGGTGCGCAGGATGCGCACGTAATCCGCCGTCGGCCTGTGGCCCTCGTTGAGATTGACGAATATGTCGGCATCGCCGGGGCCGACGGGCGCCGAGGTGCTGTACGCCAGATTGATGCCGCTGTAGGGCAGGCCCAGGTTGTCGACGATGGTACTCACCTGATTCTTGGGGATCACCTCGCGGATCGAGGCCTCGATCGCATCGCAAAGAGCGGCGGTTTCCTCGATTCGAGTGCCGCTGCGGGCGCGGACATGCAGCTTGATCTGTCCGCCGTCGACGGAGGGGAAGAAGTCCTGGCCGAGACCGGGCAGAGGCCCGAGCGGAAAGGCCAGCAGGGCGGTGGCGGCCATGGCCCCCAGGAATATGGCGGCGAAGCGCGGACCGCTGCGCACGGCCATTGCGAGAAGTGCGTGATAGCGTTCGCGCATCGTTTCGAAGGCCTGTTCGAACCGCGCTTGAAAGCGCGCCAGAAAGTTCCGCGCCGCCTTCACCCCGGCCTCGTGCTGCTTGAGCCAGAATTTCGCCAGCGTCGGCACCAGGGTACGCGACAGGATGTAGGAGGCCAGCATGGCGAACACGACGGCCTCGGCGAGCGGAATGAACAGAAATTTCGCGATGCCCGCCAGCAGGAACATGGGGACGAACACGATGCAGATCGACAAGGTCGATACCAGCGCCGGCAGGGCGATCTGGTGGGCGCCGTCGAGAATCGCGGTCTCCACGTCCTTGCCCTGCTCGAGGTGGTAGTTGATGTTCTCGATGGTGACCGTTGCGTCGTCCACCAAAATGCCCACCGCGAGCGCGAGTCCGCCCAAGGTCATGATGTTGATGGTCTCGCCGAGCGCCGAGAGACAGCAAATCGAGGCCAGGATGGACAGCGGAATGGAGATGGTGATGATGAGCGTGCTGCGCCAGCTGCCCAGGAACAGCAGGATCAGGAGCCCGGTCAGCGCGCCGGCGATCAGCGCTTCGCGGGCCACACCTGAGATGGCGGAGCGCACGAATATCGATTGATCGCTCAAGGGTTCGATCTTGAGTTCCGGAGGCAGAGCGGCCCGAATCTGCGGCAGCTTCTCGTTGATGCTGTTGATGATGTCGATGGTGGAGGCCTTGCCGGTCTTCAACACGCTCATCAGGACGGCGCGCCGGCCATCCAGGCGCACCATGTTGGTCTGCGGCGAATAGCCGTCCCGCACGTGCGCCACGTCGTGAATATACGTGACGGTGCCGTTGGCCGCGCGTATCGGCATGTTGTTCAAGTCTTCGATTTGACTGGGGCTGGCGTTGAGCTTGATGAAGTACTCGAGCGCGCCGATCTTCTCGGTGCCGGCGGGCAAGATCAGATTTTGCGCGCCGATGGCATTGACGACGTCGTTGGCGGAGAGGCCGCGGGCGCGCAGTGCCTGCGGATCCAGATCGACCTGTACCTCGCGCTGCTTGCCGCCGAAGGGAAATGGAATGGAGGCGCCCTGAACGGTCGCCAATTGCGTGCGCAGCAGGGTGTTGCCGAGGTCGTATATTTGCGATTCCGGCAGGGTATCGCTCGACAGCGCCAGCTGCAGGATCGGCACGCTGGAGGCGTTGTAGTTCAAGATGAAGGGCGGCTGGGTGCCCGGCGGGGAGAAAGCCAGCTGCACCTGCGATACCGCCGTGATCTGCGACATCGACAGATCGTTGTCGACATCCGGCTGAAAGAAATACTTCACCACCGCCTCGCCGTTGACCGACTGCGACTCGGTGTGTTCCACATCGTTCACCGTGGTCTGTGCCACGCGCTCGGAGAACAGCACGATGCGGTTGGCGATTTCCTCGGGCAGGATGCCGGTGTAGCGCCAGATGACCGCGGCGATCGGAATCTTGATGTTCGGGAAGATGTCCGTCGCGGTGTTCAGGATGGAGTAGCCGCCCATCAACACGATCAGCAGCGCCAGCATGATGAAGGTGTAGGGCCGCTGCAGCGCTACTTTGACAATCCACATGATCTGCTCCGATTGGATCGCGGAAGTTACCGGCGATCCGCCGGACGGGCCTCCGAAGGCAAACGACTAGGTGAAAATCGAGTCAATCGGCACGCCGCCGGCCTGAAAGCTCATTGGCGCGAGACTGAATACGCGACTTTGTAAAATAGGGGCATATGCCCTTATATATCAGAAATGTAAGCGAAACACCGTATTAAGTCAATCGGCATCGGCATCGGCGCCGGGCGCGGCCGCCGGCGCAGGCACCCCCTCAACCGATCGGCAGCGCGTTCAATTCCTCGTTGGCTGCAATACTCAGAAGCACCGCTCTGAGCTCGGCCGCAGGTTCCTTGCCGAATATCTTCTCGAACCGGCCTTCCGCATGGCGCCACAGGCGCCGTGATCTGCGCAGGATGGCCCTGCCTTTTTTCGTCAGCTCCACGTAGCGCTTGCGGCGATCCTCGTCCGACAGCCGGATGACGACCAAGTCGTCGCGTTCCAAGGGCTTGAGGTTGTGCCCCAGCGTCGATCGGTCCATGACCATCGCGTTCGCCAGCTCGCGCATGGTGACCGCGCCATCGGGCCGCCCGCGTTCCACCTCCGAGAGGATGGAATACTGGGTGGATTTGATGCCGACCGGGGCGAGCGCGGTGTCGTAGAACTGCGATATGCGCCGCGACGCCTTGCGCAGGCTTCCGCAGGTGCAGGCATTGGGCTTGATGGCGGGGTTCGCGGGCATATGCCCCTATTATAGACCGCGGTGCGGGATTCGGGAAATCCCGCCGGTGCGGGCCCTCAGGCCGCTTCGCGCAGAGGTTTCGGCGCGCGAAGCCGATGCTGCGTGACGATGTCTTCCGATGCTTCCCAGAGGCGCTTGGCGAGGCCGCCGTCCTCGAGCAGAGGACTGCCCGCGGCGATCCGGCAATTCGCCCAAAATTCCCCGCTGATCCCGCCCACCCCGGGGTTTGCGGCGAGCAGCGCCTGCGTGGCCGCGCCCCGGGCCGCCGATCGCATGAACATTCGCGCCGCTGCGAGCATGATCTTGAGCGGCAGGCCGAGGTTTCTGTTCAGACCGGTGCCGCGCGTGGCGCCGGGATGCAGCGAATTGACCGCAATGCCGCGCGGGCTCAGGCGCCGCGACAGCTCTTTCGCAAACAATGCGTTCGCCAATTTGGACTGACCGTAGAACGTACTCGGCTTGTAGAAGCGCCGGCCGTCGAGATTGTCGAACATGATGCCTTCGGCCGGCGCCCGGTCGATCCCCGCGCTGCTGCTGACGATCACGATGCGCCCCGTG
Organism: uncultured Gammaproteobacteria bacterium; assembly: GCA_963784105.1. Lineage (GTDB taxonomy): Bacteria > Pseudomonadota > Gammaproteobacteria > Steroidobacterales > Steroidobacteraceae > Bog-1198. Next base: position 2,374,138 of record CAWAQE010000015.1, read on the forward strand.
CCGTCTCGCACCACATCCAAAAGTTCGTTCACCAGCGCGAAGTGGCCGATATGATTGACGAGAAATTGCATCTCGACGCCGTACCGGGTCTGCAGGGTGGGCAAGTTGGCGATGCCGGCATTGGCGACGATGGCATCGAGCGGCAGGTGAAGCGCGCGAATCGCCTCCGCCGCCTCCGCGATCGAATCGAGATCCGCCAGGTCGCAGGCCACCGGCAGGCAGTGGGGCCCGGCCCTGCCGCATGCGGTCTTCGCATCCGACAGTGACCTCGCAAGGCCGATCACTTGCGCGCCATTGGCGGCGAGCGAGCTCATGGTTTCGAATCCGATCCCCGAATTGCAGCCCGTCACCACGAAGCGCTTGCCGGAAAGGTCGATGCCCGCGAGCACCTTGTCGGCCGTCGAGCGGGCACCGAATCGAATGGACTTCGACATCAAATATACCTCTGAATACTGGCTACCTGCGTTGATTCAACGGCGCGCAGAACATCCGTGCAGCGACCGTAATCCCCTTCACAAATTCTTCTCGAGACGCGGATCTTTGCTTCAGACCCCGCGCGGTGGCGTGAAGTGCGCGCGCCAAGTCGGCAGAACTCAGGCCGGCCTCGGCGCAGAACGAGTCCAGCGGCGATTCCGCGATGGCGCGCGTCACCGCCTGCTCGAACTGACCTTCGTAATCGGCGAGCGTGGCGCCCGCAAGCGAGGTGCTCGCGCACATAAGATCGGCAGCGTCCGCTCCGAGCGTGCCCACGAAACGCCCCGACCATGCATCGCAGGCGGCAATCAGCCTGGACTCCAGGCTGTCCGTTCGGCCGGATAGGGCGGCGACCGCCGCGTTCAACTGGTTCCTGAGAGAGTGCTCGAGCGCCTTTCGAAACAGATCTTCTTTGCTTGCGAACTGCAGATAAAGACCCTGGCGCGACATCCCGGCGGCTCGGGCGACTTCGTCCATGGAGGTCTTGCGAAAGCCATAGCGGGCAAAGACCGCCACGGCGGCCTCCAGTAAAGCCGTCTGACGCACATCGGCTTGTTCGGGCTCCGGGACGGATATTATGTTCACCCAAACACGATAGACAATATGGGGCTAGTTTGTCAACTGTGTAATTTCGGTCCCGACCATCTGCATCGCGCAATCAGCAAACCCGCCGATGCGGTGGTTGACAGCGGCCTGCGGCTGCCGTTCCCCACCCGAACCAATCTCTTGCATCACGAGGTCGAAATGGTGGTCGCCGTCAACGATGAAGTGCGGCAGGCAGGAGATCTGAAGGACATGATTTGGAGCGTTGCCGACATCGCGGGCCAAGCATGCTGCGAACGGCTACCATGGCCGGCCTTGAGATTTCACCTACGGGAGAATAACGATGGGGAGCGGATCGATGAGGGGCGGCCTAATCGGCGTGCTGGGACTGATGCTGTGTGCGGCGCCGGCCGCATGGGGAGCGGATGGTTATCAACAGCGCCTCGAGAGAATTCTACAGCAGACGCCCTTGATCGACGGGCACAACGATCTGCCGTGGGAGATCCGCGAGCGATTCAAGAGCGATCTGACGGCCATCGACCTGAAATCCGATACGGCACGCCTGCCGCTGCAGGCGGGGCAGAGCGCTCTGATGACGGATATCCCGCGGCTGCGCGCCGGAATGGTGGGAGGACAGTTCTGGTCGGTATGGGTCCCGACCGATATCAAGGGATACGAAGCCGTTCAAATGACGCTCGAACAAATCGATCTGGTCAAGCGAATGGCGGCCCGCTACCCCGAAGATCTGGAAATGGCCTACAGCGCCGCGGACGTGCGGCGCATTCACCGCGAGCACAAGATTGCCTCGCTGATCGGTATCGAGGGTGGCCACCAAATCAATAATTCTCTGGCCGTCCTGCGCCAGATGTATGACGACGGTGCTCGATACATGACCTTGACGCATGCCCTCAACACTGCGTGGGCGGATTCGGCGACCGACACGCCCGCTCACCATGGCCTGACGCCCTTCGGGATAGAGGTCGTTCACGAGATGAACCGGCTGGGAATGCTGGTCGACTTGAGCCATGTATCTGTCGACACCATGCGAGCCGCACTCGCGGCCAGCGAGGCTCCGGTGATTTTTTCGCACTCCTCGGCGCGTGCGCTGGTGGATCATCCTCGCGACGTTCCGGACGATATTCTTCGGTCGGTGGCGGCCAACGGCGGTGTGGTCATGGTCAACTTCGCGCCCGGCTATGTGTCGGAAGCGCGCAATCGCTGGGATGCGGATCGGGCCGCCGAACAGACGCGCTTCAACAGCCCGCCGTTCGTCGGCCTCTACATCGGACAGCCGGAGCGGGCAAAGGCGGCTCTGGCGGCGTGGGATGCAGAGCACCCGATGCCGGCCACCACGCTTCGCCAAGTCGCCGACCACATCGATCACATCCGGCAAGTGGCGGGGGTCGATCATGTCGGCCTGGGCTCCGACTTCGATGGCATCCCCGATGCACCCGTAGGGCTCGAGGGGGTGGACAAATACCCGGCGCTGCTCGAGGAAATGATGCGCCGGGGCTGGACGGATGCCGATGTTGCCAAGCTGGCCGGGGAGAATGTGCTGCGCGTGATGGCGGCGGCCGAGAAAGTCGCCGTGAAGCTGCGCGCCGAGCGGCCCGCCTCGGGCATGCAGTTCGTGGAGCCGAAGGCGCCTTAAGCCCGTGCGCGTCAATGCTGGATAGGCATGTCTGGCGTGATTTTGCCGCCGTAACCTTCAGCGTTGCGGTGCTCGGCATTGGGCTCGGCAGCACCTTGCCGCTGACGGCGCTCGTGCTCAACGCCCGAGGCTTCGGACCGGCCGTGGTTGGCTGGATGGTCGCGGCGTCCGCTATGGGAGGGATATTCGGGACCCTCGCGGCTCCCGCGGCGACGATTCGCTTCGGGCGGCGCCGGGTCATGCTGGGCTGTGTGGTGATGGCGGCGGCCTCCGTCGTGCCGCTGCAGTTCATGACTTCGCTGTGGGGCTGGACGGCGCTGCGCTTGCTGTTCGGGGCGGCGATGTCGCCGCTTTTCGTCGTGGGCGAGGCATGGATCAACGTCTTGCCGAGCGATGCGGTCCGCGGCCGCGTCGTCGCGATCTACACCACGAGCTTCACCGTATGCCAGGTCATGGGGCCGCTCCTGGCCGATGTCTTGTCGAATTTTCCCCACGCCGTTTTCTTGATCTGCGGCGGCGTTTTCTTGCTCGGTGCACCGGGCATTGGCCTCGCACGAGACAGCGATGGCCGGGGGCGCGACGATGCGCGGAGAAAGAGCGAACCGCGCAGCGCGAAAGATGAGAGCGCCTCGTGGCTGGAAATTGCCCGCAAGGCACCGGTGATCGTCGCGGGCGCCGCTTTTTTTGCGGCCTTCGATTGCGTGGTGTTGAGCTTTCTGCCCTTGGTCGCGCTCGACGACGGTTTTACCCGCAGCCGGGCCTTGGAAGCGGTGGCCGTAGTGATGGCGGGGGATGCGACGCTGCAGTTCCTGGGAGGCGCGCTCGCCGATCGATTCGGCCGCGCCAGGGTGCAAATGATCTGCGCAGGCCTGATGTGCCTGTTGCTGCCGCTGCTGCCCATCATGCTGCGGCTGCCCGTGTGGTGGGCCGTGTACTTGTACGTGCTGGGAGGCGTGGCCGGTGCGGTCTACACCTTGTCGCTGGTTGCCAGCGGCGAAATATTCAGCGGAGCCGCGCTGCTGCGCGCGTCCGGCCTGATTGCCCTGACTTGGAACGTCGCAGGCACGATCGGCCCCATGGCCGCAGGTGCGGCGATCGCCTGGGTCGGCGACTCCGGCGTGGCAGCGGTACTGTGGCTGATGGCGGCGGGGGTTTTCGCGGTGCTGGTGCGGCTCGCAAGACCTCGCGCTTAGCGCGGCGAGAGCATCCGGCCGGCGAGTGCCGGATTGTCGAGAGTCTCTCCGGCAATGACTCCTTCCCTGTCTGCCGGAGTCTTGTTCTGGCTCAGCTTGCGCACGCCGATCATCTTCGTGATGTGCAGTACCACACCGACGATGGCCTTGAGCTGCATGGCCACATAGTCGTCGGGTGCATCAGTTACTTTCCACGGCATTTTCCGGGGCCCCTCGAACCGGTCGGTAAGGTTCGTCACGATCTCGAGGATCCGCGCCGTGTCCTCTATGATCTCCAACCGGCCGTACACATGCACGGCCTCGTAATTCCATGTAGGCACGACCCGTCCGGTTTCCTGCTTGGTCGCATAGTATGAGGGACTGACGTACCCATCCACGCCGCTGAAGATCGCCAATGACTCGACCGAGTCGTCGAGCTGCTTCCACTGCTTGTTCGCCCGGGCGATGTGCCCAATCAATCGGTCGCCTGCGTGGGTCAGCGGCAAATGAGTGGCCGTCAGCCGGGCGCCGTCCTCTCCCTCGAGCAGGGAAACGAGCATGGGCAGGGAGCAGCTGCGCATGAGGGCCTGCAATTCCTCGGGCCGATCTTCGGCGAATGGTGTTGGCACGTACATGAATGATCCTCGAATTTCAGATGAACAGAATGGGCAAATACCACCATTCGCGTATCGGGAGTATATGCCGTAGGGGCAAAATGCGGTTTACCTCTCGTGCATCAGGCCCTGTCGATGCGGGCCGCGTAGCAGCCTCGTTTCGCGAAGTGCGCCTGAAGGTAGTCGATAGGGCGTTTGGGCGGGCTGGTGGATGTGATTCACGAGAATCACCGGCTCCCCGGGTTCCAGATCGCGCATGAAGGTGAGCAGACCATAGATCGCCCGACGGCGCGCCGCACTCCGATTCATGCTATAAATGAGAGTGTCCGAATCATTTGCCGTCCGTGCGCCACGGCCGAGGCCGCGACTGTGCGCGGGTCACAAAAGGGACACATCGTGACGTTATGGTATGTGCCTAATGCATGACAACAATCCTTTGGCGACGATCGTCATCGTAAACTACAACTACGATCGATTCGTCGGTGCCGCGATTGCCAGCGCCGTCGAACAGTCTTACGAGCAGGTCGAAGTGATCGTCGTCGATGACGGCTCCACCGACCGTTCGCGCCAGATCATTTCCGACTATGGCAAGCGCGTCCGCACCGTGTTCCAGCGCAATGCCGGCCAAGGCGCGGCCTACAATGCGGGTTGAAGAGTCGCAGCATGCGTTCGCGGATCGGTTGGGCTTTCACTTCCCGGCCGATCGTTCGCGCTATTGTCCCGGCCATACCAAGCACCGCCTGCTGTCGCGGCGCATGTTTCCAAATGCGCATCCCATCAAGACGGATAGGGTGCGTGACTTGGTGATCAGCGGCATGGTATCGGCTGCGAGGTTTCCGCATCTCAAGCTCGGCCGGCGTTTGGCCGTGGGCGCCGGCTTCCTCGTGCTGGGTATAGTCCCGCGCTTCTTCCTGCGCACCTATTTCGGCACCATCGTGTCGGCGCACATGCGCAACAAGGGTGTCTTCGAGGATTTATCTTTGCACGGCGAACGTGCGCCGACCGGCAACGGCTCCTGATCCGGCGGCGCCGCGCCGCTCGGGCGCGGCCATCAAGCGTTTACCAGCAATTGCTCATGCCGCCCGCGGCTGGATTCCAACGTCGCCCGGCTCCGAGCCTCCAGTACCTCGAGGATTTCCAGGTGCTCGAGCGCCTTTTCGTACAGGTTCGCCGCGGCCTTCAGACGCTCTGCGACCGCCTGATAGTGGCTGCGGGCGGCCATACCGCGATTCCCACGGCCGGATGCGGAAGTGTCTGACATACATTTCCCGCCGTGGACTCGCACACTATTGGCGCTGGCGCGTCTTGCGGCGATATGATGTTTAACGGCGGATGGCATCCACCAGGGAAGCTTGAGGTCCATGAACGAAACCATTTCCCGGCAAGGCACGGGTACTGCGTCGCCATCGCAGCACTACCCGCATCGGCGCGCGTCCGGCGAACCATTAGGCCCGACGGTCGCGGCGGTCTCCCTTCATCGATCATCCTCCAAGGTTCTTAAAGCCGGCTTAGTTCTGAAGGACCGCTACGTCCTCGAGAGCCGTCTGGGCGGCAGCTGCGGTACAGCCGTATTCAAGGCGTTGGATCGATTTCAGCGTGATACGGCGCGCCGCTGCATCGCGATAAAAATCGTTCAAGAAGAAGGCGACAGCAGGCCGGAGCACCTGTCGAGCCTGCGCCGGGAATTTCATCGGACACAATCGCTGAGCCACGAGAACATCGTCAAGGTCTACGACTTGGATCAAGCGGACGGGGTCGCGTTCTTCACCATGGAATTCATCGAGGGAAGGCCATTGAGCGAGACGATCAAGCTGTACTCGCCCCGTCACATACCTCGGCCCGACGCTTGGCGCATCATCGCCGGACTGAGTGACGCACTGGCTCATGCACATTCCCACATGGTCGTTCACGGCGGCCTGAAACCGCAAAACATTTTGATCGCGAGAGCGGGGGGAGTACGCATTCTGGACTTCAGTGTGTCGCGAAGCTGCGGCGGCCTGCGCTCGCGCTTTGAAGCAAACAGCGCCGCGATTGCGCGCGGCTATTCTTGCTGGGAAGTGTTGGACGGGCGGCCCGCCGATCCGCGCGACGACATCTATGCTCTCGCCTGCATGTCTTACGAGCTGCTCACGGGAGCGCATCCTTTTTTGCGCCGTCAGCCGGATCGGGCTCGACATCGCCGCATGACGCCCGAGCGCCCATGGGGGCTGACCGGGCGACAGTGGCAGACGTTGCTATTGGGCCTCGCCCGGGACCGTGAAAGCCGGCCGCTTTCAGCGGCCGAATGGTTTGCACACCTGGATCCGGCGCAGACCGAGCGGAGCAGGCTGAGGTTGCAGCCCGGCTTGGCGGTCGAGCGCACACGGGAAAAACACGCACCGCCATCGTTCATCGTGGTTCCCATCGTCGGCCTGCTGGCTTTGCTGACAGTATTGAGCTCGATTCACACCGGACCGCCGCAGGGCAGAACGCCCGTGACTTCGGTCGCTTCGCGCAGGAGCGTACCCATCGTTGCGCAGATCCGAACCGACTCGCAGGTATCGGCCGTGCCTCCCGGTGCTCAGGCGCGTCCCGCTGCTCAGACACCGGCCGCGTCGTCCGCGCCCGTCAGTGCGTCCGCGCTGGTCCAGCCTCATCGCCCCGAGGGTGCGGCGTCGATGAAAACCGGCAATTTTTTCCTCCCGCAGCTTGCCTACCGCGTTCAGCCGCGGCAGGACTTTGTTGAGATCCGCGTCCGCCGCGCCCCCGGATCTACGGGAGAGGAGCGCTTCAATTGGTGGACCGAGGCGGCATCGGCAAAGCCCGGCACCGACTTCGTGCCGCAAGGCACGGTTACCCGGTTCTTTCCCAAGGGCGCGCAGGGGGCAAGCCTGTTCGTCAAGGTGTTGCCGGGCGAGTCGCGCGCGCACCCGGAAACATTTTATGTCGATGTCGCCGGCTCGAGCGGCGATAGCTCTTCTGGGCGGGTCGAACGAGTGGCGGTCGTGCTTCCTAGCGCGCGTTGAGGCCGCTCAATCCAGGATCACCCCGGAACGAGCGGTGTTCAAGGCGGCAAGATTGATTCCTTCGAGTTCCGGCAGCGCCATGATCACCTTCATGACCCAGCGCTCGCCTGCGGCGAGGTCCGCCGCATAGAGTTCGCGGGCCAGAGGGCCGTTGCGAGCCACTATGGCGTCTCTGACTTTGACGGGACCCGTGCCCCAGAAATTCGCGGCTTCTTGGTGCGGGATTCCAAGGAATAAGATGCGCAGTGAGAGATTCTGCAAATGGCGGATGGTCCTTGCGAGCAGCGCGTTACCGGTGGCCTCGGCGATCGCCACATTGAAGTCGCGGTTGGCGAGCAGGACCTGGATCACTGCATCGTTCTCATCCGCGGTTGAAGGCGATTCGCAGGCCTTGCGCAGCTGGTCGAGAAGCGTGGGATCCATTCCGCGAACCGCGGCCAGTTCCGCCGCCGCGGGTTCGAGCATGTAGCGCATTTGGTAGGTGTCGCGCACTTCACGCAAGGTCAGCTGGGAGATGAATGTTCCCCGCTCCGCGCTTTTATCGATCAACCCGTCCTGCACCAGCCGGGGCAGGGCCGCTCGAATCGGCGACATGCCCAGTCCGTAGCGATTGGCCAATGAACGCTCGGAGGTCTTTTCGCCCGGTTTCAGCCGAAACGTCAGGATGTCCAGCCGGATGAGCTGGTAGGCCCTTTCCATGAGCGGCAGGGAATCAGCCCCCTCGATGCCGAGCGATCCTTCCGTGACCCGCAACTTTGGATGTACGCCTTGCATATCCTCTGGCATTCGACAGCGGAACAATTCGCAGAGTCTAACAGGTCAAAAGTGCGGCGGGCGACATGTGGACATGACAATACTGACATGTTAGTTTCCCAAAATATCGCCAGCGTCTGCTCATTGTTCTAAAGCCAAGAGGGGATCCACATGCATGCGAATCCGGGCCTGTCTTCGGCAATCGCCGCAATCCTCGGTACCTGCACTGCCGGGCTGGCGCTTCCGACACAGGCGTCGCCGGCCGATGCGGGCGCCGACTCGATTCAGGAAATCACGGTGACCGCGCAGCGGCGCACGGAAAACATGCAGGACGTGCCGATCACCATTCAGGCGTTGACGGCGGATACTCTGAAGCAGTTGAGCGTGTCGACCTTCGACGACTTCGTTAAGTACCTGCCGAATGTCACGGCGTCCAGTAATGGTCCCGGCCAGGGAAATGTCTACATGCGCGGGCTCAGCACGGGCGGCACCGGCAATCAAGGCGTCGGGGTGGTGGGCGCCTTTCCCAATGTGGCGATCTATCTGGACGAGCAGTCGGGCCAAGTGCCCGGGCGCAATCTGGATGTGTATGCGGCGGATTTGGAACGAATCGAGGTGCTGGAGGGCCCGCAGGGCACGCTGTTCGGCGCGGGCGCCCAGGCGGGCGTTCTGCGCTACATCACGAACAAACCCAAACTCGATGTCACGGAGGGCAGTGTCGATGCCGGCTATGCGTATACCAGCCATGGCGATCCGAGCAGCAATGTCACCGGCGTGATCAATGTGCCGCTGATCCCCGATACCCTGGCGGTGCGCGCAGTGGTTTACAGTGATACTCGTGGCGGCTACATCAACAACGTGCCCGGCACCCTGGTGCGCAGCAGTACCGACCCCAGCATCCACTACGCGAATTACACCAACAATGTGCCGAGCTACACATCGCCGCAGAGCCGCGTCAGCAACAATAGTCTCGTCGCCAACGCGATCAATCCGGTGACTTACCAGGGACTGCGCTTCTCCGCTCTGCTCAAATCAACGAGAATTGGAAGGCATTGCTGGCGCAGTCGTATCAGGACATCAACGCGCAAGGAGTGTTCTACGACACGCCGAGTTCCTCAGGTCCCGCGGTGGCGCCCAATCCGGGCGGTCCCGTCTCTGCGCCGCTGCCGGATCTGTCGGTGCAGATGTACAACCCCTCCTACAACAAAGACCGCTTCGAGAACACCTCGCTGACCATCAACGGCAAGGTCGGCGCTCTGAAGCTCGTCTATAGCGGCGGTTACCTGGTGCGCAACGTCGAGCAGGTGCAGGACTATACGAATTACGCGCGCGGCGTCTACGTCGACTACTATCAATGCGTCCCCGGCCCCGCAGGCGGTCATGGCCAATGCTACTCGCCGAGCACCACCTGGAACGACACCGAGAAGGACACTCACGACAGTCAGGAATTGCGCCTGAGCACGCCGGATGACTGGCGGCTGCGCGGCATCGGCGGAGTATTCTGGGAAGACTACACGATTCACGAAGAGGCGAATTGGCTGTACAAGACCGCCCCCGGTTTTGCTCCGCTCATACCTCCGCCCGGCGCGACCTCCAACGACCCCAGTGTGCGCAGCTACAATACGGCCTTCTTCGACGACATCACGCGAGGCTACACGCAGAAGGCGGTGTTCGGATCCGCCGATTTCGACATCATTCCCAAAATCCTGACCCTGACCGCCGGCACGCGCTACTACAAGTTCGACAACACGGAAGTCGGCAGCGCCGCCAGCAGTTTCGGCTGCTACGTGGGCTACACGACGAGCACGCCGTGCAGCAACTACAGCTATGGCGTCAATCTCAACGCCGAGGGTTTGCACAGCACGTATCCGGCTTCAAGAGCCGCGCCAATTTGAGCTGGAAGGTCACCGACGACGCGCTCGTCTACTACACCTGGTCGCAGGGGTTTCGGCCGGGCGGATTCAATCGTCGGTCGCAAACCGTGCTGAACGGCACGTACGCCACGCCCCTCGAGTTCGCGCCCGATACGCTGATCAACAACGAAGTGGGCTGGAAGACCGAGTGGTTCAATCGCCGCCTCGAGTTCAACGGCGCGGTGTATCAAGAGGACTGGAAGGACGTGCAGGTGGCGGTCTTCGATCCGCAGGGCGGACTCGGCAATCAAACCTTCACCATCAACGGACCGAATTTTCGAGTCAGGGGCGTGGAGACGCAGATCGTCGCGCGCGTGACCCGGGACCTGACCTTGACCGGGGCCGCTTCGTGGAACAGCAGCAATCAGATGAACTCGCCGAATCTGACCGGCATCGGCGGACAGACGGTGATCCCGAATCCCAATCCATTCGGCTCGGTCGGAAGCCCGCTCGCCCAGTCGCCGCCCTTCCAGGCGAATCTACGCGCGCGGTACGAATTCACGGTCAATGATTATCATGCGTTCGTCCAGGCGGGCGGCGTACATCAGGCACATTCCTATTCGCAGACCGGACTCGTGCAGGCCTACGATCAGCCGGGGTATACCACCTATGACGGCGCGCTGGGCGTCGCGAAAGACGCCTGGCTGGTGCAGATTTACGGCGAGAACCTGACCGATACGCGCTATGTCACCTTCATCAATTCCGATCAATTCGTGAAGGCGGATTTCGTGGGGCGGCCGCGGACGGTGGGGGTGAAGTTCAGTTACAAATTTTAAGGATGTCCTACGCTGAACCGGGGCATATTCCGACAGGCGGCGGGGGAGCGGTCGATGATGATGGCGTCCGGATCGTCCGCGCATTGCTTCGCGCGGACGGCACTCGATCGTATAGGACGCCCCCGTGTGGAAGAAGGTACACCGAGCCGGTTCAGCGAGCCGCAAGCACTGGCATGCAGTCTCCATCGTACGCGGCCGCTTCGCCTGCGAAGCGGTGCAAATGGTCGGCGAGCAACGATTTCTCGACTCCGATGCCCCCCGTCTGCCGCTGGCCGGCTGCTCGGCCCCGGAGGCCTGCCCGTGCAAGTACAAGCACCACGAAGATCGGCGCGGTCCGCCCCGCCGGCGGGAAGAGAGGCTGGGATTCCGGAACCAGCGTTACACGGAGCTCGAGCGCCGGGTGTCGCCGACCAGACGGCAATCGGACTTCGTGGATGATGAGTAAGGCTGGAAGCCGGGGAGGGTCCGCATCCTCGGCGTTACTTGCGCGCGCCGAGTCGCGCCAGAATGGCCGAAAGGTTTTCAGGACTGTTCTCGGCTTGCTTTCGACCTGAGCCCTATGTAGACTTACTACTATGGGTAAGGATCGCAACGTTCGGATGTCTCTACAAACGCTAAAGGTGCTGGAGGCCTTTCTAGAGAATCCCACCGACGAACTGTCGGGGGCCGACGTATTACAGCGCTGCCAACTCGCGTCCGGAACCCTGTATCCCATTCTTCTTCGACTCGAGTCCGCGGGTTGGTTCGTCAGCCGATGGGAGTCCATCGACCCATCGAGTTCCGGCCGGCCGCGGCGTCGATTCTACCGTCTGACGCCGACCGGGCTGCGGCGTGCCAGTGAGGTTTTCGCGGGTTTTGGTCGGGGTGTTCTAGCGTAAGCCGGTGCGATCGCCGGTGCCAGGAGGGCCTATGACTTTCGAGCGAGCATGGGATTGGGTGGATGGAATGGCGCGCCGTTTGATTCATGGCGCAGCACGGAGTGCCCCGAATTCTTTGTCGGAACGGCTCGAGGAGGAGTGGCTGGCGGATTTGGCGGCCCAGCGCGGACCGATTGCGCGTCTACGCTTTGCACTCGGCTGTTGCTGGGCGACGAATATCATTGCGCGTGAGCATGTGGCGGTGGCGGCGGTTTCTGCGGCCGTCTCGCCCATGAGTCATGGTCATTCCATACGCCATCTTCGGGACGATTCTCCGCTCTTCACGGGCCGTACGGTCACATTCGTGCTTGTCGCTTCTCTACACGCGGCGGTGCTCTACGGCCTTGCGATGGGTCTGGGCCCGCAATTCAGCAAGATCATCGTGGGTCCGCTGACGGCGCGCATCATCGAGCCGCCTCCGCGCAGCAGTCCGCCGCCGCCGCCACGGGCGCACGTATCGGCTACCCGGATCGAGCTGCCGCCTCAGGAAGCCATGCCCGCGATCGAACCCGACCCGGCGGACGGGGTGCAGGGAACGCCGCGCGAGCCGCAACCCCCCGCATTGCCTCCGTCGCCGCCCACCGCGATCAGTCGCGTGCAAGGAGGACCGGGAGTTGGATTTCCCAGTGCCGACGATTTCTACCCTGACGCATCCATTCGGATGGGAGAGAGGGGGGTTGCGACGGTCAAGACATGCGTCGACGGTAAGGGCCGCCTCATTTCCGATCCCATCATCGTCCAATCGAGCGGAAGCAAGAGACTCGATGAAGGCGCTCTGAGGCTTGCAAAGGCGGGTTCCGGACATTATCGGGCCACGACTGAAGACGGCCGGCCCGTGGACTCTTGTTATCCATTTCGAATTCGTTTCAATCTGCGAAATTAAAGAGGGCAATACAGGCTAGGCACCGAACAGTCCTGGCGCCATTTCGTCCCTCGCAGAGGCGGTGAGTTTAGAAGATAATTTATACTTATATATCAATATTATACAAACAACATGACGTGTGTTTTATAACACCTGAATGACTCGTGCGCCGGCCGCCGGCTGCACAGCGACTCGACCTAAGCTGTGGATCGACGCACGGTCGGGCAGGGCGCCGCAAGGTATCCTCAAAAAAATAGCTGCGGAACGCAGACTCGTACCGATCGATTTACGCGGGCAAATAGCGGTCGACCTATGCTCTGGATTCTGATCTCACTGTTCTTCTTTTGGTGCGTTTATCGCGAAATTCGCAACAGTATTTTCGCTCGGCCCGGCTATGACTCCCCCTCGCCCATATCCAAGCCATATCTCGCCATCGTATCGGCCCTGGCCCTGGCATTTGCCTGGCCGACCGTTCACACCTGGTATTTTCAGTGGTTCTTGTCCACGAAAGCGACCGAACTCGCGGACAATCATCGCGCGATAGTTCACTGCAATACCACCTTCGACACCATGCTCGACACCGAGATGCTCGCAGCCGGGCACGCGAATCCGCGAACCGGCAAGATCGGAATTCAAGCTCCCTGGTGCGACATCTTGATGGCGTATCTGCGCCATCCGAGTCGAGCCGACGAGCGGGAACTCGAAGAGTCTGGATATTTTCACTCACGAGAGCATGCACATACGCGGCGAGATGAACGAGGCGCGCACCGAGTGCGAGGCCGTCCAACGAAACTACCGGGCGGCGAAGATGCTCGGTGTGCCCGATGCCACGGCGAAGAAGAACGCGCTCGATTACTACAACATCGCCTACCAGGAACGCGGCAAGGTAGGCGGCATGACGGGCGCATACTATTCGGTGGAATGCGCCCCCGGCAGAGCGATGGATGAGCACCTGCCCGATTCGACCTGGGCGAATCCGTAGCTCCTCGCACTTACTGGTTGGCGGGTAATAGCACCAGTTTCGGCTCGACGCGCGCGATTGCGGGGAAATCCCGGTCCCGATGCAGAAGCGGCATACCGGCGCCGATAGCGTAGACGGCGATCAAACAGTCATTCGCGGACCGCGGAGTGACGCCAGCCCATCGGCAACGTGCGTAGAGGTGGGCCGCCGAGCGCGCGGCCGCCGGGGCGTCCGGTCCGGTCAGCATCGGTAAATCACCGATCACTCGATCCCACCGCGCGAACCGTTCAGGACTGTCCGCCCCTTGTAGAACCTCTTGCAGAATCGGCGGCGCCAGCCACACCGGATCGCCGCGATCGAGAGCGGACGTGAGCAAATCCACCTCCGCCGCCGGGTCACCGCGGAGAAAGGATATCCACACGGACGAGTCAACGAGCATCAGCGCTTTGGGCTGGCAGCCTTCGGGTCGTAGTCCTCGAGGACGCCGCCCGAGCCGCGCAGCGCAAGCAGCGCCGAATAGTCGCGACTCCGCACGTAGTGCTCGAGTGCCAAATGGACCGCTTCGCGCGTCGTCTTGACGCTTGCGAGCCGCTTGACCCGGTTTACGAGCTTGGTATCGAGAACGATATTGGTACGTTCCGTACCCGCCAGATCTGTCCGCTTCACGGAGCCTCCATACACATGCAATGTGTATGGACTGTAAGACGAATGATGGCCGAGTGCAATAGGTTTAGCTTCGCGGGTCGGCTGGCCCTCCAGACACTGGCCACGAGGCGATTCGCATGGTGTTCTGCCGCGTCGACATTGGCGCAATTGATAACATATGATATTATAACAAACAGTAAGGTAGAGAGTGAATTCGCTTGGACCCGCTACGCAGCTTTGGATTTCTGCTCAAAGACACCAGCCGTCTGTACGTGCAGCGCTTCGAGCAGAGGGCCGGCACGCTGGGTCTGACGCTTCCCCAGTGCAAGGTGCTGGTCTATTTGGCTCGATCCGAGGGGATCAGCCAGGCGCAGCTGGCGGAATCCGCGGAAATCGAACCCATGACGCTGGTGCGCATCCTCGATCGCATGGAGTCCGACGGCTGGCTCGAACGGCGCAGCGATCCTGCGGACCGAAGAGCGCGCCGCCTCTACCTCAAGCCCCGCAGCAAGCCGCTGTTGGACGATATATGGCGCCTGTCCGACGCGACGCGCGAAGAGGCGTTCGCGGGTATTCCGCGGCGGCGGGCTGAGCAACTGATCTCCATTCTCGGAAAGATCCACGCCAACGTTGCGTCGCTGGATTCCCTGCAGCCGCAGTCACCGGCCGCGCCCTTGCACAAGGCGCGCGGCCGCGGCGGCGCCAAGGCGGGGCGGGCCCGGCGCGGACGGGCGCGTCCCGACTCATGAACGCGGAAAACCCCATGAAACCCGAAGAACCGGCGGCGGCGCCCAAGACGCGGCTGCAGCGTCTGCGTTGGCCGCTCATGATGCTGGTGCCCATCGTCATCGTCGCCGGCGGCGCTTATCTCTATATCGCGGGAGGCCGGTATCAGAGTACCGACGATGCCTATACCCAGGCGGCGACCGTGTCGATCAGCTCCAATGTAGCGGGGCGGGTCGTCGAGATGGACGTGCACGACAATGCCGTCGTACAGCGCGGTGCAACCTTGTTCAGACTGGACGAGGCGCCGTTTCGCATTGCCGTCAGCGATGCCTCGGCCCACCTGGCCGCCACGCGGCTGCAAATCGAGTCGCTCAAATCGACCTATCGGCAGCGTCAGGTGGAACTGCGGTCGGCGCGGGACACGTTGAGCTTTGCCCAGCGTCAGTACGATCGCCAGACGCGCCTGCTTGCTTCCGGAATCGCCTCGCAGACGCAGTTCGATCAAGCCTCGCACGCGCTCGACACGGCACGGCAGGAGGTGGCGAATGTACAGCAGCAGATCGGCGTGGCGCTCGCCAACCTGGGCGGCAATGCCGACATCGCGCCGGAACATCACCCCCTGGTGGAGGAGGCGCAGGCCGCCCTCGATCGCGCCGAGCTGAATCTGTCCTACACCGTCATCAGGGCGCCGGTGGACGGGGTGGTGACCAAGGTGGAGCAGCTGCAGGTCGGCGACTATATAGCGGCATCCGCGCCGGTGTTCGCGCTGGTGTCGATCCACGACGTGTGGATCGAGGCGAATTTCAAGGAAGTGCAGCTTTCGCAAATGCGTGTGGGCCAGGCGGCGACCGTCAAGATCGACCGCTATCCCGGCGAGCGATTCTCGGCGCAGGTGGCCAGCTTGAGTCCGGGCACCGGATCGCAGTTTTCGATGCTCCCTCCGGAAAACGCCACCGGAAATTGGGTCAAGGTCGTGCAGCGCGTGCCCGTCCGCCTGCACTTTGACGCTCTCGACCCCGCGCTCCTCCTGCAGGCGGGGTTGAGCGCCTACGTGACGGTCGACACACGTTCGCGAGCCCGCGCGCCGGCCTCGAACGGCCGCGCCGCCGGCGGGGTCGCCTCGCGGTGAGCGCCCCGGGGGCGCCCGCCGTCGAGATGACCGGATCGCGCCGGGCGCTCATCACCGCCTCCGTGATGTTGGCGTCCATCATGCAGGCTTTGGACAACACCATTGCCAATGTCGCGCTGCCGCGCATTCAGGGCTCGCTGTCCGCGACCCAGGATCAAATGGCTTGGGTACTGACCTCCTACATCATCGCCGCGGCCATCATGACTCCCTTGAGCGGCTGGCTTGCCGGTCAAGTCGGCCGCAAACGGATTTTTCTGCTGTCGATCTTCGGCTTTACCGTGGCATCCATGCTTTGCGGCCTGGCACAGTCGCTTCCTCAAATCGTGGTGGCTCGCCTGCTGCAAGGGCTGTGCGGCGCCGCGCTCATTCCAATGTCGCAGGCAGTGCTGCTCGACATCAACCCGCCGGAGCATCACGCACGCGCGATGGCCATTTGGGTGATGGGCGTGACCGTCGGCCCGATACTCGGCCCGGCGCTCGGCGGCTGGTTGACCGAGAACTACAATTGGCGCTGGGTTTTCTATATCAACGTGCCCTTCGGGATTCTGGCCTTTCTCGGCACGGTGAGCGCCATGCACGAGACCGTCATCCGCAAATCGCGCTTCGATTTCTTCGGCTTCATCATGCTGAGCTTGGGGATAGGCGCGCTGCAGATGATGCTGGATCGCGGGCAGTTGAAAGACTGGTTCGGCTCGCCCGAGATCTGGATCGAGGCGACCGTCTCGGCGTCCGGCTTCTATCTATTCGTCGTGCACATGCTGACGACCACCAAGCAGCGCTTCGTGAGTCCCGAACTGTTCAGAGACCGGAACTTTCTGACGGGCAATGTCTTCATATTCGTCGTCGGCGTGGTCTTGTATGCCACGCTCGCACTGCTCCCGCCGTTGTTGCAGGATCTGCTCAACTATCCGGTCGTGACGACCGGCCTGGTCACAGCCCCGCGAGGCATCGGCACGCTGCTGGCGATGTTCCTGGTCGGGCGCATCATGGGCAAGGTCGATTTGAGGCTGATCATCGGCGGCGGCTTTGCTCTGACGGCGCTCTCGGCATGGCAGATGGCCGGATTCGATTTGCAGATGGGTGCCGGCCCGATCGTATGGTCGGGAGTCGTGCAAGGACTCGGCAGCGGCTTCGTGTATGTGCCGCTCGCGGCCGCGACGTTCGCCACGCTGGCCCCGGCGCTGCGCAACGAGGGCACGGCCTTCTTCAGCCTCATCCGCAATCTCGGCAGCAGCATCGGCATCTCGGTGGTGGAGACTCTGCTGACTCGCAACACGCAAATCGTGCACGCCACGCTGGCCGAGCATGTGACACGGTACAACCCGATACTGCGCAGTCAGCTGGGCGTATCGCCGACCGTGGCGGCAATGGCCGGGGTCAATGCGGCCGTCACGGGCCAGGCCGCCATGGTTGCCTACATCGACGATTTCCAGCTGATGATGTATCTCTGTCTCGCCGCCATCCCGCTGGTCCTGTTGCTGCGCAAGGGCGGGGCGGCTCCCGGCAAACCGGTGGTCATCGAATGAATCGGCCTCGCAAGCCGGGTGCGCCGTCGATACGCGCTTCGGCCATGGCGAGGCGCGCCGCGGCGCTGGCATGCGCGGCGGCCATCGGCGGTTGCTCCGTGGGCCCGAACTTTACGCGCCCGGTGCCGCCGGCGGCGGCGCGCTATACGGCCGATGTCCCGCCCGGCGGGGCTGGGGCGGCGGATGACAACTCACAACATATCGAGCTCGGCCGGCAGATCGAAGGCGATTGGTGGAGTCTGTTCCGCAGCGATGCCATCGATGCCGTCGTCAAGCAGGCGGTCGAACACAACCGCACTCTCGCAGCCTCGACAGCAACGCTTCAACAGGCCCGTGAGCTGGCGTTGGCGGCGGGCGGCACGCGCTATCCGCAGGTCGGGCTGACGGCCGGCGTGGGCCGCCAAAAGTACGGCGAGGAGTTTCTCGGCGGGTTCTTCAATCTGCCGCCGTTCACCTACTACGCCATCGGGCCTACCGTCAGCTACACCCTGGACTACACCGGGGGAGTCGCCCGCGGCGTGGAGCAGCAGTACGCCATGGCCGATGTGGCCAGACATCAGATGGACGCGGCGTATCTGACCGTCACCGGACAGGCCGTCATGCAGTCGTTGGCCATCGCCTCTGCGCGCGCGCAGATTGCCACCGTCGAGACGATTCTCACCCAGGATCGAGACAATCTCAAGCTCGTGCAAACGGCTTTTCAGGACGGATCGGTGGCTCGCATCGATGTCGTCAGCGCGCAGAGTCAAATCGCGGCCGACATGGCGTTGCTGCCGCCGCTGCGCCAGGATCTGGCCACGGCGCACCACGCCCTGTCCGTCGTGCTCGGGCGAACGCCGGTGAGCGAGCTGCCCTCGGATGTGGACCTTGCACAGATTACCTTGCCCCTCGACATACCGGTGAGCCTGCCTTCGGAGCTGGCGCATCGCCGGCCCGACATTCTGGCGGCGGAGGCACGGCTGCACGCGGCGACCAGTGCCGTCGGCGTCGCGGAATCGAATCTATACCCGAAAATTCAATTGAGCGCGACGCTCGGACAGGAGACCGTCCATCCAGGCGAGCTCTTCAACCGGGCGGATACGGCGTGGAGCCTGATTTCCGGATTGACGGTGCCGCTTTTCGACGGCGGGACGCTGCGCGCCGAGAAGCGTGCGGCGATCGATGCCATGCACGCCAGCGCCGCCGTCTACGAACAAACGGTCCTCGAGGCGTTCAGCCAGGTGGCCGACATGCTGGAAGCCTTGAATCACGACGCCGAACAGATCGACGCGCAGGCGCAGGCGCAGCAGGCGGCGCAGAGCGGCCTCGAACTGGCGCGCGCCAGCTATGCCGAAGGCAACTCGGGAGTGCTCCAAGTCCTGGATGCACAGCGATCCTACCAGCAGGCGCGGCTCGGCTACGTGCGGGCAGAGGCACAGCGGTATATGGACACGGCGCAGCTCTTCCTTGCGCTGGGGGGCACGAATCCGAGCGCCGATCGCGTCCGCTGAACGTCAGATTCGCCGCATGAAGCGCAACGTTGCGTCGATGACGGCGTCGGGACAGTCTCGATGCGGCGAGTGCCGGCAATTCTCCAGCTTGTAAACCTCTACCTCGGGTACCTTCGAGGCGATCCTGTCGACCTGCTCGAAGGTGCCGTATTCGTCTTGCGCTCCTTGAATGACGGCCGCGGGGCAGCGCACCTGCGGCAGGCAGTCCTCTATGTTCCAACGGCGAAAGTCGTCATGCAGCCAGATGTCGTTCCAGCCGCGAAAGGTGCGATCGACATCGGCATGATAGCGCGCGAGCTTGGAGCGTAAGTCCGTCGCCTCGTAGGCGATTTTGGACGCTTGAATGCCTCGAATGGTGATGTCTTCGACGAACACGTGAGGCGCGCACAAAATCACGCCGGCGGCCGTGCGCGGACCCAATCCCTCGTGAAGGATGGCGATAGACGCGCCGTCGCTGTGCCCGAAGAGGACCGGCCGCCGGACGGACAGCCGCGCCAGCAGCTGCGGCAGGACCTCGATGGCTTCCCGGTGCATGTAATCGGGCCGGCGAGCCTCCGTGAGGGTGTCGGAAAATCCATTGCCATAGCGCGAATAGACCAAGGCGCCGCATCCGCACGCGGCGGCAAGGCGTTGCGGAAAATCCTTCCACAGCAGTATCGAGCCCAACCCTTCGTGTAGAAATACCAGCGTGGGCGAATCAGCCGATCGCGCCCGCGTATGAAGATATTCGAGCGAGCGGCCGGCGATCGTTACCCGCTGCAATGATTCCTCTGCGGGGTGGGCCGGCGTTGCGGACACGTTCGCCCGCAGCTTGAAGCGCTGAATCTTCCCTGTCGCAGTTTTCGGCAATTCATCGCGAAACTCGATCCAACGCGGATATTTGTACGGAGCCAGTCTGGATTTCACATGCAGTTTGAGCCGGCTCGACAGCGCCTCATCGCAAGTCACGCCGGGCTTCACCACGACGTAGCCGATGGGCTTGACCAAGCCATCTTGATCCTCCCGGCCGACCACCGCCGCTTCGAGCACGGACTCGTGAGATATGAGGGCGGACTCGACTTCGGAGGGCGAGACGTAGATGCCGCCCACCTTCAACATGTCGTCGCTTCGTCCGGCATAAATCAAGCACCCATCCGGCCGCTCCACATACTTGTCGCCGGTGCGGGTCCAGGGGCCGAGAAACGTGGTGCGGGTTCCGTCGCGATTGTTCCAGTAGCCTTGGGCGCTGGTCGGCCCGGCGACTTGTAGTTCGCCTTGCTCACCCGGTGCGACGATATGGCCGCCATCGTCGACCAGGCGAATGGCATAGCCGGGTACCGGACGGCCGGTCGTGCCGTACTGCACGTCGCCGGGACGATTGGAAAGGAAGATATGCAGCATCTCGGTCGAGCCGATGCCATCCAAGATGTCGATCCCGAAGTGCCGTAGCCAGCGACGTCCGATCTCTTCCGGCAGCGGCTCGCCCGCGGAGACACAGCGCCGCAATCGGGTGGCGAGTACCTGCGGCAGTTCGGGACTGGCGAGCATGCCGGCGTACAGCGTCGGCACGCCGCTGAAAATCGTCGGCTGATGCTTCGTTATCCGTGCGAAGACGGCGGCGGGGGTGGGCCGCTCGGCCGTCAGAATGGTCGATGCCCCCACCGAGAGAGGGAAGGTGAGCGAGTTGCCGAGGCCGTAGGCGAAGAACAGCTTGGCGGCTGAGAAGCATACATCGCTCTCGGCGATCCCGAGAATGGGCCGTGCGTACAGTTCCGCCGTTTGGATCAGGCTCGAGTGCACGTGTACGGTGCCCTTCGGTGCGCCGGTCGATCCGGAGGAATACAGCCAGAAGCAGGGCTCGTCGCAGACGGTTTCCGCTACGCGGTACGCATCGTCGGCATCATCCAAACGGCGGGCAAGCGAATCGTCCTTGGCGGAGTCCGCGCCGGCGATCAGCACATGCGGTAAATCCAGGCCCTTGCGCAGAGGTTCGATCATGGGTGCGAGCGGCGCCGATACCACGGCGATTCGGGCCCGGCAGTCGCCCAGCATGTAGGCGTAATCGTTTTGAGTCAGCAAAGTGTTGACGGGTACCGGAATGGCGCCCGCCTTGATGCTGCCCAAGAACACCACGGGAAAATCGATGGTGTCGTGCATGCACATGAAGACGCGCTGCTCCCTCCGGACGCCGAGTGCTCCCAACGTGTTGGCAAAGGCCGAGCTTAGCGAGTCGAGTTCCCGAAACGTCAGTGAGCGCTGATCGTCGATATAGGCTTTTTTTTCGGCGAGGCCGGCGCGCAGATTGCGCTGGATCAAGTCATGGGCCGCGTTGTACACCTTGGGGATGTGCACGCGCGGAGGATTCTGCGACCGGTCGGTGTCACTGAGTTCAAGCGCAGTCAAAGGCCCCGTTCTCGCGGTCTGGCTGTGATTTGTGGCATAAGAAGAAATATAGTGCCGAATGGATGCCTGGTCAAGGCGATAAGAGCAAGATAATGCTTGCAAGTCGACCGCAGACGCGAAATACTGCCGCCATGGTGTCCCCGACCCGTCTGAAGCCAGTGGCAGCCGTTCCTCCGGCCGAAGAGGCCGCTTTCCTGGAGAAAGTCGGCCATCGGGTCCGCGAGCTGCGCGAACGGGATGGTCTGACCCGCCGCTCGCTCGCCGCACAGGCCGATGTCTCGGAGCGCTACCTCGGACAATTGGAAACCGGCGAAGGCAACATTTCCATCATGCTGCTGCGCCGTCTCGCGATGGCCCTCGGCGTGCCGATCAGTGAGCTGCTGGACACAGAGCCGGACCAGATGGAGCGGCGGTCCTTGCGCCGCTTGCTGCAACAGATTCCACGGCACCGCATCCCGGATATTTTGACCCGCCTGGAACGGGAGGTCGGTTCCGAGCGTGAGGCGCGGCGCAATCGCATTGCCCTGATCGGGCTGCGCGGCGCCGGGAAGTCCACCTTGGGCCGGCGGCTCGCCCAGGAGCTCGGAGTGCCCTTCCTGGAGATGGACCGCGAGATCGAGGAGGAGTCGGGACTGCCTTTATCGGAGCTGTTTTCGCTGTACGGTCAAGCGGGGTACCGGCGCTTCGAAGGCCGCTGCCTGTCGCGCATCGTCGAGGAATATCCGCGAGCGGTCCTCTCGGTCGGGGGCGGCGTCGTATCGGAGGCCGGCACCTACGATTTTCTGCTGGCGAATTGCATGACGGTATGGCTCAGGGCGAGCCCATCGGAGCACATGCAGCGCGTAATTGCACAGGGCGACATGCGCCCCATGGCCGAAAGCCACGAGGCAATGGAAGACCTGAAACGCATTCTGGCCGGCCGAGAACCGCAGTATCGAAAGGCGGATGAGATCGTGGATACCTCGGGTGCGTCGGTGGAAGCATCCTTTGCACGCCTGCGCGATGCGGTGGCGCGCCCATAATCGGAGTCATGCATGGCAACCCAGCTACAGCCGGCCGGTGCGGACGCTTCCGGCCTCGACGGCGCGGAAATGGTCAGCTTCCAAACCGAACCTTCGCGATATCGTCATTGGCGATTGGCGGTGGATGGATCTACGGCGACCTTGACTTTGGATGCCCAAGAGGAGGGCGGGATCCGCCCCGGATACAAACTCAAGCTCAATTCCTACGACCTTGGAGTCGACATCGAATTGTACGATGCGCTACAGCGCATCCGCTTCGAGCATCCCGCAGTGCGCGCAGTGGTCATCACCAGCGGCAAGGAGCGCATTTTTTGCTCGGGTGCCAACATTTTCATGCTGGGACTGTCGAGCCACGCCTGGAAAGTCAATTTCTGCAAATTCACCAATGAGACTCGCAACGGCATCGAAGACTCGAGCCGGCATTCGGGTCTTAAGTTCATAGCCGCCTGCAATGGCACGACTGCCGGCGGCGGTTACGAGCTGGCACTGGCCTGCGATGAGATCATTCTGATCGACGATCGATCTTCCGCCGTCAGTCTGCCCGAAGTGCCCCTGCTGGGCGTGCTGCCGGGTACCGGCGGCCTCACGCGCCTTACCGACAAACGCAAGGTGCGGCGCGATCTGGCGGACATCTTCTGCACCACCACCGAAGGCATACGCGGCGCACGGGCGAAGGAGTGGCGGCTGGTCGACGAGATCGTCAAGCCTCAGCAGTTCACCGCCCGAGTACAAGCGCGCGCACTCGAGCTCGCGGCGCACAGCCATCGCCCGCACGATGCTCGGGGCATTGCATTGCGCCCCTTGGCATGCCGCATCGATGCGGCCGGGTATCACTATGAACATGTGGATGTGCGGATCGAGCCTGACGTCCGCCGCGCCACGGTGACGGTACGCGCACCCACTCTGGACGAACCGGGCGATGCCGCCGGCATCCTCGCTGCGGGCGATCGCTGGTGGCCTTTACAAATGGCGCGTGAGCTTGACGACGCCATTTTGATGCTGCGGACCAACCACCTGAACTTAGGCACTTGGATTCTCAAGACCGCGGGGGATCCGGCACGGGTGTTGGCCGTCGATGCCGTGTTGCAATCGGTTGGCGATCATTGGCTGGTGAGGGAGACGGTGGGCATGCTGCGCCGGACGCTGGCGCGGCTGGACGTAAGCTCGCGTACCTTGATCGCCTTGGTGGAGCCCGGCTCTTGTTTTGCCGGCACGCTGTTGGAGCTGGCACTGGCAGCCGACCGCGCCTACATGGCCGATTTTACGGACGATGCTCCGAGCGTTGCGGTCTCAGAATTGAATTTTGGAGCCTTTCCCCGGGTCGATGCCCAATCGCGGCTGGCGAGCCGCTTCTACGGCAACGCGGAAGAGATCGATGCCGTTTCGCAAACCCTGCGGCAGGCGATTACGCCGAAGCGAGCGCTCGAACTCGGCCTCATCACAGCCGCATTGGACGACATCGACTGGCAGGACGAGATTCGTCTGGTGCTGGAAGAGCGCGCCAGCCTGTCGCCGGACGCCTTGACGGCGATGGAGGCGAATCTGCGTTTCGGCGGGGCGGAGACGCTGGAAACGCGGGTATTCGGCCGGCTGTCGGCCTGGCAGAACTGGATTTTCATCCGGCCGAATGCGGTGGGGCCCGAGGGAGCGCTGAAGACATTCGGCACCGGCAGCAAGGCCAAATTCAATTGGGAGCGTGTCTAGGCCATGAACATCAATTACGGCGACAGAATCCCGAATAACGTCAACCTGTCGGAAGACAAGACTCTGCAGCGCGCGCTCGAGCACTGGCAGCCGGAGTTTCTAAATTGGTGGCGGGAAATGGGGCCCGAGGGCTCGCAGGGCTACGAGGTGTATCTGCGCACCGCCGTGAGCGTGCATCCGAGCGGATGGACCCATTATGATCATGTGAAAATGCCCGACTATCGCTGGGGCATTTTCCTGAATCCGCCGCAGCCGGGCCGCACCATAGGATTCGGCGATCACAAGGGCGAGGCGGTCTGGCAGGACGTGCCCGGCGAGTATCGCGCCAATCTGCGGCGCATCATCGTAACCCAGGGCGACACCGAACCGGCCTCCGTCGAACAGCAGCGCCACTTGGGCCTGACCTGTCCCTCGCAATACGATTTGCGCAATCTTTTTCAAGTCAACGTGGAGGAAGGCCGCCATTTGTGGGCCATGGTGTACCTGCTGCATCGGCATTTCGGGCGCGATGGCCGCGAGGAGGCCGAGGCGCTGCTGCAGCGGCGCTCGGGAGATGCGAACAATTCCCGCATCCTGGGCGCATTCAACGAGAAGACGCCGGACTGGCTGGCCTTCTTCATGTTTACCTACTTCACGGACCGCGACGGAAAGTTTCAGCTGTGCGCGCTGACCGAGTCGGCCTTCGATCCATTGGCCCGCACCACTCGGTTCATGCTCATGGAAGAGGCACATCATATGTATGTGGGGGAGTCGGGCGTTGCGCGCGTGATCCGGCGCACCTGCGAAGCGATGTGCGAGCACAAGACCGATGATCCGCGCAAATTGCGCGAACTCGGCGTGGTGGATCTGCCGACGATACAGCGCTATTTGAATTTCCATTACAGCGTCACGCTCGACCTGTTCGGCGCGGACGTATCGTCGAATGCGGCCACGTTCTACGGCACGGGGCTCAAAGGGCGGTACGAGGAGAACCGGATTCAGGACGATCATGTTCTGAAGGACCAATCCTATCCGGTGCTGCAGGCCGTGGGCGGCGAATTGGTCTCGGCCGAGGCGCCGGCGCTGAATGCGCTCAACGAGAAACTACGCGATGACTACATCAAGGATACCGTGTCCGGAGTGGGGCGCTGGAACAAGATCATCCAAAAGAGCGGCTTGGAATCGCGCCTCTCGGTACCGCACAAGGGCTTCAATCGGCAAATCGGGGCCCTGGCGGGGTTCAAAATCGCCCCCGACGGGCGCATTCTCACGCCGGCCGAATGGCACGCCAAGGCCGAGCGGTGGCTTCCGACGGATGACGATCGGCACTATGTGCGCTCTCTGATGGGCCGCGTGACCGAGCCGGGAAAGTTTGCCAACTGGATCGCCCCCCCGGAGAAGGGCGTCAATAAAAAGGAAGGTGATTTCGAATACATACGTTTCGGCTGACGGGGGGTTGCAGCCGAGTTATCGCCGCCGTACCTCATGCTGCTTCGCAGGACAAATATCCGTTGCCCGTGGCGGGTGTTTTTATTACGCTCCGTCGCACTGCTCGAATGACATCAACTTCGGGGGATGCGCATGAAAAGGGAACTTCGCCTGATGGCGGCGGCGATCGCGGCCATGCTACCTCTCGCCTCGGCTCACGCATCGCAAACCATCAATTTCGGCCCGAGCGCGCCTTCGCCGACCGTGCCCGACGGCTATGCGGGATTTAATTGGTATGGCGCGCAAAATGACGTGTTCGCCGACTCGAGCCCGACTTTCTTCGACAGTGCCTCCGTGACCGCATTCGGCCGGACCCAGGCCTTCGATCTCAACAGCGTCGATTTCCAGACTTTGAATTCCGATGTGCCTAGCGGCGGGGACACGGCCGCCTTTTCCACCGTCATCTCGGGGTATCTCAACGGCACGCTGGTCCAGCGTCTGACGGAGAATTACGCCTGGGGCGGAGGCGGTTTCTCGGGCCTGAACCTGGACGACGTCAATAAGGTCACGTTCAACACGATGATTACCACGACGGTGTACGGCGTGCCCGGCAGCTCGACAGGTCCGGACTTTACGTTGATCAGCAGTCTCAATGTCGGTGCCGCCGCCAAAGCGCCCGAGATGGATCCGACCACGGGCGCCGGCGCGCTGACCTTTCTGGCCTGCGCGCTCTTGGTGATGGGCGGCCGTCGCCGCAGCGCCGCTGCCTCGACACAGTGAAATATCACTGCCCCGAAGTCAGGCAGTCCGGCCAAGGGTCCGATACTTCCCGCTGCGGTGTTCCATCTGCCATCGCACCCGGCAGGCCGAGAGGAGCTGCTTCGCGCGGTCTGCATCTAGGTGAGTGACCCAGCCATCCGAGATGAAATACTCGGCCTCTCCGATCAGCTCGCCTGCTTCGACCGGATCCAGCGTTTTGTGGCACATCGTCCATCCTTCATACGCTCGCTCGGCGATGGCCTCTCTCGCGATCAACTTCAATTGCGTGTGCCTCTTATCCAGAAGAATGGTGCCGAACACTGCCTCGACCATCTCCGGCCGGCCTTCCAGTACTTGCAGGAATGAGCCGCCGATATAGAGCAGCATGCCGGTGAGCTCGTGGCGGGCGTTCGACAACCGTGCCTGCTTCAATAAATCGGGAATCTCATGTTCGTGAAAATGCTCGGTCGACCGGCTGGCATATATCACGCTGATCAGAGACTTCATCGGCATGCCCCTTGGTTTCACCCGGCGCGAGAATAGCCAGTCTGGCGCGCCGCCTTCGAGTGAAATCGGGGGTTTTTGAGACGTACGTCTCACTAAGATCGATAGCCCCAGGCAGCGGGGCCCGGCGGAGCGCATATCTGCCGAGGCCTCAGGCCCGCCGTAGCCGGGGTTACAATGGATTGGGGCTCACCGCAGGGCTTGGGGGACTCATGGATAAAAAATTACTGCTGAGCGGGATTGTGCTTCTGTCTGTCGGCATGTGCTTCGGCGCCGCATTCTTTCACTGGAATTGCAGCCGGCTGCGCAATTGCGGCTCGCCGCTGGGATTTTTCGATGCCGGCGCGCCCGCGTCGGAGGGAACGCGGCTCAAGGCGGCTTTGCTGGCGGTGCCGGGAGTGGGCGGTGTGCCTGCCGCCGCGACCGGAGGCACGGAGGAGCATTTGCTCAAGCTTCAGGAAACGGTGCTGAATGAGATTGAGGCCTCGAACACCAAGACGAAGGAAATGCTGGATTTTGCGTTGCTGGTGGTCGGCTTCGTCGGCTCGCTAGTCCTGGCCCGATTCGGGGGGCCGACAAATTCAAAGAATTCGTGGCCGCACAATGAGTGTGCGGCGAGAAGGGGATTAACCGCCGGG
This sequence comes from uncultured Gammaproteobacteria bacterium, assembly GCA_963784105.1. Taxonomy (GTDB): domain Bacteria; phylum Pseudomonadota; class Gammaproteobacteria; order Steroidobacterales; family Steroidobacteraceae; genus Bog-1198. Next base: position 2,401,711 of record CAWAQE010000015.1, read on the forward strand.
TAGCGTCGCCATGAGCCTTAACTCCTCCAACAAATCATATGAATAGTCTACCCGCTTACGGGGCCCGGATACAGTCGATATTAGCTTGATAATCAAGGTCGGCAGCCCAGATGCGCAGCCCGATCACGAATAGATAATTTTCTTATAATATGATTTAAATCATAATATTACGATACAAATCTATCTATATCCATGAAGTACGAGCAGCATCGGCACCAGTGCCTTACGTACGCAGCGGCCAGCGCTCAGTATGATTATGAAAGCGGGGTATTCAACCTCCTCGATTCGCCCCTCGGCTAGCTCCAGATTACCTTAGAGCTTGAACAGGCGGTTTGCGATCAAGACCACCGCGATGCCGCCGGCCAGCGCAACATACGGCAGGATCCCTGCCTTCGTTTCGGCGATCGATCGTCCGCCGACCTGTAGATCTTCCAGCATCGCCTCGGGAAATTTGCCCTTGTCCTGCACGTAGTGGCGATACCAGAACACCGGAATTATGAGTGCTGCCGCAAGCATTCCGGCAGTCAGGGTCCAGGGGCTCCAAACCTTCGCTCCCGCCCCCATGAATGCCGCATTGATGAAGGCGAAGACCCCGCCGAGCGCAATCAACCACGTGGGCGCACGGTAGGGCCGCGCAATTTCTCCGGAATCGATTCGATGTATCCAGCCCGAATTGAGGTTCAGAAAATTGAATATCATGTAGCAGCAATTCGAAATGGTCAGAATGAACACGAAGCTGGGTCCTCCTCCGCAGGCGATGGACAGCACCACCAGGTTGAAGACCAGATCCGTCCACATGGCCCTGGTCGGCGCTCCGTGCGAATTCACCCGGCCGAGATAGCGCGGCAGCCAGCCGTCGATGGAGCCCTGGTAGAGGGTGCGCGACGATCCGGCCATGGCCATCATGATGGACAGGACGAGCGCCATGATCATCATGATCACCAGAAAGGCCTCCGCGATGCGGCCGCCGCCCACCATTCCTGAGAGAGCCGCCGCGACGCCCGATCCATCGTTGATCGGCCCGGCGAGCATGCCTGCGACTCCCAGCACGCCCTGAAAAGTGAAGGGCACCAGGACGAACAGGCCGATGCAAAGCAGACCCGAATAAAATATGGCCTTGGCGGTGTCGCTTCCCGGATTGCGGAATTCGCTCGTGTAGCAAATGGCCGTCTCGAACGCGTACGTGGACCACGCCGCGAGAAACATGCCGCCCAGCGCCAGCGTCCATCCGCTCATGTTCCAATGGCCGGGCTCGGCAGACCCATTGGCGGCGGGCGGAACCAGGTGCATGAAATTCGCGTAGTGCACGTGCCCATTCAGTATCGGCACGACGCCGACGACGACCAGAGGCACGATCACCAATAATCCCAGGTATTTTTGAATGCTTGCGGTACCGCCGATGCCGCGATGTTGAATCGCAAAAGTGATCAGCATGAGTGCGGCTCCGACGAAGAAGGCCGCGTTGAGGGAGATGGTCACGGGCCCGATGGTCTGGGTGAACAGAGTCCATGCCGTGAAATCATGAATGGGCGCCAGGGCCGTCAGGACATAGGCGGCGGCGATGGTGCAGCCGAGCGAGAGCACGGGCGACCAGGCAAGCCAGTTGCACCAGACCGAGAGCGGGGCGATGGTCTTGCTGTACCGTACCCAGGCGGCCGCGCCGTAGATGGATGCACCGCCCGATTTATTGGGGAACAGCCCGGCGATTTCGGCATAGGTGAACGATTGAACGAACCCCATCACTATCGATATGGACCAGATCAAGAAGCTCAGCTTGCCGACCGCTCCTGCGACCTGTCCGATGGAGAACAGCACCAGCGCCGGCACCCCGCTCGCCACCCAAAAAGCGCCTTTCCAGTCGATCGAGCGGTGCAGTTTCCTTTCAATACGGCCGGTGGACATGCAAATAACCTCTCCCGCCGATCATCGGCGTACATGCAAGCGAGTGTGACGTGTCCTGAGGAATGCGCAAGCACGGCACCGCGGCGGCATCGCTGGGCGGCATGCGCAAGAAGTGGCATTCTTGGCGGCATGCGGGCGACTCACAGCATGACATCCTGATGGCCGACCGGATTCTCGTCTTATACGGATCCTATCGCGCCGACCGAAAGGGAATCGGCTTGGCTAATTTCGTGACGGCCGGACTGGCCGGGCGGGGCGAGCTGGCTGAGCTCGTCGATGCGAAGGCGATCAACTTGCCGATGCTGGATCGAATGTACAAAGAGTACGCGCCGGGCGCGGCGCCGCCCGCGATGCAGGGACTGGCGGCGAAGATCCGCTCGGCCGACGCTTTCGTGTTCGTGACGGGCGAATACAACTGGGGCGTGCAGCCCGGCTTGAAGAACCTGACCGATCATTTTCTGGAGGAATGGTTCTGGCGGCCGGCGGCCGTGGTCAGCTACTCGGCCGGCCGCCTGTCGGGCGCCCGGTCCAATATGCTTTGGCACGGTACCCTGTCTGAAATGGGAATGGTGGTCATTTCAAGCACGCTCACCGTAGGGCCCATCGATCGCAGCGTAAGCGCCGACGGCGTGCCGATCGGCGATGCCGGCTCTGCCCTGCAAAAGGCCTTTGCGCGCTTCGCGGACGATCTGGCCTGGTGGACCGAAGCGGCGAGAAATCAGCGCGCCCGAAAAGCTCCTCCCTATTGAGCTGCGGCGTTTGCGGCGCCTCGGCTTGCCGGCCAAGGGTCGGCCCAGGCCGGGATCCGCATCAGCTCGTCGATCCAGCGTACGATGTGGGGGAAGGCGTCGAATGGCATCTGCGATTCGCGCCAGTAGCTGGCCATCGAGGCCAGCTGGAAGTCGGCGATGGTGAGCCGTCCACATGCCGCGTAGGCATGCTGCGCCAGATGACCATCCAACACCTTGGCGAATCTCGCCAGATCTGAAACGCCGGCCTTCAGCAGCTGAATGTCGGGCGGCCCCAGACCGAACGTCGTTTTGACGATGTATTCGAAATAGAAGGGCCCGACGGCGGGCGCCCAATGACAGTCGTTCCACGACAGCCAGCGCAGGACCTCGACCTGCTCGCGAGCGTCGTGCGCCGGCCACATGTCGGATTTCGCCTGGACGCATAAATAGGCCATGATGGCCGAGGACTCCCAAAGCACCTGATCGCCATCGACGAGCGTCGGTGCCTTCTGGTTGGGATTGAGGGCGGCGTACGCCGGGGTCTTCATCTCGCCCGCCATGAGATCGGCCTCGACGAACTCCGCCCGAATGCCAAGATGCTTGGCGAGCGCGAGCACACGCCGGGGCGCCTGAGCTTTGATCCAGTAGATTTTCATGATTCTACGACGATACAGCCTGCGGAATTTCGACATGCGCGGGCGCCGGCCTCCCGAACTCCGCGCGCCCGCGACATGAGCACCGGGATGTCGAAACCGGTCCATCCCATTCGTCGTCCCCATGAACGGGGATCGATTATAGTCAGATCGCCTGATCTGGGTTGCCAACTGCTTGATGTAAGGAGAATATTTAATGAAAGTCATGGTATTGGTCAAAGCGACGGCAGACAGCGAGGCGGGCGTCATGCCGGACAAGGCGCTATTGGCCGCGATGGGCCAGTTCAACGAAGAGCTCGTGAAAGCGGGTGTTCTGCTCGCGGCCGACGGCTTGCACCCGAGTTCGCGCGGCAGGCGGGTGCAATTTTCCGGGAATCGGCGAACCGTCCTCGATGGCCCCTTCGCGGAGACCAAGGAGCTGATCGCGGGCTTTTGGCTGTGGCAGGTCAAGACCATCGACGAGGCGGTCGAATGGCTGAAACGCTGCCCCAACCCCGGGCCCGGCGAGACGGTGATCGAGATTCGGCCGGTGTTCGAACCCGAGGATTTCGGCGCCGAGCTGACGCCGGAGCTGCGGGCGCAGGCCGAGCGGCAGCGCGACCAAATCAACAAATCCAACCGGCACTGAAGTGTTCGGTAGATAATTGAGGCAGCCATGGCCTACGCATTACTCATCGTCGAACCCGCCGGCCAACGGCAGACTCGGACCGAGGCAGAGGGGCGGGCGCTGTACGACCGCATGCTGCGATTCAGCGAGGACCTGAAGTCCCGGGGGCTGCTCACCATGACGCAGTCCCTCAGGACTGATACTCAGGGTGCGCGCGTGCGCCTACAGGGAAATCAACCCACGGTGGTCGATGGCCCGTTCGCGGAGGCCAAGGAGATGATCGGCGGGTTTTTTCTCTTGACCTGCGAGACTCGCCAGCAGGCGATCGAGCTTGCCAAAGAATGCCCGGCCGCCGCTTGGGCCACCGTGGAGGTCCGGGAGCTCGGGCCATGCTACGCCTGATGGAAGCATGGTATCGAGGCTGCCATGGCTGAGTCTCCCATTCATCGGACGCTCGAGGCAGTGTGGCGGATGGAATCGGCCAAGATCATCGCAAAGCTGGCGCGCATGCTGCGCAATGTCGGACTAGCCGAAGAGCTGGCGCAAGACGCGTTGGTGACGGCACTGGAGCAATGGCCGCGAACCGGCACGCCCGACAATCCCGGCGCCTGGCTGATGACGGCGGCGAAGAATCGCGCCATCGATGAACTGCGGCACCGGCAGCTCGTGGAGCGAAACCGGGACGCGATCGCGAACGAGACGCTGCTGGTCGGGCCCCGGGCGGCGGAGCCCGATCAGGCCGCCGACGATGACATCGGCGACGATCTTCTGCGGCTCACCTTCATCGCCTGCCACCCGGTGCTCTCGACGGAGGCGCGCACGGCGCTCACGCTGCGTTTGCTGGGAGGTCTTACCACCACGGAAATCGCGCGCGCATTCATCGTGCCCGAAGCCACCATCGGGCAACGCATCGTGCGCGCCAAGCGGACCCTCGCCGAAGCGCACATTCCCTTCGAAGTGCCGCGCGCCGAGGAGCGCGCCGCGCGGCTGTCGTCGGTGCTGGAAGTGATCTATCTCATTTTCAACGAAGGCTATGCCGCGACGGCGGGCGAGGATTGGATGCGGCCGGCGCTATGCGAGGAAGCTTTGCGTCTGGGGCGTATTCTGGCTGAGCTGATGCCGCAGGAGCCCGAAGTGCATGGCCTCGTGGCGCTGATGGAGATCCAAGCCTCGCGGGTGGGAGCGCGCGTGGACTCCGCCGGACAGCCCATTTTGCTGCTGGCGCAGAATCGAGGACGTTGGAGCCAGCTGCTGATCCGCCGCGGGCTCGCAGCGTTGCAGCGGGCCGAAGCGCTCGGTGATGCCCTAGGACCCTACGCCTTGCAGGCGGCGATTGCGGCGTGTCACGCGCGGGCGCGCACCGCCGAGGATACCGACTGGGCGCGAATCGTCGCTCTTTACGACGCACTTTCACAGATCGCGCCATCGCCCGTCGTGGAATTGAACCGAGCGGTGGCGGTCTCGATGGCGTTTGGACCGGCGGCCGCGCTGCAACTCGTGGATGCGCTGTCCGGCGAGCCGCGGCTCAAGGGCTATCATCTGCTGCCGAGCGTGCGCGGCGACTTGCTCGAAAAGCTCGGCCGCTTCGAGGAGGCGCGCACCGAATTCTCGCGCGCCGCGGGACTTGCGCAGAATGCACGCGAGCGCGCGCTGCTGCTCGGGCGCATGGCGGCGTGCGGCGCCGCCGGCCATGGATGAAGCATAAAATCCATTGACAGTTCGGAAAGTTTCTCTATCCTTTGCGGCGGGCCATCCGCTCCCAACGGCGGACGCTCATCTGTAAGGATGGGAGTACGAATTGACGACACATATTTCGATGCCGGGCATCCGGCCTGCTGATGCTCGATTTTCATCGGGCCCGACCAAGAAACGTCCCGGCTGGAATCTCCACGCGCTCGAAGGCGCATTGCTCGGCCGTTCGCACCGTTCCAAACCCGGAAAGGCCAAGCTCAAAGAGGCAATCGACCGCACCCGAGTGCTGTTGGGCGTGCCGGCCGACTTCAAGATTGCAATCGTTCCTGCATCGGACACCGGCGCCGTGGAAATGGCCCTGTGGTCGATGCTGGGTGCGCGTCCCGTGGACGTGTTCGCCTGGGAAAGCTTCGGTGAAGAATGGGTTACCGATGCGGTGGAGCAATTGCGGCTTCCGGATTGCCGCATTCATGTCGGACGCCCTTATGGCGTGCTGCCGGATCTGGCTCTGGCGCGCCGCGACGCCGACATTGTCTTCACGCAGAACGGCACCACCTCGGGCGCGAAAATTCCGAACTTCGACTGGATTCCCGCGGATCGAGAGGGCCTCACCTTCAACGACGCCACCAGCGGCGCCTTCGCGCAGCCCATCGAGTGGGCGAAATGCGACGTGGTGACTTTTTCGTGGCAGAAAGTGCTGGGCGGGGAGGCGGCCCATGGCATGCTGGTTCTTTCGCCCCGCGCCGTGGTCCGGCTGGAGGGCTACGTGCCGCCGCGAGCGCTGCCCAAGATCTTTCGCATGACCAAGAAGGGCAAACTCGATCAAGAGCTATTCGAAGGCGCAACCATCAACACGCCTTCGATGCTGGCCGCCGAAGACTACATCGATGCGCTGAAATGGGCCGAGGCAATCGGAGGCCTCGAGGGTCTGCAGGCTCGTGCGAATGCCAATACCCGCGTGCTCAGCGACTGGGTGGCGCGCACTCCGTGGGTGGATTTCTTGGTCTCCGATGCGGCGACACGCAGCAACACCAGCGTCTGCCTCAAGGTGATCGACTCACGAGTAACGGCGCTCCCGGAAGCCCGACAGGCAGAGTTCGCGAAGAACCTGGCCGCGGCCTTGGAGAAGGAGGGGGTGGCTCTCGATGCGGCGTCGTACCGGTCGGCGCCTCCCGGCCTGCGCATCTGGTGCGGCGCCACCATCGAGCAAAGCGACGTGCAAGCGTTGACGCCCTGGCTCGACTGGGCATTCGAAACATGCATCGCACCGCTCGCAGCCGTCTAAAGGATCCGACATGCCCAAAGTACTGATTGCCGATGAATTGAGCCCCAAGGCGCTGGACATATTTCGCAGCCGCGGAGTGGAGGTGGATGTCCGCGTGGGTCTGAAGAAAGCCGACCTCATGAAAGTCATCGGCGAGTATGAAGGCCTTGCGGTGCGTTCCGCGACCAAGGCCGACAAGGATGTCATTGCGGCGGCCACGAGACTCAAAGTCATCGGCCGCGCCGGCATCGGCGTGGACAACATCGACATCGTCTCGGCCACCGCCCGCGGCATCGTGGTCATGAACACTCCATTCGGCAATTCGATCACCACCGCCGAGCACGCCATTGCACTGTTGTTTGCCGCGGCTCGCCAGATCGCGGCGGCGGACGTTTCCACCCAGGCGGGGAAGTGGGAAAAGAGCCGCTTCATGGGTGTCGAACTCTACGCCAAGACCCTCGGCTTGATAGGCTGCGGCAACATCGGCGCCTTGGTCGCGGAACGGGCGCTGGCGCTCAAGATGAAGGTGATCGCCTACGATCCCTTCCTCTCGCCCGAGCGCGCGGTAAAACTGGGGGTGGAGAAAGTGGAGCTGGACGATCTGCTGGCGCGGTCCGACGTGATTTCGCTGCACACGCCCCTGACCGACAAGACCAGGAACATTCTTTCGGCTGCGGCGCTCGCCAAGACCAAGCCCGGCGTCATCATCGTGAACGCGGCCCGGGGCGGCCTGGTGGACGAAGGGGCTCTGCGCGCAGCGCTCGAGAGCGGACATGTGGCGGCGGCGGGTTTCGATGTCTTCGTCACGGAGCCGGCAAAAGAGAGCGTGCTCTTCGGTGCGCCGAATTTCGTCGCGACACCCCATCTTGGCGCGAGCACCAATGAGGCTCAAGAAAACGTCGCTCTGCAGGTGGCCGAACAAATATCGGATTACTTGCTGGCCGGCGCCGTCACCAATGCGCTGAACATGGCCTCCATCAGTGCGGAGGAAGCGTCGCGACTCAAGCCCTTCATCGGACTCATCGACCGGCTAGGAAGCTTTGCCGGGCAGATCGCCGATGACGGCATCGAGGCGGTGGAGATCGAGTACGAGGGGGACGTCGCTCACCTCAATACCCAACCCCTGACCGCCATCGCCCTGGCAGCCTTGATGAGGCCTTTGATGCCCGATGTGAACGTGGTGTCCGCGCCCGCGGTGCTGAAGCAGAAGGGGGCGCCGCTGACCGAGTCCCGGCGGGAGACTTCCCCGATCTACGGATCCTTGGTCCGCATCAAGGTGCTGACCGGCGGACGCTGGCGCACGCTGGCCGGGGTGGTCAACGCGGGAACCGCCAAGATCGTGGAAGTCAAAGGCATGGCGCTGGAAGCGGACTTCCATCCGGTGATGCTTCTCATCAACAACATGGATAAGCCGGGCTTCATCGGCGCGCTGGGCTCCATGCTGGGAGAGGCCAACATCAACATCGCGACTTTCCACCTGGGACGCCAGGCGGCGGAGCAGGACGCCATTGCCATCGTGGGCGTCGATCAGCTCGTGCCGGAGGCGATTCAGCAGAAGCTGCGCGCCTTGCCTCAGGTGCGGTATGTCAAGGTGCTGCAATTCCAGCAGTGAGCCGCTTGTTGCCCACCGCGAGCAGCGACCATCCGCCGGCGGCGAATACCTCCTACAATGCCCCAATGAACCTGAAGCGACATCTGCTGGTACGGATGGCCTTGGTCGGTTTATTGTGTTGGCTGGGTGTGTCTATGTATGTAGTCGCCCAAGCGGGTCGCCGCACGGCGCAGAACATGTCCGCCGTGGCCGATAAATTGCAGGCCATGGTCGCGCTCGACGTCATGCGGCGCCTGGTGTCGACGGGGAGCGATGCGGGCTATCCGGCCTTGGGCTGGGTTGCCGGCTATTTTCCCGATCCGCTGTGTTTGCGTTATCGCGCCGCCGACGGTTCGACCTCGGAGCAGGGCTGCAGCCCGGGGAGCTCCGCCGGCGCATACCCGCGCCGTCTGATGCAGATCCTAGCCGCCCTCGCTCCGGAGCATCTGGTGCTGCGGCGGGACATTTCGCTGTGGAGCCGCACGGCGGGTGTTCTGCAGGTCGAACTGGATGAGCCTCGGCTCTTGGAGCGCGAATGGCGCAGCGTCAAGGATCTGTTGGGACTGACGGCCGTCACCCTGCTCGTGCTCGCGGCGCTCATTTTCTGGGTGATCGGCCGTGCGTTGCGGCCCACCGCCAAGATCGTCGCAGCGCTCGACCGTCTCGGAGGCGGCGGCGAGTACCTGCCGATGCCGGACTTTCAGCCGCGGGAATTCGGCTCGATTGCCGGCGGCATCAACCGGCTGGCGGCGCGCCTCGCACAATCAACCGCTGCACGCCAGGATCTGACCGCACGGCTCATTCGGCTGCAGGAAGACGAGCGGCGGGAGATCGCTCACGAACTGCACGAGGAATTCGGCCAGTGCGTGGCCGCCCTGGGCGCGGTCGGCGTGGGTTTGCGCGACAGCGTGATGAGCGGAGAGACCGTGACCGAAGCCGACGTTGCCCCGCTCGAGGCAGGCATCGAGACCATGCTGGCGTCGCTGCGCAGCCTGCTTCGGCGCATGAGCACACCGCCCATGGAGCGTCAGGGGTTGCGCTCGGCGCTCGCCGACCTCATCGGCGCCTGGCGGAGCCGGCTGCCGGCAGAGGCGCATATCGCAGTCGAATTCGCGAGCCTCGCGGAGGACATTCATGACGAGCGGGCCTTGTGCGTGTATCGAATCGTGCAGGAATGCCTGAGCAATATCGGACGCCATGCGCCCTCGAGCCGCAGCATAGAGGTCTGCGTACGTGAGGAGGCGCGGCGGCTTTGCGTGCGGGTATCGAATGACCTCGGCAATGCCGACCGCGGCAATGCCGGAGAAACCCGCGCCGCGGCCTCGGCCGGCATGGGCTTGAAATTACTGGAGGAAAGAGTGCGATGCCTTATGGGGACATTCACAGTGGATGTTTCCGCGTCACGGTTTGCGGTAGGGGCCGCTCTGCCCACGGCGCACCCATGAACCACGGGGCGCCCATCCGGATCCTGCTGGCCGACGACCATGCCATCGTGCGCGCCGGCTACCGCCACTTGCTGGAAAAGCAAAATCTCTATGAGATCGTCGCGGAGGCGGCGACGGCGGAGCAGGCCTACGTGCTCTTTCGCCGGCACGAACCCGATCTGGCCATCATCGATCTGGCGATGCCCAATACCAGCGGGCTTGAAACCATTCAACGCATCGTCCGCGCGCAGCCGGACGCTCGGGTGCTGGTCTTCAGCATGCACGTGTCTCCCGATTTCGCCCGCGCGGCCTTGGAGGCCGGGGCCTTGGGCTACATCACGAAGACCAGCCCGCCGGATGTGCTGTTGCGCGCGATTCCCGAAGTCATTGCGCGCCGGCGGACACTGAGTCCGGACATCGCGCAGGCGCTGGCGCTGGCGAGGCTGCCCGACAAGCGCCGGCCATTGGAATCGCTGACTCCGCGCGAGTTCGATGTTTTGTGCATGCTCGTATCGCCGGCGAGCGTTCAGGAGATTGCGCAGCGCCTGCATCTGAGCGCAAAAACCGTCAACAACCTGCACTACCAGATCAAATCCAAGCTCGGAGTCAAGAGCGATTTCGAGTTGACGAGAATGGCGCTTTCATGGGGCATGATCGAGGCGCGGAATTGACGCCAAAGGCCGCAGCAGGCGTTCCAAGCAGGAGTTTTGCTCAAGTGCGCGCCTAGTAATACGATGTGAAGCGTGATTCAACGATGGCGTGCGAATCGGCGGCCGGAGCCGGCCGGGAATGGCTCCGTATGAACGCTGCGAAAGGCATGGCGCTGATCGCAATCCTGGGAGTGTGGATGTCGATGGTATCTCCTGCTGCCGATGCCGCGATTCAACCATCCGAGTGGCACTGGGCCGCGATTCATGGCCATAAGATCCGCTACGCAATCAAAGGCAGCGGACCGACGCTGGTGCTTCTGCACGGGGGAGGCGATTCCGGCGAGCATTCCTTTGCCCGTCAACTCGGCTTTTTTTCACAGCATCATCGTATGGTGGCGCCGGATCAGGTAGGGCAGGGCCGCACGCCCGATGTGCCGGGTCCTCTGACCTATACGGGGATGATGGAGGACACGGCGGCGCTGCTGCGGCATCTGAACCTCTCGCACGTCGATATCGTGGGGTTCAGCGACGGCGGGATCCTTGCGCTCATGCTCGCTGTCCGCCATCCCGACCTGGTGCGCCGCCTCGTCATCAGCGGGGTCAACATCGCTCCGGAGGGTCTCAACGCGGGCGACCTGGAACGATTGCGAGCCACGCAAAATCCGCAGCCCCGGACCATCGACGAAAAGCTTGCCCATCTGTGGGCCACATCGCCCACCGAGTCGGAGCTGAGCCTCGCCATGCTTGCGAAAATCGACCGGCCGGTGCTGCTGATCTCCGGGGATCGGGACGCGGTTACGCTGGAGCACACCTTGACGATATTTCGCGCTCTCCCCGCGGCGGAATTATGCGTGTTGCCGGGAACGGATCACGGCACTTTCTCCAGCCGGTGGGAATGGTTGAATCCGATCATCGATGCCTTCCTCAACCGGGCGGGAGGGTCCGACAGAGAATAATACGTTCGTTGCATATTGACGAAATGCAAAACATACGTTCAACTGCGTGCCAATACAAGTCCTTGCGCGGGTGCCGGCAATGGCCAGGAATCGGGGAATCGGCTTCGGGATCGAAAATCTGCCGCGTATCGCGCGCGGCGAAGGCAGCTATCTGATCGATGAAGCCGGGCGGCGCTATCTAGACGGCTCGGGCGGTCCGGCCGCATTTTGCATCGGGCATGCGAATCGCGAGGTCAATGCGGCGATCGCGGCACAGCTGGACAAGGTGGCCTGCGGATACCGCTATCTCTTTACGAGCGATGCGCTGGAACAGCTGACTCAGCTGCTGCTGTCCCTCTCGGGTCCGCAATTCGGGCACGTGGTGTATACCTCGAGCGGTTCAGAGTCGGTCGAGTCCGCACTGAAAGTGGCATTGCAGTACTTCGACGCACGGGGCCTGCCGGCGAAGCGCCGCTTCATCTCTCGCCACCGTTCATATCACGGCAATACGCTCGGTGCGCTGTCAATGTCCGGATACGCCGAGCGCAGAGCGCCCTTCGAAGGCAGCCTCCTCGAAGTCTCGTTCGTGTCGGCCGCGAATGCCTACCGTCCGCCGGCGGGCGTTTCCGAAGGCGATCTGGTGAAGTATCTCGCGAATGAGCTCGAGTCCAAGATTCAGGCCTTGGGCGCGGACACCGTCGCCGCCTTCATTTTCGAGCCGGTCGTGGGTGCGGCGGGCGGCGTCGTTCCGGCGCCGCCCGGGTATGCCGCGGCGGTTCAAGAGGTTTGCAGGCGTCACGATGTCCTGCTCATCGCGGATGAAGTGATGTGCGGGGTGGGTCGGTGCGGAACCTGGCGCGCCCTCGAACACGACGGCATCGCGCCCGACATCATGGCGGTCGCCAAGGGATTGGCGGGAGGCTACATTCCCCTCGGCGCGACGGTTTTCAAGCATGAGGTAGGCCGCACCATCCTCGAGGTGCAAGGCGGGATCATGACCGGCCACACCTATTCCGGGCATACCGCCGCGTGCGCGGCCGGGCTTGCGGTTCAGCGGCTCATCGAACGCGAATCGCTGGTGGCGCGGGTGCGGGACAACGGGGCGGCCTTGAAGCGCGCGCTCGGGGAATCGCTCGGCCGCTACGACGAAGTCGGCGATATACGAGGGCGTGGATTTTTCATCGGCGTCGAACTGGTCGGCGATCGTCGTACCAAACAGCCTTTTCCAGCCGACCGCCGCGTCAGCTTGGAAGTCGGCCGGCAGGCCTTTCAGAACGGTCTGATTTGTTATCCCTGCACCGGCAACGCCGGCGGCGGCTTGGGCGACACGGTCATCATTGCCCCGCCCTACAACGCCACCGACGCCGAGTTGGAGGAGCTGGTCGCGAAATTCACGCGGGCCGTCGAAGGCGCGCTGAAGCCTCAATGATGCCGCTCAGTCGGCGGCGCGCCGGTGACCGCCCGCGTTCGTGCCGGCTCCGGCACCGGGGGTATACTTTGAGGGAGGGGTGCGCGTACCCGCTCGCGAATACGGATGGGAGGGAGTCGACCATGTGTTTTTCACAGCATTGGGATCCGGCGAGCGCGGCGCTCGGCGGCGTTGATTCGAACGGCGCCGCATGACCAAGGATGAAGTGGAGAAGCTCATCTCCGAGCGCTATCAATCTCTGCCGCCGAAGCTGAAATTGGCGGCGCGGCATGTGCTCGATTCGCCGAAGGACATCGCCATACAGTCGATGCGTTCGGTGGCGGCGGATGCCAAGCTGCAGCCGGCGGCAATGCTTCGATTGGCCCGAGAACTCGGGTTCGAGAGTTATGAAGCCTTCCGCGCACTGTATGTAAGCTGGCTGTCCTCCAACGAGATGACCTTCGTGGCCCGTGCCAAGTCGCTGCGCAAGCGGCGGGGCAGCGACGGCCAGGAGAAAATGTTCGCGGACATGTACGACACGGAAGTGGTCAGTCTGGACCGCACTCTGGGCGCCGACAACGCGGCCGCCTTCGAGGCTGCAAAAAAAGTTCTCAACGCCGCGAGGCGATTCTACGTGCTGGGCCTTCGCAGCCTGTTTCCCGCCGCCTACTATCTCGATTACGCCTGCCGCCTGTTTTCCGACAAGAGCGTGCTGGTGGCGGGCATCGGCGGAGCCGTTGCGGACGAGCTGCGTCGCGCATCCCCCAAGGATGCACTGGTGGCTTTCAGCTTCGAACCGTATGCTCGCTTGACGGTCGACGCGGTTCACTACGCCGCCGAACGGCATGTGAAGATCGTCGCCATCACCGACAGTGTCGTCTCGCCCATCGTGGATGGCGCCAGCGTGGTGCTGCTGGCGCCCAACGCCGGCCCCGCGCTCGTTCCCTCCATTTTGCCGGCCATGGCCGCCGCTCAGGCGCTGGCGAGCCTCATGGTGACCGCGGGCGGTGCGGCGACGCTCGGCGAGATCGCCCGCAGCGATGCACAGCTGCATCGCTTGCACGCCTACACCGATCGCTAGGCGGCCGCGCCTCGAGGGGATGCTTCGATGTCCGGATTCCAGCTGACGTACTCCACCATGTTCGCCGCTCCTCCCGAGCTGCATGAGCTGTTCGACCGTGCGTTGATTCGGGTCGGCAAGGCAGAGGGCCGCGAGCATGCTCTGTTCATCGGCGGAGGCGATGTCTTCACGGATCGACAATCCCTCAAACGCAGTCCCATCGATCAGCGAAGGATCCTGGGACAGTTTCAAATCGCCGGGGCCGCCGAGGTGGACAAGGCCATGCGGGCGGCATCCGATGCATTCAAAGGCTGGCGTTCCACTCCCTGGGGAGAGCGCGTCGCGGTATTGCGTAAGGCGGCCCGCCTGATCGAGGAGCGCGTCTATGACATTGCCGCCGCGACCGCGCTGGAGGTGGGCAAGAATCGGATGGAGGCGCTGGGCGAAATCCAGGAGGCGGCCGATTTCTTCAAGATCTATGCCGACCAAATGGAGCAGGGGGCCGGATTCGTCCGGGCGCTTCCGGATGATCCCATCGCCGGCAACCCGAGTCACAATCGAAGCGTTCTCAAGCCCTATGGGGTGTGGGTGGTCATCGCCCCCTTCAATTTTCCATTTGCCTTGGCTGCGGGACCGACGGCCGCCGCCCTGGCGACGGGCAACACGGTCGTCCTGAAGGGCGCCGAGGAGACTCCCTGGGCCGGACGCATGCTCGCCGAATGCCTGCGAGACTCCGGGCTTCCCGCGGGCGTCTTCAATTATCTGAACGGCACGGGTGAGGAAGCCGGCGAGCTGCTCATCCAGCATGCGCTGACCGGCGGCATCACGTTCACCGGCTCGCACGCCGTGGGATTGCGTATCGTGGCGGCGCAGGCCGCGAAGCGGCGCTTTCTGCCCGTCATCGCCGAGATGGGCGGCAAGAATTCAGCCATAGTGACCCGCCGAGCCGATCTTGACAGCGCAGCAACCGGCATCGTTCGTTCCTCCTTCGGCATGCAGGGGCAGAAGTGTTCGGCACTTTCCCGTCTCTATGTCGATGATGGCGTGGCCGACGCGCTGATAGCGGCCGTCACATCGAAAATGAAAGCCCTGACCATCGGCGATCCCACGGGGCGCAACACCTGGCTCGGACCCGTCGCAACGCAGGCGGCATACGATCGGTATGCGGATTATTGCCTTGGGCTCCGGGGCGGCGGCAGCAGCATTCTCATGGGCGGAGAACACCTGCGCGCGGGCGAGCTCGAGCACGGCTACTACTGCGCTCCGACCCTGGCTGAGTCGCCGGGCGACCACCCGCTCTGGAACCGGGAGATGTTCTGTCCCATCGTGATGCTGCGGCGGGTTCAGGGCAGAGACCAGGCCATGCTGCTGGCAAATACCTCGGAATTTGGCCTGACGGCCGGCTTCTACGGAGGAGCCGACGAGGTCGGCTGGTTCTTCGAGAATATCGAGGCGGGAGTAGCCTATGCCAACCGCTCCCTGGGAGCCACCACGGGAGCGTGGCCCGGCTATCAGGCCTTCGCCGGCTGGAAGGGATCGAGCTCCACTGGCAAGGCGATCGGCTCTTTCTATTATTTGCCGCAATACATGCGCGAGCAGTCGCAGACGCACATCGGATGAAGCCGCCCCGCGACGCACGCTACGACATTCTGTTCGAGCCTCTGGCGATCGGACCGGTCAAGGCGAAGAACCGCTTCTTCCAAGTGCCTCACTGCAACGGAATGGGGTGGACACAGCCGAAGGCCTTGGCTGAGCTACGCCGCATCAAGGCCGAGGGCGGCTGGGCGGTGGTCTCGACCGAAGAGGTGGAAATTCATCCGACCAGCGATTGCGAGCCCTTCCACGAAGGCCGGTTATGGTCCGATGCGGATATTCCCGCTCTGGCCGCCATGGCGGACGCCGTTCATGAGCATGGCGCTCTCGCCGCCATCGAGCTCATGCATCATGGGGCCTCCTGCGCCAACTGGGGCACGCGGGAGATCCCGATCGGACCCTCGCATCGTCCCATCGTCTATTACGCGCCCGTCCAGGCGCGTGCCATGGACAAGCGGGATATTCTCGATTTGCGCCGCTGGCACCGCGAGGCGGCGATCCGCTCCAAACGCGCCGGATTCGACATCGTCTATGTCTATGCGACTCACGATCTGAGCATCGCGACGCATTTCCTTCAGCCGCGCAAGAACAGCCGCAGCGATGAATACGGCGGCAGCCTGGAAAACCGCGCACGGCTGTTGCGCGAGCTCATCGAAGATACCCGCGACGCCGTGGGCGATCGATGCGCCGTCGCCGTCCGCTTCGGCGCGGACGAGCTGATGGGTCCGGACGGCATCACCCACGACGGCGAGGCGCGCGATGTGATCGCCATGCTCGCGGAATTGCCCGATCTGTGGGATGTGAACATTTCCGGCTGGAGCAACGACAGTCAGACCTCGCGCTTCGCGAAGGAAGGCTACCAAGAAGAATACACGCGCTTCGTGAAGTCGCTCACCACCAAGCCGGTGGTCGGCGTCGGCCGATTCACCTCTCCCGATACCATGGTCAGTCAGATAAAACGAGGCGTCATGGATTTCATCGGCGCCGCGCGGCCGTCGATCGCCGATCCCTTCTTGCCCAGGAAGCTCGAAGAAGGCCGTATCGAGGACATCCGCGAATGCATCGGCTGCAACATCTGTGTGTCGAGCGATTACACCTCCACCAACCTGCGTTGCACTCAGAACCCGACCATGGGCGAGGAGTGGCGGCGCGGGTGGCACCCGGAACGCATCGCTCCCAAAAAATCCGACGGCGCGGTGCTGGTCATCGGCGCGGGACCTGCGGGCCTCGAGGCCGCGCTCGCCGCCGCGCGGCGCGGCTATGAAGTCCATCTGGCGGAAGCGACGGCGACGCTCGGAGGCCGCGTCACGCGCGAGTCCGCCCTCCCGGGGCTCGCCGAATGGGCCCGCGTGCGCGATTGGCGGGTGGGCCAGCTAGAGCGGCTGGCCAATGTCTCGATCTATCGAGACAGCCCCATGGACGCCTCCAGCATCATGGAATTCGCGCCTCGCCACGTTGTGATTGCGACGGGGTCGGCTTGGCGGCGCGACGGGGTCGGCCGTGCCAACGGTTTCCCGATGGAAGGATTCGAGGGACCGCAGATATTCACCCCGGACGACATCATGGCGCAGCGCCTTCCGCAGTCCGGGCCGGTGATGATTTTCGACGATGATCATTACTACATGGGCGGCGTACTGGCCGAGCGATGCCGTGCGGCGGGGCTGCCGGTGACCCTGATTACGCCGGCCGCCACGGTCTCGGCATGGACCGCGAACACCATGGAGGCGCTGCCCATTGCGCGGCGGCTGCTGCGCCTCGGCGTCGAACTGATGCCGTACACCGGAATCCGCAGCTTTCGCAACGGCGTGGCGAGGCTCGAAAACGAACTCAGCGGCAAGGTATTCGAACTCGAAGCCGCCGCCATCGTGAGCGTCACGGCGCGGCTGCCGCTGGACGGCCTTTATCTGGACCTTGCGGGCATGCAGCCCAGCTTCCGCGAGGCCGGCATCGTCAGCGTGGCCCGGATCGGCGATTGCCATGCTCCGGGCACCATTCAGGCCGCGGTCTATGCCGGCCACAAGCTGGCACGGGGGCTGGACGAGGCGCCGGAGGGCGAGCTGCCGCGCGAGCTGCCCGTGGCAACGGCCTGAAAATCCGCGCGTCGGGTGGTTCTTAACCCCCTAGGCGCGGCTTGTGCGCTATCTCGTCCAGCTTGTCGCCCAGCAGGGTTCGTACGATCACGTAGAACACGGGGATCATCAGCAAGCCCAGGAAAGTGGCGAACAGCATGCCGCCGATCACGCCGGTGCCGATCTCGTGACGCGAGGCGGCACCGGCCCCGCTGGAGAGGACCAGCGGCAATACGCCCAAGATGAACGCCATCGAGGTCATGAGTATGGGGCGCAATCGCAGCTTGCCGGCCTCGATCACCGCGTCGAATAGCGTCTTGCCCTTGGCCTGTCCGTCAACCGCAAATTCTACGATCAGGATGGCGTTCTTTGCCGCGAGGCCGATCACCGTGACGAGTCCGATCTTGAAATAGATGTCGTTGGGTACGCCGGCGAGCTTGCACAATGACACCATGCCCAGCACGCCCAGCGGCACCACCAGCAGCACGGCCACGGGAATCGACCAACTCTCGTACAGGGCGGCCAGGCAAAGGAATACCACGACGATCGACAGCACCAACAGCAGAGTGGCCGAATTGCCGGCCAGGATTTCCTGATAGGACTGTCCCGTCCAATCGGAGGCAAAGCCCGCGGGCAGGTCCTTGTTGATGATGTTCTGCAGGGCCTGCATGGCCTGGCCGGTGGAATACCCGGGCGCCGAATTGCCGACGATCTCCACGGCGGCGTAGCCGTTGTAGCGAGGCAACGCCTGCGGCCCCACGCCCCAATTCGCCTTGACCACGCTGGACAGCGGTACCATGTTGTAGGGGCTGATCGAGGTATTGCTGACCGTGGGATTGACGGGGGTCACGTAGCCGCTGCTGTTGGAGACTTGCGCGCCGGAGCCGGCCGCGCCGGCCGCCGCACCGCTGATTCCGCTCGGGGTGTACAGGTGCTGGAAGGCGTCGGTGCCTCGGCGAAACGGCGCATCCGCCTGGACGTAGACACGCTTGACCCGTCCTCCATACGTAAACTGATCGATGTAGTTGGGTGCCAGCTGCAATTGAATGGCCTGGTAGACGTCGCTCAGCGACAACCCCATGGTTTGCGCCTGCACTCGATCCACCGCGATGTCCAGCTGCGGTGCTTCCGGCAGCGAGTTGGGGCGAGTGCCGGTGAGCGAGGGACTCTTGCCGGCCTCATCGAGCAGAGTCTTTTGCGCGGCGGTCAGCTGCGCCCGCGTTTGGCCGGCGCGGGCCTGCAGATACATGTCGACGCCGCCGAACTGGCTCAAGCCGCGGATGGTGGGCAGGTTCACCACGAAGATCTGAGCATCGGTGACGCCGTGCAGAATCTTGTTTGCCTGCGGAATGAGCTTCATGGCCGTCTGCGAGCGCTTGTCCCAATCCGTCAGCTTGATGAAGGCCATGCCCACATTTTCGCTCTGCCCGACGAAGCTGAAGCCCTCGGGGCAGAAGATGCCCTCGATGTCTTTGCCGATCGCGCTGTGCAGCAGCGTCTCGCGCACCTTATCCATGACCTGATCGGTGCGCTGCAGGGTTGCGCCCGAGGGCAGGTTGACTATCGCGAGCATGAAGCCCTGATCCTCATCGGGAACGAAGCTGGTCGGCAAACGTGTATAGAGGAATCCTGCCACCACCGTGATCAGTCCGAAGACCAGCATCCAGCGCGGCGCACGACGCACGGCCGCGCCGATATGGCCGATGTAGGTCTTGCCGACCCAGTCGAATCCCTTGTCGAACCAGCGGAATGCCACATTCTTTTTCTGCTCGCCTTCCTCGCGTGGCCGAAGGATCGCCGCGCAAAGAGAGGGAGTGAATGACATCGCCAGAAATGCCGAGAAGCCCATCGACAACGCGATGGTCAGCGCGAATTGCGAGTAGATGATGCCGGTGGCGCCGGGCTGCAGGGCCGAGGGAACGAACACCGCGGCCAGCACCACCGTGATCGCGATGATGGCGCCGGTGATCTGGCCCATGGCCTTGCGTGTGGCCGCCCTGGGATCGAGGCGCTCCTCGTCCATGATGCGTTCGACGTTTTCGATCACGACGATGGCATCATCCACGACGATGCCGATCGCCAGCACCATGCCGAACAGCGTCAACTGATTGATCGAGAAGTGCAGTGCGGACAGCCCGATGAAGGTTCCCAGCAGGGCCACGGGAATCACCAGCGTCGGAATGATGGTGGCGCGCATGTTCTGCAGGAAGATCAGCATGACCACGAACACCAGAGCGATCGCCTCGACGAGCGTCTTCACCACGTCGGTCATGGAGGCGGTGATGAACGGCGTCGTGTCGTAGGGAACGTCCCAGGTCACCCCCTGCGGCAAATCCTTGGCCAGAACGGCCATTTGCGCTTTGACGTCCTTCGCGATCGCCAGGGCGTTGGCGCCGGGCAGCAGAAACAGTCCCAGACCACCCGCCTGCTTGCCGTTACAGACCGCGGAATTGCCGTAGCTCTGGCCCCCGAAGGTCACGCGGGCGACATCGCTCAGGCGCACCGTGGTGCCGTCGCTGTTGGTCAGCAGGATGATGTCGTTGAACTGCTGCGGCGAGGAGAACAGAGTGTCGCCGGATACGGTGGCCGTGAAGGTCTGGCCTTTGACGGCAGGATCCGCGCCGAGCGAGCCGGTGGCGAACTGCGCGTTCTGCGCATTGATGGCATTCAGCACCTGGCTGGACGAGAGCCCGTAACCCTGCAGCTTGTCGGTATCCAGCCAGATGCGTATCGCGTATTCGGAGCCCAGCAAGAAAGTGTTGCCGATGCCGCTGATTCGCGCCAGCACCGGTTGGATCTGCGAGGCGAGGATATCGCTCAGGCGGCCCGCATTGACTGAAGGGTTGTTGGACGACAGGGCCACGAACAACAGGATGTCGGGGCTGGCCTTCGCGACGATGACGCCCTGCTGCGTCACCTCGGTGGGCAGCAGGGGCTGCGCCAGGGCGACCTTGTTCTGCACCTGCACCTCGGCGATGTCCTGGTTGGTGCCGGTGGCAAAGCTCAGGGTGATGGTCGCGGTGCCGTTGCTGTTGGATGTCGAGGTGAAATACAGAAGATTATCGATGCCGGTGAGCTGCTGCTCGATGACCTGCGTGACCGTCGATTCCATGGTCGCGGCGCTGGCGCCCGGGTAGGTTGCCGTGACCGTCACTTGCGGCGGCGCGATGTCGGGATACGCCGCGATTCCCATCCTGGTCATCGAGATGACGCCGCCGAGACAGATCAGGATGGAGATGACCCAGGCAAATACCGGGCGATCGATGAAGAAATTGGGCATGACGCGGATTTCCTGGTCGCTTGAAAAGTCAGCCTGCGGCTGGTTGCAAGGTCTTACGGGCTGTGGGTGCCGGGTGACGCCCCGGCACTCGATGCGCCGGAGGGTGGCGGGCTCGCCGTGGAGGGCGGCGGCTGCCACGGAGCTGCCTTGACCTGGCCGCCCTCGCGCGCACCCTGCAGGCCGGCGACGATCACCTGGTCGCCGTTCTCGAGGCCGCCGGTGACGATCCAGTCGTTGCCGTGGCTCTCGCTGGTGGTGACATTCTTGCGTAGAACCTTGTCGCCCGGCCCGACCACCAACGCATAGGCGCCGACGGTGTCGCGTTGCACCGCCTGCTGTGGGATCAGGTACACGTGGCTCTGCTGGCCGAGAGTGATCGTGCAGCGTCACATACATGCCCGGCAGCAGATTCGTGCTTCGGATTGGGTACCAGCGCGCGCAGATTCACCGCGCCGGTGGTCGGGTTCGCGGCCACATCGGAGAAATCCAGCGCGCCGGACTGTTCATAACGGCTGCCGTTGGGGAGGGTGATCTGTACTTTGGTGTCGCTCTGGTGCGCGAGCGCGACGTTCTGCGCCTGGCGCAGAGTCAACAGGTCGGCAGCGCTGATGGTGAAATTCACATAGAGCGGGTCGATTCGCTGCGACCGTCGTCAGCAGTGTGCCGCCTGAGCCGGTGTCACTGGTGGCGCTGCCCACCAAGGCGCCTTGCGTGACCTGCTGCTGGCTGGCGGTGCCGCTGATCGGCGAGGTGACCCGGGTGTAACCCAGATTGATGCGCGCGGTCTCGACAGCCGCCTGATCGGCTTGGACTTTCGCGGCGGCGCTGCGCTCCGCCGCATCGGCATCGTCCACGGTCTGCTGCGATACCGATCCGACGGGCAGCAACTTGTGATCGCGCTCGGCGGTCACGCGGTTGTTGGTGTACGTGGCCTGATCTTCGGCCAGGATCGCCAGGTTGTTGTTGAGGACGGCCGTGTAATAGCTCGGGTCGATCTGGAACAGGAGCTGCCCCTCCTTGACCTCATCCCCTTCTTTGTAGGTACGCTTGACCAGCACACCCGACACGCGGGCGACGACGTTGGCGCTGTAATACGCCGACAGGCGGCCGACCAAGTCCCGGGTGAGCGGAACCGTTTGCTGCTCGGCCGTCACCGTGCCGACCTTGGGCGGCGCCGCCGCGGCGGGCGCCTTGTGCGAACTGCAACCCACCAGGGCCATCATGACGAGACACGGTAACAACGCCTGCGGTGCCGGCTTCATAGAGTGAGCTCCAATACTGTTTGATCCGTGGTTGAGCACCATCGCTGCGCAGTTGTGGTACTCACTGCGCCGCGAGACCCGCTGCGGGGCCCGCGCTCAGTGTGTTGATCCGAGGTGGACGCGGCGGGAGCTTCGCGGGACTCATCCCACTGCCAGCCGCCGCCCAGGTTCTTGATCAATGTAACGCTGCTCTGAGTGAGCAAGGCTTGGCTGTCCTGCAGATTCTGTTTTGCCGACAGCAGCGTGAGCTGTTCGTTCAGCAGACTTTGCTGGCTCGCCGTACCCACCTCCCGCTGCGCGCGTGTGCTGTCGAACAGCTTCTGGGTGCGCTGATAGATGTTGGTGTAGGCCTGAGTCTGCTGCTGCAGATGATTCCATGACGAAACGCTGTCTTCGACGCTCTGAAACGCCGTCAGCACGGTCTGCCGGTAATTGGCCACGTCTTCATCGTAGGTCGCGCGAGCTTCGCCCACCGCGGCCCTGCGGGCTCCGCCGTCGAAGACTGTCTCAGCCAGAGTGGGGCCCAGCGTCCAAAAGCGGTTGGGCAGCGAGAAGAGATGAGCGAACTGGTTGTGCACGTAGCCGCCTTGCGCCGCGAGATCGAGAGTCGGGTAGAAAGCCGCTTCCGCCACGCCGATTTTCGCGTTCGCAGAAGCCGCCTGACGTTCGGCGGTCACCACATCGTAACGGCGCTCCAGCAGCTGCAGAGGGTAGGGAGAGCGGTACGGCCGGCGTCACGAATACATAGTCCTTGCGCGGCTCAATGGAGAAACCGCCGGGGGGAACGCCGACCAGCACGGCGAGGGCGTGCTCGTACTGCTCGCGCTGGGTCTGTGTCGTCTGTAAGGCGGCGATCACCGCTTCCAGCGTGTCCTGCGCAATGAGCACCTCATCGCCCGATGAGCCGCCTTGGGCGTAACCGGCCTGCGTCATCGCCAGTATGTCGCCGTAGACCCGCTGCTGCTGCTGAAGAAAATCGATATCGATATCAGCCTGGCGCAATGCGAAATAATCGCTTGCAACACTGGCCGCGATCGACAAGCGCTGACCCGCGCGCTGGGCGTCGCTGGCCTGCGCATTGGCCTTGCTCGATTCGATCTGGCGGCGGGTCTTCCCCCATAGATCGAGCTCCCAGCTCGCAGCAACGCCGGCTGTGACATAGTGATACACACCCGGTGGAGCGTCGGATGCCGCCGCCGCAGCGGAGCCGTACTCGGCGCGCGTGCCGGACGCGTTCGCACTCACCGTGGGATAAAGCGCTGCAACGCTCGCGGAGACGGTCGCTTGCGCCAGCCGGTAGGCGGCTTCCGCCGCGATGATGGATTGATTCGCTTGCAAGGCTTCATCGACCAGCTTCGATAGCTGCTCGTCGTGATAGTCGAGCCACCAGGTGCTCGACAGCGATCCCTGCGGGTTAGCCTGCGCCCGCTGCCAGTCGACGCCTTCCTTGAAGCTCTCGGGAATTTGCACCGCGGGCTTGTGATAGTCCGGACCGACCGCACAGCCCATGAGGCACAGTGTCGCCGCGGCCACGGAGCCGCGTTGCCATGATATGCGGATGTACCCCATCTGATTACCTCTCGCCGACACGATCACTGCGCCTTCTGAGCCTGAGCCAGGGCCGTGGCCTGCGCACGTTCATGATGCCATTCGCATCGAAGGCTTGCACCTTCGACCAGGCCGATCGCGCTCGAGAAACCTGTCGCGCACTTGGGCGAAGAATCGCGGAGGCAACGGTTATGATCGCCATGACAGGGGGGCGCGGGGCCACTCAGACTGAGTGTGCCAGGACTGCGCTCGCACGACCTCACCCCTCGTCGTGAACCAGGCAGTGATCATTGGATAATGCAGCGGAAATATATACTTTCCACGAATCCCTGAGGGAACGCTGACGATCAGGCGTTGCCGTAGCCGACAATACCCTTGGTTTCCAGGAATTCATAGATTCCCCAGTCGGCATACTCCCTGCCGTTGCCGGACTGCTTGTAGCCGCCGAACGGCGCATGCGTGTCCCAGTCGGGATAATTGATATTGACCGTGCCGGCGCGCAGCTCCGCGGCCACGCTTCGTGCATGCGCTATGTCGGCCGACGATATGTATGCCGCCAGTCCGTAAACCGAGTCGTTGGCGTTGTCGATGGCCTCTTGTTCGCTCTTGTAGGGCAGCACGGAGAGCACGGGGCCGAAGATTTCCTCGCGCGATATCGTCATCTGGTGGCGCACGTTGCCGAACACGGTGGGCTTGACGTAGTAGCCGGTCTCGAGGCCTTTCGGCCGGCCGATCCCGCCGGCCACGAGCGTGGCGCCTTCGTCGATGCCCGACTGAATGAGGCGCTGAATTTTATCGAACTGTACTTGACTGACGACAGGACCCAGTACGGTGGCGGCCTCGTTCGGGGCGCCGACCACATGGGCGGCGGCCGCCTCCTTCGCAATCTCCAGCGCCTCCTTTTGGCGGTCGGCAGGCACGAACATCCGGGTGGGTGCATCGCAGGATTGGCCGCTGTTGCTGAAGCATGCCGCCGCTCCGCGCGTTACGGCATCCTTGAAGTCCGCGTCCCCCAGGATGATGTTCGCGGATTTTCCGCCAAGCTCCTGGCTCACCCGCTTGACGGTGTCGGCTCCCGTCTTGGCCACGATGATGCCGGCCCGGGTGGACCCGGTGAAGGACATCATGGCCACGTCCGGGTGGCCGGAAAGGTATTGCCCGACGGTGGGTCCGTCGCCGTTGACCAGATTGAACACGCCCGCGGGAACGCCCGCATCATGCATGATTTCCGCGAAGATTATGCCGCTGATCGGCGCGATCTCGCTCGGCTTGAGCACCATGGTGCAGCCCGCCGCCAGCGCCGGCGCCACTTTGCAGACGATCTGATTGAGCGGCCAGTTCCACGGAGTAATCAGCCCCACGACGCCGATCGCCTCGCGGACGATGCGGGTGCTGCCGCGTTGGTAGGAAAAAGGGAATTCCTCGAGCGCCTTGATGGTCGCCTCGAGATGCACCTGTCCCGCCCAGACTTGTGCTTCGCGCGCGAACTTCATGGGCGCTCCCATTTCGTTGCTGACCGCCTCGGCAATCTCGTTGTAGCGGCCGTTGTACAGCTCTAGAACTCTGCGCAGGAGCGCCAGGCGCTGCTCGCGAGTCGTCCGGGTGAACGCAGGAAATGCCACTTTCGCGGCGGCGACTGCCCGATCGACGTCGGCCTTGCTGCCGAGCGAGATCTTGGTGTATGCGCGTTCGGTCGCCGGGTTGATGACATCGAGCGTCGCCGGGGCGGCCGGGCTCACCCAGGCTCCGTTGATGTAAAACTTATCGTGGTTCGTGGTCATAGATTCTTTCCTGCTCGCGAGCTGAACATTACCCGGTAAGTATACAGCGGCTTACCCCGGCTTAGCACCCCGGGCGCCGGCCGGCCGCCATCTTCCGAGCAATAGTGCATTGCCGACGACACTGACGCTGCTGAAGGCCATCGCGGCCCCCGCGACCGTGGGGCTCAGCAGTCCGAATGCGGCGAGCGGAATGCCCACCAAGTTGTAGATGAATGCCCAGAACAGATTCTGCTTGATCTTCGAATAGGTGCGCCGCGAGATCGCCATCGCATCGGCGACGAGGGTAGGGTCGCCGCGCATCAACGTGAGTCCCGCCGCCTGCATCGCAGCGTCCGTCCCTGTCGACATGGCGATGCCGATATCGGCGCAAGCCAGCGCCGGCGCATCATTCACGCCATCGCCGACCATCCCGACGACGGCGCCGGGCCCGCGCAGTCCGGTAATCACGCTCGCCTTGGCTTGGGGCGAGACTTCGGCATGAACCTCCGAGATCTCCAATGCCGCGGCCACCCGTTGGGCACTGCGGCGGCTGTCGCCTGTGAGCAAGACGATTCGCGCACCCATGTACTTCAAGCGAGCAATGGCCTCGCGTGCATTGGATTTGATCTCGTCCCCGAAAGCCATCAGCGCGAGCACGCGGGGGCCGTGCGACATTTCCACCAGCCAGGAGACGGTGAAACCTGCATCCAGGGCCCGGCGGGCTTCCTCGTCGACCGCGTCGGGGAGGGACAGATGGGTGCCCCTGAACCAATGATCGCTGCCGACGCAGAATTCCATGCCGTCCACGCTGCCCTTGATGCCGCGCCCCGGTAAAGCTTCGGCATCTTTCACCGTGCCCAAGACGAGCCCCAGGCTTTTTGCCGCGCCGACGATACAGCGGGCCAGCGGATGTCCGCTCGCCTGCTGCACGGTGGCGGCCAGCCGCAATGCTTCCGCATGGGGCACGCCGACGGATCGGAACACGACGAGACTGGGCTTGCCCTGGGTCAAAGTCCCTGTTTTGTCGAAGGCAATGACGTTCATCCGGTGGGCAAGCTCCAACGCGAGCGCATTCTTGATCAGAATCCCATGTTGAGCGGCTACGCCGGTGCCGGCCATGATGGCCGCCGGCGTAGCCAGCCCCAATGCGCAGGGACAGGCGATGACGAGCACCGATACGGCATAGAGGATGGCGCTTTGCAGGTCGCCGCGGCCTGCATACCAGCCGGCCAAAGTAAGCAGCGCAATGGCTAGAATTACCGGGACGAACAGGGCGCTCACCCTGTCCACCAGCCGCTGAATCGGCGCCTTCTCGGCCTGGGCGGATTCGACCAAGCGGATGATCCCCGACAGGGCGGTGTCGGCGCCTGTCTTTAAGGTCCGAACTTTGATGAATCCCTCGGCCACGATGGCGCCGGCCAAGACCGCCGCGCCGGGGCCCTTGGCAATCGGCAGACTTTCGCCCGTGATCAGCGATTCGTCCACCTCGCTGCGGCCTTCGAGGATCACACCATCCACCGGGATGCGTTCGCCCGGCCGAACCATGACCGTATCGCCTACGAGCACCTGCGAGAGTGCCACGTTCTTTTCTTCGTCGTCGACGAGCAGGCAGGCGGTTTCGGGACGCAGCGCGTTGAGCGCGCGCAGCGCCTGCGCCGTTTTCTTCTTGGCGCGCTCTTCCAGCCACTTGCCGAACCGGACCAGGGTCAGGACTGTCGCGGAGGACTCGAAATACAGGTGAGCCGCACTGCCGGAATGAGCACACACCTGCCAGACACTGAGGCCGTAGGCCGCCGATGTGCCGAGGGCGACCAGCAAGTCCATGTTGCCGGCGCGCGCCATCAATGCCTTGTATGCGGCCTTGTAGAAGCGCGCGCCGAAGCCGAACTGGACGGCGGTCGCCAGTGCCAGTTGAACCGAGGCGGGCAGCATGACATGGAGCCCGAGCCACCCGGCCATCATGGGAACGGCAAGGGGCGCGGTAAGGAGCGCACAGGCGATCAGCGCCCAGGTCTGTCCCGGGGAGCGCTCGTGCCGCGGCGCGTCGCCGGCGAGGTGCACCGATGCCGCGTATCCGGCCTTGCAGACCGCTGCGACGGCCGAGGCCGCAACGCCGCCGGCACCGCTCACCGTGGCGGTCTCGGTGGCGAGATTCACGACCGCGCCGGTCACGCCCGGGACGAGTCTCAGCACCTTCTCCACCCGCGACGCGCACGATGCGCAGGTCATCCCTCGTATATCGAGCACGATGGGCGGGTGCGCGGCGCTCACGAGTCAGTCCACGGCGATCGGGGTGTATCCCGCCCGGCGAGCCCTTCGAGAATCGGACACTCGGGGCGCGAATCTCCCCGGCAGTGTTCGGCCAGGTGAGTCAGTGTGTCTTTCATGTCCGTGAGCTCGCGGATGCGCCGTTCGAGCTCGGCGATATGCTCCCTCGTCAGGCGCTTGACCTCGCGGCTCGAACGGCTGCGATCCTTCCAAAGATTGAGCAGCAAGGAGATCTGCTTCATGGAGAATCCGAGACGGCGGGCTTGCCTGATGAATCGAAGCACCTCGACATCGGTGGCGGAAAACACCCGGTAATTCGACCCGCCGCGTGCGCCAAGGCGGATCAGACCGGATTCTTCGTAGTGGCGGATCATCTTCGATGACACGCCGGATGCCTTCGCGGCTTCGCCGATGTTCATGGGCTCCATGATCAACCCTCCCATGGTGGGAATGTCAAGGGCGCGGGCATCCAAGCGTGCTGCGTCGCGAGGATGCGTTTCAGAAATGCCGCATAAGCCTCTATGCTCTATCATTCGCCGGCGGTGCCATGCGATGCACGGCACTGATGCACACACCGGAGTGGCCATGAACATCGATTCGCCGTTTACCCATGCGCTGAATCTAAGTCCCCGCCGGCACAGCAGCGCGGCCGGGACCGAACAAGAGCTGGTCGAGGAACAGCTGCGGCATTTTGGGATATCCCCGCAGTCCACGCACGGTGCCGCGCTCGCACAGCTCGTTGCCGCCTTGGGCGCCGCCAATGGGGCCGCTCACCAAGTCTGGCAAATGACGAATGCCGTATTGTCGACGCTCGACCGCAGCGACCGGATCGCGTGGTTCAACGCCAAGCGCTTCGCGTGTTTTCAGCTCGCCAAGATTTTAGACACCTTGCAAAATCCTCTGCGCGCGACCTATCAGTCTCTGATGGACGACACCGGCACGGCGGGCGTCAAGGGCCCATATCCGCTGTTCGACAATGTGACGGCGCTGTTCAGCGCGACGCCCGTGATCACACGGACCGCGACCTACGTTTATGCATGTACGGAGTGGGTCGAGGATGCATTCAAAGGCAAGGAGTTCCTGCATGAAATCTATTCCCGGCTGTTGAACCCCACCTCGATCTGCCTTGCCAATCACATCGTCGACCTGGAGGCCGGTTCCGAGGCATCCGAATACTTCGCCTGGAATTTCAATTCCGGCATGGCCGCCATCGATGCGACTCTTGCGAACTTGCTCGGCCACGAAGACATCGTGCTGGCCAGCCGCAATGTCTACGGCGGAACGCACCAGCTCTTGCAGGACTGGTACGGCAAGCGCAGCAACCTGGACATCGCCGTCGAATGGTTCGACGGGGAAGACGAGAGCTCCTTCGCGGCCCGACTGAGCGAAGTGCAGCGAAAGCACGCGGATAGAATCGCGAAAGGGCGCCAGGTGTTCGTCTACCTCGAGTCTCCGTGCAATCCGCACGGCTACGTGCTCGACGTTCCCGGCATCTGCAAGACCGCCCACGCGGCGGGGCTGACGGTGATCTGCGATGCCACCATCGCGACACCGTATCTGCAGCCGACACTGCGCCGGCCCGAGAGGGCGGAGCGGCCGGATTTCGTCATCCATTCCTATACCAAGGACTTGTCGGGTTCCGGGAACACCACCGCGGGTGTCGTCATCGGCAGAGCCGAACGGATGTTCCTGCCCAAGGGTGCGTCCGTGAGGGCGGCCGGCCACGACGGCCGCGAGCGCGATTGCAGCTGGGAGGAGACCCTATTTTGGAACGTGTACTACATCAAGGGCGCGTTCCTGGATTCGGACAAGGCGTTCGAGGTGCTGAGCGGCATGCGCACCACGGAAATGAGGCTGCTCGTCAAATGCATCAACACCATCGTGCTGGCGCGCTGCTTCGCGCTGAATCCCATGATCAACGTGCATAGCTCCGCGGTGGGCGGCAACCGCAATGCCGCCCTCTGTTCGCGTCTGATGAAGCTCGGCCTGCCGGCTCCGCTATTCACCATAGACTTCGAAGGAACGGCCGCACGCCCGCTCAAGCTCGGCCGCGACAGGCTGAAGCGCCTGTTCGACGGTCTCGAGCCCGCTTTCGGCCTTCAGGTCAGTCTCGGTCTGATGAACACCGTGGTCCTTTGCCCGTCGCTCACCAGTCATTCCGAGCTCAGCGATCAGGCACTTGCGGATGCAGGCATCTCGCCGAGCACGGTCCGAATCTCGGTGGGAGACGAAGATCCACGGTACTTGTTCGATCACTTCGTGCGCGCGGCGAGACTGGCGTTCAGCGATGTGGCCCCGGACTTCGTGGCGGGTTTCGCGGATTCGCATACCATCGCGGAGATTTACGAGGAGGTCTACTTGGACGTGCACCGGCGCTGGATCCAGGCGAAGCGCCTCATTTAGCGCCGTCGAGAGCGGGGCTTTGACAAGAGACGGCGGCCCGTGCACGCTGTGCGCGAGTGATCACTTGCATGTTGGCAAAGCGGGGCGGCCGTATTTTGAGGAGCGTGGTTGCCGCCGTCATGCTCGCCGTATTGGCGCCGATCGCGGCTTCTGCAAGTGCGCAGGACGGCGTCACCAGTGCGCAGGACGGTGTCACCTGGGTCGGCCGCTGGTTATTCGGCGACGGCGCGGCCGTCGCCACTTATGCCGGCTCCATGGTGCTGCTCAATTTCAAACATTCCTCGAGCGTCACGGCAGACTTGTCCGTGCTGGGCTCCAGAGGCGATCAGGATCTTTTCATATCGGTTGCCGTCGACGGCGGAAAGCCGGTGCGCATGGGGCTCGGCCGAGGACCTCATGAGCGCGTCGTGCTGGCCTCCGGGCTCTCCTCCGGCCC
Organism: uncultured Gammaproteobacteria bacterium; assembly: GCA_963784105.1. Taxonomy (GTDB): domain Bacteria; phylum Pseudomonadota; class Gammaproteobacteria; order Steroidobacterales; family Steroidobacteraceae; genus Bog-1198. Next base: position 2,432,247 of record CAWAQE010000015.1, read on the forward strand.
GCATCAGGTGGCCATTCGAAAGGAGGGGGAGCCGATCTTCGGGGCGCTGCGATTCGCCGACCCGAGACTCGATGTGGCCGGCCGCTGGCGCGCGGTCGCCGATGAGAGGCCCGTCGTCGAGGTGATCGGCGACAGCGATGCCACGGGGATCTGTGCGCTGGGTCCCGACAGTCCCGCGGACGCCAGCCGCATCTATCGCTCGCGGTGGGCATCGCAATCCATGTCGTGGGTCGGATTGCTCGAGGCGGAATTGGCGGGAGTGGGGCACCCCGTGGACATGGTCGACCTCGCCATATCGGGGTCCAAGACCGGTTCGGAAGCCAAGTCGTACAGCCTGACGGCCCCCGGGTACAGCAGCGCTCCGTTCCTCGAGTATTCCCAACCCGACCGCCGGCATGCCTCGCTGGTGCTGATGTGGGGCGGAGCCAATGACCGTCACGCGGGGGGCGATACGGCGGCCGGGGTGCCGGTCGTCTACGAAAATCTCAGCAGTTTCCAGAAGGGGGTCTATGACCAGATCGCCGAAATATTCTCGCGCAATCCCGATGCGAAGATCGTTCTGCTGGATTACATAGACCCGACGATTCCCGCATGGACGGCGGCTTACGGCCAAGTGGTCGGCTTGTTGCCCCAGGAGCAGCAAAGCAAGATTCTCTATCTGCACGTGTACGACCCAAAGGGGAAATCAGATGCATGCGAGATCGATCCCAAAGGCCATCCCAACGCGTCCATGCATCAATCCTGGGCGGCCCAGATTTTCGCCTGGATGATGTCGCCGGAGGTGTTCGGCCGTTTGAATTTCCCGAGCGGGGAACAGTGGTATGACCAATGAGATTCGCCCGCCGTGCCGTGTATTTGGCGGCTATCGCCGCGGCGGCCATCGTACCGGGCCGGGGCGGACAGGCTCGGGCCGGCGCGCTCTGTCCAAGCGGCTGGTGGGCCGATGTCATGATCGGGTCGTATCACATACATCCCTATCGGCAATTCGACGAGTTCAATCCGGGCGCCGGCATCGAATGCTCGATCACACCGCAGTGGGCGGCGTCCGCCGGCTATTTCCGCAATTCCTTGAACAGGCCGTCGTTCTACGCAGGCGCGCTGTATACGCCTGAGTACGCGCATTGGCGGTGGTTCCGGCTCGGCGTCATGGGGGGCATCATTTCCGGCTATAACTTTGGTCGATTCGGCGTGGGCGGCGAGAACAATCGAACCGGACCCGTGCTTGCTCCGGCCGCCATCACGCAATTCGGCCGTTTCGGCGTGAACTTCATCCTGATCCCGCCGATTCCCCAGGACCGCTTGCCATTCACGATCGGATTTCAAGCGAAATATCGGTTCAAATACTGAGCGTCCGGCTCGGACTCAGGCGCGCTCGAATCGGGCGACCGATTCGACATGGCTTGTGAAGGGCATGAGATTGAAGGCGGTTATGGCCGCAAGGCGCAGCTTGCCCGAAGAGGTCAGGCGGGCGGTATCGTCGAGAAAGGATTCGAGTCCGCAGCTGATGTACACGAACCGCTCCGGCGGCTGCTCACGCAGATACTCGGTCAAATCGGCATCGAGGCCCTTGCGAGGCGGGTCGGCGATCACCACCTGCGCGCCGGCGGCGGCGAGCCGCGCTTCGCCCGCCGTTCCCGGCACGATCGAGATCTTGGCACGGCTCTCCGGGTCGAGCTGCGCGAGCCCGAGCTCGAGCCCATGCAAGGAATGAGGGCTGATCTCATTCAGGCGAATCTCCGCGGCCCGGGCCAGTACCGACAAGCCGATGGCGCCGACTCCGGCGTAGAACTCGGTGACTCGGGCGCCTTGGGGTATCAGGCCGCGCACGTGCTCGATGATGGTCTGTGCCATGTCGAGATTGTTCTGCCCGAAGGCCCCCGGCGGGTAGTACACCGCCGCTCCGCCGAAGTGTTCGAGCGCGGCGGCCGGCCCGCACCAGTTTTGAAACTCGGGACCGAGAATGGTATTGGCGCGCTCGCGATTGGCATTGAACCACAGACTGTGCAGATCATCGCCCAGCCGCTCGCGGATCAAGTCCAGGCAGGGCGCAAGAGGTTCGGCGGTCTCACTGTTGGCGACGATCACGACTTGTGCCGTTTGCGAGCCGCGCTCCACCACGACCTGCAAGTAGCGCGCGAGGCCCAGGTGTGCGCCCTCCGAGTAGCTGGTCACTCGAGCATCGACGAGCGCGCGCCGCACCGTCGCGGCGACGCGGTTGATCAGCGGATGCTGAACGCTGCAATTCGGGATATGGACGACCCGATGGGTGCCGAGCTCGAACAGCCCCAGCTTGGGCGAGTTCAGCCGGCCCCGGATTGCCAGCCGAGCGCGCAGCCGGAATGCCGCCGTATTTCCGGAAATGACTGGAATTTCCGGCAATCCATGAGCCCGCGCCAGGTTTTCGAGCGCGCCGCGGGCGGCCGGGGCTATTCCGGGCTCGCCGAACCTCGGGCAGCCGGGGCAGGGCGGACGGTGCGGGCATGTGTTCGTAATCACAGCCTGCGATTGTATCTTTTGTTGACGAGGGGCCTAGGTGCATACTGTCGAGAGGCAAATGAACAAATGATCGAGTCAAATCTGGATCCCTGGCCGGTCCAAGCGCTGGAAGCCACGTTGGGGATGGCGGCAGCCAGGGCGGCGGAACGTTCGGAACTGCCGCCGTTGTGGCATTGGCTGTATTTTTTGCCCACCGCGGCGCGCTCCTCGATCGGCCCCGATGGGCACATGATCAATCAAGAGTGGGTGGACTCCACCTTGAGGCGCAGGCGCTTGTTTGCGGCCGCCCGCACAGAATTCCTTCGTCCGCTGCGCATCGGCGTGCGGGCGCAAATGACGGAGCGAGTGCTCGGCCGGCGCGACACGCGGGGAAGGCACGGACCCTTCCAAATCCTCACCGTCGAACATCAGTATTTTCAGCACGACATGCTGTGCGTGCGGGAGGAGCGGGATATCGTGTATCTGCAGGGGCCGGCGCCGGCTCAGCCGGCGCCCGAGGATCAGTTCGCGGCGAAGACCGCGGATTCGGACCCCTGGTCCATGACCCTGACGCCCGATCCGGTGATGCTCATGCGGTTCTCCGCATTGACTTTCAATTCTCATCTCATTCACTTCGATCAACTCTATACACAGCGCGAGGAGGGCTATCCCGAACGAGTGGTGCATGGTCCCTTGGTTGCCATCGTCCTCGCGCAATTGCTGTCGATGAACCGAAGCGACAGAATCGTCCGTTTCGAGTTTCGCGCGCGCAGTCCCCTCTATGTGAATCAGCCCGTTCAATTCATGGGCAAGCCCGGAGAGGGCGCGGTGGAATTGCGTGCGGTGGGACCTTCCGGGATGCTCGCCATGCATGCGACTGCCCTTCTGGCGGACCGGTCTCCTTCCTCATAGTGTGTCCGCGCTCTGCGGGGCGCCTCGTGGATAGCCGATGCGGCGCAATGCGCCCGGCAATGCGGAGTATGCCGCGGCCACTTCCGGCGTCGCCGCATAGTGCTCGGTGAATTCGCGCGGGAACCGGCAAGGTTTGCCCGTGTCGAGATTCAGGCAGAAGAAGTCGATCTCCGCTTCCAGCACGCGCTTGCCGTCGGCTACGCGCAGAATCTCGAAGCGCCGCGCGCACCGCAGGCGCCCATCGCTCGCGATGATCCAGGTGGCGATCAGCAGCGTGTCTGCGAGAAGCGCCGCCTCGAGATAGTCGACGCGCGTGTGCCGAATGGCCATGCCGCGACGAAGCGCGAGGCATCGCTCGAGCGGCAGTCCGAGCCTTGCAGAATGAGCCCAGGCGATACTGTCCAGCCATTGCAGGTAGATGGTGTTGTTGACGTGCGCGTACTCGTCTATTTCGCCCGCCGCCACCCGGCGAACGGCTGTGAACGCGCCCGGCAATCGCAGGGGAAGGTCGGTCAAGGCGGCTTCGCGATGCATTAGGGACTCCCGGCAAGTGCCGCTATCATATCGGTCTCATGGCGCGCGCGACGAGACAACCGCAAGATCAATCGCTGCTGGAACGCTGCCATGCGCAAGCCGTCGATCTATTGAAGAGAAATCTGACTCCCGCCGGCATCCTGGCCGCCTCTCCCGGTCCGAAGGCCGATAGACGCGGATACGCGGCGGTGTTCGGCAGAGACGCCGCCGTCTGTGCCATCGGCATGGCGGTGTCCGGAGACAAGCTGCTGCGGGGCGCGGCCGCCGCGGGCCTGCACACGCTGGCTGAGCATCAGGCGCCGAACGGTCAGATAGCGAAGTTCGTGGACCTGCAAAGGCAGGAGGCGGATTTCTGGTATCTGGGCTGCATCGATTCAACGTTGTGGTGGCTGATTGCACTGAATTTCCTGGACCGACGCGCCGGCGGCGGCGGCCTTCTGCGCAAATACAGGAAACGCATCGCGCTTGCCGTCCAATGGCTGCTGGCGCAGGAACATCAGCGCTTCTTTCTGCTTCAGCAGAACGAAGCCAGCGATTGGGCCGACATCATGCCGCGCTCGGGCTTCGTCCTGTATTCCAACGCACTGTGGTATTTCGTGAAGCGGCTGTACGGCATCGCGCATGCACGAGAGACGCACGAGAATTTCAACGGACTGTTCCATCCGTTTTCCGCCGGCATTGCGCAGTACCGCCGCGCGCGCCTGCTCAATGACTATGTGCTGCGGCGGGGGCGGGACCGGGATCTGTACCTGAGCTTCGTCAATTTCTCCTTCTTCGGCGAAGAAGGCGATGTATTCGGCAATGTGCTCGCCGTTCTTCTGGGGCTCGCCGATGCGCGGGCCGGTAAGCGGACACTCGATGCACTCGCTAAAGCCCACGTGAGCGATCCATATCCCGTCAGGGCGGTGACCCGCCCCATCCGACGAGACAGCTCGCTCTGGCGCGCCTATATGTCGCGGCACCGGCAGAACCACGTCTGGCAGTACCACAACGGGGGCATCTGGCCGATGGTGGGTGGATTCTGGACGGCGGCGCTCGCGGCGGCAGGCAGGCAAGGACAGGCGAGGGCGGAGCTGCTGAAGCTCGCGCGCGCGTGCGCGCTCGGAGACTGGGCGTTTACGGAATGGCTGCACGGCAAGACGCTGGCACCCAGGGGAATGCCGGGTCAGTCCTGGAATGCCGCGGCCTTTCTAATGGCCGAGCATGCGGTGTCGACGAAGTCGGGGGTCTTACTACAGCCTTAGTTCGCCGCGGCTTTGCTTGCCGCTCTGACCGGCAGCTTCCAATTCGGCCGGATGAAATGGCAGGTGTAGCCGTTTGGAATCCGTTCCAAGTAGTCCTGATGCTCGGGCTCAGCTTCCCAAAAATCACCGGCGGCAGCGACCTCGGTCACCACCTTTCCCGGCCAGAGGCCCGAGGCCTCCACATCGGCGATGGTATCCTCGGCAATCAGCCGCTGTTCGCCGCTGGTGTAGAAGATCGCCGAGCGGTAGCTCGTCCCCCGATCGTTGCCCTGACGATCCTGGGTGGTCGGGTCGTGAATCTGGAAGAAGAATTCGAGCAGTGTCCGATAGGTGAGGATGCGAGGATCGAACACGATCTCGATTGCCTCGGCGTGGGTGCCGTGATTGCGGTATGTTGCGTTGCGCACATCGCCGCCCGAGTAGCCGACGCGGGTGGAAATGACGCCCGGATAGCGGCGGATCAAGTCCTGCATGCCCCAGAAGCAGCCGCCCGCCAGGATCGCGCGTTCAGTCGAAGCAGTCATTGCCCTACTCTAGCAGCTTGGCATATCACTGCAAGAAGGCTTACCGCTGCCCGACCGAATAGCTGACGGTGAGGCCGAAGGTGCGGGGCCTCGACACCAATGCCTGATAGTATTTTCCCCACTGCACGGGATCCGTGTAGGAATTGACGCCGAGCTGGTTGGTCAGATTGTCGACGTACAGGGTCGCCTGCCAGTGCGGCAGCGCATAGCCGATTCGCGCGCCCACCATGGTGTAGCCGGCGACGGTCGGTATGGTCGCGGACAGCGCGGGCAGCTGAGCGCTCTGATAATGGGCGTTGGCCGCGAACCGCAGTTCGCCGTCGCCGGCCTTCACATGTCCGTATTCGACGGCGACCGCCGCCGTGTTTTTGGGAGTGCCGGGCAGGGGCGCCGTACAACACCGAGAGGACACCGACGGCCACGGCCGTAAGAGGAGTACCAGACATCGTGCAATGCTCCCTATGAACTCCCTTCGACGAGGTTAATCGAATTAACCTGCAGCGGAATCTGGCAACGCCCCGCAGCGATGTCAAACCGCCCCGTTCGCCTTGCGTTGCGATCCAACGGCGGGATTTTGAGGCGAGAGATGACGGCATGCGATGTCCCAGAGCCATCGCTTGCCGTCCCGCAGCTCGCGCACCGTCGGGCGGCGCAGCAGCAACGTGTCATCGGGGAAAACCAGCCGGATCAAGAGCGAGGCTTTCAGCAGGCGATAGACGTCCAGCGCATCGACGCGCCGAAACTCTCCGCAGCGAACGCCGGCTTGAAGCAGCTTGTGCAGCCTCGAGTGCATTGCGGCCAGCGGCCCGCGGGCCAGGTTCTCCTTGAATGAGCCGCCCGCCGCGAGCTTGACGTATTCCATGCCCCCGCCCGGCGTCGCGAAATCGACGAGCGCCAGCCGCACGTAGGCCGGATGTCCCATCATCAAGTCGACGAACGCTTCGAGCGCCGCGCGAAACGATGCCACGGGGCTCAATTCCGGCCGAAGCTCGAACTGGGCCGCCAGCAGACCGATGAATCGCCGGGATACTTCGATGAGAACGTCGTCGCGGCTCCTGTAGTGCTTGTAGATCGCCGGAACCTGCACTCCGAGGGGAGCGGCAATGTCGCGAAGCGTGAACCCGTAGACACCCTTGACCGCTATCAGACGCTCCGCCTCGTCGAGGATTCTCTGGCGCATCGGTGCGGGCACGGTGAGTGCGGCGGCCGCCGGCATTGGAAGCTCCCGATAAATGGACAGTGCGAGACTCTGGCAGAGTCCGGCTCCGGCGACAACTGGCGGACTCACTTGCCAGAGATGCGCCGGTGGTTTAGCTTTGTGCGAAGTTAACTACATTAACCGGGCGCGTTGACGATGGGGGCCTGGACTGGGGGTTCATCAGAAAACTTGCCGCGATGGGGAAACAAGAAAATGGCCATCGAGCACAAATCGATAGACTATATCGCCGAGGATGAACGCCACGGCCGGGTCATCGACCAGGGGCCGTTCTGGTTCCTGGGCAATTTTCACTTCTTCACGATCGCCATAGGATTCGTCGGGCCCAGCATGGGTCTTGCCTTCGGATACACTTCGCTCGCCGGAGCGCTGGGGATCTTGTTCGGCACGATATTCGTCGCTTTTCATGCCTCACAGGGCGCCGAGCTCGGGCTGCCGCAGATGATCCAATCGCGGGCGCAATTCGGGTACCGCGGCGTCGTGGTCGTGCTGGTGGGCACGCTCTTCACGTTCATCGGCTTCAATGTCGCCGATTCGGTCCTGGTGGCGCGCGGCCTGAACGGGATTCTCGGGTGGAACGAAACCGCCGTCACGCTGGTTGCCGCGGCCATCGCCACCGGGATTGCAGTGTACGGGCATGACTGGCTGCATCGGATCTTCCGTGGATGCTTTTGGCTCTGTCTGCCTCTCTACACTCTGCTGACCCTGGCGATCGCCACCGGCCGGGTCCCGGCAACGCATCCGACGGTGGGAGGCTTCACCTGGGTGGCGTTCATCGCGCAGTTCGCTGCGAGCGCGGCCTACAACATCACCTATGCACCGTCGGTCTCCGACTATTCGCGCTACCTGCCGCGTCATACACGGCCGCATCACATCATTCTGGCGGTTTTCCTCGGTGCAACCTCGGCGGCGATCTGGCTGATTTCGCTGGGTGCCTGGCTCGCAACGCGGCTCGGCGCCTCCGACGGGCTGGTCGCGCTTCATGACGCGGGCAATGCTCTGTTCGCCGGCTTCGGCGTGCCGATGGCGCTCGCGTCGGTGACCGCGCTGGTCGCGACCATGGGCCTCAATGCGTACAGCGGCATGCTGACCGTGGTCACTGCGCTGAGCTCGCTGTTCGAGATTCATCCGACCGCACGGCTGCGCATCGTTACCATCCTCGGGCTGGCGGCGGTGTGGATCGGGGTTACCTTTGCGATCACGACGAACGCCATAGCCCTCCTGTTCGCCACCTTGACCATCATGCTGTATCTGCTGGTTCCCTGGACCTCGGTAAACCTGGCGGATTACTTCTTCGTGCGCCGCGGCCGCTACGCCATCACACACTTGTTCATGCCGCACGGGATCTACGGCGCATGGGGAACGCGCGGTCTCATCGCATACGCGATGGGCTTCCTGGCGACGTTGCCGTTTTTCGTGCTGCCGGATATTTATACCGGCCCCGCGGCGCGGGCCCTCGGCGGCGTCGACGTCGGCTGGCTGATCGGACTCATCGTGTCGGGCGGAGTCTATTTGCTCCTTTGCCGCTCTCTCGATGTCTCCAAAGAGGGCGGAGCAATCCGTGAGAGTGAGCATGCACTGCGGCTCTCTGTACCGGGCAGGAGCGAAGAGCTAGGCTAGGAGGCGATGGTAAGTCCGTTGCAGCCCTGCGCTCGGCACTTTCTACAGCATCGCCGGCAAACAAGGACGGGCCTGCGCGGCTTACGATCGAGCCCTGGAGCTCGCGCCGGACCATCCGGGGATACTCTTCAATCGCGCCGCGGTGCTGCGCTTCCTCGGGCGACTGTCCGCCGCGGAGGACGACTTGGACCGGGTAATCGAAAAAAAGCCCGCCGACTACGAGGCCTACAAGACTCGAACGGATCTGCGCAGCCAGACGCTTCCCGGCCGCGCCTGTTCGATTATTGCGCACTTCCCTGGGAGGATGCCTGCGCCGACTTTCAGGAACAACCCGGCGCCGTCGACGACCGCAAGCGCGGTGCAGGTCAGGCAGCCGCTTTATGGATCCTCCGTGTGCCAATGGCGTCATTACGAGCCGCAACTGGAGGGGCTCAGGCGGCAGCTGATCGCGGCCGGCCTTTCGGGCGTAGAAGACCCTATAATCGCAGGCAGGTAGCAACGCCTCAGACAGAGTAGATATATTGCGACACCGCCCCGGCCATGACACAGGCGCGCTCGGTACGTTGGCGGCATGGCTGCTGCTGACCGCAATGTGCCTGCACGCGCGGGCGGCCGAAGAGATCTCCGCCGCGGAGCTCATCGAGCACGGTACGGTGGCCATGCGCGCCAATCCCGACGAGAGCAAGCAGGACGCCGAGCGGGCTCTGGAGAGCGTGCATCGCCATCCTGACGCCGACCTCGAGATTCGGGCGCGTCTATTGTTGTGCGACTACTACTCCGAACGCGATATCGGGGCCGCGCAGCAGCAGATCGATGCCGCCACGGCGCTTCTGCCCAAGGCGCGGCGCGCGGGTCTGCGCGCCGGCGTCCTGACCTGCCGGGGCCAGACCTTCGAGACGGCAGGGGACATCGCGCACGCCAAGGCTGATTTCGATGAGGCGGTCGCGATCGCCACCTCCTCGAACGACGAACAGATGCTGGCCGAGGCATTGTTCGAACGCGGTTATCTGCGGGCGCTGCAGGGCGAATACGCGGCCGGGATGAGCGATGTCAGGCGCTCGCAGGAACTGTTCGAGCGCATCAACATGCCGCAGCATGCGCTGACGGTCTTGAACACCATCGCCACGATCTACAACAAGATGGGCGATTACACACAGGCCGCCGCAATCTACGAGCGTGCACGAACCCAGCAGCACGACGCCGGCCTGCGGCGCGACGAAGCCGTCACGCTGTACAACCTTGGGCGGACGCGCCAGAAGCTGGCGCAGTGGGATGCGGCACGAGCGGGCTTTTCCGGCTGCCTGGAGATCAGTCGAGGATTGAACTTCTCCCGCGGAGAGGCCTATGGGCTGCTCGGTCTCGCGTCGATCGAATCCGCCAACGGAAATCCCGCCGGAGCCCTGAGGCTGCTGGCGCAGGCGTCGGATCTGCAGCGCAAGATACCGGATGCGCGCCTGAAGGCGCAGATGCAGCTGGCACGCGGTACGGCGCTGCGGCGTCTGCAGCGAGGCACGGAAGCGCTGTCGGCGCTCGAGCAATCGGCGGCGCAATTCAAGCAGGCCAATTCGCTCGAAGAGCTGGGCACCACCTACGGCGAGCTGGCGACCGTGGAGGCACAATTGGGCGACTGGCAGAGCGCCTACAAGTATCGCAGCGAGGCGCAGACCACCTCCGAGGAATTGCTCCACAATCAGCTTGATCAGCGCTTTGCCACGCTCAAGGTGGAATTCGACACGGCGACGAAGGAAAAGGAAAACGTGCTGCTGGAGCGCCAGAATGCAGCCAACGAAGCGGCATTGGCCCAGGAGCGGCGCGCGAACACTCTGCAGAGCATCGTCATTTTCTTGAGCCTGGTGCTGCTGGGGCTATTGACCGTCCTGGTGCTGCGTCAACGGCGCGGTGCGCGTCACATGCGCGCCCTGGCAATGACCGACGAACTCACGGGTGTGCCCAATCGGCGCGCCGTGCTGACTTATCTCGGCGATCGCCTGCAGCAAACCGACGCGCTGCCATGTTCCATCCTCGTGATCGACATCGATCATTTCAAAGTCATCAACGATCAGCATGGGCACCCGGTGGGCGATGTGACGCTGCAGCAGTTCACCACGACCCTGCGCGCCGCGGCGGCCGAGCCCGCGATCTTTGGAAGACTGGGCGGAGAGGAGTTCATGGTCGTGATGCCGGGTACCGACTTGCGCGGCGCGCATATCGTCGCGGAGCGGATTCGCGCTCAAGTACCCTCGATCGATCTGTCGCGCTGGCTGGGAGAGAAGCGCATCACCGTGAGCATAGGCATAGCGACCTCGACCGGGAGCGATTCGGTGAGTACCATACTGCGGCGGGCGGATGCGGCGCTCTACGAGGCCAAGCACGCAGGCCGCAATTGCGTGCGCACGGCAGCCCCGGCCGGCGCTGAACCCACGGTGGACATCACAGGCTAGAGGCGGGGAGATCCTTGCCTCGCGCTACATTGGATTTTTTGAGAGAACCGCCGGCGGCGTGGATCAGCTGAGCAGCCACCCGGGCATCTTCGAAGCCCATGGACGGGCTGTACGCCGTCACCGTGAAGCGCGTGACGAGACGGTCCTCGCGCATCGCACCGCCGTTCGCCGTGAAGTGGTCTTCGGTCACGATCGCGATTCCACAGCGTTCCATCTGCGACTTGAACTGCTCGGGCGTCCCCTTCAGAGCGAGATTCTCCCTTGTCATGTTCGACACGTTCAACCCGGCCAGGCCCCCCAATGTCCCGCGCCCATTGCAGGAATCGCCCACTTGCACGCTGCCGTCGCTTTGAAAGCGCCACGTCGGCGACTCGGGCAGGTCGCCGGACGGCGCGAAGCCGCCGTATTTCTTGATCAGTCCGCTCTCCAGCGCCGTTTCGTGCACGGCGTTGGCAGCCGAATACCCGACGGAGTGGATGATTCCCATCGCCCGTTCCTTGCCTGGAACCGGAGTGAACATGACCTGGTATGACTCTCCATCCACTTGAAAGCTGTCGCCGCCGGATGGCGGCGGCGTCCAAGCGGCAATGAGGTTCACGAAGCGGCCGTTGGCTACGGGCTGCATGACGCCTCGGGCCGGGTCCACATAGCTCAGCGTCTCGGCCGACTCGTCATAGTCGAGAAGCTTCTTTGATTTGAGCACCGCCCTGACTTCATCGGGCGACATTCCCAGCCGCAGGCCTGCGATATCGACGGGCTGGGGCGGCGCGATCGGCTGCGGTACGGCGGCCGGGATCGAGGCTTGCGCGGATATTGGCGATTGCACCGGAACTGCAACCGGCGCTGGATTTGCAGCCTGCGCTGGATTTGCAAGCGGCGCCGTATTTGTTTGAGCCGGGGTTTGCATCGGGGGGGCGGCGGCCGCGCCGCCCACATTGTATTCGTGGGTAACCAGCATCCCTTGGCGTTCCGCGTCGGCGCAGGTATAGAGCGAGACCGAACTATTCTTGATGCCGGTCATACCGCCGGGAAGCGGAACTAGGTCGCCGAGCACGCCATTGGGCTCCCTATTGCCGGTCTTAGTATCGACCAGGCAGTAGTACCGGCGCACGGTTGGAGGCGATCCGATGTCGAAGTGGCCTCGTACCACTTCGTTATCGTAGCCCTGTTTCAGGGCCTGCTTCAGTGATGAGAAAAAACCATCCTGGGGCAGAGACTTCGGTGCCTCCGCGGGGGAGGAATTGACCGGCGTCGCAGGCGCCGTGCCCGCCGGCGGGTCGGCCCATGCGCCGCTGCGGCAGCCGAAGAATAATAAGAGGCCCGACACCCAAACGCAGAAGCGCACTCGTCGTGAAGTCCCCACGTGATCTCCCCCGCCCAAGGTTTTATCTTGGTCTGAAGCGATTCTAGTCTCTGACGGGCAATTGCGCACCATGGGGGCGGTGCGCGGGATTCCCATGTAGGACGCGCGCCTACACACATGACGGGAGCAGTCGGACATTTTGCGGCGCCCTCGTGCGCTATGGTGTCCCGGAAATCCAAATGCTGGAGCATTTATGATAAATATACGACATGTGGTTAGGGGCGGTTTTCTGGTCGGGCTGATCGCATTTGCATCGGCTTGCGTCGTCGCCGAGCCGCGCGAAGGCTTCTATGATCACGACCATCATCGCTATTACCACGAGCATGCATGGCACGAATGCGTCGAGCACGATGCGTACTGCCGCTGAACGGATAAATCCGGCCAAATAGATTTGGCCGGACGGAGCGGTTGGCAGCCCGGATGCACGGGCTGCGCAACCGGCTGCCGCTGAATGCCGGGGTGGGGCGCGTTTGCGGAAGGGCGTACGAAATGCCGGAGGGGAGCCCCACGCTGATATACGACGGCGAATGCGCCGTCTGTCGATATTGGGTTGCCTATTGGCGAGGCCTGACTGCTGAGCGCGTCGTTTATCGTCCGTATCAAGAGGCCGCGGCCGATTTCCCAGCCATCCCCTTGGAAGCGTTTCGGCTGGCCATTCAACTGATCGAGACCGACGGGCGCGTCTATTCGGGCGCGGCTGCCACCTTTCGAGTGCTGAGCCGGGCGCCGGGGCGCGCGGCCTGGTGGTGGTGCTACACGCGCGTGCCCGGTTTCGCCGCCGCATGCGAATGGGGATATGCATACCTGGCCCGGCGGCGGGGCCTGCTGGACCGCGCGACAAAGATTCTATGGGGACCGGCGCTCGAGGCGGAGCGCTATGCATTGGTGAGCTGGGTTTTCTTGCGGCTGTTCGGTGCGATTTACGTTGCCGCATTCGCCTCGCTCGGCGTGCAAATTCTGGGATTGGTCGGCCATGCGGGAATTCTCCCTCTGGGCGAGTATCTCGAGGCGGCGCACGGAGCTCTGGGGGACCGGGCGTATTGGCTGCTGCCGACCTTATTCTGGCTGAACTGGAGCGACACGGCGTTAGTCGCGGGCACTCTCGTCGGCACGGCACTCGGTTTGCTCGTGATCGCGGACCGATGGACACGCCCGGCGCTCATCGGTCTGTTCGCGCTTTATCTCTCCTACGTATACGCCGGACAGGTGTTCATGAGCTTCCAGTGGGACTCTCTGCTGCTGGAGGTCGGATTTCTGGCCATATTCCTCACGGGCGGATCGAAAGTGGTGGTCTGGCTCTACCGCTGGCTGGTTTTCCGCTACGTGTTTCTGTCCGGTATCGTGAAGCTGCTGTCGGGCGACTCCACGTGGCGCAATTTGACGGCCCTCGAGTACCACTTCTGGACTCAGCCTCTGCCCACCCCGCTGGCGTGGTACGCCGCGCAGCTGCCGGCGTGGCTTCTGACCGGCGGCACCGCCGCGGCGCTGGCCATCGAACTGGGCAGTGTGTTTCTCATCTTCCTGCCCCGGCGCCTTCGTGCCTTGGCTGCCTGCTGCATACTGCTGCTGCAATTGTTCATCGCGTTGACCGGCAACTACAACTTCTTCAACCTGCTTACCATGCTGCTGTGCGTATTTCTCTTCGACGACGCGGCGCTGCGCCGCGTGGTCCCGAGCCGGCTGGAATCTCAGGCTCGAAAGCGCGCTCCCCGCTGCGGCCGCAAGGCCATGCTCATTGCGACGGCGCTCGCGCTCATCGTGGTGCCCGTGGGGATGAACCGGATCTGGCAGACGTTCAAGGGCGGCGATTTGCCCCTGCTCGGTACGTTGACGCAGGCCCTCGCGCCGCTGCTGATCGTGAATCCCTACGGCTTGTTCGCCGTCATGACAACCACGCGGCCGGAAATCGTGATCGAAGGATCGGCCGATGGCCAGAACTGGCGCGAATACGTGTTCCGCTACAAGCCGGGTCCGGTCTCACGGCGGCCGTCGTGGAATATACCGCACCAGCCGCGGCTGGACTGGCAGATGTGGTTTGCCGCTCTCGGCAGCGTCCGGGACAATCCCTGGACGATCAGCCTGATGGCGCGCCTGCTCGAGGCAAGCCCACCCGTCCTGGCATTGCTGCAGACCAATCCGTTTGCGGACGCTCCGCCGAAGTATGTAAGGGCGCGACTCTACGACTATCGCTTCGCGGATAGTCTCGCTCATGCCCAGGGTGCGTGGTGGACACGCCGTCCGGAAGGCTTGTATTTCCCTCCGGTCAGCTTGGACGACTTCAGGCGCGCCGCCCGCTGAGGATGCCGCTTCGGTTCAGCCGGGCGTTCCCTGATTCTGTACCGCCTTGCAGCTTTGGTGAGAGCGTTCGAGTGCCGCGCACGCCGAATTCGCATCCGCTTCACTCATGGGTTCGGAGGTTACCCGGTAAATGCTGTGCGGGGACGCGGGCGATATGACGACGATGCCGTGCACCACCTTGCCGAACCGCGCCTGGATTCGAGCGCGCTCGCGCTCAGCGGTGGATTTGCTGCCGGCGACGGCGAGCTGCACACGATAGTCGAGCGCGGCGAGCTTGCGGCGCGCTTCGTTCGATTCCGGGCCCTGCGGATACTTCTGCAGAAATGCCTGCAATGAGTCGGCGGATGCGTCGTTCGGCAGGGATTTCCAGGCCTGCGCACGTTCCAGTGCCGTAATCTTATACTGCGCATCCGGGGCATGTATTCCGCCGCTTTCGGCCCGCAGATAATCCCGGTATCCGTCGACGGTGTTGGTCGCCTGGGCCAGCGCCCATGCGTGGTCGTCCTTGAGCCCCATGAGCCGTCCGCGGGCATCGTCGGCGTGCTTACTGCCGCCGTGACTATTCAGGAAGGTTTGATAGGCAGCCACCGTGTTGGCCGCCAACGCCTTGTTCCAATCGTACTCGGCCGTGCCGCAGCCCGCGATTACTAGGCAGGCACAAGCCGCAAAGGCTGCCGTCAGTCTGGTCATGAATGCTTCCTCGAGCGGCACCGCCGTGCTCGGTTTTACTTGTAGTTTTGATATGAATCGCTCGAAAAAGTTCCCTTCGAGCCCTCAGGATTGCGTGTCGCGGATGCGTAGCGTGCGCCACTCGTATTAGACTGCGCCGATAATTACAACGAGGAGACCCGCATGAATTTATCCAGGATCGGCATGGCGATGCTGCTGGTATGGGCGACGGCCGCCCTGGCCGACTCACCGCCGCCGCGGGCACTCGTCACAGTCAAACCCGTCAAGGTCACCTCCGCGGACGCCGCCGGCCCCGCGTTCTCGAGCAAGACCGCTGCCAAGGAGAACGGACCGGACGGTCCGGCGACCGATGTGCTCCTGCTCAGATCGAAAGACCGCAAGGTCGAGATGGGACTCTACGACGCGGGCCCCTCGGAACAGGATATCGATGCGTATGAGGATGATGAATTCATGTTCTTTCTCGCCGGCGGCGTAACATTGACGTCCCAGGATGGCACGGTGCTCGAGGTGCATGCGGGCGAGGGCGTTGCCATGCCGAAAGGCTGGAAGGGCCACTGGTCCACGAAGGGCTATAAGAAATACTATGTGACCTACACGGGCGGTTCGATACCGAAGTAGGAAGGTGCGATATGAAGCACTGCGCGACGATTTTATTACCCGCTCTGGCGGTGTACGCCTGGCCGCTGCCCGGGGCGTGGGCGCAGGATACCGGGGCGCCGCACAAGTAC
Organism: uncultured Gammaproteobacteria bacterium; assembly: GCA_963784105.1. Taxonomy (GTDB): domain Bacteria; phylum Pseudomonadota; class Gammaproteobacteria; order Steroidobacterales; family Steroidobacteraceae; genus Bog-1198. Next base: position 2,448,292 of record CAWAQE010000015.1, read on the forward strand.
GTGTCGCCCTGGAGGACGCCATGGACCTACGAAGAGGCTGAGCGCTGGGGCGACATGGATACGCAGTACGCCGACTGCAAGGGCAAGCAACAGTCTCCGATCGATATTCGCGACACACAGAAAGCCGATCTTCCGGCCCTGCGGTTCGAATACAAGAGCGGCCCGATACGCTATGTGACCAACAACGGCCATACGATCCGCATCAATTATTCCGCCCCGGGAAGCGGAGATTTTCTGATAGTAGGGGACAAGCGCTACGAGCTCACGCAGTTTCACTTTCATCGGCCCAGCGAAGAATACGTGCACGGCAAGCCGTACGACATGGTGATTCATTTGATGCATCAGGCCGGCGACGGCCACGTGGCCGGAGTCGCGGTGCTTCTCAAAGCCGGCAGCGCAAACGCAACGATTCAGCGGATCTGGGAACACATGCCGAAGGCCGAGGGAGAGGAGGAGGTCGGCGGGGTGCAAATAAATCCGGCCGACCTACTGCCGCGCAATGCGGCCTACTATGCGTACACGGGATCGCAGACGGCCCCTCCCTGCCACGAAGGCGTTGCGTGGATCGTTCTGAAGACTCCGCTCGACATCTCGGCGCTGCAAATCAAGGCGTTTGCCGCGCTCTATCCCCACGACGTGCGGCCGCCTCAGCCGCTCAATGGGCGCATCGTGCTGGAGAGCCGGTAAGGGCCGCTGCGCGGGGCAGCTTGATTTAACTTACAGCATCTGCCTCTGAGATGCAGATCCCAAGTGGCGATTTTCCCGGCGCCGCCGCTCGTTTGCCCGTGTCACAGTGCTTCTGCAACGAGCGGCATTTGCTCGGCTACAGACCACGGGGATCGATGCCATGAAAGCCCGGAACCTTGATCCGCAGGACGCGCCGCAGATGCATGGGGCATCGCGCAGATCAGTCGCGCCCGCCGCTCCCAAGACAGCGGCGCCGGCCGCCCCGCCCAAGTCTCACGACCGCCACGCTGCCATCACCGCCAACTTCCATAGCTGGAGCGATTACCAGAGATGGGCGCGGAACATTCGAAGCGCCTGGAGAACCGCAGAATAGACGAGCGCCGATCGCTGGTATGCTTGCGCGGCTTTGCGAAAATCTACCGCTGATCATCCGCCATGAGGGTTGCGATTGGGCCCTTATTGACTTCGTCCGTGAACGATTTGCTGCTCGCGGCGCGGCGCGCGGGCGAGCACCCGCCCGCCTGCTCTCTCGATCTCGGCCGCTCCACCGCGCGGGTTCAAGTTCATGCATCGCAGTGGAGCTTCGATGGCCGGAGCTACCCATTTCTCGAGGTGTGCAAGCCGAGAACTATTTATCACTGGACGGGAGCCCGCTTCGAACCCATCGCGAGGTTCGGGAATTCCTTGATCAAGCTGGTTCCCACCCCGTGGGGAACGCCGACCTTTGAAATCGACGGCATCAAAATGCTGGCGAGCGCTCGCCTCTCGCCCTGGGCCGACGCGGAACGCAAAGTCGCGCTGGTACAGCCGCGCGGCAAGACCATCCTGGATACCTGCGGTGGCCTTGGCTATTTTGCCGCACGCTGCCTTGATTCGCGGTGCGCACGCATCTATTCGTACGAAAAGAACTCCGACGTGATCTGGCTGCGAAGCCTCAATCCCTGGTCCCCCGATAATGTCGAAAATCGCGCCAATTCCGGCGCCCTGATGCTGGAGAACGGCGATGTGACCGAGCGCATCGGCGCACATGAGAGCGGCTCGATCGATGCCATATTGCATGACCCGCCGCGCTTCGGCATCGCGGGGGAATTGTATTCCCAGGAGTTCTACGGCCAGCTGGCCAGGGTGCTCAAGCGCCGCGGCAGGATGTTTCACTACACCGGCATGCCGAACAAGCGGTCGAGCGGACGCGATCTGCCGAGCGAGGTCGCGGCACGGCTGCGCCGCGCCGGGTTCACCGCCGAGCCCTGCATGGACGGCCTATTGGCGGTGAAGACCGGCGGGACGCGGTGAAATATCGGTCATGCCTCGGCCGGTACGAGAATTCGGATATGAACGGCCGGCCTCACAAATGTGTATATAAATTATATATTTACGGATCTATTCTATAATTAAAATAAAATATACCGGTCAACGTCCTGTCGCGCTGTACTTTAGCCACCTGCGATGCAATTCCGCCATTGGCTCCTGCAGAAATTATATGCCGCGCGCATACTTAGCGAGCATTGCTAGAACGCGGCTTGGAGCCGCTGCCGAGTTACGGAAGGCTCAATGACTGACATCATATTGGCCGAAGGTCGGTCCGTGACACCGCGTCAGGAGTGGCTTGGCCCGGCATCCACGACGAATCCGGGTGGACGACGCTCGGCGCAGAGCGGCGAGCCCGCTGAGCTCCGCTTGGTCGGGCATAAGGTGCTGGCGCAGGGGTCGGGTAGGGCATCGGCATCCAGTGCCAGCACGGGGACACCGGCGGTATACGAAAGGCCGGCGGGCGGCATCGCCCCGGCAACTCGGGCCCTCGCGAGCTTTTCCCAGCAACTGGACGGCGATGCCTACGCCAAGGGGAGGTATATCGATACCTACGCTTGAGCCCGACGGCAGCGCCGCCGGCAATGCCTCAACCAGTGCGCGCTGCTCATTCTGTGATCGAGATCCGCCTCCGCGGTCATCCGGCGATCTGTTCGTGCGTTCCCCCTGACGTGCAGTACTTGAATCGCGTATTTCACCCCTTACCCGGAGTGCTTCTGGTACTCCTCGGGGGACTCTCGGCCACTGTGCAGGCGCAGGCAGACGCGGTGTCTGCCGTGCAATTGCTTCGAGAGGGCGGCTGCGGCGGCCTCTTGCCCGCCGCTCGGCCGCTCTACCACAACGCCACTCTGGACCGGGCGGCCCAACAATGGGCGGCGGGGCGCCCGCTCGCGGATGCGGTCGAACGCAGCGGATATCGGGCGGAAGCGGCGTCGGCCTTGCACATCAGCGGCCCGGAATCCTCCGCGGTCCAACTGCTGCGGCGATCCGGCTGCCGCACGATCGCCAATCAAAGCCTGAGAGATCTTGGCGCCTATCGCCGTGGTTCGGATACCTGGCTGGTGCTGGCCTCCGCCTACACGGTGCCGGCCCGCTCACAGGCACCGGTGCTTGCATCGCGTGTATTGGAACTGGTGAACGAGGCGCGCGCCCGCGGTAGCCGTTGCGGCGAGCGCTCGTTTGCCCCGGCGCCTCCCGTGAAGCTGTCGGGAACTCTCGCGGGCGTTGCATTCGGGCACGCCGTGGACATGGCTCAGCACGACTATTTTGAGCACGAAGACCGGGCGGGACACTCGCCGGCGGATCGAGTGCGCGCCGTCGGATACCAAGAGAAGCTCGTCGGGGAGAACATCGCCTACGGGCCGAAATCGGCCGACGAAGTGGTGCAGGGATGGCTCGACAGCCCCGGCCACTGTGAAAACATCATGGATCCCCGTTTCGCCGAAATGGGGATTGCCTATGCGCCGGGCCAGGTTTCCAAGCATGGCTTGTACTGGGTACAACTATTCGCCGCTCCGCGAGCCGCACTTTGAGCGGGATCGGGGCGCCCGCCGTCACTCCCATCGAACCCTCATCCCGGCCCAGATTGCCCGCGGCGCCGCCGGAGAAATCGCGTTCTCATTAGGCCAATCATTCGGATTCGCAATGAAACTGCCGTTTGGATTGAAAGAGCTGCTGGTCAGGAATCCGGCGGTGGCGTACCGCTTGTCGAATACATTGATGAGGCGCGCAAAGACTTCGGCGTGCTTCGTAATGTGGTAAGTGCTCTGCAGATTCACCACGGCGTATCCGGCGATCCAGCCGCTTCCTGACACATAGGCGCCTTCGCCGTTCGTGCCTCCGGCTTGATTGGCGTTATTTTCATTTCCATGCAGGTAGGACCCCGAGGCCGCGATGATATTGCCTCCGATATTCCATTTTTGGCTGAGGTCATAATCGAGCACGAGCCGCCCGGTGTTCTTCGGAATCAAAGGAATCCGATCGCCGGGGCGGACCGCGATGTTTCCGTCGGCGTCGGCTGTGCTGTTCGATTCCGCGCTGACTGCGAAGTTCGACTGGAACGTCGCATCGACGAAGCTATATGTAGCGTGCCAATTGAACCCGCCCTCCTTGCCGCCCAGCGACACATCGAATCCTTGTCTACGCGTATCGCCGACGTTGTCGAAGTAGCCGGCATTGGTGGCGGTCGCGACGAATTGGATGTCGTTGCTATTGACGGTATGGAACACATCCGCGCTCCAGACCAGCCGCTGATCGGGAAGATTGCCGCGTACTCCCACCTCCACGGTGCGGGCGACCACCTGCCGCAAATCCGGATCGCTTGCGAAGTCATTCGGCAATCCGCAGGGCGCAGCGGGATTGGCGCAGCCGAGTTCGATGACCGTCGGTGCCCGGCTCGCCTCGTTGTAGTCGGCATAGACAGTCAATTCATCGGTCGGTGTCACCGTGAATCCGAAGGCAGGATTCACTCGGCTGAAGGTGTGATCACCCATGAGTACGCTGGGCTGATCGAAGCCCGCGCCGAAATCCCCGATGTCGGTGTCGACGCTATAGCCGTTCAGCGTCTCGGTATTTCGGTTGTAGCGGACCGAGGCGGTGAAATGCAATAGCTTGCCCGGAGAGAGAGTGTCGGTCAGATAAACCCCATAGATCTTGTTGCCGCCGCTGAGCGAAATGACCGTTTCATCGTTGAACGGGCTCGCCTCATAAATGAGCAATCGATCCGGGGTCAGCTGTCCGTACTGATACGATTGGGAAAATGTGTCTTCGGAGTCATTGTAGTCCGCACCAAGTACGGCCTGATTGGTCCATCCGAATAAATTCTGCGAATCGGTGAGCTGAAGACCAAAGCCTTTGGTGCGCTGGAGCAGATTCGATGTGGCGTTCTGACCGGGCGTGCAATAGGTCAAGGCCGCCAGACTCGCGCCCGGCGTCGCACAGTCGAGAGGAGGCCCCGTGTAATCGGAGAGGTAGCTGTCGTTGACGTTGCCGTTGACGGCAGTCGTGGTCAAATGGCGATAGTAGGCATTCCCCGATAAGAGAAGCGTGTCCGTCAAGAACTGCGTAGCGGTGAGGTTCACGAAGCTGAGAAGATTCGCCGTCAAGTCGGGCGTGTAGCTGGCCTCGCGCCGGTAGTCCAGCATGCTCTCAGGCGTTGCGCCGTTGCCCCACAGGGTCGTGTCCGCATAGGTGTAGCTCAAATCGATGTCGGTCTTGTCGTTCTGCCAGCCGGCCTTGCCGAATCCCTGATACACCTTGGTCGGCGAGTTGTCGCGCCAACCGGTTTCGTCGAAATAATTTCCCGCGAAAAAATAATCGAAGTTGCCGAACTCGCCGCCCGTCTCGCCCTCGAAGGAGCGCCGTCCGAAGGATCCGCCGTACGCCTCGAACTCGGTGCCTGGATTGTCATGTCCGCTCTTGGTCTTGACCGAGAGTGCGCCTCCCAAGGTATTGAGGCCGAATACGGGGTTGGAGCCGGACATGAGCGTCACGGTGGAGATCGCCGATTGCGGAATCAGGTCCCAGTTCACGGTGTCGCCGAACGACTCATTGACGCGTACACCGTCGACGTAGACCGACAAGCCTTCAGGGGTGCCCAGGAGCGCCGACGCCGTGAACCCGTGGTAGTTGATGTCGAGCTGAAACGGGTTGTCCGCGCTCTCGCTCACATTGACCCCGCTGAAGTTGTTGTTCAAATAGTCCGCAAGATCCAACGTCTGCTGTCGTTGCATGTCCTTGCTGTCGGCGGTTTGCACGTTCGACGGTATTTGATTTATCGGGAGGCCGAGGCCTCCGAGCGGGGTATTACCGATGACGGTGATCTGCGGAAGTTCTTGGGCGGTTGCGGGATTGCTGATCGGTCCACCCGACGTGTCGGCTGCCCGTGCGAAATTTGTCATCGTTGCGGCGGTGACGTAGATCAAAAGCCCTGACTTCGGAATCTGTCTTAGCGGCGGCACCAGCCCTCCCTTCAAGAACACCCAAGACCATCGCCTTCGACGATGCAAGAGTTGAGTTTAGAGACGCGAAGGAGCGGGCGTACAGAGCCTCAGTGAGGCAAATGGCGGTTTTCCCGAAAATCGGGAAGAATTCCCGGACTAGCCTGGCGAACGAGACGATAGGCTTAGTCGCGGCTTGACCCGGACAGTACCTTGATGACGCGTCGCTCGCCGTTGCCGACATAGGTCTGTTCCCGATAGACAACCCTGCTGCCCATGCGCACTTCTACAACATGGGCGCCCGCCGCTACATTCAGCACCTGCGTCTTGTCGTTGACATCCAAGGCTTGGCCGCCTTGCACATTGTCGACGAACACGATGGAACCCGACGGAGCACCGGTCACGATGAGTTCAGGCGCCTGCGGCGGCGCCTTGGCGCGCGAATGAAACCAACTGCATGCGGAAAGGCACGTCAGTGCCAGAAATATGAGGATCTTCAAATCAAGGCTCCCAGGCTTTGCGACCCGGCATCAGAGTACCACGGGCGCGGCATTTCCCGGCGTTAGGCGCGGCTGGTCTGCTGGCGGCGCCACGCGGCAGGCGGCAGTCCATATTCGCGCCGGAAAGCCCGGATGAAAGCCGTATCCGTTTGATATCCGATGTCCTCGGCGATGCGCGCCAGCGGGGCGTTACTGCGGCAGAGCAGATTGGCCGCGAGCATCATGCGCCACTGGGTCAGGTATTCCATAGGCGCGCTGCCGACCAGATGCTGGAAGCGCTCGGCAAGCACCGACCTCGAGGTGCCGGCCGCGTGCGCGAGCGCTTCCAAGGTCCATGCATGCGCCGGGCGGGAGTGCAGCTGGCTCAGCGCGGCACCCACAATGCGATCGCGAACCGCGGCGAGCCAGCCGGACCGGCCGGCACTCTGTTCGTTCATGTACAGCCGCAGGACCTCGATGAACAGGACCTCAGCCAGTTTTGCCAAAACCCCCGCACCCCCCGGGCGCGGTGAGCGCGCTTCGCCCAAGGCGTACTGTACGGAAGCCTCCAGCCAGATGCCGGAATTGGAACCGCGAACGCTCACTTTCAAGAGGGGAGGGAGCCCGCTGAGCAGCATCCTCGCCAGCCGCGCATCGCAGGCCAGATAGCCGCATACCAGCCGCGTCGTCCGTCCGCCCCCTCCGAAGACGAGCCTGCGGGGACGCCGCGAGAGCACGTCCTCGAGCCGCGCACCCTTCGCGGGGGAAAGCCCAGGCTCGGAGCACATGCGATGCGTATGGCCCTGCGGAAACACAACTACGTCGCCCGCGCCAATGCGCAGCGGCGGCTCGGACTCCATTTCGACGAAACACTCACCTTCCGTGATGAGGTGGAAGATCACCACGCGCTCCGCCCCCGGCTCGAGCAGCGGTGCGGCCGAATCCGCGCGCGGGGATTGATAGCACCAGGGTGCGCTGAATCGGCCTTGGATGAAAATTGCACCGACGAGGCGCACTACCCGCAAGGTCTCGGAGAGTGCGTCCATCAGTTCGGATCGATCTCGATGCGCAGATCAACCGGCACCGCATTCCCGATCGCGGCTGAAACAGGCGAGCAGCGCCAGCTTTCCTCGATCATCGCCTGAACTCCTTCCCTTGCGGCACCGGGGGCATCGATCCGCACTTCCAGCCGCAAGTCAAAGGGCGCGGGCGTGATCCGATTACCGGCCCCATCGGTCATGCCAAGCAGCCCACGCGCGTCCGACCGGCTTCTAGCGGTCACCTCGAGTCGTCTGAGCACGATGCCCTGGACCGCGGCCTCCATCGCGATACGGGTGGCCAGACAGGACGCCATGGCGGCGCGGAGCAGCCAGCCCGGGGTGACCTGATCGCCGCTCCCGCCGAGTTCGATGGGCATGTCGGTCGCGATCTGCGTGCCATGGGCATGCCGGGACAGCACCCGCAGGTCCGGCTCCCAGCACGCGATCGCCGGTTCATCGGCGTGAATTGCCGCCTGCGGCCGGCCGGTGAGCACGGCGCGTACACGCTGCATCGCCTTCGCAAGGGTCTCTGCGGTCATGGGGTCTCGAAGAGCAGGGGACCGCGCAATATTGGGCTTGATGCCGGCGGCTGCCAAGCCCTGCTGATCGCTCGGCCCGATCGTCCGGACCATGGGTCAGCAGATCCGGACGCCGCGGCAGTCCCCAAGGGTCGAGTAGGGCATCCGCGGACGATGAGTCAGCAGCGGGCGACGCCCTGGCAGGACGCCGGCACCTGCAAAGGATTCCAATAGGGCTGCCACAATAAAGGAGACCGTCATGCCACTGATTAACGTCAAGATCATCGAAGGGGTATTTTCCGCCGCGCAAAAGGCCCAGATCATTCACAAGCTCACCGACGCCATGGTCGCCATCGAAGGTGAGGCGATCAGACCGGTCACGTGGACTGTGATCGAGGAGGTCAGGAGCGGTGACTGGGGCATCGCCGGCAGGCCGCTGAGTACCGCCGACGTCCAAGCTCTGTCAGCGGTACGGCCGACCAAAGTCGTTACATGACAGCGGGGCCTGGCGGACGGGGTCTACCGAAGCCTCCCCAAGGGCAGGGGAATGCCGCGCATAACCGAGGCGGTAGGCGCGGCCTTCATTGCGCCAGCATCAGCACGAATCCGTCGTTTTCGTAGGCGTAGAAGCGCCATTCCCGCACTGTCTTCGGCGTGCCCACGATGACCAGCTGCTGGCGCAGGGTGGCGACGTCGTTGAATACGTCTGAGGTCTTGATGAGGCTCTCGTACTTCTTTAGCAAAGTGTCGGTGGCGGGGCCGTCGGCGGCATAGGTGATCAATACCTTCAGCGGCGCGTTAAAGGACTGAAGTTTGTTCATCTTCTCGAGGGCGCGGGCTCCGTCATTTTCGTGCTCGATGGCGACCGAAATCCAATTCGCGTACGTGGCATATTTCCCCGTTTCGTCCGTGCCTCGCTGTTCATACAGCATCCCGTCGAGGGTGAAGTACTCCTTGTTCCACGACGAGAGCCCTAATTGTCGGGCGACTCTGGGGTAGATGGTGGTACGCATGAAGAAGTTATACGATTTGGTTTCAAATCCCACGGCGGTACGAAAGCCGTCATGTTCCGATTGCATAGCCGCGACGAAGGCGTTTCGAAACTCCCGTGGCGTGATCTTATGCATCGGCCCTATTAGGCCATTTAGCCGCAACATTCGCCACTTTTGGCGCATACGAGCTTGCGCATCGACGAACGGATCGCGGAGCGGCTGAGCGCTCAGCCTCGCCGCATGTGCTCTCCATCCTGGGCGCCCGGAGTCTCTGGTGGAGGTCGAGGCAATCGCAGTTATCGCGCCACATTAGGGAAGACCCCTAGCACTCGACCTCGACATAACGCGATGTGAGCTCGACGCAACACAAAGCGCGTCTCAAAACCAAGCACTCGACCACAATCTGCCGACTGATACATCTAAGCTGGCTCAAGTCAGAGTCGAGGTGTCTCTATGGAAGATCTCATCCACGCCATTTACGTCAGTGCTGCGTCGCCAGACATTTCTGAACACGACACGGTCAAATTTCTCAACGAGGCACGCAAGGCGAATCGAAAGAACGATGTCTCGGGATTAATGCTTTATATGGGCGGCTGCTTCTTGCTGTTGCTCGAAGGCGCAGCGATCAATGTCGATATCGCCTCCCGAGAGATTTTCTCTGACCTGCGCGAAATGCGGATGATTCTCCGAGAGCCCATCTCGGAACGAGAATTCCCAGAATGGATCATGGGGTTTGAAACAGTCGAGCCGCTCGAAGCAGCCCGATTGCTCGACGGACCCCTCCTGTTCGAGTCAACCTCTCGTATCGCTCGGATAGAGCCCAACAGCGCAAAGACGCTGTTGTCGATCATCGGCCGACGCCGATGGCAATCCGATCGCAGCGGGATGTTTCGCGCAATTCGCCGCACTACTGCGGCATCCAAATGAACTCTTGATTGCACTTACCCCGGCAGCTGGTCATGAATCCGAGCGCTGGACGCCGCCAGCACTCGGTTCATGCCGCCGGCGAACTCATTCCAGGTGCGGGAAAGTTCTAGCACATACCGGCGCCCGCTGGCCGAGAGGCGAAAGTAGCGCCGCGGATGACCGACATCGGGGTCGACCCATTCGGCTTCGACGAAGCCCAATTTACCCAGCCGGCGCAGAATCGGATATATCACCCCCTCGGCGACGGTGAATCCGGCGATCTGCGCCAGGCGGCAGCGGATCTCGACTCCATAGAGCCGTCCGTCGCACAGGATGGCAAGCACCGCGAGCGACAGACTGCCCTTGCGCAGCTGGCTCTCCCAGTTCCCGAGCCCATCGTCAAATAGACCCGCGGTTCGCCGTCGCTGCGTGTGCATTGGCTGCCTAGAACTGCGCCGTGACCTCGGCGAATATGAACCGGCCCAGCGAATCATAGACTTGCGGGAACGTATTGCCGTTGCCGGAAGTCGAGGGCAGGTTATTCGACCCGATGATGGGCGGGGCCTTGTCGAGCACGTTATTGACGCCGAGCCGCACGGTCACCTTGTCGCCGACTTTCGCCGAAGCGGTCAGATCCAGGTAGCTGTACGAGGCGATGTGCGAGTCGGTGTTGGAGATCCCGCCGTTCGCGACCGTGGCTCCCGCCGCTGCCGCGATGAGCGGGTTGTAGCTCAACTGCTCCAGTTGCACGGCCGAGAAGTAGCGCCAGGCCACCGACACGTCGATTCCGTCCCACGGCGTCGACCAGGTGGTGCGGAAGGTATCGCGCCAGCGGAATACCGGGGTACCCGCGCCGGAGGTCGTACTGCTGCAAGCCAGGCCGTAGTACCCGGCACAGTTGTAGGACGCGCCGTTGGCCGTGATCGGCGTCACGGTGTAGTCATTGAGCCAGGTGCCGGTCAAGCCAAAGCGCACCTTGCCCATCGCGCCGACGTCGAGAGAATAGGCGCCATCGATATCGATGCCCTTCTCTTCGAGTCCTCCGACGTTCTGCAGCGAGTCGACGACGAAGCCGGTGTTGCCGATCCACAGCGACCCGATGTTGCTGCGCTGAATGTCGCTGCAGAACAGATCCGCCGTCAGACACTCCTTCAGGATGGTATCGGCGCCGACGGTCTCGATGACATTTTCGATCTTGATATCGTAGTAATCGATGTTCATCCGGAAGTTCGGGATGAACGAGGGTGTCAACTGAATGCCGAACGAACTGGTCAGCGCCGTCTCCGGCTTCAGGCCCGTATTGCCGCCGGTCAAGCCGTTGTACTGCGAGGCCGTGTTCGACAGGATGTGTCCGTATTCCGTGGAGGTGACGCCGGTGCGCGCGCAGGCGGCCTCGGAGTAGCTGGGGGTCGCACCCGCGCAGGGGTCCGTATTGCCGTCAAGAACGACCGACTGAGGCGCGAACAACTCGACCACGTTCGGGGCGCGCACCGCGCGCTGGAACGTGCCGCGAAAGCGCACATCCGAGATCGGCGCCCAATCGACGCCGAACTTGTAGGTGTTGGTCTTGAAGCCGAGCGAATAATCGGAATAGCGATAGCCGGTCTCGACATCCAACGCCTTCGCGCCCGGCATGTCCTCGAGGATCGGCATGCGCGCTTCGAAGAAGGCGTCGCGCGAGATGATGCCGCCCGCCACCGGAGTTCGCGGACCCCCTTGGCCCGCCAGATCGCCCGTCTGAAACTCCGCGTCCGGCTCGTTCTGAGAATATACATCGCGCCACTCGGCGCCGAGATTGATTTTCAGGCCCGAACTCGCGGTGGGCAGTTGCACACCGTACTTGCCCAAGTCCCCGGTGACGTTGGCATTCACGACGGTCTGGGTAATCTGGCCTCGCTGCAGTCCCGGCGTATCGATGTAGTTCGTCGCCGCCGCCGTCACGCCGCCCGGCGTGAAAATGTTCCAGGGCACGCAGCCGGCGCCCAAGCCCGTAGTCACGCCCGCGGCTACCACGGCGCAGGTGGGCTTGCCCGCGTTGGCTCCCGTGGTGGGGATGACGACATCGAACGCATCGTTGATGCGGGTGCTCGACACGTCGTTGTAGAAAGTGTCGGACAGATTCACGATGCTGTACTGGTAACTCGCGTCGTAATCCCATCCGTCGTTGATCTTGCCCTTGACACCGATCACTTCGCGCCAATCGGTGTGCTCGACGTCGTCTTGGCGGTTGCCGCCCTCGACGTTGCGCCGGCCGATGTACAGACCGCTGGTGGTTCCCGCCGTGCTGTTGCCGCACCAGGCGCTCAGTTCAGAGGCCGAGAGATAGGGATTGGCACAGTTGACCGTGTACGCATCGCCGAAGAAGGCGCCGGAGGGCGCGATCTGCAGGATCGTGCGGTCGTCCATGAACATGGTCTGCGAATACACCGTCGCGTGCTCGTTGAATTCATAGTGCAGGAACGCACCCGCGGTGTAATGCGTGTCCGGAGTCTGATAATAATTCAGCGGACCGTAGTTGAAGGCATTGCTGCTGGTGAACGGCTTCAGCACCCCACCCGGACCGATGGTGCTGTCGCTGGTGGTCGTGCCCGTGCCGTTGACTTTGAAGAACCGCCCCGGGAAGGAGGTCGAGGAGCCGGAACAGCCAAACTGCCCCTTGTTGTCGCCGTCCGAGGGAGCGCCCCCCATATACCCCGAGCCGAAGGTGCAGGCGCTGCCCGAATACTTCGACTGCAGCACCGCCTGCACTTTGCGATAGGTCGCATACACGGTGGCATTGCCGTTGCCGTCCGCGGAGTTCAATCCCGCGATGAAGGTCAACTCCTGCGTCGCTCCCCCCGTGGTGCTCGAGGGCGCCGGCGCGAAGTTATTGCCCGTGGCCGTATTATAATTGTTGAGATCGGTCTGGACGTTCTGGTTGTTGCCGTTGTCGTGATTGTAAATGCCGGCGTTGGCGATCAGCTTCACCCCCTCGAAGTGATCATTGAGCTTGAAGTTCACCACGCCCGCGACCGCGTCCGCGCCGTACACCGAGGAGGCGCCGCCGGTCAGCACTTCGATGCTGTCGATCAGGCCCGACGGAATCTGATTGATATCGGCACCCGCCCCGCCCGTGCGCGGATCACCGTAGCCCAGGCGAAAGCCATCCACCAGCACCAAGGTGCGCTTGGCATTGAGGCCGCGCAGGTTCACCGTCTCGGTGCCGTTGCCGCCGTTGACGATATTGCTGCCCTGGTCGGCAAACACCTGCGGCAATTGGTTCAACAGGTCCGCCACCTGCGTGATGCCGGTCTGCTGAATGTCGATCGCGGAGACATACGTGACGGGGCTGATGGACACCGCATTCGGAGCCGCGATGCGCGAGCCCGTGACCACCACCTCTTGGAGAGTATTGTCGGAAGCGGCGGGGGCGGGAGCGGGGGCGGTGGTGGCTGCGGCGCTAGCAGTGCCGGCTTGCGGCGGCGGCGAATCCTGTGCGTTCGCGGCGCCGAACGATGCGGCCAGCGTCCCGCTGGCGCAGAGCGCGAGGCGCACCGCTGATCGCAGCAGAGGACTGCCGAGTTCATGGCTCACCTTGCGAGCGGATCCCGCCACTCCAGCGTCATTCTCTTGCTTCATGGATGTTCCCTCTTCTTAATAAAATCCGGCCGCTTCACATCGCACGCCAAGGCTTGAAGAGTCTTTGCATAGACGTGAACTCGTCCGCGTTCGGTTGTCGCGTTTTCCCCGATGAGTGTCGCTGTCGCACTCTCGTGACAACGATAAACTGACTGAAACTCGGGGGATGGACGATGTGACGAGTGCCCGAATTACGTGGCGAGATCCACGGCAGCCGTGATGATCAAACGCTCACATGGGAGGGTGGATTGAGTCCGGTGGAGAAACGCGTGGGCGTTGCTAATTCGCAAGACCGCCGAAGCCTCATTCAGTCGCGGGGCGGCCCCTGAGTCGTCTCGATGGCATCTTCGCAGCCGGATTGAGTCTAAAGCGGGTTCTGGACAGCAGTCGCGCGCCGCAGGTCAGCGTGAACGCGAGGGCGCCTTCTCCGAACCTTTCGGCAAATGCCACCCGGCGAAGATTGAGCAATGTCGATCGGTGAACCCACTCGAATCCCGCGCCGCGCAACTCGAGGGCCAAGCGCTTGATGGTGTCGCGGCGGACGTATTCTTGGTTGCCAACGTGGATCCGCACATAGTTGCCGTAGGCTTCGATGTAGTCCACGGCGTCGACCTCGATGAAGTACAGCCGATTCGACCTTTCGCCGATCAGACGCGGCGGCGGGTTGCTCCGCGTGTTCTGCGCCGCAAGGACCCCCTGCAAAGAGGCGGCTGCCTTCTCCATGGCGGCCGCGCCGGAATCCGTCGCGGCCCCAGACGAAGTAAGGCCGGGGTCAGGCAATTCCGGCACCGCCTCCCGGACGGGCTGCTCGTCCACGATGTGCGCGCTCACAAGCTCACGGCCTCATGGCAAATTCTCAACATATCCCGCCTAGCCCTACGGCGCCGGGGAAGGCGTCGCCATGCGCAACCGAGCGCCGCGGACGCACCGACCGGAATCGTGTCCGGCAGACTGTCAGTTACCGGACGTGATCAATTCGTCCGCGGCCAAAATGTGCATGTGGAGCAGGGCACTGACGCCCGCCCGATGCGGCGCTGCGGGTGTCCCGCGGGTTGACATCAATACTTCGATCAATGTAGAAGTATGCATGTGGAGCAGTCTCTCGAAGTGACGGTTTCGGCGCTTGGAGCGGCGATCGGGGAGCCGGCGCGGGCTCGCATTTTGTTCTGCCTGGTGGACGGCCATGCACGCACGAGCACGGAGCTTGCCATCGTCGCCGACGTGAGCCCTTCCACGGCGAGCATGCATCTTGCCCGCCTCAAAGCACAACGTCTGGTGGCGATGGTGGCGCAGGGCAAGCATCACTATTATCGGTTGGACGGGCCCGCGGTTGCCGCGGTACTCGAAGCCTTGACAGTATTCGCCGGAGGATCTCCCGAGAAGTTCGCGCCGAATACGCCGGTCCGGCTGCGCTCAGCGCGTACCTGCTACGATCACATGGCGGGTCAGCTGGCCGTTTCGCTTCATGATCGTTTCCATACTCTGGGATGGCTGGAGATCGACGTGGGAAAGCGCAACACCTACGCCGTAACCGGCACCGGGGAAAAGGCCTTCACAAAACTCGGCATTGACATCGAGGAGACCCGCGCGCTGCGGCGCCGCTTCGCCTGTGCATGTGTCGACTGGAGCGAGCGGCGCCCGCACATTGGCGGTGCGCTCGGCGCCGCGATTTTGAAAGTGGCGCTGAAGAAACACTGGGTGGTTCAGGACCTCGACAGCCGTGCGCTGAATGTCACCCCCAGCGGTCGGCGCGAGATGCAGGAGCGATTTGGGCTTCCTTCTTGAGCGCACGCGGCTGCGCTCACCAAACCTCGCTGATCTCCTCTGCGGGAAATCGGATCCCCGCCAGCTTCCAAGACGCCGCGACTCGATCGATCGCCGGGCGCGCGCGCTCGATCCACTCTGGATGCAATCGACGCGCCTTATCCGACACTTCAAATTCCGAGGCTTGCAATCCGCTCGAGTAGCGCTCGTGATAATCACGGGCGCAGGCTTCCAAGTCGGCCTTATCGAATGCGACGACCCGCAGATTCCGGCTGGCCGACAACCCGGTCAAGGCAATCGAGCGTTGATACTGTTCCCAGTAGCGAAGGTACGCGTCGAAGTAGTCCATGTGCCGGAGCAGTTCCGAGTCGCAGCCGATATGCCGCAGGTCCCGGCGGCACCACTCCTCGATGTTCGAGCGCACGGCGAAACGGCCGTCGGGCGGCAAGCCGCCGGATTTCTCATAGGTGGATACGCAACTTGCGGCAGGGTGCCTTACCGTCAGGATATATTCGGACTCTTCGCCGAGCACACGATGAAAAAAGGCACCCAAGTACGCGCTTTTGGTGAGTTTCTTCGGCACAACGATCTTGCCGGAGTGCGGCTTGCGATCGCCGAAGCAGGTTTCCACCATCGTCAAGTACTCCGCCATCGTCTTCAAGCTCATCACCCAGCTGTTGATTCCGTTCTCCAGCTGAAAAGGCCCGGCGTCGGGGAAGCTGTCGTGTGCAAGCCCGCTCGCCACTCGCTCGGGCTGCATCCCGAGCGCTCGAAACAGCTCCGCCGTGAGATACGAACCGCCGGTGCGCGGGATGCCGACGAAGTTTACGAAATGATACCGCGACTGCAGATCATGCAACGGCGCCAAGTCGCCCGTGAGAAGGGCGAACAGCAGCGTGTAGGCTTGGGTCAGCCGCTCACGCCCCATCTTGCTGCCCATGACGATTGTCGCGGCGTCGGATGCAGAGTGGGGATCGCTCTCGTTCGGCGACAGCGCTTCCGAGCGCTGCTCAGCCCAGTCCTCACGATCGAAGGGTCGACCGGAGAGAACCTGCGCCAGAAAGCGGATGAAGACCGGGGAGATCGGCAATTCCCGGTCGGTGAGCTTGAATTCCAGACCCATGACGTTCGCGGATCGCCGAATCAACGCTTCGCCGGAAGATTTGCGACTGCTCTGGGCGGCTGGAACTTAAGCGAGTACATTGGGTCCGAACACTACTATATTATATATCTGATAAAAAGGATGGGAACCCATGAGCTTTCACAGGCGCTTGTTACCGGTGGTGACGATCACGGGCAGCTCGCTCGTGGTGGGGTGCGGGGGCGGCTCGGGCGGCGGCGGCTCGTGCGGATCCGCCGGGTCCACCTGTCCGCCTGCCTCTGTCGTGGGTCCGGGATATTACCAGGGTACGCTGACCCCGCAGGGCGGGTCGTCCACCCCGGTCGTCGCGATCATCGCAGACAATAGCGACGGAGTGATCAGCGCGCAGGACGGGACGTACTATCGACTCAATGTCGGCTTTTCGGCAACCACTATATCGGGAACGTATGTCGGTCTCTCGCCGGGCACCGGCGGGACGCAAAAAACATCCGGTTCGTTATCCGGGCAAAGCACGTCGGCTGGTCTGAGCGGTACTCTGACTGTCGGGAGCGGGACAACGGCGGCTTCTTTCGACCTGACCTCTGAAACCGTGTACAAGCAGACCTCAGCCTTGGCGACACTGATGGGCACCTGGAGCTATACCGCCAGTGGCTTCAGTTTGACCGTCACGATAGCAACGAACGGCACGTTTACCGGCACCGATTCGAACAACTGCGCCTATGCGGGCTCCTTCGGAATCATCAATCCGGAGTTCAATGCGTACAGCGAGACCTATACGCGTACGTGCAACGGCACGACCCTGACTTTTACCGGTTTGGCAACGTACTTACCGTCCAGCGGTAGTACCAGCGCCAACATCGAAGTATTGGCGGACGATAATGCCACCGAGTTCCTGGCGGCCGATCTGCAATGATCGAACGCACACCCGGATCTTCTGGCTGTTGGCGAATATTCGAGTATTGCCATCGTAAAGCCCGGGGCGTTTTGGAAGCTGACGAACATTTAGATACACGGCGCGCGATGCGCTGGAGTCACTCCGGACAAAGGCATTGCCGAATTTCGGGCTGCACACGTAAATATTCGATGCGCATTTTTGGCCATTTTGTAGGAGGAAGCGTAGCCTAGCCGGTCCAGCCGACTCCGGCACGCTGAGTCCAGACTGACGGCCGATCCCGTCGGGCTATCCGCGAACAAATGGGCCGCGCTTGGGCACTAACTAGAAAAAGGAGGCATCATGAATGCCGTAGATCGCGTAAAATTCCTCCGTGTTGCGTTAATCGTATTCGGTCTCGTATTTCTGTTGGGAGTGTATCCACTAACGATCCTATGGCCATCGGGCTGGTCGTGGCATCAGGCCGGGCAGTCTCTATACCTTCAAATGATTCTTGGGATTTACGCGACACTGGGCGTATTCCTTCTCCTTGCATCGCGCGACCCACGCGCAAATCGCAGCCTGATCTGGTTTACCGTCTGGTCGAGCGTCGTGCACGGCGGAATCATGGCCGCGCAATCCCTCGTGTATCCGGAACACCGCGGACATCTCTTAGGAGACGTGCCAGCGCTGCTGATCGTCGCCGCTGTCCTGGCATTCCTAATGCCGCGAAGCCCGGCCGATGCCAGTTGAGATTGTCACGCTTACGGGAAACCAATCCTGGAGACTATGCACACCGAATGTCTCTCCAACATACACAAGACGTATTTTCTCCAAAGTGGAAATGTCGTGTTGGCAAGGCAGGTCTGACGCGTGAGCGGCAGAAAGACCTGCGTGCCGCAGGAGAGCGAAGCCTCTAAGAGCTGGCCTGAATTAACTGATCGCGGGCTGCGAGATCAAACGTCTTTCCCTGATCGTCTGCAAATCTCACGATGACATCCACGTGGGAGTGCGGCGACCAATAGGGACCACCGCGAACCCACATTCGGACGTCGTCTAGTGCATCGCCAGATTGCTCGATCACGGAGGTTTCCCAAACTGAATCGCCATGAAGGACCCAGAGTGTCCGGGCATGTAGAGGTCGGGTGGGCCGGGGTCCACTGTGAATCAATTGAAAGAACACGGCCATCGGGCGACCACCGTCCGCAGCGCCCGGTGGATCCGTGGCGGCGCGGACAGTCGGCATAAAATCTCGCCAAGCTTCCGCTTGCAATCGCAATACGGCCGACGAAACGGAGACCGACGTCGGCACCTTACGCAGCTCTGAGACGGAAACGGATGTGGTCGTCGAGCTGGGCCAGGAGGGTGTGCTCGCTGCTGAACAGGAAATAGCGAGAGTCAAAAGGCGCCTGCGAGTGATATACGCCATTTACCTTCCTCCGTGAGTTCGCCTCAGTGCATTATTGCATGCTACTGGCACTCGGAAATGGCCTCGATGGGCAGCTCTTGCTGCGGCGCTCATCACTCGCGAGCTGAGCGTCGCGCGCCATGGAAAGCATTGCTCCGAGCCGCTTGTTATTGACCACATCGGCCTGGCGAATCTGGCTGAGTCGGTCAAAGACAGAGTAGGGGAGTTCTCGCCCTTCGTAACGGATCTTGAACCGCCCGTCCGGATAGTCGAACACGGTGACGTGTTGCCCGGCGATCTTGTCGCTCTCTGGGCCTGGCTTGATCAGGTAGACGACCTTGTCGTACTGCAGGGTCAAGGAACGTGTGACGGCTCGAGACTCTTGCCAGCTGAAGATGTCGTCGATCCGGACACGCTCAGCCTTGATAAGCTTGCGATGTGCATCGTGATCCGACGCCGGTGTTCGTCCGAAACGCGCGTTGTAATCGCGTCTGAAGGACTCCAGGAAGGCGTTCCCGTCGGCAATCGACGAGGTGCCGGCGAGCCGCAGCTCCTTAACTAAACGGTCCTGCAGCGTTTCGTTGGCGCGTTCGACTCGCCCCCTGGCCGCCGGGCTGTTCGCGCAGATACTCTCGATATTCAGATCATGAAGCGCCCGCCCGAATTGCGTGATGCCTTCACCGCGCGTGGCGCCAGCCTTATTGACCCTGAAAACTGCGTGCTTGTCGCTGTAGAACGCTACAGGCTTGCCGTACTCGAGTAGATAGCGCTTGGTGACGTTCATGTACTCGAAGGTCGACTCGGCGTGGCTGAAATGCATGCCGACCAGCTGCCCAGTAGCATCGTCGATAAAGACCAGCAAAACGCATGGCTTTGCCCGATCCTCGAACCACCGGTGGTCAGAGCCGTCAATCTGTATCAGCTCCCCGAAACATGGCCGGCGTAGCCGTGGCTGTTGGACCTTTGGCTTGCGCTGGGCCCGGGTTTGCCAGATCCCAGCCTCAATCATGAGCTTCCGGACAGTCTCGCCGGACAGTCTCGTTCGAGACGTCGATCTTGTGCCGCTCAAGCAGTTTCTCCGAAGCCAAGGTCGGTCCGAAATCCGAATAGTGAGCGCTGATCAGCGTCACGATGGATCGCCGGAACTGATCCGGAAACCGACGGCTGCTGGGCCGGCCGCGCTTGCGAGACACGAGACCATCGGCGCCTTGTTGAGCAACCGCCGCGCACAGTCGCTGAACCTGACGAACGCCCAGGTTCAGCATCCTGGCTGCTTCAATCTGCGTCAGCCGGCGCTCACGAACTCTCGTAATCACGCCAAACCGATCGAGCTCTGAATGGCTCATCGTGACCGTCCTGGTAGTCATGTCGGTAGACTCCCAATGCCGTACAACACGACATTTTCACGTTGGAGAAACCCGACATTTATACGTTGAGCCTACATTCAGGCTGCGCAGTCTTGGCAGGTACGGTGAGCTGTTGCGCGCCACGGTCTTTCGATTTATTCGTATTTTTAAGGGCTATTTTCGCTTACAGCACGACCCGACGACCGGCAAAGTGTTGCGAGTAGACGCGTGAGCGTTTTGTTGCGCGATAGTGGCAGCATTGGCGCAACGCCAATTGGCAGGCATGAAAACCGTTAATAGCTAACTTGTTGCGCCAACAGATGCTGAGAGGTGGCATTGCCCCGGGAAGGGGCGACCATGTTGACAATTCTGGGCGTAGTGGGATAATCCCACCAATGATTTTGACCCTAGACGCCAAGCGCCGACTGACGCTGCCTACGAGCCTGGTATCCGCGCAGCCAGGCGATAACTTTGAGGCGGTATTCGACCCCGAAGAGGATGCCGTAATATTCCGTCGCCTGTCCAAGAATGCGAATTGGCTGACGGTCCTCAAGGGCTGTCCGGTGAAGATGGATGATCTGCCTCCGCGGAGGCGCGAGTTTCCCAAACGCCTCAAGCTGTGAGCTGGCTTCTAGATTCCGATGTGCTGAGTCAGCCGGCAAAGAAGGCCGGCAATGCACGCGTTATCTCTTGGTTGGAAAAACATCAAGACCAGTGCTACACGAGTTCGATTGTCATTGCACAATTGGCATTTTGGGTGCGCACTAAGCGCGGAAAGCAACGCATTGCGTTGCAGAAATGGTTGACGGATCTGATTGAGGCCATGCACGGTCGAATTCTTGGGTTCAACGTATCGACCGCTCATGTATGGGCGGAATTGCAACACCAGTTCCAGGCGGCAGGTAAACCGATGCCGGTTGAAGATAGCTACATCGCGGCGATTGCGCGCCGGCATAACCTCACGGTTGCCACCGGAAACGTGAAGGATTTTCAGCGACCCGGAGTTAGGGTTTTCGATCCGTTTGCCGAAATTGATGAAACGTGAAGAGCAGCCTTTGTGCGGATGACTGAGCTGATTGGCCCTAACGGCACCTGCGTTGTCTCTCCAACATACACAAGACGTATTTTCTCCAAAGTGGAAATGTCGTGTTGAAGAGGAGGGCGCCTAATTTCCCCTGCTCTGCTTTTCCCGCGTTGGTAGGCGCGATCTGCCGCATCCGCCGCAGAAGCTCACCCGTTCGAGTGCGGCCGACGAAGACTTTGATGCAGAGCCCAGTCCTAATTTCGATTCTGTCGGGGCCTATGCGACCGCGCGTTGCTCGGCTTCCCAGCCCTTGCAGGCCAGGAGTACGGTGCGTGGAACCTCGTGCTCGCCACTGGCGTAGTAAGCCACCTGACGCCGGGAGAGCCCGAGCGCCTCAGCTGCATTGGTCAGGCTCAGTCCGTTACGCCAGCGCCAGCGGATGAACTCGACCGCATCGGTCCGGCCGTTCTGTTCAAGGGCCAGTTCCCAGAGCGTATCCGCACCGAGATCGAGATCGCCGGGCCAGGCGATACTGTGGCCACCTTCACCAAGGGCGACGCGCGCAAAAAGCGATGCCCCGCGCAACGCCTTCAAACCCCTTGAGTGGCGCACGAGCACGCGTAGATCGACCGTGTAGGTCTTGCCATTGTCAAAGCGTAGCCGTACAGCTCGATCTCCCGCGCTCTTCACGCCCGTGATTCGATGCACCTTGCCCTCATTGATCCTCATAAGTCTTTCACTCCGAATATTCCCGCCACAGGCGACGCAACGTATCGCGGTTAGTCTTGGCGCCAAGTGAGCGCCTCGGTCACATCGCGTGAATCGGCCGTGCCCGCCAATACTTCGAGCGATTCTACAACCACAGATATACGTTCGTTACTTGTCGTGACGATGTGAAAGTGCGGAGGCGCATGGTCTTTGAAGTACATCTCGATGCGACAGCGATTGAACCGTTCCACTGTGGGCATGCGGCATCATAGTGCATATAGCGCACTGGTGCAATATGTGCACTGGCCGGACCCTTCGGGTCCCGACGACGGTGTTCAGGAAAGGACCTCACTGCATGCTGCTGGTAGTCGGAAACGGCCTCGAGGGGCAGCTCTTGCTGCGGCGCTCGTCGCTCGCGAGTTGAGCCTCGCGTGCCATCGTGAGCACGGAACCCAAACGTTTGGTGTGTCAAGTGATAGATCGCCTACGCACTTCGCAGTCTTGGCAGGTACGGCCTCGTGTTGCGGCGTTCAGTCACGATATTTGCCCACAAATTCAAGCTGCTTTACTCATTGCCAGCAATTTCCCGATACGAAGGGTGTTGCGGCAGCAAAAATACGTTCCTTGTTGCGCGACGAACCCGGTATGAGCGCAACATCAATTGAGCCCCGGGCGGCGTTTTCGCCTCAACGCTATTGCGCCATAGCGTGCAGGGCGGTCGAGGTGTTTGCCTGGGAGGATAAAAGGTAGTATTATTCATCGCATGGGTACAAGATCGCTATCTGCAAACCAGCTTGCCGCGCTTTCGGCGCTCATTGCAACGCCTGCCACCAAGGCAAAAGCATCGATCACACTTTCTGGCAACCTTCTGAAGGTCATCGATTTGTTGGCGGGCGCGGCTCAACGATCCGCCTGGATCGAGCGAGCCGTTCAAAGCTATGCGGCACGGCAGCTAAAGGAGCAGCGCCGAGAGAGGGAACTGGCGCTGTTAAATAGACACGCAGATGCGTTGAATGCCGAAGGAGACGATAGCGCGTCCTACCAGGCAAACTGGACCGCGGAGTAAGTCGTCATGTCCTCTGGCTTGCGCCGCGGCGAGATTTACCGTGTCCGTCAGCCCCAACACGGCGATCCAAAAAAGTCGCGCTGTTTCGCTGTGGTGAGCCGCCAGGATCTGCTGGATTCAAAGGCTAATCGCGTTCTGTGCGCGCCAATCAACACGTCCGGCGTCGGCCTGTCGACCGAAGTGCGAGTCGGTGTCGACGAAGGATTGAAGCACGATTCAGTCATCAATTGCGACCAAATAACACGCCTTGAGAAAAGTATGCTTACCGACTATATCGGTGTGTTGTCATTGGCAAAGCTGAAACAGCTGCGAAGCGCATTGGCAGTTGCTCTGGACATTGAAGATGATCCAGACGATGACCTTCTTGAGCCGACGTGAAAGCAGCAATCGAGGCGGATAAGCACCCGGTCGCTCACATGCCAGTGTCCCTGGCGATGTATCACTTGACACACCATTGGTAAAAGCCCATACTTCTCCCGTCAAGGAGATTTTCATGGCTTCCGTACTTAACGCCCCACATTTTCAAGACGAATCCTCCGCTTATGCCCATGTGGAATCACTCCTTTGGCCCAACGGCCCGGTCTGCCCCCACTGCGGCAACTGCGATCAAGGCCGGATTGGCCGCCTGAACGGCAAAACGACCCGTCTGGGGCTTCGTAAGTGCTACGCCTGCCTGAAACAATTCACCGTCAAGGTAGGCACGATTTTCGAGGATAGCCACGCGCCGCTGCGTCTGTGGCTCCAAGCGATCTACCTCATGTGTTCGTCCAAGAAAGGCGTCAGCACTCGCCAGTTGCACCGCACCCTCGGCGTTGGACTGAAGACTGCGTGGTTCATGGGCCACCGCATCCGCCATGCGATGGCCCCTGCATCCGATGCGGGCCCGCTAGGTGGCGAAGGTATTACCGTCGAAGCGGACGAAACCTATCTGTCCAAGTCTCCGAAGACCCGTAAGCCGGCCGGCACCGCGTTGAATGCCAAACCCGCGCCGATGGTGTTTAGCTTGGTCGAGCGCGGCGGCGATATTCGCTCCATGTACCTGGATCATCGCAACGTGCGTAGCGCTCTGGGCAAGCATTTGCACGATGACAGCCGCTTGGTCACCGACGGATCGAATACTTACAAGTTCTATATGCCCAACAAATCGCAGCACGAATCGGTCGATCATTCAAAGCGCGAATGGGCGCGCGGCGATGTGCATACCAATACGCTGGAAGGTTTCTTTTCGATCTTCAAGCGCGGTTTGGTCGGTGTCTATCAGCACATGGATAAGAAGCACCTTGATCGCTACCTGGCCGAGTTCGATTTCCGCATGAATACCCGCGCGAAGCTCGGCATCAATGACACGCAGCGCGCTGCAATCGCTGTGGAAGGCTTCAAAGGTAAGCGTCTCACGTATCGACGGCCTGACGAAGCCTAAGCAGGTCTCCACGGAGGCGCTGGTCGAAACCATTAAATTCGAGATTCGCGAAATCTGCTATATGCGTTGGATCGATGGGAAGGACTGAGTCCCAGGGATCGATACTTATGCCGCTTCCGAAAAGGACCATTAAAGTCACAAAGCTGGATGCCGCCCGGTCGCAGCTTAAGACCGCTATTACTCTATGGTTCGACGGCGGCGATCCCGTATCCATCCTTGCGTTGGCGCACGGCGCGCACGAGATATTGCACAGAATCTATCGGAACAGAGGATTCAGTGACCTTCTTTACGATGCAAAGAACATCAAAGAAGAGTATCGGGCCGATTTTGCGCGAACGCTCAAAGCCGCACCGAACTTTATCAAGCACCAAAACCAGAACAAACAGGAAAACGAGGATACGGAAATAGAATTTCCGTATGGGGGGATGCGCCGTGTTCATTTACTACTCGATATACGCGCTCAAGAAGATCGCTGACGAATTATCCGACGAAGAAAACGCCTTCTTGATTTGGTGTGCAATCCAGGAGCCTCATTTATTCTTGAAGAAGGACATCGCAAACTTTGTCCCAGTCGAGATGGTCAAGGTGTTCGACGACGTGCGGAACTATGAACCTAAGGAGTTTTTCGATTTGATCCTCCGGGCGCAGATCCTGATTAGAGAGCGCAAGCGCCTCAATGCCTAAACCCTTCTGAGCGGCACTTTTTGTTGAAGTCGTCATGGCTTAGACTCCCAATATGGCAGCAAAGAAAGAATCTGATCGAGCAGCGCAACACCAGCGCTTCAAGGAAATGGCGCGCAAACTGGGCGCAGACGAATCACCAGAAGCGTTTGATCGAACGCTGAAGCGAATTGCCCCAGGGAAGCCCGCGCCAATCCCAGAACCAGCCAAGCGAGTCAAGAGGCCAGCGCGGGCGAAATAAGACCGGCCTGTCGGAGTCAGGTTCCGATAATTGTTATGGTGTGTCAAGTGATACATCGCCGTGTCCCTACGCATAATGTATATTATTTAAATACGATAAAGATCGAACTGGACAATCGGGCGGCCAGATGTTAAATTACGATTAAAGATCGAACTGGACAATCGGGCGGCCACTGAGCCGCTCCAGGCCGTACCGACTTAATTTGAGAAAGACAATTGCACGTGCGGGCAAGCAAGGCGCTTCCTGAGGCCGGGCTTATGAGGTTCGATCGTTCAGTAAATGCCTGCGCACGGCCCCGGTGCCGACGAAATGCGAAAGCAATCGGTAATTGCCGCTCTCATGCCGTATTCGGCCCGCGACGATCGCCGGATGAATACCGAGCCGCTGGGCGAGTTCCATCACAGCGAGCGAGGAGGCGCTTTCCCGGACACGGCTCGTACTCCAGACATCGGCGGGAATGAGACCATTTTCGGCCCACTCGTCGGCCTCTTCTTCTTTCGGATCTCGCTGCGCGCCCTTGACGTTACGAAGGCTCAAGTCATCGACGAACCCATCCCCTTGAGACTCCGCGAGGTGGCGGCCGACATGTGCAAGCTCGTGCAACAGACAGAACCAGAAATTGTCGAGCCGGTCATACCGTAAGGTCAAACCGACAACGGGTGCGCCGTCGGTCAACTGTAAGGCCGCGCCATCCAGGTACGTGCGTGGCAAGTGCTCTAAGCAGATCAGATGAATGCCGTGTTTGGCGAGGAACTCGAGTGCGAGTCGAGGCCCCTCGTTGGACCAGCTAAGTTTCGCAACTTCATGAAGGAAGGTAGGATCGACCGTTCCCGACGCAAAGGTCACCGGCAACGGATTTGTATTGGCTCGCGCGAGGACCTCCCAGCACCATGCCTTCAGCGCGTAAGGATCGGTCTTGGCGTTGAGACGTGCATGATCGTTCTTGCGGTACAACGCCGTCGGCAACGCGTGTTCGCCGCCGGCGCGACGAATCAGATCGCGCATCAACTCCTCGGCATGCGCCAACGGCTTGCGGCATTTCGCCATCCAGCCGCGAGCAATCATTTCGATGATCGGAAACCGGTTCCATTCTATTCCGGCCAATGCGGACGGTAACTGTGCACCCGGCTGTTGCAAGAGCACATCGGCGGGAATGCCGAGGTTGGCGTGCAGCGCTCGCGCGATCTGTAGAGTGAGAGGCCGCTTGCCCGCGAGGACCTCGGAGACTTTGGCCCGTGAACCAATGAAGGGGATGAGGTCCCGCGGCGAAAGTCCAGCCTGGTCCATCCGAAAGCGGATCGCCCCGAGAGGCGTGGGATACCCCATCGGGGAGCGCTTGTCCTCATAGAGCTCTACCAAGTCAGTGAGGACGTCGAGTTCGTTCCCTTCCGGGGTATTCATCTCTGCATCCATGAGCTGATCGATGCGCGCAAGCGCAGCCCGATAGTCAGCCTCGCTCCGGATCGCTCGAATCTCATTGCTCATATCAAATCTCCTCCGCATTGACTCCGTCGTATTCCTTGTGCGTCCCCACAAACCGTACATAGAGCATTCGGTACGGATAGTTGATCTTCACGATCAAGCGATAATCGTTCCCCTTGATATTGAACACCACCCGGTTGTCTCGAAGGATGCTGGCATTACCGTACTTCGCCTTCACGTGTGCGGGCTCACTCCAGTCCCCCTTCTCCACTTCGCGATACCACGCCAAGAGGGGCTCCTCGGCATCCTGATGCTCCGCCCAGAACTCCCTCAGTGTGCTTTTCGCGACGATACGCACCAGCAAGAATATAAAGTAGTCCCAGAATAATATCCAGTACTTCAAACATAATTGGGAACACTTTATAACATGTTGATTAATAAGGGATATATTGTGAATCGACGAGCTTAGACAGACACTATAATTGGACCCGCACTGCCGGCCATCCGTGAGCGGTTGTACCGCGGAGTGCAAAAGAATCCCGATTTGTTCATTGGACGCGCTGCGGAGCTCTTGGAATTCATTCAAGGATGAGGATTTGCCGACTCTTGCGAAGGCCATGCTAGAAATGGCTTCTCGAGACCGCTGGCATTCATTCATTCCATAGCCGCCCCACCTGTTGAATAAAAATCGAGTTGCGTAACGTTGTATGTTTGCGTTTGGCGGCAGGCCGGACGACAGAAATCATGGCAGCGAAAATTCATAATGCCAGGCGGACTCCCTGCCCTATCCACACCGCGCCGCCATTCATCATGAGAACATCCGCATTCTCGTTCTCTGCCACTATCTCAGCAGTTGCGTATACTATGATCGTGGCGCCGATTGCCGGCATTCATCTGGATGTCGACCAACCGATAATCGAGAGAAGAACAGCTGCGGAATGGAGTATCAAGATTGATTTCAGCGCAATCTGGATGGCGCCGACGGCTCAAGTATTTCGATCTATCGCTGCCGGTTACCCGCGAAGTGCGGGTGCGTGTGATCGAGAACCCAGGTGAGTGGATGCCTGCGGACGCACTCGCGGCCTTGCTCGAATCGATGCGCGACCTCGTACGCCACGGCATCGGGGAGGACTTGGACTACGGGGTCCTTTCGGGCGACACGGAACGGCTGCGCGGCGCCGTTATTACGTTGCTCTATGAACGCCAAGGCGGCCGGCTGGTTGCCTTCAACGCCCTGTCGTACATGCAGCTTGATTTGCGTGGCCAACCGACTCGTGCGCTGCACCTTGGGCTCGTGATGGTCGATCCAAATTATCGGGCTCAAGGTCTTTCGTGGGTCCTCTATGGACTGACTTGCATGATCATTTTCGTCAGGCGGGGCTTGCGGCCGCTGTGGATCAGCAATGTGACACAAGTGCCGGCAATTATCGGCAAGGTCGCCGAGTCGTTCATAACGGCTTATCCAAATCCATTTCACAGCTCGCGCCGGAGTTTTGAACATCTTTGCGTCGCCCGCGAGATCATGCGAAAGCACCGCGCAATTTTTGGTGTGGGCTCGGAGGCCGGCTTCGACGAAGAGCGGTTCATCATTACCAATGCATACACCGGGGGGTCTGATAATCTGAAGAAGACATTTGAGCAAGCCCCCAAGCACCGCGATGAGCGCGCCAACTCGCTTTGCGAGCACCAGCTGGACTACCGGCGTGGGGACGATTTCCTGCAGATCGCGCGCTTCGACCAACCCTCGGCGCTGCGCTACCTTCTACGCGACGTACCGCGACATTCATTGCCGGCGCTTCTTTACCGTCTGGCATTTCTTTTGGTGGGCACCATCTTGCTGCCGCTGCTGCACTGGCTCAATCCCACCGAATCGATGGGCGACTTGCGCGCTCGCCCCGCCGAGCGAAGTTGATATGTCCGAAGCCTTTTCATACGCGGAATTTACCACTCGAAACATAGGTTTCATTACCGAGCAGGAGCAGCAGCGCCTGCTCGATAGCCGGGTGTTGATCATCGGTGCCGGAGGGATGGGCGGAGCGGCCTTGCAGGCGCTCGCGCGGACCGGTGTAGGCGCCTTCGCAATTGCGGACATCGATACATTTGAGGTCTCGAATCTCAATCGCCAGGTATTTGCCGATCTCGATTCGGTGAATCAGTCCAAGGCCGGTGCCACGGCGGCGCGCCTCAAGCGCATCAACCCAGATATTGCGCTTGAAGTTTTCGGTGCAGAATGGCCGCAGAAGCTCGATGAATTGCTGCAGCGGTACCCCGTCGTCATCAACGGCATGGACGATATAGCCGCCGGCATCGATCTTTATCGCCGAGCGCAGCGGTTTGGTGCAACGGTGATCGATGCATACACATCTTCTCTGCCGTCCGTCATCGTTGTGCGGCCGAATGATCCACGGCCGGAAGAAAGGATGGATTATCCGTCCCGTGGGCGTGAGATTACCGCGCTCGATGCGGAGGCGAAGGGAGCCTGCTTTGCGCGCGAGATGGAGCACGTCCTGGTGCACTCGAGCAGCGTCAAATACATCGATTTGAACGCGGCCATTGATCTTTTGGCGGGCAAGCGTAAACGGATGTCTTTTGCGCCGATGGTGATAACGACAGGCAATCTCATGGCCTTCGAAGTCGTCAAGCTGCTTCTGGGCCACAAGACTAGCGCGGATTGCCGCGGCTACTTTTTCAACCCGTGGGCAATGCGCGTCGAGCGGCCGCTGCCCTGGATCTTTGCGGCGCCCAAGCGCCTGCTGGTTCGGCGCTTTCTTGCGAGAATGCTCAGTGCCTAGAAGCGTCGCAATTGATGCTGCCATTACGTGGGCCGGCGCCGCAGGCTGCTTGTTTTATCTATGGACCTTGTATCGGCACGACCGCCGGGGCGGAGGCGCTCAGCGCTTTTTGATGTGGATTCTCGCGGGTCTCCTGTTCGTGCGCGGCTTTGACTGGGTAGACACGAAGGACTTACTGGATCGAGTGACACTCGCCCTCGCCGCCTGTCTTCCGCTCAGTATCACCCTATTTCTGGAGCGCGTGCTGCGGCGCCATCATCCCTTGTGGGTCAAATTATTTGCCCTTGGTACGACCATCATATTTTTTGTAACCAGTGTCGCGACGAGATTGCCGTCATATCGCTTTTGGCTGCTTGCATTTGCGGCGTGTCTCACATCCGTCGTTCTGGTCAACGGCGCGCTGCTGCTGGGAAGAAATCGCGCGCAGCTGGCTGTCGGTGAAAATCGGCTGGCGAGTCTGCTGATTCTGCTGGCGTTCATCACCGCAGCATTGGTGCTGACGGATTTTCATACCTTGACCGGCATTGGCTCCGCGCGTCTGGGTGCGATTGCCGCATTGCTATTCGTCTATTCGATGCTCGGCGCGGCGCTTCGCAGCGTGGAGACCCTCGTATGGCTGGGTAGATTTGCGCTGCTATTGGGACTGGCTGCGGGCTTATCAGGATTAATAGCACTGGCGACGCAGAGCCAGTCGATCGAGTTCTGGTGGAGAGCGACGCTGGCGGCGTGGCCGGTTAGCTACGCATGGATGATCCTGACGGGGATTGTTGTCAACAGCCGCGAACTCTCTGTCGAGAGCAATACTAATGACTTTTTGCGCTGGATGGCGCGGGTGCCGCTCAGTTCACCGCAGGCATTCTGCGCGGCTCTAGCGGGGGCTCCGGATGCGCAAACGCATCTATTCCTCGAGCACGACGAATTGGCCGATTATGATGCAGCCATATTGGCGCGATTCCCCCTGTCCGATGAGGCGATTGTGTCGCTCACGAGGGCACGTCAATTTCGTCACGCCAATGATGATGCTCTGGCGGAGCCCAGCGAGCAATGGATCGATTTGCTGGAGCGAACGCAAATGACGCACGGTTTCTTGGCGCGCCGGTGTCCGTTAGCCGTGTTTTTATTGAATTTGCCTGCAACGACGTCGGCGGCGGCCGCCGAAATGCGGCTGCGTGTCATGCAGCATGTCAGCGACGAACTTAATCGCACGGAGGCCGCATGACTGAAATCGCGACGCAATCGAACCTCGAACGGGACATTCTTACGGCCGCACTCAGAGCGCCTTCGGCCCACAATGCGCAACCGTGGAGGCTGACGCGCCTGAACGATGGTGGATATCGTCTCTGGTATGCATTTGCTGACAAGCTCCTTGCGGACCCGGATGATCGAGACGGGATCATGGCCACAGGAGGATTTTACGAGACATTGCGGCTGGAGGCCGAGAAGCGAGGACTGACGACGACGTTGCAGCTTGATGTCCGTCCTCATGCAACAGGCATTGATCTGGGCACGGTTGCGCTGGTTCCACTGAAAGGACCGCCAGATCCGCTTTCGGCGAGCATTGAGAAACGCCAAGCTAACCGGCACGCCTATCAACAAACCGCGCTTCCGGCGGGATTGACCAAACAGTTGGGCGAGTTGGGAAATCAGCTGCTTGATCCCACTCTCATTGCCCCTCTCGTGGACCGAGCCTCGATCATGGCGTGGAAGGATCCTAGTTTCGTCACCGACCTCGGCCATTGGACGCGCTTTGACGAGATATCGCCCGACGGCATGACTGTCGACTGTCTTGACCTTAGCGGCCTGGATCAATGGGCGCTAAAGTTTGCGCTCAAACGGGGCAAGCTTCCGAGTTGGTTGGCACGGATTTACGCGCAGCGCGACGTACGCCTCACCAAGGCCTCCAGCGCAATTGCGGTTCTCATCGTAGAGGACCGACGCCCTGAAACGCTGTTTGAATGTGGACGTCGGCTCATCAGATCATGGACTGCAATCAATGCGGAAGGATACTCGTGGCATCCCATGAGTATTGTCATCGACCAACCGACGGTGCGGGAGTTGGCGGCGCTAATTGGTGGCCGCGACGGCGTCGCAATTTATCGCGTTGGATTTACTCCCAAGGCCGCGCCGTGGTCAAAGCGCCGCGGTCTCGAAGCGGTCCTGAGCGCGGGTCGCTAGATCGGCTTGCTGGCCCTCCCCGCCTTTCTGCTCAGCCGCGGGAATGGAGAAACTGACAAAGGATGAAATGATGTACTTGTCTTCCGATCGGGGAATCTCCCCACAGTGCGCGTGAGTCCAGAACGTCGGAAACATCACCGCGTCGCCGGCGACGGGTTTTATTTGCAGATTCTGTCGATGAAAGGTGGTCTCGCCGCCGTCCTGCACGGAGTTTAAGTAAATGATCATCGCCAACTGCCGTTCCCACGTTCCCGGCCCGATGGCGTCGAAGTGCCACTTGAAATGGCCTTCGTTTTTTTTGTAGTGCTGAATCTTGTAGCCCGTCCACCACAGCGGCCAGATCTGCAGCGACGGAACCTGCGCCGTTATTTCCTGGAGGGCATTATTGACGGCCTGGTTTACCCCATCGAAGGCTGCCGCCCACGCGCCGTCTTGAGGGATGACCAGATCCGTACTGACCTTGATCTCGTTCTGCAATTCCTTTTCGCCCTGGCCGCGGAGGACGTATCCCGGGTGTCTGCGCGCGTCCTGCTCGTAATTCGCAATGATCGTCCGGCAGAGTTCTTCCGAGAGCAGCTCCTTTACATAGAAAATGCTTTCTGCGGCGGGGGTGACTTGCATACTCACGCGTCCATACCAAATTGGCTTATGTCTTCGTGCCCAAGTATCGGCTGCGGCCCGTCAAAGTTGACTTATCTCTCGGCTGGCCGCCAACAGGCGGCCCTCGGTCCCGATATTACATAATTCACCGGCTACGGGTGCGCGTATTACATGCTTGCAGGTGATTTTTAATGGCGCCTCCCACGCCAGGTCAAGACTTTCAGCGTCCGGATTATCATCCATGTCAAAGGCCACTACCAACGCGGTGCGCAGTTGCTTTAGTTTTGGTACTGACAGTGCACCGACATAGGCCCACACGAGCCAAAGCCATCGCACGGCGCGCCGCTCGACTGAAGAGCTCAGGGCGATAAAGCGCCCGCATCGGCCGCACGACAGCCGTGTAGTATGCTTGCGCACCCATGACGAGCCTCGAACACCTCGGCTATCGGCAGGAACTCCGGCGCTCGCTCAGCTTGCGTGATCTCGTCGTGTACGGGATGGTTTTCATGGTGCCGATCTCGCCGTTCGGGGTATTCGGCTTCGTCTACAAGGACGCGAAGGGCATGGTGCCGCTCGCCTATCTCGTCGGTCTCGCCGGCATGTTCTTTACCGCCATGAGCTATGCTTCGATGTCCCGCGCCTTTCCGATGGCGGGCTCGGTGTACACGTACGTGGGTCGAGGGCTGCATGAGGTCGCCGGATTCTTCGCCGGCTGGCTCATCCTGCTTGATTACATCCTGGTGCCGGCACTCCTCTATGTCTTCAGTGCTGTGGCGTTGCAGCCGCTCCTTCCGGGCGTTCCCGGATGGATGTGGGTGCTTGGATTCGTGACCTTTAATGCTGCGGTGAACCTGCGGGGTATCCATCTCACCGCCCGCGTGAACCTCGGTATGCTGGCCCTGGAGATCACGGCCCTTGCGGTGTTCGTGGTCGTTGGGCTGCTTGCGCTCTACCACGGAGCGGGCGCCGGTGCGCTGACGCTCGAACCCGTGTACAACCCCAGGGTGTTCTCGATGGCAACGATCGCCGGAGCGACCTCGATCGCGGTGCTGTCCTTTCTCGGCTTCGATGGGATCTCGACACTCGCGGAGGAGAGTCTCGGGGGCGGCGGGTCCGTCGCCCGGGCTACGTTAGCCTCTCTTCTGCTGGTCGGCGGCATTTTCATCCTGCAGACGTGGATTGCCGCCGATCTCGCGCAGGGCACCCGCTTGTCCTCGCCGGAGACGGCTTTTTACGAAATTGCAGGCCGCGCGGGCGGCGCGCCGCTGCGCCTGCTCGTGATCGTCACCAACATCCTCGCGTGCGGTATCGCCAATGCGCTCGTGGCCCAGGCCGCGGTCTCGCGGATCCTCTACGCCATGGCGCGCGACGGTAAGCTTCCCGCTGTGCTTGCCCGAATCCACCCGCGCTATCGAACTCCTCATGTGAGCACCCTCCTCGTGGCCGCCATCTCGCTCGGAGTCGGCATCCTTTGTACAAATCATCTCGATAACCTGGCCCGTGTCGTGAACCTCGGAGCGCTCAGCGGATTTCTGCTGCTGCATGCGGCGGTGATCCATCACTACGTGATTCGCGGCCGAAGCCGTGCATGGCTCATCCACCTGGCGATGCCGCTTGCGGGACTCGCAGTGATCGGCTACGTGTTATATGAGATGGACCGTGCCGCGAAGATCTTGGGAGCGATATGGATCGCCTTAGGGTTCGTGTACTTTGCCGTACACAGCTTTATTCTGAGAAAGCCGGTCGCCATCGATTTATGACCTCAAGATTTGTGACCTCAAGGAGTACGACATGAGAGCATTGGTGGTGCTGTGCGGTGCGCTTGCCGCTACGTTGGCCGGAGCAGCGGCCGCTGCGGCCCCCGCCATTGCAATCACGCATGTCACGGTAATCGACACGACGGGGGCGCCGTCGAAGCCCGACATGACGGTCATCGTGAAAGATCAGCGCATCGTCGAGCTCGGCAAGAGCGATACCGTGCACGCGCCGCCCGGCGCGCGGCTCGTCGACGGCTCCGGCAAGTATCTGATTCCCGGTCTCTGGGACATGCACGTCCACGAAGTATTCGGGGACTGGATCCCGCGCAACGAAAAAGTGGTGCCCCCGCTCTTCGTCGCCAACGGCATTACGGGAGTGCGCGACATGGGCGGCGATCTCGCCGTGCTCAAGGTGTGGCGCGCGGAAATCGCCGCCGGCCGGCTCCTCGGACCGCGGATGATCATCGCGGGCCCCATGCTCGACGGCCCCGTCCCGCGGTTTCCGAGCTCCGCCCCCGTGGCGAACGCCGCGGATGCACGCCGGTGGGTGGATGACCTCACGCACCAGGGCGTCGACTTCATCAAGATCCAGTCGCTCATCCCGCGGGACGGATATTTCGCGGCGGCCGACGAAGCGAAGAAGCTCGGCATCGTGTTCGTCGGCCACGTGCCCGACGCGGTGCGCGCGTCGGAAGCCTCCAATGCGGGTCAGAAGAGCATCGAACATTTCACCGGCATCTTCGAAGGCTGCTCGACCATCGAGGACCAGCTCATCAAGGGCCCGAAGACCCTTGGCCAGAACGTCGCGACTTACGACCCCGCCCGGGCGAAGGCTCTCATTGCGCTCATGGCCAAGAATCAAACTTGGCAGGTGCCGACGCTCGTCTGGGAGCGCGGTCAATGGCTCATCGACGATATCGACCTCTCGCACGATCCGCTGATCAAGTACGCTCCCGCCGCCTGGAAGGACCGCACCTGGCCCATGTTCGTCAAGGACATCCTCAAGGAGATGGACACGGATCCCCTGCCCGTTCGCAAGAAGTTCGTGCAGATGGAGCTCGACATGACGCTCGCGATGTTTCGTGCCGGGGTGCCGTTCCTTGCAGGCACGGACACGGCGGCGGGCGTGCACATCTTCCCGGGATTCAGCCTGCACCAGGAACTCGCCCTCTTCGTGAAGGCCGGCTTGACGCCCCTGCAAGCGTTGCAAACCGCGACCCTCAATCCGGCCAGGTTCATGAACCGCCTTTCGGACTTGGGGACGGTCGAGCGCGGCAAGCTCGCGGATCTGGTGCTGCTCGATGCCAACCCGCTAGAGGACATCGACAACGCGAATAAAATCCGTGCGGTCGTGCTCGCGGGCCGTTATCTCGACCGCGCCGAGCTCGATCGGATGCTGAAGGGCGTGGAGAAAGCCGCGGCCGAATCCGGCGGCGTGGCGGCGCATGGAGGCGTGCAATGACCGCCCTCCTCACGGGCGCCGATAAGCGCACAGGGGTGCTGGCCGGGCTCGGGCTCTCTGCGCTCGTGCTCTGCCTCGTAGACGCCGCCGCCGCCAAGCCGGTGACCGTCGATGACCTCCTCACGAGCTCGCCCGCCGGGGACTGGCGCGTGCCCGACCCCGAGGACACTCTGTACATGGATCTCGCGCGCGGACGCGTCGTCATCGAGCTCGCCTCGCGCGTGGCGCCTCAGCATGCTGCCAACATCCGCGCGCTCGCCCGGGCGCATTATTTCGACGGCCTCGCGATCGTGCGCGTTCAGGACAACTACGTCGTCCAATGGGACGATCAGGAGCATCATCGCCCCGTTCCGGCCGGCGTTCGCGCCGCGGTGGAATTCACCGCCGCCGCCGGTGCCGACGCTCGCTTTGAGCCTCTGCCCGATCGCGATGTCTATGCGCCGCAGGTCGGATTCCTCGACGGCTTTCCCGCCGCCCGCGATCCGCATTCGCACACCGCGTGGCTCGCGCATTGCTACGGGATGGTGGGTGCCGGACGCGACGATCCACCGGAGAGCGACGGCACCGAGATGTACGCGGTGATCGGCAATGCGCCGCGCCAGCTCGATCGCAACGTGGCGCTGGTAGGCCGCGTACTCAAGGGCATGGAACTCCTCTCGAGCCTGCCGCGCGGCAGCGGCGAGATGGGTTTCTATGCGCCCTCCGAGCCCCCGGCTCCCATCCGTTCGGTTCGCGTCGCCGCCGACGTGCCGAAAGCGGAACGCACGCCGCTCGAGGTACTGCGCACGAATAGCGCCACCTTCCGGGCCGTGCTCGATCAGAGGCGCCAACGGCACGAGCCGTGGTTCAAGTTCAGTCCCGACCGCATCGACCTCTGCAACGTGCCGCTGCCGGTACGCGCAA
This sequence comes from uncultured Gammaproteobacteria bacterium, assembly GCA_963784105.1. Taxonomy (GTDB): domain Bacteria; phylum Pseudomonadota; class Gammaproteobacteria; order Steroidobacterales; family Steroidobacteraceae; genus Bog-1198. The sequence goes on from CAWAQE010000015.1 coordinate 2,484,520, forward strand.
TTCCCTCCGCGGGTCTCTGAGATCCTCAAATACTGAGCGTGCCCGGCGCCGGAGGGCCGTCTCGGCGGCGGCCTTCCCGATTACTTGAATTTGTAGTTGAGATCAATACCCGTGGTGCGCGGCTGGCTCACCGCCACCCGGTTGAACGTTGCGAGGTTTTCGGCGTCCTGTGTGACATTGTTGAGAAGCGCGCGCTTGTCGGCGACGTTATTCACGAAGAGGACGGCGGACCAGCGCTCGCCCTGGAAGCCGCCCCGGATATTGGTGAGATCGTAAGAGGGCAGCGTGTTGGTGGCATAGGTCTCGTCCGTGCGGCTGCCGACGTAGTTCGACTCGGCACGCGCCGTCACGGCAACATCGTCCGTCAGGTCGTGATGATAGGCGAGCGAGAACGAGCCGCTCCATCGCGGTACCTGCTGGATCGCCGTGCCTGCGTTGAATCCTGAATCGAGCAGCGTCGAGCTCACCAGCTCGGCGTGCGAATACGTGAGGCTCGCCGAGGCCTCGAGATCGCGCACCACGATTGCACGCGCTTCGATCTCACTCCCGTAAACATGCGCGTTGCCTACGTTCGCCGTGTAGACGTAGCCGCACGAGGAGAGCGCATTGACCTGCTGCACGCCCTCCCAGTTCTCGAAGTAGCCCGAGGCATTGATGCTGAAGCGTCCGTCGGTCGAGCGCCACTTTTCACCGAGTTCGTAGCTCCACACACTGTCGGAGGTGAATGAAATAGGCCCGTTGATGAAACCCTTGGAGCCATACTCGACCTGCAATTGAGCCTCGCAGTCCACCCCAGGCGGCCCCGTGGTTGGTACCGGGCCCGTCCCGCCACCGGGGCGAAAGCCCTTCGCGGCCGTCGCATACAGGAGCAGGTCCTTGTCGAGCTGGTAAGAAAGCGACACCTTGGGGGTGACGCCCTGGGCATTCTCCGAGGTATTGGTGAACACCGGCGTGAGCGATCCCGTGAGCGCGCCGTACTGGTCGAGACCCACGGGGGCATCATAGTGATAACGGCGAGCGCCCACCGTGACGGCGAAGGGCTCGGTGATGTTGTAGGTCATCTCGCCGAATACCGACTGCTGCAGGATCTTGAAGGGGCTGTAGTAGCTGAAAAGATCGTTCGAGCCGAACACCGCGGCGCCGGTCTGCGACGGGAAGATGATGTCCCAGCCCGATTCGAAATCCGAGTAGAAATAACCCGCCAGCCACTTGAAGCGCGTCTCGCCCACCGAAGCGATACGCAACTCCTCGGTCGTTTGATGCGACTGGTTGTCCTCATCCGCGTACGCGGCACCAACGCCGCCGTTGCCCGGACCGTACGAGGGGAGCTGGATGCCCGTCGTCCACGACTCCGAGGCGTCCTGAATGAGCGGCTCGTGCCGCGTCCAGTAGGCGCTCGCCGAACTGATCTCGAAGACATCCGTGTGATATTTGACGCTCAAGGCCGTCAGGTGGAACTCGTCGCGATAGTTCTCGGGAATATCGAACGGCTGATAGTGCGCGTCCGTCCCCGGGACGCTGTCGATGTAGGGCAAGCCGCCGGCGCGCAGCTTCTGATAGAAGTAGGACGGGGTGATGGTGAGCCCGTCGATGGGCTTGAATACCGCGCTGATGCGCACCCCGGTCTTCTCGACATCGTTCACGTCGTGATACTCGGTCGCGATCGGAGCGGCGAGCACATTGCCGCGGGTGGTGTAGCCGTTGGTGGGGAGCGGAAACGTGCCGGGGGCGGTCACCACTCGGTCGATCCAGCCGGCATCGTAGGAATAGGAGCCGACGATGCGCAGAGCCGCGATCCCGTTGAGGAAGGGCAGATTGATCATGGCGTTCTCGCCATGATCGAAGCCGCCGTGATCCGTATCGGCGAATTTCGCCTCGGCCGAAGACTCGAAGGCATCGGGGTTCGGGGCATTTGGAATGACCCTGATGGTACCGCCCATGGAGCCCGAGCCGTAGAGAGTGCCCTGCGGACCGCGCAGCACCTCGACGCGGTTGAGATCGTAGAGATCGGGCGAAATGACGATCTTGCCCTCGTTGGTCGCGGCCGGTGCCGTCAGGGGTGTTTCGTCGAAATAGAAGCCGACGGTCGGCGAATTGCCGCCGTTGGAGGCGACGCCCCGCATCTCGAACTCCGTCATGCCAGGGCCGCTGGTGCGGATCGAGACTCCGGGGACGGACTGCATGAGAGAGGCCAGGTCTGTAAACCCGCGGCTCAGAATGTCCGCACCTGAGACCGCCGTCAGGCTGATAGGCGTCTTCTCGGCGGTTGTCTCGCGCTTTTCCGCGGTGACGACAATTTCCTCGAGCTGTCCGGCATCGGGGCGGGACGACTGGGCGATCGCAACGTCGGCGAGCATTCCCCCTAAAACGGAAACGCAGCCGAACGCCGCAATGATGCTAAATTTGTAATTCACTAGTATCCCTCAAACTCGGCTCTCACGGCCGGTTCAGAATTATAGCTTAGCTGCGTCGCGCTGCCACTGCTACATCGGGGATTCTATCCGCACAACGGTGACGATCCAGGGGCGGCGCACGCTTGCTACCTGCCAAAGGGACCTCGGCGCTTTGGCGTTCGCGACATTGAATAGTCCGCAGCGTTGAACGCCCTTCTCTGCCCCCGAAGGTGGCCGCCGTCGATGCGCCCGGCCAAGCTCTCGAGATCCGAGTTCGTGACGCCGCATGCAGCGAAGTGTTCTCGCCATCCGTCAACCACCCTGATAACACGAACGACCTCGGCAGCCGCCTGTGCCGGCGTGTAGGCAAATAGCTCGCATTGCGACATGGCATTGGAAAGAGTTGAATCGCGCTGTTCGGTTCCGACCACGAACTCCTGGTAGCCTTGCCCGGAGTTTGTGGTCAGCACATCGTAGGCAGGCGCCAGCCGATACCGGCCTTGCCGCGTGGGCGCAACTGCTTGAAGCGCGTGGTTCTTTTCATGGTCGCCTTCGCGCTGATCTTGTGAACGACTTCGCTCAAGTGCTGCGCTTGCTTCAACCGCGGCGGCGGACTCTTCGGTCGCGGAGCGTAAGCGGCCCGCTCTGTCGATATTCCGAGCGCGCCAAAGCGGTCGTCTCCTGCATAGTACAAATACTCCATGAGGGAGAGCCGCGCGGGCCTGTCGACATACTGAATGACACGCTCACCCCATCGATCCGGACGAGCATCGTCAACGGCGCCGACGGCCATGCCCTTCCATCGGGGTAGGTGCTCGATGTCCGTGAGTACCAGGTCTTCACTCAACGGAAAGCCGCCGGCCAACCATTCAGCGCCATACTGGAGGGAAACACCCTTGGCGGCCTCGACCAAACGCAACTGCCCAACATAGCGCGGCACAGCGGGGTCGCCCAGAAACCACAGATACAGGTCGTCGTATCTCACGGCTTCGACCCCGGCTTCTGCGACTCATTCCGTCGAATGGCATCGAGTTTTTGTCCCTGCCGCTGGGCCGCTCTTTTTATTTTTGCATTCGCCGTTGCACGCACGCGTTCTTTACCTAATCTTTCTGCCTGGCGAATGTCCAACTCGAGGGCGCCGCGGTCATCCTTCGGCGCAGCCAAGTTCCCCAATGCGGAATCGCGGCCGATCAGCCACAGCGCGGTCGCGAGCACGCCTACACTGACGCTGGGTTCACCGGCTTCGAGCCGCAGTAAGGTCGGGACACTCACCCCGAGGCGTTTCGCCCAGGTCTTGAGCGACTCTTTGCGACGAAGGCGGGCGACCGCGAGGTCCGCGCCGAGCTGCGCCAGCGCGGCAAGCGTCGATGGCGGCATTTGGGTAAGCGCCGCCGGTGTCTTGCTCATAACATATACTTTACTGTTATGGGCCAATACGGTCAAGTATATGTGTATATTCTCAGATCATTTGAGGCCTGACAAATTGCCGCGGACTGCCACCGTACGGTGCGTCCGCAGTCACCGGGCGGAATGGTGCGCTGACGCCGCGGATGAGAACAGAGATATGAGACCTTCGACCAGTGTTGGGTGGGTCAGAATCGCGTCGCGCAGCGCGGTATAGGGCAGCCCTGCGATCATCGCAATCTGGACGGCGGCCATGATCTCCCCCGCACCGACACCGAAGGCCGTGAACCCGAGAATGCGCTCGCCGTCGGCCTCCACGAGGGCCTTTACGAACCCGCAGGTCTCCGAAAGCGTTCGTGCCCGCAGGTTGGTTTCCATTGGGAGCTTGAACAGGCGATACGCTGTCCCCCGCGCCTCCGCTTCTGTTTCACTCAAACCGATACGGGCGAGTTCAGGGTCGGTAAACAGACAATACGGGACTTGCCTGCCCGTGGTCACACGGTTGCCGCCGGTTAAATTGGCATGGACTACGCGAAAATCGTCGACGCTGATGTGAGTGAACTGCGGGCTGCCCGCGACCTCGCCGATCGCCCAAACACCGGACGCGGTAGTCTGCAGCCGCTCATTGACCTTGATGTAACCCCGGTCGGTGACCTCAACGCCGGTCAGTTCCAGGCCGAGTCCTTCGGTGTTCGGTTTGCGGCCTGCGGCGACCAATATATGACTACCCTTTAGGACTCTCTCAATTCCATTCTGCTCGACGACGACGCTCACCGAGTCGCCACATTTGCCCGACACTTGCGTGATCCGTGCATTCAAGAGAACGTCGATGTCTTCATCGGCGAGCAGGCTGCGAAGACCCTCGCATACGTCAGGGTCTTCTTTGGACATCAACCGCCCGTTGCGATCGATTATCGTCACCCTGCTGCCGAATCGGCGCATCGCCTGGGCCATCTCCACTCCCACATAGCCCCCACCGACAACCAGCAGGTGTTCGGGAATATCATCGAGTTCGAGCGCCTCGACATGCGTGAGCGGCTGCACGTCCGCAATGCCGGGAATTGCTTCCAGCGCGGCACGCGTACCCGTGCTGACGATCACATTCGCGCCTCTCACTTGACGTATGGTCCCATCCGCCAAGGTGACTTCCACCGTTCTCGGAGCCAGGAACCGGCCCTCTCCCAATATGAACTCGGCGCCCGTGCTTCTGTAATTTTCCATGTACATATCGTTCAGGCCACGCACCATCTTGCGCTTGCGTTCGCGCACGCCCGCCATGTCGATCGCGAAGCCGTCGTGGGAGATGCCGAATTCCTTGCTTCGGCGAAAGTACGTCGCGACTTTCGCGCTGTGGATGATGTTCTTGCTCGGCAGGCACGCGATGTTCGGGCATGACCCGCCGATATACTTGCGCTCGACGACCGCGACTCGCTTTCCCTCGCCGGCAAAAGTCCACGCAGCGACGGTCGAGCCCGTGCCTCCCCCGAGAATCACCAGATCGAATTCTTCCGGCTGCGTCTTCCGGAGTATCTGCGGGGCCGAGGCGGTTTCGGTGCGATTCATGCGCATTTTCCTTTCTGAGCGTGGCGCGACCGAGTCGGCCAAGAGGCATCTTCTTCGACCAATTTTGCATCCTGAATGAATCGCCGGCAACCGGAAGTGATCCCGAGGAACGACTGGGACGTGAACATTATTGTCGCTTTCTAGCGTCGTCGGTCCATTCCCACACGAGTCTCAGTGTGCCTCCAGTAAGCGTTCACGTTATCGCCTCGTAGTACTTGACCGACATTTTTTCGTAACTTACTGATCCCTCACGGTGTCGATGCGAAATCCCGCTGCGGAACTACGATCCGGGCAAAGCCGGTCTAACTGTGGCATGTCGTACCGAATAGTGGAGTCAGCCATGCCGAGTAGGCCGCGTAGTCGGAGCGAAATTGCTTTGAAGCGACATGTGTCCTATGCGTGGTGCGTACTAGCTGCAGCGCTTCTCGCCGGTTGTGCATCGTCGGCGAAGCGTGACGCTGTTGCGCGAGGTCCCTTCAACGGCGCAGCTCCTTTCTCGAAGACGGTCGCCGGCTCCGGCGACGCCGTATGTTGGAGCGTAAAACGCGCGCTGCTCGGCCAGGGCTATATGCTGGATCGATCCAGTGAGGCCGGGGTCTTGACCGGCACTCGGGATTATCAGCCGTCGGACAAGATAAACGTGACGGTGCGATTGCAGACGACCTGCGCCGACAATCGGGATGGAACGAGCATCATATTCGCCACCGCCGAACGCGAGGAGAGCAAGCTGCAGAAGATGAGACAGACCACGAGCGCCGGAATCGGTCCCGCGACCGTCACTATGCCGGCGGGCTCCGCCAAGGTCTTGGGTGTCGTCAAACGAGAGACCATTTCGGACCCGAATTTCTATAACAGCTTTTTCACCCTGGTCGAGGGGTTTGTCGCACAGGAACAGCAGCGGCCGCACAAGGACGAGCACCCCGAGGTCGCCAGAGAGCACAACTAGGGGTCTTGAGTTCGGCGAGCCGCCGATAGGCCGCTGACGTCGACTTACGTTCATAGTTCCACTTCATTTCTTGTCAAAGCCAGCACAGGAGGCACTTATGCACCGCAAGGCGCTCATTGCAATTGCTGTTGGATCAATCCTCGGAACCGCGGTCTATGCCGCAGGCGAACAGCCCACCGCCGTATCGAGTCAGGGCAGTCAGGTTCCACCTGTCAGGGTGATGGGCGCGAACGGACAGCCCATCACCCCTCAAACTTCCGCTCGGGCTTCGGCTAATGCGACTACACCGGTGGCGGGCATGGCGCAAACCCCGGGCACTCAATCCACCACCGCGGCAGATGAGCAGATCGCTCACGATCAGCGCGCCATCGCGCACGATCAAAACGCCATTGACGATTACCATAAGGACATCCGCGATGACCGGACCGGCATTGCGCAGGATGAGGCATCGATCAGTACGGATCGAAGCGGCATGATGCAGGCTCGAGAGGACATTCGCGCGGATCAGCGCAATATGCACGCCGACTACAGGGACGAGCGTCAGGACGGCGTGAACGATCAGGCGCAGATTGGACAGGATAAGACCAACATTCGGACCGAGCGCGCCGACATCGCACAGGACCGCTCGAACATTCGAGCCGATGATCGGAACATCCGGCGGGACCGCCAAGACATCCGGGCCGATGAGGCCGATTTGCGCAACGACCGCACCGTCATGGCAACCAGCCAGCGCGACCGCGGCAACGGATGGGACGCGCGAAACGGATGGGACGCGCGAAACGGATGGGATGCACGAAACGGATGGGATGCGCAACATGCGAATGCTCAGCGGTGGCAGTCCCCGCGGCAGGACCAACGCATGTCGCGCAACGCCGTCGAGCCCATGAGGCCGGCGTTGACGCCCTCGACGGTGGCGAACAGCACGGCGGAGAATACCCGCAAGACTCAGGCCACCCAGAACTTGCAGAAGGCATGGTGGCACGTTTGGTAATGTGACGATCGCCTGAATCTCCAGGCGTTGCCTGCACGGAATCCCAATAAAGATCCGTGCAGGCTTTTCAATGAAGGCGTCGTGCCGGTGAGTTGCACTCCGGTGAGTGCGGACGATACCCAGGGCGCGCTCAGGGCGCGCGCCAACGCCCTGCGCCAGTCAAAACAGTTTTCGGTAGACGACGAATCCGGACCGCTCTGCCATCTTGTCGTATAACTTCATCGCGGTCGTATTGGTCTCATGAGTTTGCCAATACACTCTTTTCGTTCCCGACTCTTGGGCATACCGGTAGACCTCGGCAATCAGGGCCGCCCCGACGCCGGCGCCTCTTGCGTGTTCGCTGGTAAATAGATCCTGTAGATAGCACGTCGATTCGACGGCGATGGTGCTGCGATGAAATAGAATGTGTGCGAGCCCAAGTAACCGCCCCGCACGCTCCGCGACGAATGCGTGCATTGGTTCGTATCGGTCAAAGAATCGGGACCAAGTCAGATTGATCACAGCCTCCGGCAACGCAGTAGCGCCCTCCCGGCCGTAGAAAGCGTTATACCCCGCCCACAGTGCTCTCCACTGGACACAGTCATCCGCCCGCACCGCTCGTATCACGGTCCCGTCATTCATCCTGCACCCCCAGCCTCCCGGCGACGGCACCAATGTCTCAGAGTCCGTGATAACGTGAAACAGCCACCTCTCATGTATTCGCCCATACCACTTTTTTGCGAGTCCAACCAGGAAATTGCTGTACCAGACCCACTCGCCCTACGCCCGCAAGGTGTTGGTGTTCGCCCACGAAGTGGGCATCGCCCATCACATCGAGGTCCTGCACCAGGAAACCAGTCCGACGCTGCGCAATGAACAGGTCTTTGCCGAAAATCCTCTGGGCAAAGTTCCGGTGCTGGTCAGAGCGAACCTTTCACCGATCTTCGACTCAGACGTCATCTGCGCCTACCTTGACACGCAGCATGAGGGTCAGCGTCTCATACCGGCCGAGGGAGAAGAGAGATGGCGCGCTTTGCAAATGCAGGCCGTGGCGCAGGGCCTGGCAGAAGCGGGAATCGCCGTCCGTTGGGAGACGGTCCGCCGGCCTGAGGAATTACGATATCCGCCCCTGCGCGACGGCCCTCAGCTGGCTGGAGTTTCGCGCCCTGCCCACATTTCGCGATGGCCGTCCGAGACTGGTCGACTGGTTCGACCAGTTTGAGCGGCGGCCCTCCATGCGCAAGACGCCTCTTTCGGGTCAAACGCATGACTCGCCTCCTCCCTCTTAGGCGGCCGCGCTGCCGAGCGTCGCCGTGTCGTTGCCGCTGGCGGTCCCGGCGCCCACCGCATCGTCGGTGTTGGACACGTCGAATTTGAAGAAGCGCAGACCCGTCGTGAGCTTCCAGTCGGAGGCAATCTTATATGAAGCCTCTCCGAAGATGGCTTCCTGCTTGATGATGTTCGGGTTGTTGACGTTGTACAGAATCCCGTTCGGATTGGCCGAGGGTCCGCCGCAAAAGAGACGCTGCCGGGCCGCCGGGCCAACCGTCCGGGGCTGCCTACCGGCCGCGAGGAAACCACCCTGGTGGGCGCGATGCTCAGGGAACAGCGCCGCAAGCTCAATCTGACGCTGCAGGAGGTCGCCGGGCGCGCCGGCATCACCAAGGGTTTCCTGAGCGAGGTTGAGCGGGATCGCGCGGCGCCCTCGGTTGCCACGCTCCTCAAACTGCGCGACGCCCTATCGCTCTCGGTGTCCTCTCTCTTCAGGAGTTCGCTTCCGCAGGTCGTGCGGCGAAACGAGCGCCAGAGCATCCCCTACGGCGGCCAGGGAATAAGCTGCTCCCTGTTGTCGGCGCGAAACGCGCACCGCCTGATGGTGGCTCACGCAGAGTTCAAGCCCGGAGGCGGATCGGGCTCCGAGCCTCACAGCATGGATTCGGACGAAGAGATCATCGTGGTGCTCTCCGGAACGCTCGAAATCACGGTCCAGAACGAGACCCATACTCTGCGCGCCGGCGATTCGATCACCTTCGATCCCAGGGCGCCCCATATCTACCGCAACCCGTCGACGCGTGAAGTGGCTCGGACGCTCTGTATCATGGCGCCGCCGCCGAAATAGGCGCGGCCACCCGGATCCCGTCGCGCGGTATGACGGGTTTCACGTCATCCAATGCGCAGCCTGTGCGTTAACCGGTATAGGACAAGCTGTGAAACGGAGAAGGCATGAAATCATTAAGTGGATTTAAGACTTTCGCTGGGATCGCGGTTCTTTCCGGCGCACTCCTGGGCGGCTGCGTAGTCGCGCCCGCGCCGGGCTATTACGGGCCCGGGGTCGTTGCGGTCGCTCCGCCCGCACCGCAGGTCGAAGTGGTCGGTGTGGCGCCGGCTCCCGGCTACGTATGGTTCGGCGGCTACTGGAATTGGGTCGGCGGACGGCATGTTTGGGTCGGCGGACACTGGGGTCCGGGACGCGCCGGATATCATTGGGTACCGCACACCTGGGTGCGCGCAGGCGGCGGCTGGCGCATGCGTGAAGGCCACTGGGCCCGCTGATCGCGGACTCGCTTCGAGATACGCCGCTGCCGAGGGTATCGTGCAGCGGCGCTTTCATTATGGGCCCCAGACGTAGAACGAAGCCGGGCTTGTCATTAATGTTAATTCTTTGTTTATTCGGTAAGCGCTTATTTAAACACAATTAGTTGTGTACACCAGCGCCGCTCATCACCGGTTTGAAGCTTAGGGCGATCGCGGAAGCAATTCGCCGACGCTCGGGCCTCCCTGGTGCGAATGGAGCTCCAATCAGGGCAAGTTACTTCCTACACTCGCGCCGCAAGTCCCAGTAAAATAATAAGTTGCACTCTTTTCATGATATGAAATAGAGTTTGACCGCCGACCGGCATTTTAGGGATGGTTGCACCATGGCTACTCAAGCTCGATCGATTGCATCTCTCACGATCTCCTTCGGGCTGGTTGCCATCCCGGTGAAGCTTTATTCCGCGACAGTGTCCTCGGAGCGGATCTCATTCAACCTGCTGCGTCAGAAGGACGGCTCTCGAGTCAAGCAGCAGTACGTGGCGGTCAATGATGGAAAACCCGTCGAGCGCTCCGAGATGGTGAAGGGCTACGAGTTCGCCAAGGATCAATACGTCATGTTCAGCACCGAAGAACTGAAGGCGCTCGAAGACACGACGACGCATGCCATCGACATCGGCCAGTTTGTTCCGCTCGACTCGGTGGATCCTCTCTATTTTGACGGCACGTATTATCTGGCTCCGGACAAAGGAGCCGCCAAGCCCTACACGCTGCTCGCCACGGCGCTTCGCAAGGCGGAGCAGTGCGCCGTCGGCCGATGGATCTCCCGCGGCAAGGAACACATCGTCATCATCAGGGCGCTGAAAGACGGCTTGGCAATGCACCAGCTGCATTTCAAGGCTGAGGTTCGCGACATCAAGGATCTCGGGATTGAAGCGGCGCCGGTGTCGGAGCCTGAGTTGAAGCTCGCGCAGCAGCTCATCGATCATTTGGGCGCAAAGCGGTTTGATGCGAACGAATTCACCGACGAGCACAAGGGCCGGGTCGAGGCGGCGATTCAGAGAAAGGTCGAGGGCAAGGAAGTCTCGTTCGCCGAAGGGCCGGTCTCCACCCAGAGCGGCAATGTCATCGATCTGATGCAGGCCTTGCGCGCGAGCATCGATGCACGCGGGGCAAAGGCGGCGGATCTCAAGGAACGCAAAGCTCCCAAACGTGCGGCGGCCCGTGCCTCCGTGCGCAAAACCGCTCGACGATGAGATGCATGCCTATAACACGAAAGATCTCGAACGGCTCTTCGGACTGCCTGCGTCCGCGGTTCGCTCGCTGGCGCGCGCGGGGCACATAAACCCGGTCAAGCGCGGCGGCCGGCTGCACTATTCCTTTCAAGATCTCCTCATGCTGCGCACCGCCGGCGCTCTGCGGTCCGCGAGAATCTCGGCCCAGCGGATCAATCGCACGCTGCAATCGCTTCGCGCCACCCTGCCCTCCGGAACTTCTCGGAACAATCGTTCGCTGACGGCGTTGGGCAATCAAATTGCCGTCCGCGAGGGCAAGCTTCTTTGGGAGTCCGACTCCGGGCAGTATGTTCTGGGACTCGATATCGGTGATCCAGGGGGCGGCGGCTTGCATGTCATCAGCCGGCAGGTCACTCCCGCGCCTGCGGATGATTCCGCGGACCAGCACTACGCCAGAGCCCTGGAACTCGAGGACGCCGATCCGGACGCGGCGCGGATTGCCTATGCGGCCTGCCTCGAGAGCGATCCCAGCCATGTGGAAGCCAGGATCAATCTGGGCCGCCTGCTCCACATCGCGGGCCGGCTCGAGGAAGCCGAACGCGTCTACCGCGGAACGAAGAAGACGGAGCCCCTTCTGGCTTTCAATCTCGGCGTGCTGCTGGAGGATTTGGAGAGAGAGGCGGATGCCATCGTCGCCTATCGCGAGGCGCTGGCGCTCGATCCACAGCTCGCCGATGCGCATTTCAATCTGGCGCGGCTGTATGAGCGGGCTCGCAATCCGAAGGCATCTTTGCGCCACCTGCTCGCGTACCGCCGCATGATGGATCAGCAAGGCACCTGAATGGCCGGCCGCAGCCTGTCGACGTATCGCGCCAAGCGCGATTTCACGAAAACCTCCGAGCCTGCGGGCCGATCGCGGCCTGCGCCCTCGCGGAGGCTGCGGTTCGTCGTACAGAAGCATGCGGCGCGTCGTCTGCACTACGACCTTCGGCTGGAATTCGACGGCGTGTTCAAATCTTGGGCCGTAACTCGGAGCCCTTCGGTAGATCCCGCGCAGAAGCGGCTCGCGGTGGAAGTCGAAGATCACCCCCTGGACTATGGGGACTTCGAGGGCACCATTCCTCGCGAGGAGTACGGCGGCGGCACGGTTCAGCTGTGGGACCGTGGATTTTGGCTGCCGGAAGGGGGCAAATCACCCCAAGAGGCGTTCGACGGCGGCGATCTGAAATTCACCTTGGATGGCGAGCGGCTGCACGGCAGCTGGGTCCTGATACGGATGCGAAATGACCGCTACGGCGGCAAGAGGCCACATTGGCTGTTGATCAAGCACCGAGACGCGTACGCGAAACCCGGCGATGGCGATGAATTGCTCGAGGCGGATCGCTCGGTCGTTTCGGGGCGGACCCTTGAGCAAATTGCCGCCGGTGATGAATCCATCGCCGGTGGCAAGTCCAGAACCGTGGCGAAAGTCCCGGCATTCGTCGAACCGCAACTCGCCAAGCTCGTCGATCGGCCGCCGGAGGGGCCTCGATGGGGCCACGAGGTCAAGCTGGATGGCTACCGCGTACAGGTGAACGTGTCCCGCGCTCGGAGCGTCATCCGAACGCGCACGGGGCTTGATTGGACCGAGCGCTTCGCCGCCCTTGCCGAAGACGCGCGGGCGCTCCCTGCCTGCGTAATCGACGGAGAAGTCGTGGCTCTCGATCGGCGGCGCAACCCAAGCTTCGGCGCGCTGCAGGCGGCGCTGTCCGAGGGCCAATCCGAAAAGCTGATCTTGTTCGCGTTCGATCTGCTGTTCGAGGGACGAGAGGATTTGCGCAAGCTGCCGCTGGCGCAGCGTAAGGCCCGCCTGGAAAAGCTATTGGGCGCCCGGGGCCTCAGTCGGCGGCTGCGCTACGTGGCGCACTTGACGGCGAGTGGCCGGGAAGTGTTTGCATCCGCCTGCAAAATGGGCTTCGAGGGCATCGTGTCGAAACAGTTGGATGCACCCTACCGCTCGGGCCGCACGGGAAGCTGGACCAAGGCCAAGTGCCGAGCCGGACAGGAGGTGGTGATCGGCGGGTGGACCACGGAGGCGGGAACCGTGCGCTCGCTGCTCGCGGGTGTCTACCGCGGCGGTGAATTCGTCTACGTCGGCCGGATCGGTACGGGGTATGGCCGCGAGGCCGCGAAATCCCTGCTGCCGCACCTCAAGAAATGGACGCGCACGATGAGCCCTTTCAGCGGCAGCGACGCGCCGCGCAAGGAAAAGAACGTTCGCTGGCTCGAGCCTGCGCTGGTGGCCGAGATCGAATTCGCGGGCTGGACCGACTCAGGCATGGTTCGCCAGGCTGCCTTCAAAGGCTTGCGCCAGGACAAGCCGGCACGCGAAGTCACCGCTGAAATCCCGAACGAAGAGCAGGCACCAGTGAACAGTAAGCGAAGGAATGCGATGACGCCTGCGCGTCCCGGCTCGGCAAGCATCATGGGCGTGCCGATTTCAAATCCGAACAAGGCTCTCTGGCCGCAGAGCGGCGGAAAGCCGGTCACAAAAATGGACCTCGCGCAATACTACGAGAGCATCGGCGAATGGATGCTGCCGCATCTGGCCGGGCGACCTTGCTCTCTGCTGCGGGTACCGGACGGTTTGGGCAGCCAGCAGTTCTTTCAACGCCATGCCGCGGCAGGTACTTCCAGCCTGCTGACATCGGTGAAGATCAAGGGCGACAAGGCCCCGTACGTACAGATCGATCGAGTCGAAGCCCTGATCGCGGCCGCGCAGGCAGCCACGCTCGAATTCCACCCGTGGAATTGCCTACCCGGCAATCCCGAAGCCGCGGGCCGCTTGGTCTTCGATTTGGATCCCGCACCGGACGTTAAATTCGACGCGGTCATCGCCGGCGCAATCGAAATCCGCGACCGGCTCGAGGCGGCGGGCCTGGAGTCCTTCTGCAAGACGACGGGCGGCAAGGGTCTGCACGTCGTGGTTCCTCTCGCGGCCGCCAAGGGCGAGGTTCGATGGCCCGCGGCCAAGAATTTCGCGCATCTCATATGCGCGCAAATGACCCTGGACAGTCCGGCAAAGTATCTCGACAACATGTCGAAGAGCCGGCGCGTGGGCAAGATATTCCTGGACTACTTGCGCAACGACAGAATGGCGACGGCAGTGGTGGTGTTGTCTCCCAGAGCACGCGAAGGCGCCCCCGTATCCATGCCCCTTCACTGGCGAGAGGTTCGCCGCGGACTCGATCCCAAGAAATTCACGGTGCGGAACGCATGCGCACTGCTGCGCAAGTCAGGGCCTTGGGAGGGATACGACGAAGCGGCGCGTCCGCTGGCAGACGCCATTCGCTCCATCACGCGCAATACCCAGCGTCGTTGAAACATTCGCGGTGCGGACGCGGTCATTCTTGGTCGTCCTCCAGAGGATAGCTGCCGATTCTGCCCACTTTTCGGATGGCCGCCTGCACGTCTTTTCTGGCAATCACATCGCGCTGCCTGGCGTTTAGCTCCGTTTCCCACGGTGTGGCCGGCGCCGGCGCGAAGGTCTGGACGCTTTCGAGCGCATCCTGCCGCCGATCCTTGTCCAGCAGGCGCGTCACCAAGAGGTGTGCCGCCCGATCCAGTTGATTGACCACGACCAGCGCATCCTGATAGCTGGAAGGATCATCCGCGCGATGCAGGTACAAATACCGCAGCGAGCGCGCGACCTGCCCATGGTCTCCCAGCTGTACTGCCGCTTCGAGCCGTATCCCTTCCACCTGCATGGCACCATAAGCACTGGTACGCGCGACGATGGCCTCGATGGCCGTCAGCGCGTCGTGCGGCCGGCCCAGAGCGCAGTACAGGGCGCCTAAATTGATGAGCTCGCTGATGTTCCCTTCGCTGTCGTAGGCGACGCTGGCTGTCGCGAGTTGGGCCAGCGCGTCATCCCACCGGCTCATGCGCTCCAGGGCCCATGAGCGGTCGTTGAGAAACCAGGCGTACCGTTCGTCGAAGTCTTCGAACAGCTTCGTCGGATAATTCGTGGAGTGAATGTCCTCAAACACCGAATCCGAAGCGCCGAGCGCAGCGCCGTAGTGGCGCTCATGAAGCAGCGCCTCGATCACATCGGACTTCAGCTCGAGAGATCGGGGCTCTTTTTCCGACGCCGACTCCAGGCGGCGGAAGTCTCTATCGGCCGCGGCCTCGATGTCGAACTGGGCGGGATGGGCCGCGACGACGGCGTCGAACCGGCGGTCGGAGCGCATGGCAACGAGAACATATACGTCGGTCACGTGAGTGGATACGTCGATGGCTTCCGGAAGCAGCCCTTTCTCCAGCAGCAGCAGTGATAAATCGCGCCAAGCCGAGCTTGGCTCAATGCCCCATTTGAGCTTCCACTGCGCGTCATACAGGGCCCGCAGCAGCGGCAGTGCCGTTCCATGCGGCAACTGGTTCGTCTCCCTCACGACCGCGGCGACGAATTCGCCGTTCAGATCCTTGATGCGGTCCGGCCAGCGTTGCGCCAGCGACGTCAGGCTTCTGGCAGCATCGGACCTATGACCCAGTCCGGCCGCAGCCCTCAATTCGGCCAGAATGTCGTCGAAACCGGCTCGGGGCATGGCCGCAACGCGCACCAGATAGCCGTAGCCGAGCTGCTGCTGCCCGTGATTCATCGCCACTCTGCCCGCCGTCGAGAGAGCCCGGTATTGAACGTCGTCGGGTAGGCTGCTGAACGTCTTCGCCTCGATGACGGCGCGCAACGCCGATTCACCCTGCTGGAAATGCCTTTGGGCGATCAACTCCATGGCATCGTGGATCTGCCTGACGGCGGCCAGCGGCGGACTATCGGCGGGCGGCGGACTATCGGCCGGCGCCCTTGGATGAACGGCCGCACATGCGCCAAGGTTCAGCAAGGCCGGCAGCGCCAAGAGTCGAAGGAACCGGGAGGGGCGGGTATGCATGAGAGCATCGTAGCTCAGAAATGCGGTATTCTTTTCGTTAATTGCCGGAGAAGCCAACATGCACAGACTCGCCCTACTTTGCTTGGTGCCCGGAACCGCCTTCTTGCTCGTCCAGCCTGTCCTTGCGGATAATTTCGGAAGAATTCTCTACGACAGCGAGAACGACCAATTGGTCGTCACCATGCTCTACCGGGGATCCAATGCCGATCACAATTTCTCACTGAAATGGGGACAGTGCAGCGCCGCCTCAACGAACGGCCTGCCCTCGGTGACGGTGGAGGTGCTGGACGATCAATTCCGCGACCGTGCACGGCAGGAATTCAAGAAGACGGTGCGGTTCGCCCTGGACGGCCTGCCCTGCCGTCCCGCCCGCGTTACCTTGCGAACGGCGCCGAGGTTTATCTATACGCTGACGATTCGGTGAGGTAGGTACAAGGTCGCGGCCACGGCCCGCAGGTGAACTTCGCACGCTATGCGCATATTGCTGGTCGAAGATGATGAAATGATTGCACAGGGCCTGCAGACCGCGCTTCGCCAGGCCGGCTTCGCCGTGGATTGGATGCGCGACGGCAAAAGCGCGGGCATGGCCCTGCAAACATCGAGTTTCGATCTGGTTCTGCTCGATCTCGGGCTGCCCCATCGCGACGGCCTCGATGTACTGCGCGAACTGCGCAAGCGGCGCGATGCCACGCCGGTCATCATCCTGACGGCCCGCGACGACATTCAGCACCGAATCGCGGGCCTCGATGCAGGCGCCGACGACTACATCGTCAAGCCCTTCGATCTGGACGAGGTGACCGCCCGCATGCGCTCGGTGCTGCGCAGGGCGGCCGGCCGCGGCGACCCGAGCATTCAGCACGGCGATTTGCGGCTCGATCCCATCACTCGCACCGTCGAACGGGCCGGAATACCGGTTCCTTTGTCCGGGCACGAATATGCAGTCCTCGAGGCGCTGCTGCAGCGGCCGGGTGCCGTACTCTCGCGGGCCCAGCTCGAAGACCGCCTGTACGGCTGGGATGAACAAATCGGCAGCAACGCCGTCGAAGTGTACATCCACGGCCTGCGCCGCAAGCTCGGCAGCGAGGCCATCCGCACCTTGCGCGGCGTCGGCTACTTCATCCCGAAAATATGAAGTCCATCCGCGCGCGCCTTCTGATCGCATTGATAATTCTGGTGGCGTTGATATCGCTGCTCGCCGCGGCCGTGACCTACCGGCGCGTGTTGAATGAAACCTCCGCATTGTTCGACTACCAGCTGCGCCAGATGGCGCTGTCCCTGCGCGGTCAGATCTCGCTGGCGCCGCGCATCGAGGTGCCTCCGGATCAGAGCGATACGGATTTCGTCGTTCAAATCTGGGACATTTTCGGCGCGCGCACCTATCTGTCGCGGCCCGGCCTGCCCATGATCAACCAGACGGTACTGGGCTATGCGGATCTTTCCCTGCGCGGGGAAGAGTGGCGGGCCTATGGCCTGCAGACGGCGGACGGCGTCATTCAGATCGCGCAGCCCGTTCGAGTACGCCAAGGGTTGGCGCGCGCCGCCGCGGAACGGGTGGTCGTCCCCCTCCTCCTGCTATTGCCCATCATGATTGTGGCGGTCGCGTGGATCGTCAGGCGCGGCCTGTTGCCGCTGCGCTATGTTACGGCGGAGGTTCAGCGCCGCGGTGCGCACACCTTGCGGCCCCTGGGTACCGGCAATTTGCCCCGGGAGATCGAGCCTCTGGTCGCAGAACTCAATAGATTGCTGGGGCGTCTGCAGGAGGCCTTTGCCGCCCAGCGCAACTTCATTTCCGATGCCGCCCACGAGCTGCGATCGCCGCTGACGGCGCTGCGTTTGCAGCTGCAGCTGCTGGATCGCGCTCCGGATGAAGCCGCCCGCCTCGAAGCGCGCGGGCGGCTCGGCGCGGCGGTCGAGCGAGCGATTCATTTGGTGGAGCAGCTGCTGGCGCTGGCCCGCAGCGACCCCCAGGAATTGGCGGGTGACTTCGGTCCCGTGGATTTGGGGGCAGTGGCCGCCGAGGGCATCACCGACACCCATGACTTGGCGCTGGCCCGCAGCATCGATCTGGGTCTGGACACGGCGCGCAACATTCAGGTTCGGGGGGATCGCGATGCCCTGCGTATCCTGGTGCGAAACCTGGTCGATAACGCAGTGCGATATACCCCACCGGGAGGGTCGGTACAGGTGCGCTGCCGTAAGGTACCCGAAGGTGCACTGATAGAGGTCACGGATACGGGACCCGGTATCGCCGCGGCGGATCGAGGCCGGGTTTTCGATCGCTTCTATAGGCGGGCCGCTGCCCAGGAGAGCGGCACGGGCCTCGGGCTTGCGATCGTCAAATCGATTGCCGAGCACCACGGCGCTCGAGTCGTGCTCGACGAGGCGCCCGGCGGAGGCTTGCGGGCCGCGGTGCACTTTCCTCCCGACTCTTAAGATTGCCTTAAGGGAGGCATGGAAAGCTGCCCTCCACAGCACTTGATCGAGTGCACCTTACTGGAGGCAATCACATGCAATTTCGCAACAGAACATTGGTATGGTCGGCGCTCGGCCTGTTCGCCGTCGGCACGGCCACGGGACTGTCCGCTCCGTCTCTACTTCATGTCGACGCAACGCAGGCCGGCGCCTCCCCGCCGGGCAGTGCGGCCGC
This sequence comes from uncultured Gammaproteobacteria bacterium, assembly GCA_963784105.1. Lineage (GTDB taxonomy): Bacteria > Pseudomonadota > Gammaproteobacteria > Steroidobacterales > Steroidobacteraceae > Bog-1198. The sequence goes on from CAWAQE010000015.1 coordinate 2,503,135, forward strand.
GCCTCCCACCGCGCTTCAGCCGATTCCAATGGGCACTGCGCCGAACTATAGGGCAATCGTCGCGCAGAATGAGGCCGCTGTCGTCGGCATTACTACGGCCGGACCTGTGGAGACGGCAATGCCGCAGGAGTTCAATTTCGGCAACGGCGACAATAACCCATTGCTGCAATTCTTTCGCGGACTGCCGATGCCGCAGCAGCAGCGCATCATGCATGCTCAGGGGTCGGGCTTTCTGGTTTCGTCCGACGGTCTGGTGCTGACCAATGCCCACGTGGTCGACGGCGCCAAAGAGGTGACGGTCAAGCTTTCCGATCATCGAGAATTCAAGGCGAAAGTTCTGGGTGCGGACAAAAGCAGCGACATCGCTGTGCTGAAGATCGATGCTCGCGGTCTGCCCACCGTGCGGCTCGGCAACTCGGATCAATTGCGGGTCGGCGACTATGTGCTCGCCATCGGCGAACCGTTCGGCCTGGAGGAGACGGCAACGGCCGGCATCGTCAGCGCGAAGGGCCGCTCGCTCCCCGGCAGCGGCTATGTGCCGTTCATCCAGACCGACGCGGCCGTCAACCCCGGCAATTCCGGTGGACCGCTGTTCGATTCCACCGGCGCCGTGGTGGGCATCAATGCGCAGATCTATACCACCTCCGGCGGCTACGAAGGCGTGTCTTTCGCGGTGCCCATCAATCTGGCCGTCCAAATCAAGGACCAGATCGTGAAGACCGGCAAAGTGGTGCACGCGCGTTTGGGCGTCGAGGTGCAGACCATGGATCAGTCTTTGGCTGACTCCTTCAAATTGAAGGCGCCGAACGGGGCCTTGGTATCCAAAGTAGTGCCCGACAGTGCAGCGGATCACGCAGGAATCAAGGTCGGGGATGTCATCCTCGAGTTCGACGGTACCCCCGTCGTCGATGCCGGACAGCTATCGGCGCGAGTAGGCGTCGCCGCTCCCGGCGATAAAGCCAACCTTGAGATCTGGCGCGACGGCAAGACTTTGACCCTGACCGCCACCATCGGCAATGCGGCAACATTGGTCACTGCGGACAATGGCGCCGCGGGCGCGCCGAATCGGTTGGGGCTGTCTCTGCGGCCGCTGAATCCCAGCGAGAAGCAGCAAGCCGGCGTCTCCGGCGGTCTGCTCGTCGAGGATGCCGAAGGCCGCGCCGCGGATGCGGGCATTCAAGCGGGCGATGTGGTGCTGTCGGTCGACGGGACACCGGTGCAAAGCGTCCCGCAGATGCGCCGTCTGGTCGAGGATCACGGCAAGCAGGTTGCGCTGCTCGTTCAGCGCGGCGATGCCCGCCTGTTCATTCCGATCAACTTAGGCTGATGCAGTATCGATGATGATGACTCACCGGTCCGCGTTCGTTGCGCGGGCCGGTGAGCCGGGGATGTGCCGGCTACTTGGAACCGAACGCCTTGTACGAGAATTTCTGGCCGGCAATGTCGGCGGCATACATGAGGCCGCCCTTCGCGATGGTGAACACTGCCATGCCCTTCACATAGACGCCGGTTGCCCTGGCGTCCTTCTCGCCGCCGCTGGCTTCCGCCGACTCGCCGCTGGTGCCGGCGCTCGCCGAAGCGCCTGCCGTGATCGCTACCGCGCTGGCTCCCGCCGTAAACTCGAAATTGCCGGATTCGAATTCATCCAGGGCGCGCTTGTCCTCGAAGAAGATGATCTGGCTGTAAGCCTTTCCGCCGGCCTGAAAGCCCACGCTGAGCTGTCCCATCTTGGTCTCGCCGACCGGGTGTCCGTGCACGTATACATGTCCCTTGCCGTACGCTCCGCCCACGCCCAGGCCGCCCTCGCCGACGGTGGGGAATACCGCGTAGGCGTAGCTCCTTTGAAAGAAGGAGGCGCTCTCCCCGGCATTTCTGAATAGACGGATGGTGTCGGAATACTTCGAAGCGCGGGCGGTTGCCGTGCCGGCGAAGAGCAGGACGGGGATCATGCCTAGTATCAGGGCCTTGATTTTCATTATTACGCTCTCTGACCAATGGAGTCCCATGCTCGCCTAGGCGGGCGTGACCTGATAGAAGCGGATGCTTACAGCGCACGTAGGCGTTGTCCTATAGGCTCACCGGCGAATCATGCGTTTCATGAGATGATCGAGCGCCGCAGCAAGATTTTCGCATTGGCCGGTGTGCACCGGCGAAGTCTGCACGATGGTGCTTCTCGGGGCGACGAGCCAGTGAAACCGCTCTCGCGCCGAGAGCCTGCCGATCGGCCCGGCCTGCGCCCCCCCCGCGCAGATCAGCGGAATGGCGGACAGTGCGCGGCGCACGGCGTTGAGATCCGCCTCGGGATGGAGCGCCAGCAGGGCGCCTTCGTCGAGATCGATCCCGGCCTGCAATATCCGCTCGATGTCGCAGGAAAGGATGATACCGGCATTGACGAATTCGCCGCGCTCGACCCGCGGCACGACCCGCACGATGGCGTAGTCATAGGTGCGAAGATCGCGCACGCATCGCCTCCCCGACGAAGACATCGGATGATTGCAGCCGTAAGTTGCAAAAATTCAGATAGGCCTCCCGTTGAGCTGCCTTGCTGGAAAACCCCGCATCGTCCCGCAACCACACATCGGGGATGCATTCAACCAGGCCCGCCAGCCTATCCGCCGTGAGCCGCGCCCGCATCTCCCCGTCCACCTCGGCAAGAGCCGCGGCGGCCGCGAGCAGCACATGATCCTTGATCAGCGGGAACGGGTTCAGCGCGTGCCGGTCGCCGCTGCTCCATGCGTGATGAAAATACAGGGCCGCTCCATGATCGATGAGCCAAAGCCTGTGATGCCACATCAGCATATTGACGTTGCGTGCCGTGCGATCCACATTGCACACGAAGGCGTCGAACCAGACCACGGCCGAGGCCAGGCGGGCATCGGCCGCGTGGATCAGCGGATCGAAGGTGACGGAACCGGGCAAATAATCCAGGCCGATGTTCAATCCGGCGCTCGCCGCGATGAGGCTCTGAATTTCAGGATCGGGTTCGGTTCGGGCAAGATCCGCCGGCAGGTCGATAAACACGATTTCAGGCACCGGCAGGCCGGCCATCCGTCCGATTTCCCCCGCGAGCAGTTCCGCGATCAGGGCCTTCGGTCCCTGTCCCGCGCCGCTGAATTTGAGCACGTACAATCCATCGTCGTCGGCCTCGACGATGGCGGGCAGCGATCCCCCCTCTCGCAGCGGAGTCACATATCGGCGGGCGGTAACGAGTCGCGGCTTGACCATCGGCGCAAGCTTACCGGATCCGCGGGCAAGGTCCCACGTGGCGCGCTAGTCGCCGCCCCCAGCAAGCCGGCGCTCAATGCGCGGGCGCGGTCCCAAGGCCGTCCGAATCGCCGTGGAGAGGTCATATTGACTGCAGGGTTTTGCCAGCCTGACCATGCCCAGCGAGGCCGGGTCCACGGGCAGTTCGGCGTAGCCCGTCGCCAGAATGATGGGAAGCCCGGGATACTTTTCCCTGATGATTTCGGCCAGCTGCAATCCGGTCATCGCCGGCATGGCTTGGTCGGTGATGACGAGGTCGGCTTCGAGCCCCGAGGCCAGCTTGGCAAGGGCGTCCGCGCCCGATTGCGCTTCGATGGACTTATGCCCGAGGTCTTCGAGCATCGCCGAGGTTCCCGTCAGCACCAAGAGGTCATCGTCGACGATCAGTATGGTGCACGCCGCGACATGGGGCGCTGGATTGCGCATTTGAAAGTCGCGTGCCGGAACCTGCGGGGCGTTCTGCGCCGTCGGCAGCCACAGCTCCAGTGTGGTGCCCGCGTCCGGCTCGCTCTTGATGCGCAAGAGGCCGCCCGACTGCGCGGCGAGTCCATGAACCATGGACAAGCCCAGCCCCGTGCCCTTGCCCGGACCCTTGGTGGTGAAAAAAGGTTCGGTGGCCTTGGCAAGCGTCTGTGCATCCATGCCCATGCCGGTATCGGCAATCACGATTCGCAAGTAATCTCCCGGCTTGAGCGCGCCATCCGCGGAATCGCCGGCCGAGGTGCATGGGCTTGCCGATATGCTCACCGTGCCGCCGTTCGGCATGGCGTCGCGCGCGTTCAGGGCCACATTGAGCAGCGCCAGTTCGAGCTGATTGGCATCCACGAGCGCGGCCGGCAGCTCGGCCGGAAATTGCGACTTCAGCTCGACTCCGAGACCCAGGGCGCGTTCGAGCAATTCCCTCATTCCACTCACCAACGCGGGAACGTCGACCGCCTCCGGCTTCAGCTCCTGCCGGCGCGAAAACGCCAGCAGGCGCTGCGTCAGGGACGCGCCGCGCTGCGCTCCCTGCAGGGCGTTCTGCAGCAGCCGGTGGCTGCGCGGGTCGTCCGGCAGCCGCTTCTCGAGCAGCGTGAGGCTGCCCAGCACCGCCATCAGCAGGTTGTTGAAATCATGCGCCACGCCGCCCGTGAGGCGTCCGATGGTATCGAGCTTCTGGGCTTCGAACAGCTGCGCGAGCGCCGTTTCGCGCTCGCGCGTGCGCTCCTCGACCAGCAATTCCAGCTGTTCATTGAAGCGCTTCAGTTCCGAAGTCCGCTCCTCCACACGCAGCTCGAGCTCGGCGTTGAAACGCTCGAGCTGGCGGGTCTTGCGGTACAGGTCCACGAATACCTTCACCTTGGCGCGCAGCAGCTCCGGAACCACCGGCACCGGCACGTAGTCGACGCCCCCGAGCTGGTAGCCGCGCAGCTGGTCCGGGTGAGTCATCATGACCGCGGAGACGAATATGATCGATGTCGCCTGAAAGCGGGGATGCTCGCGAATCATGGCTGCGAGCTCGAAGCCGTCCAGGTCCGGCATGCACACGTCGATGAGAATCAGCGCGATCTCGTTCTTGAGCAGAAACTCGAACGCCTGCCGCGCCGAAGTCGCCTTGAGGAGGTTTTCGCCGATTTCGGCCAGAATCGCTTCATGGCTCAGCAATTTGGCTTGCTGGTCGTCGACCAGCAGAATGTTCACTCGTTCGGACGCATTCATGCGGATCGTCGTCCTAGCGGTGCAGCCACATGCGCAGCGCCGACAGCAGCTGTTCAACGTTCACGGGCTTCGCGAGATAATCGGATGCGCCGGCCTCCAGACACTTTTCGCGGTCGCCCTTCATGGCCTTGGCGGTCAGCGCCAAAATAGGCAGCCGCTGGAACTTGGGCGTCTTTCGAATCGCCTGGACGGTTTCATAGCCATCCATCCCGGGCATCATGATGTCCATGAGCACGATGGCCACGTCGGCGCGCGAGTTCAGCACGGCGAGCGCCTCGCTGCCCGTCGTGGCGGTCAAAACCTCCATGCCGCGCCGCTCGAGCACGCTGCTCAGCGCGAAAATATTGCGTGTATCGTCATCGACCAGGAGCACTGTGCGCTTCATCAGATCCTCATCGGAGCTGTGCAGCCGCTGCAGCATGAGTTGTTTCGCGGGCGGCAGATCGGCCACCACCCGGTGCAGGAACAGGGAAGTCTCATCCAGCAGCCGCTCGGGAGATTCGACGCCTTTGACCACGATGCTGCGCGCCATGGTGCGCAGCCGTGCGTCCTCCTCGGCGGACAGCTCCCGGCCCGTAAACACCACCACCGGCACGTCGCGCAACTGCGCGTCATCGCGGATCTTCTCCAGCACGTCGAAGCCGGACATGTCGGGCAGCCTCAAGTCCAACACCACGCAATCGGCCGGCCCCTCGCGCAATTGCGCCATGGCCGAGGCGCCGCTGTCCGCCGCCGCGATGTCGATGTCGGTGTGGCCGAGCAGCTCCGCGACGCTCTGGCGCTCGGCCGCGTCGTCCTCGACCACCAGCAAGCGCTTGCGGCGCACCGCGGCGTATTCCTTGATGCGCGCGAACGCGCCTTCCAGTCCCTTGGTCGTCGTCGGCTTTTGCACGAAGGCGAAGGCGCCGCGCGAGAGGCCATGGCGGCGGTCTTCGTCCAGGGTGACGATTTGAACGGGAATATGCCGGGTCGCCGGATCTTGCTTGAGCTGGTTCAGCACCGCCCAGCCCAGCATGTCGGGCAGGAAGATATCGAGCGATATGGCCGTGGGCAGATGCTCGCGTGCGAGCTCCAGCGCCTCGGCGCCGCGCTGCGCGGCCAGCACCTTGAAGCCCTGCTGCTTGGCGGCGGTCAGCATGGCGCGCGCATAGTGCGCATCGTCCTCGACGATGAGCACGACGCTGTCGCCGGGCTCCAGTATGTTGCGATCGTCCGGAATTTGCTCTATCTGCCGGTCCGGCGAGCGCGATGCCGCCGGCAATGTCCCGTTGCGCACGGCATCCGCCGGATTGCCGGCCGCCGCCTTCGACGATGCGCCGCCGGAATAGGTCAGCGGCAGGAACAGAGTGAACACGCTGCCCCGGCCCGGCGTGCTGCGCAGCTGAATTTCTCCGCCCAGCAGGTTGGCCAGCTCGCGGCTGATCGCAAGCCCCAGTCCCGTGCCGCCGTACTTGCGGCTGGTTCCGGCGTCCGCCTGCTGAAAGGCTTCGAATATGATGCGCTGCTTCTCCGGAGGAATGCCGATTCCGGTATCCGACACCTCGAACGACACCACCGCGGAGGCCTGCTGCAGCGTCGGGTTCTCCGGGTTCCAGCCGCCGGCCGCGGGCGACACGGTCAGCTTCACTCCGCCCTCGGCCGTGAATTTGAAGGCGTTGGACAGCAAGTTCTTCAAGACCTGCTGCAGGCGCTTCGAGTCGGTGACGATGGTGCGCTCCAGATTCGGGGAGAGGACCACGTCGAACTGCAGGCGCCTGTTCTCCGCCTCATGCCGGAACGGCCGCGCGATCATCTCCAGCACGTTGCTGAAATACACCTCTTCGGCGTCGACCGATACCGTGCCCGACTCGATCTTCGACAGATCCAGAATATCGCTGATCAGATTCAGCAGATCCGTACCGGCGCCGTGGATGGTGCGCGCGAACTCGACCTGCTTGTGGCTCAGATTGCCGTCGGGATTTTCCGTCAGCTGCTGGCCCAAGATGAGAATGCTGTTGAGCGGCGTGCGCAGCTCGTGGGACATGTTGGCCAGGAACTCGGATTTATACTTCGAAGTCAGTGCAAGCTCCGTGGCCTTCTCCTCCACCGCGCGGCGCGCCTCCTCGATCTCCTGGTTCTTGGCCTCGACCTCGACGTTGCGGTCGGCCAGCTGCTGCGCCTTCTGCTCGAGTTTCTCGTTGGTCTGCTGCAGCTCGCGCTGCTGGGTCTGCAGCTCGGTGGCGAGCTGCTGGGATTGCTTCAGCAGCCCCTCGGTCTGCATGGTCACTTCGATGGAGTTCAGCACGATGCCGATGGACATGGTCAGCTGTTCGAGGAAGGACAGCTGCAAGGCGGTGAACTCTCCGAGCGAGGCGAGTTCGATCACCGCCTTCACGTGCCCCTCGAACAATACCGGCAGCACGATGGCGTGGCGCGGCGGCGCCTTGAACAGACCCGAGCGGATCGGCGAGGCATTGGCGGGAATATCGGTGATGAACATGCGCCGCGCGTCGCGCGCGCACTGGCCTATGAGTCCCTCCCCGAGCTGCAGGTGCTGCGAGTAGCCGTTCTGCGCATCGTCCGCATACGCCGCCAGCAGCTTCAGCCCCTGCTCCGCCCCCTCGGCCTCGACCTGGTAGATGACTCCGTGCTGCGCCTCCACCAGCGGTGCCAGTTCCGAGAGCATCATCCGGCCGACCGTGGCCAAATCGCGCTGCCCCTGCAGCATATTGGTGAACCGGGCGAGATTGGTCTTGAGCCAATCCTGCTCGGTATTGCGGTCCGTCGTCAGGCGCAGATTCCCGATCATCGTATTGATGTTGTCCTTGAGTTCCGCCACCTCGCCGCGCGCCTCCACCTGCACCGAACGGGTCAAGTCGCCCTTGGTGACGGCGGTGGCCACTTCCGCGATGGCGCGCACCTGGGTGGTGAGATTTGCCGCCAGCAGGTTCACATTGCCGGTCAAGTCCTTCCAGGTTCCGGCCGCTCCCGGCACATTGGCCTGCCCGCCGAGGCGTCCTTCCACCCCGACCTCGCGCGCCACCGTCGTCACTTGATCGGCGAAGGTCGCGAGCGTATCGGTCATGTTGTTGATGGTCTCGGCCAGGGCTGCGACCTCGCCCTTGGAGGCGACGGTGAGGCTCTGCTTCAGCTCGCCGTTCGCGACCGCGGTCACCACTTTCACGATGCCGCGGACCTGCTCGGTCAGGTTGGCGGCCATGACATTGACGGTGTCCGTGAGATCCTTCCAAGTGCCCGCCACTCCCGGCACCTGCGCCTGGCCGCCGAGGCGCCCCTCCGTGCCGACCTCGCGCGCGACCCGGGTCACTTCGCCGGCGAAGCCGTTCAACTGGTCCACCATGGTATTGATGGTGTTCTTGAGCTCGAGCATTTCGCCCTTCACGTCCACGGTGATCTTGCGCGACAAATCGCCGCGCGCGACCGCCGTCGTCACCTCGGCGATATTGCGCACCTGACCGGTGAGGTTCGAGCCCATGGAATTCACGTTGTCGGTCAAGTCCTTCCAGGTGCCGGCGACGCCCGGCACCTGCGCCTGGCCGCCCAGCTTGCCTTCGGTGCCCACCTCGCGCGCCACGCGCGTCACTTCCGAGGCGAAGCGGTTGAGCTGATCCACCATGGTGTTCAGCGTTTCCTTCAGCTGCAGGATCTCGCCGCGCACGTCGACCGTGATCTTGCGCGACAGGTCGCCGTTGGCGATGGCGGTCGAGACCTCGGCGATGTTGCGCACCTGTGCGGTGAGGTTTCGGGCCATGGAATTGACCGAGTCGGTCAAGTCCTTCCAGGTGCCCGCGATGCCGGGGACCTGCGCCTGTCCGCCGAGCCGGCCTTCGGTGCCGACCTCGCGCGCCACCCGGGTCACTTCGCCGGCGAAGGAGCGCAGCTGATCCACCATGGTGTTCAGCGTCTCCTTCAGCAGCAGGATTTCGCCCGAAACGGTCACGGTGATCTTTTTCGACAAGTCCCCCTGCGCCACCGCGGTGGCGACTTCGGCGATGTTGCGCACCTGGCCCGTCAAGTTGGATGCCATGGAATTGACCGAGTCGGTCAGATCCTTCCAGGTACCCGCCACGCCCTTGAGCTGCGCCTGGCCGCCGAGCTTGCCCTCGGTGCCGACCTCACGCGCCACGCGGGTCACTTCACCCGCGAACGCGTTCAACTGATCCACCATGGTATTGATGGTGTCCTTGAGCTCCAGGATCTCGCCCCTCACGTCCACGGTGATCTTCTTGGACAAATCGCCGTTGGCCACTGCCGTGGTGACCTCTGCGATGTTGCGCACCTGGCCGGTGAGGTTCGAGGCCATGGAATTGACGTTCTCGGTCAAATCCTTCCAAGTCCCCGCGACGCCGCGCACATTGGCCTGGCCGCCAAGGCGACCTTCCGTGCCCACCTCGCGCGCCACTCGGGTCACCTCGGAGGCGAAGGCGTTCAGCTGATCCACCATGGTGTTGATGGTTTCCTTCAGCTGCAGAATCTCGCCCGAGACGGTCACGGTGATTTTCTTCGCCAGATTGCCGTTGGCGATGGCGGTCGACACTTCCGCGATGTTGCGCACCTGCGCCGTGAGATTCGAGGCCATGGAATTGACGTTGTCGGTCAAGTCCTTCCACGTGCCGGCGACGCCGGGCACCTGCGCCTGGCCCCCCAGCTGTCCTTCGGTGCCCACCTCGCGCGCCACGCGCGTCACTTCGCCGGCGAAGGCGTTCAGCTGGTCCACCATGGTATTCATGGTCTGCTTGAGCTCGAGGATTTCACCCGACACATCGACGGTGATCTTGTGCGAGAGGTCGCCGCGCGCAACGGCGGTGGTGACCTGCGCGATGTTGCGGACTTGCGCGGTGAGATTGCCGCACATGGCATTGACGGAATCCGTCAGATCCTTCCAGGTTCCCGCCACTCCCGGTACCAGCGCCTGTCCGCCGAGCTTTCCCTCCGTGCCCACTTCGCGCGCCACGCGCGTCACCTCGGAGGCGAAGGAGCGCAGCTGATCCACCATGGTGTTGATGGCTTCTTTCAGCTGCAGAATCTCGCCCCGCACGTCCACCGTGATCTTCTTCGACAGATCCCCGTTGGCGACGGCGATGGTCACCTCCGCGATGTTGCGCACCTGGGCGGTCAGATTCGACGCCATCGAGTTGACGCTTTCCGTCAGATCCTTCCACACTCCGGTCACGGCGCGAACCTGTGCCTGGCCGCCCAGCTTGCCGTCCGTGCCCACCTCGCGCGCCACGCGCGTCACTTCGGAAGTGAACACGCTGAGCTGCTTGATCATGGTGTTGACGATCTCGGCGGAGCGCAGAAATTCACCCTTGAGCGCCCGGCCGTCGACATCCAGCGGCACCGTCTGCAGCAAATCGCCGCGCGCCACCGCGGTGACGGTCCGAGTGACCGCGGTGGTCGGCCAGAGCAAGTCATCGATGAGCGTGTTCACCGACTCTTCCATGTCGGCCCAAGCGCCTTCGGCGGGTCCGAATTTCACCCGCGTGCGGGTCTTGCCTTGGCGGCCCACCACTTCGCCGACGTGTTCGAGCTGCTGTGCGATGCGCTGGTTGGCGGCGACGATGCCGTTGAAGGCATCGCAGATTTTTCCCGCGACCCCAACGTGCGAGCCCGGCAGGCGCACGGAGAAATCCCCCGACTGCATGGCGCGGAGCACATCGAGCAATCGATTCAGATCGAGGTCCGAGCCGCGTTCAGAGGTGCTTGTGCCGCGTCCCTGCTGCTTTTTTCGCCGGGCGACGCTCACATTGGCATCCATGAATGATCTCCACGCTTAAGACGCGACGCACTTAGCGTTCATGCGGTTACATCCCGCGCGAAGCTTGGCAAACGCAGTGCCAAATGTCTATGTGTCGGGGCGCGCCATCAGCGCCCGTGTAATTTTTACAACCACTTTCAGGGTAAGTCCCCGGGCCGCCTTATAACCCCCGGTCAGGTCCACATGTGTTTTGGCTATTCGACTCCCGGCGTGCGGACCCCTAGTTTATCTCGGGGGCATCGGCCCCTGCCGGCGACCGCCGGCCCGACCACCCGAACCGGAGTTCCCCATGGCGGAAATCGCCGAACCCTCCCAGTCGCGCCCCTCGGCTCGTCCATCTGCCCGAAGCGAACTCTTCCATCAAGAGGACTGGTGGGCGATTTGGATCGGCTTGACCTTGGTGGCCGTGGCCATCGCCCTGTTCGCGCTGGGCGGCAGTATCAAGTGGATAGCAATTGCACCGCAAAAATGGACTCGTCTTACAGATGTCATCGCGCAGCTGCAGGCCCACGGCGCACAATACGCCGCCCTATTCGTGCTATGGGCGGGGTCTCTGGGACTCGGGGCCGCGGTGCTCGGAATCAAGCTGTCCCGGTTTCTGCCCGCATTCCTGACCGTCTATGTCATCGCGGGCGCGATCTACTTCCTCGGCCAGTGGGACCAGGCGGCTCACTACAATTTGGAGCCGCCCCTGGTGGCGCTCGGGCTCGGTCTATTGGTTTCGAATACCGTCGGCGTGCCTCGCTGGCTGCAGCCGGGGCTGCGCGTCGAGTTCTACATCAAGACCGGAATCGTACTGCTGGGTGCCGGTCTGCCCATGACGCTGATCGCCTGGGCCGGGCCGGTCGCCATCGTGCAAGCCGGAATCGTCTCCTTGGTTACCTTCGGTGTGATTTATTTCAGCGCCGTGCGCCTCGGGCTCGACCGCCGCCTGGCGGCAACCCTGGGCACGGGCGGCGCCGTTTGCGGCGTGTCGGGCGCCATCGCCATCGGCGGCGCGGTGGGCGCCAGAAAGGAACACGTGTCCGTCGCCATCTCCTTGGTGGTCGTGTGGGCCATCGTGATGATATTCGCGCTGCCGCTCGCCGCACGCGCTCTGCACTTGTCCACCGGCGTCGCCGGAGCTTGGATCGGCACCTCGGAATTCGCGGACGCGGCCGGTCTCGCGGCCGCGCAGACCTACGGCGGTTATGCCGGCAATGTGCCGGGCATCGCAGGCAATGCGGATGCGGCCGTCAGCGCGTTCACGCTCATGAAGGTCATCGGCCGCGATGTGTGGATCGGCGTGTGGGCCTTCGTTCTATCCCTGATTGCAACCACGCGTTGGGAACGGACCGGCGTCGAGGGCAGGCCCGATCCCCGGGAAATCTGGCGCCGCTTCCCGAAATTCGTGCTCGGCTTTCTGATCGCCTCGGCCGCCATGACCCTGGCGTCGAAGGGCTACGACTACGCGGCATACAAGAGGGAGCTGCTGCCGGGAGTCGCGGCGCCGCTGCAGGCGCTTCGCACCTGGGCATTCACCTTTGCCTTTCTGAGCATTGGGCTCACCACGAAGATCCGTGAGTTCGCAACGGTCGGTGCGCGGCCGTTTTACGCCTTCACTTTGGGAGTGGCGGCCAACGTGGCGCTCGGCTTCATTCTCTCGACCCAGATTTTCAGTGAATTCTGGACTCGCCTCGGCCAATGAACTCGCGCACAAGGAATTCGCCCGAGCCCCCCTGCTGCGCGCACTGCCGCCACTTCAACGGCCGGCCGCCCGACATAGAGGCGGCGCTGCCGGGGCTTTCGAGCTTCGGCTCCGCCTACGCCGCGGTGCGGTCGAACGATGGACTGTGCGCCGTGCACGGCCGCTACCTCGCCGCATCGGGCAGCTGTTGCGCCTACGAGCCTGCCGCGCAGTGATCGAGCCGCCGAGCGGCGCCCGGTCCAACCAACCCCGATCGAGTAAATCGAGCAATTCCTCGAAACTTTGGTCGGCGGTACTTCCGGAAGTAATCAAGTGAAGGTGTGCTTGACGATAGGACGGGTTTGACAGCGCGTGCCGAATTGTCATAGCTTCATCGGCATAAGTACAAACGCGGCTCAACCATCGGGGAATCCATGTCCGACAGCATCAATCGCCGCGACTTTCTTGGCGGCACCGCACTGGTCATCGCCGCAGGTTTGACTCCGCTCGCTCAGCTGCGCGCCGAGCCCGGCCGTTACTATCCGCCGGCGCTCACCGGCCTGCGCGGCAGTCATCCCGGTTCGTTCGAAGTCGCCCACCAGGTCGGTCGCGAAGGGAAGTCCTTCGATATCTCCGGTCTCGCCGTCGAACAGAATTTCGATTTGGTCGTGGTCGGCGGCGGCATCAGTGGCTTGGCGGCCGCATGGTTTTACCGCGAGGCTCACGGCCCCGACACGCGCATCCTGATCCTGGAGAATCACGACGATTTCGGCGGGCACGCCAAGCGCAACGAGTTTCGGGTGGGCAATCGACTGCTGCTCGGGTACGGCGGGACCGAGTCGCTGCAATCGCCGAAGACTCTGTTCAGCAAGACCGTCAACCGGCTGCTGCACTCGCTTGGAGTCGATATCCGGCGCTTCGATACGGCCTTTGATCGTAAGCTCTACGGATCGCTCGGCCTGACTCATGGCGTGTATTTCGATCGCGAGACGTTTGGCGTGGACAGGTTGGTCGCCGGCAGCCCGATCATAACCGGGGGCGATTCGGTCGCAAGCGATGTCAAGACTCGCCCCATCGAAACAGTGGTCGCGGAGTTTCCCCTGTCCGACGACGCCAAAACGAGGCTCATCGAATTTTTCAAGCACCCGAAGGACTATCTCGCCGGAAAGTCGCAGGCGGAGAAGATCGCCTACTTGAAGAAAATCAGCTACCGCGACTACCTGCGCAAGGATGCGGGCTTGAGCGATGAGGCGGTGAAATTGTTCGACGGTTCGACCGTGGGTCTCATGGCCATGGGACCGGATATCCTGCCGGCGCTGGATGCGATGAGCAGCCAGTACACCGGCTTCGCCGGCCTGGGGCTCAGCCACCGCGACGATCCGGAATACCAGGGTTTCGACGAGCCCTACATTTACCACTTTCCCGACGGCAACGCCTCGATCGCCCGGCTGCTGGTGCGCGGCTTGATCCCCGGGGTGGCGCCCGGTCACACCATGGAAGACGTGGTGCTCGCCGACTTCGACTACTCCAAGCTCGATGTGGACCGCGCACCCATCCGTTTGCGCCTGAATAGTACGGCCGTCGCCATCGCCAATGCCCGCACCCGGGGCGGGCCGGTGGACATCGGTTACATGCGTGCGGGCGCGCTGCATCGCGTCCAGGCGAAGCAATGCGTGCTCGCTTGCTACAACATGATGATTCCGCACATCATGCCGGAGCTGCCGGAAGCGCAGAAACACGCCCTCGCCCGCTGCGTCAAAATGCCGCTGGTCTACGCCAACGTCGCGATTCGCAACTGGCATGCCTTCGTCAAATTGGGTGTCGACGACATCAACAGTCCCCATGCCTACTTTTCGCAAACCAAGCTCGACTACCCCGTGACGCTCGGCGGCTACCGTAATCCGCGCGATCCGAGCGAACCCATGCTGCTGCATATGGAGCACATACCGCTCACGCCCAATCGGGGGCTGTCCAACGTCGAACAATTCCGTCTGGGCAGACAGCTGCTCCTGGGCACGCCGTTCGCGGAATACGAAGCCCGGATCGTCGACCAGCTCGACCGCATGCTCGGCCCGGCCGGATTTCAGTCATCGCGCGACATCGCCGCGATCACCGTCAATCGCTGGCCGCACGGCTATGCGTATAGTGCCGATTCGCTCTTCGATCCCGAGACCGAGGGCCCCCAGCCCTACGAAATAGCCCGCAAACGCTGCGGCAGCGTCACCATCGCCAATTCCGATGCCGGATGGAACTCCTACACTCACGAGGCAATCGACCAGGCATGGCGTGCGGTTAGTGAGCTGAGCCCAGCCTGAACTTGCGCATTGGGCCGATGTACATCACCGCGCCGAGGTACTACGCTGCGAACCCTGTTTCACAAATGCCCTCGATGAACCGCTCGCATTGCGCCAGCTGCTCGAGGGTCACGAATTCGTTCGGCCGGTGCGCCTGCGCGATGTCGCCCGGTCCGCAGATGACGGTGGGCACGCCCATCTTCTGAAATAAACCCGCTTCGGTACCGTAGGACACCTTGCCCACGCGGCTGCTCTGCGACAATTTCATCGCCCACTGGACGATGGAGTCCGTTTCAGCGGCGGCAAGGCCCACCGTGCGGCTCAGCCACTCGAGATCGATGCCGGAGGCCGCGTCCACGGCCTGCATCTCACGGGCCAGGCCCTGGGCAAAGACGCGGATTTCCTCATACAGAGCGTCGGGCGAGGCCTGCGGCAGGGTGCGCATGTCGAATTGAAACACGCAGTCCTTGGGCACGACGTTGAACGCAATTCCGCCGCGGATCATTCCGGTCGACAGAGTGGAATACGGGACGGTGAATCCATAGTCGCGGATCTCGGTCTGCGCCAGACGATCGGCGATTCCGCGGATGAACACCACCAGGCGCGAGGCATATTCGATGGCGTTCACACCCTGGGTGACATAGCTGGAATGCGCCTCGCGCCCGTGCACCGAACAGCGGATTCGATGCGTGCCCTTGTGGGCGATGATGGGCTGCATCGACGTAGGCTCGCCCACGATGCAGCCGTCCGGACGGATGTCGTTCTCTTCCAGGTCTTGAATCAGTCTGCGCACGCCGATGCAGCCGACTTCCTCGTCATAGCTCAGCGCATAGTGCAAGGGCGCGTCCAGGCGATTCTCGTTCAATGCCTTCACGAACTTCGGCGCCTGCGCGAGGACGATGCCGACGAAGCCCTTCATGTCGGCCGAGCCGCGCGCAAATAGTTTGCCGTCGCTCTCCACGGCGAGGAAAGGATCCGTCTCCCACTGCTGGCCGTCCACCGGAACCACATCGGTGTGGCCTGACAGAATCAAACCGGGCTTGTTCGAGTCGCCGAGGGTGGCGAACAAGTTGGCCTTCTTGCCGGTTTCATCGTATGTCAGCCGCGTGACCGCGCCCAGCCCTTCAAGGTAGCTGCGGACCCATTCGATCAGCGCGAGATTGGAGTCGCGCGAAACGGTATTGAAGCCGATCAGCCGCTCGATCATTGCGCGGGAGGCCGAACTCAGTCGGCCGGAATTCATAGGGGAGTCGGTGGCGGCGTTCATAACATACTGTACCCCGCGGATGTCGGTTGATGTGATCCACCTAATTCATTATAATGACCTAATGTCTACGGCCCCCTCCCCGCCTGCTTCTGCGGCGCAACGCAATCGCGTCGGCTTGGGCGATGCCATCGTCATGGGCCTGTCGAGCTCGGGACCGGCGCAAACCCTGGCGGTGAGCTTGGCCGGATTGGTGGCGGTCAGCGGCTATGGCGGTGTCGTGCCCATCTTGATCTGCTTCGTGCCCATGATCGGGATCGCGATCGCATATCAGCGGCTGAATCGATGGGACCAGAGTTCGGGCGCGACCTACACCTGGGTGGCCAAGGTGTTTCATCCCTACCTGGGGTTTCTCTCGGGCTGGATGATTCTGCTCTACTACACCCTGGGGACGACCACACTGACCATTCCCGCGGGCGTTTACACCGTCGATCTTCTGGCGCCCTCGCTCATCGACGATCATTGGGCGATATTCTGGGTCGGCGCGGCGTGGAATCTGCTCATCACGGCACTGGCCATTCTCGGCCTCAAGGTCGTCGCCCGATTCGAATGGGTGATCGTCGTATTCCAATACGCCGTGCTCTTGATCGTCGCGGGCGTTGCCGTGCTCGCTCTGTCGCGCGGAACCACGGCCGTGAGGTTTTCCTGGGCCTGGTTCTCATGGACAGGGCTCGGCGGCATGAAGGGTTTGATGGGCGGAATATTGATCGCCTGCTTCATGTATTCGGGCTGGGACGCGTCGATTTACGTGAATGAGGAAACCGTCGACCGTGCCAACAACCCCGGCAAGGCGGCGCTCGCCAGCGTGGTGATGCTGGCCCTGGTGTATTCCTTCGTCACCTTTGCCTTCCAGGGCGTTCTCTCGCCGGGCGACATGCAGGCGCACGCGGGGAATGTCTTGTCCGCGGTGAGCGGACGGCTGATGCACAAGCCATGGGACTCGGTGATGGCGCTGGTGGTTCTCACGGGCACGCTCGCCACGCTGCAAGCCGCCGTGGTCTCGGCGGCGCGCGTCGGCGTCGCGATGTCTCGCGACAGCGTCATGCCGAGATTCTTTCAGCGCTTGAGCGCCTCGGGCGGTCCGTGGGCGGCGACGCTGACGATGAGCGCGGTCAATTTGATATTGCTGGCACTGGCGCTGGGAACCTCCAGCATCGGCGCGGCATTGACCAATGCGGCGAGCAGCCTCGGTCTCATATCCATAGTGTTTTACGGCATTACGGCCGCCGCGGCTCTGTGGCAGCAGCGGGCGGTACCGGCATCGAGTGCGGTGAATTTGATCCTGGGGGGAATCCTGCCGCTGATCGGCGTCGTGTTCAGCCTCTGGGTTCTGTTCGAATCCCTTTCCACTGGCGCCGTTTCCTACACCGTTATGTTCTATGGCCTGGGCTCCGTGCTCGCCGGCGCCTTGGTGGCGCTGTTCCTGCACCGGGTCATGGGAGTGAGTTTTTTCGATTCCACGCAAACCGCGCCGGTAGAGCGCGCTGAAGGACGACGATAACGCAATGAAATACCGAAACCCCGCGCGCTCCGCAGGCAGCGCCGCACTGTACAAAAAAGCCTGCGGGCCGATTCCCGCCGGCGTCAACAGCACCGCCCGCGCCACCTGGTCGGGCTGGGACCCCTACCCCTTGTTCGTGGAGCGCGGCGAAGGCGCGTATTTGTACGATGTCGACGGCAACGCCTACATCGACTATCTCCTGGGTCTGGGTCCGATGATCCTCGGCCACCGCCCGCCGAAAGTCACTGCGGCGGTGGTGGAACAAATCCAGAACCGCGGCACGGTGTTCGCCCTGCCGACGGCCCAGGAGGCGCTGCTGGCGCAGAAGATCATCGCGGCCGTGCCGAGCGTGGAGCAGGTGCGATTGTGCAATACGGGCACCGAAGCGGTCATCTACGCCATTCGGCTGGCCCGCGCCCATACCGGACGCGAGAAGGTCATCCGCTTCGAGGGCATGTATCACGGCTTTTCCGACGGGGTCTACTGGAGCAAGCATCCGCAATTGCACGAGGCGGGACCCGATCGGCATCCGGTCGCCGTTGCGCAAGGCCCCGGCCTGTCGAAGGCAAGCGGGGCGCAATTGATCATACTGCCGTGGAACGACGCCGAGGCGCTGCGCGCCGCCGTTGCACGCGAAGGCGATGCCATCGCGGCGATTCTCACCGAGCCGGTCATGTGCAATACCGGATGCATCCTGCCCGAGCCGGGATATCTCGAGGCCATGCGTGAAATCGCCGACTCGCGCGGCATCGTGCTGATCTACGATGAGGTCATCACCGGTTTTCGATTGGGATTCGGCGGCGCTCAAGGCATCTATGGCATCAAGCCCGATATCAGCGTGTTCGCCAAAGGCTTGGGGGGCGGGTTTCCCGTCGCCGCATTGGGCGGCCGGGCCGACATCATGAAACTCGTGGCCGACGGCACGGTGTCCATGGCGGGCACTTACAGCGCCAATGGCATCGCGGTCGCCGCCGCCAACGCGGCGCTCGATGAGCTGGGCGAACCCGGCAAGTACGAGGCGCTGTTCGCACGCTGCAGCCGCTTCTATACGGGCCTGACCTCGGTTTTCGCCCGGCATGGGCTGCCGGCCAACGTCGTGGGCTTGGGGCCCGTCCTGCAGGTATGGTTTGCGGAGAAGCCCATCCGCAACTACCGCGATGCCGCGCGCTATGCCGATCACGAGATCTTCCGCCGCTGGTGGGAAGCCATGCTGGAGCGCGACGTGCTATTCCACCCCGGCGCGTTCGAGAACCTGTTCGTCTCCTTCGCCCATTCGGATGCCGACATCGATCGGACCCTGGCGGCTGCGGATCAAGTGGCGGGGCTGCTGCGGGCCCATGTCTGATGCACGCGCGCCCCGGCGCCTCACCTTAGGGCTTGACCTCGGAACTTCGGCCGTCAAAGCCGTTGCCGTGGGCCTGGACGATGCCGTGCTGGGTGAAGGGGCGGCAGGATTCGGCACCGACAGCGCGCAGCCTCGGCAGGCCGAGCAGCAGCCCGCCGACTGGCTGCGCGCCGCATCCGCCGCCATGCACGAGCTCGCGGAGCGCCTGCGGGCCGATCTCGGCGACGATTGGGGAGAGCAGGTCGAAGCCATCGGCCTGACGGGCCAGCTGCCGACGTTGGTTTGTCTGGACGATGCCAAACCCTTAGGCGCCGCGATTACGTGGAAGGATGGCCGCGCGGATGCTTGGGCGGCATCGCGCGTCGACACGGCGCAGCGGGCCCTGATGTATGCGCGCACCGGCATGCCCATCGACGGCCGTTACCTGGCTCCCATGCTGCAGTATCACTTCGCCGACCGCATCGGCGCCGTGCGGACCGTTCTCTCCGCGAAGGATTATTTGCTGTCCGAACTGACCGGGCTGCGCCTGACCGAACCCTCCACCGCGGCGGGCTACGGAATTTACGATTTGCGTGAACGCCGCTTCAGCGAGGATCTGGCGAAATTCTGGCAGCTGCCCCACCGGCTGCTGCCGAAAATTCAAGGCGCCAATACCTTGGCGGGCCCCTTGAATCGCGCCGGCGCGGCCCTGCTCGGCCTGCGCGAAGGGCTGCCCGTCAGCAGCGGCGCCGCCGACTCCGTATGCGCCTCCTTCGCGATGGCGGGCCTCGACGAGCGCGTGGTGTCCTTGAGCTTCGGTTCCAGCGCCGTGGTCATCGGCGCAAGCCCGGCGCGCCGCTTCGACGGCGCCGCCCGATACCTGCTGACCCCGCATGTGAACGATGCCTGGTACGGCCGCGAAATGGATCTGCTCGCGACCGGCACGGGATACCGGTGGCTGAGCGGCCTGTTCTCCTGGACGGACGGCGACATCGACCGGCATGCCGCGCAATCGGTTCCTGGAGCGCATGGCCTCTCCTTTGCGCCCTACCTTGCCGGCGGCGAGCAAGGGGCGCTGTGGAATCCGCGCCTGCAGGGCGCGATTTTCGGGCTGGGCGTAGGCCACACCCGCGCCGACATCGCGCGCAGCTTTCTCGAGGGCGTGTTCTTCGAGATCAAGCGCTGCATCGATGTGCTGGCCGAGACGGCGCCCATCGACGCCGTCATGATCAGCGGCAACCTCGTGCACTCGTCGAGCAGCACGCAGATGCTGGCCGATATTCTGCACGTCGCGGTGGGCTGCGTCCCCGAGAGATCGCCGGCGGCCATCGGCGCCGCCATGTTGGCGCGGCGCATTGCGGGAGTCGAGCTCGAGTTCGGCCGGCACACGCGCCTGCGCCGGCTGATTACGCCGGACGAGCCCACGGCCCGGCTGTATGCGGATTTGTACCGGCAATACCTGGCGCAATCCGCGCTGTGCGGATAAATCCATGCGAGTAATCAATGCGGCGACACCGCGCGCGTTCGCTTGCGCGGCGGCGGACTGGACCTGCGATCACCTGCGCGGCAAGCCCCAATCGGCGCTCGCCCTTCCCACCGGCGGCACGCCTCGCGGCCTGTATGCGGAACTGATCGAGCGATCGAAGGCCGGCACCGTGCGTCTCGATGCGGCACGGATATTCAACCTCGACGAGTACCGCGGCCTTGGCCCGTCCGATCCGCACAGCTATGCCGCCTTTCTCGAGCGGCATCTGATCGCGCCCGCCGGGATTGCCGCAGATCGCGTGCGGCTGCTGCGCGGCGACGCTCCCGATATGGACGCCGAGTGCCGCGAATACGATGCGGCGGTGGCGGCCTGCGGCGGCATCGATCTGTGCATCATGGGATTGGGCGTGAACGGGCATATCGCCTTCAATGAACCCGGATCCTCCTGGGAGCTTCGCACTCACCTCGTGCATCTGTCGCATGTCACCCGCGCCGCTCACGAGAGACAGGCCGAAGTCCCGTGGGAAATTCCCGCCTGGGGCGTGACCATGGGTATCAAGACTCTGCTGGAGTCGCGGCATGTATTGCTGCTGATCGCCGGCACCCACAAGGAGGCGGCGAAAGCGGCCTTCTACGCAGGCGCCGCCGACATCGATTGGCCGGCGACGAGCCTGCTCGCACACGGGAGCCTCACCGTCATTGAGCTTTGCGCGCCCGCTGGGAATCGGTGACCTCGATGGCCTCCACGAAAAACGACGGCGCGGTTTCGAGCCGGAATGCGAATGACTTGGCGACGAACACCATGCGAAATGCATCGATGGGTTGGTGCCGCGCGGAGAAGCTCACGCCCGACACTTCCACCACCCACTCGAAACTCATGAGGTCGAGCAGCTCATGCTCGCGCGCCAGCGCCGGGCGCGATACCAGGGTCTGCTCTTCGCGGGCCTCCTTCAGCCCATACACCTCGTCGAGCAGGTCGTAAAGCGAGCGCTTGTCGGAGCCGTTCAGGTAGCCCGAGAGATCCGGCGCCAGGATCTTGGGTATCACCGAGGACTCCCAGATCATGGGCTGCTTGTTCAACAGCCGCAGCCGCGACACCTCCCAGACGGTGGCCGCGGCCGGCAAGCCCAAACGCTTCGCCTCTTCCGCGGTGCAGGCGCGCGTCTCGCAGCTCAGCACGCGCGTTTGCAGCTTCGAGCGGCTGTCCAAGTGAAGCCCGTTGCGCAGTCCGCCGATCTTGGTGGTTTCCGCCTTGACTCGCGGACGGGCGACGAAGGTGCCGCGTCCCTGTTCACGCCGCACCACCGCCTGCGCGGACAGCTCCGACAGGGCTCGGCGCACGGTGACCAGGCTGACTCCCGCCAGCGTGGAGAGCTGTGCTTCGGTGGGCAGCTGATCGCCCTCCCGTAATTTCTGCTCGTCGATGTATTGCAGGACGAAGGCGATGGTTTTTTCGTACAGCGATTTCACGGCGCAAATTCTACGTTGATTCAGGCGAAACGCGATGGTCTTGAACTCAGGAGCCCGGGACCGCTTGATTGAGTATGTTATTGCAATGAATTATAAATGAGATTACATTCAAGTGGGGCAACAACCGGGGGAGTGGTTGCCGAAAGCGGCATGCGCTGGCTACCGAATGCGGCTGACATTCGCAGATCAAAAAATGGGAGATTTCGAATGACCCGACTCGCTGCCCGCTGGGTTCCCAGCTGCTTACTGATTGATTCCCCTGCTTGCCGGTGCCGCCGACAACACCGGGCCCACCCGCGATGGGACCGATTCCGGCCAAACGCTGGAGGCTGTGGTGGTCACGGGGTCCTACATTCGCCGCACCGATACCGAATCACCCTCCCCGGTCGACGTCATCAATGCCGATGACATCGTCAAAAGCGGCAAGACCACCATCGCCGACGTCATCCACACCTTGTCGTCGGACAACAGCGGCACACTGACCTCGAATTTCAGCGGCGCCATGGCGGGCGGCGCCAGCGGCGTCTCACTGCGCGGGCTGACCGTGGACGCCACGCTGGTGCTGGTCGATGGGCACCGCATGGCCACCTATCCGCTGGCCGACGACGGCCAGCGTCCCTTCGTCGACATCGGTTCGCTGCCGCTCGGCATCGTGGATCGCGTGGAAGTCTTGAAGGACGGCGCTTCGGCGATTTACGGCTCGGACGCCATCGCCGGCGTCGTCAACATCATCACCAAGAAGGAATTCACCGGCTTCGACGTGTCGACGAACCTGGGTTCCTCCTACAAGGCGGATGGTCTGGAGCAGCGACTGTCGGCGACCTATGGATTCGGCAGCCTCGTCAACGACGGGCACAATTTTTACTTCAATGTCGAATACCGGCATCAAGCCGAGATCAAGCAGGAAGACCGCGGATCCTATTTGAACGATCTGGATCTTCGACCCTATGGCGGCAGCGATCTGCGCGGCGGCATCGTGCAAGGTCCCCCCGGCACCCCGACTTACACCACCGTGGGTATGGTTGCGCCGCTCGATCGCAGCGGAGCGCTGCCCACTCAAGGGTACTATCTACTCCCCGGCTGCGCGCCCGCGAACCTGAATTATTCCGGCGGCTGCACCTGGGACCCGAATCTTTACAAGAAGATCCAGCCGCGCTCGGAAGGGCTGGACGTCACCGCCAAGTGGACCCAGCAGCTCGGCGATCGCTGGACCAGCAGTCTCGCCACTTCTTTTTTCCAATCCGAATCCGAGCAGTGGCGCCAGCCCAACCAATACCTGGACGGCACCACTCTGGTTCCTTTCGTCTGGGCCGGTGCGAACGGCACGCTGGTCGACCAGACCAATCCGGCGACGACGCAAATCGTGCTGCCCGCCAACAGCCTGGACAATCCCTTCAATCCGAAAAGCCCGTACTTCGCCGGCGCCCAGGACCTACTACGGCGCGGCATTCGCGAATTACATCGGCAAGCCGGCGCTGTTTTACGGCGCGCTCACCGACATTCCGGTCCAGATCAGCCGCTACCAGACCGATGTGATACGCGTGGTGGAGGATTTGACCGCGCAGCTTGCCGGCTGGGACACCACATTGAGCGCGGGATTCGTTCAAGCCGCCACCCATATCACCTACACCGGTTTTGTCCGCGCCAGTGCCCTGGATGCGGCGCTCGCCGATGGTGAGTATCGCGTCGGCCAGAATGCCTATTTGAATCCGCCCTCGCTCTACCAGACTCTGGCACCCGAAACGCATGACACGGCGACCTCCACCCTGGGCTTCTTTTCCGCCAACGCATCGCGGCCCCTGGCCCCGCTGCCGGGCGGAGACCTGGCGCTCGCGCTCGGCACCGATGCGCGCCTGACCCGCCTCAACAACCCCGGCGAGCCGTATGCCACCGAGGGCGACATCATGATGGACGGCAGTTTCTATGCGAAGGGATCGCAGGACGTTTACTCCGCCTTCACCGAGCTGTCGGCTCCCGTCACCCACCAGCTCGAGCTCAGCGCCGCCGCCCGCGTCGATCGCTACAATGAAGCGGGCACGGCTTTCACGCCGAAGTTCGGCGTGAAGTGGAAGGTCATTCCGCAGCTCGCATTTCGAGGCA
Source organism: uncultured Gammaproteobacteria bacterium (assembly GCA_963784105.1). Taxonomy (GTDB): domain Bacteria; phylum Pseudomonadota; class Gammaproteobacteria; order Steroidobacterales; family Steroidobacteraceae; genus Bog-1198. The sequence continues at coordinate 2,526,959 of CAWAQE010000015.1, forward strand.
CCTTTGCGCACGGCTTCCGTGCCCCCGGCATCGCCGAGAGCGGCAACAGCAGCGCGGCATCCAGCACATTCGCGCCTCTCGATCCCTTGCGCTGCGGGCCGCACCTGCCGAGCACGCCGGCCGACTGCGGCCAGGGCTACGTCGCCGTGCTGTCGCAGGCCAATCCGAACTTGAAGCCCGAGCATTCCAGAAGCTACACCCTGGGCGTGATCGTCGAGCCCATTCACAGCATCAATTTCACCGCGGATTATTTCAACATCAAGCGCACCAATGAAATCGTCAGCGCCCCCCTTTCGACCCAGCAATGCCGTCCGCGGCGCGCAGCCGCCGGGCGCGGACTATCCGGGGCCCGTCATTTATTACGCGACCCCGTACATCAACGCCTCGGAGTCCATCACCTCGGGTTTCGACGGCGAGCTTCGCACCGTGTTTGCGCTCGGTGCCCTCGGCCAATTGACCGCCAAGGCCGATGCGACGTACCTGGTCGAGTCCACGCAGATCATCGACGGCTCCGAGTATCAGTACGCCGGCACGGTCGGGCCCACCTCGCTGAGCGGCGCCACCGGCACGCCCCGCACGCGCGGCTCCTTCACCCTCGAATGGAGCTACCGGCCGGTGACGGTCGGCGCCACCGTGAACTACCGCAGCCACATGTACGGCGTCGATCCGTCCAACGGCCCCGCCTGCCTGCAATTGACCGACCCGAATCCGTACTGCTATGTGGCATCGTTCACCTACCTCGACATGTACGCGCAGTACCAGGTCTCCCGCCACTTGCAGCTGACCGCGACCATCGACAATGTCACCAACCGTCTGCCGCCGCTCAATACGGCGACTTATGGCGGAACCAACTACAATCCCTCGCTCGATCAAGCAGGCGCCGTCGGCACCTTTTTCGAATTGGGCGCGGATTATCACTTCTGAGTCCCATCGCATGCACGCAGCCGATCGACGCTCCCGCCGGATCCTTCGAATAGCCGCACCGTGCATGGCGATTGCCTTGTTTTACAGCGCAACCGTAACAGCCAAAACCACGGCCACGGCAACGGCCCCCAACTCCGGGGCGGTGGCAACCATCGAAGTGGATGCCCGGGAGGCGCCGCGCGGCATCATGAGCGCGCACCTCGAGCTGCCCGTGCACGCCGGGCCGTTGACTCTGGTGTATCCGAAGTGGCTGCCCGGGCCGCCATAGTCCGGCCGGCCCGCTCACCTCGCTGGGCGGCCCGCGCTTCGCAGTGCGCGGCCAGGTTCTGGCCTGGCGGCGCGACCCCGTGGACATGAACGCTTTCCATCTGGAGATTCCGAGCGGCGTCACCGTGCTCGAAGCGGACTTGGAGATGCTCACGGCGCCCGCGCCTGACGGCGTCGTCCAGGGCCTGGAAACTCCGCGCACCGCGACCGAATCTTTGTTGATCCTCGAATGGAATCAGTTGCTGCTCTACCCCGCCGGCGCCCGCAGCGATGATTTGACCTACGAGGCGTCGGTGCACCTGCCCGCCGGCCTGGAAGTTCGCCACGGCGCTGCGAACCACCGCCGTTACCGCCGATGGGGCCAAGTTTGCGCCGGTCTCTTTGACAACCCTGATCGATTCGACCCTGCTCGCGGGCCGCTACTTTCGCGACATTCCCCTCGGCGGGCCGCCCGGCGGTGACGCTGCACATCGCCGCGGATACGCCGGTTGCTCTCAACATGAGCGCCGACACGCAGGCACATTATCAAGAATCTGGTGCGAGAAGCGGTCGAGCTATTCGGTGCAACCCATTATAATCATTATGATTTTCTGTGGGCGCTGACCGATCAAATCATGCCCGACGGCTTGGAGCACCATGAATCCAGCGATGATCGCTCGCCGCTGCGCGCCCTGCTCGATGACCCCATCCGCCGCGCCGAGGCGAATTTATTGCCGCATGAATACGTGCATTCCTGGAACGGCAAGTACCGGCGCCCGGCCGGCATCGCCACGCCTGAATTATCAGGCGCCCATGCTCGATGAAATGCTGTGGGTCTACGAGGGCTTGACCGAATACTTGGGCGATGTGCTCGCGGCGCGCAGCGGCCTGCTCACCGACCAGGAATTTCGCGAGGAATTTGCGCGGATCGCCGCGGCCATGGATTCGCATAGCGCGCGCGAATGGCGCTCGCTGCGCGATACCACCGTCTCTGCGCAGCTTCTCTACTACCAATCCCGCGCCTGGGCTGCCCGCCTGCGCCGCCAGGATGATTTCTATCAGGAATCCGCACTGCTGTGGCTGGAGGCGGACACTCTCATCCGCCGCGAATCCAAGGGCCGCAGAAGTCTCGACGATTTCTGCAAGCTGTTCTACGGCGGACAGAGCACGGCCCCCAAGGTGGTGCCCTACGATTTCGACGCGGTGGTCCACGCGCTCAATGCCGTGCAGTCCTACGATTGGGCCGGCTTCTGGCGCGAGCGTCTCGATCGCCTGCGGCCGGGAGCGCCGCTGGAGGGATTGCGTGCGGCAGGCTGGTCGCTGGTTCTGAACGACACCCCCTCCACCATGCACATCGCGCACGAAGCCGACGACAGGGACTTGGACCTGCATTACTCCCTGGGGTTCTACGTCGATGACGAGGGAGCCACCATCGGCGATGTCATGCCCCGATCTCCCGCGGATCGGGCCGGCGCTTCGCCCGGTTCGCACATCATCGCCATCAACGGCTACAAGTGGTCCAAGGAACTCCTGCACGACACCCTGGCCGCGCCGCCGGATCCTTCCGGCATCATCACGCTGCTGGTGCAGAAAGACGACATGTTCAAGACGCTGGAGCTCAAATACTCCGGCGGCGAGCGCTACCCCAATCTCTCCAGGAGGCCGGGAACCGAGGACCTGCTGGCGAAAATCGCAGCGCCGCGCGTCACCACTCCTTAGACTGCGTCGCTCACCGTGCTCGTGCGCTCCGTGCGCTCAGTGCGCTCAGTGCGCTCCGTGCGCTCAGTGCGCGCTGCCGCCTGGCATGCCCGGCATGGTGGGCATTTGGCGGCAATTATCCGGATGAACGAAAAGCGTTGCATCGGGCTCGCTCAAGCTTATGTCTTTGTATTCCGTGGTAATGACCCCGCGCGCGCTCGGCCGCACAGGAGGCGTGAGCGGCCCGGTATACTTCGCGGATGACGGTCGAGACACGATTGTTCGGCGCCGTGGAAGCCGGCGGCACCAAGTTCCTGGTCGCCGTCGGCAATGGGCGCGGCGAAATCCTCGCCCAGCAACGCTTTCCCACCACGGATCCGGTTTCGACTCTCGCCGCCATGCACGCCTTCCTGCGGCAGCAGGTCGAGGCGTTCGGCAGGCTCACGGCGATCGGCATGGCCTCCTTCGGACCGGTTGAGCTGGATAAGAATTCCATCCGTCACGGTTTCATCGGCCGCACTCCGAAGCCGGATTGGAGCGGCACCGACATGGTCGGGAGCCTGGCGGAGGAATTCCGCTGCCCCATCGCCTTCAACACCGACGTCAACGCCGCGGCATTGGCCGAACATCGGTGGGGCGCCGGGCAGGACGTGAACGATTTGGTGTACCTCACCATCGGCACGGGAATCGGCGGCGGAATCCTGGTGGACGGCTCGCCGATTCATGGCCTGATGCACCCGGAGATCGGTCATATCTATCCCCCGGCGTCACCCTCTGGACTTAGGGTTCGACGGAGTGTGCCCATTCCACGGCGACTGCCTGGAAGGCTTGGCCTCGGGGCCGGCCATTCTCGCCCGCGCGGGAAGCTCGCTGCAGCAGCTGGATGAATCACATCCCCAGTGGCAGATCGAAGCCGACTATCTGGGCCAGTTGTGTGCGCAGCTGGTGGTGACCGTTTCGCCGCGGCGGATCATCATGGGCGGTGGAGTCATGAGCCAGACCCGCTTGCTGCCGCTGATCCGCGCGCGCCTGCTTCACTGGCTGGGCGGCTACATCGATCGCAGCGAGCTTGCCACCGACCGCTATGTCGTCGCGCCGGCTCTCGGCGATCGCGCGGGTATTTTGGGCGCCCTGCTCCTGGCCTTGAATGCCGCGGTTTGACGGCCATGAGTACCGCTGTCGGTCGGCGTTGATCAGGGCCGCAGCCGCAGCAGCATCCGTTTCAGGGCAAAATGCCGGTAGCTCTGCAAGGTCAGCGCCTCGACTTCCGACCAGTCGCAATGCTTGCCGACATCCAGTGCGATCCAGCCGTTGTGGCCGAAGTACGCTGGAATTCGATACCGCGAGTCTGCGGTGAGCAGCCCTTGCTGATCCACTCCCACCCAAAAGCAGAGCGTCAGACGCTCTCCATCATGCCGCGCCAGCGCGAAGGTTTTCTTGCCCGCCTGCCACACGGGGTGGCCGAACTGGCGCTCCTGGTGCGATTCGGGCAGCCCCAGGCACAGCTTGCTGAAAGTCTCGAGCACGTTCAAGGCGCGCGGCGATTTCAAGGGATCGATTTGACTCGCGGACAAGCTTTTGCCGGGGGCCTCGAGCATGGGTGTCTTGCCGACGCGCGTCCGCAGTTCCTCCGGCGCCGCCTTTTCGTAGGCCTCGCGTACCAGGGCCGCGACACGCTTCCAAGCGATGCCCCGATCGAGCACCACTCCCAGCCAGCCGCGCGGCCCGACGTAGGGGGGAACGAAGAAGTGCTCGGGCTCGCCGCGCACATGCACTTCCTGCGAACCCGGCAGTGCGTTCAGCCACAGGGCGACGCGGCCGTCGCCGTGGTGATTGACCGCGTAGGTGGCAAAGGTCTTGCCGCGAACCCGGAAATTGGGCGATCCGTGCGACACGAACTCCTCCGCTTCCGGCAGCCACAGGCAGGCCTCCCGCACCGCTTCGTGAACATCGCGTGCCAAAGTATTCCTCGCGCGAATCCGCCGGTTCCGATGCTACAGTGAGAGCCGGTAGATCACGAGCATTCTTCATTGAAGCAGCCACTCCTGCTCCTGTCCGGACTGTTATGCGATGAAGTCCTTTGGGCCGACATCCCGCAGCGGCTGGGCGATGTGGCGGATGTGCGGGTCATGTCCTTTCGTGGTTTTTCTTCCATACCGGACATGGCCGAGCATGTACTGGCAACGGCGCCCGAGCGCTTCGCCATGGCGGGACACTCCATGGGAGGACGGGTTGCGCTCGAAGTGATGCGCACGGCGCCGCGCCGGGTGACCGGCCTGGCCCTGCTCAATACCGGGGTATACACGGTGCGCGATGGTGAACTGCAGAGCCGCGGCCGACTGCTGCGCCTCGCGTATGAACAGGGCATGTCGGCGCTCGCGGCCGAATGGCTGCCGCCCATGATGGCCGGCGGCGCACGGACCCTGGAGCTCATGCCGCGCCTGACGGCCATGGTCGAACGTTCAACCCCGGATTCCTATGCCGGTCAAATCAATGCGTTGTTGAAGCGGCCGGAAGCCTTGTCGGTATTGCCGACCATCGGCGTGCCCACCCTGCTCCTCAGCGGCAGCGAGGATGCCTGGTCGCCGGTTTCTCAGCACGAGACCATGCGGCGCAGGATTCCGCACGCCACCGTATTCGAGATTCACGGTGCCGGCCATATGGCGCCCATCGAACGGCCGGACGGCGTGGCCGTGGCGATGCGAGAGTGGCTGGCCAAGATCTGATTCCTGCCGCCGCGCGCCTCGCGGGCCGCCCAACTTCCTGAGCCCGGTTCTGGTTATACTTCGGCGAGGGAGATACATATGAAAGTAATCCGGCAGATAGGGTTTTGCGCATTGATCATTGCATTCGGCTGTCAGGGCCGGGCGTTGGCCGGCGATACGTTGCTCGTTCACGGCCACATTTACACGGGCAACCCCAAGGCACCCTGGGCTTCGGCACTGTCCATCAACGGAACGCGAATCGAGGCCGTGGGCACCGATGCAGCAGATCCTAAAGCACCGCCGCAGCGGCGCCCGGGTGATCGACCTGCATGGGCACACCGTCATCCCCGGAATCGTCGATTCACACACTCACATGCTCTTCGGCGCCTACGCCCTGCACGGCCTGAATCTATCCACGCCGGAATCCAGCATCACCCCGGACAAGCCTGATTTGCTGGTCGAGCGCCTGAAGGCCTATGCGGCGGCACACCCGGACGACGCCGTTCTGTTTGGCCGGGCGGATTTCAGCACCGTGCCGCCGACGACGCCGACGCATGCCCTGCTCGACCGAGCGGTGCCGGATCGTCCGGTCGTGATCCACAATACCTCCGAGCACGCCTTCTGGCTGAATTCCGCGGCCCTGCGCATGGCGGGGATCACCGATCGGCCGGTGGCGGACCGCGGACGAGGAACGCGGCGTGATTCGCGATGCCAGCGGACATCCGAGCGGAGTGCTGCTCGAGGCCGGCATGAGCTCGCCAATCGAGCGGTCGCCGCCCGCATGCCGCTCGAGGAGCAGCTGAAGCATGCTGCAAGACGCCTCGCATTACTTGAATAGCTTCGGTATCACCAGCGTCGTCAATGCCACCGGCAGTCTGGCAGAGATCGAGTACTACGCCGCCCTGCGCGACCGCGGCTTGCTGACGGTGCGCACGCGCACCAGCTTCGGGTCGGTGGCCGTGCAGCATCACCTGACCCCGGAGTTTCTGGCCGAGCTCGAGCAGGCCCGCCGGCTATATCACGATGACTGGGTGTCGGCGAACTTGGTGAAATTCTTTGCCGACGGGGGCACCGGACTGATTCCGCCGCTGGTCTACGATTCCCATGATTATGAAGCTCTGGTCATGGAACTGGACTCGCGCGGCTTTCAAATCATGACGCATGCGCTGCGCGCCGACTCGGTGCACATGATTCTGGACACCTACGAGCGCCTGGAGCAGGCGCACGGACAGCGCGACCGGCGCCTGCGCATCGAACACGCGGATCTGGTGGACGCGGTGGACGTGCCGCGCTTCGCCAAGCTCTCGGTGATCGCCGACATGCAGCCCTCGTTCTGCTGCGGCGATGACGGCGGCAACTACGATCCTTCCGACAATGTGCCCACCGATCGGTGGCACACGTTGCAGCAAAGCGGCGCCGTGCTGGCCTTCAGCAGCGACTGGCCCTGTACCTGGCCGCCCAGCCCCTTCGTGTCGATTCAAGAGACCGCCACCCGCCAGGTCTGGAAATCCGAGGATACGGCCAATGTCACGGGCGGGACCATTGGATGGAGCGGGACAAGGCGGAGCCCGCATCACCGGCAAGGTCTACGTTCCCGAAGAGCGGATCAGCGTGACCGATGCGGTACGCGCCTATACTGAAGGTTCGGCTTACGCCGCCTTTTCCGACAAGCAAGTCGGCACGCTGGAAGTGGGTAAGCTGGCGGATCTTGCGGTTCTGTCGCAGGATATTTTCTCCGTACCGCCCGAGACCATCGGTAAGACGCGCGTGGTCACGACCATGGTCGGCGGCAAGATCGTGTACGGTGCGGCGCCTTAAAATATCCGGCCGCGCAGCCGCGGAAACACTCTGAGCGCATTGCCCTCGAAAATCTTGTAGCGGTCGCCGTCGCTCAAGGAGAGCGCATCCAGGTAGCGCTTGGTATCGTCGAAATACTGGCCGGTTTCAGGATCGATGCCGCGCACCGCGCCCACCATCTCCGAGCCGAATAGGATGTTGTCGGCCGGGATGACCTTGAGCAGCAGCTCCATGCCCGGCAGGTGATAGACGCAGGTGTCGAAGAACACGTTCTTGAGCAAGTAATCCGTCGAGCAGCGGCCGCTTCATGTCCTGGGCCAGCCCGCGGTAGCGGCCCCAATGATAGGGGACCGCCCCGCCGCCGTGCGGGATGATGAATCGCAAAGCCGGAAAATCGCTGAACAAGTCGCCGGTCAGGAATTGCATGAAGGCGGTGGTATCCGCGTTGATGTAGTGCGCACCGGTGGCGTGGAAGTTCGGATTGCAAGACGAGCTCACATGCACCATGGCGGGCACGTCGAGCTCGACCATTTTCTCGTACAGCGGATACCAATGCCGATCCGTCAGCGGCGGCGCGGTCCAATGGCCTCCGGAAGGATCCGGATTCAAATTGCAGCCGACGAATCCCAGCTCCGTGACGCAGCGCTCGAGTTCCTCGGCGCTGTTCTCAGGCGCCACGCCCGGCGACTGAGGCAATTGGCACACCCCGATGAAGTTCTGCGGGTAAAGACCGACCACCCGATGGATCAAATCGTTGCAAGCCTGCGTCCAGCGCCGGCTGGTCGTCTCGTCGCCGATGTGATGCGCCATGGCGGATGCGCGCGGCGAGAAAATCGGTCAGGTCCGTACCCCGGGCACGCTGCAGTTTCAGCTGCGCATTCTCCAGACTGTCGCGAATCTCATCGTCGCTTATCTTGGCCTGCGCGCTCAGCGGGAGGTGGGTTCCGGTCTTTAGTCCGGAGATTTGCCCGTCGCGGAACTTCTGCAAGGCGGCGGGCGCGGTGGTGTAGTGACCGTGACAATCGATGATCACGTGCAGTCTCCAGTGGTACATGCGCGTCGGGTTATCCACCAGAATCCGCTGCCGCGCGTCGGGATCGGGGCAAATCTCCGCGAAGAGATCGACCAGCTCGCCGTCGTTGGGCATGTCCTTGGTGATATTCGGGTGCGGCCAATCGGTGCCCCAGAGGATTCGCTGCGAATCCACGGCTATCAGGGCGCGCGCAAACGGCGCCGCATCGTGAAACGGCCGCTTTCCCGCGGATACGCGCTCGGCGCCGCAGACCTTGATCCATGCCAGGGGATTGGTGGCGAACAGCTCGAGCAGCAGCTGGAACGGCCGCTGCCCGAGGCCGTCCGCCGCCTTCACCCTGCCCATGTGATCGATGATGAAGGGCACATCGATGCGGCCCAGAAGATCCTGCTGAGTCAGAATGTCTTCGGCATCGAAATGAAGGACGACATGCCATCCCAGAGGCTTGATTCTGGCCACCAGCCTGTGAAAGACCTCGAGATCGGGGACGCCCCCCAGGTGTTTGACGAAATTGAAGCGGATGCCGCGGATGCCGCCCTGATGCAGGCGCCGCAATTGCTCGTCCGTCACCGCATCGTCGACGCAGGCCACGCCTCGATAGCTGCCGTGGCTCGATGCAATGGCATCCAGGGTGACTGCCATGTCCGTGCCATGGCAGCTCGCATGGACGATTACTGCGCGAGACACACCGAGGCTGGCGTGCAGCCGGCGCAAATTCTCCACGGGGGCGTCGGGAGGCGTGTAGCTGCGGTCCGGTGAATAGGGAAACCTGCCTGCGGGGCCGAACACATGGCAATGCGCGTCGCAGGCGCCGGGCGGCAAGCTCCAACTTGGCTTGACCGGGTGCGGATCCGGAGGCAGGCAGCTTTTCAGCGGATTCTTCGCAGCGGGGCTCATTTCTGAAACTCCTGCTGCAGCGCTGCCTCATCGTCCACATACTTGAGCCCGGCCTTGGCGAGGGATTCGCGCATGCCGTACACATCCAGCCCCAACTCTCCCGCCGCCAGCCGCCGGCGCGTCCCCGCCTCCTTGGCTTCGCGCGCCGCCGCCGCTGCGGCAACCGCGGCTGCCTGGGCCTTGGGCACGATCACCACGCCGTCATCGTCCGCGAGCACCACGTCGCCCGGATGCACCAGGGCTCCGGCGCAAATGATGGGCGTATTGACCGACCCAACCGTGGCTTTCACCGTGCCCTTGGCGTGAACCGCCTTCGCCCAGACAGGAAATCCCATGTCGCGCAGCTCCGCCGTGTCGCGGCAGCCGGCGTCGATGATCAGGCCGGCCGCGCCGCGCGCACGATAGGAGGTGGCGAGCAGCTCGCCGAACATGCCATCGGTGTTATCGGAGGAGGTCCCAAGCACCGCGACATCGCCCCCCTGGAGCATCTCCGCGGCCACATGCAGCATCCAATTATCCCCGGGATGCGCGAAAATGGTCACCGCGGTGCCGCAGACTTTCGCACCCGGATAGATCGGACGCATGTACGTATCCAGCAATCCCACGCGCCCCATCGCCTCGTGGACGGTGGCGACTCCGTACTTCGCCAGCGCCGCGACCGCGGCGGAATCCGCGCGCCTCACCTGCTTCACCGCTATTCTAGATTGTCCGATCACGGTAACTCTCCTCCAATATTGCCGGCGTTCGCATCGGCAAGGTCAGCCGGGTACCAGCACTTCGCCGCGCATGATGAGCCGCGCCGTCCGCAGCAGGGCGGCGTGCAGAACTTGCGTGGGGTTCGCCTCATTCATGGTGAGGATCACGCTGAACTCTCCGCTGGGATGCTCCACCGACAGGGTCTTGACGAGGCCCGCGGGCACCAGCGCATGGCGGTTCGCGACGCTGCCGGGCATGACCGCGGCGGTCGCGACCGTCACCGCGCCCAATACGCCTACGGCGGAGTGACAGTCGCGCGGAATGAAGGTACGCGTGCAGATCTGCCCGCCCGTCCTCGGCTTGGCCACCAGGCACATCTTAGGCACGACCTTCTTCGCCACATCGCCCAGATTCATCGCGGGACCCGCCTTCAGGCGGATGGATTCGATCCTCTGTTTGAGCGCGGTGTCGGCGTTCAACTCATCGCGGGTCTCGTAACCCGTCGCACCCAGCGATTCGGCCGCCATCACGACCACCGGCATGCCATTGTCGATGCAGGTGACATCGACGCCGTCGAATTCATCGACGAGACGGCCGGTGGGCAGGAGCGAGCCGCATACCGAGCCCGCCGTCTCGAGAAAACTGATATTGATGGGTGCGGCCGTTCCGGGCACGCCGTCGATGCGAGCCTCACCGGAGTATTCGACCTTGCCTCCCGGTGTGCATACCGCGATATCGCTCAAGGTACCGGTGTTGCGCGTCAGCACCCGTAAGGTGGTGATATCACCCGTCGCCCTCACCAGTCCTGTCTCGAGCCCAAAAGGCACGACCGCCGCCAGCATATTGCCGCAATTGGGCGTGGTGTCGACCAGCGGCTCCTTGATGGACACCTGCGCAAACAGAAACTCTAGGTCGACACCCGGGGTTCTACCCGCGCGTACTATCCCGACCTTGCTGGTCAGAGGATCGGCGCCGCCCATGCCGTCGATCTGGCGCACGTCCGGCGAGCCCATCACCGACAATAGGACGGCATCGCGCTCTGCAATATCGGCCGGCAGATCGCTTTCGAGAAAGAAAGGACCCCGCGAAGTTCCGCCGCGCATGAAGAGGCAGGGAATGGATCGCTGCATGAATTCCGTTCCTGTCAATTGAACCATCTGAATGTTGACGTATACTATCAAGGAATGAGTCATATACCTGTTATAGCCGTTTCGTATAGTGCCGACCTGCGGCATGCACGCCGCCGCGCGGTGCAGGCGGCCGAGACGTGCAGGCTCCCGGCCGGCGCATGGACCTGAAGCAGCTCGAATATTTCCGGCACGTCGCGGAGCTCGGCAGCTTCACGCGCGCCGCGGCGTTTCTGTCCGTGGTGCAGCCGGTGCTGAGCCGCCAAGTACGGCAGCTGGAGGTCGAACTGGGCCAGAACCTGTTCGACCGCAATGGACGGGGCGTGGTGCTCACCGACGCCGGGACGCGACTGCTCGAGCACACCCGCGGCATTCTGACTCAGGTGGGCCGGGCCCGGCAGGAACTCGAAGACCAGAGAAACGGCGACTCCGGCCATTTCGTGCTGGGGTTGCCGCCGAGCCTGGGACGCAGCGTCACTGTGCCGCTGGTGAAGGCCTTCGGCCGGCTGCTGCCCAATGCCAGCCTCGCCACGGTCGAAGGCCTGTCTGTCTACATGCTCGAGTGGCTGAACGTCGGCCGGGTGGACTGCGCCTTGGTTTACAACGCACCCGCCTCCCCCGCCGTCGATCTGCAGCCCTTGCTCGACGAGCAATTGTTTCTCATTGCACCCCTCGCGGCGGCGGCAGGGCGCAAGGCCCGCAAATCCATCACGCTCGCCGAGCTTGCGGATCATCCGCTCATCATTCCGAGCCGCCCCCACTCCATACGCATGTCGGTGGAAAATGCGCTGGCCGCGGTCGATCGCAAGATCCGGGTGGCGCACGAGATAGAATGCATTCCCGCGGTCATCGATTTGGTTCGACAGGGCCACGGATTCGCGGTGCTGCCCCTGAACGCGCTCAGATCCACGCAGTGGAGCGGCGAGGTGCAGATCAAGCCCATCCTCTCGCCGACCTTGAAGACCTCTCTCTCCATTGCGATCTCGGCGCAGCGGCCCAAAGGTCCCCTGATGCGCAAGGCTCTCGATGTGATTCGCGATATCGTGCGCCAAGAGATTCGTTCGGCGGAGACCCCGGCATGAGCAAGCCGCGCGACTATGAAAGCATACCCGGTACTTATGTCTACGACGCCGAGCGCGGCCGCAGGGGCTACGCCTTGAATATGTTCTGCATGTCGCTCAACAAGGCCGAGAACCGCCGGCGCTTCAAGGAAAACGCGGCCGCCTATCTCGATGGCTTCGCGCTCGATGCCGAGCAGCGCCGCTCCGTACTGGAGCGGGATTGGCTGGGAATGCTGCGCCTCGGAGGCAATATCTACTACACCATCAAGATCGCCTTTTGCGACGGGCTGACATTTCAGGACGTGGCCGGCATGATGTCCGGGGTGCCCAAGGAAACCTATGCACAAATGATGCTGGCGGGAGGGCGCAGCCCCGAGGGCAACCGCTACAAGGATCCGACAAATCCGGGGCCGGCGAAAGTCGTGCATGGCACGGAGCCCCAGGATGGCTAAAATCATCGCAGGGATTGCCGTATCTCATGTGCCCGCCATCGGGGTTGCGATGGACAAGGGCCTGACGGGCACTCCCTATTGGGAGCCGCTGTTCAGGGGTTATGGGCCGGCGCGGGAATGGCTGGCCAAGCTCGCGCCCGATGCGGCCATCATCGTCTACAACGATCACGCATCGGCGTTCTCGCTGCAGATCATTCCCACGTTTCTCATCGGCGTGGCGGATGAATTTCCGATTGCCGACGAGGGCTTCGGCCCGCGTCCCGTGCCCGTCGTACAGGGGCATCCCGCCCTCGCCTGGCATCTTGCGGAGTCGCTGATCCTCGATGAATTCGACATGACCATCGCCAATGAAATGCCGGTCGACCATGGCCTCACCGTGCCGCTGTCGGTCACCTGCGGCCAGCCCGAGGCTTGGCCGTTTCCCGTCATTCCGCTCTGTGTCAATGTGGTTCAGTACCCTCCTCCCACCGGTGCCCGCTGCTTCAAGCTGGGAATGGCGATTCGCCGTGCCGTGGAGAGCTTCGATGAGGATCTGCGGGTGGTCATCTACGGCACCGGGGGCATGTCGCACCAGCTGCAGGGCGAGCGCGCCGGATTGATCAATCGGCAATTCGATACGGCGTTTCTCGACGGCATGACCCGGGACCCGCTGGCGCTCACCCGGATCACCCACACCGAGTACATGCGCGAAGCCGGCTCGGAAGGCGTCGAAATGGTGATGTGGCATGTGATGCGCGGCGCGCTCGATGAAAACGTCGCCGAGGTCTATCGCCACTATCACGTTCCGGCCTCCAACACGGCCGCAGGCCTCATGATTCTGGAAAACAGGAGCAAGGCATGAAGGTTTGTCTCGCGGGCCACGGAGCCTTCGGCATCAAGCATCTGCAAGCAATGGCGAAAATTCCCGGAGTCGAAGTCATATCGCTGGCCGGATCGAATTTGGATTCGGCGCGCGAGGTGGCGCAGCAGTGGAAGATTCCCCATTGGAGCGCTGATCTCGCCGAAAGCCTGGCGCAACCCGGCCTGGACGCGGTGATTCTCACCACTCCCACGCAAATACACGCCGCCCAGGGCGAACAATGCATGCGCGCAGGCAAGCACGTGATGATAGAAATCCCGATGGCCGATTCGGTCGAAGACTCGCAGCGGCTGGTGCGGGTGCAAAAGGAAACCGGCGTGGTGGCCATGGCCGGCCACACCCGCCGCTTCAACCCCAGCCATCAATGGATACACCGGCGCATCCTGGCCGGCGAGATCAAGATCCTGCAGATGGACGTGCAGACCTATTTCTTCCGGCGCACCAATACCAACGCGCTCGGCAAGCCGCGCAGCTGGACCGATCACCTGCTGTGGCATCACGCCTGCCACACCGTCGATTTGTTCGGCTACCAGACCGGTGAAAGCCCCTCACAAACCTACGCTCTGCAAGGACCCAAGCATCCCGTTTTAGGGATCGCCATGGACATGAGCATCGGACTGAAAACCGCCTCGGGCGCCCTCTGTACCCTGTCGCTGTCATTCAACAATGATGGGCCGCTCGGCACCTATTTCCGCTACATCTGCGATAACGGCACCTACATCGCGCGCTACGATGAACTGCTGGACGGCAAGAGCACTCCCATCGATGTGTCGAAGGTCGATGTCTCGATGAACGGCATCGAACTGCAGGACCGCGAATTCTTCGCCGCCATCCGCGAACGCCGCGAGCCGAATGCCAGTCTCGCGCAATGCCTGCCGGCGATGCAGACCCTGGGGCGGCTCGAGCGGCAATTGAACGCCGGTGCTGCCTCGCTCTGACCGAGATTCAACCCCACTCGAAATGCTTCCGTTGCGCATACCACCAAAGGCCCCAAATCACGCTGATGAACAGCGCCATCACGGCGAAGATGACTTCGATCACGATGGGCGACGAATTCGGAAACTGCCCATGCATCACGGCCAGCGGCGCGAAGAAACTCAACCCCAGGACGACAAAGCCTCCCCACCAGCCCACCGGCCGCTTGCGCCAGATCGCCAACGCCAGAAGCAATAGGGCGGCCCCGAGCAACGGTTGCCACCGGTCAAACATCGGCATGGCAATAGCTGCTCCGGCGCCCGAGTGCCCCGCCGGCGCCGTCCGCGGCAGGAATCGAGCCAGGAATTGCATGATGCCGGAGACCGCCAAGAGGAGCGACGCTGCCTTCAAAGGAGGCGGCACTGCCGCCTCCTCCCGCTCCCGCTCTACCACTGCACTCGAGCGCTCCACGGCCTTGCCCAGCGCTCGTTCAATGACCGACGACAGCCACGCAATGTCATTGCGAGACAGCCACTTTCCGAATCCGACGAGAAGAATTCCGGCGGCCACCATCAAGAGGGGCTGAAACAAGATAAAAGACGGTGCCGTCCGGTGCACCGCGACCCTGTTTACCAGTATTTCGCCGCCAACCAGGAGCAGCGTTCCAAACCACACCGTCATGAAGACTTTTACAACCAGTGTCAGGGTGAATCGGCCCGTAAGTACGGTCACCCCGTCACGCACTTCAAATCGACCGACAAAGAACGGTTTGAATGAATTCCTCATCATCGGAATCACGCGTTCAAGCCGCACCTGAGATTCCGAGACCTTACCCACGGCCGACGTCTCGCCCAGCGACGAAAACGCCGACCGCTTCGTCGCCGCCGTCAATCGCTCAACTGATTCCGACAGCCCGTACGCGCTGACGAATTCAGCCGGCGTCGAACCGTACAGCAAGCCCTTCAACCAGTGAAACATGGGAATTCTCCGCGCCGGTTGGCAGCCGGATCGTCGCTCTTTAGCGCGTCCGAGACGCAGGGTAACTTCACAGATGCCGGTCCCGGGCGGCACTGAAGGCCTGCCCACTGTCGGCCGCCAAGGGAAATCAGGCCGAGATCGATCAAATGTGACCGGCCTCTCAATCTGCGAATGATCTTGATCCGCACCCCGAAGCGACTCGAGCCGCACACGGCGGCGATACATGATGCGAACGGTTAGCGCGATGCAGCGTTATTCATTGAGCGATACAGCCCGGCCTTTGCGAGTACGAGGATGAGCAGCCCCACAGCGACCCAGGCAAACCAGTCTCCCATCCGCTGAAAGAATGTCCACGCATGTTGCACGGGCACTTCGGCGAGTACCGTAGCGAAGGAAGCGGAGTCCGAGCGCCGCTCCGCGATGATCCGTCCTCGATCGTCGCTCAAAGTCAGATATCCGTCTTTCGTTGCTCGCGCCACCGTGAAACCGCCTTCCACGCCCCGCATGATGGCCATGTGTCCATGCCACGTACGGTCAAGATTGAAGTCCCACGCCGGAATCAGCATCAGCCCGGCGTCGAGATTGCCGTAGGCGCGGCTGGTCGATGTGAAATCCATATCCTTGCAGATCGCCACCCCCCAGACTGTACTGCCGCGATGCAGAATCGACTTGGCTTTTCCAGGGATGAGATTGGATTCAAAGGGCGGCAGCATATGTTCCTTGTCGTAGCTGCCAACCGGTCCGTGGGGAGTGTAGATTTCGGCTCTGTTGTAGCGTCGCGTACCCGGGGTCTGCGGAGACAGGTGCAGTTCGCCGATGACGATGGTGGTCCCCGTATCGTCTGCGGTCGACTGAAACAAAGCATCGGTGCGAGCCTGATCCTGGTCTTCGACGGCAGCGATCTTTTCCGGCATCACCACAACCTGAGCGCCGCTTTTGGCAAGCCTCCTGGCGTATGCGGCGTATTCACCCAGGAGGCGCATCGCGCCCGGTCCACTGGCGGCGACATCATCGTTTCCCGGTGCATCCGAGGCGATCAGGCCCACCATTACAGTCTGGCGTCGACCGGTGAATTCAAGGCGCGCAAAACCGAACAAATAGACCGCGGCCAGCAGAATTCCGACCACGATAGCCACCCGGCCGGCGCGTTTGGGATCGCGCGGAGCGAGATAGAGAGCGATGGCGATCGCCCCCGGCGTCATCAACAACAAGAAACTCATTCCCCAGGGCCCCGTCACTGACGCCAACTGCAAGAAGGGGAGATTCCCTAACTGTGTATACGCAAGATCGGCGGAGGTCCCGTGCGGGCTGGTCCAGTTGCGCAGCCAGTCCACGGACACCCATAAGGCTGGAAGAGCCAGCATTGCGCTCCAAATGGCGCCGCGCATCGCCAGCAGTCTGAACAGCGATACACCGGCGGCGAGAATCAGCGCAACTCCCCCGAAATATGGCAACGATGCAGGCAGCGGTATGCCGAGGACATGGAAGTATCCAAACAGATTCAAACTTCCGATGAACCCAGCGAGCGCCGAGGTTAGCGCCGAATTCAACCCCGAGGTTCGCAGGGAATACCAAAAGAGCGGCAATGGCGCGATCCACATCAAGGGCCACCAAGGCGTCAACCCATTGCCAAACCACAGCAGGACGGCAGTTGCGCCGGATACCGCTATCGCAGTCACCCATCGACGCCCAATTCCAAAGTCGAATCCCATTGAGTTGGCTCCCTAGCGCCCCGCTCGAGGCCCTTCTTGCGCCGTCGAGCATCTTCGGAGGGTAATGGTACTCTCCCCAAGCGGTACCTAGGAAAGCAGCATCGCGCGTCGGCCCTTCGATCCTTGGGCGCCTATATGAATGTGTTTTCGATCGAGAGCTTTGTGGCCCCCGGCCCGGCCAGCCCTTCCTCGGCGCCGGCGAAGCGGCTCAGGGCCCCGCGGCGGGCGCCTTAGGCAACGCCGTAGCCAACGCCATCGGCACGCGGATTCGTGACATACCCTTCACGCGCGCCAGAGTAAAGGCTGCGATTGATCATGTGGCCTCAGTCGGGCGGTGAATTGCGGCGCTCGAGGGCAGCGCGCGGGCCCTATCAGAAAGGGACTACACACTTGCGGATAACTCACGCCGTTTGAAAGTAGCGGTGCGCCGACTTTCATTGGGCCCGGATGCGCACAGCATGTCCTCGAATTGGACTATCGAGGGAAACTGCGATGGCCGGAAAGTACAGCAGAGGCGCTCAGCGCAAAGTGGAAAAAGTGATGAAGGAACGCAAGGACGGCACGCTGAAGAGCGGCCGTTCAGGAAAAAAGGTCAAGAGCCGCGAGCAGGCTATTGCCATCGGCCTCTCCGAGGCGCGTCGGGCCGGCGAGAAGGTGCCGAAAAAGAAGAGTGCTCGAAGGTCGCGTTGAGCCTCAGGGGCGCATGGTCCGCTCTGTCAGTGCATGCCGTCATTGGATCCGGATGCTAATGGCGTCTTGCCCTTGCATTCTCTGGCTGGGGTCATCCTTCAGTCCGTGATCGGTATAGCTCGCGATGAGCACGAGCATCCCCTTATCCTTTGATTCCGGCGGGACGGTGACGCGAAATGTCCCTTCCGTTCCGCTGTAGTACTTCGTTTCCGGATCCGCAGCCGCTTTCAAGATCCATGTCACGCAAGCCGCGGCCTGCTCCATGGTCAATCCAGGATGACTGGGCATCTTGATGCTCCCCCAGGTCCCCGATGTGCCTTGGAGAATGTGCCGGCTCAGGCTGTCGACAGCGGCTTGCGAATAGGGGTACCGTTTGCCGATATCGGCAAATGAGGGCCCAATCAAGCGCGCGTCGAAGGCGTGGCAGTTGAGGCAATCGGAAGTCCTTATCGTGCCGAGACCGGGCGCATCGTCGGGGGTTGAGCGATTCATGGCGGCATCGGCGGCCTCAGGGCTCGGAAAATGCCGCACGATGAGCAATACCTCGGTGGGGTTGATTTCCTGGAACTTGGAATCCCCGTCCTCCCGGTCGGACACTTCGATTTCGTACCGCACCTGGGCGTTTTCCGCATAGGTGCTGTCCGTCTTGGGGCTGAGAATCTTCACCGTGGGCGGATGATTCGTCGGCTTTGCGCCGGGACCTCCGGGTTCTTCTGGGCCCGGCATGGCAACGATCGACACCAATGACAGTGCGGCCGCAAGGAAAAAGCCGGTGCGGGTCGCGACGGTGCACACTTTTATTAAAGTCGGTCGATTTCGATGGCGACTCTGCGAGCCGAACGAAGACAGGATTCCATTCCGCGGCTCAAGGGGTCGGCGTAGGTTCCGGCAAAATAGATCCGCCCATCGGGATGCAGCATCCGCGGCCAGAACCTGTTCATTTCCCCGATCGGGAAGGCCAGCATTTCACAAGACGGAGCGAACCTGTCACGGGTCCAGTCGAGCGTCAGGGACTGGACGATGGTGTCATGTTTGCCCGGATAGACTTGGCGGAAGGACGCCAGGCCGCGCTGCGCGGAGACACCACCGACACCAAAGGCCTTCAATATCACTCTGCCGGTATCCACTTCGCTCGGCATCTGCCATATGGAGGATATATCGGGGTGTTCAAATTCCATGTTGATGCTCGCAAACCCATCGTCGAGCCAGAACTTCGAGCCGGCTTCGAACACGTAAAAAGGATGGGATGTGAAGCCCAGCTTGTCGACGATGTATTGCATGTCAGGCGACAGCGCAGGGCTTATGGGAATATTCCTCAATAGCGACAAGGGTATGGTATTGACGAGCACGTCCGCGGCGATCTCCTTCTCTTCGCCGTATCCATAAGCCTTGTAGCGGATGCTGACACCGGAATCGCTGCGCGTGATGGCCACGATGGGATGCTCGAGCTTTACACGGTCGCCCAGGCGCATTGCGAAGGCGGTGGGCAGCTCCTGATTGCCTCCTTTCAGGCGATAGGTGTCGCCTTCCGACCATGGAATGCCGCGAAGGCCCATCACGGCAAAGCGCCACAGGGCAAAAAGCGCGGACTCATCCCGGCCGCCCATGAGGCGCAGTGCCGCCGGCGAGGCCCCCAGTTTTTTATAGAAGTCGGCGACAGAGACTTTGTCCAGCTCGTCATGGCCCACGCCAAGCGGGCGCCATTCGTCCGTGAACTTTCCGAGGTGGGACTGCAAAAACAGACGGGGCAGATCGTTCCACGAATTCGCGGCCAGAAATCGGACCTCTTCGCCGTTGAAGCCCAGCGTGTCGAGCACGGTAGGATCCGCCAGCATCTCCTCCGAGTAGAACTTGCCGTCGATCATTCTGAGCACGTGACCGCCGGGTGCGGCCGTGGAGCCTTCGGCATGAGGATAGGGAATCACGCTGAGACCAAACTCGGCTATGTAGTCAAAAAAAGTCTCGTAGCCCGGCCGGGTGAGGTGATCCGCGCCGAGGTCGGCATACAGACCGTCCGACAGGCCGTCGCGCCCCGTGAATACATGTCCGCCATGCCTGCCGCTGGCTTCGAGCACGATGACTTCATGGCCTCGGCGCATCAATTCGTACGCGCAGCATAAACCGGAGATTCCGGCGCCCGCCACGACGGCCTTCTTGCGTTTCCCGGGCTCCTTCACGACGGCCGCCGTCGCGTCCGCAAGCGCCGCTCCGGCCAGGGACAGTTCCACGCCTGCCGCCGCGACGGTCCTCAGGAATTCCCTCCGGTTCACCTTCGCCATCGAATCTCCTGGGCTGATTAGGGACGCTGCTTGGCCTCGTGCTCGAACCGGGTGGGAATTTCGCCGGTAATCGACACCCTGGATGAATTGCGATTGGCGACGGCGCCCAATCCCGTGACCGTTGCCTGCACGTCGTATTCGCCTGCGTGAGTAAAGGCGTGCTGAACGTTCAGGCCATCGGCGCTCGATCCATCCCCGAAATCCCAGTGACAGCTCAGCACGGGCGCTTCCGCAGATGAAGGAACCGCGCTCAAGCTCACGGTCTCTCCCGCTTTTGCGGCGTTGGCCGACCGTATCTCAAACGGAGGTTGCTGGGCCGGTACAGAATCGTCGATCAGCTTGAGTACCCTGACCGAGTGAGGTTTTTGAACCAAGGTAATGCTGTCCGAGGAGCTGCCGCAGCAGCTTTGATCTCCGAAAACTTCCACTATTCGATATTTGCCCGGGTCCTTCAGTCCCATGTCGGCAAGGTTGATGGTGTGGGTACGCTGCGCATCCGTCCAATTGAACACCGTGAGAATGGACTGGCGCCGATTTTCCTTCAGCAGAAAGATGCTCGGCTGCCCGTCGGCGGATGAATAGGTCATCAAATCGACGGGAACGGATGCCCGCCCGAGACGGGCCATATCGATGAGGTCGGTATTCTTTGCCAGGGCCAGCCGTTCCGCGGAAGAGCCCAGCGTGGGAAGATCGTCTCCCAGCTCGAACATGCCCCCTGAAACGGCGGCCAGCGCGATGGACACCTTGGCCTCATCGAGGGTGAGCGGCCGCTTCCCTCCGTGCCAGGACTGATCATCGACGGTCTGAGTCGAGACGGTGAATGCATCCGGATCGGCAATGAAGAAATTACGGTTCATGTAGTAGCGCGCGGCGATGCCCGAGGCGGCGTCTCGGCTGGCATCGAAGCTATGTCCCGTATCCTGAGAAATACGGCCGGCATCCACGATCCCGACGGGGTTCAACATGGGGCTGCCGTCCTTGTCGAGTACCACGCTCTCGCCGACGGCGTCGCGTATGATTTTCAGGCCTATACGTTGGGCCTCCAGCGCGGTCGTATTGGGAACATAGTAGGAACCCTCGACGGCGGCGTCATCCATGAAATCCATTTTGAGAAAGCGCAGTCCCCAGTTGCGAAGAGTGGTGTATGTCTCCCTCAAATAGTCCTGAGCGCCGGGGTTGGTGGTATCCAGAACATAGAGAGGATCTTGCCTGTCCGTGACATACCCGATGTGAATGAGCTGGCCCGCAGCGTTATGGAGCAGCCACTCCTTGTGGTTCTGAAACACCCAGGCACGGTTTGATACTTCAAAAGGAGCGGTCCACATTCCGTATGTAAGGCCGCTGTGACGCACCAAATCCGCGATGTAGGCGATCCCGCGAGGAAAGAGCTTTGCGTCGGCCGTGGTGTATTCGCCGCGTGCGTATTGGTACCCCTCGTCGATCTGATAGTAGGTGTACCCCATCTGCTTCAGGTTGTCGGCGAGCCAGTGCGCGTTCGTGGCGGCGGTTCCCTGATTGAGCCCAAAGTAGTAAGCGGTCCAACTCCACCACCCCATCGGTGTCGCGGCCTTTACCCTGGCTTTGTGCAGCAGCCCCACGACCCGCCCGTAGCGCTCCAGCTGCGCATGGTAGTCGGAGCCCACGGCGAACATGAGCCGCTCGGACGACAAGCTCTCGCCGGGATTTATGCGAAGGGCCAAATACACCTGCTCGGAAGGCGGCGAGTCCTTGAGCGACTCGCCTTTCAGGATCTCCGTGGTGCCGGTCGCCACGGCTTCGTAAGACAGTATGGATGTGCGGGCGCCTGCGGTGAGCTCTTTCAGATGAAAAATCGTCAGCAGCCGATCCGAGGTCAGGGCGCCGAAGAACAGGCTTTCGCCGCTTTGGCGGTTGTATATGAGCTGGCTTCCCACGGCGCGGTGCATGCCTTTCGGCGCATCGCCGAGGTCGCGGATCGCGAGCTGCGGTCTGTCCTCGCTGTAGCTATCGGACAAGATGCGGTCGGCGGACGCCGGTCCATTCAGGCTGATGAATGGGGCGCCGGTTGCGTGAACGGCGCGAATCGCCTGTACGGAAATTGTCTGGTCCGTGGTGTTGAGTACCTTGACTTCAATCTCGCCCCACGATTGATCCCGGTACAGCCGAACGATGGTGATGAGGTTCGGTGTGCCTGGAAGGCCGGTATGCGTGACCGTGAGGGCCGATCCCGCACCGAATTCATCTTGAAACTCGGATTGGACGATGTTGTGCTTTGGGTAGGCCGAAGATCGCAGTACTCGAGCACCGACCTCTGCCTCCACATCCGAACGAATCACCGCGCCGGTAATTCCGGGTGCCGCGATGGAATAGGCTCCGTCGGCGTAGATGGCCATCGACAGGGATTTTCCCTGTACTGAACCGATCACCTGACCCTTGTCGCGCGGCGAACCCCACGCCGATGCGAACGCCACGCTACTCAATCCCAATACCCACGGTATGATTTTGCTTCTTTTCATGTGTCCAGTTGCGCGCGCATCGCGCTGCTCTGCGCCCGCAGGCGCTCGATCGCTGCATCCGACAGCGGCTTGCCGTGACGTTTCGCGGCGTATAAGGCCGCGCCGATCCCCGGCGGCAATACAGGCTCGCTCACCCGGTATCCGGGCCGAAATGCCCGCAGGGACGCGGTAAAGTGTTCCAGCAACAGGGCGCCGACGTTGTCGAAGACGCCGCCGGAATAGGAGACCGCCACCGGTTCCGTAAGGCCGAATGCAAGTTGGCGGCGCGTCGCATCGACCATGAGTGCCAATTCCTCCGCGGCCTCGCGGACGATGGTCATGGCCTGAGCATCGCCGGCCGCCGCGGCCTGGGTCACCCACTTGCTCAATTGCGCGATCCGCGCGCGATCGCCTTCCAGCTGCGAGAATACGTGGGCGCAGAGATCGAGATCTTCGGTGATTTTCAGACGCTCGCGGACGATCTCATACAGGGGTCCCTTCCCCGCCCTGCCGTCGCTCATGCGAGAGAACAGATTCAGGCCCTTGCATGCGATCCAATAGGCCGAGCCTTCGTCACTGAACAATTCACCCCAGCCGCCGCAGCGGGCAATGCTGCCGTTGCGCTCGCCGTAACAGATGGAGCCGGTTCCCGCGACGATGCTGATTCCGTCGCGGCACAACAGCGAGCCGGCCCAGCCGCAAATCATGTCATTGCCGCACGAATAACGGCCGGGCGGCAGACACCGCCCCGGCAATTGGCTCAAGGGGCCCATCAAGGCGGTATCCTCGCCGTAGGCAGGAAGCCCGAAGAATGCAGAATCGACCTCGTCGGATCTTACCCCGGCCTTGGCCAAAACGGCGTTGACGGCCTCGAGGAGCAGCGTGCCCAGCCCTTCCACGCCTATGGTCAGGTAATAAGAACCGGGTGCCAAGTGCGTGGCTCTGATGGTTCCTTCAGAGTCGATGAGCACTAACGCGGTTTTGGTTCCACCGCCGTCGACTCCCAAAAACAACGGGACGGCGGCCATCACAGCGGGTGAATGGTCACGCCGCGGACCACGCGGCTCACGGTGCCGGAATTGCTCGGCTGGTCGGGCGAATTGCCCAGCGACAGCGATCGGTGAAACGCATAGAGCTGGCCGAATACGATATAGGGGAAGTACAGGTCCCCGTCGGCGGCGTCGGTCAGATGCGGCACCTGCAGATGCTCCCCCTGCGTGACGGAATCATGAACCTTCGCCGCAATGGCGATCACCCGGCCGGCAAGCGCATCCGAGCGCAGTTCGCGCAGCAGATCGAGGTCATAGCGCCGCGTATACGGATCGTTGGAGATGAACACGAACAGCAATGTGTCGCCGGTCACGATGGTCTTCGGTCCGTGCCGAAAACCCAGGGGCGAGTCGAAGGCGGCGACGACCTTGCCGTCCGTCAATTCCAATAGTTTCAATGCGGCTTCGCGCGCCAGCCCCTTGAAGCCGTTGCTTCCAAGATAAACCACGCGCGAGTAGCTTTCGATGGCCAGCTTCCTCAGTGTCGCATTATGCCGATCGAGCACCTGCCGTGCGCCTCGAGCGATGTGCCCCACGCCGTCGGCGGCGTTCTCGAGGCCGTGGAACACCAGAGAGGCTGCCAGCATCATGGCAGTGAAGCTCGAGGTCATGGCGAAACTCTGATCGTGAGTTTCGGGCGGCATGAGAATGGCGAGGCTGTTTCGCCGCTCGCGGCAGCGCTGGTAGAGCGTTCCCTGTTCGTTGCAGGTGAACACCAGCTGGTGACACTCGCGCAGCAGCCGTTCCGCCAGGTCAACCACCGCGACGCTTTCCGGGCTGCTGCCGGAGCGGCCGAAGGACACCAGAAGCGTAGGCACGTCGCGCTGAAAATACTGCTGCGGCGCCGACAAGAGGTCGGTGGTGGCGATCGCTTCGACTCGTCGGCCCAGTTTCTGCATCAGCAGCGGCGCCAGACATTCACCGATGAAGGCCGAACTTCCGGCCCCCGTGAGAATGATGCGCAGATCGGGCTGCGCCAACAAGGGAGCGAGAAAGCCCGCGATCGGCGCGGCATGGCGGCGCAGAAGTTCCTGCGTGCGAATCCAGCTCTCCGGCTGCTGCGCGATCTCGCGCGCCGTCCACAGTGCGCCATCGCGGCTCAGGGCAGTTTCATCCATTTGGAGGTAGTTCATCGCGGGCTCTACTCGTCGGCGCAGGCGGCTGAATACTGCTGCAGCACCTGTTCAATGGAATGCAGCACCAGCTCGCGCGCGCATGGGCCGATCCTGCCTGCGCGTATGGCCTCATATTGCAGGGGCAAGTACTGGCTCAACAGAGTGAGCGGCGGCGGGTTCGAGTCCAGATTCGCGAGCAGACGGTTCAGGGCCGTTTCGACTTCAGGCGCCGGCCAGTAATAGCGGATCCGGTCGCTCAGGCTGTACTGTTGATCCAAAGCCAGCCGGCGTCCGCCGGACAGATAGTATTTGTTCCAATATCGGGGGGCGGCCGTCATAGCCTGCTGAACCGTCTCCCGCAGCCGCGAGGAGCGGTCGGCTCCCAGCCATTCGCGCTCGACTTCGTCCAATCCCCAGAGCGCCTCACGCATGGCGAAAGTGAGTCCAGGTCCTACTTTCAAGATCGCGAAGTGGTGCCGCACCAGCGCACGTAGATTAGCCGGGGTCTGATAGTCGGTGGAATGCGCCTCGTAGACCATGTAGGGCTGCGCTTCGACGACGGAGGCCAAATCGGCGGCTCGGGCAGCATGGAAGTCGATGACTTTATGATGATCGAACTCGACGCCCGGCTGCACCACCAGTCCGATCACGCGCGGCCACGCATCGTGCAGTCCCGCGGATCGAAAGGCTTCGCAATGCGCATCGATGGTGGCGGCCGCGGCCTTGGGCTCGGTCAGCGCCAATTCGGTGAGAGACTCCTTCGCGCCGCCGGGGACCGGCACTTCGGTGCCTACGACGTACACGGGCGCTTCGCCGCCGACGCGGCTCCAGGTTTTCTCCGCTACCACGCACAAGCGTGCAGCGCGCTGCGCCACGATGGCATCGGTCAGCGGCGTCGGATCGTCCGCGCAGGACATGGAGCAGTCCAGATGGATCTTGCGAAAGCCCGCTGCGACATAGTCGGCTATGAGCTGCTCCGCCTTGGCCATCGCCGCCTCTGCCGGCAGATCCTGCCAGCAATTCGGGCCCAGATGGTCCCCTCCCAGCAGCACCTGCTCGCCGGGTACGCCGAGCCTTGCGGCAATGGCTAGCACGTAGCGGCTGAAATCCGCCGGACGCATCCCTGTATACCCGCCATCCTGATTGACTTGATTGGAGGTGGCCTCGATCAATACGGGTCCGGACTGCCGCCGCACAGATTTCAGGGCGGCTTCGATCACCAGTGGGTGCGCGGAGCACGCCGAATAGACGCCCACGGAACGCCCGGCCTTGTGCCGCGCCACGACGTCTTGAATGACCTTCACGCGATGATGACCTCGACCCCGATCCGGGTCAGCGCATCGCGGGCCGACTCCGGGATTCCCGTGTCGGTCACCAGCTTCGAGATTCGTTGAGGTTCGAGAACCTTGTGCAGGCAGATCCGGCCGAACTTGGAGGAGTCGGCGATGACGATGATTTCAGAGGCGGCCCGGCACATCATCCGGTTCAGCAGCGCCTCCGGTTCGAAATGCGTGGTGAGACCCTTCTCGATGTCGAATCCATCGGCGGCCAGAATCAGCTTGTCGACGTGCAGATCCTGCAGCGCCCGCTCGGTCTGAGTGCCGTAGAAGGACAGATTCTTTCGACGCAGCGTGCCGCCCAGGAACACCAGCTGCACGTTTTCTCGGGTCACCAATTCGTTCATGATCCCGACATCGTTGGTGACCACGACCAGCGCAGCGTCGGGCTCGATGTGCCGCGCCACTTGCAAAGCAGTGGTCCCGGAATCGAGCAGCACCGACTCGTCGTTCTTGATCAGCTTCGCCGCCGATCTGCCGATGCGGACTTTCTCTTCGGCGAACAGGGTTCGCTTGACATCGATCGCTTCTTCGGTGGGCGATGGAGGAGCCCTTCTCAGAATGGCGCCGCCCGATGAGCGGGTGCAGATGCCCTTGTCATCCAGAAAGTTCAGATCCTTGCGCAAAGTTTGAGTGGAGACGCGAAAGCGTTCCGCGAGCATGGGAATCTGCACGCTGCCTTGTTCGCGCAGCAAGGCGACGATGCGCTCCCGCCGATTGCTCGTGTCTCGCCGGATAATCATGATCGACCATACTCCTCGAGGGTCTTGGGCTGCGCTGCCGCAGTGCTGGTTGGCAGGGGCTCGGGTTCAATGGCCAGAAACACCGCCGCCAAGAGCGCCAACGCGACGCCGGCCAGCTTCGTTGCCGTGGGCACGGTGCCCAACAGCAGTATCGACAGCAAGGCGGTGATCAGGGGGGCCCCCGCGTTGGTCAGAGGCGACACGACGATGGCCTTTCCATAGCGGAAGGCATAGACCAGGGTCAAGGCGCCGACCGAGTTGAGAATCTGAGTAACGGCCGCAAGATACGGGCCGTTCATGCCCCAGTTGATGGGGACGGAGAAGTCGGTCATCGCCAGAGCGACCGGGATCAGCAGCAGACCGGTCACGGTCATGTAGAAGAATATGCTCTCCGCATCCATGGTCGCATTCGCAAGTTTCATGAAGAAAGCCTGGACTCCCCAGGCGACCAGCACGCCGAGTGCCGGTATGAACCACAACTGGCCATAGGCGCCCGCCGACACGCTGCCCGAGTAATCGAACAAGGGAAGCGAGCACAGGGCCAATATGATACCGAGCGCACCCAGCTTGCCGGTACGCTCGTGCAGCAAAGCCAGGGACAGGACCACCGTAACCACGGGCGACAGGGAGATCACCGGAAAAATCAGATACGCAGGCCCGGTCCTCACAGCGTGGAACAGCAGCATTTGTCCGCCCGCCCCCAGCAATCCGATCAATGCGCCATAGCAAATCGACCGTGGGTCGTGCTGTAAACGCCACCCCACTCGATGCAGCGCGAACAGGGCGGGCGGGATCATGGTCACCGCCCACACCGCGTAAATCAGCGTTTCAGGAAATCCGTGATCGGCCGGCATTCCCGCGAATGCACCCCAAACCCCCCATGACGCCGTGGTCACCAGCGCATAGGTCAACCATGTTCTTGATCTCATTGACTTAAATTCCTAAGGCGAAGCCTGTGCAGAGGCTTAAGGCCGTTTGTTCCGGCTGATCTCTTATATTTGAAACTTAGGTAAATTTCAATAGATATAATTTAGCGAGGTGCGCTGGGTGGATTGAAATAGGCGTCATTGAAAATGACCCCGCCCTGAAAGCTCTTGATGCTGTCGCGGTAGCGCTCCGCGGCAAGCGCCTCCCGGATCTCCTCCTTCACCGCATCCAGAGGCAGGGTTTGCTTGGCGATCATCTTGTAGATGAAGTGGGCGCCGGCAGGATCGGAAAACACTTCGGAGACCTCGCCGGGCCTGAGATCCAAGACCCTCTCGTGGGACGGAGGCAGCGAGGTGCGGCGCACATTCTCGATTTTCGTATCGGCGGCGGTCCGCGTGATTCCGGCTTGCGCATAGGCCTCTATTTGCAGCCTGTCAGGGTCTTCGCCGTTCCGGGCGCGGGCGCGCAGATCAGCGGCCACTGGGGTCATTGCGTCCACGGCCCCGCCGGCCTGTTTTACGGGAGGTACGAATATCCGCGCCACGGTCGCTTCTTCGTACGAGGATCGGTTCTTCTCGTAGTATTGGTAGAGATCCGCCTCGGTGACCTGGTTGGCGGCTGCCCGCAAAGCGCCATCAAGGTCCTGAGACAGAAGCTGTAAGCGGGCGAAGCGCAACTCTTCTGCGAAGGCGGGCGTTTTATCCAGACCGCGCTCTTGGGCTGCGGCGGACATTTTCAAATTGCGCGCATAGGCATTGGCCACCTTGAGACGCAGCGGCAATGGCATACCCGGCTGCAAGGCATCGATGAGCCTGTCGAATTGCGCCCGAGTGATCACGGTTCTGCAGGCGCCGCCCGGCCGGGTCGTATCGGCGCAGAAACCGTCCAAGGTGATCACCGGATCGTCGGGACCCACTTGGGCGCGTGTGGCCTTCTCCACGGCCGCCGCAGGCGCGACCGCTTGTCCGGCCTGCTGGCAGGCCAGGCCGGCCAGCAGGAACCCCGCGAGACTGGGCAGATGCATGAGCCCTACTGCTCATAGGCTCCGATGTTGATCTGGCCCTTGGAATTCACGCGCGGATTGCCGTTGAAGTCCACCGTGCCGAAAGCCGCCGAACCCAAGCCGGCGTTGCCCGCGTTGAGCGCCGGGGAGCCGGCCGAGAGGTCAAGATTCGGCGCCGGCGAACAGGTGGTGACCGGGGTCGGCGGTGAGCTCTCCTTGGTCGATGTGCAGGTGGGCAGGGTGGTGTATTCGGGATTGGCGAACACCGAGTTCGAATCCTGCTGAGTTGCCGCCTGGTAGGCCGCGAAGGTGGCGTAGGTCTTGTCATTGAGCTCGAATGTCGTGGTCTTGCTGGTCGTGTAGTAGTCGTTGTAGTTGGCCGTGACTCCGCTGCCCGCCACGTAACCGTGGATGAACAGTCCCTGCGCGCCGGCGTCCACGATGTTGTTCTCGAACACGATGCCGGTGGCGCGGTATTGGATCTGAAACTCGCCGCTGCCCGTGCTCTTCGTATCGTTGTCGTACAGGCTGTTGTTCACGATGGTGATGTCGGTACTGCCGCCGGTCCCCGATTTGGCGTACCCGCCGACGGAGACTCCATTCGAATTGTTGGCGTAGATCAGGTTATTACGGATGATGACGTTGCTTCCCACCTGCCCCGCCGTTTCGCTGGTGGCTTCGATGCCGAGGTCGTTGCCGTAGAGCGTGTTGCGCTCAAAGGTCACATTCGTGCAGCCATCGCAGTACAGGCCGTCCTGATCGTATTGCTTGCCCTCTCCGGGATTGTCCTTGGCGCTGTTGTTGTAAATGAGGTTGCCGTAGACATCGCCATTCATAGCCTGGTCGAAGCCTGTGGGGCCTACCTTCTCGAAGCCGATGGCGTCCATGCCGATGTTGTCGTTGTCATAGATGGTATTGTTCGAGACCACGAAATCTTGGACATTGCCGTTATAAGTAGTCGTCTCGCTTTCCCCGGTCAGGCAGCCGGTGACGGTGTTGCCGCTGACGGTCACGCTGAGCGGCGTCGCACTGGTCCCGAATACACCGATGCCATAGGCGTTGCCGTTCTTCCCGGCCGTGGTTTGGATGTTCTTGACGGTGTTATTGAGCAGGCTGATGCCGGTTCCGCTGCCGGCAATGAGTACCCCGACCGGAACGTCGGAGGCGCTCGACGTCATGTAGTTCTGAATCGTGAACCCTTCGACCGTCAGGTAGTTCACCGCTGCCGCCGCGCCTATGTTGAACAGCCCCTGGGTGTTGCAGCAGAGAAAACTGTTGCTGGTCACAAAGCTTGGCGTAGTACAGCACGGGACACCGGTGCTGCCATCCACGACGGCAACGCCCTGCCCGTTGAACACGATGGGCGCCGATGAGGTTCCCGAATTGGCGAATGCAACGCTCTCGTGATAGGTGCCGGCCCCCACATAGACGGTGCTCCCGGCCATCGCTTCCAAAGCGGCGTGCCCGATGGTGAGCCACGCGGCGTTCGCACTCAAACCGCTGTTCGAATCGCTCCCCGATTTTGCTACGTAATAGGTCTGGGCTTGGGCGGCATAAGAAAACACGAGACAACTGGATAAGAAGAGGACGAGACCTCGAATCAAGGTCAATGCGTGTAGCTCACCGTCGGACTTGCGAGTGATCATATAGCCTCCTGGATGCTTCGTTTTCCTAGTAATTATGTTTCGTACCCGATCTGCTGGCCCTGCATTTATTTCGTTAGTGCTTTAATTAAATTTCATTAGCATTTCTATTGAGCGATCGTGATCTCGATTAGTCGCTCTGTCAATCGTCCAGAGTGTAATGCAGCACGTTGACATACTAAGTAATCTCAAAAATCACTATTGAAAGTTAAGTTAGTTTCGTTTAACGTCCGACCCATAGGGCTAAGCGAAGCGAATTCGCGCCGCGCAAGGTCACAGACAAAGACTCAAAAAGGGGGATTGCTATGCGGACTATGCGCCTGCGTTTTGCTCTAGCCATGGCGGCCACGGCCGCCGTGGGGTCGAATTACCCGGCATTCGCAGTGGACGCGGGTTCCAATAGTACGGCCGCAGCTCCCACTGCGACATCGCCGCCGGCGGTGACCGCCGATGCCGCGGCGGCCGGCGGCAATGGTTCGGAACTCCAGGAAATCGTGGTTACCGGCATTCGCGCCAGCCTGGAGAAATCGCTCGAGATAAAGAAGGATGCCGCGGTGGTCCTGGATTCGATCAACGCCACCGAAATGGGACGATTCCCCGACGCGGACGTCGCCGACTCCCTGGAACATCTGCCCGGCATCACCATCGATCGCACCACCGGCGGCGAGGGAATCCATGTCAACGTGCGCGGCCTGGGACCGCAGTACAACATCACCACCCTCAACAACCGCATTCTCGCCACCGATGACGACAGCCGCGATCTGGCTTTCGACGTTCTGCCCTCGGAAATCATTTCCGGGGCCGACGTGCTCAAATCGGCCCAGGCCTCGGCGCTCGAAGGCAGCATCGGCGGTACCGTGAACCTGCGCACCGCCAGCCCCTTCGACAATCCCGGGTTTCACAGCGGAGTGCATGCCGAGGGCAATGACAACGACATGTCGGACCTGAAAGGCAGCAAATTCTCCGCCTTCGTCTCGAACACCAACGACGACGGGACATTGGGCTTTCTACTGGGTGCCGTGCATTCGGATACCAAGATCCGCACGGATTCACTCAATGCTTACAACCAGAACATTTACGGCCCGACGACCTTCCCCTTCGACGACCCGAATGGGGCGCCTGTAGCCGCTACACCGTGCTGCATCACCTTTGGATCCATCTTCGATGACAAAAAGCGCGACGCCCTGTCCGGCAGCCTCGAGTGGCATCCGAACTCGGAGCTCAAAATAGTCGGCGACGGTTTGTGGACCCACCTGCGCGACCCGCAGATCGGCTACAACGAGTCCTATTACTTCGCCTCGCCGGATACGGTAGGGAGCACCTGGTCGAACCCGGTGTTGAAGAACGGGGTGGTCACCGGTGTCCAGGTCAATGATTTCCAGCCGGAAATGGTGAACAACACCGTCGATCGTGTAGTCACCACCTCGGTGTTCGGCTTGAACGTCGAATGGAAACCGACCGACAAGCTGACCTTCACCGCCGATGGGTATCATTCGGCGGCGGATCGGCCCGAGGGTGGGCAAGATAGTTTCGTAACCGCGGGCCTGGTCTCGAATAACAACAACGCTCCGGACACCCTGATCTTTTCGGATGTACCCAACAGCCTGCCGAACTTCAATGTGCTGGTACCGCCAAGTCAGCTTGGACTGTCGACCTGCCCCAAGGGCACCGCGAGCTCGACGAACGCAGGTTCCTGCTCTTACACCTCTCTCATGAACTCCGGGTTTCTCAACAACAACAATTACTGGTCGACCCACTACGACGGGCTGAATGGCTATACGGTTCACGACCAGATCACGGGCTTCACGCTCGACGGCAAGTACGATGTGGGGGCGGGCTGGTTCGACAAGATTCTGTTCGGCGCCGGCTTCAGCGATCGCGATAAGGACCGCACCGATATCAGCAACGACTGGACCAATGGTTCGGGCCAGTACGGTACTTTGTATTTGACGCAGGGCTGTCCCGTTCAGTGCAACCCGTACTCCTTTGCGTCGCAGGGTTTCAACGTGGTTTCCATGGTCAGCCCGCCGAATTTCATGCAGGGGGCCGGCGGATCCTATCCCACCACTCTGCCTCAGCTAAATGTGGCGCAATTGCTGGGGTTCTTGCGCAGTCTGAATGGGAAACCCAATCCATTCTACTGCCCTCCGGCACCCGCAGCCTGCAACCCGGCGTCCTTACCCGTCTTTAATTTTGCAAACACCCTGCCGCAGCCCAATCCCTACAATTCGTACACGGTCATGGAAAAGACATTTTCCGTCTACGGGGAAATGACGTTCGCCGGAACGAACTGGGGCGGAAACTTGGGACTGCGCATCGTGCGCACCAATACCACCGCGTCAACCGCGACAGCGGCTCCTGTCTCGCTTTGGACGCCTTCCGACACGAACTCGTCGACTGAGACTTGGAATGTGCAATATGCCGCGGGACAGGAATCCCTGACGCAGGGCCACTACGTCCTGCCGCTGCCTTCCGCGAATTTCAATTACTGGGTCGTGCCGGAAAAGGTGCAGCTGCGAGCCGCGGTGGCGGAGACCATGTCCCGCCCCGACTTGGACCAGTTGGCGCCGACCTCCAGCAACAACGCCACTAACGGCGACCCGGAGCTCTTTTATGGCGGCACGGCGGGGCTGAAGCCCATCAAAGCGAGTCAAGTGGACTTCTCCGCGGAATGGTATTACCGGCCGCATGCGGCGCTGACCGTCGCGCTGTTCGGCAAAAAAATCCGCGACGACATCTATACCGGCACTTTGACCAACGTCAATCTGGGCACGATCCAGTGTCTGGGCGGACCTCCGGGCTCGGCAACGGCAAAGTGCAGTCCCTTTCCGTGGACCGTCACCGAACCGGAAAACGGTGCCAAAAGCACTTTCTATGGCGTCGAGATCGCCTGGCAACACATCATGGACAATGGTCTAGGTGCCCACTTGCAGTACACGCGCACGGAAAACAAGAGCTACGATCAGAGCGGCAACAGCATCGGTCCGATCAACGCCGTGCCGCCCATGACTCTGTCGGCCGGGCTGCTGTACGAAAAAGGCCCGATCAGCACGGACGTCAACTGGGACTACGCCGCCAGTTATCAGTACGCCTGCAACCAGTGCACCGAGGTTCCGGGCTGGCCGGCCATCTCCAGTCCCTTCCAATGGCTGACCGCCACCTTCCACTACAAGTTCACCAAGGAATTCCAGGTGTACGTCGAAGGCAAGAATCTCACCGATTCGGTGGCGCGTACTTACCTGAACGGCAATCCGCTGCTGCCCTGGGCACCCGGGCAGAGCGTCGGTCAGAGCTCGAGCGGCGTGGGAGCGGGTTACAGCTCCTACGGCCGAACCTACACCCTGGGAGCGTCGTACCAGTTCTGATGGGCAACGCCCCAGAAGAGCTCGGAGATTTCCCTTGTAAGACATTGTAGGAGAACGGGAAACGTCGCATCAGGGCGACAGAACATCGATTGCTGACCTCCGCTCAGGCAGGCAGAATTGCAAAGTATGGATGGCCGAGTCGACCGTTTGCGATACTATTCGCGTTCAAAGAAAGTACGGAACACCTGAGAATGAACGAAGAGATGCCTCGCTCAGCTGTTGCGCGAGAATTGGAGATTGAGATGCTGGCGCGTGAAACGGATACCCCGTTCGACACCGTGCAGGAAATTTACCGAGCAGAGCACGATAAGCTCGAGCGTTCGGCGCGCATCAAGACCTTCATTTCCGTGCTGGTCCACCGGCGCGTGAAAGCGCTCCTGCAAGTGGAGCGCGGGAATCGCCATTGAACCACTGGTCGTCATTGAACCTCTAATCGTCATTGAACCGCTAATAGAGCAGTAAATCCTCGCGCTCGCTGCGCCAGCGGATCTCGTCTTGAACCGTCAGCGACTCCAGATCCGCAGGAGTCGCGGCAGCATCGTCTACCCAACGGCGCAGCAGGTCGCTCCCATTGATCACGTCGATCGCCGGCCGCTCTTTCTCGTACTCGTAGGCAAAGTCGCGCCAGATTGCATAATCCGGACGCACCCGCCGCAGAGCCTTGAATGCGAGCGCAAATAATCGCCAGGGCCTGAATCCCTCATGGTCATAGTATGCGCCGTCTTCCACGTGCACCTGGATGCCCGCGCAGAGCCTCCCCGAGTGCTTATGAAACGTGGGCTCGAACCAGCAGGGCCGCAGCCGACAGCCGCTCATCCATGGCGCAGCCAGTGAACGCATCTCCGCCAACAACGCCCGCACGTCCAGATCCGGGGCTCCGAGCATCTCCAGCGGCCTTGTGGTGCCACGGCCTTCCGACAGGGTCGTAGCCTCGAGCATCACCGAGCCCGGATAACAGCGCGCCATCCAAAGATTGGGAGCGTTGGGACTTGGGTTGACCCACGTGCGCCCTCCGAGCGGCCACCCATATCCGGGCGCGGCGTTCGGTTCCCAGCCCTCCATCGTCACGACGCGGCAGTCGACGTCGAGATGCAGTGTGCTCACGAACCACCGAGCCAGCTCTCCGAGGGTCAGTCCGTGCCGCATCGGCATCGCACCGGCGCCGACGAAGCTTTCGCATCCAGGCCGGAGCATCAGCCCTTCGACGGGCCGACCCACGGGATTCGGCCGATCCAGAACCCACACGGCTTTGTGCTTCTTCGCAGCCGCCTC
The DNA here is from genome assembly GCA_963784105.1 of uncultured Gammaproteobacteria bacterium. Taxonomy (GTDB): domain Bacteria; phylum Pseudomonadota; class Gammaproteobacteria; order Steroidobacterales; family Steroidobacteraceae; genus Bog-1198. Next base: position 2,561,956 of record CAWAQE010000015.1, read on the forward strand.
GAGCACATAGCGCAATGTCGTGACGAAGGTGTAGATGCGGCACCCGAGATCCTGCAAATCAACCAGTAGAACGTCGAAGCTATCCATCATTTCGGGCGTCGGCCGGCGTACTTCACCGTACAGACTGAACACCCGGATGCCGTGCACGGGGTCGGTGTAGTCCCGCGACTCGACCATGTTGTCCTGTTTGTCCCCCCGCAGCCCATGCTGAGGCCCGAACGCCGCGCTCAGGCGCACATCGCCGACCGACGCCAGCGCGTCGAGGGAATGGACCAGGTTGCGTGTCACCGACGCGGGATGCGCCAACAGCGCCACGCGCCGGCCCGCCAGCGGCCTTCGCAACTCGGGCTCCTCGAGCAGCCGGTCGATTCCAAACCTCATGAGCGAGCCACTTCCAATGTAAATCCCTTCGGGTGGTGGAAATCGGGTTTGCCGGGCGGGTGCCGCAACCCCCAGTACGAAAGGCCGCCCGTGTCGTCTTCGATGACCGCGGCCATGGCGACCCGCAGGTGGCGAGCGTCACGCAAGCCAGGCAGATGCCCTAATCGCACCGCCGATTCAAGTTCAAGGCCGCCCTCGCCCCGATGGACGGAGATCTCCGGCGCTTCGCCGATCTCGGCGCGCGACATTCCTTCGCGGTAGGCACTGAACCGGTAGATCGCCCAGTCGTGCGAGGGGGAGAAATTGAATTCATGGTAGCCAGGCGCATCCGCCGCTGCGACGAAGGCCTCGAAGCAGGTGTGCTTCCATAGGGCGTCAGCCGGTCCACCCACGCCCGATGGGGGAACGCGCACACGGGACATGTCTGCGGTCAGCGAATAGTGGAACACGAGAATGTCGGATTTTTCCGCCCGCACCCGCGCCCCGAGGCTGAGTACGGCATCGCTTGGGGTCGAAGGATGGACAGTCAACACGGCCGGATTCAAATCAATGGACGACATGGGGCCATTGTATTCGTCGGGCCCTGTGACTGTCTGAGATTTATGGTGCGGCACGGCCGCTAACATGCTTAAATTTCCGGCTTGCCCAGCAGCCTGAATTTGCACGGATTCTCAAGATATGTCATGCAAGCAGTTCAACTGCCCTGACCGTGATGCCGAGGCCGGAGCCGTTTGATCCCGGACTATCCCGCGGGTGAGCGCCGCCGGCAGTGGGCATGGGATTCGCTCATCCTCGCAAGCTGCATGATTGCGATCGCCGCTGCCGTATCCGCCTTGGTTCGGGCCGCGGGCGAGCAGTTCCCGCTCGACGCTACCCGGGTGCCGATGCCGTGGGTACCGACGGGCATCGCCGCGGGTGTCCTGTTCTTGCGCGGATACAACCGTTGGCCTGGAGTTTTCGCCGGCATCATCGGAACCGGCCTGGTGGTGGGAGGTATCCCCCCGGCGGCCGCAGTCCTGCAGGGGGTGTCAGCCACGGTGTTCATTCTCGGCGTCCGTACACTGCTGCGTGTCTGGCGCGTGAACCCCGCGCTCGAACGGTGGCAGGATCCCCTGTTGCTGTGGCTGGCCGCTGCGATCGGCGCCACTGCCATGGCCTGCGTCGCGGGCACGGCCGTGCTGGCGGCCGCCGGCCTTCAAGTGGATCGGGTGGGCCACGGTATGTCTCGGGCCTTGCTCGATGTGCATGGGGACCCCATTTTTCGCCGGCCGCTGTTGGTATTTGCCGCTTGCTGGGCGGCGAACTGGACCAGCGGCATCGCGCTGGTCATACCGGCACTGCGCTTACTGAATGGTGAAACCCGGCAAAAGCTGCGCCGGCGACTGCGAGAAATGTTGGTCATGACGCTCATCCTCGCCGGTTGGGCCATTGCAGCCTTCCTGCCCCTGCCGTGGGTTGCCAGCCTGCCGCTGTGCCTCGTCGCCCTCATCCTGGTCACTTGGTCCGCGATGCGCTTCGGGGCGGCGGTCGCGTCGTTGTTCCCTCTCGCCCTGGCACTCATCGAGAGTGCCGCGTTCATCGCGGGCCGCGGCCCGCTGCAAGCCCGGCCGCAGGACGCTATTTGGGCCGTGTGGACGTTCATCCTCATAATCTCCATGCTTGGAATGCTGATCACCTCGTTGCTCGCGGAGCGTGACGCGGCCTACCGCCGGCAGGCGGTGTCGGAAGTGCGCTATCGCGTGTTGTTCGAGTCGAACCCGCGGCCTCTGTGGGTTTACGATCCGGCCGACCTAGGCATATTGATGGTCAATGAGGCGGCCATCCGGCTGTACGGCTACTCGCGCGAGGAGTTCACCGGTCTTTGCGTGCGAGACCTTGAAGCGAACGAGGCCTCGACCGGCACTACGGGGCCTATCGGGCTCGCGAGGGATCCGGACGAGGGCGAGCACAGGCACCGCACGCGCAGCGGTGCAGTCATCGAGGTCGAATTGCATGCCGAGCTCATCGAGTTCGACAGCCGTCCGGCACGGCTGGTGTTCAGCGACGATCTGACCGACCGCAATCGTCTGCGCGGCGCGCTTCTGGATGCCGCAGATCACGCTGAGCGGCAACTGGGCCGGGAGCTGCATGATGGGCTTGGCCAGGATCTGGTGGCGCTGTCGCTGATCGCGCGCGCCGAAACTGAGCGGGTCGGCAGGGGCGGCGCTTCCGATCTGAAATCGCTTGCCCTCATCGAGGGCGTGGCGCTCAGAGCCCTCGAGAACTGCCGCGGCATCGCGTGCGGGCTCTCCGCGCTCACGGAGACCGGAGGGGATCTGTACGCCGCGCTTCGGCGCCTACCCGACCGGTTCAAGCGCGAACAACCGCCGGCCATCACGGTGACGATCGAGGGCGCGGCGCCGCTCGCGGTACCCGAAGGCGCGCAAGATCACATTTTTCGCATCGCCCAGGAAGCCCTCACCAACGCGCTGAAGCATGCCCGTGCCGGACGCATCGACGTTTTCCTCAGGGTTACCGACGCAGCCATCAAACTCACGGTACGCGACGATGGCATAGGCCTGCTATCGAGCTCGGCACACAGCGGAGGGCTCGGTCGAGCCTCCATGCGGCATCGGGCATCGGCTATCGGCGCCCTCCTCTCTGTGTCGAGCACCATTGGCGGCGGTACCGAAGTACGCCTCGACTGCCCGCAACACGCAAAGGCAAGAGAGGAACGCGGTTGGGTGTAATGTAATGCAAATGTCGTCAAAATCACGTTCTGCAATGCAAGAAGGGTCCGGTCCCGAGAGTGGACGCGAGGTGGAATGGCAGCTGGCGGCTACCGACCTTGGGATAGTGCGCCAGTGGCTCGCCGGCCACGGCACCATCGATGGACTCACGCTCGAGCCGCGCTCCACTCTACAGATCGTCGATACGTATTTGGATACCGATGATTGGCGAATCCATCGCGCGGGCTTCGCGCTGCGCGTCCGCTCAGAGTCCGGAAAATCGGAGGCGACGCTCAAGTCCCTGCATTCGGCCGGCGAGGGCGTGGCGGACCGCCGAGAGCTGACTGAAACTCTGGAGAACTCCGAGAGAGAATCCATTGGCAAATTGACCGGGAGGGTCGGAACGCGCGTCCAGGCCGTGACCGGCGAGCATGCCTTGCGGCCCTTGTTCGAAGTACGCACCACGCGGCAGAGGCACTCGATCCGCAAAGAAAACGAAGCGCAGCCGCTGGGGGAGATCGATCTCGATGACACCGTGATCGCGCACCCGCGCGGCGAGCCCGAGACCCGCCTGCAGCGTGTCGAGGTGGAAGTCCTGGGCGAGGATCAGGAGCCCCTGAAATCGCTGGTCAAGACGCTGCGTGGCGACTGTGCACTCGAGGCGGCGTCCGACTCGAAGTATTCACTGGGTCTTGAGGCGGCAGGCCTGGTACCCGTGCCGGCGCCGAAATTCGCGCCCACTGAGGTGCACGGGTCCATGCCCATGGTCGAGGTGGCTCGAGCGAACCTGCGACGGTACCTGTCTGTCTGGCATTCCCACGAGTTCGGCGCCCGCCTGGGAGACGATCCGGAAGAACTGCACGACATGCGCGTGGCCGCTCGCAGATTGGACGGCATCCTGCGCCAGTTCAAATCGTGGCTGCCGGCCTCGTTTCTGCGGTTTCGGCCGATCATCAAGAAGGTATTGCGCACTCTGGGTGATGTGCGCGACTTAGACGTCGCTCTCAGCGAATTGGAGATATTCAGCAGCAAGCTGCAGAAATCGGATCGCGCCGGCGTCGAGCCCTTGAGACGGCATCTGGCATCGGAGCGCGGACGGGTTCGCACCCGGATGTTGAGCGTTCTCAACTCGGCCTCGGTCCAGAGCGGTTTCCAGAAGTTAGCGTCATTGCTTGCCCCAGCGCCTGCCGCGGTGCAACAATCCAAAGGGGAGCCGGCGCTGAGCGCGGCGCCGGACATGATCCGGCTCCGGTACCGAAAGCTGCGCAAGCGCGCGGAAAAACTGACGCCGGACTCCTCGATCGAGGCATACCACGAGGTGCGGGGCCAGGTGAAGAGGCTGCGCTACGCGCTGGAAGCGGTGGCGGTCATCTACGGGAAACCTGCGGATGAGATGCTGCGGACGTTGCATCGGTGGCAGGAGAGCCTGGGAGTGCAACAGGATGCGGCCGTGGCGAGCCGCCGGCTGGCGGCTCTCGCCGTTGCGCCGCCCAAGGACATACCGCCCGAGACCTTGTTCTTGATGGGGCGGCTTGCGGAGCATTATGTGAGCGTCGCCGCCCGGGCCCTCGAGCGGCATGCAAAGGGCTATCGGAAAGTTCGGGGACGATGGAGGAGACTGCGCAGTAGGTTCGAGGCATTGGCTATCACTGACGCGCCAGGACCTGCCGAACCCGTGCCATAAGAACGATGGAATTGTTGATCATCCGCCATGCCATCGCATTTGAGCGTGACCGCCATCGCTGGCGCGACGACGCCGCAAGGCCCCTGTCGCCCGCGGGAATGAGACGCGCGCGAAAGGCGGCGGCCGGATTGAAAGAATTCAGCAAGGCGCCCGATCTGCTCCTGACGAGTCCCTTGGCGCGCGCCAGGCAGACTGCACGGATTCTCACGGAGGTTGCCGGCTGGCCTACGCCTACGGAGGCGCCCGAACTCTCGCCGGGACAAAGTGCTGCGGCAATGCTGGCCCTGCTCGGCAAGGTTCGCGGCAAACTGGTGGCAATCGTCGGCCATCAACCGGAACTTGGGGCCCTGCTCACCGCGTGCCTGCTGGGAGACGGTGAGGCTCTGCCCATCGAAATGAAGAAGAATGCCGTCGCCTGCGTGTCCTTTGAGGGTACGACGCGCGCCGGACACGCGGCGCTGAAATGGCTTGCAACTCCGCGTATGCTGCGCGGGTTTCGGCACGATTGAAGGGTGCCGGTCGACTCATCCGCCGGCGGGATATATGACCCAAAAAAATAGTGAACCCGTTGACGAACTGCTGGACGCGCTGGTCTGGATGCGCCGCAAGGCAAAACGACATGAACCGGTCGATGATCTCGTCGATGCGCTGGTGAAAATGCGGCGCAAGACGAAGAAGAAATTGGCTAAAAAAAAGCGCCCGGCAAAGAAGCGGAAGAAGTCCAAGAGCTGATCGCCGCGTTCGCCGAGTTGGGCAATGGACTGGTCAAGAATTCGTCAGTTCAACATAAGCGGCTGAATGAGCGTGACGTTTTGGTTGCAGAGGCTGGTTATGCACAGGGTTATCCCCCGCGATTGGGGATAATCAGAACCGACTTTGCAATTCGAGGAAGAGGCTGCGGCCTGTTTCTACACCGGTCGCCCCCAGCTGCAGAGGTGCGGACGTCGTACCGAACTCAAGATGGTGCGGATGAATGAGATTTGACCCTGTGAGCGACCAGGTTATCGCACGCGAAACCGTCCAGCTGAGATGGGCATTGAGTTCGGTGTAGCTGGGTGAGGCGGGACTTGGCAGCGCGCCGATATGACGCAGATCCAAATACAGCAACCCATCGCGGGCAAAGGTCATCGTCGAGCGCAGTGCGATTTGATAACTGGGGTCATCGCCGGCGAGTGCGATACCCCCGATGTTGTCGCTACCTGGGTCGAAATGTAGGTTCTCGTGCAGCCAATTCCCTCCGGCGCTCATCCGCCACCACTCGCTCACCTGGTAATTGCCCCAGACTTCGAGTCCATCGGTATCGCCAGACATCCCATTGGCGAACATTATGGGCAGTGCGGGGCCCGGCGAGTATTGGACGCTGCGGAGGTCTTTATACACGTTATAAAATGTCGAGATTGACACCGAGCTCTTCGCCGAGGGCTGCGAGCGGTAGCCCAGTTCATAGGCCGTCAGTTTTTCATCTTGAAAGTCCCCGCCCCGGAGCAGCACGAGGGAACCGGCCTCCTCGACGAGATCCCGGTCGATCCGCGAAGGCGCGCGCACCGCCTGCGATACCGCCGCCCACAAGAGATTGTTGTCGGATGCCTTCCAGGAAAGGCGAACGTCCGGCAGCGGCTCGCCGGCGGTGTAGGCATCATGCTCGTATTTCGTCCCGACGATCAGCTTGAGTGTCCGGCTCAAGGAGATGGTGTCCTGCAGAAACGCATTGGAATAGTCCAACGTGCGCTGCGGCGGCAAAAAAATCGGAACATGCGTCGGAAAGTTATTGTCTTCGGTCCGCACACCGCCGCCCCACACGATGCTCTGACGGCTTCCCCAGGCAAAGGCATGTTGGACATCGAGGTCGTAGGTATTGAGTTCATCGAATCCAACGTTCGAGAGCACGGTCTTGGTGTAATCGTAATATGCCTGAACCTGCAGGGAAGAGGCGTCCGAAAAGGCGTGATTCCAGCGTGTGAGCAGGTTGTGACCGGAAACCCCGTCATCGCCGGATGGGAGTTGCTCTTCCGAACCCGTGTACAGGTCGCCCTGCAAAGTCACCAGATCCCCCGCCGGCATCCAATCGACGCGAAATCCACCTTGGGACTTCTGCCATGCGTCCCGTGCATTCGTTCCGGTGGCGGTAAGATCGTCGCCGTAGTGGAATGAATCCACGTATGCGCGGTAGTCCACGGCGCTGCCGGCCTGACCGCCATATTGAACGCTGCCCCTCTGTTCGAGGTTGCCGCCGCCGACGCTCAACGATCCACCCTGCGTTTCGCTGGCCTTGCGCGTCGTGATATTGATGACCCCATTCACTGCGTTGGCGCCCCAGAGAGTTGCGCCGGGGCCGCTGATGACTTCAATCCGCTCGATATCCTCCGGCAGCACGTCCTGGACATCCCATGACACACCGGAGTGGTAAGGCGTATAAACAGTGCGACCGTCAATGAGCACCAACAGCTTGGAGGCGGCCGGTCCATTGAAGCCGCGCGCGGTGACCGCGAAGGAACTCGATGTGATCTGCGCCACTTGAAGATTCGGGGCCAGGCGCAAAATGTCGATCAAACTTCTTGCGCCGGAATTCAAGATTTCCTCGCGCGTGATGACGTAGACCGCGGCGGCTGCATCGTTCAGTGGCTCCGCCCTTTTGGAGACGGAAGTGATTTCAATATTCATCAAGTCCTCGATGCTCAAGGACTTGAGTGAACTCGTGGAGAGTTCATCGCCCTGATCGCCGGGCGCCGCATTCGATCGGTAGGCCACCGCAAGGACACAGAGAGAGAGCGCCACGGCGGCGATGCCGCGAGCGACCTTACGCAGCTCATCGCGATGGCAATCCGTCGCAAGACTCAGAGTCACCGAAACATCCTTTGCACAGGACACAGACGCTACAATGACTTGCATTAAGGTGAAAAGCGCCGACATTCCTCTCACTTTAAGTGACGGTATGCCCGGAGTCGTTCGGGTTTTCCCCTAAGAAAGTCGGCAGGTGACGATCAAGACCCCGGGCTAGCCCGGAAGAAACGGCGGCTAGGATACAGGCGCCGAATTCATTTTATAGACCACGCCTTCCTTCATGACGAAGGTCACTTGCTTCATCAGACTTATGTGGTCGAGCGGATTGCCCTCCACCGCAATGATGTCGGCGTACTTCCCCTGCGTGACGCTCCCCAGGTCCTTGTCGTGCCGCAGGAGTTGTGCGGCATTGATCGTCGCCGCCTGCAGCACGAAGCTTTGCGGCATACCCGCGGCGACCATGAGCTCGAACTCGTGGGCATTGTCGCCGTGAGGATAGACGCCGGCGTCCGTACCGAATGCGATTTTGACGTGCGCTTTGTAAGCCCGGCCGGCGGTAGCTTGAATCAGAGGTCCAATGGCCAGTGCCTTGGCGGCTACTTGGGGCGGATAGTAGCCGGGCAGCTTCGCCTGGTGCATGACCCAATCGCCTGCAATGATGGTGGGAACGTACCAAGTTCCGTGCTCGATCATGAGCCTGATATCTTCGTCGTTCATGTAGGTGCCGTGTTCGATCGAATCCACGCCGCCCACTACCGCACGGCGAATGGCTTCGGCACCGTGCGCATGAGCGGCGACGATGAAACCATAGTCATGCGCCGTCTCGACGACGGCCTTGATTTCATCCAAAGTCATTTGGGGATTTTCACCGTTCATGCCTTCGTCCATGACTCCGCCCGACGGCATGATCTTGATGACGTCATCGCCTTGCTTGTAATGCTGACGTACCGCCTTGACCGCCTCCTCCGGAGAGTTGATGATGCCTACGCGCGGGCCTGGATCGCCGGCGAGATCCATCCGGTAGCCGTTCGTGGGATCCGCGTGGCCGCCGGTCGAGCCGATGGGTTGACCGGCGGTGAAAATGCGCGGTCCGACCAGGGTACCGTCGTTGATGGCGTTTCGCAGCGCCACCGATTCGTTGGCGATATCGCCCAAGTTGCGCACCGTTGTAAATCCGGCCATCAAGGTGCGGCGGGCAAACACCGTGGAGCGCACGGCATAATCCGCCACGTTCCAACGGAAAACGTTCGAATAGCTCGCCTTGTTGAATTCCATCGTCAGGTGCACGTGACTGTCGATCAATCCGGGCAGGCAGGTTTGCGTCGACAAATCGATTACCTTGGCCCCTGTCACGGGTGTGCTGCCTGCCGACACCTCGCGGATGCGTCCACCCTCCACGACGATACTGGCCGCGCCGAGCATCTTGCCGCTGATGGAATCGAACAGGTGGCCGCATTGCAGAACCGTCACGGTCAGCGCTTCTGCTGCGGGCACGTCGGGGGAGATCCCGGCGAGGCCGAGGCCAATCACCAAGGCGATGGCATCCTTCACGGTACTCGTCGTCATGGTCACTGTTCTCGCTTTCTAAGACTGATCTCATCCGAGATGAGGAACGCTTGGATGGCTTTTACATCGTCCGGTGACAATGCATCTTTGAATGAAGGCATGCCGGCATACGAGAGTGCTCCGTCGAGGACGATGGTCTGGAAGGCGGCATGCGCGCCCGGCGGCAGGTTCCATAGGTTCGGATAGCCGTTCTTGATGCCCTGATAGCCATGGCACCCCGCACATCGGGCGATCAAGCTCGCTCCGTGAGCGATCACTGCCGGATCGGTGGATGTCGGTGTGGGCAGCGGCTGCAGCTCGCGCGAAGGCGCCGGCGGCAAGGACACCGCGCGCCCGTTCAACTTGAACACGAATAAGCGCTCGCTGTTTTGGTACTTCAAGGCGGCCGCACCGGGCGGATAGCCGATTTGATTCATGGCGCCCCCAAGTCCTGCAAGCACCGCAATGTATTGCACGCCGTCGATCTCGTAGGAGACGGGTCCTGCCATTATCGCGGTGCCGGTGTCGATGCTGCGCAGCAGCCGGCCATCCCTGACGTCGTAGGCGGAGAACGTACCGTCGGCCGCGCCTTGAAGTACCAACCCCGAGGCGGTGGACAGCGCTCCCCCTCCCCAGAAAGGCTTCGGCGGCGACTCCCAGACGAGCTTGCCGGCCACAGGATCCCACGCTTTGAGCATCGACCGGAACGGCGGGTCATGCGGCCCCGGATTCGGCGGCGCCCAGGGAATGCCCTTATCGCCGACCGGCCGCACCCAGCCGACCTCGTCGCCCTCGTTGTTGGCACCCGCGCGGAATTGCACCTCTTTGCCGGGGACCATGCTGAATTGCATGCCGGCATCCAGGGCGGGAATGAACACGAGCTTCGCCGATTCGCTATAGGACATCGGCATCCAGTTGTGACCCCCGGCCTGGCTCGGCCAGATCTCTTTGGTCTCTCGGGAATAATCGGCTTGCGGCGTCAATACGGGTCGTCCGGTCGCAAGATCCACACGCTTGGCCCAGGTGACCTTGGTATACGCATTGGCCGAGAGGAGCCGTCCGGTCGTCCGGTCGAGGAGGTAAAAGAAGCCGTTTTTGTTTGCCTGCATCAGAACGTGCCGCACTTTCCCGTCGATCCGACAATCGGCGAGAATCATGTTCTGAGTGGCGTCGTAATCCCAACTATCGCCCGGCGTCGTCTGGTAGTACCACCGCAGATGCCCGGTCTTCACGTCCAATGCGGCAATCGACGACAGATACAGGTTATCGCCTCCCCCCGGACTTCGCGACCATACCGGATGGAGCTCCCCATTGCCCGTACCCACGTAGAGAAGCCCCAAGGCCGGATCGTAAACCATCGAGTCCCACGCGTTGCCGCCGCCCCCCAGATCCCAGCGCGACTTCTTGCTCCACGTCTTGCGCGCCCGCGTCACGTCAGGCGACTCGTCCGCACCCTTGGCGGGATCGCCTGGCACGGTGAAGAATCGCCACGCCAATGCACCCGAGCCCGAGTCATAGGCGCTGACATACCCGCGCGCTCCCATCTCGGCGCCGGCGTTGCCGATGACGATGTAATTCCCGGCAATGCGTGGGGCCCCCGTACTCGCGTAATTCATGCCCACCCGGTCGATGAAGGTGTCGGCCTTCCAGACCATTGCACCGCTCTTCGCATCCAGTGCGATGAGATAGCCGTCGAGCGTGGCGACATAAACCCGCCCTTTCCACAGGGCCACGCCCTTGTTGACGGCATCGCAGCAGGCGCGTCTCATCCAGTTGCCGTCGACCTGCGGATCGTATTTCCAGAGCAGCTTTCCGGTCCTTGCATCGAGCGCATAGACCACGCTCCACGGTCCGGAGAAATACATGACGCCGTCGGCCACGAGCGGCGAGGCCTCGTTGCCACGATGAGTGCGGCCCCGGACGACGAAGTCATCGAATTCCCACGCAAGGCCGAGGGTCGACACGTTCGACGGTCCGATTTGTTGGAGCGGCGAGAATCGCGCCTCGTCGAACGTGCGCCCGTACAGGGGCCATTCATGCGAGACATCGGAGGCCCATGCGGTCCCCACCAGAAGCAATGCAACGACGACCCAAGAGATTCGCACGGCGGCCCTCAAAAATTCGCTCGGATGCCGACGCCCACCGTGCGCGGACGAATGGTCGTTGCGGTCGAGGCGCCCGAGGAGCGCACGAAGTCGAGATACGGCTCGGCATTCGTCACATTGTCGAGATACAGGCGGTACTGCATGTTGCCCCTCGCGAAATTCACATTGGTGTTGATCACATGGTAGGCGGCTTGGACCTGCGTGGCGTCCGGGATGGCGCCCACCGTGCCATTGGGATAGCTGACGGATTGATACTCCTCGAACGCGCGTAGATTGGCCCCATGAAATTCATAGTCGGCACGGAAGTCGCCGGTCCAACCCGCCATTTCCAAAAACCGATAGTCGCCGTAAGCACTTGCGCTCCATTTGGGAGTGTCGAGCACTTCCTGACCCACCTGCGCCGAGACGCCCGGTGAGGTCTCGGTGATGCGGGTGTCGGCATAGGAAGCGTTGCCGCCCAAGGTGACTCCCGCACCGACCGCTGAATCCACCGAGAGTTCGGCGCCCCGGATGGTGGCGGCTCCGACGTTTCCGACGAATTGAAAGCCGCAGGAGGTCAAATTGACTTGCTGCTGGATTTTCTTCCAATCGGTGTAGTAAATGGCCCCATTGATGACGGTGCGCTTGGCGCCGAGTTCGTTCTTGCTGCCGATCTCGTAGGTCCACAAATTGTCGGGCTGGAAGCTGTTCGGAATTCGAGTGATCCCCAAACGGAGGAAATCCGGTTCGCATAGGGGGCTGTCGGTGTTGAAGCGATTCGGCCCGCCTTGGCGAAAGCCCTTCGATGCGCTGGCGTAGAGTAAGCTGGCATCGAGCGGCTTATAGCTCACTTCGTATTTCGGGGTAAATCCGACGTCGGTACTGCGGTTCCCGTCCACTTCACTGGGACCGCCATTGAATACCCCATCGAAATTGGCGTCCACTTTCTGCTTGATGTCGAACCAACGAACGCCGAAGCTCGCCTCCAACTGCTTCGTGATGGCGTAACTGAGGTTGCCGAACGCCGCCTTCTGTGAAGTCAGCGTCAACTGATCGCCGACATAGGTGATATCGGTGCCCGAGTCGAAGAAGGTGGCTGCGCCCGCCGTATTCACCGATTGAAATAGGTCATCGCGCTGATGGGAATAGTAAAGGCCCAAGGTCCACTTCAGCGCCGAATCGAGCTCGGCCGACTCAAGACGCACCTCTTCGGAGAAGGTACGCGTCGTCGTATTCGATTGATTATAGGAATCCTCGTCGAACAGGGCCGGCACCAGACCGGCGATGAACAGCGAGTAGTCACGATCCCAGTTCACATCCCGGCTCACGTAACCGGTGAGAGAGGTGAGATTGGCCCAGCCGAATTGCTGCGTCGCGTTGAGACTGTAGACCTCGAGGTCGTCCCGGGTCGGCTCCGGAAAGCGAACCGAGTTCTCGAGGCCCGGCGAGCCGGTGAAGAAGTCGTTCGGGTTGGCCTTGTCGCTGTGCTGCACGGTAGCCACCGGCGTGATGGTGAGCGAATCGGTCGGAAGCCATTTAAGTGTGGCGCGAGCCACGGTCGTGCTGCGGCTGTTCCAATCATCGCGCGAATAGGTACCGATGTTATCGTAGGTCACAGGCTCGAAAGGCGCAGGCGGGTTCGTGACACTACGGCTGAAAACCTGCACCAGACCGCCCGGCGCGTTATTGACGTAACCCGCATCGTATCGATAGGCGCCGCCGATACGTAAGGCCAGCCGATCGTCGATGAGCGGAATGTTGAGGAACGATTCGAAATCGTAGGATTCCCCGCCATGATCGACATGGCCCGTGCCGGCTTCGGCGGTCACTCCAAACGTGTTCATTTGCGGTTCGCGAGTCACATATTTGATCGCTCCGCCCATGGCGCTGCCGCCATACAAGGTCCCCTGCGGTCCTTTGAGCACCTCGATACGTTCCATGTCGACCAGGATCGGGTCGGCGGCACCGGCGAAATTCGTGTCGATGGTGATCAAGGAAATATCGTTCAAATAGATACCCACGGTGGGACTCGATGCAGCGGTACTCACGCCGCGAATGGAGTAGCGGCTCTGACCGGGTTCGTTGCCGGAGTAGGACACCCCGGGAATCGTCAGCAGCACATCCTTGAAGTCGGCGGCGCCTTGGCGCTCCAACTCATCGCCCGAGACGGCGCTCACCGAGATCGGAATGTCCTGAATGCGTTCGGCGCGCTTTTGCGCCGTGACGACGATTTCTCCCAGTTGGTCCTCGGGCGCGGCGGCGGACTGCGCCGGCGACGTGGCCGAGTGGCATAGGGCGAGTGCCACGCCCGACGCGATCATAAACTTACGCAAAGTCTTCATTTGTTCTCCGCCATCATCACACCGGCCGCCAGACCGGCGCAGCCCGTATCCTGGCCGGCCGTACCTCCCGACACACCCACCGCGCCGATCACTTGGCGCCCCACTCTCAACGGCACGCCGCCTGGATCGTCCGTCAACTGCAATTGAAGCATCAGATCCCGGGTCGGCGGATCCTGACTCATGCCGATCAAATCCTGGGTCGAGGCGCCGCTACGAGCCGCGGTGCGTGCTTTCAGCAGCGCGGCGTCGGCCGTCACGGACGATGCGCCGTCTTGCCGCCGCAGTAATATGACTGCGCCGCCGGCATCCACGATGGCGATGCTGAAGGGAGGCCATGAATTCGCGTGGGAATGAGCGAAGCATTGCGCGGCCATCGATTCCGCCGCCGCGTCGTCGAGCGGATGCGCGATGCCCGCCGAGGCCGCCGGGCCGGCGACGACGACACCGGTCACAGCGACGCCGCATAGCGGCCGTAGTGAAAACTGCATTGAATCCCTCCTCGGCTTATGGATGCCGATGAGGAATCTTAGAAAAGTCCACCGACCCGCGGATGCGCCATTGTCACGATTTCTGTCGCCATCGTCACGAACGTCGAGATTGCGATGGTGCGTGTCCGAATTGCCGTGCGAAGGAAGCGCTGAAGGCGCTGGCGGACGCAAAACCGGCACTGTGCGCGATCTGCGCAATACTGAGATCAGACGAGTGAAGCAATCGGCGCGCCTTCTCCAGCCGCAGGTTTCTGCAGAAATCGTAAATGCTGGCGCCGTATAGGTATTGGAAGCCCGCGCAAAGCTTGTTTCGATTGAGGCCGCTTTGCCGTGCGATAGCATGAATGGTCGGCGGTTCGGTGAATCGTTCCTCCAATAGGTCGCGCACCGCGGCCAGCTGCCGGCGGTCGCGCCCGGTGATGCGCAATCGGAATTCCGTCAGCGGCGTTTCGTTTTGGAAGCGGTCGAGGATGAGGCAGAAGAGCTCCATGGCCTTGGCCTCGGCAAAGATCCGGCGTAAGGGACCCGTACGGCGACAATTTATGATGGCGGCGGCCACCGATAGTTCCGCGGCGGCGGGTGTCGCCACGGCCAACCGCGGCCGCGTGCGCTTGCGGACGATGAACGAGTGCAACGCGGGCGACACCACCGTCTTCTCTTCTTCGAGATACTGCCAGATGCGGCTACGGCCGATGCTGACGGTGATGGATTGTGCGCAGGGATTGGCGATCAGCCGCTCGATCTTGGTCACGCCGGCATCGTGCATGAGCACGGCAGTCGATGCATTCGCGATGTCGATCTCATGGCGCCTTTCGAAGTTGAGCTGCCGATGTCCGCACATCTGGACATGAAGCTTCAAGAGGTCCTCGCCTTCTATCAACGAGGTGATATCTTCCGCGCGACTGTACCGCTGCAGTGCAACGCTGATGCCCTCGCTCAGCGGGAGTTCTTGCGTCGGCTCGAGATCTGATGGGAGGGGCGACGCCATGGCCGGTGCGGGGCCGAGTGTATCGACTAATGTGTGCATTGGCATCCACCTGAAAATGCTGGCTATCCCCAGCCTTCAACGACTGTTACCGCACGACGGTCGGGTTGTCAATGCGCGGCTCCCTTCTCGATCACGCCGCCCTTCATGACGAAGCACACCCGCTCCACCGCGGACATATCCTCGAGCGGCGAGCCCGGCACCGCCACGATGTCCGCGTAGTAACCCGGCTTGAGCAGTCCGATCTGCCCGTCCCATCCGAGCACTCGGGCGCCGTTCAGCATGTCCGCCTGCAGGACCGCCAGCGGCTTCATGCCGTACCGCGCCATCAGCGTGAGCTCATGGGCCTGCGTACCGTGCGGAAACGGCCCCACGTCCGAACCCACAGCGAATGGGATACCTGCCGCGAGCTGGCGCTTGAACTCGCGCACCTTGTACTCATACAGCGGGCGCTCGCGATCCGCGTGAGGCGCTCCCGCCCTGGCGAAATACTCGAAGATCGCGAGAGTCGGAACGGCGGGGATGTTCTTCGCCTTCATGATCCGCATGGTCTCATCGCTCAACTGGGTCGCATGATCGATGGTGGCAACGCCCGCACGCGCGGCATAAAGCGTTCCGGGCTCGCCCATCGCATGCACCGCAACGCCTGTCCCCAGCCGAGCGGCCTCCTCGACCGCGCTCTTCAACTCAGCCTCGCTGTACTGGTACGGCGTGTGCAGCACTCCGGCGACCATCGTGTCCGGTCCGGTCTCATAGATCTTGGCGAAGTCCGAGCCCTCCTTGTGCTGCTCGCGCATGACCTCGATCAGCTCCTGCGCATTATTCGCGTAGGTTGCGTTCGAGAGCACGTGCTGCGCCGGATTGAAGTCGTTCGCGTCCTCGTGTCCGCCGAGGATATCGATGGCATTGCCGCTGATCCTCAATCGAGGGCCGGGGATCCAACCTGCGTTGATGGCATCGCGGACCGCGGTGTCGGCGGAACCCGCTCCTTCCGTTCCCATGTCGCGCTCGGCGGTGAAGCCCGCGAGCAAATCGTCCCGCGCGGCGAGAGTTGCGCGAATGGTTCGCCGCGGTACCGATTCCTGGACGGTCTGCAGATCCTCCGCGCCGGGATGCAGGAATAGGTGCACGTGCACGTCGATCAATCCGGGGAGCAGCGTGGAATCTCCCAGGTCTATTACGGCCGCGCCCGCCGGATGCTCCACTGAGGTACCCACCGACACGATGCGATCGCCCATAACCAGAATCTCGCCCGGCGTGAGCACGCGCCCGGTATCGACCTCCAGGAGGCGGGCGGCATGCAGAACGGTGGGGTGGTCTTCGGCCGGCGGCGCCTGCGATGCCGCGCCAAGCGAACACAGGGCCGCCAATAGCGCGGATGCGATCTGATTCGTCTTCGTCAATTCGAGCCTCGCATCCCGCTGCCCCCTGCCCCTTGCCGCGATTCTGGTCGCTTGCGCGCGTCGTGCCAAGACAAAGTCCCCCTAAAGTTCTTCGAATTCCCGCCGATACCCCGGGTTCCAGCGGCCGCGATCGGGGTCATTATGTCAATTGCAAGTGTCGGCAGCAGCCAGGCCTCCGCTCTATATAGCCTCTTGAGCGCATCCAGCGCCGCTTCCGCGGCAAATACCGTGGCTGCGGCGACCCCGGCCGGCACAGCCACGAGCACGAGCAGTACCTCGAATTCGACCGCAAGCTCAACGGCGGGCGTGGGTTCGACGGTCGCGGCACTGACGAGCCTCGTGATCGAATCGGGCAATAGCGAATTGCTCGGCAGCCTGGACGGAGGCTCGGGCGCCTCCAGCAGCGTCACCTCGAGCCTGAGTTCGGCATTTCAGAGCCTGATAAGCGCCCTGACCGGCGGCGCCTCGAGTACTTCCGGCACGACTCCCTCGGCGAGCGCCGAGTCGGTGCAATCGATCATTTCATCGTTCATCGACAGCTCAATCGCGGATCTCGGCGGCAGCTCGAGTTCGAGCTCGAGTTCCTCGAGCAGCCCGAGCGGCGTGCTCGGCGGCATCATCAACACCATGGCCTGAGGGTCAATCGGCGCGACGACTCAACGAAATCCTCACCGGCACGGACTTGTAGGACGGCGTTCCGCTTTGGGTGTCGTGATAACTGAGCGGGACCAGTGCGTTGGCTTCCGGATAGTACGCAGCGACCGACCCGCGTGCGATGTCGTAGGCTACGGCCGTGAGGCCCGCGAGACGCAGCGGAACACCGGACGCAAGGGCTGTTTCGACGTCAACCATATCACCGTGTTCAAGCCTGCGGACGGCAAGGTCCGCTTCGTTGACGAACAGCACATCCCGCCGGCCAAAGACTCCTCGATACCGATCGTCCAACCCATAAATGGTGGTGTTGTACTGATCGTGACTGCGAATCGTGGTGAGCTTGAGCACATCGTCGGCGGCGATCTCGGTATCTTCAGCCAGGCCCTTAAACGGGATGAATTCTGCCTTACCGGACGCCGTTTTCCACACTCTCATGGTGGGCGGGAGAGAAAGGCGAAAACCGCCGGGAATTCGAATGCGGCTATTGAAATCTTTGAAATCTGGGAACACAGCCTCGATTCCGCTGCGGATCCGATCGTAATCGGCGATGAGCTCCAGCCAGGGAACCCTGCTGTCGGGCAAAGCGGCATGCGCCATGCCGGCCACGATGGCCGGCTCCGATCGCAGATGTTCAGAGGCGGGCCGCAGCTTTCCCATCGATGCATGCACCATCGACATCGAATCCTCGACGGTGACGGATTGCGGACCGGCCGCTTGAATATCCTGTTCGGTACGGCCGAGACATGGGAAAATGAATGACTGCTTGCCGACCAGCAAATGCGAGCGGTTCAGCTTGGTGCCTATGTGCACTGCCAAGTCGAGCGTACGCATGGCCTTGTAGCATCGTTCGGGCTCCGGGAGAGCCACGGCAAGATTGCCCCCGAGGCAGATGAGTGCCTTCGACCTCCCCTCGATGATGGACTGTATGGCCGCCAACGCATCATGGCCGTGGTCGCGCGGGGGTTTGAAACCGAACACGCGCTCGATCGCTTCCAGGAGCGCGGCATTCGGCTTCTCGGTGACACCGACGGTGCGGTCCCCTTGCACATTGGAATGACCGCGCAACGGGCAGATTCCCGCCCCGGGCTTGCCGAAATTGCCTCTCAGCAACAGCAAGTTGGCGATCTGCTGCACATTGGAAGTTCCTTTATTGTGCTGTGTGATTCCCATGCCGTAGCTGAGGATAGTGGCGTTCGACTTCGAATATGCGACGGCAACGGATTGAAGTGCTTCGCGCGCCAATCCGCACGTCGCCTCGATCGCCGGCCATTCGGTGCCGCGCAAATCGGTCGCGAACGCCTCGAATCCGTGGGTATGGGCGGCGATGAACTCATGGTCGAGCACGCCGCCGCCGGGACCTGCGGCATCTTCCAATGCAATGAGTGCCTTCATGATCCCCTTCAACGCCGCGGCATCGCCGCCGACCTTGACTTGGTAGTAAGACGAGGCGATGGGCGTCGAGCCAAAAGTGGCCATTTCCACCGGGTTTTGCGGATCGGTGAAGCGCTCCAGCGCGCGCTCCTTCAGCGGATTGAAGACGATGATGGGGACACCGCGTCGGGACGCCTCGTGCAGCGTACCCATCATGCGCGGATGATTCGTGCCTGGGTTGTGCCCCATGGCGATGATGAGCTCGCAACGCTCGAAGTCATCGAGCGAGACGGTACCTTTACCGATACCGATGGACTGGGGCAGCCCGACGCTCGTTGCCTCGTGGCACATGTTCGAGCAGTCGGGAAAATTGTTGGTACCGTATTCGCGGCCGAAGAGCTGGAACAGGAAAGCGGCCTCGTTAGAAGCCCGGCCCGAGGTGTAGAACTCCACCATATTCGGATCCGGCATGCTACGCAGAATCGCCCCGATACGCTCGAAGGCTTCATCCCAGGCGATGGGCCGGTAGGTATCGCTGCCTCTGTCGTAAACCATGGGGTGGGTCAGACGACCTTCGTTTTCCAGGTCGTAATCCGTCCACTGCAGCAGGGCCGACACTGTGTGCGTGGCGAAGAACTCGTTTGTTACGCGTTTCTTAGTGGCTTCCCAAGTAACCGCCTTCGCCCCATTCTCGCAGAACTGAAAGGTCGAAGTGTGCTCCTTGTCGGGCCACGCACAACCCGGGCAGTCGAAGCCCGTAGGCTTGTTGGTCCGGTACAAAAGCAGCGGCGCCTCGTCGACTTCCATCTGCTCGCGCACCGCGCGCGCCGTCGCACGAAGCGCGCCCCAGCCGCCCGCGGCGCTGTCGTAGGGTTTAATTCCTGGAACCTTGCGTCGTGTCGGCATCGAAGCCTCCTCGTGCAACAACTGCCGTCGGTCTCAAATGAGCGCGACTATCCTCAATGTACCCTTTGATGCGGCGCGACCGCCACTCGGCAACCACATCGACCGGCGCCGGGCTCAGATCTGCGCGTTGGGGTGTTGGAGGAAATACGCAGACGTAGTCATGTTCTCTCCATTGCACTAGAGTTCTCGGCAGGCACCGCGCAGCTGCACAAAGAGATTGGGCATGGCCATTCGACAATTCCTCATTTCGATCTCGGATGAAGACATCCAGGATCTTAAGCATCGGTTGCAACGGGCGCGAATTCCCGACGGTATTCCTGGCGCCCACTGGGCTATGGGCATGGATGCGGATTACTTGAGACTTCTCGCGAATTATTGGCGGCACCGCTTCGATTGGCGATCGATCGAGGAGCACCTAAATCGTCTCCCGCAATTTATTGCCGATACGCAGCGAGGACCGGTACATTTCGTTCACTTGCGCGGCACCGGCCCATCCCCGGTGCCCATCGTGCTCACTCACGGCTGGCCAAGTACCTTTGCTGAACTCACGGATCTCGGGCGGGCGCTGGCAGATCCGGTTAGGCACGGTGCGCCGGGTCGACCGAGCTTCGATGTGGTGATCCCCTCCCTTCCCGGCTATGTATTTTCGTCAGCGCCCACCTCCTTGGGTACCGATCTCTTCACCATCGCGGCGCAATGGGTGGAGATCATGCATTACCTGGGCTATCGGCGCTTCCTCGCTCACGGCGGGGATATCGGCGCCGGCGTGTCAACCGCGCTCGGCCTACAACATCCGGATCACGTTCTGGGCTTGCATCTGAATTACATCCCCGGCTCCTTTACTCCCGCCCTGCCGCAAACCGAGGTTCTTTCGGCGGAGGAATCGAGCTTCTTGGTCCGCCGCACCGCGTGGATGGACCAGGAAGGAGGATACTCACGAGTTCAAGCCACGAAGCCCGATGTCCTGGGTCCCGCCCTCAATGATTCCCCGATCGGGCTGGCGGCGTGGATCATCGATAAATATCGATCCTGGAGTGATTGCGGCGGCGACATAGAAAGCCGGTTCACGCGCGACCAACTGTTGACCGTGGTATGCCTCTACTGGTTCACACGATCGATGCCCTCCGCTATTCGGCTGTACTGGGAAATCCGGCGACGCCCGCTCGCCTTCGCACAAGGCGATCGCGTGCGAGCGCCGACCGCCGTCGCACACTTTCCCAAGGAGTTGCCGATTCCGCCGCGTTCATACGTCGAGCGTGGCTACAACGTGTCCCGCTGGTCCGAGTTTCCCCGTGGCGGGCACTTTGCGGCGCTCGAGGAAACGGGTGCGCTGGCAACCGACATTCGCGCTTTTGCCGACACCTTGATGTCTGCTCCAGCCCGAGACTGACGCTCGGCGTTCAGGAACAGGCGTCACGCTGACTAACGCAAGATGGCAGGTGCGTCGGGCGACCGACTTTTTCGGTACGGCTCTCGTGCGGCGATTGTCCTAAAGCTCGGCGGATCGGATGAGCGCCGCCGCAAAGGCCGCAGCGGCGGCCGCCGAGCCTGCGCCCACGAAGGCGGCCGCGCGGAAAGCCGAAATGAAATCCGATGCAGAATTCTGTTTCGCAAATACAAAACCCAGCAATGCGGTGGCTACCAAGCCCGCAATGCGCGCCGTGGCGTTGTTGAAACCGGATGCGACTCCGACGTGATCCGTATCCACCGACGCCATCACCGACGTCGTCAGTGGCGCGACACAAACGCCCATGCCCAAGCCCACCAAGAGGGTCGGAGGGAATATATCGAGCCAATAATCGACTCCGGCCGTGCCCACTCGCCCGTACAGAGCAAGGCCGGCAGCGACGAGCAGGGATCCGCCGGACAATGGGATGCGGCCACCGATGCGGCCGGCGAGTCGACCCATCGATCGGGAACCGATGCCGATCAATAACGGTACGGGTAGCAGCGCGGCGCCCGCCCCAACCGCCGGCCAGTGATTCATTTGTATGAGCAGGAATGGCAACAGGACGATCAGGCCGCCCATGCTCCCGTAGAGAAAGAACGTGAGCAGAGTAAGGCCGAGGAACGTGCGCGAGGAAAACAATGCGAACGGCATCAGCGCTCGATCTTGCAGACGCTTCTCCTCGAACAAGAAAATGACCAGGAGTGCCAGTCCGCCGAGAGTCACCGCCCCGATCAATGAAAGTGAACTCGAGATGTCCGCCGCTTCGGTGAGCGACCAGGTCAACATGCCGAGCGCGGCGGTCGCCAGAAGCGCCCCCCATGCATCGAGCCGAACTTCCTTGCCCCGGTCCTTCTGCTCGGCGACATATTTCCAGGCCAGATACCCCGCGGCGAGCGCTACCGGAATATTGATCATGAATACGAAGCGCCAGCCCGCAACGTCGATGAGCCAACCCCCGAGGACCGGACCGACGACACCCGCCATCGCGCCGACCGCGGCCCAGGTGCCGATCGCGTGGCCCCGTTCCTCACCTGAGAACGCACCCCCCAGAATCGCGAGGCTGTTGGGCATCAAGAGAGCGGCGCCTACCCCCTGTGCGCCTCGGCCGGCGAGCAGCCATGCGAAAGTCGGCGCGGCCGCGCAGAGTATCGAGGCCCCGGTGAACAGCACCAAACCCAGAAGAAACACGCGCCGCCTGCCGAAATGATCGCCGAGGCCGCCGCCCAGGAGGATCAACGTACCCAGGGGCAACAGGTACGTCGTGATGGCCCACGACAGCTTCGCGGGATCCGCGTGCAGTTGACGCCCCAATGCCGGCAGCGCCACATTGACGACTGAACCATCGATGAAGGCGAGGCTCGATCCGAAAATCGTGGCGGCCAACGTGGCGCGAAGAGCATTTGTCGTCACATGGCACCTGTGGGTGTAAAATTGATGAGCACACCGATGCCGACCAGCCATCCAATCCGCCAGCGAAGACGGGGAATGAGCGCTCTCATGACGATTTCGTTGGGCTCTCGAGCCAACGCACCGCGGATTCAATCATTTCAGCGGGTGCCTCTTCGATATTGAGTGTAGATATGAGCTCGTCTGTTTGGGCAGACCCACTTTGGCGGCCAGCAGCCTTCCGATCGTGGTTTTCCCCGAACCGGAGACGCCCATCACCACGATCGGTGCAATCGTTTTACTCATCCAAGGCTCCCAGAACGGATTTGCGTCGTTGGATGCAATCGACCGGGGACATCATATCGCTTGGCCGCGGCGCTTGGCGTCTGGATTTCGGGGGTCGACCCGGCCTGCCTGAATGAGTGACCTTATGGGTGGCCTGGAAGCCAGCCTCAGGTCTGACGATAGATTCGCTCTATGAATCGCCCTCATAAGATCGATTGGATTCGTCGATGCAGAGGCGCTAACTTCAGCCACATGAATTCAACGCAGAACTCGATCGGAGAGCACATGGAAAGCGATACCCAATGCCCGTTCTCAGGCGACGCCCGCAAACAAGCGCTCGCCGGCGCGTCCTCGAACGCAGACTGGTGGCCCAATCAACTGAAGCTCAACCCCTTGCACCAGCACTCCTACAAGTCCGACCCCATGGGCGGGGAGTTCAACTACGCGCAGGAGTTTCGGACCCTCGACCTGAATGCCCTCGTCAAGGATCTTCATGCCTTAATGACCGATTCACAAGACTGGTGGCCGGCAGACTTCGGCCACTATGGGCCGTTGTTCATTCGCATGGCATGGCACAGCGCCGGCACCTACCGCACCGGTGACGGTCGCGGCGGCGCAGGGAACGGCAGCCAGCGCTTTGCCCCCTTAAACAGCTGGCCCGACAACGTCAATCTCGACAAGGCACGCAGGTTGCTTTGGCCGATCAAGCAGAAGTACGGCCGGAAGATTTCATGGGCCGACTTGATGATCCTCACCGGCAACGTCGCACTGGAATCGATGGGATTCAAGACCTTCGGTTTCGCCGGCGGGCGTGCGGATATCTGGGAACCGGAAGAAGACATCTACTGGGGTTCCGAGGCCACCTGGCTGGGCGACAAACGCTACTCCGGCGACCGGAATCTCGAAAATCCGCTCGCCGCGGTGCAAATGGGTCTGATTTACGTCAATCCGGAAGGGCCGAACGGCAATCCGGATCCGGTCGCTGCGGCGCGGGATATCCGCGAGACCTTTGCGCGCATGGCGATGAACGACGAAGAGACGGTTGCGCTCATTGCCGGCGGTCATACCTTCGGCAAGACCCACGGTGCCGGCGATGCGGCTCTGGTGGGACCTGCGCCGGAAGCTGCGGGCGTCGAGGAGCAAGGCCTTGGCTGGAAGAGCAGCTTTGGCACGGGCAAGGGGGGTGATGCGATCGGCAGCGGCCTCGAAGTGACATGGACCGGTAGGCCGACCCAGTGGAGCAATGACTTCTTCTCGAACCTGTTCGGCTACGAGTGGGAGTTGACCAAGAGCCCGGCCGGTGCGCACCAGTGGAAGCCGAAGGCTGGCGCAGGCGCAGGGACGGTGCCGGACGCCCACGACCGCTCGAAGCGTCACTCGCCGGCCATGCTGACCACCGATCTCGCCTTGCGTCTCGACCCTGCCTACGAAAAAATCTCCAGGCGATTCCACGAGCATCCGGATGAATTCGCCGACGCATTCGCCCGGGCGTGGTTCAAGCTCACGCACCGTGATATGGGTCCCGTGTCGCGTTATCTCGGCCCGCTCGTTCCTCAGGAGCATCTGCTGTGGCAAGACCCCATTCCCGCAGTGGACCACCCCTTGATCGACGGTGAGGACATCGCGGTCCTGAAAGCCAAGATCCTGGCCTCCGGACTCTCCATTTCCCAATTGGTCACCACGGCATGGGCGTCGGCTGCGACCTTTCGCGGCAGTGACAAGCGCGGCGGGGCCAACGGAGCCCGAATTCGCTTGTCTCCGCAGAAGAATTGGCGAGTCAACCAGCCGGCTGAACTGGCCAAGGTTCTGCAGGAGCTCGAAGCGATCCAGAGAGACTTCAACCGCGCACGGCTCGATGGAAAGAGGGTCTCGCTTGCCGACCTCATCGTTCTGGGCGGCTGCGCAGGCGTTGAGGCGGCCGCAAAGAAGGCGGGCCACGAGGTGAAGGTCCCCTTCTCGGCGGGGCGCATGGACGCCTCGCAAGAGTTGACCGACGTGGCTTCGTTCGCCGTACTGGAGCCCGGCGCAGACGGGTTCCGCAACTACGTCCGTCGAGGACTCGAAGGATCGGCGGCTGAGCTGCTGGTCGATCGCGCGCATCAGCTGACACTGACCGCTCCCGAGATGACGGTTCTGATCGGCGGTATGCGCGTATTGAACGCGAACTTCGCGCAGTCTTCACAGGGCGTCTTCACCCAGCGGCCCGAGGCATTGACTAACGATTTCTTCGTGAACCTTCTCGACATGAATACGCAGTGGCAGAAGTCTGCCGCTTCTGAGGCTGTGTTGGAGGGGCGCGACCGGACCTCCGGCGAGCTCAAGTGGACGGGCAGCGTGGTCGATCTGGTCTTCGGGTCGAACTCCCAGCTCCGAGCCATCGCGGAAGTCTACGCGTGCAGCGACTCGCAGCAGGCATTCGTGCGAGACTTTGCCGCGGCTTGGAGCAAGGTGATGAACTTGGATCGCTTCGATCTTGCGTGATCTTATCCGGTGCTCGCGGCGGTAAGCCACGTTCTGAGACGTCCGCACAGAGGATGGATCATCAAAATGAGACCGCGCATTCCATAAATCGCGCAACTATTCCTCACGCTCTCGGAACCTATTCCCGGCACCGACAAAAGAGGCATTGCAAATCCATGCGCGTTTCGACTTGGGGAAGAGCCACCTCCGGATTGCTCGTGAGCGTGATGGCGGGATGCGGCGGCGGAGGTCAGGGCGGCTACGGTTCCATGATGCCCTACGGTTCTATGATGCCCGCACCGACGGTAAGCATCTCGCAGCCGGCAGCCGCTGCCAGCATCGACTTCGGTCAGGCATTCACCGTGACATGGACCTCGGCATACACCACGACTTGCACGGCCACAGCCTCGAGCAGAAGCGGCGGCGCGTTCACCGGCGCTCAAATGACCAGCGGCAGTCAGACGGTCGTCCCGACGGCACCCGGACACTATACCTACACCCTGAGTTGTACGGGGACCGGCGGCACCCAGTCCGCATCCGCGAGCGTGACGGTCGCGACCAACCTTCTCAACGCCCTGGCGCCCACCGGCGCGATACCGATCGTCGGCTCTACTGTCGATCCGACCAACGGCGACCAGAATCCCTATGGCCTCGCAGTTGCTCCGGCGAGCGCGGGACTGATCAGCAAGGGGGATCTCATCGTGTGCAATTTCAATAACGCGACGATTACCACGACCACTCCCCCCTCCGGGAATGTTCAAGGCACAGGCACAACCCTCATTGGTCTGCATCCTGGCACCGGTTCCCAGCCGTATCGCATCGCGCAGTCGGCGGATCTGCTGGGCTGCAATGCGCTCGCCCTGCTGCCGGACGACAGCATCGCGGCGGCCGCGTGGGCATCGAATCTAAATCCCCTGGTTGGCGCAACGGGCACCGTCGGCTCGCCATTTTCAAGCGACACGTTCCGTGGCCCTTGGGGAGAAGCGTTCGTGGCGGCCACCGCCGCCCAACCCGCGGCGCTCTATGTATCGAACGCACCCGCCAACAACGGCATCGTTGCCGGCCCCGGCACCGGCACCTCTCCCGGCACCATCGATCGAATCAGCCTGGACACAAATGACGCACAGACATCGATCACGGAAATCGTCACCGGCTTTTGCAGCGGCGGCGCACCGGGAGGCATATTCGGACCCGCGGGACTCACCTATGATCCGGCGAGCGATACCCTGTATGTCGTCGACACCAGTTCCGCCAGCGTGATCGCCCTCGCGGGCGTGTCCGTCATCCCGACGGATGGCGTGGTCGTCAACGGACAGTGCAGTTCGACAACCCCGACCCCCGCTCCGACCTTCTCTGGTCCCGCGATGGCCTCGGCCAGAGTCATTGCTCACGGTCCGCCCTTCACCACACCGCTGAGCGCCGCCCTTTTGAAGAATGGCGATTTGGTCGTCGGCAACGCGGATATCGGTGTGACCGCGCCCGGCGCGATGACTAATTTGCTGATCGAGGTGTCGCCGGTGGTCCCCGGCGGCTTCGTCGGTCAAGTGCAGATCGATACGGGCACGCCCGGCGCAATTTTTGGCATTGCGACGAGCGTCGATGCCGCAGGAAATCAGATCATCTATTTCAATGATGACAACAACAACGCGGTCATGCAGTTGGGAGCGATTGCAGCCAGCCCGTGAGCCGCCGCCTTTTCATTGCCGATCGAGCCAAACCAAGACGCAGCTTGCATGACCGATCGACCATGCAGTGACCGCCGAATTGCCCAAGCTATCTGCCATTCATTGAATGTCGCCACAGCACTTCCTTCACTGCGTGCGACCGACCTTTGCGCAATATCACGGACGCGCGCTCTCGCGTGGGCTGAATGTTCTGGAGAAGATTCGGCAGATTGATCGACCGCCATATTTCCCGTCCCGTCTTTCTGACTTCCGCCGGCCGCAGATCTTTGAAGTGATGGAAATAGGAAGTGGGCCGTTGGAATACCGTTCTCTGGAGCACCGAGAACCGCTCGACGTACCATCGCTCCACATCATTTTCATCCGCATCGAGGTAGACGCTGAAGTCAAAGGAGTCCGCGGCCACGGCGGCGCTGTCCCGCGACGACCCCTGTAAGACATTGAGCCCTTCGAGAATCAGGACTTGGGGCCGGTTTATGGTTTGATATTGTCCGGCGACAATATCGTACAATTCGTGGGAGTAGACAGGCACCTGAAGGTCCGACTTCCCATCTTTCAGCTTCGCCAGAAAGAGCAGCATTCTCTCGAGATCATAGCTCTCTGGGAAGCCCTTACGACGCATTAAGTTTCGTTTTTCAAGAATTGCGGTTGGCCACAGGAAGCCGTCTGTCGCGACCAATTCTACCGTTCGGCCTGCCTGAGCCAGCAAGGCGCGGAGGACCCTGGCGAAGGTGCTCTTTCCGACGGCTACACTACCGGCCACTGCAATCACGAACGGACGAACGTCATTGGTCCGCATTTGAATATCCAGAAGTCCGCAAAGAGGTCCTATGACCTCCTCCACCTCCGACACCGGCATTGGCTCGTTGACGCCCTTGAGCAAAGTCAGCGCCGCCGGGGCGAGCCGGTGGCCTCCCGCGTCGAATTGCGCCCACTGTTGTCGAGTGAATGAGTCGTAGAAATACGGCGAATTGAGACACCCGTTCGTGCCCACACCTAGCCGCGTGTTCATCACCGCCGTGCATCCTGTGAGCGCCTCGAGTCCTCGATTCTTTTGAGAAGAATGTGGCAACAGTCAATGTGCACGGTGAGGGCTTGAAGATATTCCTCTACAGTCATACCTGCACCATCGAGGAAATCTCGCGGATATCGTTCCAACAGTTCGACGCCGTGCTCGTTGAGCCACTTGGTACTTCTGATGATGCAGCGCAGATTTTTCGCATGATCCAATCGATTGAGGCGGTCGAAGTCCTCTCGAGTGAAGCCTGCAATGATCGCTCGGCGACCGTCATCCCTTGAAACTTTTCTATTGTGCATAGTCGTTTCTCCGGGCAGCGTTAAGTAGGCGCTAAAGGAAGCGTTGTTTCTCAACAATAATTGTCACCGCGGACACGAAATAGCGACGTCGACACCCCGCCTAGGTGCCGCCCCGCGCCGTGTAAGTGAAATGTTGACCCGAAATCGTCGCGGCGTACATCAGGCCGCCTTTGGCCACCGTAAATACCGCCATACCGTTGTAATAACCCCCACTCGTGCCGGCGTTCGACGAATCCGCACTGGCTTCGGAGCTGACGCCGCTGGTGCCGGCGCCCGCTTCGGCGCCTGCAGTGACGGCGACTGCGCTGGCGTCTGCGCCAAATGCGAAGTGGCCGCTCTCAAACTCGTCGAGCGCGCGTTTGTCCTCGAAGAAAATGATCTCGCTATAGGCCTTCGCACCGGCCTGAAAACCGGCGCTGAGAAGGTTCATGGTCGTGTCGCCCGTGAGCACCCCTTTGACGTAAACCCGACCCTTTCCATGAGCACCGCCGACGATGAACCCGGCGCCGCCGATGGTTGGAAATACGGCGTACCCATAGGACTTCGCAAAAAAGGTGCCGCTCTTGCCGGCCTCCTTGAAGGCGTGAATCGTGTCGTCATAGTTGTCGGCGCGAGCCAGGCCCGCGCCGATACCGGCAAGGACGAGAACCGCGGACATCGATCGAAGCGTTCTATTCATCGCTCATCTCCTTTAACGAGTCACGGCATGTTGAATGAGGTGGCGTCGGCGGCGATACGATCCGCCAATTGCCCCATCAGGTCACTCCAGGCGTGGGCAACAGCGGCCGGGTCTTCGGAACTCATAGGGCTGCGCAATGCGGCGGCGCTGCGCTTGGCGCCCTGCGCGTCCCCAGATGGAAGCGATCATCCAACTCGCCCGCATCGAGGCTTGCGAGGCGACGATGTTGAAATCCAGGATATCGACGTTGACGCCCAACGCACCGCTCGGCTTGGGCAGTCGCGGATAAATGACGCTGCCCGACGGCAGCCGTAGATCCAGGTCGTCGGATAGGGTCTGCCTGGCCATTTGGGCCAGCGGCGCGGCCCAATGATCGAAGTCGCTGATCTGAAGTGTCCCAGCCGCTGACGGCCTTAGGATTTCCATGCGATCCCAACTGGCGGGCACGTTCAGCGTGTCGATGCGAAGGGCCGGGCGCTCGATAGACTTCTATGTGCGACGCGGGCGCCGCCGGCTCGAGGGTGTAGATTCGGGTCGAGGCACTGCGACACCCTCCGAGTGCCGCTGCGACGGCACATCCAGCCACCCACCAAGTCATTCGGTTGCAGTTCATTTCTCTGGTCTCTTGCCGCGAATCAATGCCTCAGGGTGCCGATCGAGATAATCGGTGAGTGTCCTTATGGATCGTGCCGCTTCGGTAATCTGCCGGATGGCCTCGGGCAGACTCGCGTCCTCGTTGGGGCCGCCCGCTTTCCGCAATCTGGTGCAAGGCGGCCGCGGTGCCCGACAGCTCTGCCGCCGCCTCGTTGAGTTTGCCGATGAGCGGACCGATTTGCGGCTGCACGTCGTGGAGCAGCTTATCGATCGAGGTCAAGGTCGAATGCAGATGCGTCAGGCTGTCCTTCAGTTCCGGGGAGGACATGAGCTTGTCGAGATTGCCGGTGATTCTCTCGAGGTTCGAGCCGATGTCTTCGAGCGGAACGGCATCCAGCTTAGTGAGAAATACATCCGCCTTTGCGGTTATATCGCCTAGGTTGCTCGAGCCCGGCGCGCTCGGAAAGCGGGGAATGTCACCGTCGGCGAGGAGCTTCGCCGGCGATGCGCCGGCCGTACGCACCAGCGCAATTGATTGATCGCCGAGTACCGGTGGGGACTGCTGCAGTCTCGCACGATAGCCAAGATGAATGAGGCGCGTCAGCGCGGCATCGGTGGCGGCACGCCAATCCTCAGGCGTGCTCTGTGCGCCTGTGCCGGGATCGGACATGCATTTGCTGTGGGTAGAGCACCGCGGTGGCGATCCCGTAGGGAGCGCCGGTGCGCTCGTTATAGGCCAATCGCGTGGACTCGACTTCGCCGATTTGATATCCCAGCAGCGTCACCGCGGAAGTCTCGTCCAATACACCCGCATCGCCGTCAAACGCAAATTCGTAGCGTACCGTGGGTCCCGATAATCCTTGGCGCGCGGCGTTATGGGACGAATACAGCGGAAACTCCGTATCTGCCGGGCTTTGCGGATCGTTGGTGTCGGTGGTGTCGACCTCCAAGGTCGATGCCGCCTGCGAGCAGAGTACTCAGGGGTGCCAAGTTTGCGGTAATGCCACCGCCCGCAAAAGAGAGGCGCAGCGGACTTATTTTCCAAAATCGAGCACCCCGACGGATGAGCGAGTCGTACGGTTGATTGATGAACGCCTGTAGGCGAAACCCCTTGTCGCCATCGAAATGGATCTCAATGACCTTGCCGATGGCTTGCCCGTGGAAGAGCACGATGCTGCCTTCGTGAATGGAATTGAGGGAATGGGCGCGCAACGAGTAGCGGGTGCCCTTGTCGCCCGGCAAAATCAAGGGCGCCTGATCCAGTCCCTCAAATCGGTCCGCGGGCTCGCCTCCCTCACCGGGCGCGTAGCCGATGGCGATTCCGGAGACCACAGCCTTGAGCGAACTCAGATCCGATAAGTTGGGATTGGCCCCGATCAGCCAGAAACGCGCATTGGTGTTCAGACCGCTTTTTGCCGCCGGCACCAGCCGCAGATGGAAGTCCAGCCGCCGACCGTCCGCATTTGGCTCGATCTTGGTCACGTGGCCCGCTTCGACGCCCTGATAGAGAACCTTGGTCACACCCGCTTTCGCGCCGGCGGCTCTCGTGAAGGTGACCGTCACCATCTCGCCGCGATTGAGCACGGCTCTCACGCCCAGGTAGCCCACGATGACCAAGGCGGCGAGCGGGATCCCCCATATCAAGTTCGGCCAGATCGTGCGGCGACGGCCCGTTTCCGGAGCGTTCACCGGGGCATTGGTCTGGTCTTCGGGACTACTCATGGATTCAATTCTGCCACGTCCCACATCCTGCGCGGATCGAACAGCTGAACCGCCAGCGTCGTCAAGATGACGACCGCGGAGAACGGCACCACCGCCGGTTCGGCGTGGCCATCAATGAGCGCATTGAATTGCAAAACAGGCACGAAGCAGGCAATGGTCAGAGGATCCACCATGGACCATCGGCCGATTTCCTCGACGATGCGATAGATGCGGGTCTTTCCCACCAGAAATCGACACGAGCCGCACATGGCCGAAGAGGCGCACCACGCCAGTCCGAGCATCTTCAGCAAAGGAATGGTGAAACTCGCGGTGAATACCAGCGCCGCCAAACCGACCAGATGCGATCGCACCAGATCAAGGACGCCGCCGAGAACCGTATACGAAGTGGGCCTAAGGTCGATCGGGATGGTGGCGATGGGATAGATATTTGCAGGCAAATACATCAGGCCCGCGGCCAACAGAAGGGCCATGGAGCGCGTGTAGGGATTTTTCTTGCGTGGCGTGACGACGGCCCGACAGCGCGGGCAAGTGGTTGATCCTTCCGCGCGAGGCATCACCAGTTCGCAGCTCAAGCACACCATGGTTGGGCCCTGAATCAAGCGGCGGTCCGGGCTTATCAAACGCCAGACCTGCGCCTTGTCGAGCGTCGCGCGCGCCACCAATGACAAGAAGACCGGCGATCATGAAGCAGACGGCGCCGGCACCGAGCGTCACTTCGAGCGAAGATCGCAGCCGGAAGTAGGCTACCATCAAGCCCAAGAGGAAAACGTCGAGCATCGCCCATACCTGCAGCGCGTTGCAGACTCTGAAAGCGTGCGTCTGCCATGCCGACCGCAGTCCCAACCGCAGCGTCAAGAGCACCGCAGTCAACGCGCCGAAACGTATCAGCGGAAACGTCAGCACGAACAGAAAAACAAAAAGCGCGAGCAAGGGCGAGCCGTCGCGCCAAACGACCGAGACGCTCATGGGCAAGAAGCTCGTCCGGATAGCGCCGAGCGCCGAAGCTGTGAGGAAAGGCGCCGTCCAGGCCGGGATCAGCAATAGCTAAAATTGCCGCCGAGCAGGCCAATGTCGCATCCAGACTCTTCCCTGCACTGTGCTCAAACTGCGTCTTACAGCGGGAACAAAACACGATATCGCGTCGTCCTGCCGGCCGCTGAATCTGCAAGAGCCCGCAATTTCGACACTGCGCCATGTGGGGCTGTGAGCCCGGGCTTGGCGCATGCGTCGAACGGACATAAAAAGCCGGCATCATGGTGAGAGGAAATGACGTAACCTTTGCATACGGACTCCATTCAGATGCCTCATGGCACGCTTTACAATCTAAACCGTACACTCGCCTCCGCCGCGCAAACGAATCCGCCCGTCCATGACCTTGGCGGTCATGTCCGACCAAAGTTCGTCGTTCAAGGTCAGCAAACGACGGGCTTTCCCGAGTAATTGCTCTCCCGTAACAGTTAGCCGGAAGTTGCGACGATCGCGCGTGAAAAGCGCACCGGACAGGTCTTCCAGCCGGGCGATCTGCTGACTAACCGCACTTTGGGTCAGATGCAGCGCATTTCCCGCCGCTGTCATGCTGGCATGATCGGCGACAGCTACAAAGGTTCTAAGGAGACCCATGTCGAGATTGCGAGGCACTCATTCATTATGACTCGTAATGAATTCCATGCACAATATGCGTTTTCATAATACCGCGCGACGCGGTAGGCTTCTTCTTGGCGCTCCATACCGTTCATGGCGGGCATCGCGGTGGGGCTTGCATCAATGGCTGCCTCGGCCGCCGCCGGCTTGAGCGGCATCTTGCTGGCTGAGAGCTGCGCATTCTGGCCGACAATCATGGTGTCTCCACACTGTTGCTAAGCGCCGGGCCTATCGTTCAAGACTGGCTACCGAGATGATCTGCACTGTATGCCAAGTGGCATCCGTTGACATTCTGGTCCCTGGGCGTTCGGTGGGAGTCATTTGAGGAAGCCTCGGCATTTGCGAGCACAGTCTCCGTGAACTGTCCGGTCGCATCGTGAATAGTGAACTCGACACTGCGGCATGACCACCGGCACTACCTCGATGCGCTCGCTGTCGTTCGATGCTCTCTGGCGCGCTCGGTAACGATATGAATCGCTCCCGGGATCAGCAGCCCCGGGAGCCATGCGATGTCGGTTCCCAATCGTTGCGCTATCGGACCCGCGTAAAACGACAGGTCGATGAAGGGTGCCTGGATTGCGATACCCGTGCAGTACACACCGATAGTCCTCCAGCGATAGGCTCCGTATTCGGAGCTGCTGTTATACAGGGCCGCGATGTTGTACTGGCCGTGCCGGACGAGGTAGTAGTCGGCCAAGTTGATGGCACTCCACGGCACCAGCAGGTAGAGCATGGCATTCAGAGCGTCGGCGAAGTAAGTCTGAAAGCTGGCGTTCGCGAGAACAGAAATAAGTCCCGCAGCCGTGATCAATGCGACCATGATCAGGAGTTTCTGGGCGCGCCGAATCCGCCGGGCGCCGTCCATGCTCGTGAAGATCGTCACAGTGGACATGTAGGCGCTGTAGAGATTCAGCACGTTACCTTGGAGAACACCCAACACGACGAGCACTTGGACGAGCGGGCGAGCGGGCCCGAAAAGAGTCGCCACCCCGACGCCGGGATTCTGGGCCAACGTGGGCTCAAGGGTGGCGAAATAGGCGCCGAACGTCATTACGGCGACGGAGCCAAGAAAACAGCCCAGGGCCGTGTACCAAAACGTCTTGGCAGGCGGTACCGACGAGGGGAGATAGCGCGAGTAGTCGGCGACGTAGGGCCCATAGCTCAACGACCAGGAGGCAGCTTGTGTGGCGGTCAACATGAAGGCCGCGCCGGTGAAGTGCGGTGCTGCGACCGAGACGGGCGCGAGGCCGGCAGCATGCCGCATCCAGAGGATGCATGCGCCCGCCGCGAACAGTGCAGTGGAGATCACGGTCAGCACGGTGCCGAGTCGATGGATGAGCTCGTAGCCAACGAACGCTACCAGCGCGGTCAGACAGGAAAACAGTACGAGCGCCCCGAGGGGAGCGATAGGCAAGATCGAGCTGATGACGCCCTGAGTCAGAATACCGTTCGCGGCGCAATACAGCACATAGGTTACGACGACTGCCAGGAGCGGTAACGCAGCGCCTTGCACGCCGAACTGAGCGCGGCTCTGGATCATCTGGGGGACGCCGAGCTGAGGACCCTGCGCGGAATGGGCGGCCATGAATACCGTGCCTATCGCGTTGCCGGCCACCAACGCAGCTACGGTCCAACCGAAACTCAAACCCGCCGTGATACCGAGGGTGCCCAGGGCCACACCCAGGATCGTCATGTTGGCGCTGAACCAGACGGTGAACAACCGGCGCGGGGTGCCGTAACGCTCCGCGAGCGGCACGAAGTCGATGCTGTGAGACTCGATCTGCAGAAATGTCAGGCCGGAACGCGCTCAGAGACTGGATGGCCCCAGAGCGCCGCGGGGGCGCAGATCATCCCCTGGTCATAGCGGACCGTGGGAGCGCAATCCTTGCTCAGGAAGACAGGTCCATCGAGGTCCACCACGTCGCAGAGCTGACCGAGCACCAAGGCCGGTGCCATCGCCAGCGACGAGCCGAGCATGTTGCCGACCATGACGGAAACACCCAACCGGCGCGCCTCGCGTGCCATGGCGAGGCCCTCCGTGAGGCCGCCGCACTTGTCCAATTTGATATTGATCACGTCGTATCGACCGGCGAGCTTCGCAATGTCCGTGAGCCGGTGGATGCTCTCATCCGCGGCGATCTGGATTGGCGAACGCAAACCATCCAGCTCGCGGTCCTGTCCGATTCGGAAGGGTTGCTCGATCAGTTGCACACGATTGACGACCAGCACGGGCAGCAGTGCTTGGAGCGAGTCCCGTGTGAAGCCCTGGTTGGCATCGACCCCTAGCCAGGCCGCGGGAGAGACCTCGCGCACCGCGCACACCCGATCGGCGTCGATGGGCTGTCCGGTAAGCTTAATTTTGAGAGCCTTGGCGCCCGTGTAGGCTCGGGCATCCGCAGCCATCTTCTCGGGGGTGTTGGCGCTCACCGTGAAGGTCGTGAGCAGCGGCCGCGGAGGTTCCAGCCCGGCTGTTCGCCATGCCGGTGTATCTGTCAGCTTGGCTTCGAGATCCCACAGAGCGCAATCCAGCGCGTTGCGCGCGCCGCCCGGCGGCAAGAGGCCCTGCAGCGCGTGTCGCTCGATACCCGCTTCGACGTGCGGCCGCACCGACTCGATTTGTTTGATCAGGCTCGGCGGATCGTTGTTCTCGAGGTAGAACACGCCCGCCGCCTCCCCGCGACCCACATGAGGGCCACGCTGCAACGTGACCAAGACCACATCGGCCGCCGTGATCCGGTGACCGGTGATGTTGAACGGCTCCTTGAGCGGGTAACTCCCGGTGGTCACCCTGAGAGCGACGGCGTGTTTACCTGCCATCAGTTCCTCCGCTGCTGCGAGTAAACTGGCCTTCCCGGAAATACGTCTTTGACTAACATGCCGTGTCGAACGACTAGCTGGCCATTGACCATGACGTAAAGAATGCCCTTCGAGTACTCCTTGGCATCCAGGTAGCGCGCGCGCGCAGACACTTGCTGTGGATCGAAAAGAATGAGATCGGCGTCCGCCCCCACCTGCAACCTCCCCTTCTTCTTCATGGCCGGAACAAACGCCTCGAGGCGCTGCGCGGGCATCAGGCTCATCTTGCGGATGGCCTGCGAAAGGGTCAGCGCACCAGTCTCGCGCACGTAATGGCCGAGCACTCGTGCAAACGTTCCAGCGGAACGCGGATGGCTATAGCGATTCACGATATCCATGGAATCGCTGGCGACCAGCACCAGAGGGTCCTGCAAAGCCTTGGTGATGGTTTCTTCGGTGTTCATGTGCATGAGCACGCCGTCGTCTGCAGTACCGGAGCGCAGCGCGTTGAACTCCTCCATCGTGAGCCGCTTGCCCGTCGTTCGCGATTGCAGGTCGCCAACCGTAACACCCCAGCGCTGTTGCCATCCCGGATCGAATATGACGCTGCGAATCTCATCCACCGAGGCGTCCCAGGGATAGACCTCCGTCGAGACATCCACGCCGTGGTCCCTCGCCTGGTGGAATAGCGCGATCATCTGCGGCGTGCTCGACATCGCCATGCTGTTGATGTGCACGATGTGCACACAGGCGCCGGTGATCGCCGCGTTGGCGATCTGTTCTTGCACGGCCTCGAGGGTGCTCCCGGGCTCAACCAGGCTTCCATAGCGGATGTGAGTGAACACGCATACGTGCCTGCGGCCCGCGACCTGGGTGAGGTCCAACATCTCCTGGTGGGTTATGCCCGGTGCATATTGCGTTCCGCTGCCTATGCCGATCGCACCGTCATCGAGCCCGGCCTCCAACATTGGCACGAACCGGTCGTAGAACTGCGGCGGAATAGGTTGGTGGATGAGTTGCTCGAACCGGGGATCCGTGTCCATGGCATCGGAGGTCTCACCGGGAATCCGGGGATCGTGCAGATCACCGCCGTGCTGCAAGGAAAAGCGTACCCGGTCGTGATTGACACTCGCACCGTAGTTGATCAGCTCATGCCCGGCCTTCTTGTCATACCACTGCTTGACGGGATACACCCCAAGCTCCAGCTCAAGCCGCGTCGTGACGCCGTCCATGGCCTGGTAGGTGGCGGTTTCGTAGCCGTAGGCGTGGGAATGCAGATCGATGAAGCCGGGCGAAGCGACCAGCCCTTGCCCCTCTATTGTCTGTTTACCCGAGAGCGGCTCCATTGAGACCGCGGTGACCTTGTCCCCGGTGATCCCAATGTTGCGAGTCGCATCCAGGCCCGTCTCCGGATCTATCGCACGGACGTGCAGGATCACGATGTCATAGGTTGGTTTGCGGACGACAGTGGCGCCCGCCGGCAAAACCTGCGGCGCCAATGCTGCCGCGAGTGTCAGGAACCCCGAGAGCGCGCGAGCGCGCGAGATCGACGCGATCATGGAATGTCCTTGCGATAGAGCGGCACCCCGGAGACGAAGAGACGCAGCGCCTGGCCCTCGACGATGGTGTCGAAGCGGGCGCGCTCGGGGCAGTAGTCCGCCTTGCCAATCCGGAACTGCCCCGGACCCAGAGGCTGGAGCGGCTCCGGCGTGGCCTCTTCATCCTCAGACAGTAACATCATGAGCCTTCCATTACGGACAAAGACCCGCGCAACAGGACCTTCCGGCCCGTTGTTCACGTAATGGCCCACGTAGGAGGCATACTCCTCCGGCGCCGCGGGCTGCAGCGGTTCCGGGAATCCTTCGGCTGCATACCAATGGGCACCCTGGGAGACGCTGGTCACTGTGCCCTTCCCATCCTTGCCACTGCGCCCAAACACGAAAGGAAGGAAACCAACCGCATCGCCCGTCGCACGGAACAGGTCCTTCCCCATCCTTTCCATCGGAATATCTCCGTGTTCGCTCTTCAGAAACAGATGATCCTGGGCAACCGCGAAGGTCAGGGTGGCGCCGCCCGAGCCCGAGGCGTTGCTTCCTGCGAGCTGAAATCGACCGGCGTATTCGCGCGGGTCAAGCTGGGCCGGCTCCGCACTCGCAGCCGGCGGCGCAGGCAACGCAGCTCCCTCGAAGGCGGCCGTCACGGCGCTCACGATCCACTTCTTCAAATCCTCGTCGATCCCGGCGTTGCACAAGAACACGAGGCCAAAGCCGTCCTCCATGTGGGCCTCGATCGCGGCATGGAAACCCCCGATGCTTCCCGGGTGACTGATGACCGTGCGGCCGTTCTCCTTCCGAACCCACAAGCCGTACGCGTAGTCTTCCAGGACGGGGGTCGTCAGGGTCGCGAACATGCTCTCGGAAAGCACCCTACCCTTGTCACCCGCACCCCGATTGAGGATGAAGCGCACGTAGGCCGACATGTCCGCAACATTTGCAACGATACTGCCGTCTCCCGCCGAGTATTCGAACCACGGCGCTTCGACGAAGCTTCCGTCGTAGGGCCAGCGCACATAGCTGACCACCATGCGCTTGCGTTCCGCGTCATCGATGATGGCCGAGGTCGACACCATCCCGATGGGATCGAGCACGCGGCGCCGCAAAATCTTCGTATAGGGCTCATGCTCGATGTTTTCCAGCACGTAGCCCAGTAGTTGGAATCCCGTGTCGGAGTACCACCAGTGGGCGCCTGGTGCATAGCCGGGCTCGAAGTCCTTGAGCTCGATGGCCGCGTACCGCGAGGAGGCCGAGTCGGGCAGATAGTTGGGGAGACCCGATGTGTGAGACATCAGGTCCCGTCCGGTGATTGGCGCGAACCGCGAGTGCACCACGAGCGATGGCAGGTAACGCGTGATCGGCGCGTGCGGGTCGAAACGATGCTCCTGCATTAGTTGCATCAGGGCAATCGCCGTGAATGCCTTGGAGATGGAACCGATCGCAAATCGGGAGTCGGCGGTGAGCGGCCTGCGCGTCTTCAGGTCCGCATAACCATGCACGATGACCTTGCGCAGCGTATGGCGGTCGGTAATGCCAACGACGAGTCCGGGCATGCTCGAGCGCTCGAGCGCCTGGTCGATCGCCTCGGCGGCTTGCATCAGTCTCGCGTTCACCTCATCGGTTGCCCCTCTGCCAGGCGACGCCAGCAGGCATAGAGCCACCGCCGCGAGGCATGTGTATACGCGGGTCATCGCGTCAATGGCGCGGAATGTTGAGATGAAGCGCGACATAGAAGAACCGCCCTACGGGATTCACGATGGAGGTATCGTAACCGTTCGCCATGTTTCCCTGGCCCAATGTCCCTGCGTAGAAAATAGGGACCTTTGCGTACGTGAGATCGTTCACGCCTGCGGTCAGCTTCAGCGTCGAAAGCCACGAGGCCGGGCCCGCCAACTTGCCCAAATCCCAATTGAGCTGAATGTCATGCGTCACGTACTTGCCGACCTCGACTCCGCCCGGGATGGTGGGGTCCGTGTAAGAGCCGGTGTAGTGGATCAGATACGTAAGCCCAAAGGCGCCGTAGAGCCAGTTCGTCGCGAACAGCGAGCGAATCTTCGGCAGTCCCGTCACCGTGGGCAACGAGCTCGCCAGCGCGGTATTGCCGGCATACTGCACGAACCCGACGCCCGTTTCGTCATTCACCTTGAAGGAATTGAGATAGGTTCCGCTCCAGCGGAAATCGAACGACCCGATGCTGTCCGTGCGGAAGCGATAGTCAAGATCCAGATCGGTGCCATTCACTTGCTGCCCGGCGGCATTCACGTACAGGGAATATAGCCCGGGGACACCGTTCGCCGCGGTGAACGTGCTGCCCGGCTGGATGCCATCCAGCACGAGCTGCGGCGAGGTCTGAATCACGATGTTCTTCTGGTTGATGAACCACCGATCGAGCTGCAACGTCAGTCCTCGAACCGATTTGGGGGTGAGCACGATCCCATAGTTGACATACGTCGCAGTCTCGGGCTTCAGATTCTTGTTGCCGCCGGTAACCACCGTGTAGTCCTGGTACTGCCCGTTCGCGGGATTGATCAGCGCGGTGCCGCCCGCGCTGGACTCGGGAGCGTCGACCGAGGTCAAGGGCGGAGCCCGGAAAGACGTCCCGTAGGATCCGCGCAATGCGATCGAGTCGGCCAAAGGCTCCCAACGAACGCTGACCGTCGGATCGGTTCTCGATCCAACCGCTTGGATATTCTCGTAGCGGGCCGCGACGTCGATGCCCAGCGAGGCGGCCGCGGGGAAGGTAAACGCATTGCCGAACACGGGAAGCTGTCCCTCTAAGTATACCGAGGAGTAGCGGCGGCCGGCACTGATGGGGGCCACAGTAAAATCGCTCAAGACATGATCCAAAATCGCCTGTGAAGGCTGAACGATGTAAGCATCCCGCTGGTACTCGGCACCCGCGGCCAGATTGATGTCGCCGCCGGGCAGCGTGAAGACAGGTGCGTAGGCGTGCGCGTTGATCAGCGCGGCCTCCTCCCAGTCCTGGATGCTGCTGCCTCCGAATATGCCGGCGATCTGCGCCGGCGTATTGCAGGCGTTGCAGAAGAGGTTGACTGCCTGGGCGCCGGGGCGGTTCTCGGCTGCGTACAACCCGGGATTCGTCGGCAAGTTGTAATCGAACGCGTTCCCGTAGTTGTAGTAGTAAGAGCCGCCGACGTCGTAATGCACGACGCCGAGCGAGCCCTTGACCCCGAGGTTCAGCCGCCAGGCGCTCGTGTCGACGTCATTCACCTGTGGCCCAGCTTCCGGGAACCCGTAGGTGACCGCGGTGATCGGCACGCCAAAAGGATTCCAGTAGTAATTCGCCGGGATCGGGCTGAGATTCAGCGGTGAATTGACATCGCCGAATCCGTCTGCGCCGTAGGGGTTTCCGACGGACTCCACCAGGCTGCGCGCAAAATCGAAATCCGCATAGAGTGCCAGGTCCTGCGACAAGTTGTAGTCGAATGAAGCGAACAATGTCCCCTTCCGCTGCGGATTCATGAGCGAGCGCTTGTCCTCGTCCAGCGTCGCATCGCAGCTCGTCGCGTACAAATGCGAGTTGAGGGGCACGTAGTCCGCCGCATTTCTGCTGGAATCTCCACAGGTGAACGTGCGTTGGTTCAATACGAGCGGGCCGGTGCCATTCGGAAGGATGATCTGCGCCAGGGAAGAGTAGGAGAACGTCTGGTAGTCGAAACCGGAATTGAAGCGACTCAGGTCAGGATCAGCCGACAGCGATCGCTGTCCCTGTGTCAGGCCGCCGCGGCTGAAGTATTCACCGACGACCATGAAATTCATGTCGTCGCTCGAAGTGCCCCAGCTCGCGGAGAAGCGCCTGGTCGAGTCGTCGCCTTGCCCGCTCTCGCCGTAATAGCCGTCGAAGCTGAAGCCATCCGCCTTGCGCTTGGTGATGATATTGACCACGCCGGCGACAGCGTCCGAGCCATAGACGGCGGACGCGCCGCTCTTGAGTATCTCCACATGATCGATCGCATCCACCGGAATCAGGTCGATGTTGGCGGGATCCTCTGCCTGAAAACGGCGGCCGTTCAGGAGCACCAGCGTGTACTGCGGGCCCAGGCCACGCAAATTCAACGTCGTGGCGCCGAGGGTGGTTCCGTTCGTGCCGGATGCTCCGCCCGTGTTGGAGAAGCTGGACTGCCCGGATAGCACGAAACCCGGTTGGGTTTGGAAGTAGCTCTCGAGACTTGCGGCACCGGACTTCTGAATAGTGTCCGCGGTGATGACGCTGACAGGCGCGCTTTGATAGGCCGCCGAGTCGACCGACTGAATGCTCGTACCGGTCACGACGATGGTGGCGAGGGTGTCCGCATCGGCCGCCCCGGTGCTCGTCGCCGCGGCAACATTGGCGGTGGAGCGAGGCGGTGTTTGGTCTTCCGACGGGGCGGCCCGGCTTGCTCCGATGAGCGTGATCGCGAGGCAGAGTGTGCCGGCGAGATGCCGCGCGGGCGCGGTACCGGCGTGTCGGCATGCGACGGGCTGGCCTATGCTCATGGAGTCCCCTTGGTATGTTGATTCTTGTGTCGCGACATACTGCCAGAGAAATTGCGTATCCGCAATGTCAAGGCATCTCTGGTTCACGTGGTCGCGGTTGGTCTCGTGGAAAAAATTCAGATCTTTGTGGACTCTGCGCCAAAAACTCCTTAAAAATAAGCATTTCCCGAGACTCATTGCGCGACGATGGGGTTTCAGGCATATTTCCGTATGTGCAACAACCGCCCCATGAACTGTGCGAGAGCGGTGACGCCTCGCGCGATCCGAGAAATCGAAATGCCAAGCGCCAGCGCCCCCTCACCGGCTTCACCCATCCTGGATTTGCCGCGTCCCTACCTGTTGTTTCTCGGCGAGGCAAGAGACTTTGCCTTTGCCAAGACAGCTTTTGGGCTGCGCGATTGGGCGCCCGAGTCATGTATCGGGGAACTCGCGTGTGCCGGCTCGCACGTGAGCGTGGGACTGCCCATCCTTTCGCCGCGTGAGGCCAAGGCGCGCGGAGCCAGATCTCTCGTGGTGGGCGTGGCCAATGTCGGCGGCATCATTCGCGACACCTGGCTTGCGGAACTGCGGGACGCACTGGAGGCGGGTCTCGATGTCATCAGCGGAATGCACGGGAAGCTCGAGGATGTGCCGGAGCTGAAAGCCGCAGCGCAACGCCACGGCCGGCGTCTCATTGACGTGCGTACCCCACCTCCGGGGATCCCGGTTGCCACCGGGCGGAAAAGGACCGGCAAGCGCCTGCTCACCGTCGGTACGGATTGCGCGCTAGGAAAGAAATACACGGCCCTGTGTCTGGCGCGGGAGTTCCGCAGGCGCGGTGTGGCAGCTGATTTTCGTGCCACCGGCCAGACGGGCATCCTGATTGCCGGCGCCGGCATCCCGATCGACGCCGTGATAGCGGACTTTGTGGCGGGAGCCGCCGAGATGCTGAGCCCCGATGCCTCGCCCGATCATTGGGATATCGTTGAGGGACAGGGCTCTCTGTTTCACCCCTCCTACGCCGGAGTGTCTCTCGGCCTCTTGCACGGCAGCCAGGCGGACGTCATCGTGATGTGCCACACGAGCGATCGTGATCGCATCCTCGGCCTCGAGGACTTCGAGACACCACCCTTGACCGAGGCCATCGAACTCAACCTTAAGTTGGCGAGGCGCACGAATCCGAAGGTGCGCTGCGCGGGAGTGGCGCTCAATACCGCCAAATTGACTGCGTCCGAGGCGCAGGCCGTGCTCTCCGAGCACGCCGACCGGCTCGGCCTGCCCGTCGCCGACCCCATACGGGGTGGGGCCGAGTTCGCTCGTTTGGTGGAGGCCTGCCTGGGTTAGCGAACGGGCGCTACGCGCTACGCCGGACTTTGCGCTTCGGCGCGCTGGCGTGCCTT
Source organism: uncultured Gammaproteobacteria bacterium (assembly GCA_963784105.1). Taxonomy (GTDB): domain Bacteria; phylum Pseudomonadota; class Gammaproteobacteria; order Steroidobacterales; family Steroidobacteraceae; genus Bog-1198. The sequence continues at coordinate 2,604,729 of CAWAQE010000015.1, forward strand.
CTGCCGATATCCACGGGATGCCTGAACGCAGCCGCCTCGGAGGCTGCTCCTTCCAAAGGAATCGGCTTGCCCTGCGCACGTTCCTCGCTCACCGGATGTTGGGGTACCGTGCACATCGACAGTGCACGGCAGATTTCCGGGCCACGCGCGACATATCCGTGCCCCATGCGGCTATCGAAGTAGATCGACTCGCCCGCCTTGAGAGCGAGAGGCGCGTAGCACTCCGTGTGCAGCTCGAGCTCGCCCTCGAGCACGAACAGAAATTCCTCGCCCTCGTGTCGCATCAAGGGGCCAAACTCCTCGAGCGACCGCGCCCGGTATTCGCACAGGATCGGCGTCATCTGCTTGTTGAGCAGATCGCTACTGAGATAGCGCAGCGTGTGATTTGACATTGGCACGGTTTCCCCGTCCGGGACCCGATTCACACTGCGCCGTCCCGGTTGGTCCGATGATACCTCGGCGGGCGCATCGGACAATAATTGGCTCAGATCGATCGAAAGTCCCTGACCGAGCCGCAACAGCATGTCGTATGTGGGCGAGATCTGATCATTCTCGATACGAGACAGCGTCGAGGGGGGAATACCCGTGCGCTTGGCGACGTCCGCCAAGGTCCATCGGTTGCGCTTGCGCAAGTTCTTCAATGCCGTTCCAGGTCTGGCGGTCGACATGTATTCCTTCCACAATGAGGCCTACTGGCTGCAGGCGTAGCATCAAATCGCGTTGGCCGATGGAAGCGAATAATACTCTTCCGGCGGCCGACGGCGCAAACCGGTTGCATATACGGAACATAAGACGGCGGCACTCCCGGATACGGCCATTGCCCAATTTCAGACCGCGGGAGGAGTTGCGTCACCATTTTTAAGCGGCTCAATATCGTGAAACTTGTTGTAGTCAACGTGGATGCTGCCGTCGGGCGCTTCTTCGAGGATGTCGTGGAAGGTTGAGTTCCATCGTATGTCAGCGCAAGAATATTCGCCCCGCGCCATCAATATCTGGCCTGTGTTTTCGTCGGTACCACTTAGGGTTAAGACAAGTATTGCCTTGGAGTTCGATAGCGACTCCGGGGTCTCGGAACTCAAGGGACTTGCCGTATCGATGACGTGCATAATGGTCCAGCCGAGGGCGAACGCGGGATGCTGTGAGCGCAGCAGCGGCAAATCGATGATGCGACGAATGCGGTAACCCTCTTCGGTTACCTCGTCACGCAGCAGCGCTAAGCGCGCGGAGGCGTCTTGAACTACATTCTGGCGCTCGTTCGCAGCACGAATTATCAATGTCGGTTTACCCGCGATCGGTCGCACGACGGCATTTTTCGAAAAGAGGAAACGCGCCCGAGGCCGGGAAAATCGGGCGAACATCAGGCCGGTAATGAGCGCCAATGACATGAGACCGACGAAGATCTCGACCATCGCGACCAGGTGGCCATAGAAGGTCGCGGGATGCATCTCGCCATAGCCGACGGTTGCGAGAGTCTCTACGCTGAAGAAGAAATCACCCGCGAAACCAGGGGGGTTTAGATTCGCAACGGATCCCGGGCTTAAGTAGTAAAAGAAGCCGAATAAAAGGTCAAAGACGAGAAAGAAGGCGGCCAGAGTGCCGAACAGTCGCGGCCAACTCACGGTCATGAAATGGTGGAACAGATCGTGGAATATCGGCTGGGCGAGTCCCTCGGTGATGATTTGGCGTGTGCCCACCTTGACGATCCGACGTCCCACGGGTTTATGCGCGGCGGCCGCAAGGTGAGAGTGGGTCGGGCTCTTCGATCGATGTTTAGCGGCGCTCATGAGAGACATCTTAGCTTGACGAACGCAGCTGATATATACGAACGATCGAGAACGTCGGCCCAAGTCGCAAGGTTATTTGCAATTGCAGCACCCTCCTCCCGGCGGAGAGGCGAATATCGAGAATGTTCCCGGGGAAAGGGGAGTCTCGGCAGCTTCCAAGATTGCCGTTCATCGGGGCTGTGACCGGGCACGAACTCCCGCGCGCCCTCACCAAAAACGGTTGGCTGAGCAGAGTAGCCATAGACCACCAACTCCTTGTTTTTATCGTTCTCTCCCGGAGCGGGGCTGCCAATCCCAAATGAAGAAATCGCCAGTACCGATATGGGCGTGACGGGAAGAAAAATGTCCGCTGCATTGTTCGTCAAACGTTGAAAGGTTGGAACATCCAAGGTTAGGTGCTCCCAATCAATCAATAAGGAGGAATGAATATGTTGCTGAAAAGTGGTTTCGAAGATTTGCGGGCGGCGTCATTCCCATCTAGGCAAACGATACGGATACGGCGCCCTGCCGTTTTCTCTTCGTCGTGGCACGCACTACGATTTCAACATCGCGGCCCAGAAGAGTCAGGCAATCCATCAGCTTGCGCTCTGAGAAGCCGCGAAATTGTCCTCGCAGCATCTTTGAGAGCTTGGGTTGCGGAATGCCAAGCAGCGCGGCCGCCTTTGTCTGAGTATAGCCGCGCTCGGTCAGAATTTCCGCAATCGTAGTGACGAGCCGTGCCTTGACGAGCATTTCGTCCGCGGACTTGTAGCCGAGGTCAGCGTACACGTTCGTGCTACCACGTTCGTGGCTCACGCTCTTGTCGGTTCGGGATTTCATGTCTTACTCTCTTTCATCAATTCAGTGGCTTTCTTCAACCGAGTGTCGATCAGATCCATATCGGGTTTCGGGGTCTCGACTCCGGACTTCGATTTTTTCTGGAACACGTGCAGCACGACGACCGCGGCGACAAATCGCACGGTGCAGACGGCGCGGTACGCATTGCCAGCTTGCGATTCGATAACCTCCAGGACGCTCGCGTCTCCAAATCCCTTCAGCACCTTCGTGTTGTCATGCCGCCTACCGGTCTGGGCGACATACAGCGCGTATCCGAAGACATCGACCACATCGGCGGGCAGCGCGCAAGTCTTTCTTGCTGCTTCCCATCCAGATCAACGGTTTTGGCGGTGGTGGTTTGGTCTTCACATTATACCCATTTAGGTCTAGATAGCAATTGCTGTCCGCGTAAGGCTCGCTGGCACAATTCGTGTAAATGGCGATCAAAGCATGTGAGGGATCGCCTTGTGAATCAAGATATTATGAACGAGGATCATAATCGCCGGCGAATTTGTCGAATGCCCTGAATATTGGCATTCAAGGGTTCACCGCAGCCGCATCATTTTCCCTAGCGCTATCCAACCGCTGGCGGCGCAGTCACCCTGCACCTGATACCAAATGC
>CAWAQE010000016.1:0-10416 GCA_963784105.1 uncultured Gammaproteobacteria bacterium
GTGAATGCCAGCGCCGAGGCCAATTCGGTCACCAACAGCATCTCCAACAGCAAGGGCGGCAGTTCCACCGGCAGCGCCGACAGCACCGCCGCCGAAACCATGGTGCCCCTGCCTGCGATGGCCTCGTACTTCAGCAACCACACGGCGACTCAGGTGAACCATCAAAACGGCCTCGTTGCCGCGACGATTTCCTTCAATTTGCCGCCCGGCGGTTCCTTGAGCAGGGCTGGGCGAGCATCGACAAGGCGATGCGCGCATTGGGGATGCCGGCCTCGATACGCGGCAGCTTTGCAGGGGCCGGACAGGTCTACAATCAGTCGATGTCGACCATGCCGCTCTTGGTCCTCGCGGCGCTCGCGGCCGTGTACATCGTGCTCGGCATTCTCTACGAGAACACCATTCACCCGCTGACCATCCTGTCCACGCTGCCCTCAGCAGGGATCGGCGCGACTTTGGCTCTGCTGATCTTCGGCACCCCGTTCTCGGTGATCGCGCTGATCGGCATCATTCTCTTGATCGGCATCGTCAAGAAAAATGCCATCATGATGATCGATGTCGCCATCACTACGCAGCGCGCGCAAAATATCGATGCGCAGAAGGCGATTCACGACGCCGCGGTGATTCGGCTTCGCCCCATCATGATGACCACCGCCGCCGCGGTGCTGGGCGCGCTGCCGCTGGCCATCGGCATAGGGCAGGGCTCCTCCCTGCGCCAGCCTCTCGGCATCACCGTCATGGGCGGCCTGATCTTGAGCCAGATCTTCACTTTATATACGACGCCGGTGATCTATCTCTATCTCGATCGTTTGCGGGTCCGGTTGCGCAAGGCGATGGCGGGCATGTCCTGGCGCAGGGATTTGGGGGCCAACGCATGAATACCAGTGGCATTAAATTCTGTTCCGTCGCCGCGCTCGGCACGGCTTTGGGCGGCTGCATGGTCGGCCCCAATTATCACCGCCCCGCGGTGCCGGTGCCTGCCCAGTACAAGGAGCTGGCAGGCTGGACGGCCGCCGCGCCCGCGGATGCGGCCCCCAAGGGCGATTGGTGGACCGATTTCCACGATCCCCTGCTCGATCGGCTCGAACCTCAAGTCGTGGTATCGAACCAGACCGTGCGGGAAGACTATGCCAACTACCAGGAAGCATTGGCAGAGCTCAAGCTGGCGCGCAGCGAATTGTTCCCGACCATTGGAGTCACCGGGTCGGTCACCCGGTCGGGCGGCCCGGGCGCGGCCACGGCCGGCGGGGGAACGGGTGCCGGCGCCAGTGCCGGCGCGGGACGGACCGGCAGTGTGGTCAATGCCGGCTCGCTCGAAGGCACGGCCAGCTGGTCTCTCGATCTGTGGGGGCGGGTGCGCCGTCTGATCGAGCAGAATACCGCCATCGCACAGGCGGACGAAGCAATCCTGGCCAATGCGACCCTGTCCGAACAGACTTTGCTCGCCACCACGGTGATCGACCTGCGGCTGGCCGATGCCGCCATCGATTTGCAGCAGAAAACGGTCGACGCCTATCGCGATACGCTGCGCGTCACCGAGCAGCAGGGCAGCGCCGGCATTTCCGCGACTCCACCCTCCGCGGTGATCACGGCACGGGTCGCCCTGGAATCCGCGCAGGCCAATCTCATCGGACTCGGTGTGGCCCGCGCTCAGTACGCCCACGCCGTCGCCGTGTTGGCCGGCAAAAATCCCGAGGCCCTCGACATCCCGCACAGCGCCGCCATGCCCGCGCTGCCGGCATTGCCGCTGGGCGTCCCCTCGACCCTGCTGCAGCGCCGGCCCGATATCGCCGCCGCCGAACGCACCATGGCCGCGCAGAACGCCGCGGTGGGCGTCGCGGTCGCCGCGTACTATCCGGCGCTCTCGCTGTCGGCCGCCGACGGCTTTTCGCAGTCTCCCTTGGACGGCCTGCTGCACGCCGCCAATCATGTGTGGTCGATCGGTGCGAGCGGCACCGAGACGGTGTTGGATTTCGGCGCGCGGCACGCCCAGGTCGAAGCCGCCAAGGCGGCTTACGAGAGCGCGGTCGCCGGTTATCGAGGCACCGTGCTCAACGCCTTCCAATCCGTGGAGAACGATCTTTCCGGGCTGCGCATTCTCTCTGACCAGGCACAGGCTCTCGATGTCGCCGTGCGCGATGCCATTCGAGGCACCGAGATCGCGCTCGCCGAGTTTCAGGCCGGCACGGCCGACTACACCACCGTCGCCCAGGCGCAGGTGGCCCAGCTGAGCGATCAGCAAAGCGCGCTCAACGTGCAGGAGGGCCGCCTGGTCGATGCGGTATCCCTGATCGGCGACCTGGGCGGCGGGTGGTCCGATGCCCAGCTGCACAATCCAAGGCATCCCGAAACGCTGCCGGCGCAAACGGCCGCCTCGGGCACGGCATCCCCATAAGGCCGCCCGGGCGCGGCATACTAAGGTCCAGCGGGTACCATAGCGGCCGTCATGGGCCTCGACCACTATGCCTAGCGATCTGAACGAAAATCTTTCGACCGCCGTGAAGCGCCGCCTCACAGAGCTCGCGGCACATCCCATCCGCTGGGTTACCCGCGCACGCCTGCTGCTGCTGGGACATGAAGATCTCGCCGGGCTGATCTTTTGGGCGGCATTGACCGGCTTCTGCGGCGCACTCGCGAGCGTGGCGTTCCGCGAGGGCATACGTCTTTTCGAGCATTTGCTGACGGGCGAATCGAGCGGCCTGGTGATGGCCGCGGCTGCATTGCCGAAGTGGCATCGCGTGATCACCCCATTGATCGGAGGCATTGCCGCAGGACTCGTCCTGCATTTCGGGGCGCGCTGGACCGGCAACCGCCGCTCGGTCGATTACATGGAAGCGGTCGTCGTGACCGACGGCACGATTGCGGCGCGCCCGACGCTGGTTCGAAGCATCTCATCGCTGTTCACCATCGGCTCCGGCGGATCGATCGGGCGGGAAGGACCGATGGTGCAGCTGGCCGCTCTGCTGGGGTCAAAATTGGGGTTTCTGTCCCGGGCGCCCGTGCCGCGGCGCCGGCTCCTGGTCGCGTGCGGCGCGGCCGCCGGAGTGGCCTCGGCCTACAACGCGCCGATCGCCGGTGCGCTGTTCGTCGCGGAGATAGTGCTCGGCTCCATCGCCATGGAGAGTTTCGGCCCGCTGCTCGTCGCTTCGGTGACCGCGAACGTGACGATTCATCGGTTTCTCGGCTACGGCCCGGTGTTCGTGATTCCTCACGTACAATTCGGCAGCAATTGGGAGCTCTTGGTCTATGGGCTGCTCGGCGTGCTGCTCGGCCATCTGGCGCCGCCTTTTCTTTCCCTGATCGAATCGACCAAACGGCGCTTCGCGCAAGCCGCGGCGCCCCAGTACGTCAAGCTGGGTGTGGGCGGGCTCGTGGTCGGGCTCATCTCGTACGCGTACCCGGAGGTCTGGGGCAATGGGTACAGCGTCGTCAGCACCATATTGAACGGCAATCTCGGCGGATGGCTATTGCTCGCGATCTTCGCCGCGAAGATTCTCAGCACGGCCGCGACGGTGGGCTCCGGAGCTGTCGGCGGCATATTCACGCCCACCCTGTTCATCGGCGCCGCGGTGGGCGCCTTGGTCGATTCCGTGGTCCATCTGGCATTTCCGGGCGCCAGTTCATCGCCGGGAGCCTATGCGTTGGTCGGCATGGGCGGATTCCTTGCGGCGACCACGCATGCACCCCTGACTTCGATCCTGATGATCTTCGAGATGACGCTGGACTATGACGTGGTGCTGCCTCTGATGCTGGCCTGCGTGACGGCCCACTACACGGCCAAGGCGTATCGCCGCGGGCGCTCGGTGTACGATGAATCGCTGCGGCCCGAGCGCGAGGGCGCCGAATCCGAGTGGCGCCTGCGCACCATCGAAGCGCTGGTAAAGCCGGCCGCCGCCGCCTTCCCGGAAAATACCACCGTTCGCGCCATGCTCGATGGCTTGCCCAAGCGCCCGCTGCAGGCGGTTTATATCGTCGACGACGGCCAGCAGCTCATTGCCGCACTCGACCCGCGGGCGGTCATGGCAGGCGTGAAAAGCGGCGCCATTGACGCGGATGAGCCCGTGAGCCGGCTGGCCTCGCCCGTATCCTGCGTGCTGACTCCGGACATGAGCCTCGCCGCTGCCCTCGACGGTTTCCTGAGCGAGCGGGTGAAATCGCTCCCCGTCACGGCCGGCCAGTGGCACACCAAGCTCATCGGCGAGGTTTCGCGGCATGATCTGCTGCTGGCGGTACAGGACCAGATTGCGGGCAAGAGATAGCCGGTCGCCGTGATGCACAAATCTGTATTCGCCACATACTCGAGAGTATAATCGCGCCTGAAGCCGTCGCATTTGCGCGGCTGGACCGCCGATATACGGCTGTCATATCGGATGATTAATATCGCGCTGATAGTTTCGCCACCGCCGCCACCGCCGGCACAGCGGCTCAACAAACTCAAATGGGAGTGACATATAACTGCATGAACGATTCGAATCCATCACCAAAACCCCAATCGCCGCGAGCGACGCTCAAACTAAAGGCCGGGGTGCGAAAATCGCCAAGAGAAATCAAGACGCTCCCGGATCCGCAGCCTCGCAGCAAAGCTAACTCGAAACCCGGCGCCCACTGGTCGGACGAGTACAAGGAGCGGATGCAGGCGGACATGGATTTGCTGTCGTCACGATAGGTGCCGACGTCACATTGATCTTGGAGGTTCTCGCGCCCATACTCTGGATGTCATGGAATCCAGAGCGAAAATTGGTTCGCCCCGTGAGTTGATTGGCGCCGGCATCGTGGCGGCGGTGCTCCTGCTCGGCGCGACCGGCGCTTGCAGCTTTGTCCAGAGCTCCCAGGAGCCGGCATCCCCTCAGCAAGCCCCTGCCGCGTCGGACGCCGAATTAGCGGCTCGAGTAAAAGCGGCGTTGCGCGCCGCTCCTGACGTCAACGATACGCACATCGATGTGATCGTCGAGAAGGGGAACATAGTCTTGACGGGGCTGGTCGAGGACAATCGAGCATTGCTCGACGCGCTCGAGGTCGCAAAGAGGGCGGCGGGTGGCCGAAAGGTCGTCGATGAGCTGTCGATCATAAAAATATCGGCTCACTGATCGGTCGGCGCGACTCCGGGAACACACTGTTCTGCCTCCTAAGGCGGGCCGTTTTGGGTCTCGCAAGCCACAGACTTGGTTATAGTGAGCCGATGAAGAATACGATGCTGGTGGGAATCGTTGCGGCCGCACTTGCGTCCATCTCGTGGTCTCTGAGTTTCATCGTGCCCTTCGTCATCGGCGATTATTCACCCTTCGACTTCACCTTGGTAGAGTTTGTATTTTCGGGGCTTCTGGGTCTGGGGCTCCTGTGGAAAAACGCCAAGGCAGTTCGATTGCTCACGTTCAGCGATTGGTGCACGGCATGCTCGCTCGGCCTGATCGGCTACGTGGGATATTATCTGGCCGTCATGGGTGCCGCCCTCTATGCGGGCCCCGTGATAGCTCCGGCCTTCCTAGGGTTGGTGCCCGTGGTGCTCGCCATCGCGGGCAACCTTCGTGATCGCACGGTATCCTGGAAGGCACTGGCCCTACCGCTCACTCTGGCTACCGTCGGACTGCTCTTGGTGAACGGCAGCGGCTTTGCTCACTCCGGCAGGCTGGAATTGGGATCGCTCTTGATCGGCATTCCGCTCGCGATCTTGGCCGTCACGTTGTGGACTACGTTCGGCTTGCTCAACCAGAGCGCACTCGCCAAACGGCCGCAGATGGATGCCGGCGTTTGGGCGGCGCTCATCATGGTGGGCGCCGGGTTGACGATGCTGTTTTTTCTGCCGATCGGCCTGCGGGCCGGAGTCTTCGAGATCCCTCGACTGGGTCTTCGATGGCATGTCGCCGGACCATTGATCCTTTGGGGAGCGGCGTTGGCAATCTTCGCCAATGTCGGCGGCGCCTCGGCCTGGACCTTTGCATCGCAGCGATTGCCGGTGGCGCTAGCTGCGCAATTGATTACCCTGGAGCCCATCTCGGCAACCGTGCTCGGGTTGTTGGTCCACCGTCAGTGGCCCTCGGTGGCAGAAGTCGTGGGAATGGCCGTGCTGCTCACGGGCGTGGTCATCGGCATCGGCATATTTACACGGCCGGCGAACGGTGCGGCGGAACCTGTGGTCGCGTGAGGCGAGTATGAAAGCGAAAAGCAAAGACAGCGGCAAGCTGCGCATTGGCGATGACTGGAATGCGATCCGGATTATCGCGCTCTCCCAGAGCAACCCCCTGAAGGCCATCGCGGAATTCGTCGAGAACAGCATCGATGCGCATGCAAAGAGCATCACGATCACCCGCGGCAAGGAACATGGCGCCCACTACCTCGCCATCAAGGACGACGGGGATGGCGTACCCCGCGATGCCGAAGGTCTGCCGGACTTCAAGTATGTCGCCACCCACATTTGCGATTCCATCAAACGGCGGCTGAAAGCCGATGGCAACGGGAGTGGGCTGCAGGGCGAATTTGGGATCGGACTCCTGAGCTTCTGGACCGTGGGCGACACCTTAACCATGACATCGACGGGTACGGATCAAAAGGCCTATCAGATGTCGATGAGCAAGGGAGATTCACGCTATGAGGTGAGTCCGAAACGGATGTTATTCGCGGAGAAAGGCACGGAGCTCAAGATCAGCCCCTTGCTCGAGGGCATTCGCGCCCTGAGCGGCGAGAAAATCCAATGGTACTTGGCGTCCGAGCTTCGGGACCGCATCCGCGACTCGAAGGCGCGCGTCACCGTCATCGACAAGCTGGCGCGCAAGCAATATGAGGTGGAACCACGCCAATTCGAAGGGCGGCTATTGCATCAGTTGCCGCCGATCCGCACAGCCTTCGGGGATGCCTATGCGGAGTTATATCTGGCCGAACCCAATGAGGCCGCGCGCGTCGCCCTGACCCGGGTCGGTACCCGCGTGATCGAGGATATTTCTTCTTTGCCCGGTTTAGAACATACGCCATGGAGTTCTCGCTACGTCCAGGGGCTCATCGATGCGCCGTTCCTAAACCTCACTCCCGGCACACGCAGCGGCATCATCCAGGATGAGCGGTATGCCACGTTGACCGAGGCCTTGAAGCCGCTCGAAGCGCATGTCAAAGGGCTCATCGAGGAGCAACAGCGGGCGGAAGAAGAACAGGCCAGTCAGCAGTCCCTCAAAGCCATCCAGAAGGCATTTCATGAGGCCATGCTGGCGCTGCCGCGCGAAGAATACGATTGGTTCGATGTGCAGGGCCGCGCACGCCAGGAAGGAGGGGGTACCACGGCCCCGTCGGGCGGCGTTCCCGCGGGGACCGAGTGGCAGGAGGAGTTGCCGGGCGTTGCGGAACCCAGCGAGCCTCCGCAACGGCAGTTCTTCGATTATGCGGGACCGCTCTTTGGCGTCGTCGTGTCGCCGGCGGCGAGCACCACGCCGCTCAATGAAACGCGCAAATTTCGGGCGCTGCCGAGAGACCGCTCGCGCCGGCGAGTGGTCGAAGATCTGACATTCGCCTGGGAATTGGTCGAGGGTGAAGGCTCTCTGCAAGGCGTATCGGATCAAGAGATGGAGTACCGCGCCCCGGGAGTCCCCGGGCTCGCCCGATTGAAAGTCACGGTGACGCAGCGCGATGTCACGGTCACCGCCGAAGCACTGGTGACGGTGACCGACAGTCTGGACAGCACGATGACCCCCGCCGTCGTCAACACCCGCGGCTTGCCGGGGTACACGTTCGAGCGCGCCGCCGGCGAACTGTGGCGTTGCCGGTTCGATACGGAGCGCAACATCATCGTGGTCAATAGTGGGCACCGGGATTTCGTGTTCGCGACGCGCAACCGCGCGCTGCAGCTGCGTTACTTGGTGCGGCTGTATGTCAAAGAGCTGGTGCTCAAGAATTTTGCCGGGTTGCCGGCCGATCAGTTGCTCGAGCGCATGATCGAGCTGTCGCTGTATGCGGAAGAGAAGCTCAAATCTGTATGAGCGATTCGAGCGCTCTGCGATGACCAACGCACCGCGCTCGAGCAGTCAGATCTATCGGCGCATTGAAGATGCGCCTACCCAGTTGGTAACGGCCAAATTTCACTAAAATGGCGTATTTCAGAGGTTGCTGAAAGCCGGTTCTTGGGTGAAAGAGGGGCCACGTTCGCCAACTGCATCTCCCCGTCGGTGCACGTCTATTTCAAATAGTCTCCGGCCCAGAGGCGGTCGAGGAAGATTTTCCAGGGAACTACCCGGACTGCGCCTACCAAGCGTTCTACCTTATCGTTGCAGATTAGAATTGCATGCTTGGGCTTGAATTCTTCGGCAAAGGCAGCGAGCGCTTTCAAATCCTTATTCGCCACACGGCCGGCGCCATTGACTTCGAGCGCGATCTCGCCGTCGGCTAAGACGAAATCCACTTCGAGGCCTGATTTGGTGCGCCAGAAGTTGATATTGTAATCGAGTTCGCTGTAGGAGCTGTGCGCATGCAGCTCCATGAAAATGAAATGCTCGAATGCCTTGCCGAACTGTTCGCCTCGCGCTTCCGGTATTTGCCGTCGAGTCAAGATGCCGGCTACGCCGACGTCGAAGAGATAGAATTTGGGTGTCGCAGTGATCACCTGCCGAGACTGACGACGCTTGAAAGGCTCGACGAACGTGCCGAGCAGGGTGTCGACCAGGATTTGGTAGTACTCTTTGATCGTTTTGGCATCGACGCCGCAATCGCCCGCGATGTTGGCATAGTTGATCAACTCGCCGTGCGAATAGCCGACGGCGTCGAAGAAGCCGAGAACGCGCCGATATTGCGCGTGAGTCCTTCAGCGAAGACTTCTTCCTTCAAGTAATCTTCCACATATGCGCGCAAAGAGCGACGGTATTGGTGCTCCATGTAGTGAGAAGGCAGAAGGCCGCGATTGAGAGCCTGCAGCAGATTGAAGCCGGGAATCTCCGCGGAAACGAGCGGATGCATTTCGAAGCGCCATGCTCTTCCTCCGAGCAGATTGGCGTGACCGCGTTTCAACTTTCGGGCCTCGAGCCGCAAAGGATAAAACTCAGTCTCTGCGTTTCGATCAGCATTGAACCTCGTCTAAGATTTGCGGCACCTTCTGAACTTCATCCAGAATGATAGGGCCTTTTAAGGCAGTGAGATCCTTGGCCAACAATTGCTCGCGCAAGATGGATGGGTGTCGGATCAGTTCCAACATGAGGTCCGTTTTGAGGAAGTCGTAATAAATGCTTTGCGGGTAGTGTTTACGCAGCCAAGTCGATTTGCCGGTCTTGCGTGCGCCCCACAGAAATGCTGACTGCGCGCTCGGCAGAACAAAATTCAGGCGCCGTGAAAATCCAGCCATATGGGGATGATGCTCCAGAATAGTCAAACTAATCGGGAGTATATTCCTGATTGGTGCAAGCCACAATGCGCGGATACCACGCACCAATCGCCGCGAGGTCGATGCGGCCGATTCTGGCATGGGTAGTCGCCAAGACGTATGTTCGCGGAAACCCGAGTATGGGGTCACCCAGCAAAGGCACGGTGGTCTCGACCCTATGGGCCCATCCGCAGGGTTTCCCTCGCCGCATTCGACGCGGCAACTGAATTGTGTGAACGCCTCCGGGCCCGGTCGTAGCCGGCAAATCATTGACGTCGCGTACCGAGACGGCGTCTGCCGTGCGACGTACCGCGCGCGCGATCTGACATACCGCGCTGGGTGCCTGGGGCGCGGGTTGAGGCCGTGGTGCGCAGTTTGGGAGGGACCAGGCTCTTCGGTTTCGTGGGCGTCCTATTCAGTAGCGGCTTCGATGCGAACGCCCGATTTCTGGCAATGGCGCGGGTAACGAGCGTAGCGAGTTGGTGTCGATACTGCTCGATCTGGGACTCTAGGTCCGTTATCCGTGCGTCACGCGCGCGAAGTTCGATGCGATCCTCGGCGAGTTCCCTCATGAGCAGATTCATCTGGTCGCGAGTCTCTGCGAGCGCACGATCGCGGACGCGGGCGGCCATGTCCCATTCTTTCTCGCGCAGTTCCATGGAGTGAATCCAGAGGGTGGCCTCGCGGCTCAGTTCTTGAGAGCGCCCCGCGCGGCGTTATCGTCGACTAGGGCGGTTTGCTGGGATAGCCGAAGCGCCTGTTCCCACAGGGCTAGTGCGGCGTCGGCGAATTCCGGTGGTAGGCGGGTGAGTGCGACCGGGTTCCCGGCGTTGAGGGCCGCTTGATCCTTCCAGAATCGGCGCATGGCCTCGGCGATGGTGGTCGTCGAGCCGCGCTTGAGCGCTCGGTGAACGGCGCCCACGGAGGGGTAGGCGCCGGCGAGCATCAGTTGGCGGGCGGCGGTCTCGATGTCGGCGAAGGAGATGCTGGCGGCGCGCTCGCGGGTGGTGCCGTAGTTGCTTGGGGGTGGGGTCGGCACTGGAGAATTATATCATTACGGATAATGCTAATATCATTATGTATAAGGT
>CAWAQE010000017.1:0-23068 GCA_963784105.1 uncultured Gammaproteobacteria bacterium
TAGCTCGTGTAGGAGCTTCGGCGCATGTCCATTTTAGCTCTCCGCCCCCGCATCGCATCCAACAGGTATCGCGCGTACAGCACCAGGTTCCGCGCGGCATCGTTCGGATGCTTCACGCGGTGCATGAGCGGGTTGAAGGTCGGCTCGAGCGGGGTCGCGGCCATGGACTGCCGCTTGGCGCCGTAGGGGATGAAGTGAGACGTGAGGGACTTGCGGCTGAAGCGCGGATCGCGATTGGAGAAGGCGCCATGGACCAGGAACGGGTGCCAGAGTATGACATCCCCCTTGTCGATCGGCATGCCCCTGGGCCTGAATCCGTGCTCGGCGACGAACTCGAGGGTCGCCTTGCGGAAATCCTCATGCTGCGTGTAGCGAGTCTTGTCGAGCGGAGCGCTGCGATGGCTCCGTGGCATCACGAAGAACGTCCCGGCCTCCTCCTTGATGGTCTCGAGCGCCAGCCAGGCCCCCACCAACGATCCGGGCGGGTCGGTATCCAGGTACCAGGTGTCGGCATGCTCGATCGTCCCGGTCGACAGGTCGAAGAACATGTCCTGCCAGGAGACATGGCGTTCGTGCCCGTCGAGCGCGGTGAGCGCCTCGCTGACCGCCGGATGGTAGATGCACCGTTTGACGGCGTCCGAAAAGCCGGGAAAGAGGGCGATGCGGCTCGGATTCAGCATGGACTCGCGAATGAATCCGTGCTCGTTCAATTCGGGCCGGATCGGCCGATGGATGGACTGGGAATGATATATGAAGGTCCGCGAGCGTTTGATGCGCTCGTACTCGAGCAGGAACCCGTCGATCACGGAATGGTCGATTAGACCGCGCAGCACCACGTAGCCGTTCTCGTCGTAGTACTGGCGGATGCCGGCGCGGTCGTGGACTTCAAACTTGACCTGGGTCCCGTCCTGCGTCCTATCCGTGCTGTTGTCCATGATGAGACTCCCTCCGCCTGCAGCGATCATAGAGAGCGCTCTAGGGACTGGACGCACGACGACGCCAAAGTCTGCGGCGGCTCACGCTTGCAGGACCCATATGTCATGTGCCGCCGCCGGCTGAGGGGGTGAGATCGACGGCGAGCACCACGACATTGCGGTTATTGGGCAGGGTGAGGCTCTGGACGGTCTTGGCGCTGTTCAGGGCGAAGGAGTAGCCGTAGAGGTACACCGGCCCGGCACTGGTCGCGCCGGAAGGCGCAATGCGGTAGGCCATCTTCAGTGCCTGGGACTCGCCGGCGTAATTCTGCGGAAAGAACCAATCGCTCAGATTCTGCTTGAAAGTCGAGGTGGTGCCGTCGGTGTAGGTGACGAGGAAGGTCTGTGCGAGCTGGGTACCGTTGACCGCGGTGGCGAGGATGTTCAAGGTCGAGTCATTCCCGGCGGGTAGCGCGAGGGTGGTGCTGCTCACCGCATCGGCGCCGCCCGCGGTGCCGAGGGTGAAGGTCGAGCCGCCCCAGCTGAGCGAGGTGCCGAGGAGCGTGGCGGAATAGGCATAGCTATCGGCGTCCAGGCCTCCGCCCGCGGGGGCAGCGCCGGTGTTGGCGATGCCGTCCACGGCATCGACGGTGGCGAGATTGACGCTGATCGGTGTAGTTCCCTGCGAGCCAATCGTGTAGGTCCCGCCGCTCACGGCGCTGTTCGAGTAGCCACTCGCGACCGCGATCGTTTCCAGCGTGGTGGTCGAGCCGATCGAGACCGGCGTGCCGGGGCTGTACTGGGCGGAACTGAGGGTCGGCGGGGTGCCGTTGATCGTGTAATAGATCACCGCGCCCGGGGTGGTATCGGCGAGCGTGACCGACTGGGCCGAGGTATAGGACCCGGGCGGCGGACTCAAGGTCGGGCTCGCCGCGGGCGGCGGCGCCGAGCCGGCCGGGGAGACATCGACGGCGAGCACCACGACATTGCGGTTATTGGGCAGGGTGAGGCTCTGGACGGTCTTGGCGCTGTTCAGGGCGAAGGAGTAGCCGTAGAGGTACACCGGCCCGGCACTGGTCGCGCCGGAAGGCGCAATGCGGTAGGCCATCTTCAGTGCCTGGGACTCGCCGGCGTAATTCTGCGGAAAGAACCAATCGCTCAGATTCTGCTTGAAAGTCGAGGTGGTGCCGTCGGTGTAGGTGACGAGGAAGGTCTGTGCGAGCTGGGTACCGTTGACCGCGGTGGCGAGGATGTTCAAGGTCGAGTCATTCCCGGCGGGTAGCGCGAGGGTGGTGCTGCTCACCGCATCGGCGACGCCCGCGGTGCCGAGGGTGAAGGTCGAGCCGCTCCAGCTGAGCGAGGCGCCGAGGAGCGTGGCGGAATAGGCATAGCTATCGGCGTCCAGGCCTCCGCCCGCGGGGGCAGCGCCGGTGTTGGCGATGCCGTCCACGGCATCGACGGTGGCGAGATTGACGCTGATCGGTGTAGTTCCCTGCGAGCCAATCGTGTAGGTCCCGCCGCTCACGGCGCTGTTCGAGTAGCCACTCGCGACCGCGATCGTTTCCAGCGTGGTGGTCGAGCCGATCGAGACCGGCGTGCCGGGGCTGTACTGGGCGGAACTGAGGGTCGGCGGGGTGCCGTTGATCGTGTAATAGATCACCGCGCCCGGGGTGGTATCGGCGAGCGTGACCGACTGGGCCGAGGTATAGGACCCGGGCGGCGGACTCAAGGTCGGGCTCGCCGCGGGCGGCGGCGCCGAGCCGGCCGGGGAGACATCGACGGCGAGCACCACGACATTGCGGTTATTGGGCAGGGTGAGGCTCTGGACGGTCTTGGCGCTGTTCAGGGCGAAGGAGTAGCCGTAGAGGTACACCGGCCCGGCACTGGTCGCGCCGGAAGGCGCAATGCGGTAGGCCATCTTCAGTGCCTGGGACTCGCCGGCGTAATTCTGCGGAAAGAACCAATCGCTCAGATTCTGCTTGAAAGTCGAGGTGGTGCCGTCGGTGTAGGTGACGAGGAAGGTCTGTGCGAGCTGGGTACCGTTGACCGCGGTGGCGAGGATGTTCAAGGTCGAGTCATTCCCGGCGGGTAGCGCGAGGGTGGTGCTGCTCACCGCATCGGCGACGCCCGCGGTGCCGAGGGTGAAGGTCGAGCCGCCCCAGCTGAGCGAGGTGCCCACCAGCGTCGCCGAATAGGCATATCCGTCGGTATCCAAGCCTCCGCCCGGGGGGGCGGCGCCGGTGTTGCCGATGCCGTCTACCGCATCGACGGTGGCGAGATTGACGCTCATCGAGATCGCGCCTTGGGCGTTGATGCCATACGCCCCGACGGTCACCGGGCTGCTCTGGTAGCCGCTGGCGATCGCGATTGCTTCCACGGTCGTCGTGGAGCTGATTTGCAGCGGGGTGCCGGGACTGTATCGGGTGGAATTGACAGTCGGCGCGGTGCCGTTGGTCGTGTAGTAGATCACCGCGCCCGGGGTGGTATCGGTGAGCGTGACCGACTGGGCCGAGGTGTAGGACCCGGGCGGCGGACTCAAGCTCGGACTCGCCGCGACCGGGAGCGCACCGGCGAGCAAGCCGTAGGTGATCAGCGCGCTCTGCGTGCCCAGATACACCTTGCCGTTGGCGATGATCGGCGGCACGAATTTCACCGTGGTACCGGCCGCATCCCGGTTGTTCGCCGCCTGGTTGCTCGTGTAGAGCAGGTTCTTGAGATTGGTGGCGTCGTAGGCGTACAGCGTGGAAGAGCCCTGCGCCCACACGATGCCGTTCGTGGTGCCATTCGCCGAGACCGTGGGCGAGGCTCCCGGGTAGCTGAAGATCAGGGAGCTCTGTGAGGTGGGCGAGGTCGAAATCAAGCCGCTGCCTCCGGCGTTGAAGGAATATGCCTGGAGCGGATCGTTGCTGCCCGCCCAGTACAGGTTGCCGTTCCAGTAGGCCGGTGATCCCCAGATTCCGGCGCTGGCCCCCTTGATCTCTTGCACGATCTGGGGATCGCTCGAGGTACACGCGGGGGTTAAATTGACGCAGTACTTGCCGAGGTTGCCGGTGTTGAGGAGATACATCGTCCCTTGCTTGCCCTGCTGCGCCAGCAATTGCAGCCCCGAGGGTAGCGGCGGCAGCAATACCAGTCCGCCGGAGGCGACATCGGTATCGTCGTCGTCGAGAGTCCCCTGGTTATACGGGGTGAAGTAGTCGAGCACGGGGAACCGGCCGCCCGCGGGAGGGCCGAGCTTGACGATGCTGTCGCCGAAATCGGTGGTGCCGTTCCAGGAGCCGTTGCCGGTGGCGAAATAAATGTTCCCGACCGAATCGGCGGCGGGACCGCTGGCGGCCATCCAGATGCCGTTGTGGCTGTCGTTCGGCGATGCGTTGAATACGGCCTCTTGAGTCAGGGTGCCGGCGTTGTAGGACATGACCCAGCCGTGCCACGGATCATAGTCGCAATGCGACGCCCAGCTGATCACGACATGGCCGCCCTCGAGCAGCAGGGCCGCGCGCTGATTCGACCAGAGCTCATTGAAGGTCACGAGGCCGCCGCTCGAGTCGTAACCGCTTCCCGTGACCGTCGCTTGAATGCTCACCGGGCCGTTCAGCTTCTCCTT
This sequence comes from uncultured Gammaproteobacteria bacterium, assembly GCA_963784105.1. Classification (GTDB taxonomy): domain Bacteria; phylum Pseudomonadota; class Gammaproteobacteria; order Steroidobacterales; family Steroidobacteraceae; genus Bog-1198. Next base: position 4,522 of record CAWAQE010000017.1, read on the forward strand.
CAGCGAGGTCACATCGAGCGCATGCAGGTACTGGTAGAAGACGCCGTTGACCTTCGATACCGCAACGACGTACAGCGTGCCCGAGGTCGCATCGATGACCGGAGTCCCGGTGATGCCGACCTCCGGCACGAGATCGTTGCAGCCGGCGCCGAGGTCGGACGCGCTGTTGATGGTGGTACCGCCGGCCGGTATCAAGCTCACCTGTGCATACAGCGTTCCCGAATCCGCGTCGATCGCGTACACGCTGTCGTGCTCGGTCGCGACATAGACGACGTTGTGCGTGCCGCCGGCAATGTTCACCCCCGACAGATACAAAGGCTGCGCATACACTCGACCGTCGACGGCCACGGAAAACAGCTTTCCGAATTGATTGCTGTTGACGTTGGCGGGAGTGAGGAGGGTCTCTTGGATGTTCTGCCCGCTCCGGACCGCATCATTGTGGTAGGTCGTGACGTTGACCTGAGCGTGAGACGCATTGAAGGCGGCCAAAGCCGCGATTGCCCAGAGCCAGCGACTCTTACGCATCCCATCCCCCTCGATTCGTTATCGTCGGATCGCAACATACCGCGTTGCGCAGCTGCGGGGGAGTTTAACGGAACATAGTCGGTGTACAAATTTCGACGGATGCGGCAAGGCGCCGCCCGGCCTTATGTCACATAGGGTGTCGCGCGGGGCGCCGCGCCTGTCGCTTTATTGCGAATTTTTCGTGAACCTTTCATTGCAAGAATTTCATATCGCTTGAATGCACGGTGATCCGACGCGGCTCAGCCGCGTGTTCGCGCCAATTCTGCATTTGCCGATCATTCGCGAAAACGGACATGCGCGCCAAATTTCTGCGATTTCTCAAAATAATTTTTCTGCACAAAAGCGCAACAAATCCATGTCGCCTTTCCATGTCATCGCTCGCTAAATAGCCCTCTGTCGGCCTGTCGCGACAATTGCATCGTGCGGTGGAGGCCGCTTAAATCGCCGCTCGATTATTTTTGATCAGCAGACGCCGACGCCGCGGCGCGCTGCAAACAAAGCATGTTTGGAGGGGTCGAATGACACGCATCAACATCGTAAGCGCTTCGCTGATAGCTGCCGTTTTATCAATGATTTCGTTCGTCTCCGTCGCTGCGGGGACCATTGACGCGGTGAGCAACACGACTGTTGCTCTGCCTGCCGGAAATTTTTCCACGGTGAGCCTGCTGGCGACAGGTGTAGACGGCAATCAAACGAATCAGAAGTTTGTCGTGACTTATACGGATGGGACAACCACGAGCGTTACGCAGAGTCTGAGCGATTGGCTTACACCTCAGCACTATGCCGGAGAATCGCAGGTATCGCAGATGCCCTATCGCCTTACCCGAACGGGGGCAACGCAAAACGGGCCGTTCTACCTCTACGGCTATTCTTTTGCGATCAATAGCGCTAAAACCGTCAAGAGCCTGACCTTGCCCCAGAATCGAAACGTGGTGGTGCTGAGCGTGGACCTCGGTTCGCAGCAATCCGGCGGCGGGGCAGCGGTCAGTGTGAATCTCTCAACGTCGCGAAATGTAGTGGGCATCGCCAACTACGGTAAGGCCGTTGCCGACGGGGGCTTGGATGCCGATGGCTATGCCTTCTGCGAGACGCTGCTGGGTACTTCGGTAACGTGGGCCGGCTCGACGTTCACCTTGGGAGCTGCGGGATCGTCCGATGCCGCGAGCAGGACCACCATTGCGCTGCCCGCGGGCCGGGATTCGACGGTAAAGCTGTTGGCGACCGCCGTCAACGGTGATCAGCGCGATCAGAGTTTTGTCGTGACTTATTCGGATGGCACCACGAACAGCTTCACGCAAAGCTTGAGCGACTGGTACACGCCGCAAGGCTATGCCGGAGAATCCAAGGCGTGGGATATGGCCTACCGGATCGCGCCTTCCGGCGTGACCAACATCGGACCCGTTTACCTCTACGGCTATTCCTTCGCGGTCAACAGCGCGAAAACCGTCAAGAGCATTACGCTGCCGAATAATCGCAATGTGGTGGTGCTGGCGGTCGATACCACGCCTGCGCCGACAGCCGGCAGTTCGGCGCCCGTCCATGTCAATCTTGCCGCCGTCGATAACGTCGTCGGCGTTGTCGGCAATAATTCGCCGGTGACCAACGGGGGCATGGATGGCGCCGGGAACGCATACTCTGCGACGCTGCTCGGCAACTCGGTCACGTGGGACGGTTCCACGTTCAGCGTAGGACCTTCTTCGGGCTCCACTCCGCCACCAGCCACGCTCGCGATTTCAGGGACGCCTTCGACCACTGCCGTGATCGGGCAATACTACAGCTTTACGCCAACCGTGGTGGCGACGGGCGGGTCCTCCTTGACCTACACGGTAAGCAATAAGCCTTCCTGGGCGCAGTTCAGCGCATCGACGGGAACGCTGTCAGGAACGCCGGCGGGTAGTGCCGCAACCGATGGCAATATAGTGCTCAGCGTGTCAAACGGCTCGCAGAGCGCATCCCTCCCGGCATTCAGTATCGCCGTCGAGGCACCTCCCGTCACCCAGGCTGGCAGTGCGACCCTCAGTTGGGCGAAACCGACCGTCAATACCAATGGAACGCCGCTGACCAATTTAGCCGGGTATGTCATTCGCTACGGGACCAACGCCGGAGCGTTGACCTCGGTGATATCCCTGGGCTCCCCCAATGCGACCAGCACAGAGATTGGAAATCTGACTCCGGGCACCTGGTATTTCGAAGTTGCCGCAATTAACACCGCGAATGTGGAAAGCCCGTTCTCGGGCCCAGCCAATACGACAATTCAATGATCGCATCGACGGTGGGTGAGCGCAGCCCTTGACCTGCGATATCAGCGGCAGGTAGACCGGCCCATGCCGGTGGCTCCGGACGGCGCGATGCGGCAGACCATTTCAGCGCCTGTGATTCGCCGTCGTAATTGGCCGGGGTGAACCGGTCGCTCACGCTCTGCGTGAGCCTCGAGCTCGTGCCAGACGTTGCGGCCACGCACCGTTACCTACGACATATGTAAAAGTCGTCACCTGCTCGAGATATCGCTTCGCATCCCGGGTATTTACTTAACTCGCGCGCAACTGATAACCCCGTCATCGAATCGAGACGTCGACGGCGCGGTGTGAGCCGGTTCACAGAATGGGCCGAAGAGTGACCCCACAATCCGTGCGTACGTCACATTTCTTGCGCCCTCACGTGTCTAGAACAGGGGATTCCATGTCACTCACCCATCCGAGCCCGTTGAACTTCGCTGCCGCCCGCGTAGCGGCGTCCCTCATCTTCCTGAGCGCCCTCCTCACCGCCTGCGGCGGCGGCGGCGATTCGGCGGCGACGACTTCACCGCCGCCTCCCACTTCAAGCTATACGATCGGGGGCTCTATCAGCGGACTGACCGGAAGCGGTCTGGTGTTGCAGGATAACGCGGGAAATAATCTGACTGTCGCGGCCAAGGCGGGCAGCTTCACGTTCACGACGGCGATAGCGAACGGTGCGGCGTATGCCGTGACGGTGTTGACCCAGCCGACCAATCCCTCGCAAACCTGTACCGTCTCGAACGGGTCGGGCACCGCGATGGGAGCGAATGTCACGACGGTCGCCGTTGCCTGCTCGCAGAATTCCTATACCGTGGGCGGCAGCATCACCGGGCTGACCGGAAGCGGTCTGGTGCTGCAGGATAACGCGGAAAATAATCTGACCGTCGCGGCCAAGGCGGGCAGCTTCACGTTCACGACGGCGGTAGCGAGCGGTGCAGCGTACGCCGTGACGGTGTTGACCCAGCCGACCCATCCCTCGCAGACCTGCACCGTCTCGGATGGGTCGGGCACCGCGACGGGAGTGAATGTCACGACCGTAGCCATTGCCTGCAAGCCGAATGTCTATTCCGTGGGCGGCAGCGTCAGCGGACTGACCGGAAGCGGTCTCGTGTTGCAGGATAACGCGGGCGATAACCTGACTCTGGCGGCGAAGGCGACCAGCTTCACGTTCCCGACGGCGATCGCAAGCGGCGGAACCTATGCCGTGACGGTCAAGACGCAGCCGTCAGCGCCCTCGCAGCTATGCTCGATCGCCAATGGCACCGGCCCCGTGGGTGCAGCCAACATTTCCAATGTGGCAGTGAGCTGTGTCAACGTGGCCAGATTCGTCTTCGTGGTGAATTCGAACGACGGCGTGAACGGTACCGGTGACGTGTCCGCATTCACGATCAATCCGACTACCGGAGCCCTCACCGCGGTAGCCGGTGGAGCAGTTACGGCGGACGTCAATCCGTCCGCAATCGCTGTCGATCCCACCGGCCAGTTTGCCTATGTGAGCAACGGCGGTACCCCGGATGTCAGCATCTTTATTGTTGACCCCATCGCGGGCGCATTGACGCTCAAGGGGAACGTCTACTCTCCCGGCACAACCGGGGAGTCCATTGCGGTCGCGCCGTCGGATAATTACTTGTTCGTCGCCGGATTCGGCAACCCCAGCGGTTCCGTGTATTCGTTTACCCTCAATCCGGATTCCGGCTCGTTGACGCAGGTTCCCAGCTCGCCCTATCCGGCCGGTGATACACCGTACGGTCTCGCAGTCGATCCCACCAGCCAATTTGTCTTTGCAAGCACTGCCTTCACGCATTTTTTGTATGCCTACACCGTCGGCTCCGACGGTAGCCTGACCCAGCTCGCCGGCGATCCCTTTACCGCCGGCGCTGGTTCGTATGGTGTGGTCACGTATCCGTTGGGTACCGCGAGCGGGGGATTTGTCTATACCGCCAATAGCGCCCTGAATACGATCAGTGGCTTCTCCTACGACAGTACAGGTAATCTGACCGAGCTGCCGGGGTCACCCTTCACCGTGGGCAGCCAGCCCAAAGGCATCGCCATCGATGCGGCCGGCAAATTCCTCTATGTCACCAACTACGCCGACTTCTCGGTCTCGACCATGTCCATTGATTCTCAATCGGGACTCCTGACTCCCGTTGGAACGCCGGTGCTCACGGGCAATCTAACCAATGTTCCTAATCCCGGGCCCATCGATGTGAAGGTGGATCCGTCGGGCAAGTTCGTCTACGTCGTGAACAGTCTGGACGGTTCCGTGTCGCTGTTCACCTCAAACGCCGGCGTGCTCACCCTGAGCGCGACGTATCCCACCGGCACGGGAGCTATCTCGGTCGCCGTTGATTAGGCAGCCCGAGTCTTCGTTCGGGTCGCTGATCGCACCCGCGGCAGCGGCGAATGAGGCCGGCACCGAATGGTGTCGGCCTCGGCGGTCGAGTCAGCGTGAAGCGACCGGCATTTGGGGTTCGATCCCGAGACCTCCTAGGTGCCGCTGAAAATCTACGGGGAACTCGACCACTTCCAGCGCACATTCACGGTCGCAGGCATCCAACGCGAGAGAGGGGTGAAGCAGTGCGCTAAGTGTGAGCGTGCGTCGGGAATAATCCGGCTCGGGCGCGAGACCAACGAACGCGTGTCGCGGAATGCACATATGCTATTGTTTTCGAAGAGCGCCGGGCGCCACCGAAGGCATTTTTATCTTGAGATCAAAACGAAACGAGCTGATTGATCGACCGAGGAGGGTGACTCGGGCAGCATCGGAAATGTGGTTGGCGGGTTCCCCCAGGAGCGGTATCGCTTTCGCCACCAGGGCAATCTGCGAATGACTCTTTACTCTCCCCAACAGGCGCGGCGTTCGCTGTTTCACACGATCCGTTTTCGCACCGTCTCGCAAGTCGCGACGGTCTTGAGCTACATCGTGCTGGTGCGCGGCATGCAGGAGCACGCGTTCGGCATCTACAATCTGTTCTATGCCTTCATTCCGGTCATCACGACCTTGGCATCGTTCGGCCTCGAGCAGACGTTGCGGCGATTTCAGCCGGAATACCTGCGCACCGACAAACCTTCGGCGAGTGCGTGGCTGGTGAGGTTTGTCACCCGCGCGCGCTTCGCTTCGACGGTGGCGATGGTCGGCATCATTCTGATCGCTTGGAATTTCATTGCAAAGCGCTTCGAATTGGTCGGCTATCGGCCGGATTTTGCCATCTTCGGCGTGCTCATCATTCTTTTCCTGCAATCGACGATTCTGCAACTCGCCCTTGCCTCCCACATGATGCACCAATACAGCGTCGGGTCGGTGGCGGTCATGTCGGTCGGCAAGCTGCTGGCTTATGGCGCGATCAGCCTGTTTGGAACCCTGACGCTGCGTGCGGCGATTCTTGCGGATATCGCTGCCTATGGCATGGGGTACATTCTCCTGTCGATCGCGTATCGGCGGCTCAAGAGCAAGGAGGGGCAGACGAGGGGCTTTCACCTCGACGCAACCGAACGAAAGCGTCTCACGCGCTACGCCGTCTACACTCATTTCAACGACGCCAGCTCACTGCTCGTATACGGCCAGACCGATAACTTCTTCATCGGCGCGATGCTCTCGCCGGTGGCGGTGGCGGCCTATGCGTTCTACGCGAAATTGACTGAGATGATCAACAATCTAATCCCACAAAAGCTCTTCGAGAACGTCATACAGCCGATGTTCTTCGCGGTACCCACCGCCGAAGCGGACACGCGCCTGTCGCGTTATTTTACGTTGCTCATCGATCTGAATCTGGCACTGCAACTACCCGCCGTCGCTTTTGCGATGGTTTACCACCGCGAACTGGTCCAGGTATTCTTTGCCGGCAAGTATCTGCAGTACTCGAACCTCTTCCCTTTGGTATTGGCGCTGTCGATCATCCCAAGCAGCATGTCGGTGCCGATCTCGCTCGTTGCCCAATATTACGAGCGCGCCGGCTTGATGTTGGCGAGTGAGCTATTTGGGCTCTATCAGGTCGGAGCCATGCTCGTTCTCGTGCCTTCTCTTGGATTGTACGGAGCGGCGCTTTCCACCGGCAGCTTTCATGCCTTGCGGAACTTTTGGATCTGGTGGCAACTTCGGCGCCAGGTGCGATGGCGTAACCTCAAGGGAATGCTGGCGATGGGCTTGCTGGTGTGGGGGAGCGTGGTCGTCGCCTGCAGCCTTTTACGCCTGTCTCTGCCGCAGTTGCCGGCGATCGTGCAGTTGCTGATCGGCGCCGTGACCTGTGGCCTCGGCGCGCTGGTATTTCTGAGGAGTGCGGGAATCTCGCAATCCGATCGTGAGATACTTGCGAATCTGATGCATGGTCGCGAGGCGCGCTATCTGCGCTGGCTCGGTCTGGCACCCCAGAGTCAGGCATCGACGTAAGCCCTGGCTCCAAAACGCCTGGCGCCGCTCCAGGCGCTTGTCCCCCCGGACATCTATGGGCAGCCTGCGGCACTCGGGCTCAGGGCTTCCATTTTTCCAGCCAGTCCTGTGCCATCAGCACCGTCCACAGCTGAATTGACCAGTCCTCAAGTCCCTCTTGATGTTGACGCCAGCGGCGCTCGATCACCGTCGGCTCGAAATTCCCCTCTCGACGCAATCGCGCGGGTTCGAGCAAATGCTCGGCCCAATCCTTGAGTTCACCTTGAAGCCACCGCGCCAGTGGAATCGCAAAGCCCCCCTTCGGGCGATCGAACAGTTCCAGCGGCACGTAGCGGGCGAGTACCTGGCGCAGCAGCCATTTACCGCGGCCATCGCGACAGTGCACCTCGAGGGGTGTGTCCCAGGCAACCTCTGCGACTCGGGGATCAAGGAGCGGAATACGGGTCTCCAGGCTGACATACATTGCCGCGCGATCCACTTTCACGAGGATGTCGTCAGGTAGGTACTGGCGCGTGTCCATGTACATCATATGTTCCATCGCCCCCACGTCGGTCGGGTGGCTTTCGTAGCTGCTCAGAACTGTCTTTGGCTCGCGCGAGCCGAGCACGACGTCTTCCGGAGAATGCCAGAAGGAATGGAAGGTTTGGTACAGGTGCTGAAAGTTTTTTGCGAAGAGCTGCGGGGAGCGTTCCTTGATTCTATCAGCGAGATGCCATTGGCCGCGCCACGCCCCGACCAATGCAGGCGTCGAAAGAACTTCGATCCACGGCAGGGGCAAGCATTGCACCGCGCCCCGCACCAGGGCTCGTATGGCGGCCGGTACCCTTTGCACTCGACGCCAGTAATCGAGAGTGCTGGTGTAGTGTTGGTAGCCGCCGAACAGCTCATCGCCGCCATCTCCGGACAGTGAGACCGTCACCGCCCGCCGGGCGAGTCGGCTGACCAGATAGGTTGGAATCTGCGAGGAATCCGCAAACGGCTCGTCATAAACGTCTGCGAGCTTTGGAATAACCGCGAGCGCGTCTCGAGCGGACAGCATGAGTTCCGTGTGCTCAGTGCCAAGATGGGACGCAACGCGGCGAGCGAACGGGGTCTCATCATATTCCTGTTCAGCGAAGCCGATCGAGAAGGTGCGAACGGGCCGTCGACTGGCATGCTGCATGAGAGAGACGATCAGCGAGGAATCGATCCCTCCGGAAAGGAACGCCCCGATCGGCACGTCCGCAACCATTTGCAGATTGACTGCCTCGGCGAGTTCTCCATGCAGACGCTCGACGATCTCAGCATCGCTCACGCGACGCGTTCGCACGCTCGCCCGCGCTGTAGGTCGAGCGGACCAGTAGGACTTTACTTCCATGGCAAACGATTCTCTGCGCACGTGGATGCGCATAAACGTGCCCGGGATAACCTTGCGAACTCCATCGTAGATGCTATGCGGTGCAGGAATATAGTGATAACGGAGCATCAATGCCAACGCATCGCGGTTGAGCCGTGCATTCCACACTGAATGAGCCCTGAGCGCTTTGAGCTCCGAGCCGAAGAGCAGCGTATTGCCAAACTGTCCAAAGTGCAGCGGCTTTTCACCGAACCGATCGCGGGCGAGGCACAGCGAGCGCTCCTGACGGTCCCACAGCGCGAGCGCAAACATCCCGCGCGCGCGTCCCAGGGCGGTTTCGATGCCCCAGCGCTCAATGGCTTCCAGCAGCACCTCGGTGTCGGAGGCGCTGCGAAATTGATGACCGGCACGCTCGAGGTCGGAGCGTAGTGCGCGATAGTTATAGATCTCGCCGTTGAAACTGATCACCATCCGGCCGCTCGCCGATTGCATGGGCTGCGCCCCGAGTGGAGACAGATCGATGATGGCGAGGCGGCGGTGAGCGAGTCCGACGCCCGCGGCCACGTCGTGCCAAATGCCCTCTCCATCCGGCCCGCGATGCGCGATGGTATGCGCCATCCGGCGCAGGTCTTCAGGTGCCTCATCGCCGTTCAAGGGCCCGAGGCTCAAAAAGCCCGCTATGCCGCACATCGGCCGGCCTCCATGCGGTGCATGAAACACTCCGAAAGGCGGTGAACCGGCCCGATGTGTGCGAAACCCTGATTCAATGCCTTCTCATGTCTGGGTCGATCAAACCACTCATCATGCGCTCGTCTCATGAATCCTACCATTTGGGCGCGAGAGCAACTCGGAGTGGAGTTCACTTCGCGCCATTTTTAACTCAACCACACTTGGATAAATCCGCCTCATGGCGCAGCGGCGCTCGGAGGCGCCTCCGCCTGTACGGGGTTGATCAACGTGACGGCGACTCCGCTATCAGGTGAAACCCAGGCGAGCTCTTCTCGCCAATGTCGATGCGATCCCTCCGCGAGCATGGTCTGTGCCAGTTCCGGATACATGACCAAAAAGATGCGTCTCCCCGTGGCGACCCTGGAGGCCAATGCATCGCTCCCGTACAAAAGCGGCAGATTGGTCCAGCGCTCCTGCGTGCCTCCACGACAGGCATAGTCGTCGTAGCGCTCGTCATCGCTTTGCAAAAAGAAGAAGTTGGCGCGATAGTACGGATCGATACTCGGAATACCGATGATCACCTCATCTCCGGGTCGCGCGTGATGGGCGAGCCAGGTCCCCGCCAGTCGATAATCCGCGCGCGGATAGTAATGTGCGGCCTGGAGGGCAGTCATGCCGACCCGAAAGTTCACCCGCCAGGAGGCGATGTGAGCGATATGCTCAGGCTGGAAGTCCTCCGACACACAAAAGAAAAGCAGACCTAGCGCAGCGCCGATCGCCAATGCTGCTTGGGATGTGCCCAGGCGTGATTCGACCAACACCATGATGCTGGTAAGACTGAGAGCCATGATGATCGGATACAGAAAGAAGGTGTAGCGCGTTTCGATGCGTCCCGGTTCGCGCGCTCCAACCGCGAGCATCAACACGAGCAATAGCGTCATGAGCGCCCTGAGTACCGCCGAATGATCGACTCGCCGTAAGATCACGAGCGCTGCGAGGGCGGCGCCGAGAAGCGATACGCCGACGCTCAACACGGGCATCGTTCTACCCCACGGCCGGACCACCTCGCCAAATACACGCGGAAACCCGCCGAGGTGCTCGGCCAAACCGAGCCAATGGTGAGTCGCTGATTCCTGCAGCCAGGCGCCGGTGAGGACAGCGAACGCGGGCCAAAAAACACCGCATGCGACCAGCGCCAGCACATAGGCACGTGCCCGCCGATCCGTGAGCTCTCGAGGGGCAAGCAATTCCGTCAGCAGAAGAATGGCGATGCTCGCGCCGCAAAGTGCAAATTGATGCAGCCAAGCACTGATCAGCGCCACGCCTAAGCCCACGGCCGTGAGCCATCGCTCTCGTAATGTCCAGATCCACGGCAGCGCGCGGATGCTCAACGCCAACTGGAAGATGACAAATGCAATTATCCAGCCCAGGTTGTCGGCATAGAGGCGCATGCCCGTGGATAGCGATGCACCCGAATCGAGAGAGCCGATCTGCTCCGGGCTCGGTGCCGGCCCACCGCGCAGATCGGAGATGGCCGCCACCAAAACACCGAGCACGATCAACATGCCGATGATGTATTTGAAATCCGCACGGCGCAGACGGCCTCGCTCGTGATTGAGCAGCGGCGGCAACAAATTCGCCACGCCCATCATGACACCGCCTTCCCAGGTCAATACGCCGAGGATTGACAGCAGCACCATCGGCAGCAGCGCCGAACGGCGGCGGTCCACGGTGTAACGCAGGAAGTACACTAGATACCACAGGAAGATGCTCTGAAAGGGCGCGTACATTCTCGCAAAGCGCGCCATCTCGATCTCCCATATGGAGGCCGAGAGGATGATCAGCAACAGCAGGCCCAGCACTCGCCCGCCTAGGCGGCGGCCGAGCATGTACGCCGCCGGAAGCCCCGTGAGACCTAGGACGGCACTGACCACGCGGCCGGCAAACTCCGGGGATAGGTTGAAATGCCGAATGAGCGCGACCGCATACTGATAGGTGAGGCCTCGCGTATAAAACCCTCCGCAGAGGAACCTCGGCAGCCCGGTTTTGAGTACATTGTCGATCGATCGCGAGATGTAGAACTCATCGACACCGAAGGCCCAAAGGCCGAGGCCCACGAAGCGACCATACAGCCCCATTGCGAGGGCGACGATGAGGAGAACCAACAGGCATCCCGCGCTCCAGTTCGCCCGGGTGAACTTGATCCATCGGCGCGCGTGCTCAGCCGCTCCGCTGGAATTCACGCCGTTCCTCGAAGCGTGCGCTCGGCATAGCTCGCGCCGCGGCGCCCCACAGCCGACAGCTTCTCACCCATGACATCAGGCTTCCCCCATATAGAATCGACCTTCAGGCTACATCGCATAGTATTGAGTCACGCCCGAGGGATCTCATTGCCAATGGTACATAATTGTTTTGGGCGATACCGCGCGTACTGAATAAGCTAGCAGGCTTCTCTCTTGGGGTCATCATTTTCTGGGAGCCTCAGCATCAGCGATAGGGCCCCTCAAAGACCCCTCCGGTGCACCGAGCTCGGAGACCGGGTGCGGATAGGGAGCGAAAGTGATCAGCCGATGCTTTGCGCTGCTCAGCAAGCGCGGCGTTCGCTATTTCGCACGATCCACTTTCAGACGCCGCAGGCGGGGCAGCTCGCGTGCGGCGCGCAGATCGTGCAACCGCCCTGAGCACGAATTCGAGGAAGGTGTCCATCTGCGAGCGTCATCAAAGATCATGGCCGAAGACCGCACGATGAACGGCGTGACGCCGGTGCAGTTGATGAGCTCCTCCTTGACATAATTTCGGGTCGCCGGGCAACATCAGGATGCTTCCAGCCGGTCGCTATTGCGCGCAGCGACCCGGGACCCCATGATCCGCATGTTCCTCAATCTGAATACCGGAGACCCAGGGTGGACACGGTCAATGCGCAGTACAACGTCGCCCGCCCTGATTCGTTGCCGATCAAAATCGCGGGCTATCAGCGGCGGAAGATGTTCGCCGTCTTTCTGCGTGCCAGCGGCATAGCGCCTGACGATTCGGTGGCGGATATCGGGGTCACCAGCGACCGCAGTTACCATCATTCGAACTATTTCGAAGCGTGGTATCCGCATAAGTCGCGCATCACGGCGGTCGGACTGGATGAGGCGTCATTTCTCGAAGAGGAATACCCCGGAGTCAAATTTGTGCGGGCGGATGGCCGGGACTTGCCGTTCGAGGATGCCGCCTTCGATTTCGTGCACTGCAGTGCGGTGATCGAGCACGTGGGGAGCCGCGACATGCAGGTGCAATTGCTACGTGAGCTATGGCGGGTGGCGCGAAAGGGCATTTTTGTGACCACCCCCAATCGCTGGTTTCCGATCGAATTCCATACCGTGCTTCCTGTTTTGCACTGGCTGCCGGCTTCTCTTTATCGTAGAACGCTGGTCCGGCTGAACCGGGAATTCTTTGCTGCGGAGGAGAATCTGAATCTCATGTCCTCGGGAAGTCTCGCGGAGGCGGCGAGGGCCGCGGGAGTCGATCGATTTCGGGTCACATCGGTCGGCATGTTGGGCTGGCCCACGAATCTGCTGCTGATTGCCCAGAAGACGTAGCGGCCTGCCGGTCGCCGGAATTCAAGCGGCGGCGGTCACAGCCGCGCTTTTCTTTGACGGCTGCGACGGCAGCCTCATCGCCAACCGCGATGCAGGAATCAAGGCAACCAGCAGCACCGAAACCCAATCCCGCGCAGCGCCCGTGGGTCCTGCGCTCTCCTCGAATCGAGTGTGCGATCCGCTCTCCTTCGGAGCCGTGGGGGATGGCACGACGGACAACACGGCTGCGATCCAGAGCGCCGTCAATTCCTGCGCGGCGCTGGGCGGCGGAATCGTGGAGCTGCATGCGGCCGGCAACCAAGCGGTCTATCTCACCGGACCCTTCAGGCTGCTCAGCCATGTCCATCTGTGGCTCGATCGAGGGGTGACCTTGCAGGCGAGCAACGATCACAGCCGCTACGTCGGCGCCTATATTAATTGGGTGTATCGGCCGAATGAGGCGCTGATCTCCGCCGCAGGTGCCACCGATGTCGGGATCGGTGGCGCGGGCATCGTCGACGGGGGCGGTGGAGGATTGCAGCCGAACGGCAGTCCGAGTTGGTGGGCACTGGCGCGCGCTGGTGCGCCGACCTCGACGCGCCCGTGGCTGCTCGAATTCTACCAGTGCGACCAGGTTACGATCAGCGGTGTGACGCTGCAGAACGCGCCGATGTGGACTCAGGCGCTGCGCTTCAGCAGCAACATCACCGAGTCCGGCGTGAAGGTCACCGCACCCGCCACTGCGCCGAACACCGACGGCGTCGATGTGGTCGGCTCGAACCATGTGACGCTCTCAAATCTCAATATCAGCGTCGGTGATGACAACATCGCGTTCAAGTCGGGGCTTCCGGTTGATCCGAACGACTCGAAGCAGAGAGGTCTGCCGCAGATGGCCACTTCCCACGTGAGGGTTATCGACATCACCGCCGGGGAAGGGGATGGCATCGTGTTCGGCAGCGAGGCGGCCAACGGATTGAACGACATCTCGGTGCAGAACGTGCGCTACACCAACACGGTGTACGGAATCAGGATCAAGAGCGCGCGTGATCGCGGCGGTGAGGTCTACGCCATCACGGCCGAAGATCTGGTGATGCGCGGTGTGGCATTCCCCATCAGCATGAGCGATTACTATCCGGGCGGCGGCCCGGCCGAGCCGCCGTACGAGCCGGCTCGGCCGATCACACCGACCACCCCGTACATTCACGACATCACGATCCAGAACCTCGTCGCGACCGGCGCGACTATCGGAAGCACCATAGCGGGTCTACCGGAATCCTGTATCCAGCAGGTCAAGCTGAACCATGTGAGCATCCAATCGAGCGGCGCGGGCGTCGAGCTCAGGCACATGACGGGCACGTTCATCGATGTGACCAGCACGACGGCTTCGCCTCACCCACCGTTTCTGGTTCAGGAAAACGCGACCCTCACCACCTTCGGCCGCACGCCGGCCATCAAGGACACGCCGCCACGGACGGGGCAGATCGCGTGCAGCGCGCAGAGTAGTTTGTATCACGAGTCGATCGGCGCGTTAGCCCGGCGTTTCACGGATTCGAGCTGACGGCGAACGGCGTTTTAGCAAATGGCGTCGCAAGGGTGCTGGTATCGAGTTGAGCGCACGCACCGCCCACAGCGTCGCCCGGGCCAGTGGACGAAGGACCATCGGCCGATCCCCAGTAATTACCGGCTGCGGCAAGTTGAATCACCGGCGGTATCGGCGGATTCAGGGGGAATCCCGCAGGCAGAAAAATTCCACTCAGCACGCCGCAATGCGCACTTGGACCCGGATTGATACTAAAGGGACCGAAGGAATATGCGGGTCTGTTTCTATCATTGCCGATGAAGTTGTTGCCCGCGAAAGGAGTGAACATATTGAGAGTTACTTGAGCGGGGTACTCAGAGCCGGGCACGAAAACCTCGTAGTGCATGATCACACCGGGGCCGCCGTTGCCGATGGCCGAATTATCGTAAAAAGCTCCTCCGCCAGGAGTTAACTCGAAACCCGCCCCGGAGTTGTTCAACGCCGAGTTGTAGGTGAATTCCCCACTAAAAATCGCGACAAAGCCCGAGCCGCCGTTCGTCGCCAGGTTATTAATCACCTGAACATTCCCTGCAGCATACGCGATCTTCGATTGACCGTATCCCCCTCCTGGAGTGAGGGAAAATCCAATGCCCGTGCCGAGCGCGGCGTTGTCTTTGACGATGATCTGTCCTCCGCCGAAAATGCAACATTGGTTGGTCTCGATCTTGATGCCGATCTGGTTGTCAATCGCTTGATTGTCCGCCACCAACACCCGCGCCGTAAAACGGCAGTCCGCTATCCCACCGCCGGGGCCCTGGGCACAGGGAACTTCAGCCAAGCTATACGGGTACCCATAGAAGGCAAACCCAGTGGCATCACCCAGGTCGACATTTCCTTGCATTGACATGTCGTTCAGCACGGGAACACCGGTCATGACAATTGCCACGCCGTTGTTGCTTCCGCCGGTGATCGTGAAGCCGTGCCCCGGAGCTCCGAAGTCCACACCATCGGTCTCGATCATGACGGTGGAACCATAGAGCGCGTGTGCCTGAGGGACACTCGAGATCACGGTCGTGGCAGCGCCCTGCAGCGAATAGATGTGCAAGGATTTCGCGACGCAGACGATGCAGCCGGCGGCTTGAGGAATGAACGCTGCCCCGGCATTTGGATCCGGCTTCTCATCGCCGGGACCCGCGAAGTTACCGTCCCCATTCACGTCCCCGTAATGTCCGGGTCCTACGTAGATCGTATCGCCGCTCGCTGCGTTCTCCATCGCTTGACTGATCGAGCGGCAGGGAGATTGCAGCCCACACGTCGGGCTATCCGATCCGTAAGCCGCGACGTGCAGAACACCGGCAATGGCAGAAGTATCGATACCGAGCAAGCCAATCAACAATATGGCAGGCAATTTGAGCGCAGTAATCGAAAGTCCTGAGAATATGGTTAGGTGCTTCATTGCAGTATCCCCTCAATTTTTGTCTAGTTATTTATCTCAGACTAAGCCGGTGCGGGCCGATGCCGCGGTGGGATTGATTTGACAGTACGTGGCTACGCCGACTCCGGATCCAGTGCAAGTTCAACTTCTTAAAGTGTGTCGCCGATCACAGACACCTGGAGATTATGTCAAATAAGTCGGGATATGGGGCGATTTTGCGGTGGGACGAGCCTAGGGCCAGTTCGCGCCTGCGATGGATCGCGAACCCTTAGGGCGGGTGACATATTTCCCAACCGAGTGCGTCGCCCGTCGCGATTGTTCGATCCGGCATTGCCGCTATTCGAGGACCGCATGAGTATCGTTACACCCGGCGACGCGGATGAAAGGGGGAGTAAAGCGCGACCGGAAACCTTACTCACCTTTCTCTGCGCGCCGGGACCCGTCGGCGGCAGCGGCGGCAACACTTCGGACAGAGCTGCGGCAACACGTCGAACGACATCCGGCGCGGGAAGCTCCCCCGATCGGGTGCGGTGCCGTATCGCCCCATAGATATACTACCCGGCTATGAAGTGGTCACGCTGCGAGGATGTATCCGTCGCTTCGCGAGCGCCACGAGGCGCAGCAGGGGCCCCGCGGGGACATCGCCCGTGCCGCGACGCAACTTCAGGCGGCCAACAACTATTGGGGATCGAGCAAAGGTCCTTCCAGCAGCGGCCCAGGCGACAATGCGGGGGGTGTCTGTGACCAGAACAACAGCACCACGATCACAAAGCCGTTCTCGCCGACCATATGGGGAAGCACAGTGACGCCGCCAGTGCTCCAAAACTGAAGCGTGCCTCTCAGGGTCCAGGAGGGCCGATTCTTTTCACGCGAATGAATGTCTGCTCCGGGGGGAAAATGTCGCCGATGTCACCGACCGGTCTTGGCCAGGGAGTTGCCTGCTGGAGATCCCACTTTAGTTAGCCCCGTGCCGACTTCCGTGCCGAGAGGGTAAGGTGCGATAAGTGATTGATTTTGTTGGCAGTGCAGCGAATTGAACCCGTGACCCCTCCCGTGCAAGGGCTGACGGCTCTGATGATCGCCGCGACCATCGGAACTTGCCATGCCATTAAAACAGCGCGGAAAGTCTGATAAAGTTGCGCTCTTGAATTCAAAAATGATTTCAAAATAAATTGCCAATGATGGTCATGCAAAATCAGTTGGATTTTGCAGGAACCTCTCACGTTCGTTTGCGCGCTCTGAACTCAGGCGCCCGGTTGCCCCACAAATACAGGATGCTTGAACAATGCCGTTGGCGGCGGCGCAAAGGTAGTTATGTTTGGCGGTCCGTTCTACGCTTGTCGATCGCAGTCTATCGATTGCCGGGCGCTCCAATGCTCGCGAATACTGGTTGCACGGCTCTGATTGGCGCGGCTACCTCTTCAACTTCGTCAATTCCGCTCCCACCGTAATTTGCCGCTAACACCCGTTCAGGGGATCGGTAGAGTGATCCACCGATGATGAGCGCCGAGGATTCACTGCGGCCGACTGCCAGCCAGTCGGAGCGCACCTCGGTTCCGGTGTCTTCTGGGGAGTCGCTATATGCGGAGAATTAAAGACCAGTATGCATCGCGCAAGGTGCGGAGTGTATTCGCGACGAATTCGCGTCCTGACCCTGAGTCTACGACGGTTGCCACGACCTACCGTTCGCCTGCGATTCACCTGCTGCGTGCTTTGGGGCGTCTACTGCCAGGCGACTATCTCAAGACGCTTTTTTATTTGAGCGTGATTGAAACACCGCGCCGACTGCTACGCAAGGCGCTGTTCCAGTTCTATCGCTATGACCACGTCTATCTCGTGCTGCGAGATTGCAAAAAACGCTATCAAGGCCGTTTTTCCATATTGGAGTTTGGGACCTCAGCCGGATATTCCTTCGTAAAGCTGCTCTACGCAACCAGATATCTCAGATTAGAGGACCGGGTGACCGTATACGGTTTCGATTCGTTTGAGGGCATGCCCCACGCGGCCGATCGGCGCGACGAAGATCTGGTGGAGGGCGATAACTGGGGCGAGGGACAGTTTCGCGGCAGCTACGAAGAACTACAATCCCATTGCGCGAAGCGTTATAAGAATTTTCGGCTGCACAAGGGGTGGTTTGAGAGTTCACTGGACGAATCGACGCTAGCGCAGCTGAAAGCAGACCAGCCGATTCTGGTCTGGATCGATGTCGACTACTACAGTTCCGCCCGCACGGTGCTTGAGAAGCTCATTCCATATTTGCCGAACGGTTGCGTGATCTATTTTGACGAGTATGACAACATGAACTATGGATCGCGTCTGACCGGCGAGGCGCGCCTCGTCCATGAGATCAACCATGGGGCGCTAGGTGAGGAGATCGAACTCGTCGGCGATCGGGAGCTGTCTTTGAATTCGATGCGCATCTATCGCTTCGTGCGCTTTGCCGATGGCCCGCGATACGTCCCGATCACGCGGGAGAATGAGTCGGTGGCGTTGCCGCGCCGGCCAGACTCTGGTTCACCGCTGCCTTAGTAATAATTTCGCAGGGGGCGCGATTAAAATCAATGACATCTTTACATTGGTGAGGCCGCCGCCCAGCCGCAAGCGGCCGCCTCGCGGCACCCAGTTCTGCGCTGCTGTTGACTGCAGTTGGGCCGGCAGGCGCCTGTGCGCCGCTCGGCAAAGACGAGCTTGCGATCATTGAATCCGACATGACTGGCGTAGACGTTCGTGAGGATCTCTTGATCGTCGGCAGTCAGCGCTGTGATCTGTGATACGGCGGCGCTTCGCCCTATAGAGATACCGCGCGGCTATGACGTGGTCAGGCTGGGGCGATATAT
>CAWAQE010000018.1:0-1299826 GCA_963784105.1 uncultured Gammaproteobacteria bacterium
AAGGACCGAACATCGGCTTGATCAACTCGCTGGCCGTGTATGCGCGCACCAACGACTACGGGTTCCTCGAGACTCCGTATCGCCGCGTCTCGAACGGCAAGGTCACCGATCAGATCGATTACCTGTCGGCCATCGAAGAAGGCCAGTATGTGATCGCGCAGGCGAACGCGACCTTGAACGAGAAGGGCGAGTTCACCGACGACCTGATTTCGTGCCGCACACAGAACGAGTTCACCTTGTCCGCGCCGGACAAGATCCATTACATGGACGTGAGCCCGAAGCAGATCGTCTCGGTGGCGGCCTCGCTGATTCCGTTCCTGGAGCACGACGACGCGAACCGCGCCCTCATGGGCTCGAACATGCAGCGCCAGGCGGTTCCGACTCTGCGTTCGGAAACTCCGCTGGTGGGCACGGGCATGGAGCGGGCCGTCGCCATCGACTCCGGCGTCACCGTGGTGGCACGGCGCGGCGGCAGCGTGGATTCCGTCGATGCCTCGCGCATCGTGGTCCGGGTGAACGACGATGAAACGACGGCCGGCGAGCCCGGAGTCGACATTTATTCGCTCACCAAGTACACGCGTTCCAACCAGAACACCTGCATCAATCAGCGTCCGCTGGTCAAGGCGGGAGATGCCATCAAGCGCGGCGACGTGCTGGCCGACGGTCCGTCGACGGATTTGGGCGAGCTCGCGCTCGGCCAGAACCTGCTGGTCGCCTTCATGCCTTGGAACGGCTATAACTTCGAGGACTCGATCCTGATTTCCGAGCGTGTGGTCGAGGAAGACCGATTCACGACCATTCACATCGAAGAGCTCACTTGCGTCGCCCGCGACACCAAGCTGGGCCCCGAAGAAATCACCGCCGACATCCCCAATGTGGGCGACTCGGCACTGGCCAAGCTCGACGAAGCGGGCATTGCGTTCATCGGCGCCGAAGTGCGCGCCGGCGACATTCTGGTGGGCAAGGTCACGCCGAAGGGCGAGACGCAATTGACGCCGGAAGAGAAGCTGCTGCGGGCGATCTTCGGCGAGAAGGCCTCCGACGTGAAGGACACCTCGCTGCGCGTGCCCCCCGGCATGGACGGCACGGTGATCGACGTCCGCGTGTTCACCCGCGATGGGGTCGAGAAAGACTCCCGCGCACTGGCGATCGAGAAATCGGAACTCGAGCGGGTACGCAAGGATTTGGCCGATCAGCAGCGCATCCTGGAAGACGACATGTTCCAGCGCGTGCGCGGCATGATCGAGGGCAAGGCTGCGGAAGCCGGCCCGAAGAAGATCAAGGCCGGCACGCAGATCGACGGCGCCTATCTCGCCGATCTGCCGCGCGAGCAGTGGTTCGAAATCCGCTTCAAGGATGAAGAGACGAATTCGCAGCTGGAAACGGTTTCCGAGCGCCTCAAGGGCCAACGCAAGGCCTTCGAAAAGCGCTTCGAGGAGAAAAAGGCCAAGATCACCGCGGGCGACGATCTCGCTCCGGGCGTGCTCAAGATGGTCAAGGTGTACCTGGCGGTGAAGCGCCGCGTGCAGCCCGGCGACAAGATGGCCGGCCGCCACGGCAACAAGGGCGTGATTTCCTCCATCGTTCCGGTGGAAGACATGCCGTACATGGCCGACGGCACTCCGGTGGACATCGTGCTGAACCCCTTGGGCGTGCCTTCGCGCATGAACATCGGCCAGATCCTGGAAACCCACTTGGGCTGGGCCGCCAAGGGCCTGGGCGCCAAGATCGGCAAGATGCTGGAAGCGCAGCAGGCGG
Organism: uncultured Gammaproteobacteria bacterium; assembly: GCA_963784105.1. GTDB lineage: Bacteria > Pseudomonadota > Gammaproteobacteria > Steroidobacterales > Steroidobacteraceae > Bog-1198. The sequence continues at coordinate 1,759 of CAWAQE010000018.1, forward strand.
TCGTGGAACTGCGCAAGTTCCTCGGCGCGGTCTACAACGAGACCGGCGGCCAGAAAGAGGACATCAAGTCCATGAGCGATGCCGAAGTCATCGAGCTGGCCAGCAATCTGAAGAAGGGCGTGCCGATGGCGACCCCGGTGTTCGACGGCGCCAGCGAAGAGGAAATCAAGAATCTCCTGACGCTGGCCGATCTGCCGACTTCCGGCCAGACCACTCTGCACGATGGGCGCACCGGCGAGCAATTCGAGCGGCCGGTCACCGTGGGCTACATGTACATGCTGAAGTTGAACCATCTGGTCGACGACAAGATGCATGCGCGTTCCACGGGGCCGTACAGCCTGGTCACCCAGCAGCCGCTGGGCGGCAAGGCGCAGTTCGGCGGCCAGCGCTTCGGCGAAATGGAAGTGTGGGCGCTCGAGGCGTACGGCGCCGCGTACACCTTGCAGGAAATGCTCACGGTCAAGTCGGACGACGTCAACGGGCGCACGCAGATGTACAAGGCGATCGTCGACGGCAACCACGAAATGAAAGCCGGCATGCCGGAATCGTTCAATGTCTTGGTGAAGGAGATCCGTTCCTTGGCCATCAACATCGAACTAGAGAGCGAGGCCTAATCAATGAAAGACTTACTCAAGTTGTTCAAGCAGCAAGTGCCGGTCGAGAATTTCGACTCGATCAAGATCGGGCTTGCGTCGCCGGACATGATCCGCTCCTGGTCGTACGGCGAAGTGAAGAAGCCGGAAACCATCAACTACCGGACGTTCAAGCCGGAACGCGACGGCCTGTTCTGCGCCAAGATCTTCGGGCCCGTGAAGGACTACGAGTGCCTGTGCGGCAAGTACAAGCGCCTGAAGCATCGCGGCGTCGTGTGCGAGAAGTGCGGCGTGGAAGTGACCCAGTCCAAGGTGCGCCGCGAGCGCATGGGCCATATCGAACTGGCCAGCCCCACGGCGCACATCTGGTTCCTGAAGTCCCTGCCGTCCCGCATCGGCCTCATGCTCGACATGACACTGCGCGAAATCGAGCGCGTGCTGTACTTCGAGGCCTTCGTGGTGGTCGATCCGGGCATGACCTCGCTGCAGCGCGGCCAATTGCTCACCGACGAGATGTATCTCGAGTCCATCGAAGAGCACGGCGACGAGTTCGACGCCCGCATGGGCGCCGAAGCCGTTCATGAACTGCTCAAGTCCATGGATCTGCCCTCCGAGGTCGTCAAGGTCCGCGAGGACATGGCGAACACGAACTCCGAGACCAAGATCAAGCGCCTGTCGAAGCGGCTGAAGCTCATCGAAGCGTTCATGGAATCGGGCAACAAGCCGGAGTGGATGGTGCTGACCGTATTGCCGGTGCTGCCGCCCGACCTGCGTCCCTTGGTGCCGCTCGACGGCGGCCGCTTCGCGACCTCCGATTTGAACGATCTGTACCGCCGCGTCATCAACCGCAACAACCGCCTGCGCCGCCTGCTGGAGTTGAACGCGCCGGACATCATCGTGCGCAATGAAAAGCGCATGCTGCAGGAAGCCGTCGATGCGCTTCTGGACAACGGCCGCCGCGGCCGTGCCATTACGGGCACCAACAAGCGTCCCCTGAAGTCCTTGGCCGACATGATCAAGGGCAAACAGGGCCGCTTCCGCCAGAACCTCCTGGGCAAGCGCGTCGATTACTCGGGCCGTTCGGTCATCGTCGTGGGCCCGACGCTGCGCCTGCACCAGTGCGGACTGCCGAAGAAAATGGCGCTGGAGTTGTTCAAGCCGTTCATTTTCTCCAAGCTGCAATTGCGCGGCGAAGCCTCGACCATCAAGGCGGCGAAGCGCCTGGTGGAGCGCGAGGGACCGGAGGTGTGGGACATCCTCGAAGAGGTGATCCGCGAACATCCCGTGCTCTTGAACCGCGCGCCCACCCTGCACCGCCTCGGCATTCAGGCATTCGAGCCCGTGCTGATCGAAGGCAAGGCCATCCAGTTGCATCCTCTGGTCTGCACCGCGTTCAACGCGGACTTTGACGGCGACCAAATGGCCGTTCACGTGCCGCTGTCCATCGAGGCGCAGCTCGAAGCGCGCGCGCTGATGATGTCGTCGAACAACATTCTCTCGCCCGCCAACGGCGACCCCATCATCGTTCCGTCGCAGGACGTGGTGCTGGGGCTGTACTACATGACGCGCGAGCGCGTGGGCGCCAAGGGCGAGGGCATGGCATTCAGCGACGTCGCCGAAGTGCATCGCGCCTATGAGAGCCGCAACATCGACTTGCAGGCCAAGGTGAAGGTGCGTCTGTCCGAATACATCCGCGACGCCTCGGGCACGCTGGTGCAGAACATTCGGGTGGTCGCAACCACGGCCGGCCGGGCTCTCTTGTCCGAGATTCTGCCGCACGGCTTGTCCTTCGATGCCATCAATCAGGACATGACCAAGAAGACCATCTCCGGGACCATCAACGCCTGCTACCGCAGCGTCGGTCTCAAGGAAACGGTCGTGTTCGCGGACCAGCTGATGTACACCGGTTTCCACTATGCGACCCGCGCGGGCGTGTCCATCGGCGTGGACGACATGGTCGTGCCGCAGCAGAAAACCAAGATTCTGGCCGCGGCGGACAAGGAAGTGAAAGAGATCCAGGAGCAGTATTCCTCAGGGTTGGTCACCAACGGCGAACGCTACAACAAGGTGGTCGACATCTGGTCGCGCACCAACGACCAAGTGGCCAAGGCCATGATGGAGAAGCTGGGCACCGACGAGGTGTCCGACACCAAGGGCAACAAGGTTCGCCAGAAGTCGTTCAATTCCATCTTCATGATGGCCGACTCGGGCGCCCGCGGCTCCGCCGCGCAGATTCGTCAGCTCGCCGGCATGCGCGGCCTGATGGCGAAGCCGGACGGCTCCATCATCGAGACGCCGATCACGGCGAATTTCCGCGAGGGCTTGAACGTACTGCAGTACTTCATCTCGACTCACGGCGCGCGCAAGGGATTGGCCGACACCGCGCTGAAGACGGCCAACTCCGGGTACCTGACGCGTCGTCTGGTCGACGTGGCGCAGGACTTGGTGGTCACCGAGATCGATTGCGGCACCATCAACGGCTTGTCGATCACCCCCATCGTCGAAGGCGGCGATGTGGTCGAGGGTCTCGGCGAGCGCGTACTGGGTCGGGTGGTCTCCGAAGACGTGGTGGTGGCGGCCAGCGGCGAAGTGCTGGTCAAGGCCGGCGTCTTGATAGACGAGAAGCTGGTCAAGCTCCTGGAAAAAATGGGCATCGATCAGGTCATGGTACGTTCGCCCATCACCTGCGAGACCCGCTACGGCGTCTGCGCGCAGTGCTACGGCCGCGACCTGGGCCGCGGCCATCGCATCAACATCGGCGAAGCGGTGGGCGTCATCGCGGCGCAGTCCATCGGCGAGCCGGGCACTCAGCTCACCATGCGCACCTTCCACGTCGGCGGCGCGGCCTCGCGAGCGGCGGCGGCCAACGGCGTCGAAGTCAAGAGCAAGGGCACCATTCGCCTGCACAACATCAAAACCGTGCGCCATGAGAAGGGGCATCTGGTCGCGGTGTCGCGTTCCGGCGAGCTGGGCGTGGTGGACGAGTTCGGCCGTGAGCGCGAGCGCTACAAGATCCCGTACGGCGCCACCATTACCGTGAACGATGCCGACGTAGTGACGGCCGGCCAGTCGGTCGCGAACTGGGATCCGCATACCCATCCCGTGGTCACGGAAGTGGCGGGCATGATCAAGTTCTCCGACTTCGTGGACGGCATCACCGTCACGACCCAGGTGGACGATGTCACCGGCCTCACCAGCACCGTCGTGCTGGATCCGAAGCAGCGCGGTTCGGGCGGCAAGGACCTGCGTCCCGTCGTGCGCCTGACCAATGCCAAGGGCAAGGAAGTCACGTTCGCCAACACCGATATTCCGGCGGTCTATGCGCTGCCCGCGGGCGCCATCGTCAGCTTGGAAGACGGTTCCAAGGTGTCCGTGGGCGATGTCATCGCGCGTATCCCGCAAGAGTCCTCGAAGACCCGCGACATCACCGGCGGTCTGCCGCGTGTGGCCGATTTGTTCGAGGCGCGCAAGCCGAAGGACTCCGCGATTCTGGCGGAGCGCAGCGGCACCGTGAGCTTCGGCAAGGAAACCAAGGGCAAGCGCCGGCTGATCATCACCAACGAGGGCACCGACAAGTACGAGGAGCTGATCCCGAAGTGGCGCCATCTCAACGTGTTCGAAGGCGAACAGGTGGAGAAGGGCGAAGTGATCGCGGACGGCGAGCCGAACCCGCATGACATTCTGCGGCTGCAGGGCGTCGAGGCATTGGCGAACTACCTGGTCCGCGAAATCCAAGACGTGTACCGCCTGCAGGGCGTGAAGATCAACGACAAGCACATCGAAGTGATCGTGCGGCAGATGCTGCGCAAGATCGAGGTGTTGGATACCGGCGATTCGGCGCTGCTGCGCGGCGAACAGATGGATCGCGGCCGGCTGCTCGATGTCATTGCGAAGCAGAAGGCCGAGGGCAAGAACCAGTCGACCTGGGAACCCATGCTATTGGGCATCACCAAGGCATCTCTGGCGACCGAGTCCTTCATTTCCGCGGCTTCGTTCCAGGAGACCACTCGCGTGCTTACCGAAGCGGCGGTCCGGGGTCTCAAGGACGATCTGCGCGGGCTGAAGGAAAACGTCATCGTGGGCCGCCTGATTCCGGCCGGCACCGGCTTCGCCTATCACGCCCGGCGGCGGCGTGCGTTCGACGATACCCGCCGCCGCAGCTTCATGGATGTGAGCGGTGGAGTGGGCGACTCGGACGACGCAGTGCCGGCGGGGGATACGGAAGCAGCCGAATAACAACGATAAGAAGTATCTAAAGATATGGCCTCGGACTCGAAAGGGTTCGGGGCCTTTTTTATTGCGCTCAAGGAGGCGCACTCTCGCGAGTCGGGCCCTACTTGTCCAGCGGGCAGATCAGCGGAATGGCATCGCGCTTGTTTCGGCGGTAAATTCGAAAATCGCCGTCAATCGTCACGACGCGATGTTTGAGATGCATTTCGCTCAACCTGATCAAACACAAGTCGGCGAGGTCCGGTGCGCGGTCGGTATAGCGTTTTGCCAGCGCCTCGAGCTGCGGCAGATGATCGTTGCAATCGAAGGCGAGCGTCACGAGCTGTTGTTTGATGAGCTTCAACACGGCCGAGCAGCTGCCCAGATGAAACGCCGTCTCCGACAGGACGGCTTCGCAAGTGAGTAAGGGCTCGGTGAATTCCTCGGCGACACTCACGGCCCACTCATGGTAGCGGTCATTGAGGCTGACGAATGCCACCAGAAATCCGGTATCGGCGATTCCCTTCATGGCAGTTCTCCCTCCTAAGAGCGGGAGTAACCTTTTCGCTGCGACAGGTCGCGCGGCAGGTCGCGAATACTTCCCGCCGATTTCATGAAAGGCCGATCCGGAGCGCCTTTGCGAGCCTTTTCAAGTTGATCCTTTATGATTTGGCTCTGCGAGAGACCACGGGTGCGAGCCGTGTCCTGCAGCCAATTCGCAAGATCCTCGGAAAGGCGCACTGTGACTGTATGACTCATGTGGCAGAAGTGTATTCACGCGCCGGATGACTGTCAAGAGCGCGCTTGTCGCGCTGCCGGATTCGCGAGAGTTCGGGCAATAGAGGCCAACGGGCCGCGACGAGTGCGATTATGATTGCGAAATGGGACTCCAGGATCACAGAAACCAGCGGAGCACTCTTTGGGCCCTATTCGCGATGGGCGTCCTCGATGCTCTCGTGCCGAGGGCGATCGCCGACGATCAGTCGGCGCTCATCAAGATGCTGAGCGACCCGGTGGAGCAGCAGCATGTCATCAGCGCCGCAGGGCGCTCGACGGTGTTGATGCAAAATCCCTGTGCAAGCGCCGCATTCAGCATCGGGAAACGATTCGTCATCTACAAACAGCCGACCTTCGACAATGCGGGCAGGCTCGGCGATGGATCGTGGAAACAGACCGTCGACGAGCAAGGTTGCGGCGAGCGGCACATCCTCAATGTCTGGGTATCGGCGCAAGGTCCCACCAACGTGTCCATGGTGCCGCTACTTCCGGGCAGCACTCGTGCGGATCCAATTTTGCAGACGGATGCCGTGCAGTTTGCCGTTCGGGCGCTCGCGACGGTCCCCGGAGGCCGGGAGCCGAATTGCCAGGCCGGGTACGTCGCCGACACCCAATTCATCGAACAGGAAAACGTGACCTTGGAGGGGGCGAAGGGACCGTCCTGGCGGGAGCTATGGACGCTCGCTTCCTGTACCCAGAAAATGCTCGTGCCCATTCATTTCATTCCGGACACGACCGGAACGACGATTTCCGCCGGTCCGGGCAACGCGATAAAAGTCATACCGCTGCGAGAAGGCCGGCCCTGATCCGGCTCGGCTCATCGCCGGGATGCAAGGCGGCCGCACAAATAAGTCCACACCAAGCTCGCCGCCGCATTACTCGTCAAATCGGCGTGATCGTAGGCGGGCGCGACCTCGCATAAATCCATTCCTACCCAGTTGAGCCCGTGCAATTCCTCCAGCAGCGTCATGACCTGTGCCGTCGACAGGCCGCCGGGTTCCGGAGTCCCGGTGCCGGGCGCGAACGCGGGGTCGAGGCAGTCGATGTCGCGCAGGCGAGCGCGCATGGCGGACAGAGAAGTATTCGGCAGGGCGAGATCGCCGATATCCGCGATCGATGAGCCGGCCGCAACATTGAACGGTGGGTGTTCTCCGTCGCAGAGCATATGGCTGGCCCGGCGGATGGCAAACGGCCCGAACCGGGACCCGGGCCGATTCGTGGTGGAGCCGTCCCAGGCGATTCCGGCGACGACCGTATCGGCGTCCGGCCGGGCTGCCGCGGGCGGCGCGCTCAGGAAGCCAGGATTGTTCGTGGAGGTCAGAAATGCAAATTGATAGTCGGTCATATGGCTGAGTTTACAGGCAAAAGTGCTAGCCTATGCGGCGTGCCGGAGAAGATCCGGAGAGTCAATGTGGGGCGTTGCTCTTATGATTGTCGATGAATGGATCGAGCACGCATGGTCGCTGGGAGCCAGCGACTTGCATCTGGAGGCGGGTACTCCTCTGGTGGCGCGGGTCCGCGGCGACCTGCAGACGGTAGGCGCCGTCGTCACGGGAGAGACGCTGATTCAGGCCGCTCAGGACTTCCTGGGCGCTGAGGGTTGGGCGCAGTTCAGGGAGCGAGGTTCCGCCGATATGTCCGTGGCAATCGGCGGCGTGCGGTGCCGGGTGAATTTCTATCGGACCGTGCGCGGGGTGGCCGCCGCCATACGCCTTCTCGCGCCCACCATCAAGGATCTGCAGGGCTGCAATCTACACCCGGATTTCCGCAGGCTCATCGAGGCGACGACGGGGTTGATCATCATTTCCGGGCCTACCGGTTCCGGAAAATCAACGACACTGGCCGCGCTGATCGAGGAGATCAACGCGACGCGCTCGCGAAATATCGTCACTCTCGAAAGCCCTCTCGAATACATTTACGCGAACCGCCGCTCGTTCATCAGGCAGCGGGAGATTCCCACTCACTCGCCGAGCTTCGAGCAGGGCATCGTCGACGCGCTACGCGAGAATCCCGACGTGCTCGTCGTCAGCGAGATGCGCACGCCGGAGGTCATGAGGTTGACGTTGAATGCCGCGGAAACCGGGCACCTGGTTCTGGCCACCATGCATTCGGCGACCTGTGCCGAGGCGTTGAGCCGGCTCTGCATGTCGTTTCCCTCGGACATCCAGGCGAGCGTCCGCGCGCAGCTGGCGGACTGTCTCGTCGGGCTGAGCTGCCAGCGTCTCGATTTTCTCAGCGCCCATCGCCTGCGGGTGCCGCACTGCGAAATACTTCTCCCCAGTTCCGGGGCCAAGGGAACCATACGCGCGGGAAACTTCAGCCAGATCGCCAATGTGCTGCAGTCCGGCGGCGACGAAGGCATGTGGACGTTCGACCGCTATCACCGGTGGATGGAACAGGTCTCGGATTGGGTGCGGCCCACACAGGCCGCGCCGGCGCGCGCTTCCGCAGAGGGGGGGCTGGGTCAGCGTGGACCAAGCTTCAGACAGAGCATACCCCCGTTGCCGGCGGCGTCCGCGCAGCCAAAGCCCGCGTCCAAACCGGCACAGACCAAGCCCGCGCGTGCGCCGTCTGCACCGGCCGACGATGTCTTTGAAGTCCCTGCCGAAGACATGGATCTTGCCCAATTGGCGGAGCTTGCCAAGAAGGTCGTCGAACGCAAGCCCTGACTTGCGCTTCCGGCAAGACAGCGCTCCCAGCGGCCGGCTTCCAAAAGATGCGAAACGAATCACGCTTTTGCGGTATGGCGCGTTTATCGTTGTGGTTTGAAGCCTGAGGCCGATTTGTCATGTTGTGTCTTGCCGCCATTGCACGAATCACTACCCCCCGACAATCCGAATCGAACGATCTTCTGGCGCGCTCGCGCGTCGGCCACGCCGGCCTGACGGTCATTACTCTGGTCTACGTGCTGCTCATCCTGTGGCAGCGATAGGAAATCTGTGTGATGCCGCCGGGCGACGTAGCTGCGAACGTTTCCGCGGAAACGTTCACGGCAGCTTCATTCAGACCTGGGTGGTGGGCATGCGACCGCTGGTCTCATCGGCGCGCATTCGCTATAGAATACCCGCGTGTCCACTCCCAAGCTGCAGATCATCCGCAAGGCCTCTTTCAAGGCCACGCCTTGGAAGAACGGCGGCGGCATCACGCATGAAGCGCTTCGCGTGCCGGAGAGCGGAGATCCGTTTCGTTGGCGGGTGAGCGTGGCGCATATCGATGCCTCGGGACCCTTCTCGGAATTTGCCGAGTACAATCGCAAGATGGTGCTGCTGCAGGGGGCGGGCGTCGAGCTGCGTTTCGCGGACGGGGTGAACAAATCGTTGCGGAACGTGGGTGAAATGGCGGAGTTCGACGGTGCCGTCCCGGCTCATTGCGAATTGATCAGGGGGCCCTGTGTGGACTTGAATCTGATGGTCAATAAGTCCGATGCCGCCGCGGCCCGCGTCGAGCGTTTCATCGAGTCCGTCGTGGTGAAGGCGTCGCGCACGGAAGCATTGGTGATCGTCCCCATCGATCGCAGGATCACGTTGGAAATCACCCTGGGGAAAACCGTGACTCTCGAGCCCTGGGATCTGGCGGTGCTGTCGCAGGGCGGCGGGCACATCAGGCGGCTGGGAGCCGCCAGTGCCGCCGCATCGACCTCGGTGTTCCTGGCAACGCTGCCTGTTTGATACGGCCGGTCGATTGCTCAACACTCGATCAACCGCTTCGAGGCCGCCGGTGCGCAGTTCTCGCGCCGACCCAATACCCTCATGTGATCGGGTGATTTGTGTCGCTCTAATGCATCGTATATAATGCAAAACAACGTATTCAATCATCAATGCACTATATACCATGCATTTGAAAATCATGGGTGCGACCATCCGCGAGGCCCGACGAGCCGCCCGCCGCACACAAGCGGATCTGGCCGCTTCACTCGGCATGAGCCGGGCGACCATTTCTGCGATCGAAAACGGCACCATTCAGGAAATCGGAGTGCGCAAGCTCGCCGCCCTGTGTGCCGCCATTGGTCTCGATATCCACGTAGGTCCTCAGCGTTCGCGTCCGACGCTGCAGCAACTCAGAATGGAACAGCGTGCAAACAAGTCTAAAGCTTGACGTCTACGCCGGTGAGAAGCTGACCGGCACCCTCGCTCGGAGTCAAATCGAAGAGGAATCCTATCCATTCGGCTACGCTGATGGCAGCGGCGACCAGGATGCCGTGTCGCTTACCATGCCCGTGGTCCGCGATCAGTACGATTCGATGAATGGCCTGCTTCCCATTTTTGACATGAATCTGCCCGAAGGAGCCCTCCTCGAAAAACTCAAAGGTCAATTCGCCAAGATCATTCCCCAGTTCGACAGTCTCGATCTTCTTGCCATCGTAGGGCAGTCCCAGATCGGACGGCTTCGCTACGCAACACCGGGTACCGCTCCGGCCGCCATCCAGGACCAAAACCTCTCTCAACTCTTGGCCTACGCGGGTGCCGAGGATTTGTTCGCCGACCTGCTGCGGCAATATGCCGAGCACTCCGGTATTTCGGGTCTTCAGCCCAAGGTGCTGGTCCGCGAGGCGCAATCTCCATTGCCTCGCCTATCGCACCGCGCAGCCACCCACATCGTCAAATCCTTCGATCCTCGCGAATTCCCTGAATTGGCCGCCAACGAATTCTTCTGCACGCGCGCCGCAAAGCACGCCGGCATTACCGTTGCCCCACTGCGATTATCGGACAATCGCCGCATCCTTATTGCGGAGAGATTCGACATGCAGGCCGACGGCCGCTATTGGGGCCTCGAAGATTTCTGTGTATTGAATGGCCTGCGCGCCCATGGCCGTTACGATGGATCCTACGAAGGCATCGCAGAACGGATCGCCCAATTCGTATCCCTCGAGAATCAGCGCCAGGCCTTCGAACAGTTATTCTCGACGGTCGCTCTGTCTTGCGCCATAGGCAACGGCGACGCTCATCTGAAAAACTTCGCGGTTCTGTACGAGCATCCCGAAGCAGCGGTTCGCCTCGCGCCCGCCTTCGACCTCGTCTGCACGACCGTGTACAACGCCCGCGACGTTCTGGCTCTGACGCTCGCGGATTCCAAATCTTTTCCCGACCGCAAGCGGCTGACGACATTCGCGCGTTCTTCTTGCAGCCTCGGTGCCGCAAGAACCGCGGAACTCTTCAATGACGTGACGACCGGCATCAAGCGCGCCATCCAAGACATCCGCCGCTACGTCAAGAAACATACTGATTTCGAGGCGGTCGCCGCCAAACTCATCGCTGCCTTCGAACGGGGTGCCGCCGGCATCGCGGGCTGATGATATCGATTCTCCGACAAGCAACTCGCTGCTCCGGGTAATTTCCCCTAATATTTGTGGGTGGAGAGCAGCAGGCTGGTCTCGGTATTGGAAATCCCGTCGATGAGCCGAATCCGGCTCAACACTCGATCGACCGCTTCGAGACTGTCGGTGCGCAGTTCGGCCACGATGTCCCATCGGCCGTTCGTGGTGTGCAATGCGCATACGGCGGGGTCGCCGCGCAGGCCCTTGAGCACTTCGTCGGTTCGGTTGCCTTCGACCGCCACGGTCATCAAGGCGCGGATGCGCTGATCCTCGGCCTGCGGCCGGAGTTTGACGGTGTAGCCGACGATGGTGCCGTCCTTCTCCATTCGGGCCAGCCGATTCTGCACGGTGCCCCGTGCGACGCCCAACCTCTTGGCCAAGGCTGCGACCGACAATCGCGCGTTGTCGCGCAGCAGTGACAGCAACGCTCGATCGGTCGAATCCATGGAGTCGCTCACGCGGCACCTCGCTATTGCACAAAACGTCAATCCGCTCTGACGATTTGACCAATTTAACAGACTTATTGATCAGTTTCCTGGCTATTCTTTAGCCTACCTCTCCCCCGACACTAGTACCCCGGCACCGTGATATTGACCGGTCGAAACACCCGCCGGGAGGGAACAGGGGCAAATTATGGTCGATTACATCGGGATCGCGCGCCTGCGGGAATTGGTATCTCGCATAGGACCCGGCCGCTTCATCGAGGAACTGGCGGGAGAGATCGACGCCGACTACCGGCGCTGGAACGAATTCGAAAAGTCCGCGCGTCTGGCCAGCCACTCCGCCGTCGGCGTCATCGAACTCATGCCCACCAGCGATGGGCGCCTGTACTCGTTCAAATACGTCAACGGCCACCCGAAGAACACGGCAAAGGGCCTGCTCACGGTCACCGCTTTCGGGGTGCTCGCGGACGTCGCTACCGGCTACCCCCTGCTGCTGTCGGAGATGACCTTCGTCACGGCGCTGCGCACGGCGGCCATCTCGGCCCTGGTAGCCTCGCGAATCGCACGCCCCGAAGCCCAGGTCATGGCCGTGATCGGCAACGGCGCCCAGAGTGAATTTCAGATCATCGCGTTTCACCGCATGGCCGGCATCCGGGAAGTGCGTCTCTACGACACGGATTCGCAAGCGACGGCCAAGCTGATCCGCAACCTTACTCGATTGCAGCTCGCCGACCTCAGCGTGAAGCGCTGCGACAGCATCGCCGAGGCGGCGCGGGGAGCCGATATTGTCACGACGGTCACCGCGGACAAATGCAATGCCACCATTCTCACGCCAGACATGATCGAGCCGGGCATGCATCTGAACGCCGTGGGCGGCGACTGCCCCGGCAAGACTGAATTGCATGCCGACATTCTGCGCGCCAAGGACGTGCGCATCGTGGTCGAGTACGAGCCCCAGGCCCGCATCGAGGGGGAAATTCAGCAGCTCGGCGGCCAGGGACGCGTCACCGAACTTGCGGACATATTGCGCGAGAAGCAGCCGGGCCGGCTGAACGGCCGCGAAGTGACGATATTCGATTCGGTGGGCTTCGCGCTCAACGATTTCTCGGCGCTTCGCTATCTGCATCGCTTGAACGCCGAGCAGCCGGACGGAGGCCAGCGCATCGATCTCATTCCCGAGCCTGACGATCCAAAGGATCTGTTCGGGGGGCTGGCCAGCGAGACTGCGCGCGCGCGCCGCCGCAGGTTCGCGTGATGCGCACCGCCAGCCTCATTGGGGCGCCGACGGACATCGGCGCCAGCGACCGCGGTTCTTCCATGGGCCCGGAGGCTTTGCGCGTCGCGGGGATCCATGCGGCGCTGACGCAGCGCGGTCTCGATGTGGTGGATTGCGGCAATGTGAGCGGGCCGCCGAATCCGGGGCTGATCAAGGTGAACGGCTATCGGAATCTCGCGCAGGTGACGGCGTGGAATCATGAGGTGCACGATGCGGTGTACCGTGAGCTCAAGGAGCATAGGCTGCCGATCCTGCTCGGCGGCGACCATTCCCTGAGCATCGGCTCGATCTCCGCGGTGGCGCGCCTTTGCCGCGACGAGCGTAGGCCGCTGCGCGTGCTGTGGTTGGATGCGCACGCCGATTTCAACACGCGCGAGCTGTCGCCCAGCGGCAGCCTGCACGGCATGCCCGTGTCCTGCCTTTGCGGCTTCGGACCTCGCGAGCTGCTGCAGATCGGCGGAGTGTCGCCGGCGATCAGCCCGAGCTGGGTTCGCCAGGTGGGGATTCGCAGCGTGGATACGGGCGAGAGACGCTTCGTTCACGAGCAGGACCTCGAGGTGTTCGACATGCGCTGCATCGATGAGATGGGGATGCGGAAAGTGATGGAGCTCGCATTGCAGGACATGGCCACGGATACCCATTTGCACGTCAGCTTCGACGTCGACTTTCTGGATCCGGAAATCGCGCCCGGAGTAGGCACGACGGTGGCCGGCGGTTTGTCATATCGCGAAGCGCAATTGTGCATGGAGATGCTGGCCGATACGGGTCAAGTCGCCTCCGTGGACATCATGGAATTGAACCCCGCCTTGGACGTGCGCAACAAAACAGCCGTGCTCGCCGTCGACCTGGTGGAATCGCTGTTCGGCAAGAGCACTTTGATGCGCAAACCCCTGGCATTCCCGGCCGCTCTTATCGATACTTGACGGCTGTTCTCGGTGAGGATCCGCTCATGGCCGCCAATTTGAATCAACCGCCGCCTCCGCCGTCATTGGAATCTTTACGGCGCGATATAAGGGACCATGGCGAGTGGCCGGAGGACCGGGCGGTGACCCGGCTGCTGCATGCCTTGGAACTCACCGGCGGGGCGCGCCATCGCGCCGTGGCCTTGGGCGTGGCACTGGTCGAGGGATCGCGTGCTCGCCGGGACGAGAGGCCGTTTCTGGATGCCTTTTTGCAAGAGTTCGGACTGTCGAATCAAGAAGGCATTGCGCTCATGTGCATTGCCGAAGCGCTGCTGCGCATTCCCGATGACGCCACCGCCGATAGGCTGATCGCAGAAAAGCTGGCCACGGGCGATTGGTCCGCGCACGCCGGCAAATCGGAATCGCTGTTCGTCAATGCCTCGACCTGGGGGCTGATGCTGACGGGCGGCATTCTCGAATTGGATCCCAGCATCAAGGTGGATACGGCCGGATGGATGCGCAAGCTGACCCGCAAGGCGGGCGAGCCCCTGGTGCGCCTGGCGGTGCGCCGCGCCATGCGAATCATCGGCGGTGAATTCGTGGTGGGACGCAGCATCGAAGAGGCCTTGGCGCGCAGCGCGCGCGAAGCGGACGTGGGGCTGTGCTCCTTCGACATGCTGGGTGAAGGTGCGCGGACTCAGGCCGATGCACAGCGCTATCTTGCCTCGTACGAGCATGCCATCGACGTCATCGGTGCGGCGGCGGCGGGGCGCCCCGCTCACGAGGCCTCGAGCATCTCGATCAAACTATCGGCATTGGAGTCTCGCTACACCCTGCTGCAGCGTGAGAGGGTGATGCAGCGGCTGGTTCCCTTGGTGGGGGCCTTGGCGCGCCGGGCGGCCGGCCTCGGAATTCAGCTCACCATCGATGCCGAGGAAGCGGACCGGTTGGATTTGTCCTTGGACGTGATCGAGGCGCTGGCCAAGGATCCGGCCACTCGTCATTGGCCGGGTCTGGGGCTGGCGGTGCAGGCCTACGGCAAGCGCGCCTTGGACGTCATCGACTGGGCGGCGGCGACGGCGCGGACCTACGGACGGCGCATGACGGTGCGCCTGGTGAAAGGCGCGTACTGGGATTCGGAAATCAAGCGCGCCCAGGAGCGGGGTCTCGACGGTTATCCCGTGTACACGCGCAAGGTCACCACGGATGTGTCCTATCTGGCGTGCGCAGGAAGGCTGTTCAGCCATGCCGATGTGATCTATCCACAGTTCGCCACGCACAATGCGCACAGTATTGCGTCGGTGCTGGAACTGGCGCCGCCCGGTGCGGATTATGAATTTCAGCGGCTGCACGGCATGGGGCGGCTCTTGTACGCCGAGGCGGCGCGGCAGATCGCGAAATTTCCGCGAGTGCGCATTTATGCGCCGGTGGGCGAGCACAAGGACTTGCTGGCCTACCTGGTGCGGCGCCTGCTCGAAAATGGCGCCAATACCTCTTTCGTGAACCGCTTCATGGATGAACAGGTGTCCGTCGCCGAGATCGTTCGCGATCCCATATCGGAGATCGAACGCCTGGAATCCTATGCGCATCCGCGGCTGCCCCTCCCTGAGGGACTGTACTCTGACCGGCGCAATTCCCGCGGGGTCGATATGGGAAGTCCGCCCGAGGTCGAGGCGCTGCGCAAGGAGATATCCACGCGCCGTGCCGCGCCGCCTGCCGCCGGACCCATCATCAATGGAATCTTGCTGCCCGGAGCCACGCACGCGGTGACCAACCCGGCGGACAGGCGCGATTCGGTGGGCAGCACCCGCGATGCGACTCCGGAAGAGATTGCGATGGCATTCGATGCGGGCGCCGCCGCGCAGCCGGCGTGGAATCTCAAAGGCGGCGAGGCGCGCGCCGGCGTGCTCGACAAGGCGGCCGGACTGCTCGAAGCGAGCCGCGCGGATTTTCATGAGCTTCTGGTGCGCGAGGCGGGCAAGAGCGTATCTGATGCCATATCGGAGGTGCGCGAGGCGGTGGATTTTTGCCGCTACTACGCGCTGCAGACGCGCGCCCAGTTCGCGGCTCCTGCGCGCCTCGAGGGACCTACCGGCGAGGTGAACGAACTGTCGCTGCATGGGCGCGGCGTGTTCGCCTGCATCAGCCCGTGGAATTTCCCCCTGGCGATTTTTGCGGGCCAGGTGACGGCCGCGCTGGCGGCCGGCAATGCCGTGGTGGCGAAGCCGGCTGAACCGACACCGCTGATTGCCGCGCGTTTCGTCAAGCTGCTGCACGAAGCGGGGGTGCCGCCGCAGGCCTTGCACCTGGTTCCCGCGCGGGGACGCCTGTTCGGCGAGGCGGCGTTCGCTCATCCTGCTCTGGCAGGAGTGGCGATGACGGGGTCGACAGCGACGGCTCTCACCATCAACCGCAGCTTGGCGGCGCGCGATGGGGCGATCGTGCCTCTGATCGCGGAGACCGGCGGCCTGAACGCCATGATCGTCGACTCGACGGCTCTGCCTGAACAGGTGGTCGACGACGTGGTGAGCTCCGCATTCATGAGCGCCGGCCAGCGCTGCTCGGCGCTGCGTCTGTTGTTTCTGCAGGATGACATCGCCGACCAGGTGCTGGAAATGATCGCGGGCGCGATGGAAGAGCTGGTCATCGGCGATCCGGCCGATCTGCGTACGGATTTGGGACCGGTGATCACGCCGGCCGCGGCGCAGGGCCTGGCGCGGCATGTCGAGCGCATGCGCAAGGAGGCTCGCATCGTCAAGGTATGCGCCCTCGGCGAGGCGCACGCGCGGGGCAGTTTCTTCGCGCCGCATCTCATCGAACTGAAGAGCGCGGCGCAGCTCACGCGGGAGGAATTCGGACCCATTCTGCATGTGGTCAGGTATCGGTCCGGCGACACGCCTTCGGTCTTGCAGGCGATCCGGGCCACTCATTTCGGGCTGACGCTCGGGGTGCAGACGCGGCTCGAATCCTTCTGGCGTCAGGTGTTCGACCATACCGCGATCGGCAATACTTACGTCAATCGCAATATGATCGGCGCCGTGGTCGGCGTGCAGCCGTTCGGCGGCACCGGATTGTCGGGGACCGGACCCAAGGCAGGCGGTCCGCACTATCTGGCGCGGTTCGCCGATGAGCGGACTTTGACCGTGAACACCACGGCTACGGGCGGCAATGCGGCACTGCTGAACCTTGGCGGCTGAGGCGGCCGCCAGGTCCTACCTGCGTCCCGCTCCCGGGGACGTGAACGGTTTCCTGGGACTCCTCGTCGACAATCTTTCCGTGATGGCGCTGCTGGCCGCCGTTCTGATCGGCGGCTATGGGATCCCGGCGCCGATCGTGTTCGGGCGGATGTTTCCGGGAACGGCGCTGGGTGTGCTGGTCGGCGATCTCCTCTATACCTGGCTGGCCGTGCGGCTGGCTCGCCGCACCGGCCGCCGCGACGTGACCGCCATGCCCTTCGGCCTGGACACGCCGTCCACCATCGGCATGGTGCTGCTGGTGCTGGGCCCGGCGTTCTTGCGGTTCCGCGCGGCCGGCCTCGATCCGACCGCGGCGGGTCTCCAGACTTGGTACTTGGGAATGGCGGCTACCGCCACCATGGGGCTGCTCAAGTTCCTGATGGCCTTCGGCGGCAGGACGGTGCGGCGCCTGGTGCCGCAGGCCGGACTGCTCGGTTCCTTGGCGGGAATCGCGCTGATGCTGATCGGCTTCTTTCCCATGGTCGAACTGCTGCAGGCGCCGATCCCGGGATTTCTCACCTTGGGGTTGGTGCTGTACGCCTTGGTGGCCAAGGGCGCAGTTCCCGCAGGCCTGCCCGGCGTGCTGTTCGCGGTGATCGTCGGGACCTTGGCTTACTACGGATTGGGCTATTGGGGCCTGGCCGGCATGCACATCGCGGCCCCGGCGGTCCCCACTCTGCGGCTCGCGTTTCCGCATTTTGACCCGGGGATCATTCAGGGCTTCGCGGGCGTCGCCGGGTATCTGCCGCTGATCGTGCCGTTCGCGCTGTTGACCGTGGTGGGAGGGGTCAACAACACCGAAAGCGCGCGGGTCGCGGGCGACGATTACGATGTGCGCAGCATTTTATTGGCCGAGGCCGCGGCGACGCTCGTGGCGGGGATGGCGGGAGGAGTCGCACAGACGACTCCCTACATCGGGCATCCTGCCTACAAGGAAATGGGAGCGCGTGCCGGATACACCTGGCTGACGGGAATTTTCATCGGCGCCGGCGGAATGCTCGGTTACCTATCCAATCTGATCGAGCTGATTCCGCTCGCGGTGCTGGCGCCGGTGCTGGTGTTCCTGTCCTTGAACATCACGGTGCAGGCATTCGGCGCCGTGCCCGCGCGGCACGCGCCCGCGGTGGCGTTGAGTTTTTTTCCATCGATTGCGCGCCTGCTGAGCATTGAGCTCGGCGATCCGAAATTCATCGCGCCGGAGCGCTTCACCCAATTGCTGAACGCCGCCGAGCACGGCCTGCCGGCGTTGGCGGTGATCGTCGCGCTCGGCAACGGCTTCATCATCACGGCGACGATCTGGGCCGCCTTCGTGGTCGAAATGATCGAACGGCGGCTGCGCGCGGCGGCCGCCTATCTTGCGGCCGGAGGCTTGCTGTGCTGCTTCGGGATCATTCATTCGGTGCGCGCGGACGGCAGCGCCTATGTGCCATGGGAACTGGTTGGAACGGCGCGCTTGGTCGCCGGTCAATTCTGCGCCGCGTACTTCGTGCTGGCGGGGGCGTTGCTGTTGCTTTCTCTGCGGCGCGGAGCGGCTACGGGGCGGTTCCCACGCCCATCTCAGAGATGAGTGCGTCGATATCG
Source organism: uncultured Gammaproteobacteria bacterium (assembly GCA_963784105.1). Lineage (GTDB taxonomy): Bacteria > Pseudomonadota > Gammaproteobacteria > Steroidobacterales > Steroidobacteraceae > Bog-1198. The sequence goes on from CAWAQE010000018.1 coordinate 20,090, forward strand.
GCGGCATCGAACGGCTTGACGATGGCACGGATGTTCGGCCCCCAGTTGGTCAAGCTCAAATCGAGGGCATAGCCCGATGCGACGATGATCGCCGCCTTGGGTTCGATGTCGAGGATCTTCCGCGCCAAGTCCAGGCCCGACATGGCCGGCAGGCTGATATCGGTGATGACGACATCGAAAGTCTGCTCCCTGAATTCCACGAGAGCCTCTTCGGCCGTGCCCAGGGCGACGATATACCGTGCGCCGTTGCTCAGCAGCTCCGAGGTGACCTCGCGCACGATGGCGTTATCCTCGATGTACAGGATACGAAGCGGGACGGCACCGTGAGGTACCATTACTGCCGCGAAGATGCCATGAGACCCAGCCCGAGCCCCACCAGCAGAGCGACGCCGATGGCCTGCGGGTATTCGCGCGCATAGTCATCGGCGGTGGCGGCGGCCTGCCCTACCTGGCGGCGCACTTGATTTGCACTGTTTTCGAATGCGGTTTTGGCGACCACCAGCGCCGCGTACACTCTGGCCCTGATCTCGCGGATTTCAGGATTCTCCGTGTCCGCGACTCGCCTGATCAAATCGTCCACGCCTGCGAATAATTCTACGACTTCTGCCGCCGCGGGGGAATTCATGACGGATCTCCTGGAACGCCGGACGCGCTGTGCTGCATGCCCTCATTGTTTTGTCCCGAGCCCCCCGTGGCAGTAGGCAGCATCCCTGTGCGCGCGTAGGACGTTTCTCACACTTGCCGAATTATCGGCGCGGGGGCACGGCCTCGATCAGCAGCTTGAGCGATTCCAGCAAATCCTGGGTGCCGGGCTCGTCACCGCGGGAATGTCCCAGGCGCACGACGACCAGGTCGTGCGATGGGATGATCATGGTGTACTGGCCGCCGGCCCCCGCCATGTAGTAAGCATCCTTGGGCACGGGCAGAGCTCCGTCGCCATTGATCCAGAAAAAGCCGCCGTAAATCGGCCTGCCGTCGGCAACCCACGCCGGCGCGAGCGTGCTCACGAACTTGACGAATCCGTGCGGCAGTATCCTCTGTCCTTCCCATACGCCGTCCTCGAGGTACAGATTGCCGAGCCGCGCCCAGTCGCGCGCGCAGGCCAGATCGTAGCCCTGCGTGAGCAGATTGCCGAAGGGGTCGGTTTCGATCACCATGCTGCGCACGCCTACCCTGTCGAACAGCGCGCGTTGCGGGAAAGCGGCGTAGTCGCCGCCGCGCCGTTCGACGGCGAGTCTCACCAGGTAGTTGACCAACACCGGGTCGGTATTTCGATAACGGCCCACCGTATTGGGCGGCCACTCCAAGGGGCGCGTAGCGGCATAGTGAAAGGAGTTGACGCTGCCGGTGTACAGGTAGAGATGGTCCGGATACGGCCCGGCGGCGTCATAATCGGGATCGTATGGCGCCCGGATGCGCAAGCCGCTCGACATGCGCAGCAAATCGGCGATGCGAATCTTGGCACGCGCATCGCCTGGAGTTTGCCACTCGGGGATGGGGGCCGGTTGCCACAGATCGTACGCGCCCTGCTGCAGCAGCACTCCCATGAGCGCGGCCGTGACGCTCTTGCCCATGGACCAGCTCTCGAGCTGCGTGTGCGGGGTGATGCCCGCGCCGTAGCGCTCGCCGATGATGCGCCCCCGCCATGTGACCACGACGGCCGCCGTCATTCCCGCGGGCGAGGCGAAGGCCCGGTCCACGGCATGGCGGATCCTGACGGGGTCCAGACCCGCCGGGAAGCCGTCCGGGACTTTGTCGCCGGTAGGCCATGACTGTGAAGCCGCATCGCCGAGGGTCGACTCGATCCGCGGCGGCGTGAATGCAAGCCGGTTCTCGCCGATGGGATAAGTCACACAGCCCTGATCGCCGACGTACTGGGCGATGCGTACCGCGCCGCCGGGCACGGCCACGCTGACGGTTTTTGCGGCTCGATCCACGACGGGCTTACCCAGTTTTGCGCGTTCGGCGTAGGGCGCGGTGAAGTAGCCGACGTTTTCAGCGGCAAAGTCCGGATCGAGGCCGGTGATGAACACGGCGGAGCACATGATTTGGGCGAAGCCCGCGGCATGATGCTCCAAGGGATTGCCCGGAGGCGGCACATAAGGCGTGGGAAGTTCCAAGGCCTTGTCGCGAGCCAGCATGGCATCGAGCGACATTGACGCGCCGGCGGCGGTTCCATACGACATTGTTGCAACTCCAAGGGCGCTGAATACCCAGCGCATCACTTGTCAGCGCCCCAGCCGTTTGGCCAGCTGCTCGCGCAGTCCGTCGAGCACTTGCGCCGACGGTGCGCCCAGGATACCGCGCCGCTGCGCGGGAATGTGATCGAGGGCCTCGGTGTGGTCGCCAAACACGTATTGTTCGAAGAATGCGCTCCAGGCGCGGCGCGTGGCCGGCGGCAGGGCACGGATACTGAGCAGCCCGTGCAGCAGCGCGTCGAAGGCGGAATCGGCCAGCGTGCCGTCGCCGGCCAGGTCGTGCCACCAGTAGTTCACGAGGACATTGAAGGAGTCCAGCGACTCGACGTGGTGCCACCAGAGCGGCGGAATGAAAATCGCATCTCCGGGTGCCACATCGGCGACTTGACCCGCCGCCAGCGCTTCGCGAAACCTGGGGTACCGGCCGAAGTCGGGGTTTCGCATCGATACCAGGCTCATCGGGGCTCCCGTGGGCGCAAAGTCGAGCGGCCCGATGTAGAGATTGGCAATCTGCTCCGGGGGAAACACGGTGAAACGGCGGTGCCCGGCGACCACGCAGCCGATATTGTTCCACTCATCGACATGAGTGGGGGTGGTGATCCGGTTGCCGAGCCAGATCCGCGGCAGCACACCGGCATCGACGATGCTCAGGGGATTCTCGCCGGTGAAGCCCGGCAGGCAATCGCGGATCAGCGCGCTCTGCGCCGCGACGGCGGGCGATTTGGGGAATCGAGCGTAGCGCAGGACCTGCTCCGCGACCGCGGCCAGCGGGAGGCGATTGCGCACGAAGTTGAACCCTGTCATCGCGTCGTTGTAGAAGATCTGCCCGTCGAGATCCGGCGCCAACAGCAGCGCATCGACGGATTTGCCGCTGTCGAAGCGATGCAGATAGCGGACCAGGGCCTGGGGCGAGTCCAGGCCCTGCTTGACGGCGGGCCAGCCCGCGACCAGGCCGCGCAGGATTGCGGGGCGCTTATCCGGCAGAACATCGCGCCGCACGGTCTCTGCATCGAGAGCGGAGAATTCGCGGATGAAGTTCATAGCAGGCGGCGCAGAGGATCGCTCCATTGCTCGACGGGGCCGGCAACGAGAACCTGTATGGAGTCTGTGCCCGTGCGGACGATGCCGCGGGTGCCGAGCTTTGCCAGCGCGGATTCGTCCACCTGTCCCGGCCGTGCCGTGCGGATGAGCAGGCGCCCGGCAAATGTCCCCATGTCGATGACATTGTCACGGCCGCCCAGTGCGGCCAGCAATCCGGGGGCGTCGATTGCCGGCGCGGGCATCGCGGGTCCGGCAGAAATCGAGGGCGCGGCAGAACGCAGCGCCGCGCGGATTTCGCCCGCCACTTGATCGGCAATGGGGCCCAGCACGACCTGCAACCCTTGAGTCGAGGAGCGCAGGATGCCGCGCGTACCCAAGCGCTTGAGCGCGGCTTCGTCGATGGACCGGTTGTCGGCCAGCACCAATCGCAGACGCGTCGTGCACGCCTGCACTTCGGTGAGATTCGAGGCGCCGCCGAGAGCCGTCACGAAGGCCTGAGCCCGGGCGTCGGGGGTGGCCGGCGCGGGCGCCTCGTCCGCCTCGTCGGTGCCGCGACCGGGCGTCGCCAGATTCAGGCGCAGGATGCAGAATCGGAACACCCCATAGTACAGCCCAAAGTAGGCGGCGCCGATCGGCAGCAGCAGAAGCGGCCGCCGCGCATGGCTGAAGTTCAGGACATAGTCGAACAGGCCGGCGGAGAAGCTGAAGCCCAGCCGCACGCCGCAGAGGTTCATGATGACCATGGCGAGGCCGGTCGCAATCGCGTGCAACACGTAGAGCACGGGAGCCAGGAACATGAACGTGAATTCCACCGGTTCAGTGACTCCGGTCAGGAACGAGGTCAAGGCCAGCGACAGGAGGAGGCCCGCGACCGCGGCGCGGCGCTCCGGCCGAGCCGTGTGGTACATGGCGAGGCAGGCTCCCGGCAGGCCGAACATCATGACCGGAAAGAAACCGGACATGAAGGCGCCGGCCGTGGGATCGCCGGCGAAAAAGCGCTTCAAATCGCCGGTGGCGCCATGGTAGTCGCCGACGATGAACCACGCGAAATTATTCAGGATGTGGTGCAACCCGGTGACTATCAACAGGCGGTTCAAGACGCCGTAGGCAAACAGGCCGAATGACCCGGCGCCCAGGATGGCGTGGCTGGTGGCGTCCATCCCGCGTTCCAACCAGGGCCATGCATAGCCCAATATCGCGGCCAGCAGCAGGCCGGCCAGTCCGGAGAGGATGGGTACGAAGCGCCGGCCGCCGAAGAAGCTCAGGTAGCTCGGCAGCGTGATGTTGCCGAAGCGGTTGTAGCCCACGCCGGCGATGATGCCGGAGGACAATCCGACCGGAATGCTGAGCTTTGCAAGACTGCCGGGCGGTGCCGCCAGCAAGGTTTCCACGGCGCGCATCGTGACCACGAAGCCCACGAGCGCGGCGAGGCCGGCCGCGCCATGATTTTCGCGCGCCAGCCCGACACCGACGCCGACCGCAAACAGCAGGCCAAGATTCGAGAATATGGCATCGCCGGCCGCCGCCATCGCCGGCCAGCCGAGCAGATCGGGCTGACCCAGGCGCAGGAGCAGTCCGGCGATGGGCAGAACGGCGATCGGCAGCATCAATGCCCGGCCGAGCTGCTGCAGTCCCCGCATGTGCAGATTCAAGATGGATCTCCCCAGGTTTCGACGGTCTGCGCCGTCAATGCACGCACTGCGGCAGCCGACGTGAGATCGAGGCAGCGCATCGCGAGTTCGGCACAGGCGTCGATCCGCAGCGAGCGGACTCCGCGTTTGACCGCCGGCACCATGGCGGGCACCACCGAGAGCTCGCGCACTCCGAGACCCAGCAATAGGGGCACGGCCAATCGATCCGCGGCCGCGCCCCCGCAGACGGCGACCATCTTGCCGACGGCGGCTCCCGCGCTCGCAGCGGCCGCGACGAGTTTGAGCACCGCCGGATGCAAGGCATCCGCGCGGCCCGCAAGTTCCGGATGGCCACGATCCATGGCCAGAGTGTACTGCGTCAGATCGTTGCTGCCGATGGACAGGAAATCCACTTCGCGAACGAGACTGGCCGCCAGGAGCGCCGCGGCGGGAGTCTCGATCATCGCGCCCAGCTCGATGCGGACGCCAATCCCGAGCTCCGCCACGAGTTGGTCGATCACATTGCGCACGGCGAGAATTTCCGACAGGTCGGTCACCATGGGAACGAGCAACCGCAGGCTGCCCGCCGGCTGCACTCGCAGCGCCGCGCGCAGCTGGCTGCGCAACAAATCGGGCCGCGCCAGCCCGGCCCGAATGCCGCGCAGGCCGAGGGCCGGATTTTCCTCCGCCGGCAGCGGCAGATAGCGCAGGGGCTTGTCGCCGCCCACGTCCATCAACCGCAGTACCATCGGCCGCGGGGCAAGCGCCGCGGCGATGCTCTGGTATGCCTCGAGCTGTTCGTCCTCGTCCGGCGCCGTGCTTCGGTCGATGAACAGGAATTCGGTGCGCAGCAGTCCGCAACCCTCGGCGCCATTCGCGACGGCCGCGTCCGCGTCCGAGACATTGCCGAGATTTGCGAATACTTCGATGCGCGTGCCGTCGCGGGCGCGGCATTCGGTCTGTGCCTGGGCGCGCTCATGGGCGCGGCGCGCGAGTTGCGATTCGACCGCCGAACGCGCCCGCTCGACGGCCGCCTCCGTCGGGGCCCATTGCAGAGTGCCGCCTTCTGCGTCGGCGTCGGCGGCGACGATGACGGTGGTGCCGTCGGCGACCTCGCGGATGGCGGCGCCCAGGCCGACCAGCATGGGAATCTCCATGGCGGCCGCCAGGATCGCCACATGCGATGTGGCGCCGCCGCCGCCCAGGCAGATGGCGGCGAGCCGGCGGCGGTCGAGCGCGGTCAGTTCCGAGGGCAGCAGATCGTCGGCGATGAGCACGGCTTGCTCGGGCAATGGAATGTGCAAAGGCTGGGCTTCGCCGGCCAGCGCCAGCAGCACATGCGATTCGACGTCGAGCAAGTCGTCGGCTCGTTCTCGCAGGTGCGAATCATCGAGGGCTTCGAGCGCGGCAATCGAGCGGCGAATGGCCGCGCGCCACGCGAAACCGGCGCTCTTTCCCGCGGCGATGAGTGCAGCAGCTTCCTCGTTTAGCTGCGGATCGTCGAGGAACTCCAGATGCGCGCCGATGATTTCGTTGCGCACGGCGCCGCCGGCCGCCGCCACGCCTGCGAGCCGCGCACGCACGTTGGCTCGCGCGGTTTCGAGTTCGGCCATCTCCCGCGCGCAGCCGGCTCCGTTCTCGATGACCACGGTTTCGCGCCGCTCGAGGCGAGCGGCCCGGCCGACCGCGAGGCCGGCGACGGCGGTCACTCCGGAGAGCACACCCATGCCCGACGCCGGGCCCGCGGCCGGCGCCGGTGACCCGGGCGCTGGCGCGGGCGTGGGCGTGGGCGCAGGCGCCTGCCGCTTCGCGGGGCTTCGCGGGGGATGATGTCCCGCCGCTGCCTCCAAGCGCTGCGCTTCTTGGATGCCGGCGACCAGACCCGCCACGGATTGCGCGGCGTCGGCGCCGCCGGCCTGGATGATCAATTCGTCGCCCTGGCGCACGCCCAGCGCCATGATGGCGACCACGCTGCGCGCGTTCGCGCTGCGACCGTGGGCGCTCAACGTGAGATGGGCTACGAATGACTTGGCGCGCTGGGCGAGCAGTGCCGCCGGCCGAGCGTGCAAGCCCTGCCGCAGCGTCACGACCACCGTTTGCATGGCGGTGGCGGCCTGGAGCGGCAGGGCCTCGGACGCAATGGCCGCCAGCGGCGGCGAGCTCCCGGCCGCGGCGCCCGCGATCCCGCCCGCGATTTCGAACAGCAGCTCGCCCGTCGACACCGCACCGGCCGCGCGGCAGCGATCCAGGCGCAGGCCGTCCATCGGCGTCGCCACAATGGGCGTCATCAAGCTCTTGGCGCCGCGCGCCACGACATCGAGATCGAAGCGGATCAATTCGTCGCCGGCACGGACGATTGCCCCCGGCCGCACGCGCGCCTCGAATCCACGGCCGCCCAGCTGCACGGTATCGATTCCAATGTGGATCAGCACGTCGACGCCCTGAGCGGTCCGGATCGAGACCGCATGGGCGCTCGCCGGCAAGGCGACGATTTCACCGGCGCAGGGCGCGAGCACCATCGGGCTGGTGGGGTCGATGGCGACTCCGTCGCCCAGCATGCGTCCCGCAAATACCGGATCGGGGACCTCATCGAGAGGGCCGCACCAGCCGTTGCAGGGCGCCAGGATTTGTAGCATCGGCATTTCCTTATTCCCCGATCTCGATCCAGTCTAGCGCCCAGAAGGGATCGAGCCGCGGACGCGCGAAGCGCAGGCAAAGATCATGGCGCCCCGCGAGCCGGGGCAGCCGTTGGGCAGGCAGGACGGTCACCTCTCCCGCATGGGCGGCGGGCGCAAGCGGCAGCCATGCGAATGTCGGCGAAGCGCAGCCGTCGACGTGAATTTCCAGCTCCCCTTCCGCCGTGCGCGCATCGCCGATGCGAATCTTCGCCGTATCGGCGCCGATCTGGTAATTGAACGGCAGGGCGGCCACGGCGGCGGTGACGCTTGGACCCGTCGACAGGTCGACGCCGCGGTCGATCCAGCACGGATTCATGATGTCGACGGCGAGCGGAGCGCTCGCTCCGGCCGGCTCGAGCAACAGCCCGATGCCGTCGCTGCATAGTTCAAGCTGGTGAGTGTCGCGGCGCAAGTCCGTGTGCGCATCGAAGCGCTCGCTCCAGGACCGCGAGGCCTGCTCGGATCCGACGAAGGCTACGGCGCGTACCTGCACGCCCGCCGCCACGCGCAGCGGCGCCTCATAAAGCGGCGAGGCGGCCGAGGGGTCGCTGCCGTCGAGCGTATAGCGGATGCCGCCGAGGCCGGCGCCGCCCCTACGGGCCTGATTGGAAAGGGCCAGCGAAAACCCGCCGGCGCTGCGCGAGACTTGCGCGGCCGGTGCAAATGCACTGTCGGCATAATTCAAGCCGAATGCCCGATAGCGGGCGAACTGGGGCACGAGACGCTCGAGGAAGTCCGGCCAGCGGCGGCGTGCAGCGGCCGACCAGCCCATCTCGGCGAGCGCGGCAGCGCGCGGCAGCGCCATCCATTGCAGGCGCGCTTCGGTTGGGATGTGCTCGGTCCAGAGATTCGCCTGGACGCCGAGCACATGACGCCGCCGGCCTTCGTCGAGCGTCGCATCGCGCGGTTCGAAGCGGTACACGTCCTCGAGCGAGACTACCTGGAGCCGGCCCGGCGGTTCTGAGGGAAGAGTGCTCTGGCGGTTGTCGAAGTAGAGCGTCGGCGCGGGCGCGAGTACGGTGTCGTGGCCGGCGGCCGCCGCCGCGTGAGCTCCGGCGATTCCATGCCAGGACATGACGATGGCATCTTGCCGCAGACCCGGGCGCAGAATCTCGTCCCAGCCGACGATGCGCCGGCCATGCGCGGCGAGGTAGCCGCCGATTCTCTGAGTGAAGGCTGCCTGCAGCGCGCCGGGCATGCCCGCCACCTCGTCGCCGCCGATGTGAATGGGCGTTGCGGGGAAGAGATCCATGACCTCGGCGAGAACGCCCTCGAGAAAGGCAAAGGTATGCTCGTCCGAGTTGAAATGGCGGCTGAATATGCCCCAATCGGCCGAGACGCGCGGCGGCTCGCCGCCGCCCGCTCCGAGGAAGGGGTAGGCGGCGATCGCCGCCGTCGCATGGCCCGGCATTTCGATTTCCGGGACGATTCGCACATGACGGGCCGCCGCGAAACGAACGATGTCGCGCACCTCGTCCTGGCTGTAGTAGCCGCCGTAGCGCGCGCCGTTTGGATCGATTCGCCAGGCGCCCACGGAAGTCAGGCGCGGATACTTGCGGATTTCGAGGCGCCAGCCCTGATCGTCGGTCAAATGCCAGTGCAGCACGTTGAGCTTGTGCCAGGCCATCCAGTCGATCATGGAGCGAATGGAGGAGGGCGGCTGAAAGTGCCGCGCGGAGTCGAGCATCAATCCGCGCCAAGGGTACACCGGTGCATCGCGGATGGTTTGTGCAGGGATCTCGCCTTTATTGCCGCCCGGCGGCAGCAGCTGCCAGAGAGTGACGGCGCCGTAGAACAGTCCCGCCGCCGAGGTGGCGGATACCGTGATCCGCTGCGGCGCCACCTGTAGTTCGTAGGCTTCGGCAGCGAAACCGCTGCGGCGCCGGAACTCGATCGAAGGGGCGCCCGCGGTGGTCTCGGCGTGCGCGGGGGTCTCTGGGCGGATGCTTGCGACGGTCAAGGTCAAGCCATTGGTGCGAGCCCATAGCTCGGCGAGATAGCGAGCCGCAGCCTCGGCGTCGTCATCACCCTGCCGCACGCGCAAGACGGTGGTCGAATCGACGCTGAAGGACCCGGAGCCGGGGAGGACTTCGGCGGGAAGCGGTATGACACCGCCGTTGGCGGCCGCCGGCAGGGCGAGAATCGCGGCCAGGGCGGCGGCTCGCGCCGCCGCCCTTCGTGTCCGCACGATTGGCAAGCCATACCCCACGTGTTGCACTCTATCCGATTGCCACGTGCGGCGGCCGCCCCGGTTATAGCTTGAAGCGCACGTTCAGGTAGTACTGCGACCCGTTCTTGTAGAACGCCCGCGGCTGAGTTTCATTCAGCGCATAGTACTTGAGCGTCGGGTTGTTGAGATTCATGCCGTCCAAGGTGATGGACCAATTGTCGTTCAGGGTGTAGCCCAGAGACGCCGACAGCGTGCCTATGTTGTACTGAGTGAAGGCCGTATTGCGGTCCAGACCGCTGTAGAACGAAGACCGGTAGGTGTATGCCACCCGGGCGCTGAAGTGCTTGTTCTCGAAGTAGCCGGTCACGTTGTAGGTGTCTTTCGAGGTACCCACCAGGCGATCGTCGCCGGTGGTCACCAGCGAAGTCTGCTTGCCGTCGGCGTAGGTGTAATTTCCTATGAAGCCGAAGTTGTCGGTGAAGGCTTGCTGGTAGGCGATTTCGGTGCCTTCGACGCGGCCCTTGGCATTGACCGGATCTGTCAGAGGTAGGGCACCAAGGTGCCGTTCGGAAACTGCGAGCTATAGGTAACGTAATTCTTGGTCTCCGAACCGTAGCTCACATAATTACGCAGGTCCATGTAGAAAAGCGTGGCCGACAACAGCGATTGCCTGGCGAAGTACCATTCCAAGCCGGCGTCCAGGTTGGTGGAGCGGATCGGCTTTAGATCCGGGTTGCCGCCCGTACCGCTGCCGACTTCTCCCACGGCTCCCGGAGGCGTGAGGGTAGTGAACCCCGCCAGCGCCGAGTAGTCGGCACGAGTCATGGTCTCGGCGGCGGCGAAGCGGGCGACGAGATCCGGCGTGAGATCGATCTTCAGGTTGGCGCTGGGCAGCACGTCGTTGTAGCTGTTCGAGACAGGGACACCGATAAAGGTGCCGAAGTCCGAGTACTGCGAGCCGGGCGTCAGCGGGCTCACGCCGGTGTAGGTCACCACGTCTTCTTCGGTGTGAACGTAGCGTAGGCCGACGTTCGCCGCCCAGTTCTCGCCTTTGAAGTCGGCTTGCACATAAGCCGCCGTGTCTTTCTCATACACCTCGAACATGGAGTTCCAGTCCAAGCGCGTCGCCGGATTGCGGTTGACGTTGGCGGGACTGTCGTAGGCGGCGAGTTGCGCCGGCGTCCAGAGCCAGATGTCGGTCGGGATGTTGCCGCCGAAGGTATTGAAGTTCGACGGATAGTTCGAGAAGGAGGTCGGATAATCCGCAGTGCTCTGTCCGGCCGCACTCGGACCTTGGCCGATCACGCCTGCGGAGGTTCGATCGTGCTTCTCGTAGCGCACGCCGAACTTCAGGTCCTTCCAGGAGGCATCGTTGATCTTGAAGTCGCTGTCGATCTTGGCCCATTCTTCCGTGTCTTTCACATCGATGTCCTGGTCGCCGAATATCCAGCTGAACGCCACCGGCACGCCGCCCGGAGTGGGTGTGGTGTTGTTGGTGTTGCCCAGGCTGAAACTGGGTCCGGTCCCGATGCCATTGAGCTGGTAGCTGGCGCCGGCGCCTACCCCGGGATTTGTCTCGGAGACGTTCTGAGTCGGGCGTCTTGCCGTCGCCCCAGGAGTAGCCGACCTGGCCCAGGAAACTCAAGGAGTCGGTGGCATTCCAGGTGGTATCGAGATTGACGAAATTCGCGGTCGCCTCCTCGTCCGGCCGCGAGATCTGATCGTAGACCCCGTAGGCCGTGCCGGCCACCGGCGCGAAGCTGGCGGAGGTCAGGGTATTGTTCTGCACCACGTAGCCCGGATTCGGCGCCTGGCCTGCGCCGGAAGCCAGGAAGTGCGTCGACCACAGCAGGTAATTGTCGTTGACATTGCTGGCGATCAGCCTCGAGGAAAATCCCGACAGGTCGAAGGTGAGGCTGTCGATCGGGCTTGAACTCGACATCGAGCATGCCGCCGTTGCGTTCGCGCTCCTGCGTGAAGTAGGCAGCGCCGATATCGGTCGGGTACTGAACGCCTGAGAGGTTCGGGTCCTGCAATGCGACCTGTGCTGCCTGGGGCAATGGTGTCGTAGCCCAGAACCTCGATGCCGTCGCGGCGCAGATGGCGGGTTTCAGAGAACAGCTGCACCATGACGCCGAAGTTGTCCGCATCGTTCTTCCAGGCGCCCAAGGCGCTGTATTGTCCATCGGTCTTCGAGGGTAGATCCGCGTACACCGCGCCGGCGGATGCTTCCAGCGTGAATGGCTTCGAAAAATCCAGCGGCTTGCGCGTGATGATGTCGACGGAGCCCGCGACACCGCCTTCGACCAGCGAGGCGCTGGAGCTCTTCTGCACCACCACCTGGCTGACGATTTCCGAGGGCAGCAGCGTGTAGCTGACGCTGCGTCCCACGGTTCCGGTTTGGTCGAGCACGAACCAGTCGCCGGCGGCGACGTTGTGGCCATTGATCAAAGTCTGAGTCAGGCTGGGATTCGTACCGCGCATGCTGACGCGGTCGTTCTCATCGAAGCCGCCTTCGTTGGCGCCTGCCGAACTCGTGGTGATGCCCGGCAGCCGCGACAAGGAGTCGGCGACGTTCTTGTCGGGCATTTTGCCGATGTCCTCGGCGGTAACGACATCGACGATCTCGGTCGATTTGCGCTTGGCCTCGATGGATGCTTCCGTGGATTTGCGGATGCCCGTGACGACGATTTCGTCGAGTGCACTGGTGTCGGCCGTCGCAGCCGCGAACGTCAATGAGGGCGGCACCAGCAAGGCGAGGCCCAGTGCCGACTTGACCGCCAATGCGATCCGATTCATATAGAGATCCCCTGTCCGATTCATACTAATGCCCCCTGTCCTGTCGCCAATTCGGTTTGAATTTCGCTGCACCCGGCGCGTGGCGGCCGTTGTCGTGTCGTTTGGCCCATCCCGAGGCGCCGATCCGTCCACACCAGTTAAGGCCCAATATAGTACCAATTTATAAATTCCGCTAGTGCCGTGTAATAAATACATATATTTTGACTAAATATTTATAAAATATAATGACTTACAATACTACAAGACAGGTTGTTGTTCTAAAAGTGGTATTTATTTGGTACTGTTGCAATGACTGAAGACATACCGGAAGCGCGAATCATCTCCATGACATCACTCGCCAAAGCAGTCGGCCCTCTCGACGGTCGTGGCAATTTGCCTCTGTACCAGGAGCTGCAGCGGGCACTGCGCAAGGCCATCGACAGCCGCATCCTGGGGCCCGACGACGCGCTGCCCTCGGAACGCGATCTGGCCGCGGATTTCGCGGTATCGCGCATTACGGTGCGCAAGGCGCTCGATGGACTGGTGGCCGACGGCCTGTTGGTGCGGCGGCAGGGCGCGGGCAATTTCGTGTCGGCGCGCGTCGACAAGAACTTCGCGATGCTCACCTCGTTCTCCGAGGACATGCGCGCGCGCGGGCGCACGCCGCGCAGCGTCTGGCTGAAGCGCGCGGCGGGCACGGTGACGCCCGAAGAGGCGCTGGCGCTGCGCTTGAGCCCGGGCACTCCGGTGTTCCGCTTCAATCGAATTCGCTATGCCGACGATGCGCCGATGGCTCTGGAATACGCCACCATCGTGGCGACCGCGCTGCCCTCGATCGAGGCGGTCGATACCTCCCTGTACGAGGCGCTGGAGCGGGCCGGCCAGCGTCCCGTGCGCGCTCTGCAGCGTTTGCGGGCCGTGCTTCTGACCGGCGATCAGGCCGAATTGCTCAAGGCCAAGGCGGGCGATGCGGGCCTCTTGGTCGAGCGGCTGGGTTCATTGCCCGACGGGCGGGCGATCGAGTTTTCGCAATCGTTTTACCGCGGGGACACCTACGATTTCGTCGCCGAGTTGAGCGCCTCTACATGAGTGCAGGTGGCGCCATGCGGGTCGAGAGCACGCACATGTTCCAGGAGGCCGCGAGCAGCTCGGACGCCGTGCGGGCGCAGCTGCGTCATGACGGCGCGGCGATCGCAGCGGTCGGCGCAGAGTTGCGCCGGCTGGCGCCGCGTGCGGTGATCACCTGTGCACGCGGCAGCTCGGATCATGCCGCCACCTACGCCAAGTATTTGATCGAGACTCGTGCGGGAGTGCTGACCGCGTCCGCCGCGCCCTCGGTCAGTTCGGTGTACGGTGTCTCGCAGGATCTTCGCGGCTGCTTGTTCCTGGCGCTGTCGCAATCAGGGCGCAGTCCCGACTTGCTCGCCTCGGTGGCGGCCGCCAAGGAGGCGGGTGCCACGATTATCGCTCTGTGCAACAGTCCCGATGCGCCGCTGATGGCCGCCGCGGATCTGGGCGATCGAGCTGCGTGCCGGCGTGGAGGCAGCGTGGCCGCCACGAAATCCTATCTGGCGACGCTGGCCGCGTTGGCGCGGATGGTGGCGGCGTGGACGCAGGACGCGGCGCTCGAGTCGGCAGTCGGCACTCTGCCGGAGCTGATGGACCGAAGCTTGGGCGCTCGATTGGTCGGCGGCGTTGGCGCCGCTCGAATCCGCGGCGAATCTCTACGTGGTGGGCCGCGGGCTGGGTCTCGGCGCCGCGCAGGAAACCGCGCTGAAGTGCAAGGAAACCTGCGGCCTTCACGCCGAGGCTTTCAGCAGCGCGGAATTGCGCCATGGCCCCTACACCCTGCTTGGACCGGGATTTCCGGCGCTGCTGTTCGCGCAGCGCGACGCCACGCGGCAGGGGATCGAGACGTTGGGTTTCGATCTCGCCCGCCGCGGCGTGCCCGTGCTGATCGCCGGTGCATGTGCCGGCGCCGGTGCCGGTGCCGAGGCTGCAGGCGCCATCGTGCTGCCCACGATCGACGCCAGCGCCGAAGTGGCGCCGATATTGCTGGTGCAAAGCGCCTATCGATTGATCGCCACGCTCGCGATACGGCGCGGGTTCGATCCCGATCATCCGGCGCATTTGCGCAAGGTCACGGAGACGGTGTGATGCGTAGCGCCCTGGTGAACGGCCGGATCTTGGCCGGTGACGGCGTCGTGAGCGGGCGGACTCTGCTGCTCTCGGGATCGCGCATCGAGGCGCTGGTCGATCCGCGTGATTCGCGCTGCCGGGAAGCGGACCTCGTGGACATCGAGGGACAGCTCTTGCTGCCCGGGTTCATCGACGTGCAGGTCAACGGCGGCGGCGGCGTGCTGTTCAACGATGACCCGAGCCCCGAGTCCATCCGTGCCATCGGTGCGGCCCATCGGCGCTTCGGCACCACCGGTTTCATGCCCACGCTGATCAGCGACGATCTCGAGACCATCGGGCGCGCCATCGCTGCGGTGCAATCGGCGCTCGACGCCCGCATGCCCGGCGTCCTCGGCATTCACATCGAGGGACCCTTCCTCAACTCGGCGCGCCGCGGCGTGCATGATTCAAGGCATTTGCGGCTGCTGGACGCCGGTTCGGTGTCGCTGCTGAGCCGCCTGCGTGGCGGGCAAGACGGTTCTCACGCTGGCGCCGGAGATGACCACGCCCGAAATAGTCGCGAAGCTCACGGCCGCCGGCATCCTGGTGTCCGCCGGGCATAGCGACGCCAGCTATGCCGAGACGGCGGCGGCCATCGCGCAGGGGCTGCGCGGCTTCACGCATCTGTTCAACGCCATGGCGCGGCTGGAACCGCGCGATCCCGGCATCGTCGGCGCCGCACTGTACGATGAAAACACCTGGTGCGGCATCATCGTCGATGGGCACCATGTCGATCCGATCATGTTGAAGCTGGCGCTGCGCTGCAAGCGTCATGACCGGTTCATGCTCGTCACCGATGGCATGCCGGCCGTGGGATCCAACGAACCCAGCTTCGTCCTGCAGGGCCGGACCATTCAAGTGGTCGACGGCGTATGCCGCGACGAGAACGGAACTCTGGCGGGCACCGCGCTCGACATGGCGGCCGCCGTGCGCAATGCGGTGTTCTTGCTGGACCTCGACATCGCCGAGGCGGCACGCATGGCCAGTCAGTATCCGGCGGAGTTTCTCGGATTGGGCGCCGAGCTCGGGAGGATCGCGCCGGGCTACCGCGCGAATCTGGTGCAGATGGACGATGAGTTCAAGGTGCGGAGGACTTGGATCGAGGGGATGGAGGCGTAGCGACAAACGGCGGCCACCGAAGCCATCTCGCAACTTCAGACTCTCAAGCTGAGCTCCGATAACAAAACCCGCCTACGACTCTGACAATCGGTTGACCTGTGCGGCGCTCTCGAGCAGCTGCTCTACCTCGACGTTCGCCTACGACGGGGGTTCCGCAGGGCCCGGCAACATCACCAGCCAAACTGGCGTGGGAACCTACACTTATCCCGCGGCGGGACAACCGCGTCCCCATGCCGTGACGGGGATTACGGGGACATTCAACGGCATCACGAATCCCAGCTTTGCGTACGATGCGAACGGGAACATGACCAACCGGGCGAGTTCGGGCGCGAACATTACCTGGTTCAGCTACAACTATCCTGCGGCGATCTCTGCTACCGATGTGACGGGGAGCGAGGAGGTCGAATTTAGCTATGGCCCGGATCGCCAGCGTTGGGAACAGATCTACTCCGGCCCCAGCGGCACGGAGAAAACCTACTACATTGGCGGCCTAATAGACTTGGTCTTCAACGGCTCAACCACCAATTACCGTCAATACATTTACGCCGGGTCAGAGCCTGTCGCCTTTTATAGCCGCACCAGCGCAGGGACCAATACGATCAACTACGTGACGGGAGACTTTCAGGGGAGTGAGTCGACGATCAGATCAAACGCCGGGGTTGGGGGCATCAACGAAAGCTTCACCGCGTTTGGCAGTCGGCGAAATCCCAACACGTGGTCCGGCGCACCGGCGGCGAGCGATTTGACTACCATTGCGGGCATAAGCCGACAGGGGTACACATTCCAGACGGCGTTGGGACAATCCATGGGACTCAATCATATGAATGGGGGCGTGCAGGATGCAATATTGGGGAGATTTCTCTCGCCAGACCCCCATATTACCGACCCGACTAATGCGCAAAGCTATAATCGGTACAGCTACGTCAACAATAATCCGCTCACGCTCATCGATCCCACCGGGTTCGATGACACCAATGAGAATTGTGTCGGCGGTGGCGGGCCTTGTCCGCCGCCGACGTCGCAGCCGCCGCCGGACCCGAGCCAGCCGATGCTCCCACCATATGTGGTACCCGTACCCTGCAATGGTATGTGTGGACCCGATATCCCATTCGTGCCGCCACCGAGCATTCAGACCCCGCCATTTGCATTTGGAGGTCCTGTTGGTGGTGGTCAAGCTCCCACGCTACCCCCGATTGCGCCGCAGAGCACTCCGATGAACCCGCCCTGTATGCGCGCCTCGGCCGCTCAGTCCAACCGGAACTCAAATATCACGACTGGTGCCGCCGCTGGATTCAGCATCGCGGCAGTTGCGGGCGGGGTTTTTGTCGCAAACTTGATCGGCTTTCCGGAGGTGGAGGTTGGTGAAGCAGGTGTTGGTGCGGCAGACCTAATACTGATACTTACTGACACGCGTGGCGCTGATGCGATAGCTGTTGGCGCCGTGAATGCTGGAGCATATGGTGCGACTGTTGGCGGTGCCGTCGGCGCGGCCTTGCCTTCGGGCGGATGCAACCAATGAGTATCCTAAGAAATAAATTCATTCAGTGGTGCGCTTCGTCGCTGATTGGGCATTTGATTTTCTTCGAAGCGTTCGTGGGGGTACCGTTGTTCGTATGGGCGTTAATGACGATGTATCAACAGGATACGTTGACGGTCGCAACGGCGTTAAAGATAGGCCTTCTGTGCACGGTCCTTGTCGGAATCGGCGCGGCGCTCTTATGGTATTCATTTTCGGCGCCCTTGATAAGGAGCCGCAAGGACAGACTCTAAAAGGCGCAAGGGACGAATTCTTCCTTTGATTACATAGGGATCACCGCTAATTACCTCTATTACGATGCGAACACGGGGACGATCCTGACCGTTCCGGCAGGCGGAGGATCTATTTCCGGGACTGGTGGTCTGGGCACGTATGTACCTTTTGCGAATTCTGCTTCGATCGATCCTGATAGGGCGTGTCATGACGGACCGTTTGTTGCTCGATATGATGGCGTCATTACCTCTAGCCTTCGTCCAAATGCATTGACGATTGGCTTGCCTGAATACGATTCATCGGGAGCGAGCTACCGCCTTGAGTTGATGGATTTTGAGCGGCGATAAAATCAATGGGCGATCGCGTTTGCCGCTCCTGACCCACTGGCGCAAAGTGAGACGTGCGCCAGCTGCGGCACTGTTTATGACCCAAATGATATAACAGCTGGAATTACGGTTACTACGCAAAACCCGAATAGTCTTTCACCTGTAACTACGACGGGTTTGTACATGGGCTTTGGTTCGGTAACCGGCGGAGGCTCAACAACGACACTACTCTTCAGAGCCGTATCACCAGCCGAACTGGCAAGTATTACGGGACTCGGGACCTTTACGAATCCCCCCGGTTTTGAGTCGAAATATTTCTCTACAACTCTGAGCGGTGCGCAGTCTTACGCTGCACAGGCCGAAGCGGCTTTTGGCGACGAGCCGTATTCTTTTGTGCAGACGTCGATTCCCACTTCGGAAATTACACCCGAGATGGTCGTGTCTGTCGATGGTGGCATTCCAACAGTCGTTGTGCCTACAGAAACGTTGCCCACTTTGACGAAACCGATCATCATTATCGAGCCTTAGGCGGTATCAACTTGATAGGGCGCAATTGGACTGAGGTGTAATGTGGGAAATCAACGTGGTGATGTCGTCGTGAGTTTAAATCTGTTTCCGACGGATAACGGCGGGCGACATGGTCCGACTCCCGCCGGACACTTCAATTGTCTGATGACGATCGACGAACAGAATTTCGACGTACGACTGCACCTTGAGAAGGTTGGCAGCATTTCGCCTGGCCAGCAGACCAGAGTTCCGATTTCATTCCTTAATCTTAAGCTCGCAAGGAAACACTGCTCAGTAGGGCAAAGGTTCTCCTTGCGAGAGAGCAAAGTCATTGGGGATGGAGTCATCGAAGAGATACTATTCCCGAACGAGAGCGTAATGCATCAAGGGTGAAACCGAGTTGGCCCGCATGGATGGGGCACACCCGACGCATCCTTCGATGGCAGCCAAGAGAAGCCCTGATTGACCGTTTTCCCTTATCCCACAAAGCCAAGCGATGGCAGCCACCGTGGCAGCCAATGGCTGCCAGGGACTCAATTACTCACTGTCGATGAGCCGCTGCCTGACTTCGGGACCTCGAAATCTACGCTCAGGGGCCGCTCTTGGCCGGGGGATTACTGAGCCATCTCGATGAGTTCGATATCCTTGCGCAGCATGGCGTTGATGAGGGTCGAGAAGTTGATGCCCTTGGTATTGGCGAGCCGGGCGAGACGGCTTTGCACTTCGGCGTCCAAATACACCGGCAAGTTCAGGGTGGCGCCGGGCTTGTAGAACTTGCCGCGCGTGCCGCCGGAGAAGTCGATCTCGGCCGGCAGGTCATCATCGGGTGGGGTCTGTGCGGTACTCATGGTGTAGACCTATCGGGGTTCGTCCTCATACTGCTCACGTTCACGGCCTGTGGCAAGGCGCGCGGACATGATGCGCACCGTGGCCGGTGCCGAATCGCTCTGCTCCTCAAAGGCATGAGCGACGGCAAGGAGCTTAACTTCCCGCGGCGGTCGAGCTCCGCCTGGGCAAAAACGCGGACGCCTTGCGCAAAATCTCATTCGCCCGACGCAGCTCAGCGTTCTCCCGCTCCAGCTGCCTCAACCGAGCTTGCTCGCCGGCCGCCGCCACCATCGCAGGCTCGGTCTTGCGGACCCATGTTCGCAACGTCTGCGCGGTGCAGCCTATCTTGCCCGCAATCGATTCGATTGCTGCCCAACGTGAACCGTACTCGTGCTCATGCTCTCGTAGCATCCGCACCGCACGTTCCCGCACTTCTGATGAATACTTGACTGCTTTTCCCATTGCTCCATCCTCTCAAGTTATGGAGCCTCCGGGAATACAGGGGCGGTTCAGCAGCATATCTTCGTCGCGACTACATCGCAGCAGGAATTCTACCGGACCAGTTGGCAGTTTGGTCCGAGCCACTACTCGAGCGTTCACAGCTTGCGCATCCAGTGGCGGAGTTAGGGGCGACGGGCCTTGGTTTGGTTGCGTTGGCAGCGGTCAATGACGCTGCGCCGGGAACAGTGCCTCTTGAACAATTGCAGGCGCTTGGGCGCTTCCTACTCTTCATGCAGCGAGGGGATGGGAGTTTCACAAGTAAGTACATCTCGAAGAGAGGACCGGTATCGAACTGGGAGAGCCTCTATTATCCGGGGGAGGCGGCATTGGGTCTTGTCTCATTATACCGCGCTGATCATTCTCGTAAGTGGCTCGTTGCCGCTGCGAAAGCACTTTCTTACTTAGCGAGAAGCCGCGAAAGTCTTGTAACACTGCCCGCCGACCACTGGGCACTGATTGCTACCGCTGAGTTGATTCGCTACGGTGCCCAGATGGGGTCAATAGTTTCACGCGAAGAGCTCATTCATCACGCGATCCAGATTTGCAATTCGATTCTTCATGAGCAACTGACAAACTCGGCCGCCGACGGTTTAGACGGTGCGTTCGATCCGACTGGAAGGACTACTCCGGTTGCAACCCGCTTGGAAGGACTGCAGAGCGCCTTGGAGTTCCTGCCAAGTGGTGAGCTGACAAACGAGATTGGAGTGGCCACCGGACGCGGCATTGCCTTCTTGCTTCGAGCACAAATCATCACAGGTCCGTTCATAGGCGGTTTACCGAAAGCGGCGACTCTGAATAAAGTCGATTCCTCGGATATTCGCATTGATTACGTGCAGCATGCCTTGTGCGCATGGATTCGCTATCTGCGGTTAATTCACATCTCCAAGCAGACCATCGAGGATTTGAAGAGAGCGGCCGTGGCACCGGGTGTCGGTGGCGGGGATTTTCGGCCGTAGGGCCTTGCTCAAGGGCACGCGGGTGCTGCAGGATGAGGAGTCGGACCGCGAGGGCATGTTGGGCTTTTGAGCCTTGCGGTGAGCCCACGAGTGCATGGGCTCAAGGCTTGGTCGCGACGATGAGCCCTGACGGGGTACAATGGACACGATCGGCGATCGGGGATTGTTGCGTGCCATCGGTCGCTGGGATCTTCTGGCTCTTGTAATCAACGGCATTGTGGGCGCCGGAATCTTCGGATTGCCCGCGAAGGTGCACGCGCTGCTCGGTGTGAACGGTCTCTGGGCGATCATCGCCTGTTCCGCGATGGTCGGCCTCGTAATCCTGTGCTTCGCCGAGGTTGCCAGCCGTTTCAGGCAAACGGGCGGTCCGTTCGTGTACGCGGCGACCGCGTTCGGTCCGTTTGCAGGATTCTTGACCGGCTGGGTTCTTTGGGTCGCGAGAGTCACCGGGTGTTGCGCGATCTGCAGCCTCTTCCTCGAGTATGCGGCCTATTTCAGCCCAAACGTCAATGAGGGTGCTGGACGGGTGATCGCCGCTGTCGCGGTTATCGGCACCCTGACCCTCATTCACTTTTTCGGCATCAAGCGCGCCGTGCTGTTCGGCAACATCGTCACCGTCGGAAAGCTGCTGCCTCTGTTGATATTCGTGGGGTTCGGCGTTCTACACTTGGACCCAACGCGCTTTTCGCAGCCCGGCCCTCCGATCGCGGGTCATTTCGCGCAGGCAGTCCTCCTGCTTGGGTTTGCGATGGTGGGCTGGGAAAGTGTCGTGGTCACGGCGGGCGAGACGCGTAATCCGCAGCGCGACCTACCGTTTGCGCTCATTGCAGGACTTTCCGCCGTGACGGTTCTATACCTCCTGATCCAAACGGTATGCATCGGCACCTTGCCGCAGCTGGCCGGTTCGGAACGGCCCATCATAGACGCAGCCCGCACCTTTCTGGGACCGGCCGGTGCCACGCTGATTGCCATCGGTGCGCTGGTATCCATGCTGGGCACGCTCAATGTCACCATGCTCACAGTCTCGCGTGTGCCGTATGCGATGGCCCTGGCCGGACAGATGCCCCGGGTCCTGGGCAGTGTCCATCCGCGGTATCGAACACCGCACGTGGCGGTCGTGCTCAGCGGTATTCTCGTGCTTGCGCTCACGCTGAGCAGCAGCTTCGTGTACCTTCTGACGTTGAGCACCATATCCCGTCTGTTGGTATTTGCGGTGAGTTGCGCGTCCCTGCCGAAGCTTCGACACATGGCGGCTGTACCTGCCGCCCAATTCGTGCTGCCGGGGGGCTTCACCATTCCTTGCGCAGCGGTCCTGATGATTGCGTGGCTGCTGGTCAGTTCGTCGTGGCTCGAGAGCCGCGACGTGACGATTTTGATATTGTTGGGCAGCTTGCTGTATGCCGCAGGGAGGCGGCGCGCAAGGAAACCCACATAACCGGCACCGAGAGATCGGAAACGTGTTACACGTGACAGGGCTTGTGCGCCCGGCGCTTGGGCCTGCACTGCAGCGAATATGCCGATCTCTTAACACAAAGACATCTTTCTATGTTGAAGCGTCTCCGCGGTTATTTCTCAAATGACCTTTCGATCGATCTTGGCACCGCCAATACCTTGATTTACGTGAAATCGCGCGGCATCGTGCTCAACGAGCCTTCGGTGGTATCCGTGCAAAAAACACCGGGCGGCGGCAAAGAGGTGGTCGCCGTGGGTGTGGAGGCAAAAAAAATGCTCGGCCGTACACCCGGGCACATCACCGCCGTGCGGCCCATGAAAGACGGTGTCATAGCCGATTTCACGTATACCGAAAAAATGCTGCAGTATTTCATCAACAAAGTTCATGACGGCCGCTTTCTGCGCTCGAGTCCGCGGGTGCTGGTGTGTGTGCCTTTCGGTTCGACCCAGGTCGAACGGCGGGCCATCAAGGAATCCGCGGGGGGTGCCGGCGCGCGCAGCGTCGACATCGTGCCGGAACCCATGGCTGCCGCCGTTGGGGCCGGATTGCCGGTACACGAGGCCCGCGGCTCGATGGTTCTCGATATCGGCGGCGGAACGTCCGAAGTCGCCGTGGTTTCTCTGAACGGAATCGTCTATGCGGCAAGTGTCCGCATGGGCGGCGATAAGTTCGACGAAGCGATCATTCAGTACGTCCGCCGCAACTACGGGATCCTGATCGGCGAGGCGACCGCGGAGCGCATCAAGATTGAAATCGGTTCCGCCTACCCGGAGGACCGTGTGCGCGAAATCACCGTCAGGGGACGCAATCTCTCGGAAGGCGTTCCACGCGGCTTCACGCTGAACTCAAATGAGATTCTTCAAGCGCTCGAGGAGCCTTTGCAAGGCATCGTGAGCGCCGTGAGACAGGCACTCGAGCAGACGCCGCCCGATTTGGGCAGCGATGTCGCGGAAGGCGGAATCGTACTCACGGGCGGGGGCGCATTGCTGCGCAACATCGACAAATTGATAACGAAAGAGACCGGTCTGCCGGTGATCATCGCCGACGATCCGCTCACTTGCGTCGCCCGCGGCGGGGGTCGAATTCTCGAACTCACTCATGAGTCCGGACGAGGAGTATTCGACTTGCAGTAGCGGCCGCCGGATGGCTTGCCGCGGATAGGCGAGTGATATCGCCTCGGCGAAAGCAACAGGGCGGCATATTGGCGGTATCAGTGCTGCGCCTGCCAGGTCGCTATCTCAGCATCAAGGACATCCAACATATTGCCTTGGACCAGCGCGATATCCTGCGGATGAATTCCCCACCCGGGAGCGACTTCTGCGGCCTTCAGCGCGGCGGTGTCGGCCTCGGCAAACTGCCCCGGATCTACGCTCACAACGAATATGTTGGCGCCGGACGAGTCCAACTGGCACACACCGAAGAGCTGACCCAACGCCTCGACCCACGGTGGCGTGCCATTCGCATGATAGTATCGGCGCAAAGACTCGACAACGCGAAGAAAGCCTGCCCACCTGCGCCTTCGTTTCGGCCTGGATCTCGGGGCTGTCCGTGAGATCCGCATACTGTGTCTTCTCTTGCGAAACTGTCGGATAGATATAGAAACAATCGATCACCGGATCGGCGGCCGCGTAAACGGCTGCGCCGCGGTGCTCCCGTCGGCGTTCTGTACCTCAGCGCCGAGACCGTCGGTGCAGACACTCTCAGCGCCAGGTCGGCAAACCCAGTGGGCCATGACGGAGTAATCCGTTCCGCCGCTCGTCCCCACGCCGGCTGAGCCGGCCGATCCCGTGGCAGCAGACTGCGGATTGCCCGCTCCTCCGCAGGAGGCGAGTGCGAGGGCGATGAGGGCGGTCGCGCCGTTGCCAACCACTGTGCGCATTCCACATAGTATCGTCATGGCAGCACCAAAGAGCCGTCCGATTTACCGGCCAATATAAGACATCTCAGGCGGCGCATTCGTTCGGAAGTCGCTGATGCTGCGCCACGGCAGCGCATACGGGGCGGGTGACGTTGGATGTCACACTCGCGTCGTCGGCTTCGTCATGATGTTGGACTCACCAGAAGGAGACCCATCATGACTGCAAAACTTGATTTATTCGCCGCGGCCCCGTCGCTCATGAAGAGCTGGTTCGGCACCTCGGCCGCCATCAACTCCAGCCTCGAGCACAGACTCGCCGAACTCGTGAAGATCCGCGCTTCGCAGATCAACGGCTGCGCCAACTGCATCAACATGCATACCGCGGAAGCGCGCGACAAAGGTGAGACTGAGCAGCGGATTTACGTGCTGTCCGCCTGGCGTGAGGCCCCTTGCTACACTGACCGCGAGCGCGCCGCGCTCGGCTGGACCGAGGCGCTGACACGGCTCTCCGAAGGACATACGCATGAGAGTGCTTATGAAGCCCTGAAGGCGCAGTTCACCGAGGAGGAACAGGTGAAGCTCACGTTGCTGATCAATGTCATCAACGGATGGAACCGCCTCGCGGTGGGCTTCGGCGTGTGGCTCGATCCGGCGGCCGCGAAGGCGGCGGTCCAGGCCGCCTGATGGTAGGCGCCGGCCGCGACGACGCAGCGGGCAGTTTCGACGCGCTGCGTCCAAAGCTCAAGCCCGGGGGGCGCACCGCGCCCCGACTGCGGATTTTGCGACGCATTGCCGAAAACGGTCAACGCGGTTCGTCAGCGGCCGTTATCATCAAAACACAGCTGTATAAGGATGACGCGATCTTGCCAATCATCATGGAGGCGCCGTGGGCCAGCGGTGCAAGCCCCCGAGCAGAATTCGCGCACAGTTAGGCGCCGCGCTCGCAGGACTGCCCATGGCGCTGTTGATCGCCTGCACTGGTTCCGCGACGCGCACGGACGGGGCCGCCACGCTTCCCGAGCTTCATCGTGAGGACATGCTGTGGCTCGAGCGAGTCACTTTCGGTCTCGACAGCGCCACCGTAGCCGACTATCAGCGGCTCGGCCGCGAACGGTTCCTCGAACGCCAGCTGGATGCGGGCGACGGTGTTTTGCCGGCCCCGATCGCCGCGCAGATCGCCGCTCTCGAAGTGTCGCACGCCGAGCCGGCGCAATGGCTCGCCGACGTCAACGCGCGGTACAAGGCCATCAACGCCATGCCCGCAGGACCTGACAAGGAACTGGCGCGCAAGGCGCTCAACGATCAGGGCAACAAGCTCGCGTACGAAGCCACCCGCCGCGACCTGTTGCGTGCGGTGTACTCGCCGTCCCAGCTGCGGGAGCAGATGATTTGGTTCTGGCTCAATCACTTCAGCGTGCACCAGGGCAAGGCGAAGTTGCGCTGGTTGGTGGCCGATTACGAGGAGCGCGCGATCAGGCCCCATGCACTTGGCCATTTCAAGGATCTGGTGCTCGCCACCCTCGAGCACCCCGCAATGCTCCAGTATCTGGATAATAGCCAGAACGCCGTCGGGCACCTCAATGAGAACTACGCGCGCGAACTGATGGAACTGCACACGCTCGGCGTGGGCGCCGGGTATACACAGCAAGACGTACAGCAACTCGCCCGCGTGCTGACCGGCGTCGGTATCGGTGTCGGCAATCAGCCCAAGCTCAAACCCGAATGGCAGCGGCTGTACATCCGCCGCGGCGCCTTCGAGTTCAATCCGGCCCGGCACGATTTCGGCGCCAAGACGCTGCTGGGGCACGCCATCGAGGGCAAGGGCTTCGGCGAAGTCGAAGACGCCGTGACGCTGATCGTCGGCCAGCCCGCCTGTGCCCGCTTCATTTCGCGGCAGCTCGCGGCCTACTTCGTCGCCGACAATCCTTCCCCGCAACTGGTCGAGCGCATGGCGGAGACTTTCGAACGCACGGGCGGCGACATCGCCGCGGTGCTGCGCACCCTATTTCTGGCTCGGGAATTCAACGCGGCGCTCGGCGGCAAATTCAAGGACCCGATGCGTTTCGTGGTTTCGGCCGTGCGTTTTGCCTACGATGACCGTCCGATCAGCAACACCCATCCGCTGCTGAACTGGCTCAATGGTCTCGGTGAAGCGCCGTTCGGGCGTCAGACTCCCGACGGCTATCCACTGACGGAGCTGAATTGGGCGAGTTCCGGGCAAATGAGCCGCCGCTTCGAGATCGCGCGCGCTCATCGGTTCGGGCAACGCCGGGCTGTTCGACCCGGAAGACGGCGGCGCCGCGACGGCGAGCGGCTTCCCACGGCTGTCGAACCGCCTGTACTTCGAGGCGGTCGAACCGTTCCTCGCGACGCGCACCCGGGATGCCCTCAATCGCGCCAATTCCCAGCAGGAATGGAATACGTTCCTGCTGTCATCGCCGGATTTCAGTTACGAGTAGCGCCCGATCCGCGGCGCTGGATGCGTAGGAGCCACTATGATTCGCCGTGATTTGCTGAAGTTCGGTGCCGCCGCACTCGCGAGCGGCGCCGTCGCCGGCCGACTGTATGCCGCTCCGACCTCCGGGCCGCGGTTTCTGCTGGTATTCCTGCGCGGCGGCTACGATGCGGCCAATCTGCTGATCCCCTATTCGAGCAGCGACTACTACGAGGCCCGGCCCACCATCGCGGTTCCCCGCCCCGATCCGGCGTCGAACACCAGCGCGCTCGCGTTGAACGCCGACTGGGCGCTGGCGCCCGCGGTGCGCGACACCATCGGCGCGATGTATGGGCGGCGGCAGGCGGCGTTCATCCCGTTCGCGGGCACGGACGATTTGACGCGCAGTCACTTCGAGACCCAGGACAGCATCGAACTCGGCCAGCCCACCCACGGCACGCGCAACTACCGGTCAGGTTTTCTCGCCCGTTTGGCCGATACCTTGAGCGGTTCGGGTCCGGGCGTCGCGCCCATTTCATTCACCGACGCGCTGCCGCTGGTGTTCGAAGGAGCGGCGACGGTGCCGAATCTTTCGCTCAAAAGCGTCGGCAAGCCGCCGTTCGACGAACGTCAGGCGCGCATTCTCAGCGATATGTACACCGGGCATCACCTGGAGGCCGCCGTCAAAGACGGACTGGAACTGCGCCAGGAGGTGGCGCAGGAGATGGCGGATGAGATGAAAGCGGCCAATCGCGGCGCGATCAACACCAAGGGCTTCGAGCTCGAAGCCGAACGCATGGGCCGGCTCATGCGCGACAAGTACCGTATCGGATTCATCGATGTGGGGGGCTGGGACACGCACGTCGGGGAGGGCGCCGCGCAGGGCGCGCTGCCCGCCGATCTCGCCAGCCTCGGGCGCGGCCTGCAGGCATTCTCGCAATCGCTGGGCGCCGAATGGAGCAATACCGTGGTCGTGGTGCTGTCGGAATTCGGCCGGACTTTCCGCGAAAACGGCAACCGCGGCACCGATCATGGCCACGGCAGCGTGTACTGGGTGCTCGGCGGCGCGATCAACGGCGGCGTGATTGCCGGCGAACAGCAGCGCGTCAGCCGCGCCACGCTGTTTCAAGACCGGGATTACCCCGTGCTCAACGACTATCGCGCCGTGCTCGGCGGCTTGTATCGCTCGCTGTGGGGTCTATCGAAGGACCAATGTGCGCGCGTATTTGCGCAGGCGGCGCCCGTCGATCTGAAGCTCGTCTGAGGGTTCGGAGTCTCGCGTAGGCGGGTTGCGCCGGCGGCCGCACGAGCGCACAACCTTAATTGCCCTTAAGACTCGCTGTGAAATTCGCGCTGTGATCCGATAGCGCCGATGATTTTCCATGACTTTTCAACCGCTTGGACTCGCACGTTGGCCGGCCGCCGGCACCGCAAGGTCACTTCCGCTTAAAGCGTGTGTCACATAAGAAAAGTAATTTGAAACCTCCGCGAACGGCACGTCCACGCGGGGTTTGAACCTCGCTTTGGCGCCTGAAACTCATTGGGAGATGAAATGCCGAGTCTGAGAGTGTTGGCAGCCGCAGCCGCCGTGATCCTGATGGGAACTGTGCCCGCCATGGGCCAGCAAACCCCTCCACCGGACCAGAGTGCGCCCACCGATATCGGGCACACCAGCACCAAGGGCCATGAATCCGAGGAGGTCGTCAAACCGAGCGCGACGATCAATCGGGAGGACGCCCTCGAAGAGAAAAAACAGGCACCGAATATCATCGAAGTGCAACCTTTGAGCGAGATAATCAAGCTTCCGGACATCAACATGGCCGAAGCTTTGCAGCGCGTGCCGGGTATTTCGCTTGAAACCGACACGGGAGAGGGGCGGTTTATCAACATCCGCGGCATGGATTCCGATCTGAACGGAACCACCTACGGGGGGGTGCGGCTGCCCGCATCCAATCCGTCCTCGCCGTTCGGGGGCGGACGGGCAACCGCGTTCGATACCTTCCCGACGGGAATCGTCGGCGGAGTCGAGTTGACGAAGACCTTACGCCCTGATTCGGACGCCGAAGCGTTGGGCGGATCGGTCAACCTCGTGCCCCGAACCGGGGCAGAGCATGGCGGGGCGCCGTTTCTGGACACGGACATGGGCTACGGTGATGAACCCCTGCGCGGCACACCGGTGTATCACGCGGAATTCAGCGCGGGCCGGGGCTTTGACGGAGGCGACGGCATCGGCGGCTTGTTCGCCGGACCGAACGCCTTCAGTGCGGTGATCACCGCGGTTTATCATCAAGACAAGCGCGGGATCGACGACGTCGAGGAAAGCTATACGGACCAGCAGAGCAGCGGCGTCCCGGACAAAGTGCTGAGCAATTTGCAGTTTCGCCGTTATGAATACGCACGCGACCGCTACGGTGCTGCGGCGAATTTCGATGCCAAACCCGACGACAGCACGAGCCTGTACCTGCGGTTCCTGTGGTCCGGGTACCTCGAGCGCGCGGCGAAGCACTACCTGGTGCTCAACGGACTCGACTCGAACGCCGGATGCACTCCCATGCCGAGCTGCATCCAGGATCCCAACAATTCGAATGGCTACCAGGCGATGGTGCCGGCCGGTGGGGGAGGGCTCGAGCAGGATACGACCGATTCGCTCGAGCGCATCCAGAACGATCTGGGCATGATCGGCGGCAGTACCGATTTCCCGGCCTTCAGGCTCGACTACCGCGCCTCCTTCGCGCTCGGCACCGATCTGGTCTCGACCAGCTACGGCAGTCAATGGCTCGATCCGAATGCGGTGACCATCGACTATGACAACAACACCAACCCCAATTACCCGACTTTCAGCACGCCGGGTGTCAACCCTGCCAATCCAAGCAACTATGTCCTGAACAACATCGGTTTGGGATCTTCGTATTCGCACGACGGAGAGACCGCCGCGGCCATCGACGCGACCATTCCGATGGCCACCGACGACAACACCGGCCAGCTCAAGTTCGGCCTGTCGCTGCGGGACCGCCACAAAACCAGCGACTCTTACAACCCCGTGTTCACCCCCACGGGGCCGATTTCACTGGCCGGCTACACCTGGGGCCCCGGCCAGGTCTATTACGGCAATCGTTACGACATCGGCCCCGCCATCAATCTCTCGGCCTTGCGCGCCCTGGTCAATAGCAACCCGGGCGAGATCGCCGATGATGCCGCGGCCGATGCGTCCACCGATACCGACAACACGGAGAATGTGTACGCCGGCTACGGCCAATTCACGGCCCGCTATGGCAAGTGGGGGGTATTGGCGGGGTTGCGCGTCGAGTCGACTCACGCGGGGTACGGCGGCAACCTGTACGACGCCGACTCGGACACGAACACGCCGACCGATGTGCGGACCTCTTACACGAATTATTTTCCCACGTTGCAAGGCCGCTATGACATTGCCGACAACCTCGTCGCGCGAGCGACGTACTCGTCGGGCATTGCGCGTCCCGGCTTCGATCAGATCGATCCGGGCGCGACAGTGAGCGTGGTCAATGCCTCGGTCACGGTGGGCAACCCTAATTTGAAGCCCACCATAGGCCAGAATTTCGATCTGACCCTGGAGTACTACCCCGGCGACGGCCAGATCGCCTCGGCCGGCTTGTTCTACAAGCAATTCAAGAACTACATTCTGCTGTCGCAGCAGATCGTCGGCAGCTATCCCTTCCCCGGGCTCACCAACACGATAACGACGGTGCAGAGCTACTCGAATGGGCCGGCGCATGCCGATGGCTTCGAAGCGCAATACCAGCAGCAGCTGACGTTCCTCCCGGCGCCGTTCAACGGATTCGGCTACAGCGGCAACATCACACTCGTCGATTCGCGCGCCGAAATTCACCCTGGGATTTACGGTCTCCTGCCGTCGACGTCCAAGCGGACCTGGAATGCCGCGATTTTCTACGAGCGCTCGCCCATCGAAATCCGGCTCGCCGCAGATTACGTCGGTCAGAATCTGTTCTCATTCGGAAGCGTGACGAGCAACGCGACCGATGACTATTCCAGTGCGCGCCTGACCATGGACCTCGGCAGCAGCTACACGCTCGCCCCGCAGGTCAAGCTGTATTTCGATGCCAAGAACTTGCTCAACACGCCGCTGGAGTTCACCGAGGGACCCAGTCAGTCGCGTCCCATTCAACGTGAATTCTACGACATCACACTGCTGGCCGGCGTGCGTGTGAGTCTTTGAGGCGAACACCCATGATGGCGACACCCGGCAAGGCTTCAGCATGGACCGCATCGCGGTGGGCGAGGGCGCTGCTGGCGGTCGCCACGGCTTACGCGGCGACCACCAGCGCAAACGGCGGCGAAATGGCACGCCCGCACACCGTCCCCCATTATGAGCACATTTTCCTGATCATCGAGGAGAACAAGAGCTACACCGAGATCGTCGGCGACCAATCGGTCGCACCGAACATCAATCGACTCGCCAAGCAGTACGGCCTGGCGACGCAATTCTATGCCGAGGTGCATCCGAGCGAAGCCAACTACATCGCCATGCTCGGCGGCGACACCTTCGGCATCCACGACGACGATGCCTATTACTGCAAGCCCAAGTCGAGCGATCCCTTCTGCCCTGCGGCCCGCCGTGCGGACTACGTGGATCACACCGTGGCCGGGCGCAGCCTGGTGGATCAGCTCGAGGACCATGGGCTCACGTGGAAAGCCTATATGGAAAGCATTCCGGCACCCGGCTCGGGCGCCGCCCGATGGCCTACGGAGGATAAGCCGGTGCCGGGAATTCCGGCCGAGGTTTATGCCGTCAAGCACAACGGTTTCATGACCTTCAAGCGCGTTCAAGACGATCCGCGCCGGGCCGAAAAAATCGTCGGGTTCGACGTACTGGATCGCGATCTCGAGTCCGGGGACTTGCCGAATTATGCGCACATCGTGCCGAACCAGTGCAACGAGATGCACGGCCGCGATGACAGCCCCGCCACTCCGGAGGACTGCCGCAAATCCAATGTCGAAGGCTTGATCCGGCGAGGCGACAAGATCGTCGGAGAACTGGTCGACAAGATCATGCACTCACGCATCTGGAGGGCGCCGGCCAACAGTGCCATCGTGATTACCTTCGATGAGAACGGCAAGGCGGAACGCAAAACGGGGCCTCAGGGATGCTGCGGGTACGATCCGAAGAGCGCCGCCAATTTCGGAGGGGGCCGGATTCCGACCATCGTGATCACGAACCACGGGGTCCGCGGCGTCACCGACCCCACGCCCTACAACCACTATTCGCTGTTACGGACCACCGAAACGGCGTTCGGCATCGATGAACACCTGCGTAACGCCGCAAACACGGCGGGGGGCGTCGTCGACCTGGCTCCGCTTTTCGCGGTCAGCGCAACGCCGCCGGTGCTTAGATAATGCGTTCCTGGCCGACCCGTCCGTACAAGCCTGTGCGGATTCAAGTCATCCCGATGGTCGATGTGATGATGTTTCTGCTGGTGTTCTTCGTGCTCATCAGCATTCACGTGCTGCCGGCCCTCGGCCTGAAGGTGGCCCTTCCGCATTCCAGCGTGGCGGCGAAGCTCGACGAAGTGCGGCACGTGACGCTCACCTTGACGGCGGACGGCGGTATTTACCTGGACGGCAATCCAACGACCGTCGGGGATCTGCCCGATCAGCTGCGCACCCTCAGCGCTCAATCGAAGGTAGCGGTCATCATCGCGGGCGACGAACGCAGCCGGCTGCAACTCCTGGTGGATGTGCTCGGCGCGTTGCAAAAAGGCGGGATCGCGGCCACTTCCATCACGACCAAGGCGACGTAAGCGATTGCGCCGGCCGTCTCCGGAAAGCGTGAGCGACACATTGGCGTTGCTGTTCACGGTCGCCGTGGCGGCCGCGATGATCTTCGGTGAAAAGAACGACCCACAGGAGGCGGCCATGAACAATCCGGCCATACAGGTCGAACTCGCGCCCGACCCCGCGCCTGCGGCGCCCCGAGTCCCGGACCCGCCGGCTCCGCGACCTGCGAAGCCCCGACCGGTCCGCAAGAAAGAGCCGGTGCATCGGGAGGCCGCATCCGCCTCGCTGCCGCTGATGGCGCAAACGGCCGAGACTCCGGCCGTGAACGATCCGGAGCCGCCGGCTCAGGAGTCTGAGCCGGCGGCTCCTCCGGCTCCCGATAGGGCAGCCGTAGGCACCATCGAAGCACAGTACGCGGCGACCTTGCGCACGAATATCGATGCCCGCACCGTCGTTCCGGATTCCATCGATTACCGTCTGCGTCGGCCCAGGGGCGAGACGCGGGTCAATTTCACACTCGATCGGGCAGGCTCGGTGCTGACGGTGGCCGTTGCCCACACCTCCGGGTCGGATATTCTCGATCGGCAGGCCGTCCATATCGTCAAGGACGGCCGGTATCCGCCTTTTCCGCAAGCTGCCTTTCGCGGCGAGCGGCACCATTCCTTTCTGGTCACCATCGAGTTCCATCTATGAATTACCCGCTGTTTCACACCCTGACGTTCGACGTTCTGTATGCCTGCGCATGCATCCTGATCTTCATCATCTTCGAACGAACGCTCTATCTGAGCTACCTGGCGTTGCGCTCCGCGCAAATTGCACGCGAGATCGGACCGAGGTACCCCGCCAGCACCACGGCTGCAATGTCCGGACGAAAGTCTCGCGATCCGATCACGCAGGCGGTGGCCCGGTATCTCGATGCCGCGGCGCATACGGGGGTCACCCGGGGACAGTTGGAAGATTACTCAGCGGCTCTTTACATCGAGGTGGACAAGAAAATAAGTGCCCGCCTTTGGGTGTTGGATACGATCATTACCGCGGCTCCGCTGCTCGGGTTGCTCGGCACCATCTTCGGGATCATGCAGACCTTTACGGCGCTCTCGCAGGGCGGGGTGTCGGACCCCGCAGAGGTGAGCCGCGGTATCGGCCTCGCGCTGACGGCAACCGCCATCGGCATCGCGGTGGCACTGGTGGGGCTGGTGGGACACAACGTGCTCAACAGGCGGGCGCAATTGCTCACCGAGAGCTTCAAGCTCTACGTGTTGCGCCTCACCCCCGCGGCACCCTAGGGCTTGGGAGTCTGCGCATCGACCACCAGGACGAAAAAGCTGCCCGGCACGGGGCCCTTGGGCTCACTCGCCCGCGCGGACGCTGTCTCTTCGAAGCGGGCGGTCGGGAGATACAGTTTATGGCGGCTCGCATCGAGCGCGATGGTGCGGGCGCCGCGTGTGGTGGCAAGGTTCTGGGCGACCGCAAAATGCTCGGGGTCTGCCTCGTGCACGACCGTGAGGGTCCCATCGCCGTTGGCGCTGAACGCATTCTGGCTGTCGGCGTCGAATTCGGCGCCGTCGACGAAGGCCCCGATGGGAACCGTCGCGACGGACCGGCCGGTATTCAAATCCAGGATCGACATCTTTCTGTTCGCGCAGGCGGAGAAGCTTCTTCGGTGCACGGAATCGAGCGCAAGGCCGCTCGGCGCATCGCAGCCCGGAAGCGGCCAGCGCGCCCACACCTTCCGCCCTTTGGCGTCCAACGCCACGAGCTCGTTGGTGCTCTCGATGTTGGCATACACGTTGCCGGCGCCGTCCGCACGCGCAAACTCAGGCGCTCCTCCGAGCGCGATGGTGGCGACCACTTTGTCGGTCTGAGCGTCGATCACGCTGGCATTGCTGCTATGACCATTGAAGGCGAACACCTGCCGAGTCTGCGGCTCATACACGATGGCGTCGGGTTTCGCGCCTACCTCGATCGTGGCGACGACATCGAGCGTCTTCAGGTCGAAAACCTTCACTTGGTCGGCCTTCCCCAGGCTGATGTAGCCGCGGCCAAGCTCCGGCGCAAGGGCGATGCCGTGGACTCCCGGCGTGTCGGCGATATCGCCGGCGATGTGTCCGGTTTGGGTGTCGACGATGACCACATGGGTGCCGCGGGACAGGTAAAGCCTTTGCGCCGCCGAATCGACGCTCGGATAGTCCCATTTGCCGTCTCCGCCGATGGGGAATGTGCCGGCGATGCGGTAGGACGCGGCGCCCGCACCGGCGGTGTTTGCAGCCAGGGCGGCAATGCAGGCAGCGAGCAGGATCGACTTGTTCATGCAACAGCGCTCTTCGGTTTGGATATGCCGATACTAAGCGCTCGAAAATTAATATGACGTTAAGGACCGCCATGAAAATCTTGTTGGTCGAAGACGACCGAATGATCGGCTGGGGACTTCGCCGCGGGCTACTCGACGAGGGGTTTGCGGTGGATTGGCTGGACGACGGCGACGCGGCGGTGGTCGTCGTCTCCGAGCACAGCTACGATGCGGCCATACTGGATCTCGGGCTGCCCAATCGCGACGGCCTCAAGGTGCTCGTCGAATTGCGGCATCAAGGCAATACCTTGCCCATCGTCGTGCTCACGGCGCGCGAGACCGTTGCCGATCGAATCAAGGGACTCAACGCGGGCGCCGACGACTATGTCTGCAAACCGTTCGATTTCGACGAACTCGTGGCGAGGCTTCGAGCCGTGATGCGCCGCCGCGCGGGCCTTGCCTCGGCCGTTCTCGAGTACCGCGACGTGAGCTTGAATCCCACGACGCGCCGCGTCGCCTATAAAGGTCAAATGCTGGGATTATCGGCGAAGGAGTTCTCTCTTCTTGAAATTTTGCTGCAGCGTCCCGGGGTCGTCCTGACCCGCAATCAATTGCGGGACAAGCTCTACGGCTGGGACGATGAGGTCGGCAGCAACACGGTCGAGGTGTTCATACATTCATTGCGCCGCAAGCTGGGTCACGACTACATCGAGAACGTTCGAAGCGTAGGTTATCGGGTCCCTCTGCCGTGAGGTCGATCCGTGCGAGACTGCTGATCGGACTGCTCGCGAGCGTTCTCGCGGTGCAGCTCATCATGTACCTGCTGATTTATGCCCGCATCGAGGATGAGATCGACGATTTGTTCGACGGCGAATTGGAGCGCAGCGCCCTGAGCGCGGGCTCCTTGGCACCGCACACGTTCATTCCGACACCTGTCCGGAAGGTTGAAAATCCCCAGGAGGAGATGGTTGTCAGCGTCTTCCATGCGTCGGATGGCGTGCCGGCCTATCAGACTCATCCGCTGAACGGCATACCGCGCTCGACCCCCACGGGGTTCTCCAAGCTCATCCTCGACGGCAGGGACTGGCGGCTGTTCGGGAGTGCGGTGGGCGGCCAATTCGTGGTGGCCGCTCAACCGGCAGACGTGCGTGACAGGGCGGCGCGGCGAATCACGCTGCGCAGTCTCCTGCCCTCCCTGGGCGCGCTGCCCCTGGCGGCCCTCATGATCTGGATCGCCGTCGCCTACGGCCTGCAACCGCTCGTGAGGATCACACAAGACCTGCGCAAACGGTCGCACCGGGATCTCCTGCCCCTCGATGTCAGCCGCCTGCCGCCTGACATCGCACCGCTCGCCGAAGCGCTGAACGACCTGATGGGGCGCCTGGCGGGAATCATCGCAACACAACGCAGATTCATTGCCGATGCCGCTCACGAGCTGCTGACGCCGCTGACCGCTCTGCGATTACAGGCGCAGATGCTGGCCCGATCGAAAAGTCCGAGCCGGCAACAGGAGGCGATGGCGGAGCTGCAGGGCGGGGTGTCCCGTACACTGCAGCTGGCTCGTCAACTGTTGACCTTGGCCCGTCACGATGCCGAGGGCGAGGGGGCGGACGAGACTCAGGTTGACCTGGCAACCGTCATCCAACGGGTGGTGTCCATCCATCTGCCGCTCGCGGCCGAAAAGGCCTTGCAAACCGAAGTCGGAATCCAAGAAAGCGCCGTCGTCCTGGGCAACGAGGAGGCGCTCTCGATTCTCGTCTCGAATCTCATCGACAATTCGATCAAGTACACGGAGCGAGACGGCCGCCTGTTGATCAGCCTGATACCCGCATCCACCGGAGCCGAACTTAAAATTGAAGATTCCGGACCCGGAATCCCCGTCGAGGAACGGGAGCGGGTGTTTGACCGCTTTTACCGGCGCCGCGACACGGTGGTGACCGGCAATGGCCTGGGCCTTGCGATCGCCAAAGAAATTGCCGTCCGGCACGGCGCCTCGATCGTTCTGGAATCCTCGGAGGCTCTGGGCGGGCTGAGTGCGCGGATCCTGTTCCACACCGCGACGGCGGCGTAGTCGGTGGCGTCTCTATCGATCGACGTTTTGCGATTGGCGGCGTAAAACAGCTCGCAAAAATATCCCGTCGCTCCGCCTGACACTGAACGATGGTGACGATATGACCTTCATTCGCCGATTCGCCAGCATCGATGAGAAAACCGGCGCGCGGGCGAGGATGCCCGCCAGCAACGACCGCGCACGTGCGACGCTCTTGCGCCGATAGGGCGGTCCTACCGCGAAAACCGACTCCGTACCCAGCAACTCCTTCAGTGTCTGTGCCGTGAAAAAGATCAGATGCGGCTCATCCGGTCCGTTCAACGGAACGATGCCCGGCACATCATTCGGCACTTCAATGACGACGATCCCACTCCTTGACAAGGCCTTGAGCGCCGCGGAAATCACCCGCTTTGGATCCGAGAAATGCTCCAGAACATGAGACAGGACCACAATATCGTACGGCCCGTCCGTCAGATTGGCGCGCCGGATTTCATCGGGCAGATCGATGCTCTCATCCAGCTCGTCGGTGAACAACAGTAAATCCGGATAGAGCGCTTTAAGGGCGCGTAAGTTGTAGCCGTATCCGGCGCCCACCTCGAAGGCGCGCGCCGCGGGTCCCACCCGGTGTTCGGCGGCTAATTCGGCGAGAGCGGCCGCCCGCGCGCGGTACCAGCGATGGCCCGGATCGCCGATCCCGATCTTTGCGATGGCCCTGTATTCGGTTCGATAATATTTGAGCAGGCCGGCTTCGTCGACTTTGGAAACATCTGCCTGATACAACCCACAATGTGCACAACCGTAGACGAACTCATCGCCGTACACTTTCCAAAGCGCAGCCGATTTGAAGTCGTACCGCCGCCTTCGCCTCAAGCGGCCGCCGCAATTGATGCAAGTTCCCATGGCTCAGCCCACCCGTGTAAGCCCCCGGTACGGCAAAATGCTAGCACTCAATTGTTGCATGTCATGGCCATAGGTAGCGCGCGCTCATGGCGTCAAAGCCGACATCGATTGTTGCGGGGCAGCGTGAGCCCAGCGGAGGCGGCGCCTGACGGGGCAGCCGGGCTAGTGGGCGGGTGTCGACGCCCTGACGGCATTGGGTATTTTCAGCGATGTCAGCGTGTCGAACAGGCTCTTGTTCGGATGCTTGGCGCAACCGGCCAGCAAGGCTGTTTCAAACGCGTTCAACGAATCCGCATCGAATAGGTGGCTGCCGGAACTGGCCACCGAAAAGCCGAACAGCCACATCATGATGGTGGTGGCGCTCTCCGTGTCGCTGCGCGCGAACTCTGCGTGCTTCGACGCAAATGAGCCGCATTCGACATTGGTGAGGTCCATGGGACTCTTGGTCTCGGGTTTGACGATGGCCAGCGCGTCCAGCATGGTCTCGGACGGATTGGTCTTGCACTCATCGTCCAGTGCGAACCCGAACGGCGCCAGCGCATCCGAGTACATGACGTGGGCGCCGGACTTTGCGACGGAATATCCGAACAGCCACATCACCGTGTTGATGGAGTCGGCGGTCGGATTGGCGGCGGCCGCGGGCAGCACTTCGTTTTCGTACTTGCCGCAGGTCAGCGTGGCGAGATTGAGCGAGGCCGCATGGCTCATGCCGGGGACGAAGGAGACGACAAGGGCGATTGCGGCGAGGGTTTTCATTCTTGGACTCGTAAATCAAGCCGGTACGCGGGCTATAACCGCAATATGACACCCAATCGGCACGGGGAGTTCACAATTGCGAACCTGATTCGCCAATCAGGCATCGCCGCCCCCGGAAGCTTTCCCCGCGCCGCGGCTCCCCTTCATTCGTGAGACCTACCTCCTCTATGGCGGAAGCCACGGCGGCCGTATTGGCCGCCTGCTGCAGTAGCGTCGCTTGTGGATCGTCGCGGTCCTTCACCGCCACCACGCCCTCGATATTCTGATCGATGTGCTCGGACAATGACCCCGCCGCAGACTTCGGGGGATTCTCGAGGTTTCGATCGGCTTTTTGTTCGTCCGTCATGGATGCGCCTCTTGCAAAAACGGTATCTAAATCTAGAATTGGCTCTGAGCGTTCAGACACTCCATGTGACTCTCATATGTTCGCCCATAAGGATGGTAGCGACATGAACGAAGCGACAGAGCAAGCATCCGGAGTCCATCCGTCCAATCACCGGGGCAGCAGACGCCCCCGCGAAAAAGCCCTGGGCCATGTGCCTTTGCGTGCCGCAGACGCCAAGCGCTCGGTCGAGAACATCCTGCGATGGAATTCCTACCTACCCGCCGACTGCGTCAGAACGATGGTCAGGATGGGCTGGGATTATACGACCTGACCAATGCTGTGAGGACCGATGACTCATTGCAACTAAGTGGCGCCGGTACGGTGGATAGCCGCGATGCCGTGCAGGGTTGGGGTCAAGGACGCACACAGCCGCGGACATTCGTATAGAGTGCCATCAAGGCATGCGATGCGCACAGGAATAGCCGCGAGCGGTTGCGGCCGCCGAAGCAAAGATTCGAGACGCGCTCGGGAACGAGGATCTTTCCGAGGAGATCGCCTTCGGGACTTATGCAGTGAACGCCGTCCGCGGCGCTCGACCAGAGGTTGCCGTTCTCGTCGATTCGAAAACCGTCTGCATAACCCGGCGAGACCTCGTGGAACGTCTCGCCGCCGGTGAGGCGCCCGTCGTGCTCGACGGCGAATCGGCGGATGCAGCGGCGCGGATGCTCTGCAAACCGCACACCGGTCTCGGCCACGTACAAGAACCTTTCGTCAGGGGAAAACGCGAGTCCATTCGGGCCGGCGAAGTCATCGGCGGCAATCGTCAAAACGCCGGTCGCCGGATCGAACCGGTACAGCGTTGCAGGCAGCTCAGATTCAGCCTTGCCGCCCTCGTAGTCGGTCTGAATGCCGTAAAGCGGATCGCTGAACCAGATGCTGCCGTCCGACTTGCAGACGATGTCGTTGGGGGAATTGAGGCGCTTGCCCCGAAAATCGCGCGCGAGCACGGTGATGCTGCCGTCGAGCTCGGTACGAGTGATGCAGCGGCGCTGATGAGAGCAGCTGAGCAACCTCCCTTGGCTGTCGCGCGCGTGGCCGTTGGCATATCCGCTGGGGCGGCGGAAGATCGACACGCCTCCGTCCTCGCTCCATCGCAGGACGCGATCGTTCGGCAGGTCGCTCACGTACAGACAGTCGTGATCCGCGAACCAGACCGGACCCTCGAGCCACCGATAGCCGGTGCCGAGCGTCTCGAGCGGCGCATTGTCCAGCACCATCGAGCGAAAGCGTGAGTCGAAGACTTCGAACCCGTCCACGGTCCTAAGACCTATGGCACGGATTGCGCGAAGGCGCGATGTGCAGTTGCACTGTCATCAGTACGGCAGGCTCATTGCCGAGGGTGCCTGAGCGGTGGCCGATCCTTCCGTCATGTTCCTTGCAATCCTGGTCCTCGCCGAAGGAGAACTCTCCCGGCCCCTGTTCGATGCGTGTGCCGTCCATGCTCTCGATGAACCAGCGTCCCGAGAGCACGACGATCCATTGCGGCGCGGGATTCTCGTGCCACTCGCCGACCCAGCCGACGGGCTGCACCGTAAAGACGACCGTCGAGGGGTGGGTACCTTGCGCGTCGTTCCACTGGGGATCGGCCCGCCCGACGCTGCGTAGCTCGTACTCGGTGAGACGGCAACGCCGCTGACGGCTGATACCGTCCGCATCGACGTAGAGGTGCCAGTACGGAACTTGCGGTCTCGGACCCGCTGATGGTTGACTCATGGGCGGTAACTCTCGTGGATCCGACGCCGATCATCGTTGCGGCGCGACTCGGCGTCTGTAAGCGGAGGCAGGTTCTCGTTGTCAGATATGCCGCACTACGGCTACATTGGAGGCTGAACAGGCGGCGATCCAAACAGCGGAGATGACGATGATCAAAGTAAGCGTGATGTACCCGAATACTCCGGGGAATCGGTTCGACCATGCCTATTACCGCGACAAGCACATGCCGCTGGTGAAAGCTCGGATGGGAGATAAATGCAAGTACTACACGGTGGACAAGGGGATTGCGGGGGGCGCGCCGGGCGCACCGGCAACCTATGTCGGGATGTGCCACATTTTTTGCGACTCGGTGGAGTCGTTCCAGGCCGGATTCGGTCCCCACGCGAAAGAAATCATGGCGGACATTGCGAACTACACCGACCTTTCACCGGTGATTCAAATCAGCGAAGTGGTGGTCGGACATTGAGCAATGCCGGACGCCGGCCGGATTCGGCTCAAGTCCGGACGCGGCCGGCGACCTTGCCGAGCAAATCACGCAACAGCGAGTTCAGCGGCGCCGCAAGCGCCGCGTCGAACGCAGGGGTTCGCGCTTCGACGAGATAGGCGCATTGCGCGATCTCCAATTGCACGGCATCGATGTGCGCGGCGGGATTGCCGTAGTGGCGGGTGATGTAGCCGCCTTTGAAGCGGCCGTCGACCACGAAGGAAAACCTCTGCTGCGCGCTCAAGGCCGCGGCGATCAGCTGCGATAGCGCGGGCGAGCAGCTGCGGCCGCCCGCGGTGCCCACATTGAGGTCAGGAAGGCGCCCTTCGAATAGACCGGGCACGCGGGAGACTATTGAATGGGCGTCCCATAGGACGCAATACCCGTGCCGCCGCTTGATTTCGTTCGTCAGGGCCGACAGTTTCTCGTGATAGGGACTCCAGTACGTGCGCAGCCGCGCGGCGATTTCGGCGCGGGTCGGATTCGCGCCCTCCGGATACAAGGCTTCGCCATCGAAGGCCTCGATTGGGCATACCGTGGTTTCGCGCTGGCCCGGATACAGCGGGGCGCCGTCGGGCGGCCGATTCAAGTCGACTACGTAGCGAGTGTGAGTCGCCCGGATGATGGAGGCACCCAGGTCGCGAAAGAAATCGTATAGCTTTGGGACGAACCAGTCGGTGTCCGGCAGATCGAGCGCCTCGGGCCGCAGGCGCTTGGCCAACTCGGGCGGTACGTAGGTACCTGAGTGCGGGAAGCTGATCAGCAGCGGCGCATCGCCCCGCACATGCTCGAAAATCGGCTGGCTCAAGCGGCCGTCCATCGCTGCCACGGGCGCATTAGGCCTCCGCCTTCGACGGCAGGACCCGTCTCACGAGCGCGGAGAAGCGGCCCGATTTGACCCATTGCTGCGCCGCCTTGATATCCGGAGAAAAATACCGATCGGCCGCATAGAAAGGCACGTCGCCGCGGATGGCGGCATGGACTCGCTCCAGGCTGGGCGAGGATTGTGCGGGCCGGTGGAAGTCGATGCCCTGCGCCGCGCCAAGCAGCTCAATGCCGATCACGGCCGCCGCGTTGTCGACCATCGGCCTCAAGCGGCGTGCGCCATGCGTGGCCATGCTGACATGGTCTTCTTGATTGGCGGAGGTCGGGATGGAGTCGACGCTGCAGGGGGTGGCGATGGTCTTGTTCTCCGATACCAGAGCCGCGGCGGTGACCTGCGCGATCATGAAACCGGAATTCACGCCGCTGTTCTCGACCAGGAAGGCGGGCAGACCGCTCATTTTGGGGTCGACCAATACCGCCATGCGCCGCTCCGACAGGCTGCCGATCTCCGCCAGCGCGAGCGCCAGCGTATCGGCGGCGAAGGCCACGGGCTCGGCGTGAAAGTTTCCGCCGGACAGCACCTCCCCGGTTTCGACGAACAGCAGGGGGTTGTCGGTGACGGCATTGGCCTCGAGCCCCAGAGTGACGCTGCATTGCCGAATCAAGTCCAGGCAGGCACCCATCACCTGCGGCTGGCAGCGGAACGAATAGGGATCCTGGACGCGCGTGCAGTCGAGATGCGAGGCGCGAATGGCGCTGCCCGCGATCAAGTCCCGGTACTCGCGCGCCACGGCGATTTGCCCGGGCTGCCCGCGAACCTCGTGTATGCGTTCATCGAAGGGTGAATCGCTGCCTTTCAGCGCATCCACCGACATGGCGCCGGCGACGATGGCAGCGCCAAACACATCCTCGGCGCCGAACAGCCCCGCCAGCGCCAGCGCCGTGGAGACCTGCGTACCGTTGATGAGCGCCAGGCCTTCTTTGGCCCGCAGCTTGAGGGGCGCAAGTCCGGCCAGCTTCAAGCCCTCGGCCGCGGGCAGCGCCGCGCCGCGCACGCGCACCTCGCCGATGCCGAGCAGTACCGTGCTCAAGTGCGCCAGGGGCGCCAAGTCTCCGGATGCGCCCACCGAGCCCTGCGCCGGAATCACGGGATAGATTTCATGCTCCAGCAGTGCGAGCAAGGCCTCGATCACCGCCATGGTGATGCCGGAGTAGCCGCGCGCCAATGCGTTGATTTTCAGCGCGAGGATGAGGCGAACGACGGGATCGGGCAGCGCATCGCCCACGCCGGCCGCATGCGAGAGCAGGAGATTGCGTTGCAGCAGCTCGAGCTGTTCGCCGGGTATGCGGGTCTGCGCCAGCAGTCCGAAGCCGGTATTGATGCCGTACGCCGCATCGCCCGCGGCGATGATCTTGATCCACCAAGGAGCCGGCGACGCCGATGCGGCCGCGATCGTGGGCCGACAAGCGCAGCGTGACCGGATGCTCGTAGATCTGCCGCAAGCCGGCGAGCGTGATCTCGCCGGCGCGAATCTCCAGGGCCTTCGCCACTACGGCTGCTCGATCATCGGCAAGTTCAGGCCCTGCTCGCGGGCGCAGGCGATGGCGGTGTCATAACCCGCGTCGGCATGCCGCATGACGCCGGTGCCGGGATCGTTCCAGAGCACCCGGCGGATGCGCTTGGCCGCGGCCTCGCTGCCGTCGCAGACGATGACGACGCCGGCGTGCTGGGAATAGCCCATGCCGACACCGCCGCCGTGATGAATCGATACCCAGGTGGCGCCGCTGGCGGTGTTCAAGAGCGCGTTGAGCAAGGGCCAGTCGGAGACGGCATCGGAGCCGTCCTTCATCGCCTCGGTCTCGCGGTTCGGGCTCGCCACGGAACCGGAGTCCAAGTGGTCGCGGCCGATGACGATGGGCGCCGAGAGTTCGCCGCGCTTGACCATTTCATTGAAAGCCAGCCCCAGGCGATGGCGCTGTCCCAGGCCGACCCAGCAGATGCGCGCCGGCAATCCCTGGAAATGGATCTGCGAGCGCGCCATGTCCAGCCAATGATGCAGGTGCGGATCGTCCGGAATCAGCTCTTTGACCTTGGCGTCGGTCTTGTAGATGTCTTCGGGGTCGCCCGAGAGAGCCACCCAGCGGAACGGCCCGACGCCGCGGCAGAACAGCGGACGGATGTATGCGGGCACGAAGCCCGGGAAATCAAAGGCATCGGCAACGCCGGCATCGAGGGCCACCTGCCTGATGTTGTTGCCGTAGTCGAATACCGGCAGCCCCATGCGCTTGAAGCGCAGCAGGTACTCCACATGCTTGGCCATGGACCGATTCGCGGCCGACGGTGGTGCCGGCGGGATCGGCGGCGCGCCGCTCGTCCCATTGCTCGACCGTCCAGCCCTGCGGCAGATAGCCGTTGACCGGGTCGTGCGCCGAGGTTTGATCGGTTACGGCATCGGGCCGGATGCCGCGCTCGAGCAGGGTGTGCAGCACATCGACGATGTTGCCGAGCAGCGCGACTGAAATCGGCTTGGAGTTTTTCTTGGCGGTGTCGAACAGGGCGAGCGCCTCGTCCAGGGATTTCGCTTGCACATCCACGTAGCCGGTTTCCAGTCGCTTGGCGATGCGGCTTTGGCGGCATTCGACCGCCAGCATGCTGAATCCCGCCATGGTGGCGGCCAGCGGCTGCGCGCCGCCCATGCCGCCGAGGCCGGCCGTGAGTATCCACTTGCCGTTGAGC
This sequence comes from uncultured Gammaproteobacteria bacterium, assembly GCA_963784105.1. Classification (GTDB taxonomy): domain Bacteria; phylum Pseudomonadota; class Gammaproteobacteria; order Steroidobacterales; family Steroidobacteraceae; genus Bog-1198. The sequence goes on from CAWAQE010000018.1 coordinate 64,408, forward strand.
TTGCCGCCGAAGTGCTGGCGGCCCATTTCGACGAAGGTTTCATAGGTGCCTTGCACGATGCCCTGGCTGCCGATATAGATCCAGGAGCCGGCGGTCATCTGGCCGTACATGGCCAGACCCTTGCGGTCGAGCTCGTTGAAATGCTCCCAGGTGGCCCAATGCGGCACCAGATTGGAATTGGCAATCAGCACCCGCGGCGCGTCCGCATGGGTCGGGAACACGCCCACCGGCTTGCCGGACTGCACCAGCAAGGTTTCTTCTTCGGTCAGCGTTTTCAACGTCTCGACGATGCGGTCGTAGCAATTCCAATCGCGGGCGGCGCGGCCGATGCCGCCGTACACCACGAGTTCCGCGGGATTCTCGGCGACCTCGGGATCCAAATTGTTCATCAACATGCGCAGCGGCGCTTCGGTCATCCAGGTGCGTGCGCTCAAGGTATTGCCGCGTGCGGCGCGGATGACTCTGGGTTTCAATGGGGCGAGCATGGTTGCATCCTTCAGGGGCGGAAACGCCCCGACAATTCATAACGGGTTCCGGGATAAAATAGCTTGGCCACCGAGGCGATCTGCCCGGCGGTCCAGGTGCGTCGAATCATCAATAGACAGGGTTCGTCGCGCTGCATGGCCAAGAGCTTGCGCGTGCGCTCATCGGGCATCACGGCGCGCAGCAGGTGTTCGGCCTCCTGCAGCGGAGCGACTTTGACCAGGTAGTCGTAGGGCGTGGTTTGATTGAAGTCCACCTTCAGATAGTCGGGCGCGAGCTTCGGCAGAACGTAGCGATCCTCGAGCTGGATGGGGCGGTCGTTCTCGAAGTGCACGATGACGGAGCAGTACAGTTCGCTGCGCGGCGCAATGCCGAAATCCTCGGCAAGTTCCGCCACCGCGCGGATCCGTTCCAGAGAGACGATCTCGGCGCGGTGCGCATGGCCTCTGCGGCGAATCTCGTCGGCGATGCCGCGGATTTCCAGGGGATGCGCATGCGCGTGCTGATCGGCGACGAAGCTGCCGACCCCGGCGATGCGCACCAGAACGCCTTCGTCGCGCAATTCGCGCAGCGCCCGGTTCGCGGTCATGCGCGACACGCCGAAGGATTTGACGATGTCGTTTTCGGACGGCACCCGCGTCGAAGTGCCCCACTTGCCGGAGCCGATATTGTCGAGAATATGCCGCTTCACCTGTAAGTACAGCGGCTGCAGCGACACATTGGGTCTGTTCATGGTCGGAGATTAAGCTGTATATACAGGTACGGTCAACTTCTTTTTAGCCGGGCTGCGCCAGCCTGTGCATCAACGCCGCGAATCGCGGCCGCAATTCGTCTTCGGCCGCGTGGCGCCGGTCTTTGACGACCCAACGGCCCGCGACCATGACATCGCGGATGGCCGCATCGCCGCCTGCGAACAGCACATGGTCCAATGCGGTGTCCGCAGCCGCGCCCAGCCATGGACGGATGGGCGGCATCCAGCACCAGCCAGTCGGCGCGGCGGCCCACCTCGATCGCTGCCTGCCGGCTGGCCAATGGCCTGCGCGCCGTGTTGCGCGGCATCACGCCAAAGGCGAGTGCCCACGTGCGGCTCGGCGGCACCGGCCAGCACGCCGCGGCGCTTCTTGCGCAGGCGCTGCTGGTATTCCAGCCAGCGCAATTCCTCGGCGGGATTGACGGTGGACTGACTGTCGGAGCCCACGCAGAGACGGCCGCCGGCCTTGAGGAAGCGGGCGGCATCGAAGAACCCGTCGCCGAGATTGGCCTCGGTGCTGATGGAGACGCAGACGGCGGCGCCCGCTGCAGCAATTCCCTGAAGTTCCTTCGCCGTGGCGTGGGTGGCATGGACCAGGCACCAGTGCGGGTCGAGCAAGCCCGTATCGAGCAGCAGTTCGATGGGACGGCGCCCGGTCTGAAGTACGCAGGCCTTCACTTCCAGCACTTGTTCCGCCACGTGAATATGCACGGGCATGCCGGCGTCGATTTCCCGCAGCCGCAGCGTCGCGGCGCGCAAATTCTCCAGGGGCACTGCACGCAGACTGTGGAATGCCGCGCCGGTGCGCTGGGTCGGTGGCGCACCCGCGCGCCGAGCCTTGGGCGCGCCGTTCTGCGCCGACACGGTCCTCGACCGCGCGCAAGAAACTGTCCGTGTCGGAAGCGAATCGAGCCTGCTCGGGTTTCAGCGGCCGGCCGCCGAAATCGCTGGTCTGGTACAGGGTGGGAAGAAAGGTGAGGCCGATGCCTGCGATCGTCGCCGCATTGCTGATGGCTTCCCACAGAGCATTTGCGCCTGCATAGGCGCGCGCCGTCCCTTTGGCGGTGCAGATAGTGAAATTCCGCCACCGAGGTGTAGCCGCTCTTGAGCATCTCCACGAACAGCTGGGTCGCGAGGATCTGCAGGTCGTCGGGCTCGATGCGATTCGCAAGGCCGTACATGGCCTGACGCCAGGTCCAGAAACTGTCGCGCGCCGACAATCGATATTCGGTATTGCCCGCCATGGCCCGCTGGAACGCATGGCTGTGGGCATTGGCCATGCCGGGAACGACGATGCCGTCGATGCGTTCGGCACCGGCACCGGCACCCGGCGTGAGGCCGAGAATCACGCTGTCGCGGCCGCCGACAGGCGGGGCATCGATGTCGGTGATGAATCCTTCGTCGGAGACGGTGACGCCGACGTCTCGGGCCCATCCCTGCGGCAAAAAAACCGACTGCAAATGATAGCGATGCATGTTGACTATACCTGTATAGGGAACCGCTCTTGCCGTATCATACTTGTAATGGCCGGCAGCAAGCGATCAGCAATGCAAAAAACTCAGGCAAGGAATGGGACCAGGTCTGGATCGGCGCGAATATCGCCACCATGGTCGCGGGCGCGGAACCCTATGGCAACATCAAAAACGCCGCGCTGGCGGTGAAGGGCGAGCGCATTGCCTGGATCGGCCCCGCTGCCGAAGGCAGCGCCAGGGCCGCCGCGCAGAATCTTCCCGTCCATGACGCTCAAGGTCTATGGATGACTCCGGGATTGATCGATTGCCACACGCATCTGGTCTACGGCGGGAACCGGGTCGAAGAATTCGAAAAGCGGCTCTGCGGCGTTTCCTACGAGGACATTGCGCGTGCCGGGGGCGGGATCCAGTCGACCGTCAAGGCGACCCGCGGCGCGACGCACCAGGAATTGTATGCGTCGGCCGCCGTTCGCGCCAAACGCCTGATGGCGGAGGGCGTCACCACCATCGAGGTGAAGTCGGGTTACGGGCTGGCACTCGATGCGGAGCGCCGCTTGTTGGAAGTGGCGCGGGATTTGGGCAGGGGACTGCCGGTGTCGATCAAGAAGACATTTCTGGGCCTGCATGCGCTGCCGCGGGAGTTCGCCGCGCATCGTCAGGATTTCGTGAACGAGGTCAGCGGTCCCTGGCTGGACCTCGCTCGCGGCCGAGGGCCTGGTCGATGCGGTCGATGCATTCTGCGAGAACATCGCGTTTACCTTGGACGAGACCGAGCGTCTGCTGCGGGCGGCAAAGCAGATGGGATTGCCCGCTCACGTGCACGCGGGCCAGTTGAGCGACATGGGTGCCGCCGAATTGGCCGCCAAGTGGGGCGCATTGTCCGCGGACCATCTCGAGTACTTGAGCGCCGCCGGCGCGCGTTCGCTCAGCGCCGCCGGCACGGTCGCGGTGCTGTTGCCCACCGCGTACTTCACGCTGCGGCAGACCACGCCTCCGCCCGTCGCGCTGTTGCGGGAGGCGGGCGTGGCGCTCGCGATTGCAACCGACAGCAATCCCGGCAGCTCACCGTGCACCTCCATCCTGCTCGCGCTCAACATGGCCTGCACATTGTTCGGCCTGACTCCCGAGGAAGCCTTGAGCGGCGCCACCCGGCAGGCCGCGCGCGCGCTGGGCGCGCTCGATGACATCGGCACGCTCGAGGTCGGAAAGCGGGCCGACATCGCGTTCTGGCGCATCGAGAGGCCGGCGGAACTGTGCTATGGCCTGGGCGCGAACCCGTGCGTCGATGTGATGTATGGGGGGGAACTCAGGGCGGGGTAGGCAGTGCAGCCGATGGCGACGCCTTTTATGTGGGCGCTGCCGGGTCCAGTGCCGCAAGTCGCGCCTGTCTCTCAAGCCACATCTCGCGCACGAAAGGGTCAACTACTGTGTAGGAGCCATGGCCCAGTCGCATGATGATGTTGGCACCTTGCAGCTGCTGTACGACACTTTGGATTTCCTCGCTGCGCACTCGCCGATCGAGCTCCTTCGAGTAATCCTCCAGCGCCTCTGCAGAGTACATCCCGCGCGTTTGATTCTGCTGGCTTGAGGCGATGCGCTCGAAGATCACCTCGGCGAGCGGTCCAAGCTCTTGAATGCGAAGCAGCTCAGCGTTGGCAATCCCGGCCCGCATCGTTGCCACGATGATCCCTAGCGCGTTGTCCGGGTTCTCGCCTGCGGGCAGGGAGTGCGCGAGCACCCGAAGAGCGCCGAGCAACTCCTCCGGGCGGGAGCGCAAATCTTTGAAGGCTTGGGTGGCCACGGCATCTGAAGGGGCGGTCTTGGATCCTTGCAGACGCAGGCGGGCGAGCACGTGGGTGACGAAATCATCGGCCAGTACGGGATACGGCAGGCTCTGCGCACCCTGAAAGGCCATATTGCGCCGAGCGAGGAGTTCCTGCACGAGCGCGCGATTGGAGCCGGTGCCAATGAACACGAAATGCCCGGGGGGGTTCGGACGCAGATTGATGGCATCACGCGCCGCCTTGAGCGCCAGCATCATCGACAGGCCATCCTCGCTGGCCAGGCACTGCTGAACCTCATCTACTATGAGCACCAGGTCCGATCCTGCCTGCTCGACCACTTCGCTCAAGGCCTCCGCAAGAGTCGGGCCTCCCTGTTCGCCCAGCTTGGACAGATCGAACTTGAACTTAAAGCCGTGCGCTGCAACCTCAGCGCTGACCACCTTCTTCAGCACCGAGAATGCTGTCGACAGCGGGTCTTGCAGATCGCTCAACTTCGCATGCACGGCGCGATGCAGCAGCGCACCGGGCGCGAGGGAGGTGTCAGACCATAGATCCACGTAGATGACGATCGCCCCGTCGGCTTGCAGCGCGGGGATCAGATCCTGCCTCAAGAACGTGGTCTTGCCGGTACGCCGCACTCCGGAGAGGAACAGGCCCGAGCGCAGTGCTTGATCGAGCACCCCAGGCCGCAGGAGCTGGGCGGCCATCTGCTGGGCAAGCCCTCGACGGTGGAAGATGTCAGACACGGCAATTTATCCTGAATTAATAATATTCTATAATTATAGATGATTCATAATTCTCGGTAAACCTCCACTATGAGGAGAGATGGCAGACGTGCGAGCATGAATTTAGGGTCATTACCTGCGGCCTTGTCTCCGGTCGCCGTTCGGGCTCTTAGGCAAGCCGTCCGAGTTCGTTTGGCCGACTCCCATGACGGCGCCGTGGTCCCCTGCACGCTGTTTCCGGACGAATCCATCGCTAACTGCCGTAGTCCTGAGCGGCCTCGCACACTCAGGCTGGCGTCTCCTTTGTTCCTTAAGGAGACGAAGGGATTGAGGTGAGCGGGGCCGCGCTCTTCACAGACGCCGATGACGCGTCCCCCGGTGCGCCGGGGCGCTGCCGCCCTTGCATGGATTGGAGCGAGCGCAGACTTCATCTGGCGGGGTCGCTGGGCGCGGCGCTGCTGTCCCGACTCCAGGAACTCAAATGGGCGGCGCGCGACAAGAACTCGCGCGTAGTCAGATTTACGCCGCGGGGCCAACGGGCCTTCGAGGATCTGTTCAAGACGAGCTTCGCGGCAATGAAGGCCGTCGCTCCTGCATAGTATTACCGTCGCGCGGCGGCGAATGTGGCGTCCACCGGTTCGAGGAAGGTCCGCTCCTCGCGCAGGCCTCGCTGATGCAGGGAACCCCTAATATTGAGGCTCATTCGTCTGTCATTGACGGCAAGCCGAGCGGCACGGAGAATCCCACCCAGGCAAATGCGTACCCTCGATCGCCGCACCTTTCTATCGTTTGCCACCGTGGCCCTCGCCGCGCCTGCGCGCGGGTATGCCGCTTCTGCCGCTCACGCGCCCGATGCGTATCCAGCCGGCGGTGGCCTCCCCAAGGGCGCACTCATCGTCAACGCTCTTGGCGGACTGGACGATCCCAATCACGACGATTCGGATGCCGACTCAAAGCCTGTGCCGCTCGAGGATCGTGTTCTGCGTGACGCCCACGCCTCAGGCCTTACGGCGGTCAACGTGACGCTGGGCTACGTCTCGGGTCCGAAGGATCCGTTCGAATTCAGCGTGCGCGACGTCGCCGAGATGGATGCCAGGATTCGTGCAAACGCGCGGGACTTGATCAAGGTATATACCGCGGCGGACATCGTTCGCGCGAAATCGGCAGGCTGCATCGGCATCATCTACGGGTTCCAGAATGCCGCGATGATGGGAAGCGATGCGTCGCGCGCGGATCTGTTCGCGAATCTGGGCGTGCGGGTGATCCAACTCACCTACAATCCGGCGAACCAGATCGGAGACGGTTCCCTCGCGCCGCAGAACCGTGGCCTGACTCCGTTCGGCCGCCAAGTCATCGAGCGCTTGAACGTCAATCGCGTCATGGTCGATCTGTCGCACAGCGGCGAGGCCACGTGTCTGGAAGCGGCGCGAGTCTCGAAGCAACCCATTTCCATCAATCACACCGGCTGCCGTGCTCTGAACGACCTGCCGCGCAACAAGACCGATGAGGAGCTGAGACTGGTGGCGTCCAAGGGCGGTTTCGTCGGAATCTACTTCATGCCCTTCTTGAGTCCGTCAGGCCATGCCACCGCCGAGGATGTGGTTGCGCATATCGATCATGCCGTGAATGTCTGCGGCGAGGACCACGTCGGAATCGGCACGGACGGAACGGTGACGGCGATCGACGACCTGGAGGCCTACAAGGCGACCCTGGCCAAGGAGGTCGCGGCACGCCGCGCAGCCGGGGTGAGTGCGTCGGGCGAGCGCCCCGACACGTTTCCCTTCGTGGTGGATCTGCGCGGCGCCGATCAGTTCTACGATCTTGCCGACCGCCTGCGCCGGCGCGGGTATTCGACGCCGCGCATCGAGAAGATCCTAGGGCGCAATTTTTTGCGCTACGCCGTTGAAGTGTGGGGCGCCTGAGGCACCGGACGGGCTTCGCCGCGCTAGGTGCCGCCGCGCGCGGCGGCGATCGGCAAAGTCAATCGGCTCGCGCGACGGGCATCGTGAAAAATCTTGATGTTCGCGACTCGCGCATCGCCGATTTTTTCGTACCCCATCCTCCCGCCGGTGTTGAAGTTCTTCTGATAATTGGGTGAATTGAGCGGGGCGATGGTCAGACGAAGCCGCGCTCCCGCCGGAATTCGCCGCGCCAGCCAGTTGAATTCAAACGGAATCTCGGCGATCTGCCCCGGCCTCATCAATTCCTGCTTGAACGGACCGTCTCGAAATCGAGCCCGCCGGATGTCTTCGCCCAGGCGGATCGCGGAGCCATCCGGCAGCACCATCATCACCTGTGCCCAGAGATCGAAATCCGGAGTGTCGGATTCGCAGAGCAACGTCAGCTGCATTTGACCCGCAATGTCGGTATCGCGCTCGAAGGGCGCGGAGTGAAACGAAATCGCGCGCTTCTGGAATGCCCGAAACTGGCTGGTCAGATCCTCGCCGGCGGCATACTTTGCCACTTCGAGCTCCGGCAATTCGCGAGGATCGCTGACGAGCAGGGCCGGCGGGTCGGTCTTCTGCGGCTGCGCGGTCAGCCGCCCCGAACGGAACAGATCTTTCGGGGTGCCGTCGGCGTCGCCCAGATAGAACGTCAGCCGATCGCCGGAGGATGCTGCCGCCAAGCTCTTGGCGTATCGCCATTCGTCGGCGCCGAGCATGAAGTAAGCGACGTGGTCTCGAAGCAGCGCAGGCAGCGCGCCTCGGCCCAGGGCGAAGTCGTACCAATCGGCATGCAGCTTCTGCATGTCGACGACGGCGGCGGGCGGTATCGATACGCCCTCGATCACCTGGGTGGGTTCCTGAGTGCCGGAGTGATCCCAGGGCCCGATGATCAGATGACTCCGTGCCACGGCGGCCCCCGGAGCGTGAGCCACGTAGTTACGGTAGTAACGCAAGGTCCCGGGCTGATCATCGTCGTAATAGCCGGTCGCAGTAAGCACCGGAAAGTTCATTCGCGCGTAGCTGGCGCTTTGAGGCTCGGCCGCGAGATTGAATGCAGCGTCCCCCACGTGGTCCAACCAGACCTCGAACATGGGCCGCTTCTGTCCGTGCTCGTTGAGCATCCACCAATCATCCGCGGCGATGCCGATCGCATCGGCCAACTCGGCGAACGGCCGATCCGACGCATACTGCTCGAGCATCTTACCCGCCCAGTAATTCTGGTTGCGGATGAACCCTGGATTGAGCGCTCGGCCGGACACGTATCCGAGAATGACGGCCGTCCACGCTTGCGGAATCCCGTTCGTGTTGGGGATGTCCCATCCCGGATAGATGGGAGCATACGGAGCAATGGCGGCGAGATGCGGAGGCAACCGGGCCGCGGTCTGCCATTGCGTCATGCCCACGAAGGAGCCGCCGAACATCACGACGCGTCCGTCGCTCCAGGGCTGCGCGGCGATCCATTCGACCAGATCGTAGCCGTCGCGGCCGACCTGTACACCGAGGTCATCGCTCTTCTCGCCGCCCGATCTGCCCCGCCCTCGGACGTATGCCTGTACGAACGCGTAGCCGCGGCCGGCGTAGTACCCTGCGGAGTCTCCGTGACGTCCGCCGTCGATGTCATACTGAGTCAGCGTCAGTACAGTCGGCACCTTCCCCGTGAGGCGGGACGGCTTGGTCACCCACGCCTCGAGTTCGACACCATCGCGGGTCTTGATCATGCGGCTCATGTCGATGTCGTAACCCGGCCCGGCCTCTGCGGCCATCGCCGCAGGAGTGGCAAGGACGGCGAGCGGCACGACCCACATCAGGCATCCCATCCAAAAGCGTCTGTTGGTATTGATGGCGTTGACCGTCAAGGTAAGGTGCCGCAGGCGGGATTGTGACAGGTGGTGATCCAGAACGACATCGTTCCGGTTCGGCTCAACTTTTGCGATCCGATGCCGACACCTGTGGCGAGAGGTTCAGCGTGAACACGGTCAGTTTGACTCCGCAGGGGTTGGTCGAAGGCATCGAAGATCTGGTTACGTTGCCCGAGGTCGCGCTGCGCATTGCGCGCATGGTCGACGATCCTTCGTCGTCTTCGGCCGATATCGGCCGCGAGATCAGTCATGATGCAGCGCTGACCGCGCGGTTGTTGCGCATCGCCAACAGTCCCGCCTTCGGCCAGCACGGGAAGATCGCCACGATCAGCCGCGCGATCACGGTGCTCGGGGTCAGACAGGTGCGCGATCTGACGGTGGGGCTGACGGCAATCCGAACCTTCGATGGCATCGGCAACGAACTCGTCACCATGGCGTCGTTCTGGCGCCACAGCCTTCTATGCGCCGTGGCCGCCGGTCAGATTGCCGCCCGGCGCGCTCGCGGCCGCGACGACAGTCCCTTTGTCGCCGGACTATTGCACGACATCGGGCAACTCGTGCTCTTCAGCCGTGCACCCGTGCCGGCGCGGCAGGCACTGTTGATGTCGGCGGATTCGGCCGACGATCTCGGGCTATTCCAGTGCGAGCGCCAAGTCATGGGGTTCGATCACGGGGCCATCGGCCTCGCACTCGCGAAAAAGTGGGGGCTACCGCGCTCGCTGCAGGAATGCATCGAATTCCACCATGAGCCCGAGCGTGCGCAGGAGCACCCTCTAGACGTCGCGACCGTTCATATTGCCAATACCGCGGCGGTGCTGGCTGAGATCGGCAGCCGGGATCTGACCGACGCACCGCCGATCTCCATCACCGCGCTGCGCGCCGCCAAGTTGGACGCGGCAGGTGTGCTGGAAATCGTCCTGCAAACTCAAAAGCTCGGGGCGGAGCTCTTACCGCTCCTGCTTGCCGCCGCCTGAGCGCTCGGCGGCGGCCGTCGCCGCAGTGCAGAGTGTGACCGCCGTCGCAGCGCCCATCCGGCCGCGCGGATCGGCCGCGTCGCACGTTAAGTTTCCCCGATGATTGACGATAGTTCTGCAGTTGAGCGCGCTGCTGACGTAGCCAATGCTGAGCGGAGAGAATTTGAATGGGTAAGAAAATCCTTGCGGTCGACGATTCGGCGTCGATGCGCCAGATGGTGCTGTTCACCCTTCAAGGCGCCGGGTACGAGGTCGTGCAGGCCTGCGACGGTGTGGAGGCGCTCGAACTGGCGCGGCAGTCCGCCGTCGATCTGGTCCTGACCGATGTGCATATGCCGCGCATGGACGGTATTACCTTGGTGCGTGAACTGCGCAGCCTGCTGGAGTACAAGTTCGTGCCGATGCTGATACTCACGACCGAGTCGAGTCAGGACAAGAAGATGGATGGTAAACGCGCCGGCGCCACCGGTTGGATCGTCAAGCCGTTCAATCCGCCGCAGCTGCTTGCCACGGTCGCCCGCGTCCTGTGACCCCGTCGCGGCCGCCGCAACCCACGTGCCGAAGGAATCGAGCATGAGCTTTGATTTGGAAATGGCGGAAATCGCCAAAGTCTTCTTCCAGGAAAGCCGGGAGGGACTCGACGTAATGGAGTCGGGGCTATTGAGCCTCGGCGCCAGTGCCGACGGCGAGAATATCAACACAATCTTCCGTGCCGCCCACTCCATCAAGGGCGGCTCCGCGACCTTCGGTTTCGCCGAGGTGGCGGCCTTTACGCACGGAGTGGAGACGCTGCTCGACGAAATGCGCAACGGCGTGCGGCCGGTCACCGCCGAAGCCATTCAGGCGCTGCTGCAGGCCTGCGATTGCGTGCGCGAAATGATCTCCGCCACCGAAGCAGAGCGGCCGCTCGATCAAGTCCGCATCGCAAGTCTGAATGGCGACATCAAGCACATTCTCGGCGAACCGATCGAAGCGCCCATGCCCGCGCCGACGTCGGCACCGGTATCCGCGCCGGCGGCGGTCGCAAGCAAAGCTGCACGTGGCGACCCGGGGAACGAGCCCGGCGGTTGGCGAGTCGTCTTTGAGCCGGTCGCCGATCTATTGCGCCTTCGCAATGAGCCGACACGGATGTTCGCGGAACTGCGGCGCTTGGGCGCAATGATTGCGCACGCCGACGCGTCGCGGCTACCGGCGCTCGAAGCGCTCGATCCGGAGTCCTGCTATCTGTCGTGGAACATCGAGATGGCCGGCCAGATTCCCCGCGGCAAGCTCGACGAAGTGTTCGACTGGGTGGATTCCGGCTGCCGACTCGAGTTCACGCCCACCGGAGGCACCGCACCCGCCGCGCCTGTGCCGGAGGCACCGGCACAGCCGCCGGGCGCGGCAAGCGCTGCATCGTCTGCCGAAACGAAGACCGCATCGCCCACCGAAGCGAAGGCCATACCGCCCGCCGAAGCTCCCCTGCAAAAAGCGTCCGGGGACTCGGGTTCCATCCGCGTGGCCACCGAAAAGGTCGACAACATCATCAACTTGGTGGGTGAGTTGCTCATCACGCAATCGATGCTCTCAAGTTTTGCCGACGGCGTCGATCCGGACGACCTGGACCGTCTGCGCCAGGGACTTTCGCAACTTGCGCGCAATACGCGGGAGTTGCAGGAAAGCGTCATGCAGATTCGCATGCTGCCGATCAGCTTTGCGTTCAACCGCTTTCCGCGCATCGTGCACGATCTTTCGCGCAAGCTCGCCAAGAAAGTCGAACTCAAGCTCTCCGGCGAAGGCACTGAGCTCGACAAGACGGTGCTCGAGAAGATCAGCGATCCGCTGGTGCATCTGGTCCGCAACGCGCTCGACCACGGCCTCGAGATCCCGGAACGGCGGGTCGCCGCGGGCAAGCAGGAAACCGGCACGATCGAACTCGCCGCATTTCACGAGGGCGGCAACATCATCATCGAAGTGCGCGACGATGGTGCCGGTCTCAACAAGGCCAAGATCCTGCAGAAGGCCCGCGAGCGTGCGCTCATCGCTGCGGATCAGGAGCTGACCGACGAACAAATCGACAACCTGATATTCATGCCCGGCTTCTCCACGGCGGAACAAGTCAGCGACGTGTCCGGCCGCGGTGTCGGGATGGACGTCGTGCGCCGCAATATCAACGACTTGGGCGGTCACGTGCAGATCTCCTCCAAGGAGGGCCTCGGCAGCACCATTCGCATCCGCCTGCCGCTCACGCTCGCCATCCTGGATGGACAGCTGGTACGCGTCGGCAAGGAGATTTACATCATTTCGTTGCTGGCCATCGTCGAGACCATCCAGGTCGCGCGCGAGCGCCTCAACACCTTGGTGGGACGCACCGAGGTATTTCGTCTGCGCGACGAATATCTGCCCGTCGTCAAGCTTTGCGACCTGTTCGGCGTCGAGCCCGACAGCAGGAGTGCGGAGGACGGCCTGCTGGTGGTACTCGAAGCGGACGGCAAACGCGTCGGCGTTCTCGTGGACGATCTTCTCGCGCAGCAGCAGGTCGTCATCAAAAGCCTCGAGTCCAATTTCAAATCGGTGGCGGGAATCGCGGGCGCGACCATCTTGGGCGACGGAACCGTGGCTCTGATCATCGATGCCCCGGGGCTCATCAGCCGGGCTGCCAGGCAGGGCGCCGGCGCGGTCGCGGCACATGCCGCGTGAGCGCCGAGCGGCGGACGACCGGTGTGCGCGGCAGGAATTCTAGGGTGCGGCAAGTTATGGAGGAATTGAAATCATGAGCACGGCAAAACCAAACGCGGGCGCGGACAGGTCGGCCGCGGACAGCAGCGAGCAATACCTGACCTTCATGCTGGCCGGCGAGGAATACGGCGTAGACATCCTGCGCGTGCAGGAGATCAAGGGCTGGGACAAGGTTACCCGCATACCGCACACCCCCGACTATGTCTTGGGCGTGATCAATTTGCGCGGCGCCGTGGTGCCCATTCTCGACCTGAGGCGCCGCTTCGGTCTGGAAACCATTGCCTTCGGACCGACCACGGTGGTCATCGTCGTGCGTGTCATGAGTGGGCGCGGCGAGCGCACCGTCGGCGTGGTCGTCGATGCGGTGTCGGAGGTCTACAACGTAAACGCAGCCGATTCCAAGCCGCCTCCCGACGTTTGCGGGACCGTCGATACCGTGTTCGTCAAGGCGCTGGTGACCATCGAGGAGAAAATGCTCATTCTGCTCGACATCGATCGACTGATCGTCAATAGCATCGTCGACGAAGTCGTGCCCGAAGCCGCAGTAGCGTGAACAAGAAAACGCTGCCGCGCAAAGCGAAGGCGACACGGGTCAAGCCGCCGGCGCGCATCGAGCTCGAGGCGCGAATGACGATCGCGCAAGCTGCCGATTTGCATCGCAAGCTGCTGGCGCGCACTGCGCAAGGCGTAGGCGTGGTCGTTGACGGCAGCCGGGTCGAGGAGATCGACACGGCAATACTGCAGCTGCTCGCGAGCCTGCGGCGCACCTGTCTCGAGCGCGGGATCGCCTGCACCTGGCATGGCGCCTCCGACACTCTGCGCCAAGCCGCGGACCTGATCGGCTTGGCTGACTTGCTGCAGCTCCCCGGCGGGCCCGTGGGAGACCGCGGTCATGCCGCGGCCTGACATCGGCACGGGCGGCATTGCTGCGGCCGGCGAGTCGCGCCCGGCGCAATCGCAGGACGCCCGGGTCGCAGTGGAGCAATGCCGTGCCTGGCTGAACTGGGCGGCCGCCCAGGTCGACGAGTGCCTGGCCAGCGACAACCTGGCGAGAAGTCAATTGCTTGCCGCGCTCACTGATGTGCTGGGTCCGGGGCCGGCGCGCGCCGCCGCGGCGCAGGCGCAGTCCGGCGACGGCGTGAGCGGGCCGATGGAGGCCGTCGTCGTCGCGGTTCAGGCTCACGACCGCGCCACGCAGGGGCTCTCTCATGTGGCCGATTCGCTGCGCGCGCTGCGCGCACAATTGGGCGATTCGCAGCATGCGGATTCGGCGGAATCCTGGAGAGCGCTGCGAGACACGCAAATTCGCGCCTTCAGCATGGCCCAAGAGCGCGCGCTTTTTGCGCGCCTGGTTGAAGGAGTCGACGACGGCAGCCACGATGCCGACACGGAATCGGAGGGGACCGTCGAGCTGTTTACAATCGACGGCGGTCTGCTCGAGCCGTGAGCACACGGCCGCTCGACCTCGCGCACGAATTCGAACTCACGGATGCGGAGTTCAAGCGCCTGCGCGAGCTGGTACACGCGCGCACGGGTATTGCGCTGTCGGAGGCGAAGCGCGAACTCGTTTATGGGAGGCTTGCCCGGCGCTTGCGCAAGCTCAAATTGACGTCGTTCGCAGAGTATTGCCGGTTGGTCGAAAGCCCGGCGTCCGCGGAGCTGCAGGAACTGACGAACGCGATCACGACGAATCTCACGTCCTTTTTCCGCGAAAACCATCATTTCGAGCAGCTCAAGCTGGAGGCGCTGCCGCAAATCGTCGCCAATCGCTCCGCCACGCGCCGCATGCGGGCGTGGTCGGCGGGCTGCTCGACCGGCGAGGAACCCTATTCGCTCGCCGTCGTCCTGCGCGAGGCGCTCGCACGTCTGCCCAACTGGGACGTAAAGCTCCTCGCCACGGATATTGATTCCAAGGTGGTCGCAACCGCGGCGGAAGGCGTGTATGCGGCGGATCGCTTCAAGGGCGTTGCGCCGGAAAGAGTCGGAAACTGGTTTCCGCAAGCCGCCGGGCGGCCCGGTTTCTACGCGGCATCCGCCGAACTCAGGACGCTGATCACCTTCAAGCAGCTGAACCTGCTCGAATCCTGGCCGATGAAAGGCCCCTTCGACATCATTTTCTGCCGCAACGTCGTGATCTATTTCGACAAGGCCACGCGGCGGGAGCTGTTCGATCGCATGGCCGACTTGCAGGAGCCGGGCGGCTGGCTGTTCATCGGCCACTCGGAAAATCTCCTCAATGTGACGCGCCGCTACAAGCTCGTGGGCCGCACCGTATATCGGCGGGTGGAATGAGCGTATTCGATCCCACTCTACGGATGAAGGTTGCGGTGCCGCTGCCGCCGGCGTTGCCTCAATTCGCGCACATCCGCCGGACCTGGGACGCGGACCTGGGCGTACCGGTCGCCAAATTGCTGCCCGGCGACTACTACGTGACGCGGGAGAATGAATCCATTTTTACCGTGCTCGGCTCCTGCGTGTCGGCCTGCGTGCGTGAACGAAAATTGGGGATCGGCGGCATGAATCACTTCATGCTGCCGCTCGACCGCTCGGGAGGCACCAGCGCCTGGGCGGAAAACCTCGTGAGCTCTGCGACGCGCTACGGCAACGTCGCCATGGAGCGCCTGATCAACGACATCATGATGCTCGGCGGCCAGCGTGCGAACCTCGAGTTCAAGGTGATCGGCGGCGGCAAAGTGCTCGACATGGCGCTCGACGTGGGCGCGCGCAACGCGCAATTCGTGCGCCACTATTTAAAAACAGAGGGCTTTCTCATCACCGCCGAGGATCTCGGCGACAGTTTCGCGCGCAAGGTCTTCTACAGTCCGGCGACCGGCAAGGTGCGCGTCAAGCGCCTCACCGCGACGGTCAACCGTGCGGTGTTCGAGCGCGAGCGCGAATTCGCTCCCACGGCCGCCCAGGTGGAGTCCGGATCCGTGGAACTGTTCTAAAACGGAAAACACATGAACAAGAAAATTCGCGTTCTGGTGGTCGACGACTCCGCGGTCATGCGCCGGCTGCTGACCGAGATCCTATGTTCGGATTCAGGCATCGAAGTCGTGGGAACGGCGCCGGACCCCTATGTCGCGCGCGAAAAGATCAAATTGCTCAACCCCGATGTGCTCACGCTCGATGTTGAAATGCCGCGCATGGATGGTCTCGCGTTCCTGCGAAATCTCATGCGATTGCGTCCCATGCCGGTGGTGATGTGCTCAACGCTCACGCAGGGGGGCGCTGCCGTCGCACTTGATGCGCTGAGCCTGGGCGCCGTCGATTTCGTCGCCAAGCCGGTGGTGGACGTGGCGCACGGAATCAGGGATGCCGCGCAAGAGATCATCTCCAAGGTGAAGATGGCGGCGCACGCCCAGGTGCGGCCGCTGGTGGACGCCCCCGCTTTGAGCGTCGCGGATAGCCATGATGCAAGCGCGGTTCTGCCGAAACGCAGCGCACCCACGCATTTTGCAACCACCGATCGGATCATCGCGATCGGGGCATCGACCGGGGGAACAGAAGCCATCAAGGAGGTTCTTTCCCGACTGCCCGCGGACATCCCGGGAATCGTCATGGCGCAGCACATCCCGAAGGCTTTCAGCGGCTCGTTCGCGCTTCGTCTGGACGCGACTTCCGTCATCAACGTGTGCGAAGCGCGCGACGATCAACCCATCCTGGCCGGTCATGCCTATCTCGCGCCGGGCGACCGGCACCTGCTCGTGGTGCGCAACGGTGCGCGCTACCAGTGCCGCCTGAGCGACGGGGATCTGGTCAATCGGCACCGCCCCTCGGTCGACGTGTTGTTTCGCTCCGTAGCGCAGAGCGCCGGGCGCAATTCGATCGGCGTCATGCTCACCGGAATGGGGCGCGACGGCGCCGAAGGAATGAAGGAAATGCGCGACGCGGGGGCATCGACCATCGCCCAGGACGAACACACCAGCGTAGTGTGGGGCATGCCGGGAGCCGCCTGGCAGATCGGAGCGGCGCAGTCGCTGCATGCATTGCATGAGATCGCCGGACGCATCGTCGATCTCGCCGGCGCACACCCGGAGGCGCCGCAGCACAGGAATCAAGCGGGTTAGTGGTGGGCTTAAGGGTGAGTTAGGGGTGGGTTTAAGGGTGAGTTACGGGTGGGTTAGGTGTGGGTTACGGGGAAGGGAAATCGATGTTCAAGAACACTCGACTGCGGCCGATTACTTCAATGAACCATCACCATCGCCGCCCTACGCGAGCTGTCGGAGTTCCTCATAGATGAAAATTCTGATTGTCGACGATTCCACGGCCATGCGCATGATCGTCAAGAAGACGCTGCGCCTTGCCGGATTCGAAGGACACGAGATATCGGAGGTCGATGATGGCGCCAAAGCGCTGGCCGCGATCAAGGCATCGAAGCCGGATCTCGTGCTCTCGGATTGGAATATGCCCAACATGACCGGACTGCAGCTGTTGGAGGCGCTTGCGAGCGGTGGCCTCAAGGTGACGTTCGGCTTCATCACCACGGAGGCCACCCCGGACATGCGGACCAAGGCGCTCGGCGCAGGCGCGAAGTTCCTCATTTCCAAGCCCTTTACGCCGGAATCCTTCAAAGAGCAGCTCGGCGCTCATATTCGCTGAAGCTTCAGATCAGACTAATACCGGAAATATCGTCATGGCGACCGCCTATCCCCTGCCCGACGGCCCAAAGATCATCAATATGCTGGGCCTGTTGTTCGACGGACTCGATGTAAAGGCCGGCGGCACTTTCGATCAAACGCCGGCGGGCGGCGCATGGTTCGGAGTGTTTGTTGCCGACGGCGGCAATCCCGTGGCGTTGTGCGGCGCGGATGCGAATCTCGCGGCGACTTTCGGCTGCGCCTTTTCCATGTTGCCGGTCGGTGCGGCAAAGGACGCCGCCAAGAGCCGCGAGCTCACCGGCGTCATGATCGACAACATGCGCGAGATCATGAATATCTGTTCCCGCCTGGTCATGGACGCGTCATCGCCCCACCTGAAGCTGGATCAGTTGTATCCCGCCAAATCCCTTCCCGCACCGGCCGCGGCATTGCTGGGTGCGCCGGGCGGGCGCAAAGAATTCCAGGTTCAGCTGCCGAAATACGGCGGCGGCGTGCTCACCTTCCTGTCAGCCTGACCGTGCACGGCATATTCCCGAAAAAGTGCGCGGTGGTCCACGCTTTGTGGATCTCGGCGCGCGTTCTCTCAAGATCGCCATGCAAAGGCCGATAGACGCCCAGTAATACAACCCACCTGCGACCTCGTCTCCAATGGAACTGATATGAAATCAACTTTGAAGGGTCTCTTGATTGCAACCGTTTTGACGGCGCTGCCCCTCGCGGGCGCCTTTGCCGCCGCGCCGACCAAGGATGAAGTCGTGGCAGTCGTCAAGAAGGCGGTGGCGTTTTACGAGGCCAATGGCAGAGAGAAAGCGCTCGCGGAATTCAACAACAAGCAAGGCCAGTTCGCGAAAGGCGAGGATTACGTCGACGTGCATGACATGAACGGCGTGTGCGTCGCGCACCCGATCTCTCCCGCCAAGGTGGGCCTCAATCGTCTGGACCAGACCGACTCGGCCGGCAAGTTCTACGTGAAGGAACTGGTGGACACCGCCAAGCAGAAGCCGTCCGGATGGATCGAATACGTGATGAAGAATCCCACCACCGGGAAACTGGAGAACAAGACGGCCTATTGGGAAGTGCACGAGGGGCTCATCTTCAAGGCTGGTACCTACACCGAGTAGATGTTGCAGGGCGGCGCCAGGTCAATTGGTTGGGTTGAGGATACAGAGATCACATGAAATCTTTCGCCGACATCTCATTGCGTTGGCAGGTGCTGCTGGCGCCGCTGCTGCTGATCCTCGCCATTCTGGTCATCGAAGTGGTGAACTACCGCCAGCAGGCCGGCGCGGATGCGGCCACGACGCGGCTGTTCAACGAGACGGTCCGCCGCTTGACCGCGCTCGATGAAGTGGATGCGTTCGCATTGGAGATCAACGGCCGGATGTTCCGCGCCATGACGCTGGTGCAGAACGGAGCGCCGCCCAAAATCGTGCGTACTCTGGTCGATACCCTGCCCAGCGACCTTGATAAACTGGGAGACGAACTGTCCGCGGTCGCGAAGCACGCGGGCGAGAATGGTCATGCGGTGGAAGCCAAAAGCTCGCGGACCTTTCCGTCAAGTACCGCAAGTCCGGCAATCAGTTCTCCAAAGTATTGTTTGTCGATCCCAGCGTTGCCGTCGACTATGCCACTTCGGCGGGCGTCTTCTTCCAGAATTTGCACGGCATATTGAGGACGCTGTCGAAGTCCTACGACGAGGCTTCCGCGACCGAGTTTGCGGGAATGAAGGCCGGCGCCGCGGCCGCGGTGCGCCTCTCCTGGATCGGCGGCCTGTTTGCCGTCGTCGGCGGCCTCATAGTAAGCCTGTGGCTCGCGCGCTCGCTGACCGCGCCGCTGGTTGAGATGACGCGCGTCATGGCGGCGCTGGCACGCGCGGACTGGTCCGCCACGGTTCCTTACGGCTCGCGCGGCGACGAGGTCGGCCGGATGGCCCGTGCGGTGAACGTATTTCGAGACAACGGCGTCGAGAACGAAAGGCTGAAGCGCATCGAGGAAGAAGGGCGCCATCGTGCCGTGGTGCAACAGGCGGCGGAACTCGAGCGCGATCGGGCCGAACAGGCGCGCTTGGCCCGCGAGGCGGAACGGGCGCGGGCGGTGTCCGAGGTGACGGAGCGTTTCGATGCCACCGCCCACAAGGTGCTCGGCACCTTCGCGCAGGCGTTCGGTACCCTGCAAGAGACAGCAGCCACCATGGGCTCGGCGGCCGACGCCACGCGCACTCGCGCGGACGGAGTCTCGCAGGCGGCCGTGGAGGCATCGAACAACGTGCAGACCATCGCCGCCTCCATCGAGGAACTGGGCGAGTCGATTGCCGAGATTTCGGAGCAGGTAAGCGCCTCCTCATCCATGGCTGCGGTCGCAACTCGCGACGCCGACAAACTCAACAACACGCTGCAATCCGTGAACCTGGCGGCGCAGGAAATCGGCTCGGTGCTCGACTTCATCAAGTCGGTGGCCAGCCGCACCAGCTTGTTGGCGCTGAACGCCACCATCGAGGCGGCGCGCGCCGGGCACGCCGGCCGCGGCTTCGCCGTCGTCGCCAACGAGGTGAAGGCGCTGGCGACCCAAACCAAGCAGGCAACCGACGGAGTCACCTCCAAAGTTGAGCGCATTCAAACGCTGTCCAGCGACGCCGCCAGCGCCGTGACATCGATCGCCGAAACCATTCACTCACTGAACACGAGTTCCGCGTCGATTTCCAGCGCGGTCACGAGCCAAAGCGCCGCGATGCGCGACATCAGCCAGTCAGTGCAGTCGGCGGCCGACTTCACGCGCCGCGTAAGCGATCAAATCAAGAAGTCCAGGGCACCGCAACTGAGACCGAGCACGCCGCCGACGGCGTGCTGCATGCCTCCGCCGATCTGGCCAAGCAAACCGATCTTCTGGAGGCTGAAGTATCGGGCTTTCTGGAGGCAGTGCACCCGAAGGCGGCAGGCAACGAGACGGAGTTGACGATGGACGTTCGACGGAAGGTAGCCGTCTGACGCGAACGGATTTGACCATCAAGGACGGGGTCGCATCGACCCCGTTGAAAGGTTGCGCGAAGCGCATAGGGAACTGCGCGAAGCGCATAGGGAACTGCGCGAAGCGCATAGAGAACTGCGCGAAGCGCATAGGAAGAAATTATGAATTATCGGAATTCGGTCGGGACACGCCTGATGTTGGCCTTCGCCGGTGTGATCATCGTGTTCGGTGCCGCGGTGGCGTTGAGCATCGGCCGACTCGCCGCATTCAACGCCTCCGTGAGCGAGATCACCGGCCCTCTTTTAAGCAAAGTCGAGCTGGCCGACGCATGGATACAGAACCTCTCGGAATCGATGCGCCATACACGCAACATGCTGATCATGGACGACAAGACAGAGGTCCAGGGAGAAATCGGCAAGGTCCGAGTCTTGATAGAGAAGAGGGACAAGATCGCGGAAGACATTTCAGCCGTTGTGAAGTCAGCGGAGGCTGTGGCCCTGCTGCATGCGGCGCTCGAGGCCCGAGATACTCTCAAGCCCCTCGATGAGGATTATCTACAAGAGATCCAAGCAGGCGACGTCAAGGCCGCCAAGGATACTCTGCTGCAGCGGTCCCGCCCTGCACAGCTGGCGCTCATCGCGTCCCTGCAGAAATTGAGTGACCATCAACAGGCGGAGATCCACGCCAAGGCAGAGGACGTTGCCGCCGTCTATCAAAGTACCCGAACCATGCTGATCGCGCTCTCGCTCGCCGCGGTGGCAGTGGCTTGCCTGCTGGCCTATCTGCTCGCCCGGACCATCAAGAAGCCGTTGAACCATGCGGTGGCCGTGCTCGGCGAGATCGAGAAGGGTAACTATCGCACACGGTGACGGTCAGTTCGCAGGACGAGATCGGCCAGACCCTCCGGGGTCTGGAACGCATGCAGGTGGCATTGCGGGAACGCACCGAGAAGGAGCATGCATCGGCCATGGAGAACGCGCGGATTCGAACCGCGCTGGATCGCGTCTCGGTGGGTGCCATGCTCGGCGACACGGACGGAAAGATCATTTACATCAACGATGCGCTGCGGGCGCTGTTCCGCAGCCAATCGGCGGAAATGCGCAAGCAAATGCCGTCCTTCGATTCGGGACAGCTGGTGGGAAGCTCATTCGATGCGTTTCATCACATCCCCTCGCTGCAGCGCAATATGCTGGCCGGTCTGACCGGCGCCCATACCGCAGACGTAAAGATGGGCGACGCGAGCCTGCGGATCATTGCGAATCCCGTGGTCGACGGCGCCGGCAAACGGGTTGGCACGGTGGTGCAATGGATGGATCGGACGCAGGAGGTGGCGACCGAAGAGGAAGTGCAGGCCATCGTGGCCAAGGCGATCGATGGAGACTTGACCGCGCGCATTCGCGAGGAGGGCAAGGAAGGATTCTTCAAGACCCTGGCGGGCGGCGTGAACCGTCTGCTGATGAACATGGCCGGCGTGGTGCGGAGCATGGCGCAAGCGGCGGCTGAGGTGCGCACGGGGTCGGAGGAGATCTCGCGCGGCAATGCGGATTTGAGCCAGCGGACCGAGGAGCAGGCTTCCAGCCTCGAGGAGACGGCTTCCTCGATGGAGGAGATGACCTCGACGGTCAAGAACAACGCCGACAATGCCGCCCAGGCCAATCAGCTCGCCGCAGCGGCGCGCGAGCAGGCAGAACGGGGTGGTTCGGTGGTCGGCGCTGCGGTGACCGCGATGGGCGAAATAAATGCCTCTTCGAAGCGGATCGCCGATATTATCAGCGTTATCGACGAAATTGCGTTCCAGACGAACCTGCTGGCACTCAACGCAGCGGTGGAGGCGGCTCGGGCCGGTGAGCAGGGCCGCGGCTTTGCGGTGGTTGCGTCCGAGGTCAGAAATCTTGCCTCGCGCAGTGCCGAGGCCGCCAAAGAGATCAAGACCCTGATCCAGGACTCGGTGGGCAAGGTGACGGAGGGCACGAAACTGGTGGACGAATCCGGCAAGGCGCTCGCCGAGATCGTCGTCAGAGTGAAGAAGGTGACGGATGTGATGGCCGAGATTGCGAGCTCGAGTCGCGAGCAGGCCTCGGGTATAGAGCAGGTGAACAAGGCAATCACGATGATGGACGATGTGACCCAGCAGAACGCCGCGTTGGTGGAAGAGGCCTCCGCGGCGGCGCAGGCGCTCACCGAGCAGGCTTCGAACCTGACGCAGCTCATTTCACGGTATCGGGTCGGGGAAGGCAGTCCCGCCGAGACTGCGCCGACCACCGCGCCGGCGACTGCGCGGGCAAGCGCACGCCCGACGGGGGCGGCCACGACTCCTGCCGTGGAGCGCCGAGCGGCGACACGACCCTTGACCGGAAAGAAGCGGCCGGTGGCAGTTTCTATCGCCGCGGCCCCAGCCGCCGCTGCGGGCGCCGCCGCGGAAGAGTGGAAGGACTTCTAAGCCGATGGCATCGCAGCTCTTCGGATGTAAGGACTGAAGGCGGGGAGCTCACTCGATACCTCGCCGCTCAGCCACTCGCGAAACTTGGATATTTTTGCGCGATCGGCCATGGCGACGGGGTACGTCATCCAGAAAGATCGCCCGTCGCCTGCCACGAAGTCGTGGGCGGGAACCAGTTTGCCCGAGTCAATTTCACTTCGAAACAGAATGGGTGATCCGATCGCGATCCCGTGACCCGCGACCGCCGCCGCAATATCGAGATACTCGGCTGACAGGTTCGTGCCGAAACTGCCGGGAGGAGTGGGATTGCGGAATCCAAGTGCCTGATACCACAGCCTCCACCAGTCCGCGCGGCCGAGCAGCGGGACGTCGAGCCGGGAACGCGGATCCGCGATCCCTCCCGCGGCGCCCAGCAGGTGTGGGGCGCAAAGCGGCATGAAAATGCTGGGAAAGAGTTGAATCGCGCGCAGCCCGGGCCACCGGCCGTGCCCATTACGAATCGCGGCGTCGAACCTGCCTTCGGTCAAGTCATGGGCAGTAGCCGATAAGTCCAGATCAAGCGAGATTTCCGGATGCTTCGCTCGAAACTTGCCGAGTCTCGGTGTCAGCCAGCTGGTGCCGAAAGTCGGCAAAGCGGTGAGTGAAAGGCGTGATTCATCCGCATCGATGGCCTTGACGAAGCTGGCACGCAGTGCCGCGAAGGCATTAGAGGCCTCCGCCGCGATCAACGCGCCCGGCGAGGTCAACTCGACGCTATGCGGATGCCGCAGGAAAAGGCGCAGGCCAATGTGCTGTTCGAGACGCCGGACGTGGTAGCTGACCGAAGCCGATGTCGTGTCCAGTTCCAGCGCCGCCTTGGCGAAGCTTCCGAGCCGGGCGGCGGCCTCGAAAGCACGGATCGCCGGCAGGGAAGGCAGTCGTAGATCACTGACCCTAAGTTTGCCTTGGCCCATACCCCGATTCTTGAGTGGTCGATCGCTCACTACGGCTGTCAATATGCGGAACAGGCCATTTTCGCACCGCTGATCCCGGAGATCTACATGCCCCCTCGTCGCCCGCCGCCAGTTCGACCGCTCACGCCGGTGACCTGCGTCCATGAAGCGGCGGCATCCAGCGGCGCCGTCTCGCACACGCGCCGCGCCTTCAACACCTTCGTGGCATCGTCCGCGGCGGCGGCAATCTTGGGTTTGCCCGGATTTGCCTCGGCGCAGTCCCGAGGACGCGGGACCGCAGCCGCCGATCCGAAGGGCGCCGATCACGCGCGCGACTGGGAATGGCTCGGCGGCAACTGGAACGTTCTGCACCGTCGATTGCGCGAGCGCCTCGTGGGGGATACTCACTGGGACGAGTTTGCGGGCAAGAGCTCGATGTGGCTCACCATGGGCGGTCTGGGCACCATAGACGACAACTCGCTGGAATTGCCGAGTGGATCGTATCGCGCGCTGGGCATTCGAGCCTTCGATGCGGCCACGGGAAAGTGGGCCATCTGGTGGCTCGACGGGCGCAGTCCGACCAAAATCGATCCCCCCGTCATGGGCAGCTTCGATGGCGGCACGGCAACCTTCATCGGCCGGGATACCTACAACGGCCATGCGATAACGGTGCGCTTCCGCTGGCTGGACATCCACGGGCCGCGCCCACACTGGGAGCAGGCGTTCTCCACCGATGAAGGCGCCACTTGGGAGGTCAACTGGCGCAACTACTTCACGCGTACTTCCATGACGCCGACGCCGCTGCCACGGCTTTCCGATGCGCACCGTGACTGGGACTTTCTGGTCGGCAAGTGGAACGCCCATCATCGGCGGCTGCGCCGCCGGCTCGCGGGAAACAACGACTGGGATGAATTCAAGGGCACCTTGGTCAACTGGCCGGTTCTGGGCGGCCAGGGCAATGTGGGCGACAACGTCATGGAATTGCCGACCGGAACCGTTCGCGGCGTGGGCTTTCGCGCTTTCGATCCCGTCAGTGGGCAATGGCTGAGTTGGTGGCTCGACAGCCGAAATCCGACCACTATCGAGGAGCCCGATCGCGGTCGATTTGTCGACGGCATCGGCACCTTCGTCAGCGACGACACGCTCGACGGGCGCCCCATCAAGACTCGCGTGCGCTGGTCGGGCATTACACCGAGTTCGGCGCGCTGGGAGCAATCATGCTCCGGGGACGGCGGTGCAACTTGGGAGTCCAACTGGATCACCGACTTCACGAGGCAAGCCTGACGAACTAATACCTCGGCGAATGCTAAACCACCGGTCAACATCACGGTGCAATAGGTACTCAAGGCATGCCGCTCACCGTAAAGCCGATGTCTCCTCGAAACCGGTCAGCGCGTTGACTACGTTGACGCCGATGTCGTCGACCGCATAGCCGCCCTCCAGAACGAACAGCGTGGGCAGCGCGCAGGCGCCGAGCATTCGGCCGTAGCTCAAGAAATCCGCGCATTGCAGCCGAAAGAAACTGATGGGATCTTGCGCGAAGGTGTCCACCCCCAAAGAAACCACCATGGCATCGGCCTGGAAATTCGCTATGCGTACCAGCGCGGCGCGCAGCGCATCCTGCCAGGCGCTGAACTCGGTGCCCGGGGGCAGGGGAAAATTCAGGGTGAACCCGGTGCCCGCGCCGGTTCCTGTTTCGTCGGCATAGCCGGAAAAATATGGAAACGCATGCGCGGGGTCGCCGTGCAGCGAGACATACAGCACGTCCGGGCGAGCGTAAAAAATATCTTGGGTGCCGTTGCCGTGGTGAAAATCGACGTCGAGGATGGCGATGCGCGCCGCGCCCGAGTCGCGCAGATATTGCCCGGCGATCGCCGCGTTGTTCAAAAAGCAGTAGCCGCCGTACAGATCGCGCGCGGCGTGATGTCCGGGGGGCCGGCACAGCGCAAAGGCGGCGCGCGCGCCGTCCTTGATTTTCGAAGCCGCGGTGAGCGCCACGTCGGCGGCGGCGCATGCCGCCTCCCAGGTGCCCTCGCTGATCGAGGTCTCGCCTGCCATGGCGTAGTACCCGAGCTTTCCCGTAATGCAATCGGGGCGGCGCTGCGTCATGCGTCGTGCCGGCCAGCAATCGGGGATGGCTTCGCCGCGGTTGCCGGCGGCCAGCCACTCGCTCCAAGCCTGTTTCAGGAATTCGACATAGGCTGCATCGTGAACCCGCAGCAGAGGCGCCATGCCGAAGCTCGCGGGGGCAATGACCTGTCCAAGGCGCTGCGCTTGAACTCGTTCCAAAACGATTTGCGCGCGCTCCGGCGATTCATGCGGGCGAACCAATTCGCCGCCATAGAGTTCGGTGCGCGGACGGCGCAGCAGATGTTGCTCGGAAAAAACGGTAATCATTCGAATCCCTCCCTCATGGTCGGCCTCATCCTAGGCCCGGGCCGCGATTGAAGGCGAACGCGACCACGACGGCGGCAATGAGCAGGACGAACGAAACCGCGTAGTTCCAAGCCATTCTTTCCTTTAGAAAGGTGATGGCGAAGATGATGAAGACCGACACCGTGATCGCTTCCTGGACGATCTTGAGCTGGAAGCCGGTAAATGTGCCGAAACCCAAACGATTGGCGGGAACCGCGAGGCAATACTCCATCGAGGCAATCAGCCAGGATACGAGGATGGCTTTCCAAAGCGGCCACGCATGGCCGTATTTGAGGTGCCCATACCAGGCAAAAGTCATGAATACATTGGAGCAGAACAGCAGAATGATGGTCTTCATTGATTCTCTCAGGCCGCCTCAGATTTACGAGTTTCAGGCATAGAAAATACAGTACGGCGAGCACCGGCGAAGCAACGGCAGCCAGGAATAGAAAGCCGCTGCGATATCCGAAATGATGGACGAGTCCTCCGGCGATCGCTTGAGTCAATGACGCGCCAATACCTACCATGCCCCTTGGCCGACATTTCTCCGAGCAGCGGCAGAGAATATGCCGCGATCCGCCAGAAAATAACCGATGAGACCCATCGACACGGCGACGGCTACAGCGGGAATGAAGATGCTCGAACTGGCGCCAATCAGTACTTGAGCCATCATGACCGGCCAAAATGTCGGCAGAAGGGCCATTAGCCGAGCCCCCGCCGCGAGCGCAATCACCCCCGCGGCAATGAGTGCGTTTTGATCGGATGCGATCCACCAAGGCGCCGGCGGGTGTTTGCGCGACTATTCCTGCGATACCGCCCACCGACAGAGCTGCCGTCGGAATGATACATTTATACGTGCTGCGTGGCAGCAATTACCTTGACACCCAGGCGGCCGGTTCCTACAATCGCCGGCCTTTGTCTCCGGGCACAAGTGCGGGGCAGATACGCCCGTTAATTTTTAAGTTCATGCATCCGGCCGCTCTTCATCTTATGGGGCGGCTCAAAAGGTATTTATGGCGACGACGACCCAACTAATTCGCACCGGCCGAAATGAGCCTGCCTGGAAATCCAAAGTTCCGGCACTGGCGTCTTCGCCGCAGAAGCGCGGCGTGTGCACCCGCGTGTATACCACGACGCCGAAGAAGCCGAACTCGGCCCTGCGTAAGGTATGCCGCGTGCGTCTGACCAATGGCTATGAAGTCTCGAGCTATATCGGCGGCGAAGGCCATAATTTGCAAGAGCACTCGGTGGTTCTGATCCGTGGCGGCCGCGTCAAGGATCTGCCCGGTGTCCGTTATCACACTGTTCGTGGCGCGCTGGATTGCGCCGGCGTCAGCGATCGTCGGCAAGGCCGTTCCAAGTACGGCGCCAAACGTCCCAAGAAATAAAGGTCTTCCATGTCCCGCAGAGCAGCAGCCCCCCATCGCACCATCCTTCCGGACCCTAAGTTCGGCAACGATATGTTGGCAAAATTCATCAATATGGTGATGGAGCGCGGCAAGAAGTCCGCCGCCGAAAAGATCGTCTACGGCGCCATCGACCGCATCGGCGACAAGAGCGGCCGCGCCGGCGGCGAGGCCATTGCTGTGCTGCAGCAGGCGTTGGACAATGTCAAGCCCGTGGTCGAGGTCAAATCTCGCCGCGTCGGCGGTGCCACCTACCAGGTGCCCGTCGAAGTGCGCGCCAACCGTCGCCAAACGCTCGCCATGCGCTGGGTCATCGAAGCCGCGACCGCTCGCAGCGAGAAGTCCATGGCGCACCGCCTCGCAGCCGAACTGATGGAAGCCGCCGAGAACCGCGGCGCAGCCGTCCGCAAGCGCGAAGACAC
Source organism: uncultured Gammaproteobacteria bacterium (assembly GCA_963784105.1). Taxonomy (GTDB): domain Bacteria; phylum Pseudomonadota; class Gammaproteobacteria; order Steroidobacterales; family Steroidobacteraceae; genus Bog-1198. The sequence goes on from CAWAQE010000018.1 coordinate 92,300, forward strand.
GCACCGCATGGCCGAGGCCAACAAGGCGTTCGCCCACTACCGCTGGTAGCGCCGGCTCGCAGCACAGCGGCTGGAAATGCGCCCGCGAGGCCTTATATAGAGAGTTCATCCAGACGACCATTGGGCCGCCTGGTATTGGATTTAATGCTCGCGCAGCGAGCAACTATCAAACGGGGTCGCATCGACCCCGTTAACGGTTGCGCGAAGCGCATGGAGAAATGCGCGAAGCGCATAGATATGTCACGCACTACGCCCATAGAGCGATACCGGAATATCGGTATTTCCGCTCATATCGATGCGGGGAAGACCACCGCGACGGAGCGTATTTTGTTTTACACCGGCGTGTCGCACAAGATCGGCGAGGTGCATGACGGCGCCGCCGTCATGGACTACATGGAACAGGAGCAGGAGCGCGGCATCACCATAACGGCCGCGGCGACGACCTGTTTCTGGAAGGGAATGGACAAGAGCTTCCCGGAATACCGCATCAACATCATCGATACTCCGGGCCACGTCGACTTCACCATCGAGGTAGAGCGCAGTCTGCGCGTGCTGGACTCCGCCGTGGCCGTGTATTGCGCCGTATCGGGAGTGCAGCCGCAGTCCGAAACCGTGTGGCGCCAAATGAACAAATACGGCGTGCCGCGGGTTGCGTTCGTCAACAAAATGGACCGTGCCGGCGCGAATTTCCTGCGCTGCGTCGAGCAAATCCAAACGCGCCTGCGGGGCAATCCGGTCCCGATTCAGCTTCCCATAGGCGCCGAAGACGGCTTCGTCGGCGTGGTCGACCTCGTCAAAATGAAGGCGATCTGGTGGGACGAAGAAACTCAGGGAATGAAGTTCGAATATCGCGACATCCCGGCCGGCATGCTCAAAGAGTGCGAGCAATGGCGGGCCAAGATGATCGAGGCCGCCGCCGAGGGCGACGAGGCGCTGCTCACCAAGTATCTCGAGAGCGGCGAGCTCAGCATCGAGGAAATCAAGAAGGGCTTGCGCGCACGCGCGTTGAAGAACGAAGTCTGTCTGGTGACCTGCGGATCGGCCTTCAAGAACAAGGGCGTTCAAGCGGTGCTCGACGCCATCGTCGAATACATGCCCTCGCCCGTGGAAGTGCCGCCGGTCAAGGGACAGAGCGAGAAGGGCGAGCCGATGACCCGCAGGGCGGACGATAACGAGCCGTTCTCCGCGCTGGCGTTCAAGATTCTGAACGACCCGTTCGTGGGCAATCTGACGTTTTTCCGCGTGTACTCCGGGACTCTGAAATCGGGCGATCAGGTGTACGTGCCGAATCGCAATCGCAACGAGCGCATCGGCCGCCTGCTGCAGATGCATGCGAGCGAGCGCTCGGAAATAAAAGAGGTTCGCGCCGGCGACATCGCCGCGGCCGTGGGCTTGAAGGATGTCACCACCGGGGACACGCTGTCCGATCCCGGAAAAGTCATCATTTTGGAAAAGATGGAATTTCCGGAGCCCGTGATTTCCGTCGCCGTGGAACCCAAGACCAAGGTCGACCAGGAGAAAATGGGCCTGGCCCTGCAGCGCTTGGCGAAAGAGGACCCCTCCTTCCGCGTGCACACGGATCAGGAGTCCGGCCAGACCATCATTTCCGGCATGGGCGAGCTGCACCTGGAAATCATCGTCGACCGCATGAAGCGTGAATTCAAGGTCGACGCGAACGTCGGCAAGCCGCAAGTAGCTTATCGCGAGACGCTTCGCGGCACGGTCGAGTCGGAAGGCAAATTCGTGCGCCAGTCGGGCGGCCGCGGGCAGTACGGACATGTCTGGCTGAAGCTCGAGCCGTTGGAGGCCGGAAAAGGCTACGAGTTCGTGAACGGCATCGTCGGCGGCGCCGTGCCCCGCGAATTCATACCGGCGGTCGACAAGGGCATACAAGAGGCCGTTCAAACGGGCGTGATCGCGGGCTACCCCATCGTCGATGTGCGGGTCACGATCTTCGACGGGTCATATCATGACGTCGACTCCAACGAAATGGCTTTCAAGATCGCCGGCTCGATGGGCTTCAAAGAGGGCTTCCGCAAGGCCAAGCCGGTGCTGCTCGAGCCCATCATGAAGGTCGAAGTCGTGACCCCGGAGGATTATTACGGTGATATCGTCGGCGACTTGAGCCGCCGTCGCGGCCAGATCGTCGGGATGGAAGACTCGCCGTCGGGAAAGATCGTGACCGCGGATGTGCCGCTTGCCGAAATGTTTCAGTATTCGACGTCGATGCGCTCCATGAGCCAGGGCCGCGCGAACTACACCATGGAGTTCGCGAAATACATGGAAGTGCCGAGCAGCGTCGCCGATGCCGTCATGAAGAAAGACTATTAATTCCACCAACCATTTGCATTCATTTGAAGAGGTGAGCCGTGTCGAAGGGGAAGTTTGAGCGAACGAAACCGCACGTGAACGTGGGGACGATTGGGCATGTGGACCACGGCAAGACGACCTTGACGGCGGCGTTGACGAAGGTGATGGCGGAGAAATTTGGCGGGGAATTCAAAGCCTACGACCAGATTGACAAGGCGCCGGAGGAGCGGGCGCGGGGGATCACGATAGCGACGGCGCACGTGGAGTATCAGAGCGATGCGCGCCACTACGCGCACGTGGATTGTCCTGGGCACGCGGACTACGTGAAGAACATGATCACCGGAGCGGCGCAGATGGACGGGGCGATATTAGTGGTGTCGGCGGCGGATGGTCCGATGCCCCAGACGCGCGAGCACATTTTGCTGGCGCGCCAGGTGGGGGTGCCCTACATCGTGGTGTTTTTGAACAAGGCGGACATGGTGGACGATGCGGAGCTTCTGGAGCTGGTGGAGCTTGAGGTGCGGGATTTGCTGACGCTGTACAAGTTTCCCGGGGACAAGACTCCGATCATCACGGGCTCTGCGCTGAAGGCGCTGGAGGGGGATGGGAGCGAGATTGGGGTGCCCTCGGTGATCAAGCTGGTGAAGGCGCTGGATGAGTACATACCGGTGCCGAAGCGGGCGGTGGAGGGGGCATTTTTGATGCCGGTGGAGGATGTATTTTCGATTGCGGGCCGCGGCACGGTGGTGACGGGTCGGATCGAGCGGGGGATTGTGAAGGTGAACGATGAGGTGGAGATCGTGGGGATACGCCCGACCACCAAGACGACGTGCACCGGGGTGGAGATGTTCAGGAAGCTCTTGGATGAGGGGCAGGCGGGGGACAACGTGGGGGTGCTGCTGCGCGGCACGAAGCGGGAGGAAGTGGAGCGCGGGCAGGTGTTGTGCAAGCCGGGATCGATCAATCCGCACACGAAGTTTGAGGCGGAGGTGTACGTGCTGACGAAGGAAGAGGGGGGCCGGCACACGCCGTTTTTCAAGGGGTACCGGCCGCAGTTCTACTTTCGCACGACCGATGTGACGGGGGCGGTGGAGCTGCCGGAGGGGACGGAGATGGTGATGCCCGGGGACAACATCAAGATTGTGGTGGAGCTGATCGCGCCGATCGCGATGGAGCAGGGTTTGCGCTTTGCCATCCGCGAGGGCGGCAAAACCGTCGGTGCAGGCGTCGTTGCTAAGGTGATCGCGTAATAGCGATCACCCAACTTTTAGCGTAGTATCTCGCACCCTTTAAGGACGGGGCCGTTTCGGCCCCGTTGAATTCGGCGCGCAGCGCCTGGAAAGCAATTATTTATGGCTAATCAGAACATCCGGATCCGCCTCAAGGCTTTCGACCATCGCTTGATCGACAAGTCGGCGCGCGAAATCGTCGATACCGCAAAGCGCACCGGCGCGACCGTCAAGGGCCCCGTACCGCTGCCCATCAAAATGGAGCGTTTTACGGTCCTGACCGCGCCGCACGGCGACAAGGATGCGCGCGATCAGTTCGAAATCCGCACCCACAAGCGTCTAATGGACATATTGAATCCCACGGACAAGACCGTGGACGCGCTCATGAAGCTGGAACTGCCCGCGGGCGTGGACGTCCAAATCAAATTGAATTAGCGCTAACGCGCGAATCTAACGGGGTCGATGCGACCCCGCCTGACAGCGCAGCCAAAGATTTGATCCTAGGGCGGATTCATGTACAATCCGCCGTCCATTTTAGGGGTCGGAGTCCGTGGACGCCGACGCCAGAATCTCAAGGGATTCTGGGGTCCGAGTGTCTAAACCGCCGATCTGTTGCAACGAATGCGGAGCTAAGCCCATTTAGGGTTCCCGCTGTGAGGATTGACAATGACCATTGGTCTGGTTGGCCGCAAATGCGGCATGACCCGAGTATTCACCGACGCCGGTGTGACTGTCCCCGTGACGGTCGTCGAGGCGTTGCCGAACCGCATCTCGCAAGTCAAGGGTGACAAAACCGACGGTTATCGCGCGGTACAGATCACCATTGGCACCCGCCGCCCATCGCGGATTTCCAAGGCTCTGGCCGGCCATTTTGCCAAGGCAAATGTCGCCGCCGGATACGCCTCCAGCGAATTCCGTTTGAGCAAGGGCGAAGGCGAAGCGCTGACGTCGGGCGCAGAGCTGAAGGTGGACATGTTCACCGCCGGTCAAATCGTCGACGTCACCGGCACCACGGTGGGGAAGGGCTTCGCCGGTACCATGAAGCGCCATAACTTCGCGGGCGGCATGAAGACTCACGGCAATTCGGTGTCGCACCGCGCGCCGGGCTCCATCGGCCAGCGCCAGACCCCGGGCCGAGTGTTCAAGGGCAAGCGCATGTCGGGCCATATGGGCGTCAAGAACCGCACCATTGAGAATTTACGCATCGTCGAAGTCGATGTCTCGCGCAACTTGCTCTTGATCAGCGGAGCGATTCCGGGTTCGGAGGGCGGCCGTGTGATCGTCAGGCCCTCCGTCAAGGCTGCCGGACAGACCCGTCGCCAGAAACTGATGCCGAACAAGGCCCCGACCGCGGCCAAGGGCGCGCCTGCGGCGAAGGGCGCCGCCCCTGCCGCGAAAGCTGCCAAGAAGTAAACCCTCATGAAGCTCCAGTTAACGAACGCATCTCCCGCCAGCGATATCCAATTGTCGGATGCGGCTTTCGGCCGTGCCTACAACGAGGCGCTGATTCACCAGGTCGTCACGGCCTATCGGGCGGCGGGAAGGGCCGGTACGAAGGCGCAGAAATCCCGCGCGGAAGTCCGCGGCGGCGGCAAGAAGCCTTGGAGCCAGAAAGGCACGGGCCAGGCGCGCGTCGGATCGATCCGCAGCCCCATTTGGGTGGGCGGTGGACGGGCCTTCGCCGCGCGGCCGCGTGATTTTTCGCAAAAGGTCAATCGCAAGATGTATCGCGCCGCCATGCAGTCCATGGTGTCGCAGCTGGTGCGCGAGGATCGCCTGCTCGCAGTGGCGTCGCTGGAGCTGACAGCGCCCCGAACCAAGTTGCTGATCAGCAAGCTGGCCGAGTTCGGCCTGAAGCGGGCTTTGATCCTGGTCGAGGCCTACGAAGAGAAATTGTTCCTGGCGGCCCGCAACGTGCCCTACGTGGATGTGCTGCCGGTGGCCGCGCTCGATCCCTTGAGCTTGATCAAGCACGACAAGGTCGTAGCCACCGTCGGTGCCTTGAGGCTGCTCGAACAGCGTCTCGGAGGCGCGAATGAATAAAGAACGCTTGATGACCGTGCTGATTCAGCCGCATGTGTCCGAGAAGGCGGCCAACGTCACCGAGAAAGCGAATCAGTATGTGTTTCGCGTGCGCGACGATGCGTCGAAGAACGAAGTGAAGCTGGCCGTCGAGCTGATGTTCGAGGTCAAAGTGGAAGGCGTCAATTTGCTCAACAAGCCGGGCAAGACGCGGCGCTTCAAGAATGTGGCGGGCAAGCGCAACGGATACAAGAAGGCGTACGTACGTTTGGAAACCGGGCAGTCGATCGACTTCACCGGCAGCCCGTCGAAGTAAGGACTATCAGGCATGGCACTCATTAAAATGAAGCCGACCTCTCCGGGGACGCGCTTCGTAGTCAAAGTCGACCGCTCGCACCTGCACAAGGGCGGCCCGCTCGAGTCGTTGACCACGAAGAAGAACCGGACCGGAGCGCGCAACCATTCCGGCCGGCAAACCACGCGCCACATCGGCGGCGGCCACAAGCAGCGCTACCGCATGGTCGACTTCAAGCGCGACAAGGACGGCATTCCGGGTGTCGTGGAGCGTCTGGAATACGATCCGAACCGGACTTCGCATCTGGCGCTGGTGCTCTACAAGGACGGCGAGCGCCGCTACATCCTCGCGCCCAAGGGCGTGAAGGCCGGCGATGAAATCCGCTCCGGCGCCGATGCGCCGATCAAGCCGGGCAATGCCCTGCCGCTGCGGCACATTCCGGTGGGCAGCACGGTGCACAACATCGAGCTCAAAGTCGGCAAGGGCGGCCAGCTGGCGCGCAGTGCCGGCGGGTCGGCTCAATTCGCGGCGCGTGAGGGCGTGTATGCCAGCGTGCGCCTGAAGTCGGGCGAAATGCGCAAGATTCATGTCGATTGCCGCGCCACCATCGGCGAAGTGGGCAACGACGAGCACAACCTGCGCGTCTTCGGCAAGGCCGGCGCGGTGCGCTGGCTCGGCGTGCGCCCGACGGTCCGCGGGGTCGTGATGAATCCGGTCGACCACCCGCACGGCGGCGGCGAGGGTAAGTCAGGTCAAGGCAACCCGCATCCCGTGAGCCCGTGGGGCCTGCAGACCAAGGGTAAGAAGACGCGCCGCAACAAGCGCACCGACAGCATGATCGTTCAGCGCCGCAAGAACAAACGGCTGTAAGAGACCGGCCAAAGAAATTGGAGACATAACTTGCCTCGTTCGCTCAAAAAAGGTCCGTTCGTGGATTTGCACCTGGCCAAGAAGGTGCAAACGGCCAGTCAGAAGAATGATCGCCGTCCGATCAAGACCTGGTCGCGGCGCTCCATGGTCATTCCCGACATGGTGGGGTTGACCATCGCCGTGCACAACGGCCGTCTGCATGTGCCCGTGCTGGTGTCCGAGAACATGGTCGGCCACAAGCTCGGCGAGTTCGCGCCCACGCGCACGTTCAAGGCGCATTCCGGCGACAAGAAAGTGTCGGCGGCGGAGTAGGGCATGCAAACCAAAGCGGTTTTACGATATGCGCGCATTTCTCCGCAGAAATGCCGCTTGGTGGTGGACACGATTCGCGGCAAGTCCGCGACGCTGGCGGTCAACACGTTGAAGTTCATGCCGAAGAAGGGCGCAAAGATCGTCCTCAAGGTGCTGGATTCCGCGATCGCCAACGCCTACAACAATTTCAATGCCGATGTGGACGATCTGAAGGTGACGCGGGTCGAGGTCGATCCGGCTCCCATGCTCAAGCGGTTTCATGCGCGCGCCAAGGGGCGTGGCGTGCGGATCGCCAAGCGCAACAGCCACATCCTGGTTCAAGTGTCCGACGGTAAGCGAGAGGCCTAATGGGTCAGAAAGTAAATCCGATTGGTATTCGTCTCGGCATCACGCGCGACTGGACGTCGAAGTGGTATGCCGGATCCAAGACGTTCGGTTCGAACATTCACACCGACCACCTGGTGCGGAAGTATCTGAACAAGAAGCTTGCAGACGCCTCCGTCAGCCGCATTCACATCGAGCGCGCCGCGCGCCGCGCCAACATCACCATTCATACGGCGCGTCCGGGAATCGTGATCGGCAAGAAGGGCGAGGACATCGAAAAGCTCCGCACCGCGGTGGCCAAGATCCTCGGCATGACGATGAACGATGTGCGGCTCAACATCGCCGAAATCCGCAAGCCCGAGCTGGACGCCAAGCTGGTTGCGGAAGGCATTTCGCAGCAGCTGGAGAAGCGGGTGATGTTCCGCCGCGCCATGAAGCGTGCTGTGACCAACACCATGCGCTCCGGAGCGCTGGGTATCAAGGTGCGCATCTCCGGGCGCCTCAACGGGTCGGAAATCGCCCGTACCGAGACGAATCGCGAGGGGCGCGTTCCTCTGCACACCTTCCGTGCCGATATCGACTACGGGGTCGCCGAGGCGCAGACCACGTATGGAGTCATCGGCATCAAGGTCTGGATATTCAAGGGCGAAGTATTCGATCAGCCGGAAGCCGAGGCCACCGAGGCCGAAGCAGAGGCTGCCGCGGCTGCAGGCGCCAAAACCGCCGAGGCACCGGCTCCGGCCGCAGGTTGAATTAGGTAACGACACATGATGCAGCCGAAGCGGACCAAGTTCCGCAAACAATTCAAGGGCAAGATTTCCGGCAGCGCGCAGCGCGGCAACTCCGTCGCGTTCGGCGAATACGGGCTGAAGGCGACCGATCGGTGCCGCATGACGGCCCGCGAGATCGAAGCGGCGCGGCGCGCCATTTCGCGCCACGTCAAGCGCGGCGGCCGGATTTGGATCCGGGTATTTCCGGATGTGCCGATCACGCAGAAGCCGCTCGAAGTGCGCATGGGATCGGGCAAGGGCAACGTCGAGTACTGGGTGGCGAAAGTGCTGCCCGGCAAGGTGCTGTTCGAAATCGAAGGCATGAGCGAGCAAACCGCGCGCGAGGCGTTCCGCCTGGCGTCCGCCAAGCTGTCCGTGTCGACGGCGTTCGTCAAGCGCCAGGTCCGGACATGAAGGTGCGTACATGAAGGCTAAAGATTTGCGCGGCAAGCAACCCAAGGATCTCGGCGAGGAGCTCCTCAAGCTGCGCCGCGAGCAGTTCAATTTGCGCATGGCGCGCGCCACGGGCCAGGCTGCGAAGCCGGATCAATTTGCGAAGGTGCGTAAGAACATTGCGCGCGTGAAGACGGTGCTTGCCCAGGCCAGGGTCAGCGGAGGTAAGGCGTGATGTCGACCGAAGTACAAACGACCGAAGCGGCGCCGGGCGCGGCACCGGTTCCCGGGCAGCGGCTGCTGACGGGTAAAGTCGTCAGCAACAAGATGGACAAGACCATTGCGGTGTCCGTGGAGCGTCTGGTGAAGCACCCGACCTACGGCAAGTACATCCGCCGCACCACCAAGCTCCTCGCGCATGACGAGAGCAACGAGTGCAAGGAAGGCGACACGGTGTCCATCAAGCCGTGCCGGCCGATGTCGCGCCGTAAATCATGGGTGCTCGTGCGCGTCGTCGAACGCGCCCGCGCCGAATAAGGGGCCCGACATGATCCAGATGCGAACCATATTGAATGTGGCCGATAACAGCGGCGCCAAGCGGCTGATGTGCATCAAAGTGCTCGGCGGCTCGAAGCGCCGCTATGCCGCGGTGGGCGATGTCATCAAGGTCAGCGTCAAGGACGCGATTCCGCGCGGCAAAGTCAAGAAGGGCGAGGTGTACGACGCCGTGGTCGTGCGAACCAAGAGCGGCGTGCGCCGGGCCGACGGATCGCTGATCCGATTCGACACGAATGCGGCGGTGCTCTTGACGAACAAGCTCGAGCCGATCGGCACCCGTATCTTCGGACCGGTGACGCGCGAGCTGCGCAACGTGCAGTTCATGAAGATCATTTCGCTCGCACCCGAGGTGCTGTGATGAACAAGATTCGCAAGGGCGACATGGTCGTTTTGATCGCCGGCCGGGACAAGGGGCGCAAGGGCGCCGTCATCGAGGTGCTGGCGGACGACCGCGTGCGCGTCGAAGGGCTCAACATGTCCAAGAAGCACCAGCGCCCGAATCCGCAGATGGGCGTCCAGGGCGGCATCATCGAACGCGAAGCGCCTCTGCACGTGTCCAACGTATTGGTCTTCAATCCGGCGACGCAGAAGGGCGACCGCATCGGCTTCAAGGCGCTCGAGAACGGCCGCAAGGTGCGGATGTTCAAGTCGAACAAGGAAATGGTCGACGCGAAGTAGCGACCAGCAGCGAGTAAAGTGACATGGCAGCAAGACTGAAACAGATTTACAACGAAAAGCTCGTGCCGGAGCTCAAGTCAAAGCTTGGGCTGAAGAACACGATGCAGGTGCCGCGCATCCTCAAGATCACGGTCAACATGGGCGTGGGCGAGGCGGTGGCCGACAAGAAGGTCATGGACGCCGCGACCGCCGACATGGCCAAGATCACGGGACAGAAGCCCGCGGTGACCAAGGCGAAGAAGTCGGTGGCCACGTTCAAGGTCCGCGACGGCCAGGCGATCGGCTGCAAGGTGACCCTGCGCGGCGACCGCATGTACGAGTTTCTCGACCGTCTCGTGAGCATCGCGATTCCGCGCATCCGGGATTTCCGCGGAATCAGCACGCGTTCCTTCGACGGCCGCGGCAACTACAGCTTAGGGGTGAAGGAGCAGATCATTTTCCCCGAGATTCAGTACGACCAGATCGATCAAATCCGTGGGATGGACATCACCATTTCCACGTCGGCGCGCGACGACAAGCACGGGCGCGCGCTGTTAGAAGCTTTCAACTTTCCGTTCCGCAAGTAGGGTAATAGCCCATGGCCAAGACGAATATGCTCATGCGCGAGAAAAAACGCCTCAAGATAGCGAAGAAATACGCTACGCGACGCGCAGAGCTCAAAGAGCTGATCCGCGACCCCAAGACCGGTGCGGAAGCGCGCGAAGCGGCGCAGGCGGAACTGCAGAAGCAGCCGCGCGACGCCGCGGCGACGCGGCAGCGCAATCGCTGCTCGATCACGGGCCGTTCGCGCGGCGTGTACCGCAAGTTCGGGCTGGCGCGCACCAAGCTGCGCGAGGCAGCCAACCGCGGCGAGATTCCGGGCCTGTCCAAGGCGAGCTGGTGAGGCGCGCACAATGAGCATGACTGATCCGATTGCCGATCTTCTGACGCGTATTCGCAACGCGCAATCCGCGGGCAAGCCCACGGTGGGCATGGGCGCTTCGAAATTGAAGCTGGCCATCCTCAAGGTTCTGAAGGACGAGGGCTACATCGCCGGATACGGCGTCGATTCTGCGGGCGCCAAGAGCACGCTGTCCATCGAGCTGAAGTATCACGACGGCCGTCCCGTCATCGACCGCATCGAGCGCATCAGCCGTCCGGGATTGCGCATCTATCGCGGCAAGGACGAGTTGCCCAAGGTATTGGGCGGCTTGGGTGTCGCGGTGATTTCGACGCCGAAAGGCATCATGTCCGACGCCCAAGCGCGCGCGGCCGGCACCGGCGGCGAAGTGCTGTTCGTCGTTCAATAGGCTCAAAGGTAAGGTTGACATGTCACGAGTCGCAAAAAAGCCGGTAGATCTCCCGCAGGGAGTCAGCGCCACGATCGGCGCGGATGCCGTCACGGTGAAGGGCGCCAAGGGCACGCTGACGCTCTCGATCAAGAGCGGCGTCACGGTCGTGCAGCAGGACAAGCATCTCGAGGTGCAGGCCGATACCAGCGCGGAAGGCTTGAACGCCATCGCGGGAGCCACGCGCGCGCACCTGGCGAACATGGTCACCGGCGTAACCAAGGGCTACGAGAAGAAACTCGAGCTGGTCGGCGTCGGCTACCGCGCCGCCGTGCAGGCGAAGAGCCTCACGCTGACGCTGGGCTATTCGCACTTGATCAACTACGCGATTCCGGACGGCGTCACCATCGAAACGCCGAGCCAGACCGAGATCATCGTCAAGGGCATCGATATTCAGCGGGTGGGCCAGACCGCCGCGGAGATTCGCGGCTTCAGGCCGCCCGAACCCTACAAGGGCAAGGGCGTGAAGTACTCCGATGAAAAGATTTCGCTGAAAGAGGCGAAGAAGAAGTAAGCACATGAAATTGACCAAACAAGACACCCGCTTGCGCCGCGCGCGCCGGGCCCGCGTAAAGATCAAGGAGCTGGCGGCGCTGCGCCTGTCGGTGCACCGTACGCCCCAGCACATCTATGCGCAGATCTTCGCCCCCGAGGGCGACAAGGTTCTGGTTGCCGCGTCGACCTTGCAGAAGGACGTGCGCGGAGCACTGAAAGCCACCGGCAACATCGAGGCCGCCAAGGCCGTCGGCCGCGCAATCGCGGAGCGTGCCAAGGCCGCCGGGATTGCAAAGGTCGCGTTCGATCGTTCCGGTTTCATGTATCACGGGCGCGTCAAAGCGCTGGCAGAGGCCGCTCGCGAAGCGGGTCTCGAGTTCTAACCAAAGGGTCTAAAGGCATATGGCGAGAGTAGAAAAACCAATGTCCGGCGATGACCTGCTCGAAAAGCTGGTCGCGGTGAACCGTGTCGCCAAGGTGGTCAAAGGCGGCAAGCAATTCGGCTTCACCGCGCTTACCGTCGTGGGCGACGGGGCCGGCCGCGTCGGCTTCGGTTACGGCAAGGCGCGCGAGGTGCCGGTCGCGATTTCGAAGGCCATGATGCAAGCCCGCAAGAGCCTGGTCACGGTATCTTTGAAGAACGATACCCTGTTCTATGCTGTCAAAGGCCAGCATGGGACCACCCGGGTATACATGCAGCCGGCCGCCGACGGTACAGGCGTCATCGCCGGAGGCGGCATGCGCGCGGTATTCGAGTGCGCGGGCGTGCGCAATGTCCTCGCCAAGAGCTACGGCTCGCGCAACCCCATCAACGTCGTGCGCGCGACCATGGATGCGCTGGCCAAGCTGCGCACGCCGGACGATATCGCGGCCAAGCGCGGCAAGACCGTCGCCGAACTCGTGGGCTAAGTCATGACCGACAAGTCAATCAAAGTCACCTTGATCAAGAGCATGTTTGGCCAGCTGGCCAGCATTCGCAATTCGGCCCGCGGCTTGGGCTTGCGGCGGATCGGCCACAGCGTCGTGGTCGCGGACACCCCGTCGAATCGCGGCATGATCAACGCCGCCAGCCACATGCTCAAGGTAGAGACTGCACTGGGTTCGGGAAAGGCCTGAGAATGAGATCAAGATCATGCGATTAAATACCATCAAGCCGGGCGCCGGCTCCAAACGAACGCGCCTTCGCGTCGGCCGCGGCGCATCCGCCGGCCAGGGCAAGACCTGCGGCCGCGGCGTCAAGGGTCAGCGCGCCCGCAAAGGCGGCTATCACAAGGTAGGGTTCGAAGGCGGCCAGATGCCCTTGCAGCGGCGTCTTCCGAAGATCGGCTTCCGTTCGGCCATGAAGGCCTCGCGTGCCGAGCTGACCTTGAGCGATTTGATGCGGGTCAAGGGCGACGAAGTCACCTTGGCCGGCTTGATCGAGGCGAATCTCGTGCCCGAAGCCACGAAACTGGTGAAGATCATCGTTTCGGGCAAGCTGACCAAGGCCTATGTCGTCAAGGACAAGGCGGTCACGGCGAGCAAGGGCGCCAAGAGCGCGGTTGAATCGGCCGGCGGGCGTTTCGAGGTCTAAGACCCGTGGCCACCACCAACCCGACCGCCGCCCTGGGAGACATGACGCGCTTTGCCGAGATGCGCAAGCGCCTGTGGTTCCTGCTGGGTGCGCTGGTGGTGTATCGCGTGGGCACGTTCATCCCGGTTCCGGGCATCGACGCGGCGCGGTTTGCGGCCTTCTTTTCGACTCAGAACGGCACCCTGCTCGGCATGTTCAACATGTTTTCGGGCGGCGCTCTGCAGCGCTTCAGCATATTCGCGCTCAACGTGATGCCCTACATCACCGCCTCCATCATCGTGCAGATGGCATCGATGGTGTATCCCCCCTGGGCGCAGATCCGCAAGGACGGCGAATCGGGCCGCCGCAAGCTGATGCAGTACACCCGCTACGGCACGGTGGGGCTCGCGGCCTTCCAAGGTTTCGGCGCGGCCCTGGCTATCCAGAATTCCGGCGGCAATCTGGTGCCGAATCCCGGCCCTCAGTTCCTGTTCGTCGCCACCATTTCGATCACCACCGGCTGTCTGTTCGTGATGTGGCTGGGCGAGCAGATGACCGAACGCGCCATCGGCAACGGCATCACCATGATCATCGTCGCCGGCATCATCGCGGGACTGCCGCGCGCCATCGGCAATACGCTGGAAATGGTGCGCTCGGGCGAAATGAATCCGCTGATCGTGCTGTTGATCCTGGTGGTGGTGATTCTGGTCACCTTGTTTTGCGTGTTCATCGAGCGGGCGCAGCGCAAGATCCAGGTCAACTACGCCAAGCGCCAGATGGGGCGGCGCATGATGCAGGGGCAGAGCACGCATTTGCCCTTCAAGCTCAACATGGCCGGCGTCATTCCGCCGATTTTCGCCTCGAGCCTGTTGGTTTTTCCGGCGACGATCGCCCAGTTTTTCGGCAATAGCCCGAATCCCAACGCCATTCAGAGAACCCTGCAGAAGATCGCCATCATCCTTGGCTACGGCCAGCCGCTGCATGTACTGCTATTCGCGGTGCTGATCATCGGTTTCGCCTTCTTTTACGTCGCACTGGTGTACGACGCCCGGGATACGGCGGACAATCTGAAGAAGGCCGGCGCCTTCATTCCCGGCATCCGTCCCGGCCAGCAGACGGGCGATTATCTGGACAAGGTGCTCACCCGGCTGACGCTGTGGGGCGGTCTGTACATCATGGCGGTTTGCCTGTTGCCGGAAATCATTCGAATGGTGAATCCGAGCGTGCCCTTCCAGTTCGGCGGCACCTCGTTGTTGATTATCGTGGTCGGTGTCATGGATTTCGTCGCGCAGATGCAATCGCATGTGATGTCGCACCAATATGAGGGCTTGATGAAGAAGTCCAGCCTGCGGGGCATCGGGAGTAAGAAATGAAAGTTCGTCCTTCGGTGAAGAAGATTTGCAAGAACTGCAAAGTCGTGCGGCGGCGCGGCATCGTTTACATCATTTGTTCGTCGGATGCCCGGCACAAGCAGCGTCAGGGCTGATGCTTGGCATGGCTAGTAAATTGATCCCTAGGCATTTTTCGTATATAGTACTGCGCCTTTTTTCCTGGGCGCGGGTGGAGAACTAGATGGCGCGTATCGCCGGCATCAACATCCCGATGAACAAGCATGTCGTCATCGGCTTAACCCACATTTTCGGCGTCGGGAACAGCCGAGCTGCGCGCATTTGCGATGCGGCCGGCGTGAAGTACAGCGTCAAGGTGAAGGATCTCACGGACGCGGAAGTCGCTTCGCTGCGGTCCCAGGTCGCGAAATTCGCGGTGGAAGGCGATTTGCGGCGCGAAGTGTCGATGAACATCAAGCGATTGATGGATTTGGGCTGCTACCGCGGCATCCGTCATCGCAAGGGGCTGCCGATGCGTGGACAGCGCACGCGCACCAATGCCCGCACCCGCAAGGGGCCGCGCAAGCAGGCGGTAAAGATGAACGCCCCCCCGGGCAAGGTTTAAATATTTATGGCAGATCAGAAACAAAGCTCAGGACAAGGCGGCGCCGGCGGCGGCGCGCAAAGCGGCAAGCCGGCCCGTAAAAAGGTGCGCAAGAACGTGCTCGATGCGATTGCGCACGTGCATGCGTCCTTCAACAACACCATCATCACCATCACCGATCGGCAGGGAAATACCCTTTCCTGGGCGACGTCGGGCGGCTGCGGTTTCCGCGGCTCGCGCAAGTCGACGCCCTTCGCGGCCCAGGTCGCGGCCGAGCGTGCCGGGACCGCGGCGCAGGAGCATGGTGTAAAGAACGTCGAGGTACGCGTCATGGGTCCCGGCCCGGGCCGCGAATCCGCCGTCCGTGCCCTGAATGGGTGCGGGCTCAAGATCACCAACATTGAAGACGTGACTCCGATCCCCCATAACGGCTGTCGTCCGCCGAAAAAGCGTCGCGTCTAGTAAATCCAGGCTCAGGCTCAAAGGTTCGCAATGGCAAAATATACCGGTCCGAAGTGCAAGCTGTCTCGTCGCGAGGGAACCGATCTGTTCCTGAAGAGCGGTGCGAAGCCTCTCGAGTCGAAGTGCAAGCTCGAAGTGCCGCCGGGCGGCGTGAAGAGCGAGCGCAAGCAGCGCCTGTCGGAGTACGGAATGCAGCTGCGCGAGAAGCAGAAGCTGCGCCGCATGTACGGAGTGCTCGAGCGCCAGTTCCGCAATTACTACCAGAAGGCGGCCGGCCGGCCCGGTGCGACGGGCGAGACACTGCTGCAATTTCTGGAGTGCCGGCTGGACAACGTGGTCTACCGCATGGGCTTCGCCGTGACCCGCGCCGAGGCGCGCCAGCTGGTGAGCCACAAGGCTGTGGCCGTGAACGAGAAGCTGGTCAACATCGCTTCCTATCAGTGCAAGGCGGGAGACGTGGTCAGCTTGCGCGAGAAGGCGAAGAAGCAAACGCGCATCCAAGCCGCCCTGACGGTTGCCGCGCAGGTCGGCTTTCCGGACTGGGTGGAAGTGGACGACAAGAAGTTCTCGGGAATTCTGAAATCGGTTCCCGACCGGCAGGAGATTCTGCCGGACATCAACGAGAGCCTGGTCGTCGAGTTGTATTCGAAGTAGGAATTGGCAAATAGCGCCTCGCAGCCTTTCAAGGCCGCGTTGTCCCCGGTTAGTTAACGTAGGTGATATCCATGCAGGGATCGATCAATGAATTTCTGAAGCCGCGGGTCGTGAAGGTACAGCCCGTGTCGCCGCGCCATGCGCGCATCGTGATCGAACCGTTCGAACGGGGCTTCGGTCACACGTTGGGCAATGCCTTGCGTCGTGTGCTGCTGTCCTCGCTGCCGGGCGCCGCCATCACTGAGATTGAAATCGAGGGCGTGCTGCACGAGTACACCGCCATCGAGGGCGTCCAAGAGGACGTCGTCGATATTCTGTTGAACCTCAAGGCAGTGGCCATCCGCATGCACACCCGCGACGTGGCCGAGGTGCGCCTGCACAAGAAGGGTCCCGGCCCCGTGACGGCCGGCGACATCGCCGGCGATCATGACATCGAGATCTTGAATCCGGATCTCGTCATCGCGAATTTGACCAAGGCCGGCGAGTTGTCGATGTCGCTGAAGGTCGAGCGCGGACGAGGCTATCGTCCGGCGGCACAGCGCATGGCTTTCGAGGAGCAGACCCGCGCCATCGGCCGGCTGCAGCTCGATGCCTCGTTCAGTCCCGTGCGTAAAGTGACCTATAACGTCGAAAGCGCGCGCGTCGAGCAGCGCACCGATCTGGACAAGCTGATTCTCGACATCGAAACCAACGGCACCATCGATCCGGAAGAGGCGATTCGCCGTGCCGGCGGAATCCTCAAGGACCAGCTGTCGGTGTTCGTCGATCTGCAGGGCCAGGACGAGTCGACGACGAAGGCCACCGAAACGCAGTTCGACCCCATACTGCTGCGGCCGGTCGATGAGCTGGAGCTGACGGTTCGCAGTGCCAACTGCCTGAAAGCCGAAAACATTCACTACATCGGCGATCTGGTGCAGCGCACCGAGGTCGAGCTGCTGCGTACGCCCAATCTGGGCAAGAAGTCGCTGACCGAGATCAAGGAAGTGCTCGAGAGCCATGGATTGACGCTCGGCATGCGCATCGACAATTGGCCGCCGCCGGGCTTGAAGCGCGACGACGAGCGTGACGGGATTTTCACAAGGGTTAAATATGCGGCACAGAAACAGCGGGCGCCAGCTTTCGCGCAATTCCTCCCATCGCCACGCGCTGCTGCGCAACATGGCGGCGTCTCTGCTGCGCCATGAGACCATTCGCACCACGGTGCCGAAGGCCAAGGAGCTGCGCCGCGTGGTCGAGCCCTTGATTACCTTGGCCAAGGTGGACTCCCTGGCCAAGCGCCGGGCGGCCTTCTCCCGCCTGCGCGACGAAGGTGTCGTGGAGAAGCTGTTCGCGGACCTGGGGCCTCGCTTCAAGGCTCGGGCCGGCGGCTATACGCGAATCCTCAAAATGGAGCCGCGCCCGGGAGATTCGGCGGACATGGCATTGATGCAGCTGGTCGAGACCGCGGCGGTCGCGGCCGACAAGACCGAGGATACCAAGGCCGCCAAGGCGCCGAAGAAGGGCAAGAAGGCTGCGCCTGACGAGACGCAAGCTGAGGCGGCGCCCAAGCGTCGCAAGGCCAAGGCAGCCGCCTAAGCGGCCAGCTGGGCAAACGCGTCGCGGGTCAGGTTCTCCGGCTTTGAGGCGGTCGCGGCGACATTGTCCTCGATTCGAATGCCGCCAAAGGGCTTGAGTTCCTCGACCACCGCCCAGTCAATATGGGCGCGTCTCGAATCGGCATGCGCCGCCGCCAGCAGGCAGTCGATCAGGTAGATCCCAGGTTCGACCGTCACCACCACTCCCGGTTCGAGCATGCGGGTGAGCCGCAGGTAGGGATGCCCCTCCGGCCGCTGCCGCTCATGGCCCTGTGAATCGCCGATCACGCCGCCCACATCGTGCACCTGCAAGCCCAGCAGGTGGCCGATGCCGTGCGGGAAGAACACGCCGGTGACGCCCGATTCCAGTGCGGCCTGGCCCGGCAGCTTGGTGAGGCCAATCCTCTGCATGAGGTCGCCCAGAACCCGGTGCGCCGAGAGATGGACCTCGCGATAGTCGCGGCCGGCGACGATCTCGGAGCACAGTGACTGCTGCGCCTCGTCCAGGCCATCGACCAGCTCGGCAAAACGGCCGGGGACGGCCGAGTAGGTGCGGGTTATATCCGCCGCATAGCCGCGATATTGAGCACCGGCGTCGATCAAGAAGGAGCGCAGAGATGCCGGCGCGACACGCTCCAAGTGCTGGTAATGCAGCACCGCGGAGTTCTCGTTGTACGCCACGATGTTGTTGTACGGCATCTCCTCTTCACGCTGCGTGCAGGCCTCCAGATAGCGCATATGGGCTTGGTATTCGGATTCCCCGCGGCGGAATGCCGCCAGTGCCGCCCGATGGCCGCGAGCGCCGAGCTGGTTGGCGCGGCGCATGCACTCCAGTTCGTAGCCGGTTTTGACGGCGCGATCGAAGTGCAGGCGCGTCATGAGGTCGGGCGGGTTGATGCAGGCAGGATCGACTCCGTTGCCGAAGCCGTCCGGGCCGATGAAAGCCACACGCCCGAGGTGGGTCCAATGAGCGGTCGCCTTCGACGGGTCGTCCATGGCGGTCAATTCGACCTCGGCGGTCCAAGGTGCCTGCGGCAGCGTAGGGGGCTTATGCCAATAATCGCCGGGCTGGTGGAAGAGGACCTTGAGGCGCGCACCCGGCACGAACACCAGCACGCAATGCGGATTGTCGACGATCGGTACCCATGCCTTGAACTGCGGATTGACCTTGAAGGGGTAGTCCTGATCGTCAAGGAATTGGACGGGCGGAGAGCCTGAGTGAACGACCAAGGCATCGAAGCGGCTCGCCGCAAGCGATCGCTCGGTTCGCTGCATGAGGTTCTGCAAATGCGCCTTGTACAGCTGATCTAGACCGGTTTCGCCCACGATTCCTCCCATCCATTGTGCGCCCCAAAGTATGCGCCAGACGCCTCCGCAGCTATAGTCCTTTAACCCCACTTGCGATTCCTGCGCGTTAAAGGCGCTGCCGATATCGCGAAAGAGATATGAAATTGGGGAAAAACACTCTAAAATCGCATCGGAGACTTGGGTGAAAGCCCAACAGAACGCTCGGCCTTAAAATTCAATTCTTAATATTTCTGGGGTATCGATAGATGAAGACCAAACTTGCTTTAAGCGCTTTTGCCGCTGCATTCGTGCTGAGTGCCTGCGGCAGCAAGACCGAGGCTCCTGCTCCGGCTGCTGATACGACTCCTCCTCCGGCCGCGACCGCACCGGCTGCCGACGCCGCTGCGTCTGCCGCTTCCGATGCTGCAGCCGCCGCGAGCTCAGCAGCCGACGCAGCTTCGAGCGCAGCTTCCGCTGCGAAGCCGTAATTCGGTTCGATAGCTGATCCCACATGCCCGGGCGGGCGGCCGATAGGCGCGTTCGCCCGGGCTGTGTCTTTTCGAACGACAGGGTAGCGGATTCCCTTGCTAGTCAGTATTCGCGACTGCCGGCACTCGAAGAAGGATCGCCAGTGGATCCAAAGCATCTACGGCGAATACATCGATTCCTTGGCCGATCTGAATACCGGTCTTTATTCCGTGCTCGGCGTGGACAACCCCCGCGAAGATGAGATCTTCGCCAATTGGTTCTCCAACGATCACGCTCACCCGCTGCTGATTCTCAAGGGACCCGATCCTGTGGGCTTTGCGCTGGTCACGCGGCCGCGGATTCCCGTCGCAGGCGAGCCTGCGGCGGACTATCGAATGTCGGAGTTCTTCGTGCGCAAGCAGCACCGCCGGGTCGGCATGGGCCGCGACGCCGCCACATTGATTTTCGACCGGTTCTGCGGCGAGTGGCAGATCATCGAATACATGCGCAATCCGGGCGCCGTGGCGTTTTGGCGGCGGGTGGTCGCCGGCTACTGCGGCGGGAGCTACACGGAACGTACGCGGCACGGCGAGGTACAGCAGCGTTTCAAGAGCCGCGTTAAGTAAAATTTGTAGGACTTTCCTCAAGATTGGCCTGAGGCGGTCGATTTCTTAGGTTCTGGCCGGGATTTCGGCGTGACCGCGGCGACTTGGCAACTGTGAGCGCGAATTTGACGAAAACATCTTTGCAGTCCCAGTCCCAGGTGGCGTTTGACTTCGTCCGCAGCTTGGCGGCGGAGCTGTCGCGCGGCAATGTGGACCTTCCCTCCTTTCCTGAAATAGCGGTTCGCGTGAGGCGGGTTCTGTCGGATCCAAAGTCCACGCTGGATCAAGTGGTCCGGGTGGTGGGGTCCGAGCCCGCCTTGGCGGCCCGGCTGGTCAGGATTTCAAATTCCGCCTCGCTGAACCGCAGCGGCCGGACAGTGACCGAGCTGCGCACCGCCATCAATCGCCTCGGCTACAACATGGTGCGCAGCGCCTCGATATCCTTTTCGATGGCGCAGATCCGCAAGAGCAATAAGCTCGCCGGTTTGTCGCACCACCTCAACGATCTATGGGAGCGCAGCACCGTGGTGGCCGCATTCTCCTACGTGCTTGCCAGGAATTGCAGCAAGGTCAACCCCGACGAAGCCATGCTCACCGGCATGATGCATGGCATCGGCAAATTATATGTATTGACCCGCGTGATCGATCATCCGGAGCTCTTTGCCAGCAACACCATGCTGAACCAGATCATCGGCGAGTGGCATGCGTCCATCGGCAAGGCCATCCTTGAAAACTGGAACTTCTCCGAGGCCATGGCTCAGGCGGTCGGCGATCAGGCGGATTTCAGCCGAATCGAGGAAGGGCCCCCGGATTTGAGCGATGTCGTTGCGGTGGCGATACTCATGGCTTCCCACACCGAGGATGCTCCGGGTCTCGAGCTGGCCTTGGCGGATCTGGGCGCCGCCAAACGCCTCGGTCTGAACGAGGCGAAGACCATGGAGGTGATGCGCGAGTCCGCCGCGGAAGTCACCGCGCTCACACAAGCCCTGGGCGATTAGGGATTCTCCGCGGCAATCGCCTCGGCGACATAGCGCGCGTTGTGGGGCATGACTCCGGCCAGATTCATACGGCTGTCGGCCAGCATGTAGATGTGATGCTTGTCGCGCAGGCGATCCACCACCTCGGGCACGACGCCGAGCAGAGAAAACATACCGTGCTGCAGGCGAATGAAATCGAATGTCCCATCGCCGGTCGCCCGGCGCAGCTCCTGCGCCAGCAGCCCGCGCATGTCGGTTATCCGGTTTCGCATGGCGGCGAGTTCCTCGATCCATTGCTGCTTTAGGGCCGGGCTTGCAAAAATGTGCGAGGCGATCGCGGCGCCGTGATCCGGCGGCATCGAATAGATGCTGCGCGCAATCTGCAGCATATGGCTGGAACAGGCGTCGGCTCGGTTCTGATTCTCGCCCACCACGATCAACGCGCCGACGCGCTCGCGATACAGGCCCAGATTCTTGGAGAACGAGACGGCGATCAGCGCTTCCGGAACCTGATCGGCGACCAGGCGCACGCCGGCCGCGTCGGCGTCGAGATCGGCCGCGAAACCCTGATACGCGAGATCCAGAAACGGCACGAGGCGGCGGCGCGCCAGCAATTGAGCCAGAGCCTGCCACTGCGCCGCTTCGAGATCCGCGCCCGTTGGATTGTGGCAGCAGGCATGAATCAAGACCACATCGCCCTCGGCGCACCGGTCGAGCCGGTCGAGCATGGCATCGAAGCGCAGGTGGTGTGCGGCCGGATCATAGTAGGGGTAGCGCTCGAGCCGCAGCCCCGAGCTGCCGAGCAAAGGCGTGTGATTACCCCAGGTCGGATCGCTGACGTGAACCGTGACTGCGGGGGCCGACGCGCGGATCAATTCCGCGCCCACCCGCAAGGCACCGCAGCCGCCCGGTGTCTGCACGGTCCGTGCACGGCGGTCGCGGCGCACCGCATGCGACGCGCCGAGGACCATTTCTTCCACGGATTGATTGAATTCCTCGCGTCCCGCGGCGGCCACATAGGATTTGGTGGTCTGCGCGGCCAGGACCTCTTGTTCGGCTCGGCGCACACTGGCCAGAATCGGCGTATTGCCGCTCAGGTCGCGGAACACGCCGACGCCGAGGTCGACCTTCGCGGATGAGGTATCGGCGCGAAACCGCGCCATCAGCCCGAGAATCGAATCTGGGCTCAATTGCTTTAGCTGCTGAAACAAGAGTTATCACCCCAAATTTTGCTTCGCCGCATTATAGTCCATGGCGAGATGGTCATCCGGCGCACTTGCATATTGAGCTTGACCGTGGCGCTCGCCTGCACGGCCATTTGGACCGGCGGGACGCGCCGGTCCGCCGCCGCCGCCGCGCCGCCGCGAATCATCAGCTTGAGTCCGCACATCACGGAACTGCTGTTCGCCGCCGGCGCCGGCGACCGGATCGTCGGCGTCGACGATGCCAGCGATTACCCGGCGGCAGTTGCCGGCATCCCCCGCGTCGGGGAGCCTGCGGCGCTCGATGTCGAGGGCTTGCTGAGACTCAAGCCCACCTTGATCGTGCTCTGGGATTCCGGCACTCCCGCGCGCCGCAAGGCTGAATTGCGGCGCCTGAACTTGCAGCTGTACGTCACCGACCAACATCACCTGGACGATATCGGCACGACGCTGCTCGAATTCGGGCGGCTCGCCGGCACCGAAGCCACCGCGGCGGCGGCTGCGCGCCGCTATCAGACCGAGCTTGGGCAATTGCGCCGCGAGTATGCGGGGCGCCGGCGCCTCAAAGTCTTCTACCAGGTGTGGGACCGGCCTCTATACACCTTGTCGGGCCGGCAGGTGGTCAGCGAAGTACTGTCGCTGTGCGGCGGCGACAATGTCTTTGCCGATCTCCCCACCCTGGCCCCGGCGGTCGACAAGGAGGCGGTGCTTGCGCGCGATCCCGACGTGATCCTCATCGCGGCCATCGGCGCGGAAGGAATGCGCCAGACGCTGGAATGGAATCAATTTCCAAATCTGCGCGCGGTACAGAGGCACCACGTGTTCATGGTGGACCCCTCGCTGGTGGGCCGCATGGCGCCGCGCATCCTACAAGGGGTGCGCGAGGTATGCGGCCTCCTCGACGCGGCCCGTAATGGGCCGCCTGTAGGGGACCCCCGCAAGGGCGGCGAGGAGGGGTCACCGTCTCCAATAAAAGACAGTGTCCGATGACATTTTTAGGCGTTAGCGTGTACGCTTTAGTCACCATCTCAATGGGAGAGTCACCTTATGGCGCTTTGGAACGAAAAAACCTCACCCGGACCCTCAGGCACCACGGTCCCCCCGCCGGCACCGCCGCCGGAACGAACTTTGCCGGAGCGCAGCGCGAGCAGTGATCCGGCGGCGGCCGTGTCGCCGCGGCGGCCGACTCCTAAGACTTCCTCTGAGGGCGGCGAGTCGGTCATTGCCGCCAACCTGACCATCGAGGGCAAGATCGAGGGCTCGGGCAATGTGCGTATCGCCGGGCGCTTCAAGGGCGACGTGCGCATCGACGGCAATTTCAATATCGAACCGGGAGCCCATCTGACGGGGCAAGTGCTTGCCGGCATCGTCGTCGTCGGCGGCGAACTTCAGGGCAATATCGAATCCGCCAAACGGGTCGACGTGCAGGAAGGCGGCATCATCGTCGGCGACGTGAAGGCCGGCTCGATTACGGTCGCGGCCGGCTCGCGCATGCGCGGGCACGTCGAATTCGGTTGGGAGGACGAGAAAGTAAAGGTTAAACCGGGCTTGGTGAGCAGCGGCAGCTAGCCATGAGCGTCGCTCGGGCCGGCACCTTAGGCGCGACACGAATTTGCCCGCACTGCAAGGCCGTCGTCTTGCAGAGCGCCAATATCTGTCCGGGGTGCCATCACCATCTGCGCTTCAATTCCTCGAATGCGGAACCGCAGGCGGAATCGGTATCGGCGATGCGGATCGAAGGATCGATTCGCCACGCCGAGCGCGGCGAGAGCTGTGAATATTGCGTCGTGATCTCGATCACCAACGAACGGGGGGAGAAAATCGCGCGCCACGTGGTCGGTGTCGGCGCCCTGCAGCCCGGCGAGAAGCACAAATATACTTTCTCGGTCGACTTGATGCCGGTACGCGCCGCAGCCGAGCGCAAGCGCAACTGATCCGCGCTAGACGCGCCCCTCGATGTCGATGAATCGCAAAAATTCCGCGCGCGTGCTGGCATCGGCGCGGAAGGTGCCGAGCATCTTGCTCGTGATCATGGACACGCCGCGCTTGTGCACGCCGCGCGTCGTCATGCATTGGTGGACCGCGTTGATCACGACTCCGACGCCGCGCGGCTTGAGAACTTCGTTGATGCATGCGGCGATCTGCGAGGTGAGCTTTTCCTGCACCTGGAAGCGCCGGGCGTAGCCCTCGACCACCCGTGCGAGCTTGCTGATGCCGACCACCCGGTCGGTGGGCAGGTAGCCGACGTGCGCGCGGCCGATGATGGGTGCCATGTGATGTTCGCAGAACGACTCGAAACTGATGTCGCGCAGCACCACCATCTCATCGTAGCCCTCGACTTCTTCGAAGGTGCGCCGTAAGTACGCTCCTGGATCGATGGTGTACCCTGAGAACCAGTCGCTGTAGGCGTTGACGACGCGCTTTGGAGTGTCGCGAAGGCCCTCGCGCAATGGATCATCGCCGGCCCAGCGCAGCAGAGTCCGCACCGCGTCTTCCGCGGCCGCTCGGGTTACCGCTCGATTCTTCTTGTCGGCCATTTTTTGAAGGCTCCCCGAGCATCAGTGGCATTCGCCGTGCAGAATAACATCGTCAGGGGGCGCCCGAGTCGAACACCACTTGGCCATGCAGCAGGGTCAGGGTGCATCGGAGGTTGCGCAGCTGCGCCGCGGGCATGGTGTACATATCGCGGTCCCATACGGCGATATCGGCCTCCTTCCCGACCTCGAGCGAACCTATGCGGTTCTCGAGAAACAATTGCCTCGCCCCCCAAGCGGTGTACGAGCGCAGCGCGGCGTGAATGTCGACCGCCTCCGCCGTCCCGAAAGGGTGCGCCCCATACGTTCCCTTCAGCGCCTCCCGTTCCACCGACGCCCAGAGACCATAACGCGCGGCGATCGGCGTGACCGGGTAATCCGAACCGCCGGTCCAATGAATGTCGTTCTTCAAGAAAGTCTCGAGCGGCACCAGGCGCCGGGAGCGTTCCGGGCCGAAGTTGCCCGCGTAAGTATCGCCTATCCACCACATGAAAGGCGCTTGCGCCTCCGGGTAGGCGGCGTCGTAGCGCTTTTCCAGGGCGGCCATGGTCTTTATCGCATGGTCGCTCGGAATGTTGGCGTGAATGATGCTGTGCCTGAGCCCCACGGTGGGTGTCTCGTCTAGAACCCCTGCATACGTGTCCACCACCCAATCGATGGCGCGGTCACCGATGGCATGCGTGCCGACGTTCACGCCGGCCCGATGGAAGAGGCGGACCATCTGGCGATAGATTCCGGGATCCGTGGCCGGATAGCCGAAGTTGCCATGGTCGATGCCGGTGGAATTTTCATGCCACTCCTGCGTCAGCCACGCGGTGCGCGCGCCGCCGCTGCCGTCCATGTATATTTTCGCACCGCACGACAGCAGTCGACCGTCGCCGAGCGATTGCGGGGGCTTGGGCAGGCTCTCAATGACGGCCAGTGCGGCACGCGCCGACGCCAGCGTGCTGCCCGCGTGCCATAGCACGCAAATATGTTCCGACAGCTTGTCCTCGTCCAGCAACTCGCGATACGCATCCCAGACGGGCCGGCCGATGTCCGGATCCTTGACGGCGGTGATACCCTCGCGATGCAGATCGTCGATGCTCTTCAGTATTCCATCGCGCTGTTGCTGCGCCGTCGGCGGCGGAATGAGATCGATCACCGCATCTTGCGCGGATTCCTTCAACACCCCGGTGGGCAGGCCTCGGGGGTCGCGATCGATCGTGCCCGCCGGAGGATCCTTGGAGGCGGCGGAAATCTTCGCCAGGCGCAGCGCCGCCGAATTGGCCACTCCATAGTGTCCGGTGGTATGCGTCAGCCACACCGGATTGCGGGGCGACACCGGATCGAGATCGGCGGCGGTGACATAGCGCCGCTCGTCGAGCTTGCCTTCGTCCCAGCCGTCGCCCTGAAGCCACTCGCCGGGTTTGAGGCCGGCTATCCGCGCCTTGACCCGCCGGACCACTTCGGCAACGCTCGAGGCGTCGCTGAGGTCCACGTGATACAGCTCGACCACGCCGGCGTCCGCGATGTGCGCGTGGCTGTCGATGAGGCCGGGAGTCGCGGTACGCCCGTGCAAATCGATACGGCGCGTGGCTGCGCCCGCCAGCCGCAGAATATCCCGGTCCGATCCGACGGCGATGATCTTTCCGTCTCGAATCGCGATGCCTTGCGCAATCGAATCATGCGAGTCCACCGTCAGCACCCGGCCGTGGAACAGGATCATGTCGGGCGCCGACGGCGACGGCGACGCCGAGCCGCCGGCCGCGAGCGCGAGGCCGGCCGCCGCCAGAGCGACGGCGGCGAATGAAACACCAGTGCGCCGTGGGCGCGTGCATCGATTGACTTGGGCCGACATAAGCTACATCCTGATTTTCTGTTTTATTGTGGAGCTTCATGATTCTATCGGAAGTACCACGGTAGCGGCACAGGCGATGGAATGCGCCTGACAGCGGACAAACTCCAGGGGAAATGATGCCGGCTCTACAAGTGATCGGTTCGCGCGAGCGCGACCTCGGGGGCTTCGTCGTGCGGCGGGTGCTGCCTGCCGAGGGCCGGCAGATGGTCGGGCCGTTCATTTTTTTCGATCACCTGGGTCCGACGCAATTCGCGCCGGGGTACGGGATCGACGTGCGGCCGCATCCGCACATTTCGCTTGCCACCGTGACCTATCTTTTCTCCGGCTCTCTCGAGCATCGCGACAGCCTCGGCTCGGTGCGTGAAATCCGTCCGGGCGACGTGAATTGGATGTCGGCCGGCCGGGGGATCGTACATTCCGAGCGGACTCCGCAGGCGGCGCGCGCATCAGGTGCGCGCGTTCACGGCATTCAAAGCTGGGTGGCGCTGCCCGACGGCCAGGAGGATGGAGAGCCGGCCTTTGTGCACTATCCGGCGTCGACTCTGCCGACACGAGCGGCCGACGGCGTCGCTCTGACCGTCATTGCCGGAGATGCCTTCGGACTGCGTTCTCCCGTCGCCACGTTATGGCCCACATGGTATGTGCACGCGCAATTTGCGCGCGGCGCCGCGCTCGAGGTGCCGCCCGATCATGGCGAGCGCGCCGTGTACGTGGTGGAGGGCGAGCTTGCGGTCGGCGAGACGACGTTGAGGGTGGGCGAGCTGGCAGTGCTCGCGCCCCAAGAAAAGCCCACACTGCGCGCAGTCGGCGAGACGAGGGCGATGCTGCTGGGCGGAGAGCGCTTCCCGACGCCGCGGCACATTTGGTGGAATTTCGTCGCCTCATCGCAGGAGCGCATCGAGAGCGCCAAGCTGCGTTGGGAAGAGCGGCGGTTTCCCGGCGTCCCGGGTGAAACGGAATTCATTCCGCTGCCGCATTATTGAGCGTGCCCAGCCTGAGTCAGAGCGCCCGCCAGACCTCCGGGAACAGCGGGTGATGCATGGGCGCTCCCGCCGGCAACTCCTCTCTCAAGCCGGGAAAATCCGGCGATGTGCGCCAGCGGCGCGGCGCGTGCGTGATGTCGTCGCCGAGAAAGCGCACGGAGAATACGCGGCGGCGATGCGTGCCGGGGACGCCGCGCGCGCCGTGCAGAGTGAGCATGTGGAAGCATACGGCATCGCCCGGTTCGAGTTCCCAACCGAGAATGGGGAAGGAGTCCCGGGCGGCTTCGATGTTCGGCAGGTCCGCCAGCGTGCCTTCGGGAAACCACTTGGCCTGTGCGTCCATGAAGGAGCGCGGCATGAGCCAGGGGCCGAGGTGGGATCCGGCGACGAGTTCCAGCGTCGATTCGCGGCTCACCGGATCGACCGGAATCCAGAAGCTGGCATTCTGGCGGCCTTCGACATTGTAGTACGGCTGATCCTGATGCCAGGGGGTCGGCTGCCGGGTGCCCGGCTCCTTCGTCAGCATGTGATCGTGGTAGAGGCGCACCGTGGTGCTTCGCATCAGCCGTCCTGCCGTCTCGGGCAGCGCCGACTCGAAGATGAAACGCCGGTAGTCCGCGTTGTCCTGCCAGTTGCAGAAGTCCTCCACGAAGTGTCCGGGATCGTCGGTGCCGCTCGCTACTTTGGCGCGAGGACTCAAGTGAGCGAGATTGTCGTCGATGCCGGCCCGAAGCACGGCCATCTCCTGCGGGCTGAATAGCTGCCGGATGCACACCGCGCCGTCGCGCTGAAATTGCTCAATGGTCGAGGCGTCGATCATTTGGATACTGCGTTCACGATTTCTTCGAGGAGCACGTGCCCTCGGTAAGCAAACCCCGTGTAGATCTGGATGAGGTCGGCACCCGCACGCAGAGTCCCCCGTGCATGGTCCGCGCTTACGATACCGCCAACGCCGATCAGAGGGAAGCCGGACCCCAGTTCCGAGCGCAACTGCGAGATCACCCTCACCGAGAGGGGATGCAGCGGCGCTCCGCTCAAGCCCCCCGCCTGCGCGGCGGCCGGAGCGTCGCCCAGCGCACCGTGGTCGGTTGAGGTATTGGTGGCGATCACTCCATCGACCTCCAGAGAACGCAAATCCGCCGCCAGAGCGCGGATCTGCTCCGAATCCAGGTCGGGTGCGACTTTGACCAGCAAGGGCACGCGCTTTCCATGGCGCTGCTCGAGCACTCGGCGCTCTTCGAGCAGCGCGCCGAGTATCCTCTCGAGGCCGTCGCGGGCTTGCAGCTCGCGCAGCCGGGCTGTGTTCGGCGAAGAAATGTTTACGGCCACATAGTCCGCGACCCCGTAGACCTTGCGCAGGCAAGTCACATAGTCGATCTGAGCGTTCTCGATGGGCGTGTCGAAGTTCTTTCCTATGCTGATGCCGCGTATGCCGGAGTAGCGGCTGCGCGATATCTGCGCAACCAGATGATCGACGCCCTTGTTGTTGAATCCCATCCGATTGATGAGCGCGCCGGCTTCCGGGATTCTGAACATGCGGGGCTTGGGGTTGCCCGGCTGCGGACGCGGCGTCACGGTCCCGAGTTCAACGTGGCTGAAGCCCATGGCCCCCAGCGCATCCAGGCAATCTCCGTTCTTGTCGAAGCCCGCCGCGAGACCGACAGGGTGCGCAAAGTCGAGTCCCAGGCAGCGCACCGCAGTGCCGGCCGGCCGGCTCGGCGCCGGCCATAGAGGCCGCAGCATGCGCAATCCGGCCAGCCCCAAGTCGTGCGCCAGCTCGGGATCCAAACGCCTGAGAATGGGCAGCGAGGCGCGTGCGATGATCGGTGCGGTGCGAACTTTCAAATGTATGCCCTGGCCGCGAGCGTGCCCAGGTAAAAGCATACTTCAGTCAGGTCCTGGATCCTGCCGAATTCCGCCGCGGCCGCCGGCCGGCGGCCGCGCCTGATGTAGGCGACAAATACGATGCGCGAGGCGATGGCTCCCACCAGTCCGATGAGACCGGGCATCCCGATCAGCGCCGCCGGCGCAAAGCCCATCGCCAAAGCGATGCCGAGATCGGTGTGAGAAGCCGGTTTCGCCGAGACCAGGAGTGCGCGGCTGCAAGCCTGTCCGGCGATCATGATCAGGCCCAGCGCAAGATTTGCCGGCAGCGCGAACGGCACGCTGGCGGCCGACAGCGCCATGAGCGCGTTGTACTTCACGAACACGGCGAATACGAAGCCCACCATGCCAACGTCCGCGACGCCCGCGCCCGCATTCGTGCGTAGGCGCGCAGCGAGCAGAGCGGTTGCGAGCATCGCCAAGATGACCGCGATACTGGTGGGCCAGAGTTGTGCCGCCAGCCAATAGACACCGCCGCCCACCGCGCCGATGAGGACGCCCAACAGGGGGGAGTATCGCGGCGCCGTATCCCATTGGCGCAGCCGCCCAATCATGCACGCTTTCGCATGGCCGGCTGCGTCAGCGTGGATCTCAAGTAGTGACCGGTGTAGGAAGCCTTGTCCGCCGCGATCTGTTCCGGAGTCCCGACGGCGATGATCCGGCCGCCGCCTTCGCCGCCTTCGGGTCCCAGATCCACCACCCAGTCCGCCGTCTTGATCACGTCCAGATTGTGTTCGATCACGATGACCGTGTTGCCCTCGTCGCGCAGGCGCTGCAGCACGGCGAGGAGCTGCGCGATGTCGGCGAAATGCAGTCCGGTGGTCGGTTCGTCGAGAATGTACAGCGTACGCCCCGTTGCGCGCTTCGAGAGTTCCTTGGAGAGTTTGACGCGCTGCGCCTCGCCGCCCGAGAGAGTGGTGGCGCTCTGCCCCAGCCGCACGTACGACAGGCCGACGTCGAGCAAGGTTTGCAGTTTCGGCTGCACGGTCGGCACGGCGGAGAAGAACGGCAGCGCGTCTTCGACCGTGAGATCGAGAATTTCCTGGATATTTTTGCCTTTGAAGCGGATTTCCAAGGTTTCGCGATTGTAGCGCTTGCCCTTGCAGACATCGCAGGGCACATAGACGTCGGCGAGAAAGTGCATTTCCACCTTGATCACGCCGTCGCCCTGGCATGCCTCGCAGCGGCCGCCCTTGACATTGAAGCTGAATCGCCCGGCTTCATAGCCCCGCGCCCGCGATTCAGGGACGGCGGCGAAGATCTCGCGAATCGGGGCGAACAAACCCGTGTAGGTGGCAGGGTTGGAGCGAGGCGTGCGGCCGATCGGGCTTTGGTCGATTTCGATCACGCGGTCGATGAAATCCAGGCCCTCGATGCGGTCGAAGTGCGCGGTACCGGCCGAGGCATGATTGAGCTGCGTTGCGACCGCGCGAAACAAGGTGTCGTTGACCAGGGTCGACTTGCCCGAGCCCGAGACCCCTGTGACGCAGGTCAGCAGCCCCAGCGGAAATTCCGCCGTGACGTTTTTCAGATTGTTCGCCGTGGCGCCATGCACGCGCAGCATCCGCTTCGGATCGGGGGCGCGCCGCTTGCGCGGAATTTCGATGCGGCGCCTTCCGCTCAAATACTGCCCGGTGATCGAATCGGGGTGTGCGGCGACCTCGGCAGCCGTGCCCTGGGCGACGATGCGGCCGCCGTGGACGCCCGCGCCGGGGCCCAAGTCCACGACGTGATCGGCTTGGCGGATGGCATCTTCATCGTGTTCGACCACGATGACGGTGTTGCCGAGGTCGCGCAGATTGACGAGCGTGTCGAGCAGACGCTGGTTGTCGCGCTGGTGCAGGCCGATGGAAGGCTCGTCCAGGATGTACATGACGCCGACCAGGCCTGAGCCGATCTGACTGGCGAGGCGAATGCGCTGTGCCTCGCCTCCGGACAGAGTATCGGCACTGCGGTTCAAGGTGAGGTAGCCAAGGCCGACATTGCCGAGAAACCCCAGCCGGTCGCCGATTTCCTTGACGATTTTGACGGCTATTTCACCGCGCCAACCGATCAGTTTGAGCTTGCCGAAGAACTCCAGGGCGCGTTCCACGGACAGCGAGGACACCTCGGGGACGCTTTTGCCGTCGACGAAGACGTTTCTCGCGGCCCGATTCAGCCGGGTTCCCCCACACTCGGGGCAGGGCCGGGTGGAACGGTACTTTGCCAGCTCCTCGCGCACCGCGACCGATTCCGTTTCCTTGTAGCGGCGTTCGAGATTTCTGACGATGCCTTCGAAAGTGTGTTGCCGCTTGACCGTACCGCCCTTGCCGTCCAGGTACTTGAACTCGATCTCTTGGCCATCGCTGCCGAACAGCACCAGGTCCTTGATCTTTTGCGGCAGACTTTCGAAAGGCGCCTCGATGTCGAACTTGGTGTGCCTTGCCAGCGATTGGATCAGCTGAAAATAGTAGGCGTTGCGCCGGTCCCAGCCGCGCACCGCGCCGCCGGCCAGCGACAGATGCGGGTTCGCCACGATTTTCTGGGGATCGAAGAAGTCCTGGGTTCCAAGGCCGTCGCATGCCGGACATGCTCCGGTAGGACTATTGAACGAGAATAATCGCGGTTCGAGCTCGCTCAAGGAATAGTTGCAAATAGGACAGGCGAACTTGTCGGAGAACACGAGCTCGGCTCGCTGCGGATCGTTCATGTAGGCGATGCGCGCCACGCCCTGGCCCAGCCGCAAAGCGGTCTCGAAGGACTCGGCGAGACGCTGACTCAGATCGGGCCGCACCTTGAAGCGATCCACGATGGCTTCGACGGTGTGCTTGCGGCGTACGTCGAGCTTGGGCGCTTGATCGAGTTCCACGACCTGGCCGTCGATGCGCGCCCTCACGAAGCCGCCCGCCTGCAATTCCTCGATGAGTTCGGCATGTTCGCCCTTGCGTTCTGCAATGGCGGGGGCGAGCAGCATCAGGGCGGTCCCTTCCGGATGTTGAAGGACCGCGTCGACCATTTGACTCACGGTTTGGGCCGCCAGGTCGATGTGATGATCCGGGCAGCGCGGCGTGCCCGCACGGGCGTATAAGAGACGCAGGTAGTCGTGGATCTCCGTGACCGTGCCCACGGTGGAGCGCGGATTGTGCGAGGTCGATTTCTGCTCTATCGAGATGGCCGGCGACAGCCCCTCGATGGTGTCGATATCCGGCTTCTCCATCATCGACAGGAACTGCCGGGCGTAAGTGGAGAGCGACTCGACATAGCGCCGCTGACCCTCGGCATAGATGGTGTCGAAGGCGAGCGAGGACTTGCCGGAACCCGACAGGCCGGTGAGCACGATCAGCCGATCCCGAGGCAAGTCGAGGTCGATATTCTTCAGGTTGTGGGTCCGGGCACCCCGGATTCGGATATTTTGCATGTAACCGACTACTATACCCCCCGCGTCAAGTGCGGGCAGAGGGGTCCTTGAATATCAAAGGGTTGTGGTCCCAGGGACGATCGGCAGTAGCGGATGCTTGATACAAAGATCGGATCTTCCCTCGGCCACCAATTCAGACAGGATCCAGATCTAGCAAGGTCCAGAATCACACGGCCATGCTCCTCAGCCGCGAGACCACGATGCCCACGCGATTGCTGTCCGTCAGCAAACCCGGCAGGTAATTCTCAAGGCTTGGCTGCGAAAGCAAAGCCCGGAATTGCTCACCGACAAACTGCCTGAGCGCGTGCGAAGCCGTCCTTAGCTCGCCAACGATTGATGGACGACCGTCTACAACGTTGAGAATGTCTTCCATGTCATGACTCGACACGAAGTCACCACCGCCACGTCCGATAAACGCTTCGAGCTTGGTTGCAACGAAGGCCGGCGCCGAAATCACGCGGATCTCGAGGCGACCACTCAATTGCATGCGCGTGGCGGTCCTCACCGCCTCGGGATACCAGGGATTGGAGAAGCCCAGGATGGCCGGGTCCGTTGGCATCAGGTCGAATAGCACGCCGGTATTCCGATGCTTCCAACGGCAGATTACTTCACTTCCTGCGTCCCTTATGAAACAAGGCACCGGCGACCACAAGCAGGTATGCCCGGTTCGGGTCGTCAGGGCGCACGCAACAACCCCAGGCGCTCAGAGAGCAGCTTCTGCGCAAGCGTCCGTTCGCGGTTGCGGCCGACACGCAAGGCATCCAGCAATGCTAGCAGCTCATATAAAGCCGGGTCCGCCAAGGCAGCATCCGGAACGTGCCTGTATAACGGACTCAAGGCAGGACCCCTGGCCGGTCCCTCGGCATGCGGCCACACGGGAGCCTCTCCTGGAGCGGAGCTGATCTGCTCAGAGAGGGGTAACGCGCCAAAGGAAGTCGGGACCCCCCGCCGGACGGCACCCATCTTCGCCGGAAACGCATACCGGACACCATGGACAGCGAACTCCACCAGCGCTTCCGGTACCACTTGCCAGGCACCTCGTCCCTTTGATACTGCCAGCCCCGCCTCAGTGACTCTCTGGACGCTGCGGTGTACCTGCGACGCACTCAGGCCTAATACCTGGCCTAACGCGGCATAAGTCCATACCTGTCCGGGGCTGGCGGCCCGCTTGAGTAGCACCAAGAGGTCCTGTGGCTTGAGTTCCATGTGTATTCCATATTCCAGAATTTGGAATATCCGCCAACTCAAGGGATTTTACAAGCCCGGGCCCCCCAGCACTCCCCGCGCCCCGGAACGCGTACCTGCGTAATCGCAGAATTGTTTATGTCGGCGTTCCGCCATCTTATGAGTGACGCCATTTCGCCGATGATTCGGCATGATGCAAGTCGCTAGCCGCTTCCGCTCCGATCGTTCGGCCCGGATGGTAGGATTAACACTGAGGAGGCAAAGCTGCCGCTTTGCCAAGTTCTTAATTTTTAAAGGGCCGTCGTGGCAATTTTAATCGGCGGGGACAATGAATTTTGTCCGCCGGCAACATTGACCAGCTGACGGTGAGGGGCATGACATGGCGCGCGGCGTAAACAAAGTTATTTTGGTCGGCAATCTCGGTGCAGACCCGGAAACCCGCTCCATGCCGAGCGGGATGACGGTCACGAACATTCGCATAGCCACCAGCGAGTCTTGGAAGGACAAGGCCTCCGGGGCGCAGCAAGAGCGCACCGAATGGCACAGCATCGCTTTATTCGGCCGTTTGGGTGAAATCGCCGCCGAATATCTGCGCAAGGGCTCTCAGGTGTTCGTCGAGGGCAAATTGCGCACCCGAAAATGGCAGGACAAGCAGGGCAACGACCGGTTTACCACCGAGATCATCGCCGACAATATGCAGATGCTGGGCGGCCGTGCCGGCGGCGGCGGGGGTGCACCGGGCGGCGGCGCGGACCGCGGCTCAGCGAGCAATGCACCGCCCCGGGACGATTACGATCAGTCGCCGACGCCCGCGCCCGCGGGCGGTAAAGAGGATTTCGACGACGATATCCCGTTCTAGGACGTACTTTTCCAAAAGTGTAAACATTTAGGCCCGATACTCACAAAGTACCGGGCCTTTTCTTTGTTCACATTTTTTTGAGATGGGACCGGCCGCGGCTTCCCGGAACTCGAAAGTCAGATGCAAGTCGAAGCTCACATAACCGGAAAACAGAGGGATGCTGTTGACTCGACCAGATCGAACGGAGAGATGGCGGGTCGCTGTTTTCATTGCCGTCGTCGGCCTGCATCTTCTCGTTGGATTGCTCATGCTCGCGGCCGGCAAGATTCCAATCGCCATATTGCAGCCCGAGCAGGGTGTCATAGTGGCGTTTCTGCCATCCGCCAAGCTGCGTCGTCCTCTTTCGGATCTCTCGACTTCACAAGTCTCCGCAAATGTATCGAACCCCAACAAGAGGGAATCCTCAACGCCTGCCGATGGAAAGCGAGTGTCCGAGCCCAACAATGCGATTACGGCGCCCTACATCGACTCGGGTGCTGAAGCCGAAGCAGCTGGAAAACGAAAAATCGAGAATGACGAGGCAGAGAGACGCCGGAGAAATCTAGCCGGCCCTTCGGATTCCCAGCTAGATTGGGCAAGGAGCAACGCTGCAATTGTCGGCGAACATCATGCGGTGGGTGATAGTGAACGTGCAGAGGGCGGTGAAGCGATCACATGGGAAAACGACAAGTGCTACTGGACGACGCATGGCGTTACAATCTACGGGATGCCGCAAACCTTGAAGGTCTGCAAGGATCCACCCCAGGCCGATGCAGAGTTGTTCAAGGAGATGCGCAAGAAGCTCGATGAACGCGACGCGAGCCGCGCACCGTAACCAAACGGTAGAGAAAGTTAGGAACAGACCATGACCACGCTCGAAAATCGGCCGGCGACTGCACTGCTCGTTGTCGACGTGCAAAATGGTGTCGTCGCGTCGGCTCATGCGCGGGCCATGGTTGTGGCGAACATTGGCATCCTGGTTGAGAAGGCACGGCGGGACCGAATTCCCGTCGTTTGGGTTCAGCACTTCGATGAACAACTCATGAAGGGGAGCGATGAGTGGCGCATCGTCCCAGAGTTGTCTCCCCGCGATTCCGAACCGTTGGTGGAGAAGACCTATGGCGACGCCTTCGAAGACACCGATCTCGAGAACCTGCTGTCGACACTGCGGGTCGGGCGAATTTTCGTGGTCGGTGCGGAGACTGATGCGTGCATTCGCTCAACACTCCACGGCGCGTTCGTCAGGGGTTACGATGTCACTCTCGTAAGTGACGCCCACACGGCAAACGACCAAACCCGTTGGGGGGCACCTCCACCAGACAGGGTTATCGCTCACACGAACCTATACTGGAGTTATCAGACCGCTCCAGGACGGAAGGCAGGGACGATCGAGACGGCGAGCGTAGACTTCGGCGGCTCGCGCTGAAACCACGGGTTTGCTGCGCGTGTGGCGGCCCGATTTCAGAGGCCCGCAATTCCACTACCAGAGACAGTTCTAGATCCGACTCCGGCACGATCGGGTTACCGTTCCCGACCGCACAACGATCGCGGGCACATAAATCAATACCGTCTGAAATCTCTTTACTTTTAATATATCTTAAGATATATTTTTCCTCATATTAAGGAGGCATGATGCGGCACTCAGAATACTTTTGCATCGGACGAGGCGGCCACCGCCATTTCGGCGGCAGAGGCGGCTTCTTTGGTGGGTCCTTCGGCGGCGGCCCGCGCGGCGGCGGTCCCGGCATGCGCACAGCCAAGATGCTGGCCTCGGGAGACTTGCAGCTGATCATCTTGCTGCTGCTCAGCGAGAAGCCCCGGCATGGCTACGAAATCATCAAGGCCGTCGAAGAACAATCGAGCGGCGTCTACACGCCAAGCCCAGGGATGGTGTATCCGGCGCTCACCTATCTCGAAGAGATGGGTTACGCCGCCGCCGCCGTCGAAGGCACGAAAAAGCTCTACAGCATCAACGCCGAGGGCGCCGAGTATTTGCGCAAGAACCACGCCGCCGCCAGCGAGGTGTGGAATCACCTGGCGATCTTCGGCCGCAAGCTCGCGCACTTTCAGAGACAGTTCGCCGAGGACGAGGATGTCGTGAACCATTTCGGCAGCGGTTCGAGCGGCGAAGCTCCGGACGAGTGGCAAGAGATGAAAGCCGAATTCCGCTCGCTGCGCGATGAGCTGAAAACCGCCATCCGCGAAAAGCTCAATTCCTCGATGGAGGAAAAGCGGCGGGTCCTGGACATCATGCGGCGCGCCGTCGACGCGATCCGCGGCAAACAGTTTTAAATCGTGCCGGTCGCCGCAATGCGCCGTCTGCCGGCGCCACGGGAGTCTACGTGAGTAAAGTATCCGGCAGTACGTTTTCGCGCTACCAAAAGTTCGTCGTAGCCGTGCTGGCATTCCTGCAATTCACCATCGTGCTCGACTTCATGGTGCTTTCGCCTTTGGGCGCGCTGGTCATACCCACGTTGAAGATCACGCCCTCGCAATTCGGGCTGATCGTTTCCGCCTACGCCTTCAGTGCCGGTCTGTCGGGGATTCTCACGGCAGGATTTGCCGACCGCTTCGACAGGAAGAAATTGCTGCTGTTCTTCTACTCCGGCTTTCTGGCCGGCACGCTGCTCTGCGGCCTGGCCTCCAGCTATCATTTGCTGCTGCTCGCGAGAATGGTCACCGGCCTGTTCGCCGGCGTCGTCGGCTCCATCTCCTTCGCCATCGTCACCGACCTCTTTCCGCTGGAAATGCGCGGCCGCGTCATGGGCGTGATTCAGACCGCCTTCGCCGGAAGCAGCGTACTGGGAATTCCGCTGGCCCTGCTGCTGTCCACCCGCTGGGGATGGAACGCGGCCTTCTTCTTGATCGTCGCCGTCAGTGCCGTGGTCGGCGGACTGATGCTGATTTACCTGCGTCCGGTCGATGAGCACCTGAAGCACCGTCCGGACCGCAGCGCACTGCATCACCTGCTTCATACGGTGTCGAATCGCTTCTACCTGCAGGGATTTGCCACGACGGGAATATTGAGCGTGGGCGGCTTCATGCTGATGCCGTTCATGAGCATATTCATAGTGCACAACGTCGGATTGCCGGTCGGGAAGCTGCCGCTGCTGTACATGCTCACGGGCGCATTCTCCATCGTATCGGGGCCGCTCATCGGGCGCGCCAGCGATTCTATCGGGAAGTTCAAGGTATTCGCCTTCGGCTGCGCCGTCACCATCGTGATGGTGGTGATCTACACCCACCTTCACTTCAATCCGCTCTGGGTGCTGGTCGCGATCACCGTGCTGCTGCAGATCGGAATCTTTTCGCGGATGATATCGGCGTCTGCACTCATGTCCGCCTTGCCCGCGCCGGCCGATCGCGGCTCCTACATGTCCATCAGTTCCTCGTTGCAGCAGGTGTCCGGCGGCGTCGCCGCCGTGGTGGCGGGCTTGATCGTCGTGCAAACGCCCGAGGGCACGCTGCTGCATTTCGACACCCTGGGCTACGTCCTCGTTTGCACCACGCTGGTGTCGCTGACGTTGATGTATCTCATCAACCGCAGGATCAACGGTATATCCAAGGAACCCGCGGCGGCACAGGAAGCGGCCGCTTAGCGCCGCGCCGGGTAGCCGGCAGCCGCTGCAGATAGATGGTTAAGTGTTTACTTGACTTTCTCTGCGGTGCAAATGATACTCAAGTAAGTGCTTAACTCACAATCCTCCCTGGATCGCGCATTCCGGGCACTGGCCGACCCGACGCGCCGCGCCATCGTGGAGCGATTGAGCCGGAGCCAGGCCTCGGTGAGCGACATCGCCAAACCTCTGCGGATGTCGCTTGCGGCCGTGGTCCAGCATATTCAGCTGCTGGAGGA
The DNA here is from genome assembly GCA_963784105.1 of uncultured Gammaproteobacteria bacterium. Lineage (GTDB taxonomy): Bacteria > Pseudomonadota > Gammaproteobacteria > Steroidobacterales > Steroidobacteraceae > Bog-1198. Next base: position 131,114 of record CAWAQE010000018.1, read on the forward strand.
ATGCGGGGTCATTCAAACGCAAAAAACCGGCCGAATCCGGACGTGTCGAATAGAGCCGCAGGCCCTCGGCAGGGTGGAGCGGTGGTTATCGGACCGGCGGGCGATGTGGGAGCGCCACCTCGACCGGCTGGGTGCCGTACTCAAGGAGGGCCAAGAGCCATGAGCCGACAAGCAATCTCGGGCGAAATCCTTTTCGCTCGCGGATTGCGCGGCCGTACCGTCATCTATTCCCGCTGGGAGCGCCGGACCGGGACTAGTAACTCAGCCCGCGGTGCCCAAGGACGTTTCCAACTGATTGACCAGCGCGATGAGCCGCGGCCTGACTTTCTCCAACAGGAATTCCTTCGACACCATGTAGGCGGGCGCGCGGCAATTGATGGACATCGGCGGCAGCCCGCCGCCCGGCCTCACGGGTGCGGCGATGGCGTTGACGCCCTTGTGCCAGGCTCACGGTCACAGCTCGGTGAGGGTATGCGTGAGCCTCGATACCGTGGATTTGGCCAAGCCACAGCGCGCGCTGAGCTCTTGATTGCCGAGCATGTGATCGCCGTGGCGAAAGCAGGCCAGGACCTCGAGTCCGCGCGCCAGCGCGGTCACGAAATGACGATCCTTGGGCAGCGGCTTGGTCGGCTGTGCTTTGCGAGTCCGATTCATTGACAAGCTCCATCTATCACGCATAATTTTGTACTAATTCGGAATTAAATTCTGTAGTGCAGAATACGACGTAATCAAGCCCACGATGCCAGGCGGTGCCCATGCGCCTCGAGTTTACCGACGAAGAACAATCGTTCAGGGAAGAGGTGCGGAGCTTTCTGCGCGAGCAGCTCTCCGCCGACATCAAGGGCAAAGTGCTGAGTGGGTACGAACTCGGGCGCGAGGAGCACCTGCTGTGGCAACGCCGCCTGCATGAGCGCGGCTGGGGCGGCATGAGCTGGCCGGTGGAATTCGGAGGCCCGGGCTGGAATTCCGTGCAGCAATACATCTTCGAGGAGGAGTCGGCGCTGGCCGGCGGCCCGCGTCTGATTCCCTTCGGCACCAAGATGGTTGCACCCGTCATCATGGCCTTCGGCAGCGCCGCCCAGCAACGGCGATTCCTGCCGAAGATCAGCGCAGGCGAGGAATGGTGGTGCCAGGGGTACTCGGAGCCCGGCTCCGGCTCGGATCTGGCGTCGCTGAAGACACGCGCCGTGCGCGACGGCCGCGACTACATCGTCAATGGCCAGAAGACCTGGAATACGTTGGGTCAGTACGCCGATTGGATCTTTTGCCTGGTGCGCACCGACGCACAGGCGAAGCAGCAATCCGGCATCTCATTCTTGCTGATCGACATGAAGAGTCCGGGCATCACGGTGCGGCCCATCGTGCTGATGGACGGCGGCAACGAGGTGAACGAGATTTGGTTCGAGAACGTGCGCGTGCCGATCGAAAACCGCATCGGGGAAGAGAATCGCGGCTGGACCTACGCCAAATTTCTGCTAGGCCATGAGCGCACCAACATCGCCGGTATCGGCATCGCCAAGCGCGAGCTCGCGCGGCTCAAGCGCATCGCGGCTCAGGAGCGCCTGCACGGGCGGCCGCTGATCGACGATCCCTTGTTCGCCGCGCAGATCGCGCAGGTCGAGATCGACCTGTGGGCCTTGGAGATCACCAACCTGCGCGTGCTGTCAGCGGAGCGGCATTCGCCCGCGGCCGGTCCCGAGGCCTCGATTCTCAAAATCAGAGGCACCGAAATTCATCAAAGCATCTCCGAGCTCATGATGCGGGCGGTCGGACCGTACGCGCTGCCGTTTCGCCGCGAGGCCATGGAGGCCGGCTGGCAGTTCGATCCGACGCGCGAGCCCCCCGGCCCGCGCTATGCATCGATGCTGGCGGCCTCGTACTTCAATCAGCGCAAGCTATCGATCTACGGCGGCACCAATGAAATTCAGAAAAACATCATCTCCAAGATGATCGTCGGCCTCTAGGAGCAACCCTTGGACTTCGAATTCAGCGACGAACAGCGGCAGCTGCATGGCGCCGTCGAACGCTACCTCGGAGACCAATACGGCTTCGATCGGTACAAGGCGATCAAGGGTTCGGCCGCCGGGTGGGATCCGGCGATCTGGCGCGGCCTTGCGGACTTGGGCGTCTTGGCCATCACCGTGCCGGCCGCCCAGGGGGGGCTTGGGTTCGGGCCGCTGGAAACGCTGGCCATGATGGGCGACTGCGGCCGCAGCCTCGTGCTCGAGCCCGTGCTGAGCAGCGCCGTGATTGCGACGGCCGCATTGCGCCCCTTCGCCGCCGAGGCGCCGGCCGGCGAGCTGCTGACCGCCATGGCCGCGGGCGAGAAAATCGCGGCCCTGGCGCATTTCGAGAGCGGTGCGCGATTCGAGAGCCAGTGGGCGACCACGGGCGCGCGGCGCGGCGCCGAGGGTTATCGGCTCGACGGACACAAGGCAGTCGTGATGCATGCCGGCGCCGCGGACACCTTGCTCGTCTCGGCGCGTACCTCGGGCGAGGCCGGCGATGCGCAGGGCGTGTCATTGTTCCTCGTGCCGCGCGCGGCCCCGGGCGTGGTACTGGACGCGTATCCCACCATCGACGGCCGGCGTGCCGCCGATGTCTATCTGCAGGGGGTCGTCCTGCCGATCGGCAGTCGCCTGGGGTCCGAAGGCACCGCGCTGAGCGCGATCGAAGCGGCCCTCGACGTCGGACTTGCGGGCCTGTGCGCCGAGGCGGTGGGCGTCATGCAGGCGCTGCTCGATGCCACTGTCGAGTACCTGCGCACGCGTCAGCAATTCGGCCAGCCCATAGGCCGGTTTCAGGCACTCCAGCATCGCGTCGCAGACATGCTGATTCACCTGGAGCAGGCGCGTTCCATGAGTTATCTCGCCGCTCTGCGCTGCACCGCCGAGGACCTGGCCGAGCGCCGGCGGGCATTATCGGCGGCCAAGGCGGTCATCGGCCAGGCCGGCCGATTCGTCGGCCAGCAGGCGGTGCAGCTGCACGGCGGCATGGGCATGACCGACGAGCTGCAAGTCAGCCATTGGTTCAAACGCCTCACGGCCGCGCAATTGATGTTCGGCGACAGCGACTCGCATTTGCAGCGCTACGCCGCGCTCGCGCGCGGCCGCTGAGCCGGTCGGTCAAAGCGCTGTAGCTCGGCTGCCGGGAATTCGATCTCGGATGGTGCGAATTTGCGGAAGGCATTACACCATCAGGACGGTCCCATAAGGACAGTCGCATTAAGACTGTCCTAAAAGGACTTTCCTAGTGGTGAAAGACATACGTAGCCCCCTTCAATGCCGCGTTGAACTCAAGCCCAGCCCAATCGTGGGCCACAAGCAGGAATTGCGTGACGTACCGTGTACTTGGATGTAATTTAACTTTATTTATCAATTAGATAACATGCAGTTGGTACGGTAACAATGCTTGTGTTATCGTGCAAAAATCATGTTAACTAATGAAAAGCATGCGGGTGCCGACATCGGGGGATACTTGCAGCATGTGCTGGGGGTGACGCCCGTCATCCGACCGTGGAAAGCCACCGGAAAACTGCCCTACTACTTACAAGACGCTTATACGATTCGCGAGATGCAACTCTTGGGGCAGCGTTTTGTCCTTGCCGCTCCCCGTCGCAAGGCAGCCCGGGCGACGTTGCCCGCGAACGAACAACTCCTGAAACTGCACAAGGTGGTCGGTCTGCCGGTCATTTTGGTGGTCACCGCGTTGCTGTCCTACGAACGCAAGCGCTTGATCGACCAGAAGGTGCCTTTCATCGTACCGGGCAATCAATTGTATCTGCCAACGCTCGGACTCGATTTGCGAGAGTACTTCCGCCAGGCGGCAACGCGCGGTAGGGAGCCCTTCAGTCCGGCGACGCAGGCGCTGCTGATTACCGCGTTGCTGCGAACTCCGTGGCAGGCCGAGTGGCACGCGGGACCGATGATGGAGACTCTGGGCTACGGCGTCATGACGACGTCGCGGGCGATTCGGGAATTGAGCGCTGCCGAGATAGCGACGGTACGCCAAGCGGGCAGACTGCGCATGCTACACATGGAGGACACGCCCGCCGGCATTTGGCAACGGGCTCAGCCGCTGATGCGCACCCCCGTGAAGCGCAGTGTCTGGGTGCGGCTGCCGGCGAATATCAAGAAGGGACTGCCGCTGGCGGGCTTGAGCGCGCTGGCGCACTACTCAATGCTGGCAGAGCCCCCAACGACCGTATACGCAGTTAGCGCTGCGCAGTGGAAAGGCGCCGCGGAGTTCGAAGTTGAAGTGCTACCGGAGCCGGAGCGGGATGCCTGCCAATGGCAGGTCTGGAGCTATGCACCCGGACTCTTGCCGAAGAGCAAGAGGGTCGATCCGTTGTCGCTGTGGTTAAGCCTACGGGGCGACGGCGATGAGCGCGTTAAGATAGCGCTCGAAGAATTGCAGCGGCACTTCCCGTGGTGAGGGGGCTGGACATTTTTCGGGGGCACTTCGCCCCCTACGCCGGACAGTACGTGCTGATCGGCGGTACGGCCGCAGCGCTGACTCTGGAAGAAGCGGGCCTTGAGTTCCGGGCCACCAAGGATCTTGACGTAGTTCTGCACATCGAAGCTCTGAACGCTGAATTTGGCCGCGCATTTTGGGCTTTCGTGGAGCAGGGCGGATATGGCACTCGTCAGGCGAGTGGAACGGGGAAGCCCATTCTGTATCGCTTTCAGAAGCCGACGAACGAGCGCTTTCCCGCCATGCTGGAACTATTCTGCCGCTCGCCCGACGGCATTGAGCTGGCGGGCGGCAGTCGCCTTACCCCAATCCCACTCGGCGAAAGCGCCTCGAGTTTGTCGGCGATTCTGCTCGACGATATCTATTACCAGTTCATCATCGCCGGACGCAAAGAAATTGATGGATTGGCGCGGATTGGTGAGGAGCAACTGATTCCACTGAAGGCCGTGGCGTGGCTGGACTTAAGTGCGCGCCGGGACCGGGGAGAGTCGGTGGATGCTAAAAACATTCGTAAGCATGCTTACGATGTACTGCGTCTTTCGCAGGTCCTGACGGCGGATTCGAAGATAGAGGTTGTGGCAAGGATCGGCGAGGACTTGAGATTGTTTTTGGATCGGATCGCCAGTGACGGGTCGTACGATCCGCAGGCGATCGGGATGGAGGTCACGCTTGGCGTGTTGATCGAGCGAATTGGACAGGCGTATGGGGTTTAGTCTACGCGGCGCCGGTCTTGGAGAACGGCAGCACGTAGTTGCGCTTGCCCGTCGCGGCGAATACGGCGTTGGCGACGGCCGGCCCCAGGGGTGCGACTCCAGGCTCGCCCACGCCGGTGGGCGGCTCGGTCGAGGGCACGATGTGCACTTCTACCTTGGGCATTTCATTCATGCGCAATACCCGATACCCGTTGAAATTGTCCTGCTCGATGCGTCCGTCCTTCAAGGTGATCGCTCCGAATAGAATCGCGCTGAGACCGAAGCCGATGCCGCCTTCCATCTGGGCGGCAATGATGTCGGGGTTGATCGGCGTGCCGCAATCCACGGCACATACCACTCGGTCGACCTTGACCTGCCCGTCCTTGTCCACACTGACTTCGGCCACCTGAGCGACATAGGTGTTGAACGCTTCGGCCACGGCGATGCCGCGGCCCTTGCCCGGCGGGAGAGGCGAGCCCCAGCCGGCCTTGTCGGCCGCCAATTCGAGCACGGCTTTCATGCGCGGATGCTGGTCGAGAAGTTTGCGCCGGAATGTAAAGCCGTCCTGGCCCGCCGCATGCGCCACCTCGTCGATGAAGGCTTCGACGGCATAGGCCGTGTGCGAACTGCCGACCACGCGCCACCATAGGACCGGCACGCCGGTCTTGGTGGTCGACAGTTCGACCGACACATTGGGTATGGCGTAGGCGATGTTCGCGGCGCCTTCGACCGAGGTGGAGTCGATGCCGTCCTTGATCATGGCGGCGAACGGCGTGCCGCCCAGGATGGATTGGCCGACGATGACGTGCCGCCAGCCCGTGAGCCGGCCCTCGGCGTTCAAGCCCGCCTCGAGCTTGTGGAAGTACATGGGGCGGTAGAGCCCGCCGTGGATGTCGTCCTCGCGCGTCCACTGCAGCTTGATCGGCGTACCGTCGGCGCCATAGGCCTTGGCGATGGACACCGCTTCGACGATGTAGTCCGAACCCGGGTTGGCGCGCCGGCCGAAGCTGCCGCCGGCATACAGGGTGTGGATGCTCACCTGCCGCGGGTCCAAGCCCGCGGTACGCGCGGCATTCGCCTGATCGACGGTCTGGAATTGATCTCCCGCCCAGATCTCGCAGCTGTCCGCGCCGAGCTTGACGACGGCATCGAGGGGCTCCATCGGTGCATGAGCCAGGTAGGGGAATTCGTAGCTGGCCGACACCTTGTGGGCCGCGTCCTTGATCGCCTGCGCCGCGTCGCCGTCCTTGCGCGCGGACAGAGCGGGTTGGTCGGCGAGGCGCCGGTACTCGTCCATGATGGCCGCCGAGCTGCGCTTCTCGGCCGCGGAATCGTCCCATTCGGCCTTGAGAGCATCCCGCCCCTGCTTGGCGGCCCAGAAGCTCCTGGCCACCACGGCGACGCCGCGCGGCACCTGCACTACTTTGACGACGCCGGGCACGGCACTCGCCGCCGTGCCATCGAAGGATCGGACGGTTGCGCCGAACAGAGGCGGCCGCTTCAGCAGCGCCACCAGCATGCCGGGCAGCGCGATGTCGAGGGTGTACTGCGCCGTGCCGTTGGATTTGGCCGCCGCATCCACGCGCGGTATATGGTGGCCGATCAGCTTGAAGTCCTTACGGTCTTTCAGCTTCACCGTGGCTGGCACGGGAAGGGCCGCGGCGCTCGCCGCCAGCTGGCCGAAACTCGCCCGGCGTTTACCGGCGGCGTGGTACACGACGCCTTTCTCCACGGTGAGATCAGCGGCCGGCACTTTCCATTCCTTGGCGGCGGCGGCCAGCAGCATGACGCGTGCCTTGGCGCCGGCCTCGCGCAGCTGGGTCCAGGAATTGGACATGGCTGAACTCCCGCCGGTCGCCTGCATGGTGCCGAAGGCGAGATTGGCATAGCGTTTCGCGTCGGCGGGTGCGCTTTCGACGCGCACGCGCGTCCAGTCAGCATCGAGTTCCTCGGCGAGGACGGTGGCGATCCCGGTGTAGGCCCCCTGGCCGAGTTCGACATGCTTGGAGATCACGGTCACGCTGTCGTCGGAGCCGATCCGCACGAAGGCGTTGGGCGCGAAAACGGCATCCGCGCGCGCGGCCGGCGCGGCATATGCGCGGCGCGCCGAGCCGCCCCACTCGAAGCCGATAGTCAGTGCCATCGCGCCGACGGAACCGGCGCTCTTGAGAAAGTCACGGCGTGTCGACGCTGGTACGGAGAGGGTATCGATGGTCATTGATTAACTCCTGATGGAGCCGGCAGCCATGTGGATGGCCGCGCGAATGCGAGAGTAGGTGGCGCAGCGGCAGATGTTGCCGCTCATGGCATTATCGATATCCGCATCGGAGGGCGCGGGATTCGTTTCCAGCAGCGCCGTCGCGGACATGATCTGCCCCGACTGGCAGTAGCCGCACTGGGGAACCTGAAGGTCAACCCAGGCTGCTTGCACCGCCTTCGCGGGCGCACTGGCCAGGCCCTCGATGGTCGTGACCTGTCGGCCGGCGACGGCCGACAGCGGAGTAACGCACGAGCGGATCGCCTTGCCGTCGAGATGAACCGTGCAGGCGCCGCACAGCGCCATGCCGCAGCCGAATTTGGTTCCCGGCAGGCCCGCTACTTCGCGAACGGCCCAGAGCAAGGGCATATTGGGGTCGGCATCCAGCGTGGCGGTCTTGCCGTTGAGTTCGAATGAGGTGGACATGAATGCCTCCGCGGAAGGTAAGGATTCGCAGGCGCCGGCGGCGGACTACCGGACTGATTGTACAAGGGCTCCTGCCGTTCGGGCCATCGTGCGCGATAGAATGCAGACGTCAAGTCCTACAGGAAGCTGTCATGGCCAAACTCTGCGTTCGATGCTTCGGGATATCGGTCGACGGCTTCGCCGCCGGTCCCGATCAGGACATCAAAAACCCGCTGGGCGTCGGCGGAACGGCATTGCACGAATGGTTTTTCCCCACCCGCACGTTTCAAAGCAAGATAGGCGGCAAGCAGGGCGGCACGACGGGCATCGATGACGATTTCGCGGCGCGCGGCTTCGAGGGCATCGGGGCCTGGATTCTGGGCCGCAATATGTTTGGGCCGATTCGCGGAACCTGGCCGGACGACAACTGGCGAGGGTGGTGGGGAAACGACCCGCCTTACCACACGCCGGTATTCGTGCTCACGCATCACTCGAGGCCGTCGATCATCATGGATGGGGGCACCGTCTTTCACTTCGTGACCGACGGCATCCATGCCGCCCTCGGCCGCGCCACGGAGGCCGCCGGCGGCCGAGACATACGCCTCGGTGGCGGCGCCGCGACCATCCGTCAATACCTTCGGGCAGGGCTCGTCGACGAGATGCACGTGGCCATTTCTCCCGTTCTGCTCGGCTCGGGGGAGAGTCTGTTCGCCGGTATCGATGTCGCCCGGCTCGGCTATCGGTGCACTGAACACGCGGCGACGCCGAACGCAACACATGTCGTCATCACCAAGCGTGCGAGTTGAGGCCGGCGCCGCGCGCCCAGCCGGAGGCGCAAAATTCGGCCTCAGTCGTCGACGACATCCTCGCCCGGAAACAGGGCGTCGTTGAATCCGAACTTAGTCAGGTCGCGGATGCGGCGCGGGTACAGGATTCCGTCCAGGTGATCGACTTCGTGCTGCACCACCCGGGCATGAAAGTCCTTGACCGTGCGGTCGATGGGCGTCCCCGCAGCATCGAATCCGGTATAGCGCAGATCCCGATACCGCGGCACCAACCCGCGCATGCCGGGCACCGATAGACAGCCTTCCCAGCCCTCGTCTTGCTGGTCGCCCAGCGGGGTCAGGGTAGGGTTGATCAGCACCGTAAAGGGCACGGGATCCGCTTCCGGGTAGCGTGGATTGATTTCGAAGCCGAAAATCACGACGCGCAGGCCCACCCCGATTTGCGGTGCAGCGAGACCTGCCCCATTGAGATGGCGCATAGTGTCCCGCATATCGCTCAGCAGGCTTTCAAGCTCAGGAGTGCCGAATGTCCGGACCGGTTCGGCCAGCGCCAGGAGGCGCGGATCGCCCATTTTGAGAACTTCGCGTATTGCCATAGTTCCTAGTATCTTAACGGCCTTTTCCATGTGAGCCTATGGCGAGCGTATGCCCGGTCGTTTATACATAAAAACCTTCGGTTGCCAGATGAATGAGTACGATTCCGGCAAGATGAGGGACGTGCTCGAGGCTGCCCATGGCATGACGCATACCGACGATCCGGCGGAGGCGGACGTATTGCTGGTCAATACCTGCTCAGTCCGCGAAAAGGCCCAGGAGAAGGTGTTTTCCCTGCTGGGCGAATGGCGGCTGTTCAAGCAGCGGCGTCCGCATGTCGTCATCGGGGTCGGCGGCTGCGTCGCGAGCCAGGAAGGGGAGGGCATTACCGCGCGGGCGCCGTTCGTCGATCTGGTTTTCGGCCCGCAAACCCTGCACCGTCTGCCGGCGATGCTGGTAGGGCTGAAGGAGTCCGGACGGCCGCAGATCGACATCAGCTTTCCGGAAATCGAGAAATTCGACCGGCTGCCGCAGCCGCGCGCGGCGGGCGCGACCGCGTTCGTCTCCATCATGGAAGGTTGCAGCAAGTACTGCAGCTTTTGCGTGGTGCCCTACACTCGCGGCGAAGAGATCAGCCGGCCCTTCGAGCAGGTGCTCGAGGAAGTGGAGCGCTTGGGCAGGCAGGGCGTGCGCGAAATAACGCTGCTCGGCCAAAACGTGAACGCCTACGCCGGGCCCATGGCGGACGGCACGCTCGCGGATCTGGCGACGCTGATTCATTTCGTTGCGGCCGCCCCGGGCGTGGAGCGCATACGCTTTACGACCTCGCATCCGCTGGAATTCAACGACAGCCTGATCGAGGCGTACGCCAATGTGCCGAAGCTGAATAATTTTCTGCACCTGCCTGTGCAAAGCGGCTCGGACCGTATTCTGGCTGCAATGAAGCGCGGCCATACTGTGCTGGAATACAAGCAGAAGCTGCGAAAGCTGCGGGCGGTGCGGCCCGATATTTGCATTTCAACCGATCTGATCATCGGGTTTCCCGGCGAGACGGACGAGGATTTCATTGCGACCATGAATCTGGTGGCCGAGGTGGGTTTCGATCAGTCGTTCAGCTTCATCTACAGCCGCCGGCCGGGCACCCCCGCGGCCGCACTGCCCGATGAGGTGCCGCATGAAGTCAAACAGCAAAGGCTCGAGCTCTTGCAGCAGCGCTTGAACGCTCAGGCGCGCGCCATCTCCGAGCGCATGGTGGGCAGCCGGCAGCGGGTGCTCGTCGAGCGGCCCGCCAAGCGCAACCCCCTGCAGCTCGCGGGGCGCACCGACAACAACCGCTGGGTCAATTTCGACGGCCCCGCGGACGACCCGATGTCTCTGATCAACCGCTTTGCGGACGTGACCATCACCCAAGCCATGCCGAATTCCCTGCGCGGACATCTCCTCGCCGGCGGAGCCCTGTGAGTTCGGTTCCGATGACGCGCGACGTGTTGCTCGCTCCGGCGGACAACGTCCGATTGGTGGAATTGTGCGGGCCTCTCGACGGGCATCTGCACCAGATCGAGGCCAGGCTCGGCGTGGAGGTCAGGCGGCGCGGCAACCGATTTCAGATCATCGGCTTGGCCCCGGCCATCAAGCGTGCCGAAGCGGTGCTGCTCGGGCTTTACGCGCGTGCGCAGCGCGAGCCCGTGGATTCCGAGCGCGTGCACATTGCCCTGCAAGAACTGGATATGGACAGCAATACTGAAGCCAATGCGGATTCCGGCGAGCTCAAGGTGAATACCGCCCGCGGCACGGTGCGCGCGCGCGGCGCCAACCAAACCGAATACCTCAACAATGTACGCACTCATGACCTTACCTTCGGCATAGGGCCGGCGGGCACGGGCAAGACCTACCTTGCCGTTGCCTGCGCCGTCGAGGCACTGCAGTCGGAGAAGGTCAGGCGCATCGTGCTGGTGCGGCCGGCGGTCGAAGCCGGCGAACGGCTGGGCTTCCTTCCCGGCGATTTGTCGCAGAAGGTCGATCCGTACCTTCGGCCCATGTACGATGCGCTGTACGAAATGATGGGCTTCGAGCGGGTGGCCAAACTCATCGAACGCAATGTGATCGAAGTGGCGCCTCTGGCGTTCATGCGCGGCCGCTCGCTGAACGACTCCTTCGTGATTCTGGACGAGGCGCAGAACACGACCAACGAGCAGATGAAAATGTTCCTGACTCGCATCGGCTTCGGCTCCAAGGCGGTCGTCACCGGCGACATTACGCAGGTCGATCTACCGAATTCCAAGCAATCGGGCCTGCGCACGGTAATCGACATTCTGCGCGGCGTGCACGGCATCGCTTTCACCATGTTCAGCTCGCGCGACGTGGTGCGTCATCCGCTGGTGCAAAGAATCGTTCAAGCCTACGAGGCAAGCGCTCCCGACGACGGACCTTAGAATACGGTGGCACGGCGGCTCGAACTCGAGGTGAGCTACGCAGCGCGGCAACCGTGGGTGCCGAGCGCGCGGCAGCTGGCCGGGTGGGCTGCCGCGGCGCTCGCACGCGGACGGCGGCGCTGGGTGCTTTCCGTCCGGGTGGTGGGACAGGCGCGCAGCCGCAGTCTCAACGCGCACTACCGGCGCAAGGACAAGCCGACCAATGTGCTGTCGTTCGGCGGGGCCGGTCTCGTTCCCGACGGCCGCTACTTTCTCGGCGAACTCGTGATCTGCGCCGCCGTCGTCGCGCACGAGGCGCGAGCCCAAGGTAAAACACTGCAGTCGCACTGGGCGCACATGACGGTGCACGGAGTGCTGCACTTGCTTGGTTTTGACCACGAAGCCGACGCCGACGCGGCGAAAATGGCCGCAAAGGAGATTCAAATCCTTGATCGGCTTGGCTTTTCGGACCCGTATCGCTGATCGAGTATCCTTAAGCCCCCATGTCAGAACAAACCCAAGGCGGCACCACGGGCCGCTGGCTCAAGCGCATTACTCAGTCGATGTCCGGCGAGCCGCGCGATCTTGCCGAGCTCATCGAGAATCTGCGCGAGGCCAGCGAGCGCGGCCTGTTCGACGGCGATGCGTTGGTCATGCTCGAGGGCGTCTTGGCGGTCGCGGATATGCAAGTGCGCGACATCATGGTGCCGCGCTCGCAGATGGTGTTCGTGGAGCGCGACGAATCGCCGGATAAGCTCGTCGAGCTCGTGGTCGAGTCCGGCCACTCGCGCTTTCCCGTGATCGGCGAGGACCGCGATCAAATCCTCGGCATCTTGCTGGCGAAGGACTTGCTTCGCCTGCAGGCGGCCGGCGAGGAGAGTTTCGAGATTCGCGAATACATGCGTCCGGTGGTGTTCGTCCCCGAGAGCAAGCGGCTCAACGTGCTGCTCAAGGAATTTCGCCGCAGTCACAATCACATCGCCATGGTCGTCGATGAGTACGGCGGCGTGTGCGGCCTCGTGACCATCGAGGATGTCATCGAGCAAATCGTCGGCGAGATCGACGATGAGCACGATGTCGAGGACGATCAGACGATCCGCCGCGAAGGTGCGCGCGAATTCACGGTGCGCGCGCTCACGCCGATCGACGACTTCAATCACTACTTTGGAACCGCGTTTTCCGATGAGGAATACGACACGATCGGCGGCTTGTTGATGCAGGAGTTCGGCCGGTTGCCGCGCCGCGGAGAAACCATTCAGGTCGGCGCACTGGAGTTTCGTGTGCTGCGCGCCGATCGCCGCCGCATCGATCTGTTGCGCGTGAACACCCCAACCGATATTGAGCCCCCAGCCGCCGACGAGTCGGCTCCTTGAGCGTCGGCGAGCGCGGCCCTTCCGCCGCGTTGCAGACTCAGGCCCTCTGGAGGCTGGCGGCCGCCTTCGGCACGGGCGCATCGCTCAATGTCGCATTTGCGCCATTCGGTCTGTGGCCCATTGCCGTGCTGGCGCCGGCGGCACTGTTTGCGCTGATCCGGGGTTTGCCGCCGCGGCGCGCCGGCTGGACGGGTGCGGCGTTCGGCGCGGGTCTGTTCGCCTTCGGCACCTATTGGCTGTACACCTGTCTGCACGTTTTCGGCCTGGTGCCGCTTTGGCTGACCCTGATATTGCAGGCGGCCCTGATCGCCCTGATGTCGGCGTATTCCGCGGCCTTGTGCTACCTGGCCAATCGCTTCTGGCTCAAAGCCGGGGCGACCCGAGCCTGGCTGGTGCTGCCGGTCCTCTGGGTGTTGCTCGAGTGGCTGCGCGGCTGGGCTTTGAGCGGCTTCCCCTGGCTGTCGCTGGGCTATGCCATGATCGATTCGCCGCTCAAGGGCTGGGCGCCGCTGCTCGGCGTCTACGGCGTGACTTGGGCCGTCGCGACGATCGCGGCGGCGCTCAATGTGCTGCTGATGCCGGCGGTCCCGGCCGCACGGCGGGCGATTGCGCTCGGCGCCATCGTGGCCTTGTTCCTGATCCCGGCGGTGCTCGGCCGTTACGGCTGGACGCGCGTTTCCGGTCCTTCCCTGGCCGTCGCCGCCGTGCAAGGCGCCGTGCCTCAGGATCAGAAGTGGCAGGCGAATAACCTCGACGCGACCATGACGCGATATTCCCAGCTCACGGCGGATGCCTGGGGAGCCCGGCTCATCGTGTGGCCGGAAGCCGCGCTGCCGGTGTTGGCGAATGAAATACCGGACTATTTGCGGCGCCTGCAGGAGCTCGGGCGCGCGCACGGCGCGGACTTTGCGATCGGCCTGGTGAACTATCAGGCGAAAAACAATCAGTACTTCAACGGGCTGCTGGTATTGAGCGACTCGGGCGGCGGTTGGTATTACAAGCGGCACCTGGTGCCCTTCGGCGAATACTTTCCAGTGCCTAAATTCGTGCGCTCATGGATGCGGCTGATGAGCCTGCCCTATGACGACTTCACGCCCGGTGCGGATCGCCAGACTACGTTGAGCGCGGCCGGGCAAAAGCTCGGGCTGACGATTTGCTATGAAGATGCCTTCGGCAATCAGCAACTGAGGGTTCTGCGGGATGCCACGTTGCTGATCAACGTCACGAATAATGCCTGGTACGGCAATTCCACGGCACCGCACCAGCATCTGCAAATCTCCCGCATGCGCGCGCTCGAGGCCGGGCGCTACCTGGTGCGCGCGGCGAATGACGGCATCACGGCCGTGATCGGCCCGCAGGGTGAAATCGTGGCGCGTCTGCCGCAATTTCAAGAGGCCGTGCTGCGCGCCGAGGTGCGGCCCATGACGGGTCTCACGCCCTATGCGCGGTTCGGCAATTATCCGGTGGTCATCGGCGCAGGTCTGCTATTGGCGCTGGCGTCGTGGCGCCGCCGGCAGGGAGGCTAGGATCCGGCACTGCGGTGCGGTTGCCGAAGGTCCTAATAAGTCATGATGCGAACGCAGCGCGTACCGAATAGAGCAGCCTTGTTTATGGCGTCCTGAAAGCTGCCACCACCGGTCGCGAAGTTCTCCGCCCATGCATAGGGGGTGGGGTTAAGCGCAAACTCCGTAGAACTCCAGTACGCACCGTTGAGCCCGCCAAAGCCCAGTTGCACCAAATTGGCATCGATATTGGCGAGTCCCGAGAGACAGCCTGCTCCTTGTCCAGCGCCGCCCAGTTCGCAAATCGCGGGCAGGTACCAAGTCCCCATCGCCACGGTGCCGGTGTTGTCCGATGTTATTTCATCGCAGAGACCGGCGGCATAACCCGTCAGCGGCGTCCCATAAAAAGCCTCGATCTGAATCGAATCGCAAGCTCCATCGGCAGCTCCGTTGCAGGGGGGGCTAGTCGATGTTTCAGTGATACCGGCAATATTATTGAAAGTCGGGCTCCATGCTTGCGATGAACTCGCGTCACTGGACGCCAAGACAAGCGCTGTTGAAGCCGTCGGCACGGAAAACACCAGATATCCGTCCATGCTGAACGCCAGCGCAATCGTCGGCGGTGAGGTGATGTTGTCGCCGGTTATCGAGATATTCCCTTGCGCCACGTACGGCGTGGTTGAAGCGAACGTCAATGTGCAGGTGCCCCCGTTCGGTGCCACGGCGGCACAGTTGCTCGAGTCTTGGGTCACGCCGCTCCAGCCGCCAGGCAGAATCGCGGACACGTCATAGGCTGTATAAGTAGTTCCGGTATTGGTCACTGTAATGCTGCCGGAGCTGCCGTTCACGGGAATCGTTCCCGTTGAACTCACCGTGACCGTCGTCGAATTCGTCACGCAATTCACGGACACATTGGTCACGTTGGCGCTGCCCATCGTGCCCGAGCCGTTGTTGACGGTGCAGGTTTGCGCCACTGGCTGCGTCTGCACCGTCACGTCATAGGTGCTTCCCTCGGCAATCGGCGTCGAGAACGTGAATGAGCCGTCGCTGCTGAGCGATGTACTGTCGGTGCCGTCGTTCTGCAGCGTGACCGTGCCGCCGAGGCCGCTGACCGTGCCGCCTACGGTGTACGCATTCATCGAGCATGTCACGGCGATGTTGGTGACATCGGCGCCTCCCATAGTGCCCGCGCCGTTGGCGACCGTACACGTCTGGGTGGCGGGCTGCGTCTGGACGGTGACCGAATAGGTGCCTCCCTGTGCAACCGGGGTGTTGAACGTGAACGCACCGTTGCCGCCGATGACCAGAGAGTCGCTGCCGTCGTTCTGCAACACCACCGTACCGGCGAGGCCGGAGACCGTGCCTCCGGCGAAGTACGTGTTCACGGCGCACACCACCGCAACGTTCGTGACGCGCGCCGCACCCATGGTGCCCGAGCCATTCGTGACCGAACACGTTTGGTCGGCGGGCTGTGTCTTTACCGTCACCAGGTAGGGACTTCCCTCGGCGACGGGCGTCGGAAACGTAAACGCCCCGTCGGTGCCGATGGATTGCGTGTCGCCGCCGTTGTTCTGCAGCACGACCGTCCCGGTGAGACCCGAGATCGTGCCGCCCGTGGTGAAGGCATTGGTGATGCAGGTCACGGTTATGTTGGTGATATTGGCGGTCCCTACGATCCCCGAACCATTGGCGAGCGCGCACGTCTGGTCCGCGGGCTGGGCACGTACGGTGATCGCGTAAGTGCTGGTGTCGGCAACGGAAGTCGGGAAGGCGAAGGCGCCGTCGGCAGTAATCGTCAGAGGATCGCCGCCGTTGAATTCCAGCACCAGCCTGCCGAGCAAACCCGACACGGTCCCGCCCAGGGCCTGGGTGTTTGAAATGCAGTTCAGTGCGACATCGGTCACGTTCGTCGACCCCGCGGTGCCGGAGCCGTTGCTCACCGTGCAGGTTTGGCCGGCGGGCTGCGTCTGTACGGTCACTGCATAGGGGCTGTCCACGGCGATCGGCATTGCAAAGGAGAACGTTCCGTTCGCCGTGACGGTGAGAGAACCCCCGCCGCTATTCTGCAGAACTACATGGCCGGTGAGACCGGCCGCCGTGCCCGTCACGAATACCGGGGAACTTGGCGACTCAGTGTCGTGGCATCCGCTCAGTGCGGCCGCAATGAGGCAAACCAAAAATGCAATCGGTGATGCTGCCAAGCGTTTCATATGGCTGCGGATTATGACCGCGAGCGCCAAGGGAAAACGTGAGCCAGGCGCCGCTTTCGGGCTATGGCCTAAACGATGACTGCCGGCAGCGCAAGGTCATTGCTGCGAGGTCAGGATGCCGCGGCGGTCGAATTTCAACCTCAATGTTCGAGTGATTTTATCGCACTGGGCTCCGGGCACACCTGCTTTCCCGGCATAGCGCGGCCATTCCTTAACCGCGTCCATCACCTCGGCGAGGATGGCTTCAGGCCTTCCACGCTTCAGCCCCGCCACTTGCGCGACCGCCTTGAAATCCTCCCGCATGAAGTCGTCGGTTTTGCCGTTGATCGTCATTTGGTGCCGGCTCGTCCACAGGCCTGCCGGGTTATACGCGTAGGTAACGTCAAACGCGGGTGAAAGCGACCAGGTGCCCGCCTTGTCCATCAGGAATGCAATATTCTTCACATGATCGTCCTGGTTACGGGCGACAACGTTGAAGATCATCCGACGAAACTGTTGTTCACGGTCACGCATGGAAAGCCCCAGGCGCTTGATCACGTCGAAGGTCTGCTCGTAGGAATGAGCGGTGGGGGAGTTGAAGTCGAAGTGGGCGAGAGCAGCCAGGGACTGCATGTGCAGCTTGCCGCCATCGCTCAGACGATCGAACCGTCGGGTCATGAAATGGCGCCTGCCGCCCTCTTCCAAGAGTCGACATTCAGACATCTCGATGGAGGCATCGATGGCCATGAGCGCGTATGCGTACTCGATGACGGTATACCCTTTGGGGTCCTCGAGCTCTTTGTCTTTATTTGCACTGACCCCGTCAAACTTGAGCAACCAATAGTCGAAGCCGGCCGGGGCCTTCACTTGCCCCGAGCGCACTTCGTTCGTGTCTCGGTTCCACGCGACGATGGCCTTCGCCCGCGCGCCGCCGGCGGACGTGCCCACCCGCAGCATCTCCTGCAGTCCATCATGCCGCCTACCGGGGGCAAAGGAGACTTGGAGTGAGGCACGATGCGTGAGCACCTCGGAGGCGAGCTTGACCAACTCATCCACATGCACCTTGGCCGATCGTCTCAGCGCCGGTCCCTTCGCGGGCGCGAACTCGAGAGCACCCATTCCGCGAACTCCTATGTAGCAGAGCCGCTCAATTGCGTTGAAGCTCTCGGGCCGTCTGCCTTGAGTGGCGAGCCACGCATCGATCAGTGCATTGCCGAATTTATCGGGCAGTGAGTCGGCGAGCAGGCCGGGCAGGCCGTGAAAGGACACTTGCGGCAGAGGAGGAAACTGATAGACCTGCCGCGACAGGGGCATGGTGATCGGCGAGAGTTCAATTCCGCTGGCGAGAAAGGCCGGGTCATATTGAAATGCGGCGATACGGGCTCTCTCCTCCAAGGAGACTGCTCCGATCGTTCGGCCCCACAGCCGCACTTCCGCTACGGCGGACACATACTACTCCCGCCACTTCCAGGGCGGAGCCGGCTTGGGCGCCGCCGTGCCGTCCGGCGGCCGCCGCGAATGCACTACGCGCTTGCGCGCGCGGCCTCGGCCCTTGAGAAGCATAAGGGGGCTTTGCGGCAGATCGGGTACTGACTGATCCAGCGCTTCCAGCAATTTCAGTACCCGCAGAACGCGCAGCAGCATAACGAAGTCAGTGCTGTGGCCCGCCTCGATCCGCTCAACCGTGCGTTTAGAGATGCCGGCTTCCTCGGCCAGCTGGGCCTGGGTCAATCCCGCATCGATTCGACGACGCTCCAGGCGTTCCCCTGTCTCATGCAGAACCGCCATATCGGTCAGATCAGAAGTGATTCTCATAACTCGTTCATTTAGGCGATTTTGGCGATATAGCACGGCATATTCGTCTGATGAAGCGAATACTAGCACATTACTGTAGAAATATAAATCGCCTATTGCGCCGATTTATTGAGTGATATCGCTTTTTATCCGTCTATTCAGGCGAGTAATAATTGCGCCTGCAAGAGGACTTGGGTCAAACTTCGTGGCATATGCTTGGCGCCATTGCCCAAACGATGGCTGCCGGGTCAGCGGGTCACGCCGACAGTTCCCTCAAGTACCAATCGACGAAGCGCGCGGCGTAGGTTTCCTGCAGCGAGTAGGGTCCGGGCTCGAAGAATCGGGAGTTCACGCCGGCCTGATTCATCTCGACGATTTTCTTGTCTTCGGCGCTGGTGGTCTTCCACAGCCAGGTCAGGCGTCCGACGTCGTAGTCCACGCCTTCGACGGCGTCCTGATGCACCAGCCAAATCACTTCCATCTCGGTCTGGTCCGCAGTTTTGGGGATGAACCGGTAGATGACTCCGTGATCCGGATAGGCGAGGAAATCGCTGATGGGGCCGATGTCGAAATAGGTCGAGTTGCCGTCGGGTACCGAAAACGCGCCCATCAACCGAGCCACCGATCGGCCGTCGTCCGTGGCGCTGACCATGCCCTCGTGCAGCGCGCTGCGCATGACGGCGACGGATTCGCCGCCTGCGGGCGCTGCGCATCCGTATTGATCGACATCGGGCACCACGATGCCGAGTGCTTCGGCCCGCTTTCGGCCCGCGCGCTCCAACTCGACGTTCAACTCCTCCGGGCGGGCGTAGACATGGCGCTTGGCGAATTCCGGGTGAGCCGGGGTGCAGTGATAGCACTCCATGTAGTTTTCGACGGCAAGCTTCCAGTTGGCCTTGATCGAGTACATTTCCCGATGCGCGACTTTCGCAGCCGCCCAGCCGTGTACACCGGCCGACGCCGCCAATGCTTGCGCGGCGGCGCCAAGCTCGAGCGGCTGCGTCGCAAACGTAGTGAATATCAATCCTTCCATGATTCGGACGGGAAGCGTCCGCAGTGCGATGTCGGCGCGTCGAAACGATTCCGGCATCTGGCGCGCAGCCAGCAAGTTCCCGTCCAGATCGTAAGTCCAGGCGTGGTAGGGGCAGGTGAGGCGCGCCGATTGGGCCTTGCCGGAGCGGCCGGAGACGAGGCGCGAACCACGGTGCCGGCAGACGTTCAGCAAGGCGCGTACCTGGTCTTCGCCGACCCGCACGATGATGACCGACTCAGCGCCGAGATCCACCACCGAATAATCGCCGGCACGCGGGATGCTGCTGAGGTGCCCCGCGCAGAACCAATGCCGCAGCAGCATGCGCTCCATGTCGCGCTCGAAGATGACGGGGTCGGTGTAGAAATCCCGCGCCAACGCGTGGCCCGGCCGATGATGTTCGATCAGAGCGGTCAATGAATCGGTGGATTGCACGGCGGGAATTGTAAGCGCCGGACAGCGTCCGCACTAGAGCGTCCTGGCGCTGAGCGCGCCGTAGCGCCTCTGCCGGCCGCTGAAATCCTCGAGCGCACATCGAAAGCGCCGCTCGTCGAAGTCCGGCCACAGGCATTCGCTGAAGTGCAGTTCCGCAAATGCGCACTCCCACAAGAGAAAGTCGCTGAGGCGACGCTCGTTGCCGGTGCGAATCAACAGGTCGACCGCACCGGCCGGGTAGGCGCAGTGATCGACTTCATGCAGCACGCGATGAAAGCCCTCGGCGGTGAGTTCCCCGTCGTGACGGATGCGCTGCGCCGCCTGAACGATGCTGTGCTGCGAGGAGTAGTCGACGGCTATGCGCAGCAGCATTCCCAGGCCCGCCGCGCTCGAACGTTCGCTCTGTTCGATGGAATGAAGCAGGTTTTCGCTGAGCCGGTCGCGCCTGCCGATCACATTGAGGCGAATCGATTGTTCCACGCAGCGGCGCGTCTCGGTGAAGAGATACTGGCCGAATAGACGCATCAGTGCGGCGATCTCCGCCGGCGGCCGCGCCCAGTTGGCGGATGAAAATGCGTACAGAGTGAGTATCTTGACGTCCGCCCGGGCCGCGGCTTCGACGATGGTGCGTACCGCTTTCGCGCCTTCGATATGCCCCGCGGTCCGGGGCAATCCGCGCTGGGTGGCCCAGCGGCCATTTCCGTCCATGATGATGGCGACGTGCATTGCAGGTCAAGCGCGCCGCGTGGCTTTGATGACCGCCTCGATGTGCTCGAGGTAACGCAGCAAGGCCTTCTTCCCGATCTGGGTAATGCGGTATTCCGACCTCGGCCTGCGGGCTTCGAAGGTCTTCGTGCACACCACGTAGCCCGCCTCTTCGAGCTTGCGGGCGTGGGCACTCAAGTTGCCGTCGCTCACGTCGAACAAGGACTTGATCTCGTTGAAGGTGAGCTGTTCGTTCATGGCGAGCGCGCTCATGATGCCGAGCCGCACGCGTTCGTATATCAGGCGATCGAACCCCGCATCGTCGTTCCCGAGCGGCGAACGCGGCACCGGCACCGGCACCGGCTTCAAGGGCGCCTTGCCGGGCGCCGGCGCGGCCGGCTCGCCGCGTTTGACGGCGCCGGATTTAGCCGCCATGACTCAAGCTTCCGATCCAGATGCCGAAGACGATGTGCAGCAGGCCGAATCCCAGGCCGAGCATGGCGGTGTGGGCCGCCGCGGGCAGCGCGAACGTCATCGATCCGAGCGCGATGAACAGCGCTCCCATGAAGCAGATGAGCCGCGCAATTTCCGCAGCCGTCACCGTGCTCGCCGAGAGCACGGCACAGCCGTAGAGCAGGAGCCACATGCCCGGAATGAAACTCGTCGTCCCGGCCGCCGCGAACACCAATGTCAGCACGGCGCCGGCGAGGAGCGCCGGACATAGGCACAGCAGAAATTTCCTGGTGGGGCCCAAGTAGCGTGCATGTCCGCGCCATGCAATCTGGCGCGCCACCAAGGCTCCGCCGAGTATGAACGCGGCGGCGGCGGCGGCCAGCCAGATCGCCAGCCAATGAGGTGCCCAGCGGGGCAGAGACACCATCACGGCGGCGAGGACTCCGATAATGCCCATCACGATGCCCGCCATGCCGGGCACGTCCATGGAGCTCGAGGATTCGATGGATGCCCGTATGTAGGCGAGCGTGCCGAGCGCGCGGCTTTCGATGGCTGCCGGAGCTTCCGGGCGAGCGGGAAATGCGGCGCTTGGCCTTTGCATGAATTCAGCTTAAGGGAGCAAACTGTATCTCGTCAAGTACTCTAAAGAGCAGAGTGAACGGCCGCACGTCCATTGAATCCTATGTCAAATGGAGTCGCTACCGCTCGCTCGACCGCTCGCTCGCGGGGCCTCATTCGAACAAGGCCTTCATGCGCGTATCGCGCCCGAGTCCGCCGTATAGGGTCAGACACCTGTCGACCCATGGGCGCAGAGCATCATCGTGAGCGAGCATCGGCAAGGTACTGACGCTGGCCACCCATAGGAATGCGCCGAGCACGATATAGTCGGCATAGTTCGGCGCGCCTCCCCCAAGATAGGGGAAGCGGGACAGATGTGCGCGCAGCGGCGCCAGCGCGTCGCGAAGCGCCGGCAAGCCTTCGGCGCGGTCGGCCGTGACTTCTTCCAGAGGCCTTCCCTTCAGCCGTGATTCGCGTGTCCGGCGAAAGTAGGGGCGATCTTCGGGGCGAGCGGCGTTGTGAATGTCCAGCACATAGATGCGAAACATCTTGCGCATGACTTGCGCGGAAAACCACGCATCCGTGAGCCGCACCACGGCGAGTTCCGCGGGGCCCTCGAACAGGGCCGGTTCGCCGGGAAAAGCTTTGTCCAGGTACTCGGCGATGTCCCAGCTCTCCGCCAGCATCGTATCGCCATGTTCGAGAACCGGGACCGTCTTGAACCGGCCGTTGAACGCGGTGGATATCTCGGTAAAGCCAAGCGGCACCGCGTCGCAGCTTATGCCCTTGTGCGCGAGCGCATAGCGAATGCGCCAGACATAGGGACTGGCCGAACGCCCATTATCGAGCACCAGTTCGTACAAGCGGGCCTTGTGTTCAGCGGGCATGATCGGCCACCCCTTCGAGTCTTGTTTGCGAGGCGCAAAGAATAGCCCCGCGCGAAGAATTCCGCAGTTATCAAAAGACAATATCGCCGCCACATCTTCGCAATGATCGAGCGTTACCTTTGTTCCCGCCCGCCAAGAGCGCGGGAACGTCGGTTGAGAAACAGCCTACCCCCAGGAAGCGAAGGGCGACTGACTGCACGAAAGGCCGATCGGCAGTCAGTTCGCCCGGAACGCAGACCGCCGCATTCCACCGGCCCTTGGCCTCAATCAGTGCCGAATCGCCCGTGAAGCGGCGAATCGTCCGTGAAGCAATGAAATCAAGCATAATTGCGGCCGGCACTCAGTCAGTGCGAAGGCGGGGCACACATGCGTAGAGTACTTTTCTCGGCGATTCTGTCGGGCGCTCTCCTCGGCGGCCTTGCCCATGCCGGAGACGTACCGGACGTCAAAGCGGGCCTCTGGTCCACGACCACCACGACCGGCGATCCGCAGATTCCGCCCCAGACGGGGACCATGTGCACCAGCACGGCGCTTCTGCAGACTCTATTCGATCAGCGATTCAAGAAGCCCAATCCGTCCTGCAAGCAGACCAGCGTCGCGCGCAGCGGCTCAACCATCACTGAGCAGACCGAGTGCAAATTCGGCGGCAAGGTGATCAAATCGAAGGTCGTTACTGTCTTGACCGGGAACACGGCGGTGCACACGGAAATTCACCAGGAAGGCAAGAATACGGTTACCGCGAGCGACAGCAAGTATGTGGGTGCCTGCCCAACGGGGATGCAGATCGGGGACTTCGTGGGCGCCAACGGCATGAAATTCAATATTCTTCACCCGGAAGATGCGAAGATGCCGGCGAAGGCTCCTTGAGAACTACGACAATCCCTCGATGAGGATCCGATAGTCGCCGAGGCCCGGGGTCTTCAATCCGGCCACCTTGCCTTGATCGTCCCATTGCCGGACGCGCACGGCGTCCTGGTGAAATCGCTCGGTCTTGAATCGGGCGACTTCGTGCCCCGCCATGGGGCCGCCCTGCAGCTTCAGGGTGATTACCGAGGCGGGGCTCAACTTCGCGAAGTACTCGGCATCGGTGGCCAGAAGATAGCGTTTGGCGGGAACGTGCAGGCGCACCGGTTCCGACACGTCGGCAGGAAAGCGCTTGGCGAGCCAGCGGCTGCCGACCCGCTCATGATGCGCGTCCAGGGTCCATTCGGCGATGTCGCCCGGAACATCGTCGATGAGGTGTCCGATGTCGTGTAAAAGAGCGGCAACCACCAGCGCCGGCGGCGCGCCGGCAATCTGCGCGAAGTAGGCGGCCTGCAGCGCGTGCTCGGTCATCGATACGCTCTCGCCGAAATACGCGCCCGAACCGCGCTCGTGAAAAATGGCGAGGATTTCGTCGGTGACTTTCATGCGTGCGGCCTCGAGTCGAATTTGCGGCGCAGGAGTGCTGCCTCGGAATAGACGCTGTCGCGAGTCAGGTAGCAGCCGCGCAAGTGGCGCGGGTGCTTCGCCGATGTAAATGCGGTGCGTCCGTGCAAGGTGCGCTGATTGTCGAATACCGCAAGGTCGCCGTCGCGCAGCCTGAATCGCAATTGAAACCGCGAGTCGCGCAGCAGCGCGGCGAAGCGCTTATAAGCGGAGTAGAACGGGCCCGCATCGCGGGCGCAGAGGCGCAGAGGCGCAATGGAGCGGCTGTTGTAGTGTACGGCGCTCACCTCGCCGCCGCAGTTCAACTGAATCAGCGGTCTTTCGGCGTACAGCTCCGCGTCTTTGGAGCGGTACAGAAAGGGCACCGCCGTCGCAGTCAAGACGGCGAAGGCGTCTGGGCTGGCCATGCGCAAATGTTCCGCGATGGCGAAACCGTCGGCGAACAGGCTCTCGCCGCCGTCGGGAGAAGCGATCAGCGCGTGCAGCACCTGAAATCCAGGCACCGGCTCGCGGTAGGGGTTGTCCGTGTGCAGCCCCAATCCCAAGTCGGAGTACGCCAGGTTCTCCGGTTGCGGCACCGACCGCACGTCGAATACCCGCCCATAGTTGGTCTCCGAGACCCGCCCCATCAATGCTGCGGCCGTCAGGATTGCGGATTCCTCGGCGGGCACATCGCTCAGGAAGGCGATGCCGTCCCGCAACAACCGGGCCAGCCACCGGGCGCGCAGGCGCAGGTCGTTCCGCGCGTCGGAGAATGCCGCCCATGCGAAGTCGCCGGCGGCATCGAGACGGGCGCCCTCCAGCCAGTGCTTGGGCGTGAACGCTGCGCGGGGCCCGGAGCGGTTCGATGCATGTTCAAGCAGCCATTCGAGTTCGAAGACCGCCGTGCGCGGTTCGGTTTCCCATTCGATCTGTACCCCGGCACCCTGTGCCGCCGCCGATCGAATCCGGGGATTCTCGGGTAAATCGGCGATGTCGAGCAGCCGCTGGCCGCTGTGAGGATCGCGGTCCTCGCGCAAATTGTCGCGCAGCCACAGGCTCGCATATTCGCCCAAAGTGCCGTCGGACCATTCGATGCCGAGCATGTCCGGCAGGGACCAGAGGCGTTTTACTTGGCTGACTTGATTCAAGGGAGATGCCTTCCGCTCGCCGCCGCCTTGGCGCTCAGGAAGTATAAACAACCGGCGCCGAGCGCCGCCAGGCCGCTGACGGCGGACAGGGCGACGAATACCCCTTGCCAGCCGAAGGCCACCGAGACCCGCGCCACGCTGTCGCCCGCGACCACCGCACCCAGATAGCCGACTCCGTC
Source organism: uncultured Gammaproteobacteria bacterium (assembly GCA_963784105.1). Taxonomy (GTDB): domain Bacteria; phylum Pseudomonadota; class Gammaproteobacteria; order Steroidobacterales; family Steroidobacteraceae; genus Bog-1198. The sequence continues at coordinate 156,334 of CAWAQE010000018.1, forward strand.
GATGATGCCGGATGATGCGGCGCCTGCCTGCTTGCCGCCGAAATCGAGCGCGAATGCGCCGCCGAGATAGGAGTAGGGACCGAGCAGACAGAAGGCGATGGTACCGATGGCGATGATGGGCAGCAGCGAGCCGGATGCACCGGATGCGCCGGATCGCAGAGTCATGAGGACGAGCAGGGCTGCAGCCGTGGCGACCAAGCCCACGAACATGATCAGTGAACGCCCTATCACGCCGAGACGGTCGCTGAGCCAGCCGCTCACCAGCACTGAGGCCACTCCCACACCCGGAAAAATCGCGCTCATACGGGCCGCGTCGCTCGAGCTATAACCCAGATAGTCGCGCAAATACTCCGGCGTCCATATGTTGAAAGTTTCCCGGACGATGGTGCACCCCAAGGAAAGCAGGCAAACCAGCAGAAATGCGCGGCTGCGGATCAGGGGCAGCAAAAGCTGGCCCACGCTTCGGGGCCGCGAGTCCGATCCCGCAAACAAATTGAGCGGGTTGGGCCGGGCCTCGGCATACCCCGCATCGGCGCGGGACTCGCGCAGGAAAATGAAATTGACCGCCAGGAACAGACCGCCCGTTGCAGCGGCAAAGTAAAACAGGGTGCGCCAGCCGAATCCATGCGCGATCAGCATTCCCATCCATTGCCGCGCGGCGGCGTCGCCGACCAGATAGCTGATGCTCAAGATGCCGATGATCATTCCATAGGATGAGTAGTCGAACCATTTCCCGGACACCTTGAGCAGGCCCGCCCAGGCGATCGACTGCGTCAGGCGGTTGCCTATCCACGCAATGCTGAACAGAGGCACGCTCAATCCCGAGGTGAACATCAGGGTGAAGACGGTCGCCCCGCCCAAGCCGATGAGAAAACTGATCCGACCGCCCCAGAAGTCGCCCAGTCCGGTCAGGAAGAGCTTGCCGAGCGCATAGGCCAGCACGCCCAAGGAGGCTATCGATCCCATGCGAACCATGGCCTCGCCATGGCTGATGCCGTGCCGGCCGAGCTCATCGATCAGAAGCGGAGTGGCAACCGACAGGTCGGCGCGGCAGAAGTAGAGCGAGGCATAGCCGCCGAAAAGCAATAGAACCGTGCCGGTTTGCCGCAAACGCAGGGATCGAGCGACGCTGCTTCCCGGGGGCGCGTCCCCGCCTACCGTGAGTTCGAGCCCGGCTGCCATACAAGATCCTGGATATCGCGGAGGTGGGTATGATCTTTCCCCATCATCTCATCTGGTCGGTGCGCGGGCCAGCGCACTCTGGGTGCGGCCGGCCATTTGGCACAAAACCTGCTTGCAATGACTGTGGGCAGCGGCGGACGCCGCCCTTGGCAGGGATTTTGAGGAGCAGCGGGGCCCAAGCGATGCGGTATTTGCACGATACAGGCGAGATGCAGGCCCATCGCGGCCGCACGGGCGGCAGCGCCCGGCCGCCCCGGCGGCGGCACCCGGCAAATCGTTGCCGCTCGAATCCCATCCACCGATACGCCTGCGGAAAGAACACTGCGGCGCCTTGATCAAGGAGACTCCCTATGTCGTCAATTACAAGTTTGACTTCCACTCCCACCGGGCTGTCCGCGGTGAATATCCGCCCGCATGGTCACAAGAGAGGCTCGCACGTGGGAGCCACCGACGATTCGGACAGCGCCACCACGCCGGCGGTCCCGGCAACGACTCAGCAAAATTCATTCGGCAGCTTGTTGCAGTCGTTGGAGCAGACGGTGGGCGCGCAATCGAGCGCGGCCGCACCCGCACCGGGCGCGACGGACCCCATCGCCGGGGTGCCCGCAACGGCGGGCACCGCGGCGCCCGGCGGCACTTCGCAGTCCGCAAGCGCTCTGCTGCAGAACTACTTGAACAATTCGTTGCAGAACCCGGCGGCCGGCGGTTCACGGGCGGCGGCCGCGCAACCCAAGCTCAGCCTCAGCGTCTAGGCGCGGCGGGCGAGAAGATCGACGGAGCGTCAAGGACGACGCAACCCGGCGGCATGAGCGGCGGCGCGTTCAATTGACGTTCGCGGGTCTCCCGGCTAGGCTCCTTTGCCGGAACACTTTACTTGAACGCCAATAAACGACTGCCGACTTTGTTCATCCCGCACGGCGGTGGGCCGTGCTTTTTCATGGACCCGCCGCGCGAGTCTCCCCATATGTGGGATGGGTTGGCCGCCTATCTGCGCGGCATCGACGCCTCGATCAAGGTGCGGCCGAAGGCCGTGCTGGTGATCTCAGGTCATTGGGAGAACCCTTTGCCCACGCTCAATATCGCCGCCAAGCCGGGCCTGCTGTTCGACTACTACGGCTTTCCGGAACATACCTATAAGTTGAAATATCCGGCCGCCGGTGCACCCGACCTCGCCGAGCGCGTGCGTCAATTGCTGGGTGATGCCGGGTTCGATACCGACGTGGAATCCAAGCGCGGCTTGGATCACGGCGTCTTCGTGCCGTTCCTGCTCATCTATCCGGACGCCGACGTGCCCATGCTGCAGCTCTCGCTGCAGGCCAGCTTGGATCCCACTCTGCATCTTGCCTTGGGCGCCGCCTTGGCGCCGTTGCGCGATCAGGGCGTTCTGATCGTGGGCAGCGGCATGAGTTATCACAATTTGGCGGATATGTTTTCAGGACGCGGCACGGCGGCGGCGGCGGCCTTCGATGCATGGCTGGGGGATGCCGTGCAGGATCCCGCGACGCGCAATCAGATGCTCGCAAAGTGGCGCGACGCGCCGGGCGGCGCGGCCTCGCATCCGCGCGAGGAGCATCTCATCCCTTTGATGGTTGCCGCCGGTGCCGCCCAGGGCGACCGCGGAATTCGCAGTTTCGGCGAGTCGATCGGCGGCAAGCAGATCTCGGGCTTTCAGTTCGGCTGAGAACGGCCGGCGGGACTGCGCTGGCGATCGATCGGCACGTCCTGGCCGCGGGCGCTTCAGTTCTGGGCGCGCAGGGTTTCGATGCTCTGCGCCGTAACCGCCGACGGCTGCGCACCGAATCGCGCGGTGACGTAGTTGGCGAGGCTGGCGATCTCCTCGTCGGAATACGCGGCTGCCGAAGGCCGGCATGGTGGTCCGCATATCCGAAGCGCGCCGATGGGCGCCGGACAGAATGATCTGCACGACATTGGTTGCGGTGGGATCGTTCACCGACCGCGCGCCGGTGAGCGTCGCATAGGGGATCACCTGGCTGACTCCGGTCCAATCATGGCAACCCGCGCACGCGCCGGCATACACCGCCTTGCCGCGCGGATCGGCATTGGCGGCAACGCCCTCCGCATACGAAGAAGGTGCGGGAGTCGCCTTGGGTTCGGGCAGATCGGATGTTGCGATGGCCGATACCGAGCGCACATAGGCCACCATGGCGGCGATGTCGCTCTGAGTCAGATATTGAAGGCTGTTGTCGACTGCCTCGCCCATGGGCCCTGTCGCCGTGCCCCGGCCGTCCGCGTGGCCCACGGCCAGATAGTGGGCGAGATCGGCCTCGCTCCAGGCGCCGATGCCGCTCTTGGGGTCCGAGGTGATGTTGTAGGCGCGCCAGCCGGCTTGTACGGCACCGGCGAATTTCTCCCTCTGGTCGAGCGCCTGCATTAGATTGCGCGGCGTGTGGCATTCGCCGCAGTGAGCCATGGCTTCCACGAGGTAGGCGCCGCGATTCCACTGCGGGTCGCGTTCCGTGCGCGGCTCGAAGCGCTTGTCCGGATTGAACAGCAGCGCCCACACTCCCATGAGCGAGCGCTGGTTGAAAGGAAAGCCCAATGTGTTGCGGCGGCGCGGGCGCATGCACGGGCTCGAGGCTGAAGAGGTAGGCCTTGATTGCGCCGGCATCCGCGTCGCTCATATAGGTGTAGCTGGCGAAGGGCATCGCCGGGTAGAGTCTTGTGCCGTTGCGGCCCAGACCTTTGTGAAGGGCATTCAGGAAATCCGCGTCGCTGTAATTGCCGATTCCCGTTTCCTTGTCGGGAGTGATATTGGTCGAGTACAGCGTGCCGAACGGCAGCACGAAGGCGCGTCCACCCGCAAAAGGAACACCGCCCTCGGCGGTGTGGCAGGCTTCGCAATCCGCGGCGCGCACGAGATACTGACCCTGCTCGATGAGACTGGCGCCTTTGAGTTCGGCCGGAACCCCCGTCGGATCCTGCGCGTGATACTCGCTGAGCGCTACCCGGGAGCCGCCCGCGAAATCCATTGCGCGAGGTGCGAGTACCACGATCCACAAAAAGCCGATGACGATCACGGCGAGAATCGCGCCGATTCCGATCAGAGCATAGCGCCCGGCGCGGCCGGTGGGTGGTGTGGAATCGCTCATGATTGTTTCTTCCCCGCAAGAACGTCCCGATCTATGGGTAGGCGCCGCAGACGAATGCCCGTGGCGGCGAACACGGCATTGCCGACGGCCGGCGGCGCGGCCGTCGCGCCGGTCTCGCCGATTCCGCCCGGGGCCTCGCCGCTCTTGATCAAGTGCACCTCGAGGTGCGGTGTTTCGTTCATTCGCAGCATGCGGTAGTCGTTGAAATTGCTTTGCTGAATCCGTCCCTTGTCGATGGTGATGTTACCGTACAGGGCGGCGGTAAGCCCGAATATCAGGCCGCCTTGCAGCTGTGCCGCCACCGTGTCCGGATTGACGACGATGCCGGTGTCCACGGCCGAGACGATGCGGTGCACACGCACCTCGCCGTCGGTGCCGACCTCGACCTCGGCGACCGTGGCAATGAAGCTGCCGAACGCGACCTGGACTGCGATACCGCGACCCCTGCGTGCCGGCAGAGGACTTCCCCACCCGGCCTTGGCCGCCGCAAGCTCGAGCGCCGCCTTGAGGCGCGGCGATTTGCCGAGCAAATCGCGGCGAAAGGCGACCGGATCCTTATTGGCCTTCTTTGCCAGCTCATCCATGAAGCTTTCGATGGCGAACACATTGTTGTTGGGGCCCACGCCGCGCCAGAATCCCGTCGGCACGGCCGGAGGCTCTTCGCGCACGTATTCCACGCGTAGATTGGGGATGTCGTAGGGAATGTCGACGGCGCTGTCGACGGCATCGATGTCGATCCCTTTTTGAAAAGCCGGCGGCAGCCAGCGCGCAATGACCGCGGAACCCGCGATGCGATGCTTCCAGCCCGCGATACGTCCGTTTGAAATGGTCGCGGACAAAACATCTCGATACACGGGCCGGTAGAGGTCGTGCTGAATATCCTCCTCTCGTGTCCAGACGACTTTGACCGGCCCGTCCACTCGTTTGGCGATTTGCACCGCCGAGTCCACCATGTCCACCTCGAGCCTGCGGCCAAAGCCGCCGCCGAGGAGATGGTTGTGCGCCGTGACTTTGTCGAGGGGCAGTCCGGTGACTCTTGCCGCCGTGGCTTGGACCCTGGACAGCACTTGGGAGCCTATCCAGACCTCGCAGCTCGTGGGCGTGACATGGGCGGTGCAGTTCATCGGCTCCATGGTGGCGTGTGCGAGGAAGGGCAGCTCATAGGCAGCCTCCAGCCTTTCGCCCTCGGCCAAGCCCTTGGCAACATCGCCCACGGATTTGGCAACCGCGCCTTCTCTGCCGCTCGCGGCACGAAGCCGCCTCCATACCTCATCCGAGGAAACCGTTGAATTGGATCCCTCATGCCAGGTGATGTCGAGGGCGGCCAACCCTTGTTTGGCCGCCCACATGTGATCGCCTACGACGGCGACGGCATCTTTGAGCACGATGACCTGACGGACGCCGGGAAGGGCCTTTGCCTTGGCGTCGTCGACCTGTCCCACCGTGCCGCCGAACACCGGGCAGGCAGCGAGAGTGGCGAATTTCACGCCCGGCGGCATTACATCGATTCCGTACACGGCTTTGCCGTTGACCTTGTCGGGGGTGTCGAGGCGTTTGAGAGGCTTGCCGATCAACTTGAAGTCTTTGACATCCTTGAGCGGCGGATCCTTCGGCGGCAATCCATGTGCACGGCCGGCGAGCGCCGCGTAGGCGAGGCGGCGGCCGCTGGCGTCGTGAATGGCCTCACTGTTCTGCGTGCGAATGCCGGCGGCTTCCACTTTCCACTGCGCCGCGGCGGCTTGAATCAGGACGGCACGCGCGCCGGCGGCGGCCCTGCGCAAGGGCAGCCAGAACGATCGCACCGAATTGGAATTGCCCGTGACCTGAATGCCGAAAATGGGATTGCCGTAGAGCTTGTCATTGGGGGGCGCGGCTTCGAGCGCCACTTGACCGAAATCCGCATCGAGCTCTTCGGCCAGGATCATGGCGACGGCCGTATAGATGCCCTGACCCATCTCGACCTGCGGCATGATGAGCGTGACCTTGCCGCGAGTGTCGATGCGAATGAACGCGTTCGGCGCGAACACCGGCCCTTCGGCCGGTGCGCCCTCGGCCAAAGGCAGGTAAAAGCCTACGACCAAGGCGCCCCCCGCAACCAGCCCGGACTGCAGAAACCCGCGTCTCGTCAGCGGGGCGTCGGGTTTGCGAGAGCGATCCGGGATGGCTGTGTCGTGCATGGCTGGCTCCCGCAGATAGGCTATGCTTGCGCAGCCTGTTTGATGGCCGCGCGGATGCGCTGGTAAGTGCCGCACCGGCAAATGTTTCCCGCCATGGCGGCATCGATGTCGGAATCTTCGGGGTGCGGTGTGGCGGTGAGCAGAGCCGTGGCCGACATGATCTGGCCGGATTGGCAGTAGCCGCATTGGATCACCTCCAGATCCAGCCATGCCTTCTGTACCTTGGCCCCGACGGGGGAGGCGGCAATGCCTTCGATGGTGGTGACGGTCCGTTGGCCGATCGAGCCTACGGCGAGGAGGCAGGAGCGCACCGGGCTGCCATCCAAGTGCACGGTACAGGCGCCGCATTCTGCTATCCCGCAGCCGAACTTGGTGCCCGTCATTCCCAAGATGTCGCGCAGCACCCAGAGCAGGGGCATGTCGGGCGGGGCATCGACATCCCTAACTTCACCGTTTAACCGCAGACTGACCATGAGCTACCTCGTGAAGGCAAGCGTGGCGGGGGGGGGCTTCGGTCGCTAGGACAGGACTATAGGACTACTGAAGGAAACCCGCCATTAGCTTATCGAGGAATTGCGGCCATGAAGTTCATATAACATCGACTATATGCAGAAAAGAGAATTCCGTGCCGCCGGCTCTCTAGCCGCCGTCTTCTCGGTGCGCCTTTTGGGCCTGTTCATGATCTACCCGGTGTTTGCCGACTATGCTCGGCACCTGTCGGGAAACACACCGTACCGCATCGGTCTGGCGCTCGGCATCTATGGGCTGAGCCAAGGATTGCTGCAGATACCCTTCGGCCTGCTGTCCGACAAGATCGGGCGCAAGACCATGATCGTTCTCGGGCTGATCCTTTTCGGGATCGGCAGCGCCGTGGCCGCCGTGTCCACCTCGATTGACGGCGTGATAGTGGGCCGGGCGATTCAGGGAGCCGGCGCAGTCGGCTCCGTGGTATTGGCGCTGGTCGCCGATCTGACGAGCGAGGAGAGCCGTACTCAGGCTATGGCAATGGTGGGTGTCACGATCGGATTTGTTTTCATGGCCGCGTTGGTTACCGGTCCGCTTCTCGCCGGCGTCATCGGCGTCGCAGGAATCTTCTGGCTCATGGTGGTCCTGGCAGCGGCCGGAATCGCGATTACCCTATTCATAGTGCCGCGCCCCGGCCACCTGCGCGTGCACCGCGACACAGAAACGGTGCCGGCGATGCTGGGATCGATACTCAAGAACGGAGAATTGCTGCGGCTGGATTTGGGCATCTTCGCTCTGCATGCCATGCTGACCGCGAGCTTTCTGGTGGTTCCGTCGCTGCTGCACGATAGCTTGAATGTGGACAGCCGAGGCCAGTGGATGATCTACCTGCCGGTCCTGGTGCTTTCGGTCGCGGTGATGGTGCCGGCGATCATCATTGCAGAGAAGTACCGCCGCATGAAAACCGTGTTCATCGCAGCCGTCGCTGCGCTGGCGGCCAGCCAGTTCATGCTCGTCTTCGGCCGGAACGATGTATACCTCGTGCTCGCCGCCATCACCCTGTTCTTTGCGGGCTTCAACGTGATGGAGGCGAGCCTGCCCTCGCTGGTCACCAAAGCGGCGCCGCCCGCGGCCAAGGGGACCGCCATAGGAGTATATTCCTGTTCGCAGTTCCTCGGCATTTTCTTCGGCGGCGTCGGCGGCGGCTGGGTGCACCAGAGCGCGGGCCGCGGCAGCGTATTTGCATGGTCGGGAGCGCTCGCTCTGCTGTGGTTGCTGGCCGCCGCGACGATGCGGCGGCCCAGCTATCTGACGACGCGGCTGATTCGCATCCGTCGAGGCACTGACCCGGAGCAACTCGCCGCACGGCTGCGCCTCGTACCCGGCGTGTCGGAGGTCGTGGTGATCGCCGAGGAAGATGTTGCCTATCTCAAGGTCGATTCGAAGGTCTTCGACGCGGCCACGGCGCAGGCGCTGGCCGGTGCTGCCTAGAGAATCGGCACGTCGAGCGGGCCGCGCCGTTTGTACTCGAATCGCCACCGTGTATAGTTTTGCGTCGCTTTACCGTCTGCAGGGACTCGACCCGAGGTATCCGCATGCTTCGTCATGGATTCGTCAGCGCCGGTCGGTGCATCGTCGCCGCATTCCTTCTCTCACCCACGGCCTGGGGTGCCGCGCCCCTGCTGTTGCGCAACCCCTCGCTCGCCCAGGACAGGATCGCGTTTCTGTATGCCAATGATATTTGGGTGGTTGCGCGTGAAGGCGGCGAGGCGAGGCGGTTGACCTCGGTCGGGGACGTCACCGCGGGCCCCTATTTCTCCCCCGACCACACCCAAATCGCCTACTCGATCAGCGCCCATGGGCTGACGGATGTGTATGTCGTGAGCGCCGAGGGCGGCGTGCCGCGGCGCCTGACGTGGGAGCCCACCGGCAGCCGCGCCGCGGGCTGGACGCCGGACAGCAAGGAAGTATTGTTCACCTCCATGCATGCGAGCTACTCGGATTTTCCGCGGATGTTTCGGATACGCGCCGATGGCGCCGGACCTGCGCAGCTGCTGCCCCTGCCGAGCGCCGCCGCAGGCAGTTTCTCGGATGACGGCGGCACGCTGGCGTATGTGCCGGTCGAGCAGTGGGAGCCCGCGTGGAAGCACTATCGCGGCGGCCAGACCACCCCGATCTGGCTGGCGAACATGAAGACTCTCGACGTCGAGAAGATTCCCCGCGAGAATTCCAACGATTCGCATCCGGTCTGGGTCGGAGGGACGGTGTACTTCCTCTCCGACCGCAACGGCCCTGTTTCGCTCTTCAGCTACGACACCGGCACGAAGCGGGTGGAGCAGATCCTCCCGAATCAGGGTCTCGATCTGAAGACGCTCAGCGCCGGTCCGGGGGCGCTGGTGTACGAACAATTCGGCTCGCTGCATCTCTACGACTTGGCGACGCACCAGGAACATGCCGTGCCTGTGACGATTCACGGCGATCTGCCGCATCTGATTCCGCATCTGGCCCCGGTGGCGCCGCGTGAGGTGCAGAACGTCGCCATTTCGCCGACGGGAGTGCGCGTGGCAGTCGAAGCCCACGGCGACATCTTCACGATACCCGCCGAGAAGGGCGACACCCGCAATTTGACCCGCACTCCGGGATCCGCCGAGCGCGACCCCGCATGGTCGCCGGATGGAAAGTCCGTCGCTTATTTCAGCGACGCATCCGGGGAGTATCAACTGTACGTGCGCGATCAGGACGGCTTGCAGCCGCCGAAAGTCGTCGACTTGGGCCCGGGTGCTTCGTTCTTTTATTCGCCGCACTGGTCGCCCGACTCCAAGCGCATCGCCTTCACCGATAAGCACCTGCGTATCTGGTACGTGGACGTCGCGGGCGGCAAGCCGGTCAAGATCGACACGGGCCTGCGGGGCGGCTTCGGGGCCACGACTGAGATCTCTTGGTCGCCCGACTCGCAGTGGATCGCCTATACGCGCGACCTCGAGAGTCAAATGCACGCGATATTTCTCTATTCGATCGCCGCTCATGCTTCCACGCAAATCACGGACGGCATGAGCGACGCCGCCCATCCGGTCTTCGATCGCAGCGGCAAGACCCTGTACTTCACGGCCTCGACCAACAACGGCCCTTCGAATGCCGGGATCGATCTATCCTCGCTCGATCGCGCCACCAATAGCGGCGTTTACGTCGTGGTGCTGGCTCGCAACGGCGCCTCGCCCGTGGCGCCGGAGAGCGACGATGAGAACAAGAAAAAGGACGACGACGCAAAGAAGGACGACGACGCGAAGAAGGACGACAAGCACGATGAGGATGAAACCAAGGACAAATCGGCAGGCAAGGAAGACGGCAATAAGGGCAAGAACGGCAAGAAAGAAGGCGTCGAAAAACCCAAGCCGACCGTGATCGATCTGGCCGGCATCGGCAATCGGATTCTTTCCCTGCCGATACCGGCGCGCAACTACGTCGATCTTTCGGTGGGCAAATCCGGCGTGCTGTTCCTCGCGGAAGGCCCCCCGGTAGGCCGCCCATCCGAGGACGAGGGCACTCCCATCGTCGCGCTGTGGCGGTTCACCACGGAGAAGCGTCTGACCGAAGACATGCTCGACGGATTGACCGACTACAAGGTGTCTTTCGACGGCCAGAAGCTGTTCTATGCGCGCCACGACAACTGGTTCATCGCTCCCACCGCCGATTTGAAGCCCGGCTCTCCGGATGCGGCCCCGGGCAAGCCGATGAACAACAGAGCCATGTCCGCCATGCGCGATCCGCGAGCCGAGTGGCGGCAGATGTACGAGGAGACCTGGCGCTTGCAGCGCGACTTTTTCTACGACCCGAATTTGCATGGGCTCGATTTGGCGAAAATCGAAGCCAAGTACCGGCCCTACCTCGAGGGTCTGGCCTCGCGCGCCGAGTTCACGTATCTGTGCGACGAAATGCTGGGCGAGATACAGGTGGGCCATATGTTCGTGCGCGGGCCGCGCGCGCCGGCGGACGCACCCAGGCCCGGGCTGCTGGGCGCCGACTACACGATCGAACACAATCGCTATAGATTTGCGAAAATCTACAACGGACAAAACTGGACGCCGGCGCTGACCGCGCCGCTGACGCTGCCCGGCATCGATATCGTCGTCGGCGATTACTTGCTGGCCGTCAACGGCCGCGAGCTGCGCGCGACCGACAATATCTATGCCTTCTTCGACGGCACCGCGGGCAAACAGACGGTCTTGCGGGTCGCCGCGAACGCCGACGGCAGCGGCGCACGCGATGTCACCGTGGTGCCGGTGGCATCCGAGCACGGTCTGCGCAACCTCGACTGGATCGACTCGAACCTGCGCAAGGTCGATGCCCTGTCGGGCGGTAAAGTCGCCTACATCTACATGCCGAACACCGGCGGCGCCGGCTATTCGAACTTCAATCGCTACTTCTACGCGCAGCTGGAGAAGCAGGCCGTGGTGCTCGACGAGCGCTACAACGAGGGCGGTTTCATCGCCGACTATGTCATCAACGTGCTGGGCCAGAAGATCATGAGCGGCGCGATCGAGCGCGACGGCGAGCCGGTTCACGATCCCGACGGCGCGATCTTCGGACCCAAGGCCATGATCATCAATGAATCCGCCGGCTCCGGCGGCGACGCCATGCCCTGGTATTTCCGCAAGGCCGACCTAGGGACGCTCGTCGGCGAGCGCACCTGGGGCGGACTGGTGGGCATCGGCGGCTACCCGACGCTGATCGACGGCGGCACTGTGACGGCGCCCCGCTATGCCATCTATGGCCTGCACGGCGAGTGGGAAGTGGAGGGGCACGGCGTCGCGCCCGACGTCGAAGTACAGGACCTGCCGAAGGATGTGGCCGCGGGACATGACGTTCAGCTGGAGCGGGCCGTGTCGATCGTGCTGCGGCAGCTGAAAGAGCATCCGGTGGTTGAGCCTGTGGTGCCGCCCTATCCCAACTACCACGAACACGACGGCCTCGGCAGGAATTGATCGACGCGCGATTTCTGCCGGATAGTGAGCTTCACCGCAGGACTTTGCGGCGCGCGGCCGCGCTTCCTTTCGCGGCCATGCCCATGAGAATGAACGTGGCCGCGATGCACAGGTAGGCGAACAGGTTCCCCACCGCCGCGTACAGGGTATGACCGCCCTGCATCGCGGGCGCCGAGACCAGGATGCCGTCCTCGGCGCGCGGGTTGCTGTAAGGGTCGTCGGCGTAAGTTTTCTGCAGCACGCGGCCGTTCGGATCGATGAGGGCGGAAACGCCGGAGTTGACCGCGCGTACCATGCCGACGCGAAGTTCGACGCTGGCAAATACGGCGAGCGCCAGATGTTCCCATGGCTCGGAGTCGGCGCCATACCATGAGTCGACGGTCAAGTTGACGAGAAGGTCGGGGTGCAGCCGTCCGACGTCGCGCAGGTATCCCTGCAGAATGTCCTCGTAACAGATCACCGGCCCGAGTTTCCAGGTTCGGCCGTCGGGCCCCCGCATATTCATCAACTCGGGTCCCTTGCCCGCGGTAAACCGGTTGCTGCCGATGGGCAGGACCTTGCTCAGCCACGGAAAGTACTCGACGCCGGGAATGTATTCGCCGAACGCCAGCAGCCGCACCTTGTCGTAGCGCCCCGCCACCTGCCCGTCGCGGTCGAGCAGAATGGCTGAGTTGAACGCCTCATCGCGCGCAGGGTCGTACATGTCGGCCCCGATGATCACCGGCACGCTGAGGCCGCGGCGGACCATCCCGCGGAAGCGCGGCGCAAGGTCGGCCTTGAACCCTCGCGGCAGGGTGGCGGGATAACTTCCCTCGCTCCACACGATGAGCTGCGCGCCGGCCTGTTCCAGGCGCAGAGACTCCGATTGCAGGGCGGTCAACTGACGGATTGCCTCATCGCGGGAGATCTCACCGCTCGCGGAGTAGGCAAAATTCGGCTGGACCAGACCGATCTGCAAGCGCGGCGCACGCGCCACGATGTCATCCACCTGGTGCATGCGCACGGCCCCGAAGATGAGAGCCGCCGCCGTCAGTGCCGCGGCCGCCGAGGCGGGATAGAGCGCGGCGCGGCCGTCCGCGCTCAAATCATAGAGGGCGCCGTTGACCAGCATCAGCAGGGCGGTAACCCCGAGAGGGCCGGTGAGCTCGGCGATCTGGATGACCAGCGGATGCCAGGCCTGGGATATCCATTGTCCGCACGGGAACAGCTGCGGCACCACGAGCTCGCAGCCGGCCATGACGATGGGCGCGAGCAGGGTCATGGGCACCCGCCGCCGTTCACGAACGAAGCGGACGATGCCGGTGAAGAGCAGAAAAATCAGGGCGCGTGCGCCGCAGAACAGCAGCAGCACCAGCGCCGCGGCCCACCAGGGGAAGTCCGCGAAGCGCTGCATCACTTCGATCAGCCAGTAAAAGCCGCCCGCCGTCTCGACGACTCCGGCCCACCAGCCCAGGAACAAGGCCTGCTTGAATGTCGGCGCCCGGTCGACGGCCATGAGCATGGGGACCGCCGCGAACCAGGCGAGGGCGGACAGATCGAAGGGCGTGACCGCCAGGAACCATAGACAGCCGCTCAAGGTGACGAGGCCGAAGTTGGCGTAGAAATTGAGCTTAAGCATGCTTAATCCGAGGTCATTTGAGTTCACGCCCGCGGGGCTGTCGGGTATTCTGAGGCTCAATTATGCAAGAAAGATACGAACCCGCAGCCGTCGAGGCGCAAGCACAGCTTTTTTGGGACAAAGAGCGCTGTTTCGAGGCCAAGGAAGACGGGGCGCGCGAGAAGTACTATTGCCTGTCCATGTTCCCCTATCCCAGCGGGCGCTTGCACATGGGGCATGTGCGCAATTACACCATCGGCGACGTGCTCGCGAGATTCATGCGCATGAACGGCAGAAACGTTCTGCAGCCCATGGGGTGGGATGCCTTCGGCTTGCCCGCCGAGAATGCCGCCATGGCGAACGGTGTGCCGCCGGCGAAGTGGACCTTCGACAATATCGCCACCATGAAGGCGCAGCTCAAGTCCTTAGGGTTCGCCCTGGATTGGACCCGGGAACTCGCCACCTGCCGGCCGGAGTACTACCGGTGGAATCAATGGCTGTTCCTGCGCATGCTGGAAAAGGGCATCGCCTATCAGAAGACCGGGGTGGTCAACTGGGATCCCGTCGATAAGACCGTGCTCGCCAATGAGCAGGTGATCGACGGCCGGGGTTGGCGCACCGGCGCGCCGGTCGAAAAGCGCGAGATCCCGATGTACTACCTGAAGATCACGGCCTACGCCGAGGATCTGCTCGATGCCTTGGGGAAAATGCCGGGATGGCCGGATCGTGTACGCGCCATGCAGGCCAATTGGATCGGCAAGAGCGTGGGGGTGCGGCTGGGGTTCCCGTACGACATCGAAGGTCTCGGCGCCGGCCGCAGGGGCGTGCTGCATGCGTTTACCACGCGGCTGGACACGCTCATGGGTGTGACATTCTGCGCGGTGGCGGCGGAACATCCATTGGCGGCCCATGCGGCGCGCCACAACCCATCATTGGCGGCGTTCATCGAAGAATGCAAGCGGGGCCCGGCGATCGAATCCGAACTCGCCACCCAGGAGAAGAAGGGAATGCCCACGGGGTTGGCGGTGCGCCATCCCATCAGCGGCGAGGCGATTCCGGTGTGGGTGGGCAACTATGTGCTCATGAGCTACGGCGAGGGCGCAGTGATGGGCGTGCCCGCGCACGATGAGCGGGATTTCGAATTTGCGACGAAATATCGTTTGCCGATCAAGCCGGTCATCGATGTCGCAGGCCGCGAATATTCCGTCGGCCGATGGGCGCCTTGGTATGCCGAGCATGGCCGCTGCGTCAATTCAGGCGCCTACGATGGCCTGGATTTTCAAGCGGCCGTCGATGCTATCGCGGCGGATCTGAGCCGGGCGGGATTGGGCGAGAAGCAGACCACCTGGCGCCTGCGCGATTGGGGGATATCGCGGCAGCGCTACTGGGGCTGTCCGATTCCGATGATCCACTGCGGAAGCTGCGGCACCGTGCCCGTGCCGGACGATCAATTGCCGGTGGTGCTGCCGGTGGATCTGGTGCCCGACGGCAGCGGCAATCCTCTGCTCAAGGACGAGGTCTTTCTTGCGGTTTCCTGTCCCCGCTGCGGCGGCAAGGCGCGGCGCGAGACCGACACCATGGATACCTTCGTGGACTCTTCTTGGTACTTTCTGCGTTTCGCCTGTCCCGATAATGACCGGCAAGCATTGGATTCCAGGGTCCGGTATTGGGCCCCGGTGGATCAATACATCGGCGGGATCGAGCACGCGATATTGCACCTCCTGTACTCGCGCTTTTGGACCCGCGTCCTCGAGGAGCTGGGAGCGGTTGGATTCAAGGAACCCTTCGCGAATCTCTTTACCCAGGGCATGGTGCTGAACGAGGTGTTCTACCGCAAGCCGGAAGCAGGCCGCGTGGAATATTTCAATCCCGCCGATGTTCAGGTCACGCTGGACAAGACGACTCAGCGCCGGGTGGCGATGCTGCGTTCCGGCGGCGGGGAAGTCGAGTCGGGCGGCATCGTCACCATGTCCAAATCGAAGAACAACGGCGTCGATCCGCAGGCATTGGTGGATGAGTTCGGCGCGGATACGGCGCGTCTGTTCACCATGTTCGCCGCGCCGCCGGAGCAAACGCTGGAGTGGTCGGATGAAGGGGTGCATGGCGCGTATCGATTCATCAAGCGCCTGTGGAAGGCGGTGCACGATCACGTGGTGCACGGGCCGCCCGCGGCGCTCGATCGGGCGGCTCTGAACGATGCGCAGCGGGCGATTCGGCGGCAGGCGCATCAGACCTTGGCGAAGATCACCGACGATATCGGCCGCCGCCGCACCTTCAATACGGCGATCGCCGCGGCAATGGAGCTGTTGAACGCACTGGCCAAGCATCCGCAGAGCTCGCCGCGGGATCGCAGCGTAGTGCACGAGGCCCTCGAGATCGCGGTTCTCGGACTCTCGCCCATCATCCCGCATGTGACTCATGCATTGTGGAGCGCTCTGGGTCATGACACGGCGCTGATCGACGAACCGTGGATGCCGGTCGACGAGGCGGCGCTGCAGACTTCCTCGATCGCCATGGTCGTGCAGGTCAACGGCAAATTGCGCGGCCATATCTCGGTGGCCGTCGGCGCCGGCGAGGACGCGGTGCGCGCCGCGGCGCTCGCCGATCCTCATGTGCAGAAATTCATCGGCGCCGCTCCCATCCGCAAGGTAATCATCGTGCCCGGTAAGCTGGTCAATATCGTGGTCTAATGACGTTCATGCTGCGCACTTGGCTTGCGATGGTCGGTTTGACGGCGGTATCCGCGTGCGGCTTCAGGCTGGCGGGCAGCGATCCTCTGCCGGGTGTCTTGGCGCGTCCCTATCTCTCGCTGAAGGATCCCTATACGGATTTCTCGCGCGAATTCGAGCACCAGCTCAAGAGCGCCGGCGCGACTTTGCAGGTCTTGCGCGCGAACTCCACCGCATCCATCGAGGTGACCAAGGACCTGGTGGAGCAGCGGACCTTGTCGGTGACGGCGCAGAATATTCCGACCGAGTACGAACTCACGTATACCGTCACTTTCGCCGTTCAAGGCACCGATAAGCCGTTGCTGGCGCCGCAGACCATCAGCCTGTCGAAGGATTACAGCTTCGAGGAGTATGCGCTGCTGGCGAAAGAACACGAGGCGGATACCTTGCGGCAGCAGATGGCGCGCGACCTGGCGACCATTGCGATGCGCCGGCTGTCGAGCTTGAAGTAGCGCCGGTGCGGTAGCGGCGTGCTGCTTGTCAACGCCATCGATCGACTGAGCCTCGAGGTGCTCCTGGATCGCTACGGTTTGGCGTTGCACCTGGTGGCGCCGGAGGAAGTCATCCCGGGATCCTATTGGGGCGAACGCGAGGCGGGTCTCATCGGCGCGAAGATATTTGCAAGGCTCGATACGCCGCTGCACTCGGTTTTGCATGAGAGCGCGCACTTCATCTGCATGACGCCGGAACGCCGCGCCGGGCTGGATACGGACGCGGGCGGCGACGACGCCGAAGAGAGCGCGGTTTGCTATCTGCAAGTGTTGCTGGCGCAATCGCTGCCCAATGTGGGGCGGGAGCGTCTGTGCCGCGACATGGACGAATGGGGCTACAGCTTCAGGCTGGGAAGCGCGGCGACCTGGTTTGCAGAGGAT
The DNA here is from genome assembly GCA_963784105.1 of uncultured Gammaproteobacteria bacterium. Classification (GTDB taxonomy): domain Bacteria; phylum Pseudomonadota; class Gammaproteobacteria; order Steroidobacterales; family Steroidobacteraceae; genus Bog-1198. The sequence continues at coordinate 173,448 of CAWAQE010000018.1, forward strand.
GCCGAGGACGCGCGCGCGTGGCTGATCGAGCATGGGCTGATCGATCCGCAGGGCCGTCCCACCTATGCCTGTCGATAAGCCGCGGCGGAGCGTGATTTCCCCCCTGCGTCCGATCAGTGAGCAGTCGTGCCGCCGTCGACTGTGAAATTTGCGCCCGTGACCCAGCTGGCTTCGTCCGAGGCCAAATAAAGGGCACAGTAGGCAATGTCCTCAGGCTTGCCGATGCGCCGCAACGGGATGTCGGCGGCGACGCGATCGCTCATGTCCCCTTCGGCCAGTCCCTGGGAGGCCGTTGCCATCGTTGCGACCAGGCCGGGTGCGATGGTGTTGGCGCGAATGTTGTGAATTCCCCCCTCGACGGCGAGCTGGCGGGTCATCGCGAGCACAGCGCCCTTACCGGCGCTGTGCGCCAGCATGCCGGCGAATTCAGTGCCGCGCAGCGCGGCCACCGAGGCGAAATTGACGATGGACCCGCCGCCGCCGGCAATCAAGTGCGGCCAGACCGCCTTGCACATCAGGAACACGAGGTCTACCTCGCCGACCATCGTGGGTATCCAGAGATTCTCGTAACTCATCTCGGACACCGGGGCGAATTGCGGATTGATCGCACCCGCATTGACCAGCACATCGATGCGCCCATGGCGCTCGATCACCCGATCGACGCAACGCTGCACGTCGGCCGGCCTGGTCAGATCAATGGGATGGGCACTTTCGATGGCAAGGCCCGCAGTCTGCGCCGCCTCGACGGTGGCCGATGCCCGAGCGGGATCGATATCGCATCCAAACACCATCGCTCCTTCGCGCGCAAATACCAGGGCGCAGCCACGGCCGATACCCGCGCCGATACCGGTCACCAACGCGACCTTGCCGGCCAATCTATCGGTCATTTCACGGGCTCTATTGCCGACAAGTGCAGCATCGAAGTTTCCCTTTCAAGCGAAGTCGTGAAGTATACAAAGGTTAGTTGGTGACTGGTGATGAGGTCCGGCGGCGGTCAGATCGGCTGGCGCAAAGCGGCAAGCGCTTCGGACATGAGCCGGGAGTGCTCGGCGGGCGCACCGTGGTTCATCTCGATTTGGCCGAGCTTGACCGAGTTCTCGACGACCAAACGGCAGCGTGCGAAGCGGCGCGCCATGAAGCGCTCCAGGGCGTGCGCAAGGTCCGGCTGTGCTCCGATCTCCTCCACCAGCACGATTCCGTCCTCAATGGCCATGCCGGCTCCTGAGGCAAGGTGTGGCGTGGTGGCATGAGCCGCGTCGCCAATCAGCACGACATTTCCGCGGTACCAGGGCGAGGGATGCAACAAAACTTCCAACGGACGATAGTTGATGCTGTGCGCATTCGATGTCCTGACCGTGGCACGGATCTGCGGCACCAAGCCGCCGAACCCTTCCATTGCATCATGGAGCTTCTGCGGCTGATCCCGCGGGTCGATCCATGGATCGGCGGCGGCCGGATGCAAAACAAACATGTACATGTGTGTTGCCGAGACCGGATTGAAACCGACTTTGTGGTCCTCACCCATGTAGAAGTGGGTGCGGTCAAAGCCGGGCGGCCGCTCGGCGATCAGGCGATAAATGACCTGTCCGGTAGTCACCGGTTCGGCGGCCCCAGGGAACACCAAGCCGCGCATCCTCGAGAATATGCCGTCCGCGGCAACCACGAGATCATAGTTCGCGTGGGTGCCGTCACTCAATGTGACGGCGACTTGTGCGCCTCTCACGCTCAGCTGCGCAACCGTGATTCCGAGGCGGACATTGGTGTGCAACTCCAGCGTTTTCGCCGAGAGGATGTTGTGGAGCAGCGGCCGCATGATCCCCGCGGTGGCCGGAAGATCCGGCGACAGCGGCGGCGTCACGAGCTCGTCGAGCAGAGTGCCGGCCTTGTCGTGAACCTTGGCGCCGTTCCAGGTCGCGCCTGCCGCGATGACTCGATTCAACACACCGATGGTCTGCAATGCCCGCAATGTCGGGCCGGTAATCGTGATTCCCGCACCGTAGACGCGCCAGTGCGGATCGATATCGATGAGGTCGACGATAATGCCGGCCTTGCGCATCTGGATCGCGCAGGACATGCCGGCGACGCCGCCCCCTACGATCAGAGCCTTGCTGACGCTTGCCAATGCCGTTCCCCGAATTCGCCGCTTTTACGGCCTCAACTTAAGCGCGGCCGTTTCGTATGGACAATCGATTGTTGCAATTCTCGATATCTCAATTGACGATTGAGCCTATTGTGCGTCCGGCACACGCCGCGTCCTCAGGAAATCTTCGTAGGATTCCCCCCGCATGATGGCGTAGACCTGCATGTTCGATATGCGCAGCACGCGGGCAAATTTCTCCAGCACGAAGAAGTTGGCCCCGTACCGGATCAACCCGAGCCAATCGCGCGCGCGGGTCAGAGCCCGTTCTTCTTCGCTCAACCCGGCTCGAGTATAGGCTTCTTCCTCATCACGGACGAACAGTTCGCGACACCCGGTCTGCGCCAGGTTCCAAAAAAAGCGGTTCAATTTCAGCGCCTTGACGCTTCTCAGAACATCGAATGGATAGGTGCCGTGGATGCTGTCCATGCCTTCGAGTTGCGGATTCACCGACTTTGCCCCGCCGATTCGTCCTCGAAAAGGATTACGGCCATCGCGGTCGTCGTGGCCAGGTAATAGTTGTGGTGCAACTTTGCGACTCGTTCCGACAGCGCGCCGCGCATCACGAGCCACATGATGACTTCGGCGCCTTCCGCTCCCCCGAGCCGCACATAATCGGCGTGGCGCAGCCGGGTCAACTGCCCCGGGTCGCGCTCGATCAGCTCGAGAAACCGCATATCCCACTCGGTGTTGTTGAATCCCGTGCGTTCACCGTGAACCTGGTGCGACAGGCCTCCCGTTCCCACCACCACCACCTTCAGATCCTGGGGATAGCACTCGATGGCGCGGCGCAACGCCTGGCCCAATTTGTAGCAGCGTGCGGCGGTCGGCAGCGGATACTGCAAGACGTTGACGACGATCGGGACGATACGGCCCGGCCAGTCCGGCCGTGGCGGCCAAAGCAACGGTAGCGGCGACAGGCAGCCGTGGTCGACGGGTTTTTCCTGGAACAGGGTCATGTCGAATTCGTCATTCAGCAATTGTTCGGCAATGTGCGCCGCCAGCTCCGGGTGCCCCTTGAGAGCCGGCAAGGGTCTGGGTCCTGCACCCTCGTCTGCGATCGGAAAGGCGGCGCTGACCCCCATGGCGAACGTGGGATAGAGGTCGAAGAAGAACGTCGAGGCGTGATCGTTGTAGACCATCAGCAGCACGTCCGGCTTATGTTCGGCAAGCCACGCCGCAACCGGCTCGTAGCCGTCGAACAGCGGCTTCCAGGCCGGATGATCATGTTTGCCCCTGTCATAGGCAAGCCCGATCGTGGGTACGTGCGAGGTACCGATACCCCCTATGACGCGCGCCATGCGATCCTCCAGGCACCGACGATGTATTTCACGTTCCAACCAAGGGTCGCACCTTTGCAGACCGAGAACAACGAGAATGCGTGTCTGCATCCATCGCGGATGATGATGGCGGCAATCGTCACAAACGCTTGTACAAGCGAACTCGCCTGCTCGTACGCTGCCCGCATTAGAAAGTCGGTATGCCGATATAGTGCGAAGGGGGGGTTGGAATGCGTACAAGTTGCATTGTTCTCGCCAGTGCCGTACTGGTGCTGGCCGCCGTGCTGAAATGGTCGGGGGCGTTGGCCGAGGACTCGGCAGACAATGTCACAACGCTCGAAGAAATCGTGATTACCGCGCAAAAGCGCCCGGAGAAGCTGCAGGATGTGCCGGTCGCGGCACAGGTCGTGTCGGCGGAAGCTCTTGCCAACGCTAATATCGCGGACCTGTCGGATCTGAACAATCTCGTGCCTTCGGTGCAGCTCAACGGCACGATCAACGGCCGAGTGCCGACCGGCATTCGAGGCATCTCGAGCGTTTCGAATGAGCAGACCGTGGGTATCTCGTCGGGCGTCGCCATCACCATCGACGGGGTGCCGGTTCCGTCGGATTCCTTCGATGCGAACAACGTCGCGGGTATTCAAACCGTCGAGGTATTGCTCGGCCCCCAATCGACCTTGGGTGGGCGCACGGCGGCGTCGGGCCTCATCAATCTGGTGACCCGCGGACCGACCGACTCGCTCGAGGGTTCCGCGGCCACGACGGTCACATCGGACGGTGAGTATCGGCTGGAAGGTTTCCTGTCCGGTCCGCTGTCGGATCGTATCGATGCCAGCCTCTCGGCCTACAAATTGACGACAGAGTACCCGATCACGAACCTGGCCACCGGCGATAAAACGACCCAGGATGTATCGGGTGCACGCCTGAAATTGTTGTTCAAATTAACCGACGATTTGGACGTGCAGTTGATGGCGCACGATGAGCTGACACAGGGGCATGGCTTCAATTTCGTCTACACCTACATCACACCCGGCCACGACCTGCTCTTCACTCCCGGTCCGTTCACGCAGGCTTCGCTGTTGCCCGGCATAACACCCGGTCCCAATAATCTGGTTTACAAGAGCCCCGTCACCACCGCGGGCGCCACACACCGCGATAACGACTACAGCGTGATCGCCAACTATCACCTGCCGGAGGGCTACACGCTCACCGCGACCGCCGCCTATAGCCAGGAAGATCAGAACCAGACCCAGGACCTATTCGCCGTCGATGATTTCTTCTGGCAGACGCTGACAGGGCAAACCGTATTCTTCAATACCCAAAATCAGGTTGCGACCGTCAAGCAGCAAAGCGGAGAGGTCAAGATCGTGTCACCTTCCGATCTCACGCTGAGCTGGCTGGCGGGTGTGTTCTACTCCGACACCGACGTGGATGAGTTCTACATGCGGTCGTTGCCGCCCGCGGCACTCGATGTGCACGTGGTCCCCGACACCAAGACGGCCGATCTGTACGCGCGCTCGACCTGGAAGTTCACGCCGACGACCTCGCTGGTGACCGGCCTGCGCTTCAACCACGACGAGATCTCGAACAGGTACAATCAGTACGCATCGGTGGGAGTTTCACCGCCCGTATACACCAGCATCAGCAGCAATGACTCCAATACGGTGGTCGGTGATGTCGCGCTCAAGCAGCAGTTCACCGATAAAGTCATGGGTTACCTGAGCTACTCGCGCGGCTATTCACCGGAGGCTTACAACACTTCCGCCGTATTGACCAGCAATGCCCCGCAGACTCCGGTCGGCAAGGAATCCATCAACAGCTACGAACTCGGGGTCAAGGGATCGTTCTTCGATCGCACGCTCGACCTGAACGCGGATATTTTCGACACCGTCTATACCGATTATCAGATCCAGAGCTACGCCTACCAGCCGGGGGAGCTCACGCCGCCGCTCAACCTGAGCTCCGTGGGCAAGGCTCAAACCCGCGGTGTCGAGGCCGACAGCGAGTGGCTGGCGACGCCCTTGACGAGGCTCACTTTGAGCGCCGCCTATATCGATGCCAAGTTCGTGACGTACACCGGCGCACCTTGCTATGGGTTGCAAACGGCCGCCGAAGGCTGCGTCACGGAAGTGATCAACGGCCAACCAACGCCGGCGCAGAACGTGTCGGGCGACACGATGCCTAATTCGCCGAAGTTCAAGGGCACCTTCGCAGCGGAACAGCGCGTGCCGCTGCCTGACCCATACGAATTGACGTTCGGGGGAACCTACACCTACAGAACCTCGGCGCAGATGTTGCCCGATCAGAATCCTTACGCGATCCAATCAGGATTTGGACTGCTCAATTTAAACGCCGGCATCCAGACCAAGAACGGAAAATTCTCCGCCAGGGTGTTCGTCAACAATGTCACCAATCATCATTACTTCGCGGATGTGGAAGACTTCTGGAGCGGTCCCTGGAACGGCAACGCCGTCATCGGTCAACCGGCGCGCGACTCCGAGCGCTATTCGGGATTGAAATTGTCCGTGAGCTTCTAGAAGGCGGTCAGAATGACCGTCGAGCGGAGGACCTACGTGTGAAGAGCTTTATCGTCACCTGTGTTGTGGTCGGTACGTTCGCTTGGGTGAGCGTAGGCGCCGGGGAAGCGCCCGCCACTACCGGTTCCGCCCCGCCGAGTTCCGGGTTTCCCGGAGATATGGGCCGGCCCTTCAATGGGCTGCCGTTTCCGCCCGGACCTTTGCCGCCACGGCCGCCCGAGCGGCCGCTCCCGCGGGCGCCTTCGATCGATTTGGCGTTGGAGGCGGCCAAGGCCATCGTGGCCGCGTGCAAGGGCTATCATGTGGGGGTCAGCGTCATCGACTCGGCTGGAACCCCGAAGTTGTACTACATCCCCGACGGTACGGATGGCTCTCACGCCTATACCGGATTTCGCAAGGCCTACACAGCGCTGATCTTCAAGATGCCGACATCGCAGGTGGGTACTTTGACGAAAACCGATCCCAGTGTGGCGGCCAAGATCAAGTCGGATAGCAATCTGCTCACCTTTGCCGGCGGACTGCCTCTCACTGCGGGCGGTGAGGTCATCGGTGCGATCGGGGTCAGCGGCGCGGAGCCGAGCGCAAAGGACGAAGAATGCGCACTCGTCGGCATCGGCAAGATCAAGGACCGTCTGGAGTAAGGTGCGCTTGCCGGCCCGTCACCCATCGTGGATGATGATGGCGGCAATCGTCACAAACGCTTGTACAAGCGAACGGACGTCCTCGTAGGCTGGCAGCCGGCAGAAGCCGCATGCAATCGCGTGCAATCCGCAAAACATCACTCGAGATTGGACAATTCACATGGCGATTCTAGGAGTTGAGAGCGCAGTCTTCGGTGTCGACGATGTCGCGCTGTGCAGCCGATTTTGGGCGGACTTCGGCCTGACGCCCGTATCGCTCGGTGCAGAGGAAGGCGTATTCGAAGTGATGACGGGGTCGAAAATCGTGGTGCGGCGCCGCGACGATGCGACGCTGCCGTCGGCCTACGCCGACAAGCCGGGCGTACGCGAGACCATTTGGGGCGTCGATACGCCGGAGGCGCTGGAAAAATTGGTTGCAAGTCTTGCGGTCGATCGTGAGGTGCGCCGCGATCCCGACGGCACGGTGCACTTTCTTGCCGACGATGGCATGCCATTGGGACTGCGAGTGTGGCGAAAACGGTCCGTCGTGAGCCAGCCCGACCCGGTCAACGCGCCCGGCAATATCCAGAGGCTCAATCTGCACCGCAAATGGCGCCAGCGCGCAATCCCCAAGACCATCAACCACGTCGTGTTCTTCGCCAGAGACTATGTCGCTTCGTTGGAGTTCTTCATCAATCGTCTTGGATTCCGCTATACCGACCATTCGCGCGGCGCCGGCGCTTTCGCCCGGGCCGACGGCACCAACGAACATCACAGCATCTTCTTCGTGTCGACGGCATTGCCGATGGCGCCGGATAACCCGGGATTCATGCACATCGCCTTCGGCTTGGAGGATATCGACGAACTCATGTTGGGCGTCAACCAGATGCACGCCAAGGGATGGAAAAACGTCGGCACCAATTCCTCGGGCGGCTTGTCGCGGCACCGAATTTCTTCCGCCATATACTATTACTTAGACAATCCGAACGGCGGCGAAGCGGAATATCATGTCGACACCGATTATTTGGACGATAACTGGGTTCCTCGCGTGTGGGACTGGAAATTCGGATCTCTGCTTTGGGCCACGCACACGCCGAGTTTCTGGCGTGCCGCAAAGATCGACTGGGACATGCAATTCGATCAGGACCGCAAGTCGCTCGAGCCCTTTCGCGGAGCGAGGCCGAAAGCCGCAATGCCGCCTGAAGCCGTTGAAAAGCTCAAATCCGAGGACGAACACGCCATCTGAGCGCCTGCCGGCGTTGACGGCTCAGGGATCGGTCCGCTCCAGTTCCTCCAGAGAAGGGAGCTTCCGGGCGCCCTCGATGATCACGTCGCGCAGCCACATGCTGCCGGGGTCCAGGTCGCGATATTTGTGCCATTGCAGCACTTCAACGAGACGAGGAATCTCGAATGTGGGTTTGACGAGGCGAATGCGTAAGCTGCCCGCAAACTGTTTCGCCAGGCGGGTATGCATCGTGGCGATGCGGGCGGTGCCGAGCACCAGCTGCGGCAACAGATTAAAGCTATGCGAGATGACTTCGACGCGGCGCTCGTCTCCGTGCCGGTTCGCCATCCAGGTTTCCAATTGCGGCAGACCGTGCCTGCCGCTCTTGAAGGCAACATGGCGGAGCGCGAGGTATTGATCGATCCCAATCGAGTCGCCGACCTCCAAATTACCGGCATCGACGACGATGATGTATGAATCTTCGAATATCACGGCGCCGGATTGCAGGGGCGAATTCTGGGTTTCCGGATTGATGATGAAATCCACCTCGCCCGCCTCGAGTTCGGCCACCGCGCTCTCGCTCGGAGAGCGGAATTCCAACGACATGTTCGGTGCTTCCCGATGTACACGGCGCAGCACGTCGAGCAGCAGGACATTGATGGAGTAGTCCGAGGCGACCACCGAGAAATGCCGGCGCGTGGTCAGCGGATTGAACTCGGGCCGAGTCGCAATGGTCGCGTCGATGCGCAGCAAGACATCATTCACGGGCTCCACCAGGCTTTCGGCGAGCGGGGTCAGTTCCATCTTCCGGCCGACCTGAACGATCAACGGATCGCCGAAGTAATCGCGCAGCCGAGCGAGGATGCCGCTCATCGCCGACTGAGTGACATGAACGGTTTCGCCGGCGCGAGTCACGTTCTTCTCCGCCAGCAACGCCTTCAAGGCCGTGAGCAGGTTGAGATCAAGTTTGTGATAGCGCATCGGGAGCAAATTGTACGCCTTCCGGTCCGCGCCCGCGCCGTCTGCATGGCTGAACGTGATGCCGGGCATCGAAAGGTTTGATTTCCGCCGCCGGACCAACCTCTCCATGATGCTTCGAACGAGCTGCGGCTGAGTAGGACACATGAATCTGCTGATCACCGGTGCGAATGGCTTCATCGGCAGGGCGCTGAGCAACCGGCTGCTGAGCGACACCACTGCGCTGCCGGCCGGACTCGGCCCGGTTGCTCGTCTCACGCTGATGGACCTGGAATTCGAAGGTCCCGAGCGGCCGCGCGTGCGGCGGCTGTCGGGCAGCATCGCCGCTCCCGCACTGCTCGCCCGGGCGTTCGATACGCCGGTCGATGTCGTGTTTCATCTCGCCAGCATTCCCGGCGGCATGGCAGAGCAACACTATGAATTGGGCCGGCAAGTCAATGTCGACGCGACGATCAGATTGCTCGAGACGGCGCGCGCGCAATCGGATGCATCGGGAAAGGCCCCCGTGTTCGTATTCGCCAGTTCGATCGCGGTACTGGGTTCGCCGCTGCCGGCGCGGGTGGACGATGCGACTCCGCCGAATCCGAGGCTCAGTTATGGCGCGCATAAGCTGATCGGTGAAGTCCTGGCCGAGGACTTCGACCGCCGCGGCTGGGTGAAGGCGCGTTCGGTGCGTCTGCCCGGCGTGGTCGCACGTCCGCCGCAGCGGACCGGGCAATTGTCGGCGTTCATGAGCGACATCATTCGCGAGCCGGCGGAAGGCCGATCCTATGCCTGTCCCGTGTCGGCGGACTCGACCACCTGGCTCGTGTCGGTGCACTGTATCGTCGACAATTTGCTGCATGCGGCCGCGCTGTCCGCGGCGGCGTGCAAGGATGTTCGCGTTTGGACATTACCGGCACTGTGCCCATCGATGACGGAGCTGGTGGATGCCGTTGCGGAAGTTTACGGTCGCGATGTCCGCGGGCGCGTGAGCTACGGCTCTGACCCCAAGCTGGAAGCGAATTTCGGCCGCTACCCGCCGCTATCGACCCCGGCCGCGGATGCCGCCGGCTTTCGTCACGACGGCGACCTGCCCACGTTGGTGCGGCGGGCGCTGTCGCCATTCGTTTGAGCCGCGCGGCGAAGTCAAGATCATGAGCAGATCCACCAATCCTCTCGCCGGCTGGACGGTGGACCGCTCCGCCATCAAGACGATCGGGCAGGGCTTGCAGCGTCCGGAATGCATCTTGGCGGAACGGGATGGTACCCTGTGGAGCGCCGATGCGCGCGGCGGCGTGATGCGCATTCGGCCGGACGGCACGCAGCAGCTCGTGGCACAGACCGGTCATCGGGGGATCGATGCCAATAACCCGACATCGTTCATTCTCGGCGGTACCACCTTGCCCAACGGCATTGCGATGAACCGTGGCGGCGATTTCCTGATCGCGAATTTCGGCACCGATGCGATCGAGCTCATGCATCGCGATGGTAGTTCGCGCACGCTCTATACCCATATCGACGGGCAGCCGCTGGGAAAAACCAATTTCGTGTTGTGCGATTCACGCGATCGCGTCTGGTTCACGGTGACCACCCGCTTGGTGCCCTGGACCCGTTCCATCAACGAAAAAACGGCGGATGGATACGTCGGCCTGATCGACGAACACGGCATCCGCATCGTTGCCGACGGCTTCGTCGGAACCAATGAGGTCCGCCTGGACGCCGGGGAAGAATGGTTGTACGTGGTCGAATCCAACGCGCGCCGCATCTCGCGCTTGCGAGTGCACGCCGATGGCGCGCTGAGCGGCCGCGAAATATATGGACCGGGCGATCTGGGCGGCACCCCGGATGGGTTCGCGTTCGACGCGTACGGCAATCTCTGGATTACGCTGGTTCAAACCGATCGTCTGATCGCATTGACCCCGGAAGGCGAGGTGCTGACTTTGCTCGATGACAGTGATCCTGTCCAGGTGAGCATCTACGACCGGCACTTTTACGCGGGTACGATGACGCCTGAGGTGATGGCCGCGACCAAAGGCAGCATCGCGCCGTGGATGGCGAGTCTGACCTTTGGCGGCGCCGATCTGCGGACGGTCTACCTGGGCAGCTTGATGGGCACGGCGATTCCATATTTCGCGGCGCCCGTCGCCGGCTTGGCCCTGGCACACTGGAAACGCTGAGGACTACTGAATGAAACTCGCAACGGTCAAAGACGGCAGCCGAGATGGGCGCCTCGTCATCGTCTCGAAGGACCTGACGAAAGCGGTATTTGCCGAGTCCTCGGCACCGACCTTGCTGCAGGCGATCGAGCACTGGCCTGAGGTGGAGGGGCCGCTTCAGACACGCTACCGAGAGCTCGAGCATGGAGCCGTCGAGGGTGCCTTTGCGTTCGATCCCGTGCAGGCAATGTCGCCGCTGCCGCGCTGCTACCAATGGCTCGACGGCTCGACGTTCGCCAATCATGGCGCCCTGATGGAGCGGGCGTTCAACATCGGCATTACGAACGAATATGAGCGCTATCCGCTGGTGTATCAGGGCGCGTCCGACGATTTTCTCGGGCCCCGCGACGAAGTAGAGCTTCCCAGCGAGGCGGACAATATGGACTTTGAGGGGGAGGTGGCCGTCATCGTGGATGAAGTGCCGATGGGCACGCCCAAGGAGCGGATTGGACCTCATGTTAAACTCCTGATGCTGGTCAACGACGTGAGCTTGCGCGCCCTCGCGGGACGGGAGATGAAGACCGGCTTCGGTTGGGTCCAGGCCAAGCCATCCACGAGTTTTTCACCCGTGGCCGTGACGCCGGATGAGCTGGGTGAAGCATGGTCCGACGGCCGCGTGGAGCTGCCGCTGTCCGTTCAGCGCAATGGCGAATGGTTCGGGGAGCCGCACGGCAAGGAGATGACATTCAACTTCTTTCGGCTGATCGAGCACACGGCGTATTCGCGTCGTCTGAGGGCCGGAACGATCATCGGCTCCGGCACGATGTCCAATGCGTCGCGCAGCGCCGGGTCGGCCTGTATTGCCGAGCGGCGCGCCATCGAGACCCTCGATCAGGGCGGTGCGAAGACTCCATTCCTGCGCTTCGGCGAACGCGTGCGCATTGAAATGTTCGACGCCTCGAACCGCTCGGTGTTTGGGGCCATCGATCAACGCTATGTGCATGGAGGGCACGCACGATGATCCGTCGAATCAAATCCGGCTCGAGCGCCGCCGCCAGGGCCGAAAGCGGCTTGCACGTGCGCAACACCGTCGAAGCAATCCTCGGCGACATCGCGGCGCGGGGCGGGGCGGCGGTGCGCGACTTTTCACAGAAATTCGACCAATGGTCGCCGGCGCAGTTCCGGCTGACGGCCGACGAGATCGCCGACTGCATGCGCTCCATGCCCTCGAGCACCATCGACGATATCAAGTTTGCGCAGACCCAGATCCGCAATTTCGCGCTCGCGCAGCGCGACTGTCTCGAGGAGCTGGAGATCGAAACCTTGCCGGGGGTGGTGCTGGGGCACCGCAATGTCCCTGTCAACAGCGTTGGGTGCTATATCCCCGGCGGCCGCTACCCCATGGTCGCATCGGCGCACATGAGCGTGGTCACGGCAAAAGCGGCGGGCGTGAAGCGCATCATTTCGTGCGCGCCGCCGTTCGGCGGCAAGCCGCATCCGGCGATCGTCACGGCCATGCATCTGGGGGGTGCCGATGAGATCTACGCTTTCGGCGGCGTCCAGGCCATTGGCGCCATGGCCCTTGGGACCGAGGAGGTCGGCGCAGTCGATATGATCGTGGGTCCCGGCAACGCCTACGTTGCGGAGGCCAAGCGTCAACTGTTCGGCCGCGTAGGAATCGATCTCTTGGCCGGGCCGACCGAGACGTTGATCATCGCCGACGACAGCTGTGACGCCGAAATGGCCGCCGTGGATCTGATCGGCCAGGCCGAGCATGGACCCGGCAGCCCGGCGGTGCTGCTCACTAACTGCTCGCAGCTGGCGAACGAGGTGCCGCGCGCAATCGACGCGCTGCTTGCGTGGTTGCCGACGGCCGAGGTGGCGCGCCAAGCGTGGGAGAATTGCGGCGAGATCATCCTGGTCGATACTCTCGAGGAATTGCTGCAAGAGGGCGACCGCATCGCCTCGGAGCACGTTCAGGTGCTCACGCGCGACCCGGACTATTTTCTCAGGCACATGACCAACTTCGGCGCGCTGTTCCTCGGTCCGCGCACCAACGTCTCGTTCGGGGACAAGGTCATCGGCACCAATCACACCCTGCCTACCATGCGTGCGGCGCGCTACACCGGCGGCCTCTGGGTCGGCAAGTTCATCAAAACCTGCACTTACCAGCGAGTGACGACCGACGCGGCCAGCGCGCTCGTCGGCGGTTATGGTTCGCGGCTCTGTGAGCTGGAAGGCTTTGCCGGTCATAAGGAACAAGCCGACCTGCGCGTTCGGCGGTATGGCCGGGCCAAAGCAATCGACAATGCGGTCGGCTAGCCCGGTCGCGGTCGTGACCGGCGGCACCGGCGGCATCGGCGCCGCGGTCTGCCGGGCACTGGCGTCCGCCGGATTCGCCGTGGTGGTGGGTTATCGGAGCTCGGCGGCAGCCGCTCTGCGGCTGGCGTCCGCCCTCCCCGGTTCCGAGCATTCGGCGTCGAGCGCTCCGGTGACCGACAGCACGGCATTGCATGCTTTGAGCGCGCAGGTGGAGGAGTGCTACCAGCGTTGCGATGTGCTGGTGAACTGCGCCGGCACCACCCGCTTCGTGCCGCATGACGACCTCGACGGCCTCGACGATGCGCTGATTGACGATATTTTGACGACCAACGTGCGCGGCAGTTTTGCCGTGCTGCGCGCCTTGCTGCCGCTGCTCAAAGCCAGCACCCAGCCGGGCGGCGGGGTCGTGGTCAATATTTCCTCGATCGCGGCACGGACCGCCATGGGCAGCAATGTCATGTACTGCGCCTCGAAAGCCGCGATCGATAATATGACTCAGTCGCTGGCGCGCGCACTGGCTCCGGCCGTGCGCGTCATCTCGGTGTCGCCGGGATTGGTCGACACGGAGTTCGTCAAGTCCCTGGATCCGGCTTGGCGCGAGGAGCAAGCGGCGCGCACGCCTTTGGGCCGCCTGGCAGCGCCCGCGGAAGTGGCTGCCGCCGTCGTTGCAGCGGTACGCGACCTGACATTCTCGACCGGCTGCATCCTGGCCGTCGACGGCGGCCGGCCGCTCAACTAACGAGGAATGCCAATGCCCGATTCACTCGCCTCACCCCGCTTCGCCCTGGGCACTTTCTCGATCGCGGGCGCGCCGCCGTTTCCCGGCTTGGTGATGAATGAACGGGTGGTCGCTTTGAACGCGCTCGTTCCAATGTGCAGGCGTTTGGGCGGTGAACTACGCAATGCAGCCTCGCTGTTATCCTTGCTCGACGAGTGGCAGCTGAATGAAGGCGCATTGTGCCAGGCCGCGGCTCATCTGGCCGATCGCACCGAGACACTCGCGCAGATATCGGCACCGCTCGGCGTGCTGACGATTCATGCGCCGCTCGAACAACCGCGCCAAGTATTCTGTTCCGGAGCGAACTATCGCAAGCATGTCATCGATCTGATCGTGGATCAGGCGCGCGATCCGGAGGTGCAGGGAATGAGCCGCGAGCAGCGGCTGGCCTACGCGAAGAATCTGATGGACGAGCGCGGCGCCAACGGCACGCCCTACATATTCTCCAAGGCCTGGTCGTCGATTACCGGTCCGTTCGATCCTATTCCCATACCGGCCAACGTCGAGCAGCCGGACTGGGAATTGGAGCTCGTGGCGGTTATCGGCAAGCCGGCGTTTCGCGTGTCCCGCGCGAACGCGCACGATTACATCGCCGGGTACACGATTTGCGACGACATCACCAACCGCGAACTCGTGCATCGTCAGGATTTGAAAGCCCTCGGCAGCGATTGGGTCATGGGCAAGTGCCTGCCGGGCTACCTGCCCATGGGGCCTTACCTGGTCCCCGCGCGCTTCGTTCAGCGACCTCAGGACTTGCGCATCACACTCAGGCTCAACGGCGAAATCAAACAGGACGAAAGCACTGCCGACATGATCTTCGGCATCGCGCGACTGCTCGAATATCTCACCAGCCGGGTAAGGCTTTGGCCGGGCGACCTGCTGCTGACCGGATCGCCCTCGGGCAACGGTTCGCACACCAACCGGTTTCTGCGTCCCGGCGATGTTCTGGAGGGGTCGATCGAGGGACTCGGCACACAGCGCAACACCTGTGTGGCCGGCGACTGATCGACATGCATCGACTGGACAATAGGATTGCAGGCTTCCCGCAGGGCATCATGCTGTTGCTGCCGATCACGATGGCGGTCATGGGCGTCTCCGTGCTCACGCCGGTGGTGCACCTGCTGTTGGCGCACTTCAAGGGCGTGCCCAACTACGAATACTTGGTGATGGGCGGTGTGGTGACCATGCCGTCGATCTGGGTCCTGCTGATGTCGGCGCCGGCAGGCTGGGTGGCCGACCGCTTCGGCCGCCGCAAGGTGTTGATCTTGTCGATGATCGTGTATGCCTTCGTCGGCGTGGCGCCGGCCTTCCTCGAGGACCTCAACGCCATCATCGTCTCGCGCATCGGTGTCGGTATCTGCGAAGCCGTCGTGATGACGGTCACGACGACCATGATCGGTGATTACTTCCAGGGTCACGCGCGCGAGCGGTGGTTGGCGAGCCAGACCGCGGTGGCATCGGTCGCCGCGATCGGCATCACCTACTTGGGCGGGCGGTTGGGAGCGCTCTACGGCTGGCGCGGTCCCTTCTATTTGTACTTGTACAGCCTGCTGTTGGTCGTGGGCGTCGTAAAGCTCGTCTGGGAGCCGGGCGGCGAGGAGGAGCCCGCCGCTCCCGGCACGGCTCCCGCAAGCGAGCAATACACGCAATTCCCCTGGGCGCGCTTGTGCGGCATCTGCGCCGTGACTCTTCTCGGTTCAATCAGTTTCTACACCGTCATCACGAAGAATGCAGAGGCCCTGGTGGCTTTGGGCGTGAGCGATCCGGCCGGCATCGGCGCACTGTCGGCGATTGCCACCATCGGCGTTCCGGTGGGCACGTTCATTTATTGGGGTCTGTCGCGCCTGCCGATTCCCTGGCTGCTTTTCGTGGATTTTGCGCTGATAGGGCTGGGATTCTCCTTCATGGGGCGGGCCACCGATCCTACCGCCTATGTGTGGGGTTCATTCATCAACCAAGTCGGATGCGGCTTGGTGCTTCCCAGCCTGCTGGTGTGGGCCACGCGCGGTCTGGCATTCGGCATCCGCGGAAAGGGCACCGGCATGTGGACTGCCGCCTTCACCATCGGTCAGTTCCTGAGCGGAATGATCATTACCGCCCTCAGCAAACCGCTCGGCGGCCTGCTGCCGACCCTATCGGTCATGGGGAACCTGAATCTCGCGGTCGCGGCGACGGCGGCCGTGGCGGGATCGATCCTTCGCATGAATGCTTCGAGGAAAAAGCGTGTCGAATACCTATGATGTCGTAGCGATGGGGGCCGGGCACAACGGCCTGGTAGCGGCGGCCTACTTGGCCAAGGCCGGCAAAAAAGTGCTGATCTTGGAGCGCAAGCCCTGGCCCGGCGGCGGTGTGGTCACGCGTGAGATCAACACGCCCGGCTACTGGCACGATGAACATTCCAGCGTCCACATCATGATTCAAGGCAATCCGATGATACGGCAGGACGAACTGGGCCTGCAGAGCCAGTTCGGGCTAAAGTACCAGTACAACATTCCCTATGCGATGATCTTTCCCGACCAAAGCACGCTGATCGCGTACCGGGACCTTGACAAGACCTGCGAGCAGATTGCGCGGATCTCCCGCAAGGACGCCGACACCTATCGACATTTCGCCAGGCGCGCGATGGCCATGCTGCCCATGTTCGGCGCCGGGCTGTACGCACCGCCGACCTCGATGGGTGCGATGGTGTCGATGATGGACGGCAGCGAAGAAGGGCGCGAAATGCTCGACGCCATGCAGCGCAGCTCGCTGGAGATCGCCAACCAATCGTTCGAGAGTGAAAAGGTCAGGGTCTGGCTGATTCGCCTGGTGACGGAGAATCTGCAGATGCCGGACGAACTCGGCACCGGTTTCGGCCTGTACCTGATGCCGGGTCTGATCCACGGTTATGGTGTGTCGCAGCCGGTGGGTGGCAGCGGCAAGCTGTCCGAGTCCCTGGTGCGTTGCATCGAACACCACGGAGGCGAAGTACGCTGCAACAGCGAGGTCACGAAGATACTGACGGCGGGCGGCCGTGCGACGGGGGTGCGCCTGTCAACCGGCGAAGAGTTCGTTGCGAAAGACGGCGTGATCGGCGCGATTCATCCGCACCGCTTGCGCGCGTTCCTCGAGGGCGTGCCGGAACGAGTGCTGGTCCGCGCAGAGCGCGCCACACTGGCTGCTTTCAGCATCATGGTCAGCCATTACGATTTAAAGAGCCAGGCGCAGTTTCGCGCCGGCGAGGAAGTCAGCCACGCCATCATGCTCGAGTTCATGGCCAGCGAGCGACTCAGCGACATGCTCGATGATTTCGACGCGCTCAAACGCGGGCGGATCACAGAGCGGGTACTGGGAGCGGGCGGCGACGAAAGCATCAACGATCCGTCGCGCGTGCCTGCGGGCAAAGGCATGTTTCATGGGATCACGTTTGCGCCTTACAACCTGGAGGACGGGGGATCGGCGCGTTGGGACGACATCAAGGAGGAGATGGGGGATCGCAGTCTCCGGCACTATCAAAAATTCATCAAGAATTTGACCAGCGATAACATCGTCAAACGCACGGTCGTCACTCCCCTCGATCATGCCCGGAACATGCCCAACAGCATGGTGGGTGGCGACGTGCATGGCGTAGCTCCCTATTTCTATCAGACCGGCGGTCATCGTCCGACACCGGATTTGGCCCAGTACACGGTGCCGGGGGTCGAACGCTTCTATCTGGTGGGGCCTTTTCTGCATCCCGGAGGCGGGGTCTATGGCGCCGGCCGCGGAACCGCCATTCGCATGTTCGAGCACTTGGGTATGGATTTCGACAAATTGATCGGCACTGACGCCGGCAAGACCACCGGCAGGGCGATCAGCCTTCGCACCGGCAACGACGCTGCGGCGTCGGACGACCGCACCGTCACGCTGTACGGTTCCGCCGACGAGGATCTGATGAAGATCCGTACGATCGAGCGCAACGGCGATGACCTGGTCGTCAAGGGTCAGGCATACGGCAGCATCCCTCTTACGGCGAAACTACGTCCGGAACAGGCGCGCCGCATGCTCAGGCTGCTGAGTTTCTCCCTGGTGCCGTTTCTATTCACATTCTTGTTCCGTCGTTCGAAAGCGAAAGGCGCACCGAAAGACCTGACCCTTTGAGGCATGTGCAATGAACGGGTACTTGCGTTGAACGCTCCGCAGGGCGCATCCGGTGAACGCCGATTCCGCACCGAGCCCGCTACCTGGATTCGAGACGCCCAGGGCAGGCGTCTCAGGACGATCGACTTTCACGCGCACACGATTTCGCCCGCGGTCGAACGCCTGGTCGCCGATAGGCCGCAGAAGAAGGCGGAGTTGGAGAGCCGGCCGCTGACCATGGGTGCCGCTTCCGTCGAGTACAATGCCAGCGTCATGCTGCCGCAGGCAGCGACGCCGCTGAGCGATCTCTCGGTACGGCTGGGCGATATGGACCGCATGGGCGTGGACATGCAGGTCGTGAGCCCGCTGCCGACGCAGTATTACTACTGGGCCGACTACGATCTGGCACGCGAGATCGTCGATCGGCAAAACGAGCATATCGCGGTCATCTGCTCAAATCACCCGGACCGCCTGGTGGGCCTCGGCATGCTGGCGTTGCAGCACCCTGAATTGGCCGTGGCGCAACTCGAACACGCGGTGAAACATCTCGGCTTGCGTGGATTCGAGCTGTCCACGGCGGTCAACGACCGGGAGCTATCCGACGCGTCGCTGGAACCGGTGTGGGCCAAGGCCGAAGAACTCGGGTGTGTGGTGTTCATTCATCCCATGGGATGCTCATTGGGCGGGCGCCTGCAGCCGGCCTACCTGTCCAACAGCGTCGGGCAGCCGGTCGAGACCGCCGTGGCATTGTCACACCTGATCTGCGGCGGCGTACTCGACCGGCATACGGATCTGAAGGTCTGTGCGGCCCATGGCGGCGGCTATCTGCCCACGTACATCGGACGTGCCGATCATGCCTACCATGCCCGACCGGACGCGCGCACGATGGCGCATCCGCCGAGCGACTATCTGCGCCGCATTTTTTTCGACAGCCTGGTCTACTCGCCCGCCGGGTTGCGCAGGCTGATCGACCAGGTGGGTGCCGGGCAGGTGGTGGTCGGCACCGATTATCCCTTCGACATGGGGCACTATGACATCCACGCGTTGATAGGCGGCACCGCGGACCTGACTCCCGATCAACGCGCGGCGATACTCGGCGGCAATGCGGCGCGGCTTCTGGCGCTTGCGCACGGCCCCATGAATCATTGCGGTGTGCGTCAAGGAAGTCCGACATGAACGACACTTTGGAATTCTGGCATCATCATGCGGGCGTCAGCGTCCCCGACCTCGAGGCTTCCATTCGCTGGTACCGCGACGTGCTCGGCTTTGAAGTGCAGAAGCGCTTCTCCATAGCGAGCATTCCCGCCGAGGTGGCGATGCTCGAGAGCGGCCCGCTGCATATTGAGCTATTCCACGTACCCGGCGCCAAATCGCTGCCGGAGGAACGGCGCACGCCGGATGCGGATGTGCACACTCATGGCAACAAACATGTGTCGTTCGCCGTGCAGGACGTGCGGCCGTTCGCAGAGGAATTGCGGCGCCGTGGAGCCGATATCGTGTGGGTGCGAGAAATGGCGCATGGATCCAATATATTCATCCGCGACAATGCGGGCAACCTGATCGAGTTCGTGCAGGAAAACAAGCCTCTGAAAACCTGCGCGATACTCCGGATCGAGTAGACGCTTCAGGCGGCAGCTACTTTCCCACGCGGCGTGCCTCCACGCGCCAAGGCTTGCCGAAATAAATCAGTTGGACCCGGAGCGAATCGCCTTCGAGTTCGAACCAGCTCGGCAAAAAGGCGCGCTTGCCGCCCAAACCCATGGTTTCGGCAACACACATCTCGTCGGCCGGCGATTGCGCGACGATATGCGATTTGCCCAAATCGCCGCTCAGCGTGCAAGCTTCGAGCGCCAGCCACTGGCCCTGATCGAAAGCGGAGGCTTTCACCGACCCCTCATCCACGGACGGGCTCAAGGTATACGGAATGAGCTGGAGCGGCTTGCCGGCCGCCGAGCGCGAGATCTTCAGAGCCCAAACCGCATCGAGGGATGTGTCGGATCCGGCCGCTTGCGCCACGGCCGGATCGACGTCCATGTGCACCCGCAAAAGCTCCCAGTCCGTCTGTTGCGTCGGTTCGATGGTCACCACGACATGCTGGGGAGGGTGGTCGTCCACCGCCGCCTTGCCCGCGGCCACCTGCACGGAGTTGTCATAGCGTCCTGCCAGCAGGGCGCCGACGTCGGCGACCGAGGCGGCGGCGGCGTCCCGCGCCTTGCTTTGCGCGGCCGGGCAGGCCGCCAGGACGGTCAACGTCAACAACATCGACGCGCCGCTCACAGCACACTTGTTCATGGTGTTTCTCACGATGCGGCACTCAAGGCCGTGAGTCACGAAGCTAGCAAATTGCAAATACGACGGACAAGGGCAAATTGCCCGCCGTCGCGGCAGCGCTGCGCTGCATCCCAGCCGGACTCTTTCAGAACTTTTTCGATACGGTCAGCCGAGCGGAGATGGGCTCGAGCGGGTGGATGTGTACGTCCGCCGCACCTGCTGCCGGCTCTCCGGGCAGGCGATCGACATACCAATATTCCATGGCATTCGCCTTGGTATTGAGAACGTTGTACACCCCGAGAGCGGCACCCCAACCGCTGCCGAAGGCATAGCGAACATCCGCATTCCATTCGTGATAGCCGGATCCCTGCACCGCGTCGTCGGATGATAAAGGATAGGCGCCCAGGTAGCGCAAAGCGAGGCTGCCGCTCCACGGGCCTCGATCCTTGACATAGGCCGTGAACGAGCCGGTGGCGAAGGGGGCATTGGGCAGGTAGTAGCCGACATGGCCGGTGCCATCTGCAAAAGGCGAGGTGAAGCGCGCGCGGTCCTGCGAGAAACTGCCATAGAACTCCAGCCAGCGAAGCGCCTGGTAGGTGACATTGAGTTCGTACCCAATGCGATGGCTACCCGGTCCGGCCGTGTCCTGGCCCACATCCGGGTCGTAGGTGGTCTCCGACTGCGCATCGAGATTGAACACCGCCAGGGTCAGCGCCACCTTGCGATCGAACAACTCCTGGCGCACGCCGATTTCCTCCCCAGTCTGCTCCGCAATGAGCGGCGCGCCCGGAATTCCTGAAATTCTCGCCTCATTCACGCCGCGCAGATCGTCGCTGTGAAAGCCGCGCCCGGCGCTGACATAGAATTCGGTCGTGGCCGCAGCCGTGAAAATCAGGCTGGCCTTGGGTTCGAACAGCGCCTTGCTCGCGATGCCGTAGTTGGTCCCGACATCGGTCCCTCGTTGATAGTCCTCGCGTACCCCCAGCACGGTGCGGAACCGGTCATTCCAGTGAGTCGTCGCCTGCGCATACAAGGCGTTGCTGCCGAGACGCACCCGGTCATTTGAGCCGACTCCCAACGGATCGTCGGCGAGCGGTACCGCGATGCGATCTTCGGTCGCTATGCGCTGCAGAATGAGAAAGTCATAGCGTTGCTGAGAACCGACGAGCAGCTCATTGTCCCTGCCGAACCACTGCGCCGGATAGGCATAGCTGATCGATCCGCCCACCGTGCTGCGATTCTCGTGCTGCTGTTCCTGATCGCCGTTGGCCGGGTCGACGAGAAAATGCGTGAAATCGTTCCACAGGCTCAAGTAGTTGCTGAAGACGTAGCCGTCGAAGTTGAGCTGGCCTGCGCCTATGCCGGCGTGATACTGGCCGGTGAGGTTCGCGCGCTGCGCGACACCCCCGTCGGAGGGGTCGAGCGATCCGAAACGGCTGATCAGCCCTTCCGTCATGGCCCGTTCCGGTTGATCCGTCGTGGCATTCCACAGATCGTGATAGAAGGAGCCGGTGATCGAGTACCCATCATGCTCATCGCCGACGCTATAGCGCAGCAGCGCATTGATCTTGCGTTGATCGTCCGGATTGACCCAGGGACCATCGTAATGCTGCAGTTCCAGCGCCCCGAGCAGGTTGCCCGCACCGGCCTGGGTGGAGCCTGCGGCAAACACCCGTTGAAAGCCGAGTGTGCCCGCGCTCAGCGCAACTTGATCCTGGATGGTGTCCAGATAATTGATATGAACGGAGCCCACCGAGGTGAAGTCCCCTTCCTCCGCATGGTAGGTACCTTTGGTATAGCCGATGTCGGTGGCGAGTTCCGGAATCAGGAAGTTCACATCCGTGTAGCCCTGGCCGTGCGCGTGGGTGGGCTCATTGACCGGCATGCCGTCGACGAATACCCCCAGATCGGTGCCGTGATCCAAATTGTAGCCGCGCATCAAGTATTGATTGGCCTTGCCCTCGCCGCTGTGCGAGGTGACATCCAGTCCGGGAACGGTCTCGAGCAGCTGGCCGGGACGGTAGGCCGGCAACAGGGCCAGCTCGTCATTGACCACCACCCCCTCGCTGGCCGTGGTGGCGGTACCGATCAGCCGCAACCGACCGGCCGTGACCGTGACCTCGGCAAGTTCGCTCGAAGCGTCAGTCGAAGCCGCTGCCGCTGCCGGTGCCGGCGACGCGGCGCACAGCATGAGCGCGCTCGCAAAGGCCTTGTACCCGATCAACCCCCGTTCGCTCATGAGCGAACACCGTCCGCGTCGCGGAGCCTCATTCCGCCGAAACTATGCATAACTCCTGCCGATGAACCAGAACACCCCCAGCCCTACCAGGAAAGCCGAGGCCACATCAACCACCAGAGGCCTGGGCAGGGTGAGTTTGTACTTCGTCAGTAGCGCGACGAGCAGGGTCGCACCCACGACCAGGAGCAACTGCCCGATTTCCACGCCCACATTGAAACCCACCAAGAGCTCGGCCAATCGCTCGGGGGGAAGTTGCAGCTGGAGCAGGTCGGCGGCGAATCCGAAGCCGTGAATCAAGCCGAACACCAGGGTGATCAAAATACGCAGGCGCCCCGCGTCGCGTAGATTGCCCGAGATCAAGAGGTAGTTGGCGGTGAACAGGCCGGCGCCGAGCAGCAACAAGCTGGGCAGTCCCCCAAAACCCAGCCATTGCAGCAGCGCCATGAGAATCAGAGAACCACCCACCCCCAGGGCCACCAGGCGGGGTTTCTGCGTCTGAACCACGATGTTCTCCGCACCGATCAAGGCGATGGTGAGCGCCACCAGCGCATCGATGTATTCCGCATGCGGTCGCAAGATTCCGGTCACCGCCAGCGCCAGCGTCAGGCTGTGGCCGATGGTGAAGCCCGTGACCACGAACACCAGATCGCGCAGCCGGCGTGAAATCAGCACCAGCCCCAAAAGAAAGGACATGTGGTCGACGCCGGTGAATATATGCATCATTCCCATGCGGATGAATTCGATGAAGCGCGCACTCTTCAGCCGGCTGCCCTCACCCCCTGTCACCTCCACCGTTTGATGTTCGGCTGTGATCAGTTGCTCGGTGAACTCGCTGGTCAGAGCGTTTTGCATCTGCGCAAAATTGGTGTGGCTGGACACCAGATCGAAAAACGCTCCCGAATGAATTTGCAATTCGTTCGGCGTGGCGCATTTGAACGTGAAGTCGTACTTGGCGTAGCCGGCCGTGGCGGACAGGGTCTGGACCGGCGGCACCAATGCGCATCGCCGACCCGCGCTCAGCGGGTAAACCCGTTCGGTCAAGTAGTTCTTCACGCGATCGTCGGACGGCGGACCCTGACCGCTCGACAGACGAATGATCTCGACCATCGGTATGGTCATCACCAAATCAACATCCGTTCCTTTGATCTCCCATACGGAATGGGATTCGCTGCGGGTGTGCGCGCCGGCGGCTGAAGCGCCCAGAGCTGCGGCGGCCAACATCCCCGCCGGGAGCCAGGATCCCAGCCGGCGCATCAGCGAACGTCGTCTGCTATCAAGACGTTCGCGCGCTTGCGCAGGAAGGTCTCATCGCCGAGGCGCAAATGCCCGATGGCATCGTTGCGGTAGTCGTTCAGGACCCGGTCGCGCGCAGTCGCGAAATCGAAGGCGACGGGCTTCTTGTTCTCGAGCATGTAGAGAACATGGATTTCCCCGCCCTGCAGGATGGGGGCCGAGACCCCGCCATCCGATAAGTTGCGGGCCGCCTCGAACAGCGGCCCTCCTAGATGAATCTTGGCGGCAAAATAAAACTCCTCACCCTTGACCTTCCCGGAGTCCGAGCCATGCCACTGTGCCGTGAACCCCGCCGTCGGAACCGTGGATGTGGCGGCCGCGGACTCGAGCGCCGCGGCCGCTTCGCTCGCGGCCTTCGATTCACCCGGGGGAAATACATAGTCGCGCAGAGTCATGATGCCCTCACTGACATATCGAGCTTGGTGCGAAGCGTAGTAGGCGCGCAGCTGCGCCTCGCTGGGTTGTGCGGTAATGGCATCCGCCGCGATTTCCAGTTCGACCGAATTGACCATGGCGGCGCGCACCTCGGGGTCCGTGGACGCCACATCCAACTCCTTGCCTCTCTGCACGAACAGTTCCTCGCGGATCATGTCGTCCAGCACTTTGCGCCGCTCGGCCGCGGTCGCGTGCTGCAAGTCCACGCCGTACAGAGTCTGAAGCTGCAGCAGATAGTCGCTGCGCGAGACGGGCTGCTGGTTGACCAGCGCCACATCCTCCGCCGGCACGATCAGGGTCGAGGTGCCGCGCGCCGTGAACAGCGCATATCCTGCCATCACCAGTCCGGCGATCGCGCCGCAGGCCATGAGCACGAAAGAGCGTCGGGTAGGCGGCATACTCATAGACCTCCAGGGTGAGAACGCGCTCCGGGCTGAGAGCGCGCGCCGGGATGCGAGCGCGCGCCGGGATGCGAGAGTGAATACACGAAGAGCGCCAGTTCGCGGATCTCAACCGGACTGAGGCGCGGCGCCCTGGCGGGGCAGATGCCGTGGCGGCCATAGGAGATGGACATCGTCAAAGCGTCCCGGCTGCCGTCGCCGTAGAGAGTGATTCGATCGGTCAAATTCGGCGCGCCGATGGCCGAGTCGCCTTTGGCATCCGGCGCATGACAGTCATAACAACCGGCGGCTCCCCTAAAAAGCGCACCACCGCGAGCCGCGGCCGCGCCATCCGCATTGCGCCCCTGTTCACGGAAGAGGAATTCGACCAGGTCACGTATGTTTGCCGGCGACAACGGCGGGATCTTGGCATCCCTCGGGCTGGGCTGGGCCGTGGCATAGGCCGGCATGATGGCCAGGTTCCATGCCTTCGGATGGTAGGAACGAATGCCGTATTTGATGATTTGTTCGATATCGCCCACGGACCCAGTTCCGTACAGCCAATCCGCATCGCTCAGGTCGGGAATGCCGCGCCCGGGATCCCCGTGCCCGCCCACGCCATGGCAGTTTGTGCAATGAGCTTGGTACAGCGCGTTACCCCGGCCACGGGCAAATGCCATCAGGCCCGGGTTCTTGGGCAGTGAGTTGGGGTCCGCGCGCAGCAGGCGCGCCTCAACCTGGGTCAGATGCAACAGTACCGCGGCCAAGAGGCTGGCCAGGGAGGCAAAAAGAAGGGCGATGCGCACCTGGTGCAGGTTACGCACACGCCCACCCATTGCACGTAATTTACTGTTTTGAGTGACGTTAATTAACGTTAAACTGCGTCCGCAATGACCCGCTCTCCGAATATCACCCTCGACCAAGAGGCGAAGCGAATTCAAGCCAGCGGCGTGCTCGGCGAAGCCAAAATGCGGCGCCTATTCGACTACCTCGCTGCCTGCTCACTGGCAGAGGAGTCGCCCAAGGAAATCGCGATTGCCATCGATGTGTTCGGCAAGAAGGCCGATTTCGACGTATCGCAAGACGCCTTGGTGCGGGTCTACATGCATAAGCTGCGCCGGACTCTCGAGGAGTTCTATGCAACCCAGAGCGGAGCGGACATCACCCCTCTGCATATCCCTCGCGGCGAGTATCGACTGACCCTGCGCCCCAGGGTGGCGCTCGTTGCCACTGGTGCCGGTGCTGCCGACGCCGCTGCCACGGCAACCGCCGCGCTTCCCCCCAGCTCAGCGCCTGCCGCCATTCTCCAGTCGCAGACGCGGCATCGCGGCATTACCGGCCTCATTGTCGCCGTGGCGGTCGGCGCAGTGGTGCTGATCGTGTTCGGCCTATTCCAGCTACGCGCACCACGGCCCGATATCGATCTGGTGCGCGCAAACCCGGTTTGGTCAGCCATCCTCAAGGACGACCGCCCCATCTTTGTCGTGATGGGCGACTACTACCTGATCGGCGAGACCGACGAATCAATGGAAGTGAAGCGCTTGATTCGTGAGTATTCGGTCAATTCGAAAAGCGATCTGGAAACCTACGTCCAAGAGCATCCGGAAGTCGCCGATCGCTACATGGACGTCGGGCTGCGCTACTTGCCCACCTCGGCGGCGTTTGCGCTGCGTGATGTCGTGCCGGTGCTGACCACCGGGAGGCGGCGCGTCAACGTGATCATGATGTCGGATGTGACTCCGGCCAATCTTAAATTCGCCGACATCGTGTACATCGGCTATTTCAGCGGGCTTGGCATCATGCAGCAGATGGTGTTCGCGGGCTCCCGCTTCAGCATGGGCGAATCCTACGATGAGCTGCTGGACACAAGGACCAAACACTTGTACATCAGTCAGACCGCCAGCCAAAACATGGGAGCGCCGCAGAGTTTCGGCAAGGAATCCCCGTACCGGGACTACGGATTCTTTTCGAGGTTTCGCGGGCCCGGCGGCAACATCATCATGGTGATTTCCGGAACCCGCGACGAGGGTGTGAGACAAACTTCGGAAGCTCTCACTAATCCTGAGAAACTCCGGGAACTGGGCCGGCAGACGGATACGGCACAACCCTTCGAGACGCTCATCGAAGTGAGCGCGCTGGATGGCGTCAACTTGAGCGGCAAAGTGTTGCTCGAATCCAAACGATGAAGCTCGGCTCGCATCCAAGCAAGGAAAGCGCTGCTTAGATTGTCTCAGACGGGGTAGGTGGCGGCTGCCAGGCGAGCAGCATGGCGCACACGCTGCCCACCAAGACAACCGGCAGCAGGCCCGTGAGCACATGGGAGGGCGACCTGCCGCCAAACACCAGCCAGCCGCCCAGCAGCGGTCCGGCCATCGAGCCGAAGCGCCCGGCGGCCACCGCGAAGCCGACGCCGGCACCACGAATCGGTGTGGGATAGCACTGCGGCGCATAGGTGTAGAGAATGGACTGTGCGGCCAGCACGGCGGCGCCGAGCACGAAGACCACCATCGCCACGATGGTCGCTTGTTGCGGTCCGAGCGCCAGCAGCAGCAACAGCAGGGGCAACCCGACGAAGGTAATCAGCACACTGCGCTGGCGCCGCTGCGTCTCGAGATACGCCCCGATGAGCACGGCACCCAGGCAGCCGCCCAAATTAAAGGCAATCATGGCGGCGGCGGCCTGCGATTTGCCGAGCCCGCTGCTGACCAAGAGGGTGGGCAGCCAATTGAGCAGCAGGTACAGGGTCATGAGCGCAAGGAAAAAGCTGACCCAAAGCAGCACAGTTCGGCCGGCACGCCCATCGCGAAGGATTGCGGAGACGCCGGCCATGCCCCTCTTGCCGGCTCCGGCACCGGCCCGAAAAGCCCGGAACGTCTGAGACTCCTGCAGCAGCATCCCCAGGATGGGTGCGACCATCAGCGGCGCGACACCGCCCGCCACAAAAATCCAGCGCCATTGCGCAGGAGCGATGACCATGCTCACCAGGCTTGCCAACGCTCCACCCAGCGGCATGCCCGAGTAGATGATGGTCACGCTGGTACTGCGCCTATGCTCTGCCGCGCTCTCGGAGCCCAGAGAGATCAGATTGGGCAGCGCGCCGCCCAGACCGAATCCGGCGAGCAAACGAGCCCAGATCAATGAGTCGATATTCCCCGCCAGGGGTGTCAGCAATGATAAGAGGCCGAAAAGGGCAATCGAAGCGACCAATACGCTTTTGCGGCCGATACGGTCCGCCAGGCGGCCGCCGATGGCGGCTCCGAACAATAATCCCAGGGTGCTGGCCGTAAAAAAATACGAGAGCAGCGCGCTGTCGGGATGAAACTCCCGGGCGATGCCGTTGGCAGCCACTCCGGCCGCCTGCAGGTCGATGCCCTCGCATAGCGCTGCGAGAAAGCAGAGAGCAACGGTGCGAGAGCCCTGGTCAGACATCCCGCTACGGGGCCTCGGCGCCCACGACCTTGCCGTCCGCGAGGACGGCCTTGACCAGGTCTCCGCCGATACTCCCATCCTTCAGCGGATGCAGAGTGACGGTGATGGTGTCTCCGATTTTCAGCGACCGCTTGGTCCAGCCCTGCCGGGCAAGGACACTGGGGCTGTTGCCTTCAATACTCCACTCGAGCGGCTTCCCATCCGCACCCTGCGTCACCAGTTGAATCCACATGTGCGGATTGGTCCACTGGAAGTCTTTGACCTGGCCGGTAACCACGATGTTCTTTTTCATGTCGAACATGGCAAAGGAGTGATGCGCATTGGCCGGCAGCGCCATGAGAGCGCACACGACGGCAAGCACGGTAACTTGTTGCTTCACTACAGACCTCCGATGATCAAAGGATTCTATGCGCAGCCAATTCCGGCGTTGACCGGTTTTGCTACGCATTTCGCCCTGCGAGAAATTAGCCGGGTGCCGCCCAACGCGGCGGCCTCACGGCGAGAGAGAGCATGCCGTCGGGCTACTTGCCATTGCCCTCCAGGATGACGCCGACAGAGCCATCCGGCTTGATGGGGTTGCGATTGTTTTCATTGCAGACGAACTCCCGGATTTCCTCCCCCGGTTTGGCCCGCTTGAACGTTCTCGTGACGGTCCAAGGGTGAGTGAATGCAATGGGGTCTTCGAGGGTCAGCTGGTTTTCGAGCGTCTTCGCATCGATCAAGCGCATTCTTTCGATGACGTGAATCTGATCGCTATGCTTCATGCCGCTCTGATCGAGCAGAGTGTCCCCCTTCATCGCCACCGTATCGATCACCAAGACACCCTTCTCCCAGTGGCCGATGGAATGACCCACATAGGTGATATCCGGGTCGTCGGGGTGTTTGCGCCCATCGGTAAAGACCCGGCGAATCTGTCCCATCCATTCAGTGATGATGGTCACCTGCCCCGGGGTCATCAGAATTTCCATCGGATACACCACACCCATCATCCGCGGCATCCCGGGCGGCAGACAGCCGGCGGTGGGATCCAGTTTGACCACGCCGGTCTCCGCGACTTGCTTGCGATAGTCGTCGAATGCCTTCATCCAATCGGGTTTGTACGGCGGTTTTAGCTGCAGCGGATCGCGCACCGCGGGATCGAACAGGAAGCTCCCTTGACGAACCCAGATCCCACCGAAGTTGGGCAAATGAGTGTCCGCGGAATAGGCGGGTTGAGCCGGCAGTAAACTCACCAGCAACGCCAAGCCTATGGTGCCGCCAAAAGCCATGATGTCGAGCCAGGCATGCCGATGGCTGTGCCGCGGGTCCCACGACCCCTTGGGATTTGAAGAATTGTTCATGCAGGGTCTCCGGGAATGCGGTCGCTGACTAGCATAGCCGGCGGGTCGAGCAACCCAAAGCCGATTCGTTCCACCCTGCGAAATATCGGTAGAAAAGGGCCGGCCGCATGATCGTCGTTGGTCTTGCTGCACTATAGTTTGCTGCGATTTTCAGTGCGCAATGCTTACAGGAAAAATTTCAGAGGGGCTTCAATGATCAATCCAATCCTCGAGGCGGGCCGACGCGCCCGCTGGGCCGCGGCAACCTGTATTGCGTGTCTGATGGTGCAGCCATTGGCTGCCCAAACGCCACAGCGGCGGGTGGAACCTCCGGTGAAGATTACCAAGCCTGTACCGGGAGAGCCGCTGAGCATGCTGGCGGAGGCCAACCTGAAGGCGAAGCGAGCGAAGGCGCCTGTGAATTTCATGGGGACCTGGCTGATGCAGCGCACGGCCACCAACGGCCCGCCGCCCGACTGGGAATTCTCGCCCATGCCGAAGCTGACGCCGGAGGGCCGGACGATCTATGCCGAAAAGCTCAAGGCCGACTCCGAGGGCAAGGCTTACAAGGACGATGCCGGAGCCTGCTATCCGCCCGGCATGCCGCGCTTTCTCACCCGCGTCTGGCCCATCCAAATCATTCAACTCCCCACGGCCATCGTCATGATCCAGGGGTTCGAAAACCAAGTGCGGTGGATTTACCTGGATGGAAGAAAGCATTCGGATCCCGATACCAGCGTGGCCTCCTACGATGGGGATTCGATCGGCCACTGGGACGGCAACTCCTTGGTGGTCGACACAATCAACTTCGAACCGGGCCATCACTGGATACAGTCGGGCGTCCCGGTGGGCGAGGACCTGCACATCGTCGAGAGGTGGACCCTGAGAGAGGGGGGGAAGGTGCTGGCCATCCAGCTGACCATGACCGATCCGCGCTACTGGGAAGGTGAATGGGTCAATACCAAGCTCTACAATCTCCGCGACGATAGGGATATCTACGAGGTGCACTGCATAGCCGCGGAGATGGCGAAGCTGCCGAGTGCCCAGGGTTCGTCGAATGTCAGATAAGACCGAACTCGACCGCTCCTCCCGGCCCGCAGTGGGCAGGGCAGAGCAAACTTCATGATTACGCGCCGACAGCTCCTCCATCTTGCGGGCGCTGCGGGAGGGTCAGCCGCCGTCTACCGCGTCGCGTCGGCGCTGGAGATCCTGCCAACCCCCGGGACGTCCGCGCCTCTGAGGCTCGCAGCCGCCCGCGGCAAGCGCCATGTCCTGATACTGGGCGCCGGTATCTCAGGACTGGTGTCTGCTTTCGAATTGCTGCGTGCAGGCTACAGCGTCGAAGTCTTGGAGGCGTCTTACCGGCTGGGCGGCCGCGTTCTGACGCTGCGTCATGGAGACATCGTCGATGAGATCGGCAATCGGCAGGTCTGCCATTTCGACGCCCAGCCCCATCTGTACTTCAATGCCGGGGCATCCAGAATTCCCGCGACTCACACTCAGATGCTGAGCTACTGCAAATTGCTCGGAGTCGCTCTTGAAACCCACGTCAATCTGAACGTCTCTGCCTGGGCTCAATACGACGGCATGCTCGGCGGGCGGCGGATGAGGCAGCGTGAATACAACGCGGATGCTCGTGGGTTCATTGCCGAACTCTTATCCAAGTCCATCCTGGACGGCTCGCTGGATCAGCCCCTGAGCGGCCTCGACAAGCAGCGGATGCTGGACTTCGTTTCGCAAGATGGAGACCTGGACCCGGATCATGTTTATCGGGGGTCCGCTTCCCGAGCGGGCCTCAAGACGGACGGCCTGTATGAGCATGGAGAGAAGAAGCCCGTGGTGGGCTTTGCCGAACTGCTGAAGGGGAACTACTGGCAATCGGCGATGCATTTCGCTGAAAGCGAGGCTCAGTCTTCGGTGCTCCAGCCCGTCGGCGGCATGGACAAGATCGTGCATGCGCTGGCGGCGCAGCTTCAGGGCCAATTGAAGCTGAATGCGCAGGTCACCGACATCCACACCGGCGACCAAGGGGTGACGGTGACTTATCGCCAAGACGGCGAAACCAGGACCACCACGGGAAACTACTGCTTGAATAGCATCCCGGGCCAGATTCTGACCGGCATCGGCAATAATTTCACGAAGGGCTTCCGCGACAAGATCGCGGCCAGACACCGCGGCAAGCTGGGAAAGATCGCATTCCAGATGCGCGAGCGCTTCTGGGAAGACGAAGGCATCTACGGCGGCATTTCCTGGACCAGCCAGGATATCGGGCAGATTCAGTATCCCTCGCATGGCTTTCAGGGGCAGAAGGGCGTCGTCATCGGCGGCTACTATCTCGAGCCGGAACCGTCGGACCGTTTCCAGCTCATGTCCGCATCTCAGAGGCTGGAGGCCGCCATCCAGCAAGGTGCGTGTCTGCACCCGAACTACGCCGGCTACGTGGAGAACGGAGTAAGCGTTGCCTGGTATCGCATGAACCACATGCTGGGATGTACCGCACGCGAGACCGATGAGGCCACGCTGCAAGTCTTGCGGCAGGCCGAAGGCCGCCATTATCTGATCGGCGACCAGGTCAGCGCGCACGCAGGCTGGCAGGAGTCGGCAGTGCTATCGGCGCACGCAGCGCTGAACGAACTCAACCAGCGGGAAGCCGCTGCTTCAACCTAGTGGGCCGCATGGCGCAACGTTCTTCGGAGGCATTGATGCGAGGTCCGCTGTATGCGTTGGCTGCCACCGTGCTCATGGCCGCGGCGCCCGGCTGGCTGAAGGCGGGGGAGCAATCCGTCGGCAC
This sequence comes from uncultured Gammaproteobacteria bacterium, assembly GCA_963784105.1. GTDB lineage: Bacteria > Pseudomonadota > Gammaproteobacteria > Steroidobacterales > Steroidobacteraceae > Bog-1198. Next base: position 205,718 of record CAWAQE010000018.1, read on the forward strand.
AGACTACGGTTACTGCACCGTCTGTCACGGTGCCGGCGTAACCGGCAATGTGGCCATTTCTGCGCCGGCCCTTGCCGGCATTGAACCTTGGTATCTCGCGGAGCAACTCAAGGCGTATAGAGAGGGCCGCCGTGGCCGGGACTTCGCGGTGGATCCGGCAGGCACGGAGATGCACACGGTGGCGAGAGAACTCACCGACGATAGGATCGCCGACGTAACCCGCTACCTCAGTCAGTTCAGGATAGAACCCAAGATTCCCTCGGTGCAGGGCAACGCTGCCAATGGCAAACATTTATACATGGCGCATTGCGCCGCCTGCCACGGCGCGCAAGCGGACGGCAATGCGGCGCTGCACGCCCCGTCGCTGGCTCGACTCAATGACTGGTACGTCATTGCTTCCTACAAGAAGTACCGATCCGGCATTCGCGGCGCTTCGGCCGACAATCCTTGGGGAAATCAGATGCGCCTGATCGCCGAAGCTCTGCCCGATGGATTCGCAATCGACGATGTGTCCACTTATCTGACCACGATTCACACAGGAAAAAGGCAATGAACAGAATGACCCCGGTACGCTCGGCCCGAATCGGCGCAGCCCTGCTCCTCATCGTATTGGCCCCGCCGGCGGGCGCGGAAGGGATCACCGTCAAGCGCAACGCCGAAGCCGGCAAGCCGTACTCGTCGACGATTTGGGCAGGGGATACTCTGTATGTTTCCGGCGCCTTGGCGGAAGGTACCCTGTCTCCCGGCGCCGCTCCGGGCACTCGGCCGACTATCAGCGGAGATACCCACGCTCAGACGCTGAGCACGCTGACCGTGATCCAGAGGATATTGAAGGAGCAGGGATTGGGCATGGGCGATGTGATCCAGATGCATGTGTATCTGGCCGGCGATCCCGCCCTGGGAGGCAAGATGGACTTTGCCGGCATGAATTCCGCATACGGCGAGTTTTTCGGCACCAAGGAGCAGCCCAACAAGCCCGTGCGCGCTGCCGTTCAGGTGGCCGCCCTGGCGCTACCGACTGCGCTGGTCGAAATCGAAGTAGTTGCCGTCCGACCGAAGGCGCCGAAGTAGCCCGGCGAACGCAAAAAAGCGCCGGTATCGCCGGCGTCAGCGCGCCGGCGTCCCGCCCTCGCTCGCGTCCATGGCGCCGGCAATGTCGACAGCGGTCTGTTTCAGCACGGGTGTATATTTAGACACGGTCTTGGCATTCATCGCGCTGCCGAAGGTGGTCATACTCAATACCCCGGCGACATGCGGGCCGCGCAAAATGGGTACGGCGACGGTGCCACTGTCCCCGGAGACCTTGGGGAACCGCAAGCCATACCCTCGCTTGCGGGTAGGCTCGAGAATTGCCTGGATTTGCTTGTCGTCTTCGATGGCGCCCGCGGGTGCCGCAGCGCGCAGAATATCCAGCAATATGCCGCGCTGCTCCGCGTCGCAAAAAGCCAGGTAAGTCTGGCCCATGGCGGATTCGAGTAATCCCAGGCGGTGTCCGAGAGTGGTGGCCTGGACCGCTATGGGGCTGTAGGGCATGGTGCTGTAGCGGACGACCATGGCATCACCGTCGAGAATGCCGATAGCCAGGGGCCACTTGATGGCCTTGGTCACCTTGAGGATCAGCGGCGCTCCGACATCGACGACCAGCAGTTTTTCGCCATAGGCGGCACCCAGCCGGTGCGCCTTCGCGGTCAGACGATACTGTCCCAATCCCCCTTCGCGCCGGACATAGCCCTCGTGCTGCAAGGTGGCCAGGATTCGAAACACGGTTGGCTTGGGCAAATCGGTCGCGGCGTGTAGGTCGGCCAGCGTGCACGGCTGCCTCTCGTTCATCGCAAGGAGTAGATCCAATGCCCGCGCAATCGACCTAATTTGGCCGGCGCGTTCCGGCATAGCCTTTCCACGGCCTATAGCAACGGCCTACAGCGGATCGGCGTGCATGGCGCCGACCGCGATGCGATATTCGACCGTGGCGACATACAGATCGACCACCGGCTTGCGCACGCCGCAAATTCCGGCCGCACTGCGGGCCGCCAACCATTGCTGCACTTCTATGGCAGCAACCCCGGCCTGCTCGACGACGATCGCCGGATCCCATGTATCGAAATCCTCCAGATGATCGCTGCTGATGAGTTCCAGGAACCGCGCGTCCCATTCCGGGTTGATGCGAAAGTCCGCCGCCACCCTCTGTCCGCTCGCGACCAGTTCCCCTCCCACTATAGTGCGCTCGCCCAGATAACGCAGCCAATCTTCGATGCGCATGCCGCCGCGCATGCCGCCGTAGGTAAGATACTCCCGAATCTCATCCGATTCATGATTGATCTCTTGTGGGAAGATATTGGCTGGGTGATGCGAAAGACCGCCCGAGGCGATGAAGGCAACTCGCTTGTTCAAACCCCGGCAGAACCTGCCTATGGCTTCGCCAAATTGACGCACGCGTGCGAAGCGCGACACAGGGCGGCAAGTGGTGTTGATGAGGATGGGCAGCACCGGATAGCGTCCGACGGATCCGGTCAGCCAGTTCAAAGGCTGGGAAAATCCGTGATCCACCAGCATTCGGTGCGATACGCTGGGATCGAAACCGCCATCGCGCAGATGTTCCAGACAGGCTTCGGCGATGCCGCGGGGCACATTCAGAATTCCGGGGAAACCACCGTAGTCCGCCAGAGCTTCGCATTCCATTCCGAGGCAAAACGGCGGCACCAGGCAGAGGTGCACCCCGGCATAGTGGTCCGGGGCAAAGATCACGATCAATTCAGGATCGAATACCTGCAGCTTGGCCGCCAACCGGGCATAGCCGGCCACGACTTCCTCATGCCGGCCGGCGCGCGGCTTCGGGTGCGCGATCGCCGGCCCATGCGAAATGCAGGCAAGAAAATACGGCATGTCGGTCGATCTCTCCGTGCGCAGGCAGCCCGGTCAGGCCCGCGACGTTACAGCATGCTCAAGCCACCAGCAACGAGGTGTTTTCCAATGTACCTATCCGTTCGATCGAGACAGAAACCTTGGTGCCGGACTTCTCGAGCCGGATGTTCTGCACCGCGCCGCCACCGTTCGAAGACGCCTTGAGCGCCGTCCCCATGGAAACCACATCGCCCGGCAGCAGAGTCATGTAGCTGCTCAGAAATGCGATCACTTCGGGCACCTTGTAGAATAAGTTCGCCGTGTTGTCGGAGGTAATCAGCTCATCGTCCTCTCGGCACTCGATCGTGAGATTGTGAGGATCGGGGATCTCATCCTGCGTCACCAGCCAGGGTCCCATGCAGGCGAAGGTGTCGGCGCCCTTGTAGCGGCCGGGATAACTGGTCCAGGTATCGACGTATTCGATTTCCTTGGAATTGCCGTTCTTCGGGTGAATGGCGCGGTAGTGAAAAGTATCCTCGGCGCGCATGGTGGGCGAGGTTACATCATTGTGCACGGTGTACCCGAACACGCACTCGTAGGCATTGCCGACGGAAACATCCTTCGCCTGTTTGCCGATCACGACGGCCAGTTCAGGTTCGGGATGCACACGTCCGTAGGCAGGCTTGCAGCGGATCTGTGCGCCGTGACCGACCAGGCTATTGGCCGCCTTGACGAACATGGCCGGGTGCTTCGGCCCGCTGATGATGCGTTCGGTATTGGCGCTGTTGTTCAAGGCGATGCAACAGATCTTGGAGGGCCGGGTGACCGGCGCGGTGAACTGAACCGAATCCGCCTTGACATGTGCAAAGTCATCGGGGCTCCTCTGAATTTCGCGCTGCAGGAGTTTCGCCTGTTCCCAGACGGGGGGGCCGGACTCGATGAACTCGAGCAGAGTCTGGGGCGTGCGCAGATCCGCGCATCGCTGCTGGAAAAGCGCCGACAAGTCGTAAATCCGTTTCTCATCCGGCGACAAACCGAAGCGATTTTCGCCGTCGGCGACATAGCTGGCAAAGCGCATTTTCCTACTCCCTCGAGACCGTTGGTAAGGCGCGCAATGGCTGACGGCGCAAGGCACTATAGGAAAAACCGACGGTACTTAGGCGTAGTTGCTCAGCTTATTTCGGCTGGTGAAATTATGCCGGTATCGCCAACCGGAACCCGGGCACCGGAACCCGGGCACCGGAACCCGGGCACCGGGAGGCGGCGCGCGATCTCATTTCTGCACCTGCACCGGACCCGGATTGTCCGGCGCCACGAAGATACGGTGGATATGGCGCTCGGCGATCCGCCAGCGGCCATCCGAATCGCAGCGGTAGCGATCTTCGAAGTCGGCGACGAGATGCGGCACCGTGTTCGCCACGGGTGCCGGACCGTCGAAGGCAAAGGTCATGCACACGCTCGTGCCGGTGGCGTCGGTATGATTCTCGACGTTCAGCCGCAGTCCGCTGTAGAGATGGCGCGCCGTGCGCACACCCGCGCCGCGCCGCGCTTCGAACAGCTCACGGATGGCCGCGCGGCCGCGCGAAACCCGGCTGCCGTGGGTATACAGCGCATCGTCGGTGAACAGATCCACCAGCTCATCCACTTCGTTGTGATCGAGATGGTGGGTGAATGAGGTATTCAGATCCTCGATCGCGAGCCGGATCTGGATTCGTGTCAGCGCATCCACAATGTCTCTTCCTCCGTATGAGCGCAGGCCGGTGTCCATCTTAGCCGCCCGGCGCGTGCCACGAAAATCTCCGTGGCTACTCGGACCCGACCTCCAGGGCGACCAGAAAACGCGACACCATATTGTAGGTGGCAATGACACCGACCAGTTCCACCAGCTGCCGGTCGCCGCCGAGCGCCGCACGGGCGGCGGACAGCAATTCCGGGGAGACGTGAACATGCCTGGTCATGGCCAGGGTCAGCTGCAACACCGCTTGCTCGGCGCGGTCGAACAGCGTGTCGTCCGCAGCCGCCCGGTCACAGTCGCCGAGGGCGTCGACCTGCTGCGGAGTGCCGCCCGCGTCGCGGAACGGTCCTGTGTGCTGGTGAATCTCGTAGGCGGCGCCGTTCAGCGCGCCGACGGCGCAAATGGCCAGCTCTCGCAGGCGTGGCGACAGCGTCAACTGCGAGCGCACGGCGCCCAGCAAGGTGTTCCAGCCCAGCGCAAAAGGCGGACTGTGCAGCAGCATGCGATCCAGCTCCAGGAGCTCGCCGCCGCGCCGTGCACGCAGCGCCGTGACTATATCCGCGGGTTCGCGCAGATCGGCCGGCACATAGGGAATTTTCGGCAATCAAGCCACCGACATCCTGCCGATCGGGCAGCCGCAGGCGAAGGCGCTGATGGGTTCATAGAACAGAACTTCCCCCTGACCTTTGGCGGCGGCGGCAACGGTAATGAAGGTGCGGATTTCGAATCCGCCCTGCCCGGCGTCGTGGTGAGTCTCCGCATCCGTATACGAGAGCAGGGCGCCACGGTCGCTGCGGGACCAGCGTTCCAGGAATTGGCGGTCCCAAGCCTCGTTGATCCTTCCGGAATCGGGGGTGGCCGGCCAATGCGATATGCCGCCGGTGCCTATCATGGCGATGCGCTCCGGCTGCGAGTCGCATGCGCGTCTCAATGCCTCGCCGAAGGCCCAGGCGCGATGCAGCGGTGTCAGGGGAGGTCCCTGGCAATTGATATTGACCGGCACCACGCGGAGGTCATATCGAGGAGTGAGGAAGTGCAGCGGTACGCTGATGCCGTGATCGAATTTCCATTCTTCGCAGCAACTCACGTCCACGTCCTGCATCACGATTTGGATCAGGCGTCTGGACAGATCGACGTCGCCGGCAACGCGGATGCGGGGAATCTTCAGCCACTCGGGCTCTTCGATGGGCCCGTCGTAGTGCTCTGCCATCCCCATGGCATAGGCCGGCATATTGTTCATGAAAAAATTGGCGAAGTGCTCGGCCGCAACGATCACCAGCACCTCGGGCCGGGCGGCCTCGAGCGACTCTCTCAGACGCGCATAGGCGTCCATCAGCCTCGCATAAGTTGCCGGGTCGGCGGCTTCCGGACGAGCTGTGATGCCGGGGCCATGGGTGCACACCCCCGCGAACACCAGGCTCATGCGGAGATTTGCATCAGGGGGCTCTCAACGCGGCAGCACTCAGGCCTTCGCGCGTCAGCGCGCGGCGAGTCGCCTCTCGGCCCAGCACGCGCTCGGCAACGGCGCGATAGTGGGGCAGATCGGGCATGTCCCCGACCACATCCTCCCTCTGGCTCCACAGATAGAATACCAGCACATAGGGATCGCAGACGCTGTAGCGATCGCCGAGGACCCATGGCCGTCCCTCGAGCCGGCGATCCACCTCCAGCAGAGCATCGCGCAATACCGGGATGCCGAATGCTCGAAACCTCGGCGCCAGATCCGCATCGTCGAGCAGGGTGTTCGGCCTGAACAACGGCCGAAATGCAATGTGCAGGGTGCTGGAAAGGAAATTCATCCACTCGTGGGCGTGCGCCCGGGCCAGGGTCCCGTCGGGCGGCAACAGGCCCACGCCCGGTGCGGCGCCCGCAATGTAAGTCAGGATGGCGTGAGCTTCCGTCAGCACCTGATCGCCCACTGCCAACGCGGGTATCTTGCCGGTGGGATTCACTGCCCGGTAGGCGTCGGTCTTGTGCTCACCCGCACGCAGGCGGATGAGCCGCGTCTCGAACGGCAGCCCCGACTCTTCGAGGGCGATGTGGCACGCCAGCGAGCAGGCCCGCGGACTGTAGTAGAGAACCAGGGGTGGGGACATTGATCTGTGCTCGGGACTCTGACTCATGCCGGCGGCGCAGGGTGCAGGAAACTCCACGGAGAAGTTTCGCCGCCCGGCTCGCCCGGCACTTCGATCAGTGCAGGGCCGCCGTCCGAGATGGCGCGTTGCAAGGCTGCGCTGAGTTCGGCCGCATTGGTTGCGCGCGTGGCGGGAATTCCAAAACTCTCAGCCAGCTTGACGAAGTCCGGGTTTTGCAGCTCCGCTCCGAGGACATGCCCGCCGAAAGCGGTCTTCTGATCGCGCAGTACATTGCCGAAGCTGCGGTTGTTGAACACCAGGATGATCAGGCCGATCTTGTGCTGGGCGGCGGTGGCCAGTTCCTGAACTCCGAACAGGAACCCGCCGTCGCCATTGATCGATATCACCACCTTGTCGGGGTTTGCCACCTTGACGCCCAGGGCCGTCATGAATCCAAAACCCAGATTGTCCTGGTAACCGCTGCCAACATAGGTGCGAGGCTGGTACACCGGAAAGGCAAATCGGGCGGTGAACCCCATTTGGCTGATTTCCTCGACAAAAAAGCCATCGCGCGGCAGGGCTTCGCGGATCGCATCCAGGTATCCGACCTGGGGCTGCACGGCCTCGAATTCCTTGCGCGCCAGCGCCTTGAGGGCGATGAATTCATCGGCGCGGGAGGCGCGGCTGCCCACCAGCGGACGCAGCGCCTCGAGCAGCGCACGCGTGCCCATGGCCGCATCCGTCACCAGAGCCGACCGTCGCGGGCCGGCGGGTCATCTCCAGCGCATCGATGTCGATGCGCACGATGCGCAGCCCGTCCGGAATTTTGCGCCAGCGCAGATACTGCAACTCCATGCGCGTGCCGATGGCCACCAGCACATCGGTCTTGAGCCAGGGCCGGAAAGCCGCTGCCGCAGGTCAGAGCAAGCGGCGTGATCGTCGGCCAGGATGCCGCGGCCACTGCGATGCGCGACCACCGGCGCCTGCAGCAGTTGCGACAGCTCCTGAATTTCGCGCTGCGCGCCGAAGGCGCCGCCGCCGACCATGATCATCGGCTGCTTGGCCTGGGCAATGAGTTGCGCGGCACGCCGCACGGCGTCCGGATCCGCCGGCGGCGGCGGCGCCGGGTCGCGCGGTGCCACGACTCGTCCACGAGCGCGCTCATCGCCGAGCGTGTCCCACGGACACTCGACCACCACCGGGCCCTGCCGGCCGCTGCGCAACCGGTAGAAGGCGTCGGCCATGACGTCGGCGCGCTTCGCGTCGGATGATTGATGCGCAAGCCGCCTTGGTCAGCGATCGCAGCGTGCTCAGCTGATCGGGCAGCTCGTGCAGAATGCCGTGACCACGGCCGATTTCCGCCGACCGGAATCTCGCTGGTGAGGCACAGCACCGGCGCGTTGCCCGCGTAGGCAGTGCACAGCGCCGCGGTGGTATTGAGCACGCCGGGGCCCGGCACGCAGGTATAGACGCCGATCTTGCCGGTGGACTTCGCATAGCCATAGGCCATGTAGGCCGCGCCCTGTTCGTGGCGCGTGACGATGAAGCGGATGCGATCGCGCCGCTCATACAACGCGTCGATGAGCTTGTAGGTGTGCGCACCCGGAATGCCGAAGACGCAATCGACGCCGTGATCTACGAGCGAGCCGACGATGGCCTGCGCGCTATTCAGTTTCTTTTGCACTGAAGGGAATCCTCACGTGGTAAATCCGACCCAGCGGCCGAAGAAGATGACCGCGAGCCAGAAGGTCAGCGACAGGCCTCCGGCAAGGCGTGCGGCTGCCGGCGGCCTGCCCATATCCCAGTCGGCGACCCTGCGGTAGGCGCCGAAATGGAACACCAGCATATTCACGGCCGCGAGCGCCATGCAGATGAATTTCATGCGGAAATCAAGGTTGCCCGCATAGGTGACCGCTTTGGACATGAACATCAGCGATCCGGCGATCGCCGCGAGCACCCAGGCGGTCCAGGTCCAGGGAAGGGTCTCCTCGGTCAGCCGCGCAATCGAGGTGCCGAGCGAGGTCCAGCCGAGCAGGCGCAGATCCACCATCGCAATCGAGCCGAACACGACGGTCAGGGTGAGCACGTGCAAAGTCTCGATAATGGGGAACAACCATTCGGTGCCCGGTATTTCACCGCGCACCGCGGCGGAGAGGGGCAGTTCCTGTAGCGAAGTGAGGATGGCGTGTAGGTTCATGATGCGCAAGTCTGTCAGGTGTAGAACGCCGAGGTGTAGGCGATGAAGCGGCCGCACACGATGATTGCGATCCACAGGATCGACGAGCCGATCGCAAACGCCCGGGCGCTCGCCGGGCGCGTGCCCCCGGTATCCCAGCGGGCGGCGTTGGCGCGGACCTTGCGCGCAAAAGCCGCCGTCATGGCGGTAACGATGATGACCATGATCATCTTGGCCCAAAAGGCCGGAGTCACGAACTGACGCACCGGCTCGGCGATCGCCTGCACCGTGCCGGTCAGGAGCAGCACCGCCAGCCCACCCCACATCCAGGGCAGGAGAGCATGGGTCAGCTGCGAGATGCTGCGGCCCGATGCTCCGACGCCCAGCAGCCGCAGATTGATCATGAGGGCCGAGGTAAACACCAGGCAGACGCACACGATGTGAATCGACTGAGAGGTGGGGACGATCCACATCTGGTTCTGGAACAGCTGGCTGAGCGGCGTGGCCGCCAGCCAGTCGGCAAATGGACGAAACATGGTGCATCCCCGCTGGTTGGTTCCGTTCGGACCCACATTACAATAAATATCCTCGAGAAACGCATGGCTGGAGGCTTTGACCTCGCTACTCGTTACCCACTACCGTCCCGTCGGCAAGAACAACCTTGACCAGGGATCCGCCGGTATTATGAGCATCTTTCAGCGGGTGCAGGGTGACGGTGATCGTATCGCCGATTTTCAACGACCGCTTGGTCCAGCCCTTCCTGGCGAGCACACTGGGGCCGCCGCCTTCGATGCTCCACTCGACGGAATTTCCGTCCGCACCCAGCGCCTCTACTTGAATCCACATGTGCGGATTGGTCCATTGAAAGTCCTTCACCTGACCGGTGACCACCACTTCCTTGGTCGTGTCGAACATGGCAAAGGAGTGATGCGCGCGCGCGGCAAAACTCATCATCAACAGTATCGCCGCGCCGAGAGCCGCAAACCCGTTTTTCATATCACTGCCTCCGTCCGGTCAGCCTATGCAATTACCGGTTCGTTGGGCGCGATGGAAATCGGTCCCATCGCGCCCAAACTCGTTCAGTCTCGCGACGATGGGCCGCCGAACTGATAGGTCAGATCGAGCCCGAAGGTCCGTGGCTGGTTGGTAGCGACGCGGTTCATCGAGCCCACATTGAACGAAAACGCGGTCGTATTGTCGAGAATGGCGCGTGTGTCGCCGAGGTTATTGACGAAGAACAGCAGGGACAGGCCGCGATGATCGACCAGTCCGGTGCGCAGGTTGATGAAGTCGCGTCCCGGCAGGTTGTTGACGACGGCGGTCACATCGGTGGTGGGGCCGACATAGACGTTGGCCAGCCGCGCGATGAAGTCATAAGTCTGCGTGGCGGGTCGATGAAATTCCACGGCCGTCGTGTTGGTCCAGGTCGGCACGTCCTGGATCTGTTCGCCCACGTAGAAGGAGCCGCCCGGCACGGCGTCCGTGATCTTGGCATGAGTGTAGCCGCCGCTGGTGGAGACGGTCACATCCGGTGTCACCACCCCCTTCACTTCAAGCTCGGTACCATAGATGCCGGCCGTACCGGCATTGCCGATATAGGTGAAGCCGCAGAGATCCGCCACTTCCTGCTGAATGCCGCTCCAATTCTCGTAGTAGACCGAAGCGTTGACGGTGAGCCGATTCTGGAACAGCAGAGCCTTCTCTCCCAACTCGTAGCTCCATAATCCGTCGGACTTGTATGCCAGCGGGTTGGGCGGGCAATGTTCGCCCACGGGCGCCGCTTGGTTGCCGCCGCCGGGCCTGAAGCCCTTCGACGCCTGCGCATACAGCGTCAGGTCCTCGCTCGGACGATAAGAGAGATTGAACTTGGGGTTTACTCCGGAGCTCGATCCAGGCGTCGCGCTGTACGTGGGTGTCAGGCTGCCGTTCGGCAAACCGCCGGACCCGCCGACGATGGAGTTGTTCGTGTAGGAATAGTAGCGCAAGCCCGTCGTGAACTTGAGTTTGTCGTCGAACTCGTACGAGGCCTCGCCAAATCCCGCGGATTGATGGCTGCTGCCGGCAACGGTGATGTTGTAATAGGAATTGACGCCGAAAACCTCGGTGGCCAGAGGGCCGGTCGGGGTGTTGGTATAAATGTTGTCATTCGAATCGAAATCTTGGGTGAAAGCACCGATCAACCATTGAAACCCACCGGTGCCCGTCGAGGTCAGACGGACTTCCGCGCTGCGCTGCCGGCTCCAGTCGTCGGCATAGGTGGCCAAGGGACCGACGTCGGAGTACTGCACATTGGGAATCTGAAATATCGTCAGAAAGAAGTTCTGGGTCTGTTCGGTGGAGTCCATCACCATGTGAGTGTCGCGCTGGTACTGCGACCCCGTGGCCGTCAGCTGGAAGGCGTCGAAATTGTACTTGATGGTCAGGCTCGCGAGGCTGAAGCTGTCGATGTACGGCTCGGCGATATCGTAGGGCTGGTAGTGCGCCTCGTAGTCGACCCCGGGAGGACTGTCGGCATAGTTCTGGCCGCCCTGCGTGATTTTCTGCGAAAAAATACCGGCGGTAATGCTCAGGCGGTCGGTGGGCTGCACCAACAGCGTGGCGCGTCCTCCCGTCAGCCGTTCATTGTTGACGTCCTTGAATTCCGACTGCACCGGGGCCGTCAGCACATTGCCGCGGGTGTTGCCGCCGTTGGTCTCCTGCGGGAAGGGGTTGAGGACGATGCGGTCGATCCAACCGGAAGTATATTTGTCGGTTCCCACGATGCGCAGCGCAGCGATGTCGCTGAGCGGGATGTTCACCATGGCATTGACGCCATAGTTCATTCCACCGGCCGGGGTGTCCGAGCCGATGACTTCGGTGCTGGCGGCAAAGGCGCTCGGATCGGGTTGGTTGGTCACCAGCTTGATGGTGCCGCCCATGGACCCCGAACCATACAGCGTACCCTGAGGTCCGCGCAGAACCTCGACGCGATTCAAGTCGTAGAGGCTGGGATCGATCACCACCTTGCCCGTCTGTGCGTCTGCCGGAGGCGTGAGAGGTGTTTCATCGAGATAGAAACCGACGGTGGGCGATGTGCCGCCCGAGGAGGCGATGCCGCGCATCTCGTATTCAGTCTGACCGGGGCCGGAGTTGCGCTCGGAGACGCCGGGCGTCTCCGCCGCGATCTCGGTCACATCCGTAATTCCGCGCTCGACCAATTGGGCGCCGCTATAGGCCGTGATGCTGAGCGGTACGTCCTGAATCCTTTCCGAACGCTTTTGCGCAGTCACCACGATCTCGTCGATCGATTGGGAGTCGGCCTGCTGCGACTTGGAGGCGCTGCTCGAATCCAAGGCTTGTTGTGCCCAGCCCGGGGACGCGACGCCGACGCATGCGGCCGCCAAAAACACCAGGCCGGATTTCATACCGACCCGTTTCACCGAACCATCCCCCACCAACTCGCTCTGATTCTCGTTGAAATCGCGATTCATAGAACTCCACCCCGTAGCAGTTTTGTTATGCCTTGTCTAAGTTGTCGCCGCTCACATCCATGCGTCATGGCTAGAGAGCGGCCCACTGTATGTGGCCTTGACTCGAGGCTAAGGAACCTATTGATAAACCAGGCTACGTACAAGATTATTCGCGGCCCGTTTCGCTACGCGAAAGCGGCGGCGGTCTTGGTGAAGCCGCGAGTGACGAAGTGAGTCCTAGGCCGGCGCGCTGCGTCGAAAATCACGGGCCCGCGCAAGATCGCTTCTCCGATTCGATGTGGGCGGCTTATTACTCGTGAGTTCGATGCGGTGTCTTTTCAACATCGTCAAGAATATGCCGGCCGGCGAGCCCATAGCAGAGGGTGCCGAAGAGCCCGATTATCGAGGCGCCCATCATGGCCCAACGCAGGGATTGTGCCCCGGCTACGTGCGCCAGCAAGTCGCTCGCCAGACCGATCAACGGTGGTCCAAGGGCGAGGGCAATGATATTGCCCACGAATAACTGGATGCCGGTGGCCAGGGCGCGGCTTCTTACGGGTGCAACTCGTTGCACCATGGCGGAGGTCGGGCCCATCCACACGAATCCCAGGGTAAAGAGGATGAACAGCGCACCCAGTGCGATGGTCTTGTTCTGTGCTGCCGCGGCGATGTACATGGCGGGCGCGGTCAGCGCGGTGGAAATCATGAGAACCCAGATTTCCGCGCGGGGATGGTGACGTTTCATCGCATCCGCAATGGCGCCGCCCCCCAGTGCCCCCACGGTGCCGCCCACGCCCGTGCACAGCGCCATCCAGGCACCCATCTGGCCTGCGGTCATACCGTGCAGGCGAATGAAGAGCGGTGGAAACCAGGCGCCCGTTATGTAGATGACGAAGATACCGAACGTACCGCCCAGGATCAGCCTGAGAAAGGAAGGCTTGTCCAGGAGGCTTCTGACGGATTGCCGGAAGTTCTGACGGGGCACCGATTCGTTCACCATCATCCCATCGGCCGAGCCGCGCGCCGGTTCCGGAATGACACGCAGGATGATCGGAACCAGTATCAGACCGGGAATGCCTGCCACCATGAGCGCCTTGCGCCAACCCACGATATCGTTCAGGAAACCGCCCATCAGAAACCCCAGAAAGCTGCCCAGGGGTACTCCCAGGTTGAATACAGCCATCGCGGTGCCGCGCCGCGCATTGGAAAAGAAGTCGGATATCAACGACTGTGCCGGAGGTGTGCCGCCGGCCTCGCCAACTCCCACACCCAATCTGGTCGCGAACAACTGAGCATAGGACTGGGAAAACCCGCAGGCCACCGTCAGCAGGCTCCATAGCGTCAGCGAAGCGCCAATGATCTTGACCCGATTGAACTTGTCCGCGAGACGCGCAATAGGCAGTCCGAGAAACGAGTAGAAGATTCCGAAAGCCGTTCCGGTGAGCAGTCCGAGCTGTAGATCGGAAAGATGCAGCTCTGACTTGATGGATTGCGCCAGTATGTTGATGACCTGGCGGTCGAGGTAGTTCAGCGAGTACAACAACATGAGCAGCAGCAGGATGGTTCGGACCCTGCCACGGCTCACCGCACTCGCGAGCCCAATCGACTCGCTCGAGACCACGGCGGCCACCGCTAGGCGGTTCCAGCCGCGGTGGACGGCCGGCGGTTCTTTGCGGGCAGGAGTCTAAGCCAATGGAGTCCGGTCATCTTCACGCCAAACTTTCCCCCTAGTTGAATTGTTTTGCCCGGTTCGGTTCGAATTCTAGCGCCACTAATCCCGGCATCCGCCGGTTTTTCAACGCATTTCGCCCTTCGAAAATCCGATCCATCGATGCAAGCCGCACGAATAGCAAGTTGATATTGACTATACTGGTGTCTTATTGAACTCGCTGAGGTGGGGTCCTTATGTCGAGCCGCCAAACGCAGCAGCGAATCGTCGCAACCGCCGTAGACTTTTTCAATGAGTACGGCACGGCGGCCGTGTCGACCAACCGCATCGCCGAGGCCTGCAGGATCAGTAAGGGCAACCTCCACTATCACTTCCGCAGCAAGCAAGAGATCGTTCAGCACGCGTTTCGGGAAATCGTCACGGTGATGAACGAAGAGTGGAGCGGGGATCCCCTGCACCCCACGCTGCGGCATATGGCAGAAATGTTCGCGCGGCACGCGTTGCTCGCGTATCGATACCGGTTTTTCTACAGGGAAATGCCTCACTTGCTGCGGTCGGACCCGCTGCTACTGCAGCGGTACCGCGAGAACCGGCATCGCCGCGAGCAGACGCTGGAACAGTTCTTTGTCGCATTGGACAAGTGCGCTGCGCTGCGTCTGAACGGCGATCGGAGGCTGATCGGCTCTCTGCTTCAGAGCACATGGATCATTGCCGATAACTGGCTGAACTCGATCGAGTTCATGGGGCGTGATGTCACTGAGGAGTCGGTCATGGCGTCCTACGAGTTGATTCTCGATATTTTCCGCCCCTACTTCGGCGCACATGAGGGCCGCGTGCTCGATGAGTCGCTGGCCGGAATATGCCAGCATCTGCGCGCGCGCAAAGAACCGGTCGCGGCGGCGCGGGCCTACGAGCTGCTGTCGTGAAATAGGGTGGCGACCCTAAATTAAGCCGGTATGGGCGGGCGTCATCCCAGAAGATAGGGCTGTTGACATGTCTTTCTGGAAGCCTCATGCCGGATCCGGTCATCGCCCAAAAAAAGCCTTATCTCGTCGAGCTCAAAGCCGGGCGGAATTATCTGTGGTGCGCCTGTGGCCGCAGCGCAAAACAGCCGTACTGCGATGGATCGCACGCCGGCACTTCGTTCATGCCGCTGCGCCTTACCGCGCAGCAGGACGGCGAAGCCGTGTTTTGCGGTTGCAAGCAAACGCGCACGCCGCCGTTCTGCGACGGGACGCACAACAAGCTCTCCCACACTTATGAGGAAGCCGGCGACATCGAGTTGAAGGCCTCGGCGTCAATGCCGGTTACGCCGAGAGATCGCGGTCACTGGGGCAAGGCGCTGCTTTCCGAAGGCTGCTTTGTTTTGACCCCCTCGCCTACGTTGCTCGAGCGGTGGGGCACATCGATGTGGCTTGCGCCGGTCATCCATCGCGAGGACGGCGCAAGGTTCATTTCGCAGTTCTACGCGGAAATTGACCGCGGTTCCTCCGACATTCTGTGTTTTCCGGACAGCGACCTCGCGCTGTTCGTTCGGTCGGGCACCGGCGCAGTGGTCATTGCGGGCCGGGAATTCCCGCTGGCTCCTGAAACGGGAGTTCTCGTGCGTCCGGGTGAGGCATTCTGTGTCCAGTCGAACGGCGGCGATGCCATGCGCCTTCTTCTGACGGCGTGCCCGCAGTCGAAGTCGCCCCTATCGCTTCCCGCCATGCCGAGCAATTTCGACGAGTCAGTGCCGCAGCGTGTGGTCCATATCGATGCGACGCTGCGCGAGCCCATGGCAGATCGCTTCTATCAGATCCTGGTCGGCGAGCGGCCGGACGAGTCGCAGATTACCGAGTTCATCGGGGAGATTCCGCTCTCCAGGGCCGCGGCCCATCACCATCTCTACGAGGAGGCCATCATGGTTCTGGCCGGCGAGGGATTCCTGTGGACTGAGCGAGCCCGCGCGGCGGTGGCTCCCGGCGACATACTCTTTCTTCCCCGTAAGGTGCTGCACTCCCTTGAATGCACGTCAAAGGAAGGCTTGCGGCTCGTGGGCGTGTTTTATCCGTCGGGCAGCCCCGCCGTCAATTACTAATTCCCGATGCGGCACGGCGCGTACCGGGGCCGTTGCTGCACAGCTGCCCGAGAACCGCGAGCCCTAAAATTCCCATCACAGGTTCCGGGCACATCGATACATTGGCGCGCAGTTGCGAATCGAACGGGCGCGCAAATACAACAATCATGTGCCGTCATGCAGGGGATTTCATTAGTGCAAAACTCAAAGACCATGGTCGCGCGGAAGGCTGCCGGGACCCTATGCGGTTGTATTGTCGCATCCGTGATGTCGTTCGGCATGCCGATCTCGGCATCCCACGCCGACGATGCCGCCGACACGGCAGACGGGACGAGCCAGGGGCTCGAGGAAATCGTGGTCACCGCGGCACGGCGTGAGCAATCCCAGCTGACGGTTCCGATCAGTATCACGGCGTTCTCGCCAAGGACATGGAGGCCAACCATATTACGGATGTCGAGGACTATTTTGCGGACTCCCGAACGTCTATATCACGGGCTCGCCGGACCGCGTCGGTCTCGTATCTTCCACGTCGGCTCTCAGGCTCGCGATTCGCGGCATCAGCGACATCGGCGGCACCTCAAACTCCTTCGGTATCTACCTCGATGACCTCAATATCAACAATGCCACGGTGAATCCGTACCTGGTCGACGTCGACCGCGTCGAGGTGCTCAAGGGACCGCAGAGCACCTTCTTCGGCAGAAATGCCGAGGCCGGTGTGATCAGCATTGTATCCAAGAAGCCGGTGAGACAGCTTCGAGGCCGAGGGTACGGTGGACTATTCGAGCTTCAACACGACCGACTTCAAGGGCATGGTCAATGTGCCGGTCATTCCCGGGTTGGTGCTGGTGCGTTTTGCCACCGAGATCGAGAATAGCGACGGCGCCCTGAAAAACGTCAATCCGATCGGCGGAGACAATGGGTACAACAGTCAATATGGACGCTCTCGGTCCGCGTGCTGCCTACAGATCGGCTCACCATCGATCTGTCGGCCGCCTATTCCCGCGAACACGACAACGACTATGGCATCATCAACACCGGGGTCGTCAGCTCCTTCGTGGACAGTTTGTGTCTGCGCCAATCCAGTGTCCCCGTCCTTCGGACGGGCCGTTTTTCCCGCAAAACACCACCAACTACAATCACAATGACCCGGATGTGGTTGACAGCTCCTATTGGATTTTCAACGCGCGCGCGGTGTACCACGCCGAAACCTATTCGATCACCAACATCCTCGGCTATTCCTCTTTGAACTTCATCGACGCCGGCGAGCTAGATTTCTCGAGCTACGACTTCCTGCGCGAGGCATTCGATATACGCAAACAAACTTCTTTGAGCGATGAGCTGCGGATTCAATCGGAGGGCGGCGGACCGCTGAGCTGGATCGTCGGCAGCGTGTTTGCGAAGGACTACAGCTACGAGCATGAGCAAGTCGGCTTCGGCGCGCAGAACGGTTTCGGCGTACCGGCGGGATTCATCATCGAGGATGACAACCCCATCTCGCACACGCATACTTACGCAGTATTTGCCGAGGCGAACTACAAATTGCTGCCGTCGCTGACGCTCACCGTCGGCGGCCGCTATTCGCACGAGAATTTGAGCAAGCACTACTACGAATTCGATGATTTCGGCGATCCCATCGTCGACAACGGCGGTGATCGCAGCTACCACGATTTCTCGCCGCGCGTGACCCTGGCGTATGCATGGAACCTCGACGTGAATACATACGCGACAGTTTCCAAGGGTTGGAAGGCCGGCGGTTTTCAGCTCGACAGCGGCTCCATATTGCCGGTGAATTTCGGCTCGGAAACCTTGTGGAACTACGAAATCGGCACCAAGGCCAAGCTGTTCGACGATCGCTTGCAGATGTCTCTCGCCGCGTTTTTCATCAAATGGAACGACGTGCAGGTGCAGACTTCGGTATACGTCAACGAGGACGGCTCGGTGCACTCCTATGCCGGTATCTCCAATAACGCCAACGCCTCGAGCCGCGGCATGGAATTTCAGATGCAGGCAAAGCCGATCCAGCCGCTCGAGCTGGGTATCAACGCCGGCTACACGGATGCGCACTTCGATTCGTTCCGGGAGCGGTTACCGATTATGGCACTGTCGATCTGAGCGGGCAGCCCCTGCCGTTGGCGCCGCGCTGGACCGCGAGCACCAACGCGCAATACGACTTTGCGCTCAATGCGAATTGGAAAGCATTCGCGCGCGGCGAATGGAATTATGCGAGTTCCAGCTACACGAATGTGAACGGCGTGACTGCAGCCAATCTGGAGGGGTTGGAGTTTCCATTCAAACTGCCGTCGCGCAATGCGACCAACTTCCGCTTTGGAGTCGACAACGGCAAGTACCGCGTCGTCGGCTACCTCAACAACGCCTTCGTGAAGAGGGGCGACTACAGTGCCGTCTTCGACTTCGGTTTCGTCGACGGCGCAGCGGTGCTGCCTGTCGAGCGAGTGTTCGGCGTGCAGCTGACGGCACGCTACTGAGGAGAGAAAGTGAAAATTCACGGAAACACGCGTAGAGGATCTCCGGCTGCGGTCATCGCCGTTGGGGCCCTATTGCTCCCACTGACAGGCCGCACGGCGGTGCCGGCTCCGCCCAGTTTGATCGTCGTCGGCAAGACGGTGAACTACCGGCAGTCGGCCGAAGCCAGGCCGATATTGCTGAACTACCACTTCTTTGCGGAGGTTTTTCAGGCGTCGAAAGATGCCGGCGGAAGCGCCGAGCTCACGAACCCCCAAGGAACCGCAATCCCGTTTCGCTCGGGCGGCAGCGTGCTGAGCGCGGGGAGCGACCGCGAGTTCCAGTCCCTCGGGGAATTGAATGCGCAGGTGCCGAACGGCAACTACACGGTGCGTTACACTCAGCCTGGAGCATCCGCCATTACCGCGACGGTGAAGGTGATGAGCACGGCCGCCGCGATGGCCGACGCCTTCCGGATTCGCCTGCTGCAGGACGGCCATGAGGCTGTCCCATCGGCGATCGATCCGAGTCGCGCGCTCGTAATCCAGTGGAGCCCTTTCGCCAAGGGCCGGACGGATCCGAAAGGAATTTCCGATGATTTGATCTTTGTGCATGTGGGCGATTGCCACGGCCGAGTGATCGCGCGCACCCCTGCACCTTTTTCGGGGCAAGCGGCGCTCACCTATCGAAGCGCATCGTACACGGTGCCTGCCCATATGCTCGGCGGGGGATCGGTCTACCAAATCTCTGTGGAGCAGGCGCCTGTGGTAACCAGCCGAACCGAAGGAGTGCCGACGCTTGCGACGTACCCCGCGACCATTTTCTTGGACTTCAAAACCACCGGTGCGACCGGTACTTCATGCCCAAGTCCGCCGTATCAAATGGATCACGGCCAGAGTGACAGGAAGCGTGCTCCGTAGCGCGCTGTTGGGGCTCGGTGTTCTGCTGGCCTCTGGGGCGGCGCCGGCGACTGTCGCGGGCGCTGCCAACGCTCCGTCGGCGGCAGCGGGCGATATCCGCTTTTTCGTCGTCGTCAAGTCGTCCAACTATTCGCAGAAGGCCGATGGCGAGCTGACATTGCTCAACTATCACTTCTTCTCCGAGGTGTTCCCCGCTCCCGGCGCGGCGGTGCGTGGCGCATTGATGGCGCAGCACTTCGGCCGGCCGAAGACCTACGAAGAGAAGGATCAGACCTTGTACCTCGAAGGGGGGCATTTCCCGACGTTGGCGGCACTTGACGCGGCGTACCCGAACGAGGTCTATCGGGTATCAATCGACAGCAGGAAGACCCATGTCGCGAACGGCTCTGTGGACCTGCGCGGCGACGGCGGCGTCACGGACATCCCAGAGCCCATTCATATCGCCATTTCACAAGACGGCAAATCGGTCGCTCCCACGGAAATCGAGTCCTCCAAGCCGGCGACGATTCGGTGGAACCGATTTTCGAATGGGCGGTCCGACCCACGCGGCATCGTCGACGACATGATATTCGTCGTGGTTCAGGATTGCCGTGGCCGCAAGGTGTTTCATACGGGTCTCCCGTTCGACGGCAAATACCTGCGCTATGACGCCTCGGAGGTGCAGTTGCCGGCGCATCTCCTCGAGGCCGGCCAACCCTATTCCATGTTCGTTGAGATGCCGCATGTGGTGGACAGTACGCGAGCGCAGGGGGTGCCCGGTTTTGCATCGTTTGCGACGGCGACGTATCTCGATTTGCGGACCCTGGGCGTAGGTTCGGCGGACTGTCCGGCCGTATTGCCCCCAATGGACACCGGGCAGACGGATCGCGCGGGCGGGGCGGCCGCGCAGGGTGCAGGTGCCGGCGCAGGTGCCGCTGCGGCAGGCCCGGGAACTTCGGCGGCGACCGCTGCGGGCCGGATTACCGGCCAGGTCACCTTCTTGTACTACGACGACCTGGCGGCGCCGCGTAAATTCTATGGAGAGGTGCTCGGGCTGGTGCCTTACCTGGATAACGACTGGGTTACCCTTTTCCACACCGCGTCGGGAGCCACCATTGGTCTGGTGAAATCGCCGAATAACCATGCTGGCCCTGCAACCAAGCGGGCGGTAGTAATGGTCAGCCTCGTGACCGACGATGTCGAGGGCTGGTACAGGAAGCTGAGGCGTAACGGCACTGTGCGCATCGTCAAGGCGCCCGACGATCATCCCGGGGTACCTATTCGCGCGTTCGAGGTCGAGGACCCCGCCGGGTATCCGGTTGAATTTTTCCAATGGCTCGACCCAGGCCCGTCGAAGCGCGCGCGCTGACAGTGCCTCTTTCGCGCCCGGTCTCGATGTGGCGTACGTTCAAGCGGCCGCAGTCATCTTGAAGATGCCTTGGGCGTTCATGCTGTCGAAGCGCAGATCCAGATGGCGCGAGCCATCGGCGGCGGCGATCACGTCCCGCGATATGAACTCATAAAAAGAGCCGGGTACCATCAAGGTCGTCGCTCCGCCATCCTCGGTGCGCAAGATTCGCATCACGGAGTCGGCCTTGAAGGCGGTTTGACGCACCGACCCGCTCGACGATACTTCGATCGTATTCTTGATGGGGCGGCCCAGGGCGCGCTGCTCGCAGGCGGTGGCGTCGACGTCCGCCACCCGGTCCGTTGCGTGGTTGAAGGCGCAGCCTTCGGTCGCCATCCAGGCGGCCTCCGCCGATTCCGCCAGCAGCTGCCGGTAATCGGCCAGGTTCGCGGTGTCGTGGCAGCGGCGAAACGCGGCGGCCAGTTCGCGCAAGCCCTGGACGGCCGATTCGAAGTCGCAGCGGCCATGCTGCGCGAAGGAGCCGAGCGCCCCTTGCGCGCGGTGGCCCAGCGGGTCGCGGCTGCCGCCGAAAACGCGCAGGGCCGCGGCCTGGAACTCGGGGGTAAACCGCTCGACATGCAGTTCGCTGATGAAGAACTGCGGCAGGGTTTCCGGAAAGTCCCTGTGCGCGAAGCTGTGCCCCGTCATCCGCAGACTCTCCAGCGGATATACGCCGGCTTGGGTGTAGCCCAGCGGTTCCAGGATCCGGGCGAAGGATGCGATGCCGCCCGGCAGTGCACCGGTCGGGCCCTGCTCGAAGCGAATGGTGCGCAGTGCGCCATGGTCGAAGGTGATGCGCTGATGCGCGCGGCGGCGGTCGGCGACGTAGGCGGCTCCGGTGGGTACTCGGCCGAGCAAGTCTTGAAACAACAAAGCATTGAGCGCCATCGCGAATGCCGCGCGCGAGACTTGGCCGCTGCTTTGCGCGAGAATTGCGTCCTCGATGTGCAGAGTGTCCAGAATTTCGGACGCGGCCCGGTCACCGGCGATGGCGCAGATCAGCCGTCCAAGATGTGTCGCATTGTTCAACAGGCGTTCCTCCTCAGTACAGAGATTCGATCGGCTCAGGCAGCGGCCGGCGGCGGCCCGAAGCGGACAGCCGCGGCCGGCATGCGGGCAAAGACCGCGGCAATCTGCGCCGAGTACCTTTGTATGGCCGGCGGCGTGAACTTATCGTAGGCCGCTTGGTTGGCTCGGCCGATGCCGTGTTCGCCGCTGAAGCTCGCGCCAAAGCCCTCGACGGCGAGAGTCAGCACTTCGTCGCGCAAATCCTCGTCGCGCGCATCGGATGCGGCGGCGGCGCGAACGGCGTCGCCGTCGGCCGGTGCGCGCCGCACCAGATTGAAATGCACTCCGCCATCGGCGACATGGCCGAAGTCGCATACCTCGTACTCAGGGAAGCGCGCGGCCAGATGCGCGGTCGCGGCTCGCCGGAACGACATGACGTCGCTGCGCCGGAACGACAGATCGAATCCCACCACCGGACCGCTGGCGCGAAGGCCCTCGGACAATGAGTGCCGCAGAGCCCAGAAGCCTTCGGGCGCGCCGAAGCGGGCATCCGTCAGGGGAGAGGACTCACGTTCCGCGAGCCGGGACACCATGGCTTCGAGAACATAGTCGAGCGGCTGGAGGTTCGATCGGCCCGCGGAGCTCGAAGTGAGCTCGATCAGGATGGCATAGTCGGGAAGCCCATCGCCCGCAAACGGATTGCGCAGGGAGGGGATGTGCTGCAACGCGCGGCGCATCGCCGCACCGGACATGCCTTCGAATGCGGCGAGGCTCTCGCCGGCTTCGCTTTCGAAGGCACTGAGCAGCTCGAGCACCGCGGCTTCGTCGCGGGGAACGAGCAGGGCGGCGGCTGACTCCCGCGGCCGGGTCTGTACTTCCAGCGTCGCCGCGGTGATGACGCCAAAGGCGCCGCAGCTGCCGATGAACAGTTGGCCTAAATTGAGATGCGCATTGTCCTTGCGCAGGCCCTTCGACAGATTGAGCACCGTGCCGGCTTCGTCCGGCAGCACGACCTCCACTCCGAGCACCTGACGGCGCATGTCGCCGTAGCGCAGGAAGCGCGCACCGCCGGTGTTGGTCGCCACCATACCGCCGATCATGGGATCCGAGCTCACGTCGATCGGCAGGAACAGGCCATGCGGCTCGAGCGCCGCGTTCAAAGTAGAGAGGCGCACCCCGGCCGCCGCCGTGACTGTGCGGTCGGCGGCATCGATGCGCGGCGGCGCACGCAGGCGTTCCAAGGAGAGCACGATTTGCGTGCCGCCGGCGTCGGGGGTAGAGCCCAATACCAGGCCGGTATTGCCGGACTGAGGAGTGAACGGCAAAGCGCGGCGCACGCAGTACCGGATCACCGCCGAGACTTGCGCCGTGTCGGCGGGCCGCACCACAGCCGCGGCTACTCCGCCCCCGTAGCGGGCGGCGGTTTCATAAGGCGCCCGCTCTTCAGGCGCGAGCAGCAGGCCGGCGGACCCCACGATGCGCTGCAGTGCCTGCCGGTCTTCGGTGCAGATCACGGTCAGGCGGCGTTGGCCGCCGCCGCCGGGGCCATGGCGTAGCATCGGCCGAAGCGATTCGCAAGGAAGGCCGGCAGCTTGATGTCTTCTTGGCGGATGAGCCCCGACTGAGGCAGCTTGCCCTCGCTCAACATGTCGAGCACGGCGCAAATGCCGCCCGCGGTGGTGATCTGTATGGCGCTGCGGACGCGGCCGCCCAGCGGCGCCGCGTAGATCTTGTTGGCATAGGTTTCTTGCATGAGCTGGCCGCCGCGCAAGCCGCTTAACGTAACGAACACGATCACCACGTCCTGCAGAGTGATGGGAACGGCATTCTCCAGGATGTCCTTCAGGAGCTCGCGGCGGTCGCGCAAGCGCAGATCGTTGAGCAGCGCCTTCATGATGGCCGCATGTCCGGGATAGCGGATGGTGCGGTAGTTGAGATTGCGCACCTTGCCGGCGAGGGTCTCGCACAGAGTGCCGAGGCCGCCCGAGGTGTTGAAGGCTTCGTACAGAATGCCGTCGAGCGAGAACTCTTCCAGCTCTTCGAGCGGCTGCGTCTCGCGCAGCTGGCCGTTGACGATGGCCTCGCAGGGTTCGCAGTACTCGTTGATGACGCCGTCGGTGCTCCAGGTCAGGTTGTAGTTGAGTGCATTGGAAGGAAATTTCGGCAATGCGCCGACCCGCATGCGCACATCGTGCAAGTGCTCGAAGCGAGAGGCTAAGTCGCTGGCCACGATGGTGATGAAGCCGGGAGCCAGTCCACATTGAGGAATGAATGCCGTGCGGGCGCCAAGGCTGAGCTGCTTCACCGCGCGCGTGCTGGCGACATCCTCGGTCAGGTCCAGGTAGTGAGCGCCGGCCGCCTTGGCCGCCTCGGCGATCAGCCGCGTTGCGTGATAGGGCGCGGCGCTCAACACGGCGAACTTGCCGGTCAGTATCTTCCGCAGAGCGCCGTCCTGGGTGATGTCGGCGGCGACTTTGGCGATGGGGGCCGCCGTCTCCAGGCGATCCAGCTGATGTTGGGACCGATCGACGACGGTGACCGAGTAATCGCCGGATCCGCCCAGCAGTTCCGCGATCATGGAACCGATTTTGCCCGCGCCGACGATAACGATGTCTTTCATATGCGATTCCTCATGTATTGCGGGCTATTTTCCCATCGGGAACCCTGCGATTGGTAGGGTAGTTTTAGTCGTTTTTAAGGTATATTGACGTCAATATGTAGGCTAAAAACGACGAAACGCATGGATATCATCGACGAGAAGCTTCTTGCGGCATTGCGGGAGAATGGCCGCGCCTCGACCGCGCAGTTGGCCCGGCTGGTGGGGCGATCGCGCACCAGCGTGCAGAGCCGCATCGAAAGACTCGAAAAGCAGGGGATCATCGTGGGTTACGGCGTACTGCTGGCCCCGGAACATGGCCTGGGCGCCGTGCGTGCACATGTCATGATCAAGATCGGGCCGAAGGAGGCGCGGGCCGTCACGGCCGCGCTGCGGGCCATCGATCAGGTGCGGGTGCTGCATTCGGTGAGCGGCGATGTGGACTTGATCGCCGTTGCCGCTGCGGCATCGGTCGCCGAGATGGATCAGGTCATCGATCGCATCGGCGCCTTGGATGGGGTGGAACGCACCACATCGTCCATCATTCTGTCGACGAAATTCGAGCGCTGAGCCTGCCGTTGATCGAGAGCGCGCGTTGCCTAGTCGGTGCTGAGCGCGTTGAAGGTGAACTTCTGGCCGGCGATGGCGGCGGCATACATGAGGCCGCCCTTGGCGATGGTGAATACGGCCATGCCGGTTTGATAATCACCGTTCGTGGTCGCATTTGTCGCGGCGCCGCTGGCTTGCGAGGAGGCACGATCGGTACCGATGCTGACGGACGCGCTGGCGGTGATGGCTACCGCACTGGCGCCGGCGGAAAATTCGAATTTCCCTGACTCGAACTCATCGAGGTCGCGCTTGGCTTGGAAAAAAATGATCTGGCTGTACGCTTGGCCGCCGGCCTGAAATCCGAGGCTCAGTTGGGTCATCGTGGTGTCGCCGACGAGACGGTCACGTACATAGACATGGCCCTTGCCGCGCGCGCCGCCGACAACCAGGCCGCCTTCGCCAATGGTGGGGAATACGGCATAGGCATAGCAGTCCTTGAAGAATACGGCGCTTTCGCCCGCGTGCTTGAAAAGCTCGATGGTATCTTCGTACTTGCCGGCGTGAGCCACACCGATTCCCAGCCATAGTGCGGACGTCAGAGCCAGGAGCGGGGCGGCGATTTTCATAGTCGGCGGCTTTGAATGAAAGGACGGGCATGGTCTCGCGGTAAACGACGGTCGGGTAGCGGCCAATGACTACAAGTGGAGTAGGCATTGACCTATAGCGTGGGTGGAAAATCCCCAACGCTACGGACTGACGGTGATTGTCACCGAACCGTCGCCGCCCGGCGCTGCGGATGCACCACCGTTCGCTGCCAGGGAAAAGACGGCTCCCGCAGGTCCGGTGCTGCCGCCTCCGCCCCCGCCGCCATCGGAGCTGCCGCCTCCGCCACCGCCATAGCCTCCGCCACCACCGCCGGCACAGCCGCCTGCGGCGGAACCGCCGGACCCAGATCCTGCGCCGGCGCCTGCGAGACCGCCGGCGATGCTTCCGCCGTTGGCGCCGCCGGCGCCGCCGGGCCCCCCGTTTCCGTTGCCGCCGGCGCCCTGGCTGCCACCCATACCCATGATTGATCCCGGGGCACCGCCAACGCCATTGGCCCCGCCGTAGCCGCCGCCGTAAGGACCGCTGTTGCCGCCATTGCCGTCGCCGCCGTTGTATCCGTTGGTGTTATCGCCGAAGCCGCCGCCGCCGCCGCCCGCGATGATTTGCGTGGACGAGTCGCCGTTGACGTTGACGTTGGTCGAACCGCCGCCGCCGCCGCCGCCGCCGAACCCTCCACTCACGCCATATCCGCCGCTGCCGCCGCCCCCGCCCACGTTCAGATTTACGACGTCGCCCGCGTTGACGGCGAGTGTCACCGTCACGAGACCGCCGCTGCCGCCCAACGCGCCGCCGTTGTAGCCCTGGCCGCCTCCGCCTCCCCCACCGCCGCCGGCGGTCGCCACCACCTGAATCGACGTCACGCCATCGGGGACCGTCCAACTCGTCGCACCCACCGCAGTGAAGTTGACTACGGGCGCTCCACAGTTCACCTGTACCGAGTTGACGTCGCTACCGGCCACCGTTCCGCTGCCGTTGCCGACGGTGCATAGCTGTCCGCTGGGTTGCGTCTGCACGGTCACAGCGTAGGTGCTCCCGGAAGCAGCACCGGTCGGCATGGTGAAACTGGCGGCATTGGCCGCCACCGTCAGCACATCGCTGCCGTTTATGAGCACCAGCCCGCTGGAGGTCAGCCCAGTGATACTTCCCCCCACGGTGTAGGTCACGCCGCACACGACGTTGACGCCGATGACGTTGTTTGCCGGCATCGTTCCGGTCCCGCTGCTCACAGTGCAGCGGAGTCCGGCGGGCTGCGCCTGCACCGTCACGGCGTAGCTGCTGCCGAACGCTACGGACATCGGCATCGTGAAACTGACTGCGCCGGCGGGCACCGCAAGCGTGTCGCTGCCATTGGCAAGAACGAGGCCGTTCGCGGAAAGGCCGGAGACACCGCCGCCCAAGGCGTAGCTTCGATCGGCGCAAGTCACCGCTACTTGGGTCACGTTGCTCGCGGGCATGTTTCCCGATCCGTTGCTCACCGTGCATGTGAGGCCCGTCGGTTGAGTCTCGACCAGTACCGCGAAGGCGGCGCCATAGGCGACCTTCATCGGCATCGTAAAGCTCGTCGCACCGGAAGCGACGGTGCGCACAGCGGTGCCGTTGCCGAGCACGAGACCGCCGGCCGTCAACCCAGTGATCGAACCGCCGAGGTTGAAGGGCTGGTCGGTACAGCTGACCGCCACCGTCGCGACGGCGCTCGCCGGCATCGTCCCGGTGCCCGCCGTCACGGCGCAACTCTCGCCCGTGGGTTGCGTCTGCACCGTCACCGCGTAGCTGCTGCCGGTGGCGACGGGAGTTGGCATCGTGAACGTCGTTGCATCGGCCGGTACGCTCAGCGTATCGCTGCCGTTGGCCAGCACGAGTCCGGAAACCGTCAGCCCGCTCAGTTTCCCGCCCAACCCGCTGGCCAGTTGTGAACACGTGACGACCACATTGCTCACGCCCGCACCCATCGCCGCTCCGCTGCCGTTTGCAATCGTGCAAGACTGACCCGCGGGCTGAGTTTGCACCATTACCTTGTAGGAAGTGCCTGAGGTCAGCACAGAACCGAAGTTGAAAGACACGGCGCCGGCGCTCACCTCGAGCATCTGAGTACCGTTCGCGAGAACGAGACCTGACCCGCGCAGCCCGCTCACCGTCCCGCCCAGCTTGTATGTCGGGACGGGTGAGTTGCCGCCGCACCCGCCCACTAGGAGCAGCGCAGCCACGGCGGCCGTCCGGAGCACGCGCCCTGAAGCGCTGTTGCGCACTATCAACGATCGGGTGGCTGGCATCGGCGGGGTCCTTCTCGAATCGGGTGGGTCGCGCCCACACTATGCGCCGCGACGAGCGCACGAATACCGCCGTAGTCGAGAACCACTACTTGCTTGGCGTTCATGCTGGCAGTTCTTCGATGCACTTCACACTTATTGTCATATCGTGATGCGGAACGTGCTGTAGGCGCGCTGTCGCGCCGGTGCAATTCCGGCGCCGCCAAGAACGGTCGATTGACAGGCATTT
The DNA here is from genome assembly GCA_963784105.1 of uncultured Gammaproteobacteria bacterium. Lineage (GTDB taxonomy): Bacteria > Pseudomonadota > Gammaproteobacteria > Steroidobacterales > Steroidobacteraceae > Bog-1198. The sequence goes on from CAWAQE010000018.1 coordinate 233,747, forward strand.
GGCGCGGCGCGGATACTGATTCCATGAGTCTTTGGACTGCTATTGAGGATCCGCTGCGAGGAAAGACCTCGTTGTCCAAGGTGTTTTGGCTTTATGGGCTGCTGGGTTCCGTTCTGGTGAGTGCGATCGGCTTGGCCTTCGATCCAGGCAATGTGTTTGCCATGCGCTGCTACACCGTGTTCGGCCTCCTGTTCAGCGTATACGTGACGATCGCGACGTATCAATGTGCGGGGAACTGCGAATCTAAATTCCTGGCCCGATTCGTGCGGGTTTCAGCAGTCATTTCACTCGCGCTGTTGCCGGTGCTTGCGTATCTGGAATTATCGGGCGCCCTCGACCTAGCCTTCGCAAACCTGGGCGGCCAACTATGAAGCTGAGCAATGACAGCCCTAAATGACCAAAATTGGTTGACCCTTCGGCGGAAGCTGTAGGTACGCGCGTTCAGGGCCGCCCCGAGTGCCTTTCGCAGGCGTTTCCCTATGGCTTGATGTCGACTACCGCACGGTGGGCCGAACCGACAGCCTGTTTAAATGGACGTCGGGGCCATAGGTGCGCACCCGGTCCTTGATTCTAAAGGGCCTTGCCGCGCCTGCAGTGCCGCTTACGGTCGCGGATTTAGATGAAAATACGATTGCCAGTTAGTCTAAAAGTGCAAGCCGCCTTCGGCGCGGTCATGACTGTGCTGCTCATCGTCGGCATCGTCGCTTACCGCAGTGTTATCGCCTCCTTTGAAAGTGCCCAATGGGCCCAGCATACGAATGAGGTTCTCGAGCACCTCGCAAGCCTGCGCTTGGGGATGGAAAATATCGAGAATGGATATCGTGATTTCGCGTTGAACGGCGCCGACAGGTTTCTCCAATGGTCGCGCGCCAATATAACGTTGGTCGATAACGAACAAAGGGCCCTGCGCGCACTGACGGCGGATAACCCAGGTCAGCAAGACCGCCTGGACATCATCGCCGATTTGCTGCAACGGATGATTCAACGAGGCGACACAATCGTTCGATTGCCGGAGACGCCGGCTGCCGAAGACGCGGCGACCCTGATTCGAAGGGGCCAAGACGATCCCCTTCTGAACGCGCTGCGCGGCGCGGCTCGTGACATGAAAGTGGAAGAGCAACGGCTGCTGCGCGAACGCAATGCGGCCGCCGTGCAGCGCTATCGCGAGGCCCTAGTCGCCTTGATCGCGGGGAGCGCCCTGGCACTACTGATCGCCGCCCTTTCCGGTTGGCGGGTGGCAAGGGATCGAACCAAGCGGCAGGGAGCGGAAGACAGGCTCAAGGGCCTCAATCGCCTGTATGCAATGGTCACAGGCATAAGCGCGTCGATGGTGCGAGTACGTGATCGCGCGGACCTTTTCAAGCGCGCTTGCCGGACTGCCGTCGAACATGGCGAATTCGAAATGGCGTGGATAGCCATCGTCGATCCCAGCGAGAACAGGATTGTTCCGGTGGCCTGGGCGGGCACAGACGAGGCCGCCATGTCCGTAATCGAGGGTCATTTCTCATCGAGCGATGGCACGCTGGAAGGAAAAACGTTGGCCGCGGGGGCGATCAGAGGGAGAGCGGCCGTCGTCTCGAACGACGTGCGGCACGACGAAAGTCTCATTTTCGGAAAGATGCACGCCGAGTCGGGTGTTCGTTCGTTGGCCGTACTTCCACTGATTGTCTCGGACAAGGCAATCGGCGTGTTCACGCTGTACACGAGCAAACCGGAATTCTTCGACGCAGCGGGCTTGGCTCTGCTGACCGAACTCGCCGGCAATGTCGCGTTCGCAATAGATCATCTCGAAAGGCAGGAGCGGCTCGATCGCCTTTATTATTACGATACGCTCACGGGACTGGCGAACCGGCGGTCGCTTCTCGATCGCGTCGCGCAATATATGCAGAGTGCCGCCGACGATGGACACAAGATGGCCGTGTTCGTCATCGATTTGGAGCGATTCAAGAAACTCAACGACAGCCTCGGCCGGCCGGCCGGTGACGCGCTTCTCAAGCAAGTTGCCGAGTGGTTGGCGCAGAATGCCGAGAACGCCAATCTCGTCGCGCGCCTCGATGCAGATCATTTTGCCGTCGTGCTGCCCAAAGTCATGTACGAGTCGAACGTTGCGCGGGCGCTCGAGAAAACGATCGCTGCTTTCATGAAGCATGAATTTAGCCTGAATGATGCCGTGTACCGTATGGCCGCCAAAATCGGCGTCGCTGTATTCCCCGATGATGGCACTGACGCCGATGCCTTGTTCAACAATGCCGAGGCGGCGCTGAAAAAAGCCAAGGCGAGCCGGGACCGATACCTGTTCTACGCTCAGAAAATGACTGAAACCGTGGCCATGAGCCTGGGCATAGAAAATCGGCTACGACGAGCACTCGAAAGGGAAGAATTCGTCCTTCACTACCAACCCAAGGTAAACATTGCCAGCGGCAAGCTGACCGGGGCCGAGGCATTGATCCGATGGAATGATCCGGTGTCCGGCCTGACTCTGCCCGGCCGCTTCATTCCCATCCTTGAGGAAACCGGATTAATCCATGATGTGGGGCGTTGGGCGCTGCGCAAGGCGATCGAAGACTACCAGCGTTGGCGCAACGGCGGCCTTCCCGCCGTGCGCATCGCGGTGAATGTGTCGCCGCTCCAGCTGCGTAATCAAAATTTCGTAGCGGACGTCCAGCAGGCCGTCAGTGTTGCCGCCGATGCGGCAGCGGGACTTCAGTTGGAGATCACGGAGAGCGTGATTATGCAGGACGTCAATCGCAGCATTGACAGCCTGCTCGCGATTCGCGCATTGGGCGTCACGATTGCCATCGATGACTTCGGCACCGGCTTCTCATCGCTCAGCTACCTGGCAAGGCTGCCCGTAGACACGCTCAAGATCGATCGCTCGTTCGTGGTAGAGATGGTTTCGGCAACGGGTGGACTGACGCTGGTCTCGGTCATCATCAATCTGGCGCACGCGTTGAAGCTCAATACAGTGGCGGAAGGTGTCGAGACGGACGAGCAACTACGCCAGCTCCGATTGCTGGGTTGCGACGAAATGCAAGGTTATCTCTTCGGCATGCCCGTGCCCGTCGAGAGTTTCGAGCAGAAATACATGTCGCTCTCCGCAAGCGCATAGGGGGCAAGCCGCCATTCCCAGACGGATACTGTAGGCGCTTTCCCACGTGAAGTCTGTGCGCAAGGGCATGGACCCTGCGGTGAGTTCGGCGGAGCATCGATGCGATTCGGCCGCGGGCATTGTTCCGCCATCATGTGTTGCTCGGAGAACCAAGAATGAACGATCGCTTTCGTCAACCTCACCACTCGCTGTCCCATGGATTATTTGCCTTGCTGCTATGCGCCGCCGGTAATGCGAAACTTGCGGCGGCACCGCTCGAGCTGCCGCCGATCGGCGGACCCGGCAGCTCGGAACACCATGTTGGCAAAGTGATCTGGGCCGATTTGGTAACTCCGGATCTCGCGGGTGCAGAGCGGTTTTACTCGGGCCTGTTCGGCTGGACATTCCAAACCATTCCCGCGGGCGATACTGACTACGTGGTCGCGCGGCTCGGCGGCCGGCCGATCGCAGGATTGCTGCAGCGGGCGGTTCCGGCCGGCGAGCACCGCCAGCCGGCCTGGCTGACGTTCATCGCCGTTCGCGACGTCGACGCGGCGAAGCGGATTGCGCTGAGTCACGGAGCCAAGGTCCTGGCGGAACCTCGAACCTACGCCGGCCGCGGCCGTCAAGCGGTGTTCGCCGACCCAGAGGGAGCGGTGTTTGCGGTTCTTGCCTCCAACAGCGGCGATCCCGCCGATTACCTGGCGGCACCCGGGGAGTGGATTTGGAGTTCGTTGCTGGCTCGCGATCCAGGTCAGGCGGCCGCCTTTTACCAAGACGTGTTCGGCTATGACGTATTCGATCTACCCAGCGAGGATGGTTTGGAGCATGTGATTCTTTCGAGCGACGACTACGCCCGCGCCAGTGCGAATGCGCTGCCCGCAGACTCGGCACACCGCCACTCACACTGGCTGAACTTCGTAAGGGTAGTGGATGCGGCCGACGCCACCGCGAAAGCTGAGGCGCTCGGCGGCCGGGTGCTGGTCGAGCCGCGCATCGATCGTCACGGCGGCAGGGTGGCGGTGGTAGCGGACCCGGCGGGGGCGCCCATTGGATTGATGGAGTGGACCGACACCGACAGCAAAGTGGAGCCGAAATGAGCACTCTGCCTATCCGTTGGAAGCTGGGCACCCTCTGGATCTTCATGCTGGCCGGGATTTGTGCCTGCGTTGCGACCGGCGTGGGTTACGACGGAGATGTCAGCGTGGGATACGCCGGTGGATATTACGAACCGTACGGATACGACTACGGCGGCTGGGGCGGCGGTTATCGGGTGGGTCCGGCGCGCCACGGCGAACGTGGTCGGCCGGCTTCTCACCCCTATCATGCGGCGCCCGCCGGGCATGGGTCTCCGTCCATACCTTCACGGCCGCGCGGCGGGGGCGGCAATAGGAGATGAGCGGCAGCTCGACGCCGTATCGCCAGGATCCCTCTGCGGCAGATAGGCGCATAAATCGTCTGGCGGCGGCACTATCCGGATAGCGGGATTCGCACTCATGCGGTCATGATCGGCGCTGCAGGGGAGTGTTGAGACAGGCAATGAGGAGGTCAGCGAATGCGGCCGATCGCGGAGTTGGTTGAGCCGGATCGCGTTCACCGGACGGTTTACACGGATCAGGAGATTTTCGATCGAGAGATAGAGCAGATCTTCGAAAAGATCTGGGTGTACTGCGGACATGAGTCCCAGGTGAAGGCCCCGGGCGACTACTACACCGTGCAAATCGGGCGCCAACCGATGATCATGGTGCGGGACCGGGCCGGCGGCATCAATGTGCTGCACAATCGCTGCCCGCACCGCGGCGTGGAACTGTGCGGCGCTCTGTCCGGCAATACCGGATCGAGCTTCGTCTGCTCCTACCATGCCTGGAGCTTCCACCTGGACGGCAGCATTCGAGGCATTCCGCTGCCCCAAGGGTACGAGGGCACGCGGATGAACTCGGCGAATCCGGATTGCTCGATGAAGCGCGCCGCGCGCGTCGGCATCTACCGTGGCTTCGTGTTCGCGAGTCTCGCGAGCGGCGGCCCGAGCCTGGAAGAATTCCTGGGCGATGCGCGCATTGCTTTCGACGACATGTGCGACCGTTCGCCGCAGGGCGAGGTTGAGATCGTGCCGGTCTGCCACCGGGTGATTCAGCACTCGAACTGGAAATTCTTCATGGAGAACCAGTTGGATGCGCTGCATCCGTCGGTCACCCATCAATCGACCGGGGCGTCGGCGAGCAAAGTCGAGCGCCGGTTGAAGGGCGAGGGCCGGGAGGCGCCCCTCTACTATCACTACTTGTCGACGTTCGCGTCCTCGTTCGACCAATGGGACTCCGTGCAGACCGTGAATTTCCCCCGCGGCCACGGCATTTTGAAGGGCTACATGGGACTGCGCCCGAACGATGCGGACACCGTGCAATACACCGAGGCCATGTACCGGGCGTACGGCGCCGAACGCGCCGAACAATACCTCGGCCGGAGCATCCACCACGTATTGATCTACCCGTATCTGTCCGTCCAGTCGCCGCTGCAGCAGTTGCGCTGTCTGCGGCCCGTGGCGCCCAACAAGACCCTGTCCGAGATCTGGCACTTCCGCCTGAAAGGCGTCTCGCCCGCGATCTATCGGCGGTCGCTGTGGTACTTCAATCTGGTGAACTCTCCCGCCACCATGATCAATGCCGATGACCTGGAGAACTGGACCAAGGGGCAGTGGGGCCTCGAATCCAAAGGCGGGGAATGGGTGAGCTTTCACCGCAACTTCGGTCGCGATACGCGCGACGGCGACACCACTTATTCGAACAATGGAACCTCGGAAGTAGTGATGCGCAATCAGTTCGACGCGTGGTCAAAATACATGACGAGGGAATGACGGAGAATTCAAGGTGACCGACGAATTGAAGAAGAGGCTGCTCGAAGACGTCGTGATCTTCAGCGGCAAAGAGGAAGCGCGGACCGGCGCGGAGGTCCTCGCACCGGATCATTCGCCCCGCGAACGCTATCGGACGCATTCGCTGCCGGTGCGCGGCGCCGCTCGAGTCGAGGCGGATCTACAGCGCCAGGTCGAGGAGTTTCTCTTCTATCAGGCGGAGCTCCTCGACACCAAGAGCTGGCAGACATACATCGACCTGTTCGCGGCGGAGGGTGTCTATTGGATGCCGGCCCGCCCGGAGCAGACCGAGTGGATGGACTCCCCGTCCATATTTGCCGAGGACCGGGAACTCATGAGCGTGCGCATGGGACGCATCACGCATCCGAATGCCTGGTCGCAGGCACCGCTGTGGGAAACCAATCATGTCGTCGCCAATGTGGTCATCGAGGACCTGGCGGATGCCTCGGTGCGAGTGCGCTCGCGATTTCAGGTGCTGGAACTTCGGCGCGATGTGGTTCGAAGTCTCGCCGGCGTCTACCGCCACACGCTGCTGCGGCGCGGAGAGGACTTCCAGATCGAGCTGCAGCGCGTCGACTTGATGAATGCCCAGGCGCCCTTCGACTACACGCTCCAGGCTTGGGTCTAGCGCAGGAATTGCGCGAGAGTCTGAGCCAAGGGACTCGCGCGGTCGGCGAGTCCGTAAATCGCGGTGTAGTGATTGGCACCCGGCTGCAGGTAGTACCGTCCCCCGAGCCCGGCCGCCTGCCACGCGGCGAGGTAGCTCTGCGACTGGCCGATGAAGGCGGCCGATTCCTCGCTGCCCACGGACACCAGGAGCGGCGGCGCCTGCCGGGGGATGTGCAGGAGCGGACTTTGGTCCTCGCACGCGGGTTCCGTCAGCTGCAGCGTCGGCTGCAGCCACGAATGGCGCAGCGGCCGCAGGTCGAACAACCCGCTGATGGTGATACCGCCGCTGATCGCGCCGGCGCCGGCGCCGGCGGCCGAGCCGCCGCCGACCGGGCCGCCGCCGAGCAGCATCCCGACCTGTTGGCCGCCGGCCGAGTGGCCGGCCACGTAGAGGCGGCCGGGATCGGCGGAAAATTGCCGGGCGTTGCGGGCCAGCCACGCCACGGCGGCACGGCTTTGCCGTGTGATTTCCGCGATCGTGACCTTGGGACAAAGCGTGTAATTCATGACCGCGACCGTGATGCCGTGCGGGACGAGACCGCTTGCGACGAAGCTGAACTCCTTGCTCGAGAGTGCGCGCCAGTAGCCGCCGTGGATGTATAGGAGGAGGGGGGAGCCGGGTACCGAGGACGGAAACAGGTCGAGGGTCTCGGCCGGCGTCGGGCCGTACGGCACATCCAGCCGGCAGTCCAGCCGCTCCCGGGCGAGCGCGCTATGCCCAACATACCAGTCGATGAACGGCTGGCGCGAACCGACGCGCCGCTCCGGATCGTACTCGGCGTCGATCAAGGCCCCGTCGGGGGCGGTCGGACCCAATTCACTCGACATGCAACTCCTCCAAGCCCGCGGCGGTCAACGGCGATGGGCGAGTTTCCCTAAGTCGACCGGAGTCGACTATCCGTTTTCTCGACGCCGTTAGCCAATAAACGCAGCCTTTTGCAGCGGGGAGTGGAGCCCGCCCGCGGCGTGCGTGCTATCGTGCTATATAGTCCCATCCGACACATAAAGGCTCAACCATGGATGCAGTGGTACAGCTAAAAGCGCGCTCGCTGGCAACCACGGATCTTGATGAAGCGCGCGAGATGCTCACACGGCAATATTGCTCCCACAGCATCTTGCAAAAGGACAAGCGCGCCGCGTTGGACGTCCGCTATTCGCACAGCCGGATGCTCAACTTGTCCTTCAACATCCTTCAGTATGGCGCGGAAGTCGACATCCGGCCGCGCGAATTCGAGACCTTCTACATGGTGCACATCCCGTTGGCCGGCAGCGCGTCGATCCGTGCGGGCGGCCATTACTATCATTTGAGGCCGGGCGTGGCGGCCATCATCTCGCCCAGCCACCAGATTTCGACCACGTGGCAAGCCGATTGCCGGCAGCTGATGCTCAAGATCGACCGCAAGCCGCTCGAAAATCTCCTGAGCCATCTCATTCTCCAGCCGATCGATAGGCCTCTGGAATTCCCCTTCGTCTTCGATCTGGCGAGCGGCCTCGGCTCTACCTTCTACGGCATGATTCATCACCTGGCCGAGGAGCTGGCGCACAACGAGGCGGTGGTGAAGTCCCGGCTGGTCTGCGCCCAGCTGGAGCAGACCCTTCTCATGCTCATCCTGTGCGGCGCGAATCACTCCTACCGCGACACGCTCGAGGCGGCCGGTCAATCGGTGTGCCCGAAACACGTGGTCAAAGCCTACCAATACATGACCGCGAACGCGCGCGAGAACATCACCATTGCGGATCTGACGCGGGTGACCGGCGTCAGCGGCCGCGCGCTCTACGAGGGGTTCAAACGGTTCAAGGGCGCCTCGCCGAAGAGCTGTTTGCGATCGATCCGGATGCAGTCGGCGCGCAAGGAACTCCTCGAGGGCCGGGAGCCGGACGATGTGACCCGAATCGCCGAGCGGTGGGGCTTCACCCATCTCGGACGCTTCGCCAGCAACTATCAGAGGATTTTCGGAGAAAAGCCTTCACAGACATTGAGACGGCGGCGCTGACGCCTTCAACTTTACGGGAGATCAAGAAAAGATGGGGATTCACATGCGAGTTCGACGTTTATTGACCGCCGCGGCCATGGGCAGCGCTGCCTTCGGCGCCGCTGCAGGTTCAGCCCTCGCGCAGACAGCGCCGCCGACGGATAAGGCCTCGGCCAACGAGACGGGGCTCGAGGAAATCGTGGTTACGGCGGAAAAGCGCGAGTCCACGGTGCAGAAGACTCCTATCAGCATGACCGCCATATCGGAGGCGGAGATACAAGCGCGCGGATTGGAGGATTTCCGCTCGATCGCTCAGGAGACCCCGGGAGTCTCCATGAAAACCAGCGGACCCGGCCAAACCGAGTACGAGATGCGGGGCCTGGACGCCACCGGCGGCTTCTCGCCGACCGTGGGCTTTTATGTGGACGATGCGCCGCTGACGGCCCCTGCGCAGGCCGCGCAGGGAAAAGTGGTCGTCGACCCGGATCTATACGACTTGAACCGCGTCGAGGTTCTGCGAGGGCCCCAAGGAACGCTCTATGGCGCCGGTTCCATGGGCGGCACGATCAAATTGGTCACCAATGCGCCGCAGCTCAATACCTTTGCGGTTTCCGCCCAATCCAAGGAGTCCGGAACCGACGGCGGCGGGTTCAATTACGGCGGCAGCGCCATGATGAATTTGCCGATCACCCAAGACGTCGCTGCAGTGCGATTCGTCGGGACTTACAAATACACTTCAGGATGGATCGACCGCAGTCGTACTGAACCCATTTCCACTGGAGACCAACGGCGGCCTGACGCGCGGCAATGTGCTCGACGCCCCGGTTCAGGCGCGCTATTCCGACGTCAACTGGGAAGAGCTGGAGGGCGGCCGCGTGAGCCTGCTGCTCAAGCTCGGCGATAACTTGACCATCCAGCCCGGCATCATGCATCAGAAAATCTCCACGGGCGGCCCGTTCACCATCGACGATCCGCCGGGCAACGTCTACGCCCATTATCAGCCCTTCGACATCGCCGAACCGCTGGAGGACAACTTCACCCTCTACACGCTGACCATCAAGTACCATTTTGACTTCGCCGATCTCACCTCCGCGACCGCGAAGTGGAATCGACACGATGAGCAGACTCAGGATATTTCGGAAACCATCCAATCCCTGCTGGGCATCCCGAGCTTCTATCCTCCCGTGGGGATCGGCGGCGGTTCTCAAGAAGAGACCGATTTCTCGGATCAGGCCAGCGAGGAGCTGCGTCTGGCCTCGAACGGCGACGGGCGGTTCCAATGGCTCGGCGGCGTTTTCTTCAGCGACTTCAATTCCAATACGACGTCCCTCTCCAATTACGCGGGCCTCGAACCCATTTTCGGCACCACGGATCTCATCTCCGTCGGCGAGCCCATCAATGTCACGCAGCGAGCCCTGTTCGGCGAGACTTCCTATAAGCTGACCGATCAGCTCAAGGGGACGTTGGGCCTGCGCTATTACAGCTACTCGAGCACGGAAGAAGCCATCAACGGCGGTATCGCCTCCATCGCCGGCGGCCCGGGAACGGTGCTCGAATTCGGCCGCGCCGATAACAAGGGTTTCAACCCCAAGGTGAACCTGGCCTATACGGCGACCGACGATGTGCTCATCTACACCACCGCGGCGAAAGGCTTCCGGCCGGGCGGCCCGAACACGCCCGTGCCGCTCACGGGTCCTGCGCAGTGCCTGACGGGGCCGGGGAATCTTCAGTCTCTGGGGCTCACGTCCGCGCCGAATCAGTTCAACCCGGACACTGTCTGGAGCTACGAGGTGGGCGAGAAAGCGCGCGCGCTGGGGAACACTTTCCAGATCAACAGCGCTGTCTACTACGAGCGCTGGACCAACGTGCAGCAGCTGGTGGATCCCTCCTGCGGCTTCAGCTTCACTGCCAATGCCGGCACGGCCAGCGTGTATGGGTCCGAGATCGAGCTTGCCGCGAGCTTGTCTCAGTCCTTCACGGTGACCCAAAACGTGGGACTCACGCATGCGACGTTCGACGACAGCGTTCGTGCGACCAATACCGTCAAGGGCCAGAAGCTCCTGGATGTGCCCGACGTGACCACGAACACGTCCGTCATCTACTCGACGCCGGTGTCCGCCTCCTTCAATTTCAATGCCCGCGGCACCTTCACCTACGTCGGTCCCATGCAGGACATCACCTATGTGCGCAACAATCTGCCGGGCTACTCGCTGGTGAACGTGCGGGCGGGCCTAACATCGGACAGGTTCTCGGCATTCCTGTTCTGCGACAATCTTACCGACAAAATGGCGATCCTGACCAATAACGTGGCGCAGACGGTCAATATTCCGTCGGTCAACCGTTGGGTCACGAATCAGCCGAGGACCATCGGCATCGATCTGCAAGTGCGCTATTGAGGAAATCGCGGGGGCAGCGGCTCCGCCGGCCGTGAATTGACCGGCAGGCTGATGTGCGAGGGGTATTGGGCGGACCGGAAAACGCTCTGGGTCGCAGCGCGGAAATCCGCCTGCACCGCCTCGTAGATGCTCGGCACATAGGTCTGCGGGTTGCGGTCGATGACCGGGAACAGGCTGCTTTGGATCTGCACCATGATGCGGTGGCCCGCCTTGAAGGTGTGGTTGCGGTCGCGCAGCTTGATCTCATAGGCCGGTGACCTCGCCCGGCACGACGAGGCTCCGGCTTCTCGAAGCTGTTGCGGTAGCGTGCGCGAAGCACTTCTCCCGCGATCATCAGCTGATAGCCCCGCAGGCTCGCATCGACGCTGCGGTCTTCGGGATACACGTCGATGAGCTTCACCACCCAGTCGCTGTCCGAGCCGGTGGTCGCGGCAAAGAGATGTGCGACCGGGTCTCCGGATACGGTGATGTCCTCTTCAACGGCTCGCTTTCGTAGGTGAGCACGTCCGGGCCGTCCATCGACGAAGCGTTGATCCGCGATTTGCCACTCGGCCCAGTAGTCAGTCGGTGATGGGCCGCGGCAGGTAGGGGACGGGCTTCGCGGGATCGGATACATAATCATCGTGCTGATCGGCGCCGCTCTCGGCGGGCGCCTCGAAGGACAGCGAGCCGCCTGCGCGCAGGTACAGCGTGCCGCTCCTCGAACCGCAGCTCGGGGCGGCCAGGAGTCGTAGCGCTCCCAGCGATTCTCGCCGGTTCGAAACGCCATCACCGGCGGAAAGTCGAGCGTCCCTTGGCCTTTGAGCCAATAGCCGAACCAGCGCGCTTGGACGTTGTCGCGGAACCATCGCGAGGTGTCCTGGCCGAAGTCGATCGCCCCGATCGTCCGCCCGTCCGGGCTTCGGCTCCACTCGCCGTGATACCAAGGGCCCATGATGAGCCGCACCAAGTGTTTCGGGTCCTGAGTCTCGTACTTGTGATAGAGCGCGAGCGGCCCGTAGAAATCCTCGGCGTCGAAGTATCCGGCCACCATCAGCGTGGGCACGGTCACTCGGCTGCGTGTAGGGCAGCACGCCGCACATTTCGCGGGTCCAGTATTCGTCGTTATTCGGGTGTTCCGCGAACGCGTTCCAGCTCGGCGCGTTGCCGTGGAACAAGAGCTTGTTCACGTTCGACAGCGGGCCGAGCGCGAGAAATTGCTCGTAGCTGTCGTGGCGCCGAGCGCATCGAGCGCCGCCGAGCCCTGCGGCTTCCGCTCGGTCTCCATGGCGCCGATCCAATCGAAGCTATAGCTCAGGCGAAAGGCGCCGTTGTGGTGCCAATCGTCGCCGACGAACATATCGGCGCAGGTCGCCTGCGGCGAGGCGGCCTTGAGCGCCGGGTGCGGATCGACGAGCGCGCGAGTCACCAGGAATCCGCCGTAGGAGATGCCCGACGCGTGCCGACGCGTCCGTTGTTGCCGCGCACGTGCTTCACCAGCCAATCGATGGTGTCATAGGCGTCCGTCGAGGGGTCCGTCGAGCGCGGAATCGCCTTGATCGCGCATCGGGCCGCCGGTCACGAACTCGCCGCTTCGAGTCGCCCGCGGCCGCGCGAGTCCTGCAGCGCGAAGATGTAGCCGTCCGCGATGAGCTCGGGATACATGCGAAGGTGCGCCGAGTACCCTTGCGCATCGTGGCTGAGTCCGTAGGGCGTGCGCTCGTAGATGATGGGCAGCGGCTTGTGCGAGACCTTGGGCGAATAGATCTCGGTGTGCAGCGTGACGCCGTCGCGCATGCGGATCTCAGCCACCTGCTTGTCGAAGAGCAGCGTGAAATCCCGGCCCGGGACCTTGCCGGACATTTCCGCCGCGTCGCGGGCGGACTTCGGCATCCGCGCCAGCCGCTGCGCCATTTTCGCACTCATCACGGGCGCGCGCGGCCGGGCTAGTCTGTGCGCGAGCGCCGCCGAGCCCCGTGCAAAGGCACGCAACGGCCAGGAGGGCGATTCTCGGGGAGTGCCTTGAATGGGTCGGAGGTCATGACGAATCCGCTCCGGTGCTTCGAGAGGGGCCGACGACGAGCGGCAGTCCGAGGATCATCAGCGGAAAGAAGAAGACCAGCAGAAAGAAATACGAGCTGTACCGATAGCCCTGGCCGATCAGATTGATGATGCCGACGGAGGAGGCCACGAATATGGCGATGGCCATGATGCCGAGGGACAGCACGGACCTCAACGTTCTCGGCATGCCGCGGCCGCGGTCGACGGCGGCGCGCGCGAATCGTTCATTGAGGCCGTGCAGCAGCCCGACGCCGGTTTTGATGAAGGCGCCCAGGATGACGATCTCGACGCAGAGCGTGAGCGCAGGGCTCGCGACCCGGCCGAGCACCGTGGAGATCGGCAGCGGCTCGGTCAGGATCCCCGGATAGAAAGCGGATAGTGCGAGGAGCGATGCCAGGCCCGGCAGAAGGATCAACGGGCCCGCCAGGGCGCCGGCAATGAATGCCTGCGGCCGCGACTCCAGGTTGCGCGCGACGAAGATGAGAATCGGCACGATCACGATGTTGTAGCCCAAGTAGCTCAAGCTGTCGCGCAGCGCCTCCGCCCAGTCGAGCGGCTTCGCGCCGAGCGCGGCATGAAGCTGCGGCCCGAACTTCCACACCACCAGCGCGAACATGCTTCCGTAAGTCGCATAGAACACCATCGACCAGGCCGAAATGACCTTCTCGATCAAGCTGTTGCCGAAAAATACGACGAACGCCACCGTCGACATGAACAATATCGAGTTGGCGAGCTCGGGCAGCCCGAACATTTGCACCAGCAGCTTGCCGGCGGCGGAGGAGACCACCGACAGTACCAGGAGCAGCAGGGCGTAGTAGCCGATCTCGAACAGCACCCAAAAGCGGCCCAGGAAAATCCGGCAGAAGCTCTTGTAATCGAAGGCGCGGTAGCGCCGCGCGAGTTCGAAGGCGATCATGGTGCCGGCGCTGAAGAACAGAGCGGTGAATGCCAACCCGGCAAGCGCCGTTGCGGGGCCTTTCGAGACGAAGAACTCCACGAGTTCCCGGCCGGTCGCATATCCGCCGCCGACGAGGACTGCCTGGATGACGAGACCGGGGACGACGTAGCGGAGGAGGCGCATCCCGCGGTCGACAGACGTCTAGAGCGATCCGCGCGCGTCGATCGGCCAGATGTCCACCAGCTTGCTGCCCCTTACGCAATGATAGTAGTCGTGCAGATTGATGGTTGGGTCGCAATGCGGCGTCACGAGCTCGACCTTCGATCCGAGCTTGAGGGTTGCCGACTTACGTGCGAGCTCGATCTTGCCGAATTCGTCCCCGTAGAAGCCGTACTTCGCGCCGGCCGGCGCGCCGCGCGCGGGCCTCGGGATGGGACCGTCCATGGAAAAGCACTTGAAACCACCGTCGATGGTGGGCGATCCGGGGACGTGGTTGCTCACCACCATGCATTGAACGTAGAGCGCCGTCCGATAGGGATTCGATCCGCGCGCAAAAAGCTGCACTTCCTCGTACTCGATATCCATGAACGCATAGGAGCCGCACTGGCATTCGGTGAAGAGTCCGGCGCGCCGATCCGTGTCGAATGTTCCGGTGCCGCCGCCCGAGACGATGCCGGGCTTGTAGCCCGCGCGGGCCGCGGCGCCCAGCACCGCTTCCATGTGCTTGAGCTGCTTGCCGTAGATGCGGGCCCGGTCGGCCGCCCGCCCGATGTGCTGCACCCGGCCGGAATAGGATTGCAGGCCCGCCAACTCGAGAAAATCCGAGGACTGCACCCGTTTAATGAGCTTCAGCGCCCCGTCCAGATCCGGCACGCCGGTCCGTCCCATGCCGATGTCGATGTCCACGAGCACTGTGAGCGTCTTGCCGTGCCGGCGCAACGCCGTCTCGAGTGCGGCGACGTTCGCCGGATTGTCGACCGCGACCATGAATCCCGGGCTTTGACCGGCGAGACCGCACAATAGGTCGATCTTGACCGCGCCGACGACCGGCGTCGTCAAAAGCACGCCCGGCAGGCCGGCGCCGACCATGACTGCGGCCTCCCGTAGAGTCGCGACGGAGATGCCCACGGCGCCCGCGGCGATCTGGCGCTTGGCGATCTCGACGCTCTTGTGCGTCTTTGCGTGCGGCCGAAGCGACAGCCCGGCCTGGCTGCATAGCTTGGCCATGACTTTGAGATTGAATTCAAAATCGTCGAGATCGAGGATCACGGCGGGCGTTGCCAGCGCCTGCCGGGACCGCGGTTGTCCGATGAGGCGGGCGTTCGGTCCGAGATCTCTGGTTTCACGCATCGTACTCAACGATATAGGCAATTGCTTTAAACCTCAAGTGTTTACCGGGCGCCCGCGGGCCGGCCCGCGCCCGCACTTCGGCAGCTTTTCGGGAAGATGCGCGCGCAGATATCCGACGACGCCGCGCACCGCCTCTTCAGTCATCTGCGGCGTGATTGCGCCGTGTTCGAGCATCGACAATCCGAACATGAGATCGGCGATCTCGACCGCACGGAAAAAAATCGCGGTACGGTCCTCGAGTGCCGGAAGCACGAAGCTGCGTTCGATCTGCTCCTCGAACAGCCGCGCAATCTGCTTGTCGCTCTGGCGATCCTTGAGCTTGAGCGCGGGCGGCGTCTTCGGACTGATGAGGAGCTGGCGCGCGGCCCGGTCGCGGATGAAATAATGCGCGCCGCGGCGCACCAGGGCGGCGACGATGTCCGACCAGCATGCCGGCGCGCGGCCGCGGATCGGCCGGCGCACGTCTTGCAGCATCTCTTCCCCCATCACGGCGATGAGCTGAACGTACAGATCCAGAATATCGCCGTAGTAGTGGTATGCCGATCCCTTCGGAATGCGCGCCGCGCGCGCCACGTCGGCGAGTCCAATCTCATCCAGGTCGCGCTGCGACAAGAGCATCCGCGCGGCGGCGAGCAAGCGCTTGCGTCGCACGATGCCCGGGGTGCGGAATGAGGTCTTCTCGAGGGCTCGTGCGTTCATGGGTCGTTCTTCCTTGCAGCCGTGGGTATGTCCATGGCGCGAGTATTACGGAATGCGCTGCCGTTCGGAAGATGGACGACCGAAGTTGACAGGCCGGGTGTTGTTCATGATACTCGACTAAAGTCGACTAAGAGACGGCATGGAGCGCGGCAGGAGCGATGCATGAATGACGGTTCCGCCGGGGCGCAGGCCGCGACCCCCACGCTCAAGGCCGGCGCCCTTCATTGGCTGCAGGTGTCCGCCCTGGGCATCGCCATCGCAATCTCCGGCAACGTCGCCGGGTGGAATTACGGGCTCGGGGTCGGCGGTTTTGGGGGCATGTTCGCAGCCGCCCTCGCCATGGCCGTGCTTTTCTGGTGTCTCACCCAGAGCCTGGCGGAGCTATCCGCCGCGTTGCCCGATGCCGGCGGATTCGACGGCTACGTGCGCCGCGCGCTCGGTCCCACCGCGGGGTATCTCACCGGGATGTCGGTGGCGATTGCGCTCGCCGTCGGCGCGGGTCTCGCCATCTCCTTCGGAGAGGCGTATGTCTCGGCCTGGCTCGGCATCGGCGGCTGGCCGGTCAAGTTCGCACTCCTCTTTCTCGTCATGGGGCCGCAATTGCGCGGCGCGAGCGAAGCGGCGGGCCTGACCTTCGTGATCGGCATGGCCGCGCTGCTGATTCTGGTGGCCTTTTGCCTGTTCATGGCGCCTGAGTTTCAGTCCGCCCGGCTGTTCAGCGCAGCGCCGGACGGCGCTCGCAGTCTCTTGCCCAACGGCCTTGCCGGCGCGGCCGGGTGCATTCCCTTCGCGTTGTTCCTGTTTCTCGGGGTGGAGCAGGCGGCGCACGCGGCGGCTGAAATGCGCGACATGGCGCGCAACATGCCGAAGGCTCTGGCCTTGGCGATCGGCGTCGCGTTCGTGATCGGCCTGTGCGTACTCCTGATCGCCACCGGCGGGGCGGGGGCCGAGCGTCTCGCCGGCGTCGATGATCCGCTCTTCGCCGCCATTGCCGCGAACCCGCTTCGGCCGGGCGCGGCCTTGATGTCGCGGCTGGTCGGAGGCGGCGCGCTGGTGGCCATCCTCGGGACGTTTTTTTCGTTAGGCTATACCGGCTCGCGGCAGTTCTATCATCTGGCCCGTGCCGGCTTCCTGCCAAGAACGTTCGGCCGCGTGAATGCGCGCCAGGCGCCGGCCGCGGCCGTGTACCTGGTCGCGGCGATCGCGCTGGCCACCGCGGCCTTCCCGCCGAACGGCGCGATGGTGGTGTTCATTTTCCTGATCAGCGTGTCCCACGCATTGCTCTTGGCCGCCTTCATACGGCTGCGCCGCCGCGAGCCCGAATTGGCGCGAAGCTACCGTGCGCTCGGCGGCACGCCCGTCGCCGCTGTGGCGTTCGTCCTGTCATTATCGGTCATGGTGTCCTGCTATCGGCTCGAGGTGCGCGCCTTGCAGATTGCGATCGCCGCCATTGCGCTGCTCGTGGCGCAGTTCCTGTGGCTCAAACCCGCGCGTTTTAAGGAGCATGAAGCATGAAAGTGGATCTATCGGGGAAGGTGGTCCTCGTGACCGGCGGCGGCCAGGGCATCGGCGAGGGCATCGTGCGCGTCTTTGCCGCCGCCGGCGGGAAGGTGGTCATCGCCACGCGCAGCGAGGCGAACGGCAGGGCAGTGGCCGATTCGGTCGTGAAAGGCGGCGGCGTCGCATGGCTGAATCGAACCGACGTGGGGCGCCGCAGCGAGGTCAAGCGTGTCGTCGCCGAAACGGTGCAGCGCTTCGGCCGGCTCGACATCGTGGTGCACAATGCGGCCGTCTATCCGGTGATTCCCATCGAACAGTTGTCGGAGGAGGATCTCGATCTCACGCTATCCGTGAATCTCAAGGCCGGCTTCTGGCTGATTCAGGAGGCGTTGCCGCACCTGCGAAAGCAGGGCGGCGGCCGCATCCTGTTCACCTCGTCCGTGACCGGCCCGAATGTCGCCATGCCGGGCACTGCGCATTACGCCGCTTCCAAGGGCGGGATGAACGGCCTCATCCGCACGGCCGCGCTCGAGTATGCGCGGCAGAACATCACGGTGAACGGCGTCGAACCGGGCTACATTCTCACGCCCGCGATGGAGGCGCTCGGCGGACCCGAAGCCCTCGCGCAGATGGCGAGCCAGATTCCGCTGGGGCGCCTGGGCGATCCGGCCGACATCGCGAACACCATGTTGTTCCTGGCATCGGACGCGGCGGCGTACATTACCGGGCAGACCATCGTCGTCGACGGCGGCTCGACGTTGCCGGAGAGCCCCGTGGTGCTCGACGCGTTCTACCAGAGTCAGTGAGGGTTACCGTGGACACTCAATCATTGCTGGAGCGGCGCTATCGCGTGCTGGGGCGCAATTCGCCGCTATTCTATGACAAGCCGCTGCACCTGGTGCGCGGCGAAGGCGTGTGGGTCTACGACGCCGACGGCAATCGCTACCTGGATGCTTATAACAATGTGCCGCATGTGGGCCATAGCCACCCGCGCGTCGTCGCGGCGCTCGGAGCGCAGGCCGCCATCCTCAATACCCACACGCGATACCTGGATGAGAACATCGTGTCCTACGCCGAGCGGCTCACCGCGCTCTTCGATCCGTCGCTCTCCATGGCTGCATTCTGTTGCACCGGCAGCGAGGCCAACGAGCTGGCACTGCGCATTGCGCGCGATTGCAGCGGCGGCCAAGGGATACTGTCGACCGCATGGGCGTACCACGGCAATACCGCGGCGGTGATGCAGGTGAGCTCGCTGTTCACGCCCGCCGCGCAGCGCGGTCCCCACGTGCGCACCGTTCCGGTCATGGATCCCTACCGCGACCGCGCCGGCCGCAGCGACGAGGCGCTGGCGACCGCCTACGCGAACGATGTAAAGCGCGCCATCGAGGAGTTCGCCGCCGCCGGGATCCGCTTCGCCGGCCTCATCTTCTGCACGGCGTTCTCGAGCGAGGGGCTGCCGACCGTGCCCTCGGGATTCATGGCGAAGGCGCTCGCCCACGTGCACGCGGCCGGCGGATACTTCATTGCCGATGAGGTTCAAGCAGGGTTCGGCCGCCTGGGAAGCCACCTTTGGGGGCATCAGAAGTTAGGCGTCATCCCCGACATCGTCACGCTGGGCAAGCCCATGGGCAATGGGCACCCGCTCGCGGGCGTGGTCACGCGCGCGGAACTCTTGAACGCGTTCACCGGGCGGAACATGTACTTCAACACCTTCGGCGGCAATCCGGTCTCCGCCGCCGTCGGCAACGCCGTCCTCGATGTTCTCGAGGGCGAGCGGCTGGTCGAAAATGCCGCCGCGGTCGGCGACTACACTCTTGGCCGCCTTCAGGGCCTCGCCGGGCGCCACGGCCTCATCGGGGATGTGCGTGGCGCGGGGCTCTTCTTTGCCGTCGAACTCGTCAGCGACCGGGGTACGAAGGCGCCGGCGACCGCCGAGACCAAGCGGCTCGTCAATCGCATGCGCGAGCGCGGCGTGCTGATCAGCCGCATCGGCGTGCACGACAATATTCTTAAAATTCGTCCGCCGATGCCGTTTTCGAAGCAGCACGCGGATTTGCTCGTGGACACCCTCGACGAAGCGCTGGCTTCAGTGTGATGGCGGCCGATTTTCTTCGGCAGATGCAGGCGCTCGCGTATGCCGCCCTCGAACGTTGGGATCTGGGTGCCGCGGAGCTTGCGCCCATCAAAGTGCGCGAGAACGCCGTGTTCCGCATCGATCTTGGCGGCGGCGGCCGTGCGGTGCTGCGCGTGCATCGGCCGGGATATCACTCTGATTCCGAGCTCGAGTCGGAATTTGCGTGGCTGAGCGCCCTCGAATCGGCCGGCGTTCAAGTTCCGCGGGTCATTCGTTCCAGGGGCGGCCGCAACTTCGAGATCGTGACCGCCGCGGGCCTCGACGGGCCGCGGCAAATCGACATCTTCGAGTGGATCGAGGGGCGTCAGCTAGGATCTATCGAGGCGGGTCTCTCGGGCGGCAGCGACTCGGTGGCGGATCAGTATCATCAAATCGGCGTGCTCGCCGCACGCATGCACAATCACTCGCAAGATTGGCGGCCGCCGCCGGCCTTCCGGCGTCATTCATGGGACGCCGACGGGCTCGTCGGCGAGCAGCCCTTCTGGGGCCGGTTCTGGGACCTGGACGCGTTGAGCCACGCACAAAGAGATCTGCTCCTGCGCTCGCGGGGGCTCATCGCACGCGATCTTGCCGACTACGGCATGCACGCCGACCGCTATGGTCTCATCCATGCGGATCTCGTCCCCGAGAACCTGCTGATCGACGGCAGCCGGGCCTGCGTGATCGATTTCGACGACGCCGGCTATGGTTGGCATTTGTTCGAGCTCGCGACCTCGCTTTACTTCATTACCGGCGACAGCGTCTATCCGGCGGCACGCGATGCGCTCATTCGCGGCTACCGATCCGAGCGCGAGCTCGGCGATGCGGCGCTCGAACGCCTGCCCCTGTTTCTCGCGGTACGCGGCACCACCTATCTCGGTTGGGTGCATACGCGCCAAGGCACGGAAACCGCCAAAGAGATGACGCCCTTTCTCATCGAACGGGCCTGCGCGGTGGCGGCGGAGTATCTAGCGTCACGCTGTTAAAACCCGATGACGCCTCCTATCATATTCTCCGGAAGCCGCCGTGCGAAGCTGCCGGAAATAGGGTCTTTTGGTGCGACAATGGCATCGCGACGTGGTCACTTCTAGATGATGGATAAACCAATGTATGATCCGCAAGCAATTCTTGGACTAATGGATGAATGCAAGGAAAGGCACACGCTACCCCAGGCCTTTTATAACGATCCCAACATTTTCCAATTTGATGTGTCGGCGATTTTTACTCGATCTTGGCTACTGGTGGGATTCGAGGCAGAGTTGACGGAGCCTGGTACGTATTCGGCGCTAACCATCGGCCGCAATCCAATTGTGATCGTCAAGGGGAGAGACGGCACTATTCGTGGTTTCCATAATACGTGCAGGCATCGCGGGTCGCAGATATGCGCTGACGGCCACGGCAAGAACAGCAAGTTGATTTGTCCCTACCATAAGTGGACCTATGATTTGGAGGGGCGGCTAATCGGCGCGGCAAGAATGTCGGCCGACTTTGACTTTGATCTGCATGCTTTGAACCCCATAAAGATCGAAGTGGCTGCGGGTTGTATATATGCTTGCCTGAGCGCGACGCCGCCTGATTTCGGACCTTTCCGCAGCGAAGTGACCTCGCTGCTCGCTCCGTATCGATTGGATCACACGAAAGTGGCGTACGAAAGCGTCTTGGTGGAAAAAGCAAATTGGAAGCTCGTGATGGAGAACGCGCGTGAGTGCTATCACTGCGCTACGGCACACCCGGAACTCAAGCGATGTTTTCCTGTCGCGATAAAGCCTGGGTTTTATTTCGGCGACAACGAGCATAATTTACGCTGGGCCGAGAAATTGCGGCGCTTGGGCTTTTCCATCGAGCCCCAGGGTGGCGCTTGGTGGCATACGGGACGCTATCCGCTCAATCCGGGAGTGGACAGCATTTCGGCGGATGGTCAAGCGCTTGTCAGCCGTCGACTTAGTCCGGAAAAGGAGATCGGCGGTGCCCGGTGGTCGACGGAGGCGAATTCTTTCTGCCATATGCTTCCGGATTACTGCTTTATGTTCTCAGTGTTCCCGATCGGGCCCGAAGAGACCATTGTTGTATCGAAGTGGCTGGTCCACGAGGACGCTTTAGAGGGGGTCGACTACGACATCGAAAAACTCACCGAAACGTGGACTGCGACCAATCTTCAGGATCGGGCCTTGGCGGAAAACAATCAGCGCGGCGTCAACGGGATGGGCTACGCTCCCGGGCCGTATTCGCAGGACGCTGAGGATTTTGTCATTCGGTTTGCGGATTGGTATCGCCGAGAGGCGAGGGCGGCTGCCGCGGTGGACGCTGAGCCACAATCGGCCTCGCGGCGCTGATCGATCATCATCTGCGCCCGTCCACCGTTACGATCGAAGGCCCCGACAAGCTCACCAGCCGGCGTGGCCTCGCGGCAGGCACCCAGGGTAGTCAAAATTGCAGAATCGGATTTTTCCTCGAAAGGCATCGTGTTTCAGATCGGCAATAGTCCGCGCCGCATCGACATGATGACCAGTGCCAGCGGTAGCACGCTCTCCTTGTACTCGATCACGTGCGGGTAGTCCGCCTCGATCCATTGCAGCGAGGATGGCAGCTTCAAACGATAGGGCCGAGCGTCGAGTCCGGCACCCAAGCTCAACACCGTATCGATGCCCGAGTCGATGGCGGTGGCGAGGTACTCGTCGATGATCCGGGTGCGCAGCGCCACCGTCCAGGCGACGATACGGGATGTCGGCATCTCCTCGGAGATGCGGCGTCCGCGCTCTCCCGCAAGGGCTGCGGCCCAGGAATCGCTGAACAGCGCGTCTTCGCGCGCGGTCTCGAGCGCGCGGTGATACGCAATGACCCAACCGCGTGTGGCGACCAGGCTACCAATCCGTGACGGCGTGTCGGTGTTTCTCCGACAAACGACTCATCGGTGGGCACCCGCTGGGCGCGCAGATAATTAATGAAATGCAATTTACGGAGCGCGCCGCCGACCTATACTCCGTCGCTATATGCACGTAAGCGTATCGGAGATGCGGCGTCCCCCTTCGCTACGAGGTTTGTAATTAGTTCAACGCCGTTCGGGAGCAGTGCGGATTCGGCGCTCCTCCTCTGCTCGCGGCCGCGACCTGCTCGTCAGGGGCAGGTATGATTTTGTATTCCCAAATAATGGCTCATTCGTAAGGACTCAACATGAAACAGTTGCCCGCATTGGTTTTGTCTCTCTCAGTGCTGACGCCGGTGGTCGCGATGTGCGACGACGCTCCCCCGCCGCCGCCGCAAAATGTGTGGACCGGCAAGGGCCAGGCGGGCTACGTGTCCACACAGGGAAACACCGAGTCCAAATCGGCCAATGCCGCGCTCGACATGTCCTATCTGGACGGCCCGTGGAACCACATGTTCCATTTGGGCGGACTGTACGGGCAGAATTCCGGGTACGTATCCGCCGAGCGCTGGGACACGCTGTGGCAGACCAACTATAGTTTCACTCCCGATCTGTACACTTTCGGCGGCCTGCGCTATGCGCATGACCTCTTCAGCGGCTTCGATTACCAGGCCAGCGCCTCTGCGGGTATGGGCTACAAGTTCATCAATACCGACACGACCAAGCTGAGCGCACAGGTCGGCGTCGGCTATCAGGTATTGCGGCCGGAAGACATCGTGAAGGACTCCGTCGGCGAGGTCACCGCGCGGTATCTGCAGCCGTCGGAAGACAGCGTCATCGGCACGGTCGGCGTGAACTATTCGCAGGCGTTGACGAAAACCACGACCCTCTCGGACATTTTGCTGGTGAATTCGGGTTCGATAAACACCCTGGCCACGAATACCTTGGCTTTGACCGTAAAGATGTCCACCAAGCTGGCTCTGAGCCTCGGCTACAATGTACAGGACAACACCAGCCCGCCCCCGGGACTGAAAAAGGTAGACACCCTGGAGACCGTGAATCTGGTCTATTCGTTCTGAGCCGCCATTGAGCCCGAGAGCCGCGGAGGAATGGCTATGAAAAAGTTCAAACACGAAGCGGAATTGTTCAAAGCGGCATTGATCGCCGGTGTTGAATATGCGGAAGGCCGCAAGGCAGTCGAGTTCGAGTCGACCGATTCGGCAAGCAGCAAGGCACTGTACGTCTATCGTTTGCTCGTGCACGACAAGATCATTTCGCCGATGCCGGAAGACCAGGTCGGAGAGAAGACAATTCGCCATCGGCTCGCGGCTTGGTATGCGCATCAATTGCCTGACGGGCATCCACTGTTGGAATAGCCGCTGAAGCCTGTCGTCGGCCCGCCCGCTGATGTACTGGCGTCCCGCGTCGCGGGCATCAACCGCCGATCGGAATCGGCGAGATCGATTTTGAATACGTAGAGGGTGGCGCCCAGCGCCATGAGTTACCTCGAATTATAAAGGAGCTTCGACCTCGAGGGCCGTGTGGACACTGTAGCACCGCGTCCGTCGCTCGCCGCCGAATTCGAGCGGCGTCTGCGCCCGGACGGAGGCGTGAGAGTGCCTCATCGCCCGGCGGCGGCGGCCGGCGCCGGACACTGGTGAGGGTGCACTCCGGGCAGTAGACGGCGTACGACATCGAACTCGATCGACGCTTCATTCAGTATGTGCCAAGCGGTGGACACTACGATCAGCTGGTCCTCGGGGAATACGAGCAGCCGCTGGCCTCCCATGCCGCGGGCGGCCCAGGCCAGCCGCGCAGGCTCGCCGTGCGGAAGCAGCCACCATTGGTAGCCGTATTTGAATCCTTCGCCCGCGTCGATCCTTGGGGTGAGCGATTCCTTGATCCACTCGGAGGAGATGACTCGCTGCCCATTCCACATCCCGTCGTTCAAATAGAGCAGCCCGATCTTCGCCAGATCTTCGGTGCGCAAGTACAGGCCGCCTTCGGTGTCGACGACACCGAGCGGCGTCCGCTTCCAGAAATAATTCTGGATGCCGAGCGGCGTAAATAGATAGCGATGAGCGTATTGCTCGATGTCGGCGCCGGTTTCCCGCTTGAATATGTACGCCAGCAATTCCGTCGCGCCGCTCGAATAGGCGAACACCTTGCCCGGCTCGTCTTTCATCGGCCGGTCGATGACGAATTGTACCCAGTCGTCGGAGGCCTCCATCAGATCGGAGGGATTGTTCGGATCGTCGTACGGGACGTCCTCATTCCAATCCAAGCCGCTGCTCATGGTCAACAAGTCGCGCAAGGTCATGCGGCGCTTGCGCGCGTCGACATTCTTGACCTTGCTCTCGTCGAAGTAATGCAGTACCGGCGTCGACAGCGGCGCCTTGAAGTCGCCGCGCGTCATGGCGATGCCGATGGTCGCGGACGTCACGGTTTTCGACACCGATTGCATGGTGTGCTCGTCCGTGCCGTGATAGTAGGGGTGCCACGCGGGATCGAAGTAGTTGTAGCGCCCGGTGAGGCGCGCGTTCAGGGGTCCTTTGGTGTGCGCTTCCTTGTTGTAGACCGCAGCGTAATCATGGGGATAGCGGCGGTCGAATACCACCTCGCCGCAGCGCATGACCAGCAAGCTGTCGACCAGCGGAAATTTCCCGGAAGCGATGTCGGCATCGAGAGCCGCCAGCGGCTGCGCGTCTATCCCGAGCGATGCGGGCGCGAGCGATGGGGGATTCACGGCCGCGGCCGCGATGCCTGAGACTATCGATGCTGCAACGAACAGGGATCGAATCGCGGCTGGCAACGCCGGCCGCCGCGAAGTGCGCTTTTGCATTTTTTTATCCTATGTAGACCACCGGTACGCGCGGGAGAGAATATCACGGCATCCCGCGGTCCCGGAGGAGGTCGGCTGGCGCCCGGGCTCTGGGTCCCGGAGCAAGAAGTCCGCAGCCTCGAAGGTAGGACACTCTCCGACACTCGCTTGGGTGCGGGTGAGCTAGCTTTCGCGTGAGCTTGGGGCCATCCTCGGAGGTGTCGTATGAGGAAAGCTCGCATCGCCGCGAGGGCCATGCCAAGGAGCAGCCATGAAGGTAATCATCAGTTTATTTATTGTCGCCTGCCTGATGTCCGGTTGCATCGGGCCGGGGTCCATGACGCACGAAGACAGTCCGGGAGTGGTCAAGCGCGACCAGGGTCCAGCGCTGTGCTACGACGGCTCGACGCCGCCGTGCAATGATCGCGACTGAATGCGTTAAAGGCTGCGATCACAAATAAAAAACGGCGTGGGTCTATTGGGACC
Organism: uncultured Gammaproteobacteria bacterium; assembly: GCA_963784105.1. Taxonomy (GTDB): domain Bacteria; phylum Pseudomonadota; class Gammaproteobacteria; order Steroidobacterales; family Steroidobacteraceae; genus Bog-1198. The sequence goes on from CAWAQE010000018.1 coordinate 259,512, forward strand.
CACGCCGCTGGGATATCGCACCGACGGGGGAGTTGGCTGGTTGCCGATGCGAGGCTCTCCGAAACCTTGGACCTATCCTGCCAAAATCGATGGTTGCAGGGGCGGACCCTTTATACTTGACAGTGAAAATTATTTCGCTTGACAAGTATTAAATTAGCTGCCTCGAAGTGACGTCCATGCTCGCGCTCCGCCGCCCGTTCCGCCGATTCGCGCCGAATCAATCCTGGCGGCATTGCGGCCGCAAGGGAAATACCGAGCGATCAGCAGCTCATTCCGATCGGTGCTGTCATGTCGCTGCGGACGGCGCCACGCGCGGCCGCCGCAGCCGCTGCACGATGAGATAGGCGCCGACTGCCACCACCAGGGTGATGCAGCTGAAATAGAAATCCTGCTGCAGCCCGGGCGTGAACGCCATGGCGATCAGGACGCCGCCCATGCCGGCGATGGCCGCGAAGCTCAAGTACGGAAATGCCCACATGCTCACCGGCGGTGCGGGCAGCCCTTCGCGTTCGCGCCGCCGCCGCAGCGCGATTTGCGCGACGCAGATGGTCATGTACACGAACACGATGACGGCGCCCGACGAACTCACCAGAAAGTCGAATACGATCTGGGGCGCCTGAGTGGCGGCGACGATGCCTAGAAATCCTGCGGCCGCGCCGATCAGCACCGAGCCCACCGGCACGCGGCGCGCGTTCAGCCTCACCAAGGACTGCGGCGCATCGCCGCGCTCGGCCAGGATGAACAGCACGCGCGAGCTCACATAGAATGCCGAATTCAGACAGGACAGCACCGCGGTGAGAATGATGGCGCTCATGACGGTGCCCGCCCAAGGCACGTGCATGGTGTTCAAGGCCAGGGTGAACGGTGATTCGCCGGAGCGCACGGTATTCCACGGCGTGACCGCGACGATGAAGAACAGCGAGATCACGTAGAAAATCAGGATGCGCCAGATGACGGCGGTGGTCATTTGCGCGATTGCGCGCCCGGGTTGCGCCGATTCCGCGGCGGCGATGGTGGTGATTTCCGCGCCGGTCATGGCGAAGAATACGGTGGGCACGGCCGCCAGCACGGCGATCCAGCCATGCGGCGTGAAGCCGCCATGATCGACGAGATTGCCGAAGGTGGCGCCATGCGGCGAGGTCCAGCCGAAGGCGTATGAGGCCGCGATGGCAATGAACACCAGAATGGCGGCAACCTTGATGGATGCAAACCAGAACTCGAATTCGGCATAGGAGCGCGCCGACATGAGATTGACGCCCGTCATGACGGACATCAGGCAGACGCCGATCTCCAGGGGCGAAAAGGAAGGAAACCAGTGCTGCAGGATCTTCGCTCCGGCGATGGCCTCCACTGGCACCACCAATACCCAGAAATACCAGTACAGCCAGCCGACCACGAAGCCCGCTCCATCGCCGAGACCCGCACGAGCAAACTCGGTGAACGAGCGCACGTGAGGCAGGGCGGTGGTCATTTCCCCGAGCATCCGCATGACCAGGAGGATGAGCATTCCGGTAATCGCGTAGCTGATGAAGCTTGCCGGGCCGCCGGCGATGATGGAGGTGCTGCTGCTGACGAACAGCCCGGCGCCGATGATTCCGCCGATGGATATCATGGTCAGATGGCGTCCTTGCAACGAACGGCTGAGTTCGTACTTGGGTGCGGGCTGTGCGCTCGTATTCGTTTGGCTCATCGGTCATCCCTTGGTGATTTCAGGCGTATGTTACCTTGCTTCGACGTCGGGGCGCGCCGAGCCCAGCCGGTGCGCATCGCCCGCCGGCGCCAGCCCATGCTCATAGGGTTTTGCAGCCACCATGTAGAAGGCGCCCAGCACCACGATGCCGACGGTGGTCACCAGCATGGAGTAGTTGCTGTACCACGGATCGTTCGGACTGCGGGGCCACAGAATGTTGACGATGGCGCTGATGCCGTAGGCCAGCGCCAGCAGATTCACGCACCAGCCCCAGGCGCCCAGGGTGAAGGGACCCAGGGGCCGCCAGCCCCTGGTCCGCGCGATCAATGCGGCCAGCACGATCATTTGGAAGGAAATATAAATGCCGACTGCCGCGAAGCTGATGATGATGGTAATGGCGTCCTGCAGCCACAGCGCGGAGAGCGCGATCACCGCCGGTATGGCGCCCATGACGATGAGCGCCGTCGACGGAACATGATGGCCCGGAGACATCCGGCTCAAGTACTTGCTGCCGAATATCATCTGATCCCGGGCGTAGGCGAAAATCAACCGGCTGGCGGCCGCCTGCAGGCTCAGGAGACAGGAAATGAAGGACACCAGCACGACCACGATGACGGCGCGAAAGCCCACCTCCCCCATCGCCGCGCGCAGCAGCGTGACGATCGGGTCCTTGTCGGCGCCCGACATCACCGCACCCATGTCCGGGATGGACAGGACGAAGGCCAGGCAGACCCAGGTGGCGGCCGCTCCGCCGATGTAGATGGTCATGCGCATGGCCTTGGGAATCATGCGGCTGGCGTTCGGCGTTTCCTCCGCGACGTCTCCACAGGCCTCGAAACCGTAGTAGCAGAACATGGCGGCCAGCGAGGAGGCGAGGAATGCGGGCAGGTAGCTTCCGTTCGTATGCACGAGGCTGGTGTCGACCAGCACTTTGAGCGGCTGATGCCGCGCGAACAGCAACAGATAGCCGCCGACCACGATGGCCCCGACCAATTCGCAGATGAAGCCGAACATTGAGACCCGCGCCAGCAGGCGCGTACCGCTCAAATTCAGCAGCGTGGTCATGGCGATGAGTACCAGCGCAATGAGAGTGGTTGCGACAGGAGTGCTGTCGACGCCGAATAGTTGCGCAAGAAACGGCGCCACGCCGGTCGCGACGCCGGCCATGGTGCAGCACAGGGCCCAGGCATAGACCCAGCCGGCCATCCATGCCCAGCGCTTCCCCATCAAGCGGCGCGCCCAGGGATATAGGCCGCCGGAGATCGGAAATTGGGAAACAATCTCGCCGAAGACCAGGCACACCATGAGCTGGCCCAGGCCGACCAGGATGTAGGTCCACCACATCGGCGGTCCGCCGGCGACGAACGCGCTCGCGAATATGGTGTACACGCCGACCACCGGCGACAGATAGGTAAACCCCAGGGAGAAGTTCTCCCACTTCGACATGGTCCGGTCGAAATGCGATACATAGCCCAACGCCTTCAATTGTTCGGCGTCTTGATCCACGCCCAAGGCGGCATTGTCGGTCATCCTCGTCTCTCCCCAATTCTATTCGTATGTCGCCGACCGCCTGCGCGCTCGAACTCGGCCATCATCTCACGAAATATTGGGGTGCGCGCCCGGGGCCGGAGACCTATCGTCCAGCGCGCCGGGCCGTCGCGGAACCCTGGGTGTGTCGGCTACGGGCCCCCGAACCGATAGGTTGCCGAGAGTCCCCAGGTGCGCGGCGGCGCGTAGACTCCGAGGGCAACTCCGGAAAACTGCGAGGCGTCAAACGCATACTGCCGATATGCCCGGTCGAGCATATTGTGCACGAAGGCGTTGAATTCCCAGTGTCCCCCGGCCGGCTTGTAACCGATGCGCGCACCCGCCACCGCATAGGCCCCTTCGTGCTCCACGGGCGCGCATAGGATGGTGAAGCAGGTATGCCCCTGGTAAGTCAGGTCGGTCCCAACCGAACCAGTTCCCTCGCCCAGCGGGAAATCATAATTGGCCGACGCATTGCCGGAAAAATGCGGTGCCTGCGGCAGATCGTGGTTGACGACCGATACGAAATCCGGCAACAGAATGTGATAGACGCGCGACTGCTCGAACGCCGGGCTCAGCTGCAAAGTGAGCCCGGTGATGGGATGGGAATTCAGCTCGATTTCCATTCCGTTGGCTACGGCGTGCAGATTGACCAAGGTCTGAGTCGTACCGACCTGCGCGAATGCCTGGTAGTTGTCGTAGCTGTAGTGATAGAAGCTGGCGTTGATCGCCGTCGTGTTGTTCAAGGTCACCTTGGCGCCGGCTTCGTAATCGGTCAGCACTTCCGGCTTGTAGGGTATGCCGTTCAGGAATGCCACTTGGCCTGGGGCAAATGGAGTGCCGGTCGAGAATGTAAAACCGCCGCTCTTGCCGCCACGGTTGTAGCTCAGATAGTACAGGATATTATCGCTGGGCTTGTAATCGAGCTCCAGCCGCGCGGTCACGCCGTCATAGTTCTTGTCGGCATCGGCCGGCGTGAGGTTGCTGCCGTTCGGATAGACCTGGTGGGTATTGAAGATGATGGTCACGTCGGGCTGGGTGCTGAGCGCGGGATCCGCCGGCGTGTTGCCATAGTAGGACGCCACACGCTCATCGTGCCAATAACGCAAGCCGGCGATCAATTTGAACTGGTCGGCGAATTTCCACTCATCTTGGGCGAATCCGGCATAGGAAGTCGTGTCCTCGGAGTATCGCACCGAGGGCACGTACCCAATGAAGTAAATCGGGAATCCCCCGACATAGTGACCGATGATGTGCATGCCGAACAGACCGACGGTGAGGTCGTTGTTGCCATAGGTGTGCGACGCGCGCACCTCTTGAGATAGCTGAGACACCCAGTTGTTTATATAGAAGTTCGAGTCTTGCTGAGGGGATGAGTCGTCATCCTCGAGATAGTTTTTGGTCCAATACTGATAGTCGGTAACGGAGACCAGGTCATAGTCCGCGATTTTGCTGTCGACCCGCAGCGCCGAATCCCATATTCGGCGGTCGGTCCCCAGAGCGCCGAGAGTCGGCGATGCGGTGGCCGCCGTCGACCAGGGGTCGCCGCCGCGGCTCGGGGTAATCCCGTCGTTGCGATAGTTGTCCCCGTCCGAGCCGGGCACGGTGTTTCCCCAGAAAGGGCAGAGTTGGTTTGGCCCTACGATGGCACCCTGTAAGTTCGCGTTCGGGCAAGCCGGTTGGAATCCATAGGCGCCCCCCGTGCGCTCGCGGTTGGCTCGCAAATAACGCAGGGTGAGCCCGACGTTCGTGCCGTCAAAGGGTTGCCAGGCCAGCATGCCGCGCAACGCATAGTGATTGGCGGCGCCAAAGTTGTCCTCTCCAGGGCTGACATCCGTGATATAGCCGTCGTCGTTGTCCTTGATTCCCGCGAGCCGGACCTGCAGATTGTCGCGCAATGGGCCGGAGACGGCGGCTTGCACGATATTCTCGTTGAAGCTGCCGATGGTTTCGCTGGCATAACTCTCGAAATCCTTGGTGGGCTTGTTGGAAATGAATTGAATCGCGCCGCCGGTGGCATTGCGGCCGAACAGGGTGCCCTGCGGGCCGCGCAGCACTTCGACGCGTGCCAGGTCGAAGGTGGGGAAACTGGCCGTGTTGATGGAGCTCGAGTAGCTATCATCCTGGTAGACGGCGACCGGCGGCTCCTGCTGGTCGCCGTAATCGTTCTGCGAGACGCCGCGAATGTTCCATACGACTGCGGAAGAGGAGAATGCGTTGAGTTTCAGGCTTGGTACGGCTCGTACCAGGTCGGTTGCTTCGGTGACCGCCATTTGCTGCAACTGGTCGGAGCCCAGGGCGGTAACCGAGATGCCGACGTCCTGCAGCCGTTCCGCCTTGCGTTGGGCCGTGACGACGATGTCGTTCAATGTATCTTGCGTCGCAGCCGGCGTCGCTGCGGTATCACCCGTCCCCTGCGCGCCGGCTGCGAATGCGGCCGGAGTGAAAGCGATCGCGCCAAGCAAGGAGAGTGCGGCGCATGCAACGCGCATCCGTATATTCACTCGTGGAATCCCCCGCTTGGGCCGATTTGTCACCCGCTTCACTGTTTTCATGTACGAATCTCCCTGAATGTAAGCAAAATAGCTCTGCGGCGTCGGTGTACCGGCAAATATCGCCCGACCGATTAATCCCCTTGCGCCTGCTCTCGATACTGCCGATCGGTAGACTCAATACGTAACATAGGGTTTACTGGTACGCAAGTTTATTGCACAGCAGGCACGAAGCGGATGGCATTCAAGTTTGCCGCAATGTTGCAGCCGGCAAGGCCCGCCGGAATGAAAAGATGATCGTCGCCGCCGGCACGGTGGTGGGGCGCCGCCTGACTCTCTCGGCGGTATTCTCCAGCAGCCTGGGTGTGGGGCTGATTTTTGGGTTTCAGCCCCCCCTGATCGCGCTGGCCTTGAGCCGATTGGGTTATTCGAGCTTCGAGATCGGCGCGGTGACCGCGGCGACTTTGATCGCGGTGATTCTCTGCGGGCCTTTTTACCCTCGTGCGATAGCCCGCCTCGGCCTCAAGCGCTGCATCGTCGGTGGAATCGTCTTTGCCGCCGGCATACTGCTGCTCATGCCGCTATGGCCCGGCGCCGCGCCGTGGCTGGCGTTGAGGTTCGTCGCCGGTTGCGCGCTCGGTCTTGTTTGGATAGCCAGCGAAATTTGGATGAACAATGTCAGCGGCGCCGATTCCCGCGGCACCGTCATGGGAATCTATGGCACGGTGTTTTCCTTGGGCATTGTCGCGGGCCCCGTACTGCTCGAATTCACCGGGACCGAGGGCGCCAGACCCTTCATCATCGGCGCCGCGTGTCTGATCCTGACGCTGTTGCCTCTGACGGTTCTGCGCCGGGTGAGGAGCGCGGCGCAGGAATTCAGGCCGCTGCGGGGACTGTCGGGAGCACTGAAAGCCGCGCCCATCGTGATGCTGGCCGCGCTCGTTGCGGGCCTGGTCGAGTCGGCGGATCTGACACTGCTGCCGCTGTTCGGCATTCACTCGGGGCTCGATGAGCGGGCGGCGCTGTTGCTGGTCGCCGTGTTCATGACCGGCAATGTGGTGCTGCAGGTACCCATCGGCCTGCTTGCCGACCGCTACGGGCGCAAATTCATGCTGGGAGTCTGTGCCTTGGCCAGCTGCATCGGGCCTTTGCTGCTGCAGCGGTGCCTGGGCACGCCCCTGCTGCTTTGGCCGCTGCTATTCGTTTGGGGAGGCACCCTGTACGCTTTCTACAGCCAGGGAGTCGCGCTGCTCGGCGAAGAATTCGCGGTCGAGAACCTGCCCGCCGCCAACACCCTGTTCGTCATCGTGTACTGCCTGGGCGGAGTGATCGGCCCCAGCGTGGGCGGCGTGGCCATGGACTTATGGCCCAGCCGGGGGTTGCCGGCCCTGCTCAGCGGCGCGGCGGCGCTCATGCTGGGAGGGCTCGCCCTCGTGTCACTTCTGCGCCGGCGCGTCGCCTGAAACGAAGCCCTTCATATGGACGAACTCCGGCCGCGCGGAATGCGAGCCGCCCATGGGATCGTCGGCGGCTCGTGCGGCGAGCCTATGAGATGTCTCTGCGCCGGCTTCACCATCACATGCCGCGGCACCAGAACGCCGTCGATCAAGAGTTCGGTCTGCATATCAGCCAACCGCCGTCCGCTTCTTCTTCTCCACATCGTCGAAGGGCAGGGTGTGCGCCGTCGCAGGACCTTTGAGGTTCTTGCCGCGGATCTGCAGCCGTGTTCCGTGGACCGCGACGGGGACATCGAGGCGCGCAATGGCCATGGATTTGCCCGTGAGCGTCGACACCATGGCGCAGGTGACCACCCCCACCTTCTTGTCCCCCGAATACACGGGATCGCCCATGTCCGCGGGTACCTTGCCGTCGACCAGCAGCCCGAAGATCTTGAAGCGCTCCTTGCCCTTCAGGCGGGAGTGGGCATCCGCTCCGTTGAAGTCGTTCTTTCCGGGGCTGACGGTGAAGTCCAGGCCGAGCTCCCAGAGGCTGTCGCCGGGAGGGTCCTTCTCGAAAGGGTACATCTCGGACATATCGTAGGGATAGAACAGCAGACAGCTTTCGACTCGCAGGTAATCCAGAGTCGTGAAACAGGTGGGAATGATGCCGAGCGGCTTGCCCTCGGTCAGGATGGTATCCCAGATGAGACCGGCGTCGTCGCCCTTGCAGAAGATCTCGTAGCCGCGCTCGCCCGTGTAGCCGGTCCGCGAAATCGTCACGGGGCGGCCGAACAGGGTCGCCGGCGTATGGTGGAAGTATTTCAGATCCCGAATCCCGGGAACATGCTTGGCGAGGAAATCGACCGCCACCGGGCCTTGCAGGGAAAGATCGTGCAGATCATCGTCGACGATGAGCGCGGCGTTGCGGCCGACCACGTATTTCGTCAGAGTTTCATGGCCCGCGCCGCTGCCGTGCACCACCATCCAGGAATTAGGGCCCATGCGATATAAGACGCAGTCTTCGATGAAATGGCCGGCGCCGTTCAACATGCAGGCGTAGGACGATTTTCCGGGATAAATCTTGGTCACATCGCGCGTAGTCGCATAATTCAATACGGCGGAGGCATGCGGACCGACCACATACATTTTCTTCAGGCCCGATACATCCATCAGGCCCGCCTTCGTGCGGATGGCGACATGATCCTGCGCCACGTCCTTCGCGTAGGTCCACGCCGTCCCCATGCCGTTCCAATCCTCGAGCTTTGATCCAAGTGCCCGATGCCGATCGGCCAGAGCCGAAGTTCGCCAGCTAAGTGCCATAAATTTTCTCCATTTAGTCAGTCTGTGAGCGCCGCCAATGCCGGCGTTCGTTCCGGTACGGCGGCCGGGACGGCCGTCCCGCCGCGAATTCAGCATACGTGGCGATGCCTGAATGCGCGGCGGGATGGCCTGCGGTGTCCCGCGCTAAGGGCGCGTCAAGTCTTGTATACGATCTCGAACTCGCCTCCGGGCATGTGCGGCGTTCCCCACACCGCAACCTCACGCTTGTACGGCAGCGGGTATTGCGCATCGGCTTCCTCGATCTCCCGCGCAAGCCGATGGCCGGTGAACGTGGCATCGGCAATCAAACGGGGTGCCTCCGCATCGCCGATGATGTATACGGCCTTGACGTCATTTTTCGCCCATTCCGATTTGCGCGCCTTCAGCTCGCGGTACAGCTTGTCGTCCGAGTGGCGGCCCGTGACGAGCACGAGCGAATCGAACTCGATCCATTCTTGAGAGGTATTCTCGGTGCGGGGCGAGACGCCCTTGCCGCGATAGTTGGCCTTGTACCCGTCGCCCCACTTGCTGATGATCTGCATGCGGCCGGGCTCGACGCGCGTGCAGTAGTGCTCGACGTATTCCTTGAACTTCAATTCATGGTTGCGGCGCATGATGTTCGAGTATTCGAGCGTAAAATGGGTATACGCCGCCAGGTGAACGCCCGACACGATCGTCACTTCGTGGCCGGCCATCGCCAGCCGCTCCGCCAAACTCGTCGCCATGAAGTAGGTATCGTAGTTGAGCACGGTGACCCGTTTGCCGATCGGTTTCTTGCCTTCGAATACCTGTTCCGGAGTCAGCTGATCGGCGCGATTCAGCGCGTCGACGCCCGGAATCGGCATGTGCGAAATGCAATTGGTGCCGTCCGTATTCCAGAAAGAACCAGTGGCGATGACGATCTTGTCCGCCCCATAGGCCAGCGCGCCGTCCGCCGTCATCGGCTTTTGACCCAGCGCCACCTGGCTTTGCTTGTTCTTCTTGATCAGCTTGTTGATCTGCACCTCGCGATAGTCTCTGTGATAACCCCACTCGCCGAGGCCCGGCAGCCCCGTAGCGATGCCGTTCAGATGGCCGCCGATTTTCTCCGCGGTATCGTACAAATGCGTCGTGTAGCCGCGTTCGAGAAGAACGCGCGCGCATTCCGAGCCCGCGGGCCCCGCGCCGACGATCAGGATCGAATCGTCCGAGGTTTTCTTCGCGAACTTCTCGGGGTGCCAGCCGCGGCGATACTCTTCGCCGGCGGTTGCATTCTGGGTGCAAATCATGGGAGGTCCACCGATCTCCCAGCGCGAAATGCACACATTGCAACCGATGCATACGCGGATGTCGTCGTAGCGGCCTTCCTCGATCTTCTTCGGAAGGAAGGGATCGGAGATGGACGGGCGCGCCGCGCCGATGATGTCGGCGTACCCTTTGGTGACGACTTCGAGCATCTTGTTGGGGTCGGTATAGCGGCCGACGCCGAGCACGGGCTTCTTGGCAACTTGCTTGATGAAGCGCGTCCAATGCAGGTGGTGGCCGGACGGATAGTAGCGCGAGGGGGTGGCGTTCTCGCCCCACTCGGCGATGCCGCACAGGTTCACGTCCCATAAATCGACGATGTCGTCGGCATATTCGACGAATTTCATTCCATCGTCTTCGACCTCGACGCCGTCTTTGCCCAGCAGCGTATCGATCGCAAAGCGGACGACCACCGCCATGTCCCGCGGAACCGCCTTTCGCACCTTCTCGATGGTCTCGACCCAGAACCTCGCCCGGTTCTCGAAGGACCCGCCGTACTTGTCGGTGCGCTTGTTGTAGTAGCGTGACAGAAACTGCAGCGGAATATAGGAGTCCGCTCCATACACGTACACGAGGTTGAAGCCCGCATCGCGCGCGCGCAGCGCCGCGTCCACGTACATCTGCTGAACGCGGGCGATCTCATCCAAATCCATTTCCTGGCAGTAGGTCAGGGTTTCAAATTCGGAAGCATACTGCGTAGCTCCGCGCGGCGTGCAGCGGGACTCCATATTGGGTGCATGCGCGCTTCCATACCAGAGTTCGGCGCCCGCATACGCTCCGAACTTATGGATGTGGTCGGTCATTGCCCGAAGATTGCGCACGTCGCCGGCGTCCCAGAGCCGCGCCGACAATCGGTGAGTGTCGTCCGACTCGGGGTGAACCGAGCAATACTCCGTATTGATGGCGGCCCAACCGCCCTCTGCCTTCATCGAGCGGTGGGCCGCCTGGAAGCCGGGCCGATCGGAGCCGGCTCCAATGCAGTGAGGGGTCTGGTAAAAGCGGTTCCGGAACGTTAGCGGACCGACTTTTATCGGCTCAAACAGGATGTCGTGCCGGGGATCTCTTGCCATGATTATTTACTCTCCAATTATTGAACTGGGTTATCAGGATGCGGTTCAACACCGCGCATGCTCAACGAAGCCTGCCCGGCCGCGGAAACGGCGAAGCGCGTGGCCCCATCATACAACCGGCGCAAACCGCGGCAACAGCGCCTCGCCGTATCGACAAACGCCGCCGGCGCTATCGATCATCGCTATTTCTTCACCGGCGCCGCAGCAAAGGGCTGCGCCGGCTCGTTCAAGGGAAAGAATGTCCACGCCGGATTGCTTCGCAGAAAGTTCAGCGTCGTGATTCCCACCGCACCCGGTCCGGGCGCCGGTGCGGCCGGGTCGGCCTTCAGCGGCATGACCTTGCGGAAAGCGGTCCAAGCGGCGGTCGGCGCCGGACCGAATTCTCGCGTCGAGTCCTGCGCCTTGCGTACGTCCAGCCAGCGCGTGCCGGTGAGCAGATCGGTAGCCAGCAGCCGGAACGTATCGTCGACCGCGGTTTGCGCCCGGATGGCTTTCAGCAGCGACTGCGCCTCCAGCTCCTCGACTCCCGAGCTGCCGCCGTAGCCCTCCGGGGGCACGGGCACGATCTGAGCCTGAATATGCTGCCAGGTTTCGTGATTGCCGAAGCCGCCGGCGAAGGAGCCGCCGCCCACTTCTTTCAGGATTTTTTGCGAGCCCTCGCCGGTGAAGAACTCGCTGCCGAAACGTTCGGCTCGCAGCATGATGGCAACGTCCATGTTGGCGAGTGCGATGGTGAAGGCTTCGAGATCGTTGGACAGCGGGTAGGGATCCCAGTTGGCGTTCGAGAAGATGAAACCGTGCTTGCCGTGGCTGTTCTTTCCGCCCTTGACGTAGTATTTGAGCATCTCCGGCGTGTTCAGATCCCAGGAATCCTTGGGCGAAATGTCGACGCGTATCGCCGGGTTGTGATCCGACGAGTTGAGCTGGGTCACCACATCGTCGCGAAGCATCGCCCACATTGCCCAGGCGGAGGCTTGACGAATCGATGAAGCGCGCAGGCTTTCCGGGTCCTGGATGATGCGCCCGGAGTCGTTGCTCCACAGATAGCTGCCCTTGATCATCTCCTTGACCCGATTGGCGTCCCAATTCAGCCATTTGAACGGCCGATCGCTCTGCACCAGAGTGTTCAACGGCGTGACCGAGCTGTTCATGCCGTTCAAATCGATCGCATAGGTCAGATCGGCCCATGCCAGCGCCTCCTTGGCATCGGCGACGAGCAGCGCGGCCCGCGCGGTCGCATAGGCATTACTGCTGGTCAGCGCGTTGTTGTCGGCGGCGAAAGGCTGCAGCGGCGCGAGACCCGCCGCCTTCAGCGCATCGATCGCCGGCATGCGCCTTCCGTCGTAGTAGGCGTCGCCCGAGCCAACCATCGTTGCGCCGATGTTGTTCAGCACCGAGAGATCGCCTTCTCCCACCGTGCCGCGCGATTGCATCACCGGCGTCACCCGTTTGTTCAACAGGTCGGTCAGCATCTGCGCGAGTTGCGGGCTGGGCGCGTTGAATGTCATGGCGTTTGCGCGAACCACCATGACGGCGCGCACCAGACCTTCGTCGCCGATTTCAGGACCCTCCAGCGGATTGGCGGCGCCGCGCCGAAAGTACGCCAGCATCTTCTTTTCGAGGTAGTCCTTGTTGCCCGGCGACAGAGGGTCGCCCTCGAACTGCTTGACCTCGCGGCCGGCGCCGGCGCCGCGGGTGAACCAGTAAACCGACACCCCTTCGGCCGGCGCTTCGAGCAGCAGCCCGTAATTATCTTCTTCGCGCTGCCTGGCCTGCGTACTCAGCTGAACCTTGGCGCCGCCGCGCGCGACCGCAATCACGTCATCGATGGTCATGTCGTGGCCGGTCAGGGTGACCGTCTTGCCGGCCTCGGTGGGGTTGATCGGGTGGTAGCCAAGATCGCTTTGCGCCGCCGCCGGCAACCCGATGATGGAGGCTCCTGCTACGTTGAGGACGCAGATCGCAGCGCGCCTGCGCCATGCCCGTTGGTCTTTCATGTCTCGATATTCCTTTGCCGAATATGCATCTCGGTGCTGCAGCCGGTCGGCATCATTCATCGCCGTCGATATCTTTGGCCAGCGGCGGATAAAATTCCGCGGCCGGGTGCGCCGTCATGAAGGCATGGACGATGCCGCTCACCGGTTGAGAGGGCCGATCGGAGAGTTTCTGCTGCCATGGCACGGCCTGACGGAATGCGCTCCAGGCGGCCGTGGGCGCGTGGCCGAAGTTGCGGCCCGGAGACTGTACCTGGCGGATGTTCATCCAGTACGTCGCGGTCAGCAGATCCTCGCCCAACAGCAGCACCGTATCGTCCAAAGTCCGGCGAGCTCGCGTCGTCTTCAATACGGTTTGCGCCTGCAACTCCTCGACGTCGTTGCCGATGGGATTGCCCTCCGGCGTGAGCGTGGGTGCGAGGCTCTCGATGTCCTGCCAAATCGCAGTGGGGTTGTAGCCGTCGATGTCGGATTGCGCGCTTGCTCCGAGCTGTTCCGGATTCAGCACGTCCTTGGGCGCGATCACCGTGAAAAACGTGCTGCTGAAGCGATAGATCCTCTGCACGACGGCCACATCCATGTTGGCGAGCGCGGTGGTGAGCGCTTCGACTTCATTGGCCATCGGATAGGGGTCCCAATTGGCATTGGAGAATATGAAGCCGTGCTGGCCGTGGCTCTCGGGGCCTCCTTTGACGAAATACTTGCGCATCTGCGCGGTATTGAGCTCCCACGAGTCCGCGGGCGAGGCTTGCACCATCACGGCGGGATTGTGGTCCGAGGAGTTGATTTGGGTGTGCATCGTGTCGCGCAGGATCGCCCAAGCCTTCCATGCCGCGCCCTGGCGGCTGAACGATGCGCGCTGGCTCTCCGAATCTTGGATGATCCGCTTGGCATCGTCGTCGAATAGATAGCTGCCTTTGATCATATCGAGGACGCGGGCCGCCTCCCGATTGGCGTATTTCATCGGCCGATTTGCCTGAACGGGCGTGGACAGCGGCGTCACGCTGCTGTTCATCGCTTCCAAATCCATCGCAAGGATGAGGTCCGCCCAGCTAAGCGCCTGCTTGGCGTCGTGCACCAGGAGCGCAGCAAGGCCTGCCGAATACGCGTTGGTGCTGATCAGCGCCGAGGGGTACACGATGTCGGACGGTTGCAGGGGCTTGAGGCCGGCCTCGGCCAGCGCTTCGGCCGCGCCCATCCGCCGGCCTTGATAATACGCATCGCCCGCGCCACCCATGGCACCCAGCACGTTCGCCATCGCCGCCAGGTCCGCCTCACCGAGCGAGCCGCGCGATTGAACCACCGGCGTCACGCGCCGGTTCAGCATCTCGACCAGAATGGCGGATAACGCAGGGCTTGCCGCCTCGTAGATCATGGTGTTGGCGCGAACCGCCATGAGGGCACGCACGATTTCTTCCTGCGCCACCTCGGGGCCAATCCCCTGGCGCGGCCCGTTTTGGATCGACGCGGCCACGCGCTTGGTCAGAATCGCCTTGTTCTCAGGCGAGAGCGGGTCGCCGCTAAACAGAGAAATTTCACGGCCTGCGCCGGCGCCGCGATTGAAGCCATAGATCGGGACGCCCTCGGCCGATGCCTCCAACAGCAATCCGTAGGCATCCGATTGGCGTCGCTTGGCCTCCGGGCTCAGCGTGACCTTGGCGCCGTAGCGGGCAATCGCAATCACTTGATCGATGCTGAGATCGCGGCCGGTCAAAACGATCGACTCGCCGGCGCGTGTCGGCGCTATCGCGCTGTAGGCTCCCTGCGCCGGCGCGCCGGCCTCCGGCGCCATCACGCCGAACAGCGCCCAGGCAGCGCACAAGCCATACGTTCGATGCGGCGACGGCACGAGTCCCACCCTATGGATTCTCCGACGATCCGGGCATATTGTCGCCGCCGGCATAGAACGTGGCCGCGGGAGTGTCCTTGAGGAATTCCGTGGCCGCCATCGGCCGCAATTGAGCCGGCGCTTTGTCCAGGGCCGGAAGCGTCGGCACGACCTTGCGAAATGCCGCCAAGGCCGCAGTGGGACCGGCGCCGAAACTTCTCGACGGGTCTTGCGCCTTGCGCACGTCCAGCCAAAAGGCCGCGTTCAGCAGGTCGTGTCCGAGGAGGTCGAAAGTCGTACTGACGGCCTGGCGAGCTCGATAGGCCTTGATGCGGGTTTGCGCCTGAAGGTCTTCGACCGTCCCGACGATGGCCGCGCCGGAAGGCGCCACCGGATTGGTCAGGCTTTGCATCTCCTGCTGCAGATCAACCGGCGTGTAGCCGCCGCCCCCGGCCAGATAGAGCTCGAATTCGGCGCCCGGCGGCAGGTGCAGCACCTTCGCCGGATCGGCTGCCGTGAAGAACGGACTGCTGAAGCGATCGATGCGCAGCGACACAGCCACATCCATGTTCGCCAAGGCGATGACGAACGATTCCATCTTGTTGGCCATCGGGAACGGGTCCCAGTTCGCGTTCGACACGATGTAGCCGTGCTTGCCGTTGCTGTGCGGGCCGCCCTTCACGTAGAACTTCATCATCTGCGGGGTGGCCAGTTCCCAGGAATCCTGCGGGGACAGGTCGGTGCGCACCGCGGGATTGTGATCCGAAGAGTTCATCTGCAAAATCACGGCATCACGCAGCGCGCCCCAATCCTCCCACGCCGATGCCTGACGGATGGACGATGCCCGCAGGCTTTCCGGGTCCTGGATGATTCGATGCGGATCGTCGTCGAATAGGTAGCTGCCCTTGATCATGTCGCGAACGCGGCCCGCTTCCCAGTTCAGCCACTTGAACGGCCGCTCCCTCTGCACCACCGTGCTGATGGGCGTAATGCTGGAATTCATGCCATTCAGATCCATCGCATAAATGAGATCGGCCCATTCCAATGCGTGGCGCCCATCGTTGACGGCCAAGGCCGCAATGCCGGTGGCGTATGCATTGCTGCTGGTCAGGGCGTTGGTGTCGGCGGCGAACGGCTGAATCGGCTTCAGGCCCGCCTTTGCAAGTGCGTCGGCGGCCGCCATGCGCGTGCCCTGATAGTAGGCATCGCCGGTTCCCACCATCGTCGCTCCGACATTGCTCAGTTGCGCCAAGTCGCCTTCGCCGAGCGTGCCCCGCGATTGGACCACCGGGGTGACGCGGGCGTTCAAGAGGTCGATCAGCATCTGCGACAGCTGCGGGCTGGGCGCATTCGACGTCATGGCATTGGCGCGGATGACCATCATCGCGCGCACGATCTCTTCCTCTCGAACCTCCGGCCCGTAGCCGAAAATCGCGCCGAGCCGGAATTCCATCAGCTGCGATTTCTCCAGGTAGGCCTTGTTCTTGGGCTCCATCGGATCGCCCGAAAACATGATGGTTTCGCGCTGATCGCCGGCGCCTCGATTGAACCAGTAGACGGGGATGCCTTCCGCGGCCGCCTCGAGCAGCAACCCGTAGTTGTCCGCCTGGCGCTGCTTCGCTTCGGGACTCAATCGGACCTTCGCTCCGTAGCGTGCGACATCGACAACTTGTTCGATGGTCATGTTGCGACCCGTCAACACGATCACTTTATCGGACATCGTCGGAGTTATCGGTTCATAAGCCGCCCCGGCAAGCGCCGGTGTGCTCGCGGCCAGACAGCCCGCCAGAACCCAGCCCAATTTTGCCCCAGCCCATCGTTTCGCCGCATAAGTCATCGCGATCTCCTCTGGGTTCCTCGCTACCCGTATGCAATATTTTTAACTGACATGCAAATTAAATATGAATTGCTGAAGCTCCGCTCAGCCGGCGTCATGCCTGGGGCGCAAAAAACTTGCGTGTCAGTAAACGATATGTTACGAATCACATATGCCGGTTCGAGACGATGTGAACCGAGGCGATTGGCGACAGGGCTGACGGGAGAATTTGTAGGCAGGCGAAGCGGCGAATTGCAATCAGTTACACGTAAAGCATCGCGCGGCGACTCCTCGTTGCCGCCCGGGGAGAACTGTGCATTGTGAAATGTGTCGAGCCTTGCAGATGGTGATGCACCCGGCGGCCCCGGGTCGATTGCCGCCCTCCCTCGGGGGCCCGGTTCCTCCGGCTGCGCCGCCGCCGGCCCATATTTCTTTCATTTCAACCGATGCAGATACGCTTGCAGGCCCGCTTGAAGCGCGGGACGAGCGCGTCGAGGACGATTTTCCATTCAACGTGCACCGTGCACCGTTAACCATGGGTTCGATGCAGGACGCAGCGTTTTCCGAGAAAAATCGATAGGGAGAGATGGTCGACAGGGGGAGTACGTTCGTTTCGCAGTTTTGCAGCACATAGGGGACGGGATATGTACTCAAATTCGAAGTTGGCTTGCGCAATAGCCATGATTCTCGGGGGGTCGTCGGCAGGTTTTGTCCGTGCGGCCGCTCCCGCCTCCGATGCGGATTCGGGCGCCGACGCGATTCAGGAGATCACGGTCACCGCCCAGCGGCGCACGGAGAACATGCAAAACGTGCCGATCACGATTCAGGCGCTGACCGCGGAAACGTTGACGCAGCTCAATGTGTCAACCTTCGACGACTTCGTGAAGTACCTGCCGAATGTGACCGCGGCGATGAATGGCCCCGGTCAGGGCGACATTTACATGCGCGGCCTCAGCATCGGCGGCGGCGGCAACCAGGGCACAGGCGCCATAGGCTCTTTTCCGAACGTGGCGGTCTATCTCGACGAACAGTCCGGCCAGGTTCCCGGCCGAAACCTCGACGTCTACGCCGCGGACCTCGAGCGAGTCGAGGTACTCGAAGGGCCCCAGGGAACTCTGTTCGGTGCCGGCGCCGAGGCGGGCGTACTGCGCTACATTACGAATAAGCCCAAGCTGGACGTGACGGAGGGAAACGTGGACGCCGGCTATGCCTACACCAGCCATGGCGACCCGAGCAGCAATGTCACGGGCGTCATCAATCTGCCGCTGATCCCCGACACTCTGGCGGTCCGCGCGGTGATCTATAGCGACAGCCGCGGCGGCTATATCAACAATGTTCCCGGGAAATTCGTCCGCAGCAGCACGGATGAGGGAATACATTACGCGAATTACACGAACAACATTCCCAGCTACACCTCGTCGCAAGCCAGCGCGAATAACAATAATCTGGTCGCCAATGCGATCAATCCCGTCACCTACCAGGGTTTCCGGCTCTCGGCGCTGTACAAGTTCAATGATGAGTGGAATGCACTGCTCATGCAGTCCTATCAAAGTATCGACGCGGAAGGCGTATTTTACGACACGCCGCTCTCCTCAGGCCCGGCCGTGGCGCCAAACCCCGGCGGCCCGGCCGCGACGGCGCTGCCGGACTTGTCTGTGCAGCTTTATAACCCGTCCTTCAACAAGGACAGGTATGAAAACACCGCGCTGACCGTCAATGGCCGCATCGGCGACCTCAAGCTGGTTTATGCCGGCACCTATCTGGTTCGCAATGTCAATCAGATTCAGGACTACACGAACTACGCGCGCGGCGTATACGCAGACTATTATCAATGCGTGGCAGGTTCAGGCGGTAAGCCCGGCCAGTGCTACTCGCCGTCCACCACATGGCAGGACCATGAGAGGGACACGCACAATAGTCAAGAGCTGCGAATCAGCACGCCGGACGACTGGCGGGTCCGCGCCATCGGCGGTCTGTTCTGGGAAGACTATAAGGTCCAGGATGACACTGATTATCTATATGAGACGGCGCCCGGCTTCGAGCCCATCGGTCCGCCTGTCGGGGCCACTTCGTTCAACCCCAATCTGAGAAACGACAATACCGCGTTCACATCCGACATCACCCGCGGCTACACACAGAAGGCGGCGTTTGGATCCGTCGATGTAGACATCATTCCGAAAACGCTGACGTTCACCGCGGGTACGCGCTACTACAAGTTCAACAATACCGAGCTGGGCAGTTCGATCAGCAGTTTCTACTGCTACGTGGGGACCCCCACGACGACGCCCTGTCCTTTCAATCCCAGCGTCGATGTGAACCTCAATGCTGCGAACCTTCACAGCTCTTATTCCGGCTTCAAGAGCCGCGCCAACCTGAGTTGGAAAATCACGAGCGATGCCATGCTGTACTACACCTGGTCGCAGGGCTTCCGGCCGGGCGGGTTCAATCGTACGTCGACTCTGCACTTGGACGGCACTTACCGGACGCCCCAGGCATTTGCGCCCGACTCCCTGATCAACAACGAAATCGGCTGGAAGACCGAATGGTTCGATCATCACTACGAGTTCAACGGCGCGGTTTATCAAGAGGACTGGAACAACGTTCAAGTAGGCTTCGCCGATCCGCAAAGCGCGCTCGGCAATTTGGGCTTCATAGTGAACGGCCCGAACTATCGTGTCAGGGGCGTGGAGACCCAGATCGTCGCGCGGGTGACTCATGGACTGACCTTGACCGGTGCGGCCTCGTGGAACAGCAGCAACCAGACGAACTCGCCGTATTTGATCGGCGTGAGCGGACAACCGATCACCTCGATCCAGAATCCCTACGGCCCTCTCAATAGCTCGCTCGCGCAGTCGCCGCCGTTTCAGGGGAATCTGCGTGCCCGGTACGATTTCACGGTCAACGACTATAACGCGTTTTGGCAGATTGGCGGCGTGCACCAGGCGCACGCGCATTCGGCGACGGGTTACATCCAGAACTTCGATGAGCCGAGCTACACGACGTACGATGCATCTCTGGGGGTGGCGAAGGACGCCTGGACGGTGCAGCTGTACGGGCAGAATATCACCGACACGCGCTATGTGACGTTCATCACTGCCAGTCAATTCGTCACTCAGGATTTCGTCGGACGCCCGCGCACCATGGGCGTGAAGTTCAGCTACAAGTTCTAGAGCTCTCGTGAGATCGCCCGACTCTCAAAGAGGGACAAAACCGATGATAACGCTTCGAACTCTGGCTCTGGCGGCTTCGATTCTCGCGGCGCCGGCCGCCGCGGCCGCGGACTATCATCCCATAACATCCGATGCCGACGGCCAAGTCATCACGCTGACGGGACATGATCTGACGATCGAGGAGGTCGTCGCCGTCGCCCGCCATGGGGCGCAAGTCCGATACAGTCCGGAGGCGGTCCAGCGCGCCGCCGACGGCGATGCCCTGCGGGCGGAGGCGGGCGCCGAGAATATTCCGGTTTATGGGCTCAACCGCGGCGCCGGTGCGCTGCGCGAGGTTCAGGTCAAGCGTGACGAGTACGTGCAGCTGTCAATTGCGCGCAGCGGTGCCAAGGAAGGGGTCTTGCCCGAAATCGCCGATGAAGATCTGGTGCGCGCTTTCCTGGTGATCCGTGCCAATTCGGTGCCCTTTGAGGCGTCCGGACCGGAGTTCATGCAGCTCTTGGTGGATCTGCTGAACAAGCGCGTGACGCCGGTCATGTATTCGCGCGGCACGCTGGGCGAAGGCGATCTGTTCCTGACCAGCAATTTCCTTGCAACCATGGTCGGGCGCGGCGACGCCTACTACCGGGGCGTGCGGATGAGCGCGGCCGATGCATTGAAGAGAGCGGGCCTGAAACCGCTGTCCACGCGCATCGGCGGGGGCACCAGCAACTCCTACGCCGATGCGCTGGCTGCTCTGCTGGTGGCCGACGGAAGGCAGACCCTCGAATGGGCGGATCTCATCCATGGGATGGACAAGCTCGGCATGAATTCCAGCGTCACGCCGATGGCCTCGTTGGTGCAGGAAAAGCGTCCCTTCAAATGGATCGCGTGGGATGCGGCCCGGATCATGGATATTCTGAAGGGCAGTTATCTTTTCGCGGACGACCCCAAGCGCATCTTGCAGGACCCCGAAAGCATGCGCGCTTCATATATCCGCCAGGGCTCGGCGTGGCAGGCCTGGGCGGCGCTGCGCGATAACGTTCTGGTCCAGATCAATTCCGGCGAACAGAATCCGGTGGTATTGCTGGATGCGAGCCCAAGCGATTCGTGGGAGCTGTCGACGCCGCAATTCATGAAGTACTACGTGAAGGGCGGTCCGCTCAGCCATGGCCGGCACGGCTACATCCTGTCAACCGCGAATTGGGACCCCTATCCCATGACCAACGCGATCGAGGCGTTCACCACGGCGGTTGCGAACATGGACGCGGCCATAGCTCAGCGCATCGAGCGGTTCAACGACCGTGGGCCGACGGCCTTCTTCACCGGCATTTATCCAAAGGATGTGTTGACCCCGGAACAGCTGCGCCTGTCGCCGGTACTCAGCGAACCCTACTTTGCCTTCATGGACGTGTGGGCGGAGATTCAGAATGACGCTCACTCCATAACCCCGGAGGGCAATGCGTCCGATTTCGGCGTGGCCGATATCGAGGCATTCAGCCGGCTGAAGGCGGTTCGCGCGCGGCAGGTGGTGGATCTGACCGTGCAGTTGTTGGGTTACGACTTGCTCACCGCCACGTACTGGCTCGACGTGCGCAAGGCGGAGGATCCTGCACGTGACTTTGCGCCGGCACCGACTTCCGCCTGGATGGCATTCCGCAAGGTACTGCCCTGGCAGCAGGAGGTGGATAGCCGCCCGGACGTGCCCTACGGAGCAGTCGCATACAACTTCCTGAAGCAGACACCGGCATCGAATTTCTATCCGGCCGGACCGGCCATGCCGGCGACCGACGGACAGCTGATGGCGATGCCCGCGCGAGCCTGTTGTCGGTAGCCACCAACCCCTCGATATCCCATTAACGCCGAGTCAGCCACCTCGGAGATTGGACCGCTTTCTTGATCCCAAGAGGGTGGCCAATGTCCGAAGAGGGGCGCGCCTCCGATTCAGCTGGCGCGGCAAACCGGCGCCGGAAGTCATTCAAGTGGCAGCAGGTCGGAAGGTCGCGAAAGGGAAATAGCGGGGCGCTCAGCCTGTTTACGCCCCCGAGTGATGCGCAATCCAGTGCCGGGCGATCGCCGTGCGATTGCAAAGCCACACGGCCTCGTGTCCCTGGATGTGATCGAGCAGCCGCAGCAAGGCGCCCAGGCGCCCGGGGCGCCCGACGATCCGGCCATGCAGGCTCACGGTCATCATGCGGGGCCGGCCTTCGGCGCCCATGCGGTACAGCCAGTCGAAGGCGTCCCGGCAATAATCGAAGAATTCCCCGCCGGTGCTGAAGTCGCCGCCCCGTTGCAAGCGGCTGTCATTCGTGTCGAAACTATGGGGGACCACAAGATGCCGCCGGCCGCCGACCTGCGTCCAGTAGGGAAGATCGTCGTTATAGGCGTCGCTGTCGTATAAAAAGCCGCCGATTTCCGTGACCAGCCGGCGTGTATTCGGGCCGGGGCGCCCGGTGTACCAGCCGAGCGGCCTACGGCCGATCATGCGTGTGATGGTGTCGACATTGCGCAGCATGTGGGCGCGCTCCACCTCTTCCGGAATGGACTGATAGTCGATCCAGCGCTGGCCGTGACAGGCGACCTCGATTCCGCTCTGTGCAAGTTCCGCTGCTGCTTCGGCGTTGCGCTCCAAGGCCATCCCGACGGCATACACCGTCGCCTCCACGCGGCGGCTGCGCAGAATTCGCATGATCTCCCAGAATCCCACGCGGCTGCCGTATTCGAAATTCGATTCGACATTGAGGTTGCGCGCATGGGTCAATGCATCGACCGCGCCAAGATCGGTGAGCACTGATTCGGACTGCGCGTCTCCGTGCAGCACGCAGTTCTCTCCTCCCTCTTCGTAGTTCAGCACCACCGAGACCGCAATCCGCGCATCATTCGGCCAGCGAGGCAGGGGCGGCTTGGAACCATAGCCAATCAGGTCGCGGGGATAGGTTTCATCGGCATTCATGGATTCGTTCCTGCAAAAAATCACGTGTTCGATGGCCGGCGTTCGGCGGCGATCCAGTCCATGTATGCATGCAGCGCTTCGCGCACCGGCCGCGGCCTCCAGCCTGTTTCGGCGCGGATGCGCGAAATATCGTAGGCGCCCCACATGCCGTCCTTGAGGGCTGGATCCTGCAGGATATCCGCCTGGTCCGAGGGGGTGACCTGCGCGCGAAATCCCGGCACTTTTTCCGCGGCCCATCCGACCAAGTCGCCGATGCTCGCCGTCGTGCCGCAGGCGACGTTGTAGGTACTGTAGCGCAGGTGCGGCGCATGCAGCAGGGAAAGGATGGCGCGCGCGACATCCTCCACATGGATGTAGTCGCCCACGGCATCCAGAGTATTGACGCGCACGCACTGGATGCCGTCGAGCGCCATGTGAGCGATTCGGTTCGGGACGTGCCGGAAGTTGCGGCTCGCCGTCAGTCGATCCATGGTTCCATAGACCGAGGATGGACGTACCGATGCGGTCGACAGGCCAAACAGTTCTCCATAGCGCTCGGTGATCAGCTCTGAGGCCAATTTCGAGATTCCATAGAGCCGGCGCGGCATGACATAGCCATCCTCCGGCAGCGGCTCGCCCGGGCGATCCGGACCATGGTGCTTGTAGACGGCGCCTGAGCTCACATAGATGAACCTCTGTAAATTCGGCAGCGTGCGTGCCCACTCGAGCATGGCCACCGTTCCCATCACATTGACATCGATGATCCGGCCGGGATTCTCCGCTTCCGGCTCACGCTTCGCCTCGGCCGCCGTGCCGCGCGACAAGGGGGTGATGGTGGCGCCATGGACGATGTGGGTGACATCGCAATCGGCCAGACCCGCATGCCAATCCTGGGGCCGGGTCACGTCGGCGGCGACGACAGTCAGCCGGTCCCTCACCGGCGCGAAGTAGCGCAGCGCCGCCGCATCCAGGGGAGCGGCGTCCAGCACCACGAGACGCGCCGCCGGGTCGGCGTCCAGCCAGTGGCGTCCGAGCACGCTCATGACGAAACCCGTCGCACCCGTTACCAACAATGCCATGGCGGCTCCTCGAGATGGGTTCGTGCGAATCAGAAAGGGAAATCGACAAGCAGCCCCATCAGGGACCGTGCCGCGACCGCGAAGTCATCCAGCGACATGGCTTCGTCCGGATTGTGGCTGCCATGCTCGTTGCGGACGAAGATCATGGCCGTCGGGATGCCGAGCTTGGCGAACACCGCGGCGTCGTGACCGGCCCCGCTCGCCATCTCGAATGGGCGATCAAGCAGAGTCATGAGCCGCGATCGCAGCCGGCCGTCCATCACGGCCGGGGGAGAATCGCTGGTGGCGCCGAGATCGAAACTGACGCGGTAGGCATCGCCGGTGCGGGCCGCGGCAGCGCGCGCTTCGGCCGCGACCGCATTCATCGTGGCATTGGACAGGCTGCGCAGATCGAGCACGAAGTGCGTCTCGCCGGCGATTTTGCTCGGTCCATGCATGGCAGGGTCGGTGAACAATTCGCCCGCGGTGAGCACCAGGTCCGCACCCGCCGCTTCCTCGCGCAGCCAGATCGTCTCCATATGGTGAAGAAATGCCACTGTCGCCGCGACGGCATCGTGTCGGTAGGGGCGGGACACGGCGCCTGAATGGGCATACTCGCCGGCGCATCGCGCATTGCGAAACCGCTTGCACCCTCGGATCCCGGTCACCACGGCGGCGGGCAGTCCTTTGTCCACCAGCGTCGGACCCTGCTCGATATGCAGCTCCAAGTAGGCGCGGATCTGCGATGGGTCGAGCAGAGGCCTGCGTTCGCGGATGGCATGCGGATCGAACCCCTGGCCGATCAGAATCGACTCGAGATTGCGTCCATTGTCCGATCGCGGAATCGAGAGGCAGGCGGGGTCGAGCAATCCGAAGGCGCCCGCGCTGCCGAGATAGGCGATGTCGAACCAGGCGGATTCCTCGGCGCGAATCGCCATCACCGCGAGGTCACACGGGGGCGACGCACCCGCCTGCCGCAGTCCGGACACGGCGCACAGGCCGGCCACGACGCCGGCGGCACCGTCGTAGTTTCCACCCTGCGGCACGCTGTCGAGGTGAGAGCCCATGACGATGCGTTTGGCGCTGCGATCCCGGCCGGGCAGTGTCATCGTCAGGTTGCCGATCGCGTCGATCGAGACTTCAAGGCCGATGGTTTCGGCCGCGGAGCGCACGATGTCGTGCGCGGCCTGCTCACCGGCACCATAGCTGTCGCGGACGATGCCTCGACCTTGGCGCGTGGCCCGGCTGAGCGCCTCGAACAGCGACGCGGCCAGGTTCAGATCGGGTTGGATCGCATCGAACATCGGACTATCCTTGCGGGGAAAGCTCAAGCGTGGAATCCAAGCAGATGTCGAGTCTACTCGCGGGAAAGATTGCTGTCGTCACCGGCGCCAGCTCAGGGATAGGCCGCGCAATTGCCATCAGCTTTGCGATGGAAGGTGCCAACGTCGTGATTGCCGACGTCACCCCGCAGCCGATCGAAGGCGGAGAAACGACGCTCGAGCTCATCAGCCGATCGGGCGGTTCCGCCTGCTTCGAGACGACCGACGTCGCGCGCTGGGAGGATGTGGATTCGCTCATCGGTAATACCGTCTTGCGCCATGGCCGGCTCGACATCATGGTGAACAATGCCGCCATCTATTCCGGCACAGCGCTGCTCGAGACCGAAGCCAAGCAGTGGGAAGACGTATTGCGCGTCAATTTGACCGGCATGTTCAATGGTTGCAAGCGGGCGGTACAACAGATGATTGCCCAGGAGCCGCGGCAAGAGGTCCGGGGACGCCTCATCAATCTTGGATCCCAGCAAGGGATCGTGACCTGTCCGGGGGACACGCCCTACGGCGTCAGCAAGGCGGGGGCGATCTACATCACACGGCAGATCGCCGTGGACTATGCAAAGGATCTGATCGTGTGCAACTGCATTTCGCCCGGCAAGATTCTGACGGGCGCGCCCGGCCTGGCGGTGGATCCGGCACGGCTCGAGAACGCTCGCCGGCGCACGCCGTGGCCGCGCTTTGGCCGGCCCGAGGATGTCGCCAACGCCGCCGTTTTCCTGGCGAGCGACCGCGCCACGTTCATTACCGGGGCAAATCTCGTGGTCGACGGCGGATGGCTGGCGGGCTGAGGTCAGCGGCTCGGTATCGAATACACCTTGCCCGCGTAGGGCGGGGCGTCGACTTGATCGAGTGCCATCACATAGAGGGTCCTCTCGTCGGGGCTGAAGGCGAAATTCGGCACCCCGGGCGAAGGGAGCTTTAGCGTACGAAGCAATTTTCCGTCCGCGTTCACGACAAAGACGGTGCCGACCAGCGGCGCATGGATGTCACGCGGATTCTGGCCGATGTAGAGTTCACCCTTCGAATCGATCTTGACCCCATCCGGGTAGAGATGGGTCACGTTGTGGGTGAGATCGTCGAGATTCAGAAAGACCCGCCGGTCCGACAGTGACGCGTCCGCACCGATCTTGAACTGAATCAGCCGATGTTCCTCGGTCTCGATGGCATACAAGGTCCTCCCATCATTGGAGACCACGATGCCGTTGGCGCTGTGCACGTCGGCCGCCTCCTGCGTGATGGTTCCGTCCGCCGCGATGTAAAATATCTTGCCGTCGATCACGGGGCCCGGCGTGCCGGAGCAGGTGAAATAGATGCCCCCGTGCCGGTCGGGCGCAAAGTCGTTCGGCCCGACAAAGGCATTTCCGTCCTTATCGTGCGTGTAAGCGGGCAGGTCGTGTCCTTCGGCCGAGATCCGGCCGATCGACCCGTTGTCATAGCACGTCGTCAGAAATTCGCCGCGCGCCGTGGGGATGACGGCCGACGGTCCGCAGCCCTTCTTGGTCCAGAATACGGCGTTCTTCCCGCCGTCCCAGGTGGTCACCGAGTCGCGACCGTACTCCACATAGTAGAGCTTGCCGTGGTACCAGATGGGACCCTCGGGAAAATGTGCATCGGCGTTGAGAACCTTGATGCCGGCATGCGCGTAAGAGGCCATGCAAGCGGCAACGAGTAGGCTGACTAGATGATTCTTCATGGATCTCCCCTTTATGACCGCCGGCGGCGCGAACTCACGCCGGCGAGTAGCCTATCGCGCGCTGCTGGTCCGCAATGACCGTCTTGGCCGCCGAGTAAAAATGCCAGGCCGCCCAGAACCCCGTGGGCGCCAGCAGCAGCAACGCCAGGCGCAGCGATGCGGCATCCGTCGCGTGGCCGCGGGCGAACCAGTCGCTCATGATGCCGACGAACTGCGGCGCGACGATGAGATTGAATACATTGCCGACCAGGACCGACCATGCGGTGAATATGGAGCGCATGTTGCTCGGCGCCAGATTCAGTACCACGGCCATGCACGGGCCGATGAAGAAATAGATGGTGGGGATGTAGATCCAGAACATCAGCTTCGCTATTGCCAGGGAATGCGTCCAGTACGCCAGCAGCGAGGGAATCGTCGCAAGCCCGATCACCCACCCGATCGCCCAGAGGACGCGGCGCGGATCCACCATGGAGGGGCGAGACATGAGCCAGGCAGCACCGGCCGTAGCGAGGATGCCGCCCGCCAGGTGGATGTGACCGGTAACGGCGCCCGCTTCGGCGACGTTGAGGTGGTAGGTGCGCATCAGAAAGGTGGGGGTCCACCAAACCAGACCCCAACCCCAGAGACTGCAGACACCGCTCGCCATGATGACGTGAAAGGCCGCCCTCTGGCTCCACAGGAATCGCAGCGACACTGAGAAGGAGGCCTTGCCTTCGCCGCCGATGGCATCGAGCCGTCCCCGCTTGGGTTCGCGAATGGTCAAGAAAACAAGGACCCCGAGTAGCAGGCCCGGCACTCCCAGGGCGAAGAACGCCGCCCGCCACCCGAAGGCCTGGGCGACGGCCCCCGCCCACTCGGCGCCTATCCAGGCGCCAATGGGCGCGCCCAACGCCAGCACGCTCAAGGCCATCGGCCGCCGATCTGCGGGAAAATAGTCCGAAACGATCGAGGTCGACGGCGGCGTCGCCCCCGCCTCGCCGAAGCCCACGCCGATACGGCCCGTGAGGAGCTGCCAGTAGGAGTGCGACAGTCCGCAAAACACGGTGAAGCCTGACCAGAGAATGAGAGACGCCGCCACGATGTTGCGGCGATTCGAACGGTCGGCGAGCCAGGCAATGGGAATTCCAAAGGCCACATAGAAAAAGGCCAGAGGAACACCGGTTAGAAACGCCGCACCGGCATCGGTCAATCCCAGTTCGAGTCGAATCGGCTCGAACACCGTGGTCACCACGTAGCGTGCGCCGATATTGATTGCGTAAACCAGGCACATCACGATGAGAACGTACCAGCGCTCGACGGGCGTCGCGGCCTGGGATCGCGGTATCGCAACGGCATTCATGTCGTACGCAGCCTCGCTCACGCGCCGGCGATCAGAATTTATAGCCGAATCTCAGCCCCAGCACCCGCGGTCTCAAGATGGTCTCCGCCGGCACGAACTGATTGGTCGAGGTGAACGTGCTCGTGTTCACGTTGGTCAGATTTTGCGCGTAAAGCTCCGTCGTCCAGGCATCCTTGGCGACACCGATGGATCCGTCATATTGCGAATATGCCGGATTTTCAAACCTGAGCAAGGTGGTGCTCACGTTCGCGCCCGCGGACAGAGTCGGGTTGACGCTCGACTGGGTGTACGAATGCGCGGTATGCGTGCCGCCCGCTTGCACGAACGCATTGTAGGAGTTCATGGTCCACTGGTAGCGCACGCGCAGATTGAATTGCAGCGGCGGCGAGTTGGCGCTCGGACCGCCGATCGGACCGTACGGACTCTGAACGCTCAAGATGGGTTGCCCATATTCGGCCTTGGTCGCCGGATTCGTCAGCAGGGCCGGATTGTTCGCGACCAGATAGGGCGAGTTGGTCTGCTCGCTGGTGTTCCAGGATGCGGCACCCTGGACCGTCAGGCCTTGCGCGAGCACGGCGATGAGCGAGGTCTCCACTCCGCGAACCCGGTAGTTCGGTCCATTCGTGCCGAAGCCGACATTCCCCAACACGCCGGGATCGAAGAAGGCGACCTGCACGTTGTTCCAGTCTTCCTGGTAGATGGCCCCGTTCCATTGCAGGCGGTGATCGAAGAACTCGCTCTTCCAGCCGAGCTCGTTATTGGTCAGATTGTCCGAGGCGAACGACAAGGGCGAACAGTACTCCGCGACGCCCCCGGTGCCCGGGATGTAGCAGCCGAAATTTCGATTGAAGGCGCCCGGTCGAAATCCCTGCGACCACGTGTAGTAGGCGAGCACCTCCGGCAGGATGTGCCAGGTCACATTCGCACGGCTCTTGAAACCGGTGTACTTGGTATGGAGGTTTTCAGCGTCGATATTGGTCGTCGAGGCGGAGGTAAAGCAGGGGCCGGGGCCCGCCTCGTAACAGCTGAAGCTGCCGGCGACCGTGCCCTTTTCGTCATTGATGAAGCGATAGTAGCGCGTTCCGGCGGTTACGGTCAGCACCTTGGGCACGAGGTCGAAATCCAGCGATGTAAAAAACGCGGTCTGCCGGTATCCACGCTGGACATCATTGAAAAAGGCGACATTGTCATTGCGAGTGCCCGGGTTGTTGACGCTAGTGCCCGGTATGGTGGCAACGTCCGTCAAGCACCCCGCGGTGACGGTCAAGGTACAGGCCGGCAGGGTTTTGTACTGCCAGTTCAGCTGGTCGTCTATCTGCAATTCTTCCCAATAGGCGCCGACAATGCCGCGCATGCGCCAGTCATCGGGCGTACTCACTCGAAACTCGTGACTCTGGTGCGTGTTGCGCTCGGTCTCGTTCCAGGAGCTGCTCGGCGAATTGCAGGTCGCAGCCAGTCCCTTCGCCGGCTCCGCACCGTGGCACTGGTAGTAATCCGCATACAAGCCGCGCGAATAATTGGTGTAGTCCTGCTCCTGACTGATGTTGCGCACGAGATAGGCGCCCGTGTAGACCACTTTGAGCTCGTCGATCCGGCCGTTGATGGTCAAGGCCGTATTCTCGAACTTATCCTTGTTGTAGGAGGGGTTGAACAGAGTGACCGACTGCGGGGGCAGCGGTTCGCCGTCCGAGCTGTTGGGCATCTGGTAAAACACGCCTTCGGCGTCGATGTCCTGGTAGCTCTGAGTCAGCAACGCATTCCAGTCCTTATTAATGTCCCACAGCACGGAAAGGCGCATGCCCTGGTAGGTCACCGGGTTGATCGCGTTGCCCGTCAGGGCGTAATTATTGAGGACGGGGGATCCCGGGGGCACCTGGCACACGGTCTGGCCGGGTGCGGCCTCCCGGTAGGCCACGCAGCCCGAAGGATAATTGGCGTAGTGAATGCCAAGATCGGTGTCTTTGCGGGTGAAGGTGCCCGGTACGTTGTTGATGTAGCCGCCGTGATGGTCGTCGTAAATCACGGCGCGCACCGCCAGGGTTTCCGAGATCAGCGGTAGATTGAGGACCGCGGTCATGTCGGAGTTGGGGTCGCCCCCCGCGGTGGTGCCATAACCGGCGGTAACGCTGCCCTCGGTCACATCGATCTTCGGCTTGTTGGTAATGTAGCGAATGACGCCGGCCTGAGCGCCCGCACCGAACAAGGTTCCCTGGGGTCCCTCGAGCACTTCGACACGTTCCAAGTCTGCCGCGTACACATCGAGGTTTCGACCCGGGAGCTGGCCCGACTGATCATCCAGATAGATGGCGACGTTCGGGAACCCGTTGATCGAACCCCCGGATTGAGTCCCTTGGTCCCCGACGCCCAAACCGCGCATGAAGATCTGGGATTGACCGGGCCCGGCGGAGGACGCCGACACATTGGGCAGGTATTTGATCAGATCATCGAATGTCGTGACATTCAGCTGCGTCAGGGTCTCGGTGCTGAAGGCCTGGATGGCGATCGGTACGTCTTGTGAATTCTCGGTGCGGCGCTGCGCCGTCACCGTGATCTCTTGAATTTGATCGGCGGCCTGACTTGCGTCCGTCGAATTGACCGCGGCCGCGTGGCCGACGCCGCTGCCGAGAACGGCAGCGATCGCACAGGATAGCCTGGAGCGCGAGTGCATGATGTATCCCTTTATTTTGAATTCGAGCCATCGGAAGCACGCAGGGAATAGTTACCACAATTTTAACTCGCATGGAAATTTATTGCGCAACAGGTAAAGGCAGCCGGTCGCCTGGCGGACGACCATGCCAGAATGCAACCGTCGTGAAACCCAGCTGTAACGCGGAGTAGGCCTCGCATGGATTACATTCGGTTCGGGCAAACCGGCCTCAGGGTGTCGCAGCTATGCCTGGGTACGATGTCGATGGGCAGCTCCGCCTGGAAGGGGTGGGTGCTCGATGATGGCGGCTCCATCCCCATTTTGCGGCGCGCCATCGACCTCGGGATCACGTTTTTCGACATGGCCGACTGGTATTCAGCCGGACGCAACGAGGAAGTCGTCAGCCGGAACCTGCTCCAGATGAGCGCGCGCGAACAGTTGGTGCTCGCGACCAAGGTGTTTTACCCGATGAGCGAGGACCCGAATGATCGCGGCCTGTCGCGCAAGCACATCGCGGCCTCGATCGACCGGTCGCTGGCGCGGATGGGTACCGACTACGTCGACCTGTACGTGATTCACGCCTTCGACGCGGCCACGCCCGTCGAGGAAACGATGGAGGCGCTGCACGACACGGTCCGCGCCGGCAAGGTGCGCTACCTCGGCGCCTCCACGATGTATGCGTGGCAGTTCGCCAAGATGAACCATGCGGCGGCGATGAACGGCTGGACCCCGTTCGTCAACATGCAGTGCCAATACAATGTGCTCTACCGCGAGGAGGAACGGGAGATGCTCCCGTACTGCCGCGACCAGGGAATTGCCGTCACGACCTTCAGCCCCCTGGCGCGCGGCTTCCTGGCACGCGACCCCGGTGCGGCGCGCACCGCGCGCACGGCCCACGATCCCTTCCAGGACTTCTATGGCGACGACATCGATCGTGAGATCGCCCGCCGCGTGCGCGAGGTGGCGGCGCGCCGGGGCGTGAGCGCGGCACACATCGGCATGGCGTGGGTCGCCGGCAATCCCTACCAGAACATTCCCATCGTGGGTGCCGCGAAGACGGCGCACCTCGACGCCGCAGTGGAAGCGCTGCAGGTGCGCCTGGATGCCGCAGAGAGGGCGTTCCTAGAGGCTCCCTACCGGCCGCGTGATGAGATCAACGACCAGAATCCGCTGCGGCGCCCCCGCGCCCTGCATCCGGGCTGAACGGGGGCGATCGCTGTGCGGCAAGCGAGCTGATGCCCGGCCCGCTAGATCATCAGCCACGGGCTGTTCTCGCGGACTTCGATCAGGGTTGGACGATCCGCGATGAGGGCGTCCCGCACGGATTGCGCCAGATGCTCGGCGCTTGCGGGTCGAACGGCATGACAACCCAAGCTTTGCGACAATTGCATAAAATCCGGACTCTTAGGCTCCACGCCGATGCGTGGAATTTGCCTCTGGTCCATCTCGTCCACGATGGCCTTCAGGGCGTCGTTGTTCCACACGATGACCGGCAGTGCGATGCGCTCCTCTGCCGCGGTGGCCAGTTCGTTGATCGTGAACATGACCCCGCCGTCGCCGGCAACCGCGACCACCGGACGATGCGGCGCACCGATCTTCGCGCCGATGGCCAGGGGCAAGGCGACGCCGAGCGCACAATACGTGCCGGAATAGTACCAACAGCGTTCCACGTCCATGGGCATGGCGAATGACCCGGAGTACACGATCTGCGAGGCATCGCCCATGACGATGGCGTCGGCGGGGAGGGCGGAGCGCAGGGTCTTCCATACCTGCGCGTGCTGCCTTTCGACGTCGGTCAGGGTCTGGGCAATGCGCGCGTGGACCTCTCGGGCGCGGGCCTCGCCTTGCGACCGTTGTGCTGCCGGCGACCTCTGTAAGAGAGCTGAGGAAAGGGCGAGCATCGCGGCGCGCGCGTCGGCTTGAATGGGCACCGCCGCCGAGTAGCCCGAGGTCAGTTCCGTGGGATCGATATCGATCCGTATGATGTCGCCCGGGATATCGAGCGCCGGGAGGAAGCTGTCGCCGGCGCCGACCTCCGAGCCCACCAGCAGTACCACGTCGGCGTCGGCCAGAGCCTGCTGGCTCGGTTGCCGCACGATCGAGCCGCCCAGGGACAGGGGGTGGGAGTCCGCCAGTATTCCCTTGCCGGCATTGGTCGAGAGAACCGGAGCCCCAATGTGCTCGGCGATGCCTGTGAGCGCGTGACGCGTGCCGACCGCGCCGCCGCCGACGAGAATCAGAGGCCGCTTCGCCCGCGCGAGCCGATCCGCCGCCTCCTGGATGGCCGCCGGATCGGGCATGGGCAGGGAAGGAGAGCGGCGGGTCTTCCACTCAGCCTCCACCGGCATCGGCAGTACGTCCCGGGGCAGCGACAGATGAACCGGACGCGGCCGGCTGCCGCGAAATATCGCGTAGGCACGGGCAATCAATTCCGGCAGCTCTTCCGGATAGCGGACCATGGCGCTGAACGCGGTGAATCCGGCCGTCACCGCAGCCTGGTCGTCGAGTTCATGGATTGCTCCCCAGCCCTTCCCCTGGGTGCGGGTGGCGCAAGCTCCGGATAGCACGAGCATGGGTTGCGAATCGCAGTAAGCCTGGGCGATGCCGGTCGCCGCGTTGGTGACGCCGGGGCCGGCAATGATGGTGCAAACGCCGGGCTTGCCGGTGGCGCGCGCGTAGCCATCGGCCATGAGACTGGCGCCTTGCTCGTTGCGGCATTGGACGTGGCGGATACCCGCGAGGGCGATGCCGCGATACAGATCGACCGTCATCGTTCCGGCCATGCCGAATACCGTGTCCACCTCATAGGCTGAGAGTAATTTCATCACGGCCTCGCCGCATGTCATGGCCTTCATGTGCTTCTCTCCGTTCGTCGCGCGCGCCGAACGTTATCATATGGGGGTTCGCCATAGGCACACGCGTCAGAAGCGCCTCGATGCAAGAATCGATGGATCAGATAAAGAGGTGGGGCCGGCACCCGGCGAGTCAGATCCAGCGTAGGGCGCCGGCGACGATCTCCGCCGCGCCCGTGGCTGCGCAGTCGCCATGCGCGATCGCATCGAAGTGAACCTGCTTTTTTTTGCGGGCAAGACCGGGAGGTGCATAGAGCCGCGCATCGGGCCAGCGATCCTTCCATTCGGCCAAAAATAGGTGATGCAGTTTGTTCGGCGACACGATGCAACCGACGGGCCCGATGGCCTGCACGGCACCGGCCAATTCCTTCGTCAATGCGATGGGAGACCACACCCACACGCTGCCGGTGGAGAGTCGTGCGACCGCCATGCGGGTCGGGTACGGAATGCCGAAGAACGACACCGTCGGTCCATCCGCCACGTAGAGATTCTCACCGAACGAGACCAGCATCGACCCAGGATACCTCCGAAATGGCGCGGCTAGGTGCGTGCACCCACCGAAAAGATCGTGGCGCTGCCGCCGGCGCGCGTGCCGCCGGGCCGTTCGCCACGATCAGCAGCGGGCCCGCGCAGGGCTATCCCGCCGCGGTCCGCCCTAGTACACCGCCAGCGAGTGCGTGACGACCACCACCGCGATGCCGCCCGCGACGACGACAAACGGCCAAATCCCGGCGCGCTTGATCTCATGGGCGCCGGTGCTGTGCCCCAGGTCTTCGGCCATGTCGGCGGGAAAGTGCCCCTTGTCCTGAATATAGTGTCTGAAGATGAACACCGGAATGATCAGCGAGCAGAATGCCAGGCCGAAACTCAGCGTGCCGACGCCGTAAACGTCCGCGCCGAATCCCATGAAGGCCAGGTTCACGAACGACAGACAGGCCCCCACGGCGAGCACCCAGTTGGGCGCGCGCCAGGGCCGCTCCTGCGTCGGCCGGTCGAGGCGGTGAATCCAGCCGGCGTTCAAATTGAGGAAATTGAAAATCATGTAGCCCACGTTGGCGGCGCCGATGACGAAGACTGAATCGGACATCAACAACAGCACCAGGTTGAAGCATAGATCGGTGAGCATGGCGTTCGACGGCGCGTGATGGTGGTTTACCCTGGACAGATACTTGGGCAGCCAGCCGTCGACCGATGCCTGATAGAGAGTGCGTGACGACCCCGCCATCGAGGTGATGAGCGACAACACCAGGGCAAGGACCAGCATGACCACCACGACCGCGCCCAGCAATCGGCCGGCATGAACCATGTGGCCCATGACGTCCGCGACCCCCATGCCGCTGTAGATGTCGGGCGCGAGCATGCCGCTGTACACCGGCGGCGTCGTTACGTGACCTGCCGCGTCCAGCACGGCCGGGTGCACCACCGTTCCCAAACCCAGAAACCCCTGAAAGGCGAAGGGCACCAGCGTGTACACCACGACGCAGAGCAGGCCGGAATAGAAAATCGCCTTGAACGTATCGGTCTTGGGATTCTTCAATTCGGAGGTGTAGCACACGGCCGTTTCGAATCCGTAAGTCGACCAAGCCGCGAGAAACATCCCACCCGCCATCACCGTGATTCCGGCCATGTTCCAGGTGCCGTTGACTACATGCCCCACGGCGTCGTGGGCCAGGGGCACCAGCGGGAAGAAATTGGCCTGGACGATGTCGCCGGTCAGGATGGGAACCACGCCGATGAGAATCAGCGGAATCATCGCCGAGATGCCCAGAATCTTGGTGGTGTTGGCCGAGCGCAGGATGCCCCCGTCCTGGATTGCCTTGACGGCGAACAAGATCACGGCGCCGAGCAAGAACACGGCATTGATGCGCAAGCTCAAGCCTGTCCTGATGAATCCGAGATCGCACAATGTGACATGCCAGGTGTTGATCGCCGCATCCGGGGCGAAGAGCGCGGTCAGAATGTAGCCGGCGGCGAGGGCCGAGCCGGTGGCTTGAACCGGCGACCAGGCGAACCAATTGCACCACACGGAGATGGGGGCAATGACTTTGCTGTATCTGACCCAGGCAATCGCGCCGTATACCGAGGTGCCGCCGGACTTGTTGGGAAACAAGCCGGCGATTTCCGCGTAAGTGAAGGATTGAATGAACCCTAGGCCGATCGACACCGCCCAGACCAGCCACGACAGCTTGCCGACGGTTGCCGCCACCGCGCCGATTGAAAACAGCACCAGCGGCGGCACGCCGCTGGCCACCCAAAACGCGCCGGTCCAGTCGATGCCGCGTTCCAGCCCCGTGGCTTTGACCGGCACTACCCCGGCGGTATCTTCGGCGACAGTGCTCACGTAGCGGCACCCACTTCAACAGTCGAACTCATACGTATCCCTCTTAAAACAAGCGGCGTAACTCTTCCGCAATTTCGAAGACGTCGCCCACGATGCCGTATGTCGCGACCGTGAAAATCGATGCCTCGGCGTCGGTATTGACTGCGACGATGGTCGAGACGTGCTTCATGCCGGCAAGGTGCTGGATTGCGCCGGAGACGCCCATGGCGATGTACAGCTTGCAGGCGCTCGCCGTCTTGCCGGACTGTCCCACTTGGCGGCTTTTCGGCAGCCAGCCCGCATCGGCGATGGGCCTCGAGCAGCCCAACGTCGCACCGACGGCATCCGCCAATTCCCGAAACTGCGGGATCTTGGCTTCTTCGCCGATGCCGCGGCCGACGGTCAAGATGAATTCGGCGGCCGTCATGTCCACATCGTCGGCCGCGCTCAGCTCGACGAATTCCTTACCCTCCGCGCGCGCGGCCGCCGCGGGCGGCTCGAAAGCCGTCACTTGCGGTGCGGCGGCGGCATCCGGCGGCTTGAACATGTTGGCGCGCAGCGCCAGCAGCACGGTACTGCGCCCGGGAAAATCGAGTTCGACGCAGACCTTTTGACCGTAGCCGCCGCGCGTCGCGACCAGCTCGCCGTCGATGCGCTCCGCTTTGAAGACGTCGGTCGCGAACCCGTAGCCTTGCTCGGCCGCGAGCGCCGCCGCATAGCCGAACGAGTCGACGCTGTGCGCCACGAGCACGACTTCGGGGCTTCGCGCCTTGATCAGCGCGCCCACCGCCGCGGCGAACGTGTCAGGGTCGAACTCGGGTTGAGGCACTTTGACCGTCACGATGGCGTCCACGCCGGCGACGCTCAAGGCCGGAACGAAGCGGCCGGGCTCTTGGCCGAGCACTGCAACGGCGACTTGCTCGCCGTCGCGGCGCAACGATTGTGCCGCGCCGATGAGTTCCAGCGAGACCGGCCGCAATTCGCCGCGCCGCTGTTCCGCGATTACCAATATGCCGCTCACGCTGCCTCTCCTTTGAACTCTCGTATGATCGCTGCGAGCCGCAGAGCCTGTTCGGCAGGGCTGCCTTCGATGAGCTGCGCGCGGCCTTTCTCGGGAATGTACATGCGCCGCACATGCGACAAAGAACCGGCTTCTCCGACGGCGCCGGCTTCGAGCTGAAGATCCGCCAACTCCAAGACTTCGATCGGCTTGGCCGCAGCCTGCTTGATGCTGCGCAAGGATGCGTAGCGCGGCGCGTTGATCCCCGCCTGAATGGTCAGCACCGCGGGCACTTGGATTTCAACCTCGTGCAAAAGACCGCCTTCGAGTTCGCGGCGCAAAACGGCGGTTTTGGCCCCCGGTGTGTAGCGCAGATTCGATACCACCGCGGCATGCGGCCAGCCGAGCAGGCCGGCGGCTGCGATGCCGGTCGAGGCGAATGCCTGGTCCGACGATTGAACTCCCGCAAACAGCAAATCCGGCGCCTCGCGCTTCGCGACGGCGGCCAGAATGCGCGCGATGGCGATCGGATCCGAACCCCGTACCGCCTCATCCCAGACACGCAGCGCCCGATCGGCGCCCTTGGCCAGGCATTTGCGCAAGGCTTCGTCGACTTCCTCAGGTCCCACCGACACCACCGTGACTTCGATGGGTTCCGCGGAGGCCTCCTTGATCTTGACCGCCTCTTCCAGCGAGAAGTCATCCCACTCGTTCAAATCGCGAATCAAAAAATCCGGATCGACATCCCGACCGTCGCTGCTTATTTCAAAGTCTTCGTCGAGTGCGGCAACCTGTTTGACGGCCACTAATATTTTCATTCAACAACCTCTGTGTTACGCGCGGCGGGAATCGCTTCGCGGATGAGTTCGATCAGTTCCTTGACCACGAACTTTCCCTCATTCCCTGTGGTCTTCAGCGCATCTTCGAACATCGTCAAATCCTTCGGGCAGCTCACCACGTAGACTTCGATGCCGGGGATGGCCGCCGCCTCCTTGATGCGGTTCTGCGCGGGCTTTTCCGACCCCACCGGATCGGGAATCCAGATCCTGCCGCCGCCGGCACCGCAACAGAAGGAATTTGCACGGCTGCGGCCCATTTCGACCAGTTCGCAGCCCAGCAGCTTGAGCACATCGCGCGGTGCTTCATATCCCTTGTTGAAGCGCCCGAGATGGCATGGATCATGGAAGGTCGTGCGCACCGCGAGCGGCTTCGTGACCTGCAATTTGCCCGTGTCGAACAGCTGCTTCACGAAGCTGGTGTAGTGCTGGATCTGGTATTTGCCGCCGAAATCGGGGTATTCGTTGCGGATCGTATTGTAGGAATGCGGATCGGTGGTAACGATGGTTTTGAAGGTCGCCCCGTTGAGCGCGGCGACATTGGCGCTCGCGAGCACCTCGTACAGCCCTTCCTCGCCTACCCGGCGCACATCGTTGCCGGCATTCGATTCGCCATCGTACAGAATCCCGAAATCGACGCCCGCTTCGTGCAAGAGGGTGGCGAAGGTCTGGGTGACTTTCTGGTTGCGCGGATCGAACGAGGCGTAGTCGCCGACGAACCACAGCACGTCCACCGGTTCCTTGCGCGCGTCCTTGATCTTGAACGGCAGGGATTTGCTCCAAGATCCGCGCTTGCGCTTCGATTCACCGAATGAGTTGCCGGTTTTGTGAATCGTCTGCAGGGTCTTGGTCAGCAATGGGTCCATGGCGCCGTCTTCGACCAATTTACGGCGCATTTGCACGATGATGGGGACATGCTCCACGGCCACCGGACAGATTTCGACGCAGGCCATGCATGTTCGGCACGACCACAGCGTCTCCATCGCAACCTGGCCCGGGCCCTTGCCGTGGACACTGAGTTCCGCGGCGGCCGGCAGCGTCCCGGATTCGAGAGCGGCGTTTGCAAACTCCCGCAGGCTCAAGATCACGTCGCGCGGCGACAGCGGGGCGCCGACCGCGCGCGCCGGGCAGGCTTCATGACAGCGGCCGCACTTGGTGCAGGCATCGAGATTCAGGAGCTGCTTCCAAGTGAAGTCCGTGATCTTGGCGACTCCCGGCTCGGCTTGAGTTTCCGGAATGCGCGGCAGGCGCTGTGCTGCCAGCGGGTCGCGGACCATCAGCGAGGCCGCGGCCGTAAACATGTGTTTGACTTTCGTAAAAGGGATCAGGGCGATGAAGAGCAGCGCCAGAAGTCCATGGAACCACCACAAACCGTGCCGCAGCAGCCCTCCGCCGCGTGCAGTGAGTCCGAGCGCGCTCATGCCCTCCGCCACCAAGGCGCCGACCGGGGACCACCAGCGGGTGTCCCACACGTCCGGCTGATCCTGCAGCCACACCAACCGCGCCGCCTCGAGCACGTAACCCGTGCAACCGATGATCACCAAGGTCCAGAGGAAAGCCCAATCCTCGCGCCGGTATTGCGGGCGGTCGAAATCCGGATCGCCCGGCGACCGGTCGGGCCGCGCGTAGTCGAGCTTGGGCAGGCGCATCCAGCCGCGCCGATACATCATATACACGAGGCCGCCGACGAGGGCGACTCCGGCCACGTCGAGTACCAGCGAGAACACCAAGTAGAACTCACCGTACCAGAAGCGGATTCCGAACAGCGGCTCGAGAATGTCGTATTGCAGGGTAATCGTCGCAGTGCCGGCAAACAGCAGCATGAAGCCGTAAAAAATCAGCCTATGCGCTCCGCCCGCTGCCCGGTCGCGGCGGTCTATGGTGCGATGGCTGAGCACCGATGAAATCATCGCGCCGAGCCGGCCCCAAAGGCCGCCCTCGAGCTTCAATGCAGCGCCGCGCCGATACTTGCGTATTTGCACGTAGACGCCGTAGAAAAATACGGCGATCGCGGTGTAACCCAGCAAGTAGAAGAGCCGCACCTCGGCTGCTGAGAATGCCTCGAACAGGATCCGAGTGACAGCGTCGGTGCGGCCCACGATCAGGTCTTGTACTCGAGCTCGAACCTGCCGCCCGGCATGTGCGCCGCGCCCCAGACCGCAACTTCACGCTTGTAAGGAAGGGGCAACTGCGCCTTGGGTTCCTCGATTTCGCGCGCCAATCGCTGGCCGGTGAATGTCGCGTCGGCAATGAGCCGCGGCGCCTCGGCGTCGCCGATCAAGTACACATCCTTGACGCCGTTCTTCTGCCACTCGCCCTGGCGGCCCTTGAGTTCGGTGTACAGGCTGCTGTTCGAATGCCGGCCCGTGACCAATACCAGTGAGTCGAATTCCACCCAGCGCTGGCTCTTGTTCACCTCGCGCGGCAACTGACCGCGGCCCCGATAGGTGCGCTTGGAACCGTCGCCGAAAATGTCGTACACCTCCAGCCGCCCCTTTTCTATGCGCGAGCCGAAGGCGTTGTGGATTTCCTTGATGTGCAGTTCGTGCATCCGCCGCATCATGTTCGGGTATTCGAGGGTGAAGTGCATGTAATTGGCCAGGTGCACCCCCGTGACGATGGTTACTTCGTGGCCGGCGACGGCCAGCTTTTCCGCCAGGCTCGGCGCCATGAAGTAGGTGTCGGCATTCAGGATCACGACGCGCTTGCCGATGGGCTTTTTGCCCTCGAGCACTTGTTCCGGACTGAGTTGATCGGCTTTCGAGGCGTCGGCGCCCGGAATCGGGTCATGGCTCAGGCAATTGGTGCCGTCGGTATTCCAAGAGGAGCCCGTGGCGACGACGATCTTCTCGGCGCCGTAGGTGAGCGCCATCTCGGCCGTCATCGGCTTTTGAGCGAGCGCCACTTGGGATTGCTTGTTCTTTTTCACGAGCTTGTTGATTTGCAGCTCGCGGTAGTCGCGGTGGTAACCCCACTCGCCGAGTCCCGGGAGCGTGACGACCGAGTTCAAATGGCCGCCGATTTTGGCGGCCGTGTCGTAGAGATGCACGGTGTAGCCGCGCTCCATGAGCACGCGGGCGCACTCGGAACCGGAGGGGCCGGCGCCGACCACCAATATGGAGTCGTCCGAACCGCGTTTCGGGAATTTCTCCGGATGCCAGCCGCGCCGATATTCCTCGCCCGCGGTGGCGTTCTGGGTGCAGATCATCGGCGGCCCGCCGATTTCCCAGCGCGAAATGCATACATTGCAGCCGATACAGACACGGATGTCGTCATAGCGGCCTTCTTCGATCTTCTTCGGCAGCCATGGGTCCGAGATGGACGGCCGGGCGGCACCGATGATGTCGGCGATGCCCTTGGTGACGATCTCGGTCATCTTTTCCGGGTCGGTGAAGCGGCCCACGCCGAGAACCGGCTTCTTGGCCACTTGCTTGACGAACCGAGTCCACGGCACCTGATGTCCCTGCTGGTAGAACCTGGATGGACCCGCATCCTCGCCCCACTCGGCGATGTCGCCCACGTCCACGTCCCACAAATCCACCAGCGGGTCGGCCAGCGCGATGAATTTCATGCCGTCGTTCTCCACCTCGACGCCCGAATCGCCGTACAGCGTGTCTACGGCGAAGCGGGTGGCGATGGCGGTGTCGTTGCCGACGGCACGCCGCACCTTTTCCAGGGTTTCCAGCCAAAAGCGTGCGCGATTTTCCAGCGAGCCGCCGTATTTGTCCTTGCGCTTGTTGTAGTAGGGCGAGAGAAATTGCAGCGGCAGGTAGGAGTGTGCGCCGTAGACATAGACGATATCGAAGCCGGCGTCCCGCGAACGCAGCGCGGCGTCCACGTAGTACTGCTGGACGGTGGCGATGTCGTCCAAGTCCATTTCCTTGCAGTAGGTGAGGGTTTCGAATTCCGAGGCATACTGGCTCGGCCCGCGCGGCGTCGCGCGCGATTCCATGCAAGGGGCGTGAGACGAGCCGTACCAGAGCTCTACCCCCGCCAGGGAGCCGAAGTGATGGATGTGATCGGTCATGGCGCGCAGATTGCGCACATCCCCGGCATCCCAGATGCGCGCCGACAGACGATGCGTGTCGTCCGATTCGGGGTGAATCGAGCAATATTCCGTATTGATTCCCGCCCAGCCGCCTTCGGCCTTCAGCGAACGATGCGCCGCCTGGAAGCCCGGCTTGTCGGAGCCCGCACCGATGCAATGCGGCACCTGATAGAACCGGTTGCGCAGCGTCTTGGGGCCGATTTTGATCGGCTGAAACAGGATGTCGTGTTTTGGGTCGCGCGCCATACTCTTAATCCTCTGCCTTCATGGGCCAGTGTTTGTTTGGGAAGGACTCGCCCCTCGAGGCGAGAAACTCGTATCATATTCTCCATCTGACGACCCTGACCAGGTGACCTCCGCGCCCAATGGGAGTACGCGGCGAGCCACGAGGGGAGTGCGCGAGCATCGGAAATAAATAGCATGTCAGTTACTGTAGTGCAAATTAATTGCGTGGGGTGTAAATTGACCGTACAGCGCATGGAAGCTGCGGTCCGTGCGTGACCCTGTGCAGATAAAGAGGTCTCGTGTGGCGCGCTCACCCAAAAATCCGAAATCGAGCCCGGTTTCGGCGGCTACCGCTGGGAATGTCGGGCGGCAGCTGGGCGCCGTCGCGCGCCGCGTACGCGAAAGCCAGGATTTGACGCTGACGGATGTGGCGGTGTCGGCCGGCATCAGTGCCGGAATGCTCAGCCGGCTGGAAACCGGCCACGTAACCCCCAGTTTGGAGACCCTGGTTGCACTGGCGGGCGCGCTCGGCGTACGGCCGGCGCTGCTGCTGCAGCAGCTGGGCGGCGATGACGAGGGGGCCCAGCGGGTGCCGGCGGGCCAGGGGCTCGAAGTGGTACGCCGCGGCACTCGCCGCGGCCACACCTATCATCTATTGGCGGCGCAGCGCGGCCCGCGAAAATCATTCGAACCCTTTTTGGTGACGCTGACCGACAAAAGCGAGGTGTTTCCCGGCTTCCAGCACCCCGGTACGGAGTTCATCTACATCCTCGCCGGTTCCCTGACCTATCGGCACGGCAGCCACAGCTACCCCCTGGGGCCTGGCGATTCGCTGAGTTTCCGCGGCGATGTGCCGCATGGGCCCGAAACCCTGGACAAGGTACCGATCCGGATGCTGTCGATCATCGTTTACGACGAGGAGACCTGAAGCGGGACCTTGAGCCTCAAGGCTCCCCGGCGTGCATCGCCTTGAGCTTCGCTTCCATGTCGGCGCCGAAATAAGCCTGAGGGTTCGAGGGTGTGACGTGTTCC
The DNA here is from genome assembly GCA_963784105.1 of uncultured Gammaproteobacteria bacterium. GTDB lineage: Bacteria > Pseudomonadota > Gammaproteobacteria > Steroidobacterales > Steroidobacteraceae > Bog-1198. Next base: position 302,440 of record CAWAQE010000018.1, read on the forward strand.
CGGCGTTCCCGATCGGCGATGGCCGCTTTGGCCGTGTCGAAGGCCTCGCGCAGAGTGCGGGCGCCGGGCAATGCGTCCCGATAGAACGCCTCGCCGAAGTAGGTCAGGTCTCGATCGTTCGAACAGCCGAATGAGGTCCGGTCGGCCGCGGCCGCCGTGATGACGATGGTTTGCGGGTCGCTTCAACGCGTCGATGAAGCCTCCTGCGTAGCATGCCGAGATGATGATCACCCGCCATTTGATCCCGGACTCGCGCAGGGCATCGGCGAGATCCTCATCGGTGAGGTCATTCAGCGGGAGCTGCGAATTGGAGACTATGACGGCGGGATCCTCCGCGCCGTGCGAGGAGATCGACAGGAAGAGCACGTCCCGGTCGCGATTCATCCGCGCGCCGAGACCGCGCAGAGCGTACTTCAATCCCGATACGGTCGCGAGCGGAGCGCGCTCCAGGTCGCGCTCATCGTTGATCAGCGACAGGCTTCTGCCGTCGATGGCATAGCGTTCGCCGAGCACCCGCGACGCCAAGCCGATTTCCTGCGCGAACACCTTCTCGTCGCCGACACCGGCAAAGCCCAGAAAGAATGCCTGCGGTTCGGCCGATGTGCCGCGGCCGACGGCGCCCAGCGAGAGATCGATGCGGGCCGACTGGCCGAACAACAGGGCCTCGCTGTCGGCGGGCGCGTCATCCTGCCTCGCGGTTTGAGGCTCGAGCGGATTCCACACGTCGGGAATGGCATCCAGTGCATCGGTAATCCAGCCAAATCCCGCTATGAACAGCAGACCGGCACAGGCGGCCACGCGCTGAGTTTCGCCCGTCATGGCGCGCAGCCCGCGCGCCAGGTACAGCAGTACGTAAATGCCCGCGGCGAGGGCGGCGCCCAGAAACCAGGAGGGATCGAGCAAGACAGCGGCCACGCCGGTGAGCAGCAGCGGCACCGGCACGGCTCCCATTGCCAGTGCGAGCACGGCCCCGAACGCCGGTGCCGGGCGCGCCCGCCACCGCAGCACCGCGGCCAGCCCGAGGATTGCCAGCACGTACCAGGCCAGCAGTGGAATGCCGCCGGCGAAGAATTGGGGGTCCGGCTGCGATTGCCATCGGTCGATCACGACCCAGGCTGGCAAGCCAGGCCGTGCCCATGATCAGAGTCGGCCGCAGAGGGTTGCCGGACGGCACCGAAGTCAGCGGTCGCAACAGCCATAGACGCGTCAGAACGTCAAGCCAACCTTGGGGCGGAGTACGGGTGTTCGTCGGGATCTCATTCATCGCACGCGATGATAGCAGCAGACTATTAGAGCGCCTCCGTCTGCGGTATGTTCACGCCTTTGAACGGCGGAGGGTGCATGGCGTTGTACAGGCTGGGCGATGTTTCCCCGACGGTGGCGCCCAGCGCATACGTGGCTCCGAGCGCCTCCGTCATCGGCAACGTGGTACTCGCCGAACGCTGCAGCGTGTGGTTCGGCGCGACCCTGCGGGGGGATAACGAGACCATCAGCATCGGAGCGGGCAGCAATGTGCAGGATGGAGCGGTCATGCACACGGATCCCGGCTTCCCGCTGACGCTGGGAGCCCATGTTTCCGTCGGCCACCAGGCCATGCTGCACGGCTGCACCGTGGGAGAAGGCTCCCTCATCGGCATTCAGGCGGTTGTGCTGAACGCGGCCGTCATCGGCAGGGGCTGTCTGGTGGGCGCCGGCGCCGTGATTACCGAACGCAAGGTCTTTGCCGACGGCACCCTCATTCTGGGAGCGCCGGCCAAGGTGGTGCGCGACCTCACCGCGGAAGAGCGGGAGAATCTATTGAAAATTGCGGCGAACTACGCGGTGCGCGGCGCCTACTACCGAAATAATTTACAGTTGCTGGACCCGGCGGCGCTATAGACGCTCGGCATCCGGCGCGCGCTCGTCGACTCCATCGCGGCAGGTAATTGCATCTACCCGCACTTTGACCACATCGGTGGTGTGCCGGCCTTCGGCGGTGTCGAAATATTGGCGGTCCACCGCAATGGTGCGAGAGGCGAGCGGCGACACGCTGTAGCCGACACGCTTGATTTCCGAGCGGGTTGTGCCATCCGCGGTCTTCCAGTCAACCCGGTAGCGGATCACCCCGCTGCAGCCGTTTGGGCCGCATCGCTCGCCATTGATGCCGAACGCAATACGGAACTCGTCCTTGTTCAGACGCATGATGAGAGGCTCTTGGGTCAGCGACACCGAGCGCTGCGGGGGAGCGGCGCCGGCGGCGGCGGCACTCATCGTCAAAACGGCCAAGAGGGGCAGCGAGATCATCTTCATGGGTAACTCCTGTTTGCTGCGCGTGCCGGGCATTGCGCATGGGTGCAAGATAGCTGCGGCGCCTCTGCGGCGACAAACGACGAATTCTTGCGCAATGCCGGAATTTGCTCATGTATCGCCGCCCGCCGGGTGGGCAGTGCGCGACATCGCGTTCGAGGCCTCAGTGAGGCTGTTTATCGGCTGATTTGCCCGGCTTATCAGCCTTCACCGCAGCTTTTGTTTTCTGCGCGCCGCGCTTGGCCGCGTCGGCGACTTCGTGCGCACCTTGCTTGGATGAGGCGGCCACCTTGTGTGCGATTTCCTTGGCCGCTCCGGCTACCTGATGAGCGCCGTCTTTGGCGGCCTTCGCCACGGCTCCGGCATCGCGCTTGACGGCCGTGCCGAGGGCCTTGGCATCCGTCGATACCCTCGTGGATAGGTCGGGCGGAGGGTCGTCCGCCGCCGGCGCGGCAAATGTCGGTGCAGCCGCAGCCGCGAAGCCGAGTAGCGCCGCCAGGCCGAGCGTGATCAACCCGCCAAAATACCTCGTCATGATTTTCACCATACCGCGCCGGCGCAGCCTCAATGGTGCCCGGCCGCGCCCTCCTGTTCGCGGTACGCAATCCAGCTTTGGTCGATCAGATAGGCATGGATGTTGTCGACATCCTTCTCGCTCAGGATGTCGTCGAAGCGCTCCATGCCTGCGGACGCGAGCACGCCTTTCAGTACGATGTCCTTGAAGGCAGCGTGCAGCCCGTCATTGAGCTTGCGCAGATCGGGAGTGCTGCTCGGCCCGAACACATGGCAGCGCGAGCACTCCTCGACGAACTTGACCTCGCCCGCGTCGATCTGCGCCTTGCCGGCGGTCTGCGCCGGCGGCTTCGGAAAGGGATCTTCCACGCGCGGCGGCGGCGTCGGGACCGCGCCGCCGCCGAGCCTGAAGGCGATGATGCGGTTGATGTTCTGGTATTTGAGCGCGGCGCTGCTCGGCGGTATCGGGCCCACGGTAATCGCGGTTCCGCCGTACCCCGCTTGAATGGCGACGAACTGTTCGCCGTTGACGGCATAGGTCATGGGTGCCGCCATGAGATGGCTGCCGGTCTTGATGACCTTCAACACCTTGCCGGTATCGGCGGCGTAGACCCAAAGCTCGCCGCTGCCGCGGCCCTGGAATACCAGATTCCCGGCGGTCGACATCACGCCGCCGTCATAGCCGCGAATCCCGGAGGAGGTCTCGTGTTCCCAGACGATTTTTTGCGCCACCGGATCCCAGGCGCGCAGCAGTTCTCGCACCAGGTTCACCTTGCGCGTCGCCCGGAGCGCGTGCAGATCCGGAAGCGGCCCGTACAGGCTCTTCAACGCAGCCGCGTCGTAGGTGTCGTCGGGATAGATCCCCTGGACCGTGAAGAAGCCGTCGAGGTATTTCATCCTTCCGCCGTTATGCAGCATGTCGACCCAGACCGCGGAAAGATCGATCACCGGGATGTAGACCAGGTGCGTTTGCGCACTGTAGGACATGGGATTCCAGGTGTGGCCGCCGGACCAAGACGGATACACGTTCTTGGGCGAGGAATACCAATCGGCGGCTTCCGTCACCACGGGCCGGCCGGTCTTCATGTCGATGTGCGAGGCCCAGTTCACGATAGGTGAAGTTCTTGGCGGAAAGCAGCTTGCCGGTCTTGCGGTCGAGGACATAGAAGAAGCCGTTCTTCGACGCCTGCATGATGACCGGCCTTTGGACGCCGTCGATGGGTATGTCCGCGAGAATCAGTTTCTGGACCGAATCGTAATCCCAGCTGTCGTGCGGCGTGGTCTGGTAATACCAGGCCATGCGTCCGGTCGTCGCATCCAGAGCGAGGATGGATGCGGTGAACAAGCTGTCGAGTTTCGCCGGTCCGAGCTGGCGCAGATCGTACGGCGCCGCATTGGCGGTGCCGAAATAGACCAGGTTCAAGGCCGGATCGTAGGCGAACCCATCCCATGCCGTGCCCCCGCCGTTGAACTCCGGTTTGCGATGCGAATCCCAGGTCTTGTCGGCTTGCGCCAGCTCGGGGTTCTCATAGGGCTTCCCGACGGCCGGCGGCACGGTATAGAAACGCCATTTGAATGCGCCGGTTTCCAGGTCATAGGCTGAAACGTAGCCGCGCACCGCGGTATGGCCCATGTCGGCGCCGCTATTGCCGATCACGACCACGGAACCCGCGATTTGCGGCGCGCCCGTGCTGGAGTAGGGTAGCTTGTGATCGGTGATGGTGTCGACCACCCAGATTTTCTTGCCCGTCGCGGCGTTCAGCGCATGCAGCCGTCCGTCGATCGAGGCGACGTAGACTTTGCCCTTCCACACGGCCACGCCGCGATTGACCAAATCGCAGCACGGATGCCTGCCCGCGAAGTAGTCGGGCTTCGGGTCATAGCGCCAGAGCTCCTTGCCCGTTGCGGCATCCACCGCGTACACATAGCCCCAGGTTCCGGAGGTATACATGACCCCGTCGATGACGATGGGGGTCGCTTCCTGGCCGCGCATGGGTTCGCCCAGGTCGTACTGCCAGGCAAAACCCAAGTCGCTTGACGTTCTTGGCATCGATGTTCGTCAGGGGCGAGTAGTAGGTGCCGTCCTTGTCGCGGCCGCCGGTGAACCAGTTCTGCGGTTCCTTGTCTGCCGCCAGCAATCGCGCGGCGTCGAGGTAGCCCGGTGGACGTGACGGCTTTGCGGCCGGCGCCGCGCCGTGCGTCTGGGTCGGCGCCATCGACAACGCGAGAGTCAATCCGAGTGCCAGCGTCAAGGCCGCACTCTTGCCAAGCATGCCTGCGCGATGCGAGCCGAGACACGCGAACGTTTGGTATTTGAGCAATTCTTATTCTCCTGCGGGACCGTCAACATCTTTGCGGGCCGACATTACCACCGGTATTCGACCGATGGTTAACTCCGAGAGCGTCGCCGACGGCGCTTGGCCACGCCCGACCGCAGCATCAGGGTGTAGACAGTGACCTCGAAATCCATCGACGAAGCGACAATGGATGCAAGCTGGGCGATACTCGGCCGGTCTCCAGCCCGCTCAGCATGGCGCCCCCCCAATTCCCGCCCGCCGGGCCGCGCCGGCAGGGGCCAGGTTCGCTCGGAAATTGCGCAATACGCAAATCATTTGCTCCACAGTTAAAATTTCGATTATATTCTGCTATGGTAACTCCCCTGCTAACCCAGTGTCGTGCCAGCGAATTTTATCAAGCCCGCGGCTCCATCGCCCAGTTCGTCCCGGCGCCTCGCGCGAGCGCCGGGGCGCGGCGGCAGAGGCGGGACGTATGGCTGGGGAGTCCTCGGGGTGGTCAAATTGAACGCTGCGGTGATTACACGGGAGTTTGCGGATGAATCAGCAACAGGCAAAGAAATTTTTCGAAGAACACAAGATCCGTTATGTCCTCGCGCAGTTCGTGGATATTCACGGTGCCGCGAAGGCCAAGGCGGTGCCGGTGGAGCATTTGGAGATGGTGCTCACCGACGGCGCGGGCTTCGCCGGCTTCGCCCTATGGGGCTTCGGCATGGGTCCGGAAGGGCCCGACTACATGGCGGTCGGCGACCTCTCGACGCTGCAGGAAATACCGTGGATGCCGGGCTATGCGCGCCTCATCTGCAACGGGGTCGTCAACAAGAAGCCTTACCCCTATTGTTCCCGGGTGGCGCTGCAGGCGCAAACCGCGCGCCTCAGTCAGCGCGGGCTCACCATGTACACCGGTATCGAACCCGAGTTCATGCTGCTGTCCCGCCAAGCGGACGGAAGCCTGGGACCCGCGGATCCCACCGATAGTCTCGACAAGCCGTGCTACGACTACAAGGGCCTGTACCGCAGCCGCGAGGTGCTGGACGAAATGGTGGCGGGACTGCGCGCCACAGGCATCGATGTGTATCAAATCGATCACGAGGACGGCAACGGCCAGTTCGAAATCAATTTCACCTACGCCGATGCGCTGAAATCGGCCGATAACTTCACCTTCGTCAAGATGGCTGTCAGTGAAATCGCCCACAAGCACGGCCTGACCGCGACGTTCATGCCCAAGCCGTTTGCCAACCGTGCCGGAAGCGGTGCGCATTTTCACGTATCGGTGGGCTCGGCGAAGCAGAAAAACGCCTTCTACGACAAGAACGACAAATCCGGCATGGGCCTCTCCGCCATGGCCTATCACTTCCTGGGGGGCGTGCTGCAGCATGCGCGGGCGCTTTGCGCCGTCGCGGCGCCGACGGTGAATTCGTACAAGCGGCTGGTCGTGGGGCGCGCCTTGTCGGGCGCTACTTGGGCTCCCGCGTACATCGCGTACGGCGACAATAACCGAACCGCCTGTGTCCGCGTGCCGCATGGACGCCTCGAAATCCGCTTGCCGGATTCCGCATGCAATCCCTACCTAGTATCGGCCGCCCTCATTGCGGCCGGGCTCGACGGCATCGATCGAAAGCTCGATCCCGGCCCTGCGCAGAACATCAACCTGTACCAGCTGTCGCTGGAAGATCTGGCGGCCAAGGGCATCAAGCTGTTGCCGCAGTCGCTCAACGAAGCGGTGGATGCGCTCGAATCGGACCAGGTGATCTGCGAGGGCCTGGGGCTGGATCTCGCGCGTGAATTCATCCGCTTGAAGCGTATGGAATGGACCGAGTACTCGCGTCACGTGTCGGATTGGGAGTCGCGCCGTTACCTCGAGTTTTTCTAGGCGAGTTCATAAGGAGCTGCAGCATGTGTGGAATCGTCGGTCTTCTGGTCAAGAATCCTGCGCTGCGCGAGCGGCTGGGCGCGCTCATGGTGCCGATGCTGGTGGGCATGACCGAGCGCGGCCCGGATTCGGCCGGGCTCGCCGTGTACACCGCGCCGGTGTCGGAGCGCCACCACAAGCTCAGTTTGTACAGCGGCGAAAACGCCGTCGATTGGCCGGAACTTCTCGAGAGGATCGCGGCCGACTTCGCGCATGCGCACGAGATCGCCACGCACGGCAATCATGCGGTGCTGACCAGCGCGGCCGAACCGGACCTGCTCGTCGCATGGCTGGCACGCAATGCACCGAATATTGCCGTGCTGTCGGTGGGTCAGTCGATCGATCTGTACAAGGACGTGGGCGCTCCGGCGGACATCGCCGAGCGGTACGGCTTCGAGACCCTGCGGGGCTCGCACCTGGTGGGGCACACCCGCATGGCGACCGAATCGGCCGTGACGCCCGCCCATGCGCACCCCTTCACGGCCGGCCGCGACTTTTGCCTGGTGCACAACGGCTCGCTGTCCAATCCGCACCTGGTGCGCAAGCGCCTGGAGCCGCTCGGCATCGAATTCGAGACCGACAACGACACCGAGGCCGCATGCCGCTTTTTCGAATGGAGGCTTCGCGAGGGCGATGATTTGAAGACGGCGGTGCAGCGCGGCTTCAGCGAATTGGACGGCTTCTTCACTTTTCTAATGGGCACCGACAGCGAGCTGCTCATCGTCCGCGATGCCTTCGCCTGCAAACCGGCGGTGGTGGCCGAGACCGACGACTATGTCGCCATCGCTTCGGAGTTCCGCTCGCTGGCGCACCTCCCGAATATTTCGCGCGCGACGCTGTTCGAGCCGAAGCCTGAGGAAATCTATTCATGGCGAATTTAAGGCCGCTGCCGAAGGTTCGCGAATTCGATCTCGCCAGCGACAGCCTGCGGGATTTGAATCGGTTTCTGCACAGGCAGGCGGCCGTCGAGGGGATATCGCAGGTTCAAGTGCGAAATCCCGACGGCGCACATTCGGTCGCCTGCGGCCTCGATGTCGATCTGGACGTGCAGATTCACGGCCACGTGGGCTACTACGTGGCCGGCATGAACAAACACGCATCGGTCACGGTGCACGGCAATGCCGGCCCGGGCGCCGCGGAGAACATGATGTCCGGCCGCGTGCACATCAAAGGCTTTGCTTCCATGGCTGCGGGCGCCTCCGCGCACGGCGGTCTTCTGGTCATCGACGGCGATGCGTCGTTGCGTTGCGGTATCTCCCTGAAGGGCGCCGATATCGTGGTCGGCGGCAGCGTGGGCAGCTTTTCAGCGTTCATGGCGCAGGCGGGCAGGATCGTGATTTGCGGCGACGCCGAGGATGCGCTCGGCGATTCATTGTACGAAGCGGTCATTTACGTGCGCGGCAAGGTGCGTTCGCTCGGCGCCGACGCCCGCTTCGAGCCGATGACCGATGCCGACCGCGCCGCCGTCAAGAGCTTGCTCGCGCAATCCAGCCTTGCGCACGACCCCGCGGAATTCAAGCGTGTGGCGTCAGCGAAGAGCCTCTATCACTGGCACGCCGATGCCAATCAGGAGTATTGAAAATGACGGGCCCAAAGCTGGAGGAATCGGCCGGCTTCGATCGATCCACCATCGACTATATCCAGCGCGCCGCAGCCAGCGGCCTGTATGAGATCCGGGGATTGGGGGCCAAACGCCGCGTACCGAATTTTGACGATTTGCTGTTTCTTGCCGCCTCCCTGTCGCGCTACCCCCTCGAAGGCTACCGAGAACGCTGTGTGACGAAGACTCTGCTCGGCACGCGATACGCAACGCGTCCGATCGAGCTCGCGATTCCGATCACCGTCGCAGGCATGAGCTTCGGCGCGCTGTCGGCGCGGGTCAAGGATGCGTTGGGGCGGGCAGCAACCGAAGTAGGCACGTCGACGACCACCGGCGACGGCGGCATGACCACCGAGGAGCGAGCGTCCTCGAAAACCTTGGTCTACCAGTGCCTGCCGTCGCGCTATGGCTTCAATCCGGACGACGTGCGGCGCGCAGACGCCATCGAAATCGTCATTGGTCAGGGCGCCAAGCCCGGCGGCGGCGGAATGCTCCTCGGACAGAAGGTCAATCCTCGGGTCGCGCGCATGCGTACCCTGCCGGAGGGGGTCGACCAGCGGTCGGCGTCGCGGCATCCGGATTGGACCGGACCCGACGATCTGGTGATCAAGATCAAGGAACTGCGCGAAATCACCGATTGGGAAAAACCGATCTACGTCAAAGTGGGCGCCACCCGCGTGTTCAACGACGTAAAGCTCGCCGTGCACGCCGGCGCCGACGTCATCGTGGTCGACGGCATGCAAGGCGGCACGGCGGCGACGCAGACCGTATTCATCGAAAACGTGGGAATACCCACTCTCGCCGCGCTGCGCCAGGCCGTCGATGCATTGGATGATCTGAACATGCGCGGCACCGTGCAATTGGTGATTTCCGGAGGCATCCGCAGCGGCGCGGACGTGGCCAAGGCCATCGCCATGGGCGCCGATGCGGTGGCGATAGGGCAGGGCGTGCTGATAGCATTAGGCTGCAACAGCGATTCGTACATTGCCGGCGGTCAGCATGTGTCCGCGCTCGAAGACTACGCGCGCCTCGGCACCGCGCCCGGGTTCTGCCACCACTGCCATACCGGGAAATGTCCCGTGGGAGTAACGACGCAGGATGCGGCGCTGGAATTGCGCTTGGATCCCGCAGTGGGCGCCAAACGCCTGAAGAATTACCTGAAGACCGTTAACATGGAATTGACCACCATTGCGCGCGCCTGCGGCAAGCAGGATGTGCATCATCTGGAGAAAGAGGATCTGGTGGCGTTGACGGTCGAGGCGGCGGCCATGGCGGGCGTTCCCTTGGCCGGCACGTCGTGGATACCGGGAGCCACCGCTTAAAGTCGGAACGTAGCTGAGGGCCCATGTGGATCGTTAGTCTGGCGCTGCGGCGCCCCTATACGTTCATCGTGCTTGCGCTCCTGATTGCGCTGCTCGGCGTGTTCACGATTCTGCGCACCCCCACCGACATATTCCCAAACATCGACATTCCGGTGGTTGCCACCGTATGGCGCTATTCGGGGCTCTCGCCGGATGAGATGGCCACGCGCTTGATCCTGGGCAACGAGCGCGGGGCACAGACCACGGTCAACGATGTCGAGCACACGGAGTCGCAATCGCTGAGCGGTATCGGGGTGGTGAAGTACTTCTTCCAGCCGAACGCCAGCGAGGAGATGTCCTATGCGCAGATAACCGCCGTCTCTCAGACCGGCTTGGCCTCCACGCCTCCCGGTACGACACCGCCGTACGTCCTGGCTTACAACGCCTCCACGGTGCCGGTCCTGCAGCTCGCCCTGTCGAGCGACGATCTATCCGAGGCGGAAATCTTCGACTTGGGCAACAGCATCATTCGCACGGCGCTCGCCACGGTTGCCGGAGCCTCGATGCCCTGGCCGTACGGCGGCCTGCAACGCCAAGTTCAGATCGACCTCGACCCCGACGCGCTGCGCGCGCGCGGTCTCTCCGGCAACGACGTTACCGATGCGATCGCGGCGCAGAATCTGATCCTGCCCGCCGGCGTACAGAAGATCGGCGACCTCGAGTACTTCGTCGAGGTCAACTCGAGCCCCACGCAGATCGACGATTTGAACAATGTCCCGGTCACGACCCGCAACGGCAACGTGATCTACGTGCGCGACGTCGCCCACGTGCGCGACGGTTATCCGCCGCAGACCAATATTGCACGCCGCGACGGCCATCGAGCCGTTCTCATGAGCGTCCTCAAGACCGGGAATGCCTCGACGCTCGACATCATTCACGACATCAAGGAGCGGCTGCCGCAGATCCGGGACGCGCTGCCGCCCTCCGTCAAGATCGAACCGATCGGCGATCAGTCGATCTTCGTCCGTGGGGCCATCGCCGGAGTCGTGCGCGAAGCCGTGATCGCCGCGGCCCTGACCGCGCTCATGATACTTCTGTTCCTCGGCAGCTGGCGCAGCACCATCATCATCGCGATTTCCATCCCGCTGTCGATTCTCGCCTCCATCATCTGCCTGTCCGCGCTCGGCGAGACCATCAACATCATGACGCTCGGAGGCCTCGCCCTCGCGGTCGGCATCCTCGTCGACGATGCCACCGTGACGATCGAGAACATGAACTGGCACCTGGAGCGGGGCGAGGATGTCGAGAAGGCCATACTGAACGGGGCGCACGAGATTGCACTGCCGGCGCTGGTATCGACGCTCGCCATCTGCATCGTGTTCGTGCCGATGTTCATGCTCGCCGGCATCGCGCGATTCCTGTTCGTGCCGCTCGCCGAAGCCGTGGTCTTTGCAATGCTGGCTTCGTACCTGCTGTCGCGGACCCTGGTGCCGACGCTCGCCAAATATTGGCTGCGGCGGGACGAGCCGGGGACGCATGGCCGGCGGCGCGGTCCGCTGGCCCGATTCCAGGCGCGCTTCGAACTAGGCTTCGAGCGCTTGCGCGACACCTATCATGTGCATCTCCAGCGGGCGCTTTCCAGCGGCTCGCGCTTCGTGTTGCCGTTTTTGGCCGTCATGGCGGCCACCGCGATTCTGGCATTCCCCATGGGCCGGTATTTTCCGGGGCTGGGGCAGGACTTCTTTCCAAGCGTGGACGGCGGCCAGATCCGCCTGCACTTGCGGGCGCGAACCGGGCTGCGCATCGACCAGACCGCGGCGCTGTGCGATCGGGTCGAGGACACGATCCGAAGCATCATTCCGGCCAAGGAATTGACCACCGTCGTCGACAACATCGGGGTGCCGTACAGCGGCATCAATCTCACCTACTCCACTTCGGCGCCCATCGGTCCGAGCGACGCCGACATCTACGTGAGCCTGGGCCCCGATCATCACGCGACCGGCGACTACATACGCACTCTGCGCGCAAAGCTGCCGCAGATCTATCCCTCGACGCTGTTCACGTTCCCGCCCGCGGACATCGTGAGTCAGATCCTCAATTTCGGCCTGCCGGCCCCGCTCGACATCCAGGTTACGGGCTTCAACGTCGAGGGCAACCGGCAGTACGCGAACCTGCTGTTGGAACGGATGCGCAGCGTGCCGGGCGCCGTGGACCTGCGCGTCCATCAAGTGTTCGATCATCCGCAGCTCGACGTCAATGTCGATCGCAGCAAGGCGGCGCTCCTCGGCGTGACCGAGCGCGATGTGGCCTCGAATCTCCTGACCTCTCTGTCCGGCAGCTTCCAGACGACGCCCTCGTTCTGGATCGACCCGAAGACGGGGACCCAGTACAACGTCGCCGCGCAGACGCCCCAGTACAAGCTGGCGTCTCTGGACGATCTCGCGACGACGCCGCTCACCGCCTCCGCGGGCGGCACGCCGCAGCTGCTCGCCAACCTGGCAACCTTCCGGCGCAGCGTTGCGCCGGGCGTGGTCAGCCATTACAACGCCACACCCGTCATCGACATCTACGGAGCCGTGCAGGATACCGATCTCGGATTCGTCGCGGCGCAGATCGACCGGCTGATAGCCGAAACTCGGCATGACTTGCCGCGCGGCTCCCAGGTGATCGTGCGCGGTCAGGTCAAGACCATGACCGACTCTTTTCATGGGCTGCTGGCGGGCTTGGCCGGCGCGGTGGTACTGATCTATCTGCTGATCGTGGTCAACTTCCAGTCCTGGCGCGACCCGTTCATCATCATCACCGCGCTGCCGGCGGCGCTCGCCGGCATCGTCTGGATGCTGTTCCTCAGCCGCACCCCCGTGAGCGTGCCGGCGCTGATGGGTGCGATCATGTGCATGGGGGTGGCGACCGCCAACAGCGTGCTCGTGATCAGTTTTGCGCGCCAGCGGATGAGTGCCGGAGACGGCGCCCTGCAAGCGGCCTTGACCGCGGGCTTCACCCGGTTCCGTCCGGTGCTCATGACGGCGCTGGCGATGATCATCGGCATGGTGCCGATGGCGCTCGGCCTCGGCGAGGGCGGCGAACAGAATGCGCCCCTGGGCCGCGCGGTCATCGGCGGTCTGGTGTTTGCCACCGTGGCCACGTTGTTCTTCGTGCCGACTGTCTTCGTCATGATTCATGGCCGCAAGTCCGGCGGCGTTGCGGATCCCCCCGGAGTGCCAAGATGACCGATCTGCCGCCGACATCGCCCGCGCCGATTCCAGACGGGCGATTGCGTCAGTACGCATGGATCGCGGCCGTCATCGCCATCGGGTTGGCTGTTTGGGGCATCGTCAGCCGTGTCAACGCCCGCAATGCACTCGGCCGGCAGACGGCGATTGCAGCCGCCACGACGGTCGTGACGGTGAAGCCGACCGTCGCGCCGGGCTCGGAAGCGCTGGTTCTCCCGGGCAGCATGCAGGCCTATTACGAGGCACCCATCTACGCCAGAACCAACGGCTACGTGCGCGCCTGGTACACGGATATAGGCACGCCGGTCAAGAAGGGACAGCTGCTCGCCGAGATCGAAACGCCGGAGGTGGATCAGCAACTGGGCCAGGCCCAGGCGGATCTTGCGACGGCAGAGGCGAACTATCAGCTCGCCAAGACCACCGACGCGCGCTGGCAGGGGTTGCTGGCGACCGAGTCGGTATCGAAGCAGGACGCGGAGCAACGCGCCGGCGATGCCGCGGCCAAGAAGGCGGCCGTCGAGTCCGCCGCCGCGAATGTCGCGCGCCTGCGCGATATGGAGTCGTTCAAGCGAGTGCTGGCTCCATTCGATGGTGTGGTTACGCAGCGAAACACCGATATCGGTGCGCTCATCAATGCCGGGCAGGGTCCGGGGGCGGCTTTGTTCCGAGTCGCCGACACACACCGCCTGCGAGTCTATGTATCTGTGCCGCAGGCATACGCATCGGGCGTTCGAACAGGCATGAGCGCGGACCTGGTCTTCACCGAGCATCCGGGCAAACTCTACCCGGCGACGGTTGCCTTCACCGCGCAGGCGCTGGACCCTGCCTCGCGAACCCTGCAGGTTGAGTTGCAGGTCGAGAACCCCCAGCACGAACTGTTTCCGGGGGCCTATGTGGAAGTGCACTTCAAGCTGGCATCCGCAGGACCCACCTTGAGGCTGCCGGCGAATGCCGTGCTGTTCCGCGCCGCAGGCCTCCTGGTCGCGGTGGTCGGCGGCGATCGCCACGTACGATTGACGCGCATCGTCCAGGGCCGCGACTTTGGATCCTCGATCGAGGTCCTTTCGGGAATCGACGCAACGGATGACATCGTGATCAATCCGCCGGACTCGATCGCCGAGGGCGCGCTGGTACGCGTCGTCGCGCAGGCGGTCGGGCCGGGGGCGGAGCAGGCTGGGCGGTGACCGGTGCGCCGCGGCCGGCTATCGAGGCCTCGCCTCAATATCCCCGCGCGGGATCGACGACATTTTCGAGCGCCTCGCCGGCCTCAAAGCGCTCGATCTGACGGGCCACGTATGTCGATATCTCGTCAGGATCGGTGTCGGCGGCGTTGTGAGGCGTCAGCACCACTTTGGGGTGGGTCCAGAACGGGCTGTCCGCCGGCAGCGGCTCTGTTTCGTAGACATCCAGCGAGGCGGCCCCGAGCGTGCCGTCGTCGAGGCATGCGAGGATGTCGGCTTCGTTTTGCAGCCCCCCGCGTCCGGCATTGATCAGAACCGGTGCGCCCATCGGGCTGCTGCGGCCAAGCTTCGAGAACAGCCCGCGATCCAAGATATGCCGCGTGCCCGGCGTCAGCGGCAAGAGGCAGACCAGAATATCGGTTCGCCGTAGAAATGGATCGAGCTGCGCTTCGCCGTGCAGGCATTCGATGCCGTCGATCTTCCGGCGGGTTCGGCTCCAGCCCGACACGCGAAAGCCGAGTCGCGCCAGCGCAATCCCCGCGCCGGCGCCAAGCGTGCCAAGACCCATGATGCCGACTGAAATCGCACCGGCCGGCCATTGAGCCTTCGGCGCCCAACGTTTCTCACGCTGGTTCACCCGCAAATATAACTCCTGGCGGTGGTGCATCAATACATGGAGCACGGCATATTCCGTCATGCGTGCGGTCAGATCGGCGACCGCCACGCGAACGATCGGTACCTTCGGCAGGCTGGAATCGGCCATCAACGCATCGACGCCGGCCCCCAGGTTGAAGATGACGCGGAGGTTCGGAAATGCAGCGAGCTCCCCTGGAGCCGGCTTCCAGACCGCGGCGTAGCGGACTTCGGCGGGGTCGAACTCCGCGTCCGGCAACACAATCACGCGCCGGCCGGCGCATACCGAGTCAAAGCGGTGCTTCCAACGCCGCGGCGACCAGTTTTCGGTCCCGCCGTGGACGAGGAGGGCGAGCGTCGCTTTGTTCATCGGATTTTGCCTTGAGGCTTCGAATGTGTGCCGGCCGGCGATGCGCGCGTCAACGCGCCGAGAGATTTTGCCCGGTAACGATCCTGCTCATCGGTATGTCATGCGGTTGTGGATAAATAGTGGGGATCGAGGCGCTCGGATAACCCAAACCGATGACGGGAGCGAGAATGACGGTCGGGACGACCTCGGCTCCGTCCGCCGGATAAGGGATCTTCCACAATCCGCGCGCCATTCGAGCATCAGGCCGCCACTCACGAAACTCGAGCGGCTGGCCCAGCGCCACGGCGACAGGCAGGGCCACGCGAATTCCCTGTTCCCATTTTGCCCGCATCCACGCTCTTAAGTCGGGTTCGGCCCGAATCGGCCAGTACACGCTGAGGATCGTCCGGGATTCGGACGGAACGAGCCGATCGAGTTCATTGCCGATGGCCGCAGTCTGCGCAGTGCGGTACTCCAACGATAATCCGAGCCGCGCCGCGAGCAGGCTCTCGCGCTCGGCCTTGCGCCAGCGAGCCACATCATGGGCCGGTTGTGAATCGCCGCCGCAGTCCCCGGCTGTATCGGGGCCGTGTTCGTCCGTCATTGCGGGATCATATCGTAGATATCCGACGCCAAATACTCATCTGCAGGCGACGGCATAATGTTACGTTACAAGGCAATGGCTGAACGAATGGCCGGGTCTCATACGCCGCTGCTGATATCCGCATCGACGCGCGCCGTGCTCGGCGAGGGTCCGGTGTGGGACGAGCATGCCCAAACGCTTTACTGGGTGGATATAGAGCGCGGCGAGCTGCACCATTGCAGCGAGGACGGCTCGATGGAAGGCGTGAAAGCGATCGGCCGGCGTATCGGCTGCATCGCTTTGCGTCGGCACGAGCCAGGTTTCATAGCGGGACTGGAAGGCTCCGTTGCCTTGATTTCAATGGATACATCGGTGGTGTCTCCCGTGGCTGCCTTCGACCCTCATCCCGGCAGCCGCGGCAACGATGGCAAATGCGACCCCCTGGGCCGCTTCTGGGTGGGCACCTACGACGAGGCTGCAAAGCAATCCGCCGGCTGGCTGTATCGATTGGACGGCCCCGGCGTGCTCACTCGAATGCTGGGGCCTTTCATTTGCACCAACGGGCCGGCGTTTTCACCGGACGGCAGGAAGGTTTATTGCGTGGACAGCTACGGCCGGGTCGTCCATCAATGCGACCTTGCGCCATCGGGAGACTTGTCCGGACAGAGAGTATTCAGGCGCTTCGACGCGCAGGGCTGGGGCTATCCTGACGGCTTGACCTGCGATGTCGAGGGTTGCGTGTGGATTGCCCACTGGGGCGGCTCCCGAGTGTCGCGTTTCAGCCCCGCGGGCGAGCTTCTCGATGTGATTCGCCTGCCCGTGACCCAACCCACGAGCTGCACTTTCGGCGGCTCGGACCTGCGGCGGCTGTTCATCACCAGCGCTTCCGCGGGCCTCGACGCCGTCTCGAACGCCGACGGATTGGCGGGCGCGGTGTTCGCGGTCGATCTGGACGTCGGCGGCCTTCCGGCCGCGCGCTACGACGGCTGATACCTCGGCCGTGCGAATCCGATTGAAAAGCTCGGCGCGTTAATGTAACGTTACATAAATGTAACGTTATAAGTTCGCCCACACATGCAAATGGATCCAACATGACTGCCGGCGCGAGCAGCCGGCTCACGGCCCTCTTGGCGCGCAACGCCGCCTATATTCCGGGCGGCGTCAGCTCGATCAACCGGATAATCGACCCCGCCATCGTCTTCGTGAAAGGCCAGGGCGCGCACATCTGGGATATCGATGGCAAACGCTACGTCGACTATCACGCTGCCTTCGCGCCGCACTTTCTCGGACACAATTTCGCGCCCGTCAACGACGCGGTGGCCGAGGCGCTGCGCAGCGGCGAGAGCCTCTTCGGCGCCGGGGCTACGCTGCCGGAAGGCAACCTGGCGGAGTTGATCTGCAAGAATGTCGCCGCGGTGGAAAAGGTGTGTCTGCAAAACACCGGAAGCGAGGCGACGTCGCTGGCGATCCGCCTGAGCCGCGCGGTCACGGGGCGGTCGCACTTTATCGTGGTACAGGGCGGCTACAACGGCAATCAAGACGAGCTGGCGTGCAATGTCTTCAACACCCCGGCCGAAATAGGACCACGCGTATCCCCCGGCGAGTATCCGCTGCGTCCGCTCGGCGCCGGCACCACCATCGAGATCGCTCATCTCGTCCACCCGGTGAATTTCAACGATCTGGAGTCCGTTCGCTACCTTTGCCGCCGCTACCCGATCGCGGCGATGATCACCGAGCCCATACTGCAAAATGTCGGCGTCGTGCGGCCGCGCGACGGATATCTGCAGGGTCTTCGGGATCTCGCCGACGAATTCGGCTTCTTGCTCATCTTCGATGAGGTCAAGACCGGATTTCGGCACGCGATAGGCGGCTACAGCGAAATCTGCGGCGTGAAGCCGGATCTGGTCACCTACGGCAAGGCCGTTGCCAATGGATTCCCGCTGGCTCTCGTCGGCGGCAAGCGCGGCTACATGGACTACATCGTGCATCCCGATCCTGAGAAGCGCCCGATGGTGGGAGGCACGTATAACGGCCACCCCGTCGCGGTTGCCGCCGCCATTCGGACCGTGGAATACCTGCTTGCCAACCGCGAGCAGGTTTACGGCAGGGTCGAGGCACTCGGGGCCGCAGATGGAGACGGGCCTGCGCCGGATATTTGCCGCGCGCGGCGTGCAAGCTTCCATAGCGCGGCAGGGCTCGGCGTTCTCGTACTACCTGATGCCGAACGCCCCGGCCGACTTTCACGACATTCTGGAGAACCACGATTTTGAACGCGACGTCGCGTTGCGGCGGGCATTGATCGAGCTGGGAGTGTTCTTCGTACCCATCGCCACCAAGCAGTGTTCGATATCGGCTGCGCATACCGCCGAGGACATCCGCTTCACGCTCGAGCAGTTCGAGCGCGCCGTGTCGATGGTCTGGCCGGATCGAGCGAGATAAGAAGGTTTGGACGAATGGGAGCAGCCGGTATCCATGCGCGGACTAAACACATAAGGGGAGAACATCTTGAAACCAAATAAAATTGCTTATGCGGTCGCGGCCATTCTGAACGCGTGCGCGGCCTCGGCTTATGCGGTGGGCTCGGATTCGGCGAGTGCCTCGGCGCCCGGTGAACTCGGCGAGGTCATCGTCACCGCGCAGCGCCGGGAACAAAGTATCCAGGACGTGCCCATCACGATTCAGGCGCTGACCGCGGAAACGCTGAACCAGCTGAACGCTACGACGATTGACGATTTCATCAAGTACCTGCCCAACGTGTCGCAGGCCAGCAATGGCCCGGGCCAGACCAATATCTACATGCGAGGCCTCAGCATCGGTTCGGGCGGAACCGAGGGCAGCGGGGCGATCGGCACGTTTCCGAACGTCGCGGTTTATCTCGACGAGCAGTCGGCGCAGCTGCCCGGCCGCAATTTGGATATTTACGCGGTCGATCTCGAACGCATCGAGATTCTCGAGGGACCGCAGGGAACGCTGTTCGGCGGCGGCGCGCAAGCCGGTGTGGTGCGCTACATCACGAACAAGCCGAAACTCAACGTCACCGAGGGCAGTGTCAACGCCAGTTACGGAACCACCGCCCATGGCGATCCCAACAACAGCGAAAATTTCACGCTCAATTTGCCTTTGATCGAAGACGTGCTGGCGGTGCGCGGGGTGTTCTACCAAGACCGGCGCGGCGGCTACATCAACAATGTGCCCAGCACATTCACCCGCATGGGGACCGATCTCGGATTGGCCGAGCGCAACGGCGGGACGGTGAGCAATACGGGCCAGGTGCTTACCCCGGGCCAGGTGCCGGCCGACAGCGAGGTCATCAACAACTATCAGATCGCCGGAAATGCCATCAACCCGCTGACCTATACGGGATTCCGCCTCTCCGCGCTGGCCAAGATCAACGACGATTGGAACCTCTTGCTGGCGCAGTCCTACCAAAACATGGACGCCGAAGGCGTATTCTATGAGAATCCCGACGGCTCGGAGGGCAATCCGCTGCCGCCCCTGTCGGTGACGCTGTTCAATCCCTCCTACGTGAAGGACAGGTTCGAAAATACGGCGCTGACCGTCAATGGGCGCGTCGGCGATCTGAAGCTGGTCTACGACGGCGCCTATCTCGTGCGCAATGTCGATCAGCAGCAGGATTACACCAACTACGCGCGCGGCGTGTGGGCGACCTACTACCAGTGCACGGGCTACAGCGCCGGCTTCGATCCGCCGACCAAGTGCTACTCGCCGAGCGCGACCTGGCACGATCAAGACAGAAACACGCATCAGAGCCACGAGCTTCGCCTCAGCACTCCCGATGATCGGCGGGTGCGCGGCCTCTTCGGCGCTTTATTACGAGGATTTCCGGATCTACGATCAGATGGACTATCAGTACCGCTCGGTTCCCACCTGCTCGCCCGCGCTGCCCACCGAGTGCTTTCTCGACGTGCAGCCGCTGGCCCGGCGTGCCCGCGAACAATCCGAACGTGCGCAACGCGGATGATCGCCTTCTTTGACGACGTGCAGCGCGGCTACAAGCAGAAAGCGGCTTTCGGCTCGGCGGATTTCGATCTGATCCCGCAAAGCTGACCTTCACGGCCGGCACGCGTTATTTCAAATACGACGAAAAGGAAGTCGGCGGCGACGTCGGCAGCTTCTACTGCAAGTTCTACGACGGGGCGGTGCCGAGCAGCTTCAGTCCCTGTTCCATCACCAATTACAACGGCTACGGTCCGGGCGGCCCGTTCGGTACCAACCTCGACCTGCAGGTGCCGAACCGGTCGACGCCGCACGGTTTCAGGAGCCGCGCGAATCTGACCTGGCACATCGCGGACGACGTCATGGTGTACTACACCTGGTCGCAGGGCTTCAGGCCCGGCGGATTCAACCGCGGAACCTCATCCCATCTGCCGGACGCGAACGGCATTCCGCAGTACATCACGCCCGCCGTATGGCAGCCGGACAATCTGACCAACAACGAATTCGGGTGGAAAACCGAATGGTTCAACCGCCGCGTGCTGTTCAATGGATCGATCTACCAGGAGAATTGGAACAACGTGCAGGTGGGATTCGACGATCCCCAGGGCGGCCTCGGCTCGCTCGCGTTCTTTTCGAACGGGCCGAGCTATCGCGTGCGGGGTGTGGAACCGACGGTCATTTGGCGCGTCACCGATGGTCTGACCATTCAAGGTGCGGCGTCGTGGAACAGCAGCAGCCAAACCAACTCGCCCTATCTGATCAACGACAATCCCGCGAGCCCGGCTTACGGGCAGAGGATCACGTCGATACCGAATCCGTACGGCCCCCTGGGTAGTCCGCTCGCCAATTCGCCGCCGTTTCAAGGCAACGTGCGCGTCCGGTACGAATGGGAATTCAACGGCTACAATGCGTTCTGGCAGGTTGCGGGACAGCGCACCGGCCACAGTTACACGAACTCCGGCTATGTGGAGTCCTACGTCTTGCCCGCCTATTCCACGGCGGACGCGTCGGTCGGCCTGTCCAAGGGCAACTGGTATGTAGAGGCGTACGGACAGAACCTGTTCGATTCGGATGCGTATCTGAATAAAAACGACGCGCAATTCATCGTGACCGAGGTACCGCTGCGGCCGCGGGTGCTCGGCATCAAGGCCGGCTACAAGTTTTCGGACAAGTAGCCGGACTCGAGGCTACCGGCAACGGCGGCGGAGTATTTATGGGAGGAGAGCGGATGGGTTTCCCAGTGTCTGCGTCGATTCGCCTTGCGGCTCGCCTTGCGGCGGCGATTCTATGGCTGCCTGCGACAGGTGCTGCGGTGCCCGCCGGCGCGGCAGGAAACGCCGGCGCGGCAGGAAACGCGGGCGTGGCGGGAAACGCGGGCGTGGCGGGAAACGCGGGCGCAACCGAAGACGTCTACGTCAACGCGCAAGTGCCGTGGCACTCGGCCGTGCTGGATTCGCAAGGTAAATTGCTCGCCTGGTATCGGCCGGAAAAGAATCTTGGCTACGACCACGTGATCCGGTTGGGCTGGGATTTCATCGAGCACAAGGTGCCGCGGGATACGCGTCACGGTACCGGCCTGAAGATCTACCTGATCAACTCAGTGTACGATGCCGCAACCTTGCAGGGTGTCTATTGGCAGCACAATCCCGCCATGGTGTATGCCGCGTTCGTCGATTCGCTCATGGGATGGTATCCGTACTCGGGAGACGATGAGGCGGTTCAAGCGGTCCGCGGCATGCTGGATTACCAACTCGCACACGGCACCACCCCCTCGGATTGGGAATGGCCCGGCGTACCGTTCGCCACCAGCTGCGATGACAGTCCGGACTATGGCCGCTGCATCGAGAACATGCCGCGCGAGTTCTACGGCGGCATCGAGACCGACAAAGTGGGGGAACTGGGCACCGGCTACGTGCTGTTTTATAAGATGACGGGGGAGCGCAGGTATCTGCAGGCTGCGATTCAATGCGCGCAGGCGCTTGCCAAACACGTCCGTGCGGGGGACGCGGATCACACGCCATGGCCCTTCCGCCTCGATGCGCGCACGGGGGTCGACCCTCGCGCTCGAGGAGTACGGCGGCGACGTCGCCGGCCCGCTGCGCCTGTTCGATGAGCTGATCTCGCATCGATGCCGTGAGGGCGATGCCGCGGCGTTTCGCGGCGCGCGGGATCTGGCGCTAAAATGGCTGATCGAGAACCCGCTCAACCATGATAGCCGGGCCTGGAACAAGTGGGCCGGCTTCTTCGAGGACATTCCGCGGCAAACCGAGGATGTGAATCAGCTAACGCCCATGATGGCCGCCTACTACATCCTGGCGCGGGAGAATCCCGCCGAAGTGGATCCGCAATGGATGTCGCACGTGGGGCGATTGCTCGACTGGGTGAAGATAAAACTGGGCCGCGGTCCGTTCTTCGGCGCGCAGGCCATCGATGAGCAGACCACGCCGGATGCGAGTTTCGGTTGCTGCTCCCGCGCCGGCCAGGGAGACCATACGGCGCGCTGGGCCGCCATCAATGCCCTGTTCTTCGAGAAGACCCGCGACGGGCAGGCGCGCGAAGACGCGTTCCGATCCTTGAATTATGCGACGTATTTTGCCGGCGCCGACGGCCGCATCGCCTGCTGCGGCGTGGACTACCACAACGTCTATTGGTTCAGCGACGGCTATGCGGACTACATGCGCCACTTTCAATGGGCCATGGGCGCCGTTCCCGAATTCGCCCCTGCCGGGGTAGAATCACATTCTGCGCTCCAGTTCGGTGGTGCAAAAGGTGCGCTACAGCGCGCGCGGCGTCGAATACCGAACCTTCGATGCGGCTGCCCTCGACGTGCTGCGGCTTAGCTTCAGGCCGTCGCGCGTGACCGCAGGGGGAATCCCGCTGCGAGGAACGGAAGCGACACCGAGCGAAGCCGGTTACACGCTGCAATCGCTGCCCGGAGGCGACTGGATCGTGCGTGTGCGGCACGTCGATTCCGGCGAAATGGCTCTCGGAGGTTAGATTGTCCAAGGTTCCGCGGAATGCATCGGTGGATGAGGGCGGCGCCGTGTCCCGCCGCATCGTCGGCACGCTGGCTTCGGGAGCCGAGGTGACCGAATTCCGGCTCACGAACCGCCGCGGTATCGAAGCCTGCATTCTGACGCTGGGCGCAACCCTGCGCAGCTGTCTCGTGCCCGACGCGCGTGGGGAACTCGCCGACGTCGTGCTGGGTTTCGACACCATTGAAGGGTATCTGCGCAACCAACACTATTTCGGCTCGACGGTGGGCCGTTACGCCAATCGGATCGCCCAGGGCCGATTCAGCATCGGCGGCAAGAGCTATCGGCTTCCCGTCAACGCGCCCCCTCATTGCGAGCACGGCGGCGAGGAAGGCTTCCATCGCCGCCTCTGGCGCATCGAGGGGACCGATACCGCCCGGGGAGCGGCTCTTTGCCTCTCCCTGGTGAGCCGGGACGGCGATCAAGGCTTCCCCGGCGAACTCACCGTGCGTCTGACCTACACGCTGACGGACCGCGATGAGCTGCGCATCGACTACGCGGCAGCCACGTCCGCCGCGACCGTGCTCAACTTGACCAATCACAGCTACTGGGATCTCGGCGGCGCGTCCCGCGCTCTCGATGCGCGGCTGTGTGTGCAGGCCGACGCCTACACTCCCGTGGATTCCAGCTTGATACCCACCGGCGAAGTGCGGCCGGTCGCCGGCACGGTGTTCGACTTTCGCACGCCGCAGGCGATTGCCGCCCGGGTCCGCGACGGATCGGATGCCCAGATCGTGCACGCCCGCGGCTATGACCACAACTTCGTGCTGCGGGGCGCGGACGGTACGCTGCGCTTGGCGGCGCGCCTCGACGATCCGCGCTCCGGCCGCACGCTCGAATTGCTGACGACGGAGCCCGGTCTTCAGGTATACACGGGCAATTTTCTCTCCGGTGCGACGCTCGGAAAGCATCGCCGCCTCTACCGGCAAGGCGATGGCATCGCGCTGGAGGCCCAGCATTTTCCGGATTCTCCGAATCGTCCGCAATTTCCGAACACGCTGCTCGAGCCGGGCAAGGAGTGGACTTCCACCACCGTGTACCGCTTCTCGGCGATGTCGCACTCAGACATTGCGGAGTCGTTTGTGAGTAGCATGCAGCGGCCGCGCGGGCGGATTATTCCAAGATAAGCCTACGGGCAGGACGACACGGCACATGAAGATTACCGCCATCAAGTCTCTGGTATGCAACGCCCGCATGCGCAACTGGGTTTTCGTCAAGATCGAGACGGACCAGCCCGGCCTCATCGGCTGGGGCGAGGCGACGCTGGAGTGGCACACCAGGTCCATCGTCGGCGCCGTGGAGGACTTGGCGACTCTTCTGGTCGGCGAGGACCCGCGCCGTATCGAGCACCTCTGGCAAATGATGTTCCGGCAACATTTCTGGCACAGTTCGGGCATCGTGCGCGCCACCGCCATGTCGGGCATCGACATTGCGCTGTGGGATATCGCCGGAAAAGACCTCGGCGTGCCCTGCCATCGGCTGTGGGGCGGGCCGGTCCGCGACTACATTCGTCTCTACTGCCATTTGGGCGGCGGCCGCATGGAAGACTTCTACGAAACACCCGTGGCGAACGCGGAGCGGTTCGCGGATCTTGCGCGCGAGGCCGTCGCGAAGGGATTCACCGCGTTCAAGTCGATGGCGGTACCGCCGACCGGGCCCTTGGAGGGTTCGGCGCCGGTCTTGGCGGCCGAGCAGGCCGTCGCACGCATGCGCGAGGCGGTGGGTCCCCACATCGACATCATGGTGGATTGCCATGCCCGGCCGTCGCCGGCGATGGGAATGCTGTTCGCCAAGGCGCTCGAGCCGTACCGGCTGTTCTTCCTGGAGGAGCCTTGCTGGCCCGAGGAATACCAATCCTTGAGCCATATCAATGCCGCGGTGGCGACCCCGATCGCCACCGGAGAGAGGCTGACGAGCTTGAGCCAATTCAGAGATCTGTTCGCGGTGCGCGGCTGCGAGATCGTTCAAGCCGACATCACGCATTGCGGCGGCCTGTCCGCCGCCAGAAAGATCGCGGCCCTGGCCGAGGCCACCGCATCGGACTCGCGCCTCACAACCCTCAGGGTCCCGTCAGCACGGCGGCATCATTCGAGCTCGGCTTTTCCCAGGCGGATTATGTGATCTGCGAGACGGTCAGCGAGGATGTTCCATGGCGCGCCGATGTGCTGCACGACCATCATCCGCTCAATGAGCAGGGCCGCACCGTCACGCCCGCCGGCAAGCCCGGTCTTGGAATCGAGGTCAACGAGCGAGCGATCGCGAAGTATCCGTTCCAACAAGAGGTGCTCCAGCGCGTCTTTTATGCCGACGGATCAGTCGGTGACTGGTAGCCGGTTTCCTCAGAGGTATCAGGGGGTCTTTGCTATGTGGTTGCGAACATTGTGTGCGCTGGTCGTCTCCGTCGCTTGGCTCGCCGTGAGCTCCGCTCCCGCACGCGCCGACGGCGCGGAAGCGCTGTCCGTGCAAGCCTTTGAGTCAGCACGCTCTCTCGGCGCGCCGGTCGCGAACGCCGCGTTTTCCCCGGGGGCCGGCGCTCTGCCCGCGCCGGCGTTCGCCGGCGTGATCAAGCTGCGCCCGGCGCCCATGCAGACTCAGCCCGTGCTGCAGCAGCCGCTGATCGGAGGGCGCGACACGCGGATTTTTCCGGGCCTGCAGCTGGAGTTCTTCACCCTCGGCGACACATTGGTGCCGGTTCAGCGCGGTGAGATGGTGCGCGAGACGGGCGGCGGCGCCACGGCGAGCTATTGGCGAGTGATTCCGCAATTCGGGAAGGTATGGCGCGAGAAAGGCGACGGCGGCTGGTCGCGGGCGGCCTTTCCCGTCATGCTGGTCAACGACACCGAGAACCACGCGCATCAGGGGCTGGCGACATTCTTGTACAGGCCGGGACAAGTCACCGGGCTGATGATTCAGTTCGTACAGCAGACCGGGCCTTACCTGATCAAGCAGTACTTCGTCGCTTGGGGATTCGTTCCGGCCGAATACGCCCCGGGAGACGCATCCAAGCTTGATGCGCGCCGCTCGCAGGCGCAGAGCGAACTCGCCGATCGGCTGCCGGCGAAGCCTTGGGACGATCTCGTCAAGACCGTGCCGCCCGGCACTCTGGACGGGTTCGGCGGTCCCATCTACCCCAAGTGGCAGGTGGCGGTGGCGCTGGTGCGGGGCGGTATCCTGTACTACCAGGAACCCGAGACGCCGTACGGACCCTACCCCTATCCGCTCGAGATGCGATTCGGCGTGCGTTCGGTGACGAAGAGCGTGTTCGCGCCGTTGGCTTTGCTGCGTCTGGCCGAGGTGTACGGCCCATGGGTGCTGAATCTCAAAGTCGGCGACTATGTGCCGGGACTGGACCCGAAATGGCACCGCGTGCGCTTCGTCGACGCGGCCGATATGGCGACGGGCTTCGGCGGCACGGGCTCCACGAAAACCCATCCGAACGATATCTTCGACGGCTATCTCGGCGGTGATTACGACGCCTGGTACATGGCGCCGTCGCATGCCGACAAGATCCGGCAGATCGCGGCCAGTCTGCATCCCTATCCCTGGGAGCCGGGAACGGTGATGCGCTATCGCGACCAAGATTACTATCTCCTGGGCGCGGCGATCGACGCGTTTCTCAAGTCGGTGCGGGGGTCCCGCGCCGACCTTGGAGAGTTCGTACAGGATGAAATATTCACGCCGATCGGCATCCACCGGGCGCCGGCGGTGAGAACCCGGGAAGCCGGCGGGCGCGACGGCCTGCTCTGGTGCAACGCCGGCTACTACCCCATGCTCGACGATCTCGCGAAAATCGCGATGCTCTATCAGGCGCGAGGCGAACACGGCGGCGCGCAGATCCTGAACCGGGAGTTGACGGAACAGCTGCTTGCCGGGCGAGACGCCATCGTCAAGAACGCGGATGCGGCGCTGGGACCGGTTGCGGCGCCGCTGTCGGAATCCAGCGAGGACGGTCTGTACAAGATGGGCTTCCATTTCCTGCGCTACGTGAACGCCGCGGGCGCCGTGGAGTACCTGCCGAGCATGCACGGCTCCGGAGACAATGAGGTGATCCTGTATCCGAACCGGATGGTCTCCATCGTCATGGCGAAGGCATCGGTGGAAGTGTTGGGCAAGGAGAAAACCCGCTCGGACGAGGGGCCCGTGACTATTCGCGCCGTGGAGCGGCTCGCGCCGTTCTGATGGACGCGCGTACGGCGTCGCGGCTGGTCGATTGGGCTCTGCTCATACTGTGCAATCTCATCTGGGCCAGCCAATTCGTCCTCGCAAAGCTCGTTCAGGAACGGATGGGCCCGATCTTGGCGACGCTGCTGCCGATGAGCATTGCAACGCTGTGCCTCATTCCCCTCGTGCGCCGCGAGCAGCGCCGCAGCGGCCGGACGCCTTCCCTCGGAGTCTCCGACCTTGGCCGTTTTGCGGTGATCGGAGTATTCGGGCAGGTCGTGGCTCAGCTCGGCGTGACCTGGGGGGTTCGCTTCGCGCCTGCGTCGAATGCCGCGCTGCTATCGCTGACGCTGCCCATAGCGACCGCGGTGATGGCCTATCTCTTGCTCGGCGAACGCATGACGAACGTGCGCAGGCTGAGTTTCGTGCTCGCCGTGGCCGGTGTATTGCAATGCTCCGGCGTCGATTGGAAAGACTTGCGCTTCGCCAGCGGCGGCGTGGTCGCGGGGAATCTGCTGATCATGCTGGGCGTTCTCGGCAGCGCGTTCTACAATGTGTACGGCAAGAAGCTGCTCGACCGCTATACACCGCTCGAAGTTCTGCTCTACAGCTACTACGCGGTGCTGATCAGCCTGGTTCCGCTCACTCTTTATCTGGAGCCGGGCTCGTTTCACAGCATGGTCTCCTTCGGGCCGAAGGTGTGGGTCGGCATCTCGCTGCTGGCGGGGCTGCAGTACTTTCTCTCGATGATTTTGTTCCTGACGGTGCTGACGCGGCTGGATGCGGCCCAGGCAGGCCTGTCGAACTATCTGATCCCGGTCTTCGGCGTGCTGATCGCGGTCGTTGCCCTGGGCGAGCGCCTGACGATTCGCATGGCCGTCGGCGGGCTGGTGGTGCTGGGGAGCACTCTTCTCGTCACAGTCTATGAAGAGCGCCACGCGCAGCGCGCGCGGGCGGCCGCCGCGGGGTGCTAACGGAGCCGAACATGTCCACGCAACTTGAAGGCAAGCACATTCTCGTCACGGGCGGCGCGCGCGGCATCGGCCGCGCCATCGCGGACGCCCTGGGCCGCGAACGCGCGGCCGTTTCGCTGGCGGACTGCCACGCGGCGAATCTCGAACGGGCGGTGCACGAGCTTCGCGGCGCCGGCGTCGATGCGCACGGGCACTTGCTCGATGTGACGGATCGTGACGCCGTAGATGCAGCCGTCGATCAGGCCGAGCGCCGCATGCCGGTCGACGTGCTGGTCAACAATGCCGGCATAGCGATGGAGACGTGCTTTCTGGATATCTCGCCGGCAGAGTGGCAAAGGGTGATCGACGTCAATCTGACGGGCATGTTCAGTGTCGCGCAAGCCGTTGCGCGGCGAATGGCGGCGCGCGGCCGGGGCGTCATTCTCAACATGGCCAGCAAGAACGCCATCGACGGCGAGGCCGGATACGCGCACTACAACGCCAGCAAGGGCGGCGTAGTCATGCTGACCAAGACCATGGCGCTGGAGCTGGCGCAGTTCGGAATCCGCGTCAACGCCATCGCCCCGGGCTATCTACAGACTCCGATGTCCGAGGCCATCGACAGCCCGGCTTTCGTACAGGATTTCGTCGACCGCTACATTCCGCTCGGCCGGGCTGGAAAAGTGCGGGACGTCGCGCCATTGTTCGTGTTTCTCGCCGGCGAGGAGGCGTCTTTCATCACGGGCCAGGTGTTCGTCATCGACGGCGGGCAGCTTGCCGGTCAGAAGGCATCGGCGGAGCTCTTGCGGCGCCTGTATCCGGCGGGCGGCCCGAATCAAGGGTAGCGTATAGTCTGCTCGTGCTGACTCAGAAGGCCGGTTCGCCCGTTCAAATTGCGTATCTGTTGATTCCGCAGTTTTCGATGATGGCGTTCTCCGCCGCGATCGAGCCGCTGCGCTCGGCAAACCGCATCAGCGAGCGCCGGTTGTTCGAGTGGAAACTGGTTTCGGTGGACGGCAAGGAGGTGAGGGCCAGCAACGGCATCGCCATCGCCGTCGACCAATCGCTGGAGCAGCTGAACAAGATCGACATGCTGGTCGTCTGCGCGGGGCTGGAGCCGGCGCAGTTCGGGTCCGCCCGCAAGATCCAACACCATCTGCGGCGGCTGGCGCGGCACGGAGCAATGGCCGGCGCGATCAGCACCGGCTCGTTCATTCTTGCGGAGGCGGGATTGCTGGCCGGGCGCCGCTGCACCGTGCATTGGGAATACGCGGACTCATTCCGGTCGCGGTACCCGGACCTCGAAGTCACGCGAGACTTGTACGTGGTTGACCGGGACGTGTTCACCTGCTCCGGAGGCACGGCGGCGCTCGATATGATGTTGCACTTCGTCAGCGAGGCATCCACGCCCGACGTAGCGGTCGCCGTCGCCGAGCAGTTCATCCATCCGCAGATTCGCAGGCAGGAAGATCATCAGCGCCT
The DNA here is from genome assembly GCA_963784105.1 of uncultured Gammaproteobacteria bacterium. Classification (GTDB taxonomy): domain Bacteria; phylum Pseudomonadota; class Gammaproteobacteria; order Steroidobacterales; family Steroidobacteraceae; genus Bog-1198. The sequence continues at coordinate 331,913 of CAWAQE010000018.1, forward strand.
CGAAATCCACACCCGTCACGGCATCGACAGCCCGAAGCTGGTGGAGATCATCAGGCTCATGGAAGGGGCGGTCGAAAATCCGCTCGATATGCGCCAGATATCGGTTCGGGTCGGCATTTCCGCCCGGCAAGTGGAGCGCCTGTTCCGCGAGCAAGTCGGGACATCTCCCAAGGCGTTTTATTTGCGCCTGCGCCTGGCACGGGCGCGCATGCTGCTGCGCCAGACCGTCCATCCCATCTTGGCGGTGGCGGTCGAGTGCGGCTTCGGTTCGACATCTCATTTCTGTCATGCCTACAAGCGCGTGTACGGACTTGCGCCCACCGACGACCGCCAGAAATCCGCACGGTGCGGGCCGAGCCGAGGCTAACGGGATACGGCGATGCTGAGCCATGCGAATTGGCTTGCAGAATCGGATATTATTGGGTGTAATCGGGTATGAAATCAGTTATGAAATCAGTTATACAGGCTTTCCGACCATGAGGGAACCCAAGCTCATATTAGGCTCAGACCTCGTAAAACTCGTCGCGGAAATCGATGAGTTCAAGGGGAGGTGGGAAGCCCTCAAGACGCTCTCGCCCGACCGCCTCAGTGCATTGCGCAAGGTGGCGACAATTGAGAGCGTCGGATCAAGCACGCGCATCGAAGGGGCGAAGCTCACAGATGCCCAGGTCGAGTCATTGCTGTCCAGACTCGCGATCAAGTCCTTCAAGACCCGCGATGAACAAGAAGTGGCCGGCTACGCCGAAGCCATGGACCTTGTGTTCGAGGCCTTCGACGATATGCGCCTGACTGAGAACCACGTCCGCCAGCTCCACCAGACTTTGCTGCGCCACAGCGATAAGGACGAGCGCCACCGCGGCTCCTACAAGACGCTGGCCAATCATGTTGTGGCCATTGACGCTGACGGGCAGGAGGTCGGCATCGTGCTTTGAAACCGCGACGCCGTTTGACACGCCGCGGGAAATGGAAGACCTCATCGCCTGGACGCGCAAAGCCATTGACGAGGAAGCGCTGCACCCGCTTCTGATCACCGCCGTTTTCATCGTGGTGTTTCTGGCGATACATCCCTTTCAGGATGGCAACGGGCGGCTTTCCCGTGTCCTCACCACGTTGCTCCTCTTACGGGCGGGCTACGCGTATGTTCCCTACGCCTCGCTAGAGCGGGTGATCGAGGAAAATAAGGACCTCTATTACAAGGCGCTGCGCCGGACGCAAACGACACTCAAGGGCGATGCACCTGATTGGGAACCGTGGATTGGTTTCTTTCTGCGCTGCCTCAAAAAGCAGAAAGATAGCCTTGCGGTCCGGCTGGAGCGCGAGCGTACCGCCCAAGGACAAGACGATGAACTATCCGACGTGTCGCTTAAGGTGCTCAAAGCGTTGCGGACGCAAGAGCGCTTAACCATTGCGCAACTGGCGTCCATTACTGACGCAAACCGCAATACGCTCAAGGTTAAATTGCGTGAATTGGTGTCGGCGGGACGCGTCCGTCAACACGGTAAAGCCCGCGCAACGTGGTATTCATTGTGACGAACTGAGACCGTATTTTGGGGATAGACCGCGGGAGCGCTTCGAGACGCCAGCGTTCTTCCAAACGGGGACTAGCCGGGCGCCTCGACGCTGAGCCCGAATTCCGCGGCGCTGAGAGCCAGCGCATGCCAGAAGCTGCCGGCCAGGCTTCGGAACACCGCGAATTCGAAAACCGGCGAGCCGTCCGCCGCATCCTCGAGCCGCCAGAGGGTGACGCCCATGTGCCACGCCACCGTCGAGGCCACGTCGCCGCGCTCGAACGCGGCCGGATGCACGTCGAGCGGAACGATTTTCGCCAGTGCATCGCGCAGCTTCGGTCCCGCGAGGCGCAGCACTGCGTAGCCGTCGCTCTGATCGGTCACCGCGGCCATGGCACCGATTTGCTTTTCCAGGGCGTCGGCAAATTCATTGCCGCCCGACTCCTGCGTAGCGAGCCACACTCCCGGTCCGGTGCCGGCAAAGGCGATGCCGCCCGCGGCTGCGCGGCGGGGTCCGTCCGGCAGCAGCAGGCCGAAGCGCTCCTTGACGCTCCGGCTGAGCGCCGGACCGTGCCCGTTGCGGACGGCGACGGTGGCAAGGCCGAGCCCATCGCGATCGGTCGCGACGATGCCGGTTCCCGTGCCTACACTGAGGGCCAAGCCGGAAAAGGGCGCGCGCGGAATGAGTGCAGCATCAGCCATGAAGGCGTGTTCCTTCCGGATCGAAAAACACGGGTGAGACGACCTCCACTTCCACATCGCCGCCGCGAACGGGGCTGTGGGCACGGATCCTTTCGCCGAGCCGCTTTGCACCTTGCACGAGAAGACCGAGGCCGATCCAGGTTCCGAGCATGGGTGAGAACGCTACCGATGTGAGATAGCCTAGATCGCCGGCCAGAGTGGCGCCCGTGCCCAGGGCAAGGAAGTGCGCGCCGGCGTACAGCCGCGCCGACGCGTCGACGGGCTTTATCCCGACCAGGGTCGGACGGTCCGGATCGGCGACGCCCGGCCGATCGGTGAGCACGCGGCCGATGCAGTCTTTTTTCTTCGACAGCATCCGGCCCAATCCCAGATCTGCGGCCGTCGTGGTGCCGTTGAGCTCGTTGCCCGCGACATGGCCCTTCTCGATGCGCATGACGCCGAGCGCCTCGGTGCCGTAGGGGACGACGCCGAACTCCTCGCCCGCCGCCATGATGGCACGAACGGCCGCGTCCCCGTAGCGGGCGGGGACCGCCAGCTCGTAGGCCATCTCGCCCGAGAAAGAGATGCGGAAGAGCCGCGCCGGGATACCGCGCCACGAGAATTGTGCGCAGGCCAGATAGGGGAAGGCGGCGTTCGACACGTCGATGGCGGCGCCGAGCAGCCTTTCGATGAGACGCCGGGAAGCGGGTCCGGCGATGGCGTACTGCGCCCACTGTTCCGTGACTGAAACCAGCTGCACGTCCATATCCGGCCAGAGTACCTGCCGCGCATGCTCCAGGTGCTGCATCACTTTGGCGGCGTTCGCCGTGGTCGTCGACATCACGTAGCGATGCGGCGCGAGATGCGCCGTCGTGCCGTCATCCAAGACGAAGCCGTCCTCGCGTAGCATCAGTCCGTAGCGCACCCGGCCGACGGCGAGCGTCGAGAACAGGTTGATGTAGATGCGGTCGAGAAAGGCCGCAGAGTCCGTCCCTTGGATATCTATCTTGCCCAGCGTCGAAACATCGCAAACACCGACGCCCGAGCGCACCGCCTTCACCTCGCGGGTGACCGTCTGCAGCCAGTCGGATTCGCCGGGCGCGGCAAACCACTGCGCACGCAGCCATTGACCGGCCTCGACGAAGGCATCGCTGTGCTCCCGGGCCCAGCCATGTCCGGCGGTGAGCCGTGTCGGCTTGAAGTGCTTGCCGCGATGAGGGCCGGCGAAGGCGCCGATCGCCACCGGCGTGTAGGGCGGCCGGGAGGTCGTCGTACCCACTTCGGGAATGGCGCGCTCCGTGAGCGCGGCCATGATGGCGTGGCCGTTGAGATTCGAGGTCCTGCCCTGGTCCGTGGCCATCCCCAAGGTCGTGTACCGCTTGAGCAGCTCGACGGAGCGAAAGCCCTCGCGCGCGGCCAGCGCGATGTCCTCGCGCGTGACATCGTGCTGGAAGTCGACGAACGCCTTGCACTTGGATGCCTCGACGCTCCACAGCGGAGTGATGCCGGCGGCCTCTGGGGCTGCCCGCCACCGCGGCGCCTCGATGCGGTTGAATCCCGCGGCGGCGGCGGCGTCCGCGCCCGCGCCGGCGCCTTCGTGCAGCACATCGCCGAGCGCAAATGTTCCGCCTGCCGCACCCGCGACGCTCATGCCGCGAGGCAGGTCGCCCGGGATGAACGCCGAGATGGGCTGCGACCAGCGCCCCCGCCCGCCCAGATGCGTGGACAGTGCCACGTTGGGATTCCAGCCGCCCGACACGGCCAGGCCGTCGACGATGAGCCGCGTGACGCGGCCGCCGGCATCGCGAATCGCGATGCGGCCCAGACCGCGCGCGCCGTGCGCATCGATGACCTGCGCTCCGGCGAATATGCGTGCTCGTAGACGCTGCGCCGCGCCGACCAGAGCCTGCGGTATTTCGCCGCGCGCATCGACGACGGCCTCGACGTGGACGCCGGCATCGTGCAGATCGAAGGCGGTTTTCCAGCCGTCGTCGCCGCTGGTGAATACCGCGACCCGCCGCGCAGGGGCGACGCCGAAGCGGTTCACATAGGTCCGCACCGCGGAGGCCAGCATGACGCCCGGCCGGTCGTTGCCGCCGAAGACGATGGGACGCTCGACGGCGCCGGCGGCGAGCACGGTGCGCTTTGCCATGAGCTTCCACAGCCGCTGACGGGGCTGATGGATGGGCGGTACGGCCAGATGGTCGGAAACTCGCTCGAGCGCACCGAATGTGCGAATGCCCGATAGTCCGTCGTCGTAGGCGCCGAACACGGTCGTCCGCCGCATGATGCGCACTTCGGGCAGCGCGCCCAGCTCGGCCTCGATCGCTTTCACCCAGTCCGGTCCGCTCATACCGTCGATCTCATGCCGATCGCCGTTGAGTCTGCCGCCCAGCACGAAATCCTCGTCGCAGAGGATGACGCGTGCGCCCGAGCGGCCGGCGGCAAGCGCCGCCGCCAAACCGGCGGGTCCTGCGCCGACGATCAGCACATCGCAGAAGGCATGCGCCTTCTCATAGTCATCGGGGTCTGCCTCGAAGCTGGCCCTGCCAAGGCCCGCAGCGCGCCGAATCAGCGGCTCGTAGAGTTTTTCCCAGAACGCCGCCGGCCACATGAAGGTCTTATAGTAGAAGCCGGCCACGAAAATCGGCGAGAGCAGGGAATTGATCGCGCCCAAGTCGAACTCGAGCGACGGCCAGCGATTCTGGCTGCGCGCCTCCAGCCCATCGAACAGTTCCGCCACCGTGGCGCGCGTGTTCGCTTCGCGCCGCGCACCGCTGCGCAGCTCGACCAAGGCGTTCGGCTCTTCGGAGCCCGCGCTGAGAATGCCGCGTGGCCGGTGGTATTTGAAGGAGCGGCCGACGAGCTTCACGCCGGCGCCGAGCAAGGCTGAGGCCAGTGTGTCGCCGCCGAAACCCGTGTAGTGCCGGCCGTCGAAGCGGAACGACAGCAGCCGGGTGCGATCGACGAGTCCGGGTGCGGCGAGACGATTCGGCTGCCCCGGTGGCTTCACGGAGGCGGTCATGATGCCTGCGCCGGCTGAGCGGGGCGGCCCTTGGCGAGTTCTACGGCGAGAATTTCATGCGTGCGTGTATTGCGCCGCACGCGCAGCCAGCTTCGGCAGCCGGAGACGTGATACCAGAGCTCCTCGAATGGGCCGGCCGGATTGTCGCGCAGATAAACCTCCTCGAAAAAGCGCGCCGGCGCGTCGGCGGCTGCGGGATCGGGCCGCGTGAAACTCGCGTCCCCCAAATACGCGAACTCGCTGACATCGCGCTCACCGCAAAACGGGCATTGAATACGCATACTATGGGAGCCCTAGGCAAACATGATGGTATCGGTTCAATGCAGGTTGGGCTGTGCGCCCACCCCTTTCTCGTCGAGCAGACGGCCGGCCGCAAAACGATCGAGACGGTACGCGCGCGCGACCTCGTGCGGCTCGTCGCGCGCCAGCAAATGTGCGAAGCACCAGCCCGACGCCGGCGTGGCCTTGAAGCCGCCGTAGCACCAGCCGGCATTCAAGTACAGGCCGCCGATCGGAGTTTTGTCGATGATGGGCGAGCCGTCCATCGACATATCCATGATTCCGCCCCAGGAGCGCAGCATCCGCACGCGGCCGATCGCCGGAATCAACGCCATGCCGCCTTCGCAGACATCTTCGACGGTGGGAAGATTGCCGCGCTGGGCGTAGGAGTTGTAGCCGTCCAAGTCGCCGCCGAAGACCAAGCCGCCCTTGTCCGATTGGCTCAAATAGAAATGTCCGGCCCCGAAGGTGACGACGCCGGGGATGAAAGGCTTGATCGCTTCGGAGACGAAGGCCTGCAGCACATGACTTTCGATCGGCAGGCGCAGGCCGGCCATGTGCGCGATGCGCGAGGTGTTGCCGGCCACGGCCATGCCGACCTTGGCCGCGCGAATGGGGCCGCGCGTCGTTTGCACGCCGCAAACGCGTTCGCCGTCGCGGATGAAGCCCGTCACCTCGCAGTTCTGGATGATGTCGACGCCGCGATCGCTGGCCGCACGCGCGTAGCCCCAGACCACCGCATCATGCCGTGCAGTGCCGCCGCGCCTCTGAAGAAGGCCGCCGTGGATCGGGAAACGCGCGTTGTCAAAATCGAGAAAGGGCAGCATCCCGCGCACGCCCCACGCATCCAGCAGTTCCGCGTCCACCCCATGCATGCGCATGGCGTTGCCGCGGCGAACATAGGCGTCGCGCTGGGCGTCGGAGTGATAGAGATTCAATACTCCGCGCTGGCTGACCATGGCATTGTAATTGAGGTCCTGCTCCAGTCCCTCCCAAAGCTTCATGGACCATTCATAGAAAGGGTTGTTGCCCGGCAATAAGTAATTCGAACGGATGATGGTGGTGTTGCGGCCCGCATTGCCGGACCCGATCCATCCCTTCTCGACGACCGCCACATTGGTGATGCCGTGGATTTTCGCGAGATAGTGAGCCGTGGCGAGCCCATGGCCGCCGCCGCCGATGATGACGACGTCGTACGCCGGCTTGGGGTCGGCGTCGCGCCACGCCGGGCCCCAGTTGCGATGGCCGGACAGCGCCTGCCGCATCAGGTTGAAGATCGAATAACGAATGCGTCGCTCCACGCGGGTAGGGAGTACGTTAGATCAGTGGCGCCGCGACTGTTGACATTAAGCGACGAGAAACATACATTTTACGGCATACTTGCATACGCCGGGGCGTGTATTTCGAATCCAAGCAAGGCTGCCGCACCGGTACGTCCCATCCGCTCGGTCGGGTTCCTTCTCTTGCCGGGCTTTGCCCTCATGTCCTATGCCTCCTCGGTCGAGCCGCTGCGCGCCGCCAATTTGCTCACCGGGCGCGACCTATATCGCTGGTGGCATGCGACGCCCGGCAATCAGCCCGCCATCGCTTCCAGCGGTGCTGCCGTGCTGCCGGATTTCACTTTCGGCGCCGACGTCGGCGAACTCGATCTTCTCCTGGTATGCGCCGGCGGCAATCCGGCGCAGTTCAACGATCGGCACACCTTCGCGTGGCTGCGCAAGCTGGCGCGGCAGGGGGTGGCCGTCGGCGGCGTTTCCGCGGGCCCATTCATTCTCGCCAAGGCGGGGCTGCTGGCCGGGCGGCGCTGCACCGTGCATTGGGAACACATGCCTGCCTTTCAAGAAGCATTCCCCACCGTGCATTTGACGCGCTCGCTGTTCGAGCTCGACGGTGACCGCATCACCTGTTCCGGAGGCGTCGCGGGCCTGGACATGATGACGGCTCTCATCGCCCGCGATCACGGCCACCGGCTGGGTGCGGCCGTCGGCGACTGGTTTCTGCACACCGTCGCGCGCGACGGCGTCGGACCACAGCGCATGGACCTGCGCTTCCGCCTGGGCGTTGCCGATGAAAACGTCCTCGCGGTGCTCAAGGCCATGGAAGAAAATATCGAGGAGCCATTGTCGCGGGAGCGGCTTGCCGGCCTCGCGGGCGTTTCGCTCAGGCAGCTGGAACGCTCGTTTCGGCGCCACGTCCGCCACGGCGTCCATCAGTACTATCTCGTCCTGCGCCTGGATCGCGCCCGGCATCTGCTGCGCGAGACATCGCTCGCCGTGGTCGAGATCGCGCTCGCCACGGGTTTCGGCTCGGCGAGCCAGTTCGCGCGTGCCTTTCGCCGCGCGTTCGGATTTGCACCGCGCGAGCGGCGAGCGCATGCACCGCGCGATTGACGCCGCCGCGCGGATGAATCTTGTGACGTTAAAAATACAGCTCTGCCGGCGGCAAAAAAGGGCATAATCATGATCTGTCGAGCCCGACCAGGGAGTCTTGGATGAAGGGAAACGGCGGCCCGGGCCCGTTGCACAAAAAGCCCGCTCGCGCGACCTTGAGCGATGTGGCGAGAGCGGCGGGCGTATCGGTCATGACGGTCTCGAACTTCGTTCATGCGAAGCCGGTGAGAATCAAGACGAGAAAGCTCGTCGAAGCGGCCATCGCCCGGCTGAATTATCGTCCCAATGCCAGCGCCAGGAGTCTGCGGCTGTCGGAAGAATATTCGGTGGGCATCGTCATCGCCGACAGCGACCCCGAGTATCTGAACGACCCTTTCATATCGCGGCTCGTCAGCGGTCTGAGCAATTATCTCAGCAGCCTCGACTACACGCTCGACGTCCAGGGCGTTGCACCCGAACGATTCGAGAATGCGACCATTCTCAACAAGGTGGGGAACGAGGCCTTGTGCGCCATACTGTGCGGGCCCAAGGGGGTGAGAAAGGAGCATTTCGCATACCTGAATCGGCTTGGACAGCCCATCGTGGTGTTTCGGGAAGTGTTCCAGCCGTTGGCGCCCAACATGGCGGTGGTCAGCCAGGACGACCTTTCGGGCGGGAAGCAGCTGGGGCAGCACCTGCTCAAGAAGCACCTGCGGTCGGTGCTGTTCGTGCGCCCCGCACTCAACTGGTGCGCGGTCGAGCAGCGCGAGAAGGGATTGAGAAGCGTGCTCGGGACCGCGACACCGGCCATCGATGTCAAGACGCTGATTGCGCCCTCGGAGAGTTTCGACGATGTGCAACAGGTCGTTCGAGACTACCTGGCGCGCAAGACTCCGGATGCCATCGTCGCCGCCACGGATTCGATGGCGGCGGCGGCGCTCAAGGCCAGCGAGCTTGCGGGCATTCGAGTGCCGCAGGACCTGATGCTGGCGGGATTCAATGGGTTCGACGTGTGGCGCTACACCTCGCCGACCATCACGACGGTCATTTCCCCCGCCTATGAAATGGGCCGTATCGCCGGCGAGCTACTCATTCAACGGCTCAAGACCGGCGCGTTTTCCAAGCGTAGCGTCGTGCTGCCGGTGCGCTTGCAGGCCGGCGAATCGACCGGCTGATGATGGGCGCGATACAGCGGCCGGCGTAGGTTCCCGCTGACATGGGATTTCCCGAACTGCGACTTGCCGGCGCCATGCAGAGGCTCATAATCGGCAACTCCGACAAAAGGACCGTGCCCATGCAACAGCTCAATTGGAAACCCGCAATTCTCGCCATGGCGGCGTGCACGCTTACGGCCATGGTCCCATTGGCCGTGTACGCTCAAGACCATCCGGATGATCAGCATCAGCAAAATGCGCAAGAGCATCAGGATGATCACGGCGTAATGAAGCGCGACGATCATAAGGACGACAGCCGGTCCGATCCGGCGGCGCAGTATCGCCGCGATCATCCGCACTCATCGGCGCGCTGTCACGACGGCTTTTTCACCACGACCAAGGATCGAAGCCGCGCCTGCTCGAAGCACGGCGGAATCGATGTCTGGCTGGCGCTCTAAGCCTGTCTAGATCATAGGCAGCCCGCGGCGCGGTTTTCCGCGCGCGAACGCCGCGTCGATTCTCGCCAATTCGGAGCCGCTCAATTCGAGCGCGGCCGCGCCGGCGTTTTCTTGGACGTGAGCCATGCCGGCCGCCTTGGGAATCGCGAATACCTGCGGGTCGCGCAAAAGGAATTGCAGAGCCACCTGGCGGGCCGTCGCCCCGTGGGTCTGCGCTATATCGGCCAGCACCCGGCCATGGCGGGTTTGCGGATCGAATGCGGCCGCCGACTGGCCGAAGGGCGTGTATGCGACCAGCGCCGTCCCATGCCGCCGGCACCAAGGCAGCACGGCATGTTCGACTGCGCGTTCTTGCAAGTGGTAGAGCACTTGATTGCATGCCGGATGCCCCTCACCCGCAATCGCGCCGGCTTCGTCCAAATCCGCCACGTCGAAATTACTCACGCCCCAGGAAAGTATCTTGCCGGCGCGAATCAGCGCCTCGAAGCCGGCAATCGTTTCCTCCAGCGGATGGGCGCCGCGCCAGTGAAGTAGGTAGCAATCCAGCCGGTCGGTGCGCAGGCGTGCCAGCGATCGCTCACACGCTGCGACTGTGCCGCGTTTCGAGGCATTGCCCGGCAGCACCTTGGACACCAGGAAAACCTCGTCGCGCCGGCCGGCGATGGCTTCGGCGATAAGGGCTTCTGCGGATCCCGAACCGTACATTTCGGCGGTGTCGATGTGAGTCAGCCCCAGATCGAGGCCGCGGCGCATGGCCGCTACGGCGGATTGCGCGGCGGACTCCTCGATTTTCCATGAGCCCTGACCGACCGGCGCGACGCGGCGCCCGGTGCCGCCGAATGCGCGCAAGCTACCCGCGAAGGTCATGGAGCGCCCCCGTTCAGCCGCGGCCTGCCGCTGTGATCTACGATCGGCACAGTGTACTTTTCTGTAGTTTTGCGGGAAATAGGCGCACAATTATTCAAGTCGGTTTGCGGGCAATGGATAGGTGCGGACGGTTGCCCGCGCCCCTTCTCTTTCGAATTTTACACTGTGTTGGGCGGGCGATGGTTCGCATAACAGGGAGGGTTCGACCGTGACGATGGCGGCCGCACCGAATGAAGACCATGAGTCCGGGCTCACCTGGGACTTCATGCGCTTCGGATTTGTGCGGCGAGTCGGCTCGCTCGCCGCCTTCGGCCTCCTGTATTTGACGCTGATGATACTCGGCCTGGTGCTGCGAGAGAGTACGCAGCAACTGACGTTCATCTGGCCCTCCGCCGGCTTGCTCTTCATGGCGCTTTGGTTTTCGCCTCGGCGCGGCTGGCTGTGGATCTTGTGCGTGCAGGTCGCCGTGGAAGTCGCGGTCGATGCGGCACGGTCCGATCATTTTATCTGGCACAGGCACGAGCTGTATATTCTCGCCAACTCGATCGACGGTATCGCGGGCGCACTCGTGGCCAAGTGCCTCATGAAAAGCCCGGAAATTCCGAGGATCCGGCACGTATTGCGATTCTTCGCGGCCGTGGCGATCGGCGCAGCGGCCAGTGCCATGCTCGGAGCCTACGGCGCGACGCTGCCGCTGGGCGGCGCTCACTATTGGCGCGAATGGCAGCTGTGGTGGGCGGGAAATTGGCTGGGCTCCCTGTCCGTCGCTCCGGTCGTGATGGGCTGGGCGGTTCGCTGGCACAGGCCGAAATTCTCGGCGCCGCCGGCGCCTGCGCTCGAGATGATATTGATCGGCTCCGCCGTGCTCGGCATGACGGCTTGGGTGTTCTCGGCTAGGCCCGGCAGCCTAACCACCATTCTCGATCTGCCGTTCATACTGCTTGCGATGGTGATCGTTGCGGCCTTTCGCCTGCCGCCGCGATGGTGTTCGACGATGACGGCCGCGGCCGTGCTCATTGCATCGTATTTCGCAAGCCGCGGCTTCGGGCCCTTTGCGAGCGATCCGAATCCCTTCATGCGGGTGGACGCGCTGCAATTGTATCTGGCGACTCTGGTCGTGATCAACTTCATGCTGTCGATCGTGCTGCTCGAGAAGCGAAATACTCTGGAGCTGCTGCGCACCAGCGGCGAACGCTACCATAACTTCATAGAGCAGAGTTCGGAGGCCGTGTGGCGCGTCGAATTGGATGCTCCCATGGCTCCCGGCCTGCCGGTGAATGAACAAATCGCGTGGCTGCGCGAGCATGCGTATGTGGCCGAATGCAACCTGCTCTATCTGCGCCTGAACGGCCTGTTTGGATTGCCCGAGACCGATGTGCGCCTATGGCGCGCCGACGTGCCTTGGTCCGCGGTTTACCTAGAACACATCGGAACGACGGCGCAGCAGGGCTATTCGGTGGATGGCCTCCAATTCACCCTGTCGAACGAATCCCGCCAGTTCACCTATATCACCGGATTCCGCGGCGTCGTCGAGGAGGGAAAGCTGGTGCGTCTCTGGTGCATCGCTCGCGACATCACCGAGCTGGTCGAGCTCAATCACCGCCTGCGTCAAAAGCAGGATCGGCTTCAGCTGTATGCGCGGCAGCTCGTCGGTGCGGAAGAACGCGCCCGGCGCGCCACCGCAGTGGACCTGCACGATGGAATCGGCCAGCACTTGGTCGGTCTTGCCATGACTCTGAGTGCGGCGGCCGCGCGCGCGCCCGCAGAAGTACGGCTGCTTCTCGGGGAGGCCTCCCATACGGTGCGCGAGGTCCAGGCGATCACTCAAAGAGTAATCGCCGATTTGAGCCCTCCCGGCCTGTACGAGCTGGGATTGGAGCCCGCGCTCAAGTGGCTCAGCGTCTACATGCGCGGCAAGGATAATCTGCAGGTCGATTTGCAGGTCGCCGCGGATGCGGCTGCGTATAACCTTGAATTGCGCGTCCTGGTCTTCAAGCTCATCCGAGAGCTGCTCCGCAATGTCGTCAAGCATTCCGGCGTGCAGTCGGCCGCCGTCACCGTCACACAGACGTCGAAGGAGTTATGCGTCGTCGTGGAAGATCGCGGCGTGGGGTTCGAGTGGCAGCTCAGCTTGTTCGAGGCACGGTCGGGGGGGTTCGGGCTGTGGAGCGTGGCGGACCGGGTACGGGCCGCGTTCGGCGAAATGACGGTCGATACCGCCCCGGGCCGCGGGTGCCGGGTGTCGGTGGTGTTTCCCCATAAAGAGATCAATCCGCTGATCCAACGTGCGGCCACGAACGGGGATTCGGCGAGCAGCCGCTCCGCGGCGACCTGATCAGCCGCCCTTGCCCAGGCGCCGAGACATGCGCAGCGCCGCCTCACGGCCCTGGTAGTATCCCTGCACCACTCCCAGCTGGTCGAAGCCCAGGCATTCGTAGAAGATTCGCGCCGCCTCGTTGCGAGTGCGCAACTCCAGATTGATGCGAAATACGCCGGCTTCGATCGCCGTTTCGGTAAGCCAGCTCATGAGCTGCCGCCCAAGTCCCTGACGGCGATGCTCGGGCGCCACGGCGAGCAGATTCAAGTGTGCAACCTCGTCCCCGAAATGCATGATGGCGAACGCCGCGATTTGCCGCTCGCGCCGCGCGACTACCACCGAGGACTCGGGCCCCGTAATGAAGTGTTGCACGCGCGCCGGGGTCCAAGACCATGTCAGCCCCTGTTCGATCAGGTCGCGCGACATTTCCGCAATTTCGCGGGCGTCCGATACGCGGGCCAGCCCCACGGTGGCGAGTTCCGACACCTCAATGCACCTCGGTTTTCACGGGCGGCGGCGCCCGCCGCGGCAGTCCGCCCGGGTCGGCCGGCAGTCGATTCATGAGTTCCTGAACGCCGCGCTCCAATTGAGGATCGTGACCCTTCAAGACCTGCAATGGATCTTGCTCGACGACGATGTCCGGATCCACTCCATGCCCCTCGATGATCCAGCGGCCGCTTTCATCCGCCGTGCCGAACTCTGGCACAAATACGATGCCGCCGTCGAGCAGCGGGCCATGGTCGGTGATGCCGACCGCGCCGCCCCAGGTGCGCTTGCCGATGAGCGCCCCGATCTTCCACTGGCGGAATGCGTGCGCGAATATGTCCCCGTCCGAGGACGTGTCTTCGTTGACCAATGCCACTTTCGGTCCCGGCTGCACCACCCGCGGATAGGTGTCCGCCGCCTCGTGGTTGCGAGCAAAGCTGGTGCCATGAAGGGTGCGTGACAGCCTTTCGATCAACAGCTCTGAAATATTCCCGCCGCCGTTGTCGCGCACGTCGACAACCAGGCCTTCCTTGCGCACCTGCGGATACCACCATTTAATGAACTCCCGGATGCCGGCCTCCCCCATGTCGGGTATGTGAATGTAGCCCAGTCGCCCGTGGCTCAGGCGCTCCACGCGGGCGCGATTCTCGGTGACCCAGGCAAGATAGAGCAGCGCGGTTTCGCTGCTGAGCGGCTGATAGCGGATGGTGCGCGCCGCTTTGCCGTCGGCGCTCGCCGACACGCGCCATTCCACCGGCTGGTTGGGCACCGCCTCCAGCAGCTCGTAGGGGTCCGTGCCGGCCTTCAGCTCGCGGCCGTTGATCGCGAGCACGTAATCGCCCACGTGGACGTCGACTCCCACTTCCGTGAGCGGCGACCGGTAGCGCTCCTCTTCGTTCTCGCCGGCGAATATCTTGGCGATCCGGTAGCGGCCGGATTTCGCATCGAGTTCGAAGCGCGCGCCCGGCAGAGCCACGTAGGGCCGCTTGGGCAAGCCCAGGTCGCCGCCCTCGATGTAGGCATGCTGCACGGTGAGCTCGGAGATCATTTCGGAGATGACGTAGTTGAGGTCCGCCCTCGAGCCGACGAAGTCCAGCTGCGGCTCGTACTTCTCACGCAGCTTCTTCCAGTCGTAGCCGTGCATGTTGTCGACATAGAAATAATCGCGGTAGCGGCGCCATACTTCGGCGAAGATCTCACGCCACTCGGCGGCCGGAATCCGTGTCGTCACGAGGCCCGCCAGCGACACGGATTTCGGGTCGTCATCGCTCGAGCCGACCTCGAAATATTTGATTTCCTTGGATGAGAGCTGCGCGAGCACGTGCTTGCCGTCGGCGCTCGCCGACCATTCGGTCACATCCTCGGCGACGGGTTTGGCCTCGCGATCCTTGATCGAGTAGGACATCACCGTGGGCTTGATGCTCGAATCGCGCCCGTAATAAATCGGCCCGCTGCGCTGGTAGAGCAGGTTTTCCTCGCCAACCTCGAGATTGGAAAGATTGTCGGCCTCCAAGGGTACGCGAATCGCGCGCTGTTCGATTCCGTCGAAATCGACTTCCATCCTGGCCTTGGAGTTCGCCTTGCGCCCGCCTGAGCCGCGGGCGCCGCCGGGCTCATCGTCCCGGATGCCGAATGGATTGTCGGCGTCTTTGCGCAACGCGAGCGCGAATATCCCGGTTTGCCGATCGGTGGCGAAGTCGAATTCAATGGTGCTGAGCATCGGCTGATAGTCGCGCTCGCTCAGGTAGTACAGCAATCCGCCGTTCGGCGCCCATGCCGGGGAATGCGCGCTGAAAAGTTGAGGCGTGACGCGCCTCGACTGTCCGTCGGCCACCGACCAGATGTAGAGGCTGGAGAAGCCGTCGGCGTCGTTGAGCGAGTACGCGAGGAATTGGCCGTCGGGCGACCAGCGATAGTCCTGCGCCAGGTCGGCGGGATCGCGGGCCACGGTAGTGCGCCGCCGGCTTGCCACGTCGATCACGTAAAGCCGGCCGGTGTTGTCGGAAAACGCAATGCGCTTGTCGTCGCCCGACCAGCGTGGGGCGTAATAGCGCGCCGCCGATCCCGAGGTCACCTGGACGCCCGGGTCGACGCCGTCAGGGGCCTGAACATAGATCTCTTCCTCGCCGCTGCGGTCCGATACGTAGGCCAGCTGCCTGCCGTCGGCCGACCAAGCGGCCTCACGGTCGTGAGCGGACGACGACTGCGTCAGATTGCGGGTCACTCCATGTTCCACCGGAACCGAGAACACGTCGCCGCGTGCCACGATCGCCACCCGCTCGCCGCCCGGACTGAGCGTCAGGCTTTCTATGTTGTCGGCGGCATTGACCGATTGCGGGCGCGACGTCGTGGTGTCCGCCGGGACTGTGATGGACAGGCCGCGGTCTCGGCCGTCGCGCGTATCATAGATGTGGATCTCGCCGTCCAGCTCATACGCGATCTGGCCTTCGGCGTCGGCGCTGGGCCAACGCACGTCCCAGTTCTGGTAATGCGTCAGCTGCGTGATTTGCCGCGTCGCGGTGTCGTAGCGAAAGAGATTGAACACGCCGGTGCGATCGGAGTTGAAATAAATAGAATCCCCGATCCACATGGGGTCGCGGTCGGTGCGTGGGTCGTGCGTGACTTGCAGCAGCGAAGGCTGCGCCAAATCGAAGATATACAGGTCGTTCGCCCAGCCGCCCTGGTAGCGCTTTTCGCTGCGAAAATCGCGCCACAGAGGCGAGTAGACGATCTTCCTGCCATCGGGCGAGAACTGGCCCGCCCCGGATACCGGCATGGGCAGCGCGGTCGCCGCGCCGCCGCTCATCGGTACAGTGTAGAGTTTCGATTCCGTGAGTATGAAGCCGTCGCGCGAGGATCTGAACAATACAGCCGTGCCGTCCGGCGTCCAGCCATAGACCTGATTGTCGTAACCCCAACGGTCGGGGAGCGGGCCCGGCGCCGGATAGTAGGTGAGCTGCTTAGGGGCGCCGCCATTCGATGGAATCACGTACACCTGCTCGTCGCCGCCGTACTGGCCGGTGAAAGCGATGAATCGTCCGTCGGGAGAGAATTTGGCGAATAGTTCGAGCCCGGGACTCGAGGTGAGACGGGTGGCGGTGCCGCCTTGCGCGCCGACCGTCCACAAATCTCCCGCGTAGCTGAACACGACCCGGTCATGCCACACATTCGGAAAGCGCAGCAGCTTGGTGCCCGCCGCATGCGCCGCGAAAGACAGAAACAGCAGAGCCGCGCCGATGGCTGCCGAGCGCACCCCAGGGAGCATTGTGCGGCTTTGTCTAACGGCTGCGGTACCGATCGGTCGCGAGCACCAGTTCGTGCGAATTGCCCGTCTCGAACGCCGAGTGGCCGGCGTCCGGCACCACGCGAAAATCCGCCTCGGGCCACGCCCGATGCAGATCCCAGGCGCTGGTTGCGGGACAGACGACATCGTAGCGCCCCTGAACGATGGTCGCGGGGATATGGCGGATGCGCGGCACATCGTCCAGCAATTGGCCTTCGCTGCGCAAGAATCCGCGATTCACGAAGTAGTGGCACTCGATTCGCGCCACCGCCAGCGCGAATTGATCCTCGCCCCATTTCTTGATGGTGTCGACATTGCTCTGCAGAAAACTGGTGGACGCTTCCCAAACCGACCATGCCCGCGCCGCGGCCAACGCGGCGCGCTGATCGCTGCCGACCAGGCGCTTGTGGTAGGCGCCGAGGAAATCATCGCGCTCGTCGGGCGGAATGGCGTCGCGGTACGCCTCCCACGCATCGGGAAATATTTGCGAGGCGCCATGCTGGTAAAACCAGCGGATCTCGGCGTAGCGCAGCAGAAATATTCCGCGCAGCACGAGTTCGCTGACGCGTTCGGGATTTGCCTCAGCGTAGGCCAGCGCCAGAGTGCTGCCCCACGACCCGCCGAATACCAGCCAGCGCTCTATTCCCAGATGCTTGCGCAATCGTTCTAAATCGGCGACCAGGTGCCAGGTCGTATTCTCGATGAGGCTGGCGTTGGGGCGGCTGCGTCCGCACCCACGCTGATCGAATACCACGATGCGGTAGTGCTGCGGGTCGAAGAACTGCCGCGCGCGCTTATCGGAGCCGCCGCCCGGGCCGCCATGCAGGAATACGGCCGGCTTGCCCGCCGGATTGCCGCACTCTTCATAGTAGATCTCGTGCACGTCCGAAACGCGCAGGTATCCATGGCGAAAGGGTTCGATTGCCGGATACAAGTCGCGGCGGCCGGTGCCGCGTTGTTTTGGGCGGGATGCTACGCGTGCCTTGACCTCGCGCGCCTTGACGAGGCGCGGCGCGGATTTCGCGGCGCTGACGCTGAGTTTCCTCTTGGCCGCGCCGCTCTTGGGAGTGGATCGCCGCGGCGTGGCGCGTGATTTGGACGGCGCGCCCTTGTTCTTCTTCATCGCTTATCCTCGCGTATAATAGCTATTCAAGCCCGGGAAACCATCGGTCCGAGCGGCCGGCCGCCGAGCAGATGGACGTGCAGGTGATAAACCTCCTGACCGCCATCTGCATTGCAATTGATGATCAACCGATAACCGCTCTCTGCGATGCCTTGCTGCCGCGCAAGATCGCGCGCCACAATGATCATGTGCCCAATCAACGATTCATCCTCATCGGCAATGTCGTTGGAGGTCGGAATGGGCTTGTTCGGGACGATCAGTATGTGCACGGGGGCCGCCGGCCTGATGTCCAAAAAGGCGATTACACGGGAGTCGCGGTACAGCACGGTGGCCGGCAGCTCGCCGGCAATGATTTTCTCGAAAAGCGTAGGCATTTCAATGCCTCCGAAGCCAAAGAGGTGCCAAGATTAGCAGGAACGGCGCCGCGGCTTGGATTTGCGATGCAGTCCAATAGTAATGGGAACGATTCTCATATAGAATTGCGTTCATGCCGACCAATGCCCATTCAAATGCCCCCACCGCGGCCCCAGACGAGATCCGGCTGACGGATTTAGGCATAGGAAGGCGCGCACGGGTGGTATCCGTGGGAGCAGCCGATGCGGCCACGCCGGTCGAATTGGGGCGGCGCCTGGCTGAATTGGGATTTCTGCCGGGCGAAGCCGTGCGAATCGTCGCCAAGGGCTTGATGGCGCGGGCGCCGATTGCCGTGCGTATCGGTACGGGCACGTTTGCCCTTCGACTCTTCGAGGCCGCCTGTATCCGAGTATGCCCGGAGCAGCCGCAGCCCGCGTGAGTCCATGGAGGCTGTGCCAAGCGCTGCGGCTCCCCTCGTCGCTTTGGTTGGTAACCCCAACTGCGGCAAGACGGCACTATTCAACATTCTCACCGGCAGCCGCCAGAAGGTCGCCAACTACGCGGGAGTAACGGTCGAGCGCAAAGAGGGTTCTTTGCTCGCTCCATCCGGACTGCGAGTGCGCATATTGGATTTGCCGGGCGCCTATAGTCTCGATCCACTGACCCCGGACGAACAAGTCACCGCCGATGTACTGCTCGGCCGCCGCGCGGGTGAGAGTCAGCCCGACTTCGTCGTCTGCGTCACCGATGCAACCAATCTGCGGCAGAATCTGCGGTTGGTGCTGAGTTTGAAGCGTCTGGGCCTGCCCATGGTGGTCGCGCTCAACATGAGCGATATCGCGCGCCGCAAGGGCATTGTGATCGATGCCGGGCGGCTGGCCGGCGAACTGGGCGTGCCGGTGGTCGAAACTGTCGGCGTCAAGACCACGGGCGTGCGGGCGCTCGTCAAAGTGCTCGATGGTGTGCGCATTCCGGCGCGTGCGCGGACCGCCGCGGTGTGGCGAACGCCGAGCGCGGCGGATATCGCGTTCGATCAATCCGAAGTGCGCAGGATTCTGGGCCTCGTGGGCGCAGACCGGCTCGACGGAGTGACGGTGAGCGACCGCGTCGACGCGGTGGTGCTGCACCCGCTGCTCGGGCCGGTGATACTCGCGGTCGTGCTTTTCCTGGTCTTTCAAGCGGTATTTGCCTGGGCGCAGGTGCCGATGGACGAGATCAAGTTCGGCGTCGCCGCATTCGGCAACTGGCTCGGGGCGGCGCTGCCCGCCAGCCTGCTGAAGGATTTGGTCATCAACGGCGTGCTTGCCGGAATCGGCAGCGTCCTGGTGTTCCTGCCGCAGATCATCATTCTGTTCTTTTTCATTCTGATGCTCGAAGACTCGGGCTACTTGCCGCGCGCGGCCTTCTTGCTCGACCGGGTCATGGGAAGCGTCGGGCTGTCGGGTCGAGCATTCATACCTCTGCTCTCCAGCTTCGCCTGCGCGATTCCCGGAATCATGGCGACGCGCACCATACAAAACCCCCGCGATCGGCTCGCTACGATCATGATCGCGCCGCTGATGACTTGCTCGGCGCGCCTGCCGGTGTACGCGCTGATCATCGGCGCCTTCATTCCGCGCCGCGTGCTCTCGGGCGGCCTGGAATTGCAGGGCTTGGTGCTGTTCGCGCTCTATGTCCTGGGAGTTGCCGGCGCCATGGCGGTGGCGTTCGTGCTCAAGCGCGGCGGCGCGAGCTCGGGCCGGCAGGCATTGATGCTCGAGCTGCCGGCATACCACTGGCCGAACTTGCGCAATTTGGGCATCGGGCTCTGGCAGCGCGTCGAAATATTCATGACCCGCGTCGGCACGATCATTCTCGCGTTGATGGTGATCTTGTGGGCCTTGAGCTCTTTCCCGGCGCCGCCGCCCGGCGCCACGGGCCCCCCGATTCAATACAGCATCGCCGGGCATTTGGGCGCGTGGCTGGCGGTGCTGTTCGCGCCCATCGGCTTCAATTGGCAGATATCGATCGCCCTGGTGCCGGGGCTCGCGGCACGCGAGGTGGCGGTGGGCGCGCTGGGCACGGTATATGCGCTGTCCGCCACCGGGAACGACGTGAGCGGCGCGTTGACGCCGTTGATCGCTCAGTCATGGAGTCTGCCGACCGCTCTGTCGCTGCTGGCATGGTACGTATTTGCACCCCAGTGCTTGTCCACGCTCGCCACGGTCAAGCGCGAGACCAATTCCTGGCGCTACCCCATCATCATGGCGGGGTATATGTTTGCTCTGGCCTACGCCGGCTCGTGGATAACCTATCGCGTCGCCGTGGCGCTGTCCGGTTGAGGAGTCCGCATGAACGGCATTCTCGATGACTCTCTGGTCGGCCTCGCGCTGCTGGTCAGTGCGGGATACGCCCTGTCGTCGCTCGGCCCACGCAGCGTGCGGCGCCGCCTGCTGGCCGGCTTGAGTCGAGTCATGGCGCGCGCGCCGGCGTTTCTCGGCCTGCGCAGGATGGCGCAATGGTTGGCGGTCGCATCGGCGGGCAAGGCACAGGGTGCCTGCGGAGGTTGCGATGGCTGCGGCGAAGAGCCGGCCGCGCAGAAATCGACCACACAGAGTTCGCGGCCCGGCGAGGTGAAGGTGCCGTTGGCGCAGATCGGCAGGCGTACTTAGCACATCGGCCCAACCCGTGCGCATTGGGCCGATGTACATCAGCGCGCCGAGGCAAAGATGGATCTTTACAATTTGCAGCGCTTCATCGACGCCCAGAGCGCCGTCTACGAGCAGGTGGAAATTGAGCTTCGGGCCGGCCGCAAGGACAGTCACTGGATGTGGTACGTCTTCCCGCAGCTTGCGGGTCTCGGACGCAGTGCCATGGCTCAAAAATTCGCGCTCTGCTCCCCGGAGGAGGCTGCAGCGTATCTCGATCATCCGGTGCTCGGGCTCAGGCTGAGAAAATGCACGAAACTGGTGATATTGGTCGATGGGCGGCCCATCGAGGCCATCTTTGGCTATCCGGATTACCTGAAGTTCCATTCATCGATCACGCTCTTCGCGCATGTGGCCGATGACAACCGGGTATTCATGGACGCATTGAGGAAATACTTTCGGTCCGAATTCGACGGCCAAACCATGTCGCGGCTGTGACCAAATGCCGTCTCTGCGGGCGAGCCGAGGCCGGCGGCCGCATCGCTCGGTCAGGCGGACAGATTCGCGAAAATACGCCGCATGATCCGGCTCAATACCGTGACGTCGGCCGCTGAAAGATCCTCCATGGCGCGCCGATAGATTTCTCCGGCCGTGCCGCGCTCCCGCTCGACGCATTGCTTGCCGAGCGGCGTCAAATGGACCTCCGTGACTCGTGCGTCGGACGGTCGTCTCGAAAGTCTCACCAGGCTCTTCTTCTCCAGGCGCTGTACGACGCGCGTCATGGTCGACAGCCGGGTCACCGACTTCTCGGCAATTTCGCTCACGCTGCTGGGACTCACTTCGTTGACGATCATCAGGGCGCGCCAGCTCAGAAGATCCATGCCGGAGGCGGTGAGGGCGTTCTCCAGCTCCTGCGCGTAGCGGCCGGCCGTGCGCACGATGAGATACAGCGGCGAATCGGCGATCCGGGAACCGCGGAATCGAGGATCGCCGCGGCGCCTGGCGTCCGCGAGCTTCGAAATATTCCCGCGGCGCGGCAATGTGAGTCGGGATACGGCCACTCGCTTCAGATCCTTTAGATGGCAATAGTTGCAAAATCACGTAACCGGCATAGTATTGCAGGTCAATCCGGCACACTCAAGGCGCAGCCATGGCAGAGCGGTCGTTCGCACGTGAAGTTCAGTCGCTCCGGCTCGGAGCCGGCGAGTTATTCGAAGGCGAAGCCATTCTCGCCGTCACCAAGGCCTTGCTGCAGGCAGGCGTGTCGTATGTCGGCGGCTACCAGGGCGCCCCCGTCTCGCACTTGATGGATGTTCTCGCCGATGCACGCGAGATACTGGATGACCTGGGCGTGCATTTCGAATCGAGCGCATCGGAGGCCGGCGCGGCCGCCATGCTGGCGGCTTCGATCAACTATCCATTGCGCGGCGCGGTTACTTGGAAGTCGACGGTCGGCACCAATGTCGCGTCCGATGCACTGTCCAATCTGGCGTCGGCCGGCGTGCGCGGCGGCGCATTGATGATCGTCGGCGAGGACTACGGCGAAGGCGCGAGCATCATGCAGGAGCGCACCCACGCGTTCGCAATGAAATCGCAGATGTGGCTGCTCGATCCCCGTCCCGACACGGGCGTCATCGTCGACATGGTTGAACGGGGTTTCGAGCTGTCGGAGGCGAGCGAGACGCCGGTCATGCTGATGCTGCGCATCCGCGCCTGCCATATGCATGGCTCCTTCGTCGCAAAGAACAACGTCACGCCGCGGTTCAGCATTCAGGATGCCCTGGAGAATCCCCAGCGTTCGGCCGCGCGCATCATTTTGCCGCCGGCGACGTACGCCCAGGAACAGGAGAAGGTGCTCACGCGGTGGCCCGCCGCCGTGCGCTATATCACCGAGAATCGCTTGAACGAGGTGTTCGGGGGCGATTTGCAGGAAGTCGGCATCGTCATGCAGGGCGGTCTTTACAATACGGTGTTGCGGTCATTGGAAAGGATGGGCCTCGCGGATGTTTTCGGGAAGTCGCAAATTCCCCTATATGTACTGAATGTCACCTATCCCCTCGTCCCGGAGGAGTTCACCCGGTTCGCCGCGGGCAAGCAGGCTTTGCTGATCGTCGAGGAAGGCCAGCCGGAATACATCGAACAGAGCGTCAATCAGTTTCTGCGCAATGCGGATATTCAAACCCGCGTCGTCGGCAAAGGTCCGCTGCCCATGGCGGGCGAGTATACCGGCGGCGTCGTCAGCGCCGGGATCAAGAGCTTCCTGGAGAAATGGGCGCCGCGCGCCTTGGAGCCGGCGGCGCCGGCCCCGCGGGCCGGCGATCCGCCCGGTTCGCCGGCCACCGCCGCGTCCGAGCATCGGCTGCTGCCCATCGACGAGCTGCGCAGGGCGGTTCCGCCGCGTCCGCCGGGCTTGTGTACCGGATGTCCCGAACGGCCGTTTTTCTCGTCCATGAAGATCGTGCAGAAGGAGCTGGGCAGCGTGCACGTGAGCGCCGACATCGGCTGCCACTCCTTTGCGACGCTGGCGCCTTTCAATTCGGGCGCGAGCATCATGGGTTACGGGCTGGGCTCGGCGAGCGCGGCGGCTTTGAGCGGCGGTCAAGGGGGCAAGCGCTCGATATCGATCATGGGCGACGGCGGCTTCTGGCATAACGGCCTGACCAGCGGCATCGGAAATTCGGTTTTCAATCGGCACGACTCCGTCACGGTCATCGTCGACAACGGCTATGCCGCGGCGACCGGCGGCCAATATATTCCCTCCTCGCGCGCGGACGTGAAAAATCGAAAGGGCAGGAATCCCATCGAACGCGCCGTGCGGGGCGTCGGCGTTGAATGGGTGCGGACGGTCCATACGTACAAGATGCAGGAGGGCATTGCCGCCCTGCGCGAGGCGTTGACGACGGCCTACAAGGGACCCAAGGTCATCATCGCGGAAGGCGAGTGCGAGTTGAATCGAAAGAGACGCGTGGCGCCGGTTCTGAAGCGGATGGCCCAGGAAGGGAAGCGGGTCGTGCGCCAGCGCTTCGGCATCGATCCCGACGTTTGCACCGGCGATCACTCATGCATTCGGCTGTCCGGGTGTCCGTCCCTGACCATCAAGCCCAATCCCGATCCGCTGCGGCGCGATCCCATAGCACACGTGGACAATAGCTGTGTCGGGTGCGGCGTGTGCGGAGAAGTGGCGCATGCCGCCGTTTTGTGTCCGTCGTTCTATAGGGCCGACGTCATCACGAATCCCGGCGTATGGGACCGCCTGAAGTTTCGGTTCCGCTCCGCCGTCGTCGGATTCCTGCAACGCCGCTTCGATCGCCGGCTTGCGCGCATCGCCGCGGAGCCCTCGCCATGAGCGCCGTGCCCAGCGCCACAGGCAGGCCCGCCGCCGCCGCCCGGTCCGCCGCCGCCACCAGGCCCATCACCCTGACCATCGCCGCGCTGGGCGGGCAGGGCGGCGGCGTCGTATCGGATTGGCTCATCGATGTCGCCCGCCGTTCCGGCTATCTGGCGCAGGCTACCTCCGTTCCCGGCGTTGCGCAGAGAACCGGGGCCACCATTTATTACCTGGAATTTTTCCCGATTGCCGGTTTGCCGGCCGATGGACGCAGGCCCATCTTTGCGCTGATGCCGAGTCCGGGCGACGTGGACGTGGTGATTGCCTCGGAAATCATGGAAGCCGGCCGCGCCATGCAGCGTGGGTTGGTGACCGGCCGCACCACGCTCGTCACGTCATCGCACCGAATTTTCGCCATTCAAGAGAAATCCCACATGGGCGACGGCCGTGCCGACCCCGCTCGAGTGCGTGAGCTGGCGCGGGAACACGCGAAGCGCTACATCGAGTTCGACATGCAGGCGTTGGCGGAAGCCAACGGCAGCGTCATCAGCGCCGCCCTGCTGGGAGCCATCTGCGGTTGCGGGGCGCTGCCGTTCGCCGTGGAGCACTATGTCGAAGCGATACGGGCGAGCGGCATCGAGGCCGCATCGAGCACCCGGACTTTCGAGGCCGCGCGGCACGCGGCCGCCGGGGTGCCGCCGGTGAGCGAGAGTTTGCCGCCCGTCGCCGGCGAAGCGCCATCCGCCGCGGACGAAGCGCCGCCCATGAGCCCGGGTTTCGCCATACCGGCGTCGCTGCAAGAGCGAATCAACGAGCGGGT
This sequence comes from uncultured Gammaproteobacteria bacterium, assembly GCA_963784105.1. Classification (GTDB taxonomy): domain Bacteria; phylum Pseudomonadota; class Gammaproteobacteria; order Steroidobacterales; family Steroidobacteraceae; genus Bog-1198. The sequence continues at coordinate 356,592 of CAWAQE010000018.1, forward strand.
GCCGGCGGCGGCGCGAGACATTGCGCGCGAAGGAGTGCGCCGCATGATCGACTATCAAGACATTCCCTACGCCGGCTTCTACCTCGATAGACTCGATGCCGTGGCCGCTCTGGAAAATCCGGCATCAGGCGGATTTGCATTGTCAGAGGCCGTGGCGCGCGGGCTGGCACTCTGGATGTCCTTCGAGGATACGATCCGAGTCGCCGACTTGAAGATTCGCGCGGCGCGCGCAAAGCGCGTCCTGCAAGAGGTACGCCCGTCTCCCGGCCAGCTGGTCCAGGTCACTGAATTCATGAAGCCGAGGGTGGAGGAAATTTGCGGTACGCTGCCGGTCGGGCTGGGAACGTGGATTCTTCGCTCGAAGTCGCCCCGGCGCTGGCTGTCGCGCTTCACCGGCGGCCGGCAGATCGCGACCTCGACCGTCGGTGGATTTTTGCAGCTTTACTGGCTCGCGGGGCTGCGCCGCTGGCGCCGCAAGACCCTGAGGTACTCGCAAGAGCAGATTCGCATCGAGCGGTGGCTGGGCCTGATCGCGCGCGTGGCGCCGCAGAATTACGCCCTGGCCGCCGAAATCGCCGACTGTCAGCAGCTGGTCAAAGGATACGGCGAGACGCATGAGCGGGGCAGCGCGAGCTTCGACGCGATCCTCGCCAGGGCGGAGGTATGGCTGCGGCGCGAAGATGCGGCCGATCGGGTCCGTGCGCTGCGCGCCGCCGCGTTGGCCGACGACCAGGGCATTGCTCTGTCCAAGGCGCTGGCGGCGGCAGATATTTGACATCTAAAGTATCTAGATCTATTGTCGCGGCATGAAGCGCGTGGTTTTCATTGGCGGCGGGCCGGCGGGGCTGTACGGCGCAATACTGCTGAAGAAGGCCCTCCCGGGCGTGAAAGTCGAGGTTCACGAGCGCAACCGGCCCGACGATACGTTCGGCTGGGGCGTCGTATTTTCGGACAAGACCATGTCGGGATTCCGGTCGGCGGATTCATGGTCTCACGATGCCATCATCCAGGATTTTCATCACTGGGACGACGTCGACGTGCATTTTCGAGGCGAGACCATGCGCTCGAGCGGTCACGGATTCTGCGGAATCGGACGGCGCCGGCTGCTCAATATCTTCCAGGAGAGGGCTCGATCGCTGGGCGTGGAGCAGCACTTTCAGGCCGAAGTTTCCGATTCTGCGCCGTTCGCCGATGCCGATCTCATCGTCGCCTCGGACGGCGTGAACAGCAAAGTCCGAACGCGTCACGCCGAGATATTCCGTCCGGACATAGCCGCAGGCAAGTGCAAGTTCATTTGGCTGGGCACGCGGCAGAAATTTTCCGCGTTCACCTTCGCGTTCGAAAAGACCGAGCATGGCTGGTTTCAGATCCACGCCTATCAGTTCAGCGACGATGTCTCCACGGTCATCGTCGAGACGCGCGAAGAGACCTGGCGCGCGCACGGTCTGGACGGCTGCAACACGGAGCAATCGATCGCCTTCTGCGAAGCTCTTTTCGCCCGGTATTTGGGCGGACATGCGCTGATGAGCAACGCAAATCACCTGCGCGGTTCGGCGTGGCTGAATTTCAACCGGGTGTTGTGCGCGCAATGGCATCATCAGAACCTCGTGCTGATCGGCGACGCGGCTCACACGGCGCATTTCGGCATCGGCTCCGGCACAAAATTGGCGATGGAGGATGCCGTGTCTCTGGTGAGCCGGGTTGCCGAGGCCGCCGACGTTCGAGCGGGACTGCATACCTATCAGGCCGAACGCAGTCTCGAAGCCCTCAAGCTGCAGAGCGCGGCGCGCAACCGAATGGAGTGGTTCGAGAACGTCGCGCGGTATTCGAATCTCGAACCGCGTCAGTTCGCGTATGCGCTGCTCACGGGAAGCCAGCGCATAGGCCACGCGAACCTCAAGCTGCGGGATGCGGGCTTCGTGGAGGATTACGAGCGCTGGCTCGGGGCACGCAGCGGCGTGTTCGAAGGGGCCCGGCCACCGATGTTTCTGCCGTTCCGGCTCGCCGGCATGGATCTGTCGAACCGCGTCGTGGTCTCGCCTATGGCGCAGTACAAGGCGAGGGACGGCATGCCCGATGACTGGCATCTCATGCACTACGGCGCGCGCGCGGTCGGCGGAGCGGGATTGTTGTTCACCGAGATGACCTGCGTCTCGGCGCCCGGGCGCATCACTCCGGGATGCACCGGCTTGTGGAATGCGGCGCAGCGGGATGCTTGGCGGCGGATCGTCGAATTCGTTCATACGCATTCGGCCGCCAAGTTTTGTCTGCAGATCGGCCATTCCGGCCGCAAGGGTTCGACTCAGCTGGGGTGGGAGCGCATGGACTACCCGCTCGCCGAGGGCAATTGGCCGCTTTTGGCGCCCTCGGCCATTCCTTATCTGGCGGGAATCAGCCAGATTCCGCGAGCGATGACGCGTGCGGACATGGACGCGGTCCGAGACGACTTCGTCAAGTCCGCGCAGCTCGGCCTCGATGCGGGATTCGACATGCTGGAACTGCACTTTGCGCACGGCTACCTGCTCGGAAGCTTTCTGTCGCCGCTCACCAATCAGCGCCGCGACGAGTTCGGCGGCGAGGTCGCGGCACGATTGCGCTTCCCCCTGGAGGTATTCCGCGCCGTGCGTGCCGTTTGGCCGCGCGAGCGGCCCCTATCGGCGAGAATCTCCGCCTGCGACTGGGCCCAAGGCGGCCTCTCTGAGGAGGATCTGCTGGCCATCGGCCGGGCGCTCAAGCAAGCCGGCGCGGACGTACTCGACGTGTCGACGGGCCAGACCGTGGCGGACCAGCAGCCGGTGTACGGGCGCATGTGGCAGACTCCGTTTGCCGACAAGGTTCGCAATGAGATCAGCATTCCAACCATTGCCGTGGGCAATATATTCGAGGCGGACCACGTGAATTCCATCATTGCGGCGGGACGGGCGGATCTATGTGCGCTGGCGCGGCCGCACTTGTCGAACTCCGCGTGGACCTTGAGCGCCGCGGCGGAACAGAAATTCCACGATCAGCGCTGGCCGGATCCCTATCTGTCGGGAAAGACGCAGCTCGAGCGCAATCTGGAGCGGGCGGCCCACGCGGACGCTGCCGCCGGCCCCGTCTAAGGACGCCGCATGCCGGGTCCCCTCACAGGCTTGCACGCCCTCGTAACCGGCGCCGGCCGGGGCATAGGCGCCGCAATCGTGCGCACCCTCGCCGACGCGGGCGCCGATGTCACGCTGCTCGGCCGCTCACGCGCGGACTTGGAGGCCGTGGCCGCCGGGTTGACCGCGATTCGCCGAAGCTGCCAAGTTGCGGACGTATCCGATCCGGGGTCGGTGCGCGCCGCGGTGGCCGCCGCGCGCACGGCAATCGGTCCTGTCTCGCTGCTCGTCAACAATGCAGGCCAGGCATCGAGCGCGCCGCTGGGGGCGACGAGCGATGCGCTGTGGCAATCAATGCTGGCTGTGAATCTGACGGGGACTTTTTTATGCATGCGCGAGTGTTTGCCCGATATGCTGAAGGCTAAATTCGGGCGAATCGTCAACATCGCCAGCACGGCCGGGATGGTCGGCTACCCTTATGTGAGCGCGTACTGCGCGTCGAAGCATGGAGTGATCGGGCTGACGCGCGCCGCCGCGCTCGAAACCGCGCGCCGCAACGTCACCGTCAATGCGGTGTGCCCGGGCTACACCGATACGGACCTGGTGCGCACGGCGGTCGCCAATATCAGCGCGAAGACCGGCCGCGGGGAAACTGAAGCCCTCGCGGAATTGGTGTCCCACAATCCTCAAGGACGTCTGGTGACCCCCGAGGAGGTCGCGGATACCGTCCGCTGGCTATGCCTGCCCGAGAGCGCGAGCATCACCGGCCAGAGCATTGCAGTGGCCGGCGGCGAGGTCATGTGATGGCCGGCAGCGCAATACGCCGCTCCAAGACGCCGCTGCCGCCGCCTTCCGACGGCGAGACGCGGGTGCGGGACGATCACCATGAATCATTGCGTCTATGGCTGCGGCTGCTCAGCTGCTCGACGCTGATCGAGAACCACATTCGGCAGCGCCTGCAGGGCGAGTTTGCGACCACTCTGCCGCGTTTCGACCTCATGGCCCAGCTGGAGCGATGTCCCGACGGGCTCAAAATGGGCGAATTGTCGAAGCGCTTGATGGTCACCGGCGGCAATGTGACCGGCATTACGGACATGCTGGAGAACGAAGGCTTGGTCGCGCGCGTGATCGATTCGCGCGACCGCCGGGCCTTTCGCGTAAAACTGACGCCGAGCGGCGAGCGTATGTTCAAGAAAATGGCTGCGGAGCACGAGCGCTGGATCGTCGATCTCTTGGATGGCCTGCCGTCCAGGGGCAAGGAGCAGCTGGCTGCGCTGCTGCATAACCTCAAGATTCATGTCAGCCGCCAAACGCGGCTGCGGACGGAGAATTCCCCATGAGACTTGCAAGCTACTCCCCTGCGAATTTCCTGTGGCGCATCGAGGGCCGAGTCGGCGTCATCACGTTGAATCGGCCGGAGCGCAAGAATCCGCTGACCTTCGAGTCCTACGCAGAACTTCGAGATTTGTTCCGCGGCCTGGGTGCCGAAGAGGGTGTGAAAGCGATCGTGATCACCGGCGCGGGCGGAAATTTCTGCTCGGGCGGCGATGTGCACGACATCATCGGTCCGTTGACCCGCAGGGACGTGCAGGGATTGCTCGACTTTACACGCTTGACGGGCGATCTGGTCATGTCCATGCGTGCCTGTCCGCAGCCCGTCGTCGCCGCTCTGGATGGCATCTGCGCGGGGGCGGGCGCCATCATCGCCATGGCCTCCGATTTCAGATTTGCCACGCCCGAGGCGCGCACGGCGTTCCTGTTCGTCCGCGTTGGATTGGCCGGCTGCGATATGGGGGCTTGCGCCATTTTGCCGAGGATCATCGGGCAGGGACGTGCGGCCGAACTTCTGTACACGGGCCGCTCCATGACCGCCGAGGAGGGTTTGGCGTGGGGCTTTTTAAATCGGGTGGTCGCGGCGCCGGGCATGCTCGCCGCAGCGATTGACTTTGCCGCATCGCTCGCCAATGGGCCGACGTTTGCGCACGCGATGACCAAACGCATGCTGCATCAGGAGTGGAACTTGTCTCTGGAGGCGGCCATAGAGGCCGAAGCTCAGGCGCAGGCGCTGTGCATGCAAACCGAAGACTTCCGTCGCGCATACCGCGCGTTTGCAGGCAAGACCAAGCCGGTCTTCGAGGGGAACTAAAGACAATGGCGGCTCCATCGTTTTTGAACTGGCCTTTCTTCGAGGCGCGCCATCGCGAGCTGTACGCGAGCGTCGCGGCTTGGTGCGTTCGGAATCTGGGCCCGGCGCACGGCGAGGGCCGGGACTCGATCGATGCGCGCTGCATCGATCTCGTCAATAAGCTGGGCGCGGCGGGAATTCTCCGTCACTGCGTGCGTTCGGATCACGGCGGCGCCGCGCCGGACTTCGACGTGCGCAGCATCGCCCTGATCCGCGAGTCTCTGGCGAGTTACGACGGACTGGCGGATTTTGCATTTGCGATGCAAGGACTCGGCAGCGGGGCGATCACGCTGGCGGGATCGCCCGAGCTTCAAGACAAGTACTTGCCGCGCGTGGCACGCGGCGAGGCGCTGGCGGCGTTCGCCTTGTCCGAAGCGGAAGCCGGGTCCGATGTCGCGGGAATGCAGTGCCGGGCTCGGCTCGACGGGGATCACTACGTGCTCGACGGCTCGAAGACCTGGATTTCGAACGGCGGCATCGCGGACTTCTACTGCGTATTTGCGCGCACGCAGCCGCCGGTCATGCGGCCCGATGGAACCGCGGCCGCGGGCGGAATCAGCGCTTTCGCGGTCGACGCCGGCACGAAGGGGCTGTCGGTTGCCGCCCGCATCGACATCATGGCGCCGCATCCGATGGGCACCCTGCTGTTTCAAGGATGCCGGATTCCTGCCGCGAATCGCCTCGGCGCCGAGGGCGAGGGGTTCAAGATTGCGATGCGCACCCTGGATATCTTCCGTACCTCGGTGGCGGCGGCCGCGCTCGGCTTTGCGCAGCGTGCGCTGGACGAATCGATTTCCCACACAAGGTCGCGGCGCATGTTCGGCCAGCGCCTGGCCGATTTTCAATTGACTCAGGGTACGCTCGCCGACATGGCGACCGAGGTGGATGCGGCGCGGTTGCTCGCTTACCGGGCTGCGTGGCTGCGCGACCAGGGAGAGCGGGTCACCAAGGAGGCGGCCATGGCAAAAATGACGGCTACCGAAACCGCGCAGCGGGTAATCGACCGGGCCGTGCAATTATTCGGCGCCCGCGGCGTCGTGCACGGCGAAACCGTCGAGAGACTGTATCGAGACATACGGGCGCTGCGCATCTACGAAGGCGCGACCGAGGTTCAGAGGCTCATCATTGCCCGCGAACTGCTCGCGCAAACGGAGCCAGCATGACCGGGAATGAGACGCTACCGCGCATCCTTCAGCCCGATGGCTGGCCGAGGCCCAAGGGATACAGCCATGGCATGGCGGCTCGCGGGCTGCAGATCTTCGTATCCGGCCAGATCGGCTGGGACGCCGAGGGCAGGTTTCACAGCACACGGTTGGCGGATCAGGTGCGCCTGGCGCTGCTCAATATCCTCGCCATCCTGGCTGAGGCCGGAGCAGGCCCCGAGCACGTGGTGCGCCTGACCTGGTATGTGATGAGCCGCGAGGAATACTACGAGCAGCTGGCCGAAATAGGCGCCGCTTATCGAGAGGTCATGGGAAGGCATTACCCGCCGATGTCGGTGGTGCAGGTGACCGCCCTGATGGAAAAGGAGGCGCGGGTGGAGATTGAGGCCACGGCGGTACTGCCGGATGCCGGCTGACGATGTGGCGTCCTCCTGAGCGGATCCGGCACGATTCGCAGCCCGCTCACTGGCCGAGCGCCGAGCAGGCGGCCAAGTCTCGATTGTTCTCTCCGATTCAGGTGGGGGCGATTTCGCTGCCTCACCGCACCTGGGTCCCCGCCATGGTGCCTTGGCGCGCCACCGACGATGGCTTCATCACCCAGGACGTGATCGATTGGTACGAGCGTTTCGCCAGGGGCCGGCCGGCGGTCATCGTGGTCGAGGCCACGGGAATTCGCGATGTGCCGAGCGGGCCTCTGCTGCGGATCGGGGATGAACGATTCCTGCCTGGGTTGAGACGGCTGGTCGACGCCGTGCGCCGAGCCGGCGACGGCGAAACGCGGCTGTTCATTCAACTCATCGACTTCCTGTCCATCCGGCGGCGGCCGGATCCGGCACGGTATTTTGCGGACTTTCTTCGATTGACGGAGCGGCATCGCCACGCATTTGCGGCTGCCGATGCGGACGGTGCGGCCAATGCCGGCGGTGCGAGCGACGCGGGCGGCGCGGTTGACGCGGGCGGCGCGGTTGACGCGGGCGGCGCGGTTGACGGGGACGGCGCGGTCGATGTGCAGGTTCGGCGCTGGCTGGCATCCCTCGCACGTCAGGATCTGGAACGGGTGCTCGACTTCAAGGAATTGGAGGCGCTCGATCAGGGCGCCCGTGAACGGGTTACCGATACGCACCTGGCGCACATCCGCGATTTGCCGCGTCAGTTGCCGCCATTATTCGCAGACGCGGCAAGGCGCGCTCGCGACGCCGGTTTCGACGGAGTCGAACTTCACTACGCGCATGCCTATACGATGGCGTCGTTTCTGTCGCCGCTCAACACGCGCGGCGACGGCTATGGCGGGGACCGCGCCCAACGCGCGCGACTGCCCTTGGAGGTTTACCGGCAAGTCCGTGCCGCAGTGGGCGCGGATTTCCCGGTCGGATGCCGTTTTTTGGCCGACGAGTGCATCTCGGGCGGAGGTACCGTCACCGACGCCGAATACTTCGCATGCGCCTTTGCCGGGGCGGGTATGGACTTTTTGTCGCTGTCGCGAGGCGGGAAGTTCGACGATGCGCAGCAGCCAAAAGTGGGCGCGGCGGCCTATCCTTACACCGGGCGCAGCGGCTACGAATGCATGCCGTCCTACTATTCCGATGCCCAAGGCCCGTTCGGCCGCAATCTCGGCGCGACCTCCCGCATCCATGCCGCCGTGCGCGCCGCGAAACTCGCCACGCCGCTGATCGCATCGGGCGGAATCCATAATTTCGAGCAGGCCGAAGCGGTGCTTGCCTCCGGACAGGCTGATATCGTGGCGATTGCCCGGCAGGCCCTCGCGGATCCTGACTGGTTCGCCAAGGTGCGCATGGGGCGCGGCGCCGATGTGCGTCTGTGCATTTACACGAATTATTGCGAGGCGCTCGATCAGCGCCACCGCCAGGTGACTTGCGAGTTATGGGATCGGGACGCGCTGGATGAACCCGGCGTGCGGCTCTCGGCCGACGGCAAGAGGCGGCTCATCGCACCGTATTGGCCGGACCGCCGAGACTTAAGGAGCAAACCATGACGCTGCCCAGAGAACCACGCATTCATCCCGTCCCCATTGCGGCCCTGCGGCCCACTCAGATCACGGTCGGAATGCGCGAAGTGAAGGCGAAGCGCAAGAGCTGGCGCGACCATCCGGATCGGAAGAAGGCCGATTTTCTCGGCAAGCACCTGATTCCGGTCATTTGGGGCCCGAAGGAGGAATACTACGTCATCGATCATCATCACCTGACGCTGGCTCTGCATCAGGAAGGCGTGAAGAACATAGCGACCACGGTGGTGGCCGATTTGCGCAGGCTGCCGCGCGATGCCTTCTGGATATTTTTGGACAACCGCGGCTGGCTGCATCCGTACGATGACGGCGGCCGCCGGCGCGGCTACAAGGATTTACCGAAGCGCATCATGGGCTTGGTGGATGATCCATTCCGGAGCCTCGCGGGTGAGCTGCGCCAGAGCGGCGGCTTCGCCAAAGATACCTCCCCATTCAGCGAATTCCTCTGGGCCGATTTCCTGCGCCGACGGATCAAGCGCAAGGTGATCGAGGATGACTTCTCCGATGCGCTGGTTCGGGCATTGAAGCTCGCAAAGAGCGGCGATGCAGACTATCTGCCGGGCTGGTGCGGACCCATCGCCTGAAGGACGGGCGATGGGCGCATTTCACGCGGGCGCGCTACTTGCCCGTGAAATTCGGCATTCGCTTGTCGCGAAATGCCCGTACGCCTTCCGCGAAATCCTGAGTATCGCCGAGCTCGGTTTGAGCCGCTGCCTCGTGCTCCAGCTGTTCCGCCAGTGTCCGGGGCGGCTCCACGTTGAACGCTGCTTTAATGCGCTGAAAGGCTTGAGTGGGGCCGGCGGCCAGGCGGCGGGCGATGGACTGCGCTTCGGGCTGCAGCGCTGCGTCGTCGACGCAGGCCCAGATGAGACCCCAGCCGGCCGCGTCCGCGGCCGTCAGCGCATCGCCCAGCAGGGCCAAGCCTTTCGCGCGTGCCGTACCCACGAGCCGCGGTAAATGGAAGGTGCTGCCGAGATCCGGCATGAGGCCGAGCTTGGGCGCAAATAATTGCAGGAAGGTGGCGGAGCGTGCCGCCAAAACGATGTCGCCGGCCAGCGCGATGCTCACGCCGGCGCCGGCTGCGATGCCGTTCACCGCGACCACGACAGGCACGCGCAGTTGATACCAAGCGTTCACCATCGGGTTGAAATGATCCCGCAAGCTCCGGCCGATGTTCTCTCCGCTGCTGCGCTGCGGGTCCAGCAGATCGTCGCCCATCAGATCGGCGCCCGAACAAAAGGCGCGCCCGGAGCCGGTGAGCACGACGGCGCGTATATCGCGGTCGGACTCAATGGCGCCCGCTGCCGCGCGCAGATCCGTGATCAGCTCGCGGTTCAGGGCGTTCAATCTGTCCGGCCGGTGGAGCGTGACGTGGGCGATGCTCGCGCGCCGCTCGAATAGCAAAGTGTCGAATTGCATGATGATTCCGATGGTGTTTGGTGCGCGATCGAGCGACTCCGTGTGCAGCGCAACGGACTACGCCATAATGGGGCAGTGCCGTCAATGATCCCTACGCGGTGCGGAGCCGTATAATGCCCATTCCTGAGATTCTGCAAGGCCGATTGCGGCTACCCGTCATCGGTGCGCCCATGTTCATCGTCTCGACGCCCCGGCTGGTTCTCGCACAGTGCAAGGCGGGCATCGTCGGCGCATTCCCGGCGCTCAATGCGCGGCCCGCGGCGCAGCTCGATGACTGGCTGGCGGAGATTACCGGCGAACTCGCAGCCTACGGCCGACGCCAACCCTCAGGCCAAGATCGCGCCGTTCGCGGTCAATCAGATCGTGCATAGCAGCAACGATCGCCTGGAGCATGATGTCGCGCTGTGCGTGAAGCACAGAGTGCCTATCATCATCACCAGCTTGCGGCCGCCGGCGGAAGTGGTGGCGGCCGTGCACGGCTACGGCGGCATCGTGTTTCACGATGTGATCAATTTGCGCCACGCCGAAAAGGCCGCAGCGCAGGGAGTCGACGGCATCATCGCCGTGTGCGCTGGAGCGGGCGGTCACGCGGGCGTGCTGAGTCCGTTCGCCCTGGTCAAACAGATTCGCGAGATCTATCCGGGGACGATCATTCTGTCGGGCGCCATGAGCACGGGCGCCGACGTCTTGGCCGCGCAGGCATTGGGCGCGGATCTTGCCTATCTTGGGACGCGCTTCATCGCCACCGAAGAGGGCAACGCCAGCGCGGAGTACAAGCAAATGCTCGTCGACAGCCGCGGCGAGGACATCGTCTACACGTCGTTGTTCAGCGGCGTCGCGGGCAATTATCTGCGCGGCAGCGTCGCGCATGCCGGCCTCGACCCGGATAAGCTTCCCGAGGCCGACAAGACAAAAATGAATTTCGGCAGCGGCGGCAACGCCGAACTCAAGGCATGGCGGGATATTTGGAGCGCCGGGCAGAGCGTCAGCGGCATTCACGACGTAGAGACGGTCGCAGGCGCTGGTCGATGGGATGGCAGAGGAGTACGAGGCGGCGCGCGCGAGGATTGCGCCGGGGTGAATAGGTGAGAGAATTGCGGAAACCCGTACCGAGGCCTCCGAATTGCGTCTAAGCGCCGATCAATTGCCCGCCGTCCTCGCTCGGGGCGTGGCGGGCATGTACCTGGTCTCCGGCGATGAGCCGCTGCTGGTCGGCGAGGCCGCGGACGCCGTTCGCGCGGCGGCCGAGGACGGCGGGATATGCGGATCGCACGGTGTTTTTCATCGATCGCAGCTTCGCCTGGGACGAGTTGCGGCATGCCAGCCAATCATTGTCGCTGTTTGCCGAGCGGCGCCTGTTCGAACTGCGGATGCCGAGCGGCAAGCCGGACAAGGGTGCGCAGCAGCTGGCGGATTTGGCGGAGCGGCCGCCGCCCGATGTGGTGTGCTTGGTGGTCACCGACAAGCTCGACAAGAAGGCGAGCGATGCGCCCTGGGTGCGGGCCGTCGAGAAGCACGGTGTCTGGGTGCCCATCTGGCCGGTGGAGACGGCGGCGCTGCCGGCATGGCTGCGCGCGCGCGCCAGGCAACTGCACGTGGAAATCGAGCCGGCGGCGGCGCAACTGATCGTCGATCGGGTCGAGGGAAATCTCCTCGCAGCGAAACAGGAGCTCGAGAAATTGAGCTTGCTGGCCAGGCGGCGAACCCATCAGCGCCGATTTGGTGTTGCGTTCGGTCGGCGACAGTGCGCGCTACGATGTGTTCCAGCTCGCCGAAGCGGCCGCCGCCGGCGACGGCGGAGCGCGCTCTGCGCGTGCTTCTGGGATTGAAGAGCGAGGGCGTGGAACCGACGTTGATCTTGTGGGCGCTGGTGCGGGAGCTGCGTGGGTTGTGGCAGGCGCGTGAACGCGACCGCCTGCGTTCCGCGGCGCGGGGGAGCGGCTGGAACCTGGCCGCCACGCCTGCGCCGGCCGCGCTATCGAGGCTCAAGAAGCTGCCGCTTGGCGCGATTGCTCGTGCAGGCAAGCCATACGGATCGGGTCATCAAGGGACTGGCGGCGGGAGATGCCTGGAGCGCGCTGACCGGGCTTACCGGCAGCCTCGCGGGCGCTTTGCAAGCAACCGCGGATTCAGGCAGGGTAGCGACATGAACCCCATGGGCATTTTCGGCGGAACCTTCGACCCGATTCACTATGCACATTTGCGCACTGCGTTCGAATTGCAGCAAGCCCTGCGCTTGAAGGAAATCCGGTTTCTTCCGGCCGGCAATCCGCCCCACCGCGATCTGCCGGTCGCCGATCCGCAACTGCGGCTGCAGATGGTGCAACTGGCGACAGCCGGTCAACCAGGCTTCGTAGTCGACGATCGCGAGGTGCGCAAAGAGGGCCCGTCCTACTCGGTCGAAACGCTTGCCGAACTGCGGCACGAGTACCCGGACCGGAGCCTCTGTTTGATCGTGGGCATGGACGCATTCTTGAGCTTGCCGAAATGGCATCAGTGGCGCGACCTGCTGCAACTGGCGCATTTGGTGGTCGCTCATCGGCCGGGCTGGCGCGCGCCCGGCATGGGTCCGCTCGGCGAATTATTGGTCGATCACGGTACGGGGCGAATCGGCGATTTGCACGAGTCGCGCGCCGGCTGCATTTACATTCACGCGGTGACGCAGCTTGAAATTTCATCCACCGAGGTACGGCAGCTGATCGCCATGGGGCGAGACCCGCGCTTCCTCATGCCGGACGCCGTGCGTAAACTCATCCTGGATACCCATTGTTACTCGAAAACACGGACAACGTAGTGCCAATCAACAAAGACTCCTCGAACAGCCAGGCAACGGAGCGCAAGAAGGCGGTCGTCAATACTCCAGCCGCCGGCGCCCATCCCAAATCAGGCGGCAAGCCCAAATCAGAGGGCAAGCCCAAATCAGACGGTAAGCCCAAATCAGCCAGTAAGCCCAAATCAGGCGCCAAGCCGAAAACTGGCGCCGACCGCCAAGCGGCCGAGGCGAAGCCTTCGCTCAAGGGCGTGGTTATCGATGCCTTGGCGGATATGAAAGCCCTGGAAGTCAAAGTGCTGGATGTGCGCGGCCTCACTGACGTGGCGGATTTCATGGTGATCGCGAGCGGCACCTCCGACCGGCATGTGCGGTCCGTCGCGCAACGCGTGGTCGAAAGGACCAAGGCGGCGGGATACCGTCCGCATGGAGTCGAAGGACAGCAGGACGCCGACTGGGTTCTCATCGATTTGAACGAAATGATCGTGCACGTCATGTTGCCCCGCGTGCGGGAGTTCTACGGCCTCGAGAAGCTGTGGGATATAACGGTCACGAAGCGCGCCGCGCGCGCCTAGAGCTTGGCGTCCCGCCTGCATGAAGTGCCGGTTGATAGCAGCCGGTACCCGCCTGCCGGATTGGGTCAATGGCGGCTTTCGCGAATACCAGAAGCGCTTGCGCACCCCTCTGGTGCTGGAATTGCAAGAAATTCCAGTCGCGCCGCGCCGGGCCGGCGAGAACCCTCGCCGCGCGATCGAAAGAGAGGGGACCGACATGCTGGCGGCGCTCGGCAAGGATGATTATGTCGTGGCGCTTGAAATCAATGCCAGGACGATGAACACCGAGCAATTGAGCGCATGGCTGGCCGAGCGCATGAGGGACGGCCGTAACCTGGCGCTTCTGATCGGCGGTCCCGACGGCCTGTCGCCGCAATGCTGCGCCAGGGCCGATCAGAGCTGGTCCTTGTCGCCGCTGACCCTGCCGCACGGATTGGTCAGGGTGGTGGTCGCGGAACAACTTTACCGTGCCATGAGTTTACTGGCCGGCCACCCCTATCATCGAGCTTAGCCGGCTTAGGTTCGGTATCCTGACCCCCATGTCCCTCGATTTCATATATCTGGCCTCTGGGTCGCCGCGGCGGCGCGAATTGCTGCAGCAGATCGGCGTGCCGTTCCGTGTGGTAGGAGCGGCGGTCGATGAATCCGTGCTGCCGGGAGAGGCGCCGGTCGACTATGTCGCGCGTCTTGCCGCGGCCAAGGCGGAGGCCGGCTGGGACAGGAGCCGCGATCCGGCCGATGCCCCGGTATTGGCGGCGGACACGGCGGTGGTTCTGGACGGGAAGATACTCGGCAAGCCGGCGGACCGGCGGGATGCCGAAGGCATGCTGCGCCAGCTCTCCGGCCGCACGCATGAGGTGCTGACCGCCATTGCACTGCGGACCGGCGGCGGCCTCCAATCGAGGATCAGCCGCAGCGAGGTCACGTTTCGCAGCATCGCTGCGGCGGAAGCCGCAGCCTACTGGGAAACGGGGGAAGCGAGCGACAAGGCGGGCGCCTATGCCATACAGGGCCGGGCGGCGGTGTTCATCGCGGACTTGCGCGGCAGCTATTCCGGCGTGATGGGGCTGCCGCTGTTTGAAACGGCGGAACTCTTGAGCGCGGCCGGCGTATTGCGCTGGCAGGTCCTATGAGCACCGAAATTCTGGTCAATGCGAGCACGCATGAGGCGCGCGCGGCGGTGGTCGAGAACGGCGTTCTGCAGGAAGTGTTCCTCGAACGCGCCAGCCGCCGCGGATTGATCAGCAACATCTACAAGGGGCGCGTGTCGCGAGTCCTTCCGGGCATGCAGGCCGCGTTCATCGAGATCGGAATGGAGCGCACCGCATTCCTGCATGCCTCCGATATATTGGATCCCCGTCACGCGGAAACGGGGCTGGAGCCCCCCCGCACGGAGAACATCCGCTCGCTCGTGGTCGAAGGCAACGAGATCCTGGTCCAGGTCGTGAAGGACCCCCTGGGGACCAAGGGTGCACGGCTGACCACCTACATCACTCTGCCGTCCCGGTATCTTGTATACATGCCGAAGGGGCACGGCGTCGGCGTTTCGGCGCGCATCGAGAATGAGAGCGAACGCGAGCGGCTGCGCGCCGCCGTGCAAGCGGGTGTCGAGCCCGGCGAGAATGCGGGGTACATCGTGCGCACGGCGGCCGAGGATGCGTCGCTGGAGGCGTTGCGGGCCGATATGACGTATTTGCGAAGGCTTTGGGAGTTCGTCCGGCAGAGAGGACTGCGTACCCAGCCCGGCAACCTGGTGCACGCGGATTTGCCGCTGCATCTACGCATTCTGCGCGATCTGCTGCGCCCGGATGTCGATAGAGTGCTGATCGATCAACCCAGTGCGCATCGCGAGATGTGCGAGTTCGCCGCCACCTTCATGCCCGACGCGCTGCCGCGCATCGAACTGTACGGCGAGGTGCGGCCGGTATTCGAGCTGCATCACGTCGAGGAGGAAATCCAGAAGGCATTGGATCGCAAGGTGTCGCTGAAATCCGGCGGCCATCTGATCATCGACCAGACCGAGGCGATGACGACCATCGACGTCAATACGGGCGCGTTCGTCGGCCATCGGAACCTGGAGGAGACCATTTTCCGCACCAATCTCGAGGCGGCGGTGACCATTGCGAGGCAGCTGCGCCTGCGCAATCTGGGCGGCATCATCATCATCGATTTCATCGATATGGAAGAGCCCGAGCATCGCCGGCAAGTCATTCAAGCCCTGGAAAAAGCGCTCGCCGCCGATCACGTCAAGACCAGCATCTCCTCGGTATCGCCCTTGGGGCTGGTGGAAATGACGCGCAAGCGCACGCGCGAAAGCCTGGAACATCTGTTGTGCCAGCCTTGTCCAACCTGCGAGGGGCGGGGCTTCGTGAAAACGGCGGAAACGGTGTGCTACGAGGTGTTTCGCGAGATTGTGCGCCAGTCGCGCCAGTTCGAGTGCCAGCAATTGATGGTGCTGGCCCATCAGGATGTGATCGAACGCTTGCTGGATGAGGAATCCTCCGCCCTCGGCGAATTGGAGCTGGTCACCGGCAAGCCGATACGGCTGCAGACCGAGGCTCTCTACTCCGTCGATCAATACGACGTCGTTCTGATGTAATGAGCGTGCGCAAGGCCGGAAAAATCCTGCTGTACTCTCTGGCGGGGATGCTTGGCGTGTTGCTCCTGCTGATGCTGGCAGTCAAGCTCGCGCTCGACCGGGCTCCGGCGTATCAAGCCGAGATAAAGCAATGGATACTGGCGCAAACCGGCTACCACATAGCATTTGCGGGGGTTTCGCCGTCGTTTCGCTGGTACGGGCCGGAACTGCACTTCGACCGATTGGAGTTGCATTCCAAGGATGATCGGCGGGTGCTGGCGCGCGCCGCGGGGGGCCGGGTTGCGGTGGACATCTGGCAGCTGATCAGCAGCGGCAAGCTGCTGGCCGGCAGGATCGAGCTCGATTCGCCGAACATAGTCATTACGCGCCTGGGCCCCGACAGCTTTGCGTTGGCGTCCGAGATCAAATTGGGCGGCGACAATGCCTCCCTGCAGACGCTGACGCTGGATGACCTGCCCGCCGGCAAGCTGGCGATACGCCATGCGGTGGTGACCATGCAGAATTGGAACTCCGCGCTGCCGCAGCTCACATTGCAAAACGTCAACCTCGACCTGCGGCGCGGCGATGCCGGCCTTTCCGCCGCCTTCAACGGCCGCTTGCCCGCGGCGCTTGGCGGAACACTGAGCATATTTGGCAGCGCAAACGGCCTGGGGCGCCTGCAGTTGCTGAATTGGAGCGTGGTGGCGCGGGCGCAGAACGTCTCTTTCCCGGGATGGCGGCGGCTGCTGCCGGAGTATTTGAGCCGGCTCGACGCGGGCAGCGGTGCATTCGAATTGGCGGCACGCGGGACGGGCCAGACACTGACGCGAGCGGACCTGGATTTCTCGGCGCGCGGCGTGGCCACACAGTTCAAGGAGGGTCCGAGCGCGAAGTTCGAGCAAATCAGCGGCGCACTGAACCTCATCCATTCCGGCGACCGGTGGAGCCTCTCCGGCCGGCGCGTGCGGGCGGTACGCTCCGGCCATCGCGACCCGGACTCGCAGTTCGATGTGAGCTGGTACGCGAGCCAGGCTGGGTTGCTGGATTTGCGCGCGAGCGCGAGCTACCTTCGCGCGGACACACTCCTGCCGCTCTCAGGACTGCTGCCCGACAAGACCCTGCGCGACCGGCTGGGAGAGGTGGCGCCCACCGGCGAGTGGATGGATACGGTCATCGCGCTGAACCGCGGCTCGGCCACCGATCCCTGGCGCCTGCAAATTCAAGCCAAATTCCGCAATGTCGGATTTGCGCCGGTGGGTCGTGCGCCGGGCATTCGCGGCCTGACCGGAACGATCGCAGGCAACGAACGCGGCGGCCATGTGAGCATCGACACTCGCGCCGCGGTCTTCAATTGGCCCGCGCAACTTCCCCAGCCGGCGGATCTCGAGACCCTGAAGGCGACTCTGTACTGGAAGCGCGCCGGCGGCGAGCTGCTGATCGCCACCCCCGATTGGGAGATGAAAAATCGCGATGCCGCCGTGCACGGGAAAGCGGCTTGGGCAATGCCCGCCGACGGCTCATCGCCGGTGCTGACGCTGGCCGCTGCCGTGGAGAACGGCAACGTAGCCGATACGCGCAATTATCTGCCGCACGGAGTGATCGCGCCGCCGGCGCTCGCGTGGCTGAACCGGGCCTTCGTGGCGGGTCATTTGGCGCGCGCGGATGTCGTGCTGCGGGGACCGATCAAGCACTTTCCGTTCCGCGACGGCAGCGGCCTGTTTCTCGCGCGCTGCGCCCTGGACGGAATGACGCTGGACTACGGCGAGGGCTGGCCGCGGATTGAAAATCTTGCCGCACAGGCGGAGTTTCGCAATCAAGGCTTGAGCATGCACCTTATATCGGGACGGGTCGGCTCCGTCCCGGTCGGATCGGCCGATGCGCGTTTCGCCGACTTCAACACGGGCGAGCTGGAGGTTCACGTAGGCGCGAGCGGCGATGCCGCGGACGCGCTCGCATTCCTGCGTTCGACGCCGCTGGAGGCGCTGGCGGAACATGCATTTTCGGGCGTCGAGGCCAAAGGGTCCATGCAAACCAAGGTGGACTTGTTTCTGCCGTTCAAGGATTTTTCGCACCGTCGCGTGCTGGTGCACGGCCATCTGGAGGGTGTGGAGCTCAACCGGACAGGCTCTGCCGTATCGGCCACCGATTTGACCGGCGACTTCGATATCGACGGCGCGCAAGTCGCTCACGCGGATATTCGCGGCCGCCTGCTGGGAGGAAGCGTTCAAATGCAGGCCAGAGCGCCGCACAATCGCCCGCTGACGCGTACTCAACTCGAGTTTCGCGGCTCCTTCAGCGGCGATGCCTTGCACGCGGCGCTGGCGCTGCCGCCCAGCATATCGATCAGCGGCCAGACGGACTGGCGAGCCGTGCTGAAAATGGCGCCGGAGCCGAACCGTGAGCGCAGCCTGCGGGTGAGCAGCAGCCTGGCCGGGCTGGAGATGAAATTGCCCGCGCCCCTGGACAAAGCTGCCGACACGCCGATGCCGTCCTCATTCGAGATCCAGTGGCCGGCAACCGGCGGACCCCAGGGGCGGCTTGCGCTGGGATCCGTGGTGCGGGGATCCTATGTACTAGCCTCGGATTCCGGCGGCGTGCGTCTCGCGCACGTGGCGCTGACCTTCGGTGCCGGAGAATCGAGCGCGAACGATGCGCAAATCGTCAATGTCGGGGGATCGGTCGGGCGCCTGGATTTGGCCGGCTGGCTCAAGCTGAATCCCGCCGACAAGAACGCCAAGCCGCTGTCGGACTACTTGAGCGCCGCCACACTCGATGTTGCCGAACTCGACTACCTGGGGCTCGAGTTTCGCGACGTGTCGCTGGATCTTGCGGTGGCGAAGGGCGGCCTGCGCATCGCCGTCGGCGGCCCCAATGTGGCCGGAACCATCACCTTGCCGAGCGCCGCTGATTCTTCCGAAGCCTGGAATCTGCAATTCGATCGGCTGCATTTCGACGTGGCGCCGGGTCCGGAGGACGCGGCAGGCGCGGCCGGCGATGGCCGCGAGCCGGACGATACGCAGGCACTGGGCGACCCTCGCTCCATCCCGGCGGTGAATTTCCACGCCGCGCAGCTCGATTGGGGAGAGCGGCAGTTCGGCGACGTGCAGGCGACGCTGGTCAAGCTGGACGACGGAATCAGCCTGAAGCAGCTTACCGTCGCAGGCGCCAGCTTCTCGGCGAATGCAACCGGTGAGTGGCGCGGCAAGGATGCAGGATTGGGCCGCATCGCGGGCACGCTGACCAGCAGCGACGTCCAGGAAACGCTGAAGGAACTGGGCTACATCCCGGTCATCGAAGCCAAAACCGGACGCATGGATTTCGATCTGAATTGGGTCGGTGCGCCGACGGAAGATGCCCTCGCCCGCGCGAAGGGACATGTGCAGCTGTCGCTGGACAAGGGTCAAATCGTCGGCCTCAAGCCCGGCGCCGGCAGGGTGCTCGGCCTCACCAGCGTTGCCGCGCTGCGCAGGCGATTGGCCCTGGATTTCAGCGATCTCACCGACAAAGGCCTGGCGTTCGACACCGTTCGCGGGGATTTTGACCTGCACGACGGCAGCGCCTACACCGATAATGTGCTGGTCAAGGGGCCGGCGGCGGAAATCGGGTTAATTGGCCGCGTCGGCTTGAAAAACAAGGATTACGACCAAACTGCGGTAGTTACGGGCAGCGTCGGCAATTCACTGCCGCTGGCGGCCCTGGCGGGGGGGCCGGTGGTGGCAGGGGCGGTGCTTCTTTTCACCCAAGTGTTCAAACAGCCGCTGAAGGGCCTGGCCCGAGGGTATTATCGGATTACCGGCAGCTGGGATAATCCGATCGTCGAACGAATCAAGAGTGCAGACGCGGCTGCGGCGTCTGCCGAGGCACCGAAATAGATGGGCATAGTTGCCGCCATTCAGATGACATCGAGCCACATCGTCGCAGACAATCTGGCTGCCGCGGGCGGCTTGCTGCGTGAAGCCAAGGAGGCGGGTGCCGACATCGCCTGCCTGCCGGAGAACTTCGCCTTCATCGGCCTGCGCGATGCCGATAAGCTGCAAGTCGCCGAACCGGACGGCGCCGGCGCGGTGCAGTCATTTTTGAGCGACACCGCTCGAGAACTCGGGATGTGGATTCTGGGAGGCACCATCGTGATTCGCGGCGGCAGCGACCGCCGCGTCGCCAACTCGTCCCTGCTGATCGACGCCGCCGGCAAGCGGGTGGCGCGCTATGACAAGATTCACCTGTTCGACGTGACCATTCCCGGCCGCGACGAGCAATACCGCGAATCGACTCATGTCGCGCCGGGGCGCGAACTGGTGCTGGCCGATACGCCTGTCGGAAAGCTCGGTCTTTCGGTGTGCTACGACATGCGGTTTCCGGAACTCTACCGCCGGCTCGTGTCGCAAGGCGCCGAATGGCTGGCCATGCCGGCGGCGTTCACGGTTCCGACGGGACGCGCTCACTGGGAGACGCTGCTGCGCGCGCGGGCCATCGAAAACTTATGTTACGTGGTGGCGCCGGCGCAAAGCGGCACTCATTCGAGCGGCCGCGAGACCTACGGCGACTCGCTCATCGTCGACTACTGGGGCCAGGTGCTGTCGCGCCTGGCAAAGGGTAACGGAGTGATAACAGCAGATATCGATCTTGCCAAGGAAGCAGAAACACGCGCGCGCTTTCCGGCGCTCGACAACCGGCGGCTGGAGCTGCCCGGCTCGGCGGTGCCGGCATGAATGCCCGCAGCGCCGAGCCGGGCGAGCCCAGATTCGATGTAGCGCAGAGAATGATCCTGACGCCGTCGGGTCTCGATGAGGGGCGATTATCGACGGTGCTCGATGCCCTCATGAGCCGCGGCGTGGATTACGCCGATCTGTATTTTCAGCTGTCCCGGGAAGAATCCTGGTCGCTGGAGGACGGCATCGTCAAGGAGGGCTCCCATAGCATCGAGCAAGGCGTCGGCGTGCGCGCAATCAACGGCGAGAAGACCGGCTTCGCCTACACCGACGAGGTGCTGCTGCCGGCATTGCTGGAGGCGTCCGACGCTGCGCGCGCCATCGCCCGCAGCGGCGGCCGCAATGCGGTGAAGGCCTGGCAGCGCCCCCTGACCCATAGGCTGTACCTGCCCATCGATCCCCTCGATGCGATACGCGACGAGGACAAGGTGGCGTGGCTGATGCGCATCGATGCCGATACGCGCCGCATCGATCCCCGGGTGAAGCAGGTGATGGCCTCGCTCGCGGCCGTCCATGAAGTGGTGCTGATCGCGACCAGCGACGGTACCTTGACGGCGGACGTTCGGCCCCTGGTGCGGGTCAATGTCTCTGTCATCGTCGAACAGAACGGCCGGCGCGAGCAGGGCTATAGCGGCGGAGGCGGGCGATTCGGTCTGGACGAGCTGCTGCGCGGCGATGAACCTTTCGCACACGGCCGCGAGGCCGTGCGCCAGGCACTGGTGAATCTCGAGGCGGTGGCCGCGCCGGCTGGATCCATGACCGTGGTCTTGGGACCGGGCTGGCCCGGAATCCTGCTTCACGAGGCCATTGGCCACGGCCTGGAAGGCGATTTCAATCGCAAGGGTACCTCTGCGTTCTCGAACCGCATCGGCCAAAAGGTGGCGGCGGATGAAATCACCGTGGTCGACGACGGCACTCTCGACCGGCGGCGCGGTTCCTTGAATGTCGACGATGAAGGCACGCCCACCCAGTGCACGACGCTGATCGAAAAGGGTGTGCTGCGCGGCTACATTCAGGACAAGATGAACGCGCGGTTGATGGGCATGCCGGCAACCGGCAACGGCCGGCGGGAATCCTTCGCTCACATGACGCTGCCGCGCATGACCAATACCTACATGCGCGCCGGCTCGCGTGATCCGCAGGAGATCATTGCCTCGGTGGAGAAAGGCCTATATGCCGTCAATTTCGGCGGCGGCCAGGTCGATATCACCTCCGGCAAATTCGTGTTCTCGGCGAGCGAAGCCTACCTGATCGAGAACGGCAAGCTCGGCGCGCCCGTCAAGGGCGCGACCTTGATAGGCAACGGCCCCGACGTGCTGCAGCGGGTCAGCATGGTAGGCAACGATCTGAAGCTTGACGGCGGGGTCGGGACCTGCGGCAAGGAAGGCCAATCGGTGCCTGTCGGAGTCGGACAGCCCACTCTGCGCATCGATGCGCTGACGGTGGGCGGCACCGGCTGAGGTGGGGAGCGGGGCGGCCCGCCGCGCGTGCAAACAGCGGTCAACGGGCGGGCTATGCTTGATACTATCGTCGCCTTGGTTTTCTCCAGAGGGCGATGATGGCTTTTCAAGGTCAAGCAGGCGACTGGGACGTCAATCGAACGGCGAGGCGGGATTGATCTGGTGAATCAATTCCCGTTCTCCCCACGCTGGGGATGGCTGGTCGTCGCGGGATGGATTCTGATTGCGATTGCGGCGCTGCCGTTCGCCGCCCGCGTCAATGATGAGCTCGATGCAGGCGTCCGGCTGACGGGCAGCGAATTTTCGCGTGTCGAGGCGGCGCTGCAGCAACAATTCGAGTCGCCATTTGCGAAAATCGCGCTGCTCCGGATCTCCTCGGCGCCGGACCCCCGGGAGCCCGATGGGGCCGCCCTGCTCAAACAGATCACCGAGCGGATCCGAACCACCGCGGGCGTGCGCGGAGTCATGTCCTATCTGGACCGTGAAGATTCACTGTTCCTCGGCGAGGACGATAGCCCGATTCTGATCGTCGGGCTGAACGCCCCGAGGGGCACCGAGGACGCTGTGATGACCAAGCTCGGCGAAACGACCGAGGCAATGCGCGCGCAGCTCAAGGAGAAATATCCGGATCTGGCCTTCGGCTGGACGGGCGAGGCGGCCGTCAATGCAGACCTCCGGCGCATCAGCGCCGAGGAGACCCGCGCCGCCGAATGGCGGGTGTTGCCGCTTACCCTGGTACTCTTGTTGATCGCGTTCCGCAGTTTGATTTCCGCGATTCTGCCGGTCCTGTGCGGCGCCTTGACCGTCGTCGTGTCGCTCGGAACCGTGGCGGCGGTGAACCGATTTTGGCCGGCTTCTCTCATCGTCGTCAGCATCGTGAGCATGGTGGGGCTTGGCTTGAGTATCGACTACGCGCTCCTCATCGTGAGCCGCTACCGGGATGGACTCGAGGAGGGATTGTCGCGGCAGGAAGCGGTGATCCAGGCGGCCCGGCACGGCGGTCGAACCGTGCTGGTGTCGGGCTCGGCGGTCGCCATCGGCTTTGCCGCGATGCTCATGGTGCAGGTGAGTGAGGTGAGGTCCATCGGCATGGGAGGCCTCATCGTGACCACCGTCGCCGTGCTGGTCGCGAGCACGCTCTTGCCGGTCGTGCTCGCGTGGATCGGCCCGTGGATCGACGCCGGCCGGCTCGGGTTCGGGCGCAAGGCCGCGACCCGCCGCCACTGGCGGCGCTGGGCGCATTGGGTCATGCGTCATCCGTTGGGGGTACTCGCGGTGGCCGGCATCCCGCTCGTGCTCCTGGCCGCTCAGGCGACGCATCTGCGCATCGATCTGCCGCGCGGAAGGTGGCTGCCGGACAGCGCCGACTCGGTGCGGGTGCTGCATGAAATCGACGGCGCGGCCCGCGGCAGCTTCGGCGAGATCTTTCAGGTGATCCTCTATCTTCCGCCGGGAACCACGATCGAAGACGAAGCCGGCTGGCGCGCCGAATCGCGCCTCGCGCGCTACTTCGCGCGCAACCCGCGAATTCGGCACGTATGGGCGGTCACCACATTGAACCCGGTGCCGCTGGGCGGCCCCGAGATCCTGAAGCGCCTCTCGAAGTCGGAGCGGCGCAGCCTCGTCAGCGCCGACGGCCGCGAGGTGCTGCTCGCCTTGCTCCCGCACAAGGACCTCGCGGCGCCCGACGCCGTACGCCTGGTGCGCGAGATCCGCTCGGCGAACCTCGAGAGCATCACGGGCCTGGCGGGTGCCCGCCTCGAGGTGGGCGGGTTGCCCGGCTTCAACGCCGACTACGAAGATGCCATCAAGAATGCGCTCGCGCCGGTCTTCTTGGGCGTCATTTGCGCGACGCTCCTCGTCCTGTCGTTCGCCTTTCGCAGCGTCCTCATTCCCTTGAAGGCGGTGGCGCTCAATCTGCTCTCGGTGGCGGCCGCCTACGGCGCCGTGGCCATTGTGTTCCAGCACGGCATCGGGTCGCGCCTCGTGGGACTGTCCACGCCCATGCACGGCGGCTTTCCGATATTGCCCATCGTCGTCTTTTGCATCGTCTTCGGCCTGAGCATGGACTACGAGGTGTTCATCGTCTCGCGCATCGCCGACGGCCGCCGAGCCGGGCTCGGCGACGGCGCCGCGCTGGTCGAGGGGCTGGCGAGCACGGGCCGCGTCATCACCTTCGCCGCCTCCATCATGGTCATGATCTTCGGCGCGTTCGTGTTCGGCGACTTCGTGCTCATCAAGATCCTGGGATTCGCGCTGGGCGTGGCTGTATTCCTGGATGCGACCGTGATTCGCATGGCGGTCGGACCTGCGCTGATCCGGCTCGCGGGAAAGTGGAATTGGTGGCCGGGGCGGTAGTCGTCAACTCGGGGCGGTAGGCACGACGAATCAGAATGCGCGGCTCGCCGCCCAGCGATACGATGTAGCCGGCGCCGGCGCGTCCGGTGGCGCCCGGGCCGCCGGAACCGAGCACCAACAACGACAGGCCGGCCCGCTGCGCGGCACTGCCGCCGGCGTCTCGAGGGAAAGCGGAGCCGTGGCCGAGCAGCAGCAACGCACAAAGCACGTTGGTCAGCGGGCGACTCAGTAAAGTTTGAGCCGACTTCCAGAAAGCAGGGGCAATCTCCCAGCTCTTAAGCGGCGCCATGCGCCTTCGCCAGCCGATCGGCGACCCGCAGGCCCCAGGCATAAATGGTCAGCGATGGATTGACGCGGCTGGAGCGGGGCAGAATGCTGCCATCGACGACGTAAAGACCGGCGACTCCAAACACGGCGCCGTCGGCGTCGACGACGGCCTCGCGCGGATCGGTACCGGCGGCCAGAGTCCCGTCGACGTGAGCCGTGCCGTTCAAGCCGACGCGCTGCGTGAAACTGATGAACCCCAGGCGCAGCAGGGCGCCCTTAAATGCGCGGGTGAGCGCCCGGTGTTCCTTCTGGGACGCGGGCAGGCGCGCCGGGTCGTAGTCCATCACCCGGACCATCGGAGTGCCGCGCTCCACGACTCGATTGTCCGGGTGCGAGCCATCCTCGGTTTGCAGAAAGAATCCGTAACTGCGCCGGCCGATGAATCGCGCCGCAAAGCGCGGCACGATTTTCGGAATGAGCGTGGCAATCAAGTCGCCGTCGAAGCCCAGAGGCTGCACGGTGCTGTGGGGATACGCCGCGTGAGTGGTGATCATGGTTTTACGCAATACATCGGATTGACGCGACGCGGACACGGCGACCAAGGCCGTCAATACATGTTTCTTGAGGTTGCGTCCCGCGGTGTTCCGCGGCGCGAGCGTGGATGAGCCGCCGGCGGCGAGGTATCGATTCAAGAGTCGAGGCGAATGCAGGGCGCCGGCAGCCAATAGGACGATCGGTGCCATCAATTCCTCGCCGCTTGCGAGCTTGACGCCGCCGACGGCCGCGCTGCCCTGCCGTGCCGGCACTAGTTCGACGACCTCCGCCAGCGTGCGGACCGCAAGGTTGGGCTTATCGGTGACTTGCCGCAGGAAATTCTCCTGAGCGTCGCCCTTGAGATTCGCGGCGCTCGCGAACCCATCGAAATGAGTGGCTTCCCGGAGATTGCGCAGGATGTCGGCTGAGAGCGCCATCGGCAGCGGCGAGGAATGCCAGCTCCGGTCGGCCGCGGCCAGTCCGTCGAGGATGCGCCTGAGCCCGGGCTCGCAGTCGAAGGTTCGCACGCCGAGCAGGCGCTCGGCCTCATCGTAGTAGGGCTCGAGATCGGCGTGGCTTATGGGCCAGCCGCGCGCCGAGTAGGCGGCATCCGGTTCGAATTCACGCGGCGAATAGCGCAGCACCGCGGCGCCGTACCACTTGGTCTTGCCGCCCACGTTGAAATGTTCCTCGGGGCAGATGGGGTTGCCCCGGCCGTCGATCCAGGGTTCCTTGCTCAAGAACTCGCCGCGCGCGACGACTCGCTCATCGTCCAAAGTGGAGCCGTCGTGCGGCAGGGGAGCGCCCTTCTCCAGGACCAAGACGTTCATACCGGCGAGTACCAAGCGATAGGCCGCCGCGGCGCCTCCTGCGCCGGAGCCGACGATGATTGCGTCAAAAGGAGGAGAGTTCAAATCGACGCCCGCCGGCTGAAGATCAGCTACTGTCCCACATGGCAGCTACATCCACAACACACGCGCGTCGATCGATTACTCGTGCGCGGCGGGCACGACACGGATGCGCCCCATCATGCCGCCGTCCTCGTGTTCCAGCAGGTGACAGTGATAGACGAAGGTGCCGATCGTATTCGGATCGCGAAAATCCATTCGCAGCCTTACGCTTGGGTACTGCAGCATCCTGCCGTTGTAGTAGGGCACATTCACCGTGTCGCGCAGAAAAGGCTCGTTCACCGGCACGCCCGACCAATCCAGCAGGAGAAAGTGAAGTTGGTGAATGTGAAAGGCGTGCAATTCCGTCGAGCGGTTCTCGATGATCCAGTCCTCCACCGTGCCCTGCTGCGCGACGATGTCCGGCACGTCGGAACCGGGATCGAAGGGCGCGGGGGTCTTGCCCTCCTCGGTGATGTAGAATTCGGTGGCGCTGTTCGGATTGGCGGGGTCGCTGAGCTTCTCCGAGAAATACAATTTCCTGACGCGCACCGGAGCGACGTCGCCCAGCCAGGGCAAGGTGGAAGGAGGAAGCCGCGCGGGAGCGGCGGACAGCCTTGAGCTCGGCTCCGGCGCCTGCGCGTCCGAGCCGATAGAGACCAGAGCCCGGTTCGGATCGTTTTCGCCGCCCCGTCCGGTATCCACCGTCCGCGTCACGAGCAGGGCGGGCACTCCCGCGGGCGGTCCTGTGACCATGAACTCCACACGGCCGCCCGGCGGCAAGCCGATGTGGTCGCGCCATACAACCGCATTGGCAGGGTTGCCGTTTTCATTGAGCGGCACCCCATCGAGCGCCACGATCCCAAGCGGCTGCGGAGCACGACTGAAGATCAATGCCAGGTTCAGGTATGTCACGGCGGAGGCGTTCAGCACGCGCCAGAGCTGGCGCTCGCCGGGCTTCATCTTCAGCGTTGCGGGCGGGTAGTCGGGATAGGGAACGGGAACGAAGTTGACCGAAAGATCTTTGGCCGGCTTGCCGAAGCCGGTACCGTTGTTGGCCGAGTCGCCGTCGCGGTCGATCAACATCCTGGGAACCACGGGCTCGGATTTCGAGGGCGGCGCATCCGGGTGCATCAGGTTTTGATCGCGGACGATCAGAACGCGCTCGGGCAACCCCGCCGTTTGGGGGTTGGCGCGCTCGATGCCTTCGACGATGAGCGCACCGGATGCCCCGCCCCCCACCTGCATAGCGCTGAACCCGTGAATATGCGGGTGATACCAGTACAGGCCGGGCGGTTCATTGGCGGGTACGCGAAACCGGTATTCAAAAGGCGCGTCGCCCGGCTGGATCGAAGTCTTCAATACCTCATCCTGATGGCAGACCGGGGGAACAGTCATGCCATGAAAGTGCAGGTTGGTGGCGGTGGGCGACATACGGCCGCTGGTACAGGGGTCCGCCGGGCCCGCGGATTTCGCGGGCGGGTGGGCGGCCGTCGCGGCGCCCGATTCGAACGAGGCCAGATCGTTCTTGAGGCGCAGAATGAGCAGGTCGCCGGGATTCACCCTCAGAGTCGGCGATTGCGCGCCGTCGGCAAGCACATAGCAATAGCGGATCGAGCCGTCGCTTTCCCGCTGGTTGCGTACGGTCAGGTCGAGTGCCAGGACGCCGTGCCGGCTGCGCAGATTCTCGGGTTCGGGTACCGCGCTCCCCGGCGCCGGCCGCGGGCAGGCGTCCTCCCCAGTGCTCGAGGCGGCGAGAGCCCGTCCCGGCGAGGCGCTCCAAGCCGCCAGAATCAAGACCCAGCCCCAATTTCTCGCGGGGCGCCGATCTCTTGCCGGACGCCGGAATACGCGGCCAGGGGTGCGGTCGGGGGTGTTCGGAGAAATAATGTCGATCTCCAATATTGGTCATTGCGCCGCGGCCGGCCGCGGCGGACGCCGCCGGAGGGCAGCTGCAGGCGCAGGCAGTCAGCCTATTTCGCCTTCGTTACTGCGGCATGACAGCACAGGATGGCCGACTTGCGGTAGTCTTCTGCATCTCTTCAAATCGGAGTAAACGATGCAATCCTTTAAGCCGGGAATGCTGGTCCTGGGTATTGCGACAGGGTTGGTCTTATGCGCGCAAAGTTACGCCGGAGCGGATCCAGGCCAGGAACTGGGTTTGCCGGCCGACGTCTCGGCAGCTATGCACAGTATCGACGCCGAGCGCATCCGCGCGCATGTGCGTTTTCTGTCGGATGATCTGCTCGAGGGCCGCGGCACCGGCGCGCGGGGCGGCGACATCGCGGCGAAGTATATCGCCGCGCAATTTGCACTGGACGGCCTGCAGCCCGCGGGGGACGACGGCGGCTATCTGCAAAGAGTCGACTTCACGGGAGTTCATACTCTGCCGGCGACGACCGCCGATTTACAGCCGCAACACGGGGCCGCGGTGGCCTTGAAACTCGGCGACGACTATGTGACCAGCAACCAGACTCAGACGGGGAGCGTCGACATCGACGCGCCCATAGTATTCGCAGGCTATGGCATCGAGGCGCCGGAATACCGCTGGAACGACTTCAAGGGCGTGGACGTCAAGGGCAAGGTGCTGCTGGTGATAGTCAATCAGCCGCCCTCGAAGGATCCGAAATTCTTCAATGCGGGAACCATGACCTATTATGGCCGCTGGACTTACAAGTTCGAAGAGGCCGCGCGCAAGGGAGCCGTGGGTGCCCTGATCATTCACCGCACCGATCTTGCGAGCTATGGCTGGAGCGTGGTGCGAAATTCCTGGAGCGGCGAGCAGGTGTACCTCAGCAACGACCGGGATCCGAAACTCGAAGCGGCCTCGTGGATACAGCTGGACGTGGCGCGGCAATTGTTCGCCGCCGCGGGCTTGAAGCTCGATGAGATGATGGCAAGCGCCGGCAAGCGCGGCTTCAAGGCGCGGGAACTCCCGGTGCGGTTCAAAGCGCACATCGTGAGCGAGGTGCGCCGGTTCGCCTCCAACAACGTGGTCGGCTTGCTGCCCGGCACCGACACAGGCACTGCCGCTCAGGCGGTGATCTATTCGGCTCACTACGATCACCTTGGAATCGACCCCACTTTGAGCGGCGATAAGATTTACAACGGGGCGGTCGACAATGGCACCGGCGTAGGGATGCTGCTGGAATTGGCGCATGCCTTTACCACATCGCGGGAGCGGCCTCCGCATCCGGTGCTGTTCGCCGCAGTGACCGCCGAGGAGAAGGGCCTGTTGGGATCGAATTATCTGGGCAAGCACCTGCCCATACCGGCCAACGGGATCGCGCTCGACCTCAATTTCGATGCAATACTGCCGATCGGCCAACCTGAGTCCGTGACTGTGACGGGCGCGGAGCGCACCTCGTTCTACCCCACCGTCGAGAAAGCGGCCAAGGCCTTCGGCTTCGACATTCAACCCGATTCGGAACCGGGTGCCGGCCACTACTATCGTTCGGATCACTTCAGCTTCGCGCGTGTGGGGATTCCCGCGTTCTCGATCGACGCCGGTGTAAAATTTGCAGGGCATACGGCGCAATGGGGCAAGGAGCAGCAGGAGGACTACAACTCGAACCGCTACCATCGGCCGACCGACGAGTATTCGCCCTCGATGGATTTTTCCACCAACGCCGCGATAGCAAAGTTCGGCTTTGCGCTCGGCTGGGAGGCGATGCTGGCGCCGGGCACCGTGAGCTGGCTGCCGGGAGATGAATTCGAGGCAATCCGGGCGCGGCGACAGTAGGGCGGCGGCCGACGGCGCAAACATTCTCGTGCCGTTCCGTCAATAGCCGAGGAGACATATTGCGAGGCGGATCGGGAACAAATTGGGAGACGGAAAACACGGCGTAGCCGCGCGGCGACGCCGTGTTTCGCCCGGCGCGGGGAATCGCCGATAACGTGCGGCGGATCTCATCTCGCCGCCCTCGAGACTGGGTACGCTGAAGTCACGATATCAGCGCACACGGAGTTTTCATGGCCGACAATTCAATGACGGGTACGTTTCAGATGAACCTGCCCAAGGATCTGTTGTCGGAGGCCAAGAAGGCTCCCGGGGTCAAGACCGAGCAGCTGCGTGTCGAAGGCTGGCGCAACTCCTGGCTGTCGCGCATTTCGGAGCTGCTGGTCGGCAAGGATTAGTCCCTCGGCCCAATGTTCACAGGGTCTGCCCGATTCGTGGGGCCTTAAGTCAAATCCCGCGGATTTAGCCGCCGCAACGGCATTAACATGGCGCAAGGAGGTGGTATCCCATGCGCTTGTCCCGGCCTGTTTATGAAAGCCTGCCCTATATCTATATGGCGATCGGCGGACTCGCGATCTTCGTTTTCTATCTCGATCCGGCCGGCGCACGCGGCGTCGCAGCCTTCGTCATAGGCGTCATGGTCGAGACGGCGGCACTGACTCTGCTTCTGAGACGTCAGGACTACCGTGCATTGAGCCGAGAATACTCGGGCGAGACCATCGAGCTTCCGTCCACCCTGCACGGTTAGCACCTGGCGCCGTGATGCTGACCGGTGTTTGCATTCGCCCGGGGGGCTAGGCCGCTGCCGCGTTTACGCCTTGGGGTGAACGTCGGTCTCCGAGGGATCGCCGCTGCCGCGATGTCTCGGCGCCCGTTCGTCGATATACATGATCTCGTGCTGCCCGACCTGCACCACGTCGCCGTCGTTCAAGTTGTAGCGGCGAACGCGCTTGGACTGTACGTAGATGCCGTTGGTGCTGTTGAGGTCTTCGATCAGGCAGGAGTCCGCCTGGGTCACGATCTGGCAGTGATGGCGGCTGATGAACTTGCTGTCGATTTGCAAGTCATTGTCGGCGGTCCTGCCGATGACCAGCCGGCCCGGCCTGAGCTCGCGCTCCAGCACGGTTTTCCCTTCGGTCGCGAGCAGTATGCGTCCCACCGCGTGGCCCGCATCCATGTGCGGCGGCGGAATCATCTCCAAATGGGGAGCGCGCATGCGGTTCGTGCCGGCGGCGAATTCCACCCATTGCAGCTCCGCAATCGCCGCGTCGAGATCCGCCACGCTCACCGTATCTTGATCGCGGCCGAAGGCCGCCATCATGCAGGTATCGCATAGGGTGTTGACGAGACGCGGGACGCCGCCCGTGTATTTGTAGATCGTGGCATAGGTTTCGTCCGCAAATATTCGCCGCCCCTGGGAACCGGCCACTTCCAGACGGTGATCGATGTATGCGGCCGTCTCTGCCTTCGTGAGCGCGGTAAGATGAAACCGCAGGCGCACGCGCTGCGTGAGCTGGACCAGCTCGGGTGAGTTGAGCTTGTCGTTGAGCTCGGGCTGGCCGGCGAGAATGATGCGCAGCGCCTTTTCCTTGGTGGTCTCGATGCCCGAGAGCATGCGTACCTCTTCGAGCACGCGATGGCTCAGGTTCTGTGCCTCGTCCACGATCAGCAGCACCTTGCGCCCGTTCACGTGCTGCTCCACCAAGAATTGATTCAACGTCGTCAAGACTTCCGGCTTCTTCATATTGAAGGGCGAAAAGCCGAATTGCACCAGGACGGTCTGCAGGAACGCCGTGGGCGACAATTGGGTCTGGTTGATTTGCGCCACGACCGCATCGGTTTGCAGCTCGCGCAAGAACGTCTCGATCAATGTGGTCTTGCCGGCGCCGATTTCGCCGGTGATCACGACGAACCCGTCGGTAAACCAAATCGTCGACTCCATGTACGCTTTGGCGCGCGCATGCTGCTTGCTCAGGTACAGGAACTGCGGATCCGGGCTCAGGCGGAACGGCAGTTCATGGAGTTTGAAGAGTTCTAAGTACATGACTTATTCAGTCTACGGGATTGGCCGCCCATCCGTGAGATGCCGCCTTAGGTCCATTGAATCGATTTTAATGCATGGGCGAGAGCCAAATTGCGCTCCGACGCAAGGGCTTTGAGGATGGTGCAATGGCCCAACTTGCGTCCCGGGCGCGGGTCCTTGCCATAATCGTGGAACGCCAGTCCATCGATGTTCAGGAGCCGCCCGCGATCCGGCATTTTCCCCAGAAAATTGATCATGGCGGTGTGCCCCAAGGGGCGCGTGCTGCCCAAGGGCAGGTCGCAAATCGCGCGCAGATGGTTTTCGAATTGACTGGTCACGCAGCCTTCGATGGTCCAATGGCCGGAGTTGTGGACCCGGGGCGCCATTTCATTGGCGACCAGCCTGCCCTTGACGACGAAAAACTCGATGGTGAGCACGCCGACGTAGTCGAGAGCGTTCATCACCCGCTTCAAATAGGTTCGCGCACTGCTCTCCAGAGCCCGGTTTGCAAAAGGTGCGATGCTGTAGTGCAGAATGCCGCCGCCGTGCGTATTGGCGGAGAGCGGATAGAACACTGTCCGTCCGGCCGCGGAGCGCGCGCCCACGATGGAAAGCTCGCGCGAAAACTCCTGAAACTTCTCGTAGATCAAACCGGCGCCGCCCATGGCCTCCCAGGCAGCGTCGATGTGAGAGGGGGTTCGCAACGTGAATTGACCCTTCCCGTCGTAACCCATGCGCCGGGTCTTGAGCACGCCGGGAAAGCCCAATCGGCGAATCGCGCCGATCAGCTCTTCCTTGCCGTCGACGGCCGCATGCGCGGCAACCGGGATCCGTAGTTTTGAAAACAAGGCCTTTTCCGCCAGCCGATCCTGCGAGGCCTCCAGGGCGGCTCGAGGCGGCCGGATCCTGGTCAGTTTCTCCAGCGGCGCCAGCGCGCATCCGGAGATATTCTCCCAATCGAACGTCAGGACATCGCTGCAAGAGGCCAATGCGGCGAGTTGCGCGGCGTCCTCGAGCTCGCCGGTAAGGATGGGCGCCACTTGTGCACCCGGCGCGTTTGCGCTGCGATCGAGAAACACGCAGTGTATTCCCAGCGGATAACCGGCCAGCGCAAGCATTCGCCCCAGCTGGCCCGCTCCGACGATGCCGACGCGCGAGGGGTTCAAGAGCCGCGGGGGTCTGGTTTCGCGAGCACGGCGGCGGTTTGCGCGCTTCGAAACGCGTCCAAGGCCGCTCGCACGGCGTCATGTTCATTGGCGAGAATCGCAGCGGCGAACAGCGCCGCATTCTTCGCGCCGGCAGTGCCGATGGCGAAGGTGGCGACGGGAATTCCGCTCGGCATCTGGGCAATCGACAGCAGCGAGTCGATGCCGTTCAAGACCTTGGATTGCACGGGCACCCCGAGCACGGGGACCGAGGTCTTGGCGGCGGTCATACCGGGCAAATGCGCGGCGCCGCCGGCGCCCGCGATGATGGCCTTGAGCCCCCGTTCACGGGCCGACGCCGCGTATTCGAACAAAAGATCGGGAGTGCGATGAGCCGACACCACCCGGACTTCGTGCGCTATTCCAAGCGAATCGAGCACCTCCGCGGCACTCTGCATCGTTTCCCAGTCGGAAGACGATCCCATAATGATTCCGACCAAGGCTTTCATGGGGCTAGTTTAGCAATCTACCCGAACAGCTGGCGCAGAAACGCAAAAAGCTCGCGTGCGCCGACCGGAGAACGCTGTTCCACGCGTTCTTTCTCGGCCTTTTGCAGCAGTTTGCGCAGCTCCGCCCGGTCCGCCTGGGGGTACTCACGGATCAGCTCGTCCAGCCCGGCCTCGGGCTCCGACAGCAGCCGATCGCGCCAGCGCTCGATCTGTTGGAAATGGCGAATTTCCAGATCGTGGCGCTGCTTGCGCTCCGCCAGCTTGGCGAGTACCGGCTCAGGATCGATGTTGCGCATCAGCTTGCCGATATACTGCCGCTGCCGTACCTGGGCTCCGTGAGAGGGTAGACGGCGCAGATCGCGCAGTGCAACGAACAGGTTGTCCGGCAGGTCCAGCGCCTTGATCTCCTGGTCGGGCAGGGCGGACAATTTCACCCCCAGCTCCTGCAAAGAAGCCGCTTCCCGCTTGCGGGCGCTCTTGCTCCGGATCTCTTCCTCGGACTCCCCGGAAGCCTCGGTTTGGTTCTCACGCGTCATATCCCCCATGCTATCACTGGAGCCCGGTAGAATCGCCGCTCGCGATCCTCAAAGAGAGTTTTTGGAGATGTCGATGGCCGTATCCAGCAGTCCTGTTCGCCTCAGTCAAGAAGACCTGGAATCGATTATTGAGCGTGCCCTCGAAGAGGCGCGCGCCCGGGGCGCTTCGCAGGCCGAGGCGGCCGTCAGCCAGGATACCGGCCTATCGGTGGGCGTGCGGCTCGGCGAGGTCGAGACCCTGGAACACCAGCGCGACCGCAGCATGGGAATCACGGTGTATTTCGGCCAGCGCAAGGGTTCGGCCAGCACGGCGGATTTTTCGCCGGATGCGGTCCGGGCGACGGTGGCCAAGGCCTGCAGCATTGCCCGATTCACGGCGGAGGACACGGCTTCAGGGCTCGCGGACCCTGCGCTCATGGCGGGTGCGCGCATGGACCTCGATCTTGCGCACCCTTGGAACATCACCGCGGATCGTGCGATCGAGATCGCCAAATCCTGCGAGGCCGCAGCGCTCCAATTCGATGCGCGGATCAACAATTCCGAGGGCGCCTCGCTCGCCACTCACCAAGGGCTGCATGTGTACGGCAACACCCATGGCTTCGTCGGCGGCTATCCCACCACCTCGCATACTTTGAGCTGCGTGGTCCTTGCCGGCAGCGGAGAGGATATGCAGCGCGACTACTGGTACAGCTCTTCGCGCGACTGGCGTGAATTGGAACCGGCAGAGAACATCGGCCGGGAGAGCGCGCGCCGCACCATAGCCCGCCTGGGACCCCGCAAGCTGAGCACCCGCCGCGCACCGATCCTGTTCGTGCCGGAAATCGCGCGCGGTCTGATCGGGCATTTCGCGGGCGCGATTCGCGGCAGCAGCCAGTACCGGCAGTCCTCGTTTCTCTTGAACAGTGCGGGCCAGCAAGTGTTTCCCGCCGGGTTCTCGATCGCCGAGCGGCCGCACCTGCCGAAGGCCATGGGCAGCGCGCCATTCGACGACGAGGGTGTGGCGACCCGCGACCGCGAATTGATCCAGGACGGTGTTCTCACGGGCTACATTCTGTCCAGCTATTCGGCGCGCAAGCTGGGGTTGAAGACCACGGGAAACGCCGGAGGACCTCACAACCTCATCGTCGCGCCCAGTCTTGCCGGAGGCATGGACGCGCTGTTGTCGCGGCTGGGCACGGGGCTTTTGGTGACCGAGCTCATGGGACAGGGCGTCAACATGGTGACGGGCGATTATTCGCGCGGCGCGGCGGGCTTCTGGGTCGAGAACGGCGCGGTCCAGTATCCGGTGGCGGAGATCACCATTGCCGGCAACTTGCGCGAAATGCTCTTAGGGATCGCGGCCGTGGGCGATGATGTCGATGCGCGCGGCGGCACGCGGGTGGGGTCGATCCTGCTGCAGGAAATGACCATCGCGGGCGATTGAGCGGCCATCGCCTGTCTCAAGGGTGCGGCTCAAGATTGCGCGGCGATCAAATCCTTGAGCGACGATGCGCCCAGCCGTTCCCGCGCGGCGCCGCCCACCTCGCGCATCACCTGGGCCGCCGGGCCTATCGAGCGCATTTCCACGGAGAGGCGGCCGGTTTGCAGGGTTCGCACGGCATCCAGGATATCGGCCAACAGCATGCTTTCGGGAGTGCGGCCGGGAACGAAGAGTTCCTTCTCTGTCGCCACGATCAAGCCGCCGCGCTCCAGGCGCGCGAGCACCGGTGTAAGCGCGCTGCTGGGCACGTCGAGCTCGACCGCCAGCCGCCCGGCGCTCCAGTGGCCCTTACCGGTGCCGTAGTCGCGTCCGATCAGATACATGATGGACAGGGCCGCGCGCTCGCGGTCCTCGCCGGTGAGCTCGATGGCCTCCTGGCCATGGCGCAGGTATTGGGGGAATTGCAGATAAAAGGCCAGCTGCGCCCCGATGAGCAATATGAGCCAGCTCAAGTACACCCAGATCAAAGTCGTCAGCACGATGGCGAAACCGGAATAGACCGCCACCATCTGCGAGGAATACACGATGACCAGGGTGAAGACCCTGCCGACCAGGGCCCAAATGATGCCCGCGGTCACGCCGCCGAAGAGCGCAGCGCGAAACTCCACGTGGGTATTGGGGATGAACGAATACATGAAGGCAAATACGGCCGTGACGATGACATACGGGACCAGCCGGCCGACTGTGCCGAGTATCGCAGCGAGCGGCGCGACGGCGTGCAGCCACTGCGCGAAGAGACTGTGCTCCGCGGACCCCAAGAGCCCCACGGCGAGGGCGAGCAGGATGGGTCCCAAGATCATGACGCTCAAATACTCGGTGAAACGACGGCCGAAACTGCGCCGGCGTTCGACCCGCCACACGAAATTGAAGCTGCCTTCGACCTTCTGAATCGTGGCGAACACGGTGTATATGAGAAACGCCAGGCCGATGGAGCCCAGGAGCTCGCCGCGCATGTTCGCGACGAACTGCATGACGCTCTCGGTGAGCTGCGTTGCCGCGCCGCCGACGGGACGCAGGAACTCATGAACGATGAACTTCAAGTCGCCGCGCGCGCCGATCCCCTTGAGTATGGCGAAGCTGAACACCAGCAAGGGCACGAGGGACAGCAGGGTGGTGTAGGCCAGGCTCATGGCCCGGATGCCGATTTCGCCGCTCAGCCAATCGCGGATCAGCGCGGCGGGGTAGCGCAGGCAGCGCAAGGTGGCTCCCCAGGGCGGGCCCATGCTGCGTGACTTTTGAAACAGTCCGTCTTCTAGACGTTCCAGCCAGTTGAGCATGCGCGCAGCCTTACATGGCCGGCGGGGTATGGCAACTTCCTCGTGGCGCGGGCCTGTGGGCCTAGGCAGTCAGGAGCCGCAGCGCTTCGCGGTAATTATCGCTGGTGCGGGCCAGAACGTCCGGCGGCAGATGCGGCGCCGGCGGCTTCTTGTTCCATTGCAGAGATTCCAGGTAGTCGCGCACGAATTGCTTGTCGAAGCTCGGCGGACTGATGCCGGGCTTGTACGATGCCATCGGCCAGAAGCGCGAAGAATCAGGGGTCAGCGCTTCGTCGATGAGCATGAGTTTGCCCGCCTTGTCGACGCCGAATTCGAATTTGGTATCGGCGATGATGATGCGGCGCGCGCGGGCATGTTCGGCCGCGAATCGATAGATGTCGAGCGCGATGCGCCGAATGCCCTCAGCATGCTCGCGCCCGATCGACTTCACCATGGCCTCGAAATCGATGTTCTCGTCGTGCTGGCCCGCGGGCGCTTTCGAAGCCGGCGTGAATAGCGGCTCCGGCAGCCGGTCCGCCATCTGCAGCCCGCCGGGCAGCGAGATTCCGCACACCGAGCCATTCCGTTTGTAGTCCTTGTAGCCCGAGCCGATCAGATAGCCGCGCACCACCGCCTCGATGGGCAGGGCCTCGAGCTTTTTCACCACCATGGCGCGGCCGGCCAGTTGCGCGCGTTCCGCGCCGTCGGCAATCACATCCTCGACCTTCAGATCGGACAGATGATTGGCCACCATGTGCCGCGTCTGCGCAAACCAGAACAGCGAGATTTGCGTGAGCACTTCGCCCTTGAACGGGATCGGGTCGGGCAGCACGACGTCGAAGGCGGAGAGCCGATCGGTGGTGACGATCAGCAGGTGCTCCGCGTCCACATCATAAATGTCGCGAACTTTTCCCTGGTGAATTTTCTTCAGACCGCTCAGATGCGACTCGAAAAGCGGTGCCGATTGCGAAACCTGTTGCATCGTTGAGCGGCCTGCCGACTGCTACCATTGAGGGGTGGAAGGTCGGCGATTGTGGCGGGACGAGCTTAATAGGTCAACGCGAATGAGCTGGAGAGGCGCTTTTTTGGGGGGTGTGATAGGCCTGCTGGCCACGCGCAGCGCCTTGGGAGCCGTATTCGGCGCCCTCATCGGGCACCTGATCGAGCATAGCGGCGGCTTCGGCGCCGCACGCGGCGGCGCGGGAGCGGCGAATTCTATTTCCATATCCGATGAGTTCTTCCGCACGACTTTCGAGCTCATGGGTCACGTCGCGAAATCCGACGGCCGGGTGACGGAAGCGGAGATCGACGCCGCGCGCCGGCTCATGAACGAGCTGAGACTGGGGCCGCGTGAGACCGGAATTGCGATCGACTGCTTCAGGGCCGGCAAGTCGGCGGCTTATGACGCCGAGCTCAGCGTGGAGCGCCTGCGCGAGGCTTGCGGGCAGCGCTACGATCTGTTGCGCGCCTTCATGGAATTGCAATTGCGCGCGGCTCTCGCGGGAAATGGCATATCGCCGCCGGCGCGGGCGATTTTGACCCGGGTGAGCGAGCGGCTGGGAATATCCGGCCTGGAATTCGCGTTCATGGAGGCCTCTCTGCGGGCGCGGCAACGGACCCAGGGCGCCTCCGGCGGCGCGTCCGCCGATGCCGGCCGCCCTGCCGCCGGCGCCGGACCCCTGGCAGAGTACTATTCGGAGCTGGAAGTCGACGCCAACATCAGCGATCAGGAAGTCACCAAGGCGTATCGGCGCCAAATGAGCCGCCATCATCCTGATAAGCTCGTGGCCAACGGCCTGCCGGAGTCGATGGCGCAAATGGCGAAAGAGAAGACTCAGCGCATCCAGGAAGCTTATGAAGGTATACGCGCGGCGCGCGGCATGCGATGAAGGAGTGACCATGTCGATCATTATCTCGCCCTCGATTTTGTCCGCCGATTTCGCCCGCTTGGGAGAGGAAGTGAACGCGGTGTTGGCGGCCGGCGCCGATTGGATTCACTTCGACGTCATGGACAATCATTACGTCCCCAATCTCACGATCGGGCCTCTGGTCTGCGAGGCGCTGCGCAAGGCGGGAGTCAAGGCGCCGATCGACGTGCATTTGATGATATCGCCGGTCGATGCACTCGTGACCGACTTTGCCAAGGCGGGCGCGACCCACATCAGCTTTCATCCGGAAGCCGTGCAGCACGTGGATCGCACCATTCAGCACATACGGGATTCAGGGTGCAACCCGGGTTTGGTCTTCAATCCCGCGACTTCGCTCAATTGGCTGGACTATGTCATCGACAAGATCGATATCGTGCTGCTGATGTCGGTCAATCCGGGCTTCGGCGGCCAGAAGTTCATCCCGCAGGCTTTGCGCAAGCTGGCCGAAGCGCGGCAGCGCATCAGCTCGAGCGGACGCGACATACGTCTGGAAATCGACGGCGGCGTCAAAGTCGACAACGCCGCCGAGATCGCGAGGGCCGGCGCCGATACTTTCGTTTCCGGCTCCGCCATATTCGGCAGCGGCGATTACGCGGGCACCATCAAGGCGATGCGCGCGCAAATAGAGATCGGCCGCCAATCTGCTAAAGATCGGCGGTAACTCGGTCCAACCTTCCATCAATCGTCGGCCGCGGAGGTGTGGCGGCCGGGGAGGGGGTGGCGCCGGTCAGGCGCGGCGCCTTAGTGGGCGCTATTCGTCGTCCTCGTCATCATCTTCGTCATCATCGTCATGCGTTTCAGTGCGGGTGTTCTTGGCGGCAGAGGTGTTGCCGGTGGTACCGGCCTTCACCGGCACGATCAAAGGCCGGGTCTTGACCTTCGGACGGGCATTGAACACCACGATGGTTTTCCCCGTGGCGCGCAGCAGGCCCTGCTCTTCCAATACCTTGAGGACGCGTCCGGCCATTTCGCGCGAGCAGCCCACCAGGCGGGAAAGCTCCTGCCGGCTCACCTTGATTTGCATGCCCTCGGGATGCGTCATGGCATCGGGTTCGCCGCACAAATCCATGATGGCGTGCGCAACACGGCCGGTGACATCGACGAAGGCCAGATCGCCCAATTTGCGATTGGTGCGGTCGAGCCGGGTCGCGAGCTGGGTCGCCAATTCGAAGATCAAGCCGGGGCTTTCTGCCGCGATTTGTCTGAATCGCGGATAGGTCATTTCGGCGAGCTCGGACTGCTGGCGGGTGCGCACCCAGGCACTGCGGGTCGGCTGCTCGTAGAACAAGCCCATTTCGCCGAAAAACTGGCCTTTATTGAGGTAGGCCAGCACCATTTCGTTGCCGTCTTCGTCTTCGATCATGACTTCGACCGAACCCGAGATGATGTAGTACAAAATATCCGGCAAATCGCCGGCATGGATGATCACGGTCTTGGAAGGGACTGTCCGGATACGGCAGTAGCTCAAGAAACGATTGATCGCTGGGATATCGCTTAAGGCTTTTGCCCCTTCTTCCATGGTCTCTCCCTTGATTTTGTATCTTCACTAAATGCTGTTAAACGCCCGTTCTGGCGCACGTTTTATTACATAAGTGCCGGAATCGCAAGGTTCTTGAGGCGCTTCGCGTCGTTTGACAGGGCCGCGGCCACCAGATCCCAGCCATCCAACCTAGGTTGAAGGCCCTTCGAGTTTACAGCCAATAGGAGCTGCGAGTCATGATTCGGGACGTCAGACGCATGGCCGCCCCCACCGGAAACGGCAGCTCCTTGCCGCCCAGGGAAGCCGCTTGAGCGCCATGCTGCATCTCATCGTGTGTCATTTGTTCGAGAATGGCGCGGCTGCGCGGGTCGGCTTTGCCCAGCCGCTCGATATGACGGCGCAGATGCGATTCCACCTGGCGTTCCGTCTCGGCGACGAATCCCAAGCTCGGGCCGCGTTCGAGCGCCCCGGCGAGCGCGCCGATCGCGTAGGAGCCGGCATACCACAAGGGGTTGAGCACGCTGGTGCGCCCGCCGAGCTCGCGCAGCCGCAGCTCGCACCAGGCGAGGTGATCGGCCTCTTCGGCGGCCGCCTGGCGCATTGCGGCTGAAACGCCCGCATCGCGCGCCGTCAGGGCCTGACCCCGGTAGAGGGCCTGGGCGGCCACCTCTCCCGAATGGTTGACCCGCATGAGGCGTGCCGACTCGGCTCGCTGCCCCTCCGGCAGCGGCCCCCCCTCCAGGGCGTCCGGTACCGGCCGGGTCGAGTGGCTCGGGGTACTTAAGACCTTGATTGCCTTATCTATTTCGCCTAAGACACGGTCTATTATGCTAAAACTGCGGGCCTCCATGGGGACACTATATTATAGGTGTCGATGGGAGGTCGCGGGGCTGGTATCTCTGGCCGCCGTTCTGTACACTTTCGCGCCTTTCGTTAACGACCTGACACAGCTGAGTATTTTCATGTACACCGTATTTTCCAAGCCTGAAGAGACCCGTGGCGACTGGTTCCTAGTCGATGCGGCAGGCAAAACTCTGGGCCGTCTGGCCTCGGAGATAGCGCATCGCTTGAAGGGCAAGCACAAGCCCAACTATGCACCTCATCAGGATCTCGGCGATCACATCGTGGTCATTAACGCGGGCACCGTGCGCGTCACGGGCGCCAAGCTGACCGATAAGTTTTACCACCAGCACACCGGCTATGTCGGAAACTTGAAGAGCATTTCGCTCGGCAAGTTGCTGAAAGAGCACCCGGAACGCGCGATCGAGTTCGCGGTGAAGGGTATGCTGCCGAAGGGGCCGTTGGGCCGGCGCATGTACAAGAAGCTGCACGTGTTCGGCGGCAACGAGCATCCCCACCAAGCGCAGCAGCCCAAGGCGCTGGAAATCTAAGAGTTTTCGAGGACAGAATACAATGGCATCAAAGACAGCCGTCAACTCCTTTTACGGCACCGGCCGGCGCAAGACATCGAGCGCGCGGGTTTACCTGAGTCAAGGCACCGGTAAGGTATCGATCAACGGCCGCACGCTCGCCGAGTTTTTCGGCAGAGAAACCGGGCGCATGATCGTGCAGCAACCCTTCGGCGCAGTGCAGCTCGACGGGAAATTCGATGTCGACGCCCACGTCGAGGGCGGCGGAATCACCGGCCAAGCCGGCGCGATCCGTCACGGCATCACCCGGGCGCTCATGGCTTATGACGAGACGCTTCGTGCGCCGCTGCGCAAGGCCGGATTCGTCACCCGCGACGCGCGCGAGGTCGAACGCAAGAAGGTCGGACGGCGCAAGGCGCGTCGCGGCACCCAGTTCTCCAAACGCTAAGCGCGGGAACGCCCGCAGGCTCGTCGTTGCGACGGCGCCGGCGGCCGGACGGTTTTGGGGGATCGTCTAGTGGTAGGACAACGGTCTCTGACACCGTTTACCTAGGTTCGAATCCTAGTCCCCCAGCCAAACAGGGCCCAACGGTGGGCCCTTTTCTGTAAACGCACGGATAAAAATGTCGGGCCAACGAAACTCGAGTGGACGGCTGGCGCCAATGGCGCTTGCGGCGCTCGGTGTCGTGTTCGGCGACATCGGTACCAGTCCCCTCTATACGGTGTCGGCCTGTTTCACGGCCCCGGGAATCGCGGTTACGCCGGAACATGTGCTCGGTGTGCTGTCGCTGATTTTCTGGTCCCTGGTTCTCGTCATCCTGCTCAAATATGTCAGCGTGGTGTTGAACGCGGACAATAAGGGCGAGGGCGGAGTGCTGGCCCTGACCGCCCTGGTGATCAACACGGCGCGCGAAAGCCCGCGGCGCAGAGTGTATGGCTTGCTGGGTATTCTGGGCGCTTCACTGTTCTTTGCCGACGGCGCCATCACGCCGGCGATATCGGTCTTGAGCGCCGTGGAAGGCCTGCACGTGGCGGCGCCGGACGCGCAGATTCCGATCCTGCCCATCACGGTTCTCGTGCTGGTGGGGCTATTCCTCATTCAAAGGCACGGCACGGGTTCTGTCGGCCGGGTATTCGGCCCGGTGATGCTGGGCTGGTTCACGATATTGGCGGTGATGGGTGTCAATTGGATCGTGCGCGAGCCGGGAGTGCTGTTGGCGCTCGATCCGACCCGTGCGCTGCGGCTGTTGACGCAGCACCAGATCAGCTCGCTTGCGGTGCTCGCCGGCGCGTTCTTGAGCGTCACCGGCGGCGAAGCCCTGTACGCCGATATGGGCCATTTCGGCAAGGCGCCGATCAGGTTGAGCTGGATCTGCATCGTAATGCCCGCACTGGTTCTCAATTACTTCGGCCAGGGCGCGATGCTGATCGAGAACCCGGCGGCCATCAGCAATCCCTTCTATCTGATGGCACCGGCGTGGTCCCTGTGGCCCTTGGTGATCATTGCGACCGCGGCGACCATCATCGCCTCCCAGGCGGTGATATCCGGCGTGTTCTCGGTGACCACTCAAGCCGTGAGCTTGGGGTTGCTGCCGCGCTTGCGAGTCGAGCATTCTTCCGCGGATAACGTGGGGCAGATCTACGTGCCGACCATGAATTGGATACTGATGGTCGCCGCGCTGGCGCTGGTGATGGGTTTCGGCAGCTCGGCGGCATTGGCCGGGGCGTACGGCCTGGCCGTCTCAGGAGCAATGACCATCGTGACTCCGCTCACCTTGAGCCTGATCAAATCGCGCACCGGCCGGGACAGCCGGGCATTGCGCACCGGCCTGTCGCTGCTATTCATCATCGACATCGCCTTCCTATTGGCGAATCTCACCAAGCTCGAGGACGGCGGCTGGCTGCCCCTGACATCCGGGCTGATCATTTATTGGCTGATGCAGACTTGGCAGAGCGGGCGAGCCTCGGTCATGGCGCGGCTGCTGCGCGAGCAGAAACCGGTGCGCGATTTTCTGGAGGACTTGAAGCGCGACCCTCCCATGCGGGTGGCGGGCACATCCATTTTCCTGGATGCCAAGGCCTCGGGAATCCCGCGTGCCTTGCTCAACAACATCAAGTTCAACCGGGTGATACACGAGCACGTGGTTCTGCTGACCGTGGTCACCCGCGAGCAGCCGCGAATCCCCTTGTCCAAACGTCTGACCGTGACCCAGGTATGCGAGGGCATCGTGCGGGTCGTGGCACAGATCGGCTTCATGGAGAAACCGAACATCACGGAGATTCTGCGTGAGGCGGAGGCCCACGGAGTGCCCTATGAACCTGAGTTCACGACTTTCTTCCTGAGCCGTGAAGAGCTGCTGCGGGGACAGCGTTCGGATCTGCCTCCGCTGCGCCGCAGAGCGTTCATGCAGATGGCACGCGGCGCGCAGGTGATCGCCGACTACTATGGCCTGCCGCCGAACCGAGTGATTGAAATCGGGACCCGCCTCGAAATCTAGCTTGGGCGAGAGGGAAACCTACACGGACTTGGGAATCAGAGTCCTGACGCCGTCATCGCCGGCCACTATCAGCACGTCGGCGCGGCGGTTCGCGAACAGACCGACGGTGACCACCCCGGCGATTTGATTTGCCGCGCATTCGAAGGTCATGGGGTCGCTCAGCCTCAGACCGTGGACGTCCAGGATGACATTGCCGTTGTCGGTGACCACCCCCTCGCGCCAGACGGGGTGCCCCCCCATCTTCACGAACTCGCGCGCGACGTACGAGCGCGCCATCGGGATCACCTCGACGGGCAGGGGGAAGCCGCCCAGCACCTCGACCAGCTTGCTGTCGTCGATGATGCAGATGAATCTTGCCGAGGCGGCCGCGACGACCTTCTCCCGGGTGAGCGCGGCGCCGCCGCCCTTGATCAACACGCCGGCGGCGGTGGCTTCGTCGGCGCCGTCGATATAGAGGGCCAGCGGCCCGGCGGCATTGAGATCCAGTTCCGCAATGCCGGCGGCCCGCAGCGCATCGGAGGTCTGGCGCGAACTCGAGACGGCGCCTTCAAGCTGTATTTTGCGGTCTTTCAGCGCTTCTATGAGCTGGGCGACCGTGGACCCGGTGCCGATTCCCAGCACCATGCCGGTCTCGATGTATGCAAGAGCGGCTTGCGCGGCACGACGTTTCTTCTCGACTGACACTGGAAATTTCCTACCCTCAGAAACAACTGTGCCCGCTTACGCGGGCACAGTTGATTACTTTCGAAGGCTTACTTTTTCTTAGCGGCCTTTTTCTTAGCTACCTTCTTCTTCGCCTTCTTTGCTTTCGCTGCCATGATAGAAACTCCGTTATCGGGTTAGTCCGGGGTCCGAGTATATACACGAATAATTAATTTACAAGCGATACATATCCCTTCTTGCTCGACAATGTGGTAGCCATGTGATCGACGTCACTCGAGAGTGAGCACGAAG
The DNA here is from genome assembly GCA_963784105.1 of uncultured Gammaproteobacteria bacterium. Taxonomy (GTDB): domain Bacteria; phylum Pseudomonadota; class Gammaproteobacteria; order Steroidobacterales; family Steroidobacteraceae; genus Bog-1198. The sequence continues at coordinate 401,497 of CAWAQE010000018.1, forward strand.
TCCCAGTCCTTCTTCGTCACCGGCATCACCGACAGACGATTTCCACGGCGCAGTAAAACGAAATCCTTCAGCGCCTTTGCCGCGTGCCGCCGCAGCTCATCGAGCGTGATGATGCGCTCGAACTTGCGCACCAGCTTCACGTCCACGACGAACCAACGCGGTGCATCCGCCTTGGAGTCGGCGTCGTAGTGATGATGCTTGGGGTCGAAAGCCGTCTTGTCCGGGTAGCCGTCTTTCACGATGGCGGCGATGCCCACGATCCCGGGCACATCGCAGCTCGAGTGATAGAAAAACGCCTGATCGCCCTTTTTTATAGAGTCCCGCAGCATGTTGCGCGCCTGGTAATTGCGCACCCCATCCCACGCGGCAGTCTGCTTGGGCGACTTGGCGAGCGCATCGATGCTGAAGCTGTCCGGTTCCGATTTCAGCAGCCAATAATTCATGAGCGGCCTCTCGAGTAGTGAAGCAATCCTGTTTCGGTCGCGAGTGAGTCCAGGTTCAAGTCCCAAGGTTCGGCGAACCCGGATTCGGTACGCTGACAATCGAAGGCGAGTCCGACCAAGCGCGGACCGGGCCAATGGCGGCGGCGGCGGCGGAACTCCAGAGCTCGATCGTAGAACCCGCCGCCCATCCCCAAGCGCCGGCCCTCGGCGTCCACGCCGACCAAGGGTATGACGATGAGGTCCAGCCATCGAGGCGAGGGGGGGCAGCCCTTGCGCCGCGGGACGGCAATCCCGAATGCACCGCGGCGGGTCTTGCCCTCGAGAGGATAAAATCGCATCCGGCTGTGGCGCCGGTCGACGATGACCGGCACGAAAACCCGCACGCCTCGCCGGCGCGCCGCGGCGATCAATGCGGCGGTATCGGTCTCCCGGTCGAAGGGCAGGTACAGCGCGATACGCTTGCCGGCTCTGAACATCGGCAATCCGGAAATTGCCTTGGCGGCCAGCCTGGAGCGGCGCACGTGGTCGGCGGGGCTCAATGAGCGCCGCTGAGCGCGCATATGTTTACGTAGATTCGCTTTCATCGACCGAGGCATCAATCGAAAGGGATGGCGCTACCCGCAGATGCCGTTTTGGACCGTTGCTCCCGATGCCTTTAGCACCAGGTGGGGCTAACTGCGGCACTTAAGGCTTTCCGCTCGAGGCGGACTTGCACAATGTTGCCAGCAAGCAATGGCCCCTGGGGTTTAAAACTTAGGGTCGAGAGGTAACCCGATCCGCATCGAACACCGCAGGCAGCGCCAAATTTAATCGTTCGAGGAGGGTGCTTGCGCGTCACAGCTCGAGCTGCTGACCCTTCTCCAATGCCGACTCTACGCGCTCGCGCAGGATACGCAAGCGGCCGCCGACGTCGGATTCGAGATTGCTGTCACGATTGCGGAAGCGGATCAGCTCATTCGCCATATTGAGCGCCGCGATCACGGCGATGCGGTCCAGCCCGACGACTTTTCCGCTGTCGCGGATCTCGCGCATTTTCATGTTCAAGAACTCGGCGGAATCCAGCAGGTCGGAGCGCTCTTCGATCGGGCAGGTGATGTGATACTCCTTCTCGAGTATGCGGACGCTGACCCGCGCTTGATTGTCGCTCATGCCTGCTCCATCGATTTCAACCGGCCGATCATTGCTTCGACCCGAGCGCGAACCTGTTCGTTCTTCTGCAGCAGGCTCGCGCGCTCGGAGGTCAGCGTTTCCTGCCGCTGGCGCAAGGCGCGATTCTCTTCCTTGATCTGGCTGACGGTCACGATGAGGTCTTCGAGCCGCTTCTCCAGACGCTTCAGCTCCAATTCGACCGCTGACTTCGGGTTGGCTTCGTTCATAGACCTACAATATAGAGCGGGGCATAGCGCAATGCAAAGGGCGGCGCAGCCCCCTACTGCGGTATTATCGGCGGAATGATCTCGGATATTCGATTCAGGGACTTTGAGGATGCGCTGGCGACGGCGGGCAGCATGGCCGATGCCGCCGAAGCGCATGGTTCCTTGTGCGGCGCGCTGTGTTCGATGTCGCCGTATAGGATGCAGGACTGGATCAATGAGATCCTGCCCGACGGCGCGGCGCTCTCCGATGAGTCCTCCGCCATGATCGAGCGGGTATTTACGGCAACCGCTGCCTCCTTCGGCGAGCAGGGCATGGAGTTCGAGCCCCTGCTGCCGGACGATGAGCAGCCGCTCAACGGCCGGGCCAACGCATTGGCGCTCTGGTGCAGCGGATTTCTCTATGGGTTGGGGACTGGACATATTTCGGATCTGGAGGCGCTGAACGGCGACGTCGGAGAGATCGTGCGGGATTTCACCGAAATCTCACGGGCCAGCGGCGATGACGCAGATGCGGATGAATCCAATGAGCAGGCCTATGCGGAACTGGTCGAGTTCATCCGGGTTGCCGCCCAGGTCGTCTTCGAAGAGCTGCTGCCGCTGCGCCGGCAGGTATATCCCGCGCAGCAGCGGCTGCATTGAGCCGATCCATGGACCGCAAGGAATTTGCGCGCCGCCGGCGCCAGTTCATGCGCATGATCGGCAAGGACGCCATCGCGATCCTGCCCGCGGCACCCGTCCACCATCGCAATGGCGACATCGAGTACGCCTATCGGCAGGACAGCCATTTCTACTACCTGAGCGGCTTCCCGGAACCGGACGCCGTCGTGGTGCTCGCGCCGAGCCGCGCCCAGGGGGAATACCTGCTGTTCGTGCGCGAGCACGACGCTCTGCGCGAGTCTTGGGACGGGGCGCGGGCCGGAACCGACGGCGCGGTGGCGCACTATGGGGCTGACGATGCATTTCCGATCGCCGACATCGACGAAATCCTGCCCGGACTGATGGAGACGCGCTCGCAGGTGTATTACTCCATGGGCACGCACCCGGACTTCGATTCTCATGTGCTGAACTGGGTCAACGGCCTGCGGGTGCAGGCACGGCAGGCGGCCGGTGCCCCCCACGAATTTGTTGCGCTGAGACATGTGCTGGACGACATGCGCCTCTACAAGAGCCGCGCGGAGCAGGCGAGTCTGCGGCGGGCCGCGCAGATCGCCGTGGGCGCTCATCGCCGCGCCATGCGCTTCGCGCGCCCCGGGCGAATGGAGTACGAGGTCATGGCCGAAGTGCTGCATGAATTTCGTTCCCACAATGCCGACATATCTTACTACCCCATCGTCGGCGGCGGCTCCAACGCCTGCGTCATGCACTACCGCGGCAACGATCAGCCGTTGCGCGACGGCGACTTGCTCCTTCTCGACGCCGGCTGCGAGCACGACTACTACGCCTCGGACATCACGCGTACGTTCCCGATCAGCGGCCGCTTCAGCGCCGCGCAGCGTGCGGTCTACGAGGTGGTGCTGGAGGCGCAGCTCGCCGCCATCGACAAGGTGCGTGCCGGAAACCACTGGAATCACCCGCACGAAGCCGCGGTGCGCGCGATTACCCAGGGTTTGGTCAAGCTGGGCCTGCTCAAGGGCAAGGTGGCCGCACTCATCAAGGAACAGGCGTACCTGCAATTTTTCTGCCACCGCACCGGACATTGGCTGGGGCTGGACGTGCACGATGTGGGCGATTACAAGGTCGGCGGGGAATGGCGGGTATTGGAGCCGGGGATGGTGCTCACCGTCGAGCCGGGAATCTACATCCGGCCGTCGTCGAAGATACCCAAGGAATTCTGGAACATCGGCATCCGCATCGAGGACGAGGTGCTGGTCACCGCTGCGGCGGCCGAGGTGCTGACGGCAGGTCTCGAGAAGACGCCGGAAGCGATCGAAGCGCTGGTGCAGGCAGCTTGAATGCGCGGTTGGCGATGAAGCAGCCCGACACCGACACCGACACCGACGTCGACATCGCCATCGCGGGCGGCGGCATGGTCGGCGCCAGTCTCGCTCTCGCATTGGCGCCGCTCGGCCTGAAGGTGGCGCTGGTCGAAGCCATCGCGCACGATTCGGCGTCGCAGCCCAGCTTCGACGAGCGCACCACGGCGCTGTCGAACGGCAGCCGCCGAATTCTCGAGACTCTGGGCGTATGGTCCGCAGTGGAGGCGCAGGCGACGCCCATACGCAAAATCCATGTGTCGGATCAGGGCCGGTTTGGCTTTGCCCGCATCGATGCGGCCGAACAGGGCCTGGCGGCGATGGGCTATGTGGTGCCGAACCGCGCGCTCGGCGCCGCGCTGTGGTCGCGCCTTCAGGCAAGCGCCGTTCAACTCCACTGCCCGGCGGCGGTGTCGAGCGTCGCGGCGGGTGAGCGCGCAGTCACGCTGCAGATCCTACGGGGCGGTGCGACAGCCGCTATCGGCACCCGGCTGGTGGTCGCCGCCGACGGCGCGCAATCTGCGGTCCGCGGCGCCTTCGGAGTCGATGCAGAATTGCGCGACTACCAGCAGACCGCCGTCATCACCACGGTGTTGCCGCAACGCTTTCACGATCACGTGGCGTACGAGAGGTTCACCGCCGCCGGGCCGCTGGCGCTGCTACCCATCGACGGCGGCCGCTGCACGCTGGTGCTGACCTTGAGTCCCGCTCTGGCGGAGTCGGCCATGGCGTGGTCGGATGAGCAGTTTCTCGCCGAGCTGCAACGAAGATTTGGATTCCGCCTCGGGCGGTTTCTCAAGGTCGGCCGCCGCGCGGCCTATCCGCTGTCGCTCACGCGCGCCGAGCGCACCAGTGCCGGACGCTGCGCCATTGTCGGCAATGCCGCGCAGGGCCTGCATCCCGTCGCCGGCATGGGTTTCAATCTGGGGCTGCGCGATGTGGCGAGCCTCGCCGAACTCATCGCCGAGCACCGCCATGAGCCCCGTTTCGACGCAGGCTCGCCTGGTTTGCTGGCTGAGTACGATGCGTGGCGCAGGGCGGACCGCGGCGGCGTCATCGCGTTCACCGACGGACTGGTGCGGATGTTTGCCAATCCGCTGCGCACGATAGGCGGACTGCGCAATATCGGGCTTTTGGCCTTCGATCTTTTCCCGCCGGCCAAGGCCGCCTTGTCGCGCTTGAGCACGGGCGCCGGTGGCGGGGCGCGTGTGCCGAAGCTGGCGCGCGGCGTTGCGCTGCAATGAGCCCGCCCGGCAGCCGCGACTTCGATGTGATCATCGTGGGTGCGGGCGTCATCGGCACCGCCATGGCCAGTCTGCTCATGGCGCACCGATTGAGTTCCCCGGGGCGCGTGGCCATCGTCGCGGATCGGGTTGCCGGCGTGGTGCCGCCGGACGCCGACTGGGATCTGCGGGTATTCGCTCTGAGCCGTGCCTCGGAACGGCTGCTCAGAGGCTGCGGCGTGTGGGATGCGCTGCCTTCGCAACGAGTGTCCGCGTACGAGCGCATGTGCGTATGGGACGCCGCCGGCGAACCGCAGGGGAAGGGATCTCTGTGCTTCGACTGCGCGGAAATCGGCGAGCCGAATCTAGGGTTCATCGTCGATGGACGCGTCCTGCAATGGCACTGTCTGCAGGCCGCGCGATCCGCCGGCGCCGTATTGCTCGAGGCCGGACTCGAGGGCGTCGAAGCCGCCGATTCAGGCGTCTCGATCCGCTTGACCGACGGCCGCGCGCTGAGCAGCCAACTATTGATCGCTGCCGACGGCCAGGACTCCCCGACCCGAGAGCTGCTCGGCATTGGAACCGCCGGCCATGCGTACCATCAAGATGCGCTGGTGGCGCATGTGCGCACGGCCGAGTCCCACCGCAATACCGCGTGGCAGCGATTTCTCGAGGGTGGCCCTCTTGCCTTTCTGCCGCTATCGGATGGCCGTTCGGCCATCGTGTGGAGCGCGCCGCTGGCTGAAGCGGCGCGCCTACGCGCCCTGAATCCCGAGGCATTCGGCGCTGCGCTCACGGCAGCCGCCGGCAATGTCCTGGGGAAATGCGAACTGTCTACGCCGGCGGCCGGTTTTCCGCTGAGGCTGCGGTACGCATTGGAGTATGTGCGGCCGCGTGCGGTATTGCTCGGCGATGCCGCGCATGTGGTGCATCCTCTGGCCGGCCAGGGATTGAATCTGGGCTTGCTGGATTGCGCCACCCTTGCCGAAGTGCTCGGGCAGGCCGGAGGCGCCGGTTATTTCGGCGAGCACAAACTGCTGCGGCGCTATGAGCGCCGGCGCCGCAGCGAGAATCTGCTGGCCGCCGCCGCCTTGGATGGGCTGGAGCGGCTATTCTCGGCGGTGAATCCATTCACCGCGGGATTGCGCAGCACCGGTCTCGGCGCCGTGAGCAAGGCACCCTTCGTCAAGCAGCGCCTGGCGCAGCGCGCCCTCGGGCTCGCCGGCGATATTCCGGAGTTTCTCAGAGCCGATCGAGCTTGGCTGCACAAATGAAGTCGTTCTCGGACAGACCGCCGATGGCATGGGTCGAGAAAGTCACGTGGCAGTAGTTATACCCAACGCTCAAGTCCGGGTGATGGTCCTCGGAATTCGCAATGTGCGCCAGCGCGTTGACGAAGCTCATGGTGCGGTAGAAATCCTTGAACTTGAGCGAGCGCCTCAGGCTCTTGGAGTCCTCGGCTATCTGCCAGTCCTCGTGCAACTGCTTGTGCAAAAGTTTCGCCTGGGCCGGCGTCAGCGCCGGCACGCCGCCCTCGCAGGGCACGCATTTCTTGGCGGACAGTTCCTTCACGTCGAGTTCCTGGCGTAGGTGCGTTCGATGTAGCGCTCCACGAGTTCCTGGAATTCTTCCGCGATCCTCTCCCCCTTCAGGGTGACCGTCTTCGCGCCGTCCTCGTAAACCGGCGCGACCGGGTTCTCGCCGGTGCCGGGCAGGCTGATGCCGATATTCGCGTGCTTGCTTTCGCCGGGGCCGTTGACGACGCAGCCCATCACCGCCACGGACATGTCTTCGACGCCCGTGTGCCGCTTGCGCCACTCCGGCATGCGGTGGCGGATGTGGTTTTGGATTTTCTGCGCCAGCTCCTGGAAATACGTGCTGGTGGTGCGGCCGCAGCCGGGGCAGGCGATCACCATGGGAGTAAAGGCGCGCAGGCCCATGGTCTGGAGTATTTCTTGTGCGACGATCACTTCTTGGGTGCGGTCGCCGCCGGGTTCGGGAGTCAGGGAGACGCGAATCGTATCGCCGATGCCCTGCTGAAGCAGCACGCCCATGGCGGCGGTGGAGGCCACGATGCCCTTGCTGCCCATGCCGGCTTCGGTCAATCCCAGGTGCAGAGGGTAGGAGCAGCGCGCGGCCAGGTTGCGGTACACGGAAATCAAGTCCTGCACGCCGCTGACTTTGGCGCTGATCACGATCTTGTCGGGTTCAAGCCCCAGGCTCTGTGCGCGTTTGGCGCTGTCCAATGCGGATACCACGATGGCCTCGCGCATCACTTCGATGGCGGCCAAAGGCGCCGTCAGCTTCGAATTCTCATCCATCATGCGAGTGAGCAGATCCTGATCCAGGCTGCCCCAATTCACGCCGATGCGTACCGGCTTGGCGAATCTGCAGGCCGTTTCTATCATTTCCGCGAATTGCGGATCACGCTTGCTGCCGCGGCCGACATTGCCTGGATTGATGCGCAGCTTTCCGAGCGCCTGCGCACAGGCCGGATGTGCCTTCAGCAGCTTGTGGCCGTTGAAGTGAAAATCGCCCACCAGCGGCGTACCGACGCCCATGGCGTCCAGACGCTCGCGGATGTGCGGCACGGCGGCGGCGGACTCGTCATTGTTGACTGTGATCCGCACCAACTCGGAGCCGGCGCGAGCCAGCGCCTTGACTTGGGCCACCGTGCCGTCGATGTCCGCGGTATCGGTGTTGGTCATGGATTGAACGACGATCGGGGCCTTGCCGCCGATGGTCACCGTACCTACTTTTACGCCTAGGGACGTTCTACGGGAAATCATGTCCGCGATTATACCAGGGGTGTGCCCTTGGCCACCCGCACCACCACCGTGCCTGCGATTTTGTCGTGCCAGGCCTGATTATTGTGGTCGAAGGCAATCCAGATGAATCCAAGGCCGGCGACCGTCAAAGACAGGAAACAGCCGAGCGCACGCACGATGGCCGTCTCCCAGTCAATCTCCCGTCCATCCAGCCGGACCACCCGCAGATCGAACACGATGCCGCCGATGGTGGAGCCTCTGAGCTTCCACATCACCGCCCCGTAGACGCCCAACACCAACAATTCAAGGTGGTAGGCGTGATGGAGCGCCCCCATCACGAAGCCCACCACCAGGACATCCAGCAGCAGTGCTCCCATGCGAATCCAAAAGCCCGCGTGCGGCAACGCGGCCGTGACCGGCGGCACCTGAGCCGCAGAGGCTGGACCGTGCGCAGCGGTCCCCTGGGCCGGCTGCGGCTCGCTGGACGTGGGGGAGGGGCCGTGAGCGGGAGCGGGGCCCGGCGGGGGTGCGGCCTCCGGCGTAGGCGCTGCCGCAGCCATGTGCGCTGCCCCCGGCATGCGTGCGGCCCCCCCATGTGCGCTGCTTCCGGCATATGCGCTGCCCCCGACGTCTGCGCGGCAGCGGAGTCACCAGAGTCTGTCGTGGCTGCCTGGCGGGCCCGTACGGCCAGAATCAAGGTGTAGACCACGGCGCCCAACCCAAGGAAACCAAGCAGCTTGTAGACCAGAAAGCCGAGCACTGGAACCAGGTACAACACCAGCACCAGTAAGCCGCCGATCAGTACGGCCACGACGGGATGGCTCATCCGTCCCGCCTCATGCCCGGAGGTGACACGCCGGCCCACCCAAGCCAGCATCACGGCCTTGCCGAAAAGAGCGGCGCAGAAGAGTCCGAGCAACACAAAGGGCACCGCAGCAATGCCGATCACCGTGATGCACAACAGCACCACCAGCACAGGCGTCAGCAACATGGCGATGAGAGCGGCCAGCACCGATTGCCCCGGCTGAGCCTCGAATGTCTGCACGCATCGAGTCAGGCCGTCGCGAAAGAGCAGCGCAAGCACGGCGTAGAGCGCCAGACAGGCGAGCGCCAGTCCCCATGCCCAGCCAAGGCCCGGCGCCAGCGCCAGCGGGCGTCCATAGAACAAGCAATGATGTATCCAGGCGCGTAACCCGGCAAAGCCGCCGAAGTCGGCGGCAATAACGTTCTGTACGCTGCCATGAATGATCGCCGAAGGATTGCGTTGCACGGTGCCGCCCACGGCCACGACATTGCCGCCGACTTCCGCGTGAGGTCCGAGTTCGATATTCCCGAGCACCGCGACGGCGTCGCCGCCGAGCTTGCCGTCGACGTATGTATCGCCGAAAACGGCGACGGCGTCTTCGTTCACCTCCCCGCTGATTCGGGTGTCCCCCAGGATGGAGACGACGTCCCCGGCCTGGCCGTCGCTGGTCGAGGAGCCGGCTATGGATACGACCGAGTCCGCCCGCTGTCCCACTGCGAGGTTCGAGTCGTGGCCTATGCTGACGATGTCATTGCCATGCTCATGGCGGCCATGCCGGCCGCCGCGGTCGTGCCAGTCGGCCTGGTCGGATGCCGTGGCGTCAGCCGGCGCCGGCGCCGCGGTGGCTGGGGCGGCGGCAACGGATACGCTGACGGCCGGCGCCGGCGCAATGGCGGAGCGCCCGGCCGCCCAGGCCGGCACGATGAGGATCAACAAGCACAACGTCAGCAGGGCCGGGAGCATCGGCTGCCGCGGCACAGAAGTGTTCATGGTGTCACCTGTCATTGAGAGGCTGAAGGTAGAGCGTGCGGTACAGGGCGGCGCCGAGGCCGAATAGGGCCGCGTACAGTGCCGCGCATGCGGCCATCCCCGCGTACAGCCACGCGGGCGGCGCGGTGCGCGAGAGCAGGGTGAGCAGGTTCCCCCCATACGCCATCAGTCCGCCGATTTCGCGCGCCCAAGATAGGGAACGGACATCCGCGATGGCCGCGGCACCGCCGATCAATGCCAGTCCCATCGATGTACCGCAAATCACGAGGAAGACCACTCGGGCACTGCGCGGCCAGTACGCGAAGCCGCGGCCCCACCAGGGAAGCGATGCGCGGCGCTCGATCTCGCCGAACACGCGCGATTCGAGCGTCGGCGGCGCAACGAGCGACGGCAGGGCGCGCAGCGTGCGATCGAATAGCTGTTCGAGTCCGTCGTTCGGGTCATTCGTGGACATGTCAGTTCTCCAGACTCTCGGCGGCGATGCCCTTGGATTGAAGAAGAGGCAGCAATGCCGCGCGGGCGCGCCGTATATCGGTTTTGATCTTGGAAAGCGAGGCGTGCAGCTTGACGGCGATCTCCTCGTAGGAAAGCTCCTCGAAGTGATATAGAACCAGCGCCAGGCGCTGATGCTCGGGGAGCTTGCGCAACGCATCCTCGATCAGTGCGCGGCGCTGCTCGTCGCTCAAGTCCGCCAGCAGCGTGTCATGCTGGGGCACGACGAGGTCCGGCGGGTCCTCTTGCGCCCCCGGCCTCAGTTCCGAGAACAGACGCCGGCGCTTGCGATGCCGGGTCAGATAATTCAGCGTCAAATGGGTGGTCACCGTCTTGAGCCAGCCGCCGGCCGCCGGACTGGTGCGCAGATGGCTGAAATTCTCGTAGGCCCTCAGAAAAACCTCCTGCGCAATGTCCTCCGCCTGCCTGTCATTGCCCGCCAGGCGGGAGGCGGTCGAGAAAACCATATGCTGATAGGCACGCATGAAGGTCGTGAACTCGGCTGAGCGGCTGGCCTCGGTGGATGGATGCTGCACTGGAGTGTGTTCGTTTAGACCAGAGAACACCGCCGGCCGGAAAAAGTTGCTACCGGCCGCTCACGGGCCCCTCGAGCCGGTGAGCGAGATGCGCCTTGACCGTCGGCCACTCGCGGTCGAGGATGCTGTATACACAAGTATCGCGCAGAGTACCGTTGCTCGTCAGCAGATGCTGTCTCAGTATCCCGTCCAACTTGGCTCCCAGCCGCTCGATCGCGGCGCGGCTCTGCTGATTGAAGTAATGAGTGCGAAATTCCACGGCAATGCAATTCAGTCGTTCGAATGCATGGGTCAACAACAGCAGCTTGCACTCGGTGTTCAATGCACTGCGCTGCACGCGCTTTCGATACCAGGTGGAGCCGATTTCCACGCGCCGATTGGCCGCATCGATATGCATGAAGGTGGTCATGCCGACTGCCTGCCGGGTGGAGTGCTCGATGACCGCGAAAGGAGTCATGGAACCCTGTTTTTGAAGTTCCAGACGCCGATCTATTTCGGCCCTCAACCGTTCGGGCGTCGGGATCGTGGTGTACCACAAGTTCCACAATTCACCATCCTTCAGGGCCTCCGCGAGGTCCTCGTAATGCGAATGCTCGAGCGGCACCAGCGATACCTCTCGTCCTTGCAATGTGACGGGCTCTACGAAACTCATGACTTCTCCCGATGGTTGAGCGACATAATAGAAGTATGCCAGCACGAATCGTCTATTCGACCGGACTTGGCAGCCTATGTCCCAATTGCCGCAGGCCCGTGCGCGAGTGCGTGTGCCCGAAGGGCGCTCCCGGCGCCGCCAAGCCCTCGGCGGTGCGTGTGGGCCGGCAGATCAAGGGCAGGGCGGGCAAAGGAGTAACGACGATTACCGGTCTGCCGCTGTCCATGTCCGATATCGAGTCCTTGGCCGCGAAGCTCAAGAAGCGCTGTGGTTCGGGCGGCACTGTGCGCGAAGGCATCATCGAAATTCAGGGCGATCATCGCGATGTCATCGTCGCTGAGCTGGCCAAGCTGGGGTGGCCCGCGAAGAAATCGGGCGGCTAGGCGTGCGGACGCCGCGCAGGCGCGTTTGGTGTATCATGGCGGGATCGCGATAAGAGCTGTCTGGAGAGAGTCCCTTAGATGAGGACCGCCGAAGGCGCAACCGCCCGGAAACGCTCAGGCACATGAACGGCAGACTCTCGCGATCTCTGGAGAGCGATTGCCGCCTGCGCGGCGATCCACCGAAGGGGAGCAGCGCTACAAAAAGCGCGCGATCTCTCAGGTTCAAAGGACAGAGGGGCAGGGCACACGGGTGCTTGTGTCTCTGTACTTTCGCCGCGAGGTTGCGATGAGCCTTAAGACCGCGCTCTATGACACCCACGTACTGCAGGGTGCCAAAATCGTCGATTTCGGCGGCTGGGAAATGCCGCTGCACTATGGCTCGCAGATCGAAGAACACCACGCGGTACGCCGCGATGCCGGCATGTTCGACGTGTCGCACATGGGAGTGGTCGACCTGCGCGGCGATCGCGTCGCCGAGTTCTTGATGAAGCTGCTGGCCAACGATGTCGGCCGCTTGAAAATGCCCGGCAAGGCCTTGTATTCCTGCATGCTGCTGCCCAACGGCGGCGTGATCGACGACTTGATCGTCTATTTCATGTCGCCGACGTGGTTTCGCGCAGTCGTCAACGCCGGCACCCGCGACAAGGACCTGCAGTGGATTCGCCGGCATGCGGCGGATTTCGCCGTCGAGGTCGCCGAGCGCCGCGATTTGGCGATGATTGCGATTCAAGGCCCGAACGCCCGCGAGAAGACTCTGCCGCTGCTGGCCCCGGCGCGGCGCGGCGCGGCGCGCGAGCTGGCGCCCTTCTGCGGCGCAGAGTTCGATTCATGGTTCGTCGCGCGGACCGGATACACCGGCGAGGACGGGTTCGAAGTGATGCTGCCGGCGGCCGATGCCGAGAGGACTTGGAATGCGCTGCGCGCGCAGGGGATTGCGCCCGCAGGCCTGGGCGCGAGAGATACCTTGCGGCTCGAAGCCGGCATGAATCTATACGGCAACGACATGGACGAGAGTCATCATCCCCTGGAGTCGGGCCTTGCATGGACGGTGGCATTCGAGCCCGCCGGCCGCGATTTCCTAGGACGCGAGGCGCTCGAGAATCTGCGGCGCGGCTGCGGCCGTGAACTCGTCGGTCTATTGCTCGAAGAGCGCGGCGTGCTGCGCAGTCACCAAAAAGTCGTCGTGGCCGGCGCCGCCGGGAATGCCGCGGCCGCGGGCGCCGCAGAGGCGCCGGCCGGCGAAGTGACGAGCGGCACCTTTTCTCCAACCTTGAACCGTTCCATCGCGCTGGCGCGCGTGCCGAAGACGGCCGCCACGACCGTGCAAGTCGAGATTCGCGGCAAATTGCATGCCGCGCGCATAGTCAAGCCGCCTTTCGTGCGGCATGGAAAGGCGCTGATTCCAGTCTAGCCACAGGGGGTTTTATCTTGAGCAGCATACCGAGCGATTTGCGATATACGAAGAGCCATGAGTGGGTAAGGGCGGCGAACGGTGCGGCGCCCAACGGTGCCGTCGAGATCGGCATTTCAGAACATGCCCAGAGTGCGCTCGGCGACTTGGTGTTCGTCGAGGTCCCGGAAGCGGGCCGCGTGTTGAGCGCAGGCGAAGCTTGCGCCGTCGTCGAATCGGTCAAGGCCGCCTCCGATGTCTACAGCCCGGTGAGCGGCAAGGTCATCGCAGGCAATGCGGCGCTTGCCGCACAACCCGAGCTCGTCAATCAGGATCCGTACGGCACGGGGTGGCTGTTTCGCCTGCAGACTGATGGGCCGCTCGACGCCGCGTCGCTCATGAGCGCCGCGGACTATGCCATTTACCTGGCCGACGAAGCCAAGTAGGGAGGCCCTCATGGCATTCATTCCTCACACCCCCGAAGATGTCGCCGCCATGCTGGATCTGATCGGTGCACGGTCGAGCGAGGATCTGTTCGATGAGATTCCCCGCGAGCTGCGAGCCGGCGTGCTCGGCGTGCCGCCGGCCATGAGCGAAATGGAGGTGGGGCGGTTGATGGCGGACCGCGCAGCGAGCGACGGCCGGCCCCTGAATTTCATCGGCGCGGGAGCCTACGAACACCACATTCCGGCGCCGGTCTGGGCGATCGCCACACGCGGTGAATTCTACTCCGCCTACACGCCCTACCAAGCGGAGGCGAGCCAGGGCACCTTGCAATTGATCTATGAATATCAATCGATGATCTGCGCCCTGACGGGCATGGAAGTGTCGAATGCCTCGCTGTACGACGGCGCGTCCGCCCTGGCCGAAGCCTGCCTCATGGCGGTGCGCGCCAATCGGGCCGCGAATTCGCGGCGCATCCTGGTGCCGCGCACGGTGAATCCAACCTACGCTCAAGTGGCGAAATCGATCGCGGGCAATCAGGACATCGTGCTCGAGGCGGTGGATTTCGACCGGTCGGCGGGACGCACGCTGCTGGAATCCCTGCGGCCTTATGCCGGACAGGATGTCACCGCCCTGGTGGTGCAGCAGCCGAACTTCTTCGGCAGCCTGGAAGAGGTCGATCAGCTGACGGACTGGGCGCATCAAAATAAAATCCTGCTGATCGCGGTGGTCAATCCCGTCTCGCTGGCGATGCTCAAGCCCCCGCGACAATGGGGTGAGCGGATGGAGGGCAATCAAGGCGCCGACATCGTGTGCGGCGAGGGCCAACCGCTGGGCGTGCCCCTGTCCTCGGGCGGACCCTACTTTGGCTTCATGGCCACGCGCATGCAGTACGTGCGGCAAATGCCGGGGCGGGTCGTCGGGCGCACCGTCGATACCGACGGCCGTCCGGGCTTCAGCCTGACGTTGCAGGCGCGCGAGCAGCATATTCGGCGCAGCAAGGCGACCTCGAACATCTGCACCAATCAGGGCTTGATGGTCACGGCCGCCACCATCTACATGTCGCTGCTGGGCGCTCAAGGGTTGGAAAGAGTGGCGTCGGCGAGTATGCAGCGAACGGCGGAACTGGTGCAGGCGCTCTGCAGGGTCGCCGGCGTGCGGCCGGCGTTCAGGGGGCCGCGCTTTCATGAAGCCGTGCTGCTGCTGGACCGGCCGGTGGCGCCGGTGCTCGCGGCGCTGGCGCGCCGGGGGATCTTCGGAGGCCTCGACCTTGCCGACCGCTATCCCGAACTGGGCCATGCGCTGCTGGTGTGCGCGACCGAAACCAAGATATCGGCGGACATCGATGCCTATGCCGGCGCCCTGGCCGACATCATGAATTCGTCGCGCGCCGCCGCTTAGCCGCGCCGCCGCGTCATTCCCAAGAGAGGACATCATGGTTGATTTGCAAGCAAGAGAACCGCTGATATTCGAACTCGGCAGACCGGGACGGGGGGCGGGCACGCAGTTTCCGCCGCGGGTCTCGGGTTCCGCCGAGATTCCGGCACACTTGCGCCGCGCAGAGCGGCCAGCGCTGCCCGAGGTGTCCGAGCTGCAGGCGGTGCGCCATTACACTCGCCTGTCGCAGATGAATTTCTCGATCGACACGCAATTCTATCCGCTCGGCTCCTGCACCATGAAATACAACCCGAAGGCGTGCAACGCCTTCGCCATGCTGCCGGAATTTCTTGGCCGGCATCCGCTCGGGCCGGAGCCTCAAGGATTTCTGGCCTGCATGTACGAGCTGCAAGAGATGCTGCAGGAAATCACGGGCATGCAGAGCGTCAGTCTCACCCCCATGGCCGGCGCGCAGGGCGAGTTTGCCGGGGTCGCCATGATCCGCGCCTACCATCGCGCGCGAAACGATCCGGGGCGCAACGAGATCATCGTGCCGCAGGCCGCGCACGGCACCAATCCGGCCACCGCGGCGATGTGCGGCTGCAATGTCAAAGAGATTCCCTGCGACGCCGACGGCAACATAGATATCGATGCCTTGAAGGCGGCGGTGGGCCCGGCTACCGCGGCCATCATGCTCACCAACCCATCCACCCTGGGGGTGTTCGAGCGCAAAATCACCGAGGTCGCGCACATCGTGCACGAAGGCGGCGGACTTCTGTACTACGACGGCGCCAATCTCAACGCCATCCTCGGCAAGGTTCGTCCCGGCGACATGGGTTTCGACGTCATCCACATGAATCTGCACAAGACATTTTCGACGCCGCACGGCGGCGGCGGCCCCGGGTCCGGGGCGGTGGGTGTCGGCGCGCGCCTGCGGCCGTTTCTGCCCATCCCCATCGTGGGAAAGGAAGGAGCGCGATTCCGGTGGCTGACGGAGCGCGACCTGCCGCAGTCCATCGGCCGCTTGTCGGGCTTCATGGGCAATGCCGGCGTGAATTTGCGCGCCTATATCTATATGCGGCTGCTGGGCCGCGAAGGCATGGTGCGGGTCGCGGAATTCGCCGCGCTCAACGCGAACTATCTGCTGAAGCGGCTGCAAGCGGCAGGGTTCGAAGCGGCCTATCCTGAGCGCCGCGCCAGCCACGAATTCATCATCACGCTGAAACGGGAAAACCGGCTTTACCATGTCACGGCCATGGATGTGGCGAAACGCCTCCTCGACTATGGCTTTCATGCCCCGACGACCTACTTTCCCCTGCTGGTGCCTGAATGCCTGTTGATCGAGCCGACCGAGACCGAAGCCAAGGAGGATCTTGACCGTTTCTGCGAGGCCATGATCGCCATTCGCCGAGAAATGGAACAAGACCCCGAGAAACTCACCTCCGCCCCGCATACAATGCCGGTGCGGCGGCTCGACGATGTCCGCGCAGCGAAACAGTTGGATCTGGCATGGAAACCCGCCGCTTGAATGAACGATAGGCACAAACCGACCGGAATGACGCGGCTACTGCGGGCTTTCGGCTATTCTTTTCAAGGATTTCGGTACGCCTGGCGGGAAGAGGCGGCGTTTCGCCAGGAGGTGGGACTGGCGCTGCTGGTCATTCCCGCGGGGCTTTACTTCGGCCGCTCGGGTGTCGAACGGGCCATGCTGGTAAGCCCCATGCTGCTCATTCTGGTGGTCGAAATCCTCAATAGCGCGGTCGAGGCCGTGGTGGACCGGTCCGGCACGGAGCGCCATCCCCTGGCCGGCATGGCCAAGGACATGGGGTCGGCCGCCGTGATGCTGAGTTTTGCCTTGCTCGGAACCGTATGGTTCCTGATCTTGTCCGACCACGGGCACTCAAACGCATTCTAACCCTAGGATCGGCATGTCCCGCATCGCATTGTTTCTGTCCCTCTGTGTGCTGTCCGCCACCCGTGTCCTCGCCGCTGCCGCTCCCGCCCATGTGCCCCCCGCCGTGGCGGCGGCCGTTCCGGCGCCCAGCGCTCCGGGTTCGCCCGCCAACTGGGCGCAAACCCTGGAGCGAATCGCCAGCGGCGTGGTCACCATTCAAATCGACAGCACGCGCGCGTTCGATACGGAGTGGAACACGACGGCACAGGCCACAGGCTTCGTCATCGACGCCAAGCGCGGCTTCATTCTGACGAACCGACACGTCGTGACGCCGGGGCCGGTCACGGCGCAGGCCATTTTCCTGAACCGGGAAGAGGTGCAGCTGTACCCGGTGTATCGCGACCCGATCCACGACTTCGGCATCTACCGCTACGATCCGGCAAAGCTCAAATTCATCCAGCCGGCGGAATTGCCCCTGTATCCGGCCGGTGCCGTCATCGGCCGTGAGATTCGCGTGGTCGGCAACGACGCCGGGGAGCAGCTGTCGATTCTCGCCGGCACTCTGGCGCGCCTGGACCGCGAGGCGCCTGAGTACGGATACGGCAAGTACAACGATTTCAATACCTTTTACTACCAGGCCGCCTCCAGCACCTCGGGCGGCTCCTCCGGCTCGCCGGTCATCGACATCGAGGGCCGAGTGGTGGCGCTGAACGCGGGTGGAGCCACAGGCGCCGCTTCGAGCTTCTACCTGCCGCTGACAGCCGTGACGCGGGCCTTGAAATACATCGACGCGGGCAAGCCCGTGCCGCGCGGCACTCTGGAAACGGTATTCAAATACACTCCCTATGATGAGCTGCGGCGCCTCGGACTCAATCCCGATACCGAGGAGAGGATGCGCAACGCCTATCCGAAACTGACCGGCATGCTGGTGGTCGATGACGTGCAGCCGGGGTCGGGGGCCGATGGAATGCTGGCACCCGGCGATATTCTCGTGGCCATCGACGGCAAGCCCGTCCCTGAATTCTTCTCTCTCGAGGAGGTGCTCGACGATCATGTCGGCCGGAAGATCGAGGTGGAAGTACAGCGCGGCCACGAGATCGTCCGGCATACGCTCGGCGTACAGACCTTGAGCGCCATCACGCCGGATGAGTACATCGAATTCGGCGAGGCCGTGGTGCACAACCTGTCCTATCAACAGGCGAGGCATTTCAACCTGCCGATCAAGGGGGTGTATGTCGCGAACCCCGGGTATGTATTCGGCAGGGCCGGTATTCCGCGCGCGGCCTTGATCAGCTCGTTCAACGGCAAGAAGGTGGAGAACCTCGCGGACTTCGAGGCCGCTCTGGCCGAGCTCGCCGACGGCGCCAGCGCGCCGGTTCGCTACGTGACTCTGGAGGATCCGCGCGCCGAGCAGCTGAAGGTCATCCGCATGGACAGGCGCTGGTTCCCTGCGAGAAAGTGCAAGCGCGACGATACTCTGGGGACTTGGCCCTGCCGCAGCATCAGTCCGGGGCCCGCTCCGTCGAGCGAGAAGCCGGCCTCGACGCAATTCGCCAAGACCGGCGATCCGCGCATCGACCGGCTCGCGCCCTCTCTGGTGATGGTGACCTTCGATATGCCGTATTCGGTGTCGGGCGTCACGGAAAAGAATTATCACGGTACGGGAGTCATCGTCGACGCCGAGCGCGGGCTGGTGGTAATCGACCGCAACACCGTGCCGGTCGCCATGGGGGATGTGCGAATCACCTTCGACGGCACGGTCGAAGTGCCGGGGAAAGTGGTGTTCATCCATCCGCTGCACAATCTCGCCGTGGTTTCCTACGATCCGAAGTCCATCGGCTCGACGCCGGTGCGCGCGGCCACTTTGCTCACCAAGCCGCTGAGCGCGGGCGATGATGTATGGGTGGTGGGGCAGCGTGCCGACGCCAAGATCCTGTCGCAGAAGACCCAGATATCCAGCGTGGATGTGGTGTCGTTCCCCCTTTCGCGCACGCTGCGCTTCCGCGACAGCAATCTAGAGGCGGTGAGCCTCATCAACCCCCCGACCGACTACGACGGCGTGCTCGCGGACGAGAAGGGCAATGTGCTGGCACTGTGGTCGAGCTTTGCGTACGAATCGCAGCGCGAACTCGAACAGGTCAATCGCGGCATGCCGGCGGAGCTGGTCTCGGAAATGATCGGCGTGGTGGAAGATGGCCGGCCGCTCTATTCCTTCGAGGCTGAGTTCGATGTGCAGTCTCTGGCGGCCGCGCGCGAGCTGGGATTGCCGGACGAGTGGGTGAAACGCTTCGAGGACCACAACCCGCAACGCCGGCAAGTGCTCAGCATCGACAGGCTGGTGGCCGGTTCTCCCGCCGCGGCGCTGTTGCAGCCGGGCGATCTCTTGCTCGCCATCGACGGCAAGGTCGTCAACCGCTTCCGTGAAGTCGAGCGCGCCGTGCAAAAGCCCGAAGTCAAGGTGAGCGTGTGGCGGGACGGCGCCGAGAAGACCCTGGAGATGAATACGGTGGCGCTGGACGGCCGCGACATCGATCGGGTGATGATCTGGGCCGGCGCCACGCTGCAGGCACCGCACCGTGCCCTGGCCGTACAGCGCGGTATCGCTCCGTACGGCGTGTTCGTGTCCTTTTTCTTCTATGGCTCGCCGGCGACGCACTATGGACTGTACGCGGGCCGGCGCATCACGGAGGTCGACGATCGTCCTACCCCCGACCTCGATGCCTTCATCAGGGCGGTGAGCGGCAAGCCCGATCGGGCCTCATTGCGCTTGAAGACCGTCGCCTGGAACGGTCAAACGGATGTGATCACGCTGAAGCTCGACAAGCACTACTGGCCGGCTTACGAGCTGGATCGGCAAAAGGACGGCAGTTGGATCCGCATTGCATTGGATCCGCCCGATCCGCCGGAAGCCGGCGCGCCGGCGGCGCATTGATCATGCAATCGCCCTACGCGGGGCCGTTCATGCCGGCTCCAAGTACGGTTCCCAGGCATCCACCGAAACGCAGGAGTGCTGCTTCGCCGCGCCCTTTCCCCAGAGCTCCTGCTCCTCGAATGTCACGGTGTAAAGCCACTGAGGCTGCTCGCCGAGACCCTGGGCGTGGGTGTCCGGAAAGACATGAGCGCCGTGGATGCGCTCGATGATGCCGTGCTTGCCGCGGGCGTAGCCGGGAAGGCGAGTGTGGTGTTGCGGCACCGTGCCGCTGGCACGTACCCTCTGGCCGAGCTGGTAGCGGGCGGGACTGCTCGGGGGCCGTGTCGTCGGCGAGCCTCGCGCCAGCACGGCAGCGACCTCGCCGGCGCGTAACACCCTCGGAGCGGCTATGGCGGCGTACAGGGAGCGGCCCTGTGCCATTTCCTGCGTCTGCACAGCGCCGGTCTGCAGCAGCAGTTTCTCCAATCCCGCCAGCCAGATCCGGTAGTAGCTGAGGTCGCGGTAGTCTGCGAGCGTCTCGCGCGCGGCGCGGCTCTCGTCGATATTCCAGAGACCGGTTGCGCCCATCGCGACGGTGAGCGCCAGAACGCGCGGCTCCCAAGGCGCATGAAACAATTCGTCCTCGGACCGCACCTGCACGGCGCCGAATCCGTCCCGGCCGCCAAGATCGGCATATGAGCGATAGGTCATTTAGCAGGCGCCCCCGGCCGCAAGGGCAGGCCGGTTCCGATCATGGAATCGCGCGTCACGAGGTCGGCAAGTTGGCCCTCGGTGAGATGTTCCGATCCGGCGGGGCGCTGCGGAACCACGAGATAGCGGACCTCGGCCGTCGAATCCCATACCCGGATGCGCGTCGTGTCGGGCAGCTGCACGCCGAAGTCCCGGAGCACGCCGCGCGGGTCCTTGACCACTCGCGCACGATACGGCGCGCTCTTATACCAGGTGGGGGGAAGCCCAAGGATGGGCCAGGGATAGCAGCTGCATAGGGTACAGACCACGATGTTGTGCAGCTGCGCCGTGTTCTCGACCGCCACCATGTGCTCGCCTTGCCGCCCTGTGAATCCCAGGGAGGCGATTGCCGCCGTAGCCTCTTCGAGAAGCCGGCGGCGAAACTCGAGGTCGCACCAGGCATGAGCCACGACTCGCGCGCCGTTGCGCGGGCCGATTTTGGTCTGATAGGTATCGATGAGCACGTCGAGCGCCGCGGGATCGATGTAGCCCTTCTGGGTCAACACGGTCTCCAAGGCGCGAACGCGCAGCTCCAGCGGGCCTAATGTGCTGTGCTCATGCTCGTGATCGGACATGTCCCCATGCTAAGACAGCCCGGCGCCTGGGGCTAGCCAAAGTCCGAGGAGCGATAGTGCCGCACGAAATCAGGCCGAGTGATCAGGTATTGGGAGTCGTCGGGAAAATATCTCGCCCGATCCGGCGGCTCGCCCGCGAATGCCCGAATGGCATCCAGCGAGGTCCACCAGCTCAAGGTGACTATTTCGCTGCGCTCCGCGTCGATGTCGCGCACCGCGACCACTGCCCCGAGATTGCCCGGGGTCCGGCGATACTCCACCACTCCCGTGGCGCGGACATAGTCGACATATGCCGCGCTCGTCGCGCGGTGAATTTCGGCGCGCCATTCTCGAAGGATGCTCATAAATCACTCCTCGTTGGAATTGGGTATACCAGTAAAACTAATTTTAATGGTATAGTCAAGAAAATTGGAGGTGCCCGTGCTGCCGGTGAATTCGCCCAGGCTTGTCATTGACCATATTCGCCTCGACGGCGGCCGGCCCTGTCTGGACTTCGTGAACACGATTCATGACCGGTTCGCCGCCGTGCCGGAGGACTATCTTGCGACCCCCCAGCAATACCTGGAGTGGTGCTTGCGGGCGAACCTGCTCGATGCGCACGAGGCCGAGCGCATTGTCTCGGCGGCCAACGCCATGGCCGATGTGCGCGCCTATCGCGGGCATTTGCATGCCTTGCTGTGCGCAAGAATCGATGGTGTCGAGGCGCCCGCGAACGTGCTGCATGAATGCGACCGCTGGCTGCATCAAGCTTGGGCGAGTCTCGCGCTCGATCCGGCGGCGCCCGAGGGGGTTTCATGGCCGGCGGCGGCCGTCGACGCTCGATTGCCCCTCAAACGAATCGCCTTATCGACTCTCGACCTGCTGCGCACGGCAGCGCCGCGCCGCTTGAAGCGTTGCGCCTCCCTCGACTCTTGCGGTTGGCTGTTCTATGACGACAGCAAGGGCGGCCAGCGACGATGGTGCTCCATGGAGGCATGCGGCACGATCGAGAAGATGCGGCGCTATCGGCGCGGTCAAGGCATCGCTCGCCCCGGATAGACTTTCGTCTAGAATGACCCGTACTCGCGCTCCATGCGCCGGTGAGTGTCCAGCCCGTGATAGACAACGCAACCCGCGACGATCTGCCGCAGATTCTCGCGATCTACAACGAAGTGATTCGTAACTCGACCGCGGTGTACTCGGAAGAGGAGTTCACCTCCGCCCGCGGCGAGGCTTGGTTCGACACCAAGGCGGGGCAGGGTTTCCCCCTGGTTGTGATGCGGGATGCCTCGGGCATCGCCGGGTTCGGCAGCTTCGGTGAGTTTCGGGCATGGCCGTGCTATCGGCACAGCGTCGAACACAGCGTTCACGTTCGTGCCGACCGCCGCGGGCAGGGGATCGGGCGTGCGCTGGTGGTCGAACTCATGCGGCGCGCGGCCGACATGCGCAAGCACGTCATGATCGCCGGGATCGACGCGGATAATGCCGTTTCGATAGGCCTGCATTGCAGCCTCGGATTCACTCGCGTCGGCCATTTCCACGAGGTGGGGTTCAAGTTCGGGCGCTGGCTCGATCTGGAATTCCTACAATGTATCCTTCCGCCGACAATTGACTCCTCTGCAAAGTAAAGCAAAGTGCTACGGCGGTTGAAGCAAAAACGGCATTGAGGCACAGAACGGCCAACCGGGAGCGTAAGCGACCTTTGCTGGTATCGCAGTCTTGATATCATGTGCGCGTGGTAAGAGCTACTCAGACAGAAATCGAAGAAGCCGTCGAGGCCCTGCGCTCCGGCGAATTGGTGGTGTTTCCAACCGAGACGGTATATGGGCTTGGGGCGAATGCCTCCAATCCGGCCGCCGTGCGCAAGATTTTCGAGGTCAAAGGCCGGCCGCCCAATCACCCGGTGATCGTGCATTTGGACGATCCGCGGTACTTGCACCGCTGGGTATCCTCGCTGCCGCCGGTCGCAGAGACTTTGGCCGCCAAGTTCTGGCCGGGCCCCCTGACTCTGATTCTGCCCAAGGCGGACAACGTGAATGACATCGTCACGGGCGGGCAGGACAGCATCGGCATTCGCGTGCCTTCACATCCCATGGCGCAGCAGCTTTTGAATGCGTTCGGCGGCGGCATCGCGGCGCCCTCGGCCAACCGCTACGGGCGCTTGAGCCCGACCAAGCCCGAACATGTGCGCGACGAGCTCGGCGATGCCGTGAAGATCATACTGGACGGCGGCGATTCGCCCATCGGGTTGGAGTCGACCATCGTCTCGTGTCTCGGCAACGAGGCGCGTCTGCTGCGGCCCGGCTTCATCACTCGTTCGCAGCTCGAGAAAGTGGTCGGCAACCTCGCTATCGGCGGAGCCGCGCCCCGCGCTCCGGGCGACAGCCCTCTGCACTACGCGCCGTCCACCCCCCTGGAGATCGTGCCGTCGGACGATCTGGAGGTGCGCGCCGGCGAAATCACCACGCGCGAGGAAAAAGTGGCGGTGCTCGCCATGCGGCCGCCGCTGCAGACTCAGCGCCACATGACCTGGATCAATGCGGGTAAAAGGCCGGACATCTACGCACACAATCTCTACAACCATCTGCGAACCCTGGACCGCGCCGGGTGTGCGCGGATCTTCGTGCAGAGCCTGCCCGAGGATGAGCGCTGGGCCGCGATTCTCGACCGCCTGCAGCGCGCCAGCGGCATGGGCGATGATTCACTCGAACTGAGCGTCAGCTAGTGGCCAAATCCCTGCCGAGTCCTCGTACCGCCGCCGCAGAAACTTTGGAATTGGATCCCTCGCAAGATCCGTTTGCGGAAGAGTCGATCAAGCACCTGGTGGGGCGCTACGGTTCGCCGCTGTTCATCATCGATGCAGAGCGCGTGCGCCGGCAATATCGGCGCCTGGCGGCCGCGCTGCCCGGCGTCGACCTGCACTATGCCCTCAAGCCGCTGCCGCACTCATCCGTGATCGACACCTTGAACGCCGAGGGCGCCTTTTTCGATCTGGCCACCAACGGTGAGGTGGAATTGGTGCGGCGCCTGAGGGTGGCGCCCGAACGCTGCATCCACACCCACCCCATCAAGCGCGATGTCGATATCCGCACCGCCCTGGCCTACGGCGTGCATCGATTCGTCATCGACAACCCCGACGAGCTGCGCAAGTTCGTGAAGTACCGCAGCCGTTCTTCGCTCCTGATCCGTGTTTCGTTCAGCAGCCCCGAGGCGAGGTGCGATCTGTCGCGCAAGTTCGGCTGCGAGCCGGAAGCCGTCTCCGAGCTGCTGTGCCTGGCCGCCGATTTGCGGATCAAGATCGACGGCTTGTCGTTTCATGTGGGCTCTCAGGCCGCCGGTCCGGCAATGTTCATCGAAGCGATTGCGAGATGCGGCGAGCTGCTGCGCGCGGCCGGCCAGATGGGCCATGCCCCCGGAATTCTGGACATCGGCGGCGGCTTTCCGGTGGATTATGGGGAGCGCTGCATGCCCATCGAGGAATTCTGCGCGCCGATTCGCGCGGCACTGGCGCAGCTGCCGCCGACGGCGCGTGTGATCGCAGAGCCCGGCCGCTATATCTCCGCGCCGGCCGCGATCTCGGTGGCCTCCGTGATGGGCCGCGCCATGCGCGGCGGACGCTGGTGGTACTACCTCGACGATGGCCTCTACGGCAGCTACAGCGGCCAGATCTACGATCATGCGGCGTACCCGGTGGAAGCGCTCGTGCCCGCCGCCAAGATGTATCCCTCCGTGCTCGCCGGCCCCACCTGCGACAGCATCGATGTCATCAACGAAACGGTGGAATTGCCTGAGCTCGACATGGGCGATCTCGTCGTCGGCCGCGCCATGGGCGCCTATACCTGGGCTTCGGCCTCGGATTTCAATTTCTTTCCGCGCGCCACCGTGCTGGCGCTCGATGGCGGACGGCTGCTCGCCGCCGGGACCGATCGATGAGCGAGGCCTCGATGACTTGGAGCCGGCGCCGCGTATTGAAGGCGGGCAGCGCGCTGGCCGGGGTATCGGCGGCGGGGCTGCTGGCGGGAGGGGCGGCGCACGGTCAGGAAGTTGCCGCAGGCCCGGCCGCGGCAAGAGTCCAAGATCCTCAGCGCAGCGCCGGTGCGCCCAAGCGCATTGCACTGCGTAATCTGCATACCGGCGAGCGGCTGGACCTCGAATACTTTCGCGACGGCGCGTATCTGCCGCATGCGCTTTCGTCGATCGATGGGCTGTTGCGCGACTTCCGCACGGGGGAGCGGCATGCCATCGATCCAAGCCTCATGGACTATCTGGTCGAGGTTGCGCACCGGGTGGGCGTCGATCCCGCGTTCAGTGTGATCTCGGGCTATCGATCGCCGCTGACCAACGCGAATTTGCACGAGCGCAGCATAGAAGTGGCGAAGCACAGCCTGCACATGGAAGGCCGCGCCATCGATGTGCGCATGACCGGCGTCGACTGCGCGAGCCTCGCCGTGCATGCTCTGGGTCTGGAGCGCGGCGGCGTGGGATATTACCGGGCCTCGGATTTCGTGCACTTGGATACGGGCGCGTTTCGGACCTGGCGCGGGTAGCGGGGACCATTGACCGAAGAATGCCAGCTTCGGGGTACTGCTTACTTCCAGGCAGGTGTCAGAAGTTCGTCTAATGCCGCAACGATCAACTGACTCTCGTCGCTTAATGATTCCACGACCTCACCGAGCTGATCCAGCGGCACCACAACTCTCCGTCGGTAGCTGTCAAACTGCGCGGACTGCACCACGACGACGAATGGGATGGTGTCCTAGTGTTTCCCGGAATTCCGGTGGACGTAGAACTGAGTCATTAGAGCGGCGAGTACTCGTCCGCGATCGAGCCCGATTTGGCATTGAATCTGTTCCACGTCGCGACTGTCGCTTCTACGACTTTGGCCTTCACCAAGCGCTCCTTGCGCTCCCGCCAGAATCTCGGGCGCCATCAGCCGGGCGTTCACGCCCATGCGGTCGGCATGACACAAGCCCCATAGCGTCGACAGATTGAACAATTGCAATCGTTCACCTCTTCTGGCGCACCTTCGATCTCTAGTTTGACCGCGCCGCAATGACAAGAGGACTCGATCATGGTTCACCTCCGAACCCGTGACGTAATCAATTCATAGTATCGCGTTGATTTCCGGCCCATCCGCGAAGCGGTTTCCGCTGGAATGAACGTTTAGGTGGCAACCGACTGTTCCCTGAGAAAGACAGGAAGATCCGTGGTTGGAGGCAAAATGTCGAGGTGATACAGAATGTCCGCGGCATGGCCACGGTGATATGTGGTGTGGTTGACGACATGAAGCAAAATATCTCTGCGAGACAAGGCTCCGCGGCCGCCGCCAATGAACTCAAACTCAACGATTTCACCCAGTTCACGATCCGAGATTGCATCGGCGTAATTCACATACCAATTGTCCATTTCGCGTTGCGCCGTGCCCAACTCTTGCATTTCTGGATGTTTCTCAGGATTTCGAGTGATCAGCCCATGAGGCTTGCCAAGCAAATGAGATTGCCACACGTAGTCCATTGCATAGGAATGGTTGAGTGTTCGGATTAGGCTACCAAAAACAATGGGGCGCGGGGCCGTAAGCTCCAAGACCGGTACATCCGAAACTACGGCCAAGAACAAGTCGTCAGCCCAGGCCTTGTATCGCGTAAGAACTTGAATGTAGTTCATGGAACTCTCTATTGGCTCCTAGAGGGTTAGGCGAAGTGAGGCTTCGCCACCGCAAAACGAAGCTGGTGTATCCAGATCATCGATCCACCCTCCTTGGTCCACCGAAGTCACTGCCCGCGATCGCTCAACCGATTGTTGGGTGCCACGAGCTGTGCGCTCCCATGGCTCAATCAACCCCGGGACTGGCGTAAATAGCGGATGGCAAATCGGCAAACTGACTGTGCGCCACTGACCGCGTAACACCGGACTCCGCACGGATAGCTTTCCTAATAGATGCTTCCACTCATACAATATTTGCCCAGTGGTGCTGGAAATCGAGTGGACCGAACGCGAAGGGCCGATTTTCCGCTTATCGAAGGCGTAGCCACGCGCCATTGCCTCGGCATGGATTGCAGCAAGATATGCGTTGATGGCAGAGCGAGGCGCATCGTGCGCCCGAAACCGATCCAGCTGCGGATGATTCCGATAGCCTCGTGTTTGCCCGCGCGATACCGCGCGAGCCAGTAGCGCTTCGCGCCACAACGCAACCAAGCCCTGCGGATCAAGGTACTTAGGGTGGATCGTCCAGAGCCGCATGCTAACGGGTCGCGCCTAACGATCAGGTTGAGCGACGCGGGGCTTCGCCAGCGTCAAACGAAGGCACTTGATCCCAGTCATCGACTCCCTCCTTGGTCCAACGGAGACGCGGCCCCGCGATCGCTCGAACCGAATGTTAGGCATAGTGTTGCCACCATTCGTCGGAATACTCGCCGACAGAAACCATCACCTCGATCGGCTTGCGCGGCAGCGGAAAGTACTGATGACCTTCAAGCACACGCTCCAAGGGTTCAAGTTTAGCGTCAAGGTCGGAATATTCATTGTCACTGAGACGCCAGATAAAATCACGACTATTGGCGACTACGGTAACTGATTTGGGGCACACGAATAGGCGAGCCGGATAGCGATCGGACACAGTCGCGAGATCGTGAATCGCGACCGCGGAAGCACGGGAATTGCCCTGCGACAGTGATGCCCTTAGCACGCCAATTTCGGCACAATCACACGAGAGCAGAATAATATCGCTGCCATTGAACTCTTGGAAATGCCCGAGACGCATGATAACGGAGCCCTAACAATTAATTGGACGACGGCAATGTCGTGTAAGGATTGAAGGTGACGAATTTGTCCAATATCATGCGCACTCCCTGCATCGTCTCATTCGCACTGGAGCATTTACTGCCCGGCGCGTCAAATTGCACGGGTTCGCGTCGGCGCGAAGAGCCGACAAACCCTACGCGATCGGCCCTCGTCGGTACATTGATCTGCGTAAATTGAAGATCTTCCGTCCGATCGCGGCGATGATATATGCTCTGCAGTGTCAGTCGGCGGACTGGCCTTTTGAAAACTCCTTAGGACAACGGAAGGATGCGCCGCGTGTCGTGGTACGGACTTGTCACCTTTTGCGCTGTGTATTGTCTTGCGGTTGCGACGCCCGGACCGGGAGTTGCCGCTGTGATTGCGCGCGGGCTGGCGCGCGGCCCACAAGGTGCCGCGGCGTTCATCGCGGGTTTCGTCGTAGGGGATTTGATTTGGTTCCTCGGCGCGGCGCTCGGACTCTCTGCGCTCGCGCAAACCGCTCACTCCGTATTCGTCGTGGTCAAGTATGCGGGTGCCGCGTATCTCCTCTTCCTGGCCTATAGGCTGTGGTCCGCGCCGGCGCGACGCCTCGATCCAATCGACGCTCCCGACGTCGTGCAACGACCTCTGGCTTCATTTCTCGGCAGCCTTTCACTGACCCTAGGCAATCCAAAACCTATGATCTTCTTTGTCGCGCTGCTTCCGACGGTCGTCAATCTGGAGAGTCTGCCGCCAATGGGCTACGTTGAAATCGCCGCTGCGATCGCGGTCCTCTTGCCCGCCATCCTGGGGACCTATGTGCTCGCGGCCGCGCGTGCGCGTGTCTGGTTTCAGAGTCCTCGGGCAAACCAACTGCTCAATCGCGGCAGCGGCACGCTGATGGCGGCGGCGGCAGTCGCGGTGGCCACTCGATAGTCTGCCCCGCTCACGAGGCTCTGCGTCGCGAAGAGTTGCAGAACTCCATGCGCTGGCGTCTCGAGGATCCGTTTTTTGCCGCTTGGCTGAATCGTTAGGACGATACCGCATGTCACGACGAAACGTCTGGTCGATGCTGGTGCTGGCGTGTACCCTTGCCGCCTGCTCTTCGAAAAATACCGGCGAACCTCGCGCGTCCTCCGCCGGCGCGCCCGCCGGCGATGCGCCCGCGGCGAAGACGGACGAACCATCCGCGGCGCAGATCGGCGAGCGCATTTACAGCGGCAATTGCGTTCCCTGTCATCAGCAATCGGGAACGGGAATTCCCGGCGTGTATCCGAGCCTGGCCGGATCGCCGGTGGTGCTGGGGGACCCGGCCGAATTGATCCTGTGGGTGATGAAGGGGCAAAGACCGCACTCCATGCCGGCCGGTCGCTATTCCACGCAGATGCTGCAGTTCGGGTGGATGAGGCCCGCGGAGGCCGCGGCCCTGTTTTCCTACCTGCGCTCGAATTTCGGCAATTCGGCGCCACCGGTGGATGCGGCGACCGTGGCCAAGGCGCTGGGGCCATGAACCTGCGCACCGCGCCGCCATTCATGCCATGGTCGATCGATGCCGCGCGGCGGCATAGCCCACTACCGCGCCCGGATTTTATCTACCTGGACGCGGGCGCGTTTCGGAAATGGAAGGCCCAGCCGCGAAGCAAGTTAGCGCAGGTGCCGGGCCCTCCGCTTAAGCGGCCTGCACCTGGCGAAGCCGGGAGTCCACCGCCATTTCGGCGGCCACCCAATCCTCCAGTTCGCGGCCCTGAGCAAATCCGCGCCGCTCGGCGAGGAAGTATGCCTCGGCCGCCACCAACCGGCGCCGAGTCTCGGGATCAATGTTCGCGGCGAGTGTATTCGGGGAGCGCTCCGATTCGAGGACCTCGGCCACGGCGCTGCCGTTCAATTCCGGAGCCATCGTTGGCGCGTTGGGTTTCAAGGTCTTCCTGCCAGATGATTCGCGTTTCTTAGCCATCATTCAGCCTCCGTATTTGCACTTTGAAGTAGCAAGCGCGATGTTCGCTTCAATACCCTTTTATAACGGTGTTGCACACATTTCTGCAAGCAAACTTAAAGGGTGCATGACGGCCCGTGTGGCCGACGCGTCATTTACCGTGGATGGCCGCTTCGGGTGGATGAAGAGCGTCGAGCCTTCGTTGCAGATGGGGTAGGAGCAGTCCGCTGCGTCATTTGCTACGATTTGCCACATGCCGGCACGAAACGTAGTGGCAACGCCGCCAACCACCATCCATACTCTGGTCGACCGCTGCTGCGCCGCGGACTGTCCGGCGGCGGTTGCGCGCGTTCGCTCCGGTTGGGTGGTGATGGGGGAGCGCCAGGTGCTGACCGGCTATTGCCTGCTGCTGCCCGATCCGGTCGTGCCGCATTTGAACGCGCTGCCCTCCGACTCGCGCGCGCAATTTCTGTCCGACATGGCGATGCTGGGCGATGCCTTGCTGACAGTCACCGAGGCCCTGCGCATCAATTACGCAATATTCGGCAACATCGACCCGGCGCTGCACGCGCATGTTTTCCCGCGCCACTCTACGGAGCCCGAGGCCACGCGCACCGCCCAGCCGTGGGCGCTCGATTGGAGCGCGGCGCCGAGCTTCTCCGAAGCGCTGCATGGTGACCTCAAGCGACGCCTCGCCGCCGAGATTCGGGACCGTTCGGGGCCGTGAGGCCGGTCAGCCCAGACCGTGGCTGGCGCGCCACAGCCGCGAGGCGTGCAAGGGCCATGGGTTACTGAATGCGCAGCGTGAGTTCGCGCGCGACCGCTCCCAAGTCGCTGAGCGGCGCCGAACACGTCATGCCCGTGCACACGTAGGCCACGGTGCCGGCGCCCGTGCGCTTCGCAGCCAGCCCCGGGGGCAAGTCCGCGGCATCGCGGGGAATGGCGAATATCATGCGCGCGGGCGCGTATAGGGCGCCGAGCTCCGCGGACCAGCGTTCGGCCTGCGGCGCATCGCCTCGAACGATCAGGATTTGCACCGAAGCCAGATAGTCCTCCAGCGCATTCGCCAGGCTCATATGCGCGAACGGGTATTGCTGAAGCATGGGCCATCCCGCCCGCAGGGTGCGCTCGGCAGCCTCCAAGTAGGGCAGTTCGCCGAGCAGGTACCCTAAGCGGCACAGCACCGATGCCGCTACTGCATTCCCCGACGGCATCGAATCGTCGCTGAAGGTCTTGCTGCGGTGAATCAGCCGTTCGTGATCCGCGGCCGTGAAGAAGAAGCCGCCGCCCTCGGCATCCTGGAATTGTGACAGCAGCACATCGGCCAGCTGCCGCGCGAATTCCAAGTCGCTGCCGCGCCAGCGGGTCTGCAGTAGTTCGAGCAGGGAGTCGGCGAGAAAGGCGTAGTCATCCAGATAGGCCGGCAAATGGGCTCGCCCATCCTTGTAGGCCGCAAGCAGGCGCCCGTCGCGCCACAGTGCGCGGCGTACGAAGTCGACCGCCGCCGCGGCGGCATCCGCCAGGTCGGGCCGGTGCAGCACCCGCGCCGCGATCGCCAGTCCCTTGATCATGAGCGCATTCCAGGCGGTGAGAACCTTTTCATCGCGCGCCGGCCAGACGCGCAAGCCGCGCGCCTTCAATAGTTTGACCCGCGCCGACTCGATCGACGCCGCGACGGCGGGTGCCGGTTCGCCGAGCGCCGCCGCGACGGCGTCGATGGTTTCATGGACGTGCAAATGCCATTCGCCTTCGAAATTGGCGCCGCCATCCAAGCCGTAGCGGCGCGAAAATGCGGCATATTCTTGCGGCGTCAGCAGGGTCTGGGCCTCGGCGCGGCTCCACACATAGAATTTCCCCTCGTGGCCCTCGGAATCCGCATCGAGGCTGGAGTAGAAGCCGCCCTCGTGCGAGCGCATATCGCGCAATACCCAATCCGCGGTCTCGCCCGCGACACGGGTGAACAGAGGCTCGCCCGTGGCGAGCGACGCTCGGGCGTACTCGCACAGCAGCTGTCCATTGTCGTAGAGCATCTTTTCGAAGTGCGGGATCATCCAGTGTGCATCGACGGAGTAGCGCGCGAATCCGCCGCCCAGCTGGTCGTATAGTCCGCCCTCGGCCATGCGGGTCAGTGTGAGGCTGGCCATGTAGAGCGACTTGAGATCCGGATCGGTCTGGGCGGATGTGCGGTGCCAGTGCCGCATGCAGCGTTCGATGGCGCCGGGGTGCGGAAATTTCGGCGCTTGGCTGAAGCCGCCGAAGTCTCCGTCGAACGACCGCTCGAGGGCGGTGCGTGCCTCGCTCAGGGCGGAACCGTCCATGGCGGCGCCGTCGACCGCCGGTTTCGGCGCCAGTGCCGCGAACGCGAGCTCGAGCTGCTGGTTTTGCGCGACGATTTCCGTGCCGTGGCTGTGGTAGTACTCGGCCACCCGCCGCAGCAGATCGCCGAAGGCGGGCATCCCGTAGCGCGCCTCTTTCGGAAAATATGTGCCGCCGAAGAAGGGGGTCTGCCGGTCCGGGGTCAAGAACATGGTCAGCGGCCAGCCACCCGAGCCGTGGGTGATGAGCTGCTGCGCAATCTGATAGATCTTGTCGAGGTCGGGCCGTTCCTCGCGGTCCACCTTGATGTTGATGAACAGCTGATTCATGAGCGCGGCAGTGGCGGGGTCCTCGAAGGATTCGTGCGCCATGACATGGCACCAGTGGCAGGCTGAATAGCCGATGGAGAGCAGAATGGGCTTGTTTTCCCGCTTGGCCGCGAGCAGGGCTTGCTCCCCCCAGGCATACCAGTCCACGGGATTCTCGGCATGCTGCAATAAGTAGGGACTCGTTTCCGCCGCAAGGCGATTGCGCTGCATGTTACGGCTCCATGTCGGTTAGAATGCGCGCCACTATATTCGAAGCGCCCCTCATGTCCGACCCCAGTATTACCGCGGAGTTGCCCGCCCTGCGGCTGAAACGCAACGAAGATCGCCGCCTGCACGCGGGACATCTGTGGATCTTCAGCAACGAAGTCGACACTCAGCAGACCCCCCTGACGAAGTTCAAGGCGGGCGAACTGGCGCGCGTACTGGCGCACAATGACCGGGCGCTGGGGCTGGCCTACGTCAATCCTCAGTCGCTGATCAGCGCACGCATGCTGGGTACTTGGAAAATTCCCGACGCCGCGTGGCTGGCGGCACGCATTCGGTCCGCGCTCGGCTTACGAGAACGGCTGTACTCAAAACCCTACTACCGTCTGGTATACGGCGAGTCGGACGGATTGCCGGGACTGGTGATCGACCGCTATGGCTCTGCCTGCGTGGTGCAGATCGGCACCGCCGGAATGGAAAGGCTCAAGCCCCAGATCCAGCAGGCCCTGGAGCGGGTTCTGCAATGCGATGCCCTGCTTTTCAAGAATGACGGCTCATCGCGCGAAATGGAGGGCCTACCCAGCTATGTCGAGGCGGCCAAGGGCAAGTTCGACGAATTGCGCCTGATTGTCGAGGACGGGCTGGAATTTCAAGCCTTCCTGGCCGAGGGGCAGAAGACCGGGTGGTTTTTCGACCAGGCGGCCAACCGGCGAGCGCTGACGCGATACGTGCGCAAAGGCGCGCGAGTGCTGGATGTGTTCAGCTACGTCGGCGCCTGGGGCGTGCGCGCGGCATACAGCGGCGCGCGCGAGGTGCTGTGCGTCGACAGCTCCGCGGCCGCGCTGGAACTGGCCGCGAGCAACGCCGAGCGCAATCGTCTCGATGGGCGCGAAGGCGGCAAACTCATCACGGTCAAGGGCGACGCCTTCGACGTGCTGGAGGACTTGGCCAAGAAGGGCGATCGATTCGATCTCGTCATCGTCGACCCCCCGGCCTTCGCCAAGCGCAAGAAGGATCTGCCGAAGGCACTTGCCGCCTACAAGCGCCTGAACCAGCTGGCAATGCAGGTCATCTCCGACGACGGCATCCTGGTCTCGTGTTCCTGTTCCTATCACGTCAGCGCCGAAGATCTGCAGGATGCCATTGCCAAGGCGGCGAGGGCTGCGGCCAAGCATCTGCAGATACTTGAAATGGGCGGCCAAGCTCCGGACCATCCGGTGCATCCGGCCATCCCCGAGACGCGGTACTTGAAAAGCTATTTCTGTCGGGTGAACGATACTTTAAAGTAGCCGCATGCTGACCTACCCGCACATCAACCCCATCGCCGTCTCGATCGGCCCGATATTCGGCCTGGGTCCCCTGCGTATCCATTGGTACGGGATCATGTACCTCATCGGTTTCGTCGCCGCATGGTGGCTGGCGCGATACCGATCCCGTAAGCCAGGATCCACCTGGACGGCGCTGGACATCGATGACCTCATTTTTTATAGCGCCATCGGCGTCATCTTGGGCGGCCGGATCGGTTGGTGCATTTTCTACGGCCGTGATGTGATCGCCGAGAACTGGCTGAACGTGTTTCATATCTGGGACGGGGGCATGTCCTTTCACGGCGGGATGACCGGAGTGCTTGTCGCGGGCTGTGTCTTCGCCCGCGCCAAGCGCAAGAAAATCGCCGACGTGCTCGATTTCCTGGCGCCGCTGCCCGGCATCGGCCTTCTGGCAGGCCGGCTCGGCAATTTCATCAATGGCGAACTCTGGGGCAAGCCCACGGATCTGCCCTGGGGCTTCGGCGTGCCGAACGCCGATGGCGTGCTCATCGCGAGGCATCCTTCCCAGCTCTACGAAGCCGGCCTGGAGGGATTGGTGCTGTTCAGCGTGCTGTGGTGGTTCACCACCAAGCCGCGGCCGCGGCTTGCGCCGACCGGGTTGTTCCTGCTCGTGTACGGCTGCGCGCGATTCACGGTCGAATGGGTGCGGCTCCCCGACGCGAATATCGGCTACTTGGTCGGCAACTGGCTGACCATGGGCATGCTGCTGACCACGCCCATGATTTTCATCGGCGCCGGAATGATGATTTATGCCTACAGACGCAACCAGGCGAGCGGCAATTTGGGTGCAGTGAAGGCCTAATGCGGCAGTATCTCGATTTTTTGCGCCATATCAGGCTGCAGGGCGCCCGCAAGGACGATCGCACGGGCACCGGCACCCTGAGCGTATTCGGCTATCAGATGCGCTTCGATCTAGCGGCGGGATTCCCGCTGGTGACGACCAAGAAGCTGCACCTGCGCTCCATTATCTACGAGCTTCTATGGTTTCTGAGCGGCGACACCAATGTCCGGTATCTGCACGAGCACGGGGTCAGCATCTGGGACGAATGGGCGGATAAGAATGGGAATCTGGGACCCGTGTACGGCAAACAGTGGCGCAGCTGGCCCGCCGCCGACGGCCGCAGCATCGATCAGCTGGCGGGCGTGGTTGAGCAATTGAAGAGCAATCCCAACTCGCGGCGCATCCTCGTGAGCGCGTGGAACGTCGGGGAGTTGGACAAAATGGCGCTGCTGCCTTGTCACGCCCTGTTCCAGTTCTACGTCGCCGACAGCCGCCTGTCATGCCAAATGTACCAGCGCAGCGCCGACGCCTTGCTCGGTGTGCCGTTCAACATCGCCTCCTACGCCTTGCTGACGCACATGCTGGCGCAGCAATGCGATCTGAACGTGGGCGAGTTCATTTGGACGGGCGGCGATTGCCATCTGTATCTGAATCACTTGGAACAGGCCGATCTGCAGCTGTCTCGTGCACCGTATCCTGCGCCGCACCTGAAGATCCTGCGCCGGCCACCGAGCCTGTTTGAATACTCGTTCGAGGATTTCGAGATCCTCGGTTATCAGTCTCACTCCGCCATCAAAGCTCCCATCGCCGTATGAAAAAAACTCCGCATCGCCGCCGCACTCCCCTATTCGAAGTGCGGCATTCCCCCATCCATGGCTACGGCGTGTTCGCCGCGCGCCGCATCCGCAAGGGCACCACCGTCATCGAGTACCTGGGCGATCGCGTCACTCATGCGCAAGCGGATGCGCGTTACGAGGACAAGGATCCGAACGACAACCACACCTTTCTGTTCACGGTGGACGCGAAAACCGTGATCGACGCCGGCGTCAACGGCAATGAGGCGCGCTACATCAACCATGGCTGCGATCCGAACTGCCAAAGCACCACCGTGAACAAGCGCATCTTCATCGAAGCGATTCGCACCGTACAGCCAGGAGAAGAGCTGTCCTACGACTACCAGATCCAGCGCGACAGCGACGATGAGCCCAATGTCGACGAGATTTACGCCTGCCGCTGCGGTGCCAAGAGCTGCCGCGGCAGCATGCTGGAGGCGCCAAAGAAGCCTCGCAAGCCCGCGCGGCGAGCGCCGAACCGCGTCGCCGGTAAACAAGCCGCGACCCGAAAGAGGGCGGCGCGTCGGGGCGGCATGGCGGAAAGATCGCAACTGCGCGGCCGTTGATGCGGGCTCGCGGGCGGCCGGCTTCCGTGGGCGTCGATGCGGCGCTATGGACGGACGGCATCTCGGTTCGGGATCAATTCCTGTCTCCAGGGCAGGTCCGGGCGCTGGCGGATTGCGCGAACCTGCGCTGCGAGCGCGGTGAATTCGCGGCGGCGCGCATCGGGGGCGGCCGGGGCCTGCAGCGCCGCGAAGAGATTCGCGGAGATTCCATCTGTTGGATCGGCTCGCCGCTGCTGCCGGCGGAGGAAACCTTGCTGCAGGAGCTCGAGCGTTTGCGCTTGGAACTCAATTCGCAAGCCTGGCTCGGGCTATTCGAGCTCGAGCTGCAGTATGCATGGTATCTCCCCGGCGCAGGCTACGCACGCCACGTCGATCAGCCGCAGGGACAGGCGCAACGTCAGGTGTCGCTGGTGCTCTACTTGAATGAGAGCTGGGTGCCTGCGGCGGGCGGCGAATTGCGGATTTTCGATTCAGCCGGCGGCCATCGGGACATTGAACCGATCGCGGGTCGATTGGTGTGTTTTCTTACGCCCGGCCGCGAGCATGCAGTGCTGGCGGCGCAGCGCGACCGATTGAGCATCAGCGGCTGGTTCCGCGTGCGCGGCTGACCCCTCTCGCCGCTTGCGCGGTAATGCCGCAGAATGGGTCCATGGCGGCACGTGGCTTCATTCTTCAGGCGAGCTATCGCGTTGGCATGGGACCCAACGGGGAGCGCTCGCCCATCGTTCACATCCACGGCCGGCTCGAAAGCGGCGAGACCTTCCTGGTGCGCGACGATCGGCAGCGCCCGCATTTCTACATTCGCGCCGCCGACGCCGAACGCGCCCGCGCGCTTCGCTCGCCGGAGCCTAAACCCAGCGGCAAGCGCAGTTTCGCGGGAGCCGCGGTGTGCCGGCTGGAGACGGAGATTCCGCAGGATGTGCCGGCGGTGCGCGACCGGCTGCACGCTGCGGGCATAGAAACTTTCGAGGCCGATGTGCGCTTCGCCCTGCGCTACCTGATCGACCGCGGCATCAAGGGTGGCTGCGAGATCGAGGGGGAGTGGGTTCCCGGAAACGGCATCGGCCGAGTGTATGCCAATCCGGTGCTGCGGCCCGCTCGAGTCGAGATTGAGCCGCGCGTGCTGTCCTTCGATATCGAAACAGACGGCAAGGGCGATCGTCTGCTCGCGATTTCTCTGTATTCCCCTGGGCTCGACGAGGTCCTGATCGTCGACGGCAGCGATCGAGCCATGCCGGAGTGCGCCCATCGCTGCGTGAATGAGCGCGCCGCCTTGGATATGTTTTGCGCTCGAGTGAAGGAGTTCGACCCCGATGTGCTGACGGGCTGGAATGTGATCGATTTCGATCTGACGGTGCTGCAGCAAATCGCGGTGCGCCTGAATCACTCGTTGGCGCTGGGGCGGGAGCCGGGCCCCATGCGCTTGCGCAAGGCCGAGGGGTACTTCGGCAGCGGCCAGGCCTCCATACCCGGCCGTTTGGTGCTGGACGGCATCGATCTGCTGCGCGGTGCCTTCGTGCGCATGGACGAGTATTCGCTCGATGCAGTAGCGCGGGAGGTGCTGGGGGAGGGCAAGGCGGTCGCCGGCGATGTGCGCGACCGAATCGGAGAAATTCTCGATAATTACAACCGCAACCTTGAAGCGTTCGCGCTCTACGCGCGCACCGATGCCCGGCTTGCCTTCGACATCCTTGGGCGGCTCAATCTCGTGCGTCTGGCGTATGCGCGCAGCCAGTTGACGGGCATGACGCCCGATCGAGTCGCCGCGAGCATTGCGTCTTTCGATTTTCTGTACCTGACCGAGCTCGAGCGGCGCGGCATTGTCGCGCCCAGCGTGCGCAGCGGCGATTCTCGCGTCCATGCCGCCCAGCAGGGCGGTCACGTCCTGGAGCCCGTAACGGGTCTGCACCGAAATGTCTGGGTGTTCGATTTCAAGAGCCTCTATCCCAGCATCATCCGTACTTTCAACATCGATCCGCTCTCTTATGTGGAACGGCCGGCGCCGGATGACGATCTCATCCGGACCGTGGGCGGCGCGTTCGCGCGCGCGCCGGCGATCCTGCCGCGGATGCTCGACGAACTATTCCCGCGGCGCGAATCCGCAAAAAAGGCCGGCGACGGGGTGGCCTCGAATGCCATCAAGATTCTGATGAATTCCTTCTACGGCGTGCTGGGCGCGCCCAGCTGCCGCTTCTACAATACCGCGCTGGTCAATTCCATCACGGGCACGGGGCGGGAGCTCTTGCTCTGGTCGAAGGCATGGTTCGAGGCCGCCGGCTATAAGGTTCTCTACGGGGATACCGACAGCTTGTTCGTCGATTCGCACGGCGAGGATCCGGAGCTGATGCGTGAACGGGGCCGGGATCTCGCAGTGGTGCTGAATAGGGATCTCGGCCGCCACATCGAGGAGCGCTGGCGGGTTGCGAGCCGTCTGGAGCTCGAGTTCGAGAAGCTGTATCTGAAGCTATTTCTGCCGCGCGCCCGGCACAGCGCCCGCGGCGCGAGCAAGCGCTATGCGGGCCTGCTCGGCGGCGTGGACGCCGGCGTCGAGTTCGTCGGCATGGAAGTCGTGCGGCGCGATTGGACGGCGCTTGCAAAGCAGGTTCAGCGCGAGCTCTATCAGCGGCTGTTCACCGATCAATCCGTCGATGCCTATCTCAAGGATGTGGTGCGCAAGGTGAGGAACGGCGATCTCGACGCCTCGCTCGTGTACCGCAAGAACCTGCGCAAGGACGCCGATGAGTACACCGCCACCACGCCGCCGCATGTGGTTGCGGCCCGCAAATCGACCCAGCCGCCGGGCCGGCTGATCAGCTACGTCATGACCGTGGCCGGCGCCGAACCGCTCGATAATGTGCGGCATCCTCTGGACCGCGAGCACTATGTGCTGAAGCAGGTGAAGCCGGTCGCAGAGCCCGTATTGGCGACGCTGGGGCTCGACTTCGAGCAGGTCATCGGCGACAGCCGTCAGCTGGACCTGTACTCGTGACTCGATGCGGGTTGATGAGTGGGATGGCGCGCCGCTGGTCGACGCGATTGGGGTTTTCGAGAACGGGCTTTGGCATAGTTTTTGATCGTGTGAGTTGGAGTGCGAGCTTTTCATGAGTCCGAAGAAAACAGTGATGGAGCTGTTTCGCCCGTTGAGTTCGACGGCCTCACGGGTGCGGCGGCGCGGGGCGCCCGATGAAAATCCTGCTCTCGAGGCGATCTGGCACGTGGTTTGTGCGATTCCGCGGGGACAGGTATCCACTTACGGAGCCGTTGCCCGAGCCGCCGGCTTGCCCGGCCGCGCACGCCAGGCGGGATTTGCGTTGAGGGTGGCGCCGGATGAGATGAATCTACCGTGGCATCGCGTGGTGGGTGCAGGCGGCCGCATCGTGTTCCCGAAGTCTTCGCATCACCACCGAGAACAAGCCCGGCGCCTGCGCGCTGAAGGGGTGTTGGTCAAGGACGGCCGCGTGGCGGGCTCCGCCATGACTCAGCTCGACGATCTCTAGCGGGCGGCGCCCGCGGGTGTTGAACATAATTCATTGCGGAGCGAGAAGGATTTTGCGGCGCCCTTCCGCGGTTCGCGCGCGCATTGCATAGCGTGACGCAGTTAACACCTCTCCGGCCGGTCCCGGCATAACTTGGCGGCTGTTCACATTTACCAGAAAGATATGCTGCTAAGCCGTAGTTCATTGCTCATCGGCGCTTGTTCGCTGCTGCTCTTATCCGCTTGCGGGTCCAGTTCCTATGGCACCAGCAGCGGCTCCATGGACAATTCGGGAGGAGGCGGCGGAAATACGGGCGGCACTCCCCCGGGCGATCCCATCGGCGGCGGTAGCGGGCCCACCGGCAGCAACGATTCGGTGGTCGCGACGCCTTCTACGTCCAGTGTATCCGTCGCCGTCGGCGCGGCGCAGACGGTGAGCATCACCTTTACCTCGAACGACGGGAGCGTGATTTCCGGCTTCGGAGTATCCGGCACCCTGGGAAATCTTCCCGCGGACTGGAGCGGCCCCAGCAGTTTTACTTGCGCCTCGGTCAGCACGGGCAGCGGCTGTGTTCTTAATTTGAGCTACGCTCCGACCGCGGCTACCAGCGGCACCCTGACCGTCGGCTACGTGTTCATCAACAATCAAACCTCGCCCAATACCAGCGGCTCCTTGACCATCGCCTATGCCGCCACCACGCACAACAATATCGTGGCCGCGGCGTCCCCCACCGGAGAGATCAACGCCGTCGTCGGCGGGGGCGGCCAGTCGGTGAGCGTGAATTTCACTACCGACGACGGCAACGCCGCCACGGGCCTTACCCTGACCACCAGCCTCGCCACGCTGCCCTTGGGCTGGAGCAGCACCGAGGCCAGCTTTGCCTGCGCCATCGTCAGCACGGGCAATGGCTGTCAGCTGCCCCTGACGTTCGCCCCGACTGCGGCGGCTTCCGGCACGCTGGCGTTGACCTATAGCTATACCGATGATTCCGGCGCTGCCAGAACCGGCACCGTGAACATTCCGTATTCCACCTCGTCCCAGGACACGGTGGTTGCGACCGCGTCGCCCTCGGGCGAGATCAATGCCATCCAGAAAACCGGCACGCAGGCGGTTACCGTCACCTTCAACACCGACGACGGCAAAACGGCCACGGGCCTGTACCTGACCACCAGTTTGACGGCACTGCCCCCCGGGTGGAGCAGCGCGGCGAAGAGCCTTTCTTGCGGCAGCGTCAGCACCGGCAATGGCTGCCAGCTGCACCTGAGCTATGCGCCGGCCACATTGACCAGCGGCACACTGGTTTTGAACTATGCCTATACCAATGCCGCCGGTACGGCCAGTACCGGCTCATTGAACCTGGCCTACGCCGCGACGACCAACGACAATGCCGTTGCGACCGCGTCGCCGACCGGGCAGATCGCTGTCGTGGCGCCCACAGGCAGCCAAGCCGTCTCGATCACGTTCACGACTGATGACGGCCGTCCTGCGACTGCCCTGCAGGTGACCAGCTCGTTGAGTGCGCTGCCGGCGGGCTGGAGCGGCACCTCGCCCACTTTCGCTTGCGGCGGGTTCAGCACCGGGAGCGGGTGTCAGTTGCTCCTCACGTATGCGCCGATTTCGCCGGGCAGCGGTACGCTGACG
Source organism: uncultured Gammaproteobacteria bacterium (assembly GCA_963784105.1). Lineage (GTDB taxonomy): Bacteria > Pseudomonadota > Gammaproteobacteria > Steroidobacterales > Steroidobacteraceae > Bog-1198. The sequence continues at coordinate 442,624 of CAWAQE010000018.1, forward strand.
CTGAATTACACGTACTTGAACAATGCGGGCGAGCCCAAGACGGGTTCGGTGAGCATCGCGTATCTGGCGACGACGAATAACAACATCGTCTGGACGCCGAGTCAGACCCCCCTGGCCGTCGTCACCGGCAGCATCACTCCCGTCACGGTCACTTTCACGACAGACGACGGCAATCCTGCGAGCGGTTTGTCCGTCGCCGGTCTCGGCACGCTGCCGAGTGGCTGGAGCAGCACCTCCGGCAGCTTCGTGTGTTCGAGCGTGAGCACGGGCAATGCCTGCCAGCTCAGCCTCACATACGCTCCCACGGCGATCGACAACGGCGCTTTGACCCTGAGCTACGCCTATTACGACAACTCCGGCACGCCCAAGACCAACACCGTCAGTATTCCCTACACTGCCACCCAGGCATACCTGTACGTCGCCCAAGCCTCGGGGGCCTTATCCTATTGCACGCTGGCTATCGACGGTACTGCGTCGAATTGCACCGCGGCCGCGGCCGTTGGCACCTTTACCACGCCGACGGGTATTGCTTTCTACGGCAGCAGTTATGCCTACGTCGCCGACTACGGCGCAAACACGGTCGATGTCTGCACTGTCAACGCCGATGGAAGCCTATCGGGCTGCACGAACACCGGCGGTACCCAGTTCCAGGGTCCTTTCCAATTGGCCGTCAGCGGCAACACGCTCTATTCCACCAATGCGACCGGCGGAGTGACCAGCTGTTCGATCGGTGGCACCGGCACCTTGTCCGGCTGCACCTTGGGTCCCGGGACTGGAACGGCCGGCATTGCCGTCAGCCCGGGCTTTGCCTACATCGGAGTTGGTCCCTCCGAAGTCGATGTATGTGCGGTAGGTCCGTTGGGTTTCCTGTCGACGAGCTGTACGCCCACCGTGGCTACATTCTCGGGCGCCGCAGGCATTTCGCTCTCGGGCGGCTATGCCTACGTCGCGAACGCAGGCCCAGGCCCCAGCGCCGGAACGGTCAGTGTGTGCTCGGTGAACCCCGACGGCACTCTTGCCTGCGCCACGCAATCTCCCGTGGGCGTCCAGCCGGCGGATATCGCCATCAACGGCATTTACGCCTACGTCGACGACAGTTCGAGCGGCGACATTTATCTGTGCTCGGTGGCAGGCGGCAGCGGCGCGTTGACGAGCTGCACGGTCCTGAACGCAAGCGCCCCATTCAGCGCCCCGGTCCAGATCGCCATTCACTAAAGAGCGCCAGCCATCGCGGGATCCGCACGCTTGCCAAGCGGCAGGCGCCGGCCGCCCGTTCCCCATTAGCCGATTTGCGGTGCACGGTGCCGCCCCAGGGCCCGTGTGCTATAGTTGTATTTACTTGACGTGTCAACTAACGGATGCAACATGAACCACTCGCAAACTTTGGCGCAGTTGATGGGCGGCATACTCACCGGCGGCATTCGCGTGATCGACTTGACCGTGCCGCTGGCACCGGAGACGCCGGTCATCAAGCTGCCGCCGCAATTCGCGCCCTCGAAATCATTCGCGCTCGAGGAGATCTCGCGCTACGACTCGCGCGGACCCGCCTGGTACTGGAACAATATTTCCTGCGGCGAGCACACCGGCACGCATTTCGATGCACCCATTCACTGGGTGACGGGCAAGGACTATCCCCAGAATGCGACGCACAACATTCCGGTGGACCGCTTCATCGGCCCCGCCTGCGTGATCGACGTGGCGAAAGAGGCGCGGGAGAGCGCGGATTTCCTGCTGACGACCGCTGTGGTCGAGGATTGGGAGCGCAAGCACGGACGAATTCCCGAGCACGCCTGGGTGCTGATCCGCACCGATTGGTCCAAGCGAGCCGGGGCGGACGCGTATCTGAACATTGCGTCCGACGGTCCCCATACCCCCGGCTTCCACCCGGATTGCGTGCCGTTTCTGGCGCGCGAGCGCGACATTTTGGGCGTGGGCGTGGAGACCGTGGGCACCGACGCGGGCCAGGCCGCCACGTTCAATCCCATGTTTCCATGCCACACCATCATGCACGGCTCGAACCGCTTCGGCCTCGCGAGTCTCACCAATCTCGAGCTGCTGCCGCCCACCGGCGCCGTGGTGATCGCGCCGCCGCTGAAGATCGTCAACGGCTCGGGAAGCCCGCTGCGGGTGCTGGCGTTGGTGCCGGGCTAGCCGAGTGCACTCGCAGCTCCCTGAGCAGCTGCTGGATGAGGTCTTGCAGCTTGACCTCATCGGCCATCGTGTCGATGCTTTGCTTGAGTTGAGCGACGGTATATTGCACGTCCATTTGCGATGACCCTCACCCACGAGTCTAGTCCAATCTCATCGCCAGCCTCGGCGCCTATTGCGCGGCGCTCAAGTCGGTCCAGGCGAAGTCCTTTCCCTTGAACAGAAGGAGTTCCGCGCGGCCTTTGAAAGGGCCTAGGAAAAGCAGTCCCCATAGTAGAGGGCAGCGGGGTGCCGGCCCTTACCGAAATCGATGGACGCCCGCCGGGCGAATGCCACAAACGAACCCGGTCAACATCATTGTGCCGAGATACTAGCCGGATCGACGGTTGGCCGCATCGCGCAACAAGCTGCGCCAGTTGTCCAGAAACTCCGGAGTGGGAGCGGCGGTAAGCACGATTTCCATGCGGCTGTCTCGGCGGTAGGCGCTGTCTTCTTCCGACAGATCGCGCCCGTGACTTTGCACCAGCCAGGAGGGCCCGGGACCTGTCCGAAACACCGCCTTCAGGCGGCGCAGCCATCCGTCGTAGGCTTCCAACAGCCAGGTCAGGCGCGGCTGGATGACAGATCGCGAGAAGATCAGCTCGCTGGGCAGCACCCAGCTAACCGCCCATAGTCCGAGCTGCTGTATTTGTGTTTCGCAGCCGGCGAGTCCGCCGATGGCAAACTCGATGGAGTGCGGCGGCGATCTCATCGAACGCCTGCTGCTCCGAGCTGCCCGCGCGATCCGGTTTCGACAGCAGCAGCACGTCGGCCGACTGAATTTGCGACCACTCGTTCGGCGGGCGTGTGTGCAGGATGCGGCAGGCGTCGAGCGCGTCTACCAGGCAAATGACGCTGTTCAAGCGCAGTGCCCGCTGCGCCTCATAGACGCTCAATACATCGACGATGTCCGCCGCGTGGCCGGCGCCGCTGGGTTCGATGAGCAGCCGCGCGGGGTTGAAATTTCGCAGAATATCCCGCAGCTGCTTGCCGAACTCGAGTTCGCCCACGCAGCACAGACAGCCGCCGGCGACCAGGCGCACATCGTAGCGTCCCCGCGCCGACTCGGCGACGCTGAGGGCGTCGAGACCGGCATCGGTAAACTCGTTGAGAATCGCCACCCAGAGTTCCTCGTCGGGCTTATTCGCCATGAGCCGGCGAATGACGGTGGTCTTGCCCGAGCCGAAACTGCCTGTGATGACGTGGGCCTGGGTCAAAGCCGCATGGGCCTGCGTCGGTGCCGGAGCATTCAATTTGAAACAATCCTTGCGCTACTATCGGGCGGCGCCGGCCGCTCCACGCACGCAAACGTAGCGGCGAGAGAGCTCCGCTGGTCATGACCGGCGGATTCAGGCGTCTGAGCCTCTGGCACGAATGTTGCTGAGACTACATGGTGTAATATAGCCGCAGTATGCCGTAAAGGGCCGCAAGGGCAATCACGCCCTATTTCAAGTATTGGTTGACCCTATGCGCTTGCCGTCGCTCAAGTTTCTGAAGACCTTTCAGGTCGCAGCCAAGCTGCAGAGCTTCAAGGCTGCCGCCGAGGAATTGTTCGTCACTCCGTCCGCGGTCAGTCATCAGATCAAGGCGCTAGAGGAGCAGCTCGGAGTCGCCTTATTCGAACGCGGCGTGCGTACGCTGAAGCTGACCGACGCCGGTGCGCACTACCTCGAGCATATCAGCGACATCTTCTCGAAGCTCGAATCGGTCACGGAGCAGCTTCAAGTCCGTTACGGACGAACCATCATCCGGCTGAACGTGCCGCCGTTCTTCGCCAACGAAATGCTGCTGCCGCGTCTGGCCTCCTTTTCCCAGGCCCGCGAAGAGACGGATATCCGCATCGAGACGACCTTTTCCGCGCCCAAGACACATCCGCCGGAGGCAGACCTCTCCATCGTCGTGGGATCCGGCCCCTGGGAGGGCTTGACCGTTCATCCGCTGTTTGCGCAGAGCTTCATCGCGACTTGTTCGCCGGCTTTTCTGCAGGAAAATCCGATCAATGCCTATGGCGATTTGAACGGCAAGACACTGCTGCTTCACGAGGAGCGGCGGGAGGCGTGGGAGCGGTGGGCGGCGGGTTTGGGAATCGAGCCGATCAAGCCCAACCGCCTGGTGCGCCTCGACACCATGTCGGCGGTGGTACTGGCGGCCGAGCAGGGCGTGGGCGTCGCCCTGGTTCCGTCGCGCCTGTGCGCCGATCGCTTCGTCGCCGGCGGCCTGGTGAAATTATTCGATGCGGAGTTGGCCACCAATGAGAGCTACGTCTTGCTGCACAGGCCCGAGGACGGCGGCCGCGAGGATTTGCAGGAGCTGACCCAATGGATCTTGAGCAAGTGCCGGGTTGCTTCAATGTCCGGCCGAGAGGATGGATGAGAGAATTGCAGTATTGTCGCGTCCCAACCGCAAACGACTCAGGAATCGCCTTGCAATATAGAAGTCCTGCTTCTATATTGCACGAATGATACCGCGGTCCGCCGAACCTGCATTGAAAACGCTCGCCCGGCAATTCCCTGCCGTAATCCTGCTGGGGCCGCGTCAATGCGGTAAAACCACCCTCGTGCGGCATTTCGTGGATGCCCGCTACTTCGATCTCGAGAGGCCATCCGACCTGCAGGTATTCGCCGGGGATATTGAATACGCCCTGCAGAACCTCAAAGAGCCTTTGATTCTAGACGAGGCACAAACCCTGCCCGCACTCTTCCCGGTGCTACGCTCGGTGATCGACGAAACGCGCCGCAAGAATGGCAGGTTCTTTCTGCTGGGATCGGTCAGCCCCGACCTCCTCACGAGCATTTCCGAGAGCCTCGCAGGCAGGGTGGGCATCCTCGAACTGACGCCGTTCATCTACAGCGAAGTCGCCGGCCGCCGCGGCATGAAGCTGGACAATCTGTGGTTGCGCGGCGGGTATCCGGATGCGCTGCTGGCCCGCGACTCGGCAGGCTGGCAGGCATGGCACGAGTCGTACCTGCGCACATTCATTGAACGAGATATCGCCCGTCATCAACTCAATTTATCCTCCGTCGAGGTGCGGCGTCTGCTGACGATGCTGGCACATTCCCATGGCGGACTCGTCAACTATTCCGCGCTTGGCCGCTCACTGGGCTACAGCTATCACACGATTCAGAGCATCCTTGATCTGTTCATAGGGTACTTCCTGATACGCCGGCTCCAACCCTATCACGCGAACGTCAAAAAGCGCCTCGTGAAGGCACCAAAAGTGTATCTGCGCGATAGCGGCATCCTTCACTATCTGCTCGGAATCGGTACCGCGGAGCAGTTGTTGACCTCTCCCGCGCGCGGCAACAGTTTCGAAGGATTCATGATTCAGCAGATCGCTGCGCTGGAAGAACTACGGCACTCCGGCAGCGCATTTTATTTCTACCGCACTCACACGGGTGCCGAAATCGACCTTGTGATCGATCGCGGTAGCCAGCGTATGGGTTTCGAGTTCAAAGCAGGCGTCGCCACCGATGCTATGGATTGGAAGCATCTACAGGCAGGTATCGACGATGACGTCATTCACCGGGGATATGTCGTCTACAACGGCACGCGCGAGTTTCGGGTAAGCGACGAGATCTCGGTAATACCGGCGACACAGATTCTGTCGGGCAAGCTGGACTAACAGGGCGCCGGACTGCTGTTTTCAGTGCGGCGGCATCAAAGCCCTGCTCGAGCAAGACCCACGATATCTTCACGATCGCGATCGCTGTTGCGCTCCAATTTGGACAAGGCGAGGTCCACAGGCCGCGTGGCTTGAATGTCCGGCCGAGAGCATGGATGAGAGAATTTTCGATTTAGAAAGAACTTTCTCGTTTGTAGGCGCGCCGAGCGCTGTCTATGGTAGCTGCGGGGTGTTGGTATTTTTGACCATCAAGGGTACCACCATGAATCATCGCAACGCTGTTCTCATCCTCGCAATTACCGCCGCGCTCGCTCCGGCCATCTCCAGCGCGTCAACCGAAAGAACTGCACTGAAAGCCTGCGCACACGCCTTGGCGTCGAGCCTGGCATCGCCCGGTTCTGCCGCGCCCGCGTTCAAGGTGGACTATCGCAGGAGCTATTCTACGGGTTCCATGCTCGAGTTCTATGCTCGAGAATTTACCTTCGAATTGCGCGCGCACGATTCGAAAACAGGACTGACGGTGGCACGGGCTCGCTGTTCCACGGACTCGCGCGGCGCCGTCGTCGCCCTGACTTCGATACCGTTGAGGGCCGCGCCCGCGGCGCTTGCGGCCGAGCTCTAGGCCACATCCAGAGACACAGGACGGCCGCCGGCCGCGGTGCCGGCTGGCGGGTTCTGCGTCGCCGGCGTATAAATTCGGCATGAGCATTGCATCGAATGACGAAGCGGCCGCCGGCGCCGCGGCACTTGAATTGGTCGTCGCCGTGGCGGAAAACGACGTGATCGGCCGGGCTAATCAGTTGCCGTGGCATCTGCCCGCCGATTTGCGGCATTTCAAATCGCTCACTCTCGGCAAGCCGGTGCTGATGGGCCGCAAGACCTACGAGTCTATCGGCAAGGCATTGCCGGGACGCAAGAATATCGTGCTGAGCCGCTCGGCGGCCTTCGCACCGGAGGATTGCATGGTGGTGAAAACTCTCGCGGAGGCGCGAATCGCCGCGGGCGCGCACGCGGCCCTGATGGTGATCGGCGGAGCGGAGATCTACAGGCAATGCCTGCCGCTTGCCAGCCGCATCCATCTTACCCTGGTCCACGCTCGAATCGAGGATGGCGACACGGTGTTCGTGGGGTGGCGCGGCGCCGAGTGGGACGAAGCGTGCTGCGAGCGCCATGAGTCGGATGACAAGAACGCCTATGCCTACAGCTTCATCACGCTCGAGCGGAACGGGCCCTGAGCCGGTCAACCCAGGGGCGCGAGCTTGGCGCGTATCTCGCGTTCCGCGCGTTCGAAGTCCACTTCCGCGAGAGTCGAGACCGGACCTGCCGTCAACTCGGCCAGGAGTTGTGCTTGTACGGCTCCGCGCTCGAGCGCGGTGCGATACGGGATCTCATGGTGGAACATCACCATGGAGTAGCGCGGGATGAAACGTTTCGGGAAGCGCCGCTCGAGCTCCAGGGCGAGGGCCCGCTGCAGCTGAAACTTAGGGTGAGCGACGCGTTCGCGCATTTCCAGATAATTGTCGAGCGCCATGGCGGCGATGGCGTCGGTATTGGGCTTGCGCAGGGCGCCGAATTCCGCGAATACGTTTTCCCATGAATCGTGCCGGCTCATGCAGGCGTCGAATTCCACGCAGTCCTCGAAACAGCAATTCATGCCCTGGCCGTGGAACGGCACGATGGCGTGCGCTGAATCCCCGATCAGAGCCGCCTTGTCCTCATAGGACCAGGGGCCGGCGGACACGGTGCCGAGGAATCCGACGGGGTGATCTTGGAATTCGGCGATGCAGTTCGGCATCAATACTCGCGCGTCCGGAAAACTGCGCGAAAGAAATGCCTCGATGGCGGCGTTCTCAGTCAGGCTTTCGAAGCTGACCTCGCCGTGTTTGGCGAGGAATAGGGTGGCGGTGAAGCTGCCGTCCTCGTTCGGCAGCGCGATCAGCATGTAGTTGCCGCGCGGCCAGATGTGCAATGCATCGCGGGCCATTCGGTGGCGTCCCGCCGCATCGGCCGGTATGGATAATTCCTTGTAGCCATGCTCGAGATCGGTTTCATGCGCCTCGATCAAATGCAGCGAGCTCATGCGCCGGCGCATCCAGGAAGCCGCTCCGTCGGTGGCCAGCAGCGGCTGCATGGGCAGGCTGAACAGGCGGTCATGACGAAGATCGCGTATCAGCGCCATTCCCTCGTCGAAGTCGGCGGCCTCGAATCGATGCTCGAAATGCAGGCTCACGCCCGGTTGTTTGTCCGCCACGTCCAGCAAGGCTTGATTGAGTCCGTGCCGCGAGACGGAGTAGATGATCTCGTTCGGCCTCTGCCCATAGGGCTGCATGGAAGTGCCGCCCTCGAGATGATGAATGAGCCGCCCCCGCATCGGCAGCAGGGATTGCTCCAGATCCTGAAATACCCCGGCCATTTGCAAGGCATGAATGCCGCGATCGGCCAGCGCCAGGTTGATGGATCGGCCCGATTCTGCGGCAGCTTTTCTCGGGTCGGGCCGGCTCTCATAGAGTTCGACCGCGTGGCCGCGGCGCCCGAGGAGGATGGCGAGCAGCGCGCCGGTGGGGCCGGCGCCGACGATGCGAACGGCGGGCCGATCGGAGTTCATCGGCGCAACGCAATCGACAGAGCGTCGACCGCGGCCGACACATCGCTGAAGGAATTGTAGAGCGGAACCGGCGCCACCCGCAGCACGTCGGGCTCGCGCCAATCGGTCACTACTCCGGCCTCGCCGAGCAGCTCGTGACAGCGCCGCGCCTCGTCGGGCGGGCGGGCGATCCGCAGGCTCAGCTGGCAGCCGCGTGCGTCGATCGGGTTCGGCGTGATGATCTCGATCAGACCCGGCAAGGAGGCCTGTACGAGCTGCTGCAGGAATCCGGTCAGGGCAATCGATTTCTCGCGCAGGCGCCGCATGCCGGCGCGCTGAAAGATTTCCAGCGACGCCAGCAAAGGTGCGGCGGAGAGCAGGGGAGGATTGCTGATTTGCCAGCCTTGAGCACCGGCGATCGGGTCGAAATGCGGTCCCATCTGGAACCGCGTCGCTGCGTCGTGTCCCCACCAGCCGGCGAACCGCGGCAGATCGCTGCCGCGCGCATGTCGCTCGTGCACGAAGCAGCCGCCGATGGCGCCGGGCCCGGCATTCAGATATTTGTAGCTGCACCACACGGCGAAATCGACGTTCCAATCATGCAGATTCAGCGGCGTATTGCCGATGCCGTGAGCGAGATCCAATCCGACGGCCGCGCCGGCGCGCCTCGCGGCCTCGATCAGGGGAGGAAGATCCAGGGCTTGTCCGGTGAGATATTGGACGCCGGGCAAGAGAACCAGAGCCAGCGCGGCTCCTTCTTGCTCGATTCGACGGATCACATCCTCCGTTCTCAAGACTCTCTCGCCGCGACGCGGCTCGACCTCGATCAGATGCTCCGCCGAGTTCAGCCCGTGAAAGGCCAGCTGCGATACGACTGCATAGCGATCCGAAGGGAACGCGGATTTCTCGATGAGTACCCGATTGCGCCGCGCATCGGGCCGAAAGAAGCTCACCATCATCAAGTGCAGATTGACCGTGAGCGAATTCATGGCTACGACTTCGCTTTCGAGCGCGCCCGCCAGGGAGGCAAGGCCCGCGGCTGCCTGCTCGTGATAAGCAATCCACGGCCGCTCTGCGCCGTGATGGCCGAGCACTCCCATGCGTTGCCAGTCCTTCAGCTCCTGCTCGACGTATTGCGCCGCCGATTTGGGCTGAAGCCCGAGCGAATGGCCGGCCAGATACAGCAGGCGGCGGCCCGCGCCGTCCTGGGGATGATGGAACTCTCCCGCGAAAGGCGCCAGCGGATCGTTTGCGTCCCGGGCCAGCGCGTCGGCCGCGTTGCGCGTCACTTGCCGGGAGCCTGCATGACGGCGCCGCAGGCGCCGCAAGTGCGATGGGCAACGCTCGAATAGAACCGGGAGAAGATTTCGGGAAGCTGGGTTTCGATGTCGCGCACGGCGACGCGTTCCATGTACAGACAATGTCCGCAATGTTCGCAGTACCATGAAAAACCGTCCAGCTCGTCCGGATCGCGGCGCCGCTCGACGACGACTCCGACGCTGCCCGCGGGCCGCCGCGGCGAATGCGGCACTTCCGGGGGCAGCAGGAACACCTCGCCCTCGCGTATGGGAATGTCGGTCACGCGGCCGTCCTGTACGGTTTTGAGCAGCATGTCCCCCTCCACTTGGAAGAAGAATTCCTCGCCCGGATCGTGATGAAAGTCTGTACGCGAATTCGGACCGCCGACAGCCATGATGATGAAGGCGCTGTCCTGAAACAGCAGCTTATTGCCCACCGGCGGTTTGAGCAGCTCGCGATTCTGATCGATCCATCGGTGCAGATTGAAGGGTGGGACCATGCGCATGGCTGCATTATAGCTTGGCTGTGAAACTTCGCCGCCATCCGCGTAGTCATAGAGGTCGGAGGGTCGCAATGCGGTCTGTGTGGGCGTGCGTCGGTATTGGATTGTTGTTCGCCGCGTCGGGTCAGTCGGCCGATCTGGGCACGGGTGTGCCGATTGCGGCGGTTTGGAAGGAGCAGCACTTGAACTTCTTCCACATGGGCCGTACCTCGCGCTATTCGTGCGAGGGCTTGCGCGACAAGGTGCGCGCCATGCTCCTTGATTTGGGGGCACGGCGCGATCTGCGCGTCACGCCGCTCGGGTGCGAAGGCAGCGCCGCGCGGGCGCGGCCCGGGTCCTTGGGCCCGAGCTTGGATCTGGTCTTCTCGACGCCGGCATTGCCCGATGCGGCCGCGAAACCGGTGCACCCGGGCGACTTGGCGGCCGTCGATGCGCGCTTTGAGGCATTCACCATCGCCAGCGATGCCTTCCAAAATATGGGCGTTGCCGACTGCGAGCTGGTCGAAGAGTTCGCGCATCAGATCCTGCCGAAACTCACCACCCGCGACCTGCGAGAAGACATTACCTGCGTGCCCTTCCAGCAAAGCGGCAGCCGCTTCCTGGTTCGCGGCCGCATATTGAGAACCCTGGCGCGGCCCTGAGGCGCCGATGCCGGCGCCAAGGCACCGGCGCCGGCACTAAGGGGTCTTCTGCGACGCGCAGGGCACTTGGACGGGTTTCGCATCGGGGTCGTCCAATCGCAGCGCGGTCAATGCGTCTCCCCAAACGCAGCCCGTATCGAGGCCGATGACATCAGCATTGCTGAAAAACCCCAAGGTCGACCAGTGGCCGAAGACGATGCGCCGCCCGCGCCAGCGAGCCTGCGGTGCCTCGAACCAGGGGACGAGGCCCGCCGGCTGCGGCTTTTTCGGCGAACCCTTGGCGCGCAGCATCAAGCGGCCGTCCGCGTCGACATAGCGCAGCCGCGTAAAGCAGTTGGCGATGAAACGCAGACGTTCCTCGCCGCTCCGTACCTCGTCCCAGCGATCCGGCTGATCGCCGTAAAGACGCTCGAATAGCTTGGCGGGATTGCTGCGCAGGCCGTGCTCGAATTCGCGGGCGCACCGCCGCGCCAGTTCCAAATCCCACTGGGGGGCCAGACCCGCATGCAGCATGCAGACATTCAGCGCGGCATCTTCGTGAAAGAGCGGCCGGCCCGCCAGCCACTCGAGCAAGGCGTCGCGATCGGGAGCGGCCAGGGTTTGGTTCAGTGTGTCGTCGTGGCGCTGCCGCGCGGACCCAAAGGCCACCGCCAACAGGTGCAGGTCGTGATTGCCGAGCGTGACCGTCGCGGCATCGCCCAGGGCGCGGATTCTGCGCAGCACCGCGAGCGATTCAGGCCCGCGATTCACCAGATCGCCGACGAACCAAAGCCGATCGCGGTCCGCCGAGAATCGCAGGGCGGCAAGCAAGTCGCCGAGTTCGGCGTTGCAACCCTGCACGTCACCGATTGCGTACAGCGCCATCAGCCATCCATCGGGCTAGTGCAATACCCCGGGCATCGCCAGCCGGAACGGAGCGATCGGCGCGTCGAATTGCTGTCCGTCATCGGCCACCATTTGATAGCTGCCCTGCATGGTGCCGACGGGAGTCTCGATGACGGCACCGCTCGAATAACGAAACCCCTGGCCCGGTTTGAGGTAGGGCTGTTCTCCGACCACGCCGTCGCCGCGCGTCTCCTTCACATTGCCGTTCGCATCCGTGATGATCCAGTGACGCGTCAACAGCCGCGCCGGCACCTGGCCTTCATTGCGGATGGTGATGGTGTACGAGAAGACAAAGCGCTTGTCGCGCGGATCGGACTGCTCCTCGATATACGAAGTCTCTACCTCGACTCGAATTCTGGGGTTCGTCGGTCCGGGCGTCATGACCTGCATCGCATTACTTCAAGCGGACCGCCAACACGTCGCAGTGCGCGGCGTGCAGAACGGTGTCTTCCGTAAAATTTACCAGGATGGCGAGACCATGACGCTCTCGGCTGCCGAGAACGATGAGATCCGCCTGCTCTTCTGCTGCAACACGGAGGATTTCCGACTTGGTGTTGCCGGCTTCGACCCGCCCCGTGGCGCGCGGAAGTTCCAATTGGGCGATGAGTGAGTCGAGCTTTTCGCGCGAGCGCTTGATCAGCTCGTCCTCGATTTGCGCCGTCGGCATCAAAGACTCGCCCAGCGGCTCGACCGGCACGAACTCCACCACGTGCAGGACGAGCATCGAAGCATTCGAGTACGCCGCCAGATTGCGCGCAGCAAGGGCCACCTGCTCGCTGTCTTGCGACAGATCCAACAGCACCAAGAGTTTTTTATATCCGGCCATGCGCCTTCAAGTATAGCCGACCAATCGAGAGTAAAGGGCGGCCAGCATGCCGAATTGCGCCGGCGCAAGCGTTTCCGGACGCAGTTGCGGATCGATGCCGCAGGATTCGATATGCTGCGAAGTGAGCAGTCCCTTCAGGGAATTGCGCAGGGTCTTGCGCCGGTGGGAGAACGCCGCAGTGACCAGGGTGCGCAGCACGCCCTCATCGCCCAAGTCGAAGCGAGGGTGCTGGGTGGGCCGCAGGCGCACGATCGCGGACCACACCTTGGGGCGCGGCTGGAATGCGCCGGGGCCGACCTCGAAGAGGCCTTCGACCTCGGCTACGGCCGCCAGCATGACGGTCAGCCGCCCATAATCCTTGCTCCCGGGCTGCGCGGCCATGCGATCCACGACCTCCTTTTGGAGCATGAAATACATGTCCGATATGGCGGCACGCTGAGCCAGCAGCCGAAAGAGCAGGGGAGTGGAGATGTTGTAGGGAAGATTGCCCACAACGCGCAGGGGGCCGCCCGTCCCCTTGAGACGGATGAAATCCGTGTCGAGCACGTTCTCGACATGCACGGCAAGTCCATGCTTCGCCCGCGGATCGGCTTGCAGCGCTTGGGCCAGATCGCGGTCGATTTCGATCACATCCAAGCGCTCGAGCCGCTCGAGAAGGCCCCAGGTCAGTGCACCGCGGCCAGGACCCACTTCGACGATGCGGTCGCCCGCAGCCGGGGCCACGGCCTCGATGATTCGGCGGATTACGCCGGGATCGTGCAGGAAGTGCTGGCCAAAGCGCTTACGAACCGGCATGAGCGGGACCTGTGCCGGCCAAATCGATGGCGAGGGCCAGGGCCGCGCGCAGACTGCCGGGATCCGCCTTGCCGGTCCGTGCCAGGGTGAGGGCGGTGCCGTGATCGACGCTGGTGCGCAGGATGGGCAGTCCCAAAGTCACGTTCACCGCATGACCGAATCCCACGTGCTTGATCACTGGGAGGCCTTGATCGTGGTACATCGCGACGATGACGTCGGCCGTGCTCAGGAAGCCGGGAGTAAATGCGGTATCCGCCGGCACGGGGCCTTGAAGATCCAAGCCTTCGGCCCGCAGCTCCTGGATCACGGGTTCGATCACATCGATTTCCTCGCGGCCCAGGTGCCCGGCCTCGCCGGCGTGCGGATTGAGTCCGAGCACCGCAATTCTCGGCACGGCAAGAGAGAAGTGCCGTTCCAGTCCGAAGCTGACGATGCGCAGGGTGGCACGCAGCCGTTCCTGCGTAATGGCACGCGGCACGTCGGCGAGCGCCAAATGGGTGGTCACCAGCGCCACGCGCAGTCGATCGCTGGCCAGCAGCATGACCGGCAGCGCCGCGCGTGTCCGATCGGCCAGATACTCTGTGTGGCCGGTGAATGCGTAGCCGGCGTCCATCAAGGTGCTCTTTTGCACGGGTGCGGTCACCATGGCCGCAAATTCGCCGTTCAAACAACCGTCGCAGGCGCGGTCCAGCATATCGATCACGTAGGCGGCATTGGCTGCGTCCGGCCTTCCCGCGACTACGGCCCGGGCGGTCGGAATGTGCATGACCTTGAGGATGCCGGCACGATGTGCTGAGGAGGGTTTGGAGGAATCGTAGCGTTCGATGCTGAGCGGCAGGCGCAGCGCCGCGGCTGTGGCCGCCAGCAGTCCGGCATCGGCGGCGACCACGATATCGGCATCCCATGCGGTTTGCGCCAAAGCGACGCAGGCATCCGGCCCAACGCCCGCGGGTTCACCCGATGTGATGACTATCCGCGGGATATACAACACTACATCTTGATTTCGATAGGGCTAACGAAGACGCGCCATTGGCATTACATCTTGATCTCAACGAAGGCCTCGTCGCGCAGGCGGCGCAGCCATAGCTCGGTCTCTTCGTCCGCCTTGCTCTCGCGGATGGCGGCATAGGCGTGCTGGCGGCGCAGATCGTCGGTACTGTCGTAGGTGCGGGTGCCCAGCATTTGCACGATATGCCAGCCGTAGCGGGTCTTGAACGGCTGGCTGATCTCGCCCACCTTGAGATTGGCGATGGCCTTGTCGAATTCCGGAACGAACGTGCCCGGCCCGGTCCAGCCCAAATCGCCCCCATCGGGCGCGGAGCCCGGATCGGCCGAATTGGTCGACGCGAGGCCGGCGAAATCCTCGCCCTTCAAGATGCGGTCGCGCAGGGCGCTGAGTTTCTGGCGCACCGTTTCGTCGTCGTCCAGTTCGTTCGTCTTCATGAGAATGTGCCGGACGTGGATCTGATTGACCATGACCTTGGCCTCGCCGCCGCGCCGCTCGTTCAGCTTGACGATGTGAAAGCCGCTCGGCGTGCGCACCGGCGCGCTCACCTCGCCGGGTTTCATCTTGACGACCAGGTCAAGAATGAACTGCGGCAGCTGGTTGCCTTTCTTCCAACCGAGCGCGCCGCCGTCCAATGCCGTCTGGCTGTTGGAGTTCGCGATTGCGAGCTGGGCGAAGTCCTCGCCTTTGGAGGCGCGCGCCGCCAAATCCTGAGCCTTGTGGCTGATCTCCTCCAGCTGTTGCGGCGTGGCGGCTTCCGGCAACGACAGCAAAATGTGCGATATGTTGAATTCGTCGTTGGCGGCGGCGCTCTGCTGGCGCTCCAGATACTGTTCCAGCTCGTGCGGGCTGACGTTGATGTGGGCAATCACGTCGCGCTGCCGCAAAGTGCTCAACGTCAGTTCCTTGCGCATGCTCTCGCGATACTGCTTGTAGTCGACGCCTTGCGCCGCCAGGGCGGTCGGCAGCTGATCGAAGGGGATCTTATTGCGGCTGGCGATCTCCTGAAGGGCGCTGTTCAATTGCTCATCGGATACCGTCAAGCCGACTCGCTTGGCATGCTGAGCTTGAATTTCCTGCAGTATCAATCGATCGAGCACTTGCTGCTTGAGCACACTCTGCGAGGGCAGTTCGACCTTTTGTTCCTGCAGCCGCTTGGTGACCGCGTCCATCTGCTCGTCCAGCTCACTTTTCAGCACCACGCCGTCGTTGACGATGGCCGCAATGCGGTCGAGCAATTCGCCATGCACGCCGATATCCCGGGTCTGGGCGTGGGAGGCCGTCGACAAGAAGATGGCTGCGATGGAACACAGGCAAAAAGAGGCAAATTTACGCATGAGTCGAATTCGTCCAGGTCAAGGGGCCGGGTTCTGGGCATCCGAGTCGCGAGCCGAATACCCGCGAATCTCGCGTTCCAAGAAGGTATTTGCAGGTTTTCCGACCGAACTTAGGCCCGTGAGTTCCAATTGTAATGCAATCGAGGTGTCTAGTCCCGCGTTGCCGAAACCGTTGACCCGGACATAGCGGCGCTGCAGCACCTGGAGCTTCCAGCAGCAGCTTTTATATTCGATTCCGGCCACTTGCTCGATGGTTTGATGGTCCTGCAGGGAATAGACCCAGCGCCCGACGGTATTCCAGCGGCCTGCGATCGGCCAGGCGAACGAGCCGTCCCACTGTTTCAGGATAGGAGTTTCGCTGAGGACGTTTTCCTGAAATCGGTAGCCGATATTCACCACCCGGCTGGAGTCCGGACGGTACTGGAGCGACACCTCCGACTTATCGGTTTGCGAGGTATAGGGGTTCCATAAATAGTCGAAATCGAAGCTGAAATGCTTGTATGCGGTCACCGATACGTCGGCGACGAGATCCGAGGCGGGGAAATTCTGGGTCTGTCCCAACGCCGGCACGCCAAGCGTCTGCGAAGGCAGGCCGGAGACATATTGCCCGGGCACGGACATGAGAATCTGGCCGCGGGAGTTCACCAGCGCCTGCCCGGGCAGCGCGAAGGGATTTACTCCCGGAAGGGTGACTACGCTCTCCCCGGAGGATTGCAGAACATCCTGATCCGGCAGGCCCACCTTCGGGACCGCGAGATAGCGAATCTGGCCGATGGTCGCCGACAGATACTGGGCTCCGGACACATGGTCGAAGAGCCGCGTGGTCAGCGCCAGCGCCACTTGGTTCGCATCGCCGATGCGGTCCTCGCCCACGTACCGATTGGTGCGAAACAGTTCGGTCAGATTCAGGTCGGGCAACCCGGTGTCGAATATCGGCAGCTTGTCCTGATTACGGTAGGGTACGTAGCTATAGACCAGGCGCGGCTCGAGGGTCTGCGTGCGCTGTCCTTGCGACCCCGCGTCACGTTCGAACACCAACCCTGTATCCACCCGCGCATAGGGCAGCGCCCGGGTCGGCGTGCTCGGATTGCCCAGGCCGGCGGCGTCGGCATTCTTTAGATCGTACTGCGTGAAATCGTAGCCCACGGCGGGCTCGAAGAAATACCCGGGTCCCCGGCTCGACCAGCGCAGCTCCGGCGCCACATTGAAGCGCACGCCCGTGGGACCGACGTCACGCAGAAAATTGACGAACTCGCTTTCCAGCGCGAGCTCTAAATGCGTGCCCAGAACCGGCCACAGCGCGTTCGCCTGAATCCGCGGTACGCGCGAATAGGGCCGCTCGTCGCAGTAGGCTACGGGCACATTGGAGGCTTGCGCGGCTTGGCCGCAGGCGGTCGGCAGCCCGATGTCGATGGTTTGAAAGTTCTGCAGGTCGCCGCGAACGCGCCAGGCGTCGTCGTAGTAGAGCACGGACGCTCTGCGCTCCAGGAAGGTCACGCTGGTCTGATCGGAGCCCACGGCGAAATCCTCGAAGTAGCTGCTGTCGCTGACGCTCGCGACATCGGTGTCGAAACGCATCCCCGTCTTGAAATCCGTGATGTCGGTGAAGCGGAAGTAGCTGCGGTCGCTGTGCGTTTGCGAATCGTCCGGCAGGAAGGTGGCATCGATCTGGCCGCGGGAAGCTGTGGTCAAGTAGCGAAACTGGTCGGCGAGCTGCACACCGCGCGCCGACAGCAGACTCGGCGTCAGCGTCATGTCGTAGTTCGGCGCCATATTGAAATAATAGGGAACGTCCAGCTCGTAGCCGTTACTTCCGGAGTGGCTGAAAGCCGGGAACAAGAGCCCGCTCTTGCGTTCATCGCCGACGGGGAATGAAATATAGGGGGTATAGAATATCGGCACGTCCTTGAAGCGCATGGTTACGTCGCGCGCGACACCCTCCTGCGCCTTGGAGTCGATATTGAGCGTGGAAGCCTGCAGCATCCAGTCTTCGTTGCCGACGGGGCAGGTGGTATAGCGCAACCGGGTCAAGCGCACCTTGCCGTCCGGCAGCACGTCGATGTCCTTGGCAAAGCCGCGTCCCCTGCGGTCCATGAGCTGGAAGTTCGCCTGATCGAAATTCGCGGCGCCGTCGATGTCGTAGCTGCCGGCGTCGCTTTTTACGCGCAACTTCGGATCCTCGAAATCCACCGCTCCCTTGACCGAAACCCGGCCCGTCTCCTGAACGTAGGTGACCGAATCCGAGGTCACGCTGCGTTGGTCCTGCCGCACTCTGACGCGGCCGTTCAGAACGGCGTTGCCGTCGGCATCGACCTTGGCATCTTCACTGTCGATGTGAATGCGATGATCGTCCGCCGCGATGTCGGAAGCGACCGGAGCCTGGTACTTGGGCGGGGCGGGACACATGTCTCCGGCGCGGGCCGTGGCGGCGGCCGCGAGGCAGAAGATGATGAATGCGGCTCGAACATGAAACGCCATGGACAAAATACATCGCCTTAGTCGGTATACTTGAGGCCGCCGCATTTGCGGTTAGCGAATGGTCAAGCATGGGTCTACCGGATGCAAGCGATTCCCGCCTGGCGGATTTGACTCGGTGGGTGTTCGACGATCTGGGATTCGCCGGCGGCCGGATCGAGCCCGCATCCGTCGACGCGAGTTTTCGCCGTTATTTTCGAGTCACCCGCGGCGGCGATACCTACATCGCGATGGACGCGCCGCCGGATAAGGAAGATCTGGCGCCTTTCTTGAGGGTGGCGAGGCTGCTGCTTGGAATGGGGGTGAACGTTCCCGTGGTGCTGGCGAACGACTCGCAGCGCGGCTTTTTGCTGCTGTCGGACTTGGGAAGGCGTCAATATCTCGATGAGCTCGCGAGCGACGGCGCCGCGGACCGGCTCTATGCGGATGCGCTCGGGGCCTTGAGCATCATGCAATTGGCGGACAGCGCGGCGGCGCGCGATTTGCCGCGCTATAGCCGCGACTTGCTGATGCGCGAAATGGAGCTGATGCCGGAGTGGTTCTTGCGCGCCCATCTGGGGCTGCAAGTTTCGGCCGTCGAACGCTGCATGCTGGACCGCCTGTTCGAGGTTCTCGCGCAAAACGGCTTGGCGCAGCCCGCCACTTTCGTGCACCGCGACTATCATTCACGAAATTTGCTGGTGACCGATGCCGACAATCCGGGCGTCTTGGACTTTCAAGATGCGGTGTGGGGGCCCGTGACCTACGATCTGGTGTCTCTGCTGAAGGATTGTTACATCGAGTGGCCCGCGTCCCGGGTTCGCGCGTGGGCCCTCGAGTACCGCGACCGGCTGCTGGAGAAGGGATTTCCCCTCGGCGCCAGCGAGGCGCAGTTCATTCGCTGGTTCGACCTCATCGGATTGCAGCGGCACATCAAGGTGTTGGGGATCTTCGCGCGCTTGTACTATCGTGACGGCAAGTCCCAGTACCTCAAGGATTTGCCGCGGGTGCTGCGCTACACGCGGGATGCGGCGCAAAGCTACCCGGAAACGGCGGAGTTCGCGGACTTCATCGCCAAGCGCATCGAACCGGAATTTCTCAACGCCCAGGAGCGGGTTCGCGCGTGAGCTCAACCCTCGAGCGGCCCCGTGTCGCCATGATACTCGCGGCCGGGCGCGGCGAACGCCTGCGGCCGACGACCGATACGACGCCGAAGCCCCTGCTGCGGGTCCGCGGTGAACCGCTGATCGAACGCCATGTCCTTAGGTTGGCGCGCGCCGGAATAAAGCGCATCGTGATCAATCTTGCCTGGCTGGGCTCGCAGATCAGCGAGTATCTGGGGGACGGTGCGCGCTACGGTGTGACCATCGTCTACAGCGACGAGCAGCCGCAGGCGCTCGAGACCGGCGGCGGCATATTTCGGGCCCTGCCCCACCTTGAACCCGGGCCTTTCGCGGTGGTCAACGGCGACATCTACACGGATTTCCCCTTCGACACTCTGGAGATAGCTTGCGGCCGGGATGCCCACCTGGTGCTGGTGCCGAACCCGTCTCAACACCCTCAAGGGGATTTTGGGCTGGAGCGGGGACTGGCCCAGCCCGCGGCCGCCAGCCAGTACACATTTTCAGGCATTGCCGTGTATCAAGGCGTGTTTTTTGCCGGCTGCGGCGACGGCCCATTCCGTTTGAAGCCGCTGCTGCTGCGTTCCATGGCGGCCAATCGCTGCTCGGCCGAACTCTATTCGGGGCGGTGGGAAGATGTGGGCACGCTGGAGCGGCTGGCGGCGCTGAACAAGGGGTAAAAGCTATCACGTCAGACAGCCCGCGCCGCTTCGAGTTTCGGCGCCGACTACCGGTATAATGGCTCAATGACTGACTTTAAGGGCATCCCCATCCGTCAACCCGCCCCTGCCGTCAGGAGTGGAGAGAAATACCAGACAGCTCAAGGGTTTACGGCGATCAAGGACGGCATCAAGCAGACCACCGCGGCCCAGCCCTTCGCGATGGGCAGGAAGCCGCCGTGGCTGCGGGCACCGATGGCCGCGGGCAAGCATTTTGATTCAGTCAAGCAGATCGTGCGCGAGCACCGACTGAGCACGGTGTGCGAGGAAGCGAAGTGCCCGAACATAGGCGAGTGCTGGAACGCCGGCACCGCGACCATCATGCTGATGGGTGCGGTGTGTACCCGGGCCTGCCGCTTCTGCGCGGTCGATACGGGTAATCCGCGCGGTTGGCTGGACGACGAAGAGCCGCAGAACACGGCGCGCTCGGTCGAACTCATGAAGCTGAAATACGTGGTGCTGACTTCCGTCAATCGCGACGATTTGTCCGATGGCGGTGCGAAGCACTATGCCGCTACGATTCGCGCCATCAAGGCGCGCAATCCGCAAACGGCCGTGGAAGCGCTCACCCCGGATTTCCAAGGCGTCATGCGCGATGTGCACACCGTCCTCGATTCAGGGTTGGACGTGTTCGCCCAGAACGTGGAGACGGTCCGCCGGCTGACCCACCCGGTGCGCGATCCGCGCGCGGGATATGAGCAAACCATCGGCGTGCTGCGCGCCGCAAAGGCGTATCGTCCGTCCGTACTGACCAAGACCAGCTTGATGCTGGGCCTCGGTGAGACCGACGGTGAAATTCACCGGACCATGGCGGATCTGCGTGAGGCAGGGGTCGATATTCTGACGCTCGGGCAATATCTGCGGCCCACGCCGAACCATTTGAACGTCGAGAGGTTCGTGGCCCCGGCCGAGTTCGACCAGTACCGCGAGCGGGCCTTGGCATTGGGATTTCTGGAGTGCGTGTCCGGGCCCCTGGTGCGGTCGAGTTATCGCGCCGAACAGGCACTGGCGCGCAACAATGCCGGCCTCAGCAATGCCAAATTGATGCCGGCCGCCGCCTTACCTGCCACGCTCTCGCCCGCGCCGCCGGGCACTGCGCCTACCGGTGTACGTGGCGGCTCATGAGCCATGCGCCTCTGATCCGGCATCTCGGGTTGGTGCCGTATGAGCCGACCTGGCGAGCCATGCAGCAGTTCACCGACGGCCGGGACGGTTCGACACCGGATGAAATATGGTGTCTCGAGCACCCTCCGGTATTTACCTTGGGACTCAATGCTAGCCGCGAGCATGTGTTGAGCCCGGGCGATATCCCCGTGGTGCAGATCGACCGCGGCGGCCAGGTGACCTATCACGGTCCAGGCCAGCTGGTCGTGTATCCGCTCATCGATATACGGCGGCATCCGCTGGGAGTGCGCGAATTGGTCATGGCGCTCGAGAA
The DNA here is from genome assembly GCA_963784105.1 of uncultured Gammaproteobacteria bacterium. Lineage (GTDB taxonomy): Bacteria > Pseudomonadota > Gammaproteobacteria > Steroidobacterales > Steroidobacteraceae > Bog-1198. The sequence goes on from CAWAQE010000018.1 coordinate 464,040, forward strand.
CGCCGTCATTGCCTATGCCGCCGAATTGGGCGTAGCGGCGAAGGGCTCGCGCGAGGCGCCGGGAGTGTACGTGGACGGCGCCAAGCTCGCCAGCGTCGGTTTGCGAATTCGCCGCGGCGCGAGCTATCACGGGCTGGCGCTCAATGTATCGCTCGATCTGGAACCGTTCGGGCGCATCAATGTTTGCGGCCATCGCGGGCTTGCGGTCACGCAGCTTGCGGACCACGTTCCGCGGATTGCCGGTGTTGGCGCGGGCGCTGTGAGAGCGGCGGCGGACGGATTGACGCCGCATCTTTTGCGGCATCTTAAATTCGGGGGCGATTACAGCGCCATCAACACTGATTTGCAGGCGGTCAACTCGCGATAGATCGCGTCCAATTGTTCTCGGCTGGTCGCGTGCACCATATAAGTCAGCGCCAGGAAATTGCCGTCCGCGCTGGTGCGCGTGCGTATGCTGGAGTCGGCCTGGGGTCCTGCATGGCGTTCGACGATGGCTTGTGTGAGCGCACGCAGCTCGCTGTCGTGGCGCCCCATCACCTTGATTGGAAAATCGCTTGGAAAAACTTGAGTCGCATCGCCGCTCATAGCGCCGGCGTTCCGGCGAGTTCGCGCGTGTAGTCGGTAAAGGCGGTATTCATTCGCTCGAACAGCGGGCCGGGCTTTCCGGTACCGACCGCGGCGCCGTCGAGGAGCGTGACCGGAAGCAGGCCCCGCGTCGAAAATGCCAGCCACATTTCGTCCGCTGTCCTTAGATCGGCTTCGGTGATGCGAGTACTCTCGCAGTGCAGATTTAAGCGGTGGGCAAGTTCAGTCACGACGTCGCGAGTCGTGCCCGGAAGGATATGCCGGCCATTGGGCGGCGTGCGAATGACGCCGCCCTTTACCACGTGCACGCTGGTCGACGACCCTTCGGTGAGTTCGCCGTTCTCCAGCAAGACGGTCTCGAAGGCCCCCGCATCGGCAGCAAGCTTCTTGAGCAGAATATTGGCGAGCAGGGACGTGGCTTTGACGTCGCGCCGGGCCCAGCGCGTGTCTGCGGCCGTCACGGCCGATACACCCCGCTCCAGGAAGGAAGGTGAAAGCGGCTCCAAGGGCGTGACGTAGGCGAACAGAGTGGGCTTCAAGTCTTCCGGCCATGCATGATTGCGTCCGAACTCGGCGCCCCGCGTGATTTGAAGATATAGATACGCCTCGCGGGCCGAATTGCGGGCTATGAGTTCCTGGCTCACCTGCGCCCAATCGGCGTGCGATAGCGGCGCCGGCATGCGGATGGCCGCAAGACTGCGGTTGAGCCGGTCAAGATGCTCGCGCAAGCGGAACGGGCGAGATGCGTAGATCGGAAAGACCTCGTAGACGGCATCGCCGAACAAGAACGCGCGGTCGAGGGGCGATACCCGCGCCTCTGCCAGGGGCAGATAAGCGCCGTTCAAATAGCAGACCGGCAGCGGTGCAGGCATCTTAGGCAAACCACAGTCGAATGGTGTCGATCAGGCGGCGCCACCAGCCGCCGGCGTCGTCGTTTTTCAGCGGATGCAGGGGCACCGTTGCCAGCGTTTGGCTGCCGGCGAACACACGCACGCTGCCGACGCCGGTATCGAGGGTGAGCGGTGCGATCAAACGCGGCTGAATGTCCGTGGCCGTCTTGATGCCGCCGGCCTCGCCGCGCGGCAGGGTGATGTAAAGATCGTCCTTGATGCCCAGATCGACGGATGGGTTTTGCGCCTTCCAGACGTGCGTGGACGCGAGAACCGCGCCGCCCTTGATGACCAGCTTGGTGTCGTAAAAGGTGAACGCATAGTTGAGAAGCGCAGCGCTCGCGTTTTCACGCCCTTTCATGCTGGTCGATCCCATGACCACCGACACCAGCCGCATGCCGTCGCGCAGCGAAGATGTCACCAGGCAGAAGCCCGCCTCATCGGTATGGCCGGTTTTCAGGCCGTCGACCGTGGGGTCCTTCTCCAGCAGGCCGTTGCGATTTTGCTGTTTGATGCCGTTGTGCTCGAACTCGCGCACCGAGAACCATTTGTAGTACTGCGGATAGTCGCGAATGATCGCGGTGGCCAGCAGCGACAGATCGCGCGCCGTGGTGTAGTGCTGGGGCGAGGGCAGTCCCGAGCTGTTCTCGAAATGGGTGCCGACCATCCCCAGGCGTTTCGCATTGGCATTCATCATTTGCGCAAACGTCTCCTCGGTACCGGCGATGCGCTCGGCAAGAGCAATCGTCGCGTCATTGCCTGATTGCACGATCATGCCCAAGATCAGATCCTGAACCGATACCGGTTTGCCCAGCTCGATGAAGGTGCGCGAGCCCTCCGAGCGCCAGGCGTGCTCGCTTACCGTGACCTGCTCGTCCAGTTTGAGCTTGCCGGCGGCCAGTTCCTGAAACACGATGTAAGCCGTCATGAGCTTGGTGAGGCTTGCCGGCTCCATTCTCGCCACCGCATCTTTCGCAGCCAGAATCTTGCCGGTGTGAAAGTCCACGACGATGTAGGCGCGCGCATCGACCTGCGGCGCCGTCGGTATGGTCATCGAAGCAGCCGGCGCTTGCGCCGGTGCCGCGGGAGTATCGGCAAAGCAGGGAATCATCGCGAATGCTGTGAAAAGGACGCAGGCGGGAAGAGAACGAAGCATTAGGTGAATACCTTGGTGGCAATAAATGGAATGTCGGCGATTATCGCACGGCAGGAGTTGTATTGACGCTAATCGAGAGCGAGATGCGCGTCGCTGATTCCGGCGCGCTCGAGTGCGGCGACGACCCGGTCGAATTCGGCGACGTCGGGCACCGGTCCTATGCGTACTCGATACATTCTGCGGCCCGCGATCTGATCGTCGCGCACGAATACCTTGCCGTAGCTGCCGCCGCGCAATTTTTCCGCGAGGCGTTCCGCATTGGCGGGATCGGAGAACGCGCCGGCCTGGATGAATAACGCGGGCCGCGTGAATGGATGGCCGGCAGCCGCGGCGGGGGCATTGGAACCGGCCGAGGCGGCGGGCGCCGCCGCCGGACTGGGCGAGGCTGCCGGGGGCGCCGCGGCGGGCGTTGGCCCGCTGGGCGCCACCGCTGTCCCGTTGGTCGGCTCCGTGCCGGCCGGCGCCGCCGTGGCGGAGGGTGCCATGACGAGGGCTGCCACCAGCGGCGCCACTGTGGGCGAAGCGGTCGGCCGGGCGGATGCCGTGACAACGGGCGGGAGGGCGGACGGGTCGATGCTGCGAACCTCGACCATGGCCGTGCCATTGCGCAGCATGTCGAGCTTTGCAGCGGCCGTGTACGAGAGGTCGATGATTCGATTGCCGACGAAGGGGCCGCGATCGTTGACCCGCACCACGACGCTGCGGCCGTTCTGCAGATTCGTGACCCGTACGTAGGCGGGCAGCGGCAGAGTCTTATGAGCGGCGGTCATGGCGTACATATCGTAGGGCTCGCCGGTCGAGGTCCGCAGCTTGTGGAAGCCGGGTCCATACCATGAGGCTACCCCTCGCTCCCAATAGCCGACGCTCGAGGACAGGACGTAGTATCGCTTGCCGAAGACATCGTAGGACGGCGGATTGCCGTAGCGGGACCGGGGCTCGATGCGCGGGACGGCATCCGGCACGGATTCCAGTGCGGACGGTGGGGGCGGTGGTGGGGCCGTGACCACAGGCTCGCTGGGCCGAGGCGGCGCGCTGAAGCAGGCGGCGAGTCCGGCGGCCATGGCCAGGCCAAGCGGGGCGAGGAGTGCGCGGCGGACATTCACCGCCGCGAGGCCGGGGGCGGAAGGCCGGCTGCCGCCGCGGCTGGTGCGCCTGGTACGCCTGGTGCGGCTGATGCGGCGGACGGCGCCGCGGTTGATGCGGCCGTTGATGCGGCGGCTGGTGCGGCGGCTGATGCGGCAGTCGGTGCCGCGAGGCCGGCCGCGTCGTTCTCCAGCACCCGCCGTTTCACCGCGGCGGCGAGTTCATACACGGCCATGGCATACAGGGCGCTGTGGTTGTAGCGGGTGATCACGTAGAAGTTGTTGTAGCCGACGCGCCAGTGAACTCCGTCCGCATCGTCGACGGCGATCAGCAGTGCGGGTGCCTCCGCCGGGAGCGGGCTCTCAAAATCGACGCCTTCCGAGTGCAGCGACCCTACGGTCGTCGACAGAGCCAGCGTGCGGCCATCGAGGGCCGGCGCCTTGTCCGGCGCGACGCTGGCTTCGCTCAGCACGGGCTCGCCGGAGTTCCAACCATGTTCTTTCAAATAGTTGCCGACGCTCTCGCACACGTCCGGCCAATCGGTCCACAGGTTGATGTGCCCGTCCGCTTCCGCGTCGACGGCAAAGCGCCGGTAATTCGAGGGCATGAACTGCGGTGCGCCCATGGCGCCGGCATAGGATCCCTTGACGCTCAAAGGGTCGAGGCCGGTATCGCGGGTCAGCAGGAGAAACTGTTCGAGCTCACCGCGAAAAAAGTCCGCTCGGGCGGGATAGTCGAACGCCAGTGTGGCCAGCGCGTCGAGCACGCGGTAGGAGCCGGTGAGGCGGCCGTAATACGTCTCGACGCCGAGGATGGCGGCCAGATACTCCGGCGGCACGCCGCTGCGGATGCTGGCTTGATCGAGCGCTTGCCGGTGAGCGATCCAGAATTCCGTGCCCTCGCGGATGCGCCTTTCGGTGACGAAGATCGGGCGGTATTCGAACCAGGGCCTGGCTTTTTCGGCCGGCCTGTCCATCGCCTCGATGATCGCCGGTTGATTCTTGGCCGCCTTCAGGAGCTTGCGCAATTGCCGCTTCGTGTAAGGCGAGGTGGCGGCCACGTGCGCGATGAAATCCTTGACCTCGGGGCGCTTGACGTCGATCGCGGCCGCGGGTCCGCAGCTTGCGTAAAACACGACCGCCAGCAGCAGGTACTTCAAGCAGAACAGATTGCGCACGCTCAAGACCCGATGAGCTTGCGATGCGAATGCAGCGACATCAATATGCCGAAGCCCGCCAGCAGCGTGACCATGGAGGTGCCGCCGTAACTGATCATCGGCAGCGGCACGCCGACGACCGGGATGATGCCGCTGACCATCCCCGAATTGACGAATACATAGACGAAGAAACTGAGCGCAATCGCCCCTCCGGTCAGGCGTGAAAACGTATCCTGGCCCTGCATGGCAAGGTACAGAGCCCGCCCGATCACGATGCCGTAAAGCACCAGCAGCACCAAGCAAGGCAGCAAACCGAATTCCTCGCCGATGACTGCAAATATGAAGTCGGTGGAGCGTTCCGGCAGAAATTCGAGCTGCGCCTGACTGCCCATCATGTAACCCTTGCCGAAAAGGCCGCCCGACCCAATCGCGATCTGGGACTGAATGATGTGGTATCCCGTGCCGAGAGGGTCGTTTTGCGGATTGAAAAAAGTCAGTATGCGCTGCCTTTGGTAGTCATGGATGAAATGCCATGCCGCCCAGGCGGCGCCTCCGAGCAGGGGAATCGATATCAATATGATGCGCAGCTGCAGGCCGGCAAGCAGCATCACGATGAGGCCGGAGGCCGCGATCAACAATGCGGTGCCGAGGTCCGGCTGCTTGGCGATCATGGCGGTCGGAATCGCGATCAGGACTCCCATGACGAGGAGATCTTTCAGCGTCGGCGGCAATGGGCGCTCGTGCATGTACCAGGCGCATATCATGGGCACCGCCAGCTTCATGATCTCGGAAGGCTGGAAGCGCATGAAACCGACGTCCAGCCAGCGCTGCGCGCCCTTGCCCACATGGCCGGTCAATTCGACCACGATCAGCAGCAGCACGCCGATGACATAGGCGATGGGCGAGAACAGGCGCAGGTATTGGGGCGTGGCCAGCCGCGCGAGAGCGAGCATGGCGGCCACCGCAATGGCGATATTCCCCAGATGGTGCTCCACCATCTTCAGGTTTTGCCCTGAGGCGCTGTATACCACCAGGACGCCGAAGCACACGATGATGGCAAGAACGCCGGTCAGCGGTCCATCCAATCCGAGGGCCCGCAGAGTGCGGCCGCCGGCGGTCAGGGTGCGGCGGGTCCGCGACGGTGAAAATTCATCGAATATCATATAGGCCCTTTCGGAGCGGGCGCCGGTATTGCCGGCATATAGCCTTGACCGATGCCGGCGCCGACAGGTTCCTGGCCGGATCAGCGCTCATGCAAGCGGCTCAAGGTGGCGGTCAGTACCGGCCACAGCAAAGCGCCGATGACGGGCGCGAGCCAGCGGCCAAAAGCCGTCACAGGATTGCCGGTGGCGCCATCGACCCAAAACAGCACGAACTGATAGCCCGTCAGCAGCGCGAATATGGTCAGGCATTGCGAGAGCGTCGAGAATACTCGCAGGCGCAGCCGCAGATGCGTCGCCCATCCGGCCATCAACGTGAGCGCGAGCGCGTGCTGTCCGAGCACCACGCCCCTGATCACGTCGAGCGCGAGGCCGGCCATGAACGCCAGAGTGAGCCCGCCGGCCCGGGGCGACTCGATGGACCAGTAGAATACAACCAGCACCAGAAAATCCGGACGAAATGCTTCCAGGGCCGCAGGCAGGGGGAGTACCGCCAGCGCCAATGCAACCAGCGCCGACAGGGCCATGGGCAATCGACGGATTCGATTGTCGCGCATCATTCGCCGTTCGCTCCTGAAACCGGAGTCTTGGCGGCCTTGCGCGTCTGGCCCGGCGGCTGCGCCGGCGCGTGCGCGGCCGCCGACCCCGGGGCTTTGGGCGCGGGCGTCGGCTGTGCAGCTGATTTCGCGGCGGGACTGTCCACACGCTGGGGCTTCAGCCACACGAACATGAGCTCGCGCGAACGATCGAGCGCCGCGGCCGGTTTTACGTCGACATCGGCAAGCGACTGTGCGGGATCGCGCTTGACGTCCTCCACCGTACCGACCGGGTAGCCGGCCGGAAATCCACCGCCCAGCCCGGAGGTCACCAGGAGGTCCCCGGCAACTACATCAGCACTGGTCGGCAGGTAGGGCAGCTTGAGCCGGCCCATATCGCCGGTGCCCACGGCGATGGTCCGCAGACCGTTGCGATTGATCTGTACCGGAATCGCGTGCGTGGCGTCGCTGACCAGAATCACCTCGGCGGTCAGCTGGCCCACGCGCGCGACCTGGCCGAAGACTCCGCCGGCGTCCAGTACGGCCTGCCCGACGAACACCCCGTCCTGCGCGCCTTTGTCGACCAAGACCCTCTCGCGGAAGGCATCTAGGTCGACATCCATGACATCGCCGATGATGAACCGGTCGGTGACTCCCGCGGTGCTGTCGCGCAAGGCGCGCAGCCGCTGGCTCTCGGCCTCCAGTGCGTCGTAGCGCTGCAGTCGGAATTGCGCCAGGCGCAGCTCCGCCTCGAGTCTGGCCTTGTCGGCGCGCAGGGCGTCCCGCGTCGTGACGCTTTCGCGAAACCAATCCCAACCCTCGAAGGGGCTGGCGACGGCGATTTGCACGGGGTAGGCCACGATCGAGAGCGCCCGGCGGATCTTGCCGAGATGATCGTAGCGTTTGTCGACGATGATGAGGGCCAGGGCCAGCAGGGAATACAGAACGCAGCGGAGCAGAAGTCCCGTCGTTCGACCGGATGTATCGGTGTTACGAAAGGCGACCACGGGAAATACTCAGATAGGCTTGAGGGCTTCCCTTCGCTTGCATCACTCCAGTCCGAATATGCCCGGTCCGTGTTCCTCGGTGAGTTCGAGGATCCGGCCGCCGCCGCGCGCAACGCAGGTCAGCGGATCGTCCGCAACCACCACCGGCAGGCCGGTTTCTTCCATGAGCAGCTTGTCGACGTCGCGCAGCAAGGCGCCTCCGCCGGTGAGCACGATGCCGCGCTCGGCTACGTCGGCGCCGAGCTCGGGAGGCGTCTGTTCCAGCGCTTGTTTGACCGCGCCCACGATGCCTTGCAGCGGTTCCTGCAGGGCCTCGAGAATCTCGTTGGAGTTCAAGGTGAAACTGCGCGGGACGCCTTCCGACAGATTGCGGCCCTTGACGGAAATCTCCCGCACTGTCTGGCCCGGATAGGCCGACCCGATTTCCAGCTTGATGCGCTCGGCCGTGGCTTCGCCGATCAGAATGCCGTAGTTGCGGCGCACGTAGTTGGTGATGGCTTCGTCGAATTTGTCGCCGCCGATGCGTACGCTCGCCGCGTAGACGATGCCGTTCAGCGAGATGACGGCCACTTCGGAGGTGCCCCCGCCGATGTCGAGCACCATCGAGCCGCGCGCTTCCTGAACCGGAAGCCCGGCGCCCACCGCCGCCGCCATGGGCTCGGGTACGATGTCCACACTGCGCGCGCCGGCCCCCTCGGCCGATTCCTTGATGGCGCGCCGTTCCACTTGGGTGGAGCCGAAAGGGACGCACACCAACACCCGCGGACTCGGGCTCAGGAAGCGGTTACCGTGCACCTTCTTGATGAAGTACTGCAGCATTTTCTCCGTATAGGTGAAATCCGCAATGACCCCGTCCTTCATCGGCCTGACCGCCGTGATATGTCCCGGGGTCCGGCCCAGCATGTTTTTGGCTTCCACCCCGACCGCGACGATGATTTTGCCCCCTCGGGTCGGCTCATCCTGCACCGCGACGACGGACGGTTCATTGAGAACGATGCCGCGCTCGCGAACGTAAATCAGCGTATTGGCGGTTCCAAGATCGATTGAGAGGTCATTGGAGAAATAACCTCTAAGGCGTTTGAACATGGGGTATTTTTTCTTGCGAAAGGGGGTGAAAAAAGTTGGGGTAATGTAACAACCGACACGACATTGAGCAAGGCAACGTGTATCATTCGTAGCGCTTATTTTGCGTGAGATGGCACGCACTTTTGCCCAATTCTATGAAGCTAACCCGTCAAGACGTCGAAAAGATCGCGCACCTCGCGCGCCTGTCCATCACCGAGCCGGAGATGCCGGTCTACGTGACCAGCCTGTCGAGCATCGTGAATTTCGTCGATGAATTGTCGCGAGTGCAAACCGGCGATGTACTGCCCATGGCGCATCCTCTCGATGGCCAGCATCAGCGGCTGCGGGCCGACGTGGTCTCGGAGAGCGACAATCATGAGAAGTACCAGGCCAACGCGCCCGCCGTGCAGGTCGGCCTGTATGTCGTGCCGCGAGTGATCGACTAGGCGGCTCCGGGGCCGCGGCCTGCTATTCTTAAGCGACGATGCTGCACACTCTTTCCATCGGCGAGCTGGGCCGTCGTTTAAGCCAGCGGCAGATTTCGAGCGTTGAGCTCACTCGGCATTATCTGGCGCGGATCGAACGCCTGAACCCGGCCTTGAACGCGCTCATCACCCTGACGGCCGACCAGGCGCTGGCGGCGGCCGCCGCCGCCGATGGCCGCCGAGCGGCCGGCGAGCAGGGTCCGTTGCTCGGCATCCCCCTCATTCATAAAGATATTTTCTGCACGGACGGCGTGCGCACCAGCTGCGGATCGCGCATGCTGGATAACTTCGTGGCCCCTTACGATGCCACGGTGGTCACGCGGCTCAAAACGGCCGGCGCCGTCATGCTGGGCAAGGCCAATATGGACGAGTTCGCCATGGGCTCCTCCACCGAGACCAGCTACTACGGTCCCGTTAAAAATCCCTGGGACCTGACCAAGGTCCCCGGCGGCTCATCCGGCGGGTCCGCGGCGGCGACGGCCGCCTCTCTGGCGAGCTTCGCCACCGGCACCGACACGGGCGGTTCGATTCGCCAGCCGGCCGCGCTGACCGGCGTGACCGGCGTCAAGCCGACCTACGGGCGCGTGTCCCGCTTTGGGATGGTTGCCTTTGCCTCGAGCCTCGACCAGGCCGGAGTCTTCGCCCACAGCGCCGCGGATGCGGCGATTGTCCTACAGGCCATGGCGGGGTTCGACCCCCGGGATTCGACCAGCATCGATACCCCCGTCCCCGACTATCATGCCGCGCTGAACGCGCCGCTCGAGGGATTGAAGATCGGGCTGCTGCGAGAGTTCTTCGATGGTTTGGAGATCCGCAACGCGGCGCTGATTCATGACGCATTGAAGATCTACAGGAGCCTGGGGGCCGAAACGGTGGAAGTGAGCTTGCCGCACCTGCCCCTATCCGTACCCACTTACTATGTGGTCGCGCCGGCCGAGTGCTCCTCGAACCTCTCGCGCTTCGACGGCGTGCGTTTCGGCTATCGTTGCGAGAAACCGAAGGACTTGCTGGACCTCTATACACGATCGAGGGGCGAGGGCTTCGGCGCCGAGGTGAAGCGGCGCATCATGACGGGCACTTACGTGTTGTCGGCCGGGTACTTCGACGCTTATTATTTGAAGGCTCAGAAAGTGCGTCGCTTGATCACAGACGACTTTCGCGCCGCGTTCGGCAAGGTCGATCTTTTGATCGGGCCCACCACGCCGACTCCAGCCTTCGCCATAGGAGCGAAAATCGACGACCCGGTCACCATGTACCTGAATGACATCTACACCATCGGTGCGAATCTCGCGGGACTTCCCGGACTGTCGCTGCCCTGCGGGTTCGTCGACGCGCTGCCCATGGGTCTGCAGCTGATTGGACCGCATTTCTCGGAAGCGAAGCTGCTGAATGCGGCGCATCGCTTCCAGGAACAAACCGATTGGCACCGTCGGGTGCCGCGCGGGTACGAGTGATGGCCGACTGGGAAGTTGTCATCGGCCTCGAGATACACGCGCAGCTGGCCACGAAGTCGAAGATTTTCTCTGGAAGCGCGACGGCGTACGGCGCCCCGCCGAATAGCCAGGCCGACCTGGTCGACCTGGCATATCCCGGAGTGCTGCCCGTTCTGAACGCGGAAGCCGTGCGCATGGCCGTGAAATTCGGCCTCGGCATCCACGCGGAGGTGGCGCGCCGCTCCGTATTCGCCCGCAAGAACTACTTCTACCCCGATCTGCCGAAGGGCTATCAGATCAGTCAGTACGAGCTCCCGGTGGTCAAGCAGGGAAAGCTCGCGGTCATGCTCGAGGATGGCTCGGTCAAGAGCATCGGAATCACGCGGGCGCACCTCGAGGAGGACGCCGGCAAGTCGCTGCACGAGGGACTGGCTCACGCCAGCGGCATCGACTTGAACCGCGCCGGCACGCCGCTGCTGGAGATCGTTTCCGAGCCCGACATGCGCTCCGCCAAGGAAGCGGTGGCGTACATGAAGAAGATTCACACGCTGGTCCGCTATCTCGAGATATGCGACGGCAACATGCAGGAAGGATCCTTTCGCTGCGACGCCAATGTGTCGGTGCGGCCGCGCGGCCGTGAGAAATTCGGCACGCGCGCCGAAATCAAGAATTTGAACTCGTTTCGATTCGTCGAGAAGGCGATCAACTACGAAATCTCGCGCCAGATCGACTTGCTCGAAAGCGGCGGCACCGTAGTGCAGGAGACTCGTCTGTACGATTCGGACAAGGATGAGACTCGCTCGATGCGCTCCAAGGAAGAGGCGAACGACTACCGCTATTTTCCGGATCCCGATCTGCTGCCGGTGCAGATCGACGAATCGTTCATCGACGCCGTGCGGGCGACTCTGCCGGAATTGCCCGATGACAAGGCGGCGCGCTTCGCGCGGGATTTCAGTCTTTCGGCATACGACGCCGGCGTCCTCAGTGCAAGCCGCGAGCTTGGCGACTATTTCGAGGCGGTGGTGGCCGGGCTGGACATGCGCGAAACGGGCACTGCGCAGCTCAATCCCGCGCACGCGAAGCTGGCCGCGAATTGGGTCATGGGCGAGTTATCGAGCGCGCTCAATCGGGACAATCTCGATATTGCCGTTTCGCGCATCGCACCCGCGCAGTTGAGCGGCCTGCTGGCGCGCATCGTCGATCAGACCATTTCGGGCAAAATCGCCAAAGAGGTGTTCGAGTCGATGTGGTCCGAGGGCAAATCCGCGGATGCCATCATCGATGCGAAGGGTCTGAAGCAGATTACCGACACGGGTGCCATCGAGGGCGTCATCGACGCCGTGATCGCCGCCAACCCCAAGCAGCTCGCGGACTACCGCTCCGGCAAGGACAAGCTGTTCGGCTTCTTCGTCGGGCAGGCGATGAAGGCGACCGGCGGCAAGGCGAACCCGGCGCAGCTCAACGATTTGCTGAAGCGAAAGCTGGGTGGTGACGCGTAAGATGCATGATCGCGACTGCCTGCATCGCTTCATGTTCGAGCAATACCCGATCCGCGGACACTTGGTACACCTCGATGCGGCCTGGCGCGCCTTGATAGAGCATCGCGAGTACCCCGCGGCAATACGAGACACCTTGGGTGAGGCGGTGGCAGCCTCGCTGTTGCTGGCCGCGACCATCAAGTTCGAGGGTGTTCTGTCGCTGCAACTACAAGGGGATGGCCCCATGCATCTCATGTTGGCCCAGTGCACCAGCGGCCTCGGCGTTCGGGGGCTGGCACGGTACGGGGACGGCGGTTTCGCCGAAGGCACCGGCGCTGCCCGGATAGGCGATTTGATCGGCGCCGGAAATCTCACCGTGACATTGGAAACCGACGACGGCTCGCAGCGCTACCAGGGCATCGTGCCCATTGCGGGCCGGCGCCTGGCCGAATCGCTGCAAGTCTACTTCGAGAATTCCGAGCAATTGCCGACGCGGCTCTGGCTGCACGCCGACGCCTCCGGTGCGTCGGGCATGCTGTTGCAAAGGCTTCCGCTTGCGGATGCGCCGCCGGGCATGCATGCGGCGGATGTGGCGGCGATCGACGATGCCTGGCGGCGCATTCAGCTGATCGGCGAGACACTCACGCCCGGCGAGTTGCGCACCCTCGGCGATGCGGAAATCCTGCATCGGCTGTTCAATGAAGACGATCTGCGCTTATATGAGCCGACGCCGGTCTATTTTCGCTGCCGATGCTCGCGCGAACGGGTTGGCGGCATGCTGCAGAGCCTGGGCGAGGCGGAAACTCGTTCCGTGCTGGCCGAGCGCGGGCAGGTCGAAGTGCACTGCGACTTTTGCAATCGCGCCTATGTGTTCGACGCCGTGGACGTTGCGCAATTATTCAATGCAGGCGTTTCCGGCGCCGGCGGCAGCTCGGTGCACTGAGGCTGCCTCGCGCCGATCGCGGAGTAATATTGGCCGCGTGACGCTCTTGTTCCAAAACCACCAGAGGCATCGAGAAAGGCGCCGCAGAGTCCTTGGCCTCGGCGCCGCAGCCGGGGCGGTGTTGGCTTGGAGCGCGGCAATCGGCGTCCCGGGCGTCGCATCTGCCGACGACACACACTTCTATGCGAATAGTTTCGAGAAAAGCCCCACGGCCGCCGCCATGGCGGCGGTAGGCCGCGCGCTGTTCTACGATGTGTCCTTGTCGGCCTCCGGCAAAATGGCGTGCGCCACCTGCCACGACCCGAGGCATGCTTTCGGGCCGCCGAATGAATTGCCGGTGCAGCGCGGCGGCAGCGATGGACGTCACTATGGCGTGCGCGCGGTGCCTTCGTTGATGTATCTCCAAAAGCTGCCGCCCTTTACCGAGCATTATTTCGACGACGACGGGGACGACAGCATCGATCAAGGTCCCGCCGGAGGCCGGACCTGGGACGGCCGATCGGAATCGGCGCACGATCAGGCACGCTTGCCCCTGTTCTCGCCCTTCGAGATGGCGAACGACAGCGTCGATGCGGTCATTGCCAAGGTGCGGCGCGCGGGCTATGCGGCGCAGTTCCGCGAAACCTTCGGCGGCAAGGTGTTCGACGACCGGGCGCTGGCGTTCAAGGCGGTTCTGATGTCCTTGGAGGCATTCCAGCAAAGCCCTCAGGAGTTCTATCCTTACGGCAGCAAGTACGACGCTTGGCTGCGCCATCGGGCTTCGTTGAGCGGCGAAGAATTGCGGGGCCTGGCGGCCTTCAACGATCCGGCGAAAGGGAATTGCGCGCGCTGCCACCCCAGCGACATGCGCAGGGGCGCGTTTCCGCAGTTCACGGATTTTGGATATGCCGCCGTCGGCGCGCCGCGCAACTCCGCCATTCCCGCCAATGCCGACAGCCGTTACTACGACCTGGGCTTGTGCGGCCCGCTGCGATCGGACTTGGCGGACAAGAAGGAATACTGCGGTTTGTTCCGCACTCCCTCGCTGCGCAATGCGGCGACTCGCCGGGTGTTCTTTCACAACGGCGTGTTTCATCGCTTGGAGGACGTGGTGCGCTTTTATGCCGAACGGGACACCCAGCCACAGAAGTGGTATTCCCGCCGGGCGGACGGAACGGCGGCGAAGTTCGACGACCTGCCTGCTCAGTATCAAGGAAACGTCGATATGCAGGCTCCCTTCGACCGGCACGCCGGCGATGCGCCCGCGTTGAGCGAAGCCGACGTCAAGGACATCGTGGCGTTCTTGAACACGCTGACCGACGGCTATGAAGCAGACGGCGAGCCTGGCGCTGGTCTACACTAACACCAGCTTCCAATTCAACATTCCGGGATTGATCCGCCATACCGCCAATCAGCCGAGAACTTTCGGCACCCAGATCAACTAAAAGCATTAAGGATGGATACCAAGACAGTGAACGCCGGCGGGATGCAAGCCGCGGGCGACTCGTCATCGCATAGCCACCGCCGCCCCGGGGTGCAGTCGCTGCGCCGGACGCTGTCTTACTATGATCTGGTCATTTACGGCATTGCTTACGTAGCGCCGTTCGGGCTCTTCCAGTCGCTGGGGTTCGTGTGGCAATCCTCCAACGGCCTCATCGTTCTCGCCTACATTCTGGCCGCCGTGTGCATGTACTTTACGGCCAAGAGCTATGCGCTGATGACCGAAGCGGTGCCCAGTGCGGGGTCGGTCTACGGATTCGCCCGCAACGCCCTGGGTCCCTTCACCGGCTTCGTCGCGGGCTGGATGATATTGCTCGATTATCTGCTCATTCCGGCGTACGTGTACGTGGTGATGGCCGTCGCCCTGGGCACGCTCATACCCCAGGTGGACCGCGCTTCATGGATACTGGTGCTGGGTGGGGCCACTCTCGGCATCAACTGGTTCGGCGTCAGGGTGACCTCCCGGGTCAATCTCTTCTCCGTCGTCGTGCAGGTCGCGGTACTCGCTCTGCTGCTGGTGCTGTCGCTGGTCGCGCTGTATCACGGCAAGGGCAACGGCGGGCTGTCGTTGCGGCCGCTGTACGCGCCGGAGCTGCTGCGCGCCAACAGCATTTTCACCGCGACGTCGATTTGCGTGATGTCCTTTCTGGGGTTCGATGCCACTGGGCCTCGCTGCTCACCGCCTGGGTCATGGCCACCGTCGTCGGGCTCACCAATGCCCTGCCCATGCAGATCGGCGTTGCACGCGTCATGTACGCCATGGGCCGCGACCGCCAGCTGCCGGTGGTGCTTGCCAGGATTCATCCGAAACACGGCACTCCCTATGTGGGGATGCTGGTCACCACCGTGATCTCGATCGCCGTTGCGCTGGCGATGCGATTCCAGATGGACGAGCTGGTGTCCATCGTCAATTTCGGAGCGCTGACCGGCTTCTTGCTTCTGCACGTATCGGTCGTCGTCAAGTTCTGGTTCAAGGAACGCTCCGGGCGGTGGATCGTCCATCTGGCGGTTCCCATCGCGGGAATCGTGGTCGTGCTGGCGGTGCTATCGGGGGTGAGCTCATTGGCCATGGTGATCGGATTGAGCTGGCTGGCCGTGGGCTTGGGATATGGGATGGTCTTGACCAAGCGCCGGCGCACCGAGCTCGCAATCTAATCAGCATGATTTCCGTGCGGCGCGAATCCGGCCGTACTTGCCGCAGTGATGGAGGAGTTTGATGCAACGCGAACCGATTGCCTTCGTTGGAACCAGCGATCTGTCGGGACATTTCCGCGGCAAGAGCTTCCCGGCGGCGGATCTGCCGGCTCGATTGCAGCGCGGAGTGGGCCTCGCGCCCACCAATATTTTCATCTCGGCCTTCGGCCCGATTCAAGTCACGACCTTCGGCACTCGGGGCGAGGTCTTCATGATTCCCGACGCCACCACGCGAGTCTTCTTGCCCTTCGAGGGCAGCGCATCGGAGTATTTTTTCATCGGGGACATCAAAACCTTGGAAGGCGAGCCGTGGGCCTTCTGTCCCCGGCACATACTGCGGCGCGCCCTCGATCGGCTGAAGCGTGAGACCGGACTCAGCCTGCTCGCGACTTTCGAGCAGGAATTCACCTACAGCGGCGTGGCCGCGCACCCCATGCAGCCCTACGAGCTCGACGCCTATCGTCGCCAGGGAATATTCGGCGAGGCGTTGCTGGCGGCGATGCGCCAAGTTGGAGTCATCCCGGACTCCTTCCTGTCCGAGTTCGGTCCGCGGCAATTCGAAGTCACCACGGCGCCGAGCGTCGGGCTGCGGGCGGCCGACGATGCCGTGATCACGCGTGAACTCGCCCAGGCGGTCGCATTCCGTCTCGGACACCGCGTGAGTTTCACTCCCATTCACGAGCCCGACGGTACCGGCAGCGGCACCCACATTCATTGGAGTTTTCTGGACGGCAACGATCAGCCGGTGCTCTATGACGAAGGGCGGCCCTGGCAGCTGTCGCAGCTGGGCGGCCAATTCGTGGCCGGCATTCAATACCACTTGCCGGCCCTGTGCGCGGTGACGGCGCCCTCGGTGTGTTCCTACTATCGCCTGCGTCCTAATCGGTGGGCCCCGGTTCTGGCGGACATGGGCGCGGTGGATCGGGGTACCGCACTGCGCATCTGCCCCTTGAGCGGCAGCGATCCGGCGCAGCGCGCCCGCCAGTTCAACGTTGAATTTCGGGTCGCCGACGCCGCCGCCAGCCCCTATCTTGCGCTTGCCATGCTGGTACAGGCCGGTCTCGACGGCATTCGCCATCGCCGGGAAATCGACATGAGAAATCCCAGGGCGTTGCCGGCCCGGCTGGGCGAAGCGCTCGAGCTGCTGGAAGCCAGCGAGGCGGCGGCCGAGTGGCTGGGGGCGGATCTTCTCCCGGCCTATGTGCTGTTCAAGCGGGCCGAGATCGAGGGTTTGGAAAATCTGGATGAAAGCGAGATCTGCCGACGTTATGCCGAAGTGTATTGACAAGACGCCGAACAGGCCTTTAGGAGCATTTCAATGACCGAACCCCTGAGCCGCGAAGTCGAGATAGTCCCGGCGAATACCGCTCTCTTGTTCGTCGATGTTCAGAATTACAATTGCACCCGGGATGGCGGGGAGTACGCGCATCTCGATGCCGCGGAGAAGGAGCGGCGCTTCGGCTACTTCTTTCGCACCCTGAAGGACAGCGCTCTGCCCAACATGGTGCAGTTGCAGCGGGCCTGCCGGCTGGGCGGCATCGAAGTGGTCTATACCATCGTGGAGAGTCTGACCGCAGAGGGGCGCGACCGCTCTCTCGATTACAAGATCACGGGATTCAATGTTCCGAAGGGCTCGCGGGATGCCAAGGTGGTGAAAGAGCTTGCGCCCACCGACGATGAAATCCTGTTTCCCAAGACCTCCTCGTCGGTGTTCATCTCCACCAACATCGACTACGTGCTGCGCAATCTCGGCACCCGGTACCTCATCATCGCCGGCTGCCTGACCGATCAGTGCATCGACTCCGCGGTTCGTGACGCCTGTGACCTCGGATACCTGGTGACCGTGCCCACCGATGCCTGCCTGACCCTGTCTCCGGAACGGCACGACTGGTCCCTGCGCAACAATCGCGGGTATTGCCGCCAGCGAACCACCCGCGAACTGCTGGATGAAATTGCGCGATTGACCGGCGGCCGGTGAAACCATGACTCGGCCGGGATTCATGGTCATTCCTGCTTTAGTTAGCCCGGTTCCAGCGCCACAATCTTGATGTCGTTGAACATCACCTGGGGCTGCACGAAGGCCAGGGTGTAGATTTCCCGTACCTCGCCGTGGGCGTCGATCAGAAATATTTTCAGCATATGATGCAGGGTGCGCGTCGCGCGGCCATTCTCATCCGTTTCCACGCTGACATCCTGCCCGAAATCATCCAGAACCGGCAGAAGCTCCGGCACGCGGCGCGCCGTCAAGAAGCGCCACTCGAATTTTGGATCGACCGCAAATTCCTGCTCGTACCTTGCGATGGCTGCAGGCGTGTCATGGGTGGGATCCAGGCTGATGCTCACGAAACGCACTCGGCCCGACAGTGAGCGGTCGGCGCTCACTCGATCGCGCAGGCGGGCAAGCGTGATGTGCGCAAACGGGCAGCCCAGTGGATCGACGCAATAGGTGTAGAAGAACGTCAACAGAGTGATCTTGCCCTGTGTCAACTGCGCGAGCCGGACAGTATGGCCCGTGCTGTCGAGCAATACGGCATCCGATACGCGCTGGATCTTCTGCAATTTGTAGCTGCCCGCCGCCGGCGGCACGAATTCCATGCGCGGCGCGACCGCCTTGCCGGGATCTTCAGTGGCGTTCGCCACGCCGCTCACACCGCCGACCGCGGTGGCCCCGGCGAGCGCCAGCGCCGTCAGCACCGCCGGCGCCGCCCGGATCACCGCGCCGGGGAGGTGCCTCATCGGCGCGACTCGAGGCATGGGCACGCCCAGGGGGCGCATCAGCGAACGGAGGCGTCCACGAGCGACGCCAGGCGCTGCGGATTGGCGCTGAACTTCATGTGATGAGGACGGCCGAGCCGCTCCTTGGTGAAGTCCACTTCGAACGCCGGTGTGAGATCGTGGCCGTCCCAATGGAAAGCTCGCAGGAACTGCTCGTTATCCTTGCCTTTTTTGTCCCATTTGGACAGCAGGCTCGAGGTGATATAAACGCGCCGGCCGTCCCAGCTCTGCGACACCATGTTCACCTGGCTGCCGGTGTGCTTGCTGTAGGTTTGCCGCGGGTGCTCGGGGTCGGTGAGATCGAAGTAGTGCGTGGTGCCGTCCATGAAGGTGTTCACCCATAATCCCTTCGCATCGGCCGTGATGGAAATATCCACCGGCAGAGGAATCTTGGCCGGATCGCCGATCGCAGCAACATCCTTCGCCTGCCAGCGGCCTTCGGGATCGCGCCTGACCAGCCATAGTTGCGAGGTCAGGGCCGTGGCCGTAATCGCCCAATTCTGACCCTCGGGGAGTGCCCAGCGGATCTCGAGCGGCGCTCCGGGCACCGCGAATATCTGCTCCGGCCGCATGGTCTTCAGATTCCACATGACCATGGTATTGCCGAAATGCTTCATCGCCTCGGGATCTTTCACCACCTCACCGAGATCGCGCATGTAGTTGTTCCACCCGGTGAAACTCGAAGTCAGCAGGGCATTCTTCGCGGGATTGACGGCGATGTCGTAGCCGTAGCCGTCGCCGTCGCCTTTGATCTGCCTGATCGTGGAGGTGGGCATGTCGTACTTGGCGATGAAGTCTCCCTTGTTGTTGTAGACCGCCATTCCGGTCACGCCGCTCTTGTCCGCGACATTCGACAGGCTGCCGATCAGCATGCGGCCGGGCAGCGCATAGAATGTGTGCGGCCCCGCGAAACCGGTCTTCGCCGGCAGATCATCGATCGTTCGGACGAGCTTCGGACGGGCCGGATCCGTGCCCACGTCGAAGACATAGATCTTGCTGTCGTCGAGGCCGCCGGCCCAGAGATACTTGCGATCGTCCGTGAATCCCATGTGGTGCGCCTCGCCGCGGGCGCCGACGGAAATCTTGTTGATCACTTTGCCGTAGTGTTTCGACGCGGGGTTCGCATCGATGGTGACGAGCTTGTCCGATCCATCGCCCATGCCCGGTACGCCCAGGGTCCACACATGCACGAAATCTTCCTGGCCTTTGATCAGCCCGGACATGTAGGGCGAATTGCAGGTCTCATCCGCGTACGCAGCAATCGCGGCAATGCTCAAGATCGCGGCAAGGCCAAAGCTCGAGAACGGTCGGTGCTCGATTCGCATGATGAATCTCCCCTGTCGTTGATTTACCTCTACGCTTTGTCCAGCGGCGTGTTGCCGCCGGTAAAATGCCCGCGCGCCTGCGCCAGCCGATATCTGTGTTCGGCGCGCCAGCGCCGCCAGTCGCGCAGGCCGCTGACCGCATAGACCAGCTTGAAAAGCTTCAGGCGCCACAGCACCTTGGGCGTATCGAACAGATCGCCGGCGAGCATGGAGATCACGCCCTGTTCGAGCTTCCAAGTATTGCGCGGCGCGCGAAACATCTGCTGCATGACCGGGCCGTTGAAGCGATAGATGAAAAACGAGAAACGAGCCATGCCGGCGCGCTGACGTCTCTCCAGCTTGCGCAGCAACCCCGCCTCGCGGGCCGGTTCGCGCAATGCGGCGTCCACCACGTCCACCGCCTGTTCCGCGCCGCTCATCGCCAGGTACACGCCGGAGGAGAAGACCGGATCGAGGAAGGCGAAGGCATCGCCCACCAATACCCAGCCCGGACCGCCCATGCGGGCCGAGTCGTAGGAATAGTTGCCGGTCACGCGCACTTCGTCCCCGATCAGGCTCGCGTGCTCGATGCGCCGCCACAGCGCCGGACTGCGCTTCAGCGTCTCGATGAGAAACTCCACGGTGCGGCCCTTGCGCTGCTTGAGGTAATCCGGCCGGCATACCGCGCCGACGCTCATTACGCCCTCGGGCAGAGGAATCATCCACATCCAGCCATGCTCGAAGCTGTAGATGCTGATATTGCCCTCATCCTCGCCCGCGCGCCGCTCTGCGCCGCGGAAGTGGCCGAAGATGGCCGCGCTCTGATGCTGATCGTTCTTGCGCCGCAGTTTCCTTTTCGTGGCAAGGAATGCGTCGCGCCCGCTGGCATCGACCACATAGCGCGCCTGGATGGTGTAGCTGCGGCCGTCGTCGGCGCCGACATCGAGCCGTGTCTTGCGCGCGCCGCTTTGCTCGATTTTGAGCGCCTCGTGGCCCTCGCGGGCATCGGCGCCGCATTCGCGCGCGTGATCGTAGAGCATCTTGTCGAAGTCCTGCCGCCATACCTGGTAGGCATGCGGCGGACTGCTGCCGATGGCACGGGCGAAGGCGTAGGTGTTGTAGCCGCGTTCGTTGTCCGATTCGAAGTCCGCACCCGGCTTGAACACGCCGAGCGCCCGCACCTTGTCCAGCACGCCCAGCCGCTCGAACACCGGCAAGTTCATCGGCAACAGCGATTCGCCGATATGAAAGCGCGGGTGATGCGCCTTCTCGAGCGCTATCACCTTGTAGCCGCGCCGCGCCAGCAATGCCGCGGCGGTGCTGCCGCCGGGGCCGCCGCCGATCACCGCTACATCGCATAGCTCGGGGGTCATGGGCGTCGGATTATACGGCAGCCGTGCCGCTGCTTGGAGTTTGACGCGAGATCTCGCCCTCCAGCCACCGATTGAAGGCGCCCCGGCTTGCGGCGCCGGAACGATTGTAAGCCTCGGTGGAGCTGCTGGTTATGGCAATGTCGAGGGATCCGGAAGCTGAAGGATCCGCACGTCGTTCGATACATCGCCGCTGTCGTGGTTTGGGACAGGCGCAACATTGGGCGGGTACGGCGGATTCGACGCGGGCTGACGCGTCACTTTCCCAGCAACCACGACCAGTCTGTTGTTGGCCGCGTCGACATAGCAGGTCGGGGCGTGGCGGGGCTCTACACCGGATGACAGGTCATCGGGCAATTGCGAACCCGTGTCAGCCTTGAATTGTTTCCAGGTGGTACCGTCCTTCGTGTACCAGACATCGGCCAAATTGGATTCGTACCGGACCTCCCCGGAGCTCTGAGTGGCAAAATCGGCAACGTAGCCGCCCACGAGCCACACAGTGCCTGCGGCATCGGTTGCAACACACGGCCACTGCCTCGGTGCCCACGCAGGGGGCGTCGAGCTTTGGGTCCAAGTAACTCCATCAGGGGTCGACCAAATATCGCTCGTATAATCAGGCGATGAATCGCAGGCAAGAGAGGTAATGCTATCGCTGCCTGGCGGGGTCCAGATCTTGCTCCCGTCTCGCCCTCCTTCAATCCAGACTTCGCTTCCCAAGACGAATACGGCTGCACCGCAACGGGGCGTCATTACGACCGGAGAGCTAGTACTGGTCTGAATCTGATTGAGGTCAGTCCACGGAGTCCCGTTTGGGTTGCTGGTTCTTTGAACGTCAGTGGGATCTGAATCCAGCGACATCGAATAGAGATCAGATCCCAACACCGCCGCGTGCTCGTTCTCATCGGGAGGGGATAGCCGTGGCGTCGCATTACCTCCCGGCGCGGCGCGCTGCGTCCAGTGGGTTCCATCCATCGAGCTCCAGACAGAGGATCCAATCGCCCACAAAGCCGAGTTCCAGACTTCCAGATCAGAAAACGCATCCCAGCATCCAGGCGTACTCAGGCTCGTGGATGGCATATCGCCCAAGCACTCCACTATGGGTGGCGGACCGCTCCAGGTGGTTCCTGATTCGTCATTTTCTGTGGACCAAAGATCGAAAAGGACATCGGCTTCCGGGTAAAAGCCACCGCTAAGAAACAGTTTGCCATTGAATATGGCGCCTTTGCCGCTGTCTCTGACCGGGAACGGGGCATTGCCGGCATGAACCCAGCTTGCCACCGCTACCGTCGATCCACCTCCGCCCAGATTCTGGCCGTTGGGGCTCAGGTACACGGCGTTGTTCTGAAATTGAGTCAGTAACCCGCCTCCAATCTTCACGATCCGCGCAATGCCGATTGAGCCGCTGTAGGCTGAAACAGTGCTCCCGCCGCCGCCTATGTTGCGATTGTTGGGGCTGTAATAAGCGGCCCCATTGCCAAACAAGGTGACTACGGCGGACGAATCCACTGGAACAATTTGCGCTATCGATACGCCCCCGCTGTAGATCGCGACAGAATTTCCGCCCCCACCAAGATTGAGACCGTCCGGACTGAAGTAGGCCCGTTCGACTCCTTGACTGGTCCCGAGCACGGCATCGACGCCTCCGCCGGCGGGGACAATCGCGACAGCGGGCACCGTGGCGCCGCTGTAAACGGCCATCGTACAGACCGAGCCCGAGCAGCCCCCGCCGAGGTTTTGCCCGTTGGGGCTGAAGTAGACAGAGCCGTTCGCGAAGAGTGTATCGACACCGCCGTTGACCGGCACGATCGACTCGATGATGACCGATCCGGTGTAGGCGGCCACCGTTGATCCACCATTCCCTTCCAGGTTGAATCCATCGGGACTGAAGTAGGCCGCATTGACAGCGGCCGTACCCAGCGCCGGATTTGCGGGGATGTTGAAGAACGCCACGGTGCCGTTTGCCAGAACGATTTTCGTGGTCACCGGCCCGCATCGCGCCGGGTCAAGGTTGTCCGTTGGGCATACCCTGCTTGCAGAATGTGCGAAGGAGGAAAATCCCGCCAGGATCATCAGCGGCCAAAACGCCTTCGCTTTTCCAAAGGACCAAACGCCTACATTCGCCAAGCCAATTTGACAGGTTCGCACACTTTTCCTCGAGTTGTAGCTTCTGCGTCTCGATCATACGTATTGCTGCGTGAAACCGATAGCCGCTCAACGCGTGCGCCCCCGGCTGTCGCGATCCCGTGGCCGAAGGCAATCGCTCGCATGAGTCTGGAGTCATCCCACTCGAGCCGACAAATCGTTTGTGAGATTTGCGTCGCGGCGATTCAATTCACCCGGCCGATCAATCGCGGGAGCAGTAAATGAATTTCTATGACGTTGAAATTCGAACGACTGAACGGGGACTCCGTGGTTTCCACCAACGAAACTCCTCCGTTCAAGTCAAACGACGATGACAAAACCCGCATAAATACGACTTCAACGTGCCGGCGAGTTCCATTATGGCGGTGCCCGCCACCCGCATGCGCATAACCGTTTCCACAAAACTCGATTGGCTGGGCCGCCGGCAGACTCATTCATCGTCGAAGCCGAGTGCGAATGACACCGCCGCTCCCGTTTCCTTCATTCTTTGTGCCGTCAATCGGGCAATGCGATCGCCGATGTTGATCTTCGGCACGGTCTGGAGATTGTCGAAGTTTGCCGCGCATGTACTCGGCCACCCGTCGTCTTTCGTCAAGACGACTTCGGTGGGGATACTGCGGATCGTAGAGGTGATGGGCGCAACGGTCGCCGGCGGCACGTGTGGCCGCAGGAACGCGCCAACTTGCCTTTGTCAGCGGATGTCATAGACGCCGTAGAGCGCCAGCTGCGTATTGTTCCTCTGGCTGCAGCTACCGGCGCGAGAGCGCCTAGGTAGAGGCGCGGCGGGACAGAGGAGTCCGTAGCATGGCATTATGACGATCTGATGTCAGTCAGCATCATTTCGTGGTGGTATTTTCTCCGCACGGTGGCGGTATTTAACATCGCGGTCCTGTTCCTGTCGGCCATCATCCTCAAGCGCCGGTCGCAGGTTTGGTCACCCGATGGGTACTCCACGCGACGCGTGCAGCTTCTTTTGTCCGCCGTCTACGTGCTCGGTTGTGCGTTCCGCTCTGCTTTCCCTGTATTTGACGTCCCGCGCATCTGCGTAGTCGACTCTTGGCTGTCCAGCGTCGTGCTCGGCCGTGCAGTCGCCACGGTCGCGGAATTGTGTTTTGTGGCTCAGTGGGCGCTGATGCTGCGCGAAATCTCGCGGGCGGCCGGCAGCTTCGTCGGCAATATCGTATCGGTGGTTCTCGTACCGCTCATCGCGGTTGCCGAAGCATGTTCCTGGTACTCGGTGCTGACCACCTCGAACATTGGCCACGTTGCCGAAGAATCGATCTGGGGGCTTTCGGTCGCGCTGCTCGTCGCCTGTTTGGCGGCGATCTTGCCGCGTTGCACCGCAGCTCGGCGTCCTCTGCTTCTGGCCTGTTGCGTCGCCGGCTCGATCTACGTGGCGTATATGTTCCTCGTCGACGTTCCCATGTATTGGTCGCGATGGATCGCCGACGAAGTCAGCGGGCGCCACTACATGAGCATCACGCAAGGTGCGCGCGATGCCTCAGTGCGCTGGGTGGTCTCGCACAGCTGGCAGGATTGGAAGAGCGAGGTGGTGTGGATGTCCCTGTATTTCAGCGTCGCGGCATGGATCAGCATTGCGCTGGTTCACGCACCGGAGCCCGAGACGCGGGTCGCCGCCGGGCAACGCCAGCGTTTGCCGCCAACCGTTCCACTGGGCATCCGTACCATGGCCGAACGCCGGACTTAAAGGCGCCCGACCGCATTTCATTCCGAGAAACGACTCATGTGAGGTGGCCGACGCAGGGATTGCGCCGCCCATAGCAGCTGGTACTTTCGCGAATGACACCGCCGCACCGGTTTCCTCGCATGGGTCTCGAGCGACATTCATTTGCTTGACATATAAATGCGAATGATTATTATTCGTATTCTGTCTGACCCACCCATCATTCTTCTCACGAGGCATTAAGTGACGCGTTCCACTGTCCCTGCAGGTGCTGCCGAACAAATCTCCAAGACCACCGCCGTTGCTCTGCAGGCGCTCGGCGCCATGGGCGTTTGCGCAACATCCATGGTCGCAATGTCGGTCGCGCACAGCGAGGAGGCGGCGGCGGCCGATGCGTCGGATACCGGCGCGGCGGGCGAGCTGGACCCTGTCGTCGTCAGCGGCGTGCGGCCGCTGCTCGACGATAGGTTGCCTGGGGGTCTGCAAAACACCCCGCAGTCGGTCACGGTGGTCAGCAACGAACTCATGCAGGCCCAGGCGGCCACCCGGCTCGAGGACGCGCTGAAGAATGTGCCCGGAATCACCCTCAACGCCGGCGAGGGTGCGGCGCGCGGCGATACGGTCAACTTGCGCGGTTTCTCGGCGTTCAACGACTTCTTCCTCGACGGCATACGGGATGCCGCCGTGTACACGCGCGACAGTTTCAATCTGGAATCCGTGGAAGTGATCAAAGGTCCGTCGGCCACGCTGTTCGGCCGCGGCTCGACCGGCGGTGCGATCAATCAAGTGAGCAAGGCGCCGACGCTGACGCCGTTGTATTCGGTGACGGCGGACGTCGGCACCAATCATGAGTACCGGGGGACCGCCGACGTCGATGTGCCCTTGAGCTCGTCTGCGGCGTTTCGCTTCAACGCCATGGACGAAACCTCGGAAGTCGCGGATCGCGACTACGTCAAGAATCGGCGCTGGGGCCTGGCGCCCTCGCTGGCGCTCGGCATCGGCGGGAGCGACTCGCTGACTCTGGCCTACCTGCATCAGCAGGAGAACAACGTTCCCGACTCGGGCATCCCATTCCTGGACGGACGTCCGGCTCCGGTGCCGCAGGATTTTTACTACGGGTTGGCCACCGACCGCCAGATCACCGACGACAATATCGGGACTGTGCGCTACAAGCACGATTTCAATCCGAATCTTACCGTCGCGGACACGCTGCGCTATGCGCGCTATGAATTCGACTATCAAAGCACCATGCCGAATTTCGGAACGAATGTACCGGCGGTTGATGCCCCGCTCGACGATATTTTCGTGGGGCGCGACGCGCCGGGCAGTTCGGGCACTCAGACGAATCTCACCAACCAGACCGACCTCACCGCCCGCTTCGCCACGGGGCCGATTTCCCACACGCTGCTGACCGGCGTCGAGTTCGCGCGGCAAACGAACGATCTGTCCCGCTACGACAATCCTTTCAACGCCAACAACAACTGGATACCGGAAACACCGCTGCTCGATCCGGACGCCGCGGAACCGCTGCCCGGCGTTCAGGCGATCACCTCGCAACAGAACACCACGGCGCATTCCGCCGCCGTGTATGCGACAGACACCTTGGGGCTCACGCCCTATCTGGACTTCGTCGCCGGACTGCGCTTCGATCGCTTCTCCGCGGACTATGTTCAATACACCAGGACCACGGGCGCCGTACTTGATTTGAGTCACGTGGATAATGTCGTCAGTCCGCGCGCCGCTCTCATTTTCAAGCCGACGGCGCAGCAGAGCTACTACCTGTCCTACGGAACTTCGTTCGATCCGTCCGCCGAAGCGCTCACACTGACGACCAAGACCGCCGACCTCGGCCCGGTGAAAGCCAAGACGTACGAGGCGGGCGCGAAGACCGGCTGGCTCGACGGAATGTTCTCGACCACGGTCGCGGTATTTCACACTCAAGTCGACAATGCGCAGACCAACGATCCTGAAAATCCCACTATCACCACCCTCAATGGCAATCAGCGCGTTGAGGGCATTGAGTTAGGCGCCTCCGGATACCTCACCAAGCATTGGGAAGTAACCGCCGGATACACCTATCTGGATGGCAAGACTCTCTCGTCCGGCACCGCGGCCTATGTGGGTCAGGCGCTGCCGAACGTCGCACGCAATGCCCTCAATCTTTGGACCGAATATGAGCTGACCGATGCGTGGGAGGTCGGCGTCGGCGGCAATTGGCTGGGCGCGCGCTTCGCCGACTCCGGCCAGAAGGCGACCATTCCGGGCTATGTGGTCTGGAATGCCATGTCGTCATACAAGCTGAGCAGGTCGGTGTCGCTGCAGTTGAATGTATTCAACCTGGCCAACAAGCTTTACTACGACAATTCCTACTACACCTCGCCGTCCGAGAATCACGTGTTCCCCGGTGCCGGCCGCACGGCGAAGCTGACGATACGCGCCGCCTTCTGAGTTGCACCGAACTTGTTTGCTCAAATTTCCTGTTTGTTCAATTTTGGCCCGAGTATCTTGATCGCTACAGGGCGGAGACTCCCGCCAATTCGGTCAGGCTTTGGGCGCGGGTCAAGGCGATGAACTCTCGTATGTAGGAGGCATCGGCGCCGGCGCTGCTGGTGGCGGCATAGAGTTCGCAGCGCAGGCCGCTTTGGCCGATGGGCCGGGATACTACATAGCCGCGCTCGATGTAATTGCCCACGGTCCAGGAGGGCAGCGCGGCGATGCCACGGCCGCTGGCAACCAGCTGCAATATGGCCACCGTCAATTCCGCGGTGCGGCGCTTGGGATTGATGGCGGCCGGCGTCAGGCAGTGCTTCATCACGTCGAGCATTTCGTCGGGCACCGGATAGGTGATGAGGGTCTCGTCGGCGAAATCGGTCGCTTCGAGCCAGGGCTTGGCCGCCAGGCGATGGCGTGGGCTCATCAGCGCAACGCTTTCATAACGGAATAGGGGGCTGAAGACCACGTTCGGGTGTGCTTCCTGCGGATCATGGATGATGGCGAGTTCCGCCTCGCCGCGATCGAGAAGCGGCAGGGGATCGACGACGAATCCGGAAATGATGTCCAGCTCCACCTCAGGCCACAGCGAGCGGTAGGCATCCATGGCCGGCATCAGCCAGTCGAAGCAATTGTGACATTGCACCGCAACACGCAACGGTCCGGCGTGACCCTGGGCCAATCGGGCCACATCGCGTCCCGCGTCGGCCACCAGCGGCAGCACCTGCCGGGCCAAAGTGAGCAAACGCTGGCCGATGGCCGTAAAGCGCAGGGGCCGAACATTCTTCTCGACCAGCGCCGCTCCGTAGTGGCTTTCCAGCGCCTTCAGCTGGTGCGACAGCGCGGATTGGGTCAGAAACAGGCGCGCCGCCGCCTTGGAAAGGCTGCCGCACTCAGCTAGCGCCAGCAGGGTCTCCAGGTGCCTTAGCTCCAATGCCGTCGAGGACATGATGAGCCGGTTTCATCCTTGGTATGAGAATAATGAGTTTGGATCATAGCGCAGGCTCTTGCATGCTGTCAGCAGGGAAGACCCGGCCGGGAGCGTGCAATGTCGAACGTGGCAGTATCTTTCGAATTCTTTCCCCCCAGCGATGAGTCCATGGGGCAGCAGCTCTGGAACTGCGTGCAGCGGCTTGCCCCCCTGCGGCCGAATTTCGTGTCGGTAACCTATGGCGCCGATGGCTCGACGCGCAGCCGAACGCATGAATGCGTGCTGCGCATCTTGCGCGAGACAGATCTTCAGGTTGCGCCTCATTTGACTTGCGTGGGCGCGACTCGCGCCGAAGTGCTCGGTATTGCACGGGATTATTGGCAGCAGGGAGTGCGGCACCTGGTGGCGTTGCGCGGCGATCCGCCCGCGGCCCAGCAGTCTGCGGCAGGACGCTATCGTCCCTATGCCGGAGGATTCGCGTACGCATCCGATCTGGTGGGAGGGCTCACCGGCGTCGGGAAATTCGACCTATCCGTGGCAGCCTATCCGGAGGGGCATCCGGAGTCCGGCGGCGTCGATGCTGATTTGGAGAACTTGAAGCGCAAGGTCGACGCGGGGGCGGGCCGCGCAATCACGCAGTTCTTCTTCGACACCGATGTATTTCTGCGATACCGCGATCGCTGCGCGGCCGCCGGCATTCGCGTGCGCCTGGTGCCCGGGATATTGCCCATCACCCGCTTCCCGCAGCTGCTGCGCTTCGCCGAGCGTTGCGGAGCGTCCGTGCCGCAATGGCTGCGCCAGCGCTTCGACGGGCTGGATGAGGATGCGGAGACGCGGCGCATGATTGCCGCGAATGTGGCGATCGAACAGGTGCGGCATTTGCGCGAGCACGGCGTCGAGGAGTTCCACTTCTACACGTTGAATCGCGCCGAGCTGACATACGCGATCTGTCATGCCTTGGGTCTGCGGCCGCGCCTGGCCGAAGCCCAGGTAGCGTGAAGGACGGGCCTCTTCAAATGCAGAATCTACCGCAAGCCGCGCGCGCGAAAGCTTTCTTGAGCCTTCTGCAGGAGCGCCTGGTGATCCTCGACGGCGCCATGGGCACCATGATTCAGCGGCATGCCCTGACCGAGGGGCAATTTCGCGGAGAACGATTCGCGGCCTGGCGCAGCGATTTGCGCGGCAACAACGACTTGCTGTCGATTACGCAGCCCCGCATCATCGCCGCGATTCACCGCGACTATCTGCTCGCGGGCTCCGATGTCATCTCCACCAATACCTTCAATTCCACTCCTGTCTCGCAGGCAGATTATGGAATGCAGTCCTTGGTGGGCGAGATCAATCTCGCGGCGGCGCGCCTGGCGCGCCGGACCGCGGACGAGGTGGCGGTCGAAACCGGCAGGCAGCGCTTCGTCGCCGGCGCACTCGGGCCGACCAGCCGCACGGCCTCGCTGTCCCCCGATGTCAACGATCCCGGATTTCGCAACATCAGTTTCGACGAGTTGGTAGCCGGCTACTCGCTGGCGGCGCGGGCCCTCATCGAGGGGGGCGTCGATGTCATCTTGATCGAGACGGTGTTCGACACGTTGAACGCCAAGGCGGCGCTCTATGCCGTGCGCAGCGTACTGGACGACACAGGCACGGAGCTGCCCATCGTCGTCTCAGGCACCATCAGCGACGCCTCGGGCAGGACCTTGTCGGGCCAGACCACCGAGGCTTTCTGGAATTCCATCCGCCACGCGCGGCCCGCCGTCGTCGGCCTCAATTGCGCGCTCGGCGGGAAACAATTGCGCCCCTATGTCGAAGAGCTGGCGCGCATTGCCGATGCCTATGTATGCGCCTACCCGAACGCGGGCTTGCCGAATGCGTTCGGCGAATACGATGAGACTCCCGGACAGACCGCGGCCATTCTCGGCGAGTTTGCCGCCAGCGGATTCCTCAATATGCTGGGCGGCTGCTGCGGCACCACGCCGGATCATATTCGCGCCATGGTCGGCGCGGTCGCCGGTCTTGCGCCCCGCGTTCTGCCCAGCATCGCGCCGGGCTGCCGCTTGAGCGGCCTGGAACCGCTGACCATCGGCCCCGACAGCCTGTTCGTCAACGTCGGGGAGCGCACCAACGTGACGGGCTCTGCGCTGTTTCGCAAGCTCATCGAAGCGGGCGACTATGCCGCCGCCGTGGATATCGCCCGGCAGCAGGTGGCCAACGGCGCGCAGATCATCGATGTGAACATGGACGAGGGCATGCTCGATTCGCAGGCGGCCATGTCGAGATTCCTGAGCCTCATCGCGGGTGAACCGGATATTGCCCGGGTGCCCGTCATGATCGACTCGTCGAAGTGGTCGGTGATCGAAGCGGGCCTGAAGTGCGTGCAGGGAAAGTCCATCGTCAATTCCATCAGCCTGAAGGAGGGCGAGGAGGCCTTCCTCTCGCATGCGCGCCTATGCGTGCGCTACGGCGCCGCGGTGGTCGTCATGGCCTTCGACGAGCGGGGGCAGGCCGATACCATCGAGCGCAAAGTGACGATATGCGAGCGAGCGTATGGGCTGCTGACGGAGCGCATAGGATTCGCGCCCGAGGACATCATCTTCGATCCGAATATCTTCGCGGTGGCGACCGGCATCGAGGAGCACAATCGATACAGTCTCGATTTCATCGAGGCCGCTGCGGCCATCAAGCAGCGCATGCCCGCGGTGCACGTGAGCGGCGGCGTGAGCAATGTGTCGTTCTCATTTCGCGGCAACGAGCCGGTGCGCCAGGCCATGCATTCGGTCTTTCTCTACCACGCCATTCGTGCCGGCTTGACCATGGGCATCGTCAACGCGGGCCAGCTCGCAATTTACGAAGACATACCGGCCGACCTGCGCGAGCGCTGCGAAGATGTCATTCTCGCGCGGCGGCTCGATGCCACGGAGCGGCTGCTGGAAATCGCCGAACGGTTCAAGGGGAACGGGGGTCCCAGACGCATCGATGATCTCGAATGGCGCAAGCTGCCCGTGGAGCAGCGCCTGCAGCACGCTCTGGTGAAGGGCCTGGATGAGTTCGTCCTGGCCGATACCGAGGAGGCGAGGCTCGCCGCCAAGCGGCCTCTCGACGTGATCGAAGGGCCGCTGATGGACGGCATGAACGTGGTCGGCGATCTGTTCGGCGCCGGCAAGATGTTCCTGCCGCAGGTGGTCAAGTCGGCCCGCGTGATGAAGAAGGCCGTCTCGGTGCTGATCCCCTACATCGAGAAGGAGAAGGACGGAACCAGCCGCTCCAACGGCAAGGTGGTGATCGCCACGGTCAAAGGGGACGTGCACGACATCGGCAAGAACATCGTCGGCGTGGTGCTGCAATGTAATAACTTCGAGGTCGTGGACTTGGGCGTCATGGCGTCTTGCGAGAAAATTCTCGAGGCCGCGACGCGCGAAGGCGCGAATCTCATCGGGCTGTCCGGGCTGATCACGCCCTCGCTCGACGAAATGGTGCATGTCGCCAAGGAAATGCAGAGGCTGGGATACAAGCAGCCGCTTCTGATCGGCGGTGCCACGACCTCTCCGGCGCATACCGCGGTGAAGATCGACCCGCAGTACCAGGGGGCGGTGATCTATGTGAAGGATGCGTCGCGCTCGGTCGGCGTTTGTCAGCAACTCGTCACTCAGAGCACGCGCGACGCCTATATCGCGAACGCCAAGGCGGAGCATGAGCGCCGCCGCGAGCAGCATCGCAACAAGAGCGCCAAAGCGCCGCAGTTGACCCTGCCCCAGGCCCGGGCAAAGAGACTGAAGCTCGATTGGTCTTCCTACGTGCCGCCCGTGCCCGGTTTCCTCGGGGTTCGCGCGTTCGACGACTATCCGCTCGATGAATCGCTGCCGTACATAGACTGGATGCCGTTCTTCAATGCCTGGGAATTCGCGGGCAAGTTCCCCGACATTCTGCGCGATCCGGTCGTCGGCGAGGCGGCCGCCAACCTATATGCCGACGCCACGCGCATGCTCGAGCAGCTGGTACGGGAGAAATGGCTGCGCGCCCGCGCGGTGGTTGGATTCTTTGCGGCCAATACGACGGGCGATGACGACATCGCCGTGTTCACCGACGATACCCGCCAAGCCGTCAAAGTCCGGCTGCATCACCTGCGGCAGCAGAAATCCAAGCCGCAGAATCAGCCGCAATCCTGTCTGGCTGATTTCATTGCACCGATGAGTTCGGGCCGCGCCGATTACCTGGGAGCGTTCGCAGTGACCGCGGGGCTGGGCATCGAGGAACACCTGGCGCGTTTCGAAGCCGCGCACGATGATTACAGCAGCATCATGCTCAAAGCGCTGGCGGACCGGATGGCGGAGGCTTTGGCCGAGCGTATGCATGAGAGAGTTCGGCGCGAACTGTGGGGCTATGCCCCGCAGGAGAGGCTGGACGGCGCGGCACTCATTGGCGAGCAGTACCGGGGAATTCGTCCCGCGCCGGGATACCCGGCCTGCCCCGAACACTCGGAGAAGGCGACTCTCTGGCAGCTGCTCGACCCGGAACGCAACGCGGGCATCCGGCTGACCGAGTCCTTTGCGATGTATCCGACGGCGGCCGTCAGCGGATTCTATTTCTCGCATCCGCAGGCCCACTATTTCGGAGTGGGGCAGATCGACCGCGATCAGGTGGCGAGCTACGCGCAGCGCAAGGGATGGAGCCTGGCCGAGGCGCAGCGCTGGCTCGCGCCGAATCTGGGCTATGAGCCGGTCGCGGATGCCGAGCCGGCCGCGGATGCGGAGGCCGACGCGGCTACCGAGGCCGACGCGGCCTAGGGTTCAAGGTTTCGCCGCGGCGAGAATCTGCCGTGCCAGGTTGGCGTAGTCGCCGTCGAAATGGTGGCCGCCCTTGAGCTTCACGATGATGAATTTCGCCGCGTCGAGTTTCGGACACAGCGAGTCGTTCTCGTCGGCGCCGTAGATGCAGAGCACCGGCATGCCGGTAATCCGGTTGATCTCGGGCAGGGTCGCAGGTCCCGAATTGCTGTCGGAGATCCAACTGCTCACGTGAAATTCGAACAGAGCGTGCTCGGACATGCCCATGACTGCGGTCAGTGCGACATGGGCTCGGGTCGCGGCGGGCAGCCGATTGACCGCGAAGGGCAGCACGTCGGCGCCCTGAGAGTAGCCGATGAGCAGCACCCGCTGCTTGCCGAAATGCGCCAGATAGTAGCGAATCATCCG
The DNA here is from genome assembly GCA_963784105.1 of uncultured Gammaproteobacteria bacterium. Lineage (GTDB taxonomy): Bacteria > Pseudomonadota > Gammaproteobacteria > Steroidobacterales > Steroidobacteraceae > Bog-1198. Next base: position 497,572 of record CAWAQE010000018.1, read on the forward strand.
ATCGGTGTCCGCGGCGAGGCCGCTCGGTGTCCGCGGCGTCCAGTAATAGCGCAGGGAGTCCAGGCCGACGACGGGGATGCCCCTTGCGCTGAGCGCGGCGGCGACATCTTGGTCGATTCCCGCCCAACCGCCGTCGCCGGACATGATGATTGCAAACGCGTCGGAGCGGGCCGCTGCGTTGGCAGGCGCCGCGGCGACTTCGACGATGGGCAAATCGCTCAAACCGACGGGCGGGGGCGCCATGCGAGTGGCCGGGTTCTGCGCCGCGAGCTTGTCGTAGGCGGCGAGGTACTGCGGCACCCAATCGTGGGGTCGGGACAGATCGCGGCCCGCTTTGGGCAGCATCACGAGCGCGGCGCCCTGAATCCGCGACACGAAGTCTCGTGCCGCGCCGGCAGGGCAGCTGCGGCCCGCTTCACCTTGCAGATCGACCCAGGGATTGCCGAGACCTTTGGGCGGCAGAAGATCCACGCCTCGGCCGTGGGTGGCGCGGGTGAATTCGAGCCCGGAGGACTTGCACAGGGGCTTCTCCAAATTCAAAGCGGGGCAGAAGTCCAAGGTCAATGCGGCCGCGAACGTGTTCCGCGGCGCTTGAGCCAGTACGGCGTAGGCCATGCTGGCGCCGGAGGACACGCCCACCAGCATCGGAGTGAGATACGTGGGGAGGTGGAAGTACGCCTGCGTGAAATGGCTCAAGTTTTCGAGGTCGCCGTCGGGAAACACGCATTGGTCGCCGTCCGCTTCGAGATTCGCCTTGAGCTTTGCCCAATCGATGGCAGCGACCATGGCGCCCCGCTGCACGAGCAGCCGGGCCATGGTGTCCGCGGTGGAATTCCAGCCTTCGTCGCCGGAAAGGAACAGGGCGAAACTCGTGGGTGTTCCGGCAGGCCTGTACACGAGCAAGTCCTTGAAGCGGCCATGACTGATATGGGCCGCCTCCATGGGCGTCGACCCCGCAGAAGCCGGGGATGGCGATTGGTCGGCCGAGGCTGCGGCGCCGGTCATCAGCAGGCTCATGGCGAGCAACCGCGGCCATGGGAGCAGGCGCATAACACTCATGTCGACACCTCGGCAAAGGGCATCAGGCTACCAGGAGAACGAGTTCATGGTTTGGTCATAGTCCGTACGCACAATTATGCTGATGAAGACCATCGATTTGGTGTATTTCAACGCGGGCGGCGGGCATCGATCCGCGGCCAGGGCGCTCGACGCGGCAATCCGAGAATCGGGGCTGCCCTGGATGGTGAGGCTGGTCAATCTCTTCGAGGTCCTCGACCCGCGGGATGTGTTCGGCAAGACCACCGGCATGAAGCCTGAAAATTACTACAATGCGCGCTTGGCGCGCGGCTGGACCTTGGGATTGGGGCAGGAATTGAAGGTCCTGCAGGCGCTCATCCGGCTGAGCCATAAGTCCTTGACGGCACAGCTGCAGCGTCACTGGCACAAGACCAAGCCCGACTTGGTCGTATCGCTGGTGCCGAATTTCAATCGCGCCATGTATCAGGCGCTCGCGATGGCGCGGCCCAATGCACCCTATGTGACCATCCTCACGGATATGGCGGATTCGCCGCCGCATTTCTGGATCGAGCCGCATCAGGCGCAGCACTTGGTCTGCGGCACGGACAAAGCGGTCCGGCAGGCCCGCGCCGCCGGCAATGACGATGCGCACGTCCATGCAACTTCGGGAATGATCATCCATCCTGATTTCTATCAGGACTTGCGCATCGACCGGCGCGAGGAGCGGCGCAAATTGGGCCTCGATCCGGAGCGGCCGACGGGCATCGTCATGTTCGGCGGACATGGTTCGAAGGCCATGCGGCGCATTGCGAAACGTCTCGACGACACCCAGCTCATCTTGGTCTGCGGCCATAATTCTGCGCTGGCGGACGAACTGCGCGCCATGAATGCGCGCGCGCCCCGCGTGGTCATGGGATTCTCGGCGCAAATCCGCTATTTCATGCAGCTCAGCGACTTCTTCATCGGCAAGCCGGGACCGGGGAGCATCAGCGAAGCGATTCAGCAGCGGCTGCCCGTCATTGTCGCGCGCAATGTGTGGACCATGCCGCAGGAACGCTACAACGCGGATTGGGTCGAAGAGAACGGAGTGGGGCTGGTCCTCGACTCCTTCAAGAATATTCGCGGCGCGGTCGAGGCAATGACGGCGCAAATGAGCGGTTATCGCGGCAGCGTGGCGCGCATCGACAATCGCGCCATATTCGAGATTCCCCTGCTGCTCGAGCGCATTCTCAGCACGGAGCGGCCGCTGCGGCACTTCAGCCGGGCGGCGCAGCAACGCAGCGCTGCGGTTCATTGACGTGGGACCCTCGTTGCGACACGGTCAGCCTTTCCCCACGGCGTGAGGCGGGCAAGGTCATCCATCGTTCACTAGAGCCGCCACGTAGTCGCCGATGGCGAGCGCGGCGGTCAAGCCCGGCGACTCGATCCCGTAGAGATTCACGAGGCCCGCGATGCCGTGCGAGGCCGGCCCTTGAATCACGAAATCCTGGGCGGCGCTTCCCGGACCTTGAAGCTTCGGCCGAATGCCGGCGTAGTCGGGCCGCAGTGAGCCGCTCGGCAGTGCGGGCCAATAGGAGCGGATCGCGGCGTAAAAACCGTCGGATCTCCCCGGGTCTACGCGGTAGTCGATGCCTGACACCCACTCCACATCCGGGCCGAAGCGAGCACGTCCGGCCAGATCGAGAGTCAGATGAACACCCAGCCCGCCGTCCACGGGCACGGGGTATATCAGCCGCCGAAACGGGACCCGCCCTTCAATTCCATAATAGTTGCCCTTGGCATAGTGGAGCTGCGGAATCATATCGGCCCGCAGGCCATCGAAGCTGCGCGCCACGCGCTGGGCTTCCAGTCCGGCGCAGTTGACGACCACAGTGGCTTCGAGATCGTAGGCCGGATCTTGTCCTATCGACAGCCGGATCTCGCCGCATTTGAGAGAGCCGCTTTGCACCGGCGTTTCAAGCGCGACAGTGCCGCCGGCGCGCTCGAGATCGGCTTGCAGCGCCAACATGAAAGCATGGCTGTCGACGATCCCCGTCGACGGCGACCAGAGCGCGGCTGCGCAGCGCAGTTCCGGCTCCAGGCACAACGCCTCATCCTGGTTCAGCAGGCGCAAATCCCCGACACCGTTCAGGCGGCCGGCGGTTTCGACGGCCGACAGCTTTGCGACCTGCGCCTCGCAAGTCGCCACGATGAATTTACCGCATCGATTGACCTCGACCCCATGCGCGGCGCAGAACCGATACAGCAATTCTCGCCCGGCAACGCACAGCCGCGACTTGAGCGAACCGTGGGGGTAGTAGATGCCGGCGTGCACCACCTCGCTGTTGCGCGAGCTGGCAGCCGTGCCTATCGCGTCGGCGGCCTCCAATACGATGGTTTCGCGGCCGCCCATCGCCAGGCTGCGCGCCACGGCGAGTCCGACAACGCCGGCGCCGATCACCACGCACTCAACGTGGTCCGTCATGTCTCGGCGGGGTGAAGGTGACCACTTCCATTCCGGCTTGTTGTCCTGGCGCGTTGCGGGTTGACTAAGGGCAGACGATACACCTATCGTCCATGGGCAGTTACCCGTCCGGAGAATGCCGTGAAATTACCTCCCATGAAGTTCCACGGCATTCGGCCGCGCAATGAGGCCGTTGTGCCGGCCGCATCGGCTACCAGGCCGGCAGTCAGGGCGGGTGGGTCGCACCGCTGGCTGCGAAGATCGAGGCGGTCGATTTCGTGATCGTCGGGTTCGGTCTCGCGGTATCGCCGATCGAGGAAGATCGCGAGGCCATCGCGCTGGAGCGCCAGGAAGGTCCGGTCCTGCTCGCGGGCGTGCCCGCCGACTACGACCCGATGCCCATATTGCGTAATCTCGAGACGCCGCAGCTGTGGATTCTCGGCGCGGACGACCACGAGTCGCCGAGCGCCGAGACCGGACGGCGCCTGCGCAAACTTCTGGCCGAGGGCAAGCCGATCACGGTCGCGGTAACGGAAGGTCCCTATGGAGCCAGCATCGCACGAGGTCCCTATCATGAGCCCTGAGATACAGCCCGCAATTGAGGTCATGCTGTATGCTGCGGCAGGGCCTGAGTTCACAGCATTTGCGCGCCCAAGTCGTGAACGCCATCGCCTTGGAGCTTCTCGACCTTCTGGGATTGTCGGATCGGGAGGCTGACATCGCGCTGGTGCCGTCCGGCACCGACACTGAAATGCTCACGGTATTGATTGGTATCGCCGCCGGCCGTCCGCACCCATCAGGGATGGGGATGCCGTGCCTCGGCCGCAGTCCGCGGTGGCGGCGGATATTCGGCATGAGATCGAGGACGCGTTGGCGCGACAGAATCGCGTCCTGCTGCATGTGCTGGCGGCATCGAAGACGGGACTTCATTTCCCGACTGAAGAAGCGGTCATCGAGCTGTCGCAAGTCGCTCCCGACTCGATCGACATAGTGATTGACGCATGCCAGATGCGCACTCCGTTTCTGAAGATGGGCCAGTGGATACGCCGAGGTTGGATGGTACAAGTGACGGGCTCGAAGTTTCTTACCGGGCCGCCATTTTCCGGGGCGCTGATCATCCCACGAAAGTTTTGTACGCGCGTCACGAATGTCGAGGCGCTTCTGGATCAGGCACCGACTGTAGGATCGAAGCAGGATTGGAGCGGGCATTGGCGCGACCAGTTCTCAATCGCGACAGAGGACAGCGTCCCAAGTCTCGGCGGGATCTTCAGATGGTTGCCCGCGCTGTTCGAGGCGCAGCTTTTCAACGCGATTCCAGACACGGTGCGGCAGTACTGTTTCGAGCGGTTTCGGGCGGCCCTCAACGCACGCCTGGATAAGAGCCAGTGGCTCCTCAGGATCCAAGAGATCGGCGAGGTCGAGCGGATCCAGGGTAGCCCCAATCTGGCGAGCAGCTCGATCATCTGCTTTTCGGTCATAGTAAACTGCGGGGACGGCAGCAGGCGTGCCCTCGATGAAATCGATTGCCGAAAAAATCTTTCATCTTCTGAATCTGGATGTCAGCGGCGAACTTGGCCAGCTCAGTCCAGCTCAGCGCGCGAGCGCCAGCTTGCAGGCCCATATCGGGCAGCCCGTGCTCCTCAAATCCAAAGGTGTTTTGGGAGACACGGCCATACTTCGCATGGTGCTCGGTGCACGTTTCTTCGGGATCGTCGCACATGCCGGCCCAGGATCGATCGAGGCCGCGCTGGAATCGGAGATTTCCGACGCCATGCGGGCGCTGGATAAGCTCGAACTGGTAGCGCAGATGTGGAGCAGGGCAAAGCATATCGCAACCTAGCTGTGGGCAATTCGTACGACGGGGGCAAAGATACCGATGGACACCGGAAAAGCGAAGATCGGAGAGACCGTATCGCCGGATGACGCGCCGCGCGTGCCGGACGAGCAGACGCTCGATCCCGATGACTGGCGCGCGTTTCGGCAGCTCGCGCACGCAACGCTTGACCATTGCATCGATTCTATTGCGGCAGTTCGCGACCGGCCGGTGTGGATGCCTGTTCCGGAGGAGACGAAATCGAGCTTAAAACTGCCTGTCCCCTATCGCGCGAGCTCCGTCGAAAAGGTAGTGGAGGAGTTTCGCGACCGTATCATGCCGTATTCGACAGGAAACATTCATCCGCGTTTTTTCGGGTGGGTTCACGGGGCGGGGACGCCGATCGGCATCATTTCCGCGATGCTGTCGGCAACCATGAACTCGAATTGCGGAGGCCGCGAACATGCTGCAATTTATGTTGAGCGCCAGGTCATTGAATGGTGCCGCGAAATCTTCGGCCTTCCCGAGGACGGCAGCGGTGTCGTCACTGTCGGCACATCGATGGCCAGCGTCATTGCGGTCTCGGTGGCGCGATTTCGTCAGCTTGGTCCTCGTGCCCGCCAGGAGGGCAACGGTGGCGACTGTCGCCTGGTGGGATATTGTTCGTCAGAGGCGCACGTCGCGCTGAGGAAAGCCTTCGAACTGCTTGGCTTGGGCGCCACTCATCTTCGAGCCGTCCCAACGGAGGAGAATTTCGCCATATCGATTGAGCAGCTCTCGGCGACGATCAAGGCCGATCGGGCCTCAGGGCTCGTACCCTTCATGGTCATTGGTACCGCCGGCACGGTGAATACGGGGGCCTATGACGACCTGAGTGCAATCGCGGAGCTCGCCCGGCGCGAGCATTTGTGGTTCCACGTCGACGGTGCCTTCGGTGCCTGGGCAAGGATCGCGGGGCACCCGTGGAAACGGTTAGTGCGAGGCATCGAATGCGCCGATTCCTTGGCGTTCGATTTCCACAAATGGATTTCGGTTCCCTATGATGCCGGATGCGTTCTAATTCGGGACGAGCGGCTGCACCGGGCTGCCTTTGCCGAGCGGCCGGAATACCTGAAATCGGGAGCACGGGGGCTCGCGGCGGGGGATTCGTGGCCCTGCGATTACGGGATCGATCTTTCCCGGGATTTCCGGGCGCTCAAAGTCTGGATGGCGTTCTCCCATTTTGGAATCGACCGACTCGGCAGGATGATCACCAAGAACTGCCAGGCCGCCCGCCATCTGGGCGGCTTGATCGACAACTCGACCGTATTTGAACTCGCGGCGCCGGTTTCGCTGAATATTTGCTGCTTCGGCCTGAGAAATCGTTCAACGCAGGCGGCTGATGATCGGCAAGTTGCCCGGCTGGTTGAGGAACTCCAGCTCTCCGGTATTGCTGCTCCGTCAACCGCCCGGATTAGGAATCGATTGTGCGTTCGTGTGGCGATTGTCAATCATCGAACAGGTTGGGCGGACCTCGACCTGTTCGTCAAAGCGGCGGAGGACAATCTGCGGGACCTTTCATCGGCGGGGCGCGATCCCGGTACGGATTCAACCTGACCACTGTGCCTACAGGGGTCCGGCCGGCTCCTCGCGAGTGGCGTAAACTCGAAAGCCGGCGCGCTCATACACGGCAATGGCGGCCGGGTGATCCCACGTATCCGTATGCAGCCAAATCCGCGCAGGGCCGGATTGCCACTCCTCGTGCAAAGCCACCGAGAGCAGCCACGGTCCGAGTCCTTGGCCCCGTGCTTGCGGGATGAGCCCAAAATTCTTGAGTTCAACTTGCGGAAACGCGCCACGGTCGAACTCGCAAAACCCGAGCGCGTGACCTGCTCCGTCGCGCAGCACATGGAGATTCAAGCGCCTGCCTGCGAGCAGCGCCGCGAGCTCCGCCTGGGGCATGTTCAGCCGCTGATCCCACTTCAACGATTCGCCTACCGCCCGATAGAGGGCGAGGTAGCTCTCGTGGGTCAGCGGCTCTCGAACGATGCGCTCCGGACCGCTCCGCGCCAACGGCGGTCGGGGCGCTTCGAGGAGCTCCATGTAAGTGACTCGCAGCAGCGGGGAGTCCGGCTCATCCATCGGCGCATCTCATTCATCGCGTACTCTCGAGGCCTTTGAGTATAGCGGCAACCTGCCGACATCTCGTGCCGAGCCCCGGCATTGCTCAAGCGAAGTAGGCCGGGTGGTCGATATCGGCGATGAGCCCGGGATGTTGCGGTTTCCACTCGAGCTTCGCGCGGGTGCGCTCGCCGGAGGTCGGGGCGTCCATGCCCGCGAACATCGCGAACCAGCCGAAGTGCTCGGCTGCCTCTTCGGGCGACTTTGAGACGACCGGAATGTTCAGGCGGCGGCCGATCACCTCGGCGATCTCCTTGAACCGCACACCTTCCTCGGCAACGGCATGGATGGGGCCTCCTGCCGCGCCGCGTTCGAGCGCGAGCCGATAAACGCGGGCGGCGTCGAGCCGATGTACGGCCGGCCATCGATTGAGCCCATCGCCGATATAGGCGGACACGCCCTTGTCGCGCGCGAACCCGATGAGGCGCGGCACGAAGCCGTGATCACCATGGCCATGGACCGAAGGAGCGAGCCGGATGGTCGATGCCCGCACGCCGCGTTCCACCAGCGCGGCCGTCGCCGCCTCCGATTTACGGGGATAGGAGGGAGAGTTGAAAGGCGGCATATCCTCCTCGGTCGCCGTACGGCCGGGCGCTAGGAGCGCGACACCGGAGGTCACGAGCAGCGGGCGGTCGGACCCTTCGAGCACGGCGCCGATCGCTTCGATGGCGCGCCGGTCCTCCGCACAGTTCTCCGCGAATCTCGAGAAGTCGTGGTTGAAGGCGGTATGGATCACGCCATCCGATTGGGCGGCGCCGCTTCTGATGCTTTCTATATTCTCGAGAGAGCCGCGATGGACCTCGGCGCCCGCCGCGATGAGCGCCTCCGCCCCCTTGTCCGAACGGGCGAGACCCAGCACTCGATGGCCGGCGGCGATCAGGTCTTTGACGAGGGCGGACCCGACCCAACCAGTGGCTCCAGTGACAAATACACGCATGGCAATACCTCCAGTTTTTTGTTCGAGACAACTATCTGCGCTTGGATTATTCTAGTAAAGTAGTGACATTATCCTGGTATAATTACTAACAGGGTGGGCCAACATCGCGACCGAGAGCCAGCTTGGAACCTATCTGAAGGATTGCCGCGCGAAGCTCGATCCGGCGGCGTTCGGTTTTCCCTCTGAGCATCGCCGCACCCCCGGCCTGCGCCGCGAGGAAGTGGCACAGCGCGCCAATATAAGTCCGACCTGGTACACGTGGCTCGAACAGGGTCGCGGCGGTGCGCCGTCGGCCGACGTGCTCGATCGGATCGCGCGGGCGCTGATGCTCACGGGTGTCGAGCGTGAGCACCTTTTCCTCCTCGGCCTCGGCCGCCCGCCTGAGGTGCGCTACCGGAAGGACGAAAGCGTCACGCCACGGCTGCAACGCGTGCTCGATGCCCTGGAACCGAGCCCCGCTCTCATCAGGACTGCCATCTGGGACGTGGTCGCCTGGAACCGGGCGGCGACCGTGATGCTGACAGACTACGGATCACTGCCGCCGCAGCAGCGCAATATCCTGCGCTTCATCTTCCTCGATCCGCGCGTTCGCGCTGCACAGTACGACTGGGACAGCGTGGCGCGGTTCGTGGTGGGCGCGTTTCGGGTGGACGCGGCTCGCGCAGGCGCGGCGGCCGAGGTGGAGCCTCTCGTCGATGAACTCTGCCGGCTCAGTCCGGAATTCAGGGCAATGTGGCGCGACAACGATGTTCGAAGCCATGGCGAGGAGGTCAAACACATACGGCATCCGGTGCTCGGCCCGATCGCCTTCGAATATTCAGCGTTCGCGGTCGATGGCCGGCCGGACCTTTGCATGGTCGTCTACAACCCGGCGACGCCTGCCGATGCGGAGAAGATTAAATCGTTGACCGGCTCGGCGCCGGCCAACGAACGGGGATGATCATCGCTCCCTGCGGCACTTCCATGGGTACGAGAAAACAGTTACTTCGTTGACCATGGCCGCGAGTTGTGCTCCCGGACGCCATCGATCCACCGGTGTTGATGCGCCCACGGGGGTTATCAAGAGCGTCGCAGATGCGCCGTTTGATTGACGCGCACGACCACGATTTGATCGTGCGACACTGCGATTTCGTTGATTGCGCACGGATCTTGCGCGAGCTTCCAATACGCCGATAGAGGCTGATCCAAGACTTGCAAAAGCAATGCGCGATTGATGCTGTCGTGGCCCACCATGACAATCGTTTCTGTGGGATGCCTTTCAATCGCGTGCCGTAGCGCATCCGCTGCCCGGGCTGCGAGTTCCTGCAAGGACTCGCCCTGCGGAAATCGCATCAGCTGAGGAGCCGTCCGCCAGCGCCGATAGAGGGCCGGCCATTCCGCAGCAACCGCATCGAGAGTCCGCCACCGCCAATCGCCGTAATCAATGTCGTTGAGACTCGCGAGAATCGCGGCACTCGCCTTGCATTGCGCGGCTATCACCGCCCCGGTATCGACGCATCGCTTCTGGGGACTCGTATAGACGATTGTTGGCCGCCAAAATCGAGCAATCCACTCGGCCGTCTCATGAGCCTCGGTCACTCCGCGATCGGTCAAATCGATGTCGGTGCGACCCCGGAATCGTTCGGGCGCAATTCCAGGTACATGGCCATGGCGCACCAACAATATGGTCGCTCCGGCCGGAAACCCCATCATGGCGCTCGGCGCCGCCGCAAGATACCCGGCCCACTTCGGCTATTCCGGATCGCAAGTTCCGTGTCCGTGCACAGAACCGCCACATGCAGCCGATCATCACGCCAGTACTGCGGCATTTGCAATCGATGAGCACACTCTTTGACCCAACCAATTCGTCCGCGCGCCAACCGGATGATTTGCAGCAGCTGGCGCGCCTCTATTTGCGGGAGGCCGCAGCTTTGGATTGCCGCCAATAGAAATTGATGCAGCTTTCGATTCGGCATGAGAGGCATGCGAACCGCCAGCGCTCCTGCGTGCCAATCCCGCATTCGCTCACGTTCGCGCGGAGAATCGACGTCCGCCACCAGCAAGGCGCCCGCGATGCCGCCTCTCAAGCGCCGCAGATATCCGAGCATCGCGGTCGTCATCCGCGTCGCATGATCGAGCAGCAGCACTCCCGAAACCTCGTCGGCGGCCAGGCGCAGACGGATGCGCGCCGACCGCTTTCCCAGCGTTGAGATGTCGACGCCGGGATAGGCATCAGCCAGCGCCGCGACCACATCAGGCAGTCCGGAGGTACGGGGTGCAAGGCCGCACGGGGCGCCGGTGCCCCGAGATCGCTCGAGAAGGTCGTTGATCAGTGCCGATTTTCCCGCTCCGCGGGGACCATAGAGGATCAAATGCGACCCGGCTCGCAAGCGCGCGAAGAGATCATCGCAAAACTCACGATTATTCGTACAGCGCATACCTACCTCCCCGGTCGGGTCGTAGGCATCATTAGCCGGTCTTGGCGGTTCATTCCGGAGGCATGCCATCTCCGATTGCTCACTATACGAACAGCGCCTGCGAACGGCAAGTAACGATGGCGCGCGCGGGCCGACGATCAGCCGAGAATCGATTTCACCGCGGCGACAACTCGTTCGACGTCGGAGTCGGTCATGGTGGGGAAGAGCGGCAATGTGACGATCTGCCGGCAAACCCGCTCTGCCACCGGAAACATGCCTTCCTTGAAGCCGCGCCTGCGGTAGAGGGTGAATAAGTGGATGGCCGCATAGTGAAACCCCACGCCGATGTTGAGATCCAGCATGCGCTGCATGAAGGTTGCGCGGCTGATGCGATCGGGCAGAACGAGGTGAAACATATGCCAATTGCTCTGAGCGAAATCGGCGATCGGCAATTCGGCTCTAAATTTGAGTTCGAAATCGGCGCCGAAGCAATCGAAGTAGTGCCGCGCCAGCGCCGACCGTTGGGCGTTGAATTCTGCGAGACGGCGCATCTGCGCGAGACCGAGGGCGGCGGCAATGTCCGTCATGTTGTATTTACCGCCCAGCACGTCAACGTCGATACCGTCGAGCCCGCGGCGGGAGACCCCTTGCAGACGATACCGTTCCGCCAAGGCAGCCTCTTCTTCGGAATTGATCACCAGGCATCCACCTTCACCGGTCATGACGTTCTTGTTGACTTGAAAGCTGAAGGACACTAAATCGCCGAACGCCCCGATGCGCCTGCCTTTCCAAGTTGACCCTATGGCCTGCGCCGCATCTTCAACGATGCGTAGCGAATGCTTTGCCGCCAGCCCGTAGAGCTCATCCATGCCGCAGGGCAGGCCGCACATGTGCACGGGGATGACGGCTCGGGTGCGGGGGGTAATTGCCGCCGCAATTTTCTCCACATCGATATTGTGACTTCGGGCATCGATGTCGGCGAACACCGGGGTCGCGCCGACCTCCAGGATGACGTTTGCCGTCGCGACCCACGAATTCGGCGTCGTGATGACTTCATCGCCGGGACCGATACCCGCGATGCGCAGGGCAATCTCCATCGTGCAGGTGCCGGAATTGAACGTGCGCACCGGACGGCCGGAAAAATACTCGGACAGAGTCCGCTCGAAGGCCTGAACCTTCGGCCCGTTGCTGGTCAACCAGCCGGAGCGAAGCACTTCGGTGACTTCCGCGATGGCCGACTCATCTATGGTGGGGCGCGTGAAGGGCAGAAAGGGCGGTGCGGCAGCTTCAGGCAATTGGGAACTCGCAGGACAGCGTTTCGATGTGGCGATTGTACGGCGTCCATGCAGCGATTGGGGCAACAAATGTTTCCGGGCCCCGCTGGACTTCAACGCTTTCACGTGCGTTGACATAACCCTGCTATTCGGCATGCGCTACGTCACGGTCTTCGCTAAGACCACGCGTACCGACTGGAATCGCACGGCGATTCGTCTACCATTAATCCGTATGAATTCACCACACAAGCGGTCTTAGAGACGAAAGCCAATGCCCAAGAAAACGAGTGACGGCGCACTGAAGATTACCCAGCCGACCCATGGCGATGCTACGCCGCCCCGTCTGAGCAAGAAGCTCATCGCGCAGCTTCAGGGGGCCGTCGAAGCCGCACAATGCAAACGAATGCCGTCGACCAGGTTTGTGATGGACGGCAAAGATGAGTCGCGCCGGGGTCAGTGACGCGTGTCGACTTGAAGCTCGTGAGCCGGCTGGGGTTCGGCTCGGGGGTGGTGGCGATGCGGTACTTAAAGCGCACCTCGGAAGTATGATTCGGCGAAATCCACAAGGTCTCGCGTTAGAAACAGCATCGCGTCCGCGTCGCCTATGCGTCCGGCACAAATCGTACCATTCGCCGCGAACTGAGCGTCAGAGCGCGGATTGCCTTTTAGTCGGCTCTGCATAGCGTATCAGGAACTAAGAAAGCCGATGAATGCCTGTCAGCGCGAGAAGGCTGCTCCATGCGGGGCGCCCGTTCCCTCTATCATTGCTAATTGTGGTTCGTCGGTGGCGCATACCCTATCAGGTCGTGCGGGCTTATGTGTACGCTCGGGGGGTTTCCGCGCCGATGTCCTTGCGAAATAGATCGATGATCATTTGAATGGGGATCGACTCGGACTCGCGAAACACGGCGTAGAACCCAAGGCCCGTCTTCACGGAGTGATCGGATAAGCGAACGATGCGCCGATCGAGGAAGAGCTGGTCGACGATGTGCAAATATCCGAGCGCCACGCCGCGTTCTGCCACGAGTTCCAACAGCAGGAGCCCGAAGGTGGCAAAGACCGGACCGGTCACCACCGGCAGTGTTTCGCCCTGATCGCGCAGCCAGTCCGCCCACTTGAGTCCGATCGTGTCCTCACTGGCGAGTCTCAGCAGAGGAAATTTCATCAGAGTCCGGGGCGATGCGTTCATCAATTCTGGGTGGCGATCGAGAAGCGCGGGCGCACAGATCGGAAATCCCTCTTCCGCAAACAAGTAAACGGCGGTGAACCCCGGCCAATTTCCATCGCCGAATCGTATCGACAAGTCGATGTCGCCGGCATCGAAGTCTTCATAGGATGCGGCCGTGATCACCCGCAGCTTCCAATCGTCGAGCAGTTCGGCGAGTTCCCGAAATCTCGGCATCAACCAATTCTGCGCAAGGTCGTGACTGCAGGCGATGGTGAGCGTGCGATTGACATCACGCTGCTTGAGCGAGGCCAGCACATCGCGCACATGACCCAAGCCGGCTCCCACCGCGTCGGCCAGCCGCCGACCCGTTGCCGTCAATTCGAGCCGATTGCCGTTGCGAATGAACAGAATGAGCCCCGTCTCGCGCTCAACGGTGGCCACGTGGCGGCTCACGGCGGACGCGGCGATGCACAGTTCGGCGCCGGCTGCGGTCAGATTGCGATGCCGTGCGGCCGCCTCGAAAACGACCAGCGCATTCATGGGAGGCAGAGATCGGCGCAGAGTCACCATATCAAAATTATACGGAATCCATCGAAATTCTCTAGTTTAAGCGCCCGCTTATTCAAATATAAATAGTAAAAGGCATCGAAGGGCCTTAAGCGCACGAGGATGTCTGACATGCACGCATCGATGTCTCTTGCCGATCTGGTGGATCTGGAGCGTTACCCGCTGTCCGACGAGGCGGCCTTTGCCGCGCTTGCTGATTCTTGCCGGCGCCAGTTGCGGGAATCGAGCTTCGCCTGCCTGCCGGGTTTTTTGAAGGCGGGTGTGGCGCAGGCGATGGCCACGGAGGTGCTCGATGCGATGCCGCGCGCCTACCGGCGCGAACAATCGTTCAGCGCTTACGATGAGGCGTCCACCGGCCAGTACGCCCCCGACCATGTGCGGCGGCGTATCCACATGAGCCGGCAATTTGTCGTGCCGATGGACGTGCTGCGTAAAACCGGTCTGCTGCGGACTCTGTACGGCAACGAAACGTTGACGCAGCGAATCGCGCGAATGCTGAACGAACCGGTGCTGTTCCCATTGGCGGATCCGGTCATGGGCTGCACGGCGACTGTCATGTACGACGGCGACAACCATGGCTGGCATTTCGACCTCAACGATTTCGTGGTGTCGATTTTGCTGCAGGCGCCCGAGGCAGGCGGTACATTCGATTTTGCGCCGAATATCCGAGACGACCGCGATGAGAATTACGCCGGCGTTGCCGCCGCCCTCGACGGCCGGTCAGAGGCGGTGCGGTCGATCAAAGTGGAGGCGGGCACGTTGCTCCTGTTTTGCGGGCGCCGCGCCTTGCATTGCGTGCCGCCCGTGTGCGGCAGCGTTCCACGAGTCATCGCTCTTTTCAGCTATGACCGAAATGCCGGCGTTCGCTACAACAGCGATATCTATGCGCGCGTCGTAGGCCGCAGGAACGCGTACGAGCAATAACCTTGGAAGTTGGTCACAGGAGAACTATGAAGGCTCGTCACGCATTGATCGTTCTGGGTGGGCTCATCGCCTCAACCTCCGTCTCCGTGGCAGCGGCCGACTCGAACGACGCGCTCGATGAGATCGTCGTCACGGCGCAGCGTCGGGCCGAACGCCTTCAAGACGTACCTGCGGCCATCACCGCCCTCAGCGGCGATTCGCTCAACCAGATGCGCCTGCAGGGCAACGCGGATCTGGCGGCGTATGTTCCCAGTCTGTCGTTCGACGTGTTGGGTCCGGGTGAGACGACGTTGGCAATCCGCGGGCTTGGCACGTCCTACGGACTCGAACCTGCGGTATCGCTTTATATCAACGAGACCCCGCTCGACATCCGCACGGACGGTTATGCCGGTGCGCCGGACATCGATTTCTTCGATGTCGATCGTGTCGAGGTGCTGCGCGGCCCGCAGGGCACCCTCTACGGTTCCAGCTCCATGGGCGGCGCGATCCGGATCTTGACCGCTCAGCCCGATCCGGGCGCCTACGCCGTAAACGCGGAAGTCGGCGGCTCGAGCACGGACGGCGGCGGTGAAGGATATCTGGCGAAGTCGGCCGTGAATTTGCCATTGACAGCCGATTCCGCCATCCGGATCGTCGGCGCCTTCGAGCATGTACCGGGTTACATCAATCAAGCGGTCCCCGGCGACTACGGTGTTGCGCAGCCTGACCTCCCGGTGACGGCGAGACGGATCAACGATGTAGACCTCAAGAGCGGTAGGATCATCGGCTTGTGGAAGCCCACCGATGCCCTCACCATCAAGCCGACCTTCATGATTTCGGAAGTCGATGCCCGCAACAACTCGGATTACTTCACCAACTTGCCGGAATTTACCACAGCGCAGATCTACCCGAGCCCGCAAGCGAGCCGCCTCGAAGTCGGTAATCTGGAAGTGGACTACAAACTCGACTTTGCGACGCTGATGTCTTCGACCTCGGTACTCTCTCGAGACGTACAGACTCAGAGCGATTTCACGCTCTTTTGGGCCAATCTTGCGCCGGTGTTCGGCGTTTCCTCTCCGCCCAACTATCCCAGCACGGATTCCGACACGTCCCACAACTCCGGTTTCATTCAGGAACTGCGTTTGACGTCTCCGACCGAACAAGCCCTGCGCTGGGTCGGCGGCGCGTACTTCAGTCACTACCGACAGCATTCGGGGGAGTTGACGTACAGCCAGGCGTTTGCGAACGCCATCGGGCAAACGACCGGTGCCAATTTATATAGCTTCGATCAAACGGTGATCGATCAACAGACAGCCGCCTTCGTGGATCTGACGTACAAGATCCTGCCGCGCCTCGAGATCACCGCCGGTGAACGCTACTACGAATTACGCGACAGCCTGGAAAACGTACAGAGCGGCGTGCTTGCCGCACCCAGTCAGCCCCTGGTCCATGCCAAAGCGAGCGGCAACAGTCCGCGCCTGGTCTTGACGTATCACCCGCTCGACGACACCACGGTGTATGCAACGGCGGCGCGCGGCTACCGGCCGGGCGGCCCCAACGTCGGGCTTCCCACGGGAACCGGTTGTACGCTGAACAACGCCTATTCGCCGCTGTATGAGCCCGACACCGTATGGAACTACGAGCTGGGCGCGAAATTGGAGTTTCTGGACCGCAAACTATCGATCGATCTGGCCGCCTACCGGATCGATTGGAAGAATGTGCAGCAAGCGGTCACCGACCCCGGCTGCGGCTACGAATTCGTCGCGAATGTGGGCACTGCGCAAAGCAAGGGGCTTGAAGCGGAGATCAATTTCAAACCCGTCCAATCGCTGCTGCTCACCGCAAGCGGCTCCTACGATCATGCCGAGTTCACCTCGATCGATGCCCCGTTTGTGCAGGCCGCCGCGGCGCGGGCCGGAGAAGCGGTACCCGGTGTGCCGCGGCAGAAATTCAATCTCGGCGGCGAATATACCGCGGTGATCGCCGATCATACCGGGTATCTGCGTCTCGATTGGAGTCACTTAGGCAATGTGCCTGCGGGGTTCGGCTACAACGCCGTGCGGCCCGCGTACGGCGCGCTCGAGGCCGCGCTCGGTGTGCGTACCGGACATTACGATCTATCGCTCTATGGGCACAATCTGACGAATTCCAACGGCATCTTGGAGATCCTGGAGGGAACGTCGTACAGCTTCGGCAATACGTTCGCGACTCAGATTTCTACGCAGCCCCGTACGATAGGCATCGATCTTAAGATGCATTTCTGACCCCGTGCGGCGCAACGGACTCAGGCGGCGGAGATTCAATGACGGACTCAGCACGAACACGAACCGGCAAGCGATCCACCAGATGAGGCCCGCGCGCACTCTGGAGGGGTTCGCCGCCGGAGACGGCGCGAGGATTTATTATAAGACGTTGGGTCGCGGTGTACCGCTCCTCCTGTTGCACGGCGGCCCCGGCGCCGATCACACCGACTTTCTTCCCGCGCTCAAACCGCAGGCGAGGCGCCGTCAACTGGTGCTGATCGATGAGCGTGGATCGGGCCGTTCGGAACGGCTGCCGGACTCTGCAGGATATACGCTGGAGCGGATGGTCAGGGATATCGAATGTGTCCGGAAGCACCTAAGGATCGAGCAGTGGGTGGTGTTGGGTCACTCCTTCGGCGGCATTCTGGCGCAAGCCTATGCCGTGCGTCATCCCAGACGGGTGTTGGGGTTGGTGCTCGCCGGCGCGGGCTCGAGCGCGCGGTGCATCGACAGGGACTTTCGCAACATCCGCAAGCGCCTGCCGGCACGTCTTCGCGCTCGGCTGGCGCGGCATGAAAAAGCCGGCATCTTCCGGGCGGATGGGGCTTACACCAAGGGTTACGCGGCGGCCTCCGCGCGGGCGCTCGCACCTTATATGTACGCAACAACACCGCCGACGCGATTCCAGCACCCGCCTCCGCCGGGCATGGACGTGCTGCGCGAAATGTGGGTGCGCCGCTCGGACTTCCGTATCGACGGAAACCTGAAGGGGTTCGATTTCACTCATTCGCTCGCGCGCGTCAAGGCGCCGAGCCTCGTCGTGATCGGCGATCGCGACCTGGTCTCGACGGCAACGGCCGACCTTACCCGGGCGTCCTTGCCGCGAGCCACACTGGTGGTCATGGCGGAGTGCGCGCACATGATGTACATCGATCAAACAGCGAGATTCAATCGACTGCTGGAGGCGTTTATGGACGTGTGCAGCGCGCAGCGGCGGCGCGAATGAGGCCCGGACCCGCCCTGTACTTCACACCCGACGAGTATCGTGATCGTTGGCGCAGGGTTCATCAGGCCATGGCCGACCGCGGCTACGACACCCTTGTTGTCTGGCAGCGCGGTGCGGGGACCTTTGATCGGGTGGGGGATGTCTATTGGCTGACGAATTTCGTGATGAACGGCTCGGGCCAGGATCCGGCCGGCGATGAGGGCGCTCCCTACACATTTTGCGCCGTACTGATGCGCCGAGGCCTGGAGCCGGAACTTCACGTGGGATTGCCGACGGGAGATCTGGAATTGACGCAGGTGGTGTGCGGCAAGACGGTGAGCCATCCTGAGAACTTGATGAAGGGACTGGCGGCCTATTTGCAAGTGCAGGGTGTCGAGGGCCGCATCGCGGTGGTGGGCGATGATGTACTGCCGGGAATGTACGACCGGCTGCTGCGACGCCATACACCCCAGATAGAATGGCACAGTGATGAAACCTTGCTGCTGGGTCCGCAGTCGATCAAGAGTGCGAGAGAGCTCGAGGCGTACCGCACGGCCGGTGAAGCGGTCACCCGCGCGCTCACCGCGGCCTGCGAGTCGCTGTTGACCGGCCGATCGAGTGCGGAGGCGGCCTCGGCGGCGGCCGCCATTCTGCTGCGCGCCGGCGGAGGATTTCATCGTATCGACATTCATCACGGACCGCAGACCGAGCATCGCGTGGTCAGTGCGGATTTGTACGGTTACCACACCACGCCGCCCGCGGCAGGGGAGGTGGTACGCGCCTGGATCATGGGCCCTATTTTCCAGGGCTACTGGATGGATCCCGGCCGCTCGCTGATCTGCGGCCGTCAGCCCACGGCGGCGCAGCGTGCATTGCTGGAAGGCGCCGTCGAAGTAGTAGAGGCGGTCGTTTCGGCAATGCGGCCCGGGATGACGCCGCGCCAGTTGGGTGTGCTCGGCGGCGCGATCGCGCGCAAGCACGGCTACTTCGACCATGCACAATTGAAGGTGCCGTTGCTGGGTCATGGCCTCGGCACGAATTTCATACCGTATATGATTCCGATCGGTGAAGGCGAAGCGGATCCGACCGGCGCGCTGCACTACGATGCGCCGCTCAAACCAGGCATGGTGATGGCGGCTGAGATATTTCTCACGCATCCTGGCGTCGGCACCGCCGGCTTCGAGCAAAACCTCATTGTGACGGAGAGCGGCCCGGAGCTTCTCGACCGCACGCCGATGCTGTTCTGGTGAACACCCACACTCCACAGGGCTGGCGCTTCGATTCCCTGCCGCGCCTCGCTTATGTGAATGCGCTGTTCATCATCGGGACGGTCGGAACCCTCATTACACCGGCGATGCTCGAAGGCTGGTCCCACTTGCGCTGGACACCGACTCAGCTCGGTGCAGTTGCGGCGATCGAACTTGCGGGTCTGGCGGCAGGTTCGCTATCCGGGTTGTACTGGCAGACACGTTGGCGCTGGCGTCGCGTGGCCCTGATCTCCCTGATCGTGGGCATCGCCGCCAATGCAGCGTGCATGGTCGTGAAGGACTACACCAGTGTGTGCATGCTGCGCGCTCTGGCGGGCGTGTCTGGGGGCTTGTTGACGGCTCTGTATTCAGCAGTACTCGCCAACTCGAGATCACCGGGACGCATCATTGCCGTCACCACGTTCATTCAGATCGCAGTCGAGGCGGCTTTTATGTTTTCCGCCACTTCGGTGTTTGAGCATTTGGGCAGTTCGGGCCTGTTCATTTTGATGGCCGCGCTGTTTGCCGCGCTGCTACCCTTTTTATCCTGGCTGCCACCGGCGTGGCCCGGCGCGTCGGCCGCCACGCAGGAGATGCTAACCACGCGAGGATCGCGGCGGGCCTATCCCTTGCTCTTATCCTTCATTCCTTTCATTGTGGTGCAGACGGGGGTCTATACCTTTCTCGGTGAATTCGGCCGTGTCGCGGCCAATCTGTCCGTCGATGTGACCATGCGCGCAATCGGCACCTCCGTGGTCTTGAGTTCATTGGGTTCAGTGGCGGCTTACGCTCTGAACGATCGCATCGGCCTGCGGCTCCCGATCGGCGGCGCCATCCTGTTGATGACCGCAATGCTGCTCGGAATGATTCTGGGCTCCCGATCGGCAGCATTGTTCGTGTTCTATATTTCTTTACTGCAAATCGGCTGGATTTTCCTGAACTGCTACCTCTATTCGGCGCTCATCGACGCCAATAACCTGCTGGTACCCGCCGCTACCCCGTTTTCCGCCTTCGGCTCGGTCGTCGGCGCGGGCGCCATGGGATATGTGCTCGACCACGGCGGCATGATGAGCGCGCTCGAGTTGACCATGGGATCGATGCTGCTGACGACGCTCCTGACCCTGCCCTTTCTGCGCTCGCACGCGGTTGATGCCGCGCAGGCAGTGGCCGCGTCTTAACCCCACGCGCTCGGAGCGCCGCAAAGCGCGGCGAGAGTCAAGATTACTTGCCGGGATTGTTCCAAAGTGGCGCCGGCCTTGCTGCTGCCGCGGCATTGAGGAGCGCCCGGCCGGACGGCAGCCACTGCCGCGGAGACACAGCGACGTGAGCCGCAAGCGCCTGCAGGTCGCGTGATGACCTCGCCAGCTCCTCGCCTTGAGCGATCGCGCTCATGCCCGCAAGTCGGGTGAGATCTCCCACCGCCACTTCTAGCTCCGATATGCACCAGGTGCAACTCGCTGTGATCTCCGCCAGTTCATGCGCGCTTGGGCGAAGGCCACTGAGTGCGGCGCGCCAGCCTTGTTCAGCGAGCGAATACATCGCCGCTTGGACGACACGCCAACGTGCGTGACTCGCCGCATATTGAGATTGTACGGTTGGATCGTCCGCGAGCGAATTGTCACTACCATGGAGCTTCTTCTGTTTCGCGAGCAATGCGAACGCATCGAGCGCGTGCCGCGCGATGCCGACGGCAACGGCGGTAATGGGCAATTCGGTCAACACTCCGAACGGCAGACGATACAAGACTCCGGCCTCGCGCGGTGCATCGGTGAAAACAGAGAAGGTGCGCCGATCCGGTACCAGTACGTCGCGCACCTCGAAGTCGTGACTGCCCGTACCCCGCATGCCGCTGGTATCCCAGCTAGGCAGAACCGCAACCTGAGAGGGCGTGAACGACATTGCGCGAATGAGCGGTCCGCCATCGGCATCGACGAGCGGTAGGCCATCCGCCGTCACTACACAGTTGGCCGTAAACGTTGTCGCATAATTTGCGCCGCTTGCATACCGCCAGCGACCGCTCACTCGATAGCCTCCCGCGATGCGCTCGGCCCGGCCCTCCGGCGCACCGGAACCGGCGATTAACGCATTCGCTGGAGCAAAGATCTCGCCGGCGACGGCTGGGTCGAGATAAGCCGCAAACAGCCCCCCGCCGGACCCGATCATGACCGCCCAACCGATCGAGCCGTCGATCCTGCCTGCCGCCTCGTAGATCGCGAGGGCCTGCGGCAGCGGAAGCTCCAAGCCACCGTAGCGCCGTGGAATCCACAGACGGAATGAGCGCAGCTCGATCAGGGTGCGCACCACCTGCTCGGGCAATTGCGCCAAGCGATCGGCCTCGTTCGCATGTCCGCGTAAGAAGAGGGTCAGTTCCGCGAGTTGCGCAAGGAATCGATCGTCCGAGTCGGGTTGCATCAGCCTGCCATTCGTTGTCAGTTCGGCGCCTGTCCTCCAGTTTGCCTGGAGCTTGACGGACGGTCCATCGGTGGGCCGCATTCAATGGAGCCGGTAAGCGGCCGGTGTTCGATCCCGGCATGGGGCCGTAGCGCCCGCCAAATGAGTGAACCCCAGCAGAAAAATGCGCGGCTCTAGCGGACACTGGCGGGTTGCAGTAGGCTGGCGAGGCAATTGATTCAGGACGATCCATCGCCTCAACACAGGGACAGGAGACAGGGAAGTGACCACGATAAGAAGGATGCTCTTGCGGACCTTTGAGCTTTGGTTCGGCGACGTCATTGTGAAGCGCCTTGCTTTCACACCATCCATGCGCCCGACGTTTTCCCGTCGAATGACGGTGTGCATGACGTTGAGTCTTGGGCTTGCGGCATGTGGCGGGGGCGGCGGCAACCCGGCGCCGCAGACTTACACCATCGGCGGTGCGGTGTCCGGACTGGCCGACGGCGAGTCGGTCGTTCTGGCTGACAACGGCACGGACACCTTGACTGTGAACGGCGATAACACGTTCACCTTCGCCACGAAGGTCGATCAGAATGGTAGCTACGCCGTGACGGTGACGACCCAGCCCAAGGGTCAGAACTGTGCGGTGACGTCGGGGTCGGGCTCAAGCGCGATGGCGAACGTGACAACGGTGGCTGTGGTCTGCACTAACCGGCCGCAATACGCCTACGTCGTCAACAACGGCAATAACACGGTGTCGCAATATGCGATCGACGCCTCAGGCATGCTCTCACCGCTCAGTGCGGCCACCGTCGCAACGGGCAATTCGCCGCAGTCCATCACCGTCGATCCATCGCACAAATACGCATTTGTCACGAACCTGACGGACAATACGATCTCTCAGTATGTGATCCAGAGCGACGGGACCCTCGCGCCGAATACGCCAGCGAGCATCGCGACCGGGCATAGCCCATGGGCGGTCGCCGTCAGTCCCTCGGGCGCATGGGCGTATGTGGCCAATAGCGCCGACAATACGATCACCCAGTTTAGCATCAACAGCTCTGGCGCACTGGTCGCCACCGCGATCGCCCCGGTGGCGACGGGCATCGAACCCTGGAACATTACCCTCAGCCCCAACGGCAATTACGCCTACGTCGCGAATCACGGATTCCTGCCGCCCGGGGCCGGGGGCATGACCATTTCCCAATACGGCGTCGATGCCGCCACGGGGGCGCTCACTCCGCTGAATCCTGCCACTCTGCCGACCGCATTCCCCTATCCCGGCGGCATCACAGTCGATCCCACGAGTGCCTATGCGTACCTGTCTAACATCAACGGAAATACAGTCTCAGAGTACGGCATTGGCGCGGACGGAACCCTCAGCAGCCTCAATCCGGCATCGGTAGCTGCGGGCGCCGAGCCGGTCTTTCTGGCGATCGACCCGACCGGCAAGTACGCCTACGAAGCGAATTACACGGTTGACGTGAGTTCCGCGACGGGCACTGTATCGCAATACGCAGTGGGGACCGGAGGGCAGCTCACGCCGCTCACGCCTCCGACGGTTCTAGCCGGAATCGGCCCCGGTTGGATCGCCTTCGACCCCTTTGGAAAATATGCCTACGTCGTGAACCTCGGCAACGGCACACTGCCCGGCACTGTCTCGGAATACGCGATAGGCACCGGCGGCGTGCTGACGCCGATTGGCACTGCGACCGCCGGACTGAATGCGTTTATGATAGCGACGGCGTATTGAGACGATCGATCAGCCACGCAGACCTGACGAAGGCTTGACTCCTGAGCGCTGAGGCATGTGCGACAGAAGCTATGGTGGTTGCAGCGCCTCTCGAAGAGTCTCCAAGTCGACTGATCCCAGTGCCAGACGAATTGCATGCGGCACCGGGACGGACGTCGCGAAAGGCTCGGCCGTCGAAACGGAAATTCGATCTCGCAAAAGTGCCATCGCAACCCGGTCGGCACGAACCTCTTCGGCCAAGGGGAGCCAGACGAAGTAAGAGGCCGGATGGCGAACGCACCGAAGCCCGTCGAGCGTAGTAGCTACTAATTTCCAAGAAAATCGAAGGTATGTATGCGCCGTTACCGAGCTGCGCGTACTGCCGTGGCGTGTGCAGTGGTATCCGCCCGGCTGAACTCGAAGGTCAGCAGCCACCCTCGCGAAGCCTGGTCCGCGGCCTGAGAAAACTTCCATTTTTTTGCGGCATCCATGGCGACGCGGGCGAAATACCGGCTGGATGCGCGATGGTCCAAGGTCGCACCAACGACGTTGCCCGAGCGATCGACGCTGACACGAACGGCAATCTTGATGACGCCGCGAATCGACTCGCGCGCTCCGCGTGATACGTCGGGAATTTCTTGATGAAGCACTGCGGGGAGCGAGGCGGCGATACTCGCCTTCGGATTCTCCACGGTGGCCGGCGGTGAAACGGCCGGCGGCGATGGAGGAATGACCGAAGCAGATGGCGGAGCTTGGGCGTGGGAATGAAATAAGTGCGCGACGAGCCAGATCGCGCACAAGCTGACGATGCCCACCGAGACCCCGGTGACGAGAAACCGGGTCTTGGATGAATTCTGCGTGGACGGCGTGCGGACCAAAGGCTCGTCCACTACAGGCGGCGCGAGGGCAGGGGGCGGCGCGGCGTATGGCGGCGGTGCGGCGGATGAGAGCGGCGCGGCGGATTGGGCCGGGGCGGATGGAGGCGCCGTGGCGGATGGGGGCACCGTGGCGGACGGGGGCGGCGTTTGGGGTGGTGCCTTTTTGAGTTGTGCTGTGAGTTCGGCGATGGTGGGGCGGCGGCCGGCATCGCGGTTCAAGCATCGTTGTATCGTGTCCAGGAATTCCGGCGCGAGATTTGCCGGCAGAGAGACGCTGTCGGCGTTCTCTCGGGACCACGCCGGCGGAGTCTGCGTCAGGGCCTCGACCAGCATGATGCCTAGTCCCCAAATGTCGCCTGCGGTGGATATCCTGCCCTTCTTGGCTTCTGGAGCGTCGTACAAGGAGGGCTTGGCAGTGCTGGCCGTGCGTTCGCCGGCGGGTCGTATCGTGTCGCTCGCGAGCTTCAATTGATCATTGACGGACAGAAAATTAGGCGGTTTGAGGCCGCCTTGCACCAAATTCTTGCCGTGCAGGTACGCCAAGGCATCCAAGGTGCTCGGTAGCAGGTCCCGTGCTTCGTCGGGAGTCAGGGGCCGGCCGGGAAGAACCTGAGCGAGGTTCTGCTCCGCGTAGTCCATGACGACGAATAGGAAGTTATGCCCTCCCAGCTGGCAACGGCCGGTATCGAAAAGGCGAATCAAGTGTGGATGAGAGAGTGTGGCAACCCGCCTCCAGTATCCGAGTTGGACCTCCATGAGCGCCGGAATGACCGGCAGGATCTTGATCACGGCTTGGCGGACGTTTTGCGCCTTGCATTCGGTGAGAAATACCACGCTGTGGCCTGAGCGGCCCAGATAGCGGCGCAGCGGATACACTCCGTTGACAACCCGACGCTCCCACTCCTTCGTCCAGTCTTCGGTCATGGTCATTCGAAGATATCACCAAGAAGGGGTTGCCGAGGTCAACCTTTTGGGCTGGACCTCGGCCGTGCACGTGCCTCATCGGGCGGCACTCGATAGTGACTCAGCGATGGTCTGCGCGAAGGGCGTGGTGGGCCGTCCGATCAGCCGGCTCAAAGCGCGGCCGTCGTCGTACAGTCCACCCTGCGAGGCGCCCGCGTCACTGTCTGCGAGCAGAGCGGCCACCGGCGGCGGCAGGCCCGCACTCTGCAATGCCTCGCGAAAGGCCTCTTGCGGCAGGTTCTGATAGGTGATCGCCTTTCCGGTCTGCTTGGCAATCGCCGCAACGAACTGCGGCAGCGTAAAGGCGCTGTCCCCGGCAAGTTCATAGATGCGACCGGCTTGGTTGTCGGCGCTCAGAAGTATCGCGGCAGCGGCGTCGGCATAGTCCCGGCGCGCGGCGGAGGCTATGCGCCCGTCTCCCGCGCTGCCGAGAAAAGCGCCGTGCGCGACCGCCGCCGGAATGGCTTGGGTGTAGTTCTCGGTGTACCAGCCGTTTCTCAGGACCAAGAATGGCACGCCCGACGAGCGCAAGTCCGCCTCAGTGTCGCGATGATCCCGGGCGAGCCCGAGATGGGAGCGGTCTGCGTGCAGGAGACTGGTGTAGGCGATGAGCTTCACGCCCGCGCGTTTTGCCGCTTCGATGACGTTGCGGTGCTGGGTGCGCCGGGTCAGAAGATCGTTCGATGAAATCAGCAGCAGCCGCTCGATACCCAGAAGCGCACGATCCAGGGAATTCCCATCGGTGTAGTCGCCAATGCGCGTGTCGACTCCTAGACGATTCAAGAGGCCGGCCTGACTTGCAGAGCGTACCAGCGCGGCCACGCGACTCGCCGGAGCATGCGCAATTAATTGATCAATAACAAGTTTTCCCAGCTGACCGCTGGCGCCGGTAATGAGAATGTTGGGCTTCGACATGGGGACCTCCTAATGGTCTAAATATGAGTCTAGGTCTATAATAGAGACTAAGGACCGCGAGTTGAAGGAGGCAGTTTTTGATGACCAGGTTACTTGAAGGGAACCAGCCGGCAGGCATGCTCGGGACTCAATTCGGCGAGTGGCAGTCGCGCGGCTTCGACCCGGCCCGCTGCCCGGTGCGCAACATTCTTGATCGCCTGGGCGACAAGTGGACAACCCTGGTGCTGGTGGCGCTCGCCGCGCGGCCGCATCGCTTCGGCGAATTGCGACGCGCGCTTCCCGATATCTCCAAGCGCATGCTGACGCAGACTCTGCGCGAGCTCGAACGCGATGGCTTCATCACCCGCCGTGTCTTTCCCACCAAGCCGCCGAGCGTCGAATACGCCCTGGCCGCCCGCGGTCAGTCAGTGCTCACGCCGCTCGCGACTTTGATTGCCTGGTCGGAGGCGCACTTCGAAGAGATCCTGGCGGCGCGCCAGGCATTCGATGCTCAATCGGGCTCGACGGTGAGCGCACTCGGCGCAGGCTAAAACGCACCGATCGCCGAACGCCGCCAGGTGTTCTCAGCCACGCACACGTAAGTGAATTCTTGATCGGCCATGAGCTGACCCGGGGTGCAAGGAGCAGAAGAGCTCGCAGGTTTCGCGTTCTCTCTGCTCGGCCGGCATGTCATTGCGGCTGAGAATCCGCCGCGCTCCGATATAAACTAGATAGGCGGCACCCGCATATTTGACCGCCGCGAAAGCAAGCGCTGAGGAGGCCAGCAGCGCCGACAGCCCCAGCGCCGCCGCCAGCACGTGCACCAGCGTTCCGGTTGTGATGCCGAGAACGGAGGCCAACCCGGCGATACGGCCCTGCTCGACGCTGCGCGCGACGATGTAGAGAACGGCCGGACCCGGTGTGAGCAGCAGCAGGATCGCCGCCACGCAAAAAACTCCGATCGACGCCGCGTTTGGAATGATGATGTCCATGCCGCCTACCTTAGCCCTTGGGAGGGCGAAACTATCACCGTTGCCGGTCCCAGACTGGGCCCGTCACCCGGGGAGGGTGAAGAATCCGAACAGCTGGCGACCCCTCTTGTCGCTGACGTCGTGGCAGGCAGTAACCTCCAGTAGGCAAACATTGACTGTCAGTCATCAAAAGATTACCCTAGACCCCGGAATGACCCATTAGCCGAGTTTGCCGATTCATCCAAGGTGCTATGAACGTAGGTCATGCGATCAAGTTTTGCCGGCAGCAAAAGAGTCTATCTATACCGACTCTGGCAAGGCGGGCGGGTCTGTCGCCTTCCTATATTTCACTCCTTGAGCGAAACGAACGCGATCCGCCGCTTTCCACGATGGAAAAAATCAGTCGGTCGCTCGAAGTGCCGCTCAGCGTGCTCATGTTTATAGGAACCTCTCCAGGCGAACTTGACTCGATCCCGGTCGAAATTACAGAAAAACTCGCCGCCGCTACCTTGAAATTACTCCGCGCGGTATCTGACGAACCGCAAGCGACTCTCATATGATGAAGGACCTAACGTACTTGCCATACAGTCCAAAGTTGTTGCTCGATGGCGCCCATCAACTGTACGGGGAATGGAAGTGAAGCACCCGCAGCGCACCCCAATCCAGCACAAGACTGCCGGTCTCTTTGCGGGCATCGGTGGACTTGAGCGGGGCCTAGAACGTGCAGGGCATAGCACGTCACTCCTCTGTGAAAACGATGTGGGAGCGTCCGCCGTGTTGCGCGCGCGGTATTCCGACGTCCGGTTTCACGGTGATGTGTGTACGCTGCGCGCGCTGCCTCGAGGCACGACCTTGATAGCAGCGGGGTTCCCTTGCCAGGACTTGTCGCAAGCCGGCAAGACACTTGGTATCGCTGGTGCCCGGTCGGGCCTGGTGGGGGAGGTTTTTCGTCTCGTCGAAAAACATCAGACACCCTGGGTGCTCCTCGAAAACGTCCCATTCATGTTGCAACTCGGCCGTGGCGAGGCGATGAACGTCATCACGACGGGGTTCGAAACGCTCGGGTACCGATGGGCCTATCGTGTCGTAGACGCTCGGGCGTTCGGGTTGCCGCAGCGTCGTCGCCGCGTCTATTTCGTGGCATCCCGCGTAGGTGATCCCAGAGAGGTACTCTTTGCCGACGACGAAGGAGACGTTGAAGAGCCGACGTTGAACGGGCATCCCGTGGCCTGTGGATTTTACTGGACCGAGGGAGTGCGGGGGCTCGGATGGGCGGTCGACGCCGTGCCGACACTGAAGGGCGGGTCGACCATCGGTATACCGTCGGCTCCTGCGATTTTGATGCCGGACGGCGACGTCGTAACGCCCGACATCCGCGACGCTGAGCGTCTGCAAGGCTTTCCCCGGGATTGGACCAAGCCCGCGGAGCGCATTGTCAAGAAGGGGGCCCGCTGGAAACTCGTCGGCAATGCTGTCAGCGTCCCGGCCGCGGCCTGGGTGGGTTCGCGTCTCGCCCGACCGGGCGCTTTACTAGAGTTTGCCACTTCACCGCTCGGCACATCAACGCGATGGCCAACGGCCGCGTGGAACGTCGGTGACGGACGTACGGTGGTATGTGCTTCCGAGTGGCCGCGACGCAGGCGGTATTCGCCCCTCGAATCGTTTCTCAAATACGACCCGATACCCTTGTCGGCAAAGGCCACAGCGGGATTCTTGAAACGTACCGATACTGCGAAGCTTCGCTTTCCGCCCGGATTCCTCGAAGCGCTGCGCCTGCACCTACAAAGGATGACCGGCCGCAGAGACGTTCGGTCCGGGATTACTTCTCTGGATCTCGTCGTCCGTCGAGCGGCCTGACGATGGACACCTAATGGACGGTCCTGAAATCCTGGCGCGTTCGATGACCAAACCAAGCGTCGTCGATCAATCGGGCAACCACTGGCAATACCATTCCCGGAGTGACCAGCATTCCAAGGTCGCGTGCTGGGCCCTATTATTTGATCTGCTGCATCATTGCCCGCTTCTCGCACAACACATCGCCGCTTCGAAAGTTGGCTTCGGCATCAATCACGAGATGCGCGATTTCAAGAATAACCGGAAGAAGTACCTCGATCTGGTCATCTGCACTCCGGGGTCTGGACAGGAGAGTGGATATGCGAGTTTTCACGAGCTCGTACCGCAGTACGATGTGCGGCTGTCCGCATCGCAGAAAAGGCAACTTGCGGCATATCCAGAATTAAAGAGAGTTACAGTGGGTTCGGTTCACTTGGCGCTCGAGGCGAAGGCCGCCATGACCGAACACGTGAAAGCGTTGCCACGTCTTTTCGACGAATTAAATTCGAGTCATTTGGCGATCCATGGCTCCGCTGACTATGCGATCGCAGCGGGTTTCGCCTTAGTAAACTTCGCGTCTACATTCGTGAGCGTCGACCGAAACAAGGCGAGCCTTCCCGGGCATGCAAAATTCGTGACTAGGCACACCCAACCGAAGGCGACGGAACGCACGATCAAAAAACTCGAGGAAATTCCGCGCCGGACACAGGGAGGCGTCGACGGGTTCGACGCTCTCGGTATCGTGGTCATCGAACTCTGCAACGACGGTACTCCAGTGACCATCGTAACCAAACCTCCTGCCCCGGCACGAAACGACGTATGGCATTACGATCAAATGATACGTCGCATCGCGTCTCTCTACGCTGCAAAATTTGGCAACATCTGATGTTGCAGCGACGGCCATTCAAAGCCGTCGAGAAAAAGCTGGCCGGCCGACGCCGACTAATGACCACACGAGAAACGTCGGAACGAATGGCGAGGGTCCAGCGGAAGGGCACCGCGCCAGAGGGCCTCGTACGAGGCGCGCTGAGTGGTCTCGGACGCCGATTTACCCTGCACAACGATGATTTACCGGGTTCGCCGGATCTCGCGAATCGCTCCAAGAAGTGGGCAGTGTTCGTTCACGGGTGTTACTGGCACCATCATGCAGGCTGTCCTCGCGCAACCACGCCCAAATCGAACACTGAATTCTGGCTGGCCAAGTTTGCCGCCAACAGGCGACGCGATGCGCAGGCTGTAAACGCACTGGAGAGCATGGGCTATGCAGTAACTACGATTTGGGAATGTGAGTGCGATTCGTCCCAATCGATCCGAGTAGCGCTGCGCCGATTCGGCCACAGGGTCTCGATCAGGACGGTGAAATAGGCCTCGAGCCCTTTGCGGAAATAGCTGCGGCCGGACCAGAGGGATGAGTTCTTGGCGACTTAGTAACACCGGAAATGTAACGTCTAGCGTTAGTATTCCGGGGTATGAACGTCAAGCTCTAATTGTGCGATTGAATTGAAAGGGCTCAGATGAGCATTCGCCCTCTGAAAATCCGCGTGTCGCAGCTCAACTCCCCTCCCTGTTCAACCTAGCGGTGCCGGTTCGGATAGGCGTCGATGTCGTTCAGCATTTCCGGACCGCCCAGCGCCTGCATCTGGCCGAGTATCCACTCGCGCCGCTGCTGAATGTAGCGGGAGGGTGCCGAGGCGGAGAAATGCTCTGGGTTGGGCAGTACGGCGGCGAGCACGGCGGCGTCGCTGCGGGTAAGGCGGGAGGCGGGTTTGTGGAAGAACCGCTGCGCGGCGGCTTCGGCTCCATAGGTGCCGTAGCCGAACTCGGCGATGTTCAGATACATCTCCAATATGCGCCGTTTCGGCCACAGGGTCTCGATCAGGACGGTGAAATAGGCCTCGAGCCCTTTGCGGAAATAGCTGCGGCCGGACCAGAGGAATAGGTTCTTCGCGACTTGCTGGCTGATGGTGCTGGCGCCGCGCACTTTGTGACTGTGCTGATTCAGGGCATAGGCCTTTTCGATGGCGGCGACATCGAAGCCCCAGTGTTCGGGAAACTTCTGATCCTCCGAGGCCACGACGGCGAGCGGCAGATTGGGCGAGATTTGGGTCAAATCGACCCAGCTATGGCGGAAGACGTATTTGGGGTCGCGGTTCATCCACGCCGTCACTTGGGACTCGGCCATGAATGCGCTGAAGAGGGGATTGACCCAGCGCAGCGAGGCCACCGCGAGGACGCTTCCCACCATGCAGATCACGATCAGCCACAGGGCCATCCGTGCCAGCCGGCCGAAAAATGATCTTTTCTTGGCCACGCCGCGCTTAAGCGGGCATTCTTCGCACGCTCTTCATGATGACCGCATCGACGGGAACATCGTCGAAGCCGCGCCGCCGCCCGGTCTTGACCGCCGCGATCTTGTCGACCACATCCATGCCGTCGGTGACGCGCGCGAACACGGCGTAGCCGAAATTGCCGCGCGAGTGGTCGAGGAAGTCGTTGTCCTTCAAGTTGACGAAGAACTGCGAGGTTGCGCTGTTGATGTCGTTGGTGCGGGCCATGGACAGCGTGCCGCGCTCGTTCTTCAGGCCGTTGTCCGCCTCGTTCTTGACAGGCGGCTGCGTGCGCTTCTGCGTCATGTCTTCGGTGAACCCGCCTCCCTGAATGACGAAGCCCGGAACGATCCGGTGGAATATGGTTCCGTCGAAGAATTCGTCCTCGATGTAGCGCAGAAAGTTGGCGGCCGACAAAGGGGCCTCTTTCTCGAACAGCTCTATGGTGAAATCGCCCAGCGTGGTTTCGAAGCGGATCATGGGGTTTCCTGGTGGTGTGTGAGAATGGTGCCCAGCGTAACGCGGGGCTTGCCTGAGAAATCGAGATGCGAACGGATGCCGGTGAAGCCTTGGCATTCGAGGAGGCGGGCGACCTGCCGCGCCTGATCGCTTCCATGCTCCAGGATCAGCCAGCCGCGTTCGTTGAGATGCGCGGCCGCGCCGCGGGCGATCGCGGACAGGGCTTCGAGTCCGGTCGGTCCGTCGCACAGGGCGATGGCGGGTTCCGCGCGGAGTTTCTTCAGCGCCGGATCGGCGGCGGCGACATAGGGCGGGTTGGCGACAATGATGTCGAATCGCTCGCCGGCCACCGGCGCGAACCAGGATCCCAAGCGCCAATCGATGCGCGTAAGCCCCAGGGCGCGTGAATTCTGAATCGCGACCTCGAGCGCCGGCGCTGAGATGTCGATGCCCGTGACCCGTGCTCGAGGCCGTTCGGAGGCGAGGGCGAGAGCGATCGCGCCGCTGCCCGTGCCCAAGTCGAGAATGGAGCAGACCCGATCCGCAGAGGTAGCCTGATCCGCAGAGTTTCCCGTTTGACGCTCCGGCAGAAGTTGCAAGGCCAACTCGACCAGCAGCTCGGTTTCCGGCCGGGGCACGAGCACCGCGGGAGTGACGTGCAGCGGCAGCGACCAGAATTCCCGGGTGCCCGTCAAATAGGCTACCGGCACGCCTCCCAGACGCCGCTCGATGAGGTTTTCGTAGGCTATTTCGCGGTCGCGCGAGATGGGCTCGTGGCTGCGCGCGATCAATCCCGAACGCGTCAGCCCGAGGACTTTGCCGAGCAACAATTCCGCGTCGAGCCGCGGCGAATCACTGTGGCCGTCGAGCATGCGCGCGGCAACGCTCAGGGTCTCAGCAATCGTTCTCGATGCCTCGGCCGATGCTGGACGGCGGGTCGTGGGCATCATTCGACTTGCTGCGCCAGCTCTTCGGCCTGGTGCTCCTGATTCAAGGCGCGAATCAATTCTTCGAGATCGCCCTTCATGACGTCGTCGAGCTTGTAGAGCGTCAGATTGATGCGATGGTCGGTGACTCGTCCTTGAGGGAAATTATAGGTGCGGATGCGTTCCGAACGGTCGCCCGATCCGACCTGCAATTTGCGCGACTGCGCTTGCTGACTCTGCTGCTTCTCGCGCTCGGCGGCGAGCAGCCGCGCTTTCAGCAGCGACATGGCCCGGGAGCGGTTCTTGTGCTGCGAACGCTCATCTTGGCACTCGACCACGACGCCCGTGGGTATGTGCGTGATGCGAATGGCCGAGTCGGTTTTATTGACGTGCTGGCCGCCCGCGCCCGAGGCGCGGAAGGTGTCGATGCGCAGGTCCGCGGGGTTCAACTCGACGGCCTCGACTTCTTCGAGCTCGGGCAGGATGGCCACGGTACAGGCCGAGGTATGAATGCGCCCCTGCGCCTCGGTGGCCGGCACGCGCTGCACGCGGTGCGTTCCGGATTCGAACTTGAGCATGGAATAGGCGCCGCGGCCGATCACCCGGCTGATGATTTCCTTGTAGCCGCCGTGCTCTCCCGGACTTTCGCTCAAGATCTCGACGCCCCAACCCTTGGATTCGGCATAGCGGGCGTACATGCGAAACAGGTCGCCGGCAAAGATGGCGGCCTCATCGCCGCCCGTGCCTGCGCGGACTTCCAGGAAGATATTGCTGTCATCCTGCGGGTCCTTCGGCACCAGCAGCCGCTGCAGCTCCATCTCTTCGGCCGCGAGGCGGGGCGCGAGGTCGGCCAGCTCTTCCTCGCCCATGGTCTGGGTTGCCGGATCCTTGTCGGAGGCCAGCTCATGGGCGGTGGCCTGGTCGCCTTCCAGAGACATGAAGCGCCGGTAGCGCTCGACCAGCGGTCCCAGCCTCGAGTACTCCATGGATAATTCACGGAATTGGTTTTGACGCGAAATGACGCCCGCATCCGATAGGAGACGGCTGATTTCCTCGTATCGCTCGTCCAGTTTTTCGAGCTTGCGCCGGATGGAATCTTTCATGGGCGCGGATTATAGCGGCCTAAAGACTCAATGCCGGTCGCGTTCTTCGGTCAAGAGCCGGGTGACGGCCTCTGCCAGGGCGGAATCCGCGAGCTCTGCGGCCTGGCGCAGGGCATGCGTGGGGGCATGCAGCAGCCGATTGGTCAGGGTGTTGGCAAGATACTCGATGACTTCGTCGGTGGATTTCCCCGCCGCGAGCAGGCGCCGGGCCTGCTCCAGGGTTTGCGATCGGATGCCATCGGCCTGGTGCCGCAGCGCGCGGATGGCGGGGCCTGCATCGTGGGCCCGTGATTCGGTGAGGAATCGCGCGACTTCCTCATCAATGACCAGCCGGGCGCCATCCGCCGCCACGGCGCGCTGCTGCTTGTTGTCGTCGATCAGCTGCTGCAGATCGTCGATGGAGAAGAGATACACATCTTCCAGCTCGGCCACCGCCGGATCGATGTCGCGGGGCACCGCCAGATCCACCATGAAAATCGGCCGCCGGCGCCGTGCGCCGATGGCGGTCTCGACGGCGTTCTTGGTGATGAGAGGCAGGGCGCTCGCGGTGCAGGTGATGACGATGTCGGCTTGGGCCAATTCCTTGTCGAGGTCTTCCAGGCCGACGGCGTAGGCCTTGAGTTCCGCGGCCAGGGTCTGGGCCCGGCCCAAGGTGCGGTTGGCGATGACCATGCGCTTGACCCCGGCACTCATGAAATGACGTGCGGTGAGGGCGTTCATGTCGCCGGCACCGACCATGAGGGCCGTATGGGCGCTCAAGTCCGAATAGACGCGCCGCGCCAAGCTCACGGTTGCGGAGGCGATGGATACGGCATTCTCACCGATACGGGTTTCCGAGCGCACGCGTTTGGCGGCCGAAAAGGCGGCCTGGAACAGCTTGTTGAGCGCCGGTCCGGTGCTGCCGGCCGCCTGCGCCACGCGGTATGCATCCTTAAGCTGACCCAGAATCTGGGCCTCGCCGAGCACCATGGAGTCCAGACCCGAGGCGACGTTGAACGCATGTTCCACGGCC
The DNA here is from genome assembly GCA_963784105.1 of uncultured Gammaproteobacteria bacterium. GTDB lineage: Bacteria > Pseudomonadota > Gammaproteobacteria > Steroidobacterales > Steroidobacteraceae > Bog-1198. Next base: position 532,217 of record CAWAQE010000018.1, read on the forward strand.
TGCTGCTCCTGGTGAACGTACAGGCTGGAAGCGAGATCGAGACTATTGCCATGGTGACGTTCGAGCCACTGGCACAGCTCCTCCCCGGTGGCGGATCCGGCCCAATACACCTCGGTTCTATTGCAGGTGGAGACAATCACCACTTCGGCAATGCCGGCCTCTTGGCGCAAGGTGTGCAACGCCGCAAGCAATCGTTCCTCGCTGAACGCCACCTTTTCGCGCAGGGCGACCGGCGCGGTCTTGTGGTTGATGCCGAGGATGTTGAATGCCATTGAAGCGCTTTTTTTGGGCCGTAACCCACTGATTCTGGTGGAAGAGGTATCGCTAGATCAAGCGGGAATCCGCGGCATGGGGATGGTCATTTCGCTATAGTGCGGCCGTGTTCTCGATTTCAATCTTCGCAAGGACCTCGATAGGGCTTGGGCTTGCTGCCTGCGCTGCCTGCGCCGGCGTGGGTCACAAGCCTGACGACCCTTCCGCCCCGGAGTCATTTTATACCGTCACGGCCGAGATAGCGCTTACGCGGCATCAGCCTCGCATCGCAGCACTCCAATATGCTGCCGCCGCGGCGAATGAAACCGATGTGGGCCTGCTCCAACGAGCCACTCAAGTCGCCGTCGAAACCCTGCAGCCGTCGTTGGCCGAACAAACCGCAGCGCGTTGGATCGAGGCGGACCCCAAGTCCGTGGAGGCGCAGCGCGCCGCGGCGCAGGCCGAGTTGGCGCTGTACAAGATCGATCAAGCCGCCGCTCACTATCGCGCCGTGCTCCATAGCTCGCCGATCGGCACGGATGCGGAATTCGCTGCGCTGGAAGCCTACCTCGCCGGCGAGGACAATGTATTTGGCGCACGTCAGCTCGCGGATCGCCTGGCATCCTCCTTTCCATCCTCCGCGGCGGCCTTGCGGGTGCAGGGATTCGCCGCGCTGCGCGCGGATGATCCGGCGGCGGCGGTACGCAGCTTCACTGCGGTGTTGGCGATGCCCTCCGCGGCTGAACCTCAGAGCGGTAAGGATGCACGCAGCGAGCTGCTGCAGACGCTGGCGCGCGCGCAAATCATGGCGGGCGATGCCGAAGAGCCGCTGAGGCAGGCGGAGGAGCTGATGCGGCGTGAAGCGACTTCCGCTCATCGCCTGGACTTCGCACTATTGCTCATGACCGCGCAACGCGATTCGGCGGCGACACAGCAGCTGGAGACGCTCACGCAGGACCCCGAATATGCGCCCCTGGCGGAGCGCCTGCTGGGGCTCATCGAATTTCAAGAAGGCCATCTGGAGGCAGCCAACGCGAGATTTGCGGAGTTGGTGCGGGCGAATAAGTACCTCGACGATGCGTTCTACTATCTGGGAGTGATCGCCGATCGTCACGGTGACCCGGAACTGGCGCTGCGCCTCTATTCAGAAGTGCAGGAGGGCGAGAACGAGGTTCCCGCATTGCTTCGAGCGGCTGCGATATTGCAGACGCACGGCGCCCCGCAGGCGGCAGAGGAGTTGCTCGATCGGCTCATCGAGGATGAGCCGCAGCGCGCGCCGGCAATCATCACGGCACGCGCTCGAATGTACGCCGACGCGGGGGACTTGCCGCGCGCGGCCGGCGTTCTCGAACGGGGTATCCTGGAGTATCCGGACGACGTGGACTTGCGCTATGCCGTGGCATCGACTTACGAGGAGCAGGGGCGGGTGGGCGACGCCTTGCATGAATTGACTGAGCTTCTCAAAGCGCGGCCGGACGATCCGGCGGCCATGAACGCACTGGGCTACACCCTGGCCGATCACTCACGAGACCTGCGGCGAGCCCGCGAACTCATCGAGCGTGCCTACGCCGCGTCGCCCAAGAATGCGGCAATTCTCGACAGCCTGGGCTGGGTGCTGTTTCGCCAGGGCCATGCCGCGGAAGCGCAGGGCTATTTGCGGGCCGCTTACCTGGACGATCGCGGCGGCGACATCGCGGCACATTTGGGAGAGGTACTGTGGCGGCTCGGCAATCCGGACGACGCCGAACGCATTTGGTCCGAAGCCGCCGCCGTCGATGGCGACAATCGCCTGCTGAAGGAAACTCGCCAGCGGCTGCATGCCGCCCCCTTATCGCCGCCGGCGCCGCCCGCAACACGGGCGCCGCTGCCCGTAGTGAATTGAGTCTGCGTGCGTAGCTTACCGGGGATGCTTCTGTGCCTTTCCGTGCTCACAGGCTGTGTGACGACTCGGCAGGCACCGGCGCCGCCGCTTGAGGGGTGGGAGCAACGCGCCGCTGAACTGCAGAAGCTCAGCTCTTGGCGGCTCGACGGCCGTGCCGCCGTCGCCGTGGGGACTCAAGGGTGGCAGGCCACTTTGGACTGGCGGCAGCGCGAGAGCTTCGCGGAAGTTCATCTGTCCGGGCCGTTCGGCATCGGCGCTCTGGTGCTGACGCGCACCCCTCAGGGGATTTCATTGAACGGGGCGCCGCCGAGCGATGAGGTCTTGGAGCAGTTGCAGCAGCGGCTGGGGTTCGACTTGCCCATCGATCGCCTGCGATTTTGGCTGCTGGGGGTGCCGGATCCGAGCGCGGCCTTCGACCTGAAGCGCAACGGCCAGGACCGCGCGCTGCAATTGAATCAAGCTGATTGGACCATCGATTACGATCGCTACTTGACGGTGGGGGGAGATGTGCTGCCGGGGCTTCTGGTGTTGAACCGAGAAGGCGTGCGGGTGCGAATCGCGATCGATCACTGGAACTTGGGGCAATGAGCCCGGCGGGATCTCTGCCTTGGCCCGCACCGGCCAAGCTCAATTTGTTCTTACATATTGTGGGGCGTCGTCCGGACGGCTACCACGAGCTGCAAACCTGTTTTCAGTTCATCGATTTATGCGATGAGATTACGATCGATATTCGTGCCGACGGCCAGATCCGGCGCCGGGTGGCCATCGCCGATGTGGCCGAGGAAGCCGATCTATGCGTGCGGGCGGCTCGAGCGCTGCAAGCCGCTGCAGGCTGCACCCTGGGCGCCGATATCGGTGTGTTGAAACGCATACCCTTGGGCGGCGGTCTGGGCGGCGGTAGTTCCGATGCGGCGACCTGCCTGGTGGCGCTCAACCATTTGTGGAATTTAAACTGGCCCGTGGACGATCTGGCGGCGCTGGGGTTGAAGTTGGGGGCGGATGTGCCCGTGTTCGTGCGGGGCCGGGTGGCCTGGGCGGAGGGAATCGGCGAGCGCTTGACACCCCTGTATCCGCCGCTGGCGCCGGCTGAGGCTAACTATCTGATTTTAAAGCCGAATATTGGAGTCAGCACGGCTGAGGTATTTCAAGATCCTGAATTGACAAGGAATTCCGTGCCCATCACAATCCACGGCTTCCTGGCGTCTGGTGGAAAGAACGACTGTTTAAGCGTGGTACGGCGCCGATATCCCGAAGTGGCACGTGCGCTCGATTGGCTGTCGGGGTATGGTCCGGCGCGCCTGACGGGTACCGGGGCCTGTGTTTTTTTGGCCGTCGGCACGATGGACGGCGGCCGCGAGATTTTGCGCAAGCTGCCGCCGACGCTGAATGCTTTTTTGGTTCGCGGACTGAACGACTCGCCCTTGCTTGAAAGATTAGCGGCCGGCTGAGAGTCGGTGCGCAAGATTTGGTGCGCTGATTGTTGATTTTAAGTTGGGGTGTCGCCAAGCGGTAAGGCAGCGGGTTTTGATCCCGCCATACGGAGGTTCGAATCCTTCCACCCCAGCCATACTGTTACGGTAGGGGCGATTTGTCGGTTCGAAACGGCCCTAGAGTGAGAGTTGGGAACGGAAGGATAACGCCCGAAGGGCGGCCCCGAAGGGGTGAGGCGCGCAGCGCCGAATAATCCTTCCACCCCAGCCAATTTTTTGCGGTTGGAGCGATTCGTCGATTGAGCCAAGGTCCATGTCGCAGAGTAAAGAATTCGATACATTGACGATTGCCGTGTTCACCGGCAAGGCGAATCCGACGCTCGCGCAGGAGATCACGCGGCACCTGCATGTGCAATTGGGCCGCGCCGATGTGGGCCGATTCAGCGACGGCGAGGTGAGCGTCGAGCTGATGGAGAACGTGCGCGGGCGCGACGTGTTCATCGTGCAGTCGACGAATCCGCCGGCGGAAAATCTGATGGAATTGCTGATGATGACGGACGCATGCCGGCGTGCATCGGCGAAGCGCATCACCGCGGTGGTGCCGTACTTCGGGTACGGGCGGCAGGATCGGCGGCCGCGGGCGACGCGCGTGGCCATCACGGCGAAGCTGGTCGCGAACATGATTGCGAGCGCGGGCGTCGACCGGTTGCTGACCGTCGATCTGCACGCCGATCAGATTCAGGGGTTTTTCGACATTCCGGTGGATAATGTTTACGCCTCGCCGGTGCTGCTGGGCGATGCCTGGAAGCAGAAGTACAAGGACATGGTGGTGGTTTCGCCGGACGTGGGCGGCGTGGTGCGCGCGCGCGCCCTGGCCAAGCGCCTGGATGATGCGGATTTGGCCATCATCGATAAACGCCGGCCGCGGCCCAACGAATCGAAGGTCATGAATATCATCGGCGAGGTCGAGGGCAGGACCTGCGTCCTGATCGATGACATGGTGGATACCGCGGGCACCTTGTGCCAGGCGGCGCAGGCGCTCAAAGACGAAGGCGCGCTGAAGGTCGTAGCCTATATCACCCACCCGGTGCTGTCCGGCTCGGCGATCGAGCGCATTTCAAAGTCGGTGCTGGATGAGCTGGTGGTGACCGACACGATACCGCTGTCGGAGGCCGGAAGAGCCTGCAAGAAGATACGGCAGCTGAGCGTCGCGGGACTGCTGGCGGAAACCGTGCGGCGGATCAACGATGAGGAATCGGTGAGTTCGCTGTACATAGATTGAGCGGGGCGGCGTTGCCCCGGAGTTGAATTGGTCGGTGCTCCCGCGATTGGTCGCGATGCGAGGGCGCCGTGTTTGTGATGTAACTGGAGAAGATTATGAAAACCTCTTTCGAACTCGTCGCCGAGTTCCGCGAGACGCAAGGCAAAGGTGCGAGCCGCCGCCTGCGTCACGAAGGAAAAGTACCGGCAATTCTGTATGGCGGGCACGCCGAGGCGCGTGCGCTGACTTTGAGCCATCAGAAACTCTTGATCATGCTCGACAACGAGCGCTTCTATTCGACGATCCTCAGCTTGAAGGTGGGCGATCAGGCGCAGGCGGCCATCTTGAAGGACGTGCAACGGCACCCTTTCAAGAATGCCATCGTGCACGTCGACTTCCAGCGCGTCGAGGAGAACGAGAAGATCCGCATCAGCATACCGCTGCATTTCACGGGCGCGGCCGTTTCTCCGGGCGTCAAATCCCAGGGCGGCATCGTCTCGCACATGCGCACGGAGACTGAAGTCTCCTGCCTGCCGAAGGATTTGCCGGAGTTCATCGAAGTCGACATTTCCGGATTGTCGATCAACGAAAGCATCCATCTTTCGCAGCTGAAGATTCCTCAAGGCGTCACGCTGGTCGATCTGGCCAAGGATGACGCGGCGGTCGTGGCCATTCACAGCCCGCGTGCGGAAGAGCCGGAGCCGACTGCGGCGGCGGCGGCGGGTGCTGCGCCAGCAGAGGGTGCGGCAGCGGCGGCGGGAGCTGCACCGGCGGCAGCGGCCGGCGGGGATGCGGCGAAGAAGGCCGAACCTGCGAAGAAAGAGGAAGCCAAGAAGGAACCGGCCAAGAAAGACGCCAAGAAGTAGTTGCCGGCGTTTTGGATCAGTGGGGCCGTCGGAAGGACGGCCCTTACTTTTTCTACTTACTGTCTCAAGAGTGCGGTCATGTCTGGTTTACCGTTGCGCATCATCGTCGGCCTGGGCAATCCGGGTCCCGAGCATCTGGTCACTCGTCACAACGCGGGCTTCTGGTTCGTGGACTTGCTTGCGCGCCGTCATGGCGGCGAGTTTCGCGACTACCGCAAGTATTCCGGGGAGACCGCGCGCATTTCCTTGAGCGGGCAGGACATCGTTCTATTGAAGCCTACGACTTATATGAATCGCAGCGGCCTGTCGGTGCGTCAGCTGAGCGAGTTCTACAAGATCGCGCCGGAGGATATCCTGGTGGCGCACGATGAACTCGATCTGCCCGTGGGCAGCGTGCGCCTGAAGCAGGGCGGGGGCCACGGCGGCCACAACGGCCTGCGCGACACCATCGCTCACATCGGCGAAACGTTCTGGCGGCTTCGTTTGGGGATAGGCCATCCCGGCAACAAGGCCGAGGTCATCGACTATGTGCTGACCCGGGCGCCGCGCGCCGAGGAGGATCTCATTCTCGAAGCGGTCAGCACGGCGGCGGATTGCATGCCGCTACTACTCGAACAAGGCGCGGAACGCGCCATGACCCGGCTGCACAGCCGGGCAGGAAAGACTTAATGCCCATTCGCTGCGGAATCGTCGGTTTACCCAATGTGGGCAAGTCCACGCTGTTCAATGCGCTGACGCGCGCGCAAATCGCGGCGGAGAATTATCCGTTCTGCACCATCGACCCCAATGTGGGCGTGGTGCCGGTGCCGGACCCGAGGCTGGAGAAGCTGGCTGCCATCGTGCATCCGGAGAAGATTCTGCCGACGACGGTGGAATTCGTGGACATCGCGGGGCTGGTGGCCGGGGCATCCAAAGGCGAGGGCCTCGGCAACAAATTTCTTGCGCACATCCGTGAAGTGGACGCCATCGCCCACGTGGTGCGGTGCTTCGAGAACGATGACATCGTGCATGTTGCCGGGAAGATCGATCCGGCGAGCGACATCGAAGTGATCAACACCGAACTGGCGCTGGCGGATCTGGACAGCGTGGAGCGGGCCTACCAGAAGGCGCTGAAGGCGGCGAAGACGGCAGACAAGGACGCCGTCAAAATACGCGACCTGTTGGAGAAGGTACGCGCTCAACTGAATCTTGCGAAGCCGGTGCGCCTACTCAAGCTGGACATTCACGATCATGCGCTGCTGCGCGACCTGCACTTGCTCACCGACAAGCCGGTGATGTACGTCGCGAATGTGGATGAGGGTGGGTTCACGGGGAATCCGCGGCTGGATCGGGTGCGCGAGATTGCCGCTTCGGAGGGCGCCATCGTCGTGCCGATATGCGCGGCGATCGAGGCGGAGATCGCTCAGTTGGAGGAGGCGGATCGCGCCGAGTTCCTGGCGGAGCTGAAGCTGGATGAACCGGGGCTCAATCGGGTGATTCGCGGCGGGTACTCCTTGCTTGGGCTGCAGACCTATTTCACGGCGGGGGTGAAGGAGGTGCGGGCTTGGACGGTGCATGCCGGCGCCACCGCACCGCAGGCCGCGGGGGTCATTCATACGGACTTCGAACGAGGGTTCATTCGGGCCGAGGTGATCGCCTACGAGGATTTCATCCGGTGCAAAGGCGAGGCGGGGGCCAAGGAGGCTGGGAAGTTGCGGCTGGAGGGGAAGGAGTACATTGTCAAGGAGGGCGATGTCATGCACTTTAGGTTTAATGTTTAGGGGCGGGTGAAAGCAGGCGCGGCACAGGCCGGATGGGCGGGTAGCGTGCCTGAGGGTTACGGGCACGGCGGGTTGGCGAAGCGTTGGGGGCTCGTGGCGCCTTGACAGGCGGGGTGGGGCTGCTCAAAATCCGCCGCTCTTTGGGGTTGCCAGACCCCGAAGGGCTCGAGAGTCAAAATCGATGGTGAGGTAGCTCAGCTGGTTAGAGCACGGCACTCATAATGCCGGGGTCGAGGGTTCGAGTCCCTCTCTCACCACCAATTAAATCAATCGGATAGAAATACACGGCCGGATTGCGATCTGGCTGTAAGCGCAGGGTAAGCGCAAGAAGCGGCTTCTCGTTGAGCTTGGCCACCGCCTCACGCCGTTCTAAAGATGAGCTAAGCCCCAATCGGGGCTCGCAAATTACACCATTGCTGGAACACTCAACCTGCGCCGCGCTTATAAGCGCATTAGAGTGTCGGCGCCGATTTACATGTAGCCGTCAACGTACCAAATATTGATCGACGTGCTGGCCACGAACCGGGAAGCCGGAAGTCCGAATCTCTTCGAGCGCGCCATAATTCGGGACTCTTCCCGACGGGCAGAAGCGGAGGGCCATTCTTTTATGACACTGCACTTCTGACCCGGGAAAGATTTGCGACTATCGACGGGCAGCATCGGTATTCCGGTCACTTTGGCCGGCGCTCACCTGCCAAGGGCTCAGGAAGTATTGGATACTCAATACCGGCATTCTGCCATCCAAATGCAAGCAATGCCTAAACGCCGATCGCGAAAGCTGGACCGTATGGATCCCTTGTACCGAGAGTGATGTTTCCGACCGTTGGAATTCCTGCTCGGCCTCGGAGATTGCAGGACCTTGGGTCTCTCGCCATCGGGAGCCCGGGTGGTCACTAAAGTGGCAGGTGTCATTTACCAGGGAAATATCAACCGAGACCCGGAAGCACTGATGGCAGAAATCTCACTCGACGACAAATATAAGCTGGACCGAGGAATCGCTCTTATGAGCGGGACGCAGGCCCTTGTGCGGCTGCCGATGCTCCAGCGCCAACGCGACCGAGTAGCATGCCTGAACACCGCAGGCTTCATTTCCGGATACCGGGGATCGCCCATTGGAAATTACGACCGCGAGTTGTGGCGCGCGGCGGACTTGCTCCGAGCAAGCGACATCGTGTTCAGGCCAGGACTCAATGAGGATCTTGCGGCCACTGCTGTCTGGGGCAGCCAACAGATCGGGCTCTTCCCGGGAGAACGCGATGGTGTGTTTGCGCTTTGGTACGGCAAAGGGCCAGGTATTGACCGATCTGTCGATCCGTTGCGCCACGGCAATTTCTCCGGCGCCGCGCGCCATGGTGGCGTGCTTGTGGTTGCCGCCGACGACCCATCAGCCAGGTCCTCGACCATTGTCCAACAGAGCGAGTCTGTGCTGGCAGCGGCCAGCATTCCGGTGCTGTACCCCGCGAGCGTCGAGGAGATACTCCAATACGGACTGGCCGGGTGGGCCCTATCGAGGTATTCAGGTGTATGGGTTGGCCTGAAGTGCGTTAACGAGACGCTCGAGACTGACGTCACTGTCGATCTCGCCGCCGCCGCCGTGGATTTCTTGCTGCCGCCGCCGCAAAACCTTCCACCGGAAGGCCTGCACTACCGCGGTAAATGGGGTCCGACACGAGACGAGACGCTATTGGTCCGTCATCGGCTTCCGCTTGTGCAGGAGTTCGCGCGATCGAATCGTCTCGACCGCGCAATATTCGAGACGCCGCAAGCCCGCTTCGGGATCGTCAGTGCCGGCAAGAGCTACGCCGACGTAATCTACGCTCTGAAGTTGTTGGGCATCGACGGCCGGCGTGCACACCAGCTGCGCTTCGACGTCTACAAGCTCGGCATGATTTGGCCCATTGAGCACGTGGGTCTGCGTGCCTTCGCGTCCGGCCTGGAAGAGCTACTGGTGGTCGAAGAGAAGCGCCCCTTCATTGAGCCACAGGTGGCCGCCGCGCTCTATTCCTCCGCTCATCGGCCGCGGTTATTTGGCAAACAGGTTTCCGATTCTTCGCCGTTATTTCCCATCGACGGGACGTTGTCGCCGACCGCCGTAGCGCTTGCAATCGGCGCGCGACTTGATGCTTGTGGTCTTGCAGATGCCACGTTGAAGGCACGGCTCGAGGAGGTTCGCCAACGAGCCGCCACCAGTTCCGCGCGGATTGCGACCCTCGTCTCCGCCCCTCTGACCGTGAGCAGTGGCGAAGTCCGTACGCCTTACTTCTGTTCAGGGTGTCCGCACAACACCTCAACGCATGTCCCGGAGGGCAGCGCCGCGCTCGGCGGTATTGGCTGCCATGGAATGGTGGCTCTGGTGATGGACCGAAACACGCTCCCATCAACGCAGATGGGAGGCGAGGGCGCGAACTGGATCGGCATCATGCCTTTCGTGAAGACAAAGCATATCTTCCAGAACCTCGGAGACGGCACCTACTTCCATTCAGGGTTGCTGGCCATCCGGGCCGCGGTCGCCGCCAACGCCAACATTACATACAAGATCCTCTACAACGGCGTCGTCGCGATGACGGGTGGACAGCCATTTGAGGGGGAGCTCACTGTGGCCGACGTGGCGAGGCAGGTACTCGCCGAAGGAGTCGTGCAATGTGTCGTGGTCAGCGTGGCCCCGGAGACACACCGACAGAGCTCACAGCTGCCGGCAGTCGTCAAGGTGCACCCGCGCGAGAGTCTGGACGAGGTGCAGCGGGCGCTGCGCGAAGTGTCCGGCGTTACGGTGCTGATCTACGAGCAGATGTGTGCCACTGAAAAGCGCCGTCTGATTAAGCGAAAGAAACTCCCTGCGACCAGCCGGCGGGTATTCATCAACGAGGCAGTTTGTGAAGGGTGCGGCGATTGCTCAGTGGCCTCGAACTGTGTCAGCGTGCTTCCCAAGGAAACACCATTTGGCCGGAAGCGCGCGATTGACCAGTCCTCCTGTAACGAAGATCTCAGTTGCGTCAAGGGCTTTTGCCCGTCGTTCGTGATTGTCCGCAATGCCAAGCCGAGCCGCCGCGCAGCGATCACGGCCTCAGCATCGCGCCCGGCCTTCCCAGAGCCGCAGAGAGTAGCCGCGAATTCTCTTCCGTATCAAGTACTGGTAACGGGTATCGGCGGGACGGGCGTGATCACGGTCGGTGTGGTATTGGCGATGGCAGCCCATCTGGAGGGCAAGGGCGTCTCGACGTACAACATGACGGGAATGGCGCAGAAGAACGGTCCGGTCTATAGCTATCTGCGGTTCAGCGAGACGCATGGCGCGGAACAGTCGTACCAGATCGATTCGGCGGATGCGGATCTCATCATCGCCTGCGATGTCGTGGCGGCGCTTGCGCCGGAAGCGTTGCAGACGATCCGCTCATCCCACACCAGCGCTGTCATCAACGGCGGCGTCGAGCCGACCGCCGCATTCCAGCAATTCCGGGATTCTCCACTGCCGGGGACAGAACAGTGTGAGCGGCTTGCGGCGATGGTCGGGGACGAGCGAGCCAGCATAGTCGATGCGACGGAAATCGCGCGACGGGTGCTCGGCGACAAGATCGCCTCCAACATGCTGATGGTGGGATTCGCCTATCAGAAGGGACTGCTGCCTATAGGCATTGAGTCGATTGAGCGGGCGATTGAGTTAAATGGCGTTGCGGTCGAGCTGAACAAGCAGGCGCTCGATCTTGGCCGCGAAGCTGCGCTCGGCTACGCTGACATAAAGCGCGATTCCAGGTTGAAAAGCGGTTCGTCTGCCTCCGTCGAGAAGCTGGTGGAACTGGGCCGAGATCATTTAACAGCGTATCAGAACGCGGGCTACGCGCAACGCTTCGTCAGCCGCGTCCGGGCAGTCGCGGAGGCCGAACAGCGTTGTGTGCCGGGAGGCGATGCGCTCGCCGTCGCGGTGGCTCACAGCTACCGGCGCTTGCTTGCGTACAAGGATGAGTATGAGGTCGCAAGGCTCTATGCTCGTCCCTCGTTCCGCGCCGCGCTGAACGAAGCGTTTGAAAGCGGTGCCCGCGTGAGCGTGCTGCTCGCACCGCCCATTTTGAGCGGCTCGCTCGATCCAAACGGGAATCCCAAGAAGCGCGAATTCGGCTCATGGATCTTCCCGCTCTTCGGTTTGCTGGCCGAATGAAGCGTCTGCGGGGTACCGCGTTGGACCTCTTTGGATACACAAGCGAGCGCAAGATGGAGCGCGAGCTGATCAGACAATACGAGCGGTGGTTGGATGAGATCGTCGCCAGCCTGACGCCGGAGTGCCACGCCCTGGCTGTCGGAATCGCATCGCTCCCCGACCAGATTCGCGGCTACGGCCACATGAAGCACAGATCGGTCGATCTCGTCCGGGAGCATGCCTCGCGTCTGCTGGCGGAGTTTCGCGAGGTGCGTTCCACATCCTCACTGTGATCGAGCGCAATTTGGCCGATACCCACGTCGCGTCGCTGATCTCCATGCGTAAATCTTGCAACGATCATATTATGAGCGGGCCTGGGGCGAAGCACTGGTATCTGAAAAAGAGGGGGTCGCGTAAAGGCAAATATGGGTGGTGTGGCTGAACGTCGGTTATGAGCATGTATTTCGCGCTGGGGAGGCGTTGAACGATGCACGCAAATGCAAATGCCGCGGTTATCGATCCCGTCGATGCTGAATTCGCCATTCTTGGCGCCGGCGCCATTGGCTCCATACTGGGGGCTCATCTCGCGCGTGCCGGGCACTCGGTGGTGATGCTCGCGCGTGGCCGACGGGCTGCGCAGATAGAGTTGGACGGACTAAAAGTCACCGGACTGGTGGAACTCGCCGAGCGCGTGCCGATCCTCACCGAACCCTCCCGCTTGCATAGGGCGGGCGTGCTGGTGGTCGCGATGAAAACCATGGGTACGGCGGACGCCTTGGCGAAGCTCAGCCACGCAAAGATCGATACGGCCTTCTCCCTTCAGAATGGCGTCCTCAAAGACGCGCAGCTCGCCGAAGTGTTTGGCGAGCGCTGCGTGCTCGGTGCGGTCGCGGACGTCACGGCGAAGTGCGCAACGATGGGGTGGCAATCTTCACGCGCAACGTCAATGTCTTGCTGGGAGAGATGGACGGCCTGCTGATTCTTCAGCCCAATCCATTGCCGCCGCCCTCGAGATGTCAGGCGTAAGAGCAGCTGCGGTAAGTGACATCCGCCGCGTGGAATGGTCCAAGTTTACTGCCTGGGTTGGGCTCCTGGTGCTGTCCGTGACGACACGCGCCGAGACCTGGAGATACTTGTCAAATCCTGACTCCGCGCGGGTGCTCGTCCGGGTTGTCCGCGAGATGGGGCGGTTAGCGCGAGTGCTCGGATGCGAGCTGACGGATCAAGCCGCCCTGCCGGTGGCGGGGATCTGCAGTGCCGCCGAAAGTGAAGCACTCGATTTGGTGACGGCATCGGACTGCATTTCGCTCGACACGCGCCGGAGCATCGCATGTCGTCCTTGCAGGATCTGCTTGAAAAGACCGCTCAGATTCACGAAACTCTGGGCTATGCGCTACAAAAGGCGCAACAGCGCAGCTTATGTCTTCCGCTGCTCGCCAGCTTCTACCCTCTCGTTTCTGCGATTGAGCAGACTTCGAAATCTTTATAGAGCCCCCAAACTGGGCATAATCCACCGCGCGGAAAGATAATTCGCGCGGCCGCATGTCGCCCAGGGGTATCAATCTCAACATCATTTTCCTCGCTCCCAGACAACTGCTCCGCTATGCGTGACCGCTCCAAGATGGGCTGAGCCCACGGTCGCGGCATATTTCTCGAAGCAGACCGCCAAGCAGTGGGCGGTCCGCGGTAGGCTGGGCGGCACGTCTGGCGGCCAGTTCAGCGTCATTCACCTCGACACACAGGGATCGAGCGTTTGGACGGGCGTCAATCGCGATAATATCGCCATCGCGCAAAAGCCCGATTGGGCCGCCGGTAGCGGCTTCCGGGCTGATATAGCCGACGCATAGGCCCCGCGTGCCACCAGAAAAGCGCCCATCGGTGACAAGGGCGACCGCTTCTCCATTGCCCTGGCCGTAGATCAACGCGGTGATGCCGAGCATCTCTCGCATGCCCGGGCCGCCCTTGGGGCCCTCACCGCGGATGACAATAACATCACCCGGCTTGTATGTGCTCGCGCGCACCGCCTGCAAGCACTCTTCCTCGGATTCGAAGACAAGCGCAGGACCACGATGCTGCAAACGCCTGAGACCAGCCACCTTCACCAGCGCGCCGTCAGGGGCGAGATTGCCCTTGAGAACGGCCACACCGCCGGTTGGTGCCAGCGGCGCCTCGCAGCCGCGAACGACTTCACCGTCTGGCTCTCCAATTGACTCCAACTCTTCGGCAATCGTGCGCCCAGTGACGGTGAAATACACTCGCCATGCAGGTGGCCCCCATCGAGAAGAGCCTTAAGGATGACCGGTGCGCCGCCAGCATAGAATACATCTCGCGCGAGGAATCGGCCCCCCGGCTTCAAGTCAGCGATGAGCGGTGTACGCGCGAAAACTGCGGCGACGTCATGCATGTCAAAGACAATACCCGCTTCATGTGCGATCGCCGGAATGTGTAGCGGCGCGTTGGTCGAGCCGCCCGTCGCCGCGACAAGGGCGCAGGCGTTCTCGAGTGACCTACGAGTGACAATGTCGCGCGGCAGAGGTTTATCTGCCATCACCGCCGCCATCAGGGCTCGCCCGGCGCGCCTCGCGAGGGGCGCTCGCGCCGAAAAAACGGCGGGCACCATCGAAGAGCCTAGCAGCGCCAACCCGAGCGTTTCTGAGACCATGCCCATCGTGTTGGCCGTATACTGTCCGGCGCAGGCTCCAGCGGTCGGCAGGCAAGCCCGCGCCATCGTTTCGAGCTCCTCCTCAGTAGCGTCGCCGGCGATCACTTTGCCGATCATCTCGTACGTGTCGATGATGTCGACGTCACGCCCATCCAGTTGACCTGGCAGCGCCGAACCGCCATATAGGAACATCGATGGGACGTTGCAGCGGACCATGCCCATCATCAGGCCAGGCATATTCTTGTCACAGCCGCCAATTCCAAAAATCCCGTCCCACTGATGGCCACGAACCGTAGCTTCGACACTATCGGCGATAAGTTCGCGGGAAATCAGCGAAAACCGCATTCCGGAACGCGCGATGGAAAGGCCATCGGATACGGATACTACGGGGCACTCATGGGGCGTGCCGCCGTTGGCGTAAATCCCGCTCATGGCGTGCTGCGCTTGGTCGCGCAACGTTTTATTGCACGGGCTCATATCCCCGCCGGTGTGTATCACCGCGACATGCGGTCGTTCGATGTCCTCGTCATCCTCGCCGAGCGCGTAGAGCATGCTACGTGCAGTGGTACGAAGTACACCATCGCGCATCATGGCCGATCGAAAAGGTGGCCGGCTCATAAAACTCCTGTCTTTGTCGATCTAGTGTTGGCCAAAGTCGAGCTTTGAATCTCGGCCAGGCCTTTCGCCACCGCATGCGGCTATTGCAGCTTGGCCCACGGAAGAGCGTTGGCGTGAGGTGAGTGCCGGCCAAAATGCAAGCCGCAATGGCACTCCGCAGCGCGCCAATTCCTCACCTTGATCGAACGCAATTTGGCCGCAGCCCACCTCGCGTTACTGATCTCCATGCGTAAATCTTGCAACAATCATGTTGTGACTGGGCGTCGAGACGCAGCTCGTTTGATTTGCAGAGTGTAGGTCGCACCCAGTAACTGTCCGAGGTCGAAGACTGATGGATTCACTGGCATATACTCACGAAGAAACGTCGAGAAACTTCAGGCCTATTCTGCAGGCGAGTGGGCTTCCGCAGCGCGCTTATGTGGACAAGCAGAGCCACAAGGGCGAGTGGCGCGCAGAGATCTCCTAATCATGTTCACTATTTTGATGTGAGGACGCTCAGCGTGACGCCTCCAGGTTGGAGGGGCAGCCGAAGCATGCCTCCCCTCTGGGCGGGCTCGGCCAAAGATCGGTCATGACCGTGCTATCCGCACAAGCCTATATATTCGACCATCTGCGCACGCCCCGCGGCCGCGGTCGGTCGGACGGCAAGCTTCACGAAGTGACGCCGGTGGAGTTGTTGACGCAGATGCTGGGAAATCTGCGCGACCGCAATCGCCTGCCCACGGAATTCGTGGAGGACGTGGTCGTCGGCTGTGTCGCGCCGCTGGGCGAGCAAGGCAGCAACATCGCGCGGGTCGCGGTACTGAATGCCGGCTACGACGAATCTGTACCCGGAAAACAGCTCAACCGGTTTTGCGCCTCGGGGCTCGAGGCTGTGAATACGGCCGCGGCACAAGTCATGTCGGGTCAGGCGGAACTCGTCATTGGTGGCGGGGTCGAGTCCATGTCCCGGGTACCGATCGGATCGGACGGTGGCGCGTGGTATGCCGATCCGCATGTCGCCTGGCAGACATACTACGTGCCGCAAGGCGTGGGGGCGGATCTTGTCGCAACCATCGATGGCTATTCGCGTCGCGACGTCGATTCTTTCGCGGTAGAGAGCCAGCGCCGTGCGGCCCACGCCTGGGAAAGTGGCTTTTTCAAGCGTTCCGTCGTTCCTGTGAGGGACATTCTCGGCAGGACGCTTCTGGACCGAGATGAGCATCTGCGTCCGGGCACCACCGTCGACGATCTCGGCAAACTCAAAGCCGCATTTGCGATGATGGGTGAAACAGGATTCGATGCGGTGGCATTGCAACGCTATGCGGACGTGGAGGCAATAGAACACGTGCATACCGGAGGCAACTCCAGCGGTATCGTCGACGGCGCCGCAGCGGTGCTGATCGGAAGCCGGGCGGTCGGCGACCGTTTGGGCCTGCAGCCGCGCGCCCGCATCAGGGCTTTTGCCACCGTGGGTAGCGAGCCGGCAATCATGCTGACGGGCCCGGCGCCGGCAAGTCGGAAAGCTCTGAGACTGGCGGGTATGCGGATCGAGGACATCGACCTGTTCGAGGTCAACGAAGCATTTGCGTCAGTGGTACTGCGATATATGCGCGACCTCGGGGTGTCGCATGATCGCGTCAATGTCAACGGGGGGGCGATCGCTTTGGGACATCCGTTGGGCGCTACCGGCGCAATGATTCTCGGCACCTTACTGGACGAATTGGAGCGCAGGGACCTGCATACGGGTCTGGTCACCTTATGCGTCGGCGCGGGCATGGGCACCGCCACGATCATCGAACGCGTTTAGGCTGAACCGTCATGCTTACCCGATTGCGAATGAACGACACGTTCCACGGATTCAACAAGGGTGCCCATTGAGCACGACACTCACAACCTCACGCGATGCCGTCGGAATCCTGAAACGATTTCGGTCGATATTGCCGACCGGCCTATGAATGTTCTGACACCCGTATTCCTCGAGGAACTCGGTGCCTGCGTTGAACAGCTCGTGGCCGACCACTCGCTGCGCGGAGCCATCATCACGTCCGCGAAACCATCCTTCATCGCCGGTGCCGACATCTTGGATGTCGTCAATGCCTATACCGACGGAATCAGCCTGCACGATGCATACGAGGCTGCGCATAAGGTCAACCGACTGTATCGTCGTCTCGAGACCTGCGGCAAGCCGGCGGTGGCGGCCATCAACGGTCTTGCATTGGGCGGCGGGCTGGAGCTGTGCCTCGCCTGTCATTACCGCGTGATGGCCAGGGGGAGCGTGTCGTCGTCGGGCTGCCGGAGGTGAAAATCGGGTTGCTGCCGGGTGGCGGTGGTACGCAACGAACCCCGCGGCTCATCGGCATTCCCGGCGCCGTCAAATTGCTACTTGACGGGCGCCAAATCAACGCCGACGAGGCGCGGCAATTGGGGCTCGTGCATGCCGCCGTCGAACCTGCGGAATTGCTGGCGCATGCCCGCCGATGGTTGATCGAGGTGGGCGATGCGGTGCAGCCGTGGGATAAGAAGGGGTTTGCCGTTCCCGGCGGCGTCGGTATCATGAATCCGGCCACCAATCAAACCTTTACTGCCGGTACGGCCGCCGTCGCGCGCGATACGCAGAGGAATCTACCCGCGCCGCTGGCCATTTTATCCAGCGTCTATGAAGGCACGCTGGTACCGATCGACGCGGCGCTGCGCATTGAGTCTCGATACTTCGCACAGCTATTGTCGGGGCCGGTGGCGCGCAATTTGATGCGTACGATGTTCGTCAACAAGGGCCGCGCGGACAAGCTCTCGCGTCGGCCGTCCGGGATCGAGAAACTTCAGGTGCACCGAGTGGGTGTGCTCGGTGCGGGCATGATGGGCAGCGGCATCGCCTACGCGGCTGCTGTGGCGGGCATTGAGGTAGTCCTGTTGGATACCACACTGGAGCAAGCGCAGGGCGCTAAGACTCATGCCGTTAGTATCTTGAAAAAGGAGGTGGCTAAGGGTCGCCGCAGCGAGGCGAGCGCCGAAGCGATTCTGCAACGTATCCGCCCGACAACGCAGTTTGCGGATCTCGCGCTGTGCGAGCTCGTGGTGGAAGCGGTGTTCGAGAATCGCGAATTGAAGGCCGAAGTGACGGGGAAAGTCGAAGCCGTGGTGCGCGATAGCACGGTGTTCGCGAGCAATACCTCGACACTGCCCATCAGCGGCCTGGCCCTCGCCTCCAGGCGCCCCGAGCAGTTCATCGGCCTGCATTTCTTTTCGCCGGTGGACAAGATGCCGCTGGTAGAAGTGATTGTCGGCCAGGCGACGTCGCAACGAACATTGGCGCATGCACTCGATTTCGTCGGGCAACTGCGTAAGACTCCCATCGTCGTCAACGACAGTCGTGGCTTCTACACCAGTCGGGTATTTGCGACTTTCGTGCATGAGGGGATGCGCATGCTGGCGGAAGGCATCAAGCCGGCGCTGATCGAGAACGCGTCGCGCATGGCGGGAATGCCGGTGGGCCCGCTGTCCGTGTCGGATGAAGTGTCCATCGAACTCCTGTGGAAAGTAATTCGTCAGGGTGAGATTGACTTGGGCGATAATTTCGTGAAGCCAGCGGGCTATGAAGTAGTACAGCGGTTCGTCGAGGATCTGCGGCGACTCGGCCGCCGCCATGGCACCGGGTTTTACGATTATCCCGCGACGGGCCGCAAACGGCTGTGGTCTGGGCTGATGACCTTGTACCCGCCGGCGCTCGAGCAGCCGACCGTCGAGGAGATTCGCGCGCGAATCCTCAGCGTGCAGGCGTTGGAGACCGTGCGTTGTTTCGAGGAGGGGGTGATTACGGAAGCGGCGGACGCCGACCTCGGATCGATCCTGGGTTGGGGCTTTCCCACTTGGACCGGCGGCACACTGTCCTTCATTGACACGGTGGGTCTTGACCGATTCGTCCAAACCTGCGACCGATTGGCCGGACTGTACGGCAACCGCTTCGACGTACCCGCGGGATTGCGGCGCCGAGCAGCCGAGGGGCGGCCGTACCACGAACGGGTGGCGAGCCCGGTCGCCGGCGCATAGCGATGGCCTTGAAACGTTCCCTCTTCGATGACGAACATGACATTTTCCGGAACTCCTTTCGGCGATTCATCGCCGAGGAAGTGAGCCCACACACCGAGCGATGGCGACAGCAAGGACATGTCGACCGCGACGCCTTTCGCCGCGCGGGCGACCAAGGTTTTCTCTTGATGTGGGCAGATGAAGAATACGGTGGGGCCGGCATTCGCGATTTTCGCTACGAGCAGATCGTCATCGAAGAGAACATGCGGCGTGGGGATGTGGGCTTCTACATGACCCTGCACTCGCGGATTGTCGCGCCCTACATCGGTGAGCTCGGTAACGCCGAGCTCAAACAGCGCGTCTTGCCTGGCTGCGCCCGTGGGGAAACGATTTTGGGAATCGCGATGACAGAATCGGGCGCCGGCAGCGATCTGGCGGGGATCCGCACGAGGGCGGAGAATCGCGGAGATCACTGGCTGTTGAATGGGTCCAAGACCTACATTTCCAACGGCCAGATCGGCGACCTCTTTGTGGTCGCCGCGCGAACGGTGCCCGAGCGTAAGCATGGCATTGGCCTGTTTCTGGTCGATGCACGCATGGAGGGGTTTCGGCGCGGGCGCAATCTGAAGAAAATGGGTCTAAAGGCTCAGGATACGTCGGAGTTGTTCTTCGACGAGATACGCGTGCCTCAGGCGAATGTACTTGGCGATCCAGAGCACGGATTCAGCTATTTGTCGCAATTCTTGACAGAAGAGCGCCTGATCGGATCGTGTATGTATATCGCGCACGCACAAGAAGCCTTCGACATTACGTTGGACTACATCTGTGAACGACGCGTTTTCGGCCGTCCGCTCGGTGCAATGCAGAACGCCCGCTTCAAAATGGCGGAAATTCGCGCACAACTGGATGCGATACAGGTCTTCGTCGACTACTGCGTCATGGAACACAATGCCGAACGTCTGACGGCGGCGGTCGCCGCCGAGGCCAAACTACTAGCCAGCGAACTTGAGGGACGCGTCATGGACGAGTGCGTGCAGTTGCACGGTGGCGCGGGGTACATGGACGAATACAGGATTTCGAGAATGTACACCGATGCGCGCGTTTCGCGAATTTACGCGGGAACCTCTGAAATCATGAAAGAGATCATTGCCCGCGATATCGGTCTCGACGACCGCAAAATGACGTGAATGGGTGCCGGTTTGACCACTGAATCAATGTTCTCCTTAAAGTCGCAGGTTGCCTTGGTGACGGGCGCGGCAGGGGCGCTGGGCCGTCAAATGGCCCTCACCCTTGCGCAGGCGGGGGCGCACGTCGTATTGGCGGGTAGAACGCTCGAGACGTTGCAGGCGACGGCAGAGGCGGTTGCCGTTCAGGGCGGAACGACCCATTGCGTGCGCATGGACGTATCTCTCGAGAGCAGCATCGTGAGCGCGCTTAATGAGGCGCAGGAAAGGGCGGGAATCATCAGCATTGTGGTCAACAATGCGGGAACCAATCGTCCTAAACCTGCCCTCGAGGTAACGGCGGACGATTGGGACGCGGTACTCGGCACGAATCTGCGCGGCTGCTTCCTGGTTGCCCGGGAGTGTGCGCAGCGATTGATTAATGTCAAGACGCCTGGCTCCATCATCAACATCGCCTCAGTGCTGGCGTTGCGAGGGCAGAAGAGCGTCAGTGCCTACATGGCGGCCAAAGCCGGGCTCGTGCATCTCACCCGATCCCTGGCGCTGGAATGGGCGGCGTACGGTATTAGGGTCAACGCCCTACTGCCGGGGTACGTAAACTCGGATCTTACGACGAGTTTTCTGGAAAGCGAACCTGGAGTACGCTTGGTACGTGGTATTCCGCAGCGAAGATTGGCCGAAACCGCGGAGTTGTCGGGGCCTTTGCTGCTGCTGGCGAGCAGCGCATCCAGCTACATGACGGGCTCCGTGGTGGTGGTTGATGGGGGCCTTGTCGTCACGTCGCTCTGACTAATCGCGTGGCTGGCGAATGCTAACGCGCGTCGGCGCATTCTCCCGCGAGCATCATCGCGTCGATGTCAGCGGAAGAGACGCCCAACTCGAACAAGATGTCGCGAGTATGTTCCCCGATGCCGGGCGGCGGCAGGCGAACGCTGCTCGGAGTCTCGCTGAAGCGTGGGGCTGGTGCCGGCTGGTCCAGACCGAAGCGGTGAATGAACACTTCGCGCGCAACGTTGTGCGCGTGGCCGGGCGCTTCTGCGATCGACAGCACTGGCGCCACACAAGCGTCGCTCCCGCCAAAAATCGCCGTCCATTCTTCTCGCGTGCGTTGCAGGATAACTCGCGCCAGCTGGGCACGTAATGCCGGCCAGCGACTCGGGTCTCCTTGCGTGAATGTCGCGGGATCGAGTTCCGCAATTCGTAGCAGCTCGCCGAAGAACTGCGGCTCCAATGCTCCAATCGACAGATATTTCCCGTCCTGCGTGATATAGCAATCATAGAAATATGCGCCGCCGTCCAAGAGATTCGAAGCCCGCTCGTCGCTCCACAGCCCCATATTGTGCAGGCCCATAAAGACGCTCATGAAAAGAGCGCTGCCGTCCAGGATGGCCGCATCGACGACTTGTCCGCGACCACTGGTGCGCGCGTGCATGACAGCCGCTAAGACGCCTGCCACGAGCAACATCGCGCCGGCCCCGTAATCACCCACTAGGTTCAGCGGGGGTGCCGGCGGTTCGTGCGCACGACCCATCGCGTGCAAACAGCCGGAGAGCGCGATGAAATTGATGTCATGCCCGGCACTTTTCGCCAGAGGACCGGTCTGCCCCCAGCCCGTGATGCGTCCGTAGACCAGCGCCGGATTCGCCCGCATGCATTCGTTGGGACCCAATCCCAGGCGTTCCATGACTCCCGGTCGAAAGCCCTCGATCAGGACGCCCGCGCGTTCACACAGGCGCAGCACTACCTGTCGACCGGGGGTGCTCTTGAGATCAAGCGCAATTGAACGGCGATTGCGCGACAGAATGTCGCGCCCGGGGTCAATGTCGAAGCTGGCCGCGGCCTTCCCAATGCGGTCCACCCGGATTACATCGGCACCCATATCCGCCAAAACCATCGCTGCAAACGGTCCGGGGCCGATTCCGGCCACCTCGATGATCTTCAACCCCGCCAACGGACCCGTATCATTCATGAGCGAGGATAGTAGGTGTGAGTTTCAACAATTGGTGTCCAGTCCTTTCACTTAGTGTATTGAAGCATCTCCTTCGTGTGCGACAACTCGTGGTCGGAAATGCCAATCGGCGGTCCCCAATACCCGGAGACGACGGCGGCGACCATCTATGCGTTCGAAGTCACTCTCGATAGGACGGATCGATCCGGTCCAGCCTCCGCAGCAGACCGAGCCACTGAGTGGGATACGGTTCGGCCCGCTTCATCTCAAAGGGGAAGGTGGCGACCACCTCTGGGGACATTTGCACGAGCTCGCCTGAGCGTCCAGCAAGCACCTGGACCCGACACGCTTCAAGGAGTTGATCCATTCGCACAAATGCTTCAAAGGCGGTTGTACCGAGCACCAAGGCTCCGTGATTGCGCAAAAGAATCGAGTTAGCCTCTCCCAGCGCCCTCTGCAACCCTGGCATCGCGGCTTTGTAGGTTTCGACCCCCTCGTATTCGTGGATGGCCACCTTGCCGGCCAATACGACAGCTGCTGCTTGAGACAATGGCAGAAGTCCTTCCTTCCGCGCTGACAGCGCAATGGCATAAGCATGGTGTGTATGGATCAAAAAGTTCGCATCGTCCGGTCGAGCTGCGTGCACCGCCTCCATTGGGATCCAGAAATCGCTGATGATGCCAAACGGCGTATCCGATACAGCTTCGCCGTCGAGCGTGATTTTGACCAGGGACGAAGCGGTGATTTCATCCCACACGCAGCCAGCCGGCACAAACAGAAAGTGGTTCTCCCCGGGAATTCGAGCAGAGGCAGCAGCCTGTAGTAGGTCGGACCACCCTAACATGTGATGCAAGCGAAAAATCGCGGCAAGCTCGACTCGCGTTGTCCATTCAGCTTGCGAGACTTTGCCTTTGAGCGAAGGGTATTCTAGGTCGCCGATTTTCATGTGCACTCCAAAGACCGTTGAGATTTAGGCTGACGGTGAGCCGTACGGCGTCGAGCCATCCCATTGCGCCGCCGCGCGCTTGAGCGCGTCGAAGAAACGAGTGACCTGATCGTCGATCCGAATGAGCTCCACTAGACCGCCAGCGTGTGCTCCGCCATGGAAGAAAGCGACGCGTACGCCGATTTCCGAGACCGAAGTTCCAACAGGCCGTAGACCGGCGGCGGCGAGTCTCGCCTCGTCAGCCGCCATGTCGTTGGAAAGAATGCCGACATGGTGAAAGCCGTTCACGGCCGATGGAGGATACGCGCGGAGGACAGATGGGTGGTCGCCGTGCTGTTGCATTAACTCGATCTGCAATTCGCCACTGTAGGCCAACGCCAAACTAAGCTCCAGCGGACCAGGAACTCCATCGACCTCATGCTCTGGGTATTTGACATGCTCCAAGACGAAAAAGGGGCCGACGCCGAGTTTGGATGTCCATTGCCGAATGGCGTCGTGGAGATCGTTCACTACATAAGCCAGCTGCACCACCGGGCCCAGCCCTGTCACGCGCATTGGACACGCTCCGATTCCTCGTCAAGCGATTGTCTTCTTGCCATCGCCCGCATCTCTGCCGTCTTTACGTCAAAGTGTCGTGGTGACGAACCTGTCCAGCGACGGAACGCGGCTCTGAAATTGGCGCTCTCGCTATATCCCAATTTTTGCGCAATCAGCTCCGTTGTCAGACGCCGGTCTTCGAGGTATCGAACGGCCAGCTCGAACCGCACCTCGTCGAGTATTTCCTGAAAAGTCGTATACTGGTTGGCCAAGTGTCGCCTGAATGATCGTCCTGACATGCCGAGCTTCGAGGCCAACTGAACCACCGAAGGGCAGGCGTCGGGACATTGCATAAGCATCCGCCGCACGCGTCCGCAGAGCGAGCGCTCCCGCAGTTCCCGCATCATCCTGCGGCACTCCTTCTGGTGCGCATTCGCTTCAGCTGGTGATGCCAGTGGCCGCCTCCTGCCGAAGAGGGACTTGGGAATCCTGATGTACTCACCGCACCTGCACACGCCGGACAAGCTCATCGATCTGTTGGAGCGCGGCATGACGTTCTGCCGTCGCGCCGTCACCGGCCAGTCGTCGGATTGTAAGTGCCCCATCACACTGAAGTCTCTTAGGAACCGCAACATCTTCGCTATGTCGACGAACAACAGGTCATCTTGAACTCCATGTTGGTCCTGCGCATGCAGGTGGAACGTCATAACGAAGTCATCGTCACAAGCCTCTAGTCTTACCGTGTGACGCAAATTGAGCAACGGCGCGAATGAATTCATGGTGCCGATGGCGGAATGAAGGTCGCTGGAAGCCAATACCGCCGCCCCTGCGGCACCGAAGTCGACCAGACCGAAGCTATCTGCGATCGCTTCGGCATCCGTCGCCTCGAGTCGCTGTACGAGATGGACCTGGTCTCGTAATGACACCAGTTCGCAGTTACCCCTCTTGCCGCTCCAGACCGCGGGCCACTTGCGCGCGTGAAGCAGCTCGCGCATCAGTAACGCTTCCTGTCCCGCAAACACTGCATCGTGCGTAGTCAGACGGATCTGATGAGTCCAAGTCATGCGCGCCTCGGTTGATTAAGTATACACACGGCCGACGTTTAGTAGGTCAGCTGACCGTATCATAGGCGTAACCGGGCTGCAATAGTGCTTTACGCCTCGGTAGAACCCCGCGGGCATCGCAGATCGTACTTTCTAGGGAATGGGCAAGACCTGTTAGCTGCCCACCAGAGCCGTGGCCACGCGCGACTCTCTGTTGCACGTTCCAGCAAGCCGACTAAGGCGCCGCTCGGTTTTCGAAGGGGGGGAAGGGGACAGATTCGGAGACTACATCCTGGGCGGGGCAAAGAGGCAGACCGTCACCATGTCAGTGTGACAGGAGAATGTGCACTTGATGCCCGCTGGATGAAACGTGAACATTCCAGCGCGCAGCGGCAAAACTTCACCGTCGGCACCCATTTCGCCCTCACCTGACACTATGTAACAGATCTGGTCTTTGGGATGCGTTATGGCGCTAAGGAAGGTTCCCTTCTTGTAGGTGTTATAACCCGCATCCATATACTCAGAGCCATCCTTGGCCTTAGAGATGACGCGGCGGTGGGTTCCCTGGCCGGTTCGGTATACCTCGCCGTCGAGAACCATGGGTTCGATATCAAAGGGCTGAATGACCTTGAACTTGAGCATGACTCTTCTTCCTCCAGCGCGCTAGCGCCCGATTCGACTGCGTGGTATATTTCTCGCGGTAGTTTATGTGACCTATCTTTACTTGTACAGATGACCGATCGCCGTCGTCGCAACGCGAATGAATTGAATTGCCCCGCCGTGAGGTCCAAAACGATTGAGAGAGTGGCGAACGGCGATCTTTGTCCGTCTCACGCATATAGATGCGGTCCGACTTCGAGTGATATAGTGAGATGAATTCGCGCCCCAATCCGGAACGTCAGATGCCAAAGCGAGTCGAAGGCCGAGCAAAGTACGATGCGATACAGGCCGTAAAAGATCTAACAAAAAAAGAAACGCCACGGGATCGCCAGAAGCACCAGCGGATTCAGGAAATTCTCGAAGTTGCCGTGGAATTGTTTGCCAAGGAGGGCATGTCCGGCTTTACCATGCGACGCATCGCCTCGATGGCCGGCATCACACTCAGCACGCTACAGCATCATTTTGGAAATCAGAGAAACCTTTTGTTCGTTACGATCAATTCGATCGGGGCGCACTACATGCAAGCACTCAGCGCACTCGCTCATGATTCGGCGCTCTCGCCATTAAAGCGTTTTGACAAAGTGGTAGATCGGGCTATTGAGTGGGCCGCCGACCCTATTCTTAGGTGCGCCTACTGGGAGCTCTACATTCTTGCAAGCAAGGACGCAGACGTCACCAAGCTCGTTGACGATATCAACTCGATTTATTATGACCTTTTAGCTGAGATCGTGGCGCAGATCAACCCGCGGTTGTCGGCAACGCGAGCAAAGATCATTGGTGTATTGGTCGCCACACAAATTGAAGGCCTCGCGGTTTTCAACCAATTTGGCAGCAGCACCAAATTGCGGACGGCACGAGTGACTTCTGCGATGAGAGCTGGCTGGATGCATGAAGTCGCTCAGCTGGGGGAAGGTTTGAATAGCGCATGAGAGTTGGCCGAGCTTACTCGGCAGCGCTCTCCACAACTGCACGTGTAGTTAAACTCATAGGCTTTCATTTACGATGCTTTGCGGGCCATTAAATGATTGAGCTTTCTGTGCGCGTTGCGATTGTGAAAGGCGCGGGAGGCGCCCTCGGACGTGAGCACGCGCTCCAGCTTGTGTGTACGTGACCACGACAGCAGACACCTTTACACCAGGCTCGACATTAGCCTTGGCGGCAGTTAGTACGCTCGCGTGGCTTCCTATGGAAGTGCTGCCCTACCAGGTCACGAGCCTCTCTGCCGATTACGGTCTTAGTACAGCGGGGGCCGGGTGGACCGTCACGGTGGAGCTGCTGGTCCTTGCGCTCACCGCGACCTGGCTCGGGACGACAATCGATCGACGTGACAAGCGTAGGCTGACGCTCATTGGAGCCGCAATCGCATCCGTCGCCTGTGTTGCTTGGATTCCCGTGCATCACGTGACTGCGTTAATCGCATGCTGCCTTTTCGTAGGCTTCGGTTGTGGGATGGTTTCGGCCGCGACCAGCGCGCTGCCAACTCTTCATCCGAAGCCGGAGCGCATGTTTGCATACATGCAAGTGGCCCTGGGCTTACAATTTGGATTCGTGAATTACGGCATGGATCTCGCAGCTTCTTGGGGTCCCGCGCGCGTGTTTTTGGTACAACTCGTCCAATTGATTGTCCTCGGAGCCTGCGCGCTATTTCTTCCAGATGGAAAACGCAATGCGGCACAGGAACCACGCAGAATAAGAACAAATCAGCGGATTTCCATTCCAGTACTGGCGGGAATTGCGTCGGCGGGGCTCCTATGGGCATCGGTCGAGGCGGCTTGGACATTTGCGGAGCAGGCTGCGATTGCGAGAGGTTTGACAGAGCAGTCGCTCACGATGTGGTTTACCTTTTCCGGTTTCGCCGCGCCGCTGGGAGGTGCGGCAGCGGCCTTATTGAGCGACAGCTGTGGATATGCGTTTCCATTGACCGTGGGCTTCGTGATCCAGATCCCGTCGAACGCAGCAATGTATTGTGTCGGTGGCTATGACATGTTTGTAGTGGGAATAATGCTATTCAACGCGTTGAGTATTTTTACGAACGCATACGTGATGGGCCTCCTGGCAGTACTTGACAAGACGGGTCGCGGCGCCGCAATTGGCGGGGCCTCGGCCAACTTCGGAGGAGCGGTCGGTCCGCTGCTCGGCGTACTCGCGATCAGCGTGCAAAATGTCATGCCGGTAGGGATCGTCGCAATTGTTGTATTACTGATTGGATGGGCGCTGTCGGTGGGGTCGGCCCGGCATTGGCGGCCTCATTGACCACACGCGAGTTCAAGAATGCTTTCTCACTCAAGCGCGTTTCCGACGAAATATAAATTAAATGATCGTCGCACCATCGTCGACGACGATTGTTTGCCCAGTAATAAAAAAAACGCTGATCCGTCGACTCTGTCAGCGAGAACAGTCTTCAAAAGCACTGATCTGCTTTTTTGAGGCGCGCAAGCACCTGCAGGCCAAATGTAATTTTGGCCGACGGGCACCTCACAGGAGGAGGGCAGGTTGGGCCAGACTGCGGTAATCCGTCCCCGCCAGGTACTAGGTATTTACCCGGTCTTCGCGTTTGGGGGCAGCACGCAGGCTTAGGAGGATTAGACGTATGAATTCAGCAGTATTTAGTCGAGAGGAAGTAGCGGACACTCTCAGGCCAATCGAGCAAGCAACATGGCTTCCGCAGCGGGCCTACGTGGATGACGCCGTATACAAGGAGGAAATGCGTTCTGTCTTCGAGAAGGAGTGGATCGCTCTATTTCACCATACTTTGCTGCCTAAGATCGGCGACTACAAAACGATGCAAGTAGCCGGTCGCCCTTTGCTATTCGTTCGCGACCAGGACAAGAAAATCCGCTGTTTCGTCAACATTTGCCGGCATCGGGGCATGGCGATCGCAAAAGGGACGGGCAATTGTACGCGCTTCATATGCCCCTATCACACTTGGGCGTACGATCTGAACGGCCGAGTTGTCCGGGCGCCGCTTATTGAAAAAAAATGGCAGGACGGTCACGTGCGTCTCACCGAGGTGAAGACTGAGATTTTCATCGGTTTCGTTTTCATCAATTTTTCCACGGACGCCGCGTCAGTCGTTTCGAAGCTTCCCAGCGTTGCAGCCGATATGGCGGCTTGGGGCGAAGCCGATCTCGAGGTGAGCTTCGAGAATGTCTACACCCATAAGTGGAACTGGAAATTGATGACTGACAATGCGATCGAGGCTTATCACGTTGTAGGTCTTCATGGCGGAAGCGCTGAAGGTGACATCCCTACTGAAACGGCTTACGTCACTGCACCCGATGACGGACGGACTCATGCCATTATTCATATGCCGTTCGCGAAGGATAAGAAATTCAAGCCCCCTGGGACGATCGATGCCATCGGCACGATTCCGAATCTGCCTGCCTGGATGGACAAGGAGATGCGCTGGTACAACCTGTGGCCGTGTTCCATTATTTTCAGTCGCGAAGACGCTATCGCGGGATACTTCATCGTGCCGGGGGACAACATCGATGAAATTCAGGTCATCATCACGATGGCGATGCCTAAAGAGGCTAAGAACCGTCCTGAATACTCGGCTTATAGAGATGAGTGGGCTAAATACCAAGACCAGATACAGCAGGAAGATATGGTTGCCTGCGAGCGCCTTCAGCGAAGCTACACGGGCTGCGACGAGTGGAAACCCGGCCCGTATGCTGCGACAGAAGCAACATGCTGGTACTTCCACCGTTGGTACCTGAACAGGCTGGGAATTACGACCAACTAGGGCCATATCGACCGTCGCAGAGGCTTGAAGCGTCCCGAGGGCCGGCATGCGCGGGACGTTGCGCGTCTCGTTCGGCGTGCAGCCTAGGGCGGTATAGGCTGCGGGCTTCCGACTATACGGCAGCGACTTACGGTAACGACGGCACACCCTTATTTGGGAGTAGGGCCACTTAAATGAAGCACTCATGCACGCTTGTCGCGATCGTCACTATGTTGGGCCAGGTCGTTGCACCCCAGGCGTACGGAGCTGCCTTGCCGCCGATCAAGGAAGAGGTTTTCTTCGGAGACAGTCTGACGGATGCTGGGACTTACGGCGGTCTGCGCTTTACGACAGCGACGGGCAAGACCTGGGCCCAACTTGTGGCCGAGCACTATGGGCAGTCCGCTGAGCCCAATGAACATGTGACCAGTTACGCGGACGCCTTCGCACGCGTCGCCCGGTCCCGGCGGGCTTAACTATGCTGAGGGCGGTGCTCGGGTTGCCCACGCTTATTCGCAAATCTCCGATGACCCGGAAGGCGCCCCAATTTCCCTCGAAGTACAGCTCAAACATTTCCTTGCACAGCACGGATCGTTCGGGCCGGATCAAATCGCGATGGTTTACATCGGCACGAATGACGTCGCCTATGACTACGACCCGAGTAACGACCCTCTCGGCGACTCTGAGGAGAGGCAAACCCCCAGAGAAGGCCACGCTTCGAGCCGAACAGATTCGCGTGCACGCAGCAGCGGATGCTGCCCTCCAGGTTGTATGAGATATTCTCCGCTCTGGCGGACGGCGATTGGTGGTGTTCGAGCTTCCGGATCTGGCGCTGGCCCCATGGTTTCGCTCGGTCGCCAGCCGGGACTATGTTAGTACGCTGACGCATGCCTTCAATCAGCGCCTGTCGGAGGGACTGCCGAGCGATCCACGGATCCTGGTTATCAAGATGCGGAGTTTTATGCAGCCGCTGTTCGATCATCCTCAACGATTTGGCCTTAAGCACGCCGCGCATGAAGACGCTTGTCGTAAGGCTGACCAGGACTTCTGCGACGCAGACTCGCTAGTGGCCGCGGATGCGGGTCGAACTTACCTATTCGCGGCGGCCGAGCACCTCACGACACATGGCAACGAGTTGCTGGCATCGTACGTGCTTCAACAGATCACGGGCCATTCTTGGCAATAGACGGACTCTGAAAAACAAATAAATGCCTTGGATAACAGGGAAGGCGCGAGAATGACTAGCGAGTTCCTTGCCTGGATCCCAAGTCAGCGACTTGCGCAAGGCTGCCGATAACTTGAAGAATACGGGCGCTACAATCATCACAAAGGAGAGAGCGGCCCGGTAGTGGGCGGCGACTCGTCGGGCCGGAATGCCGTCATTTTGGCCGCCCCTCACCTAACGCCCACGAACAGGATGTTGGACACTGCTGTTGGGGTCCTGTTCAGGTGCGCCCGCTGCAAGTTAGGTGTAGTTAAAACAATTCAGGGAGACGATCCTGCATGTCCAGAAAACAGATGCTTCTCGCACTTCCGATCATATTGACCATTGCTCAATCCCAGGCAGTCGCGGACGAGCCAGCGAAGGTGAGCCGCGAAGCGACTCAAGCGGATGGCGCGCAGCTGACAGAGATTATCGTGACGGCTCAGAAGCGATCTGAATCGATCTTGAAAACGCCCGTTGCCGTAAGCGCTGTCGATTCAGAATTGTTAAGGAAAATGGCGCCGCGTACGGCGACCGACATTGCCATGGTGGCCCCCGCATTGCAGGTGAACACCCCTAATGGACAGGCCGCTCCGCTATTTTCGCTACGCGGAGTCACGCAAAACGACTACTCATCGATGGCGAGTGGCCCGATCGCAATCTACGTCGATGAGGTGTACCGGAGCGGGCCGGCGTTCTTCTCACAACAAATATACGACCTCGACCGAATCGAGGTACTGCGAGGGCCTCAAGGAACGCTATACGGGAAAAACGCGACTGGCGGTG
Organism: uncultured Gammaproteobacteria bacterium; assembly: GCA_963784105.1. GTDB lineage: Bacteria > Pseudomonadota > Gammaproteobacteria > Steroidobacterales > Steroidobacteraceae > Bog-1198. Next base: position 563,120 of record CAWAQE010000018.1, read on the forward strand.
CCATCAACTTTGTGACTGCTCAGCCTGACTTTAAAACAACCGGCTATCTGGACCTCACTGCGGGAAAATACGGGGAGTACGATACCGCGGGCGCCTTCCAAACGGGCCTCACAGACAAGTTGGCCATGCGTATAGCGTTTGAAACATCACACTCCGACGGATGGCAAAAGAACATCAATCCGGGTGGACCGGACTGGGGAAGTTATCGTGATGCCGCCGCGCGACTGTCTCTTCTTTATCGCCCGTCGGATGCCCTTGAAATGATTTTTCGGGTTTCCACGGCCCATGCAGGTCCGTACGCGTGGGCCAACGTGTACAACGTTTATCCATCCGGTATCGGGGGTGGTATATACACCCAGTTTCATAATCTATATCCGAACTCAAATAAGTATACGGACTACTTCCCTAATTTCGGCTGGCAGAATACGGCAGCCACAGGTGATCAGCAGCGTGAGGATTCCGCCTCTCACGATGCCTCATTGTCACTGACTTGGCATGCGTTACCTACGTTCGACGTGGTATCGATCACTGCCTACGATCGCGGCTATAACAACTTCACCGAGCCGAATCAAGGTATTCCGCTTAGTGTACTTAGCGATGGCGAGGACGTTCACGGCGACCAAGTAAGCGAGGACCTGCGCCTTGTCTCGCACCTCGAGGGCCGCACGAACTTCTTAAGCGGCCTCTATCTTTCGCGAGATCGACTCGTTTCGCAGTATTACGATGGTTACTACACCGACATAGATTTCAATGGTGACGGCAAACTCGATCCTCAAGATTGCTTGGTGAACCTGAGTCCGACGCAACTACTGTACCCCTATGGCTGCGTTCAGAAAAATCAGTTCCGTCAGGAGCGCCGAAGCATTGCCGTTTATGGCGATGCAACTACCAAACTGACCGATGCGCTCACACTCATATACGGAATTCGCTTGACCCGAGACACGTTGAAGGTCTTGGACTACAGTGCGGCAACATACGCAAACGATGCCACTACGCCCCTTTTCAACACAATTCCTGGCATCGGTACCGACTTAACCGCGGTCCAGCCGGCTGCGTCTCACAATTGGACCAAAACTACGGGCCGCTTGGGCATTGAGTACAATCTACCCGATGACACACTGCTGTACAGCACCGTCAGTCGCGGTTATCGCGGTGGTGCGGTCAATCCCACAGCGTTCAATTCGCCTACGGAGATTACAATTGTCCCACCGGAAATCTTGGACTCCGCGGATTTGGGTTGGAAGGGCGAATATCTCGACAAGCGGTTGCAGTTGATGAGCGAGGTATTTGTTTATCGGTACCAGAATGAACAAGCATTAAGTATAAATCCGACGACGTTTTTGCAATCGGAGGTCAGCGTGGACCGATCAACAATTTACGGAGGAGAAGTCGAAGTCACCGCGAAACCGTGGTCACCGCTGACGCTCCGGCTGAATGTTTCCAACCTCCACTCTAAGATAAATGAAGGTATGATTGACGGTGTCAATCTGAGAGGCAATGAGTTACCACTTGCTCCAAAATTCACGTTGAACGGAAATGTCTCTTGGGATGTTGCGCACACCACAACTGGCAATTGGTCTCTGTTTGTTGCTGAGCGCTATGTGACCAAGCAATATTGGGACTTGCTCGATAGTCCGGGCGGTACAATGAACCCTTACGCGACCACCGATGCGCGCCTTACGTTTGACTTCGCGAAGTTTCCTTTATCGGTTTCCCTTTATGGAAAGAATCTGACTGACAAAGAGTACTTCCTCGCAAAGGCCGATATCCCAGCGTTTGGCTACACTTATGACCACGTCGGCAATCCGCGGACATTCGGAGTCAATGTTCATTACACTTTCTAGACGGAACTTCTTCAAATCATTACCAGTTCTTAGTAGAGGATTGGAACCGTGACATTGCCCCGTGTGGTCGCCGCGTGGAGCGGCCGCTGACACTGCGAGAGAGCGGTCGATAGAGGTACTGGCATTAGATCTTGCGTGGTACGTTCGCATGTAAGCGGTCAGTATGCGGCGTTATTGACGGGCGGCACGTCAGCGGCGCCGAACTTGCCGATATCGAAGCCTTATGGCGAAGACGCATCCAGCCAACCCGAGCAGCAGAGAGGGCACCAAGCCTACCATTAGCCAGACGACCGTATCAGGCGCCCATCTCTTTATGCTCATCGCCCAGGTAATGCTGGCGAGCAAGCAGAGTACGATCTTTAACACCTCGCTCATCTGGGGGCGTTCTTGATCAGACCGGAAATTCACTGATATCGGAGCGCAACGGGTTGGCGCCGAAGTTTTGCTTCCACAGACGCGGCGTCAGTTCTGCGACGCGGCTGGCCGGATGCTCGCTGATTCGTTGCAGCACATCGACGAGGTAGGTGTATGGGTCGATGCCGTGCAACCTGCACGTGACGATCAAACTCTGAATGATGCCGACGTGCTTGGCGCCGAGTTCGGTCCAGCAGAAGAGCCATGATTTCCGGCCCATTGGCACGACGCGCAGCGCTCGTTCCAGATGGTTGGTATCGATCGGCACGTCCGGATCGGTGAGGAGTTCAAGGCCGACACGCCGCTCGCGCACATAGTTCAGCGCCTTGATAAATGGATTGGTCGGCGTGAAGCCCTGGCGCTGCAGCTGTTGATCGACCCATTCGAAGAACAACTCCACCAGTGGCTTGCTGTGGGTCAGTCGATGTAGTTGCTTTGCATCGCCGACGAGCTTTCTGTCGCGGATTTCCTCCTCGATGGCGTACATCGCCTTGATCTGTTCCAACGCTTCTGCGGCTCCGGTCGGTTCCGCCGTCAGCGCCTCAAAGAAGCCCCGGCGGCCGTGAGACTTATCTTGCCAACAAGATAAGTCTCAGTATCCCGAGTCGGGATTTATCCGGTCACGACGCATGATGAGCCTGCAATAGAACCGAAACCCTGATCTGACTGACAGGATAAAACAATAGGCACTTCCGGGATTCGCAGCAAGGATGTCAGCGGAATGACCGCTAATGCGTTGTCTTCATTGAGGTGGTGAGCGCGAGTGTGGCGCCGCCCTACACGGACATGCAGAAGTCCATATCGCAAATTGATCCGGCTGTTGAGCGAGTGTGGCGTGAAAACCGCTGCCTGACGGAGGGCACAATGGCTCTATATCGGATGTGGGTGCGACGCTCGTTGAGCACTGTAAGGCCAGGAAGCTTGAAATCCATTCCCAGTTGACGCCTGCCGGTGGCGTGGTGAAAAGCAAAAATAAGCGCCGCAAGGCGAGGGCGGCAATACTGGACGCCTTTACAGCCCGTGACCTTGAGGTTTGGGCCACCCGGTCAACCGACGTGCAGGCGTATTACGACCGCGTTTACTACGATTTGGAACGACAACGTGCGGCGCACTACGATGAACTGTGTTCGGCGCTACGTGCTGTCCCGGGTACCGAAGTCACCGTCAATCGATGGGCACGAGTGACGGACTGGCGGTGGAATCTTGCGCCGCTCTCAGCTGCAGGTAGCATCAAAGCGATTGGTGGCAGGTTCAACATCGGCAGGGACCTGGATCGTGCGCGTGGGCAGGCATTTCCCTGTCTTTATCTGGCACATGATGTTGAAACAGCATATCGGGAATACTTTGGGGCTCCGCTGTCAACTCTCTCAACCAAATTGACGCTGGGCGAGTTTGCGTTGAGGCGCGAGATTTCGTTCACTACGTTTTCTCTAAAAGGTCGGCTCGACCAGGTATTTGATCTGCGTGAACGCTCCGGTCTGGCGAGCTTCATGAAGATCACCTCGAAGTTTAATGTTTCCAATGATACGAAGAAATTCGCGCGTAGCGCCGGATTGCCGCTACCGTCTCCACGGCTGATTATTAGGACGCCGCATGAACTCCAGAAGCGATTGCTAACACATCCGAGCGTGTGGCGGTTGGAGCCGCAGATGTTCGGAATTCCGGCGACAAGTCAGATTTTCGGACGGTTCATACGCGATGCGGGATTTGAAGCGGTTCTCTATCCGTCGCAGCAAGGTGGAGAGACCTGTTTGGCGGTTTTTCCAGAGAACTTCAGCGCAAGCACTTCGCGGATTGAGGTGATCGGCGACGTACCGCCGGGAGCGAGTGGCTGCGCGAACAGGACGACGTACTATTGAGCACGGCGTCTTGCGACACGGCACTTCGTTTCGTCAAGGGACTAGACCGCGAGGAGCGCGGCGCGACCGCGTCTCACTTGCGTATCGTGCAGGACGCTGTGCGAGATCTCGCAATCGCCATTACTTCAGATCCCGGCCAGCGCATTCGCGCTTTGGAAATGCAACGTCAGGCGTTCGATAGGGAGATCGAGGAGCTGCATGCAGGCGTGGTCGTCGAGATCTCGCCCGCCGAGCAGTACGAGCGGCTGCGGGAAATCTATCAGCTCGCATCGGTTTTGACGGGCGACTTCCGTCGCTTGGAGGACGAGATACGGCAGATGGATCATGCGTTGCGGGTGCAAATGATCCAAGGCGACAGCACCCGGGGCGATGTGCTGGTAGCGGTCCTGGCGAAGGAAGGCGCGCTGGCTGACACCGATGCCGGCCGCGCCTTTGAAGGGTTCTTTCAATTGCCATGCTGAATACGCCCGTACCCGCTTAGTCGCCCAAACGCTTTATATATCGGGCAGCCTCGATCCTTGGTTACTTTTGATACGCCGGGATCAATGTGTTCCTTAGTGCGCCCGTAGTCGTGAACCTTCAGCGCGCTCACCCGCCTCTCGCCGGATTCCATCCTCATTACGAGGAATTCCTGCGATGCAAACGGTGGGCGAGTTGGCAAGTTCGCTATCGCTCCAATGCTGCGGACGTTTTGGGGGCTTTTGGGTTCATTTGGACTTCGGGCCGAGAGACTGTTACGGTGGCTTGGTAGCAGGCGGGCGCGAGGTCGAGGGCTGAAGCTTGGGACCCGGGTGCCATGTGAGGAAAGTGCCTAAATTTGCCTGTCGCCCGCCTCTGCCGTTAAGCTTCCCGACGGCAGTGGAGGCATCGTCCGGCATGGGAACAATCGGCCTTCTCGTGGTAGATGATCATCCCGTGCTACGCCAGGGCCTGGCGGCGCTTCTAGCGAATGAACACGATATGCGCCTCATGGGTGAGGCCTCGAATGGCCGCGAGGCCCTGGAACAATTCCGCTTACTTCGTCCTGATGTCACTCTCTTGGACGTGCAGATGCCGGAGATGAACGGGATTGAAGCCATTCGAGCAATTCGTGCCGAATTTCCTTCTGCCCGGATTATAGTTCTCACGACTTACGCGGGGGACATTCTCGCGCAGCGCGCGCTCAAAGCCGGAGCCCAGGGTTACGTGTTGAAGGGGCTGCTGCGAAAGGAATTGATGGACACCATTCGAGCAGTACACGGTGGACTGAAGCGAATAAATGCGGACGTTGCCACGCAGATCGCTCATCACGCGGCGGACGATGCGCTCTCCAATCGGGAAATCGAGGTTTTAAGGCTGGTCGCCGTTGGAAATTCCAACAAGCGCATTGGCGCGCATCTATCGATTTCTGAGGAAACGGTCAAAGGCCACGTGCGCAGCATTCTAGAAAAACTGGGAGCCCAGGACCGTACCCATGCCGTCACACTCGGAATGTCGCGCGGGATAATCCAGCTCTAACACCCTAGAATGGACGATCGGCGCACTCTACTACGGGTATATCGAGTTGCCACGTCTTTCATATCTTTGCCGGGAAATGAACCACCGCGCGATAGCAATGTGGTATGCGCGTTAGCCACGAAAGCCCGCATCGCGGCGGATCGCACTGGAATCGCATTGTTTCCGCGCGTTGTTGCGCGAAGTCGATGCTATCGCTCAGTCTCTGCGTGGCATGGCTATTAGCGAGCACTGCCGCCCACGCAATCGACCCGACCGAAGTATTGTCCGAACTCCATCACACCCAGTGGACAACTCGTGAAGGCGCGCCGCCTAATATCTACGCGATCGCTCAAACGAAGGATGGGTATTTATGGCTGGGAACCGAAACCGGTTTGTATCATTTCGACGGGGTACGATTCGATCTGTTCTCCTTCCTGACGGGAGCCAGCCGATAAAGAACGATGTCTCTGCTCTTTACGCAACGGCGGCGGAGAATTGTGGATCGGTATGAGACTCGGCGGGGCGTTTTTGTGGCACGACGGCCACCTCACCTTTTACGGTGAACACGAGGGTCTGCCGCACCACACCGTCTGGGGATTTGCGCGGCGGGATGACGGAACGATCTGGGCCACGACAGGGACCGGACTTTATCGGCTCGAGGGCAACGATGGCCCCGATAGGCGCCGAGTGGGGCTATCCGGCAAGCGATGGTTATTCGATTTTCAAGGATCGCTCCGGCACATTGTGGTTGCGTTCACCGCAGGGCACTTACTACCTATCGCGAGCCGCGAGCGCATTTAGGAAATCCTCGGTGCCAGGAGGCCGTGGCTGGTTTTATTCGTGTCCGGACGGTGAACCCTGGGTGTCGGACTCGGATGTCGGGCTTTTGGCGCTGTCAGGTGCATCCCGGGTTTCCGGCGTTGACCTGGGAGGGACGAGCGCGGGAACGTTTGCTGCGACCTGCGATCGCGACGGCGGATTATGGGTTCACGTTATCCATGGGGATCAAAATCTGCTGCGCCGCATCCCCAATACGGCGTCGTGGAACCCCCGTACCGGAGCAATTGATAAAGGCGACGTACAAACCCTGAAGCCGACGCAGTCGCTGACCGGTGCTCCGACCAAGATGTTTGAAGACGTAGAAGGGAACATCTGGGTAACGACTGACGGAGGCCTGGATCGCTTTCGGCGCAATAAGCTTCACGCCGTTCAATTCGATTCCCCGATGCATCGGGCCGCCATGACGGAGGACCGAGACCACAATATTTGGCTCGCCAATGACAAGGCTTTGGTGGAAATAACACCGGGGAGGTCCACGCCGGTTGTGGTGTGTCTTACGGAATCCGACGGCGTAGCGAGTCTATGGAGCGAGGCTGACGGGAGTATTTTACTCGCTCGTGCGGGCGCTCCAATGGCACGCTATTTCCAAAAGGCAGTAAAGCCAATTGATGGCGTGCCGGACGCAAGGGAGCTGGGGGCACATGTGGTTTTGAGAGACCGACGTGGGAAACTCTGGATCGTCAGTATTGGCGACGGGCTCTATCAACAGGATCGCGGCCGTTGGCTACTCAACGGAGGCCTGAGAGGACTGCCGCGTGCGCCGCCATTGAGCTTACTCGCTGACGGCGACGATCGTCTCTGGTTCGGATACCCCGACAATCAGGTTGCGCTGGTCGAACACGGGCAGGTTCGTATGCTCGGGAGCGCCGACGGATTGAGCGTGGGTGCGGTACGGGTCATTTCGGCGAGCGCCAATGGCATCTGGGTGGGTGGAACGAATAACGTGTCCCTCTACGCCGCGGGCCATTTCTCGGTCATTAAGGGCATGGACGGTTATTCATTCACCGGCATTTCAGGCATCGCGCAAGACGAGAGTGGCGGATTGTGGTTGAACGGCAACAACGGCATAACGCACATATCGGCGTCCGAAGTATCCGCTTTTCTTGTCGATCACGAGCATCGTGTGCAGGCAGAAACCCTGAATTACGAGGACGGCTTAGAGGGGTTGGCCGTTCAATTGACCCCGATACCCACCGCGCTGAAGGCTAGTGATGGGAGAATCTGGTTTACAACCTCCGTGGGGGTCTACTGGATCGATCCGGCCCATATTCCAAGCAATCCGCGCCCGCCTCCGGTAATTGCCACAGCCATCGTCGCGGATGGACGAACTTATCCGACCGATAACGCGGTGCTCCCTGTCGGCACCGATAATTTGGAGATCGACTTTACCGCGCCGAGTCTTTCGATCCCGAGCAGAGTCCAATTCAGGTACAAACTCGATGGCGTGGATAAGGACTGGATCAATGCCGGGACCCGACGACAGGCTTATTACACCTATGTGCCTTTCGGCACGCACCGCTTTCACGTGATCGCCGCCAATGAGGACGGGGTCTGGAGCGAGAAGGGAGCCACGGCCCTCATTGTGATTCCGCCGGCCTTCTATCAGACGGGCGGATTTTACATTCTGTGCGCCTCCTTGCCCTGGCGGTGCTATGGCAGATTTACCGATTTAGAGTGGGCCAAATCGCAAAGCAAACGCGCGGACGGCTCGGCGCCAGACTGGAGGAGCGTGAGCGAATCGCTCGCGAACTCCACGATACGCTTCTACAAAGCACCCAAGGTCTCATCCTGCTTTTCCAGGGCTTTGCAGGCCGATTGAGTCCGACGGATTCGACACGACGAGAGATGGAGTCCGCACTTGATCATGCGGATCAACTGCTCAATGAAGCGCGGGACCGCGTCAGAGATCTTCGAAGCACGGGCCTCGAAACCGAGATCGCTCACGCTATCTCTCGGGTCGGTGCGGAACTTTTTTCGGGGGGATCTACCGGCTTCAAGGTGTTGACCACGGGCACGCCGCTGTTATTGAGTCCCGTCGTAGCCGATGACATTTGCCGGATCGTCCGAGAGGCGCTAACCAATGCCTTGAGGCATGCCGGGGCCGCCAGTATCGAGGTGGAGATCGCGTATGAATCCAACCAGTTGCGACTGCGTGTCCGCGACGACGGCAAAGGCATTGATCCCGAAGTCCTGCGTACAGGCGCTCGGCCGCGCCATTTTGGCCTTCAAGGCATGCGGGAACGAGCGAGACGTATTGACGCGACCTTGAATATATGGAGCCGAGCGGGCGCAGGAACTGAAATAGAGCTCCTCATTCCAGCTGCCGTTGCCTATCGGGAATCGCCGGCTAGGGCGTGGTGGATTCCAAGGTTCCTCTTTCCCCGACCGCCCAAACATTGATATAGCCGCCTATCACGATTCGCGCATCAACGCATCCCCCATCCGACGGGTTCTACTCGAAGTCCCAAAGAGCGTGACTGGAAGCTCGGTTGGCGCACAATCAACCCTGGGACTCACCGAGCGAGGCGCACTGCGATGGACGCAATTGCCGATCAGGCCACTTCATCTGCGGAGCCCCGCCGCAACGCCGATTCGGCAGCCGCGATCGGCAAGGTTATCCGAATTCTGGCGGTAGACGATCACCCGATATTCCGCGCAGGCCTCTCGGCATTGGTGGCCAATGAGAGAGACATGCGGATCGTCGGAGAAGCTTCCACCGGCCGTGAGGCGGTCTCACAATATCACTCACTGCGGCCGGACGTTACGCTACTCGATTTGCAAATGCCGGATGGCAATGGAATCGATGCAATCGCCTCCATCAGAGCTCAACACTCGGCGGCGCGCATCATCGTGCTGACGACCTACGCGGGCGACGTGCTCGCACAGCGCGCGCTCAAGGCGGGTGCGCAGGGATACGTCCTGAAGGGCATGATCAGAAAGGAGCTGCTTGACACGATTCGTGCCGTGCATCACGGCCTCAAAAGGGTGCACTCCGAGGTTGCGACGCAGATCGCCAACCATATGGGCGACGATGTGCTGTCCGAACGGGAGGTGCAGGTCCTTCGCCTCGTCGCCGGCGGCAATTCGAATAAGCGAATCGCAGGTTACCTCTCGATCTCGGAAGAAACAGTCAAGGGTCACGTAAAGAGTGTTCTCGGGAAACTCGGTGCCGCCGACCGGACGCATGCCGTCACGCTCGGGTTGACGCGCGGCATCCTTCAACTCTGAGTCGAAAGGACACAGACGCTGGCACAGCGGTATCGAACCAGTTATGCACACGACCACTGATTTTCTGTAGAGAATGATGTGCAGCGCCTGTTCTCCACCTTTCCCAACGAATGGCCCGGTTGCGGCCTCCTTATCCTACGATTGACGGCTGCCGCACCTTTGTTGGTGGGCTCCGCTTCGTTCCTCGATGATGTTATTCATCATCCCTCGGTGCCTGCCATTGACTTCATTGCCTTGGCAACCGGGGGACTGCTGATCGTTGGTCTTTGCACTCCACTCTCCGCACTGCTGCAGATTGCGCTCGAGTTCTGCCTGATGTGCTTCGGCCGCAATGTCCTCGGCGACCATGCGGTTTTGGCCGCGATCGGGGCAAGCCTCCTTATGCTCGGGCCGGGCGCCTGGTCCCTCGATGCAAAATTATTTGGCCGGAGGCGGATCGAGTTTCCGAATGATTAGATCCTAGGCCGGATGCACCATGTCCCGGGAGTAAGCGAGCCCAATTCCATAGCCGCCGCCGAATGCCTCAACGATCGCCCGGGCGCCACTGTATGTTTCGTGACGCGTCCAGTCGCGCTGCAGTTCCAACAGCACTTGAATCCAAGAGGTCATTTGCGCTCCCGCTCCTTCCATTCGGCGCAGCGCCAGCGCGTGACTCTCAGACGTAATGCCGCCGCAGGCGTCGGCGACGACGAAGACCTCGTAGCCTTCCGACAACGCAGAGAGTACGGGGAATGAGACGCAGGCTTCGGTGAGTAAGCCGGAGACAAGCAAACGCCGCCGTTGCGTCTTTAGAACCGCTGCGCGAACGACGTCATCCTCCCAAATATTCATATTCCGTCGCTCCAAGGGCTGCACGCCTGGCAGCGCCGCCTGGACCGCTGGCATTAGGGGGCCGCTGTAGACCTTGCTTGCGGAGGTCGATACGACGACGGGAATTCCAAACACGGTCGCGGTACGGGCGAGCGCAATGGTGTTGTTCAACAATACCTGTCGGTCACTCGATCCGACACCAAAGGCGAGTCCCGCTTGCTGATCAATGAGAAGTAGGGCGCATTGACCGGAGTGAGAAGCGGGGCAGGGCTATTCATCGCTTAGTGTCTCCGGAGGTTCTCGTGTGGACGCTCGCGCCTTATAGAACGAAAACTGTGCTTCGTATCCCCTCTTTTAGGTGCCGGAAGTCACCTCGATCGTGGGATGACTGAAAGCCTTCCCATGGAAAAGTGCGCAAGACCGCCATGACGCGCCGCTTGCCCGAGACAGGGGCACACCCACATCCGGAGACTCGCATGTCCAAACTAGAGTTCCTCAGTCCGCAAAACTGCGCAATCGCACTCATTGATTACCAGCCGGCGATGTATCAAGGCGTGCAGTCCCACGATCGCCTCGGAATTTTCAACAACATTCAGATTCTGGCCAAGACGGCAAAGCTGTTCGGCATTCCGACGGTGATCTCCACGGTCGCCAAGGATTCATTTTCGGGGCCGTTCATGCCGGAGGTCACAGAGCTCTTTCCCGATCACCGGATCATCGATCGCACTTCGATGAACTCATGGTTGGATGCCAAGTTTCGAGAGGCCGTCCATGCAACAGGCGGAAGAAGCTCGTGGTGGCGGGTCTGTGGACAGAAGCATGTGTCCTATTTCCGACTCTCGATCTCCTGCAGGAGGGATATGAAGTCTATGTGCCCGCCGACGCATGCGGTGATCTTTCGATCGAAGCGCACAACCGATCGATGGATCGAATGACGCAAGCCGGCGCGGTGCCCATCACATCGCTCCAATTCACCTTCGAACTGCAGCAGGACTGGGCGCGGACGGCGACCTATAACGGCGTCATGGAGATTTTGAAGACACACTCACCCTACGGAATCCAAGTGCGATTCTCGAAGTGGGCGCTGGGTGAACACGCCTCCGAGGCCGGTTAGGGGCGGCTGATGAAAATCTACTTGATCTCATTCGCGGTCGGCATAGTGGTCGGTGTGCTCTATGGAGTGCTCAACGTGCGCTCGCCGGCTCCGCCGGTTGTGGCGCTGGTCGGACTCCTCGGGATTCTCCTTGGCGAGCAGATTCCGCCGCTCGTAAAGCATCTACAGAGCAGCACGCCTGCGTCGGTGAGCTGGCTCCAGCAGATAAAACCCCACATGTTCGGCCGACTCCCCGCGGGCCGCCCGCCCGGCGAGGAATCGAGAGCGGCAGAAAGGAGCGTGCCATGAATGCGAATGCTGCGCCGGATGTCATTCTGCATAGCGGATTGATCACCACGGGTGATCCCGCGAACCCTACGGCAGACGCGCTCGCCGTCAAAGACGGACGATTTCTTGAGGTGGGGTCGGGTCGGGAGGTGATGCCGCTCGCAGGAGGAGCCACGCGGGTCATCGATCTTAAGGGCAAGCGCGTCTCCCGGGTTTGATCGACAACCACCTGCATATCATTCGCGGTGGCCTGAATTTCAACATGGAGCTGCGTTGGGACGGAGTACGGAGCCTCTCCGACGCCCTTGGCATGCTAAGCGGCAAGTGGCGATCACCCCTCCACCGCAATGGGTGCGCGTCGTTGGCGGCTTCACCGAACATCAATTCGTCGAGAAGCGGCTTCCGACCATCGAGGAATTGAACACGATCGCGCCGGACACGCCGGTATTTATCCTGCATCTGTATGATCGAGCGCTCCTCAACGCGGCGGCACTGCGGGTGGTGGGCTATACCAAGGAGACTCCGCCGCCGGTCGGCGGGGAGATCGTTCGAGATGCCGCGGGCAATCCCACAGGACTTCTGCTGGCGAAGCCCAACGCAGCCATTCTCTATGCAACCCTCGCCCGGGGGCCCAAAGCTCCCATTCGACTATCAGTTGAACTCCACGCGCCATTTCATGCGCGAGCTCAATCGGCTCGGCGTCACGGGCGCGATCGATGCGGGCGGAGGATTTCAGAACTACCCGGAGGATTATGCCGTCGTCCAGAAGCTCGCGGAGCAGGGCGAGCTCACCATCCGGCTCGCCTACAACCTGTTCACGCAAAAGCCCAAGGGCGAGAAGGACGATTTCCTGCGTTGGACCCAGACCTCCAAATACCAGCAGGGGGATGACTACTTCCGTCACAACGGGGCCGGCGAAATGCTGGTCTTCTCGGCGGCCGATTTCGAGGACTTCAGGCAGCCCCGGCCCGATATGCCGGACGACATGGAGGGGGAGCTCGAGGACGTGGTCAGGATCCTCGCGGCGAACCGGTGGCCCTGGCGGCTGCACGCGACGTACGATGAGACCATCAGCCGCGCGCTCGACGTCTTCGAGCGCGTCAACCAGGACATCCCGCTCGAAGGTCTCCACTGGTTCTTCGATCACGCGGAGACCATCTCGGACCAGTCGATCGATCGGATCGGCGCATTGGGGGGCGGGATCGCGATCCAGCACCGAATGGCGTATCAGGGCGAATATTTCGTCGAGCGCTATGGGCGCGGCGCCGGCGGAGGCCACGCCGCCGATCAAGAAGATCATCGAAAGCGGTGTCAAGATCTCCGCGGGCACCGACGCGACGCGGGTCGCTTCCTACAATCCCTGGATTTCGCTCGCCTGGTTGGTCACCGGTAAGACCGTTGGCGGCTTGCGACTTGTACCCAACGCGACAATTGCCTCGATCGCGGACACGGCGCTGCGGCTGTGGACGGAAAACACCACTTGGTTCTCGAACGAGGAGGGCAAGAAGGGCCGGATCAAGGCGGGGCAGCTCGCCGATCTGATGGTGCCCAGCCGCGACTTCTTCGCGTGCGCGGAGGATGAGATCTCCGGTATCACTTCGGACCTCACGCTCGTCGGTGGGAAGATCGTCTATGGCGCGGGCGATTTTATCGAGTACGATTCTCCGCCGCCCGCCGCAATGCCCGATTGGTCGCCGGTACGTACCTATGGAGGGTATGCGGCTTGGGGCGATGTCTCGGCGGCGAGGCAAGGGGCGTCGCAGCAGGCTTCCTGTTGCTCGCTCGAGCGTGGATGCCAGGTTCATGGGGCGCACCATGCGGCCTCCCGCTCTGCACATTTGCCGATCGATGATCTCAAGTCATTCTGGGGGGCTCTGGGGTGCGCGTGCTGGGCGATATGACCGTGCCGTCCGCCCGCTCAGCAGGCAGCGAGGCACCGCCGACGGTTGCATGTTTACTGGACAATCCCATAACGCTAGTCCTGGCGCGTGTCTTTATTGTTCTGCCGTTTCTCGTCTCCGGCTTGACGAAGATTTTCGATTGGCAGGCAGGTGACGCGGAGATGCTGAAGGTGGGACTGCATCCGGCCTGGGCGTTCAATGCGGCGGTACTGCTGACCCAGCTGGGAGGCTCGTTACTCATCATCACGAACCGCAAGCTCTGGCTTGGCGCCGGCGCCCTCGGCGTATTTACGGTCCTCACCAATTTCATTGCGCACCGTTTCTGGGAGTTTTCCGGCGACGCCCGCGCCGTGCAGCTCAACAGCTTCCTCGAGCACTGGACGATGAGCGCCGCGTTTATTCTGGTCGTGGTCGTATATTTGCGCGATCGGCGACCGCCATTCGCGGCGGGGTCTTGAATCGCATTCTAAGAAGGAGTCATTCATGCATCATCGAATAACGCTGGGTCTACCGGCCGCCGTTCTTGCGCTTACGCTGGGAGTTAACCCCGTCCACAGTGCGGCGGCCACGCCGGCCGTGGCCGTAGGAGCACAGTACGACACGACGCATGTGTACGTAGCGCCCTCCGATGTCGACGGCTTCGTGACGAGTTTCCTCGCGACCTTCGGCGGCCAGAGCACCAAACAAGTGGTGGCCACCGTGACACCCACCCCGAGCAGCACCACTTCACAGCTCCTGCAGACTCCGGTCGGCACCGTATCCGTGTTCGGGTTCAAAACACCGATTCCTTATCCCTTCGGAGCCGAACGGACCGGCTACCTCGTCAGGGACATTGACGTCGCGGTCAAAGCCGCCCGTGCATCCGGTGCGGACGTGCTCGTGGCGCCCTTTCCCGACCCCATCGGCCGAGACGCGATCATCCAGTGGCCGGGCGGTGTGAACACGCAGATCTACTGGCACACGACACCGCCTTCGTATGCCGCCTTTCGGACGGTGCCCGAGAACCGGGTCTATATCTCCCCGGTACGCAGCGCAGCCTTCATCAAGAGCTACCTCGCATTCTCGCACGGCAAAGTGATTTCGGACGTGCATAATGCGCCTGGCGTCGAGATCGGCCGGCCCGGTGACACCTATCGGCGAATTCGTATCGAGTCCGCGTTCGGCAAGGTTACGGCCTTCGTGACCGACGGTCATTTGCCCTATCCCTATGGCCGCGAGCTTACCGGCTATGAGGTCACGAACTTGGACGAGACTTTGGCCAAGGCCAAGGCGGCTGGCGTGAATGTCCTGGTACAGCCGTATGCCAGTGACGATCGTATCGCGGCGATGGTCCAGTTCCCCGGAGGGTACGTGGCGGAGATCCATGCCGTGCGTGCGAAATAACCGACTGCGCCGCGCCGCTTTAGCCCTATGGGGACTCCTCGCTGTGCCGCTGACGCCGGTTATCGCGCAGGAGACCGACCCCTCTGCAGGGGCCGCGGCGCCCGCAGAGCGGCCTGCCATCAATTTCAACCGTTGGAAGGAAGATTGGTCGGTGCTCGCCGATCCGGCGCTTCGGACCGAGCCTTTGGACGACCTCAAATACATCCCGTTCTCCTCGAGCGATCCGAAGAGCTACATGTCGCTCGGCGCGGGTCTTCGCGAGCGGTTCGAATCGAACGATGCACCCTTTTTCGGCGTGGGACATCAGCCTTCCGAGGACTATGTCATCGAGCGCGCGGAAATCGACGCGGATGTTCATCCCAATGCTCATTGGCAGATTTTCGCGCAGCTGCAGGACGACCGGGCGTTTTGGAAGCAGATGCTCACGCCGGTGGATGCCGACAAGCTCGATCTGGAGCAGGCATTCATCGCTTATCAAGGAGCCCTCGGCGACGGGTCCTTAAAGATCCGGATCGGTCGTCAGGAGATCGCCTTCGATCTGCAACGCTTCGTGAGCGAGCGTGACGGGCCGAACGTCCGGCAAGCATTCGATGCGGCATGGGTCGATTGGGAAAAAGGGCTCTGGCGTCTTATCGGGTTTTGGAGCCACCCCGTCCAAACCGTCGATGTTCATCCCTTCGATGACTACTCGAATCCCCACTTCCAGTACGGGGGGTTTCGGGTCGAACGCCGTGACGTTGGCCCCGGTGCACTGTCAGCCTATGTCTCCCAATACCAGCTTGATGATTCGCGATTTCTCTTCGCGAATGGCACGGAGCGCCGAAACATTGCGCGACGTGCGATATGCCGGTGCCCGCGACGGGTTCGACTGGGATCTCGAGACCATGGGGCAGGGTGGAACTTTCGGCGCAAAGCGTGTACGCAGCTGGGCAGTGGGCACGTTGAACGGCTACACCTTTACGCAATTTCCTTGGTTTCCACGAATCGGCGTGCAGATGGATGCCGCCTCAGGAAATCGTCGGCCCAACGGAACGACGCTCGGTACCTTCAACCCATTGTTTCCGAACGGCTACTATGTGACCCTCTCGGGATATACGGGCGACACCAATCTTCTGCATTTCAAGCCCTCGATCACGATCACTCCCATACGATCGTTGAAAGTCACGGGTGCCGTAGGACTCCTATGGAGACAGACCACCGCAGATGCGGTCTATGCGCAACCCGACGTCCCGATTCAGGGGACGGCAGGCACCGGGGGACGATGGACGGCCGTGTATGGGCAACTCCGGGCTGACTGTGTCTTCAACGCCCATCTGACCGGCGCCCTGGAAGTCAACCATTATTCGATCGGCGAGACCATTCGCCAGGCAGGCGGACATGACAGCGACTATGTCGGGGTGGAGCTCAAATTTCAGTGGTGAAAAGTGGTAATCATGAAAATACCGACCCTTTCAGCGATTCCCATCTTGTTGAGCGTGACGGCGGGGTACGTCGATACGGCGGGATATGTGGCCCTGCAGGGTCTTTTCACCGCACACGTAACCGGCAACTTCGTCACGCTCGGTGCTTCTCTCGTGTCGGGAACTTCGGGGGCGCTGGCCAAGATTTTGGCGCTCCCTACTTTCTGCATCGTGATCATCGGCACGCGCTGGGCCAGTTACGCATTGCCGCCGCGGGGCCTGCCGATCTTGCGGACGATGTTGTCGCTCAAGGTATTGCTCCTCGCGGCGGCCGCCGCGCTCGCCATCCATTTCGGACCCTTTACGAGCGGAGGCACCGCTGCCGCGATTACGACTGGCCTCACGCTCGTATCCGCAATGGCCATTCAAAACGCTGCACAACGAATCCACCTAGGCGCATCACCGCCCACCACGATAATGACCGGCACGACCACTCAGATCATGATCGATGTCGCCGATATTCTGCGGGGCCTGCCGGCGGATAAGAAGGATGCAGCGCAAGCAAGACTCGTTCGGATGAGTGTGAGCGTTCTTGCATTCGCCTCCGGCTGCGCTGCCGCGGCGATGCTTTACTCGATAGCTGGCGTCTACTGCTTCCTGGTGCCGCCTCTGTTGGGCGCAAGCACGCTGGCGTTTCGAATGGCCGCGTTCGAGGGAGACGTTCGATGAGTTGAACGGCGCCGACTCCCGTCGTGGTGCTGCACGATACGTCGGAACGGTTTTTGCGCATTGAGTGCTTGGAAGCGAGCTCGATGCGATGGGAGTTGTGAGCGATGCGATCCCGGGGTCGAGGGTTCGAGTCCCTCTCTCAACCATACAAGTCAGGGTCCGTTACGGCCCCCGATCGTGGCATTTTGCGTGACTTTGCGTAACTTTTGCGTAACTGCGGCGCGCGAGGCCAGGCTCCCGTTCTGTATGATCTAATCATACTATTGGTGCACATTTGGAGGCTCGCCATGGCGACAGTCCGCAAGACCATTACGTTGACTGGCCAGCAAGATGAGTGGATCAAGGCGCAGGTCGAAGGTGGCCACTACACCAACGATAGCGAATACATCCGCGATCTCATTCGGCGAGAGCAAGAGCGCGGCGCAGCGATCGAAGTAATTCGCTCGGCCTTGATCGAGGGAGAAAAGAGCGGGAAGCCCAAGCGCTTCGACGCAAGCGCCTTCAAGCGCAAGCTCCGCCGCGCGCATGGCTGAGTGCCGAATCACCGCCGCTGCCGAACGCGACCTGGAAGGTATTTGGAAGTACACACGCAGAGAGTGGGGACTTGAACAGGCCGAGCGTTACGTGGACTTGCTGTCGGCGGCGTTCCGCGCAGTAATGCCATTCGCAAGGCCTATTGACAATTACAAATGTGGCGATATTCTAACCGGCTGTGAATTCGCCGCAGGCGAACAACCGTTCTTTCGGAGAAGGCCAATGACCTTACGGTCACTGCAAACGACGTCTAGTCATATATTGATTTGACCGCTTCGGGTTCGGCTCGAAGCGTTAGTTTCGAGCCGGGCGGCCGCACTTGATGAATAGCCCCTGGCGTAGCAAACAGGGGCTTTTTTTCTGGGTGGCGCTCATGAACCGGTTTAAATTCGATCTCGAGGGTATTTCAACGCATAGCGAGGGGCTTCCGCTGCATTTGTCGCTGCAGGGCGATCTCGCCCAGACGCTCATCCAGCTGCGCGCGATTCAGACTTTCGATACGCGCGCGATGAGCTACGCGATCCAGCGCACGGTGCGCTGCGCCGCCCGGCGTCCGATCGACGAGCTGTTTGATGACCTTGCGTTGCACATGGGGATGACCGCACACCGAGTGGACGCAACGTCCCTGCTGCTCGACGCGCCCGGCGTGTTCATCTCGGCGTGTGGGCGGCGCAAAATCGACTATGGCTCGCTGACCTTTGAATTCTGGGCGGACACTCTCCAGAGGCTCGACTGCGCCCGGGATCGCATGTTGCGATTGGTCGGGGAGCAGCTGGCGCGAAGAGAGATGTTTACCATCGATTGGCACTTCCACCAGGCGACGGGATTGTCCAGCGCCTCCTTCGATGAAATGGCCGACCCGCAGCCTTTCAGCGAGGCCTACCCGACGCTCGGGGAACCGGTGGCTGATTTCGTGGCGCGCTATCTCGCGTCCCGCGAGGCCGTGCTCATCCTGCAAGGCCCGCCGGGCACGGGCAAGACTCGTCTCGTGCGTGCGATTCTGGCGGCGCTGTCCGCCCGCAAGGGTGACAGCGCGCGGGTGCTCTACACTGCCGATCAGCGAGCGCTCGACAATGACGAGATTTTCGTTGAATTCATTACTGGCAGTCACGATGCCTTCGTAGTCGAAGACGCCGATCACCTGCTAATGGCGCGTGCCAACGGCAATGTGGATTTGCACCGCTTTCTGGCGATCGCGGATGGCGTGGTACGGGCGCAGGGACGAAAGATCATCTTCACCACGAACTTGCCGAATGTGGGCGACATAGATGACGCGCTGGTACGGCCCGGGCGCTGCTTTGCCACCGTGCGCACCCGTGCCCTGGAGCCAGGAGAAGCTGCCGCACTCGCAGCGCGCTTGGGTGCGGATTCGCTCATACCGGCAGGGCTGCGCTCTATTTCCTTGGCGGCGTTCTACAAACTGGTCGACGACGCGCGGGTTGCCGCGCCCCCCGTTTCGACCTGAGGTGAATCATGGGAATGTTCGACGAGATCCGTTGTGGCGCCGCGCTGCCGGACCCGTGCATGTGCCGCTATTCGATTTCGGCGTCGGGGCGATTCATCGATTCAGATGGTAGTGATCTCGAGCCGAGCGGATACATCACTTTCTATGCGTATCCGAAGGATCGTGCATCCGGCGACAGATCGATCGAGCTCGTCGAGTATCGCGCGAAATTCTTGGATGGAAATCTCGATAGTATCGTTCGCGTGCGATCGGCAGAGCCGTGCGAAGTCCGCTACGGACTCGCCTCATTCCGCTGGTTTCAATCGAGATCGTTCTTGTTCGGCGATGGTACGGACGATGACACGCCGGTCTGATTAGCACGTGGCGGTGATTACCAAACGCAAGCAGACTTGCGTTTGGTCATACTATATGCAACCACGATTGCATGCGGTTACGTCCCTATTGGACTGAGCGGCCGATTCGAGTCCGTGCACTTCACCTTTACCTGAATGGTCCGTTACCTCGCTATTCGTTCCTTCCAGTAACCGGTTCTCGCCTGACGTGCATGACGGCGATGATCCATATGGCGTCTGGTTTTGCTACGTATGTCACTGCGTATGGAAATCCGTTGGCGAATAGGCGGCGCGCCGGCGGGTCGAATTGCTTATAGCGGATTACATGGGAAACCCAATGCGCCGTAGCGTCCCGGGCTGTATGGGGCGATGTCTCTGGGGGTTCAAGGGGATTTTAGGGGACAGGTGTGCTATAAATATCAGCAAATTACTGGTTCCATTAGCGTCTCCGTTCGAGTCCCTCTCTCACCACCAGTCAGTTGTTTTCTCGAAACCAGGGGTCGGCGGATCGAACCCGCTCGGGTGCACCAACAATAGGTAGTGTCTGTGGCAGCAGCCTCCCGTCTCGGCAGACAGCTTGAAGAAGTCATCGCCAGCTTGAGCAAGGTGGACGCGCGGTTTGCGTTGATTGGCGGGCTCGCCCTGGCGTCTCACAAAGTGATCCGCGCCACGCAGGACATCGACCTGCTCACCGACTCTGAAAAGGCCGAGGACATCGACCGCGAGTTAATTGCGCTCGGCTACCACTGCCTGCATCGCAGTGTCGATGCCGGAAACTACCTGCGCGGTGATGAGCGCGTGGACTTCATCTACGCCAGTCGCCCCGCGGCGCGGGGCTTGCTCAGCAGTGCCACAACTGTCCAAACTGCTTTCGGCGAAGTGCGCGTCGTCAGCACCGAGGGATTGATTGGGTTGAAGCTACAGGGCTTCGTCAACAATCCGCGCCGTACGCAGGACCTGGAGGATATCAAGGCCCTGGTCGCTGCGAATCGGCAAGCACTAAAGATCGACGAGGTACGCGAGTACTTCCGGCTCTTCGATCGTGAAGCGTTGCTTGAGGAAATTCTAAAGTGAACCTGCCCACCGATAGCGGCCAACCGTTTGCCGCCGATGGCGGTATAGCCCACGTGCCGGCGGCTACCAGCCGTGATCCATTCGAAGCCTTAGATGACTTGATGACGGTCATCGAGGCGTTATGTCCTGTTTGGCCGAATCGCGCGATATTCTCTTCTTCTGACCGATTCTTGATCTAAATATCTCAGCAAGCCCTGATCTGCCCTGACTGTGTGTGCTGCCCCACGAGTTGAATATCTTCTCCCTGACTTTTGCCGGTCTACGCCACTTCAGCCCCGGGTCGAATCGCTATCGGTACAAGCTCGAGGGACTGGATCGCAATTGGTACGAAGTCGGCAGCAATAATAGGCGGGCTACTTACACGACGTTGCCTGCGGGTTCGTACACTTTTCGCGTGCAGGCCGCGACCGCTCGCGGTTCTTGGAACGAGCCCGGAACGTCATTGAAAATCGTGATGTTGCCGGCCTGGTGGGCAACGTGGTGGTTTCGAGCCATTTATGTCACTCTTTTCACTTTGGTGATGTGGGCCGCCTTTGTGGTCCGAATGAGGCAACTGTCGCGTCAGCTGACGATGAGAATGCGGGAGCGCGTCACCGAGCGAACTCGCATCGCCCGCGAACTGCACGATACGCTCTTGCAGGGTCTGGCCAGCGCATCGCTTCAATTGGAAGTCGCAGACCGTCAGATGGCGGCCGATGCGACCGCGAAGCCGGTGGTACAGCGAGTAACAGGCGGACGAAGGATTGTCTAAATCAACAGCTACGATGATCTGCGGTCGATTGTATGCCTTCGGTCCGGATCTCGTGAGGTGCCCGAGGCGCGACGGGGACCGTGGATTGTGCTTGCTCACCTAACCCGCGCGTCCGCGAAGTACCTGCAATACCACCGGACCCAATAGGCCCGATTCGAGCAGTGGGTCGCCCGGATGGCAGGAACTACTGGTGACGCGGGTGAACCGCTGGTTCTCCGGCAGCTGACTATCGCCGATCAGTCGGTTGATCCAGAGGTTGGCCACCATGATCTCGAGCGAATTGCCGCGAGGCTGCAATAGACCCGCCGGAATGGCAATGCGCCAGGGCTTGCACCAGAGGATTCCGAGGTCGCGACCGTTGATTTTGACCGAGGCGATGTTGGCAACCTGTCCCAGCGATAGGAAGTGGCGCAAGTGATCGTCCCGCTGATCGCAATCGAAGTCGGTCTTGTAGATTGCCTTCCCCGAATAGTAGCGGATACCAGGTTCGGGCCGCTTGCTCCAGTCCTCGAGTGCGGAGAAAACGATCTGTTCCGGGCCGCCCCACTTCGGGTCAAAGCTGATCTCCCAGCGGGTGGCCAGGGTGGCGATGGTTTCATAGGGGGGGAAATTAGCTCCACGCTTGCGCGAAGTATCGGCAGCGGGTTTGCGAAAGACCACGAAGCCGCTCTCGGATGCCTCGAGGCGTATGCGTATCTCAGTCCGCCCGCCGATGTGCGAAAACTCGGGCAGATCGCGGCGCTCTCCGCTGACGGCGTCCCACCACTCCGGCTGGCGGCCCGTCACGCGAAAGCGGCAGGTCGCATCGTACGGCCGGTCTTCGCCATTGGCGACGAAATAAAAATCCTCTTCGCCGTCATTACGGTGGATGAAGCGAAAAGGCGCATCCGCTTCGAAGTCAGGTTCGACCCCCAAGCGTTCGAGCAGCTCTGAGGTACGCGTGTAGCTGGGGTAGATATCAGCCTGCTCGACCGAGGCGTCAGTGAGGTTCCATGGCGGCATGTTGTAGGGACCCAGTTCGCTCGCGGGCGACTGCAGGCCCTGTTCGTGAGTGGAACAGGTCCATTCTCGATTGGTATTGATCGAAGCGCGGTTCCCGTCGCGAAGAGTGATGGCAAGTGAAGCGACCAGGCCGGACTGTCCGGGGATGCTAGGGTTGGCCTTGACGGAGACCGTGATTCGGTTGGCGCCGGTGCCGAGCGAAGCGGAGATATCGATGCGGCGTGCCCGTTGTGTTGCGTTCCCGGCCGCGCTGACGCGACCGTTCAGCGATAGCTCGTAGCTCTGGTCAGCCGTGATGGTGAGGAGGGCGGTTTCAACCATTCGCGTGTTCTCGACGGAGAATTCCCGAGCGAATACAAGCGGGCATGCGGCGGTGATCGAGGCGGCAGCGTCCGGGGCGCACCAGATCCACCTCGCCTGCGCGAGTGGATGCGCGTGATCGCCGTGGGGCATTGCAATGGCCGCCACGCGGTAAGCTGTTGAAATGACAGAGACTATCTTCCAGCGTCTGCACTCATAATGCCGGCGTCGAGGGTTCGAATTGCGCATGGAGCGGCTTCGTTTCCTCGGTCCGTTCCGGGCACATCGGCAACGGTTTATACCGGCCGGGCACGTGGGTTACCTTCTGCGAAAAAATCTCAGGTGTGCTCTTAAGCACCGCATACGCCTCGAGCGCCTCCGGCAGTGGGAGCGCAAAACGCTATAGGCGCTTGACCTTCTTGAGGGGAGTCCCATGCGCCCCTCAACGATTAGACCCACTGGGTCAATATCTCCTTTTCGTTTGGCGTGCGCTCGACGTGTGACAGCGATTTCAACTAAGCATCACCAGCCTGCAACATTCGCCTGCATAGAATCGCCGCGTGCCGTAGGGCGCCACTCCAACTCCGACAGGGGAGACACCATGAAAATTAGTGCGTTTGTTTCGCGGGCAATGTGTGGCCTGCAGGCAGCAGCGTTGTCGCTGGCCGTGATTCAGTTGTCCGTAGGTCCGACGCTGGCAACCGCGGCGCAGGCCTCCAACGATTTGCCCAGCCCGGGCAGCCTGGGCCATGCGCAGTCACCAATCAAGCACGTTATCGTGATCATCGGCGAGAACCGCAGCTTCGACCACGTGTTCGCCACCTACCAGCCGACAGCCATCAAAGGCCGCCCGCAGGAAGTCTTGAACCTGCTGAGTGAAGGCATCGTCAGGCTGCAAGGTACCAATGCGGTCCCGGGCCCGAACTGGCAGCGGGCCGTGCAAAAGCAAGTGGCCTCGCAAGAGTCTGTGTTCACGCTGAACCCACCGTCGACGGACTACAAGAATCTGCCCAATCCACTGGCCGGCGGCCCGTCGGGCCAGTACGCAAACCTCACCGGCTTCTGCGCGAGCGCCGAGCAGTGCATCGGACTGGCGGAAGAGGTCGAAACCGGATTGCCCGACGCCTCCTACTACGCATCGCTCGCCTCGGGCGGCACCGGCCTGACTTCAGGCACCCCCGACACCCGCATTCAGTGGGACAGTTTCAGCGTTCAGAAAAACAACCTGCTTCCCGGTCCTTTCCAGCTGACCAGCGCGACTCTTGCGTATACGGCCTACGCCGCGAGCCCCGTGCACCGCTTCTACCAGATGCAGCAGGAGCTCAACTGCCAGCCCCGCGAATGGAACTGGCTCAACCCCTCCGGTTGTGACGGCAAGTTGTTCGCGTGGGTGGAAACCACCTTTGGCGCAGGCTCCAACGGGGATCTGCCGGGCTACACCGGCACACCGGGGGCGGCCGACTATGTCCGGACGGGCACCTTCGCCACCAACTACACCGCCGGCGAAACCCCGGCGCCGATTACCACCGGCGAGGGTTCCACTGCTCTGGGCTTCTACAACGTCCAGCAGGGTGACGTACCCTACTTCAAGCAGCTGGCGGACAGTTACGCCATGAGCGACAACTTCCATCAGTCATTTCTGGGCGGCACCGGTGCCAACCACATCATGTTGGGCCACGGCGATGCGCTCTATTTCCAGGATCAAAACGGGAACGCGGTCGCCCCGCCTAATCCGCTCAGCAATCCGCAGGGCGCTCTCAGCGAGATCGAAAACCCCAATCCCAATCCTGCTGCAGCCAGCCTGGGCAGCAACAACTGGTACACGCAGGACGGCTACGGCGGCTTCGACAAGGCCGGGAGCGACTACTACGGCGGCGGGACCTACAGCGATTGCTCTGACTCCAGTCAGCCCGGCGTCGCACCGGTTCTGGCATACATTCACAGCCTGGGAGTGGCCTCCCGCTGCGAATCGGGGCATTACTACCTGCTGAACAACTACAACCCCGGCTACGAGCCCCAGCTGAGCAACGAAGACGCCAGCACCTTCAACGGCACCTGGCAGGACGCTTACTATCAGGATTACGCCGTGGGCGACGGCGCCACCGCGTTCACCATCCCGCCCAACCGCAACGGCAACGGCAAGGACCCGTCCAAGACCAACAGCATCGGCGACACGCTGAACAACGCGGGCATTTCCTGGAAGTATTACGGCGACCAGTTGAACGTGTTCCACACGGATCCCCACGTGACGAACAGCCCCGCGAAAGGCCAGTTACCGGACGAGTACTGCCAGATCTGCAACCCGTTCCAGTACGACCAGTCGATCATGGAAAGTCCGGACGTGAACAAACACATCCAGGACACCACCAGCCTGTACGCGGACATCAGCAGCGGCACGAACCTGCCGGCAGTTTCGTTCGTGAAGCCCAGCGGCTTCGTGGACGGCCACCCGGCCTCCTCGAAGCTGGACCTGTTCGAGGGCTTCGTGAAGAAGATCGTGGACGGGGTGCATAACTCGGCCTATGCCAACGACACCGCCATTTTCATCACCTTCGATGAGGGCGGCGGCTATTACGACTCAGGTTATGTACAGCCTTTGGACTTCTTCGGCGACGGCACGCGCATTCCCCTGATCGTGGTGGCGCCGACGCAGTACCTGAAGGGCCGCGGCTACATCTCGCACCAGTACGCGGACCATGTTTCGATCCTGAAGTTTATCGAGCGCAATTGGCGGCTGCCGACGGTGACGCCGCGTAGCCGCGACAACCTCCCGAACCCGCATCACGTGCCCGTCACGCGCAGCTTTGGGGGCTTCGTGGACACCTCCGGCTATGTGCCCTACGTGGACGGCGTGGCCGGAAGGGCGGCGATCGATGACCTCTGGGACCTTTTCAACTTTCCGACTTCGGGCAGGCCCTACTAGCCTTACGAGGTGTTTCATCATCGAGAACTGGGGCCGCCGCAAGGCGGCCCTTTTTCAGGACGTCGATGAACGCACGTAGTGTCGGCGAAATCCACTTATCTCTGTGCCAGACGACGTAGGTCGCGATGTGAGTTTCCACGCCTGTCCAGTGAAGGGGCTTGAGCTGATTCCTCGACAAGTGCTCCGCAACCACGACCTCCGGTAACAGGGCCACGCCCATGCCCAGTGAGGCGCACTGTTTGATCGCCTCTACGCTGGAAAACTCGATGATGCTCACCGGCCGGACGTTCATCCGAGCGAGCAGCCGGTTGAGTTGCTTGCGGTAGGCACAACCGGCCTCCGTCACAAGGAACGTTTGCCTGGACAGGTCCTGCGGCCGAATCCGCTTTTTCGTCGTCAGAGGATCCTTCGGGCCGGCAATTAACGTCAGCCTCTCGTCGCGCAGCCGCAGCGTTTGGAGGCGCACGTCGTCGATGGTGTCCACCATGCAAATTGCGAGATCCAGCATCCCCGCTTCAATGGATTGCAGGAGTTTGTCGTGTGCGTAAGGCCGGAAGCTCAGGTCCACGGCGGGATACCGCTTCCGAAATGCGCCGAGGACTTCAGGAAGGCGATAGGTCAGCATCGATTCGGACGAGCCTATCAGCAAGCCGCCAGCGGGCGCCTCGTCTGCACGGGCGGCCTTGCGAATCTCGCCCATCGTTGACAGCACCTTTTCCACGTAAGGAAGCACACGTCTTCCGCAATCCGTCAACGTGACCCGCTTGGCCAGGCGATCGAACAGCGGAGCACCCAGCTCGTCTTCCAATGCGCGAATTCGGGTAGTGACGTTCGACTGTGCACAGTGCACCCGTTCCGCCGCGCGAGTGAAATGTAGTTCCTCGGCCAGAGCCCGAAAAATCTCCAGCTGCCTGATCTCCATTGATCTCTCCCATAGATTATCTCGATACTATCAATCTATTGGACAGATGGCGTCACCCGACGCAGAATTTGCGTCTCCCACTAATCTGAAGGCAAGACTGGGGGGTCGCGCAGGGTCATATTGCGCAACATCGGGGAGGGCACATGTGGAATGACGCGGCCGGATACGAGGCATATGTCGGGCATTGGAGCCGCGCGGTTGCGCCCCGATTTCTTGCGTGCCTTGCTTTGCCGGGCGGCCTGAGATGGCTCGACGTTGCCTGCGGAACGGGTGCCCTCACGTCGGCGATTGCCGCCGAATGTGATCCTGCCTACGTGGTCGGTCTCGATAGCTCGACGGAGTATCTCTGCTCCGCGCACGCACACTGCCGAGATCCGCGGGTTCACTTCGTCGCCGGCGATGCGAACGCCTCATCGCTTCCGTCGGCCAGTTTTGACGCGGCCATTTCCGGTCTCGCGCTGAATTTCCTTGATTTCGACCGTGCTCTTTCCGAACAGCGTCGGGTGCTTCGTCCCGGGGGAGCGGTCGCGGCTTATGTATGGGATTATGCCGGTGAATATGAGTTTGCGCGCCGCTTCTGGGATGCCGC
The DNA here is from genome assembly GCA_963784105.1 of uncultured Gammaproteobacteria bacterium. Lineage (GTDB taxonomy): Bacteria > Pseudomonadota > Gammaproteobacteria > Steroidobacterales > Steroidobacteraceae > Bog-1198. The sequence continues at coordinate 590,277 of CAWAQE010000018.1, forward strand.
GCTGAGCATCGATTCGCGCGCCGCCGCTTACGACCCGGGCAACAAAGCTACGATTTGCCGGGAACAAAATTTGAAGCAAGCGTTTTTGATTGCAGGAATCGCCGATGTTGAAACGTGCGTCCTTGACGGTTGGGGTGAGTTTCCGTCGCGTGAGGCCTATTGGCATGCCTTTGACGGACGCCAAGGGTCCACGTTCGAATACCTTTCGCTTTTGACGAGCGACCAGCGCCTCGAGCTGAAAGCCTCGCTGCTCGCGGCCCTTCCTGCCCTTGGCCCCGTGAAATTGAAGATTCGGGCCCTGGCGGTGAAAGGTGTAGAACCCTGACTGTCTTCGCGCGTCCCGATTCTATTCCAGCCGGATGCCCATGAGAGCAATTTTCCCCAAGCCGGGCGGCGTTGCCACGCCATACCATTCCACGTCGACTGAGTGTTCCCCGAGCCTTAAAGAAACCTGTAGGTGCGTATGTTCAATCACATCTCGATCGGTGTTTCGTCGATTAGTGCCGCAAAAGCCTTTTATGACGCCGCGCTGGGGCCGCTCGGATACCGGTGTCTGAGCGAGGACGCAGCATGACAACCATAACCGTCGAAGTAACCACGGATGCCTCACCTTCCGCCGTGTGGGACGCGATTCGCGACGTAGGGGCGCTTCATACTCGCCTCGTGCCTGGATTTGTGCTCGCCACTGAACTCGTTCCGGGCGGACGCCGGGTCACGTTTGCAAACGGCTGGGTTTTAGTCGAGCCGATCGTCTCCATGAATGACGATCTGCGTCGTTTGGCGTGGACGGCGCAGGTCGGCTCCTCGGGGCTCACCCACTACAACTCAGCCGCACAGGTGTATCCCCGGGAAATCGGCGGCAGTCGGGTGGTTTGGACGTCCGATGTCCTACCGCATGATGCGGCCGAGCGTATCGCGACGATGATGAAGGCAGGCGCCTCCGCGATGAACGGGGCACTCGCACGGCTCGCCGCCGAGACGGCTCAACAGAAATAGTACTCGCTCCACTAACTTCGTCCCGACATCGCGCTCATGCGTTCGTGAAGCCGCTTCCGAAAGCGTCTGCTCAATCGCAGTCGATCCTTTGATTTCAATACGACCTCGTACTCACCTCCATCCTGGAGTTCCAACCCGTGAATCCGATCGAGATTCACGATGATCGAGCGGTGGATACGGATGAACTTATCCTCGCCCAGGCCTCGCTCGAGTTCCAACAGCGTGCGACGCAAGACGTGGGTGTTACTCCCCACATGCAAGCAGGCGTAATAACCCACCGCCTCGATCCAGTCGATGTCGGCGACATTCAGGAACAGCACTTCGCCCCGGCTTTTCACAACGAGCCGCTCCACCGGATGCGGTTGCGGCGGCGCGTAATGCGCGAGCTTATCCTTGGCACGATCCAAGGCACGACCGAAGCGCGCATCGTCAAACGGCTTCAACAAGTAATCGAGCGCCCCCGCTTCAAAGGCACGCAGCGCATACTCATCGTAGGCGGTCACAAAGATGATGGTCGACGGCATATCACTGCCCAACAACTCCAGTACGTCGAAGCCCCCGCATTCGGGCATTTGCACGTCGAGAAACACCAAGTCGGGCTTCGACTTTCTAATCGCCTCTATCGCCTCCAACCCGGACCCACATTCGGCGACAGATCCAATGTCCGGGTCACGGCCCAAGAGCACGGTCAGGTTGCGTCGCGCCAATGATTCGTCGTCCACCACCAGTACCTGTATTGGTATCGCTTTAAGAGGCACCGTTCACGCCTCCCTGAGAGGCAGAGTCACTGCTACTTCCACTCCGCCCCCATCGGCGTTCCTCATTTGCAACCTGGAGTCGTCGCCGTGCAGGATTTGTAAACGTGTACGCAGGTTGCCGATGCCGACGCCGGTGTGTGGCGCCTGCCAATCGGTGGGGAAATCGGGGCCGTCATTGTAGACACTGAGGCAAAGGGTGCCTTCATGGCACACCCCGGCAACGCGGACGGTTCCTCCGGCGGCACGCTTCGAAATACCGTGCTTGATGGCATTTTCCACCAGGGGCTGTAGCAGCAGGTTGGGCACCTGCGCATGGAGCAGCTCCGCGGGAATGTTCACGCTTACCTGGAGACGATCTCCAAAACGCACTTTCTGGATATCGAGATAGCGCTGCAGGTACTCAACTTCCTCCGCCAGCGTCACCTGCGATCGGTGGGAATCCTCCGATGCGCGACGCAGAAACTCACTCAAGCCCACGATCATACTTACCGCGGCATCGTTCTTCTGATCGCGCACCAGGCCGGTGATGGAATTGAGCGTGTTGAACATAAAATGCGGCTCCATCTGCTGGCGCAACGCCGCGAGCTGCGACTTAGAGAGCTCCTCACTGAGCCGTGCGGTCTCCGTCATTTGGCGAGCCATGCGCTCTCGCGCATCCATTGCATAGATTACGGTCAATATCAGCCCGTACACGATTAGAAACGTCAGAACTTGAAAGAGAAGCGACGCGCGCCACGCGTCCATAAATGTCGGTCGCTGTGGATAGTCCCACGGGTTGAAGAGCGTTTGGAGTACGGCAAACCATGCCTCGGCCACCAGGCTGATGGTGACGAAAGCCGCGAGGTGCACGGTGACCGTTCGCAGGGTAGGGCTGCGAATGATCGGATGTCGGCGCGCCAAACTAATGACGAGTGGAGTAGCCAACGCCCATGGCAGCCAGGACGCCAGCTCGGTTCCGAAGATCAGCCACGCGTGCTGCTTGCCTATCGCATGCATGAAGAGAACCGTTTGGCTTGCGTCGAATAGGGCACCTGCGCACCACATCGCTGCAATCCAAAGCCAACGGGTCGAGCGCACGCCGGTGTGGGTCGCGGTCATGGGCCTCACTCTACGCCAGGGCAATAGTGCGGGCTAATTAATGCAGCGAATCGCCGGCCCCGTGCAGTAAGCGGTCTCAAGGCCGACTCGTTGCCGGACCTACACTGAGACCCGAGACCTTTTGCCCGGGTCTCAAAGGAGGCAAATATGAAGAAATCCATTCTCATGCAGTGGCTTGCCGTGTGGTTGTGGCTCGCCGTGTGGTTGCTGGCCTCATTTTGTTTGTCGTGCGTGAGCCCTAGCACCCCGGGCGTGGCGGCAACGGGAAAGGCCCGCAACACGGTTTCCACTGACCCGCGTCTCGATGTGATACGTATAGCGAGGAACGATGACACGAGCGAAATCCTGCTCCGTCGCTGAGGCGAGCGGGATTGCATGCGTGCTAATGCTGGCCGCTTCACCAGTCAGCATCGTTCGAGCACAGCATGCAACCGATGATCCGGTGGCATCGGCCAATGATGGCTTTGGCTTGACCCTCGGGCTGGAGAGCATCGGCCTTTATGGGCCTGGTTTCGTCCGAGGCTTTAGTCCTCAGACGGCCGGGAATGTGCGTATCGACGGGCTGTATTTTGACCAACAAGGTCCTCTTTCCAATCGTGTGGTTGAAGGCTCGACCATTCGAATCGGTGTGAACGAAATCGGCCATGCGTTCCCGGCCCCCACCGGCATCGTGGACTATGACTTGAGACATCCAGGCAACGGTACGCCGAGTGCGACCATCGTCGCCAGCGAGGGCCCCTTCCAGGCTCGGGGCGTCAGCATCGATGGCAGTCTGCCGCTCATCTCCCCTGAGCTGCTCTTGCCGATTGGCGCGAGCTATCAGACCAGCACCCAAACCCAACTCAGTAGTCCCAACCCTGGGTACACATCAACGGTGGTAAACGTCGGCACGACGCCCCAGTGGAAGCCGAACGATCGGCTGACCTTTCGCGGGATCTTCGACTGGACGCAAACCACTCACGCCAAGACCTTGCCCATCGTCCTTACGGGCGGTGACTACTTGCCGCCGCAGACGCCGCGAGGATACTTCGGTCAGAATTGGGCCGAGGGAAGAAGTCTTGCGGAGAACTACGGCGGCATCGTTACGGCCCAGCTGAACCGAAATTGGTCGTTGGCCGCCGGGATCTTTCGCTCCGTCGCCGACAATCCGGTCAGTTACACCGACCTGTATCTCAACACACAACCGAACGGCTCCGCGGAGCAATTTCTCGTCGGCAATCCGGACCAAATGACCTCGTCGACCTCCGGCGAGGCCCGTCTCACGGGTCGCTTCGGAACGGGCTCGCGGCGTCAAGACCTCGTGTTGCTCGCCCGGGGGCGTGACACGCTAGCTCTCTATGGCGGCTCCGATGTCATTGACTTGGGATCCGCCCAGATTGATCAGGGTGTGCAAGTGCCCGCGCCGACATTTACCTACTCCGCGCGAACCCATGACCGCACTGAGCTGTGGAGCGCGGGAATGGCCTATCGTGCTCAATGGCAGGGACTCGGAGACTTTGCGTTTGGAATCCAGCAGGAGAGCTACAGCAAAGACGTGACCTCGCCCGGTCTCCCCGATGCGCACCTCACGGATCGCCCGTTGCGCGGCTACGGAACGGCCGCGCTGGCACTGACAGACCGAGCTACCGCCTACGCCGGCTACACTCAAGGTCTCGAGGACTCCGGCGTAGCTTCGAGCAGCGCTGAGAACCGCGGCGCCATCCTGCCCGACGCGCGGACCTGGCAAGCGGACACTGGTATTAGGTATTTGCTCAATCCACAGGTGAAACTCATCGCAGGCATCTTCGAAATAGAAAAGCCGTATTTCAATCTCGACAGCAGCAATGTCGATCGCGCGCTTGGCCTACAACGTGCCACTGGTCTTGAATTATCCGCATCCGGTGAAGTGACTAGGGATTTCAGCATCGCCGCCGCCGTGCTTTGGGGTCAGGTGAAGGTGATTGGGCCGAATCTGAAGGCCGAAGGGGTCGGTTCCATCGCCTTGAACCAAGCCCGCTTTACATCGACGATCAACGCCAGCTACAAACTGCCCGGACTTCCGGCGCTATCCGCCGATATTGCGGTCCTTCGCTTTGGATCCTACCCGGCCAGCATCGATGATTTGGCGCAAGCTCCGGGCGGGATGTTGATAGCTCTGGGAGGCCGATACCGGTTTAAGATACTGGAAGCCTCGGCGACGCTCCGCGTGCAAGTCCAGAACCTGACCAATATCTATTTTTGGAACCTGAGCTATAGCGCTCCGCTGTTCACTCAATACCAACCGCGCGCTTTTTTCGGTTATCTGACGGCTGACTTCTGACCGTAGTAACCACTCGATTCATACGATTCAGCCGCCTTCGCAGACGGATCTTCAGCGTTTGCGGGTTTGCTGGGCGATTCTGGAATTGCCGGCGATTCGTGAACGCTCGCCTGCGAAAGCTCCCGGATCAGTTCGACTACGCCGAGACAAACTGCAAAAACGAACCCGGCGACTATGATCAGCGAAATCCGCAAATGCATGTTCTACCCCCGGCGTAGATGCCACGCAGGCTCATAGTAAGCCGTTGGACGTCAATTCAGCCTCATCAGAAGCTAGTGTCGCCGGTTCATCCGCTGACAACCAGTCCCCTGTATGGGGGAAAGACAAGTCCTGAAGCCCTTAGGAGACTCTTGCAACCCTCAGTCCAGCTGAGCCGGAAGGAGTCAACTATATGAATGAAGTTACGACGAAAGACGGAGTACAAATCTGTTTCAAGGACTGGCGCTCGGGTCGACCATTCGTGTTTTCACATGGGTGGCCTCTATCCTGATCGGCCCAACACCGAACCGTCGCAGCTCTGGAGGAGACATGACCGATTCCCGTTCTGCAAGCGGACGCCTGTTCGTGCTCGACCTGGGCGGAGGCCGCGTCTTCTCGCTCAACCCCGATGGTTCGGAGCCAAAAACACTGGTCACGGGATGCCGGCTTCCCGATGGCCTGGCGGTCGATCAGGCAGCAGGCTACATGTACTGGACCAACATGGGTGTTCCGTACAGAAATGACGGCTCGATCGAACGGGCGGATCTAGACGGTCGCAATCGTCGGTTCATTGTTCCCGAAGGAGGCACCTTCACGCCAAAGCAGCTCCATCTTGAAAAAAAGCGGCAAGCTCTATTGGTCGGACCGCGAGGGCATGCGCGTGATGCGTGCGAACCTCGATGGCTCGCATGTCGAGACACTCATCCAGACAGGGGAAGGCGAAGGCGATCGCCACGATCCATCGAACTGGTGTGTCGGAATCACCGTTGATCCAATTCTCGGGCAGATGTACTGGACCCAGAGGGCTGCCGATGACTCCGGAAACGGGCGGATCTTTCGCGCGCCCATCGATATGCTCCCCGGCCAGACACCGGCGAATCGGCGCGACTTCGAAATACTGTTTGAACGGGTCCCGGAGCCGATCGATCTAGAGCTCGATCTTGACCGCCGCGTGCTCTACTGGACGGATCGCGGTGACCCTCCGCGCGGCAACGCCGTAAATTGCACATCGATCGACGGCCATCTCAATCAGGAAGTCGTGCTCAGCCACTTGATCGAAGGCATCGGCCTCGCACTGGATGTGCGAGGCGAGCGGATGTTCGTCGCGGATCTCGCCGGTTCGATCTACGCCGCGCACTTGAACGGCTCGGAAAAGCACTCCATCGCAATGGCGCAGGGAAATCTCTCGGGAATTGCCTACGCCGAAAAACTCTGAAACGCGGGCTTCACCGCCCGCGAGTCATAGAATCCCGAGTGCCCGCGCTCGGGCCATTGCACCGGAACGGTTCTTGACATTGAGCTTGCCGTAGACATTGTGAAGGTGCCACTTGAGCGTGCCTTCGGAGACAAAAATCGCTTCGGCGATCTCCTTGTTGCTCAGGTCCGACTCCAGGCGCTTCAGGATCGACAGCTCGCGCTTGGTCAGCTCCTCGCCCATGCCGATTGGGGCGCCGCCCTGAGTGTCGGGCGTGCACATCGCGCGCTGCAGGCGGCGCGCCAGGGGTGCGGCCTCCGAGCCGCGCAGTTGCTCCATGTCGAGTCGATCTATCAGCGCACCCAGCTCGCGACCTTCATCGAGGAACACACGGACATACCTTCTCGGAGCCGCGATGGTAAGTGCGCGACGCACGTCTGCCAAGGCGCTCGTCCAGTCCCCGTCCTCCTTTTCCGCCAGGGCGCGCAGGATCAGCAATTCCACCGAGCGGTGAGCGAGTTCGCGCCGCCGGCTATTGTCGATCGCAGCACCCAGAGCCTCGACAACGGCTTTCGGCGATTGCTTGAGCAGGTAACGCGAGGCTGCGCGCAATGCTTTGTCGGCACTCAGCGGTGGAGCGCTGCGGCTGGGCGGCAGCTCGTTGAACTCGAAGCGCGTTGCCACGAGCCGGGCCTCCTCGTAATGTCCCGCGCGCGCGAGACTACGGCATTCTTCGGCCGCCAACGACAGGGTCACGCGCCGCCAACCGCGCTGTTCACCAAATGCCTGTCCCTCTCTCAGAATTGCCAGTGCGCCGCTCTCATCGCATCGCAGGCGCTGGATGCGCGCCTGCGTCAAGTAGGCAATGATCACCGCGTCGGCATGGGGGCATTCGTTCACGCTGTTCAACGCCAGTTCGAGATGCGCCAGAGCCGGCTCGATCTCGTCGAACTCGTAAGAGATGCCCGCAAGGAGCGCGTGAAAAAGGCTGGTCTGCCCGGAATGTCCATGGAGCTTTCGCTCAACGAGTTCGAGTCCCCGCGTGCACGCAAGCCTCGAGTCGAAGTGACTTCCGCGTTTGAGGTGCAGCACGCCCTCGAGGTAGGCGGTCCAGCTCAGCGCATAGTAGCCTTCGCTTTGCTCGAGCCACTTGCGCGTCTGGGCAATCATCTCCAGTCCTCCACCGATGTGGCCCCGAGTCTTGTGTCCAAAACTCAGGACGTTGCCCATAACGCCCTTGCGTCTTAGCGACGCCTCCGGCCAGCGCGCGAGCCACGCTGCCGCCAATTCGCCACCTCGCATTCCCTCATCACGCAAGCCGGTCGACATCGCGACTTGCATTTCGACCGCACAACGCAACTCTTCGATACCGCGGGAGTCGTGTTGGCCTTGCGCCTCGAGATTCTGCAAAAGCTGCTGCAGGCGGTAGATCTGAGCTTCATATTCCTGGTGCCGAGGGTAGAACGAGAGCGCAAAGGCGTACTGGATACGGATGACCGGGTAGCGGTCGACGCAATCCTCGGGAAGGGCGTTCATCCAGCGCAGGATCGTCTGGTGGTACCCGCGGCGAAAGACGAGTTCCTCCACGCTGTCGGCGACCCAGTGTGTCGCCCGCTCCCACTCCTGAGCCCGGATCAGGTAATTCACCGCTTCTTCAATATGGTCGTTCGCGTGCAACCATCGTGCTCCCCGCACGAGGCAGTCCATGGCTTGTGCCTGCGCTATTCGGCGATATGTCCCGCGGAAAAATTCGCCGACCAGATGATGAAAGCGCACCCACTCCCAGGATCGATCCAGCGGAATCAGAAAGAGATGGCGAGTCCGCAGGCTCAGCAACACCTCTTCGGCGTCATTGGCATCTGTGACGGCCCGAGCGAGCGGTACGCAGATGCGATCGAACATCGAGATGCGGAACACAATGTCGCGAGTCCGTTCGTCCATCTGTGACAGGACCATGTCGCACAGATAGTCGACCACGCTGGTGTCTGTGCCTGCGAAGTGCTGGATGAACGCTTTTGGTTCGCTCGATCCGGCGAGCACCAGCGCCGCGAGCTCGAGCGCCGCAGGCCAGCCTTCGGTTTTGGTCAGCAAGGTCTGCAAATCCAGCGCCGGCAGGTCTCGGCCCAGGCGGCTTTTGTAGAACTGAGCGGTTTCCGCTGCGTCAAATTGCAGTTGCTCGGCTCCCAGCTCGAGCAACTGGCACCGCACCCGAAGGCCGCTCAAGCGAAGGCCGGGATCCTGGCGGGTACCGATGACATACTGCAGGCGTCGGGGCGCGTAGTTGATCAACCAGTCGAGAATTCCGCGAACCTCAGGCCCATCGACGAGTTGCAGGTCATCCAGGAACAGGACGATGCGGTGTTGAACCCGCGCAAGGTCGCCTACAATCTCCTCCAGCACCGACCTTGAATCACTCGCGAAGTCGGCGATGAGATCTTCCGCGACGTCCTTGCCGATGTGCGCTCCGGCCATCTGTAGTGCTGCGATCAAGTGACGCAGGAAGCGAGTCGCGTCGTTGTCGTCTTCATCCAGGGACAGCCAGGCGCAAGACACTCCCCGATCGAGGAGCCGTGCGTGCCACCGAGCCATGAGAGTGGACTTGCCGTATCCGGCTGGTGCGGCCACGACAATAACCGGAAAGAGGCCGTCCAGCATGTCGCTGGACGAATCAAGCCTCGGCCGGGGCAACGGCTTCCTGGTTCCGGTGGCGGGATACAGCTTGCCCTGGATTATCGCGTGCTGGTGTCGTTTGCCGGTCATATTCGAACCTATCTAACCCCTAACTTTGGATAGGTGCAACACGAACGGCTGCAGGGCAAGGTTGGCCCACGTCGACTCGCCTTGCAGTCAAAAACATGACCAACAGCGAACAAAATGCCTCGAGTCCGCCGGAACCGGTCTCCATCCCGTGAGCTTGCCGTGAGCCGCTGCGACCTAACCTCGTTCCGAACCAATCACGCGGTAATGTCTTTCAGCCGCCTGCTTGACGAACGATCCATTTCCTCGAGAGGCTCAATTCAAGTTGTGCGTCAATCATCTCTCGCTGTTGTCCGACACCACGAGCTGGAATCGCGAAGCGCCCGGTTTTCCCCAAATAGCCTGCTCGTGCGCGCTTGGCGGAATCTCATCGAGCTACGAATCGACGATGCCTTGGCGACCGTCGCGCAGTTCGAAGATGAGATCGCGCGTGCCGATGTCCCGGTTACGCCCCGATCGCGGGAGTTTGCCGAGGTTCTGAGAGCCCTGCTGCTCGTGCTGAATAGCCGGGACGGCGCCACAGTGCGGGCGGCGCTTGCCGTACTCGAAAGCCGTCACCGGTCAGGTGGGAAGAGTCCTGCGCTGACGACAGCGCTGCGCGTCGGCTACTGGAAGGTGCGGGACTTTGATCGATATTACGCGGTGCCGCGTCTCAAACACGCGGTGCCGGCTCATCGTGGCACGCACGGGCTTGCGACGATCATCGGTCCGACGTTCGAAGCGGTCGTGGAGGCTGAACAGCTCCGACTGGCCACCGCGACGAGACTCGCAAGGAGCGCGCACGAACGCGCCGTGCGTCGTTTCGGGAACCGATCACCAGTGACAGCCCGAGCGGCCGTCGTGCTCGCAGAGTTGCTCTATGAGGAAGGGCACTGCACCGGCCTGGAGGCTCTGGTCATGGAGAGCCTCGCGGCGGTCCGAACATCGGCGGACGATGAGAGCGCCTTGCGAGGATATAGGGTCTTAGCTCGTCTCGCCGCCCGTCAGGGTGACACGGAGTTCGCCTTCCTCATCCTGAAGGAGGCGGAGGTCCTGGCCACGGCGCGCGACTGGACGGGACTGATGGCGGAGAGCTTGATGCTGCGCACAGAGCTTCTCCTCAAGGAGGGTCGCACGCGCGAGGCAGCGATCTCTACTGAGCGCATCGGAGCGCTCGCGCGCGGCTTCCCCTCGGAGGACACGCTGCAGGCCAGCCATGCCTTGGCGCGTGCACTGGTACTGGTCGCAACCGGGGAAGAGCGCCGAGGAGCGACGATTCTCCGGGAGCTTCAAGCCGCGAGTTGCGGCAAGCGAAACAACTACCGGGCACTGCGATTGTCGGTTCAGCTTGCCGACGCTCTGCTCGCGTGCGGAGACCAAGCCGAAGGCCATGCGATGCTCGTTCAAGCCCTTCACGTTGGCGCGCGCGCCGGGGTGTATCAGACATTCGTCGATGCCGGAACGCGCGTGGCCGAGGTCCTGTCGTCCCTTTACTACGCCACCCCGCAGGACAGCCGCCTGCCTCCGGAGCTCAGACCCTACATCGGAAGCGTTCTTGCGGACCGTGCTCAGCAGCGTACACGCACGTTGCCGACTCGTGCCTCGCGCGTCACTGAGTCGCTGAGTCCTCGCGAACACAGCGTCCTGCGCTCGATGAGCTGTGGGCTTTCCAACAAACGCATCGCTCAAGAGCTGCAGATTGCCCCGGAGACAGTGAAATCCCACGTCAAAGGCATCTTCATCAAGCTCGCCGTGCAGACCCGCGCTCACGCCGTATCCACGGCCAGCGCTCTGGGACTGCTCTGAGCCGTCTTGCTGCTCAAACAGCCTATGACAAGGCTTTGTGAACGACGCTTTGGTAGAGAGCCAGCGTTTTGGAACTCGGCTGCACTCCCAACCTCCTGAGCAGAAGCTCGCTGCAGCGGCGGTAAGCCTGCACAGCCGCCCCGTGATCCCCGAGCTCGCGGTAACACATCATCAACCCGCGATGGAAATCCTCGGCCAGGCCGTTCACCTCGATTCCAACGTGGTATACGCCGGCGGCCTCCTGCCACAGGCCGCGTTTCTCATAACTCCGCGCGAATTCCCCGATGGCCCGCACAAACCTCTCGCGCAGGATCTGGCGCTTTTGAACCGCCCAGGTTTTTTCAACTTCCTGCGCAAGAAAATGCCCCGAATAGAGCTCACGCAATCGCGCGAGTCGCTCAGCAGGGCTGCTGTCATCCACATTTCCCGCCCGCAGCCCACTCTCGAATGCCCACATATCCACCCAGACCTGTCGGCGGTCCAACGTAAGTTTGCCGCCCGCCATGACAACTGCACTCGGTGCATCGAGCAGCTTGCGAAGACGATACAGGGTGCTCTCGAGGGCGTGGTAACCGGTGTCGCCTTCGGACTCGGGCCATAGGGCATCGGTGAGTTTGCCGGCGCTAACCTCGGTGCCACCAAATGCAATCAGGGCCTGAAGTAGCTCCAGCGGCTTGCGCTGCTGGCGGCGCGGGCAACGAATCAGGGCATCGTCCTTGAGCACTTGAAAGCATCCCAGCACAAATACCTTGAACGGCCAGGTCCCCGCGCTTTCCGGCTTCGGAGAAGGCCGTCCGGAATGCTGCTTGGTCAGTTCACGCACCGTCCCAGTGTCCGAACGGAGAGCCTCGATGCAGAGCTCTGCCATTTGCTTCGGAAAGCGAGCAAAGGCCTGTGAGGCGATAGGGGAAGCGGCGAGCGAGTGCGCCAGGAGTCGGTGACACACTACGGGGTCGCGGCGGTGCGATGCGACGTAGGCGGCCAGCGTTGTATGATCGCGCCATGACAGCTTCCGAGGATCGACGTGTATCAGCGCCTGTGCGGCGTCCGGTACCTGCGTCATCTCGGTGCGGTCAAGCCCAACCTTAACGGGGGCGCGGGAGTGAGCATCGCCGTGCGGCATTCAGGCCTCCTTTGGATTACAGCCGCTTCAGGTGCGGCCCGCTACTGAGTGTGCGATAGGGTCATCTTTGTCGCGAATAGTCGCTACCTCAGATGCCGCAGTAGCTGGCCTGCATACTTGTATAGGGACAGACCGGAAGTGCTCCTGGATTGGAAGGTGCAAAGCGGTCCCTCAGGCATTGACCCGAGACCACTGCTAGAATCGCATCCAAGAGGTGTTCCCCTGAGTTCCGCCGCTCCAATCAGCATCCTGTGTGTCGAAGACCACCCCGTTTTCCGTGAGGGTCTGGCTACCGTTATCGCATCGCAGCAAGATATGCGGATGATAGGATATGCGGGCAATGGGGTGGAGGCTGTGGCTGAATTTCGCCGGCATCTGCCCGACGTGACCCTGATGGACCTGCGACTTCCCGGCTCGAACGGCACCGACGTTCTTATCGCAATTCGGGGCGAGTTCCCTCGAGCCCGTATCGTCATGCTGACATCCTCGGACGGCGATGGTGAGATTCAGCGAGCCATGCGGGCCGGTGCCGCCGCTTACCTCTTGAAAAGCATGGCCAAAGACGACTTGCTGGCAGTGATCCGCTCGGTGCATGCCGGCCGGCGGCACGTGCCGGCAGAGGTTGCCGCGCGCTTGGCCGAGCATCTCGGCGAGGACGACCTCACCCTGCGCGAACTGGAAGTGCTCAGGCTCATTCGCGATGGACATCGCAATAAGCAGATCGCGGACCAGTTGGCAATTGCCGAGACCACCGTCAACTTCCACGTCAAAAATCTCGTCGCCAAGCTAGAAGCGAAGGATAGAACGCATGCGGTGACGATCGCGCTCCGCCGCGGCCTGCTCCAGATGTAGCGATAGTACCTGTAGATAACTATGGGATGCACGCTCTACGTCTTTACGGGGCGGGACGGGCGTGCTGCAACTACTGTCGAGTCGTGCTCAAACGGGTGGGATCCTCTGTGTCCGAACATCTCGAGCGTGCATGAACCACCATTGGAGATCTCCCTCGCTTCGTTCCTGGCGCCATCGTGCAGCCCTATTGCTCGGTGGCTTTCTCCTGCTGCTCCTGACGGGCACCGCCTCGGCGCTCGATCCTCACCGTCTGATTTCTCAATATGCGCACACGGTTTGGAGGGTCCAGGACGGCTTCCCCCATGGGCCGCACATGATCACTCAGACGAGCGATGGCTACATTTGGATTGCGGGCGGCGGGCTGCTTCGGTTTGACGGTGTGATTATGACCCCGGTGTTGCCGCAGAAATCCTTCCCGACAGAATCGGGGATCAATTGGCTCTTGGGTAGCCGCGACGGAAGTCTGTGGATGGGCACCTATCACGGCTTGTACCGCCTGAAGGACGGCGAGGCATTCGGTTTTCCGATCAAGAGGGGCGGCGTGGAGAGCATCCTCGAGGATCATGACGGTGCAATCTGGATTACTCGCAGTCGCGTGGGCGGCATTGAGGGGGCGCTTTGCCGGATCTATGGAAACGATCTGAAGTGTTACGCCAAGGACAAGAGTGACGGCAACCCCGTCTCTTTTGCGACCTCCCTTGCGGAGGACGGCTCAGGAGACATCTGGTTCGGATGCCAGATGCTATGCCGCTGGAACGGGAGCTCGATAAGCCACTACATGCAAGAGCAGATGGATCATCCATCCGGTGATGGCGTGGTGGCGCTTGCTGCCGGGGCCGCGGGCTCGGTCTGGGTGGCCATGGACGGCGTGGGTCCGGGGCTGGGAGTGCGTCATTACAGTAATGGAAGCTTCATGAGCTACGTGGTCCCCGGGTTCGATGGCGCGACGATTCGAGCGGCAGCTCTACTTCTGGACCGCGATCAAACTCTCTGGGTCGGAACAGAGTCTCAGGGTCTCTACCACATTCATGACGGCCATGCGGATCACTACGGCGCCGCGCAGGGTCTGACCGGCGATGAAGTGAACTCGATCTACGAAGACAGAGAGGGGAATTTGTGGGTAACGACTGACAAGGGTGTGGATCTCTTTCGAGATATTCCCGTGGTCAGCTTCTCCTCTACCGAGGGCCTAATTGGAGGAAGCGAGGTCAGCGCCGTAATTGCTCGAAAGGACAACACTCTCTGGGCGGGGCTTAGAGGGGCCCTGGCCCTCATTCGTCCAGACTCTGTTTCGCTGACCACGACGGCCGGCGGACGTCCAATTCAAAATGTCTATGCGCTGCTCGAGGACCACTTGGGTCAGGCTTGGCTGGGCATCAATACCACGGTGATGGTGCATCAGCTCGGGAGGTTCTTTGAGATCAAGGGGCAGGACGGGCGTCGCTTGGACCAGATAGGAAAAATCTTTTCACTTACTGAAGACATCGACGGGAATATCTGGGCCATCGCATACGACGATCCGAAGCTCATAACCCATCTGCTGCGCATCAGAGACCGCCGGGTGCAGGAGGACATTCAGATCACATCTCTCGTGCCGCACGCTCATTTTCTCGGTGCGGACCCAGCCGGCGGAATCTGGATCGGCACGTCGGACGGCAAACTTGCTCACTATCTGAATGGCGTAGCGAAAATCGTCTCTCGCGGACGCAGCGGCGCCCCCTCCGTCATGATGTTCAGCTTTTCTGTCGACTCAGCAGGAATCGTGTGGGGTGCGACCAGCGGAGGCGTATATCGATGGGACCATGGCACATTGAGTGTCATGGACTCGCACAACGGCTTACCGTGCTCCGTTGTGACTGCAGCACTCATAGATGGCTACGGGTCGCTGTGGCTCGACGCGAGGTGCGGTTATCTGCGGATCAGCGCCGCGGACCTGGCTAATTGGACGGCCCGCCCCGACGCCCAAGTAACCGTGACAACTCTAGGCGCACTCGACGGGGCAGACCCGGGATGGAATGCAGAACGGATCCAGCCGAGCGCCGCAAGATCCACCGATGGTCGACTCTGGTTCGTCGGCTTATCATCTCTGCAGATGATTGACCCGGGCCGTTCATACAAGAACCCGTTGCCTCCACCGGTACATGTCGAGGGGCTCGTTGCCGACGGGAAAAGATACTCACCGGCTTCCCCCATTACGCTTCCGCCACTTACGCGAGACATTCAGATCGATTACACCGCGCTGAGCTTCGTTCAGCCCCAAAGAATGGGCTTCCGCTACATTCTCGAAGGCCGTGACAGGGGCTGGGAGAATCCGGGATTGCGCCGCCAGACTTTCTACAACGATCTTCGACCCGGTAGCTATCGCTTTCGCGTGATCGCGTCGAATAACGACGGGGTGTGGAATGAAACCGGAGCGACGCTCGACTTCAGGGTTGCTGCCGCGTGGTATCAGACAATCTGGTTTCGCTCGATGTGTTCCATCGCCGGCGTGCTGCTGCTCTGGGCGATATATCGATTGCGGGTGCGCCGGATTGCCAGAACCATGAAAGCTCGTTTCGACGAGCGACTGGCCGAACGCACCCGAATCGCGCGCGATCTGCACGACACATTCCTGCAAACCATCCAGGGTAGCAAGCTGGTTGCCGATGATGCGCTGAGCGCCACTACCGATCCGTCGCACATGCGTCAAGCCATGGAGAAACTGTCGGGCTGGCTCGCTCGAGCAACCGAGGAGGGTCGGGCCGCCCTGAATTCCTTGCGCACCTCAGCCACGGAGGTGAATGATCTTGCGGACGCCTTCGGGCGGGCACTCGAAGAGTGCCGGAGCCATAGCTCAATGGAGGTCTCCCTGCAGGTGTCGGGGCAGGTTCAGGAGATGCATCCCATAGTTCGTGACGAGGTATATCGCATCGGGTACGAGGCGATCCGCAACGCCTGTGTACACTCGCAGGCCACACAGCTGAGAGTTGAGCTCTCTTATGAACGCGATCTCAGCCTCCAGATCCGGGACAATGGTGCGGGCATCGATCCGGATATCGTCCATCGTGGCAAGCTTGGGCACTTCGGTTTGCAGAGCATGCGCGAGCGAGCTGCTCGCATCATGGGCAAACTTTCAGTCGAGAGCTCCGCCGGACACGGTACGGCAATCACGCTTACGGTTCCCGGCGGGATCGTCTATCGCACGATGGATACGTAGCAGTCCCGTCCGAGTCCAGCAACCCAGGCAGCTCGGATCTGCAATTGGCGCTAAGGATCTCGCGCTCATTGCCCTGTCGGACGATCAGGTCGCGCTCTTCGCGGCGCTCGGAGGCGGTTGGGAACGATGAAGGAGTGAACGGAGTTGTCCAAACACAACGAGGCTGGCGAGCAGAAATACTATTGCCAGCACGAGCGATGCGCCGACGGCGCCAATGAAACCCTTTAGGTACGCCCACGCCGCCATCAGCCCGAAAATCATTCCTACGAGCGCCAGCACGGCGCAGCTCATCACGAAGACGAACATCAGCACCACTCGGTGAAGCTCGTGCTTCAAGTCGTCTACCACGTGCCTCTTAACGGTTTCCAGCCGCGCTTGAATCGCCGCGGCCCGGCCATGAATCGCACGCTTGAAGTCTTCCTCGAGCCGTTGCTCCGCGCCCGCGACGGTCTCTTCGACCGCGACGACCCCGGTGTCGACCGCGGTCTTGAGATCGCCTACGAGCCGCGCCTCCAGCGACCTGATGCGCTCCTCGAGCGCACTCAAGTGATCCCCGAAGGTTGCCGCCGGATGCTGCAGGAAGGACCAGAGCGCCGAGAGCAACCCTCTCATCGCACCGTCTCGCGCACTCGTACTGCGGCCCAAGAGCCACGTCAACAAGCGTTCATCGGACATCGCCGCACCTGCAGGTCGTACGACCTATTTGGGGAAGTTTTCCCGGATCATTTCAAATACGTCGCCGGCTTGACCGTGCAGTATCGCCCGAACGGAGTACATGGCCATGCCGTAAGCGGCCTCCGGAGCAATGAACGGCGGCATCACGAGCTCCATCGGCGCTACTTTGACATTCAGCAACGCGGGTCCGCTCACCGCCAACCATTCGTCGACCGCGGATTCGAGTTCGGCTGCATCGGTGACCGTGCGACCCCAGAGGCCCATCGCTTGCGCGACCTTGCCGAAGTCCGGATTCTTCAGATCGGTGTATGTCGGCAGCAGCCCTTCACTCTTCTGTTCCAACTGCACGAAGCCCAGGCTGCCGTTGTCGTAGACCGCGATCTTGATCGGCAGCTTCTCCGAGACGATGGTGATCAGATCTCCGAGCAGCATCGTCAATCCGCCGTCGCCGGCAACACACACGACCTGCCGACCCGGCTGACAGGTCTGCAATCCGATGGCTGTACCGATGCCGCTCGCCATGGTCCCGTGCAGCAGACTGGCGAACATCCGCCGCTTCCCGTTCGCTTCGATGATGCGCAGCATCCACACCCCGCAGGTGCCGTCGTCCGCCGCAAACAACGCATCCTCGGCCGCCTTGCGATTGATGACGGACGACAGATACTGGCCGTAAATCAAGCCGTGCCTACCCGGCGTCGACCTGGCCGCCTGCGCCTTGAGCGCCTTCTCGTGCCGCTCGACATAGGCATCACGAAAACTCGAGTTCTCCCGCTGCGACACTCGGGGCAAGAGCGCCTGCAGCGTGTCCTTGATGTTGCCGACTACGCCAAGCTGGACCGGATGGCGCTGTCCGATACGCATAGGATCACTATCCACCTGAATGATCGTGGCGCGGCTTGGATAGAACTGTGACCAGGCAAAATTGGTCCCCAACAGCAGGAGTGTGTCGCAATTGAGGACGGCGTGATAACCGGATTCGAACCCGAGGATGCCCGTCATGCCGACATTGTTCGGGTTGTCGTACTCCAGCACGTCTTTCCCGCGCGAAGTGTGCGCCACGGGCGCCTGCAAGCGTTTGGCGAGTTCCACGACCTCATCGTGCGCGCCGGCGCAACCGGCGCCCGCATAGATCGTGATGTTGGACCCCCTCGCCAAGAGACTGGCCATCTCGTCCAGATCGGCATCGCTCGGACGAATGACGGGGACATTGGCGTGGACACGGTATGGTAATTCGTCGACCGCTGCGGAATCGGCCACATCGACCGGCAGGATCAATACCGCCACGCCGCGCCGCGTGATCGCCGCCTGGCAGGCCTGCGCCGTCAGACGTCGGGCCTGCTCGGGCGTCAACACCATTTCGCAGAACACGCTGCAGCCCTTGTAAACCGCCTTGAAATCCACCTCCTGGATGAAATCAAAGCCAAGCTCGCGCCGGACCACCTGGCTTGCGATCAGTATCACCGGCGCGCGGTTTCGATTCGCTTCGTATAGGCCATTGATGAAATGCAGGCTCCCCGGACCACAACTGCCCGCCACGGCCGTAAGCCGATTGAGCAGCAGCGCTTCACCCTGAGCGGCGAACGCGCCGGCTTCTTCGTGCCGCATGTGAATGAACTTGATGCCGGCCGGCGCCAGGTTGGTGGCAAAGGCGTTCAGCGTGTCGCCGACGATGCCGTAGCAATGTTCGACGCCTGCCTCTTTCAGCGCATCAATGATGACTCGCGCTACCTTCTTACTCATTGTTGAGCTCCGTTAACCCCGTGGGATGGCTGGGCCCAGCCTCCCCGATGCGCCCGGTGCGGAATATCCCCCCGATGGGGGGCGGAGGAGGGTCCGGCGTCCGCACCATCCCGTAAGCCCCCCATTGGGGGGATTGGGGAGGCCGCGGGATTTCCACAGAATTCCTCGCCATGTCTTACCGCGCCAGTGACTACCGATGGAGTCCGTGATGCATGCCGCCAGCCCCGATCGGATATGCCCGGAAGTCACCGCAACATCAAATGCATTCGCAATTTGGCTGCGAGCGTTTGCGATGGCCGGCGCCGCGATGATGATGGCGTCATGCAGCGAGGGCGTGCTGGACCCTCACGGTCCCGTGGGCAAGGCAGAGCGCATCATTCTCTACGATTCGACCGCGATCATGCTTGCCGTCGTCATTCCGGTCATCGTGCTTACTCTGGTATTCGCATGGTGGTTTCGAGCCAGAAACAGCCGAGCGCGTTACCGTCCAGACTGGGAATTTTCCGGCCGGATCGAGATGATTATCTGGTCCATTCCGGCCCTCGTTATCCTCTTTCTCGGCGGCATAGCGTGGACGGGGTCGCATGACCTCGATCCCCCGGTGCCGCTAGCGGAATCTACGGCGCCGCTCGAAATCGAGGTCATCTCCCTCGACTGGCGCTGGCTTTTTATCTATCCGCATGAGGGGATCGCAAGCTTGAACCGTTTGGTCGTCCCGGCGGGAGTGCCGCTTCGATTTCGCCTGACCTCGACGACGGTCATGAACAGCTTTTTCGTCCCTCAGTTGGGTAGTCAGATCTATGCAATGCCGAACATGGTCACTCGGCTCAATTTAGAGGCGGACCAGCCCGGCACCTTCGAGGGCCTTTCCGCGCAGTTCAGCGGCGATGGCTTCTCCGACATGCGCTTTGATGTGGTGGCGACTGGAACGCAGGCCTTCAAGGACTGGGTCAACACCACGAAGGCGCAGGGTGGCGCCTTGGATGCGAACACATTCGAGGATCTGGTCAAGCCCGCCAAGGCCGACGGGGCGCAGACCTACGCGCAGGTGAGCGAGGGTCTGTTCGACAGGATTTCTTCTGGTCATATGGCGGCCGTCGCGCCGCAACGAGGGCAGTAAAATGTTCGGCAGGCTCACCTGGGCGGCAATTCCTTTCGACCAGCCGGTCGTCATGATCGCATCCGGCACAGTCGGCTTCGTCATCTTTTGCGTGTTGGCGCTGGTGACGGTCAAAGGCTGGTGGCCCTACTTGTGGCGAGAATGGATCACCAGCGTCGATCACAAGCGCATCGGCGTGATGTACATATTCCTGGCGCTCCTGATGCTGGTGCGCGGTTTCTCGGACGCCATGTTGATGCGCAGTCAACTGGCCCTGGCGGCCGGTCACGCGCAGGGGTATCTGCCGCCCGAACACTACGATCAAATCTTCTCGGCGCACGGCACCATCATGATCTTTTTCGTGGCCATGCCGTTCGTCGTCGGTCTCATGAACTTCGTCCTGCCGCTGCAGCTTGGCGTGCGCGACGTGGCCTTCCCAGTGCTCAACTCCGTCAGCTTCTGGTTGACCGCCGCGGGAGTGCTTTTGGTCAACGTGTCGCTCGTGGTCGGCGAGTTTGCCCGTACCGGCTGGCTTGCCTATCCGCCGTTGAGTGAGCTCGCTTACTCCCCGGGGGTCGGCGTCGACTATTACCTGTGGTCACTTCAAATCTCGGGTCTAGGAACGTTGTTATCAGGGATAAATCTCTTGACAACCATCCTGAAGTTGCGGGCGCCGGGCATGGGGTACCGTCAAATGCCGATCTTTTGTTGGACTGCGCTCGCTTCGAATCTCCTGATCGTTGCGTCCTTTCCGATCTTGACGGCGACGTTTGCGATGCTGCTGCTCGATCGCTATTGCGGCTTTCATTTCTTTACCAACACTCTCGGCGGAAATCCGATGATGTACATCAACCTCATCTGGTGCTGGGGCCACCCGGAGGTTTACATCTTGATACTGCCGGCATTCGGGGTGTTCTCGGAGGTGGTGGCGACATTTTCAGGCAAGCCGTTGTTCGGTCGGCGCTCGATGGTGATGGCGACGATGGTTATCTGCGTGCTGTCCTTCCTGGTATGGCTGCATCATTTCTTCACCATGGGAGCCGGCGCGGATGTGAACGGCTTCTTCGGCATCATGACGATGATCATCGCGGTGCCGACGGGTGTGAAAATCTTCAATTGGCTGTTCACTCTCTACGGCGGCCGCATCCGTTTCACGGTGCCCGTTTATTGGTCCGTCGGATTCATGGTGACCTTCGTCATCGGGGGTATGACGGGTGTGCTCATGGCGATCCCGCCGGCCGACTTCGTTCTGCACAACAGTCTGTTTCTGATCGCGCACTTTCATAATGTGGCGATCGGCGGAGTTGTCTTCGGTGTCATGGCAGGCATCAGTTATTGGTTTCCCAAGGCCTTCGGCTTCACGCTGAATGAGCGGCTTGGCAAAGCGGTGTTCTGGTGCTGGTTTTTCGGCTTCTACCTCGCCTTTATGCCGCTCTACGTGCTCGGCCTCATGGGTGCGACGCGGCGCATGCAGCACTATTCGAACATGCATTGGCAGCCGCTGATGATCGTCGCCCTCGCGGGCGCAATACTGATTCTCTTAGGGATAGCACTGACCGGCGTGCAGCTCGCCGTGAGTATTCGCCAGCGCGGACGCAATCGAGATGTGACCGGGGATCCGTGGAACGGCCGTACGCTCGAGTGGTCGACCCCGTCCCCGCCGCCGGCGTGGAACTTCTCGCATCTGCCGCAGGTGGACCGCCCGGACGCGTTCTGGGCCATGAAGCAACAACGCGAGGCTGTGCAGGATCGCAATGCTACGCGGTCCTATGAAACGATTCAGGTCCCCCGGAGCAATCCAACGGGGTTCTTTCTCGCGTTCTTTGCGGTATTACTGGGATTCTCCCTCATCTGGCGCATCTGGTGGGGCGCCGGACTGGGCCTTCTAGGCGCGATAGTGGTTTGCCTCATTCAGGCGTGGCGCACTGATGGCGAAGTCGAGGTGCCCGCGGAGAAGGTTGCGGCCTTTGAACGCCTCCACGGGCTGAAGGAGAGGACGGTATGAGCGCCGCCGAGCAAGCGATCGCGAGCGGCGATGAGGTACCGCTCTCGCTTCGGGGTCCTGCGCCGCGGCGCGTGGTCGCGGGTTACGGGTTTTGGTTGTTCTTGCTGTCCGATATCGTGATATTTGCCGCGTTCTTTGCCGCGTATGCGGTGCTTTCCGGCGAAGCCGCCGGCGGCCCAACGGCTGCAGACTTATTCGACAAGAAGCACGTCCTGATCGAGACCGCTTGCCTGCTGGCCTCGAGCGTCACCTGCGGTTTTGGCTCGCTTGCGGTGCAGGGCGGCGACAGAAGCTCGACCTATTTTTGGATGGCGATCACCTTCATTTTGGGTGTGGCGTTTCTGAGCCTCGAAGTGAGCGAATTCAGTCACATGCTCAGCATAGGCGCGGGGCCGTCCCGCAGCGCCTTTCTCTCGGCCTTCTTTGCACTGGTGGGTACACACGGACTGCATGTGACCATCGGCCTGTGCTGGTTGATCGTCATGCTATTTCAGGTGGCAACGCTTGGTTTCCAGCCGATGGTGAGCCGCCGCTTTTTCTGCTTTGGCCTGTTCTGGCACGCGCTCGACATCGTTTGGATCGGCGTGTTTACCATCGTGTACTTGGGAGCTCATTTATGAGTACTGAAATCGAAGCGCAAGGCGCGGCGCCGGGTGTCAACGTGCACACGCACGGTACGCGCCGAAGCTACCTGATTGGCTTAGGCTATGCGGTCGTTTTGACGCTGGCTTCTTTTTGGGCTTCGTCAAGTGATTTAATCTATTCACCGGGCGTCCCCATCCTGCTAGGCGTTCTCGCGATTGCTCAGATGGGGGTCCACTTGGTGTTCTTCCTGCACATCTCGAGCGCACCGGACCAGACCAACAATATTCTCGCGCTCGCCTTTGGTGCTTTCGTCGTGGGGCTCCTTGTATTCGGATCGATGATCATCATGGCTCATTTGAACCACAACATGATGCCCATGGATCGACTGATTCAGATGCAACGCTAGCGTTGCAGCCGAAGCAATTACCTGCCGCCCATGGCGATTGCCCCCCATGATCCGCTGATAACTGCACTGTCCCGGCCAGGGTGGCGCGATTTCATCGAGCTCACGAAACCCAAAGTGAGCTCGTTGATCGTGTTCACGGCGATAGTCGGGATGGTGCTGGCCTCACCCGGGATGGTGCCGCTGCCGGCATTGGTGTTCGGCACGCTCGGCATCGCCATGGCATCCGGCTCCGCAGCGGCACTCAATCACATCCTCGACCGGCGCATCGACAAGCAAATGGCGCGCACCCGACGGCGACCTTTGGCCACCGGAACTCTGCGGACGAGTCAAGCCCTAGTTTTCGCTGCCGCTCTATGCATGGGCTCGATGATGGTGCTGTGGCTCTCGGCCGGAGGCCTTTGCGCGCTACTCACGTTCGGCTCAGTGATCGGTTACGCGGTCATCTACACCGGCTGGCTCAAACGAGCGACGCCCCAAAACATCGTGATCGGCGGCGCTGCCGGCGCAGCTCCCCCCGTACTCGGGTGGGTGGCCGTCACTCACTCCATCGATACGCAGGCATTGGTGCTGTTCATGATCATCTTTGCGTGGACACCGCCGCATTTCTGGTCGCTCGCGATTGCGCGACGCGAGGAGTACGCGAAGGTGGGCATCCCCATGCTGCCGGTGACCCACGGCATTCCGTACACGCGCAGACAGATTCTGCTCTATACAGTCTTGCTCATTCTGTGCACGCTGATCCCGGTAGTCATCGGCATGAGCGGCTTGATCTATCTGTCGGCCGCGCTCGTGCTCGATGCGCGCTTTCTTTACCTGGCCTTGGCGCTTCAGCGAGGGGTGCGGCCCGACCTTCCCATTCTAACCTTTCGTTTTTCCATCACTTACCTGATGGCTCTATTCGCTGTATTCATCGCGGATCACTATTGCAGGCTGCCCGTGTGAACCCGATACTCATTTGTCGCGATTGCGACACCGTGTATCGCGCGATTCCCTTACGCCCCGGCGATGTAGCCCTCTGCCGGCGCTGCGATGCGGTTCTGGCGCGCTATTTTGGCGCCAGGGCAGAGAGTGGGTTGGCACTCGTCTGCGCGGCGGCGATCTTTTTCGCCGTCGCCAATCTCACGCCCATCCTAAGCATCGACATCGCCGGGATTGAGACCAAGGCCAATATTTGGTTCGCGGTGCGCTCGTTGCAGCAGGGCTGGATTTCGGTCGCCGCCTTGGGGCTTGCGCTCACTACCCTTCTCATCCCAGCGGCGCAAATAGCGCTCCTGTTCTGGGTGCTGCTGTTCGCGCACGCCGGGCGCCGCCCGCCTGGCTTTGGACCGATCATGAGGCTGCTCCACCAGATGCGCCCGTGGAGCATGACAGAGGTTTTCTTGCTGGGCGCCTTGGTCGCAATCGTGAAACTCTCGAATTGGGTCCCCATTACGGCGGGGGCGGGGATCTGGGCCATCGCAGCCCTGACAACGGTGTTGGCGTTACTTGGGCGCTGCGACCCGGCGTCTTGGTGGTCGATTGCCCCCGCGGGCAAGACATGACGCCGTTGAAGCAATCGCTCGAACTCGGGTTAGGCCGTTGCCGAACCTGCGGTCTCGTAGTGCGCCTCGCATCTCTAGGGATGGATCGGCGCTGTCCGCGCTGCCAAAGCCGAATCGAGCATCGCACTCCTCTCAGCGCCGAGATGACGCTTGCCTGGCTGATCGCAGGTATCGTCTTTTACATTCCCGCGAACCTGCTGCCCGTGATGCACACCAGCGGACTATTGGGCGAGGCGGACAGCACCATTCTCGGCGGGATTATCGAGTTCTGGCGCTCGGGGGACTGGGATATCGCCCTGTTGATATTCATTGCGAGTGTTGCAGTGCCGTTCACTAAGTTCATCGCCATCGGTCTGCTGCTCCTCACGGTACGCAAGAACAGCCGATGGCAGCAACATCAGCGGACCGCACTCTACCGGATCGTGGAGTTTATCGGCTATTGGTCGATGCTCGATGTCATCGTTGTCGCGCTAACCTCGGCACTGATGCAGTTTCAGGTGCTGGGTGCCGCCGAACCGCGCGTCGGCATCGCCTTCTTTTGCGCCGTCGTGGTCGTGACCATGTTGTCGGCGTTGAGCTTCGACCCGCGCTTGATCTGGGATCGCCCAGCATGAGTACGGCGCCTACGCCACCTGCCGAAGAAGAGCTTCCCACGCCGCTGGTTCAAAACCGACGTTGGATTCCGCGACTGGTGTGGGTTGTACCGATAGTCGCCGCCGTCATCGGTATTTCACTGCTCATCAGGAATTGGCAGAACCAGGGTCCGCTGATCACGATCAGCTTCCTAAGCGGCGAGGGAGTCCAAGTAGGCAAAACGCTGGTCAAGTATAGGGACGTCGCGGTGGGGCGCGTGTCGTCGGTCGGCCTAAGCGCTGATCACCAAACAGTCATAGTGAGCGCCAATATGTCGAAAGATGCGGCGAGCCTGCTGAAGTCGGACACTCATTTCTGGATCGTGCGACCGAGAGTCGGTGTGGGGTCGGTGTCGGGCCTCGATACCCTGCTATCGGGGGTGTATATCGGGATGAAGGCCGGCACCGCCACGCTCCGTAAGCGTCAGTTTGTCGGGTTGGAAAATCCGCCGGCTCTTTCGCACGGTCCGCACGGTCGCGAGCTACAGTTGCATGCCACGCGCGCCGGTTCCCTGGCGATCGGTGCGCCCGTGTATTTTCGGCAGTTCCGGGTCGGTCGCGTGATCGATGAGAATCTGCTGCCCGACGGCAGCACGCGAGTGACCGTGTTTGTCGAGGCGCCTTACGATGGCTTCGTGAAACCCGCAACGCGCTTCTGGAATGCAAGCGGAATCGATGTCAGGCTCGGCGCCGATGGCCTCAACGTACAAACCGAATCGCTGGCGGCGGTACTTGCCGGCGGCCTCGCGTTCGACGACGGGCCCACCGAAGCCGTTCCGGGGGCGGCCGGCATGCCGGTTGAATTTACCCTGTACAAAAACGAAACTGAGGCGATGGCGCCCCCCGATGGGGACCCGCGCTACGTCCGGATGCGATTCACACAAGCACTGCGGGGCCTCGAGGTGGGCGCGCCGGTCGAATTTGTCGGGGTGAACATTGGATCTGTTGTCGCCGTGGACTTAGGCTACGAGCGCCGCGATAAATCATTTCCGGTCATCGTGACCGCCAAACTCTATCCGCGCCGTATGGGTCAAGCCTATGAGGCGCTCGCTGCGCAGGGGAAGACCGAAAGCGAGGAGACTCTCGCAGCGTTCGTGGGAACCTTGGTCAACCGAGGCCTGCGTGCACAGCCGCGAATGGGAAACCTCCTGACCGGGAGTCTTTATATCGCGCTCGATTTTTTGCCCGCAAGTCCTCGAGCTGCCTTTGACGCGTCGATTCGGCCGCTGGAACTACCGACGGTGAATGGGAGTTTCCAAGAACTGGAAGCAGATATCGGCCGGATGGTCAAGAAGGTGAATGATCTACCGCTCCAGCAAATGGCGACGGATTTGCATACGGACCTGAAGGATCTTCACGAAACCTTGACCGAGCTCCGCACCCGGGTGCTGCCGAATGCCGCGGATACTTTGTCGGCCCTTCATGGCACCCTCGATTCTGCCGATCGGACTTTGGACGAAAGCTCACCCTTGCAACGCGGTCTCACTGAGACACTGTCGGAGACCCGGAGCACCCTGCAATCCATGCGTGAATTAGCCGACTATATCGATCGACATCCGGACGCGCTCCTGCGCGGGAGGCGACCGCAGAAAATGCCGAAGAGGCCCGCGGCGTCATCCTCGGAGGCCAAACCGTGAACGGTTTCCGCCCACGAATCGCTGTTGCCTTGCTCGTGAGCGCCGGCGTAGGCTGTACCTCGGCGCCGGTTCGTTACTACACCTTGACTCCGACGCCCGACAAGACTTTGCCTGCTTCGCAGACAACCCTGCCGATCGAAGTGCGGGTCCTCCATATCCCGCCGCAACTCAACCGCGCCGAGCTGATGGTTCGTGCCGGGGCGACCGAGATGACGCTTCTCGAGAATGAGCGATGGGCGTCGCCGGTGAGCGACGAAATCAAAGATGCGCTGCGCCTCGAACTCCAGCGCCGGCTGGGTGCGGACGGATTTCGCCCCGCACTGGCCACGCTAACGCTCGATATCGACGTGCAGCGTCTCGAAGCGGAACTCGGACAGTACGCGCTGCTCGAGGCGTCCTGGAGTGCAAACCTATCCGCCGCGGGTCGACGATCCATCGGCGCGCGGGTGACAACCTGCACATTCCAGGCTGACGAAAAAATACATTCCGACTATGCAGGAATGGTCGAGGGGTATCAACGCGAGATCGCGGCGTTCGCCGACGCCATCGTAGCCGTGCTGATGAGCCCGGCGAGCGGTATCGATGCGCCGTGCCAGGCGACACGCGAGCCGTAGATACAACGATCGATCAGGGCTGGACTCCCGCGACGTCGATCGCTCCCATGGAAAGCGCCAGCGCGGCCGCCGCCGTGTGCGCATTCGCACGGGCATCTTCGACCTGCGTGTCGCCCTGGACGACGGCATTCTCTTCGGTGGCAAGATCGGTATAGGTTCCGACCCCTTGGCGGTACGAACGCAGCGCCGCATCGTAGGCCGTGCGCGCGGCCTCACTCAAGGCTGTGGCGGCATCATACTCGGCCAGGCTCGTCAACAATCCATTATACGCACGCACAACTTGTTGCGACGCCGAGTCGCGTGCGGCCGCCAGTTGTTCTTGTGCCTCCCGCGCTTTGGCGTCGGCCATGGAGATGCGATTTCGCCGCGTACCACCGTCGAAGAGGGGGACACTAAACGACAAGAGAATGCTTTGTCCGGGCCGATCAATATTCGAATAAGGGCCCCCGTCGGAGTTCAATGAACCAATATTCTGAAATGCCTGCCCGGCCAGTTCGATCGTGGGATAGTAGGATCGCCGCTCGCCCTTAAGGGCTGCCTCCGCTGCATCCACTTTGCCGAGTGCCGCGATGACATCCGGCCGGTGGGCGAGAGCTAGATCGACCGCCTTGGACACGCTGTCGGCCGGAGCGGGCGGCAGCGGCAACTCTGCGCTATCTACCACATCGATTTCAGTAGCGGCCGGCACGCCGAGAGCCGCAATGAGATTTGCGAGCGCGGTTCTCTCGGCGCCTTCGGTTGCCGCCAGTGTATAGCGTGCTTGAGCCGTTTGTCGCTGCGCCTGCGCCACCGCAACCACGGTGGCGAGGCCGTTATTCTGTTTGGCGACGGCGGCATCCTGAGTGGTAAGAGCGGTACTCAGGGCCTTTTGCGCAGCATGGAGCTTTCCCCGCGCGGCGCCCAAGCCAAAATACGCCTGCGACACCTCGAAGATCAGTTTCTGATGGGCGCCGGTAAAGGCCACGTTGGCGACAAAGGAGTCGGCGCGTGCCGCTTGCAATTGGGCATCGCGACGCCCGAAGTCGAAAAGCAGCCATTTTAGGGCCAGCGCGGGGATGACTTCCCGCGTATCGGAGACAAAATAGCCCGCCGCCACCAGGTTTTTGGGTATTGGCAACGGCGTGTGCTGAAACCCCCCAATCGCTTGCAAGGAAAGCTGTGGAAGATACGCGCTTTCTGCGAGGCCGATACCCGCGGCCGCCTCACGCGCCACTTCCCAAGCTTGTCGCGTTTCGGGATTTGCTCTTTCTGCCAGATCGACCAGCGCCGCCAGATCGTACCGCCTATGCGGAACCGAGAAACCGGTATCACCCAGGGCGGCGGCGCGCCGGACGGCCGATTCTGGTATCGCCCAGGCTTGCTCGGAACTCGGAGGCGCCTGCGCGGTCGCCAGATGAGCGCTGAGCAGGCTGGCAAAAAAAGCCAAACCGGCCGCCGGGCGTTCAATGCGCCGCCGAAGCAACATGCTGAACCTCCGACTCGAGTTGTTCGATGGCGCGCCGGCTCATGCGCGCGTCGGGTTCTGCGGCGGCGGTCGGCGAGGAAGCGATAGGCAGAGGACTCGGAGGCACCGGCTGATTTCTCGAGACGTTGTCTGCGGCAGCTTCAGCCCATTCGGCCAACCGGGCGGTAGATTCCTGTTCAGCGTGGCGGGAAATCGCATCCATCGAAACGACGAAGGCCGCCCCCGCGAGCCGTTCAACATTCGCGACAGACGGAACGGTCAGGCTCGTTCGCACATGGCTCGGCAGCATTCGCAGCTCGAAAAGGCTCAAGATGCGCAAATGATCGGCCCGCGCCAGTGCTTCGACAGTGCGCATGCGAGCCTCCTCGGCATTGCGTGGCAGACGGAGCACTTCTCCAAGGGCGCGCAGCGCCCCGGCAATCGCTGCACGAACACCGGATCCGGCTGATTGGGGCCAAAACGAACTGAATACAATCGTGATCACGATATTCCCGAGCAGAATGCCGGCGACTCGGTCGCGAAGGACCGTGAGGTCGGTCGCGGGCGCGTAACCTTGTAGAATGCCCAAAAAAAAGGCAAATGCGATCTGCATGCCGGCGTAGGACAGCAGTTCACTGCTCGTCGCGACCCAAGCGGCGCCCACCGACACGGTGGCAATCAACAAACATAGCTGGCCGATATCAGTCAGATGGGGGAGGACAAAGACGATGCACAGGCCGGCGATGAGTCCGCCGATGACGGCGCCGGAGAGCCTGAGTATCAACTTGTGCACGGTCTCGCCCAGGCTGGAGAGGGCGACAAAAAAGCAAGTAACGATGGCGGTGCGCATCCCGGGCCAGTCGAGAAGCGTGTAGATGGCGTACGAAGCCATGACCGCCATCGTGGTCTTCAGCGCAAATTGCCAGTGCCCCGGATTGGCGAACGCGTCGACGACGAAGAGTCGCCGTGGCAGGTGATGTGCCTCAGTTGGGTCAGACGTTGCGACAGGGCGGCCAATCGCACTGAAGAGGCCTGACAGAGTGCTGCGCAAGGCAATTATCGCCGGAGATTGTGCGTGGCCCGCTCCGACGAACTGCGAGGGCGCCGACACGGGTTCTGGCATCGCCGGAGCGACGTCCGCCTCAATGGCCAGTCTGCAGATTCGCAACCGGCTTGCCAGTTCTACTCTGAGGGCATCCGGCAGATCCTCCGGAAGGGCATCGAGGATCACTAACGCATCGAGAAGTGCGCGAATCGCCGGCACCGTGATTCGGCCGACTCGTGCTCCACTCTTGGCGATATGTTGCGCAGCCTCGAGCAATGGCAAGAGCCGTGCACGCCATTCAGGAAGGGACTTACGGTAGTCGCCGTTCGCAAGCGAGGTCTCGCATTCCTCAAGGACCTTTCGGACGCTGCGGTCGATGAGTGCCACCGCGCCCTGGCCAAACAGCAAATTCGCGATGACCGTCACGGCCACGGGCACGAATATCACCACCCACGTCCATAAGGTCGCGCGTGTCAGGGCCTCCGGGCTTGGTACGTCGTCGACCAATGACTGCAGCAATACGATGACAAAGCCGGCCAGGAAGGAGATGGGACCCAGTACAAACGTGCGCGCGGTAAACATGGCAGCGAAGGTCACCGTCGCCATGAGAGGTAATCGCAGTGCCGGTTCGCCGGTGTCGATGAGCTCCAGGCCCAAGACCAGAAGAATCGCAAGGGTGACGGCGGCCAAGCCGCCGAGAGCCGACGTCACGGTTGCATTCCTTTCGTCCTTGCTGATCAGAAAGACGATGTAAGCCATATAGGTTGGCTGGGGTATCTGAAACACCATCGCGATGGCCACTGTGATTGCGGATCCGGTCGCGATACGCGCGACGGCCGCCCATCGGCCCTCTCGCCACGCCAGTTCGACGGCGAGCAGATCAAGCAGCGAGCGGCGCGGACGTTGCGATTCAGCGAGCGCCGTCATGATGCACTTTGACGGATGCGGTTAATCCCACGTGCATGGCGAAGGAGGGCGGGCTATCGAGCCGAACCCAGACCGGAAATCGCTGCGCGACCACCACCCAGTTGAGGTCGCGGCCGACGACCGGAAGGCCGGGGCCGTCTTGATCGGTCGATTGCACGCCCGCGCCCAAACTCTCCACCCGCCCTGTGAAGGCACTATTGCTCTCGGACATGGTCCAGACCGTCGCTCGATCGCCCACGGCGATGCGCGGCAATTCGGTTTCTCGAAAGTCGGCGATGGCGTACCACGCATCGGACTTGATGAGGCTGAAGAGCGGATGACCGGCCACGGCGAAGGTGCCTTCCGCAATCTGCAATCCGACCACCTTTCCCGCAAACGGGGCGCGCAAGGTCGTCAAATCGTAATTGCGCGCGGCATTGGCCGCCGCCGCTTCCGCCCCTTCCAATTGGGCTTCGAGGCTCAAAGTATCGCCCACCGCCTGGCGGGCCTGGGTGGCGCTTCGGGTGAGCGCCTGGAGGGATGCTTCGGCGGCGGCCTCGTTCGTCTTGGCTTCATCCAACTGCTGTTGAGTAACGAAGCCGGGCTTCACCAACGGCTCAAGGCGTTTGCGCGTGTCCTGGGCGTACCTTAGTTGGTCGCGCGCCCTCTGTACTTGACTCTCGGCCGCTTGGACGCCAGAACCCTGGGAGGCGACTTGACGTCCTGTCAGAGCGATCTGTGCCTTGAGAGCGGCCACCTGAGCGCGCGCCTGGCGCAGCTGCAATTCATATGGCACCGGATCAATGACGAGGAGCGGCGCACCCTTTGCAACATCTTGATCATTGGTCACGAGGATCCGGACGATGCGTCCACTGATTTCCGACGCCATCGCTGCGCTGTAGGCAAAGATGCGTGCATCGTGTGTGCGAGGGCGCCGATCGATCGCGAAGACGACGAGAATGCCCAGAACGATGGCCAGTCCGATTGCCGTTGTTGCAATCATTTTTCCGCGAAGCGACCCGCTTTCATTCATGGGTGTTTTTCAAGACAGCCAAATCAACCACATCGCGAAATTGCCTGCACAGGCTATCGCCACCATGACGACGAAGGGGACGGGTAGTTCCTCGAGCATTCCTAAAGCCTTGAAAGCCGCGCGGGCTGCGAGGGCGAACGCAATACCCGCCAACGCGCAAACCATCCAAGACGGAAAATACGAGCCCAGAATATTCCGTGACGGCGCGCCGTCGCAGCCAGCCAGCAGGCCCAGAGTCGGCGCGGCGCACCACAAACGAGCCGCCGGCGGAAGGCGGTGGAACGCGCCGCCCCGATCCGGAGAACTTATAGCAATCTTCATGAGAAGGCAGTGTCATCGGTTTACCCATTGGCAGCAGTCCCCCTTTTGGGGGAAGAGCGACATGGGCAATGGAGAGTTCTCTAGCGTGGAGAGTCAAAAAACGCCCGAATGCGATGGAGCAGCGATAGGCCGGCGCTGTCATCGGTAGCGCGAACGGCCACGGCTCGATCGAGAATCGCGAGCCCGCGGCGTGCAGACCGGTCAAATTCGGCAAACAAATCCGAATTTGCCGCGAGCAGGGGCTTTATCACATGGCACTCGAGTCCATAGAGCTTGCAATGGGTGCGAGCTGTGGCCGTAGCCGCATAGGGCGCACCGGTGAGCAGACTGACCTCACCGATGTAGTCGCCGGCCCCGATAAAGCCAGCCGTTTGCTGCGCGGAAAGCTCCGTATGTCGGCTGATTTGAAGAATTCCAGACACGACGATGAAGAGTGTCGCTTCCGTTCCCCCTTGCGCGAACAACACCTCTCCCGGTTCGAGCGACCGCGGCTTTACGTGGGCAGCGAGTTCGGCCAATGGTTTCGCCTTCATGGCTTCGAAAAGAGTGATGTCTTGAAGAAGCGGCAGTACTGGAAAGATCTCGCCGGTATTTTCTTGCGGCGATTGAATGCCTTCGGCACTGCGCGGAAAATAGAGGCCCGAATAATAAAGTTGTCGCCTTGCATTCCGCAGCAGCAAATCTTTGGTCGTTGAAAGGTGTTCGGTATCAGAGACCGAAAAATTCGCCCGATATCGGCTTTCCGTCGATCCGAGGCGTGTCAGCACCGCGCCGGCACGTGGTACGGCAAGAATGGTGGGGCACAGCAACGTGGCTTGTTGAAGCGTATCGATGACTCGCTCGGGACTCGATGTGGCAGGACACGAGAGTTCTATGAATGCCGAACGAACGCGAGTCGGAAAGCTGCGATTCACGATGTCGGACTTCGCGACCACGCTGTTGGGGACAATCGCGACATCATCGCCGTCGGTGAGAATGCGAATCGAACGCCAGTTCATCTGCACCACCGTCCCCTCGGTTTTGTCGCCGAGCGAAATACGATCGCCCACATTGAAGGGCGCTTCAATTCCGAATGCGATTCCCGCAAACACATCGGCGAGTGTGTTTTGCAGAGCAAGTCCCAACACGATCGCCAGGACGCCGGAGGTCGCCAGCAGACCGCCAATGGGCAGCGCAAGCACGGAAATCAGCACGACCGATACGGCGGCGGTATAGATCGCGGCGGCGGTGAGATCGGGAAAGAGCCGTGCCTCGCGCCAACGGCGGTTGTGATTGAGCGTGAATGACATGAGCGCCACGAGCACTCGCGCGCCGAGCAGCCACCATATGCCGGCTACCGCATGCAGCCATAACGAGGTGGTATTGGCTGCCGCACCGTTCCCCGGCAAGGGAAGAGTTTGATGCCGAAAGAGCATGGCGGTCGCGCCGACAAAACACACTGAGTCAAACAAGTGGCGAACCCGCGTGGAGAACGGTCGCAGGGCTATGTAGCTGACGAGGACGAAACCAAGGATCAAAACAGGTAACAGGGCGGAAGTCACTGTGCTGTGGCGCCTGATAGGAACGATTGCGCGACGCGCGGTCACGCCATCGTAATGCACGCGCCGTTCTGCCTATCTCCCCCGAAAGGGGGGGTACCGACACTTCAGACTGCTGGCTCCCCCAATTGAGGGATAAAGATCCATTGACGAGAGGTGCAATGTCAGCACCTTCAGCGGCGACATTGCTTTCAGGAGGGGGTCCGCCAACATGCTTCACGGGTTTTCTGTTCCTCTGACGCCGCAGGGCAAATCTGCCTTGGTCTCACCGCCTCCCTGGCACTACTCGAGCGACTGCCTGGCCGTCGAATATTGGGCGGATCCAGCCTCGATTGCGGCGCTGTTGCCGCCCGGCGTGACGCCGGACGAGAAGTCTCTAGGCCGGGCGTTCTTTTGGTTTCTCGACTGGCAGTTTACGGGTTCAAATGATGAGGTCACCGATCCCGCGCGCTATCAATACCGCGAAGCCTTCGTGCTCATCGAGGCCCTCTTCGAGCGCACACCCATCAATTACTGTCCGGCGTCCTCGATGGCCCTGCCAAGGCGGATTTGGCGCAGAGCCTCACTGCGTTTCATGTCGAGTATGCCGGAGTACCCAAAAACTGGGTGCATATAGTCTTTCATGAGTACCCGAGCGGAAACGGGTTCTCCTCAGGCAGGCCATCCCCGACGGCGCAGGTTCCTGAGCAAGAAACCGATAGTGTTTGCGGCGCCACTTCTTTGCGACGCATAGTAGGAGGTTGGAGATGGCCAATGTTGCGGATCGAATAGTTGAGACGCTCGAAGCCGCCAATGTGCGCCGTATTTACGGGCTGGTGGGCGATTCTCTCAATGGCATCACCGAGTCGCTGCGTGTGCGCGAGAAGATCCAGTGGATCTCCGTCAGGCACGAGGAAGTCGCCGCGTTTGCCGCCGGCGCGCAGGCAGCGCTGACGGGCGAACTCGCCGTATGCGCCGGAAGCTGCGGTCCCGGTAATTTGCACCTGATCAACGGGCTCTTCGATTGCCATCGCAACCGCGTGCCCGTGGTGGCCATCGCGGCGCATATTCCCAGCACCGAGATCGGTTCCAGTTATTTCCAGGAAACCCATCCGCAATCGCTCTTCAAGGACTGCAGCCACTACGTCGAACTGATCTCTGATCCAGTCCAGGTACCGCGAATCGTCGAAACGGCCATTCGCGAGGCCGTGGCAAAGCAAGGGGTCGCCGTCATTGTAATTTCCGGTGATATCGCCCTGAAGGAGGCGGGGGCGGTGAAGCCCTCGCCCAAGCCGGTGTCGCGATTGCCTCGCGTGTGTGCGGCCGAGGCAGACATCGAAGACCTCGTCGACTTTCTGAACAGAGGGGAAAGAACGACGTTCCTCTGCGGCGCCGGTTGCGCCGGTGCACACGATGCCGTGGTGGCCCTCGCAGCCAAACTCAAGGCGCCCATCGTGCATGCGATGCGTGGCAAGGAGCATATCGAATGGGACAATCCCTACGATGTGGGGATGACGGGGCTCATCGGGTTTTCCTCCGGATACCACGCCATGGAGGGTTGCGATACCCTTCTCATGCTCGGCACCGATTTCCCGTACCGGCAATTCTATCCGACGAAGGCTCGAATAGCGCAGATCGACATTCGCGGCGAGAACCTTGGCCGGCGTTGCCGGCTGGATCTGGGCGTGATTGGGGACGTGCGCGAAGTCCTATCGCGACTGACCGAACGAGTGTCACCGAAGGTCGACGATTCGCACCTGAGTGCCGCAGTCAGCCACTACGCCAAGGCCCGGAAGGGCCTCGACGATCTCGCGAACGAACTTTCCAAACGCAGACCCATTCACCCACAGCTGCTCGCGAAAGTGGTGAGCGATCTCGCCAGTGAGGACGCGATTTTCACCTGCGACGTGGGTGAACCGGTCGCGTGGGCAGCAAGATATCTCAAGATGAACGGCAAGCGCCGGCTGCTGGGCTCGTTCCTGCACGGGTCGATGGCCAATGCGATGCCGCAAGCCATCGGCGCGCAGTTCGCGATGCCTGACCGGCAAGTCGTTTCGATGTCGGGTGATGGCGGTTTCGGGATGCTCATGGGCGATTTATTGACCATACGCCAGTCTAGACTGCCGATTAAAATTGTCATCTTCAACAATGGCCTCCTGGGCTTCGTCGACATCGAGATGAAGGCGGGCGGATTTCTGCCCACGGGCACGCGGCTCGACAATCCGAATTTTGCGAGCTTGGCCGAATCGATGGGTATTTATGGCGTGCGCGTGGAGGATCCGGGCGAATTGAAATCGGCAATCTCAACGGCCTTTGCACATGAGGGGCCGGCCGTCATCGACGTGTTGACCGATCGGCAGGAACTCATCATGCCACCCGAGATCAAGCTCGAGCACGCGAAGGGCTTCAGTATATGGATGCTCAAGGCGGTACTGAATGGCCAAGCGAACGAGCTCGTGGATGTGGCGAAGACGGCCGTCCTGCGCTGATCCGAAAATCTGAATTGTGGCTCTCTCCGACATCAAGGACGTTCCTGCTTGAGTGCAACTACTGATTTGCCGCGATCCCAGAGTGACATGGCGCACGCCTTCATCGTCGCCTGGGTGTTCTCTCTGGCGTTCTATTTTCTCGAATACGCCGTGCGCTCCTCCCCGGCGGTGATGATTCCGCAATTGGTCAAGACCTTCGGTGTCTCTCCGCTCGGAGTGAGCGACATCCTGGGGACGTACTACTACACCTACTCGACTGCGAGTCTCGTGGCGGGGGTCTTGCTCGACCGGCTGGGGGCCAAATACGTCGTCTCCACGGGCATGGTAATCCTCGGGTTTGGCTGTCTCTCATTTATGGCGCCCCAAGAAGGGGCGGCATATGTCGGACGGTTGTTGCAAGGCGCGGGCTCTGCCTTTGCGTTCACGGGATCGGTGTATCTGGCCTCCCACGGCTTGCCGGCGCGGCGTCTGGCAACCGCCATTGGCGTCACGCAGTGCGTGGGCATGCTCGGCGGCACGGCCGGTCAGCTCCTGGTCGGCGGCTGGATCGCCGCCGGGCTGTCAGTCCCGCAATACTGGGGCCGTACGGGGGTCGTCGTGCTGCTAGTGGCGGCAGCTTTGAGGTGGATCACGCCAAAGGAAATACCCCGTATACCGCATGGAACGGCGAGTGGTGGAATCCTGGCCACCTACAAAATCGTCTTCTCGAATCCGCAGTCCTACCTTTGCGGGCTCGCCGCAGGGTTGCTGTTTGTACCGACTACGGTGGGGGACATGGTCTGGGGCGTTCGCTTCTTCCAGACCGATAAATTGTTTTCCTTTGCAGATGCCGTTTTCGCCATTTCGATGGTGCCGCTCGGATGGGTGTTCGGCTGTCCGCTTCTCGGCTGGCTCGCAGACCGGCTCGGGCGCCGCAAGCCCGCCTATCTAGGCGGTGCAGCGATTATGCTGATCGGCTTCGTGCAGCTGATTTACCTTCCGACACTCCTTCCCACTTGGCTCACGCTGTTCATCCTCGGTGTGGCTTCCGGCGCCGCCATGATACCGTACACCATCATCAAAGAGGTGAATCCCGACGAGGTCAAGGGCAGCGCAACCGGTGCGATCAATTTCTTGACGTTCGGCGTCACCGCGGTGATCGGACCCATATTTGCGGGCGGCTTCGGCAAAACACTGGGTGCGCCAACCATCGACGCGGCCTCGCATTTCAGGCACGCCGGCCTTTTCTGGGTGGGTATTCTGATTGCGGCACTGGTGGTGGGATCGATGCTCCGGGAGACGGGCCGAGTTCATCCGAACCAAGCGGCTTAGCCGCGAGCTCCGCAAGCGCGGCCCCGC
Organism: uncultured Gammaproteobacteria bacterium; assembly: GCA_963784105.1. Lineage (GTDB taxonomy): Bacteria > Pseudomonadota > Gammaproteobacteria > Steroidobacterales > Steroidobacteraceae > Bog-1198. The sequence goes on from CAWAQE010000018.1 coordinate 627,561, forward strand.
TCGCGGCCAAGCCGTCGAATTAGGTGGCGGAATTCGGTACGACCTCCGCGTTGAGAAGGGGCTCCATTGGCGAATTTCGCACCAAGCTCGCGCGCAACCAATGCTGCTGCGGAAGCGAGTCCAGAAGGCGCTGGCGGATGAGCCTTCTCGATTCCGATAATTGTGCGGCTAAATCGTGTTCTCCAAGCCGTGAGTGAATCGCCGCTGCCGTTGAAAGAATGCGCCATTCGGCGAGCGGCGCCTCAAATCCGTCGACTATTTGTCTGGCGCGATCCAGACATGAAGCGGCTTCGACAAGCGCACCTTCGGACAACAGCACGCGCGCCTTGGTTTCCCATGCTATTGATTGCCAAGTGTGCTCGGCCGTGCGGCCCGTTAACTCTATCAGACGACTGCTGCGACGACGCGCTTCCTCGAGATCGTCGCTCATCAGCGCAACATTGACTAAGGACCATTCCAACGGAATCCGCCAATACCAATCAAAGGCGGCCGGCAGGGTTTCCATCGCATGCTCGACATTTATCAGCGCGATCGCCGCATCAGCCGTATGGCCTAAGCCCGCTTGCGCCATACCCACCAGCAGTAGACGCAGGCGCTGCTCCGCGGGCTGCTCTAAGCTCAAGGAGATGGAGCGCGAGGCCTCGAGCGCATTTTCGAAGTCCAGGGTCAGAATCAGAAACCAGGCGCGAAACAGCTGCAGAGTTCGAAAGCCGTAATCGTTGCCATTCTTGGCGAACGCCTCGATTCCCGCGTCGAATGCCTGTACCGCAGCGCCGAAGTCCCCGAGCATGGTGGATGCGCAAGGAAAAACGGAGTGATACATCCAGATCGCGCGAGCCGTATTTAGCTCTGGATGCATGTCCACGCTCGAAAGCAGCACCTTGAAATGGCTTTCGACTGTCGACCGCGCTTCGCGATAGCGGGAAGAGACGAAGTGAACCAGGCTGTATTCGATCATGGGCCAGGCCGCAGCGAGTGCATTACCCGTGTCCAGGAGGACCGCGACGGCGCTGTGGCAGACGCGCATTTCCTCAGCGTCCCAGCGATTCACCCACATGCGCCACACGTAGGCGCTCACTTGCGTTCTCGCGCGTAGTTGCGCATCAGTCTGGCGAGCGCTCAAGGACAAAGCCTCGTCCAGCAGTTCGAGGCTTGCCGGCGGGTTACGCCAGCTGACGGAGTAGGCCAAACCGAGCAGGGCACGTGCATGCTCGTCAACGAGTTCGGCGTTCGCGGCCTTTTCAACCATCCGGGTGTAGACCTCGCAAGCTCTGGGGTCGTGCAACGCAGCCGAGGTGGCGGCCTCCATCTCCAGGAATTCTATTTCCGGGCCGATCCGATCCGGCGCAGGTAAGCGCGCCACGAGTCTCTTCGCGCGCTCAAAAATGACGAGCGCGTCCTGATAGGCAAAGCGTTGCCTGGCCGTCATCAATGACATTCGATTATAGGTGATGGCCTTCGACCAAACGCCGGCCTTGGTAAAGTGTTCTTCGATCCTCGGTGCGAGCTCACCGAGGCGGGAGACATAAAGGCGCTCGAGTTCCAGGGCGATCTTCTCATGGGATCCCGCCCGCCGAAGAGGGCCTTGCCTGTCGTAAAAGACCTGCCGGTGGATCCCGTGCCTGAACTCGAACCGACCGCCCAGACGGAAGTCCTCATCTGCATCCAACTCGCTGCGGCGGACGTAGGAGTCGTTGCGCGACAGTTCTTCGCAGATGTCTTCGAAGGCGACCGCGTCTAGGCCGGCAGCCGGCGCAACCGCCATTGAGACGAACTCAACACCATCAACGCTTGCGGCTTCGAGGGCCTGCCGGTGCAGTGAGGGAAGCCGCTCGATACCGGACTCCACCACCATTTCGATGTTTGACGGCACTTCGAGCGGCATGTCGTCCCGAGCCTCGCGCAATTCCCATCCGCCGGCGGTGGCCATAACGACGCCGCGTCCGATCAGGTGCTCGAGGAGCGATTCGGCGTAGAGCGGATTGCCGCCGCTTTGCTCGAAAACCAGCCGCGTTAGTGCAAGGTCTGCAGTATGCCCGGGTTTGGCGATCATCATGGCGATCGCATCGAGACCCAGTCGTTCCAAAGCGATTTCTCTGCAGAGTTTCTGTGCGTTTAACTCGCGAAATAGGGTACGTACGGGATGTCGAATCTGAGCTGCCTCTTCGAGGCGCGTCGTCACTATCAGCATCAATCGGGCCTTCGATCGACGACGTGCAAAGGCGGAAATAAAGTCCACAGTCGAATTATCGGCCCAATGCGCGTCTTCCAATATCAAGATCAACGGCCTGGTCGACGCCAGGCCCTCAAAAAGCTCGCATCCCTCGCGCAGCATCCTATCGCGCCCGGCGCCCGCGATTTGACGTTGAAGTGCCTGGCGTTGCTCGGCGGACACTTGGCTCGGCATTTGGATGGCCCATGTCGGGGCCCAAGACGATATCTTCCGGATAGTAGTGTTCCCATCGCCGTCTTTGCAGAGCCTTGTCAGCGCATCCAGGATTGGGTAGTAAGCTTCCGTGCCGCCGAACCCTTCCACGCATTGACCGGAGGCGACCCCGACATTCGATGCCGCGGCCGTGCGGCGTAAGAACTCTTGAGTGAGCGCGGTTTTCCCGATCCCTGATTCTCCGGAAACCAGCACAACCTGGGCGCTTCCCCGCAACGCTCTGTCGAAGTCGCTTCGCAGTTCGGCCAGCGGTATGGACCTCGCTACGAACTGAGAAGGGATTTCGGCGGAGATGCTGTGCTCTGCGCTCGCGGGGAAGGTACCCCGCGGCGGTGCAATGAATCGGTAGCCATGACCGCGCAGTGTTTGCACGAAACGGGGATTGTGCGCATCGTCCCCGAGCGCGGCACGCAACGCGCGAACATGGCCCTTCAGCACCTCGGGCTGGACAAATACGTTTGTCCATAGGGCTTCCAAGAGTTCCTCATGCGTTACCAAGCGGTCTGCGTTGTCCAAAAAATAATTTAGCAGGTCATATGACTTTGGCGTCAGCGGCACGCGAATGTCATTACCTTCCGCCTCCGAACGCCATAGACAATGATTGAGGGTATCGAGTTTGAAAGGTGGGAAGGACTTGATATGCATTAAACTATGGTCGCCTCACAGAAGCCGTAGCCCAACTGCGCGCGCGACAGCCTCCGCGCGCGTCTGAACGTCCAATTTGATGAAGATATGTTTCGCGTGCGACTTGACCGTTTCAGGTGCAATCTTCAATTCTTGGGCAATTCGCTTATTTGACATCCCGCGACCTATCAACTGCAAAATGTGGCATTGTCGCGGGCTTAAAATTTGCCGCGTCCCGGCTGCCGTCCGCGGCGATCCTTTAGAAGCCGGGCGATCCGGCAGGCGGCGGACAAGTATGCTCAAGAACGGCAGAAGATCATGCCAATCGGGCGCGGGGCGATCGTGCATGTCAATTAGCAGTGCGCGAACGCGATCCCCTCCATCGATGAAAGTTTGAAAGATGCCTGAGTTCATCGTGATACGTAGCGCGCGGGCCAATACGAAGCTCGCTTCTTTGGTTTCCCCAACGATGTGAAGTGCCTCGACCAGCCTAACTGCAAGTACGATCGCCGTATAGTGGTCGCCCCAGCCGAGCGCGGCGTGATACAGCTGACGCACTACTCCGACTTGTGTTGGGCAGGGCGCAGTCATGAGTTTGATTCTGGCGTTGGCCAAAATGCATTGCATTGCGATAGCCGATTGCCGGCCCCGGAACGTGCGTTGTTGATCACAAGCGACGCCCTGAAGTCGCGCAAAGGACTCCCGCGCTTCATCGGGCGCGCCCATGCCGATGCATAGGCCGATATGTGCGCTCAGACAACTGGCGATCAATCGCGGTGAGCCGCGCGCTCGACCCCGCTCTTCGCCCTCGAGCAGATACTGGGCCGCTTCGGACTGTTTGCCTCGGTGAGCGGCGATTTGAGAGTGGATCGGGTAGCTTCGCATCAAGCACTCGATAGGCAGGTGGTCCTGCGGTCCCTGAAGGATGGGGCGCAAGGCTGTCTCGGCCCGCGCGAAATCGCCCTCCTCATAAGCAATCTGACCTATCAAGCTGGCCGCGAAAGAGGCCGCCGCCGAGGGTCCGCCGTGCCTGGTTTGCGCCATGCCTAAGGCGTCGTCTGCCATTTGCTTCGCGGTGCTCACATTCAATTGCTGAAATGCGGCAGCCGCCTGGACCAAAAGATCGAACACATCGATCAACGCCGAGCGCCGCGACTGTCCAATGTCCACCGGAGTTTGATTGAAAGTATAAGGCTTTTCCGATTCCCCCGCTTTCCAATAGCCGAAGCGACACACGGTCGATGCCGGGCGGGGCATCGGCGAACGGAGCCGATCTTCAGGCTCTCGGGAGGCGATCGTGACAGCTGCAGCGGCGTTATCGCCAAATGCGAATCCCACGGCACGCAACACCTGAATCTCACTCAGCAACCGTCGCTTGATTGAGGGCCGCAAGTCAGTGATATCGAGTTCTAGTGCGGCCGCTATGGCAAATGCCTGGTCAAGCTCTAGATTCCCCGAGGCGTTGAAGTCGCCGGCGTCCATAGTTTCACCTGTCTAAAGAGAGGTAAAGCTTAGGGGGGCGCCGACTGAGTTCGGTGATGCTTTGGTAGCGATTGCATGCCGACTTGGTGTTGGCGGCGTGATTAGCTGCTCGGCCGCAGTCAGCGCTGGAGGTTTCATCCATTCCAAGAGAGCGGATTGCCCTTTTAAGGGGGCATAGGACGTGCCCACGCCGCATCCCACAATCGGGGGATAGTCGCTCGAGCGTTAAACGGCAAGAGTTGCGCCCGCAAACGCTGGAGTGGGCATGAACGAAGCAGCAAAGATCTTTTCCGGACTGAAGGTCATCGACTTGGCGAGTTATATCGCAGGACCCGCGGCCACGACGATCCTATCGGATTTCGGCGCCGATGTGATCAAAGTCGAGCCGCCGGGAAGCGGCGATCCGTATCGCAACTTCTACGCCACGCCGCCGAACCCCGTGTGCGAGTACAACTACGCCTGGCAACTCACCAATCGCAATAAGCGCGGTCTCGCCCTCGATCTCAAGAACGCGGCGGCCAAGGAAGTGCTGAGCCGGCTGGTCCGGTGGGCTGATGTGCTCGTCACCAACTATCCCCCCAAGGTGAGGAAGGGGTTGGGATTGACCTACGAGGAAGTGGGTCCGGTAAATTCGCGTCTGATCTACGCGGATATCACCGGCTATGGCGCCAATGGACCCGAGGCGGACAAACCGGGCTTCGACATCACCGCCTACTGGGCGCGAACCGGGTTGATGCAAGTTACACACGATGAGGGCAGTCCGCCGACGCTCCCGATACCGGGCATCGGCGATCACGCCACCGCGAGCACCTTATATTCCGCCATCGTGACCGGCCTGTACCACCGGGAGAAAACCGGCAAGGGCAGCCATGTCACTACCTCCCTCATTGCCGAAGGTGCGTGGGCGGCCGCCGCTTGGATCGAGGGTGGTCTACACGGCGCAAGATTCTTCAGCCAACACAATCGCAAGACGCCCCCCAACGCACTACTCAATCCCTATCGCACTGCGGACAATCGCTGGCTACTGCTGGTCGCCGCGCAGCAGAAGGATTGGCCTGGATTTGTCAAGGCCATCAATCTGCCAAAGCTGATGGAAGATCCTCGATTCATCGACGGCAAATCGCGCGTGCACAACGCCGAGGCATTGGTGGAGATTTTGGATCCGATGTTCGCAAGCCAACCGCTCGCGTATTGGAAAAAGGTGCTCGACGAGGGCCGAGTCATCTTCGGCGTGGTGCAGATTGCGGAGGAAATCATCAACGACCCGCAAATGCGCCAAAACGGCATCTTCCTCAACCTGGATGGTGCAGGTATTCCCGGCGGCTTCACGGTTGGCAGCCCTATTCAAATCGCGACACATGAGAAGGTCGCGCCTTCGCGTGCGCCCGCACTCGGTGAGCACAGCGCCGAGGTGCTATCCGAACTGGGGTTTTCGGCCGACGACGTCCAGGACATGTTCACGGGCGGCGTGGTCTCAAAACCCGTGGTCCCGAGCGCCTGAAACACTCGTTGACACCGATCCAACCTGCTCAACGCACGATTTACTCGATTTGACGGAGAGAACAATGACTGAAGAAGAGGTATTGGGATCGGCCTATGCGATGCCGCTTACGAGCCCGGCCTATCCGAAGCCTCCCTTTCGATTCGTCAACCGAGAGTTCGTCATCATCACGTATCGAACCGACCCAGAGGCCCTGGCGCGCGTGATTCCAGCGCCTTTGCAGCCGGCGGACCCGATCGTCAAGTACGAATTCATCAACATGCCTGACTCCAGCGGGCTCGGATCGTATACGGAATCAGGCCAGGTGCTTCCCGTTACGCTCAAAGGTCAGGCCGGCGGATTCACCCACGCCATGTATCTCGACAGCGAAGCGGGGATCGCCTCCGGGCGAGAATTGCTGGGCTTTCCCAAAGTACTGGCGCAGCCGAAGCTCGAGGTAAGAAACGATGCGCTCGTCGGCACTCTGGACTATAACGGCGTGCGCGTCGCCACCGCCACCATGGCGTACAAGTACCACCCCGTGGACCTCGAGGCCGTCAAGAAATCGGTGGAGGCGCCGGGATACCTGCTCAAGATATTGCCGCACGTCGACGCCTCGCCGCGCGTGTGCGAATTGGTGCGATTCCGCGTCACGGATGTCTTGATGAAGGGAGCCTGGAGTGGTCCGGCCTCATTGGAACTTCACCCGCATTGTTTCGCCCCGGTTTCGCGCTTGCCCGTGCTCGAAGTCGTCTCCGCGCTCCACATCCTTTGCGATCTATCCATCGCCGGCGGTGAGGTCGTGCATGACTATCTGGCAGCCGGCAGCAGCTCACAACAGCGCTCACGTTGAGCGCTCACTCCGAATCATCAAGTGAATGTAGGAACAGACCTCGTGACGAATCCCACAGCGATTGAAAAGCCCGCGAAGTTGCCCGAAGCGGACGGTGATTTTTATCTACTGTCCAATACCCTGTCCAGGGAGGACAACTCTTTGCGGCTCAAAGTACGGGCCTTCATGGAAACCGAAGTTCAACCCGTAATCAACGATTTTTGGAGCCGGGACGAATTCCCGTTCGAGCTGTTGCCAAAGTTCAAGTCGCTGGGCATCGCCGGACTCCCTATCAAGGGGTACGGCTGTCCCGGCAAGAGCACGACGGTGATGGGATTCCTCATGATGGAGTTGGCGCGCGTCGACGCTTCCATCTCGACCTTTTTCGGCGTGCATACCGGCCTGGCGATGGGATCGATCGACATCTGCGGCTCTGAAGAACAGAAGCAGCGGTGGCTGCCGCCCATGGCTCGGTTGGAGAAGGTCGGTTCGTTCGGCTTGACGGAGCCGGAGGTCGGTTCCGGCGCGTCCGGCGGTCTGGCGACCACCGCGAAGCGGGACGGCGACTCTTGGATTCTCAATGGCCAGAAGAAGTGGATCGGCAACTCCACCTGGGGAGACTTGACGATCATCTGGGCCCGGGACGTATCCGATAATCAGGTGAAGGGATTCATTGTCGAGAACCGTTCGCCGGGATTCAACGTCGAGAAAATTCAGCATAAGATGGCGCTGCGAGTTGTGCAGAACGGGCTCATCACACTCACAGATTGCCGCGTGAGAGAGGCCAATCGTCTGCAGAACGCGAACTCGTTCAGGGACACCGCATTGGTTTTGCGACAGACGCGTGCCGCGGTGGCGTGGGAATCCGTAGGCTGTGCAACGGGCGCCTATGAGCACGCGTTGCGCTACGCGCAGACTCGCCAGCAATTCGGGCGGCCGATCGCTCGATTTCAATTGATACAAGATCTGTTGTTCCGCATGCTGGGCAACATCACTTCGACCCAGTGCCTTTGTCTGCGCCTTTCGCAAATGCAGGATCAAGGCATCATGCGCGACGAGCACGCCTCGATGGCCAAAGGCGTTTGCACGGTGCGGATGCGCGAGACCGTCGGGTGGGCGCGTGAAATCCTGGGCGCCAACGGTATCCTGCTGGATTATCACATTGGCCGTTTCGTTGCCGATGCCGAGGCGCTGTACTCCTACGAAGGTACGCGCGAAATGAACTCGCTCATTGTCGGCAAGGCGATCACGGGCTTCAGCGCTTTCGTATGAGAATCGAAGCATTGCAATCTTTCGTTGGGAGCATCTATCGATGACGACTCAAATTGAGCGCGTGGCCGTGATTGGAACCGGCGTCATCGGGGCCAGTTGGACTGCGCTGTTTCTCGCCAAAGGCTTGAGCGTGACGGCAACGGACGTCGCACCGGGCGCCGAGGGTCGATTGAGGCAATACGTCCACGAGGCTTGGCCGGCGCTGGAAAGCCTGGGGCTCGCTCCGGGCGCTTCCCGGTCCAATTTGCAATTCACGGTGGATCTGGCGCAGGCGGTAGGCGGTGCAGAACTGGTGCAGGAAAACGGTCCGGAACGGATCGATTTCAAGAAGACTCTCTACGGTCAACTGGATGCATTGCTGCCCCCGACCGCCGTCATCGCGTCGAGTTCGTCGGGGCTCACCATGAGCGAGATTCAATCCGGATGCCCGACGCATCCCGAACGCTGCGTGATAGGGCATCCGTTCAATCCACCCCATCTCGTCCCCTTGGTGGAAATTGTAGGCGGAGCGAAGACGTCGGAAGACACGATCCAGCGGGTGGCGGATTTCTATACGGCACTCGGCAAACGCACCATCCGTTTGCACAAGGAGGTGCCGGGTCACGTTGCCAATCGACTGCAGGCAGCTCTATGGCGTGAAATTGTGTACCTCATATCGGAAGGCGTGGTGGACGTGGCGGACGCAGACACTGCGGTGTGCTGGGGCCCCGGGCTGCGTTGGGGCATCATGGGGCCAACGTTGTTATTCCATTTGGGAGGAGGCCAGGGGGGCATCGAGCACTTCTTCGATCAATTTACGGGACCGATGACGGCGTGGTGGAAAGCCCTGGGTAATCCGCAGATCACCCCGGAGTTGCGCGAGGCGGTGACCGCGGGTGTTCTCAAGGAAGCCGGCAGCCGTTCGTTGGCCGCTCTGGCCGTGCAACGAGATGAGGTGCTGCTCGGCCTCCTGAAGCTGCGCGGGAAAGCGTAACGTACCGTGCAAGAGATGTCCGCGAAACGGGTCGTGATACTCGGTGCCGGCTTCGGCGGCGTCGCGGCCTCCCGCGCGCTGAAGGGCGCGGACGCTGATGTGCTTCTTATCGACCGGCGCAACCATCACATCTTCCAACCGCTGCTCTATCAGGTGGCGACCGCCGTACTGGCCCCCTCCGAAGTGGCGTCGCCCATTCGGCAGCTCGCCCAACGGCAGCCAAACCTGTCTGTGCTGATGGCGGACGTCACCGGCGTGAATTTGGATGCTCGACAAGTGCGTGTGTCGCCGCCCGGTCTCATGGATAGGAGTATCGACTTCGACTATCTCATCCTGGCGACAGGCGTGCGCCCAACCTATTTCGGGCACGATGACTTCGCCGCACACGCGCCCGCCCTCAAAACACTGTCCGACGCTGAAGCGATTCGCGCACGAATCCTGAGCGCCTATGAGCTCGCCGAGCAGACGGACGATCCCGCCGTTAGAGCGCGCGCACTGACGTTCGTGCTGGTTGGCGCCGGTCCCACGGGCGTGGAATTGGCGGCTTCCATTGCACAGATGGCGCGGGTCACATTGCGCTCGAATTTCAGGCGCATCGATCCGGCCAGCACCACCGTCCTTTTGCTCGAGGGTGCGGGGCGTGTGTTGCCGACGTTCCATGAATCTCTTGCAAAGAAGGCCGCCTATCGGCTTCAAGCCATCGGGGTAACAGTTAGAACGGGGGTGATGGTTGAGCGGGTCGACGCTCGGGGCGTCATTGTCGCCGGCGAGAGGATCGAGAGCGATACCGTCTTGTGGACCGCCGGGGTTCAAGCTTCCGCAGTGATCAAACATCTCAACGCAGATACGGATCGCGCCGGGCGGGTCAGTGTGGGGCCCTTGTTGTCTATTCCCAATCAACCGCACGTGTACGTGATCGGCGATGCAGCCTCCCTGTTTCAGGACGGTCGTCCATTACCCGGAGTGGCTCAAGTCGCCATCCAGCAGGGACGCTTCGTCGGGCGGTCGATCTCGGCACAAATAAGAAACCGCGCTAACGCAATAGCGTTCAGGTATCGAGACCGCGGCAACATGGCGGTGGTCGGCAAGAACTTCGCCGTCCTCGAGCGCGGCAGGCTGCGCATGAGCGGCTTTACCATATGGGTGATCTGGGCACTCGTCCATGTTATGTTTCTTCCACAGGGGCAGAACCGGCTGCGAGTTCAGATGCAGTGGCTTTGGAGCTACATCACCGGCCAACGAAGTTCGCGCCTTATCCCTGAGCCGCGTGCCGAGTTGGGGATCAAACGCACCCTGCAAGCGACCGAGAGTTCCTAATATCGGAGTTTTTCTATGCCTGCTTTCGCAAATATCTCGTACGAGAAGAGGAATGCAATCGGCTATCTGACCGTCAACCGTCCAAAAGCGCTCAACGCGCTGAGCCAGGCCACACTCGGGGAAATCCAATCCGCCTTGGAGGAGGCTCGAGATGACAGTATCGTTCGAGGCATCATACTCACCGGCGCCGGTAACCGGGCATTCGTCGCCGGTGCGGACATCACGGAGATTGCAAGCATCTCCGCAGTCGAAGCGGCCGAGTTCACGAGCAGGGGCCAGTCGGTGCTCAATCTCATCGAGAACCTCGGCAAGCCCGTGATTGCCGCGGTCAACGGATTCGCCCTTGGCGGAGGATGCGAAATAGCGATGGCGTGCACGTTGCGTCTGGCGACGGAGAATGCAAAGTTTGGCCAACCGGAAGTCAAACTTGGGGTGATCCCTGGGTTTGGCGGTACGCAACGCTTGCCGCGCCTGATCGGCAAAGGTCGAGCGCTGCAGCTGATTCTGACGGCGGAATCGATCGATGCCAATGAGGCGCACCGGATCGGTTTGGTGAACGAGATCGTTGCGCCAGACAGATTGCTTGCTCGGGCAGAAGAGATTTTACACGCGATTTCCGCCAATGCGCCGCTGGCGGTGCGCTTCTCCCTGGAAGCGGTGAACCGTGGACTCGATGTCGGCCAGGCAGAGGGTCTCGTCATCGAAAGCGCGCTATTCGCCGTATGCGCTTCTTCCGAGGACAAGAAGGAGGGGACGGCCGCGTTTCTGGAGAAACGCATCGCCCAATTCAGCGGCCGCTAACAGACCTGGGCCTTGGATCTTCGCGGCCGGCTGCTAAGGGCTCCTTGCGTTTCCCCCATTCGGGGGATGGATCGAGCCGCCGCACCCCTGTCAGAGTTTGTCGCGGTCTGCATGCGAGGGCCTATGTTTGTTAGAAGGCTATTTCCCCGCTCGTGCAACTGAGTCGTCCGGAGGCGGGCCGACAGTCACCGAAATGAGGTCACTCCGTGCAGTATTCTGACTACAAATGTTTCCGGTTCGGATTCGATTCCGGAGTCGCGTTCGTCAGCATCGATCACCCACCGATCAATCTCCTCGACGAAGTTCTGTCACAGGAATTGGACCAACTTGGCAGGGAGCTTGAGGCCGATAAAAGCGTCCGGGTTGTGGTCCTGCAGAGTGCGCTGCCGGATTTCTTCATAGCCCACTCTGGTTTGGGCCGCGTTGGATCGGCTTCCAAAACGGTATCTACGACCCGCAGCTTTCGCTTTACGCAGACGATCGGCGAGCGCTTCAGGAACATGCCTAAAGTGACCATTGCCAAGGTCGAGGGACGGGCCCGGGGCGGAGGGAGTGAGATCGCGCTCGCCATGGACATGTGTTTTGCTGCCCTTGGCAAAGCGATCTTCGGCCAACCAGAGGTCGCGGTCGGGCTTGTTCCGGGCGGCGGTTCTACGCAGAGATTGCCACGGCTCATCGGGCGGGGCCGCGCGTTGGAGGTGCTCGTGGGTTGCAATGATCTCTCGGCGGAGCTGGCGGAACGTTACGGCTATATCAATCGAGCGTTGCCGGCGGACGAGCTGGGGCCTTTTGTCGAGAAACTGGCTCACCGCATCGCATCATTTCCTGCGCATGCCATCGCCCACGCCAAGGCGGCCGTGGATACTGGAACATTCAGGTCCATGGCCGAGGGGCTTCTGGTGGAGGCTCATGAGTCCGACTTGAGCGTCGCAAGCGAGGTGACGCAAGCACGCGTGAAGGAAGCATTGAAGGTCGGCGCCGAAACTTATGAAGGCGAGCTGGAAATGGATTACTTATCGAGGCTCTCCCCGACGGGATAACCCCGCGAACGAATCGATGGTGCTGAGGCGCGTGTCCACACGCCACTGAAGGAAACCTATGCGAATTGTCCATTTCGAGAAGGCGGGTGTCCCCGGCATTGCGGCGGATGACGGCTCGGGCTGGCATGGCCTTACTGCGCGCGAAAGCGGCTTTCCAGGCACTCTGCCCGAACTGATTGCACAAGGTGCAGATCTGTTGCGCACAGGCAGAGAGCTTTTGCCCATGCACGCAATCGACCTGAGCGCGGTTCGAATACTGCCTCCGGTGCCCAAGCCGCCGAAAATCATCTGTGTCGGCCTCAACTATGATGATCACCTCGAGGAGAGCGGGCTCAAGAAGCCGGTCTATCCCGAAATTTTCGCGCGCTTCGCGACGAGTCTGATCGCTCACGGTGAACCGATCCGGCGGCCTCCCGAATCGTCGGCGCTCGACTATGAGGCAGAACTCGCCGTGGTGATCGGCCGGGGAGGACGCCGCATCCACCCCGACAGAGCCCTCGATCACGTTGCGGGCTACTCCCTGTTCAACGATGCGACGATTCGCGACTTTCAACTGCGCACGCCGCAGTGGACGATGGGCAAGAATTTCGATGCCACAGGGGCGTTCGGCCCCTGGCTGGTGACGCCCGATGCGGTGCCGCCGGGGGCCCGCAGGTTGCGCATTCAGGGCCGCTTGAACGGCCGAGTCATGCAGGATGCGAGTACCGACCAGCTCATCTTCAGCGTCTCTGCCCTGATCGAAATGATCAGCGTCGCGATGAGTCTGGAGCCGGGTGATGTGATCATCACCGGAACACCCGGTGGCGTCGGGGCGGCGCGTAAGCCACCTGTCTTCATGCAGCCGGGCGATGTCTTCGAAGTGGAGATCGAGGGGATGGGCGTCTTGAGCAACCCGGTCCAGGATGGGTGAAAGACGCTGCGGCATGTGTCAATCCCTGAGCAACAAGTCTGGAGTGCCAGCGAACGGTGAATACCAGCACTCTCGAGCCTGCGGAAACGGATCGTTCGAGTTTCTTTTGAAAGATCGTCGACCAGGCCCGCGCTCCGCTGGCTCGCGCCCCCCCATTGGGGGGATACGCTCGCCGGCCTTTGACCGGCAGGATTTCGCGGAGGACCGCAGTGGCCTACAGGCAGGTACGATCGAATGGGAAACTCTTCGCTGCTGGACAGACGTCGATTTCTTCTGGGGGTCGTGCCGGCGGCGACATTAGGCACGTTGGGTATTTCGGCGTGCTCGAACGATGGACGAACGCCAACCCCATCTAGCTACGCGCCGACGTACTTCAACACCGCTGAATGGACGTTCATCAATGCGGCTGTTGGGCGCCTGATTCCATCGGAAGGGGCGGGCCCAGGCGCATTGGATGCAGGCGTACCGGAATTCATCGACCGACAAATGGAGCTGCCATACGGTCACGGCGCATATTTCTATTTGAAAGGCCCCTTCCTCGACAATTCTCCGCCGACACTGGGTTATCAGCTGCGGTACACACCACGCGAGATCTACAGGCTCGGCACAGCCGCTGCAAACTCCGCGACGCAGAAATCGCAAGGCAAGGATTTCTCTCAGCTTTCTGCTGCCGACCAGGATCGCTTTCTTGCCGTCATGGAGAAAGGCGAAGTCACTTTCGCGACGGTGCCTGCAACAGTCTTCTTCGCGCAGCTTCTGACAAATGCCAAAGAGGGTTATTTCTCGGACCCCCTCTACGGCGGCAATCGGGGAATGGTCGCGTGGAATTGGATCGGCTTTCCCGGTGCCCGGGCGGATTTTACCGACTGGATCGACCAGGCGGGTCGCCGCTACCCCTACGGAGCGGTCTCAATCAGCGGTGCAACTGATGGCTGAGCGCAAAAGGAGCGTGGACGCCGTCATCATCGGCTATGGATGGACCGGCGCCATTCTGGCGAAGACTCTGACCGATGCCGGCTTATCCGTAGTGGCGCTCGAGCGCGGTCCGGCTCGCGATACATCCCCCGATTTTGAGTACCCAAGGATTGTGGACGAACTCAAGTACGGCGTCCGAGGTGATCTTTGGCAACCTCTGGCCAAGGAGACCGTCACGATCCGTCACAGCCCGAATGACGTCGCGGCTCCTTATCGGAAGTACGGCTCCTTCGTCCTCGGCAATGGCGTCGGGGGAGCCGGCGTGCACTGGAATGGACAGCTCTGGCGTGCATCGCCTGAAGACCTGAATCTCCGTAGCCGCATCGAAGAACGCTACGGAAAGAAGTTCATTCCGCCGGAGATGACCATCCAGGACTATCCGGTCAGCTTCGGCGAATTGGAGCCGCACTTTGATCATTTTGAAAAGGTCTGCGGCGTGTCCGGTACCGCCGGCAACCTTCGCGGCCGGATCAAGCCTGGCGGCAATCCGTTCGAGGGACCTCGCAGCGACGAGTACCCGACGCCTCCGTTGCCGGCAATTTTTGCCGCTCAGATTTTCGAGAAGGCAGCCGCGCAGCTGGGATACAAATCCTTTCCGGTTCCGGCGGCGAACAGCTCCATTGCCTACACGAATCCCTACGGGGTGCGCATGGGGCCGTGCAACCTTTGTGGCTTTTGCGAGCGCTTCGGTTGCTTCCTGTACTCCAAGGCATCGCCGCAGACATCGATTTTGCCGATCCTTGAAGGCCGCTCCAATCTGGAAGTACGCACGAACTCCTACGTGACCAAAATTTTGCTCGATAATACGGGCAAGATCGCGACGGGTGTTCTCTACGTCGATGACAGCGGTCGCGAAATTGAACAGCCGGCCTCGCTCGTCATTCTTTCCGCGTTCCAGATGCATAACGTGCGTTTGCTGCTGCTCTCGAAGATCGGCACTCCCTACGATCCGGTCACCGGGAAAGGTGTCGTGGGCAAGAACTACGCTTATCAGATGTGTGCCGAGACGGCCGCCTACTTCAGCGAGGATGTCGAGATCAATCCGTTCATCGGGGCGGGCGCGGCAGGTCAGAGAGTCATTGATGAGTTCAATTCAGATCATTTCGATCACTCACAAGTGGGGTTCATCGGGGGATCGCTCATTTATGCCGGCGCGACCGGTGGGCGACCCATCGATCAGATGATGGTTCCACCAGGTACGCCCGCCTGGGGCGGCGGCTGGAAGGCCGCGATTCGCAAGCACTACCGCCACTCGGCGCCGCTTGGGACGCAGGGGAGCGTGATGTCGTATCGGGATCGGTATTTGTCGCTCGATCCCACTTACACAGACTCTCATGGCCTGCCGCTCTTGCGCATCACCTTTGACTGGCACGCCAACGAATACAAGATGGCTGCCTACAGCGCCTCGAAGATGGAGGAAGTCGTGCGAGCCATGAAGCCGGAGAAACAGGCGACGCTGCTCATGCGGCCGGGCAACCCATACGATGTGCGCATCTATCAGAGTACCCATACGACCGGGGGCGCGATCATGGGATCCAATCCGTCCAATAGCGTGATCAACCGCTATTCGCAGAGCTGGGACGTCCCGAATCTGTTCGTGTACGGCGCGTCGGCCTTCCCACAGAACATCGGCTACAACCCCACCGGCCTACTGGCCGGGCTCGCCTATTTCTCGGCCGCCAAGCTGCGTGACACCTACCTCAAGTCGCCGGGTCCGCTCGTAAAAGCATGAAGTGGAAGACCGGTCTGACGGTGCTGGCGATTGGCCTGGCGGGCCTGCTGGTGGCAGTGGGCGTCGCCCGCGTATCGGACAGCAGTACGGGCGAGAAGAATCTCGTCGCGCCGGCTCCCACTTCAGCCATCATCGCTCGAGGGGCCTATCTTGCCAGGCTCGGCGATTGCGCGGCATGCCACAGTGTTCCCGGCAAGCCAGCCTACTCGGGCGGCTTGCGCATGGGTATTCCGATCGGCGCCATCTATACCACCAACATCACACCTGACCCGAAGAACGGGATAGGGCGCATGTCTCTGAATGATTTCGACCGTGCGCTTCGCTTCGGTGTCGCCGAGGGTCACAGTTTGTATCCGGCGATGCCGTTTACCTCGTACTACAACACACGTCCGGACGATGTTGCTGCGCTGTATACGTATTTCAAGCATGCGGTCGCGCCGGCGGCGGTTCCGAATCGGCCGAACGACATCGTGTTTCCCCTGTCGATGCGTTGGCCGCTAACCTTCTGGCGATGGTTCTTCGCGCCCAGGCCCAAACCGTTTACCGCGTCGACCGGCGTGGACTCCCAGCTGTCGCAAGGAGCCTATTTTGTCGAGGGGCTTGGGCATTGCGGCGAATGTCACACTCCGCGTGCGGTCACGATGCAGATGAAAGCGACGACGCCCGCCGGGGGTGCCGCCTACCTTTCGGGAGCCGTCATTGAGAGCTATTTCGCGCCGAGCCTGCGTAACAGCGGCCCCGGAACTCTTGGTGCTTGGAGTGAGCAGGAGCTGGCGCAGTTTCTCGAGACAGGTGCAAACTCTCAAGGCATCGCCTTCGGCTCGATGAGCGACGTCATCATCCACAGCACGCAATACATGACGCATGCGGACGCGCTCGCGACCGCCAAATACCTCAAGTCTCTTGGAAACCCGGGTGAGGAGCCCGCAACAGGCTTCAACTACGATGCGACCGAACACCTCGCCCTTAAAAATGGTGACGCGAGCAAACCGGGCGCCATGATCTATCTTGACAATTGTGCCGCGTGCCATCGTCCGGACGGCCTTGGATACGCAGAGGTATTCCCGCGCCTCGCCGGCAACCCGATCGTACAGGCGGGAAACCCGCAGTCGCTCGTCTCCATCGTGCTGGACGGGTCGAAAACGCCGCGCACGGCTCGCACTGCGGCGCAATTCACGATGCCCCGCTTTGCGTGGCGGCTCTCTAATAAGGACGTGGCGGATGTCGTGAATTTTATTCGCACGAGTTGGGGCAACAGTGCTTCGCCTGTCTCGTCTAACGAGGTAGCCAGGACCCGCGAGTCGCTGCAGCTTCGCCAGGCGTCGGCCAGGGTCGTCCCCGAAAAGTGATCCAGTCTGCACGTGAGATTTAGCACATGACATCGGTTGCCGAATGGCGTGGAGGGGCGCCCTGCGACAGTGGACCGATGAGCCGCTCGACACATTAACTTGCAAATCACGGAATACAATTCAAGATAGCATGACGTATTCCCTTACGTCAGCACCCGAAGAGTAGTCAGCGTGAAGCAAGCATTACCCGATTCATGTTTGGACCAATTGTTCCGCAGCGCGCGTACTTACAACGGCTGGACGGACCGTGCCGTCGATGACACATTGCTCGGTCAACTGTACGAGCTACTGAAGCTAGGTCCGACATCCGCGAACTCCTGCCCGGCAAGGTTCGTTTGGGTTCGCAGCAGCGAAGGCAAAGCGAAGCTCTCGAACCTATCGTCTGCGAACAACAAAGCGAAGATTCTGGCGGCGCCTTGTACTGTCATTGTCGGTTATGACTTGGATTTCGCGGATTGGCTGCCTAAGCTTTTTCCGGCACGCGGTGAGACAATGAAGGCGACGTTCAAGGAGCCTTCGCTGGCCGAGATCACGGGTTTTCGCAATAGCTCGTTGCAGGGAGCCTATCTGATACTCGCAGCGCGCGCTCTGGGATTGGATTGCGGCCCCATGTCGGGATTCGACAACGCCGGAGTTGACCGCGAGTTCTATTCAGGCACCCACATCAAATCCAATTTCATCTGCAGCTTGGGCTATGGCGACCCGACCGCGCTGTTCCCGCGCAACCCGCGCCTCAGTTTCGAGGAGGCGGGGCGTTTAGCGTGAGCGGGCGATGACCCGACGCGGTTCCGTTGGACGACCTGCGTTCCGCGCTGTAGGCTCGGCATTGATAGAGCTGCCAGCAGGAGAGACGCATGCGTATGCTCGTTGTCGGCGCCGGATCGACCGGCGGGTACTTCGGTGCCCGTCTTGCTCAGTCAGGACGAGATGTCACGTTTCTGGTCCGATCTGCCCGGGCGGCCCAATTGGAAGAGAGAGGGCTGGAGATTGTAAGTCCGCACGGGGACTACACTCTGCGCCCGAAACTGGTCATTGCCGACCGGCTATCCGGGTTCTACGATGCCATATTGCTCACGGTGAAGGCCTTTTCTCTGGAATCCGCACTCTCAGACATGGCAGCGGCCGTAGGACCCGAGACCATGATCCTGCCTGTGTTGAACGGGATGAGACATGTCGGCATTCTTGCCGATCGGTTTGGCAAGGGGTCCGTCGTCGGGTGTGCATGCAAAATTAACGCGTCCATCGATGACCGGGGACGTATCGTGCAGCACAACCTGCTTCAGGATATCGCCTATGGAGAAATGGACGGTGTCGCGTCGCCGCGCATTCAAGGACTCGATCAGTTCATGCGCGATGCGGGATTCGACGCAAGATTGTCGAGTGCCATCGAGCGTGAGATGTGGGAGAAGTGGATCCTGCTCGCCGCCCTCGGCGGCATCAACTGCCTGATGCGCGGCACCATTGGCGAGGTGGTGGAAGTGCCGCGCGGAACGGAATTCATGGAGCAGCTTCTCCAAGAGATCGTCGCTGTCGTGCAGGCCGTCGGCGTGGCTCCCGGCCCGGAATTTGTCGCCGCGGTCAAGACGGGTTTGACGGCATCAGGTTCGATACAAACTTCATCCATGTATCGAGATCTCCTGAGAGGCGTGCCCATCGAAGCAGATCAAATCATCGGCGATCTCGTGGCACGTGCTCGCTCAGCCGGCATCAAGGCGCCCTTGCTCGGGGCAATCTACGCCCATCTTTGCGTCTATCAGCGCCGGGTACTGGCGTGACCAAGATCCGCCGATCTATGTTCAAACCAGCTTGGCATCCAATGTGATCTCGGCCTTGAGAACCCGGGAAACCGGGCAATTGTGCTCGGCGTCCTGCGCGAACCGAGCAGAGCTCATACGGCTGTTGCCGAAGTGGGCCTCCCCGCACATCCCCGTTTTCGCGGTGTACTCGAATCGCAAATTCCTGCCTTTGAGATTGAACGTCTTTCTGGAGGCTCTCGCAACCTGGAAGAGTCCGCTGTGGATAAAGGAATGAAGGGCCTCGCCGGCACCATCCATCCGCTAATCCAGCGGCCAGGGTATCGACGCGGGCAGCGTGACTTTGCCCTCTGTATCCGGTGCGGATCCAACGGTCGAGTTTTCGACTTCACGCCACCAGGGTTCGACCATCTCAGCGTGCGCCGGCTCCACCGCCTGGCCGAGTAATGGCATGAGCAATTGCGCGTCTGTGCGGGGCGCGAGTTCCAGCAACCGCTCCGCCGGTTGATCCCAAGCATGCATGGCCAATGAAAACGTACCCCAGTGCACCGGCATGAATACGCCGCCGAGCATGGCGTGCGCCTTGAGTGCATTGTCGGGCCCCAAGTGAATGTCTCCCCAAGCAGGATAAAAGGCGCCGATTTCCAGCATCACGACATCGAATGCGCCCAGCTTTTCGCGAATCGATCGATACTCAGTGGTCAAACCCGTGTCTCCACTGAAGAACACGGAGTGCTTGGGAGAGCGAATCGCAAACGAAGACCACAGCGTTGCATTGCGATCCTTCAACCCGCGCCCCGAAAAATGCTGTGAGGGCGCGGCCGTCAACACCACATCGGTATTCGGCAACGCATGCGATTCCCACCATTCGAGTTCGGTGATTCGCTGCGCCTGGATGCCCCAATATTCCAAGTGCGCACCGACGCCTAGCGACGTGACGAACGGCACGCCCGTCTTGGCGAGGGCGCGAATGGTTGGATAGTCGAGATGGTCGTAGTGATCGTGCGAGACCAACACGACATCGACGGGCGGCATCTCGCGGAGCGACAGGGGCACCGGTTGAAAACGCTTCGGTCCGACGAGCGAAGAGGGCGAGGCACGCGGACCCCACACCGGGTCGGTCAGAATGCGCACCCCGTCGATCTCGATCAACATGGTGGAGTGTCCCAGCCACGTGACTCGCAGACCGCTCTGAGGTTTCTTGGCCCACGCCTCGAGCGGGCTCATCGACGGCAAGGGCCCCCGGGGCACGCGCCGTTCGCCGCCGCACATGAAATCCTTGAGCGACGGCATGGGCACCGTCGGATCCCGTAGATTCGGCAGTATAGGATGGACGTTTTGAAAGCGATCGCCCGCCCACAAGGGCGATGCTTTCATGCGTTCAAGGCGCGCATCAGCGGCGCGTGTACCCAGGGATTTCACAGTCCCAGTCTAGCAAACGGTGCGCACAGCGGGACACTTGACGGCACTCAGTGCCGCGGCGCTAGCAGCGCTGTCGAACGTCCATGTCCATGAGGATGTTTGTCACGCCGTCAACGCGACGCGCAGCGCGTTCGGCATTCTGTTTGACTGCGGGGTCGCCGGAGCGGCCGGCAAGTTTGACGACGCCATGATGTACCTCTACACCGACCGATCCGGCCGGAACGTTGCCGTCGTGATTGAGCTCTTCAAGAACCTCTTGCTGAATCTGCATGTCATTTTTCATTACACTGTTCTCCGTATTGGTAATCCCAGGCTGCGGTACGGAGGCCCGCTTTGGCAGTGCTAATGTGCGCAGGCCAATGTAGGACAAGAGCGCGACCAGAGGTGGTTTGCGAGAAATGAGGCGTAACGACCAATAAAATCAAGCACTTGCTGCTTCGCTCGAGTCCCGTGCTGGTCATGCGCGCTTTTGCGTGCCCCCGGAGTGGTGCGCGCTGACGTGACCGATTGAGTGACACACAAAAACAAGCGCCGCAATGCTATCTTCAGCGGCGTTCGGGCGAGTGTCCTACAACAATTAGATGCATAGAGGATCAAGGCAATGGAAACTAAATACGCGAATCCTGCTCCCCTCGGGCTTATCGGCTTTGCCGCTACCACATGGCTGCTCAGTATGGTGAACGCAGGATTATTTGACAAAACGAGCATGCCTCTGGTGTTGGCGATGGCCTTGGCATTCGGTGGCGGCGCACAGATGCTCGCCGGGTTGCTCAGCTATTTTCGTGGAAACACATTTGCCACGATAGCGTTCCTGAGTTACGGCGCGTTTTGGCTATCTTTCGTGGCGTACGTCCAAGTGTTTGGCGGGTCCGCACCAGGCTCCTTTGTCGGCTGGTATCTCTTCGTCTGGGGCGTCTTTACTTTCTATATGTGGATTGCGTCCTTTCGGCACAATACGGCCTTGCAGTTGGTGTTCTTGACTCTATGGATCACGTTTCTTCTTCTGGCGTGCGGAGACTGGTTTGGAATTCACGCGCTGCACACCTTGGGCGGCTACACGGGTCTCGTTTGCGCGTGTATCGCGGCTTATCTCTCTGCCGCGGAGGTCATCAACGGAGACTATGGGCGGGTTATTCTCCCGATCGGCGCGCGAGCTGCATAGCATTTCATCGCGGGTAGCAGTCTCTACGGGGTTGTAGAGACTGCTACTGCCTTGGGGCTTGACACCAGGCGAACGAAATCTTGACGGATTCGAGCGTGAAGGCCTAGTTGACCTTGATGCCTTCGACCTGGATGCGCAGCAGCACATCCTGCTTGAATCCGTATTGTTGTCCGTAGTTCACGCCAAAGTCAGCTCGGTTGAACGTGCCGCTGGCATCTGCTCCGCACACCTGTTTCTTCAGCATGGGATGCTCCATGCATTTGAAGGAATTGATGGTGAGCGCCACCGGCTTCGTGACTCCGTGCAGGGTCAACTCCCCGGAAATGGTTTTCGGGGCGCCGCCTGCAAATTCAACGAATTTCCCCTTGTACTCGGCGGTCGGGTATTTCGCCACATCCAGCATTTCGGGGCTCGACACATGTTCGTTGAGCTTGTCCTGCGCGAAATCGACCGTTGCAGTGTCGATGACGACGTCGACCGATCCCGTTTTCGCCGCAGTATCGATCTCGACTGTGCCGCTGGTTTTCTTGAACGTGCCTCGCCAGATGGACAGGCCCCCGAAGTGATCCACCTCGAAGCTGGGGTGGGTGTGATCAGGATCCAAATTGTAGGTCGTGGGCGCGGCAGATGCCGAGGTGGCGCCTAAGATCAGGAGCAGCAGGGCAGAGTGGTTCTTCATGATCTCATGCCGCCATCGCTGCGATGTTCTCTCGCGCCTTGAACATGGCTGCCTCTTTGGCTTCTGCCCCAAGCGCAAGTCCTTCCGCTCGGACGATGGTGAGATCCGTCAATCCAATGAACGAGAGCACGCCGGTGAGATAGCTCTCATGATGCTCGAGAGCCGCTGCGGGAGAGCCTGCCGCATAGACGCTGCCGCGCGAGGAGGCGATGAATACTTTCTTGTTCTTCAGCAAACCCTCAGCGCCATTTGCGCCGTAGCGGAAAGTTTTTCCGGCAACGACGACGCGGTCGATCCACGCCTTCAGTTGGCTGGGAATCGAGAAGTTATACATGGGGGCGCCGATCACGATGATATCGGCAGCGAACAGTTCCTCTAAGTAGGCGCCGCCCTTCGCCAAGTCGGCACCGAGGACCAAGTCCTCCACGGCGCCGCCCTGCCAGGCTGCCAAGTGAGCCGGCGATAAGTGCAAGGCTGCGTCGGTCGCCAAATCCCGGTGCGTCACGTGAATGTCAGGGCGCAGCGCGACTTGTCTCGCGACGATCTCCGCTGAGAGCGCACGGCTGGCCGAATGGGACCCCAGAACGCTGGAATCGATGTGAAGGAGCTGCATGATGGTCACTAACCTCGTTGGCTAAACCGAAACTGAGGCGTATCCTGCGCCCGCGGTTCCCCTATGAATAGCCGTTATTTTTCGATATTATCTATCGGAATAACCGATAGATAGGGTGCAAATCATGCTGGACGGCGTCTCCCTGGACCAATTGAGGGCCTTCATCGCGGCGGTCGATGAGGGCAGCTTCTCGGCCGGCGCGCGCCGGCTTCATCGTGCGCAATCCGCGGTCAGCGAGCTTGTCAGTAATCTTGAAGCACAAATCGGGGTGGTGCTGTTCGACCGTTCCGAGCGTTACCCCAAGCTCACGCCCGCCGGCGTTCTCTTGGTGGCCGACGCGCGCAGTGTCGTGGCTAACGTGGATCTGCTCAAGGCGCGCGCGAAAGGAATTTCCGGCGGCCTCGAGTCAGAGCTGTCGGTGGTCGTGGACGTGTTGTTTCCGATTGAAGCGATTGCTGAATCGGCCAAGGAATTCAGGGATCGATTTCCCCGCACGCCTCTTCGCCTGTACGTCGAGGCGCTCGGCGCCGCTTACAAACCCGTGCTCGACGGTCGCTGCAGTTTGGGAGTTGTCGGCTCCCTACCGATCGCACCGGACTCTACCACTCTGGAACGATTGCAAGGGGTCGGCTTGGTCATGGTTGCCGCCCGCGAGCATCCGCTCGCGATGTTCAACCGTGTGATTCCAAAAACAGAACTCGCCAAACACGTGCAACTGGTGCTCACAGACGGGTCCGATCTCACGGCTGGACGGGAGTTTGGGGTGATGTCGCCGCTCACGTGGCGGCTGGGCGATTTATATGCAAAGCACGCATTTCTTCTGAAAGGACTGGGCTGGGGCGGCATGCCGGTGCACGCAGTGGAGCAGGATCTAGGAGAAGGCCGGCTCGTCAAGCTGTCGATTGAAGATTTGCCGGAGAAAGGACTGATACTGCCGATGTCGGCCGTTTATTTGACTGCCAAACCACCGGGACCCGCGGGCCGCTGGCTCATCGAACGCCTGCGACAGTGTCCCAATCGATATGCGGCAGTCGACTAGCGGCGCTAAGACGGCGGTGCCTTCGAAGGTGATGCCCTCGGAGGGACCGAATACGTGCCGATCGCGTGGGCTACCATCTCCGGGCTATCTTGGGAGTACAAAGCGACCTCACCCACGATCAACGTTCGACCGACCTTTATCAGCCGGCACACGCCTACGATGGCCTTTCCTGGCGCCGGCTTTCGCAAGAAGTTGATTGTCAGGCTGGTCGTCACAGCCAAAGGAACGATGCCGATGGTTCCAAGAACGGCGACGTAGATGGCGACATCGGCCACCGTCATCAGTAACGGACCTGAGACAGTTCCCCCCGGACGCAGGTGATCGGTGCCCACCTGATGGGTCACGGTGGCCGAACGGTTACCTACCTCCTCGACGACGCATTTGCTTTGAGGAAATTCGCGCGTCAGAAACTCGATTACATCGGCTTTGGTGACCACGCATTATCTCCACGGCTAAGTTAGAATTTTATCCTAGAGTGCACGACGGTCCAATCGGCAGCTGGCATACTTCCCATAGAGGTGACTATGGCTGAAATCACGAATGAGAGACCGGCTCTCACGCAGCGATTGCTGCTGCTGTTCTGTATGACCGCATTGGCCGGATCGCGCTCCTTCGCGCAGAGTCCGGCAGGCGATTGGACCCAATTCGGCTGGGATGTCGCGGCCTCCAGCGCTCCAACCGAGCCCACCGGCATTACGGCGTCCAATATCGCCTCTCTGCAGCGGCATCGGGTAACTCTTGACGGGACGGTGGATGCTTCCGCCATCTATCTTCGCGCGGTCAATGTCAAAGGCTCCGTACACGACGTCTTTTTCGTGACTACCACCTATGGAAAGACTATCGCGGTCGACGCCAATCAGGGCTCGATTTTATGGGAGTACACGCCACCGAAATTGGCAGATTGGGTTGGTACCCGACAGTTTACCAACAGCACCCCGGTCGCGGACCCCGACCGCGACCACATCTACGCCGCTGCGCCCGATGGCACCATTCAAAAGCTGGCCATCTCCGACGGGCACGTGCTCTGGAGCACGCCCATCACCCAATTGCCGTTGCGGGAGAAGATCGCCTCGCCACTGCGAGAGTTCCGAGGACATATCGTCGCCGTGACCGGTGGTTATATTGGGGACAGGCCGCCGTACCAGGGCCATGTGGCGATTCTCGACGCGCAGACCGGCAAGGTGCTGCATGTATGGAACTCGCTCTGCAGCGATCGCCGTGAATTGCTTGTACCGAGCTCTTGCGCATCCACGCAATCGGCCATCTGGGGCCGCGCCGGTGCGGTGATCGACGCCGCGACCGGCAATATTTTTCTGGCTACGGGGAACGGGCCCTACAACGGTAAGACCGATTGGGGTGACGCGGTAATCGAACTCGATGCGGATGCAACGCGAATGCTCGGCAACTTCACTCCCGCCGATAATGCTGAACTCAACAACAGGGATCTCGATATTGGCTCGACCTCGCCCGTGCTCTTGCCTGACGGTCTGCTGGCACAAGGCGGAAAGGACAAGCTGATCCGGCTGGTCCGCATTCAGGCCATCGCCGGTGCGGCGGCGCACGAGGACCATGAGGTACAAACGATATCCACTCCCTCGGGCAGCATGCTGTTCACCGCTCCCGCGGTGTGGCGCCACAATGGCGAGACGTGGATGTTTGCCGCGGATCTCGGCGGCACTGCCGCCTGGACGCTGAGCGGCGGCAAGCTGGTTCAGATGTGGAAAAACAGCAACGGCGGCACAAGCCCGGTGATTGCGGGGGAATTGCTCTACATCTATGACCCGAAAGGCGGATTGCGCGTCTACGAACCCACGAAAGGAAATCAATTGGCAAGCCTCGAGAGCGGCAGCGGGCATTGGAATAGCCCCATCGTAGTCAGCGGCAAGATCGCTCTTCCCGAAGGCAACGCCAATGAACATGCCACTTCTGGAGTGCTCGACATCTGGAGTCTCCGCTGATTCCGCGGCCTGCACCTCACCATGGAGGGAGTTTCATGAGAGTGCCCCAGTGACTGCGAGGTCGGCGACCATTCTCTTTTGTGTTTTCGCCGCACTTTGCGAGGGAATCGATTTGCAGGCTGCCGGGGTTGCGGCGGCCGGCATCGGTGCCGAATTCAAGCCAACTCCTGACCAGTTCGGCACCTTCTTCAGTGCCAGCACATTCGGCCTGCTCTTCGGTGCACTTATCGGTGGACGCCTGGCGGACAGCATCGGCCGCAAGAAGGTATTGGTCACTTCGATCGGACTGTTCGGACTGTTCTCCTTGTTGACCTCCTTCGCCTCGGACGTGCAGTGGTTGACTTGGGCGCGTGCTCTCACCGGTTTAGGACTCGGCGGGGCGTTGCCCATGCTGCTGGCGCTTGTGACCGAAAACAGCGCAACCAAGCACCAGAGCGCCAGTCTCACCACGGTGTACGCGGCAATGCCGCTGGGTGGGGCGGCGGCCAGCCTGCTGATCATGCTCATCGACACTTCCCACTGGCGCGCCATATTCGCCATCGGCGGCGTGTTACCGCTGCTATTGGCGCCGCTGATGGCCCTTGCACTGCCGGAGTCGGCCGAGTTTCAACGCGCCCGTCATGCGGAGGCGCCGGTGGGCAGTTTCGCGGCCTTGTTCGGCGAGAATAGGGCGCGGCGCACCCTGTTGCTTTGGACCAGTTTTTTTCTCGAATTGCTCTTGCTCTATCTTCTATTGAACTGGCTGCCGACGCTGGTGGTGAGCGACGGCTTCACCCGGGTACAGGCCGCCGGCGCGCAAATTGGCTTCAATTTGGGCGGCGTACTCTCGGCGGTATGGATGGGATATTTGCTCGGCGGCCGTATGCGGAATATCGCCCTCATCGTGGTTTTTTCGGTATTGCCCCTACTGCTGGTGCTCCTGGCCAAAGCGCCGTCCGATTTCGGCACCCTGGCCTCGGCGGTGTTCTTGCTCGGTTGTGCGGTATTGGCCGCACAGGCGTTTCTCTACTCCATGGCGCCGGTCGCCTATCCCACGCGAATCCGCGGTATCGGGGTGGGCGCGGCGGTGGCTTTTGGGCGCATTGGATCCGTTGTTGGACCGAAGCTTGGCGGTACGCTCAAGGCCGCGGGTCACGGGCCCTCGCAGCTTCTCATGGACTTGCTCCCCATCGTGATTCTCGGCAGCGTATGTTCGCTGTACCTGGCGTGGGATTTGGCGCGACGACGTGCCGATGGGTCCCGCTAACCCGCGCCTTCAAGGCCGCCGAAGACCGTCAGCTTGTCGATCTTCTCCTTCAACCTGGATGGAAGTGACCCAAGAAGTTTTGGCAAAGTGGCTCTTCCGTGTCCAGGTCTCGCGAAGGCAATATTGCCGCAAGTAACTGCGCCGGCGCGCGCAGAGTGCCTCAGCAGGAGCTAGACCCATGACTGCAGGTGAGCGATTCGGCGCTTTAGTGCTGAGCCTGGCTTTTTTCTCGTACCCTGTGTCTTCGCATTCGCAGGTGCGGGTAGCGGGGCCTGCCGGCGACGTTCGGGACGGTGAGCTGAACTGGGTTGCCGACGACTTTCTGATTTGAGTCAGGGGCTGGACCCATTCGAACTCCAACCCCCGAACGTCTCAAGCCGCGGTCTGAGGGGAATTTCCGTCCAGCGCCCGTATGTTGTATCGCTTCGCCGGCGCGTTGAGCGACAGACCCGGAGCCAATGCCCGCCGCGCGGACTCGTAGGTTTCCCAATCAGCCGCATTGGGCAGCGACGGTATCGTCACGGTTTCTCCAAGATCCAGGCCGGCCAGTGCGGCATCCACCAAATTGTCGGTCGTCATGACCATCCCAGTGGGGAGATGCTTGATCGGCATACCGGCGATATCCCAGAAATCCGTTGCGGTGGCGCCCGGAAGTACCGCCTGAATCCGCAGCCCTTTGCCGGCCAGTTCATGGTGCAGGGAGCGGCTCAGTGTAAGCACAAATGCCTTGCTGGCGCCGTAGACGCCGTTCAGCAATTCGGGCGCGATCGCGACGATGGAAGCGATATTGATGATCGTTCCGGTTCCGCGTGCCACGAATCCCGGCACAGCGGCGTAAGTCAGGCGGGTAAGCGCACCCACGTTCAATGTGATGAGGTTCGACATTTGCTCTATGTCGGAGTCGAGCAGGGGAGCCGAGGCGCCGACACCGGCATTGTTGACCAGCATCGTGATACTCGCGTCCTCGCGCAGCAGCGCTTCCACTCGCGCGACATCGGAATGCTCGTTCAGATCGGCGGCGACCACCTCGACCGCGCGCCGCGTCTCTTCAGTGAGTCTCTTCGCCACCTCGTCGAGTCGCTTGCGGTTCCGCGCGACCAGAATGAGGTCATAGCCGCGCCGGGCCAGCCGATCTGCGTAGACTGCGCCGATGCCCGAGGAGGCTCCGGTGATCAGGGCCGTGCCCTTGCTTTGGATGGTTGTCATGAGTGCTATCTCCTGTTGATCCGTGTGCCCGTTCATCGACGAGCGCCTTGCAAGATCAAGATAGGCTGATTGCCCATGTCTCGAATGACGTATATAGTACCAATTCCAGCCATAGACAAGGTGTGCGCCATGCAACGTATCGGATTCGTTGTTTCTCCTGGGTTTCAAGCGATGACGTTCGCCGCCACCTCCGTATTTGAGTTCGCCAATTTGAAGCTGGGCGAGCCGTTCTATGACATGCATACGCTTTCGGAGACCGGCGGGGCCATCCGCTCCTCGATCGGTATGGTCATTGAGACCGAAGCATTCGGCCGGGCCAAGTTCGATACCCTGATCGTGGGCGGGGGCACCCGGCTGGATCCCGCCACACCGGGCCTCGTTGCTTACTTGCGCAAGTCGGTGAAGAGCGCGCGGCGAATCGCCTCGATTTGCACCGGGGCTTTTTTGCTGGCCGAGGCTGGTATCCTCGATGGGCGGCGCGCGACGACTCATTGGCACCATGCGCCGGAACTGCAGAAACGCTTTCCGACCGTGAAAGTAGAGCCCGATCGTATCTTTATCGTGGATGGATCCGTGTGGACCTCCGCCGGAATGACGGCCGGCATCGATCTCGCTCTTGCCATGGTTGAGAAAGATCTGGGTGCAGAGGCAGCCCGGTCGGTTGCACAAATGCTGGTGGTCTATCATCGACGCGCCGGCGGCCAGTCACAGCATTCAGCTTTGCTGGAATTGGAGCCGAAATCAGATCGCATTCAAAGCGCTTTGGCGTATGCGAAGCGCAATCTCCACATCCAGCTGTCGGTTGAAGATCTGGCGGATGCCGCGAACTTGAGTCCGCGGCAGTTCAGCCGGACCTTCCGCGCGGAAACCGGTCAATCGCCCGCCAAGGCCGTGGAAAATCTGCGCGTGGAGGCTGCGAGGCTCATGATGGAAAAGAGCCGTCATCCAATTGACGTGGTTGCCCGGGAAACGGGCTTCACCGACCGCCGGCGCATGCGCCACGCTTTTCTGCGCGCGTTCGGTCAACCCCCTCAGGTCATTCGCCGCAACGCCCGTTCCGTATCCGCCGCCTGATCGCCCCCGCGGATCGTCCCGGCGGCTTGATCACAAATCGAGCGGGACTTGTATCGAAGACCCAGTTCGATCGCGTCACGGGTTTTCTGCGGACCGGAAAGGAGGAAGGGGCTCGTGAGCATCTGAGCGATTGAAGCGGCGGGCGCGTCCGCGGCGGGGCGCGCTTTGCCTCGAGGCCGACAACCGCCACCTTTGGACGGTGCGTATGCATGTGCTGCGGAATGCCGGGCTCCTGGCCAGTTAAATTGTTTATTGCCATATAAAAATATAGTAAAAACAATATATTAGTAAATAACTTGCCAAATAGAATAATATCATGCCAAATAAAATGACCAATGCCCAAGCGAGTCACTGAAACCGAACTCCAAAGGTTAGAGGACGTCCTGCTTCGGCACCCGTCTGGCGTCTCTATTCTGGGATTGCAAAGAGAGCTTGGAGGCTCCACCAGTCGCCGCACTCTGAGTCGCCGGCTTTTGGCGTTGCTTGCCGCAAACCGCATTCATCGTCGAGGTGATGCTAGGTCCACTCGATATGTGCACGGACCGACACCCACGGCACAGCGAGTCCAGCACGTCGAGCTTGAAGGACCGGCAAGCGGTGCAGAACGCGCGGGGCCCGTCGCATCGGCGGGTAAGCCTGCAGAGCCGAGGGGCCGGTTCGAGACGCCAGAAGGCATCCTGACGATCGAATTCTCGCGGACCTCTCGTGACATTCTCGAATACGTTTCCCGACCGATGGCGGCCCGAACACCGAGAGGTTACGAACGTCGTCTGCTCGACGATTACGTACCCAATAAGAGCGCGTACATCGCGGACAAGATCAAAGTCCATCTTCACAAGATCGGCCAACCCATCGTCGCTGAGAGAGCGGCTGGAACATTCGCACGCGATATCCTCAGCCGCTTCCTAATCGATCTTTCCTGGGCATCCAGTCGCCTCGAAGGCAATACCTACAGCCGGCTTGATACCGAGCGCCTCATTCAGTTCGGCCAGGAAGCGGAAGGCAAAGATGCGAAAGAAACGCAGATGATCCTGAACCACAAGCGGGCTATTGAGCTGCTTGTGGATGATGGCGCGGATGACATCGGGATCAACCGGTTCACTCTGCTCAATTTGCACGCACTATTAGCAGAAAATTTGATGGCCGATCCCGAGGCGCCGGGCCACCTGCGCCGCAGGCCAGTGGAGATTGCCGGAAGCGTCTACACACCTCCCGCAATACCGCAGGTGCTCGAGGAGCGCTTCTCGCTCATCCTTTCGAAAGCCGGCTCTATTGATGACCCTTTTGAACGAGCGTTCTTCATGATGGTGCATTTGCCGTACTTGCAGCCCTTCGAGGATGTGAACAAACGCGTTTCACGCCTGGCCGCCAATATTCCCCTCATTCGGGCCGATCTCTGCCCGCTGTCATTTGTGGACGTGCCAGAACGTGCGTACATCGCCGGAACGCTCGGGATCTACGAAATGACCCGTACGGAACTCCTGCGGGACGTATTTGTGTGGGCGTATGAGCGATCCTGCCAGCGATACGTCGTCGTGCGGGACTCGATTGCAGAGCCAGACCGGTTCCGAATGAGATATCGCCAGGGCCTCGCCGACGTAGTCAGTCGGATCGTGCGCGAGAAGAGGCGGCCCGCCGAGGATGAAATTCGCGTACTGGCGGAGCGTATCGTCGAACTCCGGGACGTGCCGAAGTTCGTTGAGTTGGTGACGCAGGAATTCAAGCGGCTGAATGAATTCAACATCGCTCGATACCGACTTCGCCTTTCAGAATATTGGGCGTGGTACAACGCGCTTCAGAGCGCAGATTCGATGCCACGAGAATCGTGATCGTGAAACGTCCCTACCGCGTGGGCAACCATTTCCAATATGCCAGGTGTTCTCGAGAAAAGCGCATCCGCCGCTCGTTCAAGGTTCCCGCTATTTGTTGCCCCATCGATAGTCGAAGGTGCCGCCATTTAGCTTGCAAGGCACCCGCAAGAACCCGCGAAATCGAACCCGGCCGCCGCGCGTTGGGGCGCCGGATAGTGAGTACGAAGGAAAACGCTCAACAAAGCGTCCAATCGCAATCGCCGCCTCGAGTCGTGCGACACCCACGCCCGCACATTGGTGAATTCCGCTGCCGAAGGCCAAATGCCGATTGGGCGAGCGTCCGATATCAAGTCTGTCCGGATCGACAAACGCCGCAGGGTCACGATTGGCTGCCCCGATGCATAGCGTGATCAGGGTTCCTTCCGGCAGGGTCACGCCGCCTATCTCCACAGGCTGGGCGGTTATGCGGTTGCCGAGCTGGTTGGGACTTTCATAGCGCAGGAATTCTTCGATGGCAGTTTTGATCAAGTGCGGTTCGCAAAGCAGCCGATCGCGTTGATCGGGATGCCGCGCAAGCGCGACCAGCCCGTTGCCGATGAGGTTGGTGGTTGTTTCATGTCCTGCATTCAACAGAAAAATGCAATTGTGGATGAGTTCTGCCCGATTCAAGCGCTGGCCGTCGATTTCGCCCTGGAGCAGCCGCGATATCAGGTCTGAATCTGCCTCTCCCGGATCTTTGCGCCGACGCTCGATCAGGACGGCCAAGTAGGCTTCAAATTCTTCCACCGCAGCGTTCCCCAGCCGTGCGGCACTCGGAGTTAAGCGCGGTTCCAGCGCGCCTAGTATGGCCAGAGACCAGTTGCGCAGCGCAGAGCGCTCGTCGTGCGGCACGCCCAGTAAATTGCCGATCACTTCAATAGGTATCGCAGCGGCAAATTCGTCGATGAGATCCACCGAATCCTTTGCCGCCAAGGCGGCGATCAAGCGATCAATCAAGCTCTCGAGATCCGGTTGGATCCGTGTGATGGCGCGCGGCGTCAGAGCACCGTTAATGAGTCGACGCACCCGCGTATGGAGCGGCGGATCGTTGAACACCAAGCTCGTCGTGTGGTGTTCAAAGAGCGGCGAGACGCCGAACTTTTCGCCGAATTCCCGCTTTTTGTCGGAGCTGAAAATTTTCGGATTCTTGTAGACGAATTCCACATCCGCGTAGCGAGTCAAAAGGAACGTGCCGTCCGGCAACCGTTTGATCGGCGAATCGGCTCGCAACGCCGCGTAGTAGGGGAATGGATTGTCGTAGAAGTCCGCCGGCAGGTTGCGTACGTCGAAGCCGCCGACGTCGCGCGCATTGGAATCCCGCAAGTCGCGCGTCACTATGGCCGCTCGAAAACCAGGTGATTCTTGAATTTCCTTCCCTTTTCGTCCTTCCCTTGATCGATTTCGCGGAATACTTTTCCATCCGCGGATAGCGTCTCGAATTCGCGTTCCACTATTTTGCCGTTCTTCGTCCAGACGGATTTCCACGTGGTCGCGTTGACTACCGTGTCGGTCACGGTGTCCGCGATGGGATAATCGATGAGCGATATGGGGGTACCGTCGAATGCGGTGGAATATTCTACGTGGCCGGCGGTGCCGTCAGCATCGATCCAGTCGCTCTTGATGAGCAGATGGTGCACGCCCGCATCGATCACTTTCATGGTGTACTTTCTCATGGGAGGGCTGGGCTCAAACTTGGATTTCGCAATGTTTAGATCCCAATCGCCCAACAGCGCATCCATCTTTCCTGCGTGAGCCGCGCTCGCCAATGCGGTAAGCCCAAGGCCGGCGGCGGCGCACGACAATCCAATCCGTTTCAGGGTCCGCGTGACTTTTATCCGCATGGTTTTCATGTTTGGCTTGATTTAAGATGAACGCGTCGTCAGCTTGCGCCGGGCAGTCGCGAATCGTCAACATCGCGCCATCCCAGGTGGTAGCGGAGCGCTTGACCCAGACCATGAGCCGTACTACACGCTTGTTCAAGCTCATGGACGCCCTGCGCGCCCATCGCCGACCTGTAACGGCGGGCCGCCTTGCAGAAGACCTCTCGGTATCGGTGCGCACCATTTACCGTGACGTCCAGACCCTGATCGACCTTGGCGCACCCGTGGAGGGTGAAGCCGGCATGGGCTACCTATTGCGGCCCGGTTTCTTTCTGCCGCCGCTGATGTTCGGCGAGGAGGAACTCGAGGCTTTGGTGCTCGGAGCGCGGTGGGTGCGGGGGCAGGGTGATCCCGCGCTTGCGCAGGCCGCGGATTCGGCTCTTGCCAAAATCGCGACCGCCTCGCCAAAGGATCTGCGCGACAAAATGGCCGATACCAGCCTCTGGGCACCCCGGTTCCTGGCGCCGGCCGAGCATCCCGCCGGCCTGAAGTCGATACGCGAGGCAGTGCGCCACGAGCACAAGCTGGCGATCACGTATATCGATGAGTCGGGAGCCACGACCGACAGGGTGATATGGCCGATCGCGCTCGCCTTCTTCGAGGGCAAGCGGCTGCTGGCCGCATGGTGCGAGATGCGGAACGGCTTTCGCCATTTCCGTGCCGACCGGATCACCGCGCTGAACCTGAGTCGCGATCGCTATCCCGTCCGGCGCGCCGTCTTGATGAAAAATTGGCGTCGCGAGAACGCCATTCCCGACCCGCGCTGAGGCTCTCGACCCGAGCTGAGTCCGACCCCGGCACTCTGCGCCGGCCACGCGACAGTCGGCGGTGCGCCCGGTTCGTCCCATGCTGCTGACAGAAACTGTCACTGGGATGCGCCACCATGCGCAGCAGATCCACCAGGAGAATCTCATGCGCCTTTATCAACATCCGATGTCCGCGAACGCCCGTGCCGCCATCATGACGGTCTTCCAGCTCGACACGCCGGTGGAGCTGGTATTCGTCGACCTGCAGAAGCAGGAACAGATGCTGCCTGCGTTCCTAGAGAGAAATCCCAATCATCGCGTGCCCGTGCTCGAGGACGGTGATTTCTACCTCTGGGAGTCACGGGCCATCATGCAGTACCTGGCCGACAAGACGCCCGGCCAGACCCTCTATCCCGCGGAGCTTCGAGCGCGCGCGGATGTGAACCGCTGGCTGTTCTGGTCGGGCCAGCACTTTGCGCCCGCAATCGGCATTTTCTTTTGGGAAAACCTGATCAAAGGCATGATCGGCCGCGGCGCCCCCGACCCGGTCGAGTTGCAACGTGGTGAGATCCTGTTCAACGAGTTCGCGGCGGTGTTGGACGCGCATCTCGCCGATCGCCAATGGATTTCGGCGCCGTTATTGACGCTTGCCGATCTGTCGATTGCGGCGGCCTATGGCTGCGCGGCACCGGGGAAGGCTCCGGTGTCGAAGTATTCGAACCTGCAGAAATGGTTCACGCGCATGCAGGCCTTGGAAGTGTGGCGCAGGTCGGAGCAGTTGGCTCGCGTCGCCTGATGAATGACTTCTAGACGTTGGGGCGCTGCCTGCGCCGGGGTGGTCGGTCATCCTGGCCTGCTCGCCTGGGCAGGCGGACGGCTCGCACTTTCCCGCTCTTTCCGCCTCCGCAGAAGAGCTGGCTGCTGCCATCGGATTCGAGCCCCGAAATGCCCACGCCGGGCGGCATATCGAGCCTCTCCAGGACTTCTCCTGTTCCAGGGTCGATTCGCCTCAAGTCGCTGTCGTCGCCTTCCCAGGTGCCGTGCCAGAGATCTCCGCCCACCCAGGTCACCCCGGTGACGAAGCGCTTGGACTCGATGGTGCGGAGAATCGCTCCTGTCTCAGGATCGATTTGATGGATTTTCCGGTCCCGATACTGCCCCACCCAGAGCGTCCCTTCGGCCCACGCGAGCCCTGAGTCGCCGCCGCCGCCGGGTGCAGGGATCGTGGCGAGCACAAGGCCGCTCTTTGGATCTATCTTCTGAATGCGATCTTCGGCGATCTGAAACAGGTGCCGACCGTCGAATGCCGTCCCAGCATGCGCGGCGACATCGATCGAACGCAGCATCTTGCCGCTCGCCGGATCGAGGGAGTTCAACTTGTCTCCGGCAGCAATCCAGATGTGCTGACCGTCGTACGTGACCCCATGCACGTGGTCGACACCAGGGAAGGGCCCATATTCACGAACGATTTCGGCCGCTGATCGATTCATGCCTCTATTCTAGTCGCTGGTCGGCGGGACGGGGAGTAATAAGGGTGCCGTGAACCCCGGCAGGGGTGGAGTCATCCAGCGGCGCGCTCGCCCACGGCCGAACGCCTGTATATTGCCTGCTGCCGCAAGCGAGTCGAGCGCCCGCTGCACTGTGCGCTGGCTGGCGCCAAGTGCAAGCGCCAATGCCGAGCTGGGCCACGACTCCCCGTCGGCAAGGAGGGCGAGTACCCTCGCATGGCGCTCTTCGGCAGGTCTTGCCAGCACGAGGACCTCGCGTGCGCGACGCGGCACCAGCGCAAACCCTCGTTTGGTCGCGCTCACGCCGGCCAGCGCCCGCAGGACCATGCGAAGCCGCCCTATTTCGACCCGCAACCGCGCGCGATGCGATTCATCGGCGCGCTTCGCTCGAAAAGCCCGCGCCACCAGCACGTCTCTCGGTACATCGCCCGGCCACGCTTCGCCCAGCGCGCGCGCGAGCGCGAACAACACCGGACGGCTTGCGAGCGAGACCGCAGTGCGCGGGTCACGCACGACATGACGGCACGCGTCCACGATGAGCGCTTTCGATGACTGCAGTGTCTCGACCTCCTCGAGCAAGAGGAGGCGCTCCGCGCCACGCACGATCAGGCGCGCCACCGGCGTGTTCAGGACGCGTAACGCACTGTCGACCTCCGCCGTCAGTGCAGGGATACCTGCGTGGCGCGCGGCGCGCCCGGCCCGAGCGAGCGCAGCGCGCGCCGTCTTCGTCCGCAGGCGCCGCATTGCGATCCCCGCAACCACCAGCTCATGGGCGGCCCTCGGTGCGGGTGGGAAGGGTGTGGGATCGAACTCGGCGAGCGTACGCTCGGCCTCGTCGAGGCGCCCGATCAGAAGGAGACGCCGGATCTTGAGATATCGCGCATGCGCGCCGTTCACCAGATCCCCGTGCTCTTCGAGCGTCGCCCGCGCTGCGTCGAGCGTCTTCGCAGGCCAGCCCAGGTCGCGCGAGGCGAGCGCGATTTCGGCCTCGGCGACCACACACCTCGCGCGGGCCACGGCTTCCTTCGGACCGAAGGCGCGCGCCGCCCGCCGCACGAGAGCTTTCGCTCGAACGAGGTCGCCGAGCTGCGCCATTGCGATGCCTCGAAGCGCCAGCGCAGGGGCATCATCGCGCAAGGCGATGCGGTTCAATGCGCCGAGGGGATCACCCGCCGCGAGCGCCCGCGCTGCGGCCGTGATCAGCGAGTCCATCGAAATCCCGCCACACTTGTCACTCCCACCGTTCGATACCCCGCCATTAGTCTATCTCACCATCACTCAGCGGCACGAAGCACGCTCATAGGAGAAGCAGGATGGACACACACATGGGGGACTCACGCCGATGAGCGAGATGCCGATGCCCGGCGGCTGGACGATGTCCATGGCGTGGATGCGGATGCCTGGACAGACGTGGACGGGCACCGCGGCGTCGTTCCTCGCCATGTGGGTGGTCATGATGGTAGCGATGATGCTGCCATCCCTGGTGCCCATGCTGTGGCGCTACCGCCGGGCCGTCCGCGGGACGGGCGAGACTCGGCTCGGTCGGCTGACCGTGCTGGTGGGCTTGGGGTACTTCTTCGTGTGGACCGTGTTCGGAATGGCCGGCTTTGTCCTGGGCGCCACGCTGGCGGCGGTCGAGATGCAGCTGCCGGCGCTGGCGCGCGCCGTTCCGATCGCGGCCGGCGTCGTCGTCCTGATCGCGGGCACGCTGCAATTCACTGCATGGAAAGCACATCACCTTGCCTGCTGCCGGGAGGCGCCCGGACTCAACCGTACCTTGCCGGCGGACTCCGGCACGGCCTGGCGACACGGCGTTCGCCTCGGTGTGCATTGCAGCTATTCCTGCGCCGGCCTGACGGCCATCCTCCTTGTCATCGGGGTCATGAATCTGCGCGTGATGGCTGCCGTGACGGCAGCCATCACCATCGAACGTCTCGCACCGGCCGCTGCGCGTGCCGCGGGTGCCATCGGAGCCGCCGTCGTTGCGGCAGGGTTGTTGTTGATCGCGCAGGCCTCGTGCGGATAGAGCGGGCGTCTAGATCACGCAGGACGCCCGCTGATACCGAAGGGGCTAGCCCCTAAATTTACCTATGGTGCGCGTCGTTCCACTTGTCGGCCTCGATGAGTTCCTGCTGGGCGTGCCTCAGGGCATCGAGTGCCTTATCGCCATGACCGCCAAACTCGACCCCCTTGTTGGCGGCTTGGGCCTCTTGAATGTGATGAATCGCGGCGTCGGCGGCACCATAGGCGTCCCTGAGATTGGGATGGTGGATTTCATATCCCAAGGCGATGGTGGTTACGAGCACGGCAGACAGTGATGCAATGACGATCTTTTTCATGACTTTCCCTTGCTGTGGATCGAAGTGGGTGAGGGCTACGTCGAACTCCCGTTGGGCGGCCCTACACTACCTTTTTCCCATGACTACCGGATCATCGTGAACGATTTTTCATTCGTTGAATCCGATGACCGACAACCTGCGTCGTTAATCAACTAGGGCAGGGCGCCGGACTTCCTGAAGTAGTCGTACGTGGCTAGGTTGTCCGATTTCTCCGCCATGCTGCGCACCTCCGCCGGCGAGAGGTGGGGGGCAAATGCCTGAGGGCTGTCGGCGATCGCATAGGCGGTGACCGCGACCACCGCGGCCCCCTGCGCGAGGTCTTTCTGAACCACGGAATCGAAGGTATCCGATGCCTTGTGATGCAGGGTGTCGTACTTATCCGTGCCGGTCCACAGTACCAGTTCCGGTACGCCGCGAAACTCGAAGGGTGCATGGTCCGTCTGGAATGCAAACGTGGCGTCCGAGGTGATCCCGTCGGCGCCCAGCCTCGAGAGCAGGGGTTTGAGCGCTTCCACCGATCTCTTCTCGTCCTCGCGGCCCATGAGCACCCATCCCTTGGCCACCACCGGCAATGCGATATACGTTGCCTCCGCGGACGAATGGTAGATGCGTTGAGTCGCCTTGCGGTAGTCATCAGGCTTGGCCAAGAGGATATTGGGCACGAAGGTTTGCGGGTTGCGGTCATACAGCGGAAACCAGCTGGATTGCACTTGCACCATGATGCGGTGGCCCGGCAGGAACACGTGATTGTTCGCCGGAAGGCTGAAGCGGTAAGCCAGCGGCCGATTGGCCGCGATGGGTTTCGGATCGGCGAAGCCTTCGCGGTAGCGGCCGCGGAATATGTCCATGCCCACGGCGAGTTGGTAGCCGCCCAATTCGGGCTGGGCGGCGACCTGATCGGGATAGACATCGATGAGCTTCACCACCCAATCGCTGTCGGTGCCGCTGGTCGAGGCGATCAGATGTACCTCGGGTTTGCCGCTGATTTTCAACGGGGCCGACAGCACGTCGGAGGTGAAGGTGAGCACGTCGTTGCGGCCGGAGGCTTCGCGTTGATCGTCCACCAGCCATTGCGACCAGGTCTGCCCCGGGTCGTATCCCATCGGCTGAATGGGCCGCGCGCGGTAGGGTACCGGGTGCGCCGGATCGGAGACGTACTCGGAAAAGGCCGCGCCGGCGGCGGGCGCGCTGAAGCCGAGCTTTTCGCCGGGTTGCAGGTATAACCGGCGACTCGTGACGGGGCATCCGGCCTCGCATGCCGGCGGCCAGCGGTCGAGGCGGCGCCAGCGATTGGTGCCGGTTTCGAAGGCGGTGACCGGAGCGATATCGGCCTTCGGCGCGCCGTCCTTCAGATATTGCGCCAGGAACGGACGCAATATCTGCTCGCGAAAATACTCGCCGGTATCGCTGCCGAAGCGGATCGGTCCGAGGGCGCTGGCATCCTCGATTTCCTGGCCATGATGCCAGGGACCCATGACCAACTTCACCATGTCGCCGCGAGTGTCTTTCGGTTTGATGGCTGAATACACCGCGAGCGCGCCGTAACTGTCTTCCTGGTCCCACAGGCTGTGCACCAGCATCACCGGCACCGACAGGGGCTGCGCGGCGAGCACCTTGTCCACCGCCTGGTCGCTCCAAAAGGCGTCGTACGCCGGATGCGCGAGCATTTTGGTCCAGAAGCCCAGCTGCTCCATCCCGTAACGGTGGGCCAGTTCACCGGCGGATCCGGCCTGCATGAACAGATCGTAGTCGTCGTGGTAGTTGGTCCACCATTTGATGCTGTTATCGCGGCTGGCGACCTGCTCGTATATGTAGGAAAGGTTCTGCTGGCGAAATGCGCCGTTGTGGTACCAGTCATCGCCCATCCAGCCATCCACCATCGGGTTCATCGGCACGGCCACTTTGAGCGCCGGATGCGGGTTGACCAGCGCCATCAGCGGTTCAAATCCGTCGTAGGAGATGCCCAGCGTGCCGACCTTGCCGTTGCTCTCGGGAACGTTTTTCACCAGCCAGTCAATGGTGTCGTAAGTGTCGGTGGCATCGTCGACCGGGGTCGGATTCTGCGGGCCGTGGATGGGGCGGTTCATCACGAAGTCGCCCTCCGAGCCGTACTTGCCGCGCACGTCCTGCATCACGCGGATGTAGCCATCTTCGACGATGACGTCGGTCGCGTTGTCATAGCCTTCCAGCATGGGACCCAGATGACCGCTGTGGGTGTGGCTGGTCAATTCGTTGGCGCTGTAGGGCGTACGCGTGAGAAGTATGCCGGCGTGCGTGGCGCCTTTGGGTATCAGGATAATCGTGTGCAGCTTGACCCCATCGCGCATCGCGATCATGACCTCGCGCGAGGTGTAGTCGTAACTGTCGGTTACCGGCGCAAACTTCTGCGGCGTCTCGCTGGGATAGTTGGGGTATGCCGCCTTCGGTGGGTCATCCGCCCGCACCGCGAAGCTCATGGTGAGAAGCAGGGCCACGAGTGCCGGCTTCAGGCCGTATCGGGCAAGGGCACGTGCACTCGAGTTCATCTCGTCTCTCATTATTCTCTCTCACCATCATTCGAGGCGCCTACTGTAGCCGCATTCAGTATCGCCAGCTGGTCAGGTCGGCTCCCGGCGGAGCTGTCTTCCGGATGCGATCCATGATTTGCGGGACGTACATCTGGTCATAGTGGAGACGGGTGTACCAGTTTGGCTTGGTGGGATCGCCATTCCAGCAATGCTCGGCACGGGGGCCGTATGTCACTTCGCCCTCGTAGGGAACGCCGTGGCCGGGCGTGCCGGTCTGCTTCAGAAAGTCTTCCATGAGATATACGGCGTCGTTGAGGAAGTAGGTGTCGTCCGAACCGACATAGATATGAAGCTTGCCCTGCAGCTTCGGACCCAGGGTATTCCATTCGCGCTGCAGCTTCGCATCCAGATCGTAGTGCTCGCGCCAGTACTCAGCCGTCTTGTGATCGATCTTGCCGGTTTCCTTGTTGAATATAGGCTGAGGATAACCATCCTCGCCCGTGGGCGAATACACGGCTTGCCAGATGTCGAATTGCTCGCCGGAGCGGCCGTGATCGCCGAGCGCCGCTTCATACGCGATATTGTCGCGTACGGTAATCAATGTGTGGCCGAGATAGTCGCGCATGGCCGGCTGATCGACTTTTTTATTGGCGCCCTCGAGATAGAACATATTGCCCTGCGCGTACAAGTCGGTGGTCATGAACGCATGAAAGTCGACCGGGTCGGGGCAGGCGACAAATGCGCCGTTGTAGTGGTCGGGATAAAAGAGCTGCACGGCGAGCGATTCCCATCCGCCGGTCGAACCACCGTACATGAAGCGCGCCCAGCCTTGGCCGATGGCGCGGAATTTCTTTTCGATTGCCGGAATCAATTCGGTCTCGATGGCATCTCCATAGGGCCCGAGGTTCGCCGAGTTGACGGCATAGGAGTCATCGTAATACGGGTTGGCATGCTGCAGTTTCACGATCAGGAAACGCGGCGTGCCCGGGGCAATCCAGGTCCGGTAATTCTTGTACGCCTCTTCCTGCTGTATGCGGTTGTAGCCGGTGAGGTGGAAGCGGTCGGAGTAGTCGGGCTTGAGGTTGGGATCGGGCGGCGTCGTGCGAAAGTCGCTGTCCATATCGCCGACGAAGTGATCGTGCGAGATGATGAGCGGGAAGTGCGCCTCGGGATGAGCATCGAAGCCTTCCGGGACGAGCACTATCGCGGAGAGATACATCGGGCGTCCCCAGAACTTCGTGAGCAGCGCCGATTGGATACGGAGATGGCGGATGTAGAGGGTGTCGGGTTGTGGAACGATGGGCGGGATGACCTCGTCTAGGGAGACGCTGATGGGCCGGGCGCCGGATCCCATGCGCACCCGCCGTGGTTTGGACAAGAGGTTGCCCGGCGCGAGGTTCCAGTGCTGGCCCTCGCCGCGGTCCGGCGCGAGCTTGACCGTCTTCCCGTCCGCGCGATGGAAGGTTTCATAGAGGTTGAGTACGGCCTGGATGGTGTAGTCGCCCGGCGGGATGTCCTTCAGCCTGGCGCGCGGATAGCCTTTTGCGTTGTCGCCGATGACCAGCGATTCGCCCGGTTTCCACCCATCGACGGTGACGCCGAAGACCATCTGCGACTTGAGCGTGTCATTGATCTGCATGCGGGGCTCGGCTTCCGGATCCGTCAACGCCTTCGGATCGTTCGAAACCAGAAGCAGCACTCGGCCGTCCAGGGGCTTGTCGGAACGAGAGGCTGGAAAGCTGACCGTAATGGTCTGAGCGAGAGTGCTGCCGGTCCAAAGCAGGCCGGCGACGATCAGCGAGCCAAGGCAACGATAGTGATTCATAGCGGAGTATAGACCGCGGCCCGCGGTTAGCAAAAGCGAGCGCTCGTTAGAAATGCCGGCTATCGCTCAAACTGCTTGAACCCGCTGTATGAACCGATAGGAACCGACAATACGACGCTCGCCGTGATCAGCGGCTCCGAACGACCTGGCTGCCTCACGAATACTTGCGTCACGAAGCCATCGCCGTTCACCCAGAAGCGCACCTTCATCTGGACGGCGGCGTGCAGGCGCCTCCGCATCGGAGGGCGTGGAGGATGCCGATATTGTACTCGCGCTGCTCGCATTGAATCGCCATCGCCTCGGGCGAGCCGGAAGCGTTCAACGTGGTTTGCGTGGTGTGCGCGATCGATACCACACGGCCGCGAATCGAGACGGTGGTGCGGGTGCTGACGCGCACGGCCGGCCCGTAGATGGCACGCCAGCGCTGCGCGTATTTGTCGAATTCTTGCTCCGCGAAATCAGTCGTCGCCGTGCTCGAAAGCGCGTTCTCGGTCCGAAGCGCCGGCTCAACGGACGCAAAAAAGTGCTTTGCCGTCGCGGAGCCCGTGAACGATTGCAGCGGCGGCAGGGAAGCTTCGTATTCCGAATACAAGGCATCGAGTGCCGTTCCCTCGCGCCGCTTTTTTCTCGCGCTCACTGTCCGGGCGATTCGTATGGCTATCGGCGCCGCCGCTCGGGGATGCGGCGCTGGGTGGCGGC
The DNA here is from genome assembly GCA_963784105.1 of uncultured Gammaproteobacteria bacterium. Taxonomy (GTDB): domain Bacteria; phylum Pseudomonadota; class Gammaproteobacteria; order Steroidobacterales; family Steroidobacteraceae; genus Bog-1198. The sequence goes on from CAWAQE010000018.1 coordinate 670,301, forward strand.
GCATTCGTGTTAGCTTCGGTATCGCATGTCCGGTCGGAATAAGTGCTGGTTCCGTTGGCGTCCACACAACGGAAAATCGCGGCCGGTGCGGCCGCGTTCAATGACAGCAGGGCACAGGCGAGCGCAGCGCTGCGCAAGCCCCAATGGGGTGCGCGGCCAAGGGTCCCAGCAGTGTCCAGCAGTGTGTGCATATCCGTTGCCGGGAAGTTCCCAGAGTCATTGCCACGGTCTTTGACATCTTAAACACCGTGCTGCGATGCGCACGTGCATGTGCCACAGTGTCGAGAGCTCAGATCTTGGGTCCGTATTATGTCAAAATATCATGAGAGAGCGCGCTGATGCTGAGCATTCGCGTTCAGGCAGTGGATACTCGCTGCTCGCCAGGAGGGCTGATTCGTAGAACAATAGCTCCCATGCCAGTCGATTCGCAAGTCGGTCTTTTGCCCTGGATCTTGGGCGGTATCATGACCGCAGCGGGTGCGGCCGCTCTCTTCGTGACGGTCGAGTCACCTCACCACACACGCATGTCGGCGATTGCCGCCGGCGCCGGGTCCGCTGCCGTGCCCGCCGCCGCCGCGGCGTCTGCCGCACTGACCACGGGCCGAAACCTCCCGCCCGCGACTGCTGCGCAGGCACCCGTCGCAGCCGCACCGCCGCCTCTGTCTGCGGGACAGCCGAAGTCTCTCCCGGCACTGCCGGCCGGGGAAGTCTGGCAATGCACGGTGAACGGTCAACTGACCTTTTCGGATGCTCCTTGCGGCAAAGATTCTTCCATACGCCGGCTGAAAGAAACCAACATCATGGATCCGAGCCCGTCATTGCCGAGTTGGGCTTATCAGCGGCCCGATGCGGGATACCCTCCGGTCCCGGCGGAGCCGCCCATGACCCAGTCCTATGATCCGGACTCCTACGATGACGCTTACGCGGTCAACCCGTACATCTTGGCCAATGATCGGTTTAGACGCGCGCATGAACCTCGGCGATCTCATCACGACCGCGGATCGCCGGATAGAAAATGAGGACGGCGGATGCGGGAGACCCCCGTCTCACCCTGGAACAGATCCGAACGGCGCATGATCGGATTCGAGGAAAGGTCAATCGCACGCCCGTATTGACGAGCACCGTGCTCAATGAGATGTCGGGGTGTTCGCTGTTCTTCAAATGTGAAAATCTGCAGAAGGTCGGCGCTTTCAAGGCGCGCGGCGGCGCCAACGCAGTCTTCTCTCTCACCGACATCGAGGCTGTCCGGGGAGTGGCCACGCACTCCTCCGGCAATCACGGCGCCGCACTTGCCTGGGCAGCGGGTCTGCGCGGCATACCGGCCTATGTCGTCATGCCGCACACCGCCCCGAAGGCAAAGATCGCCTCGATCAGACGCTACGGAGCGACGATAGTGTTTTGCGAGCCGACCACCGAGGCTCGCGAGCGGGAAGCCGCCCGCGTAGTGGCGACGACCGGTGCCATGTTCGTTCACCCCTACGACGATTTTCGCGTCATGGCGGGGCAGGGCACGACGGGTATCGAATTTCTCGAGGACGTGCCGGCGCTCGACGCCATTCTTTGTCCGGTGGGCGGCGGCGGCCAGCTGAGCGGGGTGGCGGTGGCGGCGAAGAGCCTGAAACCAGGGATCCGTATCGTGGGGGTCGAGCCCGCCGCTGAGAATGACGACGATGCTGCGCAGTCCTTCAAGAGCGGGAGCTTGGTCCGCCATCGTGGTGCATCGACCATTGCGGACGGCCTGCGCACTTCCTTGAGTGCCAGGACCCTTGCCGAAATACTGGCTCACGTGGACGGCATCGTCACGGTCTCGGAGGAGGAGATCATCCGAGCCATGCGCAGAGTGTGGGAGATCATGAAGCTGGTCGTCGAGCCTTCGGGCGCCGTGGCATTCGCGGCCGTCATGGACGGTAGGCCCGATATGGCTTCGAGAAATATCGGAGTGATCCTGAGCGGAGGCAACCTGGATCTGGACCGCCTGCCGTGGCAGCAGGCGGCGCCGTAGGGTGCGCGGGACGCGCTAGACCTCGGCGCCGAGGTACTAACTGTCGCGCTTGTGGAAGCGTCCCCCCTTCATGATGGCACGCACCCCGCGGCCGTCTTTGGCCAACACACCGATATCCTTCAGCGGGTCGCCCTCGACGATCAAAATATCCGCCTCGCAGCCGGGGGCAATGCGCCCAAGGCTCGGCTCGCCGAGCAAGTCCGCATTGATCGACGTGGCGGAGCGCAGTATGGAAGCGGCCGGCTGCACCTCGCGCCGCAACGTCAATTCGCGGGTCTGATGGACGTGCAGATCGCCCAGTAGATCTGTGCCGAAGCCGATTTTGAGACCCATGTCTTCCATGAGCTCGAGGCCTCGCAGAGAGTGCTCGCTCACCTCTTTGAGTTTCGCGACGGCCCAGGCAGGGAGCGTTCCTGAGTCCGCGGCATCCAGCAACGCCTTTACGATGACCAGGGTGGGAACGACAAAGGCATCCGCCGCTTTGACGGCGGCCGCGCTGGCCTCATCGATGAGCGTGGCATGTTCGATGGTCCGTACGCCCAATCGAGCGGCGCGGGCGATCGATGTCGGGGGATGACAGTGTGCAGCCACGTATTTTCGGCGGCGCCGAGCCTCTTCGACCGCGACCAGCACTTCCTCATCGGAAAACTGATCCATCCAGATTGGATCGGTGGGCGACAAAACGCCGCCCGACAGCATCAGCTTGATGCAATGCGCGCCGCGCCGAAGCTCTTCGCGTACCGCGGCGCGAACGGCGTCCTTGCCGTCGACCACGACGCTTACCCGGCCCTCCGCGGCACACCCGCACGCGCCTAGCGAATTCACGGGGTCGCGAAAATCGCCGTGACCGCCTGTCATGGACAGGGCGCGGCCCGCATAGAACACGCGCGGCCCCTCGATGAATCCATGCTCCACCGCTTGGGCGATGCCGGCTTCGCCTCCGCCGACGTCGCGCACCGTGGTAAATCCGCAGTCGAGCGCATGCCGCAGCATTCTCGCAGCGTACTGCGCGATGTAAGTGAGCGGCTGGGATTCCACGTCGGTGATTTTGATGCTCGATCCGAGGACGTGACAATGCGCGTCGATCATTCCGGGCATGAGAGTGTTTCCCCGGACGTCGAAGGTCTCTCCGGGCGCCGATGCCGAATGAACGCGCCCCAACTCGACGATGCGATTGCCGTCGATGGTCACCACCGATTCGTCGAGGTACTCGACCCTCACTCCATCGAATATCCGTGCATTGATAAACGTAGTCATCGGCATTGATTTCACTCCTGGATACTCGCGTTCGACGCCGGCCCCGCCCCCGCCCGCGGCCCCCGCCCCGGCGCCGGCGGTGAGGCGGTGTCGCGCCACGTGCCTGACTGGTTCAGGCCGTGCATTTAATGCCTAAATGAGCGCCTTTGGACAACAAACATTTTGGCACTGCGTCGATGAGTTTTCGACATCGAAAGGGCACCGTGTTCTCGCAGAGGCTGCACCTCGAGCGGCAGGCCCTGAAATAAATATCGATGCCTCACGGTCTATTCGGCATATATTGATTTTAGCGCACGCCGGGCGCACAGGCCCGAACGGCGCGTTTCCAAGAAGAAGCGTCGGGAGGCGTATGAAATTCATAGTCCGGTGGTTGATCGAATGGCCCAAGAGCGTTGCCCATCATCTAGACTGGCTGGCTCCTCTATTTGCGCGCATCACGGTGGGGTGGGTATTCATGTGGAGCGGCTGGGGCAAGCTTCACGCTCTGCCTCAGGTGACGGAGAACTTCGCGGGCTGGGGGATCCCATTGCCCGGCATCCTCGCGCCCTTTGTCTCCGGCGTAGAGTTCTTCGGTGGGCTGTTCTTGCTGCTCGGACTCCTCACGCGCATCTCGGCGGGTGCATTGGGGATCACCATGATCGTCGCGATAGTGTCTGCGAAATGGGCGGATGTCGATTCGCTGGAAACCCTGCTCGGATTCGATGAGTTCGAGTACCTGGCGCTGTTTCTCTGGCTCGCCATTGCCGGGTCCGGATCGCTCTCGATAGACGCGTTCCTGGAGCGATGGTTCAAAGGCGCCCGCGACGGCTAGCGAGAGCCGGGATGCAGCGTGGCCACACCGTTGGCCACGCTGAAAGCGAGCGGCGGTAGACCGAATTGCGCCGTCGCGTCGCTGATCTGCTTGAAAATCGAGGCCGCAAGAGTGCCGTCCGTGACGAGGCGTGGGATTCCACTCGTCGTCAGCCGCTGGCCGTAGCCCTCCTCAATGGGGTACAAACGCAATTCAGCGAGCTGGTTGCCGTCGAAGCGGCTCACCGCGACGACGCTCTGGAAAGTGAAGTCGTGCGCGAAGCTCGCGCGGTTCAAAGGCGCGGTGAGATCGTAGTCGGTGACCTTCGATGTGTCCCGCCAAGCAGCCGAGAGCAGTGCTCGATTGCCCTGAAACAAATCATGCGGCAGCGGTTCCTGCACGTCGCTCCAGAAGAAATTGCCCAGGCCGTAGAAAATCGGCCGCACGCCCCGCAGCGGCGAGCGGTACATTTCCATGGGTCCGAGATTGTGGTTGCCGGTGACGACGAATAAATCCGCACCCGAATCGATGGCTTCATGGGCAAGCTGCTTCAGGAAATTCGCCGCGCCGCGCGGCTGATTCTCATCGTCGCAGCCCCGGGTGCATTCATGCGCGTGAATCGAGACAATGACAAAATCGGAATTCTGCCGGGCGGAACGAATGTTTTTCAGGATTTCCGCCAGATCCTCCGGGTCCATCGCGTAGTCATAGGCGAAGTCCTTGCCCCGGCGGTATTTGACATCGAACAGTTCGAGCGTGTCCGGCGCGCTGCCGCAGTGACGCGCATAGAGAGCGCATTCGGCCTTTGCCAGGGCGCGCATCGCCGCGTCCGGCACCACGACGGTGCGATCCACATGCAAGGCGCTGAGGCCCGGCCGGCCGGGGGCGGCGCCATCGCGCGGCAACGCATCCGTCGTCGGGCGAAACGTGGATGCGATCGAAACCAAGGCGACGCGGCCCTTGGCGGTTTCCAGAAATTGCGGTGCTCGGGCCAGTCCGCGTTCCTCGCCTACGCCGGCATAGGCAATGCCCGCATCGTCGAGGTAGCGATTGGTTGCGCGCATCCCCTCCAGTCCCCAATCGAGCGAATGGTTGTTGGCGCGCGATACCATGCCAAAGCCCATGGCTTTCAGGTCCGCGGCGACGGCCGGTACGCTGGAATTGGTCCAGTCGCCGTCCCACGAATACGGCGACCCTGTGAAATTGCGCACATCGAAAATCGTCGTCTCGAGATTGCCGTAGAGGACGTCGGTGCCGTGCATGACGTCGAGCACCGCTTTGAAGCCCGGCAGGCGCGACGAATATTGGGACAGCGGGCGCGAGATGATGAGATCTCCGACCGCGCCCACGGTGAAGCCGTCCGGGACGTCGGTCCGCAATTCATGTGCCACCGGTCTTCTGGGGTCGAAACGGCTTTCATCTTTGACGACGGGATCCGCCGCTCCGTATACGGCTGTCTGCCGAGCTTCCGCCTGCAGGGTGAGCAGCAGCAGCGCCGCCGCGGTCAGAAGCACGCGAGCCGCGCCTTTTGCCGGGTGCGCGGCGGGTGAAGGGACGCCGGGGTGTTCGCGCATCACCCGGGGATCAGGACGACTGACCGAGCCGACGCAGTCTCACGGCGACGCTGAGCCCAAGGTGCGGGACAGGAATTTCGCGGTGGCTTGATCGGCTTCGAGCCAGGATGCATGGCGCAAGAAGCCGTGGATCTCGTTGGGAATCACGAGCTCCTCGTAGGGAATATCGCGTGCATCGAGGCGCCGCGCGAGATCGATCGTCTGCTGAAACGGGACATTGCGATCGTCGTCTCCCTGGATGAGCAAGACGGGCGATTTCCAAGTGTCGACGTCCGCGTCCGGCGAGGATTTCCAAGCGGTTTGCACTGCCTCGGCGCGATCGCCTTTTTCGTATCGGTCCGTGGGCTTGCCGGTCCAGTCGTCCAGCAGCTGCGACCAGTCGTGAACCCCATGCCAGTCCACTCCGGCCTTGAAGATATCGGAGTTGCGGGCGAGCGCAAGCGCCGTCAGATAGCCGCCATAGGAGCCGCCCCAGATGCCGATCCGCTTCGCATCGACATTCGCAAGAGACTGCAGAAAATGCGCGCCGGCCACCACGTCTTGATATTCGCTCGCTCCGGCGGGCCCGGCGTGGTCGGGCTGATGATATGCGCGCCCGTAGCCGATGCCGAGCCGGTAATTGACTGACAGCACGACGAAGCCATGCGCAGCCAGATACTGGTTCATGGCGTAGGCATTGCTGTAGTAGCCCATGTAGTGCCAGCCGAGCAGCATCTGGCGCGGGGGACCCCCGTGGACAAAGATGATGCCGGGCCTTGCCGCGCGCTCCCTCGCACCGCCGCCCGCGAACAGCTGGCCATGCACGCGGAGGCCGTCCGCGGCCTGAAACGTGACGGGCTTCGGCGTCTGGAGCAGGGAGACCGGAAAATCCGCAGGCAACTCCCCGGCGGCGAGCGTCGCGCGATGCGATCCGTCGAGATTTACGATGGCGACGGCCGGCGGCGATTGCGCGCCGGCGGCCACGAACGCGACGCGATCTTTGGCGGCGCTGACCGGCGTCCATTCGAGCGTCACGCCGGAGGTGACGGGCGCGGGAGCGCCATGATCGATGGCGACCCGGAAAACATGGCGGCGATCGCCATCCTCCGAATCGGCACCGGTGTTCGCGTCGTAAATCATGAACCGATGGTCGCGGCTCTCCGCGACATGCTCCACCATGAATGCGCCCGGAGTGAGCAGGACGGGCGTTCCGCCGCTCGCAGGCATGGAATAAAGGTGCGGCCAATCGTCGAGATAAGCCAAGAAAATCAGGCGGTCGGCCATCCAATGCAGATTGGCCTCTCCCTCCACGTCGGGATACGAGCCCGCCAGTGTCTTCGGGCTCTGCCACAGCATTCGGCCCGACCCGTCGGCGGCAGAGGCAACCCAGATCGACCATGGATGCGGCGTTTGTTTCAGAATGGGCTCGGGCGGACCGCCGTCGCCGGGTTGGCGCACGAACGCCACTCGAGTGCCGTCCGGCGACCAGCGGGGCGAGCCGTCATTGCCGGTGGACGGAGCCAGATACACCAGCGGCGCATTCTTCGAAGAAAAAATTCCGATGAATGCGTGATCGCCGCGGTTGGATACGAATGCCAGCCGGCTTCCATCCGGCGACCAGCGAAGCTCGCCGTCCTTGCCGCGATCGAAGAACAGCCGCTCGGGCTTGCCTCCGCCCAGCGGCACCGTCCATACCTGCTTGTCCTTTACATAGGCGAGCTGCCCTTGCGCGGATATTGCCGGTGCGTCGCCCTCGGCGAGCTTCACCGGCTCGCCGGCGCCGGTCAGCGGCACGGACCAAATCGATGTTTCCGGCTGCACCGGCGAGGACGAGGGATCGGGCGCGAGATTGCCCTCGGCCGGCCAGTTGGCATCGTGATCCCCGCCTCGTACATAGACCAGGCTGGAACCGTCCGGCGAGAAGGTGATCTGCGTGATTTCCTGACCGTCGTCCGCGCTTTCATGGGTGATCTGCAGCGGCGCGAAGCTCGGGCCGCGCGCCAGCCAGACGTTGCGCACGCCGTCGAGAGTGCGAACCCACGCGATCGCATCGGCGTCCCGCGCTGAGGCGAGCTCCGAGGCGTAGGGATAGTGCAGAACCTGCTCGATCGAAAATTCGCTGCGCGGCGCGGCGCTCAAGGCGCAGGGCGTCACGCAGAGCACGACCGCGCACGCCTTCCCCAAGAAACCCTGAAGCTTAATGTTCATCCCTACATTCCGTGATCGGCTCCATCGAGCGGAGCCGTCCGAACATTAGCAAAGGAGTCTGTGCGGTGCACGATTAATCGCGCCGCAGAATTTCCCTCATCGGTCCAGCAGGGCGAGAAATTGTTCGTTGTACCTCGAACCGGATACCGCCTGCGAAGCGGTAATGTCGTCGAGAACCTCCACCTCCTGTGCAGTCAATTCCAACGAAGCCGCCTCGAGATTCTCTTCGAGGTAGGATCGGCGCTTGGTGCCGGGGATGGGAACGAAGCAGCGATTGACGCCGAGTACCCAGGCGAGGGCGACCTGCGAGGGCATGGCGTTGTGCGCAACGGCTATCTCGCGCACCACATCGGCGATCCGCAGGTTCGCGTCGAAATTGGCGCCCTGAAAACGGGGGTCGCCTGAGTAGCGAAAATCCTCGGGCGGATAGTCCTCCGCTCGCTTCACGTGTCCGGTCAGAAAGCCGCGGCCAAGGGGGCTGAACGGCACGAGGCCGATGCCAAGATCGTAGAGCACCGGAATGATGCGGTCCTCGAGGCCCCGTTCCCACAGCGAATACTCGCTCTGCAGCGCCGAGAGAGGCTGGATAGCATGCGCCCGGCGGATCGTTCCCTCGCCGGCTTCCGACAGTCCGAAATACAGCACCTTGCCCTCGGCAATCAGATCCCTGACCGTTCCCGCGACCTCCTCGATCGGAACCGCGGGATCGACCCGGTGCTGGTAAAGCAGATCGATACGGTCAGTCTGAAGACGCCGCAGCGATGCCTCCACCACTTCCCGAATATGGGCAGGGCGGCTGTCGGTCAGTCGGCTATACGTACCCGGCGCGGACTTTCCCCGCACCGCGAAGCCGAACTTGGTCGCGATCACCACCTGATTGCGCTTTCCTTTGAGGCAGCGGCCGAGCAATTCCTCATTGGTGAAGGGGCCGTAGATTTCCGCGGTGTCGAAGAACGTGCAGCCGAGCTCGATGGCGCGATCGATGGTGGCGGCCGATTCCGCGTCATCCGGCGTGCCGTAGGCATGGCTCATCCCCATGCAGCCGAGTCCGATGGCCGAGACTTCCAGTCCCTGCTTGCCGAGTTTGCGTTTTTTCATGATGTCATTACTCCTTTTTGAGCGGCCGGCAACTCATGGGTTGCCGGATGCCTCCAGTTGTTTGCGCCGGGCTTGGCCTTGAAAGTCGAACATCCAGCCCGGATATTCGGCCGGCAATCGGCCGGCCTCGCCGAGCACGGCGAGCTCATCGGTGCTCAAGCGGACGGCGGTCGCCCCGATGTTGTCCTCGAGCTGCTCGATGCGTTTCGCGCCGACGATCACGCTCGTGACCGCCGGCTGGTGCAGCAGCCAGGCGAGCGCGATCTGCGCGACGGATACACTCTTGCTCTTCGCGATCTCGCGCATTGCATCGATGCAGCCGTAGGCGCGTTCGAGATTCACCGGAGGGAAATCGAAGGTCGTGCGCCGGCTGCCGGTTTCCGCCAGCGTGTCCCGGCCGTATTTGCCGCTGAGCAGGCCCCCCGCGAGCGGGCTCCACACCAGCAGCCCGACGTTTTCGCTCCGCAAGAGCGGAATCAGTTCCCGTTCCAAATCCCGGCCCGCGATCGTGTAATACGCCTGCAAAGATTCGAATCGTGCCAGCCCCAGCCGCTCGGAGATTCCGAGCGCTTTCATGATCTGCCAGGCCGCCCAGTTGGACACGCCCACGTAGCGCACGTCCCCATGTTGCACCAGGCTGTCCAGCGCGCGCAGCGTCTCTTCGATCGGCGTCGCCGGATCGAAGCCATGCAGCTGGTACAGGTCGATCGCGTCGAGCTGCAGGCGCTTCAGGCTCGCCTTCACTCCATCCATGATGTGATAGCGCGACAGACCGCGAGAGTTTACGCCCTTGGTGCCGGTCTCGCCGAACACCTTGGTGGCGACGACCACGTTCTCGCGCGGAACTTTAAGATTTTTGAGCGCCTGGCCGGTTATGCTCTCCGACTGGCCGTCGGAATACACGTCGGCGGTATCGATGAAGTTGATCCCTGCATCGAGCGAACGGCCGATCAATCGGTCGGCCTCGGGCTGCCGCAGGTCGCCGATCTGCTCCCAGATGCCGCCGCTGCCGCCGAAGGTCATCGTGCCGAGGCACAGTTCCGAGACGAATAGGCCGGTAGACCCGAATTTCCTGTAACGCATGCGTGAACTCCTCGAGAATGGATCCCGCCCCCGCAGCGTGCGATGCACACCGGTACCGCATTCCGAGCAGCGGAGGCCAAGGGACATGGGATGCGACAGTATGGACTTGCGGGGCCGCTTTCTTGTAGCCTGGTCCTATCGATTTTCTGCCTAATCCTGCAAAATGCCGCCTGCGGTTTGACGACGCGCATGAGGGCGCGGCTGCCGCGAATCCTTAGGTTTCACTCCCATGACGCTGAATGAGATCGACAGCATTGCCATCACGCCGCCGGGAGACGCGGGCGACATGTCCGAGGCCGATCTCGATCCGGCGCGCCAGGAGCTCGTCCGCCTGCTCGACGGATCGACCCGAGACGTGGAGGGCACGGTCAAGACAGCGATCGCAGGTTTGAGCCTGCACCGCATCATGCGGCCCGCCGATCCGAAGCCGACGATACAAAGTCCCGCTCTCGCCCTGATCGCGCAAGGCTCGAAGCGCGTGTTCGTCGGCGATGACCAATACGAATACGATCCTCTGCACTATATGGTGACCTCGGTGGACCTGCCGGCCATCGGCAAGGTCACGGTCGCAAGCGCAACTCAGCCTTATCTGGGGCTGCGGCTCGACTTGGACGTCGACGCCATCGCCGAACTGATCCAGGATGAAAGTCTGCCGCCGGCGGCCCCCGCGGATGCTTCCCGCGGGCTATATGTGAATCGGCTCAGCGCCGCGATGCTCGACGCCGTGCTGCGGTTGCTGCGCCTGCTTGCGGCGCCGGACGACATTCCCATCCTCGCGCCGATGATAAAGCGCGAGATTCTGTACCGGCTCCTGCGCAACGGCCAGGGAGCGCGGCTGCGCCAGATTGCGCTGCAGGACAGCCAGACGCAGCGCGTCGCCAAGGCCATACGGCTGCTGCGCGAAAATTTCGCACAATCGCTGCGCATGGAATCGATTGCGCGAGACGTGCATATGAGCGTCTCGTCGCTGCACCATCACTTCAAAGCCGTGACGGCTATGAGCCCGCTGCAATACCAGAAACAGCTGCGCCTTCAAGAGGCACGGCGCCTCGTGCTCCTGGACGACATCGATGTTGCGATAGTGGCGCATCGGGTCGGCTACGAAAGCGCATCGCAATTCAGCCGCGAATACAGCCGTTTCTTCGGGGCGCCGCCGCTACGCGACAGGCGCCGCTGGCTGGAAATGCCGCTGAAGGATGAGATGCCGCGCTAGAACGGCGGCCGCGATCGCGGATGCGGCCGGCTCCGTCAAGCCTCCGGCAAGCGTGGTGGGCACGCCGCGCGCCTCGACGTCGACACGGTGGGATTCGTGATGTATTCGCTCATCGGGGTCCCCCCTCTCATAAATTAAGGCCGTCTCGATGCCTGCGGCGGCGCTACATGCGCAGGCCGAGTGCTCATGATGAGAGACGGACCGGATTGGAATTCGTCAGGCCCGACGAAAGGGGTCAGGCCCAACCAGGGGAGGGTGACCGGCCTACGGCAGAGCCTGCAGTGCGCCGAACGTGCCGGGGGAGCTTGCGCTCTGCAGCATTACGCCCGGATTGTTGGTGATCACACCGCTCACGACCGTTTGAGACGGCCCGGTCCCAACGATGATGTCGGGATGGCCGTCGCCGTTGACATCGGCGACGGCGATTTGGTTCGCATTGCTGACCGTGTAGTTGACGGCTGCCATGAAAGTGCCGCCGCCCGAGGCGCTCTGCAGCAGTACGCTCACCGCGTTCGTGCCGCCGATCACGATATCCGGGTGACCGTCACCGTTCACGTCGGTCACGACGATGGACGTTGCGAGGCTCCCCGGCGCCGTGGGGTAGCTCACGGCCGCGAGGAACTGGCCGGGGTGAGCCGCATCCTGCAGCAGTACGGAGACCGTAGGCGCGGCCCCGCCCGTCGGGCCCGGATCGGTGATCACAAGGTCATTGAGCCCATCACCGTTCACGTCGGCGATCGCGATCAGATTCGCTCCGGTTACGTTGGCGTTGGCCGTCTGCGTGAACACCGCGTCCGGCACGGCGTAAGTAGTTGCCGATGCCGCTCCGGTATGCAACAGCACCTTCACCCCCACGTTATCGGCGAGTGCCACATCGGGGGCGCCATCGCCATTGAGATCGCCGACAGCAACCCAGTTGGCTCCCCCCGAGTACAGGCTGATGGGACTCGCAAACACGCCGGGCGAAGTCTGGAGAAACAGCGACACTCCGAAGTCCGCCGACACCAGATCGGGCAGGCCATCGCCATTCATATCTCCAATGACGAGCTGGGAGGCGCCCGGGGATGACAGGATCAACGGATTGCTGAAAGTCCCGGGGCTTTTCGCGCTGTTGAAGAATACGCTGAGCGTCCCGTCGTCGTAGCTCGCGGATACGATGTCGGGCAGCTTGTCGCCGTTGAGGTCGGCGCTTGCGAGATACAGCGGATCGTCGCCGTCGGCGGTCAGCACGGGCGCGGCAAAGGCATCGGGGCCGGTCGACAGATAGATTTTAAGGTTGCCGGGATTGACCTGCGAGTTATAGAGCACGGCGCTGGTCGCGACTATGGAGGTCTGGCCGTTGTTGTTGAAATTTCCGGCCACCAATCCCCGGGACACTTCCGACGGTGTATAGCCGCTGCAGTTCACGCACACGTAGTGACGATGACCGTCGTCGCAACTTGCCAGCGCGAGTATGGACGCCAAGAACGCCGCTGCCCGCAGGCGGGATGATCTCGGCCAATGTCTCTGGGTGCCGTGTTCAAAGGCCTGGTTTTCGGTTGACTGCCTCATGAGACCTCCTAGGCAATATAGGATTACGCATTAAACGGGCGACGCTTCGTTGCGTTGACGCCGGGTTGCGATGGCGCAACGGCGGCAGCGGCATTGCAAAGGGTTGCGGGTCTTGCCAGGGATCATAGCGTAAGTTATTGAAATGACTAAAGCGAAGCAAGATGGAGCGATCGAGAGCGTATATTTGCATCGCGGCAACTGCGGCCGGCGCCGCCACTATCGCGTATTGGATTCATGGGTACAGAATCAAAATTAAGGGAGTAAGCCGAGTGAGGCGAATCGCATCATTGCTGCCGTTGATGCTGGGGGCGATGTGGTGCTGGGGCGGCGAATTGGCCCTACCGGCCGACCGACCTGCAGCCTCTCTGCCGTACACACCGGGGCTCGATGTCCAAGCCATGGACGTTACCTCCAACGCCTGTGAGGATTTTTATCAATACGCATGCGGCGGCTGGGTCGCCGGGAATCCCATTCCGGACGACCAAGCCTCTTGGAGCGTCTATGGCAAGATGACGGACGACAATGAGCACTTCCTCTGGGGAATCCTTGACGATCTGGCCGCGAACTCCGTCCATCGCACTGCGACCCAGCGGCAAATCGGTGATTTTTTCGCGTCCTGCATGGACGCGGCGGCGGCGGATAGACTGGGCGCGCAGCCGATATCGAAGTACCTAGATTGGATCGACGGCATTAAATCAATCCGCGATCTTCCCGCCGTGTTGAGCCGGCTGCACATGGCCACCGGCGATCACGGCCTGTTCTTTCAATTCGCGTCCAATCAGGATTTTGCCGACTCCTCGCAAATGATCGCCTTCGCCGCGGCAGGCGGCTTGGGCTTGCCGGACCGCGACTACTACACCAAGGAAGACGGCAAGTCGGCGGCAATCCGCCGGCAGTATGTGGCTCATGTGGCGCGCGTTTTTGTCCTGCTCGGCGATGCTCCGGAAGAGGCAAAGCGCGAGGCCGCCGTGGTCATGAGGACGGAACTCGCCCTTGCCAAGGCTTCGCTCACACGGGTCGAACAGCGCGACCCTCAGAAGCTCTTTCACAAGATGAATGCCGGCCAGCTCCGGGCGTTGACGCCGAGTTTCGATTGGAGCGTTTATCTGCGCGAGTCCGGCGTGGGCATGCTGAACACCTTCAACGTCACGGAACCGGCCTTCTACCGGACGCTGGATGCGCTCTGGCGGACCATGAGTGTCGCCGACATCAAGATCTATCTGCGCTGGCATGCCGCGCACGCGGTCGCACCGTACTTATCGGCCGCCTTCGTCAATGAAGACTTCGATTTCTACGGCAAGACGCTGCGCGGCGTGCCGCGGATACAGCCGCGCTGGAAGCGCTGCGTAAGACTGGTCGACGATGATCTCGGCGAGGCGCTCGGGCGCGAGTTCGTGCGCCGGGTCTTCAGTCCCGAGCTCAAGCAGAACGCCGTGCACATGACCCGGCAAATCGAGCAGGCTATGCACGACGATCTCGAGCGGCTCAGCTGGATGAGTCCGGAAACCAAGAGAAGCGCCCTGGATAAATTGCAGGCTCTCGCCAATAAGATCGGCTATCCCGACAAATGGCGGGATTATGGTTCCATCAGAGTGCAGCGCGATGACTTCGCCGGCAATGTCGAAAGGGCCACCTTGTTCGAGTCGCGCCGAGAGCTGGCGAAGATCGGCAAGCCCCTGGACCGCAGCGAGTGGAGCATGACGCCCCCGACCGTGAATGCTTATTATGACCCGCAGATGAACGACATCAATTTTCCTGCCGGTGTGCTGCAACCGCCTTTGTACGACCCCAAGATGGACGATGCGCCGAACTACGGCAATACCGGCGGCACTATAGGCCACGAACTGACGCACGGATTCGACGACGAAGGACGGCAGTTCGATGCCAGGGGCAACCTGCATGACTGGTGGAGGCAAAGGGACGCGGAGGAGTTCACGAGCCGCGCACAATGCGTGGTCGACCAGTACGCACAGTACACCGTCGTCGACGATGTGAAGATCAACAGCAAGCTCACGGAAGGCGAGGACATCGCGGACATAGGCGGGCTGGTGCTCGCGTGGATGGCCTGGCAGGCAGAGACCCACGGAGCGGCCCTGAAACCACGGGAGGGCCTCACGCCGGAACAGCGCTTCTTCGTCGGCTACGCACAATGGGCGTGCGAGAGCACTCGCCCGGCTGAATTGCGCGTTCGAGCGCTCACGGATCCGCACTCGCCCGGCAAGTATCGAGTCAACGGCGTCGTGGCGAACATGCCGGAATTCGCCAAGGCTTTCTCTTGCAAGGTGGGCCAGCCCATGGTGAGGCCGAAGCCCTGCCGAGTGTGGTAGAGACCGGCGTTGACAGGCCAGCGGGAGATTCTCAATGGACGATCAGAAAGTTCGTTTTCTGGAGCTCGAGGATGTCGAGCGGCAGCGGGCGGAGCAGCGCAACGCCTATCGGGAATTCTTGAGGATTCCCGCGATGAGCGCCGGAGTTTATGTTCTCGCGGCAGGCAGCGTCGACCGCCAGACGCCGCACAAGCAGGATGAACTGTACTACGTGGTTCGCGGAAGAGCGAGGATGCGCGCGGGGTCCGATGATCGGCAACTACGGCAGGGAACCCTCATATTCGTGGCGGCGGAGGTCGAGCATCTTTTCTATGAAATCGAGGAAGAACTGACCGTGCTGGTCTTCTTCGCGCCCGCCGAAACCGAATAGAGCTGCAGCCGATGGCCATCGGGATCCAGCACCATTCGCTCGCAGCCGCGATCATCGGGCAGCCCGGGCGCTCGAGCCATTTCGATGACCAAACGCGCCGCGGCGGCATCGTTATTGCGCACAATTTCCCGCGGCGGGCGTGAATCGGTCCGATAACACAGCAATTCGAGATGCGGCGTGTCCTCATCCGCGGCGAGCGCGCTCACCTCCGTGCGTGGATCGTCGATGCCGTCGAGATTCTGCTGCTCGATGCCGTAATTGAGCGATTGCGATGCAACTCGAAAGCCGAGGCCGCCGTAGAAGGCGATGCTGCGGGATGTATCGCCGACACTGATGGCGGAATGATCGATGCCCAGAAACAAATCGTCACCGCCGTAAGGCCGCCAACGGGCTGGAGTTTTGTCTTTCGGAAATGCGAGGAACTCGAGCGGATGGCCATCGGGGTCGCGGAACTTGAAGGCGGTGACGCCGCCCGATCGCTGCGGCAATACCTGCGCACCCGCGGTCGAGATCGCGCTCCAGCCGACGGTGCAAGCAAGCCGCTGCAGAGCACGGGGCATGTCGCCGACCACGATGGCGAAATGCTGAAACATGAGATTGAGAGGGGACAGGGGCAGGGGATAGGGCCGGCCGGGCTCATCGAATTCGAGCAATTCGACGCTTTGCCGGCCCAGCGTCAATGTCAGACGCAGCGCGCCGCCGCGCACGTTCATTAATGTCTCAAATCCGGCGCCCTCGGCGCGCTCGGCCGAGAGTAATCGGCAATCGAAGGCGCTTTCATAAAATCCCGCCAACCGGCGCGCATCGGGGGTGGTGAGGCCGAAACGTACGATGCGCCGCGTCTGCAAATGCTCGTCCATGCCGGCCTACCGGAATGCACGGACCGGCGGTGCTGCCGGACCGAAGCCGATCCCCGCCGCAGCAGATCCCGCCAGAGAGGATGCGGTCATGATTGCGTCCCCTCGTGATGAGAGATCGCGTAAGGATGCGACGATGCCAGCGGATGGCGCAGAAACTCCCGCGCGGACGAGGCATCGCTGCCGAATGCCAGGATCAAGAAGCCGCCGGCGAGCGCGAGGTTCTTGAGAAAGTCCCAGAATATATCGCGGCCCCGGCTGGCGCCTTTGAGCCTGAAATCCGGCTGCTTCCAGAATTGCTTCCAAAGCATGGCGGTGACGATGCAGTAGCCGGCCAATAGAAGGGCGGCCAGCCGGTCTGCGACGCCGGTTAAAATGGCGAGCGACATCAATACTTCGACGCAAAAGCCACAGACTATGAGAGCGGTTGCAATCGATCGATCGGGAATGGCTTCATGAGCTTGACCAACGGCCTGCTCGAAGTTCAGCAGCTTGTCCAGCGCGCTGAAAGGAAGAAAAAGAAGCACCAGCAAGCAGCGTGCGATGACGACGATGAAAATGCCAAGCACGCCTTCCCTCCGACGATGATTCGGCTACACTTCACACGAGGTCGAATCGACGATTCGCTCATCGCTGCCGGGCCGTTCGAGAGAGTGTAGCGCGATAAGCGCATGCTTGAATCCGGGCAGTGCCGATTCGCGTCCGTCCGGTTCGAGATATCTTTTGTCAGTGTTTTCCTACAGGACACCCCCATGCCGTCAACCGAACAACCAACGTCCACGGATTCCACCGCGACCGTGGTCAAGGTCCACCGTTCACTGAGTGGGCAAAAAGCGCTGGTTACCGGTGCGAACTCGGGAATCGGCCGTGGTGTGGCTGTCGCGTTGGGCCGGGCCGGCGCGGACGTCGTGGTGAATTATGTGACCGGCGACGATGCAGCCAACGCGGTCGTGGAAGAGATCCGCGGCGCGGGTGTCAATGCCTTGGCTCTGAAGGCCGATGTCTCGTCCGAGGACCAGGTATCCGGCATGTTCAAGCGGATGATTCAGGAGTTCGGGACGATCGATATCCTGGTGAACAACGCCGGATTGCAGCGCGATTCGGCATTCAAGGACATGACCCTGGCCCAGTGGAACACCGTTCTGGGCGTCAATCTCACCGGCCAGTTTCTGTGCGCACGCGAAGCGGTCCGCGAGTTTCTGCGCCGCGGCGTGGTACCTGCGGTCTCGTGCGCCGCCGGCAAGATCATCTGCATGAGCTCGGTCCATCAGCAAATCCCGTGGGGCGGGCATGCCAATTACGCGACCTCCAAGGGCGGCATCAGATTATTGATGGAGAGTCTCGCCCAGGAAATCGCGCCTCATCGCATCCGCGTGAACGGTATCGCCCCCGGGGCAATCCGGACGCCGATCAACACATCGGCGTGGGATACACCGAAGGCCTACGCCGATCTGATGACCCTCATCCCGTACGGACGCATCGGCGAGCCGGAGGACATTGCGCGGGCGGCTGTGTGGCTGGCCTCGGATGAGTCTGATTACGTCGTAGGCACGACTCTTTTCGTCGACGGCGGGATGACTCTCTATCCGGGATTCGCCACCGGCGGGTGACGTCGGCGCCTGCCGCCGGATGGCGGCATCAGTGCCCTCTGGGCCGGGGGCCGCGCCGGGCTGTGCTTCAAGTAGTCGGCGAGCACCAAAGCGTGGTTGTGCGCCGGATCATGCGCCGCGTAGAGGAGCGTTACCGATCCCCGGCTCAGCAACGCACGCAGGTTACTCACGGCTGTCTCATTGGCCCTGAGCTCCGCGCGATACCGCCGGCGGAACTCGCTCCAGCGTTCAGGATCATGGCCGAACCACTTGCGCAGCGCCGGGCTCGGAGCGACCTCCTTGAGCCACAGCGCCAGGGCGGCCGATTTCTTGGTCACTCCCCGGGGCCAAAGCCGGTCGACGAGTATCCTTGCCCCATCTTGGCCGGCGGGGCGATCGTAGATTCGCTTGATCCGTAACGCGGGCTTCACTATTGGCGGTCCCTATGAGCGGCACATAGTGTACCTCTATGCCGCCGCCGCCGCGATTGCATAAGACGGATCGTCCAGGGTTGACGAAATGTCGAACGAGTGCCAGGATCGCCCGATGACGAATCTCAAGGGCGCCTACGCCGGGATTTGCGACGCGGTTGCCAAGCTTTTGGAGCCTCATGCGGAGGTCGTGCTGCACGATCTGGCGACCGATCGCATTGCCTACATCGCGAATTCCTTTTCCAAGCGGCGGGTCGGCGACAATTCGCTGAACGATCGCGAGGCCATCCCATCCTTGAGCGAGCATGTCATCGGTCCGTATCCCAAGACGAACTGGGACGGCAGACCGCTGAAGTCGGTGACTACTGCGATCCGCGATGCGAAGCGCCGGCCGATCGGGCTGCTCTGCATCAACTACGACGTCGGCGCGGTTGCCGCCGCCATGGAGCAGCTGAGCACGCTATTCCGGATTCCGGAGAATACGCAATCGGCGGACGCTCTGGTATCGAAGGACTGGCGCGAGGCCGCCAACTCGGCCGTGGGCGCGTATCTGCGGCGCCGCAAATCGACCTTGGCGGGACTGACCAGCGCAGATATGGATGACTTGATTGCAGACCTCGATGGCCAAGGGATATTTCAAATACGCAACGCGGTCTCGTACCTTTCCAAAGTACTGAATCTCTCGCGTGCAACGATATACAACCGCCTGGCGTCGGTACGGAGGCGCGTATCGATGCCGGGCCGGAAAGCGGATTCGCACCGGCAGGCGAAGCCGCACCGGCAAGCAAATCCGTAATAGCGGGGGCTGCCCGGCCTGGCGGCCTCATCGACCTGTCTGGAGAATGTAATGCAGCCAAAGCCTATGAGAGATTTCGCGCTCGAAATTCACTTTTCGAAGTGGGAGTTTTCGGCCAAGTACAACCTGGCGGGTTCGGATGCGGAGAACCGCACTTTGTCGGAACTGCTCGCACTGGCGGATGCCGAGGACAGGCAGGCCTTCGAGCGCGTTTCGTTGGGGTATACGCAAACCTGGGGCGCGCCCGCGCTTCGCGCCGAGATCGCCGGCACCTACGAGACGATCCGCCCGGAACAGGTATTGTGCTTCGCAGGGGCCGAAGAAGGCATATATGCCGCGATGCAGGTGCTTCTGCAGCCGGAAGATCACGCGATCGTGATTGCGCCGAATTATCAATCCGCCGAAACCGTGCCCCTCGCCCTATGCGAGGTGAGCGCCGTCGCGCTGAAGATCGATCGCGGCTGGGAACTCGATGTGGACGAGCTCAGGAAGCAGCTTCGGCCCAATACGAAGATGATCTCCATCAATTTCCCCAACAATCCGACGGGCAAGATCATCCCGCATTCCACCTTCAACGCCATAGTCGATATTTGCCGCAGCCGCGGGATTTGGCTGTTCAGCGACGAATGTTACAGGCTCTTGGAAAGGGAGGCCGCCTATCGCCTTCCGCAAGCCGCGGATGTCTACGAGAAGGCGATTTCCCTGAATGTGATGTCCAAAGCGTATGGGCTGCCCGGACTTCGAATCGGCTGGCTTGCGTGCAAAGACCGCTCCGTTCTATCGCGCCTGGAACGGTTCAAGCATTTTCTGTCGATCTGCAATTCGGCGCCGTCCGAAGCCCTGGCCCTCATTGCCCTCAAATCGCGCGAAAATATTTTAAGGAAAAATATCGAAGTCATCGTCGAGAATCTCAAAGTGCTGGGCGGCTTCATGGACGAGTTCAGGCATCTTTTCGCTTGGCACGTGCCGGAGGGCGGCTGCGTCACTTATATCCGGTACAAAGGCCCGGACGGCGTCGAGCGCTTCACGGCCCGAATGGTCGAGGAGTGCGGGGTGCTACTGCTGCCCTCGAGCGTGTTTCGCTCGGAACTGGCGGTGCTTCCGGATGATTGCCTGCGGGTGGGATTCGGCCGCTCTCACGTCGCCAAGGGTGTGGAGGTGATGCGTGAGTGGCTGCGCGGAGGCGCCTCATGAGCGCCGCTACCACTGATAGGCGATCGACAGCGCAAGTTCGCGTTGAGTGCTGCTTTCCGTCACCGGGCTCACATCCGGGCTGCCTTTCAGCTTGCTGATGGCGGCGTCGAGGTTCAAGAGCCAGTGATCCGTCATAAACCGCGTCGCGCTGAAACCCACCCCGACGGCCTCCGTACCGGCATGTGGATCGAACACCGGATGCCCCGAGGCGAGCGATTGTGCCGGCGTCACGCCGAACTCGCTTTGCAGGTAGCGATGAGTGGCGAGCGTGATCGACGGGCCGGCAAACATCACGAATTTCTTCGAACTGCCGGGCAGAGGCATGTACACGCCGATATCCCCGAAAGCGCCGTCGGCGCCGCCTATCAATTGCCTGGCATCCACCCTGAGAATCAGGGGAAATTTCTTTGAAAGCACATAGGAGCCGAAGAGCTTGGCGACGGGCGCCGGCGAAATGTCGCCCATGCCGCGCAAGTTGTTATAGTCGTCCCGTTCGCGCCTGCCAAAGTCATAGGCGATGGCCGCTCCGAATCGATAGTGGTCGCCGCGGAGGAAGTTGAAGCCGATGCCGTCGCCGGTGCTCGCGAAAGCGATGTCGCTGTATTGAATATTGATCACCGGACCGCCCTGCAGCCGGTACGCCTGCGAACCGGCGTAAACGGGCTGAACCTCGGCCGCCGTACCCAGCACGACATGCCAGTCCGGCAGATTGGGCTCGAAAAGCCTCGCCAGGATGATGCCGCCCGAATACTGCCACTCCTGCAGCGGTGAGGGCGACTGAGACCATGACGTACGAGGGCACGATGCCGCCAGCAGGACGGCAAGCCAAATCAGTCGGCATGGAAGCCGCGCTTGCCGCGAGCCGCGATTCACTGGGGTTCGATTACCCACTCAGCCGGTTTGGCGCGAATTTCGATTTCATTTCGGGTCGCTTGGTTTCGACCGTCGGCGCGCAGCGGCCGCTCGGCGGCCCGGGTTCTTGCGCGCCGCGCCGGCCGTGGCCCATTTGGCCGGCGCATTGACGGGCGGCTCATCGGGCAGCCGGCTCGCGGGCGGATCGCCGGCGGGAAAGCCGTTCTGAAGCGTACCGTCGATCGGTTCGGAAGGCATAGCCGGCTTGCCGGTTGAAAGCTGCCGTTCAGCCTCGAGCCAATCGTATTCCGGGGAGCCCGCCGGGCAGCCGCGGGCCTTCCAAAGCCGGTAGGCAAGTTCGCGAATGAGGCCGTGTTCACGATGCATGGTAGCCACCTTAGAGTGCGGCTGCGCCTCGCGATAGGATCGATGTTTGGCAACCCAAGTCAGCCAAGTCCTACATAGTGACGATCGGCCCCGAAGACGGCATACTTCGCATGGACCATGAAGCGTTACATACACCCGAGCTGGCTCATTACCGGCCCGGCCTTCGATGAAGGCCGGGCGGAAGAGGTATGGGGTCAATCCACGCTGTGTATGAGGAATCCGCTTTATGTGTTCCGACGAATTGTCTCTCTTGCGTCTCAAAGTGGTCGCTGACGCGGATCCCGGCGCGTTGGCCCGCGTGCTCGAGCGCTTTCAGAATCTCAATCTCCTGCCGCGCAAAGTGACTGCCGAGTTCAGCACGTCCGGACTTTTCCACGTGCAGGTCGACATCGCAGGCATCTCGGAAGGCGCGCTGACTGCAATCGCTGCCAAGCTCGGTGAGAATCCCTGCATTCAACGTGCCTACTGGCACCGCACCTGAGCCCGGGTCCCGCAGGAACTGGCCGCGACGAGACTTCGCGGCGCAATTTCGGTACATTACCGTCAGCATTCACTTCGCCGGGTCCGGGAACGACCGCACAGACTGTCTGGGGTGGTTTTGATGGTTGACGAGACGATTGACCGGGCGCAATGGCTTGCGACTCATGTCATGCCTTGGGAGATCGAATCGCGCGGCTGGCTTCGGCGCGTGGCGCCGCCGGGACTCGAGGTCGACGATGTCATTCAGGAGGCATACGCGATTTTGGCCAGCCTGGCGGATGTTTCGCGAATCATGAACCCCAGAGCTTATTTCTATCAGATCATCAAAAGCCTGATCTCCGAGTATCTGCGCCGTGCGAGCGTGGCCGCCGGGGGAGGCGTGAGGCGGCCAAACACCCTTCCGGAACCGCAAGAGGGCCTGACTCCCGAGCGCATCGTATCGGGCCGGCAAGAGCTCGAAAGCCTGTATCGCGCCATCGTCCGGCTGCCGGAACCCAGCCGAACCATATTCGTCATGCGCAAGATCGACAACCTGCCGCAGAGGGTCATTGCGGAAAAGCTGCGGATCAGCGAGAACACGGTAGAGAAGCAAATCGCGCGCGGGCTTCGCATTATTTTGTCGAACCTCAAATCGGAAGACGAAGCGGGTCAGTATGGAGCTGCGGCCGTGGCGATGAAAAGAGCGGACCACTAGGATGCGGGAAAACGCCGACTCCATCGACGCCACGGCCACCGAATGGGTGGCCAAGATCGATCGGGGCCTGAAGGGCGACGAAGAGATTGCCCTCGAGCGATGGCTGGCTGCGGACACGCGGCGCGGCGGTGCGCTCGCGCGCGCCCAAACGATTTGGAAAAATCTAGACCGTGCGCAAGTATTTCGCATAGCCGGTGAACAGAGCCGGGCGCCCGTTGCGGCCAAAGGACGCCGCATGAAGGCGGCCGCCTGTATCGCCGCGATCGCGGCGACGGCGATGGTATCGGCCGCGGCGTGGTTCGGGCTCAGTCGAGATCACTTGAGCACGACCGTCGGCGAGATTCGTCAGATACCGCTGAACGATGGATCGCGCGTCACATTGGATACCGGCAGCCGAATCGACATTGATTACCGGGCGGAGACCCGTACCGTCCGGCTGGAATCGGGCGAGGCCCTGTTCGAGGTCGCCAAGGATGCGAAACGGCCGTTTGTGGTGCAAGCCGGAAATGTCAGGGTGCGTGCCCTGGGCACCGCCTTTTTGGTCAGGCGCCGCTCCGATGACGACATCGATGTGACGGTGACCAAGGGGACGGTCGAAGTTTGGTCCGAAAACCGCCGCCCGCAGACCGCTGTGCGGTTGAAGGCGGGAACCGGCACGTCGCTGAGAGGCGGGGACATCGCGCCGCCTCGAGATTTGACGGCCACGCAGATTGAGCGGGCGATCGACTGGAAATCCGGCGTTGTGAATCTCGACGGCAGAACGCTCGGCGAAGCTGCCGCGGAAATCAACCGCTACAATCGGCGCCAAGTGATCATCCCCGATCCGCACCTCGCCGCACAGCCTCTGGTGGGGAATGTAAGTTCTTCGGACCCGGCCGCGTTTGCCGAGGCGGCCGCCGCCATGTTCGATGCGCGAGTTCACAGCGACGGCGACAGCCTCATTATCGAGACTTTGCCCGCTTCGCAAAAATAATTTTCGTTCCGGGCGGCGGAATTCGGCCGCGAGCTGCTCTTAAGTAGGGACGAACGCCGCCGCGTGCACGCGGCACCCCCACCGGCGAGGTCAAAGAGAGTAGATATTAATGGGATGCAATAATTTGATACGGCACGGCAATGTGCTTGCCCAGGCCATCGCCGCCGTTCTGGGCCTGAGCGCAATGACGTCCGCGCTTGCGCAGGCAGCTCAATTCGACGTTCCCGAGCAGGATGCGGTTACGGCCATTCCGGAGTTCGCGCGACAGGCACATCTGCAAATCATCGCGCCCGCGGACGAACTGAAAGGCATCAAGACCCACACCGTCCACGGCACGATCGATGCGCGGGCCGCACTCAGGCAGCTCTTGGATGGAACGGGAATTACCATCGCCTCGGACGACGGGCACATCATCAGTCTCCGGCTGGGCGCCTCGGCGGCTCCGGCGCCGCCTTCGACATCCTCCGGCAACCAGGGTCCCGCGGCCGGCGAAAGCTCCGCCGATCCGACCCAGGGGAGCGGCGGTCAACTCGAGGAGGTGGTGGTCACCGCCACGCGGCGAACCGAGAACTTGCAGGATGTGCCGATCGCCCTTACGGCGCTGACCGGGACTACCCTGAAGCAGCTCAACGTGCAGACTCTCGACGACTTCGTCAAATACCTGCCCAATGTCACTACGGCAGGCGTCGGCCCCGGACAGAGCGAAGTATACATGCGGGGTCTGTCGACGACGCACCAGGGCAATCAGGTCGCCGGCGGCACGGGGGCCTTCCCGAATGTCGCCGTTTATCTCGACGACCAGTCGGCGCAGCTGCCCGGCCGAAATCTCGATGTCTATGCCGCGGATCTCGAGCGCATCGAAATATTGGAAGGCCCGCAAGGCACGCTGTACGGTGCCGGTGCACAGGCGGGCGCAGTGCGCTACATCACCAACAAGCCGAAGCTGGACGTGACGGAGGGCGGCGCTTCCGCGAGCTATTCCACGACCGCCCACGGGGATCCGAGCAGCGCCGTGCAGGCGGTTCTCAACCTGCCCCTGATTCCCAACATGCTGGCCGTACGCGCCGTCATCTATGATGATTCTCGCGGCGGATACATCCATAACATTCCGGGGACATTTACCCGATCGCCGACCGATGAGGGCATCGCCTATTATTTCGGCGGCGTCGTGCCCCCGGGCAGCGCCAGTCTGTCGAACTCCAATCTGGTCAGCAATGCGTTCAATCCGGTCCTTTACAAGGGCGCACGCCTCTCAGGGTTGCTGCGCTTCGACGATGACTGGAACCTGCTGCTGCAGCAGAGTTACCAGAGCATGGAGGCGGATGGTGTTTTTGCCTACAACCCCGCTCTGGGCGATCTGAATGTGCAGCAGTACAACCCCTCCACCGATCTGGACAAATTCGAAGATACGGCGTGGACCCTCAATGGCCGGGTCGGCCCCCTCAAAGTGGTCTATACCGGCGGTTATCTGGTTCGCAATGTCAACGAAGTCAGCGATTACACCGCCTATTCGCGCGGCCCTTTCGCCGCATACTACCAATGCAACGGACCGCAGTTCACGCCCGGCACGGCGCCCATCTGCTACTCGCCGAGCGCCACATGGCGCAATGTCGAGAGAAACACTCATCAGAGTCATGAGTTGCGTCTGAGCACGCCGGACGATGCGCGGCTGCGGGCGATCGGCGGTATTTTCTGGGAGGACTATAGAATACAGACCTCGCAGAACTTCTTGTACGGGGACGAAGCGGCGGGATTTGCGCCCTTCGGTCCGCTGCCGGGAATTCCTGCGTTCGATCCCAACCTGCGTCCCGGCGGCACCGTTTTCTTCAGCGACATCACTCGCGGGTATGAGCAGAAAGCGGCCTTCGGAGAGCTGGCATTCGACCTGATCCCGAAGTCGCTGACACTGACGGTCGGTACGCGTTTCTTCCACTTCGACAATTTCGACCACGGTCAGTCGGATTCGGAATACGGCTGCCGCAATGTGAATCCCTGCGCGCCGCCGGCGGGTATCTTCAGTCTGTTCAACGAAAATCAATCCAACTCGGGACACAAGAGCAAGGTCAACCTGAGCTGGAAGCCGATGGAAGGCGTGCTTCTGTATGGCACGTACTCCGAAGGCTTCAGACCGGGCGGCTTCAACCAAGGAGTCGGGCTCATCCCGGTCACCTCGCCGCTCTACGGCAAGTTCACGGTGCCCTCCTTCTACGACAGCGACGATCTCGAGAATTACGAGATCGGCTGGAAGACGCTCTGGTTCGACCACCACTTGCAGTTCAACGGCGCGATTTACGACGAAGAATGGTCTAAGGTCCAGCTGCAGATCTACGATCCCAACCTGTACGGGAATTCCGGATTTACCGTCAATGGCCCCAACTACCGTGTACGCGGCATCGAAGGCGATGTAGAGTTTCGGGTGACGGAGCATCTGACCCTGAATTCCTCCTTTGCATGGAACCGCAGCCAGCAGGTCAACGAGCCGTCGCTCGCAGGCAGCGGAGGGGTGATTTCGCTATTTCCCACCCGGGGAGTCGGCAGTCCGCTCGCGAATGCACCGCCTTTTCAAGGAAATATTCGGGCGCGCTACGAGGTGCCCTTCGATGATTACACTTGGCACTTGCAGGCGGCGGCGCAGCATACCGACCACTCCTTCGCCGATGTGATCACGCAGGGCACACTGGGGGCGCCTGACTACGAGCTTGCTCCCTATACCACCTACGATGCCGCAGCCGGCGTCGCAAAAGATGCATGGGAACTCGAAGTATTCGGCCAGAATCTCACCGATACGCGCGCCCAACTTTTCATCAGTTCGAACAGCTACGTGCCCTTGACCACCGTCAACCGTCCGCGCGTCATCGGGCTGCGTTTTTCGTACAAGTTCAGCGGTGCGGGCGGCAGTTAACCGAAGAGGGAGAGAAGCGGATGCCGACGATTTCGAGGCGAGACTTCCTGGCCACGTCGAGCGCCGCGGTGGCCGGCACCTTGGTCTCGAGGCTGGGGGAGGCGGCCGCGATGCAGGGCCGCCATCGATGGACGCTTCCCGCCAAGCGGCCGTTCAAGGTGATCGAAAATGCCTGGATACCGCTCAAAGACGGAACCCGGCTCGGTGTTCGCCTATGGATTCCGCAGGGCGCGGAACAGCGGCCGGTGCCGGTGGTGTGGGAGTACCTGCCGTATCGAAAGCGCGACGGCGTACGCAAGCGCGACGATGCGACGGCGCTCGATCTCGCCCCATACGGCATCGCCTTCGCCCGCGTCGATGTTCGCGGCACGGGCGACTCCGACGGAGTCATCACCGACGAATATTCGCGGGCCGAACTTCACGACGGCGTCGAATGCATAGCTTGGCTTGCCAAGCAGCCTTGGTCGAACGGCTCGGTCGGAATGCGCGGAATCTCCTGGGGCGGAATCAATTCGCTGCAAATCGCCGCAATGGCGCCGCCCGAGCTCAAGGCCATCATGCCCATGGGCTGCGTCGACAATCGCTTCACGGGCGACGCACACTACATAGGCGGGGCGCTGGCTGCCGAGAACTTCAAATGGGGCACTTATTTCAAGGTTGATATGGCGGGACCTCCGGATCCGGAGATCTCCGGTCCGGATTGGGAGAAGAAATGGCGGCAACGCCTCGATGCCACACCGCCCATCCTCGAGCGATGGACCTCGCATCAGCGATACGATGAATACTGGCAACGCGGATCCGTCGCCGTCGATTACGGCCGCATCACCTGTCCGGTCTACGTCGTGGGCGGATGGCTGGATCCGTACTCCGCCGTCGTCGGCAGTCTGCTGGCGGGTCTGAAGGTTCCCCGCAAGGGATTGATCGGCCCGTGGGGACATATCATGCCCAATCTGCCGGCCCCGCTCGCGCTGGATTGGGCGTATGAGGAAGTCCGCTGGTGGCATCACTGGCTGGCGGGTGCAGAGACGGGAATCATGGATGAGCCCATGTTCCGGGCCTACATGCCGTACCGGACCCTCTCGGAAGTCTATCCCGCGGGGCTTCCCGGGCGGTGGGTGGCCGAAGTGGTTTGGCCGGCTCCGGGCGCCCAGCCATGGGTTTTTCACTTAGGCAGGGGCACGCTCTCCGCGCTGCCCGGTGCGGGCGGGACGTCAACCTATGTCGCAGACAAGATCGTCGGTATGTGCAAGCCGCAATGGATGCCCAGTCTCCCCGATGATCAAACGGGCGATGACAAGAAATCGTTGGTATTCGACTCCCCGCCGCTCGACACCGACCGGGAAATCCTGGGCTATCCGCTTGCAAAATTCAGGATCAGCTCCGACGTGCCCGTTGCAGGCGTTGCGGTCAGATTGACCGAGGTGTTGCCCGATGGGAAATCATGGCTCGTCAGCTACGGAGTTCTGAACCTTACGCATCGCGACTCGCATGAACATCCCACGGCATTGAAAGGCGGTGAATTTTACGACATCGAAGTGCCGTTCTACATGATTGCGCACCGCTTCAAGAAAGGCAGCCGCGTCCGGATCGCCGTTTCCGAGAGCCTGTGGCCGCTGTTGTGGCCATCGCCGCAGGTGGCGACGCTGGCAATCGATCTTGGCGCATCCAGCTTCGCCCTGCCGCTGCGGCCCGCGCCGCCGGCCGAGGCGGTATTTCCCATTCCCATCAAGCATTCGCCTGGCTCCAGTCCCTATACCCATTCCGAAATGGGGCCGGGGACCCAGGGGCATATGGATCGCCCGCTGAGTACCACGCTCATTCCGGAGATCGGGACGACGGTCCAAGAGCAATCGAGCGAAAGTTTCGCGATCAGGGAAGGAGATCCGAACAGCAGCGTGTGGAAGCAAGAGAACATGACCAGCTGGAAGCGCGGCGAATGGGATTGCACTGTGAGCGCGGCTTTCGAGCTCACCTCGACCCCGAGTCATTTCCATTTGACGGAAGTGCTTCGGGCGAAAAAGGGAAGCGAAGAAATATTCAAGCGCGAAAAGACCAGCATCATCAAGCGGGACCTGCTCTAGTATGTCCGTATCAAGACGCAGCTTTGTATTGGGCTCGAGTGCGGCGATTGCCGGCGCCGCTATGGCCGGCCGGCAGGTGCTGGCATCTCCGAAGTCCGCCGACGCCTGGAAAATGCCGCAGAAGCGGCCGTTCCGCACCATAGAAAACGAGTGGATCACGCTCAAGGACGGCACGAGATTGGCGGCCCGCGTGTGGATTCCATCCGGGGCGGAGAAATTGCCGGTTCCCGTCGTGTGGGAATACCTGCCGTACCGCAAGCGCGACGGCGAGCGCCGGCGCGACACAGGCTGGGCCGAGATGTTCGTGCCCTACGGTTTCGCCTTCGTGCGCGTGGACATCCGCGGGTCCGGGGACTCCGACGGGGTCCTGCTGGGAGAGTACTTGCAGCAGGAACAGGATGATGCAGTCGAAGTCATCGCATGGCTGGCGCGCCAGCCATGGTCCAACGGGTCGGTGGGCATGCGGGGAATCTCCTGGGGCGGCTTCAGTTCCTTGCAGACGGCGGCGATGGCGCCTCCCGCGTTGAAAGCCATCATTCCCCAATGCGCGTCGGACAATCGATACACGGACGACGCCCACTATGTGGGCGGGGCGCTGACCTTGGACAATTATGATTGGGGCGCGGAGTTCAAGACCGTCCTGGTCGGGCCGCCGGATCCGGCCATCGTCGGCGAGCGCTGGCGGAAAATGTGGCTCGAGCGCCTGAACGCAACTCCGCCCATTCTCGCGCAATGGCTTTCCCATCAACGCTACGATGCCTTCTGGCAGCATGGCTCGGTCGCCGTCGACTATTCGCTCATCAAGATTCCGGTGTACGCCGTCGATGGACAGATCGACTCGTACCGGGATTTCCTGCCGCGCCTGCTCGCCAATCTGCGCGTGCCGCGCAAAGGGCTCATGGGGCCATGGGGACACAAGTATCCGCAGATTGCCGACTCCGGTCCGGGTCTCGACTGGGTGACGGAAGAGGTTCGCTGGTGGAGCCAGTGGCTGCTCGGGGTCGACACAGGAATCATGGACGAGCCCATGTTGCGGGTTTATCTGGAAGATCGTACCGCGGCGCAAGTGTGGCCGCGGGACGTCCCCGGGCACTGGGTGAGCGAGCCGTCCTGGCCCTCGCCGCACATCCATCCCAGAACTCTGTTCCTCAACTCCGACGGTCTGTCCGACAGCCAGGGCGCGCAAGCCGTGCGTGTCTGCCGGTCCCAGGAAACCGTCGGCCTGACCAAGCGCGAATGGTTTCCGTGGAATTTGAATATCGATCTGCCGCCGGATCAGACGCCGGACGATGCAAGATCGCTCACCTTCGACTCCGCCGTGCTTGCTGACGACATCGCCATCGTAGGACGGCCGATCGCGACCATCCGCGTGTCCTCCAGCGAGCCGGTTGCCAAGCTGGTCGTGCGCCTCAACGAGGTCACTCCCGAAGGCAAGTCGTGGTCCGTCAGTTACGGCGTTCTGAATCTGACTCATCGGGATGGGCACGAGACGCCTGCCGCGCTGGAACCCGGACGCCGCTACGATGTGGCGGTGCCCTGCTATTTCACGGCACACCGGTTCAAGAAGGGAAATCGCATCCGCGTGGCCATCACAGAATCCATCTGGCCCATGCTGTGGCCCTCGCCGAAACCCGTCACGCTCGAAATCGTGGCGGGCGCCTCCCGGTTGTCGCTCCCGGTGCGCCCGGACGACGCCGAGCGCGAGGCGATGCCGATTGTGTTGCTCCGTGATCGCGTCCTCGAGGAGGTGCGAGCGGATCCCGCCGAACTGAACAACTACACCATCGCGCAGACCGGTCCCGATGCCGAGGGCCGTGTCATGCTCCACAAGAGGTTGCGAGACCCTCCCGAAACTCTCACGGACATCGGCACCATCATGTCCGGCGGCAGCGACTGGTACATGTCGATCAAGGAGGGCGATCCCAACAGCTCTGTGTGGAAGCTGGAGTGGTTCAGCCGCTTGAAGCGCGATGCATGGGATACCACCTTGCGGTCGACTCTGGAACTCACGTCGACGGCGGACGAGTTCCGCATGCAAGAATCGATCAGCGCCCTGGAAGGCGATGCCGTCGTTTTCGAACGCCACTGGGACAACAGGATAAAGCGCGATCTGATGTAGCCGAAGCGCTAGTTCAAATCGTCCGCTGCGCCAAGCGATGCCAAGCTCTCTGCCGTCGCGATGATGGCGTCCTCATTGGATCGCGGTGCCCAGCCCAGCAAGCGCCTGGCCTTTTCGTTGGTGGCGCTCTTCATTTTGCCGAGTTCCGGAAGTATTTGCCTCACCGTGGCATTGCGCATCCCGGCGATGCGCACCAGCCAGTTGGGCAGCACTCGGGTCGGTACTCGCGCCCCCGCAGGGCCCATGCGCGCTCTGAGAACCCGGGCGATCTCCTGAATGGTCATGAAATCGCCCGCGACGGCCAGGAACCGCTGGCCCTTGGCGGCGGGACTGGTCATGGCGCGCAGGTGTATATCCGCGACGTCCCGCACATCGACGATGCCGAAGGAAAGACGCGGGAGCCCCGGCATCGCGCCGTTCAGCAAACGTTGCACGAGCTGAATGGAAGTGGAAAAGTCCGGCCCGAGCACGGGCCCGAACACGGCGACGGGGTTGACGACTGCAAGCTGTAGAGCACCGCCCTCGCGCGCGATGAAATCCCAGGCCGCGCGTTCCGCCAAGGTCTTCGATTTCACGTAGGCGCTTGCATTGCTGCCGCTCAGATCGGTCCAGTTATCTTCGGAGTAGGGCCGATCCGTCGGCTTCGAGCCGTAGCCGATCGCTGCGAAGGACGAGGTGAAGACCACGCGCGCCACGCCCGCATCTCGCGCGGCCCGCAGCACTCGCAGCGTGCCTTCGCGCGCGGGGACGATGAGATCGTCCTCGTGATTCGGCGCGCTGGCCGGGAAGGGTGAGGCGACGTGAAGCACGAAGTCGCAATGGGCCAGCGCCTGCGGCCAGCCTGCGTCGGAGTTGAGATCGGCGGCGGCGAATGAAAGCGCCTCTCCCGGTTGGGCGCCGCCGGCTTTGAGCATGGCACGCAACATGGACTCGCGATCGAGCGAACGCAGCGTCGTCCGTACTCGATAGCCGGCGTCCAATAGCTGCAGGATGCAATGTGCGCCGATGAATCCCGACCCGCCTGTCACCAGTACCAATTCGCCGCTCATGCCGGCCTCCCAAAGAGCGAGAGCGAACTTCAGCGCAGCTGACTATCCTTGCTGCCGCGCCGGTTATAGCCGCTGAATCGAGCGGCGTCGCGATCCTGGGTGTCCTGGCAGGACAGGCACAGGCGAACCCCGGGGATGGCATCGCGGCGCGCCTGCGGAATCTCGGTTCCGCACTCGGCACAATGAGTCAAGCCGGGCCCCTGCGGCAGCCGGCTTTTCGCACGGCTAACGGCGTCTTTGACGGTGGCGTCGATCTGATCCTGCACGGCACCTTCTTTTGCCCAACCCGTCGCCATCTCGCGCTCCTGAGAATGATTCGCTCACTATAATTAGAGCCGGGAGATCAAAACACAAGCCGGCGGCGATTTGTTTGCGGCTCCGCAGCAATCCCCGTTGCATCATCCGCCAAAGCGCGCGGCGGATCTGGCCTTCGCCCGCGCCGCTTCGATCTGCCGGTCGCGCGGATCGGCCGTCGTTACCAGGGACTCGATCAATGTCCGCGCCGCGGCTGCAACCTCTTCGACCGCCCGGTCAAAGGCAGCCTGGTTCGCCTTGGAGGGACTGTTGAATCCGCTGAGCTTGCGGACGAACTGCAGCGACGAGGCCTTGATCTCTTCCTCGGTGGCCGGCGGCTCGAAATTGAACAATGTCTTGATATTTCGGCACATAGGCGCTCCTTTGCGCCTAGGATACCCGAGGACGCTCGAGGATCGCTATTCGCCGCCGACGGCGGCGAGCAAGCTTTCAAAGTAGCTCGCTCCGCCCTCACCCCGGTTCTCCAGATCGGCCAACCGGGCGTGCAGCGCCGGCACGGACCGGCGCCGTTGCGGACGGTGGCCGCCTAAACGACCTCCACCGTTTCGGAGGTGAACAGCGCGCCTGCGCGCCGGTGTTCCTCGAAGACAGATGCGCCAAGCGCGGTTACTGCGTTCTGCGGCGCGCGCGCCAGCAGCGCGTGGACGCGCTGCTTCGAGCGCTCCATTACACGCGCCGGAATCGTTCCTCGCCTCACGGCCCCGAGCACCTCGGCGGCAAATGCGCGGCACCGATCGGTGTCCGTCAAATGAGCACAGACCATCATCATGTCGGCGCCGGCGAGCAGGAAGCGCGCGGGCGCCGTAGGATCCTCGAACATGCGCGATACGGCATGCATGCCGATATCGTCCGACACGATGACGCCGTCGAACCTCAATTCATCGCGAAGCAGCTCTTGGTTGAAGCGGCGCGACAGCGTCACGGGCTCCGCCGCGTCGATCTTGGGCAGCAGAATGTGGCCGGTCATGATCATCGGTATCTGGGCACCGATCGCCGCGGCGAAGGGCTTGAGCTCGCGAGCCATCAACGCGTCCAGATCCTGGTTGAGCACCGGCAGCTCGCGGTGCGAATCCTTGTCGGTGTCGCCATGCCCCGGAAAATGCTTGCCGCAAGCCAGCACTCTCTCGCTCTGCATGGCCGACATGAACGCCAAGGCGGCCGCGCCGACCTCGCCGCCGGTCCCGCCGAAGGCGCGCGCGCCGATGACGGGGTTGACGGGATTGCTGTGAATGTCGAGGACGGGCGCGAAATTCAGATTGATGCCCAATGAGGCGAGTTCCACTCCCATCGCGCGTCCAACCGCGGCCGCCTGTCCCGCCCACCGCGCTGCATAGGAGAACCGAGTGACCGGCGGCGGAGTGCGGCAGACGCGGCCTCCCTCGTGATCGATGGCAGTGAGCATTCGCGGCCGCCCCACCGCCGTTCGGATCTCGGCAATGAGCTTGGCGTGGGCTTCCAGCCATTGTTCATAGGGCTTATCGTGGAGGAAATTGCTCTTATATAGAATCACGCCGGCGGGCCGCAGGTCGGCGAGCAATGCCCGGTCGCGATCGTGCAGCCGCACCGAAGGGCGCAGTCCGACGAAAAAATGGTCGCCCACCTGACTTATGTCGTGCTCTGACATGTGGATTGCCATGCTACATCATGCGCGCGTAATTCGATGTGAACATATGCAAGGGCGTGCATATTTCGATGTGACTTTATGTATCGCCATGCATATTTTGATCCCGTTGAATCTACGTAGAATGTAGAGCGTCATATTTTGCCCAGCCATCACTCGTTCTGGAACCTTCATGGCGAATCCACCGACAACTGCCGTACGAACCCTCGGGCGATTCATGTCGCGTGCGCAAAAGGACGCGGTGCTAAGCGCCTGTTCGGCGTTGAAGACCGCGCCGGGAGCGTTGATGCCGATTTTACACGCGGTTCAAGACAAGCTGGGCTTCGTACCCCACGATGCCGTGCCGGTGATTGCGCGTGAATTGAATCTATCGATTGCCGACGTGCACGGTGTGGTCAGTTTTTACCACTACTTTCGCCAGGATCCCGGCGGCCGTCACATCGTGCACCTTTGCCGGGCGGAGGCCTGCCAGTCGGTCGGGTCCGCCGCGGTGGAAGCGCATGCGAAGCGCACCCTCGGCATCGATTTTCATGGCACGACGAAGGATGGCGCCATACGGCTCGAGCCGGTTTACTGTCTGGGGAATTGCGCGCTGGGGCCATCCGTCATGATCGACGACAGGCTGCACGGGCGGGTGTCGGCACAGCGCTTCGACGAATTGATGGAGCACACTCGAGCCTCCGCCGCGGGTGATGCGTGAGTCTCGTGAGGATATTTGTGCCCTGCGATGCGGCGGCCCGAAGCGTGGGTGCCGATGAGACGGCCGCCGCCATCGTCGCCGAGGCCAAGCGCCGAGGCATCGACATCGATCTCGTGCGCAATGGGTCTCGTGGGCTTCTCTGGCTGGAGCCCTTGGTCGAGGTGTCGACCGGCGCCGGCCGCGTCGCCTACGGCCCGGTGCAGGCGAGGGACGTCGAGAGTCTGTTCGCCGCGGGATTTACCGCCGCAGATCCGCACGCCCTGGCGCTCGGAATCACGGAAGAGATTCCGTATCTCAGAAAGCAGGAGCGGCTCACCTTTTCCCGCGTGGGTGTTACCGATCCGCGCAGCATCCAAGACTACATCGACCATGGCGGCTACCGCGGACTCGAGGCCGCGCTCGCCATGGAGCCGGCGGCCATCGTCTCCGCGGTTACGGCCTCCGGGCTGCGCGGCCGCGGCGGAGCCGCCTTCCCGGCGGGCATCAAATGGAAGACGGTGCTGGGTGCGCCCGCGGCGCAAAAGTACATCGTTTGCAATGCCGATGAGGGCGACTCGGGCACATTCTCCGATCGGATGGTGATGGAGGGCGACCCCTTCGTCTTGATCGAGGGCATGACCATTGCGGGTCTGGCGACCGGCGCGACGCAGGGATACATCTATTTGCGCTGGGAATACCCGGACGCGCACAGGGCCCTCACGTCCGCGATCGAGGCCGCCTACGCCGGCCGCTACCTGGGCGGCGACGTTCGAGGCAGCGGAAAGCGTTTCGACCTCGAAGTGCGCCTGGGTGCGGGCGCCTATATCTGCGGTGAAGAAACCTCGCTGCTCGAATCGCTCGAGGGCAGGCGCGGCCAGGTGCGCTTCAAGCCGCCGCTGCCCGCGATTGAGGGGCTGTTCGGCAAACCGACCGTGATCAACAATGTCATTACCCTGGCGTCGGTGCCCATCATTCTCGATCGGGGCGCCGAGCACTATCAGCATTTCGGCATGGGGCGCTCCCGCGGCACTCTGCCCATACAGCTCACCGGCAACATCAAGCGCGGCGGCCTGATCGAAAAGGCATTCGGCATCACCTTGCGCGAGCTGCTGTACGACTACGGCGGCGGCAGTCTGAGCGGTCGCCCCATACGCGCCGTACAGGTGGGCGGCCCGCTGGGCGCGTACCTGCCCGAGTCGCAGTTCGACACGAAACTGGATTACGAGGCCTTCGCCGAGATCAAAGGCATGCTGGGGCATGGCGGCATCGTCGTGTTCGACGACACCGTCGACATGGCGGCGCAGGCGCGCTACGCCATGGAGTTCTGCGCCATCGAATCCTGCGGCAAATGCACGCCCTGCCGCATCGGATCGACTCGCGGGATGGAAGTGATCGACCGGCTCGTCGCGGGTGAGAGCCCGGCGATGCAGGAAACGGTTTTGCGCGATTTGTGCGAGACCATGACCTATGGATCGCTGTGCGCGCTGGGCGGGCTGACGCCGTACCCGGTGCTGTCGGCCATCAACCATTTTCCCGAAGATTTCATCGCGCGGGGAAAGGCCCGCGTTCCGGCTTAAGAGGATTTCTCCATGCAGTCCATCGTCGAACGAGACTTAGGCACCCCGCAGCGCATCAGCGCCGAGACCGTGACGCTCACGATCGACGGCCGAGAAGTAACGGTGCCGGAAGGTACGTCGGTCATGCGCGCCGC
Source organism: uncultured Gammaproteobacteria bacterium (assembly GCA_963784105.1). Taxonomy (GTDB): domain Bacteria; phylum Pseudomonadota; class Gammaproteobacteria; order Steroidobacterales; family Steroidobacteraceae; genus Bog-1198. The sequence continues at coordinate 706,483 of CAWAQE010000018.1, forward strand.
GGCTCTCGCCGAGGTCAAGGTGCCCAAGCTCTGCGCCACCGACCAGCTCGAAGCCTTCGGATCGTGCCGACTATGTCTCGTGCAGATCGAGGGCATGAAGGGATTGCCTGCCTCCTGCACCACACCGGCGGTGCAGGGCATGAAGGTCACCACGCAAAACAAGCAGATCGCCGACATTCGCCGCGGCGTGATGGAGCTCTACATCTCCGATCACCCCCTGGATTGCCTGACTTGCCCGGCCAACGGGCATTGCGAGCTGCAGGACATGGCGGGAGTGGTCGGCCTTCGCGAGGTCCGCTACGGCTACGAGGGAGCGAACCATCTAACCGCCGAGAAGGACACCAGCAATCCCTACTTCACCTTCGATGCCAGCAAGTGCATCGTCTGCTCGCGCTGCGTGCGCGCCTGCGACGAGCAGCAAGGCACTCTGGCGCTGACCATTCAGGGAAGGGGTTTCGACTCCACCGTATCAGCGAGCCAGAACGTGTCTTTCATGGATTCCGAGTGCGTTTCCTGCGGGGCCTGCGTGCAGGCGTGTCCGACGGCCACTTTGTCGGAAAAGTCCCTCATCGAGAAGGGTCAGGCCGAACACAGCATCACGACGACCTGCGCTTACTGCGGCGTCGGCTGCTCGTTCCGCGCCGAAATGAAGGGTGAGGAATTGGTGCGCATGGTGCCCAACAAGGACGGCCACGCCAATCACGGGCACTCCTGCGTGAAGGGACGCTTTGCCATAGGCTATGCGACACACCCGGATCGCATCCTCAAGCCCATGATCCGCGCCAAGATTTCCGACCCCTGGCGTGAGGTCTCTTGGGTAGAGGCGATCGGCCACGCAGCCTCTGAGCTCAAGCGCATTCAGGCGAAGTACGGCCGAGACTCGATCGGCGGCATCACTTCTTCGCGCTGCACCAACGAGGAAACCTACCTCGTGCAGAAGCTGGTACGCGCGGGCTTCGGCAACAACAACGTGGATACCTGCGCGCGGGTGTGCCACTCGCCCACCGGCTACGGCTTGAAGAACACCATCGGGGAATCGGCCGGCACGCAGAATTTCGACTCCGTGATGAAGGCCGACGTGATTTTCGTGATCGGCGCGAATCCCACCGACGGCCATCCCGTGTTCGCCTCGCAGATGAAGCGTCGCCTGCGCCAGGGAGCCAAGCTCATCGTCGCCGATCCCAGGCGCATCGACCTGGTCCGCAGCCCGCACATCGCGGCCGCTCATCATTTGAAGCTCAGGCCCGGCACGAATGTCGCCCTGCTCAATTCTCTGGCTCACGTCATCGTCGCCGAGGGATTGGTCAAAGAGGACTACGTGCGCGAGCGCTGCGAAGCGCCGGCTTTCCAGAAGTGGCGCGACTTCGTGGCGCAGGAAATCAACTCGCCGGAGAGCATGGAAGCGGTCACGGGAGTGCCTGCCGCCGAGGTGCGCGCCGCCGCCCGTCTGTATGCGACCGCCGGCAATGGCGCCATTTATTACGGTCTGGGCGTCACCGAGCACAGCCAAGGCTCGACCGCGGTCATGGGCATCGCGAACCTCGCCATGAGCACCGGCAACGTCGGACGCGAAGGGGTGGGGATCAATCCACTACGCGGTCAGAACAATGTGCAGGGTTCCTGCGACATGGGGTCTTTCCCGCACGAGTTTCCGGGCTACCGGCATGTCGAGGACGACAAGGTGCGGCGGACTTTCGAGGATGCCTGGGGATTGAAGCTGCTGAACGAGCCCGGCCTGCGCATTCCGAACATGTTCGAGGCCGCGCTCGACGGGGAATTCAAGGCGCTGTACATCGAAGGCGAGGACATTGCGCAGTCGGACCCGAATACCCAGCACGTGACGGCGGCCCTGACATCGATGGAGTGCATCATCGTGCAGGACTTGTTCTTGAACGAGTCGGCGAAATTCGCTCATGTGTTCCTGCCGGGCTCATCGTTCCTGGAGAAGGATGGCACCTTCACCAACGCCGAGCGGCGCATCTCGCGAGTGCGCACGGTGATGCGGCCGAAGTCGGGGTATGCGGATTGGGAGATCACCCAGCTCTTGTCCAATGCCATCGGCTATCCCATGAATTACTCCCATCCATCGCAAATCATGGATGAGATTGCGCGCCTGACACCGACCTTCACGGGAGTGAGCTATGCGCGTATCGATGAACTGGGCAGCATTCAATGGCCGTGCAACGAAGCGGCGCCCGAAGGCACTCCGACCATGCACGTGAGCGAGTTCGTGCGCGGCAAGGGTAGGTTCTTGGTGACCGAGTACGTGCCGACCAAGGAAAAGGTCAACGCCCGCTATCCGCTGATTTTGACGACCGGACGCATCCTGAGCCAGTACAATGTCGGAGCACAGACCCGGCGCACGGAAAACAGCCGCTGGCACGATGAAGACCGCGTCGAGATTCATCCGCACGATGCGGAAGAACGCGGTATCGCGGAGGGCGACTGGGTGGGCATCGCGAGCCGCGCGGGCGACACGGTCCTGCGCGCCCGGGTCACCGAGCGGGTTCAACCGGGAGTTATATACACCACGTTCCACTTTCCCGAGTCGGGTGCCAATGTCATCACCACCGATAACTCCGACTGGGCGACGAATTGCCCCGAGTACAAGGTCACCGCCGTGCAGGCCACCCGCGTGACCCAGCCTTCGGAGTGGCAGAGGCGCTTCCGCGAGTTTACCGAGACTCAGGAATCGTTGCTGAAGAGCGCCGATGTGTTTGCCGGCAAATAGGTATTGTCCATGAGCGGCGAGGGACACGACCCGGCGGAGCACTTGGTGCAGATGGCGAATGACATCGGCAATTTCTTTCGCTCGGAACCCGTGCGCGACGATGCCATCGCCGGCATTGCCAACCATATCTCCAAATTCTGGACCAAGCGCATGCGCCAGAAGCTGGCCGCACACGGCGAGGATGGCCTCGATGAATTGCCGCGCGACGCGCTGCGCCGGCTCGCGGCGAAGACGGCAGCTGCATCGCCTGAGCTTTAGCGCTGCCGGTCATATCGGCTCAAAATCCACAGGGCCCCCGGCAGCGCGGTGAAATCGGCCAGCAGCGCGAGGACGAAGGCCGACGAGGCCACGATGCCGAACTCGCGCATCGGAGGCAGGTCGGAAAGCGCGAGCGCGAGAAAGCCGCTGGCATTGATCAGAGTCGCGAACAGTATCGGGCGGCCCGCCACGAGCATGGCATGGCTCAGAGCGCCGGCGGTCGTGCCGGCCGAGCGGCCTTCCTGGAAATGATAGAAAAAGTGAATCTGATCGTTCTCGGTTGCGCCCAGCACGGTCGAGCCGATGAGTATGGTCGCGATATTGAGCGGAATGTCCGTCAGGCGCATCACCAGAAACACGGACAGGATGGCGAAGAACGACGGGATCATGGTCATCAGCCGGGCGGAGGGGCTGCGAAACACCAGCAGGAACGCCATGAAAATGACGCTCGCCGTCAGGGCGAAGCTTTCGGTGAGCGTCGGCAGCAGGCGCTGTGTGATTTCGGCGCCGAGAACTCCCTGGCCGACCACCCTGCCGCGCACGCCGCGCAAGGCCGGCTCATCGGCCTGCGCTCTGGTCCACGCTTGTTCGACGAACGCGCGCATCGCGCCGACCGGGCCGAAGAGCTTGGCGCGGCCGCGGATGCTGATTCGTACATCGGCGAGATTCGCCACCTCGACGTATTTGCGCGCGCCGGGTTCGGTCAGCATGATCTGCTCGAGGTCCGAGGCCAGCTTCGGCCACTCTGCGGCCGAGGTCGGCAATTGATCGGATCCGGTTTCGACGTAGCGTGCCCACCGCAGCACGGAGGTCGGGCCGTCGACGGCGGTGATGCGCGGATCGCTTTCGAGCCGGCGGGTCAGCTGCTCCAGGGCCTGCAGGAAATCCGGGTCCAGGGCATGGCCGGCCTGCGTGTGCAGCCACAGCTCCACCACGTCGAGCCCGTTGGACTCTTCGAAATGGCGGGTATCCTGCGCCACGCGCTCCGTGGGATTGACGTAGGTGAGTACATCCATTTCCAGAGCGAGGGGTGCAAGCACGCGGGGTATGCCGAACAGGGCGGCCGCTCCGCACAGCATCAAGACGAGCGCCGCACACACGAACACCCAGCGTAGGCGGCGGCTGGCCGGGACCAGGATGTCGACGAAAGCGGGGAACCACTTGCCTGCCGTGGCCTTCTCGGAGCGCATCGGGGTGCGCAGCAGCGACTGCAGCGCCGGAAACAGGGTGAAGCAGCCGATCCATGCCACGATGAGTCCGCACGCCGTCCATAAGCCCATGTCGCGCACGGGACGAATATCGGAGATCGCAAGCGCGGCAAAGCCCACCGCGGTCGCGAACATCGAGGCGGTGCAAGGCAGAAATTTATTGGCGAGCGCACGCGCGTGGTGCTCGAGCAGAGTCGGGGAGTCGTCCGGCTCGATGTAGCGCGAATGCACGTACACCAGGGTGGCGGTGGTCGTGACCATCACGGTGAGCGGCACCAGGGTGGAGATGACCGTGTGCGCCCAACCGAAAAGATCCGCCAACCCCATGGCGATGGCAACGAGCGCGCCCAGGGTCAGAACGATGGCCCCCAACGCACGCCAGGATCGGTAAATGATCATCACCAGCGTCATCAGGAAGACGCCGAACAAGGGCATGAAGCGTGCCGTTGCGGCACCGGTTTGCCGCTCGAGCCACGCGTCGAGCCATGGAGAACCGACGCGACGGACTTTGGTGAAGGGTCCGCCGGCCGCCTCGAGGGGCAGAGCGAGCGAATCGATTGCCGCCAAGGCTCGGTCGCGCTCGGCCGGCGATTTCACTTGCAGCTCCAATGCAATGCCAAAATACCCATCGCCCAGTAGTCCGGCACGTCGGAACAGCGTCGTCCCGGTCGCGAAAGTGCGCAGATGCCCGGCTTCGTCGGCACTGATTTCCCCCGCCGCGCTGCCGCGGCGGTAGAGGTCGAGCAGGCTGTGGGCCGCGACCTGCGGGATCCCGGCGAGTTCGTGCTCGAGCCGGTCCGCGGCGCGCAGCGACGCAAGGCTCAAGGGGTCCGGCGATTCGAGCATGAGCAATGCCTGCTCCCCTTCGGGAAACAGGCGATCGAAATCGGCCGTGGCGCGGGCGACGGGATCGCCGGGCACGATCAGGCGATCGATCGCCGGGTCGTCGGGTACCTTGAGAGCGCCGTATATGCCCGCTGCGGTCAGGACCAGAAAGAGGCCGGCGATCCAGCCGCGTGCCCCCAATATGCGGAGGAAGATTTGAACGATCTTGGGCGAGGCCGGCACACTCATAAGTAGATGAAAGCGCGCTCCTTTCGGCCGAGGAGGCCCGCAACGCCGGGTCATGATAGCCTAAACATATGAGTACACTGTTAGCGGCTTCACTGGCAACTCTGGTGTTCTGCGCTCCCGGGTATCCCGGCGGAGCCGGCGATGCGCAGCCCCTCCTGGATAAATTCGCGGGCGCCGCCGCGGCTGCCGCGGGCTGGCCCGCGGGTAGTCTCGCGGCGGTTTACGATCCCAGCGAGGAGGGCGGCCTCGCGAAACTGAAGGAGGCCGACGCACAGCTGGCCTTCGTGCCCTATCCATTTTTTGTCAAGTACGCCGCGCAACTGCATCTCGCGCCGCTGGTTCAGGCCGATATGTCGGACATCGGTCCGCAGCAGCGATGGACCCTGGTTGCGAAGGCCGGCCGCGTCAGCGGTCCAAAGTCGATGACGGGATTCACCCTGCTGAGTGTGGCCGGCTATGCGCCGGATTTCGTACGGCGCAGCGCCCTCGCAGGATGGACGCTGCCGCCGGACGTCAAGGTCGAGTCGACGGGACAGATTCTCAGCGCCCTGCGCAGGGTCGCCGCCGGCGAACCGGTCGCGGCATTGCTGGATCAGACGCAGTCCGCCGCGTTGCCCACGCTGCCGTTCGCCAACGAATTGAAGGCCGTGATGCAGTCCGCGGAGCTGCCCGTGGCCCTCATTGCGGTGGTTGATTCGCGCATGCCTGCGGCACGGGCACGGGCCCTGCAACAGGGACTCCTCAAGATGGGGCATGCCGCCGGGAGCGCCGACGCCTTGGGGCCGCTGCGCCTGCGTGGCTTCGTGCTGCCCAAGCTGCCGCCGGACGCGGCGCCCCCTTGATCAGGCGGCTTTGCTGCACGCTTCTGACGCTTGCGATTGCCGCATGCGCGGCGCCTCTGCGGCCATCGCCGCCGGCAACGCCGCCAACACCCCCGCCGGGCACGGCGCCATCTTCAGCCGCCGAACTCGCCGCGGCTATCGAGGCCGATGCAAGCCGCAGCGATCATGAGTCCGACTCAAAGATTCGCGCCGAGCTGGCGGAGGAAGCCGGCCGGGACGCCGACCTCTGCCTTTCGCGCGAACCGCAAGCGGCGGCCTGCCTGTATGGGCATGCCGTGGCGCTCGGGCTCGACGCTCGCGTACATCCCACTCGGGCAGGCCAGATCTTGAGCAATATGCTCGACGCTCTGGCGCGCGCCGAATCGGCGGATCCTAATTATGATGAGGCAGGGCCATCAAGGGTGCGGGCGCTGGTATTGATACGGGCGCCGGGGTGGCCCTTGGGGCCCGGCGACGCCGAGGCCGGGCTGGTGGCCGCGCGCCGCGCGGTGACGCTGCGGCCGCAGTACCCGCCGAACCTGCTTGCATTGGCGGAGGCGTTGGCAAAGACGGGAGACGCAAATGGCGCGCAGGAGAACTATGCGCTCGCCCGCGACGCGGCGCTGGCGCTGCCGGCCGCTGCCGACCGCGACGCGTGGCTGCGCGAAGCGGATCGGGGATTGCAGCGCAAGTAGCGCGAGATGAAGATCGTTGCCGTTACAAATATCAAGGGCGGCGTAGGCAAGACGACCACCGCCGTCAATCTGGCGTATCTGTGCGCGGCCGGCGGCCGGGCGACGCTCTTATGGGATTTGGATCCACAAGGGGCCGCGACTTATATTTTACGTTGCGCTCTGAACGAAAATGCGTCCGCCAAGAAACTGGTGGCGGGAAAACGCGAGCTGCCCGAATTGCTGGTGCCGAGCGGACACCAGAATCTGGACGTCCTGCCGTCGGACCCGTCATACCGCACTTTCGATCTGCACCTGAGCGCGCGCAAGCATCCCACCGAACGATTGTTGAAAATGAGCCGCTCGCTGCGGGACAGCTATGCGGTGCTGTTCCTCGATTGCCCGCCCGGAATCTCTTTGCTGTCCGAGAATGTGCTGCGCGCCGCCGATGCGATCGTGGTGCCGCTGCTGCCGACGCCCTTATCCGTGAGGATGCTGGCGCAGCTGCGCGACTTCGTTGCGGCGAGCGGGTGGACCGATTTGGCGCTGATACCCTTTTTCTCCATGGTGGACCGGCGCAAGTTGCTGCACCACGAAGTGATCGCAAGCACTCGCAGAGATTTTCCCCAGGTGCTGATCACCGAGGTGCCATATTCGAGCGAGATCGAAAGGATGAGCCTGCGCCGTGCGCCGATTCCGGCCTACTCGCCCCGCGGTGCCGCAGGGCAGATCTATGCATCGCTGTGGCAGGAGATCGAGGAGCGAGTGAAGCTGGGCGCCGCGCCCGCTGCGCCCAAGCCAAGCTCAGCGACCGGGTAGCGGCTCGAATGCTCCGAGCCGTACATGTTTGGTCTCCGGCGCCCACCGTTGACAAATGACGGCGCCGATGGCGAGCACTGCGACGCAGGCACCCAATGCCGTGCGCACCCCATAGCCCGCGACCACGACGGGCAGCAGGAAGGTACTGACCGCCGACCCGATGCGGCTGGCCGCGATTGCAATGCCGATTCCCGAGGCGCGCAGATCCGTCGGGAAGAGTTCAGGCAGATACACGTAGCAGAGATTGGACGCAGCCGATAGAACACCGGCGAATAATGCAAATAGAATGCACATGGCGACCGCGGGAATGCCGCTCCAGGTACAGAGGACCAGCATGCTTGCAGTGGCGATGCCGAAGCTGCCGATCAGAAAACTTCTGCGCGAAATGCGGTCCACGACCGTCAGGCCCACGATGGCCCCACCCAGCAGCGAGAGATTGTAGAACAGGCCGCCGACATAACCGCTCTTGAGATTCATGGCCGTCATCACTTGGGAGACGAAGGTTCCCACCGCGAAATACGGGATGACCTGGCAGGTAAAAAATGCACATCCGACAAATGTGCGCAGGCGCCATTCGGGCAGGAAGAGCTGCCGCCAGCGGCCCTGCACCGAGGGTGCGGCGCGCGTGCTTACGGGAGGGGAGACGTCCATCCCCAGCTTATCGCGCACGATGGCGGCGGCCCTGTCGTAACTGCCGCGATTCATCAGCCAGAGCGGCGACTCCGGCACGGTAATTCGCAGCGGCAGCACGAGGAGGCAGGGTACCGCGCTCGTGATCAGCATCCAGCGCCACGCCTGCGGGCCGCCACCGCTCAGCGCAAAACCGACAAAGTAGGCGCAGGCGTAGCCGCCGGCCCAGGCCACCGACAGCGAGCCGAGTATCCGGCCCCTCAAGCGTCGCGGGGTGAACTCAGTCAGCAGTGCCTTGCTGACGACATAGTCCGTTCCCAGCAGATATCCAATCGCCAGTCGCAGAACGAGCAGCATGGGTGCCGAGTCAGTGAGGCCCTGCAGCAGGGATAGGCCGGCGAGAATCGCCATGTTGGAGGCGAAGATCGTTCTTCGCCCGAAGCGATCGGCCGCGGGGCCGGTCAGCAACGCGCCGGCAAACAGGCCAAGCAGGGACGCGCCGCCGAGCAATCCCATCCAGACGGGGTTCAAGCCCAGCTGTGGCGCGGCGAGGCTCAGGGAAATGCCGATGATGCCGAGTCCGTACCCATCGCTGAACACGCCGCCGGAGCTCGCGACGGCAACCCGCAAGTGAAACAGACGAAGCGGCGCGTCGTCGTATTCCACAGTGGGCCGCTATTTCCTCGCCAGAAAGCCGATCATGGCCCCGGCGACCGCCGGCGGATCTTCCCAGAATAAGTCATGTCCCAGCGAAGCGAATGTCCGCTCTTCGACGTGCGGTATGCCGTCGCTAAGTGCCCGGCGTCCGGCCTCGCTCACCAAGGTATCGCGGCCGCCCCAGATGAGCAGTGTCGGCGCCTGTATGCGCGGCAGCATGGGCCGCAGGTCGACGCCGACGAGGCTCTGATCGGCAATGGCGCGCCAGACATGCGCCGGGATGGCGGCCGCGTCTCGCCGCTGCCGGCGCGCGAAGTCAGGATCGTATGCGATCGAGATTTTCCACCAATCCCGCATGAAGGCGGAGTCGGGGTCGATGGGGTCCTTGAGGTCCATGACCGCGGCGAGCCAATCATCCGCGGGGCGGCCGGCCGATGAGTGCGAGCCGGCAGACGCGTGCGAGCCGGCAGACGCGTGCGAGCCGGCAGACGCGTGCGAGCCGGCCGGTTCCGCGGCTCCGAAAGACGTTCCTGTGGATGAGATCAAGACCAGCCGCCGGGTCGATCCAGGCCAGCTTTCGGCGAAAGTCTGGGCGACGATGCTGCCGAGCGAGTGGCCGGCGATATCGGCCGCCGCGATGTGCAGGGAGTCCAGCAGCAGTTTGATGTCATAGGCAAAGTCGAAGCGCGTGTAACAGCAGTCAGGCTTGCCGGATGCGCCATGTCCGCGCAAGTCGACGATGATCAGGCGAAATCGGGGCGCGAGCAGCGGCGCGATCGGCGCCCAATCCCGCGCGCTGTCAGTGTAGCCGTGAATCAGCACCAGCGGCGCAGCATCCTGCGCACCCGCGCCGGCATCGGGTGGGCGCAGGTCGATGTAGGCGAGTCTCTCGCCGTTGCTCAAAACGACCGTGGTCTTCTGCGCGTCGAAGTGATCCAGATAGGCCGGCGTCATGGACGAACGCGCCGAGCCGCCCACCGGCAGCGTGAACAGGAGGGCCAGCACGGCCAGGGATGCGCGGCCGGGCGCTCTGTCACTCGCCACTTTCTGCCTCAGGCATCGGGAGGATCTCAGATTGATTTTGGGGCATCATGAATCAGCATCTCATTCTATACAATTCAGTTAGTTGCAAGATCGCCTTGCAAAAATACGATGATATTGTGCAGGCTAATCATGCGCGGCGGCGATTGAACGTACAGGTGGGGCAATGGCTTCCAAAGACATCGATTGGAACGATTTACGCTATGTCCTGGTCCTCGCACAGCACCAGACCATGGTGGCGGCGGCCGAGGCGCTCCGGGTCCACCAAACCACCATCAGCCGCCGAATACTGGCACTCGAAGAGCGCCTCAAGACCCGGCTGTTCGATCGGATCGACGGCCGATTTGCACCGACGAGCCGCGGCATGGTCGTGGTTCGCCGCGCGCAGGAGATGGAATCCGTCGGCCAGGCGCTCGACGGCGATCTCACGCACAACCCGTCTCACGGCCGCGCCGTCGTTCGTTTGTCGGTGATCCAAACCTTCGTGACGGGATTCCTGCACAGGCATCTCGCCGCATTCCCGCAGAGACATCCGAATATCCAGCTGGAGCTGATCTGCGAAAACCGCAATTCCGTGCTCGAGCATCGGGAGGCGGACATCGCGATTCGCTATGTCCGCCCGATTCAGGGGCAGTCGCTGGTGCGCAAAATCGGCGAGTTAGGTTCGGCGGCGTACGCTCACAAATCACTGGTCCAGCGACGAGCCGACTGGCGCACGGAGCTGCCGTGGATCGGTTTTGCGCAAGTCGCCGACCGCTGGCCGGAGTTCCGCTGGATCGAAGCGAACGTACCCGCCGATCATGTCGCGATGACGGTCAACGGCGGCACGGCCTACACGACGCTCGTCTCGCGCGGGTATGGTGCCGGGATACTGACCTGTGTCGAAGGCGATGCGTTCCCGGACCTGGTGCGCATGAGCGGCCCGGCGCCGCTGGTCGTGCGAGAAGTCTGGTTGCTGGTACTACCTGAACTGCGGCGCAATGCCACGGTTCGCAGGGTTTTCGATTGGATCGTCGGTGTCGCCGGGGATGATGCACACATCTTGCTCGGCTCGGCGCCGCAGGCGGATCTCAGTGCGCCGCTCCCGCACGATGATCTTGCGGCGGATTGACGCGAGCGCGGCCGGTCAGCGCAGCTGCGGTGCCGGCAGAGGAGGCCGGGCGATCTGAAAGGCGCCGGCCAGGCCGAGCAATTGCGCTTCGTGGTAAGGCAGTCCCATGAATGAAAGCCCAACCGGGATATTGGCCGAGATCCGGCCCACGGGCACCGTTATCTCCGGGAAGCCTGCGGTGGAGGCTATGTAGCTGGCCTTGTAAGGATCTTCGCTATGGCAGACATAGCTTGGGTCGGGGCGGTCGAAGCGCGGGCTCGCGGGGCAACTCATGGTCGAGAACACGAAGGCCTGCAAATTTTTTTCCGCCACGACGGTCTGCAGCTGCTGCCTGAGCGAGGGAATGGCCTGGGTCAAGATGTAGATGTAAGTCGGCGAATCGGTGAGCTGAGTCGCCAGCGCCTCGCGCATTCCCTCGAGCCGGCCGGGGTTGACCGGCGTCGGCGAGTCCACCACGGCACGCGAGGCGCTGATGTCGATTACCTGCGCCAGCGTTTTCGGCTCCCCTGCAGCCAATGTCCGCAGGTAGCGTTCGAACTGCGGCTTGAATTCGGCTTCACCCACCGGCCCCAATACCGATTGCCAGAGATGCTCGAATTCCTCCGGCAGGGTCACCGGAACGAGTATGGCGCCCTGCGCCTGAAGCTCTTGCAGCGCAATTTTCTCCATGCCGTCGACTTCGGAATTGGCGCCGCGGAAATTGACGATCACTCCCAGCCGAGCGCCTCGAAGCGACGGAGCGCTCAGCGCCTCGATGTAGCTGCCGCTACGTCTGGGCCGATGCAGCGTCGCTGCGTCTCGAGCGTCTTCTGCAGCGATGGCATCGAGCACGAGGGCCGCGTCCCGGACGCTGCGGGCCAGCACGCCGGTGGTGTCGAAGGTCAGAGACAAAGGGATGACGCCGCTGCGGCTGGTCAGGCCCAAGGTCGGCCGCAGCCCGACCAGCCCGGCCACGTTGGCCGGGCCGCGCAGCGAACCGCTGGTGTCCGTGCCTAAGGCAAATGCCGCGAAATCGGCAGCGACGGCGGCCGCCGAACCGCTGCTGGATCCCGAAACATTGCGCGCCGTGTTGTACGGGTTGAGCGTCAGCCCTCCTGCGGAGCTGTAGCCGAGACGGCCATAGGAGGCGGCGAGTTCCGACATATTGGCCTTGCCGAGAAGAATGGCGCCCTGATCGAGCAGCTTCTGCACCACGAAGGCGTTCGCGGACGGTACCGAGTGCGCGAGCGCCGCCGATCCGCCCGTCGTCGGCATGCCAGCACTGTCGAAATTGTCCTTCGCGACGAAGGGTATGCCGTAGAGCATGCCCTTGACGGCGCCGCGCTTGCTCTGCGCGTCGAGGAGCCTCGCCTGTTCCAGCGCCTGTGGATTGAGCGTGATCAGTGCGTTGATGCGCGGACCGTTCTTATCGAAGCGCTCGATGCGATCCAGGTAGTAACGAACCAGCCGTTCAGAACTCAACCGGCCGGAATCGAGCGCCATGCGCAGTTGCTCGATGCCGGCGTTGGCGGGATTGAATTCCGCGGCGGCATCAGCGGCATCAGCGGCATCAGCGGCATCAGCGCGCATGGCGAAGATTGCGAGCAAACAAACGAGAGCCGTGCAGCATGAGATTTTCGCTGGTGAGATTTTCATCGGGTCGAATATAACTCGTCCGCTCGATTGCGTTATTGCAAGGCGATCTTGCAAGTAACTGAATTGTACGGCATCCGACCTTGATTCATGATCGCCGAAAAGGCCGAACCCCCAAGGTCATGAACGGTACCAGTAATGAACGACAAATTCCGGGCTCCGCCGCCGCCTTCCGCTTCCGCCGGCGCAATCGGCGCGGATAAACGCCATCCGGACGCCGGCCCCGGCCTCTGGATCAGCGATACAGAACCCTCGAGCGTGGACACGCGCAAGCTGCGCGCCGATAGGCTTGGCCGCGTGCGCGACATGATGCGCGAGAAGGAATACGGCGCGCTGTTGTTGTTCGACCCCAATAACCAGCGCTATGCGACGGGTTCGAGAAACATGTTCGGGTATTTCCTGCGCAATTCGACGCGGTATTTCTTCGTGCCCGTCGAGGGGCCCGTCATTCTCTTCGAGTACCCGCAGAGCGCGCACGTGTCGACCTGCCTGGAGACGGTTCAAGAAGCGCGCAATTCTAAGATCGTCTGGTCGTCGGTGGGAGGCCGCGATGCGGATACCGCCCGTCCCTTCGCCGCCGAGATAGCGGATCTGGTGCGCGAATACGGCCATGGATCGAACAAGCTCGGACTGGATCGCTGCGGACACTTGCAGGCACTGGCGCTGGAACGCGCGGGCTGCGTCGTCACCGATTGTCAGCAGGAGCTGCTGCATGTGCGGCGGATCAAGACCGATGAGGAAGTCGCCTGTCTGAGGCTCAGCATGGCGGCGTCGGAGTTCGCGGTGGCGGCGGTGCGCGAGGCGGTCAGGCCCGGCATTTCGGAGCAGGAATTGTTCGCCCTCATGTACGGCGAGGTGATCCGCCAGGGCGGCGAATTCGTCGAGACCCGCTTGCTGACTTCCGGTCCGCGCACCAACCCGTGGTTCAGCGAGGCCAGCGGCAGGCGCGTGCGGCCGGGGGAGCTGGTGGCGCTCGATACCGACGTGATCGGCTGCTTCGGCTATTTCTCCGATTTCTCCCGGACCTTTCACTGCGGTCCGGGTCGCCCGACGCCGTACCAGAAGATGCTGTACCAGCTCGCCCATGAACAGATTCAGCACAACATCGAGATCATCAAGCCGGGGCTCACCTACCGGGAAGTATCGCAAAAGGCCTGGAAAATCCCCGAAGCCTTCGTCGAGCGCCGCTACACATCGGTCATGCATGGGGTCGGGCTGCACGGCGAGACGCCCTTCATTGCCCACGCTCAGGATTTTGCCACGTATGGCGGCACCGGCCTGCTGGAGCCCGGCATGGTGGTGAGCGTCGAGAGCTACATCGGGGAAGCGGGCGGATCGGAGGGCGTCAAGCTCGAAGAGGAAGTGCTGATTACAGCGACCGGCCATGAACTGATCTCGCGCTTTCCCTTTGAGGAGGCCCTGCTCGGCCGGGAGTTCTGAGCCGCCGGGCGCCAAAGATGCGCGTTCGACAATCTGACAAATAAGAGGAGGGATGGAGATGAACTCGAATACAAAACTGTATTGCGCCATTGCGGCCATTTTGGGCGGGAGTGCCACCGGTCTCGTTCATGCGGACACCACCGCCGGCACCTCTTCAGATACGATTCAGGAGATCACCGTCACCGCGCAGCGGCGCACGGAAAACATGCAGGACGTGCCGATCACCATCCAGGCGCTGACGGCCGAGACGCTGACTCAGCTGCACGTGTCGACCTTCGACGACTTCATCAAATACCTGCCGAACGTGACGCAAGCCAGCAACGGGCCGGGCCAAAGCAATATCTTCATGCGCGGTTTGAGCGCCGAGCCGGGAGGTCCCGGCGGGGGAGGCTCGCAGGGAAGCGGAACCACGGGCCAATTCCCGAACGTCGCGGTGTACCTGGACGATCAGTCGGCCTCGCTGCCGGGCCGCAACCTCGATATCTACGCGGCCGATCTCGAACGCATCGAGGTGCTCGAGGGGCCGCAGGGCACATTATTCGGATCGGGCGCCGAAGCAGGCGTGCTCCGCTACATCACCAACAAGCCGAAGCTGGATGTGACGGAAGGCAATGTCAATGCCGGCTACAGCTACACCGCCCACGGCGATCCCAACAGCAACGTCGATGCCATGATCAACCTGCCGCTCATCCCGGACACTCTGGCGGTACGCGCGGTGATCTACAACGACAGCCGCGGCGGCTACATCAACAACGTGCCCAGCACGTTCACGCGCGCCGGCACGGACGAGGGCTTTAAGCAGTCCGACGGCAGTCCCGGCGTGGTACCCACGGACAGCGTGGCGATCAACAACAACAATGTCGTAGGCAACGCCATCAATCCGGTCACCTACCAGGGCTTTCGCTTGTCGGGGCTGTACAAGATCAACGATGACTGGAATGTGCTGCTCACGCAAAGCTATCAGGACATGAATGCTCAGGGGGTGTTCTCGGAGATGCCTTATGGATCGGAGGGGATCACGTTCAATTCGCAGGGCATGCCTATCGGCAGTCAGGCGCTCCCTCCCTTGTCCGTGACGCTGTTCAACCCGTCCTACGACAAGGACAAGTTCGAAAACACGGCGCTGAGCGTCACCGGAAAAATCGGCGACCTGAAGGCGGTGTACAGCGGCGGGTATATGGTGCGCAATGTCGACCAGGTCCAGGATTACACCAACTATGCGCGCGGCGTATATGGTTCTTACTACCAGTGCGCCGGCATTACCAAGACTTCGACGGCCGGCACCTGCTACACGCCGAGCACGACCTGGCAGGAGACGGAGAAGAATACGCACCAGAGCCACGAGTTCCGCCTGAGCACGCCGGATGACTGGCGCGTGCGTGCGATCGGCGGCGTGTACTGGGAAGAGTACAAGATTTACGACGACACCGATTGGCTGTATAAAACCGTGCCGACCTGCACGCCATCGTTCGACACCAACTGCTTCAACAACGTGCAGCCGTGGCCGGGAGTGCCCGCGAACAATCCGAACGAGCGCAACGACAACGTCGGGTTCTTCGACGACTTCGTGCGCAGCATCTACCAGAAGGCGGCCTTCGGGTCGGTCGACGTCGACATCATCCCCAAAACTCTGACGTTCACGGCGGGCACGCGCTACTACCGTTTCAATGAGGATGAGCGCGGCGGCGACGTCGGCAGCTTCTACTGCAAGGTCTACTCCACGCCGACCAATTATTTTGGACCGTGTCTCACGCCGTATGGAACGAATCTGGACACACAGAACCCCAACAGCTCGAAGTACTCGGGTTTCAGGAGCCGAGCCAACCTGAGCTGGAAAGCCACCGGCGATTTGCTGCTGTACTACACTTGGTCGCAGGGTTTTCGGCCGGGAGGATTCAACCGCGGCGTCTCGGGCCACCTGCCGGATGCGAATAGCATCGATCAGTACTACACGCCGGCGACCTACGCCCCCGATACGCTGACCAACAACGAGCTCGGGTGGAAGAGCGAGTGGCTGGCGCACCGCCTGCAGTTCAACGGCGCCGTGTACCAGGAGGACTGGAAGAACGCACAGGTGGCGTTCTTCGACCCGCAGGGCGGTTTCGGCAATCTGACTTTCAGCACCAATGGGCCGGATTTTCGAGTCAGGGGCGTGGAAATCCAGCTCGTCACCCGCATCGTCGACGGCCTGACGATTCAGGGCTCGGCCTCGTGGAACAGCAGCAATCAAACCAATTCGCCTTTCTTGATCAACAATAACCCTGAGAGCCCCGGGTACGGACAGCCGATCACGTCGGTGCCGAATCCCTACGGAACGGCCGGCAATCCTCTGGCAAACTCGCCGCCGTTTCAGGCGAACTTGCGCGCGCGGTATGAGTTCGCGATCGGCAGCTACCGAGCGTTCTGGCAGATCGGCGGCACTCATCAGGGAAATTCATATTCCGCGACGGGGAACGTTCCGAAGTACGATCAGCCCGGATATACGCTGTACGATGCCTCCCTCGGCATTTCGAAGGACGCCTGGAGCGCGCAGCTCTTCGGGCAGAATCTGACCGATGTGCTGGCCAGCACGTTCACGAACTCGCCGCAGTGGATCGAACAGGAAGCGGTGACGCGGCCGAGGGTGGCGGGGGTCAAGTTCACCTACAAGTTCTAGGCGGTTCAGCCGGTCAGGTCGGTCAGGCGAGGATCGAATGAAAAGGGCAGGTCAGAGGCGGTGTTCAATTTGTCGAAGTCTTTATGCCGGGGGTTGATGAGGTAATTGAATTCCCCACTGACCATGTCCAAAAGCAAGCCGAACGAGACCCCGGTGGTGGAGAATGCCGCCCCCTACGAGCGCTCGCGCCGCGGTCGGATATAATCGCATGCATTACGAGAACCACCGCAGTCAGGCATGCAGGATCCCGATTCTCTCCGGGACGCCATGCCCAACCTCCACTGGACGATGTTCAACATCCCGATGAGCGTGACAAAGCTTGACGCCGGCATGAAGGCGCCGCCTGCGGGCGCCAGCAATGGTCCCAATATGCGCGGATCGAAACAGGCCTACCTGGGCCCGCACACCCCGCCGGGGCCAAAACACCACTATCACATTCAGCTGTTTGCGTTGGATACCGCGCTCGGGCCGGACGCCGGTGGCAGCTATGCGGCGCTGACCGAGGCGATGAAGGGCCATGTGCTGGCGGAGGGTGAGTTGGTGGGCCTCGCTCAGGCCGACCCGAATCGGTAGCGGCCGGCACGCGCCTAAGCGACCTTGATGCCCCGTTGCCGGCCGCGCAGCCCATGTTCAGCGCGCCGCATGGGCCAGGCGGGTCGCCATCTCCCGCAAGTGCGGCCTAAGATCCTCCGGCTCCATCAATTCGAAGCCGACTCCGCACAGCATCACCTGGAGAATCAATATCTCGGGAGTTTCGGCTCCGGTGGTGAGCATGCTGTTGTCCGCATCCAGCGGCTCCAGTATGCCTGCCCAAGGCGGCACGCGTAGGGCGAGCGACGTCGCGGAGCCCGCGAGTTTGAACTTCGCCCGATGAATGTAGGGAGCGTGCGAGATCGCCTCTGCCACGTACCGCTCCACGTCGGGGGGCGCCGATCGAGGGAGGAAGGGTTCGCCGACGGTCGGGCCGCTGCCGATGCGATCCACACGCAGGGTGCGCCACGCACTGCGGCTGAGGTCCCACGCTACCAAGTACCACCGCCGGTTTCCCGTATGCGCCAGCCGCAGGGGTTCCACCGTACGGGTGCTGGCTTTGCCCTTGCGGTCTTGGTAGCGCAGCGTGACATGTCGTTGATCCCGGCAGGCGGCAGCCAAGGTCGTGAGAGTCTCGGGATCCAGGACCGGCCCGGACCCAGCCACCGAGATCGTTACGGCATGCAGCGCGCCGACCCTCCTGCGCAGGCGCGCGGGCAGAAGCTGATTCAATTTGACCAGCACGCTCACGGCCGTTTCGTTCATTCCGATGAAGGTGTCCACAGCACTGCGCAGAGAGACCGCGACCGCCACTGCCTCGTCGTCATTCAGGAGCAGCGGAGGCAACGCCGAGCCCCGTCCCAATCGATAGCCGCCGCCCGGCCCGGCGGCAGCGGCCACGGTATAACCGAGGCTGCGCAGCCTGTCGACGTCGCGGCGCAGAGTCCGCGGCGTGATTTCGAGGCGCTGAGCGAGTCCCGCGCCCGTCCAGGAGCGGCGCGACTGGAGGACGGAGAGCAGGCGCAGAAGACGGGCCGAGGTGTCGAGCATGGCGATCAGCATACAAAAAAATTGCGGACAGAAACTGTCCGCAATGGCGGCTAAGCTGCGAATCACCGGCATGAAGTCTAGAAGATGAGGGAAACCGCAATGCTTAGGACCTATTCGGGAAGCTGCCACTGCGGCGCCGTTCGCTACGAGGCCGATATCGACCTGAGCAACGGCACCAAGAAGTGCAATTGCACGTTCTGCTTCAAGGCGCGCCTGTGGGGTGCGATCATCAAGCCGGACGCGTTCCGCATGCTCGGATGGCAGGATGAATTGAACGACTACCGCAAGCCCGGCGCGGCGGTCCATCATCTCTTCTGCAGGCGGTGCGGCGTCCGCGCATTCGAACGCGGGCACTTGGAGGTGTTGGGCGGAGACTATGTGACCATCAACGTCTCTTGCCTGGACAATATCGACCCCGCCGAATTGGCCGCCGCACCGGTGACTTACTTGGACGGGCGCCATGACAGCTGGTTCTCGCGTCCATCGGAGACCCGGCACCTTTAGCAGGCATGGCGGACAGCTTGCTCGCCAGTGTCCGTCGAATTGTCCGCGGACAGTGTCCGCGGGCAATAATCCTGTGGGCCGCAAAAATAAGTTCTTCAAAAATAGCGACTTAGAGGGCGCGCGCGCCTGGCACGCCGCTTGCTTTGCTCCTAATGGGAAATGTTTGCGCGTCGTAAGACATCATTAACTTAGGAGACACTCATGAACACTCAAATCTCGTCGAAGCTGGCCGCACTCGCAGTCGCCCTCATGATGAACAGCTTGATCGTCGCCGGCGTCGCGTGTCTGTTCAATAGCCGGATCCAACAGAACTCAACCGCGATTACACAGGATCGTGCGGCGGCCCTGACATTGCACGAAGTGGCGTGAGCCGCTGCGTGCACGCCGGCAATTCGGCCCCGGCTTACCCTCATCCTCGGCGGAGGAATCCGCGTGCGGGTAAGCTCGGGTCGGCCGGCAATTCAGGCATACAATGCCGCGGGCCCATGCAAGTCATTTCATTCAAGAGCACGGTATTATTCAAGCGTGGAATTTGGCTCAGCGCCGGCGCGTTGATGGCGTTCGTGGTGACCCCGTCCGTGGTGGATGGCAGCCTGCGGCAAGACCCTACATCGACCTTGTTTGCCGTAGGTATCCTGGGGGCATGCTTCGTGTACTTTCTCTGGCGAACGCAAATCCACCGTGTCGCGGACGCGGTGCTCGACGATGAGGATCACCTGAGAGTGCGTCGCGGGCGTGCCGAGGCAGTCATTCCATTCTCGAACATCGACACCGCCTATGTTTCGACCGGCAGCGGTATCCACCGGATTACCATTCGTCTGCGCGAACCGACGAAGCTCGGCGGGAGAATCGAGTTTCTGCCGCAAGCCAGCCTATGGTCCAATGTTTCCGGCCTCAAACGCCTCGCATCCAGCTTGACGGATCGCGCAATTCAAGCGAGACGCGCGCGCCAGAGCGATACGCCGGGCTATTGAACCCGCCCGCTTCGCGTATCCACCGTCAGCAATTCTTCGAAAAAGCCGCCGATCTTTCGCGCCCGATCGACGAAGTGAATCTCCAGGATCCAATGGCGCAATTTGCCGTTTTCGTCCGGCTCGCGCAGCGAAGTATCATTGCCGTGACGGATCGAGAATCGCGTGTCCTTACCGCCCGGCCGCTCATGGGGAAACTGGCCGATGAGATGCCCGGCGGTCGTCGCGCCGAACTCCCAGCCCGCGGCCGGCGCGAGGCCTGCCACAAAGTCATATAGCGCGCCGGCCGTCAGGTCCGGGGTGTTCTGATAGAGCTCTTTGCCGCGCTGAAATGCGCTGGAAATATCGTCGACCAATCGATGCTTCGCGGGATCCGTGCCGATCGCATAGGTTCGGCCGAAATCGGCTTCCCAAGCGGCAAACACCGGCCCAAAGTCCAGATAAACGATGTCATCCTCTTCCGTGCGGCGGTCCTCGGCATCGTCGTGATAAGTCAGCAGCGTGTTGGGACCCGACCGGACGATCCGCTTGTGCCAATGCCGGCGCAGGCCGAAGCGCTCTCTGGCCAAGGCATGTATCTCGGCGCTCAGCTCGCTTTCGAGTTTTCCCGCCCGGATCATTCCGCTGTCGACGACTTCGGCGAACAAAGTCTCGGCTTTGTGCTGGGCCTCCATCAAGGAGAGGGAAATCTCGTCCATTGCCGTACCTCGTGATTTCATTACGCCATCCGCGGCCGCGCCGCAGGCACACAATAATTTGAAAACGCCTCGGGTATCAATGCGGCCGTTGAAGATTGTATTATGGCGACCGGTACGGGAGCACCAGCCGGACAAGGCGGTGTTCGTCGCCCACCACGGGTGCTGAACAATCCCAAGCAATATTCCACGGGTGGTTAAATGCAGTCGCTTCATTGTCGCAAAAATCTTCTGTCCTCAGCCCTTCTCGCGGTCTTGGCCGCCGCGGCCGCGCTTGTCCCGGCGTCGGCACATGCCGACCCCACGGCGAATCACGCAGATCCAGGCCATGGCGCTTGCCCGGGAGACGACAGCGGGTTGATCTTGCCTGCGGGTTTCTGCGCCACGATCTTTGCCGATGAGATCGGCCACGCCCGTCATCTGGTGGTGGCTCCGAACGGAGTCGTCTACGTCAATACCTGGTCGGGGGTCTACTACGGCAACGACACGCCGCACGCCGGCGGCTTTCTCGTCGCTCTGCAAGACCGGACGGGCAAGGGAAAGGCCGACGTCAATCAGCGCTTTGGCGAGACCGTGCAAAGCGGCGGCGCGGGCGGCACCGGCATCGGTTTCTACCACGACGCCATCTACGCCGAGATCAACGACAAAATAGTCCGCTATGCCTTGCCGGCCGGAGCCATCGTGCCGCCGGATCCCCCGCGAACCATCGTGACCGGCCTGCCTCTCGGGGGAGACCATCCCATGCACCCGTTTGCAATCGATACGGCGGGGCATATGTACGTCGACATGGGTACCGCCACCAATTCATGCCAGCCGGAAAACCGTTCGCTCGAGTCTCCCGGAGCGAGCCCCTGCACGGAACTTAAGACCCGGGGTGGTATTTGGCGCTTCGACGCGAACAAGACCGATCAGAAGTTTTCGCCCGCCGAGCGATACGCGACCGGAATACGCAACGCTGAGGGCTTTGCCATCGATTCGGCGGGGCGGCTTTTCGTCACTCAGCACGGCCGCGACCAGCTGCACTCGAATTGGCCGGCTTTCTATCGGCTCGAGCAGGAGGCGACGCTCCCGGCGGAAGAGTTGCTGCATGTCGTGCAGGGAGGAGATTACGGCTGGCCGGAATGCTACTTCGATCCGGGGCGAAACAAACTGGTGCTTGCGCCGGAGTACGGCGGCGACGGCAAGCGCATCGGCGTGTGCGCCGACAAGCTCGGGCCCATCGCGGCTTTTCCGGCACATTGGGCGCCCGACGGCATGGCCCTTTACGACAAGGCGCAATTCCCCGCCCGCTACCATGGCGGTGTATTCATCGCATTTCACGGCTCGTGGAACCGGGCGCCCTACCCGCAGAAGGGCTACAACGTCGTTTTTCAGGCGCTCGCCGGGGACAAGGCATCCGGGAGTTGCGAGATCTTCGCCGACGGCTTTGCGGGAGCCGAAAAATCGCCCGACAAGGCCGCCCACCGTCCCACCGGCGTTGCCGTCGGCCCTGATGGCGCGCTCTACGTCTCCGATGATGTGCGCGGAAGAATCTATCGCATCGTGTATCGTGGCGGCCCGGGCGGGGCCCGACGCATCGTGCCTTGTCCGAGCGCCTCGGCCCCTGCCGGAACTCTCGTTGCCGCCGAGGCGAACCCCCCGGAAGGGACACACGCGGATGCCGGCATCCGAGACCCGGCCAGCTTGCCCGTTCCGGAAGGCGCCACGCTCGACATGGTGGTCCTCGGCGGCCGCATATACCACGGCGAAGTGGGTGGAGCGACTTGCACGGGTTGCCACGGGTCGGCCGGCACGGGCTCTTCGCTCGGTCCCAACTTGACGAACAATCGATGGTTTTGGAGCGATGGCAGCCAGGCCGGGATTGCGGCAACTATCCGGGTCGGAGTTCCGCACCCCAGAAATTATCGCTCACCCATGCCGCCGATGGGCGGCGCGCAGTTGACGGCCGATCAGGTGTCGGCGGTCGCCGCCTATGTGTGGGCCCTGAGCCAACCGCCTGCGGCGGACCATCGATGATTCACATCGCGCCTCTGCAGCTGTCGGAACACGCCCGCTGGGCAGAACTATGGTCCGAATATCTGGTGTTCTACGGCGTCGAACTCGCGCCGGCGATCACGGCGGCGACCTGGCAACGCCTGCACGACGGTCGAGTGCATGGCCTGGGCGCGCGCGATTCGGCCGGCAAACTGATCGGCATCGTGCACTTTCTGTATCACGAAGATACCTGGTCGACCGTGCCGGCCTGTTATCTGCAAGATTTGTACGTGGATTCGGCTGCCCGCGGCACCGGGTGCGGGCGCATGCTCATCGAAGCCGTCGTCCAGGCGTCCAAAAAGGCGGGGGCCAATAGTCCCTACTGGTTGACCCACCAAAGCAATGCCGCGGCGAGACGGCTGTACGATCGCCTGGCTCAGAACCAAGGCTTCATTCACTATGTGTACGCGGCCTCGGACGAGGGATCCAAGTAAATGCACGTCGTCAAATCCATTGCGGAGCTTCCCAAAGCGGCCGCGTACCGCGAGCTGCAGCAGCAGCTGGGGGGCCTGTTCGCCGGCGAGCGCGATGGTCTTGCCAACATGGCGAACATGTCCGCGCTGCTTTTCGAGGCTCTGCCGAATTTGAATTGGACCGGGTTCTATGTCCTGCGCGATCGGGATCTCGTGCTCGGCCCCTTCCAGGGCAGGGTTGCCTGCGTCCGGATCGCGCTCGGCCAAGGCGTCTGTGGCACCGCGGCGGAGCGCAGGGAGACCGTCATCGTTCCCGATGTCAACGCCTTCCCCGGGCATATTGCCTGCGATTCGGCGTCCCGCTCGGAGATCGTGGTTCCGTTGATCAAGAACGGGCAGCTTTTGGGCGTCCTCGATCTGGACAGCCCGCAGCCCGGCCGATTCGATTCCGAGGACGGCGACGGCTTGAATGCGGCCGCCGCTTTGTTGATCCAATCTTCCGATTTGCAGCGGGTGGTCGGCTAGCATCCACTCATTCTAAAGACCTCCGTGATGGTCTTGATCGCTCCGGCATCCTTCACCGCGTAGCCTGGCAGGCCGGAGATGGCCGCGTGGAATTCAGGGCTGCGCATGATCGACAGCAGCCGCTTCATCGCTTCCAGCTGCAGCATTTGCGTCAAGCAGACGAAGAAATAGTCTTCCGTCAACAGAGGAACGAAACCCAGGTCGAACTGCCTTGCCGCGGCCTCCACGCCGAAGCTGACGTCGGCCATGCCGCTCGCCACGTAAGCGGCCACCGCCGCGTGAGTGAATTCCATCTGTGCATAGCCGTTGATTCGCGAGCCTTCTATCCGGTGCTGCGCCAATAGCTGCTCGAAAAGGCGCCTCGTTCCCGAATCCGGATCCCGATTGACGAACCGGACGGCAGGATCGAGCAGCCGCTCCAGAGAGTCGATCTTCAGCGGATTGCCGTTCTTGACGATCAGCCCCATCTCGCGCGTCACGAAGCTGATGACCCGGTGCTGCGTCGGCGACAGCCATCCCTTGCAAGCGGCGATGCTGATCTGGCGCAGTCCCCCTTGAGGCAGGTGCATGCCGGCAAGATCGCACTCCCCGCGTGCCAGCGATGCCAGTGAATTCTGATTGCTGACATAGCGCAGGTCGATGCCGATATCGGGCTCGTGACTCAGCATCTCGCGCAGCTTCGCCACCGCAAAGCCATGGCTGGCGTGGACGCGGATGATGGAAGGCCCATGCGGCAGCAGTTGGTTGATCTCGGTTTCCAGTTCCTGAGAAAGATTGTCGAGCTGGGGTTTGAGCCGGGCTCGCAAGCGCTGTCCGGCCCACACCAGTTTCTCGCCCAGCGGAGTGAGAGTCGTACCTCGCCCCTGGCGCCGGTCGACCAGAGGCGCTTCAAAGAACGCAGACCATTTTTCGATCAGATTCCACGCGTGCCGATAGGACATGGCTGCCTGATCCGCGGCCCGGGTGATCTTCCCGGTGGTTCGAATCTCGTGCAGGAAGTCCAGCATCACCAGCATGGAACGGGTCCCATTGTCCCTGGAGAAGCGCCAAACAGGCTCGATTTCAATGCGGATCATTATGATTCCCCGTTCATAACTTACCAGTACTGAAATAGGCACTAGAGTTCATATATCGCAGCGCACTTTCAGCACTGGTCATCATATTCCTCCCTTGAAAAATGGCACGTAAAATCTCATGTACTGATGTACACACATCGGTACGTTCTCGCAGTATATGCACTGTAGATCATATATGGAGTCTCTATGTCCGCTTCCCCCATGTTCGCTTCTCCCCTCCTGGGCCACCACGAGCTTCTGATCGACGGCAAGCGCGTTCCGGCCGCTTCCGGCCGCTACTTCGACACCGTGAATCCGGCGACCGAAGAGGTCATCGCCAGAGTCGCCGAGGCCGATGCGGTCGACGTGGATGCCGCCGTACGATCCTCAAGGGCTGCTTTCGAGGGCGAGTGGGGCCGCATGCGCCCCGCGGACCGCGGCGGCTTGATGCTGAAGCTCGCCCAGGCGATTCGCGAGTCACAGGAAGAGCTGGTGGCACTGGAGAGCCTGGACTCGGGCAAACCGGTATCGGCCATCCGCCGGCAGGATCTGCCGGCGGTGCTGGATACCCTGACCTATTACGCGGGTATGGCCGACAAGATAAACGGTCAAGTCATACCGGCGCGCGGCGATGCGCTGACCTATACCATTCGCGAGGCGCTCGGGGTCGTCGGCGCCATCGTTCCTTGGAATTTTCCGCTCATGATCGGCATGTGGAAGATCGCCCCGGCCTTGGCCTGCGGCTGCACCGTCGTGCTGAAGCCCGCCGAGATCACGCCTTTGACTGCTCTCAAGCTCGGCGAGCTGGCGCTTCAGGCAGGATTTCCTGCAGGCGTGCTCAATGTCGTTCCGGGTCTCGGCAAGATCGCCGGGCAGGCATTGGTCGATCATCCCGATGTCGATAAGGTGACCTTTACCGGCTCGCCTGCGGTGGGCCGTCAAATTCTGCGCAGCGCCGCGGGGAATCTGAAGCGCGTGACGCTCGAGCTGGGCGGCAAGTCGGCCAACATCATCTTTCCGGACGCCGACCTCGAATCCGCGGTAAGAGCGGCGAGCGCGGGCATTTTCTTCAACAGCGGCCAAGTGTGTTCGGCCGGCTCGAGAATCTTGGTGCACCAGGACGTGTACGACGAGGTCGTCGAACGCATAGCGGCACGCGCCAAGTCGATCCGCCTCGGCGATCCGATGGAGACCGCAACGGGCATGGGTCCCCTGGTCTCCGAGACCCAGATGAAAAGGGTTTTGAATTACATCGACATCGGGCGCAGCGAGGGTGCCACGATCGTGACCGGAGGCGGCCGCAGCGGCCATGCGGGCTACTTCGTGCAGCCCACCGTGTTCTCCGGCGTAACGCATGAGATGCGTATCTCGCAGGAGGAGATATTCGGGCCGGTGGCGTCGGTCATCTCATTCAAAGACGAAGAGGACGCGCTGCGCATCGCCAACGGCACGGTCTACAACCTTGCCGCCGGCGTGTGGAGCGCCGACATCTCTCGAGTGCACCGTTTTACGCGCCGGCTCAAAGCCGGGACCGTCTGGGTGAACACCTTCGGGCCCACCGACGTGCGGCTGCCTTGGGGCGGATCGCGGGATTCGGGCTTCGGCCGCGAGCACGGCGACATGGCCATCGAAAACTTCACCGACCCCAAGGTCGTCTGGATCAATACGGGGCGGTGACTACAACCGCCCGGTAACGACCAAGATCAGCAGAATGATGACGACCAAACCGAGCCCGCCGCTCGGGTAATAGCCCCAGCCGGTGCTGTACGGCCATGCCGGCAGTGCGCCCAGCAATAAAAGGACCAGAATTATCAAGAGGATCGTGCCTAACGACATTTCCATCTCCCCGTGGAATCTGATGCTGCCACGTTAACCTCGATTCCGCGCCGAAACAGTCGGGCGACCGAAGCAGCGCATGTCAGCTGTCTCCTACCGCGCGAGCGCGGCACTGCGTTTAGGACATTGCCGGCCAACCGGCGCGGCCGCGACTGACATCCAGGGAAGGGCAGGCGGCGTATGTTTTGTCTGTGCTCCCTTCATGGAGAAAGCATGAACAGAGAACATCAGATGCCACCCGGTGACGACGAAGACCGGATCCGCGACTTCCTGGCGCGTCATGGCGGTCCGGCAGCCCGCAGCGAGCGTGCGGGAGAAATCGTGGCGGGTATATGCGGATGGTCGGAGATATATGCGGCCGACGGCTACGCGCTGCGCTGCGAGTGGTCGAAAATCGGCGGCCGTCAACAAATGCAATTCATCGAAAAGCCCCCGCAGCCTTTGTCGTAGCGGCTATTTTTTCCGAGGCACCGGCTGTGGGGGCACGCGCAGCGTCCTGCGGCTGCGTTCGATCGCCTCATTTGGATTCGTCGGATCGTTTGGATCGTTTTTGAAACCATCGGGCTTGGAGTCCGAGATGGTTTCGCATTCGCGTTCGCCGGCGGCTTTCGGGTCCGGGCCAGGCGGGGTGGCGCCGCCTTTCGGTTGCGGGCGATCAGGAGGTGTAGAAGTTGCCATAGACGATCCTGGAGGTGGCTACGCCACCAACTTAAGCGCTCAGCCGCAGCGGGACCAGCGCCGGTGAGCCCGAGTCTGCGTCAGGATCTTCCGACAGCCGCGCGCGCCCCGATGCCCGGGCGCGTGGGCGGCGCGATCAAACTTTCGTCAAGCGCTCGGCCTGGAGTATGTGCACGAGCGCGGTGCCGGCATCGGGCTGCTCGCTGAGAAGATCCAAGGCCAGCGTGGCGAGAAACAGGTTGCTCCTGGCTTCGCCCACCCGCGCAATGCACTGCGCGAGGGCTGCATAGGTGGCGTCGACATCGGCGTCATTCATCGTCCACTTCCTTGAGTGCGCGCTGCAGCGCCTGTGAGATCTCCGACCCTGGCGATGCGGTCTTGCGCCACCGGCCCATGACATAGCCATCAGGCCGGATCAGATAGACCGTGCCTTCCTTCGCATCGTAGCGCTGCCGGGCCTGGCCGAGCTCATCGACGAGGGTTCGGCTATCGGGCTCGCCCGATGCCGCGATGCGGATCAGATGCAGCCTTGCGGAGCCGGAACGCGAATTGTCCGCGAGCCGCCGCAGGTCCGCCGGCAACCGTGAATCGTTGGAGAAGTACAGGGCCACAAAGCAAGTTCCGAAAAGGGAGGTCAAATGTTTCTGACCCTGCACGGTGCGCAGTCTCGCTTCGGGGGCAGGCATTCCGGCCCGAGGGGTGCCGGCAAAGCCGGCGCCGGATTCGGGCTCATTGAGCGGCGAGCCCAGGTACTCGACCGGCGTCGTTTGCCGCGGATTGATGAGCGAACGAACGCCGGGCGAGACCAGCGCGAGACGCAACGCCGCTTCGCGCAGTAAGGTAAAGCCATGATGCGGCGGCGCCATGAATTCGGTGCTCTTGGCGCCGAAGGCGATGTTTTCGCGGGCCGCGAGCACGCGCTCGCTGGAATAGCTGTCGAGCAGAGCATCGCGGGCGTGTCCTTGCACCACCAGCGCCAATTTCCAGGCTAGATTGCCGGCATCGTCCAGCCCCGAGTTCAGACCGCGTACGCCGAAAATCGGCACCAGATGCGCTGCATCGCCCGCAAACAGGACCCGCCCGCTGCGATAGCCGGGCAGCGTCAGGCATTTCGCGTTGTAGATGGAAATCCACAGCGGCTTCCAGGGCGCCGTTTCACCGATCATATCCAGATGCGCCTGCACGCGCGGCAGCACGTTTTCGGGCTTGACGGCCTGCGCCGGATCTTCGTCGTCGGCCACTTGGTAATCGATCCGCCAGATATTGTCGGGCTGACGGTGCATCAGGATGGTGGAGCCAGGATTGGAGGGAGGGTCGAACCATGCGAGGCGCTCGACCGCACGCCGAGTGTTCTGCTCGATGTCCACGATGACGTAGCGACCTTCGTATTGCATGCCCTCGAGCTGCAGGCCCAGCTGTTCGCGCACCGTGCTGCGGCCTCCGTCGCAGGCGATCAGCCAATCGGCATGCACACCGTGAGTGCGGCCGTCCGCCGTCTGAAATTCAACCTCCACGCCCGAGGCTCGCGGCCGCACGGCGTTCACGCGAGCCGACCAGCGCACATCGACGCCGCCGCCGCGCAGAGCCGCCGCATGGGCGTATTGCTCGATGTAGTACTGCTGGATGTTGAGCATCGGGGCAAAACGCTCGGTGGGCTCGCTCGGCATTTCGAAATGCAGCACTTCGGCGTTTCGGAAGTAGCTGCGGCCGCCCATCCATGCCAGGCCCTTGGCGGTCAGGGGCCGGTCGGCGCCGATCCAGCCGAGGATTTCCTGCGAGCGGCGCGCAATGCAAATGGCCCGGCTGCCCTCGCACCAGGATGCATCCGCCTCCAACAAGAGACAGGGGACGCCGTGATGCGCCAGCAGGGCAGCCATGGACAAACCGACCGGTCCGCCGCCGGCAATCGCTACCGCAACTTTGGGCAAGGAAGGCCGGGCGGAACTCATCCGGGCGGCGAGCGCGGTGCCGCGGCTGCGGCCTTCAAGAGGCGCGCGCGGATGG
Organism: uncultured Gammaproteobacteria bacterium; assembly: GCA_963784105.1. GTDB lineage: Bacteria > Pseudomonadota > Gammaproteobacteria > Steroidobacterales > Steroidobacteraceae > Bog-1198. Next base: position 735,528 of record CAWAQE010000018.1, read on the forward strand.
CCTTGACCCTCACCAAGGGATGAACTCGCGCGTCGTGGACTTCCGCGGCGGAATAGTTTGCAAAATCCGCCGGTACCTTCAAGTCGCTCAAGTTTCGCGCCATCCAGTTGAGCAGCGCTGCGGTGTCCACATCCGAGAGCGGCGATTGTGCAACGCCCGGAACTCTCATCACATAATCCCGCCCTTGCGGGAAAGCTGAAAAGAGTACGAGCGTGCGGCGTATCGAGGGAACCCGGCCCGCCTGGCCTGACCCGTCAGGGAGATGGCAGCCCATGCAGCGCAACTGATAATTGACTGCGGGCTGGTAGGCCCAGACGGCGTTCGCGGCCGCCCAACAGAGCGCCGCGGCCGCGATCCTGGATCCCTGCCGCATGGCCCTACTTGGCCGCGCCCACGATGCGTGCGGTCGAGCAATGGTAGGGGATATTGGCCTTGGCGTTTCCGGAGCACCAGTTGTAATCGTTGGATTGACCCGGCTGAAACAGCGAGCTATCGCCTTCGTTGCGATTGCAGAAGCATCGGCCGCAGGCGCTCTTGCCGCAGCAGTCGTTATAGGAGATGACATAATCCTTGCCGTCGCCCGGATTGTGGCAGGTCCCGATCCAGGTGACCGGGGACATGTCCGTGCCGGGCGGGCAGGCCGACTGCGATCCGCCGCAGCACCCGCACAGAAACCCGTCGATTGCGCAGTGCCTCCAATAATTGCAGGAGGCAGGGTCGCCCGGATCCGCATTGGGCGAACCGGCGGCCGGCTTGGCGTCGGCGCCGCGTGCCACGGGGAGCAGCGGGATTGCGGCGGCGCCCAGGAGGAAGGACCCGAGTCCCGCGAGCACGCTGCGGCGTGAAGTGCGCCGCGCCAGCGCGCGCGCCGAACTCTCCGAAAATGCATCCAACCATTTCATTCTAGTGTTCTCCGCCAATCAAATCCGGCACCTAGGGCGTGACCATGATCGTCGGCGTGGTGCCGACATGGTCCACCGACCGCAGCAGCTTGCCGCTCGCGGCATCGTAGATGTCCAGATCGGTGCCGTCGATGAATATGCTGTAGAGGAGAGGCCGTGCGTCGCTCGAGAGCTGGATCGAAGAGGCCAGGTTCTTCAACACGAATTGCTGCACGCGGCGGTGAGTCGACACATCGAATACCCAGACGTCCTTGCCGGGATCTTTGTGCGTCGCGAGGCCGCCGCGATGCATGATGGCGTACAGCAGCGACTTTTGCGGGTTCACCGCGAGCTGCTGCAGGCCGCCGGGACGCCAGCCCGCCTTGCGTTCCGCCTCCGTGGTCAGCCACCAGGTCGGCCCCATCGATGCCTGCAGGGCTCCGGCTTGCAGCGGATAGATGCGCCCCGCGAAGGAAACGAAGTACCAGATCTGGCCGATCCTGACCGCCTTTTCCGTCACTGGATCGCCGGCCAGGTCGAACAGGGGTTGGGTGCGCTTCTGGCGGGCCGCTCCGGCGTCATCGAGTTCCACGAGCGACAATGAACCGTCGCCGCACACCGAGAAGAACGAGCGGGGGCCGGTGGGGTAAACCAAGGCGCATCCCGGGGTTTCGATTTCGCGCACGAACTTGCGCAGCTTGGTATCCACGACCGTTACGCTCTGCGCCGGATTGAAGTTGTAGATCAGGAGAAAGCGATCGTCGTCCGTCAACACCTGGTTGGCAATCATGGGCATGTTGGATGCGCGCTTGGGCGGTATCGCGATTTCACCCACCGGTTTCAGCGTGCCGGGGTCGTACAGGGTGACGACGTCCGTGCGCTTGCCGCGGGTTCCCCGGGAGAAATAGGTTTCCGGCGAGTAGATGAGCCTGCCGTCGCGGGAAAGAATCACGTGCGCGAAGCCAAAACCCGTGCTGAGTGTCCCCAGGTAGCGGCCCGAATCGCCGTCGATCAGATAAGCCATTCCGTCGGCCATGTGCGGGAACACAAAATCGTTCACCCATACCCAGTGTTTCGAGGCTGGAACAGGCAGAGTAGCCACCTCCGGCCCGCGCGCGCTGTCCGAGGGTAGCTCCGCCCCTGCGGATCCGGCCAGCAATGCGCATAACATCAGGGTGTTGGCGAAGGGTCGCATCGTGGATTCTCGCTCTATTTTGGCCGAGTCTGACATAGCGAAAACGACTTCGCTATCCGCTACGCGAAGGCGGGCGGTCCGGGTACGAGCGGTCACCCATGCGATTGAGCTACACTTTGCGCGTGACTGCACAACCGACAGGCCTCGGAACGCAGCTGATGCCGGTGCCCAATCCGCGCGGCGTTCTCACGGCCGATACTCTGGATGAGGCGACCAGCCTCGTAAGGGCCGCGATTTGCCCGCACAAGCTCAGCGTCAACGAGCCGCCGCGAAAGAGCGTGGCATTTCTGTCGTCCCTGGATTTGGGCGCCTGCGGCCTGACCAATCTCAAGTACGGCTTCGACGTCGACATCGACGCCGGCCGCATCGAGGACACCTATCTCGTGAAATGGACCTTGGCCGGCCAAGGGCAGCTCTGGTGCGGGGGCCGTACGGCAATCACCTCGCCCCGATCCATCGTGATCACCGAGCCCACCGAACATACGAAGATACGCATGACCGCCGCGTGTCAGCATCTGACGGTGCGAGTGTCGCGCAGCGCGCTCTTGGAGACTCTGGCGGCGAAGCTGCGGCGGCGGCCTCGCCAGGCCTTGCAGTTCAATCTCGAGATTCCCATGGACAGCGACTTCGCGCGCGCCTGGTGCGAGCTCGTGGCCCACATCTGCCATGTGTCCGCAACGGCGCCTGCCGCGCTCGCAAACGAAGGCGTACGCAAGCAGTATGCGCGGACCTTGATGGAAATCATGCTGAGCGCAGCGCCGCATAGCCACACTGAATCCATCGATGAGTCGTCGGGTCATGCCACTGCGTGGCATGTCGGCCGCGCCCGCGACTATGTCCATGATCATTTGTCCGAAGGCATATCGATCACGGACATCGCGGCTCGGGTCGGCGTCACGCCGCGAACCCTGCAAAACGGCTTCCGCAAGGCATTCAACCTGACGCCGGCGGAATATATCCGCCGGGCGCGCGTCGACGCGCTGCATCGCGCGCTGCTGGCGGCGGATGCCTCCGCCGGCGTGACCAATCTCATGATGAACGTGGGCATCGTCAATTTCGGCCGCTACGCGCAGTACTATCGCGAGCAAATAGGCGTTTCGCCGTCCACGACCCTGAAAGAAAAGGCTCAATGATGCCGTTCGCCCGCCGGGCAACGCCGCCCGGATAGGCGCTCTCTTTCCGATGCCGTACGCTGCGTTCGCTTTATGGGTCGCGGGGCCGCCGTTCGAAGGGCTAATATGACCCGATAATCATACTAAACAGGCGATTCGCACGCTAAATGCCCGGTTTTCGGCGGGCAGGTGCGTACGCGGGATTGAATTCGTTTTTTGTGGGAGAGCGACAATGAAAATATCGACAAAGTATTTCGCCTGGGCCGGGGTGATGTCCATGATGGGGTCGTCGCACGTGCTCGCGGCCGACACCGGCACCGCCGCACCGTCCAGTGAATTGGAAGAGATCACGGTCACCGCGCAGAAGCGCTCGGAAAGCCAGCAAAACGTGCCGCTGTCCATGACCACCTTCAGCAGCGCGGCGCTCCAGGAGAAGAGCGTCAACACCTTCTTCGACTACGCCACGAAAGTCCCGAATCTGGCGTTTGCGCCCACGGGTGACGGCGTCGGTACGGCGCGCACGGTCTCGATCCGCGGCGTCTCCGGGAACAATGTCACCAGTTTCTATATCGACGATACCCCGCTGCCGGATTCCATCGATCCGCGCGTACTCGACATCGATCACATCGAAGTGCTGCGTGGGCCGCAGGGCACTCTGTACGGCGCCCGCTCGATGGGCGGCTTGGTGCGCATCGTCACCAAGGAACCGGACATCAACAACTTCAGCGCCACCGTGCACGGCGGCGTGTCGGACACCGATCACACCGATCAGCCCAACTACACCGGCGACGGGGTGGTCAACATCCCGCTGATCGAGGATCACGCGGCGCTGCGATTGAGCGCGTTTTACGATGAAGAGGCCGGCTATTTCAAGCGCAGTTTCTGCTCCAATCCGGCGGCTGCCATGGCAGGCACCTGCACGCCCTTGGCCACCACGGGCATCACCACCGTCGATAACGTGGGCGCGATCGATACCTACGGCGGCGCCGCCAGCCTGACCTTGAAAATCAACGATTCCTTGACCATTACGCCGCGCATCATGCAGCAGCAGGCCGACTACAACGGCTTCCCCATGGCGGACTACGACACCGACACCGCCAACGGCATCGGCTACCCGGTGCCGACGCCCGGCACCGGTGCGCCGACACCGAGCAAGATGGTACCGAGCAGCTTTACTCAGGCACGCTGGTTCAATGTTCCCGAAGGCGGCTCCGATGATTGGACGCTGACGTCCGTCGGCGTGCATTGGAAGACGGGCATCGGCGAACTCGTCTCCTCGACCGCCTATTTCTCGCGCAAAGTGGTCGAGACCGAGGATGAGACCGATTTCGTCTACGCCGCGATCACCGCAGGCGCCGGCGGTGAGCCGCAGCCCAGCTCCATCACCGAAGAGAAGGACTACCAGGAATTCGTTCAGGAAGTCCGCTTCGTCTCCGCCCTGCAGGGGCCGGTGCAATTCGTGGCGGGCGGATTCTATTCGGACACTCATGGCCGCCTGCCGTTCGCTGCCTACTATCCGCCCGCGACGGCTCCGGGCCTTGACCAGACGCTGCTCGGCGGGCCGGGCGAACTCACGCCGGGCTACCCCAACACCGTCTTCGCTCAGAACTTTCATACCGATATCAAGGAGCCGGCGGCCTTCGGCGAAGTGACCTACCAGCCCATCGATCCTCTCAAACTCACAGCCGGACTGCGTTGGTACCAGGTGAAGACCTCATCGGAAGGCTATGAGCTGGGACTGGCGACCGGCGGCGGTCCGCCCGTGGTCAGTCCTCCCGCCACGGAGACCGAGAGCGGGGTCAATCCCAAGTTCGAGGCGGACTACCACCTGACGCCGGACCAGATGATCTATGTCAACGTCGCCAAGGGCTTCCGGCCGGGCGGCATCGTGCCCATCGTGCCCTCGGGCGAGGCCGGCACGGCGACGGACTGCACTGCGGCTCTCAAGCAGGTCGATCCCAACATCACCATCGCCCAGACGCGCAGCTATCAATCCGACTCATTGTGGAATTACGAGCTCGGCACCAAGACCGAGTGGATGGATCATCGCTTGTCGGTGGATGCGGCCGCGTTCTACATCAAGTGGAACAATATTCAGCAAGAGATCCTGCTCTCCTGCGGCTTCCAGTACACGGCGAATGCCGGCGCCGCTGTGAGCAAGGGCGGCGAGCTGGAAGTTCGCGCAAGACCGACCGATCCTCTCGAAATGTCGCTGGGTCTGGGCTACCAGGACGCGAAAATCACTCAAGCCAGCATCGAGTCGCCGCAGGCGGTGGGTTCGCCCATTTATCAGGTACCGGATTGGACCGGCAATGGCGCGGTGTCGTACACCACTCAATTGACCAGCGCCTGGAAAATGGTCAGCGGTGCCGATTATTCCTATATCGGCAGAAGTTTCAGCGGCAACAACGATCCCGAGGATCCGCGGCTGCGGCCATCGTACAGACTCATCAATGCCCGTCTCGCGTTCGCTCATGACTTCTCCTACGGTCCGATGGAGATTGCCCTGGTGGGAAAGAACCTCGGTAATGAGGTCGCGAATCTGGGCGACAGCCGCTCGCTGGCGGCGGAGACTCCGGGACGCCCACGTCTGTTCGTGAACCAGCCTCGCACCATCGGTCTGGAATTTCGGCAGTCGTTTTGAGGAGAACTGATATGGCGCACTATGTATTGACGATCGGCGGCAAGGCCGCGACGGCAGCCAAGACCTTCAATGTGCTGAATCCCGCCGATGAGACCATCGTCGCGGCCTGTCCCGAGGGCACGCCGGCGCTGGTGGACGAAGCCGTCCAGAGTGCGCGGCGTGCGTTTCCCTCCTGGGCGGCGTTGCCCGATCCGGAGCGCCAGTCCCGGCTGCAGGCGGTCGCCGACTTGATAGAGAAGCACCATACGGAGCTCTCTGAACTCGTCACGCGCGAACAGGGCAAGACTCAAAGCGGCCCGGGAGCCAACCTCGAAGTGGGCGGCGCCGTCGCGTGGACCCGCGTCACTGCCGGGCTGTCGATTCCCGAGGAAACCATTCAAGACAATAAGAGCGGCAAGATCGTCCTGCGCCGCAAGCCCGTCGGCGTCGTGGCGTCGATCACTCCATGGAACTGGCCGCTGATGATCGCGGTATGGCACATCATGCCGGCCATTCGCGTGGGCTGCACCGTGGTCATCAAGCCTTCGCCCTTCACCCCGCTCTCGACTCTGCGCCTCGTGGAGCTCATGAACCAAGTCTTGCCGCCGGGGGTCATCAATGCGGTGACCGGAGGCATGGAAGTCGGCAGCCATCTCACGAACCACACTGGAATCGACAAGATCGTGTTCACAGGTTCTATCGCCACCGGCAAGAAGGTGATGGGCAGCGCGGCGCAGAGCTTGAAGCGCATCACCCTCGAGCTCGGCGGCAACGACGCCGGCATCGTTTTGCCCGGCACCCAGGTCGAGCCGCTGCTGGAGAAGCTCTTTTGGGGCTGCTTCATCAATGCCGGGCAGACCTGTGCGGCCTTGAAGCGTCTCTACGTCCATCAGGATCAATACGAGGAGGTCGTCAGGAAATTCTCGGAATATGTCGGCAAGATTCCCGTCGGCAACGGACTCGATCCCAAGAACCTGATCGGTCCGGTCTCGAACAAGATGCAGCTCGACAAGGTCGCCGATCTGGTGGACGACGCGCGCGCCCGAGGCGCCAGGATAGTCACGGGCGGTGTACGGCCGAAGGCGGCCGGGTTCTTCTATCCGCTGACGGTGATCGCCGATGCGGCGGACGACATGCGCGTGGTGAAGGAAGAACAGTTCGGCCCGATCATACCCATCGTGAAGTACAAAACCGTGGACGAGGCCATCGAGCGCGCCAACTCGCTCGACGTGGGTCTCGGCGGCTCCGTCTGGGGGAACGATCCGCAGGAAGCCGCCCGCCACGCGAGCCGGCTGGAATGCGGCACGGCCTGGGTGAACCAGCACGGTACGCTGCATCCCATGGCGCCCTTCGGCGGAGTGAAATGCTCCGGCATCGGCGTCGAGTTCAACGTCGACGGTCTCAAGGAATACACGACCGTCCAGGTGGTCAACATCGCTCTTTGAATCGCGGCGGCCGAAGGCCGCCGGGCTCAGGGCTTCAGACCCCTGTATTTCATCATGGCATCGATGGTCGGGGGCTTGCCGCGCCAGGTCTCATAGAGCTTCTCGAGGTCCTCGGTGTTGCCCCGCGATAGGATCATGCGGCGGAAGCGATCGCCGTTCGCACGGCTCAATCCGCCGTGGTCGTCGAACCATTGATAGGCATCGTCGTCCAGCATCTGCGTCCACAGGTATGCATAGTAGCCGGCTGAATATCCGCTGGCCCAGATGTGGCTGAAATAGCTGGAGCGATACCTAGGCGGCACCGCATGGATGTCGAGATGCGTCTTCGCGAGGGCGCGCTTTTCGAACGCGTCGGGATCCTGGAGGGGCGCGTCCGCCGGCAGCAGATGCCATTGCATGTCGAGCTCGGCCGCGGCCAGCACCTCCGTCAAGGAGTAGCCTTCGCCGAAATTCTTCGCTCTCTTGATTTTCTCCACCAAGGCCGGCGGCATGGCGGCGCCCGTTTTGTAGTGCCGCGCATAGTGATCGAAAACCGCCGGGTAAAGCGCCCAGTGCTCGTTGAATTGCGAGGGGAACTCGACGAAGTCCCGCTGCGGCGTGGTGCCGGAGAGGGTGGGAAAGCGCGTGTCGGCAAACATCCCGTGAAGGGCATGCCCGAACTCGTGGAACATCGTCGTCACGTCGTCGAAGCTGATGAGAGCGGGTTCACCCGCGGCCGGTTTCGGCAGGTTCGCGACGTTATAGACGACGGCGAGGTCGCCCAGCAGCTTGGACGGATGAACGAACGCCGACATCCATGCGCCGCCGTTCTTGTTGTCGCGCTTGAAATAATCGCAATAGAAGAGCGCCAGGGGCCTGCCGTCGACGTCGATGACCTCGAAGACGCGCACGTCCGGCTGATAGACCGGAATGTCCTTGCGCTCCTTGAAATGAATTCCGTACAGTTGAGTTGCGGCGTAGAACACGCCGTTTTCCAAGACACTGTTCAGCTCGAAATACGGCTTGACCTCCTTTTCGTTCAGATCGTATTTCGCCCTGCGCACCTGTTCGGCATAAAAGTCCCAATCCCACGGCTGCAGCGTAAAGCCGCCTTTCTGCGCATCGATCAGGGCCTGTATGTCCGCGGCTTGCTTCGCCGCCGCCGCGGTCGCGACCGGTACCAGATCGTCCATGAAACGGAGGGCGGCTTGCGGCGTCTTCGCCATCTGGTCCGCAAGTTTCCACGCGGCGTGGTTCGGGTAGCCGAGCAGTTTCGCGCGCTCCGCGCGAAGCTGCGCCAATCGGGAGACGATGCTGCGCGTGTCGTTTGCGTCGCCGCGTTCGGCGCGGTTCCATGAGTCTTTGAATATGGCTTCGCGAGTTGCGCGATTACTCAAGGAAGCGAGCGCCGGCTGCTGCGTCGTGTTCTGCAGCGGTATCAGGTAACCCTCGGCCTTGCGGTTCTGCGCCGCCTGGGCCGCGGCGGACAGCTGCGCCTCGGTCAGTCCCGAGAGCGCCGTCCGGTCGCTGGTCGAGTAGGCTGCGTCCTTGGTCGCCGCCAACAGCTTGTCCGAGAACTCATTCGACAGTGTCGATGCTTCTTCGTTGAGTTTCTCGAGCGCCGCCTTATCCGAGTCTGAGAGCGCCGCGCCGGCGTGAACGAAATCATCGTAGATGACTTCTACGAGGCGCAGCGATTCCGGGTCGAGCTTGAGCGCCGCACGCTGCTTGTAGACCGCGGCGATGCGCTCGAACAGCTTCTTGTTGAGATGAATCGCGTCCTCGTGCGCCGCGATCTCGGGCGCCAGCGCGGATTTTGCGCTCTGCAGGGTGGGATTCGTATTCGCCTGGCTGACGCCCCTGAAGGCGGACTGTGCCCGTTCGAGGAGACGCCCGCTTCTCTCCATGGCGACGAAGGTGTTCTGGAACGTGGGCGGCGCGGGATTGTCCGCGATGCGCCGCATTTCGGCGAGTTCCTGCGCCATCCCGGCTTCGATCGCCGGCTGGTAATCCTCGTCCTTGATTTTGTCGAACGGCGGCGCGTGAAAGGGCAGCGTGCTCGGCGCATAGAAGGGATTCGCCGGACCGAAGTCGGCCGCGACGCCGCGGCCGGGCAGCGAGCCCAGGGTCAAGCTGATGGTACCGGCCATGATCAACGCGCTCATGTGTTGCATCCGCCTAGATTAGCACTGCCTCGGTATTTCGCCATAGCCGACAAATCGCGCGTCCGCGGCCTATAATGCGGCCCTGCCAACGGTACCGAGGAGGGGCACATGTCCGATCAACCCAACATGATTTCACGCCGGGAGTTCACCGCTCTGTCCATCGCGGCCGGCGTCGCTGCCGCGACGGGAGCGTCCGGCGCCGACGCGCCGCAAATGATGGACACGGATGTGCAGATCACGACTCCCGCGGGCATATGCGATGCCGCGCTCGTTCATCCTCGCACGGGATCCTGGCCGGGCGTCATCCTGTTCACCGACGTGTTCGGGCTTCGTCCAACCATGCGCGACATGGCGCGGCGCCTGGCCGCGGACGGATTCACCGTGCTCGTGCCGAACCCGTTTTACCGTACGAGCAAGCCGCCCGGCCTGTCGCTCGACATCGATTTCAGCAACACCGCCGATCGCGCGAAAATCGATGCCTTGCGCGCGCCGATGACGAGCGATGCCGTCATGCAGGACGCCATCGCGTACGTGAAATTCCTGGATTCACAGGCGCCGGTCAAGAGACAGGCCAGAATGGGCGTATTCGGCTATTGCATGGGCGGTCCGATGACCCTGCAGGCGGCCGCCGCCAATCCCGAGAGAATCGGTGCGGGTGCCTCATTCCACGGCGGAGGGTTGGTGACCGACAAGCCGGACAGTCCTCACCTGCTGGTGCCGAGGATCAAGGCGCAATTCTACTTCGGCATTGCGATGAACGACGACCAGCGGCAGCCCGATGCCAAGACCCAATTGGACCAGGCGTTCAAGGCGGCGAATCTGCAGGCGAAGATCGAAGTCTACGAGGGCTGCCTGCATGGCTGGTGCGTGAAGGACATGCCGAAATCCCCCGGCAAGCCGCCCATCTACAACGAGGCTCAGGCCGAGCGCGCCTGGGGCGAGCTGGTGAGCCTCTACAAGCGGGCGCACGTGTAATGAAGGAAGCGTTTATCTGTGATTTTGCGCGAACGCCGATCGGCCGCTTCGAAGGCGGCCTATCGCGGGTGCGTCCCGACGATCTGGCGGCGGCCGCGATCAAGCGTGTGCTGGCCTCGAACGCCGCGCTCGGCGAGGCGATCGACGAGGTGTTCCTGGGCTGCGCGAATCAGGCGGGCGAGGACAATCGAAATGTCGCGCGCATGGCGCTGCTGCTGAGCGGGCTGCCCCCGCACGTGCCCGGCGTGACGCTCAACCGGCTGTGCGCTTCCGGGCTGGATGCGGTGGCGGCGGCGGCCCGGGCCATCCGTGCCGGCGAGATCGAACTTGCGATAGCGGGCGGAGTGGAGTCGATGACGCGTGCGCCCTTCGTGATGGGCAAGTCGGAGCGGGCCTTCCAGCGCACGGCCGAGATCTACGACACCACCATCGGCTGGCGCTTCGTGAATGCGCAGATGAAGGCTTTGTACGGCACCGATTCGATGCCTGAGACCGGCGAGAACGTCGCCGCGCAGTTCAATGTGTCGCGCGAGGATCAGGACGCTTTCGCCTGCCGTTCGCAACAGCGCGCCGCGCGCGCCCAGCAAGCCGGCGTGTTCGCCGAGCAGATAGTGCCGGTGCCCATCCCTGCGGCCAAGGGTGCCCCCGCGCACTCGATCGAGCGCGACGAGCAGCTTCGCCCCGACACCACGCTGGAGGGACTCGCAAAGCTCAAGCCCGTGGTGCGTCCGGGCGGTACGGTGACGGCGGGGAACGCATCCGGCATCAATGACGGCGCTGCGGCGCTGTTGCTGGCGTCCGGCGCCGCCGTCGAGAAATATGGGCTGAAGCCGCGCGCACGCGTGCTCGGCTTTGCATCTGCGGGAGTCGCGCCGCGCATCATGGGAGTGGGTCCCATCCCTGCGGTGGAGAAGCTCACCGGCCGGCTGCGGCTCAAGGCCTCCGATTTCGACGTGATCGAGCTCAACGAGGCGTTTGCGTCTCAAGCCCTGGCTTGCGTGCGCGCTTTGGGCTTCGCGGACGATGCGGAACACATCAACTGCAACGGCGGCGCCATCGCCCTGGGGCATCCGCTCGGCATGTCCGGGGCGCGCATCGCCGGGGCGGCGGTGCAGGAACTGCAGCGCCGCTCGGGCCGGTACGGGCTGGCGACGATGTGCGTGGGAGTCGGACAAGGCGCGGCACTGGCACTCGAGCGAGTGTAGCGCCCCGCGCGTTCTTTCAAAGCCCGGGGCGCGCTGCTACATTATGTGTTTACCGCGGAATTCAGCTCTGCACAGTGGAATTAGCTACATGAACAAACTGAGTATCGAGACTAAGGACGGCGTCGCCGTGCTGCGTCTCGACAATCCGCCGGTGAACAGCCTCGGGCTCGAGTTGCGCCAGGAATTGGTCAGGAGCATCGAGCTTGCGAATGCCGATTCCGCCATCGCTGCCATCGTGCTGATCGGCTCCGGGACGGGTTTCTCCGGCGGCGCCGATATTCGCGAGTTCGGCACCCCCAAGGCATCCGCCCATCCGGACTTACGGTCCGTGATCCGCGAGGTCGAAGACAGCGCCAAACCCATCATCGCCGCCATCGGCGGGGTGTGCATGGGCGGCGGCCTCGAATTGGCCATGGCCTGCCATTATCGGGTGGGCGTGCCGGGAGCGCGCATTGCGCTGCCGGAGGTCAAGCTCGGACTATTGCCGGGCGCCGGCGGCACGCAGCGGCTGCCGCGCCTGCTCGGAGTCGAAGCGGCGCTCAATATGATCGTCTCGGGCGCCACGATCGCGTCGGAGAAGCTTCGCGGCACCCCGCTGTTCGATGCCTTCGGCGACGGCGATTTGCTGGAGAGCGCGGTGCGCTTCGCGCGCCCCGCCGCCGCCGAGACAGCGGGGCGAAAGCGCGTACGCGACTTGAAGCTGGACATGCCGAACGCCGAGGCCTACTTCCAGTTCGCGCGCAATACCGTCAAGTCCGTGGCCGGCCCCTATCCCGCGCCGCTGGCCTGCGTCGATGCGGTCGCGGCGGCCGTCGACAGGCCCTTCGATGCAGGGCTCAAGCGAGAGCGAGAACTATTCACCACGTTGATGCTTTCGCCCGAGTCGGCGGCGCTGCGCCACATCTTCCAGGCAGAGCGCGCCGCCACCCACATTCTCGGCGTACCGGACGACACGCCGATCAGGCCGATCGCCAAGGTCGGAGTCGTGGGCGCCGGCACCATGGGCGGAGGCATCACCATGAGCCTCATCAACGCCGGACTGCCGGTGGTGCTGCTGGAGACGAAGCAGGATGCGCTCGATCGGGGCCTCGCCAATATCCGCCGCAATTACCAGGGCGCGCTGCGCAAGGGCACGCTCAACGAGGCCTCTCTCGCGCAGCGGTTGGGGCTGATCACCCCGACGCTCGACTACGCCTCGCTGAGCGACGCCGATTTGGTCATCGAGGCCGTCTTCGAGAGCATGGACGTGAAGCGCCAGGTTTTCGAGACCTTGGACGGCGTGGTGCAGAAGAGCGCAATTCTCGCCTCCAACACGTCGGCGTTGAATCTCGATACCATCGCGAAATTCACCCGGCGTCCGCAGGATGTCATCGGACTGCATTTCTTCAGTCCGGCCAATGTGATGCGCCTGCTCGAGGTGGTGCGCGGCGGGAAGACCGCGAATGACGTACTGGCGACCGCCATGCGCCTCTCCAAAACCATGGGCAAGATCGCCGTGGTGTCCGGCGTGTGCGACGGCTTCATCGGCAACCGCATGCTGGCCCGATACGGCGCGGCCGCTCACGATCTGCTCATGGCCGGCGCCCTGCCGCAGCAGGTGGACGCGGCGCTGCAGGATTTCGGCATGGCGATGGGCCCGTTTCGAGTGGGCGATCTGGCAGGTCTCGACATCGGATGGGCGCTGCGCAAGCGGCGCGCGGCGGAATTTCCGGACCGCGACTTTTCCAATGTGGCGGACGCCCTATGCGAGGCGGGCCGCTTCGGCCAAAAGACCGGCGCCGGCTGGTACCGGTACGAGCCGGGTTCGCGCCACGCGATTCCCGACCCCAAGGTCACGGCCATGATCGAGCAGTATCGGCAGGAGAGGGACCTTACGCCGCGCTTCGTGGGGCCGGAGGAAATCGTCGAACGCTGCATCTATGCGCTGATCAATGAAGGCGCCCGCATCATCGAGGACGGCATCGCGCAGCGCTCCTCGGACATCGATCTGGTCTATCTCAACGGCTATGGTTTCCCGGCCTATCGCGGCGGACCCATGTTCTATGCCGATCAAACCGGCCTCAACGAGATCGTGCGCGCCCTCGAGCGCATTGCGGCACAGCCCCGCAGCGACGCGAGCGTATGGACGCCGGCACCGCTGCTCACGCGTTTGGCCCAGCAAGGCCAGACCTTCAGCGGATATATAAAGGATCAGCCTAAGTGACAGAAGCGGTCATCGTGTCGACGGCGCGCACCGGCCTCGGCAAGTCTTGGAAAGGTGCATTCAACATGACCTACGGCGCGACGCTCGGCGCGCACTCGGTGCGGCACGCCGTGGAACGCGCCGGCATCGACCCTGCCGAGGTGGAGGATGTGATCATCGGATCTGCATTCGGCGAAGGCACCACGGGCGGCAATATCGCGCGCGCCATCGCGCTCCGTGCGGGGCTGCCCGTGACCACGGCGGGCTTGAGCATCAACCGCTTCTGCAGCTCGGGGCTGCAGTCCATTGCCTTGGCGGCGCAACGCATCATGACCGAAGGCGCGGCGGTGATCGTCGCCGGCGGCGTCGAGAGCATTTCGTGCGTGCAGAACGAGGCGAACACGCATATGCGCCGCGATCCCTGGTTGATCGAGCACAAGCCGACGCTGTACTGGAACATGCTGCAAACCGCCGAGCAAGTGGCCAAGCGCTACCACATTTCCAAGGAAGCTCAGGACGAATACGGCGTTCGCAGCCAGTTGCGCGCCGCGGCCGCGCAGGCCGCCGGGAAATTCAAGGACGAGATCGTGCCCATGACCACCACCATGGGTGTCGCGGACAAGGCGACCGGCACCCTCGGCACGCGCGAGGTGACGATCGCGGGCGATGAGGGCATACGTCCCGACACGACGCTCGAGGCCGTCGCGCAAATCCGCCCCGCCATACCCGGCGGGGTCGTGACGGCCGGCAATGCCAGCCAGTTTTCCGACGGCAGCTGTGCGGTGGTCGTCATGGACGGCAAGCTGGCGGAGCGGCGCGGCTTGAAGCCATTGGGGATTTTCCGCGGTTTCGCCGTCGCCGGCTGCGAGCCCGATGAGATGGGCATCGGCCCGGTTTATGCGGTGCCTCGACTCCTGCAGCGGACCGGCTACAAGGTCGCCGACATCGATCTGTGGGAGCTCAACGAGGCCTTCGCCTGCCAGGTTCTTTACTGCCGCGATCAGTTGGGCATTCCCGACGAGCGGCTGAACGTCAACGGCGGTGCCATTGCGGTCGGCCATCCCTACGGAGTCACGGGTGCGCGTCTTACCGGACACGCGCTCATCGAAGGCAAGCGGCGCGGTGCCAAGCTCGTGGTCGTCACCATGTGCATCGGGGGCGGACAGGGCGCCGCGGGTCTGTTCGAGATCGCTTGATATGGCGGTGCGCGAGCTGTTCGAGCTGAAGGGCCGCGTGGCCCTGGTCACCGGCGGCTCGCGCGGCCTCGGCCTGCAGATCGCGCAGGCTCTCGGCGAAATGGGCGCAAAGATCGCGATCAGCGCGCGCAAGCCCGTGGAACTCGAGGAAGCCAGGTCGCAGCTTACGAAGCAGGGCGTCGATGCTCTGACCGTGGTTAACGATCTCACCAAGCCGGAACTGGTGCCGGCGTTGGTCGAGGCGGTCGTCGATCACCACGGCGGGATCGATATCCTGGTCAACAACGCCGGTACGAGCTGGGGAGCGCCCGCCGAGCAATATCCTCTCGAAGCCTGGAACAAGGTCATGACCTTGAACTCCACCAGCGTGCTCATGCTGAGCCAGGCTGTCGCGAACCGCTGTTTCATACCACGGCGATCAGGCAACATCATCGTCGTCGCCTCCGTCGCGGCGCTGCGTGTCGGAATGAACATGAAGGCTGCCGCCTACTACGCGTCGAAGGCGGCGGCATTGCACCTGACGCGGGCTCTCGCCGCGGAGTGGGGGCCGCTCGGCATTCGCGTCAATGCGATTTGCCCTGGGTTCTTCCCATCGAAAATGTCGAGCGGGCTGCTTGAAACCATCGAAGCGTCGGTAATCCAAGGCACTCCCCTGGGCCGCCTCGGCGGCGACACCGATCTGATGGGCGCCGCCGTGTATCTCGCCTCGGATGCGTCGCGCCACGTGACGGGACAATATATCGCGGTGGACGGCGGCGCGTCGATCGCATGAATAGCGCGCCTGCGGCTGCCTAGGCGGGCATGTCGGATCGGCACTTCAAATTCTGGCCCGCGCATGCCGCGCGCGAGTTGGCCGCGCCCGCCGCCAATCTTTTCTACAACGCCGAAGTATCGGCGCGCCGCCATCCGGATAAGCCGTTCCTGGTGTTCTACGACACCGCGGTGACCTTCGCCGAATTCAAGGATGAGGCAGAGCGCATCGCCGGCTTTCTCGAGCGGCGCTGCGGGGTGCGCAAGGGCGATCGGGTGCTGCTCTACATGCAGAACAGCCCGCAGTTCGTCATCGGCTACTACGGTATCTTGCGCGCCAACGCCGTCGTGGTCCCCCTCAATCCCATGAACGTGGCGCGGGAAGTTCGGCGCTACGTGGAGGACTCGGGCGCGCGCGCCGCCATCGTGTCGCAGGAGCTGCATTCGCGAATTGAACCGCTGCTCGGCCGCTCAACGCTCGAATCGATCATCGTCGCGGCATACTCGGATTATCTCAAGCGGCCGACCAGTCTCGCGGTGCCCGAGTTCATCGCGGCACCGCGCATCGACATTGCGGCACCGGGCGTGACTGCGTGGCGAGAGGTGCTGGCCGGCGGTTTGCGCCCGGGACCGCTGACTGCCGGCCCGGACGATTTATGCGTGATGCCCTATACGTCCGGCACCACGGGGGAACCCAAGGGCTGCATGCACACTCACCGCAGCGCCATGCACACTCTGGTCGCGGGCATGCATTGGTTTTCGGTACAGCCCGAGATCACCTTGCTGTCGGTGGCGCCCCTGTTTCACGTCACGGGCATGCAGGGCGGCATGAACGGCCCGCTCTATGCCGGCGCCACGGTGGTCATGCTGCCGCGCTGGGAGCGCAGTGCCGCGGCGGAATGCGTGCAGCGCTACCGGATCGCGAGCTGGACCGCCATCCCCACCATGGTTCAGGACTTCTTCGCGAACCCGGACATCGCGAAGTACGACCTGAGCTCGATCAAGCGCGTGACCGGCGGCGGGGCCGCCATGCCGGCAGCCGTTGCGCAGCGGCTGCTCGACTTGGGCGTCACCTACTATGAAGGATATGGACTGTCGGAGACCATGGGAGCCACCCACCTCAATCCCGCCGAGCATCCGAAGCAGCAGTGTCTGGGCATCCCGATATACGGCGTCGACTCCAGAGTCGTCGATCCCCACACGCTGAAGGAGCTGCCGCCCGGCGAGGTCGGCGAAATCGTCACGCATGGTCCGCAAGTGTTCCTGGGCTATTGGAACAGGCCCGAGGACACCGCCCAGGCCCTGGTCGACATCGACGGCAAACGCTTCCTGCGCACCGGCGATCTCGGCAGAATCGACGAGGATGGCTATTTCTTCATGGTCGACCGGCTGAAGCGCATGATCAATGCATCCGGATTCAAGGTCTGGCCCACCGAAGTGGAATCGCAGATGTACCAGCATCCCGCCATCCTGGAAGCCTGCGTTATCGGAACCCGGGACGCCCACCGCGGCGAGACCGTCAAAGCCCTGGTCGTGCTCAAGGAGAATTGGCGCGGCCGGATCGACGAGCGGGCCATCGTCGGCTGGTGCCGCGATAACATGGCGGCATACAAGTACCCGCGGATCGTCGAATTCGCCGATGCCCTGCCCAAGTCGGGCGCCGGCAAGATCTTGTGGCGCGAGCTGCAGGATCGCGAAGCCGCGGCAAGCCGCCCCCCTTCTCCAGCTGCGACATCCTGATTGGCAACTTGACCCGTTGGATTCCTCCGGTTCGATCGGCGGTGCCGGGTGGCGCTTCAACGATGTTCATACCGAGATTCTCTATACCGCCGAAGTCGAGGCATTGGCGGTTCTGGAGGTGGCCGTGCGACCTGGCTGGGAAACGGTGAGGCAGGTCTTGATCGGTACCATTGAGCAAGGTCTGTGCTCAGGGAGCCTCACGCACCGGTTACCCTTCAGTACGCTGCTCACGACGAGCAGTTAGGTCAGAATCGCAGCATGAGAAACCCGGATAAATGGGGGCCGGAGGAGTCCGGTGAGCCCGACGCTTCCAAGCCCCCAGGCGAGAATGAAGAGCCGGAGCCGCCGGGTGCGCGTCGCGGCGCGCTGGTCGGGTTGATCTTGGTCGTGCTGTTGGTGATCGGCGGCGTGGTGCTCGCGCACGTGCTGCGGGATATGTCCCGGTATCAGGACTGCGTCTTGTCGGGCCGCTCGAACTGCAGTTGAGCGGCCGCGCCGGCCGAACAACGGGCCGGCGTCGTCAGCCGAAGGAAGGCGGGATACATCACGCCGAGCTTTCGCATCACGCCATTCGTCCAGCCGAAACCGTCTTGCAGTGGGTATTCGCCGCCGCCGCCGCTTCGCCCCGTGACGATGACGTTGTATTTTTCGACCAGCTTGCCGCTTTGCCCATAGACATCGTTCACATTGGCCATCCATCGGCACGCGATGTCCGCGGCCAGCGCCGTTTGCCCGTAATCGCGCAATCCCGAGATGGCGATCCACTGCAGGGGGGGCCAGCCGTTCGGAGAATCCCATTGTTGCCCGGTCTTAAGAGTCGTGGTGACGATGCCGCCCGCCTTGAGCAGCTCCCGCGCCGCGATGTTCGCCACGGCCGCTGCTTCGGGCTTGGAAGCTAGGGATACGAATAGAGGATAGAGCGTAGCCGCGGAGACCTGCGGAATCCCGGCGCTCTTGGTCCAGCGATAGTCGAGATACACGCCCCTCGGAGCATCCCAGAGGTAGCTGTCGATGGCCCGGCGGCGCGCGGCGGCACGGCGCTCGAAATCGAGCGCGCATGCCCTGTCTCCGCTGCGTGCACAGCCTGCGTGGATGGCATTCTCCAGCCCATAGAGCAGGCTGTTGAGATCGACGGGAACGATTTCCGTGGTATCCATGGTCGCACGGCTGTGCCCGTCGGCGAACCAGCGCGAGCCGAAGTCCCAGCCGCTTTCCGCCGCCGCGCGAATGTCGCGGAACAGCTGCGGCGCGGGCCGCCCGCTGGTGCGCGCGAGTTCCATGTCTTCCCGGTACGATTCGTCGCGCGGCGTATCCCGGTCGTCCCAGAAGCGGTTGAGCACGGATCCGTCGGGCATGGCCACCACGTGCCGGTGAGCGGTATGCGCCTTGAGCCCCCGCTCACCTTCCATCCAGAAGGCGTACTCCCGGCGCAGCTGCGGCAGGTACTGCGCGAATGCCGCGGCGGGATCGCCCGGTGAGATCAATGCGACCATGGCGAAAAAGAACGGCGGCTGCGAGCGGCTGAGATAGTAGGTGCGGGCACCGTTCGGCACATGACCATAGGTATCGATCAGGTAGGCGAAATCGCCCACCATGTCCGTCAGCAGGTCGCGGCGGCCGCTCTCTGCCAGACCGAGCATCGTGAAGTATGAATCCCAGTAGTACATTTCGCGGAATCGGCCGCCCGGCACCACGTAGGGTGCGGGCAGCGCCAGCACGGAGGAGTATGGCGGAGCGACGGTGGAGCTGCGCGTCAGCGCATTCCATAGACCGTCGATGTGCGCGACGATGGACACCCGGTCGGGCGGGGAGGGCGCTCCGCTCACTTCCGACGGCAGAGTGAAATGCGCTTCGACAAAGCTCTTCAGAGCGGCCGGCGAGCCGGGCCGCTCGGCATGGTAAAGGTTCAAGATCTCGCCGGGCGCCGACCTGGGCACCGCATCGGGAAATTCCTTCCCATCGGCGAAGATCTGCGCGGTCTGCACCGCGGCGAACAGATCCTTGAACAACACTTGCGGCGGATCGGGGGCGGGGCTTGCGGTCTGCGGCTGAGCCGCCGCGATCGGCGGCAGCGCCAGCCATAGCATCCAGGCGAAACGATGCAATGTCATTCTGTACATTGTACTTGGGCTTCGGGCAAGCAGGCGCGGCGGCGCGGATTCGGCCGCGTGACCCCGAAGGGTTCACGCGGCCGAAGCCACCTCTCAGAACTTGTACTTCACTCCGATATTTTCCTCGCGTCCGAAGATCGGCCGGCCCAGCGCGAAGCCGCCGCTGGAACCGCTGGTTCCGCTGGCGGCACGCGCGTCCTGCTCGGTGATGCCGAGTTCGTTGGTCAGATTGGTGCCTTGCAGCCGCACCTCGAAGTGCTTGCCGATGTCGGCCACGATGCCGGCGTCCAGAGTGTTGTACGAGGGCAGCACTTGCGCATTGCCCGGATCGGAATAACGCAGGCCGATGTAGCTGTACGTCATGAAGACGCGCAGGTCGCCCCAGTTCATCGGGACATCGTACGCCGGCGTGAAGCGAGTCTGGAACCTCGGCTGCCGCTGCAGGACGTTGCCGTCCGCGCCGGCGCCGCCGGCGGCAATGATGTCCGTATAGGTGGAGTCCTGCCAATTGCCGGTGATGCTGAGGCTCAGATTCTGAACGGGTTCCCAACGGACGACATAGTCGACGCCCGTGCTGTTCACACCATAGGTGAAGACCAGGTTCACGAGTCCCGTGGACGTGGTCACGAACTGCTGGAACGGCACCCCGGAGAAGGTGCGATGGAAGACGTCCACGTCGGCATACAGAGTATCGGTCTGCACCCGGTAGCCGACCTGGAAGTTGCGGATACTCTCCGTCTGCGGTGTGCCGTTGCGCAGGTCGTCGAAGCTCGGGAAATGAACGCCTTGGTCGGCGCGGCCATAGACGCTCATGTGCTGAGTGATCTCATAAGTCGCGCCCACAGCTCCGGAGCCCTTGGTCTTCTTGAATTGATCGCACTCATGGGCATTGCCGAGCGCCAGAGTCTCGTCGCAGTTGTACACGGTCCACGTGCCGTTGGGCACGCTGACGCCCTGGTTGTACAGACTCAAGGGATTGGTGCTGAGGTTGGTGGGGGTGTCGTTCTCGATGGTGCCGTCGACTTTTTGCTGTTCGATTCTAAACCCGCCGTCCAGCAGCCACTGCCCGATGCGCCATTGGTCGGAAGCGAACAGCGCGTAGTTGGTGCCCTGGAATCGATCGATCAGAGTGAATGTGGATGCGCTGGTCAAACCGTTATTCGAAATCATGGCGCCGTTGTTCAATGTCAGATCGATCAGCGAAGAATTCGGCGTCGCCGTCATGAGCTCGTTGTTGCCGAGGTACCAGGTGTCGTTGGAGGTATAGGCTGCGAAATAGGTGCCCACCGTCAGATCGTTGCCGGGCACCACCTGGAAAGTGAAGCGCAGGTCGTCCGTAAACGACTGTAGCTGCTTGTCGACCACCCAGAATCCGTTGGTCATCACATATTGATTCGGATTGACGGCTCCGCCGCCGACGTAGGTCGCGGTACCGCCGGTCGCCAAGCCGCCGGCCTTCACGGCGTCCGCATTGCCGTTCGCCGCTGCGACCGAGCTCGCAATGAAGCTGCTGATGGTGACCGGTGGAGCGCTGCCGGTGAATATGCCGACCGTCGGCATGTCGCCGCTCGAAAACTGCAGCTTGTTGCTCAAGTGAACTCCGTCGGCGACATCCAAATCAAGATTGTTGCCGAAGGTGTGCAGGTTCGCTCCGCGGCCGTCGGCCAGATTGGCCGTCAACGGTGCACAGCCCGGGCACTCCTGGACTGAAAGCCCCTGAATCCCGCTGCCGGCAAACCACCCAGTCAGGGGATTGAAACCGGGAAAGGCCGAGTAGCTGACGTTCTTGCCGGTGCCGCTGGCCACCAAGGGGATGTCCGCGATAAACAGATTCTTGTCGTTGAGCTCGCGGGCATAGAACATGATGGAGCCGTTATCCATGTCGTGCGAAAGGGTGGCGGTCAGCTGGCCGCCGTCGTCGGCGGGAAACTGCGAGTTGCGAATGCCGTCGGAGGTACGATAGAAGCCGCCGAAGCTGAAATACCAGTCTTTCGAGATCGGTCCGCCATAGAAGCCGTCGATCCGGTACATACCCTCGGAGCCGACCGTCACGCCAAGATCCCCATGCTCGGTCGCGCTGCCTTGGCGCAGAATGAAGTTGGCGGTGGCGCCCAGCTGACCGTCGGAATAAAGGACCCCTGGGCCGCCGAGCACGACCTCGGCGCGTTCGACGGTGTCGTCGAGCCTGAACATCGAGGAATCGTCGAGGAAGGAGAGGTTGTGCGAGGGATAAACGGGCGACCCGTTGATGGAATAAGTCACATACGGCGCACCGCTGCCGCCGGGATAGCCCGCCAGCTCGATGTTGGGACCGGCCGCGCCGCCTCCCGATTCCACCCAGACGCTCGGCACGATTTTCAGCAGGTCGGCCGAACTCGACGGGCCCACGTCGCGTATCTCCTCCAGGCTCGCGGTCGTTATCTGGAAACTGGCATCCAGTTTCTTGAGGCCCTTGGATTGAGCGGTTCCCGTCACGACGATCTCATCCAGAGTGCTGGTATTGGCAGCGCTTGAGTCGGTGGGCGCAGCCGGAGCCGCCGTGTCCTGACCATAGGCATGGCCGCCGGACACCACGGCCCCGCCGAGCGCAAACAGCGCGGCGATGCGTGTGAGTAATCCACGATGATTCATATTGGCTTCCCCCTGTGTTTGATTTCCGTTATTGCCGGGATCCGGCGCCGTGCCGGATCCGTTCGCCGGCGGTTGCGGCTGCTGTCCCGCCTTGGTCTCGGCGCTGATGGCGATGGTGGTCGCGCTTACCTGGGTAAACGCGAGGCCCGTGCCGTCCAGCAATCTCCTCAATGCTTCGAGAACCGTGAAGTCGCCCCTGATGCCGACCATCTGATGCTTGTCGACGAGCGCGGACGCGAACACCAGAGTGATGTCCGCCTGCCGAGCGAACTCGTTGAGCGCCGCCGCCGTGGCCTGGGTTTGGATGTCGAAGTGGCGCAGAGTCGGGTCCGCGAATGCCTGTGCTCCGAGCATGGTCAGAGCCAAACAGCGGATCAGCACCGCGAGTCGTTGCCGCATTGAATTCCCCCCCAACACCCTTCGCGCCGTTTCTCGAATGGTCGACGCGTCAAGGCCTTCGCTATGAAAGACGCTTGGCGGAAAAAAAACCGCTACTGCTGAAATGGAATCCGCCGGCGGCGGCGATCAGCGCCGAGGGTCGATGAATACCACCCCTGGGCCTGCATGGCGGACCGATACCGGCAACGCGGCTTGCAGCGCATCGAAGAACTCTTGCACGTTGCCCGTGCGGAACCGCCCGCCGACCCGCAATGCCGCCACTTCGGGATCGCTGACGATGATGCGGGAGTCGGTGTAGCGCTCGATTTCGGCGACGGCTTCCGACAGCGGCTCGCCGTCGAAAACGATTGCGCCCTCGCGCCATGCCATCTCGCTGGACAGCTGCTGGGCGGTGATGGGCGTCACGGCGTAGTCGTGGCTGGCGGTGGATAGCCGCTCTCCGGCCTTCAGGGCGCGTACGGTGGTCGCGGCGGCGGGGCGAGTCTGGGCGTCGGTGTTTTGCGGCGCCGGCATGGCCGTCGCCTGCACCTCGACGCGCCCTTCGTTCACGACCACATCGACATGCTCGTCGGTCAATACGCGTACCTCGAACGCCGTGCCGAGCGCGCGCACCACGGCGTCTCCCGCGTGCACCAGGAACGGCCGCGAGCGGTCGTGTGCAACCTGAAAGTGCGCCTCGCCCTTGCGCAGATAAAGCTCTCGCGCGTTCCGGCGCAAGTCGGTCTCGACGATGGTGTTGGTGTTCAGGGTCACGATCGAGCCGTCGGCCAGGGTGACATTGCGCTGCTGCCCGACGGCCGTGGCCAATGTCTGCAATTCGCTGCCCTGCCGCAGCCAAATCGCGCCGACCGCGACCGCGGCGAGCGCGGCGGCGGCGAGCCACCAGCGCTGCGGATGGCGCAGGCGGCCGGCTTTCGCGGTGTTGGCGAACGTGGCGATCTTTTCGCCGCGCTTGGCTTCCGCCAGGCCATCCAGCGCGCCCCACACCGCGGACAATTCGCCGGCCGCGCGCCGATGGCGAGGATCCTGGCGCTGCCAGGCCTCGAACGCTTGCCGGTCGGCCGCGCCGGCGTCCGCCGAGTCCAAGCGCCAGATCCACGCAGCCGCTTCCTCGTCGATGTCCGCCCGCGTCCGTAGTCTCACGATCTCGCTCATTCACCGTCTCCAACGTCCCGCAACCGGCGCGGCATGTCCGCCCGATCATTCGATTCGACCGCGTCCAGAAGCCCCGCCTCTCGTAGATAGTCGCGGCAGCGAATCAAGCCCTTCGCGACATGCTTCTCGATCGTGCTGTGCGAAACGCCGAGTACTTCCGCTATTTCGTCGTGGGATAGCCGATACACTTTGCGCAGCACAAACACGCGCCGGCACAGCGGCGGCAGGCGGTCCACCGCGGCGCAGAACGTCTCGAAGCGGCGGCGCGCGTCGATCTGCTCATCCGCGGGAGCATCACCAGAATAGACGGTTAGCCTTTCAAAATCCGCCACGCTGTCGGTGGCCTGGGATTTGCGGCGGCGGGCGCGTTCCACCGCCATATTATGGGCAATGCGAAATAGCAGCGCGCGCGGCGAGTCCACGGTCCGGTAATCGGACAGGGCGTAGACCCGCACGTAGGTCTCCTGCACCAAATCCTCGATGTCCTCCGCCCCCGACGTGAATTTGCGCAGATAGCGGTACAACGCCGCCCGATGGCGGAAAATCTGATTCAAGAACCACTCGCGTCGGTCGTCGGCCATCGGCGATTCACCACTGGTGTTCCGGGGCGTTCAGCGCGCTTGAGTGTACTCGATGTCGCGCAGGCCCAGCATACGGCCCCGGGGCGATTGTTTCATCCCGGCAACAGACCGGCCCGCAGAAATAATTGCGGCACTGCGCCTCACTAACGGCGCAATCGGGACTGCTCCACTGTCACGCACATGACACAGTTCGCGCCGCACGGTGCCGCAATCCCTTTGCCGTCAAATCGTAAATATATGATTTGGAACGGGTTCTCCCTGCACGCTATTTTCTTTTTGCATTTGCTGCGGATGGCATAGGCATTGCTATTCCTGGAGGGCGGCCCAAGGCGGTGGTGCCTATCGCTGACTTACCATCTCATTGGGAACAGACTAGTCGCTGCGGTTTCGCGACCGGAGAAATATAAGCAGTTGGTAAGCATCGCGAAGGAGGGAGTTTTGGCATTAACGACTCATAACGACACGCAATTTCGCATGGCACCCAGCATCAAGGACTGTGTGCGCGCCGTCTGCTACCGCAGTGGCGATTGGCTCGGACCCCAAGCAGTAGGAGAATTGAGATGAAATGGCTCACAGCTAAACGTCAGGTCAAAATAATTTACGCGGTTGCAGCGCTGGTAACGACCTGTGGTGCCGCAATGGCCGGCTCGGACACCGAACAGTTCCAGCGCTTCCAAGACCCGAATCAGTGGGGAGCCCCGGCGGGCAATCTAAATCTGACTCGCTACAGCACGCTGAAAGAGATCAACACCGGCAACGTCAAAGAGTTGCAGATGATGTGGTCGCAATCCAGCGGCACCTTGCGCGGACACGAAGGGCAACCGCTGGTCATCGAGGATGTGGGCGGAAAGCCCATGATGTTCATGGAAAGCGGCTGGCCGAACATCGTCCAAGCGCTGGACTTGAGCGATCCGGATCACCCTGTGCAGGTATGGAGCTATACCAAGACGAGCGGCCGCGACGAATCGGCCGTGCCGCGCGCCTGCTGCGATACAGTCAACCGCGGTCTGTCCTATGCGGAAGGCAAGCTGGTGTTCGGCACCCTGGACGGCTACGTCATTGCATTGAATGCGATGACGGGCAAGGAAGACTGGGTGGTCAAGCACGCCTATCCGGCCAAAGGCGAGACCATCACGCCGGCGCCGATCATCGCGAACGACAAGGTCATCATCGGCTTCGGCGGCGATGAATTTGCGGCCCGCGGCCACGTTACGGCGTACAACCTGGCGGACGGCAAGAAGGTGTGGGAGTGCTACTCGACGGGCAGCGACAAAGATGTGTGCCTGACCCCCGAAACCAACAAGAGGCATCCGGAATACGGCAAGGCCGGCAAGGACCTGGGGATTTCGACGTATCCGGGCGATGAGTGGAAGCGCGGCGGCGGTGCGGCCTGGGGCTGGTACGCCTACGATCCGGAATTGCACTTGGTTTACTACGGAACGGGCAATCCCGGCCTGTGGTCGCCCCAGTATCGCTGCGAAGAGCCGTTGACTCAGGAACATTGCAACAGCGGGAAGTACGACAATAAATGGTCGTTGAGCATCTTCGCGCGCAACGTCGACACGGGCGAGGCGAAGTGGGTGTATCAGATGACCCCGTTCGACCAGTGGGACTATGACGGCATCAACGAACCCGTGCTGGTCGACATGACCATCGACGGCAAGATGCGCAAGACCTTGGTGCACTTCGACCGCAACGGCTTCGCCTATGTTCTGGACCGCACCGACGGGACGCTGCTGCGGGCCCACAAGTACGTCACCGTGAATTGGGCGGAGAAGATCGACATGAAGACCGGCCGCCCGGTCAAGGTGGCGGAGCATTCGCCGTTGAAGGTGGGGGACAACACCCAGGCCTGTCCGTCGGCCATGGGCGGCAAGGACCAGCAGCCGGTGGCGGTGGATCCGAACGATCCGACGAATTTCTATGTGCCAACCAACAACTGGTGCATGGAAGATGAGCCGCAGCAGCGCTCCCACACCCAGCAGGGAACCGTCTATGTATTTGCCAATGTCTACATGTACCCGGAGAAGCCGGGGGTGACGGGCAAGTTCAAGAAGTTCAATGTGGTGACGGGTCAGACGGAGTGGGAAATTCCCGATCCGTACCCGAACTGGGGCGGCGCGCTGGTGACGGCGGGCGGCTTGGCCTTCTACGGCAGTCTGGGCGGGGATTTCCGCGCCGTGGACCGGGCGACGGGCAAGATACTGTGGTCGCGCAAGCTCGGCTCAGGCATCATCGGCAACCCGATCACCTATTCGGTGAAGGGTAAGCAGTATGTGTCCGTGTGGTCGGGCATCGGCGGATGGATAGGCCTGCCCGTGACGGCGGGTCTGGACTTGAACGACAAGTTCGGCGCCATCGGTGCGACGGCCATGGCCAAGGCCGCAGGCCTTAACCACATTCCGCAAGGCGGCATGCTGTACACCTTCAGAGTGGGCACCTGATACCGCGATTTTGGTGCTGAAGGAAACAAGGCCCGGTGACGCAAGTCACCGGGCCTTTCTCAATCAACGCGCGCGTACCGGCGCACGGGCGAAACTCGCGGCCACGAACGTGAAACCTTCACTGAGCGCGCGGGTCCAAATCTCAATCACTCATAGGGGGTTGGAGATGAACAAGAGCATGGTGAATCTCGCCCGGCGAGTGACCTTGATCGGATGCTGTCTGGCGGCAAGCGGCGCGGCGTTCGGCAGCGACATCAAGTCCCTCACGGTTTGCGCAGACCCTGGAAACATGCCCTTGTCCGATCAGAAGGGCGAAGGATTCGAGAACAAAATTGCGCAAGTCATAGGCACCGCCCTGGGCACGGGCGTGCAGTATTATTGGCGGCCGTCGATCGAGCGCGGGCTCATGCGCACCACCTTGAGCCAGGGCGATTGCGATCTGTGGATGGACATGGCTTCGGATACCGAAGGCGCCGTGGTGCTTGCACCCCTGTACCGCTCCACCTTCGTGCTGGCCTATCGCAACGACCGGGGCATCGATATCAAGAGCCTGGACGATCCGGCCATGAGGAAGCTGCGCGTCGGTGTATTCCAGGTGTCGGCGATCCGCGAGGCACTGGCCGACCACCACATCATCAACAACACCGTCATTCATTATCTCAGCCACAATGCGGACATCGTTCCCGACAATCAGCCGTCCTACCAGGTTCAGCAGGTCATCGACGGCAGCCTCGACATCGCCGCTGCCTGGGGTCCGATGGCGGGCTATTACAAGAAAGTGCTGCACGCGCCATTGACGATCCAGCCCGTGAACCTGATGGAAGATCAGGTGCCCATGGAATTCGACATGACGCTCGCGGTGCCGCGCGGCCGACCCGATATCAAGGCGGCCGTCGAACAGGCGCTGACCCAGCACAGGGACGAAGTGCGGCAGATTCTGGTCGACTATGGCGTGCCGCTGGTGCAATGCCAGGAATGCACGGTGTCGGGCGATCTGCCTTCGCACGGCCCCTACCAACCGGTGAAGCCGCAAGGCCCGACGGCGGCGGAGATCGCGAAGATCCAGGCCGCCCGGATGGCGGCCATGAAGAAATCCCTCGCCGCGGGCGCCAATCCCGACGATGAGCTGAACTATGCCGTCGTGGCCGACGACGTCGGCCGCGTGCGCTATCTCTTGGCGCATCACGCCGACACCGGCGCGCACGACGGCGACGGCTACACCCCGTTGATCAGCGCCATCCGTTCCAGCTACATCGACGTGGCGACTTATATGGTCGAGCACAAGGCCGATCCGAATCTCACCGATCGCAGCGGCTGGACGCCGCTGATGTGGGCGGCGTGGGTCGACAATCCCACGCTGGTCAACATGCTCATGGCGCACGGCGCGATGCTGGCCGCCAAGGACAAGGACGGTCTCACGGCGTTGGCGATCGCCGCCAAGAACGGCAAGGTGAAATCCGCGCAAGCTCTGATCGAGCACGGCGCCGACGTCAACGCCCCGGTTGCCGGGGGCGGCTATACCCCGCTGATGTTGGCGTCCATTTCAGGGTCCGAGGATCTGGCGACGTCGCTGCTCGGTCGCGGCGCGAATATCAACGCCGTGAACCCGGGCGGGGTCACGGCATTGATGATCGCGGTCGCCGGCAATCACGCGAGTCTTGCCGCTCTGCTGGTCAAATCGGGCGCGAATGTCAGCGCCCGCAGCGAGGATGGCCGCACGGCGCTCAGCATCGCCCAGGAAAACAGCAACGCTGCGGTCATCAAACTCCTACAAGAGGCTGCGCAACGTACCGCCTCCTCCTCGGGATGAAGTCCGACAGCGTCGGGTGCCGCATACGGCAGGATGGAATGAATTCAGATCATGTAAAAGAGGAGAGAGTTTGTGAGAAGAGGAGTTTTGCTCATCGGCATTGTGGCGGTGCTCGCCGGCGTAACGGCGCTTTGCACCCTGGGGAGGGTGTGGGCCGCGGGTGCGACCGACTACACGAAAATCTCTCCCGTGGACCTGGTCAAGCAGACGCCCAAGGGTAAACTCTCGAATCCCTACAAGGACACCCAAGCCGACATCGTCAAGCAGGGCGAACAGCTGTTCCGTTCCTATTCCTGCAGCGGCTGCCATGGCGGCAACGGCGGCGGCGGCATGTGCCCGCCGCTGACCAACGATACCTGGGTCTACGGCGGCCAGGACGACACCCTGTTCCGCCTCGTCACCCTCGGCAGCGATGAGCTTCAGAAGGCCGGCTATACCCGCATAGGCCATGAAAACGTGGTCGGGCCCATGCCTCCGTTCGGCGGCATCATCAAGAATGCGGATGACCTGTGGAAGATTCTGGCCTTCGTTCGTTCGCACTACGATGGAGATCCCGCGTACAAATTCGGAGCCCCTCCCGATCAGCAGTAAAATGCTGCAGTGCAGATTGCACGATGGGTGCAAAAAGGCCAGGCTTTGGAGAGGCTGACGTGCTGTTCGCGGGGCTGGCCTATGTCGGGTGTTCGCAACAGCGGAGAAGGGACGTTTGAGCAGGGATACGCTGTAATGCGGGGGATGTCATGACCAACCTGAATCTCGCTACGAGTCACGCGTCGCGCATTCTTCATGTCGTGCAGAACGGCCTGCAGCCTGCGGGCATCGAGCCGCATGTCACCCGCTCCTGGTATCGATGCTTGCGGGAATACCGCATCGAACCGTCCGCTCCGCGGCAGAACAGCGTCGTCAATTCCCAATCTCTGAAGGAGCTGCAGCAGCGGATGGGAGAGCTGCTGCCGGTCGCGCGTGCAGAGATGGAGAGCCTCTATGAACAGATCGCAGGCTCGGGATTCGCCGTCATTCTGTCGGACACCCAGGGCGTCGTGCTGACCACCATCACCGATCCCGCCTTGCAGCGCGAATTCCGCCAGGCCGGTTTGTCGTTGGGCGCGCTGTGGGACGAACGTCACGAGGGGACCAACGGCATCGGTACCTGTCTCGCTGAAGGATGCCCGGTGACCGTACACCGGGAGGAGCATTTCCGCGGCTACAATCTTTCCCTGTCCTGCTCGGGCGCGCCGATACTGGATCCGCACGGTTCCATCATCGCGGTGCTCGATGCCTCTACGGCGAATTCCAGCGACAGCCGGCTGATTCAGCGCCATACCATGGCGCTCGTCAATATGTCGGCGCATCTCATATCGCGCTGGAATTTTCTCAACGAATTCAGCCAATCCTGGATACTGCGCTTTCACAGCAGACCTGAGTTCGTCGGGCTGCTGCACGAAGCGCTGATTGCCATGGATGGGGCCGGGAACATCAGGGCCGTCAACGAAAGCGCTCTGCTGCAGTTGGGATGCTCGACGCGCAAGGCGCTGGTCGGCGAGCCGATCGAAAGATTCTTCCAGTTCGACTTTGCCGCCCTGGAGCGGCGCGCTCAATTCGAACCCAGCACGATATGGCCGGTGCGGGATCTGACGCACGGCCGGCGATTCTTCGCCATTGCGCGCGCGCCGCTGCGCCCGCCTGCGCGCACCTTGGAGCTGGCGGCGCCGGATTCGACGGCCGCCGGGGCCGATGGCGCGAAACAGGGACGCGGGCAGCATCATGTCGGTGAAGACGCGCTGATGCGCAAGAACCTGACCTTCGGGCGGCAGCTGTTCGCGAAACAGGTGCCGATATTGTTGCAGGGAGCGACCGGCACGGGCAAGGAAGCGTTCGCCAAGGCCTTGCATCACAGCGGTCTGTGGTTCGACAAGGCATTCGTCACGGTGAATTGCGCCGCGATCCCGGAAAGCCTGATCGAGAGCGAGCTGTTCGGCTACACACGCGGCGCTTTCACGGGTGCGGTGAAGGAGGGCCGGGTAGGAAAGATTCTCCAGTCCAACGGCGGCACGCTGTTTCTCGACGAAATCGGCGACATGCCGTTGATGCTGCAGACCCGCCTGCTGCGCGTGCTCGAGGAGCGCGAAGTCGTGCCCCTGGGCAGCGATCAGGCGCTCCCCGTCACCTTGCACGTGATCAGCGCGACCCACAGGGACATTCGGCGGATGATTCAAGACGGGGAGTTTCGCGAGGATCTGTATTACCGGCTGAACGGAATTACGCTGCATCTGCCGCTGCTCCGCGACCGCAGCGACAAGGCGGACCTGATCCGCACGCTGCTCCAGGAGGAGAATACCGAGCAGGAGTCCATCGAGATCGCCGAGGACGCGTTCCAGAAGCTGCTGGATTACTCCTGGCCGGGGAACATCCGTCAGCTGCGCAATGCGCTGCGGACCGCCTCCGCTCTATGCCGCGACGGCATCATTCGCCTCTCGAACCTGCCGCAGGAAATTCTCCACACCGAGACCCGGGCCATCGCGCCGCCGAGCGTCGAGGGAGGCTTCGAGGCCGCCGCAGCGGCGCCGAATTTGCCGTCCGCCGCCCTGCGCGATGCCGAATGCGCGGCTCTGCTGCGCGAGCTCGAAAGAATGCACTGGAATATCAGCCGCACCGCGCAGGCGCTCGGGATCAGCCGCAACACGCTCTATCGAAAGATTCACAAGCACAACATCGTGCTCGAGCAATAGCCGGGAGGAATGATCGTCGCCGGTCGAGTGCGGCGCCGCCCGTTCGGACAGCGCCGCAGCTCCTGCAACAGCGACTCGATTCAGGCTTTCAGAACGCCCGAAAGCTTGGCGGCATGCGTCGCCAGCGCGTCCATCAGCGGCGGACTCAGGCAATCGTAAGGCTCCAATTTAAGCTCCTTCAGCCGGCCGCGCACCGCTCCCATGTTCGCCGGATTCGCGCCCGCTTCGATGATCGAGGATACGAAAGCCGCGAATTCGGGCGCTGCCCAGCCCGACTCGCTCGACAGTTCCGGATGGACGAAATCGAGGCCGAAAAACGCGTGCTTGGAGTTTTCGATACGGCCGTACATATGGGTGCCGCACACCTTGCATGCATGACGCTGTATGGTCTTGGACGGATCCACCACGCTCAGCTTGTCGCCGTTCTGGGTGACTTTCACTTTGTCCTTGGAAACGACCGCAACCATAGAGAACAGCACGCCCTTCGGTCTCCAGCACTGGGTGCAGCCGCAGACATGATTGTGCGCGACCTGCGCACCGATCGACACCTTGACGGGCTTGTCCGTGCACTTGCACGTCAAGGTTCCTCCTGCGAAGTCCTTCGATCCCTGCTTGACGCCGTTGTCGACCGACGGATGAATTGAAACTGCCATGACTCTTCCTCCCACTAGTGTTCACATACAGCCGTTGCTACGGCATCTCTCAAGCAATCGCCGCAATTCTAGTCTTGAGCGATCGTTCAGCACAAGTATTGAGCGATCGTTCAGTACTTTATGACGGACCGGATGACCTTCCCCGCATGCATCAGCTCGAAGGCATCGTTGATCTCGTCCAATGGCAGCACTTCGCTGATCATTTCATCGATCTTTATCTCGCCGTCCAGATAGCGGTCCACGTAGCCCGGCAGCTGCGAGCGGCCTTTCACGCCGCCGAATGCCGAGCCGCGCCACACCCGGCCTGTCACCAATTGGAACGGGCGGGTCGATATCTCCTGGCCTGCGCCGGCGACTCCGATGATAATCGATTCGCCCCAGCCCTTGTGACAACACTCGAGCGCCGAGCGCATCACGTGGACATTGCCGATGCATTCGAACGAGTAATCGACGCCGCCGTTGGTCAGATCGACGATGACCTGCTGAACGGGCTTGTCGTAGTCCTTGGGATTGACATAGTCGGTGGCGCCGAGCGCCTTGGCCATGCTCCATTTGCTCGGGTTCAGATCGACAGCGATGATGCGCGAGGCCTTCGCCATCACCGCGCCCTGCACGACCGACAGGCCGATGCCGCCCAAGCCGAACACGGCGACGGTCGAGCCCGGCGTGACTTTCGCGGTGTTCAGAACCGCCCCTATGCCGGTGGTGATGCCGCAGCCGAGCAGGCAGACCTTGTCGAGCGGCGCCTTCGGATTGATTTTCGCGACCGAGATCTCCGGGAGCACCGTGTATTCGGAAAAGGTGCTGGTACCCATGTAGTGCAGTACCGGCTTGCCCTTGAACGAGAAGCGCGAAGTGCCGTCCGGCATCAATCCCTTGCCCTGGGTGATGCGGATTCTCTGGCACAGATTCGTCTTTCCGGACATGCAGAATTCGCAGGTTCCGCACTCCGGCGTATACAGGGGAATCACGTGATCGCCCGGCCTGACGCTGGTCACACCGGCGCCGACTTCCTGGACGATACCGCCGCCCTCATGACCGAGAATCACGGGAAACAGTCCCTCCGGATCGGCGCCCGACAGGGTGAACGCATCGGTGTGGCACACGCCCGTCGCGACTATGCGCACCAAGACCTCGCCTGCTTTGGGACCGGCTAGATCGACTTCTTCGATGCTCAGCGGTTTATCGGCTTCCCAGGCTACAGCCGCCCTTGTCTTCATTGATGAGAGCTCCTCGTTAAAATCACAGCGCCTTCGAGGCGCGCCGACCATCAGCAACAAGCAGCAAGCGTGCCAGTTCACCTCCATGTACGCAGAAGGCTGATCGATCAATTACTTGCAGCGCCGGACATAATGCGAAAGAGGGTCCGGGGCGCCCGGTGTTTCTGATCCGCCACAGTTTGTGCTTCAAAAATGTAGCAACAAAGGCCATGCCCCAGGGACGCGGGACCACCGGCGCGGCGAGCATGTGATTTGGCGCCTGTATCTAATCCAACACAGAGTGCGACAAATGTGATCCTCCGGCGTGACAGTGATGTAGGCCGCCGGGCATACTGCAATCTTCATTTGCGTCAAAACCACACTAGCAGCGGCCGCCCGCAAACCCCGGGCCGCCGCCGAAAGAGAGGGTGGTAGGGCCGGTTTGCCCGTGTTTTCAGGGCGGAAGACCCGGGGGTGGGAAAGGGGTGCCGGCGGCCGATCGGTCTTCGATCCGAGCATGGTTGCAGCATTGGTACGCCTCTTGCACATCAAATCCATGAGCTGCACCCGACGCCAGGTGGCGTTTGGCGGTGGCGGGAAAAGCTGCGGTCGGCTGCGGCGGCGATGCCCCAGCCTTTGACGATACGGCTATAGAACTCGAAACGGAGGGGAGTTTTCATGAATACGCGTACCAAGCTTGCGATCGCAGTCAGCGCCGCGATATGGATGGTTCCGATTTCCAAGGCGGTCGCGGGAATCGACGTCAACGCCGGCGATTGGAAGATAGACTTCGCCGGCAACGTGAATGCCTTCTATGTGAACGCCCAGTGCGACGACGGCGTCAACACGGCGGTCGTGGGCGGCCTGACCTGCACCGGAGACCGTTCCGCGGCCGTGCGCAATGGCTTGCTGCCCGCCGCGCTGGTGTTCAACGCCACCACTCGGCAGGACAATTTCGACATCGATGTAACGGTCGGCTTCTATCCCGGCATCAATAGTTCCGCCGCGGAAGGCGTGAATGGAGCAGGCCAGCCCTCCGCGCTGGCGACTCCAGGCATCGACGCGCGCCAGGTCTATTTCACTTTCGGCGATGCCAGCTGGGGCACTGTGAAGATGGGCCGCGACATCGGTCTGTTCGGCAAGGATGCCATCCTCGACGACATGACCTTGCTGGGCGTCGGCACGGCGGGCGCGGGCAACATCGCTCCGGGCAATACCAGCCTGGGCCGTATCGGCATCGGCTACATCTATACCGATTGGGAGCCGCAGATAACCTATACCACGGCGAACTACAACGGCTTCAGCGCATCGGTGGGGATTTTCCAGCCTCTGGATGCAGCGGGTGCCGGCCCGAATTCCATTCCGGGGGAGCCTGCGGATGCGGCCTACAATGGCCATGAAGGACCGCAGGTGCAGGTTGGCGCGAGCTATGCCTGGGGAGATCCGAAAACCGATCCGTTGACCGGCAAGGTCTGGGTCGACGTCGTCAGCCAGCAGGCAAAGGCTACCACAGCGGATATTGCAGCCAATGCACCGGGCGCGGCCACCAGCTTCACCGGCACGGCGGTGGACGGCGGCGTCAAACTGGATGTGGCCGGCTTCGAGGGCGTCCTGTACGGATATTCCGGAAACGGAGTCGGCACGACCGGCCTGTACATATTCCCGACTTCCAGCACGGGAGACAAGCGCAAATCCGACGGCGGCTATGTACAGGCGACCTATAAGTTCGACAAGCTGAAACTTGGGGTGAGTTACGGGCTTTCGGAACTCAAGCTGGCCGACGACGAACGAGCCTTCCAGGCGGAGAGCGATCTGCTCAAGCGCAACTCCTCCGGAGTCTTCGGCGCCTACTACAGCTTGACCAAGAGCATCACGCTGGTGGGTGAGTTCATCGACAGCAAAGCCCAGGCTTGGAACGGGAATTCGGCGACGGAAAAGGACATCGCGATCGGAGGCATTCTATTCTTCTGATTTGGGGTCGATGTTCACGGTGGTTCGACTCGGCGACGCAGCGATTGCATCGCCGATTTTCTTTGCAGTTGTGCCACACTGGCGCCATGCCGACTGTGCATCGCCTGGTCCATCGGTGCGGCGCGGCCTCTCTGGCGCTGGCGCTGGGAGCGGCCGTGCCGATCCATGCCGTCGCGCAGGAGGAGCAGCAACCCTCCAGCAGCGCATGGGAGCTTCTGCGCGCGAAATATTACGGCGACAGGCCGATGGGAGTGGTCGACGAGGCCTACATGAGCCTGGAGGCGCCCGCGAATACCCCGGATCCCGCCGCCACTCCGCTGACTCTGCGCTTCGCCGACGATGATCATCGCCGGATCAAGCGGGTGCGGGTGTTCATCGACAACAACCCCTCGCCGCTGGTGGCGACCGTCGACTTTGCGAGCGTGCCGGTGACAGAAATCGACATGCGCGTGCGCATCGACCGATTCACCTCCGTGCGCGCAATCGCCGAAACGGCCGACGGCGGGCTGGAAATGCGCAGCACCTGGGTGAAAGCGAGCGGGGGCTGCTCCGCTCCGCCGAGCGCCTCGTCGCCGGGCGAACTGGGTGAAATCCGCGTGCGGACCTCGGCAGACTCTAAATCGGTGCAGATCGGCATCCGGCATCCCAACGCCTCGGGCTTTCAGATCGATCCGAGAACCGGAGACCCCATTCCCGCTCACTATATCGCGCACATCCGCGTGAGCGCGGGAGGCGGCGTGTTGGTCGACGCGGACACGGGGATTTCCCTGAGCGAGAATCCGGCGCTGCGAATCGCCTCCGACCGGCCCTTGCCGCCGCCCATCGCGGTCGATGCCGTGGACTCGCAAACCCAGGCACATTACACCGCGTCCAATGGGAGCCGCTGAGCGGCGCATTGCGGCCTTGCTGCTGGCGTGCACATGCGTCTGCGCCGCCGATGCGGGCAACGACTTCAATCTGAGCGAACCTGCGCCGGGAGTTTTCGTGCATGCCGGGCGCCAGCTGCCGCTGGATGTGCCCGGGCATGACGACATCGCCAACATCGGCTTCATCGTCGGAGAAAAATGCGTCGCCGTCATCGATACCGGCGGCTCGATGAGCATCGGGCGGGAGCTGCGCGCCGCCGTCGCGAAGCACACCTCACTGCCCATCTGCTACGTGATCAACACGCATGTGCACGTCGATCACGTTCTCGGCAATGCCGCGTTCAAAGCCGACAGGCCGAGCTTCGTGGGGCATAGATCGCTTGCCGATGCGATGGCCCGCAGCCGCGACTATTTCGTCAAGGAATACGGCGGCGACATGGACGCCCCGCCGAGCGTGGATGAGATCGTAGGGCCGGACCGCCTGGTCGACCATGAGCAGAGTCTCGATCTGGGCGGCCGGAAATTGACCTTGCGGGCCTGGCCCAAAGCGCATACCGATTGCGATCTCACGGTTTACGACGGCGCCACCGGCACCCTGTGGACGGGCGATCTGCTCTTTCGCGAGCGGCTGCCGGCCTTGGACGGCAGCCTCGAGGGCTGGCTGTCGGTGCTCGACACCTTGAGGCTCATGAAAGTCAGTCTCGCGGTGCCGGGTCATGGGCCCGTTACCCGCGACTTGGCGTCCGCGATCGTTCCCGAGCGGCGCTACTTGCAGGCCCTGCTGGACGGGGTCCGCGACGAAGTCTCGCAGGCCAAGCCGCTGCAAGATGCGATCGACCATGCCGCCGCGGCCGAGAAGCCTCACTGGCTGTTGTGGGACGAGGTACATCCACACAATGTGGTGCGGGCGTATGAGGAAATCGAATGGGACTGAGCCGCCGGCACATCCATACGGCGGGCCATTGACGCATGCGCCGCCGGACATTTCTGCAGCTGTCCGCGGGCGCCGCAGGAGCCGGCGCTCTGCATCGGGCCCGTGCGGCTCGGCCGCGCATCCGGACCGCGCCCAAGGTCGTAGTGGCCGGCGGCGGTTTCGCCGGCGCGGGCTGCGCGCTCATGCTGCGTCGATTGAATCCCGCCATCGAAGTCACCTTGATCGACCCCGACGATCGCTATACGACCTGTCCCATGAGCAACAGCGTGCTCGTCGGGCTTCGCGGCATGGAATCCATCCGTGTGACGCGCGAGGGTCTGGAACGCGCCGGCGTGAGATATGTGCGGGACCGAGTCGCTTCCATCGACGCACAGCGCCGCCGGACGCGCCTCGCCGGCGGCGCCGAATTCGCGTACGACCGTCTGGTCGTGGCGCCGGGCATTCGCTTCCTCTGGAACAAGCCGCAGGGCTATGGCCCGACCTCGGTGCGCGCGATGCCGCATGCATGGGCTGCCGGCGAGCAGACGGAGATTCTGGCGGCGCAGTTGCGCGCAATGCGCAACGGCGGTGTCATGGCCATCAGCGTGCCGGCGGGGCCCATGCGATGTCCGCCGGGCCCATTCGAGCGCGCCAGCCTGATCGCAGGCTATCTGCAGCGGAGCAAACCACGTTCCAAGGTCTTGATATTCGACTCCAACAACCGTTTTCCCCGGCAAGATGCCTTCACCGAGGCGTGGCGCTCGCTCTACCCGGGAATGATCGAGTGGATTCCGGTCGTCGAGGGCGGCGCGGTGGTGCGTGTCGCGCCGGAGGAGAAAATTCTATACACATCGAACGGCGGCCATCCGGTCGATGTGGCCAACATCATTCCGCCGCAGGCGCCGGGGTTGCTGGCGGTACAGGCCGGGCTCGCTTCGGACCATGGTTGGTGTCCGATCGCGCCGCGGACCTTTGAATCCACATTGGTGCCCGGTGTGCATGTGATCGGCGACGCCTGCATCGCAGACCCCATGCCGAAAGCCGCATCCGCCGCAGCCTCCCAAGCCAGGCAATGCGCGCAGGCGATCGCCGCCGCCCTCGATGGGCGCGAGCCGCCCGCGCCGCAGTTCGAGAGCGTGTGCTACAGCATGCTCGCGCGGGGCATGGCGTTGTCGATCCACGCGCGATTCGAATTGCTGGACGGTGCGATCCAGACAATCGCGGGACCCAAGGATGCCGCTGCGCCGAGCGGCGAACAGGAGGCTCAGAATGCCGAAGCGTGGTACGAACGCATCGTGGCCGACTCCTTCGGTGCCTAATGAAGCGCGGCGACGGGGCGTGCGGACATTTTCCTCCAGCCGGAGCGTGCGCGCTCGATGTTGAGCTGGGGCATATCCAGGAAGAACTCCAGCGACGTGCCGCTGGCAAAGCAGTAGCGCCTGCCATCGTCCGGGTCGATCCAGTTCAAAGAGCAGTCCGCCTTGATCCTTGCTCCCGCGGCCACTCCCAGGGGATCGAGGCTGTCGAATTCGCCCTTCATGGGCTTCGGCGGCACTGCCGCCTTCCAAATTCCACCGCTGCGGGCCGCGGCGTTGTCGGCGGGCTGTGCGCGCGTCACCGCGGCCAGGATGAGCGCTGCCGCGGTCGATGCGAATAGCCAGGATTTCAAGGTGCGCGCGGCGAGCATATATACAGCTATGACTCGAATTTTTCGCAACTGTTCCATTTCCGTTACACGGGTTTTATATGCGAGTCCGTGCGCGTAGTATCTCAAAAAAACGGGAAATGTTCCTTGCCGCCGGAGGGATGGATGCATAAATGGCAGCGCTGCTGCACGGTCGCCTGCGTCGCCGGAATGTTTGCATGCTGCGCATGGCTGATGGCGGCGCGCGCCGCCGGAGGCGATGATGACGACAAGGGCGGCGGCTCGGGGCAGCAGCCCGCCCAACCCAGCCTGAACGGCGAACAGCAACGCGCGGTCGGCATCGTAGTTGCACATCCGCTCGCCGCAAAGGCGCCCGAGCGCATCGAAGCGCTGGGCGTGGTGTTGGATCCGACGGTGCTGATATCCGATCTGGGCGATGTCAGCGCCGCGGACGCCGTACAAGTCTCGGCGTCGGCTGAATTGGCTCGATTGCACACGCTCTACGAAGGCGGCGGCGGAGCTTCCCTCAAGATGCTCGAAACGGCCAAGGCGGAGCAGGCCAAGGCATCGGCGCAGGCGCAGGCGGCCACGGCGCGTTTCTCGCTGCGCTGGGGTCCTTTGTCCGCGCTGCCGATCGGCACACGGCAGAAGCTGATCGAGGCGTCGCAGAGCGGCCGCAGCCTGCTGCTGCGTGCCGATCTACCCGGACGGCACATCCTGGGCGCGCTGCCGAGCAAAGCCGTGCTCGACGTGGACGGCATCCAGGTTCCCGGGCGAGTGCTCGGAGCACTGCGGGAGGCGACCGAAGTGCAGAGCGCCGGCGTGTTGATCGAAGTGCCGAGCCCACCCGCCGGCCTCGGACCGGGCGCCCGCATGCCGGTTGCGCTGCTGAGCGAGGCGCGCACGGGATGGCTGCTGCCGCGCGATGCGCTGCTCTACGATGAGAACGGTGCCTACGTTTACAAGCAGCTGTCGAAGAAGACCGATGCGCAAAGCGCACGCTATGTGCCGGTGAAAGTGAATTTGCTGCTTCCCTACGGCGATGGCTGGCTGGTGGAGGGGGTCGACGACGATGACGATATCGTCGTGCGCGGCGCGGGAGTGTTGTGGTCGCTGCAGGGGGTGGGCACCCAGCAGCACGATGACGATGACGACAACGACTAGGACAAAGGAATGCTTGCCGCCATCGTCCGCGCCTCGCTGCGCAATCCACGCATTGTCACCGCGCTCGCGTGCCTGATCGCGGCGATTGGACTGGCCGCGCTGCTCGCGGCGCGGTTCGATGTGTTTCCGGACTTTGCGCCCCCGCACGTGCTGGTGCAGACCGAAGCGCCGGGACTCGATGCCACCCAGGTCGAAGCGCTGGTCACACGGCCGCTCGAAGGCCTGCTGGCGGGCACCGAGAACGTCATGACGGTGCGGTCTACGTCGAGCCAGGGGCTCTCGGCCATCCAAGTGGTGTTCGATCGCGGCGGCGATCCGTACCGGCAGCGTCAAGTCGTTACCGAGCGCTTGGCGGAGTTTGCCGAGCGTGCTGCCGCAGGGAGTGGGCGCTCCGCTGCTCTCGCCGTTGAGCTCCTCGATGGAATACCTGGTGCACTTCGGCTACACCAGCGACCGGCTCTCGCCGGTGGAGCTGCGCGACGTGGTGCAATGGATCGTCAAGCCGCAGATTCTCGCGGTCCCCGGCGTGGCGCAGGCGCAGATTTTCGGCGGCGAAGTTCGCGAGCGG
The DNA here is from genome assembly GCA_963784105.1 of uncultured Gammaproteobacteria bacterium. Classification (GTDB taxonomy): domain Bacteria; phylum Pseudomonadota; class Gammaproteobacteria; order Steroidobacterales; family Steroidobacteraceae; genus Bog-1198. The sequence goes on from CAWAQE010000018.1 coordinate 775,815, forward strand.
CAGATCGAGGTAGATCCGGCGAAACTCGCCGCAGCCGGGTTCACGCTCGATGATGTATCGGCCGCGGCCAAGCGCGCGACCGCCTTGATCGGCGGGGGCTACATCGAAACGCCCACTCAGCGCATCGTCATCCAGGCGCAGGCGCCCGGCGTCAGACTCGACGCGCTGGCGCAGGCGGTGGTCGGCACGCGCGGCGGCCTGCCGGTGCGTCTGGGCGACATCGCCACGTTGCGCGAAGGGGCCGAGCCGCGTTTCGGGGACGCCTTGATCGGCGGCAAGCCGGGCATTCTCATCGAAACATCGACCCAGTTCGGCGCCAATACCCTCGAAGTCACGCGTGCGCTCGAACAGAGGCTCGATGCGCTCGCCCCTGCGCTGGCCAAGCAGGGAGTGCAATACCATCCGGCGCTGCTGCGGCCTGCGAGTTTCATCGAAAGCGCCATCGAGAAACTGCGCAATTCGCTCGCCATAGGGGCCGTGCTCGTGGTGGCGCTCCTGCTGATCACCTTGCGCGACTGGCGCGGCGCGTTGGTCTCCTTCAGCGCGATTCCGCTCGCCTTGCTGACGGCGGTATGGATTCTGGAAACTTTGGGATTGAGCCTCAACACCATGACCCTCGGCGGTCTGGTCGTCGCGCTCGGCGTGGTCGTGGACGATGCGGTCATCGACGTCGAGAACATTCTGCGCCGGCGCCGCGGCGCCGCGCGAGACGTGGACATCGGCGAGCTGTTCATCGGCGCCTCGCTCGAGGTGCGGCGTCCGGTGTTCTATGCGACGGCGGCGGTGGCGGTGGCGTTTCTGCCCATACTGATGATGTCCGGGCTGCAGGGCGCGTTCTTCCGGCCGTTGTCGATTTCGTTCCTGCTCGCCGTCGGCCTGTCCTTGCTGGTTGCCATGAGCGCGACGCCGGCGCTATGCGCGCTGGTCATGGCCCGGCATGTCCCCAAGTCCGAAGCGGCGTTATCTGGGACGCCTGAAGCGCGGGCAGCTCGCCGCGATCGCATGGCTGAGCAAGCGGCCGCGCACGCTCATCGCCATCGTCCTCGTGAGCGGCGTCGCCGGCATGGTTTTCCTGCCTTTGCTGGGCGCGCGATTGCTGCCCGATTTCCGCGAGAATTATCTGATCGCGCACGCATCGCTGCGCCCCGGAATCTCGCTGATCGAGACCACCCGCGTCGGCGAACAGATCTCCAAGGGGCTCGGCGCCATTCCCGGCGTCAAGAGCGTCGCCGAGCAGATCGGCCGCGCCGAGAACGGCCAGGATCCCGACGCGCCGAACAAGAGCGAGTTCGAGGTGCAGATCGATCCGCGCAAGGGCCATGGCGCGGGCGAAATCGAAGCCGCGATACGCGATGTGTTCGACGACTATCCGAATCAGCTGGTCGAAATCTATTCCGTGCTGGCCGAACGCATCGGCGAGACGCTGTCCGGAGAGTCGGCGCCGTTTTTTATCAGCGTGATCGGATCGGATCTCGATGACGACGATCGGGTCGGCGCGCAGATCGTCGAGGTGCTACAGAGCCTGCCCGACAGCGGCAGCGTTCGCCTGCAGGTGCCGCCTCGCGAGGTGGAACTGCACGTGGAACTGCTCCCGGACCGGCTGGCCGTCTACGGCTTGCAGGCTGCGGATGTGCTGCAGACGGTGAACGCGGCCTATCACGGCACTGCGGCCGCGGAGCTCGATCAGGCGGACCGCAGCGTGCCGGTGGTGGTGCGCATCGCCCACGCCGGCGCCGACCCGCGCGCCGTAGGAGCCTTGCTGCTGCGCGGCCGCGACGGTGCGTTGATTCCCTTATCCTCCGTCGCCAGAATCACCATGGCGCCGGCGCGCAGCCTCATCGACCACCAGGATGGCCTGCGCCGCCAGATCGTCCTCGCCTCGCCCAAGGGCGCCGACCAGGCCGGATATGCCGAGGCGGCACGGCGCGCGATAGCCGCGCGGGTTCAGCTGCCGCCGGGCGTGTTCCTGCGCTACGGTGGAGCGGCCGAGGCGCAAGCGGCCGCCCGGAATGAATTGCTGCTGCATTCCGCCGCCGCGTTCGTGCTCATCGTGCTCTTGCTGGCGCTGGCGTTCGGGCATGCCCGTCACGTGCTGCTGGTGCTGCTGTCTCTGCCGAGTACGCTGATCGGCGGGGTGGCGGCGGTGGCCCTGACCGGCGGTACGCTGTCGCTGGGGGCGATGGTGGGCTTCGTCGCGCTGTTTGGGATGGCCGCGCGCAACACGATTTTGCTGGTATCGCACTATGACCATCTGGTGCACGTCGAGGCCCAGCCCTGGAACCTGTCGACCGCTTCGCAGGGCGCCGAAGAGCGCTTGACGCCGGTGCTGCTCACGGCCTTGCTCACCGGCCTGGCGCTCCTTCCCGTGGCATTGCAGCTGCATCAACCGGGACACGAGATCGAAGGCCCGATGGCAGTGGTAATTCTCGGCGGCTTGGTGTCTTCTACGCTCGTCAGTCTTTTGCTGATTCCGCCGTTGGCGGCCCACTGGTTGCGGCCGGGCAATTAATCACAAGGATCCAAATCAATGACAAAACTCAAGGCGATGAAATTAAATTCGGCAATCGCGGCGGCGCCAATCGCGGCGGCGCTGTTCCTGCTGGCCTGCGGCCAGACCTGGGCGGCCGCGCCGGTGCTCAGGTCCAGCAAGACCGTCACCATAGACGCCTCGGCGGCCAAGGTGTGGCATGCGGCGAAGGACTTCAGTGGCTTGAATACCTGGCATCCCGCGGTCGCCACGGACGAAATCGTCGAAGGCAAGAACGACGTCCCGGGCGCCGTGCGGTTGCTGACCTTGAAGGGCGGCGGGACGATCAAGGAGAAACTGCTGCGGTTCGATGCGGCGGGCCGCTCGTTCAAATACGCCATCCTCGAAGGAGTGCTGCCCGTGAGCGACTACACCTCCACCTTGGTCGTGAAATCGCTGGGCAAGCGGAAGTCCTCGGTCACCTGGTCGGGCCGCTTCAAGCGCAAGAACGTCGGCGACAATCCGGCCGACAATGAAAACGACAAGACGGCGGTCGATACCATGGACGGGGTCTATCAGGCGGGTCTGGACAACCTGAAGAAGATTGTCGAAACGCAGTAGGCGGTGCGGCGCCCGGCTCGCCGGGCGCTGTGCATATTCGGCGGACGGAGTTATGCTAGGGACCCCTGCTGACGATCATGAGCGCCCTAGAATTATTCCATCCCGCCGTTGCCGCCTGGTTCCGGCGCACTTTCTCTGCGCCGACTCCCGCGCAGGAGCGGTCGTGGCCGGCCATCAAGGAGGGGCGGCACGTATTGGTGGCCGCTCCGACGGGATCTGGCAAGACCTTTGCGGCTTTCCTCGCAGCGATCGACCAGCTCGTCACGGAGGGGCTCAAGGGGCCGCTGCCCGATGAGACCCGCATCGTCTATGTCTCGCCGCTGAAGGCGCTGTCGAACGACATTCAACGCAATTTGGATGCGCCGCTCGAGGGCATTCGTGAAGAACTCGCGGCGCTGAACCTGCCCGATGTGGCGATTCGCGCGGTGGTGCGCACCGGCGACACCACTCAGGCCGAACGTGCAGGGATGCGGCGCCGGGCACCGCACATCGTCGTGACCACGCCAGAATCGCTCTATATTCTACTTGGCTCGACCTCGGGCCGCGAGATGCTGTCGACCTGCCGCACGGTGATCGTCGATGAGATCCACGCCATCGCGGGCAACAAGCGCGGAGCTCATCTGGCCCTGTCCCTCGAAAGATTGCAGGCATTGACGGGGCGTGCGCTCACCCGGATCGGATTGTCGGCGACTCAGAAACCGATTGAGGAAGTGGCGAGATTTTTGGTCGGCGCGAGCGGGGCGGGCGGCGGGCACTGTACCATCATCGACAGCGGCCATGCGCGCAGCCGCGATCTGGCGCTGGAGCTGCCGCCGGCGCCGCTCGAGGCTGTGATGTCGGGCGATGTGTGGACGCTGGTGTACGACCGGCTGGCCGAGCTCATCCGCGAGCATCGCACCACTCTGGTGTTCGTCAACACGCGCAGGCTGGCAGAGCGGGTGGCGCGGCATCTCTCGGAGAGATTGGACCTGGTAAACGTCGCCGCGCATCACGGCAGCCTTTCCAAGGATCGGCGTCTCGATGCGGAACAGCGATTGAAGCGCGGCGAGTTGAAAGTGCTGGTGGCGACCGCCTCGCTCGAGCTCGGAATCGACATCGGCGACGTCGACCTCGTCTGCCAAATAGGCTCGACCCGCTCCATCAATGCCTTTCTGCAGCGCGTGGGCCGCGCCGGGCACCAGGTAGGCGGTGTCTCCAAGGGGCGGCTGTTCCCCTTGTCTCGCGACGAGTTGGTGGAGTGCGCGGCGCTGCTCGACGCCGTCCGGCGCGGCGAGTTGGATCGGCTGAGCATTCCGCAGAATGCGCTAGACGTCCTTGCCCAGCAGATGACGGCCGAGGTTTCCGCGCGCGAATGGGCCGAGGATGAATTGTTCAGCCTCATGCGCGCGGCGTATCCCTATCGGGAATTGAAGCGCGAAGAATTCGACGAATGCATACGCATGCTGGCGGACGGATTCAGTACCCGTCGCGGGCGGCGGGGCGCGCTGCTGCATCACGACGCTGTCAATAAAATGCTGCGTCCCCGCAAGGGCGCGCGGCTGACGGCGATCACCTCCGGCGGCGCCATCCCGGACAATGCCGATTACAAGGTGATGCTGGAACCGGAAAGCCATCTCGTCGGCACCGTCAATGAAGATTTTGCGGTCGAGAGCCTGCAGGGCGACGTATTTCAGCTGGGCAATACCTCGTATCGAATACTGCGGGTCGAGCGCGGCACGGTGCGCGTCGAAGATGCCCACGGCCAGCCGCCTTCCATACCGTTCTGGCTGGGCGAGGCGCCGGGCCGCACGGAGGAGCTGTCGGCGGCCGTATCCCGGTTCAAGAAGGAAGTCGAGAGCCGTCTGGATGGCGGGAGTGCCGCGCAGTGGCTGACAGAGACGGTTGGGCTCGACGAGGCGGCGGCTTCGCAAGTGATTCAATACCTGAGTGCGGGCCGCGCGGCGCTCGGCTGCCTGCCCAGCTTCGATACGGTGGTCTTCGAGCGATTCTTCGACGAATCCGGCGGCATGCAGCTGGTCATTCATTCGCCCTTCGGCAGCCGCGTGAATCGCGCCTGGGGATTGGCCCTGCGCAAGCGCTTCTGCCGCACATTCAACTTCGAGCTGCAGGCGGCCGCGACCGAGGACCATATCGTACTGTCGCTCACTCATGCGCACAGCTTCGAGCTGGCGGAGGCCGCGCGGTACCTGAACTCGAATTCGGTCCGCCCGGTGCTGGTGCAGGCACTGTGCGCGGCGCCGATGTTCGAGGTTCGCTGGCGCTGGGATGCCGGCATCGCGCTCGCCCTGCCGCGTTTTCGCGGCGGCAAGAAAATCCCGCCGCAGATCGCGCGCATGAATGCCGAGGATCTGCTGGCATCGGTATTTCCGGACCAGGTGGCCTGCGCCGAGAATTTGCCCGGCGAAATCGAGATACCCGACCATCCGCTGGTGCGCCAGACGATACGGGATTGCCTCGAGGATGCCATGGACATCGACCGCTTCGAGGATGTGCTGCGCCGGCTCGAGAGCGGCGACATCCGCGTCGTCGCTCGCGATCTGACCGAACCATCACCGCTCGCGCTCGAGGCCTTGAATGCGCGCCCCTATGCCTTTCTGGACGACGCGCCCCTCGAGGAGCGGCGTACTCAGGCCGTGATGAGCCCGCCGATGGCTCGATCCCGAATCCGCCGCCGATATCGGCAAGCTCGATCCTGAGGCGATAGAGCGCGTCCGCACCGAGGCGTGGCCCGATGCGGCGACCCCGGATGAGCTGCACGATGCGCTGCTGTGGCTGACTTTCCTGACGGAGGAAGAGCGGCGGCGCAACCCGGCGTGGCCGCCGCTGATGGATGCCCTTGCCGCGGACGGGCGCGTCGCATGGCTATCGTCCACGCGGTCGATATGGGTGGCCGCCGAAAGGCGGGCGCTGTTCGAGCCGGAACCCGTGTCGGACGAGGCCTTGATCGAGATCGTGCGCGGCCGCCTCGAGGGTTTGGGGCCGGTCACGGCATCGGCCATCGCCGATTCGCTCGCGCTGCCGGTATCCAGAATCAATATTGCCCTGGCTGCGCTCGAGGCCGAGGGTTTTGCCATGCGCGGCCGTTTCGGCACGGTCGCCAAGGGTGGCGCAGTGGCCGCGGGCGCCGTGGAGGAAGAGTGGTGCGAGCGCCGGCTGCTGGCTCGGATTCATCGCTACACCGTAAAACGCCTGCGCGCCGAGATCGAGCCGGTGCAAGCTCGGGACTTCCTGCGGTTTCTCTGCGAATGGCAGCGAGTGCTGCCGGAGTCTCGAATGCAGGGGCCCGATGCGCTGGCCGCCGTTCTGACGCAGCTCGAGGGTTTCGAAGCGCCGGCCGGCGCGTGGGAGACGGAGATCATTCCGGCGCGCATGGCCGAGTACGAGCCGCAGTGGCTGGATGAGCATTGCCGTGCCGGGCGGTTCATCTGGACCCGGCTTGCCGCACGCGCTGGGCCCCAATCCGCTGCAAGTGCGGCCGAGGTCGACGCCGGCTCCCAACATGGCCGCGGCGCGTCGCCGGTTCGGTCCACGCCCATCACCTTGCTGGCCAGGCGCAACGTGCCGCTGTGGTCGGCATTTGCGGACCAATCAGCCGCGCCTCGCCTGACGTCAAAAGCCGAAGCCGTGGCGCAATTCATCCGCGAGCATGGCGCCTCGTTCTTCGACGAAATCGCGGAGCACGCGGGCATGCTGCCGGTGGAAGTGGAGGATGCTCTGGCCGAACTGGTGGCCCTCGGCATGGTGAACTCCGACAGTTTCGCCGGCCTGCGCGTGCTGCTGTTGCCGAGCGGCCGCCGCGGCAAGTCGACTTCCTACTCCGCTTCCTACTCCGCTCGCCGCAAGCGCCGGCTGGCGCTGTTCGGCATGGCGGACGCGGGGCGCTGGGCCCTGGTGCGGCGGCCGGCGGCGGGCGCGTCTAATCGCGGCGACGAAGCGGTCGAACATATCGTGCGTGCGCTGTTGCGCCGCTGGGGCGTGGTTTTCTGGAAGCTCCTCGCGCGCGAGGCGAATTGGCTGCCGCCGTGGCGCGACATGCTGATGTGCTGCCGGCGCCTGGAGGCGCGCGGCGAGATTCGCGGCGGCCGTTTCGTCGCCGGCTTCTCGGGCGAGCAATACGCCACACCGGAGGCGGTAGGTCTGCTGCGCGACGTGCGCCGCAAGCCGCATGCGCAGCGCGATCTATCGCTGTCGGCCGCCGACCCGCTGAATTTGATCGGCATCATGACGCCCGGAGCCAGGCTGGCTTCGCTGGCCGGCAACCGGCTTCTGTACCGCGACGGATTGCCCATCGCGACCTACGCCGGGGAGGAAGTCCGCTACCTAGTGGATATGCCGGCGAAGGAGCAGTGGGAGGTGCGCAACGCCCTGTTGCGCCGTCACGCGCCCCTTGCGCTGGACGATTTGGCGTAGATACCCAAACGCGCGCTGCGGAAAGCGGCGCCGCCATGTCGCAGTCGATCATCGTGAAGTCGCATTTGCACACCCGCTCGGCGGGCATTGAGCGGACTATGATGCAGCAGCAGGGAGGACATCGCCTCGACTGCGGCACAATGAGGTGATCATGGATACGAGCCGGCGACGTCAAGGGGGCCGCGGTAGACGTCTGGAAGGAACTCGGGTTCCCCAGCTGCCTTGGACCGAGGTGAGCAATCCCTACGCACCCATGGAGGTGTTGTCGGCGGATCAGCTCGAGGCGATTCACCTGACTTCGCTGCGGATACTCGAGAATCTGGGTATGGAGGTGATGTCGCCCCGGGCGCTCGCGATGCTCGCCGCGGGCGGCGCCGAGGTCGATTCGCAGACGAAAACCGTGCGCCTGGACCGGGGCCTGGTGGACAAGGCTCTGAAGAGCGCGCCGGCTTCGTTTGCGCTCACGCCGCGCAACCCCGACAGGCGTGTGATCTTGGGCGGCAATCGCATCAACTTTGGCCTGGTCGCCGGGCCGCCCAATGTGCACGACTGCGAGCGCGGCCGCCGCGCCGGCAATTACCGGGACTACTGCGATTACATCCGCCTCGCGCAGTATTTCAACGCCATTCATCTGATCGGCAATCAAGTGTGCGCGCCCATCGATCTACCCGCGAATTCACGTCATCTGGATACCTATCGGGCCAATCTCTCGTATTCGGATCGGGTTTATCACTGCACGGCGATCGGCGCCGGGCGGGCGCTCGATGGCATCCGCATGATGGCGATCGCGCGCGGCCTCAGCCTCGAGCAGATGGCCGAGAGCCCGGGCGTTATCACCATCATTTCCGTGAACAGCCCCCGCCGCTTCGATGAGGCCATGAGCGAGGGGCTGATGGCCATGGCGGAGCATGGCCAGGCCGTGGTCATTACTCCCTTCACTCTGATGGGGGCTATGGCGCCGGTGTCGTTGGCGGCGGCCCTCGCGCAACAAAACGCGGAGGCGCTATTTGGAGTCGTGCTCTCTCAGATGGTGCGACCCGGCACGCCGGTGATGTATGGTGCCTTCACCTCGAATGTGGACATGCGCTCGGGCGCACCGGCATTCGGCACGCCGGAAAACGCCAAGGCCAATATCGCGAGCGGTCAGCTGGCACGCCGCTATGGCCTGGCGTATCGCACCTCGAATGCCAGCGCCTCCAACGTGGCGGACGCGCAAGGGGCCTACGAGACCGAGATGTCGCTGTGGGGCGCGATACTCGGCCATGGCAATCTCGTGTATCACGCCGCCGGCTGGCAGGAAGGCGGATTGACGGCCTCGTTCGAGAAGCTGGTGCTCGATGTAGAAATGCTGCAGATGATGATCGAATTCCTCAAGCCCATCGTCGTCAACGAGCAGGAGCTTGGCTTCGATGCCATCAAGGGCGTGCCGACCGGGGGTCATTTCTTCGGCGAGCCTCACACCATGGAACGCTACGAGCACGCGTTCTACCGTCCTCTGGTATCCAACTGGCAGAACTACGAGAACTGGCAGCTGGGCGGCGGCAAGGATGCCACTCAGCGGGCCACCGACATCTGGAAACAGGCGCTCAAGGAGTACGAGGAGCCGGTCATGGACCCCGCGATCCGCGAGGCGCTGGACGACTATGTCGCGCGGCGGCGCGCGGAAATCGGCAGCGATGAACCTTAGTTTGTTCTGGTCGGAAAAGACCTGAGCTGCGAAGGTTCATTGTCGTGTACTGGGTACGGTAACGCGATCGGCCGGATCGGCCCGGCCGTTCGTTGACATAGGAACGTGCCCTCAGTTGGTGGCCCGCGGGCTTGATGGAAATGCTTGCGCACGGCAAACTCGCCAAGTGAACTCCGATCAAGATGAGAGAACTTTGCATCGTCCGGCGTGGATTCAAGCATTTCAAAGCAATGAAACTCGCGCCATGATCGGGCCCAGGAGCGTCTTTCCGTTGTCTGCGGTGGCATTTGCAGCCGGAATGAAGGCTGCATGAGCCGAAGGGATTTTGTACGACTAGGATTGGCCACCCTGATCGGCACGGGGGCAGGCAAACTGCGGCCGGCGTTTGCGCGGACGCCAGCGACTGGGCAGGGTTCGGGGTCGCTGGCCCATCCGACGTTAGCCTCGGAACCGAAGGCCACCGCGAGCGCGGCGGATTTCATGCTGCGAATTGCACCGATGATTGTCGAGCTGGCTCCTCACGTCGCGATCAGCACCATCGGCTACAGCGACAAGATCCCCGGCCCCTTACTGCGGGTGCGAGAGGGCCAGCGCGTCGGCATAGAGGTTGTCAACGACACGGACGTTCCGGAATATGTGCATTGGCACGGTTTGTTCGTTCCCTCGGACGTTGATGGAGTGGAGGAAGAAGGGACACCTCCGGTACCGCCGCATGGGCGCCGGCGCTATCAATTCGTTGCCAAGCCCGCAGGTTCGCGGTGGTATCACTCGCACACCGAGGCCATGCTGGATCTGCATCGCGGCTCCTACACCGGCCAGTTTGGTTTTCTCATGATCGATTCCGCGAATGACCCTGGGCGCTACGACCAAGAGGTCTTTCTCGCGCTGCGTGAATGGGAGCCCTATCTGACTACCATGGATCAGGACGAAATGGCGGCGGATCCCGATGCCCCGATGCCCGAAAAACCCTCCACTCCAGACCAGCGTCCCAACGGGCTCGAAGTCGGGGCTCCTCTTTACTCGATTAACGACAAATGCTTGGGCGCGGGGGAACCGCTGCGCGTGCGTCCAGGCGAGCGCGTCCTGATGCACCTGCTCAATGCCAGCGCCTCGCAGATTCATCGCATTGGTTTATTCGGTCACCATTTTCAGGTGATCGCGCTCGACGGCAATCCCGTGCCCACGCCCCGGCCCGTCGATGTGATCGAGATCGGCCCGGGTGAGCGCGTGGATGCAATCGTGGAGATGAATCTGCCGGGCGTTTGGATTCTAGGCGAGCTGCGCGATGCCGCGCGGCAATCCGGCTTAGGGCTCGTGGTGGAGTACGCCAATCAGGCACAGCCGCGCGCGCAGTGGATTGCGCCTGGGAAGGCGCACTGGGACTACACCATCTTTGGCAAGCCCGCTCCGCGTCCACCGCCGGATGAAATCATTGACATGGTCTTTGAAAAAGTGCCGGGCGGCCCCCACGGGTTCAATCACTGGCTGATCAACGGCAAGGAATATCCGCACGAGCGGGAATTCGTGTTCCGGCGGGGAGGCCGCTATCGGCTGGTGTTTCACAATCGCAGCGACGATGCTCACCCCCTGCATCTGCACCGACATGTATTCGAGCTTGTCGAACTCAACGGCAAACCCACTGCCGGCATCATGAAGGATACGGTGATTGTTCCCGCTTTCGGTCGCGCCACCGTGGATGTGGTCGCCGACCAGCCGGGCCTTTCGCTGTTTCATTGCCATATCCAGCATCACATGGACTTTGGCTTCAAGGCGCTATTTCGCTACGCCTGAACACCGCGTCGCGCGCAAATCGGCGCTGCGGCGATTTACGAAGCCGGGGGTTATCGAGGAAATCATTGTCACACCTTATTCACACAATGGACATAGAAGCGAAACAACGAAGAGATGGGATAGCCGGTCTCATCCATAATCCAATCTAAAGCGCCGGAGGGATCGCATGAAGACCATCGGGGAAAGATTCCGAGCGGCAATGCTCATGGGAGCGGCCGTCTCGGTACTCGTATTTGCAGCTGGGGCAAAGGCACAGATTCAAAACAACGGCAATGGGTGGGGCAATCCGCCGGCGCCCGATAATCCGTGGCCGTACAACAATCCGCAGCGGTCGTCCCCCGTGCTGGCGGTGGTCGGTGACATCTCCTGCCAACCAGGCGAGGAGGCGAGTGGTGAGTCTTCGAAAGAAGTCTGCACCGATCCCAAGGCGCCCTACACCAGCACCTCTCTGTACCAATCCCAGGAGGCCACTGCGAATCAGATCGAGGCCATGAAGCCTGACGCGGTCGCGCTTCTCGGAGATCTGCAATACCAGGTTGGCCGATATTCGGACTTTGAGAACTCGTACGACTTGACGTATGGCGCTTTTAAAATGATCAGCCGGCCCGCGCCCGGCAACCACGAGTTCTATGACGAGCATGGCGAGACCGGCGTTGCCGGCTACGGCTACTTCTCCTACTTCAACGGCTTCCAGGTCGATACCAATGCCGATGCCAATCAGGGTAAGCCTCAGATGACTACGGTACCGGACCCGTGCCCATCAAACCCCGCCTGCGGTCCGGGCGCAACCCCCTCGACCGACCTCAGCCCCCAACCCATTCCGCGGGCGGATGGACAGGCGGGGCACTTCGAGTTAGGGGCGAACGGAGGACAGAACGGAACCGGGGTCGCAGATGGCTGGTACTCGTACAATCTCGGCTCCTGGCACCTTATCTCACTCAACATAGAGTGCTCGACGCAGCCGGGCGGCTGTTCGACCACAGGCGCCTGGTTTGCCGCCGAACTTGCATGGCTGCAAAAGGATCTCGAAGAGAACCACGCCGCGTGTACCCTCGCCTACTGGCATCAGCCCACGTTCAGCGCCACGAACGGCATCACCCCAGAGGGCATTGCCGCTCAGGCTTTTTGGCGGCTGCTCTACGACCACAAAGCCGACTTGGTGCTGAACGGACACGACCACCTCTACGCCCACTACCGCCCTCTTGATCCCTCCGGGAATTTCGATCCACAGCGAGGCATAACGGAATTCATCGTGGGCACCGGCGGCGAGACTCTCGATCCTGTCGTCACAACCCCTGTGACGAGCGGGTCAAGCGAAACAAACATGGAGGATCCCAGCGGCAACACGAACTTCAACGGGGAGAATCTCGTGGCGGCAAGCGGGGACTACTGGGGCGTGATGGCCCTGACGCTCAATCAGAATGGCTACGCATGGCATTACGAGTCGGCATTGCAAGGTCCCGTGAACAACGGTCAATGGCCGGTGGTACCGCCGACTGGGTCTTACACCGACAAGGGCGTCGGCGCCTGCCACGGACCCGCCAACAGGTGATGGTCAGATAACCCTCGTCACTTCAGCCTTGGCGTTTTCTTTTCAGTACGCGATCCCCCTCCGCGAGAAATCGCGAGGGGCGATCTTCTCATGCTTCGCTCTCAGTTAGAGAGGTGTTCGCCAATGCGATGCGTGCGACAGTAGCCGGCCAAGAACCGGGCACTCGCCTATCTCGAATCAGTGCTCCGTAGCGGTCGTTGATGGCGGTATACGCGGCTGGTGGGTTTCTCATGCAGCGTTTCGCCGGATTCCAGCATCGCAACGAATTTCTTCAAGCGCCGTTCGCGAGTCTCAGGCTTTTTGGCATCTTGTAGGCGGTAAAGAATGGAATAGCGGTTCTTGCTATCGAGGCTTCGGAAGAATCGGCGCGCGCGCGTCGAGCGCCGCACTCCAACGGCCATCGCGTTTTGCGGCTGCCATTTGCTCAAGGCCTGCAGGTGCCAACCTGCCCTGGATCTTCAGACGCTCGACCGCCATGCAATTGATTTGCGACCATTTGCTTCTTGGACTCCGAGGCGTGAAGCGTTGGCGCCACCATCCAAGAGCGCCGGACGACGTTTGTCCGTCAATCCAGCCGTAACAGAGCGCCGTCTCGAGCGCTCGTGCATGGGTGATCGAGGCGCTCTCGCTGCCCTTCTTCGCGAATTCCAGCCATATACCTGGCGATCGTGCGTGGCTCTTCCTAAGCCACGCGTGCCACGCCGCGGCAGTAGCGAACCGCTTTTTTTCCAGCATCTTGGGTGCGGTCATCGTTGCAAATCAATCCGTGCGCGTACCGACCAGAACCGGTTGGTAAAACACCTGATCGAGACGCCGAACGTCCTTAAAGCCGGCTTGTCGCATCAGCTCGAGAAGTCGCGTGACCGAGATTGCGTAGTACCGGGATCGCATTACGTGCGTCCGGACCTTTGAGCTCGCGAGATCCTCTTCGACAAAGAAAAACGACAAATCGTAATGCTCGCCGTCAAAATCCCAAACCTGAAATATTAGATAGCGTTTGCCCCTTTCGGTACGCACGCCGTAGGGTTTCACGATATCCGCGCCGCGTTCTTCAGTTTCATAGTCTCTGACGCTGACGATACAGCCACCGCCGGCGGATAGGCACGCCAGCATTTCCTTGAACGCGACCAGCAAGTCATCGTCGGTCAGAAGATGAGGAAGGGAGTTGTCGCAGGAGATGACGACATCGAAGCCGCTCCCATGATGATCGCGTGCCTGACGCATATCGCAAACGGAGAAGAGGACTTTGGCTCCTCGCGCACGCGCCTCGTGCTCGGCCCTCTCTATTGCATTCGCGGAGATATCTGAACCAGTTACGCAGTAACCGTGCCGGGCGAGCGCGATGGCCTGGGTCCCTATTCCACAGGACACATCCAATACTTTCTTGGATTTGGGCCACTCGGTCTCTATCAGTGCGGAGAGCTGCTCTCCTTGCCGGCGGATGCTCGCGTCCCAGTCCTTGTGAATCAGGTGATAAAGGGGCGCGAGTTCATCGTAAAAGTCAGGCATAGAGGCGACCGGGGGCTCGGAGCGGGTGCGTGTCCACCGTCAGGCCGGCGGTATCGAGGATGTTAGCTGTCTCTATCGACAATGTAGCCGTCCTGCCTGGAAGCCGCTCGTCGCATTCGGCCGCTGAGGGTCGAAGCCTATCATCGGATGTCAGAACGACTCTGAGGTCATACAGGTAATTAACCACAAGTTCGGATACCTAAAATTCAGTGTAACCAATTGAAAGAAATGGAGAAATACTGCGATAGAGAAGGTGATTCTGGAGGCCGATAAGCATAGAATCATGGATATCCCCACAGTAGTCAGGAGCCTCGTGACCCTGTGCCGATTACACCATCGCCTGGTGCACGAGGGACAGATCCGCATCGAGACCGCGCCTGAAGGCGGCTGGCGCTTCGTGCATCCGGACGGCCGGCACTACGAGGTGATCCGATGCACGGCACCTGAGGAATACACGGGGGAAGAACTCGCACACACGCATGCAGACCTTGGCATTCACATCGACGCCGACACCGCCGCCACCCGCTGGCGGGGCGAGCGCATGGACTACGAGTTGGGTGTCTGGGTACTCTGCCAGCAAGTTGAGCGTGCCCGGGCTGCCCGCGACGGCGATGATTCAGATTCGATGCTTCCGGTGATTGCAGCGTTGCCGCGGAAACGTCGGATGGACCGGCTGCTCAAGCAACCGTTGGTGGCCGAATGGCTCCGATTGGGCCAAGAGGAAGTGGATGTGATCTGATATTAGAGGTCGGGATTCCTCGTGCGTAGCTCGGTGAGCTATTCTGGTTACCTCAAAATAGCCGCGAGAGAAGTATAAGTATGGCATCCCTGCGAATCGGAATTGTCGGTGCGACTGGCCTGGTAGGTCAGGCCATGAGAGAGATCCTCGACGAGCGAGGTTTCGCTGCGGCTGAAATGCGCTTCTTTGCATCCTCGCGCTCGGCAGGGCTTAAATTGCCTTGGCGGGGCAAGGAGGTCCGCATCGAAGATGCTTCTACCGCTGATTATTCTGGACTCGACATCGTTTTGTTTTCCGCCGGCGCATCGACTTCGCGTACTCTCGCTCCGAAGGTGGCTGCGACGGGCGCCATCGTGATCGATAACTCATCGGCTTGGCGCATGGATCCGGCGGTGCCCTTAGTTGTCAGCGAGGTGAATCCGAATGCGCTCAATTTCATGCCAAAACGAATCGTCGCAAATCCAAACTGCACGACCATGGCGGCTATGCCCGTACTCAAGCCTCTACATGTAGAGGCGCAGTTAACGCGACTGATCGCCTCGACCTACCAAGCAGTATCTGGCGCCGGCGTCGCGGGGATTGCCGAGCTCGAGACACAGGTGCATCACACACCGGGGTCCGCCGCCCTCGCTAAAAATGGCGAGTCGCTGAAGTTGCCGACACCGACGAAGTTTGCCGCGCCAATCGCGTTTAATGTGTTGCCTTATGCGGGTGCGTACGCAGGCGACGAAGGTTGGACGGACGAGGAACTTAAGCTGCAAAACGAGACCCGCAAGATTCTGGAGATCCCTGACCTTCCGGTGTCCGGTACTTGCGTTCGTGTTCCCGTCTATACGGGCCATTCTCTGTCCATAAATGCGGAGTTCGCAAGGCCAATCCTAGTGGAGCGCGCAAAGGCGTTGCTGCGCTCGGCGCCCGGGGTGGTCGTGGTTGATGTCCCTACACCGCTGATGGCGGCAGGCAAGGATCCTAGTTTCGTTGGGCGGATCCGTAAAGATCCCACCGTGCTGAATGGGTTGGTGCTTTTCATCTCGAGCGATAACCTACGGAAAGGTGCGGCGCTCAACGCCGTCCAGATTGCCGAGTTGCTCGCGCAACGCATTGGCTAACAGCCTCTCAGGCCTCAATCCCATAAATAACCGTAAGTGAACGAGTTAAGGGGCCGGCATCATCGTGTCGCAAGGAATTGATTCTTCTATGGTGCACCGGTGCCAATGCTCGTTTTGGAAAGTTCGCGAATGGATTGCTCGGGAGCTGTCGGCCGTGTCGGGCAGTTCAGGGCCAGAAGCTCATGTACTACAGAGGCCGCCAGGGATCTGACAGGTCAGTCACGTGGACCGTCAAATAACGGTACGGCTACGCCGCTACGGCAACGGCAGCTGCGATGCGTTCCACCCGCCGCCCACCGCTTCGATCAGCGCCACGCTGGCTTGCAGGCGGCTCGACAGCACCGAGAGAGCGGTCTCTTCCGCGCTCAGGCGGGTGGTCTGCGCCGTGATCACGCTGCTGTAGGGCACGGTGCCGGCCTTGTACTGGTTGAGCGTGAGCTTTTCTGCTTCTCTGGCGGCGGCCACCGCCGCTTCTTCGATGACTGCCTGCTGTTCCAGCACGCGCAGGGTGACGATGTTGTCTTCGACCTGCTCGAAGCCGGAGAGCACCGTCTGCCGATAGTTGTCCACGCTGGCGTCGTAGGCTGCGCGTGCCTGGGCCACTTGTGCGCTGCGCAGTCCGCCGTCGATCAATGTTTCGGCAAGCTGGGGACCCAGCGACCAGATGCGGTTCGGCAGGCTGAACAGCCGCGACCAGGTATGGCTGGTGTAGTCGTCCGACCCGGACAATGTCAGGCTGGGAAAATAGGCCGCCGTCGCAACTCCGATCTGCGCGTTGGCGGCCGCGACCTTGCGCTCGGCTTCGGCGACGTCGGGCCGCCGTTCGAGCATTGTGGATGGGATACCCGTGGGCACCGTGGGCACATCGGTGCGCATGGGGGAGGGGCTTAGAGAGAACGAGGCCGGCTGCTGGCCGATGAGCACGGCAATCGCGTGTTCGAGTATGGCGCGCTGAATTCTCGCATTCACTTGCTGCGCCTGGCTCTGCAGCAGCTGCGCTTCGGCGCTCACGACATCGGCACGGGCGGCCACTCCGAATCGGTAGCGGCTCTCGGTGAGCTTCAGCGACAGCTGTTCGGCCACCACCGTGTCATCCAGCAGTTTTTGCAATTGGTCCTGCGCACGCAGCTCGAAATAATCGGTGGCGAGCTCGGCCTGGGCGGACAATCGCGCCGCGGCGAGCGCGGCCGCGGTGGATTGCGCCGATGCGCGATTGCTTTCGGTGCTGCGCCGAATCTGACCCCAGATATCCAAGGCCCAGTTGCCGGAGATTCCCGCGCTGTCGGTGGTCTGCGTAGGGCCGCCGTCTATGGAACCGCGCTGCCGCCCTGCGTTGATTCCGATGGTGGGCCAGAAGCCGGCACGGGCCTGCGCCACCAGTGCCCGCGCCTGATCGAACGCGGCCGCAGCGGCCTTGACGTTTTCGTTGGAAATATCGATGCGCACTTCGATCTGGTTCAATGCATCATCTTTATAGATTTCCCACCAAGGTCCTCTTGTAAGGACATCGTTGGGTTCACTGGGCTTCCAATCGCCCGCTTCCTTGTAATTCGGCGCCGAGTCGAACTTGGGGCGATGGTAGTCGGGACCGACCGCGCAGGCGGAGGCGAGCGCGGCCGCTGCGGCGACGGCGAACCAGCCGCAGAATCGCAATCGCACAACCGTGGCGCCTGAGGGTTTGTGCATCAGATGCCGGCTCCCAAGAGGTCCAATCCATGGCCGCTCGGACTCTGGCCGCCCGGGTTCTGGCCGGCCGGCGAGGGCGGCCGATTGTACTTGCCTTGTTTCAAGTGCTTCCAGTAGCGATGGACGTACAAGTAAACCACCGGGGTCGTATAGAGCGTAAGAACTTGGCTGACGATCAGGCCGCCGACGATGGAAATTCCCAAGGGCCGGCGCATTTCCGTGCCGTCGCCGTAGGCGATGGCCAGCGGCAGCGCCCCGGCGATGGCCGCGCAGGTGGTCATCATGATGGGCCGAAAGCGCAGGCTGCAGGCATGGGCGATCGCTGCGCGCGGATCCATCCCTAATGTACGCTCTGCCTCGAGGGCAAAATCCACCATCATGATGGCGTTTTTCTTGACGATGCCGATCAGCAGCAAAATCCCGAGAAATGCGATGAGGCTGAATTCGGTGCCGGTGGCCATCAAGGCCAGCAGAGCGCCTAACCCGGCGGAGAACAGGGTGGAGAGAATGGTGATCGGCTGGCTGTAGCTCTCATACAGCACGCCCAGCACCACGTAGATCGCGATCAGGGCCGCCGCCAGCATGATGGGCGTGTTGCTGCTGCTCTGCTGGAATAGCCGTGCGGTTCCATAGGTTCCGCCGATGATGCCGACGGGCACATGGATTTCGCTCATCTTGCGGTCGATCGCAGCGAGCGCGACGCCCAGCGACTCGCCCACCGGCAGATTGAAGGCGATGGACGTCGACACGGAAGTGCCCGTGTGATTGACGCTGACCGGCGTCGTGCTGGTGGCGAAGTGGCTGAACGCCGCGAAGGGCACGACGGTCTCCTGGGCGACGCTCACCGCGGAGCCGGTGGAGGTGTTGCCGCGGCCCGCATTCGCCAGAGAATTCCCGGCCAGATTGCGCGCCACATCCTCGGCGACCGCGGTGCTGGACGAGGCGTTCGATGCGGCCGGCGTGAGCACCGTGGTGCCCGCGACCGCCTGGGTGGCCTGCGTGCCGCTGACTGCGCCGCCGGAAGTGCTGACGTACAGTTCCTTCAGCACATCGGGGTTCTGCCAGAATTCTGGGGCTACTTCCATGACCACGTGATATTGCTGCGGGCTGAACGGGTTGTAAATATTCGACACCTGGGCCTGGGCGAACGCGTCGCCCAGCGCATTGTCGATCTGAATTTCCGTGAGCCCCAGCCGCGATGCGCTGTCGCGGTCGACGATCAAGTCGGCCTCCAGGCCGCCGGGCTGCAAATCGGTGTCCACATCGGTGACCTCCGGCATGGACTGCATCGCGGTCCGCAGCTTCTCGGACCATGTGCGCACTTCGGCCAGGTCATCGCCCAGCAGCGTGTATTGATATTCCGAGTTGGCCGAGCGGCCGCCCCCGCCGATGTCCTGGACGGCTCGCAGGAATGTCGAAACGCCGTGCACCTGTGCCAGCTTCGGCCGCAGGCGGGCGATGATCCTGTCGGCGGAGATTCGCCGCACCGACAGGGGCTTCAGGGCGATGGTGACATTGGCATTGGCGCTGCCGTTGGAGGGACCGAAACCGCCGCTTCCCACCGAACCGGTGACGGTACTGACCGCGGGGTCCGCCTGGATGATGGCCGCCACTTCCTGCAGCTTGCGCTTCATCAATTGAAAGGAGCTGGATGCATCGCCGCGGATGCCCCCCTGCAGCTGGCCGGTATCCTGCTCCGGGAAGAAGCCCTTGGGAATCACAACATAGAGATAGAAGTTAAGGCAGACGGTCGCACCCAGCAGCAGCATGATGGTGCGCGGATGACGCAGAGCCCAGTCGAGCGTTCTCTCGTAGCCGCGGCGCAGGCGCGTAAAGCCGCGCTCGAATGCCTGCCCGAACCGCGAGGGCTTGCGCTTATCCTCGCGCACCAGCAGCAGCGAACACATCATGGGTGTCGTCGTCAGCGAAACGACGAGAGAGATGAGTATGGACACCGACAAGGTGAAGGTGAACTCGCGGAATATGATTCCGACGATGCCGCCGGCGAACATGAAGGGGATGAACACGGCGACCAGCGACAGGCTCATGGATACGACCGTGAACCCCACCTCACGGGCGCCCAGGAGCGCGGCGCTCATGCGCGACATGCCTGCTTCGATGTGCCGCGTCGTGTTCTCCATGACGACGATCGCGTCATCCACCACGAAGCCGGTCGCTATGGTCAGCGCCATCAGCGAGAAGTTATCGAGCGTATAGTCGAGCAGATACATCGCGCCGAAGGTCCCGATCAGCGACACCGGCACGACCAAGGCGGGAATCAGCGCCGCGCGGGCGCTGTTCAGGAACATGTAGACGACCAGAATGACGAAGGCCACGGCCAGCATCAGTGTTTGTTCGACCTGGCGGAGCGACGCGCGGATGGTGATGGAACGGTCGAAGGTGACGATGAGATCGATCTTCGGGTCGATGGAACTCTTGAGCAGCGGAAGCTCCGCCTTGACGGCATCGATCATCTGAATGACGTTCGCCCCGGGTTGCTGATAGACCGTGACGAACACAGCGGGTTTGCCGTTGTACAAGCCGTAGGTGCGGATGTTCTCGGTGGCGCCGTCCTGCATGTCCAAGACCGTCGCAACGTCGCCCAGCCGCACCGTCGAGCCGTTGCGGTTGGCGATGATCAGATCGCGGTAAGGGCCGGCGTCGCGGGCGTTGTCGTTGGTGTAGATCTGGTAGTGCAGCCGGTCGGTTTCTATCGCTCCCTTCGGTGCATTGGCGTTGGCATTGGAGATGGCCGCGCGTACATCCTGCAGGCCGATGCCGTACTTCGACAGCGACAGCGGATTGATCTCGACGCGCACCGCGGGCAGTGCGCTGCCGTTGACGTTGACACCGCCCACGCCCTGGATTTGCGACAGGCGCTGCGAGATCACCGCATCCGCCGCATCGTAGATTTGACCCTGGGTGAGCACATCCGAGGTCATGGCGATGGCCATCACGGGAAACAGGGCGCTGTTGAGCTTGCGGTAGGAAGGGTTGCGCGTCAGCGAGGAGGGCAGGTCGGCGTGCGCGGCGACGATGGCCGCCTGCACGTCGCGCGCCGCGCCGTCGATGTCGCGGTCGGCGCCGAAGGTCAGCTGAATGTTCGAGGTGCCGACGCCGCTCGAGGAGGTCATGTCGTCGACGTCCGCAATGGCGCCGAGATGGCGCTCGAGGGGCGTGGCCACGGTGCTCGCCATGACTTCGGGGCTTGCTCCCGGGAGCTGCGCCGAGACGAAGATCGCCGGTACATCGATGCGCGGCAGCGGCGCGACCGGCAGCAGCATGAAGGCGACCCCGCCGCACAGCGCCACGCCGGCCGTCAGGAGTATGGTCGCCACCGGCCGGCGTATGAACGGCGCGGAGATGTTCATGTGGCGCTGTCCGCGAGCGTCTCGCCATCGCCGGCCGGCGCGGGTCCGCGCACGCGTGCGGCGATGCGGTCGAACGCCAGGTAAATCACGGGCGTCGTGAACAGGGTGAGCACCTGGCTCACCAGAAGACCGCCCACGATGCTGATGCCGAGCGGGTGGCGCAACTCCGAGCCGGTGCCGGTGCCGAACATGAGCGGCAGGGCGCCGAATATGGCGGCTACCGTAGTCATGAGGATGGGGCGAAAGCGCAGCAGGCAGGCCTTGAATATCGCATCGCGCGGCGAGAGTCCTTCATCGCGCTGCGCAACCACCGCAAAATCGATCATGAGAATGGCGTTCTTCTTCACGATGCCGATCAGAAGAATGATGCCGATCAGCGCAATGATGGTCAGATCGTCGCCGGCCAGCATGAGCGCAAGCAGTGCGCCGATGCCCGCCGACGGCAGAGTCGAGAGAATCGTAATTGGATGAATGAAGCTCTCGTACAGCACGCCGAGAACGATGTACATGACGAGCACCGCGGCCACCAGCAGCAAGAGCTCGTTGGTCAAGTTGCTGCGGAAGGCGAGCGCCGCTCCCTGGAAGGTGGTTCGAATGCTGTCGGGCAAGCCGACACCGCTTTCGGCATTTTCGATGGCCGAGACGGCGCCGCCGAGCGATGCGCCCGGACTCAGGTTGAACGATACGGTGGTGGCCGGAAACTGAGCCAGATGATTGATGAGGAGCGGCCGGGTTTCCACATCGACCTTGGCGATCGCCGACAGCGGCACCTGGCCGCCGGACGCCGAAGGCACGTAGATGGATGCCAGTGAATCCACGGACCGGTACGAGGCCGGGTCCGCCTCGAGGATGACGCGATATTGGTTCGACTGAGTGAAAATGGTGGACACGATCCGCTGGCCGAACGCATCGTACAGCGCGTTGTCGACCGTGCCGACGCTGATGCCGAGGCGCGCCGCGCTGTCGCGATCGATGGTGATGTAGGCGGCCAGCCCGTTGTCCTCCTGATTGCTGACGACGTCCGCGAGCTCGGGCTGCTGGCGAAGGGCCGCCAGGAGTTTCGGCGTCCAGGTGGACAAGGCCGCGGAGTCCGCGCTTTCCAAGGTGAATTGGTATTGGGTGCGGCTGACCGTGTTGTCGAGAGTCAGATCCTGCACCGGCTGCATGTACAGCGTGACCCCCGCGATGTCGGCAGTTTCGCCTCGTAGACGCCGCATGACATCGGAGACGTTCGTGCTGCGCTCGCTGCGCGGCTTCAGATTGATCAGGAAGCGTCCGCTGTTCAGAGTGACATTATTGCCGTCGACGCCGATATACGAAGACAGGCTGAGAACATCCGGATCCTTGAGTATGGCCGCGCTGAGCGCCTGCTGCCGATCCGCCATCCCGGCGTAGGATATGGACTCGGTCGCCTCGGAAACGCCTTGAATCAGCCCCGTGTCCTGCTCCGGGAAAAACCCTTTCGGAATCAGAATGTAGAGAATCGCCGTCAGCGCCACGGTGGCGGTCGCGACATACAAGGTCAGACGCTGATGATCCAGTACCCAGGTCAGTTTCCGCCCGTACCAGGCCACCATGGCGTTGAACCAGCGCCCCGATTCCAGCGCCGCGTGTCCGCCGGGCGGCCGATGCTTGAGAAGCTTGGCGCACATCATGGGAACCAGCGTCAGGGAGACGACGGCGGAGATGAGGATGGTGACCGCCAGCGTCACGGCGAATTCGCGAAACAGTCGTCCGACCACATCCTGCATGAACAGCAGAGGAATGAGCACGGCGATGAGCGAGACGGTGAGCGAAATGATGGTGAAGCCTATCTGGCCGGCGCCCTTGAGGGCGGCCTCGAGCGGCGTCTCGCCGAGCTCTATGTAGCGCGAGATGTTCTCTATCATCACGATGGCGTCGTCGACGACGAAGCCCGTCGCAATCGTCAATGCCATCAGCGACAGGTTATTGAGGCTGAAATTCGCCAAATACATAACGGCAAACGTGCCGATGAGCGACAGCGGCACGGAAAGACTGGGAATGATGGTCGCGGGAACATTGCGCAAGAAGACGTAGATCACCAGCACCACGAGCACCACGGCGAGCACGAGCTCGAATTCGACGTCGGCCACCGACGCCCTGATGGTCGTGGTGCGATCGGTGAGGATGGCCAGATCCACGCCCGCAGGCAATGCGGCCTGCAGCGAAGGCAGCAGTTCGTGAATCCTGTTCACCACGTCGACCACGTTCGCGCCCGGCTGCCGCTGTACGTTCAGGATCAGGGCCGGGACCGTGTTCATCCAGCCGCCGAGCTTGGCGTTTTCAGCGCCGGAGACCAGCTCGGCGACATCCTTGAGGCGCACCGCGGCACCGTTCTTGTACGCAACCACGATGGCGCCGTAATCTTGCGCGTCCCTGATCTGATCGTTGGTGTTGACCGTGTAGGCGGTACTGGGGCCGTCCAGCGTGCCCTTCGGACCGTTCTGGTTCGCATTGCTGATGGTCGTGCGCAGATCGTCGAGATTCAATCCATATGCGGCCATGGCCCTCGGATTGACCACGACGCGCACCGCCGGGCGCTGCCCGCCGCTGATGCTGACGACGCCGACTCCCTTGATCTGCGAGATCTTTTGCGCGATGCGCGTATCGGCAAGATCCTCCACTTCCGTGAGCGGCATCACCTTGGAGGTCAGTCCGAGTATCAGCACCGGTGCGTCGGCCGGATTGACCTTGGCGTAGATCGGGGGCGCGGGCAGATCCTGCGGCAGCAAGTTCTGCGCGCCGCTGATGGCCGCCTGCACCTGCTGCTCGGC
This sequence comes from uncultured Gammaproteobacteria bacterium, assembly GCA_963784105.1. GTDB lineage: Bacteria > Pseudomonadota > Gammaproteobacteria > Steroidobacterales > Steroidobacteraceae > Bog-1198. The sequence continues at coordinate 799,552 of CAWAQE010000018.1, forward strand.
CACGTCGATGGCAAGCGCCAGAGTGAACTGCAAGGTGATCACCGACGCACCGGCCGAACTCGTGGAGGACATCTCGGCGAGGCCCGGCATTTGGCCGAATTGCTTCTCCAGCGGCGCCGTGATGGCCGATGTGATGACCTCGGGGCTGGCACCGGGGTAGAAGGTCTGCACCTGGATGGTCGGGTAGGCCACTTCGGGAAGCGCCGACAAGGGCAGCTGCAGATAGGCGATGGCACCGACGATCAATATGGCGACCATCAGCAGGGTGGTCGCGACCGGACGCAGTATGAATATGCGCGAAGGGTTCATGCGGGCGCGGCCGCCATCGCGCGGTCATTGCGACGGTTTGTGCGTTCGCGAGCGGTGCGAACCGGGCTTTCCGGGCCGCGCACCGCCGGGCCGTACACCGCCGGAAGGCGGCGCGGCGGGTGCCGCGCTCGGCAGCTGCACGTGCGCGCCGTCGCGCAAACGGTCGCCGCCTTCGGTTACTACGACTTCACCCGCATTGAGGCCCTTCGCGATGGCGACCCGCTCGCCGTCGACCACGCCGAGCGTCACCGGGCGTACCGTTACCGTGCGGTCGCCATTGACGACGTACACGAAGGTGCTCACTACTCCATTGGGCGCGCCGCGGCGCACCGCCGAGTTGGGGATGATGACTTGGTTGCGCAGCAGCTCCTGGAGCAGCTGGATATTCACGAACTGATTCGGAAACAGCAGGTTGTCGGTGTTCTCGAACAGTGCGCGCAGTTTGACCGTGCCGGTCGTGACGTCGATTTGGTTGTCGACCGTGAGAAGCTTGCCGTCCGCGAGCTTGGAGCTGTTGGTGCGATCATAGGCTTCCACCGGCAGGGCGGATGCTCCGTGCAGGCGCCGCATCAGCGTCGGCACATTGTCTTCGGGAATCGGAAAGATGACGGTGATGGGCTGCAGCTGATTGATCACGACGATGCCGTTTGCATCGCCCGGCGTGACGTAGTTGCCTTGATCGACCTGACGCAATCCGACGCGGCCCGTGACGGGCGCGACGATGTGCGTATAGATCAGATTGACTTGCGCGGTTTTCAACTGCCCTTCGTCGGATTCGATCGTGCCGATGTATTGGTCCACCAGCGCCCGCTGCGTATCGAGCTGCTGCGCGGCGATCGAATCCTCCTTGATCAGATTCTTCATAGCGCTTCAGATCAAGCTTGGCGTCCGCCAGCAGCGCCTGGTCTCGCTTCAGATTTCCTTGCATCTGCTGCACGGCCGCTTCGTAGGGGCGGGGATCGATCTGCGCCAGAGAGTCGCCCTTGACGTACGATCTGGCCCTCCGTAAACAGGATCTTTTGCATGATCCCGCTGATTTGCGTCCTGACGGTCACTGTGGCCAGCGGCGTCACCGTGCCCAGGGCGGGAATACGCAGCTGGATGTCGCCGGTGGCGGCCGTTGCCACCGAGACGGCTACCGGCCCGTTTTGGCCGCCGCGTCCGCGTCCTCCCGCCGCCACCGGATGCTTATGCCGTATGTAGAGGGACGAGTGCGATCAGCAGCACCGCGACGACTGCGGCGATGAGCAGCGCAACCCAGTGCCGACGGATGAATGCCATGGGGCCTTGCGCCCGGGTGCGGCGGTTTCGCGATCATCTGGGTCGTTTGTACACTACATCACCACATGCTTGAGATCGGCGGCATTATTGCATGCGCCCTGCATCGCCGCCCTGGCAACTTTCTCCGCCGGAGGCGGTCCAGCCCTTTGGCTTGCCCGCGGGCGCCCGCGCGCATTGTTCTCGACAGGCTGGAACATCTGGGGCGAAAATGACACCTGCGATGGGAGAAACCGCAATCGGCAAAGGAGCGTTGATGAAATTACTGAATAGCGCCGCGATGGCCGCCGTGCTTGCGTTGAGTGTTTGTGCGCCCGTTCGAAGCGCGCCGACCTGGACCGAGGGCGTCAATTATTTCTTGATCGAGCCGGTGCGTCCGACATCCCTGCCTCCGGGCAAGGTAGAGGTCACCGAGGTCTTCTCTTACGCCTGTCCCGCCTGCAATTTATTCGTGCCCACCATCCACAAGCTGAAGGCGAGTTTGCCGCCCAACGCGGTGCTCGACTACCTGCCGGCATCCTTCAATCCGAGCGAGGACTGGCCCATGTTTCAGCTCGCGTACTTCACCGCCCAAACGCTGGGCGTCTCGGAGCAGACCCACGACGCAATGTTCAATGCCGTCTGGCAGGGCGGCGATCTGGCCGTCATCGATCCAGCGACCCGGGGCATCAAGAGCCGGCTTCCCACCATCGAGGATGCCGCAAAGTTCTACAAGGCCCAAGCCGGCGTGCCCATCGACAAATTCCTGGCGACCGCGAAGTCGTTCACGGTGGACAATAAGGTGCGCGCCGCCGAGGAGGCAATCGCACGGTATCGCGTCGATCGCACGCCGACCATCATCGTGAACGGCAAGTACCGCCTGCACGCCGAGTCGGCCGGCGGCCCCGACCAGGTTGTCGAGCTGGTGAAATGGCTGGTCGCGAAGGAAACCAAGTAGAATCCACCAGAAAACTTGTCGATCGCCTAACATTTCTTGTCGTTGTTCAGCGATCCTATGAACAAACTGGTGCGCAATCATCCGCGGCTGTGGATCTCCGTGGCCACGGGCTGCGTGATATTTTTCTTTCTCCCGGCGCACTGGTCCGCGTTGAGCCGCCTGCTGGTGTGCTGGAATTGCGGCGTCGGCTTGTTTCTCGCGCTGATCTTCGTTTGGATGAGCGGATTGACCGCCGAGCAGATCTGCACGAGATACATAGAAGAGGACGAGTCTGCGCCCATCATTCTGGCCGTGGTAATCATCGCTGCCATGCTCAGCCTGGTCGCCATCGTCGAGCCCCTGGCCACCATGAAGCAGGTAGCCGGGGCGGAACGCATTGCGCATTTCGCGCTGGCAGCGGTCACTTTGGTGAACTCTTGGATACTGGTTCCCGCCATGTTCACCACGCACTATGCCGATGCGTTCTACAGCGCAACGGAACAGGATCGCCCGCTGCGCTTTCCTGAAACCGCCAGCCCGAAGTTTTGGGATTTTGCTTATTTTTCCTTCACCATCGCCGCCGCCTGTCAAACGGCGGACGTTTCGACCCTGAATGCCGGCGTGCGCAAGGCGGTGCTTGCGCATACGCTGATCTCTTTCCTGTTCAACGCCTCGATCCTGGGTTTCGCGATCAATGTCACGGCGGGTCTCATCGGCGGCAATTGATCTCGCCTTGCTGCGGCGTCAATGCCTCACGGCGCAGGGTCGACGGGCGGAGTCAGGGAGTCTAGACGCGGCGGTTCGGCGCCCTTGACGTACGCGAACGCAACGATGTGCTCCAGGATGTGCTGAACGTAGCCGCGGGTCTCGCCGTAGGGAATGTTCTCGATCCAGACGTCGGCGTCCATGGGCTTGGGAGGCAGCCAACGTGCGACCGACACCGGACCGGCATTGTAGGCTGCGAGTCCCAGGTCGAGCCGGCCCGCATAACGATTGAGCAATTCACGCAAGTAAGCCGCCCCGAGGGGCACGGCCACGGCTGGATCGAACAAGCCATCCTTGCGCGGCGCGGGCAAGTGCCATCGCCGCGCAACGGCAACGGCGGTGGCCGGCAGCATCTGCATGAGGCCACGCGCATCCGCGCGCGACACCGCGTCCTTTCGAAACAAGCTCTCCTGGCGCATGACGCCCAATATCCAGTCGGCGGGCAAGTCGGCGAGTTCGCTGGCGGCGGCGACGGCGTCCGGATAGGGGCGCGGATAGCGCAGACGAACATCATCCCATTCACCTGCCTGCGCCAGAGTGGTGATGGATTCCGAATACCATCTCCAGCTTGCCGCCAGATGCGCAGCCTGAACCTTGGCGGCAGGTTCGGCGCCCGCCAGCGCGGCTGTCCATTCGATGGATGCCTCATCCGTCATGCCGCAGGCGAATAATTCGTGGGCTCGGATCAGGCCTATCTGCGCCGCCATTGCGGCCTGCACCTTGGGGTCGTTCGGCGACGGCCGTTCGTTCAAATGGTAGCTCCGATGCAGCCGATCCGCCGCAAGATAGCCGTAGTAGTCGCGCAAGTCCGCGATCTCGGCATATAGCGGCGCCGCCGCCTCCGCACCCGCCGTGGCCCCCACCGCCCGTGCGCGCCAATAACGCCAGCGCGGCTGTATTGCCAGGCTTGCCGGCATGTGTTCGATCCAGCCGAGCGCCTTCGCATAGTCGCCGGCCCATAATGCGGCGCGAACGCGCCATTCTTCGACCTGGGTATCCACCGCCTCCGCCGCCAAGGTATCGAATTCAGCCAAGGCTCGAGGGTCGCGATCGTAAGCGGCCCCCAGCGCGGCGGCGCGCTGCAGCCGCGCCTGCAATGGGGTCGCACCCGGTCGGTCGAGGAGCTGGGGCAGCAAATTCAATGCAGCGGAGGAATCGGTGTGCGCCAGCTTCTCGAAGCCGGCGGCAAGGGCCTCCGGTTCCACCGGCAGAGCCGGGTGAGTTGCCAGCACGGTCAGAGCCGGCTTCGGCGTCTCCAAAAGATCCGACCATTGGAACAATGCCGCGCTGCGCGCCACCGGCACATCGGCAATGAACTCGCGCGCCAGGCGCGGGTTGTCGGCGGCGAGCGCCGCACGAACCTTGTTCTCCGCCGCCACGGGTGTGATGAGATTTTGCTGCCGAAGCCACGCAAAGACCTCATTGCATTCCGCCGGCTGCCTTTGCGGCAGGCTCCAGCGCGCAAGCACCGCGGCGCCGAGCCCTTGCGTGTCGCCGGTGGCCAGCCGCCCTTCCAGCCGGTCGCAGACCAGCAGCGCATCGGTGAGGTCCGCGGAGCGCGGCAGGAACACGTCCCAGCGATGCCGCTGGGCCAGACTCGCCAGCCAGTCATGCCGTAGGCCGTGCGTAACAGGCTGGCCCGCATGGGTTTGCAGGAACGCGTCGATGGCCGAGTCGAGCGCCTCGTCCGGCGCTCTGGCCAGATCGCGTCTGAACCTCGCTGCAACCAGATAGTCGTGGATGACATAGGCTTCGAGCGCAGGGGAATCCGGCGTTTCGGGTAAGTTCAGCCGTATGCGCTCCATGGCTGCCACAAAGGCCTGCCGGTTTGCGGCCGCCTCGGAATCGGCCGCACGGGAGGCACTGTCGGCCGCACGGGAGGCACTGTCGGCCGCCGAGGCATCACTGGCCGTTGAGGCATCGCCGACCCGCGATGCATCGGGGGGCGGGGGATCGGTGGCGGCAAGCATCACGCAGATCAGGGGTAGTGCGAGAATGGGGATAAGCTTTTTGGGAATCAGCATCTGCGCATTTTAGTCGCTTGCGCCGCCTGTTGCGATTCGCGCTGCAATCTGAGCGGCCGCGTGGTTGAATATCGACATGATGAATTCCAAAGTCGTAGCGATTCTCGAGACGCGAACCGGGGCGCGCCTGGGGGAATTGATCGAGCGCAGCGGCGGTGTGCCCATGCTGGCGCCGGCCCTTGAAGAAGTGCCGGACGTCGATCCGCGGGCCGTGGCCGCGCTGCTTCGCCAATGGCGGGCCGATCCTTTCAAAATCACCCTGTTCCAAACCGGCGTCGGCACTCGCGCATTGTTTCAAGCGACCGATGCCGCCGGCCTGACGGAGGAATTTCTGCAACTACTCGATTCCTCTCTGGTGGTGATCCGCGGACCGAAGCCCGTCGGAGAGTTGAACGCACGTAAAGTGCGCATCGACATCCGGGCCGCCACGCCATTCACCACCGAAACGGTGCTGGCGGCGCTCTCCGAAGTGCCGCTCCACGGCGCCCGAGTCCTGGTTCAGCGTTACGGCGCGGCGAATCAGCTGCTGCGGGAAACGTTGGAGCAGCGCGGCGCCCGAGTAGAGGAAGTGGCGACCTATCGATGGGCGCTGCCCGCGGACACCCGGCCGCTCGATGAGTTGCTGGAGGCGCTGGCTCATTCGAGCGTGGACGCCGTGGTATTCACAAGCGCCGTGCAAATTCAAAATCTATATGCGGCCGCGCAGATGAAGGGCCGGGCGGCGCAACTCGCCGGCCAGCTGAATCGTGTGGTCGTCGCATCCATAGGTCCCGTGTGTTCTCGGGCTTTGAGGGAACACGGCGTCACGCCGACTTTCGAAGCCGACCCGCCGAAATTGGGCCCGCTGGTCGCCGGACTCGACGCGGCCTTGTCGGTGCTTGGCCGACAGTGACTCAGGCTTTCGGCCGACGCGGCACGCAATGAGGTTCACCGAATACGGACTCGGCGAGCGTGTATAACTGAGCCAACGCATCGCCGCTCGAGGAGAAGACACCGTGGATACGCAGAGCAAGAATTCCCAGCCGTTTCTTTCCGATGTCAAAACGCTGCGCGAGCGCGCACGCAAGAACATCGCGAGCGGCGGAGTGACTTTTACCTACCAGGGTGACGTGAAGAAGACCATCGAGATACTGCAATCCGTGCTTGCCACCGAAATCGTGTGCGTGCTTCGCTACACCATGCACGCGGTGGCCGCCACCGGTATTTCCAGCGAGGGCGTCAAGGCGGAATTTGCGCAGCACGCCAAGGAAGAGGCCGGACACATGAATGAGGTTGCCGAGCGCATCAATCAGCTCGGCGGCAGGCCCGACTTCAACCCGACCGGCCTGGTAACGCGGGCGGCGTCGGAATACGGCAACGCGGAAAACCTGATCGAGATGATCAAGGAAAATCTGATCGCCGAACGGATTGCCGTGGATCACTACCGCGAGCTCATCCGTTATTTCGGCAACGATGATCCCGGCACGCGAACCATGCTGGAGGGAATATTGATCGTCGAGGAGGAGCATGCGAACGACATGCACGATCTTCTCGTGGCGCACGAAGGGCGCCCCATGCTGCCCGGCTGATACCTCGGCGCATTGGGCCGATGTACATCACTGCACAGAGGGAGCAGTTCGGGCTGCCTTCGGCGAATGCTAAACCACCGGTCAACATCATCGCGCCAAAGTACTAGCTCGTTCCGCCCACCGACGGTGAATCGCTGGCCGGAAAGGATTCCTCCAGCGCTTCATCCAGAAGATCTTCGACGTGCTGCTTGCCGCCGTCCGGTGCCTGTTTGGCCATGTACGCGGCGGCATACGAGCAGGCGGGGTCTACGGTCCACCCCTGGGTCCGTGCAACGCTCAAGGCTGCGCTCATCAACTCTGCGGCGATGCCACGGCCCTCGATCGCCGGCGGTACCCGAGTGTGGGTGATGGTCATCACATTGCCGGCCAGAGTGTAGTCCAGCTGCGCCCGGCTTCCCTCCACCTCGGTACTGAAACGATGGGTGTCCGGGTCGTGACTAATATTGCTCATGATCCAATTATCGCTCGGGAGCGTGCTCCGCGCTATGCTCGGGCGCATGCTCCGGGGGGTGAGGCTCCGCGCGCGGCCGAGGGTGTTCGGCGGGAGCGGGCCGTTGTCCGGGCGCGGGCCGTTCGGCGGGCGCAGGCCGTGGGGCAGGCGCAGGCCGTTGGGCAGGAGCGGGCCGTTCCGCGGGAGCGCGCCGTTCGGCGGGAGCGGGGCGCGGGGCGGGATTATGCTCGGGGCTCTCGGGGCGCCGCTCGACTTCGCTACTTTCCTGTCGAGGAGCCGCGGTTCGCGTCTCGGGCTCGCTGCGGGGTGGAGGTTTTGCGTGTGTCACGCTCATGGTGCCTCCGGTGCTGCCGCCGCGTGTGGCTACGACGCCGGGTCCTTTGAACGCGCCGGGCCGTGCAGTTGCCGCAATCGGCGGACGTCGCTTGTTTTCGCTGGCACGCAGTGCCGGATTTTTTTGCGCAGCCTGTACGTGCTCGCGCTGCATCGAAGTAGCGGCAATGTGCCGCTCGTGCGCTGCGGCTTCATCGGCCGCACTCGGCCGGGCCCGCGTGCCGCCCCTGCCGCCGTTGTAGCTGACTCGGTTCACAGTGACATTGTTCACCACCGTCCTGTTGTAGACGTTGGTAATGTGAGTGCTGCCGAAATTGTTCACGGATCGGTTGTAGTACATATGGCCGCCCTGCCAGTACCCGCCTTGATATCCCTCCCCTCCGTATCCGTATCCGTAATTGACCCCGCCATAGAATCCGACCTGCGGGCCCCAGTAGCCGGGGTGCCAGAAAAATGCTGCGCCGCTCGCGCCCCAATAGCCGGGGGTCCACAGGTAGCCGGGTTGCGGAGCAAGAATCCAGGTGCCGGGTACCCAGTAAAAGTCTTGGATATCGTCGCTCCAAGCCCAATAGCCGGGAGTCCAGACATAGCCGTCGCCCGGAATCGGCGGCTGGTCGTAGACCGGCAGCTCAGGGGGCGCAGCACCGACGGAAATATTCACCGATACCTGCGCCATGGATAGAGGCGCCAGCGTCAGCAAGAACAAGCTCACGAGGATGGGCCGACTCCAGGATTTCAATGTCATTAGTCTGCTCCGGGTGAAAGTTGGAAAACCGTCATACGGGCGCGGTCTTATAGATGGAGACCACTATATCGGGTGGGGCATGATCGCCTCAACGGTGGTCACCCTCAGCCGCCTGTAGGATTACGCCGACGGATCATCTCAGGTAACGTGCTCTTCATGACGCAGCCCTCAGCCACCATTGCTCAGAACGCCGACGTGCGATTTCTCGGCAAGATTTTGGGCGATGTGATACGCACCTACGGCGGCCAGGAGCTGTTTCAGCGCATCGAGGCCATCCGGGCCGCGTCCGTCGACCGCTATCGCGGCATCGCCAATCCGCGCGGCCTCGCCCCCGGCCTTGCGACACTGTCGCTGGATGAGACCGTCGCCTTCGTGCGCAGCTTCATGCTGTTCTCCATGCTGGCCAATCTTGCCGAGGACCGGCAAGGAGCTGCAGAGGAGGAAGGCGCGACTCTGGAGTCGGCCCTGAAATTTCTGAGTGCGCAAGGTATCGAGATCGGCGAGGCCGCCGCGCTGCTGGAGCACGCATGGATAATCCCCGTCCTGACCGCGCATCCCACCGAGGTGATGCGCAAGAGCATGCTCGATCATCGCAACCGCATCGCGGCGCTTATGCGGCTGCGCGACGCCGGCCACAGCGAAACGGCGCAGGGAGAATTGATCGAAGAGGGCATCGCCGCGCAGATCGGCTTGCTCTGGCAAACCCGGGCTTTGCGGCGCGAGAGGCTGTATGTGGCCGATGAGGTCGATACGGCGCTGACTTATTTGCGAGATATTTTCCTGCCCGTCGTTCCGGCGCTTTACGCACGCTGGGAACGCCTGCTGGGACGGCGCCCGCCCAGTTTCCTGCGGCTCGGCAGCTGGATCGGCGGTGATCGCGACGGCAATCCGCACGTCACCGCCGACTCCTTGCGTCTGGCCCTGGGGCGTGCCGCGCAGGCGCTGCTGGCCGAGTATCTGGATCAACTCAACGCCCTGGGCGCCGAACTCTCCGTGTCGAGCGAACTGGCCGCGGTTTCCGCAGCTTTGAACGCACTGGCGCAGCGCGGCGGCGACCTCCATGCGGCCCGTGCCGATGAACCCTACCGGCGCGCCATCACCGGCATCTACGCACGTCTGGCTGCGACTTATCAGAGCCTGACGGGCCGAGTGCCGCCGAGGCCGGCAACGGTGGGCGCCGAGCCTTACCCCGATGCCGCCGGGCTGGGTGCGGACTTGAGAGTGCTCGAACAGTCTCTGCAGTCCGAGAGTACCGTCGGGCAGAACACCGGCGGCGCACTGGCGCGACTGTCGCGGGCCGTGGAGACCTTCGGCTTCCACCTTGCGGCCCTGGATCTGCGGCAAAACGCCGACGTGCACGCGCGCGTGGTTGCGGAATTACTCAAAGTGGCGGGAGTGTCGCCGGACTACCAGTCGCTGGATGAGCCGGCGCGGGTCCTGCTGCTGCGCCGTGAACTGGCCGGCGAGCGGCTATTGGCGAGCCCGTACGCAAGCTACTCCGCAGGAGACTCTATCGGAGCTGGGCATCGTTCGCGCCGCCGCCGAAGCACAGCGGCGCTATGGCCGCGGCTGCATCACCACTTACATCGTATCCAAGTGCGAGAGCGTGTCGGATCTGCTGGAGGTGAACATCCTGCTGAAGGAGGCGGGGTTGTACCGCGGGCGGAGGCGATCCGCGCGCCGCCATCATGGCGGTGCCGCTGTTCGAGACCATCGGCGATCTGGCGAGAGCGTCGCAAGTCATGGCGGCGTGGTTCGATCTGCCGGAAGCCGCTGCCGTCGCGTCGGCGCATGGCTATCAAGAGGTCATGGTCGGTTATTCGGATTCGAACAAGGACGGCGGCTATCTGACGTCGGTATGGAGCCTGCATCAGGCCACCCGTGCGCTTGCCGCGGTGTTCGAGAAATCCGGCGCGGCCATGCAAATATTTCATGGACGCGGCGGTGCGGTGGGGCGCGGCGGCGGCTCATCGTTCGCGGCCATACGCGCCCAGCCGCACGGTACTGTGCGGGGCCGCATCCGAATCACCGAGCAGGGAGAAATCATCGCCGCCAAGTACGGCACCCGTGAAAGCGCCGCGGCCAATCTCGAGTCCATCACCGCCGCGACATTGCTGGCATCGCTGGAGAGCGCTTCGGTCCCGAGCGACAGCCGTGTGCGATTCGCGGCCGCCATGGACGCTCTGTCCGCGCAAGCGTTCCGCGCATACCGCTCGTTGGTGTACGAGACCGAGGGCTTTGCGGTCTTCTTCCGGCAGATGACGCCGCTTGGTGGAGATTTCCGAACTCAAGATCGGGTCGCGGCCGGCGTCGCGCTCGAATTCGCAGCGCATCGAGGATCTGCGTGCCATTCCGTGGGTGTTCAGCTGGGCGCAGGCGCGAGTCATGCTGCCCGGCTGGTACGGGGTGGGGCAGGCATTGCGCTCGGCGGATCCGGTGCTGCTGCGCGAGATGCTCGAGGCATGGCCTTTCTTTCGCGCCACCATCGACAATCTGGAGATGGTGCTGTCGAAATCCGATATGGGCATCGCCGCGCGTTATGCCACGCTGGTCGAGGATGGCGCGCTCGCCGATGCCCTATTCGGCCGCATCCGCGACAGGCTGGTCGGCCACGCAGGAGAGTCTGCTCGCCATCACCGGTCAGACGCGCCTGCTCGAGAAGCATCCGAGCCTGGATGCCTCCATCCGGCTGCGGCTGCCTTACATCGAGCCGCTGAATCTGCTGCAGGTGGAACTGCTCAAACGTCACCGGGCGGGCGAAAAGGATCCGCGGGTTCGAGAGGGCATTCAGCTGTCGATCAACGCCATCGCCACGGCGTTGCGCAACAGCGGCTGACCGCCATGACGACCGGCACCGAACTCGCCGTTCTGGAAGCATACTCGCGCCTCGATGCCTGCACGGACCTTGACTCGCGCGTCCAAGCGACGGCGCAGCTCATACTGGCCATCTACGACGATTTCTACCGTCAGCTGTGCGAATACCCGCATCGCGCGCAGCGAGCCTTCGAAATCATGAACCCGCATGCGTCGATCCAAATCAGCCGGGAGCGGCTCGGGCTGTACAGCCGATACATCGCCGAGCACGGGCCCAGAATTCTCGCGGCCTTCCCGGCACTCGGCGCAGAACCCTCCATCTGGGACGCCTTGGATCGACTGTTCATGGCGATGATCGTGGATCGTTATGACGCCGACATAGCATTCAGCTTTGTACACTCGATACGGCGCAACATCGGCCACGGCTTGTGGAGGCCGGTCGCCTATTCTTTTCCGCCCCCCAGTAAATTGCGCGCCGACTCGATGGCATCGGTGCACCGGCGGCTGCCGGTTCGGGGCCGCATCGACACCGAGCTGCTGTGCGCCGCCCTGCGAATGCCTAATTTCTCCGTTCCGTTCAGGGATTTGCAGGGCGATGCCCAAAAGATTTTGGAAAAAGTCGACTCCCTGCTGTGCGATTCGCCCCATGCGGCCCCCCCGGCCGCCTTGGATCTCATTGACGCCGGCTTCTTCCGCGATCGAAGCGCCTTCATCGTCGGCCGGTGGATACTGGCCGACGATGCCATCGTGCCCTTCGTCGTCGCCCTGCTGAACAGCCCGCAGGGCATCTATGCCGACGCCGTCCTGCACCGCGTCTCCAACATCCACGACCTGTTCAGCTCGGCGCTCGCGAATTTTCATGTCACCACCCGCCTGTATTATCAGACGTGCGTATTCCTCTACGGCCTCATGCCGCGGCGTCCGCTCGGACATCACTATTCGACCATCGGCTTCAATCACGTCGGCAAGATCGTCATATTGGATGAGATCACCGAGCAGGTGCGCCGCGGACATAGATTCCAGCGCTCTCCCGGAGTTGCAGGCACCGTGGCGCTCGGATTCACATTCGACGCATGCGCATATCACTTGAAAGTCATCCGCGACCAGCCGACCAGTGCCTATAAATGGGGTGCGTATCCGGGAGTGGCGGCAGTGTCGGACAAGTACCGCGTGGTGCATGAGATCAATCGGGCCGGCAGCATGCTGGACAGCGTCATGTACTTCAACTTGCGGCTGGATCGCGACATGTTCGATCCCGCGCTCTTGGACGAGATCTGCCGCGAGGCCGCCGGCAGCGTGCAAGTGGACTCGGCCGGCGTCTATTTGCGCGTGCTCATAGTGCAGCTGAAAATCGTGCCCCTGCCGGTTTTCCTGGAAACCGCGGACGAGAATGCCACGCGCGCCGTGATCGTCAGTCTCGGAAGATGCATCCGCAACAACGCCGCCACCAATATATTCAACAAAGACCTGGATTCCAGGAACTACGGCGTGGGGAGGTACGGCCGGGTGTTTCTCTTCGACTACGATGCGATCGAGAAATTGACCGACGTGAAGATCCGTACCAACGCCGATCGGGAGCCGGGCGAGGAGGCGGTGCCGGACTGGTTCTTCGAAGAAGGCGTGATTTTCCTGCCCGAGGAACTCGAGTATGGGATGCAGCTGAGGAGCGACTTTGCGCGCCGCTGCTTTCACGAGGAGAACTTCGATCTGTTGAGCGTGGAGTACTGGCGGGACATACAGCAGAAGCTGCAGCGCGGCGAAGTTCCGGATTTGAAGATGTATCCGGACAGCGCCAAGCTCAGACCCGGTGGTGCCAGATAGCACCGATCCGGCGCTATCTGCGCACGTACGCGGCGAGCTTGCTGTGGGTGCGCGCGGCTTCCTCGTCGGTGAGGACGTCGTTCGAGTGCGATTCGCGGATGAGCCGCTCGAAGTCCGCCGCGGGCAGAGGACGGCTGAAATGGTAGCCTTGATATTCGTCGCAACCGGCGGTCTTCAGAAATTCGAGCTGTGCCGGGGTTTCCACTCCCTCGGCGACCACTTTGAGAAGCAGGCTGTGCGCCAGCGAAACGATGGCGCGGACGATCGACGCATCCTCCGGCCGGCTCGCGATCTCGTCGATGAACACGCGGTCGATTTTCAGCTTGTCGATGGGAAAACGGCGCAGGTAGCTCATGCTGGAATAACCGGTGCCGAAATCGTCCACCGAGACGAGCACTCCCATGGCACTCAAATGCTCGAGAATGGCGATCGATTGCTCGGGATCGCTCATGACGGCGCTTTCCGTGAGTTCGACCTCGAGGTAACGGGCCTGAAGGCCGGCGTCCTCGAGCGCCAGGCGAATGGAGTCGACCAGACCGCTGTCGCGGAATTGGGATGCCGACAGGTTCACCGACACCCGGAGCATCGGCACCCCGTCGAGCTGCCAGGCGCGCGTTTGCCGGCAGGCCTCGCGGATCACCCACCCGCCGATCGCGCCGATCAAGCCGCACTCCTCGGCCAGCGGAATGAATTCCGCCGGGGAAACGATGCCTCGGACGGGGTGTACCCAACGGATCAAGGCCTCGGCGCTGCGCACCTCGCCCGTCTGCGTATCCACCTTCGGCTGGTAGTAGAGCTCGAATTGATTCAGCGCCACCGCGTTGTGCAGATCGCTTTCAAGCTGAACGCGATCTTCCGTTCCGGCATTCATTCCCGGCGAATAGCGGCAAACATTGCCGCGGCCGCGTTGCTTCGCCGAGTGCATGGCGGCATCCGCGTGCGCCAGCAAAGATTGCATGGATACACCGTCGTCCGGGTACATGGCGATCCCGACGCTGGGAGACACGTAGATGTCGATGGCGGCGATGCGCACCGGGCCCTGCAGGGCCTCCATGACGCGGGCCGCGAGCTGCGCGGCGTCCTCGGCGTCGCCGACGGAGGTGCCGATGACGACGAACTCGTCGCCCCCGAGGCGGGCCACGGTGTCGGCGGTGCGCGCCACCGTCGCCAGCCGGCGGGCAACCTCCTGGAGCAGGTCATCGCCGGCGCGGTGTCCCAAAGATTCGTTGACCAGCTTGAAACGGTCGAGATCGCACACCAATACGGCGAAGGAGCGCATGTCGCGGTCGGCGTGCGCGATGGCCTGCTGTAAGCGGTCGTCCAGCAGGGTGCGATTCGGCAGGCCGGTCAGCGGATCGTGCGTGGTCAAGTGACGCAGCTGCCGATTGGCCGCCTCCAGTCCCTGCGTGCGCGTCGTGATCACTTCTTCGAGGCGCAGCACATGGTCTCTGACCAGCTTGTCGTTTTCCCATTTGCGGCTGAGCGCCGTCGCGCACTGCAGTACTTCGATGGGCTCGGCCGGTTTGCGCAGAACCAGCAGCTTGTCGGAGTGGCCGAGTCTTTGCACGACCTCCGTCCAATCGTAGTCGGTGTGAGCCGAGCAAATGACGACCTGCACGTCGGGGTCGGTTGCCCACAGGCGCTCGATGGTTTTGAGGCCGTCCCAGCCCGGAGGCATGCGCATGTCGACGAAGGCCATCGAATATGGGCGTCCCTCCGCCAGCGCCTGATGGACCATCGCCACGCCTTCCTGTCCTTGATGCGCGGAGTCGATGTCGAAGTTCGGGCGCGCAGGGGCGGCGGCCGCCTCGCCGAATAGACTCGCTTCCAGCACATCTAGCGCGGCCTGCGCGGTGTGCTCGCTCTGCACGCCCAGGACCTTGCGAAAATCGCCGTGAATGGCGGCATTGTCGTCGACGATCAAGATGCGCCGGTTGGCGGGCGAAGCAGGGCTAGCCATGAGCCGACTCGGATGGGTTGCAAGGCAGCTCGAGAATGAACGCCGCGCCGCGGCCGGGCCCGGCGCTTTCGGCGCGAAGCGAGCCGCCGAGCTCCTGGGCGGCGAGCGCCCCGCTGTGCAGGCCAAAGCCGTGTCCGGACGCGCGGGTGGTGAAACCGTGGGTGAAAAGCCGCGGAATGTTTTCCGCCGGTATGCCCACGCCATTGTCGATCACGGATATGCGCACGCCGGCCGGCGCGCTCTCAATGCGCAGAGTGAGCAGCTTGTCCGGCCTGCCCGACTCGTCGCAGGCATACTTGGCGTTGCGCACGAGATTCACGAGAATCTGCAGCACCTTGTGCTTGTCGACAGTGATCGGGGGCACCGCGCTGAATTCGCGCTGCAGCGTCACCCCGTGACGCACGAAGGCGCCGGCGTTCAAGCGCAGGCTGTCTTCCACCAAGTCCTGCACGGCGACCGTTTCGGTGACGCCGCACAGCTTGGCATAACTCTGCTGCATCGCCACCGTGTCCTTGATGTGTTCCAGGTTGTCGCGCAGCGATGCTAGCTCTTCAAGCGTCATTTTCTGATCGCTCGCCAGCTGTTCGCCGAGCGAACCCAGGTATTCGGGTATTCGCTTGCCGCGCTCGTCGTGAGCGATGAAGTCCCCGGCCGCCGCGCCCTGCTCCCGCAGCAGTGCGGCAACGCGCGACACGCCGGGACCCTTGGACTGTTTCACCCGCTCCACGACGAGGCTCGCGGAGATGTTGACGCTGTTCAATATGTTGCCGACGTTGTGCAGCACATTGGTCGCGACTTCAGCCATGCCGGCCTGCCGCGAGGCGGTCATCAGCTGTTTGTGCACCCTTTCGAGCTCCTGCTCGGTGTCCTTGCGGGCGCTGATGTCGCGCAGGAACTCGACCGAATATTCCGGAGAGGCGCCGGCTTCGTACACCAGCGCGGTGGTGGTTCGCACCCAGAGGGCGCTGCCGTCTTTACGGACGTAGCGCTTCTCGACATCCACGGATTGGACCTCGCCGTTCCACAGCCGCTCGAGAGCGCCCGACACGCGCGCGACGTCCTCGGCGAAAGTGAAATCCCCCAGGCCTTTTTCGGCTAGCTCGGCGGCGTCGAACCCCAGCATGAAGCAGAAGGCAGGATTGAAGCGCAGAAGTTTGCCGCTTCGATCCGCATACACGATGCCGACGGGGGCCTGGTCGAAAATATCGCGGTACAATGTCTCCGCTCTGCGCAAATTGTCGCGCGCGGTGACCAGATCGGTGAAGTCGGTTATGGTGCCCACCCAGCCGGGAGCACCCTCGGCGCGTACTACCTGCTCCGAGAAATGACGGACCGTTCCATCGGCGGCTTGCGTGCGGTAGGCGAATCGGCTGGCAACGGGGTGCCGGCAGAAATCCGCCCACGCGCGCTCTATCCCTGAGCGATCCTCGGGGTGGACGCGCTCGGACCATGCGTCGGGATCATGGCCGGGACTCAATCCGAATATGCGCCGGTATTCGGGATTGCTGTAAATCATGTTGCCGGCCGCGTCGGTGTGATAGATGGCGACCGGCGCGCTTTCGAGCAGGGCTGCGGACACATCCGCCGGGTCCGGAGCGGCAGAGGTTGGCTCCTGCTCCGCGCGGGGCATTCGGCCCAGAGATTGCGAAATCATGGATATAGACCCCTGCGCCCCAATGCCACCTTATCGGTACATTTTGTTATTTGAACATCTGCACAGGTGGTGAATGCGTCACACGTTGAGGGGCAAGACAGCGAATTGCGTCGCAACTATGAGCTTCCACCCGCGTTTGCCGGGACCGGTATGATCCATGCCATGGGAATCAGGGGCATGGACGAGGATGGACGACTCGCGGGCGGCGCGGGCCCGCCGCCGCAAGGGCCTTGGAGCCCCGGCCTGCAGTCGCAGATTCCCGCCGAATTGCGGCATCTGTCGACCATCCTTCGGCCCGAGAACGTATTTACCGGTATTGCCGAAATCGCCGAGATGCAAAGTCTCACCGGATTGCCGCCGAGCGATCTGGTCGTGTTTCGGCCGCAGCGGCTTGCTCTGCACGAGCTCCTGATACGGGTCACCGCCGACTTCGCGGTGCCCGACGGCTCCCGCATCGGGGACCTAGGCATCAATTTTCGCGAAATCGCCGGTCTCTTGTTCGAGCGCTACCTACTGCCTGAGATGGATGAGATCATCGCGGCCTACGAGCGCACCCGGCATGAGGTGCATGATGCGATCGACGCTGCCCTGGCGGGGCTTGCGGCTGGCGCGGTGCCGGCCGCCGTGCGCCCACGGCGCTCGCCGGGTTCCCGGCTGCTCGCCCGCATCGTCCATCGCCGGTCCGCGGTTGCGGTTCCGAGCAGCCGCGGCTGGGACCCGCACCACATCGCCGAATGCGATCGCCTCGCGGCCTTGAGCGACGACGTGCGGCAGAGACTCGTGTACCGCACGCTCGCGCGGGTGATGTCTGCCCTGTTCGCGACCCAGGGCCACGCCTGGGGCACGCGGGAGCTCATCGCGTCGGCGGCGGCCGGCATGGCATGCAATGACTGCGGCAGCGATGCCGTCGGCCGGGCAATCGAACCCCTGCTGCTGCGCGCCGCCTGCAGCGAGGGCTACAGCCTGCTGCCGAGGCAGGAGCGGCCGGTCGTCATCAATACCAAGGGGCCGTCGGCATCGGGCAAAAGCACGCTTCGGCCGCTGCAAAAGACACTGGCCGGCGAGATCGGGGTCCAATGGCGCGATTTCGCGCTGATCAGCCCGGATATCTGGCGCAAGCAGCTGCTCGACTACGGCGGGCTCGGGGCGGCATACAAATATGCCGGCGCATTCGCTGCGGAAGAGCTGCAGATCGTCGACCAGAAGCTCGACCGCTACATGGCGCGCAAGCACCGGCGCGGCGATATGACTCACCTCCTGATCGACCGGTTTCGTTTCGACAGCTTCGCGCCGGATTCGGACGAGGCAGGCAGCAATCTATTGACGCGCTTCGGCCAAGCCGTCTATCTATTCTTCGTGATTACGCCGCCCGAGCTTCTGGTCGAGCGGGCTTGGAAGCGCGGGCTCGAGTTCGGCCGCTACAAGGCGGTGGACGACACCCTGGCACATGCGGTGGAGGCCTACACGGGAATTCCCGACGTTTTTTTCACATGGGTACGCCGGGGCGACAAGCGCATGCGCTTCGAATTCCTGGATAATACGGTACCCCTCGGCGAGCGTCCGCGCACCGTCGCCTTCGGCGACAACGAGACCTTCAACGTGCTCAGCGTGAAGGAAACGCTGGATATCGAGCGCTACGGCCGCGTCAATGTCGATGCGGCAAGTCCGCAGTCGCTGTATGCGGACCCAAGCATGCTCGCTCCCGAGCGCAACACGGGGTTCCTGCGCCGCTGCATGCATGGATTTCGCGAGGTCAATTTCGCCGAACAGGCAACGGGGCGAATCTACCTGCGGCTCCGCTCGGGATCGCCGGTGTCGATGGATCGAGCGGCCTTTCAAGCGGCGATTTCCGATCCCGACACCTTGAGCGGCGTAAGGGCGGTCGCGCCGGGCGCGCTGCGCGGCGAAGTGCCGGAGGCCGATGCTCCCTGCTACCTGCCGGGCGAAGGCCGGGCCGGCGGCGCGCCGACGCTGGGTCAGTGGGGGCGCTAATCCAGGAAATTGCAGTATCGGTCGACGTGCATCGCAAGATCCAGGGTGTGCTGCCGGGTGAGCCGCTCGGCCAGCTCGGTGTCGCGCCGTTCCAAGGCTTCGATGATTTTCAGATGATCGATGATGGATCGCGCCGCACGGTCGCTTTGCGTAATGGTTGCGCGGCGAATGGCGCGCACGTGAATGAGAAGATTGCGGGTGGCGTCCACGATGGTCTGCGAGCCGCCGAGCGCGATTACCGCCGTATGAAACGCTATATTGGCGTCGGAATATTCACCCAGATGCTCCGAAGGCGGCGAGTTCTGGAACTCGTCGAATAAATGCCTCAGCGTGGCGATTTGCGAATCGGTGGCGTGCAGCGTCGCGAGCCGCGCGGCCATGGATTCGAGCGCGGCCCACATCTGGATCATTTCGATCATTTCGCGCTTCGACTTGCGAATGATATAAATGCCGCGCCGCGGTATGGTACGAATGAATCCTTCCTGTTCCAGCAGCGACAGCGCCTCGCGGATCGGCGTGCGGCTGACGCCGAGCGCGGTGGTGAGCTGCCGCTCATCCAGGCGCAACTCCTGATTCGGATCGTAGATGTCGGTTTCGGCGATCGCATTCTTCAGAAGCGCGTAGGCCTGATCTCGTAGGCTGGTGGCGTTCAAGGGCGCGAGGGCGAGCGGAACCGCGGCGGTTGTGCGCTGCACCAGCGTTGCGATGGTGTTCATTGGCTCCCTCGATGCGTTGGTCGAAACATCGTCAGTCTCTGTCTTAGGCCGATTGCCCCTATAGAACTTCATGACTCGTCACCGGCGTCCAGCCTGACGAGGTCCGGCCTGCGCGTGCGGGCGAGCCGAGACGGCCGAATCTCCCATATTGTGCGCTGCAATCCAGCACGGATCGTCGCGACGCTATATAGAGAGTCATGGAAAGCCCGGTATACAGCACCATGCCGATTACAGTAAATATCAGAAGCCCAATCGGCTGCATTATAAATTTCTCGCAGGCCACCGAGCGCACCGAGCGGTGGGCCGCAATATTCGCCAAGAGGCCAGATTATGTGTCCGTGCGTACGCTCAGGGGTCCGGCGCCGCATCCTAGATATATTATATTGCACGCGGATTTCTCCTGGTGAATAAATCTGACGCTCTCGGTGATTGCGCTCATGGATCCTTATGTTTTCCAGCAAATGTCGGGTATCCACACATCGGCTCCGACTCCTTCTTATTGCTATTTCCAGGCCTGAACATCCATCAAGAGGCGCTGGTCACGCGTGCTTGAGCAAGCCCTGCGATCGCCTCGCGCGGCCATTGGGTCTGCATCGCAAAGCACCCGATGCCGCCCGCTGGTACATCGCTTGACAGTCTGAAAGTCGTTAATATATGGTATACCACGAACAGAAAAATGATTGTAGAGACCGGACACGAAAGTCGATTTTCTTGGGGGCTTAAGGGGTTGGTCACGATCGACACTTCCGCATCTTCTCCGGCCGGGCATCAGCGGAGGGGCGCCCGCGCCGGCCGGCATGGCTCTGCACGGGACTTTCATGGTCCCGCCCAAATTTCTGTTTCCTGCTCGATCTACGTTACCGCTCGATACACGCGACTAAGGAGAACTATATGAACGCGACTTCGACGCCCGCTTCATCTCTGAGAAGTTCGGCATCACACGACCCTATGCAGAACACGGGGCTCAAGAACCGATGGGCGCAACTCGTCATGGGTATCATCTGCATGGCGATGGTCGCCAACCTGCAATACGGCTGGACGCTGTTCGTCAATCCGATGTCGGAGAAATTCGGCTGGTCGAGGGCCGCGATCCAGGTAGCGTTTTCGATCTTCGTCCTCTGCGAAACCTGGCTCGTCCCGGTCGAAGGCTGGCTGATGGACAAGTTCGGGCCGCGTCCGGTGGTGCTGGTGGGCGGCATCTTGGCCGGGCTTTCCTGGATCATCAATTCCTACGCGAGTTCCCTCGGCGTGCTGTACTTTTCCGCGGTGATCGGCGGCATCGGTGCGGGATGCGTGTACGGAACCTGCGTAGGCAACGCGCTCAAGTGGTTTCCGGACAAGCGGGGGCTGGCTGCGGGGCTGACGGCTGCGGGGTTCGGCGCCGGTGCGGCACTGACGGTCATCCCGATCGCCAACATGGTGAAATCGGGAGGCTACGACCGGGCATTCTTCAATTTCGGGCTGATCCAGGGCATCGTCGTGGTGGTGATGTCGTTGTTCCTGATCCGTCCGCCTACGACTGCCATCGTCGCGGCACTGAAGGGGGCGATGAATCCTCTGACCCGCCGCAACTTCGGACCCGGCGAAATGCTCAAGACCCCCGTGTTCTGGCTGCTCTACCTGTGCATGGTGCTGGTGGCGTCGGGCGGACTGATGGCCGCCGCGGAGGTTGGTCCGATCGCCAAGGATTATGGTGTTGCGGCGATCCCGACGACCTACTTCTGGGCCACGCTGCCGCTGCTGACCGTCGCGCTGTCCATCGACAGCCTGGTCAACGGCTTCACGCGCCCGCTGACCGGCTGGATTTCCGACCATCTCGGCCGCGAGAACACGATGGTGCTGGTATTTGCCGTCGAAGGTCTCGCCATCTGGGGCCTGATGGAATTCGGTCACGCTCCCGCGGGCTTCCTCATCTTCGCGCCGCTGATCTTCCTGGGCTACGGCGAGATCTTCTCGCTGTTCCCTGCGGTGAGCGGCGACACGTTCGGCCCGAAGTATGCGGCGACCAACAACGGCCTTCTGTACACCGCCAAAGGCACCTCGTCGCTGCTCATTCCGCTGGCGAACGTGCTCAAGCATTCGGCGGGTAGCTGGGTGCCGGTGCTGTGGATTGCGGGTGCACTGCCGATTTTCGCCGCTGTACTTGCGATCCTCGTGCTATCGCCGATGCGCCGGCGAATGCTCGACCGGGTGGTTGCCGACGAGCCGGACCGCAAGGTCGGGCAGGCGGCATAGCGGATTGGGATCGATGGACGCGCTCAACCGGGCGCGCTCGTCGAATGACTAGTGCTTTTGCGCCGGCTCGGGCGGCGTGGAAGCGTTCGGATTTTGTGGAGGAAAAAATGGCAACTGTAGATCCTGCATCGATTCAGCCGAAGTCGACGACCGCCGAAGATACCTTGCAGCGGAAGAGTCGCGACGCGGGCGTGATCTCCGGCGGCCACCTGGTCGCCAAGGCTCTGAAGAACGAGGGTGTCGACACGATATTCACGCTCTGCGGAGGCCACATCATCGACATCTATGACGGCTGCGTCGATGAGGGCATCCGCATCATCGACGTGCGTCACGAGCAGGTCGCCGCGCACGCGGCCGACGGCTATGCGCGCCAGACCGGCAAGCTTGGCTGCGTGGTCACGACCGCCGGGCCCGGATGCACGAATGCGGTGACCGGCATCGCCACGGCGTTTCGTTCGGAAAGCCCCATCCTGCACATCGGCGGTCAGGGAGCGATGACCCAGCACAAGATGGGCTCGCTGCAGGATTTGCCGCACGTGGACATGATGACTCCCATCACCAAATTTGCGGCGACGGTATCCAGCACCGAGAGAGTCGCGGACATGATCTCCATGGCGGCGCGCGAAGCGTTCAACGGTGCGCCGGGGCCTGCCTACCTGGAGATTCCCCGCGACGTGCTCGACCGCGAAGTCGACATTGCCAAAGCCGTCATACCCGCTCCGGGAAAGTACCGTGCTTCGACCCGCTCCATCGGCGATCCGCGCGACATAGAGAAGCTCGCCGACATCCTCGTCAATGCGGAACGGCCGGCCATTCTTTACGGGCAGCAAGTCTGGACGGCGCGCGGCCATAAAGAGGCCATCGCGCTGCTGCGGGGCCTCGACATCCCCGGCTACTTCAACGGCGCCAGCCGCGGACTGCTGCCGCCGGGCGATCCGCATCATTTCGACCGGACGCGAAGCCAGGCTTTCGCCAACGCCGACGTGCTCGTGATCGTGGGCACACCCTTCGACTTCCGCATGGGCTACGGCAAGCGCATCAGCAAGGAGCTGACGCTGGTTCAGATCGACATGGATTACCGGACCGTCGGCAAGAATCGCGACATCAGCTTGGGATTGGTCGGCGACCCCGGCGCAATCTTGGGCGCGGTGCTGCAGGCGGCATCGGGCCGCATCAAGAACGACAAGCGTCAGGCGCGCCAGCAGTGGCTGAAGCAGCTCAGCAGCGCGGAGACCGTGGCCGGCGAGAAGCTCATGCCGCTGTTCAAATCGAACAGCGTGCCGATTCATCCCTACCGGGTCGCCTGGGAGCTCAATGAGTTCCTCGCGGACGACACCATTTACATCGGCGACGGCGGCGACGTGGTGACCATCTCCGCGCAGGCCGTGCGCCCGCGCGGCCCGGGCCAATGGATGGATCCGGGCGCGCTCGGCTCGCTGGGCGTGGGCACCGGATTCGCCATCGCGGCGGGACTTGCGAACCCTTCCAAGGAAGTCCTGTGCTACTACGGCGACGGCTCGTTCGGCATGACCGCCTTCGACATGGAGACGGCCAACCGCTTCGGCGTGCCTTATCTCGCGGTCATCGGCAACAACTCGGCGATGAACCAGATCCGCTACGGCCAGCTGGCGAAGTACGGCGAGCAGCGCGGCAACGTGGGCAATCTTCTCGGCGACGTGCCGTTCGGCAAGTTCGCCGAAATGCTCGGCGGCTACGGTGAAGAAGTGCGCGACCCTGCAGAGATAGCGCCGGCACTGCAGCGGGCGCGCGAGTCGATTCGCAAGCTGCGCCGCTCTGCGGTCGTCAATATCTGGGTCGATCCGCGCGAGTACGCGCCAGGCACCAAGAATCAGACGATGTACAAATGAGCGAAGAGAGGTTGAAGAGAACGATGAGCAGCGGATGGAGAGGCGGATGAGCAAGGCATTGAACGGGGTTCGAATTCTCGATTTCACGCACGTACAGTCGGGTCCCACCTGCACGCAGCTGCTGGCGTGGTTCGGCGCCGATGTGATCAAAGTCGAGAAAGCCGGCGCCGGCGACATCACGCGCGGGCAGCTGCGCGACATTCCGAACGTGGACAGCCTGTATTTCACCATGCTGAATCACAATAAGCGTTCGGTAACTCTCGACACCAAGAGCGAAAGCGGCAAAAGGGTGCTCGAGAAGCTGGTGAAGCATTGCGATGTGCTGGTGGAGAATTTCGCGCCCGGTGCCCTCGATCGCATGGGGTTCACGTGGGAACGGATTCAGGAGCTCAATCCGCGCATGATCGTCGCATCGGTGAAGGGATTCGGGCCGGGTCCCTACGAAGACTGCAAGGTGTACGAGAACGTGGCCCAGTGTGCCGGCGGCTCGGCTTCGACCACGGGTTTCGACGACGGGCCTCCGCTAGTGACCGGTGCGCAGATCGGCGACAGCGGCACCGGCTTGCATTTGGCGCTCGGCATCGTGGCCGCGCTGTATCAGCGAAACGCCTCCGGGCGCGGCCAGAAGGTCCTGGCGGCGATGCAGGACGGTGTCTTGAACCTGTGCCGCGTCAAGCTGCGCGACCAGCAGCGCCTCGATCGCACTCATGTGATGAAGGAATACCCGCAGTACCCGAACGGCAAGTTCGGCGCCGCCGTGCCGCGCGCCGCCAATGCCTCGGGCGGCGGCCAGCCGGGGACCATCGTCAAATGCAAGGGTTGGGAGACGGACCCGAACGCCTATTTGTACTTCATCGCACAGGCTCCCGTTTGGCCCGATATCTGCAAGGTGATCGGCAAGGAGGACTGGCTCACCCATCCCGACTACGCGACGCCCGAGGCGCGCCTGCCCAGGCTCAAGGAAGTGTTTGCCACGGTGGAAGCATGGACGGTGACGAAGACCAAGTTCGAAGCGATGGCGCTGCTCAATGAGCACGACATTCCCTGCGGCCCGATCCTCTCCATGCAGGAGTTGGCCAACGAGCCGTCGCTGCGCAAGACCGGCACCATCGTCGAGGTGGACCATCCGCAGCGCGGCAAGTACCTGACCGTGGGCAACCCGATCAAATTGAGCGACAGCCCGACGGAGGTCAAGCGCTCGCCGCTCCTCGGCGAGCATACCGACGAGGTTCTGGTGGAACTGGGGTACGACGCCGCGGCAATCGCCGCTCTGAGATCGAGCAAAGTAATTTGACGCGGGCGAGCAACGTCCGCAACAGTTGAAGGAAATAGAGACGATGACGCATGACAAGCAGGCCGTTCGCAAAATTCTCGATCAGGCGAAGGCCGCCAAGCGCGCGGCGCTGACCGCGCCGGAGGCGCGGGGCGTTTGCGAGGCATATGGAATCAGCATTCCCAAGGAAGGAGTGGCGACGAGCGCCGAGGAGGCGGTGAAGCTTGCCTCAGGAATCGGGTTCCCCGTCGTCATGAAAATCGTATCGCCGCAGATCCTGCACAAGACCGAGGCGGGTGGAGTCATCGTCGGGGTCAAGTCGGCCGAAGCGGCGAAAAGTGCCTACGACACCATCGTCGGCAATGCCGGGAAATACGACCCCAAGGCCGAGATTCTCGGCGTGCAAGTCCAGCAGATGCTGGCCGGCGGCCAGGAGGTCATCATCGGTGCGGTGACCGACCCGGCATTCGGCAAGCTGGTGGCCTTTGGATTGGGCGGCATCCTGGTCGAGGTGCTGAAGGACATCACCTTCCGTCTCGCGCCCGCAACCAACGAGGAGGCGCTGTCGATGCTGGACGGCATCGCCGCGGCCGAGATCTTGCGCGGCGTGCGCGGCGCCAAGCCGGTGCACCGCGCGGCCCTCGCCGGGATGATCGAGAAAGTTTCGACGCTGGTCGCGGACTTTCCGGAAATATCCGAAATGGACTTGAATCCCGTGTTCGCCACCGATCAGGGGGCGACCGCCGCCGACGTGCGCATCGTGCTCGATTTCAATCCTGCGCCCGCACGCGATCGTCCGAGTCAGGCAGCCATCGTCGAGAAGATGACCCGCATCATGAAGCCCAAGGCGGTGGCGGTGATCGGTGCTTCGGCGGAGAGCGGCAAGATCGGCAATTCCGTGATGAAGAATCTGATCAACGGTGGATACCAGGGCGAGATCTATCCCATTCATCCGAATGCCGACAGCATCCTGGGCAAAAAGGCCTACAAGAGCGTCAAGGACGTGCCGGCCGACATCGATGTGGCGGTGTTCGCCATTCCGGCGAAATTCGTGGCGAAGGCGTTGATCGAAGTGGGCGAGAAGAAAATCGCCGGCGCCGTCCTGATTCCTTCCGGGTTCGCCGAGACCGGCAATGTGGCCGGACAAGACGAATTGGTGGAGATCGGCCGCAAGTACGGCGTGCGCCTCATGGGCCCGAACATCTACGGGTTCTACTATACGCCCAGCAATCTCTGCGCGACTTTCTGCACGGCCTACGACGTCAGGGGTCATGCCGCGCTGTCCTCGCAGTCGGGCGGCATCGGCATGGCCATCATCGGTTTTTCGCGTTCGGCCAAAATGGGCGTGTCGGCCATCGTCGGCCTCGGCAATAAGTCCGACATAGACGAAGACGATCTGCTCACGTACTTCGAGCAGGACGAGAACACGACCATCATTGCGCAGCACTTGGAGGACTTGAAGGACGGCCGATCCTTCGCCGAGGTGGCGAAGCGCGTATCCAAGAAGAAGCCCATCGTGGTCTTGAAGGCGGGCCGCACCAGCATGGGGGCACGGGCCGCGAGCTCCCACACCGGCGCTTTGGCCGGCAACGACAAGATCTACGAGGATGTATTCAAGCAATCCGGAGTCATTCGAGCGCGAAGCCTGCGCGACATGCTGGACTTCGCGCGGGGCATTCCCGTTCTGCCCACCCCGAAGGGCAACAACGTGGTCATCATCACCGGCGCGGGCGGTTCCGGCGTGCTGCTCTCGGATGCCTGTGTGGACAATGGCCTGTCGCTGATGGCGATGCCCGCCGACCTCGACGCCGCCTTCCGTAAATTCATTCCGCCGTTCGGCGCGGCCGGCAACCCGGTGGATATCACCGGCGGCGAGCCGCCGAGCACTTATCAGAACACCGTGCGGCTGGGCCTCGAGGATCCGCGCATCCATGCGCTCATCCTCGGCTACTGGCACACCATCGTCACGCCGCCCATGGTGTTTGCGAAATTGATGGTCGAGGTGGTTGCCGAAATGCGCGCCAAAGGCATCGAGAAGCCGGTGGTGGCTTCGCTTGCGGGCGATGTGGAAGTGGAGGAAGCGGCGGAGTATTTGTATCAGCACGGCATTCCGGCCTATGCCTATTCAACGGAGATCCCGGTCGCCGTGCTCGGCGCGAAATATCAATGGGCGCGCGGCGCCGGTCTGATTCCCAAGTTATGAACGAGGAGAGGGCCTGCTTGCTCTGCAGGAAGGGACCGTCGATGGCGCAGATATTTGATATGCCTGCAAGGGCGTGATCGGTATCATCGCATGGCAGAATGTGACAATATAGCTACAAAGCGAGTGTAAGCGGTCGAGCGATGCCGTTACGGAGTTGGGAAATTTACAACAAGTGGATGACTTCATACGAAATCACGTTGGGCACTCAGCCGGTTGGTCGCTGAGAGCCATCGGCTGCCCGCGCAGAGGCAGCGAGCTCGAGCATGAGCGATGGGTAATGGGTAATGGACCAAGGAAAAAAGGGAGATTGCGCACGCTGTAGGGGGGTGGGTAATCGCATCCATGGAAAAGGGGCGGCCGGAGCAACCTCACGATTCCGGCCGGTGAGATGTGAGGGTGGGCAGCAACGACGAGAATGATTCAAACAAACGCGTTTCATGAGGAATCACACAATGCTTAAACTTAAATTGGCAAGGCCTATGCTGGTGGCGCTTGCGGCATGCGCCGCCAGCTTCGCCTTCAACGGCGTCGTCTTTGCGGACGATGCCCAAACGCAAGCACTGAAGGATCAGATGCGCATCATGCAGCAGCAGATGCAGCAGTTGCAGAACCAGATCGACAAATTGTCCACCAAGCAGGCGGTGGCGCCGGCCGGACCCCCCGCAAGCGCCGCATCGAGGCCCGAAAGCGGCAAGATGAAGATGACGCCGTTGGAAACCAAATTCGATAATTTCCTCAAGGGCTTTTACGGCGCCCTGGATGTGTCCGTGGATTACACCACCAAGGGCATCAACAACCCGAACGCCTATAACTACTATTATGCCAACGGCGCGCCGGGCAGCCCGTATGTCATTACCTCCGGGCCGAAGGCTACGCCCTACGGACGGGTCGGCTGGCTGGGTGCGATGTCGAGCAACGGATCGAGCATCGGTTACCGCGGCTCGCACAGGATCCCCAACTCGGACATAGACTTCATTTATCAAGTGTCGACCTCCATCAACATGGTGGCGGCGCCCGGCCTGGAGAATACCTGGACCAAGCAATCGGACGTGGTTCAGGGGGCCATCGGCCTCGGCGATACCTTCCTCGGCTTCCAGAGCCATTCCTGGGGCAAGGTCAGGTTCGGCGAGATGTACATGCCCTACAAGACCTCGACCGACCGTCTCAATCCCTTCGGCACCGGCCTCGGCAACTACGCCGTCATCATGGGGAACACGGGCGGCGACAACCGCGTGGAATTCGGCACGCGGGCGCCCGACGTCGTGTCTTTCAGCTCACTCAACTGGGGCGGGTTCAGCTTCGATGCCGCTTACGCCTTCGGACAGCAACTCGACCCGAACAGCGATTTGACGCCGGAAGGAGCTCCGGACTGCCAGGGAAATAATATCCCGGGCAGCGGCAACCTGTTCCTGAACTGCGACGACGGCGGCTACGATCAGGCGTTCAGCGGCGATCTGAAGTTCGAGAGGGGCGGCCTGTACCTGGTCGGCGCCTACGAGCTTCACAAAAAGGTGAACCGCAGCAGCGACGGCATCGGCGCAGGCCAGCCGTACTATAATTACCTGGTCAGCCAAGGGCCCAATGGACCGAACGCAGCCATGCTCGACTGGGCCGATTACGAGGCCTACGCCGCGGAGTACCCGGGAGCGGCATCGGCCGGAACGCCGGCCTACAGCACGGCCTACGATGTCGCCGATGAATGGGCGATGAAATTCGGCGGCCAGTATCACTTCGACTTCGGCCTGACGATCTCCTATCTTTATGAGGATATGCATCGCGAGGTTCCGGCGTCGATGGAGTTCCAGAACGAGCGCCAGAGAACGGGTGATTGGGTGGCATTGCAGCAGTCCTTCTTCGACGGCCGCGACGTCGTCGCAGTCGGTTGGGCGCATGCCGGGGCGTCGGTGGGAGATCCGGGCGGGCAGCATAACTTCAACCCCAATGGGATCGGCGACAACCAGGCCAACATGTACACGGCGCAGTTCTGGCACAAGTTCGACAAGCAGCTGACCATGTACTTCGACATGGCCGATACGGCGAACGACGGCAATGCCCACTACGACATCGGCGCCGGCGGTCATGGCATCAAGACCGATTGTCACGATGCCACGCATCCGCAGTTCATCGATTACAGCAGCGCGGGTCCCACGACTTGGGGCGGCTGCCATGAGATCGGAATCTCGACCGGAGTTACCTATCGGTTCTAACCGAGGCGAGTAATGGCTCTGACCGGGGTGAGTAATGGTGGCGATCGGGCACCAAGTGATGGGGCCACTCCTGGCGGCAGCGCTGGGAGTGGTCTTTTGGGGTGGAATATCCTCGGCCCAGGCGCCCGGTACCTCAAGGGCCCAGGAAATGCACCACGAAATCGTGGTTACGGCGGCCAGGAACGCGGATGCGGCCCTGACTGTCAAAGTGGAGACGGCACTCAAGGAGGATCCCTACATCTTCTCAGACCACGTCACCATCACCACGGAGAAGGGCGTAGTCCACCTCCGGGGTGTGGTTACCGACATAGATGATCTGTTCGCCATACTGAGCATGGCCCGTAAGATCGCCGGCAGCCGGCGGGTGGTGGACGAGATCGAGTTCGCACCTGTCGATTTTGATTCGGATTGACCCTGATCCATCAGGGATACATGAGGAGAATTATCTTGTTGCCAATTATGAGACGAATTTTCAGTACGGCTGCCGTGGCCGTGATCGTATGCGGCGCGGCCGCGTGCGTGAGTGTCCGCAAGACAGACGCCGAGAAGGCGGCCGACAACGACACGGCGGCACGCGTTCAGGCGGCGTTGACTGACGACACCGTGCTCTATGCGCGCCACATCACCGTGCGAGCCGATGATGGCGTGGTGACTCTGGGTGGCTATGCATGGACCCCGGAGGAACTCCTGGCGGCGAAGCAGGATGCCGAGCAGGTGTCCGGCGTCACCAAGGTGGTCAATAACATCGAGGTCGATCGCGGCGCCATCAGCGATTCGGCAGTTACTCGCTGAGCCGATGCGGACGGCCATCATCGGTGCCGGCGCGATCGGCGGATTCGTCGGCGCGCAGCTGGCGCACGCCGGCGAGGACGTGACGTTCATCGCGCGTGGGGCGACTTTGGAGGCGCTCAAGCAGCGCGGCATCCGCGTGACCATGAGCGACGGCAGCGAGAAGGCGGTTCCGCGCGTCAATGCGACCTCGGATTACTCGGCGGCCGGACCGCAAGACATCGTGGTGCTCGCCATGAAAGCCCACCAGGTCGAGGCGGTGGCCGCCGACGTGCCCAAGCTGTTCGGGCCGGACACGATCGTCGTGCCCATGCAGAACGGCATTCCGTTCTGGTATTTCCACCGCCACGGGGGCGCGCTCGACGGCAGCCCTGTGATCAGCGTCGATCCGACGGGGACGATTTGCAAGCACATTCCGTGCGAGCGAGTCATCGGTTGCGTCGTTTATCCGGCCACCGAGCTCATCGCGCCGGGGGTGATCAAACAGATCGAGGGCAACCGCTTCCCGGTCGGGGATCTGGACGGCACCGAGAGCGAGCGCGTCAAGCGCGTGTCGCAGTGCTTCATCCGTGGCGGCCTGCAGTCGCCCATTCTTGCCGACATCCGCGCCGAGATGTGGCTCAAGCTCTGGGGCAACATGACCTTCAATCCGATCAGTGCATTGTCGCGTGCGACGCTGGCCGGGATCTGTCAGTTTCCGGCGACCCGCGAGCTGGCGCGCGCGATGATGACCGAGACTCAGGCCGTCGCCACGCAGCTCGGCATCACCTTCCGGGTATCCATCGAAAAGCGCATTGCGGGCGCGGAGCGAGTGGGCCACCACAAAACCTCCATGCTCCAGGACGTCGAAGCGGGACGCCCGCTCGAGACCGATGCGCTGCTCGGCTCGGTGATCGAGCTGGCGCGTATGACGCAGACGCCGACTCCGCACCTGGAGTCCGTCTATGCGTTGACGAAGCTTCTGGAGCAAAGCCTGCGCATCAGGGCGCCCTGAGCGATGCGCGCCGGCGGCGCACAATAGATTTCTTTACCATACGGGGGCGCGCAGGGGCGCGCACGAGGCATCGTCATGAATGTTCACGAGTACCAAGGCAAAGAGATCCTGCGCAAATTCGGGGTCGCCACGCCGAAAGGGGTACCCTGCTTTTCCGTCGCCGACGCCGATGCGGCGGCGCGTCAGCTGGGGGGTAAGGTCTGGGTGGTCAAGGCTCAGATTCACGCAGGCGGCCGCGGCAAGGGCGGCGGCGTCAAAGTGGCCAAGTCGCTCGATGAGGTGCACGAATACGCCTCGGCAATCTTAGGGATGAGGCTCGTCACCCATCAGACCGGTCCCGAGGGGCGCCTGGTGAAGCGGCTGCTCGTGGAAGAGGGTGCGGATATCCGCAAAGAACTCTACGTGGGCATGGTCGTCGATCGCGTCACGCAGCGTGTCACGCTGATGGCGAGCTCGGAGGGCGGCATGGAGATCGAAGAGGTCGCCGCTCGCACGCCGGAACGTATCCACAAAGTCGCGATCGATCCGGTGGCCGGCTTGACCGACTCGCAGGCCGATGAGGTCGCGCGAAAGATCGGCGTACCGGAGGCCTCGGTCGCACAGGCGCGGATCTTCATGCACGGGTTGTACCGCGCCTTCGTCGAGTGCGACGCGTCTTTGGCCGAGATCAACCCGCTGATCCTCACCGGCGACGGCAAAGTGCTGGCTCTCGATGCCAAGCTGAACTTCGATTCCAACGCCTTGTTCCGGCATCCGGAAATCGTCGCCATGCGCGATTTGGACGAGGAAGATCCCGCCGAAGTCGAGGCGTCGAAGTTCGATCTGTCCTATATCTCGCTCAACGGCAATATCGGCTGTCTCGTCAACGGCGCGGGACTCGCGATGGCGACGATGGACACCATCAAACTGTTCGGCGCGGAGCCGGCGAATTTTCTCGACGTGGGCGGCGGCGCCACGGCGCAGAAGGTAACCGAGGCGTTCAAGCTGATGCTGAAGAATCCGGCAGTCAAGGGGATCCTGGTGAACATCTTCGGCGGAATCATGCGCTGCGACACCATCGCCGAAGGCGTGATCGCCGCGGCCAAGGAAGTTCGCTCGAGCGTTCCGTTGGTGGTCCGCATGAAGGGTACGAACGAGGAGCTGGGCAGGAAGATATTGCAGGCTTCGGGATTGCCCATCATTTCCGCCGACAACATGGCGGACGCGGCGCAGAAGATCGTCGCAGCGGTCGCCGGAAAGTAAGCTAAGGAGTCAAACGTGAGTATCTTGATCAACCGGAATACCAAGGTGATGACCCAGGGCATCACGGGCAAGACCGGCGCTTTCCATACCCGTCTGTGCCGCGACTACGCCAACGGCAAAGCCTGCTTCGTCGCCGGCGTGAATCCGAACAAGGCGGGAGAGAGCTTCGAGGGAATCCCCATCTACGGCACGGCAAAGGAAGCCAGGGATAGGACGGGTGCGACGGTGTCCGTGATCTACGTGCCGCCGCCCTTCGCAGCTTCCGCCATCGATGAGGCGGTCGATGCCGAACTCGATTTGGTCATCTGCATCACCGAGGGAGTGCCGGTGCGCGACATGATCGCCACCCGCAACAGAATGCGCGGCAAGAAGACCGTGCTCGTCGGACCGAATTGCCCGGGAGTGATTACTCCGGATGAGATCAAGATCGGCATCATGCCCGGCCACATTCACAAGAAGGGGCGCATCGGCGTGGTGTCGCGTTCCGGCACCCTGACCTACGAGGCGGTCGGTCAATTGATGGAACTTGGGCTGGGACAATCGTCCTGCGTGGGGATCGGCGGCGACCCGGTCAACGGCCTGAAGCATATCGACGTCATGCGCATGTTCAACGACGATCCTGAAACCGACGCCGTGATCATGGTGGGCGAAATCGGCGGGGACGACGAGGAGACCTGCGCGCGCTGGATAAAGAACTATATGAAGAAGCCGGTGGTGGGATTCATCGCCGGCGTCACGGCGCCGCCGGGAAAGCGCATGGGCCACGCGGGGGCCATCATTTCCGGCGGAAAAGGCACGGCCACCGAGAAACTCGCCGTCATGGAGGAGTGCGGGATCAAGGTCACGCGCAATCCGGCGGAAATGGGTAAGCTGCTGAAGTCGGTGATTTAACATACCGGTATGCAGCGGCCGGCGACCGCATGCCGGCGCGAGGCGGATCATGGTTCAATGGGCGAGTTTCCGGTCGGATGAGGGGCGCAGCGGATTCGGCGTTCTCGAGGGCACCCGCATCGTCGAGTATGAGGGTGACATGTTCGGCTCGCCGCAGCCTTCGGGCCGCGCGGTTCCAAGGGACGGCTGCACGCTGCAGAGCCCCTGCGCGCCGTCAAAAATCGTCGCGCTATGGAATAATTTCCACCAGCTCAAGCTCAAGCTAGGCAAGCAAACGCCGGTGCATCCCTTGTTTCTCCTCAAGCCTGGCACCTCGGTCATCGGCACGGGCGAACCGATCCGGCGTCCGACGGGCTATACCGGCAAGATTGCCTATGAGGGGGAACTGGGCATCGTCATCGGCCGCCGCTGCAAAGATGTTCCGCGGAGCGAGGCGCAGAGCTACATCTTTGGATACACCTGCGTCAACGATGTGACTGCCGCGGAAGTGCTCAACGAGAGTCCCGATTTTGCGCAGTGGTGCCGGTCCAAGGGCTGCGATACTTTCGGCTGTCTGGGTCCGGTCATCGCCACCGATCTGGATTGGCCGCAGGCGCGCGTGATCACCCAGGTCGACGGCGCCGAACGCCAGAACTATCCGCTGTCGGACATGATCATGTCTCCCACAGAGCTGGTCAGCCGGCTTTCCCATGACATGACGCTATTGCCCGGCGACGTGATCGCATGCGGGACCTCCGTGGGAGTCGGATCCATCAAGGACGGAGCCACCGTCGAGGTTAGAATCGACGGCATCGGCTCATTGGTGAATGCACTGACGCCATGAGGGCACTACTGCTGCAGATGTTCCAGGCCGCCATTGCCTCGGCTCAACCGATGGTGTGCATCCCGCCGCACCTTCCCGCCCCGCCGCGCGGCAGACTCATCGTCATCGGCGCCGGCAAGGCCTCGGCGGCCATGGCGCGCGCCGTAGAACAGAATTGGCCGGGTCCGCTCGGCGGCCTGGTGGTGACGCGCTATGGCTATGCCGTGCCCTGCGAGCACATCAATATCGTCGAAGCCGCACATCCCGTGCCGGACGCGGCAGGAATGCATGCCGCGCAGCAAATGCTCGAGCGCGTACGAGGCTTGAGCGAGGATGATTTGGTCCTGTGCCTGGTTTCCGGCGGCGGTTCGGCGTTGTTGCCGCTGCCCGCAGAAGGACTGACGCTGGATATGAAACAGACCGTGAGCCGCGCGCTGCTTCGCAGCGGCGCCACCATCAGCGAGATGAATTGCGTGCGCCGCCACCTGTCCGCCATCAAGGGCGGCCGGCTGGGCGCCGCCTGCCATCCGGCACGCGTACTGACGCTGCTGATCTCCGATGTGCCGGGCGATCGGCCCATAGACATCGCTTCGGGCCCTACGGTGGGGGATCCCACGACCTGCGCCGATGCCCTCGGTATCATGCGCCGTTACAGCATCGAACTGCCTCAGCCGGTGCTCGATATCTTGGAGAGCGGGCGCGGCGAGTCGATAAAGCCCGGCGACCCGCGGCTGGCCCGCAGCACCGTGCGCATGATTGCCACACCGCAGATGGCGCTCGAGGCGGCCGCTGCAGTCGCGCGCAATGCGGGCATCGCGCCCCACATTCTGGGCGATGCGCTCGAAGGCGAGGCGCGCGATGTCGGCCAGGTGCTGGCCGGCATCGCAGTCCAGGTCGCGGAGCGCGGCCAGCCCGTCGCCGCACCCTGTGTACTTCTGTCGGGTGGCGAGACCACGGTGACGGTGCGCGGCAACGGGCGAGGCGGACGCAACGTGGAATTCCTGCTGTCGCTGGCCATTGCACTCGACGGCCACCCGCGCATTCACGCGCTGGCGGGCGATACCGACGGCGTCGACGGGCAGGAGGAGATTGCAGGAGCCACCATTGCGCCCGACTCGCTCGCGCGCGCCTGGGCGAGCGGCCTGCGGCCGAAGGAGATGCTCGACAACAACGACGGACACAGCCTCTTTACGGCGCTCGGCGACTCGGTGATCACCGGGCCCACGCTCACGAATGTCAACGATTTTCGCGCCATTCTCATCGAGGACTCAGCGCGGTAGACCTGTCGAGGGCGTCGAACACTCGTTTCATGTCCATTACCCTCGCGACGTAGTTGCGGGCGTCATGATCTCCGCAGCGTTCGCCTTGCACCAGCCGCAGCCCGCGCCGGACGTAGGCGTCCCCGGCGCCCGCGCCGCACAGATGGATCACCGCGGCCAGCTCCTGTGCACGCTCAGACGGCGCGGATTGCTCATGATGCCGCTGCAGTGCATTGGTCACGCTGAGGTCCAGATACGCTGACGTGAGCTCCACGGCGTGCGATGGGATTACACGTGTGTACAGGCTGTTGAACCAGCAGGATTTCCAGTCGTTCCACGGGCCGTCGACTGCCACGGCGTGATGTCGGATGCAGTAGCGCCGCGCCTCGGCAAAGGTGCCATCGGTGATCTGGTACATCCCGACCGCGCTCGATGCGGGTCGGTACACCTCGAAGGGCTTGGGCTTGAATGACCAGCGCCAGTAAGTCCGCACCACCGGATTGCCGGAGCCTTCGACCTGGGCGAGTGCAGCGAGCAGCGTGGGGGAAATCAATTTCGTGGAATATTGCCGAAAGAGCGGAGCGTACTGCCGCCAGGTCTCGGCCGGCGTCTTATTGAGCGTGCCGCTGACGGGGAAGAAGAGCTCGGACGGCTTGCGGACGACCTGATAGACCCAGTTGAGCGCCAGCCAAAGCATGACCGCCATCGTCAGGACCATCAGCGCCTGCATCATCATCGGGGCGCGCCTGAACAACCGCAAGGCGGCACGCCGGGTGCGGGCGCCCGGCAGAAATCGTGCGATGCGCCGGCGGCGGCGCTTCAGAACCTATGCTCCCGGCGCAACTGCACGCTCGAAGAACTTCACTCCATCGACCACGCCCCCCGCACGGGACCCTTCAGCCAGAAAATCGGCCAGCTGATCGACGGTGGAATTCCGGTGAGTGGAGTGAGGGTCATCGGGGCGATCCGCTCGGCGCGGGGCTTCAGCCCAACTTGTCGCGCACGATTTTGTACACCGCTTCGCTCTCGGCGGCGCCATGCGCGACCAGCCTATCCACCTCGGCGGCCGCAGTTTCCGCAAAGGCGCGGTCCTTGAGCGAGGGTACATTGATGTGGACATTCAGCGCCGCGCTGCGCAGTCCCGTGAACCCCGCCAGAACGCCCACGCCGCCGTCGCTGATGACGTTGAGATAACCGTGTTCGCTTGCGCGCCGCGACAGCGCGATGACTTCGGCGCAGACGCGAGCGCAGTTCAGGGGAACTTCCGTGGCGCGCCGCAAGCCCGCCTGGATGGCGGCGGCCCGCGCCGCCTTTTCCTCGTCGGTCGCCTTGGGCATCTTGTATCCGGCCAAGATGCCGTCGAAGGCGGCGATATCTTCGGGCACCATCGCGGTCAGGCGCCGGCGCACCTTTTCGGACTCGTGGAGTATGGCGCGCATTTCCGGCTCCACTCCTTCGTAGCCCTTCTTGCCGAGGGTGACGTTGCAGACCATGGATATGAGCGCGGCGCCCATGGCACCCATGATGGCGGCGGCACTGCCGCCCCCCGGGGTCGGGTTGCCGTTGGCGAGATCATCGAGAAATTTCTCTACGGAATCTTGAGTGACCATTGTAGCCTTGAGTGAATTCGTTCAGCCGACCATCGTTTTGGCAATGGCGTAGATTTCCTCGGCGTCGAGCAGCAGATCGTTCCTATCGAACAGACGCGCGACGCAGGCGCGATGCAGCGCCAGCTTGAGAGCGCCGAAGCCGAGCGGACCGAAGAGTAGCTTGCCGTGCTTGGGCAGGCCGCGATCGCTCTGGCCCACGCCCTCGATGCCCGCCGGCGGCGACGCATTGGCATCGGCCAGCAGTTCTAAGGCGGCGCTCTGCCGCCACTGCCGCTCTTCCAACAGCGTAACGCCGGCGGCCCCCGTGGCGAGCACGATATTCGCACCTTCGATGGCCGAGCCGCGTTCCAGGTTGGTGGGCGCTTCGAGGGCTTGGACCGCGACGCCGAAACGAGCATGGATGGAATCGCAGGCCGCCTGCACGACGTCGCGCTTGCGGCCGGTGATCGACACATCGGCGCCTTCGCGGGCCAGCAGCACCGCGGCGCGCTGACCGACCGGACCCGACCCTCCGAGGACGACGGCGCGCTTGCCGGCGAGCGATCGGCCATGCGCGAGCCAGGCGACCGCGGCGGAGGCCGTCGTGTTGGAGCCGTTGCAGTCGAACATCACCGAGACGCGGAATTTGGCAAAGAACTTCTTGCGTACCGCGGCGAGAACCGCCTCGCCCTCGGCCATATTGCCTCCGCCGATGAAAATGGCCGTGTTTTTTTTGTCGTTGAGACCGCGGGTGAATATCGCTCCTTCGACCAGAGCGCCGACATTGCCGGCGCTGATTCCGCCATAGGCCGAAATGCGATCGGCGCCGCCGTCGAAACCGACGACATTATCGAAGACCGAGGGCAGGGCATCCGTATCGAACTGGTAGAGGAGCTTTTTCATTCTAAAGCGCGATCATGCGGGGCGCGCAGCGGCTTAGCAAGTCGCACCTCGGCACAGTGATTCATATCCCCCCAGACCGTGCGCATTGGGCCCATGTACATCGCTGCGGCAAGGGAGCAGTCGCGCAGTCGCAGTCGTCGTGCCTAGGTCACGAGATGCTGCGGTTTGCCGGCGGCCCAGCGCTCGATATTGTCGATGAGCTGATCGGCCAGGAATTGCATGGCCCCGTCCGAGGCCCATGCCACATGCGGCGTGAGGATGAAATTCGGGCGCCGCACATCGAGCAGGGGGTGTCCGTCCTTGGGAGGCTCCACGGTCAGCACGTCGAAACCGGCGCCGGCGATCAGCCCCTCATCGAGCGCCTGGATCAGCGCGGCCTCGTCGACCAAGCCGCCGCGGGCGGTATTGATGAGCAGGGCATTGCGCTTCATTTTTCGAAAAGCATGGATGTCGATCAGATTGCGAGTGGCCGGCAGCAGCGGGCAGTGCAGCGAGATCACATCCGATTGCGCCAGCACCTGATCGTGGGGCGTGAACGTCACCCCGGGCATCTTCGGCGGCGGATGATCGGCAAACAGCACGTGCATGCCGAAAGCGCGTCCGATCGCCGCCGTGCCCTGGCCGATGGCGCCCTCGCCGATGATGCCGAGAGTGGCGCCATGCAGGTCGCCGATATCATGGGTGAAGAAGCAGAACTGCTCGGACTTGTTCCACACGCCGTTCTCGACGTCCTGGCGGTAAGCGAGCAGATTGCGCCGCAGCGCCAGAATCATCGCAAAAGCGTGTTCGGGCACCGTGTGCACGGCGTAGTTGCGGATGTTGGCGACGGCAATGCCATGTTCCTTGCAGTAGGCGACATCCACCACATCGTAGCCCGTCGCCGCCACGGCGATCATCTTGAGGTCGGGCAGCCGGCTCAATGTCTCTGCGCGCATCGGCACCTTGTTGACGATGGCGACGGCGGCGTTCGCGAGCCGCGGCACGATCTCGTCCGGCGCGGTCTTCTGGTACTCGATGTATTCCGCGGCAAAGGCGGGCTTGCGGACTTTGGCCTTGAGCGAGGCGCGGTCCAGAAATACTACTCGCATCATCCGAATGCTACTCGAATCACGCGAATACTGCTCGCATCATGCGGCGGCGCCGGCCTGCGCCTTGGCTGTGCTCTTCGCCGCGATGAGCGGAGAGTTGCTCCGCCAGTAGTTCTGCGCGGCAGCCACACCGCTGCCGGGCTGGAGCTTGGCGCCCGAATCGAGCAGCGCCATCTCGGCACCGGCGATGGCACCGAGCAGCATGAGTTCGTTCAGATCGCCCAAGTGGCCGATGCGAAACAGCTTGCCGGCGACCTTGGATAACCCGGCGCCGAGTGCGAGGTTGTAGCGGTGGAAGGCACGCGCGATGACTTCGGCTCCATTGATGCCCTCCGGGACCATGACGGCGGACACGGTGTCCGAGTACCACTTCGGGGCCACCGCGCAGAGTTTCAGGTTCCACCCTTCGAATACAGCGGCGCGCACGCCGCCGGCCAGGTAGGCGTGGCGGTGGAAGACGTTTTCCAGGCCTTCCTCGGCCAGCATGGCCAGGGATTCTCGCAGGCCGTACATCATGGGCACCGAGGGGGTGTAGGGGAAGTATCCCGAGGCGTTGGCCGCGACCATATCGCCGTAGTCGAAGTAGCAGCGCCGCGATGTCGCGCTCTTGGAGGCTTCGAGCGCCTTTTGGCTGACACAGGTGACCCCGAGACCCGCAGGCAGCATCAGGCCCTTCTGGGACCCGCTGACGCAGACGTCGACGCCCCAGTCGTCCATGCGGAAGTCGATGCTGGCCAGTGCGCTGACCGAATCCACGAACAGCAGGGCAGGGTGCTTGACGCTGTCCATTGCGCGGCGGATGGCCGCCACGTCGCTGGTCACTCCCGTCGCGGTTTCGTTCTGACAGACCAACACCGCCTTGATACGGTGCTGCTTGTCGGCACTGAGTGCGGCAAGGTGGCGTTCCACGGGAGCGCCTTCGCCCCAAGGTGTTTCCAGGATCTCCACGTCGAAGCCCAGCCGCGTGCACATATCCGCCCAGAGATGGCTGAACTGCCCGAAGCGGGAGGTCAGAACTTTGTCGCCGGGGTTCAGGCAATTGGTGAGAGCCGCTTCCCAGCAGCCCGTGCCGGAGGACGGAAAGAGAATGGGACTGCCGGAGGCAGTCTTGAACACCGGTTTCAAGGCGCTCAGGCAGGCACGGGTCAATTCAGGGAATATGGGCGAGCGATGATCCTCCATCGGCACCACCATGGCGCGCAGAACCCGGTCGGGCACATTGGTGGGTCCTGGAACGAACAAAAAGTTGCGGCCGGCCATGGGATCTCCTTAGATTGCGCGGGTTCTTTTAACTCAATTGTACCTCAGATTCGGGAGATGATATATGAGATATCTCAGGCCCGGACGTCGGATATAGGGAGAATTCGTGATGCGCATAGCCATCGTCGGACAGAGCGATTTCGGAAAAGCCGTACTGGAGGCATTTCTCGCACGGCAGGATACCGTCGCGGGGGTGTTCTGCGCCCCGGAAAAGCCGGGCGCCACGGCTGATCCGCTGCGCTTGGCGGCAGAGCAGCAGCACATCCCGGTGTATCAGTTTGGGTCGCTGAAGACCGAAGAGGCACACCGGACGCTACGGATGCTCGACACGGATGTGGGCGTGATGGCCTACGTGCTGCAGTTCGCTCCGCAGGACTTCGCCACGATTCCGCGCTACGGCATGATTCAGTACCATCCTTCGCTCCTGCCCCGTTTCCGGGGGCCGAGTTCCATCAACTGGCCGATAATCTGCGGCGAGACCCGCACCGGCCTGACCATTTTCCGGCCCACCGACGGGCTCGACGAGGGTCCGATCCTGCTGCAAAAGGAGACCCCCATCGGTCCCGACGACACGCTGGGGAGCGTGTATTTCGACCGCCTATTCCCTCTGGGGATAGAAGCCCTGAAGGAAGCTGCGGATCTGGTGGTGCGTCACGGCGCGGTGGGCAGAGTGCAGGATGAGTCTCAGGCGAGCTATCAAGGCTGGTGCCGCGACGCAGAAGCGCGGGTGGGGTGGCACCAGCACATCGATGCCACTTATAACCTGATCCGGGGCTGCGACCCGGCTCCCGGCGCCTGGACCACGTCCAAGGGCAAAAAAATACGTCTGCACGCCGCCCGCAAGCATCCGGCGCAAAGATTCGAACAGATCAAGGGCAGCGTCGGAAGCATCGTCGCCATCGCGGAGCACAGCGTGTTCGTGGCGGCGCAGGGAGGGCAGATCGAAGTATTCAAGCTGCGCTACGACGGCGGCAAAAAGCTGCCGGCACCGCAGGTGTGCGCTGAGGCAGGACTGACCCCCGGCGCCATGCTGGGCGATTGAGGCGAAGAGGAAGGCGAAGGGCGAGCCCGATCCCGGCCCGCCCTCCGCCAAACGTCGAGGCCGGCTAGAAGAGACCCACCACGCGGCCCTGCGCGTCGATGTCGATCTTGTCCG
Organism: uncultured Gammaproteobacteria bacterium; assembly: GCA_963784105.1. Taxonomy (GTDB): domain Bacteria; phylum Pseudomonadota; class Gammaproteobacteria; order Steroidobacterales; family Steroidobacteraceae; genus Bog-1198. The sequence goes on from CAWAQE010000018.1 coordinate 840,657, forward strand.
CGGAAGGCACCTTGGGCAGTCCGGGCATGGTCATGACGTCGCCGCAGACGACCACGATGAATTCCGCCCCGGCTGCGAGGCGCACTTCGCGGATGTTGACCGTGTGCCCGCTCGGCGCACCGCGCGAGGAGGGATCGGTGGAGAATGAGTACTGGGTCTTGGCGATGCACACCGGGTAGTGTCCGTAGCTTTTCTGCAGCTCCTCGAATCGCGCGCGAATCTTCGAGTCGGCGGAGATATCGGCGGCCCCGTAGATTTTCGTCGCGATGGTTTTCACCTTGTCCCACAGCGTCTGCTTCTCGTCGTAAACGAAGCGGAAGTTCGATCCGCCCTTCTCGACCATCTCCACGACTTTACGGGCGACGTCCGTGGCGCCGGCGCCGCCTTCGGCCCAATGCCGCGCGAGCACCAGCGGTACATCGAGCGTGGCCATTTTCTTGGCCAAAAGCGCATGTTCCGCCTCGGAATCGGCGGTGAAATGATTGACCGACACGACGCAGGGCAGACCGTACTGGTTGCGCACGTTGCTGACGTGCCGCTCGAGATTCGTAATGCCCTTCTCGAGAGCCGCGAGGTTTTCCTTGTTGATCTCCTTGAGATCCGCGCCGCCGTGATACTTCAGCGCGCGGATGGTCGCGACGATCACCACGGCGGCCGGACGCAGTCCGGATTTCCGGCACTTGATGTCGATGAACTTTTCGGCGCCGAGGTCTGCACCGAAACCCGCCTCAGTCACGACGTAGTCGGCCAGTTTCAAGGCGGTCGTGGTCGCCAGCACCGAATTGCAGCCGTGGGCGATATTTGCAAAAGGACCGCCGTGGATGAAGGCCGGATTGTTCTCCAGGGTCTGCACCAGGTTCGGCTTCAGAGCTTCCTTGAGCAGCACCGTCATCGCACCCTGAGCCTTCAGGTCGCGGGCGTGGATGGGCGTCAGGTCCCTGCGGTAGCCGACCACGATATTGCCGAGCCGCTCCTTGAGGTCGACCAGGTTCTTTGCCAGACAGAATATGGCCATCACCTCGGAGGCCACCACGATGTCGAAGCCGTCCTGGCGCGGAAAGCCGTTGCCGGGACCGCCAAGGCCTACGGTTATTTCACGCAGCGCGCGATCGTTCATGTCCATGACGCGCTTCCATGCGATGCGCCTGACATCGAAGCCCAGCTCATTGCCGTGGTAGATATGATTGTCGATCAGAGCCGAGAGCAGGTTGTGCGCCAGGCCGATCGCGCCGAAATCTCCCGTGAAATGCAGGTTGATGTCTTCCATGGGCACAACCTGCGCGTAGCCGCCTCCCGCCGCGCCGCCCTTCATGCCGAACACCGGACCCAAGCTCGGTTCGCGCAGGCAGATCACCGTTTTCTTGCCGATCTTGTTGAGCGCGTCTCCGAGGCCCACGGTGGTGGTGGTCTTGCCCTCGCCCGCGGGCGTGGGGCTCAAGGCGGTCACCAGAATGAGCTTGCCGTCGGGCTTGTCCTTCAGGCTCGCGATGTAATCGAGCGCGATTTTCGCCTTGTAATGGCCGTAATTTTCAATGCTGGCAGCCGGAATCCCGAGGCGAGCGGCAATCTCGCCGATGGGTTTCAAAGTTGCGTTCTGAGCGATCCCGATGTCGGAACTCACGATTACTCCTGGAGTTGTCGCGGCGGCACGCCGCATTGCTGATCTCGGCCGTGCCAAGGCGACGCCCGAGGAATTCATTCTTCCAAAGACTATATCACCTAACGGCCGCGCCTCAATCACCCTGAAGGGTCACCCTGAATTGGTGCCCGCGCCGGGTCGCGGCGGCGATACCGGCCGTCCACATGCCTTTTCTAGATGGTCAGCACGATTTTTCCGATATGGTTCGAGCTCTCCATGAGCCGATGCGCCTCTGAGGCCTCGGCCAGCGGAAACGTGGCGTGAATGACCGGCCGCACCCGGCCCGCGGCGAGCAGCGGCCAGATGTTCTTGCGGACCGCATCCGCGACCTCGGCTTTCTGTGCGACCGTTCGAGAGCGCAGCGTCGAGCCCGTCAGCGTCAGGCGTTTGGTCAGGATCGTCCCCATATTGATTTCCGCCTTCGCTCCGCCGAGCAGAGAAATCGTGACGACGCGGCCCTCCAGGGCCGCCAATTCCAGGTTTCGAGCGACGTAGCTGCCGGCAACCATGTCCAAAACGATGTCGACTCCCCGGCCTCCGGTCTCCGTGCGCATCACCTCGACGAAGTCCTGCGTGCGGTAATTGATGGCGCGAATCGCACCCAGTTTCAGGCATGCCTGCACCTTTTCATCCGAACCTGCGGTCGCGAAGACGCGCGCTCCCCAGGCGGCAGCGAGCTGGATCGCGGTAGTACCGATGCCGCTGGTGCCTCCGTGAATCAGCACAGTCTCTCCCGCCTTGCATCGGCCACGATCGAAGAGATTGGTCCACACCGTAAAGAAGGTCTCCGGTATGGCGGCCGCTTCCACCATGCTGATCCCGACCGGCACGGGCAGGCACAACGGCGCGGCGGCGATCGCGTACTGCGCATAGCCTCCACCGGCCAGCAACGCCGTCACCTTGTCGCCCACCGACAGTCCGGCAACCTTGGGTCCGAGCGCCGCAATCTCTCCCGCTATTTCCAGACCGGGTAAATCGGAGGCTCCGGCCGGCGGGGGATAGCGCCCCTGGCGCTGCATCACGTCCGGCCGATTGACACCGGCGGCGGCCACTCGCACCAGCACCTCTCCTTCCCCGGGCTTCGGTACCGGCCTCTGCTTGGGCTTGAGCTGCTCAGGTCCGCCTGGAGCCGCGATTTCAACCACCGTCATATCAAGAGGCAGGGACATCGATTTCTCCCGGTTGCTCGGATTGCCGTTGCGCGGATCGGCGCAGCGGCGGTTGCCCGATATTAGCGGATACGGATGTATCATTGGGCTCTCAGGCGGACGGGTGGACGAATTCGATGAAGATTTGCGTGTATGGCGCGGGTGCCATAGGCGGCTATATGGCCGTCGAGCTGGCATCGTCGGGTCAGGACGTGTGCATCGTGGCGCGCGGGGCGCACCTCAAAGCCATTCAAGAGCGAGGCCTCAAGCTCGTGTCCCGGGACGGCGAGAAGATGGCGAGAGTCGCCGCCGCCGAGGACCCCAGTGTCTTTGGAGTGCAGGATGTCGTCGTATGCGCGCTCAAGGCGCACCAGGCATACGACTGCGCGGCGGCATTCGCACCGCTGCTGGGACCGCAAACGGCGGTTCTTACCGCGATGAATGGAATTCCCTGGTGGTACTTTTACGGCGTCGGCGGCCGATTCGAGGGGCATCATCTTGAGTCGGTGGACCCCGGCGCCCGCCAGTGGAACGCCATCCAGCCCGGCCGCGCGATCGGCTGCGTGGTGGAGCCGGCGTGTGAAGTGGTCGCGCCGGGCGTCATCGTCCATCACGACTTGAAGAGATTCATCATCGGAGAGCCCGACGGCAGCCGCTCGAGCCGCGTGCAGGACCTTTCAAAGGCCCTGACCGGCGCAGGATTCGAGGCGCCCGTGCGCGACAACATCCGTTGGAACGTTTGGCTCAAGCTTTGGGGCAATGTCTGCTTCAACCCCATCAGCGTGCTGACCGGTGCCACGCTGGACGCCATCATCGGCGATGCGGCCTTGAGATCGCTGAGTAAGACCATGATGCTGGAAGCCAAGGCGGTGAATGAGGCGCTGGGCGTGCACATTCCGCTGGACATGATGGAGCGGCGGATGTCGGTTGCCGGGTCCTTGACCGGGCACAAAATGTCGATGCTCCAGGATCTGGAGCGGGGCCGCCCGCTGGAGATCGATGCGCTGGTGACCGCCGTTCAGGAAATGGGGACTCTCGTGGGGGTGCCCACCCCCGCGATCGATGCGGTGCTGGCTTTGGTCCAGGCGCGCGGCCGTGCCGCCGGCCTGTATATACCCCTGGGAGGTTCCCGTTAGAATGCCCATTCGCCGCAAGGAATCGAAATGACAACCGCCTACATCACACACCCCGATTGCCTGCGCCACGAAATGGGCTCGGGCCATCCGGAATGCCCGGCCCGCCTGAACGCCATCAATGAGCAGATGCGCGCCTCCGGAATGCTGAGCGAACTACGCTGCCTGGAGGCGCCGCTGGCCGACCCGGACGACCTCAAACGCGTGCATCGTTCGGCCTATGTGGACCTGATCTTCGACAACGCACCGGAGGAGGGGTATGTGCAGCTCGACCCCGATACCGCGATGAATCCTCATTCGCTGAGTGCCGCGCGCAGGGCGGCCGGCGCGGGCCTTCTGGCGGTCGATGAAGTGATGGCCGGCCGTTCCGTCAACGCCTTCTGCGCCGTGCGGCCTTGCGGCCATCACGCCACCCAGGTCCGGTCGATGGGCTTTTGCATATTCAACAATGTGGCCGTCGCCGCGGCCCATGCGCTCGAGAAGAAGGGCCTCGAGAGGGTTGCGATCATCGACTTCGACGTGCACCACGGCAACGGCACCGAGGACATGTTCAGCCAGCCGCAATGGCGCGATCGGGTGCTGATGGCGAGCTTTTTCCAGCATCCTTTCTATCCCTACAGCGGCACCGCCAGTCCCGCGCCCAATATGATCAATGTGCCGCTGGCCGAGGGCAGCGGCGGCGACGCAGCGAAGCAGGCCATCGAAGCGCAATGGCTGCCGGCGCTGGAACGCTTCAAGCCGCAGATGATTCTCATCTCGGCAGGCTTCGATGCGCACCGCGAGGATTTGCTGGGCGGCATGGCGCTCATCGAGGATGACTACGCATGGATCACCCGCGAAATGATGGCGCTTGCGGCGCAGCACTCCGAGAAGCGCATCGTCTCCATGCTCGAGGGTGGCTACAACTTGTCGGCCCTCGGCCGCAGCGCCGTGGCACACGTGAAGGCGCTCTCCGAGCACTGAACGCGATAGACATCGGCGCCGAAGTCACCGCCGCGACTGCTCCCTCGACGCACTGATGTACATCGGCCTAATGCGCAAGGTCTGGGGGGATACGGAGTTGGGAGCCAACTGTTCCCCCTCGTTGGCTCCCAACTCCGTATCCCCCCAGACCCTGTGTACTGGGCCGATATCACCACTGAGCCGAGGTATTAGGCGAGCGACCTTGCGCCGACAACGGTTGGAACGGGCTCAGCGCGTCTGACCTTGGCCTTCTTGAAACGCCACCAGGGCAGCACCGCCGTCATCACCAGCACCTTGCCCGGCGCAAACGCCGGCTGATAGCCCGGCAGGTTGCCCAGGATGCGGCTCCAACTTTCACCCTCGAGCACCGCGCGCAGGCGCTGCACGGCAGGGTGCGCGAGGTTGGCCTTGAGACAGGCGAGGAAGTAATTCTCCTCTATCAGCGGCGCAAAATGCAGACCGAACTGCAGCGCGGCGGCTTCGACGCCGATGCCGGCGTCGGCGAGACCGCTTGCCACGCAGGCCGCCACCGCGACGTGGGTTTCCTCCGTCAGCCCGTGGTAGCCCGGTAAGTTGTCGGGATCGATGCAGTGTTCGTGCATGAGATGATCGATCAGTATGCGGGTGCCCGATCCCATCTGCCGATTGACGAAACGCAGCCCATGCCGCTGGACATCGGGAAGGGTGCTGACGATTGCCGCATGCTCACGGCGCATCATCAATCCTTGCGTGCGGCGCGAGCAGCCGATCAGTTTGTGCAGGCCGGGCTTGAGCAGCGGTTTGAGGGCCTTGGCGAACACCGGCGCGGCACCGCGCAAGAGCGGCACATGAAAGCCGGCGACCAGACACTGGCGATCGTTCAGGGCGCGCAGGCTGTCCACGCTGCCTTGGAAGTGAATATCCAAATGCAGATCGGAGGCCTCGGCCGCGTGCTGCTGCAGAACGGGTAGGGCAATGTCATGGCTGGCGCGCACGGTCAGCAATTGATGCCGCTGATCCCGTGCATCGGCGAGCACGCGGCCGAGGTCGGAGCGCAGTGCCTCTATATGCGGCTGCATGCGCGTGCGGGCACGGCGCTCGGCCCAGAGCAGCCGCTCCGCAAATTGCGTCGGCCGGGCGCGCTGGCCCTGAGACCAAATGATCAGTGGCTCGCCCAGCCTCTCCTCCCACTTCCTGAGCGAACCCCAGACATATCGGTAGGAACATTCGAGGGTCTGTGCGGCGTGACGAATCGAGCCGCCCTCGATCACGGCGGCCAGAAGGTCGAAGAGGGGATTGCTCAACGCGGCGCCGCGCTGCTCCCCGGACCCGAACGCGTACTTGAGGTGGAGCCCGAGAGAGGCCTCAGCATGGGAATCCATCGCGGTCTTTGTATGGCGCACCCCGCCATTTTAACCCTTTTCAAGGCAGAACTGCCGGTCCAAGGCCTGGGTTTTTCGGGCACGGGCGCCCCTTAAGCGCCTACCACGGGCTGCACAACTTGATTTCTCCGCGTCCGTCGCGGCGCGGCGCTTCGAGCACCGTGATATCGACTCCATAAGTCGAGGTGAGTTCGGCGCCGGTGATGACTTCAGAGGCGAGTCCGACGAGGATCGTGCCGCCGGGCTTCATCATGATCACTCTGCCGGGAAACTGCAGCGCCTGGTTTGGGTCGTGCGTCGTCATGATCATGGTGACGCCCTGTGCGGCCAGTTCGGCGATCATCTTCAACGAGTGCACCTGGTTTCTCAAATCGAGGTGCGAGGTGGGCTCGTCGAGCAAAATGATGTCGGGTTGCTGCGCCAAAGTGCGGGCCAGAAGCACCAGCTGACGTTCGCCGCCGCTCACCTCCGTGTAGGGCCGGTCTTTGAGGTGGAGGATGCCGACCCTGCCGAGCGCCTGCTCCGCAAGCGCAATATCCTTGGGCGAAGGCACGGCGAACAGACCGAGGTGGGGCGCGCGCCCCATGCTCACCACCTCGAGCACCGGAAATGGAAATGTCGGCGTGTGGTTCTGAAAAAGAAAGCCGATACGCCGCGCCCGCGTTCCCGCATCGAGGCTCGAGAGGTCGGCTTTGTCGAGGCGCACCGACCCGGCGGCGAGAGGCAGCGTGCCGCCGAGGCATCGAAGCAGCGTGCTCTTGCCGCAGCCGTTGGGCCCGAGGATGGATAGCAACTCTCCCCGGAATACATCCAGATCGATGCCGCTGAACACCTCGTGCGGGCCGTATCGGAATGACGCGCCGCGCATTTCGATCAGCGGCTGAGATTGAGACTGCGGCAGCGGCTCAGATTGCGGTGGCGGAGTTAGTGCCATGTTCCGCGGGTTCTGCGCAGTAGATAGCCGAAGAACGGCGCGCCGACGATTGCCGTGAGTATCCCGAGCGGAATCTCGCCGGCGGTGGCGGTTCGGGCGATGTCGTCGATGAACAGCAGGTAGCTCGCGCCGATGCTGAGAGTGGCCGGCAACAGCAGTCTGTGGTCCGGGCCGACCAGCATCCGGCCGACGTGCGGGATCACCAGCCCCACCCACCCGACCATGCCGCAAACCGAAACGGCCGCGGCGGTGATCAGGGTCGTGCACACGATGACTATTCCCTTGAGCCATTCGGTTTCGATGCCGAGCGAGCGTGCCTCCTCATCGCCCATGGCAAGCACGTTGAGCTTCCAGCGCACGAGCAGCAGCCCCGCGCTGCCCACGGCGATGGGCGGCAGGACCATGGTGAGCTCTTTGATCGACGCCGCGTTAAGACTGCCGAGCAGCCAATAAGTGATCGCCGGCAGCTTGGATTCCGGATCGGCGACGTACTTGGCCCCGCTCAACAGGGCGCTGAAGAGTGCGGCCACGACGACGCCGGAAAGCACCAGCATCAGCACCGGAGTCGTTTGGTAAATTCGCGCGAGCCGGTAGGTCAGTGCGACGCCCGCGAGACCGAAGGCGAAGGCGATGAGCTGCAGCTCCAATGCGCCTCTGGACAGCAGCAGCGCCACGGCGGCCCCAAAACCCGATGCCGCCGTGACGCCGAGGATGTCCGTGCTCACCAGGGGGTTGCGGAACATTCCCTGGTACGCGGCGCCGCTGATGGACAGGCCCGCGCCGACGCACATGGCCATGACGGCCCGCGGCAACCTTATTTGCAGGACGATGGTCTCGGCCGATTTCGACCAGTCGGGCGTGATGGGGAAGACTTCCGCGAACAGTATGCGGGCGACGTCGATCGGCGATATCGGGAATCGGCCCACGAACAAAGAAGCGTACAGCAACGCCAGCGGGAGGGCGACCAGGAGTGCGGCGGTACGCCTTCTGATCAAGGCGGGGTCGCATTCATGATCGAGGCCAGTTCGGCGTCCGTGAGCGCGTGGTGGAAGAACTTTGCGTAGAACCGCTTGGTTTCCAGATTCACGTCGAGATCGGCGAATTGCGCGGGATGCAGAAGCTTCGCGGCCCAGAGCACCTGCAGCGCCGCCTCGGCGCTATGCCTGTCCCAAAGATAGACGCCGCTGGGGTTGACGAACACCTTGCCCTCTCTGACCGCCTTGATTTGCCGCCAGCGCGGATCGTCGAGGATGGCCTGCCTGCTCTGCTGGTTCGGTGCCGTGCCGACGATGATCACATCCGGATTCCAGGCGACCACCTGTTCCATGGTGACGGGGCGCCCCAGACCGACGACGTCCGCCGCATTGACTCCGCCGGCCACATTGATCCAATCATCGATGACCGACTGCCGGCCGTCGACGACGAGAATGCCGGGGGTGGCGGTGTGCAATACCTTCGGACGCGCGCTATCGGGCAACTTGCTCGTGACCTGCATGACTCTGCGGATGTTGTCGTCGAAGTAGCGAATATACTCCTCCGCAATCCGCGACTCGCTCTCGCCGAGAACCTCGCCGGTCATGCGCACCGTGATTTTCAGGCCCTGCAAGGAGCTGTTGGGCATCATCACTACCGGAACGCGGTAGGCATCGACGGCGTCCATCCAGCGCGGCACCGAGCCGCCGTAGGCCATGAGAATGACGTCCGGCTGTGCGCCGATCAAAGTCTCGACATTCACCTCGCCCGAGGCGTCGAAGGCGGCGGGCACCTGATCGATGCGGGGATACAGCCTGCGGAGCCAGGGCTGCTTGCGCGCCTGAAGGCTGGTCGCGACCAGCTTGTCGGCGCCTCCGAGCATCAGCACCATGGCATTGTTCGCAGGCCACGGGTCGGCCACTCGAGTCACATGCGATGGAATGGTCACGATCCGGCCGGCGGCGTCGGTAATCTGCCGCGTCTGCGGCGCGGCGATAGAGTGACGTGCGGGCGGCGCCTGCGCAAGCGCGGGCATCGCCAATATGCACGCGATCGACAGCGCCGCAGGGCACGCGATTGCCAATGCGCCAGGCGCGGCAAAGGCGCACGCCATGCAACGCGCGGCCGCCTTTGCGCCGGCGCCGGGCCGGCAAGCGTGCCACAGCCGCATTAAGCCGTTCACGGCGATTCTCCGCCTCAGAAGTCGAAGGTCGCCGACGCCAGCACCGTGCGCGGTGATCCGAAGTGGGCGAGCAGGCTGCCGGTATTCGTGCCCGTCAGGTTGCTGGGTCCGATGGTGGACCAGTAGCGCCTGTCGGCAATATTGTCCACGGCCAGGCGCCAGGTGACGTTCTTGCCCAGGAGATTCGAGGAGTAGCGGGCGCCCAAATCGAACAGGTTGTAGCCGGCCACGAAGAAGGAGTTGGTATCGTCCGCCGCGCGCGGGCCCGAAAACTGGTAGTTGAAGGTCGCCACCAGCCCGGCGACGCTCGGTATCTGGTATTCGAACAGCATGTTGCCCTTAATTTTGGGAGCACCGACATAGATCTTGTCGTCGGTCGAGAGCAGCGGCGTATCCTCCAGGCGCGCGTTGAGCAGCTGCACGCCGCCATAGAGAGTGAGACCCGTGGCGATCTCGCCGACCGCCGAGAATTCCACGCCCTTGTTGATTTGATCGCCGCTGATTTCAAAGGTATTGGTGGGCGCGAAAATATTGGCAAACGGACGTTCGATGCGAAACACCGCCGCGGTGAGATCGACTTTGCCCAGCGTCGCCTTATAGCCCAGCTCATATTCAGTGCTGCGATAGGGCGCCAAGCTCTCGCCTTGATTGACGGTGCCCGTGGGCGCGAGATCGCCCGCCTGCAGGCTGCGTGCGTACGTGAAATACGTGGTCATGTTGCTCGCCGGCTTGAACAGGATGCTGCCGGTGGGGCTCAAGCCTTCATTGGCATATTCGGTGGTGCGCAGGCCGGTATTCTTGAAGTTGTTGACGTGGAACCAATCCTGGCTCACGCCCGCGCGCAGGCCCCAATAATCATTGAAGAACACGCTGTCGCTGACGTTGAGACCCTGCTGATAGGTATCTGAGGAATCGAAGTTCGCATTGGGGTCGGGCACGCCGAGCGCCGGATAGGGGTAATCCACCGGAGAGTCGATGCTCGCCTTACCCAAGAGCAACCCTGAGGAAGGCCGCGGGTTGGTCAGAGAGTACGAGGATGAACGGTAGCCGGCGGTGCCGAAGGTGAGGTCATGGGAGATGCCGCCGGTGGTGAAATTGCCGTTCAAATACGCCGTATCGCTGGTGATGACGAAACGCGGCGCGAACGTCGCGCCCATCGATGAGGTATAGGCACCGTCACTGTTGGTCAGATTGTTGACCTGAGTGTTGATGTTGCGGGTGGCATCTTGGTTCAGCACGCCTGCCACCAGGTGCCAGTTCGAAGACAGTGTTTGCTTGAGGCGCACCACCGATATCTGGGTCTTCAAATCGGTGCCCAGATAATCCTGATTGTAACCTTGCGTTTGCGGATCGGGAGTCGACGGCAGCCGGATCTTCTCGCCGTAGGTGAACCAGCCGGGGAAACCTAAATCAGTGAGCCGATAGTCGCTGAAATTGAGTTCGAGTACGGAACTGTCCCAGGGGTGCACATCAATCCCCAAGTCTCCCAGTTCACGTTTCTGATGACTCCCGTCGACGAAGCCATCGCCCTCGCCGAACACGCCGTTGAAGCGATACTTGACGACGCCGTTGGCGTCGATGGGTCCCCCCATGTCGACATGCGCCGTTCCGATGCTGTCGCTGTTGTAGGTGACGGCGACCTCGCGCAAGGGAGTGTCCGTCGGCCGCTTGGAGACGAAGTTGAACATGCCTGAGGGGTTGGCGGGGCCGTACAGGGACGCCGACAGGCCGTTGACCACTTCGATCTGCTGAAATTGTTCCATCGCCATCGCCACGGTGATGTACATCGTCATGCCGTCGAGGCGTGTGTTTTGAAAATTGCCGCCTTGCATGCCGCGGGTCTGCGGCCGCAGGATGTCCGGACCCTGCTGCTCCTGATAGGCGACCAGCGGCAGGTATTTCGACACATCCTTGAAATTCACCGCCTGCGAATTCTGAATCATATCGAGCGGCAGGATGCCGATCGAGTAGGGGATGTTCTGAATCGGCGTGTTGCCCAAGGGTCCCAGCGAGTTGACGGTTTCGACGCGGTAGTTCTCCTCGGGCAGCTGTGTTCCAAGGACCGTGACGCGAGGCAGGGGGGGACGGCTGCTGCGAGGCTTGCTGCTGCGCCGGCGCTGCGCCGGAGTCGTCAGCGCGCGCGAGGCCGCCGAAGTTCATGGCCAGAATGGCCGGCAACGCCGCGTACAGGGTCAATCGATTCATTATTAGTTCTCTTTGGATGGGTGAATACCCGCGATTTGGCGGAGCGAGCCGCGCGCGCCGGGCAGCGCCAAAGCCGTAAAAAACTAGCATGGAGAGCGATCGGCAACAATATGAACACGGGCGCATACGTTGCGCGGCTATACTGGCGAAAGTCATGTGACCGGCTCGCTTGCACCACATCTTCGAGGAAAACTCTTGCGGCAACCGCCGGCTTGGGAGATTCGGCAGGAACTGCGCGCGCTCACCGCGGGGGTCGCGCTCAGTGTCGTCGCGATCGCCACCTTTCTCCTGCTGCCGCAGTTCATCGAGGCGGCGGTCACCGATCTGCGCTACACAGAGTCGCAGGTCGGCATTCTCTCCGCGCTGCTGCTGGGTGGCACGACCATCGCGTCCACGGTGTCCAGCCTTTGGGTTCGGCGCATCTCATGGCGGGCGGCTGCGTCTTTCGCGCTGCTCGGCTTGCTGGCCGCGAACCTGGCTTCGATGTTCTGTCACGCCCTCGTGCCGTTTTTCGCTCTGCAGACCGTCGCGGGATTCTGCGCCGGCTCGCTCTATTCGCTGTCGCTGACCGTGCTCTCCGACGGCCGACGTCCGGGCCGCGGCTTCGCCTATGCGATCGGCGCCCAGACTCTATACCAGGTGTTCGGGCTGGTTGCCGGGCCGTTCATGCTCCACCACGGTGGTATGAATACCGTACTCGGCCTGTTCTCGGCGCTGTGCGCCGCCGGAGCGCTCCTGGTCCCATTCCTGCCGGGTCACGGCCGCATCGAGGCCCGCGCCGCCGCGGGAGCCCGATTGCTGAGTGCTCCCGTGCTGTTTGCTCTCGCCGGCTGTTTTCTCTTCTACGTCAACATCAACGCCTACTGGACCTACATCGAGCGCATCGGCACGACCGCCGGCCTCGGTCTCTCCGCGGTTTCGAACAGCCTCGCCTTCGGAACGGTGGCCAGCATGGGCGGCGTGGTTCTCGCATCGTGGCTGGGCGGGCGCCGAGGCCTGGTTCTGCCCATCGGCGCGAGTGCCGTCGCGATCGTCGCGGCCATGCTGCTGCTGACCGGCGAGCTGCATCTGACGGCCTATGTCGTTTCCTCGGCGATCTACGGGAATGCCTGGAACCTGTCGATGACTTACCAGTACAGCATGGTCAACGCCGTCGATCGGAGCAGGCGCGGCGTCGCGCTGGCGCCGGCGCTGCATAACGCGGGCGGATGCGCGGGTCCGGCGATTGCCGCGTTCTTCGTGAGCGCGCACGATCACGGCAGCGTCCTCTGGCTGGTGAGCGTCAGCGTGCTGGCGAGCCTCGCCTGCTTCATGATGGCGAGGAGGCTGCAAGAGAAAGCCGCCGTGCTCGAGTGAAAGCGGCCGTGATTTAGAGGCGGCCGACCGCCGCCGCGGCCGCGGGACGAGCACGCACGGCAAAGTAATAGACGGGGCTCACGACGGCCAAGCCGATGAGCCAGGACAGATCGATACCGCCCATCGCGCGGGCGATCGGCCCCGTATAAAGGTCGGTGGCGATGAATGGAACCTGTACCAGGATCCCCAGCCCATAGCTGACCAAAGCGGCGATGTTGTATTGACCGTAGATGCCGCCGTCCGCGGCGAAGAACGACGGTACATCGTAGTTGCCGAAGCGGACCAAGTAATAGTCGACCAGATTCACGGCGGTCCACGGCACCATGAGATAGAGGAGCAGCTCGTTGAATTGGCTGTACAGCGTCAGAAAATTCGATTCGCCGGCGAGGGCGATCAGCAGCGCGGCGCAGAAGGTGCCCAGGGTGATGAGTACCCGCGCGCCCGAGGTCGCCCGCCAGCGCGGCACGAAGGTATGGCCGAGGGTGATCACCGCGAGCGAGCCGCCGTAGAGGCAGATGGAGCCCGCGACGGCAACGCCGGGAGCGAATAGCAGCATGATCGGCAGGCTCGCGTGGCCGGTGAGATGGGCGATGGCGTTCACCACATTGCCGTCGGTGACGACCGGCCCGATCATGGCGCCGAGAATCATGGGCAGAACCGCGCCCAGGGTTGTGCCCCAATAGCAGGACCAGAAGGCCTGGCGCGGGCCGGAATCCGGCGGCAGGTAGCGCGAATAGTCGGACACATAGGGCGCGTAGGCGAGCTGCCACAGGGCGCCGACCGAAACCATCCCAAAAAAGCCCACCGAAGAGAAACCCCCGCGCGCAAGGCCGGCCGCGGGCATGGGGTTGACGAACAAGATCCAGACGTAGCAGAGCAATAGAGCGCCGCCGGAGACATAGGTCATCATGCGAGTGCAAAAATGGATCAGGTCATGGCCGTATATCGCCGCGGCGAGGCTGACCACGCCGATGGCCAGCATGCCGGCGCGTTCGCCGATCGCAGGCAGGATGAAGTGAAGCGATTGGCCGCCCGTCACGAACGCCGTGCCGGCGTACCCCACATACATGAATATGACGAGCGCCACGACGAAGGCGGCACCCCTCGCGCCGAACTGGCCGCGGCTCTGAACCATCTGCGGCACGCCCAGACGCGGGCCCTGGGCTGCGTGCAGCGCCATGAAAACGGTGCCGACCAGGTTTCCGATCAGGATGGCGAGAACGCCCGAGAGAAAGGACTGGCCGAAGACCGTCGTCGCCAGCGCGCCGGTAACGATGGTCAGCACATTCAAATTCGCGCCGAACCAAAGCGTGAACAGCTGACGGGCGTTGCCGTGCCTCTGATCGAGCGGGATCTGGTAGATCGTGTGCTGCTCGATGCCGGTCGGTTTTTTATCGGCGGGCTGCACGGGCCGGCTCACGGTAGTCGGTGGAGCACGTTGTCCGACGCGGCGGGGTGCGGCTCGGGCTCGGCATCGAAACGCTCGGCGCCGATGTAGCAGATCATTCGCCGCTTCACCGCCCGCCCGATCAATGTCATCCGGAGCTTCGCAGCCACGTCCAGTCCCATGGCCGTGACGCCGTTGCGCGATACGAGGATGGGCACGCCGATCTGCGCCGACTTCATGACCATCTCGCTGGTCAGCCGGCCGGTGGTGTACAGGATCTTGTCGCCTCCGGAGACTCCGTGCAGGGCCATCCATCCGATGATGGTGTCGATGGCGTTGTGGCGGCCCACATCCTCGACGAACACCAGCATCTCTTCGCCGCGAAACAGCGCGCAGCCATGCACGGACCCGGTGCCGCGGTGCAGGGTCTCCACTTCGCGCATGGTGTCGAGCAGGCGGTACAGCGTGCTCTGGCTGATGCGCGCCGCGGCCGCCGCCGGCAGGTGAACGGCATCTATCTGACTCATCAAGTCGCCGAACACCGTGCCCTGGCCGCAGCCGGTGGTCACGATGCGGCGCTCGGTCTTGGCTTCGATTTCGGGCGTGCGCGATCGGGTGACCACGGTGGCGGCGCCCGAGTCCCAGTCGACCGCGATCGATTCGACTTCGGAGACGCCGCCGATCAGGCGCTGATTGTGCAGAAAGCCGAGCACCAGAAGCTCGGGGCACGCACCCAGGGTCATGAGCGTGACCAGCTCGCGCCCGTCGACGAAGAGGGTGAGCGGGCGCTCGGTGGGTATGTCGAGCGGCCGCCGCGCGCCGTACTCATCGATGATCTGGATGGTGCGCTTGAGTTCGCACGAAGCGGCCGTGAGGCGCGGCGCGCCGGCCACGGGCTCGAGCTTGCGCGCTTGCGGCTGGACCAGCATGCGGGACGCTTCAGCCATCGATGGTCACTCCGGAGCATAAGTTGTACGATGCAATCGTGTCGGCATTATGAACATTGAAATCAGCGATATCACCGGGCTCGTCCTTGCCGGGGGCCGCGGCAGCCGCATGGGCGGAGTAGACAAGGGTCTGCAAGACCACCTTGGCGTGCCGCTGGCGCTGCATGCGCTGCGGCGCCTCGCGCCCCAGGTCGGGAAGGCGATGATCAACGCCAATCGCAATCTCGACGTGTACGAATCGATGGGCGTCCCGGTCTGGCCCGATGAGATTCCGGACTATGCAGGGCCCCTTGCCGGCATGCTCGCCGGGTTGGCGCATTGCGATACGCCGTATCTGGCCACGGTGCCCTGCGATACCCCGAACTTTCCGTCCGATCTGGTCGAGCGGCTCGCGCGCGGCCTGGCAGAGAACGATGGCGAGATGGCGATGGCCTTTACCCTGGAAGACGGAGCGCCGCGCCGGCAGCCGGTTTTCAGTCTGATGAGAACTTCCGTGCGCGAAAGCCTGGCCGCCTATGTGGCAAGCGGCCAGGGCAACGTCGGCTTCTGGGCCGGCCGGCAGCGCTGCGCCCGCGTGGTGTTCGAGGACGGCAGCGGGTTCTTCAACGCCAACACGCCGGCCGAACTCGCGCAACTGCAGACCTAAACCGTCGCCAGGATCTGCCCACCGCCGAAACTCGCCTGTACCGGCTTCGGTCCGCCCAGAGTCACACGCACGGCGCAGTATTTGAACTCAGGAATCTTGCCGAAGGGATCCAGCGCGGAATTCGTGAGCTTGTTGATCGCCGCCTCGTAGAAGCAGAAGGGCACGAACACCGCTCCATGCGGCGAGCTCGCGTCGGCGCGCGCATACAGGGTGACTTTGCCGCGGCGCGAAGCGATGGTGATCAGGTCGCCCGGCTTCGCGCCGAGAGACTTCAGATCCGAGGGATGCAGCATCGCCACGGGATCCGGCTCGATCGAATCGAGGACACCCGAACGCCGCGTCATGCTGCCGGTGTGCCAATGCTCGAGCTGGCGACCGGTGATGAGCACCATCGGGTAGTCCGAGTCCGGTCTTTCGTCGGCCGGAATGATGTCGGCAGGCACGAAGCGACCCCTGCCCGTCGGCGTCGGAAAGGATTCGGTGAACACCACGGAAGTGCCGGGATCGCCTTCCTTCTCGCAGGGGTAGGTCACACTGTGTTCCTTCTCCAAGCGCTCCCAGGTAATGCCGCCGATGCTCGGCATGGTGTGGCGCATTTCATCGAACACCGCGGCGGACGCGGCATCGCCCGTGCCGTACTCCCAAGGCAGGCCGAGCTGGCGAGCCAGATCGATGATGATGTGCAAATCCTGCCGCGCTTGACCCGGCGGGTTCAGCGCACGGCGCCCCATTTGCACGAAGCGGTCGGTGTTGGTGAAGCTGCCGGTCTTCTCCGCGAAGGCCGACGCCGGCAGTATTACATCGGCAAGATAGCAGGTCTCGGTCAGGAAAATATCCTGCACCACCAGCATTTCCAGCTTCGCCAAGGCCTCGCGGGCATGATCGGCGTCCGGGTCGCTCATGGCGGGGTTCTCGCCCATGATGTACATGCCCTTGACGTTTCCAGCGATGATCCCCTTGATCACTTCCACCACCGTGAGGCCGGGCTTGTCGTCGAGCTGCGCCGCCGGCACGCCCCAGGCCTTCGCAAAACGTTCCTGCGCCTGCGGGCTGTCCACCCTTTGATAATCGGGATACATCATGGGGATGAGGCCCGCATCGGAGGCGCCTTGAACGTTGTTCTGCCCGCGCAGCGGGTGCAGACCCGTGCCGGGCTTGCCGATCTGTCCGGTCATCATCGACAGGGCGATCAGGCAGCGCGCGTTGTCGGTGCCGTGAATGTGCTGGCTGATGCCCATGCCCCAGAGGATCATGGAGCCGCGGCTGGTCGCATAGAGCCGCGCCACCTCGCGGATGGTCTCGGCCGGGATGCCGCAAATCGGCTCCATGAGTTCGGGGCTGTAGCCCTTCACGTTCTCCACCAGCGCCTGGTAGCCGAGAGTGCGGTCGGCGATGAACTTCGCATCGACGAGGTTCTCTTCGATGATGACGTGCATCATGGCGTTCAGCAGCGCCACGTCGGTGTCCGGCTTGAATTGCAGATAGCGATACGCGATGCGGGCCAGCTCGCTGCGCCGCGGGTCCATGAGGATCAGCTTGGTGCCGCTGCGCATGGCGTTCTTCAGCCAGGTTGCGGCGACGGGGTGATTCACCGTGGGATTCGCGCCGATGACGATCACGACTTCCGCTTTGGTGACATCCATCACCGGGTTGCTGACCGCACCCGAGCCGATGCCTTCGAGCAGGGCGGCCACGCTCGAGGCATGGCAGAGGCGCGTGCAATGGTCGACGTTGTTGCTGCCGAAACCGAGCCGCACCAGCTTTTGAAACAGGTAGGCTTCCTCGTTGCTGCCCTTGGCGGAGCCGAATCCGGCAAGCGCCTTGCCGCCGTGGGTGTCGCGCAGTTTGCGCAGCGACCCGCCGGCGAGCGCCAGCGCTTCGTCCCAGGTGGCCTCGCGGAACACCTGGGCGACATTGTTCGGGTCCATCACGAACTCGCCGTGTTTCGGCATGCCGGGCCGGCGGATCAGCGGAACCGTCAGGCGCTGCGGATGCCGTGCGTAGTCGAACCCATAGCGGCCCTTGACGCACAGCCGAGCGTGATTGGACGGACCGTCGCGGCCCTCGACGTAGAGAATGCTGTCGTTCTTGACGTGGTAGGTGAGCTGGCAGCCCACCCCGCAATACGGGCAGAGCGACTCGACCGACTTATCGGGCACGGTCAATGCCACTTCGCGCGCCGGCATCAGGGCGCCGGTGGGGCAGGCTTGCACGCATTCGCCGCAGCCGACGCAGGTGGAGGCGCCCATGGGATCGTCCATGTCGAACACGATCTTCGCGTGCTGGCCGCGGAAGGCGAGGCCGATCACATCGTTGACCTGTTCGTCGCGGCAGGCCCGCAGACAGCGCGTGCATTGAATGCAGGCGTCGAGATTGACGGCGATGCCGGCATGCGTGAGATCGGCTGCGACATGAGGCCGCGGCGCGAAGCGCGGCTTGCCGACATCCAGGCGCGCCGCCCAATCGTCGACCTCGTTGTGGCGCGTGTATTCTTTCTCCGGCATGTCCGACTGCAGCAGCTCGATCACCATTTGCTGCGATTTGAGCGCGCGGGCGCTGTCGGTGGTGACTTGCATGCCGGTTTGCGCAGTACGGCAGCACGAAGCGGCCAGGACCCGCTCGCCTTTGATCTCGACCATGCAGGAGCGGCAATTGCCGACCGCATCGAGCCCTTCCTTGTAGCAGAGCCGGGGAATCTGGATGCCTTCGCGATCCGCGATCTCGATGATGGTCTCGGAGGCGAGCCCGGTCACTTCGCGGCCGTTCAGCGTGAACTTCACCGTCGGTTCTTCGAATTGCGCGGACTCGGTGCGGGGGATGGCGTTCATCAGTCTGACCTCTAGGCAATCTCGTTCGGGAAGTACTTCACGACGCAATCCACCGGATTCGGCGCCGCCTGGCCCAGGCCGCAGATCGAGGCATCCCGCATCACCTGCGAGAGATCGGCGAGCAGCGGCTTGTCCCACTTGTCGTGCGCAATCAGTACATTCGTCTTGGCGGTGCCGGCGCGGCAGGGCGTGCACTGGCCGCAGGACTCATGTTCGAAGAAGCGCATCATATTGCGCGCCGCGTCCTTGGCCGTGTCCTGATTCGACAGCACGATCACCGCCGCCGATCCGATGAAGCAGCCATGCGGCTGCAAGGTATCGAAATCCAGCGGAATATCGCCCATCGATGCCGGCAGGATGCCGCCCGATGCGCCGCCGGGCAGGTAGCCGTAGAAGGCGTGTCCATCGAGCATGCCGCCGCAGTACTCCTCGATCAGTTCGCGAATCGTGATCCCGGCCGGCGCAAGCTTCACGCCCGGATTCTTGACGCGCCCCGAGACCGAAAAGCTGCGCAGCCCCTTGCGCCCGTTGCGGCCCTGCGAAGCAAACCAGGCGCCGCCCTTCTCCAGCAGCTCGCGTACCCAGTACAGGGTCTCGAAGTTGTGCTCCAGCGTCGGCCGCCCGAATAGCCCGACCTGGGCGACGTAGGGCGGCCGCAAGCGCGGCATGCCGCGCTTGCCCTCGATCGATTCGATCATCGCCGACTCTTCGCCGCAGATATAGGCGCCGGCACCGCGGCGCAGCTCGATCTTGGGCAGCGATGATATGGGCGGATTTGCCTGCAGTCTGGCAAGTTCGGCTTCGAGCAGTGCACGGCAGCCGTGATACTCGTCGCGCAGGTAGATGTAGATCGCCGCCACATCCACCGCCCAGGCGGCGATGAGCATCCCCTCGAGAAAACGGTGCGGGTCGCGCTCCAGGTACCATCGATCCTTGAAGGTGCCGGGCTCGCCCTCGTCGATGTTGACCGCCATCAGGCGCGGCGCGCGCTCGCCGCGCACGATGCGCCACTTGCGCCCGGCGGGAAATCCCGCGCCGCCCAGGCCGCGCAGTCCCGAATCCTCCATGGTCTTCAAGACGCTCTCGATGTCGCGCCGATGTTCCATGCAGTCGCGCAAGAGCGAATAGCCTCCCTGAGCCAGGTAGGCGTCAAAGTCGATGTAGCTCTCGGGCTTGTGGCGGATGTGCCCGGCGCGCACTTCACTCTGCACCGATTCGAGCGAAGCGCGCGGCACCGGGTTTTGATGCACCACGGCCACCGGCGCCTGTTCGCAGCGCCCGACGCAGGGAGCCGGGATCACGCGAACTTCGCGCCCGAGCAGGGCGGGCAGGCGTTCCAGCAATTGCTTGGATCCGGCCATTTCGCAGCTCAAACCGTCGCAGACGCGCACCGTCAAGGCGGCCGGCGCCGCCAGGCTGCCGTCGGGCTTTTCCTTCACCACATCGAAGTGGTGGTAGAAGGTGGCCACCTCGTAAACCTCAGTCTGTGCCAGCCCCAGCAGCTGCGCGAGGGCGGCCAGGTGAGGCGCTCCGAGCTGGCCGTAGCGGTCGTTGATGCGATGCAGGTATTCGATGAGCAGGTCGTGCCGCAGCGCACCCTCGACCAGGGCCTCCACGTCGGCGAGCGCCTGCGGGTCGATTTGACGGCCCTTGGGTCCCTGGCGCTTGCGCTGCTTGCTGGCGCCGACGGGGGCGAGAGGGACGGCGGGCTTATTCAACATATGCACTCCGATACATTGGTTTACCAGTATGGTGCCCAGCTCATATATCTGTCCAATCCCATTGCAGAAATCGGGTAATTCACGTGATTTATCAATAGATTCAGGCCGCTTATCGGCACTCGCTCACGCCCCGGCCTGAAGCTGGAGCCAGCCGCCTCAGGCCCTCGCTAAACGTAGTGCCTCGCCACCGATTCGGCCACACATACAGGCTTTGAGTGACCCTCGCGTTCGGAATTCACTTCAACGACCACCTGCGCTCCCCCGGGAATGGCCTCGAAGCTCAGGAGCTTGAAATGTCCCCTCAGGCGGCTGCCCACCGGCACCGGCGCGGGGAACCTCACGCGATTCAGGCCGTAGTTGATGGTCATGCGCACATCCCCGACCTTGAATGCCGTCCTCACCATGACGGGCAACAGACTGAGCGTCAAATGGCCGTGGGCCACCGTGGTGCCGAAGGGCCCGGCTGCGGCGCGCGCCGGATCGACATGGATCCACTGATCATCGCCGGTCACCGCCGCAAATTGATCGATGCGCGCCTGATCGATGGCGATCCAGTCGCTGGTCCCCAGGACCGACCCCACCAGGGCTTGTAATTCCGATAGTCGCGGATAGGAGTTCATTGCCGGCCTCGCACCGATGGCGGATTCTCCGTTCATCATCGCACAACGCCGGCGGAGTCCGCGGCCGCCGGTTCACAGAGTGCGCACCGGGCCGACGTTGGTACCGGGTGAGCGCGGTGCTATGCTTCGGCCACAAGGCGGATGCAGCATTGAAAAGGCTTGCTCGTGCAGTTTTCGACACTTGGCATCGCCGGAAGCCGCGGTGCGGCGCCTGCGTCGCGTTGATCGGCGGCTTTGCACTATGCCCTCAATGGGCGGGCAGCACGATCCCCGAAGAGTCGCCGCCGGATTCGAGCACTACCGCGATAGAACAGCTCACGGAAATCATGGTCGAGGCACCCGAGCCGCGCTATGTCTCGCCGACCCGGCGCGATGAGATCGGGCGTATCTGGGCGCCGGTCATGATCAATGGACATGGGCCCTTTCGCCTGGTGCTCGATACAGGTGCCAGTCATAGCGCGGTGACGGCACTGGTCGCGCTGGCGCTCGGCATTCCGACCAATCAGTCGCCGCCGGTGATACTGCGCGGGGTTACCGGTTTCGCCACCGTGCCGACCATTCGAGTCGACACCCTGACCGTCGGCGATCTTGCCGTCGATTCGGCCACCTTGCCGATCGTGCCGGATGCCCTGGGCGGCGCGCAGGGAATACTCGGAGCCGAAGGCCTAGCGGGCAAGCGCATATACATCGATTTTCGCCACGACAAGATCTCCATTACTTATTCGCGCGATGAGCGAGGGGGGCGCGGCTTCGTGGACGTGCCTTTTCATTCCATACGCAATACCTTGGTCGTGGTCAGCGCCAGCATCGGCGATGTGACCTGCAAGGCGATCATCGACACAGGCGGCCAGACGACCATCGCGAATCTCGCATTGCGGGATGCGCTGGCCCGAACTACCCTGCAATCCAGGGGCAAGCCCGACGAGGTCATGGGCGCCACCAAGGACATTCAGGGCGGTGAAATCATACCGATGCCGCCGATAGTGATCGGCTCGGTGCAGATTCTCGATTCCGGCGTGACTTTCGGCGACATGTACATCTTCAAGCAGTGGCATCTGTTGCACGAGCCCGCGATTCTGATCGGCATGGATGCGTTGGGCTTGCTAGATACATTGGTCATCGACTATCGCCGCCACGAATTGCAAATGCGAATGCCGCGCTCGGCGGGCTAACTTTTGAGGAGCAGCGATGATCAATAAGCCGATGATTGGTGTGGCCGCCGCCGTGGTGGTGGTCGCCGCGGGCACCTGGTTCTACTTGCACAATCGGCATCCCCTGCCGAGCGTGCCCGCAGCGCAAGCACCGGCTCCTGCGCCGCCGCCGGCGGAACCCGCCATCGAGCATCCCTTGCCCGCTGCCCAGGGCGGTTCGGCGCTCAAGGGACCGTTGCCCGCGCTCGCCGACAGCGACTCGGCGATGAGCGATGCCCTGAAATCGATCGCCGGCGACGCCGCGGTGAAGGATTATCTGCTGCCGGAAAACATCATCCGGCATTTGGTGGTCACCATCGACAATCTGCCGCGGCAAAAAGTGGCGGTGGACAAGCGGCCGACCGGTCCGGTTGCCGGGTCCTTCATGGCCACGGGCGATGAGTTGCACGCAACTCTGGATCCGCAAAACTTCGCGCGCTACAAACCCATGGTGGAGGTGATCAGCAAGCTCGACATGCAGCAGGTGGCCGCCGTCTATGTGCATTTCTATCCTCTGTTTCAGGAGGCATACCAGGGCCTGGGATATCCGAACGGCTATTTCAACGACAGGCTCGTGCAGGTGATAGACACATTGCTGGCCACGCCCCAGCCCGCGGCGCCCATCGCGCTGGTCCGTCCGAACGTCATGTATACCTTTGCCGATCCGGCGCTCGAATCGCGTCCGGCAGGGCAGAAATTGCTGATCCGCATGGGTCCGGAGAATGCGGCCGCGATCAAGGCAAAGCTCACGGAGCTGCGGGCGGCCATCACTGCCGCGCCGCCCAAACGATAGAGCGCGCCGCCCAAACGATAGAGCCCAGCATGTCGCCGTAAGGGGACACTCGCGCCGGCCGCGTTACATTCGCTTCACGGAACTAGCTCATCCTCATAGTGTGACGTTATATGTTTCATGGACGGCGTGCGGCTGAGTACGCTGACGTGCAACATCAATCCGGCGAGTAACTATGAGTACACCCAGAATAAATCCCGTTTACAAGACTCTGCCTCTCGCAGCCGTAGCGCTGGCATTGTCGGCCGCCGCTCTGCTCGGCGGCTGCGTGGTGCGTGTCGCCTCGCCGCCGCCCCCGCCGCCGCCGCGTGTGTATGAGCCACCGCCTCCGCCGCCGGCATATGCTGCGCCCGCCGATGCCGAGGTGCAGGCGAATGAGGCCCCGCCTCCCTTGCCGGATTACGATCAACCGCCGTGTCCCGATGATGGCTATCTTTGGACGCCGGGCTACTGGGCGTGGGGTGGAGGCGGCTATTACTGGGTGCCCGGAACCTGGGTGCAGCCGCCGCGAGTCGGAGTGCTATGGACTCCCGGTTATTGGGGTTTCGTGGGTGCCGTGTATGTCTTTCACGCCGGCTATTGGGGACCCCATGTCGGATTTTACGGCGGTGTGAATTACGGTTTCGGGTACGGAGGCGTGGGCTTCGCCGGAGGCCGCTGGGCAGGGAATTCCTTCGCGTATAACCGGACCGTCACCAATGTGAGCGTGACCAATATTCACAACACGTACAACGAGACGGTGGTCAACAACGTCACCGTCAACCGGGTAAGCTACAACGGCGGACCCGGAGGCGTTGCCGCCGTGCCGACCGCGCAAGAACGAGCGGCTGCGCGCGAGCAGCATAGTGCGCCGACGCCTTTGCAGACGGCTCACGTTCAACAAGCGGCCCGAAATCCCGCGCTGGCCGCCAGAGCCAACGGCGGCCATCCCGCCATTGCCGCGACCCCGAGGCCGGGCGCATTCAACGCGCCGGGAGTAGTCGGTGCGCGTGGCGCGGCTCCACGAACCGCCTATCCGAATGCCGCGACGCATATGCAACCCGGCGCTGCACATCCGCAGCCCCGCGCGAAAGCGCCGGCCGGTAAGCCGCAGCCGTCCAAGGCGCAGCATCCCCGCCCGCCGAAGGAAGAGAAGCACGAGCCCGAAGGCGGCAACAGGTAAGCAATACGTGAGGGCACCGAGCGAGCCGGCAATGATGCCGGCTCGCTCCTGTCACTGCCGCGCCATCGCCGCCGGCAGATCAAGCCGCCATCGGCGGAATGAATTAAGGAAGTCGGAAGGATCCCGCGCGGCGAAGGGCCGGTGAGCGGGCGCGGCATGCCGCCGCCGCGGTGAATCGAGCGTTCGCCTATTTGACTCCATCCTCGGCAGGCGCGCAATCCTGCTCCTTGCGGCCGCGGTTGGCAGGGGGCATGATCGGCCTACGGACCTTTAGAAGGTGGGAGGAGTGGAAAGGGGTCATGCACGCTGGAAGCCGGTCGCTCGAGGCGAATGTGAGGAGGGCATGAACATGAACGTGAACATGAATAGTTTATCGGTCACCGTTTCCGATGGTGTTGCGACCTTGGCCATACACCGTTCGGCGGTGAGCAACGCGATCGACATCACCATCATCCGCGCCATGCACTTGGCACTGGATCAAATCCAAAAAGGCGAAAGCGGCGCCCGGGCCGTCGTGATCACCGGCAGCAATGACGTCTTTTGCAGCGGCTTGGATTTGCATTCCGTGGACATCAAAACCCAGGAAGCGCGGCAGCGGGCGCATTTCGAAATGCGCCGCTTCATGGATCCTTTGATAATGCGCCTGAGCGGATTCCGTTTTCCCATCGTGGCGGCGGTCAATGGCGCGGCGGTGGGTGCGGGCATGAGCCTGGCGCTGGCCAGCGACATCATCATTGCAGGCGACAATGCCTACTTCTTGCCGTCGTTCGCGCGCCTGGGATTGGTACCCGACGCGGGCATCACCTTTCATCTGGCGCGGCGCATCGGGGCCGGCCGTTCGCTGTCATCGCTGCTGCTTGCGGAGCGCATCGATGCCAAGACGGCGCTCGACTGGGGTCTCGCCTACGCGGTAGTGCCGGCGGCCGAGGTGGTCTTGCGCGCGCAAGCGGTGGCGCACCGCTTGGCCACGGGTCCTTGCGCGGTGCTCGGTCAGATTCGCTCCTTGCACACCTCGACGTTCGATAATTCACTGCAGGAACAGCTGCGCGCAGAGCGCAGTGCGCAAGAGATGACGCTGGAGACTCACGATTGTGTGGAGGGCGTGCGCGCCTTCTTCGAGAAACGCGAGCCGCATTTTTCGGAGCATTGATTACTCGGCGCTCGCCTCGGGGGCGGTGATGGCGGCGCGAATGGCGGCGAGCGGAGCGTGCGAATCGAAGGGCTGCGATTTCGGGTCATCCGGGACACCGAGGCGGGTCCATAGCCGGTCGAGATCGGGCGTCAGCGGCGCCGTCTTGGACTCGGCGTAGAGATCTTCCAGCACGTGGGTGCCCGTTGCGGCGTCGCCGATGCGCAGCACTTCGTCGATGCTGCGTTCGGCGCCATATCCGCCGGTCTCCCGCAAGATGGCCCGCAATGCCGTTTGCAGCCCGACTCGATTGCCGGTTTTTTCCCGTATCGCCACGTCGGATTGCAGGCAGAACAAGGCCCCGCCCCAGTAAGTGCGTCCCCAGGTCGGAGTCTGGTCCATGCCGCCTTCCCCGGGACGCGGCAGGCCGAGCGGCATCGAATGCCGGTCCTCGGCCCAGACGTCGGCGATGTCGCGATTGCCGAATTGCGCGCGCGCTATTCCCTCGACATAGGTGGCCAAGCCCTCCGCCAGCCAATTGTGCCTGCGGCCCACTTCGGGCAGCGCAAGGTGCACCATCTCGTGCACCAGCACCCAATCGGATGCGAGCTCTTCCGCGGTGACGCTGTTTCCCACGCTGACTTGAATGACCAGACCCGACTCATTGGTCGTGCGGCCGCCGTGCACGCCGCCGCCCGGGGTCACCCGGATGCGCAGCGCGACGAGCGGTGCGGGAAAACGCGCGTAGTAGCCGGCGACGATTCGTGCCGACCGCTCGATCCAATCCTGCAACAGCTGGGTGCGGATGCCGTGTGCCGGGTCGTCGATCACCGTGCACAGCAATCCGCCCTGCACGCGCAGCGCGGTGGCGGTGCGGTCCGTACAGCGATTAGCGGCCGCGGCGTTGCCGGCCGGCTCGGCGCTGCCGGCCGGCTCGGCGCTGCGTGTTGCGGCGCTGCTTGGCGCGGCGCCGATTGCGGCATTGGCGAACGCCCAGGCTAGGGCTGCCGCTAGGCCGAATGCTCGGGATGTATGCATTGCCTCACGCTCTGAATGTCCTTGGGTCCGGTGCGGCAGCAGCCGCCGATCAAGCGGGCTCCCGCGGCGTGCCACTGCCGGGCCTGCTCGCCGAACTCGAGCGTAGCGCGGCCGCCGCTCCATTGCTTGGATGAGGCTTCGTAACATTCGCCGGAGTTTGGATAGGCCACGAGAGGCTTGCCGGTCTCTGCCCGCATCCGCCGCAGCAGCGGTGCGATATATTGCGGCGGCGTGCAGTTCACGCCCACCGCGGCGATCTGCGGGTAGCCCTGCAGCGCCGCGGCACATCGGCCGATGTCTTCGCCCTCGCAATTGTGTTCCGCGTCCTTGCAGGAAAAGCTGATCCAGGCGCAAACGTCGGGAAACTCCTGCAGCAGGTCCGCCAGCACCCGCGCTTCGCGCAGGCAGGGGAGGGTTTCGCACGCGAGCAAATCGGCGCCGGCATGCGCCAGTGCCCGCAGGCGCGGGCGGTGAAAGTCGGCGAGGGCGATGTCATCCAGCACATAGCCGCCGCGATACTCCGAGCCGTCCGCCAGCATCGCTCCGTAGGGGCCGATGGACGCCGCGACCAGCGGCCGCAAGCGGCCGGCCTGGTTCGCTTCATCGGCCCAGAACTCGTCTCGCGCGGCCGCCGCCAGCGCCACCGCATCGTGCATGAGGCGCGCCGCGGCCGGCTCCTCGATGCCGCGCCTGGCAAGCCCCTCGAAGCTCGCCTGATAGGTCGCGGTCGTCGCGAGATCGGCTCCCGCGCGATAGTAGTCGAGATGCACCTCGTGAATCAGCTCCGGCCGCTCGATCAGGCATTTCGCCGACCACAGCGCATCCTTGAGGTCGGCGCCGCGCCGCTCGAGCTCGGTCGCCAATGCGCCGTCCAGAATCATGAGCGGCCGCTGTGCGAGGAAATTGCCGATGGGATCACGCATGATTGTTCACGGAGGGCATCATTTACGATCATACTCCGCCGGGCGTTCGCCCGTATGGGTGAGGGGAACGAAGCTTGAGGCTCAAAACGAACACGGTGGCCGTGCCTATCGCGGCGCTGATCGCGGCGATGTTTTGCTTTCAACTGGGCGCCGTGATGGCCAAGGGGCTGTTTCCCGCGGTGGGTGCAGCCGGCACCACCGCATTGCGGATGGCTTTGGCATCCCTCATTTTGTTGGCTGTCTGGCGCCCGTGGCGCATGCGCTTGAACCTGCGCGAGATGCGGGTCATCGTCATGTACGGCCTGGCGATGGGCTGCATGAATTTCTTTTTCTATCTGTCGCTGAGCACGATTCCGCTCGGCATCGCGGTTGCCCTGGAATTCGCCGGGCCGCTGGGCCTGGCCATGGCGGCGTCGCGGCGCGGTATCGATTTCGTATGGATCTTGATGGCGGCGCTGGGGTTGCTTGCCCTGCTGCCGCTCGGATTCGGTTCGAAGCAATTGAATACCGCGGGCATCGCGTACGGCCTGGCGGCAGGCGTCTTCTGGGCTTTGTATATTTATTTCGGCCGCAAGGCGGGGGCCGTCCACGGCGGCCAGACCACCGCGCTCGGCATGGTGGTCGGCGCCATCGTGATCGTGCCTGTCGGCGTGGCGCAGGCCGGGGCGCAGCTCTTGTCGCCGGCGATTTTGCCCGCCGCGCTCGGCGTGGCGCTGCTGTCGAGCGCGCTGCCCTATTCGCTCGAAATGATGGCCATGCCGCGATTGCCGACGCGAACCGTCGGCGTGCTCATGAGCCTGGATCCCGCGCTCGGTGCTCTGTCGGGGCTGATCTTTCTCGGCGAACGCTTGAGCTGGATCCAGTGGGCCGCCATTGCCAGCATCATGGCGGCCTCCGCCGGAAGCGCGGCGAGCAGCCGAGACGCCGTCCCGCAATTACTGCCCGATTAGAGCTACCGCGATATACAGGACGGCGGCGCCCGCCAGCGTCATGACGGTGGTGAGAAATTTCGGATGTGCGTGGTAGCTCTCCGGGATGAGGTCGCTGGCGCCGATGTACAGAAAGAAGCCGGCAAACAGCGAGAGCGCGGTGCCGAAGGCTTCGCCGGGCAGAGAGAAGAAAAACGTGGAGGCAACCCCGAGCACCGGAGCGAGTGCGTCCACCATGAGCCAGCGAAAAGCCTGCGGGCGGCTGCCGCCGCTCTTCAATACCATGTTCATGGTGTTGATGCCGTCGGAGAAGTCGTGGGTCAGCACGGCGATCGCGACCACGATCCCCACCGCGTGCGATGCCTGGAATGCGAGGCCGACGGCGATGCCGTCGAGCAGGCTGTGAACGCACAACACGCCGGCGGCAAAGCGGCCGCGGGGCGCGGCATCGCCGTAAAACAGCAGAATCCGGTCCAGCACCAGGTACGAGAGAAAGCCGAGCGCCGTGCACGAGAGGATGGCCGCCGTGCCATGAAATTTCCGGCCGAACTCGATCGCCTCCGGCAACAGATCGAAGAACGCGACGCCGATGACCGCGCCGGCGCTGAAACCCAGTATCAGGTGCAGTTTGTCATGCAGCTTGAGCGCCAGCAGGCCGCCGGCGAATGTGCTGAGAAATGCCGCGATGGCGATGGCTGGTAGCAACACGACTGATTCATTCCACGCTTTGAAGGTCGACAGGTTATATTGTGCTCACGACACAGGGCTCATGAAGGGGGCAACGTGAGTTACGACTCGTATCATAAACGCAAAATAGGCAACCACGTGCTCAAGCCGGAAACCCAGATGATGGGATACGGCTATGACCCGAGTTTATCCGAAGGTTCGCTCAAACCGCCGATATTCCTGACCTCGACGTTCGTGTTCAAGACGGCGCAGGACGGCAAGGACTTTTTCGACTTTACCTCGGGCCGGCGCGAGCCGCGCGCCGGCCAGTCCTCCGGCCTCGTGTATTCTCGCTTCAATAATCCCAACCTCGAGGTGCTCGAGGACCGGCTGGCCTTGTGGGAAGAGGGCGAGACTGCCGCGGTGTTCTGCAGCGGCATGTCCGCGATTTCCACCGTGCTCTGGACGCACGTGCGTCCTGGCGACGTCGTGCTGATGAGCCAGCCCCTGTACGGCGGGACCGAAACTCTCATCGAAAGGACCTTGCCCGCGTTCGGCGTGAGCGCGGTCAGCTTTACCCAGGGACATGATGGAGCCGCGGTCGCGGAAGCGGCGCAGCGCGCCTCGACACGGGCCGCCGAAACCGGCGGCCGAGTCTGTCTGATCGTCGTGGAGACGCCGGCCAATCCGACCAATAGCCTGGTCGATCTTGCGCTCATGCGCGAGATCTCGGCGCAGATCGGCGCGCGCCAGAGCGGCGGCCGGCCGCCGGTGGTGGTCGACAACACCTTTCTGGGACCCGTCTTTCAGCGGCCGCTCGGCCATGGTGCGGACCTCGTGATGTATTCGCTCACGAAATACGTCGGCGGCCATTCAGATCTGGTCGCCGGCGGCGTAGTCGGCTCGCGCGAGGCGGTGGGTCCGGTGAAGAAGCTCCGCGGCGCGCTCGGCACTCAGCTCGATCCCAACACCGCGTGGATGATCATGCGCTCCATGGAGACTCTGTCGCTGCGCATGCACAAGTCGGCGGAAAACGCCGCGCTGGTGGCGGACTTCCTGCGCAATCACCCCAAGGTCGCGAGCGT
Source organism: uncultured Gammaproteobacteria bacterium (assembly GCA_963784105.1). Taxonomy (GTDB): domain Bacteria; phylum Pseudomonadota; class Gammaproteobacteria; order Steroidobacterales; family Steroidobacteraceae; genus Bog-1198. Next base: position 870,612 of record CAWAQE010000018.1, read on the forward strand.
CAATTACCTCGGGTTTCTGGCAGCCGACGATCCGCGCTATCCGGTGTTTCAGCGGCAGTGCCGAAGCGCGGGCTCCACCTTCGGATTTGCGATCAAGGGGGGCGAGGCGGAGGCGTTCCGCATGCTCGATGCCTTGCAGGTGATCAAGCTCGCGGTGAGTCTCGGCGGCACGGAGACCCTGATATCGCACCCCGCAAGCACCACGCATTCCGGCGTGCTCAAGCAGACGCGGGATAGGATCGGCATCACGGATGCGCTCATTCGCATTTCCGTCGGCATCGAGGATGCCGGCGATCTCATTGCCGATCTGGGAGCCGCACTCGGTGCGATCTAAGAAAATACTAGGGGCGGCACCGGCGGCGGCTGCCGCGGACACGGTGTATCGGCGCATCGGGGCGGTCAGCGAGGGCGTTGCGCGGCGATGGCGATTTCCGCGCGATCTCGCGTCGTGACATCGACTTCCGCCCGGCCCTCGTTGACGAGGGTCCACGGCAGCGGCAGGTTGTCGGGGACGACCACGATGATGTGATGCCCCGTCGCCACCACCGGGAATGCAAAGCGACCGTTGGCGTCGGTCTGCACGGAGAAGCGCCCGTCCAGCACCACCGTGACATTGGACGCTCCTGCCTCGCCGGCGTCGGCATGCCCGTTGTCGTTGGCATCGAGAAACACGACCCCGGCAATTTCACCGGAGGCCGCTCCGGGCGCGCCGCCGAGCGGCGCGAAATGCGAGCCTCCCGCGCGCCGATAGCGAAACGTCAAGAACATTCCTCGTTCCTGAACCCCGGGAACCGGAGTCGCCACCGGCGGCGTCAGCGGCGATTCCACGGTGAGCGGCGTCCATGACCCGATCCGGCTGTCGTAGTAGGTGCCGAGAATCTCCCAGGCTTGGGATAGCTGCCAGGTCAGCGAGACATTGGCGGAAACCCCCGGCGCCGCTTGACCTTGTACCGCGGCCGCCCAGCGCACATTGCCTTCGATTCCGAAGCCCGTGGTGAATTGACCGCCGCCGTAGGCGGCAACGCTCAGCACGGTGCTGTCCTGCTGCAGGTCATCGATGACGGCGCCGCTGATGCGTTCCACGGCCGCCGAGGTGCTGAGCCGCATGCCGACGGGCGTGGTCCATGCCTCATTCAGCGTGAGGGTCGCGTCCCGGCCAGCCGGCGTTTCGGCGAAGTCGACTTGCGCACGCGCGGTGCCGGCCGTGTTCGAGTGATCCACGAAGCCTTCCAGCGACCAGCTGGTGCCGCCGTCCGTTCGGCTGGTGTTGGCGACGCCGCCGACGCCCCAGTCGCGCGATAATTGATAACGCGAATCGCCGGTGACGAAGGTGGTATCGGCGCCGAGGCCGGATACGGAGCGCACCTCGTCGACACCGATGTCCGCCAGCCACTGCCGGCTTTGATAGTTGAGCCGGTAGTAGCCGCCTTGCGCATCGTTCGAGATCAACTGGTCGCCCCAGGTCATGTTGGGATCGATGCGAAAGAGGCCGGCATTTTGCAGGAACCGGCCTTGCTCGAGGGACGCGTCCACCCAGGTTCCAAGGGCGTTCGTTTTGCCGTCGCCGCCGTCGAGGAGATTCATCTGAACGTGCTCGCCGCCGCCGGCCCACGCGGCGCTGAGCAGTCCGGCGGTGGATGACATCAATGCCGTGCCGTCGATCACCGGGCCCACGGCGAGGTTCACATCGTGAGCCTCGATGAACTGTCCTCCCACCGTCCATTGCGATGACGGCGACCACTGCGCGCCGGCGGTGGCGGTGGAGCCGTTCAAGGTGCGAAAGTCGGGCACTACGATGCCGTCGTAGAGGCCTGGCACCCCGCCGCCCGCGACCAGCTGCAGGCCGGAAGGCCCGCGCCACTCCGTGGTGAGGCCCTGCATCGGGGCCGTGGGCAGGTAGAAGCGCGGTTGAATCCGCGCCAGGCTGATGTCCGGCGAATTCAGATCGCCGACGCCGTTGTCCGCCTGCCAATCTCCATCGAAAGGCATGCCGCGCTGCCTCAGTGTCATCACGCCGCCCTGGCCTTGCTCGGATGAACCGGGCTCGGAACCACCGGTGCGCGCGGACGCGTCGAGCGACCAGTCCCCATAAGTCGCCGTCTCCCATTGCGACTTGGCGACGATGCCGTTTTCCGACACGGTGGAAGCCGGGCCGCCGCCGTGCGAGCTCAACGAGCTCACGACACCGTCGATCTGCAGCGAATGCGCCAGCCCCTGTGCGTCGCTCCCCCCATCGCCCGTGGAGATGTCAGGGGCGAGAGTGCCGCCGTCGATGTATCGATCCTGATAGGCGGGTGCGGACGGACCCGCCGGCGCAGCCGTCTGGGCGTGCACGGCGACCGAGCATGCGAGTCCTCCCAGCCCGCACAGGCTGAACGCGAGCCGGGGCGAGAGGTTGCGGCGCGGGGTCATTCGAACAGCTGATTGAGCTCGGTCTTTTGCCGGCCCCACTCGAGCGTACCTTTGACGGTGACGGGGAATGTGAGCGTCGGGTGATCATCCGTGGCCGTCGAGGGGGTGAGAAAGACCTCGCGTTCTTCATGCGGCAGAATGGGAAAATCCGAGGGCGTGAAATCGTATGTGATTCCCTTCGCGTCCTTGCCGGTCAGAAACCCGGTCATTCGGCCGTGGGCGCTGCCCGAGTTGTGCACGCGCAGCGTCGGTATCCGCTGGCCGTTGAGGATGGAGATATTCGGGCCGAATATCTCGAGCACGGGCGCGCCGTCGCCTATCGTCAGGTAGACGATGACGCCGATGCGTCCGGTGACGGGCATGTCCAGTCCCCGGCTGCGGGCGATGGAAGGTTCGGCTCCCTCTATCATCACGGCGAAGCGGCATTCCCCCGCCGGCGCATCCGCCGGCACGGTCACTTCGAAGCGGTAGCGCAGGGTGCCGCCGCCGGGAACCACCGCCTCGGGCCGCTCGATGGCGGCCCAGTGGCGGCAGCTCCCGGCTTGCAACTCGTCGTGAAAGTTGACGCTGAAATCAGGCGAGAAAGTCCAGTCCGCCGTGTGAATGAGGTAGCGGGCAGGAGCCGTGGATCGATTGCTGATTTCGATCACGCTGCGCACGGTCTTTCCCGGCTGCGTGGAGAGCTCGAAGCGCGGCGGCGACACCAAGGCCGCGAAACCCTGCGCCTGCACGCAGGCCGAGAAAGCGGCGCCCAGAAGAAACAATGGAACAAATCCTCGTGGCCGCATGGTCAATCCTCGTCCATCTCGAAGTGGAAACTCACCGGGAAGGCACGCTGAACCAGCGTGCCGTCCACGCTGAACTGCAACGTCAGCACGTCTTCCATGAAGGGCGTTGCGATGGGGCCGGCATAGATCAGCACGCGATTGCCGGTGCGCACCTGTCCCGGCAGGAATCGTCCCTGCGTGCTCCACGAAACGCTCATGGGGCCGGGCTGCTGCGCGGGCAAGTCCAGATAGATCCGGCCGCTGCGGCGCAGCCAGGGCATGACGTTGATACGCACCCGGATCGTGGCGGTGCCGACCATGAGATTGCCGGTGCCCGAGCGCGAAGGCGCCGCGCTCTGCCAGCGCAGGCTGACCGACGGTTCGAACGCCTGCGTGCCCGAATCATCGATGATGGTCGTTTTCGCCGGCGCCGGCGCCCAGATTATGCTCAATGCACAGGTCAAAAAAAAAGCCGCGAGTTTCACGGCGCGCTCAGCGTGTAGAGGACGACGCCGGTAAACGTGCCGGCCGGCGGCACCGTGTTGTTCAGGTAGGAGAACGTCCAGCAGCTTTCATTCCAAGTATTGCTGCTCATGGAACCGACATTCTGCACACCGCCGCTCACGAAGGCGCCGGCCGGAAAAGGTTCGCCGCCGGAATCTCCGTTGCCGCTCGAGGTCCAGGCGATCTTTGAAAAAGGAATGGTGTCGCCGACGGCGTCCGTCAATGCCGCCGGCACCGTGGCCGTGACCAGCGCCGCGGTGGTCTTGCCGCCCGTGGTTCGATAAAAGCCGCCGATGTAGATCTGGCCCGGCACGCTGCAGAATGTGTAGCCGTCGTAATAGCTCTGCGCGGCCGTGCTGTTGGTCGTCATGGCCTGTGCCGTGCCGTTGCCCACCGCCGCCGCCGCCACCGTCGCCGATACCGTGTTGATGGTGTTGTTGTTGCCCGGCTGGCCGCCGGAGATGTAGTCGTTGGTGAAGCTGCCGACCCCTACCTGCAAGTAGACCGTGAGCGGCGAGGCTGCGGTGAGGGTGACGGTGTACGCCGAGACCGATCCCGGCGCCGCGCCGAAGAGCACCGCCTCGCCGAGGAGAGCTGCGCCGATCAATGCTCGGCGCAGCCTCCGGCGGCAGCGGTACTGCGGGGCCGCAGACGCCGTAGCCGAGAGCGGCTGCAACGGCGGGATGGCGTGCATCGGTGGGCCGCTCTCGATTCGGCTACGGCATCGTCGCCGTATAGACCACACGGCTGTTGTTCACGTTGACGCCGCCGTACGTGCCGGCCGGAACGTTCGCCGCGTTGGCGTAGCTGTATGTCCACTTGGCGTCCTGAACGATGAGCTTGGTCGCCGGTGCGGTGAGCACGACGTTGGAGCTTGTGCCGTTGCTCAGCACCGGCGCCGGCAGCTGCGTAGTGGAGGAAAGCGTCGTGGCGGCGGTGGTGATCTGGGTGAACGGAATGCTGTCGCCGTTGCCGTCACTGAGCGCGCCGCTGGCCGTGGCGTTGAGAGTGACGTTGCCGCTGTTGCTCACGATGGCCGCGGTTTCGACGCCGCCGGTCAGATCGCCGCCGGTACCGGCCACTGCGGTGCCATTGCCCACGGTGCCCGCTGCCGGAGAAAAGGTGATCAGATCGACGGTGTTCACCGAGGTCAGGGCCCCGGAGGAGTACGTAGAGCCGGTGCCGACGCGCAAATAGAGAATCTTCGGAATCACGACCGAGAAGTCCACATGTGCGGTAGCGCCGGGTGCGGCAGTCGCAGTGCCCGTTTGGACATTGGATTCTGCGAAGGCCATGAGGGGGAGCGTCAAGGCTCCCGCGCCCAACAAACTCTTCAAGGCAATCGAGGTTTTCATTCTCTGCATCCTGTGCTGTGTTATGCCTAATCGATACTAGGGGATAGCCTTAGAGCCGCGCGGAACCAGGTCGCAATTCAGCCGGCGCGAGCTCAAGTTCCGGGCGCGGCCGCCGATATTCCACGGTTTTTGTGCACTGGTTCGCAAACCATGCGGGTGTGATGGGACGTCCCGGTTCACAGGGTCTGGAGGGATACGGAGTTGGAAGCCAACGAGGGGGAGCAGTTGGCTTCCAACTCCGTATCCCCCCAGAGCTTGCGCACTGGGCCGACGTACATCACTGCGCCGAGGTACTACGGAGTCGAGGCGGTGCAGATGTACCGTTGAGGAGCGGCGTTCACGCCGTCGCGAGTTTCTGCGAGTGCGGCGGCGGGGATCGAGGCCGGGGCGCACTGTGTGATTTGCGCAATGACCTTCCTGCCCGAGGCGCGCAGCATGACACTCGACCGGCGAATCGAATCGGCCGTGGGGAGAGTCGCGTTCAAAGCGACGTTGCGGCCGTTGCTCATGACGGCCACCGACTGCGCGCCGGCGTTGCGGGAGTCTGCGGCGCCGATCCGCAAATCGCCGACCTGCAGATAGAGAACTTGCGGAATGACGATCTTGAAATTCACATGCGCGGCGACGCTCGCGGCCGTGCCCGGCGCCGCGGTTTGAACTAGGGATTCCGGCACAGCAGTGAACGGCAGCAGCAACGCGGCGCTGCTCATCAAGCCGTAGGACGCACAACGCCATTTCACGATCGGGTTCCCGCTTTGAAGCCCACATCGGCTTATCGACAGGCGGCGCAAGTACTTTAATGATTATCTCTGGGACTGCGGGAATTGTCAGCAGTTAGGCTGCAAGCTTAGGGTGGCGGCCGTTTTGCCCGCCGACAATGCCGGGAGGATGAGGGGATGATGCGGGGACGCGCGATGCTGTCGGTTGTGGGCTTGTCGGCCTACAGCGCCTTGGGACAGGGCGCCCCGGCCGACGCGCCGGAGCTGTCCGATATCGTGGTCACCGCTACGCGGATCGCCGAGTCGAGCGCCGATTTGCCGGTATCCATCGACCGGGTGAACAGGACCGCCATCGCCCAGGGTCAACTTCAAGTCAATCTCTCGGAGTCATTGATCACCGTGCCGGGCGTGTCGGTGCAAAGCCGGCAAAACTATGCGCAGGATCTGCAGCTCTCGATTCGCGGGTTCGGCGCACGCTCGAGCTTTGGAGTTCGCGGCATCAGGCTCTATTCGGACGGAATTCCAGGCACCATGCCCGATGGGCAGGGTCAGTTCTCGCAATTCGATTTGGGGTCCGCCGATCATATCGAAGTGCTGCGGGGGCCGTTCTCGGCGCTTTACGGCAACTCCTCCGGCGGCGTCATCGCGGTTTTCACCGAGGACGCCAAGCCGGGATACCTCATCGGGGGCACGGCGCAGTATGGCACCTTCAACACTCAGCGCTACGCCCTGAAGACCGAGGGGGACGATGGCGTAGTCAACTACGTGGTGGACGCGGCGCACTTTCAAACCGACGGCTACCGATTTCACAGCGATGCCGAGCGCAATAATTTCAATGCGAAGCTGAGTTTCGCAACCAGCGATCGGGCGAAACTCACGGTGGTGGCCAATGCGATCGAGACGCCGGCCGTGCAAGACCCTCTGGGACTGACGAGCGCCCAGCTTGCGGCGGATCCGCGCCAGGCCGGCGTGGGCGCGATTCAGTACGACACACGCAAGTCCCTGGACCAGGAACAGCTCGGTACCATATACGACGACAAATTGAGCGACAACGACGACTTGTCGGCCATGGTCTATACCGGACATCGTGCGACGACGCAGTTCCAGGCCATACCGCAGGCCACCCAGCAGAACGCGCCGTTGTATCCGGGCGGCGTCATCGATTTGGACAGGGCCTTCTGGGGCGTCGATACCCATGTGACGGATGCGCGCGAAATCGCGGGTTCTCCCCTGCAAGTGGTCGCGGGCGTCAGCTACGACGATCTCGAAGAAGCGCGCAAGGGGTATCTAAATTACCAGGGCGCGGAGCTGGGGATCGAGGGGGCGCTGCGCCGCGATGAGGCGAATCATGTGTACGACTCCGATCAATACTTGCAGGCGCAATGGGATCCCGATGCGCGCTGGCGCTTGATCGCGGGAGTGCGCAACAACCTCGTCGTAGTGACTTCTCACGGGCACCTGCCGGTGCTCGACGATGCCGACAGCAGCGCGCGCTATTCGGCCGTGAATCCTGTCGGCGGCGTCACTTTCCGCGCGAGCTCGGCGGTCAATCTCTATGGTTCGTACGGCAAGGGCTTCGAAACTCCGACCCTGAATGATCTGGCCTATCGTTCCGTCAACGGCAGCCTTTCGGGCTTGAACTTCGGGCTGAAGCCTGCGCGCAGCGACAATTACGAAGTGGGCATCAAAGCGGGCAACGAGCATGCACGGGTCAATCTCGCCGCGTTCTATATAAAAACCGAGGACGAACTGGCCATATTGCAGAATTCAGGCGGCAGGACGGTGTCTCAGAACATCGGCGAAACCAACCGCCGGGGAATGGAGCTGGGCGCCGACGCAGCTTGGAGGGGCGGGTTCAGCGGACGCCTCGCCTACACCTACATCCGCGCCGTGGTGGGGCAGGCGTACGCCACCTGCATCGCGGCCCCCTGCAATCCGCTGACGAACCCCGGCGGGCCGCCGCCCGCGAACTATAAAACGGTCAATGCGGGGAGTTACCTGCCGGCGGTGCCGAAGAACTCTCTGTACGCCGGCCTTACCTGGAACTATGCGCCGCTGGGGTTTTCGGCCACCCTGGAGACGCTGGGCCGCGCGCGGATCTACGCCGATGACCGCAACTCCGAGGCCGCCGCGGGCTATTGGGTAGCGAATGTGCGGGCCGGGTTCGAGCAGGAAACGAGACACTGGCGGATCAGCGAATTTGCTCGCCTTGATAACCTCGCCAACCGGGCCTATGTCGGTTCTGTGATCGTGAACGAGACCGACTCTCGATTCTTCGAACCGGCCCCGGGCCGCACCGCTTACGTTATGTTCAATGCGGCGTTGCGGAATTAAGCATTGGTTATGTACACCAAAGAGCCGGAACGGCGTTATATAGGGTAGGTCTGATGTTATAGGTTCAAAATGGTCGTGCAGGGGCGCGGCCGGTAACGGAAGGTGACAGTCATGAGTACCACGGGTAAGGGCCTTCTTCTGGCGGCCGGCGTTTTGGGGCTATGCCTGAGCGCGGCGCCTGCGCTTGCACAGTCGCACGGCGGCGGCGGTCATGTGGGCGGCGGCGGTCACATGGGCGGAGGTCACTTCTCGGGCGGCGCCCACTTCAGCGGCGGCGCGCGCGGTGTTGGCGGTGCCCACTTCGCGGGCGGTGCTCACTATGCCGCGGTTGGAGCTCGAGGCTACGCCGGAGCAGGCTATGCGCGCGGCTATGCAGGGGGATTCCATGGTTCAACCTACGGTTACCATGGCGGATACGGTTACGGGCGAGCCGGCTACTACGGGCATGGCTACTCCACGGGGGCTTACTGGCGGGGCGGATACTGGCGGGGCGGCTTCTGGCCGCGTGCGTACTACGGAGCGGGATTTTCTTGGTTCCTGCCCATCCTACCCCTGGCTTACGCCACCTATTGGTACGGCGGTATTCCGTACTACTACGCGGATGATGTGTACTACACCTACAACCCGGACTACAACGGCTATGTAGCGACGGATCCCCCGCCGGTCGGCGACCCCAATGGGGCGGGAGCCGATACTGGGGCCGCGGCACCGAATGGCGCGCCGAACGCAGCACCGAACGCCGCGCCGTACGGTGCACCGCCGCCTGATGCTGCGCCGGCGCCGGGCGATACCGGAGCAGAAGCGGGCCGGATATTCATGTACCCGAAGAACGGTCAGAGTGCCGCGCAACAGGCCACCGACAAGGCTGAGTGTCAGCAGTGGGCTACGCAGCAGGTGGGCTCGCCGGCGCAGAATGGACCGGATTATCAGCGCGCCATGGCGGCTTGTGTCGAGGGGCGGGGATACAGCGCGCAGTAGGTGCGCCACGGCACTTCTCTGGACGCCCATCGTGACGAGTCGGAGGGCAAGCTAACTGCGTCAGTTGCCCCAGCATGTCGACGGCGTGCCAGATCCGGTTGAAGTCTGCTGTCCCAGCTGATTGACGCTCAAGCTAATGCAGATCGTGTCGGCCGCCTGCTGAGTGCCGGCGATTGGGGTAGCCGTGATCAAGTAGCTGTTCGCAACCGCCTGGTTGGGATCGGGCCATTGCACGCTCACGTTGTAGTAGGGGGTGCCGCCGTTGGTGACCGGGATTCCCGACGGCGGGACGGGGAAAGCCATGGTAGAGGTCCCATAGCCCAAGGCCGCTGGTATTCGGTGTACGCATTGGTCGTGCTAAAGAGCTTTTCCTCCCTTCCGGCCAAATCCAGTATGGCATTGCGGGCGTCGGTGCGGCGCGATCTCACCACCTGGCTTTGATAGGACGTGGCGGCGATGGTCGCCAGGATGCCGACGATCGCGACCGCCACCATGAGCTCGATGAGTGTGAATCCGGCGGCCGGTTTGGCTTGCAGGTCTGTGTTTGCGCGGGCATGCGGGTTACTCCAGCTTTTATCGAAGTTCAACCCAAGTCAATCGCTTGGTCTTGACGGTCGAGGGAATGTTGACCTGTTGCGCGCCAGGCGTGCCTGACACGGTCTGGTAAACGATGTTGGCCATGCCTTCGAGTGGTACTGACGACGTAGACGCTGCCCGTGGCGTTGGTCTCTACGCCGGCTGCGGTCGCATCCGACACCAGCGTGGTGATGTTCGTGGTCGGGTTCGTGTACGAGTACGTAGGGAATGCGTTGTTGAACATGCCGCCATTGACGATGGATAGCGCATAGCTATAGCCGGTATCCGCGTTGATGGTGCAGGACGTCGCGGCGTTGACCGCCGGGATGATGGAATTCACCAGGATCGCCCCCTGGAAGAACACCGGGTTGAAAATGATCTGCTCCGATGTGCTGGGCAGGTTGGCGTACCAGCCGAAGGAAGTGTTCGACGCGGTGCATGACGTGGTGCCGGCCCAGCAGACCGTGACATTCGTGCCGTTGACGGTGCCGGTCGATCCGGCGGTGAGCGTTTGGGCCGTCAGATTCGCGTAGCCCAGAGTGTACGGGGAACTGGGGAGCCCGGTATGGATGCCGGGACGGTGGCGTACTGATTGCTCGGCGACAGGGCGTTCCAGGCCGACAAATTCCAATCCCAAACGCCGTACAGGCTTTGCGTGCCGCCGATGAAAGCTTTCCGGGGCCGCATTGGTGATCTGGCTCCGCTGCCCGGTGCCGAATTCGATCAGCAGCATCTGTCCGGTTCCCGCAACGAGATTCGAGACGACCAGCAGCTGACTCGTAATGCGTTGTATTTGTCCGGTGGGCGACGTCGCCGTGAATAGGGGCGCCGGCGTGCCGCCGCCGCCTTGACCGGGAGAGGTGCCGGTCGGTTTGTTGATGGAGGCGCCGCCCGCGTTGGTCACGCCCCAGTAGCTTGGATTGGAGCTGGTCAGATCGAAGCGCCACATATTGCCCTGCAGATCGCCCGCATACACGTAGTCGGTAATGTGATCGCCGTCCAGATCGGCGGGCGTGGTGTACGCAATGCCGTTGCCGATCCTAACGGCACCCGAAGTCACCGTGCCCGATGTGCTCACATTGTACGTCCCTGTGCCGCCCGTACCCGTGCCGAAGCTGATCACCGTGCTGCCCGGCTCAACGCCTGCACCGCTGAGCACGTCGCCGATTGTAATGGCGCCCGCAGTAACGGCGCTGATGGTCACTACCCCGGCCGATTGGGAACCCGTGCCACTGAAGATTGCGTTGTTGGCCGCCGTGCCCGACGGATTGGTGCTCAAATAATAGAACGTCGTGTTTGCGTACGTCGGCGTTGCCGAATTGCTGATCAACATGACGTAGATGCCGGCATCGCCGGAAACGCTGCCGAAGCCATTGCCGAAGATGGCCGCCCAGTCGCCGTTGTGCAGACGCCGGATTTGCGGCGTGCCGTATGTGTTGCCCAGATGCGTGCCGCAGCTGGCGGACAAGCCGGTGGTCCCGCTGATGCAGTTTATGGTGGATGAGTTCCATTCGCCCATGACCACGCTGCTTGCGCTCTCTGAGAATGGCGGGGTTGGTGACGTCGATCGCATAAATCGCCGCTCCGCCCGCCCCGAGCCCGCCGACCAGCCAGGTATGCCAGACATTGTTGTAGAACAAGTCGCCCGTTCCGGGAGTGGCATCCACGAAGAAGTTATGGCCGTAAGGCGTGGCCGAATAATCGAGCTCGGGGGTCTCGCATGACGTGCCGGTACCACCGATGGCCGGGGTCCAGCCATGAATGTTTTGCGCCACAGTTCCGGTGCTGATATTGGTGCCGGCGCAACCGCCCGTGGTGGTGGAGAGCGCCGGGCTGTACAGGGTCGATCCCGGCATGTACGCAAGCACTTCCTTGCCATCGTTGGGAGTCGCCGAGCAGGTTATCGACGAGTTCGTCGTGCCGCAGAAATTCCCACGGGGATCGAAGCTTCCCGGCCTCAAAGCCATGTAAGAACCCGTCGTTGGCCCCGGCATACACTACATTGAGCCGTCCCTGCTCGGCGCTCACGTATTGTACGTAGGTCTGCGTGCCCGTATTTTCCGGCATCGTCGTCGTCGAGTACAGTCGGTCACCCCAAGCTTGCCGTATACGGCGATACGGCGGGCCTACCCAGCTGGGGCTCGAATCGACGATATCGCCCAGGATGCCTTCGCGCGCCCGGTACAGACCCGTCCCCGACGACGTGATTTCGTTGCTGCGATCGCCGCGCAGGTAATTCAGCCGGTACTGGCTCGTGGCAGCGCTGTCGGCGGTACCGTTTTCGTCATCGAGCACGGTTTGCTGATTGGTGTTCAAGTTGGTCCACTCGAAGGGAATGCCGACATTATTGGTGGTGTCCCAGGTGAGCATGACGCGAGAGGTCGGCACCGGTGTCGGCAGCAGGTCGGGCCGCCGACACCGGTGTTGGCGCATCCTCCGCCGGTGGACGCGGCGCCGCTGGGGGTACCCGTCAGCACGCACTGCGCATCCCAATTGGCCGGGGTATTCACGCTGACCACGCCGGCGGTGTCGATCAAGGTATTGGCCGTGACCGTGCCGGTCCAGTCATTGGGATTGTAGTAGGCGAAATAGGCCTGGGTGCCGGCCTCGACCTTCGCGGCCTGCTTTTCATTGACGGTGGCGGAACTGCCCGAGGTCGTCGCGGACGCTGCCTTGAAGCACATGATTTCGTGAATGTTGGTGTCGCCGCCGGTCGAACCCGCGAATCCGAAGCGAAGAGTGGGCGGCAACGGGCCGTTGGCAGTGGTGATGTACTGGTTCTGAATGATGTACGAATAGGCGCCGCCCGTGCTGTAGGACAAGCTCAGCAGCCCGTTCTGGGTGATCTTCAGGTCGTACAAAATCGGCGTGGCCTGCGAGCGAGTCGTCGCGCTCTCGTTGGCGATCGTGAAGGCCGTGAGTTCCTTGTACGCGCCGGGAATGGGTGCGTAATCCAGGATGCCGGCCGGGTTCGCCGTATTGGTTATGCCCGTCGAGGTGGTCAGAGTTGCGGTAGTGACGGCGACCGGTGCAGCGGGGTCATAGTAGTTGTACAAGTTCCCGGTGGAGCACGCCTGTTGCACCGCGGATTGCGCCAACGTATTAGTACCGCTGCCGCCCGTCGCGGTAACGGAGGTGGTGCTGGGTGCTGTTGTGTAAGTCATCGTCGCCGGCCCTGTAAAAGCCGCCTTCGCCGGCCCCGTATAGGTCGTGGAAACCCCTGAGACCGTTACCTTGTACTTGCAAGGGTTCCCGGCGGTTACGGTCCCGGCCGGAGAGCTGGGAGCGCCTGAATAGGCCGTGTACGAAGTCGGACAGGTAGCGACGGAGCTATAGAGCGTATCGATACAAGTCCCACTGGCGGCGCTGAAGCTAATGGTCCCGGTCGGAGTGTTGGGAGCACCCGAATAGGATGTATAGGACGTCGCGGGCGGACAGCTACTCACGGAGTTATAGAGGGTATAGGTACATAACGTCGCGGTGTTCGTGAAGGTGCCGGTCGGAGTGCTGGGGGCTCCCGAAAAGCCCGCATAGGTGGTCGGGCAGGACCAACAATACTCATTGTTATTGTTGGTGCCGCTGGTACAGGAGTAAGAGGTGTTGCTGTACATCGTTGCCAGGCTGGCCGGGTAGTAGGGATAGCCGCTTCCCTCGTACGTGCCATAGCCGGCAGGATAGGGAGCGCTCAGCGCCGCCCACGAGATGTTGCCGCCGCCCCGCAGACCAATGCGATCCGGCTTGTAACCATAACCGTAGGCGGTGTTGTCGCCGGTGGCGGAGTTTGGCCCGGTATAGCCGCTGACCCAGTTCGTTCCGTTCAGGAAGTTGCCGTATTCGTCTATCCCTAACCCGATATAGCCGCCCGTCAGACCATCGTAGACGCTGTTATCGTTAGGGCCGTTGGTGTTCGAACAGGAATAACCCAAGCTGCCGCCGGTGGCCCCGATGGCGGTGGGCGTGACACTGCCGTTCATCAAGAAGAAGCTGATGCCGTCGGCGCCGTCTTTGCCCGCACCTCCCCGTCGCCGTCGTAAGTCACGGTTTTGAATGTGACTTGAATTCCAGACCCGGTATTGAATGTGTTCGCCGAGACGATGGCGCCCCTCTCCTGATGGCCATAGGGGTGGCCGTTGGTGAAGCGCAGTGCGCCGAGGCTGCCGACCGTTGCGTTCGAGGGATCGGGGGTTTGTGTCGCGCCGCCGCTCGGAACCGTACTCGAACCGAGGTAGCCGCTGTTGCCGCCGACCAGGTAGGGATCGCTGTCCGGCCGGCTCGAATAGTAGTTGGACCACACGGTCTGGCAGCCGGGAATGTATCCCGGACTGGTGGTCGATGTCCCTGTGCCCGCGGTCAGGCAGGCGCCGTTGAAAAAATACCATTGATTTGCCGACGAGTTACCGGTGAAGTTGTCGGTGTAGATAGATTGTGCCAGTCCTGGGCCGGATGCCAGTCCGGTCAGGAGCGCGGCCAGAACGACAAAAAGATGTTTGGTTTTCATTACAACGTCCTGTTGGCGGAGCTGGAGTACACGGCGTAGGTGCTTTCGACCACCGCCACGGTATTGGAATTGCCGCCGTAGCCCACCGCGTCGACCTGATAGATCTCTCCCGGTATGCTGGCGTCAACGGAGGGGCCCATGTCGGAGATATAAAATGTCGGCGCTCCGAAGTAGGTGGGATTGTTCAGGTGTTCGCCGGTGGTAGCTGCCGACATTCATGCCGGTGGGCGTATAACTCACTCCGATCGCCCAGGGTACGGTGGTTACGTTGGCGGGCGGCAGGTTGGGCAAATCTGCCCCTCGCCGAGATTGGCGTTCATGGGTGCGGTGCAGGCGGCGGTTGGGGAAGTGGAGCTGTTGTTGCTGAGCCACCATTCGGCATACTGCTGCGCGGACACCGCGGCCTGCAAGGCTCGCTGCTTTTCCCGCATGTTGCCGGCGATCTTTTCCTGAATGCCGAAGCTGCGGAACATGCTGAGCGCCATGATGGTCACCACCAGCAACAGCAGCAAGCTGGACACCAGCACGATGCCGCGTTGTGCGCTTCGCGCGCCGAATGTATGAGTGATCATTGGACAGGACCCAGTTGGTTCATGACGCCGACGACGCGCTGAATGGAAATCGTCGTCGGCTGAGTGGTAGTTCCGGAGGTGCATACAAGGGATTGGTGAAAGTCAGCTGGATCAGCACCGAGATGACGCTGCTCCAGTTTGCCGCGTCATCAGGGCGGCCGTCACGTACGTATCGACGTCATTGCCGGCATGGCCGCATGTCGTTTTTACACCGTAGAGAATCGTCATATTGGTGACGCCCAAGGGTCGTCGTGCTATTGGTGACGCCGCTGACCAGGTTGTAGACCGTGCTGTTCATGCTGCAAACGAGCTGGCCGTTCGCATCGATATAGAATTCGTTGACATACAGGGTATTCGGGCCGCCGACGTGGTATTCGACAGCCCGCTGCAATTCAGAATGCCGTCGCCGCCGGCCGTCATATAACGCACGTAGATCGTATCGCCGGGGACCGTCGCGGAGTGGGTGCCGTACATCGGCTGCCCGATCGCAACGATAACCGCGCCGGGATGGCGGTGAGCGAAGCAGTCCAGGGTGTTTGAAGGCAGGTTAGAGGGGTGGGAACCGGGAAGTAGCCGGCCGACTGGATCACGTCGGTCATGATGGTCATGGCCATCCGTTCGCTGTCCTGCAGCTGCGCGAGCTGGTTCTGGTCGCCGTAGCGTGGCGCGGTTGGCTTGCACGATGGTGAGCAAGGCGGCGAGCATGAAAACGCCGATCAACAGCGCGATCATGATTTCAATCAGCGTGAAGCCCCGCTGACTCCCCTGAACCCGAACTATGGAATGCTGCCGTGCTCATTGGATTATGGTTCCACGTAGAGCATGTAGGTCGGGGCGAACGTGGCGGTGGAGTTGGCCGTCGCAGCGGTGTCCACCTGAGTATTGGTGGCGCCCTGGCTGTTGATGGAAACCGCCCTCTCGTTCCAGGTCACCTGAATCGTGGCAGGTGACGGGCGTGTTGACGGGGCAAGAAATGGTCGTGACCGGATTCAAGTTTTGCAGCATGCCCGCGCTGTTCAATGCCGTGGCCCAGGTGTGCAAATCGATAGGAGGCCATCTGCAGTTGCGTGCAGGGCGCGCCGCCTCCGCCCGATTGGCAAAAATTCGAGGTCATGGCCGTGGCGTATTGAGAAAGTGTGTCGCGCCTGATGGTGATGGTGGTCCCGTTCCCGTGATCGTGATCAGGGTCGGCGCCGATCCTTTGGACCAGTAGGTGCGGTCGGCATGCATGCTGGCGGCGAGGCCGGACGGCCTGGATCGCGACCAGCGAGCGCAGGCTGGCGGTGCCGGTGCTGGCATAGGCGAGCGCCTGTATCTTTGCAATGCCGAGCAGGCCGATGGCGGTGATGACCACGGCCACCATCACTTCGAGCAGAGTGAAGCCGCCCGCTCGGGCGCGCGCCGGGGCGCGGTAATCTGCGCGTTCGATCAGGTGCACGTTACACCCATTGAGCTGGATTGGTTGTATTTTGCGGTCTGCGTCATCCCGTTCAGAGAGATCGACAGACATCGAGTCCACGCGGTCGTGTCCGTGGAGTCATGCAGCGATGATCAGGGTGCCGGGGTTGGCAATGCCGATGGCGTAGCCCTCGCGATTGAAGGTGATGCGTCGAGGTGGGCGGTGCGGCCTGCCACGAAGGTATCGGTGCCGGTGAACGTGCTTTGGATGCGAAGTATGGATCCGGCGGCGGGGATGGTCGCCAGTTCGCGGGGTTCGAGTACACGATCCAGCCGCTTTGCCAGGTCGAGGTGCCGTCGCAGGTCGTGCCGCCCGTGGAAACGCAGACCGTGACGTTCTGCCCCTCCTTGATGGCTTCGGCGCGCGCGAATTGCAGGTCGCCGAGCAGGCCGTTCACTTCGCCGGCGATCCGATTGGAATTGGTGACGTAGCGGAACGACGGTATGCCGATCATGGCGACGATCGCGGCGATGGCGATGGTCATCAGTAGCTCGATCATGCGTGAAGCCGGCCTGCGTGGTTTTTCGGCGAGTATCCATGCGGCCAGGCTAGACGCATACCCTTACGCGAAGCTGACGGGGTCGGAACTCGCAGCCGGAACCGTGACGCAGTTCGCAGAACCAGCCTGGCCGCGGTGGTAAGGTCAGGGGCGCGCGCGCCGCAGCGGACGGGATCCTAGGGAAGCTGGCCGAATCCTTGAACTGCACCGGGACCAGGGTGCCCCGTCCGTGCGCCCCGGAGTCCAGGGTGACCGAAGCGCCATAGAGCGCCGCGATCTCCTCGACTATGGCCAGCCCCAAGCCGCTGCCGTGGCCGGGGGAATTCGGCAATCGATAGAATCTCTGCCGCACGCGCGGACGCTCCGCCTCAGGGATGCCGGGCCCGGTGTCCTCGACCGCGAGGTAGGCCTTGCCGTTCTTTTGGCCCGTGCGCGACGGTGACGATGCCGCCGGCCGGCGTGTATTTCAAGGCGTTGTCGACCAGGTTGCTCAACAGATCGTCGAGCAGCGAGGGGTCCGCGTGGATGCGATGCCGGCTGCGCCTCGACTCCCAAGTCGATGTTCGCTTGCAGCGCGCGGTCGAAGAATTTGGCCGCGACCTCGCCGACGATGGCATCCAGATCCACCGTCTGATTCTTGGCGGCTAGGTTGGCGGCGGGGTCGGCCCGCGCCAGCGTGAGCAATTGATTGGCGGCATGCGCCAGTTGCCGTATGCCTTCTTGCAGCGTCAGCAGGCGGCCTTTGATCGGCTGCGCGGCCGGTTCCGCGGCCAGGAGATCCAGCTGAGCCTGCATGCCCGTGATCGGCGTGCGCAATTGATGCGCGGTGTTGGCGATGAACTGCTGCTGCGATTGCACGGCGGTGCGCAGCATGTCGAACAATCGATTCAGGGTGACGACCACGGGAGCGATTTCGCGGGGCACCGAGGATTCCGCTGATCGGCCGTAAGTCGAGCGGCGAGCGCTCGGCGATCTCGTTGCGCAGTCTTCGGATCGGGCGCAGGCCGAGCTGGATTCCGACCCACACCAACACCAGCGTGATGTCGAGCTGCACGAAATCCCAGAGCAGGGTGCTCATGAATCCATAACGCGCCGCGGGCTCGATTCCGGGCCTTACATCCGCCGTCGTAATGATGATGACTCCGGCGCGGGTATCGAATCGCGTCGTGAGCGTGCGCACGCTGCGCTGATCGAGCTGCGCCATGGCGAGCAGCTGGCTGGTTTCGCTGGTCATCGGAACGGCCGGCAATTGCGCATCGCCGGCGAGCAGGCGGCCTTGGCTGTCGCGCAGGGCATATTTGATCGAGTCCGGCGCGCGGCAGGGCGGCCTGCCTTCGCCCGCCGGCATCCAGCGTGACTCGGCCATCCTTGATCAGCACATGCGCCATCAAGGCATTGGCGGCCTCTTTCAGCCGCCGGTCGCTGCTGATCACGCCCGGGCGCCACGTTGTTGAAGTAGTGCACCAACGCGCCGCACAGCGCCAGCACCATGAGCGGCACCGCCAGCCAGAATATCAATTGACGGCTGATGGACGAGGTCACGCGGATTTCGCTTCTTCGAGCCGGTAGCCCAGGCCGCGCAAGGTGCGCACGACGGCCGCGGCGCCGAGTTTGGCCCTCAAGCGCGAGATGTGGACTTCCACCGCGTTCGGCGTGATGTCGTGATCGGGATTGGCCACCGCCTGCTGCAGGCGCTCCTTGGAGACGATCAAGCCCACCCGCCGCACCAGGCACTCGAGCACCAGCCATTCGCGCGCCGTCAGCTCGACTTCCTCATCGTCGATGCACAGCCGCTTGCCGAGCAGATCGACGCTCATGCGGTTGAGCCGGATGATGCCGCTCGATGCGCCGTAGGAGCGGCGCATCAATGCCCGGCAGCGCGCGGCCAGCTCGGCGGCTTCGAAGGGCTTGCTCAGGAAGTCGTCGGCGCCCAGGTCCAGCGCCTTGACCTTGTCGGTCAGCGTGCAGCGGGCGGTGAGGATCAGCGTGGGCAGTGGTCTTGCCGGCGCTGCGCAGGCGCCGCACCAAGCTCAGGCCGTCGGCGCCCGGCAGCCCGACGTCGATCACGGCCATGGCGAATTCCTCGTTCGACCAGCGCGGCCTGGGCGGATTCGGCGCTGGCGACCCGGTGTACGGAATAATTCGCGGCGGTCAGGCCGCGCGTGATGGCGTCGGCGACGATGTCATCGTCTTCTACGATTAGGAGCCGCACGGCCCAATACTACGGGTGGCGCACTGAGGGAAGGTTGGATGGGCGCGACGTTTCCGCGGAAACGTCCGCCCTAGACATCGCCGACGGCTTGACTGTTCGGATCGGCGGGCGGCACGTCGCCGTCCCGATCGGCGCCGAAGGCGCTGCGCCGCGGTGGCACCAAGGTGCGCAATTTCGCCTCGTAGGATCTCGCGAAGGTCTCGGTGAATAGATGCGGGAACCCATCCGGCGGGCGTTGGGCGAGGCCCACGAACATTTCCGCGTAGAGCTCCCAATACTTCGATTTATTCTGCGTTCCGAATACGCCGCGCTTGGTGGCCCGGTCGAACCTTTCCTCCAGCTCCTTCGGGTCCACGCGTCCCAGAAATTCCTCGAAGGCGGCGCGGGTGGCGGTGAGCGTCGCCGTATTCTGCGCCTTGAGCTCGCGGAAATTCTGGCGTATCGCCTCGACGGAGCCCGCGCGGATCGACATCGTGGTCAGCAAACGGACCAAGGCTTCATCGACGCCCCGCGAAAAATTCAGCGGCGATTCCGCGGCGTCGTTGGCGGGTGGCGAAATGCGGAAGCGGTTGCGGAATTCGTTGCGGCTCTGGTTCAGGTCCATCAAGCCGAGGACGGACTCGCGCAGCAGCTGACCGGCGAGCTGCAGCGCCGAGGCACGCGCCTCTGTTGAGATATTATGCGGATCGATGCCGGCGCCACGGCAGAAGGCGGCGAGCCCGAGGTCGAAATCGCCTTCGAAGAGCACGGGGTTTTGCGAGCGCGCCAGCGGGTTCGCGCCGGCATCGGCCTTGGCCGCTTCGCCTCTGGCGTCGACTTTGGCGCCTTCGACCTTGAGCGGCCGGGTCATCATGTGCCAGGGAGTGCCGGAGGCATCCGCCGGGGGCTCGGAGGCCGGATGCGACGGCGGCCCCGAGCGGCCGGACAGCGACTGGCCGTAGGCGTCCCTCGGACGGACTCCGGAGTCCCCCGCCAGCAAATCGCTGGGCTCCAGCAGCTCACTGAGGTCCAAGTCCGCGCCCAAGTCATTGGCGGTGGATTTTTTGACCGCCGAGGAGGCTGCCTGTCCGTCATAGGCCACGATGGCGCTTTCCTCGGGTGGAAAGTCGTTGCTCTTGTCGATGCTGACCAAGAGCTCATACTCGCCCAGGCGGACGTAGTCGCCGTCCCGCAGCTGGTAATCGTGGTACTTGCCCAGAGGTACCTGCGCGCCGTTGATGTAGGTGCCGTTGGAACTGGTGTCCACCAGAACGTAGGTTCCGGCGCGAAAATCGACGCGTGCGTGTTTGCCCGAGAGGTAACGCTCCGGGTCGGGTAGAATCCACTCGTTGTCAGTCGAACGTCCTATAGTGCCACCGTGCACTCCGAACACCTTGGTGGATTGCTCACCGAGGCGGTTGGCATGCTCGCTGACGACGCGTAAGCGCAAGGCCATATTCAATCCCTCCCACGGGTCGACAGGTTTGCGCTAAGTGCCCGTATAATATGGTGAAATACTAGCAATGGTTGGAGCCTTCTAAATGGCCGCGAGTCACATTTTCAAAGTTCAGTTCGTAAATCAGGGCAAGGTTTACGAAATTTACGCCCGGAAAGTGAGCCATGGCACCCTGTTCGGCTTCATCGAAGTCGAGGAGCTGGTGTTCGGGGAGCGCTCGACCGTGGTCGTCGACCCCGCCGAAGAGAAGATAAAGGCCGAATTCAACGATGTAAAGCGCACCTATTTGCCCATGCATTCGGTGCTGCGCATCGACGAGGTCAAGAAGCAGGGTGTCAGCAAAATCGTGGCTCTGGAAGGTTCGAACGTCTCTCAATTTCCCGTTCCCATTTACACCCCCGGCGGAGATTCCAACGCCCGCAAATAGTGGTATGCCTGCCGGAATAATTCATGTTTAGCCTGTTCGGCGCGCCCGCGCTGTCGCAATTTCGACTCGATCACCTGCTTCGTGCGCTGCGCGCGCAGGATACGCGCGTTTCGGGACTTCAGTGCCGCTGGCTGCACTTCGTCGACGATTCGCGCCGGCTGACCGAATCCGAACTCGACGTGCTGGGCAAACTCCTGACCTACGGTTCGCGCATCCAGCCGCCGGCGCATGCCGGTCAGCGCGTGCTGGTCACTCCCCGCGTCGGCACGGAGTCTCCTTGGTCGAGCAAGGCCACCGATATCGTGCATGTCTGCGGCCTGGAGGCCGTCAGGCGGGTGGAGCGCGGCACGGTCTATTTCATCGACGCCACGGCAGGCCTGGGTCTCGCGGAGCTGCGGCAGCTGGCCTCTCACCTGCACGATCGCATGACCGAGTCGATCTGGATCGAACCGATCAATTCCTCTGCGTCGCCCGATGCACAAGGATCGATAGACCCGCAAGGGCTGTTTCACGGCGCCGCGCCGCGTCCGCTGCGGACGCTGAGTTTCGGCGAGGACGCTCACGCGGCCTTGGCCAAGGCCAATCGCGACTGGGGGCTGGCGCTATCGAGCGATGAGATCGATTACCTCGCGACCGCCTTCGGCAAGCTCGGGCGCGACCCCACCGATGTCGAGCTCATGATGTTCGCTCAGGCGAACTCGGAGCATTGCCGTCACAAGATATTCAATGCCGAGTTCATCGTCGACGGCAAGGCCCTGCCGATGTCGCTGTTCTCGATGATTCGCGCCACCCACGCACGCAACTCCCGTGGAGTGTTGTCGGCGTATCGGGACAACGCCGCCGTCATCGAAGGCCCCGGCGCCACGCGCTTCTTTCCCGATCCCTTGACGCGCCGCTACGCGGGCGTACACGAGCCCGCGGATATTTTGATGAAGGTCGAGACCCACAATCATCCGACCGCGATTTCGCCTTTTCCCGGCGCCGCCACCGGAGCGGGGGGCGAGATCCGCGATGAGGGTGCGACGGGCATCGGCGCTAGACCTAAGGCCGGATTGACGGGCTACTCGGTGTCGAACCTGAAGATTCCCGGGCTGGTGCAGGCATGGGAGCAGGACTTCGGCAAGCCGGAGCGGATTGCCTCGGCGCTCGACATCATGATTGCCGCGCCGCTGGGCGCCGCCGCCTTCAACAATGAGTTCGGACGCCCGAACACCTGCGGCTATTTCCGGACTTTCGAGCAGCAGGGACAGGAATCGGACCGCACGGTGATTCGCGGCTACCACAAGCCCATCATGATCGCCGGCGGGCTCGGCAATGTGCGAAGGCCCGATGTGGAGAAGAGGGACGTCGTCGTCGGCGCGCCGCTCATCGTCCTCGGCGGCCCTTCCATGCTGATCGGTTTGGGAGGCGGAGCTGCCTCCTCCGTCGGCAGCGGGCAGAGTTCTTCGGATCTGGATTTCGCCTCGGTGCAGCGCGGCAATGCCGAAATTCAGCGCCGCGCCCAGGAAGTCATCGACCGCTGCACAGGCATGGGCGATGCGAATCCCATCCTGTTGATTCACGACGTCGGCGCCGGCGGATTGTCGAACGCCTTGCCCGAGGCGATCGCGCACAGCCTGCGCGGCGGGCGCATCGACTTGCGAAAGATTCCGAGCGCCGAGTCCGAATTATCGCCGATGGAGATCTGGTGCAACGAGGCGCAGGAGCGCTACGTGCTGGCGCTGGCGCCGGGGACGGTGCCGCTGTTCGCCGCGCTCTGCGAGCGCGAGCGCTGTCCCTATGCCGTGGTGGGGGAGATCACCGGGGACGGGCGCCTTCTCGTCACGGATTCGCTGCTTTCCGCCACGCCCGTCGACATGCCCATCGAGGTACTGCTCGGCAAAGTGCCGCGCACGATCCGCGATGTTCGAACGGTGGTCAAGGCGGTTGTGGAACTCTCCACCGCGGGGTCGACGATAGACGAGTCGCTCGATCGATTGCTGCGCCTGCCGGCGATCGCCGACAAGTCATTCCTGATTACCATCGGCGACCGCAGCGTCGGCGGCATGATCAGCCGCGACCAGATGGTGGGCCCGTGGCAGGTGCCCGTGGCCGACGTCGCCGTGAGCTTGAACAGCTACGACGGTTACGGCGGCGAAGCGATGGCGATGGGTGAACGCACCCCGGTGGCGGTGTTGAACGCGCCTGCCTCGGGACGGCTGGCGGTGGCGGAGGCGATCACCAACATTCTCGCCGCGGACATCGCCGGCCTCACCGATATTCGGCTGTCGGCCAATTGGATGGCGGCTTGCGGCGAGCCCGGCGAGGATGCCGACCTGTACGCCACGGTGCACGCGGTGGCCATTGAGCTGTGTGCCTCGCTGGGGATCACCATTCCGGTCGGCAAGGACTCGTTGTCCATGAGAACCGTCTGGCAGGATGCCGAGGGCGATCATGCGGTGATCGCGCCGGTGTCGCTGATCGTCTCGGCGTTTGCGCCCGTGCGCGATGTCCGCGCGACACTGACGCCCGAATTGGATTTGTCGCAACCCTCGCGGCTGCTGTTGATCGACCTGGGGGCGGGGAAGAATCGCTTGGGCGGCAGCTGCTGGGCGCAGGTCCACACCAAGAGCGGCGGCGAGCCGGCGGATCTCGACAGCCCCGCGCTCATTCTCGCGTTGTTTTCCGCGTTGCGCGAATTGAAGGATCGCGGCTTGCTCCTCGCATACCACGACCGTTCGGACGGAGGGGTGCTCCTCACCGCCCTCGAGATGGCCTTCGCCGGCCGCTGCGGTCTCGCCATCGACTTAGGGGAGACAAGCGATCCCATCGCCGCCTGCTTTGCCGAGGAATTGGGCGTGGTGCTGCAGGTACCGGCCCCGCGCGTATCCGAGGTGCTCGAGGTGCTGGCGTCCACCGGATTGACGCCGATGAC
This sequence comes from uncultured Gammaproteobacteria bacterium, assembly GCA_963784105.1. GTDB lineage: Bacteria > Pseudomonadota > Gammaproteobacteria > Steroidobacterales > Steroidobacteraceae > Bog-1198. Next base: position 894,273 of record CAWAQE010000018.1, read on the forward strand.
CCGAGACATCGGAGCGCCGCGCCCCGGCGATGCCGTCGAGGTGCATGCCGGCGGGCGGATGATCTATTCCGCGTCGCGATCAGGATTGCACCGCCGCTGGAGCGAGGTGTCGTTCCGCATGCAGGAGATGCGCGACAACCCTGAATGCGCGCGCGAGGAGTATTCGCGGCTGGCGGATCCGGCCGATCCCGGCCTGCATGCGTCCTTGAGCTACGACCCCGGGGAGGATATTGCAGCGCCCTTCATCGCCGCGGGGGCGCGCCCCGCCGTCGCCATCCTGCGCGAGCAAGGCGTCAATAGTCAGACGGAGATGGCCGCGGTATTCACCCGCGCGGGTTTCGACGCCTACGACGTGCACATGACCGATATTCTGGCCAAACGGGTCCGGTTGGGGCGGTTTCACGGGCTCATCGCCTGCGGCGGCTTCTCCTACGGCGATGTCCTCGGTGCCGGCGAGGGCTGGGCGAAGTCGATTCTCTTCAACCCGGTCGCCCGTGAGGAGTTCGCGGCCTTCTTCGAGCGCAGCGCGACCTTCACCTTGGGGGTGTGCAACGGGTGCCAAATGCTGTCCGCGCTCAAGGAACTGATTCCGGGCTCGGAAGGCTGGCCGCGCTTCGTGCGCAATCGATCGGAACAATATGAAGCACGCCTGACCTTGGTGCGCGTTCCGCCCTCGCAGTCCGTGCTGTTGGCCGGCATGCAGGGCTCGGTGCTGCCCATCGTCGTGGCGCACGGCGAGGGCCAGGCTGAGTTCGATTCCGGATCGAGCGCCGCGAGCCTGATGACCCGGCGCCTGGTCACCTTGCAGTACGTGGACAATCGCGAGCAGCCCGCGCAGATGTATCCCTTCAATCCGAATGGTTCGGCTTTAGGTCTTGCCGGATTGTGCAGCGCCGACGGCAGGGTTACCTCAGTCATGCCGCATCCCGAGCGCGTATTTCGAACGGTTCAAAACTCGTGGAAGCCGAAAGAGTGGGGAGAAGACGGCGGCTGGATGCGGTTGTTCCGCAATGCGCGGGCGTTCGCCGGGTAGGCTGAGCCCGCGGCCCGGCAACTGTTCCCCGTTGCCGGGCCGCGGGCTCAGCCTGCCGGGCGAATACTAGGCTGACCGGTCAACATCATGGCGCCGAAGGGCTACCCGGCTTCGGCTTGGTTGGGGGCGACGAATTTGCGGAAGGTCATGGCTTGCAATAGGCGCGCTTTGCGCACGAAGGTCTGATACAGAAGATCCCGCATGACTTCCAAGAGGACGCCGGCGCGCTCGGAGGTGATGTCGGGATAGTGCGGCCACGGGTCGCTGTCGCTGCCGAAGAGAACCGCGCGCAGGGTGCCGAAGGTGTCATCGTCGAGCTCGGCCAGGGTGCGGATTTCCTGCAGGGTATCGAACAGCTCCAGCTTGCCGCGTTCGCCGAGTTCGCGGAACAGCGATTGGGCCGTGCGCCGGCTCATGGCGCCGAAGGCATTGAAGCAGCCGGCCGCATAGCAATTGAGAGCCTCTTTGAACAGACTCTCCGCTTCCTCCGGAAGATAGGTGAGCGGAAAATTCTCGCGCGCCCGCTCGACCTCCGTGTACGTCGAGGCGAGCTCCACGCGCAGGGCCGTATAGGCCTTGACCGCGAACCTCAAAAACACCGGCTCGGCGCAGGCATCGCAGCGGAATGCGATGCCGATGTGCTTGGGCTTGCGGCGGCTGAGATCCTCGAATTTCGGGACCGCGGCCGCGGTGAGGTGGGTCAGAGTCTGACAATGCGGACAAGTGAGAGCGATGCCCTGATACTCGACATGCAGCTCATCCTGCGGAGTGATGTACATGCTCATCGTATTACCCTGCCAGTGGTTTGTAGCGGATTCGATGGGGTTGAGCGGCGTCTTCGCCTTTGCGCTTCCTGTAGTCCTCGACGTATTCCTGGTAGTTGCCCTCGAACCATTGGACTTGCGAGTCGCCCTCGAAGGCCAGGATGTGCGTGGCAATGCGGTCCAAGAACCAGCGGTCGTGCGAGATGACCACCGCGCAGCCCGGGAACGCGACCAGCGCATCCTCGAGGGCGCGCAGAGTCTCGATATCGAGGTCATTGGTCGGCTCGTCGAGCAGCAAGACATTGCCGCCGGCCTTGAGCACCTTGGCCAGGTGCACCCGGTTGCGCTCGCCGCCCGACAGATCGCCGATCACTTGTTGCTGCTGCACGCCTTTGAAATTGAAGCGTCCGACATAGCCGCGCGAGGAGGTCTCGTAGTTGCCGACCTTGATCAGATCGAGGCCGCCTGAGATTTCCTGCCACACCGTGTTCTTGTCGTTGAGCGCCTGGCGCGACTGATCGACATAGGCGAGCTTGACGCTGGGACCTAGGCGGATTTCGCCGCCATCGGGTTTCTCCACGCCGGACAGCATGCGGAACAGGGTGGTTTTGCCGGCGCCGTTGGGGCCGATGATGCCGACGATTCCGCCCGCCGGCAGGCTGAAGCTTAAGGAGTCGATCAGCAACCGGTCGCCGTAGCCCTTGCGCACGTTCTTGCATTCGATGACCAGATCGCCCAGCCGGTCTCCGGGCGGAATGTAGATTTCATTGGTCTCATTGCGCTTCTGGAACTCCTGGGAGGCCAGTTCCTCGTAGCGCTGCAAGCGCGCCTTGGATTTGGCTTGTCGCGCCTTCGGATTGGTGCGCACCCACTCCAGCTCGCGCTTCAGCGTCTTGGCGAGCGCGTCCTGCTGACGCTCTTCCTGCGCAAGGCGCTGCTCTTTCTGTTCGAGCCAGGAGGAATAATTGCCCTGCCACGGGATTCCGTGGCCGCGGTCGAGTTCCAGTATCCACTCGGCCACGTTGTCCAGGAAGTACCGATCGTGAGTGACGGCTATCACCGTGCTCGGATACTCCTCGAGGAAGTGCTCCAACCAGGCCACCGACTCGGCATCCAAGTGGTTGGTCGGCTCGTCGAGGAGCAGCATGTCGGGCTTGGACAGGAGCAGGCGGCATAGTGCAACGCGGCGCTTCTCGCCGCCGGAGAGCTTGCCCACGACGGCCTCCCAGGGCGGCAGGCGCAACGAATCGGCCGCAATTTCCAGTTTGCGCTCCAGTTCCCAGCCGCCGACCGCATCGATCTTATCCTGCATTTTGGCCTGCTCTTCCATGAGCTTGTTCATCTCATCGTCCGACATGGGTTCAGCGAACCGGTCGCTGATGGCATTGAACCGGTCGATCAGGCTCTGTACGTCGCCGACGCCTTCGCCCACCACCTCGCGCACCGTCTTGGCCTCGTCGAGCAGGGGCTCCTGGGGGAGGTAGCCCACCTTGATGCCCGCCTGCGCCCGCGCCTCGCCCTCGATATCCTTGTCGACCCCTGACATGATTTTCAGCAACGTGGATTTGCCGGAACCGTTCAATCCCAGCACGCCGATCTTGGCCCCCGGGAAAAAACTCAAGGAGATATCGCGCAGAATAATGCGCTTGGGCGGCACGACCTTGCCTACCCGGTTCATGGTGTAAATGAACTGAGCCATCTGTTACCTATCGTATGAATCGCTCGAAAGCGCGGGGGATCAGCCGTGAATTATCCGCGACTACCCGAAACTTGTCACGGCAAAGCCTTACCCCCCCAGACCTTGCGCATTGGGCCGACCTGCATCACTGGGCTCAGGGCGCAGTTCAGGTGCCTTGGCGCCGTGGTGTTGACCGGTACGAGTATTCGTCAGGGGGGGCTAGGCTGTTGCCCGGCAACTGTTCCCCGTTGCCGGGCAACAGCCTAGCCCCCCGGGCGAATGCTGAGCCAACCGGCCAACATCACCGTGCCGAGCTACCTGAACCCCAAGGCCTGAACGGATGCCAAAGGTCTCTTTCTCCGCTAGGGCGCCACAGTCCGCTAGGGCGCCACAGATATGTTAGTTATAATAGGCGGCTGTTTACCGGGAGACTCATGCATGTTCACCGCTCAAATGACGATTGCCGGCTTCGATCCTGAACTCGCCAAGGCCATTGCCGACGAACGCCAGCGTCAAGAGGACCATATCGAGCTCATCGCGTCGGAGAACTATGCAAGCCCGCGCGTGCTCGAGGCCCAGGGGTCGGTGCTCACGAATAAGTATGCAGAAGGGTATCCGGGCAAGCGCTACTACGGCGGGTGCGAACACGTCGATGTCGCCGAACAGCTGGCGATCGACCGGGCGAAGCAGCTGTTCGGGGCCGCCTACGCCAACGTGCAGCCGCATTCCGGCAGCCAGGCGAACGCCGCCGCGTATCTGGCCATGCTGAGCCCGGGGGAAACGATTCTCGGCATGAGCTTGGATCATGGCGGTCACTTGACGCATGGCGCCAAGGTGAATTTTTCCGGCAAGCTGTTCAAAGCGGTGCAATACGGCATCAAGGCCGACACCGGCGAAATCGACTACGGCCAGGTGGAGAGCCTCGCCAAGGAGCATCGCCCGAAGGTGGTGGTCGCCGGGTTTTCGGCCTATTCGCGCGTCATCGACTGGGCGCGCTTTCGCGCCATCGCGGATTCCGTGGCCGCCTATTTCTTCGTCGACATGGCGCATGTCGCCGGCCTCGTGGCCGCCGGCGTGTATCCGAACCCGATGCCGTTCGCCGATGTGGTGACGACGACGACGCATAAGACTCTGCGCGGTCCGCGCGGCGGCCTGATTCTGGCGCGGCCGCATGCCGAGCTTCACAAGAAATTCAATTCCATGGTGTTTCCGGGCACTCAGGGCGGACCGCTGATGCATGTGATCGCCGCCAAGGCGGTGGCGTTTCTCGAGGCCCTGCAGCCGGAATTCAAAGCCTATTCCGCGCAGGTGGTCACCAATGCGCGCATCATGACCCGGGTTCTGCAAGAGCGCGGCTACAAGATCGTATCGGGCGGCACGGACAATCACCTCTTCCTGCTCGACTTGATCGACAAGAACATCACCGGCAAGGATGCCGATGCCGCGCTCGGCCGCGCGCACATCACCGTCAACAAGAACGCCGTGCCCAACGATCCTCGGCCGCCGGCCATCAGCAGCGGACTTCGCATCGGCACGCCCGCCGTGACGACCCGCGGCTTCAAGGAAACGGAAGTTCAGCAATTGACCAATTGGATCGCGGACGTGCTCGATCATATGGGGGATGAGTCGGCGGTGGACCGCGTGCGCGGCGAGGTGGAGAAAATATGCCGGCGATTCCCCGTCTATGGGTAGCGGCACCCGGGTGCGCGCCGAGGTCTGCGTAGGAAGCGCCCATGCATTGTCCATTCTGCGGCCACACGGAGACTAAGGTCATCGACTCCCGCCTCGCGGGCGAAGGGCGGCAAATCCGCCGGCGCCGCGAATGCTTGTCGTGCACGGAACGCTTTACGACTTTCGAGACCGCGGAGCTGCTGCTGCCCACCGTGGTCAAGGGCGATCGCAGCCGCGAACCCTTCGATGAGAACAAGCTGCTGCACGGAATGCAGAAGGCCCTGGAAAAGCGCCCGGTGGGGCGCGACGCCATCGAGGCGGCGGTGGCGAGGATCTGCCATAAATTGCGCAGCCTGGGAGAGCGGGAAATCGCCTCGCGCAGCGTGGGCGAGATGGTGATGGAAGAGCTGCGCCATCTGGACGAAGTGGGCTACGTGCGGTTCGCTTCCGTATACCGCAGTTTTCAGGACATTGAGGCCTTCCGTACCGAAATCGATCAATTGCGCCGCCATCACAGGCGCCGCGAAACCAACAAGGATCAGCTGCCGCTGCTGCCCGGCGAAGAGAAGATCGAGGACGATCCGTGATGCAGGACGCCGGATCGCCGGGCGGACCCATGGCGGAGCAGGATCGGGCTCATATGCTGCGGGCGCTGGAATTGGCGGCCCGCGGCTTGTACACCACCGATCCGAATCCGCGCGTCGGCTGCGTCGTGGTTCGGGACGGCCGGGTGCTGGGCGAGGGCTGGCATGTGCGGGCGGGCGAGGCGCATGCGGAGGTCTTGGCGCTGCGCGCCGCGGGCTCCGAAGCGCGGGGCGCCACGGTCTATGTCACGCTGGAACCCTGCAGTCATACCGGGCGTACGCCTCCGTGCGCGGATGCGCTGATCGCAGCCGGTGTGGCGCGCGTCGTGTGCTGCGGCGTCGATCCGAATCCGCGGGTGGCCGGCGCGGGCTTGGAGCGTCTGAGAGCCGCCGGAATCGACGTGTCGGCGGGTTTGCTGGCGGAGGAGGCGCGCGGGATCAATGTCGGTTTTTTTTCGCGTTTCGAGCGCGGCCGTCCCTTCGTCCGGCTGAAGCTGGCAATGAGCCTGGATGCGCGCACCGCGCCGGCCGCCGGCGGCCGGAGGTGGATCAGCGGCGAGGCGGCACGGGAGGACGTGCAAGTCTGGCGGGCCCGCAGCGGGGCGATACTCACGGGCGCCGGCACGGTGCGCACCGACGATCCGCGTCTGGACGTGCGATTGGCGTACGGTTCCTGGGTGAGGCAGCCGCTGCGCGTGCTGCTCGACCCCATGCTGTCCTGCCCGACGACGGCGAAGCTGTTTCATGGGGGCGGTGCCCTGGTGCTCGCCGCAACCGACGCACCGGTGCGCGCGCAGGACACGGTGCGGGTCGAGCGCCTGCCGCGGGCGGCGGGAGGTTTGGACTTGCACGCCGTCCTTGCGCGCTTGAACGAACTCGAGGTCAACGAACTGTTGGTTGAATGCGGGCCGCGCCTCGCCGGCGCTTTTGTTCTCGCGGGCCTGGTGGATGAATTTGTGTTGTACGTCGCGCCGGCATTGCTCGGCGCGGATGCCGCGCCGCTGATGCATATCGGCGGATTGGGGCCGCCGGACTCTCTGCCCGCGTTCGAGTTCAAGGATGTAAGGCAGATCGGCGCCGATTTGCGCCTCGTTCTGGTCCCGAAGAGAGCCTGATTTTCACCAAGAGAGCCTGATTTTTTTGAGCGGAATCAAATTATGTTTACCGGAATCATCGTAGCGACCGGCCGCGTAACCTCCTTGACGGAGAAGGGCGGCGACCTGGAGTTGGGAATCGATGCGGGGGCGCTCGATCTGCAGCGCGTTGCGATCGGCGACAGCGTGAGCGTGCAGGGAGCTTGTCTGACCGTGACGCGCAAGGAGGGCGCGTGTTTCTATGCCGATGTGTCGCGCGAGACCATGGCCAAAACGACTTTAGGCACCCTGGGTTCGGGGTCGAGGGTCAACTTGGAGCCCAGCTTGCGCGCCGGAGACGCCCTGGGCGGCCACTGGGTGAGCGGGCATGTCGATGCGGTGGGAAAGCTCGCCGCTCTGGTTCAAGATGCACGGTCATGGCGTCTGGAGTTCGAGCTGCCGGCGTCCTTGATGCGCTTCGTGGCGCCGAAGGGTTCGATCTGCGTCAATGGCGTGAGCTTGACCGTCAACAAAGTCGAGGGACGCCGCTTCGATGTCAATATCATCCCGCACACGCTGAAAGCGACCACGCTGGGCGAGCTTAAGGTCGACGACGGCGTCAACATTGAAATCGACGTGATCGCCCGATACATAGATCGACTTATGCCGGGGTTCACCAATATTCGCCAAGACTGAATAAATCACCGTAAATTAGCCGCTATATCTATCATTGAGCTTCATTGATATCTGGATAGGCTTAGGCAGCCTTCCGCAGAATTCCGCTCGACATAAGAGAGCCCCTGAAGTTGACATGGCGGTGGCCGGCCGGGTCCGGCGCTTCGCGAAGTGTATCCGGAACGATGATGGCGTATAACACCATATGGTTCATTATGCTATCATCATTCCAAGATGAAGGCTGACCTGCTATTCCAGCAACGCATCGATTACGCGGATGGTGGGATCGTGGAGATGACGATTTGGCGAGTCCCGACGCCGGTGCCGCCGACCTTGCATGGCCTGAAGTATTCGCTGTTCTATGGGCGTCCGGGTATCCGCGAGGTCGGCTACGACAATGAGCGCGGTAAAGGCGATCATCGGCATTTTCAAGGCACTGAAACCGCGTACGCCTTCAGCACGGTGGAACGATTGATGAGCGATTTTTGGTCCGACGTACACAGTTTGCGAGGCATGCCATGAGCGATATCAAGATCACGGTCGGCGGTGCGCTCGAAGCCGACGCGACGCGCCGTTTCACAGATGCCTGGCATCGCGCCGCGCGCGGCGAGGTATTTTCCGAGCGCCACCTGGCCTTCGAGAACTGGGACACCCTGGCGCGCGTGCTCACCGGTAAACGGTTGGACATTTTGCGACACGTGCATCGGCACACGACGAGCAGCATCCGCGCGCTCGCCAAATCGCTCGGGCGCGATTACAGCAATGTGCATGCCGATGTGCAGGCCTTGGTGGGCGCGGGGCTACTCGAGGTGAGCTCCGCCGGCGTACGCGTCGATTACGATTCGATCGATACTAAGATCGCGATCTAAAAACCGAAGAGTAAGTGCCAATGCCCGCATTCAATACCATCGACGAAATTCTCGAAGATCTGCGCCGCGGCAAGATGGCGGTGATCATGGACGACGAGGACCGCGAGAACGAGGGCGATCTGATCATGGCCGCGGACGTTGCGCGTCCGCAAGACGTGAACTTCATGGCGCGCTACGGCCGCGGACTCATCTGTCTGACGCTGACGCGCGAGCGCTGCCGCCAGCTGCGCCTGCCGCTCATGGTGAGCGACACCGACAGCACGCATCGCACCAACTTCACTCTGTCGATCGAGGCCGCCGAGGGCGTGACCACGGGGATATCCGCGCACGACCGCGCGCACACGGTCAAGACCGCGGTGGCGCCCAATGCGCGGCCGGAGGATCTGCGTCAGCCGGGGCACATATTTCCGCTGATGGCGCAGCCCGGCGGCGTGCTGACGCGCGCGGGCCATACCGAGGCGGGCTGCGATCTGGCGCGTCTGGCCGGATTCTCGCCTGCCGCCATGATCGTCGAGATTCTGAACGATGACGGCACCATGGCACGCCGCCCGGATCTGGAGCTATTTGCGAAGACGCACGACCTGAAGATCGGCACCATCGCCGATCTGATTCGCTATCGCTTGAAGAACGAGCGTTCGGTGGAGCGCATTTACGAAGACAACGTCGAGACCGAGTACGGCAGTTTCGAGCTGTCCTGCTACGAGGATCACGTCAACAAGACCGTGCACATTGCGCTGGTGAAGGGCGATTTGAATTCCGATCTGCCGCCGCTCGTGCGCGTGCACATCAACGACGCGCTGCGGGACATGGTGGGAGTCCGCAACGAGCGGCTCGGCTGGCCGCTGCACGCAGCGATGCGGCGCGTGGCCGCCGAACCCTCCGGCGTCATCGTGATTTTGCGGCCCGAAGAGACGCCGCGGCATTTCATGGACAGTGTGCGGCTGCTCGATGCCAAGACGGAGAACACCCGCCACCCGGGCGCGACCGTGATTCGAACCTACGGAATAGGCGCTCAGATTCTCAAGGATCTCGGCCTGAAGCGCATGCGCGTATTGAGCGCGCCCAAGCAGCTGCAAGGCCTCGCCGCCTTCGATCTGGAAGTGACCAGTTATGTCGACGGCGGCGAATGAGGGCGCCTGAGGCTATACTTCGCGCCAGTCCGCAGAAAGGAAAGACTTGTGCCTAACGATCAGCCGAAGATAGTCGAGGGTGAGTTGCTGGCGCGCGACCTGCGTTTTGCGCTCATCGCCGCCCGGTTCAACGATTTCGTGGTGGAGCCGCTGGTACGCGGGGCTCTGGATGCGCTCAAGCGCCACGGGGTCGGCGAGAAGCAGATCGAGATCGTGCGCGTCCCGGGGGCCTTCGATATCCCCATCGTCGCGCGCAAATTGGCTCTGTCGCGCCGCTATGAGGCGCTCATTGCGCTCGGCGCCGTGATCCGCGGCCAGACGCCGCATTTCGATTACGTCGCCGGCGAATGCGCCGGAGGCATCGCGCGCATCGCGCTCGAATCCGGAGTGCCGATCGCCTTCGGCGTGCTCACCACCGACACGGTCGAGCAGGCCGTCGACCGGGCCGGCGGCAAGGCGGGCAACAAGGGCGCGGATGCGGCGCTCGTCGCCATAGAAATGGCCAATCTTCTGCGCCGCCTGGATCCTTGAGTTGGCCACCAAGCCTCCTCGCACGGCGGCCAAGCGCGCTTCCGCCGCGCGCCCCCGCGCTGAGCAAGCGCCGCCCAAGCGCGACGCCGCGAAGCCAGGCTCGGCCAAACCTGCCCTGGGCCATCGGGCCCGCAGCCTCGCGCGCAGATTGACGGTGCAGGCGCTTTATCAGATTCAAATCAATCCGCGTCCCTGGGCGGACATCCAGCGGGAGTTTGCCGCCGACCCGGAGGCGGAGCGGGTGGATCTGGACTATTTCAGAGCGCTATTCGGGGCGATCGCACCCAATTCCGAGGCTCTCGATGCGCGGCTCGCGCGGCTCGGCGAAATTGCTCCGCACGATCTTGATCCGATAGAGCGTGCGGTGTTGTGGCTGGGCCTGCACGAACTGGAATCGAGCCTGGAATTGCCGTACCGAGTCGCTCTTGCGGAGGCGGTGCTGCTCGCCAAGCAATTCGGTGCGACCGATGGGCATAAATACGTCAATGCCGTGTTGGATCGAGCCGCCCGGGAATTGCGGCCGCATGAGTACGGCGGCGGCTGAGCGCGAAGTGGGCAGCGTGGGGACAGATCTCGGCGAATTTGAATTGATACGCCGCTACTTCATGCGGGGCTCCGCTGCGGCGGGGACCGCTCGCGCGGCGCAGTCCGGCGTCATTCTTGGAATAGGCGATGACGCCGCCGTGCTCGAGTTGCCGCCGGGAGCGGATTTGGTGGCCGCCGTCGATACCATCGTGGAAGGGCGTCATTTCCCGCCGGGCACCGATGCGCGCTCGATTGGCCATCGTGCGCTGGCGGTCAACTTGAGCGATCTGGCCGCGATGGGGGCCACTCCGGCGTGGGCAACGCTGGCGCTGACGCTGCCGGCCGTGGACGCTGCGTGGCTGGAGCGATTCTCCGCGGGGCTGTTCGATCTTGCCGACTCTGATGGCGTCGCGTTGGTCGGGGGCGATACGACCCGAGGCCCCCTGAGCGTCACCGTGCAAATACTGGGACACGTTGCGCGCGGCACCGCGCTGCGCCGGAGCGGCGCCCGGGCCGGCGATTTATTGGCCGTGACCGGCACGCTGGGCGATGCGGCTGCGGGGCTTGCATTCGTCACTGCGCCGCCGGCGCCTGAGATCCGGGCCGCGGCGCTGGAACTCGTTCGGCGTTTCGATTATCCGACGCCCAGAGTGAGGTTCGGTTTGGCGGCGCGCGGGATTGCGACGGCGGCGATGGACCTGTCCGATGGGCTGGTCGGGGACCTGCCCAAGCTGGCGCAGGCGAGCGGCCTCGCCGCTCATGTCGCGCTCGAGAGTCTGCCGTTATCGGAGGCGATGCGTGCCGCGGTGCCCGCAGCCCAAGCGCTCGATTGGGCCCTGGCGGGGGGCGACGACTACGAACTGCTGCTCGCGGTGCCCGCGCCACGCTACACGGAACTGAAGGCCGCGGCGGGCCAATTGAACTTAAGGTTGACCACGATCGGCGAATTTCGTGACGGCTGCGGCGTGAGCTGGTCGCTCGAGGGCAGGGGTCTTACGCCCGGCGTGCGCGGATGGGACCACTTCGCCTAAGCCTCGACTCAAATCACAGTTTGGCCGCAGTGTCCCCAGTATCCTCTGGGACAAGAGTTCAATAGACGGCCTGCAGCGCCCGGTTACCCTTGAGCAATAATCGCCTAAATACTCACGCGAAGGCACAGAACGGCCGCGCCTCCCTGCCCGAGAAGATCGGCAAGTACGTCATCATCAACGAGGTGGGACGGGGCAGCACCGGCGTCGTGTATCTCTCGCACGACCCCTATTACGGGCGCGACGTGGCCATCAAGGTGTACAACGTCGACGCCAGCGGCGATGAGAGCCGCAAGCGCATCGCGCGCAAAATGTTCCTGTCCGAAGCGCACATGGTGGGCATGCTGCAGCACCCGAACATTCTGCCGATCTACGATGCGGGCGAAGAGAACGGGCATTGCTATATCGTGACTGAGCACGTGCACGGGGCCCGCACCCTCGCGGCCTATTGCCGCCCGGACAACCTGCTGCGGATCGACGATGTCGTGGAGCTGGTCTACAAGGCGGCGCGTGCGCTGCATTACGCGCACAGCCGCGGCGTGATTCATCGCGACATCAAGCCCAGCAACATCATGCTCACGCTCGACAGCGATGTACGAATCATCGATTTCGGGATCGCCCTGGTGGCCGATTCGGAAATCTCGCGAATCGAGGGGATAGCGGGCAGCCCGTCCTACATGTCGCCCGAGCAGGTCCAGTCGATCGAGCTCACCAACCGCTCGGACCTGTATTCGCTCGGCGCGGTGATGTACGAGCTTTTGACCGGAACACGGCCTTTTCGGGCGGGCAACCTGCAGAAATTGCTGCATCAGATCGTGTTCGCCACTCCGCCGCCCATCCATACCCTGCGTCCGGAGATCCCCGAGGAACTCGAGAACGTGACCGCGATGGCGCTGCAGAAGGAGCCGGAGAAGCGCTACAAGACCGGTCTTGACTTTGCCGCCGAGCTTACGCGGGTGCATCAGAAACTGCGTGCGCAGTACAACCGGATCGATCAGCAGGAACAATTCAGCCTGCTGCGCAAATTGAAGTTCTTCCACGAGTTCTCGCATGGGGAGATCTGGGAAGTCCTGCGCGCCAGCAGCTGGCAGGACTATGCCGATGCCGAGGAGATCGTCAAGGAAGGGGAAATGGACGACCGCTTCTACATCATCGTGCAGGGGCGGGTCAGCGTGCAGCGGCTCGGCCGCGCGCTCGGCTACCTCGAGAGCGGCGATTGCTTCGGCGAGACCAGCTACGTGCGCGGCGCGAAACGCACCGCCACCATCAATGCCTCAGGCCCCGTGACCGTGATGAAAGTCAGCTCCACGCTGCTCGAACAGGTGTCGGCGGAATGCCAGCTGCGCTTCAACCAAGTGTTTCTGCGCAGCATGATCGGGCGCCTGCAAAGCGCGGAGCGAGGCGTCTCCTAGTCCGGCGGGTCGAGCCGGCGGCCTTCAGGCCCGGACTGTTTATTGCGCCGCCTCTTTTTCGTGCTCGATCATCGCGTAGGCCGAATGATTGTGAATCGACTCGAAATTCTCCGATTCGACCACGTAAGCCCGGACGCGCCTGTCCTTGTTGAGCGCCACCGCCACGTCGCGCACCGTATCTTCGACGAACTTCGGATTGTCGTACGCACGCTCGGTCACGTACTTCTCGTCGGGACGCTTCAGTATTCCGTAGACCTCGCATGAGGCCTGGGCTTCTGCAATGTCGATCAGTTCCTCCAGCCACATGTGCTCGACCAGCTTCGCCGTCAAAGTGATGTGCGAGCGCTGATTGTGCGCGCCATAGTCGGAGATCTTCTTCGAGCAGGGGCATAGGCTGGTGGTGGGGACCACGACCTTGAGCCATACGTCGGTCTTGCCCTTGCGGTGCTCGCCGAAGATGGTGGCCTGGTAGTTCATCAGGCTCTCGACGCCGGTGACCGGCGCCTTTTTCATGACGAAGTACGGAAAAGTCATTTCGATATGGCCGGCGTCCGCATCCAGGTGCTCGGTCATCTCCACGAGCATTTTGCCGAAGGAATCGACCGAGATCTCGCGCTCGTGACGGTGCAGGATCTCCACGAAGCGCGACATGTGCGTGCCTTTGAAGTTGTGCGGCAGATTCACGTACATGTTGAAATTCGCGACGGTGTGCTGCTCGCCGCGGGCGCGATCCTTCACCTTGACCGGGTGATAAATGTCCTTGATGCCGACCTTATTGATGGGTATTTGACGCGTGTCGGCATGGCCTTGCACGTCCTCCACGGGCTTTGGGTTCGGCTTTTTGACGGGGACGGCAACGTTCATATTCGGGTCCTGTTCCAGCTCGCCGCGCGAGTAAAGATAAAATTTCAAAGCGATCAGGCCCCACATGGTGCCGAAACTGCGAATTCCAAGAATATTAGACGATTCGCCCGGGATTGGGCTGATGGACCGGCCCCGCGGCAACCGACAGGCGGAATCAGCCGGCGAATTGGAGCCGGATGGGGGGCCTATTGGGCCGCCGGGCGCCCGTTTGCCCCCAAAGTCGTCCGCGCGGCGCCGCTGCTTACCGCCTAAACGCGGCGATCGACGACGATAGGAGGCCAGCCATGCCAGCACTTGGCCGCGGCCGCCGAAGAGGGCCAGCCGATCGCAGGCCCGACACTGCAGTTCCCGGGCACGCGCCTTGGCGGCCTCCAGCCCGAGAATACTGGGGTAGGTGGGTTTGGCCCGCGCGGCATCGGCGCCGATGGTCTTGCCCAGATCTTCGGTGCTGCCTTCGACGTCCAAGATGTCGTCCTGGATTTGAAACGCAAGTCCGATGTCCTGCGAATATCCGTCCAGCGCTTCCCATTCGGCCGAGGTCAGGCCGGGGCAGCACGCGGCCGCCAGCAGTACGCTGGCGCGAATCAGGGCGCCGGTCTTGAGCCGATGCATGGCTTCGAGTTCCTCGAGATCGAGGCTGCGGCCCACCGCCGAGAGGTCCAACGCCTGGCCGCCGGCCATGCCCGCCGTGCCGCTGGCGTCCGCGAGAATCTGAATCATTTTCAAGCGAGCTTCGCAGCTCACCCCGGCGGCGCGATCGCGCGCCAGCAATGAGAACGCCAGGACTTGCAGCGCATCGCCCGCGAGTATGGCCGTCGCTTCGTCAAAGGCGCGATGCGTGGTGGGCTGGCCGCGGCGCAGATCGTCGTCGTCCATCGCGGGCAGATCGTCGTGAACCAGGGAATACGAATGAATGAGTTCCACCGCCGCGGCGGGCGCATCCAGCGCGCTTGCGGCCACGCCCCAAGGCTTCTCCCGTGCAATAGACGAGCAAGGGCCGCAGGCGTTTGCCGCCGCTCAGAACCGCGTAGCGCTGCGCTGCGTGCAGCCGCTGCGGACTCAGGTCGGCCGCCGGCAGCGCCGCGTCGAGGACGGCTTGCACGCGCGATTGATAACCACGCAGCCGCGCCTCCATCGCGTCCGCGCTCACGAGTCGGCGCTCAGCCGGCTTTGGATTCGTCGGGAGTCGAAGTCTTCAATCGCAGGTTCGCCGGCTTTCTTGAGCAAGATCTCGACTTTCTGCTCGGCCTCCTTGAGTGCGGTTTGGCAGGCTCGAGTCAGCATCACGCCGCGCTCGAATGCCGCCAGGGATTCCTCGAGCGGCAGGTCGCCTTGCTCGAGACGATCCACCAGCTCTTCGAGGTCGCGCATCGCCGTCTCAAAATCGGGCTGCGCCTCTTTGGCGGGTTTGGGGGTTGGCATGATCGGGAACGGTACACATGCGCCGCAGCGGGGTCAAACCGGGGCCCGGCTTGGACCGGTCGACATCCGGCCGGCGATCTGGCCGAGAACATTGTCAAGTCGTGAGACGCGTCACAGCCGCGGGGTCGCGCCGTGGCCGCTTTTGAGTACCATTGCCGGTGGGAAGCTATATGCGCAATTCAATCAAATCAATCGTCGCCTGCGCGTGTCTGGTTGCCGGCATTATTGGCCGGCGGCCGCCTGCAGTCCGCGGCGCATTCCGCCGATGACGGTCAGCGATCTCATGGAGGATCGAGTGACGCTCGACGGCGTGCTGATGAAGTGCAATCAGAACCAGCTCAAGGCGCGCACCGATACGGATTGTCTGAACGCGCGCATCGCCATCGACCGCCTCGCCAGCAAGAACGAGCCGGCCGAAGAGGCCAAGCGCAGCGGAGGAATTCGAGCACAGCCGCGAGCAGCTGCGATTGTCGCAGGAAAAGCAGCGGCAGGAACAGGAAGCCAAGACCAAGGTGGACGCCTATCACCTGCCGCTGGTGCCGGTCGAACCGGCGCCGCCGCCCGCACCGGCAATCCGGCCCCGCCAGCGACGCGAATCCGCCCATAGTCAGCCAGACCAATCGCTGAAGACAGCCCGGCAGAGTGCCCTGCCGCCTTCAGGTCGCGTGGGCGATCAGCAGCACATTGGCGAACGGCGTTCCCTGGCTCATGGGTTTGACTTCGCTGTCGAAACCGCACTCGCGCAGCAGCACGCGCCATTGTGCGACGCTGCGGCAGTGCTGGGACACCCAGGGACGTGCCGCGCAGCAGCATCACCAGCTTGTCGCTCCACTGGCCATAGCGAAACCGCAGGCCGCCGCCGGCATCGCCGACACGCAGCAGCAGCAGGCCCTGCGGCGGCAGCGCCGCGCGCACGCGCTGCAGCACTTCGAGTTGCGCCTGCGGAGTCAATAGTGCAAAACGTCCAAGATGACCACGGCGTCGGCCGCGCCGAAGGCGGCGTTGCGGATGTCCGCCTGCAGATACCTCGGACGGCGGAGCCCAGGGCACAGCGCGCGCGCTCGACGTCGCGGGCCATCAACTCGATGCCGCGGGTCGCAGGGCCCGCGGGGCCGGCGGCCATGCGCGCGGCCAACTGCCTCGATCGTAGCAGCGCTCGGCGGCCCGCAGCCACGCGGTCAGCAGTCCCTGGCCGCAGCCCAAGTCCAGCACGCCGCGCCCGCCCCAGCAGCAAGCCCGAGCTCGAGAATGGCGCGAAACACGGGGTCGGCGCGCAGCTTGCCGCGCGCGAAGTAATAGGCGAAGCAGGCCGGCGTTGCGGTAGGGCTCGCAAGCCGCGTCGAGCAACGCGGCGTTAAGGCGTGATTTGTTCATTTTCGGGAGCGCCGTTCCTATCCCGGTGCGCGCCCGAATTGCCTATCGGGGCGCCACAGGCAGGGCCGGCTCCAGCTTCGCAATCTGATGCGCCAAAGGCGCCGCGACTCCCAGCCGGTCCGCCGACGCGGCCGACATCAGCGCACTCTTGATGAAGGGGTTGGCAAGCGCCTTGCCGCCCGCCAGAAGCTGCTTGCAAGCGCGCCGCTCAGGTATTGGTAGACGGGCGTCGGAAACAGCGCCTGGGTGATGAGACCGGCGAACTGCCTCGGATCGGCGCCGGCGGCCTGAACCACCGTCAGCGCGTCGCGCAGGCCTTCGACCACGCAGGCCATCAAAAAGCTGGCCGCGGCCTTCACGACATTGGCGGTTGCCGGGTCGCTGCCGATCACGTCGACTCGGCCGAGCACTTTGAGGGCCGGCCTGCACCGCTCTATCACGGCCTCTTCGCCTGCCGCAGCGATGTACAGCTTGCCCGATTGCGCGGCCTCCGGCGGACCAAATACCGGAGCGGATACATAGTTCTGTCCGTATTGACGATGCGCGGCAACGAGGTGCGCCGCCAGGGTGTCGCTGATCGTGCTCATGCCGGCATGCACGAGTCCCGGCCTTCCTGCGGTGAGAAACCGTCCATCCCGCCAAAACAGCTGTTCCACAGCCTCATCGTCGGAGACCATGCTGATGAGAAGGTCGACGTTGCAAGCCTGTTCAGGCGTGTCGGCGACTTCCACGCCGTCGAGCAGCAAAGCTTCCGCGCGGCTGCGTGTTCGATTGAAGCCGATCACACTGAAGCCGGCTTGTGCGAGCCGCCGTGCCATCGGCTGCCCCATGCTTCCCAACCCTAAGATGCCGACGCGCATTAGTTCTGCTTCTGCTGTTCCAGAGGGTAGGTGCGCGGCGCCTCGGCACTGGGCGGCGGGGTGTTGGGCGCCTGCGCCGAGGATGCGGGGATATCGGCCTGCGGTGCCGGTGAACCTCGTACCGGGGTATGGGTGACCATCGCCAATTTATCCAGGAAACGTTGCGCAGTCGCGGGCGGGGCCGGCGACTGGCCCGAGAAAATGTCCGTCGCCGTCACATCGCTTTTGCCGTAGAACGAGGCGTTGGCGGAGTGGTCGATCGAAATCACACTGCCATCCAGCGCGATGCCGGCGAATGCGCCGCGGGTCCGCGCATAGGAATAGATCTCCGCATTGAAGCCGACGTCGGTGGCGGCCGAACCTTGGCGTCCGACCGGACCCGTCGCCACGGAAGCGTCGGCGCCCAAAGTCAGTTTGCCGCCGGCGATGCCTTCGATGCCGGTCTTGGTGGTGAACACCAAAATGACGTCCGAGGACTGCGCCCCGATTTGAAAGCCCCAGCTGCCGCCGGTCAGAGAGATGAAGGTCGGATTGCTCCAGGGGGATGTCAATTTGTCGCGCACCACGAGCACCCCGTTGCCATGTCGCCCGCCGAATATGAATGCCACCTTGGTGACATCGGGTATCACGGCAATTCCATAGGCACGCGACAGCAGCGCATCCGGAATCCGCTGATCCGGCATGGCTTGAACTTCCTGCAGCACTTCGGTTGCGGTCAGAAGGCGGCCTTCTTCGCGCGCGCCCGCATGTGCAACATTTACAATTGCGGCGATGGCAAGCATTGCGGAGAAAAACAGCGTAGAGGCGATTTCTTTTCTAATTGACATCAAGGCTCCTCGTTGGGCATATCGGCCACCCGCTTGGGCGGACCCCCCGCCGACC
The DNA here is from genome assembly GCA_963784105.1 of uncultured Gammaproteobacteria bacterium. GTDB lineage: Bacteria > Pseudomonadota > Gammaproteobacteria > Steroidobacterales > Steroidobacteraceae > Bog-1198. Next base: position 912,648 of record CAWAQE010000018.1, read on the forward strand.
GGATAGTTCCTCAAGCTTACCGCTTGTCCGGCGCCGCGAGAACCCGCGCGGCTTCTATATCTCGGTGATGCTCGCGGTAGTACTGCGCCAAACGCGCGGTGGCCTGTTGGGTTGCGGGATGCTGCGATCCCAGCTTCGCCAGCAATTTGGAGCGCGCCGCCAGCAGCATGGGTTCTCCCTCCGAGGCCCTGTCGCGCTTGATCAGCGTCCACCCCAGGCTCGCCTCGCTGCGCGCCGTGCGCCAGTTGTCGGGCCCGGCCAGCTCCATATTCATATTGAGTGAGGTTCGAAGCTCCGATTCAGCGGCCGCCAGCGACTCGCGCCGCAGCAGCACCTCGCCGAGCAGCTGGTGAGTGGATGCAATGAAGAGATGGCGCGCGGGCAGCGATTGCGCATAGACGGCAAGCGCCTGGCGGGCATCGGCCTCGGCGGCCGCAAGATCGCCCGCCCTCAAATATAGATTCGCCAGGGCGTCGAGATAATAGCCGGTCATATAGTGGGTGGCGCCGAGGCGGTCACGCGTGATCTTCAACGCGATCTGGGTTGCCGCAATGGCGCGATCGGAGTCTCCCTCTCGGTCGTAGAGGGTCCCCAAATCCGCCTCGGTGGCCGCGATGCGCTGGTTGTCGGCTCCGAATACATTGCGCTCTATCTGCAAGGCCTCGTTCAGCACCTGCTCGGCCTCCGGGTACTTGCCGCGCTGAGTGAGAATGGACCCAAGGTTCGCCAGGGCGACCGCATTGTCGGGATGATTGCGGCTGACGGTTTCTTGAAAAATGCTCAATGCCTCCCGCTGATAGTGCTCGGCCAACGGGTAGTCGCTCATCCACGCCGAAGCATCGGCAAGACCGTTCAGCGTCGCGGCCACCTGCAGGCTCTGATTGCCGACCGCGCTCCGATAGATATTGAGCGCCTTGTTGTACAACTCAGCGGCGCGGCTGGGATCGCTCTTGGCATCCAGCGAGAAGGTGGCGTATTGCACCAAGATGTCGGCTGTCTGGACGGCTTGCTGCTCGCCGCCGCTCTCCGACAGCGTCACGGCTTGATCCAGGTACGCCTTGGCCGAGATCAAGTGGCCTGCGTCGGTCAGGGCTCGCGCCAAATTGGCCAGCGCCACGGCAATGTGGGCGTTGTCGAGCGGGCGTTCCTGGCGGCGTATCGCGACGGCCTGTTCGAACAACGGAATGGCCCGTTCGCTCAGGCCCTGGCGCCGATAGGCGAGTCCGATGCTTTCGAGCAGCTCAGCCCGTACCTCCGGCTGCAGGCTCAGGTTCCCCGAGATTTTTGCCGCGCCGCGGTCCAGCAGATCCTTCGCGGTTGCTTCGTGGCCCTGGGCATTGAAGGGATCTGCCTGCGAGAACACATCCACCAGGAAGGCCGAAACCTCCTGGGCACGGTCGCGCTCCTGTGCGGTGGCGTCTCGCGCCAATTCGATGCGATGGTTCTCCCAGAGCATGGCGCTGGCGAAAAGTGCGAGCCCCAGGAACAGGGTGGCGATGCCCCCCGCGGCGATCACATGCCGCCGCAGAAATTTGGCGGTGTTGTAGCGCCAATCGCCCTGTCTCGCGCGGACGGGCTGGCCGAGCAGATGCCGGTTCAAATCGTCCGCGAGCGCTTCCACCGACGGGTAGCGCCGGTCGGGTTCCTTGCGCATCGCCATGGCGACGATGGCATCCAGGTCGCCGCTCAGGCGAGCGCGCAGGCGCTGCGGCGAGAGCCCGCGCCGATCCGAAATGCGGCTGCGGTCGGCGTCCTTCTCACCGCTCAGCCTGGATATCACCATTTGGCTGGGCCGCACCGGATCGTCCATGCAGATGGCGCGCTCCAGCTGCAGCTGGCTGTAGCTCAACAGCCGATAGGGTGAACGTCCGGTCAGTAGCTGGTAGAGCAGCACGCCGAGCGCATAGATGTCCGTCGCCGTGGTGATCGGCCGGCCGAGCACCTGTTCGGGCGCCGCGTTCTCGGGCGTCAAGATCCGTTCCTGAAGCCGGGTTACCGGCAAGGTGTGCGAGAGGCTCTCGGGAGCGAGCAGTTTCGCAATGCCAAAATCGAGCAGCTTCGGAGCGCCTTCGGCAGAGACGAAGATATTGGAGGCCTTGATGTCCCGATGGACCACTAGGTTGCGGTGCGCATACTGCACTGCGATGCATACTTGAACGAAGAGCTCGAGCCGCTCCCGGACGAACAAGGTGCGGGCATCGCAGTACGCGTCGATGGACTCCCCGTCGACGTGTTCCATCACCAAGTACGGCGTTCCGTCCTCGAGATCGCCGCTGTCGATCAAACGCGCGATCGACGGATGATCGAGGGTGGCAAGGATGTGCCTCTCGCTGTGCAGTCGGCTGCGCAGGCGAGGGTGCAGGGTCGCGTGCTGCAATACCTTGATGGCGACCGTCTGTTGATACTGAGAGTCGTCGCGCTCGCCGCGGTACACCGTGCTCATGCCGCCATGTCCGAGAATGGATACCACGCGATAGGGGCCGATGCGAGTGCCGATCAGCCGGTCTTGGTGGTCCACCAGCAGCGATTCCGCGGCTTCGCCGATGGCGTGTAGAAGCATGTCGCCGCGCCGTTCGTCGGTTTTGAGCAAGGATTCGACCGACGAGCGCAGTTCCATGTCATCGCCGCATGCGCGCGCCAGGTACACGGCACGTTCATTCTCACTCGTATCCAGCAATTGCTCGAACAGCGACTGAATCTGCTGCCAGCGCGTACGCGGGATCATGCCGACCCGCTGCCGCTGATTTCGTTCAGCAACCAGGCGCGCGCCAGCCTAATGTCGCGGTGAACCGTTGCGGCGGACGTGCCGAGCGCGGCCGCGATCTGGTCGTATGTGAGACCGCCGAAGTAGTAGAGCTCGATGACCTGGGCCAGCCGGGGTTCCATCTTTTGAAGGTCTTCGAGGGCGTCGTCGAGAGCGACGACGTCGATGTCCATCGGCGGCAGTACATCGATCGTCTCCTCGGCGGTCAAGTCTCGGGCGCCGGAATTGCGCTTCATGCGTGAGCGTGATTTCGCGTGGTCGACCAGCACCCGACGCATGAGGCGGGACGCCAGAGCGAAGAAATGGCCGCGGTCCTGCAGGGCGACATTGGCTTGAATCAAACGCATGAAGGCTTCGTGCACCACGGCCGTCGCTTGAAGAGTATGACTGCCGCGCTCTGCGCGCATGTAATTGCGCGCCAGCCGCCGCAGCTCGTCATAGACCAGCGGCGTCAAGCGATCCAACGCCTGCGGATGACCCGATCGCCACTCGGTCAGCAGCTGCGTGAAGTTGGCTGGGCCTTGCATCGCCGTCCTCTCACCCTCGCAAAAAAGCCTTGCCCGCAGGACCAGGTTTTCCCCTAAGCATACAGTGTGGCGTCGACATGAGGGAATTTGCGTCCAGGCGTCGCTCTTACTACCGGGGGTCGCCGTAAACCACGATCTGCCTTGTCGAGTTCATTAACAACAGAGTCGGAGAAATCATATGAAGATCAGTCTAATCGCTTTGGTCGCGGGCTGCGCAGTAGCCAGTTCAGCTTTTGCACTAACGGACTCGGTGCCCTCGACCCCGCCGCATGCCACCTTGATGGATTCGGTGCCCTCGACCCCGCCGCATGCCAGCCTGTTGGACTCGGTGCCCTCGACCCCGCCGCATGCCAGCCTGTTGGACTCGGTGCCCTCGACCCCGCCGCATGCCAGCCTGTTGGACTCGGTGCCCTCGACCCCGCCGCATGCCAGCCTGTTGGATTCGGTGCCCTCGACCCCGCCGCATCGCATCTAGCCTGGAGCTCGAGGGATGCGTCGTCGAAAAGTGATGGCTGCGGCTACGGCGGTGTTCGCCATTGGGGTCGCCTTCGCGGCCCAGCCGACATCGTTGCGTGCGGACTGGGGGGAAGGTGTACTGAGCCAGAAATCGCCCTGGGTCCCCGGCACCAATACGCTGATGTCGGCCTATGAACCGAGTCTCTCGGTTCTGACTCCTCCGCGCTGACTCCGGGGGCGGTGCCGTCCAAGCTCGAGGCTCCGTACCTACGGAGCCTCGGCTCGAGCCCGCCTGCGCTAAACTTAGGGGGTACGGTCAAAAAAGGTGCCCCTTGTCCAACATTCTTGTCATTGCCCATCGGGGCGCCAGCGGTGAGAGGCCGGAACACACCATCGAGTCCTATCGATTGGCGATCGAGGAGGGGGCCGACTATATCGAGCCCGATTTGGTCATGACCCGCGACGGTGTGCTGGTGGCAAGGCACGAGAATGAGATCGGGGGTACCACCGACGTTGCGCGGCATCCGGAGTTTGCGGCGCGGCGCCGCACCCAAACCATCGACGGCGAGACCATGGGGGGCTGGTTCACCGAGGATTTCACCCTAGCCGAGATCAAGACGCTCCGCGCGCGAGAGCGCCTGCCGGAATTGCGGCCGCAAAACTGCGTCTTCGACGGGCGCTTCACGGTTCCGACCTTCGATGAAATCATGGAATTGGCAAACGACGCGAATCGGCGGCGCGGCGCGGGCTCGAGGATCGGCGTCTACCCGGAGACCAAGCATCCAGCGCACTTCGCCGGGATCGGATTGCCGCTGGAACGGTCCGTCCTCGACTGCCTGGAGCGGCACGGCTACGCGGCGGAGGGCAGCCCGGTATTCATTCAGTCCTTCGATCCGGCAAACTTGCGCCAATTGCGCGGCATGACGCGCCTGCCGCTGCTGCAGCTGCTGGAGCACGAGCTGGGCGACGTCGGCGAGATTGCAAAGTACGCCGATGGGATCGGCATCGCCAAGGAGCTGGCGAGCACCGAGGGTGTGCAAGCCGCGCACGCCGTAAATCTCAAAGTCCACGTGTGGACCTTTCGCGCCGAGAACGAGTTTCTTCCGGCTGATCTACGGATCGGCGATTCGCCGGCCGCGCACGGCGATCTGGAGGCCGAAATCCTGCGCTATCTGCACCGCGGCATCGACGGTTTCTTCATCGATTTTCCCGCGGTCGGCGTGCGCGTTCGGAATTCCTACATCTCGGCAGTCCAGCCTTTGCACCAGCCGCTCACCGAGACCAGTTTGCCGGGAAAGAGGCTGCAGGGTCGATAAGTATTTCCGGCGCTTCCCTGCAGCTGCAGACAGTTCTCGCAATTCGATCCCGGCACATACGCGGGGTATTTCTTGGTGTCGACTTGGGAGGCGTTCAAGACGTAGCCCAAGGCGATCGCGGCCGGATCCTTCACATCCAAGCGCGTAGGCTCCGCGCCCTGCGCCGGGCGCCAAGGCAGAGCGGCCGAAACGCCGGCGGCAAGACCCAGGCTTTTGATCACCGCGCGACGTGTTAAGGCATTGCAGCGGGAATTTGCATCGTTCATTGAAGCCTCGCCCGGTCAGAAGAACATCGACAGATAGACCTGGTACACCATGGCGTCGAAAGCATACAGGGGCTCTTGGCCCGCCGGGTATCCACCGCCCTGGGGAGTGTCGTTGTAGTCTCGGATGTCCCGAAAATCGCTGTATTTAAATTGAATGCGAGTCACGTCGAGGCTGACCGTGGCGCGCTTGAAGATCAGGAAGCCTTGCGGCGCGAAGGCCCATGTGACCTTGCCATCGATGGTGTTGTTGGTCTGGGCCGCCAGATTCTGGTCGCGGGCCTCGAAGTTCTGCTGATTCGCGTATTGAAAAATATCGCTGTAGAAGGTCGCGTGATTCTGACTGTAATGGCGCAGCCGGCCCTCGAAAATGAATTTGTCGGAGATAGGCTGCGTATACCCCAACTCAATGGTGTTCGCCCGGATGCCCCAGGTGTCGCTGAAATACCGATAGGACACGGACGCCGCCGCCCGATAGGGCAGGTAGTACTTGGCCCGCGTTTCAACCGCCGTGCTCGTGCGGGTGTTCGGATACACCTGGGAGCCGAGCGAATACCCGAGAGGCACGTCGTCATAATACCGGATGGAGCGGTACGGGTTGCTCAACAGACCCTGGTCGGTGATCACCTCCAGGGTCGCGCCCGCAATCAGGTTCCTGGTGAGGATTTGCGACAGGCCGCCCTCGTAGCTGCGGCTCTCCGCATGGCCCAGCCAGGAGATCTTGGGCACGGACGCCGTGCCGTCGTTCTCGCCGACGCCGTCGCGGCTGTCCGTGAATCCGAGGGTCACGGTGGTCAGATCGCCGAACATGTCCTGGCTCAGGGAGAAATGCGTGGTGTTGGAGATGTAGTCGCGTTCGACGCTGTTGGTATACGAGAGGTTGTACTGGGTCTTGTCGTGTATGTAGTCGAGCGACAGGCTCTTCTGCTTGCGCTCGTCCTTGATGACGCTGGCCTGGCTCAGGACGTCCACGGACGCGCCGCTGACCTTGTCGACGAAGTAATTGGCCTCCACCGCAAAGTTCTCGGAAAACTTCTTGCGCACCAGCACCGACTCGCCCTTGATGTCCATGCCGCCGCCCTTGTACTGGCTCCAAAAGATGTCCGCCCGATCGTCGGGCAGCACGGCGGCTCCGGCCGCGCACATCAACGACAGGGCCGCAACCGCCGCGAAGCGGCCCATATGGCGCGGGACAATCTTCATGCCGATGGCCGGAGCTCCCTAGTTGCAGCCGCAGCCGCCGCCGGCGGTGCCGGTGGCGCCCCGCGATCCTTCGCGGGATTCATAGATGTGGTCCAGATACGCGGCGGAGATGGCGTCGCGATCCCATGACATGATGGGATCCGCCAGCCGGTCGCGCTCGTAGGGCTTGACCCAGGGTTGGATGCCGCCGCTGCAGGCGCCGAGCAAGAGCCCGGCGCCGGCCGCGGCAAGCGTCAGTGCGATGCGCATGGTCACTCCCGAATCAGCTGGCGGATGCGGTCCTGGTACTCGTTCTCGTCGCCGGGCTTGTAGCCGCGATGGACGTAGCGGATCTCCCCCTTGCGGTCGATGATGACGGAACTCGGCATTTCGTCGACATGATAGGCCTTGCTCACCTGGTTGGCCGGATCGAGCAGTATGGGGAAGCTCACGGGCTTGCGCGCGAGCAGCTCCTTGACGGCCGGCTCTTCCTTGTCGACATTCACTCCGATCAGGGTAAAGCCCGCGGGTTTGTACTTCTTGTACATCTGGTCCAGCAGCGGCATCTCCTGCTGGCAGGGTCCGCACCAGGTCGCCCAGAAATTCACCATGACGACTTGTCCCTTGTACTGGCTCAAGGCGGCCTGCTGCCCGGACAGCTCCGTGAGGGTGAAGGCGGGCGCCGGACCGGAATCGCCGCTGCCGGCCGCGGATACCGTCGAGGCGATGAACGCCGTCGCGGCGCCGGCTATGGCGGCCATGGTGCAGCGCTTGAAGAATTTAACCGTAGGAACATTCATGGTTCTGTCCTCCTGATCAGTAGAAAGCGGTCAAGCCTAACGTTGCTTCAATGTTGTGGACGTTCTTGGTCCGCCCGGTCAAGTCCGTCTCGAACACGTGATCTCGCACGTCCAGGTGCATCGCGAGCCAGTCTGTAATCAGAAGGCGCTCGCCCATTCCAAAATTCAGAGCAAACTGATCCTTGTCGGCAAATTTCACATCGCCCATGCCGACCGTCACGTACAGGGCCGAATTGAACGCGCGGCCGCGCCCGAGAAAGATCTCCCCCGGGAGCACGTTGTAGCCCAGGTCCAGGTCGTAATACGTGAATTGCCTCCCAGAGTCGCTGACGATGGTGATATCCGGGAACACATCCTCGAGGCTGGTCGTTCCGGCCTTGGAACGGGCCAGGAACCCCTCCAGGAAAATATCCTCCGACACGTGGTACGCCGCGCGCACGCCGTAAATCGGGTTGGTTCCGAAGTCCTGAATGCTGAGCGCACCGAAGTAGCCGCCGATCTCGAAGTCCTTGGCCTTGATCTTCGGAGTCTTCACTTCGCGGCGATTGACCTGCGGTTCGATGATCGAAGGCTCCCCCTGGGGCTCCTCGGCAACCACGGGAGCCGGTCCCTTCTCGCCGCGATGGAACCAGCCGCAGCCGGACAGCAGCGCCGCCGCTAGAAGAACACTGCTAAGCCGAATTTCCATTCTTCCGGTTCCTCATTCTGATTTTGGTTGGTGAAGACGACATACTTGCGCCAATCCGCACGCCACATGAATCGCCTGGTAATGAAACCGCGCGCTCCCAAGGAAACATAGGCCATCTCGTTGCTGGTCTGCAGCGGTTGCGGCGGTACCTTGTCTTGGATGTACTGATACGCCGTGCCGATGCCCGCCGTCGGCGAGAACCAGCGCCATTCTGGGATGAAAGTGTGCCGCATCCCCAGACTGGCCATGTAGCGGTTGTCGATGGTGCCGAATGCCTGCTGCACGACGAATTCCACGTCGAGGCTGTCCGTGAGGCCGAAATCTCCCCAGCTGGTGACCAGGTTCTCATGATTGAATACGCCGTAGCCCGCGCCGATTTCCCAGCGGTGACTCGCGAACTCAGGATAGGGCGGTATGGGCGCCGGCTCTCCGGAAGGGAGCTTGGTGAGGGCCAATTCCGAGCGGCGCGCCCAGCCTTCCTGGCCGCCCGGCGCACGCACCTTGTACCATTCGGTGCGGCTGTAGAGCACGGTGACGATTTCGTCCCGGCCCACCACATAGACCACGGGATAGCCGCGCCCCGGGCCGCTGTGCATTTCCAGAAACGGCTCGGCCACGACGAGTTCAACCAGTGGTTCCTTTGCATGGACCTGACCGACAATGAAAGCCTGCAGCAGCAGCAGTAGCAGAGCGGGCAGGCGTCGCATCAGCTCAATTCGCAACCGGCGCGACGAATGGATCGTTGTAATACTGCGCGCCAATGTCCAGCCATTCTGCGATCAAACGCAACTCCGCTGTTGTGAGGAATCCCGTGTGGTCAAGCACGGGGTCCGCATACGTTCCGTCGAACATCCTCAAGAATTTCACCGCCGAGCCGCTCGCGCTGCCGGCCGTCATCGGCGGCGCCAGGGACACCGGCACCATGACGGTCGTCGGCGTACCCCCGGGTCCCGGCGGTCCCGGCGCCGGCACCAACAGATCCTGCAAGATGCCCATATTAAGCGTCTGCTCGTCATGTGCAAACAGCAGTTCTTCGTATGAGTTGAACAAGGTCGCGTCGATGGTGGACGCCGTGTCGGTCAAATCCAGCTGGCCCGCAGGCACTTGTTCGGCATTGGCGGCGGCGTTTTCCGGATTGTGACACGTCGTACAGGTGTGATCGGTGACCACGCCGCCGACCGTCGTCTGCCGTGTGAAGTTCCAGAGAGGCTGGATGTGCAGCGGATACTCGATGGTGCTGCGGCACAGGGGATCCCAAACCGCGCAATGGGCATTACTGGTCACCGAGCTGTCCGTGGTCGGCGGCAGGGTCGTCAGGTTCGCATAGAGATAGGAGAAGCTCAAATCCGGGGTGCGCACGGCCGGATCGGTCCAGACGTCGGTGTAGATCACGTCGATGCTCGGTACTTGCGAACAAACGACCGTGGCCGGCAGCCCGGTCTGGCAGGTATTCCATGCCCGCGTGTCGGCCATGGTGTCGCCGGCATTGGCCGCCGGCAAGCTGGGCACGGTATTCGGGAACGGCGCACCGGCGGCGGAGGCCCCCGCGTTGACCGAGTCGGTCAACCCTGAGCGGCCATGGGACGGTGTCTTGAGGCTGCCGACGGTGTGGCAGCCGTTGCAGGTCTTCGTTTCGCCGGGGATCAACTGCATCCAGGCCGGATGACGCGGACCGATTCGCCGCGCATTCTTGTCGAGCACGTCCACGGTGAACGGCACATTGGCGGGCAATTCGATTTTCACCGAACCGTCCGGCTCGACCGGGGCGTAGGCGAGAATCTCCCGCATGCCCATACCGGCCGGGCCGAAATCCATGGGATCGATCTTGCGCACGGTCTTGTCGGGGATCTCGACGGCCTTTTCGATTCTCACGAAGCGCGCCGGGCGCTGATCGGCGGTCGCCTGCTTCGGATCGGCCAAGGCGGCGATATTGGGGATGGTGCCGCCGGTCTCCGCCGCGACCTCGTCGATGCCGTCGAAATCATAGACGCTGCGAATGACCAGCAGCCCCATTCCGCCATTGGTGTTGCCGGCCAGAGCGGCGGCGGCTCCCGTCGGCACGAAATCCGGTATGAAGGTCGGCGCCGGCGAGCGTACCTGCATGATGACCGGATCCACGATGACGGTATTCGGCTCGGCCGCCAAGATCGGGCTCAAGGTGCCGGCGTCCAGGTCGTAGATCCAAATGGTGTACTGCGGCGGCGCCAGTTGCACATTGGCGCCGCTGGTGTTGGCGGCCGTGCAAATGCTGGTGGTAGCCGGGGAGACGCTCGAATCCAGGACCAGGCAGGGAGACCAGCTCACCAGCATTCGATTGGTGCCGTCGTAGAGCGGATACGCGGAAGCGAACCGGCCCCCCATGGAAGGCTTGTTCGCATCGGTCGTGACGCCGAGGGTGGTCGCGCTCGACTGCGCCGTGCCGGCGGCGCCGGTCGGGGTCGAGGGCTGATGCATTTCCACGAAATTCTCGGCGTCGATTTGCACGATATCGCCGCCCAGCTGGGTGCCGAGGAAGGGCCGGACGATGGCGATCAGCTGGCCGTCGGCGCGTTGCCGGGCGTTCAAGAATTGGATCACATTGTCGTTCGTGCCCGCGATATTGGCGCCCGATGCATGGCTGTTCTCGCCGTAGTAGAGCTCCAGTCCGGTGCCGTCCGGATTGCAGCGGTACAGGCTGAACTGGCCGCCGTTCACCGAGTCGAAACGCGAAAATACGATCTGGCCGTTGGCCAGCACCGAAGGCGCGAAATCATGATCGGTGTTGAAGCTGATCTGGTGGATATCGCTGCCGTCCGCGTTCATGACGTGCAGCAGGAATATGGGCTGCTTGGGGTTGATATCGTCGGTCTGCGCCGGGTATTGCGGCCGGCCTTCGTCGATGAGGATGGCCTGGGTCGCCGCCTGGCGGGTCGACGCGAACACGATGCGCCCGTCGGGGAGGTAGTGCGGGCTGATGTCATGGCCCGAGGTCGTATTGTCGTTGGTGAGCTGGGTCACCGTTTTCGCCACTGCGTCGTACTGGTAGATATTCCAGGTGGGCTGAGTAACGTCGGTGTTGGGCTTGTTGGGATTGAGCGGCAGGCGCAGCGAGAACACCAGCTTCGTGCCGTCGGCCGAAACGTCGAGATCGCGGACATCGCCCATGCCTTGGGTGATTGATTTCGTGATGTTGGTTTCAGCGGAGCCGGCGCTGGCCTGCTCGCGGATGTAGACATCGCCGCCGGTGGTCGAGGTGATCAGGTCGCGCACGTCGATGTCCGCATTCGGGGTGGAGGCGGGCGGGGGACGCTTGATATAGGCCAGCGGAAAATTCAAGGTGCCGGGATCCAGGGTCTGCACTCCGGCGAGGCCCGGGGCATGGCCGCTGACGCCGCTCTCGCAACCGGCCATGATCAACGCGGGCAGCAGCAGCGCCGCGAGCTTCAGCGAAGCGTGACGAAGTTCACGTCTGAGCAAGGTGTTCATGGTTTCGGTTACCTACGTTCAATCATCGCTTCGATCGTCAGTGTGCATGTTTGCGAGTGCTCATTGAACTTAATCGGTCTCAGAACCGGATCTTCGTTCGATGTTCGTGCGTATTCTGTTAACGCACTCACAGAAGAACTCCGCCGCATCCGTTTCTCTGTGCACAGGAGCGCAGACCTTCGCAAATTAGGCTGCAGGATATAGGCGGACAGTGGTCAGTCGATATGTCGCGAAACACCGACGTCGTTCGGATGAGACATTACTTGCAGCCATTTTTACTGGCTATATTCGCGCCACGTCGAAATCACAACTCACGAGAGTGGATGTGCATATGAAGTATGGGATGTCAGAGCCACAGAGGAGCCGCGCGCTGGTGCCGCGGCGGTCTGCGCCGCCGCGCGCCGCGCGCACACATGCCCGGGTCGCGGACGGCATGCGCGTCATGGTCCTGGCCGGCGCCGTTTCGCTGTTCGGTGCGATGGCATTCGCAGCCGCCCCTCCGCCCCCCAATGCCGATCAGGCGACGCGCATGTACAGCCGCATCGCGGGCGTGCCGCCCACGGCCGCGGAGCTCACGGCCATGACGAGCTCGCCGGATGCGATCACCGCCGCGCTCATCGCGACCCAGGATCCCGCCTTCTATAACGGCACCATCCGCAACATGGCGGCGCCGTGGACCAACCGCGATCAATCGGTGTTCGTGCCGCTCAACGATTACACGGCCACCGTGGTCGGCATGGTGCTGAAGGACATTCCGTTCAACACCCTGCTCACCGCCGATATATTGTTCATCGGCGACGGGACCTCGGGCGAGCCGGCCTACTCGCCGGCGAACAACAACATGTACATCACCCTGGATGAGAACAATGTCGACCTCAGCAAGCACCTGGTGCAAACCACCCAGTCGGCCCTGACCGGCATTCCCTCTACGGCCGTCGCCGGCGTGATGACGACGCGGGGCGCGGCCAGCGCCTTCTTCGTGAACGGCACCAATCGCGCCATGTTCCGCTTTACCGTGATGAATCACCTGTGCAACGACCTGCCGACCGTCATGGACATCACGCGGCCGCCGGATCGCATACGCCAGGACGTGACGCGCAGCCCCGGCGGCGTCAGCACGCTGTTCCTGACCAATTGCATCGGCTGCCACAGCGGCATGGATCCGATGGCGCAGGCCTTTGCCTACTACAACTTCAGCTACCCCGCCAGCGAGATCGGTGCGACTTCCTGGCCCATCGGTCAGATCGTCTACACGGCCGGCCAGGTTCAGCCCAAGTACCACATCAACAACACCAATTTCCCTCAAGGATTCAACACGCCGGATGACAGCTGGAACAACCGCTGGCGCACCGGGCCGAACGAGATTTTGGGATGGGCCCCGGGCGGCGGCAGCGGCAACGGCGCCAAATCGCTGGGCCAGGAGCTCGAGAGCAGCGCGGCATTCGTCAGCTGCCAGGTCACCCGGGTCTTCAAGGATGTGTGTCTGCGCGCCCCGAACAGCGCCGCCGACTTCACCCAGGTCAGCTCCATGATTGCCTCGTTCCAAGCGCATCAATACAAGTTGCGGCAGCCGTTCGCCGAGGCGGCCGCCTACTGCGAGGGGACTTGAACATGAACCTCACACGCACGATCAGCCTGCTCGCCCTCGCGGCCTCTGTCGGCTTGAGTGCCTGCAGCGGCGGCGGCGCACCGACGACGGCCACCGCGGCCACGGCTCCCACGAGCGCGGCGGATGCCTATACCGGTCCCGCGCCGGCAACGGCCGACGTCCAGGCCTTCGCGGTCAATTTCTGGGCCAATGTGCGGGTGCAGAACCGCTGCGGCCAATGCCACAACGCCACCAGCCCGGCCCAGATGCCGAACTTTGCGCGCAGCGACGATGTGAATCTCGCGTATGCGCAGGCCAACACCGTGGTCAATCTCGCCTCGCCCGCGACCTCGCTCATCGTCACCAAGGTGAGCGGCGGCCACAATTGCTGGCTGGCCGACCCCAGCGCCTGCGGTCAGATATTGACGACCTGGATCAGCAACTGGGCGGGGGCGACCGGAGCTTCATCCGCAACGCAGGTACAGCTGGTGGCGCCCCCGATTCAAACCGTCGGGCAGAGTCTGGTTTTCCCCAGCGACCCGACCGAATACGAGAACACTATATATAACAACATCGTCCCGGGCGTGGGCGGAGTGGACAAGTACTGCGTGCGCTGCCATTCCTCGACGGCGAGCGCGGCCACCATGCAATCGCCGTACTTCGCGGACCCGACTCTGGCGATCGCCTACCCGGCCGCCATACCGAAAATCGACCTGACCGGATGCGCTCCCTTCGTGGCCGGCAACGCGCCGGCCCCGGCGGGAAGTCCCGTGGTTTGCGGCACCAATTCGCGCTTCTACCAGCGGCTGTACACCGACAATCACAATTGCTGGGACAATTGCGCCACCGACGCGGCGCTGATGCTCGCGCAGATTCAGGCCTTCGCCAAATCGCTGACCCTGGCCAGCATCGACCCCACCCTGGTCGTCAGCAAGGCGCTGACCCTGACTCAGGGCACGGTGGCGAGCGGCGCCAACCGCTACGATGCGGATACCATCGCGAAGTACGAGTTCCAGACGGGCAGCGGCTACACCGCCTATGACACGAGCGGCGTCGATCCGGCGGCCGACCTCACCATCTCGGGCAGTGTGCTCTGGGCGGGCGGCTGGGGCATCACCGTGGGCGCGGGCGGCAAGGCGCAGGCCAGCACCTCCTCGAGCTCGAAGATCTACAACACCATCGAGTCCACGGGGGAGTACTCCATCGAGGCGTGGGTCGCGCCCGCGCTGGTGGCCGTCGACAATTCCTACATGGTCAGCTACTCCGGCGGCGACAGCACGCGCAACTTCACGCTCGGCCAGACCAACCAGGACTACGACTTCATGATGCGCAGTTCGAATTCGAACTTGAACGGCACTCCGCAGCTGCAGACCCCGGACGCCGCCATGCTCCTGCAGGCCTCGCTGCAGCACGTGGTGCTGACCTACGATCCGGTGAACGGGCGCCAAATCTACGTCAACGGCGTGAATGCCAACGTTCCGGATCCGCAGAAGGGCGGCACCATCTCGAACTGGGACAATACCTTCGCCTTGGTCCTCGGCAACGAAGTGTCGGGCGACCGCTCCTGGCAGGGACTGATCAAGTTCGTCGCCATCCACAGCCGCGCCCTGACCGCGGCGCAGGTGCTGCAGAACTTCAATGCCGGCGTGGGCCAGCGCTACTACCTGCTGTTCAATGTCGCGGACGTGACCGGCGTGTCGGAGTCCTACATCATGTTCACGGTCAGCCAGTACGACAGCTACAGCTACCTGTTCTACCAGCCGACGTTCATTTCGCTGGATCCGAAGGTCACGGCGAGCAGTATTCCCAACATTCCCGTCAGGGGCATCCGCATCGGCATGAATGGCAACATTCCGCAGGTGGGCCAAGCCTACATACCCTTGAACACCACGGTGACCGCGGCGGGCTACACTGCCCACGGTGAGGTGCTGTCCACGGTCGGCACGGTCATCGGCGTACAGAGTGGTCCCTTGACGGATCAGTTCTTCCTGACCTTCGATCAGCTCGGCAGCCATACCAATGTAGTGGTCGAGCCGACGCCGACGACGCCGCCGAACGCACCCGGGCCGGTGGTCGCCGATATCGGCGTGCGCACCTTCGCGCAGATCAATGCCACCCTGTCGCAGCTCACGGGCGTGTCGATGACGAACGCCCTCGTCAACTCGACCTACTTGGCCGTGCAGCAGCAGCTGCCGTCCGATCCGACGCTCGAGGGCTTCTCCTCGACGAACCAGGTGGGAGTCGCGCAGCTGGCCATCCAGTACTGCAATGTCATGGTCAATACGCCGACCCTGGCTGCCCAGATGTTCCCGGGCGTGAGCTTGACCGGGGGTCTGTTCTCGACTCAGGCCGGCATCGACTCGGTCACCGGCCCGCTGGCGGCCAAGGTGGTGGGCAACGGCACTCTGCTGAGTCAGCCGGCGGCCACGACGATGACGGGTCCGTATACCGCTCCGACCGCTCCGGGCAACGGCACCGGTGAGCTCGACGGTTTAATCAGCAATCTTTGCGCGACGACTGCTTGCAGCACCACGGGCGGGGTGACCGCCGCGGCGGCCACGGCCCGGGTGCAGGCCGTGACCGCCGCCGCGTGCGCAGCCGCCTTCGGCAGCGCCGATATCTTGATCGATTAAGCAAGACGAATCGAAGAGGTCTCACTATGAGCAAGAAGACAAAGGCTCTGGGGTTGCACGAGCCGCTCCGCCACCAGGATCATCCCCGGCCGCGAACGCGCCGCGAATTCCTCGCGCAGAGCTTCATCACAGGCTCCGCCACGGTGATCGGGCCTTCGCTGCTCGGCATGCTGGCCGACCGCGCACCGCGCGCGCCACCCTGGCCTCCGACATCCAGGGATTGCTTGCGTCCTGTCAAATCACGACGGGCGCCGGCAAGATTCCCTTCATCTGCTTCGATCTCTCGGGCGGCGGCAACATTGCCGGCTCCAATGTGCTGGTGGGCGGCCCCGGGGGCCAGCTCGATTTTCTGTCGGTCGCGGGATACAACAAGCTCGGGCTTCCCGGCACCATGGTGCCGAACAGCAGCGCCACGGGCAGCTTCATCGATGCGAGTTTCGGACTGCGCTACCACTCGGACAGCGCGCACCTGCGCGGCATGAAGGCGCGCGCCAGCGCCACGGCCATGGCCGGCACCAGCGGCACGGTCATTCCCGCCCTGTCGCAGAACGACACGGACACCAATCCCCACAATCCCATGTACGGCATCTACCAGTACGGCGCGCGCGGCGGACTGCTCAATCTGATCGGCTCGGAAAGCTCGGTGTCGGGCGGCAACTCCATGTCGCCGCCGGCCATGATCATTCCCGCCGCCCAGCCGAGCGTGGTGGCGAGCCCCGCGGACACCTCGGGCTTGGTCAGTACCGGTCAGCTCAGCACTTTGCTGCCCAATTCCTCGGACGTGACCAATGTGCTGGAATCGATGAAGCGCATCAGCGACGCGAAGTACAGCAAGGTGACAGCATATCCCGTTCCCGCGGTTCCGGTGGCCGGTGTGAACTACGCGGCGCTCAACGGCACCGCGCTGGGCGGCACGGGCGCCCCGCTGGTGAATGGCGTTCCCTCCCCCGGCATTCAGGCATGCGGGTTCACCAAGGCGGCCTACACGGTCGAGACCTACAGCAGCCCGGGTTCGGTCAACCCGAGCCTGGACCCGAACGTCGTGGGTCCGAGCGGCATCTTCAATGCGACCGAATTCGCGGCCAACTCGGATTATCAAAAGACCGCCTCGGTGATGAAGCTGGTCATCGACGGCAACGCCGCCGCCGGCACCATCGAGATGGACGGTTTCGACTATCACACCGGCGATCGGGCCACGGGCGAGGCGCGCGACCTGAACCTCGGCAATTGCATCGGCGCCTGCCTGGAGTACGCGGCCCGCGTCCACAAACCCGTGATGATCTATATTTTCAGCGACGGCTCGCTGGCCAGCAACGGCATGATCGACAACTCGGCGGGCGGCCGGGGCAAGGGCGTGTGGACCGCCGACAATCAAAACGTCGCGGCCACCTACTTCCTGGTCTACAGCCCCAACGGCAGGCCGGTTCCGCTGCAGAGCAATCCGGAGATGAGCCTGCAGCTCGGCAGCTTCAACCCCGACGGCTCCATCAACACCACCAGCAGCCCCGCAGGCAACAACGTTCCCAATCTGGTGCAGATGGTGGTGCTCAACTACATGGCCCTGCACGGTACCGCGAATGCCATATCCATGTGGCCGAGCCTGTACGGGCCGCCGAACTTGGTGAACACCTTGGGCAGCGGCGCTGCGACACTCGAGCCTCTGATCGCGTTCAACCCGATCGTGAACGGGACGGTTTGACGGCATAGGATCGGGCCGTTGCCCGGCTTGTCTCAATCCAGAGACAAGCCATCGTGCCGCGTCTCGGTCAATTTGCACGAATGTGCGCCACGTCATACAGAAATCCTGCGTGCGGCATGCTTGGCGCGTTGACACTGGGGCTTGCATCTGCGATTTTGCATAAGGTCTGAATCAGGGCAAATTCGCTGAAAAGCGAGGGCGCAAAGCTTCCGGTACGGAGCCCTACTTTAAGAGCTCGAGGTCTAGGACAGCGGGGTTACCAGCGTGAACGATTTGGCGCTGCGCTTCGAGCGCGGCTCAACCACACTTAGCTCGAGAACGCTGCGGTGAGGCCATCAGCGCATGCGTAAGGCATTGATCGGCGCCGGCCTGATTCTCGGTACCGCGTTGGGCGCCGCGTCGATCGCGGCCGCGCCCACGCTGCTGGGCAAGGAAGCGCCTGATTTCGTATTGAAATCCATGGATGGCAAGAACCTGCGCATGTCCGAATTTCGCGGCCAGGTGGTATTGGTGAATTTTTGGGCGCGATGGGCCGGCGACTCGCGGCAGGAGATGCCGGCTCTCGACCGAATCAACACCACCTACGCGCGCGCCGGCTTGGTGGTGCTCGGCGTTTCGGTGGATGAGGATCTGGAACGCGCGCGCGAGTTCGCGGGGGCTATGAAGGTTTCCTATCCCATCTTGTTCGATACCGGTTCCGACATCGGCCGGGAATATCTGCTGCAGAAAATGCCCATGACGATCCTGGTGGACCGCTCGGGTGTCGTTCGGTATGCCAACGTCGGTTTCAAGCGCGGCGACGAGCGCGCTTATCTTGATCACATTCGCGAATTGCTGCGCGAGTAAGCAACGGGTCAGTCTATGAATCTCAAGTATCGAGTTGTGTCGATCATCGCGCGCGCCATGCTGCTGGCCTGCGCCTCGGCCGCCGGCGGTGCGGCGCTCGCCGCTCCGGCCGCGGCCAATGCCGCACCGCCCCCGGCAGTGGCGACCACCCTCGCACCGACCACCCCCGCGGCGGCGGCCACCGCTGCTGTCACCACCACCCCTGCGGCTGCTGCTGCTTCCGGAATCGCTACCGCCCCCGCGGCTGGCGCGCCCATTGCCCCGGCTGCTGCTTCCGGTTCTACGGCGCCGGCTTCGGCCTCCGCCTCCGCCGCGCCCGCGCCCGACGCCGCCCCGGCAACGGGCGATGCACCCGCCGACTTCAAGACTCTGGACCAGGAGGTGCAGGGGCTCAAAAAAGATGTCATCGATCTGAACAAGGATCTGTTCGTGCTGGAAGAGGAGCTGCTGTTCCCCGCCAACACTCAGGTCGCCTTGTATGTATCGATGGATGTAGGCACGTTCTTCGCCTTGGATTCCGTGACCGTCAAGATCGACAACAAGGAAGTGAAGAATTACCTGTATACGGCGCGCGAAGCCGATGCCTTGCTCAAAGGCGGCGTGCAGCAGCTCTATCTGGGCAATCTGAAAGTCGGCAAGCACGAATTGGTGGCGTTCTTCTCGGGCAAGGGTCCGCAGGAGCGCGACTACAAGCGCGGCGCCACGATCACCTTCGACAAGGGTGTCGGCGCCAAGTATCTGGAACTCAAGATCACGGACCGCGTGGCCAAGCATCAGCCAGAGTTCACCATCAAAGATTGGGAATAGTGCGTGCGGCGTGTGACTAACAGACTTCGGCCGTTCATTCTGAGCGCGCTGGCGCTGGCGTTGGCCCCGGCGCTCGCCCTGCCGAAGAACATCAAGCCGGATCCGGACGGCCTGCCTCCGCAGGACGTGAAGGACCTGCACTACGGCGATGTGCTGTTCTATTTCTTTCAGGACGATTATTTCGATTCGATTACACGCCTGCTCGCGGCACGCCAGCTGAACCGCATTCCGCACACTCAAGGCGAGGCGGAGCTGCTGCTGGGCGGCTTGTACCTGTCTCTGGGCGAGCATGTGGAAGCCGGCAAGATCTTCGAGGCGCTGCTGAATCAGAACACCTCCGAGGCGGTGCGCAACAAAGCGTGGTTCTACCTCGGAAAGGTCTGGTATCAGCGCGGCTATTTGCAGCAGTCCGAGCAAGCCCTGCGGCAGGTTTCGGATAAAGTAGATCCGCGCATCAGTGCCGAGCGCTACATGCTGCTTGCGCAGCTGATGATGCGGCAGAATCGCTACGACGATGCCATCGCCGCGCTGAGCGCCTGGCATGGCGCTCCCGATTGGACCGCTTACGCACAGTTCAACCTG
Source organism: uncultured Gammaproteobacteria bacterium (assembly GCA_963784105.1). GTDB lineage: Bacteria > Pseudomonadota > Gammaproteobacteria > Steroidobacterales > Steroidobacteraceae > Bog-1198. The sequence goes on from CAWAQE010000018.1 coordinate 932,264, forward strand.
GGCGTGGCGCTGGTCCGCAGAGACCGGCTTGCCGACGCCATCCCGTATCTCGACCGGGTGGGGCGCATGGAGACTCGCAGCGAGGAGTTGCTGGCGCTGAAGGATAAGGCCAATCTGGCGCTGGGATTCGCATTGCTGCAGGCGAAACGGCCGGCCGAGGCCAAACCCATCCTGGAGCGCATTCGTCTCGAAGGTCCTTTCTCGACCAAGGCGCTGCTTGGAGTCGGCTGGGCGGACGCCGGAATGGGTGAATTCAAGCGCGCGCTGGTTCCGTGGCTCACTCTGCGCAAGCGCAGCCTGCTCGACTCGGCGGTTCAGGAGTCGTTTCTCACGGTGCCCTATGCCTACACTCAATTGTCGGCGACGGGCCAAGCCGCTGATTACTACAGCACGGCCGTCGATTCCTTCGATGCGGAGATCAAGAGGATCGACGCTTCGATCGAGGAGATCCGCGGCGGACACCTGCTCGACCGCCTGTTGAATGACGATAAAAAAGACACATTGACGTGGTATTGGCAGCTGACGACTCTGCCGAACGCGCCGGAGTCGCGCTACTTGTACGCGCTGCTGGCGAGCAATGAGTTTCAGGAGGGACTGAAGAATTACCGCGAGCTCAATTTTATGAGCCGTAATCTGGACAATTGGCGGGAGGACGTCTCAGCCTACGATGACATGCTGGATACCCGCCAGGAAGCATACAAGGAACGTGTGCCGAAAGCCGATGCCGTCATGGCGGCGACCGACCTCGACGGCCTGACGCAGAAGCGCGTGGAGTTCGAGTCGCGCATCAATGAGATCGAGAAAACCAACGACGTCGCGGCTCTCGGAACGCCCGAGGAACAACAGACATGGCGGCGGTTGAAGCGCATCGAGGACTATCTCGCGGCGCACCCGGACGATCCGGATCTGGCCGAGATGCGGGAAAAGCTCCGCCTCATGAAGGGCGTCATGTACTGGAAGCTGTCGGCGAGCTTCAAAGCCAGGCTGTGGAACGAACGGCGTTCGGTGAAAGAGCTGGAGGCCGAGCTCAAGGAGACGCAGAAACGGTCGGTGCTGGTGCGGCAGGCGCGCGCCGGCGTGCCGACCAATACCGGCGCCTATGAAGGGCGCATCGCGGCCATACGCGCCCGCATGGATCAATTGCAACAGCGCCTGGCCGAGGTGTCCGAACAGCAGAATCGGTTCTTACAGGTGCTCGCCATCCGCGAACTCGAGGGCCAGAAGCAGCGCATCTCGACCTACCAGATTCAGGCGCGGTATGAATTGGCGGCGATTTACGACCATGCCGCCAACGACAAGCCGAAGGCGGCGAAGCCGTGAAGAGGGAGGCTGCCGCGTCGAGCCGAGGGCGCGCATTCGCCGTGTCGAGCGGCGCAGGCGCGCTCGGCGCGGCCCCGCTGGCCGCGATGCTTCTGGCAGCCGCCGTGGCGTGCCCGGCGGCCGCGGCGAACAAGAATCCGCCGACCATCAAGGATCTGGACTCGCAGCAAGCCGATGTCAGTACCGATCCGCCGAAGAATGTCGACGAAAACAAGACCATGGCGAGCTACCGGCGCTTTCTCGACCTGAATGCCGGAGATGCCGCGCTGCGCGCCGAAGCGCTGCGGCGCCTGGGGGACCTCAACCTGGAGAGTTCCGAGTCGGAGCGCATCGAACGTGAACTGGTGACCAACGAGGGACTGCGCGCCACGGAAGCCATTCACTTGTACTCCGCCTTGCTGAAGACCTATCCGAAGTATGAACGCAACGATTCGGTGCTCTACCAGCTTGCGCGTGCCTACGAGCTCAATGCTCAGCCCGACCAGGCGCGGGCGTCCCTGGATCAGCTGGTGGCCAGTTATCCCCATAGTCATTACATCGACGAAGCGCAGTTTCGGCGCGGCGAGCTGTTGTTCTCGGACAAGGACTATCCCAAGGCGCAGACGGCCTACGAGGCCGTCATCAAGATCGGGCCGTCGTCGGCGTTTTATAGCCAAAGCCTCTATAAGCACGGCTGGTCGCTGTTCAAACAGGGCGAGAACGAGCGCAGCCTGGATTCCTTCGGGGGCGTGCTGGATTCGATGCTGCTGGCGAAAGGCAATCCGTCCCGGCTGGTCGAGCTCGAGACCCTGAGCCGGCCGAACCGCGAGCTGGTGGAGGACACCTTTCGAGTCATGAGCATCACGTTCTCTTATCTGGACGGTCCGAAAAGCATCGACGCATTCGTCAAACACCGCACGCCGCCGGGGCAGCTGCCGCGGCCCTACTCGTACCTCCTGTATGCACGCCTGGGCGACCTCTATATAGAGAAGGAGCGCTATACGGACGCGGCGGACAGCTACCGTGCCTTCGTTTCACAGGATCGCAACAACGAGAAGGCACCGTTGTTGGAAATGCAGGCCATCGAGGCATATCAGAAGGGCGGCTTTCCGCAACTCGTGCTGCAGGGCAAGAAAGAGTTCGTGGAGGACTACAGTTTCGGCACGGCGTATTGGCAGGGCAGAGAGCCGAAGAACGAGCCCAAGGTGGTGGCCGTGCTCAAGACCAATCTCAAGGACGTTGCTCAGTACTATCACGCGCAGGCACAGCGTACCAAGAGCGTCGCGGACTATCAGGAGGCGGCAAAGTGGTATCACAGCTATCTGACCTCGTTCCCGGACGATCCGGATTCGGCTGCCACCAATTTCCTGCTCGCTGAAACTTTGTTCGAGAGCAAGCAATACGACGAGGCTGCGAAGGAATACGAGAGCACGGCTTATCACTACGGCAACAACGACAAGGCCGCGGCCGCCGGCTATGCGGCGATCATTGCCTACGGCAAGCAGGAAGAGACCTTGAGCGGGGAAGCCAAAGCCGCCGTTCACAGCCGCAGCATCGACAGCTCGCTGAAATTCGCGCAGACTTTTCCCGGCCATCCGGAAAGCGCGGCGGTGCTGACGCGGGCGGCCACCGAGCTTTACACGGCCAAGGACTACCCGCGGGCAACGGCCGCGGCCGACGCCTTGCTGGCGCGCCAGCCTCCGGTGGACGCCACCAAGCAGCGGGTTGCCTGGACGGTGATCGGCAATTCGAACTTCGAGCAGGGCGTGTTCGATAAGGCGGAGACTGCCTACACCCATGCGCAGACGCTGATGCCCGCCGCCGACCCCGAGCGCCCGGTCATTGTCGAAAGGCTGGCGGCATCGATTTACAAGCAGGGCGAGCAAAAGAGCAAATCGGGCGACAATGCGGCCGCGGTGGATGACTTTCTGCGCGTGTCGGCATTGGCGCCGACCTCGAAGGTTCGTGCGAATGCGGATTTCGACGCAGCGTCTCTGCTCATGAAGGACAAGCAATGGGATCGGGCGGTGGTCGTCCTCGAGGGGTTTCGACGCAACTTTCCCCAGAGTCCGCTGCAGGCCGACGTGACGCGCAATCTTGCGGTGGCTTACACCGAATCGAATCACCCAGGCCAGGCCGCCGTGGAGTTCGAACAAATTGCACAGACGCCCGGGGAGGCGCCGGATGTGCAGCGCGAAGCCACGCTGCAGGCCGCGGATCTGTACGACAAATCGGGCAATACGGCGAAGTCGCGCGCCATGCTCGAGGCCTTCGTCAAGCATTTTCCGCAGCCCTTGAATCCGGCCATGGAGGCACGCAACAAATTGAGCCTGATCACGGCCAAGGCGGGCGATACCGCGGGGCGCGACTACTGGCTCAGGGACATCATTGCGGCCGATCGGGCGGCGGGTCCGGCACGCACCGATCGCAGCCGCGCCTTGGCGGCGAAGGCGACCTTGACACTGGCGGCGCCGCTGCGCGAGGAATTCAAGAGCATCAAGCTCGTGGCGCCCCTGAAGAAGTCGCTGGCCGAGAAAAGCAAGTCGATGGAAGCGGCGCTCAAAGCCTACGAGCGGGCGGCCGACTACCAGGTGGCCGAAGTCACCACCGCAGCGACCTTCGAGAGCGCCGAGCTGTATCGCCAATTGGGCAAGGACCTGATGAGCTCGGAGCGTCCCAAGAACCTGAACAAGGATGAATTGGAGCAATACGACGTGCTGCTCGAAGAGCAGGCGTTTCCGTTCGAGGAGAAGGCCATCAAATTGCACGAGGTCAACGCGGCACGCACCAAGGACGGTACTTACGATGAATGGGTGCAGAAGAGCTTCGCCGCACTCGCGCAACTCAATCCAGGCCGTTACGGCAAGGTGGAAATCGGTGAGCAGCTGGTCGAATCGATTCGTTAGCGCGGGCGCGCTGGCGCTGCTCGCCGCCTGTCACAGCGCCGCGCCGCGCGTGCCGGCCGCTCATGCGGACGCCGTGGGGCCGGCTGCCGCCAAATCCGGCGCTGCCGCTGCATCCGGTGCCATGGCGACCGCTGCTGCCGCCGATTCGGCCCCGGTACCCGAGCGTGCGGCACAGCAATATGCACAGGCACTGCAGCTCATGAAATCGGGACGCAACACCGACGCGGAACTGGAGTTCCAGCAACTGGTCGCCGGTTACCCTCAGTTGACGGGGCCGCAGCTGAATTTAGGCCTGCTGTACATGCGCGATTCACGCCTGCCCGAGGCAGAAGGTCTGTTCAAGACGGCGCTCGAGCACAGCCCGTCCAATGCGGTGGCCGGCAACGAACTCGGCATCGTCGAGCGCAAGCTCGGCAAGTTCACGGATGCCGAGGCCGCTTATGAACGCTCAATAGCGGCGGACCCCAACTACGCGCCGGCGCATCTGAATCTCGGCATACTGTACGATCTATATCTCGCGCAGCCGCAAAAGGCGCTTGGCGAGTTCGAGCGCTACGTCGCAATTGCAGGCGAGAACAAGCAGGTCGCCGGTTGGCTGGTAGATGTGCGCAAGCGCGCCGGAGTGCCGGCACCCACGCAGGCCCCGGCGACGGCGCAGCCATCGGCTCCGGCGCAGCCATCCGCACCGGCGCAGACACCGGCAGCACCGACGCCTGCGCCGGCCTCGGCACCGACATCAGCTCCGGCAGCGACGCGAGCGCCGGCAGCTGAACTGGGATTGCTACCGGCGCTCGAGGAGGCAGTATGAACAGCACCGCCAAGATATTGAGTTGGATGACCCTGGGTTTCGCGGTGCCGGGCATCGCGTTTGCCCAGCAGCAGGCGGAGTCGCCGCCGGCGAAATCGACTGCGCAATCCGAGGCGGGGGAGCCGCGTGCCGACACCTCGACGCCGGCGCCGGAAACCTCGGCAGAGCCTGCATCCCACCCGGCGCCGGCGGCGGCTCGGAAATCGGCCGGCCTCCGTGCGCGGGAGGGAGCCTCGGCGCAAAAATCAGGCCCCAAGGTCGATCGGCTCGACCTGGGACTGGCGACGGTCACGGGCGACCATGAGCAGCCGAAGGTCATGTACATCGTCCCCTGGAAGAAGTCGGATATCGGCGATCTTACGGCCAGGCCGATGAACAGCCTGGTCGATGAGATTCTTGCACCCGTCGATCGGGATGTATTCAAGCGCGAAGTGGTTTATTACAACGCGGTGCAAGCAGATGCGTCTCAAAATGGTGCATCGCCCAAGCCGGCGCAGCAGGGTGAGAAGTAAGTCCGCCGGTGATTGTACAAAATCTGGTTGAATCTTAGCCTCGGAGCCCAACGGGTTCGGGGCTGATCTTAAGTTCGGAGCGGTTGGGCATTTTTAGGAGCACGCAGATGAATTTCATGAATTCGGTGGTCAATTTCTTCAAGGACGGCGGAGTGTTCCTATACCCCCTGGCCGTGATATTCGTCGTCGGGGTGTCGATCGCCATCGAGCGGTACGTGTATCTGACCCGCGAGACCTATCGCAACCGCAGCCTGTGGGACGATCTAGTGCCGGCCTTGAGTGCCGGTAACTTCAAGCAGGTGGTGGGCCTGACGCAGAACTCCAAGGCGTCGATCGCCACGATTCTGAATTACGGCGTGGCCCGGGTCGCCAGTGCGCGCCGCCGCGACGACATCGAAAAGGCCATGGATGAGAGTCTGCTCGAGGTCATTCCGCGCATCGAGAAACGCACTCACTACTTGTCGTCGCTGGCCAATGTCGGCCTGTTGATCGGCCTGCTCGGTACCATCACCGGCCTGATCGGCGCCTTCGGCGCGGTGGCGACCGCGAATCCCGCGGAGAAGGCCAGCTTGCTGGCCGCCGCCATCTCCGTGGCGATGAACAACACCGCGTCGGGCCTGGCGGTGGCAATCACGCTGCTGACGGCGCACATGTTTCTGGAATCCAAGACCACCTCGCTGATCGACAGCCTGGAGATCGCGTCGGTGAAGTTCTTGAACTCCATCACCGAACGGCAGTCCGACCGGCCTTCCCATGAGCCTGCGGCTCCGTCGGCGCCCACGGCACGTGCTCCGGCTCCGGCCGCCGCCCGCGGCAGCATCTAGGACGGCTCCTCCTCTGGATCGATCCAAATGAAGTCAAAGTCCGCGCGCCTCGTCCGACGCAATCACGCCCGCTACCACCAAGGGCGCGACGACCTCAACATCGTGCCGATGATCGACATGATGGTGATCTTGGTGTTCTTCTTGATTTTCACAGCGGTGTTTTCCAAGACCAATATCCTGCAGCTGAATCTGCCGGCCAGCAACAATGCCGCTCCGCTCGATTTGCCCAAGGGCTTGAAGCTCGAAGTCATCATCCGTCCCGGCGATCTGGTGATCAACGACCGCAATTCCGGTCCATTGAAAACGTTGGCGAACACTGCCGCCGGCTACGACTACGACGGACTCTCGGAATACATGCGGCGGGTCAAATCGCAGTTCCCTCAGATGACCGATGCCACGATTCTGCCCGGTCCCGCGGTGTCCTACGATACCTTGGTGCAGGTCATGGACGCGGTACGCGTATATCAGCTGCCGGTGGCGCCGTTTTCGAAGGCGGAGCTGTTTCCGGACATCGCCATTGCGGATGCCCCCATATGATGTCCTATCGAATCAAACGCCATCGGCAGCGCAGGCACGGCGCGAATCACTTCGCATTGATTCCGTTCATCGACATGATGACCATCCTCATCGTGTTTCTGCTCGCGCACACGGCGGAGGTGGACATCCTGCCGAACACCAAGAACATCTCGATTCCTCAGTCGTTGTCCGATCGCAAGCCCAGTGCCGCCGTGGTCGTCATGATCACCAAGGATTCGGTGTATGTGGACGGCCGGCTGGTCGGCTCGCTGGCCGCCGTCGTCGCCAATCAGGGGCCTTTTTTCCCGCCTCTCAAGGCGGCTCTCATGGCGCAGAGCGACCGCGCTTTGAACGTTGCGCAGAAGACCGACATCGCCAAGCGCGAGGTCACCATCATGGGCGACAAGAGCATACCCTACAGCGTGCTGAAGAAGATCATGCTGACTTGCAGCGAAGCCGAATACGGCAAAGTATCGTTCGCCGTGGTCGAACGCGAAAGGGCGGCGACTTAAATGACGGCCGCCAATCCCGCACAACGCATTGCCGCCGGGCTGGCGCCGTACTACCGGCGCTACGAGCTGCCGTGGTCGCCGTCGGAGGAAATGGAGCGGCGATTCCGGACCATATTGCGCAATCTCGCGATCGTATTCGTGATTTTCGCGGTTCTCCTGCCTTTTCTGCCGCGGCATGAGCGTGTGGTGAACACCGAATCGCTGCCCGAAAGAGTGGTGCAGCTGGTGATGGAGCCGCCGCCGCCCCCCCACCGCCGCCGCCTCCGAAGCCGGAGAAACGGCTGGAGAAGGCGCCCGTCAGCGCCAAGCCCACGCCGCAGCCGGTGGATCCGCGAATCAAAGCGTCGAAGAGCGGGCTGCTTGCGAACATGGACGATCTCGCGGCGCTGCGCGATCAGGTCGACCTGGACAAATTCGCCAAGGATCAGCCGAAGACGACCGATCCGGGAGATGTCAGCGTGGTGACCCGGAATATCATTTCCTCCAAGGCCGGCGGTACCAGCGGCGGCATCAGCGCGCCAACGAGCAGCGGCCTCGCAGCGGGCTCAGGCTCGCTGCGAGGCATATACACGACTCAGGTGAAGGACCCAAACCTGGGCGTTTCCGGACAGTCGGCGACGCGCGCCGGCGGCAGCGGCAAGGCCTCGCGCAGCGCGGACGAGATCGCATTGGTGTTCACCAGGAACAAGGGAGCGATCGATGCCATGTATGCCCGCGCTCTGCGCGACAACCCGGCCCTGCAAGGCAAGGTGGTGCTCGAATTGACCATCGCTCCGTCGGGCGAGATCACGGCGGCGCGCATTGTCTCATCGGATCTGAATGACAAGGAATTCGAGAGCAAGCTGCTGGCACGCGTGCGCATGTTCAAGTTCGAGGCCAAGGATGTCGCCATCCTGACCGCCACCAAACCCATAGATTTTTTCCCCGCAGGATGAACATCCAATCAGAAATCGAATTCTTCAGCGATCTGGGCCTGATCGACAAGGCCCGGTTCGTCGCGCGCCTGATTTTCGAGGTTGCCGAGGAGGCCAAGGTGGGCGCGGGCGACGGCAACGATCTCGTGCGCCTGAGATTCGCGAACGAAATGAATCAGAGGCTGGCGCGCTTCGCGTATCAGATACTGGGCGAGGATCCGGCGCGCCCCCAGGATGACGTCGTGATTCGCATGCTCTTGGGCACGCGCGCCGACAAGAATGCGGAGCGAATCATGCAGAACGCGTATCGCCGCGTCCTCACGGGATTCGAGAGCTTCGACACGACGGTGTTGCTCAACCCTCGCTAAGAAGCCGCGGCCCTGCGCTGGGCCGGCGCCGCCTGCTCCCCGGCCGCGTCGCTCTCGAACAGATGCAGCAGCTGTTCGGCGGATTCGCGGGTCGTTTCGAGAAACTTGTTTTCGTCGTCTTTCACCGCCTGTTGCTTCGCCATGGTCGACTCGTCGTGGACGCGGAACTGGCGCACCGTGTCGACGGCCTGCGATTTCGACAGGCCGAGCGTCTCGAGCACCTTTTCGGACATCTCCAGGCTCGATGCCAGAGTCTCGCGAATGATGTAGCGCACGCCCAGGTCCATCAGCCGGAAAGAATGCTGGCGATTGCGCGCGCGCGCGAAGATCTTCAGGTTCGGGAAATGCCTGCGGATCAATTCCGCGCTGCGCACCGAGGCTTCGACGTCGTCGATGGCGAGCACGAAGACCTCGGCGTTCTCGGCGTGCGCGGCACGCAGCAATTCCAGGCGCGAGGCATCTCCATAGAACACCTGGTTGCCGAAGCGGCGCAGAAAATCGACCTGGGTTTGATTCGCTTCGAGCGCGGTGAAGGAGATTTTCTTGGCGCGCAGGATTCGGCCGACGATTTGCCCGAAGCGGCCGAAGCCCGCGATGATCACCTTGGGATACAGCTCCTCCGGCGTGTCGAACGGCCGGCTATCCGCCTCCTTTTTCTTGAAGAGGGCGTCGTGAAGCGTCAGCAGCAACGGGCTCAGTATCATGGACCCCGTCACCACCAGCACCAGAAGCTCGGCGATTTCCGTATCCATGATGCCGAGGGAGGCTGCGAGGCCGAACAGCACGAACGCGAATTCGCCCCCCGACGGCAGGCTGAATGCCAGGCCGCGGCCGGCCGTTCTGGAGAGCCCGGAGAGCCGGCCGATGCCGCGCAGAACGAGGACCTTGGCGAGCATGAAGCCCATGATGAGGCCGATTATCGTGAGCGGCTTCTCGCGCACCAACGCCAAGTTGGCCGACATTCCGACGCTGATGAAGAAAAGGCCGAGAAGCAGGCCCTTGAACGGCTCGATGTCGGCCTCGAGCTCGTGGCGGAATTCACTGTCCGCGAGCAATACGCCGGCCAGGAAAGCGCCCAAGGACAGCGACAGCCCCACTTGACTGACCAGCAGAGCGGTTGCGATAACGACGAGCAACCCCGCGGCGGTGAACGCCTCGGCGACGCGGGTGGCGGCGACGATGCGCAGCATGGGCCGGAGCACATAGCGGCCGCCGATGATGACTGCGCCAAGCACCGCGATGAATTTGACGGCCAGCCAACCCCCCGGCCCGGTGGTTTTGGCGGCGGCCATGCCGAGAAGAGGCAGCAGGGCGAGCGCCGGCAAGACTGCTATGTCCTGAAATAGTAAGATACTGAAGGCGCTGCGGCCGTATTGAGAATTCAGCTGGCCTCGTTCGGCCAACAGCTGCAGGACCAGGGCCGTGGACGACATCGAAAGGCCGAAGCCGATGACGAGGGCGGATTGCCAGGATTGATCGAAGCCGAAGTATGCGGCCGAGCCTATGCCTAAGGTGGTCAGCAGCACCTGCGCCAGCCCCAATCCAAAGATCGGCTTGCGCATGACCCAGAGACGGGAGGGCTGCAGTTCGAGGCCGATGACGAACATCAGGAGTACGATGCCGAACTCCGCGACGTGCTGGGTGGCGTCGACCTTGCCGATGAGGCCGAGACAGGCGGGACCGATGATGATTCCGGCGGCCAGATAGCCTAGAACCGAGCCCAATTTGAAGTAGCGGCATATGGGGATTGCAATGACCGCCGCCGCGAGAAATATAGCGATCTGCGCCAACGAGCTCATAGTAGTATTTCTCCGTTCATTCTCGAGAGCCTAGCACCATGTATCGCCAAAGCATTCAATTTCCCATCAAGGACTCGGCGCTGCGCGAGGATGTGCATGCCCTGGGGAACTTGATCGGCGAGATGCTTCGCGACCAGGGCGGCGAAGAATTCTTCAAGGTCGTGGAAGGCGACCGGCTGGCGGCGATTCGGCGGCGCGAAGGCGCCGCGGATGCCGGCGGCGAGGCCGGCATTGAGGCCGGCGACGGCTTGCAAGAGCGCACCATGGGCCGGCCGCCGTCCGCGGCCACGGACCTCACGCGGGCATTCTCGGTCTGGTTCCAGGCGGTCAACACGGCGGAGAAGGTGCATCGAGTCCGCCGGCGCCGCCAATATATCAACGATTCCAGCACGCCGCAGCCCGGCGGCATCGCCGATTGCATCGCGCGCCTGCACCAGGGCGGGGTGACGCTGGCCCAGGCATTGGAATTGATCGCCTCCATGAGCATCGAGCCGGTGTTCATGGGGCATCCGACCGAATCGACCCGGCGTACCATACTGCGCAAGCAGCAGCACATCGCGCATGGCCTGCTCGACCGGCGCAATCCGGCCTCGACCTCCGTCGAGCTGGACATCCTCTGGGCGCGCGTGCGCCTCGAGATCACCAGCATCTGGCAGACCGAAGAGCATCCGCGCGAAGGCTTGACGGTGGCCGACGAGCGCGAGCACGTACTGTTCTATCTGATCGACATTCTCTACCGCGTCGTGCCGCTCTTCTACGAGGAAATCGAAGCGGCGCTGGCCAAGGTATACGCGGTTTCCGTGGAGACTCTCGATGTGCCGAGCATTCTGCATTTCGGCTCCTGGGTCGGCGGCGACATGGACGGCAATCCGGACGTGCACGGCAAGACCATCCGCGAGACCTTGCACCGGCACCAGCAGGTCATCGTCTCGACGTATTTTACGGAATGCGGCCAGCTGGCCGAAGCCCTGAGCCAGAGCGCGAACCGCGTCGGCGTGAACGCGGCGCTCGCCGCCCGCATCGATTCGTACAGCGCCATATTGCCGGGCGCTCAAGCGCTCGCTCCGGCGCGCCACGACCGCATGCCGTACCGCATGTTCTTCGGCCAAATCGGCGAGCGCCTCAAGGCCACTTACGAAGGCCGGCCCAACGCCTACCAGAACCCCGACGAATTGCTGGCCGACATAGGCTTGGCGGCCGACAGCTTGATCCAGAATCGGGGTCGGCACGCCGGATACTTCCTGGTGCGCCGTTTCATGCGAAGGGTACGCACCTTCGGTTTTCATCTGGCGACTCTGGACGTCACTCAACACGCGCACATGCACGACCAGGTCATCGCGCAAGGCCTCGGCGTTGCGGACTGGCCGGCGCTTCCGCCCGAGGAGCGGCTGCTGCGCTTGCGCGACCTGCTGGCCCGGGATCAGGGGCCGACATCGGCTTTCGATGCCATGGGCAGGCGCAGCCTGTGGGTGTTCGAAGCCATCGCGCAGGCGCGCCACAAGTTCGGCGGCCGCGCCATCGGCCAATACATCGTGAGCGGAGCCCGGGGGCCCGAGGATGTCCTGGCCGTGCTGCTTCTGGCGCGATGGGCCGATATCATCGACAAGCGCACCGGCGAGTCGCCCCTCGATGTGGCGCCGCTGCTGGAATCCATCGATTCCTTGGAGCGGGCCGGGGAGGTGCTGCGTGCCCTGCATTCCGAGTCTGCCTATCGGCGGCACCTGGCTTCGCGCGGCAATTGCCAGATGGTGGTGATCGGTTATTCCGATTCGAACAAAGAAGGCGGAATCGCGGCCTCGCGCTGGGCGTTGCGGGTGGCCCAGACAGAATTGTTGGAGGCAGCGCGCGAGGCCGGCATCAAGGTGTTGATCTTTCACGGCCGCGGCGGCACGCCGGCGCGCGGCGGCGGACGCACGGAAAATTTGGTCGAAGCCGTACCGGACGGCGCCATTCGCGGCGTCCTGCGCCTGACCGAGCAAGGCGAAGTCGTCAATCAGAGTTATGGCTTGCGGCCGATCGCGATGCGTACTCTGGAGCGCAGTTTCGCGTCCGTTGCCTTGGCGACGGCGCATGCGGGACAAAGGCCGCCGACACCGGCCGCGTACCTGGCGGCCATGCAGACGATCGCCGAGCGCAGCCTGGCAGCCTATCGTGAGTTGATATTCGGCAGCGCACGGTTCTTCGAATACTTTCGCGCCGCGACGCCGCTCGACGTGATCGAACGCATGCACATCGGATCGCGGCCGGCGGCGCGCGCCAACGGCGACGGCGTGCGGGCGTTGCGCGCCATCCCCTGGGTATTCGCATGGACGCAAAGCCGGCATATGCTGCCGGGCTGGTTCGGCTTCGGCACGGGCCTGTCGGCCGCGCTGGAACGGCACGGCGATGAGGTGGTGGGCCGGATGGTCGCGCATTGGCCCTTCTTCGCGCACTTGCTCGACGATGTGGAAGCCATGCTCGGGCGAACCGACTTGGGAATTGCCGGTCACTACGACGCGCTTGCCGGCGATTCACTGCGCGCCCAGGCCGAACCCATCCGCAGGGAGTATGAACTGACGGTGGCGCACGTGCTGGGGCTTCGCGGCGCGGCGCGGCTGCTCGACAGCGATCCGACCTTGCAGCGATCGATCAAGTTGCGAAATCCTTATATCGACCCCATGCACCTCATGCAGGTGGATCTGCTGGAGCGCTGGCGCAAGACGGGCCGCCAGGACCGGGAACTTTTCGGCGCCTTGCGCGCCACCATCAACGGGATTGCGCTGGGGCTGCAGGCTACCGGATAATATGGCGATGATGCGCAATCTCCTCGCGCTGATGCTCTGGCCTGCATTGACGGGCGCACAGTCCATTTCTGCGCCCGATGTTCCCGAGGCGATCAAACCTCCCGCCGGAGAAGCGGTGATTCTCGAGGTGCATGCAACCGGCGCGCAGATCTACACCTGCGGGCCGGGCCCCGAGAACACTGCACAGTGGGTATTGAAAGCCCCCGATGCGCTTCTTCACGATGCGAAGGGCGCCGTCATCGGCCGCCATTTCGAGGGGCCCGCGTGGAAACTCGAGGACGGCAGCGAGGTGAGGGGCAAAACACTCGCCCGAGTCGAGTCTCCGGATTCCGGCTCCATTCCGTGGCTGCTCGTGCATGTGACGGGCCATACGGGAAAGGGGGTACTTGCGCACGTGACGAGTATTCAGCGCGTGCACACGGCAGGCGGCCGGGCACCCTCGCCGGCAGGTTGCGACAGCGCAAAGTACGGCGCGGAAGCCAGGAGCCCATATACGGCGGATTACATTTTCTTCGCACCCGCCAAATAAGCCCGCCCTTAAGTCAACACTCCGGGACGTTGACCGCGAGACCGCCCTGCGAAGTTTCTTTGTAGATGGTCGACATGTCGAGACCCGTCTGGCGCATGGTGGAGATCACCTGGTCGAGCGACACCTTGTGGGAACCGTCGCCGCGCATCGCCAGCCGCGCGGCATTGATCGCCTTGACAGAGCCCATGGCATTGCGCTCGATGCAGGGGATTTGCACCAATCCGGCCACCGGATCGCAGGTCAGCCCGAGATTGTGTTCCATGCCGATTTCAGCGGCGTTCTCGATTTGTTCATTGCTGCCGTTGAGCGCCGACACCAATCCTGCGGCCGCCATGGAGCAGGCGACGCCGACCTCGCCCTGGCATCCCATCTCGGCGCCGGAAATGGACGCGTTTTGCTTGTACAGCATGCCGATGGCGGCAGCGGTGAGCAGGAAGCGGATGACGCCGTCATCGTCGGCTCCCGGCTCGAAGCGCCGGTAATAATGCAGCACGGCCGGCACGATCCCCGCCGCACCATTGGTCGGCGCCGTCACTACCTGGCCGCCGGCGGCGTTCTCTTCGTTGACCGCGAGCGCAAAGACGTTGACCCAGTCCAGGGCATGCATGGGGCTCACGGGATCGCCGCTCATGAGCTGCCGATAGAGTTTCGGTGCGCGCCGGCGCACGCCCAGCACGCCCGGCAACAGGCCCTGGGCCTCGAAGCCGCGGCGCACGCAATCCTGCATGATCTGCCAAATTCGCAGCAAGCCTGCGCGAATCTCGCCGTCGCTGCGCCAGGTGCGCTCGCGGGCGAGCATGAGCTCGTGAATTTCCAAGCCATGCGTGCGGCCGTGCTCGAGCAGGCGCGTGCCGGAATTGAACTCGTACGGCGGTTCGCGGCGGGGTGTGCCGGCCTGCCCTTCGGCGCCGGCTTGCACGATGAAGCCGCCGCCGATGCTGTAGTACTCCTCTCGCGCCAATACCTGCAGCGCCGCATCGTGGGCCGTGAAGCGCATGCCGTTGGAATGTCCCGGCAACACCTGATCGGTGTGAAAGAGCAGGTTGAGCGGCTCGTCGAACGCGATTTCGTGCCGGCCCAACAGACGGATTCGCCCGCCCACGCGGATTCTCTGCAGCGCGGGTTCGATGGCGGAGGATTCGATGGTATCGGGGCTCATTCCCTCCAAGCCCAAGAGAATGGCCCGGTCGGTGCAGTGACCGCGGCCGGTCAGTGCCAGGGATCCGTACAGCTGGGCTGACACCTGAGCCGTGCGCTCGAGCAGGCCGCGCTCCGCCAGCAGCAGGGCGAAGCTGCGGGCGGCATTCATCGGCCCCATGGTGTGCGAGCTGGACGGCCCAATGCCGATCTTGAAGACATCGAAGACGCTCAAACTCATGCATTCAACCTGTGCGGACAATTATTGCCGGCGATGATACGCCGCCCGCGGATCCGCAGCGGTCAAAAGGCGCGCTCGCAAGTGCTAGAATGCGACGACAATATAGGGGGTATTCCATGATTCGCTATTCACTCATTCTGGCTGCGGCATTCACGGCCGCGCCGATGCTCACTGCAAACACGGCGAGCGCCGAATCCATACCTGCGAACATCGCGGCCGCGGTCGCCGACGGCAACCGCCCGGATACCGATCGGCAGCGGGACGCAAACCGCAAACCGGCCGAGACCCTGGCCTTCACGGGAGTCAAACCGGGTGCGCAGGTCGCGGAGCTCCTGCCGGGCGCAGGCTACTTCACGCGCCTCTTAAGCAAGGCGGTGGGCAGCTCGGGCCATGTGTATGCCTTGGTGCCGGCGCCCTTGCCCACCGCGCCGGCCGACGCGCCGGATTTCGCCACGCGGGTAAAGGCCATCGCCGCCGATCCGAACTATGCCAACGTCAGCGTGGTGGTGGAGCCTTTCAGCGAACTCCGGGTGCCTGCGCCCGTGGATCTGGTGTGGACGTCGCAGAACTACCATGACTTGCATAACTTCCCCGGCCTGGATTTGGGCGTATTTAACAAAATGGTCTTCGATGACCTGAAACCCGGCGGCATCTACCTTATCCTCGACCACACGGCGGAGGCGGGGTCGGGCGGCCGAGATACCAAGACTTTGCATAGGATCGATCCGCAAACGGTAAAAAAGGAAGTCATGGCGGCAGGCTTCGTTTTCGTGGGAAGCAGCAAGCTGCTGCACCGGCCGAGCGACAGCCACACGCTGAAAGTCTTCGATCCGGCGATTCGCGGCAAGACCGATCAGTTCATATTAAAGTTTCGTAAGCCGGGTTAATCCTAGGGCCGCGAACTTAAAGCGCTTCCGGACTGTCAACTGGGGTGGGCCTTATGCGTTGATTAGCTGGGAATTAAGGGTTAGCCGGTACCAAAGGATTTGAGCACATGAAATCGACACATTGTTTATCCACACCGCGGGCCGGGTTGCGGCTCGCCGTTGCGGCTGCGTTGACGGTTCTGGTGACGGCCTGCGTAACGCCGCCGCCCCGTACCATCGCGGTGCCGGCGCCGCCGCCGCAACGAGTGTATGTCTATCCTGCGAACGGTCAGAGCCCTGAGCAAACTGAACGGGACCGTTACGAGTGTCACAATTGGGCGGTGCAGCAAACCGGAGTCGACCCCAGCCGCGATAACAACGCCTACGAGCGCGTCATCGTCCAGCCGGCCAATCCTCCGGGCTCCGGCACGGCCGCCGGAGCCATAGGCGGCGCCATTCTCGGCGCCATCATCGCCGGGCCGCGCAATGCGGGCGCCGGGCTGGTCCTGGGAGGCGCCACGGGCGCTATCGTGGGGTCGGCGGCGGATGCCAATGCTCAGGCACAAGCCCAGCAGACCCAGGCTCAGATCAATCAGAGCGCTGCTGCAGGGCGGGCGCGGGCCGATTCTTACCGGCGTGCCATCGGTGCCTGCCTGACGGGACGCGGCTATACGGTCACCTGAGGATGCCAAGGATCATGAGCAAAACAGTTAAATTCGCGCTTCTGTCGGCATCCCTGCTGTTATGGGGCGTGCAGGCGAGCACGCTTGCGTCCGCAGCCGATGAGCACGACCGGGGCCGTGCCGAGCAGCGGCCCCAGGCTAGAGGAGCCCCCTCGGCCCGGGCGAACGTGGCCCGGCCGGCTTTCGACGGGCGCGGGCGGGTATTGGATAACCGCTACAACCACGGCCGCTACTACGCGCCCAGGGGCACCATCGTGACGTCGCTGCCCGACGGTTATCGGCCCTATTACCGCGGCGGCGGCCGGTACTACTTCAGCGGCGGTATCTGGTATGCACCGCGAGGCCCGGGTTTCATCGTGATCGCTCCACCGGTGGGTTTGGTGATCGGCGCGCTGCCACCTTATTACTCCACCGTCTGGTTCAGCGGCGTGCCTTACTACTATGCCGACAATGTGTACTACACCTGGCAGCCTGACCAGAACGGCTATGCGGTGGTGGATCCTCCGGACAATGCCGATGCACCCTCGCCGCCGCCGGCCGAGAGTGCGCCGGATAATCTGATGATCTACCCGAAGAATGGCCAGACCAAGGATCAGCAGGCGGCGGACCAGTTCGAATGTCACGATTGGGCGAAAGGCCAGACGGGATTCGATCCGACGCAGCCGGGCGGCGGGGCTCCGGGCAATGCCGATGCGGCCCGCAACAACTATAACCGCGCGATGTCTGCGTGCTTGCAGGGACGAGGCTACCAGGTCGAATAGTGCTCGCGGCAGCGGCCTTAAGCGCGGCCGCGCTTCGGCGCCGTGAGCGGAATCCTACGCGCAGCGCGGCATGCCACCGACTGTGAGCGGGCGCGCGCCAGCGCATAATCCCACGCATGGCGTTCACTATAGTTGAGGAGACCGCGATGCTGACTGCCCATCCGAGTTCTGTCTTGCAAAAAAGGGATCTGCATGTGGGCGGTCTTGGCTCGAGCGCCTCGGGTGCGCTGGCTGCGGTCACCAACCAAATGGAGGACGCGGCTGGGTCGTGGCTCGATAGAGTCCGCAGCGCGGCAAGGGATGCGGACGATTATGTGCATGACAACCCCTGGGCTGCGCTGGCCGCGGTTGCCCTGATGGGAGTCGCCGCCGGCATTTTATTGTCGCGGCGCCCCTAGGCTGTAAACCGGATACGAACATGACGAATTTCGACGACGTGAGGCGCAAGTTTTCCAATCACCGGCAGTGGCGTGAGTTCATTACGGCGGTTCACGAGTCGGTGGCTTATCCGTGTTCGGTGACTTACCCGATGGTCTTGGATGCGCTGCGGACGGGCCGCGCCTGGTTCAACGACGGTGCGGCGCGCGCGTCCAACTGGCTGAGCGGCGGCGAGGGCTGCGACGATGAGCTCAAGCCCGAGCGCACCTAGGCGCATGCGGGAGTAGCTGCATGCGGGAATAGCTAGGCGCACGCGGGAATGGCGGATCGGCGTCAGGCGGGCGCGAGCGTCAGCCGTTCCGGGTGCGCATAGACGTTGCAATGCGCCTCGCGCAGGAATCCCACCAACGTCAATCCCGAAGTCGCGGCAAGACTCACCGCCAGACTCGACGGCGCGCCGATGGCGGCGAGCACGCTGACCCCGGCGCGAATCGCCTTTTGCGCGAGCTCGAAGCTGGCACGGCCGCTCAATACCACGATGCGGTTTGTCAGGGGTAGATTTCCCGACATGAGGTTCATCCCGACCAGCTTGTCGAAGGCATTGTGGCGGCCTACATCTTCCGCCACGTTGATCAAATTCCCCGAAAAATCGAAGAGCGCGGAAGCGTGAACGCCGCCGGTGTCGCCGAACTTCGACTGCGCCGCGCGCATCCGATTCGGCAGTTGCAGCAGCAGCGACAGGGGTACGTGGCCGGTATCCGGAATATGAGTGGCGGCCGCGCGGGCGATGGCGGCATCGAGTCCCGTGGTGCCGCACACACCGCAGCTCGATCCGGCCGAGAAGAGGCGAGAGGGGGTATTGGGCACGATCCGAACGTCTGCACCCAGGCGTACGTTGACCACGTTCGGCCGCCGCGTGCTCGATTCCAGGGCTTCGATGTCCGACGCGCGGTTCACGATGCCTTCCCCATAGAGCAGGCCGGCGGCAAGCCACTCATCGTCACCCGGGGTCCGCATGGTCGTGCCGAAGGACATGGGTTCGCCCCCGAGCGAGGGGTGGTGCAGCAGGAATTCCAGCGGCGCTTCGACCGCCACCCGGTCATCCCTTGCCACTTGGGCCTCGGCACTGGAACGAAGAATGCGCACGTTCTGCGTTCCGCCGGGCGCCGCGGGCAGGGCTCCCCCGGGCGCAATAGCCCCTGAGTCCCCGCCCGCAAGGGGCGCGGATTGTGTCGGCAACACCTGATTGGCCATGCTGAAGTACCGCCCGCCTTTTGCTCAAATTACCCGCCAATGATACCGTTCCGCGTCTTGGGCGTGCGATCAAAGGGGACCTGAATATGTCGAAATCAGCCGAACTGAAGACCCGCAAAGCGGCGGCGGTGCCCAATGGGGTGGGCAGCCGCGGCGTTTACGTGGCCAAGGCGGAGAATTCCGAGTTATGGGATGTCGACGGCCGCCGCTACATCGACTTCGCGGCCGGCATTGCGGTGCTCAACACCGGCCATCGCCATCCACGGGTCATGGAGGCAGTCGCGCAGCAGGCACAGGCGTTTGCGCATACCTGCTTCCATGTGGCGCCCTACGAGTCCTACGTGCGGCTGGCGGAACGGCTGAACGCGCTGGCGCCCGGCGACTTCGCGAAAAAGACGCTGTTTTTGAACTCCGGCGCTGAGGCCGTCGAGAACGCCATCAAGATTGCCCGCTACCACACCAAGCGCACCGCGGTGATCGCCTTCTCGGGCGGCTTTCACGGCCGCACGCTCATGACCATGGCCCTGACGGGCAAGGTCATGCCCTACAAGCGCGGTTTCGGACCTTTTCCGGCCGAGGTGTATCACGCTGAATTCCCGCAGCCCTATCACGGCATCACCACGGAGCAAGCGCTTGCCGATCTGGATCGCCTGTTCCACGGAGACGTCGATCCGAAGTCGGTCGCGGCCATCCTCATCGAGCCGGTGCAGGGCGAGGGCGGCTTCAATGTGGCGCCCGCCGATTTCCTGCGCGCACTGCGGCGTCTATGCGATGAGCATGGCATCGTGATGATCGCGGATGAAGTGCAAGGCGGCATTGCACGGACAGGCAAGATGTTTTCCATCGAGCATTCGGGTGTGGTGCCCGATCTCATCACCGTGGCAAAAGGGTTGGGAGGCGGGTTCCCGCTGTCCGGAGTGACAGGCCGAGCGGCCATCATGGACGCCGCGCATCCCGGCGGCCTGGGCGGCACTTACGGCGGCAATCCGATCAGCATTGCGGCGGCGCATGCGGTGTTGGATGTGATCGAGTCCGAGGGGCTGTGCGCGCGGGCGGCGGCCGTCGGAGACAAAATGCGCACTCGGCTCCTGTCGCTCGCCAAGGAGCTGCCCTGCATCGGCGATGTGCGCGGCCTGGGCGCGATGGTGGCCTTCGAGCTGGTCAAGGATCCCAAAACCAGGGAACCCGACGCCGAGCTGACGGCGGCCATACTGACGCACGCCGAGGCTCGCGGCCTGATCCTCCTCTCGTGCGGTACCCGGTTGAATGTGGTGCGCCTGCTGGCGCCGCTCACCATCCCGGATACCGTGCTCAGCGAGGGTCTGGATATCCTCGCGGCCGCGGTGCGCGATGCATACGGGCGGGACTCCAAGCGCGCGGTGGCCTAGTATTTCGGCGCAGTGTAGTTGACTCGTTCACAAGGACTGGGCCGGCGGGCATCCGTGCGCCGAAACATTAGTGGGTGTGCAGCGTAAACGTCAGACCCACCGTTCGCGGCCGGAACGTGTAGGCGTTCTGCTGCGGCGTCACGGTGCCGTCGGTCTGTCCAAGGGCGTAGTTGTTGACCGTATGCGAATCAAATAGGTTGTCGCAGAAGGCCGAAAGCTGCCAGTCGCCGACGTTCACGCCCGCGCGCATTTGCGTGAAGCTCGTCGAGGGCAGCGAGTACGAAAAGCCATAGTTGTACTGTGCGTAATTGTTCGGGTCCTGCACGGCCGACAGCCAGTGGTTGCGGCTTTCGTACTCCCAGTCGGCCCGCACGAAGCTGTCGTACTTCATCAGCCGGAAATTGTATTGGACGCCGAGCGCCGTGGTGAACGGCGCGTTGACGCCGGGCGCATAATTGATGGCGGCCTGCCCGGAGATCGCGTCGCCATTGCTGGCAAGGCAGGGAGGCGCGGTGGCTGACTGCTGGCAGCCGCTCGGGTCGCTCTTGGTGTAGCGTGCGCTGGTGTAGCCGGTGGCGAGATCGACATCCACGGGCCCCAACTTCGCCTCCGCCTGTATGTCGCCGCCCCAGGCCACAGCGGTGCCCAGGTTATCGGTGAACTGCAGACCGCAAGCGCCCGCAACATAAATGCTCTGCTGGATCTGGTCCCACTTGATGTAGTAGATGCTGGTCGCGATCTTCAGCCAGTCGCCGAAGCCGTTCTTGGAGCCGATCTCGTAGTTTTGCGTGGAGTCGGACTTGTAAGTGAGCGGCGCGCCGTTCGGGTATCCGGCGGCAGCGAGGTCCGCGTCGCAGTAGGACGGGAGTGGTGCGTTACCGCCGCCGACGCGGAAGCCCTTGGCGTAGCTCAGGTAGAACAGGTCCTTGGGATCGACCTGGAAGGACAGGGTGGCCTTGGGTGTCTTCGGGGTCTCCTTCTCACTGGCCGACGCCGGTCCCGGACCGTAGTTCTCGTAGCCGTCGGCGTAGTGGTTCAGGGAGAACGAGGTGCGCGCGAGGCGATCGCCCACCGTCAGCTTCATCCAGTCGGTGAACGCATAGCTAACTTCGCCGAATCCGGCGATCTGGCGGTCGAACGTGGTGTTGGTGTTGTAGTAGATGTCGCAGGCCGGGATGGACGTATACGCGGCATTGGTCGGACACGAATAGAACGTCCCGCCGTAGAAGCTTGCCGGCGTCATGCCAAAAAGGTAGTTGAACACCTGGTTGATGTTGGTGGACTTCAGCTCCTCGATGCTGCCCTCCTTCGCGAGCTGCCAGAAGATACCCGCGGTCCAGGTCCACTTGGAGGTCGGGTCGGCGGATTGCCAGCGCAACTCCTGCGTATAGCTTTCCTGGGAATTGGTCATGGTATTCGGGGTTTGCGTGCCCGCCAATGCTGCCGGCAGGTGAATGCCGTCGGCATCGATCAAGGGATACCAGGGTCCCGGTGTGAGGCCCTCCGAGCCGGGAATGCTCTGCCAGTAGGCGAGGTCGTACACCGTACCCTGGTAGGCCGTGATCTGCTTGCGGTGAAAGTACGAGGTGTTGGAAATGAGCTGGGTACTGCCCAGGTCCCACTGCAGCTTCAGCGCCGGCAGGTAGTACGTGTCCGGACCGCCGACGCGCTCGGGGGTGGCGGTGTTGAACTCTCCCTGCCCGGGGTTCGAATACGCCGGCCAGTATGTCGAGTCGTCGTTCTTGTCCTGGCGCTGGTAGAGGATGCTCGGGGTCGCGGTGAAGCTGGACGTCGGCTGCCAAACCGCAGCGAGGCGGCCGGCCATCGAATTGGAATAGTTGACGTTGTGGTTGAGGACCGCGCCGGTCGTGTCATCCACGCGATCGATCCAGCCCCCGTCATAGCGATACCAGATGCTTCCGCGCACGCCGAAAGTGCCATCGACGATCGGCTGGCCGTGCGCGATGCCGACCTCGGTACTGGGCTGCCCGTATTCGGTGTACGACACCTCGCTGCGCACATAGGTGTCGGTGGCCGTGGTGCTCGGCGGCGTCAGGATGTAGCGCACGGCGCCGCCTTCGGAGCCGGCGCCGAACAGGGTGCCCTGCGGACCGCGCAGGACCTCGACGCGCTCGAGGTCGAAGGTCTTCGGCAGCGTGTCGTCGGGGTTGAAGCCAACCGAGCGCATCTGGATCGGTGTGTCGTCGATGTAGATGCCGGTGGTACCGGCGCCGCCGGAGGAGGAAATGCCGCGGATCGAGATGGCGTTGGTTCCCGAGGTGTCGATGTTGACGCCGGGGGTGAATCGAGCGATGTCCTGGAAATCCTTGATGCCGCGCTGATCCATCGACTCC
Source organism: uncultured Gammaproteobacteria bacterium (assembly GCA_963784105.1). Taxonomy (GTDB): domain Bacteria; phylum Pseudomonadota; class Gammaproteobacteria; order Steroidobacterales; family Steroidobacteraceae; genus Bog-1198. Next base: position 955,096 of record CAWAQE010000018.1, read on the forward strand.
TGCGTGAGTGCGGTGACGCTGATCGGGACCTTACTCAGGGATTCTTCGTGGCGGGTTGCCGTCACGACAATTTCCTCGAGACCTCCGGAAGCGGCCGGTTCGGTTGCGGTCGCGTCGCTGGCTACTGCCGGGGTTGCAGTGGCGGCGACTGCACTCACTATAAGAGTGCGTAAAAACAACACTTGCCATGAAATCCGCCGATTACAAGGCTTGGAGGTAGTGGCCAGCATCGTATCCCCGTAAATTAGTTATATGGTCAGATAGCTCCAGTCCGACAGTACCATCGCGCAAAAACGCGCGCAACCGCCGATGCGAGCATGTGGCATGGCTAAAGCTCGAAGATCCCGATCTGGCAGCGGACGCCGCCGCTTGCGGGCACTCCCGTCGGCGGGACCTAGTGCCTGAACACCACGGTGATACCGAAGGTTCGCGGCCGATAGGAAATGTACCGGTACGCGGGACTCGCCAGCAGTGTAGTGCCTTCGGGGCCGCCGTAACTGTTGGTTTGATGGTTGTAATTCAAGATGGTATGGCTGTCGGTCAGATTGTCCACGAACAGCGATACCCCGAAGCCGCCGAACTGGGTGCCGGCCCGCATGGAGACGAAACTCTCCCGCTCGGTCGGCAAGCCGGTGGGATCATAGGACGATGTGTTGGGATCCTGGGTGGCATGCAGCCACTTATCCCCGGCCAGGTACTCCCAATCCGCGCGCACATAGGATTCGTGTGCGAACGCCTTGAACTTGTATTCCGGGCCGAGGGTAATCGAATAAGGCGGAATCGAGTAGCCGGTACCGATGCCATTCGCTCCGGCGACCGCATCGCCGGCGGCCACCACCGGCAATCCTGTGTGCACCGGCCCGATGATAGGTGCTCGTGGTGTAGCGGGCATCCGTATAGCCGAAGCTCGATTCGATCGACAATCCGTCGGTCACCTGGAAATCGGCCTGCAGGTCGAAGCCCTTCGAGACGGCGTCGCCGAGGTTTTCGGTAAATTGGATCTGACAGATGGGCGGCACCACATTTTCCTGGATGTTGTTCCACTTGATGTAGTAGACGCTGCTGGCCACGCGAATACGATTATCGAAGTTGTTCTTGGCGCCCACCTCGAAGCTCTGCACCGAATCGGACTTGTAAGTGGCCGGCGCGCCGTCTTTCAAGCCGAGATTGACGAAGTCCTGGGTGCATCCGACGGTGAGATTTTGAAAGGTGGGATCGTACGGGATCGAGGCATTGCCGCCGCCGGGGCGAAAGCCCTTGGAGTAGGTGAAGTAGTACAGGTCGTTCGGGTCGGCCTGCCACTCGATGCCCGCTTTGGGGGTGACCGGCTTCTCGCTGTTCGACTCTGTGCCCGGCAGCGTACCGCTGTTCTGGGGTCCCCCCGACAGACTTTCGATGCTGTAGGAATCCTTCGAGACGCGCACCCCGGCGGTGAGCTTCAGAGTGTCGGTCAATTTGAAATTCACCTCGCCGAACCCGGCGATCTGGCGGTCGTAGCTCACCAGTTGGTTGAAATAGGAATCGCCCATCGGGAGATACGGAAGTGCCGTTCGCATTCAGAGGCGTGCCGAAAAAATCCGCTATCGGATAGCCGAAGAGTTGGTTGAATAACGCATCCGCCATCGGGTCATGGATCTCCTCCAGGCTGTACTGGCGATCGAGCGAGTAAAACACACCCGCCGTCCAGGTCACGCGGGCGGCCGGATCTGTCGACTGCAGACGGAACTCCTGAGTGAGGTTGCGTTGCGTGTTGGTAACGCTCGCGGGGGAGCGGTAATCGGTCAGCCCCGCAGGGAGGTGCACACCCGATCCATCGAGCAGTGGGAAGGCGGCGAGGCCCGCGGCGTTCCCATAAAGCGGGATCTGGCTTTGATAATAACCCAGGTTGTACAGCGTGCCGTCATAGCCGCTGATCTCGTCGCGGTGAAAGTACGAGGTCGTCGAAATCAGCGTCACAGGGCCTATGTCCGCCTGAACGTTGAGTGCGGGGAGGTAGAACACGTCCGGCTCCGGGCGAGCCGTGGGATCCGCGCTGACGTAACGGTTGGCGCTGGGGTCCGAATATTCCGGCCAATAGATCGTCACGTCGTTGCGCTGGCTGTTCTGATACAGAATGCTGGGCGTCACGCGGACTGCATCGTTGGGTTGCCAAAGTGCGGCGAGCCGCAGCACCGCCGTACCGTCGCTGTTCGCGTTCTTGTCCACGACATCGAGCGTGGTCGGATCGATGCGGTCGATCCAACCGCCATCGCGCCGATACCAGGCGCTGAAGCGCACGCCGAACACGCCGTCGACGACCGGGGTACCGGCGGCAATGCCGGTTTCGTAGCTGGGCGCACCGCCTTCCGTGTAGGACGTCTCGGCCTTGGCGTAGACGCTCGTTTGCGTGAGGCTGGGCTGCACCGTGATGTAGCGCACCGTGCCGCCCTCCGAGCCGGCGCCGAACAGCGTTCCCTGCGGACCGCGCAGCACTTCGACGCGGTCGAGGTCGAAGAGCTTGACCAGCGTATCGTCGGAATTGAAGCCCAGATTGCGCACCTGAATTGGGGTGTCGTCGATGTAGATTCCGGTCGTCCCCGAACCACCGCTCGAGGAGATGCCGCGTATCGAGATCTGGTTCGTCTGGCTGGCGTCGAAGGCCACTCCGGGCGTGAAGCGGACGATGTCCGAGAAGTCCTTGATGCCCTTCTGGTCGATCGCATCCTGGCTGATGGCGGTAATACTGATCGGTACTCGATTGATATTTTCCTCACGACGCGTCGCCGTCACGACGATTTCCTCGAGGGCACTCGTGGTGGTGTCGGCCGCTGCGGCCGCTGTGGCCGCATCGGCGCGAACCAGGTCCGGCGAGGCGGCGAGGAGGGCGAGGCAAAGAGCGCCCACGGGATTCATCCAACCGTGGCCCTCATGCAACTGGTGGTTTTTCCGGCGTCCCAGCATGATGTATCCCCATTATATTGTTTGAACGATGTACGCTCGTCCGGCGCGCTAAATCCCTTTCGGGCACGATAGCGGCCCGTGGCCCGAAAGGCAATTCGGCCGTTGTCGTGATGATGCAACGGCCGACCGGGCAGCGGCCGGCCAACAGCGCCTGCTGTGCGACTGGCGCGGCTGCGAGTGACTTGTGGGATCATGGCGGGCATGAGTACCAGTGCCGACCGTCCCCGCGCCAAGAGCTTGAACCCGCTGCGTGCGCTGCTGCCCTTCATCCGGCCCTATCGCGGCATGCTGGCGGCCGCTCTGGCCGCATTGCTGGTGGCTTCGGTCGCCATGCTGGCGCTGCCCGTGGCGCTGCGCGAGGTGATCGACCATGTCGTGTCCGCCAAGGACTCCACCGCTCTCAATCGCTGTCTCATAGGTTTCCTGGGCGCCTCGGTCATATTCGGCATATCTGCTGCGCTGCGCTTTTATCTGGTCACTTGGCTCGGCGAACGGGTGGTCGCGGACCTCAGGTCTGCCGTCTATCGGCGGGTCGTACGCATGGACCCGCTGTTTTATGAAACCACCCGAGTGGGTGAGGTGCTGTCGCGCCTCACCACCGATACCACGCTGGTGCAAGCCATCTCCGGCGTCAATTTATCCATCGTCCTGCGTTCCTCGCTCAGCCTGATCGGCGGCCTGGTCATGATGGGCCTCACCAGCGCGGAGCTCATGGGCATCATGGTGGTGCTCATTCCCGTCGTCGTGGTTCCGCTGATCGTCATCGGCAGACGCGTTCGAATCTTGTCGCGCGCGTCCCAGGACCGCATCGCCGACACCAGCGGACTTGCCGGCGAGACCTTGAACGCCATCCAGACCGTGCAGGCGTTCACCTTGGAGGAGCTGCAGAGCGAACGGTATCGCAGGGCGGTGGAGGACAGCTTCGTCACCGCGGTACGCCGCACACGCGTGCGCGCGTCGCTCACGGCGTTCGGCATCACCCTGGTCTTCGCCGCCATCACCATCGTCCTGTGGCTGGGCGTGCGCCAGGTGCTGGCCGGCACCATGACGGGGGGGCAGCTCTTGCAGTTCCTGCTCTACGCCGGTTTCGTCGGCAGCTCCGCTGCCGCGCTTACCGAGATGTGGGGCGAGATGCAGCGCGCCGCAGGCGCCATGGAGCGCTTGAGCGAATTGCTGCAAGCACGGTCGACCATCAGCGCTCCGCCGCATCCCGCCGAGCTTCCGGCGCGAGTGACCGGAGCGATGCACTTCGACAATGTCACGTTTCACTATCCATCGAGGCCCGACAGCGCCGCGCTGGCCAATTTCAGCCTGGACGTGGCGCGCGGCGAGACCGTCGCCTTCGTCGGTCCCTCGGGTGCCGGCAAGAGCACGGCGTTTCAGCTCTTGCTGCGATTCTACGACCCGGACTCCGGCCGGGTGTTGATCGACGATAAGCGGCTCGCGGATCTGCGGCCGGAAGATATCCGCGCACAGATCGGCCTGGTGCCGCAGGACACGGTGCTGTTCGGCGCGAGTGCGCGCGACAACATCCGCTATGGGCGCCCGGGCGCGACCGACGCCGAGATCGAGGCGGCGGCGGCCGCAGCGGCCGCGGACGAGTTCTTGCGCAAATTGCCGCAGGGCTACGATACTTTTCTCGGCGAGCGGGGCACGCGGCTGTCGGGAGGACAGAGGCAGCGGATCGCGCTGGCGCGGGCCATCCTCAAAGATCCGCCGATACTACTGCTGGACGAGGCTACGAGCGCGTTGGATGCCGAATCCGAACGCCTGGTGCAGCAAGCGCTGGAGAAGCTCATGCAGGGACGCACCACCATCATCATTGCGCACCGGCTGGCCACCGTGCTCAAAGCCGATCGCATCGTGGTCATGGATCACGGCCACAAGATCGCCGTGGGGACCCACGCCGAATTGCTGATTCACAGTCCGCTGTATGCGCGCCTCGCATCCCTGCAATTTGCGGCGGTGGGAAGCGAAGCCGTCGAGGCGGCGGTCAATTGACGGCTGGTCGAGCGCTCCTTTGAGGGCTACTTGAGCACGCCTTCTTCCTTGAGGGCCTGCTGCACGTTGGGACGCTGCGCGACGCGGGATTGAAAGGCGTCGAGGACCGGCCATTTTTTCAGATCGATGCCCACATGTCCGCTCCAACCCAGAACGGTGAACAAGTAGGCGTCCGCCACCGTGAAGGTATCGCCCAGAAGGTAGGATTTGCCGGCCAGGAAGCCTGACAGCCAGGCGAATTTCTTGTCGAGGTTGGCCAGCGCGGACGCCTTCCAGTCGGTGGAAATCTTCGGGTTGAACAGGGGGCTGAATCCCTTGTGCACTTCCGAGGTGATGTAATTGAGAATCTCCATCAGCCGGTAGCGCTCGAATGTTCCGGCGCGCGGCGCAAGGCCGGATTCGGGCTTCAGATCGGCAAGGTATTGAACGATGGCCGGCCCTTCGGTGAGCACCTTGCCGTCGTCGAGCTGCAACGCCGGCACCGCGCCCTTGGAGTTGACCGTCAGATAGTCCGCGCCTGTGCCGGTTTTCTTGGTTGCAAACTCGACTTTCTCCAGGGTGAACGGCAGTCCCGCCTCCAGGAGCACTATGTGAGGCGAGAGTGAGCAGGTTCCTTTGGAGTAATAGAGCTTCATGTCATTTCCTCATGGGGTTGTTTCGATGATGCGCCGGGCGCCCGCGAAGCCCTCCGCATAGGGCGGCGCCGCGAGCGAGTCTACGCGGACATGGCCGCCCGTGGATGGCGCGTGAATGAACCGTTCGCCGCCGATGGCGATGCCGACATGCAATTCCTTATGGGCGAGGTGCATGAAGATGAGATCCCCCGGCTGAAGCTCGCGGCGGGCGATCGGCCTGCCCGCCTTAAGCTGTTCGTGCGCCGTGCGCGGCACGCGAATGCCCGCGCCTGCGGCCGCATACACAACCAGCCCGCTGCAGTCGAATCCGCCCGGGGCGGCGCCGCCGAAGCGATACGGCTGGCCCAGCATGGACTCGGCCGTGCCGATCATGCGCTCGCGCGCGTCGTACGGAACGGGCGCGGGTGCCGGCGCGGACGCGTTCGGAACCGTGGAGTTGTCCGGCGGATAGCCGGTCCTCGGCGATGTGCTCGCGCATGAGGCAAGTGCCATCGATAGGGCGGCCGGCAGGAGCGCCCCTATCAGACCACGGTCGTGGCCAGGGCCGCGCCGACGATGCCGGCTTCCGAGCGCAAGGTTCCCACACACAGCCGCGCCTCGCAGTGTAGTTTGCTCATGAATTTCTCCGGCTCTTCGGTGATACCGCCGCATAGCACGATGAGATCCGGCCACAATAGGGCATGCATCTCCCTCAATACCAGATTCAATTGCTCGGCCCATGCATCCCAGCTCAGGTGCTGATCCACTTTGGCACGTCCGGATGCCCGTAGCTCCGCCTCGCGTCCGGCCACTTGAAGATGGCCGAACTCGGTGTTCGGCACCAGCTTTCCGTCGACGAACAAGGCCGTGCCGATGCCGGTGCCCAGAGTCAGGAGGAGCACCGTGCCCGGCACCCCTCGCGCGGCGCCATAGCGCAATTCCGCGAGGCCCGCGGCGTCCGCGTCGTTGATGGCGGTCACCGGACGCCGCAATCGCTCGCCGGCCAGGTCGGCCAGAGATTTGCCTATCCAAGCCTTGTTGAGATTGGCCGCCGTTCGTACCGTGCCGTTGCGTATCACGCTGGGAAATGCCAATCCCACCGCGTGGTCGCCCGGCACGTTCGAAACCACGGTTTGTAGAGCGTCGAGCAAGGTTTCGGTGGAATCCTGCGCCGGCGTGGGGATACTGAAGCGTTCGCCGGCAAATGCGCCCGTGTTCAAGTCCACCAGCGCGCATTTGATCGACGAGCCGCCGACGTCGACGCCCAGACCCACGGGAGATGTACTCAATTTAAGTCACGCATTGTGAGGTTCGCCCGCCGTCTCTATGTCAAGGACCCTATAATAACCCCATACATGAACTCGATTGATACCCAGTTTGCGACCCGCCGGAACGTCGCATTGCAGCCCGGCACTCTCCAAGCGGCTCTGTTGGACCGCCTCACCCGGACGCTCGGCAAGAGCGCGGACTCGGCGACCGCGCGGGATATTTACGATGCCTTGTCGCTGGCGGTGCGCGAGGAGCTGACCTTGCGATGGCTGGCGACGCAGCGCCGCGTGGCGAACGCCCACGTGAAGCGGGTGTGCTACTTCTCCGTGGAGTATCTGCCCGGGCGGTCCTTGTTGAACGCATTGTTCAGTCTGGAGGGCGGATTACTGCAGGAGGCGCGTGCCGCCCTGCGCGAGCTCGGCCACGATCTCGAAGACATCGCGGCGCAGGAGGTCGATCCGGGTTTGGGCAACGGCGGCCTCGGGCGCCTGGCGGCATGCTTCCTGGATTCCCTGGCGACGCTGCATTACCCGGCCGTCGGCTACGGCATTCGCTATGACTACGGCATATTCACCCAGGTGATCGGCGCCGACGGCGGCCAGCGCGAGGTTGCAAGCAGCTGGCTGCGCCTGCGCAATGTCTGGGAATCGGCTCCCGGCAATGTGCGCTTCACCGTGCGGTTCGGCGGCCGCGTCGCGGGCGAGAACGACGCTCTCGGCGACGTGCACCACTGGATCGAAACCAGCGATATTCATGCCGTCGGTTTCGACCAGCTCACTCCGGGCAACCGCGGGCCCACTGTCAATCATTTGCGGCTCTGGTCCGGGCGCGCCATCACTCCGTTTCACATCGATGCCTTCAACGCCGGCGATTACGCCGCCGCCGTGCGGGAGCAGGTGGAAGCAAAGAATTTGTCGCGGGTGCTGTATCCCGACGACTCCACTCCGCAGGGCAAGGAGCTGCGCCTCAAGCAGCAGTATTTCTTCGTCAGCGCCAGTCTGCAGGACATTCTGGCGACGCATTTGAGAGAGGGGCGCTCGCTTGCGTCCTTGCCCGACTCGATCGCGATTCAGCTGAACGACACCCATCCCGCAGTGGCGATCCCCGAGCTGATGCGCCTGCTGGTCGATGAGCACGGCATGCCGTGGGCTGAGAGCTGGCGAATCACCACCGCCGTGTTTTCCTACACCAACCATACTCTGCTGCCGGAGGCGCTCGAGACCTGGCCGGTGGCGATGTTCGAGCGGCTGCTGCCGCGGCATTTGCAGATCATCTATCTGATCAACCGCGATTTTCTGCAATCGGTCGAGGTCCAATATCCCGGAGACGACGATCGCCGCCGGCGCTTGTCCATCATCGACGACGGCGGCGACCGGCGCGTGCGCATGGCCCATCTTGCGGTCATCGGCAGCCATCGGGTCAACGGGGTGGCGCAACTGCACTCGGATCTCATGCGCCGGCAGGTGTTCGCGGGCTTCGCGGACCTGTATCCGGATCGGTTCATCAACATCACCAACGGCATCGCGGCGCGCCGTTGGCTGAAGCAGTCGAATCCCGGGCTGTCGGCGCTGCTGACCGAGCGCCTGGGGCCGGCTTGGGAAAACGATCTCGAGGAGCTTGGACGGCTCGCCGGCGCGGCCGACGATGCGGAATTCCGCCGGCAGTTTCGCGGCATCAAGCGAACCAACAAACAGCGGCTCGCCGATGAAGTCCTGCGGCGCACCGGCGTGGAGCTTTCCGTCAATTCCCTGTTCGACGTGCAGGTGAAGAGAATCCACGAGTACAAGCGCCAGCTCTTGAACCTGCTGTACGTCGTGACGCGCTACCGGCGGCTGCGCGAGAATCCGCAGGCCGATGCCATACCTCGCAGCGTGATTTTCGCCGGCAAGGCGGCGCCGGGCTATGCCATGGCCAAGGCCATCGTCAAGCTCATCAACAACGTGGCTCGCACCATCGATGCGGACCCCGCCGTGCGCGACAAGCTGCGCGTGGTGTTCCTGCCGGATTACGACGTCTCTCTGGCGCAGAAGATCATGCCGGCGGCGGACCTGTCGCAGCAGATTTCCACGGCGGGCATGGAGGCTTCGGGAACCGGCAATATGAAGCTGGCGCTCAACGGGGCGCTGACCATCGGCACGCTGGACGGGGCCAATATCGAGATCCGCGATCATGTGGGAGCGGAAAACCTATTCATCTTCGGCCTTACGGCGGAGGAGGCCGCGGCACGGCGCGCCGCCGGCTATCGGCCGCGGCGCGAGATGGATGCGAATCCCGACTTGAAGGCCACGTTGGAGCTCATCGAGTCTGGATTCTTCTCGCCGGACCGTCCGGACGATGCCAAGCCGGTGGTCGATCGCCTGCTGAGCGATGATGAACCTTTCTTGGTGCTCGCGGATTTCGGCGCTTACGCCCTGGCGCAGGATCAAGTCGACGCCCTGTATGCCCGCGAAGACGAATGGAGCCACAAGGCCGTCGTCAATTGTCTCAATATGGGTTATTTCTCCAGCGACCGCAGCATCCGCGAGTACGCGGACCGCATCTGGGCGGTCAAGCCCGTGATGTAGGCGGCGAGTTTGAGCGACTCAGGGCTGACCGACTTCGATCTGTATCTGTTCGGCGAGGGCAAGCACGAACGCATCTACGACAAGCTCGGTGCACATGCATACGCCGGCGCCGACGCGTTGGGAACGCGATTCGCCGTATGGGCTCCCAATGCCGAACGCCTCAGCGTGGTGGGTCCGTTCAACCGTTGGAACGGCGACGCCCATGTGATGCATGCGCGCGCTTCGTCAGGCGTTTGGGAACTGTCGATACCCGGCATCGGCCCCGGCACTCTCTATAAGTACGAAATCCGCGACCGTGCCGGGCGGCTGTTCGTCAAAGCCGATCCATACGGGTTTGCCATGCAGCTTCGACCGGATAATTGTTCCGTGGTGGCCTCCCTCGACGGCTACGCCTGGCAAGACTCGCGGTGGCTGGAAGAGCGCGAGCGCGCCGATCCGCTGCGCCGGCCCTTCAACGCCTACGAGGTACATTTGGGCTCCTGGCGCCGCCCCTGGGATCGGCGCAGTCCGCCTTTCATGAGCTGGCGCGAGGCGGCCGACCAGCTGATTCCCTATGCGCAGGACATGGGATATACGCACCTCGAACTGATGGGCGTGGCGGAGCATCCGCTCGATGCGTCCTGGGGCTACCAAGTGGTCGGCTATTATGCGGCCACGGCGCGCCATGGATCTGCACAGGAGTTCATGTTCTTCGTCGACCGCTGCCATCAGGCCGGGATCGGCGTGATTCTCGACTGGGTACCGGCGCATTTTCCGCGCGACGCGCACGGCTTGGTCCATTTCGACGGCAGTGCGCTCTACGAGCACGAGGATTCGCGGCTCGGCGAGCACATGGACTGGGGCACCAAGATTTTCAACTATGGGCGCCATGAGGTGCGCAATTTTCTGGTGGCCAACGCGATATTCTGGGCGGATCGCTATCATGTGGATGGGCTGCGAGTCGATGCCGTCGCATCCATGCTGTATCTGGACTACAGCCGCAAGCCGGGAGAGTGGCTGCCGAACCGCGACGGCGGGCGCGAGAACCTGGAGGCCATCGATTTCCTGCGCCAGATGAACGACGCAGTGCACCGGGCATATCCGGGCGTGCTGACCATCGCCGAAGAGTCCACCTCGTTCGCGGGCGTCACGCAGCCGCCGGAGCACGGCGGGCTCGGGTTCAATTTCAAATGGAACATGGGCTGGATGAACGATACTCTGAAGTATGCGGCGCTGAATCCCATCTACCGGCGCCATAACCACCAGCTGATCACTTTTTCCTTCGTTTACGCCTGGTCGGAGAACTTCATCCTGCCGATCTCTCACGACGAAGTGGTGCACGGCAAGCGCTCGCTGCTCGGCAAGATGCCCGGCGACGATTGGCAGCAGCGGGCGAATTTCCGCTTGCTCCTGGCCTATATGTGCGCGCACCCCGGCAAGAAGCTCTTGTTCATGGGCAGCGAATTCGGCCAATGGCAGGAATGGCGCGACGAGGGCCAGCTCGAGTGGCAGCAGGCGGCGGCGGCAGAGCACTCCCGCTTGCGCGATTGCGCACGCGAGCTGAATCATCTGTACCGCTCGGCCGGGCAGCTGTACGGCAGCGATTGCGACCCCGACGGGTTCCGCTGGGTGGATCTGCACAATACCGACGAAAGCGTCTGGGCGTTCGCGAGGCTCGGCCTCGGCCGGGACGCCGGCCCTCCCATCACCTGCGTCTTCAATGCCACGCCGGTGCCGCGGGAGGGATACGGTATCGGGGTCGCGGACCCTGGGTCCTATCGGAAAATATTCGACTCGGACGACGCGCGGTTCGGCGGCTCGGGCTTCAACCGGCAATCTGAGCTGACCGCGGCTTCGATGAGCGCGCAAGGCTATCCGTATTCGTTGCGCCTGAATTTGCCGCCGCTCGCGGCCATGTTTTTCTGCGGGCCTGCGCAGTGAAGGTCATCCAGGCCGGCTTGCCGCGTCCTTTGGGCGCGACATGGACCCAGACCGGGGTCAACTTTGCGCTGTTCTCGAGCAACGCCACGCGGGTGGAGGTGTGTCTGTTCGATGCGCAAAGCGGCGCCGAGACCCTGCGTTGCGATCTGCCGGCGCGCACCGGGGATGTGTGGCACGGCTTGATCCCGCCGCGGCGCGCCTGCCCCGGATCGCTCTACGCCTTCCACGTCCACGGGCCGAATGAGCCGGAGAAGGGCCATCGATTCGACGCCGCAGCCGCCCTGATCGACCCTTACGCGCGGGTTCTCTCTCGATCGGTGCCGGCGCGCGCGCAAGTCATCGGCGCCGATTTCGATTGGGGCGGCGATCGTCCGCCCGCCAATCCCTGGCGGGATACGCTCATCTATGAGCTGCACGTCAAAGGCTTCTCCCAGCTGCATCCCGCCGTGCCGGCGCCGTGGCGCGGCAAGTATCTGGGCCTGACGCCGGCGCCGGTGATCGAACATCTGAAATCCATCGGCGTAACGGCGGTCGAGCTGCTGCCCTGCCAGGCCTTCGTCACGGAACAGTTCCTGCGAGATCGCGGTCTGCGCAATTACTGGGGCTACAATTCGATCGCATGGTTCTCGCCGGCGAACGAATACGCGGTGCACGATGCCGTGGCCGAGTTCAAGACCATGGTGAAAGCACTGCACGCGGCAGGAATCGAAGTGATTCTGGACGTGGTGTTCAATCACACCGCCGAGGGCAATGAAGCCGGTCCGCTCCTCTCGCTGCGCGGCATCGACAATTCGGTCTACTACCGCCTCCTGCAGGACAAGCGCCTCTACGACAACGTCACCGGTTGCGGCAACACGGTCAATTGCGAGCACCCGCAGGTGCGCGCCCTGATCATCGACTGCCTCAAATACTGGGTCGAGGACATGCACGTGGACGGATTCCGCTTCGACCTGGCGACGGTGCTGGGGCGCGAGGGCGGCGGTTTCAACGAACAGTCCGCCTTGTTCAAGTCGCTGCGCGCCGAGCCCGCGCTGGCCTATGTCAAACTGATCGCGGAGCCCTGGGACGTGGGTTGGGGCGGCTACCAGCTCGGCCGGTTTCCGCCCGGCTGGGCGGAATGGAACGATCGCTATCGGGATGCGGTGCGCGCTTTCTGGCGGCGCGACGGCGGCAAAGTCGGCGACCTCGCCGAGAGATTTGCGGGATCCAGCGACATATTCCGGCACAACGGGCGCAAGCCCACCGCCGGCGTCAATTTTGTGGCCGCGCACGACGGCTTCACTCTGTGCGATCTGGTGTCCTATGACGAGAGACACAACGAGGCCAATCTCGAAGGCAACTCCGACGGTCAAAGCCACAACTTGAGCTGGAATTGCGGCGTGGAAGGTCCGACGGAGGGCGCCGCGGTGAATGCACTGCGCAAGCGGCAGATGCGCAATCTGCTGGCCACGCTGTTCTTTTCGCAGGGCGTGCCCATGCTGCAGGCCGGCGATGAATTCGCCCGGACGCAGCGCGGCAACAACAATGCTTACTGCCAGGACAACGAGATATCCTGGATCGACTGGCGCCTGCGCGGCGCCAACGCGGATCTGCTGCGGTTTGTGCAATTGCTCGCCCAGCTGCGGCGGCGGCACGTCGAATTCCGGCGCGACACCTTCCTGAAGGGCGCCGCTTCGCGCGCCGGCGTCAAAGATGTGATGTGGTTGAACACGAGCGGCCTCGAAATGAGGCAGGATGAGTGGCAGGATGGGAACTTGCGCGCTCTGGGCATTTGGTTTGGAAAGCGCGACGATGCGAGGGGCCGTCTGCTGTTCATGTTGAATGCCGGCGATTCGGAGCAGGCATTCGCTCTGCCGGCGGCGCCGGACGGGGAGCCCTGGATCCGGCAATTCGACACCGCGCTCGACAGCCTCGACGCCGCGAGCCTGGGGCAGGCTCGAGACTATCGTCTGCAGCCGAGCAGCGCCGCTCTCCTGGAGTGCTGAGTTCGTGGATACGACATTGATCGAGAGGCTGGCTCGCTTGCGGGGAATCGGCGACGCCTACCATGACTATCGCGGCGAGCTCAGGCACTTCAGCCTCGAGACGAAGCTGAGTCTGCTGCGCGCCATGGGATGCCCGGTGGAGGATCCCGCCGCGCTGGCGATCGAGGTGAACCGGCTCGAGATGGCCCGCTGGCGCAAACTCCTGCCGCCGGTTGCGGCCGCGCGCGCCGCCAGAGCCGGCATCGACATCAATGTTACCGCGCTCGAGTTCGGATCCACGCTGATGTGGTCGGTGCACTTCGAGGACGGCTCGAGGCGCGATGGCGTGACCTCGACGGCCGACTGTGCCGAGATCTGGAGAGGCGAGGTCGAGGGGTCGTGGATCACTCGACGGCGTTTTGATTTGCCGGTCGATCTGCCCGCCGGATATCACGAATTGGAGGCGAAAATCTCCGGCGGCGCCGCCGAACGCTGTCTTCTGATCGTTTCGCCGCCGCGCTGCTACGAGCCTGCGCCCATCGCCGCCGGCGGGCGGCTCTGGGGCTTGGTCGTGCAGCTGTATACGCTGCGGTCGCGGGATAATTGGGGTATCGGGGACTTCAACGATCTGCGGCTGCTGATTCGCTGGGTGGCCTCGCACGGCGCCGGATTCATCGGCTTGAATCCCTTGCATGCGCTCGCGCCCGCGGATCCCGGCAGATCCAGCCCGTACAGCGCCTCGAGCCGGCACTTCCTCAACGTGCTGTACATCGCGGTCCCGCTGGTGCCGGAATTTCAAGACTGCGCGGCGGCGCGCGAGCGCCTGGCGGATCCATGGACCGTGCGCCGGCTGCAGGAATTGCGCAGCCGGGAACTGGTGGACTACGGCGGCGTGGCGGAACTCAAATTCGAGATTCTGGCGCTGCTGTACCGCGATTTTTGCGACCGGCATCTGGCGGCCGCGACCGGCCGGTCGCGGGAATTCCACGGCTTCGTCGCGGCCGGCGGCGAGCTGCTGCGGATGCATGCGCGCTTCGATGCGCTCGATCGATATCTTCGCGCGACCTTGGGCACGGCTTCGGGCTGGTTGAGCTGGCCGGAGGAGTATCGAGACGTGAACGGCATCGCGGCAACGCGTTTCGCCGAGGACCACCCCGCCGAAGTCGAATTTCATGCCTATTTGCAATGGCTGGCGCACGAGCAGCTGTGCGGCGCGCAGGCTCTGGCGCGCGAGCTCGGCATGCCCATCGGCCTGTACGGCGACTATGCGGTGGGGGCAAATCCCTCAGGATCCGAGACTTGGTCGGATCGGGGCAGCTACCTCATGGGCGCCGAGATCGGCGCGCCGCCGGATCCGCTGGCGCTCAAGGGCCAGGGCTGGGGCATACCGCCCCAGGATCCCTCCGTCATGCAGGAACAGCGGCTGCAAGGGTTCGTGCGCGTGATCCGCAACAACATGCGCTATTACGGCGCGCTGCGCCTGGATCACGTGATGGCGCTGTTCCGCCTATGGTGGGTTGCGGCCGGGTTTTCGCCCACCGAGGGCGCCTACGTGCATTATCCGCTGCAGCAGCTGCTCACGGTGCTGTCGCTCGAGAGCTCGCGCGGCGCCTGCTTGGTGGTCGGCGAAGATCTCGGCGTGGTGCCCGATGAAATGCGCCGGGCCATGCCCGAATACGGTCTCTACCACTACAAGGTGCTGTTGTTCGAAAAGCTGGACGGGCGATTCCGGCACCCGGATGAGTATCCGCGGCATGCGCTGGCCACGGTCACCACGCACGACATGCCTACTTTGCGCAGCTACTGGGAGGGGCGCGATATCGAACTGCGCCGCCGCCTGAATCTTTATCCCAGCGCCGAGGTCGAAAGCGGCGTCGTGCGAGAGCGTGAGCGTGACCGAGAATTGCTGCTGGGCGCGCTGCAAGCCCAGGGACTTCGGCCGGCCCAGCCGGCGGCGCCGTTCGATCCGTTCACCGCCGAACTCGCGCACGCGGTGCACCTGTACCTCGCGCGCTCGGCCACGGCCCTGGCGGCGCTGCAGATCGAAGATCTCCTGGGAATGACGGAGCCGGTCAACGTGCCCGGCACGGACCGTGAATATCCCAATTGGCAGCGCAAGGTCACGGCCGATATCGAGGACATCGCCGGGCGTGCCGATTTAGCCGGGTATCTCGAGGAGATTCGCGCCGCGCGAGAGGGCTAAGCCGTAGCCCGGCAACGGGAGCAGTTGCCGGGCTACGGCCTAGCCCCCTCGACGAGTACTCGTACCGATCAACACCACGGCGCCGAAGTCACTGCGACTGCTCCCTCGGCGCAGTGATGTACATCGGCCCAATGCGCACGGTCTGGGGGGATACGGAGTTGGAAGCCAACTGTTCCCCCTCGTTGGCTTCCAACTCCGTATCCCTCCAGACCTTGTGAACTGGGTCAATATGAATCACTGCGCCGAGTCGAGCGGCGCCCGTGCCTGCGCACGCGCCGCCCAGATCCACAGGCAGCCGCCGATCAAAATGGCGATAGGCACTATTTTGACGGCCGCTTCCAAGGATGATGCATCCGACAAGGCGCCGATGAGCAAGGGGGAGGGCACGTCACCGAGCACGTGGATGGCGAAAACGCTGAGCGCGATGGCGGTTGCCCGCTCGGTGGCTGAGACGAGATTGATGATGGCCGCGTTGATCGGACCGGTCGACAAGAACATGCAGAGTTGCGCCGCCACCATCCAGGCGATGTATACCGAGTGCGACGTCGTGGTCAGTGCGAACCACACGCAGGGTGCCGCAATCAAGGTCGCGATCGCGGACAGCCACAGATAGGCTTGCCGCGAATACTTGGTGAAGTAGTCGCCCAGCCAGCCGCCGACGAAAGTGCCGATGAAGCCGGTGATCACCACGATGGCGCCGAAGCTCACAGTCGCCTCGCTGCGCGGGATGCCGCGCACGCGCTCGAGAAACGCCGGCATCCAGAATGCCAGGCCGCCCAGCCCGAAGGTGTAGGCGGCATATGCCAGAACCGTGAGCGCATACGGTTTGTTTTGCGCGAGCCGCCTGTAGGCTGCCCAGGTGTCTATCCCTATGCCGGCCGCCGACGCAGGCTTCGGCATGGGCTCAGCGGCAGGCGCGGTTCCGCGGTCCTGCACCCCGCGCGGTGGATCGCGCAGCATCAGGCACAGGGCCGCCAGCAGCAGGCCGGGTATGCCGGCGACGAAAAATGCCGAGCGCCAGCCGTAGTGCTTGTCGACGAGTCCCCCGACCACGTAGCCGAGCGCGGAACCCACCGGTATGGCGCAGAAGAAAATCGCCATCACCCGGCCGCGCTGCCGCACGGGAAAATAATCCGACAGCAGGCTCGGCGCGATCGTGACGTAGGCCGCTTCGCCCACGCCGACGGAGGCGCGAGCGGCGAACAGCGCCAAGTAGCTGCCGGCAAATCCAGACAGGGCAGTGGCGAAGCTCCAGCAGGCCACGCCGAAGGCAATCAATCGGGGCCGCGAGCGCCGGTCGCCCAACGAGCCGAATATCGGCGCCGTCAGGGTGTATACGATCAGAAAGCCCGACATGAGGGAACCCAAATTTGCATCCGACAGCCCGAGATTCGAATGCTTCAGGCTTTCGGCCAGGGCGGAGACGACGTAGCGATCCAGGTAGCTGAACAGATTGATGAACGAAAGGACGGCCAGTCCGAAGCCTGCTGAGCGCACCCAGGTCTTTTGTGTTTGGTCCGTCACGGCCCGGTATAGTAGCAACGCGAGTTTGCGTTTAGGTTTAATTTGTCGGTGGCCTATGTTGATGCTCCGCAAGTCATGGATGCTCGGCGCAGCGGTTCTGTGCTCTCTGCTGTGGTTCGCGCTCTTGGCGGAGCGGCCGCTCTTCGATCCCGATGAGGGACGCTATGCCGAGATCCCCCGTGAGATGCTGAGCGGCGGCGATTGGGTGATCCCGCATCTCAATGCGCTCGTCTACCTGGAGAAGCCGCCACTGCAATACTGGCTCACTGCCCTGGCCATGCGCGCCTTGGGGCCGAGTGAATTCGCGGCGCGGCTGTGCACAGGAATCGCCGGCTATCTGTCCTTGGTCGCCGTGTTCTTGCTGGGCCGCAAGCTCTGGGGATTCGATGCCGGGGTGAGAGCGGGGCTCTATACGGCGGCATCGACCTTGTTCGTGCTGCTGGGACATCAGCTGACGCTCGATATGATGCTGAGCTTCTGGCTGCTCGCGGCCTTGGGCTGCATGCTGATGGCACAGGCCGGAGCCGAGCCGCCAAGGCATTGGCGCGTCTGGATGCTGGGGTGCTGGGCCGCGATGGCTTTGGCGTTGCTGACCAAGGGGTTGATCGGTGCGCTGATTCCGGGCGCCACTTTGAGCGTGTACATGGTCTGGCAGCGGGATTGGGCGCTCCTGCGCCGATTGAACCTTCGCTGGGGGCTGCCGCTGTTCGCGGCTATCGGCGCGCCCTGGTTCGTGCTGGCGGCGCGCGCCAATCCGCAATTCCTGATGTTCTTCTTCGTCCGCGAGCATTTTTTGCGGTTTCTCACGCCGATCGAGCACCGCACTGAGCCATGGTGGTTCTTCGCGCCCGTGCTGGTGGTCGGGATCATGCCGTGGCTGCCGCAGGCGATGCGCGCGCTGGCGTCGCCGCATGCGGACCGCGTGCCGCGCGGCCGGTTCAATCCGGCCCGGCTGCTGTGGGTCTGGAGCGTATTCGTGCTGATTTTCTTTTCATTTTCCGACTCCAAATTGATTCCTTACATCCTGCCGGCGGTCCCGGCGCTCGCCTTGCTGTGTGCCGGCCGGGACCTGGTCAACGGCCGGGGCAGCTTGCTGGCAGGGGCGTTCTTGTCCCTGGCCGCCTGCGCGGGCCTGCTGGCCTATGCGAGCGGACGCTGGGGGTCGGCCGAGGGCCGGGAGTTACTGCTGCTGATACGGCCGGTGCTTTTTTGGACCTGCGCCTTGCTGGCTCTGGGCGCCATGATCTGCGCCCTGTGCGTGCAGAAGGGCCGGCCGCTCGCGGCGCTGGCGGGCTTGTGCGGCTCGTGGTTTCTGGCGTCGGGGACGATTCTCGTGGCGGCCATCCCGGCGCAGTCGCTGTTCAGCGCCAAAGACGTCGCGCAGGCCTTGCAAAGCCAGGCCGGGGCGGGGGCGCCGATATACGCCGTGCAGTGGTATCAGCAATCGCTGGCTTTCTATTTGCGGCGCCCCGTGGTCTTGGTCGACTATCGGGATGAATTCGACTTCGGTCTGTCGCAGGACCCGCGGCGCGGCATTGCGACTCTGCCGCGATTCGCCCAGGCATGGTTGTCGTCGGACCGCAGTTTCGCCGTCATGCCGCCGAGAGCCTGGGATCGCCTGTCCGCCGCGGGGCTGCCGATGCGCGAGATTACGCGCCTTCAGGATCGGGTGATCGTCAGCCGCCGTTAGCCCTGCGGTGCGTCTTAGCCCTGCGATGCGTCGCCCAAACACCGCATCGCAGGTCCGCGTCGCCGTCCGTGCTATCCTTTGCCTCCCTGCCCGGAGAATCGAGTTGGCCAAGCCGAATTATCGTCACGCGAAGAAACAGAAAGAGGCCGCCCGGAAAGCTCGCCAGGACGCGAAGCAGCAGCGGCGGGCGAGCCTGCCTGGAGCCGAGGCGTCTGTTGTGCCCGCAGAGCCCGTGCCGGAGAAACCTGTCTCCTAGCGTGCCGCCGCGGGAGTAAGCGATTAGGTGTCCCCCTGATTGTCGCAGGGATGCGACGCGCGCCCGCTCAAAATGGGCGACTTCACAGATCTTTGCCTACTTGCGGCTTCAAATGCACCATGAATCGCTGAACAATACCCTACCAAGGGCCGATATCCATGAACGCAACTCGCTCCAGTCTTTTAACCGTCATGCACCGCCTGTGGCGCCGCGCATTCCTGATACCTATGGGCGCCGCCATGCTGGCACTGGCGGCCTGCAATGGCACCGCGGTGGTGACGATGACGAGCACCGCCTCCACGGACAATTTTCTGGCGTACAGGGTCACACTGGTGTCCGTGCAGCTGCAGACCGCGAACGGCGGCTCGAGCCTGACGGTTCTGCCGGCCAGTACCATTGTCGATTTTGCGACCCTGACCAATTTGAGCGAAGTGCTGGGCGCGGCCCAGGTTTCAAAGGGCACCTACACCAGTGCCGTCATTACACTGGACTATAGCTCGGCCCAGATCATCTATGACAACGGCAGCATCGACGGGGTCGCGCTCACTCCTGTCAACGTGGACGGCCAGCGCCTGGGTGTGGTTCAGCTCACGGTGACCCTCGATCCGAACGATTCATTCAGCGTTGCCGCCAAGGGGGCATCGCTCCTGGCCATGGATTTCAACATGGCGGCGTCCAATCTCGTCGATTTGACCAACGATGCGGTGTACGTTACGCCCTTGATCGCAGCAAGCTCCCTGCCCATCGACGCTAAGCAGGTGCGCATTCGCGGTCCTCTGCAAAATGTCTCCAACCCGGGCACGGCCACCACCTCCAGCGCCTCGTTCACCATGGGTGCCATGCCCTTCAACAGCACCGCCAGCGGAGGGGGAACGCTATCCATCGTTCCGACCGCCGAGACGACGTACGAAATCAACGGCAAAGCGACTATCGGCGGCACGGGGGTTACTCAGCTCGCCGCCTTGAGCTCGGGAACTCTGGCCATTGCCTACGGAACCCTGACCGCCACCGACGAAACTTCGACCACGACCCAGACGACGACGGCCGAGGGTACCGTGGAGGACAACATCGCCACATCGACCAGTGTGACCTTCACTGCCAGCCAGGTATTGGGGGGCAGCAGCGTGCAGGGTGCGGGCCTGGACCGGGTCACGGGAGTGGTGACGGCGCGCAGCGGCAATACGCTGGAACTGCAGGACGCCACCCTGGTGGGCGCTGACGGCAGCGATACGTTTATTTTTGGGACCACCCAGGTGACCATCGGCCCCAACACCGTGATCACCGAGTTTGGGCAGACCGCGGGAGCCTACACGCCAGCGCAGGTATCGGTGGGTTCATCCATCGATGCCTTCGGCATACTGACCGGCCAATCGTCGGGAAACGCGACCATGGATGCCAGCGCCGGGCGCGTGCGCCTGGACGTGGCTTCGGCGTCAGGCCTGGTTACGGCGCAGGGTTCAGGCACTCTGACCCTCAATCTCACCAACCTTGGGGAAAGGGCGGTGGGGGTGTCGGCGCCGTTCGTTTTCACCGGGTCAGGTGCGTCGGCCGGCCAGTACGTGGTCGGCACCGGTTCCCTGGACCTGTCGAATTCGACGGTGGGAGCGCCGGTCCAGCTGACGGGGCTGACCAGCTCGTTCGGCGCGGCGACGCCGAATTTCACCGCGACGACCTTGCTCGATCCCACCACGATCAATGCGACATTGGTGCTCGACTGGAGCGTCGGGACGACTACGCCATTCGCTGCCTACAATAGCGCCGGAATCGACGTCGATATCGCCAATACCGGCATCGGTGAGCGGCACGAGATACAGGTCGGCCCCCAGGTGATCAATCTCATCGGACTGTCGTCGGATCCCCAGCTCGTTCCCAGCACATCCACGACGTCGAACGCGGTCTTCACCATCGGCCATTCCGTGAGTTCGACCACCGAGAGCTTCGATACCTTCGCCGCCTTCATCACCCAGCTACAATCGGAGCTGAACGGCTCAGTCACGGCAACCGGGGTGACCGCCGTCGGGCAGTACTCCGCATCGGGATTTACACTGACCGCCTCGAGCATTACCCTCTTCTTGAACAATTGAAGACTTGGCTCCTGTGTAGGGAAGCGTTGCTAGACCCCAGATTCACACGCCGCGATTTTCTTAAGGCAGCATCCTTGCTGGCCGCCGCGCCCACGGCGTACTCCTACGCCAAAGGGGCGCCGGCGGCCCCGGCGCCAAGCCGGGCGGCGACCGCAATCCGGGCGGCATCGGCGGCCCGAACGCCGCCGGCCTATGCCTACGCCTATGTGGGCACCTACACCCCGAACGGCGGCGGCATATACCTGTTTCGTCTGGACAAAGCGTCGGGCGCCATGACCCAGCTGCAGGTGTTCGACGATGTCCGAAACCCATCCTGGCTCGCGCTGAACCCGGCGCAGACGCACTTGTATGCGGTGAGCGAAATAGACAATTATCAGGGACGGCGCAGCGGCGCCGTGATGTCGTATGCCGTCGACCCCCAAAACCTACAGATCAGGCGCCTGGGAGCGGTGAGCTCGGCCGGCACGACGCCCGCCCACTTGAGCGTGCACCCCTCGGGCAAGTTCGTGTTCGTCGCCAACTACGGCGGCGGCAGCGTGGCCGTCTTTCCGGTGGGCCAGGACGGCGCCCTGGGGGAAGCTACCGACGTGAGGCCGAGCGTGGGACCGCGCCATCATGCGCACGCGGTGGACGATCCGCCGGGACAATTTGCGGTCAGCGACCATGACAGCCCGCACGTCCACATGGTCGCGGCAGACCCGAGCGGGCAATTCGTCATCGCCAATGACGCGGGGCTCGACCTGACCCTGGTATGGCGCCTCGACCCGCAGGCCGGACGGCTGCTGCCCGCCGACGTGCCGGTGATCGCCGCACCGTCCGGGTCCGCACCGCGCCATTTCGTATTCCATCCGAACGGCCGGACTTTCTACAATCTGTACGAGCATGATGCCAAGATTGCGGTCTACGATTACGACGCCTCGAAGGGCGCATTCAAGCCCAGGCAGCTGGTATCGGTGCTGCCGCCGAGGTTCGGCGGCAGCAATCTATCCTCCGAAATCGTCGTCGCCGCCGACGGCCGGTTCCTGTATGTGTCGAATCGATTGCACGATGCCATCACGATTTTTGCGGTGGCGAACGACGGCCAGCTGCGGATGATTTCCGAAACCTGGGTGCACGCCGACTACCCACGCTGCCTCACCATCGATTCCAGCGGCGAGTTTCTCTACTCGTGCAATCAAAGAGGCGACTCGATCACCTCGTTCCGCATCAACGCGGCATCCGGCGGCCTGCAATTCACCGGCCGCTTCGAGCCGGTGGGCAGTCCCGCGGTCATGGTCATGCTGAAACATTCCTGAACTGCGGCGAACCTAAGATCCCCCTATACCTCGCCGCGTGCCGAGATCTATACTCGGGCCTGATGCGTTCGCGCGAGCAGGTTGAAATTTATGCAAATTGCAATGATTGGCTTGGGCCGCATGGGCGCCAACATGGCGCAGCGCTTGATGCGAAGCGGCCACAAGGTCGTCGGCTACGATCCCGCCGACGCCGCCCGTGCCGCGCTCGAGCAGAAGGGTGCCGCAACGGCCGCTTCGCTCGAACAGCTGGTGGCCAAATTGCAGGCACCGCGCGTGATTTGGCTGATGGTGCCCGCCGGAGCCGTCACCGACGCCACGATTACCGGACTCATGCCGCTGCTCGCGGCGGGCGACACTCTCATCGACGGCGGAAACTCGAATTATCGCGATACGCAGCGGCGCGCCGCCGCCGTGGCGCAACGTCAGATTCACTATGTCGATTCGGGCACCAGCGGCGGCGTATGGGGGCTTGCCGAGGGCTATAGTCTGATGATCGGCGGCGACGAGGCCGTGGTCGAGCGCCTGCGTCCGATTTTCGAAGCTCTCGCGCCGGCGCCGGATCGGGGCTGGGGGCGCGTAGGGGCCGTGGGGTCCGGCCACTACACGAAGATGATCCATAACGGCATCGAGTACGGCTTGATGCAGGCTTACGCCGAAGGGTTTTCCATTTTGCAGCATAAGAGCGAGTTCAAGCTGGACTTGCACCAGATCGCCGAAATCTGGCGCTACGGCAGCGTGGTGCGCTCGTGGCTGCTGGATCTTACGTCGAATGCGTTGGAGAAGAACCCCAGCTTGCACGGGATCGCTCCCTACGTGGCCGATTCCGGCGAGGGCCGTTGGACCGTTGCCGAGGCCATTGAGCTGGGCGTGCCCGCATCCGTCATCACTCTGTCCCTGCTGGAGCGCCTGCGATCGCGCGACGCCGATTCATTTACCGACAAGCTGCTGTCGGCCATGCGCAATCAGTTCGGCGGCCACGCCATCAAAGAGGAATAGGATTCTCGACCGGCACCCGCCGCGTAGCGGCGACTCGCTCATGCGCTCGTGCGTCACGCGCCGGGAACCTCCGCCTTGTGGCGGCTCACCGCATCGCCGTCGCCGATTTTGAGTTCGTTGAACACGAAGGTCGACACGATGGTCAATGCGCCCAGTGCCCACAGCGCCAGGTGGATACCGTGGATCATCTGCGGTCCCGTGGCGTGCACCTTTTCGGGGATGAACAGCGCCGCGGCGAGCGAGGCCGCGGCGACGCCGAAGCTCACCGCCATTTGCTGAATGGTGCTGGCGATGGTGCTGGCGCCGCTGGCTTCGCGCGCATTCACATCGGCATATGCCAGGGTGTTCATGCTGGTGTATTGCAGCGATGTGAGGAACCCATAGGTGAAAGCCATCATCACTATCATCCACACCGGCATTCCGACATCGATGGTCGAGAACAGGAAAATCATCAGGCCCAAACAGATGGTGTTGGCGATCAGCACCCGGCGGTAGCCGAATCGCTTCAAGATGGGCGGCATGGTGAGCTTCAGGGACATGGCGGCCAGCGCCTGCGGCATGATGAGCAGTCCGGACTGGATCGGAGAAAATCCGAGGCCGACTTGGTATAGAAGCGGCAAGAGGAAGGGAATTCCCCCGATCCCCAATCGGGTGAAGAGATTGCCGGTCAAGGCGACGCGGAAACTGCGAATCCGCACCAACCCCAAGCGCAGCAGCGGATGCGCCGTCCGCACCGTGTGCAGACCGTAGGCTGCGAGCAGGGCGCCGGACATGGCCAGCAGCCCCAGGATCTCGCGCCCGCTCAAGCTGGTTTCGCCGAATACTTCCAGCACGTAGGACAGCAGCGAAACACCGGAGCCGAACAACACCAAGCCGACGATGTCGAGCGGATGATTGCGCGGCTCGCGGTAATTGGGCAGATGCCGATAGACCAAGTACAAGCCGCACAGGCCGATCGGTATGTTGACGAAGAAAATCACGCTCCAGTGAAGATATTCGGTGATCATGCCGCCCAGAAGAGGCCCAAGCATGGGGCCGATCAGACCCGGTATGGCGACGAAGCTCATGGCTTCGATCAGTTCGGATTTGGCAAAGGCGCGGACCATGGTGAGCCGCCCGACGGGGATCATCATGGCGCCGCCGCAACCCTGCAGCACGCGGCAGGCCACGAGCAAGTGGATGTTGTTCGAGATGCCGCAGAGAAACGAACCGAGCGTGAAGATGCCGATCGCGTACGTGAATACGCGCCGCGTGCCGAAACGATTGGCCATCCAGCCGCTGATGGGGATGAACACGGCGAGACTCAGCGTGTAGCTCGCGAGCACGGCCTTCATGTTGAGAGGCTGCACCTTGAGCGCCTGCGCAATGGCGGGCACCGCCGTATTGAGAATCGTCGTGTCCAACGACTCCATGAAAAAGCCCACCGCTATCAGCCATGGCAGCAGGCGCTTGGCCGTGTCGCTGAGGACGATTTTGTCGCGCGATTGCAAGCGGTTGCGCGCGGACTCAGGGGCCCGCGAGCGCCGCGTCGACGATTTGCTGGGCCTCGGCGATCAATTTGTCCAAGTGACCGGCGTCGTGATAGCTCTCGGCATAGATCTTGTAGATGTCTTCGGTGCCCGATGGCCGCGCGGCGAACCAGCCGCCCCGCGAAACGACCTTGACGCCGCCTATGGGGGCGTTGTTGCCCGGCGCGTGCGTCAGGATCTGATCGATGGGCTCGCCGGCGAGCTCGGTGATGCGGACCTGCCGGCGGTCGAGCTGACTCAGCGTTTTCTTCTGCTCTGCATTGGCCGCGGCATCCACGCGATTGGCGTACACCGCGCCCAGTTCCTGGCTCATGAGGCGGTACGCATCGCCCGGATCGCGCCCGGTGCGCGCCGTGATCTCCGCGGACAGCAGCGCCGGTGCCAGGCCATCCTTATCCGTCGTCCAGACAGTTGCGTCGAGGCGGCTGAACGAGGCGCCGGCGCTTTCCTCGCCCCCAAAACCGAGACTGCCGTCCACGAGGCCGTCTACGAACCATTTGAATCCCACCGGAACCTCATACAGGGACCGGCCCAGCCGGAGGGTGACCCGATCGATCATGGCGCTGCTCACCACGGTTTTACCGACGGCCGCATCCGGCCGCCAGCGCGGCCGATGCCGGAACAAATAATCGATGGCCACCGCCAGGTAATGATTCGGCGGCATCAAGCCGCCGCTTGCCGTGACGATGCCGTGGCGATCGTGGTCGGTATCGCAGGCGAAGGCAATGTCGAATTTGTCCTTGAGGCCGATGAGCCGCTGCATGGCATACGAGGACGAGGGGTCCATGCGGATCTTTCCGTCCCAATCCAGAGTCATGAATCGAAAGGTGGGATCGATTTCTTCGTTGACCACGGTCAGATCGAGCCGGTACACCTCGGCGATTCGCGACCAGTAATGCACGCCGGCGCCGCCCAGGGGATCGACTCCCATGCGGATTCCGGAGCCGCGGATCGCCTCCATGTCCAAGATGGCCCCGAGATCGCCCACATAGCTCTGCAGGTAGTCGTGCACGTGGGTCGTGGGGGCACGCCGCGCCGCGGCAAATCCCATTCTATGGACCGACCCGATTCCGGATCGCAGCAGCTCGTTGGCCCGCGTCTCTATCCACTTCGTCACTTCGGAGTCCGCGGGGCCGCCGTTCGGCGGGTTGTACTTGAAACCGCCGTTATCGGGCGGGTTGTGAGAAGGGGTGATGACGATACCGTCGGCGAGCCCCGTCTCGCGGCGCCGGTTGTAGGTCAGGATGGCATGGGAAACGGCCGGCGTCGGGGTGTATTCGTCCGCCGCCGAGATCATGACTTCGACGCCGTTCGCGGCCAGCACCTCGAGAGCGCTGGCGAAAGCCGGCGCCGAGAGTGCGTGAGTGTCGAAGCCGATGTAGAGCGGTCCCTGGATGCCCTGCCGCCGGCGGTGCTCGCAGATGGCTCGACTGATCGCAAGCACGTGCCATTCGTTGAAGCTCGAGTCGAACGAGCAGCCGCGGTGACCGGAGGTGCCGAAGGAGACTCGCTGCGCCGCAACGTCCGCGTCCGGCCGCTCACTGTAATAGGCGGTGATGAGGCGCGGAACATCCACCAGCGAGGCGGCCGGCGCGGCGCGGCCGGCGAGGGGGTTGATCCTCGGATTCACGAGGTCGCCAGTGCCGCACTCTTCTCGGCGATGCGCCGCATGAGCTCGCTCCAGGATTTGACGAATGACGCCGCTCCTTCCGTTTGCAAGCGGGCCGCGAGCGCTTCGACATCGATGCCTGCCTTTGCGAAACGCGCCAGCACCTGTTCGGCATCGCCGCCGTCCTTCGCCATCACGGACCCGAGCGTTCCGTTGAGCGAGAACGCCAGCAATGTCTTCTCCGGCATGGTATCGATGGTCTCGGGGGCTGCCAGGGCTTCGACGTACAGGCCGGGCGGGGACTTCGGGTCCTTGGTGCCGGTGCTGGCCCAGAGCATGCGCTGCTTGCGCGCGCCGGCGGCCTCGAGGTCGCGCCAGCGCTTGCCGGCGTACATTTCGTTATGCGCACGGTAAGCGCGGCCCGCCACCGCAATCCCCAGCCGATTGCGCAATTCCTCGGGCACTTTGTCGCCGACGGCCCGGTCCCAGCGGCTGACGAACAGGGATGCGACCGAGCTTATTCGTGGATCGAGGCCGGCGGCAATGCGCCGCTCGATGCCGCGAAGGTAGGCCTCCGCCGCGCTGAGGTATTGTTCTCGGGAGAACAGCAGCGTCACGTTGACCGGTACGCCTGCGAAGATCGCCGCTTCGATGGCCGGCACGCCCGCGGGGGTGCCCGGGATTTTGACGTAGAGATTGGGCCTGTCGGCCTGCTTGTGAATGCGAAGCGCGGCTTCGATGGTGGTCTTGGTGTCATTCGCCAGGAGCGGCGAGACCTCCATGGAGACCCAGCCGTCGATCCCCTGTGTGCGGTCGAACGTCGGCCGGAACAAATCGGCGGCGCGCCGCAAATCTTCCAGCGCCAGCTCGACGAACAGCTCTTCGCCCGAAAGCCCGGCCTGCGCCTTGCGGCGAATGCTCCCGTCGTATGCCGCGGTATTGCCGATCGCCTCGTCGAAGATGGTCGGATTCGAGGTGAGGCCGGTGACCGACAGTTCGTCGATGTAGCGGCGCAAGGTGCCGTTGTCGAGAATTTCGCGCGTGATGTTGTCGAGCCAGAGGCTTTGTCCCAAATCATGCAAGCTTTTCGTGATGGTCATGACCGCCCCTCGAAGTCGGATAAATTGTGGCTGATGAGATCGCCGATTCGCTCGATCACCATGTCCGGTGCAGGATCGGGCGATTTTGGGTCCGCGGCAAGTGCGTAGTGCCCTTGACGCACGAACACCGTGGTCAGTTTACTCTTAAGCGTCGACTTCATGGCCGCCAGCAGATTCGGCTTGTCGTCGACCATGACGTAGTGAGCGGCCGGATACCGCTGCTGCACGTGGCCGAGCACGCGTTCCTTGTGCAGGTAAATCATGACGCGGCCCTCGACCGCATCCCATATTCCGGAGCGCTGAATCTTGCGCGGCTGAAAAACGATGTCGCCGTCCGACAGCACCACGGGACGGCCGAGGGTGCGCAGGTGAGCGACCGCCTCCAGCGCCCGCGGGAACAGCCGCGCGGTAAAGGGATATTCCAGCAGAAACTCGGACATTGCCAGCAGATCCGGATGGTCGTCGAGCCCCGTGCGGAATATCTGCAGGCTCCCCAGGTAGTCGGCGAGCCCGAGCTGCTCGCGCAGCCGGCCGAAGATGGTCCAGTAGCGCTCGCGTTCGGGGACGCCGAAGGCCTGCTCCAGACGCTCGCCGAGATCCGCCGCAAAGCGGTCGTTGTCCAACAGGGTGTTGTCCACGTCCAGCAGAAAAGTCACATCCCCGGCGTTCAACATGGCGATGATTTCTCAGGCAGGGGGTCATGCCAGGTGTCGCCATCGTTCACGACTTCGACGGCCGCTGCGGGTCCCCACGTGGCGGGCTCGTACTCCTGCACCGGGGCGCCCGCCTTCAGTACCGGGTCCACCACCCGCCATGCCGCCTCCACGCAGTCATCCTGCGTGAACAGCGATACGTCGCCGCGAATGGCGTCCCCCAGCAGGCGCTCGTAGGGCGATTTCTCTCTTTCTGAATGATGGCGGGCGACCAGCTCGACCGGATAGCCGTGCATTTGCTCGCCGTTGCGCTTCACCAAAGCCCCTTCGCTGATCACCACCTCGGGGCTCAGCCGCAGCCGGAAATAGTTTCGAGGCATGACTTCGGTAGGGTCGAAGATCGAGAGCGGCGGGCGCTCGAGGGTGACCGTGACTTCCGTGGCGCTCAGAGGCATGCACTTTCCCGCTCGAATATAGAAGGGCACGTCCGCCCAGCGCCAGGTGTCTATGTGCAGGCACAGCGCGGCGAAGGTTTCCATCTGTGAGTCCTTGGCCACACCGGCTTCGTCGCGATAACCCTTGAATTGACCGCGCACGACCTCCTTCGGGTCGAGCGGCCGCATGGCGCGGAACAAACGCAGCTTTTCCGCCTGCATCGCCTGAGGTTCATGGCCGGTGGGAGGATCCATGGCCAGCAATGCGATCACCTGCAGCAGATGATTCTGCACTACATCGCGAATGGCACCTACTTCTTCGTAGAAGGCGCCGCGGCCTTCCACCCCGAATTTCTCGGCCATGGTGATCTGCACGTCCTTGACGTAGTGGCGATTCCAGATCGGCTCGAGAAAAGTATTGGCGAAGCGGAAATAGAGAAGATTTTGTACCGCCTCCTTGCCCAGATAGTGATCGATCCGGAAGATGGCGGATTCGGAGAACACCTCGTGCAGAGTGCGATCGAGCGATTGGGCCGTCGCGAGATCGCGGCCGAAAGGCTTCTCGACGATGACCCGGGCATGCTCGGCGCAGCCCGACTTCGCAAGACCCTGCACGACGCTCGCAAACATGCTCGGGGGGATCGCGAGGTAGTGGATCGGCCGGGTTGCGGACCCCAGTGCCTTCTTCAATTTGGCAAAGGTGGCGGGGGCCGCGTAGTCGCCGTCGACATAGCGCAACAAGGCTGCGAGCTTCTCGAAGCAGCCGGCGTCGAAATCGCCGGCCGCCTTGATGCTCTCTCGGGCGCGTTGCTCGAGCTTGTCCAGCGTCCAGCCGGCCCGAGCCATGCCGATGACGGGGATGTTGAGCTCGCTTCGCTGCACCATGGCATATAGCGCCGGAAAAATTTTCTTGTACGCCAGGTCGCCCGTGGCGCCAAAGAAGACGAAGGCATCGGATTCGGGCATGGTCATTTAACGTCTCACCTTGAGTTCGTGCCGCAGGCGTTCCAGCTCATCCATCAGTTCGAGCGCCAGCGCGACGCCGGCGAGATTGAGTTCGAGGTCCCGCTCCAGGCGCAGCGCGCGACGCGCGCGGCGCAGGGCGGCGCCGCTGAAATGCCATTCCGTGGAGTCGATTTCAACGACGCTCAGTACGCCTTCTTCGACGTATTCCACGATGTGCCGTTCATCGACCGCACACATGCGGGAGAGGTCCTTGACCGTGAGCAGCGCGGAGTCCTCGAATATCGCACCCACCAGCGCCTGATCTTGCGATGGAGACATGATGGCTACACTCCCAGAGTCGCGCGAGGATTGAAGGGCAGCGCCGCGGCCATGGCCTTGTAGGCGGCCTTGGCCGCGTCGTTCTTGGCCATGGGCAGGGCGATTTGCAGAATGACGTAGAAATCGCCGGGCGGGGAGGCGGGAATGCCGCGGCCCTTCAAGCGCAACTTGCTGCCGGCGTGCGAGTCGGGGGGAATTTTCAGATCCACCGTTCCGGCCGGCGTCGGCGTCTTTACCGTGGCGCCAAGCACGGCCTCCCAAGGGGCAACCGGCAGATCGAGCAGCAAATCGCGCCCATCGATTTTGTACAGGGGATGCGGCTGAAACTCGACTTCGATGTAGAGGTCGCCGGGCGTCCCATTGCCGGCGGCGCGTCCGCCCTGGCCGGCCAATCGAATGTGCTGGCCGGCGAGTATGCCCTTCGGCACCTGAACATTGAGCACGCGCTCTTTCGCCGCCAGCCGGCCCTCGGCATCTATTTCCGGGAGGCGCAAGCTGAGCTGCCGGGCGCCGCCCTGGAGTGCGGCATCGAGGTCGAGCAGCACCTTCGCATGATGATCCTCGCCGTGGTCCGGGTGGAATGCGCCGCGCCCGTTGCCGGCTGCCGCGCGCGCCCGGGCGCCGAACAGCGCTTCGAAGAAGTCGCTATGGGCGGAATCCCTGGGGCCCGCACCGCTGAATTCAAATCCTGCGCCCCAGTCCGGGGGCGGCCGGAAATCTTCGCCGGCCGAGGGTCCCTGTCCCAGTTGGTCGTAGGCGGCACGCTTCTCCGGACTTTTGAGCACTTCGTAGGCCTCGCCGACCTCTTTGAAGCGCGCCTCAGCATCCTTTTCCTTGCTGACATCCGGATGATACTTACGAGCGAGCTTGCGGTACGCCTGCTTGATCTGCGTCTCGGTGGCGTCGCGCGCCACACCCATGACCTTGTAGTAGTCCTTGAACTCCATCGTACCTGCCAATGCCTCGACCAATGCGAGCGCACAAGAATACTATGCGTCACCCGCAGCTGATCAATAATCCGATGTAGGCGCCTTCCTACGCGACAGTCCGATGACAATCGCTACAGTTGATAGGCAACCGTCAGGAGCAGGCCTTCGCAGATATCGCGCCACAGACCGGGCGGCCTGCCGTCGAAAGGTTGCGCTTCGGGGATCAGGGCGGAAATCCAGCTCGCCAGCCAATCGATTTCGCGCGCTCCATAGAAGACGACGGCGCATTCATAATTGAGCAGCAGGCTGCGCGAGTCGAGATTCACGGAACCGGAAATGGCCAGAGACTCGTCGAATACCACCGCCTTCGCATGGATCATGTAGGGCAGTAAATGAATCTGAGCGCCGGCCTGCTTCAGGGCGCGCAAAGCCCGGTTGCGCGCAAAGTCCGCGAGCCGGTGATTTGAAACTTCTGGGATGCATAGGTCGATGGTCACGCCGCGGCGCGCCGCCAGACGCATGGCCGTTTCCAGGCCCGCATCCGGCACGAAGTAGGGCGTCACGGCGAGTATCCGCTCGCGGGCGTGGAAGCAGGCGTCGACCAGCAGAGCCTGCACGGTATCTTCCGCCTGGTCCGGACCGCTGGGCAGAAACTGGGCCCGGCTGCAGTCCGCTTCCATGGCCGCCGCGCCGGTTTCCGCTCCGCCGGCGCCGGCGGCCGCCCCGGCGATGGGCGCGGCGGGCTCACCCCCGGCAGCGACCCAGTCGGCCTCGAATTGAGCGGCGGCCGCGGCGGCCACACGGCCGTGCAGGTCGAAGGTCAAATCGCGCCAGGGTTTCGCACCTTTGAGACCGATGAAGTATTCCGCGGCCAGGTTTCTGCCGCCCGCCCAGAGCTGCGTTGCGTCGGCGATGGCCATTTTGCGGTGATTGCGCAAATTGCGCGGGCCTTGGGTCTTGCGCGCGAACAGGGGACTGAAAATCGCGGTCTGAACGCCGGCAGCGTGCAATTGGCTGAAGCTGCGGCGCGGCATCTGGGCCGCGCCGACGCCGTCGATGAGCAATCTCACCTGCACGCCCGCGCCCGCCCGCCTCATCATGTGCTGCATGGCTTCCAGGCCGAAGGCGTCGTCGCCGAGAATATAAGTGCTGATGTCCAGGCGCACGGCCGCGCTCGACATGAGCTCGAACAAGGCGGCGGCGGATTTGCCGCCGTCCTGGTGCAGACGAATCGAGGCGGGGGCGCAGGGCGCCAGGCCGAAACTCTCGATCAGGTCTTCGGCCCAATGAGCGCACTGCGCGCGAATCCCGGACCAGCGCAGAACCTTGCGCGGGAGCTTGCGTCGCCCGAACAGGATATACATGGGCAGGGTTAGATAAGGCACCGCGATCATCCCCAGAACCCAGGCGAT
Source organism: uncultured Gammaproteobacteria bacterium (assembly GCA_963784105.1). GTDB lineage: Bacteria > Pseudomonadota > Gammaproteobacteria > Steroidobacterales > Steroidobacteraceae > Bog-1198. Next base: position 987,366 of record CAWAQE010000018.1, read on the forward strand.
GGCGATGGAGGGCGGCCGGCGCTCGTGTTCCGCGCGCGTGGTCAGGACATAGACGAGCACGCTGACGGCAACGATGAGCGAGTGGCCGGTGATGCGCGGAAACCAGGTATTCACCGGCCGCCGCTCATTCGTGCCGCAGCCGCCGCAGCACGGCGGGTACGAGATCCGGCAAATCCTCCGCGAGCAGGCCCGGTCCGAAGGCCGCGGCCGCCGCACCATGCACCCAGACGCCGGCGGCGGCAGCCCAGAAGACATCCATGCCCTGCGCCAGCAGACCCAAAATCAAGCCGCCGAGGACGTCGCCGGAACCGGCCGTGGCGAGACTGGGAGGGGCATTGGTGTTGACGACGGCGCGGCCGTCGGGGGAGGCAATCACGGTGTCCGCACCCTTCAGCACGATGACGGCGCCGCTCTGCCGGGCGGCGGTCCGCGCGCGGCTCAGCTTGTCGCCGCGGGCGTCGAAAACTCGCGCGAACTCGCCCTCGTGCGGAGTCATGACGCAGGGTCCGCGCACGGCCCGCGCGAGCTCGGCGGTCCTGGATGCAAAAACGCTGATGGCATCGGCATCGAGCAGCACGGGCCGCGCAGTCCCCAGGATCTCGAGCGCACTTTCGCGGGTGGCGTCGTTGACGCCGGCGCCCGGACCGATCAGGAACGCCGTATAGCGCGAGTCGGACAGCAGGTGCGCCAGGCCGCCGTCCTGCGTGAGCGGCTGCACCATGATGCTGGTGAGGGCTGCCGCATAGATGGGGAATGCGTTTTCCGGCACCGCTATCGTCGTCAAGCCCGAGCCGATACGGGCTGCCGCGCGAGCCGCCATCCGCGCCGCGCCCGTCATGGGATAGCCGCCGCACAGCAGTGCATGACCCCGCGAGTATTTGTGCGACGAGGATCGCGTTTGCGGCATTTGCGCCTGCCACAGCGTGGGATGGTTCTCCCACGCATCGATGCGCAGCGATGCGAGGATGGAGGAGGGAATGCCGATATCCGCAACAACGACCTCGCCGCACAATTCTCGCCCCGGCATCAAGACATGCCCCGGCTTTTTACAGGTGAAAGTGACGGTGCAAGCCGCCGGGGCTGCGCCCAGGCTCTCGCCCGTGTCGCCTAGCACTCCGCTCGGCACATCGACCGCGACGAGCGGCAGGCCGCGCTCCGTAACGGCGGCCAGAGCAGCCGCGACATCCCGATCCAGCGGGCGGCTCAAGCCCGAACCAAATAGAGCATCCACAACCAGTGCCGCACCATCGAGGGCCGCGGGGGCCACTCGAGCGATGCCGCCGTTCCAGCGCATCGCGTGAAATCTTGCATCGCCCTGCAGATCCTCCCGGCTGCCGAGCAGGGCAACTCTCACCGGCCAACCGCTCTGCGCCAGGGCGATGGCGACGACGAAGCCGTCGCCGCCGTTGTTCCCGGGACCGCACAGAACGGTGACCGGGCGCGGCGGCCAACGGCGCACTATCTCTCGAGCGACGGCCTCGCCGGCATTCTGCATCAGAAGGGATCCGTGCGTGCCCGAAGCGATCGCTGCGGCATCGGCCTCGGACATTTGCGCGACGCTGAGCAAGGCGGCTGCGATAGGACGTACGCTCCCCGTCAAGCCGCGGCTCCCGCCCCTTCATCGAGGCTGATCACGAGCTTGCCGAAATTGCGGCCCTCCAGCAATCCCAGGAAGGCGCGCGGCGCATTTTCCAGGCCGTGCACGACATCCTCTCGATACTTGATGCGGCCCTCGCGCAGCCACGCGTGCATCGAGGCGAGAAACTCATCGAACCGATTCCCGTAGTCATCGTAGATGATGAAGCCGCGCATGCTGATTCGCTTGACCAAGATGGCGCGCATCAGCGTGGGTGCCCAGTCCGCCTCGGCCGGCTTCGCATCGGCACCGTAGTGAGCGATGAGACCGCACACCGGAATTCGCGCGTGGGTATTCAGGAGGGGCACCACGGTGCGAAATATCCTGCCGCCGACATTTTCGAAATACACATCGATACCGCCGGGACAGGCGGCCGGCAGCAGGTTTTGAAAGTCGGGCGAGCGATGATCGATGCAGGCGTCGAATCCCAATTCATTCACGGCCCAGCGGCATTTCTCGGCGCCTCCTGCGACGCCTACGACGCGGCAGCCTTTCAACTTGGCTATCTGGCCGACGACCGAGCCGACGGCTCCCGTGGCCGCGGCAACCACCAGGGTCTCGCCCTGTTGCGGGTTGCCGATATCGAGCAAGCCCATGTAGGCCGTGAAGCCCGTCATGCCCAAAATACCGAGCGCCCAGGACAGACGCGTCAATCCGGCGGGAAGCGCACCGAGGTCGCGGCCGTCGGAAACCGCGAATTCCTGCCAGCCGCAGGGCGCGAGTACCAGATCGCCGGCCCGATAGGCGGGGTTGCGCGAGGATTCGACCCGTGCGACCGCCTGTCCCGTCATGACGCCGCCGATGGGCACCGGCGCCGCATACGAGGGAGCATCGCTCATGCGGCCGCGCATATAGGGATCCAGCGACAGCCAGAGCGCGCGCAGCAGCACCTCACCGTGCGCCAAGTCCGGGATCGGCACGGTTTCAAGGCGAAATGAGGCCTCCGTCGCCGAGGGCCGCGGGCGTTCCGCCAGTACGATTCGGCGATTCATGGATGTTCTTTTTGTCACCGATATGCTCCGAATAGTTCAGCCCGTGCGGCCTACCAGGGCGCCGGCCAGAGCGGTCACCGCCATGGCCAGCGCGCTCCAAAACGCCACGCGCAACGCGCCGGTGCGCACATCGGCGCCGCCGACCCGGGCGGACCAACCGCCGAGAAACAGCAAAGACAGGAGTGAGGCGGCCACGATGGAAAGGATCTGCCCACGCCCGGGCACCAATGCCGCGACCAGCAGCGGCAAAGCGGCACCGGCCGCAAAGCTCCCGGCCGAGGCCAACGCAGCCTGCAAGGGACGTGCCGCGGACCTCGCGGAAAGCCCCAATTCATCGCGTGCATGCGAGCCCAGGGCGTCGTGCGCCATGAGCTGTGCGGCGACTTGTGCGGCAAGCTTCGCATCGAGTCCACGGCGCACGTAGATCTCGGTCAATTCGTGACGCTCGCCGGCGAAGTCGACCTCGAGCTCCGCCCGCTCCTGCGCCAACGCAGCCGTTTCGGTATCGGCCTGCGAATGGACGGAGACGTATTCCCCGGTCGCCATCGACATGGCTCCGGCGACGAGCGCCGCCGTTCCGCTCAGTAGTATATCGGCCTGTGATGCGTGCGCAGCGGCAACGCCCAAAATCAAACTGGAAGTCGATACGATGCCGTCGTTTGCGCCGAGCACGCTGGCCCGCAGCCAGCCGACTCCGCCCAGATTGTGGCGCTCATGACTGCGTGGACGCATCGATATCCCGTACGTGCAGGCGGCGAGAATGCCGGCGCCGCCTCGGCGCTATGCCTTGCCGGTCTTGGGCCCGAGGAAATACCAAAGGATGAATCCGAGCACGGGCAGGATGATCACCAGCACCGTCCAGAGGACTTTCTTGCCCGTATCTGCGCCGCTCTGAAAGACATTGACGATCGCCCAGACGTCGGCGATCAACACAATAAGACCGAACAGACCTTGATATTGCATTTCTTATCCTCGCTGTTGCTGCTACGGCGGCACGCCGCACCCTCGTGGGTCTCCCGGGAACGGAAATATAGTGCGCTTCACGGGGCCGGGTTGACAATGCCCCGGGCGCTTCGCGTGCGGGCCCGCGTCAAGCGATCAAGAGAATTCCCGCGATCGCGCACAACGCCAGAACGAGTTTCTCGAAAAGCCGCTGATCGATGCGGACCAGCAGCCAGCGGCCCGCCAGGGCGCCGAGCAGCACGGCCGGCGCCAGCGCAAGATTGAACGCGAAGCTTTGCACGGTAATCAAGCCGAGATTGACCATGAAGGGCACTTTGAACAGGTTGAGCAGCATGAAGAAAACGGCGGCTGTGCCGACGAATTGCATCTTCGGCAGACGCATGGCGATGAGATAGATCGACATCAGCGGGCCCGCGGCGTTCGCCACCAGGGTGATGAACCCGGCGGTAATTCCCAGTGCCGCTGCGAGCATCCAGTGCTGCGGTCCCGCCGCCGCATGCGCCCGAGCGCGTGAACTTCTGCGCACATAGCCCAGGGCGGAGAGGCAAACGACGATGACGCCTATCATGATGCGCGCCGTCCTGTCGGAAATGTGGCCGAGCGCGATATAGCCGAGCACCACTCCGGCCGCCGTCCACGGCATGAGTTTCCCGAGATAGCGCCATTGAGTGTGCGCCCGATAGGAAAGCACGGCGACGATATCGCCGAATATCAGCAATGGCAGCACGATGCCGCTGGCCTGCTTGCTGCTGGGGATCACGTAGGTGAACAGCGCGACGGAGAGAATGCTGAGGCCTGTGATGCCGGCCTTCGATATTCCGATCATCAAGGCGCCGAGGGCTGCGAACACCCATTGCAAAGGATGCATGATCATGTTCGGTTCCACTCCGGGCGTCGATCTGGCAAGCTTGAGCGCAGATTTTCAGCAAGCTTAGCGCGCGCGGTGTCCGCTCACATGGCCAACCTGTACCAAGATACGGCGGAACCCGCGATACCGGCGCCGCCGCTCGACGGGGATGCGCACGCCGACGCGGCCGTGATCGGCGGAGGCATCACCGGATTGTCGACCGCGCTGCATCTCGCGGAGCAGGGTGCGAAGGTCGTGCTGCTGGAGGCGCAGGAGCCCGGCTGGGGCGCCTCGGGCCGCAACGGCGGGCAAGTCAATCCGGGTCTCAAGCACGACCCGGACACGGTGGAGCGCGAATTCGGCGAGGATCTGGGCAAGCGCATGAATGCCTTTGCCGGCGGCGCGCCGGCATTCGTTTTCGATCTCATCAAGCGCCACGGCATACGCTGCGAGGCGCGTCAGAACGGCACGCTGCGGGCCGCCATCCGGGCCAGGCACGCCGCGCAGGTCGGTGTCACGGCGGAGCAGCTTGCGCGCCGCGGCGCCCCGGTGGAGCTGCTCGAGGGTCCGGCGCTCGAGCGGGCGACCGGTACGGCGCGCTATCGAGTCGCCCTGTTGGACCGCCGCGGCGGCGATCTGAATCCCTTGAGCTATGCACGCGGTCTGGCGCGCGCCGCGCTGGCCGCGGGGGCGGCGGTGCACGGCGGTACGCGAGCGCTCGGCATGAGAAAGGCCGGCACGCGCTGGCAAATAAGCACCGCCACCGGGACGGTGTCCGCGCGCCGGGTGGTGCTGGCGACCAACGGCTATACGGATGATCTCTGGCCGGGTCTGCGGCGCACTATCGTGCCGCTATTCGGCGCGATCGCGGCCACCGATGTGCTTCCCGAAGCGGTGGCCGGCGGCATCATGCCGAGCCGCTCGGTACTGTACGAGAGCGGCACCATTACCGTGTACTATCGGGTGGACTGCGCAGGGCGCTTGTTGATAGGCGGCCGCGGCCCCATGCATGAAATATCCGCGGCATCGGCAGTACCGCATTTGCTCGCCTATGCCCGCACGCTCTGGCCCGATCTGGCGGGCGTGCAGTGGAGCTACGGCTGGGGCGGCCGATTGGCGATGACCCCGGATCAGTATCTGCACATTCACGAGCCCGCCGAGGGAGTCCTGATCTGCCTGGGCTACAACGGCAGAGGCGTTGCCATGGGCACGGCGATGGGCGCGCAGATCGCCCGCCGTATCGTGAACCCATCGTCCGGATTCGATATGCCGATCACCGGCATGAAACGCATTCGCTTTCACTCGATGTGGAAGCTGGGCGTGCGCGCCGCCATCGCGCATGGCCGGCTGCGCGATTTTCTCGGCGTCTAACGCGCCGCTCAATATCCGCTGTAGAACTGCCGCAGGCGGTGCAAGTTGACGATGACGTCGTAGCGCCGATCGACGGGCAGCGTGGGACCCGAGGAAAAGTCATAGCGAGAATCGAGGTTTGCGATCTCCGGATGCAGATCGTGCATCGCGCGCTTGAACATTTCCTTGGGTACCCATTCGGAGTTCGACGAGAGCGAGCCGAATTCGTCGTGATAGATCGTGGCGGTCGATATGTCCGTCGGGGTCGATGCGATGGCAAAAATCCGCGGACGCGGCCCGTCCAATCGAACCCGCTCGGCGCCCTCCATGATCAACCGCCATTCGTTGCCCTGCGGCACGGCGATCAACGCGTAGACGTGATGCCGCGCGGCAAGGAAGGCGATCGACATGACGGCGGCGGCCAGCACCCGCCGGCCGCTCGGACCCCAGCTTTCCGTCAGAGCACGGATCGACGCCACGAGGAAACATAGCAGCACGGCGGTCGTGGCCAAGATCGTGCGGTAGGTCGCATAGCGTTCCGCCGCGATCAAGCTGACGGCGCAGGTGAACACCGGCAGGCCCAGCAGAGCGGCCAGCCAGACGATGCCGCGCGAACGTCCGTAGCGGCGCCACTCCACATAGGCACCGGCCAGCAACAGGCCGCCGACGAGGGAGGCGCAGCCGAAGTACAGCGCATGGTCGCGAAGATGGTCGTCATTCAATACGAACATGCTCAATGCATTCGGCATGATTTCCTGCAGGAACCACCCGAGCTTCTCGGCCCAGTGATGCTCGAATGCGACGCGTGTCGACTTGACGAACACTCCCGCCGCGTACAGCGCGCTCATCGAGCAATACGCGAGGCCCAAGGTGCCGACGACGAATCCCAAGTGGATCCCCGCCCAGCGCGCGGTCTGCTTCAGGGTCCGATGCCGCTGCACGATGAGCGCCGCCGCGAGGGGCACCACATAAAACAGGGCACTCGGTTGATAAATGAGCGCGCTCACCATCATGAGGCCGCCCGCCACCATCCATTGACCCACGGCGCGGCCGGGACCGGCGCTCATTCCCACGGTCAGCGCGCCCTCAACGGTGAAGAATGCCCCGAAGGCCAGGAGCGCGGTCGCCGCATACGGCCACCCGACGGCCCATGCCGCAATCACCTGCGCGGAGGGAATCAAGGCCAGGAGCATGGCGAAACACAGGCTGGTGGCGAAGGGCCAGCCGAGCGCGCGCAGACCTCGAAAACCGACCAGCGAGATCGCGCCCAGCAACAGGGAAGCAGCGAGGCGCATCCACTGCAGATCATGTACCGTACCGGCCTGGCCATAAGTGGCCTGCAGCAGCCAGCCATAGATCGGCCGCGCGTGCGATGCGCAGAACTTAACGATCTTACCGGGCTCCTCATGAGCCTCGCGCAAATTAGAGTAGTCATCGCGCAGCCCAAAGTCGTGGAAAGTCGCCGGCCAATAGGCGATCACCGGCAGGAGAAAGAGCATCGCGGTGAGCAGCCAGGTGCGTAGAGCTAGAGTGCCGCGGCGATCGGCTGCAACGCCGGAATGCCCAGCGATGCCCGCATGCCCGGCATCTCCCGCCACGCCGGCGTGTCCGAGAACCTCCGGGTGTTCATCGACGGCCGGATTTCCAAGGGAGTGGGCGATGGATGGGTCAGTGACGATGTTTTCGGGAACGGACATGGGATTCGCAATCGGCTCCATAATGCTGCAATGCGCTGTCCGGTTCGCGCCCCTCGTCCATTGCGATCGCAAATCCTGAGGTCGCGGCGGGGAATGATTTCGGCTGGGGCGGGATTCTAGCCGCGGCGCATACCAAAAATCCGTGTGAAAACCGCCAAAAATTCGTTAAATATCTGTTAACTAGACAAATATCGCCGGCCGGGCGGGCGGGTGACTAGGCGGCGATGCAAAGATTCTTGCCGCCGTTCTTTGCGCGGTAGAGCGCCGCGTCGGCGCGGTCGAAGGCGGCGTCCGGCCCCTCTCCGAGGGCGAGTTCCGTGATTCCGCACGACACCGTGACGCGCACCGGGGTCCCGCGAAAGTGAAATCGCAGGCCTTCGACCGCAATTCTGACCTGGTTGGCGATATTCACGGCCTCGGCCAGCCGCAGCCCGCGCAATAGCACGGCGAACTCCTCGCCTCCGATGCGCGCAACGAAATCGCTGGCGCGCAGCGCCGCCCTGAAGCAGCCCGCGACACTTTGAAGTACGCGGTCGCCCGCGCGATGGCCGTAACTGTCGTTGATGGCTTTGAAGTTATCGATGTCCCACAACAGTAAACCTATGGGCGCCGCGCCCTGCGCGATATCCTGGGCAAACCGTTCGTCAAAGGATTTTCGATTGGCGACGCCGGTCAACGGATCGAGCCGCGCACCGTGTTTTTCCAGGTCCAGCTTGGAATGCAGCTCATGCGTTTCTCGCTCGAGATCGGCGATGCGCTCCCGCATATGCTCGGCGCGGCCGTTGTACTCGACCTGGCGGCTCGCCTCGCGGGCCCGAAAATCGCAGACTTGTTTGGCGACCGACTCGAGGCGGGCGCGGACGGTGGATTGCAACACGCCCAATTCCGTGGCGCCACTGACCTCATCGGTCAACTCCCGCACATGCGACATCATCGTGTCGTTGAGCGATTCGGTGTCGTCGAAGCGGCTGCGGCTGGCGCTGTTCGATTCGGTCAAGTAGCTCGACATTTCCTCGAGCCGCTTGGTCACCTCCGACAACACTGCGGCGGCCTGCAGGCGCTCGCGCGACAGCGATTCGCCCCGCTCATGAACGACGTCCGCGGCCCGGGCCACCACGGCGGCCAACGCGGCGTCGGTCTCGGCCTTCGCCAGCTCGGCCAGCAGGATCTGCAGCGTCGAGTGCCGGGTTTCGCCGAACTTCAGGCTCTCCAACAGCGCGGCAAGCGCGCGGCAGGTCGAATCCCAACGCGGCAGGGGAACAGTGAGCCGCGGCACCGGAGAGGTCGCATCGACCGCCACCACTGCGGTGGTCAATGACTCGGCGAGGCGCTCGAGCTCGAGCACGTCTGCATTGCGCCTATTGGCGGCGGCAAGCGCCGTCAATTCCTCGTCGAGTTGCGGGTCCACACCCATGCCTGCGGCGCACAGGCGGCCGACCAGGCGGCGCAGCACCCGTTCGGCCTCGCGCCAGCGCCTCTCCTCGGCTTCCACCTCCCGAAGCGAGCCGTGATATTTCTGTTTCCAGTCGATGGGTTCGGGCACGGCTTTTCTTCTGATAATTTGCCGAAGATGTCGGCGGGTTCGCGCCGACCTTTAGTATAGGCTGCCCGCCGCCGGATGAGCATTTCTTGATGCACGTCCCACCGGGGCCGGCGCCCTTCGCGATAGTCTGTGAGGCCAAGGAAGCCGCAGACTCATGCTATTCAAGCCCGTCATTCTCATGGCAAGCCTGCTGGCGGCCTCGGCCGCCGTGGCGCATTCGCAAATCTATACCTACCTGGACGCGGACGGGGTGAGGCATTACACGGACGTTCCGGACAATAACCGCTATCGATTATTGGTGCTCTCGCCGCAGGACCGCACGGCCAGCGGCGATCGTTACGATGCCATGCTGCTGGCGAAGGCCGGACGATACGATTCGATCATAGAGACGGCCGCGGTCGCGTCGTCCGTGGAGCCGAATTTATTGCGCGCCGTGATCGTGGTGGAATCGGGCTTCAATTCGCGCGCGGTTTCGAAGCGCGGCGCGGTGGGCTTGATGCAGCTGATGCCCGCGACGGCAACGCGCTTCGGCGTTTCGAACCCTTACGATCCGCGCCAGAACGTGCACGCGGGCGCTCAATATCTGAAGTTTCTCATCGATCGCTTTGGCCAGGACCTGAGGCTCGCTCTGGCGGCATACAACGCGGGCGAAGAGGCGGTAGACCGCAACGGCGGCCAGATCCCGCCGTTCTCGGAGACCATGGCTTACGTGCCCCGAGTGATGAAGATTTATCGCATGCTCCGCGAACAGCCGCGCACGACCTAAAGACCGTTGATTTGCGCACTGCTCGTCCCCATAGGGGCTGGAGCCGGCGGAGTGCACGTATTGACCCTTTCACCCTCATATGCCGATTCCGCGGTGGTTTTCCGCGGATCGAAGCTGCTCTGTCAGGAGTTCAGCCTGGTGCTCGAAGCCAAGGGCATCGAACATGAGATGCGGGAGAGCGAAGGCACCTGGCTCTTGGCCGTAGAACCGCTCATGGCTCGGCCGGCCTATGATGAGATCAGCCGTTATTCCCTGGAGCGCAGCGTCCCGCGCAGCGTCCCGGATTCAACCGAGCCGTTCTCCGGCGCAGCCGTCGGCGCCATCGGCTACGCAGTGGTACTTCTGCTCACGGCTTATTGTGCCGGCATCGGACTGTTCGGTGCCGACTGGCTGTCGGTGGGCGCTCTCGACGCCGGCTTGGCGCGCGAATGGTGGCGCGCCTTGACGGCGCTGACTTTGCATTTGGACCAGGAACATCTGCTCGGCAATCTGCTGTTCGGCGTCGTCGCGGGGATGGGCGCCGGCCGGCTGCTGGGGCCCGGCGTTGCGTGGGCGAGCATTCTGGGGGCAGGGGCGCTCGCCAACACCGTGGAGATGCTCATTTCGCCGCTCGACCATCGCGCAGTGGGGGCTTCCACGGCGGTGTTCGCCGCCTTGGGATTGGTCGCAGGTCTCGCGTGGCGTCAGCGTCTCACGCAGCGCCAGCGCCGCTGGTATGTTCTGGCCCCGCTGATCGCGGGCGTCTCCCTGCTGACGCTGCTGGGGGCGGGCAGCGAACATGTGGATGTGCTGGGGCATGCGCTCGGATTTCTCTTCGGCATCGGCATCGGTTGGCTGTATGCGCGCACCGGCATCCCCCGCGATCGGGGCAGAGGCCTGCAGATCGCGGCCGGCGCCGGCGCCGCATTGCTGGTATGCACGGCGTGGGTCTTGGCTCTGACGCACTAGACTTTCGATGTACCGCGCGCGTTTCAGGTCTTTGCGGCAACTCCGCCGGGAGTGAGCTTGTCGATCGCCTGCGGCAGCACCTGCGATAGCTTGGCGGCCAGGTCTTCCGGCGACATGCCGACTCTGGCGGCGAGCTGCTTCACGGTGTCGGAACCGAAGGCTTGATGCACCTGATCGGGCGTGATGGCCTGATTGGCTCCCGATCCTACCCACGAGCGCACCGTGGCGCCCAAGCCTTGCGCTTCCAGCTGCGAGACGATTCCCTGAACGCCGCCGTGCTGTTCGATCAAGCCATTGACCACTGTCGCCATTTCGGCGCCGACCACTCCGCCCAGCAATCCGTCGAGCATACCCATCGTGCAACTCCTTTGATTGGAAAAGACGGCCTGTCAAACCCTGCGCGACGAGGCGCACGCCGACGGCGTGCACCTCGTCGCGCCGAATTCCAAGACCTTAACCGCGCTTCGCGAGCAGGTCGCGAATTTCCTCGAGAAGGAGTTCCGACCTGGGCGGCGGCGCGGGCGGCGCCGGCGCGGCGGGAGGCGGCTTCTTGAGCTGGTTGATGCCCTTGATCACGAGGAACAATACCAGGGCGATGATGGCGAAATCGAAAATGGTTTGAACGAAGGATCCGTACTTGATGAGCACCTCCTTGCCCGTCGGGTCCTTGCCGAGAGAGACCGCCAGATCCGAGAAATTGATGCCCCCTATGACCTTGCCGAGTGTCGGCATGAATATATCGCCGACCAGCGAGGAAACGATTTTCCCGAAGGCCGCGCCGATGATCACGCCGACCGCCAAGTCGACGACATTGCCCTTCATCGCAAATTCTTTGAATTCTGCACCTAGTCCCACGGCAATCTCCTTGTTTGATGAGAGCTGATCGAATAATTGTAACGCCACACGCTAGTGCAGCGCTCCGAAGACTTTCTTCAACAGACTGCTGGCCTGTCCGAGCGGATCTTTGCGGATGGCGCGTTCCTCCTCGGCCATCATCAGAAATAGACCGTCGAGAGTCTTGTCGGTTACATAGGACTCCAGCGACGCGTCCTCAGGCTTGAGAACCCCCAAGGCCACCCCCTTCTTGGCGACGGCATCGTAGGTCTCGCTCAATTTCACCTTTGCCGTCGCCCGCGCGATGATGGGAGAGAACTTGGCCTTCAGCGGTGCATATGTAGTCCGCTTGAAATACTGCGTCGCCGCATCGTCGCCGCCGGTCAAGATCCGCTTGGCGTCGTCGAGACTCATCTCTTTGAGCGCCTGTTTCAGCAGAACTTTGCTCTCAGGCACCGCCGCCTCGGCTGCGCGGTTCATCGAGACGACGAGCTTATCCATCTGGTCGCCCATGCCGACCATGCGCATCATGCTCTCCGCCTTCGCAAGTTTCGGCGGCAAGTCTATTTTCACCTGTGGGTTCTTTAGAAAGCCGTCCGTGACTCCCAGCTTCCCCACCGCGCCATTGATGCCTTGATCGAGAGCCTTTTTAAGGCCCGCCGATGCATCGGCATTCGACAGCGAGCTGAGTGCGGCTCCAAAGGCGCCGCCGCTCATGAGGACGGCGCCCAGCGCCGTCATGGCGATGCCGGCAAGGAGATTGGGTTTCATATGGAGATTCCCGATGTTTTTGTGTTTGAGCTCAACAACTATGCGCCATATCTGCGCCCCTGCGCCAGCGCTCCCGTTTGGCCGTCGCGCCGCCTCTTCGGCAGCGAGGCAGCGAGGCATGGAGGCATTTAGAACAGGGCGTGCAGCCGCACCGCGAATATTGAAACCGGCCCGCGATCGCGATTGTAGGCCGGGTGGTCGATCCACTGATAATCGAAGCTCAGATGCGAGGCTGCGAATAAAGAGAGGGAATAATAGGTCTCGATGATTTGCTCCGGGCCAGGATGCGGCAGCCGCCCATCGCCGACCAGAATGCCCAGGCCGCCCGCGTTCAAATATTCCTCGCGCGCGGCGGATATTCCGTTGTCGATGGCGGCCAGGCCGAGAGTGTCATCGGCGCGATGCCAGCGCATTCCTTGCAGCGACACTCCCGCGGACACGGTGCGGTCGATATCGCTGAATTCATATGGCTCTACATTGCCGCCGGCCTTCCCGAGCCGCGCGAACAGCCCGAGGTCGGCCGTCAGCTGCTGTTCGAGGTTCAGGCTGGCGCCGATCCGGCTGCGGTAGCGGCGCACCGCGGCGATATCCACCTCCGTTCCCGTGCTCTCGGCCAGCTGCACGGCCTCGTCCAGCAGCCCCATGCGGCCGCGGCTGTCGAATACAGTGAGGGCCAGCTTGCCGGGGAGGGCGGCAACCTCATAGCGCCTCTCGAGTTCGAGGATCGACTGGAACTCATGAAATCCCGGGTCTAGATGCGCGCTGTTCGGTATGGTGGACAAATCGAACAAGCCTCCCCGCAAAGTCCATTCGCCCCGGTACCACTCGACCGCGGCGCCGGCAGTGTAGCCCCAGGAGTCCGCGGCGTAATCGAAGGTTCCGGCATCGATGGCCGCCCAATTCAAAAAGTCGCCGCGCGGATCATGGGCATACTTGTTCGTGTCGAATACGTCGGCGACGCTGAACTTGCCCAGCGTGACTACCACTCGGTCGGCGCTGCGAGAGCCGGCCAACTGATTGGCCGCCGCCTCGACCGCCTCGCGAGATCCGCCCAGATCCAAGGTCTGGCGCAGAAATAAACGCGGCAGACGCAGATAGGGCTGATTCTTGCCGATCTTGTACGCTTCGCCGCTGGGAAAACCGGCAACGCCCAGAGTGTCGTCCAGGCCGAAACCCTGATCGACCTCTCCGTTGATCCACGCCTCGGCTCCCGGCCAAGGCCGTGCTCCCAAGTACAGCGTGGCATCGGCGGTCTCGGCGCCGCGGTTGGGCGACAGGCTATTGGGCCCGGCGTAGGGGGCGTTGAAATCCGAAGTTTCCTGTTCCACATAGGTAAACTGGCCGTGAACGGCGAAGTTCTCCGCGGCGGATTCTTCGGCCGCTGCTGCGGCGAATGACGGAGCCGGAGACAGCGCCGCCGCCAGCGCAAGTGCGGGGCCCGCGAGCATCTCACCGGCAGTCATAGATATTTAGTGACGCCTTGAAACTCCTTGATCAAGTCCCTGAACTCTCGGGGCAGCGCCTCGGAGGTCTCTTCCATGCAGTGATGTATATGGTCCTTGATGAGCTCTTTCTTGGCATTGCCGATGGCTTTTTCCACGGCGTGCAATTGCTGCGCCAATTCCATGCAGGGCCGCCCGGATTCGAGCATGTCGATAACGGCGGCCATGTGCCCTTGGGCGCGCTTTAGCCTCGTGGCGATTTCGGGGAAGGTGTGCGTCATTGGGACTCCATGCGATGCATCCTATCCCCCTAGACAGGATAAGGGAAGAGGCGATAGGATCGCCCGCGCGCCGGCGATCGGTTAAGAGCAAGCGACGAATTGTCACCAATCACCGGCAATATCGACCGGTCTTTGGCTGTCCGCGAATGAGCCTATTGGGGATGCGTTATGCCGATACACGACCATGAGCCCAGTCTTCGGGGTCGAACCTTTCTGTGGGGCGGCATTGGGCTCGGGTTGCTGCTGCTCGTTGCACTCCTGACCCGAGGGTTCGGATTGCTGGGCGGTTCCGGCAACTCCTCCGAGGGGCCGCCGTTGATGGTCCGCAAGGGGGATCAAATCAGCATTCCGGAGAACTCGGCGCTCCGGACCCGGATCACCGTGCTGCCGGCGGCGACCGAAGCGCTCAGTGCGAAGCTGACGCTGCCGGCGATCGTTGAATCCGACCCGGCGCGGACCGCTGCCGTCCTCCCCGCCTTCGGCGGCCGAGTGCTGGAACTGAAGGTCGCGCTGGGCGAGCGCGTAGTCAAAGGTCAGGCCCTGGCCGTCATTGATTCTCCGGATCTTGCGCAGGCCTACGATGACAATGACAAGGCCGCGGATGCCGCCAATCTGGCTGAGAAATTCCTTGCGCGGCAGAAAGAGCAGTCCAAGATCGGTACCGCCTCGGAACAGGATCTGGACCAGGCCAAGAGCAACTACCGCCAGGCCCAGGCCGAATACCTTCGAACGCAAGCTCATCTGAAGACGCTCGGCGTATCCGCCGACACCACGCCTGCGGCCCGGCTGCTGACGGTGACCGCGCCGGTGGGCGGCAGCATCACGACGCTGGCGGTGACGCCCGGCACGATGATCAACGACCCTACCCAGCCGATCATGACGATCGCCGATCTCAGCACGGTGTGGGTCACTGCCATGGTGCCGGAGAAGGACGTCGCCGCAATTTCCAAGAACCAGGACGCCGACGTGAACCTGCTGGCCTATCCTGGGCGGGTTCTGCACGGCAAAGTGCTGTTCGTGTCCGACGTGATCGAACCGGATACTCGCCGGGACAAGGTCCGGATCGCGTTCTTGAACACCGACCGGGCGCTCAAACCGAACATGTTCGCCACGGTGACGCTGCTGGGAGCGCAAAAATCGCGGGTCGTCCTGCCGAGTTCGGCGCTGCTGATGAATAACGACCGAACCACCGTGTTCGTCGCGGTCGCGCCGTGGACCTTCGAGAGGCGCACGGTGGATCCGGAATTGGAAGAGGGCACCTCGGTTGCCATCCGTTCCGGCATCAGCGCCGGCGATCAGGTGGTCGTAAAGGGCGGAATTCTGCTCAATGATTGACCAATTCGTCACATTCTGCCTGCATCGGCGCATCCCGGTCATCGTGCTCGCGGTACTGCTGGCCGGGTTCGGCATCTATGCCTGGGAGACATTGTCGGTCGAAGCGTATCCCGAGTTGGGCGACGTCGCTTCGCAGGTGACCACGCAGATTCCCGGGCTGGCCGCGGAGGAAGTCGAGCAGCTGATCACCGTGCCGCTCGAGCGGGCCATCAACGGCACGCCCGGAATGATACTGATGCGCTCCCAGAGCACCTTCGGGCTGTCGCTGATCACCGTGCTGTTTCGCGATGGTTACGACGACTATTGGGTGCGTCAACGCTTGAATGAGCGCATCAGCCAGGCGGCGCTGCCTCCCGGCGCATCGCCGTCGACCGATCCGGTGTCGGGTCCGGGCGGCGAGATCTATCGCTATACCCTCGAATCCGATACCAAGAATCTCCAGGAATTATCCGAGATCCAGCGCTGGAAGGTGATACCGGCCCTGAAATCCGTTCAGGGCGTCGTCGATGACGTCAATTTCGGCGGCTTCACCACGGAATACCAGCTCGATCTCGATCCCAAGCAGCTCCAGCACTACGGTCTCGGCATCACCGATGTCATCAATGCCATCAACGAGAACAATACCAACGCCGGAGGCGGCCGCGTATCGCGCGGCGATCAAAGCTACGTGATCCGCGGCGTCGGCCTGATTCACACCCTGGAGCAGATCGGCTCCATCGTCGTCACCCAGGTCGGCGGTACACCTGTATTGGTTCGCGACCTGGGCCGCATGACGCTCAGCCATCAGGAGCGCGAGGGAATCCTGGGCAAGGATAACAATCCGGACACGATCGAAGGCATCGTGCTGATGCTGAAATATCAGAATCCGTCGGAAACCTTGCGCGGCGTTCACGCCAAGGTCAACGAACTCAACGCCGCATTGGCGAGCGAGGGCGTGAAAATCGTACCGTACATCGACCGCGACAATCTGGTGCGAATGACGGTGCATAAAGTCGGTCAAACGATTCTTGAAGGTATCGCTCTCGTCTTTCTGATTCTGATCGTATTTCTCGGCAGCCCGCGCAGCGCGCTGGTGGTCGCTGTGACGATTCCACTGGCTCTGGTGGCCGTGTTCTCGCTGCTGAACCTGACCCACGTGTCGGCGAATCTCCTGTCGCTGGGCGCGATCGACTTCGGCATTCTGGTCGATGGGGCCATCGTCGTGACCGAGTCCGTACTGCGGCGGCGCGAGGCCCTGCCCAACGAAGTACTGAGCGAAGACGAAGCCAAGGCCGCGACGCTGCAGGTGACCCGGCCGATTTTCTTCGCCAGCCTGATCATCATCACGGCCTACCTGCCGATGTTTTCCTTCCAGCGGGCGGAGGCCAAGTTGTTCACGCCGATGGCGTATACCATGGGTTACGCACTGTTCGGCGCCCTGTTGACCTCGTTGGCACTGGTGCCGGCCCTCGCGTATCTTGCGTTCCGCAAACCCGGCCGGGTGTATCACAATCGCTGGCTGGAGCGACTGACGGTGTTCTACGACCGGGTGCTGGCTGCCTGCCTGGATCAACCACGGATCATCTACGGCGTCGCGATCTTCGCGCTGCTGGCGGTGGTCGGCCTGGGAGCCACGGTCGGCCGCGATTTCCTGCCGGATCTGGATGAAGGCGCGTTGTGGCTGCAGGTGCAAATGCCCACGGGCCTCTCCTTGAACAAGGCAAGCGATATGGCGAGCGACCTGCGCCGGGCGATCTTGAAGTATCGCGAGGTGTCCTACGTAGTCACCCAGACCGGCCGCAATGACGATGGCACCGATCCGTGGACCATGTCGCACATCGAGGCGCCGGTGGGCCTCACCGACTACGATAGCTGGCCGGGTCACGAGTCCAAAAAGCAGTTCCTCGACAAACTGGCGGCGGGTCTGGCCAAGGATCTGCCCGGCTATTCGATCGGCATCAGTCAACCCATCATCGACGGCGTCAACGACATGATCGGCGGCGCCCACAGTCCTCTCGTCATCAAGATATTCGGCGATGACCTCGATGAACTGCGGCGCGTCGGCGGTCAGATCGTGGGCGTCCTCTACACCATCGAAGGCACCTCCAGCGCATCCATCTTCCAGGAACCGCCGATCCCGCAAGTGGAGATCAAACTCGATCGCGAAAAAGCTGCGCGCTACGGCATCAATATGACGGATGTACAGAACGTCATCCAGACGGGGGTTGGCCAGGTGCCGGTCTCCACGGTATATGTCGGCGAAAGGACCTATCCCCTGACGGTTCGCTATACGCAGGATGTCCGCAACTCGCCCGAGGCGCTTGGAAACCTCTTGGTGAACACATCGAGCGGGATGCAGGTGCCGCTTTCCCAGATCGCCGACGTTCGAGCGCGCACCGGAGAGAGCACCGTCACGCGGGAAAATGGCCAGCGGAATCTCACGATCCGGATCGACAACCGCGACCGCGATTTGACCTCCTATCTCGAGGAAGCCCAGAAAAAGATTGCGGCCCAGGTCAAGTTCGACAGGAACAAAATCCGATTGGAATGGGGCGGCCAGTTCGAGAATCAGCGGCGCGCCGAAGCGCGGCTGATGGTGATCCTCGCTCTGGTGATGGGGATGATGCTGCTCTTTCTCACCGTGGGTCTCAAATCCTTCCGCCAAGCGGTGTTGATTCTAGGCGTGGTGCCGCTGGCGACTCTGGGCGGCCTCATCTCATTGCATTTGACCGGTCAGAACCTCAATGTGGCGAGCGGTGTCGGCTTCATCGCCCTCTTCGGCGTCGCGGTGCAGAACGGCATCATCATGGTGTCGAACCTCAATCGCATGCGCAAATCCGGGCTGGAACTGCACGAGGCAATCATGAAAGGCGCCACCGAACGCCTGCGGCCGGTGCTGATGACCGCCACCGTCGCGACCCTGGGGATGCTCCCGGCCGCCATTCACACCGGCGTCGGCAGCGACGTGCAGCGCGGAATTGCGACCGTGGTCGTGGGAGGGCTGGCGATCTCCACGGTACTCACCCTGGTGGTGCTGCCCTCGATGTACCATGTCATCGAGCATTGGGCCGAGCAACGCGACGGCCAAGCGCGGTGGGGTCACTGATGCGCCTTCGCCTCTGCTCCGCCTTGGCCGTATTCATCGCCGGCCTCTGCGCCTGTGCGGTCGGGCCCAACTTCAAGCGCCCAACGCCGCCCGCCGCCGCGGGCTACGGCGGCGCGCCCTCGCAGGGGCAGACCGCGGCCGCCGAAGGCACGGGCGGCAATGTGCAGCGTTTCGTGGCCGGCATGGACATTCCAAGCCAGTGGTGGACGCTGTTTCAGTCGGCCAAGCTCGATCACCTGGTCGAGCAGGCGCTGAAAGCCAATCCGGATGTCGGCGCCGCCCAGGCCGCGCTGCGCCAAGCGCATGAGCTGTACTCGGCGCAGCGTACCAGCTTCTTTCCGGTCGTCCAGGGGAGCTTCACCGGCACTCGAGCCAAGAACGCCCTCGGTACCATCGCCAATCCCACCAGCCTCCCGCAGACGAACCCCTACTACAATCTCTACACGGCCCAGCTCAATGTCAGCTACACCCCCGATGTTTTCGGCGCCACCCGGCGGCAGGTCGAAATCGCCCAGGCGCAAGTCGAGAGCAACCGGTTCCAGCTCGAGGCCGTCTACTTGACCTTGAGCAGCAACGTCGTGGTGACGGCGGTGCAGGAGGCTTCGTTGCGCGGCCAGATCGCGGCGACCGAACGGCTTCTGCAGCTGCAGCATCAATTGACAGAAACCGTGCAGCGCCAAAGAACTCTCGGCACCGCGAGCGATCTGGATGTGCTTGCGCAACAATCGGCGGAGGCGCAGACCGCGCAGACTCTGCCGCCGCTGCAAAAACAACTGGGGCAATCCCGCGATGCCTTGACCGCGCTGCTCGGCCGGCTGCCGTCGGACGAACCGCAGGAGGCGTTCCACCTGGATGAACTGACTCTTCCCGTGGATCTTCCGGTCAGCCTGCCGTCCAAGCTGGTCGAACAGCGTCCGGATGTACGTCAAGCCGAAGAAAATCTCCACGCCGCATCGGCCGCCGTGGGCGTCGCCCTCGCCGACATGCTGCCGCAGTTCAGCATCAACGGCGATCTGGGCTCGAGCGCGTTGAAACTCGGTCAGCTATTTACACCCTACACGGGGTTCTGGGACGCCGGCGCCTCGCTGACCCAGACTCTGTTCGATGCCGGAGCGCTGCTGCACAAGAAACGCGCGGCCGACGCCGCCCTGGACCAGGCGGCGGCGCAATACCGCGGCGCCGTCATTCTTGCCTGCCAGAATGTCGCGGATACCCTGCGCGCCCTGCAGGCGGATGCCGATGCATTGAAGGCCGGCGCCGAAGCGGACCGCGCGGCCAAGGCCACGTTCGATCTCGCCCGGCGTCAGCGGGTGCTGGGAACGATCAGCCTGGTGGCGGTGCTGAACGCGGAGCAGGCATACCAGCAGGCGGAACTGGCGCTGGTACAGGCGCAGGCCAATCGTTATTCGGACACGGCCGCTTTGTTTCAGTCGCTCGGCGGCGGCTGGTGGAATCGCATCGAGGAAATTCACTATGAACAATTTAGTCCAGCGAGCAAATAGCGCAGGGGTCGCAACCCTGACATTGAACCGTCCGGACAAACTCAACGCGCTGACCAAGGAGGTATTCGAGGAGCTCAACGTGCACGTGGAGGCAATCGCGCGCGAGAGAAAAACCATCGGCCTGGTCGTGCTGCGCGGCGCCGGCACCAATTTCTCGGCGGGCTACGACATGGGCGAGGTCCTCGATCACGTCAAGGCACATGCCAAACCGCATTTTCATTCGGAGGTGATTCGCAAAATCGCCAATCTGCCGCAACCGGTGATCTCCGCCGTGCAGGGGCACTGTTCGACGGGCGCCCTGGAATTGGCGCTGGCGGCCGATCTGATCGTCGCCTCCGAGTCTGCACGGTTTTCCGACGTCTACGCCCGCTGGGGACTGACGCCCGTCTGGGGTTTGAGCCTGAGGCTGCCGCACCGCATAGGCACCGCCAAGGCCGGTGAAATGATGTTCACCTGCCGAAGCTACTCGGGAAGACAGGCCGAAGCGATGCACCTTGCCAACTTCTGCTTCACGGACGAGCGTTTCGACGCCGAACTGGCCGCGCTTTGCGCCGACATCCTGAGCAACTCCTGGTATGCCAATCAGGTGAACAAGCGCGCGCTGATTGAAATCGACGGCTTGAGCTTGCACGACGCCCACGCGCTCGAACTGTTCAAGAACGAAGGGCTGGCGCCGGACGCGGCGCAACGGATTACGAAATTCTTCGCCGAACGCGAATAGCCGCCATGTATATTTCGTTTGAACTTAGGCTCCGGCCTGAGACCTGAAGGTGTATATGTAGGTATCCCATGCCCAATGTATTGACGATCAACGGCGGCTCGTCCAGCATTCGCTTCGCCATCTTTGAGGCGAGCCGGCCGCCCAGGCGGCTGCTGCAGGGGAAAATGGAGCGCATCGGCGGCAGCCATCCGAGTCTCGCCATCTATCGCGGCGACGGCCGATCGCCCACCCGCATCAAGGTCAAGATCAAACGAGGAGCGGCGATCGGCTTTCTCATGGATTGGCTGGAATCGCAGCCTCTGTTCGAGACCGTCGCGGGGGTGGGGCACCGTGTGGTGCATGGCATGCGCCACAGCGACCCCGAACTCATCACGGCCAAGTTGCTGGATGAACTGAAGCGCATCACTCCCTTCGATCCCGAGCACCTGCCGCGCGAAATCGAAATCATCCGGACTCTACGCCGCCGCTACCGCAAGCTGCCGCAGGTGGCCTGCTTCGATACCGCGTTTCATCGAACCATGCCGCTCGTTGCAACGCAATTGGCGATTCCGCGCCGCTATGCGGCGAAGGGTGTTCAGCGCTATGGCTTTCACGGCCTGTCTTATTCGTTTTTGATGCAGGAATTGGTGCGCCTCGGCGATCCGGCGGCAACGAAAGGCCGGGTCATCCTGGCGCATCTGGGCAGCGGGGCCAGCCTTGCGGCGGTGCGGGCAGGCCGGTGCATCGACACCAGCATGGGGTTCACCCCGGCGGCGGGGCTGATCATGGGCACGCGATCGGGCGACTTGGACCCCGGGCTGATGAGTTATCTTGCGCTGAAGGATGCGATGACTCCCGTGCAATTTCGAACCATGGTCAACCATGAATCGGGAATGCTCGGGATCTCCGGCAGCAGCGCCGACGTGCGCGATCTGCTCGCTCGTGAAGCGAGAGATCCGCGCGCCGCCCAAGCCCTTGCGTTATTTTGCTACCAGGCCAAGAAATGGATCGGCGCGTTTGCCGCCGCTCTCGGCGGCTTGGACACCCTGGTATTCGCCGGGGGTATCGGCGAGAACTCGGCGCCCGTGCGCGCGCGCATCTGCGAGGGCCTGGGATTTCTTGGAATCGACATCGACCGGCGGGCCAATGGCCGCCGCGCGCAGATCATTTCAACCTCGAGGGGATCCGTCGCGGTGCGCGTGATACGCACCGATGAGGAATCGGTGATCGCGGCCTCGAGCATCCATGCGCTGAATCTGAAGCCAACTTAGGAGAGTTCACGCCATGCAGCATGAGATCGGGGCGCCGGCGCTCGGTGCCGAAGAAGCGCGAAAAATAGACGCCTACTGGCGCGCGGCCAACTATCTGTCCGTGGGCCAGATCTATCTATGCGATAACCCCCTGCTGAAGCAGCCGCTCACGCTCGCGCACGTCAAGCGCATGTTGCTGGGGCATTGGGGAACGACTCCGGGACAGAATTTCATCTACACGCACCTGAATCGGATCATCAAAAAATACGATGTCGACATGATCTACATGTCGGGACCGGGACACGGCGGCCCGGCCGTGGTGGGAAGCACTTATCTCGAGGGCACGTACAGCGAGGTCTACGCCGATGTCGGTCAGGATGAGGCCGGCCTGAAGCGGCTCTTCACCCAGTTTTCATTTCCCGGCGGCATTCCGAGCCACGCGTCGGCGGAATGCCCGGGTTCGATTCACGAGGGCGGCGAGCTCGGGTATTCGCTGAGCCATGCATTCGGCGCGGTTTTCGACAATCCCTCGCTGGTGGCGGCCTGTGTGATCGGCGACGGGGAGGCGGAGACCGGGCCGCTGGCCACCTCATGGCATTCCAATAAGTTTCTGAATCCGGCCGGCGACGGCGCGGTGCTGCCTATCCTGCATTTGAACGGCTACAAGATCGCCAATCCGACGCTCCTTGCGCGTATTTCCCGCGATGAATTGCAGCAGCTTCTGCGCGGCTACGGCTGGACACCGTACTTCGTCGAGGGCCATGAGCCGATGGCCATGCACGAGGCCATGGCGGCGACCTTGAACACCGTCATCGAAGAGATCCGCCGGATCCAGGCCGAAGCGCGAGTCGGAGGCAAATCGGAGCGTCCCCGCTGGCCGATGATGGTATTGATCTCGCCCAAAGGGTGGACGGGGCCGAAGATGATCGACGGCAAGCCGAACGAGGGCACGTTCAGGTCGCATCAAGTGCCTTTGTCCGATCCGGCGAAGAATCCCGAACACCTTCGGCAACTGGAAAGCTGGCTGCGCAGCTATCGGCCCGAGGAACTTTTCGACGAGCAGGGCCGCCTGAGGCCGGAACTCGCGGCCTTGGCACCCTGCGGCGAGCGGCGCATGGGAGCGAACCCCAACGCCAACGGCGGCATGCTTCTGCGCGATCTCAAGATGCCGGACTTTACCCACTACGCCGTGGACGTTCCCAGGCCGGGAACGCGAGGCATCGGCGACACGCATGTGGTGGGACGGTTCTTGCGCGATGTGCTGAAGCTGAATGCTTCGCAAAGGAATTTCCGCATCTTCGGCCCCGACGAAACCATGTCGAACGGCCTGGAAGCGGTGTTCGAAGCCACCAACCGCCAATGGCTGGCCGAGACCGCCGACAACGACGAGTTTCTGGCCCGCAGCGGCCAGGTCATGGAGATGTTGAGCGAGCATCAATGCGAGGGTTGGCTCGAGGGTTACTTGCTCACCGGGCGGCACGGCGTGTTCAACTGTTATGAAGCATTCATTCACATCGTCGACTCGATGTTCAACCAGCATGCGAAATGGCTGAAAGTCACCGCGGCCTTGCCGTGGCGGCGCAAAATTGCGTCGCTGAATTATCTGCTGAGTTCGCATGTCTGGCGGCAGGACCACAATGGCTTCACCCACCAAGACCCCGGGTTTCTCGACCACGTGGCCAACAAGAAGGCCGAGATCGTCCGCGTGTACCTGCCGCCGGACGCCAATTGCCTGCTGTCGGTGATGGATCATTGCCTGCGCAGCAGGCATTACGTCAATGTGGTCGTGGCGGGCAAGCATCCGGCTCCCCAATGGCTGCCCATGGATGCGGCGGTCAATCACTGCAGCGAGGGCATCGGAATTTGGCAATGGGCCAGCAACGATCAGCGCAATGAGCCGGATCTTGTGATGGCGTGCGCGGGGGACGTGCCCACGCTGGAGACCCTCGCCGCAGTGTCCATCCTGCGCCGGGAATTCCCTGAATTGAAGATTCGGGTGGTCAATGTCGTCGATCTCATGAAGCTGCAGCCAACCTCGGAGCATCCGCACGGATTGAGCGACAACGACTTCGACTCGCTGTTCACCACGGACAAGCCGGTTATTTTCGCTTTCCATGGCTACCCATGGCTGATTCATCGCCTGACCTACCGCCGTCATAACCACGAGAACCTGCACGTGCGTGGATACAAGGAAGAGGGCACGATCACCACGGCGTTCGACATGACCGTCTTGAACGATCTGGACCGTTTCCACTTGGTCATGGATGCCGTCACGAGATTGCCGCGGTCCGGCAGCCGCGGTGTCTACCTGAAACAGCAGCTGCGCGACAAGCTGATCGAACACAAGCGATACATCGATCGATACGGCGAGGACATGCCGGAAATTCGCGACTGGACCTGGCCCGGCTAGTTCGCGGGTACGGGGCAGCGTTGTCCTACACGCTGTAGGGAAGCCAGCCGACAGCTGCTGCGGCGCTGCGCCTACGGCTCCTGAATCCGCTGCATCAATAATGCACGCAATGATGCTCGATCCAAGCCATTGCGCCGCGGAGTACTCAATGTTCACCGGGCCGGCAAGTTTCTAACCCACCGACGGGAGTACCCGCAATTTCCGCCAATTACGACCGGTCTCACCAGATCGCCGGGCTGCCCTTCCCGCGCGGCGCAAACTGGGACGGCAAAGGCGTCAATTTCTCGCTGTTTTCGGAAACCTCCGAATCCGCAGAGCTGTGCTTGTTCGATGCCTCCGGCGACAATGAGCAGCGCATCCGCATCCGCGAGCGTACCAATGGGGCCTGGCACATTTACGTGCCGGACATCGGTCCGGGTCAATTGTACGGCTATAGAGTGGATGGACCCTACGTTCCGGAAAGCGGACAGCGGTTCAATCTCAACAAGTTATTGCTCGACCCCTACGCCAAGGCCATCGGCCGGCCGTTGAAGTGGGCCGACGAGCTGTTCGGCTACCAGCTCGGAGATCCGGACGGCGACCTGTCATTCGACGACCGGGACAGTGCGCCCTTCGCTCCTTTGGGAATGGTCGTCGACCCCAATTTTGACTGGGGCGGGGAACGGCGGCCGTCGTACGCGGCACATGAGACCGTCATTTACGAGGCGCATGTTCGCGGCATGAGCCAGTTGCACCCCGACGTGCCCAGCGGCTCGCGGGGCACTTATGCGGCCATGGCATCCGAACCCATCATCAAGCACCTTCAGAGCCTGGGAGTCACCGCGCTCGAACTGATGCCGGTGCATTATTTCGTGCAGGATCGCCATCTGGTCGACAAGGGTCTGCGCAATTACTGGGGATACAACACGCTGGGCTTCTTTGCCCTGGAACCCAGTTACGCGTCCAATCGCGAAGATCCGCGCGATGCGATCCGAGAGTTCAAGGAGATGGTCAAGGGATTGCACAACGCCGGCATCGAAGTGATTCTGGACGTGGTGTACAACCACACGGCCGAGGGCAATCACGCCGGCCCCACGCTGTCGTTCCGCGGCATCGACAATCTGGCGTACTACCGCACGGTTCCGGGCGATCTTCGGCACTACATGGATTTCACCGGCTGCGGCAATACGCTCAACATGATGCATCCGCATTCCCTGCAGCTGCTCATGGACAGCCTGCGCTACTGGGTCACGGAAATGCACGTGGACGGCTTTCGCTTCGACCTGGCTTCCGCGCTCGCACGGGAACTCAAGGACGTGGACCAGTTGAGCGCGTTCTTCGACACGATTTACCAGGACCCGACGCTCGCCGCGGTGAAATTGATCGCCGAACCCTGGGATCTCGGCGAGGGGGGCTATCAAGTCGGCAACTTTCCGCTGGGATGGATGGAGTGGAACGGCAAATATCGGGACACGCTGCGCAAGTTCTGGAAGGGCGACATGGGGCTGCACTCGGAAATCGCCACTCGCCTTGCGGGCAGCGCCGACCTCTATGAAACCACCCGCCGGCCGCCTTCGGCCAGCATCAACTTCGTCACGGCACATGACGGGTTCACGCTTCGGGATCTCGTCAGCTACGACCACAAGCACAACGAGGCCAATGGCGAAGAGAACCATGACGGCACCGACGACAACAGTTCATGGAACTGCGGCGCGGAAGGTCCGACGGAGGAGGCGGCAATCATCGAGCTGCGCGAGCGCCAGATGCGCAATTTCTGGTGTTCTCTGATGTTCGCTCAAGGCTCGCCCATGATTTCAGGCGGCGATGAGCTGAGCCGAACTCAGGACGGCAACAACAACGGCTATTGTCAGGACTCCGAAGTATCTTGGTATCACTGGGATTTGGACGCGCCGCATACGGCATTTTTGGAGTTCGCGCGGCGCGTGGTTCAGTACCGCAAGCAGCATCCGAACTTTCACCGCTATGCGTTCTACGACGGCGACCCCGAAGCGAGACATCCCGACAAGAATATCGTGTGGTTCAGGGCTGACGGCAGACGAATGGAGGCCAGGGATTGGGAGGATGGCGGCTGGATGCGCACTCTGGGCATGTTCCTCAACGGCACGGCGCCGGAGATTCGCGACCGGGCGGGCCAATGCGCCGAGGATGCGGATTTTCTGCTGCTGCTCAATGCCCACCACGAGCCGGTGTCGTTTCGCATCTCCCATCAACTGTACCCATCCGGGTGGAAGGTGGCCTTCGACACGGCCCGCCCCACGCTGCCCGTGGAGGAAGAGGCGGTAAAGCGCAATCGACTGGTCAGTCTGGCGGCCCGCTCCTTCGTCGTGCTGAGTCATGAGCGGCACGTGGACCGCTAGCTATCGCCTACAGCTGCATGCCGGGTTCCCGTTGGGGTCGGCACAGCAGGTGCTGCCGTACCTGGCCGATTTGGGGATCAGCCATGTATATCTGTCACCCTGCCTGCAGGCGGTTCCCGGCAGCCGGCACGGCTACGACGTCACCGATCCCGCGAGGATAAGTGAAGAACTCGGCGGCGAGCCGGGATGGTCCGGATTCGTGGAGTGCGCGCGCGCGCAGGGACTGCGCATACTGCTCGACATAGTGCCGAATCACATGTCGGCATCGGAACACAATCCTTGGTGGGACGATGTTCTGGCGCACGGGGTCTTCAGCGGCTTCGTCGAATACTTCGATTTCAGGAACCCGCCGGGAGAGCCCTTCCGCGTGCACCTATGTTCTCTGGCGCGGCCCTACGGGGAGGCCCTCGAAGCGGGCGAGCTCACGATCGAAATCAAGGAAGGGCGGCCTCGGGTCCGGCATTACGATAAATCGTGGCCGCTGGGACCCGCCTCGTGGCGAAAGCTGCTGTCGGCAACCGAACTCGGGCCGGCGGCCGGCGGCCGGCCGGCCAACGATGAACCCTGCTTCGGCGAACTCGAACGGATGCTCGGTGCCGATTGCGCCGGCGAGAAGGAGTGCAGCGAATACCGCCGCCATGCCGCACAGGCCGAAAGCATCCTCTCCAGCGCCCACGGCAACGGGCAGCTCGCACTGGCGGCGGAGCGCGTGCGAGCCAATAAGGAACTGCTGGACGCCGTCCTGCAGCGGCAGTTCTACCAGCTTCACGGCTGGAAGCTGTCGGGGGAGCTGACGAATTTCCGGCGATTCTTCGACATCGACTCGCTGGTCGGCGTCCGCACGGAGGTGCCGGCGGTCGCCGCGGCAACGCACGCGCGCATCGAGGAGATGATTTCGCGGGGCGACGTCGACGGCCTGCGCATCGATCATCCCGACGGTCTGCGCGAACCTTTGGCGTACCTCGAGTGGCTGCGCGCCGCGCTTCCCCGCGGGCGCATCTATGTCGAGAAAATCTTGGAGAACGACGAGCGGCTGAAGGAAGATTGGCCTATCGACGGCACCGTAGGCTACGAATTCCTCGCGAAAGTGAACCGCCTGTGGATGGACGATCAGCGCATCGACGTGCTGACCTCGACTTACGCGGATTTCACGGGGCACTCGGTGAATTTCGCCAAGCTGGTCCGCGAAAAGAAACG
Organism: uncultured Gammaproteobacteria bacterium; assembly: GCA_963784105.1. Classification (GTDB taxonomy): domain Bacteria; phylum Pseudomonadota; class Gammaproteobacteria; order Steroidobacterales; family Steroidobacteraceae; genus Bog-1198. The sequence continues at coordinate 1,015,272 of CAWAQE010000018.1, forward strand.
CGCCATCGTGGAGTCGTCATTTTCCTCCTCTCTCGAGCAGTTGACGGCGGCGGCACTCGCCATTGCGCGTGCCGACTGGCGGACGCGCGATTTGAGTGCGGGCCATTTGCGCGAGGTCGTGTTGCGGTCCCTGGTCGCGTTGCCGGTGTATAGGACATACCGGACCGCCGGCCGGATCGACGACGGCGACAGACGGATTCTAGGCGAGACCATTCAAAGCGCGCGCATCGGCTCCCCGGAAATCGATGCGGCCGCATTCGACTTTGTGGCGGAGCTGCTCGGAAAACCTCGATTGAACGAAGCGGAGGCGGACTTCGTCGCCAAATGGCAGCAGCTGACCCCGGCCGTCATGGCCAAGGGCGTGGAGGACACCACGTTCTATTGTTTCGACCGGCTCGTCTCGGGCAACGAAGTCGGCTCGCAGGCTTCTCTGGTGGGCATATCGGCGGACAAATTCCACGAGTTCTGCCATTACCTGAGCGATCGCTGGCCGAACAACCTGCTGGCGACTTCGACGCACGACAATAAGCGCAGCGAAGATGTGCGCGCGCGAATCTCGATTCTGTCGGAAATTCCGGAGCGATGGTCCGAGGCTCTGCACGAATGGTCGCAAATGAATGCGCCGGCATGGAAGAACCGCGTGCCGGACCGGCACGCGGAATATCTGCTCTATCAGACGCTGATAGGCGCGTGGCCCATCGATCGCGAGCGCTGCTGGCAGTACATGCAGAAAGCCTGCCGCGAAGCGAAAATAAGCACCTCGTGGCACGAGCCGAACGGCGGATACGAAGACAAAATCCGCGGCTTCATCGACGGGATATTCGAGACGCCGGAGTTCGTTCACAGCCTGGAACGCTTCGTCGATCCTTTGATCCTCCCCGGCCGCGTCAACAGCCTGGCGCAGACTCTCATCAAGATGGTCGCTCCCGGGGTGCCGGATTTCTATCAGGGCACCGAATTGTGGGACCTGAGTCTGGTCGATCCCGACAATCGCCGTCCGGTGGATTACGCGCTGCGTTCGCAGCTGATTCGGCGCGCGCGGGTGCTGTCCGCTGCCGAGGCTCTGGCCGAATGGGACTCGGGGTTGCCGAAATTGTGGATGACGGCGCGCATCTTGAGCGTGCGCCGCGCGCGGGCCGAGGATTTTTCCGATCGGAGCAAGTACCAGCCGCTGGTCGCTCAGGGAACGCATTTGGGGCGCCTGCTGGCGTTTCGGCGCGGCGAGAATCTCATCGCCGTCGTCCCGCGCTTCACCAGAATACTGGGCGGCGAGTGGGGCGATACCAGGCTTCCGCTGCCGGGAGGCGTATGGCGCAACTGTCTTACGGAGGCGACCGTGCAGCGGGAAGTCGTGCCCGACGAACTGTTCAAGTCGTTTCCGGTGGCATTGTTGATTCGAGAAGACGCTTGAATCTCTTCGTCTGGGCGCCGTCGGCGAAATCGGTGGAGCTGGTGACTCCCGAACATCGGGTCGCGCTGCGCCCGGGTGCGGACGGCGCGTGGCAGGCGGAGGTGGACTTCTCCGTTCTGGAGCGGGGCTATCGATATTCGATCGACGGCGGCGATCCGATGCCGGACCCGCGTTCGCGTTGGCAGCCCGATGGCGTGCATGGCGCATCGTACTCCGTGAGCTCGCTTCGGCCGCGCGCTGCTCCCAGCGATGCAAATGGCGGCGATGGCGAGGCGAATGGCGACCGGCATGTCGTCGCGTTCAGGCAACCGCCGCTGCGAGGTGCCGTCATTTACGAATTGCACGTCGGTACATTCACCCCCGAAGGGAGCTACGCGGCAGCGCAGGCGAAGCTTGCGCACCTGGTTCGATTGGGCATCACACATATCGAGCTGATGCCGCTGGCGACTTTTCCGGGGCGCCGCGGCTGGGGATACGACGGCGTCGATCTTTACGCACCCTTTCCCGCCTACGGCACGCCGCAGGAACTGGCCGCCTTCCTGGACGCCTGTCATGCACTGGGTCTCGCCGTCCTGCTGGATGTGGTTTACAACCATTTGGGCCCCGATGGAAATTATCTGCCGCAATACGGACCCTATTTCACGGATAAGTATCGAACGCCCTGGGGCGCCGCGCTCAACTATGACGGCGCGCACAGCGATGCCGTACGCCGATTCTTCATCGACAATGCATTGATGTGGCTGCGCGACTATGGATTCGATGGCCTGCGCCTCGACGCGGTTCACGCCATCTTCAGCTTCGATGCCGTCCACGTGCTCGAGGAGCTGGCGATGGCCGTCAGAGCATTGGGTGAGGAGTTGCGCCGCCGTTTCGTGCTCATCGCCGAGAGCGATCTGAATGATCCGCGGCTGGTGCGCCCGCCGTCCCGGGGCGGCGTCGGTTTGAACGCGCACTGGTCGGACGATTTCCATCACGCCGTTCACCGGCTCTTCACGGGCGAGACGGAGGGCTACTACGCGGATTTCCAAGGCCTCGAGGATGTGGCGAGAGCGCTGCGCGACGGCTATGTGTACCAGGGTCAGTATTCGCCGTATCGCGGGCGGCGGCATGGACGGCCGCCGAGCGGCGTCGACGCGGACCAGATCGTCGTGAGTGCGCAAAATCACGATCAGATCGGCAATAGGGCGATGGGAGAGCGCCTGAGCATGATGCTGGAAATGCCCGAACTCAAAGCCGTCGCCGCGCTGACTCTGCTGTCGCCCTTCGTGCCCCTGCTGTTTCAGGGCGAGGAGTGGGGTGCGACGACGCCATTTCTCTATTTCACCGACCACGAGAATGCCGAATTGGGAAGGCTGGTCGCAGAAGGCCGAAGCAAGGAATTCAGCAGCTTCCGCTGGCAGGGTACGGTGCCAAACCCTCAGGAAGTACGGACATTCGAACGCTCGAAGCTCAATTGGTCCGAACTGTCCGAGCCGCCGCATGCGGAACTCTTCGAATGGTATCGGAGGCTCATCCGTCTGCGGAGCGAGAGATCTGCCGGTCCGGGCTCCAGGCGAGGCAAGGCCGCCGTGAAATTCGATGCTCGCGCCGGATGGCTCACGTTCACGCACGGCGATGTGCTCTGCGTGTTCAATCTTGCCGCCGCGGCACAGCGGGTGCGAATCCCGGGCGGGGAGTGGGATCTGGCGGTCAGGTCCGATATGAAAGAGTCGCAGACGGCTGGTGAAGTGCCCGGCCGGGCGACGTTCATCTATAGGCGCAGGGACGTTCATTTATAGGCCCGGCACGTTCATCTATAGGTGCAGGGCTGAGAAAATGTTGACACAGTGTCAATAACTGTCTATGGTTCAGCACATGTCCTACATTGCTGAACGTCGCGGCGAAGAAAAAGAGCGCCGGCGCGCCGAGATTCTCGACGCTGCCGAGACTCTGTATGCCAAGAAGGGGTGGGATGCACTGACGGTCGAGCAAGTGGCCCGTAGCGCGCGCCTGTCGCGCACCCTGGTGTATGTTTATTTTCGCAACAAGGAAGACTTGTTGTTCGCCATTGGCGAGCGGGCCATGCGCCTGCTGCACGATCGCTTCGTGCAAGCCGCCGCGGGCCATGTCCTCGGGATCGACAAAATCGAGGCCATCGGCCGCGCATACATGGGTTATGCGTATGAATTTCCACATTATTTTGATTTCTGCTCGCGCTTTCAGGCGCATTCGGTGACGGTCGACCCGGGGTCTCACGAGGGTGCATGTCACACCGCCGGAGATGAGACCATGGGTACGGTGGTGGAAGCCATCCAGGCCGGAACGCGAGACGGCAGCATTCGCGCGGATGTTGGCGAGCCGGTGATGTTCGCCATCACTCTATGGGCCTTCACGCATGGCACCATTCAACTGGTCATGGCCAAGGGTGGCGACCTCGCGCGGTTTGGAATCGCGGCTTCGGATTTGACCAATTATGCCCTGAGCCTGATACGGGCCGTCGCGCAGGGCGCAGCGGTTCCCAAGGCATAGTGACCCCTTTTTTTTGCCACGGAATTGACACATGTCAAGTTTATATACAAGTGACTTTTACTGCATGCCTGTCGAGCGCACGGGCCCTGCGAGTCCTTTTGAGGGAGCCAACGTGACATTGACCACTCAGTCGTTTTCTCACCGCCTGCGCACCACGCCCAGTGCGTGGCATTCTCTGCCATTGGCGGCCTTGGCCGCACTGACGCTCGCGGCCTGCCATGGGCAGGCGCCGCCCGCCGCGCCGCCCGCGATAGTCGTGGCGCTGCCTGTCCAACCTTCCCAGAGCGGCGTCGGCGTCGACATTCGCTACCCGGTCGAGGCGGCCGCTCGCTACTCGAATGCCATGTCGTTCCGAGTTGCCGGCAAACTGATCGAGCGCGATGTGCGTCTCGGCGATGCTGTCCGCAAGGGACAGCTGATCGCCCGCCTCGATGCGCAAGATGCCGGCAAGCAGGCCGCCGCCGCCCAAGCCGCGCTCGATGCGGCCGAGCATCGACTGACTTTCGCGAAACAGCAGCTCGATCGCGACCAAGCGCAGTTCGCACAGAATCTCATCGCCGCGAATCAGCTGGAGCAAACGCAGGACGCTTATGCCGCGGCGCTGGCCGGGCGCGACGAGTCGGCCGCGCAGCTGGTGGTGGCGCGGAACACGCTGCAATACAACTCTTTGGTTGCCGACCATGATGGGGTAATCACCAGTGAAAATGCGGATACCGGTCAGGTCGTGGCAGCGGGACAGGCGGTGTACGGGCTGGCTTGGGCGGGCGATACCGACGTTGTCCTCGATGCCGCGGCCGGCGATCTAGAGCGGATCGCCGTCGGCCAAAGCGCCAGCGTCACGTTTGCTGCGCTGCCGGGCCGCCGCTTCGAGGCGCGGGTGCGCGAAGTGTCGCCCGCGGCCGATCCGCAAAGCCGCACCTTTCGCGTGAAGCTGGGGCTGGTGCAACCCGCTGCCGCGGTCCGTATCGGCATGACAGGCGATGCAACACTGTCGCCCCTCGCAATCGACGGTAACGCGGGAACCGCGGGCAGCGCGGCGACCCACGCGACCGACGACCCGCTGAGCTTCAAAATCCCGGCGACCGCCATCTTCCATCGCGGCAAAGATCCGGCGGTCTGGGTCATTCGTCCAAGTGATTCCACCCTCGAGCTACGGGCGGTGGTCGTCAGCGGTTACAGCGAACGCGGTGCCATCGTCACGCAGGGCCTGAAGCCCGGCGACGAAGTGGTGCAGGCCGGCGTGCACAGCGTTTATACGGGTGAGCATGTAAAGCAGGTCGCCCCGCTGTTTGCGGGCGAAGATGCCGGCGCCGGCCAGAATGCGGCCGGCGGGCAAGATGCGGGCGCGGCGCAATGAGCGAGGATCACTCGGCGGACGACCTTCGCTTCAATTTGTCGAGCTGGACCCTCCGGCATCAGGCGCTGGTGATTTTCATAGTGGCGCTGCTGACGCTGTTCGGAGTCCTGTCCTACGGCAGGCTCGCTCAGTCCGAGGACCCTCCGTTCACCTTCAAGGTCATGGTCATCCGAACGACGTGGCCCGGCGCAACCGCGCGGCAAGTGCAAGAGGAAGTGACCGACAGGATCGCGCGCAAGCTGCAGGAGACCCCCGATGTCGATTTCCTGCGCAGCTACTCGCGGCCGGGCGAGTCGACTCTGTTTTTCACCATCAAGGACTCCGCGCCGCCTTCGCACGTGCCCGACACTTGGTACCAGGTCCGCAAGAAGGTGGGCGACATCGCGTACACGCTGCCGGCCGGAATTCGGGGACCTTACTTCAACGACGAGTTCGGCGATGTGTATACGAATATCTATGCGCTGCAGGGCGATGGCTTCTCGCCGGCGCAGCTGCATGACTACGCCGAACGCCTTCGAACCGAATTGCTGCGCGTGCCGGAGGTCAACAAGGTCGACTTCATCGGCGATCAAGAGCAGCGCGTCTACGTGGAAATCGCCAATGGACAGCTGGCGAAGCTCGGCCTGACGCCGCAGCAGATCGCCGATGCGGTGAATGCGCAAAATTCGGTGGCCGGTGCCGGGACATTCACCACCGCCGACGACCGCGTGTATGTGAGGCCGAGCGGCCAAATTCAGGACATCGACAAGCTGGGCGACACCTTGATTCGGGTGAACGGCCGCAACATCCGCCTCGGAGATATCGCCGCCATCACCCGCGGCTACACCGATCCGCAGACCGAGACCATGCGTTTCGGAAACCGCGACGTGCTCGGGATCGGCGTCACCATGGCGCCCTCGGGCGATGTGATCGCGCTGGGCAAGGAGCTCGATGCACAAACCGCGCGGCTGCGAGCCGGCTTACCCGCCGGACTCGAGCTGGTGCAAGTGGCCAGCATGCCCCAGGCGGTGGGGCGATCCATCGACGATTTCGTCGAGGCAGTCGCCGAAGCGATCGGCATCGTGCTCTTGGTCAGCCTGATCAGCCTGGGCTTTCGCACCGGGATGGTGGTGGTGATCTCGATTCCTCTGGTTCTGGCGGCGACCGCTCTGTGCATGTATCTGTTTCACATCGGCCTGCACAAGGTGTCGCTGGGCACCCTGATTCTCGCGCTCGGCCTCTTGGTCGACGACGCCATCATTGCGGTGGAAACCATGGCGGTGAAGCTCGAACAGGGCTTCGACCGGCTGCACGCGGCGGCTTTCGCCTACAAGAGCACCGCCTTTCCCATGCTCACCGGCACTCTGGTGACGGTGTCGGGTTTTCTGCCCATCGCGCTGGCGAAGTCCGGAACCGGTGAATACACGCGTTCCATATTCGAAGTTTCCGCAATCGCATTGCTGCTGTCCTGGCTGGCCGCGGTCGTCGTGATTCCCTTGCTGGGCTATCGAATACTCTCCGAGCACCCCACGCGCCGCGCTTTCGGTTTCCACAGGGATGCGCCTCAGGCCGCGGCCACGGCGCAGGACGCCTCGGCGCACGGCGGCGGCGCCGCTCATGCCGAGCACCACGATGTCTACGACACGAAGTTCTACCGGCGGCTGCGCGGCTGGATTGGCTGGTGCGTCGACCGCCGCGGCTTGGTGCTCGCCGTGACCTTGGCGCTGTTCGTCATCGGGCTTGCGGGATTCAAGCTGGTGCCGCAGCAATTCTTCCCGAGCTCGGACCGGCCCGAACTATTGGTCGACCTGCGCCTGCCGGACGGGGCATCGTTCGGCGCGACGCAGCGCGAGGTGCAGCGCTTCGAAGGCACGCTGGCGAATCGTCCGGAGATCGATCATTTCATCGACTTCGTCGGAGCGGGCGCGCCGCGCTTCTATCTGCCGCTCGATCAACAGCTCTCCACCCCGAACTTCGCGCAATTCGTCGTGACGGCGAAAAGCGTCAAGGACCGGGAGCGGCTCGCGACGGCCCTGAGCGAGGTGCTGCGCACGCAGTATTCATCGATTCGCAGCCGAATCAGCAGGCTCGAGAACGGTCCGCCGGTGGGTTTCCCCGTGCAATTCCGGGTCAGCGGTCCTGAGATCCGCACCGTCAGGCAGCTGGCGGACAAGGTCGCCGGGGTCATGCGCGGCAACCCGGATACGGCCAATGTGCAGTTCGACTGGGATGAGCCGGCGGAGCGCTCGGTTCACTTCGAAGTCGACCAAGCCAAGGCGCGTGAGCTCAACATCTCTTCGCTGGACATCGAAAACTTTCTGCAGATGTCGCTGACCGGCTATACCATCACGCAGTTCCGCGAGCGAGACAAGCTCATCGGCGTGGATCTGCGCGCGCCGCAACCCGACCGCGTCGATCCATCGCAAATAGAACATCTGGCGATGCCCTCGCCCAATGGGACCGCGGTGCCTCTCGCCGCGCTCGGACACTTTACCTACGGGCTGGAATACGCCGTGGTATGGGAGCGCGACCGTCAGCCGACGATTACCGTGCAGGCCGACGTGCAGCACGGAGCGCAGGGTATCGACGTCACCACCCGCATCGACAAGGCGCTGGGGGCGCTGCAAGCGCAGCTGCCGGTCGGGTACCGGATCGAAATCGGCGGCGCGGTCGAGGAGAATGCCAAGGCCCAGGCTTCGATCAATGCGCAGATGCCGGTGCTCGTTGTCGCGGTGCTGGTGTTCCTCATGATTCAGCTGCAGAGCTTCAGCCGCGTGCTGATGGTGGTGCTCACCGCGCCGCTCGGCCTGATCGGAGTGGTCATTGCGCTGCTGCTGTTCCACATGCCCTTCGGCTTCGTGGCGCTGCTCGGCACGATTGCCATGTTCGGGATCATCATGCGCAACTCGGTGATCCTGGTGGATCAGATCGAGCAGGACATCCGCGCAGGGCACAGCCGATTCGAGGCCATCATCGGCGCGACCGTACGGCGTTTCCGCCCGATCACATTGACCGCAACCGCGGCGGTGCTGGCGCTGATTCCGCTGCTGCGAAGCAATTTTTTCGGCCCGATGGCGACCGCGTTGATGGGCGGCATCACGGTGGCCACGGCGTTGACGGTGTTCTATTTGCCGGCGCTGTATGCATTGTGGTTCCGGGTGCGGCGGGATGAGGCAACGCCGAGCGATGAAACGATGCCGAGCGGCGAAACAACACAGGAGGCCCGGTGATGGTGGTGGTGCAATCGAACCGTGTTAGAACCTCGCCGGCCGTCTACATCGGAGCGGCGGCGCTCGCCCTGAGTCTGACCGCGTGCGGCGCGTTCGGACCCGATCGTGATCCGCCGAAACTGCCCGCGACGGCGCACTACTCCGTCGACCCGGAGCCGGCGCAGCTGCCGGCCGCGGACGGAATGGTTCAGCGCCTGGACTTCAACGGGCGTCCGCCGGCGCAATGGTGGCAGGCCTATCAGTCGCCCGCGCTCGATGCGCTGGTCGAGGAGGGCTTGGCCAACAGTCCATCGCTGGCCGCCGCACAGCACACGCTCAAGGCCGCGCGGGAAGCGCTGCGCTCGCAAATCGGCCAGTCCATGGTGCCCAGCGTCGACTTAGGGTTCGATCCCGCCCGCCAGCGGGCGCTCGGCATTCCTATCTTGCCGAATGAGCAGACTTACCAGTACGACGTCTTTGCCGCCGAAGTGCAGACCTCATACACCTTCGATTTCTTCGGCGCGGCGGTGCTCGCCAACCGGGCGCTGGCGCTGCAAGTCAAACAGCAGGCCTATCAGCTCGAATCGGCCCGGCGGGCGCTTGCGGCGAATATCGTGGTCGCGGTCATCAATGCCGCCGCACTGCAGGAGCAAGTCGCCGCGACGGAAAAACTGGTCGCGCTCGGCGAACAGCGCGCCGGGCAAACCGCGGCGCGCTACAAGCTCGGCGGCGTATCGCACGACGACATGCTCTCGGCCGAGGAAGATGCCGCGGACGCGGCGGCGACTTTGCCGGCGCTGCGCGCCAAGCTTCTCGAGGTTCGTCACGCGGAGGCAGTGCTGCTGGGGCGTACACCGGACAGGGCACCCATGCCCCTGTCCCTGGAGACGCTGCAAGTTCCGCGGCGCGTGCCCGTAGCGATTCCATCCGAGCTGCTGCATCAGCGCCCGGACATTCTGGCGGCCGAAGCCAATGTCCGGGCCGCGGCGGACGAAGCCGGAGCCGCCGCCGCGTCGATGTTTCCATCGTTGACCTTGTCCGCGGCCTATGGGCGCGGCGGCTTCGATTGGTCCACCTTCGCGTCGCCCGCGGGAGCCATTTGGAGCGTGGGCGCGAGCTTGACGCAGCCGCTGTTTCACGGCGGGGCGCTGGTTGCGCGCAAGCATCAGTACGAGGCGACCTACGATGCCGCGGTCGCGCAATACAGGCAGACCGTGCTGGCCGCGTTCCAGAATGTCGCGGACACCCTGGTGTCGCTCGATGAGGACGCCAATACCCTGGCCCAGGCCGAGCGTGCCGCAAACGCCGCGGGTGCCATGCAGCGTAACGCCGACTCGCGGTACCGGCTGGGTGCGGCGGCGATTCTACGCGACCCTGACGGCGGGGCAGCAGTACGAGAACGCGGATGTGCAGTACATTCGCGCGCGCGCCGCGCGGCTGGCCGACACCGCCGCGTTATTCGATGCCATGGGCAATCCGCCGCCGGCCGGCCCGGATCAGCCGTCCGAAGCGGCGCGGAGGCATTCCTCCGACTGAGCGCGCCACCAGGCCCCCGTCAGCAACTCCGCGTGGTGGCGCTTGAACACGGTGCTCAGCGCCGGCGGAATGGACAGGAAGGGCAGCCACTGTTCGGGGAACACGTCGCGCGGTCCGTAGTAAAACCAGGGCTCGCCGCTGTATTCTTCATCCTCGCTGCTCGGCTGAGGCAGATCGCGGAACACGCAATCGGTCAGCAGGCAGATTTCGTCGTAGTCGTAGAAGATCACGCGGCCGTGACTGGTCACGCCGAAATTCTTCAGCAGCAAGTCGCCCGGAAACACATTGCTCGCCGCCAGATCGCGCAGGGCGTTGCCGTAATCGATGATGGCGGACTCGGCGGCAGCCGGATCGGCCTCGCGCAAGAATAAATTGAGCGGCCGCAACCGGCGTTCGATGTAGCAGTGCTCGACGATCAAATCCTCGCCCTCGATGCGGCAGCTCTCGCCGGCCTCGCTCAAGAGCTCGTCGGCGAGGGCCGGCATGAAGCGCGCCCGCGGCAGCCGCAGGCGCTTGAACTCCTGAGCGTCGACCAGCCGGCCGGCACGGTCATGCCGGAACACGAATTGGTAGCGCTCGATGACATCTTCGCGCGTGCTGGTCTTCGGAGCGCCGAATCGGTCGCGAATGACCTTGAATACCAGATCGTGGGAGGGAAGGGTGAATACGATCATCACCAGCCCGCGCTCGCCCGGGGCATGCACGAAGCTGTCGATGGATTTGTCCAAATGCCTTTGCAGAGCGAAATAGCGCTCGGTCTTGCCCTGCTTGGCGCGGCCGAGCACGGTATACAGCTCGTCGATGGACTTGCGCGGCATGAAGGAGCGCAGCAGGGTGATCGCCGCGCTGACCACCGGCAGATCCACGTGAAAATACGAGCGCGCATAGCCGAACAGCGATCCGACATCGGCGCGCGCCAGCATGACGGCCGTCGACCTGCACGCCCTTGGAGGAGTTGGTGAACGATAGAACCAGCGGCGTGATGGAACCGTCGCCGATCAGGCGGCCGACCACGAAGGCATGCATGCCCCGATAGAACACCGGCTCGATCAGTTCGATGGATTCGGGCTGGCCGCTGTGCCGGCCGGTCTGGAAGATAGCGGCCGATTTCGGCGCTGATGCGATGCACGGCCGCATCCGTATCCTCGATCGCGGCGCCGAACGGCAGGTCGGTGAGGATTTCGCGCACGGCCGTCGGCAGCGAGCCGCCCACCCGGTAGACGCGGATCGGCACCGCGCCGGAGGCGCGCCCGACGTTGGTCGCGCAAAACTCGACTTCCGGATTGACGCCGACGGTGCCGAACAGATCGCGGGTGACGGAATTGAAGAACGTGCGGTAGAAATCGCTGTCGGGCCGGCGCGCGACGATGATCTCGTAGGCGCGCTTGATATCGATCCACAGCGCCACGTCGGTGCGTTTGGTCTGCAGCTGGCTGGCGATCGCCGCCACGCCCCTGGCCACGCGCTGCTCGTACAGCTCGATGCGGGCGACCGCATCGAGCTGCGCCGTGTGCCAGTCCTCGGCGAGGAAGTTCAGCGCCGCGCGCCGCGTGATCCGGCCGAACTCCTCGTTGTACAGGCGAAAGTGTTCAGCGATCAGCGCGGCGTGATCTTTCGCGGTGACGCCGTCCTTCGTCGCCTGGCAAGTGACGGCGGCACTCATGCGTGCGGTCCCTTACGCCAACGCGCGCTTCGGGCCCGGATTCACCTGCGTCGTGAACTGCTCCGTCTCGGTGCTGCCGGCCATCGCGCCGGTCGAATGCGCGCCGGCGCTGATCGCGGTTTGCACGGCGTCGAAATAGCCGGTGCCGACGAAGGCCTGGTGTTTGGCCGCCCTGTAGCCCGCGGCTTCCTGGCCGAATTCGCGCTGTTGCAGCTGCGAGTAGCCGAGCATGCCGTCCGCGTGATAGGCCGATGCGAGCTCGAACATCGACAGGTTCAATGCATGCCAGCCGGCCAGCGTGATGAATTGGAAGCGATAGCCCATGGCGGCGAGATCCTCGCGCCAGCGCTTCATCGCCGCCGCGTCGAGCTTGGCCTGCCAGTTGAACGAGGGGGAGCAATTGTAGGCGAGCAGCTTGCCGGGGAATTTGGCGTGAATGGCCGCGGCGAAACGCTTTGCCTCGGCCATGTCGGGCTTGGAGGTCTCGCACCACAGAAGGTCCGCGTACGGTGCATAGGACAAGCCGCGATCGATGGCTTGCTCGATGCCGGCCTTGACGTAGAAGAAGCCCTCGCTCGAGCGTTCGCCGGTAAGGAAACGCGCGTCGCGCGGATCGTGATCGGTCAACAAGCAGGTCCGCGGCGTCGGCGTCGGTGCGCGCGATGATCACCGTGGGCACGCCGAGCACGTCGGCGGCGAGGCGCGCCGCCACCAGCTTGTTGATGGCTTCGCTGGTCGAGACCAGCACCTTGCCGCCGAGATGCCCGCATTTCTTGGCGGACGACAATTGATCTTCGAAGTGCACGGCCGCGGCGCCGGCGCGAATCAGCGCCTTGGTCAGCTCGAATGCGTTGAGATTGCCGCCGAAACCGGCTTCCGCGTCGGCGATGATGGGAACCACCCAGTCGATGTCGGCCTTGCCGTCCATGTGATGAATCTGATCGGTGCGCAGCAGCGCATTGTTGATGCGCTCGACCATTTTCGGCACCGAGTCCACGGGATACAGGCTTTGATCGGGGTAGACTTCTCCGGCGGTATTGGCGTCCCCGGCCACCTGCCAACCCGAGCAGTAAATCGCCTTCAACCCCGCTTGCACCGTTTGAATGGCCTGATTTCCGGTCATGCAGCCCAAGCCGGCGATCACGGGCTCGCTGTGCAGCTGGCGCCAGAACTTCTCCGCGCCCAGACGAGCCAGGGAGTGCTCGATGTGCACGGAGCCGCGCAGCCGCGCAACGTCGGCCGTGCTGTAGGGACGCTTGATTCCGGACCAACGGTCGGTGGTTTTGTCGCTCAACTCAATTCTCCTATGTCGTCAAATTCGCGCGAGCTTGCTTCTCGGGATGCCGCCAGCTTAAAGTACGGGAAGCGCGGATTTACACATTAGAAATTTGACAGTGTGAATTTCACAAAGGTGCCTAGTGGCGGGATTGATACGGCAGGGGCATTTTCTCGGGACCAAGCTTAGGTCCCTGCGCAAGCGCAACGGACTCACTCTGGACGAGCTTTCGGCCCGCTGCGTGCAAATCGACGCGGCAGGGGCGCCTTCGGTGTCCTACCTCAGCATGGTGGAGACCGGCAAACGCATGCCCTCGGCCGACATGCTGGACATGCTGGCGGGCATTTTCAGCAAGGATGCGCGCTGGTTTCTCGACGAGAACACCGAGATCGAAGCTGCTCCGGCGCGGCGCGAGCGCGGCGGCCTCGAAGCCATGCCCCTGGAGCCGGCTTTTCTGTTCTCGCCGGAGCTGCTGCAGAACGCACTGCCTGAGCTCTTGTCGCAAACCGGCACCACCGGCAGGCAATTCGCGCAGCTGCTGATCCGCGTCTGGCAGGAAACCCGCCACAATAATTTTCCCGACATCGAGCGGGCCGCAGAGGAGTGCGGCAAGCGCCAGATGCCGCTCACCCTGGATGCCCTGATGGCCATCTGCAAGCGGCATGCGCTGGAGGTGAAATGGTTCGACGGCGACGCCCGCAAGCCGAGCGGGGCGCTGGTGCGGTCGCAATTCGATGCGCCGAAGACGGTGTTGATCAACAAGCGCTTGCGCCATCAAGAGGAGCGCCTGAAGTACGAGCTGGCGTTCTTCATCGGCCACAAGATCCTGCACAACGGCGATGGCGCCATCTCCTCGCACAACGCCGTTCATCCCGTCGACGGCGAATCCCCCGGTGCCGCGGCCGGCATGGGCGCGCAGGACGTGCTGTACGCCTGGCGCGATTTCGAGTGCAGCTTTTTTGCCGGAGCGCTGCTGTGTCCGCGAGTGCCGTTCCGGCGCTTCTTGATCCGGGAGGCGCACTCCGTCGCCGCCTGTGGCAAGGTGGGGGTGACGCCGGCGCTCGTCATGCGGCGTATGACGGCAGTATCGCCGTACCGGCATTGGCATTACTTCGATGCCTACGCGCCGGGCTATCTGCGTGCGGTGTATCGGGGCAACGGCATTCCCCTGCCCTGGGGCAATATGAGCCTGGTCTCCGACCCCTGTCCGCGATGGGCGGTGTTCCGCCTACTGCAAACGCCGCCGTCCGCGCCCCCGATGCAGAAACCGAAGTCGCAGATTTCAGTGATGCAGGACGGCAAGCGCGCGCGCCTGTACTGCTGTCATTCATTGCTGACCCGCGACGCACTGGATGAAGAACACGTGCTGTCGGTGGGAGTGGATCTACTGCCGGCGCTCGATGCGCAAGGGTTCGACGGCGAGGAGACGGTCGCGGCTGTGGCCGATGCCTGCCGGCGCGGCGGCGGCGATGGCGTGATTCCGGACTCCGCCGCCGGCGCCATACGTGCCGCATCTCAGGTGCTCAACATCGCGTGGATCGCCGAAGCGCTCGACTCCCCGGCCAGCGTCATCTGCCCGCGCAGCGGCGCCTGCCCGCGGCAGCCGCACGGCTGCGTGTAGGCAATTACCCCGGGAACAGCTTTTTCGCCGTCTCTGCGACCAGCTTGCCTTGGTGTTGCGCGCCCGCCAGGTCGAGGGCACTGGGCTGACGCTGGCCGGCTCCGCCGGCAACCGTCGTCGCTCCGTAGGGGCTGCCGCCGACGATTTCGTCCAGAGTCATCTGTCCCTGATGGCTGTAGGGCAGGCCGACGATGACCATGCCGAAGTGCATTAAATTGGTGATGATGGAGAACAAGGTCACTTCCTGGCCGCCATGCTGAGTGGCGGTCGACGTGAACGCTGCGCCGACTTTGCCGTGCAGCGCGCCGCGCATCCACAGACCGCCTGCCTGGTCGAGAAAGCTCGCCATTTGCGAAGCGATGCGGCCGAATCGCGTGGGGCTGCCGACGACGATGGCATCGTAGTTCGCCAAGTCTTCGATGCTCGCCACGGGCGCTTTCTGATCGAGCTTGAAATGCGCGGCCTTGGCCGCTTCGGCGGGCATGGTTTCGGGGACGCGCTTGATGTCGACTTGCGCGCCGCCCGATCGGGCGCCTTCTGCGACGGCGTTGGCCATGGTCTCAATATGACCGTAGGAGGAGTAATAGAGGACCAGTACTTTTGCCATGAGAGCCTCCGAGGTGGTGGGCATGGGGCCCGCTGGCAACAACATTACGTCAGCTCGGATTCCCCGACAAGATGGCATAATGGGAATAGACTGAGCCAATTTCGTAAGGAATATCGTGCTGGATCTCAACGAAGTGCGCATGTTCGTTCAGGTGGTGCGCGCCCGCAGCTTTGCCGAGGCGGCGCGGCGGCTGGGAGTGCCTGCTAATACCTTGAGCCGGCACGTACGCCGGCTGGAGGCCGGGCTCGATACCCGGCTGATGCAGCGCTCGACCCGCAAGCTGACCCTGACCGCGGCCGGCTCGGCCTTCTTCGAGCGCTGCGCGCCGGCGGTGGATGGGGTGCTGGACGCAGGCAGGGACTTGGCCGGAAGCAGCCAGACCCCCGCCGGTACGGTAAGAGTCGCAGCGCCCGCCGACTTTCTCGACTTCTTCGGGATCGAGTCGGTGGTGCAGTTCCTGGCGTTGCACCCCAGGGTACGCCTCGATTTCGTGCTCAGCGATGCGCGGGCAGACTTGATAGGCGAGGCCATCGATGTGGCGTTTCGCGGCGGCTCCGTTTCCGATCAGCAGCCCGTCTTCCGCGAACTGGTACCGCAATCCTTCACCTTGGTTGCAAGTCCCGACTATCTGAAGTCGAACGGCAACCCCAAGACCCTGCACGACTTGACCCGGCATGATTGCTTGACCGCTTCCAGGGCCGGTACGGCGGTCTGGACCCTCCAGGGCCCGAACGGCCGCGAGGAGATCAAAGTGGGCGGCCGGTTCAGCGCCAACAGCGCGCGGATTCTGCTCAGGAGCTGCCTGGCCGGTCTCGGCATCGCATTCCTGCCCGGCGTATTGATCGCCGAGCACGTTCACACGGGCCGCTTGCGCCGCGTCCTGCCCGAGTATCGGCGCGAAGGTGCCGGCCTCAATGTGATACTGCCGAGCAGCAGGCAGATTCCGGCTGCCGTATCGGCTTTTGTCGAATTCGCGGCCGACAAATTTCAGTCTACGATGATCGGTGCGCGCGCATCGGCCCGCAAGACGCGCCGGAGATAAAGAACATGGTGCAAGGCAAGTGGAATATCACGATCAAGACACCGGTGGGCGATAAATCGGGCGTGCTCGAGCTCAAGACCGAGGGAACCACCTTGACGGGATCGCTGTCCGACGCCGAGCACTACGCCGAGATCAGCGACGGCAAGGTCGTCGGAAACAAGCTCAGCTGGTCGGCCAAGATCACCAAACCCATGCGCATGAATCTGAAATTCACCGCCGTCGTCGAGGCCGATCGCATCAGCGGCGCCGCTAAACATCTGCTTGGCAAGGCCACTTTTACCGGCACGCGCGCCTGAGGCAACGGTAACGCCGGGCGCGCTATCCGGCATTCCCCTAACGCCCAAGAGCCTGCGGGACATGTGAGAGCGATGTCGCAGCCGATTCGCTGCAGTGCGGTGCCGCGGACGCCCCGGTGATATTGATGGACGTCGCAGTTCTCCCGCTGCTCGCACCCGCCCATCCGCGAACCTCGTAGGCTACAGCTTCGCCATGAAAAGCCGATATCTCAAGTGGACGATGCGCACTTTGAAACGCCCTTTTGGACGCATCGACGGTCCGCTGTTGCAGGGAATGCTGGCGGGATGCGTCGTCATGATCATTTCCTGCTTCGGGCTGTTCCACTTCGGCGCCTTCGCCGCGGCCGCCATGCTGTCATTGCTCGCCGGCTTCGTGGTCTATGCTTTCGGCCGTACCGCTTCGCGGGTGAGGCGCCGGGATGGAATTATCCGAGCCCGGCTGGCCGACGCGAAGCGGCAGGCGGAGATTCAGGCCAAGCGTGCCGAGGCGGCGTCGAAGGCCAAGAGCGACTTCCTCGCCATGATGAGTCATGAGATCCGCACCCCCATGAATGGCGTGCTGGGCTGCGCCAATCTGCTGCTGGAAACACCTCTCAACGCCGAGCAGCGAGAATTCGCCGAGACGGTGCGGCGCTCGGGCGACTCATTGCTCACCGTCATCAATGACGTCCTCGACTACTCGAAGATCGAGGCGGGCCGCATGACGGTCGAGCGCATCGACTTCGATCTGCACTCGGTATGCGAAGAGGTACGCAAGATCCTGCGGCCGGCCATCGCCGATCGCGGGCTGACCATGACCCTGTCATACGATGCAAGCCTGCCCAGAGTCATCAAGGGAGACCCGGTGCGCATGCGGCAGGTTGTGCTCAACTTGGCGGGCAACGCCGTGAAATTCACCGAGCGCGGCGTGGTGCGCATCGAGGTATCGCAGCTCGATGCGGCTGAGGTCAAGATCAGTGTCGTCGACAACGGCATAGGCATCACCAAGGAACAATTGGATCGGATGTTTCAGCGCTTCACCCAAGCCGACTCCTCGACGACGCGCCGCTACGGAGGAACCGGACTCGGCCTTGCCATCAGCAAGACGCTGGTAGAGCTCATGGGCGGCACCATCGGCGTGCGCAGCGAGCCCGGCGAGGGCTCGACCTTCTGGTTCGCTCTGCCGCTCGAGGCGGGTGATCAAGCGCTGAGCGAAACCGCCGCGCCGGCAGCGGCAGTGATATCGGGGCCCGCACTGGTGCCGGCGCCGGGACCGGGGTTGGCATCACCGTCGGCCATACCTGTGCTGACGGCGGCGGTCGCGGAACCGGCCGCCGCGCATCGCGGCGCCGCCCGCCTACTCTTGGTCGAGGATAATTTCGTCAATCAACGGGTCGCCGTCTACATGCTGAACAAGCTCGGGCATGCGGTCGATGTGGCCAGGCATGGCAAGCAGGCGATCGACATGCTCAGCAAGTCCGCCTACGACCTCGTCCTCATGGACTGTCAGATGCCGGAAATGGATGGATTCGAAGCGACGCGCATCATTCGCGACCCCACTTCGAGCGTTCTGGACCATGAAGTGCCGGTGATCGCCATGACGGCCAATGCGTTTCCCGAAGACCGCACGAGGTCGCTCGCCAGCGGCATGAATGATTTCCTCGCCAAACCCGTGGATCGTTCGGTCCTCGGCGCCATGCTGGAGAAATGGCGCAGGCCCGCAGCCGCAAGTCCGCCGCGCGCGGCCGTCGGCTAGTACTTCGGCCCAGTGTGCACCGTCAGTGAACTCACTGGGCAGAGGTGCTTTCCTGCAGCTCGCCGGTGGCGGATTGAATGTAGTTCTGCAATCCCATCTTATCGATGAGCCCCAGCTGTTCTTCGATGAAGTCTATGTGCTCTTCCTCGCTCTTCTGGATGTGCACCA
Organism: uncultured Gammaproteobacteria bacterium; assembly: GCA_963784105.1. GTDB lineage: Bacteria > Pseudomonadota > Gammaproteobacteria > Steroidobacterales > Steroidobacteraceae > Bog-1198. The sequence goes on from CAWAQE010000018.1 coordinate 1,033,680, forward strand.
ACAGATCTCGAGTGACGAAATCCCTGACGGCTTCGCAGTGGGCGATGGCCTCGTCGTACAGGGGATGCGCGGCCATCTCCCGTTTCAAATCGCACAATAAGATCTCTTTGATGTCCTCGCCGATGTACAGCTTGCCGAGGTCCTGCAAATTCGGCAGTCCTTCGAGGAATAGAATGCGCTTGACCAAGCGGTCGGCATGCTTCATTTCATCGATCGATTCCTCGTACTCGATCTTGCCGAGGCGCTTCATGCCCCAGTTGTCGAGCATGCGGGCATGCAAGAAATACTGATTGATCGAGGTCAGCTCATTCTTCAGCGCCTGATTGAGGAACTCCAAAACTTTCGCTTCGCCTTGCACGGTAGCCCCTTCAAGTGTTCAGCGCTCGAATTGCGCGTTGGGTAGCCACGGATTGTATGCCCGAAGGGCGCGTGGAGGCATCAGGCGAGGGTTTGGAATAAATTCCAGCGGGGGATCAGGCGGCGGCCAGCCCGGCCGGCTCGCAAAGCGCATTCAGGGAGGCGGATAGGGTGGCCTTGGCATCGGGCACGCACTTACCGCAGCAGGTGCCGACCCCGAGCTCTCGGGTGAGGTCGCGCAGGCTGGTGGCTCCGCCGTTCACGGCGGACCGGATATGCCTGTCGGAAACCGCCTTGCAGACGCAAATGATCATGGCACTATTGTGAACGCGAATGCGAATGATTGTCAATACTGGTACGGTTCTGGCGGCGTCTCAGTTGGATTATGTTAAATTACGCAGCATCTCGACGGCAGATAAAGGAGGGGAGATGGGGAAGGCGTTGGTTTTGATGCTTCGGCGTGCGGTGCTGGCCGGCGTGGCGGCCTCGGGCATTGCGGTCCACGGCGCCGCTGCGGCACAGCTCATCGGCAAGGCTGAGCTGCTCGCACCGCATTGGACCGGCGGCTTGCTCGAGAACACGGCCTTCATTCCCGATTCCGGGACGAAGGCGGCACACACGCCGTTCTTCGGCACCTTGGTCCTGACGGAGTCGGAAATGACCACTGACCCCGCTGTCCTCGTTTCGCGCAATATTCTGGGACGGGACCCAAAGCTCTTCCCAGGCGCCGCGCTGGCCTTCTTCACGTATGAGGGCGATCTGGTGCCCTTCACTCAAGATGTCATCCGTTGTGCATCGGCAGGCTCGGGGCGCAGCTTCTGGGACATCATCGTGCAGCCGGGCAAGGTGTGGTCGGAACCGCAGGATGGCGGATGGTCGCGTGCCGCATTTCCGTTTGCGCTGGTCAATTCCATCGAGGGTGAGACCCACAATGGTTTGGCGACATTCTTGTACAAGAAAGGACAGGTCTCGAATCTTCGCTTCCAGATCGTGCAGCAAACGGCTCCCTTCTATGTGAAGGATTATTTCACTGCCGCCGGTCTGGCGCCGGCGGCTCTGGCGGCGGCCTCCACCGATAAGCTCGGCGATATGACACGCATCTACCGGGCATCGCTGGCCGATTCGGTGCGCGTCGCCCGCTGGAGCGAGCTCGAGGCCAAGGTCGGCCGAGCCCGGCTCTCGGGCTTCGACGGCAGCATGCCGGGCAAGGATATCGTGCTGGCCGGCTTGGATTACGGCGGCACTTTCTATCTCGAGGAGTGCCGCAGCGCCGCCGGGCCGCTGCCCTGGTGCGACCGCGCACGATTCGGCGTCTGGTCGGCCACGAAGGCATTGGTGAACGAGACCGCGTTGCTGCGGCTTGCGCAGAAATACGGCCCCGGCGTATTCGATTTGCGCATCAGGGATTACGTGCCCGAAGCTGCTTCCCATCCGGGCTGGCGCAATGTGAAATTCCAGAATGCCATCGACATGGCGACCGGCATCGGCAACGGCAGTACGAAGCGCGATCCCAACGACATCGGCGACGGCTACTTGGTGGAGCCCGGCTATGCAGCCTGGTATGAGGCCCGTTCGGTCAAGGAGAAAGTGGCCTCGCTCCTCGAGACCGGTCGGGTCTACCCCTGGGGTCCGGGCAAGGTCGCGCGCTACCGCGATGAAGATATGTTCATGCTCGGCGTGGCGATGAACGCCTTCCTCCAATCGAAGGAAGGCGCCGGCGCCGATATCTGGTCCATGCTGAAGAACGAGGTATTCGCGCCCATCGGCATTCACTATGCGCCGACCAACCGCACCATCGAGCCGGACGGGAATCCGGGCCAGCCGCTGATGGCTTATGGATACTATCCCACCATCGGCGACATGGTGCGGATCGCCAGGCTCTACCAAAATGCCGGCAGGCAGGGCGGCACTCAGATCCTCTATGCGCCGCGCATCGCCCATCTCGTCGCGGGACCGTCGCCGCGCGGCCTGCCCACGGGCGAGCAGCTGTCCTTCGGCGAGACCACTTACGGCGATGCTTTCTGGGTCGCGCCCTATGTCTCGTCTCGGGGCTGCCGTATATATTATCCGCGAATGATCGGCTGGGGCGGCAACATCGTCGCACTCATGCCGCACGGCCTGACCGGCATCCGCCTCGCCAAGAGCGCGGGAGCGGCAAACCACGCCGACGTCGATACGGCGGGAATGGCGCGAGCGGCGGACGGCCTCGCCGATTTCTGCAAAGGCTCTTGAGCCGCCGCGCGCGCATGCATAATGTGCGCTCGTAATTCGTAACGCCACCGGCTTGAGAGAGTTGCAATGAAGATCTTTTCTTGGAACGTCAACGGTATTCGCGCGGTGCTCAAGAAGGGGGTGTTCCAGCCCTTTCTGGAGAAGTACCGGCCCGACGTCGTCTGTTTGCAGGAGACCAAGGCCGAACGCGGACAGTTCGAAATCGACCTGCCCGACTATCGTGAATACTGGAATTCCGCGGTGAAGAAGGGTTATTCGGGCACCGCGATTTTCTCCAAGCAGGAGCCGCTGTCCGTCGTGAACGGCTTCCCCCGGGAGTTCGCGCAGCGTTTCGCGTTCGCCGACGAACTGCAGCGCGACAGCGCCGAGGAGGGCCGGGTCATGACGGCGGAGTTCAAGAAATTCTACGTCGTGACCGTATATACGCCGAACGCCAAGGACGATCTCAGCCGCCTAGGCTTGCGCTTCAAGCACTGGGACCCGGCGTTCCTGGCCTATTGCAGGCAGCTGGAAAAGACCAAGCCGGTGATTTTCTGCGGCGATCTCAATGTGGCGCACACCGAGCTCGATCTGGCCAACCCCAAGCCGAATCGCGGCAAGAAGGGCTTCACGGACGAGGAGCGCGCCGGATTCCAGAACTTCGTGGACGCGGGTTTCGTCGATACCTTCCGGCTGTTCACCCAGGGCAACGGCCACTACTCCTGGTGGAGCCATTTCGCCAATTCGCGGGCGCGCAATATCGGGTGGAGAATCGACTACGTCCTCGTGTCGCAGCAGCTGCGCGAGGCGGTGAAGAGCGCCGAGATCCATCCCTCCGTCATGGGCAGCGATCATTGCCCGGTCAGCATTACGCTCAATGCGTGAATCCGCGGCGGCTCACTGGCGCGGGCGCTCCCTGTCGGCAGTGCTGTTCGATCTGGACGGCACGCTGCTGGATACGGTGGCCGACATCGCGTCGGCGCTCAACCGGACCCTGCTGGAGCATGGCTGCGATTCGCTGGCGGAGACCGACGTGCGCCGCATGATCGGGCGCGGCTCGCCGATACTGATCGAGCGCGCCTTGGGTCTGCAGGGCCGCAGGTTCGGCGAGGCGGCCCAGGCCGCCATGCTCGAGCGCTTCTTTCACCATTGCAGCGAGCTCGAAGATTCGAATGAAAGCGCCACGCAGCCCTATCCGGGCGCAGCCGACTCGCTCCACGCGCTGCATGAGGCGGGGCTGCGCACCGCCGTGGTCACCAACAAGCAGCGGCGCTTTGCCGCCGCGCTGCTAAAGCGTCTCGGGCTCGACGGCTGGGTCGATGCGGTGATCGGCGGCGATTCCTGTCCGCGCCGCAAGCCGGATCCGCAGCCTCTGAGGTTCGCGTGCGAATCGCTGCATGTGCCGCCCTCGGAGTCGCTGATGGTGGGCGACTCGGTCAACGATGTGCAGGCGGCTCGTGCCGCCGGAATCCCCGTCCTCTGCGTATCGTATGGATACAACGAGGGCCGCGATCCGCGCACCTTGGACTGCGAGATGCTGCTCGATTCGCTGGCCGAGCTTCCCGCGCTGCTTCAGCTTCGCCCGCCGCTCGCGCGCTCATGAGTACGGACTTGCGAAAAGCGATGATTCTGGCGATCGCCGTTTCCTGCGCGGCGCCGGCTTTCGCCGCCGAACCTCCCAGCCGATTCGGCGTGGATGCGCCGCAGCTCGCGCGCCTCGGGAATCAGGCGGTGGGTGTCAAGACTCTGCACTTGGTGCAGCACGGGCAAATCGACGTATTGGCATTCGACGCGGCCACGGGATCTGCTCCACGGGTGGATCGCGCGCTCAGCGTGGATCTTTGGTATCCGGCGCGGCCGGGATCCGGCGGGACACCGGTGGTGTACACGGCCGATCTACCCTCGGAGCCGCCCGCGCCCCCGGCGCATTTCTCCATTCCCGGCATCGCGGTGCGCGATGCACCGGCGTCGGGAACCGGACTTCCGTTGATCATCGTCTCGCATGGCTATAGCAACGACCCGGACGAGATGAGCTGGTTGACCGAAAATCTTGCATCCAAGGGATACGTCGTGGCCGCGATCCGCCACGACGATCCGCCCATCACCGACCCCAGCCGATTCCCGCAGCTCTTGATGCGCAGGCCTCTGGACATCGCCTTCGTTGCACAGACGCTGCAAAGCATGCTGGCCGCGGAACATCTGGTGGATCCGCGGCGCACGGCGCTGGTGGGCTACTCCATGGGCGGCTATGGCGTGCTGACGGCGGCGGGAGCGACTCTCGACCCTGCGGGCGCCGCGGTCAAATCGGTGCCCGGAGGCCTGATGCGGCCATTTGCGCGCGGCGGCGAGTTGAGCGCCTCTATCGGCGTCAGGGGATTGCGCGCGGTGGTGGCGATCTCGCCCGCCGGCGGCGGCCCGCTTGCGGCCTGGGGTGCCGCGGGCCTGCGCTCGATCGCGGCACCGCTGCTGCTCATCGCCGGGGATGACGATAGAACCGTGGATTACGCCGGCGGAGCGCGGGCGATTTTCGATATGGCGAGCGGCGCGCACCGCTACCTGCTCACCTTCAAGGGTGCGGGGCACGCTCTCGGCCTGGATCCCGCACCGCAGTCCATGCGCCGGCGGCTCTGGGATCAGGATTGGTTCGAAGATCCCGTATGGCGCAAGGAGCGCATCAATGCCATCAACGCGCACTTCATCACGGCGTTCCTGGATCGCTACGTCAAGGGCGATGAGAGCAGAGACGCCTATCTCAATGTTCCGGTGACCGAGTCGTCCGCCGGCGTGTGGCCGACCGCAACTGCGCCGCCGGCCTACGATGCCTACAGCCCCGGCGGCCCGGCCATCACCTTGTGGAAGGGATTCCAACGCAACCATGCGGCCGGCCTTTCGCTGTTGCAGGCGCAAGCACGGCCCCAGCCATGACGTCCGCACCGCTTCCGCGCGCCGCACCCGAGGAAATCGGCCTCTCCTCCGATCGCCTCGCTCGCCTGGGCGCCGTGATGGAGAGCGAGGTCGAGCGTGGGCGTGTGCCGGGTGCCGTGGCGCTCATCGCGCGGCACGGCCGAGTAGGGTACTTCGAAAGCTTCGGCCAACGCGATGCCGCCGTCGGTGCGCCGATGGCGAAGGATGCGATTTTCCGCATCTACTCCATGACCAAACCCATCACGTCGGTGGCCGCGATGATGTTGTGGGAAGGCGGGCGATTCCTGCTGAGCGATCCCATTGCCAAATACCTTCCGGATCTCTCGGGTCTCGAGGTTGCCGTGGAGCGCAACGGCGAACTCGAGCGAGTGCCGCCGCTGCGCGCCGTCACTGTACAGGATCTTCTGCGCCATACATCGGGCCTGACATACGAGTTCCGCGGTTCCGGACCGGTGCAAAGGATGTACAGGAGCGCCAAGGTGGACAGACCCGCTCAGAGCAACGCCGATCAAGTCGCCACCCTCGGCAAGCTCCCGCTCCTGCATCAACCGGGCACACGCTGGGAGTACGGACGCTCCACCGACGTCGTCGGGCGACTCGTCGAGGTGCTGTCGGGGCAGCCGCTCGGCCTGTTCCTCGAGCAGCAAATTCTCGCCCCGCTCGGCATGGGCGACACCGCGTTTCACGTGCCGCAGCGTCATCACTCGCGTCTCGCCGAGGCCTTTGCCAAGGATCCCGAGAGCGGCGCGGCCGTGCAGCTGCTCGATGTCCGCAATCCGCCGATGTTCGAGTCGGGGGGCGGCGGTCTGGTCTCGACCGCGGCCGATTACGCGCGCTTTCTCCAGATGCTGCTGAGCGGCGGAACGCTGGACGGGCGCCGGCTGCTGAGCCGCAAGACCATCGAATTCATGACGGCGGACCACCTCGGCTCGGTGACAGGAGCGTCGGATCTGCTGCTGCCGGGCCACGGTTTCGGTCTCGGTTTTGCCGTCCGGCTGCATGCCGGCATCGCTCACGTGCCGGGCTCGGTGGGCCAGTATTTCTGGGGCGGCCTCGCCGGCACGACCTTCTGGGTCGATCCGGCCGAGCAACTGTTCGCGCTGCTGCTCATTCAGGCGCCGGCGCAGCGAGACTATTATCGAACGCTGTTTCGCGATCTGGTTTATGGCGCCGTGGACGACTGAATCCGGCTGTGCGTGCCGCGCCTGAACCAACCGCTGGGCCGAGGTTAAAGGCCGGGCTCGAAGGCCGGATCCACGAGGACGTCCGTCACAATCCTGACGCCATTCTCTGGGGCAATCCCTGAGTTAACTCTTGAGAGATGACCTTCATCACGTCACTTTGCCCGCAAACATGACAAGAATGCACTCTATGCGGTGCTGCACTGCGGTCCAACGCGACCTTTTATGACAAGAATCAATCAATTCGCGCTAACTGCGGCGTTTTTGCTGTCCGCGGGATTCAATTCAGCCGCGGTGGCGGAGACGGTATTTGCCGATCAGCTCGAGATGCTGGAGTGGTCGGACCCTGAGCGTGCGGCGCAGATAGTCGATGCGTCGCCGCCCCTCTCCTCGGATTCGCTCGCCGATGAGATCGAGATGCTCGAGATTCGCGGCATGATCTATGCCGACAGCACGCGGGACGAGGATGTCTATGGGGTCGAGCGGCGGCTCGAAGCGATCGCGGGCCGGAGCGGCGATGCCGCGGTCAGGGCGGGACGTTACGTGCGGGCGTACTCGGCGCGCCAGCACAATCAGTACGCCGCGGCGGAAGCCGAACTCAAAGCCATCGACGTCAATACGATTCATTCCGATACGGAGCGCTACCGCGTGCTGAGTCTGCACGGCCATGTGTTGCGTGTTCTCGGACAGGATGAGGCGGCGTTGCCCTTTTTGGAGCAGGCACTGGATCTTGCGAACAAGATGCACGATCAGCTGCGCACCTTGCATGCCATGCTTCCGCTGGCGCGAATATATACCGACAGCGGCAACTTCGATCGGGGCATGGTTCAATTGAATAGCGCCATGCGGCTCGCCACTCAACTGGGAGATGAAGCCTCGCTGGTCGAAACCGAAGAACGCATCGCCGACATAGCGGATCGCCGCGGAGACAGGGCCGAGGAAAGGCGTGCCTCATTGGCCGGTCTCGAGCACGCGAAGCGCTCGGGAAGCAGCAAGTGGCTCGAACTGGCTCTCGTCAACCTCGGCGACTCCTATTTGAAGACCCGCGACTTCGCCGAATCGCTCAAATATTCCAAAGAAGCCCTGCCGATCATGCAGCGGACGAATCAGCGCGATGATGAGCAGATAACCCTGTTCAACGAGGGCCTGGCGTACATCGGGCTCGGCAGCATCAAGGCGGGCGAGAAGCTTGCCGAAGGAGCGATAGCCGACGCGCTTGCGGGCAGCGATCTTCTGGACGCGAAAGAGCTGCTGCGGGAGTATGCGGACGCTTTGGAGCATGCGGGCTATTTGATGATGGCGATTCAGGCCTATCACCGCTACGATGAGACCAGCGAGAAATTCATGACGAACACGCGCCAGCGCGCGTTCCTGGAACTATCGGCGCAGTTCGACGACGAGCGCAAGGCGCGCGAACTCGAGCTCTTGCGGCGCGACAATGCGCTCAAGGTCTCCGAAATGCGCGAGCAGCGCATGCGCCAACAATTGATTCTGGCCGGCGCACTGTTCATCGCGTGCATTTGCGGCGCGCTCCTCTGGGCATTCGCCCGCGTGAGCAAGGCCAACGAGCGGCTGCGCTTCAGCAGCGAACACGATCCGTTGACCGGGCTGTCGAACCGCCGCTATTTCAATGAGCGAGTGCTGGCGGTGGACGGCGGCCGTCCGGTCGGAGGATGCGTGCTGCTGGCGGATCTCGATCACTTCAAGCGCATCAACGACACCTACGGGCACCCGGCCGGCGACGCCGTGCTGGCGGCGATGAGCCAGCGTCTGTCGGCGGCGCTGCGCGGGGACGACAAGCTGGTTCGCTGGGGCGGCGAGGAGTTTCTGGCGGTGCTTGGCCCCATGACTCCGGAGCAGGCGGATTTGACCGCCGAAAGGCTGCTGCAGGCGGTGCGGTGCGAGCCTGTCATGTGGAACGGGCAGCTGATTCGCTGCACGATTTCTATCGGCTACGCCAGCTTCCCCATGACGGGCTCGGCCACCGACATCTCCCTCGATAGCGCCATCAGCCTGGTCGACAAGGCGCTGTACGTTGCCAAACGCCGAGGACGGGACCGGGCCTGTCTCATCAAGGTGGTGAGCGCCCGCAATGAGAAGGAATTGACGACCATCAGCTCCGAATTCGAGTCCGCGACGACGGACCGCAGGGTGCAGTTGGTGGAGATTCTCGGCGCCGCCGCCTGAGGCCGGGCCTCGTGCACGCCACAGAGCCGGCTGCGGGATCGGACTGGCATTTATTCGACTTGGTGGGCAGCGGCGTCGCAGTGACCGCGCCGGACGGCACTCTGGAATTCTGCAATACCGCGCTGTCGCAGCTGCTGGCGCGAGACTCGCACGCGCTGCTGGGCATGTCGATATTCAAGCTGCTGGAGGGCAGCGCGACAATGAGTTGGAGAGATTGCACCGGGCGGCGCTCGGTACGCACAATGAATTGCGTGCGCATGTCCGCAGCCGCAATGGCCGTTTCGTCGCGAGCGCGGTCATGCGCCGATTGGACCGTCGAGAGGGTCAGCGCATAGTCTGGTCGTTCGTGGATGCGAGCTGCAATCAGCCCGCTCCGGAGCTTGCACTATGGGGCACCCAAATCGGTCTCTGGGACTGGGACGTCGCCAACGACCGGCTGACCTGGATCAACGATTGGTGCGAGCACTATCAGCTGGCGGCCTTCGCCGGACGCGGCCACGAGCATGGGCCGCGGGCGGGCGACCGCGCGCGACGCGGCGGGGCGCGCCGTGCGTACCGCCGGCGTGACCGTCGACGTCGACGCGCGCAAATGCATGGAGCTGGCGCTGCGCGACAGCGAGGCCCGCCTCGAAGCCGCGATCTGGGGCGCAGATCTCGGCCTTTGGGATTGGAAGCTGGAAGACGACTCGCTTCTGTGGCTGTCGGATTGGCCGACACGATACGGCGTGGATGCCGCGCTTCGCACGGTACGGCGCGACGAATGGATCGGCCGAGTGCACCCTCTGGATCGCCCGAAATATGCGGCGGAGGACCATGCTCTGATTTTCGACGGCAGCGACTCGGCCGAAAGCGACTACCGGATTCAGTCTTCAACGGGTGAATGGCGCTGGGTGAACGTGCGCACCCGGGTGATAGAACGCAATGCCGCCGGCCGCGCGCTGCGAATCGTGGGCGCGTGCATCGATGTGGATTCGAGGCGCCGCGCCGAGCAGACTTTGCGCACGCAAGCGATGATTTTGGAGACCATGCGCGAGGGAGTGGTTCTGGTCACTCTCGATGGGTGCATAGAGTTCGCCAATCCCGCATTCGACCGCTTGTTCGGCCGCGGTCCCGGGGAACTCATCGGCATCTCGGTATTGGAGCTGTTCAACGGCAGGCAGGCGCAGCCGGCGACGGTCACCGTGCAGGGGCTGCTCGAACTGAACGGCCGCGGCGCAAAGCGCGACATGCTGTTTCGCCGGCGCGACGGCAGTCAATTCGCGGGCGAGGTGCTGTCCGCTGAAATCGCACTGAGCGGAGAGAAGAAGATCCTCGTCGTGGTGCAGCTGCTCAACGAGAAGCAGCTCGCCGCCGTCGAAGTCGATGGCGGGACGGTCCAGCAGGAGTATCGCCTGCAGGGGAAAATGGATCTGTCCATACAGATCCTGGTCGAGACGGCATCATGCGACGCGCCGAGCGCGTTCTTGGTCGATCAGGGCACGCTTGCGTGCAATGCCCCACCGATAGCCGCCGAGGCCGCCATCGCCGCGTAGCACGCGATGACAGGGCACCAACACCGCGATGCGGTTGGCGGCACAGGCGGACGCCGCCGCGCGGACCGCCTTCGGCGCACCGATGCCGGAAGCCAGTTCCCCATAACTCAGGAGGCTTCCTTCGGGCACCTTCAACAGAAACCGCCAGACCCGAATCTGAAAGGCGGTCCCGCGCAAGTCGAGCGGCAGGTCCGGCCGAGGCGCGTCGCCGGCGATGTGCGCTTCAAACGCGTGAATCCATGCATCCAATTCGCCGGATCCAGCCATGGGCGAGGGTGTGTGCGAGGCGTTCGGAAACTCATGCTTCAACTGTGCAATCAGGCCGGCTTCGCTCTCGCCGAATTGCGCGAAGCATACCCCGCGGTCCGTCGCCGCCATCAGCAGCGGCCCCATCGCCGTGTCGCGCACGGCATAGGCGATGGCCTCGCCGGCGCCGCCGCGGCGGTAGGCGGTGGGGGTCATGCCTAGGTTGCGCGGCGAGTGGCCGTAGATGCGGCTCGTGGATTCGAAGCCGGCATCCGTGATGGCGTCGAGCACGCTCTTGCCCGATTTCAAGCCGCCCTTCAGGCGCCGCAGGCGCGCCGCATCTTGATACATCTTCGGAGATACACCGAGTACCGCCTTGAAGGTACGCTGCAGATGCGCAGGCGACAGATGCGCCTTTTTGGCGAGATGTGCCAAGGTGAGGTTTGCCGCAGCATTCTGCTCGATGTATTCGGCGAGAGATTGAATCCTACGTAGAGTCCGGCCTCGAGAGGCGCCGGCGGCGATTTTTGGGGTGGCGGTCATGCGAATCTCCGGTGTTCCTGGAGATGTACCCTATCAATCACCGAGTATCTCGGGCACTCCGATTCTTGCGCACCGGCGCGACGGCCGGTCAGCGCCGCCGCCCGCCGCGGCGCAACAGCGTCAGAGCGAGCAGCGCCGATGCGACCATGAGAAACAGGCTGACGGCATTCAGCACCGGCGTCGCGCCCTCGCGCATGCGTCCGTACATCATGACGGTCAGCGGCGCATCCGCGCCCACCAACATCAGGGTGGTGTTGAAGTCCGCGAACGACATCAGGAAGGAGATGGCGGACGAGCCCAAAAGCGCGGGACGCAGATACGGCAGCATGATGGTGCGGAATACCGCCGCCTTCGAAGCGCCGAGATTGAGAGCCGCTTCCTCCAGAGTGCGGTCGAAACGCCGCAATCGGGCGCTGATGGTGAGCGTTGCGATGGTCGCGATATATGAGAATTGGCCGAGCACGACCAGGGGCAGCCCCGGCCGCAGAAAATCCAGCTCCAGTCCGAAGCTGTCGTCCGCGAAATCCGCGATGCGGCTGGCAAAGGCGAGGATGGAGATGCCGAGGATGACACCCGGGATCACCAGCGGCGCCAGCATCAAGATCGACAAGAACTGCTTGCCGCGGAAGCGTCCCCGCTCGATGAGGAATGCGTTGGCCGTTCCGACCAACGCCGACAGCACCGTCACGCAAACGGCGACGATGCAACTGGTCCAGATGCTGCCCAGCAATTCGGTATCGGCGAAAAGACCCGTACGCCCTTGGGCTGCATTGCCCAGAAACCAATCGAGAGTGAATCCGTGCCAGGGCGGCGCCGGGTAGGGTGCATCGTTGAACGCGAACACCGCGACCACCGCCAACGGCAGAAACAGGAAGGCGAGAAAGGCGACCACATAAGCCGCGGTCGCGCCGCGTAGCCAGATGGGCCGCGGTAATGAGGGAATCATGTCTGCCTCATCACGTCGCCGAACCGCTGCCCGCTCAATCTCAGGCCGATGATCACCATGGCGGTGGACAATCCGAGCAGCAGGAAGCCGAAGGCGGCGCCCTGTTCCCAGTTGAAGCGGGTAATGAATTGCGTATAGATCTGCTCGGTGAACCACTGCGAGTTCTTGCCGCCCAGCAGCGTCGGGGTCAGGTAATTGCCCAGCGTCAGCATGAACACCACGATGCAGCCGGCCGTGATGCCGGGCGCCGCATGCGGGATCACGATGCGGCGCAGAATGGAGAGGCCGCCTGCGCCCAGATCGTATGCCGCCTCGATCAGCGAATCGTCGAGGCTCTCCAGGCTGGAGACCAGGGGCACCACCATGAAGAGCAGCGAGGTGTACACCAGGCCCACCAAGATGGTCGAGTCCCGATACAAGAGCTCCACCGGTACTGCCGTGATGCCGAGCTTCACCAGCAGCGCGGGCAGAACGCCGGACTCTCTGAGCAGGATCATCCATCCCAGCGTGCGCACCGTCTCGCTGACCCAAAATGGAATGAGGCAGACGATGAACAACAGCGAGCCGGCGCGCCCTCGCGCCAGCTTGGCAATGGTCCAGGCAATCGGAAATGCCAGCAACAGCGTGAAGAACGTGGCTATGACGGACATGACCGCGGTGCGCAGGAAAACATGCCAATAGAGAGGCTCCGCAAAAAAGGTCTTGTACTGCGCCAGGCTGGCGATGTATTTGCGGGGCCCGACCTGCTCGCGGAAGGACAGCACGGCTAGATCGACATGCGGCAGGATGATGAGAGCACCGAGCCAAAGCAGAGCCGGTGCGAGCAACAGCCCCAGGGCCAGCCGCCCGTGCCAGCGCGGGTCCAATGCCGGCTTATGCATCCTGTCCCTCGGCACCGGCGCGCGCTGCAAAGCACACCGCCCGGGAGGGATCGAAACTGAAAGCCACCTTCTCCTGGGGCTTGAGGTCCGAGAATTGCCCGGTCTGGGGCAGTGCTATGCGAAACTCGCGGCGAGTCCTTGCCTCCTGCAGCAGCACCGCCGAGTTCGCCCCATCGAACAGCACGCTCTGTACCTCTCCTGCGTGATGCGGCTGCCCCGACGGCAATTCAGCTTCTCGGCGGGCGAGGATGGCCACTTCCGGGCGAACGAACACCTCGACGGCATCGCCTTGCGCGATGGCACCGGACTCGAGCGCGCGCACCACCCAGCCGTCCGCGGTGGCGATTTCCGCGATGCTGCCGTCCGAACCCGCGGCGCGGCCCACGATGCGGTTGTTCGCGCCCACAAACCCGGCCACGAACGGTGTTTGCGGCCGGTAATAAAGATCCTGCGGGGTTCCCAACTGTTCGAAGCGGCCGTGACTCATGACGCCGACGTGATCCGACAGCACCAGCGCTTCGGACTGATCGTGGGTGATGTAGACGAAGGTCGTGCCGAAGGAGGCCTGCAATTGCTTCAGCTCGATCTTCATGTGCTCGCGCAGCTTCAGATCGAGCGCGCCCAGGGGCTCATCCAGCAACAGCAGCGTCGGCTCCAGAACCAAGCTGCGGGCGATGGCCACGCGCTGACGCTGCCCTCCCGACAGCTCCTCGACGCGCTTGTTCTCGGCGTTGCCCAAGCCCACCCGCTCGAGCATCTCCTTGCTGCGCTTGACTCTCTCGGCGCGGCCCATGCCGCGCCGTGCAAGGCCGAACGCGACGTTCTCGCCCACGGACATCATCGGGAACAGCGCCAATTGCTGAAACACCATGTTCACGGGCCGGCGATTCGGCGCCACGCCGCGCATGTTCCTGCCGCCGATGGCGATATCGCCGCCATCCGGGGCGATGAATCCGGCAATCATTCGCAGCAGGGTGGTCTTGCCGCAGCCCGACGGGCCGAGAATGGAGAAAAAGCTGCCGCGCTCGACCGAGAACGACAGCGAATCCACGGCGAGGTGATCGGCAAATCGCTTGACGACGGCCTCGACCAGCAGATCGGGCGTGCTCAATTGGCGGCCTTCACGCGGTCCAGAACCCGCCCTTCGATTTCCTCGAGGCCGGGAGGTATGGCCGGATACCAATGAATGCCTTTCAAATCGTTGTTGGGGAAGGCGGCCAAGAACTGCGCCTTCAGGCGCGGATCGATGAGGGCCTCCGTATGCATGGCGGCGGAGAAGCTGCCCACCGACTTGACGACTCGTGCGGCATTCTCGGGACGCATGGTGAAATTGATCCACGCGTACGCGGCGGCGTCGTTGCGGCCGCGCGCCGGCAGCGCGAAGGTGTCGAGCCAGCCCAGGGCGCCCGAGCGGGGTACGATGAATTTAATGTCGGGGTTGCTGCGGTTGAGGGTCCAGCCGCCCGTGTCCCACATCATGGCGGCCACGATTTCGCCGGATCGAAACCCATTGAGCAGCTGGTCCTTGTTATCGTAGAAGAATTTGATATTCGCCTTGCAGGCGATGAGCTTGGCGCCGACTTGATCCATGAGCGCGGCATAGGCCTTGGGATCGCCGTAGAGCGCGAACGGATCCTTGCCCTCGGCGAATGCAAACGCCATCAGAGTGGGGCGCTTGAGGCGAACGGCCGTCTTGCCCTTGAGATCCGGCCTGCATAGATCGGGATAGTCGGCGATTTTGGCGTGCTTGCTGTCGGCCACCAGACCGTCGGTCCCCCATAGATACGGAAGTCCGTACACTTGGCCGTCGAGGGTGGTGTTCTTGCGGACGATGCTCAGAAATTCGGGCTGAAACTGCTCCAGCTTGATTTTGGAGAGATCGAGCGGCTTGTAGATCCCGAATTCGCGCTGCGCGGCGAGGATGCGGTCTTGAGAGGGCTGAGCGAGATCGTAGCCCGCACCCCCCGTCGCACGCAGCTTCGAGATCATTTCCTCGTTGTTCGACAAGGTCAATTCGACATCGATGCCGGTTTCTTTTTTAAATGCGGCGATCAGGTCCGCGGGTACATAATCGGCCCAACTGATGATACGCAGCTTTTGGCCGCCGGCCTGAGCCGAGCCCACACCTAAGCTCAGAACGAGTGCGAACGAGGCCATCAATATGTGTTTCATCGATTCTCCCCCGGGTTCCTGCCACATCTTACCGAATCCCCGGCGCACATGATCGATCTCGAAGCAAGCACGCTAAAAAAGGTGCGCAATCGCTTGATACCGTTCGTGGGGCTGCTCTATTTCGCCGCCTTCATCGACCGCGTCAATGTGAGTTTCGCCGCGGCCCAGATGAATCGGGATTTGGGCTTTTCCGCCTACGTCTATGGGCTGGGCGCCGGGGTTTTCTTCATCGGCTACGCTCTGTTCGAAGTCCCGAGCAACCTGATATTGCACAAGGTGGGGGGGCGGCGCTGGCTTGCGCGCATCATGATTACCTGGGGCATGGTCGCGGGCGCGATGGCTTTCGTGAAGGGTGCGACCGGCTTTTACATCTTGCGCTTCTTGCTGGGCGCCGCCGAAGCGGGGTTTTTCCCCGGCGTCATATACTATTTGACCCATTGGGTGCCCGCCGCCGGGCGCGCAAGGCTGATCGGGATTTTCATGACCGCGGTCCCGATCAGCACGGCCGTGGGCGGCCCGCTGTCGGCCTCGATATTGCGTCTCGACGGTGTCTTTGGCCTGGCCGGATGGCAGTGGCTGTTCCTGACCGAGACGGTTCCCTCCTTGTTACTGGGGGTCGTCACGCTCTTCTATCTTCCGGACCGGCCCGCCGATACGCAGTGGCTGACGCCCGCGGAGCGGCAATGGCTCACCGCCAAGCTCGAAGCGGAGGAATTGCGCCGTGATACCCAGCATCGCGGGACGGTTCTGAGCGTGTTGCTGGATTCGCGAGTGCTGGCGCTCAGCCTGTGCTATTTCGGCGCGGAGATCGGCTTGTATGGGGTCATTCTGTGGATTCCTCAAATCTTCGTTCACGCCGGCATCGCCGCCGGCAGCGTCGGCTACGTGGTGGCGATTCCCTACGCCACGGCGGCCGTCGCCATGGTGTGGTGGTGCCGCCGCTCGGACCGCCGGAAAGAACGCGTGCGGCACATCGCCATTGCATCGCTGGCCGCCTCGTTCGGCTTGGCCGCGAGTGCCGGCCTAGTGAATTCGCCGCTGCTGTCGGTGATCGCGATCTCGATTGGGGCTGCCGGCACACTGGCCATCCTGCCGATTTTCTGGACTCTGCCCGCGGCAATTCTGAGCGGCGCTGCGGCCGCTGCAGCCATTGCACTGATCAACGCGCTGGGCAATATGGGAGGATTTTTCGGGCCCTTCATGATCGGCTGGATCAAGGACGCGACCGGCAGCTTCACCTGGGGCCTGTATGCCGCGGCTGCCGGCGTGCTGCTCACGGGGATCGTGGCGCTGCTGATAGGTCACGATGCCGGCGCTGAGCACGGCGATTACCGCAACTCCGGCCCAGTGGAGGCCGGGCCGGAAATCGACTAACAAGCGGGGCGGCCGCGCGGCATAATACCCACCATGGACATCAGTCAGCTGGAATTCTCCTATGTGCCGACTACCGGCGTGCGGCGGGCACATGAGACTCCGATCGTCCTCGCCACCCAGGCGAGCCTCGAGGGTTATGGCCGTCTCGTCGACGAGCCGAAGACCTTCCCGATCGAAATCGTCCGCTGGCCGGCCCAAGGGTGGCGGCCCATCGATCTGAATTCCGGCGATCAAGGCGGAGTAACCGAGGGGCTGTTCGAGTTCCGCTGGAAGGGCGAGACGCTATACGCGCGAAACAATGCCGTGGGGGACAGTTATCTGTTCGGTTGGAGCAATTGGCCGGAAGAGGCCGCGGCAGATGTATCCGGTCGAACTCGCGAGCGCGCCCTGATCTGGCGCGCCAACTATCACCCGGACGGCGGCCAGCTCTTCTACCCCCTCAATGGACAGAGTTTCGTCGTTCCGCTGGCCCTGCCGGGAGACGATGTGACGCCCGAGAAGTTCGTGACTTTCTGGTGCGAGGGCGGCCGCGGCCTGTATCTACACCCCAATGTCTGGCATGGGGCTGTCGTGCCTTTGGAGGATGAGGCTGAATTTCTCGACCGCCAGGGGCGCGTTCATGCCCGGGTCTCGGTTGACTTCGTCAAGGAGTTCGGCTGCTATCTCGCGGCGCCGATGCGGCGGCCTTGAGGCCGGCATGAGGCGCACCAAGACCGCCTTTCTCTTCGATCTCGACGGCACTCTCATCGACAGCGTGTACCAGCACGTGCTTGCGTGGAAGTCTGCGCTCGACCAGGAGGGCATTGCGCTGTCGGTTTGGCGCATTCATCGCAAGATCGGCATGAGCGGCGGTTTGTTCGCCAACATACTGCTGCGCGAGACCGGCTTCGACAATACGCCGGAGCGGCTCGAGCGGCTGCGCGTCCGCCACGCCGAAGCCTACCGGGCATTGTCCCCGAGCGTGCAGCCGCTGCCGGGCGCGCGCGAATTGCTGGACTATCTGACCGCGCAGGGCACGCCCTGGGCAATCGCCACCAGCGGCCGCATGGAAACCGCCGGGCACAATCTCGCCGCGCTCGGCGTGGATCCGGCCAAGGTGCCGGTCGTGACCCGCGATCAAGTCAAGTACGCCAAACCCGATCCCGATTTGTTCCTCACGGCAGCGGACCGCCTCGGCGTCGACATTCGCGATTCGCTCGTGCTCGGCGACAGCATCTGGGACATGATCGCCGCGCAGCGCGCCCGCGGGCTGGGCGTAGGGCTGCTATCCGGCGGCTACGGTGAAGAGGAATTGGCGCGCGCCGGCGCCTTTCGCGTTTATGAAGACCCCGCCGATTTGCTCAAGCACATCGACGAGGTTGCGGCACGCAGTTAATACTTCGGCGCGTGGTGTTGACCGGTGGTTTAGCATTCGCCGAGGTGGGGCTGAGCCGCGGCTCGGCCCCACCTGGCGAATTCTCGTACCGATCAACGCCACGGCGCCGAGGCGTTAGGGCACGACGGTGGTGAATAGGTAAACGGCGAACACGGTGAGCAGTACGACCCCGTGAAGGATGATGGTGCGTCCGGTCCGCAGCACCAGCACCGCGACGAACAGCGAGAGCAGGAGCAGGAGCGTAGATTTGGCGTCTATCCCCAGGCGCAGATGAGAATGCGTGTAGAGCGACAGAAAGCTGACCGCGGGAATGGTAAGGCCAATGCTCGCCAGCGCGGACCCCAACGCGAGATTCAGGCTGGTTTGCAGGCGATTCGCACGCGCCGCCCGCAGCGCCGCGAGCCCTTCGGGTAAAAGAATGATGGCCGCGATGATTACGCCGACCAACGCGTCCGGGGCCCCCAACCGCGATACCGCCGACTCCAGGCTGGGCGCCAGCTTCTTCGCGAGCAGTACGACCGCGCCCAGGCACAGCAGCAACAGGAGCGCGCTCAGCGCAGTGACGCCGTTGCCCGGCTGCACCGCAGGCTGCGCCGAGTCCTCGTCGTCTTGCAGAAAATACTGACGATGACCGATGGTTTGCGTAAAAATAAATGCGGCGTAGATGACGAGCGTCACGGTGCCGATGAGCGCAAGCTGGCTGGACGAATAGTACGGTCCGGGAGTCGTGACGGTGTAGTTCGGAAAGACGAGCGTCATGATGACGATGGTTGCCAAGGCGACCAGGGCGGCGCTGACCCCGTCGAGGCTGAAGCGCTGCTCGCGGTGCACGGCGCCGCCGACCAGCAGACACAGCCCGATGATGCCGTTCAGTATGATCATCACCGCCGCAAACACGGTATCGCGCGCCAAGCCCGCCGCTTCCTCTCCGCCGGCGGCCATTAGGGCCACGATGAGGGCGACCTCGATCAGCGTGACGGCCAGTGCGAGCACCAAAGTGCCATAGGGCTCGCCCACCCGCTGGGCGATCACTTCCGCATGATGTACGGCGGCGAACACGCTGCCGGCAAGCCCCAAGGCGATGAATCCCACGATGATTCCGCCGAATCCCAATCCCGCCGCCAACAGCACGGCTCCCGCAAAGACCGGTGCGGCGATCGTCCAAATCGGAATTCGAGCGCTTGAATGCATGGGCTTCGGTTATTCTGGCAGAATCATAGAAAGACGGTATGGGGGAAAGATGAAAATAGCAGGACTGCGCCGCTCGCGCCTTTGCCGGTTCGCCGGGACACTCGCCGCTGCTCTGGCAACGGTGGCGGCCGCAGCCGCAGCCGCCGCCACTGCCGCCACTGCCGGCGCGGGCGCCGCGGCGACGGCGCCGGAGGCCGTGCGCGCCCAGGCTCGTGAGATATTTGCTCACATCGTCGGCATCGAAAGCTCGATCGGCAAGGGGAATGTCCCGCTCGTCGCTCGGTATCTGGCGGAACGGCTCGAGGCCGGCGGCTTTCCCGCTGCCGACATCCACATCCTGCCGCTGGGCGAAACCGCATCCTTGGTCGTGCGCTATCGAGGCAGCGGCAAGGGCGGCCGGCCGATCGCATTCATTGCCCATATGGATGTGGTCACGGCGAAGCGCAGCGATTGGCAGAGAGATCCCTACCACCTCACCGAGGAGAACGGGTTTTTCTTTGGCCGCGGCACCTCGGATGTCAAACAGGAAGTCGCGCTGCTCACCGCGACATTCCTGCGGCTCAAAGCCGAGGGCTTCGTGCCGACACGCGATCTCATCATCGAGTTCAGCGGCGATGAGGAGACGGCGCAGGCGACGGCAAGGGATCTGGTGACCCATCATCGGGATCTCGTCGACGCTGAATTTGCCCTGAACGGCGACGGCGGCGGCGGCGTGCTCAGTGAGGGCACCGCCAAGCCGCTCATTTTTTACGTTCAAGGCGCCGAGAAGAGCTCGGCGGAATTTTTGCTCACGACGCACAATCCGGGCGGGCATAGTTCCGAGCCGCGCCCCGACAACGCCATCTATGAGCTGGCGGACGCCCTCAAGGCGGTTCAGGGCTACCAATTTCCGGTGCAGTGGAACGAGTGGACCATCGGCGACTTCAAGGCGGCCAGCGCGGTGACCCAGGGGCCGATCGGTGAAGCCATGGCGCGTTTTGCCGCCGATCCAGGCAATGCGGCGGCGGCGGCCGAGCTCTCGAAGAATTCGTCGTTCATCGGCCGGATCCGCACCACCTGCGTGGCCACCATGCTCGCGGGCGGCCACGCGGAAAACGCGCTGCCGCAGTCGGCAACCGCCACCATCAACTGCCGGATTTTCCCCGGAACCAGTGCCGCCGAGGTGCAGAAGACATTGCAAGGTCTCGTGGGCCCGAAGGTCGATGTCCGGCAGGGCTACGAACCATTGGTGTCGAGCCCCTCGCCCATTCGCGCCGACGTCATGAGCGCGGTGGCAAAGGCCGTCAAGGCGGCCGACCCCGGCGCGCCCGTGGTGCCGACCCAGGCGGCGTACGCAACCGACGGTGCCGTTTACCGCAACGCCGGTATACCTACCTACGGCGTCGGCGGGGTTTTCATCATGGACAGCGAAGAGTTCGCTCATGGCCTGAACGAGCGAATCCGGGTGAAGGAGTTCTACAACGGTTTGACTTACTGGGATGTGCTGATCAAGGCTCTCGCCGGTTAGCCGGCCGCCGCGGGGCTCAGCAGGCCGTCAAGGAGCACGTGATGGATATTCGACCCGATTGGCGCGTCGAAGGCGTCAAAGTCATCAAAAGCGATCGGCTGGACAGCAACACGCCGCAGACGCCGGGCATGCTGCGCGCCGCGGCCGTGAATTGCGCGCGCGGCGCGCAGAAGATTTGGGCCGGAACCGTGGTAATTCATCCGAACGCCAAGACGGGCGCTCATCATCACGGCGCGCTGGAGAGCGTCATCTACGTGGTGCGCGGCGTGGCACGGATGCGCTGGGGCGAGCGGCTCGAGTTCGTCGCCGAAGCGGATGCCGGCGATTTCATCTTCGTACCGCCCTATGTTCCGCACCAGGAGATCAATCGTTCGAGCGATACGCCTCTTGAATGCGTGCTGATGCGCAGCGACAACGAATCAGTGGTGGTCAACCTCAACATCGATGCGGCCGAACGGGTGGAGGAAGTGTATTGGATCGATCCGATTCATCGGGATCCGCCAGGATCCTGACATACGCCGTCATAACCGGTTTTCTTTATGCCTTGCTGGACAAGGATGATGCTTGGCATGGCCGTGCCAAGGCGGCATCCGGCGACATCATGGAAAAATGGATTACGACGTGGCCGGTTCTGACCGAAGCCGTGCATCTAATCGCCCGATGGCTGGGGCCGGAACCCGCGATAGCGCTCATGCAGGACGTCGCCCAGGGCGACATCTCAGTATGGAATATTGAGCGGGAGCATTACCCCAACATTCAGGCGTTGATGAAGCGCTACGTCGGACTACCGATGGATCTGGCGGACGCGTCGCTGGTACTTCTCGCCGAATCATTGGGGCATGGGTGGATCCTCACCACCGACCAGCGTGATTTTCGTACATATCGCTGGAAGTCCCGACGGCCCTTCAAAAACATGCTCGAGTGATTGGAACTAGGCCGGGATGCGCGCCGGCTACAGCGTCTGCAGATTATCGGTTTCTCTCCTCAACTCCCTGAGAAATTCCTCCAGTTCGGCTTTGCGCGGCGCCACTCGGGCGCGGCCGGCCGGGGAAAGCACTCTTGCCGGAACGTCTTAGGTACAGCGCTTCAGGACCGACGGGGTCTCGATAATACATGTGCGTGCGAATCGCGCCGCGCACCGCATCGATCTTTGCCATCGGAAAGCCCGTACCCTCGAGCACGGTGTCGACTATGCCGGCTGCCACGTCGGAGTGATCCAGCTTTTCCTGTTCCCACGGTTTGAAGGCCGCCATGTCGTGAAGATAGGCCGCCGCGAACAGCACATCGTCGTCGAGCGCCACGTGATCGGCCGCGGCCAATTCACGCGCCAGTGCATAGTCGCGCATGCAGTGCGAGTAGCCCCAGGCGGGGTTCTTGAAGTGCTTGGCCGCGAAATCGCGCACCGTCGCGTGCCAGTCGGGTGCAACCGCCGCGTGTCCGGCCGCCGCCGCCGCGTGGCCGCACGCGCAAGCCAATCCGGCCGCGATGCTCATGAGCATCGCAGCCGCTCGTGCCCGGCCCTGGATTCGGTTGGAATTCGGCATCGCCTTGCTCTCCTAAGCGCCGGTTGCCTGCTCGCCGCGTTCCGCGGCAATCGCCTTGTCCATCATGGTGCGAAAGCTGGCCAGGGCGGTATCCATGCGCATCGCCAGCATGGGAGCATCCGGCGCAAGATCGAGTATGCGCTGCTGTGCGAGGATGATGTCCATGTCCTCCTGGAAACCCGCGAGAACGCTCTCGCGGAGGTTCTTGGTCACCGACGGATCGTCGAGTGCGAATCCATGCGATTGCTGGAAAAAATAGTGCGAGGTGGTTTCAGTTTCCGGGGTCACAGCCTGGCAGCCGAAGAAATTCGCCGCATCCACGCGGTTGCCCTGCGGGGCGCCGGTACCGGTCGGAGCGCTACCGGAGTCCATGAGCAGCACACCCGGCAGGACCACATCGTAGATGTTCCAGCGGTCTACATTGCCGGGCCATGTCTTCAAATTGCGCAGGAACGGAGCGGGTTCGTCGTCGATGAGCCAGCGCTCGACCCGCACCGTGTGCGCGCCGCGCGTCACCTTGGGCCTGATGCCGGCATATTTCGCCGTGCCTCCCAGCGTGGTTTCGTGCACGTACGACAAATGAGAAAAATCCAGCAGGTTGTCGGTGATCAACAGGTAGTTCGCGGCATAGTGCAAATAGCCCGGCGTGCCGCGCCATGCCGGATCGTCGAGATAGTGGGTGTCGGGGATCAGCGAGGGATCCGCCTTATCCGCATCCCCCATCCATACCCAGATCCATTTGAACCGTTCGACGACCGGATAGGCACGTACCTTCGCGGCCGGCGGAATGAAGTCCTGCGAAGGGATTTCGATGCATTTTCCCGTTTTGTCGAACAGCAGTCCATGATACATGCAGCGAATGTTGTCGCCCTCGCGCCGTCCCTTCGATAGGGGCGCCGCCCGGTGGCAGCATCGATCGTCCAGCGCCACCACCCGGCCCGCAGCATCGCGCCAAAACAACAGGGGAACCCGGGCAATGGTCCGTGCCAGCAGGGCTTCCGGGGCGATCTCGTGCGACCATGCAGCGACGTACCAAGTGTTCTTGAGGAATGCGTCTGTCGTAGTCATCGCCGTCTCCCGAGCCCTGGGCTACCCCCGGGGAGTGCCCATGCCCGCTATTTAGCCGGGCACTGAAACACTTCACCCGAATAATGCAGGTGCTTGGTCATATGCCCGTAGACATCCATGCGGGTGTCGACGTATGCGTTCCCGCCGACGCTGGCGACCAAATTGCGCATTCCGTTCTCGCCCGCCTGGTGCACCTGCTCGTAACTCAGGTCCATGCCGCTCAATTTGGCCGTGTAGTCGACGTTTTTGAGGTATTTGCACGCCAAGCCGTCGTCGGCGTTTATGCGCCGAACGAGCATGCCGGCGTCGCTGAGCGTGGGAATTTTAGCGGTTGCGCATCCTGCAAGGAGCGCTGCTACGAGCATCAGGGAGTTTCGCATGGACGTCATCATATTGGTTTTGCAACGCCGTTCAAGCCAGGAGAGGCGGCCGCTTCGGCAAGTGACTGATCGTGTAGGAAAAAGCCTGCATCACATGCTGCTTTTGAGGAATAGGCGGGGTGCGCGTATGCCGCTACCGTCCGACAGCGGTGGATGGGGAGATGGCGCGAAGCCCGTGCCGAATGCAAAAAAATGGAGGGATGAGAATGTCTACCAAAGCATCCGTCTCCGCAGCGCTCGCAAAGCGTCGCGACGATGTTCAGGCCCGCTGGATCCGGCAGTTGGCCTCCGCAGCATCGAACACCGCAAAAGCACGCCTGACGGCAAGCGAAATCGATGGGCAAGTGCGGCAGTTTTTGAACGTATTCAACCCGGCCGTGCAAACCCAGAAACTGGACGACATCGAAGGCAGTGAATGGGCGGAAGTGCGCGCTTTCTTGGAGGATTTATCGCGCCGGCGTGTTCTCGCAGGCTTTTCCTCGACGGAAACGGCGATGTTCATTTTTTCGCTCAAACGGGTGCTCTTCGAAGTGCTGAAGGAGGAGGCGGCCGACGACGCGATGCTATTCGCCGGTAATGTCTGGCAGGCCAGTTCACTGCTCGATCAGCTGGGCCTTTATACCGTAAAGAGCTATCAAAAGAGCCGCGAGGAAGTCATCAACCGCCAGCAACAGGATTTATTGGAGTTGTCGACACCGGTGGTAAAGCTGTGGGATGGCATCCTGGCGCTTCCCATGATCGGAACTCTGGATTCCGCGCGCACGCAAATCGTCATGGAATCTCTGCTGCAGAAAATAGTCGAGACGGAGTCGCAAATCGCCATCATCGACATCACGGGGGTTCCGACGGTGGACACCCTGGTCGCTCAGCACTTGCTGAAGACCGTCACCGCCCTGCGTCTCATGGGCGCCGATTGCATCATCAGCGGCGTGCGCCCCGAGATCGCGCAGACCATCGTGCATCTCGGGCTGGATTTGCAGGGAGTGACCACCAAAGCGAACCTCGCCGATGCACTGGCTTTGGCACTGAAGCGCAACGGGGTCACCTTTACCAAGAAGTAATCCAATGGATCGCATCCCTATATTGAGGATGGGCGAGTTCCTCCTCGTGACCATCCAGCTGGATATGCACGACCAGCTTGCCATGCGCCTGCAGGACGATCTTACTCAGGCGATCAACCGGAAAGGCGCAAAGGGCGTGCTCATCGACATTTCCGCGCTGGAGATGGTGGACTCATTCATCGGGCGCATGATTTCGGACATCTCCGGGATGGCGCGCATACTGGACGCCAAGACGGTGCTGGTCGGAATGCAGCCCGCGGTTGCCATCACGCTGGTGGAACTCGGTCTATCGCTGCCTGGAGTCGCCACGGCGCTGAATGTGGAGCGCGGTATGCAGCTCCTCAGACGCACCCTCGAAGAGTCCGATGGCGACGATACTCTCGAACGGTGAGCTGCCGCTGAGGAATGAGCACGACATCGTGCTCGGCCGGCAGGCGGTGCGCCGCCTGTCGCAGGAACAGGGCTTTTCGCTCGTGGATCAGACCAAATTGGTCACGGCGGCGAGCGAGCTGGCGCGAAATGCCGTCACTTACGGCGGCGGGGGCGTGTTGAGGTGGGAGATTCTGCTCGACGGCATCAGGCGGGGAGTGCGGCTGACGTTTCAAGATGAAGGCCCCGGAATTGCCGATGTGGAACTCGCTTTGAAAGACGGCTGGACGTCGGGCACCGGATTGGGATTGGGTCTCTCGGGGGCCAGGCGGCTGGTGAACGAATTCGAGATAGTCTCTTTGCCTGGCGAGGGCACGCGCGTGACGATTGCGCGGTGGAAATGATGAGCCGGCTCATCGGCGCATCTCAGCAGTGCGTATCGATCTCCGATCCGAGCGGAGCGGGGGAATGCCGCCGAAACGCGAAGCATCTGGCGGAAGCGCATGGTTTCGACGAGGCGAGTGTCGGACGAATATCCATCATTGCGACGGAGGTCGCCACGAACATCTTGCAGCATGCAGGCACGGGCTGCGCCCTCATCCAGATATTGGACGATGGCTCGCGGCCGGATTTCGAGATTTTGGGCATCGATCAGGGGCCCGGTATGATCGATCTCGATCAATGCATGCGCGACGGCTTTTCCACAGCAGGCACCGCCGGTACCGGTCTGGGTGCCGTCTCGCGGCTGTCGACCACTTTCGATTTGTTCTCGGGGCCCGGGAAAGGCACCGTCATCCTGTCTCGTGTCGCCGGGCGGGGCCGCGTGCCGGCCGGCGGTCAGGCGGCCCCGCCGGCCTTCGAGCTGGGGGCCGTCTGCCGCGCCGTGGCCGGTGAAATCGAATGCGGCGACACCTGGCGGGTGGCGGACGACGCGGCGACGGTCAGCATTTTTGTTGCGGACGGGCTGGGCCACGGGCCGAGTGCGGCGGCCGCCGCGAATGCCGCGGCGATGGCATTCGCATCGAGCCCCTTCGAGGCGCCGGGGAGCGCCATGGCCAAGCTGCATGGTGCGCTGTCGGGGACCCGCGGGGCCGCAGCTGCATGCGCCCATTTGCACGTGGCCGATGGGAAAATCGACTTCGCCGGCGTCGGGAATATTTGCGGAGCCGTCGTCACGAGCGAGCGCTCGCGCGGCATGGTGTCGCACAACGGCATCCTCGGCGCGCAGCTGCTGCGTGTTCAGCAGTTCGAATACGCGTGGCCGATCGGCGGCCATGTCGTCCTCCACTCCGACGGATTGTCGGCTCGATGGAACCTGAATGATTACCCGGGCCTCATGCGGTGCCATCCGGCGATCATTGCCGCGGTGCTGTTCCGCGATTTTGGCCGAAAGCGCGACGATGCCACCGTAGTGGTCGTCTCTCATCGGCGATGAGCGGCGGCATCGACAATCTCGAGTCGCAGATCGCCAGACAGCGGGCGGAACTCAATGCATTGCAGGCAGAACTCGCGGAAACCAACAAGGGAGTCGTCGCTCTGTACGCCGAGCTCGACGGCAATGCGTCGCAGCTGCGCGAGGCCGCGGACCTAAAGAGCCGCTTCCTGTCTTACATGAGCCACGAATTCCGCACGCCGCTCGCGTCGATTACGAGCGTTGCCGACATTCTATTGTCAGGGCTCGACGGCTCACTGACCGATGAACAGCGGCGGCAGGTGAAGTTCATTCAGGGCAGCGTTCGAGAACTGACGGAAATGGTCGACGACCTGCTCGATCTCGCGAAAGTGGAGGCCGGCCGAATTTCCATCTCGCCGGAGTGGTTCGAGATGGTCGATCTTTTCTCGGCACTGCGCGGCATGTTCAGGCCCATCGTGTCCAGCTCGGCGGTGGTCCTCATCTTCGAAGAATCGGAGTCCATTCCGCGTATTTACACGGATGACAAGAAATTATCGCAGATACTGCGCAACTTCATTTCGAACGCATTGAAGTTCACAGTGGAAGGCGAGGTTCGCGTCACGGCCGCGATGGTCGGCACGGATATGGTCGAGTTCGCCGTCAGCGACACCGGCATCGGCATTGCGCAGGAGCTTCTGCCCTCCCTATTCTCGGATTTCGTGCAGCTGGACACCAGAATCCACAAGCGCCAGCGCGGCAGCGGCTTGGGACTGTCGCTGGCAAGGAAGTTCTCGGAACTGCTCGGAGGCAGAGTCTCTGTCGAAAGCCGGGCCGGCAAAGGATCCCGATTCTCGGTGCTCATTCCCATCCGGTATTCCGGCGATGAGGGCAGCAATGATTCGGCCGAATGAAATAATCAAGAAGCCTGCACAGATCCGCATACTGGCGGTCGATGACAATCCGGCTGCCCTGTATGCAACTTCCCGGGTATTGCGATCCGCCGGCTATGAGGTGATCGAGGCCACGACCGGCGCGGCGGCGCTGGCCTTGGCGAACCAAGTGGATCTGCTGGTCTTGGATGTCAACCTGCCGGATATGGACGGGTTCGAAGTGTGCCGGCGGCTGCGTGCGCGGCCCGATACCGCACACCTGCCGCTGCTCCATCTATCCGCGACCTTCGTTCAATCCGCCGATCTCGCACTGGGATTCGAAGCCGGCGCCGATAGCTATCTGACCCGTCCTGTCGAGGCCCCCGTTCTGATCGCGACGGTACGGACGCTATTGTTCGCCAGGCAGGCCGATCAGCTCCGGCGCGGCCTCGATGCCAAACTGCGCATGGTGTTCGATCTGGCGCCTGTCGGCATCGCCATTCTGGACGCGAATTTCTGCTATGCGAGCATCAACCCCGGCTACAGCACGCTGACCGGCTATGTGCCTGGCGAATTGACGGGCCGGCCGGTCACCTTCTCTCTGGCCTCCGAGTCATTGTCTCTGGAAGAACTGAGAAGTATGCACGAGAACGGTGCGAATCCGTGGATCCGGCGCGTGGGATTCCGGACCAAAGGCGGCGCGGTGGCCGAGCTGGAATGGCAAATCTCGGCGGAGAGCATATCGGATACGCGGATTCTGGTGGCCACGGACATCACCCAGCGCCTTCGGGCCGAACAGGCGCGCGAGGATCTGCTGGCGAGCGAGCGCGCGGCGCGCGCCGAAGCCGAGCGCAGCAATCGGCTGAAGGAGGAATTTCTGGCCACTCTGTCGCACGAGCTGCGCAATCCGCTGCATGCCATCGTGGGCTGGGCGACGATCATCAATCGTCAACCGAATCTGCCGGAGCCCGTGAAACGGGGCGTTCAGGCCATCGAGCGCAATTCGAAAATCCAGGCGGGAATGATCTCCGATCTTCTTGATTATGCGGGCATCACATTCGGCAGGATCCGCTCGGTTCCCGAGTACATCGACCCGTATCCGGTCATACGTGCCGCCATCGATGTCGTCTCGGCGGCGGCATCTTCCGCCGACATCCGCATTCTGGACCGTTTCGAGGACGCGCCGCTTCGCGTGAACGCCGATCCGGCGCGCCTGCAGCAGATCGCCATGAATTTACTTTCGAATGCCGTCAAGTTCTCCAGCAAAGGCGGCGAAGTCCGATTGCTTGCGGGCAGAATCGGGGATTGCTTCGCTCTGATCGTGAGCGATAACGGCAAAGGAATCGAACCGCAATTTTTGCCGCGGATATTCGAACGATTCAGCCAGCAGGATTCCACGATCACGAGGAGCCATGGAGGGCTGGGCTTGGGTCTCGCAATCGTGAAGCAGCTGGTGGAGCTGCACGGAGGGACCGTCGAGGCGCTGAGCGAGGGCAAGGGCAGGGGAGCGACGTTCAAGGTGACGATACCTCTGGCCGACGAAGAGCACTCGCCGGATCTCAGCGACAGCCAAATGCTTCGCGCCATGGATTTCTCGCAAGTGGCCGTTCTCCTGGTGGAAGACGATGCCGATTCTCGCGCGCTGACCAGCCGCGTCCTGTCCGAAGTCGGCGCAACCGTTCTGGAAGCCGAGAGCGCGGAAGCCGCAATGAGATGCGTGGAATCTTGCAGGCCTTCGATTCTCATCAGTGATATCGGAATGGCAGACCTCGACGGTTACGAGCTTCTCAAACAGTTGCGTGACGCGGGGCATGGCGCCGAAGATCTCCCGGCGATCGCGTTGACGGCATTTTCCCGAATGGAAGACCGCGCGCACGCCCTGGCGGCGGGATTCCAAGAACACATGGTGAAGCCTTTGGATCCGCACCTGCTGCTCGCGCGCGTCGCCGTGCTTTGTCAGCCCCGTCAAAAGCAGTAGCGGCGGCTATGGCCGCGGCGACAGGGCCGCGATGAGCACGTCCAGCGTCCGATAGAAGTCCTCGGCGAACTGCGCTCCAATCAGCGCTTCTATGCTGCGGTAAGTCGCCTCGATCCTTGGGGCCATGCTGGCGCTCAACGCCCGGCTGCGCGGCGTGAGCGATACGCGCTGCCGGCGCTGATCATGATCGAGGCGCTTGCGCTTGACGTAGCCCAGGTCTTCCATGCGCGACAGCACTCCCGCAAGGC
Source organism: uncultured Gammaproteobacteria bacterium (assembly GCA_963784105.1). GTDB lineage: Bacteria > Pseudomonadota > Gammaproteobacteria > Steroidobacterales > Steroidobacteraceae > Bog-1198. The sequence continues at coordinate 1,063,218 of CAWAQE010000018.1, forward strand.
TGGGACTGGAAATGCGGCACAGCTCGCCGATCTCGCGGGGCTCCAGCGGTCCGGTGTCGATCAGGGCGCGCACGATGCGCCACTGCTGCTCCGTGATGCCGTGCTCATTGAGAATGGGGCGGAAGCGGGCGATCACCTGTTCGCGAGCCTGCAGCAGCAGCAGGGGCAAATTACGGTGGCTCAATATTCCCGATTCCGCATTCATACCGCACCCCGCTCAAGGCCGCCTTGACACCGCAAATCGAATGCCACTATATTACTAATATATTAGTGATATCGCCAGATTGAGGTTGTCGTAAAATCAACATGGGTGGGCCGATGCTGGCCGGCACGGGCTGTTTCTCGATACCTTTCGACACTGCGCCCTATCGGCTGAGCGGCACCGTGTACGGCGCGCTGCTGAACCACCGCTCGGCGCTGGCTGCGCTGGGCGAATTGGCCGCGCAGCCGCCCTATAAGGCTCCTCCCAAGGCTCCCGTGCTCTACATCAAGCCGCGCAACACGCTTGCGCCGTCGGGCCACACGTTGAGAATTCCGGTGGGAACGCCCGAGCTAGAAGTCGGCTGCTGCGTCGGCGTGGTCATAGGCCGAACGGCATGCAAGGTATCCGAGACGCGGGCGCTCGATTATGTGGCGGGCTATCTCATCGTTGCCGACGTGAGTATTCCGCACTCGAATTATCATCGGCCGTCCGTCCGCTTCAAGGCACGGGATGGCTACTGCCCGCTGGGGCCTGCGGTCACGCCCCGCTCCGCCGTCGCGAATCCCGATGCGCTGACCATTCGTGCCTACCTCGACGGCGCCCTGGTGCAGACGGCGAGCACCGCCGATTTGATCCGCCCGGCGTGGCGCTTGCTGGCAGATGTCACCGAATTCATGACCCTGAGCCCGGGGGACGTGCTTGCGCTCGGAGCCGCGGCTCCGGCACCGCGTGTGCGTTCCGGCCAGACCGTGACCATCGACATCGACGGTCTGGGGGAACTCAAGATTCCCTTCACGGACGCCGCCGCATGATGCGCGCACGGGTGGCCTACGCCGGTGCAATCCACGATGCCGAACCGGTGCACGAGGCCGGTCTCAGCCTCGATCCCCGCCGCAAGGATCTACGTCTGGCCGACGGGCGCATCGTGAGTTCGGAAGAGGTGGTGTGGCTGCCGCCGCTCGATGCCGGCACGGTGATTGCGCTGGGCCTCAACTACGCCGATCACGCCAAGGAGCTGGCCTTCACGCACCAGGAAGAGCCTCTGGTATTTCTCAAGGGGCCGGGCACTCTGCTCGGCCATCGCGGCGTGACCCGCCGGCCGGCGGGCGTGAAATTCATGCACTACGAGTGCGAGCTGGCGGTGATCATCGGCCGGCCGGGCAGGCAGATCCCCCGGTCGCAGGCCTCCGTGCACGTGGCGGGATACTGCATCGCCAACGATTATGCCATCCGAGATTATCTGGAGAACTGGTATCGGCCGAATTTGCGGGTCAAGAATCGCGACGGTGCCACCGTGCTCGGCCCTTGGTTCGTCGACGCGGCCGATGTCGCGGATCCGGCGAATCTCGGGTTGCGCACCTTCGTCAATGACCGGCTTACTCAAAGCGGCAACACCCGCGATTTGGTTTTCGACATCCCGTATCTCATCGAATACCTCAGCGCGTTCATGACGCTCAATCCGGGCGACGTGATTCTGACCGGCACTCCGGAAGGCGTCGCCGACGTAATGCCGGGCGATGTCGTTGCCTGCGAAATCGACGGGCTTGGCCGGCTGGTCAATACCATTGCGGCGGACGATGTTTTCGGCCGTTGAGAGGCTCAATCCATGCAGATTCAACATTTGATCGGCGGTGCGGCAATTGGGAGCCGGGAATATTTCCAGACGGTCGATCCGGCCACTCAGGAAGTGCTGGCCGAAGTGGCGCGCGGCGGCGAGAAGGAAATAGACGCCGCCGTCGCGGCCGCGAAGGCGGCGTTTCCGGCGTGGGCGCGTAAGTCCGCAACCGAGCGGGCGGCGCTGCTGCACAGGCTGGGCGATCTGATTGCGAAGCATGTGCCGGAAATCGCCCGCATGGAGACGCGCGACACGGGCCAGGCGATTGCGCAGACCGCCAAGCAATTGGTGCCGCGTTCGGCGGATAATTTCCATTACTTTGCGCAAATGTGCGTGCGGGTGGATGGGCACACCTATCCGACGCCGACCCATCTCAACTACACCCTGTTCCATCCCGTGGGAGTCTGCGCCCTGATCTCGCCATGGAATGTACCCTTCATGACCGCGACCTGGAAGGTCGCGCCGGCCTTGGCGTTCGGCAATACCGCTGTGCTCAAGATGAGCGAACTTTCGCCGGTCTCGGCGGCGCGTTTGGGCGAATTGGCGTTGGAGGCGGGAATTCCGGCGGGCGTGCTCAATATCGTGCACGGTTACGGTGCCGAGGCGGGCGAGCCGCTGTGCCGGCATCCCGACGTTCGGGCGATTTCCTTCACCGGTTCCACGGCGACGGGGAATCGCATCGTCAAGGCCGCGGGTCTGAAGAAATTCTCCATGGAACTGGGCGGCAAGAGCCCCTTCGTCGTGTTCGAGGATGCGGATTTGCCGCGCGCGCTCGATGCCGCGATATTCATGATCTTCTCCAACAACGGCGAGCGCTGCACGGCGGGCTCGCGCATTCTGGTGCAGAAATCCATATACCGCGAATTCGTCCGCCAATTCACGGAGCGCGCGCAGCGCATCCCGGTCGGCGACCCGCTCGACGAGTCGACCATCATAGGGCCCATGATCAGCCCGAATCATCTGGAGAAGGTCCGGCGCTACATCGAGATGGGTCCCAAGGAGGGTGCGACTCTGATGTGCGGAGGACTGGATGCACCCCCTGTGCCGGCCCGTTTCGAGAAAGGCAATTTCGTCAAGGCCACGGTGTTCGCCGACGTCGACAATCGCATGCGCATCGCGCAGGAAGAAATATTCGGGCCGGTTGCCTGTTTGATTCAGTTTGCCGACGAGGCCGACGCCATCGCCCAGGCGAACGACGTAGCCTACGGACTGAGCAGCTACGTCTGGAGCGAGAATGTCGGGCGGGCTCACCGTGTAGCGGCCGCCATCGAGGCCGGCATGTGCTTCGTGAACAGCCAGAACGTCCGCGATCTGCGGCAGCCCTTCGGGGGCACCAAGGCCTCCGGGGTGGGCCGCGAAGGGGGCACCTGGAGCTATGAGGTGTTCCTGGAGCCCAAGAATGTCTGTGTCAGCCTGGGCGCGCATCATATTCCGCACTGGGGAGCCGATACATGAGCCTCTATCAGATGCAGAAGTTTCTCTTCGACATCAACCGCGACCGCTGCTTGCAGCAGCAATTCCGCACGGACATGCCGGCGGTGCTCGGCCGATACGAACTCAGCGCCGAAGAGCGCGGCGCTCTGGAGGCGGGCGATATCGGCTTGATCTACGTGCTGGGCGCCAACGGACAATTGCTGATGCATTTCGCCGCCTTGCTCGGCATGCCTTGGGCCGACTATATCGCCGCGATGCGGGCCGGCGTCGCCCGTCACGGGCCGGTGCGCGCCGGCGTCTATGCGATGACGACTCGATTGGACGAGAAAGTGGCCGACGTATGAGTCTGGTATTCGCGGGTATCTGCAGCCATGCCCCCGGCATCACCGGACGCGCGCACATGGCCGATCGCGCGGTGGCGGATGAGTTCTACCGCGCCTATCGCGGCATGGGCGAGCAGCTTGCCGCCGCCAAGCCCGATGTCTTGATGGTCGTTGCCGCAGAACACTTCGGTAATTTCTTCATGAACAACATGCCGGCGTTCGCCGTGGGCATGGCCGAGAGCTACCAAGGGCCCATCGAGGATCCGGCGTGGCTGGGCATTCCACACACGGTGATTCCCGGCCATGCGGCGCTGTCGCGGCGTCTGATAGGCGAAATGATGCAGACCGTGGATCTCGCGTACGCGGAGGAATGGAAATTCGATCACGGCATCATGGTGCCTTTGAGCTTTCTGACGCCCAAGTACGATTTGCCGGTCATTCCGGTGAACATCAATTGTCAGGGGCCGCCGCTGGCCCCGCTGCATCGGGCGTGGGCACTGGGCGAGGCCTTGCGCCGCGCGGCGGACACGGCGCCGGAACGAATCGCGATCGTGGGCACGGGCGGCATTTCTCATTGGCCCGCGACGCCGGATTCCGGCAGGATCAACGAGGAGTGGGACAAGGAGTTCCTGCGCCGCTGGCAGGTCAACGACAAGCCGGCGATGCTGTCGTACACGGATGAGGCCACGTATCGCGACGCCGGTCAGGGAGGATTCGAGATTCGCACTTTCATCAGCGTCGCGGCGGCCGCGCGCGGCCGGGGCCGGCTGCAGTTCTACCGGCCGATCCCGATTTTCGCCGTGGGCTGCACCGTCGCCACCATGACCGTCGGTACCTGATATGTCGCACATGACTTTGGAGTACAGCGCGAACCTCGCGGCCGAAGGCCGCTTCGGCGAGCTTTGCCGCAAATTGGCGCAATTCATGACGGCGCTGCGCATCGAGGGCGCGGCGGTGTTTCCGCCGGGCGGCGTGCGCGTGCGCGCCATTGCATGCGAGGATTACTGCATCGCCGACGGCACAGCCGCGGACGCGGGATTCGTGCATGCCGTCCTGAAAATCGGCGCGGGGCGCGGCGAGGCCGCCAAGCAAACGGCCTGCAATGGCTTGTTCGACATCATGAAAGCGCATTTCTCAGAACAGTTCTCCAGGCAAGGCCTGGCGCTGTCGCTGGAATTGAGCGAATTCGGCGAGGCCGGCACCCTCAAGCACAACAACCTACACGCGCGCTTCAAGAAGCCTTGAGTCCGGCGCACGGAGCGATACCACACATGCTGCCCCCCGATACCATTCGATTGCTCGCCCGGCGGCTGTACGATGCGCGCAAGACCCGCACCCAGCTGCGGCATTTTTCCGCGCAGCAACCCGGGATGACCATCGAGGACGGCTATGCCATCCAAAGCGAGTGGGTGAGGCTTGAAATCGCCGACGGCCGCAGCATCAAGGGCCGCAAGATAGGCCTCACGTCGCGCGCGATGCAGCAGGCATCGCAAATCACGGAGCCGGACTACGCGCCGTTGATGGACGATATGTTCTTCGCGACGGGAAGCGATGTGCCATTCGAGCGCTTCATCGCGCCGCGCGTGGAAGTGGAACTGGCCTTCGTGCTGCGCTCGCCGCTGAAGGGGCCGGGTGTGACGATATTCGATGTGCTGAGGGCCACCGACTACGTGACGCCCGCGCTGGAGATCATCGACGCGCGCATCGAGCAATTCGACCGGGACAGCCGCGCGCCGCGCAAGGTATTCGACACCATCGCGGATTTTGCGGCCAACGCGGGCATCGTCGTCGGCGGACAGCCCGTCAAACCCGATGCCGTCGATCTGCGCTGGGTCGCGGCGCTGCTCTACAAGAATGCCGTGATCGAGGAAACCGGCGTCGCGGCGGCCGTGCTGAATCACCCGGCCAACGGCGTCGCATGGCTTGCCAACAAGATCGCGCCGTACGAGGAGTGCTTGAATCCCGGAGACATCATCCTGGGCGGCTCGTTCACCAGGCCGACGACCGCCGCCCGCGGCGATGTGCTCCACGCCGACTACGGGCCGCTCGGCGCCGTATCCATGCGTTTCGTTTGAACTCGAGGAAATCGACATGGAACTGCCCATTAATGCGTTCAAGCAAGCCCTGCGCCGAGGGACACCGCAAATCGGATTGTGGGTGGGGCTGGCCGATTCCTACGCCGCCGAGCTGCTGGCCACCACGGGCTTCGATTGCCTGGTGATCGACGCCGAGCACGCGCCCAACGATCCGCGCAGCGTCCTGCGGCAACTGCAGGCGATGGCGCCGTATCCGGTGCGTCCCATCGTGCGCCCGGTGTCCGGATCCGTGGAGTTGATCAAGCAATACTTGGATATCGGCGCGCAGACCCTGATCATTCCCATGGTGGAGACGGCCGAGCAGGCGCGGTCGGCCGTGGCGGCGACGCGCTACCCAACGCGCGGCGTGCGCGGAGTCGGAAGCGCCCTGGCGCGCTCCTCGCGCTGGAATCAGATCGACGATTACCTGCGCCGCAGCGACGATGAAATGTGCGTGCTCGTCCAGGCAGAATCCGTCGAGGCAATGGCCAATCTCGAGAGCATCGCCGCCGTCGAGGGCGTCGATGGAGTTTTCTTCGGGCCGGCGGATCTGGCGGCCTCGATGGGCCTGCTCGGCAAGCCTGGGGACCCGGCCGTGCGGGCCGCCATTGCGCGAGGGATTGCGACCGTCAAAAAGGCCGGCAAAGCGGCCGGCACGCTCACCGCGGATCGACGGCTCGCGCGCGAGTATTTGGCGCAAGGGGCTCTGTTCGTCGCCGTGGGAGTCGACACCACGATTTTGGTCAGGGCCGCCAAGGAATTGGCCGCGGAGTTCACCGGCGCTTCGCGCCCGGCAACCGGCGATGGGGTGTACTGAACGCCGTTTCGCTAGGTTCCCAAGGCTTCGAGCACCAAGCGGATCTGCGCTTGCGCTTCGGCAAGTATGGCGGGGCAATCCTCGGCCCCTACCTTGGCGCTGAGAAAGGCGTTGTTCCCGCCGCTGATGGTCCCGCTCGAGTCCGGTGAATTCAGTGTCTCGGCCAGTATGAGACTCACGACCAGCACGTCGCCCAGCCCGGCCGCATGCTTCCAGCGGCGATCGCGGTCCTCTTGCTCGCCCACGGCATCGCACAGCTCCTCCGGGAAGCCCCAGCTCTCCAGCACCGCTTTGCCGATGGATGCCTGCCAACCCTGCAGTAAATTCAACCAGGAACTCTCGCTGCCCAGCCCCGAGGGCGCGATGGCGGCGCGCGCCATGATGTACAGGCCGCCGATCCCGTGCAACAGGCCGGTCAAGAATGCCTCGTCGGCGCTCAACTGAGTTCTTCCGGCGACGATGCGACTGATGGAGGCAACGGTGATGCTTTTATGCCACAACTGAGTGAGCGGCTGCGCGATCGATCGCAGCGAGGCCTCGCTCTTCATCTGCTGCACGGCGTACGACATCGCGGTTCCATGCACCATTTGGTGACCGATGCGCGTGATGGCGGAGCGCAAATCGGTGAGAGGCTTGCCCGAAGTATTGAATGCAGCCGAATTGGCCGTCTGCAATATGCGCGCGGCAAGACGCGGCTCGGCGCCGACGATGGTGACCACATGATCGGAAGTGGTGTTCGGATCGGCCAATGCGGTGCTGATGCGCACCACCACGTCGGGAAAGCACGGCAGATCGATCGAACCCTCGGAAACTTCCGCCGCCAATTTTTGCAGGAAAGCCAATGCCGCCGCGCGTTCCTCGGGCGAAGTTCCGGCACCGTTCGCCGGAACGGACTGGGCACCGGACCGATATGTCGGCGGTGCTGCGGGATCAGACATGGAAATGCATGCGGCTCAGAAGGAATAACCCACGGACACGACCAACGCCTGCGGCCCAAAATTAATGTGGGTGGTGCGGATGACTCCTCCGGTATCCGCGGTGAGGTCCGTCGTCACCCGGGAGATGGAATAAGACGCATACGCATGCCAATTTCCCGAGATGTGGTAGGCCAGTCCGACCGTGCCGGCCGGCCCCACCGACGAAGTCAGCGAAAGCTTGGTGGGTCCGCCGCTGGCGGCGTTGCCCTGTGCGGTCGAGTCCCGATCGTAGAAGTTGGTGTAGTTGACGCCGACGCCGATGTAAGGTCGAAATTTCGAGTTTTCGCTGAGGAATTTGTATTCGAGCAGCAGCGTCGGCGCCAGCCACCGCGCCGTCGCGATGACTTGTCCGTTGTAGGGCACGGAACCCAGAGTGGCGGGTCCCTTGCCCACGGTCTTCTGCAGCGGAGGGTAGCCTAAGGTCAATTCCACGTCGAAGTCCGAGGACAGGCTCCTCACATAGGCCAGGTACAGTGTCTCCACGTTATTGGCATCGATGTTGGCGCCGGGCGGCACATAGGGGCCCGAGAGATCGTTGGCGCTCACATGATAGAACACGGAGTAAAGACCGATGCGCGCGCTGTTGGGGGCATCGTCATCGGCCAGCGCCGGCGCCGCGCAGTAAAGACCCATGGCTGCGGCGGCGAGAGCGGCGGACAGTATGCGGACAGAGAAACTCGTCATGGTCCATCCCCTTATAATTCGTTGAAGAATGCGCGCGCGGCAGCCGCGCAGAATGGCGCCACGGAGCTGTGATAGCCCTCCACGATTTGCAGTTCCGCCGCCTCGGGCGACAAGCTGCCGCCGGCCGCGGATTCGTAGTAAGCCAACTGGGCCGCCTGGCTTTCCTGGAATCCGGTTTGAATCGCGGCGAACGGGCCTGCCGGAGCGGCACCCACGTCCAGCACGGTGATGAGGCCGGCCTGCACCAGCGGACTCCAGAATGCCGCCATGGTCCCGGTGTTCACCGAGAAAAACACCGTGGGATCCCCATCTCCGCCGCACAGCAGAGTCGGAGAATTCGGCTGCCACCCGCCATTGCGCAGGTCATTCTTGTAGAACGCCGCACGCAGTGGCTGCGCCGGCACGGTCGCCGCCAGCGGCACGCCCGCGTGGGGCGTGGGCACTGCGCCGTCCGGATTCGAGGCCGCGTCGAGCGCATAGCTTACGCGGTAGGAATTATTGATCAGGTAGGGCGAGCCGAATCCAGCCGCGAACAGCGGAGTTTGCGGGGTGGGCGGCAAGGGATAGTTGGCACTGCCCGGCACGGACAGCAGGGCCGTCAGCGTCCCCGACAGGACGGGGTTGTTGGGCACGGTGACCACCGGCGTGGTGCTGTCGAAAAGCGCGGTCTCCGGCAGCAAGCCGGTGGAGAAAATCGTGTCGATCGGAGTCGCGCTGGGCAGCAGCGATTCGATGCCGTTCACGTAGGTGGCGGAGTAAACATCGGCCGGTGTGCTGTAGATGTTGCCATAGGCCTTCTGATAGCTGGTGGTCAGCAGAGGTGAGAACTCGGTCGAGCCAAGATCGACATTACCGAAGAAAATAGCGTCGCCGAAGGCTTCCAGCGCATAAGGCCCGGACATGGGCGCGGCTCCGCTCACCACCGCGCCGCCGGCCTCGAGCGCGCGCTGGGTCGCCATGGCCACGTGACCGCCCTCGGAGTAGCCGGTGACGAACAGCTTGCCGCTGTCGCTGGTCGCCGAGCTCATGGTCTTGGGCAGAGCCGTCCGCGCCGCCATCAAGATATCCATCATTTCACCGGACTGCTGTACGGCATTGAGGAAGGGGTGATAACCCAGGGTCGATATGTCGTAGCCGGCGTAATTCGGCGCCACCACGATGTAGCCCTGCGCGGCGAACATGGCGGCGATCAGCACTCCCTCGGTATTGGAGGGGTTGGTGATATCGGCCAAGTTGAGTGTCTTGTCGACATTCGTGCCGTGCGCGTACAGCACGATGGGACGCGGCCCGGAGCACGCCGGCGCGGCGCCCGTGGGCACCATCAGCGCCCCGGACGACTCGGTCGTTTCGCCTGCGCCGCCGAGCGTCCAGAACTTGACGTAGTAGAAGTCGACGCCGCAGGCCGGGTTGCCGGTGATTTGCAGCAGCTGCGCGCCGGTGCTGCTTGCGGCCAGCTCGGCCTGAAAACTCGCGGCGTTCAGCGAGGCAATGCGAAACGGGGGGTTCACCGCCAGCGTCCCATGCTCCGTGGACGTGGCGATCGTCGCGGTCGGGCTGCTCGATCCACCGCATGCATACAGCAGCAGCGTGCCCAGACCCAGAGTCAAAGGCCTCAGTAACTTGAACATGGCGGTCTCCCTACTTCCACTCTAGCAAAGCTAAAAACGACGTCCGCGCGTCCTGCTTATCTTTGTTGCTTTTTTGCTAAGACGCAAAGCTTGTGGAAGTCTACGCCAACGGCGGCCAAGAGGCATCACCCCGATGCGCACCGGCACGCCCGCAGGCGGGCTGTTATCAGAGGGGGGATGGTCCGCCGCCGCGCCCCGCCAGCCACGCGTGGATCTGACCGACGATGGCGAGCGCGATACCTTCCGGTGTCACCGCGCCGATGTCGATGCCCACCGGGCCGCGAAGCCTGGATTCAAGGCGTTCCGCCATGGGTCCCATTTCCTGGGCGACTCGGTTCCGGCGCGCCGCAGGACCCAGCAATCCGATGTAGGAGGGCAGGCCCGTCTGCGCCAGTTCGCGCAGATACAGTACATCGGAGGCTAGGTGATGGCTCATCACCACCGCGGCGTGGCAGCCCTCGACGGCAACGGCCGAGCGCAGCGCTCCCGGATTGCACAGCCTGACGTCGGCACCGGGGAAATTGGCCGCCACGGCGTGGGCGGGGCGATGATCGACGACCGTGACGCGCCAACCCAATGCACGGGCGGCGCTCACCACCGGCCGTGCATCGGGTCCGGCTCCGCAGATCAGCACGTGCGGCGGCGGCGCGAGGAATTGCACGAACGCCCGCATCCGTCGGCCGCCGTCTTCTCGAGTCACGCTGCGGGAAGCCCCTTCCCGCAGCGATTGCGCGGAGCCTTCGATCAGCTCGGCCGGCAGCGGAGGCTCCGCGGCATAGGTGCCGAGCGGCAAATCCGCGGATTCGTGCACTGAAATCAATGAGGTGGGCCGACCCGCCTGAGTGGCGCGCCCGGCGGCCGCGAGCGCTGCGGCTACCGGGCTGCCGGGGCCTGCAGGCTCGAGCAGCACGCGCATCGCGCCCTCGCAACCCGCGCCGATGCCGAACAGAACATCGTCGGGGCCGCGCATGTCATATTCGACGGCGCGGGCCCCGCCGCTGTGCAAAACCTCCTGCGCGTGAATCCCTAGATCGGACTCGAGGCAGCCGCCGCTGAGCAATCCCAGATAGCTGCCGTCTCCCATGATCAGCATGCGGGCGCCGGGCTTGCGGTACGTCGAGCCGGCGGTCGCCACCACGGTCGCGAGCACGCGCGCACCTTCCGCGGCGGGCGCGCATTCCAGCAGCAATTCGAGACTGGTATCGAGGCGCACCTCGGGGCGAGCGGACATGGATGGGAATTATGTCGAATTACTTCGAAAAAGTCCGGTTCTCGCGGTTACAGGCCTGCCGTGTGGTCGTCGGCGATGCTGCCGGCAAGAGACAGCGCCTGCACCCGCGTGGGCGAATCGCGCACCCATCGCGCCCGCGGCGGCAGCGGTTGATCCGTCAGAAGAGCGAGCAGGCTGGCATTTGTCGCTTCGATCGAATCGAAGGGGGTCCCGTGGCGCGAGCCGCGTACCACGACGATTTCCGCTTTGAGTTTCGCCGCCAGCGCGCGCTTTTCCGCGAGCGGAGTGAAATCGTTTTCGGCCGCGATCATCAAGATCCGGCTCGTCAGCCCGTCAAGCCGATCGATGATCGCCCAGCGCGCCAGCGCCATCCCCATGCCCAGATAAGACTTGGCGGGGACCGCTCCCACCACGGCGGCTGCGTGCCTGCGAATCGCACGCTGCCAGGGTTCCGGAAATAATCGAAGGGCCAGCAGCCAGGCTGCCCGCCGCATTCCCAACAGCCGTACCAGCAATGTCGACACATGCACCTCGAGCCACTTGCGCCAGTCATCCGGCCGGTAGGTCGCCAGGCTGTTGATGAGGCCGAGTCTCGGCACGCTGGCGGGCCTCAAAGCCGCCATCTCCAGCGCGACCGCGCCGCCCAAGGAAAACCCGATGATGTTGGTCTGCGATACTCCGAGGTGATCCAGCAACGACCAAAGCGCCGTTGCAAAGCCGCCAATGGTGTATTCATCTGGAGGAGGGGGGCTATGTCCGCTCCCCGGCAGATCGGGGACGATGACGCGAAACCGCTTTTCCAGGACTGCAACCTGAAAGGCCCAGTCAGCCCCGCTGCCTCCGAGTCCATGGATGAGTAGGAGAGGTTCGCCACGGCCTCGCACCAGATAGTGCAGAGAGTGCTTTTCGTTGTAAAAAAACGCCATGAGCTCGTCTCGTCTCGCTTATATTCGTCTCGTCTGCAATAGATTTTATCTCGCCGGAGGCCGAGTTCCAGGCCATGCTGCCGAATTCCTCGTGTTGGTTTGTCGCATTGCCTTGTAGGCGGACTCTGACGGTGTCAGCGAACGCTGACAAAGATTGACACCTTCCTCCGGCCCGTGCGGCGCGTCGATCGGCTAAAAATAGCGCGATGCCCAAAACGCTGCCACGATATGCGTCCCAAGGAGCGATCCGCTTCCTCGGACGCTATGTGCGGCGGCGCATATTGAGTCATGCCATCGTGCTGGCAGCGGTGCTCGCCGCGGTCATCTGCGCGGTCGGCTCGCAGTACGCCGTCAAGACTCTCGTCGACGTGCTGGGCACGCGGCATCCGGCGGCTTATACGCTGTGGGCCGCGGTTGCCGTGCTGCTCGCCCTGGTGGCGGGGGACAATCTTCTGTGGCGTCTCGCCGGCTGGGTCTCGACGCATGCGTTCGTTGCGGTCGGCGGCGACATCCGTCTGGATCTATTCAACCATCTGTCCGGCCAGGGAACGCACTATTTCGTGGAGCGCCTTCCGGGTGCGCTTGCCGGCCGCATCACGGCTGCGGCGAACGCCGCCTGGACCATCGAGAACTCACTGACTTGGACTACCATCCCGCCGGGAGCGGCGGTAGTGGGCAGCGTCGTCATCCTCGGGACCATCAACTGGTCTCTGACCGCCGTGCTGCTCGTCGTCATCGCGGTACTGGGCGTGAGCATCGGCCGGCTGGCGGCGCATGGCAGCCACTTGCATCAGGCTTTTGCCGGCCAGGCGGCGCATGTGAGCGGCGATCTCTCGGACATCGTGAGCAACATCGGATTGGTGCGTGCCTTCGGCGCGGCGCGGCGCGAACAGGATCGCCTGAGTTCGAAGATTCACGACGAGATGCAGGCGCAGCGTGCCAGCCTGCGCTCCCTGGAAAGATTGCGCTTGCTGCACGCGGTGACCGTCTTCACCGTCACCGCCGGCGTGCTGGTCTGGTCGGTGGAGCTTTGGCGGCGCGGGAAGATATCCACCGGCGATGTGGTATTGACCACGACGCTCGGCTTTACCGTCCTGCATGCCTCGCGCGATTTCGCGATGGCCTTGGTCGACATGGTGCAGCAGTTCGCCAAGCTCGGCGAGGCCGTACAGGTGTTGGGGCTGCCGCACGAAATGCAGGACGCCGGAGACGCCAGGCCGCTGGTGGTGAGAGGCGGCGCCATCCGCTTCAGCAACGTAGGATTCCGCTATCCGAGCGGTCAGCAGGTGCTGAAGGCCTTCGATCTCGACGTGCAGGCCGGGCAGAAGGTGGGTCTGGTCGGCCGCTCGGGAGCGGGCAAGTCCACCATCATCGCACTCCTGCAGAGGTTGTACGATCCGGACTGCGGCGAGGTGTCGATCGATGGGCAGAACATCGCGCACGTGACCCAGGAAAGCCTGCGCGGCTCCATCGCGGTCGTGCAGCAGGATATTTCCCTCTTTCAGCGATCGTTGCTGGAGAACCTACGCTACGGGCGCCCGGATGCCGGGGACGAGGAAGTGTTCCGCGCGGTCGAGGCGGCGCGCTGCACCGAGTTCATCGCCCGCCTGCCGGACGGCTTCGACACCCTGGTCGGGGAGCGTGGGATGAAGCTGTCGGGCGGCCAACGGCAGCGTCTCGCGATCGCGCGCGCCTTCCTCATGGACGCCCCGATCGTGGTGCTCGACGAGGCGACTTCGTCGCTCGACACCGAATCCGAGCAATCGATCCAGGAGGCACTGTCGCGGCTATTCAAGGGCCGCACCGTGATCGCCATCGCGCACCGCTTGTCCACGCTCGATGCCTTCGACCGCATCGTGGTGCTGGATCGAGGGCTCATCGTGGAAGACGGAGCGCCGCGGCTGCTGATGCACACCCGGGGACCGTATAGCCGCATGTATGGACGCCAGCTGCCCGTGAGCGTGGAGTACCGCTCGTGAGCAGCGGGATCGGTGCTCCTTGCCGGCGGGGCATCGCGGCGTTCGCGATCCTATGCACGTTGATGGCATGCCACAGCGCGCCGGTTGTCGAGCGCACGTCTCACGAGACCGAGCCGGCGGCGGAGGGCCCTGAGGCTCCGCCGCGAGCGGCGGTGAATCAGCCCGTCGAACACAGCGTCAAAGTGCCGATCGCAGCTCCCATCGAAACGCCCATCATCGTGCCCCCCTGTCTGCCCCCGGAAATCGCGCCGCAGCTGAAACGCCTGCCAAAGCCCAAGCCGCCGCCGGCCGTTCAATCATCCGCCGCCCCCGTGGTCCCCGCGCCCGCCGCAATCGACGCCGAGGTAAGACCCCTCGAAGGCCCGGTGGAATCCGTTCTCGGCAAGAAAGTGCAGGGAGCGAAAGGTGAAGATCTGGGCCGCGTGGTCGACGTGCTCGCCGATGCCGACGGCCGCGTGCGCGCGGCCGTGATCGAATTCGGCGGTTTCCTCGGGGTGGGCAACCGGCGCATCGCCGTGGATTGGTCGCTGCTGCGCTTTCATCCCGGGGATCAAGACACGGCGCTGCGCTTGAGCGTCGGCGTGAAGACACTGCAGTCGGTGCCCGAATTCAAGAACTCCGCTCGCCCGCGGGCACTCATGGCACCGCAGCCGCCGGCGGCGCCGCAGGCTCCCGCCGCGGCACCCGCACCGAACGCCGCGGAAGGCAAGAAGTGAAGGAATGGAGGTCCGCGCCGAGAACAACAATTCGGCGAACACGCATCCCAAGGCTACCCTTGCCGCGGGGCGTGGGCTCGATTGGTTCAACTTGTTCGTCGCCAACATCCAGACGGGCTTCGGCCCATTCATCGCCGTCTACCTCATCAGCCAGCGCTGGACGCAAACGGGGATCGGTCTCGCGCTCAGCATAGGCACGATCGCGGCCATGGCCAGCCAGGTGCCGGCCGGCGCAGTGGTGGATGCCATGCCCAACAAGACGCGCGTCGCCGCATTCAGCGTGCTGGCATTTACCGCCTGCGCGCTCATGTTCGCGATCTATCCGATACCGCTGTTCGTCTATCTGGCCGAAATACTGCACGGCATATCCAGCTGTACCCTGGGGCCGGCAATCGCTGCGATGAGCCTGGTCATCGCCGGACGATTCGGCATGGGCCTGCGCCTGGGGCGAAACGCCCGCTACGCAGCGGTCGGCAACGGCGTGGGCGCTCTCCTGATGGGTGCGTGCGGACAATACGTGTCGGAGCGCGCGGTGTTCTACCTGACCGCGGCATTCACTCTGCCTGCGGTGGTGGCGCTGCTGCCGCTGCGCCGGGTGGCGATCGCCGGCGAGGACCTGCGGCCGCCGCCGCGGCGGCCGGGACAGGGCCGCGCGCAATTCCTGCGCGTGCTGGCCGATCGCCGCCTGCTCATCTTTTGCGGCTGCGCCATGCTGTTCACTTTCGCCAACGCACCGATGCTGATGCTGATGAGCGGCACCATGACCGCGAAAGTCGGCAACCCCAGTCTATTGGTTGCAATGTGCATCGTGCTGCCGCAGATCATCGTGGCTCTTGCGTCGCCCGCGGTCGGCCGTCTCGCCGAACGGCGCGGCCGCAGGATCGTATTGCTGATCGGATTTTGCATGCTGCCGCTGCGGGGCTTGATATTCGCGACTTCGTCGAATCCGACGCTCGTGGTGGCGGTTCAAGCGCTCGACGGCGTCGGCGGCGCCTGCTTCGGCATCATGGTGCCGTTGATCGTCAGCGATGTCGCGGCGCGCTCCGGCCATTTCAACCTCTCGCTGGGCTTCGTCGGTTTTGCGATCGGCATCGGCGGTACGTTGAGCACGCCGGCGGCGGGCTGGGTGGCGGATCATTTCGGCGTGCGCTCTGCGTTTTATCTGCTGTCCGCCGTCGGAATCGCCGCCGTCCTGTGGGTGCTGTGGGCGATGCCGGAGACGCGCCCCGAAAAAATCGATGCGCAGGGCGCGGCGCCCTAGTAGCGCATGACGACGCCGATATCTCCATCGCGGCGTGTCTGAGTCACGGTTACATCCGCACCGTGCCGCTGCAGGAGCACGTCGGCGGAGCCGCCGTTCAAACGCAGATTGCGCAGATGCAGGCGGTCGAGGAAATCGGGCAGCATCGGCCGGTGCAACGAGATCTCCCGCCTGCTTGCCGATATCTCGAGGCCCAATGTAGCCTGCACGAGGGCGAAAATCGCGGCGCTGGCCCACGCTTGCGGGGAGCAGGCTACCGGATATTGGGTCGGCGCGTTGTGCTGACGGCGCAGGAAACCGCAGAACAATTCCGGCAGGCGCCGCATATCCATGTAGCTGGCGGCGTCGAACATGGCGCCGAATACTTGCGCGGTCATGGCACGCAGACCGTAGCGCGAGAATCCCAGGGCGATGAGCCCATTGTCGTGGGGCCACACAGACCCATTGTGGTAGGACATGGGATTGTAGCGCGGCTCCGACAATCCTATGGTTCGAATTCCCCAACCGCTGAAACCGGCGGGGCCGAGCAGAGTTTGCGCGACGCGCGCGGCGCGTTCGGCAGAGGCGATGCCCGTCAGCAGCACCTGGCCGGAGTTCGACGACACCACTCGGCAGGGCTGCTTGTCACCGTCCAGGGCCAGCGCGTAGACGGAGATATCCTCGCACCAGAACCGGGCTTCGAAATTCTCGCGCAGCGCATCGGCCTGCGCCTGCAGGAGCTGCGCACGGGTGCGATCGCCGAGAGCGGCGGCGAGAAGCGAGGCATGCCGCTTTGCTCCGTACACATAGGCCTGCACTTCGCAAAGCGCTATGGGGCCCTCGGCATAGCGCCCGTCGCGATGGAACACCGCGTCCTGTGAGTCCTTCCAGCCCTGATTGGCGAGACCCTCCTTGGTCTGGCGGTAGTACTCGACGAATCCGTCGCCGTCGCGGTCCCCGCAGGTATCTATCCACGCCAACGCCGCGAGCGCGTTCGGCCACAGGGCGCGTACCGTATCGAGGTCGCCGGTGCGGCCGAAATATTCGCCGAGAAGCAGCACGAAGAGCGGCGTTGCGTCCACGCTGCCGTAGTAGCGGCCGAACGGCACTTCGCGCAGATTGGCCATTTCGCCATGGCGCATCTCATGAAGGATTTTCCCCGGCTCGGCATCGCGCTGCGGCTCGACGGCGGTGGCCTGCGTCGATGCAAGAAACCGCAGCACGCCTTTCGCGATGCTGGGATCGGCCCATAGGGTCATGAGGGCGGTTATGATCCCGTCCCGTCCGAATGGAGTGCTGAACCAGGGCGTCCCGGCATAGGGATACGGTCCCTCCGGCGTGTCGGTGATCAGCATATAGAGGTCCGACACCGCGCGCCGGGCGATTTCGTTGAACACCGAATTGGAGCTGTCGACGCTCGCCGCCCGCGAGCTCGATTGCCGCAGGCCATGGCGCGCGACCCGCATGCGCCGGTAAAACGCGCGGCCATTCCATCGGTCGGCTTCCGTGTCGGGAGTTCCCACGCGAATGAAGATGCGCCTGCTCTGGTGTGCGCTCAGCGCAATGTCGAACTCCGCGCGTTCCGTGGTCAGGGTTTGAGGAGCCGGATCGAAATCCAGTGTGGTCACCCGCTCGACCCCGTCCAGTCCCGTGTAGCGCAGAATCGACTTGCGATCGCTGTCGCGAGACGCCGACGCGCGGCCGCGCGCCTTCCTGTGCTCGCCCCGCACCTCGAACAGATCGGCGAAGTCCGCAGCGAATCGCAGCGCAATGCCTATGCGCCACGCGCGGTCGCTGAAATTGCGTATCAGCAGGCGCTCGTAGCAGGCGCCGCCCAAGATGAACCTGATCCGATGCAGGTGAATCTGCTCGCGCCGCAGGGCGATCTGGCCATCGGCCAGCAGATCCGGATTGCTCAGGTCGGCGCTGAACATGGCATTGTCGTCCTGCGTCGTCGAACTCAGCAGCAGGGGCCGCGCGTCTTCGAGCAGCAGAGTGAATTGCGACAAGATGCGCGTATCCAAATGATACAGCCCTTCGGAGCCGCCGATTTCCGCGCCGATGTCGCCGCGGTGATCGAACACGGCAAAGGTGTCGCCGTGCTTCAACGTGAGCGTGCGCCGCTCCTGCAGCGCCGCGCTCACGGCAATGTGGAACTGCGGCGCCGGCGATTGCTCGGCGGTCAATGCATTCATTCGGCTTCTCCGTTATCCCGGCGCGATTTGCATAAATTACAAGGCCCGCTCTCGCCAAACCGCATCCTAGTCAGAGTGTTCCTACCGCAAACCGTTCCATTTCGCCGCATGGGCTTCGGAACCGATTCTATTTTTGCGCGTCGAAATATTTTTGATTCCTCGATCCCGAAGGGAGACTCGATATGCAGATTGCGCAGGTTGCTCCGCTCACCGAAGCCGTGCCGCCGAAATTCTACGGAGGAACCGAACGAGTAGTTGCCTATCTGACCGACGCCCTGGTCGAGCTTGGGCACGACGTCACGCTGTTTGCCTCCGGAGACAGTCGGACCAAAGCGAAGCTCGCGCCGGCCTGGCCGCGTGCGCTGCGGCTCGATCCCGGCATCAAGGATCACTTTGTGCCCTTGTTCATGGAAATGGAAATGGTGGCCAGGCGCGCGCATGAATTCGACGTGATCCATGCCCACCTGGACTATTTCGGCTATCCGCTTCTGCGGCTGCTCAATGTTCCGTCGGTGACGACTCTGCATGGCCGCCTGGACCTGCCGGAGCTGCCGGCGCTGTATGAACTGTACGGCGACGTTCCCGTGGTGTCGATTTCCAATTCGCAGCGCGCACCGCTGCCGCAGGCGCATTACGTCGCGACCATCCACCACGGCTTGCCGCAGGATTTGCTGGAGAAAGGGCCGGGCACGGGAGGATATCTCGCGTTTCTAGGCCGCATCTCGCCGGAAAAGGCGCCGGATACCGCCATCCGCATCGCGGCGCGGGCCGGCATGCGCTTGAAGATCGCCGCCAAGGTCGACAAAGTCGACGAGCAATATTTCAAGACTGCCATAGAGCCGCTGCTGTCGCAGCCGCATGTGGAGTTCATCGGTGAGATCGGCGAGCATCAAAAGGGCGAATTTCTCGGCAACGCCGCGGGACTGCTCTTTCCCATCGCGTGGCGCGAACCCTTTGGCCTGGTGATGATCGAAGCGATGGCATGCGGCACGCCCGTGATTGCATTTGAAAACGGCTCCGTGCCGGAGGTCATCGAGGACGGCGTGACCGGCTTCATCGTGGCGGGTGAAGATCAGGCCGCCGCCGCAATTCGAAAACTCGACATGTTGGATCGCAACCGCATACGCGCCGAATTCGACCGCCGCTTCACGGCGCAGCACATGGCGCAGAACTACCTCAAGCTGTACTCGCGCATCGCCAAGGCGAGGAAGACCGGTACCGGCGCATAGCGGCTTAGGTACCGCGCCGGCCCGGCGGGGTCCATAGTCCTCGCATCGTCCCTGGCGCGGCTCGCGCAATTTCAGGATAAGATGGCTGCCGCCGCTGCAATTCAGCATTGTCGGAGAAGACGTTGACTTGGCGAGGATGGGGAGCTTTCGCGGCCTTAGGGCTCATCTGGGGCGTGCCGTATTTCTTTATCAAGGTGTCCTTGCAGGAACTCTCGCCCCTCGTGGTGGCTTTCGGCCGGCTGACGCTCGGCGCCCTGGTCCTGTTGCCGATTGCGTGGCGGCGCGGCGCCCTGCAACCCCTGGGACGGCATAAGGCGGCGATCTTTGCGTTTGCGCTGGCGGAGTTCGTGATTCCTTTCTCCGCAATCTCGTACGGTGAACGCTGGATCAGTTCCTCCGTGACCGGCATTCTCATCGCAATGGTGCCGCTCTCGATCGCGCTGATCCAGCGATTCTTCGGCGTTCACGAGCACTTGGGAACGTGGCGCATCCTGGGTCTCGGGCTGGGGTTCGTCGGCGTCGCGGCCTTGCTCGGCTTCGGTACCATCTCAGGCCCGCTGGGATGGGCCGGGGTGGGCTGCATGGTGGTTGCCACTCTCGGCTATGCCATCGGACCTCTCATCATCCAGCGGCATCTCAAGGAGCTGGACGCCTTCGGTCCTGTTGCGGCGAGCTTGGCCGTGGCCAGCATGGTGCTGCTCATTCCGGCGGCGCTCAACTTCCCGGCGCGGATGCCGTCGGTGCCCGTCCTCGCATCCATGGCCATCCTCGGGCTGGTATGCACGGCCCTGGCAATGCTCCTGATGTTCTACTTGGTGAGCCATGCGGGCGCATCGCGCTCGGCCGTGATCACTTACATCAATCCCGCCGTGGCGGCGCTGTTCGGCGTGTTCCTGCTGCATGAGCGACTGGGTTTTGGCGGCATTCTCGCGTTCGCGCTGATTCTATTGGGCTCCTGGCTCGCGACCCGGGGAGCGCCGGCGCCCCACGGGCGGTCCGCTGAGGCGGCAGCCTAGACCGGGGCCTTGTATGACGACATCCGAGGTTTCCGTTGCGCCGCTATGGATGGCGAAAGCGGCGATGCCGCCGCCATCCGCGCAGACGCTGCCCGGCCGCGTCGATGTGCTCATCATCGGTGCCGGCTACACCGGGCTCTCGGCAGCGCGCGAGACGGCGGCGGCCGGCCGCTCGACGCTGGTGCTGGACGCCGGTGCACTCGGCACCGGGTGCTCGAGCCGCAATGGAGGCCAGGTGGCTTACAGCATCAAACCCTCATTCGACAGCCTGAAGGCGAAGTTCGGCGCCGATCTGGCCTTTAGGATTTGCCGTGAAGGTCTCGATGCGGTCGCGCACCTGCGGGGGCTGGCCACGCAAGAGATCGATTGCGGCTGGCGGGAAGACGGATGCTTCTTCGGAGCCCATACGGCGCGGCACTTCCGGCGGATGGTCCGGGATGCGCAGAACCAGCCGCGCGGGCTCGAGCAGAGGATAAGCGTCGTCTCCAAAGCGGAACAATCAGCCGAAATAGCCAGCGACTTCTATCACGGCGGCTGCGTGTACCTCGACGATGCGTCCGTCGACCCCACCCGGCTGCTGCTCGCGCTGCTGCGCCGCGCGCTGGACAGCGGCGCAACGCTGATGGAGCACCATCCGGTCACCGCCCTCAAGCGCACCCCCGACGGTTTCGAAGCGCTGACGCCGGCCGGCGCCGTTTATGCCCGGCAAGTGCTGGTTGCGACCAATGGATACTCGGGTCCGCTGTGGCCGTGGATCCGGCGGCGAGTCATCCCCATCGGCAGTTATCAGATAGCCACCGAGCCCTTGGGCGCCGATCGTGTTCGTTCGCTGATTCCCCGCGGGCGAAACATCGTCGATTCTCGGCGCGTGGTCGTGTACTTCAGGCCCTCTGCGGACGGCGAGCGCATAGTCTTCGGCGGCCGGGCCGCGCTCGCCGAGAAGGACCCGCGCGCATGCGTGCCGGCTCTCAGGCGGATGTTGCTGCGGATATTTCCCCAACTTCAGTCCGTGCGTCTGAGTCATGCCTGGGTGGGATGGGTTGCATATACCTTCGATACTCTGCCTCATCTGGGTTGCCACGAAGGCTTGTATTACAGCCTGGGATATTGCGGCCAGGGCGTGCCCCTTGCGCCGTATTTCGGCAAGCGCATCGGACAGCAGATGCTGGGGCTCGAAGCGGGGCGCACCGCCTTGGACGGACTGCCGTTCCCATCGAGGCCGTACTACCGCGAGAAACCGTGGTTTCTCGCGCCGTCGGTGTTTGCCTATCGACTGATCGACTCTTTCGGATTTTAGAGCCGGCCGCCCCATGAGCCCAAGATGCCGATGAATCGCGCCAGTTATGCCGGATTGCCGGAACGCTTCTTTGCGCGCCTCAACCCGACGCCGGTCGCGAAGCCGCGCCTGCTCGAGTTCAATCGGGTGCTCGGGCTCGAATTGGGGCTCGATATCGCCGATCTCGATGCCGAGGCATTGGCGGGGATTTTTTCGGGGAATCTCATACCCCCGGGGCTGGAGCCGATCGCCGCGGCCTATGCCGGCCACCAGTTCGGCCACTTCGTCCCGCAGCTGGGGGATGGCCGCGCGATTCTGCTCGCGGAGGCGCTCGATTGCACCGGAACGCGCCGCGACATTCAATTGAAGGGATCCGGTCGAACTCCCTACTCTCGAGGCGGCGACGGCCGGGCCGCTCTCGGTCCGGTGCTGCGTGAATACCTGGTCAGCGAGGCCATGCATGCGCTCGGCATACCCACGACCCGCGCGCTTGCCGCGGTGGCGACGGGCGAGAACGTTTTTCGCGAGGAAGCGCTGCCGGGTGCAATATTGACGCGGGTAGCCGCAAGCTTCGTGCGCGTAGGAACCTTTCAATATTTCGCCGCGCGCGACGACTCCGACGCGGTTCGCCGGCTGGCCGATCATGTGATCGACCGCCACTACAGCCAAGCCAAGATCGAGCAGGCGCCGTATCTCGCGCTGCTGCGCGCGGTCACGCGAGCTCAAGCATCGCTGATCGCGAGCTGGATGCACGTGGGGTTCATTCACGGCGTGATGAACACGGACAACATGGCGGTATCGGGAGAAACCATCGATTTTGGCCCTTGCGCCTTCATGGATTCCTACGACCCGGCGGCGGTGTTCAGTTCGATCGACCGGCAGGGTCGCTATTCCTATGGAAATCAGCCTCAGGCCGCCGTGTGGAATCTCGCGCGTTTCGCCGAGACGCTGCTGCCGATCATCGACCCAAGCGCGGACCGCGCGGTCGAGCTCGCGAGCGAGGTGCTCGCGGAGTTTCCGGCGCGCTTCTCGGATGAGTCGCTTGCAGGCATGCGCCGCAAGCTCGGCCTCTCGGCTCGCGAAGAGGGCGATGCGGCACTGGCCGACGACCTGCTCGATGCCATGCATCGCAATCAGGCGGACTTTACTCTGACCTTCCGCCGGCTGTGCGATGCCGCCGAAGGCGCAGCGGGAGATCCCGCCGTCAGCGCATTGTTTGCGAATCCGCGGGACTACGACGAGTGGGCGGGACGGTGGCGGACGCGGCTGGCGCGAGAAACCTCGGCTCCGCCGGTGCGCGCCGCGGCGATGCGGCAGGTGAATCCGGCGGTCATCCCGCGCAATCATCGAATCCAAGCGGTGATCGATGCGGCCGTCGGCGCCCAAGACTTCGCGCCCTTCGCCGAGTTGTCGGCCGTGCTTGCGCAGCCCTACCGCCTGCAAGAGGGGTTGGAGTCCTACGCCGATCCGCCGCGGCCCGATGAGCGTGTTTTGCAGACCTTTTGCGGAACCTGAACCCGGCGCGGAACCTTAAACCGGCGCGAAGCCGAGCCGCTCTCGGGTTTGCGGCGCGGTCATGACCCGAACGCCCAGCAGCTCTACGATGGTGCGCGCACGCGCCACCAATTCCGCATTGGTCGCCGGCGCGCCCTTGTCCAAGTAGAGATTATCCTCGAGCCCCACACGCACATTGCCCCCGAGAAGCACCGACTGCGCGGCCATCGGCATCTGCATGCGGCCCAGGCCGAACGCCGACCAGCACGATCCGGGCGGCAGCGCGTCGCGCATGGCCTTCATCGCCTCGGAGGAGGCGGGCGCTCCGAACTTGATGCCGAGACAGAGCTGGAACAAGGCGGGCTGATCGATCAACCCCTCCGCCATGAGCTGCTTGGCAAGCTCGATATGGCCCAGCTCGAACACCTCCAGTTCCGGACGGATTTTCCTCTCCTGATATGCGCGCGCCATGGTGCGCAGAAAGCCGGGCGTCGTCCCGTACAGCAGTTCGTCGAAATTCAACGAACCACAGTCGAGGCTGCCGATCTCGGGCAGCAAGTCGAGCACATGCGCGATCCGTTCGTGGGGACCGACGAAATCGGTGCCCGCGCGGAAGGCGAGGGGTGCGTGCTCCGGCCCTATCATGAGGTCGCCGCCCATTCCGCCCGTCAGGTTCAGGATCACGCCGCGGTTGCGGCCTCTGATTCTTTCCACGACCTCACGAAACAGCGCGGGATCGCGGCTCGCCAGGCCGGACTGCGGATCGCGGACGTGGAGATGGACGATGGCGGCGCCGGCCTCGTGCGCTTCGAGCGCCGATGCGGCGATTTGCGCCGGTGTCACGGGTACGTTCGGATTCTTGCGGACGGAATCGGCCGAGCCGGTCACCGCGCAGGTGATGAATACCTCAGGCGCGAGCATGGAGCGCCACGCGGAGATTTCGGGGGATTTCCCGGCGCACCGCGCGAGGCCGTAGAATACGGGCGAACATTAAAGACGTCTCTTTTGCAATTAAATGCCCGGCGCCCCGGTCTACACGAATAGGGCGTAACAGCGGCAGAGCATACAACACATGACGGTAGTGCTATTGGTGTTTCTAGGCGGCGTGCTCACCATTTTGAGTCCCTGCATACTGCCTGTATTGCCCTTTGTCTTTGCCCGCTCCGAACAGCGATTTCTGACGAACGGTTTGCCCATGCTGGCGGGGATGGCCGTGACTTTTGCCGGGATCGCCACGCTCGCCGCCGTGGGCGGCGCGTGGGCGGTTCGACTCAATCAGTACGGACGCGTGTTCGCTCTCGTTCTGCTGACCGCCTTTGCAGCCACGCTACTCTCGCGCCGCTTGGCCGACGGTCTGGCGCGTCCATTCGTCGCTCTCGGCAATCGATTGGTGCAGTCCGCTCCGGGTGGGACGAATCTCGGGGCCATTCATGCCGCGTTGCTCGGAGTGGCCACCGGCTTATTGTGGGCGCCCTGCGCGGGGCCGATTCTCGGCCTCGTGCTCACGGGCGCGGCGATCTCGGGGCCGAACCCGCGCACCACCTTGCTGCTCTTCATCTACGCGGCGGGCGCGGCGACGTCGCTGGCGGTGGCCATCTTCGCCGGCGGCAGAGTATTTGCCGTGCTGAAGAAATTCTTGGGCGCGGGCGAGTGGATACGGCGGGGACTGGGCGCCGCCGTGCTGCTCGCCGTCGTGGCCATCGTGTTCGGCTGGGACAGCACCGTGCTGACGCGCTGGTCGCTCGAGGGGACCAACCGGCTGGAACGGTCCCTCATCGACAACATCGGCCCGAGCGCCGCGAATGCATCGATGTCCGGCAGCCCCACGATGTCAGGCAGTCCGATGATGTCGGGTGGCCCCATGATGACGCAAGCCAAGCAGCCCGCGGCCTTGCCGATCGAAGGGGACCTGCCCTCGCTCAGCGGTGCCACGTCCTGGTTGAACTCGCCGCCCCTGTCGGCCGAGGATCTGCGCGGCAAGGTGGTGCTGATCGATTTCTGGACCTATTCCTGCATCAATTGCTTGCGCGCGTTGCCCTATGTAAAAGGCTGGTACGATAAATATAAAGATCACGGGCTCGTGGTCATCGGCGTTCACGCGCCCGAATTCGCCTTCGAGAAGGACGAGGCCAACGTGCGCCGCGCCGTTGCCGACTTGAAAATCACCTATCCGGTCGCGCTCGACGATCACTATGCGATTTGGCAGGGGTTCAATAATCAGTATTGGCCCGCGCATTACTTCATCGACGCGAAGGGGCGGATTCGCGGACATCACTTCGGCGAAGGCAACTACGATGAGTCCGAGGCCACGATCCGGCAACTATTGACCGAAGCCGGCTATCACGATTTACCGCCGGCCGGAGTCGAAGCGGCGCGGGCGGTCGGCGTGCAGGCAGCGGCCGATGAAGCACACGATCAGTCGCCGGAAACCTACATCGGATATGAGCGGGCCCAGAACTTCATCTCCGCGGGAGGCTTTGCCCAAGACCGGCCCAAGCTCTACGCCGCGCCCGGCGCTCTCTCGCTGAATCAATGGGGACTCGCGGGGACGTGGGCGGTGGACTCGGAAAAAGCCGTTCTGCGCACCGCTCCCGGGAAGATCGTCTTTCGGTTTTTCGCGCGCGACCTGCATCTGGTATTAGGACCGGCCGCCGACGGAAAGCCGGTGCGCTTCCGCGTGCTGTTGGACGGGGCGCCTCCGGCCGACGGCCACGGGGCGGATACCGATGCCGGGGGCCTCGGCACGATCAAGGAACAGCGACTGTATCAGTTGATTCGACAGACGGGCGATGTACGAGAGCATGTCTTTTCCATCGAATTCCTGGATCCCGGCGTTCGGGCGTATTCCTTCACCTTCGGATGAGTACCAATGCTTCCTAAAAATTCGTTCAGGCGGCCCGTTAGCCGCCGCATGTTCATCTTCGGGTTGGGCGCGACGGCGGCCGGCGCCTGTGCGTGCAGATCGTGGGCCGCGGCATTATCGGCGCCCGCTGCAGGCAAGGATGTAACGATCGAACGGTTCTCCGCGGCGGGCAAGAGCGAGGGCATCGTGCACACGCCCAAGGTGGTGAAGAGCGACGCCGAATGGCGCGCCCAGCTGACGCCGTTGGCCTTTGGCGTTGCGCGCCAGGCCGGAACCGAGGCGCCGTTTTCCGGAGAGTACGACGCCAATCATGCCGACGGAATTTATCGCTGCGTGTGCTGCGACAACGCGTTGTACGATTCGAAGACCAAGTTCGATTCGGGCACGGGATGGCCGAGCTTTTGGCAGCCGATTTCCCGTTTGAACATCGTGCAAAGCTCCGACAATAGCTTTGGGATGCAGCGCGATGCAATCGCCTGCCGCCTCTGCGACGCGCATTTGGGGCATGTGTTCGACGACGGGCCGAGACCGACCGGCTTGCGTTATTGCATGAATTCAGTGGCGTTACGCTTCGTACGCCGCGCCTGAAGGAGACCTATGACTACCGCGAAACTACGGGCGCCGGCCTGGTTTGCCGCCGCCCTCGTGCTCGCGACCCTCGGCGTCTTTCTCTGGCGCTCGCCGCTCTTGGGGGCAGAGGCCCCCGTCCTGGTCGCGCCGCCCGCCATCGACAATCCGAAGGCTGCGGGGCCGCTTCAGACTGCGGTTCTGGCGGGCGGCTGCTTCTGGGGCGTCCAAGGCGTCTACGAACATGTCCGAGGCGTGCGCAAGGTGATTGCCGGCTATTCCGGCGGCGACAAATCCACTGCGCAATATGAAACGGTGAGCTCCGGTACCACCGGCCATGCGGAATCGGTCAAGATAATCTTCGATCCCGCCGAGATTTCATACGGCCAGCTGCTGCAGATCGCGTTTTCGGTGGTGTACGATCCCACGCAGGTCAATCGGCAGGGTCCCGATGTGGGAAGCCAGTATCGTTCGGCGGTTTTCTATTCCGACGACGGCCAGAAACGGATCGCGGAGGCGTACATCGGCCAGCTGGATAGATCCAAGGCATTTCCCCGGCCGATAGCCACCCGGGTGGATGCCTTGAAGGGGTTCTATCCGGCCGAGGACTATCACCAGGACTATTTGATTCGCAATCCAGATGTCCCCTATATTGCCTATGTCGATCTGCCCAAGATCCAGAATCTCAAACGCATCTTTCCGGAGCTGTACCGTGGAACCCCCGTGCTGGCGCACAATTAGGGCCCGTACATGAGAAGATTCGGCGGCGCTTGTCTTGCCCTCTGGCTGTCGCTGTGCGGCTGGGCGGGTGCGGCCGCGAGTGCGGACAAGCCCCCGATCACGGTGTTTGCGGCTGCCTCCCTGACCAATGTGCTGCAGGAGCTGGGCGACAGCTTTACGAAGGACACCGCCATTCCCGTCCGATTCTCGTTTGCCGCGAGCTCCGCGCTTGCTCGTCAGATCGAAAATGGCGCGCCGGCCGACATTTTTTTTTCCGCCGACCAGGCATGGATGGATTATCTTCAAACCAGGAATCTGATTCGGCGCGACACGAGGTACGATGTTCTTCACAATCGACTGGTCCTCATTGCGCCCGCCGACAGTGACATCACGCTGACGATAGGACCTCATTTCCCCCTCGCGGCGGCGTTGGGCAAGGGCCGGCTCGCTGCCGGCGACCCGGACGCCGTGCCGGCCGGGCGCTACGCACGGCAGGCTTTGACCAGTCTCGGTGTTTGGAATGAGGTGTCGGGGCGCTTGGCGCGCGCCGACAGCGTGCGCTCGGCGCTGGCGTTCGTGGATCGGGGAGAGGCACCGCTCGGCATCGTCTATGAGACGGACGCCCTGATCGACAAGCACGTGCGGGTTGTCGCCACGTTCCCCGACGACAGCCACCGGCCGATTGTCTATCCTATTGCACTGACCGGGACGGCGGGTGCCGGCGCGGCAAGATTTGTCGCCTACATCCGCGGCTCCGCGGGCGCCACCGCGTTCAAAGCCTATGGCTTCACCGTATCGCCGTAGGCTGGAGCGTCTTGGCCGCCGTCTATCGCGCGGAGATTGGCTTTGTCACGCGGAGGTTCGCCATGGGCACGAGTAACAGCGTCGATGGGCTCCATACACTACCTAGTCGGCGCAGCGTCGCCGAGGTGTTGCAGCGGGTTCAGACAATGGCGCGCGCGCGAGGGCTTACCGTATTCGCGCAAATAGATTTCAGCGGCGATGCGCAGCGCTCCGGCCTCGAGCTGCGGCCGACCGGCATGGTGATTCTGGGCAATCCGAAAGCGGGCACACCGCTGATCGTCGCGGCGCCTACGGCCGCCATCGATATGCCGCTGAAAATCCTTGCGTGGCAGGACGCGCAGGAGCGAACCTGGGTGGCGTACAACGAGCCCGAGTACATTCGAGCCCGGCATGGCTTTCCGGCCGAGCTGTCGAAGAATATCGCCGGGCTCGCCGCCCTGGCCGCGGCTGCCGCCGCCCAGGATCAGCCCTGACCGTCGGCCTGCGCGGCGCGATTGCGTGGAGCGGCCTAGCGGGCGTCGGCGATGCCTAGCCGGATGTCGGCAGAGAAAGAGCCGCTGCGGTCGGCCCTGATGGCGCGCTCGGTGATGCGCCCGCGCGCGCGTAGCTCCCGCAGCGAATGGCGCTGATCGAGGCCGCCGACCCGGTAGACATATTCCGGAAGATAGCCTGAGAAAAGCAGACGGTAATTCAGCGGCAGATAGCCGACGATGCGTTCCATCATCTGGTACACGAGTGTGGTGCAGTTGACGGTGATGGTGTTGTAGAAGCGCGGTGTGCGAACCAGGGCATTGGCTTCCTCGATGTAGCCGAGGAACAGCGAGCGCATCGCGGACACCGGCATGCGGACAGGATATAGGTAGGCGTCCTCGCCCCGCACATTGGTGCGAACCCGGATCACGTCGCGTTCATCGGCGGCAATGATGCTGAGCTCGAATTCTTTGAAGAAGCCGCCGATCTCAGAGAAACTCTCGGTTTTCTCGCGCCGAATTTCAACCGAGAAGACCACATGCTCGCCGTCGTCGAAGCCGAAGGAGATGAGCATGTGCGCGATCGCCGGAATGGTCCAATACGACATTATCATGTCGACCGAATTCAATCGCTCGAGATCGTAGCCGCGTGTCTCCCATCGGGGGGTGTAATCGGTATTGCTGCGCCACTCGAAATTGCGCACGTTGTAGAGGGTGACGCGATGGGCGTCGACGCTGCCGGTGGTCATCAGCGCCACGTCGTCGGCCCAGATTCGATCGTTCGACGGCCTGATCCCCCGCCACCAGATCAGCAGGACGCCGAACGCCGCCGCAAATGCCAGAAGGCAGATCGCAGTGTGTCCCTGCCACAAGGCCGCAATCAGGGCCACGCTGAAGGCGCCCCATGACAGCACGCTCGGAATCCTGAGAGCCCGTCCGCCCGGCTCCTGATACCACAGGGCGAATGCACCCCACACTGCCGAAAATCCCACGATGAGCGTTGCCAGCAAGGTGCCTGCGACTCGCAGAATGCTGGCCGCGTCGAAGGCCATCGTCAGTCCATGCCGTCCAGCGCCTCGGTCAGGTCGGCCATCAAATCCGAACATTCTTCGAGCCCGACATTGAGCCGCACCAGCCGCCCGCCATAGTCCTGTCCCGGGCGCTCGAGACGGGGATAGGTCATTGCCAGACTGGTGACTCCACCCCAGCTGAAGCCAATTTTGAACAGCTTCAGCCGATCCGCGAACGCCATTACCTGGCCGGCGCTGAACCGCTCATGAAACACGATAGAGAAAATACTGGAGGAACCGGTGAAGTCGCGCACCCAGTGCTCATGCCCGGGACACGAGGGCAGGGCCGGGTGCAGCACGGTTTTTACCTTCGGATGCTTCGCCAGCCAGCCCGCCACGTCCACGGCCGTTTTCTCGAGCCGCTCCAGCCGAATGCCCAAGGTCTGCAGGCCGCGCAGCGCAAGGCTGCAATCGTCCGGCGAAACGCCCATGCCCAGCTGACTGTAGGCCGCTCCGATTGTCTCGTAGGAGCGCGCGTCCGCGGCCGATACCGTTCCCAGCAATAGGTCGCTATGACCGCCCACGTACTTGGTCAATGCCTGCATGCTGACGTCGAGGCCATGGCCGAAGGCATCGAAGAGCACTCCGGCGGCGTAGGTATTGTCGAGCGCCACCGGCACGTTGCGCCGGTGGGCCGCGGCGACGATGGCCGGTACGTCTTGAATTTCCATGGTGATCGATCCCGGGCTTTCGACCCAGATCAGCGCCGTTTCGTCGCGAATCAGATTTGCGATGCCCGCGCCGATGAGCGGGTCGTATGCTTCCACCGAGATGCCGAGGCGCTTCAATAGTCCCGCGGCCAGCTGGCGATTCGGTCCGTACGCGGTGAAGGGCACCAAGGCATGAGCCCCGCTGGCGCAGAAAGCAAGATAAATCAGAGATATTGCAGCCTGACCGCCGGGAACGACGAAGCTATGATGTGCCGCCTCGATCTCCGCGATTCGCGCGCCCAGCTCGAGCACGGTCGGGGTGCCCCAAAGACCGTAGCTGTATCCGTTTTCTTTCTGCCGCCAATCGTCCGACTCGTCCGCCACGTCGGCCTGGCGGTCGAACAGCACGGTCGAGCCTCGAAACGTCGGCATCGCCAGGGAGTGGAAATCGGCGGGTGCGTGGGCGCCGGGGTGGATGAGTTTAGATCGCCAATGCATGACTAAGCGGGCGGCAGGGCGAGATTCCAGCAGCGCAACCCGCCGAAGCGGTGCGCCTCGATGTGCCGCCAGCCCAGAGACGGGCTGGAGCAGGCGGGCGCGCGGTGCATGGATTCGAGCCAGGCGGGCGCGGCGGCCGTGTTCTGCGTCGCCATGTGTGTCGTGGGCATGCGCCGACACTATATCGTTGAGGTGGGGATTGCCACCCCCGGAGGTCCTTCAGCGCGGTAGCCGCCGCGGCCGGCGCGAACGGCGGGTAGGCTACCCAGGACGTAGGTGGCGCAGCCGGCGGCCAGGGCGACCGGCGCTATGGTGATCAGCAGCAAGGTGTGCGACCAGTAGAGATTTCCGTCGAGCGCGGCGATACTCCTCTCATGAATTCCGTTCCTGATCTTTCCGACTGGATTGAATCGGCCGCCCACCATCATCCCGAGCGTCTATTTCTCAAGACGCCGGCGGGCCGCGAATTGAGCTACGCAGCGCTTCGCGATCAGTCCGGACACTTCGCCGCGGCGCTGATGCGGCTGGGTGTCGCGCCCGGCGATCGGGTGGCGGTGCAGGTCGATAAATCCGTGGAGGCCGTGCTGCTCTACATTGCATGCCTGCGCATGCGGGCGGTGTTCGTGCCGATCAATGTCGCGAACACGGCGAATGAAGTAGATTATTTCCTGCGCGATTCGCAGGCCGGGATGGCGATCATCCGCCCGGCCGACCGCGCGGTGCTCGAGCCGCAGGCGGCTCGGGCGGGAGTCCAGGTAGAGACTCTCGGTAGCGAGCGCGAAGGATCGCTGCTCTCGCACGTAAGGCATTGCGACGCAGATCCCGATCTGCCGCCCGGCGCCGGGGCCAATTCGCCGGCGGCGATCGTGTATACCTCCGGCACCACGGGCCGCTCGAAGGGAGCGGTGCTGTCGCGCGCGAACCTCGCATCCAATGCCGCCGTGCTCGCCGAGGCATGGCGTTTTACCGATCGCGACATCTTGCTGCACGCCTTGCCGCTGTTTCACGTTCACGGGCTATTCGTCGCCGTCAACACCGTTCTCGCCTCGGCGTCGAGTTTGTTGCTGCTGAGGAAATTCGATGCGGGATCGGTATTGACACATCTGCGGCAGGTCACGGTATATATGGGCGTCCCCACGCACTACACGCGGCTGCTTTCGCTCCCCGGCATGAATCGCGAGGCCGCCGCCGGCATGCGCCTGTTCGTCTCCGGATCGGCGCCCCTGCCGGCGGTCACGCATCATGAGTTTCTGCGGCGCACCGGGCACAAGATTCTCGAGCGCTACGGAATGACCGAGACCTTGATGAACACGTCGAACCCCTACACCGGCGCCCGCAAGCCGGGTTCGGTGGGGTTGCCGCTGCCGGGAATCGAGGTCCGAGTGGTCGACTCCGCAACGGGCGCCCCCGAGCGCAAGGCCTATGTGACCGGCTCGCTCGAAATACGGGGCCCGAATGTGTTCGCGGGGTATTGGCGGGATCCCGAGAAGACCCGTGCCGAATTTACCGCGGACGGCTGGTTCAAGACGGGGGACCTCGGCCGCATCGATAGCGACGGCTATGTGTGTATCGTGGGCCGGGCCAGGGATCTCGTGATCAGCGGCGGCTACAATGTCTACCCGAAGGAGGTCGAGATGGAGCTCGATGCGATCTCAGGCGTCTTGGAAAGCGCGGTATTCGGTGTTCCGCACCCCGACTATGGCGAAGGCGTCACGGCCGTCGTCGTACCTCGGCCCGCCTCGGTGCTGTCGGAGGCGCAGATCATCAGTTCCGTGCAGCGGCGTTTGGCTCGTTACAAGGTGCCGAAGCGCGTGCTGCTCATCGACGCGCTGCCGAGAAATACCATGGGCAAGGTGCAGAAGAATGTGCTGCGCGCCACCTATGCGGCGCTCTATGACCGGGATCTGAGATGAGATTCCCCGATCCGGGTTTCAGAAACCGCTCCCCTTGCCGATCTTGAGCAGGATGGCTGTCGTCGGGATCCTGATCGCGGGGCTTTTGGTTCTTGCCGGATGGATCGTCTATCGCCGGCCGAGAAGTCTTCGCGCGCGGTCTGAGATTCGGCCGGCAACCGCAAATGCAACCGCAGCGGCGCCGGCCGCTGCCCCGATCGAGGCGGCACAGCTCGAAACGGCAAGCGGCGCGGCGGCGCAGCGCCTGTGGAAGCTCGCTTTCGCCGCTCCGTCGGTGGCGCCGCCGCTGGTGCGGGCGCACGCGCGCGTCCGAGATCTGATTTGCGCCGTTCTGGAGGTCGATGAGCTCGACCCGAATTACTTCCCACGGCGTCCCACCTTGATGCCGCAGCTTTTGCAAGCAGTCAATGATCCGGGCGCCGCCTCCGACAAGCTGTCGCGAATGATCGCTCATGATCCGGTGCTGACCGCCGATGTCCTGCGGCTCGCGAATTCGAGCCTCTACCGAACTTCGCCCGCGCCGATCGAATCCATTCAGCGGGCCATCGTCGTGTGCGGGGTGGACGCATTGCGCGGCATCCTGGCAACCGCCATGCTGCGGCCGGTGTTCAAGGCGAGCCGTACCAACTTCCCGCGCTTGCCGCGCATGCTGTGGGATCGCACGGAGCGGGCGGCCCGCGCCGCCGAGATGTATGCCGCGAAGATGCACCCGGAGGATCGCTTCGAAGCGCAATTGGTGGTCCTGCTGCGCGCCTTGGGCCCGCTGGTGGTCTACAGCGCTGCGTTGGACGCCTACTCGCGGGCGCCCAGGCTGACGCCGAACCCCACGCTCTTCGTCGAGCTGATCGGTACTCTCGCACCGCAGATGTCGCGGCGCATCGCACGCGACTGGCAAACCTCTCCGCGGCTCTTGGCGGTTCTCGACGGATCGAGCGGCGAAACTCTCTCGACCGCGCTGCATCTCGGCGAGCTGCTGGGCACTCTGTCTCTCCTTGAATCGCAGACCGTCATCTCGCGCGAGGAGCGGCTCGATATCGTGAAAGGCGCAGGTCTCTCCGGCGGCGCGGTGGACGGTATTTGGGCGCGCCTCTCGGGCGCCTCTCCGGAGAATGGTTTCTAGCGCCTCGACCCTAATCGGGCGGCTGCAGCGTAATCATCGTCAGGGTTCGCGCGCCGAGCGCCGCACCGGAGTCAGTACGGTCGATGACCACGTAAAAGCTCTTCGGCTGGGTTCGGGGCGAGCCTGACACCGGGATGCTCAGGACGGCGGTAGCGCTGCCGTCTGCGATCTCTTCGACCCGCGGCGTGACCGGCGCAAAATCTCGGTTTGGCTTCGCAGTGCCGGATTCGGTCCACCATGTAAAGCTGGCGTCGCCGTGAAGACTGCCCTTGCGGCGGACTACGACGTGAGCCGCCGTCTCCGTGGGCAGCACATCCACGGTATCGGCTGCTAATTCTATGCGAGTAGACCCTCCCGCATTGGCCGCGTGCGCCGGCAACCCCGCGGCAGATGCCCGGGTCGCTGCTGCCCGGCGACTGGCTGCCGGTTTCGTGGCAGGTGCCTGCGCCGGCGCCTGCATGATCTGCCCCGGAGCCGTGGCCCGGCGCGAAGGCGCCTCCTGTGAAGAAGTTGCCTCCTGCGGCGGTATTGGCGTTGGCGCAGTGGGCGCCGTCGTTGCCGGGGTCGTCGTCTGATCGGCGGCGACCGGTGCGGGCACCGCAGGCAATGTCCTGGCATCGTTGATCGCGGAACGGGCCTGGCCGCTCCAGTCCATGACCTGGCGCCTCAGCGAATCGTAGTTCGTCACCGCCCAATAGGTCCCGGCCGCCAGGAGTACGAAAATCGCGGCGGTCGCTGCCGTACGCATGGATAGAGGGTTTCGCGGCGGCGCCGATCTCACGAGCTCGGATAATTTGGGCAGGCGAGGCGCGGCACCGGCCAGATTGAGCCGCTGCAGCCACTCCTCCACATCCGCGGGGCGACGCTCGCGCTCCCAGCGCAGGCCTTCGCGCAAGGTACGCCACTGTTGCCCGGTAATATTCGGCGGCCGGGGTGCGCGCAGTCCCTGTGCGCAGGCTTCGACGGCGCTGCGATTCGGGAAGGGGTGTTTCCCCGACAGCAATACATAGGCAACGCAAGCAAATGCAAAGAGGTCGTCCCGTGCATCGGGATATTGACCCTCGAGCAATTGGCAGCTCGCGTAGCCGGCGGTGGCGACGGGCGCGCGCTCCGACAATTTGCCGTCCGCGGTCCATTTGTCCCGGAGCATCTTGTGGGAGGCGCCGAAGTCCAGAACACGCAATTCGCCGCCATTGGTAATGAAAATATTCTGCGGATTGATGTCCCCGTGCACGACGCCGCGCGAATGAGCGTGGGCGAGCGCGGCGCCGACGTCCCGAATGATGGCGAGTGCATACGGCCTCGGCAATGCAACCGCCTTTCTTGCGCCCAGCAGCTGACTCAGCAGGGCTCCGTTCAGAAATTCCATCGTAAAGAAAGCGACGTCGCCGTCGCGGTCGAATTCGTGGACCCGCACGATGTTCGGGTGCGACAGCAATTGCAGGTGCTGAAACTCGCGCTGCAGCTCGGAGAGTAGTTCCTCCCGCTCGGCAACCGCCGAATGCAGCACCTTGACGGCCAGGCGTTGGCTGGTGGTCGGCAGATCGACGCGGTACTCATCCAGCGCCTCAAACACAGTGCCCATGCCGCCGTGCCCGAGCACGCCGACTACTTTATAGCGGTGGCGCAGCACGTCGCCTATGGATATTTCTCGAGGTGCGACGGAGCCTCGGGGCGCCGCGGAGTCTCGGGGCGCCGCAGAGTCTCGAGGTGCCGCGGAGCCTCTAGGTGCCGCGGCGCGCGGCTCGGGCGATGGTTTCCTCTGCGAGGCCGTGACGGGTGCCGTGACGACGGTAGAAGCGCGGGGCACAGGCGCGGGGCTCCCCGCCAGCCTCGCCGCCACGGTGGCCGCGAGGCTCGCCGTCACATCCTCGTCGCCGTCGAGCACCGCGCCTTCGAGACGAGATTTGAGCATGAGAAAGACGTCGGCCTTTATCTTGCCGCGGCGATAGTATTGGTCGACCAGCGACAGGACTTCCCAGGTCTCTTCGCCGTCTTCCTGGAACTGATGGCGCACCGCCGACAAAAATTCCTCGGCAGTGCAATTGCCGCTCACCAAGGCATCCAGCCACGCAAGAGTAGCCGCTTCGCCACCCATGCGCGGTTCCGCCGATCGAGCCGGCTCCGATCCGGGGGTCATATCGACATCCTCATATAAGTCATTCTAAAGACTTTGTGACACAAGGCAGTACCGAAGATTCCGACGATACTCTAAGTCTTTCTTTTTGCAGCCTTTTATATGACTCCATTATGACTCGAATATGGCTCTTATACGTCTTTGGTCGCCTCTTTAGTCAAGGTCGCCGCTCAGGGCGTCGCGGATCGGCGTAGGGACGGGGGAGAGCACATGCCGATACGCCTCGTGATCGACCCCGATGCTCAGGGAGGCACCGCTTTTCATGGCGCCAATCATCGAGGGCGACAGCTCAAAGCGCAGAAAATGCACGGCCGAGGTCTTTTCGTCGTTTTCGCGCTCCATGTCCTCGTCGGCAATGGCGAACACCCGCTCCATTTCGCTGACCCGTACCCAGCATCGATCCTCGACGCCGATCAATTTCTCGAGTGCGGCCCGTCTGACCTGCTCATCGGGAAATTCCAGCAGCAAAGTCACCTTCCAGTTGGCGCCGTCCGGAATCAGCGGATTGTAAGCGTCGAGCTCGGCTTGTATTCCGGCGCTTTCGAAGACCCGCTCGGCGCGCAGCATCTCGTGGATTTGGTAGCGTATGGTCGTGTAATCCTCGAAGCACCAAGTCATGCTCGGTCCCACCTGCACGTTGCGCCGCTGCCTGTGGGCGATGGCCTCGCGGCGCAGCCGCGCGCGGTCTGCGGAATACTGCTCCAGACTCAGGAGATCGGCGCGTTCCAGTTTCTTCACGTTACTCTCCCGTCAGCCCGTAGGCCATTCTAAGCAGCGTCAGCGGATGGGTCGGCGCCGGTCCATCGTCCAAGCCGCTCTCGATTTGATGGCCCGCCATGGGGCAATCGCTCGCGTAGAAGTCGGCGCCGCTGGCCTGCACGCGCTGAATGACAGGCTTGCCGATTTTCATGGACGCGTCGCGAAATTCCCGCTTGACGCCGTAAGTGCCATTGTGGCCCGAGCACCGTTCGATGGGCTCCACCGTAGTCCCCGGGATCAGCTGCAGCACATCGCGGGTCTTCAGTCCGATATTCTGCACCCGCAGGTGGCAGGCGACGTGATAGGCGATCTTGCCGAGGGGGCGCGCGAAATCCGTGCGCATCAGTCCGGATTTGTGCCGCAGCGCCAGGTATTCGAAGGGATCGAACATGTGCCGCTTGACCCTCGCCACGCCGGGGTCGTCGGGGAACATCAGAGGCAGTTCCTGCTTGAACATCAGCACGCACGAAGGGATCGGTGCGACGATGTCGTAGCCGCGATCGATCATCGCGAGCAGATGCGGCAGGTTCTTGGCCTTGAGATCGGCGACCGCCTGCAGATCGCCCAGCTCGAGCTTGGGCATACCGCAGCAATTCTCCGCCTCGGCCAGAGCGACTTCGATGCCGTTGTGCTCGAACACGCTCACCAAGTCCAGCCCGATCTGCGGTTCGTTGCGATTTGCGTAGCAAGTGGCGAACAGCGCGACTTTGCCGCGGGTGGCGCCTCCAGCCTGTGCGGCGAGGCCGGACTTGGGACGTTTGGCAAGCTGCTTGCGCAGGGTGTTGGATCGGTACGGCGGCACCGGCGCCTGCGGGTGCACTCCGAGCGCGGCGTCCAATATCTTGCGCCCCGCCGTACTTCGATTGACGGCGTTGACGATCTCGGCGACGACGGGAATGCCCGCGATTTTGCCCACCACGTCCGTCGAGCTCAGCACCTTGTCTCGCCAGCGCGTGCCGCTGTCGCGATTCTTGACTGCCTTGGCGCGCAGCATCAGGTGGGGAAAGTCGACGTTCCAGGGATGCGGCGGCACGTACGGGCACTTCGTCATGTAGCACATGTCGCAGAGATAACAATTGTCGACGACTTGCCCAAACGCCGCCTTGTCCACGCCGTCGAGTTCGCCGGTCTTCGATTCGTCGATTAGATTGAACAGGGTCGGAAACGAGTTGCACAAGTTGAAGCAACGGCGGCAGCCGTGGCAGATATCGAACACGCGCTCGAGTTCCGTCTGCAGCGCGCCGGGGTCATAGAATTGAGGATCTTGCCACCCAAGGGCGTGGCGCGTGGGCGCCTCCAGACTACCCTCGCGACCTGTATTGGTTTCTCCGTCGGACACGGTTTCCTCCCGACGATGTGGAAGCGGGCTCCAAGAACGGAGCCCGCTCATTGCGCCGCGCAGCGGGCGCGGATTGCTACAGGTTATCCAGCGCCTTCTGGAAGCGGTTGGCGTGCGATCGTTCCGCCTTGGCCAGTGTTTCGAACCAATCCGCAATTTCGCCGAAACCTTCGTCTCTCGCGCTCTTCGCCATGCCGGGATACATGTCCGTGTATTCATGCGTTTCGCCGGCAATCGCCGCCTTGAGATTCAGCGAGGTTGCGCCGATCGGCAAACCGGTGGCCGGATCGCCCACCGCTTCTAGGTATTCCAAGTGCCCGTGGGCATGGCCCGTCTCACCCTCGGCAGTGGAACGGAACACGGCGGACACGTCATTGAAGCCTTCGACGTCGGCCTTGGCCGCGAAATACAAATAACGCCGATTCGCCTGCGACTCGCCTGCGAACGCGTCCTTGAGATTTTTTTCCGTCTTGCTACCTTTTAAATTCACGGCTCACTCCTTCCGATAAGAATTCGGAATCAATAGGGATCTATGCTCACGCGAAGTTAGACCTCGCGGCCGCGCTAAGTCAAATCACTGCTCTCTATCAACGCGATAGTCGGCGTCAATCGAACTCGATGCGCCGCGGCGGCGCGCCAAATGCGCGGCAAAGTCTCTCGTGCTGCGCCGCCCAATAACGAAACGGTACCGTTGCGTTTCAATAATGATGCGCGTATGGTACGAGACGCTCGGTTCCGACCTCACCTGAAGGAGCTTGCCATGCCGGGATTCAAACAGGCTGCGTTCGGATTGGCCGCCGTTGCCGCCATCGCGTGTGCTCCCATTACCCCTGCTGCGGCAGGCGTCCACGGTTTCGGGCATCTGCATCCCTGGGGATTGGGCAGAGGTCTATTTGGGGCCGTCTTGGGTATCGCCACTTTACCGCTTGCGATCGCCTCCGCCGCTATCTCGGCGAGCGTTTCTGAAACTCCTGAGTACGGCGGCGCGCCGGCGCCGGCCTATGCGCCTGCGCCAAACTATGTGCCCGCGCCAAACTATGTGCCCGCGCCAACCTATGCGCCGTCTCCTGCGTACTACCCTGCGCCGCGCTCCTACTATTCGCCGGCGCCGGCGTACTATTCGCGAGCACCCGCCTATTACCCGCAGTCGCATGCCTACTATCCTGCGCCGCGCTCCTACTATGCACCGCGCGAGTATTACGCACCGCGTGCGTACTACACCCCTCGTGCGTACTACGCCCCGCGCTCCAGCTATTACGGCGGCCGTGCCGCGTACCGCCCCGGGGGCTACGCCTACGCACGCCGCTAGGATAGCGGTACCCTAGGGAACATGCAGCGTAGGAAGACGACCAAAGCTGCCGGCCGCGGCGGCCGGCCATCGCGCGCGGACGCATTGCTTCTGCGGCAGCGAATACTGCATGTCGCTACGGAATTGTTTCTGGCCGAGGGTTACGGCTCGACGAGCATCGAGGCGGTGGCCGCGCGCGCGGGCATTTCCAAACGCACGCTTTACCACCGCTTCGACGATAAGGCGGCGCTATTTGCCGCCGTCGTTCACGCAATCATCGAGCAGATCCGGCCGCCTGCCGGGGTACCCCTGGTCGAGGGCACGACCTTGCGTGAAGTCCTGCGCCGTCTTGCCGGAATGATCCTGCGGGCGGCGCTTTCTCCGCAGGCCATTGCACTGCATCGGCTGGTCATGGCCGAATCCGCGCGATTTCCCGAACTCGCCCGCACGGTGCATGGCGACGGGGCCACCCGCGAGGCCACCACCTTGATCGGCGGGCTGCTCGCCCGAGAAGTGCCCGAATCCAAGCTCAGCGCCGAGAGCCGCGCCTTCGCCGCGCAGCAGTTCCTCTTCATGGTCGTCTCGCTGCCGCAGCGCCGCGCGATGGGCTATGGCACGGCGATGACGAGCACCGAGCTGGAGGCATGGGCCGACAAGACGGTCAATCTGTTTCTCAACGGTTGCCGAGGCTTTGGCGCCTGATGAAGTTTGCTCATGCCTGGTCAAACGTTCAATTCTTCGAGCGCCATGCCCTTGGTCGGGGGCCCTAGGAGCCCTATCGTGGCGATGCCGGCGAGCATCGCAGCGCCGATGAATGCGGCAACGGCCGGCACGCCGCCGCCGACCAGAAGGGAACCGACGATCAGGCCCGAAAAAGCGGCGGCAATGCGGCTCCACGAATACACGAAACCGACGGCGCGAGAGCGGATTCGGGTGGGGAAGAGCTCGGCCTGATAACCATGATAGGCGTAGGACATGATGTTCGCGGCCAGAGTAAATGCGATGCCCAATGGAATCAGCACGGCGGGCGAGGTCGCGCGGGCGAATGCCGCCATCACGATTCCCATGCAGGCGAGACCCGCGAC
The DNA here is from genome assembly GCA_963784105.1 of uncultured Gammaproteobacteria bacterium. Taxonomy (GTDB): domain Bacteria; phylum Pseudomonadota; class Gammaproteobacteria; order Steroidobacterales; family Steroidobacteraceae; genus Bog-1198. The sequence goes on from CAWAQE010000018.1 coordinate 1,103,558, forward strand.
GATTTGGTGTTTTCGTTCGACCTTGTCCGCGATGAAGCTGCCGAGCAGCGGCCCGAACGGCTGCGCGATGGCAATGATGAAGGCATATTCCAGGCCGCGAGTGATGTTGACGCCGCGGGCCATCAGCAGCGTGGGGACCCAAGAGTTGAATCCGTAGAAGCCGATGGACTGGGCGGCATTGAACAAGGAGAGCATAAAGGTCCGGCGCCGGTATGCGGGGGCGAATATGTCGGCAAGCGCCGCCCGGCCGCCGAGCTCGGCCGCAGCCGGCCGAGCCGGCGGCAACGCACGTCCTGATTGCGCGGCCGCTTTGGCTTCGATGTCCCTCACGATGGCGTCCGCCTCGTCGCCGCGGTTTTGAGCGGCCAGCCAGCGCGGGCTCTCGGGAATGCCGGACCGCAGTGCCCAGACCGCCAGTGCGCCGGCCGAACCGAATAGAACGACCCAGCGCCAGCCGTCGAAACCCAGGGGTTTGAGCGGAACCATGAGCCACGCCAGCAAGGCGACCACGGGCACGATGCAGAACGAGACCAATTGATTGATGGAGAACGCCCGGCCGCGCAGCGCCGGCGGCACGAGCTCGGCGATGTAGGTGTCGACGGTGACCAGCTGCACGCCAAAGCCTATGCCGGCCACGAAGCGCCAGATGTTCAACCACAGCCCGGTGCGCTGGAATGCCATCACCGCGGTGCAAATGCAATACCAGATCAGCGACCAGGTGAACACGGCCTTGCGGCCGAAGCGATCCGCCGCCTGACCCAGCACGACCACGCCCAGCCACAGGCCGGCGAAGGTCGAAAACACGAAGGTGCCGAAGCCGGCGATCCGAATGACCTTCAGCGAGGCGAAAATTCCCAAGGATTGCGGCGTGAACAGGCCGCCGTCGACCATGGCGGGTCCCACGTACGCGGTAAAAAATATATCGTAGAACTCGAACACGCAGCCGAGCGAAATGAGCAAGACAATGGTCCAAACCGCGCGCGACGAGGGCAGCCGGTCGAGCCGGGCCGCGATATCGGCCGGGGAGAAGGCGCTCACTCAGTCGGCGCCGTTCGCGTACAGCTTCACCACCTCGTAAAGAAAGCGCCTCCCGTCCATCAGAGACTTTACCCGGATACGTTCGTTCAGGCCGTGGGCGTGACTGCCCTCGGCATCGAAAAACATGCCGGACAGTCCGTAGGTAGGCACGCCCGCGGCGTTGAGGAAGCGGCCGTCGGTGGCGCCGGTCGCCATGGTCGGCACGATGTCGACCCCCGGCCATATCTCGCCGGCGATTCTGCGCACGGGTTGCATGATGCGCGGCGATAGAGGCGGCGGCTGCGATTGCATTCCAGGCTCGCCGGCCGGGGCGACGCTGATTTTGGCATCGCCCAGCACGTCGACGATTTCCTTTTGCACATCCGCAACCGCCACTCCGGGAAGGATGCGGCAGTTCACGTTCGCACGCACGTGCTGCGGCAGCGCGTTGGGCGCGTGGCCCCCGCTGATTTCAGTCACCACGCAGGTCGTGCGCAGCATTCCGTTCCAGCCGGGATTGATCGCCCATAGCCGCTCGGCCGCCGCCTCATTCGGCGGGTCCTGCAGCACCGCGCGCATGTCGGCGGCGGTTTCGGGCGGCACGAGCTTGATCTCCGCCTCGAAGTAGGCGCGCGTCGCCTGATTCAGGCCGATGGCAAAATTGTGCGCGCCGAGCTTCGTCAGTCCGGCGCTCAGGCGCACGATGGGATTGTTTTTGTTCGGCCGGGAACTATGGCCGCCGACATCGGAGGCCTCGAGCGCAAAGTCCTGGTACACCTTTTCTCCGGCCTGGATCTGCAGCGCGACGGGCTTTCCGTTCTGATCGAGCTCGCCGCCCGCGCCTTCATTGAGCGCGAACGACGCGCGGAGCACCGCCGGCTGAGTTTCCGTCAGCCATCGGACGCTGTTGAATGTCTCCGGTGTTTCCTCGCCGCAGGTGAGCGCCAGCTTGATGTCGCGGCGCGGCTTGAAGCCCTCTTTCTTGTACCGGATCAGGCTGTCGGTGAAGACCGCCGCCATCGCCTTGTCATCGCTCGCACCGCGCGCGTAGAACCAGCCCTTCTCCTCCACCAGCTTGAACGGATCGCGCTCCCATTCCTCGCGCTTGGCTTCCACCACGTCGATGTGCGCGAGCAGCAGGATGGGCTTGGCCGCCGGGTCGCGCCCGCGCAGCACCGCGACGAGCGCGCCGTCCTTCGGACGGTCCGGCGGAGCCAGAATTTGTGCGTCGGCCGCGGGAATTCCCGCCGCGAGCAGATGCGCACGCATCGCTTCGGCCGCCTCGGTGCAGCTGCCCACCGAGCGCGTGGTGTTGATTTCGACCAGCTGCTTGTAAAGAGCGCGGAAGGCCGCTTCATCCGGAGACGGTGCCGGTGTTTGCGCCAGGCTCACGGCGGTGAATATACCGGCGACGGCCGTCGCAAGGAGGGTGGCGGCCGCTGCAGGCAGGACCGATCGCGTGCGTCTGAGCATAATTCGACTCCCGGGTTCTCGATGCTGGGATTTGTTGTCGGTATTTTGGGCGGCATCCAGTCTATCCGATCTGAGGGCTGCGGAACTCCCCCTCCAAGCGGTAATCTGTTCGAGCGACATGAAAAAACGCGAGGTCTTATCATGATTTACGAGCTGTACTACTGGCCGACGATTCAGGGCCGCGGCGAGTTCGTGCGTTTGGCCCTGGAACAAGCCGCCGCGCCCTATCTGGATATCGCGCGCGAATCCCGTGACGGAGTGGCGGCGATGATGCGCCTCATGAGCGCCCGGGGCGCGGAGCGGGCGCCCTTCGCGCCGCCCTTTCTCAAGGCCGGGCGGCAGGTCTTGGGTCAGACTGCCAACATCCTGCAGTTCCTCGGGACGCGTCACGGCCTTGCACCGAAAGGCGAGGGCGGCCGGACTTGGACCCACGAGCTGCAGCTGACGATGGCGGATTTCCTCGGCGAAATACACGACACGCACCACCCCGTGGCACCCAGCCTTTACTACGAGGAGCAAAAGAAGGAGGCGCGGCGACGCGCCGCGGATTTCCTGCAGAGCCGGGCGCCGAAATACCTCGGCTATTTTGAGCGCACGTTGGCCGCTAACGCTCGAGGGGAGCGCCATCTGATCGGCACCAAACCGACCTATGCGGACCTGTCGCTGTTTCAAATCATGGCGGGCCTGAATTTTGCGTTTCCTCGTGCGATGGCCAAGTCATCCCGCAAGTACCGCCGGCTCTTTGCGCTGCATGGAAGCGTGCAAGAACTGCCGCGGGTCGCGGCGTACCTCGCTTCTCCACGGCGTATCCCTTTCAACAATGAGGGAATCTTTCGCAGGTATCCGGAGCTCGACTCACGCTGAACCGGCGCGGCGGGTGAACGAGCGGCGCCTGATAGCCGGCCGGGCGCAGTTTGCGTTCCGGCGGCAAGACGGTATCTTTGAGGCGTGTCGGATCTTCAAAGCCATCAGCCTTTGGTCATTGCGGGGCACGCCGCCCGCTTCGATGCGCAGGGCTTGTTGATGCCGTGGACCTCGTGGAACGAGGCCCTCGACCGCGAAATGAATTTCTACCAGCAGTGCCCCGTGGATCACCGCTATCCTCGATTCGTCCTGGCGACTTTTCTCGACGGCGACTGGATTCCCAGTCCCGATCGCACGGATACGATTCCGGCGACTCAAAATGGGATGGGTATTCTCTCCTACCTCAAATACCACGCATTGCGCGGCAAGCAAGATCCGAGGCTTCTGCAAACGGCGCGTGCCATGGGCGACTATCTTGTGAATGAGACGCTGACGCCGGTATCCGGGCAATACCCGGCGTTTACGCGCTCCACCGGCAAACGCGACGTCTTGCCATTGTCCGCGGACTGCGGCTGCCAGGGCGATCGTCCGTACGAGATAGAACCCGACAAGGGCGGCATCGCCGGCTACGCCTTATCGCTGCTGTTCGAGGCGGCCGGCGAGCGCAGATACTTGGAACAGAGCTTGCAGAACGCCCGGGTGCTTGCCGCCAATCAGAAGGACGGCGATGCCGCTCATTCGCCTTGGCCCTTTCGTGCCGACCATCGCAGCGGCAAAGGCAGAGGACCTGTGTCGGGAAACATGACCTATATCTTGCGGCTCTACGATGCGCTCATCGCGCAGGGCTACGAGGAATTTGCCGCTCCTCGGCGCTCGTTGTGGGGTTGGATAAAGAGCCGCCAGATTCCCGACGCCGCAGGCGATGGCGCGCTCTTTGCTCAGTTTTTCGAGGATCACGATACGCCCACCAATCGCACGGCCTGGGCGCCGCTGAATCTGGCGAGGTATCTGCTCGAAACAGGGCACATGCTCGATCCCGATTGGCTTGCCGATTCCGGCGTGCTGATCGAGTTCGTTCGCCGCAACTTCACTCATCAGGAGTTCGGCATCACGGTTTGCCACGAGCAGGATGAGGACAAGCAGGCGTGGGGCGGCATCAATTCGACTTACGGCGCCGTGCTTGCGCTATACGCGAAAGCCATCGGGTCGCAGGCGTTAGCCGGCGAAGCCCGGCAAGCACTGAATTTCACTCTGTATTCGATCGACGAGCGGGGTCGTCCGCGCGATCTGCACCTGAACCCCGTGCCCGGCGGCTGGCAGGAAGACGCGCACACGGACGTCATACACAACTACGCCGATGCCCTGAATGCTTTCCCGCAGTGGGGGGTAGATCACGGTGCCAAAGTCACCCGAATATCTCCCTCTGCGCAGTGATGTACATCGGCCCAATGCGCAAGGTCTGGGGGGATGAGGAGTTGGAAGCCAACTGCTCTTCCACGTTGGCTTCCAACTCCTCATCCCCCCAAGACCCTGTGTACCGGGTCAATATGAATCACTGCGCAGAGGTACTACGCCGTTTCGGCCGCGACGGGAATTTTCGACGATCGAGTGATGCGCCAGGCCAGAAAAATAGCCATGACTATGAACGCCGCCGCCAGTAAAAAAGGCGCCCCCGGCACGCCCCAGCCGGCGCGCGTGCCGATGAAGGTGGCGAAGGTCTGAGTGAACACCGTGGGACCGATGAGGCTGGCGAGACCCACCAGGCACGCCAATGCGCCTTGCAGCCGCCCCTGCTCGCTGGGGCTCACCAAGCCGGTCATGATGGTTTGCATCGAGGGCGTGGCAATGCCCCACAGCGCCATTACGGGCACGCCGATCCAGAAAATCGTTCCGGTGGGCGCAAGGCCGTAGATGACGAAGCCCGCCGCGCCGAATGCCAACCCCAGCGTCACCGCGCGCCGCTCCTTGAGAAATCGCACCAGAGGTTTGACCAGGAAGCCCTGGACGATGAGCGAAGAGACACCGACGCCGGCCAGCAGAAGGCCTACGGCACGAGCATCCCACCCATAACGATAATGCATGTACAGCACCGTGGTGCTCGGCAGCACGACATGCGCGAGATTCATCAGGAAGTAGCCGCCGGCGAGGCCCGCGAGCATGGGATGAGAGCGCAGCAGCTTCAGTGCTCCCAGCGGATTGGCGTTATGCCAAGAGAACGGCACCCGTCTTTCCTTGGGCAATGATTCGGGCAGCACAAACACACCCCAGCACACATTCGCGAGGGCCATGAAAGCCGACGCCCAGAACGGCAGGCGCGGGGAGATTGCGCCGAGCAAGCCGCCCAGCGCCGGTCCCAATACGAAGCCGACGCCGAACGCCGCGCCGATCAAGCCAAAGCTTGCGGCACGTTTCTCCGGCGGCGTTACATCCGAGATATAGGCGCCGGCCGTGCTGAAGCTCGCGGCGGTAATGCCGGATATCACTCTGCCGACCAGCAGCCACCAGAGGTTCGGCGCCAGCGCCATGAGAATGAAGTCCAGACCCAAACCCGCGCAGGAGATCAGGATCACGGTGCGCCGGCCGAAGTGGTCCGAGAGCGAGCCTTGCACCGGCGAAAAGATGAACTGCATCAGCGCCCAGGCGGTGCCGAAAACGCCGTACATCTGTGCCGCTCGCGCCGCGTTGCCGCCCACGAAGTCCTGCACCAGCAAGGGCAGCACGGGAATGATCATGCCGAAGGCCAGCATGTCGATGAGCACGGTGACGAAGATGAAGGCCACCGCCGCATTGCGGCGCGGGCGGGCCGAATCGTTCATTTAGCGTCCGCCGGCCCGGCAACGCCGCCCATGACCATGACTAGAAACGCAGCCCGTAACATGACGCTTCTCCTTGCTGATATGCCGCCCACTCTTGGTAACCTGCGAGTCAGGCGTTCATAATAGCGCATCGTCCGGAGCCGGCCATCGGCCGGCACGATGCCAAGGAGCTTCGATATGCTGTCGATCCGCCCGTCACCATCCGCCATGGATCCAGAGGAATGGCGCCTGCGGTGCGAACTCACCGATTTTTATCATCTCGTTGATTTTCTCGGCTGGACGGAACTGATTTTCAATCATATTTCGCTACGGCTGCCCGGAGCGGCCCACCACTATCTCGTGAATCCCTTCGGCCTCAATTACACGGAAATTACTCCTGAGAACCTGCTCAAAGTGGGCGTCGACGGGCGCCTGGTCGAACCCTCCGAATATCCGGGCAACCCGGCCGGCTTCGCGTTGCACGGCGCCATTCACGCGACGCGCCCCGACGTCGCCTGCGTGGCGCATACCCATACCACGGCAGTCTCGGCGATTGCCATGAAACGCGGCGGCTTCGATCACAATAATTTCTACGGTGCGCAATTCTACGGCCGCGTCGGCTATCACCACTTCGAGGGCATCACGCTCTATGACGAGGAGCGCAGCCGCATGATCGCCAGCCTCGGGGACAAGCATGTGCTGGTCTTGCGCAACCACGGAGTCGCGGTCTGCGAGCGCGACGTGCCCACGGCCTTCGCATTGCTGTGGACGGTGCAGCGCGCGGCCGAGATCCAATGCCAGGCGGGCGCGCTCGGCGGCGAGGACGTAGCGCTCAGCGAGGCGGTTCAGCGGCGCTGCCGCGACGTGGTCATGGATCTGGGCAGCGGCATACGGGTGGCGCGCCTGATGTTCGATGCGACCGTGCGCCGCATGCGGTCGCGCGGCGCGAATGCAGCGCGGTCAGCGTGAGCTTGGCGTGATGGCGGGCGGCGGCCGGCCGCCGAAGAAGCGGTGTCCCAGACGAAACAGCGGCCAGCCGGTCAGGAAGATGACCGTGCCCGCCAGTGCGAGCCCGGGCTCCAGGGCTGAGACCCGCGCCGCGACGCCGAGCAGACACATCACGTAAAGTGCGGGCAGCAGAGGATAGCCCAGCATCGAAAAGCCGCCTTCGCCCGTGCGCCGCCGGCGCAGCACGAACAAGGTGGAAGCGACGACGGCGAGCGTGAGAGTGTCGGTAAAGATCACGTAGTTCAGCAGCTTCTCGAACGAACCGAGCAGGAAGGCGGGCAGCAGCATCGTGGCTCCGAAGAACAGCAGACCCACCTCCTGTACCTGAGTATCCGGATTCACGCGCAGGAAAGCCCGCGGCAACACGCCATCCTGCGCTATGGCATAGAAGCTGCGCGGCATCTGCAAGATAGTGGCATTCACGAATCCCGCGGCGGACAGGAACACGGCCACGGATATCAGCACTTCGCCGGAGGGCCCGAAGGTCGCCCGCGACAGGGCCGCCGCCACGAGTTTCGAGCCGGCGATGCCGCCGATTCCCAAAACGCGCTGATAGGCGAAATTGAGCAGAAGGTAGAGCCCGACCACGGTGAACATGCCTGCCGTAATGGCGAGCGGGAAACGGCGCCGCGCCTCTTTCAAGTCTGCGCCGAGGTTCATGGTCAATTGATAGCCGCCATAGGCGTAGAAGCAGGGTATCAAGGCCGAGGCCAGGCGCAATCCGGAGGGTGCGGCGGAGACCGGCTCCGCCGTGCTTACGCGCCGAGCGAGCAGCAGCGCAAGGACTGCGAGACCGACCATCATGATGATCTTGAGAATCGACAGCAGATTCTGCACGCGCGCGCCGGGCTTCACGCCGCGGTAATTCAGGATCAGCAAGATCAGCATGGTCGCGCAGGCTAACGCCTGCGAGGCATGCGGTGTGCGCCATTGCGGCGGCAACACCACCGGCATGAGATAATCGGCGCCGATGAATGCCACGCCGGCCGCACCGGCGCCCTGCATCAGGGTTTGCGACCAATTCAACATGAACGCCAGCGTCGGGTGATAGCAGTCCGCAACCACGCGGTAATAGCCGCCGGCGCGCGGATACCGCGATCCGATCTCCGCGAAAGTCAATGCCCCGATCAAGCTGATGAATCCGCCTGCGATCCACGCGGCAAAGAATAAAGATGTGCCACCGGCGGCACCGGCGACGATCGCGGGCGTTCGAAATATGCCGATGCCCACCACCAGACTGAACACCACCATCGCGGTGTCGAAGGTCGAAAGTCGCGCTCGAATGAGATTTCGGCCCGGCTCAACGGCCACGCAAGGCTTCCTGGAGCAGACCGGCGAGCTGCTCGAATTGACTCAGATCGTTGTACAGCTGCGCAGAGATGCGCAGCAGCGGCCGGGGATGGGGATGGAGCCAGGTCTCGATTCCGCGTTGCCGGAACCAGTCATGCAAGCCCTTGCAGTCGAGCGCTCGAGCCGCGGCACCGGACGCGGCCTGCGGCAACGGGATGGATGCCATCGAGCCGACCATGCTCTGCGGGCAGGGGGCATCGCTTTGCGTCGATTCGAGCAATAGGGAGCGGGCCTTCAGGGTCAGGGCGCGATTGGCCGACATCACTTCCGGCCAGCCGCCGGGCAGCAAGCCGCCCATGAATCGCAGTGCCTCGGGTATGCACAGCCAGGGCGTCGGATCGAACGTCCCCGTCCAGTCGAATTCCGCGTGAAATCCTTCGGTGTAGCCGTGGCTGATCACGGTCGGGCGCAGCGGCGCCTGCCGATCGCGAGGCACGTGCAGAAACGCCGCGCCCTTCGGTGCGCAAAGCCACTTATGAGCATTGCCGGTGTAATAAGCCGCACCGAGTTCCGATAAGCCGAGCGGTACCATGCCGGGAGCGTGCGCACCATCCACCAGTGCATCGACGCCGCGAGCCCGCAGCTCGCTCACCATTCGCGCCACGGGCAGCACGAGGGCCGTCGGACTGGTCACATGGTCGATGAGCGCCAATCGCGTGCGGGGCGATACACACTTCAGAACCGATGAGACGATTTCATCCTCATCGCGGCAGGGGAACGGCAGGTTCGCCACCACCGCGCGAGCGCCGGCTCGTTCAGTCACGAAATCGACCGTCTTGCGGCACGCCGCGTAGGTGTGATTGGTGACGAGCAGCTCGTCCTCGGGCTCGAGGATGAGCGAGCGCAGCACCGCGTTCACCCCGGCCGTAGCGTTGGGTACGAAGACCAGATCCGAGGGCGAAGCTCCGAGGAAACCGGCGAGCGCTTCCCGCGCAGCGTCGAGGCGAGCGGGTAGGTCCGCCACCAGGAAGTCGACCGGCTCGCGCTCCATCTCACGTCGCAGCGCCGCCTGCACTTCCAGCACCGCGGTGGGACAGGCGCCGAATGACCCGTGATTGAGGTAGAGGACCGACGGATCCAGGCACCAGAGGCGGGCGAATTTCGGCACAGACGGGCCGATCAGCCGCCGAGCGCAGGAGCGATCGACGCCCGGCAGGTTCCGAATCCTATTGGCACGCGATTGGGTGCGTTCGCGAATGCAGAAATGACGATTTCATCGCCGTCTGCCAGAAATGCGCGCGTCTCGCCCGTGGGCAAGGCGATGGGCCGGGTGCCGCCCTGAGTGATCTCGAGAAGGCTGCCGAAACTGTCGGCGGTCGGTCCCGATATCGTACCGCTGCCGAAAAGGTCCCCAGGCCGCAGATTGCAGCCGTTTGACGCATGGTGCGCAATCATCTGGGCGACGGTCCAGTACAGATGGGATGCGCTGACGGAGCTCAATCGATGGGGAGGCAGCGAAGCTTCGCGCATGTTTCTGGAGGAAACATCGACTTCGAATCGGATATTGAACGATCCGAGGCGCTGGTCCGGCTCCGCCCACAAGTAGGGAAGCGGTCTGGGATCGCCGGCCGGCCGAGGCGGCTGAGCGATGCGATACGGCTCCAGTGCTTCGGCCGTCACGATCCAGGGGGATATGGTGGTGTGAAAACTCTTGGCCAGGAAGGGTCCCAGCGGCTGATATTCCCACGCCTGAATGTCCCGGGCGGACCAGTCGTTCAAGAGACACAGCCCGGCGATATGCTGGTGCGCATCTTCGATGCCGATCGGCTTGCCCAAGGAGTTGCCGCGGGCGATCCATATTCCGAGCTCCAGTTCGAAATCCAATCGGGCCGTCGGACCGAATTGCGGCGCCTCACTGCCGCTTTGCATCCGCTGTCCCCTTGGCCGGACGATCGGCGTTTCGGAGACTGCCACCGATGAAGCACGGCCGTGGTAGCCGATGGGCATGTGCTTGTAATTCGGAAGCAGCGGATTATCCGGTCTGAATAGCCGGCCCACGTTCATGGCGTGATGGATGCCGGCATAGAAGTCCGTGTAGTCGCCGATCGATGCCGGCAAGCGCATGACGCTGCTCCGTCGATCATGCAGCAAGGGGCGCGCCAAGCCCTCATATCGCCGATCGCACAAAGTATCCGAGATCGTGCTCCTCAACGCGGCACGCTCCGCCCCCGTCCAGGCCAATATTCCATTCAATGTGCCGGCGGACAGGTCTTCCGGCGAAAACTCCGGCAGGAGTCCGGCGTCGACGCCGCCGGCCAGATCGAAAATACAGTCTCCAATGGCCACACCGGGCCGGGATCTGCCGCGCGGTTCGCTGAATATCCCCAGAGGCAAATTCTGCACCGGAAATTCCGGATGTCCGTTGGCGCTTTCGACCCAGCTGGCGCGGCTGGAATCATGGGTGTCGTCGATCATGGATTGCCACCGAGTTTCGCGGCTTTTATGAAGCCGTTCCAGCAGTCATCATAATCCGGCTGCAGCAAAGCCGTCTCGAGCGCAAGGCGCGTCGGCCGAATGACCCAGCGGCTTTCGAACATGAAAGCCATCGTGCCGTCGATGCGCTGCGGCTCGAGGCTCGCATCGACGGCTTTTCGGTAGCTCTGCAAATCGGGCCCATGCGCCGACATTTGATTGTGCAAGGTGGCGCCTCCCGGTACGAAACCGTCGGCCTTGGCATCGTAGCGGCCGGCGATCAGGCCCATGAATTCGCTCATGACATTGCGATGAAACCAAGGCGGCCGAAATGTGTCCTCGGCGACCATCCAGCGCGGCGGGAAAATCACGAAGTCGCAATTCGCCGTGCCGCCGATTTCGCTGGGTGAAGTCAGCACCGTGAATATCGACGGGTCCGGATGATCGAAGCTCACCGTGCCCAAGGTGTTGAAGCGCCGCAGATCGTAGCGGCAGGGGGCGAGGTTGCCGTGCCAGGCGACCACGTCCAACGGATCGTGGTCGAGCGTCGTGCTCCAGAGCTTGCCCGCGAATTTCTGAACCAGTTCCGTGGGCATGTCGCTGTCCTCGAAATGCGCCACCGGTGCTTCGAAATCACGCGTGTTGGCGAGACCGTTCGAGCCGATGGGCCCCAGGTCCGGCAGGCGAAACGGCGCGCCGTAGTTCTCGCATACATAGCCGAGCGCGTTTGCCTCGATCAATTCCACCCGGAAGCGCACGCCGCGCGGGATCAATATGATTTGCTGGGGCTCTATCTCCAGCACCCCCATCTCCGTGACGAAGCGCAGGCGGCCGTGCTGGGGAACGATGAGCAGTTCGCCATCGGCGTCGAAAAATACGCGGTTGGTCATGGACCGGGTTGCCGCGAACATGTGCACCGCCATCCCGTTTCCCTGTCCTGAATCGCCGTTACCACCGTAAGTCACCAGACCATCGACGAAATCCACCGCGCCCGCGGGCGGCGGCGACGGGTTCCAGCGCAGGCGATTTGGCGTCGGTTCGGCTTCGTTGAAGGGGCCGGAGCGAAGCCGGGTCTCACATTGATATGGAACGAACGGCGGATGCGCGGCGGAGGGCCGGAGGCGATATAGCCAGCTGCGCCGGTTCTCGTGGCGCGGTGCCGTGAAAGCGGTTCCGGAGAGCTGCTCGGCGTACAAACCGAAGGCCGGCCGCTGCGGAGAATTGCGCCCCGCCGGCAGCGCGCCCCGAATGCTCTCGGTGGCGAAGTGATTGCCGAAACCACTCAAATAGTTCATTTCGCGACTTTGACGACACCGCGGCGGATCTGATCGAGCTCGAGGCTCTCGAACAAGGCCTTGAAATTTCCTTCGCCGAATCCCTCGTTGCCCTTGCGCTGAATGATCTCGAAGAATATCGGCCCGACCATGTTCTCGGTGAAGATCTGCAGCAAAATGCCGCCGCCCGTTTCCGGAGCGCCGTCGATCAGAATGCGGCGCTTGCGCATCGCGGCGACGTCATGGCCGTGCCCGGGCACCCGCGCGTCTATCATGTCGAAATAAGACTCCGGCGTGTCCTGGAAACGGATGCCGTTGGCGCGCAGCTTGTCCACGGTCGCAAAGATATCGTCGGTGGCGAGCGCCAGATGCTGGATACCCTCGCCCTTGTATTGCTTCAAGAACTCTTCGATCTGGCTGTTCTCGTCCTGGCTTTCGTTCAGCGGAATCCGGATCTTGTCGTCCGGGGCCGTCATTGCCTTGGAGAACAATCCGGTCGCCCGTCCTTCGATGTCGAAGTAGCGGATTTCACGAAAATTGAAGATCCGCCGGTAGAAATCCGCCCAGTGCGCCATGCGGCCCCGGTTCACGTTGTGGGTGAGATGATCCAGAGTGTGCAAGCCGGTGCTGAGCTGATCCCTGGCGGCGCCGGGCACGGCGATGAAATCCACGTCGTAGATCTCGCGCGCGCCATATCGGTCGACCAAGTAGAGGTTCGAGCCGCCTATCCCTTCGATCGCGGGGATGTTGAGTTCCATCGGGCCCACCGGTCCTGTTATCGGCGTGGCGCCGCGGCGCAGAGCCTCGTCGAATGCGAGCCGCGCATCCTTGACGCGAAAGGCCATGGCATTCGCAGACGGCCCGTGCTTGGCGCGAAAGTCCGCCACTTGGCCGGCCACATCCATGTTGAGCAGGAAATTGATGTCGCCCTGCGCGTAACGGCGCACATTCTTGGAGCGATGATTCGCCAGATGCGTAAAGCCCATGGCGGTAAACAGCGCCGCCAGCGCTTGCGGTTCCGCGCCGGTGAATTCTACGAACTCGAAACCATCGAGTCCCAGTGGGTTTTCACGTGGCTCTTCCATCGCTGCCTCCACTTCAAGTAGTATCATTTGTTACTTTATCCCTGTTATCCTCAATGCGCAAGTTGGTGGGATTCGACATGGGGGGCCAAGATGACAGTCAGACCCAAGATGACGGCCGGAGCCGAGCTAGTTCTCGACCGATTCCTGCCCTACCGTATGTCCATGGCGACCAACCTGGTGAGCGACACTGTGGCCACCGCCTATGAAGTGGAGTTCGGGCTGCGCATCCCCGAATGGCGCCTGATCGCCGTGATCGCCGAGGCCGACGCCATCAGCCAATTCGAGATCTGTGCGCGCACGCGGATGGACAAGGTCTCGGTGAGCCGTGCGGCGATTGCGCTGGTCGGCCGCGGGCTGGTCGAACGCGCGCCGAACCCCAAGGATCAGCGCTCGCACCTGCTTGCGCTGACGGCGGAGGGCCGCAAGCTGTACTGCCGCATAGCACCCAAAGCGCTCGAGATCGAGGCGCGGATTTTCGGCGGCTTCAAGCCGGCCGAGATTCGCGCGTTCGTCTCGATGCTCGAGCGCATCGACGCGGCGGCGTTTGCCGTCGGCGGGGCCTGAGCGTCGCGCTGCGGCGGGTGCCGGGGCCTGTGGTAATAATTCGCAAATATATCCCCGATATCCTTAATCTATGCACGAGCGGCACGAATCTGCCGGACCGGCGGTTGAGCCTGCCGAGCTGACGTCCGTCCGCCATGAATGGGGGCAATGCAGCATGAGCACAGTGGGGACAACGTCATCTGCACCCGCGATGCCCGCGGCGGGCGCGGACGGGCAGATCAGCAAGGCGCTCTACGACCGTCATCTGGTGTTCGACAAGGCGGTCGATTCGGCGCACTCGACTCCGCGGGAGCGCTTTGAGGCTTTCGCCCTCACGGTGCGCGAGGTGTTGGCCGAGCGTTGGGTGAAAACCAAGAGCACCTATGCCCGCGAAAATCCGAAGCGGGTCTACTACCTCTCCATGGAATTTCTCATCGGCCGCTCACTCGCCAACAATGTGGCGAACCTGTTGCTGGGTGCCGATGCCCGCCGCACAGCGCAAGAGATAGGGCTCGACTGGCTCGATACCTTGGAGCAGGAGCCGGACGCGGGGCTGGGCAACGGCGGCCTCGGGCGTCTGGCAGCGTGCTTCCTCGATTCCATGGCCACTATGCAGCTTCCGGCCATGGGCTATGGCCTGCGCTACGAGTACGGCATGTTCAAGCAAGTCATCCGCGACGGATGGCAGGAAGAACAGCCCGACAATTGGCTCGCCCGGCACGATCCGTGGGAGATACGGCGCGTGCGCGATCAAGTCGAGATTCAGCTCAACTGCTCGTACGAAGTCCGCGAGGGCACCTTGCGTGCGATCCCCGGCAAGCCCTCGCGCCTCATCGGAGTTCCCTACGACCGCCCGGTCATCGGCTATGGCGGGTCAACCGTCAATACGCTGCGCCTGTGGGCGGCCAGAGCACCGGATTATTTCGACTTCCAGGCATTCAGCCACGGCGAGTTCGTCGGCGCGGTTGCCGAGGCGCTCGAGGCGGAGTCGCTGACGCGGGTGCTGTATCCGGACGATTCCACGAGTCTCGGGCAGGGCCTGCGCTTCGTGCAGGAATATTTTCTGGTTGCCTGCTCGCTGGCGGATCTGGTGCGCCGCTTTCGGCGGCACAATTCCGATTGGTCGCTGTTGCCGGAAAAAGCGGCCGTCCAGCTCAACGACACGCATCCCAGCTTCGCCGTCCCCGAATTGATGCGTATTCTGCTCGATGAAGCGCTCCTGAGCTGGGACCGGGCCTGGGATCTGACTTGCCGGACTCTCGGCTATACCAATCACACCTTGCTGCCCGAGGCGCTGGAGAAGTGGCCGCTGCCGTGGTTCGAGCACCTCGTGCCCCGCCAGCTCGAAATCATTTACGAAATCAACCGGCGCCTGCTCGATGCGGTGCGGGCGAAGTTCCCGGGCGACGAGGCACGCGTGCGCCGCACGAGCTTGATCGAGGAAGGACGGGTCAAGCACATCCGTATGGCCAACCTGGCGATCGTCGGCACGCACAGCACCAATGGCGTGGCGGAAATCCACTCGAAACTGCTGCGCACGGTCACGGTCAAGGATCTGGCGGATCTCTACCCCGAGAGGTTCAGCAACAAGACCAACGGCGTCACGCCGCGCCGCTGGCTGTTGCTGGCGAATCCGCCGCTGGCCGGCTTGATCACCCACGCCATCGGCGACGCATGGATCACGGACTTGAGCCGGCTCGCCCGGCTCAAGCCTCTGGCCGATGACGAGGATTTTCTCGGCCTGTACAGGCAAGTCAAGCTCGAGAGCAAGCGGCAGTGCGCCGCGTGGCTGCGCGCGAAATTCGGCGTGGCGGTGGATTCGAACGTCATCTTCGATTGCCACATCAAGCGCATTCATGAATACAAGAGGCAGCTTCTGAATGCATTGCGCATCGTCGTGCTTTACAACCGGCTGCGCGACAATCCGCGCCTCGACCTGCCGCCGCGAACCTTTTTCTTCGCGGGCAAGGCCGCACCCGCCTATGCTCTCGCAAAGCTCATCATCAAGTTCATCGAGAACCTGGCGCAGCGCATAGCCGCGGAGCCGGCCGCGAGCGGCAAGCTTCGAGTCGTTTTCTTGCCCGGCTACGACGTCTCGCTGGCGCAACGGCTGATTCCCGCCAGCGACATCTCGAATCAGATCTCCACCGCCGGCTACGAGGCCAGCGGCACCAGCAACATGAAGTTCATGATGAACGGCGCGCTGACCATGGGCACCCGCGACGGCGCGACCATCGAGATGGCCGCGGAGGCCGGCGAAGAGAATTTTCTGCTGTTCGGGCTGACGGCGGAGCAGGTTGCCGGCAGCCGCGGCTGGTACGACCCTCATTGGCATTACGAGCACGATCCGGAAACGCGGGCGGCCCTGGATCTCATCGCGTCCGGCCATTTCAGCGGCTCGGATCGAAACCTGTTCAGGCCCATACTCGACACGCTGATGCGGGGCGATTTCTATATGCACCTGGCGGACCTGAGCTCCTATCTCGATGCAGATCGGCGCCTGTGCAGTTGGTACGCCGATCCGCGCGAATGGGCGCGCAAGGCCGTCTTGAACATCGCTTCCTCGGGGAAGTTCTCCAGCGACCGGACCATCGCTGAATATGCCCAGGGGATTTGGGACGTGACGCCATGCCCGGTTTCATAGAGGTTGGACAATGAACGACGTGACATCGCTCGATAACGAAGAGTTGGTTCGCCGCATCACCCGCGATCTGGCGGACAGCTACGACGAAGAGCTGGAGCTCGAAGATCGAGGACCGGCATCCTCTCCCGGACTTGCCCGCAGGAGTGGATGGAGACGCGGATAAGGCCTACCGGCAGCGTTATTTCGGAGAGCTTTTCCGGCTGCAAGCCGAACTGGTGAAGCTGCAGGATTGGGTGGTCGACACCCAGCAGAAAGTGGTGATCTTATTCGAAGGGCGGGACGCCGCGGGAAAGGGGAGTGCGATCAAGCGAATCACCCAGCGCCTGAACCCGCGCGTGTGCAGGGTGGTGGCGCTGCCGGCGCCCAATGACCGCGAGCGCACGCAGTGGTATTTCCAGCGCTACGCGTCGCATCTGCCCGCGGCGGGGGAAATCGTCCTGTTCGACCGCAGCTGGTACAACCGAGCGGGCGTGGAACGGGTCATGGGATTTTGTACGCCGGAGGAATACGAGGAGTTCTACCGCTCCGTCCCGGAATTCGAGCGGATGCTCGTGCGTTCCGGCATCCGGCTGCTCAAGTACTGGTTTTCGATCACGGACGAGGAGCAGTATCTGCGCTTCCTCGGCCGGATCCACGACCCCCTGAAGCAGTGGAAGCTCAGTCCCATGGATCTCGAGTCGCGCCGGCGCTGGGAGGAATACACGAAGGCGAAGGAGATCATGCTGGAGCGCTCGCACATACCGGAAGCCCGATGGTGGGTGGTTCATGCGGTCGACAAGAAACGCGCGCGGCTCAATTGCATCGATCACCTGCTGAAGCAGTTTCCCTACAACGAAGTGCACAAGACTCCGGTCGTTTTGCCCGAGCGCGAACGTCACGAGCACTACTCCCGGCAGGCCGTGCCTGCTGAGATGCTGGTGCCTGAGATCTACTGAAGACGCTCGGCGCTAACGCCCCTCTAGACAGCCCTCGACAGCCCCGGCAATGGCCAGGAGCCGCCGGTCGCTGCCGCGCAGGCCGAAAATCGTGATGCCGACGGGTGCGGACTGCGGCTCGTGGCAGGGTATGGAGATCGCGCAACCGTCGAGAAAGTTGATGATGCTGGGGTTGCGCAAGGCCAGAAGATTCGTCCTCACATAGGCGTCCTCCGATGCAAGGTCGGATATGAGCGGCGCCACGATCGGCACCGTGGGCATCAACAGGGCATCGAAGGGCGCAAGATGCGGCGTGACCCGTTCGATGAAGCGGGCTCGCTGCGTGCACAGATCGATGTAGTCGGCGGCGTCCTGCTCGCGGCCGCGAACAATGCGGGCCAATACTCGCGGATCGTACTGTGATGCATCGGTCGCCAGACGCTCGCGGTGCAGGGCATAGGCCTCGGCGGCGGAAAATCCACCCTTGCGATTGATCTGCGGCAGTTCGTCGAGTTCTCGCAGGGTAATATCATTCAGGCGAGCGCCGGCGTTGCCCAGCCTGTGCAGTGCCCGTTCCCAGCAAGACGACACCTGCGGCGCCATCCCTTCGAGTACCTGGCCTCCCATCACCCCGAATCGCAGGTCCGCGACCCCCATCACAGCCTCGGCCGGCATCGGCTGCAGGGCATCGAGCGTGTGCTCACGGGACAGAACTGCGTCCAGCACCGTGCAGCATGCGACCGAGTTGGCGAGCGGTCCCGCTGAATCGAGCGTGGTGGAAAGCGGATAGCTGCCCGCCAAAGGTACGCGGCTTGCGGTCGGCTTGAAGCCGACGATGCCGCACATTGCCGCGGGAATCCGGCAAGAGCCGCCGGTGTCCGTGCCCAAAGCTCCGAATGCCATCGTGTCCGTCACCGACACCGCCGCGCCCGAGGATGAGCCGCCTGGAATTCTCCCCTTGCCGCGCTCCCATGGGTTGCGCGGCGTTCCATAATGAGGATTGAGGCCGAGGCCTGAGAAGGCGAACTCGCTCATGTTCGTTCGGCCGATCACGATGAAGCCGGCGGCCTTCAGACGCGCGACCGCGGCCGCGTCCCGCACTGCCGCCGGGGCACCCTGCAGCACGGTCGACCCGGCGGTCGTCACGTCCCCGGCCATATCGAACAGGTCCTTCACCGACACGGGAATACCGGCATACATGCCGGCGGCGCGGTGCTTGCGCATCTGGTCGTGGAAATCCGCGGCCGCCAGCGCCTGGCGTGCGTGAACCGTCAAGAATACGCGTGCGCCTTCGCCGGCGGCCGCCCCGATGTTCGCAAGGCAGGTCTCCACCAATTGGCGGCTCGTTGTGCGGGCCGCGGCCAGATCGAGTGCCAGTTGCGCGAGAGTGAGCGCCGGCCCGCGGGTCGCTCCCGTCATTGGGCGAGAGTCCGCCGCAACGCGGTCCGCCATCCGGCGACGGCCTCCGCCCGGCGAGCGGCCGTCATCGATGCGGCGAAGGCCGCGCCCCGCGACCAGGTCGCGGCCACGGCCTTCAGATCCGTCCACACACCCGTGGCCAGTCCCGCCAAAAAAGCGGCGCCGAGCGCCGTCGTCTCGAGCTCGGCCGGCCGCTCCACGCGCGAGTCGAGCACATCGGCCAGGAATTGACAGAACCAGTTGTTGGAGGCCATGCCCCCGTCGACGCGAATGGTTGCCGGAGCCGTTGCACCGTCCCTGGCCATGGCGGCCGTCAAGTCCAGCGTCTGATAGGCCACCGACTCGAGCGCGGCCCGCGCCAGATGCGCGGCCGTCGCGTCCAATGTCAAACCGCAGATGAGTCCGCGTGCGCCCGGTTCCCAGTGCGGCGCACCGAGTCCCACGAAGGCCGGCACCATGTACACGCCGTGGCTCTCAGGCAGCTGTGCCGCGAGAGCTGCGGTCTCTGCGGCGGCGCCGATGATCTTCAGCCCGTCGCGCAGCCATTTGATGGCGGCGCCGGCGACGAAGATGGAGCCTTCCATCGCGTAGGTCGTGCGGCCCTTGATTCGGTAGGCGGGCGTCGTCAACAGCCGGTTTTGTGACAATACCGGTGTATCACCGGTGTTGAGCAGCGCGAAACAGCCCGTGCCATAGGTGGACTTGACCATTCCCGCCTCGAAACATGCCTGACCGACGAGCGCCGCCTGCTGATCGCCCGCGATGCCGGCGATCGGAATGGGATGCTCGAACAGGCCCGGGGCCGTCTCGCCATACAGCTCGCTGCTGTCTCTCACTTCGGGAAGCAGCGCGCGGGGCACGCGAATCAGCCGCAGCAGCTCGTCATCCCATTGCTGCCGGTGGATGTCGAATAGCAGCGTGCGCGAGGCGTTCGTCACATCGGTCGCGTGCACATGGCCGCCGGTCAGCCGCCAGAGCAGGAAACTGTCGACGGTGCCGAAGGCGAGTTCGCCCCGTTCCGCGCGCGCGCGCGCGCCCTGAACATTGTCGAGCAGCCATGCGATTTTCGTGCCGGAGAAATATGGATCGAGCAGCAGCCCGGTGCGCCTGCGTACCAGGTCCTCGATGCCGTCTCTCCTCAGGCGGGCACACTCATCCGCCGTGCGCCGGTCCTGCCAGACGATTGCCTTATGAATGGGCCTTCCGGTGCCGCGGTCCCAGACGACCGCTGTCTCGCGCTGGTTGGTGATGCCGATGGCGGCGATGCCGCGCGCGCCCAAGCCGGATTCGGCGACGGCTTCGCGCGCCGTCGCCAAAGTATCCCGCCAGATATCCTCCGCATCGTGCTCAACCCAGCCCGGAGCGGGGTAGTGCTGCGGAAATTCGCGCTGTGCGGCCGAAATCTTGCGCGCCTCATCGTCGAATACGATGCTGCGCGTCGAGGTTGTCCCCTGATCGACGGCAAGTACATGGCGAGGCCGATTCATGGCTTGACAGCATAGCTCCAAACCACCGGGCCCGATCGGCCGTTCGACATACGCGCTATCCGACAGGCCGCTCCTCGAGGTCGGGCAGAAGCGCCGCCAGCAGGCCGATCAGCGGCAAGTACGCGCACAGGCCGTAGACTCGTTCGATGCCTATCGCATCCGCGAGCGCACCGAGACCGGCTGCGCCCAGTCCGCCCATGCCGAACGCCAGCCCGAAGAACAGCCCCGAAATCATGCCGACCTTGCCCGGCACCAACTCCTGAGCGAACACCACGATGGCCGGAAAGGCCGAGGCCAGAATGAGGCCGATGATGACCACCAGCGGGCCGGTCCAGAACAGGTTCGCATACGGCAGAGCCAGGGTGAACGGCAGCGTGCCCAGGATGGAGAACCAGATCACTCGCTTGCGGCCGATGCGGTCGCCGAACGGACCGCCGAGCACGGTGCCGACGGCTGCGGCCGTGAGGAAGGCGAACAGCTCCAGCTGCGCCGCCTGCACCGACACTCCGAAGCGGTGAATGAGATAGAACGTGAAATAACTGGTCAGGCTCGCCAGATAGACATACTTGGAGAACACCAGCGCCAACAGCACGCTCATGCCGCGCCTCACGCTGCGCGGCGGCAGCTGCAGGTGCCGCGAACTATGCGCGCCCCCCTCCGAGAGCCGGGCAAGACCGTGGTGTTTGTACCAGATACCGACATTCCACAGAATCGCGCCCGACAGCAAAGCGAGCAGCGCAAAAAACACCAGGCTCGATTGTCCCCACCGCACCACGACCAGCGCCGCAGCCAGCGGACCCAGCGCCTGTCCGGCATTGCCGCCGACCTGAAATAAGGACTGCGCAAGACCGTGCCGGCCGCCGGCCGCCATGCGGGCAACGCGCGAGGCCTCGGGGTGAAACACAGATGAGCCCACCCCGAGCAGTGCGGCGCCGATCAGCAGCACCTCGTAGCTATGCGCGATCGACAGCACCACCAGCCCGGCGAGCGAGAATACGGTGCCGCCGGGCAATGCCAGCGGCGTCGGCCGCCGATCCGAGTACAGCCCCACGAGCGGTTGCAGGATGGACGCAGTGAGCTGGTAGACCAGGGTCACGATGCCGATCTGACCGAAGTTCAGTCCGAATTCCATCTTCAGATTCGGATAGATGGCCGGCAGCAGCGACTGCATCATGTCGTTCAGCAAGTGGCAGAAGCTGATCGCCAGGATCACGGCAAAGACCGTGTGGTCGGCACGCCCCGTGAGGCGGCCGGTACTTGGGCTCATGACCCGCTCTTGCATTGACTATTCCCGCTCATTGGAAGGGCGTTACCATACGGCCTCTGAGGGCGGCCCGCTTTACCAGATGGGTCGGCGACTTTCGAGAGTGGGCCATGTTGCGACGCACCATACCAAGTGAGTTCGAGAATAATCCCAGGCCGGTGCTCGCCATCAGTAATGACTATCCCCCATCCTATGAGCTTGATCGCCACCGGCACCGCCGCGGCCAGCTGCTCTATGCCGCCCGCGGCGTACTGGCGGTCAGCACTCCCGAAGGTGCCTGGGTGGCGCCCCCCGAGAGGGCGGTGTGGATACCCGGAGGCATACCGCACTCGGTGCGCATGGTCGGCGCGGTCAGCACCCGCAGCGTACTGATAGCCGCCGGCGCCTGCGACTCGCTCGGGCAGGTATGCCGGGTGTTGGGCGTGAGCGCGTTGTTGCGCAGTCTGCTGGTGGCCGCAGCCGAGATGCCCCTGGAATACGACCTCGCCGGCCGCGACCGCATGGTCGCGGATTTGCTGCTCGCCGAGCTGGAACGCGCGCCGGTGATTCCGATCGCGGTGCCATTCCCGACCACACTGGCCCTTGCGCGCAAGTGCCACGCATTCCTGGAGCGCCCGAGCCCGCGCGACACCATCGCCGCCTGGAGCGCCGAACTCGGTGTCGGCCGCCGCAGTTTCACCCGCGGTTTCCGGCGCGAAACGGGCATGAGCTTCGCCGAGTGGCGCCAGCAGGCCTGCCTGCTGATCGCGCTGCCGCGCCTTGCCGCCGGGGAGGCGGTGACTTCGATCGCGCTAGACCTGGGATACGAGAGCTCAGCGGCTTTCGCCACCATGTTCAAGCGCCGGCTGGGTATTCCGCCCAGCCACTACCAGTCTTGAGAACGCCGGCTTCATGGGAGCATCAAGACGAAGCCGTCGCTCTCGTAGGCATAAAAGCGCCATTCTCTGACTGTCTTCGGTGTCCCGAGAATCACGAGCTGCTGCCGCAGGCCGGCGAAGTCATTGAACACATCCGAGGCCGTCAAGATCATCTCGTATTGGTGCAGCAGCGAATCGGTATCGGTGCCCGGTGCCGCGTAGCTGATCAACACCTTCAACGGAGCATTGAATAACTGCAGCTTGTTCATGGATTCATGCGATTTGGAACCGATGTTCTCGTGTTCCAAGGCGACCGAAATCCATTTGGCATAGGTGGTGTGGTGGCCGAAACCATCCGTCCCGCGCTGTTCGTAGAATATCCCGTCGAGCGTGCAGTACTCTTTGTTCCATGACAAAAGGCCCAGATGCTTGGCGACCTTGGGGAAAATATTCGAGCGCATGAAGTAGTTGTAGGACTTTCTTTCGAAACCGACTGCGGTGCGAAAATTAGCGTGCTCGGATTTCATGACCGCCACGAAGGCGTTGCGAAATTCTCTCGGCGTTGCTTTGATCATGAGTGGCCATCTGCGCGGCCGGTGCGCCGGATCAAGGCCATCGCCGCCGCGGGATTGCGCGCCTTGTGTCCGCCGATCACATAGAGGTAGACATCGCGAGGCTTGCCATCCGCACTTCGCGGCCCGATGCACTCGAGTCCTTCAGGCACGGTGCCGCAGGCCCAAGCGCGCGCTCGCGCGGCCCAGAGATCCAGGGCGGCATCGGAATAGCCTGAAACCTCCGACGCTCGAGTGCCCATGATACGGCTGTAGACGAAGGAGGCGGTGGCATCCGCGATTTGCGGATACGGCGAATCGGCGGCGGTCACGACGGCGACGCCATGTTCGCGCACCAGGGAGATGAAATCGGCGCAGCGAAAACTCTCATGGCGAACCTCGACCGCGTGACGCAGCGCGCGGCCTCCCGCCTCTTTCGGCAGAAGGTTCAAGAAAGCTTCGAAGTCGGCGGGCTCGAATCGCTTGGTGGGCAAGAACTGCCAGTTGATCGGCCCGAGCTTCTCCCTTAGTTCCAGGACCCCGCTCGCCAGGAATCGGGCGATGGTGCTCCCCGCGCCGGCAAGCACATTGCGATTCATGACGAAGCGCGGAGCCTTGACGGAAAAGACGAATCCGTCCGGCGTTTCGTCGCGCCATTTGACGAAGCTCTCCGGCTTCTGCGCTCCGTAATATGTGCCGTTGATCTCAATCGAGGTGAGCCGGCGGCCGGCGTACTCGAGCTCGCGCTTCTGCGCCAGCTCGCCGGGATAGAAGCTGCCCCGCCAGGGCGCGTAAGTCCAGCCCCCGATTCCGATTCGAATCACGCCCATTAGCGCTGCGCCCATATGATGTGTAACTTATCACATCGACTCGAAACGGACCGCCAGGAGAATTTGCATGACGTGGAGCAGAAGCCAGCGCAACGTGGTGATTGCCGCCTATCTGGGCTGGACCTTGGATGCGTTCGACTTCTTCCTCATGGTGTTCATGTTCAAGGACATATCCAAAGAGCTCCATTCCAGCATGCAGGTGGTATCGACCGCGGTGTTGCTGACCTTGGGAATGCGTCCGGTCGGCGCGCTGCTCTTCGGCCGGCTTGCCGACCGCTTCGGCCGCAAGCCGATGCTCATGTGGAACATCCTGGCCTATTCGGCCCTGGAAATGGCGTCAGGATTCGCTCCGAGCATGACGACGCTGCTGATCATGCGTGCCTTATTCGGGGTGGCGATGGGCGGGGAATGGGGCATCGGCTCCGCCCTGACCATGGAGACCATTCCCGCCGCATCGCGCGGCTTCGTGTCGGGTTTGCTGCAGGCGGGCTACCCTTCGGGCTACTTCCTGGCATCGCTCGCCGTATACCTCTTCTACGATCGCCTGGGCTGGCGCTACATGTTCGTGCTTGGCGTGATCCCGGCCTTTCTCGTCTTCCTCATCCGCCAGGGAATCGACGAGTCGCCCGCGTGGAAGGAGCGCCTTCATTCCCCGCGCATGGGCTTGTCGGCCGTCCTGCGCCGCGACTGGAAACTGGCTGTATACGCCGTGATCCTCATGACGGCATTCAACTTCTTCAGTCACGGATCCCAAGACGCGTATCCGAATCTATTTTTGAAGATTCAGCATGGTTTCGGTACGCAGTTGGGCTCGCTCATCACGGCGCTCGCCAATATCGGAGCCATCTGCGGAGGCATTTTCTTCGGTCTGCTCTCCGAGAAGATCGGGCGGCGTTGGTCCATCGCGATAGCCGCGCTCATCGCGCTGCCGGTACTGCCGTTTTGGGCATTCGGTTCCACGCCCTGGGTCCTGGCTGCGGGCGCGTTTCTGATGCAGATATCCGTGCAGGGAGCCTGGGGCGTGATTCCCGTCCATCTCAACGAACTATCGCCGCCGGAAATTCGCGCGACCTTTCCCGGCTTTACCTATCAGATCGGCAACCTCCTCGCCGCGGTCAACTTGAATCTGCAAGTGGCGATTGCGCAGTCGCACGGCAACGACTATGGGCTGGCGATGGCGCTCGTGGTCGGCACCGTGGCGGTGATCATCGTCCTGATGATGGCTTTCGGGCCGGAACGGCGCGGTATTTCCATGAGCGCTTCGTCCCTGAATCACGGTTGAACTGGTTGCCGACGCTATAATCCACGCCATGTCCATGCCATTCACCATCGATGCCCGCCACAGGGGTCTCAACCGCGCCGAGATTGTCGACCAGAATTTTCTCGAATTCGTGCAGCTGTGGCGCGGCGGGACGCGCGCCGCACCGCGCGACGATGAGCCGGTGTTGCCGGGCAGTCATCTGGACGCTCGCGCCTTTCGAGAGCTGTTCGAATCGCAGATCATCTCGCGGCACCTGGATCTCATGGCCCGCGTGCTGCGCGTGCAGAACAAGGTGTTCTACACCATCGGCTCCAGCGGTCACGAGGGCAACGCCATGGTAGCGCGGCTGACGCGGCATACCGATCCGGCGTTTCTGCATTACCGTTCCGGGGCCTTCATGGCGGAACGCTTCCGCAAACTGCCCGGGATGGATCCGGTCGTCGATTCCGCGCTGAGCTTCGCGGCCAGCAAGGACGATCCTGCGTCGGGCGGCCGCCACAAGGTATGGGGGTCCAAGCCTTTGTGGGTGTTGCCGCAGACGTCGACGATCGCCTCGCACTTGCCCAAGGCGCTCGGCACCGCCGTGGCGATCGAGCAGGCGCGGCGTATGGGCCATCCGTTGCCGATACCGCAAGACAGCATCGTGATCTGCTCGTTCGGCGATGCCTCGAGCAACCATGCCAGCGCGCAAACCGCGTTCAACACGGCGGCGTGGACGGCGTACCAAAGCTTGCCGGCCCCTGTGCTGTTCGTGTGCGAGGACAACGGCATCGGTATCTCGGTGAAGACGCCTGCCGACTGGATCGCGGTCAATTTCCAGAACCGCGCGAATCTCGATTATTGCTATGCCGACGGTCTCGATTTGGCCGCCGGCTACGGCCAGGTGCGACGCGCGGTCCAGCATTGCCGGGGCACGCGGCGGCCCACCTTTCTGCATCTCAGGACCACCCGCCTGATGGGCCATGCCGGCACCGATTTCGAGGTTGAGTGGCGCAGCATCGAGGAGCTATTTGCGGTGGAGGCGAGCGATCCGCTGCTACGTTCGGCGGACATCGCGCTCGAATCGGGCCTGTACACGAAGGGCGAAGTGTTGAATCTATACGAGGATACGCGTAAGCGCTGCTTCGCGGCGGCGGAGGCCGCGGATATGCGGCCTCGTCTGAGTTCGCTCGCCGAAGTGACCAAGCCTCTGGCACCGTACTCGCCGCCGGCGGTGAAGGCCGAGGCCGAGCGCACCGACTATGCCGCGAGGCGTTTGGCGGTTTTCGGCGGCGAGGCGAAGCTGCCGGAACATCTGCCGCCGAGACATTTGGCGATCCTGATCAACCAGGCGCTGCACGACCTGCTGGCGAAGTATCCGCAGGCGCTCTTGTTCGGCGAGGATGTGGCGCAGAAGGGCGGCGTGTACACCGTTACGAAAGGCCTCCACAAGGCATTCAAGGGCAGCCGGGTGTTCAATACCTTGCTGGACGAAACGATGATTCTCGGCCTCGCCCAGGGCTACGCGAACATGGGGATGCTGCCGCTGCCGGAAATCCAGTACCTGGCTTATTTTCACAACGCCTGCGATCAGATCCGCGGCGAGGCGGCATCGCTGCAGTTCTTCTCCAACGATCAGTACCGCAATCCGATGGTGATGCGGGTGGCTGCGCTGGGTTATCAGAAGGGTTTCGGCGGCCATTTCCACAACGATAATTCGATCACCGCCCTGCGCGACATTCCCGGTCTCATCGTCGGCTGCGCCAGCCGCGGCGACGATGCGGCGATGATGCTGCGGACTCTGACGGCGCTCGCCAAGGTCGATGGCAGGGTCTGCGCGTTTCTCGAGCCCATCGCACTGTACATGACCAAGGATCTGTACGAGCCCGGCGACGGCCAGTGGCAATTCGCCTATCCCGCACCGGGCAGCGCGATGACGCTGGGCGAGGGCCGCGTCTACCGGGAGACGGCGAACGATCTGGTGGTGTTCACGTTCGGCAATGGCGTGCCGATGGCGCTGCGTGCGGCCCGCGCCATCGAGAAGGAGCATGGTTGGCAGGTGCGCGTGGTCGACCTACGCTGGCTCGCGCCTCTCAACGATGCCTTTATCGCGGCACAGGCGAAGAGCGCCAAGCGGATACTGGTGCTGGATGAAGGACGCAAGAGTGCGGGCGTGGGGGAGGGCGTCATTACCGCCATCGTCGAGGCCGGCGGCGGTGCGACGCCCATGACACGGGTGGTCGGGGCAGACACGTTCACGCCCCTGGCGAGCGCGGCACTGCTGGTGCTGCCGGGGGAGGCCCAGATCGTGGCGGCGGCGCGGGAGCTGGCGGCCCGTTGATCGTGGGAGGCGCTAGTCCAGCGATATTCATGCCGCTAAGCCGGCGCCGTCAATAGGGCCAGAAGCTTCTGACGGCCGGCCTCTGACACGAGAACGCGGACGGTGACGCCCGCGCGAATCGGGAAGGAGAGCAACAGCCCCTCGGTGACTGCCTGGGCTTGAACGTCGGTCGCCGGAAAGATCTTCTTCATATTTGTAGGTTCGCTCGCCAAAAGCGCGGGCAACAGCTGTTCCTGCGCCTTGCGGGACAATTCCAGCGTATGGCTATCGGTGGCATTTCGAAAGCCGACGCTCAAGGATCCGTCGGGCAAAAGGGCCGCGCTGGCAAGTTCGTTCGCACGTATTTTCATGGCTGCGGTCTTCGTAGAAGGGAACACATGTTAGCCGAGAACACATGTTAGCCGAGATGCGGCCGCGCGCGCCATCATGAGCAGGCGCGGGGGCGGCTGAAGAATTGACCAAACTCGGCGGGGCGAAACTGATACTCGCCACGGTGACCGATGCCAAGAGCATGAGTTCGGCGGTCGCGGGACTTGGCATCGACGGCAAGCTCGTGGTGCTCGGCGCCAGCGCGGAAGCGATCCAGGTCTCTTCGATGCTGCTCATCGGGGCGCGGCGTTCCATTGCCGGATGGCCGTCGGGCACCGCGCCCCGATTCCGAAGACACGCTGAAATTCAGCGTGCAGTCGAACGTACGTCCGATGATCGAGACATTTCCGTTGGTGAAAGCTGCAGAGGCCTATCAGCGCATGATGAGCGGCAAGGCGCGCTTTCGCGTGGTCCTGACCAACTAAATGGCCGGCAGCCGGGTTGCGCATGGCGCTATCCCACCCAATCCCGGTTCAATCGCCGTGAAGCGAGCAGCAGCAGCGCCGCGGCTATCAAGTAGAAGCCGGTGCCCGCGAGAATGGCGTAGCGCAGTGATTCGTTGCCGAAGTGCAATCGCATGGCGT
Source organism: uncultured Gammaproteobacteria bacterium (assembly GCA_963784105.1). Lineage (GTDB taxonomy): Bacteria > Pseudomonadota > Gammaproteobacteria > Steroidobacterales > Steroidobacteraceae > Bog-1198. The sequence continues at coordinate 1,131,819 of CAWAQE010000018.1, forward strand.
CGGACACCACCCCGATGAGGGTGGTGCCCAAACCAATGCCGATCAAGTTGTTGATGAACAGGAACAAGGCGGAGGCGGTGGCCCGCATATTGGCCGGCACGAGGTGCTGAACCGCCGCCAGTATCGGACCCAGCCAGACCAGGCCGAGCGCCGTGGGCACCAGCAGAATCGCGATGCTGGCCGAGAGCGTGCTGGAGAGCACGCCGGCGACGTAGAAGGGCACGGTGGTCACGAATGCGATCGCGGGGATCAGCGCGTAAGCCGCTTTGCGCCTGGCGCCGTACCTGTCGGCGAGTACCCCACCACACCAAATCCCGAACAGTCCGCCCACCAGCACCAAGCCGCCGTACGCCAGGGATGCATGCAGCAGGTTTACGCCGAAGCTGCGCACCACGAAGGACGGCATCCAAAAGAATAGACCGTAGCCCATCATGGACGCGGCGGAGGCGCCGAGCGACAGCCCCCAGAAGCTGGGCTTGCGCGCGAGCGTGGCGACGACCTCGCGCAGCGCCGGTCTGGATGCGGCGTCCGTGACCGGATCGAAGGTGCCGCGCGGCGGTTCGCGTACGCTGAGCTTGAGCAGCGGCGTCAGCAACAACCCGGCAAGCCCGACGACCAGGAATGCCATGCGCCAGCTCATGAGGCTGGTGATGAAGCCCCCCAACGCAATGCCGGCGGCGCTGCCCATCGGGATGCCGAAGGAGTACACGCTCAGGGCGCGCGCTCGTTCCTTGGACGGGAAGTAATCGCAGATCAGCGAGTAGGCGGGTGCGACACCGCCGGCCTCGCCGATGCCTACCCCCAATCGCGCCATAAATAGTTGCGCGAAGCTGTGTGTGACTCCGCACACTGCCGTCATCAGGCTCCACAGCGTCAAGGCCACGGTCATGATCCCGATCCGGTTGGCGCGATCGGCAAGACGGGCGATGGGTATGCCGAGCAGCGTGTAGAAGAGTGCAAAGGCAAGGCCGCCCATCATTCCCAACTGCGAGTCGGTGAGCGAGAGTTCGGCCTTGATGGGGATCGCCAGTATGCCGACGATCTGTCGATCGATGAAATTGAACGTATAGACGATGACCAGGACCGCGAGCACATAGGAGCGGTAGGCCAGTGATGCGGCTGTCCTCCGTTGACGCAGGGGGCGCCGGCGCCGGCAGCACCCGTGACGAGGGGCGTTGCGCGGGCGCCGCTCATAGGATTCGCGACAGAAAGTCGTCCAGAGCGGCAATGCACTCGGGCTCGTCCAACAGCGGCACGTGACCTCGATTGATCACCAGAAGCTGTTGTAAATCGGGATTTTCGATCTTCATTCGCGCGAATGTGGCCGCGCTCAGAATGTCGGAGAGAGCGCCGCGAATGGCCAGCGCCGGCACATCGCGCAGCGCGCGCCAAAGCGGCCAGAGGTCCGGCGTGGCGGCGGGGGCGGCGGCTCGCAATGCCTCGCCGATCAGCGGGTCGGCGTCGCTTCGCACAATGCCTGCGGCATCCTCGCGATAGCCGCGCCGCGCCAGCGCAGCCCAACGTTCCGGCGCGAGATCCGGCCACGCATCGCCATAGACCGCTTGGGTCTGCGCGGCGGCTTCACTCCAGGTGCGCGGGATCGGGAGCCGGCCCGCATACTGCTTGATGCGCTCGATTCCCGCAGGATCGATTTCGGGTCCGACATCGTTCAGGACGATGCCGGCGACGCGCGATCGGGTGGCCGACGCCCAGCATCATGGCGAGCATGCCGCCGAGCGAGGTACCGATGACCGCCACTCTCGGCGCATCGACCGCGCCGAGCAAGGCCACGATGTCTTGCAGATAGATCGCCGGCTGGTAATTCTGCATATTGGGATCCCGCTGCGACAGACCGCGGCCCCGCAAATCAGGAACCACGACGCGATAACGCCGTTGCAGTCGCGGCGCGAGGTCTTCGAAATCGCGGCTGTTGCGCGTCAGGCCGTGCAACAGAGCACCGTCGGCGCGCCGGCGCTCGGGTTCTCGTACAGCCGGGCATACAGGCGCAGACCGTCATGACTCTGCAGGTGCAATTCGCGAAATGGTTTGGGCAAGCGGCGCTCCTTGAATGACGCTATGGGCCGATTCAATACAGGCGATCGGCCAGCTCGTGGCGCAGTTCACGCTTCAATACTTTGCCGTTTGCATTGCGCGGCAGGCTCCTGCGCCAGACGACATCGCAGATTCGCTGCTGCTTGCCGACGCGCGCATTGGTCCAGTCGACGAGCGCCTGCGTCACCATCCGCGAATCGGCCGCCGGGACCACTACCGCGACGGGGCGTTTCGCCCCATTTGAGGCTGCGTACGCCGACGACCGCGACATCCGCCACGTGCGGATGCGCGCGCAGCACGGCTTCTATATCCGCGGGATAGATGTTCTGGCCGCCGGACAGGATCATGTCTTTCTTGCGGTCCACGATATACAGGAATCCATCCTCGTCGAGTCTGCCGAGATCTCCGGTGCGCAGCCAGCGCCGGCCCTGCGGATCGGTCCAGGATCGCATCGCCGTTCGCATCATCGCTGCCGTGATAGCCCGCCATGAGCAGTGGGCCTCAAGCCGACGATCTCTCCGGTCTCGCCGGCCGGCAGCTCTCGATCGTCATCGCCGACGATGCGCAGGTCGGTGCCGACGAAGGGCTTGCCGACCGATTCGGTCTTGCGTTCGAAGTCCTCCGGTCGCAAGGACGGTGCACACCCCCTCGGTGAGTCCATAGAGTTCGATCAAATTGCAGCCGAAGCGCCGCGGGAAATCGCGCTTGACATCGAGCGCCGAGCGGCGAACCGCAACACATGAGTGTGTCGAGGCTCGCCAGGTCATGGCCTTCGAGATCGGAGACGGCGAGCAGCCTTCGAGCTGAACCGGCACGAACGTGCCATGGCTGACGCGCTCGCGCGCAATGACTTGGAGCGCCGCGTTGGCATCGAAGCTCGGCATGATGACCATCGTGCCTCCGACCAGAACGGTGCAGAGCATGGCGACCCAGGTGATGTTCGAGAACAGTCCCAGCGAGCATAGCGTCACGCAGTCGCTGCGATAGCGCAGCGCCAGCGCGAGATCGACCGCCCAGTGCATTCGGCAGCCATGGGTATGCACGATGCCCTTCGGCAGCCGGTGGTGCCGGAACTGTAGATGATGTTGCATTCCTGATCCGGTCGGACGGCCGGTCCGCCACCCGGGCGACTGCGCGCCAAGCCAGTCATCGTAGTCGATGCCAACCGTCGCCTGCTTGGCCCAGCGCGACCCGCACGGTGCGCGCCACCGCCTCGGATTGCGCGCCCAACTCCTCGATGCGGCTGCGGTGCCGGCTTGAGGCGAATACGGCGCGAGCCTCCGCGTCCTGGATCATGCCGGCCACTGCGCTGTCGCCGATGGAGACATTCAGCGGCACCGCCACGCACCAACCGCAGGATGCCGAAGAGGAGCACGAGCATCTCCAGGCTATTGTCCATCAGCACGGCCACCCGATCGCCGGCCTCGAGGCCGAGCGCCCCCAAGCCATTGGCCGCTCGAGCGGTCTGGCGCTCGAATTCCTGCCACGTGAGACGCCGTTCGCCTTCGATCAAGGCAGTGCGTGCGCGCGCGCCATTTTCCATGGAGCTCGATCAGGTGCGGGCAGCGTCACCGCCGGAGCCTGGAACCAGGTCATGACTCAAACGGCTCCGTTAGAAATGGTATTGCACCGTCGCCTGATAGGTACGCGGCGGCCCATAGTAGCCGATCTGGCTGACGCCGCCGATGTAGGAATTGGCAGGCCCGATCGGTGGATTGCCGAAGTCATAACCGGCGACACGGTAGAACTTGTTCGTCAGGTTCTTGCCGTCGAGCGAGAACCGCCACGCCTTGCTCCCGGTCGTGAACGCAAGGCCGCCGTTGAGCAGTCCGTAGGCCGGCTGATCGGTCACGCTCTGGAACGTGGCCGCGACCTTGGTGAAGCTGCGCCAGTCGTAGCCGGCGCGCGCGAGCAGCGAGCCTGAGGCGAGATCCCAGGTGTAGGTCGCATTTGCGGATACCGTCCAGGCAGGCGCATTCAGCGGCCGATTCGCATCGGCGACATTGACCGTCCCGACGCTGGGTCCGCATCCCGGCGCAAGCCGTGAAGACGTTGCAGGGAATCAGGAAGTCCTTGTAGTAGGAATCCAGGTAGCCGAGGTTGAGCCCCAGAGTCAGCGGCTTGGTCGGCCGCCACACGGATTCGAGTTCGATGCCCTGATTGATCTGCTTGCCGGCATTCAGTTCCGCCGTGAGATTCGTCGGCGTGCCCGCGTATTCCACGAATTGCTGCACGCCGATTTGCGCGTCCTTGTACGGATCGTAGAACGCCGTGAAATTGAGCATGAGGGTGTCGTCGAGCAGCGTCGACTTGATGCCCGCCTCATAATTATCCGCGATCTCCGAGTTGTAGCCGTTCTGCGTCTGCGGATAGACCGCGGCATTACCGCGCATGTCGAACCCGCCGCTCTTGAAGCCGCGGCTGTAGCTCACATAGGTCATGACATGATCGGTCCAGTGATAGTCGAGGCCGAGACGCGGCGTGAAATTCACGAACGCGCGATTGCCGGTATAGTTCGTCACCACGCCGGGATCCGGAAAGAAGCCGGCCGGCACAGCCGCGGGATTGAAGAACTGCTGGTTCGGAAGCAATTGAGTCGGCGCCACGCTCGCGTAATCGGCCTGAAACACGCGCGCGGTTTTATCATCCTCGTTCCAGCGCAGGCCGGCGTCGAGATCCAGCCGATCGGTCAGTTTCCAGGACGTATCGCCGTAGACGGCCGAACTCTTGGTCAGCACACAGCCGTTGATCAGCTCGGTAATGTAGACCCCGAGGTCGGGCGCGACCGCCGGCGGCAGCGAGCCGCTCAGCGTGCCGACGGATGCGTTGTAGGCGCCGCAGGCGGTACTGTCCATGTAGAACAATCCGCCCACCGCATTGACCAGGTCGTTTTTGAAGGTCAGTTGCGCCTCTCCCGAGGCCTGTTGATCGTGGTATTCGGCCGGGACGCCGAACAGGTTGTCGTCGAGTTCCGCGAAATCGATGAACTGCTGGCTCCTGCCTTCAATATAGGCGCCGACGACCTTCAGCCCCAGCCGATCGGTCAAGCTCTGGGTATAGGTCGCCGAGAGACCGCTGCGGTGGGAGTAGTCGTTGTCCACCGGCATATCGGTGCGTGTGTCGAAGGGGTCGCTGAGCTGCGGAGCCAGGTAGTTGTTGAGCCGCTGGCCGCCCGAGGCGTTGGAATTGTCCAGCGTGTCGTCGGCGATGATCTTGAGCTTCGAGCTCTCGCCCCACTTGACGGTGAGGTTGGCACGTCCGGAGAACACGTCTTTGTTGGAAACCGCCTGGCCGATGGAATTGTAGGGGCTGGGTGTGGATCCTGTCTGGGCGACCACCTCGCCGTAGCCATCGTGCTGCAGCTTCGCGAGCGCCAGGCCGAAATACACATGATCGTCGATGACCGGGGTGGAAAAGTTGACCTTTTCGTCGTGCTCGCCGTAGTTGCCGCCCGTGACCGACGCGGTCAGGGTGGCGGGTCCGTCGATGTCGCGAGTCACGTACTTGATGGCGCCGGCGATCGTATTCTTGCCGTACAGGGTACCCTGCGGACCGCGCAGGATCTCGAGATCCTGGACATCAATGACGTCGAGCAGCGCCGCCTGCGCCCGCGCCAGATACACATCGTCGATGTACACCCCGACGGCGGGTTCGTATCCCCCACAACGGGTCGCTCTGGCCCACTCCGCGAATATAGACGTTGATCGTGCTGCTGGTCGCGCGGTCGGCGGAAATCTTGAAGTTGGGCACGAAACTGTTCAGGTCCTGAAGGTTTGTGACGTCCTGCGTCTCGATGGTCGAGGCGCTGAGCGCGGTGACCGCGATCGGCACATTCTGCAGATCTTCGGAAAATCGGCGCGCCGTCACCACCACCTCTTGAAGGGTGCCGGTGTCGGCGGGGTACGCGGCGTCGGCGAGCGAGAGCGCCGGCAGCGACGATAAGTAACAGACGGCTGCGACCGGCACGAACAGAGCTTTCACGGTGTACATCAGCATCCCCCCCGACAGTTGGGCGGACCTCATTGGGCACCGCCCTAGTATTAAAAGTCTCATTCCGCGACGCACTCAACGTCCGTTGAGGAAATATTCAACGATCGTTGAGGATTAGTCAAGAACATTGGCCAAGTGCCGCCGGGTGCGGCATTGCAGTGCCGGGGCCAACACGGGACAATGAGGCCGATGGTCGTCGTGCGGCGCAAAATCGCGAACAAGAAGACGGGGAGCAAGCCGGGCAAGGAGCGGATCCTCGATGCGGCGGAACGCCTGTTCGCGCGGCATGGCTTCTACGGCGTCTCGGTTCGCGACATTACCGAGGCGGCCGGAGTCGATGTGGCTCTGGTCAGCTATCATTTCGGCGGCAAGCGCGAACTGTTCACCGCGGTCTTCCAGCGGCGCGCGGAAGCGTTGAACCCCGAACGGTTCGCGCTGCTGGAAGAAGTGCGGCGGGCGGCCTTACCGGGAGTGCCGACGCTGGAGAACATCGTAAACGCCTTCACTTATCCGCTGCTGGAACGCTCCGCCCGGGGCGGTCCGGGGTGGAAGAGCTATTTTGCGCTGGTCGCCCAGGTCAATAACTCGCCCGAGTGGGGGCCGGTGCTCATGACTCAGCACTTCGATCCGCTGGTGGAAAAATTCATCGCGGTACTGCGCGAGGCGTTGCCCGGCTGCTCCGCGCGGGAGGTCTACTGGGGCTATCAATTCCTGACCGGCGCGCTGACGCTGACATTTGCCGAGACAGGGCGCATCGACAAGCTGTCGGGCGGACTCTGCAAGTCTTCGGATCTCGATAGTGTCCATGAGCGCCTGGCGCCCTTCGTGGCCGCGGGCTTCCGGGCGCTTTGCGGCGCAGCGGGCGCACCGGAGGCCGCATCGCCAAGAGACTCGAGCGCAAGCGTGACCTCGGTGAGAAAGCCCTTGAAGCCGCGGCCGCCCTCGAAGGACTAGTCAGGGGGCGCCGGGAAGGACATCCAGGCGCGGCCCCCATTGTGAGCACTACGTCCTTGACCGTTTCCATCATTCACGGGAAGTATTCCCGCATCCATACGGTGTCGCTGCCGGCGATATTCAGCAAGGTACGAATGATGAAGAGGATGGCATTACTTGTCTTGATTGCGGGCTGCACCCTGACGCTTGTCGGGTGCGGCGGGGATGGCGGCAGCGCGACGGCGCCATCGAGTCCCCTGGGCAAATCAATTGGCAGCCCGAGTGGAACTTCGAACACCGTCGGCGTCATCGTCGATTCAGGCCCGGCTGCGGCGGGGGGAACCGTCAACGAGCCATTTGTCAGCATTACGATATGTTCGCCATCCGATCCGAGCACCTGCCGGACCATCGACCACATTTTGGTCGATACCGGCTCCTTTGGCTTGCGTATCATTTCTTCGGTGCTGTCGCCTTCGCTGAGCCTGCCGCCGGAAACCGACTCGGGCGGCAACGTCATTGCCGAATGTGCCATGTTTGCCGATGGGTACGCCTGGGGGCCGGTCAGGATGGCGAATCTGCAGATCGGCGGCGAATCGGCCGACTCGGTGCCCATCCAGGTGATCGGGGATCCCGCGTATAGCGCCCTCGTATCGCAGAACTGTTCCTCGACCGGTATCGCCGAGAATACCGTGGCAACCTTCGGGGCCAACGGCGTGCTCGGCGTAGGGCCGTTCGCCCAGGATTGCGGCACTGCCTGCTCCCAGAGTGCCGATACCGGCTACTATTACGTCTGCGGCGCCGCTTCCTGCGCACCGGCCGCAGTCAGTCTTGCACAACAGGTGCCTAATCCCGTCACCTTTTTCGCCGCCGACAATAACGGCGTCGTGCTTGCATTTCCTGCCGTTCCCGCCAACGGCACGGAGAATTTGAGCGGCACGCTCACCTTCGGCGTCGATACGCAATCCGACAACGCGCTTGGCAGCGCGACGGTTTATTCGACCGACGAATCAGGGTACATCACGACGATGTATAACGGCGCGACTTATGCCGACAGCTTGCTCGACAGCGGATCGACCGGCTTCTTTTTCACCGACAACTCGATCGCGCAGTGCAGCGACGGCAGCGGTTTGTATTGTCCTGCGTCCACGCTCAATCTGAGCGCAGTCAATGTCGGCCAGAATGGCGGCAGCGGCACTGTAAGCTTCGCCATCGGCAATGCCGACAATATGTTCGCCAACAATCCGAATTTCACCGCCTTCGGCGAACTGGGCGGGACCAACGGCGATGCGCAGGGTTTTGATTGGGGGTTGCCGTTCTTTTTTGGGCGTACCGTCTACACGGCGCTCGAAGGCTATTCGACAAGCGGCGGTGCCGGTCCGTACTTTGCCTACTGAGCGGAACGACCACTTGCTGTCGGCCGTGTTCGGGCACCGTGACCGGTGGGCGGGAGCCAGGGTATATTCTCCTATCCGACCGATTGACATCCCTCAGCACTTTCAAGGAGTTCTCATGGACAGCATCAAACCCGTCTACACCGCCGTGGCCTCAGTGACCGGAGGCCGCAACGGCCATGCAGAAGCGGCGGACCACAGCGTGTCAGTGGATCTTTCCGTGCCGAAGGCCATGGGAGGTCCCGGCAAGCCGAACACGACCACGCCCGAACATCTGTTCGCGTCCGGCTATGCCGCCTGCTTCGGCGGCGCGCTGGATTACGTGGCGAGCCAGAAAAAGCGCAATGCGAAGACCGCGACGGTGACCTGCAGCGTATCGATCGGTCCGCGCGATGGCGGCGGCTTCGGGCTCGCGGTCAAACTGCATGTGAAGGACGAGAGCCTGCCGCAGGCCGAGCTCGCGGATCTTGCGAAGGAAGCGCATGAAAAGATCTGTCCTTACTCCCATGCGACACGCAACAATGTTCCGGTGGAGCTCGAGGTCGAGGGCGCCTGAGGGGCCGCCATCAAATTCACTCCCGTAGGCGGCAGCATGAAGCCGGCTCTGGCGACGGAGAACGATTCGGCCGTCGTCTCCATTGGGCAACTTCACCATGGGGTGACGGGTTGGTTCCTGACGAACGCCAGGGCCGCCAATCGAATTGCGCCGGATTGTGCTGGATAGCTATGGAGTATCTCCGCCAACCGGCGCATGCCGATTCCGGCATGCATGATCACCGACATTTCGTTGATCATTTCACTTGCGCGCGAAGCGACGATGGTCGCGCCCAGAATTTCGTCGGTCCCTTCTCGGACGTATATTTTCACGAAGCCGTCATCTTGCCCATCGGTGATGGCGCGATCGACATCCTGCATCATCACTGTGAAAGTCTTTAGAACTATGCCGCGCCGCCTCGCCTCCCTGATGTGCATGCCGATGTGGGCGATTTCCGGGTCGCAGTACGTGCACCACGGAATCGTCAGATGGTTTTGGCGTTGCGTTACGCGCCCAAACGCATTCAACACCGCGATGCGCGCGGAGGCTTCCGCCACGTTGGCGAATTTGTGCGTCTTGCATACATCTCCAGCCGAATAAATGTCGGCATTGGTCGTGCGCAGGAAATCATCGATCTGAATGCCATTGGCCGAGTCGGTTGCGACGCCGGCGGCTTCGAGACCCAGCTCCTCGACATTCGGCACTCGCCCGATGCTGAGTAGAATGGAGTCAACCGGGATGGCGGCTTTGACATCGTTATTGACCGTATCGATCAGCTTTTCTCCATTTTCGCTGCGCGCGCCGACGACGGTGGTATTCAAACGCGTGTCCACCCCATCGCGCGACAGCGCCAGCGAGAGAAGCTCGGCGGCGTCGCGTTCCTCGCGCGGCAGAAACTTCGGTTCGTTCTGGACGATGGTTACATGTGAGCCTAAGCGGCAGAAGGCCTGGGCGAGCTCGCAGCCGAGCGGACCCCCGCCGATAACGCCCAGGCGTCTCGGCAATGCCGTCATCTCGAAGATGGACTCGCTGGTGAAATATCCGGCTTGCGCCAGGCCGGGAATGGGGGAGGCTGCAGGACGCGCCCCGGTGGCAATGATCGCCTTCTTGAAGTGTATCCGCGCGCCTTCCACCAGCAGCGAGTTGGGCGATGCGAAGTGCGCGTGGCCAAAAAAAACGTCGACGCCGCGGGCGTCCAACCGATCGATCGACGAATATTCGGCGATGCGGCTGCGCACCCGACGCATGCGAACCATCGCTTCGCAGAACTCGGTCGTAGCCGCGCCGGATGCCGATGTGCTCAACTCGGGCTTCGCTCGTACGGCGGACACTAGTTTTGCGTTGCGAATTATCGCCTTGGAGGGAATCGAACCGGCGTTGAGCGAATTGCCGCCGAGACGGTCTCGTTCCATGAGAGCCACGCAGAGGCCGTGGCTTACAGCCAGATCGACGGCTGCAAGACCCGCAGGGCCGCCGCCTACGACCGCCAGATCGTACATGGGTTTGGGATCGGGATTCTTTCGTCCGGGCGGCCGGACCCTGCGACAATAGTCTTCCTCGGTCCAAGCCATGGCTACAGCCACCCGCCTTCGAAGCCTGCACCGATCAAGCCCGCGCGGATAGCTGCGCAGCCGCGCGTCAAACGCCAGATCAATCCTGTGCGATGATTTTCGATCATCATCATGAGCAGCCCCTGATCGAGTCCATACCATCCCTCAGACAGCCAACCGCCGGCATCGGAGGTCAATGTCGGATTGAAGCCGCTGGAAAACCGATCATGCGTACACACCTGTGGGTAGGCTTGCAGGAGGTGCCGGGTTCCTGAAAGCGCCGCTTCGGCATCGAATGGCAGTGTGGCGAGCATGGCCCATGGCGCGATGGTCCCATCGTCCGGCCCATAGGGCACGCCGCGCGACATGTATCCGAAGAAGCGGCGATCTCTGCGGTTCTGACGCATGTCGCCGGTACTCGGACCGTCGCCCGCCGTAATGCCCCACAGGTTCCGATCGTACCCCCGATAGCCGCGCGGATTGCGGGCACCATACTCTCGATGCAGCGCAATCGTATGCCGGGTATTTTCAAAATAGTCACTGCGCCTTTGGCGCATGAATCGATCGCGAATGCCGCGGTAGTCGATCCATGCGTGGGAAAAAAGATGCGTGAACAGGGGTCCGCAATACAATACATCCTGGTCGAGCAGGTTTTCCCATTGATACGTGCACGTCCAGCCGGCGAAGCTCTCCGCCGGCAGAGGGTGCGTGGGCGAAGCGGCGCCAAGGACATAGAGGATGGTTGCTTCGTTGTAGCCCTCCCAGCCATAGTGAAGGAATCCGCATTCCGGCTTCCAGCCTTGCGATACGGTAGCTTGACCATTCTGCGCCCAATTCCAATCGACCCGCCGGTAGAGCGCATTGCTCAAGTCGCGAATCTCGCCCTCTCCCGGGCCGTCAAAGTAACATCCCGCCGTCAGCACTCCCGCCATCAGCAGCGTCGTATCGATCAGCGACAATTCGCATTGCCATACTCGCCGCCCGTCCTGCATGTCCAAGAAGTGATAGTAGAAACCCTTAAAGCCCATGGCATCGGGTCGATCGCTTTGCGGACCATTCCAGAAGAATCGCAACGTGTTCAGGGTAAGGGCTGCGGCTGCCCCGCGCGATATCCAGCCTCTCTCGACCGCGATCGGGTAGCAAGACAGCGCAAACCCGACTACCGCGATGCTGCAGGGCGAGCCTGGCCGAGAGGTATCGGCGACAAGGCCGGTCAGGGGATTGCGATATTGCGAAAAATAATCAAATGCACCTCGCTGCAACCGGTCCAGCAAGCCGTTATCCGACAACGCAAGAAGCGCCTTGCGACCGGCTCTAGTAGGCGAGTTCAACGGCGGCAACCGATTGAGGCGGCATGGTCACCTCCAAACGCATACCCCCCTCCTGCAATATGACGGGCTGAATCTCCTTGTGCAGATGCGAGGCTGTATGCAGTTCGGCGACCATCGAGCCCGACAAGTAGTCCGGCCTTCCCAGCTGCTCCCATCGACGCTTGGCATTGGCATGCTCCAAATCGATGCGCCGTATCGTCGCCTCAGCGGCCGCCTGGGTGTTTTTCAGCGAGATTGAGACGGACTCGGTCGCAATGGGGCGGAGCGGGAGGGCGAAATTGGTCAGTAAAATCGTGGCCCGTCCGGCGCCGCGCACAAGCCATGCATCGACCGTCGAATGCTCTCCCTCCAAGTGAAGCAATTCAGTTCCGAGCCCGTGCAGCAACTCGAAGGCGCGATACGCGGGCTTGGCGACGCCGTGAATAGTGAGCAATCCAAAGCCACCGTGAAAGGGCACGGAGGACAAGTAATTTTCCTCAAAGATATCCGAAAAGGTCCAGTAGCTGTAACCTTGAACCAGGCCGTTGGCCTCCAATACGGTTTTCACGATGAAAGCCGCGGCATACGGGTCATCGTGCATGGAGTCGAAGGGATTCGACGAGGTGCACCATTCCGTGTAGTAGACCGGTACCGTGCCGGCTTGCTTGCGTATTTCCCGCGCTTCATCGCGCAGTACGCTGCGAGTGCTCTGCGACAGCTGTTTCTCCGTGTCGTCGCCGGGCTTGCCGAAGGCATCCGTGGGATAGTGATGGGTCGTAACGAAATCGGCGGGCAGCCCATTGGCGCGGCAAAATTCCAGGAAATCGCTCACCCACGCATTGTCGGCGGTCGCGGGGCCGCCGACTTTCAGCCCGCTGTCGACCCCCTTGATCGCATCCACTGTGTAGCGGTATAGCTCGAAATATTCGCTCTGCTTGCCGCTGCCGAAGGCCGTCAGATTCGGCTCATTCCATACCTCGAAAAACCACTTCCGAACCTCCTGCGCGCCGTAGCGTTCGACCCAGTGTCGAACGAGCTTACGAATCAACTCCGCCCATTGCGCATAGTCTTTGGGGGGCGTCACGTTGGCTCTGTAATGAAAGACGGTCTGCGACCCGGACGCGAGAATGGACGGCATAAAACTCAATTCGACAAAGGGCTTCATGCCGATCGAGAGCAAGAAATCGACAATCTGATCGGCGTTGAAGAAGGAGTAGAACAGCGTATCTCCTTCACCGATCAAAGTTCCCATGTCATCGGACAGGAGGCCGTGAAACCTCACGTGCATCATGCCGAGTTCGGCGTGCGTTCGTTGCAGCTGAGTCTGCCAATCCGCACGGAGCCCGAGCGTGGCATGCCCGCTGCCGACGGTATGTTCCCAAAAATGCGGAAGCGGCATCGATGCTGCAGTCAGATCCCCGGCGAAGCTCGCAGCCATCTCTGTATGTCCTTCGCGCCATGGGCGACTGAAGAATCGCCGGTCCCGGCCGGACCATCGATTCGAGTCAATAGGTTCGGTGCGGAGCTCCACCCACCGAAGAATTACTATGCACGGAACACCGAATTCGAGTCTGTGCGGTAACGCTCTTAGGTCACGAGGTGCCGATGGCGGCGATTTGATGACGATTCCTAATGATGCGCATCGTTGGCGAAAAGCTCGTTCACTGCGCCGTACTCCGCGGCGGCACCGAACAACTCGCTCATGCTTCCCTCGAGGAAGCCGGCCGCCAGGTGACTCGTACGGCCAAGCGCCGCCTGCGCGATCGAGGACCCCGCACTCAGGCGTCGAACGCCGTGCTTTTGGAGCATATGCATCGGCGGCAGATTTGGAACGGCCATGATGTTGAGGGGCATCGGCTTGATCGCCGCAGCGATCGCCCCGATCGCGTCGATGCCCGAAAGGCCGGGAACAAACAGACCGTCACAGCCGGCCGCACGGTAGCGCGAGGCCCTGAGGATGATTTCCTCGATGGCCGAGTCCCCGGAGGCGATGCCGCGTAGGCAAACATCGGTGCGTGTGTTGATGAACAGGTCCATGCCCGAGTGTGCGGTGTTCTCTCGGATGGCCGCAATTTTCTTGCATAGAAGATCCGGGGTTCCGGCGCCGTCCTCGATGTTGATGCCGACGGCGCCCGCGGCCGACATACGCTCAGCCAGCCCGGCCACTGCGCGCGGATCATCCGAATAGCCGGCCTCGATGTCAACCGTGAGCGGTACTCGAATGACGCGGGCCATGCTGCGAGCTGCGGCGACCAGCTGATCGTCCGGGAGTGCGTTCCCGTCCGGATAACCTCGCGACCAAGCGACCCCGGCACTCGTGGTCGCAATTGCCTTCGCGCCCAAGCTCTCGATCAGGCGCGCGGTTACGGCGTCCCAGGCGTTGGGCAAGAGCAGTAATTCGGGTCCTAGATGAAGATTCCTGAAGAGCTGAGAGAGTTCTTTGCCGGTCATGATTCTCGCTCCAGTAGCCGCCCGCATTTCGGGCGAACGTAGGAGACCATATCGCGTCTGCGGCCGCTGTCGAAATCTTTAGCGACTTCAGGAGCGTTGGGCGGATCGCTTGAAGCTCGTCGGCGATCGGCCATAGGCTTGGCGGAAAGCGGAAGCGAAATGGCTGTGGCTGGAAAATCCCAGATCGGCGGCGAGCGCGGACAAATCCTCGTATCGCGCGATCAGGTCCAGAGCTCGTGCGAGGCGCAGGCGCAGATGATAGCGATAGAGGGGTATGCCTTCGGTCTGTTGGAACACCTGCGTGAGATAGACTGGAGAGCCGCCGATCTCCGCGGCGATTTCCGCCAGGCTCCAGCGCCGGGATAGATCGCCGGCCAACAGAACTTTTACGCGGTCCGCCAGGCGGCGGCGCGAATGACTGGCTCCGGACGCATGCGATGTGCGGGGCCCGAGGCTGCGGCACACCAAGGTGAGCACCAGGCCCTCGGCTTCCAATGGTTCGATGGTCGCGTTTTCCAGACTATGGCGCAGCAGCGCGACCAGGGCCTGTGCGCGAGGATCGATACGCAGATGCTGGCGACGGAAGCCGGGCGTTGTGCGGCTGCTCAAAAGAGGCGGGGGCGCGAGTTCCTGCAGGACGGGTTCAGACAGAGCAAGCGACAGGCTTGCATCGCCTCCCGCCAATGGATGACTGATCCGATAGCCCTCGTCGGCGTTGAAGAACAGGAGATGGTTGGCATCGGCCACCGCTTGGTCGCTGCCGACGTGCCGCAAATACACACCTCGATAGGGGAACACAAGATGCGTGGCCGGAACACATTCTTCCGCACTCCGATGACGGCATGCACCGCTGCAACGGATGTTTCGCAGGGCGATGGTCTCGGTATCCAGCAAGCGGCTAACTTCGTATTCGGTTAGGGCGGTCATACCTGGTTGATTATACTTCAGCCATGGCTATCGCCTTCGAATCACCCGATCAGCCTGATGTGATCGCCCTCATTGCCGAACTGGACGCCTACCAGGACACCCTGTATCCGCCAGAGAGCAGGCACTCCATGGACCTGGCTTCGTTGAAGCAGCCCGATGTCCTGTTTGCCGTTGCGAGGGATAATACAGGCCAGGCAATCGGCTGCGGAGCGATAGTCCTCTGTCCTGAGTATGGCGAACTCAAACGCATGTATGTCAGTCCTCGCGGCCGAGGGCAGGGCGTCGGCAAGAAAATTCTGGCCCTGCTCGAGTCACAGGCGATCGACGCGGGCTGCAGGTTGCTCAAGCTGGAAACCGGTCCGTACCAATATGAGGCGCTGGCGCTATATGCCTCGGCCGGCTATGAGCGCCGCGGGCCGTTTGGCGATTATACGAACGACCCACTGAGCGTGTTCATGCAGAAACACCTAATTAAACATAATAAAAACCCATGATTGCGCCTGAACTCGCGTGATCTAGGGGTTCCGCGAGAATCAGACATCGCGAGTGCACCGCATGGTATCAATGACCGCGGTGCTGAAAGTATGATTACATCGTTCGAGGCACCTCGGTGAAACCACATGCGGAACGAAATGGGATGTAAAGAGCTGCTCGCCGTCTGCGCGCTCATGATGTCGGCCGGCGGGTCGGCGTATGCCGACGAAGCGCCGGCGCCGGCTACGCAGACTGCGGAGCAGGCACAGGCCAGGCAATTCGGGATGTTCTTCGGCGGGACGGCTTCTCAGTACGATCTGTGCGTCAAGAAGGGTTTTCTACCCAAGGGCGATCAAAGTGCCGAGGAGATAGCTAAGTCGTTTCTGGAGAAAACGTGGACGGCGAACAAGGGCGCGGACCAATCGGCGTATGTGCAGGACGGCTGGAATGTGATGAAGAAGGAGGTCTCAGAGAACGAGTCGTTCTTCACGCAAGAAAAGTGTACTTCCGTGGGTAAGCAGTGGACGAAGTTGCTGGCGGAGATGCAGAAGAAGTAGGGGTTGGAACGACGCTCTACCGCTGAAGGCGCCCGTGGCCGGGCCGGCCGGGGCGGGCTCGCCATGCCCACCCAGGTTCAGCACTAGGCCTTCGCGTTCGCCGCTGCTTCAATGGCCCGCGCGATTTTCACGGCGATCGTCGCGATGTCGGTGATCTTCGCCGGGTCCATTCCGCCGAATTTGCCGTACTGGGATGCAGCCATGGCGCCTACGATGCTGGCAGCGGCCTGGATGAGTTGTTCGGTTTCCATGATCATTTCCTCGATGTAAGTTCAGCTTTGCTCTGCAACGGTAGTAGAGAGCGGATGGGCTTCTGCAAGGGTACCCCAGAAATGGGAGGTGATGGAGGCCTGTCTTTCCGGAGCGGCCTCGTGAGTGTATTGTTCATTCGTCGTGGGGTGCCGCCAGCCCCGTCAACATAAGAGTAACGAAGATGACATCAAGCCTTACGCGCCGCGATTTCTTGATGCTGGGCGCCGGTGCTGCGATGCTCGATGTGGCGGGCGGCGGGGAGGGCGCCCACGGCGCCGTGCCGACGCCGCAGGAGACCATCGACACTGGTTTGCCGCGGCCCAACGAAGCGCCGTTCGATACCGTCGTGGTGCTGATGATGGAAAATCGCTCCTTCGACCACGTGCTGGGCTGGCTGCCGGGCGCGAACGGCCGCCAGCAAGGTCTTCGCTACGCAGATGTTCATGGGGTGGTGCACGAGACCTGGCCTCTGGCGCCGGAGTGGCAGGGGTGCAAGTTCAGCGATCCAGACCACACCTGGCAAGGTACCGCAACCCAGTACGCGAATGGACGCTGCAGCGGCTTTCTGCAGACCGCTCCCGCCGGCGACCGCTTCCCGATCGGTTACTACAGAAAGGAGGATCTGCCGATCTTGAGCGCACTCGCCGCCGGCTACACCACCTTCGACAACTATTTCTGCGCGATGCAGGGACCAACCTGGGAAAACCGGCTGTATCAACTGACGGGAACCACGCAGGTCGACATGCCGGACGGTTTTCCAAAGACGGATGCGGACCGTCCGTGCGTCATCTCGACGGCCATCTTCGACCGTGTGATCGCCGCGGGCCTGCGGAGCGCCTATTACCATCATGGCGAGCCGATGACAGGGCTATTCAAAAGCAAGAGGTACGACAGCCTCACCTTTTCGATCGATCGGTTCTGGGAGGACGCGCACCGGGGGACATTGCCCAATGTCGTATTCGTCGATCCCAATTACACGGATGCTGCCGAAGACAACGGAACGTCGAACGACTATCACCCCAAGGGCAGCGTATTGGTCGCCGAGCAATTCGTGGCGCGCGTCCACGACGCACTGAAGAACAGTTCGCAATGGGGCCGGATGGTGTTCGTGCTCAACTTCGACGAGCATGGCGGCTTTTTCGATCATGTCCCGCCCCCCGCGTGCCGGGACGACACGGTGCAGACCGGGTCGGGCCCGTTTCCAGACCTGAAACGTCTGGGGTTTCGCGTTCCGGCGATCGCGATGGGTCCGTTCGCGCCCCGCAAGATCGAGAAGGCCGGTCCCTACGAACATTGCTCCATCCTGAGAATGATCGAGTGGCGCTGGAGCCTCGAGCCCATGAGGGTGCGCGACCGCTATGCGAAGAACTTTGCCGACGCGCTCGATTTCAAGACCCGGCGCGAAGCGGTGACGCTGCCCAGGTTCACGGCGCCGAGCGCCGCCGTTTGCTGAGGTCTGTGTCGTCTTTATACGATTGTCGATGCGCCGCTGTTTCGCATCACTCTCGATCCGAGTCGGCAAAATGGCCTTAATCGGGTGTCGCAGATTATGGTCGACAAGGTGCTGACGTTGCCCGGCGAAAAGATTGGCAAGCGGGTGGGCCATCTGGGCGATACCCTCATGATTCGAGTGGGGCGCGCTCTGTCCGTTTGGCTGGGGATGTCATAGGCGCGAGGCGTGCCTATGGTCGCGCTGACTCAGTCACGTATGGGCCAGCGCGATACCGACCACTGCGCCAAAAATAACCACGAGTAGCGGTCGAGCGCGCCACACAGTCAGCAACACAAAGCCGATGAGCGCCACGGCAAAATCTCCGCGCGTGTCGACCGAACTGGTCCACACGGGACTGTAGAGTGCGGCGCCGAGCAGGCCGACTACTGCGGCATTTATGCCACGCATGGCAGCCTGCGGCCCGGCGCGCGCTCGCAGGGTGCCCCAAAACGGCAGGGTGCCCAAGAGTACCAAAATCCCCGGAAGGAAGACGCCGACAAGCCCTATTGCGGCGCCTACGACACCGTGCGGCGACGGCTCCACGACTGCACCGAGATACGCAGCGAACGTAAAGAGCGGGCCCGGCACGGCTTGCGCAGCGCCGTAGCCGGCGAGAAAAGTGTTGTCGCTGACCCAGCCGGGCGCTACGAAGGCATCCCTGAGTAAGGGAAGGACGACATGACCACCGCCGAAGACCAGTGCGCCGGATCGATAAAATGCATCGAATAGTGCCAGCCCTTGGAGCGAACCGAACCTGCGAAGCAGCGGCAGGCCGGCCAGCAGGATCGTGAATGCGGCCAGTGCGGCAATCCCGACATGGCGCGAGACCCGCATTGTCATCGGTGACGCCGGAATGGGCACGGACGATCGGCACACTAGTAGCCCTGCGAAGCCTCCCAAGATAATCGCGCCGATCTGTGCAATCGACGAGCTGCTGTACAGGATCAGAATCGCTGCGAGGGCGGCAATGGACGCACGCCGCCGATCAGGACAGAGCGTGCGCGCCATGCCTAGGACGGCCTGCGCTACGATCGCAACCGCCACGAGCCTCAAGCCGTGCAACAACCCCGAGCCGACGGATCCCACCAGCGCGTGCGCACCGTAGGCAAAGAGCACGAGTGCGATGGCGGAGGGCAGCGTGAAACCCGTCCACGCCGCCAGGCCGCCGAGGTAGCCCGCGCGCATCAACCCAATGGAGAACCCCACTTGACTGCTCGCGGGGCCAGGAAGGAACTGGCAGAGCGCCACCAAGTCGGTATACGCAGCATCATCGAGCCAGCGGCGGCGCACGACGAACTCGTCTCGAAAGTAGCCGATGTGCGCGATGGGCCCACCAAATGAAATCAGTCCTAACTTGAGAAATGCCCTGAGCACTTCGAGCGGGGAATGACTCTTCCGGCCTTCGAGCTCGCCGATCGGCAGGCCATGTTCGTCGCGCATTTGCTGGTCCCGGTATGGCGTTTGGGTTCGTCTTGGTTCGACGCGCTATCCCGATTCCACGTGCAGAAGGCGCAGCCAGCGCAAGAGGGGCGTAATCGTCAATCCTTGCGCGAACACCGAAAAAGCAACCACGGCGAATGTCAACGTGACGACGCTATCGTGTTGCGGTAGATCGTCCGGGAGTGCCAAGGCAAGGGCCAGTGCCAAGGCGCCACGCAAGCCACCCCAAAAGAGCACATGTTGGTGCCGCGCGTCCACTTTGAGTCGGCTACGTGAGAACAGCGCGCAAAGCGGATAAATCGCCGCAGCGCGGCCGAGAGTCACCAGGAGAATGGCCAGCACGACAGGGAGCCACAGATTCTTGAAGTGCTGTTGTGCTTCTTGCGCACCAATTAGCAGAAAGATCAGCGAATTGGCAATGAATGCCACGTACTCCCAAAACGGTTCCAGGGCATGCCGGCCGGCATCCGTGATTAGAGCCGATGAGCGAAAATTGCCGACGACCAAGCCGGCTGTCAGTGCGGCGAGTACGCCCGACAACTGAAAATATTCGGCCACAAAGAACGAGCCGTACGCGGCGAGGGTGGTAAAGGTGATTTCGACCAAGTAGTCCGGCGTGCGCCCCGCCAGGAGCATGAAACCCGCGGCGACGATCGCGCCGATGAGGGCGCCCCCAATGATCGTCAGCAGCAGCAAGCCGGTGATCGATTCAAAATCCTGGTGAGCGCCGGCTAACACGCCTAGCACTGCCACGAAGGCAACCGCAGCCGTACCATCATTTAGAAGGCTCTCCGCTTCGATGAGTAAACGCAGCCGCCCATGCACCCGGACCTCTTTGAACGTTGCGATAACGGACACCGGATCCGTCGCGGCAATCAGCACCCCGAATACGACGGCACTGCCCCAATCCCAGTTGAGTGCGAAATGCATGCCGGCCGCGGTGACCGCCGCCGCCAGGAGCACCCCGACCGACGCCAGAAGAGCCACCACCGGCAAATCCTTCTTGAACTCCCGCCAATTGATGAAAAGCGCTGCTTCAAATACCAGGGGCGGCAAAAATACGGAGAAAATCAGGTCCTTCGTAAGATGCCATTTGATGTAGATATGCGAAAAATAAAGGCCCATGCCGGCGAGGACCAAGCCCACCGTGTAGGGCATACGCAAGCGGCGCGTCAACATTGCTACCAACGCGGAAACAAAGAGCAGAAATCCGAGCTGTGAAAGGTCCGACATCATTGGGAGTTCGAGCAAGACACCTATCCCTGAATCTCGATCGTGACGTGAGAGAGCGCCGGGTAGCGTGCCAATTTCGCCCGGTAATAATCCGCGCTGCGGCCTTCCTTCGAACACACCGACACAATCGCTCCCAGATGACCCGGTCCAAGGCGCCACAGATGCAGATCGGCCAACGTGCTGCCGTCGCTCTCGATCGTCTTGCGCAAATTTTGCGCCAATCGACTGTCCGGAATCCTATCGAGCAGGATGGCGCCGGTGTCGCGGATGAGCCCATAGGACCAGCTGGCGATCACACAGGCCCCAATGATACCGGCCAAAGGGTCCATCCATAGCCACCCGAACGCACGCGCGAGCAGCAGCCCAATGATCACCAAGACTGACACGGCGGCGTCCGCCATCACGTGGATGATCGCGGCACGCATATTGTTGTCACGCCCCGTCGCGCCGTGGCCTTGGGTCTGTTCTTCGAAGACGGTCGTGTAGGTATCGGCGCCGATCTTGACCTGCGCAGTGAAGGCATGCGGCTCCGGGATCTCTGCCTGCGACTCGAGAAAATCGCCGTGCGCGGCCAGGGTAAATGCCTGCTGCGTGCCATCCGGGCGCACCGTGGCGATGAGCGTCGTTTCGGCGGCAGGTGGCGGCCCAAGAGCTGCCCGGAGCCGGAAGCGCGGCGGCACCCCCTCTTCGAACACTTCGAGGATGAGATCGCCGGAAGGCGTCGCGATGGAATGCGCTTCGTCGTGACCATGCTCGGCGCCATGTCCGTGACCGTGGTGATGGCCGCCGGCGCTCAACAGCCATGCGCTCGCGATGTTTACGGCCAGTCCGATGCAGGCGATCGGGATCGCCTCGGCGAAGTGAATCGGGACGGGGGCCAGAATGCGGGTCACGGATTCGTAGCCGATCAACATCGCGATCATCGCTAGCACGATGGCGCTGGTGAACCCGGCAAGGTCGCCGAATTTACCCGTGCCGAAGGTGAAGTTCGCATCGCCGGCATGCCGGCGCGCATACGTGTAGGCAAGCGCGGCGAGGAGCAGCGCGCCGGCGTGGGTGCTCATATGCAGACCGTCCGCCACGAGCGCGATCGATCCAAACAGAAGGCCGCCGACAATCTCAACGCACATCATCGTGCCGCATAGCCAGATCACGGTCCAGGTCTTGCGCTCGCTCTGTGCGTGGCCCTCGCCCAGAAAAACGTGTTCGTGGAACGAGGGTTCAGCGGTCCTCGGATCGACGGCCATGGCAGTTCTCACTTCAAATAAGTTCGGACGACGTCCAGTAACTGTTCCGCCGCCTCCGTTTTGAGCGCGCCCGGATGTCTCTCCGCATCGACCAGGTGCGAGCGCACGTGGTCTTCGACGACCTCAGCCATGAGGCCCGCCATGGCGCCGCGCGCGCCGGCGATGAGGTGCATGACCCGCTGGCACCCCGCCTGGGTCGTTAGGGCGCGTTCGATACCATCGACCTGGCCGCGAATGCGCCGCACACGCGCCAGCAACTTTTTCCGGTCGCGAATCGTATGGCTCATCTTCGGATTATGGCATACCCACCCACCCTATACAATTTGACCAAAATGCCTTCCAGGTCCGAGTAGCGGGGGGGCCGGGCGGGCTAGAGGCCTACGCGTGAATATCCCATCAGCGTTACCACGCCGAGGATCGCGTAGGTCACTGCTGCGACGATCCGCACCGCTTTCACAGGGATCCATTTCATGGCGTGCTCGGCGAATAGGACAGTGGGAACGTTGACGAGCATCATGCCGAGGGTGGTGCCGGCGACCACGGCGATCAGCGCGTCGTACTTCGCCGCAAGGGCGAGCGCGATGATCTGGGTTTTATCCCCCATCTCCGCAAGGAAGAAGGTCACGGCGGTGAAGGCGAATACTCCGTAGTTGCCGCGGATTTTCACGTCCTCGTCCAATTTGTCGGGGATCAGCGCCCAAACCGCGACGGCAAGAAAGGAAATGCCCAGAACCCGGCGTAAAATATTCGGAGTAATCAATGTGCCGACCCATTCGCCGACCGAGCAGGCGATGAGGTGGTTGATCAGCGTTGCCGCAAAGATGCCGGCAATGATCGGAGCGGGTTTGCGCAGGCGTGTGGCGAGAATCAGCGACAGCAGCTGGGTCTTGTCGCCGAGTTCGCCCACTGCGACCGAGGCGGTCGAAACAAAGAAAGGATCCATTGAGCGGCTCCAGGGTCGGACGAGGCAAACCAATGACACGCGACCTCCGTCCAACCCGGGACCAGGCCATGTGTCAAAGGTCTCGCCAGACCGGCAGGTTGAACGCGCCATGACCCAAAGGATCAAGTGTGTTGACGCGTCCCCCTCTCCCTAGAGGGCGGCTACTCCCCAATGAACTGAGTTACTTTACCGAAGTGGCCCGCGGTTTGTCTATTGCCATGCAGTAGGAACGCAACTTGGAGGTGGTCAGTGGATGGATTTCTCCAGGTCGCCCGGCCCCTTGGACTGATAGAGGCCATTTGGTCCGTCGTTACCGTGCGCCGTTGGTACCTGAGAAGTCAAAGAATCTCTTGAGTCCGTAGCTGCTTCTGTTGTCGCATCGACTCGGCAGCCTGGTCCGGATTTGTCAGCTATTTGGGCGGCACGATCTGCGAGAGCGCATGCCATAAATAATTCACACGCGAAGTCATTGGCGCCGCCTCGCTCCAATATTCGTTGGCATTCAGCAACGATGGGCGCTTTGGCCGCCCGCTTGGACGCGTTTGGGTCTCGCGGCGGCAACGACAGTCGCTGAAACGTATCCGATGCATCACGGGCGGCTATCGATAGGGGCGGCTTGGTCCATTGGGCATGGAACCTTTACCGCGAAGGCTCGGTCGTTATCCAAACGGACTCGAACGAGGAGCAGAGTTGCACATTCGGGTATGCATCGTGAGCAACGTGCGGCTGCATCGGGAAGGTTTGGCCGCGTTGCTGCGCGCGTGTCCGTTGATCGAGGTGCTGGGCGCCGCCAGCGTGCAAGAGGCTCAGAACGTGCCGCGCGCGGTGGCTACCGACGTCGCTCTGGTTGATTTATTGTCGCCCGGCGATTCGGAGATCGTCGGGGCGCTACGAAAAATCCGCGCGGGGATGCGGATTGTGGCAGTGGGAGTTCGTGAAACCGCCAGTGAAGTACTCGCCTGCGCGGCCGCCGGCATGGATGGGTATGTGCCGATGGATGCTTCGTTGAGCGACATGGTCGCCGCCATCGAGAACGCCGTGCGAGGTGAGCTCGCTTGTTCGCCCACGCTGGCCGCGTCCCTCTACCACTGCATCGGCTTCCGGGACTTCTCGAAGATCATGAATGCCAATCCTTTGACACTGCGCGAACTTCAGGTCGCGGATTTGATCAACCGCGGTTGCCCGACCAAGGAGATTGCCTGGCGCTTGGGAGTGCAGCCGTGTACCGCCAAGAACCACGTCAGAAATATTTTGCACAAGCTTCAGGTACGCCGCCGCGGCCAGGCGGCGGCGAAGCTACGAACGTTGATCGGGGAGCGTTTTAGCCCTGGCTGATAGACCGCCTCCGCTCATAGCCAGAGGCCCGCTGCACGCAACTGCAGCAGAGTGTTCATGGCCATTGGGCCGCCCGGATAGGCATCCGATGCGGCAAACGGCGGTTGCAGTGTGCCGAGGCCGGCGACCGTGCCGACCCCAATCGGGCCGCCGTAGAACTGTTGTTGACCCATGGACAGCAATCCCGGCACTTGCTGAAGATCGGGAATGCCTGCGCCCACCCGGCTTGGGTCGACCTGCGCATAGGGTATTGCCGCAACGCGAAGAATATCGCACAGGGTAGAGACACGCTGCTCGGCACGCGCGCCATAGTTAATGCTTTGTAACATCGGGTGGTGAGAGAGCAGCAACGCTGAAAAACCAACGACATGGGAAGCGGCCATCGACGTGCCGTCCCAAGCGGCATAGCCGCCGCCCGGGACGCTCGACACCACGGCAACGCCGGGTGCGCACACGC
Source organism: uncultured Gammaproteobacteria bacterium (assembly GCA_963784105.1). Taxonomy (GTDB): domain Bacteria; phylum Pseudomonadota; class Gammaproteobacteria; order Steroidobacterales; family Steroidobacteraceae; genus Bog-1198. The sequence continues at coordinate 1,156,388 of CAWAQE010000018.1, forward strand.
CGACTTGCGGCCCCCAAGCGCTGAAATTCGTGGCATAGATGCCCGAAAACGCGATCAGTTGCGGCAGCGCCCGTTGGGCGTGGCGAGTATCTTGCGGATATTCGCCGAGTTTTCCCACGGCAGACACAGTCAGCACGCCCGGTACATTGCCCGGAAACTGCACGACTCCGCCGGAGTTGCCGGCGCCGGTAATGCAGGCGATTCCATGCAATCGCGCTTCAGTGATCTTTTGCGCGACGATTTCGGAGAACTGCTCGGCACTGACGCCGATCTGCACAATGTCCAGGCCCCGTTCGATGCACTGACTCAAAGCATCGACGAGGTCGCTGAGGTAGCCGCCCGGTACCACTTTGAATATGTGCAGTTCAGAGTCCGGCGCGCAGCCGACGATTTCCGAGACGATTTCCGATGATGCGGCCCCACCGGCTGAAGCGGCCGCAGCCGCTGCCGAGGCGGCAATGATACCTGCGCAGTGCGTACCCTGTCCCAGTTCGTCTGACTTCCAGCTCTGTGCGTCCTTGTCTCGGGTGAGATCCGCACCCCGCACGACGTGATGTAGCAGAGGGTGCGAGCTGTCGCAGCCCGAATCGATCAGTCCGATCTTGGTACCGGCGCCCTTCCAGTCGGCGGATACTCGATCGAATTTCATGATGCGCTGGCCCCAGCCGTAGGGACGTTCGCCTGGAAAGCTTCGAGAAGTCCGGGCCAGAGGGCTCAGCCGGATTACGTTGACTTGCCCGGATTCGAGCGACGGATTGCGGATATACCGTTCCCAATGATCTGCCGCAGGACGCACGTAGATCGCCTGAATTCCGCTGCCGTCTACCGCGCCGGTCTGCAAACTCGCCTGGCCTGAGGAGTCGGTGACGGCTTGTGCCGGAAAACCTGCTCCGTACATGCTGATTACTGCGTTCGCAAGTGGGCGCTCTCCTTCGCCGAGAATACAGAAGCGCAGTTCACGGCGTGGCCGAGGAAATGGCATCGCCTGCACGGCGTGCTGCCAGTTCAACGGCTCCGGGATCAGCATGTCTGAATAGCCCAGCGGCGCATCACGTTCGACGATTACATGGGGAGGCGCGTTCTGACGCAAGGCCTCGCCACGCTGCTCGTCCATCCGAACGACGATGATCTCCGCCGACATCCTGGAGGGCGCCGCGGCGTTCGACGTCAGCGGGGTAGTCTGGACGGCGATGCCCGGCAGGCGGCGGACGATTTCCACGTTATCCATCTGCGAGAGCCTCTCGAAAAATGGATCGTTGGGCAAAGACGTGATGCCCGGCAGCGACCTGAAGCCGATCAAGTATCGCTGCTTGCGGCGCACAACCGTGGCAGAGGTCTTGTCGCCGGCACCAGTTCCATCGCCGGGTCCCGAATCAGGTCTGTCGTCAAACACGTCGGGCGCACCGGTTGATTGATTCGATTGACTCGGTCTCTTGGATTGCGCTGATTTTGCCGTCAGACTCGAATTATCCTTTTGCTCAGCCATGACACTCTGCCTCGGTTGTGTGATCGCCTACCGTCATTGAACCTACCGTCATTGAATCAATGCATCGTGATGCCAGGTGCGAAGTTCGCTCCTAACTGGCTCGGGATGTATTGGCCGCTGCTCGGGATGAATTGATTCGGCATAAATTGGCCCGGTATGAATTGGCCGGCGTAAGGAGTGCCGAGACCTTGAGTTGCCAGTTGCGCGGCCATTTGCCCGAGCTGCTGCGCCACCAAGTGATGATATTGCGCGAGCCGCTGCAGCAGTTGCTGCTGCGATTGCTGCAGTAGCGCCGGATTGATGTGCTCCGGATTGGCTTGGGGTTGTGTCCATAAACTCGCTGATTGCGCAGCCCCGTTCGCCGAGCCGGCGAACTCATTGGTGCCTTGCAGATGCTGCTGTGTGAAAGGCTGCGCCAATTGCTGAGTGGCCAGAAGATGCAGCATCGCTTGCTGCTGGAGGGCGGCTTGCTGTTGAGCCTGTTGTTGGGCGGGGTGTTGCCAGTTCGACATTTGCGGCAGGCCTTGCGCGACGTGGGACGTTGGCTGCGGATAGCCGTACAAAGCATTTGCGAAAGGAATGTAATTCAAGGTCCCTGGAAAACCCTGCTGGGCAAAGCTTCCCTGCGGATACCCGAATCCTTGCGGATACCCTGAACTCGGCGGATACCCAAAGCTCTGGGGATAACCCGAACTCTGGGGATGACCTAAACCTTGAGAATGGAAGTTACTTTGCGGATAAAACATGGGACCTCCGTCTTCACTGGTTGAACTACTTGCCGGCCCCGGCGCGACGTGTCGCACCGGTGGCGAACGTCACGCTCGATTGCTGCCATGACGTGATTGCAGCGTAAGATCCGCCGGCGAATGTGTGTATGGTCCGATGGTCCTGGTCCATGAGTGATGCTTTTGGCTCATTGCATCGACAGCCGTTTAGTACTAAAAGCGTTGAGATTTTTGGATCAGGGCGGCAATGGCTTGATCGATGCCGATGCTGCCCTTGCGGGCATTCGCACCGCGATTCGGAAAGTCGATCCAGCCGGCATTGAACCCGTCGAGCATCTGCATGCGGGGCGTTGGGTTCTTCATGCCCTGGGCGCGGAAGATCGATTCCCACCGATCCCGCGGCACGGCTTGCGCCCGCACCGGTTGCGCAAGTACCTTGGCGAATGCATCGGCCAGCGTGTTCGGCGACACGCGCTGGGCACCCTCCAGTTCGACCACGCGCCGGCCCTCCCAGTGCTCTCGCAGGAGCGCCGCGGCGGTGCGGCCGACTTCATCCGTGGCGATCATCGGGAAGGGGCGATCCAGGGGCTGAAGGTAGCTCTGGATATTCCCTTCCCGGGCCGAGGCGATGTCCCATGCGGCGTTTTCCATGAACCATGCGGCGCGTAGGAACACTACGGGCCGCATCTGGCCGGAATCGAGGAGGCCGCCATCGCGGCCTCTGGATCCGCCAACAAGGTGCTCGGACGGTTGCGTGTCAACATAGATCCCTACTTCGCTCGCATCGTCCTGTCGGCACATCTTGCAGAGTTTCTGACACGCTACCCGGACGTTTCGGTGGAGTTGATCATGAGGGATGCAGTGGGCGATCTTGTCGCCGATGGATTCGACCTCGCTCTACGCTTTGGCGAACCGCCGGTCGGTTCATTCGTGGCTAGAAAGCTCGTTGAAACGCGGGTACTGACCGTAGCCTCACCTTCGTATATCAAATCCCATGGACGCCCACGCCACCCGAAGGATGTCGAGGCTTGCGATTGCATCGACTTCTACGATGCGGCGAACGCAAGGCCCTATGACTGGGAGGTGAGACGCAGGAAAGAGGTGATCCCGCTTCGGGTCAAGGGGCGCCTTCTGGTATCGGACTCGGGGACGTTGATTGGCGCATGCGAGGCGGGTGCGGGGATCGCCCAGATCCTCGAACTGGGATGCAAGCATCTTCTGGATGCCGGTCGGCTGGTTGATCTGTTTCCGGAATGGTCGGATGAACGCTTTCCCCTCTACGCCATATATCCCTCTCGGCTTCACCACGCAGCGAAAGTGCGCGTGTTCATCGAGTTTTGTATGGAGGTCATTGCCGACCCCTTTGGTGTAGGATGATCGGATAAAGATTCACGGGATGCGCAGGCGCAATTGGAAACTGGTGCAGACCATCGTGCAGACCGGCCGATGAGCATTTCGGCCGATGAGCGAGCGATAGCGCAAAACGGCGATCGGCCGCTCACGGCCCAGGAATCCCTGACTCTACGGCCCGCTGCGCGCCGGCGGCCGACCGCCTCCAAGATCCTCCTCCTGCTTGCCGTATGCGTGGGTATGGGGCTTGCGCACATGAGCACCAGCTCCATGCCGCTGCAGATCGGTGCGCTCATGGACGGTACGCATCGTACCGCGGCGCAAGCCGGATATTTCGGCTTTGCCCAAGTGGCGTCGCTCGCATTCAGCATGATCATACTGGCCGCATGGATAGATCGGATGCCGCTATGGCGGATCGCCGTCGGTGGTTGCGCGCTGATCGTTCTTGCCAATCTCGGTCTGTTCGAGTTGAACAGCTTCGCACCGCAGCTCGTCTTCGGTGTCGCCTCGGGGTGCGGCTACGGCGCGGTGTTCTCGGCGGCGATCGCCGCCGCTGCCGCCGCGGACGAGCCGGATCGGGTGTATGCCATCGCCAACGGCGGCGCGCTATTGGTTATCGTGTCAGTCATGAGCTCCGTTCCCGCTGTGGACCGCACCAGAGGACCGCTCGGGATCTTCCTCGCCATCGCGGCACTGGCGCTTGTCAGCGCATTATTGCTCCGCAGCCTGACTACCGGCACGCGCACGGAGCAAATTCGGCTGTCCGCCTGGCACACGCCAGGGGCGCCCGGACTGCTGCTTGCGTGGGCGGCATTCTCCGTCGGCACGGGTGGACTCTACGCGTTCTCGGAGAGAATCGCCGTGCAGCTGGAGTTGTCGCGCGATGCGGTCGCTTGGGTGCTTTCGGCCGGCGTATTCGTCGGGCTCGTCGGTACTATGGCCGCGGCGGTGCTCGGCCGTCGTGTGAATCGAACGCTGGTGTTGACCGTCGGCGTTGCCGGTAGCGCACTGTCCTGCCTTCTGGTCGGCTACGCCTGGGACCTTGTCGCCTATGCCGCGGGAGTGTTCGCTTACTGGATTTTCACGATGTTTATCTATTCGTACCTGCTGGGAACGGCGGCGCTGCTCGATCCATCCGGGCGCCTTGGGACTCTCGGTGGCGGGTGCGACCGCCTCGGTTACGCGGCGGGAACGGCAATCGCGGGATTGCTGGCCGAACATCTCTCGTATTCCTCTGCCGGGGCGTTCGGCTTCGCGGCTTGTCTCCTTGGGGCGCTCGCGGGGTTTCCAACTCTTTTCCGGGCGCTGCGGCGCAAGTAACCTGGGTAACTTCCCGCCGTCAAGCGGGGCCCGCGTTGAGCCATCGTCCGGGCCCTGCCTGCCCCTAATTACGGGTGTGATAGTCCTCCTTGCACGGGGGATGGTTTTAGCTAAAATAGCCAAATGTCAAAACAAGTATCCGCCACTGACGCCAAGAACAATTTCGGAGGACTTCTCGAGGATGTCGCGACATTGGGGCGTGTGGATGTCGTGAAGCATGGGCGACTCGTCGCCGTGGTGCTGTCCCCGCAAACGTTGGATGCCTCTCTGGCCGTAGGTGTGACGCGAGCACAGGATGGCCGGTGGGGGAAAATGCACATGATTCCCGCGGAGCTTGCGCGCGCTGCGCGGATGCTGAATCGCGCGAGCACATTCGATGAAGAGTGAACGCCAAACCGAGGCGCCCCTGACTCCCGAGGACGTGCAGATGATCCTCAGCATATGCTCGCCGCGCGGCCTGCTCGTGGGCGGCCAGGCGCTCGCCTTCTGGGCCGATCATCTGCAGGTCGAGCGCCCGGCGAACCTGGTTTCGGGCGTGACGGCAGATGCCGATTTCATCGGTGATTCCGTTCTCGCCAAGGATCTTGCCAGGCGCCTTGGTTGGCAGATCTGGATACCCGCTCTCGATGATTCAACGCCGCAAACGGGCAAGGTGACTCACCGAACGAAGAGCGGGCAAGTGAAGCAAGTGGATTTCCTCTCAGGGGTTGTCGGTCTCACCACCAAGGACCTTGTTCGCCGCGCGATCGAGATGGAGATGCCGGGCATCGGCCGCCTGCGGGTGATCCACCCCATAGATGTGCTGGACAGCCGCATCCAGAATCTACACTTGCTTCCCGAGAAACGTACCGATGCCGGAGTCGCCCAGGCACGGCTCGCCGTGGATGTCGTGCGCGCATTCATTCGGCAGGAAGTTGCCACTCGAGACGAGAGGGTTGGCCTCAAGCTCCTTGAGCGCGTCGCCGACATCGCCGGTGATATCGCCGCGGTCAGGGTATTCCTTCTCAACGGCGTCGATCCATTGAACGCCGTTCCGCTCGAGGCCTTCCGAACCACCTCTGCGCTTCACAAGCTGCGCTGGCCCCAAATCGTCGCGGAGGTCGGCGAGAAGAGGGAATCGCTGCGGAAGCTCTCTTCCAGGGCTGCCCGGCGGACTCCGACAAGCCTCGACCGGCCCTGATCATCTTCGCCGTCAAAGAAGACGTCTTCGACCGATTGTTGTCGTGCATCGGCGCGCCGGGGCAGGACGCTCTTTTGGAACGGTTGATCGCCACGCGGGTTCGAAACCGTCCTCGCGCGGCCGGCTAAAATGGCGGCGGCCGCAGGCCAGTGCTATTTTGTGGTTCGACGGCCTATGTTACGGCCATCGGCTGCCAACTCCCGTAGCCGCGGAAGTTTGCGGCCGCGCGAAATGGGAACTTTTGGGCCGTCTTCCCTGTCTTCGCGCGTATCCAAGTATTTGGTTGCCCCGACGAGGGCCCTATCTGCATAGATGTTGGGAGTTAGCCCAAGGAGCGCACTATGAAAGTCGGTATTCTAGGTTCAGGGGATGTTGCGAAGACATTGGCTTCCGGCTTTCTCGAGCACGGACATGAAGTAATGCTCGGCACTCGAACAGCCGGCAAGTTAGCGGACTGGGCGACGGACCATCCGAACGCGCGCATCGGGACATTTTCTGACACGGCACAATTTGGCGAGCTCATCGTTTTGGCCGTCAAGGGCGCGGGCGCATTAGAAACCCTCCGCGCCGCCACGGCAGGGCATTTGGCCGGTAAGCCGGTGATTGATGCCACCAATCCTATCGCCGATGAGCCGCCCACCAATGGCGTGTTGAAGTTCTTTACGACCCTTGATCAGTCATCGATGGAGCGACTGCAGCAGGAATTCGGCAACGCACGGTTCGTCAAGGCGTTCAACTCGGTAGGCAGTGTGCGCATGGTCGATCCGCAATATAAGGCCGGCAAGCCGACGATGTTCATTTGTGGAAACGACGCCGCCGCCAAGGAGATCGTCAGCGGAATTCTGGACCAGTTCGGCTGGGAGACGGCCGATATGGGCGGTGCCGAAGCCGCCCGCGCGATCGAGCCTCTTTGCATGCTCTGGTGCATTCCGGGATTCCTGCACAATCAGTGGACTCACGCGTTTAAGTTACTCACGCAAGAGTAAACAGCTTGGCCCAAAGCTCGCCTGTCGAGCATATCAGCGTTCGCTCATAGCAACCGATCGGATGGCCCGCGGGTATCGGCGGGGCGATGTCCTTCACGTGCCTGTCATATTGGTTGACTACTTTGCAGGGCCAAGCATTAAGCGATTCCTAGCCAACCCAGAGGGGATTCCCATGAACGTCCGTTCTTCGATCGCCCGCGCCGTTTCGCTGCTGGTGGGCAGCGGCGCCGCCGCATTCGCGCTTGTCGGCACCGCCGCGGCCGATGATTTCTACTTGCAACCCGGTTCGCTGGTCATCAGCAGCAGCAACTACGAAAGCTGGACCGGGGCGGTGGCGTCCCTGGCGGTCGGCACGCCGCTGGCCAATACGAACACCGCCACCATTCCCGCGATCTCCGGCAACAACTACGTCACGGTCTGGAACAACGACACAGTCGACGGCAGCTTTGGCGTGACCTCGCCAATTTACCTGACGTCCGTCGAGCCGAACAGCGGCCGCGTGCTCAACCGACTGCGTGTGCCGACCGGCCAGGTCGTGACCAGCTTCTCCTCCAAGTCGGAACTGGCGCTGCACCTCGGCCACGACGAGCGTGGCAACCACCTGGTGTTTGTCGGCTACGCCAGCCCGGGCGTCGGCGCCCTCGACGTCTCGAACTCCGATGCCGTGGCGGGTCAGGATCCGACCAATCCGGTGAGTTTCGCCTTCGGCAGCGACTATGCCTTCCATCGCACCATCGTTTCCCTGAACGATGACGGGCATTTCTCCTTCACGCCGACCATCAACTACGGCGGCAACAACGGCCGCGCCGCGCTGTTGGGCTCGAACGGGCTGTATTACACTGTGGGCAACGCCAACAACGGCAATGCCGCGACGTTCGGTTCCGCCAGCAACGGCACGACCCCGGATGTGACTGAGACCACGGGCCTGGAGGCGGTCAATCCGATCAACGGCTGGTCGGCTGCGGTGACCGTGCCGAACGGCAACTCAGCGGAGGTCAACCCCCTGCTGCAGTTCGGGCTCGGCAAGAAAGGTGCCGACGACAAGCCCGGTAAGGACGACAACTTCCGCGGCATCACCGAGTACCACGGAGCGCTGTACTTCACCAAGGGCAGCGGCAGCAACGGCGTGCAGACGGTCTATACCGTTGTCAATGCGGCGCAATCGCCGGCCGGTTTCGTGCCGGCGCCAAACACTGGCCCGGCGGCCGGCAATGTGCTGCCGACCGTCGCCGATGCCGGGCAGCAGGCGATCGCCATCCTCAACGGTTTCCCGACCGACTCCGCCCGGGCATCGCTGGCCGACGGCACGAGCGGCGGTGACTACACGCCCTTCGCCTTGTTCTTCGCCAACGATCACACGCTGTACGTGACCGACGAGGGCACGGGCAACAGCGCCGATGCGGCGCATGCGGGCCTGGAGAAGTGGGTCCTGGGCAGCAACGGCACCTGGACGCTTGCCTACACGTTGACCAGTGGCCTGATCGGCAAGGTCGACAGCAACCTCGTGGGCTACGACGGCCAGTACCCGGACGTCACGACCATCGGCCTGCGCAACCTCACCGGCCTGGTCAACAAGGACGGCACGGTGACGCTGTGGGCTGCGACTTCGACCAGCAGTGCCTCCGGCGACAATGGCGCGGATCCGAACCGCGTCGTGGAAATCACCGATGAAGTGAGCGCCACGGCACTTGCGGGCAAGGTGGCTCGCGAGACTTTCCGCACCATCGCGGGTCCTACCTACGGCACGGTCTATCGCGGTGTCGCGTACGTTGCCGCCGGCGATAATGACCATGATCGCGGCCACGGCTGGTAAGAGCACGCGCGATTTGGCTCGAGGCTCGCATGAAGCAGGGCACGGCGGATGGGAACGCTTCCCATCCGCCGTGCCCATACCCGTCGGTCAACCTCCGCAGCTCAACCCGGTTTTCTGTTCCATGGCGCTCAGCCTCAGGCCTAGAATACTATTTGGCGCCGGTCAGGAGAGCTTGAATGAACAGCATAAAGTCACCGACCAGGCCTGCGGTCCCGACAGCCAAGGATCTACCCGCGCTCTCGTTCGCAACGGCGCGCGCTTGGTCAAAATGGTTGGCAACCCACCACGCCTCATCGCGCGGCTTGTGGCTCAAGATCGCGAAGAGGGGGTCGGGCTCAGCGTCAGTGACGCACGCGGAGGCGCTCGATGGTGCGCTCGCGTGGGGCTGGATCGACGGGCAGCGGGGTGCGTTCGATGACGTTTGGTGGCTTCAGCGCTTTACGCCGCGTACGGCGAAGAGCGCGTGGTCAAAGATCAACCGCGCGAAAGCGGAGAGACTGATCGCCGCCGGAACCATGGAGACGCCGGGTATCGCTGCGATGGAGCGCGCGAAGCGTGATGGACGGTGGGAGCGCGCCTACGATGGTGCACGTTCCTCGAGTGTGCCCGCGGATCTCGCCGCCGCATTTGCGCGCAACGCTCGTGCGCGAGCCTTCTTCGAGACGCTTGACGGTGCGAACCGCTATGCAATCCTTTACCGCGTGCAGACGGCGAAGAAGCCAGAGACGCGCGCCGAGCGCATCAGGCGGTTTGTCGCGCTGTGTGCGCGTCACGAGACGATCCATCCGCGACGTCAGACGAAGTCAGGTGCCCGCTCGCGAGGGGCTTCAAAGAAAGCTCGGGCGAATCGAGGGCGACCAAAGGATGTATGAGCGCTATTACACACTCTGCTTCAAATAGCGGAACAGGACCGGGTGATCGGCCTGCAGCGCTTTGCGCAGAACCAGCTCATCGCCGCGCCGGTTTGCGCGGTGCGCATCGATCCAGCGATGCACGATGCGATAGGTCTCTTCGGCCGGCGTGTTGCCTATGGGCAGGTTTGGGGCGAGCTGCAAGTTGAGGCCCCGCTCGCGCAGGAGCAGCCAGGCGGGAAAATCGGCCGCGGTGAGCTCGGATTCTGGAGGGACGCCCCTAGGCCACAGCTCTTCCTCGAAATCGACGAACCTCCGCCACAGCGCGCTGATGCCGGTGTCCGGTTGCCGGCGACTGCCGAGCGCATCCGCGGCCTCGGCCGGTGCACGCCAGCAAAGATGGAACCAGGCTGTCAGCGCGTCGCTGCGCCGCTGTTGATAAAAGCAACTCTGCGCCATGCGCAGGCACAGTGGCGCGTGCAGCCACCACTGCGGCTCACGGTGGACGGCTTCCGTGGCGCCAGGCCAATCCTGCGCCTGGATGAGGGCGAAACTGCGGTGCAGGTTGGGTTCGACGATCGAGAAGGCTTGACCCGACAGCGCATCGGCCAGTTGTCGCCACAGAGGGCTGAGCAGATCCCTCGCTTCCCAGCCCAATAGGCGTTTGGCGGCCGGAGTGATGTCCAACAGAAACTTGAGTTCCTGCCGCGGATCATCGATAGGGTGGTCCAAGTGGCCCAATGCGGCCAGCAGCCGATCGAAGGCGGCGAGATCGGCGTGGTTGGGCGCCTGCGCGTACAACCGGTCCAGTTGCCGTTGGGTCTCATCCAGGTTCCTGGCAGATAAGGCCCGGACGATCCCGTTCGTCAATGCCACTACGGGATTGTCGAAGAAAAGATCCATTTGAGGCGCGTTCTGTGCCGGTACATAGCGGCTGCCGATGAGCCTGTTTAGTTGCGCGTCTGTACTGAGGCGGAGCGGCTCGGCGCCGTGATCGACCTCACCCGAAGTCCACGCGTAAAAGGTCTGCGGTTGTTCGACGAGGCCGATACTGTGTGCGTAGCCGCCGGCGGACTCGAGGAGCGCCCGGATCTTCTCCTTGCTGCCCATGAGCACATCGTCCAGAGAATCGATTTCCCGACGGCGCCAGCTCTCGTAATCGCCGTGGATCAGGCGCCCAGAATCGATGAGGAACTCCAGCGGAGCGAACGCACCCTGTTCCAGAATTTGCGTGTCGATCTGAGCCTGCAATTCGATGTCCATGGTCATGGCGCGAACAAGGCCTCCAGGTCGGCGGAGCTCAGCTGCGGCGGTGAGGCCCCTCTCTCGGCATAGAGCTGGTTCACCAGAGCCTGCTTGTCGGCTTGCAGCTGCATGATCTTCTCTTCGACCGTGCGCTGGGCGATCAGCTTGTACGCAAATACCGGCTTGTCCTGGCCAATGCGGTGCGCCCGGTCGGTGGCCTGCGCCTCGACGGCGGGATTCCACCAGGGATCGTAGTGGATGATGGTATCGGCGGCCGTGAGATTCAATCCCGTTCCGCCGGCTTTGAGGCTGATGAGAAACAGGGGCACGCCACCGGCCTGAAATGCGTTCACCAATTCGCTTCGTTGGCGCGTCTCGCCGGTGAGAATGCAATAGGGAATGGACAGATCCTTCACGACGGCTTCAATGAGCCCCAGCATGGAAGTGAACTGCGAGAACAGCAGAATTCGACGGCCCTCCGCGATCAGCTCGGGCAGCGTGGTCGCCAGCCAGTCCAACTTGGCCGACGGAATCACCTGCATTTGCGCGTCCGGGTCGACCAGCCGAGGGTCGCAGCAGGCCTGGCGCAGTTTCAACAGGGCGTCGAGCACGGTGATGTGGCTGCGTGCCAGTCCTTGCTGCTCGATTGCCTCGCGCACCCGCCGATGCTGGCCCAGTCGGATGCCGTCGTAGAAGTCCCGCTGTCTCTCGTCGAGCTCGATGGGTTGGACGATCTGGATCTTCGGCGGCAGATCCCCTGCCACCGCATCCTTGGTGCGGCGTAACAGGAAGGGCTGAATGCGTTGCTTAAGCGCGGCTGCGCGCTTGGTGTCGCCACCGTTCTCGATGGGGGTGCGGTAGTGGCGTTCAAATTGCTGCCGCTCCCCTAGTAGGCCGGGCTGCGCGAAATCGAACAGCGACCACAGTTCGCCCAGATGATTCTCCATGGGCGTTCCGGTCAAACACAGCCGGTGCTCCGCGCGCAGCGCCCGCGCCACCTGCGATACTTTCGCTCGTGGATTCTTGATCGTCTGCGCCTCGTCGAGAATGACGAAACAGAACTCCCGCTCCAGCAGCATCTCGCTCTCGAGCAGTAACAGCGGATAGCCGATGATGATGATGTCGACCGAGTCGATAGCTGCGAACGATTGCTTGCGCTTGGCGCCGTGCAGGATCAGAAGCCCGAGCTCGGGCGCGAAGCGGCGGATTTCCTGCTGCCAGTTGCCGAGAACGCTCACCGGAGCCACGATTAGCGAGGGTTTGCGCAGGCGATCCTGTTGCTTCTCGATGAGGAGATGGGCCAGTGCCTGCACCGTCTTTCCCAACCCCATGTCGTCGGCCAGGATGCCGCCCAGACCATGGCTGCGAAGAAACTGCAGCCACCCCAGGCCTTCTTCCTGATAGGGCCGCAATGTCGCTTGAAAATGTGCCGGCGCGGGCAAAGGCTCGATGCTGGAAAAACATTTGACCGCGTCGACGAGGTTGAGCAGCATCGGATCATCAGATTGCAACGCGGGTGCGTTCGGCTCGAGCGTGAGTTGCGCCAGCCGGCCGGCTTGAGTTGCCGGCAGCCTCAACGCCTGGTGCTCGTTCAAGCCGCCCCGATCGAACAGTTCCACCAGCACCTCGGCGATGCGCTGAATCCGGTCCAGTGGCACCGGTAGATATCGTCCGTCCTCCAGGCGTACCAGCAGGTGTTCGCCGGTGAGGAGACTCAGTGCGTCGCGCTGCCGCGCTGTGTCTCGTCCCGTTGTGCCCTGCAGATAATCGACCAGCGCGGGCAGCAAGTTGACGCCATGGCCATCCACCGTGATGCCGAGCCGCAAGTCGAACCATTCGCGCGACTGCCTCGCCCCTCGCGGATGATTCGCCCGCGTTGGCCGAGCCGTTTGCAGGTCCGCATACCAATCGTCCGCCGCGGCGACCCGATACGGAAATTCCCGGTCGACGGTAATCTCCCATCCCAAAGCCCGCAGCGCCGGTACTCCGTTCATCATGAACGCAAGCCATGCCTCGCCGCCCCGCGCGGTACCGGTAAGAAATCGATCGAGTTGCGCGTGCAGTCGCTGCTCCAATTCGGAGTCGCGCATGATGTGGTAGACGATGTCGCCACCTCGCCGGCGTACGGCAGAGTCTTCGGTGCGCATCGAGTCGCTGTCGACGGCCATGCCGTTGTAGATGAAGTGCAGGGTCGCGGCAGGGCCAGCGGAGAGTGTCAGCCGGGGTCGCAGACTGGATAGAGCTTGATGCTGTACCGTCATCTCGCGCAGTCGTGGGAAGCCGCTCGCGCGAGGGTCGCACGCGAGATTCGCGTTGAGGGCGACGACTTGTGCCGGGTCGATAACCGGCCGATTCCAATGTTGGCGCAGCAGATCCACGGGGTAGGGCAGTTCGAGAAGTCCGCAGTTGCCGGATACCGTGTCGATATAGACTGCGGGCTCGAGTTCCAGCAGGAAGTCGAACCCCTCGGAGGTTTCGCAGCTCAGCCGCTGATCGCCGTTCGGCAGGGGTTGCCACGCGAAAAGCACTTCCCGGGCGCCGCCCTCGCGGAGCGCTGCACCCTGAAGTGAGTGCCAGAAAGCACGCCCGGTGGCGAGCGCTCGCTGCAGCAGATCGAATCCGGCCGCACCTGCGAGATTCCCGCCAAACGGCCGCGCCGTTAGCGCGTCGAGAATCCGTAGGTCCAGTGCGTCCACGTAACGGGGATAATTTTTATCTCCATCGGGGCTTCGCAAGGCGAAAGGGTAGGCGTCTGATTGGACTTGCCCGCTGCCCGCCAAGGTCTGGGTTACCCACGCGGAAAGCTGCAATCCTCGGAGGGCGTCGGGCTCGATGAGGTAACACAGCGACTGTCGCAGTGGTGCGCCTCGCTGCAAAGCGCTTTCCGGTGCATGTGGCAACGGATCTCTGTCGGTGCTGAGATCCACGTCGGTGCGGCGACTCACCGGCGCGTCCGAGATCTTGGCTGCAGCCATCGCCACCGCCGCCACATGCACGCAGGGACTGGGCTCGCCGCAACTGCACTCCCCCTCGATGGTCTGGGCACCCGCGCGCTGGTACCGAATATAGACGCGTTGCCTGTCGCCGGCGATCCCGGTCACGATGCGACCGTTTTGCATTACGCGCACGTCGGATATTCCGCCGAGGTCGATCAGCTGCTGTGCCGCGCCGCGTAGCGGAGCGTCAAAGATCCTTTGCAGTTGGGCGTGGGGAGCGGCGGCATCAGGTGATGCGTCGAGGTCGATTGGCATTCGAGAATTCTAACCAATGTTGCGGTGCGGCCAAATGCAAGGGATTCATTGAATTGCGCAACGGTCCGGTTGGCTCAGGTAATATCGCACATTATCAATAGGTTATGTCAGTGGTATTTCATTGCGACTGATCCCTAATGTAGCTACAATGTGTTCCATGAAACAAAGCGTTGTGAGAGCTCGAATCGATAACGATCTCAAGGCCGAAGCCTCTGCGGTATTGGAATCGTGCGGCCTTGGGTTGAGCGATGCAGTACGTATATTTCTGGGACAGGTTGTTAAGCACGGGGGGTTGCCGTTTCCGGTTCGTGCGAGGCACGTAGTTTCCGGCGATCAGCTCCGGAAGATGAAGCGTGCATCCCAGCGGCGCGATAGAAAACTTGCAGCCAACAAGGACGTATCCGCTGGTGAAATGTTACTCATCTCTCCAGACCGAATACGCAATGCTCAAATAGCGTGGCCTGTAATTGAGTGAACAGATCCAAGAAGTTGCATTAACAGAAGAAGAAAAAGACACCATCCTCTCCTACTGCGGGCCTGAACCGCTACTTGTCGGCGGCCAGGCGCTCGCCTTTTGGGCCGTTTGGTTCAAAATTGAGAGCCCCGCGGAATTGGCCGATAAAGTCACGACGGATGCGGACTTTGTAGGCAGTAGCAAGAATGCTCGTGCGCTGAACGAACAATTACACTGGACGATGTGGACGCCATCGTTGGACGATGGAGATTGAAGTACCGGAGTTCCAAGCGAACCGCTGGCCTCAACTGATTGAGACTGCCCGAGCAGCTCGTGTATCGCGCGCAAACAAAGCAGCCCAACTGCTCCAAAAGATGAGGAAATGAGCAAGAACGCCTATCCGCGCTCCCGCCCCCGGCCATGACGACTTCGACTCGAATTCCTGTGCTCACGCCGCAGGGGCACCTGGTGCTTGCACCGACGGACGAAGCGCGTACGTTGCCGGACAATCTGCAAGAGCGTCTTGAAGTTGCGTTCGAGCGCGGTGCCGGACACGGGCTGCTCGAGCTTGGGATTCGCGAGGCCGGTACGGCTCTACCTGCAGAGTTTGCATATTGGCGAGATTTTGCCGGCCGCTACGTCACCATGCTATGCACGTCCGCGCAACCCGCGGGGGCCACGAGCCCCGTTGCGGCGAGCGCCGTTGAAACGCTGCCTTCGGAAACGCTTGCGGAACTGGCGAGCTCCGCGCCGCCGATGCCGGGCGGGGAATATCTGAATCCCGATGTGCTCGCCGTGCTGTGGGATCGAATTGACACGGCTTGCCGCACCGAACTCGCCGATGCGAAGCAAACGCTGCAGGAGTTCCTGAAGGGACGAAATCCCGCCTGGCACCTCGTCGGCCGCGTGCATTTCAATTTGGCCGAGAATCGCTCCGATGAAGAAGCACCCTTCGCGTTCATTGCGACCTACACGACGCGTCTCTCGGCTCAATCTCGCGCGCAGCACCTGCCGCTTGCCGAGGCGCTGCGCGAATACGCGGGCGCGAAGAACAAGGCGCGCCTGCTCTCGCTTCTAAAGCCGGTACAGGAGGCCGCAAGAGAATGCACATGGCTCACAGCCATGGTGGAATCCGGGGAGCTCTACCATCCCCTCAGATGGTCCGCGGCCGAAGCATTCCAATTCCTGACCGATGTGCCCAAGCTCGAGGCCGCCGGGATTGTGGTGCGCGCGCCGAGTGCGTGGGGTTCGGGTCGACCGCCTCGGCCCAAGGTCCGGGCGAGCATCGGCGGCCGGGTGCCGTCGGCGCTCGGCAAGGATGCACTGCTCGATTTTCAGGTAGAGCTGACGCTCGGAGAGGAGCGACTCACGGCGGCCGAAATCCGCGCCCTGCTCAAAGGGTCCGACGGACTGCAGTTCCTGCGCGGACGCTGGGTTGAGGTGGATCGAGGCAAACTCAAACAACTCCTCGACAGATTCCGCAAGATCGAAACGGTAGCGGCCGGCGGGGGACTGCCGTTCGCCGATGCGATGCGGCTGGTGGCCGGCGTCGCGGTAGATGAGGAGCAGTCGGGCGACCCCCTGGATCCCGACTGGTCGACGGTGAGCGCCGGGACGTGGCTCGCAGAGACTCTCAAGGGCCTGCGCAGCCCCGACGGGCTCGCCCGCATCGAGCCGGGTCCGGCGCTTCAGGCGACGCTGCGGCCCTATCAGCAGGCCGGTGTCCGTTGGCTCTACCTGCTGCATCGCCTCGGGCTTGGCGCCTGTCTAGCGGATGATATGGGATTGGGCAAAACCATCCAGGTATTGTCGCTCCTCCTGATTCTCAAGCACGAATCGACGGCGCAACGTGCAGCGACGCCGACGCGAGCCCCAAGCCTGCTGGTGGCGCCAGCCTCGTTGCTCGCGAATTGGGCCGCCGAGATCGAGCGCTTCGCCCCGACGCTGAGTTTCCTCATCGCGCATCCCTCGGCATCGAATGATCTGAAGGCGATGACCTCCGAGACGCTCGCCGTCGTTGACCTTGTGATCACGAGCTACGGCGCGCTGCTGCGCTACGACTGGTTGTCGAGCGCACATTGGCGGGTACTGGTCATCGACGAGGCACAGGCAATCAAGAATCCGGGCGCCAAGCAGACACGCGCCGTCAAGCAACTCATCGCCCACACTCGGATCGCGCTCACCGGCACACCGGTCGAGAATCGTCTTGGGGACCTTTGGTCGATTTTCGACTTCACTCATCCCGGTCTGTTGGGCTCTGGTCAGGCGTTCGGGCGCTATGCCCGGCGCCTCGCTGAAGCGAAAACCTATCGGCCGCTGCGCGAACTCGTGCGCCCTTATATCTTGCGGCGCCTCAAGACCGATAAGTCGGTAATTGCCGATTTGCCCGACAAGACGGAGATGAAAGCGTTCTGTTACTTGAGCGCCACGCAGGCGGCCCTATACCAGAAGGCAGTCGAGGAACTCGCGGAGGCGCTCTATCGATCGGAGGGCATGGGGCGCAAAGGCGTCGTACTGTCGTTCCTCATGCGCTTCAAGCAGATCTGCAATCATCCGTCGCAGTGGCTCGGCGACGGTGCGTGGGCCGAAACCGAGAGCGGGAAATTCGCGCGCCTGCGCGAGATCGCGGAAGTGATTGCCGCCAAGCAGGAGAAGATGCTGGTGTTCACGCAGTTCCGAGAGGCGACCCAACCGATTGCCGCTTTTCTTGGGCACGTATTCGGGCGGGGAGGCTTGATTCTGCACGGCGGCACGCCGGTATCGAAACGCAAGGAGCTGGTTCGGCGCTTCCAGGATGACGAGTTGACTCCGTTCTTCGTTCTATCCTTGAAAGCGGGCGGCGCCGGCCTCAATCTCACCGCGGCCTCGCATGTGGTGCATTTCGATCGTTGGTGGAATCCTGCCGTCGAGAATCAAGCAACCGATCGGGCGTTCCGGATTGGGCAGTCCCGCAATGTTCTCGTGCATAAGTTCGTCTGTCGCGGCACTGTCGAGGATAAGATCGATCAGCTGATCGAGTCAAAGCAGGCGCTCGTCAAGGACGTACTCGAAGGAGGTGCGGAGCTGCAGCTGACCGAGCTCAGCGACAAGGAGTTGCTGGATCTGGTGGCGCTTGATATTCATTCGGCGCAGACGAATGTCTGACATGCATCGATCAATAGAGGTGCGCTGATGTATTTTCGGTGGAAGCCGTATATTCCCGCGGCGGCGCGCCGCCAAGCGGCGGAACGGAGGGTTGCGAAAATGGTAAGGAAGGGCCAGGCACTTTCGCCGGTCGCTGCAAGCCGAGGCGCGATTGCGAAGTCGTTCTGGGGCAAGGCGTGGTGCCGGAATCTGGAGCGCTATAGCGACTACTCGAATCGTCTGCCGCGCGGACGCACGTATCTGAGAAACGGTTCGGTAATCGATCTCAATATCGGTCCGGGCGAAGTGACCGCCCAGGTGATGGGATCCTCTCTGTATCGAATCACCGTTCGTATCAGCGAGGTGGCCGGCGCGCACTGGCAGGCGATTGCACGGGACTGCGCCCGCTCCATCGACACGTTGGTCGAGTTGCTCCAGGGGCAACTGTCGACCTCGGTCATGGAACGCATCACGCGTCCGGGAACCGGCCTCTTCCCGTCACCGACGGAGATTTCCTTCAGCTGCAGCTGCCCCGATTCCGCTGCGATGTGCAAGCATGTCGCAGCGACGCTGTACGGAATCGGCGCTCGGCTCGACTCGGCGCCGGAACTTCTGTTCGGCTTGCGTAAGGTCGACGCCAAAGAGTTGATCGCACGCGCAGGGGAGGGCGGGACACCGGTTCAAAAACCGCCGGGCGCCGGTCGAATTCTGGACTCATCGAAACTGGCCGATGTCTTCGGCATCGATTTCGGCGCTGCAGACCCAAAGTCATCTCATAAGCCAATCGGCAAGGGAAGCAAGTCGGCGGCTCCTCGCAAGGCCAAGTCCGCAAACCGGGTCGGCAAGCGGTCGGCGCGAGGGAAATCGGGAAAGGCTCGATGACTTTGTGCGGACGAATGCACCGGGGCTGATCCGACTGGGTTGGATAGACGTTAGATACTACAATCCCGCATAAGATCGGCCATTCGCACACCGAGACCCTTGGCAACCCTATGCAGGGTACCGAGAGTTAAGTTTCTTTCGCCGCGCTCAATTGCGCTGTAATACGCGCGGTGCATTCCGATTAGATCAGCAAATGCCTCCTGGCTAATTTTTAGAGCCGTTCGACGCTTGCGAATCGCGGCGCCGAGGCTCGTTAGAAGCTTTTCTTCCCTCATTCGAGGCAAGGTATGCATCTACTACTTCCATCGCTACCACTTTAGAGATAGACTACATATAAGTAGCAAAACATGGGAGCCAGATGAACGCCGCGGCCTCTTGAGCATGACCAAGATGCATTAATCGTTGCGCGCGCGCTTGACCAAGCAGAAGTTCGTACATTTCTCGAAACAGTAATAAGAATGCTGCACAAATACGAAGGCTCGTTTCATGTCATCCAAACTGCAGATTTCCATCCCGCAAGCCGCCTCCTGGCTTTTACGTCTTGCGGCACACCCGCAGCTCTCCGATAATTTATGCCGCGACGCGGTCGCCTTCTCGGCGTGGTACGCGGCAGCGAACGGCCTGCTTGACTGGCCGGATGAAGTCGAAACGATCCAGAGGACCGAGCGCGCGAAAAAGCTCTCGCTCGATCGGGTGATGAAGTTACTCGCGCAAATGAACCACACCTTTTCGGGGCGCGCGAGTGCCGAGCAGGCGAAACTCCTCCTCGAAGGCTATGCGGTCCACGATTGGGTGTCCGGCAATTCCATGGTATTTCGTGCCCTCGCCTCGGATAAGCAGGGCACCCTCGCGGCACTGGACGACATTTCTGACCAGGTCCGCGAAGTAATCTCCCCGTTTGCCGCGCGGTTGCATCAGCTCGGGCAGATACTCGGCCTCTCGGCTCTCGAGCAGGACATCCTCGCGTTCGCCTTCCTGACGACCGCGTCGCAAGAGCTCACGGGCATTTTCGAGCAACTCGCCGAGAACCGCTGGACTGCAGGAATATTGTGGACTGCGCTGTTCAAAACGACTACCGAGGAACTCGATAAGGCCATGCGTCCCAATTCGCCACTGCGCTTGAGCGGGATGCTGATGGCCGCCGGCCGGCGAGTCCAGATCGCCCGGGTATCGGAATTTTGGATCGACTTGATCGCGGGTGGCGACTCCGTGTTTGATTCGCTGCTCGAGCCCTTCGACAACAAAATCGGTTCCGGTCGCCCGGCGCGCCTCCTCGAGGAGGATCGCGTTCTCGCCACCGAGATATTGAAAAATGACTCCGAACCAGGCGTCAATCTCTTGTTGTACGGCGCGCCATCCCTTGAAAAACACCAGTTGCTGCAAAGTGTCATCAGCAAATCGGGACGCCAGGCGTTCCGTGTGCGCCGCTTCGATAGCCCGGGACGGGCGGTATTGCCCTCCTTGACATTCGCCGCCTTTGCATTGCTCGCGGCCAGGAAAGATCCAGCAGTTCTCATCATCGAGCGTCCGGCGGATGTGCTCCAGACCCATCCTTCGCAGCTACTGCGGGCGCTGTTCGGGGTGGAAATCAGCGCGGAGGGTGCGCTTCCGTTCGATGAAAACTTGCTCGCAACGAATCCAATTCCGGCCATTTGGCTCGCCTCGGACAGTGCGAGCTTGCCGGAAGATACGATTGCTCGCTTTGTGTTCCACGCCCCTCTAAAGAAAGCGGATCGCGCAGAACACGCGCGTTTGGTGCAACTGCGCGTGAAGAAGCTGAAGTTATCCAAGGCGGCCACCGCCGAGATTCTGAAACTCGACGGTGTGTCGAGCGCGCAGCTCGAATCCGCCGTGAAGGCCGCGCGCCTCGCGCGAAACCTCTCGAAGGCAGATCACGATGCGGCGGTCGTGCAGGCGATCAGGCGCAGTCAAAAAGCGCTGTCGCGCGATCTGACCGAAAAGCACAAACCCTCGGTGACCGCGTATTCCCTCGACTACTTGAATACAGCCGGGCGCTTCACGCCAAAAGACCTCTTGAAGTGCTTGAAGAAGCGGCCGCGCGGTTCGGTGCTTCTCTACGGACCGCCGGGCACGGGCAAGTCCCAGTTCACGGAGCACTTGTGCCAGCAGCTCGCCATCCCCTTGATTGCCAAAACTGCGTCGGATTTGATGAGCAAATGGGTGGGGGACAATGAGAAGAACATCGCCGCCGCGTTCGAAGAAGCAGCGGCGGAAGACGGGGCTTTGTTCCTCGATGAGGCTGATAGCTTTTTGCAGAGCCGTGAACATGCGAGCGCCGGTTGGGAGGTGACGCGGGTCAATGAACTGCTGCAAAAAATGGAGCGCTTCGACGGTATCGTGATCATGGCGACCAACTTGTTTCGAGATCTCGATGCCGCGGCGCTGCGGCGCTTTACGTTCAAAATGGAGTTCCTCGAACTCGACGTCGCACAGCGCTGGTCCATGTTCTTGCGCGAAACGGGCCTAGCCGAGTCAATCGCCACCCTGGCGCCCGCCACGAAGGAGCGGTGGCAGCTGAAGCTCACGCTCATGAAATTCCTGACCCCGGGAGACTTTGCGACGGTCAAACGCCAATGCATAGCGCTTGATACTCAGCTCTCTCCGGAAGAGTGGCTCGATCAGCTGCAAATCGAGTGCGACATCAAAAATGCACCGCGACGCGTGCGGCCGCAACACTGATGATTTGGGGCCATTTGGGCGCGGCATTGAACCTGCAGCCTATACGTTTCGCAGAAGCATTACCCATTATGTTTGGCCTTTAAATTGTGCCTTTGACACGCTATTAAGCATTGATTAATATAGCATCAATGATTAATGGAGGCCGTATGGCGAGTATGACGATTCGAGACTTAGATGAACGCCTCAAGGCGCGATTGCGCGTGCAGGCAGCTCAGCATGGCCGCTCAATGGAGGATGAAGCACGTGACATTCTTCGCACGGCGCTGTCAACCGAGCGTTCACGGAGTGGAACGCTGGTTGATTCCATTCGCGCCCGTATCGAGCCGCTGGGGGGCGTCGAGTTGGAAATTGCGCCTCGCGAGGCCATGCGTGAACCGATGAACTTCGATACATGATCGTTCTTGATACGAACGTGCTTTCTGAGACACTTCGGCCGGTACCTGAACCGTCCGTCCTGGAGTGGCTGGCGGCCCAGCCGCGAGCGTCGTTGTTCACCACCGCAGTGACCCGAGGCGAAATTCTCTACGGTATTCGACTGCTATCCGACGGAAAACGGCGGCGAGGGCTGTGGGACGCTGCGAAAAAGATTTTTGATGAAGATCTCGCCGGACACGTGCTGAGTTTTGACAGCGAGGCGGCGGACATGTACGCCGAGATCTCTGCCGCGCGACGAACGGCGGGTAAACCTATCAGCCAGTTCGATGCGATGATTGTGGCCATGGCTCGATCGCGAGGGGCAAGCCTCGCGACACGCAACGTCAAGGATTTTGACGGCTGCGGCACTGATGTCATTAATCCATGGACGGCATGAGCGGTGCGTTGTGCCGGAAAGACCGTGTAACGATTAATCGTCGATGGATCCTCTGCCTGGTCTCGTATTGCCTCATGTTGAGCGCGCCTGTGGCCCGCGCGACGAATGCCGAGGATGCGCTACGGGCCCAACTGGCCCAGGGGCTCGCTCGGGGCATGCCGAGTATCTCTGTTGCCATTGCCACCCGGCAGGGCGTGATTTGGTCCGACGCCGTCGGCTATGCCGACTAGCCGAGCCGCAGTCTCGCCCACGCCGGATATCTGTACGGCATCGGCAGCATCACCAAAATGTTCGTGGCATGCGTTATTGAGCAGCTCGTCGATGAGGGGCGTTTGAGTCTCGATGCCACCGGGGCTGAGCTGCTCGGCAGCGAGAAGAGAGGGCTTCGAAGACCCGGAGTTCTTCACCTTGAGTTAGTGGCCCAGTCCAATTGCGTGCCAACCCCATGGAGCGTGCCGAGACGCAAGTCTCTTTCGCCGCGCTCAATTGCACTGCAATACGCGCGGTGCAGGCTCGATGCCGTGCGTGCAGCGCAGCATAGAGCGAGCAGCTCCGAACACTGTATTCAGCAATCGAAGTTGCCGCCGATAGAGTCATCAATTGCCGTGCGACAGCACAGGTCGCCGCGATGCTCCAAGGACGCCCAGCTGGAACTGGGAATGCCACTTCGCGCGCCGGTTCGATAATTCACTGAGCGATAGAATGACCTTGAGCGTAAAAACGAAGCTGATGCTTCTCGCGGCGGTGGCGATTGCCGGCATCGTGGCGCTTGCGGTCACGTCGCAGATCGAGACCCGACGCGTGTACACCTCCGCGTCGTACGCCAAAGACATTACGGTGCCGTCCATCTTCGTGCTCAATGAATTGGCCACGCTCACCGAATTGGAAAGAGCGAAGACCTGGCAGATTCTGGCGCAGACTGATATCGCGAAGATGTCAATCCTGGCCAACGAAATTCAAGAGGCGCGAGCGAACATCGATGCGACCTTCGCGGCATACGACGTCGTGCATGCGGACCCCAAGAGCTTCAGCCTGTTGTCCGCGGATCGAGCGGCATTCAGGGCCTACGACATGCTGATCGACAAGGCACTGGAGTTGGCAAAGCAGCACCGAATGGCCGAGGCCCGCGATTTGGTCATCCAAAACGAGGACATCTTCGACGCCTCGATCGACGCGGTCGAGGCGCACCGTCGTTACAACGCGGAACTCGGCGATGAGGCCGCCGCCAAAGGGCAGGAAATCAAGAATCATGCGTCGCGGATCGAGGTGGCCGTCGGTGTCACCACCAGCGCGCTGCTGCTCTGTGTCGCCTTCGTCGTCATCAGGAGCATCACTCGCGCCCTCTCGCATTCCGTAGCCGTGCTGGCCGAGATCGAGCACGGAAACTACGAATCCGAAGTGACGATCTTGGTCGATGATGAGACTGGACGCGTGCTCCAATCGCTGGATACCATGCAGCGGAGTCTAAAGGAGCGCACCGAGCGCGATCGTCTGCGGGCCGAGAGCGACTTGGCCGCGGCGGCGGAAAACGCCCGGATCCGCAGTGCGCTGGAACGAGTCTCGCTCGAGGCCACGTTGGCAGAGGTGGCAAACCGTGCCAAGAGCGAATTTCTCGCCAACATGAGCCACGAGATACGCACTCCCCTGAATGCGGTCATTGGTATGACCGGCTTGCTGCTGGACACGCCTCTCGACACGCAGCAGCGCGAATTCGCAGAAATCGCCAGCTCGAGCGGACATAGCCTGCTCGGTCTCGTCAATGACGTGCTTGATTTCTCCAAAATCGAAGCGGGGCATTTAGAATTCGAGAAAGTTGCGTTCGATTTCGTGGCGCTGGTCGAATCGGCCGTCGACTCCGTCATTCTGCGCGCCGTCGAAAAACGCGTCGAAGTACTCGTGGACATCGATCCGGCCCTATCGCGCTTCCGGCGCGGCGACCCTGTGCGCGTCCGCCAGATCTTGCTGAATCTCCTCGGCAACGCCGTCAAATTCACGGAGCGCGGGGACGTGCGAATCTTGGCACGCGCCGCGGCCGATTCTCCCCTTCACGCCATACGGATTGAGGTTTGCGACAGCGGCATCGGCATGACCTCCGAGCAAATCTCGCGTTTGTTCACGCCCTTCACTCAGGCCGATGGGTCCATGACACGCCGCTTTGGAGGGACCGGACTGGGCCTCTCGATTACGAAGCGTCTGGTCGAAGGCATGGGCGGCAAGGTCGGCGTGGACAGCCGGTTGGGCGAGGGCTCGACGTTCTGGGTCGAAATTCCGCTCGATCCCGACAACGATCAGCCGTCCGTACTGCCGGCTACGTTTGCCGGCCGACGGGTGTTGGTGGTTGAGGACCATGCCGTCAACCGGGGCATTCTCGAGGCGCTGCTGGACGCGGCGGGCGTTCGAGTAACGCTCGCCAGGAGCGCTGCCGAAGCCTTCACGGACTGGAGCGAACTCGCCGGCCGGGACGATCTACCGCACTTGATCTTGCTCGATCATGATCTGCCAGGCGATGACGCATTGGCATTTGCGAGGCGCATACGGAATGTAGCAGGCACCTCCACGCCGCCCATGATTCTACTAACCTCTCTCGGCTCCATAGGGCGCGCCGAAGCGCTCGCCGGCGGCTGCGCCGGCCTGTTGACCAAGCCCGTGAAGCGCGATGCACTGATCGAGGTCCTTGCGGAAATGATCGGTGCGGCAGCGCCGGCGGCCACACCCAGCCTGGTCCTTCACCCGCCGGCCGCGGCACTCGCGGCGCTTCGAGTACTGGTCGTGGAGGATAACCTCGTCAATCAAAAGCTGGTTGTCCACCTTCTCAAGAAGCTCGGCACTTCAGTAACGCTCGCCGGTAACGGTCTCGAAGCACTTGATCGACTTCGAGATACCGCAGTCGATATCGTCCTCATGGACTGCCAAATGCCGGAACTCGATGGTTACGAGGCGACGCAATGCATACGTGCCGGCGGCGCAGGAGAAACCGCCAGCCGCCTGCCGGTGATTGCACTGACGGCACACGCGCTTGCCAGCGATCGCGAGCGTTGTCTCCTTGCGGGCATGACGGATTATTTGACGAAGCCCATCGAGCCGAAAAGCTTGCGCTCAATTCTGGAGAAATATGCGGCTCGCGGCCAGCCAACGGCACCCTCCACAGAACAGGTTGCGTCGAGAGTCCGAGCGTAACTCTGGCGCCTGAGCATTTGGTCCCAATTTCAAGCAGTCACCCTTGCTTCATTAGACGATCTGCCGCGTGACTTTCGGCTGGATCAGCGGCGCCCTCGACGAGGACCCTGGCATAGTTGGTCGGGGTGACAGGATTTGAAACTGCAACCTATACGTCCCGAAGGTTAGAGGCAGGTGTACGAATCCACTTTACAGAATGTCTTCGAAACGTGTTTATTGACGTAAGTTGTATAACAGACTAGGCTTATGACTAGCTAGAGGAGTCCCCATCGCATGAAATCTTGGCCGGTTCAAGATGCCAAATCCCGCTTCAGCGAGTTTCTGAAAGCGAGCCTCACGCAAGGGCCGCAAGTCGTCACATTGCGCGGCGTCGAGACGGCAGTCCTCGTGCCGATGCGGGAATGGCGCAATTTGCGTGAGCGAGCGCGTCCAAGTTTGAAGACTTTGCTTCTTGCTCCGGAGCTTCGAGGGGCACTTAACGTCCCGCCACGTGGGCGGCTGCGACGCCGCACACTACGTGCCACCGACTGACGTGTATCTCCTCGACACGAATGTCGTTTCCGAACTACGCAAGCGTAAACCACACAAAGGTGTGGTTGCTTGGATTCAAGCTGCGCCGGAGGAGTCACTCCACGTGTCCGCTGTGACTGGCGGTGAAATACAGGCTGGGATAGAAATTACCCTTACACAAGATCCGGTGAAGGCCAAAGAAATCGGACTCTGGCTCGACGGAGTAGAGCAGAGCTACGGCGTGCTTCCGGCGGATGCGGCCATCTTCCGCCGTTGGGCCCAACTCATGCACCGACGCCCGGACCACCATCTCGAAGATGCGCTCATTGCTGCCACCGCATTGGTTCGCGGATTGACGGTAGTTACGCGTAATGTGGACGATTTTGAGCCCTTCGGCGTTCCGTTGTTCAATCCGTTCACCTAGCATTCTGCTCCGGCAACGTCCCTTGGTTGGCCGGGGTACCCGGCGCGACGGGCTCGCGTCCCACCTCAGATTGAACAACGGCCGCTTCGAGCCGTTTAATCCTTCGGTGGATGTCTTCCAGAGGATCGGCATCCATAGATAGCGCCAAGTTGCTCGCCATCCGCGAAAAGCCTCTCCATTTTTCGCCAATCTGCTTGATCATGACTGTCTCTCAAATAGCTGCGTGGTCACCACTCGTTGACGGTTTACAATTAGGGAACAACCGTGGGCTATCGGTGAATTAATTCTGTCTTCTGAGCATACGATCGACCGATCGGCTCATTTGTTTCAAAATAAATCCAGGCGCCACGCGACTCATCATTTTGAGCTGATTCGCCTGACCCGGACGAATTTCAAATCGATCGGTTTGCATTCCTTTGATGGCGACTTTAACCATGTCGTCCACCTTCATGATAGAAACGCCTTTCATGTCTTCAAAATTAAAGTCACCCAAGAGTTCGGTTTGTGTCGCCGGCGGTGCTAGATCGAATATCTTGACTTTGGTGCCTTTCATTTGCACACGAAGAGACTCGGTGAACGAATGCAGGCCGGCCTTGGTCGCGCAATAGACCGGTGAAATGGGCAATGGAACAAATGCCAATCCCGATGAAACGTTCACGATTGCCGCCTCTGATTTTGTTTTCAAATGCGGCAAGAATTGTTTCACCATGCGAATCGGCCCGTTCAAATTGATTTCAATTTCTCGAGTGATGTCTTCGAGGCTTCCAGCTTTGTCGTGAACATTGATCTCACGCATGATGCCGGCGTTATTGATCAAAATGTTGAGCTCAGGAAATTGTTTGGTGACCTTTTCGTAGAGAGCGGTGATCGCTTGCGGTTCGGAAACGTCGCTTCGAAAGGTGTGAAGTTTTGGAAAGACCGCTTTCGCACGGTCCATCTTGGCTTGATCGCGGCCCGTGATAAGAATCGTGTTACCAAGTGTCGTGAGTTGTCTCGTGAGTTCGTAACCGATGCCACTAGCGCCGCCGGTGATCAGAATTGTATTGCTCGTGAGTTTCATAACTTAAACCAAAAAATTATATGATGTAGCCGGGTGGTCTTCGAATAAACGCTGGGTGAGCTCAATCAACCTTGTAAACGCTGCCGGTTTGCGCCCCCAAGATAGCGCGTTTGTAGGCTTGTCCAACTTTCCATCCTTCGACCGGGATCACGCCGGGAAAGAACGAACCCATATGCGCTTCTGATTCCTTTAGGATCGTGGGATTCACTACATTGATACGCAACCCCTTAGGAAGCTCGATTGCGGTAGCCCGAACAAAACCTTCCAATGCGCCCGAGACGGTTGCACCCGCGACACCGGCGAAGATCGGTTCTTCATTAAGCACGCCCGAAACTAAAGTGAATGATCCCTTTTCGTTGATGAATGTGATTGCCTCTTGAACGAGATTGATCTGACCCATGAGCTTGCTTCCCAACGAGAACTGCCACTTTTCAGCGGTGAGTTCCGAAAGCGGGGCAAATGCGACCTCACCTGCTGCAATGGCCACGGCATCAAACGAGCCGACACGTTGATAAAGCCTCCTGACACTTTCGCGGTTTTCGATCTCGACGCGGAAATCGCCCGATTTGCGTCCGACCTTGACTATCTCATGGCCAGCGCCCGCCAATGCCTTTTGAACCAGTTCCCCGATCTTTCCATTTGCGCCAATTAAAATAATTTTCATAAAAACTCCATTCTCGTTTCTGATCTCAGGATCAAAGTGGATCGAACATTCGGACGATTGAGAGTTACTCGTCGAAATGAGCACATGTCGAAATGGACCTTGGAACACGACGACTTTGCGGAGGCCGGCACGCCATAGCGGCCGGAATGACTGCGTTCGTGATCCGGTTGAGCCGGCCAGGGATGATGCGGTCTTGCCGGCAAGCCCAACGACACCAAGCGTGTCGCGGCAGGGGTGCCGCTACTTGGCTTACGCCCATCGCGGCGGGGAATATCGCCAGAAACCCAAATGCCATTCATTCCATTACCTCGTCACCCGAACGGTTGTCAGTTGACTAACTCAATTGCGACGCGCATTTTGCTCGGCCCGCTTCGGGCTTCGCCGTGTGGGGTCCGCGGGTTCATCTCGCCTGGTGTCTCACAAGCCTTGAATCCAACTCTTGAGACGCCTGGTCTCCGTCGCCACAAGACCGGAGTCATGAAAGGTATGAGCCAGGACCGAAACGCCTTGCAGGGCGGAAAGCAGGTGCACGGCAAGGCCCTTGGAGTCTTTCCCCTTCCCTAGTGCCCGAAACTGGCTCTCGATCCAGGCCAGGTGTTGAGCGAAGATCTCGGTCGATCTGGTGGCGACCGAGCCGCCCGCCTTGTGGAGCTCGGAGCAAAACGTTCCGACTGCGCAGCCGCGCTGTGCCAAGAAATCCTTGTTCTCGAAGACGCCTTCCACGCAGGCGCAGAGCCGATCCTTGGGCGATCCTGCTTCGTTCCATCGCTGCCGCTGCGCGGACAGCTGCGCTAGCCTCAGCTCGACGATCGCCTCGCCCATCTCGTCCTTGGTTTTGAAGTAGTAATAGACGTTGCCTAGAGGAACCTCGGCTTCGCGCGCGATGTCGGCAAGCGAGGTGGCACCGAACCCGTTTTGGTACGCCAAGTCCATTGCCGCACTCACCAGCCGCGATCGTTTGTCGATATGTGTCCTAGTCATGTTTGCTCAAAGTTAGTCAACCAACTCAGTATTACGGGGATAAGCAAACCTGTCAAGCCTCCGGCTTGCATCGACGGCCGGCGCAACGAGCCCAAGAACGTGCTGGGCGATCCACTCGAAGTCTGCTCCTTGAGCCCGATGACGGGTTTTTTTCGCGACGGATGCTGCGACACCAGCCGCGCGGACATCGGCAGCCAGACCGTGTGCCCCGACATGACTGAGGGATTTCTTGAGTATTCGAAGTCCTGCGGCAATGATCTCTCGACTCCGGTCCCGCAATTCGGCTTTCCGGGACTGAAGCCCGGTGATCGCTGGTGTTTGTGCGCACCTCGGTGGCTGGACGCGCTGCAAGCGGGGCGTGCGCCGCGCGTGGTCTTGCGCGCTACACATGAAGGTGCCTTGAGCTTCAGCTCGCTGGCGGACCTCAAGCGCTTCGCAGTCGATCTCGATTGACTCGCGGGACCCGCCGCCCAGGATTGGTCCGGCGACTCTGTCCCTGAACGCGGTAGCGCACGCACAGCATCTACGCACTCCGACAACCGATTTGTCCGTCAGCGTCCTGAGACAGCCACATTGTCCAACAGTTTTTCCGGCGACGAAAGTGGAACCGTTTTTGGAACCGTGAGCCTCGGGGACCTGGAACCGTAAGCGGACCAAGGTGAGAAAACTCTACTGAAATCAGTGGTCGGGGTGACAGGATTTGAACCTGCGACCTATACGTCCCGAACGTACTGGCACACAGTACCAATCTTCTCACCATAATATTGCCGCAGACGGGGCAGGGCAATCGGGGATATCGAGGAAATAGTCCTCGAAACCCGCCATGTCTCAGCCAGATCCGCGCGTTGGTTTTTGTTCACCTTATGCGTAGCGGCTTGCTGGCAGCCACTCTTCCCGCGATCCAAGCATTGACTTCCTCCTCAATCCACCCCACAGAATGCGACGTGATCTGGATTCGCATTGGGAAGGCGCCATGTTTTTGCAACTCATAGATTTTGGTTTTGCCTAGCCCCGTCTGCTGCATGACCTGCGGGAGCCGCAGCAAACGTATCGGTGCTGTGCGAGCTGTTTCAGCGGGCGCCGGTCGATCCTGTCGAAGCTCATGCTTATTTTGGTTCGCTGGCGCGCGAATCGATTGGGAGGTGGAATCAGGCGTGAAATCATTTTGCATCAAGTGGATTCGCTGATTGACAATGGCACGCGAGCTTTTCAGAGTTCAATTGTGAAAACGTTGATGGCGATTCACGTTTTCGGAATTAATAAATCAGCGATTGTTTCGACGACCGCTGTGATATGCGGAGCCAGCTACAATGCGTGTGCTCGCAATAGTGCGTTCAGAGGGGATCTTCGACGTGGCTAGGATGAAGAAGGTGCTCGATCGATCGGCCGGACCGACCTACGACGCCATACTGGCGGACGTTGTCGGACTCGTCGATGCTGCGCGCCATGCTGCCGTTCGCTCCACAAATGCGGTCATGGCCGCCACGTACTGGGCCATAGTCGTCGTATCGTAGAACAAGAGCAATACGGGGCGGAACGAGCTGGCTATGGACTGGAGCTTATCGTGCGCCTATCCAGCGATCTTCAATCCCGCTTCGGGCGAGGGTTCGGGCGGGCAAACCTGTTCCAGATGCGTTCCTTTTATCTTGCTTATCGCAACATTCTCCAGACGCCGTCTGGAGAATCTGCTCCGGGCTTCCGGAAAATCCAGACAGTGTCTGGACAATCTGCAGACGACAACCCTGTGGTTTCCATCGCCGCTTGCTTCCCGCTACCCTGGTCGCACTATGCTCGACTATTGGCCGTGCGTAATTTAAACGGCCGCGTTTTTACGAAGCAGAGGCGCTTCGCGGCGGGTGGACAATCCGACAACTCAATCGGCAGATCGAGAGCCAATTCTACGAACGCACGGTTCTCTCAAAGGATAAGTCCAAGATGCTACGCCGGGGTTCGCCCCACCTTCCGGCAAATGTAGTGATGCCAGAAGACGAAATCAAGGATCCATATCTTCTCGAGTTTCTTGCACTGAAGGACGAGTACTCCGAGACCGATCTTGAGTCCGCGCTCATCATGAAGCTGGAAACATTTCTCTTAGAACTCGGCGGCGACTTCACCTTCGTTGGCCGGCAACGCCGCCTGCGTGTCGGAGACGCGTGGTATCGAGTAGATCTGCTCTTTTTCCACAGGCGCCTTCGATGCCTGATTATCGTCGATTTAAAGCTCGGCAAGTTCACGCATGCCGACGCAGGTCAAATGCACTTGTACCTCAATTATGCCCGCGAGCACTGGGCGTTCCCAGGCGAGAATCCGCCAGTGGGCCTAATTCTCTGCGCAGAGAAGGACGGCGCCGTAGCGAAGTACGCGCTTGAAGGACTTCGAAACAAAGTGCTTTCCGCTGAGTATCGAACAGCCCTTCCGGAGGAGCGGCTTCTCGTCGAGGAGATCAGGAGAACCCGAGAGCAGATCGAGGTTCGGCGCGAATTGACGGCGTCCCAACCCAAGGGTCGGAAACCGTGCGCCGGCCGCCTCAAACGTTGACCTGTGAACACGCATCGAATATTGACCAGCTTTTCGGCGAACATGCAACCACAAATCAAATGGTTGCGACGCCGATCAGCGGCCAATCAGGTCGCCGGTTCACATGACTGGCTTCTCAGATCGTGAGCAGTCGCCGGCGCAGGTCGATGGAATCCCCCCGCTGACTTTAGCGTACAGCCCGCAGCTTCACGAAAGCGGGCCATAGCGCTTCACCCTCCGTGCTGGGCGCTTCGCGTAATGCACGAGCCACCAGCGTGCGCATCGTGGGCGCGAAGGCCGGCCATGCCCCCGCGAGCGCGCTGCTCAGGCTCCCGATCACCTGCATACTCGCACTCAACGTGGACCTACGCGCCAGAGATGCCGCCAGTTCGACGAGTAAGCCGGCGGCGGTGGCTGCTTCGTTATCGGCGTGGAGGTCGACGATGGGGATATCGTGTACCAGTGCCAGACGATGTGCCCACTCGATCAGCCGCGATTGCCACAGCGACTGAATGTCGGCGTCGCAGTAAGGCAGTACTCCCATCAGTACATCACCAATGAGCTTCCAATTGTTGTCGATGGTTGCCGGGAGCTGGAGTGATTTCACCACCTGGTTGACCCGGCCCGCGTCGCTGCTGGGTAACCATTCATACCCCAGGAAGTGTAACAGCCCCCACGACTCGGGAAGATTGGAATTTTGCTCGAGCTGCGCGAGCGTCTCCGCGCGCACTTGGTCCCTCCCGTCGTTCGATAAGGTACGTATCCCGCTGAGTTCGATTGATTCTATCAGTACCGAACTTGCCGGTTGAGCAAGATAGCTGCCGAGCGCGTTCCGGCCCGCTCGGCGGTCCGCGAACAGCGCCGGCGAAGGAATGCGTCCTTGCTCGCCGAGGCGGCTCACGCGCTCGAGAATTGGCGAGAGATGCGACGCCAGCAGACCTTGCGGGTCATCGCCCACCGCCGCACTCAAACCAGAGATGAGGAGCGCCGGCGCTGAAATGCGTCTTGGCGTCGCGATGTCCGAATTGTAATCTGGATCGAACGGTAGCACGCGACGCAAATCACTTTGGTGAAACGCCCCGAACCGATCGGTGATCGTTTGCGCGGAAGTGGGCTTCACTAGAAGCAGCGACAACGTGTGCCCGGCATGCGCCCACACACAGGCGAGTTTCAACGGCGTCGACAGGGCGTGCCAGGCCGGATCGCGATGCCACACTCGGTCGGACCAGAGCAGAACTGCGGCGAAGGCTGAAGCGTGTGTGGCCCAGTTCGAGAGCGACGACGAGAGCAGTGTTTGGGCATTCTCGGGCCCGGACGACTCGCCCGTAAGAACCCGGCACTCCAGTTCAAGAAGTTTGATAGCCAGCAGCGGTGAGACGAGATCGCCGGTGCCGAGTCTCGAGAATAGCGCCTGCCGCTCTGGCGTTGACTGCGCGGCATACTGAGTCTGAAGCACCGCAGGCAGCGGGATGGGCAGACCAGACCATCGTTGGAGAATCTCTTGAACCCCCACCCGCTCCAACAGCGCGGTGGCACTTCGGTCCCAGTCGATGGTTCCGTCGGAAGCCGACTGAATCCCGAGGTACCGAACATAGAGGTCAGCCTTCGCGGGTAACAATACATCGACCGTGAATTCCTGCCCGGAATTCATCGATTGGCGGAGCGTCGCATAGCGCCCAGCCGGCAGCCGCTCACGCTGTTCGTGGAGCACCTGCATCCGGGCCGCCGGTGATTCGAGATTCGCGAGTCCCTCAAATCCGCCAAGCCCCGCCGGGAGGAGATCTGGGTCCAACCAAGCTGCCCCGGCGAGGAATAGGCGGCGTTGCGCGACATCCGGACTTGCGAATGCGCAGTCCGAATTTTTGAAGTGCACGAGATGGGGGCCCGAGAGTCGGAACTCCGTGGCACTGTCGGCATGGACTTGATATTCCTCGCCGTTCGCTGCCTTGATGGTAGGCGCGTGCTCCGGCGTCGCCCGAGCGAGCGCGTCCCAAAAGCTCCCGGCTTCAAACGAGGTCGAGCCCAATTTGACCAGCGTTTCGACCTGAGGTTTGAGAACAGCAGCAATTGCCTCATGCGTATACAAACGGGTTCGAATCGCCTCCGGCAGATCGGAGATGAAATGTCCGATGAAGGCTCGCAGGGTGTCGGGCGGTATGCCCTTCAGGTCGGAGGTGTCCGATTGTTGTCTGGCGAGAAAGTCCACGAGATAGTCGGCGAGTCGTGCGGCAATCGCCTCAAGTGCCGCGGGCTCTCCTTCATCCGTGAGGTCGAGAATCTCCTGCTCTAGCCATCGCAGAAAGCCCTGGCGGCGCGAGAGTTCCTCTGGCTGCTTCGGGCGCCTCGAGAGCGCAAATGCGACGACCAGCAGCTGGCATATTGAGATCTGCCAAAGTTTTCGGTGCGCCACCGGATCGCCACCCGGGGGCAGGCGCGCAAACCGTTCCACGTGCACGGTATTCCAGACCCAATCGGAGAAGGCCACGCGGTGTTCCTCGGAGAGTTCATCCGATGCCCAGATCTCCTGCAGGCAGTCCCTGGCGATCCGGAAAGCGCTCAGCAGGCAGGGGCGCTCGGGCACCCGACCGGCAATCCGGGGCGGATCGTTGAGGTCCAGATGAGGCTCAAGCGCGAGTAAACGATTGAAATTAAGTCGTACATTCCGCAGCGCCGACGTCTCGGTGAGCCCATGCTCTGCGACAGGGGCTTGGCGGAGCCAATGGCAGATCTCCGCGGCGGACAGGGGCAGGATTTGCACGTTCGCACCGCGCAGCCGGTCGAGCAGCGCGTAGTACTCGGACTCGCTTAGGTGCTGATTGCTCCTCAAATAGTCGAGCACTTCAAACGTGCTCACGATCGGGTTGCCGCCGCCGTAGGTATAACCCGTGCAGGCGCGATCATCGATCCAAAGCCACGCCCCAGGCGTTACGGGCACTGCCAACAGTTCGAACAGCGGCTCAAGTAGCAGTTCGTTCCTGGCGAGCTTGCCGTCGGGTTCGGCGGCGCGACCGGCAGGTTCCGCCAGCACCCGGTACTTGCCGGTGCGCACCGCCTCGGACACGCGTCGGTGTAAGGCGTGCAGCTGTTCGGAAAGCTGATCGCGCTCCCGTGCATCGTTGATTTCTTCGAGACACTTCACGTGATGATCGCTCGTCACCTTCAACGCGAAGTGTGCCTTCAGCGCATCGAGAACACCCGCATCGATGGCTACATCCAGCGGATTGCCATCAAACACCAGCGTGTCAATCTGGGAGGGGTCGATAGTCTGAGCGACGGCCTGCCAGCCTGAGTATGTCGCGCGAATCTCGATTACCCGCTCCGCGGTAATACCGCCCCGCCGCGCTAACTCCAGAGCCACTGCGCCGAGGGTGATCTCCGGACGCACAGGGGTCTCGGAGGCGGCCCGTGGCATCGGTGTGTCAGGCTTGAGTTCGAAGACCACAAAGGCCGTGGTCGGTGTGACCACTGCATCAGGGCCAAAAATCTGCACGTCTGTACGCGCCACCGCCTGCGTGAGCAGCTCGAGAAGCGTAATCCGGCTCGGTTGTTGGAATCGAACCTCAATTGCCAGGGCTTGAAGCACCGGAAGCAAGGTGTGGGCGAACGTGAGCGACAGCCCCGCCGCATCCAGGATGTCCAACAGGCCGAGTTGATGGATCGTTAAAAGCGCGGTCGTGTCGACGTAAAGATGAACAGCGCCGCTCACGGGCGACTCAAAAAAGTCCTTTGTCCGATTGCCACTGCGGATCAATAGGGCGCTGCCAGCGGCGCCGCGGAACGCCGCGTGCCACATCTGCCCAAGATGCGCATGAGCGGCACCGGCGATGGCATGGATGGGCACATCGCCGCGCAGGTAAGCTTGGCTCATTTCCTGGCCAATGCGTGCCTGCTCTCTGATGTACGCGATGACCTCGCCGAGAGTGGCCATTCGTATGGCGGACTCGGTAGACGCAGCGGTGTGAACCCCGAATCGACCGAGCAAGGCGTGGGCGTCATGGTCAAGGCCCAACCGGTAACTCCACTCCACTAAAAGTCCCGCGTAGGCAGGATCGGGGTCAAGTTCGATGGCTTTGTGCACGAGGAGACGCGCAAGTTCAGGGGCCACGCTGGCGATGGCGGGTACCCAACGCAAGAGCTGTTGTGGTTTCCACCCGCGATTCGGCAGCATATCTCGCAACAAGGGAATCGCCCGCTCCGTGTCACCGACATGGAGCAACAAGTCGATGAGGTACGTCTGGTCCGCGGTCTCGCCACTCGCAGCGGCGAGTTCCGTGGCGAGCGGCAGCGCCGCCGGCAGGTCTCCCATTCGTACGGCGGCGTAGGCGCGAAGGCGCTTTAGCTCGTGCGGCGGTGTCGCCCCTGGAAAGCAATGAGCGTACTCATCGAGCGCTTTCGGTATTCGGTCGAACGCTCCGGTGTGAAACCAGGCGTGGATGGCGAGGCGAACCGCTGCAGCCGTCGCCACGGTCGTAATCAAGCTCTCGACATGGAAGGCGACGATGGCCCACTGACGGTGCCCGGCAAGCAGCGTGCAGGCGAGAAACTTAAGATCCGGCCGCAGGGTGTCGGAACGCAAGAACGCATCGACGGCAGCCCAATTTCCGTCCTTCGAGGCAAGTACGATCAGGGCTTGCGCCCGCTCCAGCGGATCGGCCAGCGACTCAGGCGGTGGCAAGCGCTTGCGTGCCAATGCAATTCGGGTGCGCCAGCTCTCGATGAACTTAGCGTCGCGAGCGTCGGGGAACCGTTCCGCTTCGCGGGTGAGAATGGCGCCGGCCTTCTTCGGATCCTGCGCCGCCATCGCACACGCGAGGGCTGCCTGCAGATCATCCAGAGAAGGCGGTGCGGTCCGCAGCTGCTTCTCGAAGCGGCGGATCAAGGGTTTCAACGGGAGGGGGTATTCGCGCGTCAATGCCCAAAAGACCGCCGCGGCGGGGGCGGGATCTTGATTGAGGAGGGCGATGCAGGCGGCCTGGGCTTCGGCTGCGCGGTCGGGGAGGAGCGTCAGGCAGGCAAAGTGCCAGAGCTCGAATCGTTGTCGCCACTGAACCTGCGACTCACCTTCGGCGAGGGTGGCAAAGCGCTTGCTGGCCTCAGCCAGGTGCTTGCGCGACGCATCATCCTGGCGGGCAAATTCGGGTAGCACAGGGTCAGGAAGAGCACCGGAGCGAAAACGGGCAGCCGGCGAGAGCGCCGCCGCGTAGCGCACGATGGCACCGGTCTCGATCACCGCCTGCCAATCACCCGCGAGCGACTCTGCCGCCTCAATGTCGATCAGCCCCTGCGATGCATGCCCGTCGATGCAAGCGAGATAAGCGGCGAGCCGGTGCCACTCGGCGTTCTGACCTTTGAGCGACTCCCACGCGCGTAACAGATCCTGCGCCTCGAGTTGACGGTCCGCCTCGATCAGCAGCCCGGCGCGCAGCAGCGCCCCATCCGCGGTCGTGGGCGTCTGCAATACCGCCAATGCCTCCTCGCGACCCTGCGTGCGCAGGGCGAGGACGGCACGAGCGCGCGGCTCATCGCCGGGCGAGAGCGCGTCGGCCTGATCCAAGAGTTCCGCGCACCGCGCCGTCTGATCGCGCTGCAGTGCCAGCAAGCCTTGCATCCTCAAAACGCGCGCCTGCGCGCCGGGATTGAGGGCACTCCAACGTACCAGATCTTCGCGAATCCCTTGCAAGGTGTGTTCGGCTGCGACGCGCTGTCCGCGCCTTATGGCGAGTTGTGCTGCATCGAGATCTGCGATGAGTTGAACCGCAAGGGCGCTTTGGAGCAACCTAAGCTGTGTAACGTCGGAACTGGCCAGCAGCCCGATGGTCGCGGTTCCTCGCTCGGCCAGTCTCGAGGGGCCCGCAAATGCTCCCGCCGCGCGCCACGATGGAAAGAAAGTATCCATAATGTCGGGGTGCTCACGCGCTCGATGGCTGAGCTGGCGGCGTCCCCACGCTATAAACTTCACGCCGAGCGCGGCAAATCGCCTCCGCTCGACCGCGATTTCCCGTCGGCGCTCGACCGAGCGTAAATCGCATGGAACGCAGAGAATAAATCGCCGCACCCGCTGGTCCTTCCAATGCGTCGCCCAGTGATCGAGAAACTCGTTGGTGAAGGAGGCGATTTGGCCTTTGAGTATCGATTTGTAGCACTTGCATGACGCAGCATCGATGCCGGTCCCATCAGCCCGGTCGGCCGTGATATCTGCGCCAAACTGTTTCTGCCGCGGCCGACCGTGCAAGTCGGGGTTGTCGACTTCCTTGTCGTAGTAAAGGACGTTGCAACAGATCTCCTCGAAGTCCTCATCGCCGAGCCCATACAGATCGACCAGCACTTCAGGCACACCCGCCTTGATCAGGCGTGGCCGAGTGGATTTCGTCTTTTTTCGTTTCTTTTTTGGTCGAGTCATCTGGCGTCTCGTTGAGCGCGGCCCGCTCAGGTGAAGGACGGGTCGGATCGCGTTGGAATCGGGTCGGCGGCGTCCCACCCACCAACTCCGCCAGCCGCCCTTGGGGAGAAGAGAAGCGATGCGGCAAAGAATCCCATCACCCACCTCAGGTGGAGCGTCAAGCGCTACGACGAGAAGCCGGGGTAGACGAAGGCGCCGCGAATCGCTTCGGCATCATTTTCAGTGACCCCACTTGCGCGCAAGGTCTCATACCAGCTCGCCTGCACTTGCGCTTTCATGTCGTTCACGATCCTCTGCGCTTCCTCCTCACTCAACAGAAAGCGCGCATGCTGCGACAGAATGTTCTTGGCGTTGGCATAGCGGCCCTGATCGCCGCACTCCATGGCCAGATCGCGGTGCTCAATGCTCACCGGCACCGAGGGGGTGAGATCGTAGGCAGGAGAGAGCTTCCACTCTCGCTCCTTCGCGAGGATCGCGTGATTGCGAGGATGATCATCGAGATTCGAGATGAGCGCGTTGAAGCAGATGCGGTGGAACAGTTCTCGGGCATCGCTTTTCGCATCCGCGACCACCCGCCGCAGCTCCTCGACCAACAGGAGGTACGACCAATTTTGTCTCCCTTGCGGTGCTTCATCCGCGTGCAGCAGAGTGAGGCCGCTCACCATGCGGGCGCGTGTGTAACCTTTAGCCGCTCTCTCCCGGTCGAAGCGTCTGACGAGGAGCACATCCTTAGTCCCAACCGTCTCAATCCGACTTTCGGCAGTGTGAAGTCCACATTCGCGGGCCAAGCGCAGCATCGCGTGCTCGACGCGCGTATTGTTCCAGCGATCATCGTCGCGGTTGAATTTCGCGATCCAGAGACCTTCCCCGTCCTGCACCACGGCCTTCGGTCGTGCGCCACCCATCGAGGTGCCGAGCAGCATCAGGTCTTGAACCTGCTGCGCTTGCGGGTCGCTCGGGATCTCATCCTTGATGAGCGCCGCGGCGAGAGATTGGAGTTTTTCGAGATCGATCGCCTGGTTGAATTTTCGCAGCGGGGCGGGCGGGCTCTGGTGGCGCCCGAAGCCGAGCGCCCCGGCGCGGTCGTCCGGGGATTCGAGCAGGTAATCGAGTTCACCCAGTTGGGCCCGACCTGCGTGCTTTTCAATGACACGGCGGCCCCAGTAGTCCGGTCCCGCATCTCGGAGCGCGCCGAAGACGCCGTTCAACTGGGTGGTTTGGTACGTTCGGGTTGAGAGTTTGAGCTCGATGGGATCGAACTCCACCGCGTCCGGGTTCTTCAAGTACGAGCGCCCGTAGACAAACCGCCCGAGGGCTTGGGCCTGCGCGGTTTTCTCGAGCACGAATCGGCCCGCGGTGACGGAGGATGTCTCTCCCGGCAACGTGATGTACACGTAGCACTCGGCGGAGGATTCTTTAGAAATCATTGTCGAGGCCCGCGCCTTTGCGTGCGCGGGTCTTCTCCTTGGCGGCGGCGAGCGTTAAGCCATGTTCATCCAGGGCCGGATTCGCTACCTCGTTGAAGGGCGACAGAAGGTCATAGACCCAGAGCAGGGCGACGTAGACCCCGATGCCTGTGGACGCCTTGCCCTTCTCGGCATCCCTGATCGCGCGCGGTCCGGTGCCGATCTTGTCGGCCACTTCCTGAATCGTGAAATTTCGCCGCACTCGAGCCGTGCGTAGGCGCTGGCCGAGGCGGGTGAGCGCCTGTTCGACGGGGTAGGGCGGGGCGTCTAGGAGCTGATTTCGGGCGACCATGGTCTCTCAAGAGCTTATTAAGGGGTATAAGATTCTCTTGAGAGCATATATTAACCAGAATGTAGATTCAAGATATGTGCTCTTGAGGGTGCTTTAAGGCTCTTATAATGCTCTCAAGAGCACCTAAAAAGCGCTTCTCGGGTGGGCGGCTGCCGCCCAAGCCCACCCGGCGCTACAGCGTCAGCGGGGGGAACGCTTGTTCCCGAGCTTAACCATCATGATGGTGACCATGGTGGTCATCGTCACCGGCACCCAAAGAATCTTTAGGGCACGCCATGCCGATCATCGGCATGCGGGTCGCGATTCAGCGAGCGCCTCAGGCATTGACCATCGCTTAACGTTCGATCTTGAGTTTGGTGACCTTGAAATCCATTTTCCTCAAGGCTTTGACCGCATGCTTCAAGCTTACCTTGCTGAAAAAAGGAATCTCGAGCGGCCCTTTCACCTTACTCATGATCGCCAAGCACACGGTGTGCTGCTTGGCCACCGGTGGCACCGAGGCGTCGCTTAACTTGAAGCCCACGGGCAGCAATTGATTGAGTTTGTCGCGAAATGTGGGCTCGTACAAGAAGCATTCCGCCGAGACGACCGCCTGGTTAAAGAGATGGCTCAACACCGAGGAGCCGCCATATTGTTTGACGTGCACGATGTCCAAGCTCTTGGAGTAAAGATCGCAAAACTCCACCCGGCTCTTGCCGTTGCCGATCATGATCAATTTTCGATCCATCACGGCGAGGTTTGGATGGCTCGACCCGAGCCCCGCCAAGTACGTGGGTTCTGTCTTGGTTCCGAATTTAGGTAACGCCAGAGACGAGGCAGGGATGCTCGCATAGTAGGCCTCGATCTCTTTGACGTAGTTCCCGTCGACGTTGTACCAATCGCCGTCGTTCAAAATGTATTTCTTTTGCTTAAGATCAATTTCCGCATTGAGGCACCGGTAGACCTTCCAGGTGGCGGGTTCCGTGCCATCCTTCATGCACCTGAATATTCTCTTGCTACAGAGATTCTCGAGACTCACCTCACCGGCGAGTTTTGATTCCGCGAGCCAGCTCTCCAGATCAATGTCGGGGTGAAGTATGGGCCCGGCTTTCTTGGGGTTTTGCGACGGCGGTCGGTAGGAGAAGCCGTCGATCTCCTCCCAGTTCAAGATCTCCGGAATCGCTAGCCAGATTTTTGCGAACTCGCCTTGATTGATCTTCTGAACCAGCGCCTCATCCAAGAGCTTGACCACGCTGGCGTCGCGCTCTTGGGTGATCTTGTCGATCCAGGGATAGCTCTTCTGATAGGTCTTCTTCTGATAGGCTGCAAACAAGGTCTCGGCAATGGTGGTGAACGAGTCAAGATCCACGCGCGTGTACACCGTCACGGAGTCGCGACCCGAGTAGGTATCCTGCTCCTCACCATCGATCGGCGCGCTTTTGGCCGTGATCGATTTGAGCAGATCGATGTCCGTGTCGAATTCAAACCCCTCGAAACCCACGTCTCGACCCGCTTGTTCGCGCGACTGCAGTCCCACGTGACTGATGTTGGTCTTATCAATGGCTTTGATGGCTCGAGGGTCTCCGAGGTTGAGCGAGACGATCAGTCCAAAATTACGCTCGATCGCGGACTCATCGATGAGATGTCGCGTATAGCCAAAGGTGAAGCAAAACCAACGGCCCTTGATTCGCGAGACGTAGATCGCGCGGGATCCTTGGTTGACGATCTGCTTCGGATTAAACCCGGGAACGTCTACAAAAATGGCCGCCCAAGGAGGCTGGCTCTTAAATCCGCTCTTGAAATAGAGGGTCCCATTCGACGTGCCGCTCGTGACGGGAACTTCGTTGAGCTGGGCGACGGAGAGAAAATCCTCAACCGCTGGATACGTATCCTTGATGAGAAAGACGGTGAGTCTGAGCCGCTTGCCGGATGACGTTGAGGCTGCCATTGAGGTCTTCCGTGAACTGAAGGCGTTCGTATTATCTCATCGTCTATCAAGCCACACCGTCGACTTGGCTCACAGGTTGACAAAGGGCCACCTGAAAATCTCATGGCAAATCGCGGCGTCAAAATTTCCGGGGTATCGGCCATATTTTCCCTGAATCCCTGCCTATACTGATCCCGAATTTATAATTGTAAGTCGAAGAGTGCGGGCATTGAGCCGGAGAATGGATACCCGAAGGGAAGTAGAACGTGGATGGCGAGCTATATCTCATCGCACCCGGGCGCCCGGAGCTTGTTGGGGAATAGGTTGAACCGCGTTTCGAATCGATCGGCGGCGTCCCACCCACCGCCCGCCGGCCGGCCGGCCGGCCTTCGGAGGACCGGAAACAGTGACAGGGGAGGAGATTCAAAAGAGGGACGCACTCCATGTACGTACTTGATGCCTTACAGGAATCACCGGCTGCCTCCGCTTGGGGAGTGGAGCTCGGCGAATTTCGGCTGTTGTGCTCTGGCATTCTCTATAACGGCAACGTCGTCACCTATGATTGGACGAAATCAGATGTGTGTCGCTCGCTATTGAGGGGGCGGATCGTACTTTACGTCGTGAGCCAACCCACGGACTCCTACCCTCAGGAACTTGCGCTGCGCGTACCCGCAACCCTCGTGACTGAGGAGCAACCGGCGGGCGCGAAACTTCCGCGGGTTTCCAAAATGTTTTCTCCGCATCGCGAGATTGCGGACGATCTCGCGGCGCTCCTGACCGTGCTGCTCCGCCGATTGATCACCGTGCACAGCCATGTACGTACGACGCCCACGGAACCGGTGCCGAGCGCCTCGGGATTGCAAGACTTCCCGCAACCGATTGCCGGCGTGCGCCCCGGGGTCACGTGGCGGCGACGACCCCTGCGTGTCCTCACCAGCTGCGATGGCAAGCAAGAGTTCGACGACTCCGCCTCGGCGCCGGTGGCGGTCGATGTCGGTTGGCTGTCGTCGACACTCTCGGCGCTTCCGTCGATGTCCGCCGCCGAAACGATCGTGGCGTGTGCGCGTCTGTATTCTGAGGGAATGCAGCTGATTGAAGAGCGCCCCGAAATGGCCTACCAGATGTTCATCGCCGCCGCGGAAACGTTGGCGGGCAAGGCCCTGAAGGATTACTCGCCCACGGACGATGAGAAGGTCAAAGCCAAGAAAAAGGTGTATGACCGGGCCATCCAACTCGGAGTCATTGAGGCGGGTGCACGTGACCTTGCCATCGTGGCCACGCACGGGATGGCTTGGACCTCAAAGAAATTCCAGCGCTGCCTTCAGCAATACACCGACGATCGGCTATGGCAGAAAGACGACCTATTCGTCACCGTCGAACCGTTTTTACCAAAGAAGACGGACTTTGAGCGAGTGCTCGGCGACATCTACCATTCGCGGAGCTCGGCATTACACGCGGGACGGTCGTTCCCGGCGACCGTGGGAGTCGGAACCAGCCCTCAGATTCCAATTGATGCCGTGGTGGCAGCCTTCTCCGGTGAACGCCTATTGCCGCCGGTGACTTGGTTTGAACGAGTGGTACAACTCGCGCTCGTTTCCTACATCGAGGATCAGCGGGCCGCCCAACCAAAGACATCTCAACAGACAGCCCCGAAAGTCGGGGACGATGCCCCGGATACGCAGGAACCTGATAGCGGTCAAGTGTCATAGCT
The DNA here is from genome assembly GCA_963784105.1 of uncultured Gammaproteobacteria bacterium. Taxonomy (GTDB): domain Bacteria; phylum Pseudomonadota; class Gammaproteobacteria; order Steroidobacterales; family Steroidobacteraceae; genus Bog-1198. The sequence goes on from CAWAQE010000018.1 coordinate 1,199,673, forward strand.
CGTGTCGGCGGTCTACGGTTCAGCCTCCAACAACTCCACACGCGCGGCTTTGGGCTTCTTCGTGTCGATGCCGTCGGTCAGGCTCCGCAAATGCACCTCGTGGGAATCGAGGCCATTAACCAAATCGACCAGCCCTTTGACGCTGCGACCCAGGCGATCGAGCTTCCAGACGACAAGCGTGTCACCGGTTCTTGCGGGCAATAGCGTTGAGTGAATCTCGCCCCCGGGCTAGCCGAACTTCGCGGATTCGAGGCTTCGGCGACGCTAAGTGATTGATGCATTTAGGGTGCACCCCCAAAGGTCGGCACTACAGGAGGGTGGCGGAGGCGGTCTGGGCGGCGCTGATTTTCGGCGGCGGTTGGGCCGGTAGCGTGAGGTGCAAGCGCTCGAGCAGAAGCGCGAGTTCCGGCTCGGGCTGCGTGTATCGGGTGAGTAAAATCTCACGCGCGTCGGTGGTGGGGATGCGCACGTCGACCATCTGCACGGCGGCAAATTTCTCAAGCGCACTGCGCGCCGTGAGCCCGGGTGCGAGGGGTTTGAGTTGTCGGCCGAGCGTGACGTACAGACAGTACGAGAGGAAGGCGATGAACACGTGCGCCTCGATGCGTTGGGGTTCTTGATGGAAGATCGGACGGATGGCCAGATCGCTTTTTAACGTGCGGAACGCCTCTTCGACCTGCACGAGCTGCAGGTAGTAGTTCCATAACTTCACCGGGTCGGTTTCGGTCAGATTAGTGCGCAACAGATAGCGGCCTTCGCGACGACGCACCTGCTTGAGCTTCTCGCGGTTCAGCCGGTAGGTGAACCCGGCACCTTCTTTGTCGACTTTTACGTCGATGAGTCGCCATGCGGCCGCGACCTTGCTCTGGGCACTACCGAGCTTCATCAGCAACGCGTCGCGCGAGAGCTGCATGTCCTGCAGTTGCGCCAGTCGGACCCACAGCCACTTCAGCTTGCGACGACGCATGGAGCGCTCCTTCGCGATGCGATCTTGGCTCTCGGCGAACACGTAGAGTTCGTTATCCTCGGGTAGAAGCTTCACTTTCACGCCCGCTCGGGCGTTGCGCCAAGGCTTGGTTACCAGGGATTTCTCGAGTCGGTTGAGCCGTCCCTTCGGCGTGCCGCACAGATACTGCACCGGTGGCTCGCTGCGACGCATCTCGGCGAGGACTTCCTCGGTCGGCACCCCGCGATCCATGCACCAGATGCGCTGCGCCTTGCCGTACTGATGTTCAATCTTCTGCACGAACGAGCGCAGCGTCTTCGAGTCGTTGGTATTGCCGGGTAAAATCTCGTACGCCAGCGGCAGGCCCTCCGGGTTCACGATCAGCGCGATGACGATCTGTACGCAGTCAAAGCGATGATCGCGGCTGTAGCCGTGGCGGCGCTTATCGTTCTCATCGAGCGGCGGATCGGACTCGAAGTAGGTGCTGGTGAGGTCATAGAGCAGTACTTCGAAGGAGACGTTAAAGAGGTCCCGCCAACGGCCCGTCAGATGCGTGAACAGCGCCTCCTTGTGCGCGAGCAGCCGGTCATGGCAGCCATACAGCACGTGCGGATCGGCGAGCGTCTCATCCGTGCCGAGCAGATCCGCCAGTGCCGTGCGGCCGTACCACTCGCGATGCAGGCGCCACTCGCTGCCGGGCGCGATCAGTCGATAGGCCGAGAGGATGAACACCACCAGATCCCAGCGCGTGCCTTTGCGAGACGGCGGCAGTCGCTCGGCCCAAAAGACATCCAGGTCCAGCGTTTGCCACAAGCTCAGCGCCAACCAGCACGCGCCCCACTGCCGTGGGCGGTGCAGCTGCATCGACTTGAGCTTCAGGCGCACGATCGACTCGTCCGGCAGCAGCCCCTCGCAGCGATCCTCGGGAAACAACGCGTACGTGCGCGGCGCCGACTCGCCGTCCTCAAGCACCTCGATGGACCTGCGCCAGGCGAGTTCTTGCGAGGAGTTGATCTCGCCCAAATACAACACATGCCGCTGCACCACCCGACCGCCGGCGACACGGCGGTTCTCCACCACGCTCCAGTAGCGGTGTTCCTTGCCATCTTTCTTGCGGGTTTTGACGCGCAAAAACATCGTGGAACTGCATTATCCGCATGCGCGCGCCGTTGACCAGACAGTAGGTCGGCACTACAGACGTTTCCGCGGCAACGTGCACCCGGCCAACACAGAAAATCAAAGACTTGGGAGAAGGCCGCGCCCCCGGCGCGGCCTCAATCAGGCTCGAATCCGCGAAGTTCGGCTAGCCCCCAGAGGTGTTCGATCATCGCCCCCAGGAGAAATATGCGTTCGAAAAATACTTTAGAATCAATGGTCGGGGTGACAGGATTTGAACCTGCGACCTATACGTCCCGAACGTAGCGCTCTACCAGTCTGAGCTACACCCCGAATCGACAGCGAAATCAGTTCTTGCGTGCGACGGCGAACTTGGCCAGTTCGCTCAAGCCCTCTTTGAAAGCGGTTTCGGGAAGGGGTGCCAGCGCAGCAAGCGCCTGATCTGCCTCGCATTGAGCGAGGCGCGCAGTGTACGCAAGCCCCCCGAGGCTTGCAACGGCGCGCGTGATTTCGGCCAATTGGCCCAAACCACCGTGCTCGATGGCATGCCGGATCATCGTGCGCTCGTCGTCATTGCCGTGCTGCATCGCATAAATCAGGGGCAGAGTGGGCTTCCCCTCCGCCAGGTCGTCCCCCAGGTGTTTTCCCAAGCTGGCTTCATCGGCCTGGTAGTCGAGCGCATCGTCGACCAGCTGAAACGCCGTCCCGATGTGCCGTCCATACCGTGCCAGGGATTCCTCGATCAGGGGCGGGGCGTCGCTCAGCACCGCGGCGATCTGGGCCCCCGCCTCGAACAGGCAGGCGGTCTTGCGGCGAATGACGTCTATGTAGCGGGCCTCTGTGGTATTGGCGTCGCGGGCATTCATCAGCTGCAGAACCTCGCCTTCGGCGATGGCGTTGGTGGCATCCGCGAGAATTTCCATGATGCGCATGCGATCCAGGGTGACCATCATCTGAAAAGCCCGCGAATACAGAAAATCGCCTACTAAGACGCTGGTGGCATTGCCGAACACTTCGTTGGCCGTATCCCGCCCGCGCCGCAGCGAGGAGCCATCCACCACATCGTCGTGCAGCAGGGTGGCGGTATGGATGAACTCGATGATGGCCGCGGCGTCGATATGCCTTCCGGCCGTATGGCCGCAGGCGCGGGCCGCCAGAAGCACCAAAAGAGGGCGCAGACGCTTCCCGCCGGAATAGATGATGTAGGTGGCTACCTGGTCGACCAGCGCGACTTGGCTGTGCAAACGCTGCTTGACCACCCTGTCGACGGCCTCAAAATCAGCAGTTACCAACGCACGAATCTGTTCTAGTGTCATGAAGCGCTCAAACGAATGTGCCATGGTACCTAAGAATGCTCTGGCTAGGGCGACGCGGTGGGGGGTGGCCGCCAAGAGATGGACATCGCAGCGCCCCGGACGTCATTGCCTCAGTTTGACCTAGGAGCCGCCAACCCGTACAATTCGCGGCTCTTTTGCGGCCCCACTTAAGCCGCTCTCGGAGTTCCAAACATGTATGCCGTGATTGCCACGGGCGGTAAACAGTACCGCGTTCAAGAGGGTGCCGTGGTGCGTATCGAGAAGCTCGAAGCAGACCAAGGCGCCAGCGTCGAATTCAATCAGGTGCTGCTGGTCGGCGCCGGATCCTCGGTAACCATCGGCGCTCCCTACGTGGGTTCGGCCAAGGTGGTCGCTACGGTCGAGAGTCATGGCAAGGGCGACAAGGTGCGCATTGTCAAGTTCCGCCGCCGCAAGCATTACAAGCGCGAGAAGACCCATCGGCAGCCCTACACCGATGTGAAGATTACGCAGATCGTCGCTTAAGATATTCGCAGGAGACTCAAATGGCACATAAAAAAGCCGGCGGCAGCACTCGTAACGGCCGCGACTCGCATTCCAAGCGTCTGGGCGTCAAGAAATTCGGCGGCGAGGATGTGCTCGCGGGCAATATTCTGATCCGGCAGCGCGGCACGGTATACCGTCCCGGCGTGAACGTCGGTATCGGCACCGATCACACCCTGTTTGCCAAGGCTCATGGCGTCGTCGAGTTTCGCGTCAAGGGCGCCGAACAGCACACCTACGTCAACGTCGTTACGAAGTAACGGCGAGAGCGAGCCGGCTTAGGCTCGCTGGTCGACATCCGGGAAGGGGGTAGGGCAACCTGCCCCCTTTCTCATTTGCGGTCCCCGCGGAGAGCCCCATGAAATTCGTCGACGAAGCCAAGCTCAAGGTGCAGGCCGGTAACGGCGGCCGCGGCTGCGTCAGCTTTCGGCGCGAGAAGTTCGTCCCCTTCGGCGGTCCGGACGGCGGCGACGGCGGCCATGGCGGCAGCGTGTACTTGAGGGCGGTGGAGGGCATGAATACCCTGGCCGACTTTCGCATCTCGCGTACCTACCGGGGCCAGAACGGCGAGAGCGGCAGCGGCAACGACTGCACCGGGCATGGCGGCGACGACATCTACGTGTCCATACCCGTCGGCACCGTAATTTCCGACCGGGACACCGGCGAGCAGCTGGGCGATCTGGCCACCGAAGGCCAGACCTTGCTGGTGGCCAAGGGCGGCAAGGGCGGATGGGGGAACACGCGCTTTAAGTCCAGCACCAACCGCACGCCGCGCAAATCAGGCCTGGGGCTGCCAGGCGAGAAGCGCGAGCTGATGCTGGAACTGAAGCTCATCGCCGATGTGGGATTGCTGGGGCTGCCCAATGCCGGCAAATCCACATTGATCCGCGCGGTCTCATCGGCGCGCCCGAAAGTGGCGGATTATCCCTTCACTACTTTGTATCCCAATCTTGGGGTGGTTGCCACGGGTCCGGGTCGAAGCTTCGTAATGGCGGACATTCCGGGCCTGATCGAGGGAGCGGCGGACGGCGCGGGTCTCGGCATTCGTTTCTTGAAGCACCTGCAGCGGACACGGGTATTGCTGCATCTCATCGACATCGCACCGCCCGATCCCGAAGCCGATCCGGTCAAGGACGCGCGCACCATCGTCGCCGAGCTGAAGAAGTTCGCCGCCGATCTAGGCACCAAAGAGCGCTGGCTGGTCATCAATAAAATCGATCTCGTTGAGCCGGCCGAAGCCGAGCGGCGCGCCAAGGAAATCGTGCGGCGCCTGCGCTGGAAAGGCCCGGCTTTTCGCATTTCCGGCGCCACGGGTGCCGGCACGGACGGACTGAAGCAGGCGGTGATGCGCTATCTGGACGAGCATCCCCGGGTCCCGGGATCTTCCGCCGATGCGGATGCCGAGGCGCCGGCCGGCAGCGGCACGGGAGCCGCGTCCGCTCTCGCCAGGGAATAAAAAAACCGGCACGAGGCCGGTTTTCTGCATCCCTATACGAGCGCTGCCGAGGCTACTTGGCCAGCGCGCGAACCTGCTTGGTGAGACGGCTCTTATGGCGCGCGGCCTTATTGCGGTGAATGATGCCCTTGTTGACCATGCTGTCGATCACCGGCGTCGCGGCGGCGAGGGCAGAGGCGGCCTCTTCCTGCTTGCCGGCCTTCAGCGCGAGGGTGGCCTTGCGGATGGCGCTGCGTAGCTGCGAGGTGAGCGCGTCATTACGGGCCCTATGCACCGTCGACTGTCGGGCAGCTTTTTCAGCAGATTTCGTATTCGCCAAGCGCGGACTCCTTCACAAGGGTTGAGTCCAATTCGGACCCCAAAAGAGCCGCGTAGCTTGCCGATTGGCTCTGCGCTTGTCAACGTCTCAAGCCCTGGGGCGGCGGTGCGCTTGCTATAGTGGGATCACTGATAAGTGGGAAACCTGAGTATAATCACGGCCTTTCGCCATGGAACTAGTTCGCGGTCTATATAACATCTCACGGCGCCACCGGGGCTGTGTTCTGACCGTCGGTAACTACGACGGTGTGCATCTAGGTCACCAGCGGATGATCGGCGTGCTCAAGGCGCGGGCGGCCGAGTTGCGCTCCGCGGCAACGGTGCTGGTATTTGAGCCGAGTTCGAAGGAGTTCATCGATCCCGATGACGCACCGCCCCGCTTGACGCGCTGGCGGGAGAAGTTTCTGGCGCTGGCAGCCCAAGGGGTCGAACGGCTGGTGACCCTGCGTTTCGACGAGTGCATGCGCGCCATGACGCCTCGGTGCTTTGTCGATGAATTGATAGTCGAGAAGCTGGGCGTTCGGCATCTGGTGGTCGGCGACGATTTTCGCTACGGCAGCAATGCCGGCGGCACGATCGAGAGCCTGTGGGCCGCGGGCGAAGCACATGGCTTTGGCGTGGAGCAATTGGCGCCCTTCGTTTTCGATGGCGTGCGCGTGAGCAGTACGGCGGTGCGCGAGCGCTTGGAGTTCGGGGATTTTTCCGGCGCCGCGCGCTTGTTGGGCCGGCCCTATCGGATGATGGGCCGCGTGATACCGGGCAAGCGCTTGGGCCGCACGCTCGGGTTTCCGACGGCGAATCTGCGTTTGATGCGCCGCAAGCCGCCCGTCTGGGGCATATTGGCCGTGTGGGTGCATGGGATCGAGTCTCGGCCGCTGCCGGGCGTGGCCAGTCTCGGTACGCGGCCCACGGTCGATGGCGTCGAGCCCCTGCTCGAGGCGCATGTGTTCGATTTTTCCGGCGACCTGTATGGCCGCTCGATCGAAGTGGAGTTCGTCGCGAAGCTGCGCGATGAGGTCAGGTTCGATTCTTTGGATGCGATGATGGTGCAAATGAATCTCGATGGCGCACGCGCGCGCGATCTCTTGTCGAAGGTGGATTGTGGCTGATTACAAACAGACGATAAATTTGCCGAACACGGGCTTCCCGATGAAGGCGGACCTCGCCAACCGCGAACCCGGAATGCTCGCCGCGTGGGAGCGCGCCGGCTTGTACGAGAAAATTCGCGGCGTTGCCAAGGGCCGGCCGGCGTTCATACTGACCGACGGGCCGCCCTACGCGAACGGCGCCATTCACTTGGGCCACGCGGTCAACAAGATTCTCAAAGACATCATCGTCAAGTCGCGCACCTTGGATGGCTATGACGCACCCTATGTGCCGGGTTGGGACTGCCACGGGCTGCCCATCGAAATGCAGGTCGAGAAAACCCACGGGCGCGTCGGGCAAAAAATCGATGCCAAGTCATTCCGGGCGGCGTGCCGGGAATACGCGCACAAGCAGGTCGATGCGCAGCGCCACGATTTCAAGCGGCTGGGTGTGCTCGGCGATTGGGAACACCCCTACTTGACGATGGCGCCGCGCTTCGAAGCCGAGCAGCTTCGCGCCTTCGCCCTCATCATCAAGAACGGCCATTTGTACAAGGGTTTCAAGCCCGTGCACTGGTGCTTGAATTGCCGCTCGGCTCTGGCGGAGGCGGAGGTCGAGTACGAGGACAAGACTTCACCGAGCATCTATGTGCGCTTCCCCGTGGTCGACTCGGCCGATTTGGAGCGCCGCTTTGGAATCGAGGCAGGCGGCGGGGGAGCCCCGGCGGAAACCCCCGCCTCGATCGCTATTTGGACGACGACGCCCTGGACCCTGCCGGCGAATCGGGCGGTGGCGGTGCACCCGCAGTTCGACTATGCGCTGATCGAATTCGACTTGGGCGGTGGAACCGAACGTCTGGTGCTGGCGCAAGAGTTGGTCGACACCGTCATGAAGTCCTTGGGCGTTGCCTACTGGATCCAGATCGCGACGGTCAAGGGCACGCAGCTCGAGCACCTACGGCTGCGGCATCCTTTTTACGATCGAGAGGTGCCCGTCATTCTGGGCGATCATGTCACTCTCGATGCCGGCACGGGCGCCGTGCATACCGCTCCAGGGCACGGCTTGGACGACTACATCGTGGGGAAGCGCTACGGGCTGGAAATCGACAATCCCGTGGGCGGCGACGGCCGCTTTCTGGCGTCGACGCCGCTGTTTGCGGGCGAACAAGTGTTCGACGCCAATGCGCATGTCATCAAAGTGCTGCTCGAGAACGGCATGCTGCTGAAAGATGAGCCCTATCATCACTCCTACCCGCATTGCTGGCGCCACAAGACGGCGGTGATCTTTCGGGCCACGCCGCAGTGGTTCATCGGCATGGAACAGGCGGGCTTGCGCAAAGGCGCGCTCGAGGCCATCTCGCACGTGGATTGGATGCCCGCCTGGGGCGAGCAGCGCATCAGCAGCATGATTGCCGGCCGTCCGGACTGGTGCGTGTCGCGGCAGCGGACCTGGGGAGTGCCCATTCCCTTGTTCGTCGACAAGGTCTCGGGTGAGCTGCACCCGCGAACCGATGCGCTGATCGAGGAAGTGGCAAAACTGGTGGAGCAGGGCGGCATCGATGCGTGGTTCGATCTGGACTCCGCGGCCCTGCTGGGTCCGGAGGCCGGTCAGTACGACAAGGCCACCGATGTGATGGATGTGTGGTTCGATTCGGGCGTGGTGCATCATTGCGTATCGCAAACGCGGCCCGAGATCACGGTGCCCGCCGATCTCTATCTGGAAGGCTCGGATCAGCACCGCGGCTGGTTCCACAGCTCGCTGCTCACCTCGGTGGCCATGCACGGCCGCGCTCCTTATCGCGGCGTGCTGACGCACGGCTTCACCGTCGATGAGAAGGGCCGCAAGATGTCCAAATCCATCGGCAACACGCTGGTGCCGCAGAAATTGACCAACACCCTCGGCGCGGACGTGGTGCGTCTGTGGGTGGCCGCGACCGACTACGCCAACGAGATGAGCGTGTCGGATGAAATTCTCAAACGCATGGCGGACTCCTATCGGCGCATGCGCAATACGCTGCGATTCCTCTTGGGGAATTTGCACGGCTTCGATCCGGCGAAAGATGCGGTGAAGTTCGACGATCTGGTGGCCATCGACCAGTGGGCGACGGCCAAGGCCTTTGCGCTGCAAAACGCCGTGGAGACCGCCTACCGCAACTACGAATTTCACGACATCTACCAGAAAATCCACAACTTCTGCGTGGTCGAGCTCGGCGGCTTCTACCTGGACATCATCAAGGATCGGCTCTACACCACGGGAGCGGGCAGCCCGCCGCGCCGATCGGCGCAAACGGCCATGCACCATGTGGCCCAGGCCATGGTGCGCTGGCTGGCGCCCATCTTGAGCTTCACCGCCGAGGAGGTGTGGAGCTTCCTGCCCGGCGAACGCAACGAATCGGTGTTCCTGAACACCTGGTATCAATTTCCCGCAGGCGCAGAACGCGTGCCGGCGATCGATTGGCCCGCATTGATCACGCTCAAAGCAGACGTGGCGCGGGATCTGGAGCGTCTGCGGGCGGCGGGTGCCATCGGCGCGCCGCTCGAGGCCGAGGTGACGGTATTCGCGCCGGCGGCGCAGGCCGGGCGCTTCGAGGCACTGCGCGATGAGCTGCGGTTTCTGCTGATTACCAGCCAGGCGCACGTCGTCGAAACCGATACGCCGCCTGCCTCGACGGTGCCGACCAGCGAACCCGGCGTGTGGATCGAGGTCAAACCCAGCAGCCAGCCCAAGTGCGTGCGGTGCTGGCACTTGCGCAGCGATGTCGGCAGCGACCCGCGGCACCCGGAACTTTGCGCGCGCTGCGTCATCAATGTCGAGGGTCCCGGTGAGGAGCGTCAATTCGCATGACCATTGAAGTAAATCGGGGCCGGGCTGCGAGTTGGCTCTTGCTGTCGGTATTCGTGATTGTCGCGGACCAGATCTCCAAGGCGTACATCACCCGGCATTTCCTTGAATTCGAATTCACGCGGGTCCTGACCGTCCTCGATATCACCTGCATGCACAATGTCGGCGCCGCCTTCAGCTTCTTGGCTTCGGCATCCGGCTGGCAGCGCTGGCTGTTCATCGGCCTCGCCCTCGTCGTCAGCATCGGCATCACGATCTGGCTGATCAGGCTGCCGCGCGGCACGCATGCCTTGCTGGCGGCCGGCCTGGCGCTGGTGCTCGGCGGCGCGCTCGGCAATGTCATCGACAGGATTCGTCTGGGCTACGTCATCGATTTCATACACTTTCACTGGGATCGGGCGTATTTTCCGGCATTCAACGTCGCGGACTCGGCAATTACGGTCGGGGCCGCCTTTCTGCTGTTGGATGCCTTATTCGAAGCGAAACGGAAAACCTAATGCAAATCTACTTGGCTAATCCGCGCGGTTTCTGCGCCGGCGTAGACCGCGCCATCGACATCGTCGAACGAGCGGTCGTCTTGTTCGGCGCTCCGATCTACGTGCGGCACGAAGTCGTCCACAACAAGTATGTCGTGGACCGTCTGCGCACCATCGGTGCGGTGTTCGTCGATGAATTGCACGAGGTGCCGGACGGCGCCACGGTGATTTTCAGCGCCCATGGCGTGCCCCGTGTGGTGCAGCAGGAAGCCCAGCGCCGCCTGCTGAACGTGTTCGATGCCACCTGCCCGCTGGTGACCAAGGTCCACATGGAAATCACGCGCTATGCCCGCGAGGCGCGCGAGGTGTTCCTGATAGGCCATGCCGGACACCCGGAGGTGGAGGGGACCATAGGGCAGTTCGACGCCACTCTGGGCGGCTCGATCTATCTGATTCAGACCGTGGAGGACGTCGAGCGGGTCGTGGTTCGCAACCCCGGACACCTGGCCTTCGTCACCCAGACGACCCTGTCGGTCGATGACACGGCATCGATCGTCGCGGCGCTGCGGGCGCGCTTCCCGGGGCTCAAGGCACCGGTGAAAGAGGACATTTGCTATGCCACGCAAAACCGCCAGGACGCCGTCAAGGATCTCATCGTCCGCTGCGAGGTGCTGGTGGTCGTCGGCTCGAAGTCCAGCTCGAACTCCAACCGGCTGCGTGAAATGGCGGGCAAGAACGCCAAGCCGGGCTACCTGGTGGACGGACCGGAAGACCTGCACCGCGAGTGGTTCGACGGCGTCAAAACCGTGGGAGTGACCGCCGGCGCCTCGGCACCCGAGATTTTGGTGCAGGGCGTGATCAGGCAGCTTCGCGAGTGGGGCGGCGAAGTCGCGGAGGAGCTTTCCGGGCGGACCGAGCACGTGATATTCGCCCTGCCCAAGACTCTGCGCCAGGTCGCAAAGGACGGCGGCAGCCTTTCGTCGGTGGGTCCTACGGGTTAGAATGCGGCCCCTTTCGGGTTGCAACGCCGCAATAGCTCAGTTGGTAGAGCAACGCATTCGTAATGCGTGGGTCAGGGGTTCGAATCCTCTTTGCGGCACCATCACCTCTTCCAAGAACGTCCAGAGACGTCCGTAGAGCAACGAAAAACACTGTGATTTACGGCGCTTTCTGTCCATTGACGTCCAAAACAATTCCTTGACAGCCAGCCTATTTTGGGGGCATAACTGGGGGCATCGCTACTGCGCAGAAGGTCCATGCCCCCATGTTAACCGACACCGTGATACGTGCCGCCAAACCGCGTGAGAAGGCGTACAAGCTTTTTGATGGCTTTGGCTTGTACCTTGAAGTAACCCCGATCGGAAGCAAGCTATGGCGGCTTAAGTATCGACATGATGGCCGGGAAAACCGCCTCGCTTTGGGCGCGCATCTCGATACTTCATTGAAGCAAGCACGCGAGCGTCGCGATGATGCGCGCCGGTTACTCGCCGCGGGCATTGATCCCAGCAGCCAGCGGCAGGCGGAGAAATTGGCCACCGCGAATACGTTTGAGGCGATCGCGCGCGAATGGCTGCCGCTGCAGGAAAAGAAACTGGCGAAGTCAACCTATGCCAAGGCAGTGTGGACCTTTGAAACCTTGGTGTTCCCGTACATCGGCTCACATCCCATCACTAAGCTCGGTGCAATGGATGTGCTCAAGGTACTCAAGCGCATCGAAGGCCGAGGTATTCACGAAACCGCACATCGTACCCGCCAGCGTTGCGCTCAAGTGTTCCGCTATGCCGTACAAACCGGGCGTGCCGAGCGTGATCCAACCGTTGATCTAAAGGGTGCGCTTGCGCCGGTTGTCTCCGAGCATCACGCTTCTATCACGGAACCCAAACGCATCGGCGAACTGTTGCGAGCCATCGACGGCTATACGGGACACTTTGTCACGGCGTATGCGTTAAAGCTGGCGCCGCTGCTGTTCGTTCGTCCGGGTGAATTGCGTCATGCGGAGTGGACCGAGTTCGATCTTGATAGCGCCGAGCCATTGTGGCGGATTCCCGCTGAGAAAATGAAGATGGGCGAGCAGCACGTTGTGCCGCTATCCACGCAAGCGCTGGTGCTGCTGCGGGAGTTGCACTCGGTGTCGGGGCGCGGCTGGTATGTATTCCCGTCCGTTCGCAGCGGGTCGAGGCCGATGAGTGACAACACAGTGAACGCGGCCCTACGTCGAATGGGCTACACCACGGAGGAAATGACTGGCCACGGATTTCGGTCGCTCGCCTCCACATGTTTGAACGAGCAAGGCTATCACCCCGACTTGATCGAACTGCAGCTCGCGCACGCCGAACGGAACCAAGTGCGAGCCGCCTACAACAAGGCCCAGCGACTACCGGAGCGTCGCAAGATGATGGAGGCGTGGGCGGACTACCTAGATAGTTTGCGCGACTGCGCGAACATTACCCCCATCAATAGTAAATTTGCGACAGTTATCAGCCGGGCGGCCTGATGTTCAGGTCGAATTTGGCGACAGGCCTCGACTGCGCTGGACCCGCACTCGCAGCCAGGCCTGAACCTCGCCCTCAAGCCAGCCGACGGCGTGTATGCCGATCTTGACGCGTTTTGGAAACCGTTCATTTGCCTCCAATTGATAGATCATAGAGCGGCCCAGGCCCGTAACCTCACAGACCTGCGGAAGGCGCAGAATTTGGATGGTCGTGTTCGCTGCATTTGTCTCCGAAGTCATGATCGAACACCCCGCACATCACGGAGTACGGCTTGAGAGCTTCCGTTGCGTGGCAGTGCTCCACCTTTCGCCGTCCGCGGCGAGCCGCACTTGCCGGCCGTCACGCAAGGCGAAATGCATTCAAGGGGAAGCGATGTTTGGCGAGCAACGCTTGGGCGAAGGGTTTGCGCGGGCGCGGAATGACAGGGGCTCGCCCGAAGATCCTTGGACAACCAGTGAATGACGTCGGATCGCAACCAGCCGATGCCGCGGCCGTGGTATCGCCGCTTTCGTGGAAATCTGCGCAGCAATACCAAGCTTGCCAGTACCCAACGAGGTCGGCGGGTCAGGCGTGCCACATCGTGGGTGGAGAGCAGCTCCTCCCAGCCAGGGAATTGCTCGTTGACGTAAGGCGATAGGCTAACGCGATAAGACGCAGCCAGCGGTGCCGGCTGTACGGGCGAAGACTTGTCGGAATTCATAAACGACCTTCATGTGTGGTTCCGGTCGTTTAGGGTCAAGTTGTCACGTACGCGTATATGTTGCCAGCCATGCAAGGTGAAAGCGGGCGCAGTTTCGCGGAGAATTCAGCGAAACTGATCCGCGGCGTTAGTCCATCAGTTCGGCGAGGATCGTGCGCGGATCGAGGCGCAGCGCTTTGGCGAGATCGATGAACTCGATAACGTCAATCCGACGCTCACCGATTTCGGTGCGGGCGATGACGGTTTGCGAGGTCTTCAATCGCGTCGCGAGTTCGTTCTGCGACAGGCGGGCGGCTTTTCGGGCGGATACCAAGGCGGCGCATAATGTGCGATGACGGCGAGATCGAAGAGTCTTCAAAGTGCGTGCTCCCAATTGCGAGCATACACGTATAATGCGATAATTGACTTATGCGATTTTTGACTAGACCACGCAATCAATCAGATGCCGGTCGCGGCGTTTTGATGCCATTGGAGGAATAATGCTGATCCTGACCCGCCGCCCAAACGAAACCCTCATGACCGGTATTGAGCTCACGGTCACCGCGTTGGGTGTAAAAGGCAACCAGGTCCGCCTCGGTGTCAATGTGCCAAAGAACGTAACCGTGCATCGGGAAAAGATCTTCGATCGAATCAAAGCCGACAAGCGAGATAGCAATGCGCCGAGATAACACCGAGCAACAGGCGTTCGCAGCTGTGCTCTTGCGAGGACTATGGTTCCTCGTGCGATTGCCCGTCTTCACGCTCCTTGTGATCTTAGAGCCGGTGGTCGCGCTCGTGTTGAGGGGTCTCGCGCTAGCGGGGGTTCTCACGACGATCTTCTTCGTGTTGATTCACGCGCCGCACTTTCCAGCCTGGACGATGCTCACGATGTCGATTGGCTTTGGCCTCGCGCTGATGTTCTACGAAGCCTTGCTGCGGGTTTTCTCGCGGTAAGCCACTGGATCGCAGTGCCAGCAATTGCGCCCGCCATTGAATCGATCGACCAACATGAGGCACTTGCAGCCGCGACATCGGCCGAGCGCGACCCGATCGGCCTTTGCCAGCCGCTCTCGAAGCATCATCAGCTCCTCAAGCTCGACTTGCGTCTTCGGATAACAGGCGCGATAGGCTTCATACGTCTCGCATAGTCGCTCGCCGTGCTCGAGCGAGATGAAAGAGGCGGGAAGCGAGGCCAACTCCTGCTCGAGCGCCGGCAGCTCGAACGCCGCGCACAGGGCCGCGAGCGCCGCACCTTCGCTGCGCATGACCGGTTCTTTAAGGAACATGTCCACCGAACTCGGCGTGGGGCCGCGCCGACGCGTTCGACTGGCCACGCCCAACCGATGGCGCAAGGTCTCCAATTGATTGCGCGTAAGTCCGGTGAGGCGTCCGATGATTTTCGTGCGCACGCCGTGCGAGAGCAATCGGCGGCCGAGCGCCACGCGTCGGTTCTCCCGCTGCAGGGCTGAATCATCCATGACATAAGGACCCATGACATCACCTTGCTTCGTGAGTTGAGTAGGCGCTACCCCAAATTCTCGCGTTCAGTATTTCACTGAAAATACCGTGAAACCCTACAACGCAAGCCAAGCGGCAGGATGGAAGATTCGCTCCCACATTTTAGGGAGACGAATCGACCATGCGAAAGAAGAAGAAAATCTTGCGGCCGACAACAATGCCGCAACGTTGGCCGGGCGAGAACACCTTGGCTACGGTGCGCCAGTTGAACACGCGTTGCCTCGCGCTCTTGGCCGAACAACCCCACGACGACGCGACGCTCTCTGCGCTGTGGGCGCAAGTGGACGCCCGCGTGTGCGAGCGGGCGGGGCGCTGTCCGGTCCTCCTCATCGACTTGCATTTCCAGTGCTCCGAGAAGTGGCAACGTGCGAGCCAGCGAAGTGCGTATTATTTGCTCGCGGATGCCGCGCCGGCGCCGGGAATCGAGCGCGCGGCGTCGCTCCTTCGCGAGATCTTGATGGACGCCTGGACGATCGGTTGCACGATGCCGCGCGCGCTCAATCTCATCTTTGGCATGGCCTCGCCGGTCATGGCTACCATCCTCCAGATGGGACCGCGCGAGATCGATCGCATCGCTGTGGAAGAGGCCCGACATTTTAAGGCGCGGTGGGCCGAGAGCCGCAGTTTTTGGAAAAGGTTGCTTGAGGCGGCCATCGGTACAGATGATCAAGCGCTCGCGAATGCCCATCTCCACTGTCTCCAGCTCCTTGGAAGTGAGCTCGTGCTGACGCTAACGTAAGATCGGCGGTGTATGTCAGTTTCCCGTGGTGATGAGACTCGCGGCAAGAAGGAGTGGGCTGGCTCCGCAAATCGTAGACTCCAGCACTCGGGCTTCTCAAGTTGTCAACGACAGATTGCGACAGCGATATGTTTGAGATCCAGGACTTCCGAATTTCCCAAGTACGAATCACGGCGGCCGCATTGCGCAAGTTAATTTCGCAGGTAGTCGACGTTATTTGGCGCGAATCTACGGACATCGGATCACCTCGCTATAGGCAAGTCGCTGATGGGTCCGCTTAAACAAAAGACATGAAATCCTCTGAGCCCTTTCGCTGTCACACGAAGTGCGTAAGACCCAATATTGCTTTGCTCCACGACAAGGAAGTGGCCGCGTTCCAAAAGTTCATCACCAGTGAGTCAGTGTGTAACAGCCAAACAATGATTCCTACGAGTCTAGATTAATCGATCGACTCGAAAACGAAAAACTGTACACCGAAGCGGGTCAGCTCCAGGACGTTAAATCGTCGCGCGGTGCGCTGACTAATGCGAACGCCGAAACGCTTATATCGCAAACTCCGTGCCATTTGTAGTATTCCCAGAGTGGCGCTGTATGATGGATTGATGGCGAGTGTAAAAGCGTACTCCTTCCTCACTGAAGCCGAGCGCATCTCCAGTGAACCTGGTTCTCCAGCCATAACTGCCGTGCCACGCCATGGGCGCGGGGATCGGCATGTTGATTCCGACCATTCCAATCTGGATTTGGCGCGAAAATTCTCGCGCGAGGCCACTGTTACGGGTGTAGCAGGCCACACTGTTCCCGGATTGGTGGGAGTTGACGAGATTCACAGCTTCGGCAAAGTCCTTGACTCGCACGCACGTAATAACGGGTCCAATAATCTCCCCTCTATAGATGCGCATCGCAGGAGTAACTTTGTCGAAGAGCGTACCGCCGATGAAAAAACCCTGGCCCCAGCTGGACGCATCAGCGGCTCTTCCGTCGACGACGAGCTCGGCGCCCTCCTGCACGCCATCCTCGATGAAGCGACTGATCTGCTTGAGCGCCTCGCCGGTGATGCGTGGCCCCATTTGCGCGTCCGGCGCCATTCCCCGCTTTACCCTTAATCTTCTGGTGCATGCAGCGAGATTTTCCACAACTTCATCCGCTATATCCCCAACCAGAACTGCGACGCTGATGCCCACGCAGCCCTCGCCCGCGGAGCCGAACGCCGACCCGATCAACCCATCGACCGCTTGGGCGATGTCAGCGTCGGGCAGGACCACGAAGTGGTTCTGCCCTATGCTCTGCGCTTGCACTCGCTTACCGTGCTGCGCTCCAAGCTGATAGATCCACCGGGCTATCCGTGGTGACCCCACGAAGTTGACAGCCTTGACGCCCGGGTGTTCAAGTAGGTGATCAACCGCGACTGTGTCACCCTGGACCACATTGAATACGCCATCGGGTAAACCGGCCTGTTTGAGGAATTCGGCGATTAGCAGTGAGGTCGACGGATTTCGTGCGCTCGGTTTCAATACGAACGTGTTGCCAGTCACGAGCGCCAGCGGGAACATCCAGCATGGCGCCATGCATGAAGCGTCGGAGGGCGTGATGCCGACCACCACTCCCAACGACCGGCGCGAAGTCCAATTGTCCATGCCAGGCGCAATCTGCTCCGTGAATTCGCCCTTGGGTAGTTTCGGGATACTGCAGGCGAACTCGACCAGGTCGATGCTCCGCATTACCTCTTCCTTGGCTTTACTGAAGACCTTGCCGTGCTCGTTGGTAATCGTGGCCGCGAGCCGGTCGAGATGCTTGGTCAGCAACTGTACAAAGTGGCTCAGAATGCGCGCGCGCTGGACCGGCGGCGTATCGGCCCACGCCTTATGGGCTGCCTGAGCGATCTGGACCGCGAGATTCAGTTCATTGGTCGTGGCCATAGCCACCTGTCGGGTGACCGCGCCCGTGGTCGGGTTATAGATCAATTGTGTGCGAGCCGCCGACGAAGCGTCTACCAATCGGCCGCCGATCCACTGGCCAATGGTCTCGAGAGGATAGTACCGCGTTGAGGGGGGCGTCATTGCCATTACGGGACCACTCCTACGTAATCCTTAAGCCCTTTGCTATCCGGAGTGCTCAAGAGATGCGTTGCATAGCTTGTTGTTGCCATCGCGCCCAGTCGCCCGCCGGGTGAAGCCGTCCACAGTCGGCGCAGCGCCTCGCACCTTCATCGCTGCCATTGAACGCGGCAAACACTTTTGGTAGATCTGCAACGATGCTCTGCAATTGGCACTCAGCGCGGTGCACCAACGTACCACAGAAGCCGCAAAACCACTCAAACGCATCAAGTACCCCCGGCGGACGCTTGCGTTCGATCACCAACCCGAGGCTGCCCGCCTGAGGGCGCTGAGGAGAGTGGCGTACGTGCGGGGGAAGGAGAAACACATCGCCTTCGCGTAGCGGGACGCGCTCGAAGCGGCCGCGATTCTCGATCAGTAGATGAGCGTCGCCTTTCAGTTGGTAAAAGAATTCCTCGAGCGGGTCATCATGGAAGTCGGTGCGTTGATTAGGTCCCCCTACCACCGTGACAATGAGATCGGAGTCCAGCCAAATCTGTTGATTGCCTACCGGAGGGCGTAACAGGTTTTCGTGCTCCGCAATCCAGCCGTTCAGGTTGAGGGATGTGCCATAAGTCAGCATGGGTGACTCACCGATTACGCAAAAGAGAGCACCGCCTGACGGTGCGTGAGGTAGCGCGCGAGGCTGAAAGCGACCAGGGAAGAGGTCTTGGGGTGAGCGCTTTTCGAGTTGCCGCTGATCGTCATTTCGAAGTGGCCGAAGGCGCCTTCCGCTTGGACCGCGTGTCGGTTTCCCAGCAATTGGGGGTCAACGATCAGACGCGCGCGAGTCTCCTCGAACCCCATGCCTGCGAGCGCAACCGTGGCGGCGACATTGGCATTTTGGGGAAAGCGCAGCGCTGCTTCTCGAGCCGTGCCCTCGAATATGTCAACGCGCGTGTTGGTCGCCAGCGCGCCGCTGGCAAGGGTCTCGGCGGGTGTCCCTTTCCATGCGTGCGGCGGCTTGCTGCCCGTATAGCTGACCCGGTGAAGACCCCCAATCCGAGCGGCGCAAAGGAGATCCATCGCGCCCACGGCGCCCGTTGACAGCAGAAGTTTTGTTCGCCCCTGAGCCGCTGCCTCGCGAAGCGTGGCCTCGAGTGCTCGATCGGCCAAAGCGCCCACCGAAGCAATTAGCATTTCACGCCCGGCTCGGAGCACTGCGGGTGCGTAGGCCGACAATGCCTCATGACCTGCGCATTCAATTACCACGTCCGTAGCGAGTTTGGACAGCGCCGCCGCACCTTCGACAAATAGTGTACATGCCTGCACCGAGGCACGATCGCGCTCGCTCGGCGGTGACCGCTTCGCGATGCCGATGAGACTCACCTGAGGCAGCTGCTCCTGAATCAACGCAGCCAGCGAGCGGCCAATGGCACCAAATCCCACCAGCGCGACTTTGAGTTCGCCGCTCATACGCTCGTGGATTGCATCCGGGGATGCATGGCTAGACCGCTTTGCTCAAAGGCCCGCCGGATTGCAGCGCGCTCGGATTCGCTGAGCGGCAATAGCGGCCGCCTGACGGGGCCGCCGGCTTGGCCCAGCAATTCCTGCCAGTATTTCTGCTGGGCATGGGGGGTGCCGGGGGTTCGTGAGCTTGCGATGGCTTGACGAACCGGGTCGAGGCTGTCGCGGATCCGCCGGGCTTCCTCGAAGCGGCCCTGAAAAGCAAGCTCCGTGTACTGCTGCATACGGCGATCGGTCTTGGTCTGATAGAGAATCGGCGGAATGGAACAGAGATACAGACGCCACCCCAGCTCGATGATGTTGTCGAGCCAGTCGGTCTCCGAGGCAGTGCTCACGATCAGGCTGTCACGCGCCATGTCGGTGAGATCTGCGTACATCTCGCGAGCCACGCTGTACTTGATCGCAACCACGTTGCGGCATTCGGCCGCGATGCGCGCGCAAGTCTCGGGAGACATCACGTAGCCCGCGTCCGGGTGGGACCACATGACGAGCCCGATGCCAACTTGCGACGCGATGTGCCGATAGTACTCGCACACAGTGCTGTCGATGTTCTGGCCGAAATGCAGCATGGGGGCGTGTACCACGATGTAATCCGCTCCCGTGTGTTCTGCATGTTTGGCGAGTTCGATCACGGTATCGAGGTTCTGATCCGAGCAGGACATCATGATGCCGCCGCTCGGACGGTATTCGCGGGCGGCCGCGACGGCGACCTCGCAGACGCGCTTGCGCTCCGCCACAGACATTGAAAAGAATTCACCCTGCTTGCCGCAGACAAAGAGTCCCGCGATACTCAAGTCGACGATCCAATGGCGCAAGTTCTTCCGAAAACCCGCCTCGTCAATCGCGAAGGAGGGCGTAAACGGCGTTGGGACCGCGGCCCAGATACCTTGGAGACGGTCTCGGGCACGAGCTTTAAAATCGAGCGGAAGGTTGGTCATGCGGTGTCCATCACATCATCTTGCCTCGTACGTCATGCTGTGCGAGACGTTTTTGACGATCGTGTAGTGTGAGAGCCCCTCCGCTCCGCCTTCCCGACCATAACCGCTGTCCTTGACTCCGCCGAAGGGCGTTTCGGCAACGGAGGCTTCCAGAGTGTTGATCGACAGGTTGCCCGTCTCGACGCCTTCGGTCAGCTGGTCCACGTTACGAGCCGAGTTCGTGAAAGCGTAGGCGGCCAGCCCGAAGGGCAATTCGTTGGCCTTTTGGATGGCCTCTTCCAGGGACGAAACGGGGTTGATGAGGGCAAGTGGACCAAACGGCTCCTCGCGCATGGCCCGTGCGTCGTCGGGCAACTCCGCGAGCACAGTCACCGGGAAGTAGTAGCCACGGCCCCCCAGTCGTTCCCCGCCGGCCAATACGCGGGCACCTTTCTTCCGAGCGTCGGCCACGAGCCTCTCTAGTGCCTCAATCCGGCGGTGATTGGCCAACGGGCCCATCTGCGTGGAGGGGTCGAAGCCATCGCCGAGCTTTACGGTTAGAGCCTGCTCGACGAAGGCTTTGGTGAAGGCGTCGAACAGCGGCTCCAGCACATAGAAACGAGTCGGAGAGGTACAAACTTGGCCGGCGTTGCGGGCCTTGCGCATCGCGGACAGGATTCCGGTGGCCACGGGATCCACGTCGTCGCACACGATAACGGGAGCATGCCCACCCAGCTCCATCAGCACGGGCTTCATGTGGCGCGCCGCAATCTCTGTTAGATGTTTGCCGACTGCCGTGGAGCCGGTGAAGGCGATCAACCTTGTTTGCTCCTGCGGAATGAGGTAGGAGGAAATTTCTGATGGCACTCCGAAGACGAGATTGAAGACACCGGATGGAAGGCCGGCGTCGTGAAACGCCCGGGCAATATGAATAGCGCCGGCGGGTGTTTCTTCCGCCGCCTTCAGAATGATGGAGCAGCCTGCGGCAAGCGCTCCGCCGATCTTTCGCGATGGCTGGCTCATGGGGAAATTCCAAGGCGAGAACGCCGCAACCATGCCGATCGGCTGATGCAGCACGATATATCGAATGCCTCGGGCGCTTGGGATGACACGCCCATACGTACGAAGCCCCTCGGCGGCATCCCATTCAAAGAACTCGCAACCCCGGATAACCTCGGCACGGGCTTGAGCAATCGGCTTGCCATGCTCGAGCGTGATCGAGTAAGCAATCTCTTCGATACGCTCACGCATGAGCGCGGCGGCCTTGAGTATGACTGCTGCGCGCATGGCCGGAGAGGTCCTGCTCCAGACTTTGAATCCGTCGGCCGCAGCACTGAGTGCTGCATCCAGGTCCGAGCGCGTCGCGACGGGAACCCTGCCAATCTCGCGCTCGTCCGCGGGGTTGAGCACCGGAAGGCTCTCGCTCGATGCTCGCCATTCCCCGGCGATATACAGTCGCGGCTCCACGTACTGGTTCATAGGGCCTCGGGGTTGGGAGCGCTTACGCGGCGGAGGGAGCGGGGAACGATAATGCGCAATCTCATTCCCATAAAGTAAAAGTGTTCCCCGCTGGCGTCAAGGGATATTGGAGCCCGATCGCGGATTTCCGTCGGGGCTTCGCGGAACACGGGGCTGAATGCCCGAGGATGGATTCGTCTAGCCGGGTCTGTCGGCCGCAATCGCTGCGGCTGCGACGCCTAGGCCGAGATCAGATATGGCTGGGGTCGAACACGTGCGATGTCACTGCCAGCACGCGCGAGAACGGCGCCTCGCTGACGTTGACATAAACGTGGCCCGAGGTTGAATCCATGTAGATGCTGTCCCCGGCGTCGAGTCGGGTCGGGGTGTAATCTTCGGAGTGCACCTCGACCGAACCTTCAAGAACAAAGGCAAGCTCTTCGCCTTCGTGGGAAATCAATCCGCCGGCTTCATCCAGTGTACGTGCCCGGACGTCCATGATCGCAACGTTCATTTTCTTGTTCGCCAAATCCCCGCAAAGCATCTCGAAGTCGTACCAACGCGACGATTCTCGCGGACCCGAGCCTTTGCGGGTGACGGCCCGCCGACCGGTGCGCACATCCACGTTGCTGGACGTGAACAAGTCATTCAGCTCGAGACCCAGCCCGGAGGCGAGCTTGGTCAGCTGTACGTAGCTCAGTGTGGCCAGATTGTTTTGGACCTTCGATAAGGTGGCGATCGGTATCTCGGTCATCATGGACAATCGGCGCAAGGTCAGATTGCGCGTTCGACAAAGATCCCTGATCCGGGCGCCAAGATCAGGGCCGGCTTTGACCGGGGGGAGTTTGCCGCGTTTTCGAGCGGTCGCTTGATTGCTGTTTGATCCCACGCGGAACATCATCGTCGAGGAAAGCCGCATTGTCTAGGTGCTTCCGTGGGGAGGGGCGCGCCCGGGCTGGTCCTGCCCTTGAAAACACTCCACACAGCGGGTATCGTGTTTCTACATGGATATTACGATCCTATTGGAAACATCTATGAATATGTCTAATCCTCACGCCCGGACTCGCGCCCGTGCTTTCTGAGCTGAACGCGTCGCACGCACAGCACTGCGATTCGCTCGACGTCTTGAGTCGGTTCCGATCGCAATTTGCGTTGCCCGCCGATCAGGCCAGCAAGCCCCACCTGTACCTATGCGGGCACTCGCTCGGCCTAATGCCGCTCGCGGCTCGCGATCTTGTTAACGCGGATCTCGACGATTGGGCGCGCCTTGGTGTGCAGGGGCACGAGAAAGCGCACCGTCCATGGATCTCCTATGCCGACAGCCTTCAATCCGACTTCGCAGAGCTTGTAGGCTGCGCGGCTGAGGATGTCGTGGCGATGAATTCCCTGACCATCAATTTACACCTGATGCTCGCGGCTTTTTTCCGGCCGCACGGACGCCGCACCCGAATTCTCATCGAGTCGGGAGCTTTCTCCTCGGATCGCCATGCGGTGGCCTCCAGCCTGGAGTTGCACGGGCTCAACCCCCATACGCACCTGATCGAGCTCGCCCCTTCACCCGGGGAGGATCTCATCGATGAAGAGGCGATCGACAGGACTCTGGCGGCGCACGGCGAGGAGATCGCCCTAGTCCTTTGGCCCGGCGTGCAGTTTCGCACTGGACAGGCGTTCGATCTACTCCGCATTGCACGATCCGCGCAGCGCGCGGGGGCGGCGATCGGCTTCGACCTGGCGCATTCCATCGGCAATGTACCCGTGTACCTGGGCGACTCGGGAGCCGATTTTGCCGTGTGGTGCAGCTACAAGTACTTAAACGGCGGACCCGGCGCGATCGGTGGCTGTTACATTCACCCACGACACTCCCATTCGCCGTGGCGTCCGCGCCTTTCAGGTTGGTGGGGACACGACATTGCCACGCGTTTTGAGATGGGAGCGCAGTTCAGCGCCGCGCCAGGCGCCTCGGGCTTTCAGGTGAGTAATCCGCCGATATTCTCCGCCGCGCCGTTGGTGGCATCGCTCGCCATTTTTCGCGAGGCGGGCATGCGCGATCTACGCGCGAAATCGGTGACCCTGACCCGATTTCTAGAGCACTTGGTGGATCGGAACTCGCAGGATGTCGAGGTCGTAACGCCCCGGGCTCCTGCCGCGCGAGGTGCGCAATTGTCGTTGCGTATCCGCGGAGGACGAGACCGGGGACGCCGGGTGTTCGACTGGCTGTCGGAACATAACGCTGTCTGCGACTGGCGCGCGCCGGATATATTGCGGGTTGCTCCGGCCCCGCTCTATAACAGCTTCGAGGACGTCTTCGGCTTTGCAGAAAGACTCAGCCAAGCGCTATGCGCCAATCCATGAACGGTATGCGGCCGCAGCCGGTGAACATCGTGGGCGCCGGTCTCGCAGGATCGCTGCTCGCGCTTGCGCTCGCCCGGCGCGGCTTCACCGTGTCGGTCTTCGAACGTCGAGCCGACCCGCGCTCTGGCCCCATCGATTCGGGGCGCTCTATCAATCTCGCTCTCGCAGAGCGGGGAATCCGCGCGTTGGAGCGCTGCGGTGTAATGCCGGCGGTGCGGCCGCTGTTGATCACGATGCGTGGGAGAATCATCCATCAACCCGGCACCGAGCCGGTACTGTTACGTTACGGGTTGCGCGAGCATGAGGTTATCCATTCGGTCTCACGCGCCAAACTCAATCGTGTGCTCATCGAGGCTGCTGGTCGGCAGGGGGCGACGCTAAGATTTCACGAGGCCTGCGTCGGTCTCGACACCGAAAGCAATTCTCTTCGGTTGCGAAATGAACTCACTGGCGCCGAGTGTTCTGTGCCCTTGCGCCCTACGGTGGCCACCGACGGTGCCGGATCCGTCGTGCGAACCCGACTCGCCGCAACCGGTCGCACTATGGTGCGTGGGGAGCGCCTTGATCATGATTATAAGGAGCTGAACTTGCCGCCTTTGGACGACGAGTTCGCGCTGGCGCCGGAAGCACTTCACATATGGCCGCGTGGCGGCTTCATGCTCATTGCATTGCCGAATTTGGACCGCAGCTTCACTGCCACTTTGTTCCTGGGTCGCGAGGGCGCCACCAGTTTCGCGAGCCTGGCGACGCGGGAAGCCACGCTTGAGTTCCTCACAGGCCAATTTCCGGATCTCGCGCGATTCGCTCCTGCGCTTGCCGAGCAATTCGCGAGGAACCCGCAGAGTCACATGGGGACTGTGCACGCCTCGCGCTGGCACGATGGCGGCGATGTATTGCTGCTGGGCGATGCGGCCCATGCCATCGTGCCGTTCCACGGGCAGGGCATGAACGCGGCCTTCGAGGACTGCGCGACGTTTGACGATCTGCTCGATCAGCACGATGACTGGGACGCCCTGTTTGCCGCGTTCGAGCGGTTGCGGCGGCCGAGCTCCGCTGCGATAGCGGAAATGGCGATCGAGAACTACGTCGAGATGCGGGATACGGTTCTCGATCCCAAGTTTCGTCGTAAGAAGAATATCTCGCTGATGCTCGAGGAGCGCTTCCCGGATCGATTCGTTCCGCGCTATTCGATGGTGATGTTTCACGCCGAGATTTCGTATCAGGAAGCGCTGCGCCGCGGTTCCATCCAGGTGGCGATCCTCGACCAACTCGATGCGCAGCGCGGGTCTTCGGGGGAGATCGATTGGCAGCTCGCGGAAGAGCTGATAAAGGCACTTCTGACGCCTTTTCCTAGCAGGCGCAATTAAGGCGACCGGAGCGACGCGTTACCTTTTGCCAAGAGGCGAGCGGCTCGTCTCCATTTGAACAGGTAAAACGGCGGCGTGATGCTCGACAGATCGATCCATTTCATGGTCGGGGTGAAAAGCGTCGCCGACATAACCGGCTCATCCAGGGCCGGAGTTCCGACCGACATGACGCCCGCTGATTCCAAGGCACCGCCGTTTCCCCAATCCGCGAATTTTCTGGCAGCGGTGGATAAATGGAACCGTCGGCGGCCGCGATGAGGGTGGTGGTGTCCGGCGCGATCGCCGGGGCGAAACCGGACTTGATCCGGGCGAGTGTCCCATCGAAGTCCTCGAGCATGCGCAGGATCGTTTTCGTCCGCCAAGGCGGAGCGCCGCCGAGGCCGGGCGGCAGGTCGAACCAACGATGCACATGCCAGCTTTGCATCATGTCGAGGCCGCATTGGAGTGTGAGTCAGTTGCGAGCCTTAGCAGGGCAGCGTCATGGACGGGGCGCGGTCGATCGGCGATAGCATAGCCAATATACGATCGCCAGGCACCCCAAGTACGGCAGTCCGAAGAGCAGCGTCGTTCGAAATGCGTCCGTGAAGGCTGTGGTCACGAGCAACGCCGCCATGAGCCCGGCGCCGAGCAACGTCGTGACGGGGGAACCCCACATGCGGAACCGTGAGGCTGTCTGGTGCTCCCGTTTGCGCGCGCGACAGAAGAAAAAATGGGTCACGAAGATCATCATCCAGGTGAACATTGCGCCGAACGCCGAGATGCCCACCATCATCAGAAAAGCATCGCCCGGCGCGACCACGCTCAGCACCGTCGCGACGGCAACACCAGAGGTCGAGACCAGTAAGGCGTTCAATGGAATGCCCCTGGCGGTCAGCGCGCCCAACCGCCGGGGCGCCTGCCCCGCGCGCGCGAGACTGAACAGCATGCGGGACGTGATGTACAGCTGACTGTTCATCGCTGACAGCGCCGCAATCAGGATCACGAGGTTCATGACGCCGCCCGCGGCCGGCACGCGCAGCCTCTCCATCACCATAACGAACGGGCTGTTCGCCGAGCCGGCCTGAGTCCACGGGAATACCGCAAGCATCAGCGCCAGGGTAAGGAGGTAGAACATGATCAGACGGACCACGGTCGAGCGAAACGCGCGCGTGATCGCTAACTCGGGTTGGGCAGCTTCGCCAGCGGCAACGGCGATCATCTCAATGCTGAGGTAGCTGAAAATCGCCATGATGACTGCCACCCACATGCCGCCGACGCCGTGTGGCAGGAAGCCACCGTACGCGGTGTAATTGCGAAAGCCGATAGCGCGTACGGATTCATCAGGTGGCACGGCATACGCGTGGGCGATGAGGTACCCCGCGAGCAGGATGAACGCGACGATGGCTGCGATCTTGATGAACGAAAACCAGTACTCGACGGTGCCGAAAGTACTCACGCTGAACGCGTTCACCGCGACGAGCGATCCCGAAAAGGCGAAGATCCACAACCACCCGGGCACGCTTGCGAACCAGAACTTCATGTAGAGCGCGACAGCCGTTACTTCGGTTCCTACCGCGAGCACGATGCAAGTCCAATAGGCGTACCGAACCAAGAAGCCGGCGAGCGGACTCACATAGTGTTCCGCATAGGTGCCGAATGAACCGGTGGTCGGGTGTGCGACGGTCATCTCCGCGAGGCAACCCATGAGCAGCAGCGCGATCAGTGCGCCGATCGCATAGCTCACCAGGACGCTGGGGCCGGCAAGGCCGATGGCAAAACCGCTGCCGAGGAACAAACCCGTCCCGATGGCACCGCCAATGGCGATCATGGACAGCTGGCGTGCCGTCAGGGATCTTCGCAGACCGCTCTCGCGCTCTACGATGGTGCTCAAATCACCCGGGGTGCGAGTCGCATCCTGCATGTTGTGTCTCCTGTCGAAAGTCGTCTCCGAATAAACAAACTCGGTTGCGGTCGATTGCCTCTGTGGTGCCGTCAGCCCTCCTCATCCAGTACCGCCAGCGGATTCCCGCCGAACGCGTGGCGAGTAAGACATAGACAGTGCCGTAACTTCTCTCCGGACGGCGAGGACCTCCGCCACCCGCTGTCCACTCGCCACATCTCCTGAACCGTAATCGACGTCGACGACGCTTCTCGGCAGCTCGAGTGCGCCCGCGCGGCGCGACACTACCGCGTCGTAGACGGCCTCACCCTGGGGGGAGGGTGCCGCAATCCCCGACCCGCCAGGAGGAGCCACGCTGTGCAACCGTGACCGCCGTGAAATTCATCGTTACTCCGCTCCGGAGCTTTCTAGGTGGACGGGAAGATTGAGCAGTGTGTTATGAGCGCTAACACCCCAAGGGCTAGCTAGCACGCGGCCTGCAGCAACGCGAGGCCCGGCTAGAGATGCGAGCGAGGATTTGATTGCCATTCGATCCCAACCTCTTAACGGGAAATTTCACGAATACCTAAACACAATCCATTCAGAGTCCGTTCTCCATCGGCTCAGATCCACATCGCAAGTACCGTCAGATTTTCCGGGGCGCGCTCAGTAGTGCGCCTCGACGCCGAGAATGAACGTTCTAGGCATAATGATGCTGGCTATCGTCGGCACCGGCTGCCCCGGATATTCGTTGTTGGTGATGACGCTAGAAATGCCATCTTTGTTGAGAAGGTTGTCGACGCGAAATCGGAGGACATAGTTTTTGTATTTGATTGCGGAGCGTAGATCGACCGTCGTATAGCTTGGAATCTCGATATCCGGGTTGAGCAGGGCGCCTGGATAGGAGCTATGCGTCAGTCCTCGGTAGGCCACGGTCGTGCCAACTGACGGTTCGAATCCGCCGACAGCTGAAAATACGTAATCCCCTGTGAAAGCTCCAGTCACCTTCGCCGTGAGTGGCAGCGGGTCACCCGCGACGGCGCCGATCGAGGCCGAGGTCCCCGCACTTATTGCAGAGATTCGAGCGTTGGTGTACGCACCACTAAGGCCAATGTTCATGTGATCGACGGGGCGCGCCTGCAACGCAAATTCCACGCCATCTACTTTGGCGCTCCCGCCATTGCCTTGAAAGGTAATCCCACCGAATGTGCTGTTAAGTTGCACATCGTGCCAATTGATTTGGTAAACGGACACATCGGCGCTGAGCAGTCCCCCGAAGTAAGTACCCTTCAAGCCCGCTTCATAATCCCACACAGTATCCGGCTTCACGAAAGACTGTGCGCCCGGCGGAAGCTCGGCGCCTATTTGCGGCCCCCCCGGCCGGTAGCCGCTCGCCGCCCGTAGGTATGCGCTCAACGTATCGGTCGGCCGCCACCGCAGCGTGGCCAGATAATTGGTCGAGTCGTCGCTGAAACTTCCGGCTGCATAGTACGGCATTGTGGGGGGGTAAAGCAGTCCTGTGCCAATCGAGGTGATGCTTTCCTCGTTTCTGCTTCGTCGCAGGCCCGCCGTGAGATCGATTTGATCGGTGATGTAATAAGTCAGGTCGGTGTACCCCGCATACTCGCGGTACTCATCGAAACTCGGGTTATCCAGCAGTACGTGATACGGGTCTTGAAGCGGCACCCCCGTTGCCAGATTATCCGCGTAGATACCATAGGGCTGATCGCTCACCTCCTTGGTGTAAAAGAGACCGGCGATTAGCTCGATGGGTCCCTCGCGCTTCGAGACGAATCGCAACTCGCCGGTCGACTTGCCCAGATCGGGGGCTGTCGTAAAGGTTTTGATTCCCGCGATCACGGTAGGCGGAAAAATACCGGTAAAAAGCGGGCCGTAAGTCGCGGTGTAATCCTGGTATTGGCTAGCCTCGATATTTACATAGCTACCCGTTGCGATCAGGGACCCGAAATCCGTGTCATAAGTGACTTTCGCGCTGATTGCCCGGTATTGGGTCGAGCTTTCCGCATTGAAGTAGTTGGAGTACTGCCGCTCGCCATATTGAGGGATGAGCGTGCCAGTGCGATCATACTGCCAAGCACCCCCGGTGGAATCCAAATTCTGGTATAGCGCGTTTACCTCGATCGCGACGTTTGAGGCTGGTTTGGCGAGTACGCTAAGTTTGCCGCCTCGAGATGTGCTGTCGTTGACATTGTGCGTCCCCGTTCCTACATTGTCCGTGTAGCCAGGCATGCGACGATCAAATGCGGACAGGCGGACTCCGAGCACATCCTGAACTAGCGGGGCGTCCAACGATGCGCGCACGCTGCCGCCACTCCCGCCTCCATCGATGGAGCTGCCTTCGAGACCGACATCTGCGCTGAAATCCGAAAGGCTTGGCTTCTTGGATACGATACGAATCAACCCACCCAGGCTGTTCGCACCGTACAGAGTGCCTTGGGGCCCCTTCAACACCTCGATTCGGTCCACGTCTGAGAGATCGGGGTCAGGAGTTATCGCACTGCCATTCCCGAAGAATCCGCTCGCCCCGAAGGGGATATCATCCAGATAGAATGCAGAGGTATTCGTTGTTTGATTAGGGCCGGTGTTGAGCCCTCGCAAGATGATTGTTCCGAATCCAGGAGCGCCGTTGTCGCGCTGACTAAGTCCCGGAACGAGATCGACATAGTCTTGGAAGCTTTGAATCCCCAAATTCTGGATCTGGCCACTGCTGAGTGCGGTGACCGATGCGGGGACATTTTGCAGCGTTTCCTCCCGCTTACTGGCCGTAACCACAATCTCTTCCAAACCGTTCGTGGGGCTTGATCCGGAATTGTCGCTCGCCCGCGCGAACCCATATATCCCGGAACACATGACGAGACCAATCGCGGTCGGTCCTATGGAGTTTTTAATGCATCGGACGTAAAGGTACATCGGCATGCGCATCCCTCTTTGAAGTTTGTATATCGATAAACTTTAGTTCACATAGACTTTATGGGAACATTATTAAGATAATTGCCTACTTGTTGTCAAGTAGGAATAATATTAATATTGGGGAACAGCAGTTACAAACCAGGGCGGCGCCGGAAAGGACTGAGCTAATGAATCTCAAAAATAAGATGCCAAGTGCGGATGTGGGTCAAGAGAGAGCATCTAGATCCGCGCCGGATCTCAGCGCTCGAATCAGAGAGATATGCGTCAGTCGAGGTTTGACACTGCGCCGACTCGCAGCAATGACGGGACTGCCCGTGGCAACGCTGTCTAAGGTACAGAATAACCTAGCGACCCTTAATTACCTGCAGCTCACCAAGCTCGCTGCGGGCCTGAACATCGATTTCAGCGAGCTATTTACCGCATCCGGCGTCGCAGTGCGGACCGGACGACGGACCATCAGCCGGCGTGGGCAAGCTCCGAAGGAAGCCACCGAGCACTACGAGTTCGAGATGCTTTGTGCCGAGTTGATGAACAAGAAGATGAACACGGCCATAATGGAGATATCTGCACGAACTTTGGAAAACGCTGGCGGACTCAGCTCTCATCAGGGGGAGGAGTTCATCTTTGTGCTGTCCGGGACTGTCATCGTGCACATGGAAGACTACGTTCCGGTGAGTCTGGCCCAGGGCGACAGCATTTACTTCGACAGCTTGTCAGGCCACGCCTACGTAAACGGAGGCCCCGACACTTTCGCGCGCGTACTGGCGATAACCACGCACGTATTCATAGATCCTCGAGACAGTGAGCGATAACAACTGTACCCACGCGAGGTCGTGCCAGATCGATGTTTTAGGTACGGTATTTGTGGTGGGAAAGGGGCGCACATGTTGCTATGGTTGCTAATAATAGATATCGTTGTCCAATAGAAACACTGTTTGATTTGCGGATCGAAGGGGCGGGCAGGCCGAGACCGAGGGAATGCACAGATGTTCGAGGTCACTGACGATCATCCGACAGCCATCAGCATTACCGGAAGGAGCACGGTGGAAGCATTTCGCGATCCTCGCTGTCCGCACGGTTAGCATGCGCGTCGGAGTTTTCTGTGGATCGCGACAGACAGCTGATGGTTCTTATCAACGTGTGGCCGCGGAGTTGGGCAGCACGCTGGCCAAGTCCGGCATTGTTCTCGTATATGGCGGTTCGTCCAAGGGGCTGATGGGGGCATTGGCGGAAGGGGCGCTGCAGAGCGGAGGCACCGTTATCGGTGTCATGCCCCAGTTTCTGATTGACCGTGAGGAACCGCGCAATGGATTAACCGAATTCAGGATTACCCAAACGCTCGCCCAACGAAAGTCGATTTTGGTCGATCTTTCCGACGCGTTCATCGTGCTGCCAGGCGGGTTTGGAACCCTGGATGAGATGTTTGAGGTGCTAACTACCGCCCAGGTCAGTCTGCATTCGAAGCCCTGTATTCTACTGAACGTCGGGCATTTCTTTCAACACCTGGTCCACTTTATCGACCAGGCCGTTCACGAGGGTCTCATCCATCCACGACATCGGGCGCTGCTGACCGAGGCGACGACCGCCGTAGACGCAGTTGATCGGGCCATGCAACTGGCAGGCTACGACAAATAGTAGAGGGCACGGCTGCGAACCCAGTGCCCGCGGATTAATGCTTTGGAAGATAGGAGTCAGTGCGGTGACTGTTGATACGTTTTGCCATCCATTATTCGGTTTGCCGTTGCTCGCTTTCGCAATGTCGGCCGCGGCCTCGGGTCCGGCGGATCGGGTGGCGACGGACCCGACGAGCATCGATTCCCCTCACCAGGCGGCCTCGAAACCAGTGGTCGTCGCTGACGTCATTCAGACCGCGCGGGTGACTGACGCCACACTCGCGCCGGCCGGCAACCAGATCGCGTATATCGGCAATGCGTCCGGCCGGTTTAATTTGTGGATCATGAACGCTGATGGCCAGGGTCAGCGACAGTTGGTCCATACCAACGAGCGCCAATCGGAGCCGGTCTTCTCCCACGACGGTCGGGAGTTGGTCTATGCGCAGGATACGGGCGGCGATGAGCTATATAACTTGTACGCGGTATCGACCGCTGGGGGCGAACCCCGCAATTTCACGAATACCGAGCAGACCAGTGAGACGTCGCCGCTTTTTTCGCCGGATGGCACACGGCTGGAATTCTCGATCAAGGAGAAGACCGCGCCAGTGATCAACCTCGCCGTGATGCCTTGGCCGGACGGCCCGATGCACTTGCTCACAAAGGAGACCGATCCGAAAGCGCGCTGGCAGGCAGCCTGCTGGAGTCCCGACGGTCGTTTTCTGTACGCGGTCCGCCGGGTGGGTCTTGATGATTCGGATGTATACAAAGTAGGTGCGGCGAGCGGCGCGGCGGAGAATCTGACGACGCACTCCGGAAAGCATCTGATGAGCGCCAGCGCCGTGTCGCCGGACGGTACGACGCTCTTGGTCACTTCCAATGAAAAAGGCGGCTATCTCAATGTGGCTCTCTTGGACATCGCGTCGAAGCAGATGCGTTGGGTGACGGACACGCAATGGGAGGCCCACGGTGGGACTTTCGCGCCCGACGGGAAATCATTCACCTATACGTTGAATGCCGACGGCCGTTCCACCATCTATTTCGTGGACGGGGCTACGCTCAAGGCCAGCGACCGGGGCTTACCGTCCGGACTGAACCTGCCAGGAGCCGTGCCCCAGTCATTTCTTGCCGGTGGCGCCTTCCTGCTGTCCCACCAAGATGCCACTCATCCCGCCAATCTTTACATCGCCAAGGCGGATGGCATCTTGCATCAGGTCACGCACAACGAGAGTGACGGCATCGCGTCAGCCGTGCTGCCGCATTCGCGCGTCGTGACCTACAAGAGTTTCGACGGACGGTTGATCTCGGCGTTCTTGTGGGTTCCTTACAATCTGCGCCGCGACGGTTCGGCCGCTGCAGTGATTCTACCGCACGGCGGACCCACTGGACAGACCGTTGATTCCTTCAATAGCCGCGTCGTACTGTTGGTGTCGCGGGGATTTGTCGTGATGGCGCCCAATGTGCGTGGCTCAACAGGTTACGGCATGGAATTTCAGCGAGCCAACATCAAGGACCTCGGCGGCGGGGACCTTAAGGACGAAATCGCAGGCGTGGATTTCTTGATCGCAACCGGCTATGTGAGCCCCAAGAAGGTCGGTATCTGGGGCGGATCTTACGGCGGATTCATGACGTTGATGGCCATCGGCAAGACGCCGCGCGTATGGTCGGCCGCCGTGGACGAATTTGGAATCCTCAACTGGCAGACCATGCTGCAACACGAGGACCCGGAGTTTCAGGAATACGAGAAGAGCCTGCTGGGCGACCCCGAAAAGGACCGCGCTGTATACGAGGCCAGCTCGCCGCTCAAGTACATCCGCGATGCACGCGCACCGCTGCTCGTGCTGCAAGGCGAGCGCGACATACGCGTGCCGAAGGAGGAGGCCGAGCAGGTCGTCGCGCTGCTCAAGTCGGAGGGTCGCACGGTCGATGCCGTGTACTACCCCGATGAAGGTCATGGGTTCTACAAGCGCGAACATCAGTTTGACGAGTTGACTCGCGGGGTCGAGTGGCTCGAGCGCTATCTGCAACACTGAATCAGCGGCAGCGTAATGAAGCTCTGGTGCACTCCGCCGTCGAACACGGCCTGGGTCGCTGCGCGATAGTCCTCCGGCTTGGCGAAGAAGATGTTGGCCACATAGGTCTGGGGGTTGCGGTCATAGAGCGGAAACCAACTCGACTGCACTTGCACCATGATGCGGTGGCCGGGCAGGAACACATGGTTGGCGGTCGGCAGGGACCAGCGGTACAGCTGCGGCGTATTGGACGGAATCGGCGCAGGCCGATCGAATCCCAGACGGTAGCGGCCGCGGAAGATGTCCATGGCCACGCCCATCTGGTAGCCGCCCAGGGCCGGCGATCCCGGGACCTCGTCTGGATAGACGTCGATCAGCTTGACGACCCAGTCGCTATCGGTTCCGCTGGTGGCTGCCCATAGGTTCACCTCCGGCTGGCCAGCGATCTCGACAGGGGCAGCTAAGACATCGGTGGTGAAGGTGAGCACGTCGGTGCGGTCGGAGAAGTTGCGTTGATCGTCGACCAGCCACTGGCCCCAGGTGGAGTCGTGCGAATAAGCCGGCCTGATTGGGCGCAGTCGGTAGGGCACTGGCTTGGCTGGGTCTGAGACATAGTTGTCCGATGCCGTACCGCTCACGCCGGTCAGCGGCTGGAAACTCAACGCCCCGCCGTGCGTCAGATAGAGCGGTGTCGTGGTTGCGTTCGGTAGCGGCCAAGCGTCGTAGCGGCGCCACGCGTTGGTCCCGGTCTCGTAAGCGGTCACCGGCGCTACCGCCTCGTGCATCTGCGTCGCGGGCGTGTCCTTCAGGTGGGTCTCCAGGAACGGTAGGAGTACGTGGCGGCGATACCAGAGGCCCGTGTCACCGTCGAAGGCGATGGCCCCCAGGTGTGAGCCGTCGCCGTTGGCTCCACCGTGACGCCAGGGACCCAGCGCGAGCTTGTCCTCATTAGCCGTGTCCCGCTTGCGCGTGGCTTCATAGGCGGACATGGCGCCGTGGATGTCCTCCTGGTCCCAGAGCGACGCCACATAGAGCGTTGGGACCTTGTGCGGTCGATCAGCCAAGATGCGGTCGAGCGACCGAGCCTGCCAGTAAGCGTCATAGGCCGGATGTGCGGCCAGCTTCTCGGGAAAGCCCAAGTTGCGCAACCCGTACTCGCGCATGAAGTCCGAAGCTGAACCCGCGCGCAAGAACACATCGTAGTCGTCGTAGGCCCCGCGCCACAGGTCCTCGCCCGAGCCGTGGGTAGCATCCTGGGAATAGTAGTAGTCGTAGCCGACCAAGCGGTAGGCGCCGCCGTGAAAGTCGTCGTCACCCATCCAGGTGTCGGATACCGGGTTGATCGCGATAGCGGCTTTAAGCGCAGGATGCGGATCGCTCAACGCCATCAAGACCATCATTCCATCCTGGGAAGTACCGATCATTCCGACCTTGCCATTGCTCTCCGGGGTATGCGTCACCAACCAATCTATCGTGTCGTAAGCGTCGGTGGCGTGATCGATGCCGGTAGGGTTCAACGGCCCACGCAGTGGCCGCTCGTTCACGTATAGCCCTTCCGACCCGTACTTCCCGCGCACGTCCTGAAACGCCACGATGTAATTGCGTCCAATCACCACATCGTAGGTCGAAGAGATCACCGCCGCCATGTGCGAGCTCGCTGCCCGTCTGGTTTGCCGGTCCGCGTCGTAGGGAGTGCGGTCCAGCAGCATCGGGGCGTGTTCGGCTCCTTTGGGGATGATCAGCACGGTGTGCAGTTTCACCCCGTCGCGCATGGGGATCATCACCTCGCGCCGCAGGTAGTCAAAACTGTCGGTCCTCGCCTGAAAGCTCGTCGGCATATCCGGCGGATCGAACGGCGGCTGCGCCAGGGCCGGATGAACAAGGCACGCCGCCACAGCCGCGGCGCCGATGACGGAAATAAGGGCCCGCCAGGGTGGCATCGTCATGGGAGCGGGGGTCCGTTTCGATCTCAACGAGAGGCGCTTGAGTCAGCTACCGTCGGGGTGCGCCCTGAAGCGCATATGGAATCGCCGTTCCTAGCGCGGCGGGTACCACAGAGAAGTGGTCCTCCGCGGGGAAAATCACGTATTTCGTGTCAATCCCTCTCGCCAGAAACTCCCGGTCCAAACGCGCCGAGAGCTCCACCATTTTATACCACTTCGTGGCATCGCGGTGCAGGCGCTCAACCGCTGAGCTGCTTGCCGCCGATTCGTCTCGCTGT
Source organism: uncultured Gammaproteobacteria bacterium (assembly GCA_963784105.1). Lineage (GTDB taxonomy): Bacteria > Pseudomonadota > Gammaproteobacteria > Steroidobacterales > Steroidobacteraceae > Bog-1198. The sequence goes on from CAWAQE010000018.1 coordinate 1,235,464, forward strand.
TTATCAGCCTGACGTATGAATGCTTCCTGCACGACTTTTCGATAATCATCCGTCCAATACTGCTCGAGGTTCCCGACGGAGACGAAGACGCGAAACTTGGTCGCATCGACCCGGGATTCGAGAAACTTCTGAGCCCTCGAAAAGACGCTCTCGCCATCCCACCAAAGACTTGGACTCAACGCCACGTAAGTCTGGTATGAGCTCGGACGGTTCATGAGTGTATCCAACGTGAAAAGCCCACCGAGCGAATGACCCACCAGCACCTGCTTGCTTTTGTCTATCGGGAATCGAGACTCGACCAACGGTTTGACCTGATGGTCAATGAAATCCATGAATTCTAAATCGCCCCCGGACAACCTCGCATCGCCCGGCCCGTCTGTCACGGCGGCAACGTCGGATCCGAACCTGGTGATCGGCGTGAGATCGTGTGCGCGACGTTTAACGTCGAAGGCGTCGGCAATCGGATAGCCGATGCCCACTACTACGGCCGGCACCGTTTTACTTTTTGTTCCGAACTGCAGGTTAGTGCGAATGATTTCAGCGACCAAAACGGTCCAAGCATTCCCATCGACGACGTAAATTACCGGATACCCCTCCGGCGGCGGCGGCGCAGAGGGTCTCGCTACTACAATCCGGTACTCACCGCCGCTCGCCGACCTTAACACGGCTTGCTCCGCATTCGTGAGATCGAAGCGCGACCAAGCCACATTGGCGACGGCCTGTGCGTCGGCACATTTGGCCGGAAATAAAATGGCCCACCCCATCGATAGGTAGAGCAAGCCGAAGAGCACGAGCTTTTCCGCGCCGCTGTCCCGGAGGGAACACTGATTTGACCTCATGAGAATATCTCCTTTACGCGCCTCGGTCTGCAGCAACGAGTGCCATCTACTTAGGATACGGGAATCATTCCCAGTGAGTGAGCCGGGCCACTTCCGTTGAATCCAATGATTGGATGACTGCCGCCACCAATTTCACCGTAGCGTCGAGATCCGAAAGCTCCATAACGCTGTTGTGGTTGTGCATGTAGCGGACCGGTATGCCGATGCCTATCGTGGGGACGCCGCTTCCGGACCTTTGGATGGAGGCAGAGTCAAACCCGGCCCCTTGGCTCGCGTCTAATTGAATGGGGATATGATGGCTGGCGGCGATCGCCTTCACGAAATCGACGAGTTTCGGATTGGGTAGGTCGGAGGCAAGATAAAGATAGATGACCGGGCCTCCTCCGAGATGCGCCTGGGCAGCCTCGGCACCGCCCTCCGGCGTGTCATTTACCGCGGCGCAATCTATGGCGATTCCCACATCGGGTCTGATCTTGTTGGCGGCCGTTATCGCACCGCGCATGCCAACTTCTTCCTGAACGGTCGCGGCGGCGAAAAGCGTGGTCGTCGGATGCGTTCCCTGCAGCTCGCGCATCACATCGATCATAGCGACGAGACCTGCACGATCATCAAAGGCCTTGCCTACGACACGCTTCCCGCCCGCAAGCAGCATAAATGATGACTGTGGCACTATGCCGTCTCCGGGCTCGATCCCAAGAGCCTGAGCGTCCTGTTCAGATGCAGCCCCTACGTCCAAGTAGACCTCCTTCCCCGAAGGAGGACTTTTCCTTTCTTCTGTCGTCAACAAGTGGCCATCCCGCGTCGTGCTCACGGCGGGAAAGACACCACGCTTGGTCAGGATGAGCCAGCGCTGCCCCACAAGGGCTTCGTTGAGCCAGCCCCCAAGAGGTTGCACCGTCACGTACCCCGACGGAGTCACGCCGCGCACCATCCCGCCCACTTCATCCATGTGGGCGTCCAGCATGACTCTGCTTCTGCCGGATCCCTGAGCGGCTATAACAGAACCCATTCCGTCGAATTGAATGTCGCTCGAAAGGGGCTTGAGCGCGTCGACGACGATCCTCCGTACGGGCGCCTCAGCTCCGGTGGGCCCAGGCGCTTCTGAGAGTTGCTTAAGAAGATCAAGCGGAGGAGCCGCGAGGCAAGCATTCGACGCAATAATCCATGTGGCAATAGAGACTGCCACTTGCCTTCGGACGCGCGGTCGGCATTTGGCCAGTGAGCGAAACATCTAAAACCCCCTTACCCGATAAAGCCAAGCGTCTATGCACGCTGTCCGTTGTTCGAGTGATCCTTGTACAGAAGACAAGTATGGAATCGGGGCTGCAAAAATGCAACTGGCATACACGATGTGCAAGATAGTCGGCGTAAACCGGAGGCGATCGCGGCATCATTGAGGGAAGAAGTCGGTCGTTGGATCGACCTCATCGATCGGTCGCCGCTGTTCGCTCACTCAGGTCGTGACTTGCGTGTCAGCCACAATCCACATCCACCCCAGCCGAGTAGCACGAGCCACTCCAACGGCCGCCGTGCATCGCCCTGCGGGGCTCAATTAGCGCAAATACGGCGATGATTCCGCAGGCGCACAGCGCCAAGTAAGGCAGGACAGAGCGTATTGCGCTCCGCGGCGCGTCTCTATGCCCGTGCCGCCGTCGGAGAACCGTGACGCCGAAACAAATCATCGCATAAATTCCCGCCATCACCACGCTGAACAGGCTCAGCAGCGGTCCGATGACAGCCCGCCCCAGTAGCGCGCAGATCGGAATCAAGATCCCGAGGACGATGATCGAAACGCTGGGGGTGCCGAATCGAGGGTGTACCGTGCGAAACAGCGGCGCGGCAAATCCATCCTCAGCCAGCACGAAGAGAACCCGGGTGGCGCTGAAGAAAAGTGCGTTCCAAGTGGAAATCAAGCCCAGCATGGCCGCCAGCAAGACGGCCTTGCCAACCATCGGAGAGTGAAAAGCAGCCTGGAAGGCTGCCGCGGTCGGCAACGAGTGGCTGAGTAGCTCCTCGCGCGGCATTATCAAGGTCATTGAGACGAGCACGAGGCAATAAAACAGCCAAGCGGCTGCAATACTGAAGACGATCATGCTGGCGGCTCCAGCGGCCGAAATTCCTGCGGAGCGTTCGCCCAGGGTTTGGCAGACGGCGTTGAACCCGGAGAACCAAAATGGTGCAATGGTCACTACAGAGATGATGCCGGGCAGGATTGACCCGGCGCGGTCGATCACAAACAGTGGGCGAGACCGGAATTGAGCGCACTGCTCGCGAGGGCCTCATAATGCGCAAACGCCCGTTGAATGTTGTTTCTGTATTGGTCGAGCACGTAGTAATCGTGTAGACCGTTGACCATGACAGCGCCGCCATAGTCGATGCACATTCTCGATCCCGTTGACGGCCCCCCGGATTTCCAAAGTCTCGTGGCTTCGGGTGACAGTACAATTCTCGGCAGCCGGTCCTTCGTGCCAGTTTCAAGCGCGTACGCTTCTTGGTAGGCTGGTCCGACAATATTTGAGCTGCTGTGCCACAACGGTCCGATCGCAATGCCGCCGCGCACAAGGTATCCCTCATCCAATAGGGCGTGCGAAACCTGGATACATCTCATCACCAGGATTTCAAGCCCGCTGTAGTTCTTTACTTGATCGAAGCGAACGGTAAGCGGCGCGCTCAAAATAATGCTGTCGGGGATGTAAATGGATTTTGGAATCAAATCCGAGGGCACCGTCTTTTCGACATTCGCATCTAAAATCGGGACCACGGAGCCAAGGTTGGAGATCAATTGGCTCAATTTTAACCGAGCTGTCGGATCGCCGACCGCTTGACCGGTGAGAGCCTTAAATCCGAGGACATCAATAAATGCTACCGCTCGATCTTCAAAAGTAATCATGGCCATCTTCCGTGACAACGAGAGTATGGATTATCGGCCCATGCGGACGATTCTGTCGAGAACGGCGCCGCCAAACTGAGATACCGGGCTGCGTTTGTGCCTCGGCGAATAATGGAAAGCTTTCCATTATTCGCCGGGCGCGAAGGTCAGCCGGACGGTCGTCGCCGGCGGCGCGCTGGCATGAATCTGCGCGAGCATGCGTCGAACAGCGGAATAGCTGCCGCGAAATCCGTGCTCGCGCCATAACGCAGCGTGGATCGCCACGCCACCGACGCCTTGCCCGGCCCAGCGCTCCACTTGGTCGCGAAACGGTTCAACGCTTGAAATCGTGCTGCTGGCGCGACGGGGTGCGCTGATGACAGCGGCGATCGCGGCGTCATCGGGCAGTGGCACCTCAGCCTTGAGCCACCCTTGGCCAGCGGCCAGAAGTCGGAAAACCGCGACCTTCGGTCGGCCCATCAGCCCCGAGCGGGCAATGTCCCGATCCGAATCGCCCTGCCGCAATCGCAGCAGGACCTGGCGATACTGAAACATCTCGAATCTCCTTCGGCCCATCGCACTCCCCAACGACAAAAAAGCCGTCAGGTTAGCGCCTGTCCGTTAGTTCGAGATGCCCGTCTTACCCCTTGACTCTGGCTCCAATATGCCGATCAGCGAGTGGCTCCATTATGCCGATCACGCCCCGGCCTCATTACGCCGATCATCCGCTGGCTCTAATATGCCGATCACCCCCTGGCTCCTATATGCCGGTCGGTGACACGGGCAGTCGCTTCGACGTCGACGCCCGCCAAGCTGGGGCGCTGCTGGGGTCGCTTCCGCCGCTCATCTACATCGAAGCCGCAGACGATCAAGCCGCTTTGCGCTGGTTGATCGAACGAATGATGGAGGAGGCGCGGGGAGGACGGGCCGGCGCGTCGTTGGCAGCGCGCCACCTCGCCCAGCTGATGTTGCTCCAAGCGCTTCGCCTTTACCTCTCGACGCGACGACCAGAGGGCGTCGGATGGTTCTTCGCCTTAGCCGATCCTCGCTTGAGCTCGGCCTTGGGAGCGATACACGCCGACCCTGGTCGGCGTTGGACCTTGGAAGGGCTTGCGCGTTTGGCCGGGATGTCGCGATCGGTCTTCGCACAACGGTTCCGGGAGACTGTGGGAGAGACCCCGATCGCCTACCTGACGCGCTGGCGGATGCTCCTCGCCGCCGAGCAGCTCGCGCGAGGTCGAGATTCGTTGACCGAGACCGCGGCCTCCCTTGGCTACGAGTCAGAGAACGCCTTCAATACGGCGTTCAAGCGAATAATGGGCTGTTCGCCCCGCCGATATGTCCGACTGCAGATGGAGGCGGCCTGAACCGGCCGAATAGCTTGTTCAAGGTGGGTATCGGCTCCCGTACTTCATGAGCACGGCTACCGTCACTGATCCGCCGCCAAAAGACTTTTCAACTCTCAGTCTCGTCACGACCGAGGTTGAGCCCTCATCACTGCTGCGCATGTGATTGGCGTTCCCTCCTATGACAGCAGATCACTCATATCGATGATCGCAGCGAAATAATCACTGTCGACAACGTCTTGGCTTACGCCGTTGACATGAATGAGCGCCGGGCGGCACGACATACCCTTCGGTCGGCTAAGCGCATCGATCTTCGCTTGAACTTCAGGAATGATGGAGCTACCGACCTCGTTCTTGGAAAACTTTATTTCGCAGATATATAAAGTCCCGTATTTCAGTTGGATCATGTAATCGATCTGGCAACCCGCTTGCCGGATGGTTTGCCTTTGATAAAACGGATTGTCATTCACAATTTCTTCCGGATTGACGTGCATGAGCTGATGGAGCTGAGTTCGGCTGTTGAGCACTAGATTTTCAAATTGCAATCCCATGATCGTGTTCCATTCGGGCAGCGACGCGAGTGACTTCAGCGCATAACTGTGTCGTGCAATCTTGCCCAAATTGGCCTTGATGTATTTCAGATAAAATCGCGCGTAGTTATCTTTCAACCTGAATTGGCTGATCTTGGCGTCGTCGCCGCTTTTCAGGTTCCAGGTATAATCCCTGGCAGTGAACCCGGCGAGTCCGAGTTCATTTAAATATTCCGAAATGCGACCACTCTGATCGCCGCTGAGCGCGCCCTCGATTTCCCCTATGGTCTTTCTTCCGGAACATAGTGTCTCGGCGATCTTTTTGTAGAATTCGCTATCGCGTAGAAATACATCGGAGAATATTTGCTCGAACTCGTCGACCAAGAAGCCGCCGTGCGTGAAACAAAGCCGCTTAATATTATCTTCCGCGCTGAGCTTCGGATTGATCTCCTCGAGGTATTTTGGAATACCGCCGGTCACCGACAGCAATTTGAACTTCTCGTAAGCGGAAATTCCGCCCGGCCAGAACCGGCTGCAGTCGGACAAGGGCAGCTCTTCGAGCGTCAGGGTGTAGGAAATACGACCGACGAATCCGGTGCTACTCAGAAGGTTCGCCTCGATCCAGGATGACGCCGAGCCGCAGACAACGAAAACCAAGTTGTCGTTGTTTTTAAATCGCTGGTCCCAGCTGTTTTGTATTTTTCCCAGAAATGTCGGATCTTTAGCACCCATCCAAGAAATTTCATCGAAAAATAGCAACACCTTGCCCGACTGCACGCGTTCGGCCACGGCCCACAGGGCATCGCTCCAATCCTGATATTGAGCGGGGGCAACGTGAAATTGCCTGGCGATCTGGCGGCAAAATTCCTCCAATTGATGCTTGGCGGTTGTGTTCTTTTCGGGCGGCAGCCCTGCAAACACGTAGTATCGGTCGAATTGTTTGGCAAACTCCTGGATCAGACGGCTCTTTCCGACCCGCCGTCTTCCCTTCACAATGACGAACGACGCCGATTTCTTTCGCGTCGTTTCGAGAAGCCGGCTGAGCTCCGCTTGTCGGCCGATAAAGTTTGCCATGGATCACCGTGGAAGCGTAAATCGTCATTTATCGATTATGACTTCCATGATAATCTCTATTCCCGGAGTGGTAAAGCGACAAATGTTGATTTGCACTTCCGCATAGCGAAGTGGATTGATGCGGTTTTGGCGCATTGAGGCGCGTTCGTGATCGGGGGGCTGCTAAATAGGAACAATCGAGCACAATTTTCGTAATGCGTGGGTCAGGGATTCGAATCCTCTTTGCGCACCAATATACAAAAGCGCGAGAATGTGAGCCGGTGTAATTGGCTCGGCGAGCTCCATTCGAACCCCTGACAGACAAAAAGCCGGTGCGGAGCGAATTGTGAGCCGGCATCCAACATTGACAATTCGTGGGCGTCGCTTCTAATCAAAGCTACCAGGGTCCATATTATATGGAACTGTCCGGTTTTAACTGCCGCGCCGGCCAGGAGGTTCTCATCGCCAATGCTCCATTGGCATTCCCGCTACCGGAGACCGCAACACCTGAACCGCGCCAATGCCCAATCCGCCCAAATAGAGCGTCTTCAAGTCCGGTCCGCCGAAAGCAACGCTGGACAGGTTTGACACACAAGACCCACGGCTTTGCACAATTTCGTCCCAAGTGAGGCAACCTTTGGCGTGCGCCGAGGCAATTGTCTCAAGTTCGCCGGGGGCGATGTCTTCGAACACGACGGTCCAGGTCAGATCCGGTGCGACGCGGATCAGACGGTTGGACACGACGCAGATGATCCAAAGCGCGCCCTCCGCATCGAAGGCCATGCCATCGGGGAAGGTGCCTCCTGGGAAGGCGAGCCGGACCGGATTGGTCAACACGCCGTCCGCCGCCACGTCATACCGGGTGGTACGGCAGGCAAAGGTCTCGTTGACGAAAAGATACTTGCCGTCGGGCGAGATCCGCAGTTCGTTCGTCCAGTTCAGCCCATCTGCCGCAATGGTGACGTTGCCATCTTGCACCAACAGAATTTGGCCGGTGTTCTCTTCAGCGGTGAAGTGCTCGTGCTTGCCCGTCGACGCACTGATCGTGATCCAGACCCGGTCGCCGTCTACCAGCACAAAATTGGTGGGGGGAATCGGACGGCCTGCAACCTTTGTTGCAAAGGGGCGGACTTCACCACGCCGGCCGACCCGCCACACGCCACCCGCCTTTTTGCTCAGATTGGCGAACAAAAAGTCGCCATCTGCCGTCAGCGCGATGCCGTTTGGCCGGAAGCCATGCGCAATCAGATCTGCCTCAACAGCGGGGCCGGTGGTCCCATCGGTTGCGATCCGCGCAATGCCTAACGTCCAATCGCCGGTGTAAAGCGATCCATCTCGCGCTGCTAGAACGCATTCCGGCCGATTCAGACCACTGCCAGTCTGCGCGAGATTTGTCGGCAGGAACGGCTCAATCTTGGTCAGCGTCATGTGTGTCATTGCCGATCACAGCGCCAGATAACCGCCATCGATGGGGATCGTGACCCCCGTTACGTAGGACGACATGTCGGAGGCAAGGAACACGGCGGGACCGGCAATCTCATGGGTCTCGCCAACACGACCGAGCGGTACCCGTTGAAGGAATTTTTCGCCCGCCTCGCCCGTGACCGTCATCAAGTCACTCTTCATCCGACCCGGTGCCAGTGCGTTGACCCGACCACCCAGCGGCCCAAGCACGCGGGCGAAATACTGGACTAGCGAACGGATGCCCGTCTTGGACGCACCATAGGCGGCGCTTGATCTCGGCGCCGTAAACCCGGCAATCGACGAGACGAAGATCACGCTTACGCCAGCGTGCTTCAGTGTGGGCAACAAGGCAACGGTGATGCCCCACTGTGCGCTGAGGTTCACGTTGATCACCTGATCCCACATTTCCATCAGATTGGGATCCTCGAGCCTGATGCGGGGCGCGATGCCTGCATTGTTCACCAGAACGTCGATCTTGCCGTATTGCTCGAACATGCGCCTGCCAAACGCCATGACTGCCTCACGGTCGCTGATGTCCAGGGTCTCGGCAGAGGCTGAACCACCGGAGGCCTTGATTTGTGCAACGATGCCATCGGCCGCTTCCCTGTTCCTGTCAACCACCAGGACATGCGCCCCTTCGGCTGCCATTCCAATCGCAATGGCAGAACCCAAGCCGCGTCCACCTCCGGTCACCACCGCCGTCTTACCAGAAAGTCTCATCAGATTTGCTCCCCCCTTGCTTGATTCACTCAGGCTGCAGCGCGACTTTCCGACGGACGTCGCGCTGCAGGTTCATATCATTTTTGCGCATTGCCGCAATCGCCTCGCTATGAGGGCCAGGATCCTGCGGGATCACGACAGGATGAAGCCCTTGTAATCGTGGTCGCGCACGTCGTCACAGTACTCCCGGAACCTGGGATTGCCGCCGACGAACAACAACACTTCGCGCTTGTCGCGACCCACGATGTTCTTGTTGATCCCGGTGAACCATGAGTTGGTCTGGCCCAGCAGCAGCTTACCCATCAGCTTGGAGCAATAAAGCGTCCAATTTTCGGCCGCGGCGGTTTCGGGTTCGATGCGATGGATGCCGGCACTCTTGGCATGAACCATCATTCCGCTCAGCCAGTCAACCGCAATTGCGGAACAGCGTGGAATGTTGCAGAAGGTAGCGCCACTCTGTGGCCCGACCAACATGAAGAAATTGGGGAACCCGGGGCACTGCATGCCCATGTAGGTCTTGACGCCTTTAGCCCATTCGTCTTTCAGCGCAACGCCGCCCGCGCCGCGAATGTCGATTCGGTTCCACGATCCCTTGACCGCGTCGAAGCCAGTGGCGTAAATGATGACGTCAAATTTGCGCAGGGCATCAGTGGTCCGCACGCCATCCGGGGTGATTCGGGTAATCGGCGTCGTGTTCAGATCGACAACCGAGACATTCTCTTGGTTGTAGACCTCGTAATATTTGGTCTCGAGCGGAACCCGCTTCAACCCGAAACCATGGTCCTTGGGTATCAGCAGTTCAGCGATACGGGGATCCTTGACCCGTTCACGAATTTTCCGGGCCACGAAATCCGAGACGTATTTATTCGCGGCAGGGTCTGACAGAACATCCTGAAACGCCCCGAGCCACAGCGAGAAGCCCGGCCCTTTGTACAGTTCTTCCAACTTGGCGTCGCGTTCCGCCTGTGGGACATCGAACAGATTCTTCGGAATGAATTCGTGCGGGAAGCCAGCGATGGACGCATCACATTTGGCGGTGAACTCGCTGTAGTGCGATTTAATATAAGCCATCCGCTCCGGCTCCATGGGCACGTTGCCCAGCGGTGTGCACCAGTTCGGCGAGCGCAGGAAGACCGTCAGGTGCCCGGCCTGCTTGCCCATTTCCTGAATCACTTGCACGCCGGTCGACCCTACACCGATCACCGCCACCCGCTTGTGGGAGAAATCCAGCTTCGCCGGGCCAAGTCCGTTGGGGTCGCGCGGCCAAGCCGCGGTGTGATAGCTCTCGCCCTTGAAGGTGTTGATACCGGGCACGTTGGGCATTTGGGGCGCTGACAAGGGCCCGAGCGCCGAGAAGACGAACCGTGCCGTCAGCGGCGCCCGGTCTGCTTGTTGGAATTCAAGCGTCCAGAGACTGGACTCATCATCGAACACCGCGCGTTGAACCCTGGCGTTGAACAGATAATCCTTGCGTATGTCCATGATCTCGGCCGCGCGGTAGATATAGCGCAGCACCTCAGGTTGCGCAGCAAAGCCTTCGGACCAGTTGAACTCCTGCATGAGCTGTTCGTTCCAGAAGTATCCGTAGACTTCACTTTCTGAATCGATTCGCGCACCCGGATAGCGGTTGTGGTGCCAAACACCGCCTATGTTGTCCGACGCTTCGACGCCCAGCACGCGGTAACCCATCTCGCGCAGTCGATATGTCTGATACAGGCCGGTCAATCCCGCACCGATCACTACAGCGTCGAAGTCTGCTTCTTTCGTCATTTCAACTTTCCTTTCGTTAGCGTGGCGCCGAGCACGGCCGTTAGCTCATCACCGCCTCATCTGCCACTGCCTTGGGGAGCGTTTGCCGCCAAAGCCAGCATGTCACTCACTCGGGGGATCTTTTCTCTCGGCTTGCCGACGACCGCACCGCGCCTTTGTTCTTCGGCATCGATTCGTCGCCAATCCCCATAGCTCAATACCTGTGAATTAAGGCGGCCCAGGGTCGCGGACAGACCCGCGGCGCCCGATTTCGGCCGCGAATCCAAGTGCGGCAGGTCGGCCAGCAGGCTTTGCACGGTAGCCACCGCATCGGCGCGATTCGTGCCGATTATTCCTGACGGTCCGCGCTTAATCCAGCCTGCCGCATAGACACCCGGCATGCCGTCAATACGGCCGGCCGTACTGGGAAACACTCCCCTGGCTGGATCAAATGGCACCCCCGGCAGCGGTAGGCCACGGTAGCCGATGCTCCGGAATAATAGGCCGCAGTTAAGATCAACCATCTCTCCCGTGCCTTGTGCCAATTGCCTGAGAGCCGGTCCCGTGAGGCGATTCCGCTCAAGGATAATTCGTTCTAGCCGGCCAGACCCTGCTATACGTACCGGACTTTGCATGAAATGGAACCAGATGCGCTTGCCGGCGGCGGTGGCACAGTGCGTGGTCCAGCTTTGCAATATCTCGACGTTCTTGGCCGCGTTGAAGTTATTCTTGTCCTCGAGCTCAGCAAGGCTCGCCGAATTCAGATGCAAATCGCTCTCTGAGACCAGGGTCGCGCAGCCAACCAAGTCGCCGAGCTCGCGCAACTCCTTGAACGTGAAACTCGCTTGCGCCGGGCCACGACGCCCGATGATGTGAATGTCGCGCACGCGGCTACCGGCCAGCGCTGCCAGTGCGTGTTCGGCCATGTCGGTACCGCGGAGTTCGTGGATCGGTTTGGCAAGTATTCTTGCAACATCGATGGCCACGTTGCCCTGGCCGACGACGACGGCCACTTCTTGGCTTAGGTCGAACGATCGATCGCGGTAATCTGGATGGCCGTTGTACCAGCCGACGAATTCGGTCGCGGTGTGACTTCCGGGGAGATCTTCATTGGGCAACCCGAGGCGCCGGTCGGATTCCGCTCCGCAGGCGAACAGTATCGCGTGGTGCGTGCCCCGCAAGTGCTCCACACCGACATCGCGTCCCACCGTGACATTTCCGAGGAACGTGAAGTCGGGGGACTGCGCGATCTTGTCGAATATCATCGTCGGTTGTTTGAGTTTCGGATGATCGGGGGCGACACCGTAGCGAACCAACCCGAACGGCACGGGCAACCGCTCGAGCATGTCGACCCGCACCGACAGGGGCGACTTGAACAGGGCCTCTGCTGCGTAGAAGCCGCTCGGGCCGCTACCGACGATGGCGACCCGTAGTGGATTGCCGCAAGTCCCCAGGCTGGCGGTATCAATACCCGAGTTCACGTTTGCGCGCCTCGGCGGTGGGCAGCGGTACCTGCTTGTCGGCGATGACGGGCGACGTGGGCGCGCGCTGCGCATTGATGGTCAGCCATTCCAGCTTGTCCGGCGGGAGTTCCGTCTGTTCGTAAATCGCGTGGACGGGGCAGGCTGGGACGCAGGCCCCGCAGTCCACGCATTGTAGGTTGTCGATGTACAGCATCTGGTCGTCGCCGTGGAAGCAGGCGACGGGGCAGGTAGTCACACAGTCGGTGAATCTGCAATTCTGGCATTTGTCGGTGACGATGTGGGGCATGGGAGTTCTATGAACCCGGAAGGACCTCTTCATAGTGTTCCATTGCCGGTCGCTCCGCGAAGAATGGGCCGGCAAGGTCCCTGAAGGCTTGAAAATCCGGGGTCTTGGTAAATGCCTGATGGTCTGCAATCGAATTCCATTCGATATGCAGGGCAAAGCGAGATGGTCTCTCAATGCAGCGAAGTAGCGAAACCGTCGTGCAACCGGCCGCACCGGCAAGCAAGGCGCACCCACGCTTCATTGTCGTCTCGAATTCGCTTTCCCGTCCGTGAATCACTGCAATGTCGGCACGTTCGATCACCATGGTCGTTAAGGCTCCTTCTCAGTGCGGGCGGCGAGTGGTTGGCCGGCTAAGAGGGACAGGCGCTCCTTGACTAGCTCCGCCAGCTTGAACTTTTGCGCTCTGCCGGTGGCTGTCAATGGCACTTCGTCGGCGGAAAGAAAAACTACATGCCGCGGCACTTTGAAGCGGGCGAGCCGGGAGGCGCAAAGATCGATGAGTTCCTGCGGATCGGGCCGCGTATCGCCGGCGGAGACGATGCAAGCACAGCCGACTTCGCCCATTTTCACGTCGGGCAGCCCGACGACGAGTGCTTGGCCGACGAGGGGGTGTTCATTGAGCAGTTCCTCAATTTCGCGGGGCATGACGATCTCGCCGCCGCATCGGTACGTCTCTTTAAGCCGCCCGGTTAACGTCAGATATCCATCGGCGGTGATCACACCGACGTCGCCGGTGTGAAGCCAACCGTCGCCCCCATTGAAGGCGGCGCGGGTTTCCTCAACTTTCTTGTAATAGCCTGTCGTCACGATGGGACCGCGCACGACCAGTTCGCCGGGTGTGCCTGGCGGCAGGTGGCTCCCGGTAACCGGATCGATGGACTTGTATTGAGCGAGGACGCCGCCCAACTCCGGATCTCCCGCCACACCGGCAAATTTGAGGCGCCCGTTGGTCGAGAGCAGAAACTCATCGGCGCCTTCGGGCAATGTGCAGGTCGTCGAAGCGGTCGTCTCCGTCATACCGTAGGCGGTTAGGATTTCGCGGGCACCGAGAAGGTTGCGAATGTCCCGCCAAATAGTAGGAGGCGAAGCGCCACCCGAATTGAACATGGCCAGCAAAGAGGAGCCGTCGAAGCCCTCCCGACTTGCGACTTCCAACAGTTTCAGCGTCATCATCGGTACGCACACCATCTCGGTGGCGCGGTGAGATTGCGCGGCCTCGAGCATTTTCCGCGCATCAAAGGCAATGTGAGGGACGATGGCCCCGCCGACGAAGGTGCTCGCGATCAGGCACTCGACGAAGCCAAAGACGTGGTACATGGGCAGCGAGAACAGGATGCGCCGGCCGTCCTCGAAGGCGCGCGTATAGGCGGACGCGTAGGCCGCACGCAGGATCATGTCGTGACTCAGCATCACGCCCTTGGGCAATCCCGTGGTACCCGAGGTGTAGATGACATCGGACCGGAAATGCGGATCCGCCTGTGACTCGCGTCGTATCAGTTCGGCCCTGCTGGTTGGGGTGCCCATGGAGGCAAGCGTCGAAAGCGTAGTTGCTGCACTGCGTAGTTTGCCTCCGGTCGTATGCACGAAAACGCGTCGCAGCCGAGGCCATTGCGCGCCGCCGCCGGCGTGCTCCCATCCCGGCATGAGCACGTCGAGATCCTCGAGGTAGTTGCGATCGCGCAGGTGGTCCATGGTGATCAAGGCAGTGCTGTCGGATTGCTCGAGGATGTAACTGAGTTCCTGGCGTCTCAATGCAAAGTTCACCGGCACCGCGACCGCGCCGACGCGGGCGATCGCATACTTGACGGCGACATACTCGGGAAAATTGGCAAGTACCACCGCAACGTGGTCGCCAATCTGCACACCGGATTCGATCAGGCCCGCCGCCAGCGCTCGCGACCAATTCTGTATGTCGCGATACGTGTAGGTGCGCGAATCGGTGATCACCAGCGAGCGCTCGGCAAATTCGGTTGCCTCCGCGTCCAGGGCCTGCGCGATCGTGCGCGGACGCCACGCGACATGACGGGCCTCGAGCGCCGCCCGGCGTTGTTCAGGCTTCAGCATTTGGGGGCAGGGCGTATTGGGCATTGGAGAACGAAGTGTCATTGACTAGAACAAACATTTGTTTTATTTTAGTCGCACATACTTTGCCGTGTCAACCAGGGTCATCAACCGCCGGCAAAAGGAGCATGATTGCGGCGTCCGATGACATTCTAGTCGGATCACCGAGAGGATCTATGGATTTCCAATTCACGCACGAGCAGCGCCTGTGGGGCGATACGGTCCACGCCTTCATGGACAAGGAGGTCGGCCGCGAGTACACGCGCGAGCATGATGCGAATCGGGAATTTCCCGAGGAAGTGTTCAAGAAGATGGCGCGGCAAGGTTGGCTTGGATTGCTGGTGGATGAGCAGGATGGCGGCAGCGCAGCCGATCCCATCATGTTCGCCTTGTTCTGCGAGGCGATTGGCAAGTTCAGTCTCGATACGGCGGCGTGCATCATGACCTCGATGTTCACCGCGACCAACATCTCGCGGCACGGCAGCGCCGAACAAAAGAAACGCTATCTGGTACCGTTTCTGGCCGGCGAAGCAAAATTCTCGATTTCAATCAGTGAGCCGCAGGCGGGCTCCGATGCGGCGGCGGCGCGCTCCACGGCCGTGCTCGATGGTGGTCATTGGGTGCTCAACGGCAACAAGGTGTGGTGCTCGGGGGCGCACTTGCCGAATGCGACCATCGCAATCCTGGCGCGCACCGGTCCCGGACGTCACGACGGATTCAGCGTGTTCCTGGTACCCAATACCACGGCAGGGCTCACGATCAAGAAGATGAACACCATCGTTCGCAAAAGTTTGGGCACGACCGAGTTCTTCATGGACAACCTGCGGATTCCGAAGGATGCCTTACTCGGCGAAGCGGGCAAGGGCTGGCAATACATTGGCGAACATCTGGAATACGAGAGGCTGAGTATTGCCGCATCGCAGGTCGGCAATGCCCGAACCGCGCTCGACGATACGATTCGCTACACCAAGGATCGCAAGCAATTCGGAGTTCCACTCGCGTCCTTCCAGGTGCTCAAGCACCGCATGGCCGAGAACGAGACGGAGCTGGAAGCGGCGCGTCTGTTGGTGTACTCGGCGGCCTGCAAGATGGCTCGCGGCGAGCGTGCGGTCAAAGAGGTGTCCATGGCGAAACTGTTCTGCTCGCAGGTTCTGTTTAGAATCGCCTTCAATGGAATGCAGGCGCTGGGGGGCTACGCACAGCTCCCGGAATACGACATGGAGCGCTACTTCCGTGAAGCGAAGCACGGCATGGTGGGCGGCGGTACCAACGAGATTCAGCGCACCATCATCGCAAAGGAAATGGGGATCAGATAACGCAAAGTGCCGGCGGCCGGCGTGCGCCGGCCAGGATACGGCAGTGCAACTTCATCCCACGTTCGGCGGCGCCGCATACACTTCGCACCGAGCGTTTCGTCGAGCCTTATCTCGAAAAACGAACCGCACGCGCAATTCTGCCACCTCAATCTCCGTGTGCCTGGGTTGACAACCATCAGTCATTGCGGCACACTTTAAAAAAAACAAACAGTTGTTTGTCAAAGGGGGACATATGAATGAGCGCATTAATGCCCGGTTCAATATCGCATTGTGGAGCGGGGCCGCAATTCTTGTCCTAGCCGCACTGCCGGCGGCGGCCGCAGAGACCACCGACGCCGATGCAAAGCCGGAGGCTCTCGGTGAAATTACGGTGACGGCGACACGCCGGGAAGAAAAGCTCTCCGAAGTGCCGGTTGCGGTCGTAGCCTTCGCCGCTGAGACGCTGGAGTCCCGGACCATCGTCAGCGAGCAGGACGTGGGCATGCTGGTGCCCGGCCTGCAGGTCAAGAACGGACAGAACTCCAACCAGCTCAGCTTCAGCATGCGCGGCCAGACGCTCGATCCGTTTTCGGGCACGAGCCCTGCGGTTCTCACCTATCTCAACGAGGCGCCATATAATCCAGGCAATACCGCGACAGATTTTTTTGACCTGGGATCGATCCAGGTCCTGAAGGGTCCGCAAGGCACCCTGTTCGGGCGCAATGCAACCGGCGGCGCTGTCTTGTATTCGACGCCGATGCCAAGCGATAAATTTGACGGGTATGCCATTCTGCGCGGCGGTTCCCGGGATTTTGGCCAGATTCAGGCCGCGGCCGACATTCCACTGGTGCAGGACAAGCTAGCAATCCGACTTGCCGTTGACGCCACAACGGGCAAGGGCTACATCACGAACGTGCATACTGGAAACACCTTGGGCGACAAGGACAACCAGTCTGGGCGCGCCACGATTCTGTTTACGCCAAGCGACACGATCAAAAATGTCACCGTCGTTCAGTACAATCGTGTAAGGGGTACAGAGGGCGCAGGCAACATCGATGACTACAATTCCGCGCCAACAACTCCCGGAAACCCTGTCACGCAATTCAACAGCAACGGCACGACCCACCTCTACAATACCACTGGAGTATTGTTGACCGATACCTTGGCGGCAATTTATGGCGCCAACAATGGACCGGCTGCCCCGGGCTTTTTCCCGGGCGGTGTTGAGGGTTATACGCAATGGTCGCATGCAAATCCGTACAAGGTCTGGCTGCAGTATGACTTGCCGCACACGGCGGACAATTTCTTCGTTTCCAATTCGACTGAAATTAATTTAAATGAGAATTTGAAGATCAAGAATATCTACAGCTACATGAATGACTATGCACTTACCCCGGGGAATCTCACTGGAGGTCCGTTCGGCGGGCTTTGGCTGTTCAATCTTAGCGGAATTAACGCAACGGGCATCCCGGGTGGCGAGAGTTTCCATGCCAATACGTACAGCGACGAACTGCAGCTTCAGGGCACATCGCCCGACGCCCGACTTGAATACACCGCTGGACTATTCTATTCCGATGAACGTCGCTTCGAAGTCATTCCGATCGACATCGGCTCCGATTTGGGCCTGCCTGCCCCAATAGCCGATATTGCTTATGCCTACAGGAACACAGAAACCTCGAAGGCCGTATTCGAGCAGACCAGCTATAAGATTACAGATGCGCTGACCGCCACTTTGGGTGGCCGTTATACCTGGGTGGATGTAGGCATTAAGCAGGCACCAGGCAATGTGTTCGGAATCAATCCAGCCTCTCCGGCTGCGACACAGAGTAATGCTCTTTCGGCCCCGGCCTGGACCGCCGCTCTGCAATACCAGATTGATCCGAATGACATGGTCTACTTCGACCAACGAGGGAGTTTCCGTTCCGGGAACTTCAATGGTACGGTTTCTCCGGCTACCGACCCGTTGACTGGTCGGCCGGCAAACTTTTTTAGAAATGAATATGTTCACGACTTTGAATTGGGCTACAAGTCAACCGGTCACATTGTTGGCGCACCGGCGCAGTTCGAAATCGCTGCTTACGAAGAAATCGTGGCAGACGCCCAGCACGCGCTCTATGCGGTTGTTGGCGGCGCCCCGGCCGGATTTACGGTCAATGTGCCGCAAGCGATCACCAAGGGCGTGGAAGTGAATAGCAACATCGGTCTGACCTACTGGCTAGACCTAGGCGTAAACATGGCCTATACGGATGCCGCGTATACGAAGAATATCGTGCAGGTTCCCTTTGTCGGCGGCCTTGCTGTCGACAGCTATCCGGATACCCCGAGGTGGTCGGGTTCGGCTAGCGTGGATGTAAAGTTCCCGGTCTCCGAGAGTCTGGGTCCGATGGATCTGCGAACCGATTTCTACGACCAGTCCTATACCTACTTCTCCAGCACCAATGGTACGTCCACCCCGGGCACCCGTCTCGATGGATATTCGACGATTGCCATGCGGTTCAGCTGGAAGGAGATTTTGCAGAGCAAAGTTTCCGGGGGTCTGTATGTCCGTAACTTAGCCGACAAGGTGTATCACATTGCGGGCTACGCGCTTGGCGCCTCGTCCGGCGTGAATACGTGGTATCCGGGTGAGCCCCGCACATTTGGTGCGGAGCTCTCGGTCAAATTTTAGAACTTGGAGACAACATGATGAGCAGACTGACCGGAAAGACAGCGATTATCACTGGGGCCTCCCAAGGCATGGGAATGGCGCATGCTCGCGCCTTCGTCGAGCACGGCGCCAAGGTTATTTTGGGCGATCTCAATGAGAAGGCCGGCAAGGCGCTCGCGGCCGAACTCGGCGCCGGCGCGATTTTCGTCAAGCAGGACGTGTCGAGGGCCGAGGATTGGAAGACCGTGCTGCAGAAGGGCGAGGAACGTTTCGGTACGGTCAACGTGCTGGTCAACAACGCCGGTATTCTCGGTCAGCTCGCCGCCACGACCGAAATGCCGGAAGCCGAATTCTTGCGTGTTTGCGCGGTCAATCAAACGGGGGTGTTTCTCGGGATGCAGACTGTGCTCCCCGGCATGATCAAGGCCGGCGGCGGTTCAATTGTCAATATCTCATCGATCGCGGGTCTCGTGGCAATCTACGGCGCGCCAAACCTTGCCTATGTGGCCAGCAAGTTCGCGGTGCGCGGCATGACCAAGCAGGTTGCGGTGGAATATGGCGGCAAGAACATCCGCGTAAACTCCGTGCACCCAGGCTACATCAAGACACCGATGATGGTGGCCGCCACCGACGAAGGCGGCGGCGAAGCCCTGAAACAAATTCCGTTGCGCCGCATGGCCGACGCCTCCGAAGTGTCCAACTTGGTCGTCTTCCTGGCTTCGGACGAGTCCGCCTTCATCACCGGTACGGAACATGTCATCGATGGCGGCATGACTGCATTGTGAGATTTCGGTGTCACCCAGGCTCTGAGTGATACGGCCGCTTACGGCCGGTTCAGGCGCTCGAGCGTCGCGTCATCTATGCCGGCTTCCCGCAGAACCTCGACGGTATGTTCACCGAGCTTCGGCGGCGGCCGGCCGGGGCCCGTGCCGTCGCGATCGATGGGAAGACGGAGGAGCGGCAAGCCGCCGGGCCAGTGCATTTGTTCCGGCGAGACGAATAGGTCGCGTTCAGCGACGACGGGCAACGCCAGTGCTTCTCGAATATCGTTGACGCGACCGACCGAGAGCGCGGCGTCGCTCAGGATTTGCAGCCACGCCGAGATGGGTCTTCGACGGAACTCGTCACCCAGGAGGGTATCCAGCTCGTCACGATGCGTCAGCCGCCCGCTCATCGTCGCGAAGCGCGAGTCCCCGGTCAGTGCGGGGAGCCTCAGGGCCGCACAGAGCCGCGCGAATTGTGCGTCGCTTGCCGTGGCCAGCATGAAGTAGCCGTCTGAGGCCCCGAACACTCGGTACGGAGAGGCACTCGGCGCACCGGATCCCAGTTTCTGCGGCAAGTCGCCGGTCGCCCGGTACCCGAGCACCTGGTGGCACATCAGCATGAATGCCGTGTCCAGCAGCGCCGGGCGCACGTGCTCGGCGCCTCCGCCTGCGCTACGGCGCACCAGAGCGGCCTGAATGCCAATCAGTGCCCACATGCCGGTGGACAAGTCGAGCACGGAGGGCGCCAGGCGGACCGGCGGCGTGTCTGGTTGGCCGGTAAAGCTCATGAGCCCGGACACCGCCTGCACCAGCGCGTCGTAGCCGGGCATCTTGGCGCCGAGCGGACCATCGCCGAAGGCCGACACACTGCAAAGCACGAGCTGCGAATTGCGCTCCAGCAGATCCTCAAAGCGCAATTTAAGCTCATCGGCAAGACCGGGCGGGAAACTTTCGATTACGACGTCGGCGGACTCGACCAGCTGCAGGAGCGTCGAGCGGCCCTCGGGTGTCCTGACGTCGAGCAGTACGCTGCGTTTATTGCGGTTGACCGCCAGGAACACTGTTGCTTCATCGCCCCAATAGGGAGGCAGTGCGCGCGTGTCGTCACCATTGGGCGGCCGCTCGATCTTGATGACGTCGGCACCCATGTCGCCCAGCATCATCGCGGCAAACGGCGCCGCGATATTGGTGCCCAGATCGAGCACGCGCAGTCCTCGATGGGTGCTTTTAAAGTTCACGCCGAAGGGTCGAGCGTCGCTCGCCGCAGCGCGCTCCGCTGGGGGTGGAACGCGCTGCGTGCGACGATGATCTCATCCCCTATCATGAGTCGCCCTTCTTGTCGGGGGCGTTGAATCGCGGCGGGCGTTTCTCGCGTGCGGCGGCAATGCCCTCTTTCAGATCTTCGGTGTGGCTCAGGGTGGCCACGCCCCAGAAGCTCGAATTCATCGAACTGATGAGATCCAGGTGCCAGCTCTGCCGCAATTGCTGCTTGGTCGCCTCGAGCGCGAGCCGCGGGTAGGCAGCGATGCGAGCCGCCAACGCAGTCGCTTCCGCCAACAACCGATCCGGCTCCACCACCCGGTTGACCAGACCGATTTCAAGCGCACGCTGTGCATCGAGGACGTCGCCCGTGAAAGCGAGCTCCGCGGCAAGCCCGGAACCGACCAGGCGCGGCAGAAAGTAGGTGCCGCCGTTGCCGGGATTCAGGCCAAGTTTGATGTAAGTCTCGCCCATCTTCGCTCGGGTGGAGGCAATACGCATGTCGCAGGCCAGCGCGAGGTCCAGTCCGCCGGCCGTGGCGCCGCCATTGATGGCGGCGATAATCGGCAGGCGGCAACCGACCAAGCGTTGCGTGACCGGCCACAAGACGCGAGCGTTGTAGGGTTCATGGTCGATCGGAAGTTGTTCGGCAATGTATCGCTGAAACTCCACCAAATCGGCGCCCGCGCAAAACTGCGCGCCCGCGCCGGTAAGCACCAAGACGCGCACGGCACGGTCCAACTCCAGTGTCGTCAGAGCGTCCAGGATGTCGCGCGCCATCTGCGGCACCACACCATTACCGCGCTCCGGACGGTTCAGTGTCAGCATCGCCACACCGTCCGCGACTCGCTCGTGATAACAGGTTTCAAGTTCGGTTCGGGTGCTCATGGCGTGTGACTCGTGATGAGATCAATCCAGCCTCTTGACGATGGTGGACACCGCCACCGCATACGTTCCGTCCATCCAGCCGCCGCCATTGATCGCCAGACCCACTCGGGCGTCCTCGACCTGCCGAGCACCGGCCTCGCCGCGCATTTGATGGCATAGCTCGACCACTTGCGCGCAGCCCGTAGCCCCGAGCGGATGACCGCGGCTCAAGAGTCCGCCACTGGTATTCACCGGCGTCTCTCCACCGAGGCTGGTCTTGCCGGCGCGTATCAGATGGTGACCTTCGCCTTCCTCGCACAGACCGATCTCCGCATATTGCAGCAATTCCGCCGGCGCCGCTGCGTCGTGCAATTCGATGAGATCGAAGCCGCGGGGCCCGATGCCCGAGGCCTCGTAGGCGGCGTTCGCCGCGGGAGTGACCGGGCTCAGTCCGTCGCCTGGGCTGGCCGCGACGTGCGATGTCACCATTTGCACCGCCTTGCGGGTGAGCCGTCGACCATAATCCGCCGAGCACAACACGAGAGCTGCCGCGCCATCCGTGGTGGGGGCGCACATCGCCAGGCGCAACGGATCGACGATCATACGGCTGTTCATAACTTCTTCGACCGTCTGCAGTGCGCGGAAATGCGCCAGCGCATTCATGCCCGCATGTCGGCGGTTCTTCACGGCGACCAGGGCAAAATCCTCCGCGGTGGCCCGATGCGTTTCGAGATAGTTGCGCGCCACACCGGCGTAGAAATCCATTAGAATCGAGTTGGCCGCGACTTGTCCCGGAACCGACTCGCCGATGTCGTCGATGTCGGTAGAACCCCGCAATGCCTCGAATGGCCGCGACCGATCCGCGTGATTGAGTTGTTCGACACCAACCACCAACACCACCTCCGCGCGCCCGCCTGCAATCATTTCAAATCCGAGGTTGAGCGCTGAGCCTCCCGAGGCACATGCATTCTCAACGTTGATGACCGAGGAGCGTGCAAGCGGATGATACCGTAGCGCGACCTGGCCGCGGATCATCTCCTGGTGAGTGACGATCCCGGCTACGGCATTGCCGAAGAACACTTTGCCGACATGTTCGGCCGGGATGCCCGCGTCCGCCAAGGCCTCATCGATGGCGGCCACCGCGAGGGATCGAATTCCGCGCCCCGGAAAACGACCGAAGGGCGTCATGCCGATACCGGCGACTAAGACTGTGCTCACTGGCGCTCCTCGTTGAGTGTGACTGACTTGGGCGCACCGCCCCCGACGCGAGATTCGTAACCTTGCCAATATTTCTCCCGGATCTCGCGCCGCATGACTTTGCCGTAGCCACTCACCGGGAGCGAATCGACGAATTCCACGCTCTTGGGCTTCTTATAACCCGCCATGTTCTGGCTGCAGTGGTCGATGATGTCTTGGGCGGTCGCGGTGGCTTCCGATTCGAGCACGACCAAGGCGTGCACGGCCTCGCCCCAATAGGCGTGGGGAATACCAAACACGACGACGGTTGCAACGGCAGGGTGCTGAACGATGACCTCCTCCACTTCGCGCGGGTAGATGTTGTTACCGCCGCTGATGATCATGTCCTTGGCGCGGTCCAACAAGAACAAGTAGCCATCTTTATCGAGCACGCCGATATCGCCGGTGTGCAGCCATCCGCCGCGCAGGGCCTCCGCCGTGGCCATCGGGTCGTTCCAATATCCCTGCATAACGATGTCGCCGCGTACGATAATCTCACCTTCACGACCGGGGGGAAGCGGCCGGTCGTCGGCATCGACACAGCGCACCTCGACGTCGGTGCGGATGGTGCCTGCCGAACCTATGTGAGGATCGTTGGCTGCGAGCAGCCGGGCATGCTCGGCTGCGTTGAGTCCGCTGATGGTGATGGGCGCCTCGCCCTGACCGTAGATTTGTGCGAACACCGGTCCGAACGCCTTGATCGCGTTGCGCAAGTGTTCGACGTAGATCGGCGCTCCGCCGTAGCAGATGGCTTTAAGGCTCGATAGATCGTACGCCCCGGGTACGAACTCTTCGAGCATTTTGATGATCTGGGTCGGCGCCAAAAATGCAATATGCGAGACCTTCATTGCCTCCACCATCGCGAATAGAGCCCTGGGTTCGAAGCTCTTGCTGTCGAGAATCACATTGGTGGCGGCGCGTGCCACGGCCGGCAGCGCAACGATGCCGCTGCCGTGCGACATGGGTGCCGCGTGAGCCACAATATCGCCCTGCTGGATGTTGTGCACGTCGGCAAGGTAATTCATGATCACGACGCGCACGGTGCGGTGCGTCCAAATGGCGCCCTTCGGTTTGCCGGTTGTGCCCGAGGTGTAAAACAGCCAGCAGGGATCGGCGGCCGCTACTTCGGCGGATTGCCCTAGGGCATGATCGGCGTTCAGCAAACTTTGATAGGGGATCGCGCCGTCCACCGTTGTCGTGCAGATGCGATGCTCGAGTGCTTCGAACTCTGCAAGATGCTGCGTGATGCCGGCGTGATACTCCGGGCCGTGAATTAGCACCCTGGCTCCGGAATTACTCACGATGTAAGCCATCTCTCGCGGATGCAGGCGAGCGTTGATCGGAACGACGATGAGCCCGGCTGCGAAGCAGCCATAGATGGTTTCAAGAATGCGCGGACTGTTGGCCAAGCAGAAGGCGACGCGGTCGCCTGCGCTAAGCCCAAGGGCTAAGAGATTGCCGCCAATCGCAAGCGCACGATCGCGAAATTCCCGGTACGAGATAGACTCCGCGCCGTGTACCAACGCAGGCTGGTCCGGCCGCAACATCGCGGCCTTTTGCAAGAACGCAAAGGTATTCATGGCGTTACATCAGCCGGCCGATGGTTCGAACCAAGCGCAAGGACGAGGGGTCGCCGATTCGGGTGCCACCGGTCTGAACTGCACCCGCGCATCGCACTGGTAGCTTTGCCAGTTGCCGTCCGGATCGGGCACTAGCCGCGCCAGCAGTTGGACCCCCTCATCGAGCTTGATCACACCCAGGGCATAGGGCAAATCAGCTTCAAAGCCTTCCGGCGCCCCTGCGCGAAGCACCGTAAAGCTGTGTAGTACTCCGATTCCCGTCGATTTGTGCCAGCCCAGAGAGAGCGATTGGCAATAGGGGCAGGCATGGCGCGGGTACATGTTGAGCTTGCCGCAGTCATTGCATTTTTGAATGAGCAGATCACCGCGTGCCAAGCCGGCGCGAAACTCGTCACGTATCGGATTGCTCACGATGGTCGCACCTTGGTGCGCCGCTCCAGCAGCAGCACCTGTGCATCCATGTAGCTGCCGCCGGTGCCGCCGACGATGCAACGTTGCACGCCGGATACCTGACGCTCGGGACCCGCGCGTCCCAGCAACTGGCGCACTCCTTCGACCAGCAACGCGGTGCCGCCGCCCACCCCGGTGTGGCCGGCCGACAGCATGCCGCCGTTGGTATTGCAGGGCAGCTTGCCACCGGGGTCCGCTGCACCGGAGGCGAACCAGCGAGCGCCGTCACCGGGCTCGCAGAACCCCAAGGCTTCGACGGCGATGGTCGTCACGGCCGCATAAGTGTCGTAGATTTGAGCGATTTGCGCGTCCTTCGGACCCCAGCCCGATTGCTCGTAAGCGCGCCGGGCGGCGGTGACCCATCCCAGTGCAGCCAGATCGGGCTCCTGGCCCACGCTGTAGTGACTGACGCTGCCGCCGGAACCTGCGACCCGCACCGTATCGAGACTCCGGGCCTTGGCATTCTCAGCACTGGTCATGACGAAGGCAACGGCCCCATCGGCAAGCATCGGGCACTCGAGCGCATGCAAGGGGTCAGCCACCACTTTTGATGCCAACACTTTTTCCACAGTCAGGGGCTTGCCCCGATACATGGCGTTCGGATTGAGCTGCGCCCACTTGCGCAACGTCACGCAGAACGAAGCCATATCTGCTGCGCTGGACTGGGTGGCATGCATGTAACGCCGGGTGATGAGAGCCCCGATGGCGTTGAATTGCAAGCCCGTGGGCGCTTCCCATTCGTTGGGAATGCCGTACTTGCTGAGCATTGTGACCATGGCGTTGAGATCGGCGGAACCCCAGCGCTCGCAGTGCAAGACCAACACGGTGCGTGCATGGCCGGACGCAATCAGGCCGGAGGCGAGGCGCACCGCGTTATCGCTGGTCGAGCCGCCGGAGTGCACCATGAAGCTTGACTTTAAGTGACCGAGCAGCCCCAGTTCCTCGGCCATT
This sequence comes from uncultured Gammaproteobacteria bacterium, assembly GCA_963784105.1. Lineage (GTDB taxonomy): Bacteria > Pseudomonadota > Gammaproteobacteria > Steroidobacterales > Steroidobacteraceae > Bog-1198. The sequence goes on from CAWAQE010000018.1 coordinate 1,260,915, forward strand.
CGAGAGAAGATCAGATCGGCTTGATCAAACGGCGAATGCAAGCAAGGGATCAGCAGGATGGTGTCAACATCGCGTGGCACCATTTTGGCGTCAGTCAGGGCGAGTAAACCCACGTGAGTCAAGTCGCCGATGAAATTGCGCTCAGGATAGCGCCCCGACGGCAATTCGCCGACGCCGACGAATACCGGATCATTGGGCGAATTGGCGCCGATGTGGAGATGCCACGTGTCCGCCATTCTCAGGTTCCTTGCGGCGTGCGCCGTCGCGCCAACATTATCTGCAGAAAAACCATCACTTCTTCCTCGCGTTGGTTTCGCACCGAGTAGTTCACGTGCAGGGTGCCGTATTTCGGATTGCGGCCTTCTGCCAGTTCCACCACTTCGGCATGTACCTTCAAGGTATCGCCGGCTGCGACCGGCTTGAGGGCGCGCAGGCTCCTCACTTCCACCAGCGCGGTGATCGCATTTCCGTAAAAGCCGCTCATCCCGACCAGACCGACCGCGAGCGCAAAGGTCAATGGACCGTGTGCGATACGCGTCCCGAAGCGCGTGGACTTGCCGTATTCCTCATCGGTGTGCAATGGGTAGTGATCGCCGGTGAGGCCGGAAAATAATGAAATGTCGCCGATGTCGACCGTGCGCCCGCGGGTGATCACCACGTCTCCGAGCGCGAAGTCCTCAAAAGTCTTTTCTTGAGGGTCGTTGCAGATCCGACCGGGCATCTTCATTTCTCCAAACAAACAATCATTTGTTTGTTAAACTCTAATTGCAACCGGGCACCCAAGTCAAGCGCCCCCACATTACACTCACCGGGCCTGGCGCCTGCCTTGGGTTGACACCGCCGCCTGACTTGTCCACAATAAAACAAATGATTGTTTTTTGCTAGACCCGGAGGTTGCGCAGGGGGCGCCATGACGATGATCGGACTTTCGAATCGGGTCGTCATTGCCGGAGGCGGCCTCGCGGCGGTGCAAGCGGTCCAGGCGTTGCGCGAGGTGCAGCTTAGGGGCTCCATCGTGATGAGTCCGCCCCGCGTTGATACAAACATTTGTTTCATTGGTGAACGACGCTAAACTCCACGCAAGTCTGGCGACAGCCCCGTTAGTTGGATCATGGCACCAAGGCAATCGAATGAAGAAGAAGCAAGTCAAGAGTTCTGGGACACGCGAGGTCATTGCTGATGTGGCCGTCAGGCTGTTCGGCGAGCATGGGTATACCGGTACCACGATGCGCGACATCGCCGAGGCTGTGGGCGTCCTACCCGGAAGCCTGTATGCGCATATCGACAGCAAGGAAACTCTATTGCTCGAGATCGTCAAGGAGGGCATCGCGCGCTTTCTGGCCATCGAACAGTCGCTCCAAGGTTCCACCGAATCGCCGGAGGCAAGGCTTCGCAGGGCCATTCGAGCGCATGTCGATGTGGTGGCGGAGGACCCACAACGCTCCCTGGTCGTATTTCACCAATGGCGATTTTTGAGCGAACCGAACCGGGCCAGCGCGGTTGCCATGCGTAGGCGATACGCCAACGCCTACGTGAAAATCATCGAGGATGGCAAGGCGGCCGGCGTATTCAGTCCGCGACTCGATACGCACATCGCCGTATTCGGCGTGCTTGGTGCTTTGAATTGGATTCCGGAGTGGTACTCGGACAAGGGTGCCTCGAGCCCGCCGGAGATCGCGGACAGGATGGCTGAATCACTGATATTTGGCTTGCGCGAAGGACCCGCTTGGGCAAAATCGGGCAAAGATGAAGAGCCCTTGCCGGCGGGGCGGACAACGGCGACACGGAAGCGAGCCGCAGTGAGCAAGGGCCGGGTTTAGCCGACGTTAAATTTGGCCGCGAGCCGGTTGGCGTCCCTTGACAGTCCAAAGCGAGAGGATTAATCTACCAAACAAGTGTTTGTTTTATCGCAGATTATGCACACCGGAGACAAGAGCGATGGACGAATCGACCCGATGCCCCATCTCGCGCCGTAACCCCGAGGTGAAAGTGGAGCCGGGCGCGCCGACTCCCGAAGAACTCAAAGCGAGCTTCGGCAGGGACATATTCCGAGATTTCGACTACGACGCGCCCGAGTTCAACGAAAAGTTTGTCGCTACGCTGGAGGCCCACCTCAATTATTGCCCGGTGGCACGCAGCAACGTCGGGACCGGATACTGGTGGGTCAGCCGCAATGAAGACGTGCGGCGCATCGGCCAGGATTGGAAGACGTTTTCGAATGCGAAGGGCTATCAGCCGAATCGACCCGAGGGTCTGCCGCTGCTGATGCCGGAAGAGAGCGATCCGCCGCGTCACACCGCCTGGCGCAATGCGATCAATCCGCACCTGAGCCCGAAGGTTGTGGCCGGCTATGAGGCCAATGTTCGAGCAGACGTCAATACCCTGATCGACCGCTTCATCGACAAGGGGCATTGCGAATTCATCAGCGAATTCGGCTCCATCCTGCCGGGCTGGGCGTTCTTCAAGAACATTTTGGGCGTGCCCGTCGAAGACCTGGCACTGTTGGTGGACGGCGTCGAGCAAGGGTCGTTCGGCCCGGTCGACGAGCGGGCGGGGCATTTCGCCAAGGTCTTCGAATGCCTCGATCGCTACCTCAAACAGCGGTCGAACGAAGCCCCGCGCGGCGACATGGTGGACACCATTCTCAAGGGAGTGACCTATGAGGACGGCACGAGCGCGCCCTGGGAGCATAAGTTGAGCATCCTTGTCGACCTGACCTTCGGCGGCATCGCGACCACCACGTTCGTGATGGCCTCCGCGATTCACCACCTGGCAACTCATCCGGCCGATCGTGAGGCGTTGGTCGACAATCCGGACATGATGCCGAATGCCATTGAGGAGTTCGCCCGCGTGTTTCCGCCGGTCGTTGGACTGGGGCGCACCTGTACCCGGGATGTGGAGGTCGCGGGGACTCCGATGAAAGAGGGTGATTTCGTGATGCTGGCCTACTCGGCGAGTTCGCGCGACCCGCGCACGGTTGAGAATCCGAGCAAGGTCGACATCACGCGCGCCAGTGTTCTGCATTCGACATTTGGCGTGGGTCCGCACCGCTGCGTCGGCTCCAACCTGGCGCGCCTCGAGTTGCGCGCTACCCTCGACGAGTGGCTGAGGCGCATTCCCGAGTTTGGCGTGAAGCCGGGAACGTCCCCGATCTACGAGACCGGGTTTCTGCGCTCGATGCGCAAACTCGAACTGGTGTTCTGATCACCATGTCGAACGAATCATCGAAATTCGAGCGTTACCGCCAGCGCTATCACAATATCGATTTGCAGCGCGAAGACGGCATCCTCACCATGCGTTTCAACACCGGCGGCGGAGCGTTTGTGTGGAGCGCCGAGGCTCACGAAGAAATGGGATTGTGCTTCACCGAAGTGAGCGGCGATCGCGACAACAAAGTCGTCATCATGACGGGTACCGGCGCCAACTTCTGTGTCGATATCAATGCTGGCAGTTTCAAGTTGAGCACGGCGGATGACTGGGACCACATTTTTTATGACGGACGGCGATTGCTCACCAACCTGCTCGATATCGAGGTGCCGGTGATTGCCGCGATCAACGGCCCGGTGCGAATTCATCCGGAGATTCCGGTATTGGCGGACGTCGTGCTTGCGGCCGACACGACGCTGTTCCAGGATGCGCCGCATTTCATGTCCGGTATCGTTCCCGGGGACGGCGCACATGTGGTGTGGCCGCACTTACTCGGCCCGAACCGAGGCCGTTACTTCTTGATTACCGGCCAGGAACTCGATGCGCGTACGGCGTTAGAGTATGGCGTGGTCAACGAAGTGCTGCCCGGCGACAAGTTGCTTAGCCGTGCCATGGAACTCGCGCGCTACATTGCTGCGATGCCCACACTGACCCGTCGCTATACGCGACTGGCACTGACGCAGCGTCTGAAGCGCTTGATGCAGGAAGGCCTGGGTCATGGTCTGGCTCTCGAGGCGCTCGCGGCCATCGATCAACTGCCGGTGTCCGGACGCATGAAAGATGTGCGCTGATTTCCGGGGGATGAAGCAATGAAAGCCAAAATAGATGGTGAACTTTGCACCGGTCACGGCCGTTGTTGCGCGGTTGCCCCGGAGTTCTATCAGCTCGACGACAACGGATACAACGCCGATCGCGGGAAGACCTTGGAGGTGCCCGCCGGCATGCAGGCGGCGGCCCGTCTGGGTGCGCGGAAGTGCCCCGAGCGCGCCATCACCATCCTCGAGGATTAGCGCGTGGCGGCACTGAAGTGGACTACGTGTTGCCTCTGCATTTCGCCACCGCGGCGAAGGCTTCTGGTGCGAGCACGTTTGCTCTTGTAACCGCAATCGGCGCGGCGGCTGACTCCAGGTTCTTCTATCCGAGAACAAAAGGCGAGCTCGAGAGAGATGTACAAGCCATAGGCTTCGATTCGCTCACCATTGTCAGACCCAGCATGATCGGAGGACAAAGGGAGGAACACCGGGCCGGGGAAAGCTATGTCCTCAACCTATCGAGGGCACTTGGCCCCATGCTGCCAAAGTCATTTCGCATGAGTCCAGCGCCGAACATCGCGGCAGCACTCATTGACGCGGTTGTACTTGGGCCGCCAGGATGTCACTTTCGTTTAGCCGAAAGCTTGTTGTGATACACCGCCGGGGCTCTGTCCTCTGCCCGCAGTTCCTCGAGCCGGGAGAGGAACATCTTGAGAATGGGAGAGGTGTTTGACTTGCTGTAGCCCACCGCGACTTCGATCGTGGGTGCCTCGCCTTCCAGCGGACGGCTGACGACGGACCAAGGCAGCAGGTTCTTGGCATAGGCGGGCATCAGCGCCAGGCCGCGGGTGGATGCGACCAGGGACATGGCCATGGCCATATTATCCACGCCGTGATCCAGTTGGATGTCGAGCCCCGAACGGCGCAGATAGTCTTGTGTGACCGCATGCAGCACACTGGCCTTGTTCGAACCGCCGATGAAAATCTCGCCGACGAAATCCTGCGGACGCACTGCTTCGCGCGCGGTGAGACGATGGTCGCTCGGCATGAGGACGATGAGCGGCTCCCGATCCACTACGTGGTACCCGAGGTCGTAGCCCGGCTCCAAACGCAGGAATGCGAGGTCCAGCCGGCCGCGGACGAGCGCTTCGGCAAGATCGGGCGAGTAGTCGCTGGTGACCGTGACCTGGATGTTCTTTAGCTCGTCTCGCAGCACATGCATCGCCCGCGGCAGCCAGTTCATCTCGTGACCGGTTTGGAAACCGATGGCGAACGTCTTCCTTGCTGGATGCGCCGCCTTGCGGGCCGCTTCGACCGCGGCATCGACCTGCATCAGCGCCAGGCGGGCGTGATCGAGAAAGGCTTTGCCCGCGGCGGTCAGCTCGACGCCATGAACGCTGCGCGATAGCAGCTCGGCCCCGACTTGATACTCCAGATCGCGAATCTGCCGGCTCAGCGAGGGTTGGGAGGTGTGTAGCCGGCGTTCGGCGGCGGTCGTGAGGCTGCCTTCCTCGACCACGGCCACGAAGTAACGCAGGTGTCTCAGCTCCATATCGTTCCATGCCTCCCAGGTATGTCACCAGCTTACAAAGTCTTTTTCGTCGGCGCTATGCAAGCCTACAGTGCCTCCGTAGAAAGTACCGTGGCCATTAGGCAACACACTGTTATTAAACAAGTTATGTACTTCAACTCGTCACAGGAGAGCGCCATGAACAAGCCAGTCGTTCTGATCACGGGAGGCCTAACAGGCATAGGACGCGCCGCCGCCGTCGCCTTCGCCAAAAAGGGTGCCAAGGTAGTGGTTGCCGGTCGGCGCGATGAAGCGGGCAAAGTGCTCGTCAAAGAGCTGAGCTCGTTCGGTTCCGAGGCCGAGTTCATCAACGCCGACGTCCGCAACGAGGATGACGTCCGAGCTCTGGTCGACCAGACCGTCGCAAGGTTTGGCCGTCTCGATGTCGCGGTGAACAATGCCGGGACCGAAGGCAAGGTTGGCCCGATCACGGAACAGAGCGCAGAAAGCTATGCGGCAACCTTCGACACGAATGTTCTCGGCATGATTCTCAGCATGAAGCACGAAGTGCGCGTCATGCAAAAGCAGGGCAGCGGCAATATTATCAACATCTCCTCGACCTACGGGCACGAGGGGGCGGCGGGAGCCTCTATCTATGTCGGGAGCAAGCATGCCGTCGAAGGCATCACCAAGTCGGTGGCGCTCGAGGTCGTCAACTCGGGAATCCGCGTGAACGCCGTGGCGCCGGGTCCCGTGGACACAGGCATGTTGACCCGTTTTACGGGCACGGCGCAGAACAAGGCGGCTCTGGTGACAACCGTTCCGATGGGTCGCCTCGGCCTCTCGGAGGAGCTTGCCAATGCGATCGTCTTTATTGCCTCTGACGAAGCATCGTTCATCACCGGCCATATCCTCAATGTCGACGGCGGCAAGACCCACTGATTAAATGTCATTGCAACGCAGAATCTCAACTTCCTAATCCACCGGCAATCAGGACATATGACCATGAGCAATCTTTCGGGAAAAACCGCTTTGGTTACCGGCGCTTCGCGCGGCATCGGCCGTGCCAGTGCCCTGGCTCTAGCGAGGGCCGGTGCGCAGGTACTGGTCCACTACGGCAACAGCGCGAAGGAGGCCGACGCCGTCGTCGCCGAAATCCGCAACGGGGGCGGCAAGGCTGAGAAAGTGGGCGCCGACCTGCGGAGGCCTGACGGCGCACATACTCTGGCCAAGCAGGTCCGCGACATCGTCGGCGGCCGTCTCGACATCCTGGTCGCCAACGCAGGCATTTCCAAGTCTGCGGCGATCGAAGACACGACGGTCGAGGATTTCGACAACCTATTCGCCGTCAATGTCCGCGCGCCGTTCTTCCTGATCCAGCAGTTGCTGCCGACTTTATGCAAGGGCAGCAACATCATCTTCGCGTCTTCGCTTGCTGCTCGCGCCTCCGTCGGAACGCTGTCCGCCTACGGCGCGACCAAGGGAGCGGTCGACACGCTCGTGAAGCATCTCGCTGCCGCCCTCGGTCCGCGTGGCATCCGCGTCAACGCCATCGCTCCCGGCGTGGTCGAGACCGACATGTCCAACTTCACCAAGACCGAGGCGGGGCGGGAAGCCACGCTCGGCATGCAGGCCTTGAAGCGCGTGGCACAGCCGGACGACATCGCCTCCGTGGTGGCCTTCCTGGCATCCGACGATGCGCGCTGGATCACCGGCGACTCCATTCATGTCGACGGCGGGTCCAAGCTCTGAGGCGCGTGGCGCCGGAAAGATTCCCGGCGCCCATTTTCCCGCTGACTCAATCCATGTCTTCATTCGCGCAGTGGCGGAGTCTCCTCCTTCAAGTCCTCCAGAGCGACGAAGGCGCGAGCGAAGGTGTCCTGCACCACATCCTCGCCGTCAATCACCGATCCCATCAAACGCGCGCAGTAGCGGTGAAGCTCAGGCCGAAGCTCGCCGGCGGCGGCCAGGAGCTGCGCATGGCGCGTTGTGGCGGGCGAGGATACGCCGTCGGTCAAGCCGCCTCTCCCTCGAGAGCCGTCACCCCGGTGTCACCCTTAATCCCCAAGGCCAAGCTCACAATGTCTTTAGGATCTTCCAACACGGAAACGACTTTCTCGCCAAACTCCCGGGGTGACATCGGCGGATAATTGCGGGCGAGGAACGCTTCGGGCTCAAGGCCGTTCGCCCGGGCATAGGCCTGGGAGCCCGCATCGCCGACACCGGTTCCGCCGAACATTTGCTGCGGTACGATCGTCTGGAAGCGGATGCCCAGCTCCTTCTGCTTGGCGATGCCATTGGCGTACTTGGCCATGAACCAAAGCATACGCTTGGCGCCCGCGTAGCCGCCCGACAGCGGCGAGCCGTTCACGGCCGCGCCGCTCGATCCGACCAGGACGCGGCTTCCAGGCTTCAGAGGCAGGTTGAGCGCCGCCTGCAGCCAATGCAGTCCGGCCTTGACGTCGGTTTCCCAAGTCGCAGTGAAATCCGCCCAGGTCATCTGGTCCAACCGACCCATCCGCGGCTTTGCACCGGCGTTCAGCACCAGAATATCCGGGCGGACCTCGGCCAGGATGCGTTGGGCGGCGGTCTCGTCGGTCACGTCGGCGGGGATGGTGGCGACACCCAACCGGATGCGGACGGACTCGAGCGCATCGGCGCTGCGTGCAACGACCGTCACCCTGGCGCCGTGCTCGGCCAGGGCCTCGACCAGTCCCAGTCCAAGGCCACGGCTTCCACCGGTGACGACGACAGTCATATCTTTGAGGCTCATAAGGTCGGCTCCTAGGTTTCCGATCATTCAGTATAGGAAGGACGTTTGAGGGTGGGAAAAGGAGTCAGTCTTGGTGGCGTCCAACCCCGGATATGACAAACTGCGGGCGGCTTTTCTAGAGGTACACGAAATTACGACTACTCGACACCGGAGTTCCGCCGGGAATTTCGGAGCCGCCGCCATGAGCAGTAAAGTTGTTACGCTATCGCCCGCCTTGGATCAATCATACGCCCGCAGCGGCTGGGCGCACGTTGCGTTGATTTTCTCGTTCATACTGATCAATTTCGCCGACAAGTCGCTCATTGGTTTGTCGAGCCTACCGATCATGCATGAGATGGCGCTCAGCAGCACCCAGTTCGGCACCCTTGGGAGCGCCTTTTTCCTTTTGTTCTCGATCACCGGAGTTGCGGGCGGATTCCTGGCGAACAGGATCCGCACCAAATCCTTGATGTCGGCGATGGCGGTCCTGTGGGCGTTGGCGATTTTTCCGATCAGTGTGGTGTCGAGCTTCACGCTGCTGCTCGGATCGCGGATCATTTTGGGCGCAGCGGAGGGCCCTGCGTTTCCGGTTGCTTTGCATTCGGCTTATAAGTGGTTTCCCGACCGGCACCGAGCGCTTCCCACGAGCGTCATTGCCTGCGGCGCCGCGTTCGGCACCGGCATCGTAGCTCCGCTCATTGCCTGGATCATCGCCCGCTATGGCTGGCACACCGCCTTCGGGATGCTGGGAGTTACGAGCCTCGTTTGGGTCTGCATCTGGGCATCCGTGGCCGCGGAAGGACCCATCGACGGCAAATCGGTATCTTCGCCGGCCAACATCGCCCGCGTTCCCTATGGGCAGCTACTGTCGTCTCGGACGGCGCTCGGGGTATTCGCCGCGGGCTTTGCCGCGTATTGGGTCATCGCTCTCAACATCACCTGGCTCGCCAATTATCTCGTGACACAGATGTCGATCACCCCGGTTCGGGCGGGATGGATCATCGGTTCGGTTTCCTTGATGCACATGATGCTGGTGCCCGGCTTCGCTTGGATGTCGCAGCTCCTGTCCCGTTTTGGAGTATCAAGCCGCGTAGCCAGAGGCGTCGTCGGCACGGCTTGTGTGGTTACGAGCGGGGCCTCCATGATTTGGATGGCTGGGCTATCATCCGGCGTGTTGAAAATCTTTCTCATCGCCCTGAGTTTCTCGATCGGTAACGTCATCTTTACGTTGGGATCCACCCTCATCGGTGAAATTGCGCCCCCAACGCAACGCGGAGCCATGCTCGGAATTACGAATTCGGTCCATACCTTGGCGGGCCTGTGCGCTCCCTGGGTGATGGGACGGATCATCGATGCATCGGGCAATCCCGCAACCGGCTTTAGAACGGGCTATGTATTCACCGGCGTCATGGTCATCGTGCTGGGGAGCCTCGCGGCCATCTTGATCCATCCCCAGGCGGATCTGCGAGACTTTGAACGAAGACGGCGACTTCGACAAACGCCGGCTGATTCGGCACGGGTGATATAGCTCTCCCCACGGACATGCACAACACTAGCGAAGGTGGATAATGCACGAGATTTATTTGACCTACCTCAATGGCCCGGATATCGCCCGGCTCAATCTTTCCGACGGCGAGATTCTCGACGCGGTCGAGGGAGCTCTGGATGCGCAGGGAAGGAAGGAGGCGGTGATTGAGCCCCGAGTGCACCTGATTCCGAGGGATTCGGCGCACGGGCACTTCAATATACTTCGTGGCGTTCTGCATCCATTGAATCTTGCGGGCGTCAAGGTGGTCGGCGATTTCGTCGACAACTACAAGACCGGGCTGCCATCGGAAATGGCGCTGTTGAATCTCTTCGACCCCTCGACGGGTGTGCCCAAGGCGATTCTTGATGCCACTTCCCTTACCGATATGCGCACCGGGGCGGTCACGGCATTGGGTGCCAAGTACCTGGCACGCAAAGGTAGCCGGGTGCTGGGACATATCGGTGCGCGCGGTACTTCCTACTGGAATGTCCGGTTGCTCGATCATCTGTTTGATTTCGAGGAAATCAGGGTTCATTCGAAGCGCGCGGCGAGCCAAGAGGCATTCGCCGCTCGCCTGTCACGGGATCTTGGCAAGGCGGTCAGGACCGTCGATAGCTGGGAGGCGTGTATCCGGGGCGCGGATATCGTCGTGGAAGCCTCTCGCCTTCCTGAGCCTGCGCCGCTGCTGAAGACCGAATGGATCAAAGCGGGAGCGCTGGTGATTCCGTACGGGACGATGAGCGCGGTCGAACTCTCGTTGACCGATATCATGAGCAAGGTCGTCGTCGATGACTGGGGGCAATGCCGCAAGGGGCTTCCGTTTGGCGCACTGCGACAGCACGTGGATCTCGGCATACTGACTGAAGACAATCTGCATGCCGAGCTCGGGCAAATTGTCGCGAAGTTGAAGGCGGGTCGTCAAACGGAGGAGGAAACGATTTTATTTTGGCATCGTGGTCTGAGTTTGAGCGACATCGCTTTGGGTCATATGATGCTCGAGAAGGCCGCGGCATTGCATATCGGTCAGTCATTGAGGTTCATGTAGTCGGATCGCTGATTTCCGTTGATGTATCCGGTCGATGATACGTCGATTGCTCACAACACCTTGTCTTTAACCGTGGGCCAATTCCGCTCTGCGCGATCGATGATCCCGGGCGTATCCTTCTTGAATATCTCACCGGCCTTGGCGTCATTGTTGAGATAGAGCTTCCCATTTACCACGACGCCCGTCATGGGGTCTGTGTCGACCTTTTGACCATAGGCGGTGCCTACGCTACAGAAACCGCCGAATTGCGGGATGTACTTCTGCGGATTGCTGACGAAACGCTTCTTGTCGGCCTCCGTAGCAAACAAATAGCGAGCGCCACGATAGGATGCCGATATCGTTTCGAGGCCGCGGGTGGGTTTTCCGCCCGAAAAGTAAGCGACTGGATCGTAGCCACGCAAGGCGACACCGTGCTCGTCGACGTTAAGGGCAGAGGTGGACCCCGGGACTCCCGCCTGGACGGCCGCGGGCAAAACCCCCAGGGACGTTGCCAAGACAACCAGTGTAAGGGCGAAGCGTCTTAACAGCGTTAGGTGCATCAATGATTCTCCCAATGGTGAGCGTTCAACCGCGCGTATTTTGTAATTCGTTTACACAGCCCGTCCGGTTACAGTGGTGAGCGCGAGACCGGGGGCCATCATGAGCTGGCAACGATAGATTCAATGCTGTGTAGTTGACCCGAGCAGGGGGCGACTTCTTACATAGCCATCCACTGAATAGGGGCCGGCGCCTCCGAAACAAAGCGCGAGGAGGCCCGCCATATACAGCAAGTCAGTCTCATAGCCCGGTTGGCCGAAGTGCGCCCCCATCGCATCGTAAGACATGAGCTTGATTGAAGGGAACCCATTGGGAAGATGCACAGTGAAGATCGCGACCAGCAGCACAATAATCATCGGTACCGTGGCGAGGGGCACAAGGGCACCTACGAGGATCATCAGTCCCCCGAGCACCTCGACGACGATAGTCGCCCAGCCCAGCAGGTGCGCGAACGGCATTCCCATCGCATGTAAGATTCCAATGAACCCGTCCGCACCTCGGGAAAATTTTGCATAACCATGTTCGAAGAAGCCGTAACCCACAATCAGCCGTATCGGCACAGCATACCAACTCGCCGGAACGGGTAGCGGCGCGAAAGCGAATCTACGAATGCCGGATAACACGTCCACATTTGCTCGCTCGGTAAGTTCGCTGCTTGGGCCGTTCATCGTTCCGCCTTTTGTCGAAAAGAAAGGTACTCCTGTCGGCGCTGGCGGTGCCGAAGGAACTCTACGTGTATATTCGTTGGGTTCAGCGTTTTCGTTACAAGCCTTCGCGTGCGGGCGGGCCGCCATGGCAAAGATCTCGTCGGACGGTCTCATCGCGGCATCCTCCGGCCCTCTCGGTTCTCGAGCAGCGCGAGCGAAGCCGCAATGACACTCTCCAGCAGGCCCTGCTCAGGCCGCACGCGCGCGAGAACCCGGATTCCCATGAGCACTCCGAGAAGGTGGCGGGCTAGCGTCGTCGCGGGCAGACTCCGCGTGATCGTACCGTCGGTTTGGCCGGCTTTCACGCGGGCGAGGAAAAACGCCTCGATCTCGGCAAGGACCTCGATGACGATCTTGCGAAGGCCCGGATCATGCGGCGCGACTTCGAGCGCTGCATTGACCAACATGCAGCCTTTGCGCTCTCGATCGCCAAGCGAGCGCTTCACGATCCCCTCGAAGAAGGCGGCGATCGCGTCGCGGGGCGACAAGTCCTCGAAAAGCCGAATGTGGTCGTCAAGGCTTCTTTCGAGATAATGCTCGAGCGCCTTTTGATAGATCGCCCGCTTATCGCCGAAAGCGTTGTAGAGGCTCGCGGCGGTGAGGCCGGTCTTCTCCACCAAGTCTCGAACGGACGTGGCTTCGTAGCCCCGGCTCCAAAAGCACAGCACGGCCGAATCCAGCACAGCGCCTTCGTCAAATTCCCTCGGTCTTGCCATCCCTCACCCGCCCGTCGTCTGCGCCGCTGGCATCTTGCCATTCTCGCCGCTAGACTGCATTCTAGAACGATGGTACTAAAACGCAAGATGCGACTTGGACGCCGATGCCGGCGCAAGGGACGAGTTCCCTCGCCTCAACTGAAGGAGACATGATGATCCGCTTCTATTTCCACCCCACTCCAAACCCCGCGAAGGTCGCACTCTTTCTGGAAGAGGCGGGTTTGCCCTATGAGACGATCCCCATCGACACCAGCAAGGGAGAGCAGCATTCGCCCGGCTACCGGGCCATCAACCCGAACGGCAAGGTCCCGGCGATCATCGACACCGAGGGACCGGGCGGCAAGAACACCCGCGTCTTCGACTCGACCGCGATCCTGATCTACCTCGCGGAGAAGACGGGCAAGTTCCTTGGCGCACCCACCGATCGGCCCGAACTGCTGTCATGGCTCATGTTCATCGCCTCCGGCCTCGGGCCCTTCTCTGGTCAGGCGGTACATTTCCAGTTCGCGGCGCCGGAGGGCCTTGACTACGCGGTGAACCGCTACCGGCGCGAGGCCGAGCGGCATTACCAGGTGCTGAATGACCATCTGCAAGGCCGCGACTTCATCGTCGGCGATGGCTACACGATCGCCGACATGTCGGCCTGGGGCTGGCTCGACCGTGCCTCGCGCGTGCGCAAGGGCGAAGCCGATCCGCTCGCCGCCTTCCCCAACCTCAAGCGTCTGTTCCAGACCGTCGATGCGCGCCCCGCGGTGGCGCGCGCCCGCGCGGCCGGCAAGGGCCACGACTTCAAGAAAGTCAATGACGAGCAGACCAAGCGCGCGCTTTTCCCGTCCAACTATCCTCCGGCCGCATGAGCCGGTCGCAAGCAGCAGCGGAGACGACCATGGCAGACTCCCTCGAATACACGCCCCCGAAGGTATGGACCTGGAACAAGCCCAGCGGCGGCACCTTTGCGAGCATCAACCGACCAATCGCCGGACCGACGCATGAGAAGGTGCTGCCGGTGGGACGCCACCCGCTGCAGCTTTACTCACTGGGCACTCCCAACGGCGTCAAGGTCACGATCATGCTGGAGGAGTTGCTCGCCCTCGGCCGCTCCGGCGCCGACTATGATGCCTGGTTGATTAGAATCGGCGAGGGCGACCAGTTCGGCAGCGGCTTCGTTGAAGTGAACCCGAACTCCAAGATTCCGGCCCTGCTGGACCGCAGCGGGACCAAACCGATCCGCGTCTTCGAATCCGGCTCGATCCTCTTGTATCTGGCGGAGAAGTTCGGCGCGTTCCTCCCGAAAGACGTCGCGGCCCGTACCGAGACGCTGAATTGGCTATTCTGGCAGATGGGTAGCGCCCCCTATCTCGGCGGCGGTTTCGGCCACTTCTACGCCTATGCGCCGACCAAGATCGAATACGCCATCGACCGCTTCGCCATGGAGGTGAAACGCCAGCTCGACGTGCTGGACCGGCGCCTGGCCGAGAGCGAATACCTGGCGGGCGGTGACTACACGATCGCCGACATGGCGGTGTTCCCCTGGTATGGCGGGCTTGCAAAGGGCTGGGCCTACGGCGCGGCCGAGTTTCTGAGCGTACAGGACTACACACATGTGCAGCGCTGGGCCGACGCTCATCCTTGCTCGACCGGCGGTAAGGCGCGGCCGCATGGTCAACCGCTCGAGCGGCGATCCGTCCGAACAGCTTCGCGAGCGCCACGACGCGAGCGATTTCGAGATGAAAACGCAGGACAAGCTCGCGGAAGCGCAATCATGAACATCGAAGGAAAACGCGTCCTCATCACCGGCGGGTCGAGCGGTATCGGCCTTGCGCTTGCGCACACTTTCCTGGCCAAGGGCGCAAAAATCGTCATCACGGGCCGGCGACCTGAGGCCCTCGCGAAGGCGGTCGAGGATCATGCTGACGCGCGCTGCGCGCGCTTGGCGCCGCATGCGCGCCCTGCGCCAAAGCCGTAGGTTCAAATCTCGGCGCGGCGCGAGAAGCGCCGTTGGATTTCGCCCACGAAGCCGCGCCGGAAGAGCATCACGCAGACTACGAAGATGACGCCGAGAATAACGGACACCCAGGCGCCCACCCAGTCAGAGAGGTACTCCTGGAGCGTGACGACGATGTTCGCTCCGACCACCGGCCCGAGAAAGGTCCCGGTGCCGCCCAGTAAGGTCATGAGAATCACCTCCCCGGAAGCTCCCTGACTCACATCCGAGAGCGTGACGAAACCCAGCACCACCGCCTTGAGGGAGCCTGCCAACCCGGAGATACTCGCCGACAGCACGAAGGCTGCGAGCTTGTAGCGGGCTACCTCATAGCCAAGAGAAATGGCGCGCGGCTCGTTCGCGCGGATCGCCTTGAGCACTTGGCCGAAAGGCGAGTGCACGATGCGATGAATGAGGACATACACTCCGACAAACACCGCAAGCACGAAGTAGTACATCGTCGCGTCGCGGCCCAAGTCGATCAACCCGAGGACGCTGCCCCTCGGTATCCCTTGCAGGCCATTCTCGCCGCCCGTGAACGGCGCCTGTAGGCATACGAAGAACACCAGCTGGGCCAATGCCAAGGTGATCATCGCGAAATAAATACCCTGGCGACGCACTGCGATGGCGCCTATCGCAAGGCCGAGCAGCATGGCGACGGCGACACCTGCGAGTATCCCCTCGATAGTTCCCCAGCCGTGAACCGCCACCAGCCATCCAGTGACGTAAGCCGACGACCCGAAATAGGCGGCGTGACCGAAGGAGAGCATCTTGGTATAGCCGAGCAGCAAATTGAATGCACAGGCGAACATTGAATAGCACAGCAGCTTCATCAGAAATACCGGATAGAGGCCGAGGAATGGTGCGATCAGGGCCAGGATCGCCAGGCAGGCATACACGATGGTGCGGGCACGCATCCGGCTACTCCCTGCCGAACAGCCCGGTGGGCCGCCAGATCAAGACCACGGCCATAATGACGAAGACCACGATATTCGATGCTTCGGGATAGATGACCTTGGTGAGCCCTTCGATGAGCCCGAGCGCGAGGCCGCTGACGATGGCACCAATGATCGACCCCATGCCGCCAATGACCACCACCGCAAAGACCACGATAACGAGCGATGAGCCCATGAGGGGGCTCACCTGAATCACGGGCGCCGCAAGTACGCCTGCCAGAGCCGCGAGTCCCACGCCTGCGCCATAAGTGCTCATGACCATGAGCGGAACGTTGATGCCCAGAGCCTGCACCAGCGGGGCATTCTCGGTAGCCGCCCGAAGCATTGCTCCCAGGCGTGTGCGCTCGATCAATACCCAGGTCATGCCACACGCCGTCAAGGAAGCAAGCACCACCCACGCCCGATAGATCGGCAGCACCATGAAACCGAGGTCAAGCCCTCCCTGAAGCAATGCCGGTACGGGATACGACTTGCCGGAAGCCCCGAAAATGCCGCGCATGACCCCCTCAGCGATCAACGCGATGCCGAACGTCAAGAGCAGACCGTACAGAGGATCGAGCTGATACAGATGCCGCAGAAACAAGCGCTCGATGAGGATCCCCAGAAGTCCCACAGCCAGCGGCGCGAGGATCAGCGCACACCAGTAGTTCACGCCGAAGAATTGCAGGCCGATGTACGCAGCAAACGCGCCGAGCATATAGAAGGCTCCATGTGCGAAGTTGACAACCCCGAGGAGCCCAAAAATGACGGCGAGACCGAGACTCAGAAGCGCATAGAAGGCTCCATTGACCAGTCCCAGCATGAGCTGGCCGAGAATCGCAGGCAGGGGCACACCGAATACGGTCATCGCATTGCAACTGCCTGCGGGCGCACGTTCGCTCGGGCGAGTCTACTTTTTGGCGAGAGCACAGGATGGGTCCGGTTGCGACCCGTCGGCTTCCTCGCCCGACATGACCTTGATCACCTTATAATAATCCCACGGGTACTTTGACTCCGCGGGGGTCTTCACCTGCATGACGTACGTGGTATGGACCATTAATCCATCGGCGCGAATGTAGCCATTCTTGGTGAACATGTCGTTGATCTTGGAGTTCTTCAGTTCCGCCATGACCAAGCCGGGATCCGTCGATTTGACGGTCTTGACCGCCTTCAGGTACTGCATCGTGGCCGAATAGTACGCGGCCTGATTCATGGTCGGTTCTCGGTTCGTCTTCGCGAAAAAGCGCTTGCCGAATGCGCGCGTTTCGGCATTCAAGTCCCAGTACCACCCGGTCGTCAGGTATAGGCCCTGCGCCGTTTGCAGCGTCAAGCTGTGTATGTCGCTGATGAAGGCCAGAAGCGCCGCCGGCTTCATTGTCTTGGTGATGCCAAATTCGTTGGCTGCCTTGAGCGAGTTCGAGAAGTCGGTTCCGGCGTTCGCGAGCCCCAGCACTTGCGCGCCTGAGGCCTGCGCCTGCAACAGGAAGGACGAGAAATCAGTGGTGCCCAGGGGCACGCGTACCGCGCCCACTACCTTGCCGCCGTTGGCGGTCACGACATGCGCGGCGGCTTCC
The DNA here is from genome assembly GCA_963784105.1 of uncultured Gammaproteobacteria bacterium. Lineage (GTDB taxonomy): Bacteria > Pseudomonadota > Gammaproteobacteria > Steroidobacterales > Steroidobacteraceae > Bog-1198. The sequence goes on from CAWAQE010000018.1 coordinate 1,278,162, forward strand.
TGCAGCTGCGTGCCGAACGCGTAATCGGCGGTCAGGAAAAACCAGCTCTTGCCGCCTTGTTTGACGATCGCGTTCGCCGTGCCGTTGCCCAGTGCCGTGGTGTCATAGGCGTAGTGCACCGTGTAGGCCGTGCAATCGGCGCCGGTCAGCGAGGCGCCGGCCGCCCCGATGGCAAAAAACGGCACTTTTTTCGCCGCGGCCACCTTGGCCATGGCTATGCTGACACCGGTGTTGGACCCCCCCAGCAGCATGTTCAGGCCATTCTCATCGGCCCATTCGCGAAACTTCGACGCGCCGATATCGGGCTTGTTCTGGTGGTCGGCGCTGAGAAACACGATCTTTTTGCCGAGTACCGTGCCCCCGAAGTCGGCGATCGCCATTTTGACGGCTTCGATGCCGCCCTGGCCGATGACATCCGCATAGACGGCCGACAGGTCGTCGATGTCGCCGATGACTACTTGGCCGCCGGCGGCGCGGACCTGGGCGGAGGCGCACAGGCAGAGTAGGGCACAGAATGCGGTAGCCAATGATTTGAGCATCATCCTGGTTTTCCTTTTCAATGTTGATTCAAACGCCCAGAAACTCCTGGAGCATCCCCGTCCGCGACGTCAGCTCGGATCGCTCGAACTGTCGGACGATCCGGCCATGCTCCATGACATAGAACCGATCTGCCAGCGGAGCCGCGAAACCGAAGTTCTGCTCAACCAGGACCACGGTATAGCCCTTTGCCCTGAGGGTGCGGATTACATCGGCGAGTTTTTGCACGATCACCGGCGCAAGACCCTCCGAAATCTCATCCAGCAGCAGCAATCGCGCACCCGTGCGCAAGATGCGCGCCACGGCCAGCATTTGCTGTTCCCCGCCCGAGAGGCGCGTGCCGGGACTGTCGGCGCGCTCGCGCAGATTCGGAAACATGGCATAGATCTCCTCAATCTGCATCGCTGCGGCGCCCTGGAGCCGCGGGGGCAGCATCAGATTCTCCTCGGTCGACAATCCCGAGAAAATGCCGCGCTCCTCGGGGCAATAGCCCACACCGATGCGGGCGATCCGATGCGGTTCCAGGCGCACGGTCTCAACTCCGTCTATGCGGACCGAGCCGGTGCGCGCACCGACCAGACCCATGATCGCGCGCAGCGTGGTGGTGCGCCCCGCGCCGTTACGCCCCAGAAGCGTGACGACTTCGCCTTCTTGGACTGACAGCTCGACACCGTGCAAAATATGCGATTCGCCATACCACGCCTCGAGATTCGCGATCTTCAGCACCTCTCGCGCCATCAGCCGCCACCCTTGAGTTCGGTACTCGAGGTGCCCATGTAGGCCTCGATGACCTGGGCGTTTCTCGAGACCTCCGCATAAGGACCGGCCGCGATCACCCGGCCCCGCTGCAGCACGGAAATGGTATCGGCGATGGACGAGACGACACTCATATTGTGCTCCACCATGAGCACGGTGCGGTTGGCCGAGACCTGCTTGATCAGCTGCGCAACGCGCGACACATCCTCGTGTCCCATACCCTGCGTCGGCTCGTCAAGAAGCATCAGCTCCGGCTCGAGCGCCAGCGTAGTGGCGAGCTCCAGGGCGCGCTTGCGCCCGTAGGGCAGGTCCCCCGCCTGCGTGCCGGCCCATGATTCGAGGCCGACCTCGCCTAACAGTTGTATCGCTCGATCGTCGAGCTTGCATAAGCTCTTTTCAGACCGCCAGAAACAGAACGATGTGCCGAGACTGCGCTGCAGGGCCACCCGTACGTTCTCGAGAACCGAAAGATGTGGGAATACTGCGCAGATCTGAAAGGATCGCACAATGCCACGTCGCGCAATCTCTGCGGGTTTCTCGCGCGTAATGTTCTCGCCGCGATAGAAAATGGCACCCGAAGTCGGTTGCAGAAACTTGGTCAATAGATTGAAAAACGTGGTTTTACCGGCGCCGTTCGGGCCGATCAAGGCGTGGATCTCTCCGCGTCGCACCCGCAGCGACACGCCATCGACTGCGACGAATCCCTTGAATGCCTTGACCAGACCATGCGTCTCAAGGATCGCGTCCTCCGTTAACGGCATCGCGCTGACACTCCTCCGGATTGCGCCGCACTTCTCGGATCGAATATTCTCGACAGTAAGCTCTTTTGAGCTTCAAAGTCCAAAAAAAAGCGCTGCGTCCAGCCGAGGCGCCTCTCTCTATTCCGCCTCTGTCGGATCGGCTTCGACCCACGGATTGAACACCGCAACGCGAGCCTTTGCAAAGTCGCCGGTGTTACGCGAGACGAACGTCAAGTCGTGATGCTGCGCGGTCGCAGCGATGATGAGGTCCGGCTGCGAGAATGTGTGACCGATCTTGCGGCCATCTTCGACTAGGAGCCTCCATTTGAGCATGACATCCTCCGTGATCGGCAGCACCCTTTGCTCGAACATTGGACGCACCTTGTGGACGAGCCAGTCGTTGAGTTCGGAGCGGCGTGTTACGTCCGGCAAAACCTCAATGCCGAACCGAATCTCCGCCAGCGTGACGACGCTGATATAGAGTAATTCAAGAGGTTGCTTGGCGACGAACCCGACAACCTTGGGCTCCGGTTTCGGGCGCCGAAGCTCGGACAGGATGTTCGTGTCGAGCAGCCATCGCGTCACAACAAAACATCGCGAACGGGCATGGTGCCGCGCCTCGGTGCGATCTCGATGTCGCGGTGGGGAGACGCCTGCATGGCTTCAATGAGTGCCTGGCCGGTCGCGCTACCTTTGAGACGGCGGAACTCCTCGGCCGCAATGACGACCACCTCGTCGCGTCCATGCACGGTGACGTGCTGCGGTCCCTCGCTTCGTACCTTACGGACGAGTTCGCTGAAGCGCGCTTTGGCATCCTGCAATAGCCAGTATCCCGAACGTCCCTTAGGAGGGCGGGCCTTACTGCCTTTCGAGGTAGACCGCTTCGGCTTAGATGATCTAGTCATTCTGACCAGAATAGCCCGGAAGACCCGGTCGTTCAAGAGAAAAAGCGGGACTGCTTCGTACCTATCCGCACGCCGACGGTCGGTACTCACGCCCGACCGCGGAAGGCCATCATTTGAGCTGCTGGGTCATCCACGCAACCCACCTGCGGTACACGTCGGTGGTGCGCACGATATCCTTGGGAAAATGTGTGTCGGCGGGATACGCGTAGAATTCGACTTGAACCCCCGCATCACGCAGTGCGTGAAACCACTCGTAACTGTTCAGCAGCGGGACATTGGGATCACCCACATCACCCAGGACCAGAGTGGGGGCAGTCACGTTTTGCGCATAGGCGATCGGAGATTGGTTGCGCCAGATATCGCGGTACTTGGCGTTCCAAGGAGAGCCGCCGAACAGGTACATGTCGCCTTCCTGGTAGTAGGCGACCGTGTAATCCATGACCCAGTCGGTAAGTGCCGCTCCCGCCACAGCAGCCTTCCAGACGCGAGAATGTCCCGTGAGCCAAGCGGTCATGTAGCCACCGTAGGACCAACCGCTTACGCCTATACGAGTCTGATCGACGATCCCCAATTTCTCCACCGCCGCGACACCGGCCATGACGTCCCTGCCGGGGCCCTCGCCGGTGTCGCGGAAGATCGCATGCTGATAAGCGTCTCCCAGATTGGTGCTGCCGCGATAGTTTGGTTGAAACACGATAAATCCAGCTGCCGACAGCAGCTGCGGCAACGGCGAGAATTTCACGGTGGATGCCCCCGCCGGACCGCCATGGATGACCAGCACTAGTGGGTAACTATGACCGGGCTGGTAGGCGACCGGGTAGGTCAACACGCCGTCTTCGAGAAATCCGTTCGGTCCGCGCCATTCGATGGATTCTGTTTTACCCAGAGTGAGGGCATCCACAAACGCATTTAAATTGGTGACCCGACGTGGCTTGGCGCCGACGGAATCCAAGACGTACAATTCGTTCGGATGTGTCGCGGTGCTGGCCACCAACGCCACCGCGCCGGTCTTGGAAACGGTGAGATCCGGACTGACTTCCACGCCATCGAGCGCGAGCTTCTTCGCGGCTCCTTCCAGCGGCTGCTCCCACAACGCCGAATGCGCGCCATCGGCGCCCTCCACCAGCAGCGAGTTGCCGCCCGGCAGCCAGCGGTAGACATTTAGATCTCGTGCCAATCCTTGCGAGACATCGCGGCTCTTGTCATTCGTCATCACGTAGACTGCATTGCCGTTGTTCTGGTCGCCGCCTCGGGGACGCATGAAGGCCAGGGCATCGCTGCCGGGTGCATACGAGGCCGTCGTCGAACCTTCCGCCGCCACCAGCTCCCGCGCCTCGCCGCCGCTTGCATTCACCACGGCGATTACGGAATGAAACGAGGGTCCCCAATAAGGCCCAGGAAACCGTGTGAACGCGATGCTGCGGCCGTCATGGCTCCATTCGGGCAGTGGTGCTGAGTCCTGCTGATCGGTCTGCAAACTGAATGTGCCCTGAGTAATCCGTTTTGCCGCACCCCCGGTACTGGGAACTACCCACAAATGAGACGGCGTCAGCGCGGCGCGAATCAAAAAATGGTTATCGGTGACCTGAAATACGTCGTCATGCTCCTTGATGGCCTTCGCATTGGCAGGTTCGTCGGCGGTGATAAAGGCAATCCGAGTGCCGTCCGGACTCCATGCGAATTGCTCGACACCGCGGCTGGCGTTGGTCACGCGAATCGGGTCGCCGCCGTTCATCGGCATGACGAAGATCTGTGCTCGTTTCTCCTCCGAATCCTTTTCGGCGTCGTTCTTGGACGGGGAGTCGGGCTCGGCGCTCTCTTCGGTTTTCGGCGCCACATCGTCGGCCAAGAATGCCAGCCGGGTGCCGTCCTGCGACCACTTGGGAGAACCGATCCCGGTGCGCTTCCAGGTCACCGGTCGTCGCGCACCGCTGATTGAATCAACAATGTCGATCTCTTGCTGAGCCTCGTCAGTCTTCCAGTCCGGGGTCGATACGATCACCGCAATCTGCCTGCCATCAGGAGAAATCGTGGCATCGCTCAGCGTTACGATCTTTTGCAGATCGCTCAACTGGAACATCGGCGTGCTTTCGGCGGCGCGCCCCGAGGGTGCCCATCCGAGGACGCCGCAGGCGGTCACGCTGATTAATGTCTTGTAAGTAAGCATATATCCCTACGCTGATTTGAACCGACGAGCGAATGCGCTCTGATCGCGGCGTCGATGCGCAGCTTGTTTAGAACCTCCTTGGGAGTCAAGAGGAGACCCGCCGGAAGTGACGTTCGAGCTGTGATATCGACAGATCGGCCAGAGCGCCGACACCGCTCGTCGGGGCTTGACCTGGGCGGTATTTGTCCGACATTATGCGATTCAAAAGCCCCTTGAATACCATGACCCAAGCTGCCATCAAGATCGGCATCGTCGGCCTCGGCAAGATCGCCAGAGATCAACACGTTCCGGCATTGCGCGCGGACCCGCAGTACGCTCTCCTCGGCGCGACTTCGCGTGCACCGCCTTCACCGCCTTCGCCGCATGGCCTGCGCATTTTCGCCGATCTTGGCACCATGTTGGATTCGTGCCCGGATATCGAGGCGGTTTCCTTTTGCACGCCGCCCCAGGGCCGCTACGCCCTTGCCCGGCTCGCCGTCGATCGCGGCCTGCATGTCATGCTGGAAAAGCCGCCGGGCGCCACCTTGAGCGAGATCGCGGATTTGGCGGCGCGGGCGCGGCTCAATCGGGTGGCACTGTTCGCCAGCTGGCATTCGCGCGCGGCTCCGGCGGTCGAGAGGGCTCGCAGCTGGCTGGCGCAGCGTTCCATCGATCGGGTCTTGGTCCTCTGGAAGGAGGATGTGCGGCGATGGCATCCCGGCCAAACGTGGATTTGGCAGCCCGGCGGACTGGGTGTCTTCGATCCCGGCATCAATGCGCTGTCGGTGCTCACGCGCATCTTGCCGCAGCCGATCTTTCTGACCGAGGCATCGCTCTACTTCCCGGCGAACCGGCAGACGCCGATCGCGGCTTCGCTCAAGCTCAGCGACAGCCGCCATGCGGCGATCGAGGCGCAGTTCGATTTTAGGCAAACCGGCGAGCAACACTGGGACATCATCGTTGACACGGACGCGGGACGGTTAACCTTGCGCGAGGGCGGTGCGCTGCTGCAGATCGATGGATCGCTCATCGCCATGCCGCCCGCGGCTGAATACCCGGCGCTGTACCGGCACTTTGCCGACCTGGTGCGCGCACGCCAAGTCGAAGTGGATCTCGCGCCGTTGCAGCTCGTTGCCGATGCGTTTCTGCTCGGCCGCCGCGAAGCCGTCGAACCGTTCATCGACTAATGAGGCGACGCTCGCGCTCGCAGACCAAAGCGCTGCTGAACTAGCCTGCAAACTGTGCGGGCGGCAGGCCGCGGATCCCTGGATCGATTTCAAAGAGCGCTCCGCCCAAGGGGTCTCGTTCATTGTCGATCGCCGCCGATGTCACGAATAGGCGATCCAGATTGGGTCCCGCAAAGGCGCAACTGGTCGGTTGCGAGGCAGGTAGATGAACCACTCGATCGAGCCGTCCGTCGGGCAGGAACCGGCTGACCCGCGCCGCGCCCCAGTGAGCGATCCAAAGCGCTCCCTCAACGTCGACCGTCATGCCGTCCGGCTTGCCCCAGTCGGCCTGAAACTCGAGGAACACGATGCGCCTGCCCAGCGATCCGTCGGAGTGCAACTCGAAGCGGTACACCAAACCGCGGCCGCTGTCCGTGTGATAGAGAAAATCGTGGGCGGGGCTGAAGGCCGGTCCATTGGCAATCAGGTAGCCGCTGTCCATGAGCGTGATTGCGTAGCCGGGATCCAATCGATAGAAGCCGCCGCTGGGCTCGGCGGCGTCCAGACCCATGGAGCCGGCCCAGATGCGTCCGAAGCGATCCGCTTTCGCATCGTTCAGGCGGTTGTCGGGGAGATGCGGTTCGGGATCGGCGATGGGGCGAATTGCCACAGGATCCAGGGTCAATTCGGCGAAGCCGCTGCGAAATCCCGCGATGAAGCCGCGCGCCGTCGCGCGTTCGATCACCCATCCAAGCATCTCAGGCATCGGCCAGAAACTCACCGTGCCGTCGCTGAGCGACAGGCGCTGCAGGCCCGGCGCCAGAATATCCACCCAGTAAAGCGCGGCATCGCGCTCTGACCACACAGGCCCCTCACCCAGCAAATCGCGCCGGCTGCGTGGCACTACGCGATAATCGTTCATCAGTGGTTGTGCCGCGGTGCCGGTACTTTTTGCGCCACCCGCTGGTACTTGACGGCGAACTCCAAGGTGGCGCCCGTGGACAATTGCCCGATGTGATTGCGTTGCAGCTCCTGCCAGGGCGTTTGACTCTCCGGGATCGGATAGCCGCCCGCGGCCGCCAGCGCGCCTCGCCGCCGCTCCAACTCGGCGTAGTCGAGCAGGGCGTTCACCTGGCCCAGCCGCAGATCCACGCGGACTCGATCGCCGCTTCGCAGCAGTGCAAGGCCGCCGCCGACGGCGGCCTCGGGCGAGGCGTTGAGAATGGACGGCGAGGCGGAAGTACCCGACTGCCTGCCGTCGCCGATGCAGGGCAGCTCGCGAATACCGGCGCGGATGAAATTCGACGGCGGCCGCATATTGACGACTTCCGGCGCGCCCGGATAGCCGACGGGCCCCACTCCACGAATCACCAGCAGCGCACATTCGTCGGGGATCAACGCCGGATCGTCGATGCGGGCGTGATAGTCCTCCAGGCCGTCGAATACGATGGCGCGGCATTCAAATGCCCCGGGATCGGCCGGATTGCACAGGTAGCGCGCGCGGAATTCCTCGGAGATCACGCTGGTCTTCATCAGCGCGGAATCGAACAGATTTCCCCGCAGCACATGAAACCCCGCACGCGGCTTCAGGGGTGCATCGAACCTGCGAATGACCCGCTCATCGTGAATCACTGCATCGCGGCAGTTCTCGCCGATGGTTCGGCCATTGGCCGTCAGGGCTCCCGGCGCAATGAGGTTTTGCTTCATCAATTCCGCCACGACGGCGGGAACGCCGCCGGCGCGGTAATAGTCCTCGCCCAGATACTCACCTGCCGGCTGTAGGTTGACGAGCAGCGGAACATCGAGCCCGTAGGTCTGCCAATCCTCGATGGCAATGTCGACGCCGATATGCCGTGCAATCGCATTGAGATGAATCGGGGCATTCGTCGATCCGCCGATCGCGGAGTTCACCCGGATCGCGTTCAAGAATGCGTCGCGCGTCAGGATATCCGACGGCTTGCGATCGGCCGCGACCATTTCGACGATTTGCCTGCCGGTGAGATAGGCGCACTCTTGGCGCTCACGGTATGCCGCCGGTATCGCCGCCGATCCGGGGAGCGACATGCCGAGCGCCTCGGCAAGAGAACTCATGGTGGTCGCCGTACCCATGGTGTTGCAGAATCCCGTGGACTGCGTCGAGGAGACCACCATTTTCATGAAGCCGGCATAGTCAATCTCGCCGGCGGCCAGCATTTCGCGCGCCTTCCATACGATGGTGCCGGAACCCGTACGCTCCCCGTTGAGCCACCCATTGAGCATGGGTCCTACCGACAAGCTGATGGCGGGAATATCGGCGGTTGCCGCCGCCATCATGCAGGCCGGCGTGGTTTTATCGCAGCCCGTCGTGAGTACCACTCCATCGAGCGGGTAACCGAAAAGAATCTCCACCAATCCAAGGTAGGCGAGGTTGCGATCCAGCATCGCCGTCGGGCGCCGCGAGGTTTCCTGAATCGGATGCACCGGAAATTCGAGCGCGATTCCGCCCGCATCGCGGATGCCGTCGCGGATGCGCGCCGCCAGGACCAAGTGATGCCGATTGCACGGCGACAGATCGCTGCCGGTCTGGGCGATGCCGATGATGGGTCTGCCGGACTGCAGTTCCTCTACCGACCAACCGAAGTTCGTGTACCGCTCCAGATAAAGCGCTGTCATTCCGGGATTGGCAGGGTCGTCAAACCATGCTTGCGATCGAAGTTTGCCGGGCACAGTGATTTTCAACTTAGTGGGCGAAGAGCGGCCAGTATACTCAGACAATTGAACTTGCGCCAATTCCGGGTCATTGCCGTCACCACCACGTCGCATACAGAGCCAGAACGATGATGAGCACTCCGGCGGAGCCGAACGCGAAGCCGACGGTGGTCGAATAATCCACGTCGGAAGTGACGATGTGATTCCTTGCGGAGGTTTGCGGCCGCGCCAGCGAGATGACGGTCGCCAGCAGCAGCGATGCGAAGAACACCACCTCCACGCGATCCATGAACGGTACGCCGGGCCATGCGAGCTTGAACAGCAGCGAGAGCGCAAATGATCCGAGCGCCGCGGCCAGAGCCGCCTCTTCGGTCGCCTTTTTCCAGAACAGGCCCAGCAGGAAGATCACGACGATTCCCGGCGTGAAGAAGCCGGTGTACTCCTGGATGAACTGGAAGGCCTGGTCGAAGTTGCCCAGCAGCGGCCGCGCGGTCAGGACGGCCAGCAGGATGGCGAGCGTGGCCGCCACCCGGCCGACTCGCACCAGTTCTCGCTCGCTGCGCTCGCCCGCGCGGTGATTCCACACATCGAGGGTGAAAATCGTCGCAATGGAATTGATTTTCGAGGCCGCGGAGGCGATCACCGCCGCGACCAGGGCGGCGAATACCAGCCCCAGCAAGCCCGGCGGCAGCAACGCCATCATGCTCGGATAAGCCTGGTCGGGACGCGCGAGACCGGGTGCGAGCATCACCGCAGCGATGCCCGGAAGCACGATGATCACCGGGATCAGCAGCTTCAGGTAGGCGGCAAAGATCACCCCCTTCTGCGCCTCGCGAATGTTTTTAGCGGCCAGCGCGCGCTGAATGATGTATTGATTGAAGCCCCAATAGCTCAAGTTCATGATCCACAGGCCGCCGACCAGCACCGACACCCCCGGAAGGTCTTTGTAAAAGGCGCTGTCGCGGCGAATGACCATGTGAAAGTGTTCCGGATGGCTCTCCACCAGCCGGCGAAATCCCGCCAAGGCGCCGTGGCCGGCGCCGATCCGATGCAGCGTCAGGAATGAAATCACGAGGCCGCCCGCCACCAGCAGGGTGACCTGCACGATGTCCGTGAGGGCGACTGCCTTGAGCCCTCCCCAGAATTGATAGAGCAGGGCAAACGCGCCGAGCGCGGCCAGCGCCCATATCTGTCCGAGACCGGTCACGCGGTTCACGGCGAGAGACCCCAGCCAGATGATGGACGTCAGGTTGACGAACACATACAGGCCCAGCCAAAACATCGCCATCAGGGTACGTATGCGCCTGCCGAAGCGCTGTTCGAGGTACTGCGGCATGGTATAGATCCGGTTGCGCAGGAATATCGGCAGGAAGAACTTGCCGACGATCAGCAGCGTCAGCGCGGCCATCCACTCATACGATGAGATGGCCAATCCCACCGCGTAGCCAGAGCCCGACATGCCGACGATTTGCTCGGCCGAGATGTTCGCGGCAATGAGCGATGCGCCGATTGCCCACCAGGGAAGCGATTTAGAGGCGAGAAAATAATCTCCCGAGCTCTTCTTCTTGCCGTCCCTGCTGCGGGACACGAACTGCGCCAATGAAAACAGCCCCAGCGCATATACGCCGAGAACGACGAGGTCGATGGCCGCGAGGTGCACTCTAGGAGTCTCGCAGCCGGCCGCCGACCCTATCGCCGGCGCAGGCCAGCGCGTGCGCACGCCGCGCGACGAGTTCCGATGAGTCGCCTGCTTTGTACAGCGCTCCGCCGACGCCGATGCCGCGCGCACCCGCCGCAAGCCACTGCGAGAGGTCGTGAGCCCCGGCGCCGCCCACCGCCCAGATGTCGATGCCCGGGGGCAGCACCTCGCCGATGGCCTTGATGTGCGTGCGGGCAAAAGAGTTGGCCGGGAAGAGTTTCAGACGATCCGCGCCGGCGGCGAGCGCGCCGAGCGCTTCGGTCGCGGATTGGAAACCGGGCAGCGATTCCAAGCCCAATTCCACGGCGCTCCGGATGACGGCGCCGTCGCAATTCGGGGAGACGATCAACTGACCGCCGGCCTTGGCGACGGCCTCCACGTCGGCCGCGCCGAGCACGGTGCCGGCACCGATCAGCGCATCGGCGCCGAATTCGCGCCGCAGCAGCGCAATACTCGACAGCGGATCGGGTGAATTGAGCGGTACTTCGATGATCCGAATTCCGGCTTCGATCAGGGCGCGGCCCACGCCCGCGGCATCGGGCGGCGGCAGGCCACGCAGAATGGCAATGACCGGGACCGATGCTTGTGCAAGGAAACGGGCGAAGGACACGTCAAGCGACTCGGGGGCTGCGCGCCGCGAGCAGGCGCAGTCCGGCAATGACGCACTGCTCGCCGTCCATGATGGCGGCATCGGCGCCGTGGTGGGCGAGCGCCCGAGCGTACCAGGCGGCAAGCTCTGGATCGCCGATGACCGTGACGGCTCGCCCAGGCGTCATTCTCTTCATCATCTCCCTGACTTCGTTGCCGATGAGCAGGCCGGACAGAAACCCACGCGCCCAACCGCAAGAGCGATCGAGAACGAGCTGCGCGGACCGCGTCTCGAACAGAGCCCCGGCAATGTCGGCGGTTGCCGCGCGCTCGAGCCCTGCCGCAAATCCTGCATCCGGGGCTTCCGGCGTAGTGTCGGCCTGGATCAACGACGAATGATCGCGCAGCAAGGCGAACAGCTCGCCGGTCAGATAGGAGTGAAGGCGCCGCACGCTGCCGCCGCGAATCTCGACCCACTTGCTGTGCGTTCCCGGCAACAGCAGCACATGCTCTCCGCGTGCGAGACCGGCTTCTCGGTCGATGGCGCCGAAAATCTGCGTTTCCTCGCCGCGCATGACGTCAGGCGCGCCCGAGTAATTCAACGCCCGGATTCCCGCTGCGATTCGCAGCGGCATGCCGCCGAGGCGCTGCGACAGACAGTGCGCCGCCCAACCCTCGACGCTCACGGGTGCCGCCGCATACGGCACTTCGACCAGCCCGTTGCGCGATCCGATCATGCCGCAGAGCACGACTTCTTCGACGGCGCGGTCCTCTATCCATGGCTCGACCACGGCGCGCAGCGCATCGAGCGGCGCCACGCCGCGCAGGGCGCCAATACCGGGGCCGTCGCGCCGATCGGCAACGGCGCCGCCTACCTGGAGAAACGCCCGCAGACGGCTGCTGCCCCAGTCGCACAGCACCCGGCGCGACTGTGTGGTCAATGTCCGATCACTGAGAATCGGTAGACGATGCGATTCACGTACGTGTCCCCCGGGTCCAGGCGGGCGGAGCCGAAGGCCGGCTGATTCGGCGCGTCGGGAAAGCGCTGCGGCTCGAGCGCGAACGCATCGCCTCGCCGGTACGCCCGACCCGACTTGCCGATCACGGTTCCGTCGAGAAAATTGCCGGAGTAGAACTGTATGCCCGGTTGATTGGACAGCATCTCCAGCACTCTTCCCGACGCAGGATCTGCCACGCGGGCGACGAATCTTGGGGACTGCACCGCCCTTCGGCTCACCACCCAGTTGTGGTCATAGCCCCGGCCATGGGCGATCTGTACATCGTTGTCGCGGATATCGCGTCCAATCGGCTTAGGGGTCCGAAAATCGAATGCCGTGCCCGCGACGGCGCGAAATTCGCCCGTGGGAATCAGTGCCGAATCGACCGGCGTATATTCCTCCGCGGCCAGAATCAGCACCTGGTCCAGAATCCCGCTCGCCGACGCTTCGCCGGCCAAATTGAAAAAGCTGTGATTGGACAGATTGACGATCGTCGGTCGGTCGGTGGTGGCGCGATACTCGATGGACAACTCGTCTGCTTGGTTCAGTTCGTAGGCGGCCGTCGACATGAGCGTTCCGGGATATCCTTCGTCGCCGTCGCTGCTGATGTAGCTCATCTTGACGCCGGCGGCGGTCCCTCGAGTCACGGCCTCCACGGTCCAGAGGCGCCGATCGAATCCCCGGGTGCCCCCGTGCAATGAATTCGCCCCGTCGTTGGTCGCCAACTGATGGATCTTGCCGTCGAGCACGAATCGCCCCTTGGCCACGCGATTGGCAAATCGGCCGAGCGTGGCGCCGAAATATTGCGGCTTCGACCAGTAGTCCGATACATGCGCGCAACCCAACACGATGTCTGCCGCACTGCCGTCCCGGTCCGGAACGCTGAGGGACTGCACGCTCGCGCCCAGAGCGATGATGCGAGCCGTGATGCCGTGGGAATTCCGCAGGTCGATCGCCTCCACCGAACGGCCGTCCGCGAGGGTCCCAAAGGTCGAGCGGACGCAATCCGCGCCGCCGATCGACTCACTTGGACTCCTCACGCCACCCCCTTGGCCGCATAAATCATTGTCTGGTTTTGTATTTTGTCTGACAAATATGTCAAAGGCAAATTTCGCCGCGCTCGAGCCCTTGGATCGTGCTTGGGCGCCGCTTACTTGAGTTGTTTTTTCTTGCTCGCCTTGCGAGCGTCCGTCGTATCGCGGAACGCGAGATCGATGAGCTTGACCATGGCTGCGCGCGCGGCCGCCGCGTCTCCGGCCGCCACTGCGTCGTACACCTCTTGGTGTTCGGCCACGGAATCGCGCAGTTGCCGGTTATGCTGCTGCTTGTAGACGGTGGTCCAGGTCACGGCGGCGCCCACTCCGGCGGTCAACGACGCCACGAAGGCGTTGGCCCCTGCGCGCAACAGCGCGGCATGAAAGGCCTGATCCGCGTCGCGCCCCGCCTCCGATGCAAGCGAATGGCGGGCCATTCCTCTAAGAGCGGCGGCCATCTCTTCCAAATCATCGTCCGAGCGGCGGGCGGCCGCCAATGCCGCCGCTTCCGGTTCGACGATGCGGCGTAATTCAAACAGATTGGCGAGCAGTACATCATCCGGCTCGAATTGAAAAATCCAATTCAGCACATCGGGATCAAGCAGATGCCATCGATCTCGCGGGCTGACCCGCGTGCCCACCTTCGGCAGCGCCTTCACCAAGCCCTTGGCCGCCAATATGCGCACCGCCTCGCGATACGCGGAACGCGACACGTGCAGCCGGTCGCTGGTGGCAATTTCGCCGTTGAGGATATCGCCCGGCTTATAGCGGCCGGAGACGATCTGTATCCCCAAATCGCGCGCGATCGTCCCGGAAATTCGCAAGGACTTGCGTTGCGCGCGCGCATTCGATTTGGGGGCCGTCTGACTGAGCATCTGCGCGAAATCTCCGTATCTGCAATGCACCAACCCAATAGTCGCACGCTGCACCGCTGTCAAGACCGCGATGGGCATGAATTCGTCCGGCATTCTTGCACGTAACACGGCCGGCGTGCCGAACGGCGAGGGGGATCACGGCCGCCCCGCCGCCGCCGCCGCCGCGCCGCTAATTTAAGCGCTCTTTATTTGTCAGACATATGGTTGATTCCATTTGTCCGACATGATACTTTCTGCTCAAGCGTAGGCAGCAGGGTATCGGCGAGCGCAGCTCAACAATAAACGCGGGGATCAATGTCAGTCACACACCCTCAATCGTTTGCTCGGTCGCTCCGCGGAAATTGGCAGTGCTGGCGCGTTGCCATGACGATCGCGACGCTCATTGGCGCGAGCGCGACCGCCGCGACCACAGCAACTACGGCAGCGACTGCAACCGTAGCGACAGATGCGGCCAACTCGACCGACGCTTTGGCGGAAATCGTGGTCACCGCGAACCGCCGGGAGGAGGGCCTGAGCAAGGTGCCGATCAGCGTCAGCGCTTACACCCAGGAAGCGATGGACATCAAGGGCATCCGAGACTTCACCGACATTGCGCGCTTTACCCCGGGCGTGACCATCGATTCCGAGGGGACAAACAGCATCTCGATCCGCGGCATCAGTTCATCCGGCGGCGCCGGCACCACCGGCATTTACATCGACGACACGCCGATTCAAATGCGCGCGATGGGGGTCAACGCCGACGACACGCTGCCCAAGACCTTCGACATGGATCGGGTGGAAGTGCTGCGCGGTCCTCAGGGCACTCTCTTCGGTGCGGGCTCCGAGGGCGGCACGGTGCGTTACATCATGACGCAGCCCAGCCTGACCCGGTTCTCGAGCTACGCGCGCAGCGAGGTGTCTTATACCGAGGGCGGATCGCCGAACTACGAAGCGGGGTTGGCGGTGGGCGGCCCCATCGTCGAGGACACCCTGGGATTCCGGGTCAGCGCCTGGTACCGGCGCGACGGCGGCTGGATCGATCTCATCGATCCGACAACCTTGCAAACGGTCGACAAGAACACCAACCACGACGAAACCACGGTGTTGCGCGCGGCCATGACCTGGTCGCCTACTCTCCAGCGTCATGGTAACCCCGAGCATCGTTTGGCAGAACCGGGAACGTCATGACGTGGAGAACTACTGGCCCCTGTATTCGAATTCCGGCAGCAATAACTTCGTGAGCGCCGATTTTTCGCCGCTGTCGGAGCCCGACCAGTACTTACTGCCGGCGTTGAAAATCACAGCCGACCTGGGGCCCGTTCAGTTTGTCTCCAATTCCTCGTATTACCGGCGTCGCGACACCAGCGGTTATGACGCTACGCTGTACAACCTGAGCTACTACCAGACCCTGGGCTGGTTGCCGGGCGCGGGCGGCAATGCCAGCGGCAGCAGCCCCTATGCCGGCACCTCGCCCTGCGCGCCGCAGGGATTCAGCTGCTACCCGCTGCTCAACGGCAGCGGCGTGCATCTGCCGGCGGCTTTGGCAGATTACCGGGCGTCGGGTTCGAGTGTCACCAACCAGCAGGACAATGTCAGCCAGGAATTCCGCCTGCAGTCCAATGACGCCGGCGCGCGTGTGACGTGGACCGTCGGCGCCTTCTTCTCCGTCGACCGCAGCTACAGTCTCGAGGCGATCCACGATCCGATGGTGGACCAGCTTTTCGAGTACTTATACGGCACCACGATCGCGAATGTCTTCGGCACGCCGACGAACCCGAACGGCAGCTCCTATCTTCCGATGGGAGACTCCTATTTCAATCAACTCACCGGTCACGATCGGCAGCTCGCGGGCTTCGGCGAGGCGGTGTGGAGCCTGACCGACCGATTGAAATTAACCACCGGCGTCCGCTACTCGAGGACCGACTTTGCTTTCTTGGCTTACAACAACGGGCCGCAGAACGGCGGTCCCGGCGGCTTCAGCGGCACCGAGCAGGCGAATCCCGTCACCAAGCGTGTCGGCCTGTCCTTCCAGGAGGATCCGAACAATCTGTATTACGCCACTTACTCGACCGGATTTCGCATCGGCGGGGCGAATTCGACCATACCCGCCAGTGTATGCGGGCAGGATTTCACCAACTTTGGAATTACGAGCGTCCCCACGTCCTACAAACCCGACACGGTGGATAATTATCGAGATCGGCGCGAAGAACAATATCGACAACCGCGTCAAACTGGCGAGCAGCCTCTACTACATCAAGTGGAACGGCATACAGCAGTCCGTGGTTTTGCCGACCTGCGGACTCGGCTACACGGCAAACCTCGGTACTGCGGTTTCCGAAGGCGGGGATCTGCAGGCTGACTTCGCTGTCACGGGTGATTTCACCCTCGAGTCCGCGATCGGCTACACGGACGCACACTACACGGCGAATTCGTTGGCCGGACCTCTCTCCACGACACCGATAGTGGCGAAAGGCGATTCCATCACCGGCGAGAGCGGCACGCCCCCGGCCCCGTGGACACTAACGTTGGGCGCCGAATATAAATTCAGAGCCTTCGGCGGCCGCGATTCCTTCGCGCGGCTGGACGTCGAGCACGAGACCAAGAACGACAGGCCCACCGCCGCCGAGGATCCTGCCACGGTGCAGTTCGGCACCTGCACCGGCAACTCAGGATCGATACTGCCCTGCAGTTTCACGCCGTCGGCCATCACCTTCGTATCGCTGCGCGCGGGCTCGAAGTTCGGCGGCTGGAACATCTCGGCGTTCATCGACAACCTTCTCGATTCGCACCCCATCATCAACTACAACTACCAACCCACGGACGGTTTCGGGCCGCAGCCCGCGGCCAGTCCCCTGTACCGCGATTTTACGTACCGTCCGCGCACTTTCGGAGTAACGCTGACCTATCGGCAGTAAACAAGAGAGGTATTTCAGATGGATCGGACTAAGAGAGTTTGGGCGCCCGGTCTGGATGCCCGTCGGCGGCCGTCGGAATGATGGCGTTCATCGGGCTTCTCGGCGCCGGCGGCGCCGTTGCCCAGATCAACGGGGCCGGAGAAAGGCCCTTCATGGGCTGGACTACCTGGAGCATGCAGGACAAATTCGGCAATTACCCGGCGACTGCCTATACCGGCGAGGCAGCCGGGGACGGCTTCCAGAACGAATGGAATGTCCGAGCGAATTCTGATGCGATGAAAAGCTCAGGCCTTCAGGCGCATGGCTTTTCCTTCATCAATATCGACGGAGATTGGGACAACGGGCTGCTATGCCAGTGCGGCGCGCCCACCACTTGGGACACTTATGGCCGCCCCCAGTCGCCAACGTCACCCGATTTCCTTCCGGGATGGCCAGCCTTGCTGCCTACATTCACCACAACGGACAACGGGCGGGAATCTACTGGGAGGGCGGGGTGCCCCCCCAAGTATGGGCCGCCAATACTCCGATTCTAGGCACGCCCTATCACGTGCAGGACATTACCGCGGCGCCCGTACCGCCGGCTACTACGCCACCAACCGCATGGGTCAACGGCTACTACGATATCGACTTCACCAAGCCGGGAGCTCAGGAATACATCAATTCCGTCGTGAAGGTCTTCGCCGATTGGGGATTCGATTATCTGAAAGTGGATGGAATCGGGCCCACGGCAAATGGAGTGCCGGTGTATCTGGATAATATTCGAGCCATCGATATAGCGGTGCAGAAGGCCGGACGACCAATGTACGTGAACCTCTCCGCAAGCTTGGATCACGACTTTGCCTATTGGTGGGAGCGGTATACCAACGGACGCCGGATCGATGGCGACATTGAGTGCAGCCTCAGTGACCCCGCGTGCAGCGCTGGTTCCGCCACAGGCCTCGCCAACATCACCGAATGGGCCAAGGTTAGTCTCCGCTTTGCCGATCTTCTTCCATGGCAAAACGACACCGGCCCCCATCTCGGGTGGAACGATTTCGACTCCCTTGAAGTGGGCAATGGAACGAATAATGCCTACCCCAAGTCGAGCCCCGAGTTCCTCCTCATGTCGAACATCTCCTCTCCGCCTCCGGCGCGAACGCCCCTTGCCGGGCAGCCGGCCTTTGTGGACGGTCTCACCAATGACGAGAGACAGACAGCCGTCACGCTCTGGTCCATCGGCGGATCGCCCTTGCAATTGGGAGATGACCTGACTCTGTTGGATAACTTTGCGATTCACTTGCTGACCAACGATGAAGTCATCGAGGTAGACCAATCCGGGCGGCACGGAAATGTGGTCTATGAAGGCGCGACTCCTGTATATGAACAGGCTCTCTGCGACGGATCGCACTACGTTGCGCTGTTCAACACCACTACCGCCTTCGCAACTGTGTCTGTGAAATGGGTCGATCTAGGTTTCTCGGGGAATGCGGATGTCCGCGACCTATGGACACACGAGGATATGGGTACCTCGGCCGATGGTTACACTGTAAACCTGAACGCACACGGATCCGCGCTGCTGCGGATTCGGCCTCAGTCCGGCGGGCAATCCGAGAACTCAGGGCACTGCGGACCCGTGTCGAGATAGCGGGATTTGGAAAGATCGGCCGATCCACTCTCCGCGAGGGTGGTTCGGCCGGGCCCCCCCTAATATTCGGCCGGAGGAGCCTGGCCTGCCGCCGCAATTGCGGCGATGACATCGCGCCGCGCCGCGAGCACGGACACCAGCGGAATGTGGCGAACCTTCGTCACTTCCGCCGCCGTGAACGAGGGTGCGTTCGAGGCCTCGTCCGGGCTATAAGTCGCCGCGAGCCAGTTGAGCACGGCGGCGAGCTGTGCGTCGGACAGCACCGAATTCGCGGCACCAGGCACGCGCAGCACATAATTGCGGCCCGCGGGAGTCCGCATGTAAATGCCGAGCGTGCGCGCGAGCGGCGGAACTTTGCCCGGAACGCCCTCGGCTCGGGGTCCGTGGCAGCCCATACAGTAGAGCATGTAGTCTTGTGCCGGATCTGCCCGAGCAGCGCCGGCCAAAGGCACCCGGCGATCAAGGCGCTGCAAGCGGGCCGCCGCACGTGTCAGAGGCCCAGAGCCGCGAGCACGCTCGCGCGATGTTCGCGTACCGCGGTGCCGTCCGGGCGGGCGCGCTCGGCGGCGATTTCGCCCGCGGTGATCGGCTTCGTATCGTCCGTGGCGTGGTCGAGATCGAACACCACGAAGTTCAGCACCGCCGCAAGCGTCGCATCGTCAGGTGCGAGAACTCGGGCATCTTGAAGTCGTAGTGATTCTGCTCGACGTGATGTCGCCGAACATGCCGTACAGCACCGTCATCGCCAGCTGCCGCCGTCCCTCGGCGATGGCCGCATAGCGGGCCGGATAGGAGGTGAGCGGCGGGGCGAGCGCGGGCGTGCCGGCGCCCTGCGCCGTGGCAGACCGCGCAGTTGGCCTGGAAGGTCGCCTGGCGCCCGTCGGGATAGGCACGTGCTGCCGGATCCGCGGCGAGGCACGGTGCCGCGGCCACCAAGAGCGATGCAGCCGAGGCGCGATCAACGGCGCGCGAGCCGCGCTCATTTCTCGGCGACCCCGAGGATGACGGACACCGAGCAGTGGTAGTTCGAGTCGGCGTTCGCCATGCACCAGTTGAGGTCGTTGTTGCGCGACGGGCGGTACATCGGCTTCTCGCGCTCGTTGCGGTTGCATTCGCAGTTGCCGCAGCTGGTCTTACCGCAGCAGTCGTTGTAGGAAACGATGTAGTCGCGCTGTCGGCGGGATTGTGGCAGGTGCCGATCCAGGTGATCGGCGAGGGCGCCGTGCCCGGCGGGCAGGAATTCGAGGAGCCGCCGCAGCACGAGCACAGGAAGCCATCGATCGCGCAGTACTTCCAGTACTCGCAGCTCTCCGGATCGTCGGTCGCGGCCTTGCTCTTGGCGCCCTTTGCGGCCGGTTCAGCCGCCTGGGCGCGCGAGGAGCGATCGATCGGCAGCAGCGGCAGCAGCGCCGCGCCCGTCAGGAGCTTGCCCGAGCGCGGCCAGCAGGCTGCGGCGTGAGGTGCGCTGCGCCAGGGAGCGCGAGGAGTTTTCGAACAGGTCGGTCGATCGAGCGCATACTGGTGCCTTTTCAGGGAGTCAGCAAGAGCCAGGGGGTCTGTCCCAGCTGTTTCTCGACGTGGCGCAGCCGGCCGGTGAGGGCATCGAGCACCGCGACGTCGGCGATTCGTCGTGGCCGCGAACAGCAGCGGCGCGTCATCCTGCGAGACCTGGACCGCGACCACCGGGGCGAGCTTGTCGCGCGCCAGCGGCCAGCGCGCCACGCGCTGGTGGGTCTTCATGTCGAACACCCAGATCTCGGTGCCGCCGTCCTTGTGCGAGCCCTCGCCGCCCTCGTGCATGGGCACGTACAGGCGGCCCAGCCCGCGGTGGATCGCGCCCACCTGCGTTGCCGCCCGGCCGCCAATGCCCTTTGTCGGCCGCGGTCACGAGCGACCAGGGGGGCGCGAACACCGGCTGCGCGCCGGAGAAATCCACTTCGTGCACCTCGCCCGAGGAAGGAGAGGAAGGCGATAGCCGTCCGTCGATCGGCACGCCCTGCACGAAGACCGGGTCCTTGTCGGCATCGAAGAACGGCTCGGACATGGCGCGCGAGGCTCTCGTGGCCCTCGGCATCCAGCGTCACGGTCAGCAGGCGGCCGCTCTCGCAGATCGAGGACACCCGGTTGGGTCCGGAGGGGATCACGAGCACGCAGCCGGCCGTGTCGATTTCGCTCCAGCACCGTGCCCTTCGCCGGATCGAGCACGCCGAAGGAGGCCGCCGGCGTGACGTAGGAGACGTAGAGGAAGTGGCTGTCGGTGCTGTAGCCGAGGTTGAAGTAGGTCGGCAGCGTAGCAATACGTATGTTATCACTGACAACCGTATTGCTCGAAGCAGCAGCCAGATCACATCGGTAAGCCGCGGGTGATCGGCCAGAATCGCGGCCGCATTCATGCCTGCGCCGAGTTTTCGCAGGATCGTTTCAACGGGAATGCGCGTGCCTCGAAATCGCGGGCTTGCCGCCCGTGATCGCGGGGTTGATCTCGATCCGTTCGTAGGCCATTGGCGCCTCCGGTAGCCAACGCATCACCTCACGAATGTCGCAAGTCGGGCAAGGCGTGGCGAAAACCGGGAGTGCCGTGTCAGGGCGATTCGGGTCATATCCGCGCATCGCTCCGCCGGCGCGGCGCTACTTGCCGCCGCCGGCCGGGGCCGCCCGTAAATTGCCCCACGGATCGGCCTTTGGCTTGGCGTCCTGCGTGCGCTTGAGCATGGCCTTGTACGCCTCGTCGGTCGCCTTCTCCTCCAGCTTGTGTCTTTCGATCTCGGCCTTCTGCCGGTCGGACATCGGGAATGTTCCTGCGCATAGGAAGCTTGCGTCAGCAAAGCTGAAATCACCAACGCCGCGGCAAATGTCCTGACGAGAACGCTCATTGTGCTGTGGCTGCTGTTTCCGCTGTTCCGGCTGGCGTCTCTATCCACCAGCGGCGCACGATCCGCTCCGTCACCGTTCGGGAATTCCGTCCTGGCTTGTATCAGTAGCGACTGCTGCTAGCGGTGCGTTGATATAGGAACG
>CAWAQE010000019.1:0-167500 GCA_963784105.1 uncultured Gammaproteobacteria bacterium
TGGGACCGGCTTCCGCAGCCTTGCCTTCGATCATGCCGCGCACGCGCTGGAACATGTCGTCTTCCAGGATGCGTTGCTGATCGGCCAAATCCTTGCGTACCCGCTCCAGTTCCGATTTCTCGATCGCCAGTGCGCGGGAGTCTTTCTCCACCCCATCGCGGGTGAACACGCGGACGTCGATCACCGTGCCGTCCATGCCGGGGGGCACGCGCAAGCTCGTGTCCTTCACGTCGGAGGCCTTCTCGCCGAAGATCGCCCGCAGCAGCTTCTCTTCCGGCGTCAATTGCGTCTCGCCCTTCGGCGTGACCTTGCCCACCAGAATGTCGCCGGCGCGTACTTCGGCGCCGATGAACGCGATGCCTGCTTCGTCGAGCTTGGCCAGTGCCGAGTCGCCCACATTGGGGATGTCGGCGGTGATTTCTTCCGGGCCCAGCTTGGTGTCGCGGGCGACGCAAGTGAGCTCTTCGATGTGAATGGTCGTGAATCGGTCTTCCTCGACCACACGCTCGGAAATCAGGATCGAGTCCTCGAAGTTATAGCCGTTCCAAGGCATGAACGCGACCAGCAGGTTCTGGCCGAGCGCGAGCTCGCCCAAATCCGTCGACGGACCGTCGGCCAGCACGTCGCCGCGCTTGATGGCGTCTCCCGCCCTGACCAGCGGACGCTGATTGATGCAGGTGTTCTGGTTGGAACGCGTGTACTTGGTGAGCGAATAAATGTCGACTCCGGGCTCGCCGGCCGTCGTTTCATCGTCGTTCACCCGGACCACGATGCGCGAGGCATCGACGGAATCCACGCTGCCGCCGCGCCGTGCGACCACGGTGACGCCGGAGTCGATGGCGACGGCCCGCTCCATGCCCGTGCCCACCAGCGGCGTTTCGGAACGCAGAGTGGGAACCGCTTGGCGCTGCATGTTCGAGCCCATGAGGGCGCGGTTGGCGTCGTCGTGCTCCAGGAACGGAATGAGCGAGGCCGCCACGGAGACGATCTGCTTCGGGCTCACGTCCATGTAATGGATCTTGTCCGGCGCGGACAAGGTGAACTCGTTCTGTGTGCGGCACGAAATCAGGTCGTCGGTGAACTCGCCCTTCTCGTTCAAGGTCGCGTTCGCCTGCGCGATCACATACTGGCCCTCTTCGATGGCCGACAGGTAATCGATCTGATCGGTGACCTTGCCGTTCGAGACGCGGCGATACGGAGTCTCGAGGAACCCGTAGTCGTTGGTGCGCGCATACACGGCCAGCGAGTTGATCAAGCCGATGTTCGGTCCTTCCGGCGTTTCGATCGGGCACACCCGGCCGTAGTGCGTCGGATGCACGTCGCGTACCTCGAATCCGGCGCGCTCGCGCGTCAGGCCGCCTGGGCCCAAGGCGGAAACGCGGCGCTTGTGCGTGACTTCCGACAGCGGATTGTTCTGGTCCATGAACTGCGAGAGCTGCGAGGAACCGAAGAATTCCTTCACGGCGGCCGCCACCGGCTTCGCGTTGATCATCTCCTGCGGCATGATGGGCTCGCTCTCGGCGATGGTCAGGCGTTCCTTGACGGCTCGCTCGACGCGCACCAAGCCGATGCGGAAGGCGTTTTCCGCCATTTCGCCGACGCTGCGCACGCGGCGGTTGCCCAAGTGGTCGATGTCGTCCACGTGGCCGTTGCCGTTGCGGATGTCGATCAAGGTCTTCATGACCTCGATGATGTCTTCTTTGCTGAGCACGCCGGAGCCCGTGATCTCTTCGCGGCCTACGCGGCGGTTGAACTTCATTCGGCCGACCGGCGACAGGTCGTAGCGCTCGCCGTTGAAGAACAGGTTCTGGAACAGGTTCTCGGCGGCGTCCTTGGTCGGCGGCTCGCCGGGGCGCATCATGCGGTAGATCTCGACCAGCGCCTCGAGGCGCGTCTTGGTCGGATCGATGCGCAGGGTGTCCGAAATATACGGACCGCGGTCCAGATCGTTGACGTACAAAGTGCGGATTTCGGTGACGCCGCTTTCGATCAGCTTCCCGACGGTCGGAACGGTGAGGATTTCATTGGCCTTGGCCAGGATTTCGCCGGTTTCGGTGTTGACGATGTCGTGCGCCAAGACCTTGCCCTGCACGTATTCGGTGGGCACGGGCAGCCGCTTCACGCCCGCCTCCTCCAATTCCTTGACGTGGCGGGCGGTGATGCGCCTGCCTTCCTCGACGATGACTTTCTTGCCGACGCGGATTTCGAATGCCGCCGTCTCGCCGCGCAGACGCTGCGGGATGACGTCGAATTCGATTTCCTTTTTCGACAGGTGGAATACGTTCTTTTCGAAGAAGATATCCAACACCTGCTCTTCCGTGTAGCCGAGGGCGCGCAGGATGATGGTCACCGGCAGCTTGCGGCGCCGGTCGATGCGCGCGAACACGCAGTCCTTCGGGTCGAACTCGAAGTCCAGCCATGAACCGCGGTAGGGAATGATGCGGGCGGAGAACAGCAGCTTACCCGAGGAGTGGGTCTTGCCGCGGTCGTGATCGAAGAACACGCCCGGGCTGCGGTGCAGCTGCGACACGATGACGCGCTCCGTGCCGTTGATGATGAAGGTGCCGTTGTCGGTCATGAGCGGCAATTCACCGAGGTACACTTCCTGCTCACGCACGTCTTTGACGGGCTTTTTGGCGCCGCTGGCCTCCTTGTCGAGCACCACCAGCCGCACCTTGACGCGCAGCGGAGCCGCATACGTCAATCCGCGCAGCTGGCATTCCTTGACGTCGAACACCGGCTCGCCCAGACGATAGCTCACGTATTCCAGCGTCGCATTGCCGGAATAGCTGGAAATGGGGAACACGCTGTCGAAGGCCGCGTGCAGGCCGATTTCGTCGCGCTTGGATTCTGCCGTCTCGGCTTGCAGGAACCGCCGGTACGAATCCAATTGGATCGCCAGCAGATACGGCGTGCCGAGAATGCTCGGACGCTTGCCAAAGTTCTTGCGGATGCGCTTCTTTTCGGTGAACGAATAGGCCATTAGAGATCACCCTTTCCAGTATCGACAGGCGCTGAGCGCCAAAATGAATCCTTCGCCAGGCGCTGCGCTTCTACCAACCAAATCGGACGGGGTCGCATCGACCCCGTCGATTCGGCGCGAAGCGCCTGAAAAGCGCAGCCGACGGTTGCCGAGAAATTCCCGGCAACCATCGAACCGCGCGTATCGGCAATAATCACTACTTGATGGCAGCCTTGGCGCCAGCGTCCTCCAGCTTCTTCTTGATCGTCTCGGCGTCCGCCTTGGGAATGCCTTCCTTGACGGTTGAAGGAGCGCCTTCGACCAGGTCCTTCGCTTCCTTCAAGCCCAAGCCCGTGATCTCGCGAATGACCTTGATGACGCCGACCTTGTTGGCGCCGAACTCGGTCATGGTCACGGTGAACTCGGTCTGCGCTTCCGCAGCCGGCGCAGCCGCTGCGCCGCCGCCGGCAGCAACCGCCGCTACGGGAGCGGCAGCCGTGACGTTGAACTTCTTCTCCATGTCGGCGATCAGCTCGACCACTTCCATGACGGACATCTTGGAAATCGTGTCGAGGATTTCGTCTTTAGTAACAGCCATTATCGTCTCCAAATAAATGTGGGGTTTTTAACGCCCCGAATCAGGATTAATTCGCCGCCGCTTGGGCCGAACCGCTCTTCTTGGCTTCAAGAACAGCAGCCAGCGTCCGTACCAACTTCGAGTTGGGAGCAGCCAACGTACCAACGAACTTCGAAATAGGCGCCTGCAGCACACCCAGCAGTTTCGACAGCGCCTGCGCGCGCGTGGGCAACGAAGCCACGCGCTCGAGTGCATCGGGCTTGAGCAATTGCCCGCCCAAAGACACGAGCGTCGTCACCAGCTTTTCATTGTCTTTCGTAAACGCCTTGACGATCCGCGCGGCCGCGCCCGGATCATCGTTGGAGAATGCGAGGACAATGGGTCCTTTCAGCGCCGGAGAAATGCACTCGAAAGAGGTGCCGGCAACGGCCTTGCGCGCGAGCGTATTCTTGACGACCCGCAAATAGACCCCTTCCTTGCGCGCCTTCGCACGCAGGTCGGTCATTTGCGTCACCGTCAAGCCACGGTTCTCTGCGCCCACCACGGACAGGGCTTTCGCCGCGACCGCGTTGACTTCTGCCACCACGACTTTCTTCTCTTCTAACTTGAGTGCCATTGAGGTCCCCCGGAAAGAAGCGTCACACACCAGGCACGAGCGCCGCCGCCCGTACCCACCCTTGGAGTACGCCTTCGTGCTCCTTGGTGCGACCTTCACCAGGAAATTCCTGATTCGGGTCCCACCATCTGCGCAGGCTTTTCTTTACAAGGCCCTCTGGTTCCGATGAACCCAGCCTCAACCTGCGGTCTTCGACGGTTTGCATTGGACCCAACGGCCCACTGCAGCCCTCCATCAATTCAAGTAAATCGACCTAACCGAGCCCCAGACTGGTCTGGTCGACCGCAACGCCGGGACCCATGGTCGAGGAGACGGTCAGCTTCTTCAGATAAATGCCCTTCGACGTCGCAGGCTTGATCTTCTGCAGATCAGCCACCAGCGCCAGTAGGTTCTCCTTCAGCGCGGCGGGCTCGAAATTCGCGCGCCCGATTTGCGCGTGAATGATGCCCGCCTTGTCGGTGCGATACCGCACCTGGCCGGACTTCGCGTTCTTCACGGCTTCCGCGACGTTCGGCGTCACCGTTCCCACCTTCGGGTTCGGCATCAGGCCGCGGGGGCCAAGAATCTGACCCAATTGACCGACGACGCGCATGGCGTCGGGACTCGCGATGACCACGTCAAAATCGATCTGGCCGGCCTTCACTTTCTCGGCCAGATCTTCGAATCCCACGATGTCGGCGCCGGCCGCCTTGGCGGCGTCGGCATTCTTGCCCTGCGTGAACACGGCCACGCGCACCACCTTGCCCGTACCATGCGGCATCACCGTCGAGCCGCGGACCTGCTGGTCCGATTTGGTCGCGTCGACGCCCAGATTCACGGACACGTCCACGGACTCATTGAACTTCGCGGTGGCGAATTCCTTGACGAGCTTGAGTGCATCGTCGATGGAATAGGACTTTCCAGGCGCCAGCTTTTCCTTCCAAGTCTTCGTTCGCTTCACTGTTTTCGCCATTTTAGAGCCCTTCCACGTCGACACCCATGCTGCGGGCGCTTCCCGCGATGGTGCGTACGGCCGCGTCCAGATCGCCGGCGGTCAAATCAGGCATTTTCATCTTGGCGATGTCCTCGAGCTGCTTGCGCGACACCTTGCCCACCTTGGAGGTGTTCGGGGTGGCGCTGCCCTTCGGGATGCCGAGAGCCTTGGCGATCAACACCGACGCCGGCGGCGTCTTCATGATGAAGGTAAAGCTGCGGTCGCTGTATACCGTAATCACTACTGGGGTCGGTAAGCCTTTTTCCAAGGCCTGAGTCTGCGCATTGAATGCCTTGCAGAACTCCATGATGTTCACGCCCTGCTGACCCAGCGCCGGGCCCACCGGCGGGCTGGGGTTCGCCTGGCCTGCAGGGATCTGCAACTTGATGTAACCCGTTACCTTCTTCGCCATCGTCGCTCCTGCGGGTACAAGCGCTCTCCTATTACGGAAAGCTCCCCTTTAGTTCGGGTCGCTCTCCACTCCGGAAAGCGACTTGGTCAATGCGCTTACGCGCAGAATCTACGGGGCCGAAACGACCCCATCCTCTAAAATCAATTAATCAAATCAACCCTTCTCCACCTGCGAGAAATCCAATTCCACGGGCGTCGAACGCCCCAGGATCTGCACCGCCACCTGCAGCCGGTTCTTTTCGTAATTCACGGACTCGACCACCCCGTTGAAGTCGTTGAACGGGCCGTCGGTCACTCGCACCACTTCGCCGGGCTCGAACAGCACCTTCGGCTTCGGCTTGTCCACGCCTTCTTCGACCCGGCGCAGAATCGACATCGCTTCCTTATCGGTGATGGCCGCCGGCTTGTCGCTGGTGCCGCCGATGAAACCCAGCACCTTCGGTACTTCTTTGACCAAGTGCCAGGTGTCTTCGTCCATCTCCATCTGCACGAGCACATAGCCGGGGAAGAACTTGCGGTCGGACTTGCGCTTCTGTCCGTCGCGCATCTCCACCACCTCTTCGGTGGGCACTAGGATCTCGCCGAACTTGGCGTCCAAACCGGCGCGCTTGACCCGCTCTTTGAGCGACTCGGAGACCTTGTGCTCGAAGTTCGAATACGCGTGAACCACATACCATCGCAAGGACATAGAATCTCCGATTCCTTCAGCCGGTTTGACCGCCCAACAGCCGGGTCATATAGGTCAGACCGATGTCGAGCAGCCAAAAAAACACGCCCATCGCAATGGCGAAAATAAACACCACATAAGTGGTTTTGATCGTCTCTTCGCGGTCGGGCCACACCACTTTGCGCAACTCGACGCGCGCCGCCTGCGCGAACTGCCAAAATTCACGGCCGTACCAGGTAAACCACATCAGGCCCGCGGCCGCCGCGACGCCCGCAATGACCATCGCAATGCGGAACGGAAGCGCCAGTTCGTCGTACCAGTAGAACGCGACCAGCCCCGCCAGAAGCGCGACGACGGACAACATCATCAACGCGGTGTCTTTCGCCGACGCGCCCGCGGGAGTTTGCACTTCTGCCATGTTTACTTGCCGTTACTTACAGACCTAGCTATGCCTGGCAGGGCAGGAGGGAATCGAACCCCCAACCTGCGGTTTTGGAGACCGCCGCTCTGCCAATTGAGCTACTGCCCTGTAAATGTTACGCAATCACCTTAGCAACGACGCCTGCACCGACGGTTTTGCCGCCCTCGCGGATGGCAAAGCGCAAACCCTGCTCCATCGCGATCGGCGCGATCAGCTCCACCACAATCTTGATGTTGTCCCCGGGCATCACCATCTCCGTCCCCTCCGGCAGCTCCACCGCCCCCGTCACATCGGTCGTGCGAAAGTAGAACTGCGGCCGGTACCCCTTGAAAAACGGCGTGTGCCGGCCCCCCTCTTCCTTCGTCAGCACGTACACCTCCGCCTCAAACTTCGTGTGCGGATTGATCGATCCCGGCTTGCACAACACCTGCCCGCGCTCCACTTCCTCCCGCTTCGTGCCGCGCAGCAGCACCCCCACGTTGTCCCCCGCCTGCCCCTCATCCAAGAGCTTCCTGAACATCTCCACCCCGGTGCACGTCGTCTTGGTGGTCGGGCGTATCCCCACAATCTCCACCTCATCGTTCACCTTCACAATCCCCCGCTCGATCCGACCCGTCACCACCGTGCCGCGGCCCGCAATCGAAAATACATCCTCCACCGGCATCAAAAATGCCCCCTCCACCGCCCGCTTCGGCACCGGTATGTACTCATCCAGCGCCTTCACCAGCTTGATCACCGAGGGCACCCCAATCTCGCTCCCATCCCCCTCCAGCGCCTTCAGCGCAGAGCCCGTGATGATCGGAGTCTTGTCCCCGGGAAACTTGTACAGCGTCAGCAAATCCCGCACCTCAAGCTCCACCAGCTCCAGAAGCTCCGCATCGTCCACCATGTCCGCTTTGTTCAAAAACACCACGATGTAGGGCACCCCCACCTGGCGCGCCAGCAAAATGTGCTCCCGCGTCTGGGGCATCGGACCATCCGCCGCCGACACCACCAATATCGCCCCGTCCATCTGCGCCGCTCCGGTGATCATGTTCTTCACGTAGTCCGCGTGCCCAGGACAATCCACGTGCGCGTAGTGGCGCGCATCGCTCTGATACTCCACGTGCGCCGTCGCTATCGTGATCCCCCGCGCCCGCTCCTCCGGCGCCTTGTCAATCTGGTCGTAGGCTTTGAATTCCCCGCCAAATTTCTCCGCCATCACCTTCGTCAACGCCGCCGTCAAGGTCGTCTTGCCGTGGTCCACATGCCCAATCGTCCCCACGTTCACGTGCGGTTTCGTTCGCTCAAACTTCCCCTTCGACACGGCAAGCACCTCTTAAATTAGAAAAACTGGAGCCCACGAGCGGGATCGAACCGCTGACCTCGTCCTTACCAAGGACGTGCTCTACCAACTGAGCTACGTGGGCCGCATCCATTTGGAGCGGGTGATGGGAATCGAACCCACGTGATCAGCTTGGAAGGCTGACGTTCTACCATTGAACTACACCCGCACTCCGCTACAAGCCAAAGCCAATGGCACCGAACCCTCTTCACAGCTGGTGGAGGGGGTAGGATTCGAACCTACGAAGGCATAAGCCAGCAGATTTACAGTCTGCCCCCGTTGGCCGCTTGGGTACCCCTCCTCAAAATGAGCCGCGTATTTTGCGGCGCGAGTCTCATGGTGTCAAATTTCTATGCGTTTATTCCATGCGGGTGGCGCCGCGGCCCCATGTGCTTCGGGCAACTTTCCTCCAGAAGCATGCAACCGCCGGCGGAGGCGAAGCGACCCCGGCCGTACAAATCGTGGTTTGGGCGCCATCGCTTGACACTCTCTTACGGAAGTTCTATCTTATGATAGGTTTTATAACATATCGAGAGATAAGATAACATGCATCACCATCATCACGCCTTTGCAGCGCACCATGGCCATCGCAGATTAGGCGGACGCTTCGGCCGCGGGTTCCTGGATCGCGCGGACAGGGGCGGAAGAGCCGTCGCCGATCTTCAGCTATTGATACTCGGGCTGCTGGCCGAAAAGCCCTGTCATGGCTACGAGATCATCAAGGCCCTGGAGGAGCGCTCGAAGGGTTTCTATGTTCCGAGCCCCGGCACTGTGTACCCCGCGCTCACCTACCTCGAGGAAATCGGCCACGCCACCGCCGAGACAGAGGGCTCCCGCAAGCTCTATCACATCGCCGTCCCCGGCCGGGAG
This sequence comes from uncultured Gammaproteobacteria bacterium, assembly GCA_963784105.1. Classification (GTDB taxonomy): domain Bacteria; phylum Pseudomonadota; class Gammaproteobacteria; order Steroidobacterales; family Steroidobacteraceae; genus Bog-1198. The sequence continues at coordinate 8,822 of CAWAQE010000019.1, forward strand.
CACCTCGAGGCTCATCGCGGCAGAGCGGAGACGCTGTTCACGGAGTTCGTCTCCAAGGAACTGAGGCGAGCCCGAAAGGATCTCAAGCGGGCGCTGGCGGAGAAATGGGACGGTTCAAGCGAAGAGGAGCAACGGGTCATCGGCATCTTGAAGCGCGCGACGGCCGAAATTCTGGGTCAGTGACCAGGGGCACCCCATAGCACGAGAAGCACCCCGTGGCGCCCTCCCCGGTCGGCGCCTAGGCCCCTTTGAGGTGCAGCTCGAAGAGCCGATAGATTCTCTTGTATTCATCCAGCCACGAATCGGCGTTCGAAAATCCGTGGCGATCCAGCGGATACGGCGAAATAGTAAAGTCATCCTTGTGCAATTCGATCAAGCGTTCATACAAGCGCATCGAGTCCTCGAAAAGCACATTGTCGTCGATGACGCCGTGGCAGATGAGCAGCGGATCACGCAACCCGTCGGCAAACTCGATGGGCGATGAGCGCGCATAGGCGAGGGGGTCGACTTGCGGTTCGTTCAGGATGGCTGAGGTGTAGTTGTTTTCGTACTGCATCCAGTCCGTGACCGGGCGCAACGCCGCGCCCGCGGCGAATTCCCCGGGCGCCCTGAACAGAGCCATCAATGTCATGAAGCCGCCGTACGAGCCGCCGTAAACCCCGACTCGCTTCGGATCGACGGCGGCACTGTCGGCCAGCCACTTCTTGCCGTCAAGCAAGTCGTCCAGTTCGGGATGGCCCATCTGCCGATAGATGGCCGTGCGCCAATCCCGCCCATAGCCCGCGGAGGCGCGATAGTCCATATCAAGCACGACATAGCCCTGCCGGGCCAGCCAGCTATTGAACATCTGCTCGCGGAAATAATAGGGATATCGCAAATGCACATTTTGCAGATACCCGGCGCCGTGAATGAATATGACGCCGGGGTGTTTCGCCGCCGCCGCCGCCGCGCCGCGATACACCTTCGCGTAGATCGCGCCGTTGAAGTGCGTGGATGGAACCTTGATTATTTCCGGCTCGATCCACGAAAAGGATCGATACAGGGCGGAACGCGCATCAGTGAGATCGCGGACAGCGCCCGATCCGTCGGCGTTGAGCACTGCAATGCGGGCGGGAACGTACGGCGAGGAATGAGTGATGAGAAGACGCCTTCCCGACTCATCCAGTGCGAAGCTTTCGAGCCCTTGCAGCCGCGTGAGCCGCTGAAGATTACCGCCGCCGCTCGGCACCCGATAGACATCGTATGAATACGGAGCCTCGGCATTGCTCAGCACGTAGAACCAGCGGCCGTCCGCAGACAGCGCAGGCTCGGAAACCTCGAATCTTCCCTGCGTCAGCGCCTGTGCCGCGGTGCTCGGCGCCTTCGTATACAAATGCGCGTAGCCGCTCTCCTCGGACTCATACCAGAGCGTGCGGTTGTCGCGAAGCCAGCCCATTTCATTGAACGTCCAGTTCACCCATGCGGGATCGCTCAATCGATGCTGCGGAACGAGAACGTACTTGGCAAAATCCACGCTGGCGATCCATCGATCCTTGTTATCGGCGGCGAGGAATTGGATGGCGAGCGACTTGCCGTCGCGGCTCCAGACAATTCCTCCGGCACCGCCGTCCGGATCATCCGACACGACCAGCACATCGCGCCGCTTCGGCTTCGTGCCCGCACCGCCGGACGCGCCGGTCGCCGCGTGGATGCCGTTTTCTTCGCGAATAGCCTTGAGCGGGTCGTCGTCGATACCCGGAAGATCGTCGACGGCGAGCGCGTGTACGGTGTGATCGGCCAGATTCAAAAGGAGCACCGACTGTGGGGGCGGCGGATTGCGCCCGACGCGAAGCCGCTCCGTTTCGAACTCCTCGTAACCTGACTCGGTGACATAGCGCGTGAGCTTGCCCTCGAAGCCCTTGGCCGCGGACTTCGGTACGGTCACGACCACCAGCCAGCGCGCATCGGGCGACAATTCGGTATCGCGAATGCTGACGTCCTCGCCCAGATAGAAGGGAGCCGCCGCGCGCGTCGCATCGCCCTTGCGCATGTCCTCGGCGTGCTTTTTGCTCAGTTCGGATTGATCGTGCAGCCTCTTCAGCGTCGAAAACGTGCGCAGCTGCATGTCGCGCAGATCATCGGGCTTGGGGGGTGCGTCCGGATCCTTCTCCACCTTCACGATGGCGGCCGCGGCAGTGACGCCGCTGGAAAAATCATGCACAAACCAGGCATTGTCCACCCGGAAACTCAACAGCCTGCCATCCGCCGAGAACTGCGGCGCCGTTTCATCTTGCGGCGTGCGAGTGATTTGCCGCAGACGACCGCTCGGCACGTCGCGGACGAAGATGTCGCCGTTGCGGACGAAGGCCGCGCGCTTGCCCGTGCCATCGTAGACCGCGGGGCCGTCGGCCTCCGCCATGGCAGCAGCATCGACCACCTGATCCTTGCCGCCCTGCGCCTCGATGCGATGGAGGTCCACGATGGGCGAGCCGGTGCGTTTCGCCGAGTAATAGACTGCGCGCCCATCGGCCGACCAGTAGGCGTTTTTCACGGCCGCGCCGATCCAATCGGGGTCCGCCATGATTTGTTCGAGAGTGATGCCTTGCCGGGCGGTGGCTTCGGGGCTCGAGGGCGCGGCGGCGGAAATCGCGGCGGCCAGGGACAAAGTACAGAGGATCCACGACGAAACGTGCTTCATGGACGAGGCACCGCGAACTCTGTGTTTCTCAGGCTCGATTCCATACAGCACGCTCCTGCCATCGGTTCGATGTTGGGGTTCGTCTTGCTCGGCTGCGAAGTATTTGGTTCGACGCGCGGAAATGACAACGGACCATTTATCCCTGATATTCCAGTTATCCCGGTTATCCTTGATTCAGCATCCGCCGGTTACGCGCCGTGCGTCCGGACGATAGCTTACCGGAGGAATGCCGGCCGCGTCGACGCAGCCGTGCTCAGCAAATCCCCTACGCTGCGAGTGCCCTACTCCGCGAACCCCACGATGACGACGAGGACGATCCCCACCGGACACAGATAGCGCAAGGCGAAGATCAGGATTCCTCGTGAGGCAGCGGACAGGCCGCTCAACTCGGCCTCCGGAATCAGGCGATTCAGCCGCCAGCCGACAAACACGCTGACCAGCAGCGCAGACATGGGCATGAGCAGGTTCGCGGTTAAAAAATCGAATAGACCGAACACATTCAATCCCGCAAGCCGAGGTATGAAAGCCAAGGGGTGCCAATCGGCCCAGCGGCCGAATGAGGCTACCGAACCCTGCCCGATCAGCCAGCAGCTGCCCATGCAAACGCATACGGCGGCGCCGCGCCGCAGGCCGCAGCGCTCCACGAGCCACGCAACCCAGGGTTCGAGCAGGCCGACCGAGGGCGTGAAGGCGGCGAGCACGAGAAGCGAGAAGAACAACGTGCCGATCACCCGTCCTCCCGGCATTTCGGCGAATGCCACCGGCAACACTTCAAAAACGAGCTGCGGTCCCCCGGCCGGATTGAGGCCGTAGTGAAATACGAGCGGGAAAATGGCCAAGGTCGCCAACAGCGACACCGCGAATATCGAACCGATCACGGCTAGCACGGCGCGCCTCAAAGACTCGCCGGCCGGCATGTAGGCGCCATAGGCGATCATGATGCCGGCACTGACGCCGAGCGCGAACAGCGCCTGGCCGACCGCGCCGAGCACGACCGCCGGCGATAGCCGGCTAAAATCCGGCGCGAATGCAAACCTGAGACCCTGCGCCACATCTCCGGTTGCGAGCGAATAGGCGACGAGCACCAAGAGAATCGCGAGCAGCGCCGGTGCACGCCATCGATTCGCCCATTCGACGCCCCTAATCAATCCTCGCGCCGAGATGAGAGCCACGAGCGCGAAGAATCCGAGCTGCCACAGCGACACCGCGGACGAGTCGGCGATGAACGCATGGAATCTGGCCACTGCCGCCGGAGCCCCGGCGCGGGTGTAGTTCCCGGTCAGAAAGAACCAGGTGTAGGCGAGAACCCATCCGGCGATCATCGTGTAGTAAGAGACCACCAGGAACCCGGCGATGGAGCCTGTCCAGCCTACGACATTCCAAAGCCGGGAGAAGCCGAATTGGGCTGCGATTTCCCCCGCCGCGCGCGGCGGGCTGCGCCGAGACCACCGGCCGATCACGATCTCCCCGACGAGCACGGGGGCGCCGAATACGAGGCAGGCGAGCACGAATACCGCAATGAATGCGAATCCCCCGCCGGCGCCGGCCATATAGGGGAAGCGCCAGATGCTGCCGAGACCCACGGCAGCGCCGACGGCGCTGAGAGAGAATGCGAGGTCCGACGACCAGCGCTGGCCGGTCACATCGGCCGCCGCGGGTTATTCACGGGGCGATCGCAAATACGCGAGCGGGGAACCCGGTGCCGCCCTCCTGCTTTGGCCAAGTGACGATGATGAGCGCGCCCGCTTCCGGAACCTGATCCAAATTCGCCAGCATCTCGATCTGATAATGATTGAGACCGAGCAAGTAGCTCTCGAGCGAATAGTCGTCCTTGGTGGTCGCAGACCCGGGATCCGTATCGGTGGTCTCATGTCCCGAGGCCGTGATCCGGCGATCCTCATAGAGGAACTTGAGGACTGCCATGCTCCAGCCCGGGTAGTGGGCGACTCCGGCCGAATCGACATTCTGCATGGCGGCCTGGTCGGGCCAGCGCTTCGACCAATCCGTTCGCATCGCGACGAATGCATGCTGCGGAATGCGGCCGTGCTTGGCCTCCCAAGCGTGCACGTCGTCGAGCGTCAGGGTGTAATCGGGGTTCTTGGCCACCTTCTCATGCACGTCGATGACGACGAGCGGAAGCAGCATTTCCTTGGGAGGAATCTGATCGACGGTGCGCAGCCCCTCATGGAAGTGCGCGGGCGCATCGATATGCGTCCCCCATTGGCCGACGTGGGTGAACTGCTGGACGAGGAAGCCGTCTTTCTTGATGGTGTACAGAGGCTTCACCGTCTCCTCGCCGAATCCCTTCCAGTGCGGAGTCGTCGGACCAAACGCGTGCGTAAGGTCGACGAAGCGCTTCGAAGCCAGCGTCGCGTAGATTTCATCCAGGCTGGGTGCCGAAGCCGGGTCGGCCATGGCCGTCGTTGCACAGAAGAGCGTGCACAGAACGCCCATCGTCGCGGCTGGTATTCTCTTCACTTCCTTCTCCTCAGCTTCGTTTCGCGTCGCGCCTAAAAATTGTAGTTGATCTGGGTGCCGATGGTCCGCGGCTGGTTGACCGTGTAGCGAATCAGCTGCGGGATGTTGAACTGAAACTGCGTGTTGTTCGCGGTCATCAGCGCCACCTTGTTGGTCAGGTTGTCGACGAAGAGATGCGCGGACCATGACCCGTGCGCGAGCGTGACGCGCGCATCGGCGATGGCGTAGGGCGGCAGGTGCACGCCGAAGTAGTAGGCCTCGTCCGTCGCATAACCCGTGTACGTGTCGCTCGCGCGTGCCGTGAGGCGATAACCGTCGCCCACGTCGGCCGAGTACACGAGCGACAGGCCGGCCGTCTGGTGCGGCACGTTGAGGATCGGGATCGTGCACTTGCCGTTCGCCGGACAGTAGGGCTGGCCATTGGTACCGTAGAGCGAAGTCGCATAGGCCGCAGTGGGACTGGTGATTTCGGCATTCGTAATCGCGCCGTTCGCCGCCACGGTCCACGCCTCCGAGAGCTTGGCCGTCACTTCGATTTCGGGGCCATACGAGCGGCCATCGCCGGCGTTCGTGTTGTACACGTAGCCGCACGCGAGCGGCACGCTCTGCTGAATGCCGCTCCACTTGATGTAGTAGAAGTCGCTGTTGATCGACACCCGGCTGTCCGACAGCTTCGCTTTCTCCCCGATCTCATAGTTCCAGACCGAGTCGGGTCCGAAGGACTCGGGTGAACCGGCGACACAGTAGGGCGCCTGGTTCGGCGGCGGGATCAGGATGTTGGCGCCGCCCGGACGAAACCCTTTCGCCGCGGTGATGTACGTGTTGAGGTTCGCGTTCGGCTGGTAGGACAGGTTGATGCGCGGATCGAAGCCCTTGTCCGAGGCCTCGGTCACGGAAGGCGAGGCGGGTTGCGTTGGGTTCGGGGTCACGAGGCCCCACTCCGAGACATCGATCGTGCTGTCGTAGTGATACCAGCGCACTCCGGCCGATAGCGTCAGCGTGTCGGTGAATTTGTAGGATCCGTCGGCGAACAGTGCCGTCTGCTTGATGTTGTAGGGATTGTACGACTGGAAATAGATTCCGCCCGGAGCTCCTGTGTTGGCGGGGTTGGCGCCGTATTCGTTCCAGTCCGACGTCAAGTCGCTGTAGAACGCGCCGACCGTCCAGTGCAGCGATCCGTTGCCGCCCGAACTAAGCCGGATCTCCTGGCTGAACTGGTGCGACGGGTCGGTCTCGGAGTACGGCACCGGCACGAGCGGCACCGCGCCGGCGAGCGTCGTGTAGATGGACTCGGCCGCATCCTGCGTCTGCACCGCCAGGCGGTCCCAGTACGAAGTTGCACTGGTCAGTTCCGCAAAGCCGAAGTTGCCGGTAAAGGTAAGGCTGTAGATGTGCACCCTGTCGTTGATCGGTTCGGGCGTATTGAACGCCTCGTAGTGCGCCATGTACGGCAGACCCGGAGGGCTGTCGATCAAGTCGTACCCACCCATCTCCAGGTTCTGTTCCATGGCCATCGCGACGATCGAGAAATCCTCGTTCGGCTTGTAGAGCACGCTGATGCGTCCGCTGGTGAGCCGTTCCGTGTTGACGTCGCTCGCGACACTTTGCACCGGCGCCGTCGCCACATCGCCGCGTGTTGCCCCGTCGGCCGGGAAGGGATTCACCACGACGCGATCGATCCAGCCGCTGCGGTAGAGATCGGTGCCGACGATGCGCACGGCGAGCACGTCGCCGAGCGGCAGATTGAGCATCAGGTTGCCGCCGCCGTTGGCGCCGCCGCCGTCGGTGTAGGAGCCGGTTGCCTGCGCGCTGCCCTCGAACACGCCGAGCTTCGGCTGGTTGCTGACGATCTTGATCGTGCCGCCCATCGATCCCGAGCCATACAGCGTCCCCTGCGGCCCGCGCAGCACCTCGACGCGATCGATGTCGTACAGGTTTGGATCGATCACGACCTTGCCGGATTGCGACAGCGCGGGCGGCGAGAGCGGCACTTCGTCGAGATAGAAGCCGACCGTGGGCGAGGCGCCGCCGGTGGAGGCAAGGCCGCGCGCCTCGAACTCGGTGAGGCCGGGTCCCGCCGAACGCATGGATAAGCCCGGGACGTCGTGCGCAACATCGCTAATGCTCGTAATGCCCGCGGCCACCAATTGGTCGCCGCTCAGCGCAGAGATACTGATCGGCGTGTCCAGAATGGTCGACTTGTACTTCTGCGCGGTGACCACGATTTCCTCGATGCCGCCGGCCGACCCCGGCTGTCCCGCAGCTTCCTGGGCACCGGCCGCATGCGGGAGGATGGTCGCCATACAAACGGGTAAGACTGCAGTCAAGACAAGCCTAGTTCTGCTTGGCGATTTCGGCCGGTTGAATGTGCTCATAATCCCTCTGCTGAAATTGATATTTCTTATTACTGCCAAACATGATCAAAGCGGGGACCAACGGTATGCGTGCTCGATGCAGTCTTGCGCGTCAGCCCGAATCAGCCCCGGAGAGCGGAGTCACTTCGCGAGTCCAGCCATAGGGGTCCGGCGCCCGCCTCTCCTGAATGGCAAGCAATCTCTCCCGTAAGATGCCCGCGCGTTCATTGACCACCGCAGGCTTATATTCGCGGCCGTCCGCATCACCGATGACGCTGATCGGACAAACGATGGCCGCCGTCCCGCAGGCAAATACCTCGCTGCACTCGCCGCTCGACAGCTGCCGCAGCAACTCGGCGATCGGCATCGCTCTTTCGAGCACCCGCCAGCCCGACGCGCGCGCGAGCACGATCACGGAGTCGCGGGTAACTCCCGGCAAGATCGAATCGTTGAGAACCGGCGTGTGCAATTCGTCGCCGATCACGGCGAACAGATTCATGCCGGACAGCTCTTCGATGTTGCGCCGGGCTACCGGATCGAGCCACAGTGCCACTTGGTATCCCTGCTTCACCGCCCGCGTCGAGGCCAGCAGCGAGGCCGCGTAATTCGCGCCGGCCTTCACCGTGCCAAGTCCTCCGGCAGCCGCTCGGACCTGCTCCCGTTCGATCAGGACCTTCATGGCGCCCGCGGAATAGGCTTCGGACGGATTGGCGATGACCATGAACCGGGCGGTATTGGAAGCGCGTACGGCATATCCCGGTTCGGTACCGAAGAGGAAGGGCCGAATATAGAGTGACTGGCCCGTCTTGCCGGGTACGAAGGGGGTGCAGGCGCCGACCACCGCTTGGATCCCTTCGAGGAATAATTCCTCCGGCACTGCGGTCATCGCGATTCGTTCGGCCGAGCGCCGGAATCGCGCATAGTTGTCGCCTGCCCGGAACAGATTCGCCGCGGCGCGCCCGACCCGGTACGCCTTCATGCCTTCAAATGCCTGTTCGGCGAAATGCAGTGCGCGCGCGCCGGGCAGCATCTCGATCGGCCCATAGGGCAGCAGCTCTCCCCGGCTCCACTGCCCGTGGTTGAAGGTCGCGCTGAACATCACCGGCGCAGGCACCAGGCCGAACCCAAGAGACTCCGGCAGCCGGAAGTCCGCGACGCTTTTCCAGACATCGCCGTGCACAGTGTAATTAGGCATCGGCGCTCAGTCCTCCGGCCGGCCGCAGCAGCCAACGCGCCGACCCGCGTCCCCTGGCAATTCCGCGACGCTCACAGTTCAGCGCCTCAGATAGGTGTCGGTGCCGCTCAACCAGTCGCGGCGCGGCGGGCTGAAGATGTCCACGTCGAGCGTGTCCTCGAGCGCCAGCGCGCGGTGCGGCACGTTTGCCGGGATGACGACGACCTCGCCCGCCCGCGCGGTTTGCTCCCGTTCATCGTTGTCGCCGAACCAAAGATGCAGTGCCCCTTCGAGTATGTAGGTGATCTGCTCGTTGTCGTGCGAGTGCCGAGGGACGTCATCGCCCTTCTTTAAGTACACGTGCGCAATCATCATTCGTTCGCCGGTGATCAGGCGCCGGGTGATCGTGCCCTTGAGCGGCTCCGCGGGAATTTGGTCCCAGCGATGATGCTCGACGCGCTTTAAGTCAGGAACATTCATTGCATTGCCCTCATGCGGGAAATCGGCCTATTGGGCCGCGGCCCGCGAACTGCGCGCGGCACGGCAACTAATCCGCCATCCGACGGTGATCATTGTTGTGAACATTAAGCTAACACCTCGACAACATGTTGTATAGATATAATAAAAATGTCTTATCTCATAACAAAACATGATAATGCCTCTGGTACGCAATGTCTGGGTGGGATAGACTTTGGTTTGGAGTCCGGCAATTCAATCATCAATGGTGCGCAGAGCCTTGGCCGAACGGGATCGATTGGACCGCGGACCGAGTACCGAGCGCAGCGGCAGTCTGGGCGAGCAGGCATACCAGCGAATCCGCACGGAGATTCTCTTCTACCAGCTTCCGCCGGGCATCAAGGTGTCCGAGGCTGCGCTGACCAAGCGATTCAATCTTCGCCAAGCCGCCGTTCGTTCAGCTCTGCTGCGCCTCATGCAGGAAGGTTTGGTCGACAAGGCGGACGAGCGCAGCCTGCGCGTTGCACCCCTCACCCTGAAAGACGTGCAGGACATCTACGGGCTGCGCATGATCTTGGAACCCCGCGCGGCGGAGCTTGCGGCCGCCGTCGGTTTGCCTGCGGCGGATTTGGAGCGGCTGCGGCGCATTTCCCAAAGCAGTTACGATCTCACGAGCCACGCCCAACTCGTGGAATTCCTGTCCGCTAACCGCGACTTCAATCTGACGATCGCCTCGGCGGCAGGCAACTCACGCCTCGTTGCAGCCATCAGCGGCCTGCAGGATCTGACGCTTCGCGTCCTTTACGTCGGCATCCGCAGTCTCAACGTATCCGAATGGTTCCAGTCGGTGCATTCACAGATCGTCGATGCGTTGGCGGCCCGCGATGGCGCCCTCGTCAGCGAGCTCTGGATCACCGATCTGCGCTACGCCGCACGGATCATTTCCGACGCTCTGATGACTTTGCCCGAAGTGAGCGGAGTGAATTTGGGGGGGGTGCCCCTCATGCCCCGATAGCTCCGGTACCTCGGCCCAGTGGAGATATTGACCCAGTACACAGGGTCTGGGGGGCTAAGCCGCTGCCCGGCAACTGCTCATCGTTGCCGGGCAGCGGCTTAGCCCCCCGGACGAATGCCGAGCCACCCGGTCAACATCACGGCGCCTACGCACTACCCCCTACTGCTACCGCCCGTATAAACCCATGAGCTGCGCCTCGCCCAGCGAATTCGCGTGCACGTTGTAGCCGATGAGCGCCGCCGTGGCATCGGCGGGCACGTCGAGCTTGGCCACTTTCAGCGCGAACAATCGAAAGTAGTAGTGATGCGGCTTGCCGGGGGGTGGGCACGGTCCGCCGTAGCCGGGCGTGCCGAAGTCTGTGCGGCCCTGTACGGCCCCGCCGGGCATCAAGTTCTTCTTTGGATCGCCCGCACCCGAAGGAAGAGATCTCGCGTCCGCCGGGATATCGTAGACCACCCAGTGCCACCATCCGCTGCCGGTGGGTGCATCGGGATCGTGCACGAGCAGCGCAAAGCTCTTGGCGCCGTCGGGAACGTGCTTCCAGGAAAGCGCGGGGGAGACGTTGCGGCCGCTGCAGCCGAAGGAGTTGAAAACCTGCGCCTCGGAAATTTGCTTGCCGTTGGAAATATCAGGGCTGCTGAGCGCAAACGGCTCCTTGACCGCCGTGTGGCCGGCTTGCGCGTACGCGGCGCCCGCTACGCCCCCCGCCAGCATGACGCCTGCAAGCAGCGCGCCCCGCGCACGGTCAAACGCTCTGTCGTTCATCTCGATGGATCTCCTGATGATGGGCGGAACCTTTGTCATCCCGCCGCCAGTGTAGCGCCTGCGGCCCATCGAGTAGAAGCCGCCCGCGTGTGCGCGGAAGCAGCGCATCACGCCGACCTCGACGGCACCTTTTCCAGAACGCCGCGTACCGTCGCGGCAAGCCCGGACCAGTTGCCTGACTTGCGCAGTGTCTCGCTCAGCTCGAGTTGCACTCCCTCGCCCGATCGACCGCGGTTGCAAATATTGCGAGGATCCTTGCCGGGAAAACGATGCCCGTCGGTCAGGCATGAGAACCCCATCGTGGCCATCGCCCGCGCCAGATCCCCCTTCAGCGACTCGTTCAAGCCACCCAGCAGCACATCGGGTCCGGGTGCGGCGTATCCGTGCACCGTGAGAACCGTATCGCAATCCGATATGAGATCCAGAGCCCGCGGCTCGTCGAATCGATGGCTGGCGATGTGCAGACAGTCGAAATTATCGCCCGTGGTTCGCAGTCCCTCGAAAAGATACAGCCGATGATCTTCGCCGGCGATCAGGCGCGCTATCTCGGACGTGCGGCCTTCGATCCGGCCGCCGTGGGGCGCGAGAACCGCCACTTCGGACCGCTCGCGAGCCTTTGAGTGCACGGCGTAGTCAAGCCCTTCGACGTAGCGCCGCGCCAGGTCCTGGAAGCTGAAGAGTTCGTTGGAAGGCACCGAATCGTACACCGCGCGCGCAGCCGGCTCCCCTATCTTCAAGTCTGCGGCGGGCCGCCCGGCCGCGGCGAGGGCTGCGAATCCGGGCGCGGAGCCGGCTTCACATCGGGGCGCGGCGCGGGTTTGGTTTCCGGCCGCGACGGACGACCGTTGCCCGGAAGCGAGGGCCTGCCCGGCGACGGTCTATCCACCGGCGGCCTCGGCCGGGGCGGAGGCGTGGGCCGGGGCGGCGGTCCAATCGGCCGGGGCGGCGGATTGGGTCTCGGCGGTGGGTTGGGCCGCGGAGGCGGATTCGGCCGCACCGGGGGCCTGGGACGGCGCGGCGGCGGCGGCCGGTGCATCCAGTAGTTTTCTCTACCGTACCAGGGCCGCCCTCTGTAATAGCGGCCCCAATAATCGCCGATGCTGAAGGTTACGATGCCGAGTCCCAATTGCGCGCCGAACCCCAGGATGGGCACGCGGCGGCTTTGGTAGTCGTAGTACAGATAATTGGCGTACACCCAGCCGCGGTTGCCCTCCCAGTCGACGTCGCACCACGTCCAATCGTCCAGGCAGCCGTTGACGTTCACCAGACTGTTGGGCGGTATGGAGAAAACCAGCGGATAGTCGGCGCTCGGACCCGCACGCAGGTGCACGAAACCCTGGGTGTAGGCCGGCCCTGCCCATGCGGCGGAGCCGCAGCCAAGCGCGACAACGGCGAGAAGCGCCAGCGACAGACGTTTCATAGCCTACCCTCCGTTGCGATGGGACCGCCGCTGATTTAAGCGCTCTTCTTGCGGCCGTGCAACCTCGCCACCAAATCCGCTTCGCTGCGGCTCAATCCGAACCGCTGAGTGAGCTTGCCGGGATCGGCACCGCGGCGGGCCGAATCGATGGCCTCCTCATACGACTGTGCGCTGCCACGAAGCTCGACTTGGTCAACGCGGTCCGCCACGCTCGAATATTCCTGTTCGATGCGCTTGACCTGCCGCCCGGTCTTTACACTGATCGACGCTGCGAGTTCCAGCTCGCGGCGCAGCGCCGCCATGCTCGTTTCGAGAACGAGGCACCGGGCCTTCCAGCCCCGGACCGCGTGCACGGCGACCGATGCCGCGATCAACCCCAGCAATCCGAGCCCCGCACCCGCCAGGCTGATAACCGTATCGATATTCATGATCATGTCAGGCGTACTCGTCGATGAGAGATTTGGGAGGGCGTGGCGTTGCGGATTCCGGACTGTTCTCTGCCTGCGCGGGCTTGTCGGGCGGTTGCTTGTCCTCGCGGTGCGGGCCGCCCGAGCCGTCTCTGGAGGGTCGCCTGTCCGCGATGGGGAGCGCCGGATAAAGGCCTGAATTGCTTAAGCGGTCAACTTCACTCATTGCGTGACCTCGCTATTGCGTCGTGGGTTTCTCGTTCGATTGCGGCTTCACTTGCTCTTTGACTAACACGGTTTTCTCGAGGGTCTCGGGCGCCATTCGGTACATCAGCCGGTTCTCGGCAGTGCTCGAATCGGCGACCTCCACTCCCGGCGCTGCGGTCGCCGGCGTCTGATCGGTGGCTCTGACGGTGGCGGGCGCTCCGGGCAACACCTCCTCCAGCACCAAAACCACCACGCGGCGATTGGCGTTGCGTCCTTCGATCGTATCATTCGGCTGGCGCGGATGAAATTCTCCGAAGCCGACGATCTCCAGCCGCAGCGGGTCGATCCCCTGCCTCGTGAACTGATGCACCACGCTGGCGGCGCGCGCCGCCGACAGCTCCCAGTTCGACGGAAACTCGGCGGTGCGGATCGGTCTGTCGTCGGTATGTCCCTCGACCCGGATCGGATTGGGGAAGGGCTTGAGAACCTCCGCGAGCTTGTCGAGCACGGGTTCGGCGGACGGCGTGAATTCTCCGGCGCCGCTCGCAAATAGAATGTCGGCGTTGATCTCGATTTCCAGCCACATGTTCTCACGGCGCACCGTGACCAGCTTGGCGTCGATCAGAGACTGCATCGCATCCTGGACTTGGCGCTGCATGCGAATCAACGCGCCGGGCAGATCCGCGGACCGCATCGCCTCGGTCTTGGTCGGATCGCGCGGCGCCAGCTTGCCGTCCGCGGTGGATTTATCGTCCTTCACCTGGATGAACACCGTGGGCGTGATGCCGGACAGCTCCGTGTCGCCGCCCTTGCCGGGCTCCTTTTGGCCGATGTTCACCGGCCGCATGCTCTTCGGCGCGCCGTTGAACGCCGCGATCATGGAATCGGACAGGACGCGAAATTTTCCCTCGTTGACCGACGACATGGCGTACATGACGGTGAACAGCGCGAACAACAAGGTCACGAGGTCGCCGTACGGAATCGCCCAGGCTTCCGCATTCACATGCTCTTCGTGCTTCTTCTTGCGGGCCATGACGTCCTATCAGTGGTGGAAGTACCCTTGCAGCTTCGACTCGATGTTGCGCGGATTCTCGCCCTGAGCGATGGCGATGATGCCTTCGATCACCATGGTACGCACCTGCGATTGGCCGTGAATCACCGACTTCAGCTTGTTGCCCATGGGCAGGAAGACCAGATTGGCGAAGGCGATGCCGTAAATGGTCGCGACGAAGGCGGCGGCGATGCCGTGACCGAGTTTCGATGGGTCATTGAGGTTCTGCATGACCGCCATCAATCCCATGACCGCGCCGATGATGCCGAGCGTCGGCGAGTAGACGCCCATGGCCTCGAACACCTTGGCGGCCTGGGTGTCGAAATGTTCCATGGTGTCCAATTCGATTTCCATGCTCGAACGGATGGCGTCCGGCTCACCGCCGTCGACCAGGGACTGCAGTCCTTTCTTCAGGAATTCGTCCTTCTCCGCTTCGACCGCGGACTCGAGGCCGAGCAGCCCCTGCTTGCGCGCGATATTGCTCCACTCCACGATTTTCTCGATCATCGCCCCGGGATTGTTCACCGGCGGCTTGAATACCCAGGAGATGATCTTCCAGGCGCGCAGAAACGTCGCCAAGGGGGTCTGCACCAGGCTGGCGGCGAACGTCCCCACCACGACGATGACGAACGCCGCGCTGCCCACCAGCGCGCCGGCGCTGCTGCCCTTCAAGATCGCTCCGCCGATGATGGCAATCAGGGCGAGCACGATACCGATGAGGCTGAGGATATCCATGGACTAGTTCGGCTGCAGCCACTCCGCGAGCCGCGCACGCAGGCGCACCAGCGCCTGACCGTGGATCTGGCAAACGCGTGACTCGGAGACCTCGAGCACTTCGCCGATCTCGCGCAAGTTCATGTCTTCGTCGTAGTACAGGGACAGCACCAGCTTTTCGCGCTCGGGCAGCACATTGATCGCAGCGGCGAGCGCATCGCGGAAGCCCGCGTCCTCGATGTGGTCGAAGGGGCCCGGCCGCTCGTCGCGGGCGTGGTCCGCGGGACTCGATTCATCCTCGCTGGACCCCATTTGATCGAAGCTGAACAGACGGCAGCTGGCCGCGTCCTGCACCAGCTTATGGTATTCCTCGATGCTGACGCCGAGACCTTCGGCGATGTCGGTGGGACTCGCGTCCTGTCCCTTCGCGTTTTCGATCTTGCGCACCACGTCGGCCATCTCGCGCATGTTTCGATGCACCGAGCGCGGGGTCCAATCGGATTTGCGCACTTCGTCGAGCATGGCTCCGCGAATGCGAATGCCCGCATAGGTCTCGAAGTTCGCACCCTTGGTGGCGGAGTAGTGCTTGGCCGCGTCCAGCAGGCCGATCATCCCGGATTGAATCAAATCGTCGACTTCCACGTTCGGCGGCATCCGGCTGACCAGGTGGTAGGCGATACGCTTGACCAGATCGGCATGTCTCAGCACCAATTCTTGCTGCGGCACCTGATCGACCGGGACGTCGTCGTCCGAGGCCGGCTGGGGGCCGCGCTTCTGTGTGTTCGAGTACTGTGTGCTTGCTCTCATTGCAATACCGTCGAGGGACCTATCCGAGCCCCTACCATGCGTTCGACAAAGAACTCAAGGTGACCTCGCGCCCCTTGAGGCGCAGACCACTTATCGGCCTTCACCGCCAGATTCTTGAGGGCAACCGATGAAATAGACGCCGGGTACGCGTCCACGACGGCGGTCTGCCGCTGCACCGCACGCCTCAGGTAGTCGTCAAACGGTACGGAACCCGCAAACTCCAGCGACACATTGAGAAATCGGTCACAGACTCGCGCAATCTTTTGATAAAGGCCGGGGCCCTCGCCGGATCGGCGCGTCTGATTCGCCAGAATCTGAAAGCGCTGCACACCATGTTCGCGGCTCAGCACCTTGATCAGCGCGTAGGCATCGGTGATGGACGCGGGTTCGTCGCAAACCACCACGACCACGTGATGGGCAGCCTGAGTGAAGGTGGTGACGCTGTCGTGCAATCCGGCCGCGGTATCCACCACCAGAACCTCGACCCGGTGATACAAATCGCTGAATGCCCGAATGATCCCGGCCTGCTCGGCCTCCGACAGGTTCGCCATGTGCTTCATGCCGGACGATGCGGGGACGATTTGCAGCCCATGCGGCCCGGTCACGATCGCGTCCTCGAGCGCACATTCACCCTTGACCACGTGTCCCAGGTGGAACCGCGTATGCAGCCCCAGTATGACATCGACGTTGGCCAGCCCGAGATCGGCGTCGACCAGCATCACATCGCGGCCCTGCGCCGCGATCGAGACCGCCAAGTTGGCCGACACCGTGGTCTTGCCGACACCGCCTTTCCCGCCGGTAACGGCGATCACCTTCACCGGACGCGACGCGTTGAGTTCGGCCAGCGCCTCGGCGTGCTCCCGCGACAGTCGAGTATCACGCATGGGCGGGCGCTCGGCCGAAGTGGCGGGCATAGTAGGACTCGTCGCGCATCGGGACCCCCTGTTCCTTCAGCTTGAGGGCGGCCCGCAGCAGCCACACTCGTCTCCGATGTGCCGCATGCAAGTCCTCCGGCACCCGCTGCCCGTCGCACACATAGGCTATCTTCAGCCGATGACGCAGGGTCGTTGAAATCACCGCACCCAAGCTTGCCGCTTCATCCACCTTGGTCAGGATGCAGGCCATCGGAGTCAGCGGCGCAAAAGCCTGCACGATTTCTTCCAAGGCATGGCCCTCGCCCTGAGCGGGCAGCGCCAATAGCACCCGGGCGCGCGCGGCGCCCAACTGCAATGCCGCGAGCTGCTCGGCCAGGCGGACATCCCGCGGGCCCATGCCGGCGGTATCGATCAGCACCAGCTTTTTCGACTTCAGCCTTTCCAGCACGCGCGCCAATTCCCTGCCGCTATTGGCGGCGTGCATCGGCGCGCCGAGAATGCGCGCGTACGTCAAGAGCTGATCGCGGGCGCCTATACGGTAGCCATCGGTGCTGACCAGCGCCAAGTCCTGGCTGCCGTGCTGCATGCACCAGCGTGCCGCAAGCTTGGCGATGGTCGTGGTCTTGCCGGCCCCGGTCGGCCCTACGACTGCCATGACTCCGCTGCTCATGCCGGCGAGATCGTCGACGATGGGCAGGTGCTTCGCGAGCAGCGCGAGCGGAATGTGCGATGGATTCTCCAGGGTGGTGCGCCGCGGCGCCAGAGATGCCAGCGTCATGGCCACATCCGGCGCTATATCCATCGCCGAAAGCTCTTCGAGAATCCGCGCCTTCAGGGGCTCGCGCAGACGCTTGTCGTTCCACGTCATGCCGGCGAGCCCGGTTTCCAGCAGCTGGCGCAGATCCCGCAACTCTCGCTGCATGGCGCCGTAGCCCAAATCCGGACGCATCGCCGCCGCCGGAGCCGGAGCTCTTCGCGCAGACACAGCGGCGGCCGGCACTATCGCATCTACGCGCCCCGGCGCAGTCACGGACCCCCGCGCAGGCGCGGAAGCTCGCGCAGCCGCGGGGACCGGCGCAGGCGCAGAAGCTCGCGCAGCCGCGGAGGCCGGCGCAGGCGCGGGCGCCGAGGCGGACTCGGAAACCGGCGGCTCCGGCGCCGGCGCAGACTGCATTGTCGAGGCGCGCTGTCGGTTCGCATCGATGAACAGGGCCTCGTCATAGTCCACCGCGGCGATGACCTCGATACCGTCCTCGCCGCGGCGGCTGGAGAGAATGACGGCATCGGGGCCCTGCTCCGCGCGGACTTGCGCCAGGGCGGCGCGCATGCTCACCGCCGCGTAACGTTTTATCTTCATCTCGACCTCCTAACCTTGCAAATTCATCGCCCGACCGCGGCAATCACTCGGACCCGCCGATTTTCCGGTATCTCGTTGTAGGCCAGCACCGCGAGCGAGGGCGTCGAATGGCGCATCAGGCGCGCTATCCACGGTCTGATTTTCGGTGCCACGAGCAGGACGGCGGGCTCACCCGCCGCCTCTTGCCGCCGCGTGTTGTCGGCCAGCGCCGTTTGGATTCTGTCGGCGAGGCCGGGTTCGAACCCGGGTGAAGCGTCGCCGCCCGACGCCATCGAGTCCTGCAGCACCTGCTCGAGCGCAGGATCCAGGGTGATCACCGGCAATTCCTGGCGCAGGCCGCCGATGTTCTGGACGATGCTGCGGCCGAGGGCGACGCGTACCGCGGCGACCAGCGCCGCCGGATCCTGGTTCTTCGGCGCGACTTCCGCGAGCGTCTCGCAGATGGTGCGTATGTTTCGGATGGGCACCCGCTCCAGCAGCAGGTACTGCAGCACCTTGACGACGACACTCATCGGCAAGATCTTCGGCACCAAGTCCTCGATCAGCTTCGGCGCGCTCTTGCCCAGACGGTTGAGCAGCTGCTGCACCTCCTCGTGGCCCAGCAGCTCGTGCGCATGAGATTGCAGTAAATGGCTGAGGTGAGTCGCGATGACGCTGCTGGCGTCCACCACCGTATAACCCTGGGCCTGGGCCTGATCGCGCCGCGACTTCTCGATCCAGATCGCGTCCAGACCGAAGGCCGGGTCCTTGGTCGCGGACCCCGCCAGGGTGCCCGAAACCTGTCCGGGATTGATGGCGAGTTCCCGGTCGGGAAAAATCTCGGACTCGCCGACCGGCGCGCCAAGAATGGTGATGCGGTACGAATTCGGGCCGAGTTCCAAGTTGTCGCGGATGTGCACCGCCTGAACCAGGAAGCCGAGTTCCTCGGACAGCTTCTTGCGCACACCCTTGATGCGTCCCATCAATTCGCCGCCCTGATTGCGGTCCACCAGCGGGATCAGGCGGTAGCCGACCTCGAGACCGATCAGATCGACCGGCTCTACGTCGTCCCAGGACAGCTCGCGCTGCTCGGCGGGGATCGCCGCCGCCGCCGCCGCAGGAGCGGCCGCCGCCTTCTTCTCCGCGGCCTTGTTCTTGCTTAGAAGATAGGCGCCGGCCGCGCACACCGCCGCCATTCCCAGGAACACGATATTCGGCATGCCCGGAATGATGCCGAGCAGAGTCAGTATGCCGCTGGTGACTCCCAGAGCCTTGGGCTGACCCAGCACCTGGCTCATGATCTGCTGGCTCATGTCGTGCGGACGGGACACGCGTGTGACCAGGATGGCGACGGCCACGGACAGCAGCAGCGCCGGAATCTGCGCAACCAATCCGTCGCCGATGGTGAGCAGCGCATAAGTGCGGCCGGCATCGGCGAGCGACATGCCGTGCTGAGCCGCGCCGATGATGGTGCCGCCGAACAGATTGATGAACACGATCAGGATGCCGGCGACGGCGTCGCCGCGCACGAACTTGCTCGCGCCGTCCATGGCACCGTAGAAGTCGGCCTCCTCGCGCACCTCCTGCCGGCGCACGATGGCCTCGGCCTGATTGATGATGCCGGCGTTCAAATCGGCGTCGATCGCCATTTGCCGGCCCGGCATGGCATCCAAGGTAAACCGCGCGCTGACCTCCGAGATGCGGCCCGCGCCCTTGGTGATGACCACGAAGTTGATGATCACGAGCACCATGAACACGACCATTCCCACGGCGTAGTCGCCGCCGACCACGAACTGGCCGAAGGCGGCGATGACGTGGCCCGCGGCATGCGCTCCGGTGTGGCCGTTCATCAGCACGATGCGCGTCGAGGCGACATTGAGGCCGAGGCGCAACAAGGTCGCGCCCAGCAGCACCGTCGGAAAGGCGGCGAACTCGAGCGCCCGGCGCACGTAGATCACGGCCAGCAAGATCATGATCGAAAGAGAAATGTTGAAGGTGAAGAAAATGTCGAGCAGGAACGCCGGCAGCGGCAGCACCATCATGGCGAGAATCACCATGACCAGGACCGGCACTCCCAGGCCGGAGCGGGCGAATTGGCCGAAATTGGCTGCTGCGGCGCGCGCGTTCATGTGACGTCGAACTCGCTGCTAACCTGCGGGTTGGGGCGCGCCATCCTGGCGGCAGCGGTCGGGTTCAGCGTGCGGACGCGGAAGATGTAAGAGAGAACCTGAGCGACCGCGACATAGAGGCCCGCCGGAATCTCCTTGTTCAAATCGGTCGACCGGTACAAGGCGCGCGCCAGCTTCGGCGATTCGAATACCGGAACGCGGTGCTCCTCGGCGATGCGGCGAATGTTCTGCGCCACCAGATCCACGCCCTTCGCAAGCACGCGCGGCGCGCGCATCTTGTCCGGGTCGTACTTCAGGGCCACGGCGAAGTGGGTGGGATTGACGATCACCACGTCGGCGGTCGGCACCTTGTGCATCATTCGGCGGCGCGCCAGCGTTTGCTGCATCTGCCGTATGCGCTGCTTGGTCTCCGGGCGGCCGTCCGATTCCTTGGCTTCGTCGCGCAATTCCTGGCGGGTCATGCGCAACGCCTGCTTGAATTGGAATAGTTGCAGGGGGACGTCGACGATGGCCACCAGCGCCAGCGAGGCGCACAGCCAGACGAACGACCAGCTCACGAGCACTGCGCCGCGGCCGATGGCCGCGCGCGGCTCCATATGCGCGAGGGCCAGCACGTCGCCGAAGATCCACGACACGATGGCCGCACAAACGCCTCCGACCACCGCGCATTTCAACAGAGCCTTGCCGAGCTCCGACGCGCCGCGCAGGCCGAACAGGCGCTTGATGCCGGAGAGCGGGCTCAGACGCGTGAAATCCGGCACCATGGCTTCCACGCTGAAATTCCAGCCGCCGAGCAGCACCGAGGCCAGCAGAATCAAGCCGATCAGGACGCCGAATATGGGCAGCAGAACGGTGAGCGCGTTCATGCAGGCATCGCTCAGCGAGTTCAGCATGCTGTCCGGCGCGTACAGTCTTTGCGGATCGATGGAGAGGCCATGCCGCATCAGCTGCGACATATGCGTGGTCAAGGAGCTCCCGCTCGCCACCAAGGCCGCGCTGCCGCCCATCATGGTGGCGAAATTGGTCAGCTCGCGCGAGCGCGGCACTTGACCGCGCTTGCGCGCCTCATCCAAGCGCCGTTGCGAAGGTTCTTCGGTGCGTTCGCCGCCCGATTCGGCTTCCTCGGCCATCAGTGGACTCCCGCGGCCGGCGCGCCGACGAGATCCGCGGCCGCCGTCAGCGCACTGTTGATGAGGCTTGAGATGCCCGACATGATGCCGCCGAGGCCGACGATGAGCACGAAGAACCCGCACATCAGAGTAATGGTGAAGCCGATCCCGAACAGATTGAGCTGCGGCGCCGCGCGGGTGACCACACCCAGCGCGAGATTGACGATCACCAGCGCGATCACCGCCGGCAGCGCGATCAGCAGCCCGGACTCGAATACGTGCGCGCCCCACAAGACCACGGACAGCATGAAGTTCTTGTCGATGTGGGCGATGCCGATGGGGAGCGTCTGAAAACTTTCGGCCAGGGCGCCGAGCAGAACCAGGTGGCCGTCGATGGCGAGATAGGTAAGCATGCCGAAAATCATGAACATCTGGCCGAGCACGGTGGTTTGCGCGCCGCGCTGCGGATCGACCAGGGTGGCAAAGCCCAGCCCCATGGTCATGGAGACGGTTTGCCCGGCGAAGGTCAGCGCCTCGAAAGCCAGCTGCACCACCATGCCGATTGCGACCCCTATCAGTACCTCCTGTACGGCCGCGAACAACCCGGCGCCGGAGAAGATCGAGAGCCCCGCGGGAATCTGCGCCATCGGCGCCATCAGAAACGCGAGCGACAGCGACATGATGATCTTCACGAAGCTCGGTATGGTCGCTTCGCTCGCAATCGGCGCCGCCAGCACGAATCCGCCGACGCGCAAGGTGGGCCACCACAACCGGCTCACCCAGAAGGACACGTCGGCCGAATTGAGAGTCAGGGGTTGCATTCGCGCCTCAGCCGATCATGGCCGGAATGCTGGTGTAGAGATCGCGGGTGAAATCGACCAGCACGCGCAGGATCCAGGGGCCGGCGACGAACAAGGTGAGCACCAGCAGCAGCAGCTTCGGAATGAAGCTCAAGGTCGATTCGTTGATCTGGGTCGCGGCCTGAAACATGCCGATGACCAAGCCGGTGACGAGCGCAATCAGCAGCAGGGGCGCCGCGATCATCGTGGTCACCAGCAGCATGCGGTGCGCCAAATCCATGACGTTCTCGGGGGTCACTGGTGAAAACTCGCGGCCAGCGTGCCCATCAGCAGCGTCCACCCGTCCACCACGACGAACAACATGATCTTGAACGGCAGCGACACCAGAACGGGCGACAGCATCATCATGCCCATGGACATCAGCACGCTGGCGACCACCAGATCGATGACCAAGAAGGGAATGAACACCATGAAACCGATCTGGAATGCGGTCTTCAATTCGCTGGTCATGAACGTCGGGATCAAGACGCTGAGCGGCACGTCGTCCGGGGTCGCGAATTGAGATTTTCCCGAAAGCTTCGCGAACAGCTGCAGGTCGTTTTCGCGGGTCTGCGCCAGCATGAATTTCTTGAGCGGCTGCACGGTGCGGGTCAGCGCCACTTCGCCGGCCAATTGGCCGTCCATATACGGCCTGATGCCGTTCGCGTACGACTGCTCGAGGGTCGAGCTCATGACGAAAAAAGTCATGAACAGCGCCAAGCCCGTCAGTATCTGGTTCGACGGCGTCGTCGCCATGCCGAGCGCCTGGCGCAGGATCGACAGCACGATGATGATGCGGGTGAAGGCCGTCATTGCCAGCAGAATCGCCGGCAGCAGCGTCAGCACCGTCATCAGGATCAGCACCTGGAATGTAAGCGAGTAGGTCTGCACTCCGTCGGCGGCCGATTTAATGGCGAGAGCCGGCAGCGCGCCCTGGGCCAACGCCGAGTGCAGAGGCAGCATCGCGGACACGAGGAGCGCCGCGGCAGCGGCCGAAGAGCGGCGCAGGATTCGATTCACGGGAATGCGCGCCGGTTCATGCGGAACCGCCGGGCCGCTTCATGAAATCGCGCAAGCGCTCCGCGAATGCGGGCGCCGGACCGGCGCCCTTGAGCACAATGGGCGTCGCCAGGGGCGTCAGCGGCACGAGTCCGGAGGCGCCTACTCCGACCAATACCTGCGATTCGCCGACGCGCACCAGCACGATCCGCTCCCTCGGCCCCACGCTGAGCTCATCGACGACGGCGATCTGTCCTGAGCCGCGAGGACCCGCCAGCTTGAGCCGCTTCAACGCCCAGCTGATGGCCAGGATCAGCGCGACGATGGCGAGCAGGCTCAGGGTGAGCTGCGTCAGGCTGCCCACCGACAGAGGCGAGGCGGGCTGCGTCAATCCCGTCATCGGGCGTGCTCCATCCTTTCCGTCGCGCTCACGACATCCGTCAACCGGATGCCGAATTTCTCGTTGACCACCACCACTTCGCCGCGCGCGATGCGCACGCCGTTCACCAGGACATCGAGGGGCTCGCCGGCGAGGCGGTCCAGTTCGACCACGGCGCCGGGCGCCAGCTGCAGCAGGTCGCGCACCGACATGCGTGCACGGCCCACCTCGAGCGCCAGCGTGACCGAGACGTCCAGGATCAGATTCAGATTCATTTCCTGGCCGCCGGCGCCGGCGGCGTTCGGTCCTAATTCGCCGAATTGCGCGCGCGCGACGGCGGCGGCCTTCGGATCGGGCGTGCTCATGGGGAGGCTCCTGAGAGAATCTTGAGTGCGTTGCGCCCTTGCGAGACGCCGAAACGGCCGCGATACAGCGGTACGTCGCCCGCAAAAAGGGTGACCTGCTGCGGCGGTTCGATGGGAATGATGTCGCCCGGCGACAGCCGCACCAGTTCGCGCAAGCTGATTTGTGCCTGGGCAAGGATCGCGCGCGTGTCGACTTCTGCATCGCGCAGCGCCGTGCCGAGCGCGGGCGCCCATGGCTCCTGCTTGCGCAGTTTCGTCTGGCTGCCGTCGGCGGCGAGCGCCTCGCGCACGGGCGCGAGCAGAGTCTCCGGCAGCAGCCATTCGATTCGGCCGCTGCGCGCGCCGAATTCCACGGTAAACTTGAGGACCAGCACCGAGTCCTGCGGAGCGCCCAGCTGCACCAGGCGCGGATTGGTCTCCTGTTTCACGAGTTCGAGTTCCATGGGCGTTACCGGCGCCCAGGCGGCCGTCAGATCGGCCGCGAATGTACGCAGCATGAGCGCGAGAAAGCGCTGCGCGGCCGGGGCGGTGGCCGCTTGGCTGTCGACGGCGGCCCGGCCCGACCCGCCGAAGAAGCCGTCCAACAAGGTCAGCAGCAAGCTGGGCTCGACGCTGACGAAGGCATGCCCGGGCAGCGGCTTGAGCCGCACTATGGCGAGAGTCGCCGGCGCCGGCAGGGCGGCCTGCAGGTCCGGGCTCTTCGCCGACTCCAATGACGTGAAATGCATGACGGCGTCGCGGCCCAGCATGGTGGACAGGGATGCGCCCGCCCGCTCCGCAAAGGTCTTGCAGATGACCTCCAACAGCGGCAATTGCGTGCGATTGATGCGCTGCGCCGTAAAGTCGTAGGGCCGGACCGGATCGGCGGTGTTTTTTTCGAGCAAAGCCGACACTTCTTCGTCCGAAATGGCGGCGCGTGCTTCAGCCTCGGTCATCACTGCACCACGAAGCTGGTGAACAGCAGATCGTCGATGTCCAGACCGCCCTCTTTCTTTTGCACGGCGCGCACCTCGGCGAGCGCCTCTTGCCGCAGCTTTTCCTTGCCATCGCGCGACATCAGCGTTTGATAGTTGCGATTGCTCATGAGCAGCAGGAGGTTGTTGCGAATCAAGGGGATGTTCTTCGTCACGCTGTCGATCGCCTTCTGATCGTGGGCCATGACCGTCATGGCGATTTGCAGAAAGCGCACCGCGGAACCATCTTCGAAATTGACCACCAAGGGGGGGTCGATGGCGTAGTAAACCGAGGATGCGCCCGCCTCACCCTCCCCGCCGTGTGCGGCGACGGCCACGGGCACGATGGCCTTGATCGTGCCGTCCTTGCCCAATTGCAGATCCGGAAGCGGATGCAACTTGGTGTTGATGAAGCCGCCCGCGACGACGGCCCCCAGAGTCAGCACGAAAATGCCGATCCCATTGACAAGAGTACCCATGAAACCGCCGGACTTTTTCGCGGGCGGCGGAGGGGGAGTATCGTCGGCTGCTTCGGCCATGTTTATTCCTAGCGCGGTCACATGCCGCAGCGAGGAATCGAGCAAGTTTTATGCCAGAAATCCGCTGGCGTATTTTCCCCTGATAATCCAGTGACTTATGCCGGACGGCATGCGCCCCTCCCTGAACGACGCCACACCGATACGGCCACCCGCCGATAAATTGACGCTCCCGCTACGCCTCGGCCCAGTGATATTCACCCAGTACACAAGGTCTGGGGGGATAGGGAGTTGGAAGCCAACTGTTCCCCCTCGTTGGCTTCCAACTCCCTATCCCCCCAGACCGTGCGCATTGGGCCGACGTACATCACTGCGCAGAGGGCATCGCTCGGGTGACTTCGGCACCGTGATGTTGATCGGTCAGAACTTGAGCGACACCTTGAGGCCCGGTGCCGCGTCGTCCAGCAGGAGGCGGGCACCGTGCAATTTGGTGACGGCGGCCACCAGTGACAAACCGAGCCCCGAACCGGGAAATTTGCGCGCTTCATCCAGCCGCACGCGGCGGCCCAGAACGATTTCGCGCTTATCGGCCGGGATGCCCGGCCCATTGTCCTCGACGATCACTTCGGGCTCGTTGCGCGAGCCGCGCAACTGCACCCGGATGTGGCCGCCGTCGGGAGTGAACTTGATGGCATTGTCGAGCAGATTCGCCAGCGCCTGAGCCAGCAGCTGCCGGCTGCCCAGAACCTGCGCGCCTGAAGCGACGAAACTCTCCAATTCAATGCCCCGCTCTTCGCTGACCGGCGCGTACAGCTCGACCACGCTCGCCACCAATTCCGACAGATTCACCGGCTCGCGCGCCACCGTACCCGTTTCGGCGAGCGCTATGCGCAGCAGAGCGTCCAGGGTGCTGCGCATGTGATCGACCTCGGTGGTGACTCGCTCCAGAACACGCCGCTCGGCCGAGCCCGGCGCAAGCTGGGTCATCGCTCCCTCGGCGGTGGACTGCAGGCGATTGAGCGGCGTGCGCAAATCGTGCGCGGCGCTGTCGAGCACGGTGCGCATGCCGAGCGTGAGCTGCTCGATCTTGTCGAGCATGGTGTTGATTTCGCGGGCCAGGGTGTTGATTTCATCGTCCGCGTCTCGAACCGGCAGACGTTGCGACAAGTCGCCGCGCATGATCTGGGTCGCCACCGCCGAGATCGCGCCGGCCTGCGCCAGAATGCGCCGGCCCATCCAGAATCCGCCGCCCAGGCCCAGCAGCAAGGTCATCACCACCGCGGCGATCAGGCCGCGCATCATGAGGTTCTTGACATCCTGCCGCTCCTGCACGTCGTGGCCCACCAGCATTCGATAGCCGCCGGGTAGCGGGAAACGCTGCGCGCGCATTTCGTGCACCCGCGTCTCGTCACCGAAGGGCACGGACACCTTGAAGAGGAACCACTTGCCCTCGCTGGCGTCGATCTTCGGCCATGCCGGCACATTGCCCGCGACCGGGCGCAGCTGCGGATCCACCATCAAATAGACGGCGCCGCGCACATCTTGATCTTGCGAGCGCTGCTCGACCAGTTCGATGAAATCGTTGCGCGACAACACCGCCATCTGCTCGCGCAGTCCCTGCACTTCGGCTTCGATCAGATTATCGGTGCTGCCGTCGACCACGCGTGAAACGGCGAAATCGACCGCGCCCAAGAGCACGGCCGCCCCGCAGGCAAATACGATCGAATAGACGATGGCGATACGGAACGGCGATGTATCGAGTACGCCGAGGAACCGTTGATCTGGGCCCACGTCGGACCGCTATTCGTCTTCGCGCAGGCTGTACCCCGCGCCGCGCACCGTGTGCAGCAGGGGTTTGTCGAAGTCTTTGTCGATGGCCTGGCGCAGGCGGCTGATGTGCACGTCGATGACATTGGTCTGCGGATCGAAGTGATAGTCCCAGACACCCTCCAGCAGCATGGTGCGCGTCACCACCTGCCCGCTGTGCCGCATCATGAATTCCAGGAGCTGGAATTCGCGTGCCGTGAGCTCGATTTTCTTGCCGTCGCGCACGACCCGGCGCGTCATCCGGTCGAGTTCCAGGTCGGCCAATTTCAGCTTGGTATTGGCCTCCGCGCCGCCGTTTTCGCCGCGCCGCGCCAATGCATCGATGCGCGCGAGCAATTCCGACATATGGTACGGCTTGGTCAAATAGTCGTCACCGCCGGCGCGCAGTCCGGTGATGCGATCGTCCACGTCCCCGAGAGCGCTCAATATGAGCACCGGCAACTTGCGGCCCGTGGCGCGCAGCGACCGCACCAAGGCGAGTCCATCCAGCTTCGGCAGCATGCGATCGACGATCGCCAGATCGACGGCGAGCGAGGACGCGAGGTGCAGCCCCTCGAGGCCGTTTCCCGCCACATCGACCGTGTGTCCCACCTCGCGCAGCGCCTTGGCCAGGTAATCGCGCGCGACTTCGTCATCTTCAACGATCAAGATGTGCATGGCTGCTATCTTACAGACGTTGGACCCGTGTTTGTCGGCACGATAGACTTAAACCGTTCGCACGGGCTACCCCACCAGGCACCATCGGAAGGCTGAATTATTATGCCCGAGCAAATCGCGCAAACCAACACATGACCCGCGCTTGGGCGGCCGCACTGCTTGCGGCGGCATGCGCGGGGAATTCCGCCGTGGCGAAAGAGGAACCGCTGTACGAATTCGGGCTCGGGGTGGGCGCCATCGCGTTCGACGACTATCGGGGTTCCGATACGGCCCATGCCTATCCTCTGCCCCTTCCTTATATCCTATATAATGGCACCTTCCTCAAAGCGAATCGCGACGGCATACGCGGTACCTTGCTCAATCAGGATCGATTCGAGCTCAATCTCAGCTTCGATGCGACCACTCCGGTACGCAGCGACCGCGAGCGCAGCGGCATGCCGGACTTGAGGTCCACGGTGGAGCTGGGGCCCTCGTTCGATCTGCACTTGATGCGCAGCGATGACGCGAGAGTGAAGCTCGATTTGCGCATGCCCGTGCGCGCGGCCGTGACGGTCGAAGCCGCACCCAAACTCATCGGCTGGACGTTCACTCCACGGCTGGCTCTCGATATCAGGAGTCCGCTGGGATTCGATGGCTGGAATCTCGGCCTGCTGACCGGCCCCTTGTTCGCGGACCGCCGCTATCATGAGTATTTCTATTCGGTTGCACCGCAGTTTGCGACTGCGACGCGTCCGGCCTATCAAGCGCAGAGCGGCTATGCCGGAACGCAGTTCATTTCCGCCGTATCGAAGCGCTTTCCCAAGTTTTGGATCGGTGCGTATGCACGCTATGACACTCTATCCGGCGCGACCTTCGTCGACAGCCCCTTGGTGCAGCGCAAGAGCTACTTATCCGGCGGAATCGGCTTCTCCTGGATAATCAGCAGGTCCTCGCAAATGGTCGAAGTCCCCGATTGAGTGCCGCACGGATGCCGCGTCCTTTCAAAATCGTCTACGAATATTTCGCACTCTACAGTTCGTTGACTCTCCTCGGGCTCATCTGCCTGACCTGGTCGGCATTCGCGCTGCCGCTCTACTATGTACTGCCGCGGCGCATCGGCACCGCGGTGGGGCGGCGCGGCATCATGTCCGGTTTTCGCCTCTACGCCTGGTCACTGTCCATCACCCGCACCTACCGCTTGGACTTGCAGGACATCGACGCCCTGAAGGGGGGGCCGCCGCTGATCCTGGCCCCCAATCACCCCTGTCTCATCGACGCGCTGCTCATTCTGACGCGCCATCCGAACATCGTCTGCGTGATGAAATCGGCGCTGATGAGAAATGTGTTTCTCGGGTCCGGCTCGCGTCTCGCCCGCTACGTCCGCAATGACTCATCGCGCCACATGGTCAAGGAGTCCGTGGCCCATTTGCGGGAGGGCGGGGTACTGCTGCTGTTTCCCGAGGGCACCCGCACCACCCGGGCGCCGATCAATGCCTTGGTCGGGAGCGTGGGTTTGATTTCGAAACACGCCCAGGTTCCGGTGCAGACCCTGGTGATTGAGACCGATTCCCCCTACCTGAGCAAGGGTTGGCCGCTGTTCCGCCGGCCCGAATTGCCCATTACCTATCGGGTTCGGCTCGGCAAGCGCTTCGAGCCGCCCTCTGACGTCCCCGCCTTTACGGCCGAACTTGACCGCTACTACCGGCATGAACTCCAGGGCGCATTGCAGTCGCATTGGCTCAAGTCAGCCTGAAGACATCGCCCACCATGCCCAATGAACCCGGTACGCGCCGCACCCCCGATGCGCCGAACGAATCCGACGCACCGCAAAGGTCCGCTACGCACCTGGTGCTCATTCCGAGCTACAACCCCGGCCCCAAGGTGTTTGCGACGGTGCGCGACGCCCTGGCTCAATGGGCTCCCGTGTGGGTGGTGGTGGACGGCAGCACCGATGAATCCGTACAGGGTTTGTTGGCGATGGCCGCCGTCGACCCCGGCTTGCGGGTGTTCGTCCGTGCGGAAAATCGCGGCAAGGGGGCCGCCGTGTTGTTTGGACTGTGCGAGGCTCGGGCCTTGGGATTCACGCATGCATTGACCATGGATTCCGACGGCCAGCACCCGCCTGAACGGATTCGAGCATTCATGCAGGCGTCGATGGCCTCCCCCCACGCCATGGTGCTGGGCCGACCGGTGTTCGATTCCAGCGCCCCGGGGCTGCGGGTCAAGGGCCGCCGAATCTCCAACTGGTGGGCGAATCTAGAAACCCTGTGGGCGGGCATCGATGACTCTCTGTATGGGTTTCGGGTGTACCCCATCGGCGCATTGATCGCCGTCATGCGTCCGCAGCCCTGGATGCGGCGCTTCGACTTCGACGTAGAGGCGGTGGTGCGGCTGTGCTGGCGCGGCATCCATCCCATCAATCTCCCGGCGCCGGTGCGTTATTTCCGTCCCGAGGAGGGCGGCGTTTCACACTTCAAGTACTGGCGCGACAATGCCTTGCTGACCTGGATGCACTTTCGGCTGTTTTGGGGCTTTATTTTGCGCCTCCCAAGCTTGAGCGTGCGGCGCTGCCGCCGCCCCCAAGGTTCTATATAATGCCGGCAACGTTGAACTCCAATTGAAAGCTTAGCCTATGTCCGACAAAGCGTCGCTCATGCAACAGCCGGCGCCGCTGACCGATGTCGGTCTGCAGCGGGAAATTGCCGCACTGTTCGTACAAGCCTTGAACCTCGAGGTCTTGCCGCAGGACATCGATCCCGAGGCCCAGCTGTATGGCGAGGGCCTGGGGCTCGACTCCATCGACATCTTGGAGGTGGCGCTGATCGTCTCCAAGCACTACGGCGTTCAATTGCGCGCCGACAACCAGGAAAATCAGCAAATCTTCCGATCCTTGAGACACCTAGCGGAGTACATTGCGGCACACAGGACCAAGTAGCGATGCGTTGGCGGCGTAGACTGCAGCTGGCTGCATTCATCGTATTCCTGGCCGCTTACGCGGTACTGTCGCACTACAGTAATACCGCCGCGAAGACCCGCGATTTGGGGGTCGCTCTGGCGCTCGCCCCGATGCTCACCCTCGGTCTGATCCTGCTCTGGCGCTGCGGCCGGCTATGGGCCGTCCTACCGGCGGCGGCGGCCGCCGCGGCGCTTCTGCAGCATTATTGGCCGGTCTTGAGGGCGAACTTCCCGGTGCTCTACCTGCTGCAGGAGGGCGGCTTTTACAGCATCATGGCAGCCAGCTTCGGCCAATCCCTGTTTGGGCGTCGCATCGCACTATGCACTCAGATCGCGGACAAGCTGCATGGACCCTTGAACGCCGAAGAGCTGCTTTACACGCGGCGTGTCACGGCGGCGTGGGCTCTGTTCTTCATCATGATCACCGCCGCCAACGTAGCCCTCTGCCTTTTAGCGCCGCTGCGCATTTGGTCGCTGTTCGCGAACTTCTGCGTGGTGGCGCTGATCGGACTCATGTTCGTGGCCGAATATGCCGTCAGGCGGCTCGTGCTGCCTCAAGTGCCGCGCCAAAGGCTACTCGCCGCCGTAAAGGTCTATTTCGCGAGCTCACCTTAAGTGCCTGCGCATGGATACGATCGCCTTACTGTCCCATAGCGCGCCCACGGAGGTGATCGCCTACCGGGCCGGTGTCCCGATCACCGCGCAGCGCTTCTTGTCCGACATCGACCGGCTGGCGCGCAGTTTGCCGTCCGCCCGTCACGTGCTGAACGTGTGTACCGACCGCTACCGTTTCACGGTGGGCCTCGCGGCCTGCCTCACCACGGGGCGAATCAGCCTGCTGCCTTCGACGCACACGCCCGAAGTCATTGGGCAACTGGCGAAGTTCGCACCGGATGCCTTCTGCTTGACCGACGACAGACGCTGCGACATCGCTCTTCCCCTCATCCACTATCCGGAAGAACTTCCTCTCGCGGCCGGCGCCGTGTGGAGCGTCCCGCAAATTCCGGTCACCCAGCTCGCGGCCATCGTCTTTACCTCGGGATCGACGGGCACGCCGCTGCCCTACAAGAAAACCTGGGGGCGGCTTGCGCGCTGCGTGCGCGACGGTGCGCCGCGCCTCGGGTTGGCGGACGGCAGATCGCATGTGCTCATCGGCACCGTGCCAGCGCAGCATATGTACGGCTTCGAATCCAGCGTGCTGCTCGCCCTGATGAGCGGCAATTGCTTCTGCGCGGAGCGGCCCTTCTATCCCGCCGATATTGCGGCCACCGTAGCCGCGGTGCCCGAGCCGCGGGCGTTGGTGACGACTCCGGTTCACTTGCGCGCCCTGCTGGCGTCGGGAATCGATCTGCCGCCGATGAATCTGATCGTCTCCGCGACGGCCCCCCTGGGACAAGATCTTGCCCGCGCAGTCGAGGCGAAATTCCAGGCGCCCTTGCTGGAGATCTATGGATCGACGGAAACCGGGCAGATCGCCATCCGCCGCACTGCCGAGTCGGCCGCCTGGCGGCTGTGGCCGGGCGTTCGCCTGAAGGTCTCGGAGGATAGGGTGTTCGCCCACGGTGGTCACGTCGAACAATTGACTGCGATGCAGGATGTCATCGAGATCACCGGCAGCGATGAATTCCTGCTGCACGGCCGCACCGCAGACTTGGTCAATGTGGCCGGCAAGCGCAGTTCCTTCGGCTACTTGAACGCGCAGCTCAATGCCATTCCCGGCGTGATCGACGGCGTGTTCTTCCTGTGCGATGCCGCCACCGGCTCCACCGGGGTGGAGCGCTTAGGCGCGGTCGTGGCCGCTCCGGGATTGAGCGCCGCCGCGCTGACAGAGCGGCTGCGCCAGCGCATCGATCCTGTGTTCCTGCCGCGTCCGCTGATCTTCGTCGAGCGTTTGCCGCGCAATGCCACCGGCAAGCTGCCGCAGTACGAGCTGCAGCGCCTGGCGAATCCAACCATGAACAGCCCGATCGAGGTTGCGCACGATCACCCTTCGTTCGCCGGTCACTTTCCCCAATTTCCGGTGCTGCCGGGCGCCGTCCTGCTCGATGAGGCGCTTCAAGTCATCCAGCGCGAGCGCGGCATCGATCTCGCAGAGTGGCAGGTTGCATCCGTCAAATTTCTCGATCTCGTGCGCCCCGGCGATGTGTTGCGATTGGAGCATTCCGTTGCTGAGAAAAGCGACCTGATCCGCTTTACCATCCGCGCCGCAGACCGGACGGTGGCCAGCGGCAGCCTCTCGAGCGCGGCGCCGGCGGGCGGCGCCCCATGACTCCCAAGGCCGACCTCGTCGGCGCGGGGCCGAGTGCGGATTGGGTCGGCTACCGCGAGCGGGGCAGCAACGCATTGCTGCGCATCATGGCGTTTCTCTCACGGCGTCTGGGGAGAACAGCGAGCCGCATTCCACTCTACGGAATCGCCGTCTATTTCTTTTTGTTCGCGCCGACCGCACGCCGTTATTCGCGGCGCTATCTGCGGCTCGCGTTGGGCCGTGCACCGCGCGCGCGGGACCGCTTCCGTCAAATACTGAGCTTTGCCACCACCATTCACGACCGCGTCTATCTGATCGGCGAGCAATTCGAACTCTTCAATATCACGCTCGAGGGCGAAGCCCTGGTGCTCGCTCAGGCCGACAGCGGGCGCGGCGCCCTGCTGATGGGCGCTCACATGGGCAGCTTCGAGGTGATCCACAGTCTCGGCCGCCGCCACGGTGGATTGAGAGTCGCCATGGCCATGTATGAAGACAATGCGCGAAAGATCAACGCCACTCTGGCCGCCGTCAATCCGCGTCTGACATCCGACATCGTCTCCCTGGGCCGGATCGATTCCATGCTCAATATTGCCGAGCGTCTCGACGAAGGCGCATTCGTCGGCGTGCTGGGCGACCGCACGCTCGGGCCCGAGGCGGCGCAATCGGTCGTCCTGCTGGGCGAGCACGCCTACCTACCCACCGGTCCCATGCGTGCGGCGGCCATCCTGCGCTGCCCGGTATTCTTCATGGCGGGACTGTATCGCGGCGGGAACAATTATCACGTGGTGTTCGAACCCATCGCCGATTTTTCCAAGACCGCCGCCGCAGAACGCCGTGCGGCGGTCCACGCGGCGATCCTGCGCTATGCGGCCGTGCTCGATCAGTATTGCCGCAGCGATCCTTACAACTGGTTCAATTTTTTCGACTTCTGGCGCGCGCGAGACGAGGTTTCGAAGGCATGACGCGGCGTTTACTGGGACTGCTCGTGCCGGTATGCCTCTTCGTGCTCGGCAATGCCGCGCCCGTTGTCGCGGCGGGCGCCGCCATCGAGGACGCGGCATCCGGGGCGGCCGGCGATCTCGATGCGGTGATGAGTCTGCTCTCGATGCGGCGGCATGGGCGCGTGGAATTCGTCGAGCAGCAGTTCCTGGCCATCCTCGATCATCCGGTCGAGTCTTCGGGGGAATTGCGCTACGACGCGCCGGATCGCCTGGAGAAGCGCACTCTACTGCCGCGTCCCGAAGATCTGGTGCTCGACGGCGGCGTGCTGACCATGGAACGCAGCGGCCGCACACGTGTATTGAATTTGCAGCGCTATCCGCAAATCCAGCCGTTCGTCGAGAGCATCCGCGCCACGCTGGCCGGCGACCGAAGCGCGCTCGAGAAGGTCTTCCATGTGGAGTTTGCCGGCAGCGTGGCCCGCTGGAGCCTGACTCTCGTTCCCCTGGACCGCCGGTTGACCCAAACCGTCAAGCAGATCCAGATCGACGGATCGCGGGACCAATTGCTGAAAGTCGAGATTCGTCAGGCCGACGGCGACCGCTCGCTGATGACATTGCGCACACCCGCGGCGCCATGAACCGGAGGCGTATCCGGATAGCGGTGCTTTGGCTGTGCTGCGTGGCGCTGGCTTCCATCGTCGTCGCACGAGCCCGCTACATCACCGACTTGTCGGCCTTCTTGCCCGCAAAGCCCACGCCCAGGCAGCAGCTGTTGGTGGATCAGTTGCGCGACGGTCCGGCCTCGCGCCTCATTTTGATCGCCGTTGAGGGAGGCGATGCCGCCGCGCGCGCGAGTGTGTGCTCCCTGACGGCCGGCCGACTGCGGCGCGACCCGCGATTCTCGAGCGTCAGCGATGGAGAGCCCGTCACGGCGCAGCGCGACCGTGAGTTCCTATTTCAGCACCGCTATCTCCTCAGCGATCAGGTAAGCGCGGCGCGCTTTTCGGCCGACGGGCTGCACGCCGCCATCGAGGACACCATCGATGATCTGGCCTCCCCGGCGGGACTCATGCTGAAGTCGCTGCTGCCGAACGATCCGACGGGCGAGATGCTGCACATCATGGACCAGCTCGATCGGACGCCCTCGCCGGCAACCCGCGACGGCGTCTGGATTTCTCCTGACGGCGCGCGCGCTCTGATGGTGGCGCAGACATCGGCCGGCGGCTCCGATACCGATGCGCAGGCGCGCGCCATCGGGGCCGTTCGCGCGGCATTCGCGGCGGCGGTGCGCGACTCCCCGGTGGGGGGCGCCAAGGACCTGCGTTTGAATCTGAGCGGGCCCGGCGTGTTTGCGGTCGGCGCCCGCGCCAAGATCGAAACTGCCGCCGTGCGCTTGTCCATGATCAGCAGCATACTGGTCGTGACGCTGCTGTTCGCCGTCTACCGGTCCTTGCCGGCCCTCGCGCTCGGCCTCGCGCCCGTGGCGAGCGGCGCGGTGATAGGCATCGCCGCCGTGGCGCTGGGCTTCGGCGCCGTCCACGGAATCACCTTGGGTTTCGGCATTACCTTGATCGGCGAATCGGTGGACTATTCGATTTATTTCTTCGTTCAATCGCGCCTACCCCGGCCGAGCGGCGCCGCGGCGCCGGACTGGCAGCGTGGCTGGTGGCCGACGATCCGCTTAGGGATGCTGACCTCGGTGTGCGGCTTTGCTTCGCTGCTGCCGTCCGGCTTTCCCGGACTCGCGCAGCTTGGTCTGTATTCGATCAGCGGATTGATCGCGGCCGCGCTGGTGACGCGCTACGTGCTGCCTGCGTTGCTGCCGGCCGGCTTCGTCATCCACGATGTGACACCGCTGGGCGCGCGCATTGCCCGGCTCCTGCGGCCGCTGCGGCGGCTCCGGGGCTTGCGGCTTGCGGCGTTCTGGGTGGTGCTGGCGGCGCCGGCGCTCGGCATATTGCACCGGCATCAGGATATGCTCTGGAATCGCGAGCTCTCGGCGTTGAGCCCGGTATCCGCACAGGAACAAAACAATGACGCCATGCTGCGCAGCGACTTGGGCGCCGCCGATGTGCGCGACCTGATCATCGTTTCCGGCGCGACGCTCGATTCTGTGCTGAAACAGGCCGAACAGGCGGCCGTCGCCCTCCGGCCCCTCGTGGACGCCAAGGTCATCGGAGGATTCGACAGCCCGGCGAATTACCTGCCCAGTGCCTCGGCTCAGGAAGCGCGCCGCGCCAGCCTGCCGGACGAGCCTCTATTGCGCGACAACCTGCGCCGGGCGACGGCGAACTCGGGTATCCGCAGCGAACGTCTGCAGCCCTTTCTGGGCGACGTCGAGAACGCGCGCCGCGCGCCGCTGATCACCGCGCAAGATCTGCAAGGGACCTCTCTGCAAGCCGGCTTCGATGCGCTCATCCAACATCAAAAGAATCGCTGGAGCGCGCTCCTGCCGCTGCACGCCGCGGCAGAGGGCCAGGCGATCGACACGGCTCGAGTGGCGTCCGCATTGCAAGATGCACGGCTTGGCGGGGTCCAAGTGCTCGATCTGAAGCGTGAGTCCGATGCCCTGTATGCCGGCTACCTGAGCGAGGCGATACACCTGTCGCTGGGAGGCATCCTGGCGATCATCGTGCTTTTGTTGATCGCGCTGCGCTCGCCGCTGCGCGTCGCGCGGGTGCTGGCTCCGCTGCTGCTGGCCGTGCTCAACGTGGCTGCGGGCCTCGCGCTCTGCGGGGTGCAGCTCACCATTTTGCACCTGGTGGGCATGCTGCTCATCGTTGCCGTCGGGTCCAACTACGCCCTATTCTTTGACCGCCAAGCCGCTCTGCATGGGTCCGGCGCAGAATCGTTGACCCTGGCTTCCCTGGGTCTCGCCAATGCCAGCACGGTCATCGCCTTCGGGCTTCTCTCCTTCTCGCAAGTGCCCGTGCTCGTGGCATTGGGCACCACGGTGGCGCCGGGCGCCTTCCTGGCGTTGCTGTTCGCGGCGGCGCTGGCGCGTGCCGATGAATCGCGCGTCGTCCCCGGGCATGCGTAGCATCTCGGTGCCCGCCCGGCCGGCCGTCTCGGCTCCACTGTGCATGCTGTGGCTGCCCGGCGCCTATCACGCCGCGCAAGATTTCCTGACCGCGGGATTCGCGGCGGCGGTGCATGCGCGGAGGCTGGCCCTCGATTTGATATTGGTCGACATGGAATTGCAGCATGTGGGCGATCGCAGCGCGCTCGAGCGGCTGCGCTGCGACCTCGTATTGCCGGCACGCACTGCGGGCATTTCAGTATGGCTGGGCGGTATCTCTCTCGGCGGCCTGTTCGCACTGGACTATGCCGCCTCTCATCCCGGTGAGATCGACGGGCTGTGTCTGCTGGCTCCCTATCTCGGCAATCGGATACTGACCAAGGAAATAGCCCGGGCGCCCGGTCTAGCCGCCTGGGAACCGGGTGACCTTGCCGAAATCGACGAAGAACGTCGAATATGGCGTTATATCAAGAACCGCCGCGCCGGCTCGCGGCCGTTGTATTTGGGATTCGGACGGGACGACCGCTTTTCTGCGGCGCATGAGATGCTGGCTGCCACGCTGCCGGCCGACTCGATTCATGTGATCGCCGGCGGCCACGAGTGGCCGACCTGGTCGCGCCTGTGGGAGATTTTTTTGGATTCGCACTTCAAATGAACCTGCAGAACGGACCCGGACAAACAGCCCCGGATGGCCGGCAAGAGGGCGCATCGCGGCGCTGGTCGCCGCCGCCGCTCTTGTACGCCTCCGCCGCCGTGCATTTGGGTGCCGCGGCGGCCATGCTGGCACGTCCGCGCCTGTGGCCGTGGGCGCTGGGAGCCGTCGCGGCCAACCATCTGGCCTTGGCCGCAGCCGGGCTTTGGCCGCGCAGCCAGCTGCTGGGACCGAACTGGGTCCGCCTGCCCCCGCAAGCCGGCGTGGCGGCGCGCGTCGCCATCACCATAGACGACGGCCCCGACCCCGAGGTGACGCCGCAGGTCCTGTCCCGGCTCGCCGGGCACCGGGCGCAGGCAACGTTCTTTTGCGTGGGTGCCCGCGTCGAGCGTTACGCGGACCTCGCTCGGGAAATCGTCGGCCGCGGTCATCACATAGAGAATCACAGTCAAGGACACCGGCATAATTTCTCGCTGCTGGGACCCGGCGGCATGGCGGCGGAGGTGTCGAGGGCCCAAGACAGCATTCTGCGAGTGACCGGCACCCGCCCGCGTTTTTTCCGCGCGCCCGCGGGGCTGCGCAATCCGTTTCTCGATCCCGTGCTGGCCCGCTTGCAGCTGCAGCTCGCGAGCTGGACGCGCCGCGGATTCGATACGGTGAATACCGACGCCGATGCCGTGTACCGGCGACTGGCGAATCCGCTATGCGACGGCGATATCCTGTTGCTGCACGATGGCAACGCAGCCCGCGGCCGCGGCGGCGTCCCGGTGATTCTGGACGTCCTGCCGCGGCTGCTGGATGTCATGGCCGCCAAACAGCTGCGGCCCGTTACCTTGCGCTCTGCGTTGTAAACTGTGCCCATGCAACCGCTGCTTCTGAAGGAAATCACGGCAACCAGCTGTATCGGCCGGGGCATGGCGGCGACCTTGGAAAGCCTGCTCGAGCAGCGCAGCGGCCTTCGCAGCTGCGATTTCGAAACCGTCGACATCAAGACTCACATCGGCGAGGTGGCCGGCGTCGACGAGGTACGCCTGCCGCGGGATTTGCACCCGTTCGATTGCCGCAACAACCGGCTGGCCGAGCTGGCGCTGGGGCAGGACGGTTTCTTTGAGGCGGTGGAGCGGACGGCGGCACGGTGGGGGCGGCGGCGCGTGGGCGTGTTCCTGGGTACCAGCACCGCGGGCATCCTGCAGACCGAGCTTGCCTATCGGGAGCGAGATCCCGTCAGCGGCGCACTGCCGTCGAGCTTCGAATACGGCTCGACTCACAATTCCTTTTCCGTCGCCGACTACCTGCGCCGGCGTTGCCGCTTGGAAGGGCCTGCCGTCGCGGTATCCTGCGCCTGCGCGTCCAGCGCCAAGGTATTTGGGTCGGCGCGGCGCATGATGGATGCGGGACTCATCGACGCGGCACTGGTGGGTGGAGTGGATTCTCTGTGCCTCACCACGTTGTATGGCTTTCACTCCCTGCAGCTCTCATCGCCGGCGCCCTGCCGGCCGTTCGATGTCGCGCGCGACGGCATCTCCATCGGCGAGGCGGGGGCATTGGCGCTTCTCGAGCGCGTGCCGGATGACTTGGCGGCCGATTCCGTGCTGCTGCTCGGCGTCGGCGAATCCAGCGATGCCTACCATATGTCCGCGCCGCACCCGGAGGGCCTCGGCGCGCGCCGCGCAATGCGTGCGGCGCTCCAGGCGGCCGCACTCGAGCCCGGCGACATCGACTACATCAATCTGCACGGGACCGGAACGCCCAGCAACGATCGCTCGGAGAGCCGGGCCGTCACCAGCCTATTCGGCCCGACCACACCCTGCAGTTCGACCAAGGGGGCCACCGGACATACCCTGGGCGCCGCCGGTGCATTGGAGGCAGCCATCAGCGCCCTGGCCATCCGCCATGGATTGATGCCGGGCGGCCTGCGCACCACCGAGATCGATCCGACCCTCACCGCCCACTACATCAGAGACAATCGCCGCACCC
Organism: uncultured Gammaproteobacteria bacterium; assembly: GCA_963784105.1. Taxonomy (GTDB): domain Bacteria; phylum Pseudomonadota; class Gammaproteobacteria; order Steroidobacterales; family Steroidobacteraceae; genus Bog-1198. Next base: position 48,062 of record CAWAQE010000019.1, read on the forward strand.
CCGTGGCACGCGTGCTCTCCAATTCATTCGGCTTCGGCGGCGCGAACTGCAGCCTGATCTTCGGCCGGGCAGGATGAAGCTGTCGGCCTATATCAGCGGCCTCGGAGTTTTGGGGCCGGGCCTCGCCAATTGGCCCGAGACGGCGGAGGTGCTGTCGGACAGGCAGCCGTACCGGCCCGCCGCCACCGTACTGCCCATTCCGGCGACTCTGGCGGCCGCCGAACGGCGGCGGGTCGGCCGCGCCGTCAAGCTGGCCTTGGCCGTAGCCGCGGAGGCCACGGCGCACTGCGGCGAGAATCTCGCAGAGCTTGCCAGCGTGTTCTCTTCATCGGGAGGCGACGGGCACAATTGCCACGAGCTCTGCCAGGCCCTGTCGCTCGCGGGGCGCGAGATTTCGCCGACACGCTTTGCGAACTCGGTACACAACGCGGCTTCCGGGTATTGGAGCATCGCCACCGGTTCCATGGCCGAATCCAATGTGTTGTGCGCATTCGACGCGAGCTTCACCGCCGGCCTCTTGGAGGCACTCACTCAGGTCGCGGTCGATGAGTTTCCCATCCTATTGGTTGCCTACGACAGCGAATATCCGCAGCCGCTGCACGCGAAGCGCCCCATCCCCGATGCCTTCGGTGTCGCGCTGCTGCTGACGCCGCAAAGACGGCCGTGCTCCATCGCAAGAGTGGACGCGGCGCTCAGCGAGCAGTCCACGGACAGATTCTCCGACCCCGCCCTGGAAGCATTGCGGTCCGAATATCCCGCGGCCCGCTCGCTGCCGCTGCTGCGCCTGCTCGCGCAGAAGCACGGCGGAACTGCGATCCTCGAGTATCTCGACGTGTCGCGCCTGCAGGTGCAAATCGAACCATGCGCTTAGACCGAACCTGGATCGAACGGAACATCCCTCATCACGGACGCATGTGTCTGCTCGACGAGGTCGTCGAATGGGATGCGCAGCACATCCGCTGCCGCAGCGGCACTCACCGCCTGCATGACCATCCGCTGCGCTCGCGGGGCCGCTTGGGGGTGGCCTGCGGAATAGAATACGCGGCGCAGGCCATGGCCGCCCACGGTGCGCTGGCCGCCGCGGCTGCCGCGGGCGCCGCGCCGTCGAGCGGCATTGCGGTGTCCGTCCGGCCCAAGGCCGGTTTTCTCGCCAGTCTGCGGGACCTGCGGCTGCACGTACCGCGGCTCGACGACATAGAAGCCGATCTGATCTGCGAGGCCGCCCTGATCGCCGGCGATCACGGCACGGCGCTGTACGAATTTGCCGTCACCTCCGGCGCGCGGCGCCTGCTGAGCGGACGCGCGACGGTGGTGTTCGATGCCGGGGAGAAGCTGCGCCATGAATGAAACGACGACTCGGGCCTTGGTGACGGGCGGCAGCGGCGGCATCGGCGCGGCCATCTGCCGGCGCCTGGGCGCCGCCGGTTATTTCGTGTACGTGCATGCGCATCGCGGCACTGCGGCCGCGGCCGCCATCGCCGCGGACATAGTTACCGCCGGAGGCGCCGCGGAGGCGGTGCATTTCGACCTCACCGATGCGGCCGCGACGCGCGCCGCGGCGGAAATCTTGCTCGAGGATGGGCCGGTGCAGGTTCTGGTGAACAATGCCGGCGTGCATGACGATGCGGCATTTGCGGGAATGAGCCCCGCTCAATGGCATCGGGTGGTCGACCTATCGGTCGACGGGTTCTACAACGTGACTCAGCCGCTGATGCTGCCGATGATCCGCACGCGCTGGGGCCGGATCATCAGCATTTCCTCCGTCACGGCGCTCGCCGGCAATCGCGGTCAAGTGAACTACGCCGCGGCCAAGGGCGCGCTGAACGCCGCCACCAAGGCGTTGAGCCTGGAGGTGGCGAGCCGCGGCATCACCGTCAACGCGGTGGCGCCGGGCATCATCTCGGCCGGCATGGGCGGCGGCGCCTTCGATGCGGCCGCCATCGCCGACCTGGTTCCGATGAAGCGCGCCGGAAGCGCGGAGGAAGTAGCCAGCCTGGTGAACTTCCTCGCATCGGAGGAAGCGGGATACATTACGGGCCAGGTGATTTCCATCAGCGGGGGAATGATCTAAATCCACCGTGGTCATCCCGCCCGCGCTGCGCTACTACCTGCCTCGAGCCGGCATCGAACCGTTTCAGGCGTAGGCATCGACGGCGCCGGTCGAGAGGCGCGGCATGGAGGGTGCGGACGAGGATACTGATGCCGTGGACGCGGCGCCGTTCGCCGAGGGCGTCCAATCGTAGGGCTGTTGTGTATAGCCGGAGCGGTCCTGAAAGGAGCGCTGCGAGATATCCACGCTGACCTGGGCGAACCCTTGAGCTCCAAGCATCTCGCGCAGTTTCGAGGAGCTCGATTCCAGCGCGTCGCGGGTCACGGCGCTGTGAACTGTGAGCGAGACCTGCGCTTGATCGCCCTGCACGGTGATGCGCACGTCGATGGGTCCGAGCTGAGGCGGATTCACCTGCAGTTTCGCGCTGGTCAGATTGTTGCCGACCATCACGGACACTCGGTCCGCCAAGCCCTGTGCGAACTCCGGCGTGTCCACCGCCGGGGAAACTTTCAGCGTGGGCGTGGGCGTCGCATCGGCTCCGCCGGATGCGCTGCTCGTCAATTGCGCGACGCCCGCGGCGCCGTCGCCCGAGCCGGGAAGGGAGGTATCGCCGGTACCGCCTTGCGAATGCTTGTCCGATGGGCCGACGTTGGCCAGCGCCGAGACGGTTTGCGCGCTAGCCACGGCCGCCGGCGTGGCAACCGGAACGGAGATGACCGGCACCGCGGTAGTGGTCGATCCGACGGCGCCCGAGGCCGCATCCGCCGTGGGCGTCGGGGAATCATCCGACGTCGACGATGAGCTCGCACCGCCCGAGGCGGCAGCGATGCTGGAGGAGGCGGCCGCGTCGATGCCGTTCGCGGCGGCATTCATGGCCGCCGCCGCAGCCGTCTGGGCGGTCGCGGCAGAGTATGTCGGGGTCCCCGTGCTGTCGGCCGCTTTGGTTGCTCCGCCATCGGCCGGTTTGGATGTAGCCGCGTCGATGACCGCCGTGGTTGCCGCTGCGCCGTTGGGTTTACTCCCGGCACCGGTGGCATCGGTACTCTTTGCCGCAGGTGGGCTGCTGGCTACGGAGGCCGAGGCCGACGCGGAAGCCGGCGGATTGGGGGGCACTGCTGGGGCGGAGGCTGCGGAGGGGGTGGAAGGGGCGGAGCCGGTGGAGGCTACGGAGGCGGTGCCTGAACTGCCCCCGGACCCTGCATCGTCTTCGTTCGAATCAGTGTCGGGCGTGCCCGCGACCAGGGCATTGCCCGACCCCGGTACGGCCGCCGGAGTGTCGGCGGCCGTGGCGGCCGCAGGCACCGCACTCGCTGGGTCGGGCAGCAAGCCGCCGGCGTCCGGACCGGTGGTTTGTATGCTCGACACCGGAGCAGAGGCGATTGGCGCCGTGTTCGCTGCGGAACCGTTCGCAGCGGCGGGAGGCGCTGCCGATGAAGCGGCAGCCGCAGCTACCGGTGCCGCGGCAGGCGCGGCCGGCGGCGGCGAATTATTGCCAGACGCCGGCAATTGGCCGCCGCTCGTCGCGTTGTCCTTGTCCTTGTCCGCGGCGGCCTTACGGGCTGGTTTGGGAGGAGGATCGGGGGCGGCATTGTTCATCTCGGCCGCAAAGTCCTTGCCGTTGGGGCTGGGCGCCGCGGGATTGGCCGAAGCCGCGCCGCCGGCTTGCGCCGCGCCATTGGTCTGCGAGGCGGCGTTGTTTACCGGGGCACGCGAAATCACGGGTATGGCATTCATGCCGTATGAAACAGCAAGCGACGTGCCAAGCGACTGCTCCGTCGCGCGGTGGTGTACATCGGCCCAGCGCGCACGGTCTGGGGGGATGCACTAGGCCGCCCGGTTGAACTTCAGCACCAGGGTTGCGCATCCGAGCAAGCCCGCGCCTTCGACCCATCCCAGCCAGCGATTCATGGCCCCCGACACCCCGAAATTGGCCGACGCACGCAGCGCGCGGTGGGCGAGCCAGCCGTAGCCCAGAAGGATGCAGAACTCGGGCAACATCGAGGTCGCGGCCAGAATCAGCATCTGCGGCACGACGGCGCGGGCCGGATCGATGAACTGCGGCAAGAGCGCCAGAAAGAACAGCAGCGCCTTGGGATTCGCCAACTGCAGGGTAAGCGCGCCCAGGTAGACCCGGCGCCGATCGCCCGGCTCGCCGGCCGCGGCTTCGCTCAAATTCACCGCGTGCCCGGAACCGGCCGAGCGCAGCGCCTTGACCCCGAGATAGATGAGGTACGCCGCCCCCGTCCACTTGGCAATCGTAAAGAAGCGCGCGCTGGCCGCGATGATCGCGCCCAGGCTGGTGGCCGAGAGCGTGAAATAAATGGCATTCGCGCTGATGATGCCGGCGGCCGCCGGCAGCGAACGCCGCAGCGCCCCGCGCACCCCCTGCGATACGACATAAAACACCGCCGGACCGGGCGACAGCGACAGCGCCGTTTCCATCACCAAAAATAGCAGCCAGGTTTTGAACGTCATACTTGCCTTCCGAAGTCCTCGAGCCGCTAGCTTAGCAGCCGCCGTTGCGCGATTTTCAACCGCCGGTTTGTGCTACCTTTTATCCATGTGCAAACAAACGCTCGCCCTGATCTTCGCTCTGTGCTGCGGCTCCGCTGCCATGAGTGCCGCCCCCACAGCCTCTGCGGCCGGCGTCGCCGAGCGCGTAGCGGCTCAAAACCAGCTCTTTGAGGAATACTACCAGGCCGGGCTTAAGGCTCACCCGCAACGCGCGACGGCCTACGGCGATTATCGCTACAACGACCGGCTGGACGATTACTCCCTCGCGGCGATCAACAGCGAGCACGCCAGCGATCAGGCCTTCCTCGAGCGCCTGGAAGCGATCCGAACCACCGGTTTCTCCGAGCGGGACATGCTGTCTCACGAGGTTCTGCGCAGCACGTTGCGGCAGCAGATGGCCGATTACGGCTTCAAGGAATATGAGATGCCGGTGAACCAGATGGACGGCCCGCAGCTGCGGCTTGCCGATCTGCCGCTCGCCGTTCCCTTCGATTCGGTGAAGCAGTACGAGGACTACATCGCCCGTCTGCATCAGATCCCGCGTGTGTTCACCCAGACCGAGGAGGTGCTGCGAGCGGGTCTGAAGGACCATCTCATGCCGGTGGGCTTTCTGATCGAAAAAGTCCCCGCACAATGCCAGGGTGTGATTGCCGCCGACCCGTTCCTGTTGCCGACCAAGAAGTTTCCCTCCGGCATTTCAGAGGACGATCGGCAGCGCCTGACCAAGGAGATCACGGATGCGGTGGTCGCCGAGGTTCTGCCTGCCTACGAGAGTTTTGCCGATTTCATAGCGGCAGAATACGCCCCTCACGGACGCACCACGCTCAGCGTCGACTCGCTGCCCGGAGGCAAGCAGCGCTATTTGAACGACATCCGCAGCCGCACCACGGTCAGCAATCTCACGCCCGCTCAGATACATCAGATCGGCCTCGAGGAGATCGCGCGAATTCAGGCCGACATGCTCGCCATCGCACACAAGGAAGGTTTCGCGGATCTGGCATCGTTTCGCGCCTCGTTGGCAACCAACGCCAAGTACAAGCCCACATCCGCGGTTGAGATCGTCGACGATTTCCGCAAGTACATCGCGCAGATGCAGCCCAAGCTGCCCGAGCTGTTCACTTTCATTCCCGGTGCGCCGGTCACCGTCGAAGCCATGCCGCCGTTCCAGGCCGCCAGCGCCACGCACTACCAAACAGGCACCCCGGACGGCAAGCGGCCCGGCCGCGTCGTCGTGGCCGTTGCCAATTTCGCACAGCGCACCATGATCGACGACGAAGCCACGGCCTATCACGAGGGCATCCCCGGACATCACATGCAGCTCTCGGTCGCGCAACGCCTCGTCGATCTGCCGAAGTTCCGCCAGCACACGCACAACTCCGGATACATCGAGGGCTGGGCGCTGTATGCCGAGCAGCTCGGCAAGGAGGTCGGCTTCTATCAGGATCCGGTCAGCGACTACGGGCGCCTTTCGAGCGAATTGTTTCGTGCCGTGCGCCTGGTGGTCGACACCGGACTGCATTCCGAGGGTTGGAGCCGCGATCAAGTCGTGGCATTTTTCCGTCAATCGGCAGCCGTCGACGAACCGACCATTCAAGCCGAGACGGACCGCTACATCTCCTGGCCGGCGCAGGCCCTGTCATACAAGCTGGGCCAGCTGAAGTTCCGCGAGCTGCGCGAGCGGGCACAGAAGGAGCTGGGTCCAAAATTCGACATCCGCACCTTCCATGACGAAATGCTCAGCGGGGGCGTTCTGCCGCTCGATCTGCTGGACGCCCGGACAAACAGCTGGATTCAAGAGCAGAAACACCCTCACAATAGGGGATGAACAACCGCAAACCCGTGACCCTGCACCGCCTTCGGGAGATGCACTCGGCAGGCGACAAGATCGCCATGCTGACTTGTTACGACGCGGCATTTGCCCGCGTTTTGGATGACGCCGGCGTAGACTCCCTGCTCGTCGGAGATTCGCTGGGCAATGTGCTGCAGGGGCGTTCGACCACGCTCGCGGTATCCGTGCAGGAGATGGCCTACCACACCGGCTGCGTGGCGCGGGGCAATCGCAACGCCTGGATCATCGCCGACCTGCCCTTCGGCAGCTATCAGGAATCCGCCGAGGCCGCCATGCGCAACGCCGTCCTGCTCATGCAGCAGGGCGCCCATATGATAAAGCTCGAGGGCGGCGGCTGGACCGCACCCATCGTGCGCTTCCTCGTGGACCGCGGCGTGCCCATCTGCGCGCACTTGGGCTTCACCCCGCAGTCGGTGCATGCGCTCGGCGGCTATCGCGTGCAGGGCCGCGAAGCCGCCGCGGCCGATCTCTTGCGCCGGCACGCCGAGGAACTCACCGCCGCGGGGGCGGCGATGCTGGTGCTGGAAATGGTGCCTGCGGTTCTCGCCCGAGAACTGACCGGCACGCTGCCCATTCCCACTATCGGCATCGGCGCCGGTGCCGGCTGCAGCGGCCAGGTCCTGGTGCTGCACGACATGCTGGGACTGAACGCCGGCGAGCCGCTGCGCTTCGTGCGCAATTTTCTCGAGGGCAGCGCGGGCATCGAGCAAGCGGCCCGCAAATACGTGGCCGACGTGAAAGGCGGACGCTTTCCCGACGATGCGCAGCACGGCTTCTGAGCGCAGTTCAGCGTGCTGACAATCCGAACGATCGCGCAATTGCGGGCGGCGCTCGAGGGCCGGCGCAATGTCGTCCTGGTGCCGACCATGGGCAATCTGCATGCAGGCCACTTGTCGCTGGTGCGCATGGCGCGGCAGCGCGGCGAGCTCGTGGTGACCAGCATATTCGTCAACCGGCTGCAGTTCGCGCCGCACGAGGATTTCGCCACATATCCGCGCACCTTCGAACGCGACTGCGAGCTTCTGGCGGCCGACGGCTGCGACATCGTGTTCGCGCCGGCCGACCAAGAAGTCTATCCGGAGGCTCAGGGCTACACGGTGCAGCCGCCGGCGCAGCTCACGGATATCCTGGAGGGACAGGTGCGGCCGGGATTCTTCACGGGCGTCTGCACCGTGGTGCTGAAGCTGTTCAACATGGTCGAGCCGGATGCGGCGGTATTCGGCAAGAAGGACTATCAGCAACTCCTCGTGGTTCGGAACATGGTGCGGCAGCTGGCGCTGCCCGTCGAGATGGTGGCCGCCGAGACGGTGAGGGATGCAAGCGGGCTGGCCCTGTCATCCCGCAACGGCTATCTGAACGAGGCGCAGCGCGTCGAGGCGGCGCAGCTCCATGCCTCATTGAGCAAGCTGGCAGCCGCGGCCGGTTCCGGGCGTGCCGATTGGCCGGCGCTCGAGCACGAAGCACTGCAATACCTGCGAACGCGAGGCTGGCAGCCGGACTACGTGGCTATACGGCGCCGGAGCGATCTGCGCGAACCTTCCGCGGCCCGGCCCTCGGCCGGTGAGCCTCTGATCGCGCTGGCCGCCGCCAGGCTCGGCGGTACGCGGCTCATCGACAACGTGGAGATTTGAACGCCACATGTCGCCTGCAAGCCGTGAGCGGCCGCGGTGTGTATAGTTCGTCGGCAGCGCGCGTGCGCTGAAGCGAGGACCGAACGTGGACGCGGCTCCCGAACCCGTAGTGGTTCCCTACACCGAGCTGGCGGCGGACCTGCTGCACGCCGTGGTCGAGTCCTATGTTCTGCGCGAGGGAACGGACTATGGGGAAAGGGAGTTCTCGCTCGAGGATAAAGTGGCACACGTCATCGGCCGGCTCAAACGCGGCGAGGCACAGATCGTGTTCGATCCGCAATCCGAGAGCGTCAGTATTACTCCGTCCGTTTCGCCTAAAATAACGGCGGAATGAAACGCACCGGCTTCATCCCGGCCATCGGCGGATTTGAGATGATCGAGTCATGACTCAGTTCGATCCTAGACGCCAGGCCGGGCGCGCTCAGGATTTGTTGGACGTCGAGAAGCTCGAGATTTGCAGGATATGTTGAACTTCAACGCCGAGGCCGAAGCGAGCAATCCAGGTTTGCGGTGGGCGATTGAGCAGTTGCGCCGATGAGCCGCGTTCCGCCCGATCAGCGATGCCCCGTCTCGCCCATCGCCGCCAGCGAAAGGCGCATCGCCGCATCATCGCCCTCGCGCTGCTCGCGCCGATCCGCGGCATGCTGCTCCTCCTTGCGAAAGCGGTCCACGACGCGGCCCAGGGTTTCCGCCTCGATGCGCTTCTCGCTCCACAGCGCCCGCCGTTTCTCGTACTCGGCGCGGGCATTGGTCAGCTTGATCAAATGCTGGCGAAGCGCTTCGCCCAGACGCTCCAAAAACGAACGGTAGTTCTGCAGCTTGACCGCATCGATCGCCCCGGCCGACTGCGTGGAGTTGCGCACGTACTCATCGCGGTAGGATTGCAGCTGCTCGAGCTGGCGCTCGAGCTCGGCCACTTTGCGGCCCGCCTCCCCCATGGCGCGGCTCAAATCCTTGGCCGACATGGAGGCAATTTCCTGGATGGGTTCAAATCGCTTGGATTTCATCATAGGCTTCCGGCCACTATCGGCCGGTTACCGGCGCCGGCGCCGAGAACTGCGTCACGAGTTGCTTAAGGTCCGCGAAGCTGCGGGCGAAATTCACCGGTTCGTACATGTCCTGACGCAGAAAATCCATCATTTTAGGCCATTGCTCCACGGCTAGATCGACCCGTGCATCGGCGCCGCGCCGGTAGGCGCCCACCGTGATGAGGTCGCGGTTCTGTTGATAAGTCGAGTACACCTGCTTGAAGCGATTCGCGAGCTCGAGCTGATCGCGGGTGGCGATCTGATGCATGGCCCGGCTGATGGAGGCCTCCACATCGATGGCCGGATACAGTCCGTTCTCTGCCAGGCGCCGCGACAGGACGATGTGTCCATCCAGAATGGCGCGGGCCGCGTCGGCGATCGGGTCGTTCTGATCGTCGCCTTCGACCAGCACCGTGTAGAACGCCGTGATCGACCCGACGCCGCGATCGCTGTTGCCGGCGCGCTCCACCAGCTGCGGCAGCCGTGCGAACACCGAGGGCGGATATCCCTTGGTTGCCGGCGGCTCGCCGATGGCGAGCGCGATCTCGCGCTGCGCCTGCGCGAATCGAGTCAATGAATCCAGCAGCAGCAGGACTTTGAGTCCCCGGTCGCGAAAATATTCCGCGATGGCCGTGGCCAGCCAGGCGCCGTGCAGGCGCATGAGCGGCGGATTGTCCGCGGGCGTTGCCACGACCACGGCTCGACGCATCCCGTCGGGCCCCAGCGTGTTGCTCACGAAATCCTGAACCTCGCGGCCGCGCTCGCCGATCAGTCCGACCACGGTGACGTCGGCCTTGGTGTAGCGGGTCATCATGCCGAGCAGCACCGATTTACCCACGCCGGAGCCTGCGAACAGACCGATGCGCTGTCCGCCGCCGACGGTGAGCAGCGCATTGATCGACCGCACCCCCACGTCGAGCGGATCGCGGATCGCGCGCCGCATGAGGGGATTCAGCGGTTCACCCGTCAGCGACACGCGGTCCGTGCACTTCAGATCGCCGAAGCCGTCCAGGGGCCGGCCGGCGCCGTCCAGCACCCGTCCCAGCAGCCCGTCGCCCACGGCCACCGACGAAACGCTGCGCGTGGGAATGACGCGCGCGCCGGGCATGACTCCGCGGATATCGCCCGTCGGCATCAAAAACAATTTATCGCCCGAGAATCCGACCACTTCGGCTTCGATCTGCTTGCCTTCCGCGGTATCCACCAGGCACCGGCCCCCCACGGCGGCCTCGCAGCCCACCGCTTCCAGTGTCATGCCCACCATGCGATTCAACGTCCCCTCGACGACGATCTCGGCGGCGTTGGCCATGCGTTCGCGCGCTTGCACCAGCGCTTCGACCCACTGCTTGGGACGAGGCCGCTCGGCGGGCGCGGCGCTCACCCGCGCGCTCCGTCATCGTGCCGTTCCGTGCCCAGCAGTTCGCTCAGGATGGCGCCGAGCCGGGTTTCCAAGCGCGCGTCGATGCGCGACGTGGTGGTGGTGATCTGGCATCCGCCCCGCGCCATCACCGGGTCTTCGACGATGGCCCAGGCTCGCTCGTTTTCGGTGGGCGCCAGGTGCTGGCGCACCACGGCGGCATCTTCGGGATGCAGGTGCACGCGAACCTCGCGGGCGGCCACCGGCAACGCGGCGATGGCTTCGCGGATGATCCCGATGATCTGCGTCGGATCCGTCTTCAGCTCGCGACGCACGATTTGCCGCGCAAGGGTCATGGCCAGAGTCAGCAGTTCGCGCTCCACCTCGCTGTCCAGGGCTTCGAAGGGCTTGGCCAGGTCGTAGAACATTCCCGACAGGCGCTCCACTTGGGCGCGAACTTCGGCGCGGCCGGCCTCGCGGCCTTCGGCCAGCCCTTGTTCGAAGGCTTCCTTGTGCGCCTCCGCCTGCAAGTCCGCGAGCCCGCCCACGGTGGCCATTTTCTGTACTGCCGGAGGACTCCCCATATCGGGAGCCTTCCACAGCGTTGCTTCGCCCGCGGCAGATTTGGGATTGGGGTCAGACAAACTCGCCGCCGCCCTTGCCGCCGAGATTGATGGTGCCTTCCTCGGCCAAGCGCTGCGCAATGACGACGATTTCCTTCTGCGCCGCTTCCACGTCCGTGAGCTTCACCGGGCCACGCGCCTCCATGTCGTCCTTGAGAATTTCCGCCGCGCGCTTCGACATGTTCTTCAGTATCTTCTCCTGCACTTCCGGTTCGGCGCCGCGCAGCGCCACCGCCAGGGTATCCGAACCCACTTCACGCAGCAGCGCCTGGATGCCGCGGTCGTCGATATCCAACAGGTTGTCGAAGATGAACAGCAAATCCTTGATTTTCTGGTGCATCTCGCCGTCGGCTTTCTCTATTTTTCCGAGCTCATCGCCGCTCTTGTCGCGCTCCATGGCGTTCAAGATGTTGGCCACCGTGCGCGCTCCGCCGATGCGGCGCAGGGGCGCGGAAGGCGTGGCATTGGCCTGCTTCTCGACCAGCTGGTCGAGCTCCGTCAAGGCGGACTGCGGCACCTCGTTCAGCGTGGCGATGCGCATCAGCACTTCCGTGCGCATGTCCTCGGTGAGCAGCGGCAGGATGGTGGCCGATTGCTCGGGTTCGAGATGCGACAATACGATGGCGGCGATTTGCGGATGTTCTCCGCTGATGATTTGCGCGACGGCCTTCGCTTCCATCCACTTCAAGGCTTCGATGCCCTGGCCGGTCTGCCCCGTGATCACCCGGTCGAGCAGCATATCCGTCTTCTGCTTGCCGACGGCCTGGGTCAGCACCCGGCGCACGAATTCCTGAGAGCCGCCGGCGATATTCGCGCGGGAGTCGGCCACTCCGATGAACTTGTCGAGCACGGAAGTCATCTGCTCGCGCGACACCTCCTTGAGCTCGGCCATGGCAATTCCCAATTTCTGCACTTCGCGCGCATCGAGCTGCTTGAGCACATTGGCGGCATCCTGCTCGCCCAGGCTCATCAGCAGGATGGCGGCTCGCTGCGTTCCGGCGAGATCGTCGGGCGTGTCAGCCATCCGCGGAGACCCAGTCCTTCACCACTTGTGCAGCCCGCTTTGGGTCCTGCCCGACCAGGGTCCGTGCCGCCGCGATCTGCTGCTCAAAACTGGGCGCCAGTTTGATCGCCTTGCCGCCCTGTCCGGAAATGCTCACGCGATCGCCGTCCGGATCGCCGGCCGCGCCGCCGCCGGCGCGCAAGCGCGGTACGGACTTGGTCAAGGATTTCATCAAGGGCCGCAATACCAGGAATGCCACCAGCAGCACGAGGCCCGCACCCACGATTTGTTTGGCCAGCTGCGTGATCCAGGGTGTCTCCCACAGCGGCGGGCCGTCCACCGGTCCCGGCGGCGGGCTGTTCTTGAAGGCTTGATTGAGCACTTCCAATTTGTCGCCGCGATCGTCCCTGAGGCCGATGGCGTCCTGCACCAGCTTCGTGAAGCGCTTGATATCGGCGTCGCTCATGGCGCTGGTGGTGACCTTGCCGTCGGCGTCGGTTTTCTGCCAGTCGTCGAGCACCACGCCGACATTGAGGCGTTTCAGAGTGCCCACGGGCTCCTTCACATAGGAGAGCGTGCGGTCGACTTCATAGTTGCGAGTGCTGTGCTGCGAGCTGGAGCTGGGTCCGCCGGCGGCGGATTGCGCGGCACCCGCGGTCCCGGGGGCCGCTCCGGGAGCGGCACCGGCAATGGGGGGCGCTCCGGCGGTGCCCGGAGGCTCGTTGCTCAAGGCCCCCGGAATGCCTTCCGCACCATCGCCGCCCCTGCGTTGCTCGGTGCTGGTCTGTTCGCTGCGCACCGCCGTCTTCTGCGGATCGTAGTTTTCGTGCGTCTCTTCGGTGACGGTGAAGTCCATGTCCGCGGTGACCGTTGCGCGCACCCGGCCCGGACCCACGATGGGTTCCAGCAAATCGATGATGCGCTGCTGGTAGCTCTTCTCGAGCTTGCGCGTGTCGGCGAATTGGCGGGCTTCGGCCGCCTGATCGGCGTTCTCATCGGGAGAATTGAGCAGGGTTCCCGACTGGTCCACCAAAGTCACGTCGCTTGCCGACAGCTCCGGCACGCTCGAGGCGACCAGGTGCACTATGGCGGCAACCTGCCCCGGCTCCAGCCGCCTGCCGGGATAGAGCTGCAGCAGCACGGAGGCGGTGGCCTTGCGCGCATCGCGCAGAAAGACGCTGGGCTTGGGCAGCGCCAGGTGGACGCGCGCGCTCTGCACTCCCTGCACCTTGACGATGGTGCGCGCCAATTCCGTCTCGAGCACCGATTGGTAGCGTGCGCTCTCCATCATGGAGCTGGAGCCGAGCGCGGATTCCTTCTGCAGCATCTCGATGCCCATCGAGTCGCTTTGCGGCAAGCCCTGGCTGGCCAGGCGGATTCGTGCCTCCTGCACCTTGGATTCCGGCACCGATACCGCGCCCGACGGATTGAGCTTGAACTCGATTCCCGCCGCCGTCAGCGCATCCATGACCTGGCCGCTCTCGCGTTCCGAAAGCTCGCCGTAGAGCACGGTGTAGTTTTGCCCCTGGGACCAGAGAACCAGCCAAATAGCGACAGCCACGGCCGCCGCGACGCCCACGAGCAGCCCGACTTGCTTCAGGCCGGGAATGTCGGCGATGCCGCGCGCCGGTGTGGGTACGATGTCAGCCATGGGTTAAACCTCGCGGTCGATCAGACCGACATATTCATTACTTGGGTGTAGGCGTCGATGAGCTTGTTGCGCACTTCGGTCATGGCGCGAAAAGCCAGCCCGGCCTTTTGCACTTCCAGCATCACCTTCGTCAGGTCGACGCTCTTGTCGCCCGCCTCATAGGCGTCGGCCATCGCCGTCGCCTGGTTTTGCATGGTCGATATTTGATCGACGGAATTCTTCATCAGACTGGCGAAATCCGCGGGCTGGGCGCCCGCCGCGGGAACCTCGGGGGCACCCGACGCCCGCGCCTGCAAGGAGCGCATCTCCGCCAATACTTGCTGTATTTGCATGCTGCTCATGTGACCGCCATGATTTGTTGGTCGTGCACGCGCGGCACGGTGACGCCGGCGGCCTTGAGCTGCTGCAGCTTGTGCCGCAGAGTCCGCGGGCTGATCCCCAAGCGCTCGGCGGTCAGCTTGCGGCTGCCACCGGTTACGCGCAGCGTGGCCAGGATCAGCTCGCGTTCGCGCTCCTTAAGGTCATGATCCAGGCCGGCTTCCTGCGCACGAAGGGGCGCTTGGACCGGATCGCGGGCCGCGGCCGGCGCCTCTGTCTCTGAGGCGGCGGCGCCGGTATCCAGATCTGCCGCATGAATGATGCCGCCGGAAGCGAGCCAGGCGGCCCGCTGCACGATGTTGGTCAGTTCTCGGGCGTTGCCCGGCCAATCATGCTGCAGCAGCCTGCGTTCGGCCTCCGCGGAAAGACTGAGCGCCGCCTGTCCGCCGCGCGCGCAAGCTTGAATGGCCCGGCGCGCCAGCGGGAGAATATCGCCGCGCCTTTCGCGCAGCGGCGGCAGGCGCAAGGACATCACGTTGAGCCTGTAATAGAGATCGGCGCGAAAGCGCGCGGTGCGCACCTCTTCGGGCAGATCGCGGTTCGAAGTCGCAATCACGCGCACGTCGAGGCTGAGGGTGCGGCTGCTGCCCAGGCGCTCCACCTCGCGCTCCTGCAGAACGCGCAGGATTTTCGCCTGCAATCCCAGATCCATTTCGGAGATCTCGTCCAGCAACAGAGTTCCGCCCTGCGCCTGCTCGAATTTACCGGCGTGCGCGCCCAGCGCCCCGGTGAAGGCGCCTTTTTCATACCCGAACAGAGTCGCCTCGAGCATGTTGTCGGGGATGGCCGCGCAATTGATGGCCACGTAGGGTGCCGCGGCGCGCATCGAATGATCGCGGATGAAGCGCGCGTAGACCTCCTTTCCCGTGCCGCTCTCGCCGGCGATGAGCACGGTGGCGTCGTTCTCCGCGATCTTGCGCGCCAGGGCGACCAGACGCTTCGATTCGGGATCGACGGCCACCAGCTCGTTAGGCACGACTCGCAAGGCCAATTGCCGCCGCGCCGTGTCGATCAGCGCCTGTGCATCGAACGGCTTGACGATATAGTCCGTGGCGCCTTCACGCATCGCGGCCACCGCCTGGGCAACGGTGCCGTACGCCGTCATCAGCACCACCGGCAAATCGGGCCGCAGCCGTTTGATCGAGGACAGCAGCTGGTAGCCGTTGGGGCCGGGCATTTGCACGTCCGAGATCACCAGGGCGATCTCTTCGCTTTGCAGCAGCTGCAGCGCCGTGGGGGCATCGGGGGCGGACAGAGCCCGCAAGCCCGCGGCCTGCAAGGTGTCCACCAGGGCCTCGCGCAATGCGGCGTCGTCTTCGACCACCAGGACTGATTCTTCTCGCGTGCTCATGCAATGACCTCTGCCGGTAAATCGATGATGAAGGTCGCGCCGCCGGGGGCTTCTGCCAGGCGGACGCTGCCTTGATGCGCCTCCACCACGGACTTGACGATGGCAAGCCCTATGCCGTTGCCGCGCGCGCGGGTGGTGAAGAAGGGCTCGAAAATTCTTTCGCGAATGTGCGCCGGCACGCCGGGACCGTTGTCGCTCACCACGATCTGCGCGCGGCCGTCGGCGGCGCGGCGGCCCAAGAGTTCCAAATCCAGGTCCGCTGCCGCCGCCTGCAAGGCATTGGTGGCCAAATTCAGCACGGCGGATACCAGCGAAGGGGCGTTCGCACGCACGGCCAGATCCGGCGCCTGAGTGCGGATCGTCAGGCGGACGCCGCGGCGCAAAGCCGGCCGCAGCCATTGCGCCACCTGTTCCAGCAGGGCGCTCACGCTCACCACTTCTCGCGCGGCCCCGCCCTGCGCGAATGCCAGCATGTCATTGACCAGCTTGTCGAGCTGCTTGAGGCTGCCGGCCGTTCTGTCGGCGCAGCGCGCCAGATCCTCGGCGCTGCGCCCGGGCAGCGTCATCTGCGAGGCATAGAGCAGCGCGGCCGCGAGCGGCGTGCGGATCTGGTGTGCCAGGCCCGCCGCCAGCTCTCCCAGCGTCAGGAGGCGCTGCTGGCGCGTCAAGAACACTTGCATGAGATGCGATTCGGTCACATCGGTCAGCAGCACCACCTCGCCGCCGCTCTGCAAATCGCGCCGTGAGATGTTGACGAATCGCCCGCTGCGAAGCTCCGTGTGCTCGCCCACGCCCGCGCTGACCACCGCACGTGCCAGCACCGCGGCGAAGGATTGAGCGAGCAGCGGCTCGCCCAGCAATTCGCGCGCCACCGGATTGCATTCCTGAATCTCGCCGCCGGAATCGAGCACCAGAACTCCGCCGGGCAGACCGGCGATCAATGCCGACAGACGGGCGGCCAGGTGCTCCTTGCCCGCATTGGCTTGGCCCAATTCAGCGCGCAGCTCCGCGACCTGGGCTCGCAGCGAATCGAAGGCGCCGGACAATTGTTCCGACACTGAACCAAAGGCGAGAAACGCCGCCTGTAATTCGGTGCGCCGGTTTTCGATGAGATCAAGAGAGGTGGCTGCCATGCCCGAAGGAGAAAGCAACTTCCGTGCCTTGGCGGTATTTATTCTTCCGATCAACCAGTTACGCCCGAAGCACGGGCATCCCAAAAGGCAGCGTCAATAATTTGTCAGGCGCTGAGACGGTACTTGCGCAGCTTCTCGACGAGAGTGGTGCGGCGCATGCCGAGGAGCCGGGCCGCCTCGGCCACGGTGCCGTCGGCCTCCACGAGCGCTTTGCGGATGAGTCCGATTTCGATGGCCGACAAATGATCCTTCAGATCCATGCCGCCGCGGGGCAATTGCAGCCCCAGCTCCGGTGCCGCCGCAAGGCCCGCGCGTTCGGCGAGGTCAGCCGCCGCCTGCGCCGTCAGTAGCGCCATATCCGCGAACTCCGCGGTATCCGCCGTATCCGCGAAATCTCCGGGTTCTCCGGGTTCCATGTCCGCGAGTTCCATGTCTCCGGCCTCGAGCAATTCCTCGAGCAGTCCGGGCGAGGGGCTCGGGACTTTCTCCGCCGCCTGCGCCGGCGGCACGATCCGCACCCCGCCTCCAAACCATGCCGTCGTTCCCTTGCCGCGATACCGCTCGGGCAGATCGGTCGCGGTGACCGTCTGCTCGGGATATAGAATGGCCAACCGTTCCAAGAGATTCGCAAGCTCCCGCACATTGCCCGGCCAGAGATTGCGCGCCAGGCAGTTCATCGCTTCCTTGTCCAGGCGAACGTGGCGGCCGGCGATTTGTCCCTGGCGCTGCACCAGGTGTTCGATGAGCACCGGCAGATCCTCCAGCCGCTCGCGCAGCGGCGGCATCTGGATGGGAAACACATTCAAGCGGTAGTAGAGATCCTCGCGGAAGCGCCCGGCGCCGATGGCGGCCTCCAGGTCGCGATGCGTCGCCGCAATGATGCGCACATTGCAGCGGATGGTCCGGTTGCTGCCGACGCGCTCGAAGCTGCGTTCCTGCAATATCCGCAGCAGCTTCACCTGCATTTGCAGCGACATGTCGCCGATCTCATCCAAAAATAGAGTGCCGCCTTCCGCAAACTCGAAACGGCCCATCCGGGTCGACAGTGCGCCGGTGAAGGCGCCCTTTTCGTGGCCGAACAGTTCGCTTTCCAAAAGATCGGCCGGAATCGCGCCGCAATTCACGGGGACGAAGGGATGCCCGGCCCTGCCGGACAGTTCATGAACGTGGCGCGCCACCATTTCCTTGCCGGTGCCGGACTCGCCCAGAATCAGCACATTGGTGTCGAACGGGGCAACCTGCTCGATGAGGCGGTGCACGTCGCGCATCGGCCGCGAGGTGCCGCTGGGACGAAAGCGATGCGTTCCCGGCTGGGTCGGATGCCCGTTGCGCACATTTTGTGCCTGGTGCAAAACGGCGGACAAGCGCCGCTGCTTGACGGGCAAGTCCAGGTGAAACCAAGCGAGGTCGCCGCTGGTCTCGGCGATTTTCGGCAGTCCGTCATTGCTCAGGTAGATGACCGGCAGAGGCTGGGGCATGGTGCGCAGCTGTGCAACGAGCTCGGGGCCGACACTGGCCACCGTGTCCTTGCCGACGATGACGGTGAGGCAATCCTGCGACTCGGCGAGCGGCAATTGGCGCAGCTCAGGCAAATCGCGGACGTGGAGCGGCTCGAGATCCAAAAACCGCAGCAGAGTCTGGAGGGCACGGGCCTCCAAATCTGAGGGTTCGATCACAATAACTTTGGCATGTACCACTATTCGGGGCTCCTTCCCGTAAAAAGTGTGACGGAGTCCTCAAATCTCGGGTTCCGTCTTAACCTTAGCGTCTAACCCTTTGACATAGCTCAATCAATGTCGGGTCGGGGCACATACTAACTGATGGAGTTGAGATAAAAGAACTTGGCAAATCCCCGTAACAGATGTAAGGGGAACTCGCAAAAACCGCTGCCAGGTTTTACTGCATGCAGACTAGCCGGCGGCGAGCCGCGCTCCCGCCACGAGCCGCCGATGATGCCGGAAGATGAGCTTGTCGAGTTGCTCGACCACCGCATCGCTCATGCCGCTGAAACGCATTTGTGCGGCACGCTCATTGTCCTGCAGTCGCTCGCCGGCAACGATGCAGGGAATCTTCACCGGCTGAGGCAAGGCCGAATTGATGTACACAGCCAGCTGTCCGGTGCTGCCCACGGCCGGTGTCTGCACACCGAACCACTCCAGGGCACGCGAAGTCAGCCGGACGCGCTGCGCCGGCGGCAGCCCGCTGTTGCGTAGGGCAAGCTCGGACGTGAGGCGCAGCAGGATGTTCACTTTGTACTCGAGCCGCTGCAGCTCCTGTACCAGGGCGGGGGATTCATCCTTGAGCGCCTCATGCACCCGCACTTCATCCAGAGAGGCTTCGGCGCCGAGCAGCTGATGATTATCGGCGTTCAGGCGGGCCAGCGCCAAACCTTCCGCAAGCGGGCCCGCTGTCCACACCACCGGTAGTGCTTCTTCGAATATCAGACCATCGCCGAGAAATGACTCAGGCATCTCCCCGCCTCGAGAATGACAATACGATCAGCGCCGCATCAAGGTGCTGGAATAGGCGCGCAAGGCGCGCCGGCCGACCGCCAGCATGTCCATGTCGCGCCCCTTGGCGCGCCGTCGATGCTCCAAGAACCCAAGCGCCCGGTCGTTCAGCATGGCGATTTCGCGCAAGCTAGACCGGCTCTGCTCATCCATTGGCGGCATTGCGGCACGCACCGACTTTAACAGCTGCAGGCGTTCAGCGTCGAGGCTCAGGGCCAAGCTCAGATCCCCACCCTCGGCCACGGCGGTCAGCTCGCGCGAGATTTCCAAAGCACGCTGCAATGCGGTGACGGCCGGCTGGCGGTTCATCGCTCGTCCGTGACTATCTGATCCCAGCCGCTCTTGATCTTGCGCACCAGGGCCGCAATCTCGATCACGATCCGTTCATCGTTGCCGGCGTTAGCCGCCGTCAGCCGTTCCAGCATGTAGAGGTACAAGTTGTGAAGATTGGCCGCGATCTGGCCGCCTCGTTCCATGTCGAGGGTCGCGTCCAGCTGGCCGATCAGCCGTATGGCCTTGCCCATCGCGTTGCCTTTCATGATCACATCGCGCAAAGGCAGGTTGTTCTTTATCCTTCCCATGCACCCCTGCGCCGTCGCCAGTTGCGAGAGAATGTGTTCGAACATGATTTGCACGAGCCGCGCGGGGCTCGCGTCGGCAACCTGCCCGTGGCTGCGAACGGAACGATATTGCGCCGCCCCCCTGTTTTGCGAATACATCATGGCTTTACTCTAGGTGCTCGTCGTCCCGGAGCTCAAATTGCTGGTCGCGGCGCTGGTGGTGGAATTCGCGCTCGGGTTGAATTCTGCGTTTAGATAGGTCTGTGTTTCTTTGAGAGCGGCCACCGCCGCGTCCATCGCATTGTATTGGGCGGTCAGCGTCGCCGAGTAGGTTGCAAGCTCGGCATTCAGCTCGGTCTGCTGCGTCGAGACATTGGTCAGTCCCGTTTGCAGCCCCTGATTGATGGTGGCCAACAAGCCGCCGGGTTGGGTGTACTGGGTGACCAACCCATCGATCTGCGTCGCGATACCGTTGGGCCCGCCGAGAAACTGTCCGACAGCGCTCAGACTCGATGCCAGCGCGTTGCTGAGCGGGGTGGCACTCGTATCGTAGCTGCCGGTGTTGGCATCGGCGGTGATACCCAAGTCCGCGAGCGAGTTCACACCCCCGCTGGTCGAGGTGACGGTATCCAGGATATTTTCCAATTGGTCCTGGAAGGACTGCAGCGTGGCGTTGCCCTGCAATGCCCCGGCCGTTTGCGTCGAGGCATTGTAGCCGGTCAGCGTCTGGATACTGCTCAACACGCCGTTCAGCGCGGTGACGAATGCGTTGATCGAGGTTTGCGCCGCCGTTGTGTCGGGGCTGACGGTCAAGGTCGTCGAGGTGCCGGCGGCCGATGCCTGCAACAGATTCAAGGTTACGCCGGAAATCGCGCCGCTTGCCACATTGCTCGGACTCGTCGTCGCGAAGCCGTTGATGGTGAAATTTGCATCCTGGGCGGCTTGGGTCTGGGTGAGGCCCGTCACCAGCGAGGACAAGCCGCCGTCACCGCCCGACTGGGTCACCGTGACCGCGTTCGCGGCACCGGTGGTGGTGCCCGTCAGCACCAGCCTGGCACCGTCCGATGCGGTGATGATGCTTGCGCTCACCCCGGGATTGTTGGGCGCCGAGTTGATCGCGGCGGCAATGCCGGCGAGGGTGTTGTCGCTCGAATCGATGCTGATCGAAGCCGAGGAGCCGCCGACGGTTATCGTCAAGGTTCCCGTGCCGACGGCTGTGCCGGAGGTCACGACGGGAGCGGAGGTGAGGGTGGTCGCGCTGGCGAGGTTCTGCACCGCCAGCGAGTAAGTGCCCGCCACGGCGTCCGAGGACGCGGTGGCCGAGGCGATGGTCGTATCGGCCACCGTCGCATCGAAGCCCGCAAGCGAACCCGGATTCTCCAACGGGGCAAGCGTGCCCTGCAGCGTATCGAGGGCGCTCGTAAAGGTGCCGAAGGCCGACACTTGAGCGTCCAACGAGTTTGCCTGGTTGGTCAGTTGATTCTGTTGCGCGGCGCCAAAGGAACTGGTCAGCGAAGCTACGATGGCGCTGATATCGAGTCCCGAGCCGATGCCGGTCGAGGTCACGACGGCAGCGCCGGTCCCGGACGACGTCGATGCAGAGGCGGGCGTTGACGTTGCGCTGGATATCGTTGAACTCATATGAATACGTCTCGCGCTTCAGGTACAAGATTTATCGGCATGCCGGTATGAAACTGTAGCAAGCTCCATACCAACTCGATGGCCGCGTCAGGCGTGGCTGTCGATGAGGGCTCCGGTCACCCCGACGCTGCGCGCCAGCGCGGGAAACTCCTCGGCTGAAAATTCGCCGATGACCGCGCCGCTTGCGGGATTGATCTGCTGTATGAGCTTCGAGTCGGATGCAGGGTCGACGCGATACTGGTCGGGTCGGCCCGAATCGTTGAGGTACTTGTTGAGGAGCGCAACCTGCGCCTGCAGGTCCGGCTTGGGGGCGGCCGCGCTGGCTTTCGCCGCCGCAGCCGCAGGATTGCCGCCTTGCGGCAAGGATTTGCCGCTGGACTGCTGCGCTACAACCGTCGTCGGTGCTTGACTTCCGTGCACAAGGCTTGTCGCCGGTATCTGTACCGGGTCTCCACTGTTAGCCATGTCTACACCTGTTTCAATTGACCCGGATCGCAACTCCTGAACGGTTATCGTGGCGTCGAAGGCCACGGCCCGGGCGCTTGCGCGTCCGAGCCGTGGCTGCTCAACTCTCTAAGCTATCGGCCGTTATTGCAGAAGCTTGAGGATCATCTGCGGCTCCTGGTTGGCCTGCGCCAACACCGAGATACCCGCCTGTTCCAACACCTGGGCCTGGGTCAGATTCGCCGTTTCCTGCGCAAAGTTCGCATCCTGAATGGTGCTGCGCGACTGAGTCAGGTTCTGGCTGGTGGACTGCAGGTTGCTGACCGCCGCCGTGAAGCGATTCTGAATGGCGCCCAATTGGCTCTGGAAGGCGCTGACCGTGGCCAGAGCCGAGTCGACCGACGCGATGGTGGCGTTGGCGCCGGCGACGGTGAGCACGTTCTGGTTGGCCAGAGTCGCCGGATTGAGGGAGATCACGCCTGCCGTGAAGCCGGCATCCGGAGCTCCGGTACCGCCCACTACGATGTTATCGGCAGCCGACAAGTTGATCGTACCTGAGGTGGTCAGCGCTACGCCGCTTCCCCCGCCCGTGAGGGCAGCACCGGTGCCGGTCACGCCGGCGCCGAGTGTCTCGGTCGAGACGATGTTGCGGCCGTCGGCGGCGGTCAAGCTCAGCGCGCCATTTTCGAGCGAGGCCGTAACGCCGGTCTGCGATGAGTACAGGTTGATCTGCGTCGCCACTTCGCTTCCGGTCAAGCTCGAACCGGCGGCGACTGCGGTGCCGGCGGCGTAGATCGACACGCCGTTGATGGTCAACGCATAGGTGCTGGCGGCATTCGTCGTGCCCACGACGGTGCTGAACGCGGCGGCACCGGTTACGGTGGTCGAAGCGCTGGCGGTCAATCCTGCGACGCCCGCCGCATTGATGGCCGCGGCCTTGGCATACGCGGAACCCGCAGTCTGGCCGACCGCAGAGCCGGCCGCGGACGCGCCGATCGTCACTGCCTCGCCTGTGCCCACCTGGAGGGTCAGATCGTTGCCGGTGAACGCATTCGTGGTGACCGCAGTGCCGGTCTGTGAGGCTACCTGGCCGATCTGATCGGCACCGACGCCTTGCGCCAAGTTGATGGAAATCGTATCGCCGACATCGGCGCCGACCTGGTACGTGGTCGTGCCGCTGGTGCCGTTCAACACGTTGGCGCCGTTGAACGTGGTCTGCGTGGCGATCTGGGTGATTTCCGCAATCTGCTGCTGCACCTGGGCATCCAGGGCGGCGCGATCCGAGGCGCTGTTCGAGCCGTTGGCCGATTCGACCGCCAGCGTGCGAATGCTCTGCAGATTGTTGACTATCGTGGTCAGGGCGCCGCCCGCCGTCTGCGCTTCCGAGACTGCGTCGTTCGCATTGTTGACCGCTTGATTCGTACCGTTGATCTGCGTCGTGAACTGCTGGCTGATCGCAAGACCTGCGGCATCGTCCGCCGCGGTGTTGATGCGCAAGCCGGAAGAGAGACGCTGCAAGGACTGCGACAACAGGGCCTGCGAACCCGACAAGTTGTTCTGCGCGGTAAGCGAATCGATATTCGTATTGAGTGTTAGTGCCATGTTCGAAGAACTCCTAAAAGTTGATACACCGGCCCTGTTAGGCCCTTAACTGGTTGTGTTCACTTCACCCGCCGAGCGGGCGGACCGGTGACCACATGCAGAAGGTTTATCGGAGCGGGGCGCCGGTTCTTTAGGGGAAATCGCCACCCCCTTGTAATTTTTTTATGCGCCACTTCACAGTTTGGGCGAGGCGGCTTGACAGACGGCGAGGCTCGGAATCGGCCTTTGCCGGCCCGCGTGTTAACCTCTTTGCATGGCTCAAACCGAACCCTTGACGCATGGCGCATCCCCGTCGTTCGACGAAGCCTGCGCCAAGGCGATGCAGCTGCAGGTCGCCGGCCGGTCGGATCTGGCGGAACCGATCTATCGTTCCATCCTCGATCTGCAACCGACGCACGGCGCGGCAAACTACTGCATGGGCATGTTGCTCGTGCAAGCCCGCCGGCCTGGAGATGCCCTGGATCATTTACTGGCCGCGATCAACGCGAAGCCGGAAATCGCGGATTACTGGCTGGGGTATTTGGAGGCGCTGTTGCTGCTCGGTGATAAAACCGAAGCCACGAATACTCTCGCGCTTGCGCGGCAGCACGGGCTCGCGGGCAAGGCGGCGGACGACTTCGCACTGCGGCTCGATGCCCAGATGCCGCGGGCCGCCGCCGCCGCGCACGCGGCTTCCAACGATGCGGCAATTGCGCCCAACGCTCCGCGGGCGTTGCGGCGCAGAGAGGCCCAGGCGATCCGCCGGCGGGAAGCGGCGGTGCTGAGCATGGTGAAACAAGGGCGCTTCCGGGACGCGCTGCCTCTGTCCCGGGAGATGACCGAACGATTTCCGGAATACGGCGCCGGCTGGAAGATGTTCGCCGCAATGCTGTGGGCGGCCGGAACGCAAGAAGACGCCATAGCCGCGATGCAAACGTCGGTGCGGCTGCTGCCGCAGGACGCCGAAGCGCACGCCAACCTCGGCACGGCGCTGAACAAGATGCGCCGCGTCGACGAAGCCGAGAAATGGCTCCGCCATGCGCTGCAAATCGATCCGAATTTTGCGCCGGCGCATTCCCAGCTCGCGGACAACTACCAGCTGCAGGGTAGGTATGCCGACGCGGAGGCCAGCTTTCGGCGTGCCATCGCCTTGTATCCGGGCGATTCATCTTCTATCGCCGAGACTCATACCGGTTTCTTGTTCATGCTGAACCACAACCCCGACGCGGGTGCGGACACGCTGTTCACCGAGCATTGCCGAGTCGGCGCGCACCTGGAGAGGTCCGTGCGCCAACCCGCATCGCGCCACTCCAATGATCCAAACCCCGACCGCTGCCTGCAGGTGGGCTTCGTCTCGGCCGACTTGCGCAACCATGCAGTGGCGAGTTTCATCGAACCGATATTGTCCGAGTGGCAGAACAGCGGCGATCTTCGAACCACCGTCTACTTCACGCACGCCGCCGAGGACGAAGTCAGCCGGCGTCTGCGCGGATACGTGTCGCGCTGGTTCCCCGTTTGCGGCCTGTCCGACGCGCAGCTGGCGCAAAAGATCGCGGACGACGGCATCGACATACTGATCGACCTTTCGGGCCACACCTCGATGCATCGACTGGGTGCGTTCGCGCGCAAGCCCGCTCCGATACAGGCAAGCTGGCTCGGGTATCCCGCCACCACCGGACTGCGGGCCATGGATTACTACCTGGCCGACAAATACTTCCTGCCCCCGGGCCGGTTCGACCGTTATTTCCTGGAGAAGCTGGCCTATTTGCCGGCAGTTTGGGCGTTCCAGCCGCTCGCTTCCGCACCGCTGGTCAATCCTTTGCCGGCGCTCGAATCCGGCTGCCTGACCTTTGGGAGCTTCAATCGACTCGGTAAAATCAACCAAGCTACGGTCCAACTATGGTCGCAGCTGCTACGCGTCTTGCCCGAGGCGAGAATGCTGATCGCCGGCGTTCCTTTGGAACGCCAGCATCATCGGGTGGCAGATTGGTTCGAGGCGGCGGGCATTGCTCGAGATCGACTGAGCTTCCATCCTTTCTCGAATATGGAATCGCTCCTCGCGCTGCACCATCAGGTGGACATGGTTCTGGAACCCACGCCGTACACCGGTTGTACCTCGAACAACCATGCGCTTTGGATGGGCCTGCCCACATTGACGCTGGCCGGTTCGACGCCCGCTTCGCGGCTGGCTGCGGCAAACCTCGGCCATCTTGGCCTCGATGAGTTCATCGCGGCGAGTCCCGATGACTTCGTTGCCAGAGGCGCTCGTTGGGCGAGGGATCTGCCCGCCCTCGCGGCGCTGCGCGCAGGGCTTCGCGCACGCTGGCTGGCTGCGCCCGCCCGCCGGCCCGCCTTCGTCGCCGCCGGAATCCAGCTTGCATTGCGCCGCATGTGGCGGCAGTGGTGCGCGGAGCTGCCGCCGGAGTCCTTTGAAATCACCGGCCTGGAGGCCGATAGTCGTTAAATGTGGGTTTTGGAGTAGAATCCGCCCCCTTTCTCCCCTCCAAGGCCGGCCCACCGATTGAAAGCCCTGATCCGCAAGAACCCCAAAGTGGGCTTCGTCAGTTTAGGATGCCCCAAGGCATTGGTCGACTCGGAACGCATTCTGACCCGCCTGCGCGCCGAAGGTTATGAAGTTGCGAAGAGCTACGGCGCCGCCGACCTCGTGATCGTGAACACCTGCGGCTTCATCGACTCGGCGGTTGACGAATCGCTGGATGCCATCGGTGAAGCGCTGGCGGAGAACGGCAAAGTGATCGTGACCGGCTGCTTGGGCGCGCAGCCGCAAAAGATCCTCGATCGGCATCCGCAGGTCCTCAAGATCACCGGGCCGCAACGTTACGAAGATGTGCTGGCGTCGGTTCATGAACACCTGCCGCCGAAGCACGAGCCGTTCCTGGATTTGATTCCCGCGCAAGGCGTGAAGCTGACGCCGCGGCATTACGCGTACCTGAAAATCTCCGAAGGCTGCAACCATCACTGCAGCTTCTGCATCATCCCCTCCATGCGCGGGCGCCTTGTGAGCCGCCCGATCGGGGAAGTCCTGCGCGAGGCGGAGCAGCTCGTGCGCGCCGGCGTCAAGGAGCTTCTCGTGATCTCGCAAGATACGAGTGCCTATGGCTCGGACCTGAAGTACGCGGCGCAGCCGTGGCGCGACGCGGACCGCCGCGCGCATTTTTACGATCTCGCGGCCGCATTGGGCGAGCTCGGTGTTTGGGTTCGCCTGCACTATGTCTACCCTTACCCCCACGTCGACAAGGTCATTCAGCTGATGGCCGACGGACGAGTCCTCCCCTATCTCGACATCCCTTTCCAACATGCCAGTGCGCGCATCTTGAAATTGATGAAGCGGCCGGCCGCCGCGGAGGATACTTTGGCGCGCATCGCGGCATGGCGCCGGGTGGTGCCGGATATCACGATTCGCAGCACCTTTATCGTCGGCTTCCCCGGCGAGACGGAACAGGACTTCGCCGAATTGCTCGAGTGGCTGCGCCTCGCGCAGCTCGACCGCGTCGGCTGCTTCGAGTATTCGCCGGTCGAGGGCGCAGCGGCGAATGCGCTGCATGAGCCGCAGGTGCCGGCGGCAATCAAGCAAGAGCGGCGCGCGCGTTTCATGGAGCTCGCGGCCGAGATCAGCGCAGAGCGCCTCGCCGGCAAGAAGGGACGCACTCTGCAGGTGCTGGTCGACCGAATCGACGGCGACGTGGCGGTGGCGCGGTCGAGCAGCGATGCGCCCGAAATCGACGGCGTCGTACGTATTCGGGGTGCGGCCAAAATGGCGGTCGGCGATTGGGCCAAGGTGCGCATCACCAAGGCAGGCGCCTACGATCTCGAGGGGAAGTTGCTCGCCTAGTTGTGTAAGCTTGTGGCCCGGTAGGAGCTTTTGAACGGCGAGGTATAGACGTGGAAGTTACAGCAGACCGAGTGGTGACGCTTCATTACACGCTCAAAGACGATGGCGGAGCCGTGCTCGATAGTTCCGCCGGCGGCGAGCCGCTTGCCTATATTCAAGGACACGGCAGTCTCGTGGTGGGACTGGAGAAGGCCCTGGAAGGAAAAGCCGACGGAACCTCGCTGAGCGTCGTGGTTGCTCCTGCCGACGGATACGGAACTCGGGATGAGTCCTTGGTCCAGCGCGTGCCGAAGCGGACGCTGCAAGGCGCCGGTGCGCTCAAAAAGGGCATGCAATTTCAAGCGCGCACGGAGGGCGGCATGCGCCTGTTCACGGTCACGGCCGTCATTGGCGACATGGTCACGCTGGACGGCAACCATCCCCTGGCCGACCAGACCTTGCATTTCGACGTGCAAATCGTCGGAGTGCGCGAGGCCACCGCCGAGGAACTCGAGCACGGCCACGTGCATGGTGCCGGCGGCCATCATCACTGATGAACGTCTCTATTTGACGGCGATGACGTTGAGGCTGATCGGAAACCCATAGGGCCGAAATTCGCTCGTATCCTGGAAGAGCCCGAAGGATGCGATGCGTTGAACCTCGGTGAAGCCGGCCTGCGCCAGCAGATTGCGCAGAAACTGCTCGTTGAAGCCCATGGAGTGGAAATCGTGCGCGTCGATCTGGCCGCCGAAAATCATGCGCATCGCATGCCATTTCATGTCGGGTGTGGCCCAGGGACTGATGAATAGGTGGCAGAGGGTGTCGAGATCCGGGACGGAGATCAGAAACTTCCCGCCGCTTGCCAGGATTCGGTGCACTCCGCGCAACACCGGCAGGACATCCGCCTGGCTCACGTGCTCGAGCACATGGCTCGCGTAGACGTTGTCGACCGAGGTGTCGGCGAACCGGCTCAAATCCCGCAGGTCCCCGACGTGGTCGACGTGCGGACCGGGCTGCACGTTCATCACCGTCCAACCGTCCTTCCGCTCTTGCCCGCCGATATGCAGATTCACGCGAGGGGCTATGAAATGTACTTGAACAGCGACAGGCCCTGGGTCAGGGTAAAGGCCTGCATCGCGGCGCTCAGAGTTGTGTTCTGTTGATCCAGTGTGGTGACGGCACTCGCGTAATCCAGGCTCTGCAGAGTCGAAATCGATTGCTGGAGCTGCACTTGCTGGCTGGTCGCCACCGACTGCTGAGTCGTGATGCTGTTGAGGCGCGCGCCCACGCCGGCCTGCACATTCTCACTTTGAGTCAGCGCCTGATCGATGTTGTCGATGGCGCTGTTCATCGAATTGTTCAGCTGCGCCGTGCCGGCGTTCGAACCGGTGCTCTGTTGCAGCGCCGTCACCAGATTCTGCACCGTGGTGAAAATGCTTTGGTCGGTGCTCGGCGCAACGCCGAAGGAGTCTCCGGCGGCCGGCTGTCCCGACAGCGTGACCTGCACGCCGGCGAACGCGATGGATTGGCCGCTGGTGTAGGTCCCGGACGTCACCACATTGCCTGCGGAGTCGAGCACCTGGTAGGCCGTCGGCGTCGTGAAATTGATCGAGTAAGTCCCGCCGGTGTAGGCGGTGGGATCGGAAACCGTCGTGGCGCCGACCACTCCGGTGCCGGTATTGCCCGCCGCGGCGGTTGCCACGAATGTACCGTTGCCCGTCTTGACTTGATTGAATACCAGATCGCCGTTGTCGCCGAGGACCACGGTTTCCCCCGGCGCGATCTGCACCTGCCGCTGGCCTTGATCGCCGCTGTATGTGGCGCCGGTCGAGCTCAAGGAGAACGGCTGCGTTTGCGTGGCGTAGCCGCCGAATATGTAATTGCCGCTGCCGTCCTGAGTGTTGGCGAGCGATAACAGGGTGTTTTGGATCTGTACCGCCTGAGTTGCGATCGCGCTGCGGTCTTGCGTCGACTCGGTGGAGTTATTGGCTTCGAGGGCCAGATCGCGCAGGCTCTGCAAGGCGTTCTGCACCTGCGTGAGCGCCGTGTCCTCGGTGTTGAGGCTGGTCTGCGCGCTGTTCGAGTTGGTGACGTACTGCTGGCTTTGGGCCAGCGCCTGGTTGTAGTTGGTCACAAGGCCTGCCGCGACCGGGTTCTGCGAGGCCGTCGTGAACGACAGACCCGAGGAAATCTGATTCTGGGTGTTCGACAGGTTGGACTCGAGCTGGTCGATTGCCGACAGGAACTGCGATTGCTCCAAGCTTTGCGTGACACGCATGGCGTCTCCTCAACTGTACGTGCCGTTGACCGAATCGATCAGCGTCGTGAATAAGCTATTGGCCACGGTCAACACCTGCGCCGCGGCTTGGTAGGCTTGCTGCCATTGCAGCAAATTGGCGGCCTCTTCGTCGAGATTGACTCCCGAGGTCGACTGGACCGCCTGCTGTGCCTGACTGTTGACCGCGGTCTGCGCCGTTTGCGCCGTATTGATCTGCTGCGCCTGGGTGCCTATCCCCGTGACCATGGCGCCCACCGCGCCGCTGATGCTCACCGTTCCGCCGTCGAGGACGCCCTGACTTTGAAGATTGGCGCCGGCGGTGGCATTGGTATTGTCCCCCAAACCTCCGGCATTGCTTTGCACCGTGAACACATCGCCGGCGGCCGGAGTGCCCGTGATCTCGGTCTGCCACCCGTTCAGGGTGATATTGCCGCCGCTGGTGTAGGCAAAGCTGCCCGCGCCGTTGACCGAATAAGTGGTGGCGCTGGTGAATTGAATGGTGGCGGTGGTGAGCAAATTCGGGTTCGTCGGATCGAGCACCGTGCCGGCGGCAATGGTGGCATTGCCCGTATTGCTGTCCGAGGCGGACGTCGCGATCGCGCCGGCGGCCGCGATCTGCGACGTATCGGTGATCGCCACACCGATGGTCGCGGCGGCCTGCGCCGTCGGTTGAATGAGAAATTCGTCTCCGGCAGCCGGAGTGCCCGACAGGACGATGGACAAACCGTTCGCGGTGAGCGGACTCGCCGCCGTGCCCGCACCGGCGGGAGTGATGCTGGCGCCGGTGGTGGTGTCGGTCAGAGTATAGGCACCGGCCTTGTAGGCCAGAATGTAGTTGTCGGGAGTCAGTGCGCCGGTGTTCGTGATGGTGACGCTCGCCGTCGTGGCATCGGTGTTGCTCGAGGAGGCCGTCGCCAACGGCGCGGCCACGGAAAACAGATTCGGGCCGAATTGACCGTTCAGATCCAGCCCCGAACTCTGCTGCGCATTGGCGCTCTGGGTCAGGGCGGTCGCGATCTGACCCAATTGATTCAGCGCCGGATTGATCACCTGGGTGCGCGCCTGCAGCAGGCCGCCGAGATCTCCCGAGGTGATGGAGTTGCTGATGGAAAGGCCGTTCAATGCGGACGTGGATATGTCCAGCTGCGATGCATTGAACTGATCCGGCACGGTGGTCAAATTCGTCGTCACACCCTGCAGCACCAGCGGCTCGCCGCTGCCGATGAACACGTTCAATCCGCCGTTGCTGTCGGTGGTGGTGGTCACGCCGACCAGCTGCGAGAGGTTGCTGACCAGCTGATCGCGCTGATCCAGCAGGGTATTGGGCGCCTGGCCGGTGGCGGTGCCCGAGACGATTTGCTGATTCAATTGCGCGATCGATTGAGCGATGGAATTGATCTGCGTGACGTCGGCGGAAATTCGAGTATTGACGTCGGAATTCAAGCTGTTGAGCTGGGTGCTCGAGCTCTGAAAGCTGGTGGCCAGGCTCTGCGCATCGCCGAGCAGGGCCTGGCGCGCGGTCGTGGAGGTCGGATCGTTCGCCACATTCGACCAGGCGCTGTAATAGGTCTGCAGCGCCGTGGTCAGGCCGCCCGCCGAAGTGCCGAACAAATTGTCGATCTGATTGGTGTAATTCTGCACGGCGTTGAGCGATCCCAAGGCGCTCTGGGAGGTGTTGTACTGATTCGCTTCAGCCTGACTGAAGGCGCGGGAGATCCCGTTGACCACCACTCCGGCCCCGACGCCCACAGTGCCATCGGTTTGCGGCGGCGCCGCCGACAATTCAATGGACTCTTCGTCGTATCCCGGAGTACTGGCGTTGGCTACGTTATTGCTGGTAACGGCAATGGCCTGCTGGAACGCCTGCAGTGCCGTGAGACTGATTCCAAAAGCGTCCGCCACGAGTGATTCTCCAATCCTTTACCGATCCGGTCGACCAACCCTAAGGGGTATCGGCCGGCCTCGCCGTTTCTATAATGAGATGACGCGTGCGCCGAGCGCCGCCCGCAGGGTGCTGCTGTTGAGGATGCGATTTAACTTATTCCCGTAGTCGGGATCCGTGGCATAGCCGGACTTGGCGATGCTTTGAACATAGGCCTGCGCATTGGTCCCTGCGGCAACCGCCTCCCGGTAACGCGGCGAACTGCTCAGCAAGTTTGCGAAGTCGCTGACGCTTTCCTCGATCGACCCATAGGCACGAAACACCGAGCGGCGTTGCGTCGCAACACCGCCGCTGAACTCGACCGTATCCGCGACGGCGCGCGCGCCGTTCCAGCCCTCACCCGCCTTGATGCCGAACATGTTCAGGCTGGGACTGCCGTCGGCGGTGCGCGCCATGCGCTTGCCCCAGCCGGTCTCCAACGCAGCCTGCGCCAGGAGTCCGAGCGGATTGACGCCGAGGCTTACGGCCACGCGGCGAATGGTGGGCAGCACGGCGCTGACGAACTCGGCCGCGTGCTGCGCCGTGGTCCCCTCGGATGCCTGGTTTCCCGAGCGGTCGTGGGCGTGAGGCAGCGGAAGGGCCGTGCCGGCCTTGGACAGGCCGGAGGGCGTCGCCGGCGCCGCCGGCGCCGCCTTCCCTTCGAGCTGCCGCTCGAACAGCCGGGCGATGCCGAGGTCCTGATGTTTGCTCAATGTCAGGGCGACCTGCTTGTCGAACATGTCCTGGTACATGCCGGTCTCGTTGCTGTCGAGCTCGCCGTCGGCGGCGCTGGCATCGCGCATGCTCTTCAGCATCATTTGCAGGAACAATGCTTCCACCTGCTGCGACACGGCGCGGATCGCTTCCGGCGAGCGGGGGGCATTCTTCAATGCGGCCAGCCCGTTCAGATCGGTGTAAGTGTCGGCCGTCGCCGGGGCAGGCGCTGGCGGAGCGATCGATTGAAGGGGCGTCGTCATCAAATCACGATCAGCTCGGCCTGCAGCGCGCCGGCTTCCTTGAGTGCTTCGAGGATGGCGACGAGATCGCCGGGAGCGGCGCCGACGTCGTTCACGGCGCGCACGATCTGCTCGAGCTCTACGCCGGGAGCGAACAGAAACATGTGATTCGAGCCCTGGTCGACCTTGATGATGGAGTTGTTGACCACGGTAGTCGTACCGGTCTTGGAAAAGGGCAGCGGCTGGCTCACGCTCTGCTCTTCCTTGATGCTGACGGACAGCGAGCCGTGCGAAACGGCCGCCGGACTCACCCGCACGTTGCTGCTGATGACCACCGTGCCGGTGCGCGAATTGATGATGACCTTGGCCGCCGCGCTCGCCGGCTCGACCTGCAGATTCTCCACCGTCGACAAGAATGCGATCCGCTGGGTTGCATCCAGGGGCGCGCGCACCCGCACGGAGCCGCCGTCTATGATGCTGGCGACGTCCGGGCCCACGCTCTTGTTCACGCTCGCGACCAGACGCGTCGCGGTCGTAAAATCCGGATCATTGAGATTCAGGACGATCGAAGCGCCCTTGTCGATCTGCGTGGGCACCGCGCGCTCGATGGTGGCACCGTTCGGTATGCGGCCCGAACTCGGCACATTGACCGTGAGCTTCGATCCGTCGTTTGCATCGACGCCGAACCCGCTGACGATCAGATTCCCCTGGGCTATGGCATAGATCTGTCCGTCGAGACCGTGCAGAGGCGTCACCAACAGGGAACCGCCGCGCAGGCTCTTGGCATTCGCGATGGAATTCACGGTGATGTCGATGGTTTGTCCGGGCTTGACGAAAGCCGGCATGACCGCGTTCACCGCCACCGCCGCCACGTTCTTGAGCTGTGGAGTGACGTTCGAAGGTACGACCACACCGAGCTGGGCCAGCATGTTGGTGAGAGACTGAATGGTGAAAGGCGCCTGGCTGGTCTGGTCTCCCGTGCCGTTCAAACCCACCACCAGGCCGTAGCCGACCAGCTGATTGGTGCGCACGCCCTGAACCTGCGCCATATCCTTGATGCGTTCGGCGTGGCCGAGCGAGGCCGCCAGGCAGAGCGCCGCCGTCACGCAGATTCGGTCGATTAGACGCACGGGCGGGTCCTCACATCGGAGCGAATACAGAGTTGAAGAACCGCGTCAGCCAGCCCATCCGATTGGAGCTGTCGATGACGCCCTTGCCAGAGTAGCTGATATGCGCATCGGCGATCTTGTCGGAAGTCACGGTGTTGTTGGTCGCGATATCCGCCGGCCGTACCACTCCGGAGATGTGGATGAACTCATCGCCCTGATTGAGCTTCAGACTCTTGTCGCCCTCCACCACCAAATTGCCGTTGCTCTCCACATTGACCACGGTCACGGTCAGGCTGCCCACCAGGCTGTTGCCCTGCGAGCTGGAGCCTTCGCCGTCAAAGGTATTCGAGCCGCTCAAGGTCGTGTCCAAGATCGGGACCCCCTTGGTGGTTATGGATTTGCCGAGGATGCTCGGCCCTGTGTCCGCGGTGGCGCTGCTCTTGGTGGTCTTGGTGATGGCGCTCTTGCTGGCATTGGTCGATTCGTTCAGCACGATGGTCAGGATATCGCCCACGCGGCGCGCCTTGAGATCGGCAAACAGCGCCATTTCCTGCCCCGCCTGATAGATCGCGCCGTCGGTGCGCGGAGCGGGCGCGGGCAACACGCGCACGGTGGGGGTATCCGGGTGCTTGTCCTTCGCCGGCATCAAACCGCATGCCCCGAGCGCCGCCGACAGCGCGAGGATGAGGGATGTTCGAACGATGGCTCTATCGACCGCGCAGTGGTTCATCATGAGAGGTTAGTCGTGAGGTATTCCAGCATCTGATCGGTGGTCGTGATCGCCTTGGAGTTCATCTCGTAGGCGCGTTGACACTCGATCATATTGACGAGCTCGGTGACCGTGTTCACGTTGGAGGTTTCCAACGAGCCCTGCGATAGGGTGCCGAGGCCGTTGGTGCCCGGAGTGCCCGCCTGCGGCGCGCCGCTTGCCGCGGACTCGACCAGAAGATTGTTTCCCGTCGGTTGCAGGCCTTCCTCGTTGATGAAGTCCGCCAATTGAATTTGACCGATCTGCGTCGCCTTGTTGGCCGGAGACACGGCCGTCACCACGCCGTCGGCTCCGATGGTGACCGACTGCGTGCCCGCGGGAATCGTGATCGCGGGCGAGAGCGGATAGCCGGTCGCCGTCACGACATTGCCCTGCGAATCCAGGGTGAGCGACCCGTCGCGCGTGTAGGCAAGCGTGCCGTCAGGCATGGTGATCTGCAGAAATCCGCGCCCATTGACCATCACGTCCAGGCTGCCGCCGGTCGTGGTGGAGCTGCCCTGAGTGTAATTCTTCTCGGTGGCCACGATGCGCACGCCCGTTCCCAGGGAAAGCCCGGTCGAGTACTGCGTGTTCTGCGTGCTCTGCGCCCCCACCTGCTGGACGTTCTGGTACATGAGGTCCTGGAACGCCGCGCGGTCCGACTTGAAGCCGGTGGTGTTCGCGTTGGCGAGGTTGTTGGCGATGATGGCCATCTGCGTGTTCTGGGCGTCTAGGCCGGTCTTTGCCGACCAAAGTGCAAGATTCATCGGAAGTATCCTTGTAGATTCGTCGTACTAGGAAGCATTCGACATCAGCTGTTCGGCGGTCTGCTCGTTCGTGTCGGAAGAGTTCATGCTCTTGACCTGAAACTCGTACTGACGCTGCAGTTCGATCATGTTGATCAGCGACTGCGCGGCGTTGACGTTGCTCGACTCCAGCATTCCCGGCGTCAGCGTCACGGTCGGATCGGTCGGCGCCTTGCTGCCGTCCTTCATGCGCAGCAGCCCGTCGGCGCCCTTCTGCAGGCTCCGCTGCGGCGGATTGACCAGCTTGATGGTATCCGTCTGCGCGCTCGCGCTCGGCGCCAAGCCGAGCGGCACCACCGAGACCGTGCCGTCGTTGCCTATGGTGACCGACATGGACGGCGGTATGTTCAGAGGTCCCTGCTCCGTGAGCACCGGCAGGCCGCCGGCCGTGGTCACCGACCCGTCCTGGTTGACGCGGAGGTCTCCGGCCCGGGTATACGCTTCCTTGCCGTCCAGACCTTGGACGGCAATGTAGCCCTTGCCGTTCACAGCCACGTCGAGATCGCGGCCCGTGCTCTGCATGACGCCGCTCGAGAAATCCGTGCCGGCATCGCCCGCCACCGCGTTCACCCGCGTCGGATAGCCGACGCCGTAAATCGGCTGGCTGGTGAACGCAACCGAATCTGCGCGAAAGCCCACGGTATTGACGTTCGCGATATTGTGGTTGTTGACGGCCTGCGCTTGCATGATCTGCTTCGCGCCGGTCATCGCCACATAGAGACCTCTATCCATTGGTCGCGATGCCTATCACCGTCTGCGACATCTGGTCGGCCGTGGTGATGACCTGGGCGTTGGCCTGGAATGCCCGCTGCTCGGTGATCATGTTCACGAGCTCCGTGGTCAAGTCCACGTTCGAGCTTTCCAGAGCGCTTGACTGGATGCTGCCGAACCCGGCGGAATTCGCCGTGCCCTGCACCACCGTGCCGGAGGAGAAGGTCTGTGCCCAATTCGTGTCCCCCAGCTGCTGCAGGCCCTGCGGATTCGGAAAATTGGCGATGGCCAGCTGGCCCAGCTCCGTGGTGCGGCCGTTGGTGTAGACCGCGGACACGACGCCGGTCGGATCGACGGACACCGTGCTGAGCTGGCCGGTGGTGTAGCCGTTTTGAATGATCGAAGTCACCGCGAACTGCGAACCGTACTGGGTCGTTTGGGCGAAGTTGAACGCCATGTTCATCGGCGCCGTCGCGCCGTCCGCCGGAGAGAATCCGCCGAAGGTCAGACTGGGAGCCGAACTGACCTGGCCGGTGGCCGAGAAGGTGAGGGTCTGAGCGGCGCCGGCCGACTGCCCGTTCACCGTCATGTTCACCGACCAGGTGCCCGGAGTCGCTGTTTGAGTAAAGTACAGGGTGGCCGGGTAGGAGTTGCCGAGCGAGTCATACACCGTCGTCGATGTCGACTGGCTGTAGGTGGTCGGATCGTTCGAGTTGAATACCGTGGCCGCGGGAATCGCCGGGTCATTCGACGGCAAATTCAGGATCACATTTCCGCCGGTGGTCGCCACCGGGGCGCTCTGTGCGGTTTCCAGGTTGAGGTTTTGCAGGGCGCCGGTATTGAAGCCGCCGGTGGCCAGCGGCGGATAGACCTGCAGGAACTGTCCCGTCGAGGTGATCACATTGCCGTTCTGGTCCTCGGAGAATTGGCCGTTGCGCGTGTACACCGTACCGCTCGGGCTATTCAGCGTGAAGAAGCCGTTGCCGTTGATGGCCATGTCCAGCGGGGTGGATGTGGTGCTGATGTCACCCTGCGTGAATTGCTGCGCGGCGGTCACGACCCGCACGCCCTCGCCGCCCGTCGAGGTATTGAGATTGACCGCGCCCGATGCGTACACATCGGCGAACTCCGCCTGAGAGTTCTTGAAGCCGACGGTGTCGGCGTTGGCGATATTGTTCGAGGTCACGTCCAAGGCAGAGCTTGCGGCCGAGAGCCCGGATAACGCGATACTAAAGGTAGCCATGCATGTGCTCCTGAATGAATTAGTTTGAAATCTGCTGGACGCTGCTGAACGGCACGCTGCCGAGGCCTGCGACGTTCAAGGTCAGCCCCGTGGTGCCGGCGCCCATGGTGACGCTGTCGACGGTCCCATTGACCAGCGTGGTAACGGCGGTGCTGCTGGCGACGCCGGCGACGGTTGCGCTCAATGTGTACGTGCCGGCGGGTGCGGCGGTGCCGTCGGAACCCTGGCCATTCCACGAGAAATCCGCCAGGCCGGCCGATTGCGCTCCGAGATTGATCGACTTGACCAGGACGCCGGCGCTGTTCGATATGTTGAGCGTCACCTGGGAACTGGTCTGCGGGACACTGACGGCGCCGGTCAACGTCGCGCCGGCGGTGCTCAGGGTGCCGGTCGAGCTGGCGGCGAGTACCTGATGGCCGAGCAAGGAGGAAGCCTGCAGCGCCTGGCTCGAGGTCAGTGAGTTCGACAATGTGGAGAACGAGGTATTGAGCTGGGTGATGCCCTGGACTTCGCTCAGTGAAGCCAGCTGGCTCAGGAACTCATTGCTGTCCACGGGGCTGGTCGGATCCTGGTTCTGAAGCTGAGCCAGCATGAGCGTCAAGAAATCCGTTCCTCCCAGGGTCACGCCGTTGGCCGCGGCGGCGTTGGCGGTGCTCGCGCCGTTGGCGGTCGTACCGCTGCCGGTGCCGGTCGTGCCTGTAGTGCCGGTGCCGGCGCCCGTGGTTGCGTGGGTGTGTCCGATGATCATGATGATGTCCTTGGGCTAGTGGCCCATCGAAATGACTTTGAGCAGCAGATCGCGCGCGGTGTTGATGGCTTCGACGTTGGTCGCGAAGGATCGATTCGCCGAGATCATGTTGGTCATCTCCTCGATCGAATTGACGTTCGAGGTGTAGACGTAGCCGTCCTTGTCGGCCTGCGGATTGTCGGGCTCGTAGGTCTTGAGGGGCTCTGCATTGCTCTCGACGATGCCCAGTACGCGCACGCCCTGCGGCGCATCCGGATCGTCGAGGCTCGCATCGGCGTCGTTCATCATCGCCTGGAACACCGGATGGCGCGCACGATAGACCTTGGTCACGTCGCCGTTGACGCTTTCCGCGTTGGCAAGGTTGCTTGCCGTGGTGTTCAGGCGGATGGTCTCGGCATTGAGCGCGCTTCCCGCTACGTTGAACACATTGAACAAAGACATGCTTTCTCTCCTATGACCCGGCGATCGCGAGCTGCATCTCGGCTATCTTGAGGTTGATGAAATTCAGACTCGCCTGATAGCGCACGTTGTTCTCGGAGAAGGCCGCCTGCTCCACGGGCATCTCCACGGTGTTGCCGTCCAGCGATGCTTGATAGGGATTGCGGTATTTCAGTTCGGCAGCCGGCAGCTCGCCTTGGTCGAATGAGATGTGCTCGGGCTGAGTCACCTGCAGCGGCAGCTGGGTCTCTCCCTGTGTCTGAGACAGGACGGCGCTGAAGTCGATGTCCCGCGCCTTGTAGCCCGGCGTGTCCGCGTTGGCCAGATTGGCGGCCAGGACGCCGAGGCGCTGCCCGTGCAGCAGCAACGCCTGTTCATGGATACCGAAAACATTGTCGAACATAGATTCTCCTCGAGGGATACCTCAAGCAAGAGCTGTGCCAACACCGCATGGGGCAAATAGAGTGAGCCGGGGCGCGGATTACCCGGGTTGTGGCTCGCCTCGGACCGGCGGTGCGGCAAGGAATTGCCGCGGGCGGCCGGGGCGGCGGCAAATCGGGGAGTTGCCGCCGCGTAGCTCCTCATGTCGCGCTGCCCTCGGCTTATGGCACGCCGCTTGCTAGCTATCCCCCTATGATGCTGACGCCGTCAAAATATCGTCGCTGGATGTTGGGAATGAGCCTGGGCCTGGGATTGAGCCTCGCGGCGCAGGCGGCGGCGGCGGCGGCCGACACGCAAGACATCTCCCAGCTCGAGGCGTTGGCGAAATCCCAGGCTGCGCTGCAATTCCCGCCGTTGACCGAGAAGCAGCGCTTCTTGGTCGGTCCGATCAACCCGCTCCTGAAACTCGACCGCTGCAGTCTGCCGCCCAAGCCCAGTGTGCCTCCGGGCCAGCACATGCGCGATCGCGTCATGGTGGAGCTGCGCTGCCCCGGTACCCCCGCATGGCATCTCTATGTGCCCGTCAGAATCGTCGGCACTTCCACGGTCACCATCGCAGCCCGAGCCATCGTGGCCGGCACCGTGCTGACGGCCAAGGATGTGCGCACGGAGCAGCGGGATGTGTCCGGGCTGCCCCCCGGGTATTTGGACGATCCGACGGTGGCGATGGGCTTGACCGCCAGTCGGCCAATTTCGAGCGGCGCCATCATTACCAATCAGTTCTTGATAGCTGCAAAGGCGGTGCTGCGCGGCCAAGAGGTGACCCTGGTTGCCGATGTCGGTGCCATGAGCGTACGCATGGCCGGCCGCGCACTGAGCGATGGCCTTGTAAATCAACGAGTTAAAGTGCAGAACCTGTCGTCCGGGAAGATCGTGGAGGGGATCGCACGCTCGGAACA
The DNA here is from genome assembly GCA_963784105.1 of uncultured Gammaproteobacteria bacterium. Lineage (GTDB taxonomy): Bacteria > Pseudomonadota > Gammaproteobacteria > Steroidobacterales > Steroidobacteraceae > Bog-1198. The sequence goes on from CAWAQE010000019.1 coordinate 87,496, forward strand.
GGTCGTCGAAATTATTTCTCAATAGCCCTTCAGTGACGCGCGTCACAGTCGATAACATTCTTGAGATAGACGAAGTTTCAGCGTTCTCTAAAGTTAATCCAAACCCTGACGATATCCCTGGCATGGGCCACTGCTAGCCCTAGGAGAAATTTCGGTGACTGGCAAAATCAGTGCATATTCAACCGCCGAGCCGATCTCGCCCGCCAAGGGTTCGAGCGGCAATAGCGTTGTAACCGACAAATCGCAGGGCGAGAGTCCGGCCGCGGGAGCATCGACATCCCAGACCGGCGATACCGTGACCCTGACGGACTCCGCCCGTTCTCTGCAAAAGATCGAAGAGGCCGTGGCCAAAGCGCCGGTCGTCAACGCGGCGAAAGTAGCCACGGTGAAACAAGCCGTCAATTCCGGCACTTACCAGGTCGATGCCGGCCGGGTCGCCGGCAAGATGCTGCAGTTCGAGCAAGGACTGAAGTAAGCCCATGGAGCCCGATGTGCGCCGCCGCCTCGAGGATGTCTTGGATCGCGAGATCGAGGTCGCGCACGCCTTGGCGGCCACCTTGGCGGCGGAGCGCGGTGCCCTCACCGGCGATTCCCCTGAAGCGGTCCAGAAAAACGCCGCCGAGAAAATCCAGATCCTCGAAACGATTGAAAAGCTCGAAGTCGAACGCCGCGGTCTGTGCGCCGCGCCGAATGCACCCGGGCTGGCGGCGACGGTCGCCGAGCGCTGGCGCGCCCTGATGGAATTGATGGCCGGTTGCCGAAGCGCCAACGACGTCAACGGCCACATCATCCATATCCGCCAAAATCAGATCCGTCAGCTGATCGACATCGTTCGGGGCGGACCCGCGCTCACCTATGGCCCGCAAGGAAAGACCTTCGCCAAGGCGCTGCGTGCGCTGGCGCGGGCCTGACCCATGTTAGTCCTCAGCCGCCGCGCCGATGAATCCATCGTCATTCAACCGGCGGACGGCGTGGATGCGAACATGACCATGGCGCAGCTGTTCGCCAACGGTCCCATCCAAATCACCCTGCTGGGCGGAACCGGCCGGCGCGTCAAGATGGGTATCGAAGCCCCCGAGCAACTCGCCATCCGCCGCAAAGACATCGACTAAGATTCGTCTGTGCCGGGGGCCCCGGCACGGTGATGTTGATCGGTGGTCCTGCATTCGCCGAAGTCACTGCGACTGCTCCGTCGGCGCATAGCCTGTTGATTTTACATATCGATACGGCGCCCTTACATATCTTTGTCCATGCAATTGAACGCTTCGCTAACTACTTCGCGATGTGCATAATGGAGATCCAATAACGTCGATCAGTCGAAGGTACCGAACGGATGGAGCGTCGCCTGCACACCCGCCACCGAGCACGCACCACCGTGTACGTAGTGATGTCCGGAAGGAAGAGCCGCATTTGCAAGGCCAAGAACCTGAGCGCAAACGGTGTATTCGTCGAAACTGAAAACCTGGGCCTGAGAAAAGGACAGCAGGTGCAGCTGGCCTTCGCGATCAACCTCGGACTGGTGACTAAGATTCATCGGCGCACCGCCATCGTGGCGCATGTGACGCGCGGGGGCACGGGGCTCATGATGGAGCAGTTCGCGGGACGCTGAAGCTCAGCACGTCTTCAGGTCGAGGATGCGTGGGCTCGACGTCAAACCGGTTTCTCAAGGCTTTCGGCGCAAGTCCCATCATGCGTCGGACGGACCGGCCGCTGAACTTGACACATCCTGTAAACTAGCAAGATGCCGCCCCTCGACCCGCCCCGCTCGGATGCCATCCGCATCCGTGGCGCCCGCCAGAACAATCTCAAAAACCTCGACCTCGATCTGCCCCTCAACGAGCTGATCGTCGTCACGGGCGTGAGCGGCTCCGGAAAGTCCTCGCTGGTGTTCGACACTCTGTACGCCGAGGGCCAGCGCCGCTACGTCGAGACCTTCTCCCCGTACGCGCGGCAATTTCTGGATCGGATGGACAAGCCGCTGGTGGATCGCATCGAAGGCATCCCTCCCGCGATCGCCATCGACCAGACCAATCCGGTGCGTACCTCGCGGTCCACGGTCGGCACCATGACCGAGCTCAACGATCATTTGAAGCTGCTGTTTGCGCGAGCCGCGGTGCTGCATTGCCAGGGCTGCGGCAAGCCGGTGCGGCGCGACACGCCTGCGAGCATTCAAGATTCTCTGCGGGTGCTCTCCCGCGATCACGGCGACCCGCCGTTGCTGCTGACCTTTCCAGTACCCATCCCGAAGAACTTCACCGAAGCCGAGATCAAGGCGCTGCTCTCCGGCCAGGGCTACACCCGCATCCATGAAAAGCGCGGCGACACGCTGCAAGTGATTCAGGACCGTTTTCGCTGGTCCACGGTGGACCCGGCCAGAGCCGGCGACGCCATCGAGGCCGCGCTGAAGGTCGGCCAGGGCCGTCTGGACGTATACCCCCGCGCTGCCGAGCCCGCCGACGCCAATGCCGGTGCCGGCGCGGGTGCGGACACAGGCGCAAGTGCCGGCGCCAGCAGCGCCGCCGCCTTCGGGGCACCCTGGCGCTTCTCGGCGGGGCTGCATTGCCCGGACTGCGACATCAGCTACAAAGATCCGAGTCCCAGCACCTTCAGTTTCAATTCGCCCATCGGCGCCTGCGAGACCTGCCGCGGCTTCGGCCGCAGCATCGGCGTCGACTATGGCCTGGTCATACCGGACGCCTCGTTGACTCTTCGCCAGGGGGCCATCAAGCCTTGGCAGACCGAGTCCTACAAGGAATGCCAGGCGGACCTGCTCAAGTTCGCCCGCAAGCGCGGCATTCCCGTGGACACTCCCTGGGGCGAACTGACCGATGCGGAGCGCGCCTGGGTGATCGAGGGCGAAGGCGAATGGACCAAGAATGTTTGGTACGGCGTGCGCCGCTTCTTTGCCTGGCTCGAGACCAAGGCCTACAAGATGCACATCCGCGTGCTGCTGTCGCGCTACCGTTCGTATACCGAATGCAGCGCCTGCCGCGGCGCGCGTCTCAAGCCCGATGCCCTGCTATGGCGAGTCGGCAATCCCGGCATCAACATCCGCGAAATGATGCTGCTGCCCATCGACGACAGCCGCCGCTTTTTTGCCGCGCTCGAATTGTCCGCGCCGCTGGACGAGGCCGCGGATTTGCTGCTGCGGGAAATCCGGGCGCGTCTCGCGTATCTGACGGACGTGGGACTGGGTTATTTGAATCTCGACCGCCAGTCGCGCACCTTGTCCGGCGGCGAAGTGCAGCGGATCAATCTCACCACGGCACTCGGCACATCGCTGGTCAACACCCTGTTCGTCCTCGATGAACCTTCCATCGGCCTTCATCCGCGCGACGTCGGCCGCATCGTCGGCGTCATGCAGCGCCTGCGCGATGCGGGCAATACGCTGGTGGTGGTCGAGCACGACCCGAAAGTGATGCAAGCCGCGGACCGCGTGCTCGATATCGGACCCGGCCCCGGCGAGCACGGCGGGGAAGTCGTGTTCTTCGGGTCCATGGCGGGACTCGCCAAGGCCAAGGGTTCGCTCACCGCCGACTACCTGTTTGGCCGCAGGCGGGTGGAACCGCCGAACGGCGGCCGGCCGGCCGCGCGGCAAAGCGGCACGGCACGCCCGGCCGAAGCTCGTGCCGGTGCCGGTGCCGGTGCCGGCGCCGGCGCCGGCGACGTGTTGCGGCTGCAGGGCGCCTCGGAGCACAACCTCAAGAACATCGACGCGGAGATTCCACTGCGGCGCCTGGTCTGCGTCACCGGCGTCAGCGGCTCGGGCAAATCCACCCTGGTGCACGACATTCTGTATCCGGCGCTGCTGCGCGCCAAGGGCAAGCCCACCGAAAACCCCGGCCGCCACCGTGCGCTCCTCGGCGCCGAGTCGATCGACGAAGTGGTCATGGTGGACCAGAGCCGCATCGGCCGAACGACACGATCCAATCCTGCGAGCTATGTGGGCGCCTTCGACGCGATCCGGAACTTGTTCGCGCGATTGCCCCAGGCTCGCGAGCGCAAGTACACCGCGGGCACCTTCAGCTTCAACGCCGGCAACGGCCGTTGTCCGGTTTGCGGCGGCAACGGCTTCGAACATGTCGAGATGCAATTTCTCTCCGACGTCTACCTGCGCTGTCCGGATTGCGACGGCCGGCGCTATCGGGCCGAAGTGCTCGAAGTGCGCCTGTCCCGCGGCGGCGCGGCGCCGAAGAGCATTGCCGATGTTCTCGACCTCACGGTCTCCGAAGCCCTGGCATTCTTTGCCGGCGACGCCGAAGTTTGCCTGCGCTTGAGCCCGCTGGCAGAGGTCGGCCTCGATTACCTTCGCCTGGGTCAGCCCGTGCCCACGCTGTCGGGCGGCGAGGCACAGCGCCTGAAGCTCGCCGGGCATCTGGCCGAGAGCGCGATGCGCTTGAACGGGAAAGACTCCCCGTCTTCGCGCAAAAGCTCGCTCTTTTTGTTCGATGAGCCGACCACCGGCCTGCACTTCGACGATGTTGCGAAGCTGCTGCGCGCCTTCCGCCGATTGATCGAGGCCGGTCATTCGCTGCTGGTGATCGAGCACAATTTGGATGTGGTGCGGGCCGCCGACTGGATCATCGATTTGGGACCCGAGGGCGGCGAGGACGGCGGCCGCATCGTGTGCGCCGGTACGCCGGCCGACGTCATGCACGACAGCGCCTCCCACACGGGCCGCGCGCTCATCGAGGCAGAGCGGCCGCTGGGGCCGGCCTACGGCGAAGGCGCCGTGCGGGATGTCGGCGATGCGGTTCGATATGCAGGCGGCTCCGCGCACCGGGCCCCGACATCCATCGAGATCCACGGGGCCCGTGAGCACAATCTCAAGGATGTCGACGTAAGCCTGGGCTTGAACCGGTTCACCGTCATCACCGGCGTGTCGGGCAGCGGCAAGAGCACCCTGGCCTTCGACATCCTATTTGCCGAAGGACAGCGGCGTTACCTCGAATCCTTGAACGCCTATGCACGGCAATTCGTTCAGCCCGCGTCGCGGCCCGACGTCGACGCCATCTTCGGCATTCCGCCCACCGTGGCCATAGAGCAGCGCACCAGCCGGGGCGGCCATAAGAGCACGGTGGCGACTCTCACCGAGATCTATCATTTCCTGCGCCTGCTCTACGTAAAACTGGGGGTGCAGTACTGCCCCGCCTGCGAAGCCCGCATCGAGCCGCAGTCGGCGGACGCCATCGCCGCGCGCCTGCTCAAGGACTATCGCGGGCAGAGCATCGCCCTGCTGGCGCCTCTCATCGTGGCGCGCAAGGGCCTGTATACCGCACTTGCGAAATGGGCGCGCGGCAAGGGATTTTCGCATCTGCGGGTAGACGGCGAGCTGCTGCCGACCGCCAAATGGCCGCGGCTCGACCGCTTCATCGAGCATAATATCGAATTGCCCATAGCGACGATTGACGTGAGCGCGGCGCACGAGGCCGAATTGCGCCGGGCGCTGGACCTGGCATTGGAGCATGGACGCGGAGTGGTGCATGTCGATGCGGCCGCCGCGGCGGTCAGCGTCTTCTCCACCAAGCGCGCCTGCCCCAACTGCGGTACCGGCTTTCCCGAACTCGATCCGCGGCTGTTCTCGTTCAATTCGAAGCATGGCTGGTGCAAGAGCTGCTTCGGCACCGGACTGCAATTGGAAGAATTCGACGCCGAGCAGAGCGGCGAGGAATCCACTTGGCGGGAGGCGCAAGGCGGCCAAGCGGAGGACGGCCGACCGGTCTCCTGTCCGGATTGCGCGGGTCAACGCCTCAATCCCGTGGCGATGCATGTATTGTTCAGAGGACAGTCGATCGCCGCGCTCACCGATTTGCCGGTGCAGGAGTTCTCCGCCGGCCTGCAAAAGCTCAAGCTGATCGGGCGCGAGCGCGACATAGCGCGCGACCTGCTGGCCGAACTCGCGGCCCGCACCGCCTTTCTCTGCGATGTCGGTTTGGGCTATCTGCAATTGAACCGCGCGGCACCCACGCTTTCCGGCGGCGAGGCGCAGCGCATTCGGCTGGCGGCGCAGCTCGGATCGAATCTGCAGGGCGTCTGCTACGTTCTGGACGAACCCACCATCGGCCTGCACCCGCGCGACAATGTCGCGCTCCTGAACACATTGGACAGGCTGCGTGCCAAGGGCAATACCCTCATCGTGGTCGAGCATGACGAAGACACCATTCGCCGCGCCGATCATGTGATCGATTTGGGACCCGGCGCGGGCACCCGCGGCGGTCGCGTCGTGGCGCAGGGGACGGCCGCGGAACTCGCCCGTTCAGCCAACTCTGCGACCGGCCGGTGTCTTGCGGCACCGCTTCGGCATTCCCGCTCCCAGCGCCGCGCCGTCGGCAGCGATACGCCCATGATCCAAATCACGGGCGCAACTCTGCACAATCTTCGCAAGGTCGATGCGCGGATTCCGCTCGGACGATTGACGGTGGTCACCGGAGTATCCGGATCCGGCAAATCCTCCCTGGCGCGCGATGTGCTCATGCACAACTTGAAGCGCTTATTGGCGCGGCCTCACCGCAACGGGAAAGGCAAGGGCAACGGCAACCTACGAGGATGCGATGCCATCGCAGGATGGCAGAAAATCAGCCGCGTCCTCGAGGTCGATCAGACGCCCATCGGCAAGACCCCCCGCTCCTGCCCGGCCACCTACATCGGATTTTGGGACTCCATTCGTCGGCTGTATGCCGATACCACCGAAGCGCGCATGCGCGGCTTCACGGCCAGCCGGTTTTCCTTCAATACCGCCGGAGGCCGCTGCGAGGCCTGCGAAGGCCAGGGGATGCAGCGCATCGAGATGAGCTTCCTGCCCGACGTCCAAGTATTGTGCGACGTTTGCGGCGGCAAGCGCTTCAATCCGGAGACCTTGTCGATCTTGTTCAAGGGCAAGAGCATCGGCGAGACTCTCAACATGAGCGTCGATGAGGCGCTGCCGTTCTTCACGGCCCAGCGCAGCGTGCATCACCCCTTGAGTCTGCTCGCCGACGTGGGACTCGGCTACCTGAGCCTCGGCCAGCCCAGCCCGACGCTTTCCGGCGGAGAGAGCCAGCGAATCAAGCTCGTCACCGAGCTATCGAAGGTGAGAACCGATGCGCTCGGGCTGGATACCGCGCGCCGCGAAGGCCAGCACACCCTGTACGTGCTCGATGAGCCGACCGTCGGCCTGCACATGGCCGATGTCGAAAAGCTCGTGCGCGTCCTGCATCGCCTGGTCGCGGCCGGCAACACCGTGGTCGTCATCGAGCACAATCTCGACATCATGGCCGAGGCGGATTGGATCGTCGACTTGGGCCCCGAAGGAGGCGACGGCGGCGGCCGTATCGTCGCCCAGGGCTCTCCCGAGGCCATCGCGCGCAAACCCGGCAAGAGTCACACGGCGAAAATACTCGACGAGTTCCTGGCGCAGCGTGGAATCGCCTGAGGGCGGTCCGCGATGCTTCGGAACCGTCTGACGGCCGGAGCTGGCGCGCTCGCGGCGCAAATTCACCGTCAGTGCAGCGCCAGAGTGTCGCGCCGCCATGCCACGTCCTGCCACCGACCGAAATCGCGCAGCGCATCCGGGGTACTCGCCTGCCGCGCCAAGGCGAGATCATCGAGCCGGAGCTCCTCGAAGCGGCGGCGAAACCGGCCGTGTTCCTTCGCCTCGCGGGCTATCAGAATGTACTTGGGGCCCGGCGCGAAGCCGGCAAACTCCACATAGCCCTCCTCGGGATCGTCCGCCCCGGGAGAAAGCACGTCGATGGTCCAGGTTCCGGACCTCTCATGAAAAACCCAGAGTTCACGCCAGCTCTCCATGGGCTGCACGGCAAGCACCAGCGCCGTGCCCTGGGCAATCGTCTGTGCGGATGCCAGCCACACGATCCCATAAGTGCAGCGCCGTACGAGCGGCGCCGGCCCACGCCGGCGCACGTCCTGAAGCGAAACGCAGGTCTGTCCCGGATCGCCGGCGGCGGCATTGAGAGCGAGTGGCCCCGTATCGGGCGGAGGTGTCTTCAGGCCCCAACGGATCGCGCCTACCCGCAGCACCGCGTCCACATACTCGGCTCGACGATCGTCGCCGAGATCGTTCGCATGCACGGCGAGAAGCTCGGCGAGCGCACGCTCGGCCGCCGACCCGGGCGGCTCGCGGTGCCGCGCCCGCTCGTAGGCAATGGATGCCCAAACCGCGGCGCGCCGGGCGTGAATGCGGCTCTGTGTCATGGCGCTCAAATCCCGGTCCTTGATCTGATCGAGCAATTCGCGGCGTTCATCGTCCAGGGATGCCCGCGGCGCCGGACTCAGGTCGGGATCGATGCAATCCGGCCGTGTGAGGCCGAGCGCTGCGTGCGCACGCTCCTCGGAGCTCGCCCCGGCCAATGCCAGAACTCGGCGGAACAGCTCGCCGTCGTAACACACCTGCATTCGATCGTTGCGCTCGAAGGTATGCATGTGAATGCCGAACTGTTCCACCACATCGAGATGCGCGGCGAAGTCGGCGAGGTGATTGGCGCTGACCGAGCCCTCGTCGGCCAGCCGTTCGGCCATTCGGGCAATGGCGTCGAAGGGTTCGGCGGTGAGCTCTCGCGCCGGCACGGCTTTCAGATAGGCCGCGCCATAGCTGATCCCAAGAGCCTCCGATCCGGGGCTCTCTCGCAGGAAGCGCAGCACGGCGCGCAACTCGGGCGCACCGGCCTCGTCGAGCTCGACCGGTCGGACCGCCTCGCTTCTCAGATATCCGCCGCGCTCCCGGCGATAGTCGTAGACCGTCATGTATCCGGCCCGCTCGCCCCGTATCTCGACCACATCCCCCTGATAGAGCGCCGTCAACTCGGCGGCGCCGGAGCGCGGCGCGGCACGAAGCGAGGTGTGATCCAGCACGACGATGGCGAGGCCGGCGGTCAGCGCAAAGATCACCGTGAGTTCTCCGGGTCTTGAGCGCCGATGAGATTCGAGCCTATGAACCGGCCCGCCGCCGGCGTCGGCGCGATGATGACCTGCACCTTGTCGGAGAGTTTGTCCACCAGCGTTTTCTGGATGAGCAGCGGATAACGCGCGATCAGCGCGCCCTCGCGCTCCATCTGGCCGGCATTGGCCTTGCCCACCAGATCGAGACGGTACGCCTCGGCATCCGCAAGCTTCCGGCGCGAATCGGCCTCGCCCTTGGCCTCGATACGGCGCGCCTCCGCGGTGCCTTCCGCCGTGCGAATGCGCGCCACCTTCTCTGCCTCGGCCTCCAACCGGCGCTGTTCGATCTGCTTCTGCTTGAAGGGGAGGATGTGCTTCATCGTCTCCTCCTGCGCGCGAGCGGCGATGACTTGCTCCTGGCCCGCAGCCTCGGCTGCCGTTTGCCGCCTCACTTTGTCGGCCTCGGCCTCCAACTGCTGTTGTTTGACCTGCGCCTCCTTGAGCTGCAGGGTATAGCCGACCTTCTCGGTCTCCAGCTCTTCGGCGAGGAGCTTCTCCATTCCCGTGCGGTAGTCCTGCGGCAGATCCACCTTCCCCATGTCCACGCCGCGCAGCCGAAGGCCCATCGCCGTGAACTTCGGCTCGAGCTCAGTCATCAACTCTGTTTGGATGTCGGCACGCTTGCGCGAGAAGATTTCCCGCACGGAATACCGGGCGAACAAGGGAAATATCACGCCCTGCACGGCGGGCCGTATGAGGTCGGCATTCAGGTCGTCCGGATACTCCTTCGACATTTGCGCGAGGCGGCCCGGGTCGATGGTCCAGCGCACCGACAAATCGATGCCGATCGACAGTCCTTCGATGGACTGAAAGGGTGCGGAGCCGGTGGCGCTCGCGCTCTCAATCGGCCGATACACCTGATCCCGGGTCGAGTAGCGGCGCACCTGATGGACGCCGGGCAGCACGAGCACGGTGCCTGCGGTGTAGACGCTCACCGAGCCGTCGAGGACATCCGTGCGAACGATCACCTCGCCTCGGTGCACGGAGGCGAGCGGCGGGTGGGTGTAGAGACCATAGGCGAGTGCGGCGAGGAACGCCGCCATCACCAGCCGCCTGCCGCCGACGGCCCCGGCCGACACCGCGGCCACGCGGCCGAATCTTGCCATATTGTGTCGCACGAACTCGAGCACGGCATTTAAGCGACTGGACATTGACCGACACTCCCACTCGATTGTTGTAGCCTCGAGGGGAGAGTCTCGCAACCGTTTCTGGCAAGGCCGTGCGGCAATTGTGGCGCCATGTGGCACCGCGCGGGCGATCCATGTCCGCGCTCGGCCCGCGGTTCATCGGTCCGTGGACGATTTGCGCTCAATATTCTGCGCCGCGAACGAGCGGCGATCGCCCGACCACGCAGCGCGCCCCGCGACCGCTTCGATGGCTGCCAGGTCGGCCGAGGACTCGTCCATCGCGCCTTGCGGCCGAACGGTCGAGAGAGTACAACCTCAAGTGCACTTGAGGTCAAGAGAGACGCCTATGCCAGAGCTTCGTCCGGAACAATTCGACCTGCCCCTCTCAGCCGGCGACGTCGCGGCCCGCAGCGGGGTCGCCGTGTCCACGGTGCATTTCTACGACGCCGAAGGCCTGATCAAAGGATGGCGCAGCGCCGGCAATCAGCGCCGCTACAGCCGCGACGTTTTGCGCCGCGTGGCCGTCATCAAAGTGGCGCAGCGCCTCGGCCTTCCGCTCGCGATGATACGCGAGGCGCTCGAGTCTCTGCCCGAAGGCCGCACGCCGACGGCGTCGGACTGGAAGCGGCTGTCCGCGAACTGGCGGGAAGAACTTGACCGGCGCATTGCCCTCCTCACGAAGCTTCGCAACCAGCTCAGCGATTGCATCGGCTGCGGCTGTCTTTCCCTCAAGGCGTGCCGCCTGCGCAATCCCATGGATACCCTCTCGGAAGAGGGTTGCGGACCCCGGCGCCTCGACCCCAACTAGACGAATCGGCAACACCCCAATCGCGGACTTCATTCTCCCGCCGGCACATCCGACGGTGTCTTCTTTTGCGGGCCGGCCCCGCGTACACCTTGGTCCTCGATCAGGCGCTTGCGCACATACAGGAATCGGATCATCTCGTACTCGAACGGCGAGCCGCTGGCGTAGTAGCGGAAGTTGATGTTTGCGCGCTGATCCACGGCATTGACGCCGCCGAGCGCCCACGACACGTCGCCGCGGTACAGCCGCGCGACGTCGATTGCGTACGATGTGCCGTAATCGCCGAGAAACCCCAGACCATCTCGCAGAGTCGAAGGCCCGAGCAGCGGGAGGACCAGATAGGGTCCCGGGTGCATGCCCCACTTGGCCAGCGTGTTGCTCAACCCGGTCGGCGCAGGCGGGAGTTTGAACTTCGCGGCGGTGTCGAACAGGCCGCCGATGCCGATGGTGCTGTTGATGATGAATCGGCCCAGACTGCGCAAGCCCAGCTTGAGCCGCCATTGAAGGGCGTAATTGACCACGCTGTCGACTTCCGACAGATTGCCGAAGAAGTTATGCACGCCGGAGCGGATCGGCGAGGGAACACGGCGGTACGCGTTCGCGACGGGCAGAAACACCGCCTCGTCGAAGCGCGCATTGAACCGATAAGTGAAGCGGTTGAGGCGCTCCCAGGGATCGTAGGTCGTCATGGGCGGCGCGTCGGCCGGCGTCACGGACGGAGACGATTCCTCGGTGTTCGCGCCGGCCCCGGTCCCGGCAGCCCCCCCGGTTGTGTCCGCCTGAGTGCCGGCGGTAGCCGCGGCGAACGCGGCGGCGCTTTCCGCTGCCGCGGCATTCGCGGCCGCCGGATCTTCCGGCGGCACGCTGCGGATGCTGATGCTTTGGGAAACGCAGCCGCCGAGCGAGACGGCAAGCAAGGTCGACAGAATGGCGGACCTCACTTCGCCGCCCCCGGCCAGCGTCCCGCCAGCATGTCGAGCATGTCCGACACCTGTTGCCGCTCGCCGATGTTGCCCAGGTGACCGCCATGGTCGTAGACGGCAATTCTCGTACCCAGGGTGTCCTTCAGCCAGGCGAGTTCCTGCTTATCCAGTATGAGATCGTCGCTGTTGGCCTGCGCGTAGTAGTCGGAGTCATTGCGCAAAGTGTCGCCGATGATATCGAGGCGATTGTCCGCGATCAGCGACGCAGGGGTCGAATTGGGCCGGTGCTTCAAATAGTAGGGCGCGAATACTTTCGTGAAGTATTCCGCGAACGGCTTGTTGCGCAATATGCGCTCAGTCTCTTCGAGAGAATCGCCGACCTTCGGCGGATGCTTCGGATCGACGACGACGCCGGTGCCGGCATAGAGATCGCCGGCGAAAAACACGTTCACCAAGTCGATGCGGAAGCTCAACGCGATGGCCGCGGAGAACTCCGCATCCGTCTTCAGGATCGCCGCCGCCGCGCCGAGCAGAAAACCTTCGTCGATCTGGACTCGATCCGATGCCCGGTACAAGTTCGCCAATTCGGCGTAGAGCCTGCGATAAAGATTTTCGATGGCATCGTCGCCCGAGCCGATGCTGATGTCGAACAACTTATCGAGCCGTCCTATCGAAGAGAACAGGCTGACCGGCGGATCGATCATGACCGCTCGATGGATCTTGAGCTTGCCCTCCTTCGCATCGATCGATTTCACGATGGCGGCATTGGCGCCGCCGAGACTGTATCCCAGCACATCGATCTCGGTGATTTTAACCTTCCGGGGCAGATGCGCGACGATCTGCTGCATGGCCGCATACAAATCCTGGCCGTCCTGCTTCAAATCCCCTGCGACTCCCGTGCTGGACGCCGACACGATGAATCCGGGGAAGGTCGGAGACGGCATGGTCAGCACGTGATAGCCGGCGCCATAGAGCGCTCCGCGCAGCAGCGACAGCTTCGCGGTGTTGCCGTCGCTACCTGTGCCCGAGATGACGATGGCCAAGGGCGCAGGCTTATCCTGCGCTGAGAACCAGACTCGCAGCTTGCGATCGAACCAGAACACTGCCGGCACCGGACGCGCCCAAGGCAGGCCGATGTTGATTTCGGCAAGCGGCACTCTGCTGGGCATCGGTGCCATGTTCTGGGGAGGAGTGCCGAATACCGTGGCGCGCAGCCCCGCCGAATCGGCAAGGCCCGTGGCCGGACCCGGCGCCGGAGGCGGCGCGATGGTCTGTGCGGCGGGTTCCGTCCCGTGCGCAAACGGCGCGAGCAACAGCATCGCGGCGAATGCGAGGTGCACGAGGCGAGATTGAATTCGACTCTCCCGGGCCGAGGAGGTGCCGCTCGATAACATCTATGTCGTCCTTTCGGCGCCTGGCAATATTTCGTGGCCCGTTTCGATACTGAGACAATTGACCCCATTCGAGCAAACTAATTCAGCCCGCCCCGCGATATGCTGTCGTAGGGGATTGCCGCACATGGAAGCTACACTTTGCAGATGACCGACGAGACACTGGAGCAAATCCAAACGAAGATCGCCTTCCTGGAACGTGCCGCTGCGGAGTTGAGCGACGTGGTATTTCGGCAGCACAGGGAAATTCAAGCCCTGGAGTCGAAACTCAAGTCCCTCGCGGACCGCCTGAGCGGCGCCCAAGCTGACGAAAGCCCCAGGCCGCCGGACCAGGAGCGGCCGCCTCACTACTGACACCCCGGGCAAGAGCCGCCGGCTCAGCCGAAAGCCGGCGCCCCGCAGGCTGTGCGAATCGATGCCAGCGCATCGCTTTCGGACCACGATTCCAGCTTGTCCAGCAAATCCCACGCCGGGGCCTCGCTCACCACCTGGTAGGCATCGCCGGGATTGCGCGCCCGGTTGTGGGCCGAATAACACACGCTCATGCCCAAACGCGACAATACCAAGGGAAATAGCGCCCGCTGTTCCGCTTCAGTCAACGGATAGTGGCGGTGGTAGGCGCGGATCACTCTAGATGCCGCCGTCATGGGCTCCGGTTCGCCCTGCATGGCATAGGCGAGCGCGACGGCCAGATCGCATACCGTGGCCGCGTGGACCATGTCGCCGAAATCCAGCAGACCCACCATGCGTCCATCGGCGACGATGACATTGTGGTCGTTCGCATCGCCGTGAATCACACTGTGCCTCAACGCCGTCCACTCGATCCCTTCCCATTGCGAGAATATGCCCTCGACACGAGCCCGCCGATCATGCGGCAGCAGCGCGGCGTTTTCCTGTGCCATTCCCGCGAGGCGCAGGTTCCATTGCAGGACGCGGTGCATCGCCGGATGGGAAAAATCGCATAGTGCGGCGTCGATCCTCGCCATGCTCGCGCCGATCGACTCGAACAGTCCCGAACCGCGCGAAGTGCACGCCGCCAGCAGCTCGCCGTCGATCCAGGTCAGCAGCCGCACACAGTGATCGGTGCCTGTCCTTGAATTGCGAATGCCCGTGATGTCCGAGCCCCCCAGCGAACGAACGACCTGCTGCACGCGGCACTCCACCGGCGAGCTCTGAACCCGCCGCATGGCCTGATTTTGAAATTCCAGCAGCTCGGGCGGATCGTTCAAATTCGCGACTTTCAAGACAAACTTGCCGCCTGCGGCGTCGGTAAGCAAGAAATTCTGATCCCGCTCGCTCGGCAAGGCGGCAATCGTGCCCAGGATGCCGTAGTCGCGCTTCGCGGCGGCGAGCGCCTCGCTCGCCGTAATGCTCGGGATGCTCTGTAGTGGGATCGTCATGCCGCCGAGCAATTCGCTCAAGCCGATCGAACTTGCCTGTCCGGCGCTGCTTCTTGAAACTCCGGCAGCCCGCGGCAAGCGGCATCGATCCCCACGATACGTGGATACCGCTCGAGATCCACGGCAAAGCGCCGCGCATTGAACACCTGGGGCACCAGGCACACATCGGCCAAGGTCGGCGCATCACCGTGACAGAAGCGCCCCGTCGCTGCGTCGCGGACCAGCCAGCGCTCCAGAGCGTCGAATCCAAGCCTCACCCAGTGCCCGTACCAGCTATCCCGCGTCGCCTTGTCGAGCCCCAAGTCCTTCTCGAGATATTGCAGCACGCGCAGATTGTTCAAAGGATGTACATCGCAAGTGATCGCCTGCGCAAGCGCCCGCACTCGCGCGCGCTCCAAAGGCGCTTGCGGCAACAACGGCGGATCGGGATGTAATTCATCGAGATACTCGATGATGGCCACCGACTGGGTGAGCACCGCGCCGTCGTCCAAGGCCAGCGCCGGCACGAAGCCCTGACTGCTGATCTTCAAGAAACCCTCGAGCCTTTGCTCGCCGCCCCGCAAGTCCAGCAGCACGGAGCTGAACTGCAGGCCCTTCAGCGCCAGCGCGATCCGCACCCGGTAAGACGCCGAACTCAATGCATGACCGTAGAGAATCATCGCCATCCCACAGAAAGCCCCTCGGTGAGGTCAGTATACTAACCACCTATGGATAATTCAGTGGTTAGTCGCACCCGCGGCTACACAGCCTTCCGACGCATCGACTTGCGCGTCCTGTCGGCCTTCTTCGCGATTTACGTTCTGTGGGGAGGCACGTTTCTGGCCATCCGCATCGCCGTGCGGCTGATTCCGCCCTTTTTCACCGCGGGCTTGAGATTCTTCGTCGCCGGCGCCCTGCTGTACGCAGTCATGCGCCTGCGCGGGCAGCGCGGGCAGCCCAGGCCCTCGGGCGCACAATGGCGCAGCCTCGCGATCATGGCGCTTCTCATGTTCGTCGCCACTTACGGCGCGCTGTTTTGGGCGGAGCAATACGTGCCCTCCGGCATCACCTCCGTGTTCGAGGCCACTCTGCCCATCATCACCATCACCCTCGAGGTGTTCATATTCCGGCAGCAGCCATGGCGTTGGCGGATGCTCGCCGCGGTCCTTCTGGGCTTCTGCGGAGTGGCCATGCTGCTGCTGGAAAATGTCAGGCAGCAAATTGCCTTGCTCCCCTGCGCCGTCATCCTGGCCGGCGCTTCGGCATGGTCGCTGGGTTACCTCATGGCTGGAGAAATCATTACTCTGCGGACCGTTCTCGCCTCGATCCTGGTCGTCCTCGGCGTGTTTCTGATCCTGAAGAAAGACCCGGCGCGATGACGGCGGGCGTCTTGGTCGCGATCCTATTCGGCGCTCTGCTCCACGCGGGTTGGAACGTTTTGGTAAAGCTCGCGCCGGTCAAGCTGGCCGCGACCGCCGGGGTCGCCTTGGGCGCCGCGCTGATCTCTGCGACTGTGCTGCCCTTCCTGCCGGCGCCGGCGCCGGCCAGCTGGCCCTATCTCGCCGCCTCGGTCGCCGCCGAATTACTGTATGGGGTGCTGCTGTCCGCGGCCTATCGGGTGGGCGACCTGGGTCATGCCTATCCCCTGATGCGCGGCGCCGCTCCCTTGCTGGTCGCGCTCGCAAGCGGTCCTCTGATCGCCGAGCAGCTGTCGCGTCCGACGTGGATCGGCGTTTCTCTCATTTGCGGAGGCATATTCTGCCTCATAGCCGACGCATGGTCGCGCGGCAGCTCCGGATCCGCGACCGGACTTGCGCTTTTGAACGCCGCCGTCATTGCCTCCTACACCGTCATCGACGGCCTCGGCGTGCGCGCATCGGGCAGCACGGTCGCGTACACATTGTGGATCTTTCTTCTGACCGGCGTGCCCTGGCTTGCATGGCTGGCGAAAAGAAGCCGGACAGCCCGCTGGGCCGAGGTCCGGCAACTCCTGCCGCTGGGCCTGCTCGGAGGCCTGTGCTCGCTGGGTTCCTACACCATCGCGCTCTGGGCGATGACCCAGGCGCCGGTCGCCATGGTCGCCGCGGTCCGCGAGACCTCGATCGCGTTCGGAGCCCTGCTCGGCGTATGGGTCCTTCGCGAGCGGGCCACGGCCGCGCGGCTGATTTCGGCAGGCTTGATCGTGTTCGGGGTCGTGGTGATTCGAATCGGTTAGACGCCATGCCGGATCGGTACCCACCCGTCGCGCGAATTCAAGCATTAGTTTTTAGGCTCGGTGGCAGGAAAGGTTGTAACGTATGGGGTGAGCGCTGTGAGGGAGGCTCGGCATGGCGGCGGTATTTCGCTCGAAGATCGACGGCACGCTCAAATTGGCCGGGCTCGCCGTGCCCTGCGTGGCGCTGGTCGCCGTCGCCACGGCTCCGCGGGTGGCAGCGGCGCTGTGGATACCGGCCATCGCCGCGGTATTGGTCGCCATCATCGTCGTCTGGATAACCCTGTCGACCTACTATGAATTCAAAGGCGAGTTGCTCGTCGTGCATTCCGGCCCCTTCGCCTGGCGCATTCCTTTGCTGGAGATCTCCACAGTGCGCGAGTCCAATAGCGTGCGCTCGGGACCGGCCTTGTCCATGGATCGTCTCGAAATCACCTATGGCAATGGCCGGGAGCTCCTGATTTCTCCCGAGGACAAATCCGGCTTCCTCGCGGTACTGCACCGCGCGGCGCCCCAGCTCGCGCCATCGCGGCCGCCGGCCTCGAGCAGAGTGGCCGGCGCAACTTGAAATCAGGCGAATGCGAGCGGCGCGCCCGCGTACCCTTCTCACCGATCGCGTGGGTTGCGGCGGCGTTGCTGTCGATTTGGTGCGTCGGAATACTGGGCCGCGGCTACTGGACTCCCGATGAGCCGCGCGAGGCGGACATCGCCTGGCGCATGAGCTGGCAGGCTGAGAAGGCGGTCCCGCTGTTGGCGGGCGAGGCATTCTGCGAAAAGCCGCCGATGATGTATTGGCTGGCCGCGGTCCCCATCCGGCTCTTCGGTGCCGCGGCCTGGGCGGCGCGGCTGCCCAATCTGCTCTATGCCATGATCACCGCGCTCGGCGTCGGCTTGCTGGCGCTGCGCAGCGCCGGACGCATTGCGGCAGTGGTGGCCGCGGCGGCCGTCAGTACATTCCTGCTCTCCTACCAGGTCGCCATCTGGCTTGCCACCGATGCGCCGCTGCTCGCGGCCGTATCGATCGCACTCTTGGGCGCGTACCAGGGTTTCTACGCCGCACAGACTCGCGAGCGCCTGCGCGGCTACCTGTTGATGCACGCCGCCCTAGGGTTGGGCTTTCTCTGCAAGAGCGCCGTCGCCTGGATGGTGCCGGCGCTGGCCATAGTCACGCTCGCCGTCTGGGAGAAGCGCTGGCGCGAACTGCTGCGTTGGGAACTGTACGCGGGATTGGTCTTGCAGGCCGCGATGATCGGTGTCTGGATTTGGTTCGTGTACGTCGGCAATGAGGGCCTCGCCCATCTGAAGGTGTTTTTCTGGAACAATTTAGTCGGCCGATTCACGCGTATCGATGCCCCCAATGAATTGCAATACGCGGCCGCGCATCGTAATTCTCCGGGCAAATACCTGATCGAATTGCCGGTGTACCTGTTCCCTTGGACCCTGGTGGTCCTCGCCGCCCTGCGCCGGGCATGGCAGCACCGCAAGACCGCGTTCGACGACTATCGCCCCGTGCGCTTCGCGCTGGCCGCTTCGCTGCCGCCGCTGGTCATACTCTCGATGGCCGCGACCGCCCGCAACATCTACCTCGCCCCGGCGCTCCCCGGCGCCGCGCTGCTGCTCGCCTGGTGGGCGAGAGAAGGATCGGCGAGCATGGACCGCTGGGACATACTCGCATTGCGTGCGACCTCGGTCCTGCTGCTGCTGGGCGTCGCCGTCTTTGCCGCGGCGTTGACCCTGGTCGCCGCCGACGGCTGGAACACGATGAGTTCGCACGCGGCCTTCATCGCGATTTCCGCGGCCGGCTTGATCGCCGCCGCTTCGCTCGCGCTGCATGCGTGGACTGCGGCACCCAATCGAGCGTGGCGCGCGCAATGGTCGCTGCTGCTGGCGTATTGCGCGCTGCTCGTGGGGCCGGCATCGCAGGTGTACGCCCGAGTCGACACCTGGCAGGATCTGGCGCTCGATCGCCCGCGCCATACAGCACGACACCGTGGGCAAACCCTTGATCCTGTTCGCGCCGGATGAGACGACCCGGGCGATGATCGACATGTATGCGCGCACCACGGTTGATCTCGTACCTGGACCCATCGACGCGGCCGCCGTCGATCGCCTGAAAGCCGCCGCCGCGGCCGCCCCGCAAAGTCTCATCGTCGTTCAATTGCCGGGGCGCGCGAATGACCTCGCACAGCATATCGGTCACTGGTTTGGATGGCGGCGAGTCCCCGGCAGCTTATCGCAGCCGCCCTGGGCGGCGGCCGCGCACCTGCGGCCGGTGAAGACCTATTCTCTGCCCAACGGCCGCCGCTACGCTGTGCTCGAGTGGCGGCCTTAAATAGTCTGCGCCGCGGATCTCGTCGAAAGGGCGAAGCCGTCAGGCGAAGCGCATGGGGCCGAGCAGCTCTCGATAAAGCGAATCGTATTTGACGATCTGCCGGGCCCACGAGAAATCCTGCGCCATGGCGTTTTGCATCAGCTGCTGCCAGCTCTTCGGGACTGCGTACCAATCGAGCGCGGTTCCGACAGCCCAGCGCACGGCGGGAACATCGTAGTCATTGAACACGCACCCGGTGCCGACGCCGCTCGCGGGGTCGAAATGCTGCACGGAGTCCGCAAGACCGCCGGTATTGCGCACGATGGGCACCGTTCCGTAACGCAGGCTGTACATCTGATTCAAGCCGCAGGGCTCATAGCGCGACGGCATGAGGAACATGTCGCTGCCCGCCTCGATCAAATGAGCGAGCGGTTCATCGTATCCCGCCCGAAACGACACGCGGCCCGCAAAGCGCCGCGCCAAACTGTCGAAGAACGACACGTAGCGGTCTTCGCCGCTTCCCAGCACCACCAGGCCGAAATCGCGCTCCTGCAGCAGGCTCGGCAATGCGTCGAACAATAGATCGATGCCCTTCTGCTCGGCGAGGCGGGTCACCATGCCGACGAGCGGCCGCGACGGCGCCGCCTCGAGGCGGCCGGCCGCCATCAGCAATTCCTTGTTGGTACGCTTGCCGCGCAAATCATCAGGTCCAAAGTGCGCCGTCAGATGCGGATCGTGCCGCGGATCCCAAGCCCGGTAGTCGACGCCGTTCAATATCCCGGCCACATGATCCGGACGTGCCCGCAGCGCCTCCTCCATGCCCATGCCGAGCGGCCCCGTGCAGATTTCACGAGCGTAAGTCGGGCTGACGGTGGTCACTCTGTCGGCAAATTTTATCCCGGTTTTCAAGGAGTTGATGACGCCGTGCGCCAGATCTGCGCCGTCCAGCCGCGCCGCGGCGGCGCCCAGCCCCAGGTCCTCGAGCGCCGCGCCCGGCATCACGCCCTGATAACCGATGTTATGAATCGTCAGCACCGAGCGCGCAGCCGCCAGCAACGGTTCCGATGCATAGTGGGTCTTGAGGTATAGCGGCAAGAATGCCGTATGCCAATCATTGCAGTGAAAGATGTCCGGCGCGAAAGCCAGCCGCCGGCAGCTCTCGAGGCTGGCGCGGGTGAACAGCAGGAAGCGCCTATGCTCGTCCGGATCGAAAGTGTAGAAACCCGGGCGGTCGTAGAGCGCGGGACATTCGATGAAATACATCGCAATGTCCGTACCGGGGAAACTGGCCGTTCGCAGGGAGAAGCGGTATTCGGTGGTGCCGATGACCATCGGAACCTGCTGGACGCCGAGAACGGGCTTGAGCTCCGGGTGCGCGGCCCGAACCGCGGAGTATAGCGGCATGAAGGCGTGCACCTCGTGGCCCAGTGCGCGCAGATTCTGCACCAGCGCGCCCGACACGTCCGCCAGTCCGCCGGTCTTCGCGTACGGCAGGATTTCCGAACTCAAGACACACAGCTTCAATGCCGACATAATCCATAGTCTAGCAAAGGGCTTCGCGGCATCGCGAGAAAGCGTGCAGGCGTTTGCCGAGTGTGGCAGGCTGGGGCGGCCCTTCAGGACCGACGATTGCCAATGGTGATCCGGAGAGGTATGCGACACGCTGCTCGGAATAACACGGGACGTTACGTCAGCCGCCTGACCAGCGGCACGCTGGCCGTAATCATGGCGGGAGGACGCGGTGAACGGCTCAAGGCGCTCACCCAGCACCGCTGCAAGCCGGCGACTCCCTTCGGCGGCAAGTTCAGGATCGTCGATTTCGTGCTGTCGAATTGCGTGAATTCCGGCATTCGGCAAATCGCGGTGCTGACCCAGTACAAAGCCCAATCATTGATCCAGCACATCCAGCGCGGCTGGAGCTATCTGCGCGGTGAGCTGGGCGAGTTCGTGGAATTGATCCCGGCGCAGCAGCAAATCGGTTCGCACTGGTATCGCGGCACGGCCGACGCGGTGTTTCAGAATTTGGATTTCATTCGCTCGCACCACCCGACCCATGTGCTGATTCTGGCGGGCGATCACATCTATAAGATGGACTACGGTCCCATGATCGCTTACCACGAGCAATGCGAGGCCGACATCACCGTCGGGGTCGTGGATGTCCCGCTGGAGCGGGCCAACGAATTCGGCATCTTGACCACCGACGACACGAATCGCGTCACCAAGTTCGCCGAAAAGCCGCAGAATCCGGATCCCATCATCGGCCAGGAAAACCTGGCCCGCGCCTCCATGGGTATTTACGTCATCGGCATGGACCGCCTGGAAAGAATGCTGACCGACGACGCGGCCAATCCATCCAGCAATCACGATTTCGGCAAGAACATCATTCCCCCGGCCATCGGGCCCCTGCGGGTGTTCGCGTATCCCTTCCATGACGTCGAGACCCGCGCCCAGAATTACTGGCGCGACGTCGGCAACGTCGATGCGCTGTACGAAGCCAACATGGAACTGGTTTCTCTCAACCCGGAACTGAACATCTACGACCATCAATGGCCCATCTGGACGTATCAGGCGCAGCAGCCGCCCGCCAAATTCGTGCTGGACGAAGAGGGCCGGCGCGGCATGGCGGTCAATTCCATGGTCGCCGGCGGCTGCATCATCTCCGGCGCCTATGTGAAGGAATCGTTGCTGTCGAGCGATGTACGCATCGAGGACGGCAGCAGCATTGAAAGCTCGGTGCTGTTGCCGGGCGTGACCATCGGCCGCCGCTGCAAGATCACCCGCTGCATTCTCGACGAGAACTGCGTAATTCCCGACGGCACCCAGATCGGCCAGGACCACGCCATGGACCAGAAGCGCTTCTTCGTGACCAAGCGCGGCGTGGTCTTAGTGACTCAGGACATGCTGCGCGCGTAGCTTCAGATCCGCCCATGCCTCGATTACTCTTGGCGCGTCGATCCCCAGCATATCGGGCTCTCCCGCCACTTCACCGCACAGGAGTTTCACGTCCGCTCCCGCCGTGCCCCAGGGCCGATACAGCGACGGCGACGCCTTGCCGAACAGCACCACCAGCGGACAGCCCACCCCCGCGGCCGCATGCGCGGGACCCGAATCGACGGTAATCAAGCCCGCCGCCCGCGCCAGCAGAGCGACCAGCCGCCCAACGGGCAAATCGTCCGCGGCGTTATACAGGCGCGAAATATTCGCCAACGCCGCCACTTCCTGATTGAGCGCATACTCCGGCCCCGTGCCCAGCAATAGGATCGCGTGATCCGGGCACCGTGAGCGCACCTCGCGCAGCACCTCGGCCCAACGATCGTTGGGCCAGTACTTGTGATTGACGGCCAGGCGCCGCAGTCCGCGCCGCATCGTGCGCTTGTTGCCGATCTGAATCAGAATCAGCGGCACCTCCGACAGGCCCCGCCCCCGCAGCCATGCCTCAACGTCGACACGCTGCGGTTCACTCACCTGCAGATAGCACCCCGGAGTTACCGCGGCGAGTGCGGCCTCGCCCGAAGACGCGGCACTCATCCGCCCGGCGCCCCCCGACGCAGCGATCGCCGGCATGATTTGCGCGAGGCGCCGCCACTGCTGCGTCGCGTGCTCGCCGGGCAGCAAAGGGTGGTCCTTTACGTCGACGATGAATTCATCGGCAATGCCGGCGCGCGCCAGCAGAGGCCGCGCGGCGTCGCTGCCGTCGCAGTACCAGGTCGGGCCCGCGCCGCGCCCACGCAGGCATCTCACTACGTGCCGCTGATCTGCGCTCAGCCAGTAGGGAGTCTTTCGGCTGCGCACGCTCCATATGTCGCCGACTCCCGGTTGCCCGCGCAGCAGCGGCTCGCTCCAGGAACCTGAGGTCAGGATATCCACGGGGGACTGGAACCGCGCATGCAGCACGCGGATCAACGCGGTCAAAAGCACCATGTCGCCGAAGGCGCCGCAGCGCACCGCCAGCGGCCGTTCACAGAGGACGGATGCCGGCATCGAACTCAAGTGCCGGGCAGCGGCGCCGGCCGCCGGGTCGCTACCCCCATGCGAACCTTGCGCCAGCCGCCGAAACGATAGTACGTAATCGCCATCAGCATGGAAATCACCGAGGAAATCGGAAAGCTCCACCAAATCGCATCGGCGTGCCAGCGGTCCAGCACCGAATACGCGAACGGCACGCGGATCAGCCACAGGGAGATGGCCAGCATGATGAGCGGCGGCATCACGGCGCCCGTGGCCCGCACCACCCCATAAAGCACTATCGACGTTCCGAAGAACAGAAACGACCAAATGACGATGGAATTGAGGTGCGCCGACAGGGCCAAGGCGCCGCCGGCGGCGGGCAGGAACAGGCTCAGGGCATGCGCGTTGAGCAGGTAAACGATGATGATCAGGGAACCGCCCATCAAGAAATTGAACAGCACCCCGGTCGCGGCGACCCTGCCCACCCGATCCCATCTATCGGCGCCGACGTTCTGCGCGGCCATTGAAGAGGCGGCGGCGCCTATGGCAAGCGCGGGCATTTGCACGTAATTCCAGAGCTGCATGGCCGCGTTGAACGCGGCCGTCTCTTCGGAGCCGAAGCGATTCACCAAGGAAATCAACGCGATCATGCTGGAGGAGACCACGAACATCTGCAGTCCCATGGGGATGCCCTTCGTCACCAGCAGCCGTACCAGCGACCAATCGACCTTGAACAGGCTCCATTCATTCCGATGGATGCACAAGAAGTGCTTGGTTCGATACAAGTGGACCACCAGCGCGAAACAGCTGATTGCCTGGGCGATTAGCGTCGCTATCGCCGACCCCGCCACACCCAAGTGCGGGATCGGCCCCAAGCCGAATATCAACAATGGATTCAATGCGATGTCGAGCACCACGGCCATCGCCAGATAGATGAACGGGGTTCTCGAATCGCCGGCGCCGCGCAACACGGCCATGAGAAAGAACAAGCCGCCCATGAAGGGCAGCGCCAGAAAAATGATGCGCATGTAGATGAGCGCCAGCGGCAAAGCGTCCGGCGGCGTGCCCAGCCAGCCCACCAGCAAATGCGCCAGCGAGAACCCGAGCAAGCTCATGGCCAGGGACAGGCCCAGAAAAAAGACAGCGCTGGTGCCGACCACGCGCTTCGCTTCGGCGATGTTCTTGGCCCCGATGCATTGCGCCACCATGATGGTTGAAGCCATCGAAAACCCGAACATGACGCCGAACAGCAGGAACATCACGACATTCGCGTTCCCCACCGCGGCAAGCGATGCCTCCCCCAGGTACTTGCCCACCCAAACGGCGTTCACCGACCCGTTGAACGACTGCAGTGCATTGCCGAGGAGAATAGGCAAGGAAAAGGCCAGTAAGGCCCGCGGAATCGATCCTTCGGTCAGCGAAAACTTGGGCGGCACGCACTCTCCGAACGGCGGGAATATCGGCGAGCCAGTATAATTGATCGCGGACACCATGGACCCAAATGACCCCGGCAGAGAACATCGCCGCGCAAATCAAGCAATTGCTGGAGTCTCTTCGGCAGCCGCTGCTCGCCCCGTATCTGGCGGATTGGCCCCCTGCGCCACGGCAGCGCACCGTCCGCGCCGCCGCATTGCCTGTATTGCGCTGGCTACCGCAAATAGCCCGTGACACCGCGGCGTACGGCATCGATGTGGTTGCCACGGTGTGCCGCGCCGCCCCGTCGATGGCCTGGCGCCAAACCTACTCGGCCACGGATGTCGGCCGCGCTTTCCTCGACAACTACGGCTGGAGCGAGATCTTCGGTGAGGCGGGCCCTCTGGCCAGTGAGCGGATCGCCTGCGGCTTTCTGATGCTGGGCCCTGAAACTCACTATCCCTTGCACCATCACGAAGCCGAGGAAATATACTTGCCATTGAGCGGCGCGGCGGAGTGGCGGCAGGGCGACGCTCAATGGCGGCAACGCCCGCCGGGAGCGCCGATTCATCACGCGCGCGACGAGCCTCATTCCATGCGCACCGGAGCAACCCCATTGCTCGCACTCTATCTATGGCGGAGCGGCAATCTGGCGCAGAAGGCGCAGCTCGATGCCGCCGGGGACTAGATGACGCGGAGAACCAAAGGAATCCACAAATGAAGAACTCCACTTTCGCTGCTGCTCTCGCCTTGCTTTCGCTGGCCTTCACCGCATTTCCCGCCGCGAGCGGGCCGGCGGCCGACCTTCAATCGCCGGTCGGCCTATGGAAGACCGTCGATGACAAGACAGGAAAGCCGCGCGCCCTGGTACGGATTTACGTGCAGGACGGAAAGTACTTCGGGCGAATCGAACACAGTTTCACTCCGGGCGCCGAGAGCCGCGTGTGTGCGGTGTGCACCGACGATCGCAAGAATCAGCCCATCATCGGACTCTTGATCATTCGCAACATGACCTTTCGCAACGGTGAATACGTCGGCGGCGACATACTCGACCCCGACAGCGGTTCAGTGTATCGCTGCAAGTTTCACCTGGAGCAGGCAGGGATGGTGCTGTCGGTGCGCGGCTTCATCGGCATATCGCTGCTCGGCCGGTCGCAGATCTGGCAGCGCCAGACCTGAACTTCCCCGGGCCTCAGCGAATCTGCATGCCGACACGGTGCCAGTCCGGCCAGCCGGGTATTCGCCAATTCAACCAAATTCGGGTCGCGCGCCCGACCAGATTTTGTTCGGGAACGAACCCCACCAGCGCGAACCGGCTGTCCGCGCTGTCGTTGCGATTGTCCCCCATGAAAAAATACCGGCCCGGGGGCACGACGCCATCGAAATCCCTCGCCTCGCGGCCGGAGGCGAACATGATCACATGGGGTTTTGTTCCGAAGGTCTCGATCGCAAGATCCGCTCCGGTGAAGCCATAGCCCCCCGAGTAGGTCCCATCGCCCTGCAGCGGCATCGTCACGCCATTGATCGCGATCCGGTTGTCGCGCACGACGACATGGTCTCCGGGCAGCCCAACCAGGCGTTTGATGAAGTGGACGGATGGATCCGACGGCAGCCGGAACACGATGACATCGCCCCGCTGCGGCTCGCCGACGGGCAGGATCTTGGCGTTGATGAGCGGAAGCCTCAGCCCGTAAGAGTACTTGTCCACTATGATGAAATCTCCGTCGACCAGTCCCGGCATCATCGAGGCGGACGGAATTCGAAACGGCTCGAACACGAACGAGCGGACGAGCAGCACCACCAGAATGACCGGAAAGAAAGAGCGTGCGTAGTACGCCAGGAGCGGCTCGGGCACCGCCGCTCCTTCGGCGCGGCGCCGCCGCCTCTCTTTGAACGCCGCCCTGTCCGCCAGCAGGATCAGGCCGGAGGCAGCCAGCAGCAAAGTGAAGATGCCCTCGATGTCCATGATTTCCAAGGGTCAATCGTCAGCGCAAGCGCACGCCCGAGCCGCGCAGGCATGTGTTCGCACGGCGTCCGCTCGCATGGCGTCGGCTCGCGTGGCATCGGCCCAAGCCAGCGTTCCGGCGCCGAGCGCGATCACCCCGAATGCCAGCATCATTGCATTGATCGCCGCGATGACTTGCCTGCAGTACCATGCGCGGCCGCGGCCCTGCTGATATTGCTCGGCGAGTTTCGGCGGTGTACGTTCCATCACGCGGTTTTACCTTCCCATGACGCCAGACCGCCCGAAAGCCGCAGCAGCGTTGCATGCGCATCGCGCGCTTCCCTGAGCCCGGCCGTGGTCGGTTTGAAATAATTGCGTGCCCGGCCGCCGCGCTCCGCGGTGGGCTCGCCGAGTGAGGCAATCACCAGCTTTTTTTTCTCCAGCCTTTCGAGCGCGGCGTAGACGCTGGCGAGCGCCACCTCGCGTCCGCTCTTTGCGGCGATTTCACGCGAGATGAGCACGCCGTAGGCATCTTGAGCGGGCCGAATCACGGCCAGCAGCACCATGAGTTCCAATTGCCCGAGATATTCGCGCTTCCTCATATCTTCCACAATAATGAAGTTTGGGGAAAATGCAATGGATATCGGCGCGCCTGGAACCCTGCCGGAACAGCGTGCTTTCAGGCACATGGTGACGAGTCAGGCCCTAAAGTTCTGCACACAGAACTTCTTTCCGGAAGACAGTTCGACGATAGCTGAGTGGGCGGCCGCGAAACCCACATTTGCCGCGGCATGGCACAGCGTCTCCGGTGCCGCCAATGTCATGGCGGAGGCCAGGCTGACGATCAAGTTGTTCCGCGATCATCTGTGCCTGCCCGACCGCTGGCAGGGACATATGGTCCTCGTAGTCGTCGAGCGGAATGTTTAGCCACGGATTGCTCATTACGCATTCTTCAGTGCAGCATTCGCCACGATGCGTCGGCGGTTATTGCGGCGGCAGCCGGGGCGGTCCGACGGCGTCGACCCAGATCGGGTCCGTATATGCCTTGTGGCCGCGATTATCCTCCACGATCAATGAATACCAGGTACGAGATTGCGTAGCCAGAGGGAAATCCACGTGCACTCGCTGCGCCGGTGAATTGAACGATTCGCTTTTGATCACCGCTCCGGCCCCGATCAGTTCGACCTGTTTGATGCCGGCCACGGACTGCAGATCGAAACCGAGCGCAAACGGCTCGCCGGGCTCGACCTTCAATTCATCGCCGAATATCACGGTCGGGAAAATCAGCGGGCCGAATGTCACATAGCCGTGACCCTCTTTCAGCGCCTGCGCGAACGAAGCGGCCGTGACGGCACCGTCGATGTGGACGAAGGTGCGCACCGCACCCGATTCGTCGCGCCACACATCGTGAGTATCCGTACCCGCCGCCAGATAGTAGCGATGTCCGGCATTCCAGAAATTCCACAGAGTATGCAGCACCTTCATGTCGTCGTCGGGCGCCGACGCGTTGATCTCGATGAGATCGAAGGCCGGATCGAAGCCGCCCGGCGCGACACCGCCGGCCACACTGGTGAAATATCCATAGGGGATGTAGGGATGGTTCACCTGCACCACGGCCGCGCCGAGGCGCCGCCCTTCCTTGATGATGTCGCCGATGGTCGCGGTGCCGGTATCGATCGCCAGTTTCTGGCCCGGCAACAATGGATAGGCGTTGAAATGTCCCCAGGAAGCCGAGAGCTCGATGCCCGGAATAAAGGCCATGCCGCGGCGATCGGCGATCGCTTGCAAGGCCCCGTAGTTCACCATCGAATCGTGATCGCTGACGAACAACAGATCCAAACCCGCCGCCAATTGTGAACGCGCCACATACTGCGGAGGAGTGACCGCTTCGGCCTGGTCTGCGTGATGATGCAGATCGGCCGAATACCAATGCCGCGCGGGCGGATCGAACAGCGGGGTCACCGCAACGTTCGCCGTCCGGGCTTGGCCGGGAAGGATCGAGAGCTTGACCTGGCTTCTCTCGGCCAGGAAGCCTCCGCCGGCCGAAACCGAGAACAGATAATTGCCCGGGGCGATCGGCACGTCGACGCGACCCTTGCGGTCGAGCTCCGTGAAGAACGTCTTGCGCCCGAGGTATTGCACCAGCGGCTTCTGGCCCTCGATGATGCTGATGCGGGCGTCCAGGGGCTTGCCGTTGCGGGCGTCCGCCACGGCCCAATGGATGCTCCCCGGGATCTGCAGATCGCGGAAATCACGCACCGATGTGGATCCGGCGGCGACCTGCACGGAATTGCGCGCGCTTTGTGAATAATTCTTGGCGGTGGCGTAGAGAGAATAGTCTCCGGCGGGAAGCTCGAGCTCGTACCGTCCGTGGCTGCCCAATCCCCAGGCATAGGGTTTGCCCTGGCTTTCGACCACGACCACCGGTGTTTCGATCGGCTTTCCGTCCCCGCCGGTGACGGCGCCCCGGACGATTCCCGATGCCAGGTGCTTGCGCGCGATTTCAGCCGCGACGATGGGCTTGAGATCCCCGCTCGACCCGACCTGCAACCATGCATCGAAGACTTCGCTGCCGCCCGCGGCCAGCCCGTGCAGCCGGTACAAGTCCATCGAACCGTCGGCGACTCGATCGGCGTAAGGAGCATGCAGCGCGACGGTCCATTTTTCGTCGTAGGCAACCACGCGGTCGGCGAGCGCCGCGTCCGTCGTGCCCTGCACCACTCCCATCAATCCGGGAACCGCAAAGAAATAACCTCCCTTCGGCCAGAGAGTCATGCCCGACAGCAAGCCGGATAAGGCCGCCCCGCCATTGGTCATGGTGGTGCGAATCCCGATCAAATCTGAGTTGGCTTCGACAGTGTAGAGCGTGGTGATCGTCACCTTGCCCCAATCCCGCACCGTGCGGATGACCACGCGTTCCGGGCCGCGCTCGAGTATCGCGATGTGCTGGTAGGTATTGGGCCACGCCGACCAGTTATTAGGAATGAAATCCGCAAAAACCACACAATCCCGGCCGATCCTGCCCTCCACCACCGGCGCAACGTCGACGATGGCGCCGCGCGGCACCCCGTACGGAACGGGCGATCCCACGGCCAGCGCGAAGGCCAGCTTCTCGTTGACGACCGTGATGTCGCCGGCCGACTTCGCCTCGCCGTCCTGGATGGGCGTGGGCCCTATGACGACTCGCACCGCCGCGCCGGCCGCCGCCGGCAGCATCGCCAGCAGAAGCCACGCCAGCAATGCGGTGTTCGCGCGCGCCCCACCCACTAGACTGCGGCACCCTGGTATAAGCGCAGAAATTCATCGGCCGCCTTGTGCACGTTTTGCCGCCAGTCCTCCGCCGCCGCATGATCCGCACCGTCGCTCACATACTTGGCGCAGGCGAACGGCGCTTTTTCGAGCCAGCAAACTTTTGCGAGCGCGTAGGCTTCCATGTCGAGGACCGCGCAATCCACGGCACCATCGGTGATCGCAAACGAATCGCCGCTGCCGCAGACAGCCGGCGGCAAATGCTTGAATACCGGATCGAAGCGCAGGCGGGAGGGAGCCTCGTCGTACGGAGTCACGCCCAATGCAAATCCCAACCCGCTCACATCCATGTCGCGCTGTACGAACTCATGGCACGCCACCAGGGTTCCGGCGGCGTGGCGGCGGCTTCCGGCCGAGCCGAAATTCAAAACCAGAGGCATGGCCTGGCGGAGCAGCGTATAACGGGCCAGCTCCCGCGCGAGTGCCATGGCTGCATTGACCTTGCCGACTCCGCAATAAAGCACCGGGATGCCGGCCGCTTCGAATACCCCCGTGGACTCCTCTCGCAGCGCAAAGACCACCAGCGTGCGCGGCAGCCGGCCCATGGCTAGTAATTGACGGCCGCGCGCAGACGCAGATTTCGCCAAGAATAGTCCTTGACGATATTCAAATCGATCAGGGCCACCAAAGCTTGCAGCCGGTAGCCCGCGCGCTGGCATAGATCGGCGGCGGCCGACATCGTGCCGCCGGTCGCCAGCACATCGTCGATGAGCACCAACCGCCCCTCGCCTCGCTGCATTTCCAAGACGCCGGAACCATACTCCAGATCATAGGCCACATCGACGACCGGCGGCGGCAGCTTGCCTTGCTTGCGGACCAGCACGAACCCCTTGCCGAGGCGCGCCGCGAGGGCCGCACCCAGGATGAAGCCGCGCGACTCGATTCCGGCCAAGGCATCGATCCCGCGCCACTCCTCCTCGGTCAGCAAAGCCTCCAATGCCTGCACCGCGGCATCGAAGTGGTCGCGCAGCAGCGGCGAGATATCACGGAACAAAATGCCTGGACGTGGAAAATCGGCCACGTCGGTAATCGCCTGCTTCAGCTCGAACATGCTCACCACGCTTTGAAGAAATGACATCCGGCCCGTTCGCCGCCTCCTATGATAGCGTCCTCCCCCATGGCATAGGGGTAGGATTCGACCATGTTCAAGCTGAACCCGCATCATTCACTCTCGGGGGCGCCGCTGGCGCTGCTCCTCGCTATCTGCGCCCCGCTGCCTGCCGTCGCACAACCGGCCGTCGCTCCTCCCATGACCGGTCCGCAGATCATCCAAGTGCTGGACCAAGCCATCAATTGGTACCGCACTCTCGGCATACAGCAGCAGGCGGCCAACGAGCCGAGCGACTTGCTGATTCTCTACGACAACCGGCAGACGGCCAACCACGTCATCGCCATGGCCTTCGACATAGCGAGAGCCAATGCCGAGATTCTCGCCAAACAGCCGCAATCCAAGCAGGCCGCAGGTACGACCGCCTCGTCGCAATCCCTGAGCCAGCTGCAGAGCAAGTTCACCGCCCAGGGCACGGCAATCCAGGCCGAATTGGATTCCGACCAAGTCCGGCTGGCGAAGGCACGGTCGGGGCAAAGGACGCAATTGCAGGCGAAGATCTCCGAGCTTCGCGGCGAGCTCGATCTGGTCAACGCGCGCAAAAGCCTTCTTGCCACCATGTCGACCTTCAGCAGCCAGAGCGACAGCAAGGATTTCACTGCGGCCGCGCTGAAAGCGCAGATCGACGCCATGGCCGTGACGCTGCCCTCAGCGACCGCGAGCCCGGCGGCGCCTGCACCGGCCGCTGTGTCGCCGGCCGGTTCTGCCCCGGCCTCCAACCCCTCATCGGTACCCTCGCCCGCGCTGACCGGCGCCAGCGGAATCGCCGCGGCCCGCTTCGGCATCTGGGATTTGGCTGCCAACGTGGTACGGCTGTCCGAAAAAGGCGCCACCGTCGATGCCATCGACCAGCGCACCGCCGCTCTGCAAGCCACTTTCACGCGGATTCGCGCGCCGCTCATAGAGCAGCTGAAGGGATTGTCGGCGCGCGGAGATGTTCTGGCGGCCCAGGCGGATGCCGCGGACAGCGCCACGCTGAACAGCGTGCGCGATGAGCTCGATGCCTTGTCGAGCCAGTACAAGCAAACTTCGACGCTGCTCATACCTTTGAGCAAAGTGGGCGTGCTTCTCAATCAGTACCGCCGCAATCTCGCCAATTGGCACGATGCCATCAAAAGCCAGTACCGCAACGCCCTGAAGACTCTCGGCGTGCGCCTGGGCGTGCTCGCGGTGCTGCTCGCGATCATATTCGCGGCCGCGGAAATCTGGCGGCGTGCGGTGCTGCGCTATATACAAGACACGCGGCGCCGATACCAATTCCTCCTGCTGCGCAAGATCGCGCTGTGGTGCCTGGTGGTCCTGATCGTCGGTTTCGCCTTTGCCAGTGAATTGGGCTCGATCGTGACCTTCGCGGGGCTCATTACCGCCGGTCTCGCCGTCGCCATGCAAAGCGTTCTGGTCTCCATCGTCGGTTATTTCTTTTTGATCGGAAAATACGGCATTCGCGTCGGCGATCGGGTGCAGATCGGCGAGGTCACGGGCGAGGTCATCGATCTTGGGCTGGTCAGGCTGCATCTCATGGAACTCGGCGGCCACGGAACGCTCGGACCGACGGGACGAATAGTCGCCTTTGCGAACTCCATCGTTTTTCAAGTATCGAGCGGAATGTTCAAGCAAATCCATGGCGTGAACTTCGTGTGGCGCGACATCACCCTGAACCTCCCGCCGGGCATCGATTATGGCGCCGCCAAGGAGAAGTTGAGCGCGGCGCTGACCGAGGCTCTGAAGACGGAGAGCGAGGAGATCGCGCGCCAGTCCAAGGAAATCCAAAGGGCCACGTCCTCGAGTTCCGGCGGCGACGGGCGGCCGCGGGTGCAGCTCTACTTTTCGGCCACGGGCGCCGACGCGCATATCCGCTACCCCGTGCATCTGCGCAATGCCGCGGAAATCGACGAGCGGGTATCTCAATCCTTGTTTTCGGCGATGGCCTCTTTCGGCCCGGGTTCCAAGGCCGCCTCTCCAAGCTAACTTGCTGATTGACAATAATATATTGTATTTCTCTGGGGCGCGGAATAAGGCCCGAATCTACCTGCGCGACGATGCTATCCTTGCGCGCTTGCGCGCCACGGCGTCCCCTGGGTATTGAACAACGCATGATTTTGGTCATCGACGTGGGTAACACCCGCCTGAAATGGGCTTGGCTCACGAGTACCGGGCTTTCGGATCAGCAGGCCGTCGTGCATCGCGACTCGAAACCCGGCATTTGGACTACTGCTCTGTTCGACTCCGGACAAAAACCGCAGCGCGTGCTCGTTTCCAATGTCGCCGGACCGGAAATGGCAAAGACGCTCGCTCGCCTCACGAAGAAGGTATTCCGCGTCAACGCCGAGATCGTGACCGCGGCACCGGAATATCACGGCCTGACCAACGGCTATCTCGATACTTCATTGTTGGGTGCCGACCGCTGGCTTGCCTTGATCGGAGCCTGGACCAAGGCGCGCTCGGCGCTCTGTGTGGTCGATGCCGGCACCGCGGTCAAGGTCGACGGCGTGGATGACGGCGGCCAGCATCTCGGCGGCTTGATCGTGCCCGGCATTCACATGATGCGCGAGGCCCTGATGAATAAGACCAGCGACATCGCCAAGGCAGCCATGCACAGCACGCCCTCTCTGGCCGGAGTCTTGGCCAATAACACCATCGGCGCCGTGTCGCGCGGCGCCGTTTTTGCATTGGCGGGTGTGGCCGACCACGCGGTCGAAGTGGTCGAACAGAGCACCGGAGCAAAGCCGAAATTGTTCATCACCGGCGGCGATGCCGGCATGATCACCGGCTCCATGCGCGCGCACGGTGAAATCGTGCCGGATTTGGTGCTGCAAGGATTGGCTGTCATCGCGGCGCAGCCGCGTTAGGCAACGTGTTCAAGCCTGCCCGCAGAAACCTGATTACGGATATCGCGGGTCTGCACGTCGGACATGCCGCGGACGAGAATGCCCGGTCCGGCGTGACGGCGTTGCTATGCGGCGCGGCGTGGGCGGCCGGTGTGGACGTACGAGGCGGCGGACCCGGGACACGCGAGACTGAAGCGCTGTCTCCCGAGAATCTGGTCGGCCGCGCCCATGCGGTCGTGCTCGCGGGAGGCTCGGTCTTTGGATTGGCCGCCGCGGACGGGGTTTGCGCGGCACTGTCGGCCCGGGGAGTCGGGTTGCAGTTGCGGCCCGGTTCGCCGCCGATTCCCATCGTGCCGTCCGCCGTGCTGCACGATCTGGGCAACGGCGGCGACAAGAGCTGGGGAGTCGTGCCGCCCTACCGCGAATTGGGAATTCGCGCTCTCGATGCCGCCGGCGCCGACTTTGCGCTGGGATCCGCGGGTGCGGGACGCGGCGCCATGGCAGGTTTGATCAAAGGCGGCATCGGTTCCGCCTCGTTGGATTTGGGCGAAGACCTCATCGTGGGTGCCTTGGTGGCCCTGAACTCCGTCGGCTCGGCGCTGATGCCCGATGGCCGGACGTACTGGGCGTGGGCCTTCGAACTCGCCCAGGAATTCGGCGGCGGCGGAGCTCCGCGAAACCCCGTGGAGGCGAGCGATCCCGCACCCGGGGAATCCCGGCTGCTGGAGCTGGGCCGGCTGCAAGCCGGCTCCAACACCACTCTCGGCGTGGTGGCGTGCAACGCCGATCTAACCTCGGCGGAATGCAAGCGCGTGGCCATGATGGCGCAGGATGGGATTGCGCGCGCCGTGCGCCCGGCGCACACACCCTTCGACGGCGACACGATTTTCGCCCTGGCGAGCGCCGCGGTACGGTTCCCCACGACCCGGCAGCGCGCCGCGCACATCGCGCGCGTCGGTTCGGCGGCGGCGGATTGCATGACCCGCGCCATCGCCCGTGCCGTGCATTTCAGCCGCGTGCCCTAAGCCGCCTTCCTGCCGTTCACCGTCCCCAGGCGGAATGCCCCGCGTCGAGCGTGCCATCCAGATTGCTGCACACATGAATCTCGCGCGCCGCGGCGAGGGAGCGCAGCCGCATGCACAAATCCTCGACGGCCAGGTCGAGCTCAGTCTCTGAAACCGCGGACTCCATTGCTTCCACGATGAAGTAGGCATTGACCGTCGTCTCGAGCAAGCGAGTCCGCCGTCCCTGGCGCCAATTCCAGCGCCGGCACGTCGCGCCTGCATCATCGGCCCAGATGACTTCTCCCGCTTCGGTAAAACTCGGGACTACGCCGGCCTGGTCCGGCCCATCGAAGGATTCGGAGCCATCTGCAAATCGAAGCACGAGATCGCCGCGCAGCTGATCGAGATCCTCGCCGCCGACAGGCAGCAGATACCGCAGGCTGACGGCGTTGTACACATCGACCAGCCGGTTGACCGTGGGCAGGGCCTGCGCCCCTCCTTTAACCACGCGCTGCACGAGCGCCTCGACGGAGCATCGATAACTGCTTGGCTTGCAGCCGAAGCTCCTGTACGCGTCTCGCCATACGGCGATGGCGGGATGCTCGGCAACGCCGGCCTCGGCCACCCGGGCTCGAGCGACGGAAGCTGCCTCTTCCAGCAGCTCTCGGGACCGTTCGTCGGAAGGCCCATTCTCGACTCCGAGCGCGTAGATGACCCGCAGGCGAAAGTCCGGATAGCGGCGGACGACGGCGGGATCGACGCGAATTCTCGTCGACATGCTAACCGGACGTTCCGGGCGCCACGACCAGCCACAGGCCCAGACAGGCAAGCACCAACCCCACGACCCGCCAGACACGCAGCGGCTCTCCAAAGATCGCCACCCCCACCACGGCCAGGATCACGATGGTGAGCGTTCCTGCGACCGGGAAGGCGATGTTGATAGCCCAGCCACTGCGGTATGCCAGCAGGTAGCCGATTTCGATTCCGACGATCGACAGCGCCACCGCGGCCGTCGGCCACGTGCAGGCCGCGCGGATTTCCGCCATGGTGACCGGCTTCCCCAGCACGGGCGTCAGCGCAAGACAGATCGCGAACGCTCCGGCGTAGGCGGCCGCCAGAACCAGCAGCGGGGATGCAGCGGGCGGCACGGACTTCTGCGCAATGTGGTAGACGACTTGGCTGACGATGGCGAGGGCAATCGTGGAAATATAGGGGTTCACTACACGCATCTAGGAATCTGCTCCCTTGCGCTGCGCGGGCATGAAGTCCTCCAGCACCGCCTTGCGCATCAGGTCGGGCGGCAGCAGGCCTTGGCTCAAGATGAAGTCGTGGAATTTCTTCTGATCGAATTTTGAGCCGAGCGCCGCCTCGGTCTCCTTGCGCAGCGAGAGAAGCCGCGTATAGCCGTAGAAGTAGCTATTGGCCTGCCCCGGAGCCCGGAAAGTGAACCGCTCCACCTCTTCCTTGGCGAAGGCATGGCTCAACATCACATCCTTTTCCAGCACCGCGTAGGCTTGCGCCGGAGTAATCTTGCCGCTCTGCAGCTCGGGGTCCAGGAAGGCGCGAGCCGCACGCAACAAGCGAAGCGCAGCTGCAGCGTCACGAGCTGGCCCTCGACAGGCTCGTACGGCTGCATGATGTACTCGGAATAAAGACCCCAGCCCTCGGCGTTCGTGGAATTGAAGGCGTACAGCGCGCGCGCCAGGCTCACGCCCTGTTCCACCATGGAATCGAACTGCAGCTCATGCCCCGGCCGCGCCTCATGGGCGGTCAGCGTCCAGGAGACGGCATCGAAGGTGAAGTCGTCGTACTTGTCCTCCGCTCCGCCCGTGGCGGAGGGAATGTTCAGAGGCAGCACGAACTGGCCGCGCTGGCCGGTGTTGTGCAAGAAGGGCGGCGGGACCATGTGCGGCGCGGGCTGTTGCGCAGTCTCGGCGGCGGTCGCCAGCCGGATGATTGCGGGGCGGCTGGGAAGGCTCACGATATCCTTCGCGACGATGATCTTCTCGATCTCGTGAAGGCGGTTCTCGTAGAACGGCAGGATGGCCTGCCCGGTGATCTGCTTCTTCTTCAATTCCGCGATGACGGCGCGGTAGTCGCTGGAAGAGTAGCCATTGGCCTTGGCGATCTGCGCGGCCAGCGGCGCCATCTCGGCCTGGTACTGCGTGAAGGCGGTATGTGCCATGGCGGTGATCTCTGCCGGAGGAATGTCGATACCGTAGCCCTCGAGCTCGAGCGCATATTTTTCCGGCGGCAGGCGAAAGTCGGTGCGCGCCTTGGGCAGTATGTCGGCCCGCACCCAGGCATCGTAGCCGGCCAACTCCGTCTTTAGTTTCGCGTAGGAAGCGTCCCAGCCGCTCAGCTTGTACTTCTTGAAAAGAGCTGCGATGCCGTCGACGTAGTTCGAATTGCGCCCCAGCTCTGTCTCTACTTCGCCCTTCGAGGGAAAGATGACGCCGGGCTTGGCGATCTGCTCGAGTTCGCGCTGCTTCAGTATTTCGGTGAACGGCTTATATCCGGCTTCCGCACCGGCGTACCTGCGCAGCCGGACGATGGCCGCCGGCCGCCGTTCCGCCGCCACTTGATCGTCCAGGAGGCCGCGCAGACCTTGGAAGATCATCTCGCTGGCGTTGTTGAACGGCACTTCGTGCTGCAGTTCATAGTCCTCCCGGCGGAATTGCAGGTCGAAGGCCTTGCGGAGAATCTCGATATCCTCCCGGACGCGTTTGTCGCCCTCGGTCGCCTCGGCGGTCTTGATCTTGGCCAGCACCGCCTCGAGTTCCCGGCGTTCGGCGAGTTGATCGTCGAGAGTGGGATTGGAAATACGGCTGTCGAACTTCGCCAACCCCTGCTGCGAGCCGTTCTCGGGAGAGTGCTCGAAATCCACATTGAGCAGCCTGTCGGTGTAGGCGTTGCTCTGCTCGATCCAAGACTTGTCCGGGCGGTCGGCGCTCACCGCCTGTTTGGAGGCCGCCGCAAGTGAAAAGCCGCCGAGGATCATCGCCGCAGTCAAACGGTGCATTTCTTACATCCTTTTGAAGCCACAGTATCGAAAGCAGTATACGCAACGCAGCGCGCGGCCGCGCGGATCTACATCAGCTTGGGAGCGGCTGCAATCAGCTCCCGGGTGTAGGCGTGCCGCGGCATGGCGAAGACTTCTTCGGTCGGTCCCTGCTCCACGATCCGCGGCCAGCCGCATGACGTATATCCGATCGGCAATCGACCTCACGAACAGATCGTGCGACACGAATAAGTAAGCCAGCCGCAGCCGCCGCGCATCGGAGACCGAGAGTCCGACCTGCTCCAGCACCTCGGCGACCTTGCGTCGGCGCTCCGTTGCGGGCGGCAGCGCACCTCGCCTGCCTGCGGCCGTTCCAACGCGAGAATCACGCGCAGCAAGCTCGACTTGCCGGAGCCGGACTCGCCCACCAAACCCACGGTTTCCCCGGACGGATCGCTCAGGGACACCCCGTCCACCGCCCGCAGGGGCGCGGCCGCGCGCCACAGCGAGCGCCGCCGGCGCGGATACTCGCGAACGATGCCGTCGCACCTGCAAAACCGGCGCAGCCGCGTCTTTCTGCGGTGCGCCGCGCTTGGGCTGCCAATTGGGCGGCGGCCAGCAGCGCTCTGCCATAGGGATGCTGCAAATCGGCGCAGCAGCTCCCGCGTCACGCCTCGCTCGACGATTTCGCCCTGGTGCATCAGTGCCATTCGATCCGTCACCTGCCGCCACGACGGCCAGATCATGCGTCACCAGGATCACTCCCATATTGTGAGTGTGCGCAAGCTCGCGGAGCAGCCGAAGGACCTGCGCCTGAGTGCCGGCGTCCAAGGCGGTGGTCGGCTCGTCCGCAATGAGCAGGGCGGGCCGCAAGCACCGCGGCCACGGCAATAGCCACCCGCTGGCGCTGGCCTCCGGAAAGTTCGTAGGGGAGTCGATCCAGCGCCCCCTGTTCGCCCCTGCAGTCCCGACAAGATCCAGCGCTTCGCGCGCCAGGCGCCGGGCCTCGGCGGCCGGCACGGCCCGATGCAATCGAACCGTCTCCGCCACCTGATCGCCGATGCTCATCAGCGGATTGAGCGCGGTCATGGGTTCTTGAAACACCATGCCGATATCCTGGCCGCGAATGCGCCGCAGCTCGCGCCTCGCTCATGTCGGTCAGCACGGCGCCTCTCAAACGTACGGCACCCGTCACCCGGACATACGCGGGCAGCAACCGCATGACTGCCAGCGCCGTCAGCGATTTTCCCGACCCGGAGGCGCCGACCAGCCCGAGAATTTCACCGGCGCCGAGGTCGAGCGACAGATTCTTGATGATCTGCGCCTGCGCCGATCGACACGCTCAATGCGTCGATCTCCAGAAGTCTGCGCCGCCGCGCCGTGCACCCGTCATTCCGTCCGCTCCCGCCGGCGCCGCAATCCGTCGCCCAGAAGATTCAAACCCAACACGAACAGCAGCATGGCGCGCCCGGGAAAAGGGCCAGCGATGGCGCCGGCGCAGTCAGTGTCTGCGCCTCATTGAGCATGCGTCCCCAACTGGGGATCGGCGGCTGCGCACCGAACCGACATAGGAAAGACCCGCCTCCGCAATCACCCCAATGAGAACTGGATGGTT
This sequence comes from uncultured Gammaproteobacteria bacterium, assembly GCA_963784105.1. Classification (GTDB taxonomy): domain Bacteria; phylum Pseudomonadota; class Gammaproteobacteria; order Steroidobacterales; family Steroidobacteraceae; genus Bog-1198. Next base: position 126,749 of record CAWAQE010000019.1, read on the forward strand.
CCCTGCACTGCCAGCAGCCGCCGAGATTCGGCAGGATGTGCTCGAAGGAAATCCTCATCGGCCCTTTGCCGGCGACTCGAGCGGCCAAGGTATAGTCGCGAGTCCATAACTGCAGCGCTCCGCCGCGCGTGACGCGGGCAAACACCGGGATGTTGAAAATGCCGATGGCGATGATGGCGTTGACCGCTCCGGGCCCGAACACGGCGGTAATCAGAATCGCGAGCAGCAGCGCCACCCCCACCGAGTTCTTGGCTCCGGCCATGATCATGGACAGCACATCGCGGCCGGATCGTACGGCGTCCAAAATTGCGCGAGCACGGCGAACCCGACGAAAAAAGCCGTGATGGCCGCTCCAGCGATCAAGCCGATGCGGCTCATGCGGCACCGGACGCACGCAGCCGCGGATTGACCAGCGCGTAGGACAGATCCACCAGAAATGTCACCGTCACCACGGCCGCCACCAGTACGATCACGACACTCTGCACGACGATCAAGTCGCGCTGCACGATGGCCTGGAAAACCAAACGGCCGAGGCCCGGCAGGAGAAAAACGTTCTCGATGATGACCCCGCCCTCCAGCAGAGTAAAACGGCTCCGCGATGGTGAGCACGGACACCAGCGCATTCGGCAGCGCATGGCGCCATAGCACCTGCCGGCGCCGTCGGCAGCGTTGTGAACAGCAGCAGCGCGGCGAGCACCCTTTTCACGCGATTCTCTTCATGCACTTCCAAGGAGCAGCGACCGGGCGGCCAGCGCCATCACCTTCGCGGAATCGACCATGTCCTCGATCACCACATATTCGTCCGGCTGATGCGCCAGATCGAGAATTCCGGGGCCGTAGGCGATGCAGTCGCGCAACTTGCCGACGCGATCGATGTGTTTCTGGTCATAGGTGCCGGGCGAGCAGATGAACTCGCGGGTCGCGGCCCGAACACCGGCGTATCGCCGCGGCCGTGCTGCGCGCCACGGGACCATTGCGGTCGGCCATGGTCGGGCGCACTTCGAAAATATCTCGGATACTCGTAGCGAAAGCCCGCCCGATCCTCGACAAGCTGCTCCAGCCGCTCCACGGACCTCCAGAGGCGTCGAAGCTCTCTTCGATGAGGAGCCGGCGGTCGATGACCATGCGGCAGGAATCGGGCACCACAGGCGGCGGGATAGCCCGGTCGTTTCCGCCAGACCGCCGTGGATGGAATTGATGTTCGAGAGTCGAGTGGCGCGCGCCGGAAGGCACCACGGGCATATCCGTGCGCCGGGCCGCGAGCTTGGGATACAGATCGCGCTCGAAGCGCTCGACCACGGCATGCATGTGGCGCACGGCGCAATCGCCGAGAAACGGCATCGAGCCGTGCGCCATGCGCCCATGGGTCTCGATCTCGGCCCACCAGACGCCGCGATGGCCGATGCAGACCCGGTCGACATTGAGCGGCTCGGGAATGATGACGTGATCGACGCGCGGCGGGGAAAACCAGCCGCGCTCCGCCAGATAGTGCACGCCGCCGTATCCCCCGGACTCTTCGTCGACGGTGCCCGAAATCTCGAGCGTTCCGGGCAGTTTCGCGCGCGTGTCGATCAACGCCTCGACCGCGATGATGGACGCGGCGAGCCCGCCCTTCATGTCGCACGCGCCGCGGCCGTAGACTCGGCCGTCCTTCACCACGGCGGCGAACGGGTCCAGGGTCCAGCCGCGCGCCGCTTTGCACGACATCGATGTGGCTGTTGAAATGCACGCACGGTCCGGGCGCCGCGCCTGCGCGCCGCGCGATGACATTGATGCGCGGATAGCGCTCGCTGTCGCCGGGCGTGCCCGCCGCGCGCACGTATCGACCGCGAACCCGCGGCCGCGCAGGCGTTCGCCGATGAATTCCGCGCAGGGGCGATATGCCTCGCCGGGCGGATTCACGGTGGGAATGCGAATCAAAGTCGCGCGTCAATTCCACGAGTTCGTCGCGCCGCTCGTCGATGATCTTGAATACGGTATCGGTCGGGTCGCTGGAGATGAATACCTCTCGAGGCCGTAAGCCTCAGTCGGGATGCCGTGCACGGGTGAGCGCCGCTCGTTCGCTCGCCCGGTCCGCAAGTTCCGGCAGACCCAGCCCGGCGTACACCGCGGCGAGCGCTTCGTTGACCGGTACGCCGTACGGATCGGACGCGCGTCTCAGCTCCAGCATCTGCTGAGCGGCGGCCGAGCGGCCGCTTTTGACGGCGGCGTCCACCAAGACTTGCTGAAACAGATCCCGCTGCGCATGACTGCCGCCCGCCTCGGCGAGGCGCGGCACACTCGCCGCCAAATGGCGCCAGGCTGCAGCGTAATCGCCGCGAGCGTACGCGTACAGTCCTTCGCAGCCGGGCAGAGCGACATCCCGCCACACCTCGCGCGTGAACGATGGCGCGGTCTGCGCGCGGCGCCGCACCGCCTCCAGCAACAGGTCGCGCTTCGGGTCGCCCGGCGCGCGCCAAGCCATATAGATATTGCAGCGTCAAAAACGGCAGCATCGTATCGCCGGCGCGCGCGGCCAGATGGCGGCCGAGTTCCCGCCAGCGGGTCCCGACATCGATCCCGGCGATCTCGCACCTCGCCAGCAGCGATACCGCGCCGATCTGATCCTGCGAATAGTCCTTGGCGACGCCCCAACACTGGCGATCGTAGAGTCCAGTACTCTTCGATCGCGCCCCTGGCTGAGATAGAACAGCGCCAGGTGCCACCAATGTGAGTGATCATGAACGAGTTCAAACCCGTCCAGGTATCCGCCGCTTCCTCGAGGAATCGAGCGCCCTCGCCGATGAGCCCGCGCGTCAGGAATACGTGAGCCAGCGCGTGCTGCGCCCAGGGTTCCTTGCGCCGCATCTCGAGCGCGGCCCGCGCTTGCGACTCGGCCTCGTCGAGCAGGTGGCATTGTTCGTAGGCGAAGGCCGTCATACCGTGCATGTAGGCCACGTCGGTGTTCGCCCCGGCCACTTTCAATGCCACGCGCAGCATTTGCGCGCAATTGCCGCGATTGAATTCGAGGTACTGATGCGTCTTGACGACGACCAGATCGCGGGGAAATTCGTCGGAGATCCGGTCGCAAAGCTGCAGGGCTCGCGCCATATCGTCATCCACCCAGGCGCGCAGCATCGCCGTGTTGAGCTGCTCGCGCCGCCCGGCCAGAGGCGCCGCGCGCTCGGCGGCGGCCAGATATTTCGCCGCACGGCCGATTCCCTCGGGCGCCTCGAGCAGCATCCAGAGCAGCCCCGAGTACACATTGGCGAGGCAGGAATCCGGGTCCGCGTCCGCAGCGGCGAGAATGCGCTCTGCGCGCGTTTCGTACGCCAGGTAGCCTTCGATGAAATCGTCGATGCCGCGCAGCGTCGTAGCGCGCTGCGCGCCGACCGGATTGCCCAAGTAATCGCGCTGCATGGATCGATGATACCCGAGAGAGGCGAACCTGCATCGCCCGGCGGATCGTTCACCGGCTCCGCGGATCCTGCGGCATGAATGAATATGGCGGCGGCGCCGAGCGCGCCGGCGAATCCCCTTGAAGACATTTATTTCTCCTGGGCTTCGTCAATCCCGCAAAAAGCAGGAAGCGCGCATCTTCAGCGCCGTACGGCGGCGTGTGAACCGCCGTTTTTGTCGACGAAAATGCGCAATTGTCATTTGCAACACGCGCGGTTCGCCTGAGTGTAGAAATTACATCGTGAAAACTGCCGGCATGCCCGGCCATGCACGCGCCGCCGGGCATTTTTTTGCTTTGGTCAGGTAAACTGAACGCTCTTCGAACGAAAGGAGTGCACTGTTGCGCATTCATGTGCTTTTGGCGTTTGCACTCCTGCAGACGGCGGCGGCATCGGCGGCCGACACCTCGCCGCTCCCCGCGCCGGTCTATACGGTGTCCCAAAGCTGGCCGCTCGGCGGACCCGGCGGATGGGATTATCTGGCGCTGGAAGCGAGCGGCGCGCGCCTGTTCGTGAGCCGCGGCGACCGCGTGGACGTGGTCGAAACAGTCAGCGGCAAGCTCTCAGGAACCATTCCCAACACCGACGGCGTTCATGGCATCGCATTCGCGCCGGCGCTGAAGCGGGGGTACACCAGTAACGGCGGCAGCGACTCCATCTCGGCGTTTGAGCTCGACACTCTGCAACTGATTCAAGACGCGCCTGTCTACGGCAAGAAGCCCGATGCCATCCTGTACGAACCGCGGCACAACCGCATCATTACCGCCAACGGCGGCTCGTCGAATCTTTCGGTGCTCGATGCGGGGTCGCTGCAAGTGGTCGGCAGCGTTTCGCTGCCCGGCCCGCCGGAATTCATGGCCACGGACGGCGCGGGAACGGTGTACGTCAATATAGAGACGGAACCGGGCAAGCTGGTCGCCGTGGACGCGAAGACCCTGGCCGTCAAGGCGACCTGGCCCTTGTCGGGATGCACGAATCCCACCGGCCTTGCCATCGATGCGGCTCATCACCGATTGTTCTCCGTCTGCGAGAACCAAGTCATGGCAGTGACGGATTCCTCGACGGGAAGGCAAATTGCCCGAATCCTGATCGGCGGCGGGCCGGACGCCGCTGCGTTCGACGCCGAACTGGGCCTCGTATTCAGTTCGAATGGCCGGGACGGGACGCTGACGGTCATCCGCGAAGAGACGCCGGATGAATATCGGGTCGTGGCGACGGTGACCACTCAAGTGAGTGCCCGCACCATGGCCCTGGATCCCGCGACGCATAAGATCTACTTGGCCGCCGCGAAACTCGGGCCGACGCCGCCGGCAACGGAGGCCCAGCCGCACCCGCGGCCCGGCATCGTCCCCGGGACTTTCTCCATCTTGGTCGCGCAGCCCAAATGAACGAAGCCATCGAAGTTGTTTGCGGGCATTGCGACTCGGTGGTCAGGCTGCCGGCCGACCGTAAGAACGATGCTCCGCACTGCCCCAAATGCCACTTTGCACTCTTCGAAGGCAAGCCCATCGAACTGACGGAGACGAATTTCGAGAGGCATTTGATGCGAAGCGAGCTGCCCCTGGTCGTGGATTTCTGGGCACCCTGGTGCGGACCTTGCAATGCCATGGCGCCGTACTACGAAGCGGCGGCTCGGCAGCTCGAGCCCAAATTTCGATTCGCCAAATTGAACACCCAGGACGAGCCCGCGCCGGCGTCGCGATTCCAAATCCGCGGCATTCCGACGCTGATCGTCTTCCGCGCGGGCAAGGAAATCGCCCGCCAGTCCGGCGCCATGGACACGACTTCATTGACTCGCTGGTTGAACTCCGTCGTCTGAGCTTACCGGTATCGTCTAACCTCGCCGCCCCGCAATGCGCGCCCGGAAAGCGTGCCAGAATAGGGGGAAACGCCCATCTGGAGTTGCCGGTGCATATAAACTCAAACGATTTTCGGGTGCGGGAAGGCTTGAAGGTCGATCTTCGAGATTGGCCGACTCGCGTCGACACCGTGTATGGATCGAACGAGGAGTATCAGGGCCTTCTGAGCAAGCACGTCAAGGCGCTCAGCGCGCAGCAGGAACTGCTATATGCCTCGGACCGACATGCCGTCCTGCTGATTTTTCAAGCCATGGATGCGGCCGGCAAGGACGGGGCGATCCAGCACGTCATGTCGGGCGTCAATCCGCAAGGCTGCCAGGTGTTCAGCTTCAAGCATCCCAGCGCCGCCGAACTGAAGCATGATTTTCTCTGGCGCACCACGCGCGACTTGCCCGAGCGCGGCCGAATCGGCATTTTCAACCGTTCGTACTACGAGGAAGTGCTGATAGCCAGGGTCCATCCGAAGATTTTGCTCGGCGAGGGCCTGCCGGATGTTTCGGCGGCCGGAAAACACATTTGGCGCGACCGGTACCGCTCCATCGTGGATTTGGAGAGGCATCTGGACCGCAATGGAACGCGCATCATCAAGTTCTTCCTGCATCTGTCCAAGGAGGAGCAGCGCAAGCGGTTCATCGACCGCATCGACAAGCCGGAGAAGAACTGGAAATTCAGCCTCGCGGACATCGAAGAGCGAAAATACTGGAAGCAATATATGCGGGCCTATGAGAAGGCATTGAGCGCGACCAGCACCAAGCACGCTCCTTGGTACGTAGTTCCGGCCGACGACAAGCTCAACACCCGGCTCATCGTGTCTCGAATCGTGCTCGACACGATAGAAGCGCTCGGGTTGAGCTACCCCAAGACCAGCGCGGCGCGGCGGCGTGAGCTACTGTCGCTGCGCAAGAAATTGGAGAGATGAAGCCGGCACGAGCCGGCCGATGCCGCCCGCGCTCACGTCTTGCGCGCGCCCATCACCAAAAGCACCACACCGGCGGCGATGGCGACGCCCCCCGCCCAGGGCGGTATGGGGTGCTCTTGCGCCACTTTCGCCTCGACATCCCCAATTTTGAACACACTCTTCTCGCTCGAATAAGACGGGGCCTTGACGAGAACGAACAGTCCCCCCGCAATCAAGACCACACCGGCGATTTGCAGAATTCGCATGTCATACCTCTTAAGGGCTCATCGAGTGCCGCGCCGCTCAGTCCAGGGCCGGCGGCCCCGTCAATGTGGTGAAGGCGGCGGTGACCGCCAAAATCAAAATACCCAGCAGCAATTCGAGCCGAATGGACGTTCTCAAACTCCGCACGGCTCGAAGTGTCGCCGGCCCGCAAGCGCGGCGTCAACCTCAGCTTGTTGAACGCGGCCACGCACAGGAGGCAGCCGACGAACGCCAACTTGAGCATGAAGTAGCGGCCGTAGGCGCTGGTCCATAAGGCGGCGAAGTCGCCGAGCAGCATCCACAGCAAAGTCGCGCCGGCGGTCATTAGGCCGGCCACCATGAAAACCGCCGCGGCACCGAAGCGCGCCGCCGCGGCGGCAATGCGCCGCAGATCTTCGCCGCGCGCGACGACGAGCAGGGGCATCAGCGCTCCCAGCCAGAATGCGACGGTCAGGAGGTGTATCCCGAGAAGTAGCACGGGGATGGCATCCGGGTTGAGCGCTCGCGCGTGGCCGGTCCACGCAAACGACGTCGCGGCCGTCGCCGCGCCGAGGAGTGCCGGCCACGCCGGCCGATCCAGCGAGGCGGTGAGCGCGGCGAGGAGCAGACCGGCCGCGCGAATCGCGTTGCTGCGGCCGGCGCCCGCCTGCCAGACCATGCCTAGCAGCGGCCCGTCCCACATTCCCGTGGCGTCGCCGCTCATCGAGGCCGCGGATACCAGGATATGCGCGGCGCCGGCCAGCAGGGATAGAATCGACAAGCCGAGGACGATGCGGCGGATGCTCAGGCGATCCGCACTCGTGATCAGGTCGGCGCTGTAGCGGAGAAAAAATACGGCGCCGGCGGCGCCGAGCGTGGCGGCGTACATGATGGCTTTGAGCGCAATCCCAGCCGCATCCCAGACGCCGAAAAGCACGGCCGGCCCCTTTAGTGGGAGGCCATGATCTCGAACACGAAGGTTCCCTTGGACACGTGGCCATCGTCGACGGACAGCGCGCTCCACTGCACACGGTAGGTTCCCGCGCCCAGCGCCGGAAGCGCGACGCTGACCTGCGCCGAAGCCGGCGCGCTCCGATCGAGGGTCAAGGGAATATCCTTGCCATCGGCCGTCAAGGTCAGGACGGCGAGGCGCACGCTTTCGCCGAAAGTGAGCGTCAGCGTTTTCGGTGCGGCCTGAAGTTCGGCACCGGCGGCCGGATTGCTGCTTCGCAGCTTGGCATGCGCAAATACCGGACCGGCCAGAATCATGCCGGCGATGGCGACGGCTGACAGCCAATGTTTACTCATGTTCGGACTCCCAACCTAATGTGCCCGTAATTCCTAGCCTATCCAATTCCCAGCCTATCCTAAGTTGCGCGCGGTTCGCGTGTATTATTCCGCGTTCGGTGGTATGTTTTCCGCCGACATGAGGCCGAATCGAGTTCTTCGGTGCACATTTGCACTGCTGCTGAGCCTGATGCTGCCGCTGCAGGGCTACGCGGCGACGGCGGTCTGCGCCGCAGGCATGGGTGCTTCGCCGGCGGCACAGCACCCCTGCGGGCACCGCAGCGCTCCGAGTCATCATCATCACTGCGACAGCGGCTGCTGTGGTGCTGCGATCCTTCCGGCGCCCGTGCCGTGGACGGCGCCGCGGCTTGCCGCCGTACGAATCTCCAACAGTCTGCTTTGGTCCCCGCCCGCGGTCAGGTTCGACCGCCTGGATCGCCCCCCTCGCCACATTCCGGCCTGAATGAGCGGCGGCTTCGCCGCAACCGTTTCATTTTCTAACTGAAGACCGGCCAAGCAATGTGCTTGGCCAGGAAGAATCACATGAACCTGTCGACGACGCGAACCCTCATCGGTTCCCGCGCGGCGCTCATGGCTGCGAGCTTGACCGTCGCCGCGCTGGGCGGTTGCGCCACTTTTTCCAAAGACGGCGGCTTTGACTACGTCGCGGGGGAGACCCGTGCACACCTGGAGAAGAACGTGGCGTGGGCGCGGACCGCCGAGGAGCGGGCCAAGAGCGGCAGCGAAGTCGCAACGCTGCTGCGGCATCCGCTCTCGGCCGAGGACGCCGTGCAAATTGCGCTGCTCGACAATCGCTCGCTGCAGGGAGCTTTTGACGAACTCGGCGTCTCCGAAGCCGATCTGGTGCAGTCTGGCCGCCTGCCCAATCCCAAATTTACCCTGCGTCACGCCGGAGCGGCCGGCCAGTACGACGTCGAGGAAACGCTCAGCTTCAATGTCCTGGCGCTGTTTGCCCAGCCCTACGCCCACGAGATCGAGAGGCGCCGCTTTGCAGAAACGCAAAACCGCGCCCTCATTGCCGTGCTGAGATTGGCCAACGACACGCGCCAGGCATTCTTTACCGCAGTGGCGGCCCGCGAGTCGGTGCGCTATATGGAACAGGTAAAGACGGCGGCCGAGGCCGGTGCCGAACTGGCGCGGCGAATGGTGGCGGCCGGCAACTGGAATCTTCTCGATGAAGCGCACGAGCAGGCCTTTTACACCGATGCAGTCCAGCGCCTGACTCGGGCGAGGCTGAGCGACGATTCGGCGCGCGAGAACCTGCTGCGGCTGATGGGTCTGCCGGACGGCCAGCCGGCTCTTCAGCTCGGCGAAAGCCTACCCGAGCTTCCGCAAAGCATCGAGGATCTGCCCGACGTGGATGAGGCTGTCCTGCAGAACCGTGTCGACTTGCGCGTCAAACGCATGCAGGTCGATGAGCTCGCGCGCAGCCTTGGCCTCACCCGGGCAAGCCGGTTCGTCAATGTCCTGGACGCCGGGCCCACGCGCGTCCTGCAGGGGACCCGCTCGCAGCCCTATGAACGCGGTTACGAGATCACGCTCGAAATCCCGATATTCGACGGCGGCGGCCCAAGCGTGCGAAGAGCCGAGGCCATCTATGCGCAGGCGGTCGACGGCTTCGCGCAGTCGGCCATCGATGCACGCTCCCAGATACGCGTGGCTTATGCGGCGTATCGCGCGGCCTTCGACATAGCGAAACAGCAGCGCGATGAGGTGCTGCCCGCCCGCAACGCCGTGGCGGCACAGAACCTGCGGCGCTTCAACGCATCGCTCATCAGTGTTTTCGATTTATTGGCCGACGCGCGCGGCCAGATCGCGGGCGTCGATGATTATATCCAGAGCGTTCGCGATTTTTGGATGGCCAAGTCGGCGCTCGACGCCGCTCTTCTCGGCGATCCGTCACCCTGACGCCGCAAAGGAACTCCGAATGTACACCCGAAGAAGCTTCTTTTTCAGCGGCGCCGGTGCCGCGATTGCCGCGGCAGTCGGCAAGAGCGCGCTGGCGGCGCTCCCGGAGATCGTCTCCACCGATTCGCCCGCCATGCAGATACCCAAGGCGCCGCCCAACGGCCGCCCCTACCATCCGGTCGCGACCCTGAACGGCTGGAGCTTGCCGTGGCGAATGCGCAATGGCATCAAGGAGTTTCACCTGGTGGCGGAGCCGGTGATTCGCGAGATCGCACCGGGCATGGAGGCGCATCTCTGGGGCTACAACGGACAATCGCCGGGCCCCACCATTGAAGTGGTGGAGGGCGACCGCGTCCGCATCTTCGTCACCAATCGCCTGCCGGAGCGCACCAGCATTCACTGGCACGGCCAGCGCTTGCCGAACGGCATGGACGGTGTGTCGGGGCTCACTCAGCCGGCGATCGAGCCCGGACAAACCTTCGTGTACGAGTTCGCCGCTCAACGCGCCGGAACGTTCATGTACCACCCGCACGCCGATGAAACCACGCAGATGGCCATGGGCATGATGGGGTTCTGGGTGACGCATCCGAAGGATCCGGGCTTCATGCCCGTGGACCGCGACTATGTGTTTCTGCTGAACGCCTATGACATCAGCCCCGGCAGCTACACGCCCAAAGTGAGCACCATGCTGGATTTCAACCTATGGACCTTCAACAGCCGCGCATTCCCCGGCACGGATCCCATGGTGGCCCGGCTCGGCGACCGCGTGCGCATTCGCGTCGGCAACCTCACCATGACCAATCACCCCATCCACCTGCACGGGCATGAATTCGTCGTGGCGGGTACCGATGGCGGATGGATCCCGGTGCAATCGCGCTGGCCCGAAGTGACGACGGACATCGCCGTCGGCCAGATGCGCGCCATCGAGTTCACCGCCGCCGCGCCCGGCGACTGGGCATTTCACTGCCACAAGAGTCACCACACCATGAACGCCATGAACCATGACGTCCCGACGACCCTGGGAATCGAGCAGGCGGATCTCGCCAAGCAGATCACTTCGCTGGTGCCCGGTTACATGGGCGCCGCCATGGGCGGCATGCAAATGGATATGCCGCTGCCGGAGAATACATTGCCGATGATGACGGGCGCCGGCCCTTACGGCTCGATCGAAATGGGCGGCATGTTCACCGTCATTAAGATCCGCCCCGATTTGCCTCGCGGCGACTATCGGGACCCCGGGTGGTACAAGGCACCGGCGGGCAGCGTCGCTTACCTGTGGGAGGGCGAGGTGCCGCCCGCGCAGCGCGGCGGCTGAAGGAATCAGTGCCTGCGCAAATGAGCGGCCGCAAGGAATTCCCTCACCGGCTCGCCTATCAATTCATTGATCGCGGCGACGGACCGGAGCGAGGCGTCCGCGTTGGGCACCAAGCGCAGGATCCCGAGCTCCCGGGCGGTGAGCATTCCCACGGGCGCCGGCACGACATCCATGCCGGCGGCGGCGAATTCATGCACCGCGCGCCACATATGGCTGGCGTGAGTGACCAAAATAATGCGATGCACGCCGTCGGCCTCGAGAATGCGGGCGGAATTGGCGGCGTTCTGGAAGGTATCATAGGCGTCGCCGTCCACCCACCGCGGCTCGATGCCGAAGTTGCGCGTCAGCGTGCCGCGCATCGCGGCAGCCTCGAGGTGAAAACCCGTCACCAGAACGGGCAAGGACGTTTTGCGGGCGATATAAGCGCCGTAGGCCAGCCTCTCGAGCAGCAGCGGCTCGGCGGCCGGCCCGCCGTACTCCGGCGCGAAGGCGCGCTCCCCGCCGCCGCCGAGGATCACTATTGCCTGGGCACCGGCGGCGCTTCGCAAGTCGAGCGGCGGATAGTGCTCCGCCAGCCCCTCCAAAGCATCGGACACCAGGGGTGTCGACATCAGCCATAGGGAACCGATGCCGAGAATCAGCAGGCTGCGCGCCGGCAGCGGCCGGCGCCGCAGCAGGATCAAGCCGAGAATGGCCAGCAGCAACGACCCGGCAGGGGGAAGTATCACGCTCTTCAACAGCAGCTTGAGCCGCAGCAGCATCAGCATCGGATGTCACCTCCGCAAGGCGGCCGGATCGAACCAATGCCGCCGGCCATGGTCATGAGAGATCATGCACGCCGCGAATCGCGCCGCTCTCCTTGTCGCCTTGGGATGCCTGTCGATCGCTGGGCACGCCGCCGGTGCCGTGCCGATTACCATCACCAACAACGGCACGGACGACGTTCTGGTCACCGTCTACGACATGAACACGCACCCGCACGGCAAGCTGCTCGACGGCCAGCGAATCAACGGATTCTCCTCCGTGCCCATCTCGGTGGTCGCCGGTGCGGCCGGAACCGGGCATGTGTACTGGCGCGCCACGACGGCCGATCCGAACAGGCGCCGATGCGGCCGCCAAGACAAACCGGGGCTTTCGAACGGCGATTCCGTGCATGTGTTCGCACATTCGAGGTGCCCGCGCGCGCATCGTTGAAACGGGGAATGCTCAGCGCCTGGCCAAGCGGTCCCTGCAATAGATGAACAGGCAATTCCCGGCGATGCTGACTGCAAACAGGGCGAGTGAGGCCGGAACAACCTCGAAGACCTTGTGCAAGCCCAGCCAGTTCACCGGTGCGTCGATCCACTGCATGAGCGCCGCGACCCGGCCCGAAGATCCGCCGGTGACGCAGCATTTGGCTAGTGCGATGCGCAGGCCGTCGTTCATGCCGACATGGGTCCACTCACCCTCGCGGAACCAGCGATAGGACTGTAGACCGACGAGGAATAAGAATGCGGCGAGACAGCCATAGCCGATCAGGGCCCCGATGGTGCTCAAGAGCCTCAATCCTGCATCGCGGGCCGTCATGGCACGGCTCCGGAGGCCAGCGGACATCCCTTCACTTCCAGACGTACGATGCGTCCGGACTCGCCCTGCAAGTCTGCGGGATTCAATAAACTGTCGGTCGGTTTCAAATCGATGTCGATCCAATATACGTTGCCGGTGCGCTTGCGGTCGGCGATTCCCGGATTGAAACCCAACGCCTGGACCTGGGCAACCCGGGCCTGCGCACGCTTGGGCTCGCTGTACAGCCCGAGAGAGATCACAGAGCCATCGTTCGGCCCCGGCATTTCCAGTGCATCGTCGATTCCGCCGGCCTTGAGTTTGGCCAGTATTTGGTCTCCCGCGGCGCGCGAAGGAGGCAGCGGCAAATAGACCCATACGCCGGCCCAGACATCGCCGTCGGCCACGCGTTGCCTGGGGTCGTAGCCCCCGCCGCGCAACGTGGTTGCCGCATGCGCCGCTTCCGATACGTCGCGAAACGGCCCCACGCTGATGCAGCGCTTCACGTTGGTCAGCAACCCAGGTGTCGAGCCCTGGTCGGCACCGGCGGAGGCCGCCGCGCCGCCTGAACTGCCGCTGCCGCCGGTGGCGACCCCCACCGCAGTGCCGCCGGTCGCGGCCGCATCGGCCGCGCTGCCATCCGCCGCGGCTCCCCCGGCTTCGGTGCCGGGCACATGCGCCGCCGCCGGCATTTCGGACGCGAGCTTCAATGTCGCCGCCGGCACTGCCGGCGCCTCGGGCGCCTTGGCGATGCCGCGCGACCACAGAAAGTAGCCCACATTTGCCAGCACCAGACACACGACCAAGCTTTTCAACAGCGTCAAGTATCACCCTCGTTCACGCGTAAACTCGCCTCGCCGGACACGAATCTCCGAACCTGGTCACCCGTGTCGAGCAGCAGTGCGCCGTCATGGTCCACTCCGCGGGCCGTACCCGAGATGACCGTATTGCCCAGCAATACCCGTGCAGACCGGCCGCTCAAGGCATCGAGCGCAAGCCACGCATCGCGGAACGCCGCGAATCCTTCACGCTCGAATCCCCCCAGCATACTCAAAAGCTCGTCCAAGATGGCCCCGGCCACCCGATTGCGCGACGGCGCCTCGGCGCAGGCATCGGCCATCGCCGCGACGCGTACTCCGTCCGCCTCGATATCCCGGCGTACCGCCGCCGGAAGTGTCACGTTGATGCCTACGCCGATCACCACATGGGCAGGGCCGCCGGCCTCGGCTCGCAGCTCGATCAGCACGCCGCCGATCTTGCGGTCCTCAAACCAGATGTCGTTCGGCCACTTCAGCGATATGCCGTGCGCGCCCGCCCGCCGCAATGCACTTGCCACAGCGACGCCCACTCCCAGGCTGAGGGCCGGCAATGCACTGGCCCCCTCGCCGAAAGTCCAGGCCACCGACATGGCAATGCTGCACCCGAACGGCGCAATCCAGCGCCGGCCGCGGCGGCCGCGGCCGGCATGCTGCAACTCGCTCGAACAAACGTCAGCGTGGCCGGGCGGCGGCGGCGCGGTGCCCAAGAGCCGGCTGTTGGTCGAATCTACCTCGAACAGCAGCTCCATATTGCGCAGCTGCCCGGCTCGCCCCGGCTCGAGTTCGGCGCGGATGCGCCGCGCATCCAGCAGTTCCACCGGGTTGGACAGCCGGTAACCCTGCCGCGGCAGCGCCTGTACCTCCAGCCCCAGGCCGCGCAAGCGTTCCACCCCCTTCCACACGGCCGCTCGGCTCACGTTGAGCCGCTTCGCCAGCCATTCGCCCGAGCGCAGCCGCCCATCGGCCAGCAGCACCAGGAGCAAGGGGGGGTCTAGGCCGCTCGCGACCGAAACAGCCATAGCCGCCGCACACGATTTTCTCGGCCCGCGGCCATGCGCGCGATATTGCCGCGATGGGTATAGATGACGAACAGCGTCACGGCGGCGCAAAAGCCCAACAACGGAACGTTGGCCGGTTCGAGCACATAGACGGCGGCCACCAGAGCCACCCCCGACAGCATGGTGGCCAAGCCGACGTATCCGGTCAGCACGAGCACGGCCAGCCAGCTGAGAAGCATGGGTATGAGCAGGCGCAGCTCCAGGGCCGCCACCACCCCGACCACTGTGGCCGCACCCTTACCGCCGCGAAAGCTGAACCAGACCGGGTACACATGCCCCACGATCACCGCGAAACCGCAGGCCAGAGTCAGCCATTCGCGCGGCAGACCGGGATCGATGCCGACGGCCGGCAACACCGCGGTCGGCAGCCACCAGACCGCGAACAGACCCTTGGCGACATCGACGACGAGCACCAGCAGCCCGAAGAGCTTGCCCTGAGTGCGCAAGGCATTGGTCGCGCCCGCGTTGCCGCTGCCCATGCTGCGGATATCCACTCCGCGCAGGCGGCCCAGGATCAAGCTGCCGAGCAGCGATCCGAGCAGGTAGGCGATGAGAATCTTTACCCCGAGTTCCAGCATCGGCGGATTATGACATTAGATGCAATCACCGGGCTTTCGGAAGGTGCAGTTCCGCCAACATGCAGCGCACGCCGCCGCCGCCGATGCGCTCGATGGTCGGAATCGCCGCAGGAATCACGCGGGCGTGGGATTCGAGGGTGCGCCGCTGCGTCTCGTCCAAACTCTGCCAGGCCGTCGTCGACAGTGCGATGACTCCGCCGTCCGCCGCCGCGAGCTCCAGCACGTTCCCGGCAAACTCCTGCATCTGCAGCAGCGATATGTCGAGGATGTCGTGGCCATCCGCGCGCAGCTTGTTGAATACCGCGGCACGATGCGCCGGCTGCGCGATCGCCTCGCCGCATACCACCGCGAAACGAGTGCCGATCGCCATGACCACATTGGTGTGATACACGGGCTGTGCGCCGGCGTCGACTGCCTCGAACGTCACGAGTTCATAGTCGAGCAGCTGGGCGAACTCTCCGAGCACGTCCAGATCCGTGCGCGGCGACAGGCTGGCATACGCCACGCGATGGGTTCTGTCCAGCACCAGGCTCCCGGTTCCCTCGAGAAACTTTCCTTCCGCTTCGCGATGCGTGAGGTCAATGGTGCGCATGATGCGAAACCCACCCTCGCGCGCCACCTGCTCGAGAATGTCCTCGCGCCGTTCCATACGCCGGTTGGGCGCCAGCATGGGGTACAGCGTCACCGTGCCGTCGAAATGAAAGCTTACCCAGTTATTGGGGAAAATCGCGTCCGGCCTCGGCGGCGGCGACGTGTCGGCGGCGACCAGCACTTCCACGCCCGCGCCCTGCAGCGCCTTCGCTAGAGCGTCAAATTCGGCCAGCGCCCGCCCTTGCGCATCGGCCGCCGCGGGCGAACGGGGCGCTTGCTGGAAGGCATTGCTCGGGGCGGTTTGCGCATTGAACCCGAAGCTCGCGGGCCGCACCATGAGCACCGCCCGGGCGCTTTGCGGCTCTAGCCCAGAATGAGAGGAGGACGGCATGGCCAGGCACTATAATCAGCCCGCCACAGAGTGCAATGCCAGGGGGGCCGCCCGGATCGCAAGATTGGACGGACGGCGGCCTATTGAATGGCTTCATTGAGGCCGATCCGGCTAATCTGTGTGAGCCTGGACGACAATTAAGGGGGAGCCTTGCCGCTTTCGATTGCCAATTCATTGCTGGTGCTCGCGTTCGCCCTCGCGGCGGTCGATGCGCGCGCGGCTCATACCCCCCCTCCCGAGAAGCCTGCGGCCACCTATCCGTTCACCTTCGATACCTTGCTGGCGGAAGCCAAGAAGCGGGCCGCCACGGCCTATTCGCCGCAACGCAACAGCTTGCCGGCCGTTCTCGACAAGCTCAGTCCGGAGCAGTACCGCAGCATTCAGTTCAACCCCGATGCCGGAATCTGGCGTGCCGAGGGGCTGCCGTTTCGCCTCGAGCTGCTGCGGGCGCAGCACAATCTGCAGACCACCATCACGATCTCCACCGTCGAGCACGGCATGGCGACGGATGTCGTGCCGACGCAGGCCATGTTCGAGATGTCGCCGACGCTGCCGGCGCAACTGGGGAAGGTGTCGTTTCCGATCTCGGGCTTTCGAGTTCGCAGCCACATCAACTCCAAGAAGATCTGGGACGAGTTTCTGGTATTCCAGGGAGCGAGCTACTTCCGTGCCGTCGCCCAGAATCTCCTCTACGGTCTGTCGGCACGCGGCCTCGCCATAAACACCGCCGAGCCTTCCGGCGAGGAATTTCCGGTATTCACGCACTTTTGGGTGGAACGGCCGGGCACCCATGCGAATTCCATCGTGATCTACGCCTTGCTCGAAAGCGAATCGACCACGGGCGCGTATCGGTTCACCGTGCGGCCGGGCGTGGAGACGCTCACCGACGTCGATCTCACGCTGTTCCCGCGCGCGGAAATGCGCGTCGTCGGCATTGCGCCGCTCACCTCGATGTTTCTGTTCGACGAAACCAACCGTGGCCGCCTCGACGACTACCGGCCGGAAGTGCATGATTCGGATGGATTACAGATCGAGTCCAAATCCGGCGAGCACATATTTCGGCAGCTCGCGAATCCGATCAAGCTGCAGGTGTCCACCTTCACCACGCAGGCGCCGCAGGGCTTCGGACTGGTGCAGCGTTCCAGGGAGCAGAGCGATTTTCAGGATTTCGATGCGCAGTATGAGCGGCGGCCCAGCGCCTGGATCGAGCCCAAAGGCGACTGGGGAGCGGGCGCGGTCGAGCTGGTCGAGATTCCTTCCGGCCGCGAGACCAACGACAACATCGTGGCATTTTGGCGCCCCACGCAATCCTTGACGCCGGGCCATCCGGCGCACTTCGCCTACCGCATCGTCTGGTGCGCCGAGCCTCCATTGCCGAAGTCCCTGGGCAAAACCGTCGCCACCCGCTCGGGCGCCAGTCTCGACGGCAAGCGGCGCGTCTTCTTGCTGGATTTCGTCGGCGCAGGCGAAAAGATCGACGGCCTGCATCTGGATTTGTCCGCCTCGGCCGGCAGAATCTCCAATGCCACTTTGATGTCGAACAGCGCCTTGCACGGGCTGCGCGCGAGTTTCGAACTCGATCCGCGCGACGCCGACCTGGTCGAACTACGCTTGCGGATCATGCGCGGCGACCGCCCGGTCACTGAAACATGGCTGTACCGATGGACCTCCAGCTGAACGGCGCCACGGTGTCCGAGCCGGGGCTGGCCTCGGGCGGCATGCCGCCCGAGAACCCTTTGTACATGCCGGCGCAGGATTTGAGCTACAAGCCGCCGCGGCGCCCGCGGCGCGGCGCGGGCGCGGACGTCCTGTACGCGCGCTTCATTCTGGCCGCGGTCACCTGCGGCGTGACCACGTACGGCGTGTACCAAATGCTGCAGGTGGTGCGCTTCGCCAGCATGACCCTGCTGCAAGGCCTGATGATCTTCTTCTTTGCAGTATCTCTGGGCTGGATCGCCTTCGCCGCGGGTTCGGTAATAGCCGGCGCCTCGAAGCGGCGCGACGCCGATCCGCGCCCGATTCAGGGTTCCGAGGCGCGCACTGTGCTCACCGCGCTGGTGATGCCCATCTACAATGAAGATCCACTGCGCACCACGGCGGCGCTGCGAGCCATGGCTGAAGCACTGGCGCACATCGACGCCCACAGCGGCTTCGAGATAGTGATTCTCTCGGATTCCACCAACGCGGATGCGTGGATTCGCGAGACCTTGAGCGTCGACCGGCTGCGCGGCTCGCTGCTGCCCATCATGCCGGTGTGGTACCGGAGGCGCTGGCAAAATATCGCCCGTAAATCCGGCAACCTCGAGGACTTCGTGACGCGCTGGGGCGGCCGCTACGACCACATGATCGTGCTGGACGCCGACAGCCTCATCGATGCCCCCACCCTGCGGCGGCTGGCGCAGACCATGCAGGCAGATCCCGATTTGGGAATACTGCAGACCGCTCCTCAGCTCATAGGCGCCACCACCCTGTTTGGCCGCCTGCAGCAGTTCGCGGCCTGCGTCTATGGGCCGGTGATCACGCGGGGCTTGAGCGCATGGTCCGGCGACAGCGGCAATTATTGGGGGCACAACGCCATCATTCGCATGGCGGCATTCGCGCAAAACTGCGGCCTGCCGCAGCTTTCGGGCCGCAAGCCCTTCGGGGGCTTCGTCCTGTCGCATGATTTCGTCGAGGCGGCGCTGATGCGCCGCGGCGGGTGGAAGGTACGCATGGCCGCCGACTGCGGCGGCTCCTGGGAAGAATCTCCGCCCTCCCTCATCGACGTCGCCATTCGCGACCGCCGCTGGGCTCAGGGCAACCTGCAGCACATGAAAATAATCGGCTCTGCGGGCTTGAGTTTCACCAGCCGACTGCATCTCGGCGTCGGCATCATGAGCTACTTGTCGTCGCCGCTCTGGCTGGTGATGCTCGGCATCGGTTTCGCGCTCGCCGTTCAGTCGCACCTCATCCGTCCGGAATATTTCAATCACGACTTTCAGCTGTTTCCCTCGTGGCCGCGTTTCGACGTCGCGCTGATGATGGCCCTGTTCTGGTTCAGCATGATCGTATTGCTGATCCCGAAGATGCTGGGCCTGATCCGCGCCTTGCTGTCGGGACGAATCCGCCGCGGCAGCGGCGGAGTGATCGGAGTCGGCGCGAGCTTCTTGCTGGAGGTCATCCTGTCGGCCTTGTATGCGCCCGTGCTCATGCTGGTCCAGAGCCGGCATGTCTTCGAAGTGTTCATGGGGCGCGATTCGGGCTGGAAACCGCAGCGGCGCGACAGCGGCGGCACCACATGGTCCGACGCGTGGCACTATCACAAGCGGCATATGTTCTCGAGCTGCGTGACCGCCGTGATCGTTTGGTTTCTCTCGCCGCCGCTGCTCGCATGGCTCTCCCCGGCGCTGCTCGGGCTTTTCCTGGCGGTGCCGCTGTCGCGCGCCAGCGGCAGCCAGATTCTGGGCAGAATCCTCTCGCGGCTCGCCCTGCTGCGCACGCCGGAGGAAGTCGAAATTCCGCCGCTGGTAGCGCGCCGCCAAGAATTGCTGCGCGAGGCAAGCGCGCCGCCGGACGACGGACTGCGCCACTTGGCGCGCAATCGCGAGTCGCGGCTGGCGCACATCAACGGAAATCTGGCGCGCCCCGCCGATCCGCGCGGCCATCCCGATCCTTTTGCGTTCACCGCGGAACAGAAGCTCAAGGATGCCCGCTCGCTCGACGAGGCACTTGCGTGGCTGTCGGCCGTCGAGCGTGTCGAGGTCGCAGGCGATGCGCGGCTGCTCAATCAACTCGCGCTGCTGCCCGATGCCGACTATCCTTTGTTCTTGATTTGAAGGAATGAGCATGAAGTTTCGACGACGCACAATACTCAAATCGGCCGTGGCGCTGGCCGCGGGACAGTGGGTGTATCCTGAATTTGCGGCGGGCGCGGCGGCAGCCGCCGCTCCGCCCGCCGCCGCGCCTCCCGGCCAGCCTTTCGACTATGCCTGGCTCAAGGGCCAGGCGCGCAATCTCGCGAGCGGCGCCTATCAGGTCCCGCAGGATACGCTGCCGCCCGCGATGGCGAAGCTGAGCTACGACCAATATCAATCGCTGCGTTTCCGCACCGATCACGCCCTCTGGGCCAACTCCGGGCTGGCGTTCCGGCTGCAATTCTTTCATGTCGGCCGAAGCTTCACCGAGCCGGTACGCCTCTATGAGATCGTCGACGGCCAGTCGCGCGAAATTGTCTACGACACCGCGATGTTCGAATTCGACAAGGCCGGCATCGACCCGAAAGTCATGCAGGGCCACACGGGCTTCGCCGGGTTCCGTGTGCAGTTCGTGACTGACTGGAAGGACGATGTGGCTGCATTCCTCGGCGCGAGCTATTTTCGGGCGGTGGGCGGCGATACCCGGCAGTACGGACTGTCGGCGCGCGGGCTGGCCGTCGATACGGCATTTCCGCGCCCCGAAGAATTCCCGCGCTTTACCTCATTCTGGTTCGAGCGGCCGGCCAAGGACTCGGGACTATTGACCTTGTACGCGTTGATGGATTCACCGAGCATCGCCGGCGCGTTGAGCTTTCAGATCGCCCCCGGCGGCACGCAGGTCATGAACATCGATAGCGCGCTCTACCCTCGCAAGCCCATCGAGCGGCTGGGCGTGGCGCCGCTCACCAGCATGTTCTTCTACGGCGAGAACGACCGGCGCGCGGCGAACGACTGGCGGCCCGAGATCCACGACTCCGACGGCCTGTCGATGTGGACGGGCGCCGGCGAGTGGATCTGGCGGCCGCTGACCAACCCGGCGCAATTGCATTTCAGCTCCTACCTGGACGACAACCCCCGCGGCTTCGGCCTGCTGCAGCGGGACCGCAATTTCGATCACTACCAAGACGATGGGGTGTACTACGATCGCCGGCCGAGCTTATGGGTGGAACCGAAGGCGAACGGAAGCGGCGGATGGGGCAAGGGCTCGGTGCAATTGGTGGAGATCCCGACGGTGGACGAGACCTTCGACAACATCGTCGCGTTTTGGAACCCTGCCGAGAAGATCAAGGCCGGGCAGGAATTGCTGTTCGGCTACCGCCTCTACTGGGGCACGCGCATGCCGTACGGCTCGCCCCTCGGCCAGACCATAGCGACCCGCACCGGCATCGGCGGCATCGTCGGCCTCAAGCGACAATACTACTCCTGGCATTTCGCCGTCGACTTCGCCGGCGGCGAACTCGGCGCGCTCGCCAAGGACGCTGCGGTCGAAGCCATGATCACGGCCTCGCACGGCCAGATAGAGCACGTCACCGCACACTATGTCGAGGAATTTCACGGCTACCGCGCGCTGTTCGACGTAAGGCCGCCCGATAACGACATCGAGCCCATCGATCTGCGCCTGTACCTGCGCATAGAAGGCCGGCCGCTGACGGAGACCTGGATCTATCTGTGGACGCCGCCGTCCTTGAAGGAACGCAAGGCGGCGATCAGTTGACGGCACCCATCGCCTTCAGCCGCCGTCTTTGGGCCTTCCCTTCAGTTGCGGCAGCTTCTGAGTGTCGCCCGTCGCCCGGCGTATCTCCCGCTCGCGTTTGACGCGCGGCAGGCTCTCTCGCGGATTGAGGATGATCCAGCGCCACTCATTCAGCTGGTGCTTGAGAAGAGGCAGCAGCGATCGTTCCGAAGCCGACTCGGGGCCGTCCTTGGGGAACAGCGTGCTGCAATAGAGATCGAAATACTCCGCGTACAGATTCTCGTAGTGCTGCATGGGATCTAGAAACGCGGGATCGTGCACCAGCCCCGTCCCCACATGATTCGTGCACAGAAAACTACAAGCCTTGCGCACGTAGGCGCCGTGCTCGGCGATGACCGCATATTGATAGCCGCGTGTCGGGTAGAAATAGTTGAGCAGCCGAGCGCGCTCGAGGCCCCGCACCTCGCCTCGCCGCAGGTATTCGAAAAGCGCCTTGCCGTGAATCAGCCGCAGCGCGGTGTGTCTGAGAGCGGCCGCCTGCGTTCGCAAGACACCGTAATCGGCGATTTGGCGCATGAGACCGGAGTGCTCGTTCTCCCACAGCTCCCAGGTCCGTGAGCTCTCCGATATGCGATGCGCGACCAGGTGCTCCCTGTCATCGTCGCTGTGCAGCGCACTCTCGATCCGATCCGTGGATTCGCGCATGAGCCGTGAATGACTGATCGCACTGCGATGCACCACTGACATCCTCCTGCGATATTAGAATTGTCGCGGTATATCCATGGATTGACCAGACCGCGTTCAGCGACTCGGGACGTAGGGCCAGCTTATGACGAGACGCCGCCGCTGATAAACTCGTCGCCATTGTGCGACTTCTGACGAGCAATCTGCAACGCCTAGGCGGCCTGCGGCGCTGCCATTTGCACCTGATTGCGTCCCATGCGCTTGGCCGCGTACAAGGCAGCGTCCGCCCTCGCGATCAGATTCTCGCCCCAGACGCCCAGTGTGTCGCTTGCTGCAATGCCGATGCTGCAGGTCAGCCGAATCGGCCGTCCGAAGCCCTCGACGCTCACGCCGGCGATTCTTTGTAGGATGCGGTGCGCAATAGGGCTCGCAGCCGCGGCATCCGCGCTGCTCAATATGACGACGAACTCTTCGCCGCCGTAGCGGCCGATGACATCCGACTGCCGAAGTTCGGCATGGATCGGCTCGATGATGGCACGCAGGCACGCATCCCCGGCCTGATGGCCGAACGAGTCGTTTATTTCCTTGAAATGATCCAGATCGATGAACAGCAGCGAGATCGGCAGGCCGCGCGCCCGCGCCCGCAGACAGGCGGCATCGAGCCGCTCGATGAGCGAACGGCGATTCAGGACTCCGGTCAAAGGATCGGTCTGTGCTCGCCGTTCCGCCTCCGTCAATGCCAGGCGTTGCGCCCGCAGCCGATCGGCCACGCCGAGAGCGATGAGCACCGCCGAAGCCACCATCGACAAGGGCAGTCCGTAGTAATAGAGCAGGGGGCTCGAATCCGCCGAGGGGACGATGAGAAATCGCACCGCAGCGGTGATGGTGAAGCCCTCGAGCAATGCCCACGCAATCAGAAACCAGCCCGCCGCGCGATTGCCGCGCTTCCAGGCAATGAAGGCCACGACAAAGGTGAACAGGGCGCAGATGACGAACAAGAGATTGCCCGCCGCGTTGACCCACGCGCCGAAACCGAGCAGCTTGGCCAGATTGGCGATGGTGACCAGCACGAAGGCCGCGCCGAGCCAGCCGAACGCCGCATAGATTCGCGGTGAAAAATGCTTCAGGTCGGCGATCTCGCGCGTAAACAGACAGGCGACCGCGCCGCTCAATCCGACCGGCACGTTCCACGCGAAGGAAGTCAGCGGCTCGGCATACGAAAGCCAGGGCCAATCGAAACCCTGGCCGGACAGATATGCCACATACAGCGCCTGCAAAAAAAACAGAGTTGCATACAGAATGAACAGCCGTTCCGCCAGCACGAACCAAATCAGCAGCGCCGCAAGCGCCACGGACATCAGCGCACCGAACGTCAGGGCGATCATCCGCGCATGCTCGGCGCCTTGCGCCAGCGTGCGATCGAGAGTCGAGCCTGAAAAGCTCAACGGCTCCGTGTCGTTGCCGGCGTCGTCGATGCGAACGTACAAGGACTGGTCTGTGCTCGTGCCCTCGGCCAGGGCAAACACCGTATCCCGCGTGCCCCGGAATCCCGGCAACTGCGCGGCTTGCGGCAATGACACGGCGGCGCCGCTTCGGGCCGCGAACACTTGGGCGTGCGTTTGACGGCCCGCGTGCATCACTACCACGGCAATGCCGTTCGGCGCGAACCGGCCGGCGGGATCGAGCTTCAGCCAAAAGACGCCCCCGCGGCCGCGCAGCCTGGTCTGAGCGATGGGCTGAAATTCACCGTCGAGCGAGCCGCTGGTCAGCGCGATCGGCGAGGGATTCATGACTTTGGCATCGAGCGCTTCGATATCGAAGATCGATTCGGCGGCAAGGGCCGCCGCGGGCGCAGAAGGTCCGAAACAGCCGATGACGCACGCCGCGAACAGGCCACGCGCAACGCGCGCGCGAATCAATACTGCCGAGACAGCAGCCAATGGGCCAGGGCGCGCAGCGAGTCGGCGCGCTCGCCGAACGGCGCCAGTGCGTTGATCGCCTGGCTGTGCAGAAGGCGAACCCTCTGTTGCGAGGCCGTTATCCCGATGATGGCCGGATGCGTCGGCTTTGCGCGCTCGCTGTCCGCTCCGGTGGCCTTACCCAGAGTCGATACATCGCCGGTCACATCGAGCAGATCGTCTTGGATCTGAAAGGCCAACCCGACCGCCGTGGCGAATCGCGTGAGCGCTGCGTAGAGATTGGCTTCCAAAGGCGGAGCGCACTCGGCGGCCATCAATACGCTGGCGCGAATCACCGCCCCGGTCTTGCGGGCATGCATGTCTTCTACCTGGCCGATATCGAGCCGCGTCCCCTGCACCGCCAGATCGATCGCCTGGCCTCCCGCCATGCCGAAGGTGCCGATGGCCTGCGCCAGTATGTCGATCAAGCGCAGGCGTATCGCCGGCGATGCCGGCAGCGCCGGATCGCTGGCCAGCAACTGAAATGCAAGCGGCTGAAGCGCATCGCCTACCAAAAGCGCGGTGGCTTCATCATAGGCCTTGTGGCAAGTCGGGCGGCCGCGGCGCAGGTCATCGTCGTCCATCGCCGGCAAATCATCGTGCACCAGCGAATACACGTGCACCAGCTCGATGGCGCATGCCGCCGCCTCGACCTGATCCTCGGACAAGCCCAATGCGCGCGCGGTGGCAAACAGCAATGCCGGCCGGATGCGTTTGCCGCCGCCCAATACGCTGTAGCGCATCGCTTCGTGCAGGCGGGCGGGAATTATGTTCGGCTGCGGGAGGCGGGCCTCCAGTGCGCTCTCCATGCGGACGCGCCAGCTTTCAAGTTGCGCGCCGAATGCCTCGGTGCTCGCGGACTCGTCCGGTACCGGGGCGCAGCGATCGGCTGCATCGTTCACGCGCTTGCGCCGCCGCCCGGCTCGCGCCTCACGTGCCCTCCCGGCTCACGCGCTTGATCTGGCTGAGCGGAATTTCGGCAACCGTACCGTAGCGCACCCCATCGGCGTACTTGATGGGCAGATCGGGCGCCATGGCTCCCGTGACTCGCGGCCCGCGCATCCAAGCCCTCAACGCCTTGAGCGGATGGCTGAACGCGTCGTTGACCGCCGTGCCCTCGAAACCGCAATGCGCCATGCAGTTGTCGCAGCGCGGATTCTTGCCGACGCCGTACTTCTCCCACTCGGTGTCATCGATCAGAGACCGGTAGGTCGGCGCGTACCCTTCATCCGAAAGCAGGTAGCAAGGGCGCTGCCAACCGAACAGGTTGTACGTTGGGTTGCTCCACGGCGTGCACTGGTAGGTTTGGTTGCCGGCGAGAAAATCCAGGAACAGCGCGGAATGGTTGAACGACCATGAGACGCCGGAAGGGCGGCGGCGGAGCTTGAATATGTTGCGGAACAGCAGCTTGCTGGCGTTGCGTGCCAGGAACACGTCCTGCTTCGGAGCATGGTGATAGCTGTATCCCGGCGACACCGTGATTCCTTCCACGCCGAGCCGCGTCGCCGTATCGAAGAAATCGGCCACGTCCTCCGGGTCCTCGCCGTTGAACAAAGTACAATTGATGGTGACGCGAAAGCCCTTGGCTTTGGCCAGTTCGATTGCGGCCACGGCCTTGTCGAACACACCCTCCTGGCACACGGACTCGTCGTGACGTTGCCGGTTCCCGTCCAAGTGAATCGAGAAGGTCAGGTAGGGCGAAGGCTGGTATTCATCGATGTGCTTGGATAGCAGAATCGCGTTGGTGCAGAGATAGACGAATTTCTTGCGTGCCACGATACCGGCAACGATCTGCGGCATTTCCTTGTGAATGAGCGGTTCGCCGCCCGGAATGGATACGATGGGCGCACCGCATTCGTCGACCGCGTGCAGCGCGTCCACGACGCTGACCCGCTTTTGCAGGATCTCCTTCGGATAGTCGATCTTGCCGCAGCCGGAGCAGGCGAGATTGCATTGGAACAGAGGTTCCAGCATGAGCACGAGCGGATAGCGCTTGTCGCCGCGCAGCTTACGCCCGGCGATGTAGCGGGCGACCTTGTACATTTGAAGCAGTGGAATGGCCATGCGCTATCTTACCGCGAGAGACCCTCTCTCGCCCAATTCAGATTGTAATCCGAGGACTTGGGCGCGGTGATCCCGCCAGACCCTGGTCCATTCGATCTTGAACCAAGGTGTAAAGTTCCCGCCGCCGCGGCCAGCCAATTCCCCCTGCAGCGCTTCGGGGTCGACCCAGCGCCAGGCGAGAATCTCGGCATCGTCGATTTTGACAGAATCGGCACAGCGTCCGACGAATACCGAGCAAAGCTCGTTCTCGGCGCCCGTCGGATCGAACTGCGCCTGATATTGGAACTTGAACAGAAAATGCAGCGGGCAGCGCAGACCCAGCTCCTCGTAAAGCCGCCGATGGATCGCGGCCTCCATGGTTTCGGCGCCGCGCGGATGGCTGCAGCAGCTATTCGACCAATATAGGGGCCACAGCCGCTTGGACGCCGAGCGCTGCTGAATCAGGAGCTCGCCCCTGTCATTAAATATCAGCAATGAAAACGCCCGGTGCAGGATGCCTCTGCCCTCGTGGCACTGTGCCTTGCTCAGGCGCCCGAGATCGCGGTCGGCTGCATCGACCAGAATCAGGGAATCCCCGTCCGCGGTGAGACTTGCGCTCGAAGCGCCGTTTTTGTGAAATTCATCCATGGGCGGATGATAGCCGCTTGCGAAACGCCGGCGCCAGCCGCCGCGGACCGAACCTCTTGCCCGGGGCCGCGGTCGAATTCGGCAGCCTCAACCACTTCGGAGTTTGAAACTGTGAGTACTCCCACCATACCTGAATCCGCCGGCGCGCGGCAATGCTCGGCCGAAGGTCCCATCCGGCTTGGGAGCGACGCTCACAAAGAACTCTTCTGCCGCACATTGCTCGACACGTTCGACCCCTACAAGCCCGCGGTGATCGATTGGCCCCCGCTCGACCCGCAAACGCGCGATCGGCTGGTAAGCCTGCCGATCTGGGATATTGCCGTGCAGACCGAGGGTAAAGCCCGGCTCAATGTCGCATCCTACGCGGCGGTCATATCAGACCCTCTGCTGCACCAGGCGATCGAGCTCAACGCATTCGAGGAAGGCCGCCACAAGCACGTGCTCTCCAATCTCGTCGCCGCCTATGGCATCCGGCTCGAGCCCGAACCGCAATACGCCGCGCAGGGCAATCCCGAATGGGCCTTCATGGTGACGGGGTACAGCGAGTGCATCGACAGCTTCTTCGCCTTCGGCTTGTTCGAATCGGCCAAGCGGTCCGGATACTTTCCGCCGACACTGGTCGACACGTTCGAACCGGTCATTCAGGAAGAAGCGCGCCATATTCTTTTCTTCGTGAATTGGGCGGCGTGGCATCGCCGGAATATGCCGCTTTGGCGGCGGCCGTTCTTCGAGCTGAAGGTGTTGGCAGTCTGGCTTTTCCTCATATGGGAACGCATCGGCATCGCCCGCAGCGTGGAAAGCGGCGCGCAAGACAACAATTTCACCGTGACGGGGGCGAAGTCCGTCGGGGAGGATATCGACGTCGCCGAGCTGATCGATATTTGCCTGGCCGAAAATGAGCGGCGCATGAGCCTTTACGATGCGCGTTTGCTGCGCCCGTTCGCGGTCCCGGCCCTGGCGCGGCTGGCGCGCCGTTTCATGCGGCCGATATCGAAGCGCCGCGCCCGCGGGGTGTAAGCCGGCGCAGGATGGCCTGATCAGGCCAGCAGGCCGCGCTCGCGAAACCAGCGCACCGCATCCTCGAATGCCTCGAGCGGCGGCCGCCAGCGATATCCCAATTCTTCGACGGCCTTGCCGCTGGAGAAAAACATCCGCTTGCGCGACATGCGCACGCCCTCGAGCGTCACGCGGCCGCTGCGGCCGGAGATTTTCGCGAAGCCTTCCGCAAGGTATGCAATGGGCAGCACCGCGGCATACGGCAGACGGACGCGCGGCGGCCGGCGTCCGACGAGCCGTGCGATCTGCGCGAGTATGGTCTGCAATGTCATGTCTTCGCCGCCCAATATGTAGCGCTCGCCCGGCTTCCCGCGCTCGAAGGCCAGCAGGTGCCCGGCGGCGACATCGTCCACGTGCACGATATTGAGGCCTGTATCCACGTAGGCGGGCATGCGGCCGGATGCGGCATCGAGAATGAGCTGCCCGGTCGGTGTCGGCTTTATGTCGCCGGGGCCGACCGGCGTCGATGGATTGACGATGACCACCGACATACCCATCCGAGCCGCGTCCCGCGCCACCTCTTCGGCGAGGAATTTCGACCGCTTGTAGTGGCCTATCATATTGCTCAGGCCGACCGGAGTCAGTTCTTCTCCCGGCGTGCCGTCCGGCGGAATGCCTATTGTCGCCACGCTGCTGGTGTAGACGATGCGTTCGACTCCCACGGTACGGGCGGCGCTCAAGATGTTGCGGGTTCCCTCGACATTGGTCAGATACAGCGGCCTCGGATCGCGCGCGCCCAATCGATAATCCGCTGCGACGTGAAACAAACCTGAGCAGCCCGCGAGCGCGGACTCGAGCGAATTCATGTCGCCAAGATCCCCCTCCATCGCTTCCACGGCCAGCTGTTTGAGATTGCCGCGGTCCGAGCCGGCGCGCACCAAGACCCTCACCTGCCATCCGCCGGCGCAGAGGGCTCTTGCCACGGCCGCTCCCACAAAGCCGGTTGCTCCGGTGACCAGGGCCCTCATGCGATGCGGGCACCGGCGGCAAGGGGGGCCAGCAAATCGGCCCGGACGAGGGATGCCAGGGAACGAGTGGCCACCCGGTATCGCCGGGCAAGACGGATCAAAGCCATCACATCCAGAGGCGCTGCGGCGAGGCCGCCGACCAGCCGAAGGAGGCTCACGCGATCGCCTCGGCTTGCCGCCACGACCGCCCGCGGCAGCACATCGGCAGCCGTGTCCACGATCACCCGCACGGCGACGAACGGCAGGCGGTGCTCGGCCGCGACTTCCGCTATACCGAAGCTTTCCATGTCCACCGCCGCCGCACCCGTCTCGCAAAATGCCCGAGCCTTGTCGGCGATACGGGCGATGGGCTGCGAGCGGGTAAGCAAAGTGCCGGCCACGACCGGCCGCTGCCTTGCGAGCGCACGGTGCAGTTGTTCTCGCCACTCCTCGGTGGTCGAAAATCGAGCACCCGTGCCGGAAATGACCTCCCTCGGCAAAACGACGCTGCCGACGCTCAAACCGGGATCGAGTCCCCCGGCCAGACCGAAGCTCATCAACGCAGAGGCTCCGCCCTGAACGAGGCTGCGTGCGGCCTTTGCGGCCGCGGCGCCACCCATGCCCCCGACGGCCAATAGGGAGCCGCCGCGCAGCGACCGCAATCCGTCGCTCCGCAGCACCGCCGTTCCCAAGGTGCGCGCCTCTGCTTCGAGCGCCGCGACGACGCCCACCTCATTCAATGAGCGGTTCCGCGGCGGATCAGAGTGCGGTAGGCCGCCAATGCCCACAGCGGAAAATAGGCGGAGTAGCCGTGGTATCTCAGATAGAACACGCGGGGGAAGCCGGGAGCCGTGAAGCTCAGGTCGCGCCACAGGCCGTCGGCCTGCTGAGTGCGCAGCAAGAACTCCGCACCATCGCGGACGGCGTCCGATCGCACTTCGCCCGCAGCAAGCAGCGCCAGGAGGGCCCAGGCAGTCTGGTATGCGGTACTCGGAAATTTCCCGGACTCGCCGCGCTCTCGTGCACCGGGGCCATGGGCATATGTATCGTTGCTCTCGCCCCAGCCGCCGTCCGTGTTTTGCTTGAGCTTCAGCCATTCGACCGCCCGCCGCACGGCAGGATCGTCCGAACCGACGTGCGCCTGCGCCAGGGCCATCAGCACCGACCAAGTGCCGTAGATATAATTGGTGCCCCAGCGGCCGAACCAGGATCCGTCGGCTTCCTGCTCTTCGCGCAAGTAGGCGAGCGCGCGTTCCAGAGCCGGCTTGTCTTGCGGACGGCCGATGCGCGCCAGCACAGTGACCACCCGGGCCGTCACATCGCTGGTAGGGGGATCCAAGAGCGCGCCATGATCGGCGAACGGAATCTTGTTCAGGTGGTAGCAAGTATTGTCGGCGTCGAAAGCGGCAAACCCTCCATCCTTGCTCTGCATTCCGACCAGCCAATCGAGCGCGCGGCGCATGCTCTCTGCGTAACGGGCCGAATCGCGGGCCTGGTGCATGGCCCAGACGACCACCGCCGTGTCGTCGAGATCCGGGTAATAGTCGTTGGCGAACTGAAACGCCCAACCGCCCCCGGCCAACCCGGGGCGATTCACTTGCCAGTCCGCGGGCTCATCGAGCAGCTGCCGAGTCTGGAGCCAGTCGAGCGCCCGAATCGATGCGTCCGACGAGGTGTCATCGCCCGCCTCCTGCATGGCCAGCGCCGCCAGCGCGGTATCCCAGATCGGCGAAACGCAGGGCTGGCAGTAGGCGCTGGAGGGACCTTCGACCACGAGCTTGCGCAGCGCCCTTTTCGCCGTGAGGCGGCGCGGGTCGTCCGCGGCGTAACCCAGTATGACCATCGCTTCCAGGGCGTTCACCATGGCGGGAAAGATGGCTCCGAGGCCATCTTCGCCATTGAGACGCTCGAGCATCCAGGCTTCCGCCCGGCGCGTCGCTTTTTCACGCATGCGCGCCGGAATCAAGGGGTCGATCATGCGCCCGAGACGGTCCGCCACGAGGAATGCCTTGGCCAGAAGCCCGGAGCGGCGGAAATAGTCGCGCTCATCTTCCGGCGCGATGGTGAACAGTTCGCGGATATTCACGTCGCGAGGGTTCTTCGCGACGGGCTTGCGGGTACACAAAATGAATAGCGGCACCATGACGGTTCGCGACCAATAAGCCACTTTGTCGAGATGGAACGGGAACCATCGCGGCAGCAGCATGATTTCCACCGGAATGTAAGGCACGCCGCGCCAGGGCAGTTGACCGAACAGCGCCAGGGCGATCCGCGTAAAGACATTGACCGCAGCAGCGCCGCCGCGCTGCAAAATTGCCGTGCGAGCCCGCACCATGTGCGGCGCGTCGACGGGATCTCCCGCCAGTTTCAAGGCGTAGTAGGCCTTCACCGAGCAGCTGATGTTGAAGTCGCCGCCATGATAGAGCGGCCAGCCGCCATGCTCTGCCTGAGCGGCGCGCAAATAGCGGCAGAGCTTTACCGAGAGCTCTGCGTCGATCTCGTCCAAGAAGTGCATCATCATGATGTACTCGGCCGGGATGGTGCAGTCCGCCTCGAGCTCGAACAGCCAATATCCGGCCGCATCCTGGCGCGCCAACAATGCGTCGCGGGCATCGGCAACCGCACGATCCAGCGGCGAATCCGTCACCCGCCGCAGGGTGTTCGACACGACGGGGCTGCGCGCGTCCTGCTGCGGCGCCGGCTGGGAACCCGGCTTCGGTGCGATGCGGCTCACGATCCGTTCCCGTAGAAGCGGCGCAGGGCGTGCTCAGGCTCGCCGGCGGCTTCCGCCTGGAGTTCGGCCGGCTCTGGGGTCGGGCGGCGCAGATCGGAGAGGCGCGCGAGCGGCAGGCCGTGCGCCGCCTGTGCGAACAGGCGCCGCAGCATCCAGTCGCTGCGCCCTGCGACCTGGGTCAACAGCCGGGTCATCGCGACCGCGGACCGGGGCACCTTTACCTGGCCACCGGCTGTGAAGCGCGGATTGTCCTCGATCTTGCGCAGCGTGAGGACCGCCAAGCCGATTGCCCACAGGCAGAAGCGGCGGATACCCCACTCCTTCCCGGGAATCAATAATGTGTAGTCCAGCGCATTGCGCAGATGTGCATGAGCCACGCCCACCAATTCGAGCAAGGCTGCGGCGAAGCGAGGGTCATGGGGTTCGCTCGCAACGGCTGCGAGATCGACTCCGTGACGGGTGAACACCTCCTGCGGCAGCCAGCATGCACCGCGGCTGCGATCCTCCCACACATCCTTGAGAATATTCGTCATCTGCAGCCCCTGTGCAAAGGAGGCAGCGATGGCGGACAGTGCGGGGCGGTGGCGTGCGATCTGCGGCGAATAATCGCAGAACAACTCCGTGAGCATTTCACCGACGACGCCCGCAACATAGTAGCAGTAGTCATCCAGATCGCTCGACCGGGCCAGTCCCTTGAGGCTGGCATTGAACTGAAAACGGGGCATGCCATGACACATGAGCTCGACACAGCGTTGAATCGCGGCCTGCTGCGGTGCACTGAGACGCCCCAGGACTCTGAGCACGCGCTCCATATTGCTCACCAGCTCGCGCTCCGCCGCCAGAGTCCGATCTGACAGCCGCTGTCCTATCTCCCGGGCCAGGAGGCCGGAGTCGCCGTGTCCGGCCAGGGTTCCGCTGAAACGTTGCAAAAAAGCCAATGTTTCGGGCGGCGACAGCGCCGGCTCGTCCTCGATGGTATCGGCGATTCTGCACAGCAAGTAGGCATTCGTCACCGCGGTGCGCAGGCCCACGGGCAATTGCGGTATCGTCAGCGCGAAGGTGCGCGATACATGGGGGAGAATGTGGTCTTGATAGACTTCATCTGAACTGACGGAATCCATGCGGACAGTATCTCGGAAACCAGCGATAATAGCATCATCTCAAGGGGTTAGCCGTGGTGCAAATATGCAACATCGGGCACGGCGGTTGGCGCTCAAGCAGTCCCACAGTATAAACTGCCACAAATGAGCTCCGCACGAAAACTATCCCCTGCTGGAGTCCATCGGTGCACCGGCGGACCTACGCCGCCTGCCCGTAGCAAAGCTGACCGAGCTGGCGGATGAGCTGCGCCGGTTCCTGATTCAGAGCGTCAGCACCCGCGGCGGTCATTTTGCCGCCGGCTTGGGCACGGTGGAGCTGACCATCGCCCTTCATTATGTATTCAACACCCCTCATGACCGGCTGGTATGGGACGTCGGCCATCAGGCCTATCCGCACAAGGTGTTGACGGGCCGGCGCGATGCGCTCCACACCATCAAGCAGGACCGCGGCCTCGCGCCGTTTCCGACCCGCACCGAGAGCGAATACGACACTTTCGGGGTCGGTCACTCCAGCACATCGATCAGCGCGGCGCTGGGCATGGCCGTCGCGGCGGCGCAACGCGGCGAGAATCGCCGCGCCGTGGCCATCATCGGCGACGGCGCTCTGACCGCCGGCATGGCGTTCGAAGCGCTCAACCATGCCGGCTCGCTGCCCACCGATCTGCTGATCGTCCTCAACGACAATGACATGTCGATCTCGGAGAACGTCGGCGCCCTCTCCAACTACCTGGCCCGCGCCTTGTCCGGACGCATGTACTCGCATCTGCGCGAAAGCGGAAAGAAGGTCTTGAGCCAGATGCCCACGGTGTGGGAACTCGCGCGGCGCTCGGAAGAACACCTGAAGGGCATGGTGCTCCCCGGCACTCTGTTCGAGGAAATGGGGTTCAATTATATAGGCCCCATCGACGGCCACGACGTCAAGGCCCTGGTCAGCACCCTGCGCAATCTGCAAAAGCTGCGCGGGCCGCAATTCCTGCACGTCGTCACCCGCAAGGGCAAGGGATACGCGCCTGCGGAGGCGGACCCCATCAAGTGGCATGGACCGGGGCCGTTCGATCCGGCCAGCGGCATGATTTTCAAGGAAGCGAGCAGCGGGCCCACTTACTCGCAGATCTTCGGCAAGTGGCTCTGCGACATGGCCGAGCGCGATCCCGGCATCGTCGGCATCACGCCCGCGATGCGCGAAGGCTCGGGCCTCGTCGAATTCTCCAAGCGATTCCCCGACCGCTACCACGATGTCGCGATCGCCGAACAGCACGCGGTGACTTTCGCGGCCGGACTCGCGGCCGAGGGACTCAAACCCGTGGTCGCGATCTATTCGACCTTTTTGCAGCGCGCGTACGATCAGCTCATTCACGACGTCGCCCTGCAGAATCTGCCGGTGATATTCGCGGTGGACAGGGCGGGCCTCGTCGGCAGCGACGGCGCAACCCATCAAGGCAGCTACGATCTGACCTTCCTGCGCTGTATTCCCAACATGGTGATCATGGCGCCCGCGGACGAGAACGAATGCCGCCAGATGCTGTACACGGCGACCACGCTGTCCTCGCCGTCCGCGGTGCGCTACCCGCGCGGCACGGGACCCGGTGCGGCCATGGCGGGGGAAATGACCGCGCTCGCGGTGGGGCGGGCTCAAATCAAGCGCGAGGGCCGCAGCGGCCTGGCGATTCTCGTATTCGGCACGCTGCTCGAATCGGCCCGCAAGATCGCCGAACGCCTGGATGCGACGCTGGTGAACATGCGCTTCGTCAAGCCGCTGGACGAGAATCTCGTCATGTCGATTGCGGCCCGCCACCGCGCCATCGTCACCATCGAAGAGAACGCCGTCATGGGCGGCGCGGGCTCAGGCGTGGGCGAGCTGCTCGCCTCCGAGGGGGTGCACTTACCGCTGCACCACATCGGCATCCCGGATCGTTTCATCGAGCACGGCTCACGCGAAACCTGTCTCGCGGCGGCGGGACTCGATCTTGCCGGCCTTACCGCGAACGTGGAGCACTGGTGGACCGAGCAGACCCAGGAAAGGGTGCGCTCAATTCGCAGCGTGTGATTGCCGAAAGCCGGAGCGCCGCAGTACCCGCTCGACCATGACTGAATTGAAATCCGATTTCTTGCGCGTCCTCACCGAGCGAGGATACATCCATCAGCAAACCGATTCCGCGGGTCTCGACCGGCGGGCGCTTTCGGGCATCGTCACCGCCTACATCGGCTTTGACGCCACGGCCGACAGCCTGCACGTCGGCAGCCTGGTGCAGATCATGCTGCTGCGCCGGCTGCAGCAGACGGGCCACCGCCCCATCGTCCTGATGGGCGGGGGAACCACCAAGGTCGGGGACCCATCGGGGCGCGACGAAACGCGTCAGCTGCTCACCGATGCAGAGATCAATGCCAATATCGCCGGCATCCGCGAGATTTTCGGCCATTTCCTGCGCTTCGACGGCTCCGCGACGGGCGCCGTGATGGCCAACAACGACGACTGGCTGTCGAGCCTGCAGTACATTCCCTTCCTGCGCGACATCGGCCGGCATTTCTCCATCAATCGAATGCTGACGATGGACAGCGTGAAGCTGCGGCTCGAGCGCGAGCAGCCGCTGACGTTTCTCGAATTCAATTACATGATCCTGCAGGGCTACGACTTCGTGGAGCTGAACAAGCGCTATGACTGCACGCTGCAGATGGGCGGCAGGGATCAATGGGGCAATATTCTGCAGGGCGTGGAACTTGGCCGCCGCGTGCGGGAAAAGGAGCTGTTCGGGCTCACCTCGCCGCTCATCACCACATCCTCGGGCGCCAAGATGGGCAAGACCGCGAGCGGCGCCGTGTGGCTGAGCGGCAAGCGGCTGTCGGCGTACGATTATTGGCAGCATTGGCGCAATACCGAAGACGGCGACGTCGGGCGCTTCCTGCGCATGTTCACCGATCTGCCTCTGGCGGAGATCAGCCGCCTCGAGACTCTGCAGGGGGCCGAGATCAACGAGGCCAAGAAAATTCTCGCCACCGAGGCCACGCGTCTTTGCCACGGCGACGACGCCGCGCGCGAATCGGCCGGCACGGCGGCTGCGGCCTTTGCCGGCGGTGCCGCGCAGGGCCTGCCCACCGTGATTCTTGGATCGGGCGAGCGGCTGCCGGTGGTTGATGCCGTCGTCACGCTGGGCATGGCCGCATCCAAGAGCGAGGCCAGGCGCCTGGTCGACCAAGGAGGCGTGAAGCTGAATGATCGGCTGGTACAGTCGGCGACCGCCGTCGTATCAGGCGCTGACCTGGATGAACAGGGAACGGCGCGATTGGCTGTGGGCAAGAAGCGGCACGGGCTGATCAAGCGCGGCTAAACGTCACAACTCCCGGTCGAGCGGCAGCCAGGAGCGTTCCGGGGGTGACGGGAGGGCATTTACCCAATAAAAGCCCATTTCGTTGGGTTACAGTGTCGGCAATCCAACAAAATGACTCAAATGATGAAGCCGATCCCGGGACGTTTGTCGACCATCCTTGCGTTGGTGAGTATCGCCGTCGCGACCCTAGGGCTCGAGCACCGGGGGTTGGCACAGAGCCCCGCCGGCTGCACACGCAATTCGTCGCTGTACGTGACGGCCAAAGATGGCACGAGGATAGCCATCGACGTCTCGCTGCCCGAGTGTCCTCGCGCCGGGCAACGCATTCCGGCGCTCATTAAAGGGACGCCCTATTGGCGCGCGCGAAAGCTCACGCAGCTGGGCGAGGCACAGGCGCCCACGCTTGCGACAGAACCTGACGTAGCGACACTCAACGAGCGCGGCTATGCGGTCGTGACCGTCGACGCGCGCGGGACCGGTGCATCGTTCGGAACACTCAAAATTCTGTTCGGCGAGAGCGAAGTTTCCGATTACGGCACCGTCGCGGACTGGATAACAGGTCAGCCCTGGTCCAACGGCAGTGTGGGGGCCTACGGGTTCTCCTATCGAGGAATCACGGCCGCCAACATCGCCTCTCTTCCGAATGCCTCGATCAAGGCCGTTGCGCCTCTGTTCGACCT
This sequence comes from uncultured Gammaproteobacteria bacterium, assembly GCA_963784105.1. Classification (GTDB taxonomy): domain Bacteria; phylum Pseudomonadota; class Gammaproteobacteria; order Steroidobacterales; family Steroidobacteraceae; genus Bog-1198. Next base: position 163,298 of record CAWAQE010000019.1, read on the forward strand.
GTCGGACCTCTACCTTCTGATTTACCCCGGGGGAGCGTTCGAGGACTATCTGGCGAGTGCCTGGGGCGCCCAAACCCGGGAACTCAACGCCGGCAAGATGCCCTGCAACGGTGACCGGGCATGTGAGCAGATGATTCAAGGTCCAAAGCCCGTCGATGCGGATCCGGGCGAGGTACTTCTCAAACAGGCCATCGCCGAGCATGCGGCGAACTTCAATGTCTATGATTGTTTGCGCGCTGCTCCCGCACGGGACGATCGTGTTTGCGCGAGCGGCCGGTCGTTGAGCGACGTATCGGTGATTGCGCGCAAGCCCAGGATTGAACAACGCAATCTTCCCATGTTCGTGCTGACCGGATGGCTCGACGAGAGCTCACCCGAGCAGGCTCTGTACCGCTACAGAACTTTTTCCAACGTACAAACCCTGGTTATCGGACCGTTCACGCATGGCGGCTTCATGAGCGATGATCCCTTCCTTCCGGACCATCCTCCCGTCCTCACATACAAAGAGCAGACCGGGCTGATGGCCGATTTCTTCGACCGCTATCTCAAAAATGGTCCCATCCAGCCGGCCACCAAGAGCATTCGTTACTACGTGAACGGCGCAGGTGCGTGGAGGACCTCGCCGGTTTGGCCACCCGCCGGCACAACGAGCCAGAAATGGTTCTTGGGGCCATCGAGTGTGCTCGCAGACTCCCCACCTGCAGGGAATGCCGGGGTCGACCGCTACAAGGTCGATTTCTCCGCGACTACGGGCAAGCTCTCCGGGTACCGCGGCCAGGTCGATTTGTCGAAGACGGACTACGGCAATAGGGCATCGGCCGATTCTCATCTGCTCGTTTATACCGGCGCTCCCCTGGCGACCGATATGGAGATCGCCGGGGACCCGGTGGCGCATATCAAACTCGCGTCGAGTGCGACGGATGGCTTGTTGATAATCTACCTGGAAGACGTCGCGCCGCAGGGCCGAGTCACCTATATCAGCCAAGGGGTTCTGCGCCTTGCATTCAGAAAACTGTCGCAGGGCGACGAGCACGCGTATTCCGCCGATCCGTTCCACACCTACCGGCGCAGCGACATGGCTCCCCTGAAACCCGGGAGAATGGAAGACATCGTAGTCGCGATATCTCCGATCGCGGCGCTGATCCGCAAGGGTCACCGGCTGCGCGTCGCCATCGCGGGAGCGGATGCAGGCAATTTGGAACGCATACCTGCGCAGGGCGATGCGGAACTGACGATCGTACGCGGCATTGAGTCGTATGTTGAAGTGCCGCACGCGCGAGTAAATGCCGCCTTGTGAGCGCGCGCGTCCGAGAGACGCTTTCGTCGGGCGCACCATGAAAAAACCCCCACCGACTTTCATCGGTGGGGGTTCCTTTTCGTTTGATCAAAAAGGCATCAAATTAAGAGCCTGGCAGTGACCTACTTTCACATCGACAAAGTCGACACTAGCATCGGCGCAGAGCGTTTTCACTTCCGAGTTCGAAAAGGGATCGGGTGGTTCCCACTCGCTATGGCCGCCAGGCAAACCGGTCGCAACGGGGGCTAGTCATGTCTAGCCCCCGCCGCCAATTCGCACAATTTGTTTCGACCCCGGAATTCAATCCAGGTTTTGTCGCATTCAAGTCAATTGATACCCACATACGATTCGACGTTAGGCAAATCGCTTGGGTGTTATATGGTCAAGCCTCACGGGCAATTAGTACTGGTTAGCTAAACGCATTACTGCGCGTACACACCCAGCCTATCAACGTCGTAGTCTTCGACGGCCCTTTAGAGACCTTAAAGGTCTAGGGAGATCTAATCTTGGGGGGGGCTTCCCGCTTAGATGCTTTCAGCGGTTATCCCGTCCGTATATAGCTACCCGGCAGTGCCACTGGCGTGACAACCGGAACACCAGAGATACGTTCACTCCGGTCCTCTCGTACTAGGAGCAACTCACCCTCAAATCTCCAACGGCTACGGAAGATAGGGACCGAACTGTCTCACGACGTTCTGAACCCAGCTCGCGTACCACTTTAAATGGCGAACAGCCATACCCTTGGGACCTGCTACAGCCCCAGGATGTGATGAGCCGACATCGAGGTGCCAAACTCCTCCGTCGATGTGGACTCTTGGGAGGAATAAGCCTGTTATCCCCGGAGTACCTTTTATCCGTTGAGCGATGGCCCTTCCATACAGAACCACCGGATCACTATCACCTACTTTCGTACCTGTTCGACATGTCCGTCTCACAGTTAAGCACCCTTATGCGATTGCACTCTATGCGCGATGACCGACCGCGCTGAGGGTACCTTTGCACTCCTCCGTTACTCTTTGGGAGGAGACCGCCCCAGTCAAACTACCCACCATACACTGTCCCCAACCCGGATTACGGGCCAAGGTTAGAACTGCGAAGTTGTCAGGCTGGTATTTCAAGGTTGCCTCCATGAAGACTAGCGTCCCCACTTCGTAGGCTCCCAGCTATCCTACACAAACAAATTCAAAGTTCAGTGTAAAGCTATAGTAAAGGTTCACGGGGTCTTTCCGTCTTTCCGCAGCTACGCCGCATCTTCACAGCGATTTCAAGTTCACTGAGTCTCGGGTCGAGACAGTGGGGCCAGCGTTACGCCATTCGTGCAGGTCGGAACTTACCCGACAAGGAATTTCGCTACCTTAGGACCGTTATAGTTACGGCCGCCGTTTACCGGGGCTTCGATCAAGAGCTTCGCCTTGCGGCTGACCCCATCAATTAACCTTCCGGCACCGGGCAGGCGTCAGACCCTATACATCCACTTTCGTGTTCGCAGAGTCCTGTGTTTTTGGTAAACAGTCGCAGCCCCCGATTATCTGAGACCTCTAACAGCTCAGGAGAGTAAATCCCCTCACCATCAAAGGCACACCTTCTCCCGAAGTTACGGTGTCAAATTGCAGAGTTCCTTAACCCGAGTTCTCTCAAGCGCCTTAGAGTTTTCCTCTCACCCACCAGTGTCGGTTTGCGGTACGGACGATTATTACCTGAAGCTTAGAGGCTTTTCCTGGAAGCGTGGCGTCAACAACTTCGAACTCCGAAGAGTCCTCGTACTCAGTTCTTGGGATTAATGAGACTCCGGATTTACCTGGAATCTCTCCCTACGACCTTGAACCGGGAACCAACCCCGGATTGTTTAGCCTTCTCCGTCACCCCATCGCAGTAATAATCGGTGCAGGAATATTAACCTGCTTTCCATCGACTACACCTTTCGGTCTCGCCTTAGGATCCGACTCACCCTCAGCTGATTAACATAGCTCAGGAAACCTTGGGTTTTCGGCGTGCGGGTTTTTCACCCGCATTAACGTTACTCATGTCAGCATTCGCACTTCTGATACCTCCAGCAAACCTCGCAGTTCACCTTCGCAGGCGTACAGAACGCTCCCCTACCGCTTAAACGATCCGAAGATCATTTAAACCCATAGCTTCGGTGCTCGGCTTAAGCCCCGTTAAATCTTCCGCGCAGGCCGACTAGACTAGTGAGCTATTACGCTTTCTTTAAAGGATGGCTGCTTCTAAGCCAACCTCCTAGCTGTTTTAGCCTTCCCACATCGTTTACCACTTAGCCGAAACTTTGGGACCTTAGCTGATGGTCTGGGTTATTTCCCTCTTCACGACGGACGTTAGCACCCGCCGTGTGTCTCCCGTGATAACACTCCTGGGTATTCGGAGTTTGCATAGATTTGGTAGAACGGGATGTTCCCCTAGTCTAAACAGTGCTCTACCCCCCAGGGTGAATGACACGAGGCACTACCTAAATAGCTTTCGGGGAGAACCAGCTATCGCCAGCCTTGATTAGCCTTTCACTCCTATCCACACCTCATCGACGCACTATTGCAACAGTGGTTCGTTCGGGCCTCCGGTAGGTGTTACCCTACTTTCACCCTGGACATGGATAGATCGACTGGCTTCGGGTCTACTCCTAGCGACTGAAACGCCCGATTAAGACTCGGTTTCCCTACGGCTCCCCTATTCGGTTAGCCTTGCCACTAAAAGTAACTCGCTGACCCATTATACAAAAGGTACGCAGTCACCCCTTGCGGGGCTCCCACTGCTTGTACGCACACGGTTTCAGGTTCTATTTCACTCCCCTCTCCGGGGTTCTTTTCGCCTTTCCCTCACGGTACTAGTTCACTATCGGTCGACAGAGAGTATTTAGCCTTAGAGGATGGTCCCCCTATGTTCAGGCAGGATTG
>CAWAQE010000019.1:172500-213292 GCA_963784105.1 uncultured Gammaproteobacteria bacterium
GGAGAGATGACGAGCAGGGGCAGACGCGGACCGTAGCCGCAGCGTCCCTGCGCGTGCTGAGTGGCCGGATTGATGCCCGGCAGCGCGCCGACACCGCTGCCGCACAGGCCGGGGCCGCTCAACGCATCGGCATCCGTGGCCGATTGATTCACGATCTGGCCCAGGGCGTGATCGTACCAGCCGTCCGAATCGTCATAGGCGATGACCACCGCGGTCGATTCCCAATCGCTCTGCTTCTGCAGGAAGTTGATGACGGTGACGACGAAATTCTGTTCGTCGAGCGGATCGGAGTAGCCGGCGTGGCCGTCCTGAAAGCCCGGAGCCTTCAGATAGGACACCGCCGGGAAGTTGCCGGCGCTGACGGCATCGAAGAAATCCTGGGTGTCGTACTGGTGATTCGCGCCGTCGCCGGCGTGTCCGATGGCCGCCACGGACTTCGGCCGGGCATGCGTCGGGTTGGCGGTGGACACGTAGTACTGAAAGGGCTGGTGATGCGGAATGTAGTCCGCCTTCACCGTGTTGGTCACCTTGGAGAGCGTGCTGCGCTTGCATCCCGTGGTGCCGTTGGAATTGGTGAGGCCGAGGTTGAAGCCGCCCTCGAAGAACCCCCAGGTCACGCCGGCGGCGTTGAGCAGATCGCCCACGTTCTTGCCGCCGAACTGCACCAGCTCGCCGGTGGTGGTGGAGCACACATCGCCCACCGGATCGGCATCGCTGATCAGGGTCACGCCGCCGCTGCCGTCGCCGATGGTCGAGCCGCCGGGATTCACATCCGTGGTCACGCCGTTGGTCTGGCCGGAGATCAGATTGATGGCGCCGTCCGTCGAGGGCCCGAAGTTCGTGCCGTAGGAGTTGTCGCTCATCGCGTAGTGCTGGGCGTAGTTCCAGAGCGCGGTGACGGTATTGCCGTCGTAATAACCCATGGTGAGGCCGGTGGTGGCGGCGATGGGCGATCCCGCCGGCGGCGGACCCGCGGTACCCACCGAGGCCGGGAAGGCGTCCATCAGGCCGTGATCGAAGGCCAATTGTTCGGGCGTGTAGTCATGGTCCTGATCGGCGGTCGAGGCTTCGCTGCGGTCCAGCCGGAAAGGATTGGTTTTGCCGGCGCCATTGACCGGATTGGTGGCATTGGGATTGTTGGTCAGCAATGCGCCGGTCAGGCCGTTCACCGAAGGCGTGCCGGGAGCCGCCGTAAACCGCGGCTCGCCCGAAGGATTGGCGGCGTTGGGATAAGTGCCGAAGTAGTGATCGAAGGAGACGTTCTCCTGGAAGATCACCACCAGGTGTTTGATCGGAGTTGCGGTAGGGCTGCTGCTCGACGCACTTTCTCCCGCGAATGCGGAACCAAGGACGGCGCCGGCCGCGAATAGCCCCATCCCGAAGGACATGATCGACTTGTGCATGGGATCCCCCTTTATCGTTGCACTAATTGGCTCTCGCTGGCCTTTTTAGCGGGGGAAGATGAATTTTTGGTGACAGGAATGTTGGTGCAGCGCCACAGATCCGCCGGGCGGTTGTCCAGGAATGCTCGTCCTGCTCGACTCGCCGCGAGGCCTCGGAACCGCTCCTCCTACGCGCCGATGCACATCGGCCCAATGCGAACACCCGCGGGGAAGGCTAGGAAGCTGAAGGCCCCTGCTGCCTTAACGGGGCCTGCAGCTTCCTGGCCTTCTCGGCGGGTGCTTCCCGTCATTCGGTCAATATCACCCGGTCGAGATCTCGGGTGCCGCGCCGGAAAGACGCGCTATCGCGGCGGGCACATCCGCCGCCGGCATCGGCCGCCCCAGCAGAAAGCCCTGCGCCTGATCGCACCTGATGAGCCGCAGCATCTGCAATTGCTCGGCGGTCTCGACTCCTTCTGCGACGGTTTGCATGTCGAAGGCGCGCGCCAGCGACACGATGGTCGAGACCAGCGTCAGCATATTCGGCGTATCGGCGATGCTTTGCACGAATGAGCGGTCGATCTTCAGCGTGTCGACCGGCAGCCTGGCGAGCAGGCGCAGCGAGGAATAGCCGGTGCCGAAATCATCGATGGCGATGCCGATGCCCGCTTCTCGCAGCTGCGACAGCTTGCGGATGGACAGTTCCAAGTCCTGCATCAACATGCTTTCCGTGATCTCGATGATCCACGCCCGCGGGCCGGTCGATCGCCGGCTCGATGCTGGCCAGCACCCGCTCCACGAAGTCCCGCCGGCGCAGCTGCAACGGCGAGACATTGACGGCGACGCGGATGCCTGCGATGCCGGACGCCAGTCCAGCTGCGGATGTCGCGGACGGCCTGCAGCAGCACCCACTCTCCGACATCCACGATGGCGCCGGAGCGCTCCAGCAAGGGGACGAAGATGCGAGGGCGGCACCATGCCATCCTCGCTGTCCTGCCAGCGCAGCAGCGCCTCGAGACCTGCGATCCGGCCGCTCGCGATATCGACCTTCGGCTGGTAGTGCAGCAGAAACTCCTGGCGATCGAGGGCGCCGCGTCAGGCGCGCCTCGAGCGCCAGGCTGCGCGAGGTCGGGCGCTGCGTGACGAGCCCGTACAGCATGTACTTCTCGTTGTCTTCGCGCGCCGCCTTGAGCGCCGCCTCGGCGTTCTGCACCAGCGCATCGGCCGATATCCGCGTCATGCGGATAGAAGGCGACGCCCGGAGCGGATCGCGGCCGCAGTTCCTGGCCCTCGATGTTGAAGGGCTCGACGAAAGTCTGCGCCGCCGCGTTCTGCAGCAGCCGCCCGGTATCCGTCGTGCTGCCCGCCTCGGCGAGCATCACCGCGAAGGTGCCGCCGCCGAAGTACGCCACGCATTCGGGATCCGGATAGGTCTGCTTGAGCCGCGCCGCGATTTTCTCGATCAGCCGGTCGCCCACATAGCGGCCGAGCGAATCGTTGATGGCGCCGAGTTTCTGCACATCGAACACCACGACGGTGCGGCCGTCGCCGTCGCCGCATCGGCGCTCAGGAGCTGCGCCAGGCGCTGGCAGAAGAGCGGCCGCTTGGCGAGCCCCGTCAGGCTGTCGAAGTACGACAGAAAGTGCACGGCTTCGTCTTTCTCGAGGTATTGCAGCGCGAAACCCAGATTGGCGGTCAGTTCCAGCAGCACGCCCACTTCCGCCTCGTCGAACACCTCGCTCTGGGCGCTGAACAGCGTGATCACGCCGATCGCCGTGCCGTCGATCAGCAGCGGCAGCGCGGCCAGCGCCCGATAGCCGTGCGGCGATCAGCACCTCGCGCTGTTGCCTCGGATTGGCGTTCGCCCGGCCAGGTCGTTGAGCACGCTGGGTGCGCCGGATGCGAATGGCGCGCTCGGCCATGCCGGGCTGCGCCGTCGGAATCGAGCGCCGCGGAATCGACGGCCCGCAGCAGCTCCGAATCCGCGCCGGCGCAGGCGCGCGGCCGCAGCACCCTCGCGTCCGGATCGATCAGGCTGATGGCCACGCGTTCATAGCCGCCCTGGTCGCACGGCGATGCGGCATACCTCATCGAGCAGCTCGGCGCGGTTGCGCAGGCGCAGGATCGCCGAACTCGTGCTGCTCAGCATCCGGTAGGTGCGCGTGAGCCGCTGCAGGCGAACCTCTTGCTCGCTGCCGCTGCTGTTCCGACTTGCGCTTGATCGGCCTTGAGCGCGGCCTCGCGCAGCGCCCGCTCCACGGCGGAGGACAGGCGCGACAGATTGGTCTTCAGCACATAGTCGGTCGCGCCGCGCCGCAGGGCATCGATGGCCCGCTCCTCGCCGATGGTCCCGGAGACAAAGATGAAGGGCGTCTCCGGCGCGTGGACGACGGCGATGTCCAAGGCCCGCAGTCCGCTGAATTGCGGCAGCGAGAAGTCGGAGAGGATCAGATCCGGCCTGCTTCTCGTGCAGCGCCGACACGAACTCGGCTCGGTCTGCACCCGATGCATGTCCACGTCCAAGCCGGCCTTGGCCAGATGCCTGGCCACCAGCTCCGCATCGGTCACGCTGTCCTCGACGACCACCAGCTTGCAGTTTCGCTGTCATTTAGGAGCCATGTCGGCCCGATCGTGCAGATCATGAGACCGCTCCGATCGGCAATGCGAATTGGAAGCAGGCGCCCGCATCCGGCGTGCCCTGCGCCCAGATCCGGCCGCCGTGGCGCGCGATGATGCGCTGCACGATCGCCAGTCCCACGCCGGTGCCGGCGAAATCCTCCGGCCGGTGCAGGCGCTGAAACACGCCGAAGAGCTTGTCCGCGTAGCGCATGTCGAAACCCGCGCCATTATCCTCCACTTGGTAGATGGCTTCGCGATCCTCGATCCGGCCGCTGATCCTGACCTGGGGCTCCGGCCGCTTGGCGCTGTACTTCAGTGCATTGCCGATGAGATTGCACCAGACCTGGCGAATGACCGTCGCATCTCCCGCGCACGGCCGGCAGGTCGGCGATGTCGATGACGCGGCTTCGGGCCCGCGTACAGCGCCGTCGCTTCGGCGGCCGCCGCGCCGGCGAGCGCCGTCATGTCGATGCTGTCGAGATCGAGGCGCTCTCGTGCCGGCCCGCGAGAACTCCAGCAGCCCCACGATCAGCTGGTCCATTTTCCGGCTGCCGCCGCGGATGATGCCGATGATGCGCCGCGCCCTCCTCGCCGAGCTCGGCCGCAAAATCCTCCTCGAGAATCTGCGCGAAGCTGTCGATGGTGCGCAGCGGCGCTCGCAGATCATGCGAAATGGAATAGGAGAAGGACTCCAGGTCCTGATAGGCGGCCGCGAGTTCCTCGGATCGCTGCCGCTCGCGCTCCTGCAGTTCCGCGTTTTCGCGGCGCAGTCGCTGCACATCCAGCGCGCGCGCGATGACCGGCAGGATCGACGTTGAGCTTGAACGGCTTCAGGATGTAATCGAGCGCGCCGCCCTGCATGGCCTGCACCGCCGTATCGATGGTGCCGTGGCCGGTCATCACGATGGCGCCGAGCGTCGGATCGATCTTTCTGCGCGGCGTCGATCAGCGCGATGCCGTCCATCTCCGGCATCATCAGATCGGTCAGCAGCAGGTCGAATTCGCCGGGCCGCAGCGCCGCCAAGGCCTCGCTGCGCCGAGCTGAAGCCCTGGGTCGCATAGCCCTCCAGGCCCAGTGTGTCGCACAGCGCGCGCATCTGCGCCGCCTCATCGTCCACGATCAGCAGGCGGGCGCGCGGCGCTCATGTCGACCAGCTCCGCCAGCGCCGCGCGCAGTTCCTGCAGCCGCGGCGGCTTGCTCAGCACCTTGTCGACGTGCGGCGGGATGTCGTTCGCCGCGATGAGCCGCTGCCCCCAACCGGTCAGCAGAATCACCGGCGTCGTCGGCGGACATGCGCTTTGATCGCAGCAGGCCACCTTGCGGCCGTCCACATGCGGCATGCCGAGATCCGTGATGACGATGTCGAAGCGCTCGCCGCGCTGCTGCGCGGCCGCGAAGGCGTCGATGCCGGCCTGGCCGCCGTGCGTCGCCGTGATCGACATGCCCGTCCTCCTGCAAGGTGTCCTGCAGCGACTTGATCAGCAGCGGATCGTCATCGACCAGCAGGATGCGCAGGCGCCGGCGCGACCGATGCGGCGCGATGCTGTTGGTGGCGGCCGACAGCCGAGGACGGTGTGCGGCCGGAAAGCTCAGTCGCACGGTGGTGCCCTGCGCCGGCCGCGCTCTCGATCTCGAGCTCGGCGCTGTGGCGCTGGATCATGCCGTAGACCATCGCGAGCCCGAGACCCGTGCCGCGCTCGCCCTTGGTCGTATAGAAGGGCTCGAGGCAGCGGCGGCGCGTGTCCTCGTCCATGCCGACACCCGGTATCGCTGACCTCGATGAGCACCCGGTCCTCGCCGCGCGCCGTCGCGCGACTGTGCGGGTCCGCACCGTCAGCGTGCCGCCCGCTCGGCATGGCATCGACCGCATTGAAAATCAGATTGGTGAGCGCATCGCGGATCTCGTGTTCCGCGCCCATGATGTCCGGCAGCGAATCCGCCAGATCCAGTCTTCAGATCCACCATCACGCCGCGCTGCTGCGGCAGATCGCTCCAGCGCGGCCGCGTCAGCTCCACGACCTGCCGAACGGCGCGATTGAGCTCGACCCGCTCCAGCGTCAGCTGCGCTTCGCGCTCGCGATAGAACTCGCGCATGCGCGCCACGGTTCTGGCCACATCCTCGATGGCGCGCTGAATGGTGGTCAGATAGCCGCGCGCGCGCTCGCTCAGATTCGGCTCGCGCTCCAGCAGCGATTCGGTGTACAGCGATACCGGCGAAATCGCGTTGTTGATGTCGTGGGCGATGCCGCTCGCCATCTGCCCGAGCGCCCGCAGCCGCTCCTGCTGCATGACGGTGTGCTGGGTCTGCCGCAGATCGTCGTAGGCCTGCTGCAGGGCGCCGTACAGCCGCGCCTGATGGCTGGCGAGCGCGACGTGCTCGCTCAGCTGCTTCAGGAACTCGCACTCGCCGCTGCTGAAGGCCTGCTCCTGTGCAGCGCGCGCACACCAGCACGCCGAACACCTGGTTCTCGACGATCAGCGGCGCGATGACCAGCGAGCGCAGACCCGCGGCGGCCAGCCGCTGCGGAAACGGAAAGGCGACCTGCAGCACGTCCGGCTCATAGACCAGCTGCCCTGCGACGCAGCGGGACAGTCCGTTCTGCGTCGATCGGCACATGCGACTGTTCCGTCAAGCCGAGCTTGTCGGCGAACTCGCGGCCGGCGGCGCCGAGCGCGCTGACGGTGAGCGACTGCGCGGCCGCGTCGTGCAGCAGGAAGCAGCCGAAATCGATCGGCAGATTCTCCTCCAGGCTGCCCAGCACGACTTGAAAGATGCTCGGCAGGTCCTGGCGCTCGCCCGTGGCGCGGGTGATGTGCTGCAGCAGGCTCAGGCGGCCGAGCTGCGCGTGCAGCTTGCCCTCGGACTGCTGGATCTGCGTGAGCATTTGATTGAAGGTGTCGGTGAACAGGTCGAATTCGTAGGCGCCGGTGCGCGCCGCGCGCACGGTGTAGTCGTGACGCTCGGACACCGCCCGGGTCGGTATCCGCGAGCGCCAGGATCGGGTCGCAACAGCTGATGCTGCAGCCGGCGCGAAATCAGATAGGCCAGCGGCAGGGAAATGCCGATCACCAGGATGCACGATCAGCGCATACAGCCTGATGCGCGCATACATGGCGCCCAGATCCGATTCGACGAACAGCGTGCCCAGCCGCTCGAGCCCTCCGCGACCGGCTGAAAGCCGATCAGCGCGGCGCGGCCGAAGCGATAGCCCGCCGCGCCCGGCCGCGCCGGAAAGCGCGCCGCCGGCAGCCCTCGCGGATATGTTGCGAACAGCTTGCCGTGAGCATCGTACAGCGCCGCCGCGACGATGTGCGGATCGGCCTTGAACGCCGCCAGCACCGCGGCGGCATCGTCGGCATTGTCGAACGCCAGCGCCGCCGTGCTGTTGCTGGCGATCGCCTGGCTCAAGATCTGCAGCTGCTGGACGCTCGATTGCCGGAAGGTCAGAACTCATAGGCGCAGAACGCCGATGGTCGTCACGGCCAGCACCGCTCCGCTCGAGAGAAAAATCATGCGCATCAGGGTGCGCCGAATCGGTGTGGATGAGCTAGGCATGCGTCAGCTCCCCGCCTGCCGTGGCGACGATTTCGGCGGGCCGCAGCAGCTTCGAGCTGATCGTCAGTCCCGCGGCGCGCGCCGACTCGACATTGATGCGCAGGCGGATGCGGCTGTTCTCGGTCACGAATTGAATCATGACCGCCGCGCTCGGCGGCGCCGTCCAGATCGGACACGGTGAGAGTGCTGCGGTGATCCAGGGCGGCGAGAATCGCGGCCGAGCTGCGCGCCCTCGGAGCGGTCGATGTACAGGATCTGGCAGTCGCCGATTTCGTCGACACTGCGGAACGCCGCACCAGCAGCGGATGCTCGCTGATTTGCTCGCCGCGCACGGCCTCGTCCAGGCGCGCGCCGAACGGATCGTTGCCCAGGATGCCGATGACGAAGGGCTCGTTGGGCGCCGTGAACGCCTGCGGCGGCCATTCCACGAAGTGCGAAAAATTGAAGACGAAGACGGCTTTGACTTGGTACTCGGTCGGCGCCTCCGGCGCCGCATGCCTCATAGGCGCAATGCCATCGTCGACCAGCGTGCACGCATAGCAACGCCCGCAGCCGCCGCCTCAGTACCGCCACGCCAGCTTTCCATAGACGCTGCGCTCGATTTCGACTCGCGTCGGTTCGGGAAAGCCGTACTCGGGATGACGGTCGTGCAGCAGATTCTGCCCCGCCACGGACAGCTCGAGCCGATCGCTGGCGTGCCACGCGGCCGCGCTGTTCAGCTCGAAGTAGCTCGGCACCGTTCCGGGCGTCGGCCCATTGTTGGTCATGCAGCGTATCGACCCAGCGCAGCGCGGCGTCGAGCTGCACCCGCATCGGCAGGTTCAGCGACGAGCGTATCGAAAACTGGTGCTTGGGGTCCGCCGTTTCGTTGAGCGCGTCGTTCAGGTCGTACTGGCCCGGCTTGACGCGCAGGTTCTCCCTCAGCAAGGTGTATCCCGCGTGCAGCGACCAGTCCGCCGTCACTTGGTAGTTCCCGCTGAACTCCATGCCGTAGGTATCTCCTTCCAGGTTGTTGTGAAAGTACAAGGGCAGGATGGTGCCGGGAGTGAAGCTCGTGCTGCGGACATCATTGTACTGATTGTAGAAGGTCGACACGGAGGTGGTGAACTGCGAATTCAGCTGCGCGCGATAGCCCAATTCATAGGCGATGAGCGCTTCCGAAGTGAAATCCGAACTCCCCTTGAGTATCACCAGGTACGGCGGCGTGCCTTCCGACAGATCATGATCGATGCGCGAGGGAGTGCGCACGGCGCGGGATACGGCCGTCCATAGCGACTGGTTCGAACTCAAGATCCAGCTCAGGCGCGCATCGGGTTCGAACTCGAATCCGGTGTAGTCATTGTGCTCGAGCTTGGTGCCGAGCGTGAACGACAGATTTCTCAGCAGCTGGATCTCGTCCTGCACGAACGCGCTGTACAGGTTCTGATCCAGAACGGTCGGGGAGAACCCCAGGGCAGGCGCATTGATGACGGCATCGTGCGTGAAGCGATAGCCCGCGCCCCAGATGATCCGGTCGCGCTCGCCAAGCGGAATCGATGCTGAAAATCCACATCGTAGGTGGTCAGATCGTCATAGAACCGTCCGGCAGGACCGAATTCGAATCCGGCGGCGATCAATGGTGCCACCGGGTCATCCAGATGCGTTTGGTCCAGATAGGACTGAAGACTCAGATCGGAGTCCTCCGACAGGGTGCGCGCCCACCGGCCCAGCAGGTTGGCGCCGCTCGACGCCCGCCGCGCCGTCGCGCTCTGTTCATTCTCGCTGCCGTCGTAGACATCGCCCTGCAGCGTCAGCTTGTCGCGCGCGGAAGCCTGGGAGTCGATGCGAAAGCCCGCCCTGCTCTGCCGCCACGCGTCCGCTTCCGGATCGCCGTTGGCCAGCACTTCATCGCCCCGATCGAAGAATTTGCCGTAGACGCGGTATCGGTGTCCGGCCGCCAGCGAGCCGCCGTAGCGCGCGCCGGCGAAGTCCCGGGGCTGCGATCCGCCGCCGGCGTCCGCGTAGACCCCTTGCGTGTCCGCGGCGCTCTTGGTGATGATGTTGATCACGCCGTTGACCGCGTTCGCGCCCCACAGCGCGCCGCCCGGCCCGCTGATGACCTCGATGCGATCGATGTCCTCGAGCAGATAATCCTGCACGTCCCAGAAGACCCCCGAATAGAGCGGCGTATACACCGTTCGTCCGTCGATCATGACCAGCAGCTTGTTGGCCAGATCGGTATTGAAGCCGCGCGCGCTGATGGCCCAATCGTGGGAGTTCTTCTGCGCCACCTGCAGATTGTCGGCGAGCCGCAAAGCCTCCGGAATGCTCGTGGCGCCGGAGCGCCGGATGTCCTCCTGGGTGATGACCTGGATCGCCGATGCCGCCTCGAGCAGCTTCTCCGGATGCCGCGAGACCGAGGTCACCTCGACATTCATCAGATCCTCGACATTGAGCTGCTTCAGCTCACCGATGGTCGAGGAGCCATCCTCCGCCGCGGCGGGCGGGGCTACGGCAAGAACCGCCAGAAATGCCAGAAATGCCGCCGCAATACCCAGTGCTGCAGACGCGCGCGGCCGGGCCGGGGGCCTGCGGGATAGCGCGCCAATGAGCTCGTTTGCTGTAATAGATGTTGCCACGGATAGAATCCATCAACCGTCCTGCATCACGTGTCCCGCTCATCGGAGCGCGACGTCTTTCCGCATCGACGCGCAGACATTGCACTGCGCCGTGCTGCTCCGCAAGCAGGAAAAACCCGTAAAAATCAGGATTTGTGAGTACCGTCGCAGTATGTGCCGGCGGGGCTTTGGTAGTAGATCTGCCTCACACTTTCGCGGCCCGAAGCCGGGAGCGGCGGCGCCGGCCTCAAGAATCCGCGCACGCGAACGATATACAACAAGAGATCCAAGGACACCCGCAATGACTGCCGGCCGACAGATGAACCCCCTTCCGCACCAAGCGGTGCCGGATGAATCCGCGGCGCGGCTCCTACGGCTGGATGCGCAGATCGCGAGCCTGCGCGCCGAGAACGAGGCGCTGCGCGAGCAGCTGACCTTGCGCGACCAGGCGCTGGATGCAACGCCGACGTTCTTCGTCATCACGGAACAGTCGCTGCCCGAACCCATCATCGTCTATTGCAACAAGAGAGTTGCCGATGAGCACGGCTATTGCCGCGATGAATTGATAGGCAAGAGCGTCGCCGCGCTGACCCAGTGGGTGGGCCATGAGCCGGGCTACGTATCGCATATGAACGCCGAGTTGCGCGCCGGCAGGACCTTTCACTTCGAAAGCGAGGCCAAGCGCCGGGACGGCAGCAAGTTCTGGCTGGGGGTTTCCATCAGGCCGATATTCGACGCTTCCGGGCGCGTGACCCATTCGGTGTCCGTGGGCGCGGACATTTCCGCGAAGCGCGAAGAGAACTTCAAGAAACAGGAGCTGCAGGACAAGCTCGTGGAGGAAATGAAGGAGCGCGCGCGCGTCGTCATCGAGCTGCAGCTGGCGCAGAAGCTCGAGTCCGTGGGCCGTCTTGCCGCCGGCATCGCGCATGAAATCAATACTCCGATCCAGTACGTCGGCGACGGCGTGTACTTCCTGCGCAGCGTCTACGAGGACCTCAACCGGCTGCTCGACAGCTGGCGCGGTGCCGTCGACGCCCTGCCCGAGGACCCCGCGCACGACGCGCTTCGCGGCGAGTTCGCCGCCTCCTGGATGAAGTACGACGTGGATTTCCTGCGTGCGGAGATCCCCAAGGCGTTCGAACGAACCTCGGACGGGGTGGAACGCGTCACGAACATCGTCAAGGCGATGAAGGAGTTCGCCCATCCCGACACGAACGAGCAGAGCCCCGCGGATCTCAACCACGCCATTGAAATGACGCTGCTCGTGGCGTCCAACGAGTATAAATATTTGGCCAAGATCAACACCGAATTCGCCGAGCTGCCCGCGGTGGTCTGCAACGTCGGCGAGCTCAACCAGGTATTCCTGAACCTCATCGTCAACGCGGCTCATGCCATTCACGACGCCGGCAGAGATTCGAGCACGGGCGAAATCAATATCAGCACGGCGGTCGACGGCGACGCCGTGGTGATCCGTGTCCGCGACAACGGCTGCGGTATACCTGCCGCCAATCTATCGAAGCTGTACGATCCTTTTTTCACGACGAAGGAAGTCGGGCGCGGCACCGGGCAAGGCCTCGCGATCACGCATTCGATCGTGGTGGACAAGCACGGCGGCCAGATCGGGGTCAGCAGCACCGCGGGCAAGGGCACTGAATTCACGCTGCAGCTTCCCATTGCGGGACGTGCCGCGAGGCCGTACGCATGAAGGACATTCTTTTCGTGGACGACGAGCGCGATTTGCTCGACAGCCTGCGCGCCCGGCTCTACAAGCACCGGCACGACTGGAACATGAAATTCGTCGAGAGCGGCGATGAGGCCATCGCCGCTCTCGAGCGGCAGCACGTCGATCTCATCGTCTCCGACGTGCGCATGCCGGGCATGGACGGCGGGCAGCTGCTGGCCGTCGTCAAGCAGCGCTGGCCGACCGTCGTGCGCGTCATCGTATCGGGCTATTCCGACCCGGTGCAGGCGGTAAGGCTCACCTCGCTCGCGCATCAATACATCGCCAAGCCCTGCGACGGCAGTCAGCTGGAAAACATGATCGAGCGCTGCTTCAATCTTCAGGATCTGCTCGCCCAGGAACCGCTGCGCAAGGTCGTCGGCAGCATCGGCAAGCTGCCCGCCATGCCCAAGACCTATGGCCGCCTGCAGGCGGCCCTGTCGCAGCCCACCGTGACGGCGGCCGAGGTCGGCGACATCGTCAACGCCGATGCAGCCATCGCGAGCAAGGTGCTGCAAATCACGAATTCGGCGTTTTTCCGCCTGCGCAAGCCCATGGTGCGCATCAAGGACGCGGTGACGTATTTGGGCTTCGCGACGATTCGAAATCTGGTTCTCTCCGCGGAGATCTTCTCGCAGTGGAACAGCGGGGGTGATCTGCCGAATGTCGATCCGGAACACCTGCAGAACCACTCGCAGCTTGCGGCGGCCGCATGCAAGTCTCTGGCGGGCGGACGGGCCTCCCCGGACGATGCGTGGCTCGCGGGCCTGCTGCACGACATCGGTTATTGGATACTGGTGCAGGAATGCCCCGACCAGCTCAAGCAGGCGCTCGAGCTGTCGCGGAAAGAGAACCGGCCGCTGTTCGAGTGCGAACGGCTGACGACGGGCGCAACCCATGCCGAGATCGGCGCCTACCTGCTCGGTCTGTGGGGACTGCCGTATTCGATCGTGGAAGCGGTGGCCTTGCACCACACGCCGGCCGCCGTCACCGCGCACGGCTACGATCTGCTCGGCGCGCTCGCGGTATCGCACGCGCTGCTCGGTCCGGCGGACGCGCACGGGCTCAGCACCTCGGGCATCGCTGAGCCGGGGGTGGATGCGGGCTATCTTGCGGGTTTGAATGCACCTTTCGATTGGGACGAGGCTCAGCGGCGCGTGTCGGCGAGCGTGTCTCCCGCGAATTGACCACTGAAAACCAACGGCATCAAACATGAACCGCGAAGACCTGCCCCATATCCTCTGCGTCGACGACGAACCTCGAGTCGTGGATGGCTTGGCTCTGCACCTCAGACGCGACTATCAGGTCCGAACGGCCAATGGCGCGAACGGCGCACTGCAGCTCCTGAAGGAGCACGGGGCACCGGCGGTCATCGTGTCGGATATGCGCATGCCCGGCATGGACGGCGCAACCCTTCTGAAGCACGTCAAGCACCTGCATCCGGAAACGACGCGCATCCTGCTGACCGGCGACCCGGGGCGCGATGTCGCCATGGCGGCGGTCAACGAAGGCCAGATTTTTCGCTATTTGACCAAGCCCTGTCCTCCCGAACAATTGCGCTCGGCCATCGAGGCCGGCGTCGTCCATCACCGCCTGCTGACTGCCGAAAAGGTTCTGCTCCAGGAAACCTTGATCGGCTGCATCGGCGCGCTGATCGACATACTCGCGATTACCAATCCGGTCGCTTTCGGCCGCGCCACCCGGGTGAAGCGCCTGGCCGTCGATCTGGCCGCGGCCACCGGCGCCAAGGGCTTCTGGCAGCTCGAGGCGGCGGCCATGCTTTCACAGATCGGCTACATATCGCTGCCGGCGGAATTGGTCGAAAAGGTGTATTACGGCAAGCGATTGACGCCCGAAGAACGCGCATTGGTGGACGGCTCGCCCCAAGTCGCGCAAAAACTGCTCGCGCGCATTCCCCGGCTCGAACCGGTCATGGAAATTCTGGCCGGCAGTCAGCAAGCCAAGAGCGAGGTGCCCGAGGGATTGGTCAAATTAGGCGGGAGCATTCTTCGCCTGGTGCTGGATTACGATACCCTGATCGCCCAGGGCCGGCCGGTCCCCGAGGCAATCGCCGCCATTCGCTCTCAAACATCGCGGCACGACGGCAAGCTGATCGAACGGCTGGAATTGCTGGTCGGCGCCTTGGTAAGCTCCCAGCAGCTCAGCGAAGTGACGGTCGGCGACGTCATACCCGGCATGGTGTTCATGGATGATCTGCGCACCAACGTCGGGACGTTATTGGTACCCAAGGGATTTGAAGTGACGGAGACCTTCATGGAACGCTTGCGCAATTTCGGACCGAGCATCCTGCAGGAACGAGTCCGCGTCATGATTGCCTCCAAACACGCTTCCTAGGCGGCCAGACGCGTTTTTCCCAGCACAAATGCGGGGTTTACCGGCTCCTGCACTTGGGGGTAATTCCGCTATCCAGAGGTTTAGAAGCCAAGACCGATTGTGTACGGTATCGCAGTGCGGCAAATCCTAAGGGACCCTTCCGATGCCACAGCAAGGCGCAACTTCGGGCAATCGTGCCGTTCTTTCGGCCGTCGAAATCAAAGTCCTGTCGGGCTTCGTGCTCGCCATGTCGCTGCTGCTGTTCGGCGGCGGCTACACCTACCGCGCCGATGTCCAGTTCAGGAATTCCGTCGAATGGGTCGCTCACACCCAGGAAGTACGCGCCGCCTTGGCCGAGGTTTATGGGTCGCTGGCGGGCGCCGATCTGGCTCAACGCGGGTATCTTCTCACTGCCGACCAGGCGCAGTGGAATGAATATCTGCGCCTAGCCGGTACCGTGAAAAAGCGCATGGAGGATCTGCCCGCATTGGTCGGCGACAACGCTGCCCAGCTGCAAAACCTCGCCGCCCTGAAATCCGCTGTTGCGGCGAGGTTGAACGAAATGTCGAGCGGCGCGATCGCGCTGCGTTCCTTCGGTCTTCCGGCCGCGCGGGCCGTTCTGGGGATCGGGCGTCTCGGCAATACCACGCAAGACGTGAGAGCGGCCATCGACCGCATGGACGGCGTGGAGGTTCGGCTGCTTGCCGAGCGGAGTCGGGAGGCGGTCCGCGTGCGCAACGCGACGCTTATTTCACTGCTGATCACTCTGGCGGTGGCGTCGGCGCTTTTCATTGCGCTATTTCGTGGAATTCATCGGGAAATGCGCGCGCGGCGCGATTCGGAGGCCGAGCTGCTGGAAACCAATCGCTTTCTCGATTCGTTGATCGAGAATCTGCCCGTCATGGTGTTCATCAAGGATGCGCGCACGCTGCGCTACGTGCGGCAGAACCGCGCGACTTTGGATCTGCTGGGGCTTTCCAAGGATGATGTGATCGGCAAGAACGACCGAGACTTCCTCCCGCCCGAGCAGGCCGACTTCATCCAGGGCAAAGACCGCGAAGTCCTCGCCGCCGGCGGCCTGGTCGATATTCCCGAGCAGTCGATTCATACGCGGCTGCTCGGCGCGCGGACCCTGCACACGATGAAAATGCCGATTTTGGATGAAAACGGCCAGGCCGAAATTTCTGCTGGGGATTTCGGTGGACGTCACCGAGCGCAAGCTGGCGGAGCATGCCATCCGCGAATTGAACGCGGAACTCGAGGCCAAGGCCGCGCAGCTCAAGGCCACCAACAAGGAGCTCGAGAGCTTCAGCTACTCGGTATCTCACGATTTGCGGGCGCCGCTGCGCGCCATCGACGGCTTCGCCTTGATGATGGAGGAGGACTACAAGGACCGGCTCGACGCCGAAGGGCAGTCGCTATCTCTCCGTGATCCGCCAGAACAGCAGGCGGATGGGCGTGCTGATCGATGACTTGCTGTCATTCTCCCGGCTCGGGACGCCAGCCGGTGGCCCATCGGCGAGATCAACATCGACTCGCTGGTGCGCGAGGTCGTCGAGGAAGTCCTGCAGGCCGAATTGCCCGGTGGGCGCGACCAGGCCTCGGCCGCGCCGCAAATCGAAGTAGGGCCGCTGCCGGCCGCCCGCGGCGACCGCGGCTTGCTGCGCCAGGTATGGACCAATCTCATCGCCAACGCCGTCAAGTACAGCAGCAAGGCCGCGCAGCCATTCATCCAAGTCAGCGGACGCCGGGTCGGCGCCGAGAATCAGTATTCCGTCCGCGACAACGGCGTCGGCTTCAACATGGAATATGCGGAAAAGCTGTTCGGCGTATTCCAGCGATTGCATCGCGCCGATGAGTTCGGCGGAACCGGCGTCGGCCTGGCCATCGTCCACCGCGTGGTGACCCGGCACGGCGGCCGGGTGTGGGCGGAAGGTAAGGTGGACCACGGCGCGGTTTTTTCGTTCGCGCTGCCCAAAGGAGATTCGCAGTGAATGATTTCGAGGCGGTGGAGATATTGCTGGTCGAGGACAGCGACGCCGATGCGGAATTGATCATCCGGGCGCTGCGCAAGGGCAACCTGGTCAACAAGGTCGTCCGGGTGCGCGACGGCGTCGAGGCGCTGGAGTTCGTGTTCCGCGAGGGCGCCTTCAGCGAGCGCCGCGGCGGCCAACCCCGGCTCATACTGCTCGACCTGAAGATGCCGAGGTTGGGCGGCATCGACGTGCTGCGGCGCCTGAAGGCGACGAGGGGACCAAGAATCATTCCGGTGGTCGTGCTCACATCCTCGGCCGAGGAGCAGGATGTCGCTGGAGAGCTACAAGCTGGGCGTCAACAGCTACCTGGTCAAGCCGGTTGAGTTTGCCGCGTTCACCAACGTCATCACTCAGACCGGGCTGTACTGGGCGGTCATGAACCGCATCCCCAGGCAATGAGCATGCGCGAACCGATCAAGGTCCTGCTCGTCGAAGACCGTGCGGAGGACGCGGAAATATTGCTGCGCGGAAATGCGCCTGCAAGGGCTTGAGCGTCGACAGCCGCCGCGTGGACAGCGAGCGCGGAATACGAAGAGGCGCTTGAGCTCTTCGCGCCGGATCTGATCCTGTCCGACTACACACTGCCGGGGTTCGACGGCACCGAAGCGCTGCAAATCGCGCAACGCTGCGGCCCGACACGCCCTTCATTTTCGTCTCCGGCACCATCGGCGAGGAACGCGCCATCCAGGCACTGAAGCAGGGCGCGGTCGACTATGTGCTGAAGGAAAATCGCGCGCGGCTGGTGCCGGCCATCGAGCGCGCGCTGCGCGACGCCGAGGAACGCGAGGCCGCGGCGCTGGGCGCAGAGGGAGCTCGAAGAGAGCGAAGAGCGGTTCCGCTTCGCCATGCAATTTTCCTCGATCGGCATGGCCTTGGTCGCTCCGGATGGCCGGTGGCTCGGCGTCAATCCCGCTTTGTGCGAAATCGTCGGGTACAGCGAGAACGAATTGCTCGCCACGGATGTGCAGTCCATCACCTACCCGGATGACCGCGGTGCCGACGCCGTCCAGCTGCGCCAAATGCTCGACAGGACCATCGAGACCTATCAGACCGACAAGCGCTTCGTCCGCAAGGACGGCCATGTCGTATGGACCCAACTGAGCGGCTCCCTGGTCTGGCTGCAATCGCGCGAGCCGCACTATTTCATCTACCAAATCCAGGACATCACCGACCGGGTCAACGCCGAGCGGGCGCTGCGCGACAGCGAGGAGAGATTTCGCTCGATTGCGGAGGCCACCCAGGAATGGATCTGGGAAATCGACGCGGACGGCATTTACACGTTCTGCAGCCCCGCGGTCGAGGCGATACTGGGCTACGCCCCGGAGCGAACTGATCGGCAAGAGCTGTCTCGACATCGTGTCGCCGAACACCCGCCAGACCATGGCCGACCTGCTGCGGCGCGGAGTCGACGGAAAAGCGCGGCTGGCGCGATCTGGTGCTGCATCTGCAGCACGCGCGGGGCGGCATTCGCTGGCTCGACAGCAACGCGCTGCCGCTGTTCGATTCGCGGCGGAAACGTGCTCGGCTACCGCGGCGTGGCTCGCGACATCACCCATCACCGATCGCAGCAGGAGAGGATCGCGCGCCTGAGCCGCATTCAGGCGGTGCTGAGCGGCATCAATTCCACCATCGTGCGCGTCCGCGACCGGCGCGAACTGCTGCGCGAAGCCTGCCGCATCGCCGTGCAGCAGGGCGGATTCCGGATGGCATGGATCGGCTGGTGGAGCCCGGCGCCATGAAGGCGACGCCCCTGGTCTGGGAGGGCTTCGAGCAGGGATATCTGGAGGAAATCGCGCTGGTGCTCGCGAATCGAAGCCGAGGACCCGGGCCCGGTGGGCGAGGCACTTCGCCAGCAAGAAAATGGTGGTGGTGAACGACATCGAGGCCGCGTCGCAGCCCTGCTCAAACAAGAGGCGCTGGCCGCGCGGCTTTCGTTCGCAGATCGCGATGCCGCTGATGGTGGGACGACCAGGCGGTCGGGCGTTCTCGTGCTGTATGCGGCGGAAGCGGGCTTCTTCGACTACGAGGAACTGAAGCTGCTGAAGGATCTGGCGGGCGACATCTCCTTCGCGCTCGACTACATCGGCAAGGAAGAGAAGCTCACCTACGTGTCCTACTACGACACGCTGACCGGCCTGGCCAATCGTCAATTGTTCTTCGACCGCCTGGCGCAGGCGTTGCACTCGGCGCGCGCCGAGCGGCGCCAGCTCGCGGTCATGATCATCGATCTGCAGCGATTCAAGACGGATCAACGACACCCTGGGACGATATGCCGGCGACCAGGTTCTCAAGGAACTCGCCAGCCGGCTGCAGCGCACCGGTCAGCGAATCCGCCACCGCCGCGCGCATCGGCGGCGACCGCTTCGCGGTGGTGGTCCCCAATCTTGCCGGGGACCTCGATGGCGCGCTGGATCGACGACTGGATCGTCGACTCGTTCGCCGAGCCGATCGTCATCGATGAGATCGAGTTGCGCACCACGGTGAAAATCGGCATCGCCCTGTATCCGGCCGATGCCGACACCGCGGAGAGCCTGTTCGTGAACGCCGAAGCCGCGCTGAAGCGCGCGAAGGATGCCGCGGATCCTTATCTCTTCTACTCGCCGGAGATGAACGCCCGCGTCGCGCAGCGCCTGCACCTGGAAAGCCGCCTGCGCAAAGCGGTGGCGCAGAAGGAATTCGTGCTGCACTATCAGACCAAGGTCGATCTGGCGACCCGGCGCGATCCGCGGGCTGGAGGCGCTGATCCGCTGGAACGATCCCGAGTTCGGCGTGGTCTCGCCGCTGGATTTCGTGCCGCTGCTCGAGGAATCCGGGCTGATCGTGGAAGTCGGGCGCTGGGTGATCGAGCAGGCGGTCGCCGACATCGGCAGCGTGGCGATCGCTGGGGTTGGAGGTGCCGCGCGTGGCGGTGAACGTCTCGGAAGTGCAGCTGAGGCAGCCGAATTTCGTCGCGACGGTGCTCGCAGCCCTGGGGTCCGACTGCGAGCCGCGCCACCGGCATCGACGTCGAAATCACCGAATCCATGATCGCGCAGAACACCGGCGCCAACGTGCAAAAGCTGCTGCAGCTGCGCGAGGCCGGGGTGCAGGTGTTCATGGACGATTTCGGCACCGGCTATTCGGGCTTGAGCCAGATCGCGCACCTGCCCTTGGACGCGCTGAAGATCGACCGATCCTTCGTCGCCGGCATGACCATCAGCGCCGAGCACATGGCCATCGTCTCCGCCATCATCAATCTCGCGCACGCCCTGCGCATCTACGTGGTCGCCGAAGGCGTGGAAACCGAGGAGCAGGCTGCGCGCGCTGTACGCGCTGGGCTGCGACGAGGCGCAGGGCTATCTGTTCAGCCGCCCGCTGCCGGCCGAGGACATCGCCAAACTCCTCTCCCGGCTCCATTGACCGAGCCCAGGCTCGCAGCTAGCCTAAGCAGCCGCTTTGCCAGGATCTCTGATGCACCGCAATAATCTCGGAACCTCGCAATTATCCAAGGCATTCAAGGAGCTGATGACGAGGCTGGCGCCCTATGCGGCGGCGGTGAGCGCCGCGCTGATTCTTTGGCATGCCGCGCGCGATACCCCGACCTCGGTGGCCTACGCGCCCGCCCCGCTGATCTATCCCCATGCACCGCCGGCCGGCGTCCGCGCCGCGCCCTCGCCGCCGCCGGCGCCCGCAGGGCAACCCAGGGCCATTGCACAGCAGGCCAGTGTCGGCTCGACGATCGAAGTGATCGTCGGCAGAAACGACACCCTGGACGCCATATTTCGCCGCATGGCGCTCGACACGGCGGACCTCGCCGCGATTCGCCAGCTGCCCGGCATTCGCCAAAGCCTGGACTTTCTCAGGCCGGGCGATGCCATCAAGCTCACGCATGCCGACGGGCGAGATCAAGGAACTCACGCGCAAGGTCAGCGAGACTCAAACCCTCAAAGTGGTGCGCGGAGACGCCGGGTTCGCGGCGAAGATGATCGACAATCCGGTGGAGACGCGGATCCGCACCGCCACCGCCACCATCGATTCGTCGCTGTTTCAGGCGGCCGAGGCGGCCGACATCTCCGACATCGTGGCGCTGAAACTCGCCAATGTGTTCGCCTGGGACATCGACTTCGTGCTCGACATCCGCGAGGGCGATCGTTTCACCGCCGTCTACGAGCAGATCTATCAGGACGGCAAGTATCTTCGCGACGGCGAAGTGCTGGCCGCCGAGTTCGTCAATGACGGCAAAGTGTATCGCGCGGTGCGTTTCGTGGCCGAGGACGGCAGCGCCAGCTACTACACGCCGGACGGTCAGCCGATGCGCAAGGCGTTCTTGCGCGCGCCGGTCGAATTCACCCGGGTGAGCTCGGTGTTCAATCCGCACCGCCTGCATCCCGATCTTGAACCTGATCCGCGGACACATGGGCACCGACTATGCCGCGCCGACCGGCACCCCGGTGCACGCGGCCGGCGACGGACGCGTCAGCTTCGCGGGGCGGCGCGGCGGCTACGGCAACGCCGTGGTGCTGGCCCACAGCAACAGCGTTTCGACTCTGTATGGTCACATGTCGCGATTCGCCGAGAACATCTCGCGTCGGCGCCCACGTGCAGCAGGGCGAGGTCATCGGCTACGTGGGCATGACCGGCCTTGCCACGGGTCCTCACCTGCATTACGAGTATCTGGTGAACGGTGTGCACAAGAATCCGCAGACCGTACAACTGCCGGGCGCCGAACCGCTGCGTGCGGAGGCACTTGCAAAAATTTCGCGAGCGAACCGCGCCGCTGCTCGCCGATCTATCGCCGCCAGCAGACGGCTCCCGGGCACCGCCGCCGGCCGCCGCGGGCACGGTTCCCGGCGGCGGTCCGCTCGCCGAGGAGCCGCGCGGCAGGCGAAGTGTTCAGCGTTTCCTCCGTCCTGAGCGATCCGAGCCCCGGCTTCGCCGATGCGGGTCGCGAACCGCGATCAACTGAGTCTGTACCTATCGTATGCCTTGCTCCATGGCGTAAGCTACCGCATGAACGACACCGACCTGCAGACTCCGCAGCTGTATATCAATCGCGAACTCTCGTTTCTGGAGTTCAACCAGCGCGTATTGGAACAGGCCAAGGACAGCCGCATACCGCTGCTCGAACGGGTGCGGATTCCTGTGCATCTCCTGCGCCAACCTCGATGAATTCTTCGAGATCCGCGTCGCCAGCCTCAAGGAGCTGCTGGAGGCCGGCGCCGTGCAAGGCGGCCCGGACGGATTGCCGGTTCCCGACCAGCTGAAGGCGATTCGCGCCCGCGCCGTGCGCCTGGTCGACGAGCAGTATCAGCTGCTGAACGATGTGCTCATGCCGGAACTCGCCCAGAACGGCGTGGTGTTCGTCTCGCCGGAAATGTGGACCGAGGCCCAGGCCGCGTGGCTTGCCGACTATTTCAGCCGTGAGGTGGAGCCGGTGCTCAGCCCGCTGGCGCTGGACCCGGCGCGGCCGTTCCCGAAAATACTCAACAAGAGCTTGAATTTCGCGGTGGTGGTCGAAGGCGAGGACGGATTCGGCCGCAACAGCGGCCTCGCGGTGGTGCAGGCGCCGCGTTCCCTGCCGCGCCTGATCAGGCTGCCCGACGAACTCGGCAGCCGCAACTTCGTGTTCCTGGGCACCATCGTCGAAGCCTTCGTCTCCAAGCTGTTCGCCGGCATGCACATGCGCGGCTGCTACCAGTTTCGGGTCACCCGCAACAGCGACCTGTTCGTCGAGCAGGAAGAAGTCGACGACCTGCTGCGCGCCGTCGAAGGCGAACTCGCCTCGCGCCGCTTCGGCGACGCGGTGCGGCTGGAAACCGCGCACGACTGCCCGGATGAAATACTCGACCTATCTGCTGGGGCAATTCGGACTCACCGGCGACGATCTCTACAAGGTGTCGGGACAGGTGAACCTGAATCGCCTGATGGCCGTGTACGATCTGGTGGATCGCACCGAACTCAAGTACACGCCATTCGCGCCGAGCATTCCCGAGCGCCTGCGCGTGGGCAACGATCTGTTCACCACCCTGCGCGCCGGGGACGTGCTGCTGCATCACCCGTTTCAAGGTTTCGGCCCGGTCGCGGATTTCATCAAGCAGGCGGCCAGCGATCCGCAGGTGCTCGCCATCAAGCAGACCCTGTATCGCGCCGGCAGCGATTCCACCATCGTCGGCGCGCTGGTCGAGGCGGCGCAGGCGGGCAAGGACGTGACCGTCATCATCGAGCTGCGGGCGCGCTTCGACGAAGAAGCGAACATCGAACTCGCGACCAAGCTGCAGGAAGCCGGCGCCCACGTCATGTACGGCGTGTTCGGCTTCAAGACTCACGCCAAGCTGGTGATGGTGGTGCGGCGCGAGGAAAAGGGCTTGCGGCGCTACTGCCACCTGGGCACCGGCAACTATCACGCCAAGACCGCGCGGCTGTACACCGACTACGGCCTGATGACGGCGGACGAATCCATCGGCGAGGACATCCACGAGATCTTCCTGCAGCTGACCGGGCTGACGCGCGTGCCGCGCCTGCGCAAGCTGCTGCATGCGCCGTTCAGCCTGCATCAGGCGCTGCTGGCCAAGATCGAGCGGGAGAGCGCGCATGCGCGCGCCGGCAAGCCGGCCCGCATCATCGCCAAACTCAACGCGCTCACCGAGCCGACCATCATCCAGGCGCTGTACCGGGCTTCGCGCGCCGGCGTCGACATCGACCTCATCGTGCGCGGCGTGTGTTGCCTGCGGCCCGGCGTGCCCGGCGTCTCCGACCGCATCAAGGTGCGCTCCATCGTCGGCCGCTTCCTGGAGCATTCCCGCGTCTATTATTTCGAGAACGCCGGAGAGCGCGAGATTTACTGCGGCAGCGCCGATTGGATGGACAGGAATTTATTCCGCCGCATCGAGGTGGCGTTCCCGGTGGAGGCGCCCGAGCTGCAATCGCGGGTCGCCGATGATTTGAAGCTGTACCTGGCGGACGACACGCAGGCTTGGGTGTTGGACTCCGCCGGCCACTACGCGCGCGCCGAGGGCGCCGGCCATGTGTGCGCGCAAACGCGCCTCCTGAGCCTGTACGACGAACGGGTGCCGCTCACCGACGCCTGAGCGCCGGCGGCAGCCGGCGCGCGCTCGAGCTTCAAACGATATTCAGGCGAAAGCCCGCGTCCTTCAGATACAGCCGCTCCTGCTCGAGATCCTCGAGAGTGAGCGGATGCTCCTTCATCCAGCCCTGCGGCAGTTCCATGTTCAGGGTGCGGCCCTTGACGCTCAGCTGCACCTCCGGCAACGGTTGCGGGCTGCGTCCCCGATGCAGCAGCACCGCGAGCCGCAGCAGCACGATCAGAAACTCCGCGTGCCGATCCCAGGGCGGCAGCAAATCCTCCAGGGATTCGAAGGACAGTTGCCGGCGATGTCCGCCGACCAAGGCGGACAGCAGCAGTTGCTCCTCGCGCGGGAAGCCCGGCATGTCGGCGTGCTGCAGCAGGTACGCGCTGTGCCGTTGATACTTGGAGTGGGCGATGTCCAGGCCCGTTTCGTGCAGCCGCGCCGCCCAGCGCAGCACGGACTCCGCCAGCGGGTCTTCCAGGCCCCATTCGGACTCGACTTGCTCGAGCAGGGCGACCGCCGTCGCTTCGACGCGGTCCGCCTGCACTTCATCGACGTGGTAGCGCTTTTCCATGGCGCGCACGCTGCGCACGCGCGCGTCTTCGTCGGTGAAGCGGCCCATGAGGTCGTACAGCAGGCCTTCGCGCATGGCGCCCTCGGCCACGCGAACCCGGTCGATGCCGAAGTTCTCGACGATTTCCAGCAGAATCGCGAGCCCGGCGGGAAACACCGGCGCGCGCTCGGCATCCACGTCCGGCGAGATCGAGCTCATCCACATGCCCGGCCGCGATCACGCGCTCGGCGAGCGCAGCGCAGATTGTCGAGGGTGATGCGCGGCGAATCCGGGATTGAGCCGGCGCAGCACATCGCCGATGACGCGCACCGTCCCGGAACTGCCGAATGCCTGCAGCCAGCCGAGCTTGCGGTACGCCTCTTGGATGGGCTCGAGTTCCAGCCTGACCGCCGTGCGCGCGCGTTCGAAGCGCTTCTCGGAGATCTTGCCGTCGTCGAAACAAATGGTGCTCAAGCCCACGCAGCCCACCGACAGGCTTTCGAGCAGCAGGGGATTGAAGCCCTCGCCGATCACCACCTCGGTCGATCCGCCGCCGATATCGATCACCAGCCGCTTGTCCGGGCTCATGGGACTGGTGTGCACCACGCCCGAGTAGATCAGCCGCGCCTCTTCCAGCCCGGAGATGATTTCGATGGGATGGCCGAGCGCGGCGCGGGCGCGCTCCAGGAACCAGCGCTTGCGCTTGGCGCGGCGCAAGGCGTTGGTGCCGACCACGCGCACGCTGTCGGCGTGCATGGCGCGCAGCCGTTGCCCGAAGCGCTCGAGGCAGCGCAGCGCGCGTTCCGTCGCGGCATCGTCCAGCCGTCCGCTGTCGCCCAAGCCCGCGGCCAGGCGCACCATTTCGCGGAGCCGGTCGAGAATGACGAGTTGGCCGTGCGAATGACGCGCAACGACCATGTGAAAGCTGTTGGAGCCCAAATCGACGGCGGCGAGCACGTCGGGTACGACACGGCCGCCGCTCATCTACGCGGTCAACATTCTTAGGCTGAGAATGAAGACCCGCAACCGCAGGTCGTTTTCGCGTTCGGATTGCGAATGACGAACTGGGCGCCCTGTAGATCTTCTTTGTAGTCGATTTCCGCGCCCATGAGGTATTGCGCGCTCATGGGGTCGACCAACAGCTGCACGCCGTGGTTTTCGACGCAAAAATCGCCGTCCTCGATCTTCTCATCGAAGGTGAATCCGTACTGAAAGCCCGAGCATCCGCCGCCGGAGACGAATACCCGCAGTTTGAGGTTCGGGTTCGACTCCTCGCGGATCAATTCGCCCACCTTGCCCGCCGCGGCATCGGTGAAAACCAGCACATCGGGCGGGGGTGGGGCCAGATCGGCCCTGGGCGATGGATTCTGATGTTGCGCTCATGACTGCTATTCTACCCCGCCGGCCGCCGGCCAATCAAAGTTCCGGGCTCTCTTTGGGACCGGGTTCACCGCGCCGGTTCCCGAATTCGGGCCGCCGGCGGCCGGATTCGCCCGATGGATCAACTTCCCATTGATTTGGGCGCCCACGGCCGTTTCAATGACGGTGTAGTGAACATTGCCCAGAACGCGCGCTTTCGAGCCCAGTTCGACCCGGTCGCTGGCCTCGATGTCGCCCTTGACGATGCCGTTCAGGATGACATTGGGCGCGAACACCGACCCTTCGATGCAGCCCTGCTCGCTCACCGACAGAAACGCGCCCGCTCTCGGGTTCGCCCTTGACGTTGCCGTTGATGTAGCCGTCGACATGCAAGCCGCCGGTGAATTCGACGTCGCCGTTGATGCGGGTCTTGGCGCCGATCAAGGTGTCGATATTCGCGTTCTTACTCTGTTTCCGTTTGAACATCTGCACTATCCTTGAGGCCTTGTAGGATGGTGCCGCCTGCCTCGGTTTCCACCGACATTCCCTGCGCCTTCCAAACGAAGGCCTGCCGAAAACTGTGGCTGGCATCTCTGTCTTTGCCGCTGTGAATCTCGACCCCGACGCGCGTCGGCTCGAATCCCTGCGGCAATTGTATGGGTTCGTCGTAATCCTGAAAGTACCGGAAGGAGTATGCCAGGCTGTGCGCGCCGGCTTAGGCGCGACCTGCGCAAAACTCAGGCTGGCAGGCTTGCCCTGCAGCAATCCATCGATGGTGATCGCGGCGTTGCCGGCCACCATGTTGTCCGGCTTTCCCGTCTGCATCAGCACGAATTTCAGGCGGTACTGACCCGCGGCGGCTTCGGGCACGATTTGCATCTGCTGCACTTTCACGTGAATGATCGAGTCCGGCTGCACCAGGCCCCGATAGAAGGACAGGTCTTGGTTCAGGCGCGCGATCTGACTCTGCATGTCGCCCAGGCTGCGCTCGACCTGCTTGTAGCCCTCGCGATCGACGCGCCGCGCCACTTCGGCGGCTTCCAGTTGGCCGCGCTGCTTTTCATTTTCCGCTTCGAGCTCGCGGATGCGCGCGCTCGCCGACAATGCGCCGCGCACAGAATCGACCACGCGAAAGCCCGCGTCGTAGCGGCCGAGCTCGAACGTGGCATACAGCATCGCCAAGGCCGCAGGCGACGGCCACGCCCAACAGCACCGCGCGACGCTTCGGCGCATGCGGTCTGACGACCAATTTGCCGAACATAATCCGCCATACTCGACTCTGCGCGTTACGCGATCACGGGTAGGAGACATTACACGATCAGTGTCCCCGAAGACAGGCCTTTGCACGCACTGCGTGGCGCCATTACGGCGACAGGCAGCGCACATCACGGTATACGATGCCCGCGGAAAGGAACACTCATGCTCTGGCTCAAAGCATTTCATGTCATCGCCGTGGTCACTTGGTTCGCCGGCCTGTTCTATCTGCCGCGGCTATTCGTCTATCACGCGGACGCCAAGGACTCGATCAGCATCGAGCGCTTTCAGATCATGGAGCGGCGTCTGTTTGCCATCATGACCATCGGCGCCGCTGCCGAGCGTGGCATTCGGTGCGGCCATGCTGGTGGCGGCGCCCGTTTACCTGACGATGGGGTGGCTGCGGGTCAAGCTGCTGCTGGTGCTGTTGCTGATCGCCTACCACGTGTCCTGCTACAAGCTGATGCGCGATTTTGCCGCAGAATCGCAATGCGCACAGCGCCAAGTGGTACCGCGGCTTCAATGAAGTGCCCTCGCTGCTGCTGATCGCCATCGTGGTGCTGGCCGTGGTCAAGCCTTTCTAAGCCTGGCGCGATGAGTTTGACCGGGGCGGGCATTCGCCGGGAGCTCGCTCGCGAGCTCGGCGCCGGGTGAAGCGCTAGCGCTTCTTGAGTTCGCGGGCCTTGGATTCGCCGCTGGCGGCGGCGGCTTCGATTTCGGGCCACCATTCCGGGATAGGGCGGCAAGCCTTCGGGGAACATGGCGCTTGCCCAGATCGTGCAGCGCCCGCACGTAGACTCGCCGCTTGAAATAGACGACTTCGCGCACCGGTGTCCAATAGTCGGCCCAGCGCCAGCGGTCGAACTCCGGGGTGGCGGTGGAATCGAATCGCAGCTTCGATTCGTCGGCGAGGAGTTCGAGCAGAAACCAGCGCTGCTTCTGCCCGATGCAGCGGTCGCGCACGTATTGCCGCGGCAGGCGATACCGCAGCCAGCCGCGCGTCGAGCCCAGCACCTCGACGTCGCCGCGTTCCAGGCCGATTTCCTCTTTGAGTTCGCGAAACAGCGCCTCCTCGACCCGCTCGCCGCGATTGACCCCGCCCTGGGGAAATTGCCAGCCGCGGCCGCCGACGCGGCCGCCCAGGAACACCTCCCCGGAGCCGCGCGTCAGCACGATTCCCACGTTGGCGCGAAAACCGTCCTTGTCGATGTAGTCGATGGCGGGCTGGATGGACATGGCAGCAATTGTTCCATATCACCGGCCGCTTGTGGTCGCGGCGCAGGCGACCTAAGGTACGCGTCACATGAAACCCGGCAGATTGCTCCCGTTATTGTCGCTGATCGCATTATTGAGCATCGGACTGGCCGTTTCGGTCGGCAGCACCTCCCTTCGCCTGGATACCGTGGTGACGGCGTTGCTGGGCAGCCACGATTCCGTGGTGCGCGAGGTCATTTTGGACCTGCGGCTGCCGCGCGCCCTGAATGCCTTCAGCACCGGCGGCCTGCTGGCGCTGGCCGGCGTGCTCATGCAGGTGCTTGCTGCGCAACCCTCTGGCGGATCCCTACGTGCTCGGTATTTCCGGCGGCGCCGCCGTGGCGGCCCTCGGCGCCATGCTCTTGGGCTTCGGCGGCTTGATCGTCGACTGGGCGGCGGGGACCGGCGCCTTGGGCGCCACCCTCCTGGTGTTCGCCCTCGCCCATGCCCGCGGCGGCTGGACCCCGCAGAGACTGCTGCTCAACGGGGTCGTCGTCGCCTCGGGCTGCGCCGCCGTCGTCAGCCTCATGCTCGCCCTGGGCGATGAAACCCGGCTGCGCGGCATGCTGTTCTGGCTGATGGGCGATTTATCCTTCGCGCCCTTCTCGCCGGCGGCGCTCGGCCTGCTGCTGGTCGTCGGCGGCTTCGCCATCGCCGGAGCACGCAGCTTGAACGTCCTGGCGCGCGGCGAGATCGAAGCCCAATCCCTGGGCGTGGCGCTGTCGCCGGCGCGTATGGCGTTGTTCTGCGCCACCGCCGCGCTGACCGCCACGGCCGTCACCACGGCCGGAGGCATCGGCTTCATCGGGCTGGTCACACCGCACCTGGTACGCCTGGTCGCGGGCAGCAATCACCGCATCGTCGTGCCGGCGTCGATTCTGTTGGGCGGCACGTTGCTGACCTTGGCCGACACGCTGGCCAGAATCGCCGCGGCGCCGCGCCAGTTGCCCGTCGGCGCATTGACCGCACTGATCGGCGTGCCGCTGTTCTTGATCTTGATGCGCAGGGAGCGGCGCATCACTTCATAGCCTTGCAAGGCACTTTCTGTGCTGCCGGGCCGACGTTGCCCTCTGCGGTCTGAAGGCATCTGGCGGCGTCCGAGCGCCGGCGAAGGGCTATTGCCGCTTGTCGGCGCCCGCGAATAGTTCCAACACCGATGTGTTCAGCTTCACCGCGATCGCATACAGGATCATGACGCTGGGATTGTAGATACCCCGTTCGATGCGTCCCACGACGTTGGGATGGATTCCCGCCTGAAGCGCCAGCGCCTCCTGGCTCAGGTTGCGCTGTTTACGGCGTTCCCGAACTTCTTCACCGAGGCTTCGAAGTATCGATCTTGTGCGCACGCACAAGGTTCGATCCCTCACCCCGACGCCGTCCAGACATTATAATGTCAATTCAATCCCTTACGACGATTTAGGCCGCTCTTGCAAGACCGCTGACACGCGCATATCGCCAGATTCGAATGTTGAACACAATAATGTTTAAACACTATAATGTTCATCGTGGCGCAATGGATGCAGGTCGCACCGGGAGGCAATGGAACATGCTGATTTTGACCCGCCGGCGTACCGAAACCGTGGTGATCGGAGACAACATCACCATTACCGTTTTGGACGTTAAGGGAGGCCGAGTCCGGATCGGTGTGAACGCGCCGCGCGAGATCATCGTAAATCGAGAAGAGATACTCGAGAAGACGCAGGAGGGGACATCGGATGCCGCACGTTCGCCCTTGACGAATAGCGATGCTGTTGAGAGCCGCGGTACACGCTGATGGCATCGCGCCCCGCCTATTTCGAACGCCTCCTGAAGTTCCTGCGCCGCAAGGGCCGGTCGCACGAGGACGCCGAGGATTTGATCCAAGAGGCCATGCTGCGCCTGCATGTGTACGGCCGCGACGCGCCTGTCGTGAACGAGGAGGCCTTCGTGCGGCACGCCGCGCATAATCTGGCCATCGATCAGCATCGGCGCGACCGCCTGGATCTGCGCAGGGAAGTGCCCATCGATGACGTCGAAGCCCTGACCCCATTGGTGGCGGCCCAAGCCACTCCCGAGGAAACCATCGAAGCTCAGCAACGTCTGAATCAAATCGCGGCGGTGCTGGAAGCCGTCAGCCCGCGGACACGCGAGATCTATTTCGCACACCGCGCCGGCTATAGCTATGCGGAAATCGCCGAGGTGATGGACATTTCGAACATCACGATCAAACGGCACATAGCGCGCGCCCTGTTGGCCATCATGGAACAGAGCAGGAACGAAAAAGGCGCAACGGAAGAAGATGGCAGCGCGAATCACACGGCAAAATAGCAAGGCGCTTCAGCGCATCGACGCGGAGGCGGCCGTGTGGGTCATGGATTTGCACAGTCCGGATCGCGATGAGCAGCTCGAATCAAGGGTAAGGCGCTGGATAGCAGACGATCCCCGGCACGCCGCGGCTTTCGAACAGGCCACCGACTCCTGGCAGCAGACCGGCAACATTCCGCGGTTTCCGTTGCAGCGGGTGCCCGGGTCGATGCATACACGCAAGCGCGTGGGGACCACCGCTGCGGCGCTGGCCGGCATGGCCGCCCTGTGTGCCGCCTTCGCCTGCGCGATCTATTTCCTGCGGGACGACACCCTGGCCACCGGACCCTCGGAGCAGCGCATAGTCGATCTCAGCGACGGCAGCCAGGTGACGCTCAACGCCAACAGCCGGGTCGTAGTGCAGTTCGACGAGGGTGTGCGCAAGATCACTTTGAAGCGCGGTGAAGCGCTGTTCGATGTGGCCAAGGATCGTGCGCGGCCCTTCGTGGTCATCGCCGGCGACCGAAAAGTCATTGCCGTGGGAACCTCCTTCGAAGTCCGGCGCGAGGAACCCGCCGGATCGACCTTCGCGGTGACGCTCATGGAAGGCCGCGTGGCCATCGAGCCGATTTCATGGCCCGACACGCTGCCCAGTGCCGCCGCCGGCGGCGTGAAGCTGCTGAATCCGGGCGAGCGACTGCGATTCACCGGCGAACGGAACGAGACCCTGGATTCCCCCTCCATCGAGAAAGTCACGGCGTGGCGGCGCGGCGAGCTGATATTCGACGACGCGTCGCTGAGCGACGCCGCGGCCGAATTCAATCGCTACGGAACTCGCCGGCTGGCGATCGAAGGACCCGCCGCTCGCGCGTTGCGGGTCGGCGGCGTATTTGGAATCCGCGACCCCTACAGCTTCGCGCAGTCCATGGCGAGCACCTATCACTTGCGAATCATCACTCGCGGCAACACGATCATTCTCACCGACCGCCCGTCCGATTCCAACTCCCAAAAATAATTCCGCTCGAATGATGACGTCCGGCGTGCCGATTACGTCCTGGATTTTTCGGGAGCCGCGAATGCGCTCCCGAATAACTCAAATAGTCATACCGACCTAAACGCAAGACCTTTGCTGGGGAGATTCATTCAATGTGTGTACGCGCAGGGATTATTTTGCCCGCGATTTGTGCGGCTGTACTTTCACTCAATGCTGCGGCGTCTTCGGCAGATGCCGCGTCCCCTGTCGGTTCAACGGCCGCACCCGATTCGACGTCTGCGGCCGGTCGCCACATCTGTACTCGGCTCGGACATCAAATTGCACTTCGATATCGCCGCGGGTCCCTTGGACAAAGCGCTGCGCGATTTTGCGGTTCAGGCGAGCCGCAATATTTCCTACGAACCCTCAATCGTCGCCGGCTTACAGGCACCGGCGATCAAAGGCGAATTCACGGTCGGCGACGCGCTGTCGCTCCTGCTGAAAGGCAGCGAAGCTTCACGCCGTCAACGTCGACGATAAAACGATTCGAATCCTCGAGAAGGCTGAATTCCGCCGCGCACGGCGCCGCCGAGGCCCGCGGCAATCATTACTCGCGCAGCCCGGATGCCGGCGCGACTTCCCAGATGGGCCCTGACTCGCCTCCTTTATCCGGCACATCGCCGGAGATCAAATCGGAAGATTCATTGTCGAACGATACCAAGATGCACAACAAGAATGATCTTGACTGAAATTACGGTAACGGGTACGCACATCCGCGGCACGAAAGACTCGCCGTCTCCAGTTCTGGTTTACACACGAGATGACATCGATGCTACCGGCGCGAGCACGCTTCAGCAGTTCCTACAATCGTTACCGCAAAATTTCGGCGGCGCATCCGAAAACACGATCGGGCAAATTGCGGCCAAGAGCCAGACCAATAACACGGTCAACGGCAGCGCGCCCAACTTGCGGGGATTGGGCGCCGACGCAACGCTCGTATTGATCGACGGCCATCGTGTCGCGCCCGGCAATAGTGACGGCAGCTTCGTCGATATCTCCATGATCCCACTTACCGCAATCGAACGCATTGAGATAGTCACCGACGGGGCGTCCGCAATTTACGGTGCTGATGCCGTGGGCGGCGTCGTCAACATCATTTTGCGTAGAGAATTCGATGGCGTGGAGACCCGTGTTCAGTACGGGTCGGTAACCACGGGAACGATGCACGACATCCAGGTCGGCCAAACAGTCGGGCACGCCTGGACGAACGGATCGGGCGTGCTGAGCTATCAGTATGCGGATCGGACACCATTGTCGGCTGCGAGTCGAGACTATGTACAAGGCGAATTACTGCCGTTCGATTTGCTTCCCCAGCAAGTACAGAATGCCGCGTTCGCCAACATTCATCAGGAAATCTCCTCTGGCTTCGATTTGCACGGCGATGCGATGTACTCGCGCAGATCCACCAATAGTGCGCAGACGGTAAACGATCTTCCGTACGGCATCTATACGGACAGTGAACCGTCGCAAATCAACACCTATGGCACGTCATTCGGATCTACTTTAAAGCTCGCTCATCAAAGTGAACTGACATCCTGGCAACCTATTCGGAAACCGATACCGCACAGCAGACATATGAGACGCCGCCCGCAGATGCTCCTTTACAGTCGGTTCTCAAGACCAAATCTGCGTTGATGTCGCTGGACGCAAATCTGGACGGTGTGTTGATCACCATTCCCGCCGGAGCGGTTCATTACGCCGTCGGCGCGCAATATAGACGCGAGTCGTTCGGTAATACCTATCTTTTCCCCCCAACGGACAATGCGTTCTACCCCCGGCGAAATGTG
The DNA here is from genome assembly GCA_963784105.1 of uncultured Gammaproteobacteria bacterium. GTDB lineage: Bacteria > Pseudomonadota > Gammaproteobacteria > Steroidobacterales > Steroidobacteraceae > Bog-1198. The sequence continues at coordinate 205,336 of CAWAQE010000019.1, forward strand.
GGTGGCGGCTATCTGGAGCTGCACATTCCGGTGGTCGGAAGGGGGCGGCGGCCGAGGCGGCCCCGCCCTCGAGCTGACCATGGCTGACCGAGGCGGAACGATATAGCGACTTTGGAGCTACCAACAATCCGCAGATTGGCGCGATTTGGAAACCGGTGTCGGATCTGGCAATTCGAGGAACCTATGGCACTTCGTTCAAGGCGCCGACGCTCAGCGAGTTGAATCCCATTCCTACTCAGGTGGTGCTGATTCCCGGGTTTGTGTTCAGCCCGACGCCGGGAGGAACACCGAATTCTCTCTCTGTGGACGGCGGCAATCCAAATCTGAAGCCCGAAAAGGCGACCGCCTGGACAGCAGGCTTGGATTTCAAGTCTTCGGTAATCGACGGGCTCACCGCGAAACTGACTTTCTATGACATCGTGTTTAAGGAGGAAATAGTCGACGCTTCTCAGCTTGTCAACGTGCTCAACCAGTTTGCTGACGAGACGGTGCTCGGTAACCGGCAACCAGACGGCGTGCTTGCCGACGCCCCCATATTCTGATGGGAGGTCAGCGATCAGCGTCGGATTGGCCATACGGTCGGGGACCGATTCGTAGGGTTCTGTTGATCTCGTTCAGATCGAAGCCTGCGGGGTCGAATGCCCCGCCGACCCATTCGAGCATTCTGTCGTGCTCTTCGTGCTTCGGATCTTTGATGGCAGCCAAGAACTCTTCGTACCCACCCACGCCGCCGACATCTTCGGGCGGCGCCGCTCCCGCGCCGGCGACGCAGAGCGGATAGGACCAATCGGTCCTCGGTTTGGCAATTGGAGTGACTGTAATGTGATGGTGCCAGCTGTCACCGAAATCGTATTCATATTTGAATTCACGAATCGAGTCGCCGAGAACCTCATCGAGCGTGAATTTCTTCTCGTTCAACATGTTCAGCTCTTCGAGATCCGTGCCATCCATGCCGAAGGTACGCTCGCCGATCTCAAAGCTGTGCAGATGCGAGTTGGTCCAGCCCATAACCAATTGCAATAGATCGTGCAGCCGCGGCAGCGTAATCTTCCCAGGCACCAGGATACGCCGCCAAATCAGCGGCTCGATCTCCTCGAGTTCAATACGCAGATCGTAGATTTTGAGTGCCGTCTTCTTTCGAGCCGCCATGTTCTCTCCGAGAGTTGCGTGCCAGCATGCTACGCGAATGTGCGACTCAACGGGGCGGGAAATCCTCGATGTCAGAGCGCATCGGGTTGGCTGCGAAGTGCTCTTTCCACAGTCGCGGCGTGAGCTCGGCGACGCGGCTCGCAGGATGTTCGCCGACTCGCTGCAGCACATCGACGAGATAGGTGTAAGGATCAATGCCGTGCAGTCGGCAGGTGACGATCAGACTCTGGATGATGCCGACGTGCTTGGCGCCGAGCTCGGTCCAGCAGAATAACCACGACTTTCTCCCCATCGGAATCACACGCAGCGCCCGCTCGATATGGTTGGTGTCGATGGGAACATCCGGATCGGTGAGGAACAACTCGAGGCCGACGCGCCGTTCGCGCACATAGTTCAGAGCCTGGATGAACGGGTTGCTCGGGGTGAAGCCCTGGCGCTTCAGTTGCTCATCGACCCAGGCGAAGAAGAGCTCGACCAGAGGCTTGCTGTGGGTCAGGCGATGCAGCTGCTTGTCTTCGCCGGCGAGCTTGCGCTCTCGGATCTCCTCCTCGATGGTATACATCGCCTTGATCTGCTCCAACGCTGCGCTGGCCCCGGTGGGATCGGCCTGCAAAGCCTCGAAGAAGCCGCGGCGGCTATGCGACCAGCACCGAGCGTGGTCGATCCCGGTCTTCTCGGCATACTGCTCGTAGGCGGCGTAGCCGTCGGTCAATAACACCGCTCCGCTGACGGGCTTCAGTCCCAGGGCGCTGCAGACAAAGTCCCCCGAGCGGGAGGGGTGGAACGGGAAACAGATCTCATCGAGCTCGCCATACACGGGCCAGAAGTAGCCCGTGTGCATCTTGCCGTGGCCGGCACGGCCCGCCTTGATCGGGGTCTCGTCCATCGCCTTGACGCGGCTCGCGCGGATCGAGTCGAACTGCGCCTCGTAGATCGGAGCAAGCAGGCTGATCGAGGCTTGCGCCAACTGGGTGAGCCACTGCCGGCTCACCCGGATGCCGGCGGCCGCCAGGCGCTGATGCTGGCGGTAGAGCGGCAAGTGCCAGGCGAACTTGTCGATCAGAAGCCCAGCGGCGAAACTCACATCCGCGCGGCTCCCCTCCAGTATCCCCTCGGGTGCCGGCAGGGCGAGGATCTGCGCGGTGCTCCTGATTTTGACCACCGGCCGGCGGTACTTGAGGATCTGATAGCTCCCCGGACGCTGGGCAATCCGGTAGGTCACCTTCTCGCCGATGACCTCGTACTGGTCGGGTGAGAGCCCCTCGACGTCGGCATGCACCAGGGTGATGGTCTGGACGGGAACTTTCGACTCGTCGAAGAACTTCAGCTCCTCGCCGCTCTCGGCGCCATCCGTCTGGGTAATGCGTCGGGTATGGGCCGGGATGCTCTGGTGTTTGTCGATCGGCTGCGCCGGCGTCGGGAAAACTTCGCCCAGGTGCATCTGCGAGGGATCGGGTTCGGGAGCGAAGCGCTCGCTCTTCTGTCCAAAGAGCTGCCGGCGAAACCACTCGAGCTGGTGTTCCAGCGCTGCGATCTTCTGAGCCTGCGAACGCACGACGACGGCAAGCTCCCCGGCGCTCAGCGCACTCACTTCGGTGAGGTCGGATGAGCCGGTGGATGGCGCGTTTTGCATGTCGCTCATCGTATCACGATGAGCGCATGAAATGGCTATATTTATAGGCTTTTAGTCGCCGCCGACGGCAGCGAAAAACGTTTACGAATACGCTTTCCTTCCAACCCCTCGAGCAGCAACTTCAACCCCGTCCAATCCATCTCGCGAGTGCGCACCGTGCGCCAATCGCTGATGAACTTTCCCGCCTCGAGCCGCTTGCCCCAAATGCAAAAGCCGCTGCGGTCAAAATAGAGACACTTGATCTGTGTACCGCGACGATTGACGAAAATGTAGAGCGCGCCATCGAGCGGATCACATCCCATCGCGTGGCGGGCGAGTGCCTGCAGTCCGTCGTACGATTTGCGCATATCAGTCGGCTGCCCGTAGAGGTGCACCCGAATCTGCGCTTCAGCGAAGAACATCAGCCGCGCGCGACGCTCAAGATCACGCCACCACCGAGATCCAACCGCACGTCAAGCCGTGGACCACCGGAGCGTAGATCGCCCAGATTAATAAACGGCGCCGAAACCTCGGCAACCGGTTCCCTCCGGGTCACTCGATGCTCGGAATACTTCAATGTCAATCGCCAGCGCCGGAACAAGCTCGCGTTGATCCCTTCGCGCCGACAGAACTCCGGTATCGACAGTCCGCTGCTCGACTGCCGCGAGAACAACCGCTTCCACACCGCCACACTGCGCCGGATCCGCTTCTTCTGCTCCATTATTGCCTCCAGTCGTTGCAAAACCGGAGGACATTGTCCAGATCTTCACGCGATCGGGAAGAACGCCACGTGGTTACCGCTTACGGTGCTAGGCCCGGAAATCGTGCAGCGAAATCCATCGCGTTCGCTGATTCAAGGACTGATTTCGGAGCCGACGTACCTGAATCCATTCAACATTGATCCGTCGACGATCGGCGCCGTTCTCGATAACCGTAGCCTAAATCTGTCCACTGCCAAAACAAGGGGATTGGACTTTGGCGTCGGATACTCGACCAAATTTGATGACTACCGAGTCGACACCGGAATCGATGGAACGTACATCTTCGCATTTGACAATCAATTTTCCAGCAGTGCGCCGGTTACGTCGTTTCTGAATACAACCTACAACCCCGTCGACCTGAAATTTCGCGCAAGAACGATTGTTGCTCGCGGACCGTGGAGCACCGGTGTGTACATGAATTTCGTCAATTCGTATCGAAACACCAACGTCACTCCGAATGGTCACGTGCCTTCGTGGACCACCGCCGACGCGATCGTGAGCTATGAATTCGGGTCGGCTGGAATTCCGTTCAAGGGAGTTTCGGTTGCATTGAGCGTTGTTAATTTGACCAACCGCGCTCCGCCGTATGTTTTGAATCCAGACGCAGTGTACTCGCCAATCTCTTACGACGGAGCAAACGCCAATGCCCTAGGCAGATATGTTTCGCTCCTTCTGCAGAAGCGCTGGTGAGTCTCGTGCGTAGCGAGCTTTTTCCATTGGGCCGTATTGCGCCGCGCGTCTGTGGAAACCCGGCTGGTGTCAGGGCGTGTATTTCCGCAGTCACGCTGCTGGTCTTGGCCATGACGGTGTTCGTATCGGTCAATGACGCGAATGGCGCCCAAAGATCGCTGACCGTTGATGACCTGTTGAAGTTGGCGGATGTCGGCAGAGCGAGTGTCAGGCCTGGAAGCAATTCCTTCGTATGGGAACAGTCGCCCCCCTATGACACTCTCAGTGACTATGGGGCCGGTACTACTGGAACCTGGCAGGACAGCGACTTCGCCATATACACCGCTGGTCTCAACTCAACGACATCGAGCAAGCTTTTTCCACCTCACCCGCGAACAACCTACCGTCTGGGCAGCTTTTCGCGGGACGGGCGCTTCTTGAGCTTACTGGCCATGCGTGACGGGAAGGTCAAGCTGGCGGCCTATGACTTCCAGCGCCATCGGTTAAAGGAGTACTCACTCGCGCCCCGCTTTCCCGGTGTCCAAGCGGGCCCCGATCGGGCATGGATCGACAATCATCGCCTCGCAGTTGCCGCATATCCGGCAGGAGAGGGCCCCTGGCCGCTCACATTCCGCCGCGGCCTAGGCGCCCGCCTGGCCGACAGTTGGGCGAAATCGTGGGCGGGCAAGGAAGCCTCCGTCGACGAGTTTGATAGCTCGACAAGCGATGTAGTGCATCCGCTGACGGGGCGGCTACTCATTGTAGATGTGCTTTCCGGACGCATTCAACAACTGGCGTCCGGGCAGTTCTCGGCAGTCCGTCCATCCCCGGATGGCCGATGGTTAGCTGCGGTCCGGCAGTCGATGCTCCCCCAATCCTCACTGGATCGTCCCCATGTCGACTGGACATATGCTCGGTCCACTCTAGTGCTGTTGTCCCTGATCGGAGAGAACGGTCTGCGGGTGGTGGCGCCGGAATTGGACGTACTGCCGACGAGCATCGAATGGAATATGTCGAGCAAGGAGCTTGTCCTTTTTGCATGGCGTGAGGGAGCGGGCCTGCAAAGCGGAGATTTTCGGATCGTTGATCCGTCCACTTCTGTTGCCATCGTCATGCCCCATGATGGCATTAGTCTTGCCTCCCAGCGAGCGCGCGGCGGCCCTCAATGGCCGGAGCAGGCAGCGTGGATCGGAGACTCGCTTGCCGTGTTCGCGCACTCGACGCCGGGTCAGGCAGGCACCCTGGCATATGAAGAGATAGGCCACGACGGAATCGTCGATCCACGAGAGGAAGTCGGTTCCATTCCTCCACATTGGTTCTTGTTGGGGCCGAATTCAGGGCCTCGTGATTTGACGCCCGACATGCGAAAGGTTTCGCCCATCCCGCTGGTTGCCGACGAGTCAGGCCTCATCGTTGTTGGCGATGGACGAGTCTGGCGACTGAATGCATCGGGGCCGGTCCGTCTGTTTCCCGAATCTCCGCAAGTAGTCGACGTGCTCGGAGGCCGGGGATTTCTTTGATCAAGTGCGGTCAGGCGGAAAAGGCGGCTTCTTTTCCGTGGCAGGCGCGCCGGGGACGCTGGCCCACGTCGATTTCAACGGCGGCTCGCCGAAACTCAGTCTGTTGAGCATGCCGCCGGAATCTTCGGTTCTTGCGCAATCGAATTCAGGTACTCTTCTCTTGAAAATCGGCGCTGGCAAAGGGGCGCGATTGGCTATCGCGCGCGCCGACGGCGCACTGACCTCGCTCGGTGAACTCAATCCGTCGCTCGATGGGATCGCGGAAACACGATGGCTGGACTTTCACTACGCGAATGCGGAAGGTGCCCGGAGATCGCAGCTGAGCGGATGCCTGCTTCTCCCTCCCGACTACCGCTCCGGCCATCGTTATCCGTTGATCGTCGAGGTATATCCTGAGCGGCCGGGTGATTGCGCGGCACCGGAAGTGAGACATCGTTTTGCCATGGGTGCACATCCCACCTCCTACAGTGAACATCTGCTGGCCGCTCGCGGCTTCGTTGTACTCCGACCGGATGCCGCAGGCGGGATCGCACGCACAGCCGATGGCCCTCAGGCTGACTTGGCCGGCATCGTCGATCGCGGCGTCGATGCCGTAATAGCTGCCGGAATCGTCGATCCTGGCCGTATCGGCCTATTGGGCTACAGCCAGGGTGGTTTTACCTCGCTTTGGATCGCAACCCAAAGCCGACGATATGCGGCGGTTGTGTCGCTCAACGGATGGACCGATCTGGTCAGCAATTTCTTTGGCATGGGCTGGGCGCAGCAGTTTGCGCCGACGGAATTGCCTCCCCAGGGCCACATAGACCGGTACTTAGCTTCGATCGGGTCCGCCTTCAGCATGGGCGGCACGCCTTGGCAAATGCCGCAGCGATACATTCAAAACAGCCCGCTTTGGCGATCGGATCGCGTTTCGGCGCCGGTTCTATTGATCCATTCGGATATGGACGAGTTTGATAACGAGGGTTACAGAGAGTTCTTTAGCTCTCTCTACATCCAGAAAAAGGACGCACGACTACTCATCTACCGTGGGAAGGGCATACGCCGTCGAGCCCCGCGAATATCCGGGATATGTGGAAGAACATCTTTTCCTGGTTCGATCGCTATTTGAAAGTGAAGCGCGATTCGGAGGGAAAGATGATTCTCGGGGATTAGCCGCAGCAAGCTTCACGCTATAAGCGCCACGCAGTGCCGGCCCATTTTCGCGCCCAGACTTCCGCCGCGATGCAGGACAAGAAGGGCCATAGAGCGTGGTGGTTCATAGGACGGTTGCCGGCTAAAAAGGGTTCGAGAGACGACCGTTCGAGGATCCTCTCTTGAACGAGCACTCCATCGAGTATCAAATCGCGGATGAACGGCCAGGATTCGCGAATATTGCTCATGAAGGTCGTGGCGATCGACCCCTTCGTCTGACGTTGAATAATAGGTCCCGGCACGCAATCGCGAAACGCGGCGCGTTCTACCGCCCGATTGATGCCTCCCCGCAGTAAGGTATGGACGGGAATTCGCAGGCAAAGCTCGAATAAGGGCTGAGAGAATAAAGGGTGATGACTGTCCGCGTACTGGAGCCCGGGAATTGGACGATGCCGGTGGATCAGGCGGCCGAGAAGACTGATTTGCCAACGCTTGCCGGGCGGCAAGTCCGAAGCGTCGTTCGACCAGGGCTGCCAAATGTAATCGACGATATTTGAAGGTCGAATTTCCGGATTCATAAACATCGTCTCTCTGTGAATCTCATCATCCGGGTGCCAGCGGACCCGCAGCAGCCCCAATCGAATTGACTTTAGCTGCACGCTCCAATAAGACAGCCGCGACAGTCGCACTGCGTCGCGCACATGCCGGGAATAATCCCCGGCAATACCATGGCGAAACGCATAGTCAACCGCAGCGAACGCTGAGTGCGACTCAAAAATAGATGATCCCCACCCTGTCCGTCCCACGTCGCCTCCGCCCTCATTCGGGAAGGAACGAGGTTTCGCAAATCCGACTCAATCGCGACTCCCAGATGCGCCACACTGGGCTTGGGTGCTCTTGGGAGCCTGAATATTCGCTCGTCGTACCTCGAACTCTCCGAGAACCCCGGAATAACGACTAACTCTGCGTCTGCGGCTTCGGCAGCGAGCCGCGCATATGAGCATTCACTTTCACCCGTTTCGCCCGATTCCATGTGCAGGCAGGTCACCTGAGGTCGATACGTAGAGCCCTTCAGACAGCCCAAAACAACCGATGAGTCGAGCCCGCCCGAGAGA